>JBFXDS010000001.1:0-994856 GCA_050180895.1 Dongiaceae bacterium
TGTCAGCCGAGGGGCGAGACGGTCTCGGCCGGCCCGTTCCCGGGACTCAAACGGTCCCGGGAACGGGCCTCACTCTGTCATGATTCACACAGACAAGGGGCGAGCGGCGCTCGCCCCTCGTGCCGCCCACCGTCCGCCGCGTCCCGGTCGACCCATCGCCGGGCGAGCGCCGCTCGCCCCTACAGGCGGCCCGGTCCGGTCTTTCTCCGCTGGGCATGGGGTCCATCGCTCGATTTCGATGGCGTAGGGGCGAGCGGCGCTCGCCCCCTCGTGCCGACAACCCCCTCACCGAACCCTGCCCCCGCCATCGCCGGGCGAGCGCCGCTCGCCCCTACAGACCGGACTGGCCGGTCATTCCTCGCTGGACATGGGGTTCATCCGCCGCTTTTCGCGATCTCCGCCCGGCTCAAGCGGCCACCGTCACCTTGTCCACCAGCCGGGCGCCGCGGGAGGCCATGAAGTAGAGGCCCATATAGTGGGTCGCGTCCTGCGGGTGGGCGGCGGTCGGCGGCAGGCCCAGCGTCTCGGCCGTCGCCTTCGGCAGGTCGTAGGTCGCGCAGCCGGCCTCGTAGACGAGGATGTCCGTCAGGCCCGGCATCAGGTCGTGGTTGCGGGCGGAGAGGAAGGTCAGCACGAAATCCATCACGCAGATGTCCGTGCAGATGCCCACCACCAGCACCGCCTCCAGCTTGTGCCGGTTGACCCAATCGACCACCCGGTTGCGGCCGTCCGGGCCGATGGAGCCGACGAAGCCGTTGATGCAGTCCTTGCGCACCAGGGTGGTGTGCTTGTCCTGCTCCAGCCAGGCCAGTTTCGGCACCAGGTTCTCCTCGCCGGTGCCGGCCTCGCAATGGGGCGGGTAGGGCGGCTCCGGCTTGCCCGGCACATGGGTGTCGAGGAACGCCAGGATCGGCCGGCCGCCCTGGCTGAAGGCGCGGGCCAGCCGGTCGGTCTCCGCGACCATCCGCGTCACCTGCGGGTTCTCGACCGGCGGCGCCAGGTAGCCGGCGCCCACCGTGGCGAAGCCGTTGACCTCGTCGACGATGACCAGCCCGGTCTTCTGCCCGCCGACCGTCAGCGGCTCCAGCCGGATCGGCATGGCCGCGCGCAGCTGGGCGACGAGGCCCTGGGGATCGGCAATCGGCGTATCCATCGCTCACCTCCTTGGCGGCCGCGCGCTCGGGACAGGAGGCTCGGATCGGCGCCGTGCGTCCTTCGACAAGCTCAGGATGAGGTTTCTTCTTTCTGCCACCAAGACTGCCCCTCATCCTGAGCTTGTCGAAGGACGCACCACGCTCCTGCAAGCCGCTCTACCGGCACCGGGGGATCATCGGCATCAATCGAGACCCAGGCAAGAGCCTCGCGCCGATGGTGCCCGCCGGCACCTGTACCGCGCGGGACGCCTTCGGTAGGGTGCGCCGCCATGACGACACGCTCGACCCTGCTGCCCTCGCTGGCTGTCGCCGGCTCCGGCCTCATCTGGGGCATCTGGTGGGTGCCGCTGCGCAACCTCGAGGCCGCCGGCCTCGGCGGCAACTGGGCCAACCTCGCGGTCTATGCCCTGGCCGCCTTGTTGACGGCGCCGCTCGCCTTCGCCGCCCGCCGCGGCCTTGCCGGCCGGCTGCGCGACCTGCTGACCATCGGCCTGCTTTCCGGCCTGTCGCTGATCCTGTGGAACTACGCCCTGCTCACCGGCAACATCGTGCGCGTCACCTTGCTTTTCTACCTGGCGCCGGTCTGGTGCACGGCCCTCAGCCTGGTGGTGTTCAAGGAGCCGGTGCGTGCGATCCGCCTGCTCACCATCGTCGGCGGCCTCGCCGGCGCCGCCGTGCTGGTGGGCATCGAGAAGGGTGCCGCCGCGCCGCTGTCGCCGGCCGACGGCCTGGCCCTGCTGTCGAGCCTGTTCTTCGCCGGCATGACCGTCTACATCCGCAAGGCCGGCGCCGCGGTCGGCGGCTGGGAGAAGACCTTCTTCACCGCGGCCATCGCCGCGGTCATCGCGCTCGTCGCTGTCGCTCTCCTGCCCGAAGGCCCCGCGCCGAGCCTCGCCACCGTGGCCGACGCGGTGCCGGCGCTGTTGCTGTGCATGATCTGGCAGGTGGTGCTGCTGGCGCTGTTCATGTGGGGCAGCGCCTATCTCGAGAGCGGTCGCGTCGCCATCTACCTGCTGCTCGAAGTGGTCGGCGCCGTGATCAGCGCGGCGCTCCTCACCGACGACCCCTTCGGCTGGCGCGAGGGTATCGGTTGCCTGCTCATCGTCGGCGCCGGTCTGCTCGAGGGCCTCGACGAGCTGCGACGCCGGCGCTTGCCAATCGCGCGCCCGGCATGATCTGCTTGCGGCAACGATAGGCGCGGCAGGTCAGGGAGGAGGCCATGGCGCGGTTGAGCCGCAGCTATGTGCACGGCGCCGGCGCGGTGCCGCTCATCGGCCAGACCATCGGCGAGTATTTCGACGGCACGGTCGCCCGCTTCCCCGAGGCCGATGCCCTGGTCGTCCGCCACCAGCGGGTCCGCTGGAGCTACCGCGAGCTGCAGCGGCGGGTCGATGCCTTCGCCGCCGGCCTGCTGGCCCTGGGGCTCGTGCCCGGCGACCGCATCGGCATCTGGTCGCCCAACAATTCGGAGTGGGTGGTCACCCAGTTCGCTACCGCCAAGGCCGGGCTGATCCTGGTCAACATCAATCCCGCCTACCGCCTGGCCGAGCTGGAGTACGCGCTGAACAAGGTCGGCTGCAAGGCGCTGATCACGGCGACGGCGCTGAAGACCAGCGACTATATCGCCATGCTGAACCAGCTTGCGCCGGAGCTGGCCACAAGCAAGCCGGGGGTGCTCGACTCCGAGAAGCTCCCGCAATTGCGCAGCCTGATCCAGATCGGCGGCAAGTCGCCGGGCATGTATGCCTTCGACGAGATCGCCGGCCTTGCAAGCGACAGCCACCGCGCCCAACTGAAGGATCTCGCCGGCGGGCTCCAGTTCGACGACGCCATCAACATCCAGTTCACCAGCGGCACGACCGGGTTCCCGAAGGGAGCGACGCTCACCCATCACAACATCCTCAACAACGGCTTCTTCATCGGCGAGACCATGCGCCTCACCGAGAAGGACCGCATCTGCATCCCCGTGCCGCTCTACCACTGCTTCGGCATGGTGCTCGGCAACCTCGCCTGCGTGACCCACGGCGCCGCCATGGTCTATCCGGGCGAGGCCTTCGATCCGCTGGCCGTGCTGGAGACGGTCGAGGCCGAGCGCTGCACCGGCCTCTACGGCGTGCCCACCATGTTCATCGCCGAAATCGGCCATCCGGCGTTCAAGCGCTTCGATCTGTCGTCCCTGCGCACCGGCATCATGGCCGGCTCGCCCTGCCCGACCGAGGTGATGAAGCGCGTGAATGCCGAGATGCACATGTCGGAGGTGACCATCTGCTACGGCATGACCGAGACCAGCCCGGTCAGCTTCCAGACCGCGCCCGACGATCCGCTGGAGAAGCGCGTCGGCTCCGTCGGCCGCATCCACCCCCATGTCGAGGTGAAGATCGTGGATGGGGACGGGCGCATCGTTCCCCCGGGCACGCCGGGCGAGCTCTGCACCCGCGGCTATTCGGTAATGCAGGGCTACTGGAACGACGCCGAGAAGACCGCCGAGGCCATCGACGCCGGCCGCTGGATGCACACCGGCGACTTCGCCACCCTCGACGAGGAGGGCTACTGCAACATCGTCGGCCGCATCAAGGACATGGTCATCCGCGGCGGGGAGAACATCTACCCGCGCGAGATCGAGGAGTTCCTCTACCGCCATCCCAAGGTGCAGGACGTCCAGGTCATCGGCGTGCCCGACGCCAAGTACGGCGAGGAGCTCTGCGCCTGGGTCAAGCTCAAGCCCGACCAGACGGCGACGGCGGAGGAGATCCGCGCCTTCTGCCAGGGCCAGATCGCCCACTACAAGATCCCGCGCTACGTCAAGTTCGTCGACGGCTTCCCCATGACCGTCACCGGCAAGATCCAGAAATATCTGATGCGCGAGCAGATGAAGCAGGAGCTGGGGTTGTCCGAAGTGAGGACGGCGTGACCGTCGGGCGGCCATGCGGCCGCCCCTGCGACGACTGATGCCGCCGTTTCTCCGTCCCGCGTCGCGTGCCGCGCCGGCGGCGGCCATGGCGCTGGGACTGCTTCTGTGGGCGGGCGCCGCAGGTCTGGCCTGGGCGCACGCCGGCGAGCGGGGATTCGTGCTGCTGCTGCCGACGGCATACTACATCGTCGGCGGCACGCTCGCCGTCGCCGCCTCCTTCCTTCTCCTCCTGTTCGTGCCGGTCGCCGAGCTGCGCTGGCTGCAGGCCGCGCGTCTCGGTCTCTGCGCCGTGCCGTCGGTTCCCAAGGCGGCGACCAGCGCCGCGGCCTTCTTGCTTCTGGTCCTGCTGGTGCTTGCGGGAGTCCTCGGCAGCCGCGACCCGCTGGCCAATCCGCTCCCGCTGACGGTCTGGACCCTGTGGTGGGGCGGCCTCACCATCGCTCAGGCGCTGCTCGGCAATCTGTGGGCCGCCCTCAATCCCTGGGTCGCCCCCTATCGGCTGCTGCGACGGCTCGACGGACCGATGCTGGCGCGTCTGCCGTTGCCGTACCCGCGTTGGCTCGGCTATTGGCCGGCGGTGCTCGCCTTCCTGGCCTTCGCCTGGTTCGAGCTGATCGATCCGGCGCCCGACGATCCGGCGCGGCTCGCCCAGGCGGTGGTCGCCTATTCCGTCGTCACCGTCCTCGGCATGCTGCTGTTCGGCGGGCACGCCTGGCTCGCGCGGGCGGAGTGTTTCTCGGTCTTCTTCGCCTTCGTCGCCCGGCTGTCGCCGCTGCGCATCGACCGCTCCGACGCGGGGCGGCGCCGGCTGGTCCTGGGATGTCCCGGGGCAGCGCTGGTGACGAACGACTCCCTGCCGGTCAGCGGCGTGCTGTTCGTCCTGCTGACCCTGGCCGCGGTCTCCTTCGACGGCCTCAGCAAGACCTTCTGGTGGCTCGCCCTCGGCGGCATCAACCCGCTCGAATTCCCGGGCCGCACGGCAGTCATGACGCGCAACAGCCTGGGCCTCGTCGCGCTGTGGGCGGGGCTCGTCTTGGCCTACGGCCTGGCTATCCCGCTCGGCGCGCGGCTCGCCGGCGATCGCGCCGGCCAGGCCCATCTCGGGGCGTTCGTCCTGTCGATCCTGCCGATCTCCATCGGCTATCACTTCGCCCACTACCTGACGGCCTTCCTGGTGAATGCGCAGTATGCCGTGATCGCCCTCGGCGATCCCTTCGCGCGCGGCTGGAACCTGCTGGGCCAGGCGAATCGGCACGTCACGACCTCCTTCCTGACCAACTACGACGCCGTCTCGATCATCTGGAAGCTGCAGGCCGCCGCCGTCGTCACCGGGCACATCGTCGCCGTCACGCTCGCCCACATGGTCGCGCTCGCACGCTTCGGCAGCGCGCGCGCTGCCGTCGCCAGCCAGCTGCCGCTGGCGATCCTGATGATCGCCTATACGCTCTTCGGCCTGTGGTTGCTGGCGGCCCCGACGGCGGGGTGATCGCCCGCGGGTTCGATTGTCTTTTCCGGAGACGCATGATTTAGTTGGCGGTCAGGCGGTGCCAAATCCGCCGGCGGGCAGGGAGAGAAACCATGCGTCACGGCAACGAGGCTTCGCCGGGCAAGCGGCGGCTGGTCACGCGGCGTCGAGTCCTCCAGGGGCTGGCAGCGGCGACGGGCGCGACGGCGGCATCGGGTCTGCTGCCGGGCGGCGTCCGATACATCCAGGCGCAGACGGGCGCGCCGATCAAGATCGGCTTCCAGGTTCACCGCACCGGCATCGGCGCCGCCTACGGGCGCTGGTACGAGCGGACGACGAACGCCGCGGTGAAGCTGATCAACGAGAGCGGGGGCATCGCCGGCCGCCCGATCGAACTGATCATCGAGGACGACGGCACCGATCCGAAGCGCGGCGCCGAGGTCGTCGAGAAGTTCGCCACCGGGCATCAGGTCGATTTCGTCTTCGGCACCCTGTTCTCGCACGTCGTCATCGGCTCCGCGCCGGCGGCCGGCCAGCTCAAGATGCCCTATTTCGTCGTCAGCGAGGGCTACCACGTCGCCTCGGGCGGCCTGAACCGCTATGTCTTCCAGCCCGGCATCACCGACGTGCGCGCGCAGGTCAGCTCGATGGCGCCATGGATCACCGGAAATCTCGGCAAGAAGGTGGCGATGATCTTCCCCGACTACGCGTTCGGGCATGATCATCGCGACTACTTCTCCGCGGCGCTTCAGAAGCAGGGCGGCTCGATCTCGGCGCTCATCCCGATCCCGGCGACGGAGACATCCTTCACCAGATATTTCGCGCAGGTCCCGGCGGATACCGAGGTGATCTATCATGTCATGGTCGGTCCGGGCGTCCTGACCTTCGTGCGTGAAATGGGCGAGCATTTCGGCACCAACCGGCCGCAGGTGTTCGGCTTCATCGACTCTCTGGAGGCCGTCGACATCGCCAGTCCGGGCCTCGAGTTCCTCGACGGGACCTATTTCTGGGAGGCCTACCCGCGTTACGTCGGCAACGAACAGTCGGCCTATGACAAGTTCTATCGCGAGAAGGTGAGGGTCAACGAGGCGGGCGCCGCCGTCGATGATCCCAAGGACGTGTCCACGTTCTCGCATATGTTCGGCTGCTGGGAGACGCTCTACGTCATCAAGGCGGCGGTGGAGGCGAGCGGCTATCAGTCGGCCACCGACAAGGACAGGGCCGCGCTCATCGAAGCCGTCGAAGCCATGAGCGGCTTCGATGAGGGCAACGAGCATCCGCAGGGGGCGAAGACCTTCGTCGGCCGGATCCACCAGGTCTTCGGCCACCAATTCATCTCGAAGGTCGAAGGCCAGCGGCTGAACGTCGTCCATCGCACCTCGATCGAAGACGGGATGTACGAACCGGAAGCGGACTACACGCAGCAGCCGCTGTAGGACGGACGGCACTGATCCCCGATCCTCGCGGCAAGCCGCCGTTGCCTTTGCCGTCGCGCCGCGACGCGCGATCGATTCACATCGATCGCTTCCGGTCATGAGTTTCGGGCCGCACCTCTTCCTCGCGCTCCTGGAAGGGACGGTCACGGCGTTCGTGCTGGCGCTGACGGCGCTGGGGCTGTCGCTCGTCTTCGGGGTCATGCGCATCGTCAACGTCGCGCATGGCGAGTTCTTCATGCTGGGCGCCGTGCTGGCCTGGGCCTTCAGCAGCCTGGCACCCGGCATGCCGGCCATCGGATTTGCCCTGGCGCTCGTCGGCAGCCCGCTCGCGGTCGGCGGCATCGCCTTACTGGCCGACCGGTTCGTCCTCCGGCGCCTGAACTACAGCCCAGAGGCCACGATCGTCGCCACGATCGGGCTGCTCTACATCATCCAGCAGCTCGTGCTGACGATCTACGGACCCAATGCGCGGCCGGTCCTGCCGCCGATCCAGTTCCGCGTGCAGTTTCCCTGGTTCGGCTACTCCGGCTACAAGCTCGTCGTCGTCGCGGCGTCGGCCGCGATGCTGCTCGCGACCTGGTACGTTCTGACGCGGACAAGGATCGGCCTCGTCATGCGCGCGACCCGGTTCGACCGCGAGACGGCGCAGAACTTCGGCATTCCGGTCGGCCGGGTCTACTCCATGATCTTTGCGCTGGGCGCGATGCTGGCCGCCGCCGCCGGCGTGCTCGTCGTGCCGATCCAGCAGGCCCACTACCTGATGGGACTCGACCCGCTCCTGCTCTCCTTCATCGTCGTCATCATCGGCGGTCTCGGCAATCTCCGGGGAACGCTCGTGGCCGCGTTCGCGATCGGGATCAGCGACGGCGTGATCTCGGTCTTCTTCTCGGCGACGCTCGCCAAGATCATCGCCACGCTGCTGGTCGCGCTCGTGCTCGTATTCCGGCCGGCCGGACTGTTCGCGGGAGGTCGGCCGTGACGGCGGCCGGTTCGTGGCGTCCGCTGCTGCTGCATCTGGCGGTGATCGGGCTGCTGTTCAGCCTTCAGTTCGTCCTGCCGGCCTATCACCACGCGAATCTCGCACGGATCATGGTGCTGGCGTCCTACGCGATCGGGTACAACATCCTCGTCGGCTATACGGGACTGCTGAGCCTGGGCCATGCGATGTTCTTCGCCGCCGGCCTTTACGGTGCGGGATTGACGATCCAGCATCTCGGGTTCGACGCCTTGTCCGGCTTCGCCGCGGGTCTCCTGGCCGGGCTGTCTCTGGCATTGGCGGTCGGTCTGGTCGCGCTGCGAACCAGCGGCGTGTCGTTCATGATCGTCACGCTGATGTTTGCCCAAGCCTGCTTCCTGCTGACGCTCTACTTCAATGACGTCACCCGTGGCGACGAAGGCTTCGTCCTCGCCAGCGAGGCGCGGCGCTGGGAGGCCGGCGGCCTCTCGTTCGATCTCGGCACGCCGACGACCCGATACAATCTCTCGCTGCTTCTCTATGCCGTGTGCTTCCTCGCCTGCCTCGTCATCGTTCGCTCGGCGGTCGGGAGGGTCCTGATCGCGGTGCGCGAGAACGAGGAACGGACGACCATGCTGGGCTATCACAGCTTCCGCTACAAGCTGCTGTCGCTGGCCGTCTCCGGAACCATGGCGGGGGCGTCGGGAGCGCTCTACGCGCTGCTCTTCGCCTATGTCGGCTCCACCTTCGCTTCCATCCAGTACTCGATCTTCCCCCTGCTCTGGGTGCTGCTCGGCGGCGCCGGAACGACCCTGGGCCCCCTCGTCGGCACGCTGCTGATGTTCTACATGGTCGACGTTTCCAGCGGATATACCTCGAGCTACATGCTGCTGGTGGGCGCGGCCCTGCTGCTGCTCGTGCTATGGTTCCCCAAGGGCATCATCGGTGCGCTGCGAGAGAAGGCGGTGCCGTGGCTGCCGTGACGCTCCTCGCTACCCAGGGATTGAGCCGGCGGTTCGGCGGTGTCGTCGCCGTCGACGGCGTCGATTTCGAGCTGGCGCGTGGCGAGACGCGGGCCATCATCGGCCCCAACGGCGCCGGCAAGACGACGCTGGTCGGCATGGTCTGCGGCAGGCTCGCCGCCTCGTCGGGCAGAGTCGTCTTCGAGGGCCGGGATATCACCCGGTCGAGCAGGTGGGATCGCGTGAAACGCGGTATCGTCTATACGTTTCAGATCACCAGCATCTTCGGAAGCCTGAGCTGCTTCGACAACGTTGCCTTGGCGGCGCAACGCAGCCTGTCGTGGGCGCGCGGCGACTGGTGGCCGCGCGGTCATGGCCATCTGGATCGCGACGTTGCGGCCGCACTGGACCGCGTCGGCCTCGCTGCCCGCAGCGGGGATCGGGCAGGGAGCCTTTCCTATGGCCACCAGCGGTTGCTGGAGGTGGCGATCGGCCTGGCGCTGCGGCCGACGCTCCTCATCCTCGACGAGCCGACGCAGGGGCTCGCCGAAGACGAGATCGTCGATTTCTGCGATCTCGTGCGCGGCGTTTCCAAGGACGCCACGGTGCTGCTGATCGAGCACAACATGCCGGTGGTCATGGACCTTGCCGACCGCATCACCGTGATGGACAACGGCCGCATCCTGGCGGAAGGCTCGCCGGCCGAGATCCGGGCCGATCCGCAGGTCCAGAAAGCCTATCTCGGCGCATGACGCTGCGGATCCGCGGCATCGATTGCTTCTATGGCGACGTGCAGGTGTTGCGCGACCTGTCACTCGATGTGGCGGACGGCGAGGTGCTGTGCCTGCTCGGCCGCAACGGCGCCGGCAAGACCACGACGCTCAAGGCGATCATGGGACTGGTGAAGCCGCGCGCGGGCCGGATCTTCCTGGGCGAGACCGAGTTGACGAGCCTTCCCGCTTACGAGATCCCGAAGCGGGGGATCGCCTATGTGCCGCAGGGGCGCCGGCTGTTCGCAGACCTCACCGTCGAAGAGAATCTGACGATCGGCCTGATGACGCGGAGCCGCGGCCGCGAGACCCTCGACCGCGTACTGACCTTGTTCCCGCAGCTGCAGGAACGATTGCGCCAGACGTCCGGCACGCTGAGCGGCGGCGAGCAGGAAATGCTGGCGGTCGCCCGCGCCCTGTGTGTGGAGCCCGGCCTGCTTCTGCTCGACGAGCCGACGGAAGGCCTGATGCCGCGCATGATCGCGACGATCCTGGACACCGTGGCCAAACTCAAGGCGCAGGGCGTGGCGACCATCCTGGTCGAGCAGCAAGTGGAAGCGGCGCTGGGCGTCGCCGACCGTGTCGCCTTCATCGAGAACGGGATCGTGCGGGAAACTGCGGATCCCCGGACGTTGCGCGCGGATCCATCGCTGCTGCATCGCTATGTCGGCGTGGGGCTGCAGAGACGATAGCCAACTCGTCCGCCGGATGTCTGGCCGCGCGGCGCGAGTTGACGCTTGCGATGGGCTGCGGTCTACTTGGGCATCTGTCGATATAACAATCACGGGAGGCTGCAAATGGACAATCCAGGGCTGATTCGCGTGCGGACCATGCTATCGATGTCCCGGCGCGACATGATGAAGGGTGCCGCCGCGCTCGGTGCCGTGGCGGCAGCGGGTCTGCCGCGCCAAGCATCGGCCGCCACCACCGTCTCGGTGTTCGGCTGGCAGGGCTATGACGAGGGCCTGCGGGTCGGCGACTTCCTCACAGCGAACGACATCCAGGTCAACTTCACCCCGATCGGCAACAATGACGAGATCGTCACCCGCCTGGCCGGCGGCGGCGCCGGCCAGATGGATATCGTGACACCCTACATGGGCTACATCCCGCTGATGGTGGCGGCGGACCTGCTCGATCCGGTCGACGAGTCGCTGGTGCCGAACTTGGCCAAGGTGCCCGACGTGTTCCGCAACGATTCCAACATCGTCGTCAACGGCACCCGCTATGCGGTGCCGTTCACCTGGGGCTCGGCGCCCATGGCCTACGATCCGGCCGTGTTCCCGACCGCGCCGGAGTCGTGGACGGAAATCCTGAAGGACGAGCACAAGGGCAAGGTCGGCATGATGGACGACCCGATCGGCAACCAGATGCTGGCGGCGATCCTTGCCACCGACGCCAAGGTGCCGACGCAGCTCACGAAGGCGCAGCTCGACCAGGCGACGGAGTTCCTGATCAAGCTGAAGAAAGATCACGCGCGGCAGCTGGCGGCAAGCTGGGGCGAACTGGCCGACGCGCTGGCACGCAACGAGATCGTCATCACCTTCAGCGGCGGCGAGTTCCTCAAGCGCTTCGCCGCCGACAAGGGCAAGCAGGTCGAGTACACCTATCCGAAGGAGGGCACGTTCGCCTGGCTCGACAGCTATTGCATCGGCAAGAATGCGCCCAACCGCGAGGCGGCGCACAAGGTCGCCAACCAGGTGATCGAGGTGGACGCCCAGCTGATCTTCGCGGAGAAGACGTTCCAGGCCATCGTCAACCCGGACGCCATCGCCAAGCTCGATCCATCACTCAAGTTCTATCCCTACGACAACCTGGACGAGTTCCAGCAGAAGGCGAAGTTCTTCCCGATGCCGCCGCTCGAATCCGGCGGCGAGTTCGCGTCCTGGACCGAGTGGCAGGAGGCCTATCAGCGCTTCAAGGCGGCATAGGTCGGTCTTCACCGGGGCGGGCCCGAGGCCCGCCCCTGTCGTTCCCGCATGTCCGAGCTGACGGGTAAGGTCGCCATCGTCACGGGTGCCGCTTCGGGCATCGGCCGCGCCGGTGCGCGGGCGTTCGCGGCCGCCGGCGCCCGCGTCGTCGTGGCCGACATCAACGAAACCAACGGGCGTGCGGTCGTCGAGGAACTGGGGACCGAGATATCCGTCTTCCAGGCGGTCGACGTGCGCGATGTGTCACAAGTCCAGCGCATGGCGGCGAACGCGGTCACGCGCTTCGGCCGCATCGACGCGCTGTTCCACAACGCCATGAACGTTCCCCTGGTCAATCGCGGCGACGGCCGCGCCACCGAGCTCCCCGAGGAGACCTGGCACGAGATCATCGATCTCGTGCTCAACGGCACCTACTACTGCTGCAAATATGTCGGCCAGCAGATGCTGAAGCAGAAATCGGGCGCCATCATCCTGACCGCCACGACGGACGCGCTCATCGGCCAGGCCGGGATCGACGCCTATACGGCGGCCAAGGGCGGCGTCGTCGCGCTGACGCGGTCGCTGGCCGCCGGCCTCTCGCCCGAGGGCGTGCGCGTCAATGCCATCTGCCCCGGCTTCGTCGAGACGCCGCACCAGGCGCCGTTCATGGACAACCCGGTCGAGCGCAGGAAGATCGAGGATCTGCACCTCATGGGTATCCTGCAGCCACAGGAGATCGCGGACTTCGCGGTGTATCTGGCGAGCGACAGGGCCAGGCGCATGACCGGCGGCATCCACGTCGTCGATTCCGGCTACACCGCCTTCAAGGGCAAGATGGACATCAAGGCCGCGGTCGCGTCGTGATCATGCGTTCCGACATGCGCGAGCACTGGACCACCGCTCTATTGCTCGCGCCGGCCGCCCTCATCTTCATGGGCTTGTTCATCGCCCCGTCGGTCTTCTACTTCATCATCAGCTTCTGGAGCGTGAAGCTCTACAGGATGCAGCCGGACGTCACGCTCGCCAACTACGCCAAGGCGATCGAGCAGAATTGGACGGTGCTGCTGTTCACCCTGGAACTGGCCTTTGCGGTCGGCCTGATCACCACCATCCTCGGCTTCGTCTTCGCCTACATCATCCGCTTCAAGTCCGGCCGCTGGGGGCCGTTCCTGCTGTTCATCGCGGTCATCACGCTGTTCGGCGGCTATCTGATGAAGATCTATGCCTGGAAGACGATCCTCGGCAACGCCGGCGTCCTCAACACCGCCCTGCTCGCCCTTGGCGTGATCGACGCGCCGCTGACATTTCTGTTCTACACGCCGGGCGCCGTCATCGTGACCTTGATCCATTTCCTGCTGCCGCTCGCCATCCTCCCCATCTATTCCTCGCTGCGCGGCGTCACCGACATCGAGATGGAGGCGGCGCGCGATCTGGGCGCCGGGCCGCTGCGCACCCTGAGCGACGTCGTCGTCCCGCGCTGCCAGACGGGACTGATCGCGGCCTTCGCCCTCTGCTTCCTCGTGTCGGTCGGCGATTTCGTCACGCCGGCGCTGGTCGGCGGCACGATCAGCATGATCGGCAGCGTGATCCAGAGCCAGTTCGGCATGGCCCTCAACCCGCCGCTGGGCTCGGCGACCTCGTTCCTCATGCTCGGCGGATCCTTCGCGATCGTGCTGATCATGAGTTTCGCTATCAGAGCCTGGCGGCCACGATGACGCAGTCGACGAGCCTGCTGTGGCGGCTGATCGGGGCGGTCTATGTGTTCTTCCTGCTGACACCGCTCGTGCTGGTGGTGCTGTTCGCCTTCACCAACCGGGGCATCGCCGCGTTTCCCATCGAGCATCTGTCGCTGCGCTGGTGGGGCGAGATGGTGGCCGAGCCTGAATTCCTCCCGGCGTTGACGAACAGCGCGATCGTCGGCGTCACCGTCGGCATCGTCTCGGCGATCGTCGGAACGATGGCCGCCATGGGCCTCAGCCGCATCGATCCGCGCCGGGCTCAGCTGGCGACGGCCGTGCTGTGCCTGCCGTTGATGCTGCCGCCGCTGCTGCTGGCCGTGTCGCTGCTCACCTTCTATGCCCGCACCGGGATTCCGCTCAGCCTGAAGACGGTGATCATGAGCCATCTGCTGTTCACGTTGCCGTTCGTCGTGCTGGTCGTCTATGCGCGGATGCGGAACTTCGACTACCGCGTGGTGGAGAGCGCACGCGACCTCGGCGCCTCGCCGCTCCATGCCTTCATCACCGTGACGCTGCCGATCATCCGTCCGACGATCGTCGGGGCCGCCTTGATCGCGGTGGCCTTGTCGATCGACGATTTCGTGATCACCAACTTCACCATCGGCGGCGGCGTGACATTGCCGACCTTCGTCTGGGGCATGATCCGGACGTCGCTGACGCCGGCCGCCAACGCCGTCGGCACGCTCATCCTGTTCATGACCGTCGGCACGACGCTTGCGGCGCTGTGGCTCACCCGCTATCGCGGCTAGGCTTGAGATCGCCGGACGGCACCGCTAGACATCAGGCTCCGTTTCGTGAACCGTCGGCCGAATGAACGCCCCCGTCACCGTCTTCGACACGCCTGAGCAGCTTGGCTGGACTCTTGCCGGCGAGATCCTCGAGCGCGCCCGGGCGGCGCTGCGCCGCCGCCGCTTCCTGCTCGGCTGCCCCGGCGGCCGCAGCCTGCGCACGACCTATCAGGCGCTCGCGCACCGCGCCACCGAGGCCAACGACAACCTCTCGCACCTCGTCATCGTCATGATGGACGAGTATCTGAGCCCGGACGGAAAGGGGGGCTTCGTCGCCTGTCCGATGAACGCACATTACAGCTGCCTCGGCTTCGCCTTCCGCGAGATCCAGGCGGCGATCAACCGCGAACTGCCGGCCGACGCCTGCATCCCCGACCATCACATCTGGATTCCCGATCCGGCCGCTCCAACCGAGTATGAGGAGCGCCTCGCGGCCTCTGGCGGCATCGATCTGTTCCTGCTGGCAAGCGGCGCCTCCGACGGCCATGTCGCCTTCAATCCTCCGGGCTCCGGCCTCGACAGCGACACGCGCATCATAGTGCTGGCCGATGAGACCCGACGGGACAACCTCGCGACCTTTCCGCAGTTCAAGTCCCTCTCGGAGGTGCCCACGCACGGCGTATCGGTCGGGCTGGGAACGATCGCCCGCCTGTCGCGGGATGCAGTGCTGGTCATGCATGGCGCCGGCAAGCGCGAATCGGCGCATCGCGTCCAGGCATCAGCGGGCTTCGATCCCGGCTGGCCCGCCACGATCGTCCATGAATGCCGGCGCGGCCGCATCTATCTGGACAAGGCGGCGGCAGGTCCGTGAAGGGCGGCGATTCCGACGTCCTCGCCATCGATGTCGGCGGCACCAAGATCGCCGCCGGCATCGTCGATCCGGCCACCGGTGAAATCCTGCTGCGCGAGACCATCGCGACCGAGCCCGCTCGCGGCGGCGCGGCTGTTCTTGCGGAGACGCTGGCGTTGGCGCGACGGCTGGCCGCCGACCGCCGCATCGTCCGCATCGGCCTCGGCGTGCCGCAATTGGTGGATCGCGATGGCCGCATCCGCAGTGCCTACAATTTCGACTGGACCGATCTGCCGGTGCGCGAGCGCCTGTCCGCGCTTGCCCCGACGACGATCGAAGCCGACGTGCGCGCCGCGGCGCGGGCGGAAGCCCGCTTCGGCGCCGGCAAGGACCGACGCAGCTTCGCCTATGTCACCATCGGAACGGGCATCAGCTATTCCCTGGTCATCGACGGCCGTCCGCATGCGGGCGCCAACGGCTTTGCCATCCACTTCGCCTCCAGTGCGCTCTGCATTCCCTGCGAGGCCTGCGGCCATCTCAACAGGCCGGTGGTCGAAGAGGTGGCGTCGGGTCCCGCGATCGCCGCGGCCTTTGCTCGGCGCGCGGGCCGCAGGGTGGCCGGAGCGGCCGAGGTGCTGGCCGCCGCAGCCGCCGGGGATCCGGTCGCCGGAGACGTCGTCGTCGATGCGGCGGAGCAACTGGGTCCGCTGGTCGCGCTCGTCGTCAATATGCTCGATCCAGAGGCGGTCGTGCTTGGTGGCGGCCTCGGCCTCGCGCCCGGACTTTACGGGGAGCGGCTGGTGGCATCGACACGGGCCCATATCTGGGCCGAGTCCTGCCGCGGCCTGCCCATCCTGCCGGCAACACTGGGCATCGATGCCGGACTCATCGGCGGCGCCCTGGCCGCATGCGAATGACTCCACCGCTGCGGACTTTTGCGGCGCCTTGGTGGTTGGCAGCGGCCCTCGCCTTCGTCTAAGGTGCGGCAAGCCCGAAGAAGGCAAGGCGTCTCCGGACAGGAGCGACCCAGGGAAACGCGAAGGGAGGTTGAAGCCGAACGCATGTCCGACCTCGTCGTGACCGGCCTCAGCAAGAGCTATGGCGCCGTGCCGGCGCTGGCAGGGATCGACCTCTCGGTCGCGGCAGGCGAGTTCTTCGTCGTGCTCGGCCCGAGCGCCGCCGGCAAGACGACATTGCTGCGCAGCATTGCCGGGCTGGAGCGGCCCGAGGCGGGCCGCATCCTGTTCGGCGGCCACGACCTGACCGGCAGTCCGGTCCGCGGCCGCGACATGGCGATGATCTTCCAGACCTTCGCCCTCTATCCGCACCTCACTATCGCAGAGAACCTCGCCTATCCGCTGCGCGAGGCCAGCGTGGCTCCAGGCGAGATTCGCCGGCGGGTCGGCGAGATCGCCGAGCTGCTGCGGATCGGGCATGTGCTGCCGCGCAAGCCCGCCACCCTCAGCGGCGGCGAGCAGCAGCGCGTCGCCATCGGCCGGGCGCTGATCCGGCGGCCCAAGCTGTTGCTGCTGGACGAGCCCCTGACCAATCTCGACGCCAAGCTGCGCCACGACACGCGCGCGGAGTTCAAGCGGCTGCACCGCGAGCTCGGCATGACCATGCTCTATGCGACGCCGGACCAGCTCGAGGCGCTGACCATGGGCGAGCGCATCGCGACGCTGAAGGCGGGGCGGATCGTCCAGATCGGGACGCCGCGCGATCTCTATGCGGCGCCGGCCGACCGGTTCGTCGCGACGCTGGTCGGCGCGCCCGCCATGAACATGCTGCCGGCGACGCTGCAGCGCGGCGCCGGCGGCATGGTCGCGCGGCTGCCGTTCGCCGACCTTCCGCTCGATCACCGGCCGGCCGCGAGCGCCTACCCGGCCGGCGCCGAGCTGCTGGTCGGCATCCGGCCGCACGATCTCGGTCCGGTGCGCGAGCCGCGCCGCGGACCGTCCGTCCGCGGCCAGGTCCGCCTGACCGAGCCGCTCGGCGATGTCACCGTGATCGACGTCGGCATCGATCGGCTGGTCTTGAAAATGGTACTACCGGAGGAATTGGCCCTGGCCTACGAAGTCGGCAGCGAGATCGATCTCGAGGTCCCGCTGGCCGAGACGCATCTCTTCTTGCGGGAGACCGGCGTGGCCATCCGCTGAGAGATCGTCGAGTCGTCTGACTGCGCGAAATAACTCAAAGAAGGCAAACAACGGAGGACATGAATGGGACTCATGAAACGCACGAGTGCGAGCGTCCTGGCCGGCGTGGTGATCGGCCTGACGGCAATTTGGTCGGCACCGCAGCCGGCACAGGCCGAAGACATCGTCTTGCGGATGGCGGTTCCGGACTGGCCGCCGACCCGCATCATGAAGGATCTGGCGGACAAGTTCTACAAGGCCCCGAGCGGCAACAACGTCACCCTGGAACCGGATTTCATTCCTTGGCCCGACTACTACACGCGGCTGGCCGCGTCGCTAACCTCGGGCGAAAAGAAGTATCAGATGGCGGTCTCCGACAGCCAGTGGCTGGGAGCCTTCATCGAGGGCGGCTATTACCTCAAAATCAACCAATTCATCGATGCGGATCCGGAACTGCAGGCGATCTTCAAGGATCTGCACCCGAACCTAGTTGCCGCCTACTCGACCTACCCGCACAAGTCGGACAACTACTACGGCTTCCCGCAGATGCCCGACGTACTGATCACCTACTACCGCAAGGACGTCTTCTGCCATGCCGACGAGCAGGCCGCGTTCCAGGCCAAGTACGGCAAGAAGCTGCCCTGCACGCCGCAGGAGATGAACGACGTCGACTGGGACACCTGGGGCCAGTTCGGCGAGTTCTTCCAGCGCAAGGCCGGCGACAAGCTGGCCGGCGAGACGCTGACCGACGATTTCTTCGGCATCACCTACCAGGCCGGCAAGGCCTATGACTTCAGCGTCATGCAGATCAACGGTTTCATCTGGCAGATGGGCGCCGATATCTGGGACGAGACCAAGGCGCCCACGGCCCAGGCCGAGGGCGTCGTCAACTCCGGCGCGGCGGTGAAGGCGTTCGAGAAGTATTTGGCGCTGCTTGAATACGCGCCTCCGGTCGCGAAGACCGGCACGATGGACATCTTCAAGACCGACGAGCTGTTCCGCGAAGGCAAGGTCGCCGCCAACGTGCAGTGGATCGGCTTCGGCGAGTCCGCCCTGAACCCGCAGACCTCCAAGGTGTCGGACAAGGTCGACTTCGCGATGATGCCGGGCACGCGCGGCGCCGACGGCAAGCTGATCCGCTGGTCCAACATCGGCGGCCAGCCTTTCGTGTTGACCACCTGGAACAATGAGTTGGTCACCAAGGAAGCCATCGATTTTGTGAAGTGGTGGCTGTCGAAGGAGACGCAGACGAAGTTCGCCCAAGCTGGCGGCCAGAGCGGGTTGCAAAGCGTTTTCACGACGCCGGAGTACAATACCTACCGGCCGTGGAACCACGCCTTCGGCCCGAGCCTCGACTGGCAGAAGGACGTCTGGCACATCCCCGAGTTCTACGAGTTGCTGGTCGAGCAGCAGGAAGAATTCGACAAGGCTATCACCGGCCAGAAGACGGCCAAGGACGCGCTCGATACGATCGCGAAGTTCCAACAGGAGCTGTTGACCGAGGCCGGACATATCCAGGAGTAGGAGTCCGCTCTCGTCCGCCCCCGTCCCGATAAAGATCGGGACGGGGCGGGCAGGGCACCGATCGTAGCGAGATCGCCGAAGCGAATGTCCGTGGCGACCGCGGCACTTCAGGCAGCGGAATGGTGGCGACCCGCCTGGTCGAACTGGCGGTTGGCGCTGGTCGCTGCGCTCGTCGTGATCCCGGGCTCGCTGCTGCTGCTGCCGGTCGACGCCGCCTTCTGGATCAGCTTGGCGGTGGCGGCGGTGTTCGCCTTCACGCTCGTCGTCAATGCGTGGGGCCGCTATCACGGACCGCTGCTGGTGGCGCCGGCCATCGCCCTGCTGTTCGTGATGAACATCTTCCCGCTGATGTGGTCGTTCGGCCTCAGCTTCTTCAACTTCCGGGCCAACCGCGAGCGGGCGCCGCTCCGGTTCGTCGGGCTGGACAACTATGCCAACGTGCTGACCGACGTCGATGTGTGGCACCGGCTGCAGACGACGGCGGTGGTCGTGGTCCTCACCGTCGGCGCGCAGATGATCGTCGGCTTCCTGCTCGCCCTGCTGTTCGAGCGGGACTTTCCGGGCCGTCGCATCCTGCTGATGCTGGTGCTGACGCCGATGATGCTGAGTTACGTCGCCGTCGGCGCTTTCTTCCGCTACTACTACGAGCCGACCTTCGGGCTCCTCAGCCAAGCCGTGCGTCTGTTCACCGGCGAGACCTTCACGCCGCTCGGCAGCCCGGTCGGCGCCATGCTGGCCGTCGTCTTCGCCGATGCCTGGATGTGGTCGCCCTTCGTCATGCTGCTGGTGCTGGCCGGTCTGGTCAGCGTGCCGAAATATCTTTACGAGGCGGCGGAGATCGACCGTGCCTCCTGGTGGCGGCGCTTCACCACCATCACCTTTCCCTATATCCGCAGCCTGCTGCTGCTGGCGCTGCTGTTCCGCACCATCGAGGCCTTCAAGCTGTTCGACGTGGTCTTCCTGATCACAGACGGCGGGCCCGGCACCTCCACCGAGACCATCGGCGTTTATGTCTACCGCGTGGCGTTTCAGTATTTCCGCACCAGCCAGTCCTCGGCGCTGGTCTACATCCTGCTGTTCGTGGTCATCGTGCTGACGAACCTCTATCTCTACTTCGTCAACCGCCGGAACCGGGAGGCCTGAGCGATGCGCGGCGGACGACGCGGGATACGTCAAGCGGGTTGGGGGTGGACGGCGTTCGCTGGCCTCGTCTCGCTGATCTACTTCCTGCCGGTGCTGTGGATCATCCTGACCGCGTTCAAGACCCATAACGATGCCCTTGCCATCCCGCCGAAGGTGCTGCCGCTGCCCTGGATCGAGTCGAGCTTCACCTTCGCGCCGACTCTCGAGAATTTCGTCGGCGTGTTCAGCCGCGCCTACACCTCGGCGAGCACGGCCATAAATACCGGCTTCGACCTCTTCTTCTTCAACTCGGTGTTCATCGCCGGGGTCAGCGTGCTGCTGGCGCTCGTCATCGGCACGCTGGCCGCCTACGGCTTCTCGCGCTATCCGCTCAGGGGCAACGACACCTACCTCTTCATCATTCTGACGACCCGCATGCTGCCGCCGATCGTCGTCATCATCCCGATCTTCCTGATGTTCCGCGTCTCCGGGCTGTCGGGCAGCTACACCGGCATCATCCTGCTCTACACGGTCTTCAACCTGCCGTTCACGATCTGGATGATGAAGAGCTTCTTCGACGAGCTGTCGCGCGACGTGGAGGACGCGGCGCGCCTCGACGGCAGCTCGGAGCGGCGCATCTTCCTCAAGATCTGCCTGCCGCAGGTGAAGGCCGGCCTGGCGGCGACCGCGGTGTTCGGGCTGATCCTCACCTGGAACGAGTTCCTCTTCGCCCTGCTGCTCACCGGCGTGGAGACGCGCACAGTTCCGGTCGCCATGGCGCAGACCATCGGCGGCGACATCGGCGTGCGTTGGGGCCTGCTGGCGGCGATCGAGGCCCTGTTTCTGGTGCCGATCTTCCTCGTCACCTTCCTGCTGCAGCACCATCTGCTGCGCGGCGTCACCTTCGGCACGATCAAGCGGTGAGGGCATGTCGACGATCGCGCTCGACAAGGTGACGAAGGTGTTCGGCGATCTCACCGCCGTCGACCGGGTCGACCTCAACGTCGAGGCCGGCGAAGTCGTCTGTCTGCTCGGACCTTCCGGCTGCGGGAAGACCACGACCCTGCGCATGATCGCCGGTCTCGAATACCCGACGGCGGGCGACATCCGGATCGCCGGACGGCAGGTCAACCATCTGGCGCCGCGCGATCGCGACGTCGCCATGGTCTTCCAGTTCTATGCGCTCTATCCGACGCTGACCGTGGCCGAGAACCTTGCCTACCCGCTGCATGCCGAGCGGATGGGCGCGGCGGAGATCGCCGCGCGCGTCCGGCGGGTCAGCGCGACGCTCCACCTCGACAACGTGCTCGACCGCCGGCCTGGCCAGCTCGCCGAGGGCGAGCGCCAGCGGGTCGCCGTCGGCCGCGCCATCATCCGCGATCCCAGCTGCTTCCTGTTCGACGAGCCGCTGTCCCGCCTCGACGTGCAACTGCGCGAGGAGATGCGCGGCCAGATCAAGGAGGTGCTGGCCGGCTTGGCCAAGGCCACGGTCATCGTCACCCACGATCAGCTCGAGGCGCTGACGATGGCCGACCGCATCGCCGTCATGCGCGACGGCCTCATCGAGCAGTGCGCCAGCCCGCACGAGATCTTCGCCAGGCCGGCCAACCGGTTCGTCGCCGGCTTCATCGGCACGCCGCAGATGAACCTGATCCCGGCCGTTCTCGACGGGTCGGTCACCTGCGGGGTGCGCGGCGCCGACGCCGAGGGGATGATGCGCTTCCGGATCGACAGCGAGTCGATCGTCCTGCGGGTCGATCCGGCCGTCGGCCGCCTGCCGCCGGACAGCAGCGTCACCCTCGGCATCCGTCCCCGCAGCGTCGAGCTGGTGGGCGAGCCGCAGCCGGATTCACTGTCGGCCGATGTCGATCTGGTGGAGCCGATGGGTGCGGAAACCCTGCTGCATGTCGTCGGGCCGGGACGCGAACTGCGGATCGTGGTGGATCAGCATGTGGCCGCACATGTCGGCGAGCGGCTGCATCTGCGATTCAAGCCCGGCCAGACCCATGTCTTCGGATCCGATGAGCGGCGGGTGAGCGCATGAGCGAACGAGGCACCCTGCAGCCGACCGTGGCCAAGCGCGAGGGCATGTCTGCGCGCCAAGCGCAGAGCGTCGAATGGTCGATCATCGCGCTTTGCATCCTGGCGCTGGCGCTGATCTTCCAGCCGTTCTGGCTGCCGCTCTACAGCATCGGCGCCGGCCTCGTGGTGCTCGGCGGCCTGGCCTTCAACCTCGTGCCGCTGTGCAGGCCGGGGGTGCCGCGGCGAAAGCTGATCAACGCCGGCATCACCGTTCTGCTGCTGCTTCTGATCGTCGCCGGCCTTGCCATCGGCTCGGCCTATCTCTACGGCGAATTCTTGAAGAGCCAGTAGGCGGCGGCGCTCCGGTCAGCGGGGGCCCGTCGAGGAGACGCCGCCGTCGGGCGGCGGCAGGTTGCCGGGCCTGCCGTCATCCATGTGCTCGGGCGGCACATCGAAGATTCGGCACAGGAACGTCAGGAATGACGCCAGCTTGTCCATCATCCACTGCATCGAAGATCGTTGCCTCGGTTCGTTGAGCAGGAAAGCCTACCACAGACGGCCGGCGATTTCACGATCGCCGCTGCTATGCCGTTTCGTCCAGGACGGTCCAGGCGCCGTCGGCCGCATGCGAACGCAGGGCGGCCTCGACGAACGCCACGCCGCGCACGCCGTCCTCGACCGTCGGCGCCCACAGGGCGAGGGAGTCGGGCGCCGCACCGGCGCGTCGCGTCGTCAGGATGTCGGCATAGTCGCGGTAGAGCGTGGCAAACGCCTCGTAGTAGCCCTCGGGCAATCCGGCGACGAGCCGGGTCGCCCGCTTCGCCGCCGCCGACACGCCGCTGCCGCCGCGCAGGATCGTGCGCGCCGCCTCGCCCTGCAGCGCCAGCCGCATTTCGTCCGGCGCGCTCTGGTCCCAGGCCAGATGGCCGCGCTCGCCATAGACCCGCAGCCGCAGGCCGACCGGCTCGCCGGCGGCGACCATCGAGGCCCACAGCGCGCCGCGGGCGCCGTTGTCGAAGCGCAGGCCGATCTGCGCGTTGTCCTCCAGCCGCCGTCCCGGCACCAGGGTGGCAAGGTCGGCCGACAGCGCGCTCACTCGCCGCTGCGTCACGAATTCCGCCAGGTGGAAGCAATGGGTGCCGAGATCGGCGGTGACGAAGGACGGGCCGGACTGCGCCGGATCGGTGCGCCAGCGCGCCTGCTTGCCGTCGTCCGCCGCCGAGAGCCAGCCGAGCACGAACTCGACCTGGACGATGCGGACCGAGCCGAGCATGCCGGCCTCCACCAGCGCGCGCGCTTCGCGCATCAGCGGATAGGCGGAGTAGTTGTAGGTGACGCCGAGGAAACGGCCGGTCCGGCGCACGGTGTCCTGCAGGTCTTTGGCCTCGGCGAGGGTCGTCGTCAGCGGCTTGTCGCAGATGACGTCGATGCCCGCCTCGAGGAAGGTCTTGCAGATCGCATGGTGCGAGACGTTGGGCGTGACGACGCTCACCACCTGGGCGCCATCCGGCCGGGTGGCCTCCGCCTGGGCCATGCCGCGGTAGTCGGTGTAGCAGCGCATCGGATCGAGCCGGAGATCGCGTCCGGACTCGATGGCTTTATAAGGATCGAGGCTGAGCGCGCCGGCGACGAACTCGTAGCGGTCGTCGAGCCGGGCGGCGATGCGGTGCGCCTCGCCGATGAAGGCGCCGCGCCCGCCGCCGACCATGCCGAGCCGCAGGCGCGGCGGCGGATCCGACGCGCTCATCGAAGCCGCGCGCGGCGTGTGGAGGCTATTCGGCCGCGACTTGCGCCGCCTTCGCTGTCTTGCGCGGCTCCTTGTGGAAGACGCCGTCCTTCATGATCGCCGACAGGCGGTTCCGGTCGCGCAGGATGGAGACGTCCGCGAGCGGGTTGCCTTCGACCAGGAGAAGGTCGGCGAGGTAGCCTGCCTTGATCTGGCCCAACTCGTTGCCCATCCCCATGATCTCGCCGCCCAGCTTGGTCGCGGCCATGATCGCGTCCATCGGCGCGAAGCCGAGCAGCTTGACGAAATGCTCGATGTCGCGCGCGTTGGTCCCGATCGGGTTCCAGGCGAAGCCGTAGTCGCCGCCCGGCAGGATGCGCAGGCCGCGCTTCTGCAGCCTCTTCATGTTCTCGATGCACATGTCGAGCTCGCGCTTGAAGTACACGGCCACCGGATGGTCCGTGGTGATGCCGTAGCCCGAGCCCTCGCCCATGGCCGTCGTGTACATGATGCCCATGGCCGGCGCGATGAAAATGCGGTCCTTGTGCGCCTCCAGCATGTCCAGCGCCTCGGCGTCCGACAGCGTGCAGTGATAGAGCACGTCGACGCCGTGGCGCAGCGCCATCTTCACGCTCTCCGCCGAGCGGCAATGCGCCGCCAGCATCTTGCCGCGGGATTTCGCCACCTCGGCCACCGCCGCCACTTCGGCATCGTTCATCACGGTCTGGTGCGCGCGCGCGAACGGGATGAACTCGTCGCCCGACGGGTTGATCTTGAGGGTATCGACGCCCTCGCGGCACATCTCGCGCGCGACCTTGCGGAACTCGTCCGGGCCGTCGCAGGTGATGGCGAAGGTCTCGCGATACATGTGGGCGCGCCGCACGTCGCCGAGGCCGCCGGTGACCGTGAGCTCGGGGCTGGCCGCGCGCATGCGCGGGCCGGGGATGTCGCCGTCGTTGATGGCGTTGCGGATGACCACGTCGAGCCGCGCCTTGGCGGCGGCGGCGCTGAAGATCGCGGTGAAGCCCTGGTCGAGCATCACCTTGGCGTATTTCATGGTCTTCAGCGTGTGCTCCTCGGGCGGGATGTCGCCGAGGCCTTCCAAGGTGGAGGTGTCGCAGAAGCTGATATGGCCGTGCGACTCGATCAGGCCGGGCATCAACGTGGCGCCGCCGCCGTCGACCACCTGCGCGCCGCCGTCGCGCCCCGACTTCTTGCCGGCCTTCGCGACCTCCTTGATCCGGTTGCCTTCGATCAGCACCTCGCCCGCAAAGGACTGGGCGCCCGTGCAGTCCAGGACGTTGACATTGGTAAAGAGGATGCGGGTCATAGGGTCTCCCTTCGCTGGCGATCCGGCTTGTTTTTTGAGGCCAGTCTAGCCCTATTCGCCCCACGCGCCTAGCGGCTCAGGGAACCACGCCGCGCACGGCCCAGGCGGTCGCGGTCATGGACCGGGGGCCGTCCGCCGCGCCGGAGAGATAGGCGCGTCGCACCGCCGCCTCGATCCGGTCGCGGAGGCTGGGCGCCAGGCCGCTGACATAGCTCCCGAACGGTCCCTGGCCGCCGAGCAGCGGCTGCCAGTAGTCGGCAAAGCCGGCATAGTCCATGCGGATCGTGAGGGAGTCGCGCAAGACGTCCCGCAGGCCCGCTTTTTCCCACAGGCGCGGAAGCCCGTCCGGGACCGACAGCTCGTGGGAGAACAGCCGGTCTCGCGCCGCGCCCGCGCCGTCGTCGATGCCGGCGGCGGTGTCCCAGAAGAGCCGCTGATAGACGAGCCCGCCGCGGAAATCCCACACGCAGGCCGCCACCACGCCGCCCGGCCGGGTCACGCGCCGCATCTCGCCGACGGCCTTGCCGGCATCGGGGACGAAGTTCAGGGCGAGTTGAGCCAGGGAGCCCGCGAACGCGCCGTTGCCGAGAGGCAGGGCGCAGGCGTCGCCGATCGTGAAGCGCACCCGCTCGGTGCGGACCTGCGCTTGCGCGAAGGCGATGTAGGGTGCGGCGATATCCAGGCCGACGACGGATCGGTGGGGATCGCGCGCGGCCAGGGCGAGCGACAGGCTTCCCGTCCCGCATCCGACGTCGAGGACCGGCCCCTTCTCCGGCAGCCGGGCGAAGGCGAGGAAGGGCGGCGCGAGCCAGGCGGTCCACCGCCCGAGAAAGCGCTGATAGGCGGGCCCGTCGCTGGCGGCATAGGTCGAGCGGTGGCGCAAGTCTCCCTCAGTCGATCGCGACCATGACGTCGGAGGCCCTGATGACGGCATAGGCCTGCTGGCCGGCCGCGAGCTTCAGCTCCTCGACGGCCTCGTTGGTGATCGATGCGGTCACCGTGGCGCCGCCGATGTCGAGGCGGACATGCGCCGTGGTCGCGCCCTTCTTGACCTCGAGGATTTTGCCTTTGAGCAGGTTGCGTGCGCTGATCTTCATCAATGCCTCCGTCTGTCGGGGTTGCCATCGGGATCGAAGGTCGCCAGGGACGGCGTGCAGACACGGCGCCCCAACTCCGGCAGCAACGCGATGGTCACGTCGATGCCGTACAGCCGCTTGAGATGGTCGGGGGTGATGATGTCGTCGGGGGCGCCGATGGCGATCAGTTCGCCCGCATGCAGCAGGGCGACCCGGTCGGCGCAGAGAAAGACGTGGTCGGGATCGTGCGTCGACAGCAGGATCGACTTGCCGGCCTCCGCCAGGGCGCGGATGTGCTGGAGGACGCGCACCTGGTTGCCGAAGTCGAGGCTGGCCGTCGGCTCGTCCATGACCAGGATCGGCGCCTCCTGCGCGAGGGCGCGGGCAATCAGCGCGAGCTGGCGCTCGCCGCCGCTGATCTCCGTGAACACGCGCGCCGCGAGATGCGAGATCCCGAGCGTCCGGAGCGCCGCCTCGGCAAGGCGCCGATCCGCGGCCGACGGCGTCTCGAACAGGCCCAGGCGCGCGGTGCGCCCCATCAGCACCATCTCCTGCACCGTGAAGGGGAAGAGAGTCGCATGGGCCTGCGGGACATAGGCGATCCCGGCGGCGACCTCGCGCCGGGAGCAGTCCGAGAGCGCCTTCGGTCCGAGGCGCACGCTCCCGCCCAGGGCCGGGATCAGGCCGAGCAGGGTCCTGAAGAGCGTCGTCTTGCCGCCGCCGTTCGGCCCGAGCAGGCAGAGCACCTCGCCGGCCGCGAGCCGCAGCTCGATGCCGCGGCCGACGACGTGGCTCCGATAGCCGATGGCCAGCATGTCCGCCGACAAGGTCATTGCCAGCCTCGCCGGGCCGTGGCCAGCAGCCACAGGAAGAAGGGTGCGCCGAGGAAAGCGGTGAGGATGCCGAGCGGCACCTCGATCGGCGCGATGGAGCGCGCCAGCATGTCCACCAGCACGAGATAGCCGCCGCCCAGCAGCAGCGAGGCCGGCAGCAGCCGCGCGAAATCCGGCCCGACCAGGAACCGGGCGATGTGGGGCATCAGCAGCCCGATCCAGCCGATGATGCCCGTGACCGACACGGCCGCGGCGGTCATCAGGGTGGCCGCCGCGATGAAGACCACGCGCAGGCGCCGCGTCTCGACGCCGAGCGCCCGCGCCTCGTCCTCGCCGAGCGTGAGGAGGTTCATCCGCCAGCGCAGCAGGTAGAGCGGCGCCAGCCCGAGGAGGATGGCCGGCAGGATGGCGAAGAGATCGCCGCGCGTGACGGCCGTCAGGCTCCCCAGCAGCCAATAGGTGATGGCCGGAAGCTGGTTGTAGGGATCGGCCAGGATCTTGAGCAGCGAGACGGCGGCGCCGAGCAGCGTGCCGACCGCGATCCCCGCCAGGACCAGCACGAGGATCGGATCGTGCCGCCGGACGCTCGCGCCGACGACGTAGACGATGACGACGGCGGCCAGCCCGCCGACGAAGGCCAGTAGCTGGATGATCAGCACCGGCAGCGACAGGAAGATTCCGAGGATGGCGCCCAGGCTGGCCCCCGCGGAGACACCGAGGATGTCCGGCGAGACCAGCGGGTTGCGGAACATTCCCTGATAGGTCGCGCCGGCGGCGGCAAGCGCGGCGCCGACCAGGCAGGCGGCCAGGATCCGCGGCAGGCGGACCTGCCAGACGACGGTCTCGACGGCGGGATCGACTCCGGCCGGTTGTCCCGTCAGCTTGCTCAGGAGCACCGCCCAGACCTGGTCCGGCGACGTGCCATACTTCCCGACGCCGAACGACAGGAGCAGGATCATGACGAGCAGCAGCACCGCGATCCACGGCCGGGCCGCCTGTCCCCAGGCCGTCGCGCGCGGCGTTTCCTCTGCCGCTTCCTTGCTCATGGCTCAGGCGCGGCCGTGGCGTCGCGCAGCAGCCGGTCCGCCTGCTGCGCCGAAATCTCGACATGATAGAAGGTGCGATAGAAATCCTGCGTGGCCGCGCGCAAGTCGTCCGGGAAGCGATCCGGATAGAGGAGGGAGGCGAGCCAGCGCACGCCGATGAGGCGGTTGGCGCCGGGCGGCGAGTCGAACCACCCCCAGGGCAGGCTCGGGGCGCGATAGACGCGTCGCGCCTGTATGGCGTCGATGCCCTGCCAGAGCGGATCGCCGACGACCGAGCGGTAGAACGTCTCGTCGAGCGTCAGGATCACCGCCGGGTTCCAGGAAAGGATCTGCTCCATCGACACGACGGCGAGGCCGCCGTCGCCCGCCGCCGCGGCGACGTTGACGGCCCCGACGGCCTCCAGGACCTCGAGGTTGATCGAGCCGGCGAGGCCCGTCTCCAGCCCCTCCGGCCCGCGGCCGTAATAGACGCGCGGGCGTTGCTCCGCGGGTAGGCCGGCCAAGCCCTCCTGCACGTCCTGCAGGACGCGCTCCGAATAGGCGGCCAGTTCTTCCGCGCGCGGCTGCGCGCCGATGATCGTGCCGAGCTGCCGGTATGTCGCGGGCGTGTTGAGGAGCGTCCCGTCGATCAGCACGTAGGGAATGCCCGTCTGCTCCTGGACGCGGTCGGCGAGCGACGCATAGGTTGGATCGACGTTGCCGACATCGACGATGACGTCAGGCCGCAGGGCGATCACGGTCTCGATGCTGGCCGTGCTCCCGCGGCCCGTCAGCCGGCCGTGGGCCGGCAGGTCGGCATAGGCCGGCGCCAGGAACTCCCGTTCTTCGGGCGAGAAGGCGCGTATCCAGCCGACGAGCTTGTCCGGCGCCAGCGTGTAGAGGGCGACCGACGCCGGCGGGCCCGCCGCCATGACACGGGCGACGATATCCGGCACCTCGACGCGGCGACCCGCGGAATCCACGACGACTCGGGCCGCCGCCTCCCGCGCACCGGCGACGATCGCGACGCAAGCCGTAACTGCCAGCATGGCCACAAGAAGCGCGTTCAGCCGCCGCTGCGTCATCGACACGTCCTCTGCCGCTATATTTCCTCATATACAGCGCTCCCGCATGGCGCCAGCGCAATATTGCGGCGCAAAGTCATCCGTCGGACATGCCCATGTAACGCGGCGGTCACGAAGCGCGGCTATCGTTCCGGCGATTTCCTGATCGACCGTCGAAGGGGCCACATGACCATGCTGCGTACCACGTCATTGATGGCGGCCGTTTGTTGTGCCGCCCTGCCAGTGTCGGCCGAGGCCGATGTCTTCAACCGCATCGCGACCTTCCATGTGGTCGACAATCTTCCCGCCGGCGCCGATCCAGCGACGGGAACGGTCTCCGAGATCATCGCCGCCACCGAGGGCGGGATGACGCTCGTCTATACCGACAGCCCCGGCCGGCGCATCGGCCTCGTGGACATTGCCGATCCGGCGGCGCCCAAGGCGGCCGGCGCCATCGCGCTGACGGGCGAACCGACCTCGGTGGTCGTCATCGGCGGCAAGGCGCTGGTCGGCGTGGTCACGTCGGAATCCAAGGCCAACCCCTCCGGCCATGTCGCGATCGTCGACCTGGCCTCGAAATCGGTCGACTCGACCTGCGATCTCGGGGGACAGCCGGATGCCCTGGCGCTCAGCCCCGACAAGGCCTTTCTCGCCATCGCCATCGAGAACGAGCGCGACGAGGAGGTGAACGACGGCGCCATTCCGCAGCTTCCCGCCGGCAACCTGACGGTCTTCGCGCTGTCCGCAGGCGCGTTCGACTGTGCCTCCCGCAAGGTGGTCGACCTCACCGGCCTCGCGGCGGTCGCGCCGGAGGATCCCGAGCCGGAATATGTCGATATCAACGGCGCGAACCAGGCGGTCGTCACCCTGCAGGAGAACAATCACATCGTCCTGGTCGATCTCGCCAGTGCCGCCGTTACCGCCCATTTCCCGGCCGGCGCGGTCGATCTCGACAGGATCGATACCGAGAAGGACAAGATCATCAGCCTCACCGGATCGGCGGCCGGCGTGCTGCGCGAGCCCGACGCCGTGCAATGGATCGACGAGGATCGCTTCGTCACCGCCAACGAGGGCGACTGGAAGGGCGGCAGCCGCGGCTTCACGATCTTCCGCAAGGATGGCGGCGTCGACTATGAGAGCGGCAACGCCTTCGAGCACCTCACCGTCCGCCTCGGGCACTATCCGGAGCACCGCAACAAGAAGGGCAACGAGCCGGAAGGCGCCGAGGTTGCCGGCTTCGGCGCGGAGCGCCTCATCTTCATCGCCTCCGAGCGGGGCTCCCTGGTCGGAATCTACCGCGACGAGGGCGTGGGCCGGGCGCCGACCTATCTCCAGGCGCTGCCCGGCGGCATCGGGCCGGAAGGTCTTCTCGCCTTGCCCGATCGCAACCTGTTCGTGACGGCGAGCGAGACCGACCTGCGCGCCGACGGCCTCATCGGCTCGCTGGTGACGATCTACCGGCGGGAGGAGGGGACGGCCGCCTATCCCACCCTGGTCTCCGCCGACGGTCCGGACGGCGCGCCGATTCCCTGGGCGGCGATCTCCGGCACCGCGGCCGATCCGCAGACGCCGGGCAAGCTCTACGCGGTCACCGATAGCGCTTTCGCCGAGGCCCGCATCCTCACCATCGACGCGACGCAGACCCCGGCGCTCATCACCGACGCCATCACCGTCATGAAGGGCGGCCAGCCGGCCCCGCTTCTCGACCTCGAGGGGATCGCGATCGGCGCCGATGGCGGCTTCTGGCTGGCTTCCGAGGGCAATCCCGAGCGCGAAAAGGACCCGACCGGCAATCTCCTGCTGAAGGTCTCGCCCACCGGCGAGGTGCTGGAGGAGATCGCGCTGCCGGAGGCGCTCGCCGCACACGCGACCCGCTTCGGCTTCGAGGGCGTCACGGTGGTCAATGGCGGCGCCGACGAGACGGTGTGGCTCGCCGTGCAGCGCGAATGGAAGGACGATCCGAACGCCACGGCCAAGCTGATCGCCTATAAGCCGGCCGACAAATCCTTCGGCGTCGTCCATTACGCGCTCGAAAAGGCCGCGAAGGGCTGGACGGGCCTGTCGGAGATCACCGCCGTCGGCGACGGCCTCGTCATCGTCGAGCGCGACAACCAGGTCGGCCGCGACGCCGCCGTGAAGCAGCTCACCTACGTCCCGTTGGCGGGCCTCGCTCCTGTCCAGCCCGGCTCCGCGTCGATCCCCGTCGTGACGAAGACCGTGGTCCGCGATCTCCTGCCCGATCTCGGCGCGGCGAACGGCTTTGTTCTCGACAAGATCGAGAGCTTCGCGGTCGACGCGGCCGGCGATGCCTACATCGTCACGGACAATGACGGCGTCGACGACCACTCCGGCGAGACCCAGTTCGTCCGCCTGGGCAAGCTTGCCCCGCCCATGTGAGCCTTCGGGACTGTCAGATCAGGTCGGGCAGCCGTCGCAGGTCGTCGAACAGGAGGTCCGGGGCGAGAGCGGCGAGGCTCTCGCGGTAGCCGGGGCGACGGGCATGGGTGCCGCCGACAAAGCCGAAGACGCGCATGCCTGCATGACGCGCCGCCTCGATCCCGGGCCCGCTATCCTCGATGACGAGGCAGCCGGAGGGCGCGACACCCATTCGTGCCGCCGCGTGCAGGAACAGATCGGGGGCCGGCTTGCCGTTGGCGACCATGGTCGCGCTGAAGAGATGCGGAGAGAACCGCGGCAGCAAGCCCGTCACCTTGAGGGAAACGCGGAGGCGCTCCGACAGGCTGGATGACGCCACGCAATAGGGAATTGTCAGGGCATCGAGGGCTTCGCCAATGCCCGGCATCGGCCTCAGTTCCCGATGGTAGAGGTCGAACAGCCGAAGCCGCATCTGCTCGAGACGATCGTCCGACAACTCGAAGCCGAGTTCTGCGCGCAGGACCGCCTGCATGGACGCGAGGCTGCGGCCGAGGAAGCGGTCATAGGCATCGGATTCGTCGATCGCGTAGCCAACCGCCGCGAGGGCTTCCAGCAGCACGCGCATGGCAAGCGGCTCGCTGTCGACCAGGACGCCATCGCAATCGAAGATGACGAGACAGGTTTCGTGCGCCACTCAGCTCATCCAGTTGCCGCCATCGACGTTGAGCGTCTGCGCGACGATGTAGTCGGCGTCGGCGGAGGCGAGGAAGACGGCGGCGCCGGCGATGTCCGCGGGCACGCCCATGCGGCCGTACGGCACGGCCAGGCCGACCTGCCGCTTCTTCTCGCCGCGCGGCAGGTTCTCGTACTTGGCGAACTGCGTGTCGACGAGATCCCACATCGGCGTGTCGACGACGCCGGGCGCGATTCCATTGACGTTGATCCGGTGCCTGATCAGGGCCAGTCCGGCCGACTGCGTCAAGCTGATGACGGCGGCCTTGCTGGCGCAATAGACCGCCACCAGCGGCTCGCCGCGGCGACCGGCCTGGCTCGAGAGGTTGAGGATCTTGCCGCCGTGCCCCTGCCTGACCATCTGCGCGGCCGTCGCCTGCAGGGTGAACAGCAAGCCCTTTACGTTGACGGCGAACTGGCGGTCGTAGCTCTCCTCGGTGATCTCCAGCAGCGGCGCCATGTCGAAGACGGCGGCATTGTTGACGAGGATGTCGATCCGGCCGGCCTCGGCAACGACGGTTCGAACCATGTCGTCGATCGAGTCGCGTCTGGTCACGTCGAGGCGGACGGCAAAGGCGTCGTGGCCGATCGCGTTGGCCGTCGCCGCTGCGTCCTGCTCGAGGACATCGGCCACGACGACGCGGGCGCCCTCGGCGGCGTAGCGTTCGCAGATCGCGGCGCCGATTCCGCGCGCGCCGCCGGTAACGACAGCGACCTTGCCCTCGAGCTTCATGCGCGTCCGGTCACCAGCAGGTGTAGCCGCCATCGGCCAGCACGATGCTTCCGGTCAGCAGGCTGGAGGCTTCCGATGCCAAGAAGAGGACGACCGAGGCGACCTCCTCCGGTTGGCCGACGCGGTGCATCGGCGTCATCTCGAGCCAAGTCTCGTACATCGCCTTGTTCTCCTGCATGCCGAAGCGCGTGAGCGGCGTCTCGATGTAGGTCGGCGCCACCGCATTCACGCGCACGCCGCGCGATGCCCACTCCGCCGCCAGCGACTTCGTGAGGTGATGCACCGCGGCCTTGGAGGCGTTGTAGAAGGACTGCGGCTGCGGCTTGTTGACGATGACGCCGGACATGGAACCAATGTTGACGATCGCGCCGCGGCGGCGTTCGAGCATCCGGCGGCCGAAGGCGCGACAGCACCAGAACAGGCCGTCGAGGTTCACGTCCATGTGGAAGCGCCAATGCGCATCGGTCGTGTCTTCGGCGGGCACGTCGCTCCGAGCCACGCCTGCGTTGTTGACGAGGATTTCGACCGGGCCGTTCTCCTGCTCGATCCGCGCCGCCGCCATGTCGACGTCGGCGGACCTGGTGACATCGAGCGGAACGCTGGCGACGTCCAGGCCGAGCTTCCTCAGGTCTGCCGCCGCCGCCGCGGCGCGTTCGGGCACCAGCTCGACGACGACAACCTTGGCGCCGGCCTCGGCCAGGGCCTGCGCGCAGGCGAGGCCGATGCCTTGGCCGCCACCGGTCACGACGGCAACGCGGCCATCGAGCCTATATTTTTCGAGATACAAGAACGCTCCTCATCGATTGGACTGACGGGTGGGAGAATGCATGTCGGCGAGCGGATGACGCCGCAGCCGCGGGATGACGCGGCCGTCGGCATCGAACAGGTGGCAGGTCTCCGGGTCGATCTGGACGGCAATGCGGTCATGGACCCGGATCGTGCTGTCGCCGTCCGTCTGCACGACGATCATAGACCCGTCCGGCGAGCGCATGTACAGGACGGTGTCGCCGCCGAGCCGTTCGGTCACGATGACGTCGCCCGAAATGTCGCCGCTCTCGGCAGGCTTCAGATGCTCCGGCCGGACGCCGAGCGTGACCTTAGCTCCCGGCGCGGCGCCGTCCGGCAGGACGGGAACCGTGAGGGCACCGGCATCCGGCAGCCCGACCGTGACACCCCGCGGATCGGCGGCGCGAACCGTGGTGGCCATGAAGTTCATCTTCGGCGAGCCGATGAAGCCGGCGACGAAGAGATTGACCGGATGATGGTAGAGTTCCAACGGCGTACCCGCCTGCTCGACGACGCCGGCCTGCAGGACGACGATCTTGTCGGCCAGCGTCATTGCCTCGACCTGGTCATGGGTGACGTAGATCATCGTCGTGGCCAGCGATTGATGAAGCTGCGCGATCTCCAGCCGCATCTGCACGCGCAGCGCCGCGTCGAGGTTCGACAGCGGCTCGTCGAACAGGAACGCCTTCGGCTCGCGCACGATCGCACGGCCGATGGCGACGCGCTGGCGCTGGCCGCCGGAGAGCTGGCGCGGCTTGCGATCCAGATAGTTCGTGAGATTGAGCACCGCGGCCGCGTTCTCCACCTTCTGGCGGATGACGTCCTTGGGCTGACCCGCCATCTTGAGGCCGAAGCCGATATTGGCGCGAACGCTCATGTGCGGATAGAGCGCATAGGACTGGAACACCATGGACAGCCCGCGCTTCGCCGGCGGCACGTGCGTGACATCGACTCCGTCGATCTCGATTTTGCCGGCGCTCGCGTCTTCCAACCCGGCGATCAAGCGCAAGAGGGTGGACTTGCCGCAGCCGGACGGACCGACGAACACGACGAACGCGCCGTCGTCGATCTCCAGGTCGATCGACGGAATGATCGTCACGTCGCCGAACGACTTGCTGACGCCTTTCAGAACGATCTTGCCCATATCGTCCGTCCCCACGCGAAGGAAATCGTCATTTGACCGCCCCGAAGGTGAGGCCGCGGACCAGTTGGCGCTGAGAGAACCAGCCGAGCACCAGGATGGGCGCGATCGCCATCGTCGACGCCGCCGAGAGCTTGGCCCAGAACAGACCCTCGGGGCTCGAATAAGAGGCGATGAAGACGGTGAGCGGCGCCGCGTCGGAGGTGGTGAGATTCAGCGTCCAGAACGCCTCGTTCCAGGCCAGGATGATGTTGAGCAGGAGCGTCGAGGCGATGCCGGGAACGGCCATCGGCGCCAGGACATAGACGATCTCGCGCCACAGCGTCGCGCCGTCCATGCGGCAGGCCTCAAGGATCTCGCCCGGGATCTCCTTGAAGTAGGTATAGAGCATCCAGACGATGATCGGCAGGTTGAGCAGGAACAGCACGGCAACGAGGCCGGTGCGGCTGTCGAGCAGCCCGCCGTCACGGAACAGGAGATAGATGGGGATCAGCGCCCCGACCGGCGGCATCATCTTCGTCGACAGCATCCACAGCAGCAGGTCCTTGGTGCGCTTGCCCGGCGCGAAGGCCATGGCCCAGGCGGCGGGCACCGCGAACAGGAGGCCCACGAGCGTCGAGCCAACGGCCAGGATGATCGAGTTGACGGCGAACCGCACATAGTTCGACCGTTCCTGGACGATGCCGTAGTTCTCCGTCGTCCAGTCGAAAAACAGGAACGTCGGCGGCGTCGAAAAGGCGTCGAGCTCGGTCTTGAAGCTGGTGAGGACCATCCAAAGGATCGGGAAGAAGACCAGGAACCCGAAGAACCAGGCGGAAGCCGTCGTCAGCGCCTTGCGTCGGGGCGAGTGCGCGCGCGCCATGATCAGCCCTCCAGATTCCGGCCGATCATCCGCACCAGGAAGAAGGCCACGATGTTGGCGAGGATGACCGCGACGATGCCGCCGGCCGAGGCGCCGCCGACATCGAATTGCAGCAACGCCTGCGCGTAGACAAGGAAGGGGACGTTCGTCGTCTGCAGCCCTGGTCCGCCGCCGGTGGTGACGAGGATCTCGGCGAAGACGTTGAGCAGGAAGATCGTCTCGATGAGGATAACGACCGTGATCGCGCGGGCCAGGTGCGGCAGCACGATGTAGAAGAAGAATGACAGCGGCGGCGTGCCGTCCATCTCGGCAGCCTCCTTCTGCTCCTGGTCCAGCGACTGGATGGCCGTCAGCAGGATCAGGGTCGCGAACGGCAGCCACTGCCATGCGACGATCAGGCTGACAGCCGTCAGCGGCGCTTCGGCGAACCAGTCGATCGGAGTCAGGCCGAGCGATTTTGCCACCCAGGCGAACAGCCCGGAGACCGGATGCATCAGCAGGTTCTTCCACACCAGCGCGCTCACCGTCGGCATCACGAAGAACGGGGCGATGACCATGAGGCGGACGATGCCGCGCCCGAAGAACGGCTGGTCGAGCAGGAGGGCAAGCAGGATGCCGCCGACCACGGTGAGGATGAGAACTCCGCCCACCAGCTTCAGCGTGTTGGCGAGGGCGGTGAGGAAGGCAGGGTCCGTGAGGAAATATTCGTAGTTCAGCAGACCGATGAACGACTCATTGCCGGGATCGAGCAGGTTGTAGCGCAGCAGCGAGAAGTAGATCGTCATGCCCAACGGCACGATCATCCACAGGAACAGCACCAGGACGGACGGCGCTACGGCCGCGTTGGCCCGCGCGCGTGAATGGCGGGTCGCCATCGTCTGTTCTCCCGTTGCCCCGGTTGCGTTGGCCCGCGGGTGAAATGGTTGCCCGGCGCGCTCGCGCCGGGCAACCCAGTTGCACCAAGGGAGACGCTGCGACTACTTGATATAGCCCGCCTTGGTCATCTCGCGGGTCGTCACTGCCTGGGCGGCCGCAAGCGCGTCCTCGACCGAGGTATCGCCGGCGAGCGCGGCCGAGAACAACTGGCCCACCGACGTCCCGATGCCCTGGAATTCGGGAATAGCGACGAACTGCACGCCGACATAGGGCACCGGCTGAACGGTCGGCTTGGTCGGATCGGCGGAGTTGATCGAGTCGAGGGTCATCTGCGCGAACGGCGCGGCCTTGAGATACTCGGGATTCTCGTAGAGCGAGGTGCGCGTGCCCGGTGGAACATTGGCCCAGCCCTCCTTGCCGGCGACAAGCTCCAGGTAGCCCTTGCTGGTCGCCCAGCTGACGAATTTCTGTGCCGCCTCGGTCTTCTGCGAGCCGGCGGGGATGGCGAGGGACCAGGCCCAGAGCCAGTTGCCGCGCTTGCCCAGGCCGTTGTCCGGCGCGAGCGCGAAGCCGACCTTGTCGTGGACGCTTGATTCTTTCGGGTTGGTCACGAAGGAGGCGGCAACGGTCGCATCGATCCACATGCCGCACTTGCCGGCGTTGAAGAGCGCGAGGTTCTCATTGAAGCCGTTCGAGGAGGCGCCCGGAGGTCCCGCGTCCTTCATGAGGCTCACATAGAAGTCCATCGTGTTCTTCCATTCGGGCTGGTCGAACTGCGGCTTCCAGCTTTCATCGAACCAGCGCGCGCCGAAGGAGTTGGCGGTCGCCGTCAGGAAGGCCATGTTCTCGCCCCAACCGGCCTTGCCGCGTAGGCACACGCCGTAGATCTCGCCCGCCTTGTCCGTCATCTTGCGCGCCGCATCGGCGACGAACTCCCAGGTCGGCGCATCCGGCATCTGGAGGCCGGCCTTTTCCATGAGATCGGTGCGGTACATGACCATGGAGCTTTCGCCGTAGAACGGTGCTGCATAGAGCGTGCCGTCGAGCGACAGGCCGGCGCGGATCGGCGGCAGAAGGTCGTCCACGTCGTAATCGGCGCCGAGGCCGTCGAGCGGCACGAGCCAGCCCTTCTTGGCCCAGATCGGCACCTCGTAGGTGCCGATGGTGAGCACGTCGAACTGCCCACCTTTGGTGGCGATGTCGGTCGTCACCTTCTGGCGCAGCGCATTCTCCTCGAGCGTCACCCATTCGACGGCGATGTCCGGGTTCTTGGCCGTGAAATCTCCGGTCAGACCCTGCATGCGGATCATGTCGCCATTGTTCACGGTGGCGATGGTGAGCTTGGTTTCGGCCGCTGCCGCTGGCCAAGCAAAGGCCGCGATAACACTCGCACTCAAGAGGGCGCCGAACGTCGTGTTCATCTTGTCCTCCCAATGAGTCCATTATGTGAGCGTTTGCTAATTCAGTGAGCATATATTCGAAACTGACCATGCCGAGTCAAGGCAGATTCGTTGCTGCACCACAGCATGGCGTCGGGGGAGAACGGCGCCGCCGAGCGAAACAGCGCGGTCGGCCGCGTCGGCGGAAATCAGGACTTGAGCAGGCGGTGGGCGGTCGTCTCGTTGGTGATCAAGCCGTTGATGATCCGCCCCGCCAGGGCCGCTGCGATGGCGGGCGCCTTGGCGGCGCCCATGGCGGCGCCGATGATCAGCCGCCGTGCCGGCCGGTCCAGGGCGACGCTGGCCACGCGGTCGTTGGTCAGTCCCTCGATCAGATGCCCCTGTCGGTCGAAGGCCCAGCCGGTGACCTCGCCGACGGCGCCGGCCTTCACCAAGGCCCGCATCTCCTCACGATTGACGAATCCATCCTGCAGCAGCGGCGCGCTCTCGCCGAGGTGGCCCACGCCGACGAAGGTCACGTTGGCCCGCCGCGCCAAGTCGACCACATGCCTGACCGGTTTCTGAGCCAGCAGCAGCCTCTTCTCCGCGACGGTGCTGGCGATCACCGGCAGGGGCATCGGGAAGTGCGGCGCCCGCACCGCGTCGGCGACGCGCGTGATCACGTCGTAGAAGGAGGCGGAGCCGTCGGGTGCGATGTTGCCCACCAGCGACACGATCTTGTGACGGGGGCAATCCATCGAGGGCAGCTGTTCCGCGGCGGCGCGCAATGTCCGCCCCGATCCCAGCGCGACAATGATGGAATCCCGCGATTCGAGCCAGCGCTCGAGCGCGGCCGCCGTCGCTTCCGCAACGCCGAGCGTCGTCGACTGCGAGGTCGGATCGGCCGGGACGACTTCGCAGACGTTGAGATCGTACTTCTCCTTCAGCCGATGGGAGAGGTCGAGGCACTGCGCGATCGGATGGTCGAGCCGGACCTTGATCAGCTTCCTGCTGACGGCCAGCGAGACGAGCCGCTGGGCGGTCTGGCGGGAAACGCCGAGCTTGCCGGCGATCTCGTCCTGGGTGTTGCCCGCGATGTAGTAGAGCCAGCCCGCGCGTGCCGCATCGTCAAGCCTATTCGACTCCGACTCCGGATGTTTCGCCATCGCCCCGCCTTCGATCTCGGTTGTCGCCGATAGTACCAAGTCCGGGACAAGGGGAAAGGCTGAGCGCTGGCGCGCGGTATGGTCGGTCGTTGAAGCGGCTGTCGCCCCACTGGCGGCGGATGATATGAAGCGGCTGTCCGACAAGGGAGGGCAGCGCCATGGACCTCGGCATTGCCGGCCGCACGGCCATCGTCTGCGGTGCCAGCAAGGGGCTGGGCAAGGGCTGCGCTCTGGCGCTGGCGAAGGAAGGCGTTCGCATCGTCCTCAATGCGCGCGCCGCCGAAGCGCTCAAGCGGACGGCGCAGGAGATCCGGGCGGTGACGGGCGGACAGGTCACGCCGGTCGCGGCCGACGTGACCGCGGCCGACGGCCGTGCCGCCCTGATCCGGGTCTGTCCCGATCCGGACATCCTCATCACCAATGCTGGCGGCCCGCCGCCCGGCGACTTCCGCGACTGGGACGAGGCGGATTGGCACCGCGCCGTGCAGGCCAACATGATCGCGCACATCCTGCTCGTCAAAGCCGTGATCGACGGCATGATCGCGCGCCGCTTCGGCCGCATCGTCAATATTACCTCGGCAGCCGTAAAAGCCCCTTATCCGTCGCTCGGCCTGTCGAACGGCGCGCGCGCCGGCTTGACCGGTTTCGTCGCCGGACTGGCGCGCGAGGTCGTAAAGCATGGCGTCACCATCAACAACCTGCTTCCGGGCTCACATGAGACCGACCGGCTGCGCGCCATCATTGCCCGCGAGGCCGAATCCGAAGGCATCCCGTTCGAGACCGCCCTTGCCAACGCCAAAGCGGCCGAGGTTGCCGGCCGCTTCGGCACCATCGACGAGTTCAGCGCCGCTTGCGCCTTCCTGTGCAGCGCCCACGCCGGCTACATCACCGGCCAGAACCTGCTGATCGACGGCGGCTACTACCAGGGCACGCTGTAAGACGCCTCTCTCGCCGGATGTCGTCAACGGAGATGGGATCGGCACCCTGCGTCCTTCGACAAGCTCAGGATGAGGGGGATTCTTTATGCCACTAAGATTTCCTCTCATCCTGAGCTTGTCGAAGGACGCAGGGTGGTCATGCAGGCCAGATGAGCGATGGAGAGTTGACCAGGAATCCCGCGCCTAACCGTCGATGCTGAGCCCGAGCGCCAGGCGGCCGGCCAGGTGCTGCTGCTGCTTTTCCTGAAGGGGATGGAACCGCGCCCCCTGCACGTCGCGGAACAGCCGCTCGAGCCCGGCGTCGCGATAGAAGCCGGCGCCGCCTGCCACCTCCATCGCCTTCTCCACCGTGCGGAGGGCGTTCTGCCCGGCGAGCGTGCGGCCGATGAAGATGGCGTTGGTGGTTGCCGGTCCGGGCTTGGACGTCGCCGTCGTCTCCATCATGTGGCGCAGCGCCAGCTGCGCCGCCGTCAGCGCATTCTCCATCTCGCCGACGAGATAGGGCAGTTGCGGATCGCGCACCCGCTTTCCCGCGAGAGCCAGCGCCTTGTCGCGCGCCGCCTCCGCCAGCCCGACATAGACGGCGTAGATGAGCGGGAAGGCCACCATGGTGATGACGTGGAACAGGTGGTGCCACTTGCCCTGCGGTCGCCGCACGCCGATGGCGGCATCGGCCACGAACACACCGTCGAGCGCGATGTCATGCGAGCCCGTGGCCCGCATGCCCAATGTGTGCCAGGTGTCGAGGATGCGCACCCCCTCGGCCTTCAGCGGCACGCCGAAATGGAGCACAGTCGGCCCGGCCTGCGGATCGTCATAGACCGCGCTGGTCATCAGAATGCCGCCGGCCGGCGCGCCGCTGCTGAAGCCCTTGCGCCCCGTGATCTTGAATCCGCCCTCCACCTTCTCGGCCCTGCCGGAGCCGGACAGCCAGTCCGAGCCGCCGCTGCTCAGCAGCACGATCTGCTCCGCGGCCACCCGCTTCAGCAGCGCATCGACCGGCGCCTTGTCGTGGCGCCAGCGCCAGACGTTGATCGCGGTCATGTGGGTGTGCATGGAGAAGGCGAGGGCGGTCGATCCACAATAGTGCGCCAGGGTGCGCAGCATGTCGCACAGCTCGGCATGCGAGGAACCGCCGCCGCCGAGCTCCGCCGGCACACCGGCGGCGAACAGCCGGCCGCGCTTGAGTTCGGCATAGTTGTCGGCGGCGAACCGCTCGCCGGCGTCGTGGGCGGCGGCGCGCTCTGCGAATTGCGGGCCCAGCTCGTTGATCAACGCAACCAAATCATTCCGCTGCACCGGCTGTGCAACGGCCATCGCCACGCTCGTCATGGCATTGCTCCTCTTTCTGCTCGTTCGCAACGGGACTGTTCGGATGCCGTTCGAACTTGCGCCTTCGGGCGCGCCCTGGCAAGTTCAATATCTGAACTTGTTATCCCCGGCCGAACATGGAAAGTAAGCTGGTATCTCGATCCTACCGAAGCCTGTTCCTGGAAGGTTTGACATGCGCGGCTATGGCCAGTTCTGCCCTGTCGCTAAGGCGGCGGAGATCTTCGCCGAGCGGTGGACGCCGCTCATCCTGCGCGAGCTGCTGGCCGGCAGCCGGCATTTCGGCGAGCTGCAGCGCGGGATTCCGCTGATCTCCCGCGCGCTGCTGGCGCAGCGGCTGAAAGAACTGGAGGCGGCGCACATCATCACGGCATCGCCGAAGCCGAGCGGGCAAGGCCACGAATATGTGCTTAGCGAGGCGGGTCAGGCGTTTCGGCCGCTCATCGAGAACCTCCACCTTTGGGGACAGCGATATGTCAGGCGCGATCTGGGACCCGACGACCTCGACGGCGATTTCCTCATGTTTGCTATCCGCCGCGATCCGCATCTCGCTGAAGCGCCTGCGGGCCGCACGGTCGTCAGGTTCGAATTCCGCGGCATCCCCAAGGGTACGCGCAGCCATCGCCTCTACTGGCTGATTGTCGAGGATGGCGAGGTCGATATCTGCTACCGCCGGCCGGGCTTCGAGGAGGACTTGGTCGTCCGGGCCGATCTTGGCTCCTTCACCCGCACATGGCTTGGCTATGTCGACCGCCGCGACGAGATGCGGGCCGGCCGCATTACCGTCGTAGGGCCGCCGAAGCTCGCTCAGTCCTTTTGGCGCTGGATGGGCGTCGTGGACCGTGCGAAAGGCCCCTGGCTCCTGTATCCCGAAGCTGCGGCAGCTGTCGACGCCGCCTGAGATTGAGCTACAGGCGCCATCGGGGCCCGGCATTAACGCCGCCTTAACCAAGCCCGCATAGCATCTGGCCTATTTGGATCGGTTCTCCGCACACTGGTCCGGCCGGGCGGCTCAGCGGGTCCCATGGAGTTTGTCTCCCAAGATATCGTAGTGGCGCTGGCCGCCAATCTGGCGCTGCTTGCATCGGCGGTCATCATCTTCATTCAGATCAAGGCGTTCCTCCACCGGCTGCCGAGCCGGTTTGAGCCTCTGTTCATTGGGTTGGCGTTCGGGCTCACGGCCGTTCTCGCCATGAGCGCGCCAATCTCCGTGGCCCCTGGCGTCCTGGTCGACGCCCGCGCCGTGCCGCTCGGCCTTGCGGCCCCCTTCGGGGGACCGGTAGCCGCCTTCGTCGCGGCCATGCTCGCGGTTGCCTACCGCCTGATTCTCGGCGGGGCCGGTGATCTCGCCGGCGTGATCGCCATCGTTCTGGCAGCGTGCAGCGGTATTGCGATATCGCTGATGGTCGGTGCGAGGCGGAGCGGCTTGTCCCAAGTGCATCTACTGTTGCTCGGCCTCATGCTGGTCTTTTCCTACTTCGTCGGGATGCTGTTCCTGCCGGAGGCGGCTTTAGCCTACCATGTGATCACCGCGGCGATCGTTCCTGAAGCCATCGTGGTTCCGGTCGGAACGCTGTTCCTCGGCCTGCTGCTGGTGCAAGAGCAGCGCCGGCGGGCCGTGGAGGTTGCCGTCGCGGAGAGCGAACGCCGCTTTCAGACGATCACCGACAATGCGCCGGGCGTCGTCTACCAGCGTCTCCTCAGCCACTCCGGCGAGATCAGCTATCCGTTCTTCACCGCCGGCGTGCAAGACCTGTTCGGCGTAACGGCGGCGGAGGCGACCGCCGATGCTTCGAAGATCCTGAATGCCATTCACGTCGATGATTTCGACAAGCTGTCGTCGAGCATCAAGGAATCGGCCCAGCAACTGTCCTTCTGGTCTCATGAGTATCGCGTCGTACAGAAGAACGGCGAGATCAGATGGTTGCATGCGAAGGGGGTGCCGCATCGACGAAAGAGCGGCGACGTGCTCTGGGACGGCATCATTACCGACGAGACCGAGCGCAAGACCGCGGAAATGGCGTTGAGCGCAGCGAACGGATTGCTGACCACCACCAATCAGCGTCTGTCCAAGCTCTATGAGGCGGCCCACCAGTTCGTCGACAACGTCGCGCACGAGTTCCGTACGCCCCTCACGGTCATCAAGGAATTCGCCTCCATCATGGATGAGGGGCTGGTGGGCGAACTGAACGCGGACCAGCGCGACTACCTGCGCGTCATCGCCGCCCGCGTCGATGATCTCAACGGACTCGTCAACGACATGCTCGACCTCAGCCGCTTCGAGGCCGGTCTCATCGGCGCCGCGCGGCGCGAATGCACCGTCGAGGACGCCATCGTTCGCGTGCGATCGACGTTGGAGCGCCGCGCCAGCGCCAGCAACGTCGCCTTCTCCATCGAACTCGAGGAGGGCCTGCCGCACATCTATTGCGATCCCGAGAAGATCGGGCGCGTGGCGATCAATCTTGCCATCAACGCCTTCAAATATGGCGGCGAGAAAGGTGGCGTGACGCTGTGGGCGCGACATTCCCCGGACAAGGCGGAGATCACCATCGGGGTCACCGATCATGGGCCGGGCATTCCGCCCGACAAGCTCGAGACGATCTTCGAGCGGTTCAAGCAGGTCGGCGGCCTGCGTGACACCTCCAAGGGCTTCGGCCTCGGCCTCAGTATCGTGCGCGAACTGGTCGACCTGAACTTCGGCAGCGTTTCCGTGCGAAGCACTGTGGGCGAAGGCACGACCTTCTCGTTCTCGGTTCCGGTCTTCGATCCTGCGGCGATCGTGGCGCGCTATGTCTCGGCCCTGGCGCGGCAGCGGCCGTCGCTGTTCTTCGTGTCTGACATCAGGATCTTGCTGCCCGATCATGTCGAGCCGGCAATCGCCGCGGACTGCGATGCCTTTCTGCAGCAGCAGGTCAAGCGCGACGATCTGCTGCTCCGGCTCGGTCCTGCATCATGGATACTGGTGACGCCGGACAAGCGCGAAGCGGAGGTCCAGTCTATGGCGCGGGCGCTTCGCGAGGAGTTTGCAAACCACGAGGGGGGAATCGCGGCCGAGCCGCCGGGCATCGAGATTCAACCGGTGGGCCTATGGCGGCTGCCGAGCCAGCGCGATGCGTTGATCGCGAGGTTTACCGCGCTGCGCGACATGGCCCTCGCCCGTCGCTCGGCGTGACCGGAGATACCGTGCCTCGCCCGCTCCGTATCCTGGTGATCGAAGACGATCGCGAGATCGCGCGGGCGCTCGTGCTGCGGCTGAAGGCTGTCGGGCATGACAGTATTGTCTCGCACGACGGCAGGAGCGGTCTTGCCGCGGCCATCGTCACTATCCCGGATGCCGTCATCCTCGACCTGCGCCTGCCGGATATGGACGGCCTCACGGTCCTTCAGCAACTGCAACAGCATGAGATTGCCAAGGTCATTCCGGTGATCGTCGTTTCCGCCAACGTTGCCGAGCGGGCCAAGCGGGAGGCCATGCTCCTCGGGGCCGACTGCTTCATCGAGAAGCCCTACGAATTCCGCAAGCTGCTCGCGGCGATTGATCGCGCCTGCGCCGTCCGGCTGCCGTGCGTGGCTGCCGCGGGTGGGGAAGCATGAGCGAGATGACAAGCAAGACGGTCCTGATCGCCGACGACGACGCAGATTTTCTCGCCGCGCTCGCACAGCGATGCAAGGCGCTGGGCCTGTGCGTGCAAACCGCGAGCGATGGCATGGCTGCGCTGACCCAGGTCATCGCCGGCGATCCGGATCTTTTGCTGCTCGATGTCGACATGCCAGCGGGAGAAGGACTCGGCATTGCCGAAAAACTGCTTTCGGATCCGCAGATTCGGCCGGTGCCCGTCGTCTTCTGCACCGGCAGATCCGATACGGCGACGGTCAATCGCTGCCGAGCGCTCGGCGCGCACTACGTCACCAAGAGCGCGGACACGTGGGCCGAGCTCAAGCCGATCATCTGCCGGCTGCTGTCGATCCCGGACGGAACGATGCCCGTTGCCGTCGCGGCGCGGACTGCTGCCGCGGGCGAAGTAAGTTCCCCGGCGATGCCGTCGCCGAAGGTTCTCTTTGTCGACGACGATGCCGATCTGAGACGAGCCATGCAGATCCGTCTTCGGGCCTGCGGCGTCGATGTCCTGACCGCATCGACTGCCATGCAGGCGCTGTGGATCGCCATGAAGGAGGCGCCGCAGGTCATCATCACCGACTACCGGATGCCGGAAGGCTCGGGAGAATACTTACTGGCGCGCGTGCGGGGCGTCCCGTTGCTCAAGGACACGCCGGTCATCGTGCTGACCGGTGCCGCCGGCGGCACGACGCGGGACTACGCGCTGGAGCGTCGTTTTCTCGGAGAACATCGGGCGGCCGCGTTTCTGACGAAGCCCGTGGACTTCGGCGCGCTCCTCGAGCTTCTGTCGCGCTTTATGCCGATCGATTCCGACATCTGGCAAAAGGCAGTCAGGTTGCGGGGTGGTTGAGCGGCCGGTAAGTCGCTGGTCTAATCTCCAATCACTCGCTGGTCATGGAGGGCCCAGCCGACCTTCACTGGCTGGTTGAGCGAAAGCGACCGGCGCAGCGCGGCATCCGGATTGTGCACGGTTACCCTCTGCCCCGTCTGCAGCGCGACGATGTACTTCACGAACACGCCGAGATAGATCATGTCCACGAGGGTGCCGTCCAGCACGGCGTCGGCCGCAAGGGACGCCGACGAAATCCGCAGCACTTCCGGCCGCAACACGACAGTCACACGCCCGTCGGGACCAGCCGAGGAAATCCGAACTCCGGCGTCGAGCGTCACTTGCCCCGCTTCCCGGCGCCCACCGAAGATGTTGGCTTCGCCGATAAAGGTGGAGACGAAACGAGTCCGCGGTGCGGCATAGATCTCTTCGGGTCCACCGACCTGTATCATCTCGCCCTTGTCCATAACGGCGATGCGGTTGGCGAGGCCCAGCGCCTCGCCCTGGTCATGGGTGACGAAGACGAAGGTGCCGCCGATCTGCCGGTGGATTCGCCGCAGTTCCTCCTGCATCGCCTGACGCAGCTTGAGATCGAGCGCGGCCAGCGGCTCGTCCAGCAGGAGTACACGCGGCCGCATGATCAGTGCCCGCGCCAGAGCCACGCGCTGTTGCTGGCCGCCCGACAGCTGGTCGATCGAGCGGTCGACGAACTCCTCGAGCCGGACGAGTGCGATGGCCTGGTCGACGCGCTGGCGTATCTCTGCCTCCGGGCGCCGCGCCGTCCGTAGCCCGTAGGCGATGTTCTGCCGCACGGTCATGTGCGGAAACAGCCCGTAGCCCTGGAATACCGTATTCGTCGGGCGCTTCTCTGGTCCCCAGCCTGTGACGTCGTGGCCATCGATCTCGACCGTGCCCGTCGTGGGGGCGACGAAGCCGCCGATGATCCGCAGCAGTGTGGTCTTGCCGCAGCCCGAGGGGCCGAGAATGGCCAGGAAGTCGGCGCGACGGATCTCGAGATCGAGCGGCTTAACCGCCGTGACCGTCCCGTATTGCTTGGAGATGCCGCGCAGATGAACCAGCGGCGCCGCCTCCGTCGCCGCTGCGGACCCGACGCCTTGTCCCGGATGGTCGTTCATGCCTTTCCCGCCCCGCGATCATCGAAGACCGATGCAGGTTTGTCCAGCACACCTCGTCCGATCCAGAACGTTTCAGGATCGAAATCTCGGCCATGCTGATCGCCTTGTCTTTGACAACCCTTCGTTAACCGAGATCGCGATAGCCTGACCGCCCGCCGACTCAACCTACGTCTCATACCGGGGATCTCATGCGCGCCGCATCCGTCATGATCGTCGACGACGACGTCGACCTTGCCGAAAGCCTCGCCGACATGCTCGCCCTGCAGGGGCACAGCGTGCAGGTCGCCGCGAACGGCCAGGAGGCGGTCGAACGCCATCGCCAAGGCAGCTTCGACATCACCTTCATGGATGTGCGCATGCCCGTCATGAACGGCGTCGACAGCTTTTTCGCGATCCGCGCGCTGCGGCCGCACGCCAAGATCGTTCTGATGACCGGCAACGAGGAATCGATCGTCGCCCGGGCGCTCGCGGCCGGCGCCCTGGGCCTGCTGACCAAGCCGTTCCGGATCGAGGAGCTGCTGGAGAAGCTTGCCGGCGCGACGCGGCCGATCGTGTTGGTTGCCGACGACGACGCGGACTTCGTCGACAGCCTGAGCGACCTCCTGAACCTCCATGGCTATAGCCCCGTCATCGCCGCGACCGGCGCACAAGCGGTGGACCGGGCCAGCAGCGGTCCGGTCGGCGTGTTGATTCTCGATCTGCGGCTGCCGGTCATGACCGGTCTCGAGGTCTATGAGGAGCTGTGCAAGCACGGCAGTCCGCCGCCGACGATCATCGTCACCGGCCACGCGGCCGATGCACGGGACTCTCTCGCGGCGTTGCGCGCCATGTCCGTCAGCGACTGCCTGGAGAAGCCGGTCGATCCTGCGCTCCTGATCAGCAAGATACGGCGGCTCCTGCCGGCGGCCTGACCGCTCCCGATCCAGCGTCCGGCCGCGACCTTCAGCATGCGGCCTTGACGTTCTCCGCGCATTGGACCTGACTCACGGTTCATCTCGACCGGAGGATCCAATGCCGCGGGTGGCGTGCGTCTTCGAGGCGAAGGACTGGCTGGGCGAGGGGCCGTGCTGGCATCCCGGCGAGCAGGCGCTCTACTGGACGGACGTGCCGTCGAAGATGATCAAGCGCTGGAACCCGGCCAGCGGCGCGCACGCCGGCTGGCGGATGCCCGAGATGGTCACGGCCATCGCCGTGCGGCAGGCCGGCGGCCTGATCATCGCCTCGCATACCGGCATCGATTTCTTCGATCCCGCGACCGGCCGCGCAGCGCGCTTCATCGCGCCCGAGGCAGACAAGCCGAACAACCGCTCCAACGACGGCAAATGCGACCGCCGGGGCCGATTCTGGTACGGCACCATGATGAACAATTTTGCCGACGACATGAGCGAGACGCCGATCACCGGCAACACCGGCGGCCTCTATCGCATCGATGCGGACGGTTCGGTGCACAGGTTCGAGCAGGATCTGGGCATCGCCAACACGTTTGCCTGGAGCCCGGACGACAGGACGATGTACTTCGCCGATACCCTGGATGCGATCTATGCCTACGATTTCGATGCGGTGTCCGGCCGGATCGGCAATCGGCGCATCTTCGGCAAGGCGGACACGACGGAATATGGCCACCCCGACGGCTCCACCATCGATGCCGAGGGATTCCTGTGGAATGCGCGCTGGGACGGCGGCTGCCTCATCCGCTGGGCGCCGGACGGCACGATCGACCGGATCGTGACGCTGCCTTGCCGGCGCGTGACGAGCTGCGTTTTCGGCGGCCCTGCGCTCGACGTGCTGTATGTCACCACCGTGCGCTACGGCTTGAGCGAGACGGAATTGATGGAGCAGCCTTTGGCGGGAGGGATCTTCGCCGTCGACGCCGGCGTCAAAGGTATCCCGGATGGACAGTTCGCGGGTTGACGTCTGGTAGAGCGTCGGCCGCCGGAGTGTTGGATCTGTTGGTTGCGCAACGGCGACATGCTATGTCCCGCCCATGTCGACTCCAGTTTCCGGCACGGACGGGCTGTTCGAGATCAGCCGCTGGATTTCGGAGCGGACGCTCGCCGGCGAGCCGGAGACGCGCATTCTCGAAGGCACCTGCGAGCGGTTGGCCGGTCTCGGCGTCGGGCTGCGCCGCGTGCTCTTCGGAGCGGACACCCTGCATCCCGTGCTCGAGGGGCGATTCTTCGAATGGCGCCGCGACCGCGAATCGGTGAAGCAGTCCGAATACGGGCGCACCGAGCCGGGCAAGTCGCATGACCTGTGGCTCCAGAGCCCGTTCCATCAGCTTCTCCAGTCCGGCGAATCCCGTCTGCGTCGCCGTATCGGACCGGAAACCAACGCACCGGCCGAGTTCCCGATCCTCGCCGATCTCGCCGCGGAGGGAATCACCGACTATATCGCCTATTGCAGCCGGCTCGAAGGCTCCGCGGTGATCGGCCAGATGGACTGCATCTTCTCGTCGTTCACCACCGACCGTCCGTCGGGATTCGGGGATGCCGAGATCGAAATCATCGACCGGATCGTGCCCTGCCTGGCGAGCGCGATCCTCGGGATCTCCCTCGGCCGCATTGCCGACACGCTGGTGGAGACCTATCTCGGCCGCGACGCCGGACGGCGCGTGCTGCGCGGCTCGATCGAGCGCGGCGTCGCCGAGCGCATCCAGGCGGTGCTCTGGTTCAGCGATCTCAAAGGCTTTACCCGTATCGTCGACACCGTTTCTCCGGAACTCGTCATTCCCATGCTGAACGACTATGCCGATGCGATCGCATCGTCTATTCACGATCACGACGGTCAAGTGCTCAAGCTGGTGGGCGACGGCGTGCTGGCGACCTTCGCGCTGGAGGAATCGGCGCAAGCCTGTCGCGGCACGCTCGATTGTGTCATGGAGGCCCTGCGGCGCATCGAAGCCGTCAATGACGCGCGGACGGCGAAGGGACTGCCAACGACTGGATGCTACATCGCGCTGCATGTCGGCGATGTCTTCTACGGGAACATCGGCAGCACGGACCGCCTCGACTTCACGGTCATCGGCCCGGCGGTCAACGAGCTTACCCGAATGGCCGCCATGTCGCGGACGCTCGATCAGGACATCATCCTGTCTTCGGCCTTCGCCGATGCCGCAGGGCCGGCGCGTGATGATCTCGTGTCGCTCGGACGCTATGCGCTGCGCGGCGTCTCCCGTCCACAGGAACTCTTCACGCTCGATCGCGAGCGCTACCGCAGTAGGAGAATATGAAGGTCGTCAAGCTGGAAGCCATCCCGGTCCGCATCGCCTACAAGCATGTCGAGGCGTCGTCGCTCATCGCCCGCGGCGGTATCGCCGACGTCCTGGTCAAGGTGACGACCGAGGACGGCATCGTCGGCTGGGGCGAGTGCACGCGCGCCGCCGACGTGCCGGGCATCGAGAGCGCGGTCAAGGCCATGGCGCCGCTGGTCGTCGGCCGCAGCGCCTGGGACCGTGAGATCATGCAGCGCGAACTCGCCGTCTACGCCGTCTGGGCGTTCCAGCCGATGACCGCCAACTTCGCCTTCGCCGGCATCGACATGGCGCTGTGGGATGCCTGCGGCAAGGCCTGCGGCCAGCCGCTCTACCGCCTGTTCGGCGGCGCCATGCGCGAGGAGGTCGACTACTTCTGCTACATGGAATGGGGCACGCCGAAGGAGATCGCCAGGCAGGCCAAGGACGGCGTGAAGAAGGGCTACCGTGCCTATTACATCAAGGCCGGCGTCGACGAGAGGAAGGAGGAGGCGATGCTGGAGGCCCTGCGCGACGGCATCGGACCCGACGGCCTGATCCGCATCGACGTCAACCAATCCTGGGACATGCCGACGGCGGTACGGCTGCTGAAGCGCTGGCACAAGAAGTACAACCTCGATTTCGTCGAAGCGCCGGTGCGTGTCGATCCGATCGAGAACCATCTCGACCTGATGAAACAGGTCGATGTGCCGATCTGCGTGAACGAAGGGTTATGGCGCGAAGCCGACGCCTGGCGCATCATCAAGAGTCGTAGCGGCCATTATCTCTGCTTCAGCCAGTACTGGGTCGGCTCGCTGTCGCGCTGGCATATGATGTGCCATGCCGGCCATCAGGAAGGCTGGCTGGTCTGCAAGCATACCCATGGCGAGTTCGGCCTGGCGGCGGCGGCCGGCCAGCACGTCATGCTGAGCATCCCGAATGCCTGCCTCGGTCACCAGCAGACCGCGCAGATGATGGAGGACGACATCCTGACCGAGCGCATTCCCATCGCTGACGGCCCCCGCTGGGGCCGCATCGACGGGCCGGGGCTGGGCGTCGAAGTCGACGAGGACAAGGTCGCCAGATACCACCGGGCCTATCTCCAGCATGGGGAGTTTCCCACCTATGTGGGGAAGGTGACGCCGCGAATGACGAGCGGGCGCCGCCGCAAGGCTTCATCCGGAGCGGGGTAACATCGGCGAACCGGGGGGTCGCTTGGCCGAGCCCTGTGGCTCTGCCGTATTCCGTGCTAAGCTGACCGCCCGCAATCGAGGATGCGGCCATGGTAAAGCATGATCATCGGCATGATGGGCCGCATTCCCATCCACATGAACATCGACATGCTCACACGCACAGCCATACGCATGCCCACGAGCACCGACATGGCGATTTGGTGCATTCACACCCTCACCAGCACACCCATGCGCATGAGCACGGCCACGCGCACGAGCATTCGCACGACTCAGAGCACGACCACGATGATCTGCACGACGTGAAGCGGGTGCAGGATCATGATCATGATCACGATCACGCGGAATCTGCCCATGGCTCTCACGAGCATGGGCATTGACGACCCCAAATAGCGATCAGCGCTTCGGTCGTGGGTGACGGCGCCTGCTGCCATCGATCGCACCGGTGGTGTCTCCACCGTCGACGGGGATGACGACAAGTCGGCCATGGCGCACCCCGCGCTCGGCCATGACGTGATCGGCCAGGTGCTTCACCTCGCCGACCTTGCCGCGCAGCAGCACGACCTCCAGGCAATTGATGTCGTCGAGATGGACATGCGTCGTCGCCAGCGAGAGGTCGTGGTGGCCGTGATGCGTGCGGATGAGCCGCTGGGCGAGGTCGCGCCGCTCGTGATCGAAGGTGTAGACGAGCGCGGCAATGCACGCTCCGCCCTGGTCCGCTTCGATCCGGACTTCGCCCATCCCCGCGCGCGTCAGATCGCGGATCGCTTCGGAGCGGTTGCCGTAGCCGTGCGATTCCATGAAGGCATCGATGTCGGCGATCAGATCGTCGTCCAACGTTATCGTCACGCGCTGCATGTTCGGCAGGTTCCTGTTTCCATGACGGTAGTCTAGGCTTGGTCGCCAGCGCTGTCGACCGATCCGGGCGTCAGCCGTCCCACTGCGAGGCGGCGAGCGGCGGCATCAACTCGGACTCGTGCCGATGATCTGCATCGACGCCGTGGATGTGGAGATGGTCGTGTGAATGCGGATGTCTGTGAATGACAGCGGCCTCGAGCCGCGCGCTTTTCAGGAGAACAGCACGCGTCGCCAACCGCTTGATGAAGGCTGCCTCGTGCGAAACGATCACCATCGCCGTGGAGAGGGAGGTGATGATCTCCGTCAGCCGGACGAGATTCGCCTCGTCGAGTGCATTGGTCGGCTCGTCCAGAAGCAGGACCTCCGGCTCCATGGCGAGCACGCCGGCCAGTGAAACAAGCCGTTTCTCCCCTCCTGAGAGGCGATGCGTTACCCGGTCCGCGAGATGCGACAGTTCGAGACGGTCCAGGGTGGTGCGGGCTCTGGCGAGGGCATCCCGCTCGGGAACACCGAGGTTCAGGGGGCCGAACGCCACGTCATCGATGACGGTCGGGCAGAACAGCTGGTCGTCCGGATCCTGGAACAGATATCCAACCTTCGCCCGCACCTCGCGGAAATCCTTCTCCGTACGCCTCACGGTGCCGAACGCCGAAATTGCTCCCGACAGCGGCGCTTCGAGCCCGACAAGGGTGCGCAGCAAGGTCGTCTTACCAGCGCCGTTCGCGCCGACGAGGACAAGGCGCTCGCCGGCCCGCACGGAGAGCGAGACGGCATCGAGCACGGTGCGGCCGGCGCGCACGACAGTGACCGCATCGAGCCCGATAAGCGGGTTCATATGATCTTGTCCGCCGCCACGAGGGCGACGATCGCGAGGCCGATGACGGCGCCGAAGCCGATGTCGCGCCGTGTGAAGGATTCGGTGGTTGCCAGCGGAAAGCGGCCGGAGAAGCCGCGGCAGCGCATCGCTTCATCGACTCGTTCGGCCCGATCGAGCGATCGCACCAGCATCATCCCGGCGAGATTCCCGAACGTGCGCCAGGTATGCAGGTTGGAGCGGGACACGAAGGCTCTTGCCCGCATCGCCTCGAGAAGCCGGTGGATCTCGGCGCGGAACACGCCGACATAGCGCACGACGAAGAGAAACAGGTGGGCCAGTTTCAGCGGCAGGCCGAGCCGTGCTGCGGCGCGACCGAGGCGCACGGGTTCCAGCGAGCCGAGCAACGCGAAGACCGCGAGCACCGCGGCATTGACCTTGAGCACGATCGTCGACGCGTGCAGCACGCCCTCTTCGGTCACGGAAAGCGGTCCGATCGACAGCAGCGGGACGCCCGACGTGGTCACTGGAAGCAGCACCAGGAGCACGAGCATGAAGCCTTCGACATGCAACAGGCGATGGCGCATGGCGACGAAGGGCAATCGGGCCAGCGCCACCAGTACGAGAGCAGCCGCCACTGCCAGCAGCAGCGGCGGCAGCGTCTCCAGCGAGATGACGCCGACCACGAAGGCAAGGCCGGCGAGCAGGCGCGTCCGCGGGTCGAGCCGGGCGACGAGACTTGTGCCGACGTCTTCCGCTTCGCAGCAGGAGGGTGCGGCGCCGCTCATCGTCACGTCTCGTTCGCAGTCGGCGCCGGCCGGCTGCGGCGTCGGCTCGCGGCCCACAAGGCGATGCCGGCGATGCCGACGATCATCCCGACTCCGCCGGCGACGTCGTTCAACCGGACCCGGCCATCTGCGGCTTCGTAGGCCTCGAGCAGCGGGCGAACCTGTCGAGACACCGCGCGGTCGACCGACCTGTCAACGATATCGGCGAGCATCGCTGCATCGATATCGGCCGGGCATCCCCCCACTTGGCGAGGGGCGGCCGCCGGGGTATCAACCGCTCCAGCGGCCAACGGTCCATCGGCGTTCGTCCCGGCGAAGCGGTCCGCGGTGATCCTGGTCTCCGCCGTATGACCGTCGCGCGCGTCGATGACGAGGGTGAAATCGGCGGGTTGCGGTGGCCGCCAGGAAAATGCGCCGTGATCGTCGGTCGAGCCGCGATAAAGTTCCCGACCGCTCGCATCGCGGATGATGATCGCCGCGCCCTGCGGACGGCCGCCGCCGATGAAGAAACCGTAGCCGGTGACGACTCCGTCGTCGACCACGGCAAACAGCTTGAGTCGATGCGCACTCGCCGGCTGAGCTGTGGCGAAGAGAACGGCGAGAGCGAGGAGAAGCGGTCGCATGGGGTTATTCCGGCGAGATTCCGGCGAGCCGCCGCCCGGCCAGCATCTCGGGCCGGACTCGCTTGAGGAAGCTGACGGTGAACCCCGTGATCAGCGCCTCCCCGATCATGAGCGGGATGTAGGTGGCAAGAACGACCTGCGCGGCGGGCACGAATTCGGAGGAGGACAAGGCGAGAGCGAGGGCGACGCCGCCGCCTGTGAGCGCCACCGAAACCGCTCCGCAGGCGGCGGCCAGGAGCCCAGCTTTTCCAGCGTTGTAGCGGGCCACGAACGGCGAGAGCAGTGCGCCGAGCAGCACGCCGGGGAGCGCGATATTGACCGTGTTGACCCCGATCGTCGTCAAGCCGCCGAAACCGAAGAGCACCGCCTGAAGCAGGAGCCCCATCATGACGGCGGGAAACGTCAGCACGCCGATCATGAGGCCCATGAGCCCCGCGAGCAGGAGATGCACGCTCGACGGGCCGACGGGCGCAGCGATCAGCGACGTAACGAAGAAAACGGCGGAAAGGATCGCGGTGCGCGGAATCGTCCGTTCGTCGAGTTTGCGCAGCGCCACCGCGATCCCGGCGGCGGCGACAGCCCAGCCGCCGACGAGCACCGGAGCGGACAGGACTCCATCCGGAATATGTGCGATCGCGACCTCCCTGCGGTCGAAATCCGTGCCGTCACTGCGCGACGGTACTCGGCACCATGTCGACGGTCTTGATCCAGATGAGGGCACCGAGCTCGACCGGCACGGTCTTGCCGTCCGGGCTCCGCATCGGCTGGTCTCCCTCCATCAGCGCAGCGAAGCCCCACCACCCGGCGCGCGGCATCGCATAGGCGAAGACGCCGCCGGCGTCGGCCTTGATGACCTGCGTGACGAACGCGTCGTTCGGTGCCATGATCGAGCCGTCATTGACATATTCGACCTCGATCTCGGCGAACGGCACGGGCTCTCCGTCCTTCGTCACGATGCCGCGGAAGAGGTTGCCGGTCCACAGGCCGGTCGGCCGGACAAGGGGCTCGATCTCGGCGGGAAGCCCGACCATGGCATCCCATCCCTGGCCCGATGCGAACGAGTCGACGACGACCTTGGCGTAGTGGAGGATGAACTTTCCCTCGGCCGGCTCCCAATAGGGCGCGGGTTCGACGAAGAAAATCGCCGCGCCGGGTTCGGCCAGCGTCTCGTTGACGCTCCAGGCGGTCTTCCCATCGACTTTCTGTTCCGTCAGGGAATCCGAGAGGTCGATGACCTCGCCCCCGCGCAGGACACCCAGTCGTTGCGGCCTGACCATCTCCATGGTCGGTCCCCGGTCCATAGGATGCGTAAAGATGAGATCCAGCCGCACGGCACCGCCATCGGGCAAGACATCGGCGCTCGGCAGAATCTCCTGGAAATGCGCTGCCGCAGGCCAGCCAAGAGACATAACTGTTCCGACCACAAGGATTCTGCTCCAACGCATGTCCGCCCTCGTTTCGAGTCGACATCTGGAGTATGACGAGTAGCATAACTCTGCATATCGTAAAAGTCTCTTCTGACGGCTTGTGTCGAGGCGCGTCCGCCGATCCAGGTGCTGGAGCTTTGTGTCGGAACCATCGCTTGCTAACCCGTCACTCCGCCAGCCATCGCCTTCCCGCCGAGTTCTTTCAGCCGCCGCGCTTGGCGTTCGATCAGTCGGGTGACGTCGGCCAGGTCTTCGGCGGATAGTGACGGCGCGGGCTTGCGCAGCGTCGGCGAGGCGATGACGCCGCGCCCGGCCAGAATGTGTTTGCGGATGGCAACGCCGAGGCCCGGCTGCAGCTCGTAACGAGCCAGCGGGAGATAGGCGTCGAACAGATCGGCCGCGCGATCGAGATCGCCCGCGGCATGCGCGCGGCAGACATCGACCATCATCTCCGGGAACGAGAAGCCGGTCATGGCGCCGTCGGCTCCCCGCTGCAGCTCCTCCGGCAGCGTGATGCCGCCGTTGCCGACAAGGATGCTGATACGGCGGACGTCGCCGAGCGCCGACGCCGCGCGCAGGGCCGCGATCTTCGCCAACCCCGGCCACTCCTCATGCTTGAGCATCACGCAGTTCGGGAGTGTCCTCACGATCTCCAGGATAACCGACGGTGCGATGACGACGCCGGTCGATTGCGGATAGTCCTGCAGCACGAACGGCACGTCGGCGCTGATCGTCGCCGCGACCGCCGTGTAGTAGCGGACGATGTCGGCATCGGTCTTCAGCGTCGACGGCGGCGCCACCATCACGCCGGCCGCGCCGCTCTCCATGACCGCAGCTGTCAGTTCGGCCATCGCGGCGAAGCCCGGACTCGACACCCCCACAATCACCGGTACCCGGCCGGCGACCCGCTTCAGAACATGACGGGCGAAGGCGACCGATTCATCGTCGGTCAGCTTCTGCGCTTCCCCCATCATGCCGAGGATGGTCATGCCATCGACGCCGCAAGCCAGATAGAACTCGATCAGGCGATCGACGCTCTCATAGTCGATGTCGCCACGCTCGGTGAACGGCGTCACCGAGATGATGAAGACGCCGCACGCGGATTCATTCAACTTCTGCATCTTTTCCAGCTCCAGGATGGGGCGCTATGATGCCGTCGTAGCAGATCGGAGAACGACCGGAAATCCCGCCTCTGCGGCCGGATCAAGTCGTAAGCAGGATGTCTCAAAAGCGGATGATGGACGGATTCTCCCCTTCGTCGACAGGCCGGCCGCGCCATGCGTGCTAACGGTGCCCTACGATGGCACTTTCGCCGGCTGCTCGCATTCGGGCTTGATCGACGGCAGTTGAAGGTTGAAGCCCGGCGCCTGGATGAACTGCTGCAGGAAGCCGTGACCTGGGCGGCACCGAAAGCCGGCACCGCGAATCCGGTCAGCGACGTGACGTTGGCAGCGCTCCTGCTGGGGTCGTTCCTGCAGGACCGTTGCCGGCGTGATCTGGATTTGCTCGCCGACCTGCGATCGCTCTTCGATGACTATGCGCGGCAGCTGGAACGGGCAGACTCGGAGGTGGAACGGCGTGTCGGCATCATCGCCTTCGCAGCCGCGCTTGGGTCTGGGCGCCGCCAGTTGCGTCGCGATCACCAGGCGCTCATGCGCGGGTCCGAGGGCGATGCCGTCGCTGACCGCTATCGCCGCAGGGTTGGCGAAATCGAGCAGCGGCTGGCCTTCGCCGCGCATCGCTATGGGACTGTCATCGCTGCTGCAATCCAGGGCGTGCCCTTTGTGAGCGGTGAAGCGGAACGCCTATGGACGACTCTGGAGCCGGAAGCATTGCTGGAGCGCCTGATACGCTATGAGGGCGATGTGCGCGTCAGCGGCGCCGCCTTCCAAGCTCTCGCTACTGCTGTCGATCCCTTTCCGGCAGATAGGCGAGAAGTCGTCATCGGCGAATACACGCTGCGACTGGTCTACCGTACGGCGCTCGATCATCGGCAGGACTCCTGGATTCAGTGTCGTGCGCTGGAGGCGCTGCAAAGCCTATCGCCTGCTGGATTCGCTATGGTCGCAGAGCGCAGGCTGGCTCATCCGTTCGGTCGTGACGGTGCTCTCGCCAGGCGCCGGATCGTGCAACTCATCGGACGAAGCATCGATGCGGCCGCGCGGACTCTCCTCTTAACCATGGCCTGCGCTGATCCCAGCCCGGACGTCCGGCTCGCCGTAGCCGAGATACTGCCGGGGTTGCCGCGGGCGATTGCGGCGCCTGTTCTGGCGCGTCTCGCCCGGGCCGACCGCAAGCCTCAGGTGCGCGCCGCTGCATTGCTGTCGATCCTCGGCATCCTCGAGGATGACGAACGGCGCGAGGATGCCGCCGTGTTGTTGGCCGATGTATGCCGCAACGAGGCCGACGGGTCGGTGTTGCTTATGGCCTGTCGGGTCGTTGCAGAAGGAGCCGATCGCCTCGACCAGCTGGTTCCCGGATCGGCGCAGAGCTGGAGTGCGCGCCTCGTGCCTTATCTGAAGGTGGCGCAGGCGCGTGCGCGTGTACTCGGTGAGGCGCATGCGGTCGACGGCCAGCTCGAAGACGGGAGCGCCGATCGTCCTGCAAGCGGGGGATCGGAGCGGAAGCGCCGCGCCGACGTTTCGGCACCGTGGCGTCAGGTGATTGCGCTCTTGCCGAATGCGGTGGCTGCGATGCGTCGCCGCCGAAACCCGAATCTGATCTACAGCGACCTCGCAGCGCAGCGGATCACTGCCCAGGAGGCCGCCCGCGAACTGCGTGACCACGCGCGCCGACGGCGGAGATTGAGCCAGGCGACGTCGCGTTAACGCGGGCACGGAGTCCGTCAGGTTTCTGCCGTCAGGTCGAGATCGTCGAGGAGGCGCGTCTTCCAGGTTTGGAATGCGGGCGCGGCGCGGTCGCGCGGGCGCGGCAGGTCGATCGCATATTCACGATGCACCCGGCCGGGATGGCCGCGCATGACGATGACGCGGTCGCTGAGCGCGAGCGCCTCGTCCACGTCGTGGGTGACGAACAGCATCGTCGGCCGGTCCTTGGCCCAAATCTCCAGCAGGTGATCCTGCAGCTTCAGGCGGGTGAAGGCGTCGAGCGCGCTGAACGGCTCGTCGAGCAGCAGGATCTGCGGCTTGGTCACCAGCGCACGGGCCAGCGCCACGCGCTGGGCCATGCCGCCCGAGAGCTGCTTCGGCAGCGCGTCGGCGAAGCGCTCGAGGCCGACCTTGGCGATCGCTTCCGCCGCAAGCTCGGCCTGGAGCGGCTTCGCGTAGCCCTCGAGGCCGAACTTCACGTTGTCGCGCACGTTGAGCCAGGGCATGAGCCGCGGCTCCTGGAACACGACGCCGATCTCCGGCCGCGGCCCGCGCACCGCCGTGTCGTCGATGAGCACGTCGCCCGCCGACGGAAAGTCGAGCCCGCTGACGATGCGCAGCAGCGTGCTCTTGCCGCAGCCGCTGGTGCCGACGAGGCTGACGATCTCGCCGCGCTCGACCGCGAGGTTGACGCCGCCGAGCGCGGTGACGTCGTTGTCGAAACGCTTGGCGACCCGGTTAATCCGCAGCATCGTCCCGCTCCCTGCCCGGAGATTTGAAGGTATCCTGCCAGCCGACGAAGCGATGGCTGAGGGCCACCAGCACGACGTCGGTCAGCTTGCCGAGAATCGCGAACAGTATGAGGCTGCCGATGATGACCTGTGGGCGGCCGGTCATCTGGCCGTCGAGCAGCAGGAAGCCCAGGCCCTTGCTGGCGCCCATCAGCTCCGCGGCGATGACGAACATCCAGCCGAGGCCGAGGCCGCTGCGCAGGCCGACGAAATAGGCGGGCAGGGTGGCGGGCAGCAGCACGCGGCGGATCAGCTTCAGCCCCGACAGGCGATAGACGCGACCGACCTCCACCAGCTTGCGGTCGACGCTCTGGATGCCGCTCATGAGGTTGAGATAGACGGGGAAGAAGACTCCGGCCGCGATCAACGTCACCTTGGATAGCTCGTAGATGCCGAGCCACAGGATGAACAGCGGCACCCAGGCGAGAGACGGGACGTTGCGCAGCGACTGCAGCAGCGGATCCAGCAGTTCCCGGCCGGTGCGCGAATAGCCGGTGAGCGAGCCCAGGATGGTCGCGGCGGCGACGCCCAGGAGGAATCCGGCAAAGACGCGGTAGAGCGTGATGCCGATATGGTCGAGCAGCTCGCCGGTCGCCGCCAGGCCCGCCATCTCCTGGAAGACGACGGAGGGCGCGGGAAGCTGGTTCGGTGGGAAGAGGCCGGCGCGGCACGCCGCCTCCCAGAGGACGAGCAGCGCCGCCGGCAGGATTAGTCCGAGCCAGATCCGGCGGCGCCGCGCCGCGCCCCCGCCGCGGACGAGGCGGGGGGCGGCGCTGTCGGTCGTCACTGCTGCCGGCTGCGCGCGTTCCACGATCGACACGGGCGCCTCCGCCGGCCGCTCAGAGCGATGCCGCCAGCTTCTTGGCCACGCGCTCGCTGTATTGCGGGTCGATCAGGGCGTCGACCGTCGCGGTCACGTCCACGTCCGGCTTGATCACGCCCGCCTGCTGGAGCACCAAGCCGGCGGCCAGGATGGACTCGCGTTGTTCCGCGCCGATCACCGAGTGGGTCAGCTCCGTGCGCTCGCCGAGTTGCTTGGCCGCCACCTCGTCGTCGAGCTTGGCCGCCTTCACGAGAATGGCGCGCAGCTCGTCCGGATGCTCCAGGGACCATTTGCGCGCCTGCTCGTAGATGGTCAGCACGCGCTCCACCAGCTGCGGATTCTCCCGGGCAAATTCCTCGCGGACGTTCAGGATGCCCCATGTGTTCTGGCTTGCATCCCGGTGGAACAGCACCGCGTCGTTCTCCAGCTCCGCCTGCGCCATGTAGGGATCGAGACCGGCCCAGGCATCGACGTCGCCGTTGACGAGCGCGTTCTTGCCGTCCGGATGCTGGAGCAGGACGACGTTCAAGTCCTGCTCCGACAGGTTCACGGCGGCCAGCGAGCGCAGCAGGAAGATGTAGGGGTCGGTGCCGCGCGTCACTGCCACGGTGCGGCCCTTGAGGTCCTCGACCTTCTGGATGCCCGTATCCGGCCGCGTCACCAGGGCGGTCCACTCCGGCCGCGAGTAAACATAGATGGACTTGATGGGAATGCCGTTGATCTTGCCAAGGAGCGCGGCCGCGCCGGCGGTGGAGCCGAAGTCGATGCCGCCGGCATTGAGGAATTCGAGCGCCTTGTTGCTGCCGTGGCTCTGCACCCACTCGACGTCGATGCCGTCGGCCTTGAACGCCTGTTCGAGCAGGCCCTGTTCCTTCAGTACCAGGCTGACCGGGTTGTAGTAGGCGAAATCAAGGCGGATCGTATCCGTTTCCGCGCGGGCGGGTGCGCTGACGGCGATGACGGCCGCAGTAGCGCCAATGAAGGCTGTGCGGGTAAGCGTCCTGAACTTGTCGAGAATCATGACCGTTCCCTCCGTTTTGCCGGGAGTGCCCAAGGCGCTGCCCGGCTCTAGACGTTGACGAACGGCGGATCGGATCGGCGCGGCCGAAACCGCAACGAAAAGTCCGCCGCAGCTATTGCTGGGCGGACGGCCCACGCTTTAGCTGCATTTGTAAAGCGCCCGCAAGCTGAGGCTCAAATCGGCGCTGCCCCACACATAAGACGCGTGCTTTCCATGAGTCAACCGCAAAAATTCTAAAGCGGAACCTCAATTTCATCGTGGAACTTCTGGACGACGCCCGCCTGCTTCCGACGTTATAGTCGCCGCCGGACGACATTTCGAATTCGAGGTGACCGCCATGGATGCCGAACAACTGCGGGGCTTGCAGGCGCCGCTGAAGTCGCGATATCGCGACGATCCCGATGCCGCCGTCATCACCTTAAAGGCAAGCGGCGAACTCGGTGCCGAGAGCATCACCTGCAAGGTCGAGACCGGCCGCGCCCTGGTGGAGGCGGGACTGCATCCAGCGACCGGCGGCGACGGCCTGTCGCTCTGCTCCGGCGACATGCTCCTGGAGGCGCTGGTGGCTTGCGCCGGCGTGACGCTGAAGGCGGTGGCGACGGCCTTGTCGATCCCGATCCGCAGCGGCAGAGTGAGCGCCGAGGGCGATCTGGATTTTCGCGGCACGCTCGGCGTCGCCAAGGATGCGCCTGTGGGCTTCAAGGCGATCCGCCTGGCATTCTCGCTCGATACCGACGCGCCCAAGGACCAGCTCGACAAGCTGCTGACGCTGACCGAACGCTATTGCGTCGTCTACCAGACGCTGAAGGGCACGCCGGCGGTGACGGTCTCGTACCGCACGAACTGAGCATCGCGATCGCGACGCCAGGTGACGCCCCTCGATAAGGGAGGACAACCAGATGAAGACGATCAAAGGGCCGGCCATCTTCCTGGCGCAGTTCGCCGGCGACGCGCCGCCGTTCAACAGCCTGCCGGCCATCGCCGACTGGGCGGCGAAGCTCGGCTTCAAGGGGCTGCAGATCCCGAGCTGGGACCGGCGCCTGTTCGACCTGGAGAAGGCGGCGGAGAGCCAGACCTATTGCGACGAGGTGAAGGGCGTCCTGGCCGCGCGCGGCCTGGCGGTGACGGAGCTGTCGACGCATCTGCAGGGCCAGCTTGTGGCCGTGCACCCCGCCTACGATGCCGCCTTCGACGGCTTCGCCGCGCCGCAAGTGCGTGGCAAGCCGGAGGCGCGCACCTCCTGGGCGATCGAGCAGTGCAAGCTGGCGGCGAAGGCGTCGCGGCGGCTCGGCGTCACCGAGCACGCCACCTTCTCCGGCGCGCTGGCGTGGCCTTATCTCTATCCCTGGCCGCAGCGGCCGCCCGGTCTGATCGAGACAGCCTTCGACGAGCTCGCCAAGCGCTGGCGGCCGATCCTCGATGCCTTCGATGCGGAGGGCGTCAACGTCTGCTACGAGATTCACCCCGGCGAGGATCTGCATGACGGCGCGACCTTCGAGATGTTTCTCGAGCGCGTCGGCGGCCACAAGCGCTGCAACATCCTCTACGATCCCAGCCACTTCGTGCTGCAGCAGCTCGACTACCTCGAATATATCGACATCTATCACGAGCGCATCCGCATGTTTCATGTCAAGGATGCGGAGTTCAACCCGACGGGACGGCAGGGCGTCTATGGCGGCTTCCAGTCCTGGATCGACCGTGCCGGTCGCTTCCGCTCGCTCGGCGACGGGCAGGTGAACTTCAGCGCGATCTTCTCCAAGCTGGCGCAGTACGATTTTTCGGGCTGGGCGGTGCTGGAGTGGGAATGCTGTCTCAAGCATCCCGAGGACGGCGCGCGCGAAGGCGCGACGTTCATCGCCGACCACATCATCCGCGTCACCGAGAAGGCGTTCGACGATTTCGCCGGCGCCGGCACCGATCTGGCGGCTAACCGCCGCATGCTCGGCATCGCCTGACGGAGGCGCGCATGGTCGACGCAACGTCCGACGATTCGGCCGCACGGCCGCTGCGGCTCGGCATGGTCGGCGGCGGGCGCGGCGCCTTCATCGGCGCCGTGCATCGCCTGTGCGCGCGCATGGACGGCCAGTACGAGCTGGTCGCCGGCGCCCTCTCCTCGGATCCGCAGCGTGCGAAGGAGTCGGGGGCCGATCTCGGTTTGGCGCTGGATCGCGCCTACGCGAGCTTCACCGAGATGGCGGCGGTGGAGGCGAAGCGGGCGGACGGCATCGAGGCCGTCAGCATCGTGACGCCGAACGACAGCCACCACGCCATCGCCCGCGCCTTCCTCGACCACGGCATCGACGTTGTCTGCGACAAGCCGATGACGACGACCGTGGAGGACGCGGTCGACCTGGTGAAGGCGGTGCGGCGTTCCGGCCTCGTCTTCGGGCTCACGCACAACTACACCGGCTATCCGTTGGTGCGGCAGGCGCGCGAGATGGTGGCCGCCGGCGAGCTCGGTCGCATCCGCGTGGTCCAGGCGGAATATGCGCAGGATTGGCTGTCGACGAAGCTGGAGGACAGCGGCCACAAGCAGGCCGGCTGGCGCGTCGATCCGAAGCGCGCCGGCGCCGGCGGCTGCATCGGCGACATCGGCACGCACGCCTACAACCTGGCCTGCTTCGTCACCGGCCTGAGCGCGACGGAGTTGGCGGCCGATCTCGGCCGCTTCGTCCCGGGCCGTCAGCTCGACGACAACGTCCACATCCTGCTGCGCCTCGACGACGGCGCCCGCGGCATGCTCTGGGCGAGCCAGGTGGCGCCCGGCAACGAGAACGGCCTGCGGCTGCGCGTCTACGGCGAGAAGGCCGGCCTCGAGTGGAGCCAGGAGCATCCGAACCAGCTGCGCTTCTCGCCGCTGGGCGAGCCGCCGCGGACCCTGTCGCGTGCCGGCCCCAGCCTCGGCCCGGCGGCAGCGCACGCGACGCGGATCCCGCCCGGCCATCCCGAGGGCTACCTCGAGGGCTTCGCCAACCTCTATCGCGACCTTGCCGAGCAGATCCGGGCGCGGCGGGCCAAGCGCACGCCCGATCCGCTGGCACTGCTCGTGCCGACCGTCGAGGACGGCGCGCGCGGCGTCAGGTTCATCGCCGCGGCCGTCGAATCGAGCGGCCGGAACGGTGCCTGGATCGACGCGCGCCTGACCTTCTGACGATGCGCGGACGATCGGTGGATATCCCCGGCGCAGGCGACGTCCCGGCGCTGTTGCGCCGCGCGGCCACGGCCCGTCAGGCCGGACGCCTTGCCGAGGCCGAGCAACTATGCCGCACCGCGCTGGCGGCCGCGCCGGATCACCCCGATGCGCAGTTCCTGCTGGCCGGCGTCGCCGACGCCGCCGGTCGCCCGGCAGTCGCTGTCGATCTGCTGCGGCGCGCCATTGTCCGTAGCCCGGAACGGGCGGAGTTCCACGGCAATCTCGGCGCCGTCCTCGGCCGCCTCGGCCGGCTCGACGAGGCCATCGATTGCTTCCGCCGGGCGATCGCCCTCGCGCCCGCCGCCGCCGCCGGTCACCTCGCGCTCGGCAACGCCCTGCAGGCAAAGGGCGACCTGGACGGCGCCGTGGCCGCCTTCCGGGCAGCGGCCGCCGCGCAGCCGCGGCACGCCGCCGCCCACATCAATCTCGGCAACGCGCTGAAGGCCGCGGCGCGTCTCGAGGAAGCCGAGGCCAGCCTGCGGGACGCCGTCCGCCTCGATTCCGACCTGCCGGAAGCACAGCACAATCTCGGCATCGTCCTGTTCATGCAGGGCCGGCTCGCCGAGGCCGAGATTGCGTTGCGCGCCGCTCTGCGCCTGCGGCCGGAGAGCCAGTTGACGTTCCGGCAACTGGCTCTGGTTCTGATCGCCGCCGACCGTCTCGACGAGGCGGCGCGATTTCTGATCGAGCCGGTGCGCGCGCAGCGGCAGCTGGGGGCCGCGCCCGGCGACGCCCCGACGTTTCGCCGCGCCAACCGCATCAAGCTGCGCCACGACGCGGACCAGCTTGCCTACCTGGCCACGCGCGGCCAGGGGCCCGACGACGCCGCGGCGTTGGTCGCGGACTGCGAACAGCTCCTCGCCCGGTCCGCCACCGACGACAGCTTCGACATGGCGGCTTCGTCACCGCGGCTGGCGGCGGCCTACAACCGGCTGCTCCATTTGCGCGACACGCCGGCGGAGCCGGCCGGCGCGCTGAGCCGGGCCTGGGACGGCGCCGCGGTCGAGCGCGACTACCGGGCGCACCCGCCGGGCTACGCCTGGTTCGACGGGCTGCTGACGCCTGCCGCGTTGCAGGCGCTGTGGCAATTCTGCACCGACTCCACCGTCTGGTTTCAGACCACCTTCAAGAACGAGATCAGCGCCACGCTGTTCAACGGCTTCTGCTGCCCGCTGCTGCTGCAGATCGCGCAGGAGCTGCGTGAGCGATTGCCCGGCCTCCTCGGCGCGCAGCCGCTGTCTCTCGCCTGGGCCTACAAATATTGCGGGCCGTTCTCCGGCCTCGGGCCGCACGCGGACGACGGCGCGGTCGCCGTGAACTTCTGGATCACGCCGGACGCGGCCAACGAGGATCCGGCGCGCGGCGGGCTGGTCGTGTGGGATCGCCTCGTGCCCAAGCACTATCTGCGCCGCGACCGGCCGGCACAGGAGGCGATCATCCGCTCGTTGATCGAGGAGCCGGGCGTCGCCGCCATCACCGTGCCCTACCGCTGCAACCGCGCCGTCGTCTTCGACGGCATGATCCTGCATTCCACCGACGCGTTCCGCTTCAAGGACGGCTACGAGAACCGCCGCATCAACATCACGCTGCTCTACGGTCACACCGACTAGGGCGTGTCAGGCCGCTCCGCCGGCGTGACCGGCAGGCTCAGCTTGTTCGTCAGCCGCAAGATCGTCAGCGCCGTCGGCGTGCCGGCGCGGTCGGCCGTCATCAACCGGTGCAGCGCGTCGATCCCGGTGACCGGCATGCCGGCGAACTCGACAATGGTGTCCCCGACCTGCAGCCCGTCGCGCGCCGCCGGACTGCCGGGCGCGATCGACATGACGCGCGCGGCGGAGTCCGCGCGCAGCCCATGAAAGCGCACGATGCGGCGCGGCAGGGCCACGGTCTGCGCGCCGACCCCGATATAGCTGCGCCGCACCTTGCCGTGGCGCAGCAGCTCGGCGACGACGAACTTCGCCGTGTTGCTGGCGATGGCGAAGCAGAGGCCCTGCGCGGGCCGGATGATGGCGGTGTTGATGCCGACGATGCGGCCCTGCGCCGTCACCAGCGGGCCGCCGGAGTTGCCGGGGTTGAGCGCGGCGTCGGTCTGCACGATGTCGTCGATCAGCCGGCCCGTGCCGGACCGCAAAGAGCGGCCGAGGGCGCTGACGACGCCTGCCGTCACCGTGCATTGGAAGCCGAAGGGATTGCCGATTGCGATGACGAGCTGGCCGACGCGGATGGCGCCGGAATCGCCCATCTCCGCATGCGCGAGGTTGTCGGCATGGAGGCGCAGGACCGCGAGGTCGCTGTCGGGATCGTCGCCGACGAGGTAGGCGGGGAACGACCGTCCGTCGAGGAGCGTGGCCTCGATCGCCTTGGCGCCGTGCACGACGTGGCTGTTGGTGAGGACGAAGCCGTCGGGCGTGAAGATCACGCCGGAGCCGGCGCCGACGGGTGCTTCGGACGCCGCGTTTGCCTCCGTGCGGTCGTGCTGGCGCCCCTGCAGGTGGACGACGGCCGGCGCCACGCGGTCGACCGCTGCCGTCACCGCCTGCGAATAGGCGTCCAGCAGCGCACCGTCGCCGGCGCCCGCCACGTCGACGGCAAGGCCCGATGTTCCGGCGGCATCACCGCCGATCGGCACCACCCCATCCAGCATGGATCCGCACCTTGGATACTTGATGACGTATAGAGATGTTGGCCGCCGCTGCCGGGCTTCAAGTTTCGCGGCGGAAACTAAGGCGCCCGCCTCTCCAGCACGCGCAGCAGCTCGTCGATCTTCTCGAACTGCTCGCTCGCCTTGCCGCCGCGGATGGCGCCGTGGACGCAGTGCTCCACATGATCCTTGAGCACCTCGTCCTCCACCTTCCGCAGGGCGGCGCGCACGGCCTGGAGCTGCGTGAGGATGTCGATGCAGTAGCGCTCCTCTTCGATCATCCGCTGGATGCCGCGCACCTGGCCTTCGATGCGGCGCAGGCGCGAGCGGCAGGAGGTCTGCGTCTTGGGTTTCATGGGTTGACACTATACCCCGGTAGGGTATATGGAGCAATCATGTTCTGCAGCCCTCTCCGTTCGCCCGGCAGGTGCCGATGACGCACCCCTCGATCCACGCCTCCGCCGGAGGTCGCCCGGCGGCCCAGGCCGTCGACCCCGTCTGCGGCATGACCGTGGATCCGGCGACGACGCCTCATGTCGCCGAGCGTGACGGTCGCACCTGGCATTTCTGTTCGACCCGCTGCCGCGAGCGTTTTCTCGCAGCACCCGCGCCGGTGGATGCGGCTGAGTCGGGCTGTTGCGAGCGACACCGCAACCACCAACAGGAATCTGGCAAGGTCGGTCCCGAGCCGGCAGGGGGCGCAATATACACCTGTCCCATGCATCCGGAGGTGCGGCAGTCGGGGCCGGGGGCCTGCCCCGCGTGCGGCATGGCCCTGGAACCGGCGGGACCGCCCGCCGCGACCCGCATCGAATACACCTGCCCCATGCATCCGCAGATCGTTCAAAACCATCCCGGCAACTGCCCGATCTGCGGCATGACGCTCGAACCGCGGACGGTGACGGCCGAGACCGGCCCGAATCCCGAGCTCGTGGACATGACCCGGCGGTTCTGGATCGGGGCGGCGCTGACCCTGCCGGTGCTGATCCTCGCCATGGGGCCGCACCTGATCGGGTTCCCGTCGCACCCGCTGATTTCTCCGCACCTGTCGGCGTGGCTGCAGCTCGCGCTCAGCGCGCCGGTCGTGCTGTGGGGCGGCTGGCCGTTCTTCGAGCGCGGCTGGCGCTCGATCGTCACCATGCGCCTCAACATGTTCACGCTGATCGCCATCGGCACCGGCGCCGCCTTTCTCTACAGCACGGTAGCGACGCTGGTGCCGAACGTCTTCCCGGCGGCGTTCCGCGGCCCGATGGGTCAGGTCGACCTCTATTACGAAGCCGCGGCGGTCATCACCGTCCTGGTGCTGCTGGGGCAGGTCTTGGAGCTGCGGGCGCGGGAACGCACGGGCGGGGCGTTGCGCGCCCTGCTGAACCTGGCGCCGAAGACGGCGCGCCGGCTGGTCGAGGGCGGAAACGACGAAGAGGTGCCGGTCGAGGTCATCCAGACTGGTGATCGTCTGCGCGTTCGGCCGGGCGAGAAGGTGCCCGTCGACGGTGTCGTGCTGGAGGGACGCAGCGCCGTCGACGAGTCGATGGTGACCGGCGAATCCATCCCCGTGGAAAAGCAGGCTGGGGACCGTGTCATCGGCGGCACGCTCAACGGCACCGGCAGTCTGGTCATGCAGGCAGAGAAAGTCGGCGCCGAGACGCTGCTGTCGCAGATCGCGCAGATGGTGGCGGAGGCGCAGCGCAGCCGGGCGCCGATCCAGCGCCTAGCCGACACAGTATCGGCCTGGTTCGTCCCGGCCGTGGTGGTGATCGCGGTGACCGCCTTCATCGTCTGGGCCATCTTCGGTCCCGAGCCGTCCTTCACATTTGGACTCATCGCCGCGGTCAGCGTGCTCATCATCGCCTGCCCCTGCGCGCTCGGGCTGGCGACGCCGATGTCGATCATGGTCGGCGTCGGCCGCGGCGCCCAGGCCGGCGTCCTCATCAAGAACGCCGAAGCGCTGGAGCATCTGGAGAAGGTCGACACGCTGATCGTCGACAAGACCGGGACTCTGACCGAAGGCAAGCCGCGGCTGACCGCGATCGTTCCCCGGGCCGGCTTCGATGAGGCGACGGTCCTGCGCCTGGCCGCCAGCCTGGAGCGGGCGAGCGAGCACCCGCTGGCTGCCGCGATCCTGGCCGAAGCACAGGCCCGAGGCGTTGTCCTGGCCAACGCCACGGATTTTCGCGCCGAGACCGGCAAGGGCATCGTCGGCCGCATCGAGGGCCGGCGCGTCGCCTTCGGCAATGCGAAGCTCTTGGATTCCCTGGGCATTGCCAGCGCGCCGATCGCGGCGGAGGCCGACAGGCTGCGCGGCGAAGGCGCCACGGCGATGTTCCTCGCCGTGGACAACGAGCTTGCCGGCCTGATCGCCGTCGCCGACCCGGTCAAGGCCTCGACGCCGCCGACGCTGGCAGCGCTGAAGTCCGAGGGCCTGCGCATCGTCATGCTGACCGGCGATCATCGGGCGACGGCCACGGCGGTCGCCCGCCGCCTCGGCATCGACGAGGTCGAGGCCGAGGTGCTGCCGCAGGACAAGGGCACCGCCGTGCGCAAGCTGCGCCAGCAGGGGCGGGTCGTGGCCATGGCCGGCGACGGCGTCAACGACGCGCCGGCGCTGGCCGAGGCCGATGTCGGCATCGCCATGGGCACCGGCACCGACGTCGCGATCCAGAGCGCCGGCGTGACGTTGATCAAGGGCGATCTCACCGCTCTGCTGCGGGCGCGGCGTCTTAGCCAAGCAACCATGCGCAACATCCGCGAGAACCTGTTCCTCGCCTTCGTCTACAATGCGCTGGGCGTGCCGATCGCTGCCGGCATCCTCTATCCCGTCACCGGCACGTTGCTGTCGCCCATGGTCGCGGCGGCGGCCATGAGCCTCAGCTCCGTCTCCGTCATCGGCAATGCGCTGCGGCTCCGCCGGGCGCGTCTGTGAGCCTTCGGGAGTTGCCCATGCGGGGCCTGACCCGTCGCCGCTTCCTCTCCACCGCCGCTGCCGCCGGCGCCGCGATGCTGGCGCCGGTCGCCATGGCCCTCGGCACCGACAAGGGAACGACCTTGTGGGCCACGCGCCGCGTTATCGAGGTTGGCGGCAAGGCGGCCGATGTCTTCGGCATCCTGCAGCCGGACGGCGTGCACGGCGTGATCGCTGAGGCGGGCGGGCCCTTTCGCGTGCGGTTGGTCAATGAGCTCGACGAGGACACCCTCATCCACTGGCACGGGCTGACGCCGCCCAGCGCGCAGGACGGCGTGCCCGGCCTGTCGCAGCCTGCGCTGAAGCCGGGCGGCAGCTACGACTACGACTTTCCGCTGGCGCGGCCGGGAACCAACTGGATGCACTCCCACGTCGGGCTGCAGGAGCAGCGCCTACTCGCCGCGCCGCTCATCGTCCGCGATCCGGTCGAGGCCGATCTCGACGAGCAGGAGGTCGTCGTCCTGCTGCACGATTTCACCTTTCGCGATCCGGCGGAGATCCTTGCCGGGCTGACGGGCGGCGGCGGCGCGCCGCACCATGACCACGGCGCGGCCGCGGCCGATGGCATGGATCACGCGGCGATGGGCCATGGGAGCCCTGCGGCCACCGGTGCCCAGCCGCACCTCAACGATGTCGAGTTCGATGCCTATCTCGCCAACGACCGCACGCTCGGCGATCCCGCCGTGGTGCGCGTCGACGCCGGCGGCAGGGTCCGGCTGCGCATCATCAACGCCGCGGCCGCCACCAACTTCTGGCTCGACCTCGGCGCGCTGTCGGGCAACCTCGTCGCGGTCGATGGCCATGCCGTGGTGCCCGTGCCGGGCCGCCGCTTCCCGCTCGCCATCGCGCAGCGCCTGGACCTCCGCCTGCGGCTGCCGGGCGCCGGCGCCTTTCCCATCCTCGCCCAGCGCGAGGGCGACGTGGCGCGCACCGGCATCCTGCTGGCGACCGCCGGCGCCGCGATCGCGCGGATCGCGGATCGCGCCGACACGCCGTCGGATGCTCTCGATCTGGCTTTGGAGCGGCGACTGGTCGCGGCGGGCGGCGGCCTATCGAACGGCAGCGAGCGTCCGCGGCGCCGCCATAGGCTCGAGCTGACCGGCGCAATGGCGGGCTTCGTCTGGGGCTTCGACGGCTGGCGGTTCGGCGAGGACACGCCGTTGGCCGTGCGCCGCGGCGAACGCGTCGAAGTGACGCTGGTCAACCGCACGGACATGTCGCATCCCATCCATCTCCATGGCCATGCGTTCCAGGTCGTGGCCATCAACGATCGCCCGCTCGGCGGGGCGTTGCGCGATACGGTGCTGGTGCCCGTCGGCGGCAGCGTCACGATCGCGTTCGATGCCGACAATCCCGGCCATTGGGCGCTGCATTGCCACAATCTCTACCACATGGCGGCCGGGATGATGACCAGCCTGAAATACGCGTCCTGAGCGTCTCGAGGCGCTCCTTGACAGCGGCTTTGTATCCAATATATAAACAGTTATTCAAATGAAGAGGTCGACATCCGTGCGCCATTCGTCCCGTTCGACCCTGCTGCTGGCCGATCAGCATGCGGCGGAGTTGGCCGATCTGTTCCGGCTGCTCGGCGATGCCACGCGCCTGCGCATCGTCCTCACCTGCCTCGATGCGCCGACCGCCGTCGGCGAGATCGCCGACCGCCTCGACCTCAGCGCGTCGCTGGTCAGCCACCATCTGCGCCTGCTGCGCGCCGCGCGCATCGTCCGTGCCGAACGCCACGGCAAGCAGGTGTTTTATGCCGCCGCCGACGACCATGTCCGCTGCGTTGTCGCCGACATGCTCGAGCATGTGGCGGAGCCGCAGGACGACGAGGAGTAGGAGCGTGAGCGCCGGCTGCCATCATCATCACGGTTCTGCGCCGCCGACCGACGACGGCTTCCGCCGCATCCTCTGGATCTCGCTGGCCATCAATGCCGGCATGTTCCTGGTCGAGGGCATCTCCGGCCTGCTCGGCGATTCCGTGGCGCTGCAGGCGGACGCGGTCGACTTCCTGGGCGATGCCGCGAATTACGGCCTGTCCCTGGCAGTCCTTGGCCTGACGCTGGCGCAGCGCGCCAAGGCGGCGCTGGTGAAGGGCGTCTCCATGGGCCTGTTCGGCCTGTGGGTGATGGGCAACGCCGTCTACAACAGCTTCGTCCTCGCGCTGCCGAGCGCGACGGTCATGGGCGCCATCGGCTTTCTTGCGCTGCTCGCCAATCTCGCCGTCGCCCTGCTGCTCTATCGCTACCGCACGGGCGACAGCAACCGCCGCTCCGTCTGGCTGTGCACGCGCAACGACGTCATCGGCAATTTTGCGGTCATGCTGGCGGCCAGCGGCGTCTTCGCCAGCGGCACGGCTTGGCCCGATCTCGCCGTCGCCGCGGTGATGGCTGCCCTGGCGCTGTCGTCCGCCTACCGCATCATTCGCCAGGCGCTGGGCGAGGTTCGGGGCGCTCCGGCGATCGGCCTGGCGGAGTAGGTCTCTGCCGCGTCACCGCGGCCCCTTGACAAGGTAGGGGTATCAACTAAGTCCTTTGCCGCCGGGCGGGGGAGGTCGTCTCGCTGGCGACCGTGCCGTTCGTTGGACGAACCAAGCGGGAACGCGCGTATGCTTCTCGAGGTCAGAGGGCTGAGCCGGCATTTCGGCCCGATCGCCGCCGTCGACGATGTGAGCTTCGCCGTCGACCGCGGCGGCGTCCTTGGATTTCTCGGCCCGAACGGTGCCGGCAAGACCACGACCATGCGCATGATCGCGGGCTTTCTCGCGCCGAGCGCCGGGACGGCGGTCGTCTGCGGCGCCGATGTCGGCCAGGATCCCGTGGCGGTGAAGCGGCATCTGGGCTATCTGCCGGAAGGCGCGCCGCTCTATGTCGACATGACGCCGGCGGGCTTCCTCGAGTTCATCGCGGCCATCCGCGGCCTGGCCGGGGCGGAGCGGCGGCGGCGCATCGCCGAAGTGGTCGAGCGCATGCAGCTCGGCGGCGTGCTGCGCCAGCGGATCGAGACCCTGTCCAAGGGCTACCGGCGGCGCGTCGCCCTCGCCCAGGCGATCCTGCATGATCCCGACGTGCTCATCCTCGATGAGCCGACCGACGGCCTCGATCCCAACCAGAAGCACGAGGTGCGCGAACTGATCCGCGCCATGGCCCCGACCAAGGCCATCGTCATCTCGACCCACATTCTCGAGGAGGTCGAGGCGCTCTGCAACCGCGCCATCATCATCGCTCGCGGTCGCATCGTCGCCGACGGCACGCCGGAGGCGCTGCGCGCCCGCTCCGATCGGCACAATGCGGTGACGCTGCAGGTGCCGGCAGAGTTGGCGCAGCGCGCCGCCGACGTCCTGCGCCCACTGCCGGAGGTGGCGCAGGTCGATCTGCTCGCGCCCGTCAACGGCACGGCCCAGCTGCTGGTCCGGCCGGCGGACGGCCGCAGCATCACGGCCGAGGTCGGCGCCGCGCTGCGCGCGTCCCATGTCGACGTCGAGGAGCTCTACAGCGAACGCGGCCGGCTCGAAGACGTCTTCCGCAGCGTCACCGCCGCGCCCTGAGCCGGGACACGATCATGCGCAATGCCCTCGTCATAGCGCGCCGCGAGCTGATCGCTTATTTCGCCTCGCCGCTCGCCTATGTCTTCATCGTCATCTTCCTCGCCTTCGCCGGCGCGCTCGGCTTCTATCTCGGCGGCTTCTTCCAGCGCGGCCAGGCCGACCTCGTCTCCTTCTTCCTGTTCCATCCCTGGCTGTTCATGGTCCTGGTCCCGGCCATCGGCATGCGGCTGTGGGCGGAGGAGCGGCGCTCCGGCACCATCGAGCTGCTGATGACCTTGCCGGTCACGCCGATCGAGGCGGTCCTCGGCAAGTTCCTCGCCGCCTGGGCTTTCACCACCATCGCGCTGGCCCTCACCTTCCCGATGTGGCTGACGGTCAACTATCTGGGCGAGCCGGACAACGGCGTCATCCTCGCCAGCTATCTCGGCAGCTGGCTGATGGCGGGCGCGTTCCTGGCGCTCAGCTCCTGCATCTCGGCCCTGACCAAGAACCAGGTGATCGCCTTCGTCGTCGGCGCCGCCGCCTCGTTCCTCTTCCTGGTGAGTGGTCTCGACCTGGTGCTCGATGCCTTCCGCGCCTGGGCACCGGGCTATCTCGTCGACCTCGTCGCCTCGCTTTCCTTCCTCACCCATTTCGGCACCGTGACGCGCGGCGTCATCGGCCTGCCGACGGTGGTGTTCCTGGTCTCGCTGATGCTGCTGTGCCTGTTCATCAACACGCAGGTCATCGAGATCGAGAAGGCGCGGTGAGGGAGGTGCCGGCGATGCAGCGTCTGCGGCGGATGGATCGGGGCACGTTGACGGTGGTCGGAGTGATCCTCGCCATCGTCTGCTTCCTGGCGGTGAACCTGTTCGCGGCCCTTCAGCTCGGCGGCGCGCGCCTCGACCTCACGGCGAACCGCATCTACACGCTGTCGGGCAGCACGGCGACCCTGCTCGACGGGATCGACGAGCCGATCAAGCTGCGGCTCTACGCCTCGCGGCTGCTGCTCGACGGCAATCCCGGCCTGAAGCCCTATGCGGCGCGCGTGCGCGAGATGCTCGACACCTATGCGACGCTCTCCCATGGCAACGTCACGCTCGAGGTGATCGATCCCGAGCCCTTCTCGCCGGAGGAGGACCGCGCCTCGGCCTTCGGCCTGCGCGGCGTGCCCTACGACTCCACGGGAAACCGCGGCTATTTCGGCCTCGTCGGCACCAACACGACCGACGACAGCGATTCCATCCCGTTCCTCTCGCCGGACCGCGAGCCGTTCCTGGAATACGACCTGACGCGCCTGGTCTACGACCTTGCCCATCCGGAGAAGCCGGTCGTGGCGGTGCTGGACGGCATGGGCATCAATGGCGGGCCGCAGAGCAACTACCGACCGTGGCAGCTCTACGCGCAGATGGAGCAGTTCTTCGATCTCCGACTCATGGCCGGCGACATCGACGCCTTCGCCGACGACGTGAAGGCGCTCCTCGTCATCCATCCGCACGGGCTGAGCGACCGGACGCAGTTCGCCGTCGATCAGTTCGTGCTGCGCGGTGGCCCGACCCTGGTGTTCGTCGATCCGCTGGCGGAGAACAAGCAGCGCAATGCCCAGCCGGGCATGCCGCCGCAAGACGTGGCCTCGAATCTCCCCCGGCTGATGACGGCCTGGGGCGTCGAGCTGGCACCGGACAGGATCGTCGGCGACGGCCAGGCGGCGATGCGGGTGCAGGCGATGAGCAACGGCCGCGCCGTCATCACCCAATATCTGCCCTGGCTCGAGCTCGGCAAGGACGCGGTCGATCCGAATGACGCCGTGACCTCGCAGCTGGAGGTGCTGCGGCTGTTCAGCGCCGGCGCGCTGCGGCCGGTCGAGGGCGCCGCGACGACGCTGCATCCGCTCATCCAGTCGAGCGCCGACTCCATGCTGCTCGAGGGCGAGAAGCTGCAGCTGATGCCCGACCCCGTCGGCCTCATCAATGACTTCAAGCCGGCGGGCGAGCGCTATGTGCTGGCCGGGCGCGTCGGCGGCAACGCCAAGACGGCCTTTCCGGACGGCGCGCCGGCCGGAGCGGCGGCCAGCTCTGCGCCGCCGCTCACGGAATCGACGCAGCCGATCAACGTCATGATCGTCACCGACGTCGACATGCTCTCCGACGACGCCTGGCTCAACATCCAGAGCGCCGGCGACGCCCGCCTGGCGCTGCCGACCGCGCACAACGCCGACTTCGTCATCAACGCCCTCGAGAACCTGGCCGGCGGCGCCGCCTTGGCCGAGCTGCGCGGGCGCGGCCTTTCCAACCGCCCCTTCACGACGGTGGAGCGCATCCGCACGGAGGCCGAGACCCGGTACCTGGCGACCGAAAGCAAGCTGAGCCAGGAACTGCAGGACGCGCAGACCAGGCTCGCCTCGCTCGAGACCGACCAGCCGGCGGCGAGCGGCGGCGAGGCGCTGCTGACCGCCGAGCAGCAGGAGACGGTGCGCGACTTCCGCAACCAGGTGCTGAGCCTGCGCGCCCAGCTGCGCGAGGTGCAGCACGCGCTCAACCGCGACATCGACCGGCTGGAGACCTGGGTGATGCTGGCCAACATCGCCGCCGTGCCCACCCTCGTCGCGCTCGCCGCCCTGATCGTGGCGCTGTGGCGGCGGGCGCTGCGCCGCCGCGCCCGGCCGGCGGCCGCCTGAGGAGCCGCCATGAAGCCGACGACATTTCTTTTCGTGCTCGCCGCCACGGCGGTCAGCGCCGCCGCCGCCGGCTACGCAGTGGTGACGGAGAGCCAGCGCGGCGCGCCGGCCGCAGCCCCCGGCGGGCCGCTGTTCGACGAGTTGCTGGCGCAGGCCAACGAGGTGCGGAGCGTCACCGTCGAGAGCGCTCAAGGCAAGCTCACCATCGCTCACGGCGAGTCGGGCTGGGTGCTGGCCGAGAAGGACGGCTATCCCGTGGCCGCCGACAAGGTGCGCAAGCTGGTCGCCGGCCTCGGCGGCCTCCGCCTCCTGGAGGCGAAGACCGACAAGCCCGAGCGTCTGGTGCGGCTCGAGGTCGAGGACGTTACGGCCGCCGACTCGAAATCGAAGCAGGTGACGCTCGCCGGCGCCGACGGGGCGCCGCTCGCCGCCCTGATCATCGGCAAGCAGAACGATACCTTCGACCTCGACGGGCTGCGCGGTGTCTATGTGCGCAAGCCGGGCGAGCCGCAGGCCTGGCTCGCCGAAGGCGCCGTCGAGCTGCCGGCGACGGCGACCGAGTGGGTCGACCGCACGATCGTCGACCTGGGGCCGGACAAGATCCAGCGCCTGCGGTTCGCACCGGTGGGCGCCGCCGAGGTCACCGCCGCCAAGGCCGACAAGACGGCGACCGAGTTCGCCCTGGCACCGCTGCCCGAAGGCCGCAGCGCCGACCCGCAGGCGGTGCAGCGGCTGGCCCAGGCCTTCGCCGCCATGACCCTGGACGACGTGCGCGCCGACAAGGACACCGGGAAGGCCGTCGCGGCCGGCACGGCGGAGGCCGTCACTTTCGACGGGCTGACCCTGAAGGCCGAGCTGCTGGCGCTCGACGGCGGCACCTGGCTGCGGCTCGCCGCCACCGCCGCCGAAGGATCGGCCGCGGTGGAGGAGGCCAAGGCCATCAACGACCGGGTCGCCGGCTGGCTCTACAAGCTGCCGCAGTACAAGGCCGGCCTTCTGCAGCCGAAGATCGACGACTACCTGGCGAAGCCCGACGGCCAGTCCTGACCCCCGACCACGAAAAGCGGCGGATGAACCCCATGTCCAGCGGGGAGGCGGTGCATGGAGCGAGGAGTTCGTGAAGACCGCTCGGGGCGAAAAGGCCGCACGGCCGTGAAAACAAAGTTACGCATGGCCGGGCTGGCAGGACGAGATTCACCGACGAGCGAAAAATGAACGATGGACCCCATGCCCAGCGGAGAGTGACCCAGGCGGACCGCGTGTAGGGGCGAGCGGCGCTCGCCCGGCGGTAGCGGTTTCCGAGCTCCGGCAAGGGGGTGCCGGGACGAGGGGCGAGCGCCGCTCGCCCCTACGGCACCAAAAGCCGAGCGATGGACCCCATGCCCAGCGGAGAGTGACCCAGGCGGACGCGTGTAGGGGCGAGCGGCGCTCGCGCGACGATAGCGGTTTCCGAGCTCCCGCAAGGGGGTGCCGGGACGAGGGGCGAGCGCCGCTCGCCCCTACGGCACCAAAAACCGAGCGATGGACCCCATGTCCAGCGGGGAATGACCGGTCGCCCGCCCGGACGACATCGAAATCGAGCGATGGACCCCCTTCCGGCCAATAGTGCCCCTCCGCCTCCGGGCCCGGCGCGGTTGCTATGTTCCTATCCACGATGTCAAATACCGATAAGAACATTATAAGAACAAATGTCGGTGTCCGTCAAGCCGATTTCGGCGACAGCGCAGGGTCGCGCTCCTCACGACGGCCGTCGGCGAAGGGCGCCAAGCCGTGCCGCAGGGTCGGGCGCCGCGGCCAGCAGCCGATCCTGGAGGGCAAGCACATAGACCCCTCAAAGTATACCGCCTAGTGAGTGTACGGTGCGCGGACGTGCGTCTATGGGGAGGCGTCTGTGCGCAAGCCGGAGTGCCGCCATGGCCGATATGGGATTGACGATCCGTGAGCTGAAGGTGCGTGCGGTCGAAGCGCCGCTGCCGCGGCCGATCCGCACGGCGGTCGGGACGATACCGTCGGCGCCGCTGCTGCTCATCGATGTCCAGACCGAGCAAGGCGTCGTCGGGCGCGCCTATCTCTTCGCCTACACGAAGACCGTGCTGGCGCCGCTGGCGCGACTGGCGGCGGAGCTCGCCGGCGAGCTCGCGGGCCAGAGCGTCGCCCCGGCCGCGCGCATGCGCGCCTTCGAGCGCCGGTTTCTGCTGCTCGGGCGCCAGGGGTTGCTGGGCATGCTGCTGTCCGGCATCGACATGGCCTTGTGGGATGCGCTGGGACGCGCCGCAGATTGCCCGGTCGTGCGGCTGCTCGGCGGCGAGCCGGCGCCGCTGCCGGCCTATGACAGCTTTGGGGTCATCGACCCGATCGCCGACCAGCGGGCGATCCGGCAATCGGTGGAGCGCGGATTCCGCGCCATCAAGATCAAGCTCGGCGACGGCGATGTGGAGAAGGACGCGGCGACGGTGGCCGCAGTCCGCGGCACGATCGGGCCGGGCATCGCCCTGATGGTCGACTACAACCAGTCGCTCGACGTGCCGGAGGCGCGCTTGCGCATCGCCCGCCTCGCCGCGCACGACATCGCCTGGGTCGAGGAGCCGGTGCCGGCCGAGGACATCCACGGCCATGCGCGCGTGCGCGCCGGGTCGCCGGTTCCCGTGCAGACCGGGGAGAACTGGTGGTTTCCGCGTGACATGGCCAACGCGATCGCGGCCGGCGCGTCGGACTACGCCATGCTCGACGTCATGAAGATCGGCGGTATCACCGGCTGGATGCATGCGGCCGGCCAGGCGCAGGCGGCGTCGCTGCCGGTGTCGAGCCACATTTTCATCGAGGCCAGCGCCCATCTCCTGGCGGTGACGCCGACGGCGCACTGGCTCGAGCATCTCGACAGCGCCGGCGCGATTCTTGCCGAACCGCTGACCGTCGCGGACGGGCGCATCGCGGCACGGGGGCCTGGGCTGGGGATGACCTGGGACGAACGCGCCGTCGCGCGCTTCGCGCTCTGACGGGTTGACAGCGTAGACGGCCGGCCCATATGCCGGGAGCGTCAAGGCAGACTCCGCGGCCGCTCGATTGACCGCCATCCCGGCGGGAGGCGCCGCAGCGAGTGCTCGGGCTCGCGCGGGTTGTTGCATTTCTGGAGCCGCCTTCGACGGATCTTCCAGCCCATGGAGGTGACTCATGAAGCTGTCTCTCGCGCAAGTCGAGCGGGTCGAGGAGCAATATGACGGGCGGATCGTGCCGGCCGGCCACGAGGTCGCGCCGCAGCTCGAGACCCTGTTCGGTACCCACACCTTCTTTCTCGATTCCGAGGGCCTGACGATCGTCGAGCCGTCGCCGGACAATTCCGACATCGGAAACGTCGTGAAGATCGCCGACTGGACGGACGAGAAGCGGACGATGCTGGCCCCGCATCCCCCGGAGCCGACGCCCGTGGTCATCGACTTCGGCGAGTCGGCCTATGATGGAGAGGATGAGGACTGACGTCGTTCGAAGACGATCCTCGATGCGACGGACGGCGGCCGGCCCACGCCTGCCGCCGTCTTTCGCACCCGGGCGTGTGGTGAAGGCCTTGGCCGCAGTAACTATCCATCCTTCGGCCTGCATGGCCATCCTGCGTCCTTCGACAAGCTCAGGATGGGGGGCAATCTTGGTGGCACGAAGAAAAGCCCTCATCCTGAGCTTGTCGAAGGACGCACGGCACCACTCCCGCTTGGATGCGCGAACACGCGCCAGCGGGAGAGAGTCGGGGAGAGGGTGCCTCAACCGACAGGATCGGCGGCGATCAGCGCCAGGCCGGTCTCCGGATCCTTGCGTTTGCGCAGATAGCTCGGCGGCTGGATGAGGATGACCTCCAGGGTGGGGCGCACATGCGCCTCGAGCAGGTGGCCGCCGACGACGCTGCCGTCGGATCGGCTGAGCACGGCATGGACATGCAGGGCGGGCTCGCCCTCGGCGACCGCGACGTCGCCGAGCAGCGACACCACCTCGACCTGCTCGTTCACGGGGATGCGCGCATATTCTTTCGTCTGCCAGTCGAAATAGCCGAGCACGGCTTTGCAGAAGGCGCCGATGCCCGTGACCGATGCCGCTTCCACGTCCTGATCGCGGATGAATCTGGTCAGCGCGGCGACGACCTCGTCATCCGTGTCGAGCACGACCGCATAGGTGAGCGGCGGATCGGCGTTGAGCAGCTTGGCGCGCATGGTGCTCCTCCCTTCGTGAGGTCAACGACCGTCAGGCTGCCTGGTTCCGCCGGCGCGCCGGTGCCGCGACGCGGCGCATCAGCGCCTGGGCATCGACCGGCGCGCGGACCTTCGCGTCGTTGTCGAAATAGATGTAGACATCGCGCCCCTCGCGCCGGGCCGCCGCGCGCGCGGCGACACGGATGGTGCCGGTCATCCCTCAATCAAGAGAGACATGCCGACCGAGGTTCCCTTGTAGGGGCGAGCGGCGCTCGCCCCTGTTCATTCAGGTCGCCGGCGATTGCGGCTGTGGCGCGACGGGCGAGCGCCGCTCGCCCCTACGTCCGCTTTGCCTTCGCGTTCTCGCGGATCTGGCTCAGCCCCATCCGCGGCGTGATGGCCTCGGGGTCGAGGCGCAGCTCGAGGAGGGCCGGCTTGCCGCTGGCGGCGGCACGCTCGAAGGCGGGGGCGAACTGCGCCGTCGTCTCCACCCGTTCGCCGTGCGCGCCGTAGGCGCGGGCGAGGGCTGCGAAGTCGGGGTTCATGAGATCGGTGCCGATGGGGCGCTCGGGGTATTCGCGCTCCTGGTGCATGCGGATGGTGCCGTACATGCCGTTGTTGACGACGACGATGATGACGGCGAGGTCGTGCTGCACGGCGGTCGCCAGTTCCTGGCCGGTCATCAGGAAGCAGCCGTCGCCGGCGAAGCAGACGACGGCGCGTTCGGGATGCACGGCCTTGGCGGCGAGGGCGGCCGGCAGGCCGTAGCCCATGGCGCCGCTGGTCGGCGCCAGCTGCGTGCGGAAACGGCGGTACTGGTAGAAGCGGTGCACCCAGGCGGTGTAGTTGCCGGCGCCGTTGGTGAGGATGGCGTCGGGCGGCAGCCGCTGGCGCAGGAACGCCATCACCTCCGGCATCTGCAGCGCGCCGGCGTGACGCCGGGGCTGCAGCGTCTCCAGATATTCCGCGCGCGCGGCCGCCGTCGCCGCGGCCCAGCGCGACGACTCCACCGGCTTCAGCGCCCGCGCGGCGGCGGCGAACGGCGCCATGCCCGAGTTGATCGGCAACGCCGGCTGGTAGACGCGGCCCAGCTCCTCGGCCCCGGCATGCACATGGATGAGCGTCTGCCTCGGCGTCGGCACCTGCACCAGCGTGTAGCCGCCGGTGGTCATCTCGCCCAGGCGCGCGCCCACCACGAGCAGCAAATCGGCCTCCCTCACCCGCGCCGCCAGGGGCGGATCGATGCCGATGCCGACATGGCCGACATAGTTCTTGTGGCCGTTGTCGAACAGGTCCTGGCAGCGGAAGGAGACGCCGACGGGCAGATCGTTGGCCTCGGCGAAGGCGGCGATGTCGCGCACCGCGTCGGCGCTCCAACCGCCGCCGCCCAGCAGCATGAAGGGGCGCGTGGCCTTGGCCAGCATAGCCCGCATCGTCTGCAGCTCCTCGACGCCGGGATGCGGCCGCACGATCTTGTAGGGCCAAGCGTCCTCCACCGCGGCCTTTGCCGTCAGCATGTCCTCCGGCAGCGCGATCACCACCGGCCCGGGCCGGCCGGCGACGGCGCGGTGGAAGGCCTGGCTGACCAGCTCGGGGATGCGCGCGGGGTCGTCGATCTGCGCCGCCCACTTGGCGAGCGGCGCGAACATGCGGCGGTAGTCGACTTCCTGGAAGGCCTCGCGCTCGGCCTGGTCTCGCGCCACCTGGCCGACGAACAGGATCATCGGCGTCGAGTCCTGGAAGGCGGTGTGGACGCCGATCGAGGCGTTGGTCGCCCCGGGGCCGCGGGTGACGAAGCAGATTCCCGGCCGTCCCGTCAGCTTGCCGTAGGCTTCCGCCATGTTGGCGGCGCCGCCCTCCTGCCGGCAGGTGATGAGCCGGATGGCGTTGCGCGCGTCGTAGAGCGCGTCGAGCGCGGCGAGGTAGCTCTCGCCGGGCACGCAGAAGACGAGGTCGACGCCGTGGATCTTCAGCGCGTCGACCAGGATCTGTCCACCGGTGCGGGCGACATCGTCCGTGCTCATGGCCTTCGGCATAGCGGACGATGGCCCGGCCGACAAGTTCGCATTGGCGCCGGGGCCGGCCGCTTCCCCTAGGCGGCCGTCGCGAATCATGGGATGGTTCCAAAATCGAACCGCAGCCGGAGGTAGGGTAGACGCGCGCAGGCAGCATGAAGCCCGTCGAACCCGCGACTGATCTGCCGGCATTCCTCGGCCGGCCGGAGAACGGTCCCTTCCAGGAGTTCTACGCGTACTGGCGCGACAAGGGGGGCGAGAAGGGCATGCCGGCGCGCGCGGATCTCGATCCGCTGGAGATTCCCGGCCTGCTGCCCAACCTGTTCCTGATCGATGTCGTGTCCGGCAGCCCGCGCCGCTTTCGCTTCCGGCTCGTGGGCACGCGCATCGTCGAGTTGGAGGGCGAGATCACCAACAGGTTCCTCGATGAGCTCGTCCCGCCCGCGCCGGAGACGGCGGCGATGACCCGTCACTACGACGACGCGACCGAAGGACGCCTCTATATGCGCCGGGAGACACTGGGCTGGCACCCGCGCGAGCGCGCGCATGTCAGCTACGACGTGCTGCTGCTGCCGCTGTCGCGCGACGGCGAGACGGTCGACATGCTGTTCGGCTTCTGCGCGTACCACGTGGCGTAGGCCGGCGGATCGCCGGCGTCGGGAGGAGGAGATGCGGCGACGACATCGCGTTGCGATCGGCCTGGCGCTGCTGCTGGCCCTCGGCGGCGGCCCGGCGACCGCGGCCGATATGGGCACCGCGGTCGCGGCCTATGACCGCGGCGACTTCGCCGCCGCCTTCGCCGAGTTCAGCGAACTGGCCGGCAGCGGCGACGGCAGCGCCATGCTGTGGCTCGGCTATCTCCACCAGGAGGGGCAGGGCACGGCGCGCGACTACGCCGCGGCCCTGCGCTCCTTCCAGATGGCGACCGACTCGGGCAATGCCGAAGCCCTCTATTTCATCGGCAACATGCACTACTACGGCTACGGCATGGCCAAGGATCCGGTCGCGGCGGTGCGCTGGTACCGGCAGGCCGCCGGCCGAGGCGACGCCAACGGCCAATACGCGCTGGGCTATGCCCATGACCGGGGCGACGGCGCGCCGCACGACCGCCGCGCGGCCCGCCGCTGGTACCAGGCCGCCGCCGACCAGGGCAGCGCCGATGCCCAGGCGGCGCTGCAGAATCTGGGCGACCTGCCGTTCTGAGGATCGGCTGTCCGTCGACGTGGCTCGTCCGGGCCCCTTTCGGGGCACGACCCGGATCGGCCGAGCATGACCAGAGTGCGTCCTTCGACAAGCTCAGGATGAGGGGGAATCTTGGTGGCACAAAGGAAAGCCCTCATCCTGAGCTTGTCGAAGGACGCACGGCGTCGATCCGATGCTCGCGCGGATTACTATCCTAAGTCCCTAAGCCGCTTTCTTTGCCGCGGCGCGCGTCCGGCTCAGGCCACGGCCGCGAACCGACCTCCGCGGCTTGACGATGCCAGAGACGCCGCGCAGCGCGCCCGGCGCCAGCGGCCGCACCCACAGCCGCTCCGGCTTCTCCTGCGGCATGGCGAAGCCGAAGGGCGCCGCCGGCACGCAGCCGAACTGCTCGTAATAGCCGGGGTCGGCGACCAGCAGCACCAGCCGGTGGCCGCTCAGCATGGCCTGGTCGAGGGTGCGCGCCACCAGCATGCGGCCGATGCCCTCGCCGCGCCGCGTCGGGTCGACGGCGAGCGGGCCGAGCAGCAGCGCCGGCGTGTCGGCCGCGCCGACCTGGATCGGCCAGTAGCGGATCGTGCCGACCAGGCGCTCGCCGTCGCGGGCGATCCAGGACAGGGCCGAGACCGGGGCGACGCCGTCGCGGTAGCGATAGGACGTCTTGGCCAGCCGGTCCGGCCCGAAGGCAAGGTCGAGGAGTTGCTCGATATCGCCGGCGTCGGCCGGCCGTTCGCGGAGGATCTTGTACATCGGTGTCTTTCTTTCGACGGTCCTAAGAGCGGTTGAAGGAAGGGTTCATCCGCCGGCCGCCGATGGCGACACCGCTAGTCCCCTCGGTCGTCCACGGGGACAGGGCGCGCTTCGCGCAGGCGCGGCAGGCCGTGCCGCACGCGGGCGGCCTCGGCTCGTCGTCGTCGCGATGAAAGAGCGAAGCTCACACTCGGACCTCCTTACGCGCGCCTATCAATGGGGACGCCCGCCGCCGATGTCAATGCTTCATGCCATGGAAAGGATGAAGAAATTCTTGCCGGCGGCGGGCGGGCCTCACGTGCGGGCGCGCGGCATCAGCTCGTAGGGGTGCTTCCAGCCCGGCAGAGCGGCGATGCGCTTGGTCCAGGCGTCGATGTTGGGGAAGGCGGCGCGGTCGATGCCGGTCTCCTCGGGATAGTAGAGGTAGCCGACCATCGAGAGGTCGGCGATGGTGGGCGCGTCGCCGACGACGAAGGCGCGCGCCGCCAGGTGCTTCTCGACGATGCCGAAGGCGGCGAGGGCGCGGGTGCGCAGGAACTCCGTCACCGGCGTCTCGCCCGTCTTCTGCAGCCCGAGCAGGAAGCGCAGCGTGGCGAAGTAGCTGGTGAATTTGTGGTTGTCGAACAGGATCCAGCGCAGCGCCTCGTAGCGCTCGTCGTCGTCGCGGCCGCCGAATCGCTGGGTGCGCTCGGCGAGGTAGGTGAGGATGGCGCCGCTCTGGCTCAGGCGCTTGCCCCGGTGCTCCAGCACCGGCGCCTCGCCCAGCTCGTTGATCGTCTGCCGGAAGCTCTCGCCGCGCGTCTCGCCGTCGAAGTAGTCGACCTTCCGCGGCTCCCAGTCGCAGCCGCAGAGAGCGAGCATCAGCGCCGCCTTGTAGGAGTTGCCGGATTCGCCGAAGCAATGGAGCCGGTATTCCGCCATGTGAACCTCTTTCTGTAAAAGCGGCGTGCAGGTGACGTTCAGATCGGCGGGCGCTTGCCGGCCCAGGGGCGCGCCGCCTCCAGCGCCTTGCCGATGGTGAGCACGGTGTCGTCGCGCCAGCGGCGGCCGACGATCTGCAGGCCGATGGGCAGGCCATCCTTCGACCAGCCGGCGGGCACCGAGAGGACCGGGCAGGGCGCGATCAGGTTGAGCTGGCTGGTCATGTCGAGGCCGTAATAGCGTTCGTCTCCCCGCATCGCGTAGTAGCTCTCGTCGCGCTCGCCGACGCGCGGCGCCGGTATCCGCATGGTCGGACAGAGGAAGGCGTCGTGTTTCTGCAGGATCGGATAGAAGCTGCGCCACTGCGCCGTGCGCTCGATCTCCAGCCGCTTGTAGTGCGCCGCCGGCATCCTGTTGCCGGCCTCGATGAGGTCGACGACGAGCGGGTCCATCTTGTCGCGGTACCGCTCGAGCAGATGGCCGAAATAGGCGGCCATGAACACCTGCCAGACCTCGACCCAGGCGTCGGCCACGCGCCGCGTCCAGGGCAGCGCGACCTCCTCGACCACGGCGCCGGCCTCGGTCAGCGCGCGCGCCGCCGCGCGCACGGCCGCCTCGACCTCCGGGTCGACCGCATAGCAGCCGAGATCGATGTTGAGGGCGAAGCGCAGGCCCTTGACCGAACCCGGCTGCGGCCCGTCGAGCGCCAGGGGCGTGCCGATCGACTGGATGTCGCGCTCGTCCGGCCCCTGGGTGGCGGCGAGGAAGAGGCGCGCGTCGTCGATGGTGCGGGCGAGCGGGCCGAAATGCGAGATGTTGTCGAACACGCTCGGCAGCAGGTCGAGCGGGATGCGGCCGAGGCTCGGCTTCAGTCCGACGATGCCGCACCAGGCCGCGGGGATGCGCACCGAGCCGCCCATGTCCGTGCCCTCGGCCAGCGGTACGCAGCCGCTCGCCACCGCCGCGCCGGAGCCGCCGGAGGAGCCGCCCGGCGTGCGCTCCGGGTTCCAGGGATTGCGGGTGACGCCCCAGAGCGGGCTCTCGGTGAAGCTGGAATAGGCGAACTCCGGCGTCGTCGTCTTGCCGACCATGATGGCGCCGGCCGCGTCGAGCTTCTCGACGATCGCGGCGTCGTGGTCCGGCACCCAATGCTCATGCGTGTAGCTGCCGAGCGTGGTGCGCTTGCCCTTGGTCGGCGTCAGGTCCTTGATGGCGATGGGCACGCCGTGCAGCGGCCCGAGCGGCTTGCCCGCCGCGACCGCCGCCTCGGCCGCGTGTGCCTTGGCCAGCGCCTCCTCCGGATAGACGAAGCAGAAGCAGTTGAGCGTCGGATTGACGTCGGCGATGCGCGCCAGGCTGTTCGTGACGACCTCGACCGGCGAGATCTCCTTCGCGCGGATGCGGCGCGCCAGCTCCGCGGCGGGCGTGTAGCAGAGTTCGATATCGGCCATGCGCAGTCCCTCCTGTTCGTCGAAACGTACTTCAGGAACCGGCGCGTTGCATCTCCACCCTGCGTCCTTCGACAAGCTCAGGATGAGGGAAATCTTGGTGGCATGAAGAAAGATCCTCATCCTGCGCTTGTCGAAGGACGCACGATGTCGCTCCCAGTCCTCCTGTATGCCAGGGATTGGCATTGCAAGTGCGGCGCGACTCATGAATGTCTGGTTCCGGCGACAGGGGAAGACGACGGCACGCATGGACGACGCGAAGAGTCCCATCTGGCTGACCTGGGCGCGGGAGCTGCAGGCGATCGCGCAGACCGGGCTGGCCTTCACCAAAGACGCCTACGACCGCGAGCGCTACGAGGCGCTCCGCGCGCTGGCGGCGCGCATCATGGCCGAGCATACCGATGCCGAGCTCGGCCGCATCGAGGGGCTGTTCGCGGCCGAGACCGGCTACGCGACGCCCAAGGTCGACGTGCGCGGCGCCGTGTTCAACGCCGAGGGCCGCATCCTCCTGGTGCGCGAGGTCGCCGATGCCGGCCGTTGGACGCTGCCCGGCGGCTGGGCCGACGTGAACCTGTCGCCGCGCGAATGCGTCGTGCGCGAGGTGCGCGAAGAATCCGGCTTCGAGGTCGCGGTTCGCAAGCTGGCGGCAGTCTACGACCGCGAGCGGCACGCCCACCGGCCGCCGTTTCCTTTTCATATCTACAAACTCTTCTTCATCTGCGACATCGTCGGCGGCGCCGCTGCGCCCGGGCTGGAGACCAGCGAGGTCGCCTTCTTCACCGCCGACGAGATTCCGGCCGACCTCTCCATCGGCCGCGTGCTGCCGCACCAGATCGCGCGCATGTTCGCGCACGCGCAGACGCCGGAGCTGTCGACAGACGTCGATTGACGGCAGCTCCGCGCGCTCCTCCGGGGCTTCCCGGCCATGAAACATTTGAAACAAGAAACTGCGGCGCCTGTGACGGCGCTGTGACGCCCTCCCTGTAGAAGCCCCGCAACCACGGCGCTTGCGCCGTCAGTTGAGGGAGACAGACGATGAGCACATTGATCGACGTGCGGCCCGGTCGGCGCGGCTTGATCGCCGCCGCCATCGCTGGCGCCGCAGCAGCGTCGCAGGCGATGCGCGACTGGCATCGGCGACGGCTGGCGGTCCGACAGCTGCAGTCCATGAGCGACGCGCAGCTCAAGGATGTCGGCCTGCACCGCAGCCAGATCGAGTTCCTGGTCCGCGGCCTGGCCGTTGCCTGGAGCCGGAGCAGTCATGCCGACCATTGATCTCGGCGGCACGCGGATCGCCTGCACCGAGACGGGCGCCGGCGAGACCGTGCTGCTCCTGCACAGCTCGGCGGGCTCCGGCGCGCTGTGGCGGTCGCTGACCGAACGGCTGCGCACGCGCTGTCGCGTGCTGGCACCCGACCTGTACGGCTATGGCGAGACCGACCCGTGGCCTGGACATCGCCCGCTGACGCTCGCCGACGAGGCGGCGCTGGCCGCGGCCGTCCTGCCGCCCGCTTGCGGCCCCGTTCATCTGGTCGGCCATTCCTATGGCGGCGCGGTCGCGCTCCGTTTCGCGCTGCAGTGGCCGGGGCGGCTGCTGAGCCTCACGCTGATCGAGCCGGTCGCCTTCCACCTGCTGCGCGACGCGGCCGAGGCGGCAGACCGCGCCCTCTTCCGCCGGGTGACGGCGCTTGCCGCGGGCGTGTCCGCAGCCGCCGCGCGCGGCGACGGGCCGGGCGCCATGGCGCAGTTCATCGACTACTGGAACGGCGACGGCGCCTGGAGCCGGGTGACGTCGGAGGCGCAGGCCGCGCTCGCGCGTCGCGCGCCGAAGGTTGCTCTCGATTTCCAGGCGACGATGTCGGAAGCGACGCCGCTTTCCGCCTACCGGCAGATCGCCGTTCCGGCGCTCGTGCTGCGCGGCACGCAGTCGCCGCGGCCGACGCGGCGTATCGCCGAGCTGGTCGCGAAGGCGTTGCCCGCGGCTCGCCTGGAGACGATCGACGGCGCCGGCCACATGCTGCCGCTCACCCATCCCGAGTCCGTCAACGCGGCCGTTGCCGCGCATCTGTTTCGCGCCGCCGTCCCGCAGCGGCCGGCGGCCTAGTTCAACCGCATCGAGAGGAGACCCAGAGATGATCGAGTCGAAGAACCCCGAGACGCTCGTCCTGCATGGCGGCACCTACCGCGCCGATCCGGCGACCGGATCGGTGGCGGTGCCGATCTACCAGACGACGTCCTACCAGTTCCAGGGCACCGAGCATGCGGCGAACCTGTTCGCCCTCAAGGAGCTGGGCAACATCTACACGCGGGTCATGAACCCGACCTGCGACGTGCTCGAGCAGCGCATCGCCGCGTTGGAGGGCGGTGCGGCCGCTCTTGCCGTCGGCTCCGGTCAGGCGGCCTCGGCGATCGCCATCCAGAACATCGCCCAGGCCGGCGACAACATCGTCAGCGCGACCGACCTCTATGGCGGCACCTGGAACCTGTTCGCCAACACCTTCAAGACCATGGGGATCGAGGTGCGCTTCGTCGATCCGGCCGATCCCGACGCCTTCCGCCGCGCCACCGACGACAAGACCCGCGCCTACTATGCCGAGACCCTGCCCAATCCCAAGCTCACCGTCTTCCCGATCGAGGAGGTGGCGTCGATCGGGCGCAAGCTGGGCGTGCCGCTGATCATGGACAACACGGCCGCTCCGATCCTCTGCCGGCCGTTGCAGCATGGCGCCGCCATCGTCGTATATTCGACGACCAAGTATATCGGCGGCCACGGCACCTCGATCGGCGGCCTCATCGTCGACGGCGGCAACTTCGACTGGGAGACGCACGCCAAGCGCTTCCCGCTGCTCACCCAGCCCGACCCGAGCTATCACGGCGCGGTCTGGACGGAAGCGGTCAAGCCGCTGGGGCCCATCGCCTACATCCTCAAGGCGCGGACGACCCTGCTGCGCGACCTCGGCGCGGCGATGAGTCCGTTCAACGCCTTCCAGTTCATCCAGGGGCTGGAGACGCTGCCGCTGCGGATGCGCGAGCATTGCCGCAACGCCGAGGCCGTGGCGCACCATCTGGCGGCGCGGCCCGAGGTGGCGAAGGTGATCTATCCCGGCCTGCATGCCGATCCGATGCAGAAGCGCCGCGCCGCCGCTTACCTGAAGGGCGGTTTCGGCGGGCTGGTCGGTTTCGAGCTGAAGGACGGCAAGGACGCCGGGCGGCGCTTCATCGACGCGCTGAAGATGCATTACCACGTCGCCAATATCGGCGATGCCCGCAGCCTGGCGATCCATCCGGCGACGACCACGCATTCGCAGCTGTCGCCGGCGGAGCAGGAGGCCACCGGGGTCACCGAGGGCTATGTGCGACTGTCCGTCGGCATCGAGCATATCGACGACATCCTCGCCGATATCGACCAGGCGCTCGCGGCGCCGCGGACCGTCGCCCTGGCGGCGTGACGTGCCGCGGGGCTGGGGTGCGGCTTGGCGGTCGCACCCCGCCTCCAGTCGACCGACGCGATCCTCGGAGGCCAGCCATGCCCATCGCCCTTCCCGCCGGACTGCCGGCGCAACGGAGTCTCCTGGAAGAAGGCGTCGAGATCCTGGGCGGCGACGAGCTGCGCCGCCGCGGCGATCCGCTGCGCATCTGCCTCGTCAACCTGATGCCGAACAAGACCGTGACGGAGACGCAGATTGCCCGTCTCCTCGGCGGCGCGTCGGTTCCCGTCGCGCTGACCCTGTGCGTGCCCGACTCCTACCGATCGAAGACGACGCCGGCGGCGCACATGGCCGCCTTCTATCGGCCCTGGAGCCGCATCCGCGACGACCGCTTCGACGGGCTGATCGTCACGGGCGCGCCGGTCGAGACCTTGCCGTTCGAAAAGGTCGCCTATTGGTCCGACCTCTGCGCCATCTTCGACTGGGCCCGGTCGCGCCGCATCCACGGCTTCCACATCTGCTGGGCCGCGCAGGCCGCGCTCTATCACGCTCACGACGTGCCGAAGCACCGGCTGCCGGCGAAGATGTTCGGTGTCTTCGGCCATCGCCGGGCACCGGTGGACTCGCGCCTGCTCGGCGGCTTCGGCGAGGAGTTCCCGGTGCCGGTCTCGCGGCACACGGAGGTCCGCGCCGCCGACCTGCCGGCCGCGGCCGGGCTGAGCATGCTCGCCGTCTCGGCGGAGGCGGGCTTATGTCTCGTCGAGGATCGCGGCAATCGCGCGGTCTACATGTTCAATCACCTGGAGTATGACGCCGAGACCCTGGGCGAGGAGTTCCGCCGCGACCGCCTGGCCGGCAAGCCCATCGACGTTCCCCGCAACTACTTCCCGGACGACGATCCCGAGCGGCCGCCCGTCAATCGCTGGCGTCCCTATGCCGATCTCCTCTTCGCCAACTGGCTCGGCGAGATCTGCCACGCGGCGGGGCATCACCTGCTTGGCGAACCGCCCGTTGCCCGACCGTTGCGCTGCGCGCGCGGGGAGAGGTCGGCGTCGCCCGGCCCGTGGTCGGCCTCGGCCGGTATCGCCGCCGCGCGTTGATCGGCCGTCGGGCGGCGAACGACTGCGGCCGCCGGCGCCGGCGGCCGGAATGTGACGACCCGCCGGCATCGTCGTGACAATCGGCGCGGTTGATTCCACCGCCGGATCATGCTGGCGTCATCGCGCCGCAACGTCCGACGGAGGCTGCGCATGGATGCGACGACCCCGGGCTTACAGGAACGCAACGAGTGGCGCGGCTGGCGGCCCGACCGCTGCGCGCGCATCGCCCTGGTGCTGCAGGGCGGCGGCGCGCTCGGCGCCTATCAGGCCGGCGTGTACCAGGCCCTGCATGAGGCCAACATCGAACCGGACTGGGTGTCCGGCGTCTCGATCGGCGCCGTCAACGCCGCCATCATCGCCGGCAATCCACCGCACCGGCGGGTGGACCGGCTGCGCACCTTCTGGGAGCGGGTCACGGACCGGACGGTCTGGCCGTACACGCCGGACGGCGACATCTATCGCAAGGCACGCAACGCGACGAGCGCGTGGCTGACGATCCTGCAGGGCCAGCCGGGCTTCTTCGAGCCGCGGAAACCGGGCCCCTGGCTGACCGCCGCCGGCGCGCGCGACGCCACCAGCTACTACGACAGCGCACCCCTGCGGCAGACGCTGCGCGAGCTGGTCGATTTTTCCCTGTTGAACCAGGACGCGACGCGCCTCGCCGTCGGCGCCGTCAACGTACTGACCGGCAACTTCATCTATTTCGACAACGCCCACGAGGAGATCGAGCCGGAGCACATCATGGCGAGCGGGGCCCTGCCGCCGGCGCTGCCGATGATCAAGATCGGCACCGACTACTACTGGGACGGCGGCATCGTTTCCAACACCCCGCTGCAGCATCTGCTCGACCATGACGACCGGCTCAACACGCTCATCTTCCAGGTCGACCTGTTCAGCAGCCGCGGCGCTCTGCCGCGCGACATCCAGGACGTCATGGCGCGGCACAAGGACATCATGTACTCGTCGCGCACGCGCTATAACACCGACACCTATCGGCGGATTCATGTCTGGAAGACCCGCCTTCATCAGGCCCTCGCCAAGGTGCCCGAGGACGCGCTGACCGACGAGCAGCGCCGGCTGCGCGACGAGCTCGCCGATCTGCCGGAGATCACCATCCTCCACCTCATCTACCAGCAGAAGGCATATGAGGGCCACGCCAAGGACTACGAGTTCTCCGCCGACTCCATGCGCGAGCACTGGCAGAGCGGCTACGAGGACACCAAGCGCACGCTCAAGCGCAAGGCGTGGCTGGAGATGCCGCCCGAGGGCGCCGGCATCGTCGTCCACGACGTGCACCGCCAGGAGGACTAGGCGCGGCCGGCGACCCACACGGGCAGCAGCAGGCAGCGACGTTCCCGCAGCGGCCGGCAATGACGTGCCGGGCATCGCCCTTTCGAGCGGCCGAAAATCCGCCTACACTTCCGACAGGAAGATCATCAACCCGGGAGCGCTCGGATGTACATCGTTGGCGAAGAGGAGATTGCGGCGATCGCGAAGGTCATTCGCAGCGGCAGGCTGTTCCGCTACGGCGCCGACAGCGAATGCGATCGATTCGAGCAGCGCTATGCCGCTCATCTCGGCGTCGATCATTTCGCGCTGACGGTCAGCGGCACCTATGCCCTGTCGGCGGCGATGATCGCGCTCGGGCTCGGGCCCGGCGACGAGGTACTGATCCCCGCCCACACCTACATGGCGACGGCGACGGCCGTGCTCACGACCGGCGCGATACCCGTGATCGTCGACGTCGACGAGAGCATCACCATCGATCCCCAGGCGGTCGAGGCGGCGATCGGGCCGCGCACCAAGGCCGTCATCCCCGTGCACATGTGGGGGGCCGCCTGCAACATGGATGCCATCATGGGAATAGCCCGGCGGCGCGGCCTGAAGGTCGTCGAGGATGCCTGCCAGGGCGTCGGCGGCGGCTACGAGGGGCGCAGGTTCGGCGCGATCGGCGACATCGGGGCCTTCAGCTTCAACTACTTCAAGAACATGACCGCCGGCGAAGGCGGGGGCGTGGCGACCTCCGACGAGGCGCTGGCGAAGCGTGCCCGCTGCGCCATCGATCCCTGCCACTTCTATTGGACCGGCCGCGAGGAGGGCCTGAAGCCCTTCGCCGGCAACGGCGGGCGCGCGTCGGAGCTCATGGGCGCGATGCTGAACGTGCAGCTCGACCGCATCGACGGCATGATCGCGGCGATGCGCGACGAGAAGAGGCGGATCGTCCGCGCCACGGCGCGCCTCGACAATCTCGGATTGAGGCTCTCGCCGATGAACAGCCCGGATTTCGACTGCGCCGCCCATGTCATGTACCTGCTGCCTTCCGCCGAGGCGGCCCGCCGGTTCGCCGGCGTGTTCCCATCGGTGATCGCCGGCAAGACCGGACGCCACACCTACACGGAATGGGACCAGGTGCTCATGGGGATGGGCGCCGCCCACGCGGCCATGAATCCCTACAACCACCCGGACAACGCCGGTTGCCGGCGCAGCTACAGCGCGGACATGTGCGCCCGGTCGCTCGATATCTTGAACCGCACCGTGATGGTGCCGATGCATCCCAACCACTCGGCGGCGGAGGTCGATGCGATCATCCACAACGTCGAGGTGGCGGCGCGCGTGGCGCTCGGCGGCACCGAGGCGGAGGCGGCGAATGTCCTGCCGACGAGCGCCATCGACGCCCAGAAGTTCGACATGGCTTCCGTCTAGGACCCACGATCATAGAAGAGGAAGTCACCCTCACCCTGTCTTCCTCGTCCGCGCAGCGGGAGAGGGGGTAGTTGAGGGCCTCTCCCAATCATCTGCGAGTGCAGGGGCGAGGAGCGACAACAGCCGGCGGGACGTCTTGACAGGACCGCCGGCTTCCTGTTTGCTGAATGCGAATTGGATCGTTCCAATAAGGGAAAAATGCGGGGACGGTTGCGCGTCGGCCTGATCGGAGCCGGCCTGGTCGGTCAGGCGGAACACGCCTTCTACCTCTGGGAGGAGCGGGAGCGGTTCGACTTCGCGGCCCTGGCCGATGCGTCTCCCGCCGTCAGGGCGGCGCTGGCGGAACGCTACGGCATCGCGCGGGTCTATCCTGATGCCGCCGGGTTGCTGTCCGCCCGGCTGGATGCCGTGGTCATCGCCGCGCCCGATCCCTTCCATCCCGAGTTCGCGATCGCCGCCCTCGAGGCCGGTCTGCACGTCCTGTGCGAGAAGCCGCTGGCGCTGACGGTCGAGGCCTGCGAGCGGATCGCCGCCGCCCGGGATCGGGCAGGCCGCATCGTCCAGGTCGCCTACATGAAGCGCCACGATCCGGCCTATCGGCAGGCGCTCACGCTGCTTCCGGACCGTCTGACGGACGTGAAGCTGATCACGGTCGAGGTCCACGATCCCGACCATGAGCCGTTCGTCGCCCACCTGCCGATGACATGGCCGGACGATCTGCCGGCCGCACTACGCGAGCAGGGTCGTGCGGCGCACGCCGCCCAGTTGCGCGAGGCCGCCGGGCGGCCCCTGGATGAGGCCGGCGCGCGGGCGCTGGCGAACGGGTTCCTGTCCGCCCTGGTGCATGACGTCGCCGTCGTGCACGGCATCTTCGCGCATTTCGGCTGCGAGTTGCCGACCGAGGCCGACCACGGCGCGCTGTTCGACGAGGGCCGCGGGGTGCAGCTGGGATTCGCCCTGCCCGGCGGCGGGCGCGTCTCCATGACCCACATCAATCTGCCGGGCGTGCCCGACTATGCCGAGCGGATCACGATCTATTGCGCCGACCGCATCCTCGAGCTGTCCTTTCCTTCGCCCTATCTGCGACATCTGCCGACGCGCCTCACCCTGCGCCGGCGCGGCGACGGGCACGCGCTGGAGACGCTGGAGCACCGCGCCAGTTACGAGGAGGCCTTCCGCGAGCAGCTGCGGGCCTTCCACGCGGCGGCCTGCGGCATGGCGCCGGTGCTGACGCCGGTCGAGCAGGCGCGCCGCGACATTGCCCTCCTCACCTCGGCATTCAGAAAGGCAAGCGCATGAAGATCGGTGTGTTCTCGGACTCGCTGGCCCATCTCGACCGGCGCGCGATGTTCGCCTGGTGCGCCGCGCGCGGCATTGCCGATGTCGAGCTCGGCGTCGGCGCCTGGGGGCCGTGGCCGCGGCCGCACCTCGACCTCGCCACGATCGGCGAGACGCGCGAGCGCGACCGCTTGGCCGGCGAGCTGCGCGAGTTCGGCCTCCGCCTGTCCGCCGTCAACGCGGCCGGCAACCTGCTGCACCCCGACCCCGCTAAGCGCAAGGACGCGCGGGTGCGGTTCGACGCCGCCGTCGCGCTGGCGGTGGCGTTCGGGGTCGAGCGCGTCGTCACCATGAGCGGCTGTCCCGCCGGCCCCGGCGGCGGCGCCCTCGGCGTCTTCCCGTGCTGGGCGACCTCGGCCGACGATGAACGGCTGTTCGCGTGGCAGCTCGAGCAGGAGCTGATCCCGTTCTGGCGCGCGACGAGCGAGCGGCTTGCGCGCGAGGCGCCGAAGCTGATGGTCTGCTTCGAGATGCATCCGGGCTGCGCGATCTTCAATGCGGACGGCTTCCTGGAGCTGGCCGCCCATGTCGGCCCGAACATCGGCCTCAACCTCGATCCCAGCCACTTCTGGTGGCAGGGCATCGACCCGGTCGCCGTCGTCGAGGCGCTCGGGCACCGGATCGGCCACAGCCACGGCAAGGACACGCTGCTCTATCCCGAGCGCATCCGCGCCCGCGGCGTGCTTCACTATGCGCAGCCCCGGGACCCCGCGCAGACGCCCTGGCACTTCGCCTCGGTCGGCGAAGGCCATGACGACGCGACCTGGGTGAAGCTCTTCCGCGCGATGCGGGCGGCGGGGTATGACGGCGTGATCTCGATCGAGCACGAGGATCCGCGCTACGACGGCGAGGAGGGCACGACGCGGTCGATCGCCGGCCTGAAGCGCATCCTGGCGCAAACAGAGGGAGCCGCGTGACGACGCTGAACGACGTCGCCGACCGGGCCGGCGTCTCGAAATCGACGGTCTCGAACGTGATTCGCGGCACCGCCCTGGTGGCGGCGGCGACGCGGGCCCGCGTCGAGCGCGCCATCGCCGAAACCGGCTACCACCCGAACGCCATCGCGCGCTCGCTGAAATCGCGTGCCAGCATGGCGATCGGCATCGTCGTGCCGGACCTCACCAATCCGTACTACGCGCAGCTGGCGGTCGGCGTCGAGCATGCCGCGCGCGCCTTCGGCTTCGCCGTCTTCACGGCCCACACCGAGTGCCTGCCGGCGGCCGAGGCGGACGCCGGCCGCGCGCTGATCGAGCGGCGCGTCGACGGCGTCGTCGTCGGCGGCATGGCGACCGGATCGATGCTGCCGCGCCTGCTGATGGACCGCGACATTCCGGTCGTCCTCGCGTCGCTCGGCGCCATCGACGATCCCCGCGTCGGCGTCATCGACCATGACGACGCCGGCGCCATGGAGGCCGTGGTGGCGCATCTCCACGCCCTCGGCCATCGCCGCCTCGCCTTCGCGTCGCACGACCTGCGCGAGCATTCGGGCGAGCGGCGGCGGATCGGCTTCGCGGCGGCGCTGCGGCGGCGCCGGCTGCGGCCGGTCGCGATCGACGACGCCACCGCGGTCGTGGCCCACAACGACATGCAGGCCATCGCCATGATGGACAAGCTGGAGCGGCGCGGCCTGCGCGTGCCGCTCGACGTCTCGGTGGTCGGCTACGACGACGTGCCGCTCGCCGCGCACGCGCGCATCCAGTTGACCACGGTGCGCTCCGACGCCGTGGAGATGAGCCGCCGCGCCGTCGGACTGGTGGTGGCGGCGACCCGGGCAGGGCATCACGTCCGCCGCCGCGAGATGCTGGACAATCCGCTCGTCATCCGCGCCAGCACGGGGAGGGCGCCGCGGTGAGCGCGGTCGCCCCGGTCGTGCGGGAGCTCGACCTGTCGCCTACTTTACAGCCCCGAATGTCAGGCCGCGCACGAAATTGCGCTGGACGATGAGCGCGAAGATGACGATCGGCAAGGCGCCCACGACACCGGCCGCAGCCATCGGACCCCACTGGATCTCGATCTTGCCGATCAGCGTCGACACGCCGACAGGGATCGTCTGCGCCGCCGGCGTCGACGTCATCGTCAGAGCGATGATGAAATCGTTGTAGGTCGCGATGATGGTGAAGATCGCGGTCGCGATCAGGCCGGGGGCGGCCAGCGGCAGCACCACGCGCCACAAGGCGGTCAGCCGCGAATCGCCATCGACCATCGCCGCTTCCTCGATGTCGCGCGGGATTTCCTCAAGGAAGCTTTGCATCATCCAGACGACGAAACTGGTGTTGAGGCCGGCATAGATCAGGATCAGGCCGAGCCTGGTGTTGAGGAGGCCCCATTTCGCCAGCGCGATGTAGAGCGGCACGCAGAGCAGGATTCCCGGCAGCATCCGCACCAGCAGCACGAGATACAGCGTCATGCGGCGTACGCCGAAGCGCAAGCGGAACCGGGCGAGCGCATAGGCGGCGAGCGTGCCGACAAACAGGCTGATGCCGACGGACGCGGCTACGACGACGATGCTGTTCAGCAGAAACGGACCGAAATGGAACTCTCCGAACAGCCGATCGTAGTTGTCGAAGGTGATCTGCTGAGGCCAGAGCGCGACATCGGAGAAGATATCCACCGGACGCTTCAGCGACGTAACGAGCATCCACCAGAACGGGAAGAGCGTGAGGAGGATCGCCAAGCCGAGCGTCAGGTAGACGAAAGCCGCGCCAAGCCGCTCACGCGCCGTCATTCGACAATCTCCGAGCTGCGCCGCATGAAATGCACCGCCGCCGCCATAAGAAGCAGCAGGCAGACGAGCAGGCTGATCAACATCGCCATCGCGCGGCCGTACTGATTGAACAAGAATGCGGTGTTGTAGGCATAGATCGAGATGAGCTGCGTGGCCGTGCCTGGTCCGCCCTTGGTGAGCACGTAGACCTGGTCGAACGTGCCGACGGCATCGATCGTACGCAGCACGACGGCCACCAGCAGCACGGGGCGCAACAGCGGCAGCGTATGATGGAAGAAGGTCTGGATCGCGCTGGCGCCGTCGACGCGCGCCGCCTCGATCGGATCCTGCGGCAGGGAATGCAGGCCGGCGAGGATGATCAGGAACATCAGCGGGGTCCATTCCCAGACATCGACGATCACGAGACCCACGAAAGCGCTGAATCCCTGCGCGAGCACGTGTGGCGCATCCAAACCCAGCGCCTCGAACAGCGGATCGACGACCCCGATACCGGAGGCATAAAGCAGCCGCCAGATGACTCCGACGACGACGGGCGCGATCGTCATCGGCAGGATCAGCGTCACCCGGATCAAACCGGAGAAGCGCAGTTCGCGGGCGACGAGCAGCGCCAGCAGGAGGCCGAGCAGAGTCTCGATCGCGACGGTGCAGACGGTGAACTGAACCGTCGTCGCCATCGCCTTCCAGAACACTGCATCGTTGTAGATATCGACAAAGTTGTCCGCGCCCGTGTAGCCGACGTCGAGTGCGTATCGGTATTTGTGCAGGCTTGCGCGGATACCGTCGATGGTCGGGTATAGGGAGACGGCAGCGAGGGCAGCAATTGCGGGAAGAAGCAAGAGGTAGGGCACGGCGGCTGTCCGTAGCCGCCGCACCCTGCTCTCGCGTTCCTCCACGGTCGCTGCCGTTGCGCTCAAGGCTTAGAAGTAGCCGCCCTGCTGCTTCAGATAGTCAGTGATCTGGTCGGCGGCAGCCTGGAGATGTTTCTGCGCGATTGCGTCATAGTTCGCCTTCGTCGCGATCGCCTCGACCAGCGCTTCGTTCAGGGCGGTCCCGAGAAGATCCTCCATTTTCGGCTCGTCCGGCGTTCTCGGCTTCTGCACCGAGTTGTTGACGGATTCGGCGATCGCCGGCAGCCAGCGATGCTTCTCCTTCGCTTCCGCGTCGGTCAGCGCAGAGCCCGTCACCGCCGCACCGCCATATTTGCGGGCAAACTCGAGCTGGATCTTGCTCGAGGTGAACCATTCGAGGAACTGCACCGCGCCTTCCGGATTCTTGGCTCCCGAGGAAACGCTCGCGATGAAGGTGCCGATCGCAGGCCCGTGCTTTTCCTGCTTCGGCGTCGTGACCATGTTGATTTTGCCCACAACCTTCGACGAGGACGGATCGTCGACTCGGTTCACGAGGCCGGTGTACTCGGTCAGCGCCGTGCACTTGCCCTCGAGCATCACCTGCGTCTCTTCGGCGGTGTCGAAGGCGGCGACGCCCTCGGGCATGTAGGGAATGAAGCTGAACAGGCGGGAGAGCGCGGCCACGCCCTCCGGCCCGGCGAAGCCGGGCGTCCAGTCGTCGTTGACGAAATTGCCGCCGTAGGAGTTCAGCAGCGGCAGGTAGGTCATCACGATCGGATTGCCCTTCACGCCGCGGGCCGACCAGCCGTACAGGTCGGGAGCCTTGGTGGTCTGCGCCACCTTGAAGATGTCGTCCCAGGTCTCGGGCGCCGAGGGGAAGTAATCGGCGTGGTAGTAGAGGATCTCGACGTCGTCGATGATGACGATCGAATAGAGCTCGGGCGTCGCGCTGGCGAAGTCCTTCATGCGGGCGCCCGATTTCGGCGGCCACAACCCCATCTCGAGCCCCTTGGGCAGGATGTCGGGATTGGCCTTGAAGCCCAGCTGGTCGAGGCTCTGGACGATGCGTGCGGCGGCGAATTCCGGCACCCAGTTGTCGTCCATCACGTAGATGTCGTAGGCGCCGGTCTTGTTCAGGCCGTCGTTCTTGCAGCTCTGGTACCAGCTGTCGTAGTTCGTCTCGTTGTAGGTGGCCGCGATGCCCGTCTCGTCGGTGAAGGCCTTGACGAAGTAGTCGCGGAACGGCGCCATGGCGTTGTCCTGGAAGCTGCCGATGGTGATCGAGCCGCCCGCCCCACGGACGATCCGAGGCGCGAAGATCGAGCTGCCGGCCACGAGGGCCGTGGCGGCGATGCCGCCCTTGATCAGCTCGCGCCGGCGCAGCGGCCGCTTGAGCAGAGTGCCGTTGTCCTTGGTCTTGTCGGTCATTTTAACCTCCCTGTTGATGGACTGAGTCGGTCGATGTCCCTCGCTGTCAGGCGGCGTTCGCAAGTCCGGTCTTGAGGGCTGCGCCGGACTCCGCGTCGAAAAGATGCAGATGCCGCGCGACCGGCCGCACCCCGCAGGGAGCACCGATCGGAATCGAAAAGTCCGCCGGCTGGCGGATGTTGACGAGCGCATCGTCGGTCTTGATCGTGACGAGGGTCTCGTTGCCGAGCGGCTCGACGACATAGATCTCGCCGGCGAGCGATCCGCCGGACGACGGCTCGACCAGTTCGGCATGCTCGGGCCGAAACCCGAGCTTCGCCGGGCCCCGATGGCCGCTGGCCGGCATCGCCACGGTTCCGGAGGGGCGGCAGAACCGGCCGTCCATCACATCGCCGGCGAGCACGTTCATGGGCGGCGAGCCGCAGAACGTCGCCACGAACAGGTTCGCCGGCCGCGCATAGATCTCCGCCGGCGGCGCCAGCTGCTGCAGCTGCCCCTTGTGCATGACGGCAATCACGTCGGCCATCGTCATCGCTTCGACCTGGTCGTGCGTGACGTAAAGCATCGTCGCCGCCAGCTCGCGCTGCAGGCGTTTGATTTCGATCCGCATCTGCAGGCGCAGCTGCGCGTCGAGGTTGGAGAGCGGCTCGTCCATGAGGAAGGCGAGGGGCCGGCGGATGATGGCGCGCGCCAGCGCGACGCGTTGGCGCTGGCCGCCCGAAAGCTGCGCGGGGCGACGTTCCAGGAAGTCAGCGAGGCCCAGGAGTTCGGCCACCTTGAGCACTTGCCGCTTTCGCTCGGCCGGGTCGACCTTACGGACGCGCAGCGGGTAGGCGATGTTGTCGGCCACCTTCAGATGCGGATAGAGCGCATAGCTCTGGAAGACCATCGCGATGTCCCGGTCCTTCGTGGGCACGAACGTGACATCGCGGTCACCGATGTAGAGGCGCCCGCCGCTCGGCCGCTCGAGCCCGGCGAGCAGGCGTAGTGCCGTCGTCTTGCCGCATCCGGACGGGCCGAGGAGCGCCAGGAACGCCCCGTCGGGGACGTGCAGGTCGAGCGGCGCAAGCGCCTGATAGGAGCCGAACGACTTCGAGACTTGCAGGTAGCGAACATCCATGTCGGCGTTCCCCCTGCCCGTCCGGCAATCAGGCGTTGCTTGACCGCGGCGCCGCGGGATACGCGCCGGCCTCTGAGCGAGGGGCTCGACCAGACAGCAAGAGCCAACACATCGTGGCGGCGCGGCGACCGGTTCTCAAGGCTTGACGTGCCTCAATTGGAACGATCCAATCGGGGCAACGCTAGCCTTCCATTCGGGGGTGGTCAAGCTGGCTGGCCCGTTGACTCTCCGGAATGGCGGCCCAGGATCGCCAACCCCAGGAAGACAGGGATCGCCCCATGACCAAGGTCCGCGCCGCCGTCACGGAAAAGCCGGGTCGCATCGGGCTGCGCGAATTCGCGATGCCGGATCCGAAGCCCGGGGCGGCGCTCATGAAGGTCCGATTCTCCGGCATCTGCGGCACCGACAAGCACACCTTTCGCGGCGAAAGCAAGCAGTATGCCGGCACGCCCCACGAGCGGGATCTCACCTATCCCCTCATCTGCGGCCATGAGAATGTCGGCACGGTGGTGGCGATCGGCGGCGAGGTGCTCGACAGCGAAGGGCGCCCGCTCAAGGTCGGCGACCGCATCGTCCCCGGCGCCAACATCGCCTGCGGCGCTTGCCACTTCTGCCGCAACGCCTATCCCTACTACATGTGCGAGAACTTGCAGGATTACGGCAACAGCCTGCATTGCGGCCAGCCCCCGCATCTCTTCGGCGGCTGGGCGGAGTACATGTATCTTCTGCCCGGCACGCATATCTTCCGGGTGCCGGACGACCTGCCCGACCATGTCGCCGTGCTGACCGAGATCATGTCCGTGACTCACGGCGTGGAAACGGCGCAGAGCCTGCTCGGTCTGATCGGGGGCAGTCGCTTCGGCCAGTCGGTCGCCGTTCTCGGCATCGGCCCGCTCGGTCTCTGTCATCTGATCAAGGCGAAGCTGCTGGGTGCCAGCACGCTGATCGCTACCGACCGCTTCGCCTCGCGGCTCCGTCTGGCCGAAGACTTCGGCGCCAGCCTCACCATGCTCGTCGACGACACCGAGCCGGAAGAGCGGATCGCCCGCGCCCGCGAGCATTGCAACGGCCTCGGGCCCGATATCGTGCTGGATTGCAGCGGCTTTCCCCAGACCTTCGTCGAGGCCGTCCGGATGGTGCGGGTCGGCGGCGTCGTGGTCGAGGCCGGCACTTTCGTCGACATGGGGCCGGTCGCGATCAATCCCAATTCCGACATCTGCACCAAGAACGTCAGCGTCATCGGCGTCGGCGGCGAGACCGCTACGTCCTATCTGCCGTCCATGCGCCTCATGGCCGCCAACCTCGAGCGCCTGCCCTTCGACCGCATCGTAAGCCACCGCATGCCGCTCGAGCGCGCCGAGGAAGCGCTCGAACTGGCGCAAACCGACAGCGCCATGAAAGTCGTGATGGCGCCCAACGGCGAGGCGGCCTGAGTGCTGCCGGCGCCTGCGATGGTCGACCCGCTGCGCCAGCCGGGCCGACGAATTGCCCCGCCCAGAAAATAGTAACCGGGAAGTCATCGGCGGCCGGTCGAATCGCGGCGCGCCGGAATGCGCAATGTCTGCCGGTCAGGTCGCCGGCGGCTGCACCACCTGCCGCGCCGCCATCGCCGCCGCCGCGGCGGCGGCCTCGTCGACGTCGGTCACCTGCACCATCGGCGAGGCGAACTTGATGCCGTTGGCGTCGAAGGCCTTCTTGATCATGGCGTAGGCGCGGCGGCGGATGACGAACTGCTCGCCCGGCTTGGTCATCAACTTCATGCGGATCTGGATGCCGAAGTCGCCGAACTGCTCGACGCCCTGCATCTTCAGCGGCTGGATGATATTCGGCGCGAATTCGGGGTCGGCAGCCAGGTCCTTGCCGATCTGCTTGATCAGCTTCTTCGCCTTGTCGAGGTCGCTGCCGTAGGTGACGTTGATGCCGAGCTTGTCGATCACCCAGTCGCGGCTCATGTTCTGGATCGCGCCCAGCTCGCCGAACGGCACGGTGTAGAGCGGGCCGCGGTGGTGGCGCAGCTTGACCGAGCGCAGGGAGAATGATTCGACCACGCCCTTGTAGCTGCCGCTCTGGATGTACTCGCCGACCCGGAAGGCGTCGTCGAGCAGGTAGAACACGCCGCTGATGATGTCTTTGACCAGGGTCTGGGCGCCGAAGCCGACGGCGACGCCGACCACGCCGGCGCCGGCGATCAGCGGCCCGATCTCCACGCCCATGCTCGATAGCACCATCAGCAGGGCCATGACGATGACGACGATGAAAAGCACGTTGCGCAGGATCGGCAGCAAGGTGCGCAACCGCGCCCTCCGCCGAGCATCCTCGGTGTTCGGCTCACCGGGGTCGCGCGCCTGGGCGAGGGTACGGTCGATCAGCGCTTTCGACGCCTGCCAGACGAAGTCGGCGACAAGGATGATCACGACGGCGCTGAAGGCGCCGCGCAGCAGGCGCGTGGCGAGCGTGTCGCTGGCGGTCAGGGCGCCGAGGTCGATCTCCCAGGCCCAGGCCAGCAGCAGGGCGAAGCCGATGATCAGCAGCGCCCGCACCCCCCGCTCGATCCCGACCACATGCACGCCCTTGACCTCGGGGCTGGGCTCCGCCGCACCGGGCGGGCGCAGGATGTGGGCGACCGACCGTTCGGTAACCCGGATCGCCAACGGCAAGCCGACGATGACCACCGCGAGCCAGAACGCCGGCATTGCCGAGATGACCCAGAGCGCCCACAGCAGCACGGCATAGGCCGACAACAGCCAACTGGACGCGCGCCGGACAAGCCCTTCCGTCGCCTGCGTCCGCGGGCGCCGCCAGGCAATCTCCAGCCCGATGCCGAGCAGGACCAGCCCCAATGCGTAGGCCACGATCTGGCGCACGGGCGTCGCCACGCCGAGGGTCGCCAGCAGGCTGATGGTCACCCAGCCGAAGGCGAGCCAGCCGACGAAGAAGCCGAGGCGGCGAAACCAGAACCAGGCGGCCGGCGTGCTCATCGGAATGATGCGGAAGCGCTCGCCGCCCGGCGCCAGCAGGAAGCGCCCGAGGACCAGCGTCACCCGCAGGATCAGGAAGGCGAACAGATAGCCGAGCACGATCTCGCGCAGCAGCGGCGGCCAGTCGAAGACGAGGAAGGCGCCGACGCTGCCGATGGCGAAGGCGGCGACCATGCCGATGCCGTAGCCGAGCCGGATGGCCACGGCGCGCAACCGCTGGCCCACCGTGTCCAGCGGCAGCGCGACGATCCACCTCTCGATCCCGGCGGCGGCCCAGTAGTAGAGCCACTCCGCGCCGTAGCCCAGGGCCACGAACGCGAGGATGAGAAGCAGCACGGTGACGATGCCCTGCTCCTGGAACTCGAGGGAGAGGATGATGCCGGCGCGCTCGAACTCCGCCGGCAGAGTCGGCAGCGCCGCCGCCAGACCGTGGAGATGCTGGCGGATCGCAGCCACGCGGCCGGCGAAATGGCCCGATGGCGCCGCCGCCGGGGCGGGTGCCGTCGCGGCGCCGGCGCGCTGCCGCTCCAGCCAGTCGCGCACCGCCGGATCGTCCAACAGTTTCAGCAGCTCGCGCACCTGCGGCGGCGCGTCGGCGGGTTGGGCCGAATCCTGCCCGAGCACCGCGTGCGGGTACAGGACAAGCGCGAGCACCGCGACGATCCCGCAGATGCAGAGTCGAATCCTGGCAGTCACCGAGTACCCCGCCCCCTTTACTCCCCCGGCCCGGACCGGCGGCCTGAGCCGAATCCATGCAACATGCGGTATCGTAGGCGCGCCAAGGGCAGCCGCCAATTGGACTTTGGTACCCTAGCCACGTCGGCCGGGCTCGGCTAGGCTGGCGGTTCGATGAACAGCCACCCTCGCTTGGGCATGATCGAATTGACGCCGGCGCAGATCGCGCGCTTCCATCAGGACGGTTTTCTCATTCTCGAGCGCCTCGTCGATCCGGCCGACGCCCGCCGCGTGGCCGGCCGCTTCGAGCGGATGTTCCGCGGCGAGTTCGAGACCGGCCTCTATCCGGACGAGTGGAACTGGCGCGAGGGCCGCGACCGGCCGGACTTGGCGCGGCAAATCTGCAACGGCTGGAAATCCGACTACACCATCGCCAGCCTGGTGCTGCGCGCCGAGGTCGGCCGACTCTGCGCCCAGCTCGCCGGCTGGCCGGGCGCGCGGCTGGCGCAGGACAACGTCATCTGGAAGCCGCCCGGCGCCAGGCCGCTCGGCTTCCATCAGGACGACAGCTACAACGGCTGGATCGACCCGCCGCACATGCTCACCTGCTGGATCGCCCTCGACGACACCTCGGCGGCCGGCGGCACGATCGAGTATGTGCGGGGCTCCCACAAATGGCCGGTGTCGCCGCCGATCAGGCAGTTCCACGCCCCCGAGGACTACCGCAAGGAGCTGCGCGAGGCGGCGGCACAGGTGGGGCTCACGCCGGAACTGGTGCCGGTGGAGGTTCCGGCCGGCGGCTGCGCCTTCCATGACGGCGGCACCTGGCACGGCTCCGATTCCAACCGTGCCGACAGGCCGCGGCGCTCCGCCGTGGCGCACTGCATGTCGGCGGCGGCGACGTTCCATCCGACCAAGGTCAGCTACATCTACAACCGCTACAAGCGGGTCGGCGACACCGCCATGGACGAGAGCTTCTTCCCGATCCTGTGGACACAGGACGGCCGGCGCACCGGCTTTCTCGACGACTACATGCGCCGGGGATCGGCGGCGGAGGTGGCGGCGGCCGCGCAGTAGCGCGGCCGTTCCGCCGCCGCGTCGGGCCGCAGGTCGATCGCAAATGGCGACCCCGCGGCCGCTCGCCCTCGTTACCGGTGCGTCCGCCGGCATCGGGCTGGAGCTGGCGAGGCTGCTCGCCGCCGGCGGCCACGACCTGATCCTGGTGGCGCGGCGCGGCGATTCGCTGGAGCGGCTTGCCGCCGAGCTGCGCGCGGCGCACGGCATCGTCGCCCATGTCTGGCCCGTGGATCTCGGCGATCCGCAGGCGCCGCGGCAGCTGCAGACGCGCGCCGCCGCCGAGGGCCTCGCCGTCGATGTGCTGGTCAACAACGCCGGCTATGGCGCCCTCGGCGCCTTCGCCGATCTGCCGGCCGACCGGCAGCTCGGCATCCTCGACGTCAACATGCGGGCGCTGACGGAGCTGACGCATCGCTTCCTGCCGGGGATGCGCGCCCGCCGGCGCGGGCGCATCCTGATCGTCGCCTCGCTCGCCGGCTTCCTGCCCGGCCCGTACATGGCGGTGTACTATGCGAGCAAGGCCTACCTACTGTCGTTTGCGCTGGCGCTGGCCGACGAGCTAGCCGGCAGCGGCGTCACCGTCACCTGCCTGTGTCCGGGCTCCACGGCGACGGAATTCCAGGCGGTCGCCGGCATGACGGCGGCGCGGCGCCTCGCGCGGCTGCGGCCGATGACGGCCGGGTCGGTGGCGCGCATCGGCTATCGCGGCCTGATGCGGGGGCGGCGGCTGGTCGTGGCCGGCTGGAAGAATCGGCTCGGCGCGCTCGCCATCCGCTGCGTCCCGCGCACCGCGCTGTCGCGCGTCGTCGCCTGGCTGCAGCGGCCGGACGGCGGGCGTCAGTGATGATGGGCGCGGTGCAGGATGATCTCGCGCAGGCCGGTGTCGTAGGCGAGCCCCGACGGGGTGAGCACGGCGGCGATGGGGAACATCGCCTTGATCAGCCCCTTGCGCTCCAGCGCCGCCCAGGCGCCCTCGTTGGCCAGGCCGCTGGCGTCGCGCGACATCACGACGGCGTCGCCGAGATGGAAGTGGTCGCCATGCGGGTTCGGCATGCCCGTGACGAGGACATGACCGGCCGGCGAGTCGGGCGCCGGACGGCCGCTCAGCCGCGCCAGCTCCTGCAGCAGGGTCAGCGTCTTCAACTGCAGCGCGTTCAGCCCGAGCGGATTCTTCTTCGTCGGCATGGCGCAGGACCTCAATCCCTGAAGTTGACGTATTGCAGCGGCTGCGCGATCTCGAGTCCGCGCACCAGCTGGATCGCCGCCTGCAGATCGTCCCGCTTCTTGCCGCTGATGCGCAGCTCGTCGCCCTGAATGGCGGCCTGCACCTTGAGCTTGCCGTCCTTGATCGCCTTCACGATCTCCTTGGCCAGGCTGCTCTCGATACCCTGCTTGACGTCGACGATCTGCCGCAGCGTATTTCCGGACGCCTTCTCCTGCGGCTTGAAGTCGAGGCAGCGGGCATCCAGCTTGCGGCGCGTCACATAGCCCTTCAGCAGCTCCTGCATCTGCCGCAGCTTCATGTCGTCGTCGGCAAGGATCGTGAGCGTGTTGTCCTTGCGCTCGATCGAGCATTTGCTGCCCTTGAAGTCGAAGCGCGTCTCGATCTCTCGCCGCATGCCCTGCACGGCATTGTCCACCTCGGCGAGATCGGTCTTGGAGACGATGTCGAAGGACGGCACGGGCGCGGCTCCCTGTTGTCGAACGCGCAGTCTGCCACGGCGCGGCCTTGCATGGAAACGGCGGGAATAAACGCGGCGAACCGAGCTTGGCGCCCCCGCGGACGCCTGCTTCGTGATCCTGCGTCCTTCGACAAGCTCAGGATGAGGGAGAATCTTGGAGGCACGAAGAAGCGCCCTCATCCTGAGCTTGTCGAAGGACGCAGGGCGCTGATCCCATCTTTTTGCGAACCCGCTGAACGACCAACATGTGGGTGCCCGCTCAATCCGCCTTCTTCGCCCACTCCTCGAACGACATGTGCCTGAACTTGTCGGAGTCCGCGAGATAGACGCCGTCGGCGGTGAAGATCATGTGCTTGCCGAGCTTCGGGAACTCCCCGACGTCGACGCGGCCGCGCTCGCCGCCCATGAGATAGACGAGGTCCGCGTCATAGGGGTTGGTCAGGTGGTGGCCGATCGAGGGAGCCGGAAAGGCCATGAAATCGCCGGGCCCGACCTCGAAGGTCTTGTCGCCGATCTCGGCGCGGCCGCGGCCCGAAACGATATAGATCCACTCCTCGTCCCCCTTGTGGGCGTGGTAGGCGAACGACTCCTTGCCCGGCGGGACCCGCGCCATCGTCACGATCGCCCGCTGCAACCCCACCGTCTCGCCGAGTCGGCGCAGATAGACCTCCGATTTCGGGTTCAGCGGATGGGCGAGGGCGGATTCGGCGGCGGCGGCGATCTGCGCGGCGGTCAGCAGGTGGGCCTCCGGCGGTTTGGCGGTCATCGCGTCTCCTTTGTCGCCGCCGCGATCCGGCGATTCGGCAGGGCGCGATGGTATCACAGGCGGGCCATGCGGAAATCCCTGCCGACAAGACCGGGAATTCCTGGCTAGGATGCGCCCGGGACGTCGACCCCAAGAAAGGCATCCATGCCGATCGCGCATCCCTATCTGATGTTTCTCGGCGACGCCGCCGATCAGCTGGCCGCCAAGACGGCGCAAGGGGTCAAGGACTGGCGTCCCGAGTGGTGCATCGGCCAGCTGCGCCTTGCCGGCTGCAAGGCCGACCTCGGATTGCCGGAGATGACCGTGGAGCAGGCGGCCAAGGCGGGTGTCAAGACCGTCATCGTCGGCGTCGCGAATCGCGGCGGGGTCATATCGGAGGGCTGGATCGCCGTCCTCCGGCAGGCGCTCGAGCAGGGCATGGGCCTGGCGAGCGGCCTGCACAAGCGGCTCGCGGACGTGCCGGCGCTGGCCGAAGCCGCCGCGCGGCACGGCCGCGCCCTCTACGACGTGCGCCATCCCACGCGCGACTTCGCGGTCGGCAACGGGCGGAAGCGCGCCGGAAAGCGCATGCTCACGGTCGGCACCGACTGCTCGATCGGCAAGATGTACACCGCGCTGGCCTGCGAGCGCGAGATGCGCCGGCGCGGCATGAACGCCGACTTCCGCGCCACCGGCCAGACCGGCATCCTCATCGCCGGCGACGGCGTGTCCATCGATGCCGTGGTGTCCGACTTCGTGTCCGGCGCCGTCGAGTGGCTCGCGCCTGAGAACGCCGCCGATCACTGGGACCTGATCGAAGGGCAGGGCTCGCTCTTCCACGCCTCCTACGCCGGCGTGACGCTCGGCCTCATCCACGGCGCGCAGCCCGACGCGCTCGTCATGTGCCATGAGCCGACGCGGCCGCACATGCGGGGATTGCCGCACTACAAGCTGCCGGACCTGCCGGCCTGCATCGCGGCCAATCTCGCCGCCGCGCGGCTGACCAATCCCGCGGCGCGCTGCGTCGGGCTGAGCGTCAACACATCGGCCCTCGCGCCGTCGGCGGCCGAGCGCTATCTGCGCGAGGCCGAGCAGTCCTACGGCCTTCCCGCCGTCGATCCCCTGCGCACCGGCGTCGGCCGTATCGTCGACGCCCTCGCCGGCATGTGATGCGCGGCCTGGCGATCCGCGCCGAAAGCTGGCCGATCGCCGGCAGCTTCGCCATCTCGCGCGGCAGCAAGACCAAGGCCGAGGTGGTGGTGGTCGAGATCCGCGACGGCGCCCATGTCGGGCGCGGCGAATGCGTGCCCTATCCGCGCTATGGCGAGACGGTCGACGGCGCCGTGGCGGCGATCGAGGGTCTGCGCCCGCGGATCGAGGACGGCCTCGATCGCGCCGCGCTGCAGGCGGCGCTGCCGGCCGGCGCCGCCCGCAACGCGGTGGACTGCGCGCTTTGGGACCTGGAGGCCAAGCGCGGCAGCCGCCCGGCCTGGCAGCTCGCCGGCCTGGCGCCGCCGCGCGCCGTCACCACCGCCTACACGCTCAGCCTCGGCACGGTCGAGAGCATGGCGGCGGCAGCGCGCGCCAATGCCGGCCGGCCGCTGCTGAAGCTGAAGCTCTCCGGCCCGGGCGACCTCGACCGCGTGCGCGCGGTGCACGAGAACGCGCCCCGCGCCCGCCTCATCGTCGATGCCAACGAGGCCTGGACGCCGGAGATCTTCGCCGAGCTGGCGCCGCAGCTGGCCCCGCTCGGCGTCGAGCTCATCGAGCAGCCGCTGCCCGCGGGCGACGACGCGGCGCTCGCCCGGCTGGCGCGGCCGGTGCCGGTCTGCGCCGACGAATCCTGCCACGACGCGGCCAGCCTGGCCGGGATCCGCGGCCGGTACGATGCCGTCAACATCAAGCTCGACAAGACCGGCGGCCTGACCGAAGCCCTGCGCCTCGCCGTGGCCGCCCGCGCCGAGGGCCTCGCGCTCATGGTCGGCTGCATGGTGGCGACCTCGCTGGCCATGGCGCCCGCCCTGCTGATCGCGCAGGACGCCCGCTGGGTCGACCTCGACGGGCCGCTCCTGCTGGCGCGGGACCGCGAACCGGGCCTCATGTACGAGGGCAATCTCGTGCAGCCGGCGTCGCCCGGCCTGTGGGGATAGCGATGCGGGGATAGGAGAGCGTAAGATCGAGGGTCAGGCTTTGCCGCGGCGAACCAGTCGCTTCGGCTCCGCCGCTTCGGTCACGGGGCAGGGCGGTTCGATGGAGAGCCGCGTAGCTGGCGGCGACGGACCGACGCGCTCGGGCGGCAGCCGGACAGTGACCGTGGTGCCGCCGCCGGGTTTGCTCGCCAACTCCAGCGTTCCGCCATGCAGCTGAGTCAGGGCTCGGCTGATCGGGAGCCCGAGCCCGGCGCCATCGTATTTGCGCGACCACGAGCCATCGACCTGGCCGAAGGCGGCCATGGCATGCGGGATATCCGCCGGGTCCATGCCGATGCCGGTGTCGCTGACGATCATTCGCAGGGCGCGGTCGGGATCGAGATCCATCCGCAGTTCGACCCGCCCGCCCTTCGGCGTGAACTTGACCGCGTTCGACAGCAGGTTGAGCAGGATTTGCATCAGGGCCCGACGGTCGGCCAGCACGCGCGGAAGCCCCCCGCCTGATCCGCAGACGAAGGCGATGCCGGCCGCGGTCGCCCGCTCCTGCATGATGCGGCGGATCGAAACGATCATCTGCGCAAGATCGATCTCCTCCTCGTCGAGCTCCGACCGACCGGCCTCGATCTTCGAGAGGTCGAGGATATCGTTGATGATCGACAGAAGATGGCCGCCGCTGGCGTGGATGTCCTGCGCGTAGCGCTTGTATCGCCCGTCGCCGAGGGGGCCAAAGACCTCTTTCTGCATCATCTCCGAGAATCCGATGATCGCGTTGAGCGGCGTCCGCAGTTCGTGGCTCATCACCGCGAGGAACTGCGACTTGGCACGGTTGGCGTACTCCGCCTCGTCCCGGGCGACGGTCAGCTCACGGTTCTTGGCCGCGATGACCTCGATGTTGTGTTGGTTCTCGCGCCGTGCCCGGTCGACCAGTCCGATCTGCCACAGCGCAAGGGCCGAAAGCAGCGCCAGCCCGAGGAGCGAAGCGCCGACGGGGACCGCCATCTGCCGGACCATCGCGAAGCCGGGCCGTTCCGGCGTCCAGGCAAGCGCGGCAATGGGGGATCCGTCTATGGTCGTCAGCGGAAATCCGGTCCGTTCGCCGGCGACGGCGGCCGGGACCAGCGCCAGCCCTTCGATGCCCAGGTCTTCGCCGATCGCGGCGATCGCCGCCGGATCGAGCGAGTGGCCGAACAGCAGGAGGCTGCGCGACGGTTCCGCCCGCCGATGTTCGGTCGGAGGCGCCGCGGTGATGGCGGCAAGCGCCACCGAGAAGATCTGTCCGCCGATCCGGACGAGGCCCGTCGCCGGATGGGGCTCGTCCGGCGGCGCGGCGCGGGCCTCGGCGACCAATTCCGGCAAGCCGGTCGTCGTGGCCGGCGAAATGTCGAAGTCCGCCGCCTCGCCCTCGACGAACGTGAAGGTCTGGTTGTCGAGGGCGTCGATCACCGTCACGAGCGGCACGCCGATCGACTGATAGGTGGTGCGGCCGATATGCTCGGCGGCCCAGTCGGCGTCCGGCGAATCGACCAAGTGGTATACGGCGTCGGTCCACCAGGCATAGTCCTTCACGGCGGCAGCGGTGTTCCGCTCGCGCATCGCCAGGGCGGCCTGCACCAGCTCGACCGACTTTTCCGCGGCGATGCGATCCTGGCCATGCGCGGCCGATATGATCAGGCCGATGACCAGCGTTGCCCCGGCGAATGCGAGGACGATCAGTGCCGCGCCGGCCCGCTGCGCCCGACTCAGCCGCGCCAGCATGGGGCTTCGCACGCGCATTTTCCGGCGCGACCGCGAGTCCCGCCGGAACGCGGGAGGGTACGGTCAATATCGCTCAAAACAAACCGCCAGAGGCGATGACAAAACAATCGCAATGACGACGCAATCGTTCAAGATATATGACGGTCGTCGCTCGCGCGCCAGCGAAAGCTGCCGTCGGCGACGGCAGCGCGCCAGCCCCGGGCGATGGGAGACCTACATCAGGTCGGCGACGACCTGAAGACGGACCGGGCCCGCGCGGTTGAAGACGAGCGTGCCGGTCGCCGGCTGGGGCTCGGGTCCTTCGGGCGGGCCGGGCCAGGCCGACGGCGCCGTGGCCGTGGCCCGCAGCAGCACCGGGCCTTTCGGCAGAAAGCCGCGCGGCGCGTCGGCTGCAGCGGACCGATGCGGTGCCGCAACGGCGAGTGGCACCGGCGCATCGACGCGGATCAGGCTCGCCAGGGTCAGGGCCGCCGTCTGCGCCGCCCGCAGCTGGTCGAGCGCGAGCAGGTATTTCGCCCGCTCCGTGGCCCAGATTTCCCGCACCTTGCTGCGATAGACGCGGTAGCGCTCGGGATTCTGCGAGTGATAGTAGGCAGCCGCCTTGGCCCAAGAGCCTTGCTCGGACGCCAGCGACTTCAGGAACGAGGCCGCGTAGCGGACGTTCGTCAGGGGATCGAACGCCTCGTCGAGGCTGGCGAAGGCGCGCGGATGATATTGCAGGTTCACCTGCATGCAGCCGACATCGATGTTCTTGACGCCGCGGGCCCGCAGCGTCTCGACCTCGGCGATGGCTTGCGCCTTCGTCTCCAGGTAACGGCCCCGGCCCTCCGCCATCACCGTCCACGGCCAGGCCATCACGATCTGCTTGCCCTTGTGGAGACGGCCGGACTCGGCCTTGGAGATGGCGCGCAGGAGCTGGCGGGGGATGCCTTCCAGGCGCTCGATGCGATTGGTCGCCTTGGCGCACATGGTCCAGGGATTGTGACCCGTTGCCGGCGCGTTGCCGGCCGCTGCCGGTGCCGCCACCGGGCCGGTCAACAACAACGCCACGGCCAGGCAGCCGGCCCGGATCACTCGGGTCGTCGGTCGGTTTCGAGATGGAATGACACGGGTCGGACCGTCCGTCGGCATGTCCCCTGAGGCCCTTGTGCAGTGCACAATCGATTGCCCGGCCAGGGAATCGGCGCTCCTTTGGAGGGATTCCATGACCAAAACAATCATATGGGCGAATTTGGTTGATTATCCGTTAAGGATGGTTCATATTGTGCGGCGCAGTACGTTGGCGCTGTCTCCCAGACGGTGCCGTACTGCTTACGCCCCTCGGGCGTTTCCTCCCAGAACTTGGGCCGTGCATGCCACGGCCCTTTTTTCTGGCCGCATGGAATCCGCGAACATATCAGGGCGGCCGATTGTCGCCGAGCCCCAGGCTCAGTTGCATCAACACGCTGTCGACCCAGCGGCCGAGCTTGAAGCCGACCGAGCGCAACGTGCCGATATGCCGAAATCCGAGGGTCTCGTGCAAGCGGATCGAGGCGACATTCCCGGAGTCGCCGATGATGGCGATCATCTGCCGGTAGCCGAGCGCGGTTGCGCGGCCGATGACGGCTGCGAGGGCGGCGCGGCCAAGGCCGCGGCCGACCGCATCGCCGGCCACATAAACCGAATCCTCCAGGGCGTAGCGATAGGCCGGGCGCGCGCGATAGGGGCGGGCATAGGCAAAGGCGGCGACGCGTCCGTCCATCGCGGCGACGACATAGGGCAACCCGCGTCCGAGGATGTCGCGATAGCGCCGCTCCATCTCGGCGGCATCGGGCGGGACCTCTTCGAACGAGGCCAGGCCATGCAGCACGTGATGCGCATAGATGCCTTGGATGGTCGGGATATCGGCCGGCGTGGCGTCGCGGACTGTGATGGCGGGGCCCGGACCGGGCCGCCCGGTCATGGACGGACGACCTGCGTCGCGATCTCGCCGAGCGCTCGCACCAAGGTCTTGAGCCGCTCGGCCAGCGCGGCGAAACCGGGACCGCGGGCGATGGCCGCCTCGTCCATGTAGAGCGCCCGGTTGATCTCGATCTGCAGGGCATGCAATCCGTCCGCCGGCCGCCCGTAGTGCTGCGTGACGAAACCGCCGGAATAGGGCGTATTGCGCGCCACGGCGAAGCCGAGGTCGCGCAGGACCCGCTCCACGCGGCCGATCACCATCTTGTCGCAAGACGTAGAGTGGCAGTCGCCGAGCACGAAGTCGACCCGGCTGCGGCCGGCATCGCGCTCCATCGGCCCGCCCACCGACGGCATCGAATGGCAATCGATCAGCAGACAGCCGCCGAAGCGTTCGCGCGTTGTGGTGAGGAGCTGGCGCAGCGCATCATGGTAGGGCCGATAGTAGTCGTCGATGCGGCGTCGAGCATCCGTGAAGCGGAGACGGCCGCCATAGATCTCCTCGCCGTTGGAGACCACCTTGGCGATCGTGCCCAGCCCGGCGGCGACGCGCGGCGAACCGGTGTTGACGAACGGCGGCAGCTCGTCCTCGAACATCGCGGGATCGAGCTCGAACGGCTCGCGGTTGGCGTCGACGAAGGCGCGGGGAAACAGCGCACGGACGAGCGGCGCGCCGAGCGCCGGCGCGCACCCGAACAGCTCGTCGACGAAGCTGTCTTCGGAACGCCGCAGGGCCGGGAACTGCAGCCGCGACTGCGCGACGAACTCGGGCGGATAGTCGGTGCCGGAATGCGGCGAGGCGAACACCAGCGGCGACGTATGATCCGCCGGCTGGATCACCTCCACCGGCGGGCGCAACTCCACGGCGACATTGGAACGCGCAGTCATCATTCCCGCATTCATAGCAAGATTTTACCTGATGTCATCGGCCAATCGCTTATGTCCTCGATAACCATACACGGCGGCGCCATTGACAGGGACGCCAGAATGTCTTCAATGATCCGCTAACCAGTTGAAGGTAATGTGCGGCGGTCCCGCCGGGCCAGAATCGCAAAACCGGGTAGATCATGGCGCGTATCCTCGTCGCTGAAGACGACGACAGCATGCGATCATTCCTGTCGGGCGCGCTCAGGCGGGCCGGCCATATCGTGGAGCCCGCCGCCGACGGCTTCGAGGCGATCACGCTGCTGGCGCGCCAGGAGTTCGACCTGCTGCTGGCGGACGTCGTCATGCCGGGGATGGACGGCGTCGAGCTTGCCCGCCGGGCCGCGCGCGACCAGCCCAACCTCAAGGTCATGTTCATCACCGGCTTCGCCGCCGTCGCGCTGCGCGGCCGCAGCGGCATGCCCGGCGACCCGAAGATCCTGTCGAAGCCTTTCCACCTGAAGGATCTGGTGGCGCAGATCGATCAGCTGCTGGGGGCGCGGCCGCTGGCCGGAGCGTGACGCCGGCGCATCCGCCGGCAAGCCCGAAAGCTTGCAAAGCCGCATCGTTGATGGTAAGTGGCCGTCCGCTGCGGACCGGCGCTGCCGTCAATCGCCGGTCCTGACCCCCGGATACGGGCGCGTAGCTCAGTGGGAGAGCACCACGTTGACATCGTGGGGGTCGCTGGTTCAATCCCAGCCGCGCCCACCACTCTATTTTCTGCGATCCGTGGGACGATAGTCCTTGTTGTCGCCGGGAACCGCCGTCGGGCATATCACCCACCGCGGTGATGAAGCGCCCGGTGCCGCAGCGCGTCAGACTTTCCAAACTCCCGTCCTTTTTACGATGTCGACGTTTTACGATGTCGACGTGGCGCGGGAACTCCGGCGACGCCGCTGTATTGAAAACGTGGGCGATATTGCAGGCCGGCATCCGGTTCTCTTCAGACATGCCGCCCGCGATTCATGGCATGCCCGCGGAAAGGAGAGTCATCATGGCGCAGTTGAGCGGCAAGAAAGTGGCGATCGTGGCGACCGACGGCTTCGAGCAATCCGAGCTGGAGAGGCCGCTGGAGGCGCTGAGGCAGGCGGGCGCGACCGCGCACGTCATATCGCCGCGTCCCGGCGAGATCCGCGGCTGGGAGACGAAGGATTGGGGACGGGCGGTGGCGGTCGACCGCACGCTGGACGACGCGTCGCCCGGCGAATACGACGCCCTAGTCCTGCCCGGCGGGCAGATCAATCCGGATCTGCTGCGCGTGGAGCCGAAGGCGGTCGACTTCGTGCGGCAGATGTTTCGGGCGGGTAAGCCTGTCGCCGCCATCTGCCATGGCCCGTGGCTCCTGATCGAGGCCGACGTCGTGCGCGGCCGTCGCGCCACCTCGTACAAATCGATCCGGACCGATCTGCGGAACGCCGGCGCGCAGGTGGTGGACGAGCCGGTTGTCGTCGACCAGGGCCTGATCACCAGCCGGCAGCCGGACGACCTCGACGCCTTCTGCCGCAAGCTCGTGGAGGAGATCGGCGAGGGCGCGCATGGCGAGCGGCGCGCCGCGGCCGGCGGTCGCCGCTGATCCGACTGCGGCAGATGCCGGCTGCCCCTCGCGGGCGCCGGCGTCTGCCGGTTCAGCCGCCGACGATCTCGCCGCCGTTGGGGTGCAAGACTTGGCCGGTCATGTAGGAGGAATCGTCGCAAGCCAGGAACAGGTGGCAGGGCGCGACCTCGTTGGGTTGCCCCGGCCGCCCCAGCGGCACCTTCTTGCCGAATTGCGGGATTTCCTCCGCGGCGAAGCTGGCGGGGATCAGCGGCGTCCAGATCGGCCCCGGCGCCACGGCGTTGACGCGGATACCCTGCGCGGCCAAGGCCTGCGCCAGCGACCGGGTGAAGGAGACGATCGCGCCGCGCGTCGCCGCGTAGTCGATGAGATGGTGGCTGCCGCGATAGGCCGTGACCGATGTCGTATTGACGATGGCGGCGCCGGATTGGAGATGCGGCAGCGCCGCCTTCGTCATGAAGAAATATCCATAGGCGTTGGTGCGGAAGGTGCGCTCGAGCTGGTCGGCGGTGATGTCTTCCAGGTCGGATTGCGGATGCTGCTCCGCGGCGTTGTTGACCAGCACGTCCAGCCGCCCGAAGCGGTCGATCGTCTGCGCGACGGCCTGCTCGCAGAAGCCCTCGTCGCCGACGTCGCCACGGATCGCCAGGCATTGCCCGCCCTCGGCCTCGATCGCCTGCGCGGTGTCCTGCGCGTCTCGGTTCTCCTCGAGGAAGACGATGGCGACATCGGCGCCTTCCCGCGCGAACAGCACGGCGACCGCGCGGCCGATGCCGCTGTCGCCGCCGGTGACGAGCGCCGTCTTGCCGCCGAGCCGGCCGGCGCCCTTGAAACGGGGCGCATAGTCCGGCGGCGGCGTCATCAGGTGCTCGCGTCCGGGTTGCCGCGGCTGATGCTGCGGCGGCGGCTTCTTCCAGGTGCCCATTGCGGTCGCCCTTCCGATCTGCTGCGATGCCATCGCGCCTCCTATCGGAACACGGCGGCGATGCTGCCGTTCCCATTACGTCGAAGCGCGATGGACGAGCGCCTCGCGAAGTCAAGGGAGAAGAGAATGGCACGTACTGCAACGCGAAGCCGGACCATGTCGGAAAAGACAGCCGGCGCTTCGACGCAGGCGCTGACTCCCGATCAGAAAGTCGATGAAGCCTCGATCGAGAGCATGGATGGCAGCGACCCGCCCGGCTATCTGCCGATGCGCGTCGGCGCGCCGCGGGACCATCAAGGCTCGACGCAACCAAACGGGACCATCGGCCCGCTGGCCCGCGATATCTGGAAAAAGGTGAAGAGACAACCGCGCCGCGGCCTCGCGCGCCGCTTGCGCGGATAGCCGCGGCGCCGGATGACAGGCGCGGCGACGTTCAGCGCCAACGACGAAGTCGGCGTGGCGTCGCTCCTGACTCCCGAACGAGCTGTGACGGCAGCGTCGACAGGAACCTCAGAAGCGCGGCCTCCTCCGCGCTGAGCCGTCGGCCGCGCCGGGTGGCTCCGGCGCGCGGGGTCGGTCGCAGCCGCAGGAGTACGGTACCCTCCTCGTAAGCCGCCATGATCGCGGGATGGATGTAGCACTTGCGGCAGATCGTCGGCGTGTTGCCCAGCCGCGCGGCCACCTGCTTGACCACGGCCGACAGGTTGCGCCGCGCCGCCGCCTTGCCGGCGCACGGCCCGCACGCGCTCAGCGCGGCGCCCGCCAGGACCGTGCCCGCCCAGGTGCGGAAATCCTTGGCGCTGACATCGTCGCCGGCGATCTCCCGCAGATAGGCGTTCACGTCGCTCGAGGTGATCGATCGCGGCGTGCCGTCATCGTCGAGATACCGGAAGAGCTGCTGGCCCGGCAGGTCCTGGCAGGCCTTGACGATGCGGGCGAGCCGACGGTCGCTGAGGGCGATCCGCTGGCGCTTGCCGCTCTTGGCGCGGAACTCGAACGCCAGGGTGGTCGGCGTCACCCGGACGTGGCGGTCGCGGAACGTCGTCAGGCCGAAACTGCCGTTGGCGCGCGCATACTCTTCGTTGCCGACGCGGACATGCGCGATGTCCAGCAGCCGGATGATCGCGGCCAGCACGCGCGGCTTACCCAGCGACCGCCGCGCCAGGTCGCGGTCGACGCGCGCGCGGATCCTCGGCAGCGCGCGACCGAAGGCGAGCAGGCGGTCGAACTTGCCGCGGTCGCGGATGCGCCGCCAGTCCGGATGATAGAGGTACTGCTTGCGCCCGCGCGCGTCGCGGCCGACGGCCTGGATATGTCCGCGCGGGCTCGCGCAGATCCATACATCCGTCCAGGCTGGGGGGATCATCAGCCGTTTGACGCGCTCGATGACCCGGTGATCCGTGACCGGTGTCCCGGTGCTGCGCTGCAGGCGGAATCCGCGTCCATTCGAGAGTCGGCGCAGCCCCGCGTCTCCATCGTTGACATAGTAGAGTCCGGCCGTTCTTGCGGCCTTCGCACGATCGGGCGCCCCGTCTGCGGATCCGAACGTCACGGCAGCTCGCGATCGATGCGGCACACAGCCGGAACTAATGCAAAGCGCAGCCTGTTGTTCCGCTATGCGCCGCCGTGCTGTCGGCGGGGCGCGAAGGAGGTGTGACATGGCTGGCCAAACCGCGACGTTGCGCGAAGCCGTGGGGCTGTTCCACGATCCCGAGCGATTGGACTCCGCGGTAAGCGAGCTGCAAGGCTCGGGTTTCGACCGCGCCGAGATCAGCCTGCTGGCCCGCGAAGGCATTCTCGACGGCCGGCTCGCAAAGGACTATGCCGACACCCACGACGCCGAGGCGGACCCGGACGCGCCGCGACAGGCGGTCGTCGCCGAGACCGATGTGCGGCAGGCCCGCACGCTCGGCACCAGCATGGCCGCGGTCGTCGGCGCCTTCGCCGCCCTCGGGATTACCATCTTTTCGGGCGGTGCCGCGGCGGCTGCCCTGGCCGCTGCGGCAGCGGCCGGCGGCGGTGCGGGCGCGGTCGGCTACGCGCTCGGCCAACGCGCCGGCCGCAGCGAAGACGACTATATCCGCGGGCAGATCGAGCGCGGCGGTGTTCTCCTTTGGATCCGTGCGCGCGATCCGGAGCATGAGCGGCGCGCCGGCGAAATACTCTCGCGCAACGGCGCTACCGACATCCGCATCCTCGATACGCCGGTCTCGGAGTAGGCCGCGCCCCCGCGACATCGCCTGCGACGCTTGGTCGCGCATCGGGCGGTGCGACGCCATCGTAGTTTCCGCAGCCTGAGGCCGCTATTCTGGAGCGGCATGCGTCGCAGATGTGCCCTTGGCCTCGACAACGTACCAGCCTGCGGCGTCAGGAATGGGAGGAGTTTCGATGCATCGATTCGCCGCTGCGGCGTCGTTGATCGCCGCCATCTGCGTGCCGGTCTCTGTGGCTGTCGCTGATGGCGATCCGGCGAAGGGCGAGAAGATCTTCGCGAAGTGCAAGGCCTGCCATACGGTCGAGGCGGGAAAGAACAAGGTCGGCCCCTCGCTTGCAGGGCTGTTCGGCCGTACCGCCGGGACCGTCGACGGCTTCAAATACTCGGAAGCCATGAGCGGGTCCGGCATCGTCTGGGCAGACGATACCCTGCAGCAATATCTCGAGAATCCGAAGGCCTTCGTTCCCGGCAACAAGATGATCTTCGTGGGCTTGAAGAAGCCCGAGGAGCGCGAGGACGTGATCGCCTATCTGAAACAGGCGACCGGCGCGCAGTGACATCGAGCGGGCGCCGCCGCGCCACGGAGAGCGAAATCGGCGCGGCGGGGTCGGGGGACCGAGGGATGGATTACGAGCGTTTCTTCCTGCAACGGATTGCCGGCCTGAAGGCGGAAGGCCGTTACCGCGTCTTCGCCGACCTGGAGCGGCTGGCCGGCGCGTTTCCCGGCGCCACCTATCGGGGCACCGGCGCCGCACGCGCGGTGACCGTCTGGTGCTCCAACGACTATCTCGGCATGGGCCAGGACGCGCGTGTGCTGTCGGCCATGATCGAGGCGCTGGAGCGCTGCGGCGCCGGCGCCGGCGGCACCCGAAACATCGCCGGCACGACTCACCACCATGTTCTCCTGGAGCGCGAGCTGGCCGACCTGCACGGCAAGGAGGCGGCGCTCCTGTTCACCTCGGGCTATGTCTCCAATCTCGCGACGCTGGCCACGCTGGCGGCCCAATTGCCGGATTGCGTCGTGCTCTCGGACGCCCGCAATCATGCCTCCATGATCGAGGGCATCCGCCACAGTCGCGCGGAGAAGCGCATCTTCCGGCACAATGATCCGGCCGATCTCGACCGGCTGCTGGCGGACCTCCCGGCGCAGCGGCCGAAGATCGTGGCGTTCGAATCGGTCTACTCGATGGACGGCGATATCGCGCCGATCGGCGAGCTGTGCGACGTGGCCGAGCGGCACGGCGCGATGACCTATCTCGACGAGGTCCATGCGGTCGGCCTCTACGGCCCGCGCGGCGGCGGCATCGCCGAGCGCGATGGGTTGACGCACCGGCTGACGGTGATCGAAGGCACGCTGGCCAAGGCCTACGGCGTGGTCGGCGGCTATATCGCCGCTTCGGCAGCGCTGGTCGATTTCGTCCGCAGCTTCGCCTCCGCCTTCATCTTCACCACGGCGCTGCCGCCAGCCATCGCCGCGGGGGCGCTCGCCAGCGTGCGCCATCTCAAGGCGAGCGGCGCGGAGCGCGAGCGCCACCACGCCCGCGTCGCCGAGGTCAAGCGGCGACTGGCGCAAGAGGGCCTGCCGGTGATGCCGTCGGCGAGCCACATCGTGCCCGTCCTTGTCGGCGATCCCCTCCGTTGCAAGCAGATTACCGACCTGCTGCTCGCCCGCCACGACATCTATGTCCAGCCGATCAACTATCCCACGGTGCCGCGCGGCGCCGAACGGCTGCGGCTGACGCCGACGCCGCTTCACACGACCGCGGACATCGACCGCCTGGTCGCGGCACTATCGTCGATCTGGTCCGAGCTCGCCCTCAAGCGCGCCGCCTGACCGTCGGTCCGAGCCCGCGCCGGCGAAATCTATGCTTCCCGAAGCGGCACGACGTTGGCGACGAAGAGGTAGCCGACGCCGTGCATGGTCTTGATCAGCATCGGGTTCTCCGGATCGACCTCGATCTTCTTGCGCAGCCGTCCGACCATGACGTCGACGCTGCGGTCGAACGGACTCGCCTCGCGGCCGCGCGTCAGGTCGAGGATCTGATCACGCGTCAGGACGCGCTGCGGGTGGGTGAGAAAGGCGACCAGGAGCTCGAACTCCGAGGTCGTCAGCTCGACCTGCTCGCCGTTGCCGCGCACGAGCGTGCGGCTGGCCAAGTCTGCCGTCCAATCGCCGAAGCGCAACAGCTTGTCCGCCGTGCCCCTGCGGATGCCGCCGTTGCCCCGGCCGGTCCGGCGCAGGATGCTGCGCACGCGCGCCAGCAGCTCGCGCAGCTCCACCGGTTTCAGCACGTAGTCGTCGGCGCCGATCTCGAGTCCGACGATGCGGTCGGTGGCGTCCTGCCGGCCGGTGAGGATCAGCAGGCCCAATTCGCCCTGCTCGCGTAGCGAGCGGGTCAGCGACAGCCCGTCTTCACCGGGAAGGCCGAGGTCGATGATGGCCATGTCATAGGCAAGCTGGGCGAGCTGCTTGCGTGCCGCCGCGGCGTCAGGGGCGACATCCACCTCGTAGCCGGCGTCCTCGAGGTAGAGCTTGATGGTCCGCGCCAGGGCGCGGTCGTCGTCCACCACCAGAAGGCGCTGCGGCCTGTGTAGTCGACCCTCCGCCATGCCTTTCAAAAGAACCGAAGCCAATCTTTTTGACTATGCGGTCAACAGTAAGTCCTGCCCTCCGCAAATGCAATGTCGCGGACCGCAACCACGACCAAATCCGTGGTCGTGCCATCCCTTTGGCGCCGATCAGTCCGGCAATCGTTACAAGTTGATACATCTTTTTTCATCGCCGACATAGCTCGGTTTCCTCCGCGCCCTATCACATCCGCCACGAACGTCAGCTTCTGGAGGTCGAGCTTCTCGGCCTTCGGGAGCCGGTCGGTCGGGGCCGGCGAATTGAGTGCGGATCGCAGGCCCCGGCCGGCTGGCAATCGCCCGCAACGCCGCCGAAGAAACGAGACAGGCGCGCCCTCCCGCGGAACTGCAGCGAGCGGGCGCGCTACAACGGGAGCGATCTAGTCCATGGCACTGATCATGATCGTCGACGATGATCTCCACATCCAGCTGGCGCTGCGCCAGATCGTCGAGTCTGCCGGCCACAGCGCTATCGAAGCCGGCAACGGCGAAGATGCGATCGAGATGTTCCAGGAGTTCCGTCCCGACCTCGTCATCACCGACATCTTCATGCCGCAGGTGGACGGGATCGAGACGATCCGCGCGATCCGCCGCTGCGATCCCGACGCCAGAATCATCGCCATGTCCGGCTGCCATGTCGACAGCGTCTGGGACTACCTCGGCTCGGCGGTGGTGCTCGGGGCCGATCTGGCGCTGGCGAAGCCGTTCACGGGCGCCCAGCTGACGAACGCGATCAGCTCGCTGCTGACGCGCGAGCCGGCGGAGAGCCACGGCGCATCGGCCCGTTGCGCCGCCGCGCCCTGAGCGGCTCACGCCGGCCGGTCCGGCCAGGACAAAAGCGCCTCATATTGCCGCTGCCGCAAGTCCGCGAGCGTGGGTGACGGCCGGCCGCGGATCGCCGCGGCGACGGCGGCGATCTGGTCGGCAACCACCTCGGCCTCCCCGGGGTGCAGGTTGCACGGATCGAGAAAGACATGCCCGTGCTCGACTTCGTGATCGCGCACGATGATCGGCGGCTCTGCCGCGGCCAGCGCGGCGGCCAGCGCCCAGGCCGTGGTGCCGGCCGCCGCCACATCCACCTCGATCTTCAGCCGGTCGAGCGGGTTGTCCGTGGGATCGGGGACGATGCTGGGCCGCAGCCCCGGCACGGCGGCGAGACGCTCCATCCATAGGTTCAGATAGTCCGACTCGCGCGCCCGCACCGCCGCATGGTCGCGCTTCGCCCACGCCTCGAGGGCGACGATGGCGCCGGCGATCCCCTCCTTGCCCACCTTCATGCCGCGGCCGATGCCGTGATTCTGCAGGAACGCGGCGCGCACCAGGTCCTTGCGGCCGGCGACGATGCCGGCCGTGGGGCCGCCGAGGAACTTGTGGGCGCTGTAGCCGACCAGGTCGGCGCCCTTGGCGAGGAAGCCGCGCAGGTCGTATTCGGACGCCGCGTCGACGATCACGGGAATCCCGTGCGCCCGGCAGACCGCGCAGAACTCGGCCAGCTCGATCTGCCCGTACTGCACCGCGTGATGCGAGACGACATAGACCGCCGCGGCCGTCCGCTCGCCGATGCGGCCGATCAGATGATGGGGCCGCGCATAGGTCGCGTGACCGACCGGGATTGCCCTGGCCCCGGCGAGCCGGATCGCCTGCTCGATCGGCGCCCCGTAGTGAACCATATGGCCGACCTGGATCAGGACCTCGTCCTTCATGCCGCAGGCATCGGGCAGCTGCTCGATGCGCGCCAGGTTGGCCCCGGTCATGCAGCCGGCGACGGCGATGGTGATCCCGGCCGAGCAGGAGGCGGTGATGCAGCCGGCCTCGGCGCCGGTCGCATCGGCAATGACCTGGGACGCCCGGCGGTGCAGCTCGTTGATCTCGACGAACTCGGTCAGGATGCCGGCAACCGCCGTCACCGCTTCGGGCACGACGATCGAGGCGCCCAGCGACGTCATGGTGCCGGACACGTTGATGACGCGACGCAGCCCGAGTTGCGGGCGGATATCCGGGCGGTTGGACGACATGGCAATGATCCTCGGTCTGGAGGGGCGCCTAGGACCCGCGCTCCCGCCTTCGGTTACTGTCAAGGCGCGACAGGAAGGTCTTGAGACGGTCGTGGGTCGGGTTGTCCAGCACCTCCACCGGCCGGCCCTCGACGATGATGCGTCCGCCGTCCATGAACACCACGAGGTCGCTGACCTCGCGGGCGAAGGCCATCTCGTGGGTGACGACGATCATGGTCATGCCGTCGTCCGCAAGCTGGCGCACGACCGCCAGCACCTCGCCCACCAGCTCCGGGTCGAGCGCCGAGGTGATCTCGTCGAGCAGCAGCACCTTCGGCTCCATGGCGACGGCGCGGGCGATGCCGACGCGCTGCTGCTGCCCGCCCGAGAGCTGCGCGGGGTAGCTGTCGAACTTGTCGGCCAGGCCCACCCGCGTCAGCCAGCGCTCGGCGGCGGCACGCGCCTCGGCCTTGCTCTTGCCGCGCACCTTGCGCAGGCCGAGCATCACGTTTTCCGCTGCGGTCAGGTGCGGGAACAGGAAGAACATCTGAAAGACCATGCCGGTCTCGGCGCGGATCGCCGACAACTCCCGCTCGCGCCGCCGGCGGTGGCGGCCGGCCGCGTCGTCGTAGCCGACCTCGACGCCGTCGAGTTGGATCGAGCCTTCGTCGTAGTGCTCCAGCGCGTTCACGCAGCGCAGCAGGGTCGTCTTGCCGCTGCCCGAGGGTCCGATGACGCTGACGACTTCGCCGCGCCGCACGTCGAGGTCGACGCCGTTCAGCACTCGGGTCCGGCCGAACGACTTGCCGAGTCCGCGGATGCGGACGACGACGTCGCCGTCCGCGGCCGATGCCGGAGCCGTGGCGGTCATTCGCGGATGTAGGCGTATCGGGCCTCGAGCCGGCGGCTCAGGCTCGACAGGCTGTAGTTGATGGCGAAATAGATCATGGCGCCGACGACGTAGATCGGCATCGGCTCGTAGACGCGGCCGATTACCTGCTTCATGGCGAACAGCAACTCGACGATGCCGACCAGGGAAACGAAGGCGCTGCCCTTCACCATGTCCGTGACGTTGTTGATCCAGGGCGGCAGGAAGCGGCGAAGGGCCTGCGGAAAGATGATGTAGATCATGCGCGCCCAGAAACCGAGACCGATCGCCTTGCCGGCTTCCGTCTGGCCGAAATGGATCGACTGAATCGCCCCCCGCGCGGTTTCCGTCACCTTCGCCGCGGCAAATACGGTAAGCGCGATGACGGCGGCGAGAAAGTTGTTGAGGTCGAAGCCGATAAGGAGCGGCAGTCCATAGTAGACCGTGAAGATCAGAACGACGATCGGGATTCCGCGGATGACGTCGCAGTACAGGCGAACCAGCCAGCGCACCGGCCACGGGCCGAAGCTCGCGCTCATGCCGAGCAGGACACCGGCCACGAGCGAGGACAGGACGACGAGGCCGGATACCGCCAGCGTTATCAGGAATCCCTGCCAGAGAAAGGGCAATGAGTAGAGGGCGAGGTCCATGGCTCAGCGCCTCACCGCGTACTTCCGTTCGAGCAGGTAGAGGGCGCCGAAGATGACGTAGCACGTTGCCAGGTACATGGGCGCCGCGACGGTATAGCCTTCGATGATCCGGAACTTGTTCGTGCTCATCCAGTTCGCGGCATAGGTGAGTTCGGGCACCGCGATGACGTAGGCGATGGAGGTATCCTTGAACAGCGACACGAACTCGTTGCCGAGCGCCGGCAGCGTGACACGGAACATGCTGGGCATGCGGACATGGATCAGCCTCTGCCAGGGGGTCAGCCCGATGGCCTTGCCGGCGTCGACCAGTCCGCGCGGCACGGCGTCGAGCCCGGTGCGAAAGATCTCCGTCAGATAGGCGGCCGAATAGATCGACAGGGTGATGACGAACGACGTCACGTTGCCGTACCTGAAACCGCCGACGGCCGGAACGCCGTAGAAGACGAAATAGACGAGCAGCAGCAGCGGCTGATTGCGGATGAATTCCACATAGGCGGCGACCGGGCGCCGGGCCCAGCGCGGCCCGTCGACATAGACGAGTGCCAGCGCCAGGCCGAGGAGCGCGCCGATGAGGATCGAGATGGCGGCCATCTCGATGCCGAGCAGCAGACCCCAGTAGAACTTGTCGAAGTACTGCCAGACGAAGTTGTAGTTGATGTGATAGGTCATATGCGACGCAGGCGTTTCATAGGGGCGGGTCTCAAGACCCGCCCCGCAGCGTGCACAGCATCCAGGATCGCGCGCTAGATCCTGGGGAAGCCCGGCTCCCGCGTCGGAGCCTGCAGTCCGAAGAAGTCGAAGAACGCCTTGTCGTAGATGTCGTTCTGGTGCCCGAACATGGCCACGTCGAAACTGGTGTTGACGAAGCGCCACCAGTCGAGGTCGCCCTGCCGGACGGCGGCCGAGTACAGCATGCTGTACCACTTCTTGCCGGAGTCGGCATATTTGTCCGGCGCCCGCTTCACCAGCCACCACACCGTCGAGAGGTCGACCGCGGCGGCGTCCACGCGCCCGGATTCCAGCGCCTGGATGACGTTGGCCTGGCTGTCGATCTGCAGCACCTCGGCCTCCGGCAGGACCGCATGCACCGATTGCTCGGCGTCCACGTTCTGCAGGATCGAGACTTTCGTGGCCGTGCCGCCGGCCGCAAGGGCATCGAATTTCTCCCGCTCGCTGCCCGGCTTGGTCAGCAGTGCGATGCCCTCGACATAGTAGGGGCGCGTGAAATTGATGATCTGAGCCCGGCCGGGCGTCACCGTCATGAACTGGATGGTGATGTCCACCTTGCCGGTGGCGACGTTGGGGATGCGCGCGTCGGCTTCCTGCCGCACATACTCCACCTTGGTCTCGTCGTCGAACAGGCCGCGGGCGAGGATGCGCGCCATGGCGATGTCCATGCCCGTCAGGTTGCCCTGCTCGTCCTCGAAGTGCCAGGGCGCGTTGGTGCTGCCGGTGCCGACGATCAGATGGCCGCGGTCGAGCACCGTCCGCAGCAGGCTGTCGCCGGCCGCCTGGGCATAGGCGACCTGCGGCGACAGCGTCGTCGTCGCGGCCGCCGCGGCGATGCCGCCGGCCAGGCCGAGTCCGCCGGTCGCCAGGATGGAACGCCGATCCGCATCGAAACTGCGCATGATCAATCTCCCCTTGTTGACATGTCCTCCGCGTCCGGCGGCGGTTTCCCGTTCGGGCCGCCGCCGGTATTGTCCGCCGGCATCGCCAGCCGAGACGCTAGCATGATATGCTGCGCGGGCAGGCGTCAAACCTTACAAGCGGCGGGCTTCCCGCTGAAGGAACGAAGCGTGGGCTGGAGCCTCGACGACCTCGATACGCCCTGCGTCCTCATCGATCTCGACATCGTCGAGCGCAACCTCGCCCGCGCGCAGGACTATTGCCGCCGCAGCGGCCTGGCGCTGCGGCCCCACGTCAAGACGCACAAAGTCCCGGAGCTTGCGCGCCGGCAGATCGAGCTCGGCGCGGTCGGCATCACCTGCCAGAAGCTCGGCGAGGCGGAGGTGATGGCCGATGCCGGCATCGCCGACATCCTCGTCACCTACAACATCGTCGGCCGCCGAAAGCTGGACCGTCTGGCGCGGCTGGCGCGGCGCACGCAACTCACCCTCGTGTTCGACAGCCGTGAGGCGGCGGCCGGCGTCTCCGCCTGTCTGGCGGCGGCGGGCCTCGGCGTCGGCGCCCTGGTCGAGTGCGACACCGGGGCCGGCCGCTGCGGCGTGCAGTCGCCCGACGAGGCGGCCGCGCTCGCCGGCGAGATCGCCCTGCTGCCCGGCCTGGCGTTCCGCGGCCTGATGACCTACGCGCCCAAGGGCAGGACGGCGCAGACCTCCGCCTGGCTGTCCGAGGCCGTGGCCGCCTGCGGCCGGCGCGGGCTCGCCGTCGAGGTCGTCAGCACCGGCGGCACGCCCGATCTCTACCGGGCGCGCGAGGTCGGCTGCGCCACCGAGCATCGGCCGGGCACCTACATCTACAGCGATCGCTACATGGCGGCGCACGGCGTCGGCACGCTGGAGGACTGCGCGATCCGCGTCCTGGCCACGGTGGTGTCGCGGCCGACCGCTGGGCGCGCCATCCTCGACGCCGGCTCGAAGACTCTCTCCTCGGATCCCATGGGGCTGGAGGGCTACGGCTACGTCCTGGAGTACCCGACGGCGACCCTGCCGGGGCTCAGCGAGGAGCACGGCCATCTCGACGTCTACGCCTGCAACGCGCGGCCCGGCATCGGCGAGCGGGTCACCATCCTCCCCAACCACGCCTGCGCCGTCAGCAACCTGCAGGACGTCGTCTATGGCGTGCGCGGCGACCGGGTCGAACGCGTCTTCGCCGTCGCCGCCCGCGGCAAGGTGCAGTAGGGGATCGCGGCGCCTACGCGCCGTCGTAGCTGCGGTCGTAGACCGCGTCGTCCGGCGGCGTGTGGGCCTTGAGGCCGCGGCGTCGCATCACGTCCCACGCCTCCTCGGCGTCGTCGACCAGGTCGAACAGCGTCAGGTCGCCGGGCGCGATGACCTCGTGTTCGACCAGGGCCTCGAAATTGATGATCTTGCGCCAGTAGTCGCGGCCGAAGAGGACGACCGGGATCGGCGGCGCCTTCTGCGTCTGGATCAGCGTCAGGATCTCGAACAGCTCGTCGAGGGTGCCGAAGCCGCCGGGGAACACCGCCAGGGCGTTGGCCCGCATCGCCAGATGCATCTTGCGGATGGCGAAATAGTGGAAGCGGAAGGTGAGGTGCGGCGTCGTGTAGGCGTTGGGCTCCTGCTCCAGGGGCAGGGTGATGTTCAGCCCGATCGTGGGGGCGCCGGCCTCGCGGGCGCCGCGGTTGGCCGCCTCCATGATGCCCGGCCCGCCGCCGGTGGCGATGACGTTGTCGCGCACTCCACCGTTGTCGGTGAGGGCGCCGCCCCGCTCCGAGACCAGCCGGCCGAAGGCGCGGGCCTGGTCGTAGTACCGCGCCAGCCCCGCCCGTCGCTTGGCCATGGCCAGCTCCTCGGGGCTCTTGGCCGCCTGCTGCATCGCCTCGGCCTGCTCCGGCGACGGCGTGCGCGCGCTGCCGAAGACGATGACGGTGGAGCGGATGCCCCATTCGCGCAGCAGCAGCTCGGCCTTGCTGTATTCGAGGGCGAAGCGGATGCCGCGCAGCTCGTCGCGCAGCAGGAATTCCGAATCCTCCACGGGCAGCAGATAGCTGCGGGACAACCGCTGGCGTTCGTTGTCGGTCATGGGAACGTTCATTGTGCGCTCGTCGATGATCGAGCGGAAGCCGCTCTCGAAATCCGGAACCGATGATAGTACCGGGCCGGACCCGAAAGAATGGTTAAAGAGCGGCGCGGCGGCTGTGAGCCCGCTCACGGACCGGGCGCCGATTGCCGGCGGAACCCGCCGATTTCAACGCTTTGGCCCCCTCCCCGGCGGCCGGGCGCCGAAGCCCACCGCTCCGATTCGGCCCTTCACAGCCGCCGAGTTTCGCGCACAGAATGGCGGAAACAAGGGCGCCCGGCCGGCATCCGGTCGGGAGTAAGACGGGGAGACGACGATGCCGAAGCGACCGAAGCTCCGCGGGCTGTCGGAGATCTATGCCTTCTTCCGCCACAACGAGACGCCGGTCTACTTCCTCTCGCCGACCTCGTTCAACCTGTTGGGCCTCGACCGCTGGGTCAACGGCTTCGAGTACGTCAACTTCTTCGATTCCTTCGACGGGCAGCATCCGAAGGTGCTGGTGCCGCGCGAGCACGGGCCGCACGAGTTCCGCTCGATCGAGGACGTGAACAACTACCTGCTCCGGCACAAGGAGGTGCGCGCCCACATCAAGGCGCGCGGCGGCGGCAAGCTGGTCCTCGTCATGTTCGACGAGACGACGGAGGAGCTGGCGCGCGAGCTCGGCGTCGAGATCGCGCTGCCGCCGGCCAAGCTGCGCATCCACCTAGATTCCAAGATCGTCACCACCGAGCTCGGCAACAAGGCCCGTATCGCCAGCGTGCCCAACCTGCTGGGGCGCGCCGCCAGCTACGCCGAGCTGAGGAAGCTCGCCGACAAGGCCAGGCTGGGCAACGACCTCGTCGTGCAGACGCCTTACGGCGACTCCGGCCGCACGACCTTCTTCGTCTCCGGCAAGAAGGATTGGGACAAGCACGCCGACTCCATGGCGAAGGAGCCGCTGAAGGTGATGAAGCGCATCAACCATCTGCCCGGCACGATCGAGGGCGTGGCGACGCGCCACGGGACGCTCGCCGGCCCGGTCATGACGGACATCACCGGCTTCGGCGAGCTCACGCCCTACAAGGGCGGCTGGTGCGGCAACGACATTTTCGTCGGCGGCATGAAGAAGGAGCGCGCCGCCGTCCAGCGCATGGCCCGCAAGCTCGGCAACCGGCTCTACAAGGAGGGCTATCGCGGCGCCTTCTGCATGGACTTCCTCATCGATACAGACACCGGCGAGGTCTATCTCGGCGAGCTCAACCCGCGCGTCAGCGGCGCCAGCCCGCCGACCCATCTCATCACCTCCACCTACGGAGGCATGCCGCTGTTTCTCTTCCATCTGCTGGAGTTCATGGACGTCGACTACGAGGTCGATCTCGAGGCCATCCAGAACCGCTGGACGGAATTCGACGAGTGGAGCCAGCTGATCCTCAAGCACCCGGGTGACGGGGTGGAGCTCATCAGCAAGGCACCGGCCTCGGGCATCTGGCACATGGAAAGCGACGGCAGCATCAAGTTCGTCCGCCGCACGCTCGACTGGACCAATGTCACCGGCGAGAACGAGGCCTTCTACCTGCGCGTCTACACCGCCGGCGATTACCGCTATCACGGCGCCGACATGGGCATCCTCGTTGCCCGCGGCCGCATGCAGTCCGACGACCGCAAGCTCCACGACCGGGCCAAGAAATGGGCGGCCGGCATCAATGCCCAGTTCCAGTGCGTCCCCGTGCCGCCGGAGATGCCGGTGCATCCGCCGGAGGCGGACTCGGTCAACAAGATGTACTAGGGGGTGGTCCATGAGCGGTCGGGAAAGAAGACGCGGGGCGGGCCTCGCGACGGGACGCCATCGTCGATCTCTCTGGCAGAAAGGGGCAATCGCCGTGCTCCTTGCTTCCGTCGTCGGGTGTGGCTCGCCTGAGCGGTTGCCGTCGGTTCCCTCTGCCGACACCGCCGAGGCGCAGCCGCTCGGCCTCGCCAATGCCCGGTTCTTCGTCGGCGACCAAAGCGGCGAGACCATGGCGGAGTTCGGGCTGGCCGTCCGGCGCCAGAGGCAGGCGCTGGGCCTGGCCGCGGACGCGCAGCTGCCCGCCTCGAATCTTCTCGCTATTTCCGGCGGCGGCGACAATGGCGCCTTCGGCGCCGGCCTCCTGGTCGGATGGACGGACGCCGGCGACCGGCCCGAGTTCCAGCTCGTGACGGGGGTGAGCACCGGCGCGCTGATCGCGCCGTTCGCCTACCTCGGGCCCGCCTATGATCGGCAGCTCCGCGACGTCTACACCACGATCTCGGCGAAGGACGTCTTTGTCGAGCGCGGCCTGCTCGGCGCCATCTTCGATGATGCCTTGTCCGACACCACGCCGCTGTGGGACCTCATCTCCAAATATGTCGATCAATCCTTGATGGAGGCGATCGCCCGCGAATACCGCAAGGGCCGGCTTTTGCTGATCGGGACGACCGACCTGGATGCCCAGCGGCCGTCCATCTGGAACGTCGGCGCCATTGCCGCCAGCGGCCACGCCGACGCGCTCGATCTCATCCGCAAGATCCTGCGCGCCTCATCGGCCGTGCCCGGCGTCTTCCAACCGGTGCTGATCGATGTCGAGCTGGACGGCAAGGCCTATCAGGAACTGCATGTCGACGGCGGCGCCATTGCACAGATGTTCCTCTATCCGCCGACCATAGACCTGCGCCAGGTAGCCCATCGGGAGCGGAAGGCGTATCTGATCCGCAACGCCCGCCTCGACGCCGAATGGGCGGAGGTGGAGCGCCGGACGCTGAGCATCGCGGGCCGGGCGATCTCGACGATGATCCACTACAGCGGCTCGAACGACGTGCTGCGCATCTACTTCGTCACGCGGCGCGACGGCGTCGACTACAACCTGGCCTATATCGGCGACGACTTCGCGGCGCCGCGAGCTGGTGACTTCGACAAGGTCTATATGAACGCCCTGTTCGACTACGCCTACGAGCGGGCGCGGCGCGGTTACAGCTGGCGGACATCGCCGCTGCTCGGCGGCGCGGAGGACGAGTGACGGCTGCCGACTCCGGCGGCGGCAATGGCCCACCGCCGCAAGGTCAGCCGATCATCCGCGGCCTGGTGGGGATCGGCGCGACGTTGCTCGGGGCCTGCTCGCGCCGCGGCTGAGCGACGGGGCCCAGCGAGTCGAGAAAGCTCGAATCGAAGCGGGCGCGGTCGTAGACCGGGAAGTCGACGGGGCGGTCGCGGAAGCTCTTCAGCATCTGGCCGAGGCCGCGGATGCCGTTCTGCCGCTGGCGGCGCACCTGGTCGAAATCGATCTCGATGGGAATGAACTGCTCCAGCACGTCGGCGCGGTACATCACCCGCCCGGCCGGATCGAACACCGCCGAATGGCCGTTGCCGCCGGCGACCAGGCCGTTGATGTCGAAGACGTAGCACTGGAACATCGCCGCCGTCGCGTGGGCGATGGCGAGGTCGGCATCGCGGTCGATGGTGTGAGTCAGCACCGGATGCAGCAGCACCTCGGCGCCCATTGCCGTCAGCGTGCGCGCCACCTCCGGGAACCAGATGTCGTAGCAGTTGAGGACGCCGAACTTGCCGACGCCCGGCACGTCGAAGGTGAGGAACTCCGTCCCCGGCGCAACGCCTTGCTCGAGCGGCACGAACGGGAACATCTTGCGGTAGCGGCCGACGACTTGGCCGTCGGGATCGATCACGGACGTGGTGTTGTAGATGGCGCCCTCGCGCCGCTCGTACATCGAGCCGTCGATGAGCCAGACCTTGTGCCGTCGGGCCATCTCCTGCAGCGCTTCTTCCGCGGCGCCGGGCAGCGGCTGGGCGTGCTGCAGCAGCGGGCCGTAGCAGGTCAGCTCGCTGAACAGCACCATCTGCACCCAGGGATAGAGATGCATCAGCAGATCGAGGCGATGGCGCATCGTCTCGATGTTGCTGCTGGTCGTGACGTGCATCTGCACGCCGGCGATGGCAAAGGGCGTCATCGATTCCGCAGATCCTTTCCGTTCCGGAGCCGGCGGTCCGGCTCCCGAATCACCGCGATCTTACACGCTGCGGCGGCATCGGACAGTCCTATCCACGCACCCGGGATCGTCCGAACCGAAGTCTCGCCGGCCCCGCTTTCCGCAGGGTTAACCGTCGCTGTTGGTCATATGGGGTCTGCCGGGCGGCGATGAAAGGCGTGGCGCAAAAGCGGACAAAGGCTCCGAGGGGGAGGGAGCCTTTGTCGCGGGCGCGTCAAAGTTCGCGCCAGAGGGAGAGACATCGAGAGCTTCGGCGTCCGCCTTGGACTGCGGCGGTTGATCGTGCCCCTGGCGGCTTAGTCGAGGGGGAGGACCGCCAGGGGGGCTGCGATCTGTCGAGGCACCCACACACTTTCTTGTTATGTGACGGTCATTCTACGCGGAAACGGCGCGATCGTGGGCGGCGAAATCCGCCGGATCGACACATCGGAATGTGATTAAGGATAAATTCGTCGGGTATTCGAGCCAATCATCCGACAAGGCGGCGGCGATACTGCGCGACGAAGTCGAAGTCCAGCAGTCCGGCATAGGCATCGATCAGCCGCTGCGTCGCCGGGCCGGGGATGGCGTCGGCGGCGACGTGGCGGCCGTTGATGCTGCGCACCGGGCAGATGCACAGCGAGGTCGAGGTGAGGAATGCCTCGTCGGCGGTGTAGGCGTCATAGAGGTCGATGTCGGCCTCGACCAGCGGCTGGCCGATCTCGCGCGCCAGATCGATCACGGTCTCGCGGCTGATGCCCGGCAGCACATAGCGCGCCTTGGGCGTCATCACCGTGCCGCCGCGGACGATGAAGATGTTGCTGCCGGTGCCCTCGCACAGATTGCCGTTGGCGTCGAGCAGGATGGCCCAGGACTCGGGATCGGCCGCCTTGGCCTCGAGGTCGCCCATGATGAGGTTGAGGTAGTTGTGCGTCTTGGCGCGCGGCGACAGCATGTCCGGCGCGGCGCGGCGCACCGACGGCACGATCACGTCGATGCCGTCGCGATAGAGCCGCGCGCGCTGCTTCAGCGGCAGCGGCTGGCATTCGACGATCACGGTCGGGCCGGACTTCGTCTGCGGGCTGCGGTCGGCGGAGTTGAGGCCGCGCGAGACGCGCTGGCTCACCCAGTAGTCCTCGTCGGCATCGATCAGGTGCAGATTGCGCGCCACGACCTCCTCGGTGATGGCGGTCAGCTCCTTGGCCGGGATCTGCGGGTCGATCTGCAGGTAGCGCAGCGAGCGATAGAGCCGGTCGATATGTTCTTTGAGCTTGAAGATCCTGTGCCCGAAGGTGCGCGCGGTGTCGAAGGCGGCGTCGCCGGCCATGAAGCCGCGGTCGCGGAACGGGATCAGCACGTCGCTCTCCGGCACGAACTTGCCGTTGAAATACGCCACCCGCTCGTTCGCCAACGCCATCGTGGCCTCCTCGCAACGAAGCGGCGATCATAGGCGGCAGGAGCGGGTGCGGCAAGGGCGCTTGCAGGCGTGGTTCGGTAGAACTATGATGTAACTACTGTGACCACAACGAGCATGCGATGAAGCGAAAGTCGAAAAAGACCGCAACTCTGCGTGCGAAGGCTGACCGCAAATTGATGCAGCCGCCGAGAGCTTGGTCCCTGCGGGAAGCGAAGGCCAGATTCAGCGAGGTGGTGCGGTTGGCGCAGGAGCGGCCGCAACGCGTCACGAGCCGTGGCCGGGATGCCGCGGTCATCCTCTCCGCAGCCGAATACCAGCGCCTGCAGAACCTGGGGCGGCCAAGGCGGAGTCTGGTTGACTTCCTTGCCAGCGCGCCGTTCTCCGGTCTCGATCTCGAGCGCCGATTCGAACGGTCGCGCGACATCAAGCTGTGAGCCGGTATCTCCTCGATACCAACGTCGTGTCGGAGCCGCGCCGGAAGCGACCTGATCCCAATGTGCTCCGTTGGATCGCCGGCATCGACGAAGGCAATCTCTATCTGAGCGCGTTCACCCCGGCCGAGATTCGCAAGGGGATCGTTAAGTTAGGTCAGGATCGCCGCGCCCGAGCGTACGAGGCGCACCTCGAAGAGCTTCGGGCTCAGTTTGCCGATCGGATCTTGCCGTTGGACGATCAAGTGCTCGACCGTTGGGGGCAAATAACCGGCGCTTGTGAAGCGCGCGGCGTCGTTCTGTCCGTGATCGATGCGCTGTTTGCGGCGACGGCGCTGCACTACAATCTGATCTTCGCCACGCGCAATACGCGCCATCTGCGGGACACGGGCGTGCAGCTCTTCAATCCGTGGACAGCGAGCGGATAGAACCTGTCGCCTCGAACAGCGGCGGCCCGGCGAGCGCGCGGCCGATCATGCCGGGATCGACGTTGGCGCCGCTCAGCACCAGCACGACGCGCTTGCCGCGCAGCTCTCGGCGCCGCGACCACGCGCCGGCGAGGCCGGCGGCGGCGCCCGGTTCCACCAGCACATGTCCCCAGGCCAGCAGCGCGTGCAGCGCCGCCAGAATCTCGGAGTCGCTGACGAGCAGCGCGTCGTCGACGTGCCGGATGAGGGCGGCGAGGGCCGTGGCGGCGGGCACGCGGCAAACGATGGACTCCGCGAGGCTGTCGACCGGCCGCTCGATGGCGCGCCCGGCGCGGAAGCTCTCGACCATCGCCGGCGACCCCGCCGACTGGACCGCAACCACCTTGGCCTGCGGCTGCCGGCCCTTGATGCCGAGCGCCGTGCCCGCCGCGAGCGAGCCGCTGCCCATGGACGTGAACACGGCGTCCACGTCGTCGAGCCCCGCGCCGATCTCGTCGCCGATCGTGCCGGCCCCCTCGATCAGCGTCGCGCTCTCGCCGTCATCGACGAACTCGCCCCCGCTCGCCGCGCAGAACGTCCGTGCCCGCTCCTTGGCCTCGTCGATGTCGGCGCCGCCGACATGCAGCGTCGCGCCGAAGAGCCGGATCATCGTCTGCTTCACCAGCGGGCAGCCCTCGGGCAGGAAGATGTCGGCCTTCAGGCCCAGCAGCCGCGCGGCGTAGGCGACGCCCTGGCCGTGGTTCCCGGTCGACGAGGTCACGGCCGACGTGAGCGATCCCGCCGCGCGCGCGACCAGCAGATGGTTGAGCGCGCCGCGCAGCTTGAACGATGCGATCGGCGTCGCCGTCTCCAGCTTCAGCCAGACCTCGCCGTCGAACGCCCGCGACAGCGCCTCGGAGCGATAGAGCGGGGTCGGCGCCATATGCGCGCGCAGCCGCTCCGCCGCCTGCTTGACGCCCTCGACGGTGGGCTCCGATGTCGTCATGTTGAACCCTCCGCCAGTTCCCCCTGGCGCAGCCGCCGCGGCCCGATGTCGGCGGCGGTGACGCCGGCGTGCTTGATGTCCTCCGGCAGTTCGCCGCGGGTGATCAGCGACGCCGTCGCGCGGCCCAGCGACTCGGCCATCATGATGCCGTAGCCGCCCTGGCCGCAGAGCCAGAAGAACCCCTCCGCCGCGTCATCGAAGCCGCAGACCGGGGCGCGGTCGGCGACGAAGCTGCGCAGCCCGGCCCAGCGACGGGCGATGCGGCGCACGGGGACGAGCGTGGTCCGCTCGAGCCAATCGGCGATGACCGCGACGTCGAGATCTTCCGGCTGCACGTCGCAGGGTTCGCTCGGCGTCTCGTCGGCCGGCGAGGCCATCACGCGTCCGGCCTCCGGCTTGCAGTAGCAGCCGGAACCGGCCTCGTCGACCGCCGGCCAGCTCCGCGAGTCCATGCCGTCCGGCAGCTCGACGATGATCGCCGTGCGCCGCTTCGGCACCAGTCCGACCGGCCGGGCGCCGGCCATGGCCGCCACCTTGTCGGCCCAGGCGCCCGCCGCATTGACGACGACGGGCGCCGCGAACGCGCCGGCGGGGGTCGTCGCCTGCCACCTTGCGGCGACGCGATCGAGCGCCGTCGCCCCGGCGTCGCACAGGACCGTGCCGCCGCGTGCCTTCACGCCTCGCAGAAAGCCCTGATGGATCGCCGCCACGTCCATGTCCATGACCCCGGCCTCATAAGCGGCAAAGGCGACCGCTTCCGGGCGCAGATGCGGCGCCAGCGCGAGCGCCTGCGCCGGCGGCAGCTCGCGAATGGAGCCGTCCGCGGCGCCGATCTCCAGCAGCGTGTCGATCTCCGTCCGCCGGTCGGCCCCGCCGATGGTGAGGATGCCGCGCGGCGTCAGCAGCGGATGGTCGGCAAAACCGTCGGGCGGCGCCGTCAGGAGCGGCAGGCTCGCGCGGTTGAACGCCCGCGCGGTCGCATTGCCGAAGTTCTTCGTGTAGAGCGCCGCCGACCGCCCGGTGCTGTGATAGCCGGGTGCGGCCTCCGCCTCCAGGACGACGACCTTTCCCCGCGCCGCCAGTTCGTAGGCGGCGGCGGCTCCGGAGATGCCAGCGCCGATGACGAGAAAATCGCAGGTCGTCATCGGCGGTTGCCGGAGTCAAAACGGGGCGCTCCCGACGGCGAGCGCCCCGTCTCTGTCTGTACCCCCGCGCAACGGACGCAGGGGCCGGCCGTCGACGGCTTTAAGTGCCGAAGGCGGAGCAATGGGACTCGTTGTAGATCCCGCTGTTGCCACTGCAATTGTTGTCGAACGCCGACATCGATTCGAACTTGCAGGCGCTCAATCCCAAGCCCGCCAGCAGCATGAGGACGGCGAAAAGGCTGCGTCGCATCTGAATCTCCCCTCAGCAATGACCAATGGTGCGTAGACCGCATCCGGCGATCCGCCCCCGGCATAGGTAAAGAAACCATAGCGCAGAGGCAACGGTACTGTGGCAAATTTAGTGACGGGCCTGCAACCCGTATCCTCGACCAGCGGAGGTCGGCGCCGTGACGATCGACCATCAGCAACCGGCGCGGGCGGGCGAGGCGCTGCGCCATTTCCTGGCCACGCCGCTCGACCGCCTGCTGGAGCGCGCCGGCCGCCAGGATCCGGCGGCGACGGCGCTGGCGCTGGCCCAGGAGGTCGCGGCAGCGGTGCCTGCCTACCGCACGTTTCTGGCCGATCACGGGATCGATCCCGCGGGCCTCCGCTCGGCGCAGGACTTCGCCGCGCTGCCGCTGGTCACCAAGCAGAACTACCTCACCCGCCATCCGCTGGCGCGGCTGTGCCGCGGCGGCCGGCTCGAGGCCTGCGACTTCATCGCGGTGTCGTCGGGCTCGACCGGCACGCCGACCTTCTGGCCGCGCTTCGTCAGCGACGAGCTGCCGGTCGCCGTGCGCTTCGAGCAGGTGTTCCACGACAGCTTCCAGGCCGACCAGCGGCGCACGCTGGCGGTCGTCTGCTTCGCGCTCGGCACCTGGGTCGGCGGCATGTTCACGGTCGCCTGCTGCCGCTACCTCGCGGCCAAGGGCTATCCGATCACCGTGGTGACGCCCGGCAACAACCGCGAGGAGATCTGGCGCGTCGCCCGTGCCCTGGCGCCGCAGTTCGACCAGACGGTCCTGCTCGGCTATCCGCCGTTTCTCAAGGACGTCATCGACGGCGGCATCGCGCAAGGCCTCGACTGGCGGCCGCTGCGGGTGAAGCTGGTGATGGCCGGCGAGGTGTTCAGCGAGGAGTGGCGCACCCTGGTGGGCGAGCGGCTGGGCTCGACCGACTGGTGCTACGATTCGGCCTCGCTCTACGGCACCGCCGATGCCGGCGTGCTCGGCAACGAGACGCCGCTCTCCATCCGCATCCGCCGCTTCCTCAGCGCCAACCCGGAGGCCGCGCGCCAGCTGTTCGGCGAAGCGCGCCTGCCGACCCTGGTGCAGTACGACCCGTTCGTGCGCTATTTCGAGGCACTGCCCGCGGGGGCGGGGGGCGGCCACACCCTGCTGTTCACCGGCGACAACGGCGTGCCGCTGATCCGCTACCACATCGCCGACAACGGCGGACTGGTCGGCTACGAGCGCATGATTCATTTCCTCGCCGACTGGCGCTTCGATCCCCTGAAGGAGCTGGGCGGCCATGGCTGGCGCGGCGTGCACAAGCTGCCCTTCGCCTTCGTCTTCGGCCGTGCCGGCTTCGCGGTCTCCTACTTCGGCGCCAACATCTATCCGGAGAACGTCGGCGTCGGCCTCGAGCAGGCGGGCGTGTGCGAATGGGTGACCGGGAAGTTCGTGCTGCAGGCCAAGGAGGGACTCGGCGAGGCCCCGCATCTCGCCATCGCCGTCGAGCTGGCGCCGCAGGCGAAGGCCGATGAAGCCAAGCGCGCGGCGGCCGCAAGCTCGATCCGGGCGCACCTCGAACGGCTCAACAGCGAGTTCAAGAACTATGTCCCGGACGAGTACCGCACGCCGCGGGTGACGCTGCACCCGGCCGGCGATCCCGAGTGGTTCCCGCCGGGAGTGAAGCATCGCTATACCCGGCAGTAGCGGAACGCGTTTACGCATCGCAAGGTCTATCGCCGATAGGTCAGGGCTTCTTACCCTTCTCGCGAAATCCGAACATCGAGCCCATGTAAAGGAAGTTAACGCGGCTTTCCCGCAACAATATTGCTCTAATTCTGCGCAGCAACGGAGCCGAGTCGGCGATCGGGCGGGTGCCGGTCTCGCCATGCTGGCGCTCGTATCAGCCACACCCATGCGTAAGATTTTTTCCATTGCCATCGATGTCCGTTCGCGTATATATTGGAACGAACAGAGTACAATTGTCAAGCCGGAAAGGGAGATCGACATGACAGACCTTTTGGCCACCGAGGCGGGCACGACGGCGGCGCAGCCGGCGCGCCATTGGAAGGAGGCGGCGGCCGAGGGCCGCGCGCGGCGCACCGGCCGCGTCGCCCGCGAGGTGGAGGACTGCCTGGGCGTGGAGGAGATGCCGGCCGGCGAGATCCGCGGCGACCGGCGGCTGGCCGTGGCGGCGGCGCTGGCCGACATCGCGCCCGGCGACGAGATCGAGGCGCAGCTGACATCGCAACTGCTGATGGTGCACGGCATGGCCGTGGACTGTATGCGCGCGGCGCGCGACAGCGTGAAGGAGGAACGCGTGCGCCTCGCCTATCTGAGCCACGCGGCGCGGATGGTGTCGCTCTACGCCCGCCACATCGGCAAGCTGGAGCAGCGGCGCGACCTGGCGGAGTGGCGGACCATAACCCGGCGCGAGCGGACCGAGAACGCCTTCATCGAGGCGGCGCTCCGGGGCAACCTGGGGCCGACGCGAAACGGCGCGGCGACGGTGCCCGCCGGCAAGGCCGAAGCGACATGAGCGCGCCGACGATGACGGCCGTGGGCAACCGCCCGCGGCCGCACGACCGCCCCGCAGGCGCCCGGCCGGCCGCGGCGGCCGTGGCGCGCATGCACGAGAGCCCGCGCTGCGGCGCCCGCACGCGCAGCGGCGCACCCTGCCGCGCGCCGGCCGTGGCGGGCAAGGCGCGCTGCCGCAAGCATGGCGGCGCCGCCAGCAGCGGCGGCCAGCCGGGCAACCGGAACGCCCGCAAGGACGGCTTCTACAGCGCCGCGGAGAAAGCGCAGCGGCGGCGGATCATGGACTTCGCGCGAGCATGCAATCGGATCCTGAAGGAGATCGGCAAGCCCGCGAGGAGCGGGTGAGCGCGCCGAGTCATGCGCCCCATATGACCGGATACCGCTGCTTTTGGTCCTAGATGAGCGTATGATCCGCAGTCGATCCTGCTTGCTGAAGCGGCCGGGGGGCCGCGGGCCATGGAACGCAAGCTCACGGCGATCCTCGCGGCCGACATCGCCGGCTACAGCCGGTTGATGGGGGCGGACGAGGAGGGCACCCTCGACGCGCTCCGCGCCCATCGCGACGTCGTGGACGGACTGGTCGCGGCCCATCGCGGGCGCGTCTTCAACAGCGCCGGCGACAGCATCGTCGCCGAGTTCCCGAGCGCGGTCGAGGCGATCAACTGCGCGGCCGAGATCCAGCAGGAGATGGGCGCGCGCAACGAGCCGGTGGCGCAGGACAGGCGGCTCGAATTCCGCATCGGGATCAACATCGGCGACGTGATGGCCGAGGGCGGCAACCTGTTCGGCGACGGGGTGAACGTGGCGGCGCGGGTGCAGGAGCTGGCCGAGCCCGGCGGCATCTGCGTAGCGCGCAACGTCTACGACCAGGTGAAACAGAAGGTCGGCGTGGCGTTCGAACCGCTCGGCAACCACCAGGTCAAGAACATCGCCGAGCCGGTGGCGATCTATCGCGTGCTGACCGACGGCGCGGCGGCAACATCAGCTCTCGTCAGATGGCTGCATGCCGTCCAACGGCATCGGCTCGCCGCGGGCGTGCTGGCCGTGGTGCTTGTGGTGGCCGGCGGCGGCGCGGCGGCGTGGTATCTCCATCCGCGCGCGCAGGCGCCGGCTCGCATGCCCTCGGTGGCCGTGCTGCCGTTCGACAACCTGAGCGGCAATCCGGACCTGGGCTATTTCAGCGACGGCGTCAGCGAGGACATCATAACCATGCTGTCGCGGTCGCCCGACCTCGTGGTCGTCGCACGCAATTCGAGCTTCGTCTACAAGGGCAAGGCGGTCGATGTGCGCCAGGTCGGTAAGGAACTCGGGGTCGAGTACGTGCTCGAGGGCAGCGTCCGCAAGGAAGCAGGCAAGGTGCGCATCGTCGCTCAGCTCATCGATGCGGACACGGGGCAGCATGTGTGGGCGGATCGGTATGACAAGGCGGGCAGCGATCCTTGGGCCCTGCAGGACGACGTGACGGCGAAGATCGTTTCGTCGATCGCTGGCGAGAGGGGGCAGGTCCGGCGCGCCGAATACAAGCAGGCCTGGGGCAAAGACACGGCGGACCTGGCGGAATACGACTACTATCTCCGCGGACACGAGTTCCTCATGCGCTTCACCCGGGAGGATCATCTCAAGGCCGGGGAGATCTGGCGCGAAGGACTCGAAAAGTTTCCGGACTCGTCGCTCTTGCGCGTGAAACTCGGCTCATTTTACATCACGAGGGCATGGAACTTCTGGAGCGACGATGCCGCGGCCGACTACCGGCAGGGCGGCGAACTCGTCCGCCAAGGCCTGGCCGCACCGAACGTGCCGCCAAAGGCTCAGCAGATCGGCCATTGGGTGCTGGCGTTCGTCTGCGCGTGGGAGCGTGATTTCGAGCGCGCCGAGGCCGAGGCCCAAGCGGCGATCCAGATGGCACCCTATGACGCGAACATGCTGGCTGATCTGGCGGCGGTTCCGATCATGGCGGGCAACCCGGACCGAGCACTCGATTGGGTCGCCCAGGCGGCGGACCGCGATCCTGGGAATGTGCGCCTGGTCTATTTCTCTGCCTGGGCCCATGTCGTGCGGGGCGACTATGAGAAGGTGATCAGCGCCCTGAACGGACGCGCGCTGTCGCCGGACTGGCCGCTCCTCCTGGCCATTGCCTATGTCCGTCTCGATCGCATGGATGACGCCAGGGCCGCGGTGAAGAAGGCGCTGGAACTGGACCCGCAGTTCACCCAGGCGACGTGGCAGGGGGGTTACTTCTACAGCGATCCGCTCATCCTGGAAGGTCAGCTGGCGGATCTGGGCAAGGCCGGCTTGCCGGAGAAGTAAGGCGCATGGAACGCAAGCTCACGGCGATCCTCGCGGCCGACATCGCCGGCTACAGCCGGTTGATGGGGGCGGACGAGGAGGGCACCCTCGACGCGCTCCGCGCCCATCGCGACGTCGTGGACGGACTGGTCGCGGCCCATCGCGGGCGCGTCTTCAACAGCGCCGGCGACAGCATCGTCGCCGAGTTCCCGAGCGCGGTCGAGGCGATCAACTGCGCGGCCGAGATCCAGCAGGAGATGGGCGCGCGCAACGAGCCGGTGGCGCAGGACAGGCGGCTCGAATTCCGCATCGGGATCAACATCGGCGACGTGATGGCCGAGGGCGGCAACCTGTTCGGCGACGGGGTGAACGTGGCGGCGCGGGTGCAGGAGCTGGCCGAGCCCGGCGGCATCTGCGTAGCGCGCAACGTCTACGACCAGGTGAAACAGAAGGTCGGCGTGGCGTTCGAACCGCTCGGCAACCACCAGGTCAAGAACATCGCCGAGCCGGTGGCGATCTATCGCGTGCTGACCGACGGCGCGGCCAGGCGATCGCCGATGCGCCGGTGGCTGAGCGGTGCGCCGCGGCAACGTCTCGCGACGGCAACCCTCGTCCTGCTGCTGGCGATCTCCGTGGGCGGCGCGGCGACCTGGTACTTCCATCCGCGTCCGCCGGCGCCGAGCGGTCCGCCTTCGATCGCCGTCCTGCCGTTCGCCAACATGAGCGGCGATCCGGCGCAGGACTACCTGGGCGCCGGCGTGGCGGAAGAGATCATCACCATGCTGTCGTCCTATCCCGGCGTCCGCGTCACGTCCCGCACGTCCAGCTTCGTCTATGACGGGCCGGTGAAGGTCCAGCAAGTGGCCCAGGATCTCGGCGTCGCCTACGTCCTCGAAGGCAGCGTGAAGAAGTCGGCAGCCTCCGTTCACGTCACCGCTCAGCTTATCGACGCGACGACCGGCGACCATGTGTGGGCCGAGCGGTTCGAGGACGAGGGCAGCGACGTCGTCGCGCTTCAAGTCGACGTTGCGAGCAGGATTTTCGATTCGATCGCGGGGATCCGGGGCGAGATCAGGAAGAAGGAAGAGGAGGATGCCTGGCGGAAATCGGCGCCGAGCCTCGAGGAGTACGACTACTATCTGCGCGGCAACCAGTTCTTCTTTCGGCCGGGCGGCGACGGCACCGCCAAGGCACGCGCGACGTTCGAGGAGGGGCTGGCGAGGTTTCCGGAATCCGCGCTGCTGCGGCTGAAGATCGCGAGCACCTACTGGGCGGATATCGAACGGAGCCAGAGCGATGACCCGTGGCGCGACGTGGCGTTGGGCTGGAAGCTGATCAAGGAGACCGAATCCATTCCCGACAAGTCGCGGTTCGAAACATGGCTGTATCATTGGCAGATGGCCGGGTACTACCAGTTCCACGACGGGGATTTCGAGCGTTCCGCCGCGGCGGCGGAGGCCGCGGTCAAACTGGTGCCGAACGACCCCTTCGAACTGGCCGTCCTGGCCGGCATCATGACGCGCGCGGGGCGGACGGATCGGGCGATCGAGTGGGCGCAGCAGGCCGTCCGCGATCCCAACGCCATCGGCTTCTTCCATGATCAACTCGGCTGGGCCTACTACCATGCCGACCGCCCATCCGATGCCCTGTCCGCATTCGACGAGGCGCAGGATTCGTGGGGCAAGGCCGTGGCATATGCGCGCCTCGGCAGGATGGACGAGGCGCAAGTGTTGATGGCCGAAAGCCTGAAAGACTATCCCGGCGCAACGGTTGCCGCCGAAGCCGTTTGGCCGACGGGGAAGCAGCCGCAGATGGTCGAGCGGCTGCTGACACCCTACCTCGAGGACCTGCGCAAGGCCGGTCTGCCGGAGAACTGATTTGACGAGCGAGCCGGCCAGCGGGCCGCGGGCGTCGATTTCCACTGGCCTGCGTCGGGGCGGGGCGTTAACGTCGTTCCAACGGCGGCGACGCTCGGGCGCCGGCGAAGCAACAAGACACGGCACGAAGGGAGAGAACCATGTCTCGTCCACAATCCTCATACCGCCTCGGGCGGGTGCTCGCGACGGCCATGCTCGGCCTCGCCCTGTCGGGCGGCGGCGCGCTCGCCCTCGACGAGCTGAAGATCATCGCGCCGGCCAGTCCCGGCGGCGGCTGGGACCAGACCGCGCGGGCGCTGCAGGAGGTGATGCAGAGCGGCAGCATCGTCAAGCAGGTGACGGTGGAGAACGTGCCGGGCGCCGGCGGCACCGTCGGGCTGGCGCAGTTCGCCCAGAAGGACGCAGGCAACGGCAACGCGCTGCTGGTCAACGGCCTGGTGATGGTCGGCGCCATCCTGACCAACAAGTCGGCGGTGACGCTCGATCAGGTGACGCCGATCGCGCGGCTGACCGGCGAGTACGAGGTGATCGTCGTGCCCGCCGGCTCGGACATCCAGACGCTCGCCGACCTCGTCGCCAAGGTGAAGGCCGACCCCGGCGCGGTGGCCTGGGGCGGCGGCTCGGCCGGCGGCACCGACCATATCCTCGCCGGCTTGATCGGCAACGCGGTGGGCGCCGACCCGGCGAAGCTCAACTACGTGCCGTTCTCGGGCGGCGGCGAGGCGCTGGCGGCGATCCTCGGCGGACATGTCACGGCGGGAGTGAGCGGCTACAGCGAGTGGGCCGGACAGATCCAGTCCGGCGAGCTGCGCGCGCTGGCGATCTCGTCCGGCGAGCGCATCAGCGGCATCGACATTCCCACGCTGAAGGAGCAGGGGGTCGACGTCGAGCTCGCCAACTGGCGCGCGGTGATGGCCCCGCCGGGCCTCGACGACGCGCAAAAGGCGGCGCTGGTCGCGACCATGGATGCCACGGTGCAGAGCGAGGGCTGGAAGAAGGTGCTGGCGGACCGGAGCTGGCTCGACCTCTACCTCTCGGGCGACGCGTTCGCGAAGTTCATCGCCGACGAGAATGCCCGCATCACCGAGACGCTGACGCAGATCGGGCTGGTGCAGTAGGCGCCGGCGCGATGCGCCGCAGGGCCATCGGGGCGGCGGCTCCCGCGGGTGCCGCTGCCCCGTTGCGCAGGCCGCCGGCAGCCGGCGGATGAGTCCGCAGCCGCGCCTGCAGCTGGGCGAGCTGCTGCTCGGGCTCGGCGTCGCCGGGCTTGGGCTGTTCATCGCCGCCGAGACCAGCAAGATCCAGGTGGCGCCGGTCTACGCGAAGGTCGGGCCGACGATGATCCCGCTGCTCGTCGCGGGCGTGCTGCTGCTGCTCGGCATCGTGCTGGCGGTACAGGCGGCGCGCGGACGCGGGGTCGCGGCCGGCGATGCCGCTGCCGCGGCGCCCAGCGACTGGCAGGCGCTCGCCGCGATCAGCGTCGGCCTATGGCTGCAGGCCCTGCTGCTGGAGCTTGCCGGTTTCGTGATCGCGTCGGCGCTGCTGTTTCTCTGCGTCGCCTGGGGTTTCGGCAGCCGGCGGATCCTGCGCAACCTCGCGATCGGGCTGGCGCTCGCGCTGGTGACCTATATCGGCTTCACCAAGGGGCTCGATCTCGCGCTGCCGGCCGGCGTGCTGGCGGGCGTGCTGTAGCATGCAGACCCTGGACCCGCTGCTCGGCGGCTTCGCGACGGCGCTGACGCTGGCCAATCTCGGCTGGTCGCTGATCGGCGTGACGCTCGGCACCGCGATCGGCATCCTGCCGGGCATCGGCCCGGCGCTCACCATCGCGCTGCTGCTGCCGGTGACCTACCATCTCGACCCGACGGCGGCCTTCATCATGTTCGCCGGGCTCTACTACGGCGCGATGTACGGCAGCTCGACGACCTCGATCCTGCTGAACACGCCGGGCGAGAGCGGCTCCATCATCACGGCGATCGAGGGCAACCTGATGGCCCGCGCCGGGCGCGGCGCGGCGGCGCTGGCGACGGCGGCGATCGGCTCGTTCGTGGCGGGCACGCTCGGCACCCTGGCGCTGACCTTCCTGGCGCCGGTGGTGGTGAAGCTGGCGCTGCGCTTCGGGCCGGCCGAGTACTTCGCGCTGATGGTGCTGGCCTTCACGACCGTGTCGGCGATGCTCGGCGCCTCGCTGCTGCGCGGCCTCACCAGCCTGTTCCTCGGCATCGCCATCGGCCTCGTCGGCATCGACACGCTGACCGGGCAGGCGCGCTTCGCGCTCGGCTTCCCGCAGCTGCTCGACGGCATCGACATCGTCGTCGTCGCCGTCGGGCTGTTCGCGGTCGGCGAGGCGTTCTACGTCGCCTCGCGGCCGGAGCTGCGCAGCGCCGAGATCATCCCGGTGAGGGGCTCGCTGTGGATGACCGGCGAGGAGTGGCGGCGCTCCTGGAAGCCGTGGCTGCGCGGCACGGCGGTGGGCTTCCCGTTCGGCGCGCTGCCGGCGGGCGGCACGGAGATCCCGACCTTCCTCTCCTACTTCATGGAGAAGAAGCTGACCCGCCGGCCGCAGGAATTCGGCAAGGGCGCCATCGAGGGCGTCGCCGGACCGGAGGCGGCCAACAACGCCGCCGTCGCCGGCGTGCTGGTGCCGCTGCTGACGCTGGGGCTGCCGACCTCGGCGACGGCGGCGATCCTGCTCGCCGCGTTCCAGCAATATGGCTTGCAGCCGGGGCCGCAGCTGTTCAGCGGCAGCGGCCCGCTGGTGTGGGCGCTGATCGCCAGCCTCTATATCGGCAACGTCATGCTGCTGGTGCTGAACCTGCCGCTGGTCGGGCTGTGGGTGCGGCTGCTGGCGATCCCGCAGCCGCTGCTCTATGCCGGCATCCTCGTCTTCGCCACGCTCGGCGTCTACAGCCTGAACCGCTCGACCTTCGACCTGGTGCTGCTCTACCTGATCGGCGCGCTCGGCTATCTGATGCGGCGCTTCGAGTTTCCGGTGGCACCCTGCATCATCGGCCTGATTCTCGGGCCGCTGGCCGAGGAACAGTTCCGCCGCGCCCTGTCCATCAGCCAGGGCGATGCCTCCGTGTTCTTCACGCATCCGCTGTCGGCGGCGCTGCTCGCCGCGGCGGCTCTGTGCCTGCTGGTGCCGCTGGCCTACCGCCTGCGCCAGCGTCGCTTGGCCGCTGCCGCCGCCCGTCGCTGAGCGCGGCTCACCCGGCCTTGCGGGCGTCGGAGCCGGTGCCCTGCGGCAGCGGCTCGTCCGCGGGGGTCGCGCCGGCGGCATCGGTCCCGCCCGGCGATGCGCCGACGAGGGGCGGGGGCAGGGCCGGATTCTGCGGGAAGACGCGGATGCGGTGGAAGCGGACGGCGCACCAGTCGCCGACGGAGAGGTTGAGCGCGGCGAGGCGGTTGCGGTCGAGCATCGCCTCCAGCGGCTGCCCCCCATAGTCCAGGTCGATGCGCGCCGTCGGACCGATCGCCACGATCGAGCGCACCTGCGCCGCGCTCGGCGACGCCGGCTGCCCGTTCAGCAGCTCCACGTCGTGCGGACGCACGAACGCCACCGCCGGTCCCGAGACCCCGTCCATCCCCTCCACCCGCTCCGGCGACAGCACGCCCGCCGCCGTGATCGCCTGCCCCGCCTCGATCCGGCACGGCAACCGGTTCACGTTGCCCAGGAAGTCGAACACGAACGCCGTCGCCGGCGCGTCGTACACCTCCGCCGGACCCCCCACCTGCTCGATCCGACCCTGGCTCATCACCACCACGCGGTCGGCCAGCTCCAGCGCCTCCTCCTGGTCGTGCGTCACGAACACGCTGGTGATGTGCATCTCGTCATGCAGCCGCCGCAGCCAGCGCCGCAGCTCCTTGCGCACCTTGGCGTCCAGCGCCCCGAACGGCTCGTCCAGCAGCAGCACCTTCGGCTCGATCGCCAGCGCCCGCGCCAGCGCCACCCGCTGCCGCTGCCCGCCCGACAGCTGCGAGGGATAGCGCTCCCCCACCCAGTCCAGCTGCACCAGCGACAGCAGCTTGTGCACCCGCGCCGCGATCTCCCCCTTCGGCAGCCGCACCGCCCGCGGCCGCACCGTCAGCCCGAAGGCGACGTTGTCGAACACGCTCATATGCCGGAACAGCGAGTAGTGCTGGAAGACGAAGCCGACCTCGCGCTCGCGCGGGCCGCGGCCGAGCACGTCCTCGCCATGCAGCCGCAGGCGCCCCGATTCCGGCACCTCCAGCCCGGCCATGATGCGCAGCAGCGTCGTCTTGCCCGAGCCCGACGGACCCAGCAGCGCCAAGAGCTCCCCCGACCGCACCTCCAGCGACACACGGTCCAGCGCCAGGTAACTGCCGAACCGCTTGCTGACCTCCATCACCTCGATGCTCATCGCAAGACCCTAGCGCCGCCGCATGGCCGCGCCGTCCGCGGCCGCGGCTCGTCCGGCAGCATCAGCGCATGACCGCCGCGACGCGCGCGCCTCAGCCAAGCGCATCACCGAAGGCAGTCAACGAGCGTTTCAAGATTCGACGCATCATCGCCAGTCTCCTGCTCGGTCGCATGGCACGGGACGTCTTCTTTTTTTGAGAGAGATCACCGATTGCCCGCAGGCGGGGGCCAATCCGCAGGAGCCATGACACACCGAGGCTCCCGCAAGGTCAAGGTTCGACCCTGCCGGGCCGCCGCGGCCGGCGCACGCCCGAAAAATGCCACTTCACGGCTCCTTCCCCGCCGTTAACGGCTTGTTAAGCCGTCCGAGCCGATGTTGGCGGCGATCCGGATCCCTTGTTCGTGACATGAACTACCTCATCATCGTCGCCGCCGGCTTCATCCTCGCAACCGTCGCGGTCGCCGTCCTGTCGCCGTTCGAAGACCTGCCTCAGCTCGCGCCGCGCGAGGCGACGCAGGAGACGGCCGCGGCGCCGCCGGTCGACATCGATGTCACGGACGAGTCCGAGTCCTATGGCGACGTCCCGGAGGAGATCGCCGACTCGTACGAGGCCGGCGACGCGGAGGACCCGGCTGCCGACGATGCCGACAGCTCCGCCGCCGACGATTCCTACGCCCGCGGCCCATCGTCGGATCCGCCGATGGACTGGCCCGACGGCGAAACGCCGCCGCGGTAACCCGACGGGCTCCTGACAGCCCGCTGTCAGGAAGGGGCGGCGAGGGCTGTTGGCCGCCGGCGGCCGGCGGCCTATATTTCCGTCCATGTCCCTCGTCATTGCCGAGAAGCCGCTGCCGGCGCCCGCCGGCGTGCCGCTCAGGATCGTGTCGGAATACCGGCCCGCGGGCGACCAGCCGCAGGCGATCGCCGAGCTGACGGAGGGGCTGCGGAAGGGCGAACGCGACCAGGTGCTGCTGGGCGTCACCGGCTCGGGCAAGACCTTCACCATGGCGCAGGTGATCCAGAACCTGCAGCGGCCGACCCTGATCCTCGCCCCCAACAAGACGCTGGCGGCGCAGCTCTACGGCGAGATGAGGGGCTTCTTCCCGGACAACGCGGTCGAGTACTTCGTGTCCTACTACGACTACTACCAGCCGGAAGCCTATGTGCCGCGCACGGACACCTACATCGAGAAGGAATCCTCCATCAACGAGCAGATCGACCGCATGCGCCACTCGGCGACGCGGGCGCTGTTCGAGCGGCGCGACGTGGTGATCGTGGCGTCGGTGTCCTGCATCTACGGCATCGGCTCGCCCGAGGACTATTCGCGCATGACCTTGGCGCTCGGGCGCGGCCAGACGGTCGACCGCGGCGAGCTGCTGCGCCGGTTCGTCGAGCTGCAGTACCGGCGCAACGACACCAACTTCGTGCGCGGCGCCTTCCGCGCGCGCGGCGATTCGATCGAGCTGTTCCCCGCGCACCTGGAGGACCGGGCCTGGCGCTTCTCGCTGTTCGGCGACGAGCTCGAGGCGATCCACGAGTTCGATCCGCTGACCGGCGAGAAGACGGCGACCCTCGACCATGTGCGGGTCTACGCCAACAGCCACTATGTCACGCCGAAGCCGACGCTGACCCAGGCGGTGAAGACGATCAAGGAGGACCTGAAGCTCCGCCTCGCCGAGCTCAACGCCCAGGGCAAGCTGCTGGAGGCGCAGCGGCTGGAGCAGCGCACCCTGTTCGACCTGGAGATGATCGACGCGACCGGCTCCTGCGCCGGGATCGAGAACTATTCCCGCTATCTCACGGGCCGCAGGCCCGGCGAGCCGCCGCCGACCTTGTTCGAATATCTGCCGGACGACGCGCTCCTCATCGTCGACGAGAGCCATGTGACGGTGCCGCAGCTCGGCGGCATGTTCAAGGGCGACTGGGCGCGCAAGTCGACCCTGGCCGAGTTCGGCTTCCGGCTGCCCTCCTGCTGCGACAACCGGCCGCTCAAGTTCGAGGAGTGGAACGCCATGCGGCCGCAGACGGTCTACGTCTCGGCCACGCCCGGCGACTGGGAGATGCGGCAGACCGGCGGCGCCTTCGCCGAGCAGGTGATCCGCCCGACCGGCCTCATCGACCCCGTCTGCATCGTGCGGCCGACCGAGACGCAGGTCGACGACTGCATCGCCGAGTGCCGCGACGTGGCGAAGCGCGGCCAGCGCGTGCTGGTGACGACCCTGACCAAGCGCATGGCCGAGGATCTCACGGAATACATGCACGAGGCCGGCATGCGCGTGCGTTACATCCACTCCGACGTGGAGACGCTGGAGCGCATCGAGATCGTGCGCGACCTGCGGCTCGGCGCCTTCGACGTGCTGGTCGGCATCAACCTGCTGCGCGAGGGGCTCGACATCCCCGAATGCGCGCTGGTCTGCATCCTCGACGCCGACAAGGAGGGCTATCTGCGCTCGCAGCGCTCGCTGATCCAGACCATCGGCCGCGCCGCGCGCAACGTCGACGGGCGCGTGATCCTCTATGCCGACAAGATGACCGATTCGCTGCAGCACGCGCTGGCCGAGACGAGCCGGCGGCGCGAGAAGCAGCAGGCCTACAACGCCGCCAACGGCATCACCCCGGAATCGGTGAAGAAGTCGATCGCCGACATCATGCAGAGCATGTACGAGCGCGACCACGTGACCGTGGACACGGGCGTCGCCGGCGAGGCGGCGCTGGTCGGCCACAACCTCAAGGCTGTCATCGCCGACCTCGAGGAGAAGATGCGCGCCGCCGCGGCCGACCTCGAGTTCGAGGACGCCGCCCGCTACCGCGACGAGATCAAGCGGCTGGAGGCGCTCGACCTCGGCGTGCCGGCCGACGGCCAGCCGCGCCCGCGCTCCACCGGCGGCGCGCCGGGCACGACGAGCGGCAAGGGCCTCGGCGGGCGCAGCGCGGGCAAGGAGGCCGGCTTCAGGGGCCGGCCCGGCGGGCGGCGGCGACGGGGGCCGTAGCGACGAGGCCGCGCGGGGTCAGCTCTTGTCCGCGCGCACCAACGCTGCCGCTTTCGGATCGTATCTGTAGCCGGTGATCGTTCCGTCCCTGATCTTCTCGATGGCTTCATCGACCACGAAAAGAGGCACGAGGAACCATTCCCGCGGGATGACCGGCAGGCCGAAGCGGTCCTTGATTTCGATGTCGAGGCGAGCCGCGCCGAAGATTCGGTGGATCAGGTTCTCAAGTCTGGTCCGGTTGATGTTGTACAGCTCGTAGGTCGCGACGATCTCAGCATCGGCCATGAGGAAGGTGGGATCGAGCCGGGCATTGGCAAGGCGCCGCGCCACATCGCCGCCGGTCACGCCGATCTTGTGCAGCACGTCGCGATGCGCCGCGACGGCCGGATGCTCGGATTTGCTCCGCAGCACATAGACGATGCCGCTGGCCTCGTCCCCCTCCTCGTTCTGATCGGCGAACAGCGGGCCTGCCGAGGGCTCGACGATCCGCCGGCCGGCCGGATCCTGTTGCAGCGCCTTCTGAAGGGACCGCATGAGCATGTTGCTTTCGGTCCCGTTGTCGAAAATCACGCGCAGCCGGGCGTCGATGTTACCGTGCTCGTTGGTGAACGGCTCCTCCATGGCCGCGACAAAGGCTTTCTGGCCGCCCAGTATGTAAAACCGCCCCGGCGCGATCTCGGACTTGCGCTCAAACCTCCGGGTCTGGCGCAGGCCCGCGCTGAGTTCCTTCTGCACTTCCTCGAACAGCGGTTTGAACTGGTCGAAATCCTCGCATTTCTGGCGATTGGCGATCTCTTCGGCCGCGCGCTTCTCCGCAGCCGACCGGACGTGGCGGAGTTCCGTGATGTCGGCCGGCCCGGTGGCATCCACCCCCAGCTGCGCCAGAAGCGCGTCGTCGTCGAGTTCGTCGGGAATGCTGACCGGGGCAGACTCAACGCCTGCCAGGAGCCCTTGATGATCGAAGGGAGCCAGCACGGCACGGCAGTCGGCCAGCTCGCGCAAACGGTCGAGGCGTACGGCATAAAGTCGTTCGAAGATTTCGCGATCCTCCCCATGCTGCGGGGCGCGTCCATGCTGCTCGACGAAACGTTGAATCTCCTCGAATCCGGCGATGATCCGCTCTTCGCGCGGCGTCCGGCTCCCTTCCTTCTTCGTTTCGACCTCGACGCCAAGCTCTGCGAGAAGCGCGTCATCCTCATCGGTGAACCTAGCCACGCGCGGCCTCCGCCTTCATGCGGGCCAGGAAGGCGACGCCCTCCGCCATGCGCTTCTCCCAGGCGTCGGGCGATGTGATCGAGGGCAGCCGGCTGCGTTCCTGCTTGAACTTCAAGGCTCGCTTGGCAAGCTCGCGCGCCTCTTCGATCGTCAGGCTGACGCGCTTGCCAGCGATGACGGCCGCGACCTGCTTCAGGCTTTCCTCGCTCATGGTCTTGGCGAGGATGGCATAGGCTTCGCCGAAGGGGTTGATCCGGTCGATCAGGTCGATGTCCAGTTCGCGCACGTCCATAGCGAATTTACGGACGCCCTCGATGAACGCGGTGTTCGGGCTCTTTTCGCCATCGCCCTCGGCTCCGCTGCCGAGTGCGATCTGCTTTGCCTGCTGCGTCAGGTTGAGGGCGGCGATGGCATGCTGACGCACAGCTTCCTGATCCTCCTCGCTGAGCTCGGGATACTTGTCCTTGACGATCTTGCCCATGCGAATTTGCGTCAGCTCCTCGGGCACTAGCTCCTCGTCAAACAGCCCGCGCTCCATAGCGGTGTTATCTTGAACGAAGGCTGCGATCACCTCGTTCAAATCCTCCCGACAGATGCGCGCCGCTTGTTCGCTCTTGGGTTCGACGAGACCTTTGATCTCGATCTGGAACTGTCCGCTCTCCCCATTGAAACCGACATTGCACTTGTTGGAGTCATAGCCGCCTTCGCCATAATCAAAGCTGGGCGTCGGTCCGTTAGCCGGGTTCTTCGGCTTGAACTCGAAGCGCGGGGCAAGGACTTGCTCCATGAGGAGACTTGCAGCGATGGCTTTCAGCGTGTCGTTCACCGCCTCGGTGACGGCTTCCTCTGAGGCGTCGGGTTCGGCGATAAGGTTAGTGAAGCGAGCGCGAGTCTTGCCCGGCGCATCGCGAGTTGCACGGCCAATGATCTGCACGATCTCGGTCAGACTGGATCGGTAGCCGACCGTCAGCGCGTGCTCGCACCAGACCCAGTCGAAACCTTCCTTCGCCATGCCAAGGGCAATGATTATGTCCACGTAGTCGCGATTGCTCTTTTGCGCCGAGTCTTTCAGAGCCGCTACAACACGGTTGCGCTTCGAAGAATCGTCATCGACTAGATCGGCAATCCGAAGAATCCGGCCCCCAGTTGTCTTGACCAACTGGAACCCCGTCGTAGCGTCGATACCTTGCCATTCACCCAATTCCCCTATGATGTCCTCAACCTCCCTAATCTTGTCCTTCGTACTCTCGCGCGCATTGACATTCGGGATATGCACGATCGTCTTCTCGACGGGGTCAAGTACTCTCAGGATGTCGTCTACATAGGAACCCGCATAGAAGAAATAACCGATGTCGAGCTGTTTTAGATATTCGTAGCCGTTCAGCTGCTCATAGTAAGTGTAGGTAACGGTATCGAACTTCGCCTCGTCCTGCGGTGCCAGAACCGGCACGGCGTCGCCCCGAAAGTAAGAGCCAGTCATGGCAACGATATGCACCCGATCGCGGGTAATGAGTTGGCCGAGATGCTGGCCGAGTTTGCTGTCGGGATCGGCCGAGACGTGATGGAACTCGTCCACGGCGATGAGTCGGTCGTCGAACTTCTCCACGCCGAATTTGTCCATCGCGAAGCGGAAGGTTGCATGGGTGCAAACTAGAATCTTGTCGCCGCTCTCGAGAAAAGCGGCGACGGAACTGACCTTGCCCCCATTATCCATTCCGGGCGCGTCGCAGAGGTTCCACTTGGGCGCTACGGTCCAGTCGGCCCAAAAGCCGAACTTGGTCAGGAGCTCGTCGTGGAAGCTCGCGCCAATGGATTTCTCCGGCACGACGATGATCGCTTGCTTGAGGCCCTGATTGTGGAGCTTATCGAGGGCGATGAACATGAGCGCCCGGCTCTTGCCCGAGGCCGGAGGCGATTTTATCAATAGGTATTGTTCGCCGCGCCTTTCGTAGGCCCGCTCCTGCATCGGCCGCATGCCAAGCGCGTTGACTCTAGTCGAGCTGCCGGTGCGGGCATAAGAGACCGAGACGGAGGGCGCCATGTACGAGCCGTTCCAGCGGCGGAGCTGGGTGCCATGCTCAATCTCTGGCAAAATTAACTTTGCGGTCTGGAAGAAGGTTGCCGATACCTCCGGAATATCGGAAGTGTCGATCTTGTCGTCCGGGATTGCGTCGATCTCAGCTACGCGCTTTTTTGAGATAGGCATCGAACTCTCTCCTTTCGCCGTTGGTGGCTTTCCGCGCGCTGATAATGCGTATCTTTCCATTCCTCTCAGTGTGTACAACACACGCAACTGTTGTTCCGCCAATTAACCCAAAACTAATCTCACGCACCTCTGAATGGTGTGCTTCATCTTGACCGGTAACGATTGGGCCATCCCAGATCGTCGCGGCCTCCTCAAAGCTGATACCGTGCTTGGAGCGGTTCATTGTATTTTTTGCGTTATCCCACTCAAACTCAATCATTAGACGCCTATTTTTATATGCGCTTGGGAAAGGCCGTTATCAAGTTTTGCCAACTCCGGCGGCGGTCATCTTAGTGTAAAGCTCGAACAGTTTCTCCAGTCGCTCAGTATCGTTCCGGAAGCGGCGACCGATATAGATGCGCTCAAGCACCTCGTCATTGCGCTCATGCGCCTCGCACAGATCGGCGGGCATGGTATCCGGATCATAAAGATCGGCGATCGTTGCCGGAAAATGCGCTTCTCGCGCCAGTAGGATGTCCTCAGCGCAGCGGGTCAGGTTGGCTTTGTTCTTCTCCGTGAGTATGGGAACGGGAAACGTGTTCCAGCCGAGAGTGTTGGAATAAGAGAAGCGCATCTCTAGACGGACGCAAACAGTAGCAATCCATACCCAATGAAGGCGCGAGGCGATTAACGCCATGTTCCAAAGCGGCGCATCAAAGAGGGCAAAGCATTTATTTGATATAATAGTTCCTCGTGGGAGCAATCCGCACGGAAGATACTCTCTGTTCTCCGAACTTATCGCCGCTACTGCTATAACGATTTCGCTACCTGATTGGCGTCGTTCATCAAATCGGTGAGGCCATTCTGCACCTCGCTGAGTTGCGATCTTGGGACTGCCTAGTCTCATTGCGCGAACGCCCTGCAAGCATGGGCCGATTGTGGGATGCGCGTGTGCGTCCTGCGCATCTTTGTCTTCGATCCAGATGCAGAATCGCTGTCTTCCCCCGATAAACTCATCAGAGCCATATATTGGCCGTATATACTTGTTTTGTTCGTTTCGATCCAATCTAAGAGCCGACAGGTCATTTCTTGAAAGCAACAAGTTGCCACCATCCACCGGCTTGCTGCCGAAAGTCATTTCTGAAACGGCGGTGAGAGGCTTAGCCGCCTTACCGACAATTATCTCCGGGCCAGCGACCAAATAGGCGTTTATATGCTCGGTTTCCTTGACAACGACACTTCCGTCTTCGGCAACTGAAAACAGCTGCCGCATCTTACCTGGATGATCTGAGATACCGACGACCACTACAGTGACGCCGGCTTTGTGACTGGCCAAGTTCGACCATTTGAAGCTCGTGTGAGCGAAGGCGATCTCGTGCCCCATCTCAAAAATCAAAGGCCAGAGGATCGGCACCTGTTGGCCCTGACAGATGGAATTGGTGGCCACAAAGGCTGCTGCTGCATTGGTCCGCGTGCCATAGTCAGCCGCCTTCATAAACCAACCTGCAACATAATCGAGCGATTTCCAACTTTTAGTATGTCCCCCGAAAATAGCCTGTAACTCTGATTTCTGTTCTTCAGATTGCCAAGTAGAGCCAAGATAAGGAGGGTTGCCACAGATGTAGGTTTCACCTCCTTCATTCTCGAAGTCGATCTGTGCCCGATCTAATGGCGTGTTCAGCAGATCGTCAGCGTTCAGCTTCGCCCCCGTTCCTGTGGGCGGACAGATGCTAAGCCAATCCAGCCGTAGGGCGTTACCGCGAGTGATCCAGTTCTGCGCGTCGAGTGGCAGGAACTCTGCCAGCGCGAGTTTCTGTCCGCGATAAAGCACATCGCATTGAAATTCCGCAATAATGAGAGCGAGGCGTGCGATCTCAGCAGGGAAGTCGCGCAGCTCGATGCCACGGAAGTTAGTAAGGGGAATTTCCGAGGCTCGATCCGCTTCGCCGCGCCGCTTATTGATCTCGGCCTCGATCGACCGCATTTCCTTGTACGCGATGACAAGGAAATTGCCGCTGCCACAGGCCGGGTCGAAAACCCTGATCTTCGACATCCGCTTGCGAAGATTGAGTAACGTGCGCGGGTTGTCGCCTGCTTCTTCGAGCCGCGCCCATAGATCGTCGAGGAAGAGCGGATTGAGCACCTTCAGGATGTTAGGCACGCTAGTGTAGTGCATCCCGAGCGCGCCCCGCTCCTCATCCTCTGCGACCGCCTGGATCATCGAGCCGAAGATGTCGGGGTTGATCTTCGTCCAATCGAGGTTGCCGATGTGAAGAAGATAGGAACGGGCGATGCGGCTGAAACGCGGCACGCCCATGTGGCCGGAAAAAAGCCCGCCGTTCACATAAGGAAAGACATCGGCCCAGCGAGGCAGCTTTGCGCCAGCGCGATCTGCGATCTTCGTATTCATAGCCCGGAACAGCGTGCCGATGACCTCATGGGTGTTGGACGAGTCCCGCGCACTCATCTGCTCGATCGTGGCCGTGAAAAGGCCGGTCCCGTTGAAGATGTCGGTGTCCTCGGCGAAGAAGCAGAAGATCAGCCGCGCCATGAAATGGTTCATGTCAGGGCGGCGCTCAGCCGTGCCCCAATGGGGATTGTCCTTCAGCAGCTCGACATAGAGCCGGTTCAGGCGGCTCGTGGCCCGGATGTCGAAGGAACTATCGCGGACCTGTTTGACGGTCGTGATGCCAGCGAGCGGCAGGAAGAAACCGAAATGATCCGGAAAGTCGGCATAGGCGCAGGCGACCGTCTCGCCGCTCGTCAAGTCCTCGGCCTCGAACGTGTCTCCATCGGTCGCCAAAACAAACTTCGCTTTTGCCCTACTCGTTGCCGAGCTGGCCTTGAGTTCAGCGAGAGTCTTCGTAACCTCGCCGGCGGCGGCCACGGCAATATGGATGTTGTTGGTCTGGAGGACGCCGCCCAGGTCGGACTTGTTCGATTCACCCTTGCGCAGGCGCTTGAGGGTCGTTTCCTTGTTCCCAAAAGCTTGAAGGAAGGCGAAGGGGAACTCGGCGGGGTCGAACGCCTGCCCGGCGAGAGCCGAGATAGCCTCTTCTATCTCAACGGCGTTCATGCAGCCCTTACCCCAATGCGCAGGTTCTGAAAGGTCAGCGCCCGGCCGTCAGCCCCGCTGCGACCGCGCGCGCATGTTGCGGACCGCGCGCGCGAGGTCGGCATCGAGGATCGGCTTGGTGAGGACGGGCGTGTCGACGTAGCGCGGCTCGATGCCGGCGGGACCGTAGCCGCTCACGAACATGAAGGGAATCTGCCGGGTGGCGAGCACGTCGGCGACCGGATAGACGTTCGTGCCGCCGACATTGACGTCGAGAACCGCGCCCGCGAGATCCTCGGATTGCGCCAACCGAAGCGCTTCCGCGACGCTGCCCGCCGGGCCGACGACCTCGCAGCCGAGATCGGTCAGCATGTCCTCGACCATGATGGCGATGATCGCCTCGTCCTCGACGAGGAGGATGCGCACCGACTCCCCGGAGGCCGCGCCGCTGCCGCTTGCCTCGGCCGCCGTCGCGCGCGCCTGCCCGGGGCGGAGCCGCCCGGTCGGCTGCTGTCGTTTCATCCCGCCCTCCCGTCCGGCATGCTTGACCCTCCGGGCGGGCGGGTCAATAACATCCGTCGACATTGCATCGGTTCGGTTCCCGCGGCAATCGGCGGGCGGCTCGCGAAAACGTGTAAGCCTCGACCGCGTCGCCGCCGCCATATATCAGGAACGAGACGGACACGGGTGGTCCATGGATACGAAGACCGAGGACAAAGTCGTCAAGAGCGATGCCGAATGGCAGCGGCAGCTGACCGCCGAACAGTACAAGGTGACCCGCCAGCACGGCACCGAGCGGGCCTTCACCGGCAAATACTGGGACAATCATGCCGAAGGCTCCTACCGTTGCGTCTGCTGCGGCGCGCCGCTGTTCGAGTCCGCCACGAAGTTCGATTCCGGCACCGGCTGGCCGAGCTTCTACCAGCCCGCCGACAGGAACGCGGTCGAAACGCAGACGGACCGCAGCCTTCTCATGACCCGGACCGAGGTGCATTGCGCCAAGTGCGCGGCGCATCTGGGCCACGTCTTTCCGGACGGGCCGGAGCCGACCGGCCTGCGCTATTGCATCAATTCCGCCTCTCTCGACTTCGAGCCGAAGAAATCCTGACGTCCGCCTCCGGGCTGCACGGCCATCCCGCGTCCTTCGACAGGCTCAGGATGAGGGACAGTCTTGGCGGCACGACGAAAAGTCCTCATCCTGAGCCTGTCGAAGGGCGCACGGACCCGGTCCCAGTCTCCCGTAAAGCCTGGCGCGAATCGCAAGCATGGCCTCCTTGCGCGATTGGGAGATGTCAGCCCGATAGCCGCCTGATATAGTGGCCGTATCAGACATATCCTGACTCCGCCCGGCCGCGGTGTTCCGCGGCGGTTTGGCGCGCCCTTCGGCGTGGGGAAGACATGACGGCCACCGAACATTTCGAACTCGCCGCCGACCGGCCGCTGGACGAGGGCGACCTCGCTCCCGTCCACCGGCTGCCGACCCGGCCGTGGCCGTTCCTCTGGTACTTCGTGCGGCGCTACTTCCTGCACCGCTATGCGCTGATGGTGCTGGCGGTGCTGCTCGGCCAGGGGCTGGAGACGCTGGAGCCCTATGCGCTGAAGCGCCTGATCAACGCCCTGTCCGCCGCGACGACGGCCGGCGCCTCGGCGGCGCCGGTCATGACCTGGTTCGCGGTCGCCTTCGGCCTCTGGGCGGTGTCGATGATCCTGATGCGAGTCTACCAGATCATCGACGTCACCACCGGCCCGCCGCTGCGCGCCAAGGTGCAGAAGCAGATGTTCTCCTACCTGATCGGCCATTCGCCGCGCTATTTCCAGGAGAACTTCGCCGGCAAGCTCGGGCAGAAGATCAAGGAGGCGGGCCGCGCCATCCTCGGCATCCTCGAGATCATCTGCTTCGACGCCAGCAAGATCTCGGTCATCCTGGCGGTGGCGACGACCCTCCTGGCGCTGGAGGCGCCGCTGTTCGCGGCCCTGCTGGTCGCCTGGATGGCCGTCTACCTGACGGTGACGACGCTGCTGGCGCGCCGCTGCGTGCACCTGTCGAAGTCGTTCTCGGCTGCGGTCAGCACCTCGACCGGCCGCCTGATCGATTCCATCAGCAATGCCGATACGGTGCGCAGCTTCGCCAAGGCCGCCTTCGAGCGCCGGCTGCTCGGCCGCTATTTCGACGAGGAGGCGCGGCGCTCCATCCGGCTGCGCTGGTTCCTGACGATGATGCGCCTGTTCCAGGTGCTGGCCGTGATCACCCTGCTGGGCGTGATGGTGTGGCTGGCGCTGCGGGCGACGCTCGCGGGCGAGCTGGATCTCGGCTCCTTCACGCTGGTCTTCACCCTGTCCAACTTCATCGCCCTCAGCGTGTGGAACCTCTCCAACCGCATGCTCGACTTCTTCGAGCAGATCGGGACGCTGACCGAGGCGATCGAGCTGGTGACGCAGCCGCACGAGATCACCGACCGGCCGGAGGCCCGGCCGCTGGTGGTGACGCAGGGCGCCATCGCCTTCCGCGACGTCAGCTTCGCGCACCCGGACGGGACGCAGCTGTTCGACCGGCTGCAGCTCGATATCGCGCCCGGCGAGAAGGTGGCGCTGGTCGGGCCGTCCGGCGCCGGCAAGTCGACCCTGATCAAGCTGCTGCGCCGGCATTTCGAGCCGCAGGGCGGACGCATCGAGATCGACGGCCAGGACATCGCCGGCGTCACCTGGGACAGCCTGAACGAGGCGATCGCCGAGGTCAGCCAGCTGCCGGGGGTGTTCCACCGTCCGCTGCGCGACAACATCCGCTACGCCGACGAGGACGCGCCGGAGGCGGCCGTGGTGGAGGCCGCCGTCGCCGCCCACAGCCACGAGTTCATCCTGCGGCGACCGACCGGATACGACACCGTCGTCGGCGAGCAGGGCATCAAGCTCTCGGGCGGCGAGCGCCAGCGGCTCGCCATCGCCCGCGCCATCCTCAAGGATGCGCGCATCCTCGTGCTCGACGAGGCCACCAGCTCGCTCGACAGCGAGAGCGAGCACCGCATCCAGGAGGCGCTGTTCGACCTGATGGAGGGCCGCACGGTGATCGCCATCGCCCACCGCCTGTCCACGATCACCGGCATGGACCGCATCATCTATCTCGAGAGCGGCCGCATCGTCGAGCAGGGCAGCCACCAGGCGCTGCTGCGCCAGGGCGGCCGCTACGCGCGGCTGTGGAACCGCCAGGTCGGCGGCTTCCTCGGCGCGGCGTGATCGCGCCTCCGCGCAGCGTCCCCGTTTGACCCAGGCCGTCCTTTTCGGTTGATCCGGATCAAGGCATGAGAGCGGGGCATCCGGGCATAGGGTGTCTCCATGACCGACCTTGCCGAGCCGCCGCTGGCAGCCGTGACGTCTGTCGACGAGATGCTGGCCATCGCGCACGCCATGGAGCGCGAGGCGGCGGTACGCTACGCCTTGCTCGCCGACTGCATGCGCCGCGTGGACCAGCGCGAGGTCGCCGAGCTGCTCGACGGGTTGGCGGCCGAGGAACGCGCCCATGTCGACAGCGTCGAGCGGCTGGCGCGGCAGACGCTGCACCGCGCCGTCCCCGCCGCCCCCGCCCAGACCGCGCTGCCCCGGACCTTCGCGCAGGAGGACGAGACGAGCGCGGCCGTCCTGCTGTCGGCCTACCGGACCCTCTCCGTCGCCGTGCGCCAGGAAGAGCGCGCCTTCGCGTTCTGGACCTATGTCTCGGCCCATGCCCCCGATGCGGCCCTGCGCGACCTCGCGGAGACGTTCGCACGGCAGGAGCTGATCCATGCCGCCAAGCTGCGCCAGGCCCGCCGGCGCGCCTTCCATGCCGAACGCCGCGGCCGCCCGGCGGCGCGCGAGAGGGCGCCTGCGCCGGCCGGGGCGGCGATGCGCGGGGAGGCGGCGCGGCTGGAGGCGGGCGTCGCGGCCTTCTGCGTGGCCGCGGAACAGCAGCTGCGGTCCGGCGCCGACATCGCCACGGCCGACCTGTTCCAGAGTCTCGGTGACGAGGCGCAACGCGCCGTCGCGGCGCTGGACCCGACGCGGGCGCATGTCGATTCGGAGCTGGAGCGGCAGACGGCCATCCGCCGTAGCGAGATTCACGGCGTCAACGGCGCCGCGCTGCTCTTCGAGGCCGCGGGCATGATCGAGGATGCCGACTACCGCTATCTCGAATGGCTCGACGCCGCCGCGAGGCCGGAGGACGTGCGCGATCTCGAAGCGCGGGCCGGCGCCGCGACCGCCCGGCTCGCCCGCATCAGCGAGCGGCTCTATGCGTTGGAGCCGACGCTTGCCGCTATCTTCGGGCCGCACCCGGGAACCGGACGGAGCGCGAAAGAATGAGGGCGCGCCTCCTTTGCATTGCGCGCAGCGCGATGCTGTCGGTTCTGCTGCTCGCGGCGGCGCTGGCATCGGCGCTCGCGGCCGACTCCCGCCTCGCGGAGTTCCTCGGCAAGATCGCGCCGGGCGAGCTGGTCGAAGGGGCGGACCGGTTCGGCCCACCCGAGGGGATGCCGCCGCTGGCGCCGGTCTTCCAGGGCGACCGCCTGCTCGGCTTCGCCTATCTCAATTCGGACGTCGTCGACGCGACCGGCTACTCGGGCAAGCCGATACATATCCTCGTCGCCCTCGATCCCGCCGGCAGGCTGATCGGCGCCAGGCTGGTGGAGCATCACGAGCCGATCGTGCTCGTCGGCATTCCCGAGCAGAAGATCCGCGCCGTCATCGATCATTTCCGCGGGACTGATATCCGCGCGATCGCCGCCGGCGCCGCCGAGGCGTCGACGCCGGACATCGTCAGCGGCGCCACCGTGACGGTACTCGTGATCGGCGACAGCATCCTGCGCTCGGCGCTGAAAGTCGTGCAGGCGCGCGGCTTCGGCCAGCCGGCCGCCGCCGCGGCCGCAACGACGTCCGTCGTCACCACGGTCGATCTCGGCAAGAGCGACATCGTCGATTGGCAGACGCTGGTCGGCGACGGGTCGGTACGCCGCCTGCGTCTCAGCGTCGCCGATATCAACGATGCCTACGGCCGCTCCGGCAACGCCGAGGCGATCGATCGGCCGGAGAAGGGGCGCCCGGACGATACCTTCATCGATCTCTATGCCGCGCCGGCGACGATCCCGACCATCGGCCGCAGCCTGCTCGGCGACGCCGCCTATGCGCAGATGATGCAGAGCCTGAAGCCGGGCCAGCAGGCGATCATCGTGATGGGCGGGGGCCGCTATTCCTTCAAGGGCTCGGGCTTCGTGCGCGGCGGCATCTTCGACCGCATCGAACTGGTGCAGGGACTCGAGAGCGTGCGCTTCCGCGACAGGGATCACACGCGCATCGGCGATCTCGCCGCCGCCGGCGCGCCGCGCTTCAAGGAGATCGGGCTGTTCGCGATTCCGCCGGGCATGGCTTTCGACCCGGCGCAGCCCTGGGAGATCAAGCTGCTGGTGCAGCGCGCGGTCGGCGCCTTGAAGAAGGCCTTTCTGTTCTTCGATCTGCGCTACCTGCCGCCGGACAAATATCTCAAGCGCGAGCAGTCGGCCGTCGTCGTCGCCGACGTTCCGGAGTCCACGGCCGCCACGGCCGGACAGCCGGGCGAGACGCAAGCCGCGCCATCTCCGTCGGCGATGCCCGGCGAAGCGCCGTTGTGGCAGCGGATCTGGAGAGCGCGATGGCTCGACGTGAGCATTCTCGCGCTCGCCATCGGCGCGCTGACGGGGATCTTCTTCTTCCAGGACTGGTTCATGCGCCGTCCGCGACTCTTTGTCCCGCTGCGCTACGGATTCCTCGCGTTCGTCCTCGTCTGGCTCGGCTGGTTCGTTCACGCGCAGCCGTCGGTCGTCAATATCTTGACGTACGTCAATGCGCTGATGACCGGATTCAAATGGGATTATTTCCTGATGGATCCGCTGCTGTTCATCCTGTGGGCAGGGATCGCGGCGGCGCTTCTGTTCTGGGGACGCGGACCTTTCTGCGGCTGGCTGTGTCCCTTCGGCGCGTTGCAGGAGCTGACGAACAGGGCGGCGCGCCGCCTGAAAGTGCCGCAGATCACGGTGCCCTGGGGGCTGCACGAGCGGCTATGGCCGATCAAGTACATCATCTTCCTCGGCCTCTTCGGCGTCTCGCTCTATTCGCTGGCGCTCGGCGAGCGGCTTTCCGAGGTCGAGCCGTTCAAGACCGCGATCGTGCTGCTCTTCATGCGCGCCTGGCCGTACGTGGCCTTCGCCGGCCTGCTGCTGTTCGCCGGGCTGTTCATCGAGCGCTTCTTCTGCCGCTACCTCTGTCCGCTCGGCGCCGCCCTCGCGATTCCCGGCCGGCTCCGCATGTTCGACTGGCTCAAGCGCTATCGCGAGTGCGGCAACCCGTGCCAGCGCTGCGCCGTCGAATGCCCGGTCCAGGCGATCCGGCCGGAGGGGCAGATCAACGTCAACGAATGCATCTACTGCATGCATTGCCAGCTGCTCTATTGGGACGATCACAAATGCCCGGTGATGATCCAGCGGCGGCTGAAGCGCGAGCGCCGCGCCGCCATCACCTCGCCATCCATGCGGCCGTCCGAAACGGCCGGCGATACGAAGACGTGAGCCTATAGCGAAGGGAGATCTGCGATGTCAGACAAGAACGAGTCGCGTCCGATGTTTACGCGTCGGACCATGCTGACGGGGCCGGCCCGCGTGGCCGCTCTCGCCGGAGTCGCCGGCGCGGCCGGCGGCGCCGCTTTCGGTGCGCTCGGCAACGGCCTGATCCGGCCGGCCCGCGCGCAGGAGGGTCAGACGTACGAGGTCGGGCCCGGCGAGCTCGACGAATACTACGTGTTCTCCAGCAGCGGGCAGACGGGCGAGCTGCGCATTCTCGGCCTGCCCTCCATGCGCGAGCTCATGCGCGTGCCGGTGTTCAACCGCTGCTCGGCGACCGGCTGGGGTCAGACCAACGAGAGCCTGAAGATCCTGACGGAGGGATTGCTGCCGGAGACCCGGGAGTTCCTGAAGACGCGCGGCGGCACCTACATGAACGGCGATCTGCACCACCCGCACATGACCTTCACGGAAGGTACCTACGACGGGCGCTACGTCATCGTGAACGACAAGGCGAACACCCGCGTCGCCCGCATCCGCTGCGACGTGATGAAGTGCGACAAGATCATCCAGCTGCCGAACCAGTCGACGGTGCATGGCCTGCGCCTGCAGAAATACCCGAAGACCGGCTACATCTTCGCCAACGGCGAGGACCGCGTGCCGATCCCGAACGACGGCAAGATCCTCGACGATCCCAAGCAGTACCATTCGATCTTCAGCGCCATCGACGTGGACAGCATGCAGGTCGCCTGGCAGGTGATGGTGAGCGGCAACCTCGACAATGTCGATGCCGACTACCAGGGCAAGTACTGCTTCTCCACCTGCTACAACTCGGAAGAGGGGGTGACCCTCGCGGAGATGACGGCCAACGAGCAGGACTGGGCCGTGGTCTTCAACCTGCAGCGGATCGAGGAGGCGGTGAAGAAGGGCGACTTCAAGGAATATAGCGGCGTGCCCGTGATCGACGGCCGCAAGGGTTCACCCTACACGCGCTACATTCCCATCGCCAACAGCCCGCACGGCATCAACACGGCGCCCGACGGCATCCACGTGACCGTCAACGGCAAGCTGTCACCGACCGTGTCGGTCTTCGACGTGCGTCTGCTCGACGACGTGTTCGACGACAAGATCGAGCCGCGCGGCTGCATCGTCGCCGAGCCGGAGTTGGGGCTCGGTCCGCTCCACACGGCCTATGACGGCCGGGGCAATGCCTACACGACCCTGTTCCTCGACAGCCAGATCTGCAAGTGGAACATCGAGAAGGCGAGGCAGGCCTACAAGGGCGAGCAGGTCGATCCGATCGTCGAGAAGCTCGATGTCCACTACCAGCCGGGCCACAATCACAGCTCCATGGGCCAGACCAACGAGGCCGACGGGAAGTGGCTCATCTCGCTCAACAAGTTCTCCAAGGACCGCTTCCTCAATGTCGGTCCGCTGAAGCCGGAGAACGACCAGCTGATCGATATCTCCGGCGACGAGATGAGGATCGTGCATGACGGCCCGACGTTCGCCGAGCCGCACGACGCCACCATCGTGCACCGCTCGAAAGTGAACCCGGTCCACATCTGGAAGCGCGACGATCCGATGTGGGAGGACGCGCGCCGCCAGGCCGCCGCCGACGGTGTCGACCTCGATACGGCCGCCGACGTCATCCGCGACGGCAACAAAGTCCGCGTCTATATGTTCTCTGTCGCTCCCGCCTTCAGTCTCGAGAGCTTTACCGTAAGGCAGGGCGACGAGGTGACCGTGTACGTCTCCAACATGGACGACGTCGAGGACCTGACCCACGGCTTCACCATCAACAACTACGGCATCGCCATGGAGATCGGACCGCAGGCGACGGCGTCGGTGACCTTCACCGCCGACAAGGCCGGCGTGTACTGGTACTACTGTCAGTGGTTCTGCCACGCCATGCATATGGAAATGCAGGGGCGGATGCTGGTCGAGCCGAGGGTCGTGTGAGCCTGACGCGGCACATGCGAGGATGGCCGGCGGCACTCGCCGCCGGCCTTCTCCTCGTTCACGCGCCCGCCGCGGCGAAGACGACGATTGTGGCCTCGGGCCAGTCGCTGCAGGCAACGGTCGATGCCGCAGCCGGGGGCGACGTGCTGGTCCTGGCCACCGGCCGGCACGACGGGCCGGTGGCCATCGATCGGCCGCTGACCCTCGTCGGCGAACCGGGGGCCCGGATCGTCGGGTCCGGCGAGGGCAGCGTCGTCACGGTGACGGCGCCCGACGTCGCCATCCGCGGCCTGGCGATTGCCGGTTCGGGGACCAGCCTCGAACGCATGGACTCCGGGATATTCCTGGAGCAGGAGGCGGACCGCGCGCTGGTGGAGGGAAACCGTCTCGAGACGAACCTGACCGGGATCTTCGTCCACGGCGCCAGGAACGCGATGGTGCGCGGCAACGTCATCGTCGGACGGCGGGACCTGCGGATGAACGACGCCGGCAACGGCGTCTATGTCTGGAACGCGCCCGGCGCCGCCGTCATCGGCAACGACATCCGCTACGGCCGCGACGGCATCTACGTCATTTCCAGCCGTCGGAATACCTTCCAGGGAAATCGCTTTCGCGACCTGCGCTACGCCGTGCACTACATGTACACGCATGACAGCGAAGTCGCCGGCAACATATCGATCGGCAACCACGCCGGTTACAACATCATGTATTCGGACCGCCTGACGGTGACCGGGAATCTGAGCCTCGGCGATCGCGACAAGGGCCTGCTGTTCAACTACGCCAACCTGTCGGAGATCGTCGGCAACGTCGTGAGGGCGGCGTCGGAGAAGTGCGTCTTCCTGTTCAACGCCAACAAGAACCGGTTGCGCGGCAACTGGTTCGAGGATTGCGACATCGGCATCCACTTCACGGCGGGATCGGAGCGCAATCTGATTTCGGGCAACGCCTTCATCGGCAACCGCACGCAGGTGAAGTATGTGGGAACGCGCCATCTCGACTGGTCGGACGAAGGGCGGGGCAACTATTGGAGCGACAACCCCGCCTTCGACCTCGACGGCGACGGTCTGGCCGATACCGCCTACCGGCCCAACGACCTGATCGACGAGGTGCTGTGGGTGGCGCCCCGCGCCAAGCTGCTGATCAACAGCCCGGCGGTCCAGGTCATCCGCTGGGCGCAGGCGCAGTTTCCCGCCCTCTATCCCGGCGGCGTCGTCGACAGCGCGCCGCTGATGACGCCGCCGGCGATTGCGGTCCCGGCCTGGACGGAGCCGGCGCTATGACCGCCGTCGTAACCCTCGACAGCGTGACGAAGCGCTACGGAAAGGAGGCCGCGGTGAACGAGGTCACGCTCGAGCTCGAGCGCGGCCAGTGCATCGCGCTGGTCGGGCACAATGGCGCCGGCAAAACGACGCTGATCAAGATGATGCTCGGGCTGACGCACCCGACCTCCGGACGGATCCGCGTGCTCGGCGAGGATCCGCTGTCGCATGGCGGCCAACAGGCGCGCCTGCAGATCGGCTATCTGCCGGAGAGCGTGGCCTTTCCGCCCGCGCTGACCGGGCTCGAGATGCTCCGGTTCTATGCCCGGCTGAAGCGCCGGTCGGCGGCCGAGTGCGAGGAGCTGCTGGCGCACGTCGGGTTGGCCGAGGCCGCCCGCAAGCGGATCGGCACCTATTCGAAGGGCATGCGCCAGCGCCTCGGCCTCGCCCAGGCGCTGCTGGGCTCGCCCCGCCTGCTGTTCCTGGACGAGCCGACCACCGGCCTCGATCCCTTCCTGCGCCGCAGCTTCTATTCGATCATCGTCGAGCTGCGCGACAGGGGCGTCACGGCGGTGCTGTCCTCGCACGCGCTGTCGGAACTGGAGACGCGCGTCGACCGGATCGTCGTCCTGCACCGGGGCAGGGCGCTGGTCACGGGCACGCTCGATTCGCTGCGCGCCATGGCGCGGCTGCCGACGGTGTTCCGCCTGCGGCTCCGGAACGGGTTGGCCGGCGCGGTGCCGGCCGTCTTCGAGGGCCTGGCGGCCGGCAGCGTGGCCGCCGACGGCGCCATCGAGCTCAGCTGCGCCGCCGACCGCAAAATGGAGGTGTTGCGCCGCGCCCAGGCCCTCCAGGGGCTGGACGACATCGAGATCCTGTCGCCGTCGCTCGACCAGCTCTACGCCAGCTTCCTGCAGGATCATCAGGCCATGACATGAGAAACTTGGTCACCATCGCCGGGAAGGAAATCCGCGACGGCATGCGCAACCGCTGGATCGTCGCGACCACGCTGCTGCTGGCGGCGCTGTCGCTGACGCTCACCTTCCTCGGCAGCGCGCCCACGGGCACCGTCGGCGCCACCCGTCTGGCGGTCACGATCGTCAGCCTGTCGAGCCTGACCATCTTCCTGGTGCCGCTGATCGCGCTGCTGCTGGCCTACGACGCCATCGTCGGCGAGTTCGACCGCGGCACGCTGCTGCTCCTGCTCAGCTACCCGGTGGCGCGCTGGCAGGTCGTGATCGGCAAGTTCCTCGGCCATCTCGCCATCCTCGCCATCGCCACCGCCGTCGGCTACGGCGCCGCCGCCGGCGCGCTGCTGATCGCGGAGGGGCAGGTCGCGGGCCTGGCGACCTTCGCGGTCATGGTCGGCTCCTCGGTGCTGCTGGGCGCGGTGTTCGTGGCCATCGGCTATCTCATCAGCGCGACCGTGCGCGACCGCGGCCTGGCCGGCGGACTCGCCATCGGCGTCTGGCTGCTGTTCGTGCTGATCTACGACATGGCGCTGCTCGGCCTGCTCGTCGTCGACAAGGGGCGCGTCATCACCCCCGGCATGCTCGACGTCCTGCTGCTGCTCAATCCGGCCGATGCCTTCCGCGTGCTGAACCTGACGGGCTCCGGCGGCGCCAGCCAGTTCGCGGGCATGGCCGGGCTGAGCGCCGACGCTGCGCTCTCGCCCGCCATTCTCGTCGGCGCGCTGGCGCTGTGGACGATGTTGCCGCTGGGCGGCGCGGCGCTCGCGCTGGGAAGGAGGCAGCTATGATCCGCCGGATGCTGATGGCCGCCGTCGCGCTTGCCGTACTCGCGGCGTGCTCGAAGGAGGAGGGGCGGATCGTGCCGCCGGCGCACAGCCTGACGGCCGACGCCACCGGCCATTATTGCGGCATGCTGCTCGCCGAGCACGCCGGGCCGAAGGGCCAGATCCTGCTCGAAGGCCAGGACGATCCGGTGTGGTTCAGCTCGGTGCGCGACACCCTGACGTTTCTCAGCCTGCCCGAGGAGCCCAAGACCATCGCCGCCGTCTATGTCAGCGACATGGCCAAGGCGGCGAGCTGGGAGCAGCCGGGCGCCGACAACTGGACGCTCGCCGGCGATGCCTTCTTCGTCGTCGGGAGCAGTCGCCAGGGCGGCATGGGCGGCACGGAGGCGGTGCCGTTCTCGACCGAGCCGGCGGCGCAGGCCTTCGTGCAGCAATATGGCGGCCGCATCGTGCGGCTGGACGACGCGGCCGAAAGCGTCGCCGCAACGGCGCCGGAGAACTAGGCGGGCCATGCACCCGACCCGCCGTCGCTTCATCCGTATCGCCGCCGCGGCGACGCTGGCCCAGCTGGCCGGACCGGCTGCCGGCGGCCGCGCCGAGGAGGAACGTTTCTCCGATTGGCGCGGGCTGGCGATGGGCAACCTCACGCGCATCGAGGTGCGCGACCCCGACCGGGCCCGCGCCGCGCGCATCCTCGCCGCCGCCGCGCAGGAGGCGGCGCGACTGGAGTCGCTGTTCTCCCTCTATCGCGCGGATTCGGCGCTGGTGCGCCTCAACCGCGCCGGTCGGCTCGTCGATCCGCCGCTCGATCTCGTGCGCCTGCTGGCGGAGGCGCGCCGCTATTCCGAGAGCACGGACGGCGCCTTCGACGTGACGGTGCAGCCGATCTGGCAGGCCTATGCGGCGCATTTCTTCCGCGAGGGCGCCGATCCCGCGGGACCGCCCGCCGGCGCGATCCGGCGCGCCGCCGAGCGGGTCGACTACCGCGCGCTCGAAGTGGAGCCGGGTGCCATCCGGCTGGCGCGGCCGGGCATGGCGCTCACCCTCAACGGCATCGCGCCCGGCTACATCACCGACCGCACCGTCGAGCTGCTGAAGAACGAGGGCCTGGAGCATGCGCTCGTCGACCTCGGCGAGATCCGCGTCACCGGGACGCGCGCGGCGCACGAGCCCTGGCGCGCCGGCGTTCGCGATCCTCTCGACGACCATCGCATCGCGATGGAGTTTCCTTTGACCGAGCAGGCGCTCGCCACCTCCGGCGGGTCCGGCTTCCGCTTCGACTGGAACGGCCGCTTCCATCACCTCTTCGATCCCAGGAACGGCGGCTGCCCGCACGCCTATGCCAGCGTGTCCGTCGTGGCGCCAACCGCAACGGCCGCCGACGCGCTCGCGACCGCCTGCTGTCTGATGCCGCCCGATAGGTTGGCTGCCGCCCTCCGGACAGGAGGCGCCTTGCGCGCAATCGTCATAATGCCATCGGGCGAATCGCACGTTGTCGATGCCTGATCGACAGTTGCCTGTTTGGGTCGACTGCAGGGCAGCTCATGGGCGTGGGATGCCGCGGAGATGTCGACAATTGGCATGAAGGGGCAGACGCGAACTTAGGACGCCGCCCACCCATGCCTGCTCTTGCCCGCGAGGCGGTCCTGCCGCATCTTCCGCGGAGATGACCTCGTCCGCCCCGACACACCTCCCCGGCGCCGCGCTCGTCACCGGCGCGGCCAAGCGGATCGGCCGCGCCATCGCGCTTGATCTCGCGGCGCATGGCTGGCACGTCGCCGTGCACTACCGCCACTCGGCGGCGGAGGCGGCCGATGTCGTGCGGGAGATCGAGGGCGTCGGTGGCCGGGCAGTCGCACTGCAGGCCGACCTGGCACGCGAGGCGCACGTTCAGGCGCTGATTCCGCGCGCCGCCGAGGCGCTCGGGCCGCTCACCTGCCTCGTCAACAATGCGTCGGTGTTCGAGATGGACAAGATCGACACGGCGACGCGCGCCTCGTGGGACGCCCATATCGAGACCAACCTGCGGGCGCCGCTGGTCCTGTCGCAGGCCTTCGCGCGGCAGCTGCCGGCGGAGGCCGCCGGCGTCATCGTCAACATGCTGGACCAGCGGGTGTGGAACCTGACGCCGTACTTCCTGTCCTATACCGTGGCGAAGATGGGCCTGTGGACGCTCACCCGCACCTTGGCGCTGGCCCTGGCGCCGCGCATCCGCGTCAACGGCATCGGGCCGGGACCGACGCTGCCGAGCCCGCGCCAGAGTCCGGAGCAGTTTGCCCAGCAGTGCCGGATGATGCCGCTCGGCCGCGGCACGACGCTCGCGGAGATCTGCGCCGCCCTGCGGTTCATCCTGGACGCGCCGGCTATGACCGGCCAGATGATCGCCCTCGACGGGGGCCAGCATCTGGGCTGGGCCCAGCCGGCGCGCGGTCAGGTCGCGCGCGAATAGTCCGGCGGGGAGGCGAAAATGGCGGTATTCCGCCGCTTCGACGGCGGCCGCAGCCGCAAGTTGTGCACATGGGGCCGGAGCTCGCTGCGACGGGCCCGAAGTCCGCAAAAAAAACCGTCGGATGACGGAACAATAATGATTTCATTACCATTGCCTGTTTCTCAACCTATATATATCAATGGGTTGGTTGCTTACGCCTCTTTTTTAGGCAGAGATGCCGCAAGAACGGGAATCCTTTGGCCATGCGGTTCGGGAGCGGCCTTACCAACAGAGTTATCCACAAACATCGTGGATAGATGAGCGGATACTCGGAAGCCGCAGAAATCTGCCATTTTCTGTGGCGGAAAAGAGGCCATTCGAGCGCATTTGCGATGACCGCGCAGGACCCGCAGCAGACAGCCGACCCGCCGATCGAGCGTCTCGAACCGGAGCCGCCGGTTCCGATCCCCGGCGGCGCCCTGGCCGGCGGCGTCGCGCTCCTTGCCGCGCAGCTGGCGACCCTGCCGGCCGGGCCCGGGGTCTACCGGATGCTGAACGCCAGGGGCGATGCCCTCTATGTCGGCAAGGCCCGCAGCCTGAGGAAGCGTGTCGCGACCTACACGCAGATCGACCGGCTGCCCAACCGGCTGAAGCGGATGGTGGCGGAGACGGCGGCGCTCGAGGTCGTCACCACGCAATCGGAAGTCGAGGCGCTGCTGCTCGAGAGCAACCTGATCAAGCGCCTGACGCCGCGCTACAACGTCTCGCTGCGCGACGACAAGTCGTTCCCCTACATCTTCATCACCGGCGACCACGCGGCGCCGCAGATCATGAAGCATCGCGGCGCGCGCAACCGTCCCGGGGACTATTACGGGCCGTTCGCGTCCGCCGGCGCGGTCAACGCCACCATCACCGCCCTGCAGCGCGCCTTCCTGCTGCGCTCCTGCTCCGACAACGTCTATGCCACCCGCACGCGGCCCTGCCTGCAATACCAGATCAAGCGTTGCTCCGGCCCGTGCGTCGGGCGCATCGGCGGTGCGGACTATGCGGGGCTGGTGGCGCAGGCGCGCGACTTCCTGGCCGGCAAGAGCCGCGAGGTGCAGGACCGTCTGGCCGAGGAGATGCAGGCGAAGAGCGAGGCCCTCGAGTTCGAGGCGGCGGCGCGGCTGCGCGACCGCATCCGCGCCCTCGCGCATATCCAGTCGCACCAGGCGATCAACGTCGCCGGCCTGGACGAGGCCGACGTGATCGCCGCGCATCAGGCCGGCGGCCACACCTGCGTGCAGGTGTTCTTTTTTCGCGCCGGCAGCAACTACGGCAACCGCGCCTATTTCCCCGGCCACGACAAGGATCTCCCGCTCGACCAAGTGCTCGCCGCCTTCATCGGCCAGTTCTACGACAACAAGGAGCCGCCGCGGCTGATCCTGCTGAGCGACCGGCCGGCGGACTTCGAGCTGCTGCAGGAGGCGCTGACGACCAAGGCCGGCCGCAGCGTCCGCCTCGACGTGCCGCGGCGCGGCGCCAAGCGCGACCTGATCGCGCAGGCGCTGGTCAACGCGCGCGAGGCGCTGGCCCGGCGCCTGTCGGAGAACGCCTCGCAGCGCCGGCTGCTCGAGGGCGTCGCCGCCGCCTTCGGGCTGGAGGCGCCGCCGGATCGCATCGAGGTCTACGACAACAGCCACATCTCCGGACGAAATGCCTATGGCGCCATGATCGTCGCCGGGCCCGACGGCTTCATCAAGGGCGCCTACCGCAAGTTCACCATCAACAATCCGGCCGGCAGCGAGCCGGGCGACGACTACGCCATGATGCGCGAGGTGCTGACGCGGCGGTTCGCGCGCGCGCTGAAGGAGGACCCGGAGCGCGAGCGCGGCAGCTGGCCCGACCTCGTGCTGATCGACGGCGGCGCCGGCCAGCTCTCGACCGCGCTCGAGGCGTTCGCCGAGCTCGGCATCACCGACGTGGCGATCGTCGGCATCGCCAAGGGACCGGACCGCGACGCCGGCCGCGAGCGCTTCTTCCTGCCGGGCCGCGCGCCGTTCAGCCTGGAACCGAAGGACCCCGTCCTCTATTTCCTTCAGAGGCTGCGCGACGAGGCGCATCGCTTCGCCATCGGCGCGCATCGGGCCAAGCGCTCGAAGCAGATCGCCCAGTCGCCGCTCGACGAGATCCCCGGCGTCGGCGCGCGGCGGAAACGCGCGCTGCTGCTGCATTTCGGCTCGGCCCGCGCGGTCGCCCGCGCCGGCGTCGCCGATCTCCAGGCGGTCGAGGGCATTAGCGAGACGGTAGCCAAAAAGATTCATGAACATTTCAACGCCGATGGTTAAGATGGCCTGCGTGGGACTCTCCTGAGCGCTGCCGATGCCATGCTGACCGACCTGCCGAACCTGCTGACGCTGTCGCGCATCATCATCATCCCGGTGCTGATCGGGCTGTTCTATCTCGACGGCGATGCGTGGCGCTGGATCTCGCTGGCGCTGTTCGCCGCCGCCGGGATCACCGATTATTTCGACGGCTATCTGGCGCGCCGCTGGTCGCAGATCTCCGCCTTCGGCCGCTTCCTCGATCCGATCGCCGACAAGCTGCTGGTGGCGGCGGTGATCCTGATGCTGGTGGCGGTCGACCGCATCACCGGCTGGGTGGTGCTGCCGGCGCTCGTCATCCTCTGCCGCGAGGTTCTCGTCTCCGGCCTGCGCGAGTTCCTGGCGCAGGTGAATGTCGGCGTCCCGGTCAGCCGGCTGGCGAAGTGGAAGACGGCGCTGCAGTTGATCGCGCTCGGGATCCTGATCGTCGGCGACGCCGCCGGCGCCTGGACGCAATGGGTCGGCGAACTGGGGCTGTGGATCGCCGCCGCCATCACGATCGTCACCGGCTACGATTACCTCTCGGCCGGACTCAAGCACATGGGGCCGGCCACGAAGGCGACCAAGCCGGGCCCGCAGCCGCAGGGCAAGCCGGCCGGCACGCGGCCCTGAGGCGCGTCCGGCTCAGGCGGCTGCAATTTCGTTTCCCGCGCCGCATCCGATTCGCAATCTCGCAACCATTGCGGACCGCCGATTGAAACGCCCTTGCCGCCGCGCGACGTGAATTGCGCCGGTGGCCGGGCCGCTCTACGTTAAGAGCGACAGGATGGCCAGCCGTCCCGACGGAGGCTAAGCGCATGGCGCTCGCTGCGGTCACGCTCGACGACAAATACGCCCTCGACTCCGGCCGCGTGTTCATCACCGGCACGCAGGCGCTGGTGCGCCTGCCGATGATGCAGCGCCAGCGCGACAAGGCGGCCGGGATCGACACCGCCTGCTTCGTCACCGGCTATCGCGGCTCGCCGCTCGGCGGCGTCGACCAGGCGATGTGGCGGGCCAAGAAATTCCTGAAGAACAACCAGATCCACTTCCAGCCGGGCGTCAACGAAGACCTCGCCGCCACCGCGGTATGGGGCAGCCAGCAGACCAACCTCTTCGGCGACAACAGGTACGACGGCGTCTTCGCCATGTGGTACGGCAAGGGGCCGGGCGTCGACCGCTCGGGCGACGTGCTCCGGCACGGCAATCTCGCCGGCTCCTCGCGCCACGGCGGCGTGCTGCTGATGGCCGGCGACGACCACACCTGCAAGTCCTCGACCACGGCGCATCAGACCGAATACGCCTTCATGGACTACGGCATCCCCGTGCTGAATCCGTCGGGCGTGCAGGAATTCCTCGACCTCGGCCTGCATGGCTGGGCGATGTCGCGCTATTCCGGCTGCTGGGTCGCGTTCAAGGTGGTGGCGGAGACGGTCGACAGCTCCGCCTCGGTCCATGTCGATCCGCACCGCGTCGAGATCGTCACGCCGACGGATTTCGAGCTGCCGGCCGACGGCCTCAACATCCGCTGGCCCGACACGCCGCTGCAGCAGGAGATGCGGCTGCACAAGTACAAGCTCTATGCCGCGCTCGCCTATGCCCGCGCCAACAAGCTGAACCGCGTCGTCATCGACAGCCCGGAGCGGCGCTTCGGCATCGTCACCTGCGGCAAGTCCTATCTCGACGTGCGGCAGGCGCTCGACGATCTCGGCATCGACGACGACTACGCCGCCGCCATCGGCCTCACCCTCTACAAGGTCGGCATGACCTGGCCGCTCGAGCGCGAGGGCGTGCGCCAGTTCGCCGAGGGGCTGGAGGAGATCCTCGTCGTCGAGGAGAAGCGCGCGCTGATCGAGAACCAGCTGAAGGAGCAGCTCTACAACTGGAAGGAGAGCGTGCGGCCCAGGGTGATCGGCAAGTTCGACGAGGAGCGCAACTGGATCCTGCCCTCGGCCGACGAGCTGACGCCGGCGCGCATCGCCCGCGTCATCGCCGGGCGCATCGCGCGCTTCCATACGAGCGAAGGGATCGAGCAGCGCCTCGCCTTCCTGGCGCAGAAGGAGAAGGCGCTCACCGGCCACAAGCCGCCGATCCAGCGCATCCCCTATTTCTGCTCGGGCTGCCCGCACAACAGCTCGACCAAGGTGCCCGAGGGGAGCCGCGCGCTCGCCGGCATCGGTTGCCACTACATGGTCCAGTGGATGGACCGCAACACCGACACCTTCACCCAGATGGGCGGCGAGGGCGCCACCTGGATCGGCCAGGCGCCGTTCAGCAAGACGCCGCACGTGTTCCAGAACCTCGGCGACGGCACCTACTACCATTCGGGCCTGCTCGCCATCCGCGCCTGCGTCGCCGCCAACGTCAACATCACCTACAAGATCCTCTATAACGACGCCGTGGCGATGACCGGCGGCCAGCCGATGGACGGGCCGCTCGACGTGCCGATGATCGCCCACCAGCTCCATGCCGAGGGCGTCAAGCGCATCGCCGTCGTCAGCGACGAGCCGGACAAGTACCCCACCGGCGGCGGCTTTCCGCCGGAGACGACGGTGCATCACCGCGACGAGCTGGACCGGCTGCAGCGCGCGTTCCGCGAGATTCCCGGCGTCACCGCCATCATCTACGACCAGACCTGCGCGGCGGAGAAGCGGCGGCGGCGCAAGCGCGGGCTCTATCCCGATCCGCCCAAGCGCGTGGTCATCAACGAGGCGGTCTGCGAGGGCTGCGGCGATTGCGGCGTGCAGTCCAACTGCCTGTCGGTGATCCCGGTCGAGACCGAGTTCGGCCGCAAGCGCGCCATCGACCAGTCGACCTGCAACAAGGACTTCTCCTGCCTCAAGGGCTTCTGCCCCAGCTTCGTCACCGTGCATGGCGGCCAGTTGCGCAAGCGCCAGGCCGCGGGCGGGCAGGCGGGCGCCGGCGACGGCTTCGCCGAGCTGCCCGAGCCGGCGCTGCCCGCGACCGGCGAGCCCTACGGCATCCTCGTCACCGGCGTCGGCGGCACCGGCGTCGTCACCATCGGCGCGCTCCTGGGCATGGCGGCGCACATCGAGGGCAAGGGCTGCTCCGTCCTCGACATGACCGGCCTGGCGCAGAAGGGCGGCGCCGTCTTCACGCATATCCGCATCGCCGACCGGCCGGAGGACATCCACGCCGTGCGCATCGCCGCCGGCGGCGCGCGGCTCCTGCTCGGCTGCGACATCGTCGTCGCCGCCAGCTTCGACGGCCTGGCCAAGATCCAGCAGGGCAAGACGGCGGCGGTCATAAATTCCTACGAGGCGGTGACCGGCGAGTTCACCCGCAAGCCGGATCTCGAGTTCCCCGGGCGCCGGCTGCGCGACCTGATCGCGGAGGCGACCGGCGGCGAGCGGACGGACTTCGTCGACGGCACGCATATCGCGACCACGCTGTGCGGCGACTCCATCGCCACCAATATGTTCATGCTGGGCTATGCCTATCAGAAGGGCCTCGTGCCGGTCTCGGCGGCGGCGATAGAGCAGGCGATCACGCTGAACGCCACCGCGGTCGAGGCCAACAAGCGGGCCTTCCTCTGGGGCCGCCGCGCCGCGCATGACCGGGCGGCCATCGAACAGCTGGTTGCCCGGGCCGACCCGGAGCCGGACTCGCACCATATCGCCCGGACGTTCGACGACATCGTCGCCAAGCGCGTCGCCGTCCTCACCGCCTACCAGGACGCGGCCTACGCGGCGCGCTATCGCGCCCTCGCCGAGCGGGCGCGCCGCGCCGAGCAGGAGCGCACGCCCGGCCGCTCCGGCTTCGCCGAGGCGGTGGCCCGGTTCTATTTCAAGCTGCTCGCCTACAAGGACGAGTATGAGGTGGCGCGGCTCTATACCGACGGCACGTTCCTGAAGGCGATCGAGGCCCAGTTCGAGGGCGACTACCGGCTCGAGTTCAACCTGGCGCCGCCGCTGGTGGCGCGGCGCGACCTGGAGACCGGCCACCTGAAGAAGCGGACCTTCGGCCCCTGGATGCTGCGGGCCTTCCGCCTGCTCGCGAGGCTGCGGCATCTGCGCGGCACGAAGCTCGACATCTTCGGCTACAGCGCCGAGCGCAGGCTGGAGCGGCAGCTGATCGCCGACTATGAACGCGTGGTCGAGGAGTTGATCGCCGGTCTGGATCACGCCAACCACGCTGCGGCGGTCCGGATCGCCGAGGTTCCCGACCAGATCCGCGGCTTCGGCCACGTCAAGCAGGCGCATCTGGAGAAGGCCAAGCAGCGCGAAGCCGAGCTGCTCGCCGCCTTCCGCTCCCCCACGCCGCAGCGCGACGCGGCGGAATAGGGGCGCTCTCGGAAGCCGTTGCGTGCGTTCGCGTCGAGGCGTTGCACGCCCGGTCGTGCGTCCTTCGACAAGCTCAGGGGATCGCTCTGGCAGTCCCTCGCCCGGGGAGGCTGCGAAGGAATAGCCGCAGGATCTGTCGGGGCGGGTCTCAGACCCGCCAATCGTGCCGCGGCACCGACACGGGCGGGTCTGAGACCCGCCCCTACAGGCCACCGAACTCCCAGTCGGCCAAAAATTGGTCCGGCCCCGGACGGCGCGGGTGCCGTCCGGGGCCGGTGGTTTCTCAGCAGACCGAACGAGGGGCAGTCCCGCCTTCGGAGCTACGGGACCACCTCCCCATGCAGGCTGAGATCGAGACCGTCGCGCTCGATGTCCTCGGCGACCCGCAGGCCGATGGTGACGTCGATGATCTTCAGCAGGATAAAGGTGAGGATGCCGCAATAGACGACGGTGATGACCACCCCGATCAATTGCGTGAAGACCTGGCCGGCATTGCCGTCGATCAGGCCGACGGGATCGGCCGACCCGGTCACCGCCATGGTCGCGAAGACGCCGGTGAGCAGGGCGCCGACGATGCCGCCGACGCCGTGGACGCCGAAGACGTCCAGGGAGTCGTCATAGCCGAGCGCGTTCTTGATCGCGGTCGAGGCGATGAAGCAGACCACGCCGGCAGCCACGCCGATGACGAGGGCGCCGCCCGGCAGGACGAAGCCCGCGGCCGGCGTGATCGCGACCAGGCCGGCGACGGCGCCGGAGACGATGCCCAGCACCGACGGCTTGCCCTTGGCCAGCCACTCCGCGAACATCCAGCCGAGGGCCGCCGCGGCCGTCGCGATCTGGGTGACCGCCATCGCCATGCCGGCGCGGCCGTCGGCGGCGACCGCGGAGCCGGCGTTGAAGCCGAACCAGCCGACCCACAGCAGCGAGGCGCCGATCAGGCTGTAGACCAGGTTGTGCGGCGGGAACGGCGTCTTGCCGTAGCCGGTGCGCTTGCCGAGCACGAGGGCCGCCACCAGGCCGGCGATGCCGGCATTGATGTGGACGACGGTGCCGCCGGCGTAGTCCAGCACGCCCAGGCCGCCGATGAGGCCGCCGCCCCACACCATGTGCGCGACCGGCGCATAGACGACGATCAGCCACAGCCCCATGAACCACAGCATGGCGCTGAACTTCATCCGGTCGGCGAAGGCGCCGGTGATGAGCGCGGGGGTGATGATGGCGAAGGTCATCTGAAAGGTCATGAACACCGCTTCGGGGATCGACGGCGCCAATCCGTGCGATCCGCCGGGCTCGAGGCCCGACAGCAGGAACCGGCTGAAGCCGCCGAAGAAGTTGTTCCCGTCGGTGAAGGCGAGGCTGTAGCCGACGACCATCCACAGGATCGTCACCAGGCAGCAGATGGCGAAGGACTGCATGGTGATCGTCAGCACGTTCATCTTGCGGACCATGCCGCCGTAGAACAGCGCCAGGCCGGGAATGGTCATCATCAGCACGAGCGCGGTGGCGGTCAGCATCCAGGCGGTGTCGCCGCGATCGAGCGTCGGTCCCGGCACGGCCTCCGGTGCTGCCTCCTGCGCGAAGGCAATCGCCGACATGGTGACGGCGGCAATCGTCGTTCCCCCGAGGGCCGCGCGCCGAAGAATGGTCCGAATCATCTGAGGGTCTCCCTATAGTGCTTCTTCGTTTCTGTCGCCGGTGCGGATGCGCACGGCTTGCTGCATGTCGAAGACGAAGATCTTGCCGTCGCCGATGCGGCCGGTGGCGGCCGCTTTCTGAATCGCGTCGACGACCGGCTCGACCAGGTCGTTGGACACGGCGATCTCGAGCTTGATCTTCGGCACGAAGTTCACGGCGTACTCGGCGCCGCGATAGATCTCGGTGTGACCCTTCTGGCGGCCAAAGCCGCGAGCCTCGGTGACGGTCATCCCCTGGACGCCGAGCCCCGTCAGCGCCTCGCGCACTTCGTCCAGCTTGAACGGCTTGATGATAGCCATGATCAATTTCATCTCACGCTCCTGACCGGTCCAGCCGCACCGCCACGGAATGCGCCAAATCGCAAGCGCTCCCGATTCCGACGAGAGGACGGACCACAAGTGATCTGCGGTAGTTCAGGTAAGCAAGCGGCGTGCCAAGCCGAGACCCGCCTGCGCGATACTATGGATATGCCGCCGCGAGCCGACCGATTCGTCCGGTTCGATCTCGATGCGCGACGGCTCGCGGCCTTCGAGATGTGCGTGAGATGTCATGAGCGTCCGCCCGCAGGCGGCGACATGTCAGCCGGCTCGCCGCCTACGGGGAGTCCGGTGACGACTGGCGCTGGAGCGGGCACAGTTCTGCCGCTCCGTTCGGCAACTGCCTATATATTCGGCAAGCTCCCGTGCGGGCGCGGCCTCGGCATCAGCCGCACCCCTGGAGCCGGGACGGCCGTGTCGACGGCACGTCGTCGCGCCCGCCGAGACGGCCGAGATGATGCGCCAGCCATCGGGCGATCCAACGGGCGATGCCGGGCGAGGCGGTTGACGTCGGCGCTGCATCTTCTTCTCGTACCGGCTGCGGCGACATCCGGCGTATGGGTGTGGGGGCCGGCCGGTGCATCAACGCCACATGCATCGCCTCGGCGTAGGCCTGTACGATATCGATCATCATGGCGGCCTCCAGGAAGGTGCCGACCGTCATTGGCGGCATGCCTGACAAGCTGGGGCCGTTACCGGGAGATCGCAAAAGCCGTTTGCTCATCCATGTCGTGTCGGAAAGTCACGGATCTCGACTCACAGCCCGCGCCGGCCGGCGACGGGACGAGCTAGATCAGAATGCCGACGGCACCGACAGCCACGCCCGCCGCCGTCTGCGCCGTGACGCAGGTGATCGGGAACCGCTTCCATAGAATGTAGGCGGCGGCGCTGAGCAGCGGGCTGGCGATGAGTGCCCACGCCATTTCGGGGCTGATCGAAGTCAACATGCCAAACCCTATCGCGGTCGCATGACCGTTTGATGACGGGCCCGGGTCGGGCGGCGTCACTCGGTCGTCCCGGCGGCTGCGCCTCCAGTTGCCCAGACCGATCAACGCCCGCGCTGGCTCTTGCTGTCCCCCCGGCGAGACCGTCGATATGCTGGCGGCATCGGACAAAGGACGTCATGGATCGAAATGCCGCGCCGACTGCCGCCGCTCAACGCCTTGCGGGCCTTCGAGGCCGCCGCGCGGCATGACAGCTTCGCCGGCGCCGCCGCGGAGCTGCGCGTCGATCACGCCGCCGTCAGCCGCCACGTGCGCGCGCTGGAGGCGCGTCTCGGCGTCACGCTGTTCCGGCGCGTCAGCCGCGGCGTGGAGCTGACGCCGGCCGGCCGGCAATATCTGCAGGCGGTTTCCTCCGCCTTCGACGCCATCGCCGAGGCCACCGACGTGCTCGCCCGGCCGAAGCATGCGCTGATCCGCGTCAGCGCCGAGCCGGCCCTCGCCGCCAAGTGGTTGATCCACCGCCTGGGCCGCTTCCACGCCGAGCACCCGGATTTCGACGTCGTGCTCGACGCCTCGCCGCGGCTGGTCGACCTGGCGCGCGACGAGGCCGACGTCGCCCTGCGCTACGGCCAGGGCGGATGGCCCGGCCTGCGGCAGGACTTGCTGGCGGCCTCGCAGCTCTATCCGGTCGGGCGGCCGGAGCTGCGCAGCCGTCGGCGCGGCGCCTTGCGGCCGGAGGATCTGCGGGCCTTCGTGCTGCTGCATGAAGATGACGGCAACCTCTGGCGCCGCTGGTTCGCCGCCGCGGGCGTCACCGACGTCAATGTCAGCCGCGGTCCGCGCATCCTCGAGACCGGCCTCGCCATCGACGCGGCGATCGCCGGCCAGGGCATCGTGCTCGCCGACGAGGTGCTGATCGGCGACGACTTGGCCAAAGGCAGGCTGGCGAAGCTCTGCGACATCGCGCTGATCGACAACGCCTACTATCTCGTCAGCCTCCCCGGTGCGCTCCGCCGCCGGCCGATCGCGGCCTTCCGCGACTGGCTGCTGGCGGAGAGCGCATCGCTGCGACGGCCGCGATGACGGCCGACAGCTGGCGCAGGGCCGCCGTCGTCCATGCGCCGAACCCGGCGGCGGTTTGCCGCGGCGGCGCCGGCTCCGGCCTGCGGTCCGCGAACCGCCCGGCGTCGGATGGGCGCGGCGTCGGCGGCGGTGGTCGAAGCGTCGTTGCCACGGTGATGGCGTCGACATAAACCTGCGTGAGATCCTTGAGCATCGTGCGCCTTCCTCGGAGCGGACTCGCGGTTGCACCGGAACGGTGGCAACAATGCGAATCCCGCGCCGAGGGCACAAACGCCGTTCGTTGACGGAGCGTGTCAGGAAAAGTCACGGATCGATGTCGCGCCGCTTGCCCCCGCTGAACGCGCTCCGCGCCTTCGAGGCCGCGGCGCGCCACAACAGCTTCACCGGCGCCGCCGCGGAGCTGCATGTCAGCCACGCGGCGATCAGCCGGCACGTCCGTTCGCTCGAGGCGCGGCTCGGCGTGACTTTGTTCCGCAACGCCAGGCGCGGCGTCGAGCTGACCAGCGCCGGCGCCAGCTATCTCGCGACGGTGTCGCAGGCCTTCGACTCGATCGCGGCGGCGACGGACTCCCTGGCCGATCCCAAGCATGCGCTGATCCGCGTCAGCGCCCAGCCGGCCTTCGCCGCCCGCTGGCTGATCCATCGCCTGGCCGGCTTCCGCGCCGCCTGGCCCGACTACGAGGTGATGCTGGATTCGACGTCGCGGCTGGTCGACCTCGAACGCGACGAGGCCGACCTGGCGATCCGCCGCGCCGAGCGGCCGGCGCCCGGCCTCGTCCAGGACCTGCTGGCGCCGTCGCGCGTCCATCCGGTCGGCGCGCCCGGCGTCCTGCGCGGGCGGCGCATCCCCCTGCGGCCGGCGGATCTGACGACCTTCCCGCTGCTGCATGACGACGACGACGGCAGCCTGTGGCGCCGTTGGTTCGCCGCCGTGGACATCGCCGACGTCGCGGTCGGTCGCGGCGCGCACATCCTCGAATCCGGGCTGGCCATCGATGCGGCCATCGCCGGCCAGGGCATCGTCCTCGCCGACGATTTCCTGATCGCCGACGAGCTCGCCGACGGCAGGCTCGTCAAGCTCTGCGCGCTTGCCGTCGCCGACTGGGACTATTGCCTGGTCGGCCTCCCCGACGCGCTCCGCCGCCGGCCGGTCGCGGCCTTCCGCGACTGGCTGCTGGCGGAGAGCGCCGGGCTGCGCGCGCCGCGCTGAGGGCCGAGCGCGGCGTCTGCGCGCATCGTTCAGGCCGCGCGCCGCGACGGCGCGTTGTCGTTGCAGCCGCCGAGCGCATATCCGGTGAGCGCCACGTCGTGCGCCGGGGCCGGCGCCGCGGCGATCGGCGTGCGGTCCGGCAACGCGCCGTGCACCGCGGCCCAGATGTCGCCGCGCGTGAGCCCGACGTCCTTCAGCATCCGATCGTCCAGCAGCAGGAGCGCGCGCGTCGCCGCGTGACGGTCGTGCCACAGCCTGAGGCGCGCCGCGATCCGGCGCAGAGCCTGCAGCGGCTGGCGGCCGATCCTGGCGCCGCCGCGGACGAGCAGATAGCCGACGCGTGCCAGCGTCTCGGCCCGCTCTCGATGGGCGCGGTCGATGTAGCTCTGCGGGTCGAAATGACTGCTGCGGAAATCGTTCATGGCGTACCTTCTCTTTCCGGAGATCATGAGATATCCTAATGGCGATGAATGTCCTCGTTTCATCGATGGTCTGGATAATGTCGAGATCAGGGCATCGCCTGCAAACGATTAGTTCTCACGCGTCATATTAGAACGGCTAATGTGAAAAGATGTCGCCGCGACTGCCCCCGCTCAACGCCCTGCGCGCCTTCGAGGCGGCGGCGCGGCATCTGAGCTTCACCAAGGCGGCGGCCGAGCTGCATGTGACGCAGGCCGCCGTCAGCCATCAGATCCGGACGCTGGAGGAGCATCTGGGCGTGCCGCTGTTCCAGCGCCGCAACAAGGCGGTGCTGCTGACCGAGGCCGGCCAGCTCTGCCTGCCGGGCGTGCGCGACGGCTTCGCGCGGCTGGCCGAGGCGATCGAGAGCGTGCGGGCGCTGGAGTCGACGAACATCCTCGGCGTCACCATGCCGCCGTCGCTCGCCGCCAAGTGGCTGGTGCCGCGGCTCGAGGGATTCCGCTCCGCCAATCCGGAGATCGAGGTGCGCATCGATGCCTCGACGCAGCTGGTCGATTTCGCCCGCGAGTCCATCGACGTGGGCATCCGCTACGGCGGCGGCAGCTATGCCGGGCTGACCGCGGAACCGCTGTTCGAGACCGAAGCGTTCCCGGTGTGCAGCCCGCGGCTGCGCAAGGGGCCGCGGGCCTTGCGCACGCCGCAGGATCTCAAGTGGCACACCCTGCTGCACACCGACTGGCTGGCCCGCGGCGACGAGCCGGACTGGCGCATGTGGCTGCTGGCGGCCGGAGTCCGCGACGTCGACTGGGCGCGCGGCCCCAAGTTCAACGACGGCGCGGTCGCCATCCAGGCGGCGATCGAGGGGCACGGCGTCGCCCTCGGCCGCAGCGCGCTGGTCGCCGGCGACCTCAAGGCCGGCCGGCTGGTGCGCCCGTTCCGCCTCAGCGTCGCCAGTCGCTTCCGCTACTACCTCGTCTACCCGCCGGCGGCCGTCAAGCGCCCCAAGGTCGCCGCCTTCCGCGCCTGGCTGCTGGCCGAGGCCGGCCATTCCCGGCGCGAGGAGGAAGCGGCCGAGCGGCGCAAACCGACGGTTGCGTGACAGCGCTCACAGACGGCGCGGCCGCGATCGGCTAACTACCGGCGGGCAACTGGGAGACGAGGTGCCGCGATGGAACCCTTGCAGGCCTACGGCCAGCCGATCGGCGCGCAGGGCTACGACCTCATCGAGGACATCACCTTTCTCTGCTGGATGCCCGTCCTCACCGTGATCGGCGACATCGTGCGCCACCCGTGGGACCGCGGCTACAAGGTACACGTCTCCGTCGGCGCCGGCGACGCCGACCGCGTCGCCCGCAGCGTGCTGCCGCAGCTGCAGGCGATGCAGCTCGACCACAAGGTCGTCTACCCGCTGAGCCGCTACATCCAGATGAACGCCGGCGACCAGCAGGGCAAGTTCATCACCATCTATCCCGGGCCGGTGCTGGAGGGCTTCACCACGCTGATCGGCGCGCTCGACCCGCTCCTGCGCAACATGAATGCGGTGCCGGGGCCGCACCCGATGGACCGGCAGTCCGGTCACGTCCTGCCGGAGCGCCGCATCGGACGCAGCGGCCTGCTGTACTACGTGATCGTCCAGAGCTACCGTTCCTAACCGCCGTCAGGGCTTCCGCGCGGTAGCGATGTGCGCGGGCGCGCCGAAGGCCACGGCCCCGTCCGGCCCGACGTAGGCCCGCAGGTCGCGCTGGGCCTCCTGCAAGAGCCGCCGGTACTGCGCGTCGTCGATCAGCTCGGCGAGGGTCCAGCCCTTGATGTCCGTGCGCACCCAGGCCTCCAGCGAGGGAAAGCGGGCGGTGCCGTCGAGCGTGCGGATCTCCGCCGCGGCGATGCCGGCCTCCTCGAGCAGCGCGCGGAACGCTTCGGGCTCGCCCAGCGCGAAGGGCGCCCGCAGCTCGTTTGCGATCCGCTCGCCGAACAGGCGCCGCAGGAGCGCGACCATCGCCGCGTAGCCCGGCGAATGCGCGAGCGCGTCCCACACCGCCACCGCCAAATGGCCGCCCGGCCGCAGCACGCGCCACATCTCCCCGAGCGCGGCGATGCGGTCCTCGAAGAACATCAGCCCGAACTGGCTGACGACGGCGTCGAAGCGGCCGTCGGCGAAGGGCAGCGATTCCGCCTTTCCCAGATGCCACTCGATCGCGGGCGTGGTGCGGCGGGCGACGGCGAGCATGCCCTCGTTGCGGTCGAGCGCCGCCGTCGTGCCGCCCGGCGCCACGCGCGCCGCGGCCTCGCGGGCGAGGACGCCGGTGCCGCAGGCGACGTCGAGCACCGCCTGTCCGGGCGAAAGCCGCGCCGCCTCGGCCACGCGCGGCGCCCAGTCGCGAAAGAGGGCGGGAACGAAGAACTCCTCGTAGATCTCGGCCGCGCTGCGCGTGACCTGGCCGGTGCCGGTGTCGTCCATGCGAAGATCCTCCCCCGGCGGGTCGTGCGGCCCGCCCGGCCGCCGGGTTGCCGGACGGGTCCGGGTCGCTAATATATAGACCGATTTCTATATTCTATAGACCGATCGTCATAGTCCGTCAAGCCTGCTAGCTACCCGGAATCGCAGTTGGCTGATACTCCCTCACCCTGTCCCTCTCTCACGCCGTGGGAGATGGGATTCGATTTTTCAGGTGCTCTATCGAGTCCCCTCTCCCGCTCGGCGGGAGAGGGGTAGGGTGAGGGTGAATGATCGTCCTATGAAAGCGAGTACCAGGAACCGCCATGGCCGTCGACACCCGCGTCCGCCTGATCGAGACCACCGCCCGGCTGCTGCAGCACCGCGGCTATCACGGCACGTCCTTGAGCGACATCCTGGAGGCGAGCGGGGCGCCGCGCGGCTCGCTCTACTTCCATTTCCCCGGCGGCAAGGATCAGCTGGCGATCGAGGCCACGCGCGCCGCCGCCGAGCAGGCGACGCGCGAACTGGAGGAGGCTCTGGCGCGAGCCAGGAGCCCGGCCGCGGGCGTGCGCGCCTATGTCGAGGCGGCCGGACGGATCATGCGCGAGACCGACTATACCTTCGGCTGTCCGGTGGCGCCGGTGATCCTCGATGCCGCGGGCGGCGTCGACGAACTGGGGGAGCTGTGCCGGCGCACCCTGGAGACATGGACGGAGATGCTGCGCCGGGCCTTCGCCGAGGCCGGCGTTCCGGCCCGCCGCGCCCGGGCGCTGGCTCTGCTCGTCGTTTCCGCGATCGAGGGGCTGCTGGTGATCGCTCGCGCCTACCGGGACTGCGGCCCGCTGACCACCGTGGCCATGGAGCTGGAGGCCCTCGTCGAAGCGGCGCTGCCGCGGCGGCAGCGCCCGGCGGCGCGGCGCGCTCCGCGATCCTCGGGAGCTTGAGCCCGGAGCTGCCGGCGCGCCGCCGCCGACGTCTGATGATCCCGTGGGCAGCGGGGCTCGATATTGCCCAGTTCTTGGGCGGTGCCGGCGACGCCCGCGCCGGTGGCGGCGGCGGCGCGTGTTGCAGTGCAACAAATGGCGATGATTTCGGGCATTTTTCAATCCTGGCACGAGGTTTGCTTCAGGATCGGCAAAGGGCTGTCACCGGCAGAGGATGTCAGCGGAGCGAAAGCAACGATGCGGATCTGGGAAGAGGCGCGAGCGGAACGTCAGACCGTCCCTCATTATGGAGACAGTGATGTTCGAAGACGATTTTACGGCCACCGGGCCTCGACTCGCTTGGCGATGGATGACGCGGATCGGGCAGGGCGCGGCGGCGATGATGCTGCTGGCCGGCGCCTCGGCCGCGACGACGGCAACGGCCGCGCAGGAGATCTGCGGCGCGCGGGCTGATCTGCTGGAGGAGCTGACCAAGCGCTACCACGAGGCGCCGGCCGCGGTCGGCCTCGCCAACAGCGGCGTCCTGGTGGAGGTGCTGACCGCCGACAACGGCTCGACCTGGACCATCATCGTCAGCCAGCCCAACGGCACGAGTTGCCTCGTCGCCGCCGGCAAGGAGTGGCAGGAGCTGAAGCGGACGGCCAGCCGCGACCTCCGGGTCTGACGGCGGGCGGAGCACGCGAGATGTCCGACGCCGTCCTGGGGGAGGGAGCCCCCCGCCATGAGCTCCGACCGGTTCCGCTCGCCTTCCTGTCCCGCTGCGTCGTCCTGCAGGCGATCGGCGGCGCCGGCATCGCCGGGCTGTGGATCGCCGGCATCGCGGGCAAGCCGTTCGAGGGCGACACCGCCGTCCTGTGCTGGCTGATCCTCGGCATCGGCGCGCTGGGAATCCTCTGCGTGTTCCTGCAGCGCTGGCGCGACGTGCAGTGGCTGGCCACCCATGTCGTGCGCATCGGCCTGCTCGGCACCGTGGTCGGGCTGATCATCGCCTTCGCCGCGGCGAAGACCGGCGGCTCGGCGGATCCGAGCGAGATCCGGCCGATGATCGCCGCCGTCGTCGAGGGCATGTATGTCTCGCTCTACGCGACCCTGCTGGGCATCGCCGTGAATCTCTGGTTGAAGATCAACCTGCGCCTGCTCGGTCGCATCGATGGATGAGGAGACGTTGACCGTCTGGCTCGACACCGCCCTGCTCATGCTCGGCGGCTTCATCCTGATGACCGTGCTGCTGATGACGGTCGCCAACCCGCCGGCGCAATCGAGCGAGGCCGAGGGGGTGCCGGCCCCCGGCAACGTCATCGTCGAGGTGCAGTGGGCCGACAAGCTCGACGCCGACGTCGATCTCTGGGTGCAGGCGCCCGGCGACGCTCCCGTCGGCTACTCCAACAAGAGCGGCCGCGTCTTCAACCTGCTGCGCGACGATCTCGGCCATGCCCAGGACATGACCGACTACAACTACGAGGTCGCCTACAGCCGCGGCACGCCCGCCGGCGAGTATGTCGTCAACCTCCACATGTATCGCGGCCGCAGCATCCCCTATCCCGTGTCCGTCAAGGTCGTGGCCAGCGCCAAGCAGGACGCGGCCGCGGCGGCCAAGCCGCTGGTTGCCACCACGGTCCAGCTGCGCCACGAGAACCACGAGGTCACCGCCTTGCGTTTCCGCCTCGACGGCGACGGCAACCTGGTGGGCGGCAGCGTCCACAGCCTGTTCAAGGAGCTGCGCGTGGCGAGCGCGCAATGATCCTTCCCGCGGCTCTCTTCGCGCTCCTGCTCGGCGTCTTCGTCTTCGGCGTGCTGCCGCGCGCCGGCCTGGCGCAGCGCGCGCTCTCCGCCGCCCTGTTCGTGCTGCTGGTCGCCGTCGTCTATGGCGGCGGGATCGAGCTGCTCGGCCGCCCGAAGCCGCTGCGCCTGGAGTGGCGCGACGCCGTCGAGGCCCGCGTGCTCGGCGCCGTGCCGGTCGAGAACGAGGCGATCTATCTGTGGCTCGACCTCCCCGGTTCGGCCGCGCCGCGCGCCTATGTGCTGCCCTGGAGCCTGCAGGCGGCGCAGCAGCTGCAGGCCGCCGCGAGCCAGGCCGAGGCGAGCGGCACGGCGGTGCGCATGACGATGCCGCCGGATGGCGAGGCTGGGCTCGACGACCGCGAACCGATGTTCTACGCCATGCCGCAGCCGGCCCTGCCGGCGAAGGACTACGACGCCGCCGCGCCGCTCGTCTTCCCGCAGCCCGGCCGGTCGTCCTGAGCCGCGAGTCGCCGGCGCGCCTGTCGCAAGTCAGCAGATGGCGAAGGGAACGGCCTGCGCCCGCAGCGCGCGGATCTCGGCCGCGATCGTCAGCCAGGCCGCGTGGCCGTCGCGGTCGCCCGCCGCCGCCAGGGCTTCGGCGCGTCCGGCGGCGATCTCCGCCGCCGCGGCGCCGTGGCGGTCGAGGAGCCGCCGGGCGGCCCGCCGGATCTCGCGATCGGTCATCATGCCGGAAAAAACATGGCGGTCGCGGCAAGGTTCCCCCCGCGGTGTGCGAATCGGCACATCTCGGCGGGCTCTCGGTCCATTCCCCACAAAGGAATGCACACGGTTCTGCAGAAACCATTGTGCGTCCTTCGACAAGCTCAGGATGAGGGGAAATCTTGGTGGCACGAAGAAAGGCCCTCGTCCTGAGCTTGTCGAAGGACGCACGTCGCCCATCCGATTCTCCGCCAAGGAATTGATCGGATACGGCGCGGGCCGGCAGGAAGGCTTTGCACGCGGAGGCGCGGAGCCGCGGAGGACAATGCGATGGGCCCCCCACGCAAGCAAGGGGCGGGGGAAATAGGCCGGGCGCGCCGCGCTACGCGTCCAGGACCTCGCGCACCTTCAGCGCCAGGTCCTGCCGCCGGAACGGCTTCGACAGGAAGTTGACGCCCGGATCGAGCTTGCCCTGATGCACGATGGAGTTCTCGGTATAGCCGGAGGTGAACAGCGTCTTCAGCCGTGGCCGCCGCTGCCGGGCGCGCTCCGCCAGCGTCCGCCCGGTCATCCCGCCGGGCATGATGACGTCGGTCAGCAGCAGGTCGATCGGCTGGCCGCCGTCGAGGAGCGCCTCGGCCTGCGGCCCGTCGCCGGCCTCGATCACGCGGTAGCCGAGGTCGCGCAGCTGCGCGACCACGAAGGTCCGCACGTCCGGATCGTCCTCCACGACGAGGATCGTCTCGCCGCCGCGCGGGTGCTCGGCCGTTGCCGCCGGCGCGGCGGCGGCCGGCGCGTCCGCGGCCGCCAGCCGCGGCAGGTAGAGGCGCACGGTCGTGCCGTGCCCGACCTCGCTGTAGATCTTCAGGTGGCCGCGCGACTGCTTGGCGAAGCCGTAGATCATGCTGAGGCCCAGCCCGGTGCCCTTGCCCTGCTCCTTGGTGGTGAAGAACGGCTCGAAGGCGCGCTCCGCCACGTCGGGCGGCATGCCGCTGCCGGTGTCGGTGACGGCCAGCATGACGTAGTCGCCGGGCGAGACCTCGGCGTTGTGGGCGGCGTAGTCGGCGTCGAGATGGACGTTGCCGGTCTCGATCGTCAGCTTGCCGCCGGCCGGCATGGCGTCGCGCGCGTTGATCGTCAGGTTCAGCAGCGCGTTCTCCACCTGGCCGCGGTCGGCGAGCGTCGGCCACAGGCCGGCGTCCGGCTTCATCTCGATCTCCACGTCCTCCCCCAGCGTCCGCCGCAGCAGGTCCTCCATGCTCGCCGCGAGCTGGTTGAAATCGAGCGGCTGCGGCACCAGGGTCTGGCGGCGGGCGAAGGCGAGCAGCTGGCGCACCAGCCCGGCGCCGCGCTCCGCCGCGCGCAGCGCGCTCTCGATCACCGGGCGCACCTCGCCCTGCACGCGCTCGCGCGCCAGGTCGAGCCCGCCGATGATGACGGTGAGCAGGTTGTTGAAGTCGTGGGCGATGCCGCCGGTCAGCTGGCCGACGCTCTCCATCTTCTGCGCCTGGCGCAGCAGCGTCTCGGCCTCGCGCTGCGCGGTGACGTCGCGGCCGCAGGCGATGACGTGCACCTTGCCGTCCTGCACGAACGGCGTGGCGTGCAGTTCGGCGACGGCGGTGCGGCCGTCGAGCCGGGCGATCTTCATCTCGGCAATCGGCAGCGGCTCCCGCCGCTCCGCGACCTGCCGCGTGCGCTCGGCGGCGCGCGACCGTTCCTCCTCCGCCAGCAGCGACATGGCCGGCCGGCCGATCAGCTCGTCGGCGGACTTGGCGCCGAACATGCGCACGGCGTAGGGATTGGCATAGACGATCGTGCCGTCGACATGGATCCAGATTCCCTCCTGGATCAGGTCGACGACGTGGCGATAGCGCTGCTCGCTGGTATCCAGCTGCGCCGTGCGCTCGCGCACGCTCTGCTCCAGCGAGAGGTTGAGGCCGCGCACCGCCGCCTCGGCCCGGCGCCGGCGGCCGACCTCCGCGTGCATCTGCACGAACAGCGCGGCGATGGCCGCCAGGCTGACGAGCGTGCCGGCCAGCAGCGGATAGCCGGCCAGCCGCGCGCCGGCGCGCGCCGCCTCGGTGCGCACGCGGTCCAGCTCCGTCTCCGCCGCGATCATCGCGCCGGCGAGGTCGCGGATGCGGTCCATCTGTTCGCGGCTGCGCTGCAGCTCGGCCAGGGTCAGCGCCGTCTCGCCCTGCGTGCGCCCGGCCGTGATGATGCCCTCCACCCAGCCGAGCCGGTCGGCGATCAGCGGCTCGAGGGCGTCGAGGCGCTGCCGCTGCGCGGGGTTGTCGGCGACGAGGGCGCGCACGGTCGCCGTCGATTCGGGCAGCGCCACGGTGGCGGCCTTGTAGGGCTCCAGGAACTCGTCGTCGCCGGTGAGGAGATAGCCGCGGATGCCGGTGCCGGCGTCCTTGACCAGGGAGAACAGCCGCTCGACGTGGTAGAGGATCTGGCGGGTGCGCTCGACCGCGCGCCCGGCGTCGAGCAGGTCCTGCTGCGAGGCGTAGGACAGCGCGCTGGCGCCGACGACGAGGGCGATGGCGACCCCGAGGGCCGCGAGCCGGCCGACCGGCCGGCCGAAGGTCGCATCCGTTGCCTGTATCGCCATGCCGCCTCCCTCGTCGCCCGCGGAACGCCAGGACCGTCGGGCCGCGCGCGGGCTGCGACCGCGAACGGGGAAAGACTAATCGATTCGGCGCCGTTCGTGGCTGATTTTCCCTATGCGGGCGGGGCGCAGGCGCGGGATGCCGGCGACTTTAGGCGAATCCGCCCGATCCCGCTGACTCTTGGGATGGACCAACGGCATCCCTCCGACATTGCCGAGGCGAGGCAGGCGCGGTTCCGTTCATTTCGGACGAGTTGCGTACTCGTTGGTAAGGTCTCGTTGGTAAGATCGCGGCAGGCCGCGGGGTCCGGAATGAAATGCCGGGCTGGAGCAGCGCAAATCGTCTCATGTCCGAGAGAGCACCGGACCGTTTCATCGCGGCTGATAGTTGGTGCCTACAGCAGAGGCCGGTGAGGACAAATGATCCGACCGTTTCTGATAGTCGCGATTGTCGTCGCAGTTCTCCTGCAGCATCGAGGCCCTGTCGCGAACGAGGAGGTTGCGCCGCCGGCCGGTGCCGCCGACGAAAAGGCAGCCGCGAAGGAAGTCCTCGATCTGCTGCGGCGACAGCCGACGCTCTCGTTCGACACGGCGCCCGTGCATTTCTACATCAACGGCACGCTCTTTGCCGTGCCCCGCAACATGATCGCATACATGCCGGAACATGTGGTCGAAGGGCCCGGCGCCCCGCCCGATGTGGCGAATCTTTCCAATCGCGTGATTCTGCACGTCATGCTGCCCGATATGGTCGGCCTCACCGAGGCGAACGCCGAGTGCTACGTGCGCGGCTCGGATTGCAAGCAGCTCGTCAGGATAACGATCACAGAGGAGACTCCCGGAACCGCTGTTATCCCTCGGGCGAACGAGGGCGAACGCTACCAGCATTGGGGCGGAAGCCCGGTCGAGATGGCAGAAGGTCTCTGGGCCTTTCCGGTGAATGAGGGAACCGGTCGACGTTACTTTCTAGGTCGATTGGGACCAGATACCTCCGTGCTGTTCAGATGCAATGTGCGCACATTTCTCGCTCCATTGTGCTCGATGACAACTGGCGCAGAGATTGGGAAAGACACTCTAAGGATACTTTTCAATAAGGCCCAGACTGAGGACTGGCGGTTCGTATACAAGAGTGTGCTGAATTTAATCTCAACATTCCGAGTGGAGAACTGACGTATGGCCGAGCATCTGATTACGGACGAGGCTGGCTGCACGAATTTAAAGTATTGGGGTCAGAGTGTATTTTGGTTCACGTCTGTCTTCGGTCCTGACTTTGTCCGGCGATCGTCCCTTTTTGGGCAGTGGCGCGGCGGGCCGAACATGACGGAGAATTGCGCCGGGAACTAGGTGGCTGCAGAGTGCTCAGGCTCGGAGATTCCCGCCTCGTCCAGCACCTCCGGGGCTGACGGCGGGCATCGCCTCCGGCGACGACATCCAGGTCCGGCACGGCATAGGCCGCGGCCGCCGGCGATCGGCAGAACTTGACATGTTCTTAATTTGTTCATATCCTCGAACTTCCAACCAGCCGGCCGCGGCGATCTCGCCAGATCGCTGCGGCTTGGCGGGTGCTGATGTTTGACATCGTGGATAAGCCGATGATCGTTGCGCCGCGCAGCCGGCGTGAGCCGTGAAAGCGTGCCCCTTCCGCTGGACGGCCAAGCGCATTTCCGCTGGACATGGGATCCATCGGTTCATTTTCAGGACCGATGTAGGGTGCGGCCCCGTCCTCGGGCTTGACCCCCGGGAGGCCACCCGGCAACCGCACCGCCACGCGGCAACAGGGCGCCCACGCGGGGGCGCCCCTACAATCCGCCGGTCTCCGCTGGGCATGGGGTCCATCGCTCGTTTTCGACGGCGTAGGGGCAAGCGGCGCTTGCCCTCGTGCCCTCACGTCGCGGCGACGGTCGTGTTTGCTCCGCCCGGCGTCGGGCGAGCGCCGCTCGCCCCTACAACAGGAACCGGCCGGTCAACTCCCGCTGGACATGGGGTTCATCCGTCACTTTCGATGCCGATGCCCCCGGCGGCGGGTTCCGGCGGGCCGCCAGCGACGCGTAACGTCGTTCTCACGTCGGAGGGACCGGACGGGACTGGGACCTTGGGGTGTCGTCCAGCGGCCCGTCCCGCTGGGCATGGGGTCCATCGTTCATTTTCGCGAGGAGGACGATGTCACGCGGAGCCGCGGAGGGCATCGCACCGCGGCCCGACCCGGACGCACTGCTGTCGTTCTGCTCCGCGCCTCCGCGTCTCCGCGTGAGTCAAACCCCTGTTTCCCGCTGGACATGGGGTTCATCGCTCGGTTTCGATAGCGTAGGGGCAAGCGGCGCTTGCCCTCGTGCCCATGTCGCGGGCGACGGTCGGTTTGCTCCCCCGGAGTCGGGCGAGCGCCGCTCGCCCCTATAACAGGAACCGGCCGGTCAACTCCCGCTGGACATGGGGTTCATCGCTCGTTTTTGCGCGCACGGCGCTCCGGCGGGCGCCGGACAGGGACTCCGGGGCGGGAGGCCGGCCGGTCGAAACGGCGCTACTGCCCGCTGCTGCTGTTGGCCGATTGCGAGTTCTTGGTGCGCAGGGCGTCGATGAGGCCGTCGACGCCGCCGCGGCTCTGGATGACCGAGGCGAACTCCGAGCGCTGCGTCACCGCCATGCTCACGCCCTCGACGACGATGTCGACGATGGCGAAATCGCCGTTCGTGCCGCGCAGCCGCCAGTCGACGCGCACCTGCTCCGACGAGGCCGGCAAGTCGATGCGGCTGTGGACGATGGTGACGCCGCCGTTGTCGATGCTCGAGCCGACGACCTTGAAGGCGTCGCCGCGGTACTCGCCGAAGCGGGCGGAGTAGGAGGCGACGATGAAGTCCTCGAACAGATGCTGGAACTCCGTGCGCTGCGCCTCGCTGGCCGAGCGCCAGTAGCGGCCGAGCACGAAGCGGGAGACCGCCGCCATGTCGAAGTTCTGCTTCAGCAGGGTGCGGAAGCGGGCCTGGCGCTCGGCCAGCGGCACGGCCGGGTCGGTCAGCTCCTGGATCGCCGTGGCGCCGAGCCGCTGCATGAAGGCGGAGGCCGCCGGGTCGGCGTCCGCGGCCACGGCCGGCGCGGCGGCGAAGACCGCCGCGGCCAGGAACAGGACGGTGCAGAACTTGCGGATCATGGTCATGGGTCGAGCGCCGCCGGGATTGGTCCCGCCGGGTCCCTGATGAAGGAGGATGAGGAGGCAGAGAAGGAGACGGCGGCGGCTCGCGGCGGCGCGGCGGGCCGCTCCGACGTCTCGGGTCCCGGCACCAGTCCAAACTCGGGGCCGATGCCCTGCGGCGGCAGCTCGCCGTTGTTGATCTCGTCGGCGCGGCGCTGGCGGTACAGGCTGCGCAGGGTCGCATAGTAGTCGAGCGAGCCGCGGCGGATCTCGTCGAGCGTCTTGAGGTTGCGCGCGCGCAGGTCGACGCCGTCGACCAGCCCGGCCGCGAGGCCGATGTTGTCGACGCCGCCGAAGAGGCCGATGTAGGTCAGCGGATCGAACAGCATGTCGACGACGCGGCCCGTGGCGTCGCGCGGGTTCGACGGGCCGAACAGCGGCAGCACCAGGTAGGGGCCCTCGTCGACGCCGTGGACGGCGAGCGTCTGCCCGAAATCCTCGTCGTGATATTCGAGGTCCATGCGCGAGGCGATGTCGAACAGGCCGCCGAGGCCGAGGGTGGAGTTGACCAGGAAGCGGCCGACGGTGATGCCGGCGCGCTCGGTCTCGCCCTGGAACAGGTCGTTGGCGAGGACGATCGGCGAGCGCAGGTTGCGCAGCACGTTGCGCACGCCGTCCTGCGCGAAGTCGGGCAGGCCGATATAGTACCAGCCGGCCAGCGGCTTCAGCAGCAGCTCGTCGGCGGCGTAGTTGAGCTCGAAGAAGTAGCGGTTCATCGGCTCGAGCGGATCGTTGGCCTCCTCGTAGGCGGCGAGCGCATCCGGATCGTCGGGGCTCGGCGCCGTCGCGCAGCCGGCGAGCAGGGCGAGGCTCAGCGCCGCGGCGACCCCGGGGATACGCGCGAGCCACCATCGGGGTTGCAGAACATCCCTCCGCGGAACCGGCGAATGAAACACGAGCTGACCCCTCGTTGTGCGATGCGCCTGCGGCGCGATGCTCGAATTGGTTGACCGCGAACGATTAACGACGTTTGCAGAAACTGCTTAAGGCTTGCTTACCGAAGTTCGTCGGTGCCGCCTCCCCCTCCCGTCGGGTTAATGTCACTTAACACAACGTCCGCATCAAAACTAGCCGGCGGGCGTGGCAAATAACGGCGGGCAGCCGGTCCTGTCGGGCAACTAACTCATTGATTCTGCATGATGACAGGCGACGAGCCGCTGGTCGACCGAGCGCAGCTCCGGGACCGTGCTGGCACAGACCGAGGTGGCGAACGGGCAGCGGCGGTGGAAGGCGCAGCCAGGCGGCGGGTCGAGCGGCGAGGGCAGTTCGCCCTTGATCGCGATTCGTTGCTTCCGGTTGGCGGCATCGACGGTCGGCGTGCTCGCCAGCAGCGCGCGCGTGTAGGGATGGCGCGGCCGTTCGAAGATCGTCGCCTTCGCGCCGTGCTCGACCGGGCGGCCCAGATACATGACCATCACCTCGTCGGCGATGTGGCGGACGACGCTCAGGTCGTGCGAGATGAAGAGGTAGGCGAGGTTGAACTCCTGCTGCAGGTCCATCAGCAGGTTGAGCACCTGGGCGCGGATCGAAACGTCGAGCGCCGAGACCGGCTCGTCGGCGACGACGATCTGCGGGCGCAGCATCAGGGCGCGGGCGATGGCGATGCGCTGGCGCTGGCCGCCGGAGAACATGTGCGGATAGCGGCTGTAGTGCTCCGGCCGCAGCCCCACCTTCGCCATCATGGCGCGCGCGGAGTCGGCACGCGCGCCGCGCGGCAGCGGCGTGTTGATCTCGAGCGGCTCCTCCAGGATGGCGCTGACCTGCTTGCGGGGATTGAGCGAGCCGTAGGGATTCTGGAACACCATCTGCACCTTGGGGCGCAGCGACCGGGTCTGCTCCGCGGTCGCGTCGGCAAGGTCGATGCCGGCGAGGCGCAGATGGCCGGCTGTGGGCTTCTCGATCAGCGCGATCATGCGCGCGAGGGTCGACTTGCCGCAGCCGGACTCGCCGACCACGGCCAGCGTGCGGCCGGCCTGCATGGCGAAGCTGGCGCCGGCCACGGCCCGCAGCTCCGCGGCCTTGCCGAACATGCCGCTCTTGACGCGGTAGTGCCGCGTCAGCCCCTGCGCTTCCAGGATGGGCTCGGTCATGACGCCTGGGTCCGCGCCGCGGGTTGCGCGGCCAGCGGGAAATAGCAGCGGACCATCGTCTCGGGGCCGAGCGGCTCCAGCGCCGGCGGCGCGGAGCGGCAACGCTCGGCCGCGAAGGCGCAGCGGGGATGGAACAGGCAGCCCTGGGGCCGGTCGGCGATGCCCGGCACGACGCCGGGGATGGTGGCGAGGCGGTGATGCCCGGCGCTGCGTTCGGGCAGCGCCTCGAGCAGCGCCGCCGTGTAGGGATGGCGCGGGGCGGCGAACAGCCGCTCGGCCGCCTGGCTCTCGACCTGCTGGCCGGCATACATGACCATGACCCGATGCGCCGTCTCGGCGACCACGCCCATGTCGTGCGTGATCAGGATGAGGGCCATGCCGCGCTCGCGCTGCAGCCGCAGCAGCAGCTCGAGGATTTGCGCCTGGATGGTCACGTCGAGGGCCGTGGTCGGCTCGTCGGCGATGAGCAGGCGCGGGTTGCAGGCGATCGCCATGGCGATCATCACGCGCTGGTTCATGCCGCCGGAGAGCTGGTGCGGAAAGGCGCCGATCCGGCTCGCCGGCGCGGGGATGCCGACCTGGTCGAGCAGCTCGATCGCGCGGCGGCGGCGCTCGGCGCGGTTGCCGCCCTCATGCACCTTGAGCGCCTCCATGATCTGGAAGCCGATGGTGAAGCACGGATTGAGGCTGGTCATCGGCTCCTGGAAGATCATCGCCACGTCCTTGCCGGTCAGCCGTCGCCGCTCGGCCGACGACATGGCCAGGAGGTCGCGGCCGTTGAAGACGAGACGGTCGGCGGTCACCCGCCCGGGCCACGGGATCAGGCCCATGACCGCCAGCATGGATACGCTCTTGCCCGACCCCGATTCGCCGACGATGCCCAGAATGTCGCCCTGGTCGACGTCGAGGTCGAGGCCGTCGACGGCGCGGAAGACGCCGCGCCCGGTCTGGAACTCGACGCTCAGGTTGCGGATCTCCAGCAGCGCCATCGTCGTCAGCGTTTCAGCCGCGGATCGAGGGCATCGCGCAGTCCGTCGCCGGCCAGGTTGAAGGCGAGCACGGTGATGAGGATGGCGAGCCCGGGGAACGTCACCACCCACCAGGCGCTCTGCACGAACTCGCGCGCCTTCGACAGCATGGTGCCCCATTCCGGCGTCGGCGGCTGGGCGCCGAGGCCGAGGAAGCCGAGCGCCGCCGCGGCGAGGATCGCGTCCGAGAAGTTCAGCGTCGCCAGCACGATCAGCGGCGCGGCGCAGTTCGGTAGGACCGTGACGAACATGAGCCGCAGGGTGCCGGCGCCGCTGACGCGCGATGCCGTCACATACTCCTTCGACAGCTCGGTGATGACGGAGGCGCGGGCCACGCGCGTGAAGTGCGGCAGATAGACGATGGCGATCGCCATGATCGCGTTGGTCAGGCTGGGGCCGAGGATGGCGACGATCACCAGCGCCAGCAGCAGCGACGGCAGGGCGAGCATGATGTCCATCAGCCGCATGATCGCTTCCTCGACCAGGCCGCGGGCGAAGCCGGCGATCAGGCCGAGGACGACGCCGGCCGTGAGCGACAGGGCGACCGTCAGCGCGCCGATGAACAGCGAGTAGCGCGCTCCGTGGATCAGCCGCGAAAGGATGTCGCGGCCGACGTCGTCGGTGCCGAGCAGAAACCGGGCGGAACCGCCGTCGGCCCAGGCGGGCGGCTTGAGGAAGGCATCGCGGAACTGATCGGTCGGCGAATAGGGGGCGACGACTTCGGCCAGGACCGCCAGCGCGAACACCGTCAGCACGACGACCAGGCCCGCCACCGCGCCCTTGTTCTCGCTGAACGACCACCAGACCTCGACCAGCGGATGCGGCGGTGCGTCGTGTCCGCGCTCCCTCGCCGATGTCTGCACCTCGGCCGTCATGCTCACCTCGCGTGCCGGATGCGCGGGTTGATCAGCCCGTACAGCAGATCGACGATCAGGTTGACGATCATGATCATGATGGCGATGAGCAGGACGCCGCCCTGCACGGCCGGAAAGTCGCGGCGCCCGACGGAGTCGACGAGCCACTTGCCGACGCCTGGCCAGGCGAAGATCGTCTCGGTCAGGATGGCGCCGCCCATCAAGGTGCCGACCTGAAGGCCGATGACGGTGACGACGGGGATCAGGGCGTTGCGCAGCGCGTGCACGCTCACCACGCGTAGCGGCGACAGGCCCTTGGCGCGGGCCGTGCGGACGTAGTCCTCGCTCAGCACCTCAAGCATGGACGAGCGGGTCATGCGCGCGATGATCGCCAGCGGCACCGTGCCGAGGACGACGGTCGGCAGGACGAGATAGTGGACGGCCGAGGCGAACGCGCCCTTCTGGCCAGACAGCAGGCTGTCGACGAGCATGAAGCCGGTCACCGGATCGAAGAAATACATGAGGGAGATGCGTCCGGAGACGGGCGTCCAGTGCAGATTGACGGAGAACAGGATGATCAGCAGCAGGCCCCACCAGAAGATCGGCATCGAGTAGCCGGTCAGCGACGTGCCCATGACGAAATAGTCGGCGAAGCGGCCCCGGCGCACGCCTGCGAGGATGCCGACCGGGAGCCCGACGATCACCGCGAAGAGCATGGCGCAGATCGACAGCTCGATGGTCGCCGGGAACAGCGTCAGGAATTCGCTCAGCACCGGCTTCTTGGTGACGATCGACTTGCCGAGATCGCCCTGCAGGACGCTGCCGATGTAGATCGCATATTGCTCGTAGAGGGGGCGGTCGAGGCCGAGATCGGCCCGCAGCATGGCATGGCGCGCCGGATCGATGTGGCGCTCGCCGACCAGGAGTTCGATCGGATCGCCCGGGATCAGCCGGATCATGAAGAAGGTGAGCAGCGTGACCCCGACGAAGGTCGGGATCAGCAGCGCCAGCTTGGTCAGGATGAACCGCAACATGGCATCTGCCGATGCGCGACGGGGGAAGCCTAGGTCAAGGCCTCCCCCGCGTGCATTTCCGATCGTCGTCGACCGGCTATTCGGTGATGTCGACGCCGTAGAAGTAATGGCTACCCAGCGGGTCGACCTTGTAGCCGGTGACGTTCTTGCGCATCGGCATGAAGACGGTCGAGTGCGCGACGGTCACCCATGGCGCCTCTTCCTTGAAGATCTCCTGCGCCTTCATGTAGAGCTCGGTGCGCTTGGCGACGTCCGACGTCTGCTTCGCCTCGACGACGAGATCGTCGAACGACTTGTCGCACCAACGCGCGCGGTTGGTGCCGTCCTTCGCCGCCGCGCAGCCGAGCAGCACGTTGAGGAAGTTGTCGGGATCGCCGTAGTCGCCGGTCCAGCCCAGGAGCACGGTCTGGTGCTCGCCCTGCTGCGAGCGCTTCAGGTACTCGCCCCATTCGAAGCTGACGATCTTGGCCTTCACCCCGACCGCGGCCCAGTCGGCCTGGACCAGTTCGGCCATGCGCTGGGCGTTCGGGTTGTACGGACGTTGCACGGGCATCGCCCACAGGTCGGTCTCGAATCCACCCTCGAGACCAGCCTCCTTGAGCAGCGCCTTGGCCTTGTCGACGTCGTAGGTGTAGTCCTTGATCGAGTCGTTGTACGACCAGAGCGTCGGCGGGATCGGATTCTTCGCCATCTGACCGGCCCCCTGGAACACCGCATCGATGATGGCCTGCTTGTTGATCGCGTAGTTCAGGGCCTGGCGGACCAGCTTGTTCTTGTACGGATCCTTCTCGGTGTTGAAGGCGAGGTAGCCGATGTTGAAGCCCTGCTGCTCCAGCACCTGCAGGTCAGGATTGGCCTTCAGGGCCGCAACGTCGGACGGGTTAGGATAGGGCATGACGTGGCATTCGCCGGCTTCCAGCTTCTGCTTGCGCACGCTGGCATCCGGCGTGATGGCGAAGACCAGGTCATCGATCGCCGCCTTGCCTTCCCAGTAGTCGGGGTGCGCCTTGTAGCGGATCACCGCATCCTTCTGGTAGGCGACCAGCTGGAACGGGCCGGTGCCGCTCGGCGTCTGGTCGAGCTGCTCCGGCGTGCCGGCGGCCAACATCTGGTCGGCCTGCTCGCTCGACAGGACGGAGGCGAAGTCGGTCGCCATGATGTTGAGGAACGGCGCCTCCGGCTGGTTGAGCTGGAAGCGGACGGTGTTGTCGTCCACCTTCTCGATCGCCTTCAGCAGGGTGGGGAACCCGTTGGAGGCGAAGTACTCGTAAGTGCCGCCGGAGACCTTGTGATAGGGGTGTTCGGTGTTGAGCATCCGATCGAAGGAAAAGACCACGTCGTCGGCATTGAAGTCGCGCGTCGGCGTGAAGGTGTCGGTCGTCTGGAACTTGACCCCCTTGCGCAGATGGAAGGTGTAGGTCAAGCCGTCGTCGGACACCTCCCAGGACTCGCCGAGACCCGGCCTGAGCTCGGTCGTCCCGTGCACGAACTCGACCAGGCGATTGAAGATCGCGTCCGACGATGCGTCGAAGGTTGTGCCTGCGGTGAACAGCTGGGGATTGAATCCCTCCGGGCTGCCTTCCGAGCAATAGACGAGCGTCTTCGCCTCGGCCGCAAAGCTCAAGCAGAGAGCGACGGCCGACACGGCCATTGCCCCCAGGAGTTGTCGTTTCATTTGAGTGCCTCCGAAGATTCTCTTTTTCAGCGGTCGATCGGGCCTTTCCCGCCAGGCCACCGCCACTGCCGCGACCCTAGGCCCGCCCGCCAAATGCTGTCAATGGCGGTCTTGGATGGACTGGCGCAACCGGACCGAGCGCATCGCTCGCGGGTTGTGCGGCGGCGGCGGGCGCGTATCTTGCCGCGACGACGTCGTGGGGGAGGCCATGAAGGATATGGATCATCTGACTGTCTCGCATATCCCCGCACCGTTCGAGACGGATCGCCTGGTCGTGCGGCCGGAGTGGATCGACTACAACGGCCATATGAACGTCGCCTTTTATATCAAGGCGTTCGACGAAGCCTTCGACGAACTCTACACTCTGCTCGACTTCGATGGCGAGACCATAAAGCGAACGGGCATCTCGACCTTCACCGCCGAAATGCACATCACCTATCAGCGCGAGGTCCGCGAGGGCGATCGCCTGCGCATCACCACCCAGCTGATCGACTTCGATGCCAAGCGCATGCACTACATCCAGTCCATGTATCACGCCGAGGACGGCTTCCTGGCAGCGACGGACGAGTGGCTGATCATGTGCGTCGATCTCGTGCGTCGGAAGTCGGTCGCGATACCGGAGCCGCTGCGCCGCTTCCTCGGCGAGGTCAAGCGGGCGCATTCGGCGCTCGCGCTGCCGCCCGAAGCGGGTCGGCGCATCAGCTTGACCGGCGGTCGCCCGCGGTGAGGCCGCGTCAATAGGTGGGATTGAGGCGCAGCCAGTCGTAACGGTCGGCCGACTGTATCTTGATCTCCGCCAGGGACCCGCTGCGGTGCTGGACGCTGAGCGGGACATCGACTCCCGCCGGCCCCAGGGCCCAGACTCGCCGATAGAAGTCGGCAAGGCCGGCGACCGGCTGGCCGGCGATTCCGACGATGATGTCGCCCTCCCTGAGGCCGGCGCGCTGCGCGGGGCCGTCCCGCGCCACGCTGGCGACGTGAATGCCGTCGGGCCTCTCCTCGGCGGAGAGTCCGAGCCAGGGGTGGGACGGCTGCCGGCGGCGCCCCTCGGCGAGCAACTCGGCCAGGATCGGCTTCAGCGCGTCGATGGGCACGAACATGTTGCCCGGCGGGCCGACGCCTTCTCCCGCGGCATCGCCGACCATCAGCGAGCCGATGCCGAGGAGCCGTCCCTGGCGATCGATCAGGGCGGCGCCGCCGAAGCTCTCATGCACCGGCGCGGTGAAGATCGCGTCGGCGAGCAGATACTCCCAATAGCCGGCAAACTCGCGACGCCCGGCCACCAGGGCCGGCGTCGCCGCGACTGCTCCCGCGGCGCGGCTGACGACGAGCACCTGATCCGCCGGCTTCAAGGTCGCGGACTCCCCGAACTCAAGGGGTCCGACCGTCAGCGGTTGCAGCGTCCGCAACAGGCCGAAGCCGCTCTCGTAGTCGTAGGCGACGATATCCGCCGGGATCGTCCGGCCGCCGGCATCGACGACGTCGGTGATGCCGGCCTCCATGATCAGATAGCCGATCGTCAGCACCAGGCCCTGGTCGTCGATGACGACGCCCGATCCGGTGCGCGCCGTGCCCAGCGTGTCCGCCGTCCGCGCGCTCACGGGCACGTCGGCATGCACCCCGACGATGGCCGCGAGGATGTCGTCGACGCGTTTCTGCTGGCCGTGCGCCGGCACGGTGGCGGCAAGCATCGCGAGCAGCGCGGCGAGGCCGAGATGGCGCCACGCCCCCATTGCCGACAGCCGGTGCCAAGCTTTCCGATAGGGCGTCGCCGCCGTCGCCATCGAATCTCTCCTGCAGAAGGATTGCCGCTCCGGCATCGACGGGACGATGCTCTCGGCGCAGCCCGATCATGCCGGTGCCGGACGTTCGCATTATATCGGCAGGCGGTCCGGCGGGCGCAAGAGTCGCGCGGACCGGTGGCCCGCCGTCGTGCCGCGCGTCTAGTCTTCCAGGAGATAGCCTTTGCGGTGGGACAGCGTCTTGACGCCCACGACCTTGCCGAGCGAGTCGCCGGGGCGCACGAACTTGTCGGCGCGGCGCGACAGCAGCAGGCCGCCGGTGATGGTGCGCACGGGCGTGCGGGCGGCGCGCGGATCCTCGGCGCTGGGATCGACGATCTCGGCGATGACGGTGTCCGCCGTCACGCGGGCCCCGAGCGGCTGCCGGTAAGCGACGACGCCGGCCACAGGCGAGCGGACGATGTCGCAGGCGTCGAGCCGTGTGGCCTCGCATTGCGCGGCCGGCAGCGGTCCCGGCTCACCCGCGACGAGACCCCGGCGCTGCAGGAAACGGAACAGCGCGGCGGCGTCGGGCACCGCCCACTCGTCGCCCACGTCGGCATGGCCGCGATACTCGATGGTGGCGGAGAGGCAGGCGGGCGGGATCGGCTTGTCGGGAAACATGCGTGCCAGCCGGGTCCATGGCGTGCTGAAGGTCTCGTCGAATGCCCGGCCGCCCGAATCTTCCGCCAGCAGCGTCGCGCGGCTGCCGATCTCCGCCGAGAGGTCGGCCGCATCCGGCCAATGGGCAGGTATCAAGAAAAGGTGCAGCAGGGACTCGCTGTCACAGTGGCAGTCCAGCACGATGTCGGCATCGACGGCGAGCCGCGCCAAGGCCAGCCGCAGGCTCGCCATTTCGCTGCTGGCGGTGCGCGTCTTGAGACCCGCGGTCAGGGCGGCGCGGACGGTCGCGACGTTGCGGGCGGCATCGTCGGTCAACCGGTCGCGCACCTGCTCCGGCACGCCATCCAGCAGGTCGGGCCAGTTGCGATTGAAATTGCCGCCGCCGGCAAGCTCGTAGCGACCGAGTTGTGCTGCGTTCACGACTTGCGTTGCGCCGATCGGATTGGCCATCGGCACGACGATGATCTCGCCGCGAATCTCGCCCGCCCGGTCGGCCTCGTCGAGCAGCCGCACGAGATGGTGAAGCACAAGCATCGCCGGAGTCTCGTCGGCGTGGAGCGAGCCGTGCAGATAGGCCTTGGGCCTGGCGCCCGCCTGGCCGTAGCGATGCACGACAAGCCGTCGCGCGGCCCCTGGGGCGTGCGGCAGCAGCGGAATTCGTTCGATCGTCTTCGTCATGGTCACGGAGTGGTATCAAGGCAGGCTGCGGCCGCAGGCGAATGGGCTATGATGGCACGGCAGGGAAGCGCCGTGCGCGGCCTCTTGTCGTCTTTCTGGCCGATCTTTTCGGGGTTGTCGAGGGCGGCCGGATGCCGCACGGGACGGGAAAAATGGCAGGCCGAGCATCCGCTGATCCGGCAAACGAGCATCCACCGCCCGATCCTCTGGCGCAGGCGGCGCGCATCCGTCATCTCCTGGAGCGCGCGCAGGATCTGCTGACGGCGGCCGCGGCGCGGCCGGATGGGGGCGACAATTTCCAGATCCCGGACCCCGGCGTGATCGCCGGGGCGCTGGCCGAGTTCGCCAATCGCGCCGCCGCCAATCCCGGCCGGATGATGGCGGCGCAGTTCGAGTTGTGGCGCGACCATGTGGCGTTGTGGGGCGCGTTCGCGCGCAAGCTCGACGGCGAAGCGGTCGCGCCGGTCGCGGCGCCGGCGCGCGACGACCGCCGCTTTGCCGATGCGGCCTGGAGCGAGCACCCGCTGTTCGATTTCGTCAAGCAGGCCTACCTCCTGAACGCCCGCTGGCTGGAATCCGCGGTGCGGCAGGTCGATGACCTGGATCCGGAGACCCGTCGCAAGGTCGAATTCTACACGCGGCAGTTCATCGATGCCTGGTCGCCGTCGAATTTTGCCGCCACAAATCCGAAGGTGCTGCGCGAGACCCTGGACAGCGGTGGCGAGAATCTGGTGCGCGGCCTGGAGCATCTGGTGGAGGATCTTGAGCGCGGTGGCGGCCGGCTGGCGATCGCCATGACCGACGAGAGCGCCTTCAGGCTCGGCGAGAACCTGGCGGCGACGCCGGGCAAGGTCGTGTTCCAGAACGAGCTGATGCAGATGATCCAGTACGCGCCGACGACGGCGACGGTGCACCGGCGGCCGCTGCTGATCGTCCCGCCCTGGATCAACAAGTTCTACATCCTCGACCTGAAGCCGCAGAACTCCTTCATCAAATGGGCGGTCGATCAGGGTCACAGCCTGTTCGTGATCTCCTGGGTCAATCCGGACGACCGGCTGTCGCACAAGACCTTCGACGACTACATGCTGGACGGGCCGGTGGCCGCGCTCGAGGCGATCGAGCGGGCGACCGGCGAGCGCGAGGCCAACGTCATCGGCTACTGCATCGGCGGCACGCTGCTGGCCTGCACCCTGGCGTGGATGGCGAAGAGGAACGACCGCCGGGTCGCCAGCGCCACCTTCTTCACCGCGCTCACCGATTTCAGCGAGGCCGGCGAGATCAAGGTATTCATCGACGAAGCGCAGGTGCAGCTGCTCGAGGCGCATGTCGCCCGGAAGGGCTATCTCGAGGGCCGCCACATGGCGACGGTGTTCAACCTGCTGCGGGCCAACGACCTGATCTGGTCGTTCGTGATCAACAACTATCTCCTGGGGCGCGAGCCGCTGCCATTCGATCTCCTGTACTGGAACGCCGACTCCACGCGCATGCCGGCCGCCATGCACAGCTTCTATCTGCGCAACATGTATCTGGAGAACCGGCTGGTGCAGCCGGGCGGCATCACGCTCGCTGGCGAGGCGCTCGACCTGCGGAACATCGATCTGCCGATCTACCAGCTCTCGACCGAGAGCGATCACATCGCGCCCTGGAAATCGACATACGCGCTGAGCCAGCTCGTGCGCGGGCCCTACTGCTTCGTGCTGTCCGGCTCCGGCCACATCGCCGGCGTCATCAACCCGCCGGCCGCAAGCAAGTACTACTACCTGACCAATTCGGCGAACCCGCGAACGCCGGATGAATGGCTCGCGGGCACCACGCGCCACAATGGCTCCTGGTGGACAGACTGGGGGGTGTGGGTGGCGAAGCAGGGCGGCGGCCCGGTGCCGGCAAGGGATCCGGGTGCCGGCGCGCTGCCCGTGATCGAGGACGCGCCAGGCTCCTACGTGCGGGTGCGCGCGGGCGACTGAGCGACCTCGCGGATCCACTCGGGCCGCCCGGCGACCCGCCGCCGGAGCCGGCGGGCGATCCGGATCACGATCCGATGGATGATCCGGACTCGGACCCGGACGAGGAGCCCGAGCCCGAGCCGATCGGCGATCCCGACGAGAACTGAGGCCGCCGCTCTACACCCGCAATCCCCCGCTCGTGTCGATCACCTGACCGGTGACCCAGCCGGCATCCGCGGAAGCGAGGAAGGCGACGGTGCCGGCGATGTCGGCGGGCTGGCCGACGCGGCCGAGCGGAGTCTTGGCGACCGCCTCTTCGAGGAACTTCGGATCGCGGATGAGCATGTCCGTATCGGTGGTGCCGGGCGCTACGGCGTTGACGGTGATGCCGCGGGGGCCAAGCTCAGCGGCGAAGCTGCGCGTGAGGGCGTCCACCGCCGCCTTGCTCGCGATGTAGGCGCTCAGGCCCGGGAAGGCCGCCCGCGCGCCGATCGACGAGGTGTTGATGACACGGCCGCCCTGGTCGGGCAGATGGGGCGCCGCCGCGCGCGTCATCGCCGCGAGGCCGAAGACGTTGACGGCGAAGACCTTCTCGAAATGCTCGGGAGTGGCGTCGGCGAGCGGCGCGATGTCGAGCACGCCGGCGTTGTTGACGAGAATGTCGATGCGGCCGAAGGCGTCGCGCGCGGCGGCCGCGATCTTGGCGGGGCCGTCCTTCGCGCTGACGTCGCCTGGCGCCAGCACGGCCTCGCCGCCCTCCTCCTTGATGGTCCGCACGACCGCCTCCGCGGCCTGTTTCGATGAGGAATAGTTCACGGCCACCTTGGCGCCGTCCTGCGCCAGCCGGAGTGCGATGGCGGCGCCGATGCCGCGGGAACCGCCGGTGACGAGCGCAACCTTGCCATCCAATCGCTTGGACATGATCGACCTCTCGATATTTGACTTGATAGTTAGATGACTGTCTAACTAAGGAGCGCGGTACGGCCTGTCAAGGCCGCCCGCGGCGTTTTGTCGGGCCGCCGAGGCGACGGCCAAGCTCCCGCTGGTAGGCGGCGAAGATATCCGGGCGCAGCGAGAGGAAGCCGCACTTGCCCTCGCGCCGCATCTCCACGAGATCGGCGCCGCCGAGCTCCTTCAGGTGATGCGACATCGTGGCGGGCGTGACCTCGAACTCCTCGATCAGGCGCTGGCAGGCCACGTCCGGCTCGGCCGCGATCCGCTCGAGGATCGAGAACCGGGTGGGATCGGCGAGTGCCTTGGCGATGCGCATGAAGCGTCGGTCGTCCATGTCGCTACTATATCGGTACTCCGCCGCGCCGGGCAAAGGGCCACGCGCCCATGCCGTCATTTCGCGGCTGAGACATCGCCGACTCGGTGCTATACAGGCCGGCAATGAACGAACTTGCACAGTCCGAAGAGCAGTGGCCCGCGGCTGCTCCGCGCAGCTACGTCGATAACCTGAACGAGTCGCAGCGCGCGGCGGTGGAGGCCGTCGACGGCCCCGTGCTGGTGCTCGCCGGCGCCGGCACCGGCAAGACGCGGGTGCTCACCACACGGCTCGCGCATATCCTGACGTCCGGCCGCGCCTATCCGTCGCAGATCCTCGCCGTCACCTTCACCAACAAGGCGGCGACGGAGATGAAGGCGCGGGTGAGCGCCCTCATCAGCCGGCCGGTCGAGGGCTGGTGGCTCGGCACGTTCCATTCGCTGGCCGCGCGGCTCCTGCGCCGGCACGCGGAGATGGCCGGCCTCAAGCCCAACTTCACCATCCTCGACACCGACGACCAGATCCGCCTGCTGAAGCAGCTGATCCGGGCCGCCGACATCGACGAGAAGAAATGGCCGGCGCGGGCGCTCCTCGGCGTCATCGAGCGCTGGAAGGACCGCGGCCTGACGCCCGACAAGGTGACCGCAGCCGAGCAGGGCGACTTCGCCCACGGCCGCGCCCTCGAGCTCTACCGCGCCTACCAGGAGCGGCTGACGACGCTCAACGCCTGCGACTTCGGCGACCTCCTGCTGCACAACCTGACGCTGTTCGGCCGCCATGCGGACGTGCTGCAGAAGTACCAGCAGCAGTTCAAATACATCCTGGTCGACGAGTACCAGGACACCAACGTCGCCCAATATCTGTGGCTGCGGCTGCTGGCGCAGCAGCACCGCAACCTCTGCTGCGTCGGCGACGACGACCAGTCGATCTATGGCTGGCGCGGGGCGGAGGTCGGCAACATCCTGCGCTTCGAAAGCGATTTCCCGGGCGCCCGCATCATCCGGCTCGAGCGCAACTACCGCTCGACCGGCCACATCCTCGGTGCCGCCTCCGGCCTGATCGCCCACAACCGCGGGCGCCTCGGCAAGACGCTGTGGACCGAGTCGACCGAGGGCGAGAAGGTGGCCGTGCAGGGGCTGTGGGACGGCGAGGAGGAGGCGCGCTTCGTCGGCGACGAGGTCGAGGCGCTGCAGCGCAAGGGCATGCCGCTGGGGCAGATGGCCATCCTCGTGCGTGCCGGCTTCCAGACGCGCGAGTTCGAAGAAAGATTTATCACGCTCGGCGTGCCCTACCGCGTCGTCGGCGGTCCTCGCTTCTACGAGCGGCAGGAGATCCGCGACGCCATCGCCTATCTCCGCGTGCTGCATCAGCCCGACGACGACCTCGCCTTCGAGCGCATCGTCAACACGCCGCGCCGCGGCATCGGCGAGTCGACCGTGCGCGCGATCCACGCTCTCGCACGGCAGCAGGGCGTCTCGATGAGCGAGGCCGCCGCGCGCCTGATCGAGACGGATGAGCTGAAGCCGGCGGCGCGCAAGGCGATCGGCATCCTGCTGCGCGACTTCGAGCGCTGGCGCAATCTGAGCGAGGGCATGCCGCAGGGCGAGCTGGCGGAGATCCTGCTCGACGAATCCGGCTATACCGCCATGTGGCAGGCCGACAAGTCGCCGGAAGCGCCAGGCCGGTTGGAGAACCTGAAGGAGCTGGTCACGGCGATGGAGGAGTTCGACACCCTTGCCGGCTTCCTCGAGCATGTCAGCCTGGTGATGGAGAACGCCGAAGGGAATCCCGGCGATATGATCAGCATCATGACTCTGCACAGCGCGAAGGGCCTCGAGTTCGACGTCGTGTTTCTGCCGGGATGGGAGGAGGGGCTGTTCCCGAACCAGCGCGCGCTCGACGAGTCCGGCGCCGTCGGCCTCGAGGAGGAGCGGCGGTTGGCCTATGTCGGACTCACGCGCGCACGGCGTCGCGCCATCGTCAGCTATGCCGCCAACCGCCGCATCCACAACATGTGGCAGAGCGCGATTCCCTCGCGCTTCGTCGCCGAGTTGCCGCAAGAGCATACGGAACGCGCCTCGGATGTCATAGGACCCGGACCCGAGCCGTCGCCGTCGCGCTTTGCCGAGTTGCAGGAGTTCGGGTCATGGGTCGGCCGCTCGCAGCGGCTCTGGAACCGGCGCGGCGCGGTCGTCGAGGCGCCGCCGATCCGTCCGAACGCGCAGAAGGTCGCCTACCGGGTCGGCGCGCGCGTGTTCCATCAGAAGTTCGGCTACGGCGGCGTGACCGCCGTCGAGGGCGACAAGCTCGACATCGAGTTCGACAAGGCCGGAACGAAGAAGGTGATGGCCGGTTTCGTCGTGCCCGCCGAACAGGCGCGATGAACTCGCACCGGTGAGGTCGGTCAAGAAGGCGCCGGCGCGAGGATTGTGGGCGATTCGCGTCCACCTCCCCGCGCGCCGCCCTCCCGATCAGGTCGCCGCCGTCGAATCCACCATCGAGCCGATGGGCGTCGCCCTGTCGAGCTTCGCGGCGGAGGGCGGCGACGGCTGGACCATCGAAGTGCTCTGCGAGCGGCGGCCGCGGTCGGCGGCGGTCCAGGGCGCGCTTAAGGAGATCGGCGCGCCGCCGGCGGTCCTCGCCTATCTGCCGCCGAAGGACTGGGTGTCGGAGAATCAGCGGCTGCTGGCGCCGTTGCGCATCGGCCGCTTCTTCATCCATGGCGCGCATTTCAAGGGCCGGCCGCCGCGCGGCACGGTGCCGCTGCAGATCGACGCCAGCCTTGCCTTCGGCACCGGGCGCCATGAGACGACGCGCGGGTGCCTGCTGGCGCTCGACCGCCTCGCCCGCACCGGCCGCAGGATCAAGCGGCCGCTCGACCTGGGCTGCGGCAGTGGCATCCTGGCGCTGGCCATGTCGCGGCTGTGGGACATGCCGGTGCTCGGCGTCGACACCGACCTGACCTCGGTGGCCGTCGCCCGCGAGAACATGCGGCTCAATCGCGCCGCGGAGCGCGTGCGCGTCGTGCACGGCCACGGCTTCGGGGCCGGCGCCGTGCGCCGCCGCGGGCCGTTCGATCTCATCGTGGCCAACATCCTCGCCGGGCCGCTCTGCCGCCTGGCGCGCGGCTTCGGCCGCTGGCTGGCGCCCGGCGGCCTTGCGATCATGTCCGGATTGATGACGGACCAGGAGGCGCAGGTCATCGCCGCGCAGGAGCGCCACGGCCTCAGGCTGTGGCGCCGGACGCGGTTGAACGACTGGTCGGTGCTGGAGTTCGGACGGCCGCGGAATCAAAAACGGCGGCCCCCGAAGAGGGGCCGCCGCCGATGATGACGCGATCGGGCGCCGGATCAGGCGACGCGCGATGCGTTGTTTGTGTTGGCCGGATGCAGCGAGCGCAACGCCAGTTCCTCCGCCACCCAGTCGATGTCGCCGCGGACCATGCCGATGTCGTTCAGCATGCGGCTGTCGAGCGCGTTCAGATCCTTGGCCGCGGCGCGGCTGCGGGCCCAGCGGCGCAGGGCGTCGAGCGCATCATTCGCCTCCTCGGCCTTGGCGCTGACCGGCCGGCCGGCGGCGACCTGCGGGATATCGGCGCGCATGATGCCGATGTCGCGCAGCATCCGGTCATCCAGGCGACGCAGCTCGCGCTCCGCCGTGCGCCGCTCCTGCCACGCGACGACGCGCTTGGCGATCGCCGCGACGAGGTCGACGAGAGCGACCATGACGCTTGGCGTCTTATGGGCCGCGACGGACTGGGCGACGGCATCGATTTCCCACCGCTGGAGGCCGATGTCCTCGAGCATCCGGTCATCGAGCCGCTCCAGGCGGCGCGCGATAGCCCGATGGCGCAGCGGACGCCGCACCGCCTCGACGAGAGCGCCAAAAGCCCCGCGGACGGTCTGTGTTTCCAGGGCCGGGCCGACGGCGCCCTCGACCTTTGCGCGGCGCAGCGTCATCTTCTCAATCTCAGCAAGACGGGTCATGATTACCTTCCGAATTCCCCTGCCGGCGGGCGCCGGCTCTACCAATGTTCGACCTAACTCATATAGGAATGGAGACAGGGCCCGGTCAGAGGCTGTTGTGCATTGCAGCAATGCACCGCCTGCATGGACGATGGCATGTAAATAATATATTAATTTCAATATATTAACGAAGAACTATTCGTTGCAATTAAGGTTCGAAACGATGTCGCAATGTCGCAACGCATACCAGGGCGACGAGGTGCTGGAACGGCTCCTGCGGAAGGCCGGATCGGCCTATCGCGTGGCCGATCTCGCCGGGCTCCTGGCCGGTGTCGCCGCCGCCCCGGCGCCGGGCGAGGGCGATGCCTGGATGGAGCTGGTGGCGCCGTCGGCCAGCGACGCCCTGAAGGCACAGCTGGCGGCGTACCGGGACGAGATCGTCGGTCCCGCAGCAACGAAGGCCGACGGCGGCCCGGCCACGACCGCTGCGCGGGTGGCCGCCTTGCGCGGCGAACTGCAGCGGCGCGGCCTTGCCGGCTTCATCGTGCCGCGTGCCGATGAGCATCAGGGCGAATATGTTCCGCCGCGGGCGGAGCGGCTGGCCTGGCTGACCGGATTTACCGGCTCGGCCGGCCTCGCCATCGTGCTGGAGCAGGCGGCGGCGGTGTTCGTCGACGGCCGCTATACCCTGCAGGCGGCGCAGCAGGTCGATCCGCAGCTGTTCGCGACGCGCCACCTGACGGACGAGCCGCCGGAGGCCTGGATCGCCGAGCAGCTTCCCAAAGGCGGCAAGCTCGGCTACGACCCGTGGCTGCATACGCCCGACGGGATCGCCGTGCTGCGGCGGGCCGCGGATCGCGCCGGCGGCGAGTTGGCCGCCTGCGCAGACAATCCGCTCGATGCCGTCTGGACCGACCAGCCGGCGCCGCCGATCGCGCCGGTGCGGCCGCATGAGCTGCGTTTCACCGGCCGCGACTCGGTCGACAAGCGCACTACCCTCGGCGGCAAGCTGGCCGCCGACAAGCTGGACGCTGCTGTGCTGACGGCGCCCGACTCGATCGCCTGGCTGCTCAATATCCGTGGCGGCGACGTGCCGCGCACGCCGCTGCCGCTGAGCTTCGCCCTGCTGCATGCCGACGGCGGGGTGGACCTCTTCATCGACCGGCGCAAGTTCGTGCCCGGACTGGAGGCGCATCTCGGCAATGCCGTGCGCGTCCATGCGCCGGACCGGTTCCCGGGCGTGCTGGAGCAACTCGGGCGGGAGAAGCGGCGCGTTCTCGCGGACTCCGCCGGCGCGGCGTCGGCGGTCTTCGACCGGCTGGCGGCGGCCGGCGCCGAGGTCGTGCGCGGCAGCGACCCCTGCGCCCTGCCCAAGGCCTGCAAGAACGCGGCGGAGATCGAGGGCGCCCGCGCGGCGCACCGGCGCGACGGCGCGGCCGTCACGCGGTTCCTCGCCTGGCTCTCCAGGCATGTCGCGGCCGGAACCCTGACCGAGATCGAGGCCGCCGCGAAGCTGGCGGAGTTCCGCCAAGCCAACGAGCTGTTCCGCGATTTCAGTTTCGACACGATTTCCGGCGCCGGCCCGAACGGCGCTATCGTCCACTACCGGGTCACCCCGGAAACCAACCGGCCGATCCGACCGGGCGAGCTCTACCTGGTCGATTCCGGCGCGCAATATCTCGACGGCACCACCGACATCACGCGGACCGTGGCGATCGGCACGCCGACGCCGGAGATGCGCGACCGCTTCACCCGCGTGCTCAAGGGGCACATCGCCCTGGGCAGCGCCCGCTTCCCGCGCGGAACGACGGGCAGCCAGCTCGATGCCCTGGCGCGCACGGCCCTGTGGGCGGCGGGTATCGACTACGACCACGGCACGGGGCACGGCGTCGGCAGCTACCTGGGGGTCCATGAGGGGCCGCAGCGGATCTCCAAGATCCCCAACCGGGTGCCGCTCGAGGTCGGGATGATCGTCTCCAACGAGCCGGGCTTCTATAAGGCCGGCGGCTACGGCATCCGCATCGAGAACCTGGTGACGGTGGTGGAGGCCAAGGTGGAGGGAGCGGAGCGTCCCATGCTCGCCTTCGAGACCCTGACCCTGGCGCCGATCGACCGCAACCTGGTCGAGCCGTCGCTGCTGACGCCGGCGGAGATCGCCTGGCTCGACGCCTACCATGCGCAGGTGCGGGCGGTGATCGGTCCGCTCGTCGAGGAGGAAACCGCCGCATGGCTCGCCGCGGCGACCCGGCCGCTTGCCTCCTGACAAACGGCGGCAACCGGTGTAAGTTTGACGAAATCGTAAGGAACCCGCGGTCAACTGGCGGCAGGGGTTTGATTTTATCGGTTCGCTCGTGGGGGCGATGGAAAGGGGAACAGAGCCATGCGTGCAACAATGGGCATGATCGTCGCGATGGGCGTGCTGGCCGTGGGGCTGGCCGGCTGCACGGACCGTCCGCTGTCGGCGATGGATACTTACTGGCTCTCCGGCAATACCCATCCGCATCTGGTCTGGCAGGACGGCGAGGTCCAATACCAGGACTGAGCCCGCAGCCGGGACTCACTCCAAACCCCGTCTCGTTGACCGGCCGGCGCCGCGATTGCGGCAAGGGACGGCGCTCGGCCCTTTGCCGGCGACGTGTCCGGCCCTGTCGGGCACACCGAGTCTATCCTTCATCGAACTCGCGGCTGCCTGCATCCGCAGGGCGCAGTGCCGCGTAGCTCTCCCGTCCATATCTCAGCATAGGTCGGGGAGGTCTCGATGAGAGGAGTTTCCGTGAAGACGACGTGGCTGGCCGGAGCCGTGGCATTCGGCCTGGCGCTCGCCGGCTGCGCCGAGCGCAAGATGCCGGAGGCCAGCCTGTATGACCGTCTCGGCGGCAAGCCGGCGATCGAGGCGGTGGTCGACCAGTTCGTCCAGAACGTCGCCGCCGACACCCGCATCAACGGCTTCTTCGCCGACGCCGACATTCCCGGCCTGAAAGGCAAGCTGGTTGACCAGATCTGCCAGGCCTCCGGCGGGCCGTGCACCTACGCCGGACTCGACATGAAGACGGCGCACCGGGGCATGGGCATCAAAGAGGAGCACTTCAACGCGCTGGTCGAGGACCTGATCGCCGCGCTCGACAAGTTCAACGTGCCGGAGAAGGAGAAGACCGAGCTCCTGGGCGCGCTGGGACCGATGAAGGGCGACGTCGTCGAAGGCTGAACGCGGATCGTGGGTGGGCGGAAAGGGGCGGCCGGAGCGGCCGCCCCGTCTGCGCTCGCGTCAATTCCACCAGTTGTCGCCGGCGTGCTCGCGCCGGGCCGCGCGCATGGGCTGCGCGCCGGCGGGCAGATCCTCGATGTCCAGGAGGAACCGGTGCGCCGGGCTCATGCGGTCGTAGAGTTCAGGCGTCAGATACTGGCGCTGCACCAGCTGCTGCGGCAGGTCGCGGCGGGTGTAGGTGAGGTGCAGGACGCGCCGGCGGTCGCCGCTGACATTGGTTGTGCCGGCATGCCAGAGCGATGAGTTGATGACGATGACGGCGCCCTTCGGCGCGGTGACCAGGACCTCGCCGGGATAGGGCGCGGCGAGATCCTTCGGCACCCGCGCCTGTTCCTCGGGCGTGAGCGGCTGCGGCTCCCAGTCGCCGATGTTGACGTAGGGCACGTTGACCGGCTGCCAATGGTGCGAGCCCGGCACCACGCGCGTCGGCCCGTTGTCCAGCCGCATGTCGTCGAAGGTGACGATGGCGTTGATCACCCACCAGTCGTCGGCGAACAGCTTCGGCACGTCGACATGCAGGTCCTGGTGGCCGCGTCCCTTCAGCGGATCGCGCAGGTTGGCGCCGTGCAGCTTGAATTCGCCGAGGAGATAGTGCGCCGCCGCCAGCAACGGCTTGATCTCCAGGCAGCAGTCGTAGGCGTCGGTCTTGTTGAAGATGTTGGAGACGCGGGGCGCGCCCGGCTCGACATGCACCTCGTGCCCGCCCTTGTCGCCTTCGCGGGCGCGCAGGCGGTCGAATTCCTCGGCCATGACGCGGCACTGCGCAGGCGTGTAGACGCCCTCCTGGATGAAGAAGCCGCGCTCGTCGAGCGACCGGCGCTGCGCCTCGCTCATCTCCTTGCCGGTGACGTTGAGTTCACGGAGCGCCTGCTTCGTGTACATGCCGCGGTTCCTCCTCCAGGTCGTGCCGGGTCAGGCCCCGACCAGCTTCAGCCACTCCTCCTCGGTGAGCGTGGTCACGCCGAGCTCCCTGGCCTTGGCCGCCTTCGAGCCGGCGTCGGCGCCGACGACGACATAGTCGGTCTTCTTCGATACCGAGCTGGCGACCTTGGCGCCGAGGGATTCGGCGCGGGCCTTTGCCTCGTTGCGGGTCATCGCGGTCAGCTCGCCGGTGAAGACCACGCTCTTGCCGGCGATCGGCGAGCCGGCGGTCTTGGGCTGCACGAAATCCTGAACCTCGATCTCCTCTGCCAGGTCGTCGAGGACCTGCAGATTATGCGGCTCGCCGAAGAAGGCGATGATGTCCGTCGCCACCGACGGGCCGATTCCCTCGATGTTGTCGAGTTCCTGGTAGGCCGGGCCGTCGGGATCCTGGGCGGCGATCATGGCGTCGCGCCAAGCGGCGAGGGAGCCATAGTTGCGGGCGAGCAGGCGCGCCGTCGCCTCGCCGACCTGAGGGATGCCGAGCGCGTAGATGAAGCGCTCGAGCGGAATCTTGCGCCGCGAGTCGATCGACTTGACCAGCTTGGCGGCGGACTGCTCGCCCCAGCCCTCGCGCTCCTCCAGCTCGGCCCTGCGCTTGTGCAGATGGAAAATGTCGGCCGGAGTCTTCAGCCAGCCTTCCTGCCAGAATTCCTCGATGCTCTTGTTGCCGAGACCGTCGATATCGAAGGCGTTGCGACTGACGAAGTGCTTCAGCCGCTCGACCGCCTGCGCCGCGCAGATCAGGCCGCCGGTGCAGCGGGTCACCGCCATCCCCTCCTCGCGCACGGCATGGCTGCCGCAGACCGGGCAGCGGTCCGGGAAGACATAGGGCTTGCTGCGGCGCGGCCGCTTCTCCGGCACCACCGCGACGACCTGCGGAATGACGTCGCCGGCGCGCTGGATGATAACCGTGTCGCCCTCGCGGACGTCCTTGCGGGCGATCTCGTCCTGGTTGTGCAGGGTGGCGCGGCCGACCACGACGCCGCCGACGGTGATCGGCTCCAACTCGGCGACCGGCGTGAGCGCACCGGTACGCCCGACCTGAATCTTGATCGCCCGCAGGATCGTCTGCGCGCGCTCGGCCGGGAACTTGTGGGCCAGCGCCCAGCGCGGCGCGCGGCTCACCATGCCCAGCCGGTTCTGCCAGTCGAAGCGGTTCACCTTGTAGACGACGCCGTCGATGTCGTAGGGCAGCTCGACGCGCTGCGCCCCGATCTCGGCATGGAAGGCGAGCGCTTCGTCGATGTCCCTGCAGCGCTTGGCCAGCGGGTTCACGGCGAAGCCCCAGGCGCGCAGGTGCTGCAGGAAGTCCCAGTGCGTATCGGCCACGTGCTCGCTGACCTCGCCCCAGGCATAGGCGAAGAAGCGCAGGGGGCGCGACGCCGTGACCTTCGGGTCGATCTGGCGCACCGTGCCGGCGGCGAAATTGCGCGGGTTGGCGAACACCGGCTCGCCGGCGGCGGCGCGCTCGGCGTTCAGCTTCTGGAAATCGCCGCGGCGCATGTAGACCTCGCCGCGCACCTCCATCACCTTGGGGATGCGCTTGCCGTGCAGGCGTTTCGGCAGGTCCGTGATGGTGCGCAAATTGGCCGTGACGTCCTCGCCGATCGTGCCGTCGCCGCGGGTGGCGCCTTGCACGAACGCCCCGTCCTCGTAGCGCAGCGAGGCCGAGAGGCCGTCGATCTTGGGCTCGGCCACCAGCTCGACGTCCGTATCGTCCTTGAGGCCGAGGAAGCGGCGGATGCGGGCGACGAATTCGCGCACGTCCTCCTCGGCGAAGGCGTTGTCGAGCGACAGCATCGGCCGCGCATGGGTGACCTTGGCGAAGCCGGTCGCCGGCGCGGCGCCGAGGCGCAGGGACGGGCTGTCGGCGCGGCGCAGCGCGGGAAAGCGCGCCTCGATGGCCTCGTTGCGCCTGCGCAGCCGGTCGTAATCGGCGTCCGAGATCTCCGGCGCGTCCTTCTGGAAATAGAGCTGGTCGTGATAGGCGATGTCGCGGGCGAGGCGGGCCAGCTCCTCCTTGGCCTGCGCCGGCGTCAGCTTGTCGACGGGAATCTCGGCGGCCGTCATCCGCGGGCTCGACCCGGGGACCGGGCGCGGCGGGCGGCGGGCGCGGCGGTCATCAGCCGGTCGGCGGCAGCGCGCGCCTCATCGGTGACACTGGCGCCGGACAGCATGCGCGCGATCTCCTCGCGGCGGCCGTGGGCATCCAGCACGGCGAGGCGCGTGACCACGCTCTTGCCGACCGCGGCCTTCTCGACCCGCCAGTGCTGGTCGGTGCGGGCGGCGACCTGCGGCGAATGGGTGACGACGAGCACCTGCAGCTTGCGGCCGAGCCGCGCCAGGCGGTCGCCGACAGCCGCGGCGGTGGCGCCGCCGACGCCGCTGTCGACCTCGTCGAAGACCAGGGTGGGCACCGGGTCGGCCTCGGCCAGCACCACCTTGAGGGCGAGCAGGAAGCGCGACAGCTCGCCGCCGGAGGCGATGCGGTTGAGCGCGCCCGGCGGCATGCCGGGATTGGTGGCGACCTCGAAGACCACGCGCTCGAGTCCGTTCTCGCCCCAGTCGGACTCGGCAAGGCGCTCGAGGCGGGTGGCGAAGCGCGCCTTGTCGAGCTTCAGCGGCGGCAGCTCGGTGTTGATGGCGGCATCGAGCCGGCGCGCGGCTTCGGCCCGCGCCGTGCTCAGCGCATCCGCCGCGTCCAGGTAGGATTGCCGGGCCGCGGCTTCGTCCCGGGTCAGCTGCGCCAGGCGGCCGCCCTGGTCGTCGATCGCGGCCAGCTGCGCGGCCAGCCGGGCGGCATGGTCGGCGAGCGCATCGACGGGCACGCCGTGCTTGCGCGCGAGGTCGCGCAGGGCGAACAGCCGCTCCTCGATCTGAGCCAGGCGGTGCGGGGCCAGCTCGGGATCGTTGACCATGCGGCGCAGCCGGTCGGCGGCGTCGGCGAGTTCGGCGGCGGCTCGGTCGAGGGCGGCGACGACGGGCGCGGCCAGCTCGCCGGCCTTGTCCGCGATGCGGTCGAGGCGGCGCTGCGCCGCCATGACCCGCGCGTCGGCGCCCCGCTCGCCGGTGAGCTCGTCGAAGGCGGCGCGCGCCGCCTCCAGCAACTTCTCGCGGTTCGACAGCAGGCGGCGCGAGTCGGCCAGCTCGGCCTCCTCGCCGGGCTTCGGGTCGATGTCCTGCAGCTCGGCGACGGCGTGGCGCAGGTAGTCCTCGTCGCGGCGCGCCTGCGCCAGGGCGGACTCGGCCTCGGCGCGCGCGGCGGCGGCGGCGCGCCAGCCGCGCCAGGAGTCGCGCACCCGGGCCGCTTGGCCGGCGAGTCCGCCGAAGGCGTCGAGCAGGGCGCGGTGATGCGCGGCATCGAGCAGGCGCTGCTGCTCGAACTGGCCCTCGATCTCGACCAGCATCTCGCCAATGCGGCGCAAGAGGCCGATGCCGACGGCCTGGTCGTTGACGAAGGCGCGGCTGCGGCCGTCGGCGCCGAGCTGGCGGCGCAGGATGAGGTTGCCCTCGGCCGTCAGCCCCTGCTCATCGAGCAGGGCGCGCACGGGATGGTCCGCGGCCAGCGCGAACTCGGCGGCGACCACCGCCTGCGTGGCACCGGGGCGCAGCAGCTGCAGGTCGGCGCGCCCGCCCAGCGCCAGGCCGAACGCATCGAGCAGGATCGACTTGCCGGCGCCGGTCTCGCCGGTCAGCACCGAGAGGCCCGGACGGATGTCGAGATCCAGGCGGTCGATAAGGACGATGTCGCGGATCGACAGGTTCAGCAGCATCGCCGTGCGGACCGGGCCTTAAGTCGACATTCCTAGTAGCGGCGTACGCCAAGAGAGTCCCCTCTCCCCCTTGGGGGAGAGGGACAGGGTGAGGGGAACTCTCGCGCGGCAGCGCGAAGCGACCTTTTTCAGGTCGATGCGTGAGACTCCGGAAGATGACCCGCGGTGTTCCATCTCGCCTGCAACGAAGCCGCCGGCGCCTGCCGGCGCCAGACCCGTCACCCTATCCCTCTCCCCCAAGGGGAGAGGGGACTCTGTATTGCGACCCTGCGTTCAACCCGGAGACCTGTGCGGGACATGCAAGGCGACCCTGCGTCAGAAGACGCTGCTGAGCCAGGAGCCGTCCTTCTCCATCGGCTGCAGGTTCTCGCTGGTCAGCAGCGCATAGCTGTCCTGATACCAATCGCTGCCGGGGTAGTTGTAGCCGAGGACGGCGGCGGCGGTCTGCGCCTCGTCCTTGATGCCGAGCGCCAGGTAGCACTCGGTCAGCCGGTGCAGCGCCTCCGGGACGTGGGTCGTCGTCTGGTACTGCTCGACGACGCGGCGGAAGCGGTTGATGGCGGCGAGGTATTGCCGGCGCTCGAGATAGAAGCGGCCGACCTCCATGTCCTTGCCGGCGAGGTGGTCGCGGGCGAGGTCGAGCTTCAGCGCCGCGTCGCGCGCATAGTCGGTGTTGGGGAAGCGGTTGACGACGTCGTTGAGTGCGTCGAAGGCGAGCTGGGTGTTGCGCTGGTCGCGGCCGACGTCGACGATCTGCTCGTAGTAGCAGAGCGCCTTCAGGTAGTAGGCGTAGGCGACGCTGCGGTTGCCGGGATGCAGCTCGATGAAGCGGTCGAGCGCGATGACGGCGTCGTCATACTCGTCCTGCAGGTAGTGGGCGTAGGCGGACATGATCTGCGCCTGGGTGGCCCAGGGCGAGTAGGGATGCTGGCGGTCCACCTCGTCGAAGGCGCGGGCCGCCTGATTGTACTCCTCCGCCTGCATGTAGCCGTAGGCGAGGTCGTAGAGCTCCTCCGGCGGCCGCTCGACATACTCGTCGTCGTTGCTGCCGCAGGCGGCGAGCAGCAACGCTGCCGCGACGGCGGCCAGGCGGCGCGGCATCCTCCCCTCGGGCATCGTGACCTCTCGCTCGGCTCCGGGAGCGGCGACTATAGGCGCGGCGCCGGCCGGCCTCAAGGATACGGCGGCGCCGGCATTGTCGCGGGAAAAATCGCCCGCGGCCAAAAGGCGCCGATGAACCCCGTGTCCAGCGAGAGCCGGAGGTCGGTCCCGCTGGACCGCGGACGGAATGGCGGCGGCCCGCCCCGCCCGGCCAAAGGTATCCGCCCCGGCGTCGGGAGGCAAAACTGAAGGAATAAAGCTATCGTAAATTGCATAATCGTGCGACGGACGGACGCGGACGTCGCCGACGGGCTCATCGGTACCGCTATGGGATTCGCCGCACCGGAAGATAACAATCGTCCGCATCGGGCAACGCCGGCGCCTTTTTCGCTGTTGACGGCTTTGCCGATCCTAGCGTATGTTCGCAGAATGTTCAAGGACGATTTACGTTCGGCGCATGACGCGGAAGAGCCGCGCTGCGGCGCCCGGCTGCGCCGGGGCGGCACCTGCGCGCTGCCGCCGGCGGCCGGCAAGCGGCGCTGCTTCCAGCATGGCGGCGCGCGCGGCATCGGCGCGCCCCGGGGCAGCCGCAACGCCTGGAAGCACGGCGTCTACAGCGCCGAGCAGACCGCCCAGCGCCTGCGAATCAACGCCTTCTTCCGCGACTGCCTGCGGACCATGCGCGAGATCGAGGCGGGCTGGAAGGATCGCGGCTGAAGAATCTCGTATGGCGGAGCCGAGGATGGTCGCGCCTGCGCCGGGGATCGGCGCCGTGCGCCGCGCGGCTACAGTCCGCGGCGGCCAGCCGTAAGGGCGGAGCGATGGCAAACACGCGCTTGATCCAGGTCAAGGCGGCGGACGACATGCTCGTCTTCCTGTCTGCGATGCGAGAGCGGGACGGATGCGCCAGGGCCAAGCCCCCAAGAGCCGCGGGCCGCAGGCAGCGCCCGGCGCGGCGGCGCCTGCGCTCGCTTCTGTCCGCCGCCGTCCTGCTGATCGCCTCGCCGGCTGCGGCGTTCGCCGCGGGGCAAGTCGAGGAGGGGCAGCGCATCGCCGAGCGGCTGTGCGCCGGCTGCCACACGATCAGCGGTCAGGCGCCGAGCCCATTGGCCGCGGCGCCGGTCTTTGCCTTGATCGGACGCAAGTATCCCGTATCGCATCTGGCGGAGGCACTGGCCGAGGGCATCGTCACCGGGCACGGTCCGGTGCGGATGCCGGAGTTCGTGTTCGAACCCGACGAGATCGACGACCTGCTCGCCTATCTGGAGTCGGTGCAGGAATAGGCTGGCACTCTTAAGCCGAAGGTTCAGTGCGGGACGGGCGTTCGTGGACCCATTCCGGACAGTCCGGCGGTAGACTCGCCTGCACGACGCTTCGCTCCACTGCGTCCATCAAAAACGCAACGAGGCTGGGAACGCGGTAAACTCCTCTTGTCGCCATCCTCGACTGACGATGCGGTCGGCTCGGCTTGTCAAAGATACTTGCAGTGTTGATAAAAATGATTAGCATCACGGCCTTCCGACACGACAGGTACGATGCAGCCCACAACCCCCGCCGAGTATCTCGACGCAGTTCGGACGCCGAGTGACGTGCTCTCTGTTGCCGACGACGGCAGTCTGGCCGTCGATGGCCTCCGCGTCGCCGATCTGCTGACCCAATTCGGCTCGCCGCTTTACATCGCCTGCGAATCCACGCTGCGATCGAACTTTCGGCGCATCCGTCAGGCCTTCACCGCGGAGTGGCCGGCGCCCGTCAACGTTCTCTACGCGATCAAGGCCAACAACAATCCGGCCATCCGGGCCATCCTCCACCAGGAAGGCGCCGGGGGCGACTGTTTCGGCCTGGGCGAACTGCACATCACCTTCGTCGGTGGCGCTGATCCGGACCTCATTGTCGTCAACGGCAGCAGCAAGACCTATGAGGAGCTGGAGGCGGCTGTCGCGCGCGGCGTTTCCATCAACGTCGACGACGAAGCCGAGGTTGACGATCTGGCCGACATCGCGCGACGCACGGGCAAGACGGTCCGCGTCAACCTTCGGCTGAAAATCGTCCCGGCTTCCTTCGCCCGCCACGGGAGCGACTATTTCGGGGTCCAGCGCGACGTCGCCACCCATCTGCGCGCCTGGAAATGGGGGTTCTCGCCGGAAGCAGCGCGCCACTTGATCGAGCGGATACGCGGGACACCCGGACTGCGTCTCACCGGCTATAGCGCACACAGCGGCCGGGTCACCACGAATCCGAAGGCGGTGGGGGACTATGCCGAGGAACTGGGCCGGGTCGTTGCGCAATTGGCGCAAGCGACCGGGTTCAAGCCGGCCGTTCTCGACATCGGCGGCGGCTGGCCCCGGCAGCGTGACCCGGAATCGCGCAGCCTCGCGCTCAATCCCCGGCCGATCGAGGCGTATGCGCGGGAGGCGACGCACCGGCTGCTGTCGCCGCTGCAGGAGGCCGGCATCCCCGCGCCGCAACTCTGGCTGGAGCCGGGGCGGTTCATCGTCGGCAACGCGTTGCTGCTTGCCGGAAGGGTAGGGCGCATCAAGCGGGATTTGGGCCACGTCTGGGTCAATGCCGACTTCAGCACCAACAACGTCATGCGGGTCGACACCAGCGGCAGCGCCTATCACATCCTCGCGGCATCCGGCATGCACCGGCCATTCTCCGGGACCGGTCGCGTCGTCGGGCCGACCTGCGCCGAGTCGCTGCTGGCCGAAGACTGGTCGATGCCCGAGAACCTCCGCAGCGGCGAGCCGATCGTGCTCCTCGACGCCGGAATGTATGCCGAGACAACGTCGACCCAGCTCAACGGCATCCCGCGGCCGGCGACCGTGCTGGTCGGCGGCGGTCGCGCTGAAATCATCAAGGAGCGCGAGACGGTCGACGATGTCTTCGCCAAGTGCCGCGTTCCCGCACGCCTTGCAATGACATAGGTCCGATGCCGAAGCGAACGTCAGATGCCCCTGTCGCGCGCGGCGACGCCGGACAGAGGGACCTCGCCCGCCAGCGCGACATTCGCGACAGCCCGCTCTATCGGGACGTCGAAGCTTACTTCGAGATGCTCTACGCGGTCGGCACGGGCCAGATCGTCGATGCGGCGGACCTCACGATCTCTCCTGACGGACGGTTGGCGGCCTTTGCCGGATCGCGCCTCGACAAGCTGGCGGGTAAGCCGGTCGGGCGGATCTGCACGCTCGACATCGGCACGGGCGCGCTCGCGCAAATCACGCATGGTCCGGGCAACGACCGTCTGCCGCGCTTTTCCGCCGATGGCACCCGGATCGCCTTCCTCTCGGACCGGCGCGAGGCCGGCGTCATGCAGCTTTACCTGCTCGACCGCGCCCGCTTCGGCGAGGCCGCGGCGACCGAGGCCATGCCGGGGACGGTCGAGTATTTCCACTGGTCGCCGGATGGTCATCGCATCCTGTTGGCGGCTGCCGGGCGCGGCGCCGATCTCGCCGGCATGCAGGGGTCCCGCAAGACCGCCCGGGCGCAGTCGGACCTGCCGGACTGGATGCCGCAGATCGATGCCGGTCCCGACGAGAACCTGTGGCGGCGACTATGGATCCTCGACACGGAGAGCGGCGCCATCCACCCCTGCGGGCCGCCCGGCCTCAACGTCTGGGAAGCGGTGTGGTGCGGCCCAAAGAAGATCGCCGCCGTCGTCTCCGACCATCCAGGCGAGGAGACCTGGTACGATGCCCGTCTTGACCTCATCGATGTCGCGACCGGCGCGGCGCGGACAATCGCCCGCTCCAGCGACCAATTCGGCTGGCCGGCCGCCTCGCCCTCCGGCCGCCGCCTTGCGGTCGTGCAAGCGGTGTGCAGCGACCGCTGGGTCGTCTGCGGCGATCTGCTGCTGATCGATCCCGGCACCGGCGCCGTCACGCGCGTCGACACCGCCGGCGTCGATGTGAGCTGGCTGGCGTGGCGCGACGAAGACACGCTGTTCTATGTCGGCAAGCGCGCCTTCGATACGGTCATGGCGAACTACGACGCCGTGCGCGGCACGACCGATGAAATCCTGGTCAGTGCCGAGGTGGACGGCGGCCCCTGGTTTCCAACCGCGACGCCTGTCGGCAGGCGCGACGCCCTCACGCAGGTGGAAGGCTGGGCCGTGCCACCGGCGATCACGATGATCACGGACGGCAGGCCGCGCACGCTGGCGTCGTTGGGTCACGATCGCCTTGCCGCAATCCTGCCCGACGTCGGCGCCATCGAGCCGGTGCGCTGGAATGCCCCCGACGGGCTCGAGATTCACGGCTGGCTCGTGCGGCCTCGCGGTGATCCGCCCTATCCGCTGGTCGTCGACATTCACGGTGGACCAGTCTGGGTCGCGCGCAACCGTTGGCTCGCCCGCCAGCGCCACGCAGCCCTGCTGGCCAAGCGCGGCTACGCCGTGCTCTATCCGAATCCGCGCGGCAGCAGCACACGCGGCCAGGAGTTCGCCCGCCTTGTCAAAGGCGACATGGGCGGCGCCGACACGCACGATGTCCTCTCGGGGCTGGACGCCATGGTCGCGCGCGGCATCGCCGACCCGCGCCGGCTCGGCGTCATCGGCGTCAGCTATGGCGGCTTCATGGCGGCCTGGCTGATCACGCAGGATGATCGCTTTGCCGCGGCGGTGCCGATTTCGCCTGCGACGGACTGGTACAGCACGCACTGGACCTGCAACATCCCCCGCTTCGACGAGCTCTATCTCGGCGACCGGCCCGACCATCCGGGCGGCCGCTACTACGAGCGCAGTCCCGTGATGTTCGCCAACCGCGCGAAGACGCCGACCCTCACTATCGCCGGCGCGCAGGACCGCTGTACGCCGCCCGGCCAAGCCGAGGAATTCCACCGTGCGCTGCTGGAGGCCGGCGTGGATTCGGTGCTCGCCGTCTATCCCCTGGACGGCCACGGCGTGCGCGACTTCCCCGCCCAGATCGACAACACCGCCCGCATCCTCGCCTGGTTCGAGCGGCACATGCCGGCGTGAGCGCCGCTCAGAACGTCGGCGGCGTGCAGGCGCTGACGACTTCGCAAACCTTCTTGCCGGTGTTGCGCATGCGGTGCCGCGTCGTGCTGTCGAACAGATAAGCGTCGCCGGGGCCGAGGACGGTCGTCTGCCCGCCGACGGTGATCTCCAGATGGCCGCGCACGATGACGCCGCCCTCATGGCCCTCATGGCTGTACTCGCCGGAGTCCGAGCCCGGCTGGTGCCGCTCGTGCAGGATTTGCAGCGTTTGCCCCTTCAGGTTCTCGCCGACCTGGCGGAGCGACAGAGCGTGGCTGCCGAGCTCGACCAGCTCCGCGGCGCGATAGAAAATTCGCGGTCTGGCGGCCGGGTCGGCGGAAGCAAAGAATTCGGCCAGGGTGAGCGACAGGCCGTCCAGTACCTTCTTGAGCGAAGCCACTGAGGGACTGACCCGGTTCTGCTCGATCAGCGAGATCGTCGCACTGGTCACACCGGCGCGCTTGGCCAGTTCGCGCTGCGAGAGGCCGCGCTTCTGGCGGATCTGGCGCAGCCGCTCACCGAGGTCAGTCGTCATCGCAGGGTCCCCTAGACAAAAAATACTTTCCTCGTGCCAAAAAATCTTTAGCATTGGCGGTGCTCAGATTGGAGCGCAGTCGAGGGAAAGTCGAGATGCAACAGATCGCGAGCAATCGCGGACATTGCCGCGCTTTCCGTCGCCCAGGGACCTCGATGCGACGTGGGGCCCGCTGCCCATGAAGCGGCGATCGGGGGACGAAGAAGACAACAGGGAGAGAGAACGATGAGGCAACACATACTTGCGTGCGCAGCTACAGCCGGCGCGCTGTTGGTTGCTGCGACGATGCCCGCCACGGCCGATACGCTGATCTACTGTTCAGAGGCGAGTCCGGAAAGCTTCAATCCCATGCTCGGACTGGGAGGCACGACCTATGATGCAAACGCTCAGATCTACAATCGCCTCGTCGAGCTGGAACGTGGTAGCTCGGAGATCGTGCCGGCGCTTGCTGAGTCCTGGGAGATCTCGAAGGACGGCCTGACCTATACCTTCCATCTGCGCCGGGGTGTCAAGTGGCACACTCGGCCGGAGTTCACGCCCACCCGCGACTTCAACGCCGATGACGTGGTGTTCACCTTCGACCGCCAGCGCAATGAAGACGATCCATACTTCAAGGTCGGCGGCGGTGTTTACGAATACTACTACGGCATGGGCTTCAACGAGCTGATCACCGACGTCAAGAAGATCGACGACTACACGGTGCAGCTCACCCTGGCGCGGCCCGACGCATCGCTCCTCGCGGCGCTGACCCCCGAGCCGATGTCGGTCATGTCCGCGGAATATGCCGACGCCATGCTGGCGGCGGGAACGCCGGACGTCGTCGATACGACACCGATCGGCACCGGCGCCTTCGTCATGGTCGACTACCAGAAGGATTCGGCGATTCGCTACCAGGCCTTCGACGACTACTGGGCGAAGGCCGCGGGGATGGCCGATCGGGTGGCGATGGTCGAGAACCTCATCTTCGCGATCACGCCGGACGCCAGCGTCCGCGTGGCCAAGCTGCGGGCAGGCGAATGCCACGTCATGCGCTTCCCCAACCCAGCCGATGTCGCGGCACTGAAGGCCGATCCGAACATCGTCACACAGGAGGCCCCGGAACTCTACTACGGCTATCTCGGCTACAATGCACAAAAGGAACCGCTCGGCGACAAGCGCGTCCGCCAAGCTCTGAACTACGCTGTCAATCTCGACGACATCATGGAAGCCGTCTTCCTCGACGTCACCGGCCAGAAGGCGGCGGCTCTCATTCCCCCCAGTCTCTGGGGCTCGGATCCGGACGCCAAATCATATCCCTACGATCCGCAGAAGGCGAAGCAGCTGCTCGCCGAGGCCGGCTATCCCAACGGCTTTGCCACGGAAATCTGGGCCATGCCGGTGCAACGGCCCTACATGCCCAACGGCCAGCGCGCTGCCGAGCTGATCCAGGCCGACTGGGCGGCCATCGGCGTGGAAGCCAAGATCGTCTCTTACGAGTGGGGCGAGTATCTCAAGCGCTCGCGCGAGGGCGAGCACCAGACGGTGCTGCTCGGCTGGGGCTATGACTTCGCCGATCCGGGCCAGATTCTGGTCCTCGGCTGGACCTGCCAGGCGGCAGAGGTCGGCGCGAACCGCTCGCGCTGGTGCAATCGCGATTTCGACAAGCTCGTCGAAGAAGCCCAGTTGGTCTCCGATCAAGCCAAGCGGACGGAGCTTTATCTCCAGGCGCAGAAGATCTTCTACGAGGAGGCGCCGGCACTGCTGATCGCCTATCCGGTCGGCTACATAATGAGCTCACCCAAGGTCGAAGGGCTGAAGCCACAGCCGGTCGGCGGACAGGCGTTCTTCGGTGTCTCGCTGAAGCAATAGCGATCGAAGACAGGTGAACTGAAGATAGCGCGTACCGTGCCTTTCTCTTTGTCGGGCGCGCGCCTGCGACTCGGCGGCCGAATGTTTGTGGCCAACGCATCGGCCGCCGAGCGCGGGTCATCATAGCATGCGGTTGGGTGGCGTCGGGTCATGGAACGACCCGTCCCCACGGGATACCGGTGCCCAGAAAGAAAAGGGCGGCCGCTGACGCGGCCGCCCCGGAGGCTGTGACGTTGCGGCGGACGCCGCGGCTCAGTTCGCCTGGCGGCGCAGGAAGGCCGGGATGTCCAGCATCTCCTCCTCGCTCGGCCGCGGTGCGGCGATGCGGTCGGTCGGGTCGAGGGCGAGGCGGGTCTGCACGGCCGGCTGCGGCGTCGGCATCGGGGCCGGCGCCGGCGCACGCATCACCGGCTCCGGCTTGGCCATCCGGCTCATCATCGCCGAGGGCGTCGCCTCGCGCAGGTCGGCGCCGGTCTGGCGGGCGAGGTCGAGCGCCTTCGTGGCGGCGCGGCTGAAGAGGCCGGCGGCGCGTCGCGGCGCCGGCGACGGGGCCGGCTCGGCCGCGCGTTGCGACGTTGCCGGGATCATCGCCGGGTTGAGCGCGGGCGCCGGGCTCTCGGCCGCCGGCACCTCGTGCCGGACCGCGGGCTCGAAGCGCGCCGGCTCGGCCGGGGCCGGCTCCGCCGAGGCCGGCTCCGGCACCGGCGCCGCCGCGTAGGCCGGCTCGGGCGCCGGCGCCGGGGCGCGGAACGCGGCCGACGGCTGCTGCGGCCGGGCCTCGAAGCTGCGCGCGGGCGCAACCTCCATGCGCGGCGCCGGCTGCGGGACGGTCGTGCTCATGCGCGGCGCCGGGTAGCTGTGGCCGACCGCGGCCTGCAGCGGCGGCTGCTGCGCCGCCTGCGCCTGGGCCAGGGGCGCCGCATACTGATGCGCGACGACCTCGGGCATGCGCTCCTCGCGCGCGCGCGGCATGGCGGCATAGGCGGCGGCCGGCTGCACCGCGGCCTCGGCCGGCGCGCCGGCCGGCGAGCCTTGCGGCGCGCTCATCACCCGGCCGCCCTTGGCGACCAGGGTGAGGGCCGGGCGCGGCTGCGCCACCGCCTCGGCCTCGATGCCGGTGGCGACGACGGAGATGCGGACCTTGCCCTCGAGCAGCTTGTCGAAGGTGGAGCCGAAGATGATGTTGGCCTCCGGATCGACCTCGTCGCGGATGCGGTTGGCCGCCTCGTCGACCTCGAAGAGCGTCATGTCGAAGCCGCCGGTGATGTTGATGAGGACGCCGCGCGCGCCCTTCATGGAGACGTCGTCGAGCAGCGGGTTGGAGATGGCGGCCTCGGCGGCGGCGACGGCGCGGTTCTCGCCCTCGGCCTCGCCGGTGCCCATCATGGCCTTGCCCATCTCGCTCATGACCGCGCGGATGTCGGCGAAGTCGAGGTTGATGAGGCCGGGCATCACCATCAGGTCGGTGACGCCGCGCACGCCCGAATACAGCACCTGGTCCGCCATGGCGAACGCGTCGGCGAAGGTCGTCTTCTCGTTGGCGACGCGGAACAGGTTCTGGTTCGGGATGATGATGAGCGTGTCGACATATTGCTGCAGCTCCTGGATGCCGCTCTCCGCGATCTTCATCCGGTGCGTGCCCTCGAAGTGGAAGGGCTTGGTGACGACGCCGACGGTGAGGATGCCGTGCTCGCGCGCGGCGCGGGCGATCACCGGAGCGGCGCCCGTGCCGGTGCCGCCGCCCATGCCGGCGGTGATGAACACCATGTTGGAGCCGTCGAGCTCGGCCATCATCTGGTCGATGACCTCCTCGGCGGCGGCGCGGCCGATGTCGGGCCGCGAGCCGGCGCCCAGGCCTTGCGTGATGTTGATGCCGAGCTGCAGCCGCCGGTCGCAGATCGACTGCGCCAGCGCCTGGGCATCGGTGTTGGAGACGATGAACTCGACGCCCTCCAAGTTCGATCGGATCATGTTGTTGACGGCGTTCCCCCCGGCGCCGCCGACCCCGATCACGGTGATCCGCGGCTTGATTTCATGCGCAGTCGTCTTGGGCATCGACAAATTCAACGTCATTTACAGCCTCCAATCTTGTGGTTCGACGTTCAGGGAAGTGGTCTCGGGGAGGTGCTGCACAGCCACCATGCGTCCTTCGACAAGCTCAGGATGAGGGGCAGTCTTTCTGGCAGAAAGAAAGACCCTCATCCTGAGCTTGTCGAAGGACGCAGACAGCTTGTCCAACACTCCGTCCCCCATTTCAGAAATTCTCGCGGAACCAGTGGCCGAGGCGGCCGATGAGGCCGTCCGGCGGTTCGCGGCCGGGGCGGCCCGGCCGCGGCAGCTCGGCGTCGGCGGAGACGCCGTAGGCGAGCAGACCGACGGCGGTGGCGAAGGCCGGCCCGCCGGTGGCCTCGGCGAGGCCGCCGATGCGGATCGGCCGGCCCATGCGCACCTGCTTGTCGAGCACCAGAGCCGCCAGCTCGCGCGCGCCGGAGAGCTGGCCGGCGCCGCCGGCGAGCACGACGCGACGGCCGGCGACGCGGTCCATGCCGCCCTGCTCGAGGCGGGCGCGCACCAGCTCGAAGGTCTCCTCGAGTCGCGGCTGGATGATGCCGACCAGGATCGATTTCGGGATCGTCGTGGCGTTGGTCGGATCCTCCTCGCCGACCTGCGGCACGCTGATCACCTCGCGCTCGTCGGCGGGCGAGGGGATGCAGTTGCCGTAGAGGGTCTTCATGCGCTCGGCGTGGGCGAGCGGCGTGGAGAGGCCGCGGGCGATGTCGTTGGTGACATGGCCGCCGCCGATGGCGACGCTGTCGGTGTAGATGACGTGGCCGTCGAAGAAGACCGCGATCGAGGTGGTGCCGCCGCCCATGTCGATGACGGTGACGCCAAGATCCATCTCGTCCTCGACCAGCGTCGCCAGGCCGGAGGCGTAGGGCGCCATCGCCAGGGCGCGGATGTCGAGATGGCAGCGCTCGATGCAGGTCTGCAGGTTGCGCAGCGGGCCGGCGGCGGCGGTGACGAGATGCATGTCGACGCCGAGCCGCTCGCCATACATGCCGCGCGGATCGCGGATGCCGCGGCTGCCGTCGATGGTGTAGCCGACGGGGATCGAGTGGACCAGGCGGCGGTCGTCGCCGCCGTTGAGCGAATTGCCGTGGTCGAGGGCGCGGCGCAGGTCGCCGTCGCCGACCTCGTGCCCGGCGATGTCGACCTCGACGCCGATGGTCTGGGAGGCCGGGTGGCCGCCGGAGACGTTGACGACGACCTCGCGGATGGTCTCGCCGGCCATCTGCTCGGCCGCGTGCACGGTGGTGAGGATGGCGCGCTCGGCCGCCTCCATGTCGACGATGACGCCGCCCTTGACCCCGTGCGAGATCTGGTGGCCGATGCCGACGACCTGCGGATGGCCCTCGTCGCCGACGCGGGCGATGAAGCAGCACATCTTGGAGGTGCCGACGTCGAGCCCGGCGACGAGGCCGCCGCGCGGCAGGTAGCGCGCCTTCCTCATCCGGCCCCACCCGTTGACCGCGCGGATCGGCGTTGCGTCATCCGTCGAACCGTTGCCGTTGTGCCGTGCGCTGCTCATGTGTCGTTGCCTTCGGGCTTGTCGCGGGCGACCGCGGCCGGCGCCAGATGCACGAGCAGCCGGTCGGGAACGCGCAGGTCGATGACGGCGAGATCGCGGCCGAGGATCGCGTAGTCGCGCTCCAGCCGCGCCAGCTCGGCCCAGGCGGCGGCGGGGTTCTCCTCCGGCAGCTTGACGTCGACGCCGTTGTCGAGCCGCAGGTTCCAGCGGCGGCCGCCGACGCGGATCGCCGCGGCCACGCGCTTGCGCAGCTCCGGCTGCGCCGCCAGCATCTCCAGCAGCGCGCCCGTGCGCGCCGGCGCATCCGGCCCGACGACGACGAGCAGGTTGGCGAAGCGCGCGATGGGCGCGCCGTCGATGACGCGGCCGTCGCGGCCGAGCAGGTGCAGCTGCTGCTCCTTCTGCCAGAGCGCCAGCGGCGTCGTCTCGGCGATGCGGACATAGAGGGTGTCGGGCAGCCGGCGCTCGATGGTCGCCGACTCGACCCAGGGCAGGGTCAGCAGCCGTTCGCGCGCGGCCGCCAGGTCGACGGCGAAGATCGGCTCGCCGAGGCGGACGCCGATGGTGGCCAGGATCTGCGAGGAGGTGGTCTCCCGCCGGCCGTCGGCCAGCACCCGCTGCACGGTGAAGCCGAGCTCGGCGGAGAGGTCGATCAGCGAGCGCTCGACGGCGGCGACCTGGCGGTCGACCCAGCCGCTGACGACGAGCCAGCCGGCGCCGCCGGCGACGATCGTGACGGTCGCGGCGACGCCGCCCCACAGCAGGGCGCGGCGCTGGCCGCGCGACCAGGGGCGGCGGCGCACGACCTTCCGCGCGGCGCCGCGGCGGGCCGGCTTCGCCGACCCCAGATTGCGGAGGGCGGCGATCAGGCGTCGCATCGTGCGTTCTCCACCATCCAGGCGACGAGGTCGGGGAAGGAGATGCCCCGGTACTTCGCCTGCTCGGGCACCAGCGACAGCGGCGTCATGCCGGGCTGGGTGTTGATCTCCAGCAGATAGAGGTGCTGCGGCCCGCCGGCGCCGGTGTCGTCGTAGCGGAAGTCGCAGCGGCTGACGCCGCGGCAGCCGAGCGTGTCGTGCGCCAGCCTGGCGACGCGCAGCGCCTCGTCATAGACGGCCTGCGGGAGCGGCGCAGGGATGACGTGGTCGGTGCGCCCCTCCGTGTATTTCGCCTCGTAGTCGTAGAAGGCCGTGTGCGAGCGCAGCTCGGTGACCGCCAGCGGCCGGTCGCCCATGACCGCGACGGTCAATTCGCGCCCGGCGATGAAGCGCTCGACGACGACGCGCGGATCGAATTTCCAGTCGGCGGCGCGCACCGGCTGGTTGTCGCCGGCGCGGACGATGCGCACGCCGACGCTGGAGCCCTCGTTGGCGGGCTTCACCACGTAGGGGCGCGCGACCGGATCGCCGCGCTCGACCGCCTGGATGTCGGTGACCACGCCGTCGGGGCAGCGGATGCCGGCGTCGGCGAAGAGCCGCTTGGACATCGGCTTGTCCATGGCGAGCGCCGAGGCAAGCAGGCCCGAATGGGTGTAGGGGATGGCGAGGAACTCGAGCACGCCCTGCACGCAGCCGTCCTCGCCGAAACGGCCGTGCAGCGCGTTGAAGACGACGTCGGGGCGCGGCGCGAGCGCGCGCAGCAGCGCCTGCAGATCGTGCGAGACGTCGATGGTGTAGGCGTCGTAGCCGGCCTCCCGCAAGCCTTTGGCGCATTCGCGGCCGCTGACCAACGAGACCTCGCGCTCGGCCGAGGGACCGCCCATGAGGACCGCCACGCGCTTCATGCGGTCTCCTTCACGCCGGCGGCGGGCACGCCGATGCGGCGGATCTCCCACTCCAGCGTCACGCCGAACTGCGCGAAGACGCGGCGCCGCACCTCCTCGCCGAGACCCTCGAGATCGGCGGCGGTGGCCGTCCCGGTATTGATCAGGAAATTGCAGTGCTTCTCCGAGACCACGGCGCCGCCACGCGTCAGGCCGCGGCAGCCGGCGGCGTCGATCAGCTCCCAGGCGCGGCGGTCTTTCGCTTCGGGCCCGCGCGGGTTGGCGAAGGTGCTGCCGCCGGTGCGCGTGCGGATCGGCTGCGTCTCTTCGCGTTTGGTCTGGATCTCCTGCATGCGGGCGGCGATGGCTGCCGGCGCATCGCGATGCCCGCGCATCTCTGCGGACAGGAAGATCCAGTCTTCGGCCACGCCGCAATGGCGGTAGGTGAAGCCAAGCTCGGCGAGGCTCAAACGGTGGACGCGGCCGCTCGCGTCGAGCGCCTCGGCCGACACGGTCACGTCCTTCATCTCCTTGCCATAGGCGCCGCCGTTCATGCGCAGGGCGCCGCCGACGGTGCCGGGAATGCCGGAGAGGAACTCGAGGCCGGCGACGCCGGCATCGCGCGCGCCGAGCGCGACGTTGAGGTCGAGCATCGCGGCGCCGGCGCGCACGGTCGCGTCGTCGATGGCGATGTCGGCGAAGCCGCGGCCGAGGCGGATCACCACGCCGGGCACGCCGCCGTCGCGCACCAGGAGGTTCGAGCCGACACCGATGACGGTAACCGGCACGTCGGCGGGCTTGTTCGCGGCGAAGGCGACGAGGTCGTCGCGGTCGGCCGGGCGGAACATGACTTCGGCCGGCCCGCCGACGCGGAACCAGGTGATGCCGGCGAGCGGCGCGTTCTCGGTGTAGCGGCCGCGCACCGCGGGCAGGCGCTCGATCAACCGCTGCTGTCGCATCGCCGCCGCCATCATTTCGGCTTCCCCGGCGTTGCGGCACTGCCGCCGCGGGCGGCGTAGATCTTCGCCAGCTCCTCGGGCAGCGCGTGCGCCCAGTTCGTAATGCTGCCGGCGCCGAGGCAGACGACGAGATCGCCGGGCGCCGCCAGCTCCGCCACCATGCCGGCGAGCGCGGACGGATCGGGCAGCGCCAGCACGTGGCGGTGGCCGTGCGTCTTCAGGCCGGCGGCGAAGGAATCGCGGTCGATGCCTTCGATCGGCGCCTCGCCGGCGGGATAGACGTCGGCGACGATCACCGTGTCGGCGTTGTTGGCGCAGGTGCAGAATTCCTCGAACAGGTTCGCAAGCCGCGAGTAGCGGTGCGGCTGGATGACGGCGATGACCTTGCCCTTGGCGGCGGCGCGGGCGGCGCGCAGCACCGCGGCGATCTCCACCGGGTGGTGGCCGTAATCGTCGATCACGGTGACGCCGCCGGCCTCGCCGGTCCGGGTGAAGCGGCGCTTGACGCCGGCGAACGCGGCGAGGCCGCGGCGCACGACGTTGTCGTGGATGCCCATCTCGTTGGCGACGGCGATGGCGGCCAGCGCGTTCTGCACGTTGTGCCAGCCGAGCATCGGCAGCTTCAGGCCGCCGAGGGTGCGGCTCGCCTCGTGCAGGCGGTCGGTGATGACGACGTCGTAGGTGGTGTTGCCGCTGCCGACGTTGATGTTGACGGCGCGCACGTCGGCCTGCGGGCTCATGCCGTAGGTGACGATGCGGCGGTCGGAGAGGCGCGGGATCATCGCCTGCACCACCGGATGGTCGATGCACAGCACGGCGAAGCCGTAGAACGGGATGTTCTTGACGAAATCCTCGTAGGCGCGGTTCATCGCCTCGACCGTGCCGTAATGGTCGAGATGCTCCGGGTCCATGTTGGTCACGACGGCGACGGTGGCCGGCAGCTTGACGAAGGTGCCGTCGGACTCGTCGGCCTCGACCACCATCCAGTCGCCCTTGCCGAGGCGCGCGTTGGTGCCGTAGGCGTTGACGATGCCGCCGATGACGATCGTGGGGTCCATGCCGCCGGCGTCCAGCAGGGCGGCGACCATGGAGGTGGTCGTGGTCTTGCCGTGGGTGCCGCCGATGGCGACCGACCATTTGAGACGCATCAGCTCGCCGAGCATCTCGGCGCGGCGGACCACCGGCAGAAGGCGCTCGCGCGCGGCGATCACCTCCGGGTTGTCGGGCTTCACCGCCGAGGAGACGACGATGACGCCGGCGTCGGCCAGGTTCTCGCCGCGATGGCCGATCTCGATGGGGATGCCCATGCCGCGCAGACGCTTGACGTTGGCGTTGTCGGCCTGGTCGCTGCCGCGCACCTTGTAGCCGAGGCTGTGCAGGATCTCGGCGATGCCGCTCATGCCGATGCCGCCGATGCCGACGAAATGAATGACGCCGACCGGGAAGGGAAGCTGCTTCATGCCGCCTCCTTCCGGGCGCCGTTGCCGCGGACCAGCGAGGTGACGAGATCGGCGAGCCGCACCGCGGCGTCGCGGCGGCCGAGGCCGCGGGCGGCCGCGGCGGCCCGCGCCAGCGCCTCCGGATCGGCGGCGAGCGCGGCCAGGCGCTCGGCCAGCAGGGCCGGCGTCGTCGTGGATTCCGGCATCAGCCAGGCGGCACCGGCCGACTCCAGCGCGCGCGCGTTCGCGGTCTGGTGGTCGTCGGTGGCGAAGGGGTAGGGGACGAGGACCGCGGGGCGGCCGGCCGCGGTCAGCTCGGCGACCGTCGAGGCGCCGGAGCGCGAGATCACGAGATGGGCGACGCGCAGCCGCTCGGGCATGTCGCCGAAGAACGGCGCCAGCTCGACCTTGGCGGACGCCTTGGCGTAGTTGGCCTTGGCCGCCTCCAGATCCTCGGGGCGCGCCTGCTGCGCGATCGTCAGGCGGCGCTGCAGTCCGACCGGCAGCAGCGCGACGGCCTCCGGGATCAGGCGGCTGAAGACGCGCGCACCCTGGCTGCCGCCGACGACGAGGATGCGCAGCTCGTCGATGACGGCGGGATAGCCTGCCTCGGCGAGGGCGGCGATGCCGGGCCGCACCGGATTGCCGGTGACGGTGGCGCGGCCGCCGACTCCGACGACCGTCGGGAAGGAAGTGGCGATGCGCGTGGCGCGCCGGGCCAGCAGCTTGTTGGCGCGGCCGAGCACGGCGTTCTGCTCGTGCAGCACGGTCGGGATGCCGGCGAAGCTCGCGGCCATCATCGCCGGCACCGAGGCGTAGCCGCCGAAGCCGACGACGACGGCCGGCTTGAGGCGGCCGATCAGCGCGCGCGCCTGGAAGAAGCCGAGGCCGAGCTGCACGACGCCCTGCGCGCGGCCGACGAGGCCGGTGCCGGCGAGGCCGCCGGCGGCGATGCGGTGCGTCTCGACGGCGGGCAGCCGCTCACCGAAGCCGCCGCCGCGCCGGTCGGTGACGAGCGCGATCGTGTGGCCGCGCGCCAGCAGCTCGCCCGCCAGCGCTTCCGCGGGGAACATGTGGCCGCCGGTGCCGCCGGCGGAAAGAGCGATACGCGCCGGCCCTGTCACGACAGGTCCCCCACGCCGGCGCGTCGCCGCGTCAGCGCCAGCACCATGCCCATGCCCAGCGACAGCGCCAGCAGGGACGAGCCGCCATAGGAGATGAAGGGCAGGGTCATGCCCTTGGTCGGCATCAGGTGCAGCGTCGACGCCATGTTGATGACGGCCTGCAGGCCGAAGGTGATGAGCAGGCCGCTGGTCGACAGCAGCGCGAACAGGTTGTTCTCGTGCAGCAGGCGGCTGAAGCCGCGCAGCACGATGAAGGCGAAGAGCGCCACGAGCAGCAGGCACAGCAGCAGGCCGAACTCCTCGCCGGCGACGGCGAAGATGAAGTCGGAATGGGCGTCGGGGAGCACGGCCTTGACCGTGCCCTGGCCGGGGCCGGTGCCGGTCAGGCCGCCGTTCATGAAGGCTTCGAGCGAGCGGTCGACCTGGTAGCTGTCGGCACTGCCGGGCTCGAGGAAGCCGTCGACGCGCTCGCGCACATGGGGAAAGGCGAAATAGGCGCCGAACAGCCCGGCGAGGCCGGCCGAGGCGAGCGCCGCCACCCAGACGATCGGCAGGCCGGCGAGGAAGAACTGGGCGAACCAGGTCGCGCTGACCACGGCGGCCATGCCGAGATCGGGCTGCAGCAGGAGCAGGGCGAGGACCACCGCGTAGAGGCCGATGGCGATCAGGTTGCCGGGCAGCGGGATGCGCCCGTGCTGGGCGGCGAACAGCCAGGCCGCGACGACGGCGAAGGTCGGCTTGAGGAACTCCGACGGCTGCAGCGAGAAGCCGGCGAGGCTGATCCAGCGGCTGGCGCCCTTGATCTCGCTGCCGGCGATCGGCGTCAGCGCCGTCAGCACGAGGGCGGCGGCGAAGCCGATCACCGCCAGCCGGCGCAGGTTGCGCAGGTCGAGCAAGGAGACGGCGAGCACGATCGCCAGGGCGAGCGGCAGGAACGCGGCGTGGTGCCGCGCCAGGTAGAAGCGGTCGAGCCCGATGCGCAGCGAGACGGCGGGGCTCGCCGCCAGCACCAGGATCACGCCGCAGAAGATCAGCGCCGCCAGCGCCGCCAGCATCCAGCGGTCGACCGTCCACCACCAGCGCGACACGACGCTCGTGTCGGTGCGGGCGAAGGTGCTCATTGCAGCCTCCGTCGGCCGGCGCCGCCGTTGGCCTGCAGCGGCGTCGCGCACAGTGCCTCCACGAGCCGGCGGAACACCGCGCCGCGCTCCTCGAAACTGGCGAACTGGTCGAACGAGGCGCAGGCCGGCGACAGCAGCACCACGGCGCCCGGCCGGCGCTCGGCCTGGGCCATGCGATGCGCGGCGGACACCGCGGCGGCGAGCGTGCCGCACGTCGTATAGGCGACGCGGCCTTCGAGCGCGGCGGCGAAGCGGTCGCTCGCCTCGCCGATGAGTAAGGCGTGGGCGATGCGCGGATAGAACGGCTCCAGCCCGTCCAGGCCGGTGTCCTTGGCGCGCCCGCCGAGGATCCAGTAGATCGGCTCGTAGCAGGCGAGCGCCTTGGCGGCGGCGTCGGCGTTGGTCGCCTTGCTGTCGTTGATGTAGCGCACGCCGCCGATGGCGGCGATCAGCTCCTGGCGATGGGCGAGGCCCGGATAGCTCTTGAGCCCGTCGACGATCTTCGCGGCGGCGACGCCGGCGGCGGCGCAGGCGGCGAACGCCGCGGCGGCGTTCTGCCAGTTGTGCCTGCCGGGCAGGCTCGCGGCCTGGGCGAGGTCAAGCACGCGCTCGGCGCGCGCGGCGCGGTCGTCCACCAGCCAGCCCTCCGCGGCGTAGACGCCGCCCTTGACGGGACCCTCGGCCGAGATGGGCACCACGGCCTGCTGCTTGGCGCCGGCGAGCTGCGCGTGGATCACGCGGCACTGCTCGTCGTCGACGCCGACCACCGCCGTCTGCGTCGCGCGCTGGCCGTCGAAGATGCGCGCCTTGGCGGCGGCGTAGCCCTCCATGCCGCCATGGCGGTCGAGATGGTCGGGGGTGATGTTGAGCAGCGCGGCCACGTCGAAGACGAGCGACGGCGTCAGCTCGAGCTGATAGGACGACAGCTCGAGAACATAGATGCCGTCCTTGCCCAGCGGCGCCAGGTCGAGCGCGGGCGTGCCGAGATTGCCGCCGACCTCGGCGCGCAGGCCGGCCGACGCGATGATGTGGCCGACGAGCGCCGTGGTCGTCGACTTGCCGTTGGTCCCGGTGATACCGATGAAACGTGCGCCGAGCCGGGCGCGGGCCATCAGTTCGATGTCGCCGATGATGGGACACCGCCTCGCTGTCGCGAGTGCCGCCACCGGGTGCGGCCGGGGAAAAGCGTGGGGAATGCCGGGCGAGAGGACGAGGGCGACGGGCTTCTGCCAGTCGCAGGCGCGGAGGTCGACGAGCGGCACGCCGGCGCTCCTGGCCTCCTCGCGCCGGGCCTCGCTGTCGTCCCAGGCCCAGACGTCGGCGCCGCTCGCCATCAGCGTGCGCGCCGCCGACAGGCCGGACCGGGCGAGGCCGAGCACGGCGACCGTGCGGCCGGCCATGGCGGGAATGCGGATGGCGGTGCCCGTCGTCATCGCGCTCACCGCAGCTTCAGCGTCGCCAGCCCGGCCAGGGCCAGGATGGCGGCGATGATCCAGAAGCGGATGACGATGGTCGGCTCGGCCCAGCCCTTCTGCTCGAAATGGTGATGCAGCGGCGCCATGCGGAACACGCGCCGGCCCGTCATCTTGAAGGAGGCGACCTGGACGATGACCGAGACGGTCTCCAGCACGAACAGCCCGCCGATGATGACCAGCACCAGCTCGTGCTTGGTCACGACGCTCATGGCGCCGAGCGCGCCGCCCACCGACAGCGAGCCGGTGTCGCCCATGAAGACCATGGCCGGCGGTGCGTTGAACCAGAGGAAGCCGAGGCCGGCGCCGACCAGCGCGCCGCAGAACACGGCCAGCTCGCCGGCGCCGGGCACCGCATGCAGCAGCAGGTAGTCGGAGAACACCTTGTTGCCGACCAGATAGGCGATGAAGGCGAAGCAGCCGGCGGCGAACATCGTCGGCACGATGGCGAGGCCGTCGAGGCCGTCGGTCAGGTTCACGGCGTTGGACCAGGCCGTCATCACGAACACCGCCAGCGGCACCATGCCCCACACCGTCAGCTCCAGCGTCACGCGGACGAACGGGAAGGCGAGGGCGGTTCCGATCTGCGGCGGCGCCAGCCGGACGATGGCGATGCCGGCCAGCAGGCTCACCAGCAGCTGCCCGAGGAACTTGGTGCGGCTGGGCAGGCCGCGGCTGGAGCGGCGCGTCAGCTTGAGGAAATCGTCGAAGAAGCCGATCAGGCCGAAGCCGACGGTGACGCCGAGCACGACCCAGACATAGCCGTTGCGCAGATCGGCCCACAGCAGCGTGCTGAGGGCGAGAGAAAACAGAATCAGGACGCCGCCCATCGTCGGCGTGCCCTGCTTGGTGATCAGGTGCGATTCCGGGCCGTCCTGGCGGATCGGCTGGCCCTCGCGCTGCTTCTTCTTGAGCCAGCGGATGGTGTGCGGCCCCAGGATGAAGCAGACCAGAAGAGCGGTCACGACGGCGCCGCCGCTGCGGAAGGTGAGATAGCGGAACAGGTTGAAGAGCGCGAATTCGTCGGCCAGCGGGGCGAGGATGTTGAACAGCATCGCGCGCCTCAGTTGCCGTTGGCCGCGCGCGGCAGGGGATGCACTTCGATCCCGCGCAGCGCCTCGACGATCGGCGCCATGCGGCTGCCGAGCGAGCCCTTCACCAGCACGACGTCGCCGGCGCGGACGGCGTCGAGCACGAGCGGCACGAGCGACTGCGAGTCCGGCGCATGCGTGCCGCGCATGGTCTCGGGCAGCGAGGCATGCAGCCACTCCATCAGCGGCCCGCAGGTGAAGACGAGGTCGGCGCGGGCCGCCTTCAGGTCCGGCGCCAGATCGGCATGCAGCAGGCGCGCGGTCTCGCCGAGCTCGCGCATGTCGCCGAGCACGGCGATGCGACGGCCGCCGGTGGCCGGTCGGGTCTGCGCCAGCACCTGGAAGGCGGCGCGCATGGCGGCCGGGCTGGCGTTGTAGCTCTCGTCGATGACATCGATGACGCCGCCGCCGACCACGATCTTCAGCCGCTGGCCGCGGCCCTTGAGCGGCTGCAGCTGCGCCAGCGCCGCGGCCGCGGCGGCGAGGTCGGCGCCGACGCTCTTCGCCGCGGCCAGGACGGCCAGGCTGTTCAGCGCCCAGTGGATGCCCGGCATCTGCAGGCGGTAGTCGACGCGCTCGCCGAGGATCTCGGCGACGACCCGGCTGGCGGTGGCGCTCGGCGCGCACTCGACCAGGCGGGCCTGCGCCTCGGCGTGACGGCCGAAGCCGAGGATGCGGCCGACGCCGCGCGCCGCCGCCCGCTCGGCGAGGCGCGCGAACTGCGGGTTGTCGCGGTTGAGGACGGCAACTCCCTGGCCGTCCATGCCCTCGAAGATCTCGGCCTTGGCGTCGCCGATCGCCTCGACCGACGCGAAGAACTCCAGATGCGCCGGCTCGACGGTGGTGATGATGCCGACGCGGGGCCGCACCTGCCGCGAGAGCGGGCCGATCTCGCCGGCATGGTTCATGCCGAGCTCGAAGACGGCGAAGGCGCAATCGCGCGGCATGTTGGCGAGCGAGAGCGGCACGCCCCACTGGTTGTTGAGGTTGCCGGCGCTGGCATAGGTCGCGCCGCGCGTGCCGAGCGCCAGCCGCAGCATCTCCTTGGTGCCGGTCTTGCCGACGCTGCCGGTGACGGCGAGGAAGGTGGCGCCGCTCCGGCGGCGGGCCGCCTGCCCGAGTCCCTCCAGCGCGGACATCGTGTCCTCGGCGACGAGCAGCGGCGCGTCGTCGGCGAGGCCTTCGGGCACGCGTTCGACCAGCGCGGCGGCGGCACCGGCGCCGAGCGCGGCGGCGACGAACGCATGGCCGTCGAAGTTGGGGCCCTTGAGCGCGACGAACAGCTCGTTCGGCCGCAACGTCCGGCTGTTGATGGAGACGCCGACGGCGTCCCACGGACGGGTCGCGCGGCCGCCGGTGGCCGCCGCGGCCTCGTCGGCGGTCCACAGCACGGCCACGGCCGGCCACATCACCGGGAACCTCCCCGCGGTCGCGGCAAGGCGGCGACTGCCGCTTGCGCGACCGCGGCGTCGTCGAACGGCAGCGTCCTGTCGCCGACGATCTGATAGGTTTCGTGCCCCTTGCCGGCGATCACCAGCAGGTCCCCGGCGGCAAGCTCGCCGACCGCCGTCTTGATCGCCTCGGCGCGGTCGCCGATCTCCGTCGCACCCGGGCAGCCGGCGAGGATCTCGGCGCGGATGGCGGCGGGATCTTCGTTGCGCGGGTTGTCGTCGGTGACGATCACGCGGTCGGCGAGGCGCGCGGCGATCTCGCCCATCTGCGGGCGCTTGCCGCGATCGCGGTCGCCGCCGCAGCCGACGACCACGACGAGGCGGCCGGTCGCATGCGGACGCAAGGTGGCGAGCACGGTTTCGAGCGCGCCCGGCTTGTGGGCGTAGTCGACATAGATGGCGGCGCCATTGGGGTGGACCGCGGCGCGCTCGAGGCGGCCGCGCACGCCGGCGAGCTTCGTCAGCCCTTCGACCGCGGCCTCGCCGTCCTCGCCGCCGCCGATGACGAGGCCGAGCGCGGCCAGGGCGTTCATGGCCTGGAACAGGCCGGCGAGCGGAAAATCCAGCTCGTGCCGGCGTCCGAACAGATTGAGGGCCAGGTGCTGTCCGGCCGCGCCGGGCGCGACCGTCTCGAGGCGGATGTCGGCGCCGTTGCGGCCGTAGCCGAGCACGCGCAGGCGACGCTTGCGGCAGAGCGCCAGCAGCGGCTCGAACTCCGGCACGTCGGCGTTCAGCACGGCGGTGCCGCCGGCCGTCAGCAGCGATTCGAACAGCCGGCGCTTGGCCGCGAAATAGGCCTCCATGGTCGGGTGGTAGTCGAGATGGTCGCGGGCGAGGTTGGTGAAGGCGGCGGCTGTCACCAGCACGCCGTCGAGGCGGAACTGGTCGAGGCCGTGGCTGGAGGCCTCCATCGCCAGATGGTCGACGCCGCCGCGCGCCAGCTCCGCCAGCTGGCGGTGCAGCTCGATCGGGTCCGGGGTGGTGAGGGCGCCGTCGGTCTTGAGGTCGGCGGTGACGACGCCGAGCGTGCCCAGGCTGGCGGCGCGGCGGCCGAGATGGCGCCAGAGCTGGCGCGTGAAATCGACGGTCGAGGTCTTGCCCTGCGTGCCCGTCACCGCCGCGATGACGCTCGGCTGCGCGCCATGGAAGCGGGCGGCGATGAGGGCCAGGCGCCGGCGCGGGTTGGCGTCGCGGATGACCGGCACCGGCCGCGCCAGCGCCGGCAGCGGCCCGTCCGCCGGCACCAGCAGCGCGGCGGCGCCGCGCGACACGGCGTCGGCGATGAAGGTCCGGCCGTCGGCGCGCGTGCCCGGCAGGGCGGCGAACAGCCAGCCCGGCTCGACCTTGCGGGAATCCGCCGTCAGGCCGCGGATGTCGATCTCGTTCAGCGCTGCCTGGCCCTGCACGATGATGTCCGTTTCCGCTGTGAGGTCATCGAGCCGCACGCGTCCTATTCCGTCGCGCTGATGGTCATGAGCCGGTCGTCCGCCGCCGCCTCGTCCGCCATCGGCTCGATGCCGAGCAGGGGCGCCATGCGCTGGATCACCCGTCCGACCGCCGGCGCCGCGACCCAGCCGCCGGTGGCGTAGCCGTAGGAGCTGGCGTTCGGTTTCGGCTCGTCGATCATGATCAGGAGGGCGTAGCGCGGCGCATTCATCGGGAACGCGGCGACGAAGGAGGCGAGCCGCGCATTGGCGCTGTAATGGCGGCCCTGCTGCTTCTCGGCGGTGCCGGTCTTGCCGCCGACCAGGTAGCCCGGCACGTTCGCCGCCTTGCCGGTGCCGGATTCGACCACCAGGCGCAGCAGCTCGCGCATCTCGGCCGACGTGGCCTCGCTGACGACGCGGCGGCCGGCGGCCGGCTCGGCGCTGGCCCGCTTCATGATCGTCATCGGCCGGTAGACGCCGCCGCTGATCGCGGCGGCGACGCCGCTGAGGAGGTGCAGCGGCGTCACCGCGATGCCATGGCCGAAGGCGATGGTCATCGTGTTGATCCGCTTCCAGTCGGCGGGATAGATCGGCTGGCCGAGCTCCGGCAGCTCGAGCCTCACGGGCTTGAGCATGCCGAAGCGCGCCATGTAGTCCTTCTGCAGCGCGGTGCCGGCCTGGTCGGCGATCCGGGCCGAGCCGATGTTGGAGGAGTACTTGAAGATCTCGGCCACGGTCAGCCAGCGGCTCTCCGGATGGAAGTCGCGGATCATGTGGCCGCTGATCTGGATCGGCTTGCGCGCGTCGTAGCCGTCGCCGAGCGACGCGATGCCGGCGTCGAGCGCCATCGCCGTGTTGAAGATCTTGAAGGTCGAGCCCATCTCGTAGACGCCGAGGGTGTTGCGGTTGAACCGCGCCTCGTCCGGCGCCGTTCCGGCGGAATTGGGGTCGAAGTCGGGGAGGGACACCATGGCGAGCAGCTCGCCGGTATCGATGTCCATCACCATCCCGGCGCCGCCGATGGCGCGGAAGTCCGTCATCGCGCGGACGATCTCCTCGCGCAGGATGTTCTGGATGCGGATGTCGAGCGACAGCGCGAGCTGGCGGCGGCCTTCGTGCAGCACGTCGTCGAACGACTGCTCGACGCCGGCGAGGCCGCGGTTGTCGATGTCGGTGAAGCCGGTGATGTGGGCGGTGAGCCGGCCCTGCGGATAGACCCGCCGCTCCTCGCGCTGGAAGTAGAGGCCGGGCAGGCCGAGGCGGTGCACGGCGGCCTGCTGCCGCGGCGTCAGGTTGCGCTTGATCCATTCGAACGAGCGGTCGCCGGCGAGCTTGGCGCGCAGCGTATCGCCGCCGACGTCGGGAAACACCTCGCCCAGGCGGGCGACCGCCTCGTCGACGTCGATGATCTGCTGCGGGTTGGCATAGAGCGAGGCGGTCGTGAGGTTGGTGGCCAGCACGACGCCGTTGCGGTCGACGATCTCGCCGCGCTCGACCTGCGCCGGCATCTCCGCCAGCCGCGGCTCGGCGCCGTCGGAGAGCAGCGTCACCGTCACCAGGCGGGCGGCGATCACCAGATAGGCGACGGCGAACAGCGCGCCGGCCACCATGAGGCGTGTGCGGCCGGTCTCGATCGCCCGCTTGGCGCTGCCCTCGAGCTGGAGGACGTCGTCGCGGCGCCGCGGCAACGCCTCGGCAGGCGGCGGAACGGCGGCGCGGATGTCTCGCCGGCGGACCGTCATGGCTGCACGCTCGAGCGTTCGATGAGATCGGCGATGCTGGCCGGCGGAGCATCGGCGCGGCTGCCGGAGGTCTGGCTGGACTTCTGGATCGAGGGGCCGGCGTCGGGCAGCGGCTCGGTCTCCGCGATCAGCGGCGGCAGGCGCAGCGGCAGGTCCTCGATGCGGATCATCTGGCTCGCCGACAGCGGCGCCAATGTCAGGTGGCGGCGGCTCAGCTCGGCCAGGCGCGACGGCTCGTTGAGATAGCTCCACTCGGCGCGCAGCACATGGATGGTCTCCCGCTCGCGCAGGATGTCGCGGTTCACCTGCGACAACTCCTCCTCGAGCGACTGCACCCGGTAGGAGACCTGGAACAGCCCCACGCCGGCGACGACGGCGAGCGCCAGCCACAGCACGGCGGCGCGGCCGATCATGGCCGGACCTCCGCCGCGTCGCGCGGCCAGGACGGCGCGCCCGTGCGCTCGGCGGCGCGCAGGCGGGCCGAGCGCGCGCGGGGATTGTCGCGCACCTCCTGCGCGGACGGCGTCGTGCCGTCGGCGGGCAGCAGACGGAAGGAGGGCTCGGGCAGCGGCTCCGGCCGCTGCGGGCGGTGGCGGGACTGCTGCGGGACGCGGCCGCTGCGCCGGCGCAGGAAGCTCTTCACGCGGCGGTCCTCGAGCGAATGGAAGGTCACCACGGCGAGACGCCCGCCCGGCCGCAGCAGCGTCTCCGCGGCGACGAGGCCCCGATCCAGCTCGCCGAGCTCGTCGTTGACGTAGATGCGCAGCGCCTGGAAGGTGCGGGTCGCCGGATCGATGCCGGCGGCGCGGCCGCCGACCGCCTTGCGGACGATCTCGGCCAGCCGCAGTGTGCCGGCGACCGGCGCCTCGCGGCGCGCGGCGACGATGGCGCGGGCGACGGCGCGGGCGCGCCGCTCCTCGCCGAAGGTGAAGATGATGTCGGCCAGCTCCTGCTCGCTGCGGCCGTTGACCAGGTCGGCGGCGCTCTCGCCCCGGCGCTCCATGCGCATGTCGAGCGGGCCGTCCTGACGGAAGGAGAAGCCGCGCTCGGCGCGGTCGAGCTGCATGGAGGAGACGCCGATGTCGAGGGCGATGCCGTCGCTCGCCGCGACGCCGCGCGCGTTCAGCAGCGCCGCCATCTCGCCGAAGCGGCCGGCGACGAGATGCAGGCGGCCGGCATGGCGCTCGGCCAGCGCCGCGCCGGCGGCGATGGCGTGGGGGTCGCGGTCGATGCCCCAGACCGTGCAGTCGGCGGCCTCGAGCAGGGCGCGCGCATAGCCGCCGGCGCCGAAGGTGCCGTCGACATAGATGCCGCCGCCGCGCGGGTTCAGCACCGCCAGCACCTCGCGCAGCATCACCGGCTGGTGGCCGCCGGGCATGTCGTGGTCGCGGGGCGCGCGGGTCATGAGCGTTCGTCCGGCCGCAGGCGCAGGGTGCGGCCCTTCTCGAGGGCGCGGCGGCGCGCCTCGGCCTTGTGGGTTTCGAGCGCGGCCGGCTCCCAGATCTCGAAGAACGGGCCGCGGCCGACGAAGGCGGCGACGCCGTCGATGCCGGCGCGGCTGGCCAGGGACGCCGGCAACACCACCCGCCCTTCGCCGTCGAAGGCGAGCTGCTTAGTGTCGCCGAACAGGGCGGCCGTCAGGTCGTCATGCTCGTCGGAGAGGAAATCGGCCTGGTTCACCTTGCGGCCAAGCTCCTCGATCCAGTCCATCCCGGCGCACTGGATCGCCGGATATTTCAGCGAGGGCAGGGCGACGATGCCGTTGAAGCTCTGCAGATTGAGCGCGGCGCGAAAGGTCGCCGGCACGGACACGCGGCCCTTGCTGTCGATCCTGTTCACGAAAGTATCGATGAACAGCGCCATCGGACGTCCGATGTTTCCCCCTGTTGTGCCCGCATGCGGCGGGAGGTCCTGCCCGGCTGCGATTCGCAGCGCCGGAACGCGGCCGTTTCACCCCATCATTGTGGGATAACATGGGATAACATGGGCGTCAATGGGAATTCATAGTAAATCTTGGGAATTTCAGGGAGTTAACAACCGATTAACCACGTCTGGTGTGACTCCGGCTCCACGCCCCCAAGAATTCGGCATGGCTTTGCTCGCGCGATATTTGTTCTACATAAGTTCTGAATTTGCTCCTGCCATTCCTCTATCGCCCGCGGATGGCGGAATCCCGGTGGTTTCGCGGCAAGACCGCGAAATGCGGAAAGCACGCCAGACGGCCTGTAAGCCGGGTTCTGTCCCGCCTCGCGGCGGGGATGGCCATTCATCTGGGACGTCCGTTGCCGGACGCCTCGCGCGACCTACCCGAGCGGCGGCGCGGAAAACCCGCCTGGACGATCGCTCGCCCGACCGCTCCTATCTGGTCTTGCTCCCGGTGGGGTTTACCCTGCCGTCCCCGTCGCCGGGGACGCGGTGCGCTCTTACCGCACCCTTTCACCCTTGCCGCGCGGATCGCTCTTGCGAGCGGCCGGCAGGCGGTTTGCTTTCTGTGGCACTGTCCCTGGGGTCGCCCCCGCCGGCCGTTAGCCGGCACCGTGTTTCCGTGGAGCCCGGACTTTCCTCCCTCCGCGAAGCGCGGAGAGCGGCCATCCGGCCGTCTGGCGAGTCCTAGGTAGGCTGCGGACGGCGCGGCGTCAATCCGGCGCGACCTGCGCGATCAACGCGGCGAGCAAGCGCCGCGTCTCGCCGTCCAGTTGGCCATCGAAGCGAGCGGGCCGGAAACGCCGCTGAAACGCCGACAGCGCCTGGCGTGTCGTCTGATCGGGGAGGCCGGTCACTACGACGCCATAGCCGAAGCGGGCGAGTTGGCTCTGGACGTCGGCAACGGCATGCGGCGTGCGTGCCGGGCCGGGATCGGGAAAGCCGAGCGGCAGCGGCCACACGCCGATGCCGGCGCGCGCCATGCGCTGCCAGTCGAACAGCTCGCCGGGGTCGACCTTGCGGGCCGGCGCCACGTCGGAATGGCCGAGCACGCGGCGCGGCGGGATGGGGTGGCGCGCCAGGATGCCCCGCGCGAGGTCTTCGAGCGCGCGCATCTGCGCCTCGGGGAACGGCCGGTAGCCGCAGCTGTGTCCGGGATTGACCAACTCGATGCCGATCGAGCGGCTGTTGATGTCGCGTGCGCCCGCCCAGGAGCTCAACCCTGCGTGCCAGGCGCGCCGCCGCTCCGGCACCAGGCGATAGATCGTGCCGTCCTCGTCGATGCAGTAGTGCGCGCTGACCCGCGCCGCCAGGTCGGTGAGGCGGGACAGCGCCGCTTCGGCGCTGAGCATGTCCGTGTAGTGCAGCAGCAGGATATCGACCGGCTGGCCCGCGGGCCGCGCATCGTGATTGGGCGAAGGACGGTCGATCATCGCGCGCGGACCGCGATTGCGGGGCATCGGCGCTTGGGTCCGTTGGGACCTAAGCGCTTCGGGAATGGATGCGTCGCATGCCCGCCTGTGCGTCCTTCGACAGGCTCAGGATGAGGGAAAATCTTCATGGCACAAAGAAATACCTCATCCTGAGCCTGTCGAAGGACGCAGGATGCTGGTCCAAGTCTCCCGTCCGAGACAAGCAAGGCGATCCGGTTCAATGACACACTTTATATCGCGATGCCCAGCCGCAGCCCGTCGTAGATGGCGGCGTGGATGTTGCGCGAGGAGACGGCGTCGCCGATGCGGAAGAGCCGGTAGGCGCCGCCGGGGTTGCGCGCCGTCTCCTGCGGGCGGCCGGCGACGAAGGCGCCGTAGTCGAGCTCGCCGCGGTTGCGCGAGCCGTCCTTGAGCGCGAAGTAGAGCTCGTCGAGCGGCAGGGTGCCGTGCTCGACCACCACCTGGTCGACGATGCGGGTTTCCGTGCGCGGGCCGTAGTCGCCGCCGAGGACGGCAGCCAGCCGGTTGCCCTGGCGCCGCACGGCGAGCAGGCGCGTGTTGATGGTGATGCGCACGCCATGGGCATGGAAGGCCTCGGCGTAGGGCACGTGGTTGAGGCCGCCGATGTCCGGCGCGAAGAAGCGCTCGGGCGTCACGACCTCCAGCTTCGTGCCGGCCTCTGCCAGGGCCTCGGCCGCCTGCAGGCCGGGATGGGCGCCGTTGTCGTCGAACAGCAGCGTCTCGGCCGCGGGCTTGGCGTCGCCGGTCAGGATGTCCCAGCTCGCCGTCACCAAGTCGGCGCCGTCCTCGACCACGGCGCTGTTGGGCAGGCCGCCGGTGGCGATGATGACGACGTCGGGGTTCTCCGCCAGGACGTCCGACGCCTCGGCGAGCGTGTTGAACCGCATGTCGACGCCGAGGCGGCGCAGCTGCGCCATGCGCCAGTCGACGATGCCGATCAGCTCGCGCCTGCGTTTCGAGCGCGCGGCGAGGCGCACCTGCCCGCCGGGCTGGTCCGCGGCCTCGAACAGGACGACGGCGTGGCCGCGCTCGGCCGTGACGCGGGCCGCCTCCAGCCCGCCGGGACCGGCGCCGACCACCACGACCTTGCGCGCCGGGCCGTCGCCGCGGCGGACGACATGCGGCATGCTCGCCTCGCGGCCGGTTGCGGGATTGTGGATGCAGAGCGCCTCGCGCCCCTCGTAGATGCGGTCGAGGCAGTAGCTGGCGCCGACGCAGGGACGGATCTCGTCCTCGCGGCCCTCGGCGACCAGGCGCGCGATGTGCGGGTCGGCGATGTGGGCGCGGGTCATGCCGACCATGTCGAGCTTGCCCGTGGCGACGGCGTGCCGCGCCGTCGCCACGTCGTTGATGCGGGCGGCGTGGAAGACCGGGAGCTGCGTCGCCGTCTTCACCTCGCCGGCGAAATCGAGATGCGGCGCCGCCGGCATGCCGTGGATGGGGATCACGCGCAAGAGGGCGGCGTCGCGCTCGATATGGCCGCGGATGACGTTGAGGAAATCGACCTGTCCCGTGGCGACGAGCCGGCGCGTGATCTCCAGGCCCTGCGCCTTGGTCAAGCCTTGCTCCCAGTCCTCGTCGACGACCAGGCGCAGGCCGAGGATATAGTCGGGGCCGATGCGCGCGCGGATGGCGTCGAGCACGCGGACGGTGAAGCGCAGGCGGTTGTCGAGCGAGCCGCCATAGTCGTCGGTGCGCCTGTTGGTGGCCGGCGACCAGAACTGGTCGAGCAGGTGGCCGTAGCATTCGAGCTCGAAGCCGTCGAGGCCGGCCGCCTGCATGCGCTCGGCGGCGTCGGCATAGGCGGCGACGATGCGGTCGAGGTCCCAGTCCTCGGCCTCCTTGGGGAAGGCGCGATGCGCCGGCTCGCGCACCGGCGAGGGCGCCAGCACCGGCAGCCAGTCGGAATGGTTCCAGTTCGTGCGCCGGCCGAGATGGGTGAGCTGGATCATCACCGCGCAGCCCTCTTCGTGGCAGTCGTCGGTCAGCCGCTTCAGCCACGGCACGATCTCGTCCTTGTAGGCGTGCAGGTTGCCGAAGGCGGGCGGCGAGTCGACGGCGACGATGGCCGAGCCCGCCGTCATGGTGAGGGCGATGCCGCCCTTGGCCTTCTCCAGGTGATAGAGCCGATAGCGGTCCTTGGGCATGCCGTCTTCGGTGTAGTTCGGCTCGTGTGCCGTGCTCATGATCCGGTTCCGGAGCGTGAGATGCTTGAGCCGGTAGGGCTGGAGGAGGGGGTCTTTCGTGGCCATTTCTGCTTGTCCAAGCGAGCAATGACGGACGATGGCAGCCGAACGCCATGTGATCAAGATGCCGAAAGCCGGTGCTTGACCCCTTGCGGAAGCATACCTACGCTCGCTGCACGAACTGTGTTTGGAGAGGTCTGATGCCTCGTTCGGTTGCCGACCTGGAGCGCGAAATCCGGGATCTTTCGGTCCAGGAGAGAGCGCGACTGGCCGCCTTTATTCTCGCGTCATTGGACGAGATTGAAGATGAAGGCGTCGAGGATGCTTGGGCGCGTGAGATCGAGGAACGTGTGACGGCATATGAACGAGGTGAGGTCGTCCCAGTTCCCGCGGACGATGTGCTCGCGGAGGCTCGCCGGCGGAAGAAGTGAGGCCGAGCCAGTTTCTTCCGGCAGCCCGCGCAGAGCTGCTGGAAGCTCAATCCTACTATGATGAGGTATGGCCTGGTCTCGGCGCGGATTTTGTTGCGGAAGTCGAACGAGTTCTGCAACTTCTTCGACAGCGGCCGGCGCTTGGCGCTCCGGGATCTGCGCATACCCGCCGATTCAGCCTTCGTCGGTTCCCGTACTCGGTTGTGTACCTGGTCGAGTCAGAGAAGCTGACGGTCGTTGCCCTGGCGCACCATCGACGTCGCCCCGACTATTGGCGACGACGGCTCTAGATCTACGGCACGGCAAGGGGCGCCTCGTCCCTAAAGCCCCGCCCGGGTCGAGGGCGCGATGACGCGGGGGCGGCGGATGGTGATGATGGCGACGCCGAGAATCGTGCAGGCGCCGCCGAGGATCATCAGCCAGGTCAGGCGGTCGTCGAAGAAGACGACGCCGGAGAGCACGCCGAAGAGCGGCACCAGCAGGGTGAACGGCATCACCTGGTTGACCGAGAAGCGGCGCATCATCCGGTACCAGACGGCGTAGCCGAAGATGGTGACCAGCAGCGCCTGGAAGGCGATCGAGGCCCACAGCCGCCAGTCGGCGGCGGCGATCGCCGCCAGCTGACCGTCCTCCACCGCCCAGGACAGCAGCGCCAGCTGCGGCGCCGCCAGCAATGCGACCCAGCCGTTGAGGGAGAGCACGTCCACGTCGTCGCCGATATGCTTGATCTGGATGTTGGCCCCGGCCCAGGTGCAGGCGGCGGCGATGACCAGGAGCAGCGGCAGCAGGTTGCCGGCCAGCCGCGGCTCGCCGGCGATCAGCACGACGCCGGCGAAGGCGATGGCCATGCCGGTGAGACGCCGCCAGCGCAGCTTCTCGTCGAAGAAGATCGCCGCCAGGATGGCCGCGAACGGCACCTGCAGCTGGATGGCGATGGAGGCCGTCGACACGTCGAGGCCGCGCATGCCCGTGAACATCAGGCTGAAATGGACGACGCCGAGAAGGATAGACAGCCCGACGAGCTCGGCCATGCGCCGCCGCGGCCATTTCAGCCACGGCAGGAGCAGCAGGCCCACCACGGCGAAACGCAGCGCCACGAAGGCGATCGCCGGCATCAGGTTGAGGCCGGTCTTGACCACCGCGAAATTGACGCCCCAGACGACGGTGACGACGAGCAGGGCACCGATCATCGGGAGCGTCATATGCGGCCGCGCCGGTACGACGGCGGCGGAGTCAGGTCCTGCCGCGGACGTCAATTGATGTTCCGTTCCCTGGAGATGCGGTCCCAGGCGGCATTGATGGTCGCCAGCTTCTCGTTGGCGACGTCGATGAACTCCTTCGGCACGCCCTTGGCGATCAGCCGGTCCGGATGGTGTTCGCGCACCAGCTTGCGGTAGGCCAGCTTGATCTCGCTGTCGGTCATGCCGCGGCCGACGCCGAGAATCTCGTAGGGATCGGCCTTGTCCGGTCCCAGGTGCTCGGCGCGGATGCGTTCGAAGTCGCGCTCGCCGAAGCCGAAGATGCCGGCGACCTTCTTCAGATAGTCGAGCTCTTCGGCAGGGACGCGGCCGTCGGCCTTGGCGATGTGGAAGAGTCCGTCGAGCAGCTCCTCGAGCACCGGGCGCTGGTTGCGGAACATATGCGCGATCTGCCCGGCATAGGCCTCGAATCCGAGCGGCGATTTCCGGGCCTGGTCGAAGATGCGGCCGACGTTCTTCATTTCCTCGTCGGGAATCCGGAAGACCTGCTTGAAGGCGTCGATCTCGTCGCGCGTGACGGTGCCGTCGGCCTTGGCCATCTTCGCGCCGAGCGCGATCACCGCGATGGTGAAGGCGACCTGCCTGGTCGTCGCCCGCGGATCGAAGCCGTCGATCTGCGGCGCCGCTTCGCCCTGGATGCTGCGCCGGCCGGCCATTCGGCCGATAGCATGGCCGGCCGCGGCGCCCAGCAGCGCACCGAGCGGCCCACCCAGAGCGATGAAGCCTGCGGCCCCGCCCAGAATTGCACCCAGGATGCTCATGGTCTGCGTCGCCTGCGTCGAGTTCGGATGGAGCGGCAGCCGAGTTTGCGGCCCGGAAGGGCGATTCAGCAATTAAACGCTTTCTACACGCGGCCGGAACTAGCGTGGTGCGTCCTTCGACCAGCTCAGGATGAGGGTCTCTCTTGGTGCCACCAAGATTGCCTCTCATCCTGAGCTGGTCGAAGGACGCATTGTCGTCATGCCAGCCGAACGAGTCGCGCCTTGCTCCAGCAGGCTAGGCGATCTGGCCCAGGACGCAAGGGCGCGATTGACATCGGCGGCCCCGTCACTACCTTGAAAAGGTGAATGACACGGGGTGTCCGCCACAGGCGGGCTGAGATCACACCCGTTGAACCTGATCTGGGTAATGCCAGCGAAGGGAGCCGTCGTCGCATGAGCGTTTCTTCCCGCCCCTGCCGATCCGTCCGGGTGGCTCCCGCAGCGATGAGGGAGCCTTATGACCGACCGCGACGTCTGGCGGACGCTGTCCGCCGCTAGGGCCGCGCGCCCGCTCGTCCACAACATCACCAACTACGTGGTGATGAACAGCACGGCCAACGCGCTGCTGGCGTTCGGCGCCTCGCCGGCCATGGCGCACGCGGCCGAGGAGGTGGAGGAATTCGTCGACCTGGCGCAGGCGCTGGTCGTCAACATCGGCACCCTGTCGCCGCCCTGGGTGGCGGCGATGAAGCTGGCCGCCTCCCGGGCCGCGGCTTGCGGCCGGCCCTGGGTGCTCGATCCCGTCGGCGCCGGGGCGACGACCTACCGTAGCGCCGTCGCCGGCGATCTCGCCGGGCGCAAGCCGGCCGTGATCCGCGGCAACGCCTCGGAGATCCTCAGCCTGGCCGGCGCCGCGGCGGACGCCACGCGCGGCGTCGATTCGACCCAGGCCGCGGAGGCGGCGCTGGAGGCGGCCCGCGCCCTCGCGCGGCGCACCGGCGCCGTGGTCGCCGTCACCGGCGCCGTCGACTATGTCACGGACGGGGAGCGCACCGCGGCCTGTCACAACGGCCATCCGCTGATGACGCGGGTGACGGGGATGGGCTGCACGGCCAGCGCGCTGGTCGGCGCCTGCCTCGCCGTCGAGCCCGATCCGCTGACCGCGGCGCTGCACGGACTGGCCATCCTCGGCGTCGCCGGCGAGCTGGCGGCGGAGCATGCGAGCGGGCCGGGAACGCTGCAGGTCGATCTCTACGATGTCCTGGCGAACCTCGACCGCGAGACCCTCGAGCGGCGGGTGCGGTTGCAATGAGCCGGCGCATCTTCGATCCGTCGGTCTATCTCGTGCTCGACCGCTTGTTCGCCGGCCAGCGCGACCTGCTGGCGGTGCTGCAGGCGGCGCTGGCCGGCGGCGTCACCATGGTGCAGCTGCGCGACAAGCAGGCGCCGCGGTCGCTGTTCCTCGATCAGGCGCGGCGCATGCTGGCGCTGCTGCGGCCGGCCGGCGTGCCGCTCATCGTCAACGACCGGGTCGACGTGGCGCTGGCGGTCGGCGCCGACGGCGTCCATGTCGGCCAGGACGACATGGCCGCGGGCGAGGCGCGCCGTCTGCTCGGGCCGGACGCGATCGTCGGCCTCTCCGTCAGCCGGCCGGAGGAGTGCGCCGGCGCCGACCCGGCGGTGGTCGACTATGTCGGGCTGGGCCCGGTGTTCCCGACCGACACCAAGCCGGACACGCCGCCGCCGCTCGGAATCGGCGGTGTCCGCGCCCTGCGGCCGCACCTCGGCGTGCCCGTCGTCGCCATCGGCGGCATCGGCGCCGGCAATGCCGCCGGCCTCGTGGGCGCCGGCGCCGACGGCGTCGCCGTGGTGTCGGCGATCTGCGCCGCGCCGGACCCGGAAGCGGCGTCCCGCCGGCTGGCCCGCGCGGTGGCCGCCGGCAAGGCGCGGCGGCGGGCGGCGCCATGATCCCCAACGTCCTGACCATCGCCGGCTCGGATCCGAGCGGCGGCGCCGGCATCCAGGCCGACCTCAAGACCTTCGCGGCGCTCGGCGCCTACGGCGCCGCCGTGATCACCGCGCTCACGGCGCAGAACACGCGCCGGGTGGCGGGCGTGCATCTGGTTCCCGCCGCCTTCGTCGCCGAGCAGATCGACACGCTGCTCGCCGATGTCCGCATCGACGCGCTGAAGATCGGCATGGTCGCCACGGCGGAGATCGCGGCGACGATCGCTGGCCGCCTGTCGGCGCATGGCGCCCGCAACATCGTCCTCGATCCGGTCATGGTGGCGAAGGGCGGCGACCGCCTGCTCGACGCCGACGCCGTCGACACGCTGCGGCGCACGCTGCTGCCGCTGGCCGACGTCGTCACGCCCAACCTGCCCGAGGCCGGCGTGCTGCTGGACCGGCCGGCGCCGGCGAGCCTGGCGGAGATGCGCGATGCCGCCGCCGCTCTGCATGCCCTCGGCTGCCGCCGCGTCCTGCTCAAGGGCGGGCATCTCGGCGGCGCGGCCAGCATCGACGTCCTGTTTGACGGACACGAGGTGGTGGATCTGTCGGCCCCGCGCATGCGGACGGAGAATACCCACGGCACCGGCTGCACGCTGTCGGCGGCCATCGCCGCCCTGCTGCCGCAGCGCCCGGACGCGGCGAGCGCGGTGCGCGACGCCAAGGCCTACGTCACCGACGCCATCGCCGGCGGCGCGGCGCTCGCCGTGGGCGGCGGCCACGGACCGCTGCATCACTTCACCCGGCTCTGGCGACAGGAGACGATCGGATGACCGCGTTTTCGACCGAGGCCGCCGCGGCGACGGCCGCGCTGAGACGACGGATCCGCGAGATGCCGTTTAATGCGGAGCTCGCGGCCGGCACGCTCGACGCCGACCGCTTCCGCTTCTACATGCTGCAGGACGCGCTCTACCTCGCCGATTATGCGCGGGCGCTGGCCATCGCTGCCGCGCGGGCGCCCGAGGCCGACGCCGTCGCCCGCTTCGCCCGCTGCGCCGAGGGTGCCATCGTCGTCGAGCGGGCGCTGCATGAGGGTTTCTTCGTCCGCTTCGGCCTCGGCAAGGAGCAAGTGGCCGCCAGCGAGCCGTCGCCCACCTGCCTGGCTTATACGAGCTTCCTGCTCGCCGCCGCCTGTACGCAGAGCTACGAGGCGCTGATCGCGGCGCTGCTGCCCTGCTTCAGCATCTACCGCGAGGTCGGGCTCGACATCGCCGCGAGATCGGCGCCGACGAATCCCTACCGCGCCTGGATCGACACCTATGCCGATCCGGCGTTCGGGGAGACGGTGGAGGCGGTCACCGCCATCGTCGACCGCGCCGCCGCCGGGACGTCGCCGGCGTCGCGGCGGGCCATGCTGCGCGCCTTCGTCCGCTCGGCACAGTTCGAGTGGATGTTCTGGGACAGCGCCTACCGCCGGGAGACCTGGCCGGTCGCCGCCTGACCGGCCTTGCGGAGCGGGATGATCTGCGGCAAACAACGCGGCGCGCGCTACGGCAGCTCCTTACCGTGGGGTCGGCAGTGATCAAGGTCTATGCTCAGCGCAACGGGCGGATCGAGGGCGTCGAGGCCGGCAAGGAAGGCGCGCCGCTGGTGGCCGACGCGCTGTGGCTCGACGTGGTCCAGCCGACGCCGGACGAGCGCGCCGCCGTCGAGGCGGCCTACCGGCTGACGCTGCCGACGCCGGAGGAGGTGCGCGAGATCGAGCCGTCCGACCGGCTCTATAGCGAGGGCGGCGCGCGTTTCATGACCGCGACCATCCTGGTCCATGCCGATGCGCCGCTGCCGCAGCGCGCCAGCATCACCTTCATCCTGACCGGCCGCGCCCTGATCACGCTGCGTTACGTCGAGCCGCGTCCGGTCGCGACCTACGCGCAGAAGCTGCTGCGCGGACAGGAAGCGTGCAGCTGCGGCGAGGAGGCGATGGTCGGCCTGCTTGAGGCCTTCATCGACCGCATTGCCGACATCCTGGAGAAGACTGCGCTCGATCTCGATCAGGTCTCGCAGACGATCTTCGCCGAGGACGCGCACGGCCAACGCCGGCACGGCGCGTCGCGCGACCTGCGCGCCGTCATCCGCGCCCTCGGCCGCAACGACGACCTGGTGTCGACGATCCGCGAGAGCCTGCTCAGCATGACGCGGCTGACCAGCTTCCTGACCGCGACGCTCGGCGCGACCGGCGAGCGGACCATGAAGGAGATGAAGGCGCGGCTGAAGTCGGCGCGCAACGACATCGTCTCGCTGAACGAGCATGCCGCGTTCGAATCGCACACCATCAACTTCCTGCTCGATGCGACCTTGGGCATGATCAACATCGACCAGAACGCGATCATCAAGATCTTCTCGGTGGTCGCGGTGGTGTTCCTGCCGCCGACCTTGGTGGCCAGCATCTACGGCATGAACTTCGACATCATGCCGGAGCTGCACTGGATGGCCGGCTACCCCTGGGCGCTCGGCCTGATGCTGGTATCGGCGGTGATTCCGCTGCTCTATTTCAGGCGCAAGGGATGGCTCTAGCCCGCCGGCGCGGGCCCGCGGTCAGGCGGCGATGCCGTCGCGCCACTCGCTGCTGCTCTTGCAGGGCGTGCAGACGCGCTCGCCGGGCCAGGAGCTGGTGAACGTCTCCTGGCAGCGCAGGCACTTGCGCTGCTTCCGGACATAGATCTTGTCGGACTCGGGCTTCTTGTGTGACTCGTCGGACATTACGAAAAACTCTACAGTTCGCGGGGTAGGCACGAGCCGACCGCCATGGGCTCCATTGACACTGGGGAAAAGGAACCGAGGGAAAATAAGACTTTGCCGGCGGAAATCAAGATGATTCGTCCCTTCGACATGCATCCCTCGGTCGCAGCAACGGCCTCCGGCCGTGCCGCGCTTCGGACGGCGCCGGCCGGTGCGAACAAACGTTAGTTCAACGCGTTAGCGGGAGCAAGATCGTGTCGCGGGCCGCCGGCTCGGCGGCAACTTTGGGTCGATCGCGGGCGGCGCCGGCGGACCGCCGCGCGGGCCACCGGACGGCGTCATTCTGACGCACAGGCCCCTGTCCGGCGTCTGCCGGGAGAATTGCCGGCCGGGCGGGCTGGACCGGAGCGGCGTTGCCATCGCGCCCGCTGCGGGCTAATCAGCCGGAACATCTGATCATTCGAATGAAGGGTTCACCATGGCGATGCACGCACAACGCGATGACGATGGCGAAAAGCCGGCGGAGACTCCGGCGCCGCCTCTCGGGAAGGTGACGGAGAACCTGTTCAAGGCCCGCACCGTCATCCTGTTCGGCGAGATCACGCAGAAGGTCGCCCAGAGCACGGTCGCCCAACTGCTGGCGCTGGCCGAAGAGAACGACGAGCCGATCCGGATGATCATCAATTCGCAGGGCGGCCATGTGGAGTCCGGCGACACGATCCACGACATGGTCCGGTTCATCCGGCCGAAGGTGCGGATGCTCGGCACCGGCTGGGTCGCCAGCGCCGGCGTCCACATCTTCCTGGCGGCGGCGCGCGAGAACCGCTACTGCCTGCCGAACACACGCTTCATGATCCATCAGCCGCTCGGCGGCGCCGGCGGCCCGGCCAGCGACATCGCCATCGAGGCGAAGGAGATCATCAAGATGCGCAAGCGCATCAACCAGTCGATCGCCGACGCTACCGGGCAATCCTTCGAAAAGGTCGAGCGCGACACCGACCGCAACTTCTGGATGAACGCCGACGAGGCGCGCGCCTACGGCATCGTGACCCACGTGGTCAGCTCGGTCGACCAGATCAAGTGAGCGAGGCGGAGCCGCGTAGCGCCCATCGGCGAATCTCGATCTGTCTGCCGTAGGGGCGAGCGGCGCTCGCCCCTGTTGACACAGCAGCGATCATCGGAGGCATTGATCGAGCAGGGGCGAGCGCCGCTCGCCCCTACAAATTTCGGCAGCGAGCAAACGCCCATCTCAGCCGCCGTTGAAGCGCGCCTTCAGCAGGTTGGCTTCGACGGATTCGAGGTGCCGGCGCATGCAGCCTGCGGCGCGCGCCATGTCGCGGTCGGCGATCGCGCCGACGATGGCCTCGTGCTCGGCGAAGCTGTGATGGTCCGGATCGGGTTTCACGGGATTGGCGCGCAGGCGGCCCCAGGCGACGGTGCGGCGCACGGCGCTGAGCGTGTCGAGCAGCGCCAGCAGCAGCTGGTTCTGCGTCGCCTCGGCGATCACCCGGTGCAGCCGGTTGTCCCAACCCTCGTACTGGCGCCAGCTGCCGGCCTCGCTGCTCTTCTTCAGGCAGATGCGCATTTCGGCGATCTGCGCCGGCGTCGCGTTCAGCGCCGCCAGCCGCGCGACCTCCGGCTCGAGCAGAAGGCGGGTCTTCATCACCTCGGCCGGATTGGTCCGCCGGGTGATGGCGGCGACGTCGGCGATCGTGTCGAGCGGCCGGATGCCGAGGAACGTGCCCTTGCCGACGTGGCGCCACAGCTGCCCTTCGGCTTCGAGCGTCGAGAGCGCCTTGCGCAGCTCGGCCCGGCTGACGCCCAGCGTCCGCGACAGCGCGCGTTCCGGCGGCAGGCGGCTGTCGGCCGGCAAGGCGGCCTGGGCGAGATAGGTCCGCAGCTGCGTCAGCACCGCCGTCCCATCGCCGGAGACTACCGCGTCCATTGTGCCCGACCTGTACTCAACCATTCCCTAATTGGTTTTGACCATGTCACGCCAAAGTCCAATAAGTCAAGGTCTGATTGACTAGATGGCGAAACCAAGTTAAGCCAATACCGTATTGATCGGCAGATGGCCGGAAGGGCCGCGCCGTCGGTGCGGCCGCAACGATGAAAGCAAGGGAGGATCTCATGGCCACGAGTCTGCGCAGGCTTGCCGCATGTGTCGGCGGCGTATTGGTTGCGATGGCGCTGCTGCTGTCGCCGGCCGCCGAGGCGGCCGAAGGCAAGATCCGCATCGCCTTCGGCGACATCGAGAGCGTCGAAACCCTGAACTTCTTGATCGCGATCGAGCGCGCCAAGGAGAAGGGCGTCGCCATCGACATGATGTACCTGAAGGAGGAGGACATTGCCGCGCAGGCCGTGGTGAGCGGCGAGGCCGATGTCGGCGTCGGGACGCCCTACGCCATGCTGCAGAAGGTGAAGGCGCCGATCCGCATGTTCTATCAGATGAGCACGCTGCGGTTCTTCCCCATCGTCAACACCGAGTTCTACAAGGACTGGAAGGATCTGGACGGCCAGGAGGTGGCGGTGCATTCGCGCGGCTCCGGCACCGAGGCGATCATGAAGCTGATGGCGCAGCGCCACGGCATCACCTACAGCAACATCAGCTACGTGGCCGGCGCCGAGGTGCGCGCCGGGGCCCTGCTGCAAGGCAACGTCAAGGCGTCGATCGTCGACGCCGCCAACCGCCGCATGCTCGAGCAGAAGGCGCCCGGCAAGTTCGCCGTGCTTCCGATGGAAGGCGTCAACGCCAGCGACGAGGCGCTCTACGCCAACACCGAGTTCCTCGCGCGCGAGCAGGCCGCGGTGGAGACGCTGGTCGAAGCCCTCCTCACCACCTGGCGCGAGATCAACGACAACCCCAGCGCCGTGCTCGACCTGCGCCAGAAGTACAAGCTGCTGGCCGACCTGCCGGCCGACCTCGAGCCGGAGATCGAACCCTACTTCGTCGAATCCGTGCAGGCCGGCGCCTTTCCCAACAACGGCGGCGGCGAGGCGGCGGTGAAGGACGACTTCGACTTCTACGGCGTCGCCGGCCAACTGGAGGGCGATCCGGCCTCGCTGAAGGTCGAGGACTTCTGGGACTTCGGGCCGCTCAACCGCGCGCTCGACAAGCTCGGCCGCGTCTAGCCGGGCAGACGACGATCCCTTGAGCGTACGTTTCGACGACGAGGCCGGGGCCGTGGCGGCCCCGGCCGCAGCGGCGGTCACGGAGCGCGATTTCGCGCTGCTGTGGCGCCTGCTGTCGATCACCCTCTTCTGCGGTGCCTGGGAGATCGCCGGGCAAATCCCGATCAACTTCGCGTTGCCGCCGTTCTCCGACACGGTGGCGGCGTTCTTCTCGATGATCGCCGACGGCAGCATGCCGCGCGCCTATCTGTCGACGCTGCAGCCGCTCGCCATCGGCATTGTCGCGTCGGCGGTGCTGGGCGTGGGGCTCGGCGTGCTGATGGGGCTGCGGCCAACGGCGGAGTGGCTCGCCGCGCCGGTGTTCGTCGTGATGCAGGCGGCGCCGGTGGCGGCGCTGATCCCGCTGGTCACCTTCATCTACGGCATCGGCCTGACCGCGAAGTCGCTGTCGGTCATGCTGCTGGCGCTGCCGGTCATCGTGCTCAACTGCTACAAGGCCGTGCGCAACGTGAATCCGTCGCTGGTCGACATGTGCCGCTCCTTCCAGGGAACGCGGACGCAGCAGATCGTCAAGGTCATCATCCCCGAGGCCAGCCCGGTGATCTTCGCCGGCCTGCGGCTCGGCATCGCCGCCGGCTTCATCGGCGTCGTCCTGGCCGAGCTGCTGATCACGCCGACCGGGATCGGCGACCTCATCACCTATCACCGGGCCGTCGCCGACTATGCCGAGATGTACGCGGCGATCGCCTCGATCATCCTGTTCTCCGCCGTGACGCTGGCCGGGCTGCAGCGGCTGGAGACGGCGCTGTTCCGTCCGGAAACCAAGAGGGCCTGAGCATGGGAACGGTGCGCAAGTTCATCCCCCCGGGGGGCGCGCCGACGCCCGCCGGCGCCGACATGGTCGAGGTGCGTGGCATCGGCAAGGTCTATCGTGGCGGCGTCGAGGCCCTGAGCGGCATCGACCTGGCCTTTCCGCACGGTAAGCTGACCACCCTGCTGGGCCCCAGCGGCTGCGGCAAGACCACGCTGCTGAAGATCATCGCCGGCCTGCTGGAGCCGAGCGCCGGCGACGTCTTCGTCGCCGGACGCAAGGTGACGGGACCAGGCCCGGAGCGCGCCTTCGTCTTCCAGGACTTCGCGCTGCTGCCCTGGGCCACCGTGCTGCGCAACGTCGCCTTCGGGCTGGAGCTGCGCGGCACGCCGAAGGCCGTGCGCGAGGAGACCGCGCGCCGCTACATCGCCGAGGTCGGCCTCGCCGGCTTCGAGGAGCGCTATCCGCACGAGCTGTCCGGCGGCATGCGCCAGCGCGTCGGGCTCGCCCGCGCGCTTGCCGTCAACGCCGACGTGCTGCTGATGGACGAGCCGTTCTCCGCCGTCGACGAGCAGACGCGCCGCAAGTTCCAGGAGGACCTCCTGCACCTGCGCGCGACCGAGCACAAGACCTTCATCTTCGTCACCCACAGCATCGAGGAGGCGGTCTACGTCTCCGACCGCGTCGTGCTGCTGTCGCGGCGGCCGGGGCGGGTCTCGCAGATCATCGAGCCGCGCATCGACCGCGGCGGCTCGCCCGACGACATCCGCCGCGACCGCGCCTATCTCGACACCGTCGAGGAGATCTGGCAGGGCCTGCGCCAGTATGTGACATGAGGTCCGCGCCATGACCTTGTTCGGATACCGCGTGCCGATGGCGGCCTCGATCCTGGTCTGGTGCCTGCTGTGGGAGATCGTCGGCCGCGCCGGGGTCATGTATCTGGTGCCGCCGTTCTCGGCCGTCCTGGTCGCCGTCGCCGAGCTGGTGCAGGTCGGCAAGTTCCAGGCGGCGACGGTGACGACGTTGCGCGCCTTCGTGACGGGCATGGCGCTGGCGATCGCCGTCGGGGTCTCGCTCGGCGTGCTGATGGGGCGCGTCGCCGCCGCCGACCGGCTGCTCGGCATGTGGGTCAATCTGTTCGTCAGCGCGCCGCTGTCGGCGCTGGTGCCGGTGCTGATGATCCTGTTCGGCATGGGCGAGAAGACGATCGTCGTCTCCGTCTTCCTGTTTGCCGTGTGGATCATCGCGCTCGACACCCGGGCCGGCGTCCGGCACGTCTCGACCTCGCTCATCGACATGGGCCGCTGCTACGGCGCCAGCCCGCAGCAGCTCTATACGCGGATCATCCTGTTGGCGGCCCTGCCGGAGATCCTGGCCGGGATCCGCCTCGGCCTGATCCGCGGCGTCAAGGGCGTCGTGATCGGCCAGCTCCTGGTCTCCATCATCGGCTATGGCGAGTTGTTCGAGCTCTATTCGCGCAACTTCCTGATGGAGGAGTTCTGGGCGCTGACGATCCTGCTGTTCGCCTTCGCCATGGTGGTGTCCGAGTCGATCGCGATGATCGAGAAACGCATCGAATATTACGCGGGGGTCAGATGACGAGCGTGACGGCCAGAGAGCGCAGATATCTCTTCGAACCGGAGCCGGTGCCGGCCTTGCCGGTGCGCGGCAGCGACAAGCTGTTTCCGGTGCATCGGATCTATTGCGTCGGCCGCAACTATGCCGAGCACGCCCGCGAGATGGGACACGATCCCAACCGCGAGCCGCCGTTCTTCTTCCAGAAGAACCCGGATTCGCTGATTCCCGGCAACGGCGATTTCCCCTATCCGCCGCGCTCTTCCGACGTGCACCACGAGTTCGAGATGGTGCTGGCGCTCGGCCGCGGCGGCTCCGACATCCCGGTCGAGGGCGCGCTCGATTGCGTCTACGGCTACGCCGTCGGCCTCGACATGACCCGGCGCGACCTGCAGGCCGAGGCCAAGAAGCTGGGCCGCCCCTGGGAGGTCGGCAAGGCGTTCGAGATGTCGGCGCCCTGCTCCGAGATCGTGCCGGCCGCGGCCATCGGCCATCCGGCGAAGGGCGCGGTCTGGCTCAAGGTGAACGGCGAGCTGCGGCAGCAGGGCGATCTGGCGCAGCTCATCTGGAGCGTGCCGGAGATCATCAGCCACCTGTCCGGCCTCTTCGCGCTCAAGCCCGGCGACCTGATCTTCTCGGGCACGCCCGCCGGCGTCGGCCCGGTGAAGCGCGGCGACAAGCTGCAGGGCGGCATCGACGGCATCGGCGAGATCACGGTGCGGGTCGTCTAGCCGCGGGCGTCCATCTTCCTCGTTGCCGTGTCCGGTCCGGAAGGTCCATGCTGCCGGCCCGGCATGGGAGATGGAGCCATGAGAACCATTCGAACGTTCGCGCTGTTGGCGGTCGCAGCCGCCGTTATGATGTCGTCGGTCCGTGCCGAGGAGGCGTGGCAGACGCTGCCGCCCTGGCCGCCCCTGCCGCCGGCGGCGGAGACAGCCTATGCGCCGGTCAATGACATCGAGATGTACTACGCCGTCTACGGCGCCGGCGAGCCGCTGATCCTCCTGCATGGCGGCCTCGGCCACAGCGACGTGTGGGGCAACCAGATCCCGGCGCTTGCCGAGCGCTTCAAGGTAATCACGGCCGACAGCCGCGGCCATGGCCGCAGCACGCGCTCGGCGCAGCCCTATTCCTACGCGCTCATGGCCTCCGACGTGCTGGCGCTGATGGATCACCTGAAGATCGAGAAGGCGTCGATCCTCGGCTGGAGCGACGGCGGCATCATCGGCATCGACATCGCCATCAACCATCCCGAGCGGCTGAACAGGCTGTTCGCCTTCGGCGCCAACGTCAATGTCGCCGGCCTGCGCTCGGACATCGCCGACAGCGCCGTCTTCAACAAGTACATCGAGGTGGCCGGACAGGACTACGTGCGCCTGTCGAAGACGCCGAAGGAATACGACGCCTTCGTCGCCCAGATCGGCGAGATGTGGGCGACGCAGCCCAACTACACGCCGGAGCAGCTGGGCAAGATCACCACACCCGTCGCCATCGCCGACGGCGAGCATGACGAAGGAATCCGGCAGGAGCACAACACGGAGATGGCGAACGCCATCCCCGGCGCCAAGCTGGTGATCCTGAAGGGCGTCAGCCACTTCGCCTTCGTGCAGAAGCCGGACGAGTTCAACCAGGCGGCCCTGGACTTCCTGCTGGCGAAATGACGCCGTTCGCGCGGACTGCCGGAGCGCCCTAGGGAGGCCCATGCGGTCGCCCTCCCGCCTGCGATGGCCCGAGGGGGAACCATGCGGGGTCGCCCCTGCATCAAATAGGGTGGCGCGATGACGGCCGGTCGTCTGATCCTCGTCACGGGCGCCACGGGCAAGGTGGGCCAAGCCTTCATGCGCCGTCTGCTCGGCGATCCCGCGCATGGCGGCGACCGCATCCGCGCCCTCTGCCACAACCGGCTGCTGCCCGCGGGCGAGCGGGTCGAGGTCGTCCGCGGGTCCATCGCCGACCGCGCCGTGGTGGCGCGCGCCATGCACGACGTCACCCACGTGCTGCATCTCGCCACCTGCAAGGAGACGGCGGACGACGTCATGGACGTCGCGGTGAAGGGCCTGTTCTGGCTGCTCGAAGCGGCCCGCGCCGGCCCGCGCTTCCGCCGGTTCATCCTCATCGGCGGCGACGCCGCGCTCGGCCATTTCTTCTATCCGCGGCCCGACCCCATCGCCGATGCCGTCGGACATTCGGCCTATCCCGGCTGCTACGCCCTCTCCAAGGTGCTCGAGGAGGTGATGCTCGAGCAGTACGGCATCCAGTACGATCTCGCCGGCTGCTGCCTGCGCGCGCCCTGGATCATGGAGAAGGACGACTTCAAGTACACCCTCTCCTTCGGCGAGGACGTGTTCGGCGGCCCGCGCTGGATCGACCTGGTCGGAGAGGGGCGCGCGGCCGAGTACTGCAAAACCGGCGCGGTTCCCCTCATGCTCGACGCCGACGGCGCGCCCATGCGCCGCAACTTCGTCCATGTCGAGGACCTGGCCGAGGCCGTCGTCGTCGCGCTCGATCATCCGGCCGCGCAGCGGCAGACCTTCAACATCTGCATGGACGAGCCCGTTGACTACCGCGCCGTCGCCGACCATCTGAAACGGACGCGCGGCTTGCCGAGCGTCGAGATCGGGACGCCCTACCACGGCACGTGGCTGGACAACAGCAAGGCGAAGTTCCGGCTGGGCTGGCGGCCGCGCTACGATCTCGCGCGGCTGATCGACTCGGCCTACGACTATGTGCGCGCCGCCGACGACCCGCGGAAGATCTGGTATCCCGGCTGACGGCAAGGGAGGAGACCGCGATGGAGTATCACCAGGGCCGCCTCGTCGATCACGTCCACCTCATCGTCCGCGACCTCGAGGCGAGCAAGCGCTTCTATCGCACCGTCCTCGACGTGCTCGGCATCCCGGTCGGCGGCGACTCGGCCGAGTTCTTCTGGGCCGACGAGCTCTTCATCAGCGCCGGCGCCTCGCCGACCACGCGCCTGCACCTCGCCTTCCAGGCGAAGGACCGCGATACGGTCCTCCGTTTCCACGCCGCGGCGCTCGCCGCCGGCGGCCGCGACAATGGCGCGCCCGGCGAGCGCGACTACCATCCCGGCTATTACGGCGCCTTCGTGCTCGACCCCGACGGCAACAACATCGAGGCCGTGTTCCACGGCCCGGCCAACCGCTCGGCGCCCTCGGTCGTGGTGACGCCGGACGGATCGTGACACGGCGTTCCGAGCCGCGGCTCATCTGCTGCATAACGGGCGTGCGTCCTTCGACAAGCTCAGGATGAGGGGCAACCTTGGTGGCACCAAGAGAGACCCTCATCCTGAGCTTGTCGAAGGACGCACCGAGCCGATCCCAGGCTCTGATCGGCAAGATCTCCGCTTGAGGGAAGCCCTCGGGATCTCCCCGTTTATTTGAGCAGCACCGCCTTGCCGAACTCCTCCATGAGGAATTCGACGGCCTCCTCGTCGCTCATCAGCTCGTCCGGGTCGCGGCCGAAGGCGATCCACCGCCGCCGGGCCTCCTCGATCAGCGCCTCCTGCATCTCCGCCAGCCTCGCGCGGTCGGCTTCGCCGGGTTCGCCCGCCGGCACGCCCTCGAGCAGGACCACGCCGGCCACCGCCTCGGCGGCGAGGTCGACATGGTCGCGGCCGAAGACGCGCATGAAGAAGGTCGGCGCGGGGTTGCCGTTCAGCTCGCTGCGGCGGACCGTCACCTGCACGGCGTCGACCATCGGCCCGCCGGCGACGAACGCGCGCGTGTCCGTCAACCAGGTGCCGAAGACGATATCGTCCTCGACCAGCACGCTGCCGTGCGCCTGGGGCGGCATGTTGGCCGCGGCATATTCGAGCGCCCGGTCGCGCGCCCGCGCCTCGTTCGGCAGCTCGCTCGCCGCGGCCAGGGCGGCGGCGTCGGCGGTCGCCGCCAGCTGCGCGCGCAGGGCGCTCTGGTGGCTGAGGTCGATGCCCAGCGCGGCAAACCCCAGGATGACCGTGAGGCAGAGGCCGACGAGCGGCAGGATGCCGCCGCGCTCGTCGCGGGCGAATGCCGGGATCGGCGCCGTGCGTCCTTCGACAGGCTCAGGATGAGGGTACTTTCTTTCTGCCACAAACATTCTCCCTCATCCTGAGCCTGTCGAAGGACGCAACATGGTCATGCCAGCGATGCCAGCCGTCGGTCATGCGGCCCCGCCTGCTATTCCCGCAGCATGTGGAAGTCGACCGAGAGTTCGCCCTCCATGCCGAAACCCACCAGGTTGATCAGCGCCGCTTCCGCCTTCGGCACGCTGATGGTGACGCGGACGTCGCGCTCGCCCAGGTCCGGCAGGACGGCCGTGGCGGTGAAGGGCGCCGACCAGCCGGCCAGCCGCGCCTCGGCGTAGGCCTCGGCATCGGACTCCGTGGTCAGGTCGCCGACGGCGAGCCGCCGGGCGGTGTCGCGGGCCGTGTCGGTCATGCGGGTCTGCAGCAGGAACAGCGAGCCGTATTGGATGATGCCGAGCAGCAGGCCGATCAACAGCGGCGCCACCAGCGCGAACTCCACGGCGCTGGCCCCGCGCCGGTCCCGCCACAGTCTGCCCAGAAGGTTGTGATCGCGCATCGAACGCCCGCCCGCTCCGCCTGTGGATTAGACGGGCGGAGCGTTAAGGCGCGCTGACGAAACGTGGTTAACGCGCGCTGCGGAGACCCGCCGCTGCGGACTACTGTTGAAGGACGCACGGGCGGACATGCCGCGTTGTTCGTCCCGCCGCAAAATGACACTCGTTCCGCGGCCGTCGGGGACCGCAGAATGGCGCCGCGGTGCAGGCGGCGACAGCCGGCGAGGGAGGCGCGGAACGCAGGTGGGTTCGGTCCAATTCCATGATGTCGCGCCGCCGGCGGACGATTTCCGCCAAGCCGTTCTCGACGGTCTGGCGCAGACGCCGAAGCGGTTGCCGAGCCGCTTCATCTATGACGAGCGCGGCTCGCGCCTGTTCGAGGCGATCCTGGAGGTGCCGGAATACTACGTGCCGCGGGTGGAGATGGCGCTGCTGCGCGCCCACGGCCGCGACATCGCCGGGCTCGCCGGCCCGCGCGCCTACGTCGTCGACTACGGCAGCGGCTCGAGCCGCAAGGCGCGTCTCCTGCTCGACGCGCTGGAGGAGCCGGCGGCCTATGCCGCGATCGACATCTCGCGCGCGCATCTGCTGGCCGCGGCGGAGACGCTGGCCGCCGACTATCCGCGCCTGGAGGTGCACGCGGTCTGCGCCGACTTCCTGCGTCCCTTCGCTCTGCCGGAGCCGCGGCGGCGCGACGTCGGCGTCCGCCTCGGCTTCTTCCCCGGCTCCACCATCGGCAACATGACCGACGCGCAGCGCGCGCAGTTCCTGGCCGCGGCGCGCGCCGCGCTCGCCGGCGGCGCCCTCGTCGTCGGCGTCGACCTGAAGAAGGATCCGGCCGTGCTGCGCGCCGCCTACAACGACGCCGCCGGCGCCAGCGCCGCCTTCAACACCAACATCCTCGCGCGCGCCAACCGCGAGCTCGGCGCCGATTTCGATCTCGCGGCGTTCCGCCACCGCGCCGAGTACGACGCCGCCCGCGGCCGCATGGAGATCGGCATCGAGAGCCTGAAGCCGCAGACCGTGCATGTCGGCGCTGCCGCGTTCCGCTTCGAGGCCGGCGAGGTCATCGTCACGCAGCACGCCCACAAGTTCACCGTCAAGGAGTTCCAGGCGGTGGCAACGACGGCCGGCTTCGCGCCGCGGCATGTCTGGACCGATGCGGACCGCATGTTCGCCATCCACTACCTGGCGGCGCCTTAGGTTTGTTGGACCTTCGGCATTCGGGAGCCGATAGGTTGCATGCCCGCCGTGCGTCCTTCGGCAAGCTCAGGATGAGGGTCTTTCTTCGTGCCACCAAGATTCTCCCTCATCCTGAGCTTGTCGAAGGACGCAGGATGGTCTTGCAGAGATGTGTGAACGCCCCGCAGGGGTAAGCAACTCGGAGAAGCGGGATCTCCCTTAGGTAGGGGCGAGGCGGTGCGACGATTGAGAGAGGCCGTCCAGTCGTCGCCGGGGGCAAGCCTATTTTCTTCGGCACTTTTCAGCGAGATGGTCGGCGGGGCATTCTGCTCCGGCCTCTGCATACCGACGGCTCCTATCGGTCGTTGCCGCTCCAGGCCGCACTATGGCTTGTCTCAACAACACAGGGAGGTAACCAGAATGTCGAAGCTCATCACCGGCCGATGCCTCTGCGGCGCGGTCCGGTTCCAGTTCGACCAGCCGCCGATCCTCGCGCGCGCCTGCTGGTGCCGGGACTGCCAGTATCTTGCGTCGGGCAACGCATCGATCAACGTGTTCTTCAAAACCGAGAGCTTCACGCTCACGGGCGAGGTCGGCGAATATGTCAGCACGGCAGACAGCGGGAATGCCATGCGCCGCCGCTTCTGCCCCCGATGCGGCACGCCGCTGTTCAGCGAGGCGTTGAGCCGGCCCCATCTCATCGTCGTCCGGGCCGGGGCGTTGGACGATCCGGAGATCGGCCGCCCGGCGAGCGTCATCTGGACGGCATCGGCGCCGAACTGGGGGTTCGTCGACCGCGACCTGCCCAACTTCGAAGGTCAGCCCGCCCCGATCTCCGCGACATAGGTCCGATGTCCGCCGTTGCGGAAAACTGTATGCTCGCGACGTCGTCGGACGATGCCGAAGGTGGGCTTTGAACGGGACGGCGCGGATCGTTCTTCTCAACGGGGTCGGCAGCGTGGGCAAGAGTTCCATCGCGCGGGCGTTGCAGACCATGACGCGCGAGCCTTTCCTGCACGTCCGGATGGATGCCTTCCTGGAGATGCTGCCCGAGGCCTATCAGGAGCATCCCGACGGCTTCGCCTACGAGGCCCGGCACGAAGAGGGGAAGCCGTCGGTCGTCATCCGCACCGGCCCGATCGGCGAGCGGACCATGCGGGGAATGCGCCACGCCATCGCCGCCCTGGCCGCGCAGGGAAACGACCTCATCGTCGACGACGTCCTGCTGGACGGCGCGGCCGCGGACTATGCCGAACTTCTCGCCCCGTTCCGGCTCTTCAGGGTGGGCGTCTTCGCGCCGCTCGATGTCCTGGAAGCGCGCGAGCGTCAGCGCGGCGACCGGCTGATCGGGCTGGCGCGCTGGCAATATGACCGCGTGCACAAGGGCGCGACCTACGACCTGGAGATCGACGCGAGCACGGCCACGCCGATGGAGTGCGCGTGGCTGATCAAGGAAAAGTTCGGACTGTAGCAACGACAGGGTCGTTGCCGCCCACCCTGTCGGACATCGTCCGCCGCAGGGATGGCCGCCTCTCATGCGTCATCCGGAGGCGTCCTCCGCGCGAGGGATTCCGCTTGACAGGTTCGCGTTATGTTCATACCATGTATTTTGGCTCGCTCGGCGTTCGCGGGCTTAGGTGTTTGACATCGTGGATAGGGACACCCGCAACCGATCGCGCCGCTTTCCGGCGGTTACGGAACGGCCGGTCACGACTCGGCGCGACGGCGGAAGCGGATCGAAAAGCAAGGCGTGGCACACATGATCGGTCAGTTCACCCAGGCGTTAACTTCCTTTACATGGGGTCGTTGTTCACTTTTCGACGAAAAGGGATGGAAGGCTGACCTATCTCATCGGCGGTTACGCAGGATGAGGATGATGAGGAGCGGAGACCAGCCGTCATACGTAAAATACGATAGGGTTGAATTTCGCGTTTTGCTGTTGGACGACCCCTCCGGCTCAGGCCGGGCGCGCCGGCGGCTCCAGGATCTCGAAGTCGTGGGTGATGGTCGCGGTCTTGCCGATCATGATCGAGGCCGAGCAGTACTTCTCGGCCGAGAGCTTGATGGCGCGGTCCACCTTGGCCGGGTCGAGGCCGCGGCCGGTGACGGTGAAGTGGACATGCACCTTGGTGAAGACCTTGGGGTCGGTCGGTGCCCGCTCGGCCTCCAGCGTCGCCACGCAGTCCTCCACCGGCTCGCGCGACTTCTCCAGGATCTGCACCACGTCGAAGGCGGTGCAGCCGCCCATGCCGATGAGCAGCACCTCCATGGGGCTGGGGCACAGGCTGCGCCCGTCGGCGCCGTCGGCCCGGCCGAGGACCATGGTATGCCCGCTGCCGGACTCGCCGACGAACATGCGGTCGCGGACCCAGGTGATGCGTGCCTTCATGCTGCCGTCTCCGTGTCTGCCCGCTGTCTAGTATACCGATTCCTTGAAACCGAACGTTTGCTACATGAGCCTGGGATTGGCGCCGTGCGTCCTTCGACAAGCTCAGGATGAGGGGAAGTCTTCATGCCACCAAGATTCTCCCTCATCCTGAGCTTGTCGAAGGACGCACCCCTGGTCATGCAAGCGATACGAGTCGTTTCTTGGAAACGTCGCACTAAGGAAGCGCCCGGGCGAGCCGGCCGCACAGGTCGTCGATGTCCTCGCGGTCGTGGTAGAGGCCGAAGCCGAAGCGCAGCCGGTCGCCACGGTAGTCGGTGACGACGCCTTCGTCGAGCAGGCGGCGGTAGAGCGCGCCGGCCTCGGCCGTGCGGAAGGTGAGGAAGTGGCCGCGGTTCGGCGCCTCCAAGGGCATCACGAGCTGGCCGGGATGGAGCGCTTTCCGCCCGAGCGCGCTCAGCCTGTTGACGAAGGCACGCTGCAGGTCTTGGACATGGGCGTGGATCGCCGCGACCGTGAGGCCGATCTCCGCCAGCCAGTCCATGACGGCGTTGAAGCGGTAGAGGCCGACCGGATCGAAGGTGGCGCCGAGGAAACCGGCGCCGCCGGCCGCGTAGGGCACGGGGCCCGCATCGCCGGATTCCAGCGTGCCGAAGCTGGCGAACCAGCCGGTGTCGCGCGGCCGGAAGGCGCGGCCGGGCGGCACATGCAGGAAGCAGGCGCCCTCGCCGGCCATCGCGTACTTGTAGCCGCCGGCGAGGTAGAAGATGCGGCCGGTGAGCGGCGCCAGATCGGTCGGCAGCGCCAGGAAGCCGTGATAGCCGTCGATGGCGATGAGGGTATCGCCCTCCGCTGCGCCGACGATGGCCGCGAGGTCGGGAAAGGCATAGCCCGAGTTGAAGAGCACATGGCTGACGAAGATCAGGTCGTGGCCGCCGCCTGCCGCAGCAGCGATGAAGCGATCGGCGAGGGATGGCAGCGGCTCGGTCGCCACGAAAGTCACCTGCGCCAGCCTGTCCTCGGCGAGCCGCCGGATCTGGCGGGCGAAGCTGTGGAACTCGCCATCGGTGGTCAGGACGCGGATGGGCCGCGCCGGCGGGAACAAGGACAGCAGCCGCAGGACGAAGCCGTGCGTGTTCGGCCCGACGGCGACCGTCGCCGGATCCGGCAAGCCGAGGATCCGGGCGACATGGCCCTGGGCGCGCGGGATGACCTCGCCGAAGACCGTCTCCCACTTGCGGTCGGCGAGCCGCGCGGCGTCCTGCCAGCACCGTTCCTGCGCCGCGAAGGTCACGTCCGGCCAGAAGTGGTGGCTGTGGGCCGCGACATGCAGCCGCCCCGGATCGGCGGCGAGGAAGCGGGAGAAGTGCCGCTTGTAGCTCACCGCGGCCCGGCCGCCGTGTAGCGATAGCTCATCGCCTCCTGCACGTCCGGCGGCAGCGCCGGCAGGCGCGAGCGCGGGATGAAGAAGGTGGAGAGGGCGAACAGGTCGCCGAACAGCCGGTGCTGCTCGGCCGTGCGCCTCAGATAGTCGTGGCCGGAGGAGCCGCCGGTGCCCACCTTCATGCCGATCATCCGCTGCACCATCAGCGCGTGGCGGTAGCGCCAGGTGGTCAGCAGTTCGTCGATGTCCATCAGCAGGCTGAGCAGGCGGAAGGGCAGCTGCAGCGCCGGCTCGTCGCGGTAGAGGTTGATGAACAGCGCCGCCTGCAGCGCACGCATGGAGAGGCGCCAGGCGCCCTGCGCCCGCAGCCGGCGATGGGCCGCCTCGTCGAACAGGGCATCGAAGCGGGCGCGCGCCGCCGCCAGCGACTGCAGCTCGGCCTGCTTCTCCGCCTCCGACAGCGTCGTACGGGCGCGGACCAGCGCCGCGTCGGCGTCGAGGATGCCCTGCACCGTGCGGCGATAGGCGTCGCGGAAGCTGTAGTCGCCCATGTCGATGAAGGGCGTGCGCTCCAGCCAGCGGCCGAGCTGGTCGCCGACCGAGGGCAGCTCGGCCGCCTCGGCGAGGATGTCCCGCTCCTCCGCCGGCAGGGCGGCGTCGAAGGCGCGGCTGTCGAAGGTGAGGCGCTCCTCCGGCTTCAGCCCCAGCCGCGTCTCGATCAGCCGGAACTGCAGGCTCTGCGATCCCGACGCCGGGAACAGCAGGTCGCGGAAATCGAGGAAGTCGAGCGGCGTCATCGTCTCCAGCACCGTCAGCTGCTGCACCAGCAGCCGCAGGATCTCGGCGATGCGCGACAGGCCGTGGACGACGCTGCCGATGGCGCGGTCGTCGACGACGTCGCCGGCGAAGACGCCCTGCACTTGGTCGAGCTCGAACAGGATCTGCTTGAACCACAGCTCGTAGGCCTGGTGGACGATGATGAACAGCATCTCGTCATGGGCCGGCTGCCCGAGCCGGGCGCTCTCGCATTGCTGGCAGGCCAGCAGGGTGCCGAGCCGGAGATAGTCGCGGTAGGTGATCGGCGGACGGTCCTTCGTCATGGCATGACCCTCGGCATGGCCCGTCCCTATAGCGGATTCGGGCGCAGGCTGACAGTATCGTGGGTCCCGGGCAAAGGGGGAGGCGCGATCCATGACGGACCAGGTGATACTCAAGGCCGGCACGGGCACCGCCATCCGATTAGGACGCGGACAGCACCTCGCCATCGTCAACACCCATGGCAGCCAGGTGGTCGACTGCTGGGCCCTCAAGGCAGGCGACCTCGCCGAGCATATGTCGATGCCCCATTGCCGCAACCACTGGTATCGCCTGACGCCGCGGCCGGGCGACCTGCTCGTCACCAACCTGCGCAACCCGATCCTGCGCCTGGTTGCCGACAGTTCGCCCGGCATCCATGACACGCTCATCCCCTGCTGCGACCTCGTGCGCTACCATCAGCTGGGACTCAAGGGCCATCATGCGAGCTGCGCCGAGAACTTCGCGACGGCCTTGCGCGACATCGCCATCGACCCGGTGCCGCCGCCGCCACCGCTCAACCTCTTCATGAACGTTCCCTTGAAGGCCAATGGCGCCCTCGCCGTGGCGCCCCCCGACAGCAAGCCCGGCGACCGGGTCGAGCTCGCGGCGGAGATGGACTGCATCGTCGTTCTGTCCGCCTGCCCCCACGACATCTTTCCGGTCAACGGCGCCGACTGCCGGCCGAAGGATGTGGCCTATTCGATCCGATGATCGCGCGGCTATGAGTCCGCGGCCTCCGGCGGCCAGACAATGGTGAAGCGCTCGAACACCGTCTCGATCCGGTCGTGGAACGCGAAGCCCTGGCGCGCCGCCTGCCGCGTGAAGTAGCGGCGGTGGCCGTCGAGCCAGTCGGCGCGCGTGCGGTCGCCCTCGCCCTCGTCCCAGGCGAAGGCGTCGTCGACCTCGATCAGCGGCTTCACCGTCACCTCGGTCGTCCGCCAGATGCAACGCGGCTTGCCGCCGCCATCGACCACCACGACATGCCCGCCGACGGCCGGCATGGGTTCGCCGCCCGGGTCGAAGTCGCGTCGCAGGCCGGCCGTGGCGCGCTTCGGGCCGTTGACGACGAGGTCCGCGAGCTCGTCGGCCATCTCGTCGCTGTCGCCGAAGGCGACGACCTCGTAGCAGTCGTGGTCCAGGCCGGCCGCCGCCTTGTACCGGCTCCAGAACGCGACGACCTCCGCGGTCTTGGTCATGGCCGTCAGAGCCCGAGCAGGTGGCGGGTATGGCGGGCGATGATGCGCTCCTCGTCGGCGGCGATGACCCAGGCGCCGACGGCGCTGTTGACATGCGCGATGGCGGGTCCGCCGGCCTCGTTGGCCTGCGGATCGAGGACCAGCCCGAGCCAGGCGGCGTCGTCGCAGATGCGGGCGCGGATCGCGGCAGCACCCTCGCCGATGCCGCCGGTGAAGACCAGCGCGTCGAGCCCGCCCAGCGCCGCGGCCAGCGAGCCCAGATGGCGGGTGACGGCATAGCAGAACTGGTCGACCGCCGCCGCCGCGCGCGGATCGTCGCTGGCGAGCAAGGCCTTCATGTCCGAGGAGATGCCGGAAAGGCCGAGCAGGCCCGACCTGTTGTAGAGCAGGTCCTCCAGCTGCCGCAGCTTCAGCCCGCCGCGCAGCAGGTGGAGGATGACGCCGGGATCGAGGCTGCCGACGCGCGTGCCCATGACAAGCCCGTCGAGGGTCGAGAACCCCATGGTGGTGGCGATGCTGCGGCCGCCGCGCACGGCGCAGAGGCTGGCGCCGTTGCCGAGATGGGCGATGATCAGCCGCTCGGGCAGGCGTCCGCCGCTGAGGTCGCGCAGGCGCTGCGCGGCATGCTGATAGGAGAGGCCGTGGAAGCCGTAACGCAGCAGACCCTGCTCGGCGTAGTCCTGCGGCAGCGCCAAGCGGCGCGCCTCCGGCGGCTGGCCGGCGTGGAAGGCCGTATCGAAGCAGGCGACCTGCGGCAGGTCGGGCCGCTGCTGCGCCACGGCGCGGATGGCGGCCACGCTGTGCGGCTGGTGATGCGGGGCGAGCGGCTCGAGCGCGGCCAGCTGCTCGATGATCTCGGGCGTCAGGCGGCAGTGGTCCGTGAAGGTGGTGCCGCCATGGACGACGCGGTGGCCGGCCCCGGCAAAGCCGTCGCCGATGCCGGCCTCCCTGAGCCAGCCGAGCAGAAAATTGAGCGCGGCGGCGTGGGTCGGGACAGCGGGCAGGGGTGCGGTCGTGCCGGTCATCGCCTGATCGGCGCCGTCGCCGGCGCTGAAGCGGGGCTTGGGGCCGATGTCGGCGATCTGGCCGCGGCAGCGGCGGATCAGGTCGGCATCGTCGCCGGGAATGTCGTAGACGCCGAACTTCAGGCTCGAGGAGCCGGCGTTGATGACGAGGAGGCGGTCGGGCATGCGGCGCGGATCGGGTCTGTCACGGGTCCGGCCGTCGCCGGGCAACGACGCGGACCCGTCCCTACATTAGCCCGATTCACGCCACGGTGTAGGACTTGTACTTGTCCAGCACACGCACGGGCTTCTTCAGGGCGTCGCGGCGGAAGGGATCGCCGAGCTCCTGGGTGACCATCAGCTCGAGGATGGTGGGCTTGTTGGAGGCGACCGCGGTCTTGAGGGCGTCCCCGATCTCGCCGGGATGGGCGACCGTGATGCCCTCGGCGCCCATGGCCTTGGCGATCCCGGCAAAGCTCGGGTTCTTCAGGTTGGTGCCGACAAAGCGGTCGGCATAGAAGTCGATCTGGTTCTTCTTCTCCGCGCCCCACTGGCCATTGTTGAAGACCACCGCCACGACGGGGATATCTTCGCGCACGCAGGTCAGGGTCTCCTGCAGGCTCATGCCCCAGGCGCCGTCGCCGACATAGGCGATGGCGGGACGGTCGGGCGCGCCGACCTTGGCGCCGATGGCGGTCGGGAAGGCGTAGCCGCAATTGCCGAAGCTCATGGCGGCGAAGAAGCTGCGCGGCTGCTCGAAGCGCAGATAGCTGTTGGAGACCGAGCAGATGTTGCCGATGTCGGTGGTCACCATCGCGTTCTTCGGCATCGCCTTCTCGAGCTCCCGCAGCGCCCGGCGCGGCGCGATCGGCGAGCCGTCGGCCTGGCCCCAGCTATTCAGCTCGGCCTCCCAGGCGTCCTTCTGCTTCTTGAGTTCGGCGAGTCGGGCATCCTTGTTGCCGTGGGCGGCGATCTTGACGTTGCCTGTCTGCAGGCGGTGGAGCATGTCGGCGGCCGCCGGCTTGGCGTCGCCGCAGACGCCGACGGTGATGGGCTTCACTAGGCCAAGCATGCGGTGGTCGCTGTCGACCTGGATGATCTTGGCGGTCTTCGGCCAGTACTCGATGCCGTGCTGCGGCAGGGTGCCGAACGGCCCGAGCCGGGTGCCGAGCGCCAGCACCACGTCGGCCTGGGCGATCAACTTCATCGCCGCCTTCGAGCCCTGGTAGCCGAGCGGGCCGCACATCAGGGGATGCGAGGCCGGGAAGGCGTCGTTGTGGAGATAGCTGGTGACGACCGGCGCCGAGAGATATTCGGCCAGCGCCTTCGCCTCGGCCTGTCCGTCGCTCATGATCACGCCGCCGCCGGCGACGATGACCGGGAACTTGGCCTCGGCCAGCAGCTTCGCGGCCTCTTCCAGGCTCCGGGCTCCACCGGCCGCGCGCTCGACCTTGATCGGCTTCGGCAGGGTCACCTCGATGTCGCCATAGAAGTAGTCGCGGGGGATGTTGAGCTGGGTCGGGCCGCGCTCGCTGAGCGCCAGGTCGAAGCAGCGCGAGGTGAACTCGGCCAGGCGGTCGGGCCGGTTCACATGGGCCTGGAACCTAGTGATCTTCTCGAAGAAGGGCAGCTGCTCCGTCTCCTGGAAGCCGCCGAGTCCCTGCGTGCCGCTGCCGGTCTCCGGCGTGATCACCACCACCGGCGAGTGCGCCCAATAGGCGGCGGCGACGGCGGTGACGAAGTTGGTGATGCCCGGCCCGTTCTGGGCGATGCAGACGCCCTGGCGGTTGGTCACGCGCGAATAGCCGTCGGCCATGTGGCCGGCGCCCTGCTCGTGCGCCACCGAGATGAAGCGGATGCCGGCCGCCGGGAACAGATCGAGCGCATCCATATAGGCCGACCCGACGATGCCGAAGACATGTGTCACGCCATGGGCGACCAGGGTTTCGACGAAGGCTTCGGACGGCGTCATGCGGGGCACGGCGGATTCCTCCTCGATCTCGAGCGATGTCCACGGAGTCATGCAGGCGGATCAACGCGCCTGGCAAGGGTGCCCCTGGGTAAACCAGCGCGCAACGGCGATGTAGGGCCAGAGCGGGGCTTTGGCTTGCGCCAGGAACCGAGGTTCAGCGGGCGACGATCTAGGCGGCGCGGACGACCCCGTCGAGGACGGCGACCCAGTGGCAGGCGGCGGCACTGATCACGAAGCCGTGCCAGACGGCATTGTGGTAGGGGAGCCGATGCCAGAGGTGGAAAATGATGCCGGTCATGTAGAGCAGCGCTCCGACCGCGAGCAGGATGATGGCCGGCAGCGGCACGGCGGCGAAGAACGGTCCGGGGGCAACAAGGATCACCCAGCCCAGGGCGACGTAGAGAAGCGTCGAGATGCCCTCCAGTCGATGCGGCGAAACAAGCTTCAACGCAATGCCTGCGAGGGCCGCGAGCCAGACGAAGGCGGCGATGCCGAAGCCCCAGGCGCCACCCATGCGGACCAGCGCGAACGGCGTGTAGGTGCCGGCGATCATCAGGAAGATGGCGGCGTGGTCGAGTCGGCGAAACAGCTCCTTGCGAGGTGAGGGTGCGGTCGCGTTGTAGAGCAGGGAGGCGCCGATCATGCCCAGGAGGCCGACGCCGTAGACGGCGACGCTGACGACCACCAGCGCCCGCTCGCGCTCGGCCGCCGCCACGATGAGCAGGATCGAGCCGAGCAGTCCGGCGGCTAGCCCGGCGTAGTGGACGCAGAGATCGGCGATCTGCTCGCCGCGGCCGTAGATGCGGGCGGTCTTGCGCATATCCCCTTCCGGAACCAATAAGAAGCCGCCCCGTCCGCAGCCGACGCGGAGTTCCGATGCTACGCAGGAGAATGCGCGGCGCAATTCGTGTGGCGGTGGAAACGGATGAATTCTTGTTTCACCCGTGCATCATTGCGTGAGCGCGGGTCGGCCGAGAGCAATACCTAGAACGGCAGGATCTCCTGCTCGCGGGTGTAGTGGAGGTAGCCGATGTTGGCGCCGGCGCGGAGTCCGACGCCGGTGCGGATGGGCGCCAGGATCACGTTGCCGCGCTGCTGATAGTTCACGCCGAAGCCGCCGACGACATAAACGGTGCCCTCGATGCCGGGAAAGCGCTGGAAGATGTCGTTGGTGCCGCCGAGATTATAGACGAGCGTGAAGACCTTGGAGGCGTTGCCCCCGAGATCGAAGCCGAGCGACGGCCCCTGCCAGAAGACCCGCCTGTTGCCGCCGGCCTTGCGATGCAGCCAGCCGTTGCCGTAGCGCAGGCCGACCGCGATGGCGCCGGCGGCCTCCTCGCCGGTGATGTAGGCGTTGGGCTCGCCCTGGTCCTTGAAGATCTTCTCGATGATGGTCGCTAGGTCCTTGGAGGTATCGCCGAAGAACTGCTTCGATGCCTCCAGCACCTCGTCCTCAGTGTATTTGTCGGTGGTGTTCTCCTGCGCGGATGCCGACATGGGCGCGACGAACGCCAGGAGCAGCAGGCCGGCCAGCAACAGAACGAGGCGGCGATGTCGCGTCATGTCAGAGTCCTTTCATCTCCATCTCTTGGAGCGTCACCTCTATTTGTTGCGTGATCATGTCACGCGTGCGGCGTCTTCGGCAATCGCAGGATCGTGACAGCAGGGCGTCCGCGCAGCAGCATCTCACAGCTCGACCAGCGCATAGGGCTTGCCGTTCGGCTTCGGCACCGGGGCTGCGGCGTTGTAGACGGGGACGCCCTTGCGGGTGCGGCCTTCGTAGATGCCATGGTGGGCGTGGCCGTGGAAGACGGCGCGCACGACATCGAAGCGATCGATCGTCTCCATGAGGCGCGAGGAGCCGAGGAACGGGAAGATCGTCTCGGGTTCCCCGACCAGCGTGTCGGTGATCGGGGCATAGTGCAGGACGACCACGGTTCGCCGCGTCTCCAGCGTGCGCAGCGCGTGCTCCAGGCGCATGGCCTGGTCCAGCGCTTCCTGCACGAAGGCCTTGATCGCCGCCTCGCCGAACGCATCGAGCATGCGGCCGTTGAAGCCGCCGCAGAAGCCTTTCACGCCGGCAAACCCGACGCCTTTGACGATGTGGACGTCGTCCTCCAGGAATTTCACGCCGGCGTCGCACAGCACGCGTTCCACCTCCTCCGGTTTGCCGCCGTGATGATCGTGGTTGCCGAGCACGGCGACGACCGGGATGGTGCAGGCGCGCAGGTCCTCGACCAGCGAGTCCGCTTCCGGCCGCGTGCCGAGATTGGTGAGATCGCCGCACAGGCACAGCACGTCGGCGGCATGGGAGATCTCGGTGAACGTATCGCGCCACTTGCCCTTGGCAGCGGCGGAGGCGTGAACATCGCCGAGGGCGGCGACGCGGACGCGCTGGTCGCCCGCCGCGTCCGCGGCTATCGGACGGACGTCCGCCATGGGTCAAGACTTGCGGACAGCCGAGGCCGAATCGGCAGGCCCGACGACATCGGCAAACCCCCATTCGGCCACGTCCACGCGATAGTCGTCGGGCGAGAACAGGCGGCCGCGACACACCTTGGTCTTCGGCACTGGCAGATCGGCCTGCTCCTTGGCCCGCAACAGCAGCTCGTCGATCAGCCAGCGCGGAACCTTGTCGCGCTCCGACGGGTAGATGAAGCGGAAGTTCAGGACATGAATCAGCAGCACCTCCCAATACTGCTCCATGTGGGTCAGCAGCCGCTTCCAGTCGATGCGATCGTTCTGTCGGAGGATCAGGTGTGCGATATCGGCGCCGTCGTAGCGGTGACGGTTCTGCAGCAGCGCCTTGGACCAGATCATCTCCGTCGGCGGCGTCAGTTGCACGGACACGCCGTAGATCTCCGCCGGATGGCTCTCCTTGAACCAATGATCGCTGACGGTGATGACAGCCGAGGGCGAACTGAAGATCACATCGAAGAAACACTTGCCGACTCGTACCTTGGCGAGCCAGCGTTCGTCCTCGATGGCGGTCTCGAACCCATGCTCCTTGAAATGCAGGAGGATGCGCGGGAAATCGCCGGCCTTGCAGAAGATATCGAGATCCTTGGTGGCGCGGTTGATGCCGGTGTAGCAGTTGACGGCGAAGGTGCCGGCGACGAGGAACGGGATCCGGCCGTCCTTCAGGATGCGCAGGCTGTCGGCGTAGAACTTGTCGGCATCCGGCGGCGCCAAGTTGGAGGCGGGCGGCGGGGGCGTGCTCAACGGCGCATAGCTGGCGCCTGTCGGACGATCGTCCGCAGGCGCGTCCCTCGAACCCGACAGGGTGACGGTGTGTCTTTTTACAGTCACCCTCACGGAAACACGGGTGGGCTGCACCGGTTCCCAGCGATGACACTTCTGGGCGGCGGCGTCCTGTGGCAGGGTGGCTGCGAAGAGAGGTGAGGTCGCGTGGCAGTCGACGCCGGTGAGCTGCAAGTGGTGCGTCACGCGGACGGCGATGTGCGCTGGGAGATGGTGTCCCGGCGGCCGCATCCGCGGCTCCGTGGCGACGTGCTGGGCTATACCGGCTATGTCGAGCAGACGCGGCTGACGATGCGCCGCCGCGAGGTGCCGTTTGCCGGCGTGCCCATGATCATCAGTTTCGGACCGTCCATCCGTCTCGCCGGCCTGGGCGCACCGCCTGCCTGGTCGCGGTATGGCAGCTTCGTCGCCGGCCTCGATGACGGCTTCACGCTCACGGAATATTCGGGCGAGCAGCATGGCCTGCAGGTGAACTTCACGCCGCTCGGCGCCTATCGCTTTTTCGGTGTGTCCATGCGCGCGCTCGCCAACCGCGTCGTTCATCTCGACGAGATCCTGGGGACGCAGGCGGACCGGATCGCGTCGCAGCTGTGGGAGGCACGGAGCTGGGCTGCCCGTTTCGCCATGCTCGATCACCTGATCGGTGTCCGGATCGACGCCGGGCGCGCGCCGTCGGCGGGCGTGGACCGGGCGTGGCGGCACATCCAGACGACGGGGGGCACTATCGACATCGGCGCCCTGACCGGCGAAGTCGGCTGCAGCCGCAAGTATCTCATCGGCCGCTTCCATGACGAGATCGGGTTGCCGCCGAAGCTGGTGGCGCGCATCCAGCGCTTCCATCGAGTCAGGCAGTTGCTGAATGAACGGCCGGATGTGAGCTGGGCGGAGATCGCTTATCGCTGCGGCTACTACGACCAGGCCCACTTCAACCGGGATTTCCGCCAGTTCGCCGGCTGCACGCCGAACGAGCTGCTGCGTCGGCGTCTGCCGGCCGGCGGCGGCATCGCCGCCTGACCGCGGCTCGGTAAAATTCATCCAATACGACTGCTTCCGCTGCCTCTAATGCATCGCCGACGATGATCAGGGAGGAAGGAGGTGCCCATGGCCCAGCAGGAAACCACCCAGCCGAACATCTTTCCGGCGCTCCGCTACAAAAACGCGCCGGCGGCTATCGATTGGCTTGGCAAAGCCTTCGGCTTCGCCAAGCAGTTCGTGGCGCCGGGTGCCGACGGTACCATCGCCCATGCGGAGCTGAGCCTCGGTCCCGGCATGATCATGCTGGGCTCGGAGCGCAAGCCGCCCGACCCGAAGAACCCATGGGACCAGGTCGCATTCGGCCTCTATGTCTATGTGACGGACATCGATGCACACTATGTACGCGCCAAGGCGGCCGGCGCCGAGATCGTGCGCGAACTCGCGGAGACCGACTACGGCGCGCGCGAATACTCCGTGCGCGATCTCGAGGGTCACCTGTGGAGCTTCGGGACCTATCTGCCGGCGGCGACGTAGACGGCAGGCGCGCACGCCTCGCGCGTCCCGACGCCTGCAGGGTTCGGCGCGGGCGACGCTGCGGAGACCCGGGACGATCAGCTGTTCCTGCCGCGGCTCCTGCGCACGCGGGTGCGCGCCGCCTTGCGTGCGGAGGCCGAGCGCGCCGCGGCCGTGCGTTGCGCCGACACCTTGCCGCCGATGCGGCCGCCTTTGCGCATCGGCGCCTTGTTTTGCGCCTTGCCGCGGCCGGAGCCGCTTTTCCGGCCGCCGCCGGAGGCCTTGTTGACCGTCGCCCAGGCGCGTCGCTCGGCTTCGCCCTCGGAGACACCGCGTCGCTCGTAACCCTTTTCGATGTGGCGCGCTTGGCGCCGCTGCTTCGATGTGTAGGATGACTTGTCGCCTCGCGGCATGGTTCGCTCCTCCTAAAGGTTGATCCTCAGGCGTCAACGCGAGGCGACTTCGAATGTTCCGGCTACGGGCGGCAAGACGACGCGCATGGGGCGCATGCGGAACCGATGGCAGTTTCGTGGCGTTCGGTATGCTGCGAGGGTGAGCGAGGGAACCATCATGTGGGGCAGGGCGCTTCGCTGGATCGGCCTGATCGCGGCGGCGGTCCCGTTGGCGGCCCTGGCCGCGCATGTGCTGGAGCTGCCGAACAAGCTTCGTCTCGACGGACCGCTCTGGCTGGCCGTGCAGCAGAACCTCTACCGCGGGTGGGGGCCGCTGGTCGCGCCATTCGAGATCGCCGCGATCGCCGCCGCGTGGTTGCTCGTCTGTCTCGCGCGCCAACGGCCTCCGATCCCGGCCTGGACGCTGGCTGCGGCCGTCTGCCTTAGCGCGCTGCTGGCCGAGTTCTTCCTCGTCGTGGAGCCCGTCAACGTCGCCGTCGCCGGCTGGACCGCCACGACGCTGCCGGCGGACTGGCCGGACTATCGCCGGCAATGGGAGATCGGCCATGCGGTCGGTTTCGTGCTGGCGCTCGTCGCCTTCTGCGCGCTGTTGCGCGCGGCGTTCCTCGAAACGCGCGCTGCGGCGCTGCGACAGCAGACTCTGGAGACGCCGGACGAGGCCTAGGATGCGCCTCAGGCCTCCACCAGCTGCGCGCGGATGATGGCGCCGAGCCGGGTCAGGCCGGGTTCGATGCGGTCGACGGCGATCGAGGAGAAGCCGAGGCGGAAGCAGTGACGCGGCGGCGCGTCGCCGAGGAAGTAGACGTCTCCGGGTTCGATCACGATGCCCTCGCGCGCGGCGCGACGCTCGGTCTCGCGCGCGTCGAGCCGGGCCGGTCCCTCGATCCAGCAGGCCGTCCCGCCGATGGACGGCCAAGCCCGACACTCCGGCAGATGGCGGGCGAGCCCGCCCCGCATCGCCTGCCAGCGGTCGCGAAAGGCATGCGAGAGGCGGCGCATCAGCGAGTCGTGATGGCCGCGCGCGAGGAACAGGGCGACGGTGCGCTGGTTGTTCGCCGGCGGATGGCGCAGCATGAGGCGGCGCAGCGCCCGCGCCTCGCGGATCAGCTCGCGCGGGCCGACCATGTAGCCCAGGCGCAGGCCGGGCGCGAGAGTCTTCGACAGGCTGGCGATGAAGACCACGCGATCGGCGCTGTCGAGCGACTTGAGCGCCGGCGTCGGCGCGCCGACGTGATTGATCTCGCTCTCGTAGTCATCCTCGATGACGACGAAGTCGTCCCTCGCGGCGCGGTCGAGCAGGGCCTGCCGGCGCGCCAGGGAGAGGTGCGCCGTGGTCGGGAACTGGTGGCTGGGCGTGACGTAGACGTAGTCGCAGCCACGCAGGCGGTCATCGACGACCACGCCGTCGTCGTCGACGGTCAGGCCGCGCAGCTTCCCGGTCAGCAGAAGGAAGATATTCCGGGCATCGGCATAGCCGGGATTCTCCAGCCCGACCGTGGTGCCGTCCCCGACCAGCAGGGCGGCCAGGAGATAGAGGGCATGCTGCGCGCCGACGGTGACGAGGATCTCGTCGGCATCGGCGCGCACGCCGCGGCGCGGCAGGAGCCGCGTGCGGATTTGCTCGACGAGCAGCGGATCGTCCTCGGTGAACTGGTCGATCGTCCAGTCGCGCACGGCCTCGACGCTCAGGGCCTGGCGCGAGCATTCCCGCCACTCGCCGAGCGGAAACAGCGCCGGGTCGATCTGGCCGTAGATGAAGGGATAGCGATAGCTCTGCCAGTCGCGCGGCTTGACGGTGTTGCGCTGGCTGCCGGGACACAGCCGGAAGCGCTGCGGCCAGGCGGGCGAGCCGGACTCGTCGCGGACAACGGCGACCGCCGGCGCCCGGCCGCGGAGAATCTCGCCATTGACGAAATAGCCGCGGCGCTCCTGCGCGACGAGGAAGCCGTCGGCGACCAGCTCCTGATAGGCGAGCGCCACGGTGTTGCGCGCCACGTCGAGGCTCTCGGCGAGCCTGCGGCTCGAGGGCAGGGGACTGCCCGCGGGAATCTGTCCGTGCAGGATGGCCGAGACCAGCAGCTCGCGCAGCTGCGTCTGCAGCGGCGTGCGGCTGTCGCGGCGGAGATGGAAGAGCATGTCGCGCATCGGCGGCCGACCCGGCGGGTGCCGGCGTCACAGGATCCGATGGCGGGCGAAGACGGTGCGGAGCATCTCGCCGGCGGCCAGTTCCTGGCGCACCGTGGTCTCCTGCGCCACCTTCTCCAGCGCCAGGCCGATGGTCTTCTCCGCCAGGAGGGCGGGGATGACGCAGACGCCGTCGATGTCGCCGAAGAGCCAGTCGCCCGGGGCTACGGGAACGCCGCCGCACTCCACGGGCACGTCGATCTTCATGATCATGCCGCGGCCCTTGCTGTCGAGCGGACCGATGCCACCGGCGAACGCGGGGAAGCGCATCTCGCGGATGAGCTTGACGTCGCGCACGAGGCCGTCGGTCACCATGCCGGCGGCGGCGCGGGCGCGCGCCGCCGTGCTCAGCAACTCGCCCCAGGGCGCGATGCGGTTGCCAGGCGGGCAGGCGAGCACGGCGACGTCGTCCGGCTTCAGATCGTCGACCAGGGCGATCTCGAGCTCGTAGGGATTGACCCCGGGCTCGACATGGTAGACGGGCATGTAGAGTCCCGTGCGGACGCGGCCGAACAGCACCAGGCCGTCGTCGAGCGGTCGAACGGTTGGCGCCATCGCGTGCTGCATGTGGCCGAGGCCGTCGAGCACATCGGAGATGACGCCGCTGTAGAGGCGCTGGCGGGCCTGCGCGACCAGACTCTTGTCCATCGAGCGATCCTCTATCAGAGCGCGCGCACGGCGACGATGCCCGGATCGGCCTCGGCGACCATGGTGTTGCGGAGCGGCCGTCCGAACGCCGGCACATCGATCTCGAAACGGTCGCCGATGCGCGTCTTGACGCCCTCGGCGGAGCTCAGGATGGCCGCGCCGAAATAGTAGGCGTGGGCGTCGCCGGGACGGCGAAACATCGAATAGCGGAAATGGTAGTGTTCGAGGTTGCGGATCGAATGCGACATGTTGGCCTCGCCGCTCAGGAACTCGCCCTGCCAGATGATCTCGTTGCCGCGCACGATGCGCGAGGTCCCGCGCACGTCCTGCGGCAGCTCGCCCAGCAGCAGCTCCGGCCCGAGCGAGCATTGGCGCAGCTTGGAGTGGGCGAGATAGAGATAGTTCTGGGCCTCGGTGACGTGGTCGGAGAATTCATTGCCCAGGCAATAGCCGACGCGGCAGGGCGTGCCGTCGGGCGCGATCACGTAGAGGCCGACGATCTCCGGCTCCTCGCCGCCGGCCAGGGCAAAGGCCGGCGAGGCGATCTGCGCTTCCGGCGCGACGACGCAAGTGCCGACGCCCTTGAAGAACCACTCCGGGGCGACGCCGATCTCGCCCGGCGCGGGCTTGCCGCCCTCGATGCCCATGCGGAAGATCTTCATCGAATCCGTCATCGTCGCCACGTCCCCCTGCTGGGCGACGTGCATCTTGTCGCGGGCCGCGGCGCTGCCGGTGTGGGTCAGGCCCGTGCCGGTGATCCAGAAGCGCGCCGGCTCCGGATGGTCCAAGGGCGGCAGCAGCCGGCGCTCGCCGATCGCCTGGTCGTAGCTGACACGCTCCTTGCCGGCGCGGGCGCCGGCGAGCGTCGCCAGCTCCAGCCCGCCAGTGATGGCTTCCTGCGCCAAGGCGTAGACGGTCTCGACGCGGTCGAGCAGGGTGAGCCGATCATCGGACTCGTCGACGATGGCGACGCGGCGTGCGCGGTCGGGTTGAGTAAGCTGAGCGAGGCGCATGGAAGTCACCGTGGCGTTGGAGTTCGAGCGAGCGGCAGCGCCCCGACGTCGCGGCGCAGGCGGACCGGAACGTCGCGCATCGGCGAGCCCGATGCAATCTTCTTGAATGAGTACCCGCGACGGGGCGATGCTAGCCGGAAGATCGATTGCGGACGAGTCGATGACGCGAGGAACGCCACCCCCGGCCGGCGGGCTGAGCCGGCGTCGCGCATTGCGCGGAGCGATGGCGGGCGCCGCGGCGTTCACGACCAGCCCGTGGCTCGCAGCAGGGGCCCTGTCGAGCTCGGGCGAGCTCAACATTCTCAGTTGGGCGGATCAGGTGACGGAGCCGGTTCTCGCCAAGTTCGGGGAGCGCACGGGCATCAGGGTGACCGTGACGAACTTCGCCGGCGAGGAAGACCAGATCGGAAAACTGAGGGCCGCCGGCGTGAATTTCGATCTCTGCCAGCCGGCCCTTCACCGGGCACCCGCCTTCCGGGAGACCGGCCGTCTCGCACCGTTCGACATGAACCGGCTGCCGAATGCGGCGAATCTTGTTCCCTCTCTCGTGACCGCGTCGACCGATCTGTGGACATGGGAAGAGGGACTTCACTATCTGCCGCATTGCTGGGGCAGCGAGGCAATCGCGTGGCGCACCGATCTCACCAGCCTGACCTATGCGGACCTCAGCTACGGCACGCTGTGGAACGAGGCGTACAGAGGGAAGGTGCAGGGCCGGCCGCACTCGCTCCTCCTGGGCATCGGGCTATGGCTCGACGCCATCGGCGAGCTGCCGACCAACCGCCTGCGAGACGCCTTCGCGGACGAAGCGACGATGCGCTCGATCTACGACCAGATCCTCGCGACCGCAATCGAGAAGCGGCCGTGGATCGGGCAGTTCTGGGACACCGCCGAGAGCGCGCGGACGGGTTTCCTGGAGAAGGGCTGCGTGATCGGCCAAACCTGGGACGGCCCGGCGGCGGACCTGCAGAGGGAAGGCAAGCCCGTGCGCTACATGGCGCCGCGGGAAGGGGCCATCACCTGGGTCGACGGGTGGGCGATGACGTCCACGGCGGTCAATGTCGAGCAGGCCTACGAGTTCCTCAACTTCCTGATGACACCGGAGGCGAACGCTCTGACGGCCGAGACCTCGCGGTACAATCCGACAATCGTCGGCGCCGAGGCACAGATGTCCGAAAGCGCGCGCAAGATCTTCGTCGAGGCTTATCCGGAGGATGCGTTGCAGCAACTGTGGTTCCGGCCGCCAGAGCCGCCGTGGTTCACGCGGCTTCGCGTTCAATATGCCGAAAAGTTCAGATCGGCATGACCGCGACAACGGCCCCTCCGGCCGTTGGACCGGTGGATTGGGCTTGACGGGGCCTATTGGACTAGAGGATTGTAACCATAGGATTTAATCGATCAAGAGTCCCCGGCTGGCCGGCTTGTCTGGCGGGAAGCTTCACAAAACCGTCATCGGTGCGACATCGATGGACTGGTATGAGGCGGCTCCCGATGGCCGAGCGTGCGACAGCGCGACGAACGGGATCCGGGTTTTGTTCATTTCACAACGCAGGGAGCGATGTCGATGACAGGAAAGCAATCAGTGTCGTCCGCGACACTGACCGTGAAGGCGGCCAAACGGTTCGGCCGCCGCACCATGCTGCGCAATGCCGCGGCGGCGGGCGCCGTGCTCGCGGTAGGCCCATGGCTGACCAGGAACGCCGTCTCGAGTTCCGGCGAACTGAATGTCTTCTCCTGGTCCGACTACATGCCGGAAGCGCATATCAAGGGCTTCACCGACAAGACGGGCATCAAGATCAACTTCACCGGCTACGGCTCCAACGAAGATCTGCTGGCCAAGATCCAGGCAACGAAGGGTCGCGGCTTCGACCTGATCAGCCCGACGGTCGACCGCGTCAACCAGTGGAAGCCGCTCGGGATGCTGCAGCCCTTCGACATGAACCGCGTCCCGACGAAGAACATCGTGCCGAGTCTTCTGAAGGGATCGGCAGACATCTGGACCTGGGACGGCGGCCAGTACCATCTGCCCTGGACCTGGGGCACCGAGATGCTCGCCTGGCGCACCGACAAGTGGTCGCGCGATTACAAGGACCTGAGCTACGGCGATCTCTGGCTGGAGGAGTTGAAGGGCAAGGTGATGGGGCGGGCGCACTCGCTGATGGCGGGCATCGGCCTCTATCTCGACAAGTCTGGCCAGCTTCCGTCGAACCGCATGCATGACGCCTACAAGGACGAAGCCAATATGCGGCGGATCTGGGAAGGGATCACGAAGTTCGCGATCGACCACAAGTCGCATCTCAAGCAGTTCTGGAACGACGCCGACGGCCAGATCAACGGCTTCATGCAGAACGACGTCGTCCTCGGTCAGTGCTGGGACGGCCCGCCGGCGCGCCTGAAGAAGGAGGGCAAGCCGGTCACGATGGCGGCTCCGATCGAGGGTGCCTTCACTTGGCTGGACGGCTTGGCGATCCCCATCGGGGCGGAGAATATCGACCAGATCTACGAGTTCCTGAACTACATGTACGAACCCGAAGTCGGCGGCAAGTGGGCCAACGCGACGGGCTACAATGTGGTCTCGATCGGCGCCGACGCCTACCTGGACGAAGCGTCGAAGAAGCTGTTCCAGGAAACTTATCCGGAGGACACCATGAACTCGCGTCTGTGGTGGTGGCCGCCGGCAGAGGGATGGTATCCCGAGATCCGGAACGAGTACGTCGACAAGTTCGTCGCGGCGTAACCGCTCGCCGATGACCTGCGGTCGGAATCCCGGCATGGCCGCCGGGATTCCGGTGGCAGGCGACGTGTCGAGCGGTGCGCGGGCGTTCTGGGGACGGTGCGCGGCATGAGCGCGAACGTCGAACTGGACCACGTCACCATCAGGTTCGGCGAGTTCGTCGCCGTCAACAACGCCAACCTCAAGATCGAGGAAGGCGAGTTCTTCAGCTTTCTCGGGCCGTCCGGCTGCGGCAAGACGACGATCCTGAGGGCGGTTTCCGGCTTTCTCGAGCCGACCGAGGGCGAGGTACGCATCGGCGGCAAGAACATGCGGGGCATCGGCCCCAACAAGCGGCCGACGGCGCTCATCTTCCAGAACCTCGCACTGTTTCCGCTCATGTCGGTGGCGGACAACATCGCCTTCGGCTTGGAAGTCCGCGGCGTTTCGAAGGGCGAGCGACGGCGCCGCGCCGAGGAACTCCTGAATCTCATCGCCCTTCCGGGCCAGGGCGAAAAGACCGTGAGTGCCCTCTCGGGCGGGCAGAAGCAGCGCGTGGCCATCGCCCGCGCCCTCGCGGTGGAGCCGGACGTGCTCCTCCTCGACGAGCCGCTGTCGGCCCTCGACCTCAAGCTGCGCCAGCACATGCGGACCGAGCTGCGGGCGATCCAGCAGCGGGTCGGCATCACCTTCATCTACATCACGCACGACCAGGGCGAGGCGCTGACGATGTCGGACCGGGTCGCCGTGATGAGTCAGGGCGTCATCCAGCAGATCGGCGATGGCCATACCATATACAATCGGCCGCAGACGGCCTTCGTCGCCTCGTTCGTCGGCGAGAACAATCCCTTCTTCAGCAAGGTCACCCGCGTCGATTCCGATTTCGCCGAAGTCGAGACGGTCTTCGGCCTCCTGCGGGGGCGTAACGTGCAGCGCCTCAAAGTCGGCGACCGCGCCATCCTGTTCGTGCGCCCGGAAGCGCTCGTGCTCGCCAACGGCGTCGGCGCCAACGTCCTGGAAAGCGCCGTCCTGACCAACGAGCTGGAGGGCTCGCTCGTCCATATCCGCCTCAAGGGGGAAGGGCCGAAGGCGATCACGATGTCGCTGACCAACGACGGCCGCCTGCCAACCCTCAACGCCGGCGATACCGTCCGCGTCGGCTTCGATCCCGAGCGCGCCGTCGTTCTGCCGCATGGCCGGCTGGCCGATGAGTGACTTCCTGACGCTGTTCCTGGCCGTGCTGCTGGCGCTGCTCGTGGCGCCGCTGGCGCAGGGCTATGGCGGCCGCATCTGGGGCGTCTTCCGCGACGTCCGCTTCGTGCAGCGCAACGGCGTCGCCGTCTCCACCTACATGGTGCTGGCGGTGACGTTCTGGATCCTGCTGATGATCGTGCTGCCGCAGCTCTACATGGTCGACTTCTCGTTCCGCAACAACCTGCCGCCGCCGCAGCAGGGCGGACCGGACGACGTCCACACGCTGAAGAACTACCATTACCTGCTGTTCGGTCCGGAAGGCAGCGACCAGTCCTTCAACTGGCTGCACCTGCGGGTCTTCGCGAAGACCATCATCGCCAGCGTCTTCGTCACGCTGCTGGATTTCGCCCTGTGCTATCCGATCGCCTACTATATCGCCCAGGTGGCCAAGGGCGGGCGCGCCCGCCTGATGTTCCTCTGCCTTCTGCTTCCCTTCTGGGTCAACGAGATCCTGCGGGCGTTCGCCTTCCGCATCATCTTCGGCACCAGCGGCGTCATCAACTCGGTGCTGATCGGGATCGGACTGCTGCCGGCCGATGCGCCGATCGACTTCCTGCGCGCAGACATCGCGCTCTATTCCGGCCTCAGCTATGCCTACGTGCTGATGATGGTGTTCCCGCTCTACAACGCCATCGAAAGCCTCGACCACAACCAGATCGAGGCGGCGCGCGACCTGGGCTCGCCCTGGTGGCGCATCCACTGGCGCGTGGTCATGCCGCATGCCAAGCCGGGCATCGCCTCGGGCTGCGTGATGGTCTTCATGCTGGCGGCCGGCGCCCTCGCGACGCCGCAGATTCTCGGCGGGCCGTCCAGCCTATGGTTCACGCAGGTGATCTACGACCAGTTCTTCCAGGGCTTCAACTGGCCGCGGGGATCGGCCTACGCCTTCGTCCTGCTGCTCTCCTGCATCGTCTTTGTGATGTCGGCCATGCGGCTGTTCAAGGTCAATCTGGGAGACATCGCGCGATGAGCTCCCGGACCATCCTGCGCGGCATGGTGGGGTTCTACATCCTGCTGTTCCTCGGCTTCCTGTTCGGGCCTCTGGTGATCATGAGCCTGGCGGCCTTCAACACGCCGACCTTCCCGCAGGCCTATCCGTGGGAAGGGTTCACGTTGCACTGGTTCGCCGACCTGTTCCAGGACAGCATCATGACCGGCGGCATCATGAACAGCATCTATATCGGCCTGGGCGTCGTGTGCCTCTCGGTGCCGATCGGCCTCGCCGGGGCGCTGTTGATGATGCAGGTCAACCAGCGTCTGCGTCCCATCTACTACACCATCGTCGTCTCGCCGGTCCTGACGCCGGGCGTCATCCTGGGCATCTCGACCCTGGTGTTCTGGGATCGCGTCGGGATGACCTTGGGGGCCGGCTACGACTCGCTCTACTACAGCGGCTATTTCCTGACGATCGTCGGCCAGTCCACCTTCATCTCCGCCTATTGCATGCTGGTCTTCCTGGCGCGGCTGCAGCGCTTCGACCGCACCCAGGAGGAGGCGGCGCTCGATCTCGGCGCCACCCAGGCGCAGGTCTTCCGCAAGATCCTCATCCCCTTCCTGCGGCCGGCGATCCTGTCCTCCGCGGTGCTTGCCTTCCTCTCCTCGTTCGAGAACTACAACACCACCCTCTTCACCATCCAATCGGAGGCGACCCTGACGACGGTGCTGGCGGGTCGGGTGCGGATGGGAACGGAACCCGATATCGCCGCCCTCGCCGTCATCATCATCGGCATCACGCTGCTGGGGGCGATCGCCTATGAGATCCAGCGGCGGCACGAAATGGCGAGGGAGCAGGCCGCCGCAGCGACCGCCCGTGCGGCCAGCGATCTCGCGGAGATCAGGCTGGCGGCGGCGCCGGCCGCGGCCCAGTAGCGGCGCCTCAGGGCGTGAAGAACTCGCCCAGGATCTCTTTCTTGGTATCGATCGACAGCTGCGACAGCAGGTGACCCCTGCCCTGCTGAGTCCAGCCCATCTTGAGGTAGACCGTCTTCTCCCGCCGGAGGATGTCCATGTAGGCCAGGTGGTGGGCGATATCGAGATAGGCCGTCGCCTGCTGCCGCGCATGGTCGCCGGTCGGCTTCGGCGGCGCGGCGCCGGCATGGTCCTCGAAGATGACGATGGCGCGGTTGATATTGTCGTCGTCATAGAGCCGCAGAACGATCATGGAATGCGCCGATTCCTTCACCCTCTTGGTCAGGAACTGAATCGTGTGGCGCGTGATCTTGTAGGTATCGATCGACATGGAACCGTTTCTCCGGAACGTCGCGCCGGTGGAGGGCCGGACCACCGGCCCGGCGCACAGGATTGACCTTGACGAGCTTGTCACGCGCCAAGAGGACCGACAAGGCGCGGGCGGTCGCTCGAGAATAGCCTTCTGGGGCGGCGCAGGCATAGCCGTCGCCGGCGCGTGCCGAGTATAAAGGGCGGGTCTCAAGCACAGGGGAAGCCCAAATGAGCGACGTGAAGCTATTTAGGATGCGCGATCTCGATTTGACGCCTAATGCGCAGGGCATCGTCACCGCACCCGTCGTCAACCGCCGCTACAGCACCGGCATGGGGGCCGGCATCGGCGTGTTCGAGAACTGCGCCGTCGAGTGGACCGTCACCTATGACGAGGTCCTGTTCATCAAGGACGGCAACTTCACCTTGCGCGTCGGCGGCAAGGCCTATCGCGCCGGTCCCGGCGATATTCTGTGGATTCCCAAGGATACACCGCTCGTCTACGAGGCCAAGGAGCGGGTGCTGTTCTTCTATGCCGTCTGCCCCGTGGACAAGTCGCCTTCCACCAGCAAGACGATCGAGTTCCCGACGGCCGCGCCGGAATGACTCGCCGGCCACTGCTCGTGGCCCGTCCGATTGCGTCCGTCTGGACCTACATGCACAGCGGGGCGTCCTCATAGTTGCCGGATCGGCGCGAACTCGTCTCGCGACGGCACCTCCTTGTTCTGCGCGAAAGGACGCATCGACGATGACCGTGATGCAGAAGAGCTTCTCGGCCAACAGCCTGGAGCAGCACTGGCTGCCCTTCACCGCCAATCGCGACTTCAAGCAGGAGCCGCGGCTGCTGGCGCGAGCCGAGGGCGTCTACTACTGGAATCATCGCGGCGAGAAGCTCATCGATGCCAGCGCGGGACTGTTCTGCGCCGCCGCCGGCCACTGCCGCAAGGAGATCGCCGACGCCGTCTACGCGCAGCTGCAGACGCTCGATTTCTCGCCGCACTTCCAGGTGGCGCATCCGAACTCGTTCGAACTGGCGCGGCGCGTGGCGCAACTGACGCCGGGCGACCTGGACTACGTGTTCTTCGCCAACTCCGGGTCGGAGGCGGTGGACACGGCGATGAAGATCGCCCTCGCCTATCATCGCGCCCGGAACGATGGCCAGCGCATCCGCTTCGTCTCGCGCGAGCGCGCCTATCACGGCGTCAACTTCGGCGGCACGTCGCTCTCCGGCATGGTGCGCAATCGCGAAACCTTCGGCGGCGCGGTGATTCCGAACGTCGTGCACATGCGGCATACTTGGCTGCCGGAGAGCAAGTTCGTCAAAGGCCAACCGGAAATCGGCGCCGATCTTGCCGACGACCTCCAGCGCTTCGTCGCCCTCTACGGCGCCGGCACCATCGCCGCCTGCTTCGTCGAGCCGATTGCCGGCTCGACCGGCGTGCTGGTCCCGCCGAAGGGTTATCTGGAGCGGCTGCGGCAGATCTGCGACCAGCATGGCATCCTGCTCGTCTTCGACGAGGTGATCTGCGGATTCGGCCGGACCGGCCATGCTTTTGCCGCGCAGAGCTTCGGCGTCACGCCGGACATGATCACCATGGCCAAGGCGCTGACCAACGGCGCCCAGCCCATGGGCGCGGTGGCGGCGAGCGCCCAGATTTACGAGACCATCACCCGGGCGGCGTCGGACCAGGCGATCGAGCTGTTCCACGGCTACACTTATTCGGCCCATCCCGCGGCCTGTGCCGCCGGCATCGCCACCCTCGACATCTACGAGCGCGAGGGCCTGTTCGAGAAGGCGGCGGCCTTGTCGCCCTATTTCCTCGACGCGGTGTTCTCGCTTTCGGATCTGCCGGTCGTCACGGACATCCGCGGCTACGGCCTGCTCGCCGGCATCGACCTGGCGCCCTTGGACGGCAAGCCGGGCGCCCGCGGCTACGACGCGACCAAGCGGCTGTTCAGCGCCGGCATGCACATCAAGTTCACCGGCGATGCCGGCATCGTGGCGCCGCCGCTCGTCGCCGAGAAGCGGCATGTCGACGAGATCATCGGCCGGCTGCGGGACGTGCTGGCGCGATACTGAGCCGCAGGCGAGGACGCCTCCGTTTGACGGTGTGGCCGGCCGGCGCTAGATACCCCGAGACGCAGTACGAGGCAGAAGCATCATGGCCAAGAAGACTCTGGAAGTCGGCGACAAGGCGCCGTCGTTCGACATGCTCGCGGACGGCGGCGGCAAGGTGTCGCTCTCGTCGCTCGCGGGCCGGACCGTCGTTCTCTACTTCTATCCGAAGGACGATACCTCCGGTTGCACCAAGGAGGCCTGCGACTTCCGCGACAACCTGCCGAACTTCGGCAAGATCGATGCGGCCGTCATCGGCGTGTCGCGCGACAGCGTTGCCAGCCACGACAAGTTCAAGAAAAAGCATGCGCTGCCGTTCGTGTTGGCCAGCGACGCCGAGGGCAAGGCGTCGGACGTCTATGGCACCTGGGTCGAGAAGAGCATGTATGGCCGCAAGTACATGGGCATGGAACGCGCCACCTTCCTCATCGACGGCAAGGGCGTGATCCGCGGCATCTGGCGCAAGGTGAAGGTGCCCGGCCATGTGGCGGAGGTGCTGAAGGCTGCCAAGAGTCTGTCGGCCTGAGGCGGACATCCGCCCGCCGGAGCGGCCTCGCTTACCCTTCCTAAACCAAGTGCCGTGCATAGTCCGCCGCGCCGGCCAGCGCGGCGGTCGCCGCGGGGCCTGCGCCAACCACCATGTCCCCTCGATGCTGGCCGCTCTAAAACACGACAACGATCTGGCGATGAGCGAAGCCGACTTCCAGCTCATCGCGCGGTTGGTCAAGCAGCATGCCGGCATCCACCTGGCTGCGCACAAGCAGGCCATGGTGTACGCCCGCTTGGCAGGGCGTCTGCGCGCCCTCGGAATGACGAGCTTCGAAAGCTATTGCCGAACCCTCACCGCGCCCCGGGCGGAGACGGAGATCGGGGTTCTGGTCAACGCCATCACCACGAACTTCACGCGCTTTTTCCGCGAACGTCATCATTTCGAGCATCTGGCGGAGGACGTCTTTCCTGCCATGATCCGGCGAGCCGCACGAACCGGCCGCCGTCGCCTCCGTGTCTGGTCGGCCGGCTGCGCCACGGGCGAGGAGGCCTACTCGATCGCCATGACGCTGCGGCAGTGCGTCCCCGATCTCGATCTCTGGGATGCCCGGGTTCTGGCGACCGACATATCGACCGACGCGCTGGCGGCTGCCGAGACCGGGATCTACGGCCTCCGGCAGATGATGGATGTGCCGAACGAGATGGTCGACCGGTACTTCCGCCCCACCCCCGGCAATCCCGACGACTACGAGGTCGTGCCGCAGGTGAAGGCGCTCGTCACCTTCAACTGGCTCAACCTGTTGGACGACTGGCCGATGGAAGGGCCGTTCGACGCCATCTTCTGTCGCAACGTGATCATCTATTTCGACAATGCTGCGCAGGACTCGGTGGTCCGCCGCTGCGGCAGCATGCTCGACCGGGACGGCGTCCTCTATCTCGGCCACTCCGAGAGCGCGCTTTGGGGCCATTGCGGGTTGCAGCTCGTCGGCCGCAGCACCTACCGGAGGGTAGCATGAGCGCGACGGTGAGGCAGTCCTTCGTCGCCGAGGCGGGGCAGAGCGGGCAGCCGGTGCGCGTGGTCATCGTCGACGACTCGGCGGTCGCGCGACAAGCCATCCGGATGCTGCTCAAGGACCAGCCGGGCATCGAGGTGGTGGGGACGGCGTCCGATCCGCGGACGGCGCAGGACATCATCGCCACGCGGAATCCCGATGTCGTGACGCTCGACGTCGAGATGCCGGCCATGGACGGCCTCACCTTCCTGGAGCGGCTGATGCGGCAGCGGCCGACGCCCGTCATCATGGTGTCGTCGCAGACGGAAGCCGGCGCCGACGTGACGTTGCGCGCCCTCGAAATGGGCGCCGTCGACTTCGTGCCCAAATCGAGCCTGGCCGACGGGCCGGATCACGAGCGGCACCGTGCGGAGTTCGCCGGCAAGGTGCGCGCGGCAGGCTCCGCCCGGCTGCGCCCGCTGCCGATCGTGGAGCCGCGCGAGTCGTTCCTGTCCACCGCTGCCGTCGCCGCGCGGCTGGCCGAGCGGATCGTCGCCATCGGCTCGTCGACCGGCGGCGTCGAGGCGCTGCAGGAGGTCATCTGCGCGCTGCCGCCGAGGAGTCCGGCGGTGCTCGTCGCGCAGCACATGCCGCCGCACTTCACCGCCCGCCTGGCCGCGCGCCTGAACGCGAAATCGGCCGTCAGGGTGGTCGAGGCCGAGGAGGGTCAGCTGGTGACGCCGGGATCGGTGTATATCGCGCCCGGCGACAGGCATCTGCGCCTCGGCCGCTGGGGCAAGAGCTACATCTGCCGGGTCTCCGACGACCCCCTGGTCGGCGGCCATCGGCCCTCGGTCGACGTGCTGTTCCGGTCGGTGGCGCGCGCCGCCGGGGCGCAGGCCGTGGGCGTGATCCTCACCGGCATGGGCAGCGACGGCGCCAAGGGGCTGCTGGAGATGCGCGAAGCCGGCGCCCGGACCATCGGCCAGGATCGGGCGACCTGCGTGGTCTACGGCATGCCCAAGGCCGCGGCGGCCATCGGCGCCACCGAGTCGGAAGCGCCGATCGACCGCATGGCGGCGCGCATCCTCGATCTCTGCGGGTGAACGGCTGACTGATGGATTCTATCGCGGATGCGGCACGTTAAGCGATCATTAGGCGATTCCAGGATATTCAGTATCAAACGGTTAAGAATAAGCCGGTCGAGGGACATGCGATGACGGGCAAGACTGAGTGCAACGTTCTGGTCGTCGACGATCAGCGCATCATGCAGCGGCATATCGTCTCCCATCTGCAGCAGCTGGGATTCACGAACGTGGCGGTCGCCGAGAACGGCCGCGCGGCGCTGGAGCGGCTGGAGCAGGAGCATTTCGACTTCGTCATCTCCGACTGGATGATGCCGGAGATGGACGGGTTGGAGCTCGTCACCGCCATGCGGGCGCATCCCAAGCACAAGACCATCCCCGTGATCATGGCGTCGACCTGGCCGGGCAACGATCAGCAGCGGATCGCGCGCGACGCCGGCGCCGCCGACTATCTCGTGAAGCCGTTCCGCGCCGAGGCCCTCAAATCGGCGATCGCGGCGATCGGCCTCTAGCGGCTAGACCGCCTCGGCACTTTTCACCTTCCAAGCAGAATTGCTTTTGCTCGGCGATCGCCGGACGAAGGCGCGTCCCGTGCGTTCAATACTTCTTAACCTTGTGGTGCCAGCCTGAAGTAAGGCGGCCTTAGGGTTAACGGCGATGCCGACAGCGCCGCCACGGGATGTCGGATGCGCACACAGACGATCAGGCGCCATCGGAAAGCGAGCGCGCGGGACCGGTCGACGGCCGGGCCGTCGCTGTGCATCACCCTGGCTGCCGACGAGAGCGACGCGCCCGCGCTGCAGCGGCGGCTCGCCGCCGCTCTCGGCGAGGGCCGGCACCTTGCGATCGATGCCGGCGCCGTCGTGGCGCTGACGACCGCCGGCGTCCAGGTCCTGCTGGCTGCGGCGGCCGATGCCGCCGCCCGGAAACTGGACTTCCGGCTGGTCGCGGGCGGGCCGGCGATCGCCGCCGCCTTCGGCGAGCTGGGACTCGCCGACAGCCTCGCGGCTTGGCGCGAGTCCGCCGAACGCGAAGGCGCGCCGGGGACCTGAGACGTGGGCGAGCTCGACGATCTGAAGCAGGCGTTCTTCGAGGAAGCCGCGGAGCAACTCGGCGATCTCGAGGCCCAGCTGGCTGCCTTGGCCAAGTCGCCGGGCGATCCGGCCTGCCTGCATGCGGCGTTCCGCGCCGTGCACTCGATCAAGGGCGGGGCGACGCTGGTCGGCCTTGTGCGGACCGCCGACTTCGCTCACGCCGTCGAGTCGCTGCTGCACAAGCTGCGCTCGCAGCAACTGGCCGTGGACGCGGCCGTCGTGACGCTGTTGCTGGGCTGCCGCGACCTCCTGCATGACCTTGTGCATGCCGCCAGCCTGGACGGCGATCTGCCCGCCGGCCTCGAGGCGGCCTTCATCCGACAGATCGACGCCCATGTCGGATCGTCGGTCGAGCCGGAGGGTGCGGCGGAGCCGGCCCCACGGCTGGTCCGGCTCCAGGTGAGTCCCGCGCCGGACTACCTCGCGCGCGGTAGCGAGCCGCGGCGGTTGTTCGCCGTGTTGCGCCGCCTCGGCCGATTGACGCTCGACGCCGATGGCTCGGCCGTGCCCCCGCTCGCGGCTCTCGATCCTGCCGTCATGTACCTGCGCTGGACGATGACGCTGGAGACCGCCGCGCCGGTGGCGAAGATTCGCGAGATCTGCGCCGCCGACTTGCGGGCCGATGAGTTCGAGATCGTCGACTGCGGTACCGCACCGACGATCGAGGCGATGTCGGCTCCGGAGCGCGGCGACACCAAGCTGCCGGCTACAGTCGAGGCCACGGCTCGGGCGAGCGCGCCGGCGGATGCCGCGGCGCCGGTCGTCAGCTCGATTCGCGTCGACCTCGATCGCATGGACAAACTGGTCAACCTGGTCGGCGAGCTCGTGATCAGCCAAGCCATGTTGGCCGAACAGCTGCATGCCCTTCCGACCGACCAGTTCCCCCAACTCGCGCGCGGCATCGAGGAGCTGTCCCGCCATGCCCGCGACCTGCAGGACGGCGTGATGGCCATGCGCGCGCAGCCGGTGCACGCGCTGTTCGCCCGCTTGCCGCGATTGCTGCGCGAGCTGGCGCAGCAGACCGGCAAGCCGCTGCACCTCGTCACGAGCGGCGAGGACACCGAGGTCGACAAGACCGTGATCGAGCATCTGCACGATCCGATCGCGCATATGGTACGCAACGCCGCGGACCATGGCATCGAACCGCCCGAGCAGCGCGCGGCGCGCGGCAAGCCGCGCGCGGGCACCATCCGGCTGTCGGCCCGCCAGGCCGGCGGCCGAATCGTCATCGAGATCGCCGACGACGGCGGCGGCATCGACCGCGAGCGTCTGCGCGCCCGCGCGGCGGCGGCCGGTCTGATCGCGCCCGATCAGCCGCTGAGCGACGACGACATCGACGACCTCATCTTTCTGCCGGGGCTCTCGACGGCCGCGGCGGTTTCCAGCATCTCGGGTCGCGGCGTCGGCATGGACATCGTCCGCCGCAACATCCAACGGCTCGGCGGACGGGTGACGATCCGCTCGACGCCCGGGCAGGGCGCCGTTTTCTACGTGACGCTGCCGCTGACGCTGGCGGTTCTCGACGGCATGGTGATCCGGGTCGGCGCCGAGACCTATGTCGTGCCGCTCGCGAATATCCTCGAAAGTCTGCGTCCGCGGTCCGCGGATGTGCATTCCCTCGTCGGCGGCGGCGACGTCCTCTCCGTCCGCGGCGAGTATGTGCCGTTGGTCCATCTCGGCGACCTGTTCGGCGCCGTTGGCGCCGTCGCTGATCCGGCCGAAGGACTGGTCATGCTGGTCGAGGCCGAGGATGGCGCGCGGATCGGGCTCGTCGTCGACGAGATCGCCGGCCAGCAGCAGGTCGTCATCAAGAGCCTGGAGACGAACTATCGCGCGATCTCCGGCATCTCCGGGGCGACCATCCTGGGCAACGGCCGGGTCGCCCTGATCGTCGACGTGTCGGGCGTACGGGCCAGGCTGGCGGGCCGTGGAATCGCTCCGGCCGTGGCCGTCGTACAAACCCAGAAGGAGCAGCGATAATGCAGGAAAGCCGCTTCTCGAGCGCGCCGCTCGATCCGCTCGGCCCCGGCGCCGACGGGGAGAGCGCGCCCATGCGCCAGCTCGTGTGCTTCACCATCGGCGATGAAACCTACGGCATCGATATCCGTGCCGTGCGCGAGATCCGCGCCTGGTCGGCGACGACGGTCCTGCCCAATGCGCCCGACTTCGTGCGCGGCGTCATCAACCTGCGCGGCACCGTCGTGCCGATCCTCGATCTGCGCGCCCGCTTCGGCCGCGGCCGGACGGAACCGACCAAGGTCCATGTCGTGATCGTCGTCGCCATCGACTCCCGCATCGTCGGCATTCTCGTCGATACCGTGTCCGACATCGTGGCCGTCGCGACGACGGAGATCCGGCCGGTGCCGGAGATCGGCGGAGCCGAGATGCAGGAGTGCCTGGACGGGTTGATCGCCCAGGGCGAGCAGATGATCGCTCTCGTCGCCGCGGACCGCATCGTCGCGCCCATATCGGTGCATTGAACGTGACCGGCGCGCCGGGGCAGGCCGGCCGGTGCTCAAGGGGAAACCAATGACGTCGCACGCGAATCCGTTTCGGGGACTGACCAAGCTCAGGCTGCAGTGGAAGCTGTCGTTGGCATTCCTGATGATGGCTCCGCTGATCGCCGCGGCCGGTGGCGCTGGACTCATGTTCATCAGCCAGATCAGAGCCTCGGTCGATTCGGTCGCCAGGGTGTCCGTGCCGATCGTCCATCAGGCCACGACGCTGGCGCGCGAAGCGGACGAGATGCAGCTTGCCCTTGCCGATGCGCTTGCCGGCCAGACAGTGGACCGGGTGAAGGATGCCGAGGAAGCCGTCGATCTCCTGTCGGCGGCAATGGCAAGCGGCTTCCGTAACATCCGCGAGCTCGCCGGCCGGGACGGGGCGGCCATCGACGTGACCGAGGCTGAGAGGCTGAGCACGACCTCATCGGCGCAGGCGCGGGAGCTGATCGCAAGCCTCGGCAAGCTCGTCGCCGTCAAGGACCGGCTGAGAGCAAAGTTCTCCGCCTTCGAGACGTCGATCGGCCAGATCGCGGCGAAGGCGACTACCCTCGCCGGCCAGAGCGAAGCGCACATGAACGCCAGCGAGAACACGAGCCGGACAGCTATCCGGTCGCAGACGGCCGGGATCAGCGAGCTCGAGGGGATTCTGCTCCAGACCTTCTCCGACGCCTATCCGGTTCTCCGCAACGCCTACGGCCTGCAGGCGCTCGTTGCCGAGTTGCGCGAGACCGCCCGCGTGCATCTGGCCGCGGACGATCTTGTCAGCGTCGAGGTGCAGGAGCAGAATTTCGGAAAGCTGGTCAAGGCTGCGAGGGAGCGGCAGAAGAAGCTGCTGGAGAGCGCTTCGGTCGAGATCGTCGAGGATGCGCAGGAGATCGGCGCCAGGATCGACGAAATCGAACGCATCGTCCTCGGCGAGAATGGCCTGTTCCCGACCCATCGCGCAGCGGTGACGGCCGACCTGAGGGCCGAAATGCTGAATGCATCGGTCCGTGGGAATCTGAGCAAGTTCGTCGACGCCCTGGACCGCGTCTTCAGGAGCGCCGAGAGCCTGAATGCCGAGGCAGTGACCGAGATCGGTGACAGCGCTTCGACGGCGCTCTTCAGCACCGGCGTGATCGTGCTGATCGGCATCGGCGTGTCGTTGCTCTACGGTGCCTTCAGCGCCCGCAGCGTGGCGCGCCCGTTGACCCGGATGACGAATGTGATGGCGCAGTTGGCTGGCGGCGACGAGGACGTGCAGATCCCGGCACTGGGGCGCGGCGACGAGATCGGCGAGATGGCGCGCTCGCTGATGACCATCCGCGATACCGGCGTACGGGCGGCGCGGGTGCAGACGGCGCTCGACAACGCGGCGAGCATCGTGCTGATGGCCGATATCGAAGGGCGAGTGGTCTATGCCAACGGCGCGGCGCAGCGCTACTTCGGGGAAATGGAAGCCGATATGCGCGTGGTGCTGCCGGAGTTCCACGGCGCCGCGCTGGAGGGTCTGGACGCGGCCAGCTTGTTCCGCGATGCGGCGGCGGCGCGAGATCAGTTCGCCAACTTCACGCAGAGCTGGACCGAACGGCGGGAATTCGGCCGCCGGGTCGTGGAGCTGACGATGAACCCGGTGCTGAACGAGGCCGGCGGGCGTCTGGGCGCCGTCATCGAGTGGGTCGACCTGACGGAGCATCTGGCCGCCGAGGCGGAGAAGGCGGCGCGGCTGGCGGAGGAGCGGGCGCGCGACAAGGCCGATCGCGAAGCGGAGTTGAATTTCCAGGAGGATCTGGCGGCGATGGTGCAGGCCGCGGCCGCCGGCGATTTCACGCGGCAGCTGTCCACCGTGGGCGGCACGGGGCTCACGGCGAAGCTGGGCGCGGGGATGAACCAGTGGGCGGCGACGGTGCGCGGGGTCCTCAACGAGGTCGTCGAGATGATGTCCGCGATGGCGAAGGGCGACCTGTCGAAGCGGATCGTGGGCGACTACCAGGGCGAGCTGCTGCGGCTGAAGACGGACGCGAACGCGACGGCGGAGCAGCTTTCTGCGATCGTCGGTCAGACCGCGGAAGGGATCACGACGATCAAGAGCGCGACGGCACAGTTGGCGGCAGGCTCACAGGACCTGTCGGCGCGCACGGAAGAGCAGGTCGCCGCACTCGAGGAGATGGCGGCGTCGATTCGGCAGATGTCGGCAACGGTCAAGCAGAACGCCGACAATGCGCAGAACGCCAACCAGCTCGCCCTCAACGCGCGCGGCTCGGCCGAAAGTGGCGGCGAGGTGGCGGCTTCGGCGGTGGCGGCGATGGCGCAGATCGAGGAATCGGCGCAGCGGATCTCCGAGATCGTCGGGGTGATCGACGAGATCGCATTCCAGACCAATCTCCTGGCGCTCAACGCTGCGGTCGAGGCGGCGCGGGCCGGGGAGGCCGGGCGCGGCTTTGCCGTGGTCGCGGCGGAAGTCCGGGCGCTGGCGCAGCGGTCGAGTCAGGCATCGAAGGAGATCAAGAGCCTGATCGGCAGCAGCGGCAGCCAGGTGAAGCGCGGCGTCGAACTGGTGAACAAGGCGGGTTCGAGCCTGACGGAGATCGTGGCCTCGGTGAAGCGGGTGGCGGAGATCGTATCGGAGATCGCGGCGGCAAGCCGGGAGCAATCGGATGGGGTGCAGCAGGTCGACGAGACGGTGACGCGGATGGAAGCGGTGACGCAGAAGAACGCGTCGCTGGTGGAAGAATCCACGGCATCGCTGTCGGCGGTCGACCGCCAGGTGGACGGCATGCTCGAGGTTGTGTCGTTCTTCAACGCCGCGCATGCCGGCGTGCGCGATCTGCAGGCCGACCTCGCCAAGCGGATCGGTGCACGCGCGGCCGAATCGGTCGCCAAGGCCGCCTCGGGCACCGAACCGCGCCCAGCAGGCCCCCCGCGCGCAGCCGGAGACCGGTGGGAGGGATTCTGAGTTCGTTTGCCGCCCGGCCGCGGCGAGAATCTCGCCTCAACCACCGGTTTGTACTATATCTTCCAGGGTCGTAGCCACCAGGCAACGTCGGAAGCCAGAGAGGCCAAGGCGATGACCGACCCTGCACGGGAAGCATCGATCGGCGACCGCGTCGATCCGTCCCTTCTTGCGGAGCTGCGGGCGATCGTCGGCGACCGGCTGTCGGTCTCGCCGGCGGTGCGTGAGCAGCACGGCAGGGACGAATCCTATCATGCGGTGCATGCGCCCGATGCCGTCGTCTTTGCTCATACCACCGAGGAGGTGAGCGCCGTCGTGCAGGCTTGTGCCCGACGCAAGATACCAATCATCGCCTTCGGCGTCGGCACGTCGCTGGAAGGGCACGTGGCGGCCCTTCACGGCGGCGTCTGCATCGATCTGTCGCAGATGAATCGCATCCTGCGTCTGAATGTCGAGGATCTCGACGTGTCGGTGCAGCCGGGCGTCACCCGCAAGCAGTTGAACAACCATCTGAAGGACAGCGGCCTGTTCTTCCCAATCGATCCGGGCGCCGACGCATCCATCGGGGGAATGACGGCCACCCGCGCCTCCGGCACCAATGCCGTACGATACGGAACCATGCGCGAGAACGTGCTGGGTCTGACAGTGGTGCTCGCCGACGGTCGCGTCATCCGGACCGGCGGGCGGGCGCGCAAATCGGCGGCGGGCTACGATCTGACCCGCTTGTTCGTGGGTTCGGAAGGCACGCTCGGCGTCATCACCGAAATCACGCTCAGGCTCTATGGCATTCCGGAGGCGATATCCGCGGCCGTGGCCTCCTTTCCGACGATCGAGAATGCCGTCGACACGGTCATCCAGACCATCCAGTCGGGCATTCCGGTGGCGCGCATCGAGTTGCTCGACGATGTGCAGATCGATGCGGTGAACCGCTATTCGAAGCTCGATTTCCCGGTCCAGTCGACCCTGTTCTTCGAGTTCCACGGCACCGCGGCGGGCGTTGCGGAGCAGGCGGAGATGGTCGATGCGATCGCCCGGGAGCACGGCGCCGGCGGCTTCCGCTGGGCGACCAAGCCCGAGGAGCGCAGCAAGCTATGGCAGGCCCGCCACGACGCCTACTATGCGGCAAAGGCCTTGCGGCCAGGAGCGAAAGGATGGGCGACGGACGTGTGCGTCCCGATCTCGCGGCTGGCCGAATGCATCTCCGAGACCAAGGCCGACATCCGCAACTCCAGTTTGATCGCGCCGATCGTCGGCCATGTCGGCGACGGCAATTTTCATATTGCCTTCGTGATCGATCCGGACGATCCGGCCGAGATGACGGAGGCGCGCCGGATCAATGACCGCATGGTCATGCGCGCGCTTGCGCTCGGCGGCACCTGCACCGGCGAGCACGGCATCGGCTACGGCAAGCTCGATTTCCTGACCGCCGAGCACGGCGAGGCGGTGGCGGTGATGCGACAGTTGAAGCTCGCCCTCGACCCCGACAACATCATGAATCCCGGAAAGGTCGTGCGGGCGTGAGCGGCCGGCCGCTCCCTTGAGCAGTTGCAGGACGACGTGACGACAACACCCGGACCAGGCAGCGACCTGACTCGCATCTACGACATCGTAGAAACGAGCGTCGACGAGAAGTCCGAATTCCTGAGCCCGAAGGTCAGGCACCTTTATCGCTGGTGGGCCGCCGCCAATGGCGGCCGGATGCCGCGGCGCAAGTCGTTCGATATCCTCGACCACCGGCCGATCGTCGCCAACCTGTTCGTGACCGACGTCTTGCCGACCGACGAGTTCCAATTCCGCATCTTCGGCGAGGAGGTCATCCGGATCGTCGGGCGCAATCGCACCGGCGAGACCGTCAGGCACGCCGACAAGGGCGAATACGGCCATGAGCTCTATGCCTACTACAAGGCGATCGTGGCCGGCCGGGTGTGCCGCAAATGCAACGGAACGCTGAAGTTCTCCATCGGCGGCGCGCGCCGCTTCGAATCGATCGATTGCCCGCTTTCCGACGAGAGCGGCGAAAAGGTCTCCGCCATCATCGGCGTGATGGACGTGGTGAAGTAGGCTTGGGTGCTCCAGTCGATCGGCCGGCATCGCCGCCGTCGGACGCCGACTCGGTTAACAGTTCGTTAACGGACGGACGACAGGATCCGGCTGGGCCGGTTCATTGCGAGTTCAGGTTAGGCTGAAGATAGTTGCCGCGCGCGGGCAGGGCCGACTCGTCGGCAGTTCAGGACGCCCGCATTGGCACACACCCCGTCCAGGTCGCACAGGAGCAACGGGATCATGCTCAGGGTCAGTCAGGTTCGTCGAGACGTTGGCGATCGAGTAGCTTGGTCTGACGCTCCTGCTCCGCTTGTATCCTGGCGCGCTCCGTCCTGTCGCGACCGAATCGCACGCGGTTTTCGGAGGCCGCCCTGGCTGCTTCGCTGCGCCGGCGTTGCTTTCGATACTTGTTCAAATTGACGATGTCGCTCATGGTGACAAGGCTCTTTGCCGTTTCGATGGGGTGACATGCCTGCCGTCCGGTACGCCCATACACTAGTCCGGGTTCCGCCCGCCACAATGCAGATGGTATCAGGGGCACGTCTCGGCTCATCGCTGGAGATCCGCGTATGATTAGGAAGATTCTGATCGGCCTCGGTGTTCTGCTCGTCCTTCTGGTCGGGGGAGCCTTGGCCGCCCCGAGCTTCATCGACTGGAACGGCTACAAGGGCCAGATCGCCGAGCAGGTGCGCGAATCGACCGGTCGCGAGCTCACGATCGATGGCGATATCTCCCTTGCCATTCTGTGGTCGCCGACCTTGTCGGTGACCAACGTCCGGTTCGCCAATATCGAGGGCGGCAGTGCGCCGGACATGGCGACGCTCGAATCGCTCGATGTACGCTTGGCCTTTACGCCGCTCGACTGGATCGACGGCAACTTTCAGGTCGAGCGGATCGACTTGGTGAAGCCGACGATCGTGCTCGAACGCCTCGCGGACGACCGCGCCAACTGGCAGCTCGATCTGCCCGCGACGAGCGCGGATGCCGGCTCCGGCACCGCCGATAGCGGCGGGCCCGAAATCAGGCTGGACGACATCAGGATCACGGACGGGACGCTGATCTATCGCGATGCTCCGGAGGGCAGCGAGCAGAGGGTCGATGCCGTCAATGCCGAACTGGGCGCGACGTCATTGCGCGGACCGTTCCGCGCCGATGGCAATCTGAGCTACCAGGGCGTGCCCGTGATGTTCAAGCTGACCGTCGGCGGGTTAAACGAAGGGGCGCCGGCGCCGATCAATGCCGAGATCGGACTGGCCAAGACCGATACGACGCTGAAGTTCGTCGGCACGGTTGCGACCGAGCCCGAACTCGCGGCGAAAGGGCGGCTCGATCTCAACAGCGCCAATCTGGCGCTCACGGTCGACAGCCTGGCGCCGGGCACGGCCGCGGGCATGCCCATTGCGCTCGACAAGGCGTTTCAGATCGCCGGCGACGTCATCTATGCCGGCGCGGGCGGCGAGGTACAGAACCTGACGGTCGCGCTCGGCGGCGTCGCCGCCACCGGCGCGGTCAAGTTCGCGCCCGGGACGCCGGCCAAGGTCGAGGCCAAGCTGGGCGTGAACCGGCTCAATCTGGACAGTCTGCTGTCGGCCGTGACGGCGCCGGCCGAAAGCGCCCCCGCGGCGCCGGCTGCGGGCAAAGGCGGAAGCTTTGCCCTTCCGCAGGATATCGATGCGACCGTTTCCGTGGCCGTCGCCGCGATCAGCTATCGTGACGGCGTGATCAACGACGCCCGCCTGGCGGCCGAATTGACGGGCGGGCAACTGACGCTCAGCGAGTTCTCCGCGCTGCTGCCGGGTGGATCCAGCTTCTCCGCGACCGGGACCCTCGCGCCGGCAGAAGGAGAGCCGCAATTCACCGGCGGCGTCGACGCCAAGTCGGATAATCTGCGGGCCCTGCTCGACTGGCTGCAGGTCGCGCCGCCGCAAGTGCCGGCGGACCGGCTGCGGACCTTGGCCTTGACGAGCCGGCTGACGGCCACTCCGACCAGCCTCGGTCTCGAGGAGATCGATCTCCAGCTCGATTCCTCGAAGATCACCGGCGGCGCCCGGATCGCGCTTGCCGGCGCCACCCGGGAGAAGCCCGCATTCGGAATCGGGCTGGCGATCGACCAGCTCAACCTCGACGCCTATCTGCCGCCGGCGGCGCCGGCGGAAGGCGGCAGCGGGCAGGCCAAGGGCGGCGGCCTGCCTCTCGACGGACTGGCGCCGCTCGCCGGCATCGATGCCAATGTCGAGCTGCGGGTCGGGAAGCTAACCCTCAACGAGCAGACGCTGCAATCCGTGCATCTCGACGGCACGCTGCAAAATGGCGCGCTCACCTTGCGCGACCTGAGCGTGAAGGAGTTCGCCGGCGGCAAGGGCGCGTTGAGCGGCACGATCTCCGACCTCGCCGGGCAGCCGCGCTTCGATACCAAGTTCGATCTCAGCGCCCGCGACGCCGGCAAGGCCTTCCAGCTCGCCGGCCTCGGCAAGGCGCCGCCCGGCAAGCTCGGCGCGCTCAAGCTCGCCGGGACGCTGGCGGGCGGCGCGCAGGACGTCGCCTATGACGTGACGTTCTCCATCGCCGGGGTGGGCGCATCGGGGACCGCCAAGGGCAAGGCGACAGGCATCGGGGCGGGCATTCCGCGCATCGATACGACCTTCGATCTCAAGGCCAAGGATGCCGGACCGCTGGCCACGTTCGCCGGCATGTCGGCCGCGGATGCGAGCAGGCTCGGCGCGGTTTCGCTGGCGGGAACCGCGGTCAGCGGCGCCGACGATCTGACCTATGACGTGACGATCAGCATGGCCGGCATCGGTGGGCAGGGGCAGTTCAAGGGCAGGCTGGACGGTCTGTCCGGGACGCCGCGGGTCGACACGCGGCTCGACTTCGCCGCCAAGAAGCCGGCGCCGCTGCTCGCCCTCGCCGGCATGGCCGGGCCCGCCGCCAGCAAGCTCGGCGAGGTCGGCATTGCCGGAACCATGGCCGGCAATGCCGACGACATGAAGCTCGATCTGGGGCTGCAGGGCTTCGGCGGCAGCGCCAAGGTGGCGGGCACGGTGATGGCCGCCGCGGCGCCGACACGGTTCGATATCACCGTCTCCGCCGATCACCCGGAGTTCCGCGATCTGCTGGCCGCGCTCGTCCCGGGTTACAAGCCGCAAGCCGACAAGCTCGGCGCCTTTGCCTTGGCGGCGAAGGCGAGCGGCAGCACCGACGCGGCATCGCTGTCCGACCTGTCGTTGCGGGCGGGTCAGACCAGCCTGACGGGCAACCTGCAGCTGGACCAAGCGGGCGCGCGGCCGGTGGTGACGGCCGCCCTGCGCGGCGGCGTGGTCGATCTGACGCCGTTCTCGACGCCCGGCGAGACGGGCGGCGGGGGCGGCAGCGGCGAGCGCTGGTCGCGCGAGCCGCTCGACCTGTCCATTCTCGAGAGCTTCGACGCCGATGTCGATTTTGCCGCCGACCGCTTCATCTCCGGCGAGACGCGGATCGACAATCTGCAGGCGAAGCTGGCGCTGCGCGACGGCACGCTCACGATCACGCAGCTGACCGGCAACACCTATGGCGGCGCCATCAACCTGACGGGCAGCCTGGCGAGCCGGGGCGTGCCGACCTTCAACGGCCACATCATCGCCGACAAGGTCAATGTCGGCGACGTCGCGGGCAGCGGCTTCGTCAAGGGCCCGGTGTCCTTCAACGCCGATCTGACGTCGCGCGGCCACAGCATGGCCGAGCTGATGGAGGCGCTGCAGGGAGTCGGCCGGGTCGACGGCACGGTCACCGTGCTGGGCGAGGTCGAGCAGGTGCTGGGCGCGGCGGCGCTGTCGGTCCTCGGGCAGCAGCTGTCGAAACTCACCGGCGTGCAGCAGGTCCAGGGCGTGACCGAGTATGTGAACGCCGCCTATCAGGCGTTCGTCGGCCGGCCCAACGCGCTCAACGGCAACTTCAACATCGCCGGCGGCGTGCTCAACACGCAGGACCTCTCCATCATCAACGACCAAGCCAAGGCCCTCGTCACCGGCGATGCCAATCTCGGCGCCTGGACCATCGGCATGCTTGTGAACGTCTTCTCGGCGCAATTCCCGGACCAGCCCTGCCTGATGGTCGATCTCGCCGGCATCCTCGACAGCCCGACGCCGAAGCCGCGCGGCGGCGGCGGTTGCGGCGGCAGCGGCGGGGCGGCGCCCTTCGGCGGCCTCAACCCGACCGACCTGTTCGGAACCATCGTGCCCGGGCTGCAGTCGCCGGGGACGGGCGAGGGCACGGCGCCAGGCGTGCTCCCCGATATCCTGCCGGGCGTGCTTCCGGGGCTCACGGGCGGCGGCGAGGCGGGCAAGGCCGCGCCGACCAGCCCGGAGGAGACCATCGTCCCCGACCTGAGCGTCACCGAGCCGACGGCGCCGGAGGTCGTGCCGCAGGCGCCGGAAACGGCGGGCGAGGCGCTGGTCCCGGCGATCGAGCCGGCGCCGGAGGCGATGCCGACGGAACAGGCCCCGGAGGTCGCGCCGCCGACCGCCGAAGCCCCGGCCGTCGAGGAGGCGCCCGCAGCCGAGGCCGCGCCGGCGGAAGAGGTGCCGGACGCTGCGGCGCCGGCGGAAGAGGCGCCCGCGGTCGAGGCGGCGCCGGAGGAAGCGCCCGCCGCCGAGGTTGCACCGGAAGCCCCCGCGGTCGAGATCGCGCCGGAAGAACAGCCGGAGGCGACGCAGGCGCCGGCCGAGGCGGCTCCGGCTGAGGAGGTCGCACCGGCCGAAGCGCCGGCCGAGGAGGTCGCACCGGCGCCCGAGGCCGAGCAACCGGCCGAGGAGCCGGTGATCGTGCCGCAGATCGAGGCGGCGCCGGAGGAGCAGCCCGCCGAGGCGGTGCCGGAGGAGCCCGCTGCCGAGGCGGTCGAGCCGTTGCCCGAGGAGCAGCTGCCCGAGGCGATGGAGGGCGTCCAGGAGCCGGAGACCATCATCCCCGACCTGGCGCCGCAGCAGTAGGCCGCTACGTCACCGCGACCGAGGCGGCGCTGAGACCGTCGAAGGAGGCGGCGACGAGGCCCGGCCGCTCCAGCCGGAAGGCGGCGAAGATGCTGCCGAGGGTGACGATTTCGCCGGCCCGCAGGGGCGCGCCGCGCGCCGCCTGATGGTCGGCCAACCAGGCCAGCGAGTTGAGCGGGTGGCCGAGGATGTCGCGAGCCGCGCCGGCGCCGATGACCGCGCCGTCGACGGTGAAGCGGCCGGGGATGTCGGCCTCGCCGGCCAGGATGTCCGGCGGCTGCTCCGGCCCGAGCACGCAGCCGCAGGAGAAGAAGTCGTCGGCGACGAGGCTCGGCACGCCCGCCCGCTTGATGTCGACGAAGCGCCATTCGACGATCTCGACGGAGGTCATGACCGCGGCCACGGCGGGCAGCACGCTGGCCCGCGTGTGGCCGCCGGCGCGGGCGGGCAGATCGGCGCCGAGGCGCACGGCGACCTCGCATTCGAGGCCGGGCTTGGCGTAGTCGGCACGGTCGACGGCGGCGTGACCCTGGTGGACGGTGCCGGCGTAGAGCGTGCCGGCGCAGGGGAAGGGGATGCCGAGCGCGGCCTGCATGGGCGGCGAGGTCGAGCCGATCTTCCAGCCGACCGGCGCGCCGCGGCCGCGCGTGGCGATCAGCGGCCGGGCCGCCTCCTGCACGGCGTAGGCCTCCTCGAGGGTCGCCGGGCGACAATCCGCCGGGATCTCCTCGATCGGCGGCCGCCGGCCGTTGCGGCGCTGGCGCAGATCGGCGATGAAATCGGCGGCCGCGGCAATGGCGTCTGGAGTCATCGGGCGCGGCTCAGGCCACCTTGCGGCAGCCCTCGGGCTTGAAGACGCGCTTGGTCGAGGCGGGGTGCTTCTCCAGCATGGCCGGTGGCCGGATCGGCCGCTGGACCAGGTTCCCGCCGCAGTTGGGGCAGGCCCCGTCCAGCAGGTTCTGAGCGCAGCCGCGGCAGAAGGTGCATTCGAAGGTGCAGATCATCGCCTCGGTGGAATCGGGCGGCAGATCCTTGTCGCAGCATTCGCAGTTGGGGCGCAGTTCGAGCATGGGCTCCTCACGGGCTTGGCAGAGATGGGGTTGACGTGCGTTCGGTCAAGAGCTGGTCGAGCACGAAGACGCGGATGGCGCTCGAGAGGTTGCTCGGCTTGGCGTCGCGCGCTCGTTGGCCGTCGATCTCCTCGATCAGCTTGTTGAGCGACAGGCCGCGGCGGCCGGCGATGGCCTTGAGCTGATCCCAGAACGCGGTCTCGACCGACAGGCTGGTGCGGTGGCCGGCGATCAGGATGGAGTGCTTCTTCAGGGCGTGGTGATGCTGGTCGGTCATCAGGCTCGATCGCGTTTCTCCGTTCGACCCCCCACCCTACCCTCCCCCTCAAGGGGGGAGGGAATTCCTAGGAGCGCGGGCCGATCATCTGCTCGGGGCGGACGAACTTGTCGAACTCGTCGGCGGTGAGGAAGCCGAGGGCGACGGCGGCCTCCTTCAGGCTGGTGCCCTCGGCGTGGGCCTTCTTGGCGACCTTGGCCGCCTTGTCGTAGCCGATGTGCGGGTTGAGGGCGGTGACCAGCATCAGCGACTGCTCCAGGAGCTGCTTGATGCGGGCGCGGTTGGGCTCGATGCCGACGATGCAGTTGTCGGTGAAGCTGACGCAGGCGTCGGCGATCAGCCGGCCGGACTGCAGCAGATCGTAGATCATCACGGGCTTGAAGACGTTGAGCTCGAAATGGCCCTGGCTGCCGGCGACGGTGACGGTGACGTGGTTGCCCATCACCTGGGTGGCGACCATGGTCAGGGCTTCGGCCTGGGTGGGGTTCACCTTGCCCGGCATGATGGAGGAGCCGGGCTCGTTCTCCGGCAGCAGCACCTCGCCGAGGCCGGAGCGCGGGCCGGAGCCGAGCAGGCGGACGTCGTTGGCGATCTTCAGCAGCGAGGCCGCCAGCACGTTGTAGGCGCCGGACAGCTCGACGATGGCGTCGTGGCTGGCGAGGGCCTCGAACTTGTTGGCCGCGCTGACGAAGGGCAGGCCGGTGAGGCGCGCGACCTGGGCGGCGAAGGCCGCGGCGAAGCCGGCGTGGGCGTTGAGGCCGGTGCCGACGGCGGTGCCGCCCTGGGCCAGCGGCCAGATGCGCGGCAGGCAGGACTCGACGCGGTCGATGCCGAGCGCCACCTGCGCCGCGTAGCCCGAGAACTCCTGGCCGAGGGTGACGGGCGTCGCATCCTGCAGGTGGGTGCGGCCGATCTTGATGATGTCGGCGAAGGCCGTCGCCTTGGCGGCCAGGGCCTCATGCAGGTGCTTGAGGGCGGGGATCACGGCGCGCGCCGCCTGCTCGCCGGCGGCGATGTGCATGGCCGAGGGGAAGCTGTCGTTCGACGACTGACCCATGTTGACGTGATCGTTTGGGTGCACCGGCGCCTTGCCGCCGCGCTTGCCCGCCAGCAGCTCGTTGGCGCGGCCGGCGATCACCTCGTTGGCGTTCATGTTGGACTGGGTGCCGGAGCCGGTCTGCCAGACCACGAGGGGGAAGTGATCGTCGAGCTTGCCGGCGACGACCTCGGCGGCGGCCTGGGCGATGGCCTTGCCGAGCTTCGGATCGAGCACGCCGAGCGCCATGTTGGTCTCGGCCGCGGCCTGCTTGACGAGGCCGAGGGCGCGGACGAGCGGCACCGGCATGCGCTCGCCGCCGATTCGGAAGTTCTGCAGGGAGCGCTGGGTCTGGGCGCCCCAGTAGCGGTCGGCGGGCACGGCGACCTCGCCCATGGAGTCGCTCTCGAGGCGGGTGTTCGGCTGGTCGGTCATCGGGCTGCTCCCGGAATTCGCCGGCGCTGTTTTATCGGCAAACGGGCGGGCTTGGTAGGGCGGAGGTTCCGGCCGCGCGCTGGAGACGCGACGGTCGCGCAAAAATGACGGATGAACCCCATGTCCAGCGAAGACCGGGTGTCCGGCGGCTTGGGATTCACGCGGAGCCGCGGAGGCGCAGAGGGGGCGAGTGCAAAATCGAGCGATGGACCCCATGCCAAGCGGAGATCGAGCGTTAGGGGCGCCCCCGCGTGGGTGCCCTGGCGGACGGAGCGGTTGCCGGGCGGCCACGCTTGTCCCCGCGAAAGCGGGGAGGGGGCCGCCCCTACGTTCGGCCGTGAGAAAATGAACGAAGCACCCCATGCCCAGCGGGAGCACGTCGGAAGATAGGACAGTTCACCTGACCTGGTTTTCGAAATCTGAACAACGAGCCTATGTAAAGGAAGTTAACGGGCTCGGTGCTCCCGCTTGGGCCAAAACACGGGGGGGTCGGCACCCGCGTGGGCGGATGTGACGGTGAAGTAGATCTGATCCACGATGTCAAAGACCGCGCCGCCGGGACGGGCCCATCGGCAAGAGAACATTATATGAACATATGGGTTGAAAGTCAACGCCCGTGGCGGGGTGAAGGAGACGGCGGCGCGATCAATCCCCGGCCGGGACACGGCATAGGCCAAGACTGTGATCTGGACATGACGAAGCGAAAGAAGACTTCCAAGGCCGCCGTGCGCATCCCTCGCGAATGGGAACTGCCGGGCAAGACCGCGCTGGTCACGAAGGACGGCGCGCGCCTGATTCTGGAGCCGATCGAGACGAAGAGCTTCATCGAGGCATTGCGCGCGCTCGGCCCCCTGCCGCCGGCGGACTGGTTTCCCGAGATCGATGAGACTCTGTCCCCGGCCGATCCGGTCGACCTTTGACGCGCCGCGCTATCTCCTCAACATCAGCATCGCGAGCGTGCTCCTGTGCGATCCCTTCGGGCCTGTCGCCGCGCGGGTGACGCGGCATGGCGTCGACCGCATGTGCACCAGCATCGTCGTTGCCGCCGATCAGATCGACGCGTACCGACCACTAAAACCGCCGGACGAGTCTCGCAGGCCATAACTGGTCAGAAATGTTACGGCTTCTGAATTGGGCCCGCCTACGACGGTGTTTCTTTGCGACTCTTTGGTTATCGTCCTAAAGGATGAAATTCCTGATCTCAAGCGCCCCTCTATTGCACCTGCCGAAGTCTCTGCGACCCCTCCCATTTGGGAGGAGCGCCAATCATGAATAGGCGTTATATCGAGCTGCAGGCATGGTTGCTACGAGGCCTCGGCGATGTTCAATCTCATACCGGAATTGGTTCTTAGTTTTCTTCGAGAGACGTTCTCCGCCGCGAACGACAAGGTGACGAAAACGCTCGCGCATCAGCCTTCCATGTATGAAGAGACCCTGGATCACATACTCGTTTGCGAACTGGCGGCAACACCACCGAGATTTTTCGCCAAGGACAGAGTGTCTGTCCTCCTGGAAACCCACTGGCTTGGGGCGCGCTGGATGTACGAACGATGGGAAATCGCCGACATCGCGTTCTTTGTTATCGTACGGAAGGCGGGAACCCTAGTGGTCCGTAAGGTCGCCCTCCTACAGACCAAGCGCTTGTACTCCGACGAGCTGCCAGGAACGGAACTTGAGGACACTGATTATAGAATTGGAATTGGAAGACTCGTGGATCGAGTCGAGCGTGCGGTCCCGCTGACAAATCAGAGAGCGTTTGGATTCAAGGAAACGTCTGTATACGGCGCGATAAGCGCCGGCTCGGAGCAGGTGCAGCGCATCGATACTTACATGAAGACGAGGCATATTCCCGTCTACTATGGATTGTACAATCCGCCATCAGTTCCATATGCGGGCCTCTATCCGGTATCGTCTAAGCTCGCCAGGAAATCGACCAGCAATGATCTGGGTTGCCGTATACTTCCTGCCGTGGATGTCTATGACGCACTCGCAAAGCTGACACCGGGAAAATCACCTACGTTCAAGCAGCTGAGAAGCAAGAAAGCTAAGTCAGCGTCGGCAAGCTATTCGCAGCACGGATGGCGACTCGAACATTTCGTTGCTGATGAAGTGATGCGCTGTCGTGAAGGACAGATCTATGAGGATGCTCAAGACGAAAACCTGAGCAGGCTCCTCTACGCTCGCTCGGCTCCGATCGCGGCGGCGATTGCCATTACGATTGACTTTGACGAAAACCGCGTCTGACCCGGAATAATGAGCTGGATGTTGAGACTACGTCGCTGGACGGAAAGTGATCCGCTCAAGGACGGCGGCGCGTCGAAGCAGACTGCGGCTCCAGCTTGCAAGAGTGATGCGAGCATCGCTGCGCGGTGTTAGTAGTCGACCGTGGTCTCGGCGCCGCGCGGCTCCGTCGCGCGCTGCGCGGCGAAGAGCGCCATCGCCAGGCCGAGGTTGCTGCCGGAGAGCGCCGCAGAACGGGCGCGCCATCGTTACAAATGTAACCGCATTCTCCGTCTGCGACATCACCCCGTAATCCGCGTCTCCGATTGTCGTCGTCGCTGGCCGGCGACGGGATGCGGGAGCAAACCTGCCGCTGCCCGAGCGGCCGTTGCATTCGACCCCAACGAACGGAGACTCTCCATGGGCGCTCCATCCCCCGAACTCTGCAATCTCTGGCTCGCCCGCGCCTTCAACGCGCAGGACGTGGACGCCGCGGCGGCGATGTATCATCCCGAGGCTTCGATCGTGCAGGTCGACGAGGTCCATGGCGGGACGACGATCGCGCGCGGAGCCGACAGCATCCGCCGGACCATGGCCGCCTATATCGGGCTCAGGCCGCACATGGATGTGGTCACCCACCACACGACAGTCGCCGGCGATTTCGCCATGACCCGTTCGCAGTGGCTGATCCGAGGCCTCGACAAGGCCGGCCGACCGACCGAAGTGCACCACCACGGCATGGAGGTGCACCGCCGCCTTCCCGATGGCACCTGGGTGTTCTTCCTCGACCACCCGTTCGGCGCCGATCCCGGCTGGAGCGTCGAGGCGCCCCCGCATACCGAGTAGCGCCGCCGCGAGTCCTTCGCTCAGAAGCGCTCGCGGTCGTAGTAGTCGACCGTGGTCTCGGCGCGGAACATCTTGCGCAGCCCGCTGTCGGCGCTCTGGCCGGTGTAGATCGCAACCTTGCGCGAATCCGGGTATTCGCAGGCGTCGACCTCCGACAGCGTGGAAAGTGCGAGATAGCGCATCGTGGTGTTGCCGGTGTTGACGATCTGGTGCGCGACCTCCGGCCCGCCCGTCGGGCAGGCGATCACGTCGTGCCTGCGGATCGGATAGCGCCGGTCGCCGAAACGCAGCTCGCCTTCGCCCTCGATGATCAGGAACATCTCCTCCTCGCCATGGTGGCTGTGGAGCGGGCACTGCACCTTGCCGGGCGGCAGGACCGTGAGGTTGTAGCCGAGCTTGCGGGCGCCGATGCGGCTGCCGATCGAGCCGCGGCTCGATGTGTAGGGACCGTTCTCCTCGACGTCGTCGAATTCGACCTCGTCGAGATTCATGATCGGCTTTGTCATGGCATCTCCTTGTCCTGTCGGTTGAGCAGGCGCAGCGCGATTCACCCTCACCCTAGCCCTCTCCCGCAGGCGGGAGAGGATCTGTTCACCGTCGCGTAAGCGCGCGGTCGGCGGCGGCGATCTCGGCGGCGACGGGCGCGACGGCGGCGCGGGCGCCGACGCGGGCATACCAGGCGGCGAGCTCCGGATGGCCGTCGAGCCGCGGGCCCTTGCGCCGCAGGACGAACAGCACGGTCATGAACAGGCCGATGTCGGCGACGGTGAACTCGCCGCAGAAATAGTTGCGGCCGGCGAGCCGGCGCTGCAGCTCTGCATAGTGGGCGAGGATCGCGGCGTCGGCGGCGCGGCCTTCCTCCTCGAGCCGGCTCTGGCGGACGGGGTCGGGGTCCGGCGGGTCGAGCCGGTAGCCGAGGCGCATGACCGGCGCGAACAGGATCTCGTCGGCGGTCAATTCGAGCAGACGGCAGCGCGCCCGCGCCTGGGCGCCGCGCGGGTAGAGCGGCGGCTCGGGGTAGGCGTCCTCCAGATATTCGAAGATCAGGGTCGAATCGAAGAGAGCGAGATCGCCGTCGACCAGCACGGGCACCTGGCCCTTGGGGTTGGCGGCCAGCACGGCCGGATGCTTGGGCGCATAGCCCCGCTCCTGGCTGAAGGGCACCATCACGCGTTCGAAGGGCAGCGCCTTCTCGCGGAGCGCGATCTCGATCTTGCGGGCGAACAGGCTGAGGGGGCCGGAGTAGAGCTGCATGGGGCACCTATGGGCCAGCCGCCGCAGGATGGGATCGGCGGCGTGCGTCCTTCGACAAGCTCAGGATGAGGGGCAGTCTTTGTGCCACGAAGATTTCTCCTCATCCTGAGCTTGTCGAAGGACGCGGGATGGACTTGCGGCGGGACGCGCGCTTGCCGGCGGGGCGCTTGGGGGCGGGCTTGCGGGCGCGGCGGGAGGCGGCGAGGGCCTTCAGGGCCCAGTCGCGCAGGCGCTCGGGCTCCTCCAGCACGTCGGCCGGGCATTCCCAGTAGGGCATGACGACCGGCTTGCCGTGGCCGTCATAGGTGAAGGGTTCCGCGCCGGCGGCCTCGAAATCCGGCCGGTTGCCGTCGTCGACCTTCAGATAGACGGTGTCGAAGGCGATGAGGCCGATGATGAGGCCGTCGAGATAGACGCCGTGGCCGCCGAACATGGCGCGGCCGCGGGCGTCGCCGAGCGGGGCGAGCTGGTCGAGCAGATAGGCGAGGAGCTCGTTGCGCTCGGCCATGGCTAGGGCACGCGGCGGAACAGGTCGGGATAGATGACGACCAGGCCCTGGGCGTCGATCTCGATCTCGCGGACGAAATCGCTGTCGAGCGATTCGTAGCGGTAGCGGCGGCCGGGCTCGAGGCAGGTGTAGCGCTGGGGGTCGGTCTCCACCGTGAACTCCGGCAGGCGGATATAGGCCACGCGGATGTCGGCGGTCTGGCCGGCGCGCAGGCCGAGGCGCCGGATCGGCAGGGTGTTGGTGAAGGGCGTCAGCGGCAGGTCGACGTCGATGGCGCCGTCGAGATGCGGCAGCGGCGCGCCCGCGCCGTCGCGCCAGCGGCCGGCGCCGTCGCTGCCGAGATCGATGCGGCGGTCGTCGCCGATCACGTCGGCCGTGACGTGCCGGACGCGCCAGGCGGCGTCGCAGCGGATGCGGACGCGCGCGGCCAGGCGGGTGTCGTCCTCCGTGGCGATGATCGCGGCCTCGGCGACGATCTCCTCCGGCCCTTCCCGCAGCACGAGATGCTGGAGGCCGGCGCCGGCCCAATCCTGCCAGCGCGCGATGGTCGTTCTGCTCATGGGGCGTGCTCTCTCGTTGAGGCCTGGATCAACATGGTGCGTCCTTCGACAGGCTCAGGATGAGGTGTTTCCTTCGTGCCACCAAGATTCCTCCTCATCCTGAGCTTGGTCCCTAGGTTAAACCCGGGAAAGGATGCAGGATGGTCCTGCATCCCGCCGCGGACTCACAGCGCCAGCCGGCCGGTGTTGTCGGAGCGGCCGAGATAGTCGGGCAGGGTCTTGCCGCGCTCGGGCTTGAAGCGGGCGTCGGCGATGGCGATGCCGGTCATGCGGTCGAGGCGGAAGGAGCGGAAATCCTGGCGCAGCTCGCACCAGGCCAGCATGATCCAGACGGCGCCGTAGAACAGGAAGGCGAGCGGCCGCACGGTGCGGCGGGTCGCCTCGCCGTCGGCGCTGACATAGTCGAACTGCACCTTGCGCAGCTCGCGCAGCGCCTTGCGCAGGTCCGCGAACTCGGCCGGCAGCTTCTCGCGGAAATGATCGTCGGGCGCATAGAGCGCGATGCGGCCGAGCTGGTCGCGCAGGTTGTCGGGCAGCACGGCGGCGATCTTGGCCAGGGCGTCGTCGGCGGCGCGCGCCAATTCGGCGTCGCTCCACTTGGCGACGATGCGGGCGCCGAGCACGAGGGCCTCGATCTCCGCCGGGGTGAACATCAGCGGCGGCAGGTCGTGGCCGTCGCGCAGGATGTAGCCGACGCCGGCCTCGCCGTCGATCGGCACGCCCGAGGCCATGAGGTCGGCGACGTCGCGATAGATCGTGCGCTCGGAGACCTCGAGCTCGCGCGACAGGCCCTGCGCCGTCGCCAGCCGGCGGCGGCGCAGGATCTGGATGATCGAGAACAGACGGTCGGCGCGCCGCATGGAGCGATTCTGGCCATGCCCGGCGATCATGCAAGCGCCGGGCCGCCTACCATGTCAGCGGCCAGTCCCGCGGCTTCGGCATGGGATCGATGCCGATGTCGCGGCACAGATGCTCGCTGAGATAGGGCAGGCGCGGGCGCGGCCGCAGCCAGCGGGCGATCCTGACAAGCGGACGCCACAGGGACGGCGCCGGTACTTGCGCCGCCGGCTGGCGACGCGGCGCGAAGCGGCCGGCATGCTGCGACAAGAGCAGCAGGTGCGTGTTCGTCATGGCGGCGACTCCCTTGCGTGCGGCGCGGCGGGCGGCCCGTGCGCCTGATGTCGGAATAAATAGCAGCCTGCTCCTGCCAACGTTCTGTCAGGAGGCGGCGGCCGCGCGGTGGCGAGGCTGTGGCATCGGCCGGAGGCGGCGCGCCCGATCCATGGGCTCGCCGCCTCGCCGGGTTACCAGACCCAGTCCTTCCGCGGCGGGAGCGGCTCGAGGCCAATATCCCGGCGCAGATGGTTGTTCAGCGGCGTCGGCGGCGCCGTCTGCCGGCGCCAGCGATCCAGGACCGCGAGCCTGCGGCGCGGACGCGGGTCCGGCCGGCCTTCCGGCCGGCGTCGACGCAGGACGAGGCCGCTGCGGCCGAACACTTCGGCGAAGAACTGCAAATGCGCGGTGATCATCTTGAATATTCCTTTGCTGTCGGTTGTGCCGGGCCGCGCGCGGACAACGGTCGCCTCGGGCAAGGCTCTCCCGTCGTCGCATCGACGCGGATGCGGCGTGGTTGCAGCGAAATCGACGGTGCTTTGTCAGGCCGGAGCGGGAGTCCTCATCGCGGCGTTCAAAGGAACGCCCGACGACGACCGTCAGAGCCGGGTTCGACTGTCAGCGCGTGAGGATTATTCGGACACCAAACGAGGATCGGACGCCTTCCGGCGCCCTCCGACATCGACCGTCAGGATGCAGCGCATCCCCATGTGTGACTAGCTCGTACCGTCATGCGATGTCCCTCCCTCGTTTTCGAGAAGGTGGCGCGACTGTATCGATCGCGCCGCGCACGGTCAATCGGAATCCCGCTGCGGTGCAAAAAATGCCACAGCGGTGTGACTTAAATCACACGGGAGGGTCAGGTCATGAGTTGTGAGTCGTGCATGAGCGGCCGCGACTCACAACTCATGACTCACGGCTCAAAACTCATGACTCACTTCTTGCGGAAGGCGTCGAGGGTGACGATTTCGCCGCTCTTGCTCTTGTCCTTGGGGTCGGCCTTCGCCTCGGCGGGCTTCAGCGCCGTCGGCGACTTGTCGCGCTTGCCGGCGGCGGCGTCGTAGCGCGCCTCGAACTTGAGCTGGAACTTGGCGAAGGGATCGACGAAGCCGGTGACCGCCTCGTAGGGCACGCTGAGGCGCTCGCGCACGTCGCTGAAGCTCAGGGAGACGGCGAAATGGTCGTCCTCGACCTCGAGGTTCCAGAACTCGTACTGCAGCATCACCGAGATGGTGTCGGGATAGCGCTCGCGCAGATAGTCCGGCATGGCGACGCCGGGATGATCGGTCTTGAAGGTGATGAGGAAGTGATGCCCGCCGGGCAGGCCCTTCTCGGCGACCAGCGCGAGGGCGCGGCGCACCACCCCGCGCAATGCGTCGGCACAGAGCTGCTCGTAATCCAGCCGATGTTGTCCCATTCGCCTCGCATCGCCTCCGCTGCGCCCTTGTCGGCCGGAGCGGCGGCCGGGCGTTCTCGTGAAGTGGGGGGCTTCTGTTGCCCGGCGCCCCCCGGACCGCGCTTACCCAACTAGGTTAGGCAGCGAGAGCCAAACGGTTGTCGTTGGCACTTTCAGGTTGGCCCGATAACGGCGGTACCATGCCGAGCAAAAACCATGCCTTTACCACGCGCGTCGATCCTGTTTCGCCCCCGCGATGCCCGCCGTCGGACGACGGCGGGAGAAGCTGGTGGAGGCGCCGGGTACTGCCCCCGGGTCCGCTGCGCTTATTCCACATGGCGTTTATCGCCATAGTCGGTTGCCCGACGAGGTAAATATAAGTGCGCGGCGGGGAATCGGGAAGGGGGAAGAAAGCCGGAAGAAAGCCGTCAGCAATCAGCATTCAGCTGTCAGACTGCTGATGGCTGACTGCTGACGGCTCACGGCTCATTGCTGCGCGCCGGGAATCGCGGTTAAGTAGCGGTTAACCGGGACCCGGGACGAACCGCCTGCGATCATGCCGCTTTCCCCTGAACAGCAAGCCGAGGTCGATGCGCTCGCCGACGCCACGCAGCCGACGCGCCGCGCGACGGTGCCGGCGCTCGAGGAGATCCTCTACACGGCGATTCCCGTGCTCGATCACGGCTTCGTGCGCGTGATCGACTACATGGGCGACGATGCGGCGATCGTGCAGGCGGCGCGCGTCTCCTACGGCAAGGGCACGAAGAAGGTGAGCGAGGACCGCGGGCTCATCAACTATCTGCTGCGCCATCGCCACTCGACGCCGTTCGAGATGTGCGAGATCAAGCTTCACGTCAAGCTGCCGATCTTCGTCGCGCGGCAGTGGATCCGGCACCGCACGGCGAACGTGAACGAATATTCCGCGCGCTACTCGATCCTCGACCGCGAGTTCTACGTGCCGGACCGCGACTTCCTCGATTCGCGCCGCATCGAGCGGCATATCGAGTACACGCGCGACCAGGGCCAGCCCGACCTGTTCGGCGCGCCCGGGCCGGCCGAGCCGCGCTACCTGGCGACGCAGTCGAGCGCCAACAAGCAGGGGCGCGACGACGCGCTGCCGGCGGCCGAGGCGCAGGAGGTGCTGGCGATGATCAAGGCCGAGAGCGCCCGCGCCTACACCAACTACACGAAGCTGCTGAACGAGGACCAGAGCGGCCAGGTGATCGACGCGGAGCGCCACGGCATCGCGCGCGAGCTGGCGCGCATGGTGCTGCCGGCCAACATCTACACGCAGTGGTACTGGAAGATCGACCTCCACAACCTGCTGCATTTCCTGTCCCTGCGGGCCGATCCGCACGCGCAGTACGAGATCCGCGCCTATGCCGAGGCGATGCTCGACATCGTCAAGCGCTGGGTGCCGATCACGCACGACGCATTCGTGCAGCACCGGCTGAGCTCGGTGACGCTGTCGGCCAAATCGTTCGCGGTGGTGAAGCGGCTCATCGCCGGCGAGGCCGTGACGGAGGCGAGCAGCGGACTCGGCAAGCGCGAATGGCGCGAACTGATGGCGGCGCTCGGCCGCGAGACGTGAGGCCGTTCAGGCGGCGCGGGGGCCGAACAGGATGAGGGCGGCGCCGGCGAGGCAGACGAGGGCGCCGATCGCGTCCCAGCGGTCCGGCCGCGCGCCTTCCACCGCCCACAGCCAGGCCAGCGAGGCAGCGATATAGACGCCGCCATAGGCGGCGTAGGCGCGGCCGGCGAAGGCGCTGTCGGCGAAGGTCAGCAGCCAAGCGAAGAGGGCGAGCGACGCCAGGCCCGGCAGCACCCACCAGACGGACTTGTCGAGCCGCAGCCAGGCCCAGACGGCGAAGCAGCCGGCGATCTCCGCGACCGCGGCGCCGACATAGACGAGGGTGGTCCTGATCATGGCGCCGCTGCCCTTGCGGACGCGATTCGTCGGCCGGTCATTTTCTCTGCCTCCCCAACGACCCTGAACTCGTCACGTTACTTGAGACGCGGCCGGATTGGCCAGCCCGCGGCGGTCGGTGTAGTGAGTCAGTTTGGAATCCGGTCAACCTGACGGGCGGTTGCACCTGTCAGGCCGCGTTGCGATATTAGCAACTTGGCCACGAAGCGACTCAAACGTCCGCGCGACCCCATTGCCCTCGCCAAGCTCATTGGCGATATCGCGACGGGGCGCGTCATTGACGCCGTCCCCGACCAAAAGAACCTCGCTGCCGCGGACCTCGGCGCTAGGGGCGGCAAGGTGCGAGCGGCGAGATTGACCAAGCAGCGCCGCACGGAGATTGCCAGAAAAGCAGCGGCCAAGCGTTGGGGCAAAGGCTGATACCTACCGGACGATCCGTAGCCGGAGCCCAGATACCGCGGGCTTCGCGTCCAAATCATAGTACGAAGCCAATTGCTCTTCGTGCAGTTGTATGAGCTTGGCAAATTCCGCCTTGCTGTAGCCGAAGGTGTCCAAGTGTAGGCTGAGCATCCGGGACACGACGCCGGGGGTTTCGCGCTGGAAATCGAGCTCTGGCGGTTCGCGCAACCTCATTCGTGACGTATTGAACTGCCGCCACAACCAGTTGGCTTGGTTCGGTTCAATAAGCTTCAAAGATTGAGCCCGATACAGCAATGCCTGCATCGAGACGCGCCACTCTGGCTTGAGAGCTGCCAGCCGACGCAAGTCTATGCGCCCCATAAGCGCAGGCTTTATGTCTACCGCTGGCATCAGCAAAGCACTTGCAAATTCGTTGGCTTCCTTCTCCATGCTGGCATTGGGGAACCTATGCATCACAAGATGCCCAAGCTCATGCGCAAGCGTAAACCGCGTTCGGTCGGCCGGCTGATCCTCATTCAACACGATCACTGGCAATAGGCCGGGGACTGATACCGTCACGCCACTGACTGCGCTACCAGCCAAGGACGAGAACACCACAACTGCGCCAGCCCGTTCGACAGCACCAATCAGATTTTGGAGTGGCCCAGCCGGCAAGAGCCAATGTGCGCGGACTGTAGACGCGATGCGCTCGATATCCCCCCTGTATTCCTCGGGGTCAAGATTAGGAATCGTCGCCTGGGGTGTGTACTCTACAGCATCGAGCATCCGCCGAAGATGCATAACGCGGATGTTCAATTCCGCGACGATTCGATCCAATTCTCGGACTGTCACATCGTGCTTCTTACGCCACATCGGGTGAACGCTGACGGGCGCACCAAATATTGAGTCGGGCTGATAGAAGAATGATGCGGGCAACTCATAGACCAGCGCAGCACGGGTTGCGAACTCTTCGTTTGGGGTTGCCATCGCGTTTTCATAACGCGACAGGCTGACTTGGGGGATACCCAACCGTTGAGCGGCTTCCCCCTGTGAGAATCCCTTTCGCTGCCGCGCTATGCGCAGCAGACCACCATTGAACTGCCCGCTCATCTTCTCAATCTTCGTCGGATTCTTCGTCGCGCTCTGTCGGTTGGCGAGGATTGACGATATCCGCAGGATCATATGACGGCGGAGGCGAGGAGGGTCGTAGCGGCACAATCGAAGCGCCACCATCCTCGATGCCACCGAGCGTGTATGCCCATAGACGCATATCGCCGTCACGCGCTTGGACGACGATATTCTCTATAGCTGTCGCAGTATCATTCAGGAGATAGACGATTTCGATCTTTTGGAGGCCGGGGAGTCCGGGGAGGTCACTTTGAGCCTCGCAAAAAGCCATATTGGCTTGCGTGGGGACGTTGCCCCCTAAGCCGCGCTCGTTCGCCTTCTTGCAGCGAACCAGTAACAGTTTGTCAAAGATGATCTTGATGGTCTCATCCTGGAAATGAAACCTGACACCGCGATCATCCGCGAACGCCTCCAAGAGGCGTACGGCGATCCGTTCAAAAACCATATTGGCCCGAGTGCGCGCCCAACGACTGTATTTGGCGCGCTCGGGACTCTCTAGCCAATCAGTCCATGCACGTTCAAACGCACTTCGGATTTTGCCTTCGCGCATTGGTGAGAGAATTTTTCGAGCGTCGCTTTCAAGCGCAACAGTCATTTGCACACTCCTAAGAACGTTGGTTAAGAGTCGCGCCGCTCAACGCCATTGTCAACGCTTTTTTTTCATCTTTTAATCCATGGTCGTTAACCAGATGATATAGAATAAAAATATATGATTTACGCTAAGCATAAAAGATCATATATAAGGAGTATGAACAGGCTCCCAACCGAGAAGCGCGTGCAAATCCTCGGCATGATGGTCAAGGGTATGTCGATACGGTCGATTGCTCGCCTGGCGGGGGTCAGCAAGAACACTATTGCCAAGCTGCTGGTCGATGCCGGCGCAGCCTGTTCCGAGTACCAGGATCGGATGCTGCGGGAACTTCCGTGCAAGCGCCTCCAGCTCGACGAAATCTGGAGTTTCGTCTACGCGAAGGCCAAGAACGTCCGCACGGCCAAGGCGGCACCGGAGATTGCTAGCGATATCTGGACGTGGACGGCCATCGATGCCGATACCAAGCTGATCGCGTCGTGGATGGTTGGTGACCGCAGCGGCGCAACGGCCAAGGTGTTCATTGCCGACCTGGCGTCACGGCTCGCCAATCGCGTCCAGATCACGACTGACGGCCGCAACGCCTATCTGCAAGTCATCGATGACGCCTTCGGTATCGACGTTGACTACGCGATCCTGGAGAAGGTTTACGCGGTGCCGGCGGAAGCGCAGACCCGCTACAGCCCGCCGGTATGCGTCGGCGCGAAGCAGAAGGAAGTCCTGGGCCGGCCCGACCACGACCGTATCTCAACAAGCTATGCCGAGCGTCAGAACCTCAATATCAGGATGGGCAACCGGCGCTTCACGCGACTCACGAGCGCGTTCTCAAAGAAGGTTGAAAACCACGTCCACGCGCTGTCGATCTACTTCATGCATTACAACTTCGTTCGCATCCACCAGACGACGCACGTTACGCCGGCAATGGCCGCTAGTGTGACGCAGACACTTTGGTCGCTGACGGACATCGTCCTCGTCGTTGATAAATGGGAGAAGGCGCGGAAGCGAAATAAATTCGCCGCCTCCCCCTATATAGGGGGTTCGCACGTCAACCAACGGTGGTAGCTTATTGGCAATAAGCTATTGGAACAAAAAAGAAACTCAAACTATGGTGTTTATGTCTGGTTACAACCCATAAATCCTGTGTAAATAGATCGTTGTGCAACGCATTCCAAGGAGGGAAGCCATGGTCATAAAGATACAGGGACAGGAGGAAGGTCCAATTCCCACTGAAAGGGTGGTGACCATTGCGACCACGACAGGCAAAGAAGATGTGGTTGTCCATACCAGCCAGGTTTCCGGCGACGGCATCGAAGTAGGCTTCATCAAGAATCAGGAAGATGGTCGTTCAGTACTAGTCGAATTGCCGCGCGAGACGGTAACGGGGCGTTGGAGAGTTTGGGTTCCTTCCACAGCAGTGGCGAGGTAGCCAACTCTCTCTTTGGGGGGAGTGGTCAATGGTTTTGACGGATCGTGAAATTCAACTCGCTCTAGCAAACGGGCAAATTGAAATCTCACCGTCGCCGAGCGAAGAAGCGTATAGCTCGACGAGCCTTGACCTCACCCTCGATGATCCGGGGGATATCTGGCAAGAGCTTCCCGGTCAGCCTATTAGGCCCGGCAAAGCCGGATATAGCTATCAGCAGCTCAATAAGCGGAAAACTCGCGTTTCCCTCAAAGGCTATACCCTTGAGCCGCACCAATTCCTTCTCGCTTGGACGCGCGAGACTATACGACTCCCTGCGGAGTCACGCATTGCGGCTAGAGTAGAGGGCAAAAGCAGCATCGCCCGATTGGGCATATGCGTGCATCTGACGGCCCCGACCATACATGCTGGATTCAGGGGGCAGATTCAGTTGGAGATGTGCAACTTTGGCGCTAACGAGGTGATCCTCGACGTAGGAATGCCGATTTGTCAGTTGATTTTTGAATCAACTCTCGGCACCCCCATAAAGGGTTATACGGGCAAGTTCGCGTCGCAGACCTCCGCCAGTTAGGCCCCAAAACTAAACCGGAGGCCTGGGGGAGACCCGAACTCCCGACCTCCGGATTAGTAATCCGGCGCTCTATCCAGCTGAGCTACCAGGGTCCAAAAGTCACAGTCGCGATACTATCCCAAATCGATACGATTTCAAACTGACCCACTACCGCGGCCGGACGGGTAGGCTGGACCGGCGCGCGCCGGTCGGACTAAGGTGGAAGTCCGATGGCCGTGGGGTTGTTTCGCCGTCGGCGCGACCTGGCCCGCTCAGCCGGATTGCCATGCGTGCAGGACCGTTTGCCATGTGCCGGCGGCCGTCATCGACGCGACGGCCGGAGCGACAAGGAGAGAGCGATGACCGACGAGGCGGACGACATCTGCGCGGTGCCGAGCCAGGGCGCGCTGCGCGACATCATGGGCACGCCGATGGAGCTGGCGGTGCGCAAGCAGCTCGGCAAGCTGGACCGCTACTGCCGGGAGTTCATCGCGCGCTCGCCGTTCCTGTGCATCGGGACGGCCGATGGCAACGGCAACGCCGACGTCAGCCCGCGCGGCGATCCGCCGGGCTTCGTGCAGGTGCTCGACGACAACACCCTCATCATTCCCGACCGGCCCGGCAACAACCGGCTGGATACGATGAGCAACATCATGGAGAATCCGAACGTCGGGCTGCTGTTCTTCATCCCGGGCTTCGAGGACACGCTGCGCGTCAACGGGCGGGCGACGATCGTGCGCGACCCCGCGGCCCTCGCGCGCGCCGCGGTCAACGGCAAGGCGCCGAAGGTGGTGATCCGCGTCGCCGTCGACGAGGCGTTCCTGCATTGCGCCAAGGCGTTCAAGCGCTCGCGGCTGTGGGATCCGGCCAGCCGGGTCGAGCGCAAGGAGATGCCGAGCCTGGCCAAGATGATCCTCGAGCAGACCGCGCCGCCGGCCACGCCGCCGACCGCCGGCGAGGTCGCCGCCGGCGACGAATTCGTCGAGCAGGACTACAAGACCGGCATGTACTAACGCCGCGATTTCGCCGCAAACACCGTTCAAGGGGAGGATGTGAGTCCCCTTGGACGGATCGCATCGGTGGCTGGCGTTCTCGCCCTGGCGGGCGCCGTGGCTTCCTCCACGGCGACGCCCGAGGCGGCGCCGGTGGCCATCGGGCGGGCGGACGCGGTGCTGGTCGACAAGAGCGACCGGCGGCTGCATCTCCTGCGCGAGGGCGCGGTGATCGCGACCTTTCCGGCGGCGCTCGGCTTCGCGCCGGCGGGGCACAAGACGCAACAGGGCGACGGACGCACGCCGGAAGGGCGCTACGTCCTGGACTGGCGAAACCCGAAGAGCCGGTTCCATCTGTCGATCCACATCTCCTACCCGAACGCGGCCGACAAGGCGCAGGCGGCGGCACGCGGCGTGTCGCCGGGCGGCGACATCTTCATCCACGGCACGCCCTGGCTGGCGCGCGCCGTCGGCTGGGACTGGACGCTCGGCTGCATCGCCGTGTCGAACGCCGACATGGACGCGATCTGGGCGTCGGTCGCCGACGGCACGCCGATCGAGATCCGGCCTTAGGCCTGCACCCACCGTCGTGCGTCCTTCGACAGGCTCAGGATGAGGGGCAATTTTGATGGCGTATAGAAAGTCCTCATGCTGAGCCTGTCGAAGCACGCACCGCGCTGATCCAGGTCCCCTGCGACACAGATAGTGTTCACGGAACCTTGCACATCGGCTAGGGTTGGCCGGTCATTGGCCCGGCATCTCGGTCGCGGGGGCGCGATGGACTCGCTCGATCCGGTCCTGCTGGCACGTATCCAGTTCGGATTCACGATCGCGTTCCATATCCTGTTTCCCGCCTTCACCATCGGGCTGGCGGCCTGGATCGCCGTGCTCGAGCTGCTGTGGTGGCTGCGCGACCGGGCGATCTACGGCGAGATCAGCCGCCTGTGGACCAAGGTGTTCGCCATCTCCTTCGGCATGGGCGTGGTTTCCGGCGTCGTGCTCTCCTACCAGTTCGGCACCAACTGGAGCGTGCTGTCGGAGCGCGCCGGCAACATCCTGGGGCCGCTGCTCAGCTACGAGGTGCTGACCGCCTTTTTCCTCGAGGCGACCTTCATCGGCATCATGCTGTTCGGGCGCGACCGCGTGCCGCGGCCGGTGCACGTGCTGTCGGCCTGCATGGTGGCGCTGGGCACGCTGATCTCCGCCTTCTGGATCCTGTCGGCGAATAGCTGGATGCAGACGCCGCAGGGGCACGAGCTGCGCGACGGCGTGTTCTATCCGGCCGACTGGGCGGCGATCGTCTTCAACCCGTCGTTCCCCTATCGGTTCTTCCACATGGTGGCGGCCGCGTTCCTGACGACGGCCTTCGTCATCGCCGGCGTCGGTGCCTGGCAGCTGCTGACAGGCCGCCGCCCCGACCATGCGCGCGTCATGATCGGCATGGCGGTCAGCATCATCGTCTGGCTGGCGCCGCTGCAGCTCGTCATCGGCGACATGCACGGGCTCAACGTGCGCGACTACCAGCCGGCCAAACTGGCGGCCATGGAGGGGCATTGGGAGACGCGGCAAGGCGCGCCGCTGATCTTGTTCGCCTGGCCGGACATGACGGCGGAGACCAATCGTCTCGAACTGGCGATCCCCCAGCTCGGCAGCCTGATCCTTACCCATAGCTGGGACGGCGAGGTCACCGGCCTCAAGGCCTTCGCGCCGGAGGACCGGCCGCCGGCGCCGATCGTGTTCTGGTCGTTCCGTCTCATGGTGGGGCTGGGGATGCTCATGATCGTCGTTGCGGCGGCCAGCGCCTGGCTCTTCCTCCGCGGCCGGCTGTTCGACACGCGGTGGTTCCTGCGGCTGCTGACCTTGTGCGCGCCGACCGGATTCATCGCGGTGCTGGCGGGATGGGTGACGGCGGAGGTGGGACGGCAGCCCTGGGTGGTGTACGGGCTGCTGCGCACGCGCGACGCGGCCTCGCCGGTGCCGGCCGGCAGCATCGCCCTGTCGCTGGCGCTCTTCGCCGTCGTCTATGCCGCCGTCTTCGGCGCCGGCCTCTACTACATCGCCAAGGTGGTGCGGCAGGGTTCGGCCGGCGGCGGGCCGGAGCCGGAACCGATCGCGCCGCGGCGGCCGATGGCGGCGGCGGACTAGGGATCGGCCATGCAGGACCACCTCGCCATCATCCTGCCGCTCGCCTGGGCCGTCATCATCGCCTTCGGCATCTTCGTCTACGTGCTGCTCGACGGCTTCGATCTCGGCCTCGGCATCCTGTTCCTGGTGGCGCCGTCGGACGCGGCGCGCGACCGCATGATGCGCAGCGTCGCGCCGGTGTGGGACGGCAACGAGACCTGGCTGGTGCTGGGCGGCGCCGCGCTGTTCGCCGCCTTCCCGCTGGCCTATGCCGTGATCCTGCCGGCGCTCTATCTGCCGCTGATCCTGATGCTGATCGGGCTGATCCTGCGCGGCGTCGCCTTCGAGTTCCGCTTCAAGGCCGAGCGCTCGCGCCGCTTGTGGGACTGGGCCTTCGCCGGCGGCTCGATCCTCGCCGCGGCGATGCAGGGGATCGCGCTCGGCGCCTTCATCCAGGGCTTCGCGGTGGCGGATCGGCAATATGCCGGCGGCGCGTTCGACTGGCTGACGCCGTTTTCGGTGCTGACCGCCTTCGCCCTGGTCGCCGGCTATACGCTGCTGGCCTGCGGCTGGCTGATCATGAAGACGGAGGACGACCTGCTCGACTGGGCCTACGGCCAGGCGGAACGGGCGCTCGTCGCGGTGGCCGGCTTCATCCTCGTGGTCAGCCTGTGGACGCCGCTGCAGAACGCCGACGTGGCCGCCCGCTGGTTCGGCTGGCCGAACCTCGTCATGTTCTCGCCGGTGCCGGTGGTGACGGCCGTCGTCGTCGTGGCGCTCTACCGCGCCGTGCGTCTGCGGCGAATCTACCAGCCCTTCCTGCTGTCGGCGGCGCTGTTCGTCCTCGCCTACAGCGGCATCGCCGTGAGCTTCTTTCCCTACATCATCCCGCCGGACGTCACGATCTGGCAGGCGGCCGCCGCGCCGGAATCGCAGCTGTTCCTGCTCTACGGGCTGATCCCCATCCTGCCGATCATCCTCGGCTACACCGCTTTGACCTATTACGTGTTCCGCGGCCGGGTGCGCGAAGGCGAGGGCTATCACTGAAGAAGTCGGCGGGAGCCGAAGCTCCCGCCGACGACAGTCCGGCTACGCCCTCAACTGGTCGCCGATCGGCAGGTCACGAATACGTTTGCCGGTCGCGTTGAAGATGGCGTTCGTCAGGGCCGGGATGAAGGGCGGCACGCCCGGCTCGCCCACCCCCGTCGCATGTGTCTTGAACTCGTGCGGCACGATATGGGTGTAGACGACCTCCGGGAAGTTGTCGCTGCGCACCATGTCGTAGTCGTGGAAGTTGCTCTCGACCACGGCGCCGTTCTCGAAGCTGATGGCGCTCAGCATCGCCGCCGTCATGCCGTAGACGCAGGCGCCCTGCATCTGCGAGCGGACCCGTTCGGGATTGGCGACGAAGCCGCAGTCGATCGCAACATGCACTTCCGGCACGCGCACCGTGCCGTCGCTGCCGACTTTCGCATGCACGACCATCGCGACATAGGACACGAAGCTGCGATGGGCGGCGATGCCGAGTCCCTCGCCGGCCGGCAGCGACTTGCCCCAGCCGGCCTTCTCCGCCGCAAGCTCGACGACGTTGCGGAGCCGACCGGTGTCGTTCGGGAACTCGGCGTAGGGCTCGCCGTAGTTCCAGAAGTCCTCGGGCAGGCCGGCCGCCTTGAGATCGATGACGCGCGGCGGGCCGATCATCTCCAGCAGGAAGTCCTTCTGGTCGCGGCCGAGCTCGTGCGCCAGCTCGGCGACGACCGACTGCACCGCGAACGCCCGCGGGATGTTGGACACCGAGCGGTACCAACCCATCCGCGTGTGCGCCAGCGCCTTGCAGTTCTCGGCGCGGACGTTCGGGATGTCGAACGGCATGTCGCCCAGGCCCATGCCGAGCTCGATCGGGTGCTGGAAGCCCTCATCCGGCGCGAAGGTGGAGAGGAAGGACGGCGCGGCGCTGCGGTGCCGCCAGGCGATCGGTTTCTTGTCGGCATCGAGACCGATGTCGATCTTCTCCACCGACGTCGTGTGATAGAAGCAGTGCCGAATATCGTCCTCCCGCGTCCATTGGACACGCACGGGCGCGCCGATCTTCTGCGACAGCAAGGCCGCCTCGATGGCGAAGTCGCACTTCGACTTGCGGCCGAAACCGCCGCCGAGCAGCGTGACGTGGACCGTCACGTCCTCCTCCTTCAGGCCGAGCGCCGCGGCGACGTCCTGACGCGTGCCGTAGGGACTCTGCAGGCAGCCCCAGATCTCGGCCTTGCCGTTGGCGACATTGGCGAGGGCCACCGGCGGCTCCATCGACGCATGCGCCAGGTGCGGCTGATAGTATTCACGGCTGAAGACGCTGGCGGCACTGCTCAGCGCCGCCTCGGCATCGCCCTGGTTGCGGATCACCTTGCCGGGTGCGCTTGCGGACTGGCTGAGTTCCTTGCGGTACTCCGCCGTCGCGAAGCCCCCATGCGGCCCGTCCTCCCATTCGATCTGGAGGGCGTCGCGGCCGTTGACGGCGGCCCAGGTATTGGCGGCGATCACGGCGACACCGCCCTGCGGCGCGAACTTGGCGGGCGGCATGCTGGGCGGAAGCTGCTCGATCCGCTCGACGCCGGGGACGGCCAGGGCAGCGGAGTCATCCACCGACTTGACCTTGCCACCGACGACCGGCGGGCGGGCGATGACGGCAACCTTCATGCCGGGCAGGCTGACATCCGCGCCATAGATCGCCTTGCCGGTCGTGATGTCATGCAGGTCGGTGATCTGGATGGCGCCCTTGCCGATGTAGCGGAAGGCCCGCTCATCCTTGAACGTCAACTGGTCGCGCGAGGGCGTTGCCAAGCCCATCGCGGCCTTGGCCAGATCGCCGTAGCCCACGCGGTGGTCGATCGCCTTGTGCAGGACCTCGTGTCCGACCGCCTCGACGTCGCTGCGGTCGACGCCCCATTGCCGGGCGGCGGCCTCCTCCAGCATCCAGCGCACGGCGGCGCCGATCTCGCGCGCCGGCTGGACGTGGTGGCGCAAGCTGCGCGAGCCGTCGGTATCCTGGTTGCCGTACCTCGGCTCGTCGCCCGGTGCCTGGACGATCTTCACGCGGCTCCAGTCGGCCTCCATCTCGTCGGCGATGATCATGGGGATGCTGGTGCGGGAGCCGGTGCCCATCTCCGAGCGGTGCGCGACGATGGTGACCGTTCCATCGGGATCGATCGACACGAAGACGTGGGGATCGTTGACCACGCCGTGGGGCATGCCCTGGCCGCCGTGGGGATAGGCCTCGAAGGCCATCGCCTTGCCAGCCGGCAGAATTTGCATGGCCACGACGAGTCCCGCGGCTCCCTTGAGCATGGAGCGTCGGCTGACATTCTCGATGACCGCATGTCCGCCGGCCGGGACGGGCGGCGGGGACGGATGCTTGTACAGATGCTGCAACATGGCTCTACGCTCCCGTGGCGGCTTCGCGCACGGCCGCGACGATTCGCTGGTAGCAGCCGCAGCGACAGATGTTTCCCTGCATCCCCTCCAGGATTTCCTGGTCAGTCGGGTTCGGATTGGCGGCGATCAACGCGGCGGCCTGCATGATCTGGCCGGCCTGGCAGAAGCCGCATTGCGGCACGTTCTGATCGCGCCACGCCTGCTGAACGGGATGGTTTCCGTCCGGACTCAGGCCTTCGATCGTGAGGACCGACTTGCCGTCGGCATCGCCGACCGTCGTCAGGCAGCCGCGCACGGCGGCGCCGTCCAGATGGACGGTGCAGGCGCCGCACAATCCCGTGCCGCATCCGAATTTCGTTCCCGAAAGCCCAAGCTCGTCCCGCACGTACCAAAGCAGCGGCATGTTGGGATCGCCGTCGAACTGTCGTTCGACGCCATTTACGGTGACAGACGCCATGGAACTCCTCCCTTCAGGGTTGGATTGTGGATGTCGGTTTCAGGCTCAGACGGACTCCCCCAGAATTGTCGGCTTCCCGATCCGTCGGCGGACGACCATACAACCTGTCGACGGATCGAACTGTCGCGCATCTTATGACGATGCCGGCCGCGTCGTGGTCCAGGGATTCTATCCCGACGTACCCGCGGGAGGCGCCGTCACGGGCCGGTGACCCCACGCCAACGCATCGGCTCTCGAACGACCCGCTTCCCGTACTGTGAAGCCATGCATCGCCGCAATCGGGACTCTTGAGCGACGGCCCTCGTTATCACAGTTTGGCGGAGACAAGAAGAATCATCCGCTGCTGCGGTGCAGTATGACCTCGCGGATTCCGCCGCATCAGCGCGCCGAGCGGCGCCGCTATTGGATCACGATGCGCGGCGCCTGACGCCGGGTATCGCCGAGGATGGCGGCGACCTTGTCCCACACGCGGGCGGCGATGGCCTGATAGGTCTTGGCATGCGCGCTCTCGGGCTGCGACACCACGATCGGGCGGCCGCCGTCAGAGGTCTCGCGGATGGCCATGTCGAGCGGCACCTCGCCGAGGAATTCCGTTCCCAGGCGCTCGGCCTCGCGACGGGCGCCGCCGTGACTGAAGATGTCGCTGCGGCCGCCGCAATGCGGGCACAGGAAATAGCTCATGTTCTCGACGATGCCGAGCACGGGCACGTCGACCTTGCGGAACATGTTCAGGCCCTTGCGCGCGTCGAGCAGGGCGATGTCCTGCGGCGTCGAGACGATGACGGCGCCGGTCAGCGGCACCTGCTGCGCCATGGTGAGCTGGGCATCGCCGGTGCCTGGCGGCAGATCGGCGACGAGGATGTCGAGCTCGCCCCATTCGACATCGTTGAGCATCTGCCGGATCGCGCTCGTCACCATCGGGCCGCGCCAGATCATCGGCGTGTCCTCGGGCAGCATGAAGCCGATGGACATGCATTTGACGCCGTAGTTCTGCAGCGGAATGAGCGTCTTGTCGTCGCGCGCCTGCGGGCGGCGGCCGCTGATGCCCATCATGCGCGGCTGCGACGGCCCGTAGATGTCGGCATCGAGCAGGCCGACGCGCCGGCCGTGCGCCGACAGGGCGAGAGCGAGATTGACCGCCGTGGTCGATTTGCCGACGCCGCCCTTGCCGCTGGCGACGGCGACGATCGAGCGTACGCCGGGCACCAGGATCTTGGCGGGGCCGGATCGGCCCGGCGGTCCGGCGGTCGGCGCCGGCCGGGCCGAGCCGCCGCGATGCGCAGTCAGCACCGCCGTGACGGAGAGCACGCCCGGCAGCGCGAACACCGCCGTCTCCGCCGCCTTGCGCAGCGGCTCGAGGCGCGGCCCGCGATCGGGCTCGACCTCGATGGCGAAGGCGATGTGACCGTCCTTGACGGTCATCCCGGAGACCATGCCGAGACTGACGATATCGCGGCTGCGTTCCGGGTCCACGACTTGCCGCAGCGCGTCGAGCACCTGGCCTTCGTTAACCGCGCCGCTCGGGGCCATGCTTGAAAACTCCGGGTCTGCCACAAGATGTATAGCGAACGCGCCAGTCGGTTGCCCGCCGGGATCGGCTGTCATATAAGGCGCGAAACTGTTATTGGAAAGTCTCGCGCGGGCCACAACTCCGAAAGGTCTTCCAGCAGATGCCTTGGCAGAATCAAAGTGGGGGCGGCGGACCCTGGGGAGGAGGCGGTGGCGGCGGCGGACAGGGACCGTGGGGCCGCGGCCCTGGGGGACAGCGGCCGCCCGATCTCGAGGAATTGCTGCGCCGCAGCCAGGACCGCATGAAGAGCTACATGCCCGGCGGCTTCGGTAGCGCGCGCGGCATCGCCATCATCGCGGTTCTCCTGGTCGCCGGCTGGATGTTGTCGGGCTTCTACACGGTGCAGCCCGACGAGGTCGGCGTCGAGATCGTGTTCGGCAAGGCGGAGGCCATGACCCCGCCCGGCTTCAACTGGAACTGGCCGCCGCCGATCGGCAGCGTCGAGAAACCCAAAGTTACGGTCATCAACCGGGTCGAGATCGGCGGACGATCGGACGGCGGCGGCCTCGTCAGCGGCAGCAGCCTGCAGGCCGAGAGCCTGATGCTCACCGGCGACGAGAACATCATCGACATCCATTTCAACGTGCAGTGGCAGATCCGGGACCCGTTCCTCTATCTCTTCAACATCAGCGAGCCCGAAGCGACGATCAAGAACGCCGCCGAGGCAGCGATGCGCGAGATCGTCGGCCAGACGTCGCTGGAGCATGCCCTGAGCGGCATCGGCCGCAAGGAGGTCGAGACGCGCACGCTGGAGATTCTCCAGCGCACTCTCGACAGCTATGGCGCCGGCGTCGCCATCACGCAGGTCGCCTCGCAGCGGGTGGACGCGCCGACCGCGGTGGTCGAAGCCTTCCGCGACGTGCAGGCCGCCGCCGCCGACAAGGTCCGCGCCGAGAACGAGGCGCGCGCCGACTATAACAGGGTCACCCAGCAGGCCGAGGGCGAGGCGCAGCGGATCATCAAGGAGGCCGAAGCCTATCGCGACCAGAAGATCGCCCTTGCCGAGGGCGATGCCCAGCGCTTCCTCGCCGTCTATCAGCAATACAAGCAGGCGGAGACGATCACGGAGCGCCGCATCTATCTGGAGACGATGGAACAGATCATGCAGAAGATGCGGAAGGTCCTGGTCGATCCGGGCGCCGGCTCGGGTACGGTGCCCTATCTGCCGCTCGATCAACTGCTGCGTCCGCAGCCGGCGACGCCGGCAAACGCGCCCGTATCGGGAGCCAGCCAATGAACCGGATCAACGGAGTCGCCATCCTCGTGGTGGCCATCGTCGGCTTGGTTCTGGTGCTGAACTCCTACTTCACCGTCCATCAGACGGAGCGGAAGCTCGTCCTGCAGCTCGGCAAGCCGGTCCGGGTCGTCAACGACCCCGGCCTGAACTTCAAGATACCGTTCGTTCAGGACGTCGAGCCGGTGAGCAAGCTCGTGCTGAGCGCCGAGGGCTCCCAGGAGGAGCTGCTGACGCAGGACCAGAAGCGCGTGGTGGTCGACTACTTCGCGCGCTACCAGATCAAGGATCCGCTGCTGTTCTTCCAGGCGGTGCGGACGACCGAGCTGCTGGAGCAGCGCCTGAAGCCGATCATCACCTCGCAGCTTCGCCGCGTGCTCGGCGGGGTCCAGTTGGCGCGCATCCTCACCCGCGAGCGCGCGCAGATGATGCGCGAGATCACCGATGCCGTCGATGACGAGGCGGCCCGCTTCGGCATCACCGTGCTCGATGTCCGCATGAAGCGCGTCGACCTGCCGCCGGAGAACAGCGAAGCCATCTTCAACCGGATGCGCACGCAACGCCAGCAGGAAGCCGCTCTCATCCGCGCCGAAGGCGACCGCATCGCGCGCACCTTGCGGGCCGAAGGCCAGAAGCAGCAGGTCGTGATCCTGGCCGACGCGCGGCGGCAGGCGGAGATCCTGCGCGGCGAGGGCGACGCCAAGGCAACCGCGATCTACAACCAGGCGTACGGCCAGGATCCGCGGTTCTTCGATTTCTACCGCTCGATGCAGGCGCTCGGGCTGGGACTCAGCGGCGACACGACGACCTATGTCGGCCCCGCCAGCGGCGAGTTCTTCCGCTACTTCGGCACGCAGGACCTGCTGCCGGCGCCAGGGAGCGGGCCGGGCCCGGGCCAATAGCGGCCGACTTGCCGGGACATGGAGTCGCCGGGCGGCTGGTCCGATCTGGTCACCGCGCTCGGGCTGGTCCTGGTCATCGAGGGGCTGCTGCTGGCGTTGTTCCCCGAGGCCTTGAAGCGCTTGGTCGCGGAGGTCTTGGCGCGACCGACGCAAACCCTGCGCCTCGGCGGGGTCGTCTCCGCGGCCCTTGGCGTCGTCGTCGTCTGGCTGGTGCGCGGTTGAAGCGCGCGGCCGGCGCGCGATGGCCGAATTTGCAGTTCGTCGTTGAAGGATAATGGTATACTGCAACAGGAGCATGGCGTGTTTTGCGGATGCCGCGACTCCGCAGGGCGGCACCGCGCGCCGAGAATGGCCACATCGCATTCGATACGGAGAATGACCTTGGATCGACGCCTGACATCGCCCCGGCGGCCGACGGCCGTTGCGTCCGCGGCCGCGACCGACACCGCCGGCTTGCGCTGGCTTCCCGCCCTATTCGCGCTTGCCGGGCTAATGCTCGCCGCGACTGCCGCGCAGGCGCGCTCGGCGCCCGAAAGCTTCGCCGACCTGGCGCAATCACTGCTTCCGGGAGTCGTCAACATCTCCACGACTCAGAACGTCGCGGAGGAATCGATAACCGGCGAGGAGAATCTCGACCAGTTCTTCAAGGACTTCTTCGAGCGCCAGCGGCGCAACAATCCGCAGCAGCATCGGACGACGTCCCTGGGATCGGGCTTCGTCATCGACCCGACCGGCTACATCGTCACGAACAACCACGTGATCGCCGAGGCCGACGAGATCACGGTCCGCTTCCATGACGACAGCGAGCTGAAGGCAACGCTGGTCGGCAGCGACGACAAGACGGACCTGGCGCTTCTCAAGGTCGAGACGAAGACGCCGATCGTCTCGCTGGCGTGGGGCGATTCCGACGGGTTGCGCATCGGCGACTGGGTGCTGGCCATCGGCAATCCCTTCGGCCTCGGCGGGACCGTGACCGCCGGCATCGTCTCGGCACGCAACCGCATCCTCGATCAGGGCGGACCCTACGACGACTACATCCAGACCGATGCCTCGATCAACCGCGGCAACTCCGGCGGCCCGCTCTTCAACATGGACGGCGAGGTCGTCGGGGTGAACACGCTCATCTATTCGAACAACGCCGGCGGCAGCGTCGGCATCGGCTTCGCGATCCCGTCGGGAATGGCGAAGAACGTCATCGCCCAGATCCGCGAGTTCGGCCGTCCGCGCCGCGGCTGGCTCGGCGTGCGCATCCAAACCGTCAACGACGAGCTGGCCGAGGGACTGCGGCTGCCGCAGGCCAAGGGCGCCCTCGTCGCCAACGTCACGCCGCAGGGCCCGGCCGAGAAGGCCGGCATCAGGCAGGGCGACGTGATCCTCAAGTTCGACGGCAAGGAAGTGAACCAGATGCGGACGTTGCCGCGCATGGTCGCGGAGACGCCGATCCGGAAGAAGGTGGACGTCGTCGTCATCCGCCAAGGCAAGGAGATGACGATGCAGGTCGAGCTCGGCGAGCTCACCGAGGAGGCCGAGCAGGCATCGCTGCAGAGCGGACCGGAGCAGACCGCGCCGTCGGCGAAGGAGGGCAGGATCGCGGCCCTCGGCCTGACCCTGTCGGAGCTCTCGGGCTCGCTGCGGCAGAAGTTCTCGCTCGCCGCCGACGCCAAGGGCGTGGTGGTGACCGACGTGGACCAGAACAGCGCAGCGGCGGAGAAGGGGCTGCATGCGGGCGACGTCATCGTCGAGGTCGACCAACAGGCGGTGGCCACCCCGGCCGACGTCGACAAGCGCGTCACCGAGGCGAAGGACCGCGGCTATCGCGTGGTGACGCTGCTGCTCTTCCGCGAAGGCGACTATCAGTGGGTGGCGGTCAGGATCGACCGCAGCTGAATCTGCGGCCGCCGGTCCGGCGGCAGAACGGTATCGGCGCCGCCGGCGGCCAGACAGGATCCCGACGGGCCTGTCCTCTCCTTCGGTCGGCAGGATGCAGCGCAAAGCGGTGATCCTCGGCGGGCCGACGGCCGGCGGCAAGTCGGCCTTGGCGTCGGCGATCGCCCGGGAGTTCGGCGGCGCCGTCATCAATGCCGACAGCATGCAGGTCTATCGCGAGCTGCCGGTGCTGACGGCGCAGCCCTCGGCGGCCGAGCGCGCCGCCGTTCCGCATCGGCTGTACGGATTCCTGCCGGTGACGGAGCGTTGCAGCGCGGCGCGCTGGGTTGCGTTGGCGCGCGCCGAAATCGAGGCCGCGCATGACAGCGGGCGGCTGCCCATCGTCGTCGGCGGCAGCGGACTCTATCTGAAGGCGGTGCTCGAGGGCCTCGCGCCGGTGCCGGAGATTCCCGCCGGCGTGCGGGAGGCGTCACGCCGACGCCTGGCCGAGATCGGCAAGGCCGCCTTCCATGCCGAGCTCGCGCGGCGCGACCCGCAGATGGCCGCCCGCATCCGCCCGGGCGATTCCCAACGCCTTGTGCGGGCCTGGGAGGTGATGGCGGCGACCGGCCGCTCGCTGGCCGAGTGGCAGGCGCGGCCGGCGGTGCCGCCCGACGGGGCGACCCGGTTCGTCAAGCTCCTGCTGCTGCCGGAGCGGTCGCAACTCTATGCCGCCTGCGACGCGCGCTTCGCCGCGATGGTCGCGCGCGGCGCGCTCGATGAGGCGCGCCGGCTCGCGGACTTGGCCGAGGATCCCGGCCTGCCCGCCCGCAAGGCCCTCGGCTTGCGCGAACTGACCGGCCATGTGCGCGGCGAAACTACCCTCGATGCGGCGATTGCGGCAAGCCAGCAGGCGACCCGCCGCTACGCCAAGCGGCAGATCACCTGGTTCCGGCACCAGTTCGGCGCGGCGCGGCAGGTGGGCGAGGACCTGCCAATCGGGCAATTTTCGGAAAGTTTCCTGGCTGAAATCTATAATTTTATTCGCATTTCCTGTTGACCATCCGGGGGCGAGCCACTAGCTTGCCGCCTCTGGCGCGGGCTCGGCGGCCTGCCGCCGGCGCGGGCCCTGCGCCTGCGCGGACATTCAACGCCTGTGCTGGTGCAGGAATATTGTGCTTGGGCGGCGGCCCGGACGCTGGGTCGGCCGCGGGGAGTAGCGACTGTTCTTTTGGCGATCGGGAGATCGGTTATGGCAACGCAGGAAATGATCGGCGCGCAGATGGTGCTTCGGGCCCTGGTCGACCAGGGCGTCGAGCATGTCTTCGGCTATCCCGGCGGCGCCGTCCTGCCGATCTATGACGAGATCTTCAAGCAGAACTCGATCCGCCACATCCTCGTCCGCCACGAGCAGGGCGCGGTCCATGCCGCCGAGGGCTACGCGCGCTCGACCGGGAAGGTCGGCGTCGTGCTGGTCACCTCCGGCCCCGGCGCCACCAACGCGGTGACGGGCCTGACCGACGCCCTGATGGACAGCGTGCCCATCGTCTGTCTCACCGGCCAGGTGCCGACGCACCTGATCGGCAACGACGCCTTCCAGGAGGCCGACACGGTCGGCATCACGCGGCCCTGCACCAAGCACAACTACCTGGTGAAGAGCATCGCCGACCTGCCGCGCATCATGCATGAGGCCTTCTATGTCGCGCGCAGCGGCCGGCCGGGACCGGTGGTGGTGGACCTGCCCAAGGACATCCAGCAGGCCAAGGGCGTCTACACGAACCACGCCAACGCCAGGCACCGCTCCTACAATCCGCAGCAGAAGGCCGATCCGCAGGCGATCGAGCAGGCGGTCGCGCTGATGGCGAAAGCGGAGCGGCCGCTGTTCTATTGCGGCGGCGGCGTCGTCAATTCCGGCCCGGCGGCGGCGCAGCTGCTGACCCAGTTCGTCCGGTTGACCGGCTTCCCGTGCACGCTAACGCTGATGGGGCTGGGCGCCTTTCCCGCCTCCGATCCGCAGTTCCTCGGCATGGTCGGCATGCACGGCATGTACGAATCGAACCTGGCGATGCACGACTGCGACCTGATGATCAACATCGGCGCCCGCTTCGACGACCGCGTCACCGGCAAGATCGCCGCTTTCGCGCCGAACTCGAAGAAAATCCATGTCGACATCGATCCGTCCTCGATCAACAAGAACGTGCGCGTCGACCTGCCGATCGTCGGCGACGTCGGACATGTGCTGGAGGACATGATCAAGGTCTGGAAGGCGAAGCAGGTCCGCCCGAACGCCAAGGCGATGGATGCCTGGTGGAAGAAGATCGAGAGCTGGCGGGCGCGCGACTGCCTGAAGTTCAAGAACTCGGACTCGGTCATCAAGCCGCAGTTCGCCCTGCAGCGGCTGTTCGCCGCGATCAAGGACAAGGACGTCTACATCACCACCGAGGTCGGCCAGCACCAGATGTGGGCGGCGCAGTTCCTCAAGTTCGAGAAGCCCAACCGCTGGATGACCAGCGGCGGGCTCGGCACCATGGGCTACGGTCTGCCGGCGGCCATCGGCGCGCAGATGGCGCACCCGGAGTCGCTGGTGGTCGACGTCGCCGGCGAGGCCTCAATCCTCATGAACATCCAGGAGATGTCGACGGCCGTGCAATACCGCCTGCCGGTGAAGGTCTTCATCATGAACAACCAGTGGATGGGCATGGTGCGGCAGTGGCAAGAGCTGCTCTACGGCGAGCGCTACTCCGAGAGCTATACCGAGGCGCTGCCGGATTTCGTGAAGCTGGCGGAGGCCTTCGGCGCCGTCGGCCTGCGGGCGGAGAAGCCCGGCGACATGGACGGCGTGATCAAGGAGATGATCGCGGTGAAGAAGCCGGTGATCGTCGACGTCCGCATCGACAAGACCGAGAACTGCTTCCCGATGATCCCCTCGGGCGCGGCCCACAATGAGATGCTGCTGGGCCCGGAGGACGAGGCCAAGCCGGTCTCGGAAGAGGGGATGGTTTTGGTCTGAGGCTGATCGAAGGCCCTCACCCTATCCCTCTCCCACTTCGTGGGAGAGGGGACTCGATCGAGCCGCGGCACAACCGAGTCCCCTCTCCCGCAAGCGGGAGCTTTGCAAAACTGCCATGCACATTGGACGAACCGGAATCAGGAAGAGAACGGATCAGAATCGAGGCAAGAACATCGAGCTGTTCCGTTCTATTTTGCAAAGCTCCCGCTTGCGGGAGAGGGCTAGGGTGAGGGTGTAAGGCGTGAGGATCGATTGAGCGATATAGAGCGACATACGATTTCGGTGGTGGTGGACAACGAGGCGGGCATCCTGGCGCGCGTCGTCGGCCTGTTCTCCGGCCGCGGCTACAACATCGACAGCCTCACGGTCGCCGAGGTCGACGCGGCGCATCACCTCTCGCGCATCACCGTGGTCACGTCGGGCACGCCGATGATCATCGAGCAGATCAAGAACCAGCTGAACCGGCTGGTTCCCGTACACAAGGTCAGCGACCTGACGACCGAAGGGCCGCACCTGGAGCGCGAGCTGTTGCTGGTCAAGGTCCGCGGCACCGGGGACAAGCGGGTCGAGAGTCTGCGCATCGCCGACGTCTTCCGCGCCCGCGTCGTCGACTCCACCATCGAGTCCTTCGTGTTCGAGCTGACGGGCTCGACCGAGAAGCTGGACGCCTTCATCAACCTGATGCAGCCGCTCGGCCTGATCGACGTGTCGCGCACCGGCGTCGTCGCCATTGCGCGCGGCCCGGACGCGCTCTAAAACGCGGCCTTTCGCAGCCGGCCGGGCGGCTGCCGCAAACAGAGGAAACTCCCATGCGTGTTTACTATGACCGTGATGCCGACGTGAACCTAGTGAAGGGCAAGAAGGTGGTCGTCGTCGGCTACGGCAGCCAGGGTCACGCCCATGCGCAGAATCTGCGCGACAGCGGCGTCGGCGAGGTCAAGATCGCGCTCCGGCCCGGCTCGGCCACGGCCGCGAAGGCGGAAGCCGCCAACTTCGCGGTGCTGTCGCCGAAGGAAGCCGCCAAGTGGGCCGACGTCGTCATGGTGGTGACGCCCGACGAGCTGCAGGCCCAGCTCTATCGCGACGACCTCGGCCCCAACATGAAGAAGGGCGCCGCGCTGGCCTTCGCCCACGGCCTCAACATCCATTTCAAGCTGATCGAGCCGCGGCTCGATCTCGACGTGTTCATGATCGCGCCCAAGGGGCCCGGCCATACCGTGCGGTCGGAATATGTGCGCGGCGGCGGCGTGCCCTGCCTCGTTGCCGTGCAGCAGAACGCATCCGGCAATGCGCTGGAGATCGCGCTCTCCTACGCCAGCGCCATCGGCGGCGGCCGCTCCGGCATCATCGAGACGAGCTTCAAGGAGGAGTGCGAGACCGACCTGTTCGGTGAGCAGGTGGTACTGTGCGGCGGCCTGACGGCGCTGATCCAGGCCGGCTACGAGACCCTGATCGAGGCCGGCTATGCGCCGGAGATGGCGTATTTCGAGTGCCTGCACGAGGTGAAGCTGATCGTCGACCTCATCTACGAGGGCGGCATCGCCAACATGCGCTATTCCATCTCCAACACCGCCGAATACGGCGACTACACCCGCGGTCCGCGTGTCATCACGGACGAGACCAAGAAGGAGATGAAGCGCATCCTTGCCGATATCCAGTCCGGCCGCTTCGCCCGCGACTGGGTGGCCGAGTGCCAGGCCGGCCAGCCCAGCTTTAAGGCCATGCGCCGCATGGGCGCCGAGCACCCGATCGAGGAGGTCGGCGCCAAGCTGCGCGCCATGATGCCCTGGATCGCCAAGAACAAGCTGGTGGACAAGGCGCGGAACTGACGGCCGTCTTCCCGCCTCAGGGCGTGGTCGTCTCGCGCGGCTTGTGGCGCCGTTTCATCAGCTCGGCCACCTTCGCACGCCCGTCGCTGTCGAGGCGCGCAACGAGATCGAGGATCGTTTCCTGCGCCGCCGCCGCGACGACCGCCTCGCGCTCGCGCAGAGCGGCGAAGGCGGTCTCGACCCGCGCGCGGTCGAACGGCTCGGCCGCGATCGCCTGGGCCACTGCCTCGCGCGCGGCGAACATGGCGCGGAGATTCTCCCGGAAGGCGGCGCGCCGGGCGTCCAGGGTGGCCGACAGGATCGCCTGATCGGCATCGTCGAGCACGGCGCGCAGTTGTCGCGGGCTCGGCATCCCGGTCAGGCGTGACGGCTGGCGGAGGCCGACCAGGTCGCCGATCCAGCCGCCGCCCCCGACCGCCGCCGCGCCGACTGCGCCGATAACGAACAGATTGAGGGCGAGCGAGGCGATCAGAGCGATCCGCAGGGGCCGTGTCAGGCTGCCGGTCATGACTCAGAACTCCGCATCGCTCTCGTCATAATAAAGCGCGAGTTGCATCAGGTCGGGATCGCTCTCGGCAGCCGGCGAGCCGGCCAGGATGCCGCCGGCGATGACGCCGAGCACGAGCGATGCCGCGAACAGCGATCCCATGGCCGGCACATTGCCGAACTCGTCGCGCATGGCACGCCAGCTCTCGCGCAGGCGCGTAAGCAGGGAGGGCGGCCGTGCCTGTGGCGCGGCAGCAAGGACGGCCGCGCGCAGCGCCGGAGTCGGAGACAGTGAGGGGACGGCGTCGAGCGCCGCATCGAGCGCCGCGGCGTGCGCGGTCAGCGCCCGCGCCGCGTCCGACCGGGCCAGCAGGGACGCGGCGGCGTCCCGCTCGGCCGCAGGCCAGCGGGCCGGGTCGGCGCCATAGACGGCGACGATCGCCTCAAGGCGCTCGCTCGTCATTGTCTCCGTCGTCATCGCAGCTCTCCTATCAAATCCTTCGCGTCGTCGGCGAGGAGCTCGCGCAGCCGTCGCCGGCCGCGCCCCAGCAGGGACTCCAACGCCTCGACGGTGACGCCGAGCACCGCGGCCGCCTCGATGTTGCCCAGCTCCTGGTAGTGACAGAGCAGGATCGCCTCGCGCTGACGGTCCGGCAGCCGGGCGAGAGCGGCCTCGACTCGCGCGGCGACGGCGGCACGCTGCAATGCGGCGCCCGGCGGCGGCGCGTCGCTGGGCGGATCGCCGGCGGCCTCCAGCGGCGACTCGCGGCGGCGGCGCAGCCGGTCATGGCAGAGGTTGAGCGCCACACGGTGCAGCCAGGTCGAGAAGCGCGCGCCGCCGGGCCGCCAGCTGCCGGCATGCTGCCAGACGCGCAGGAAGGTTTCCTGCGCCACCTCCTCGGCGTCGGCGCGATTGGCCAGCATCCGCCCGGCGAACGCCACCAGCTTGGCGAGATAGCGGTCGACCAGGGCGGCACAGGCCTGCGCATCACCCGCGCCCGCACGCCGCACCAGATCGAGGTCGGGATCCTCGGCTGGGCCGGGGAACGCCCGTCCGCCCGCCACATCCTCCTCCGCGGTCTCCGTCGCTCCGCCGCGACAGCGGGCCGCGAGTCGGCCGGGCCGACCCGCGACCCGGCCCCGCGCGGATCGAGGCCTGTTCTAGCCGCAGACTCCGGTCTTGCGCTAGTGATGATGGCGCTGGCCGCCATGAAACCGCATCTCGTCCGGCTCGATCCGGCCGTCGCCGTTGCGGTCGAGCCGGGCCATGCGCCAGGTGCGCGCCGCTTCGTACTCCTCCACGCTGACGTTGCCGTCTCCATTCCGGTCCATCGCCTTGAGCCGGTCGGCCATGCGCTGCGCGCGCATCTTCTCTTCATGCGCGATCACCTCCTCGACCGTGATCGTGCCGTTCTTGTCGGCGTCGATCTCGGCGGCGCGGGCAGTCTGGAACGCCTCGATCTCGGCGCTGGTGACCGTGCCGTCCTTGTCGGCATCCATCTGCGTCAGAAAGGCCCGGCCCCAGTGGCCCTGGCGGCCATGCCGCTCCTGCGGCTCGTCGGCTATGCTGGCGGCGGCGATCACGCCGACGGCGGCCAGTGTCGCCAGCGCCAGCGGCAGTTTCATCGCGTGCAGTCGTTTGATCATCTCTTAACCAACCTTCCATAGTGTCTGAGGCGGGATCGCCTCGTCCTGTTCGTCGAACGCGCGACCGGCCGGATTCCGTCGCGACGGATTCTATCGGCTGAGCCGTTGAAGACGGTGATCGCGGCATTGTCGCCGCGAGCCAGGGATTCGTGACGACATGCTGATCGACACCGACGAGACCCTCGACGCGCCGCCGCCGGCGACCCGGAGGCGCCCGCGCCGGCGCCTGATCTGGAGCGGGCTTTTGCTGATCGTCCTCGCCGCCGCGGGCCTCTTCGCCTGGCGCGAATGGCAGGCGGCGGCCGCCCCGGAAATCCGCACCGTCGCGGTCGTCCGCGGCGACATCGAGCGGACCGTGACGGCGCTGGGCGCGTTGCAACCGAAGGACTATGTCGACGTCGGCGCGCAGGTTTCCGGCCAGCTCAAGCAGGTGCATGTCGAGATCGGCGATCGCGTCGAGAAAGGCGCGCTGCTGGCCGAGATCGACCCCACCGTGTTCGAGACGCGCGTCCGCACCAACAAGGCCAACCTGGAGAACCTCAAGGCCCAGCTCGACCAGCAGCAGGCGGAGCTGGCGCTGTCGCGCAAGCAGTTGAAGCGCAACCAGGCCCTGTTCAAGGCCAAGGCGATCAGCCAGGACACGCTGGAGACGAGCGAGACGCAGGTCGAGGTCGGCGAGGCGCGGTCGGCGGCGCTGGCGGCGCAGATCGACGCCGCGCAGGCGACCTATGACGGCGACGTCGCCAATCTCGGCTATACCAAGATCTATGCGCCGATGAGCGGCACCATCGTCTCGCAGACCGCGCTCGAGGGCCAGACGCTGAACGCCAACCAGAGCGCGCCAGTGATCGTGCGCATCGCCGACCTCCAGACCATGACCGTCAAGGCGCAGGTTGCCGAAGCGGACGTGGTGCGGATCAAGACCGGCATGCCCGTGTACTTCACCACGCTCGGCCTGCCCGACCGGCGCTGGCAGGCGACGGTGCGGCAGGTGCTGCCGACGCCGGAGATCGTCAACGACGTCGTGCTCTACAACGTGCTGATCGACGTGGGCAACGACGACGGCGTGCTGATGACGGACATGACGGCCCAGGTCTTCTTCGTGCTCGGCCGCGCGGCGGACGTGCCGCTGGTGCCGGTCGCGGCGCTCGGCAGCCGTCGCGCCGACTCCGCCGACGAGTACCAGGTGCGCGTGCTGGAGGACGGCCGCATGAACCGACGCGTCGTCAAGGTGGGGCTGACCGACCGGGCCTCGGCCGAGGTCGTCTCCGGCCTCGAAGTCGGGGATCGCGTCATCCTCGATGCCGCGGCATCGGCGGAGTCCGCCGGCGGCCGTGCCGGCGCGCGGGTCGGCGGGCTCGGGTTCCGGCTATGAGCCGGCTGCAGACGAAGCCGCGGCCGGCGCTGCTGGCGCTGGACGGCGTGAGCCGGAGCTACCGCAACGGCGAAGCGGAGGTGCGCGCGCTCGATTCGGTCTCCCTGCAGATCCAGGCCGGCGAGTTCGTCGCCATCATGGGCCAGTCGGGATCGGGCAAATCGACGCTGATGAACATCATCGGCTGCCTCGACCGCCCGACCGCCGGCAGCTACCGGGTCGGCGGGCGCGACGTCGCCGATCTCACGGCCGACGAGCTGGCCGCGCTGCGCCGCGACACCTTCGGCTTCGTCTTTCAGCGCTACAACCTGCTGGCGACGGCAACGGCGGCCGAGAACGTGGAGATTCCGGCGATCTATGCCGGCCGCTCCCGGCGCGAGCGCAGCGCCCGCGCGACGGCGCTGCTGCGGCGCCTGGGCCTGGGCGACCGCGCCGCGCACCGTCCGGCCGAGCTGTCGGGCGGTCAGCAGCAGCGCGTCTCGATCGCCCGGGCGCTGATGAACGACGCGCGCGTGATCCTCGCCGACGAGCCCACCGGCGCCCTCGACAGCAAGAGCGGCGAGGATCTGCTCGCCCTCCTGCACGAACTGCATGCCGGCGGCCGCACGATCGTGCTGATCACGCATGACCCCGCCATCGCCGCCCATGCCGAGCGGCAGATCCAGATCCGCGACGGCCGCATCGTCGAGGACACCGGCTCCCTGCTGCGCGGCGCGCCGACGGACATGGCAGCAGCCGCGCCGAAGCGCCGCGACGGCCTGCTGCCGGACGTGGCGGAGGCGGTCAAGATGGCGCTCCGCTCGCTCCGCACCAACCTGTTCCGCACGCTGCTGACGCTGCTCGGCGTCGTGATCGGCGTCGCCGCCGTCGTCGCCATGCTGGCGATCGGCGACGGCAGCCGCCAGCAGGTGCTCGACCGCATCTCGGCCATGGGCACCAACCTGCTGCTGGTGCGTCCGGGCGCGCCCGGCGTCCGCGCCGCCGGCGACGTCGCCACGCTGGCGCCGGCCGATGCCGAGGCGATCACGGGGCTGCCGAATGTCGAGGCCGCGGTGCCCGAGCGGTCGACGCGCGCGACCCTGCGCGTCGGCAGCATCGACTACCAGACGAGCGTGCAGGGCACCTGGCCCGACTTCACGACGGCACGGGGCTGGTCCCTGGCCGACGGCGGCTTCATCAGCGACGACGACGTCCGCGGCTACGCGCCGGTCATCGTCCTCGGCCAGACCGTGGCGCGGAACCTGTTTCCCGACGGCGGCAGCCCGGTCGGGCGCTACGTGCTGGTCCGCAACGTGCCGTTCCAGGTCGTCGGCGTGCTGGCGCCGAAGGGCGCCACCGCCTTCGGCAGCGACATGGACGATCTGGCGGTCGTGCCGCTCTCGACCGGATTTGCCCGCGTGTTCGGCCGCCAGTATCTGAGCTCGATCACGGTCAAGGTGGCGGATGCGGCAGAGATCGACGCCACGGAGGCGGCGATCACCGCGCTGCTCGAAGAGCGGCATCGCGCCGTGGATTTCCAGGTCCGCAACACGGCCTCCATCCTGGCGACGGCGGAAGAGACGCAGGATACCTTCACGCTGCTGCTCGGATCGGTCGCCGCCATCTCGCTCCTCGTCGGCGGCATCGGCGTCATGAACATCATGCTCGTGAGCGTGACGGAGCGGACGCGCGAGATCGGCATCCGCATGGCGACCGGCGCGCGCATGCGCGACATCCTGCTGCAGTTCAACACCGAGGCGCTGGTCGTCTGCGGCATCGGCGGGCTGCTCGGCGTCGCCCTCGGGCTCGGCGCCGCCGTCGGCGTCCAGGCGTTCGGCCTGCCGGTCCTGCTGTCGCCGGGGCCGGCCATCCTCGCCTTTGCCTGCGCCTTCCTCACCGGCCTGCTGTTCGGCTACCTGCCGGCGCGCAAGGCGGCGCGGCTCGATCCCGTCGCCGCGCTCGCATCCGAGTAGGGCGCGCGACATGCTTCAGCCGATCCGCCGGGCCGACGCCGCGCTCGCCCTTGGCATCGCGAGCCTCGTCGCCGGCTGTTCCTTCGTGCCCGACTACGAGCGTCCCTCCGTGCCGGTGCCGCAGGCCTGGAGCACGGCCTCTCCCACGACCCCAGCGGCGCCGATCAGCGCCGATTGGTGGCGCCTGTTCGGCAGCCCGGAGCTCGACACGCTGATGGCGGAGGCGCTCGCGGCGAACCAGGATCTCGCCGCGGCGATGGCGCGCATCGACCAGGCACGGGCCGTCACGCGCATCGCCGGCGCCCCGCTGCTGCCGCTCGTCGACGCCTCGGGCTCCGGCGCGCGGCTGCATAGCGAGGATGGCGGCGACTGGCGGACCACGACCAGCTATGGCGGCGCCCTCACGGCGAGCTACGAGATCGACCTCTGGGGCAAGAACGCGGCCGGGCTGCAGGCGGCCGAGGCCGCGCTCTCCTCGACGGTCTTCGACCGGGATGCGCTGACCCTCGTGCTCCAGGCCGACGTGGCGTCGACCTATTTCCTGGCGGTGGCGCTCAAGGACCGGCTGACGATCGCGCGCGACAACCTCGATGCGTCGCGGCAGGTGCTGCAGGTGGTCGAGGCCCGCTTCGTGCAGGGCGCGGCGAGCGCGCTCGAGGTGGCGCAGCAACGCTCGGCCGTCGCCTCGTTCGAGGCGCAGATTCCGCAGCTGGAGCAGCAGCTTCAGGCGGCGCAGACCTCGCTCGACATCCTGCTCGGCCGTGCGCCGGGCGCGACGGTCGTGCAGGCGGAAGCGCTGACATCCCTGGCCCTGCCGGCCGTCGCCGCGGGGCAGCCTTCCGCGCTGCTGGAGCGCCGGCCGGATATCCGGCGATCGGAGGCCGATCTGCTTGCGGCCAATGCCGACATCGGCGCGGCGCGGGCGGCGTTCTATCCGAGCATCACGCTGTCGGCCTCGGCGGGCATCGAGGGCGTGGCGTCAGGCGGCGCCAGCGCGCTGGCATCGCTGGTCGCTGGCCTGGTGCAGCCGATCTTCACCGGCGGCGCCCTCGAGGGCGAACTCGACCGCAGCCTGGCGCGGCGGGAGGAGCTGGTGGCCGGCTATCGGCAGACGGTGCTGATCGCGTTCAAGGAAGTGCAGGACGCCCTCATGACGGTCGAGACCAGCGCGGCGCGCACGGCCCTGCTGAGCCGGGCGGCCGAGGAATCGCGGACGGCGTTCCGCCTGGCGCAGGTCGCCTACGGCGCGGGGGCCAGCGACTTCCTGACCGTCCTGGACGCGCAGCGGACGCTGCTCTCGAACGAAGACAGCCTCGTCCAGGCCGAGCTCGACCGCTACACCACCTCCGCCGGCCTGTTCAAGGCGCTGGGCGGCGGCTGGCGAAGCGGCGCCTGATTCCATCCCGTCCGCCGCCCGGAGAGCCGCAATTTCCGTTGCGGAGCGGCGATTTAGGACTTGTTAACCTTGTTGGCGCAGAGTTAGAAAGCTTTTGTCAGCCATTCCAGGCTCCGACGGACGGGCAGTTCGACACGATGATGCCGCACTCGCATACGACCGGTCTGGCAGGCAGCCGCCTGATGCGGGCGGCGGCGGTCGTTGTCGCTGTCCAAGACGCTGACCTCCTTTCCGGTGAAGGGACGCTGCGACTTAGGCACCCCTGAGCGGCGGCAGACGTCGCGCGTTCAGGGGACGAGCGCGAGGAGTCCAGGTCCTTCACATGGAAAATTAGAGGGTTAGCAACATGAGCCCGAACGACAGCAACCGCGTCGTCATCTTCGACACCACCCTGCGCGACGGCGAGCAGTCGCCCGGCGCCTCCATGAACCTCGACGAGAAGCTGCGCATCGCCGCCGTGCTCGAGGAGATGGGCGTCGACGTGATCGAAGCCGGCTTCCCGATCGCCTCCAACGGCGACTTCGAAGCCGTGCGCGAAGTCTCCAAGACCGTGCGCAACTCCTCGGTCGCCGGCCTGGCGCGGGCCGCCAAGCGCGACATCGACCGCGCCTGGGAAGCGCTCGCCGGCGCTGCTCGGCCGCGCATCCACACCTTCATCTCCACCAGCCCGCTGCACATGAAGTTCAAGCTGCAGATGGAGCCGGAGGCGGTGCACCAGGCGGTCATGGACAGCGTCGGCCATGCGCGCAAGCTGTGCGACGACGTCGAGTGGTCGCCGGAGGACGGCTCGCGCAGCGAGCACGACTTCCTCTGCCGCTGCGTCGAGACCGCGATCAAGGCGGGCGCCCGCACGATCAACATCCCGGACACGGTCGGCTATGCGGTGCCGGAGGAGTTCGCCGCTCTCATCGCCATGCTGCGCAACCGCGTGCCCAACATCGACAAGGCGATCATCTCCGTCCACTGCCACAACGATCTCGGGCTGGCGGTCGCCAACTCCCTGGCCGCGGTCGGCGCCGGCGCACGGCAGGTCGAATGCACCATCAACGGGCTGGGCGAGCGGGCCGGCAATGCCGCGCTGGAGGAGATCGTCATGGCGCTGAAGACGCGCCATGACCGTATGCCCTATGCGACCGGCATCAAGACCGAGGTGATCACCAAGGCGTCGCGCCTGGTCTCCACCATCACCGGCTTTCCGGTGCAGCCGAACAAGGCGATCGTCGGCGCCAACGCCTTCGCCCACGAGTCCGGCATCCACCAGGACGGCATGCTGAAGCATGCCGGCACCTATGAGATCATGACGCCGGAGTCGGTCGGGCTGGTGCGCTCGACCCTGGTGATGGGCAAGCATTCGGGCCGCCATGCCTTCAAGACCAAGCTCAAGGAGCTCGGCTTCGAGCTGGGCGACAACGCCCTCAACGACGCCTTCCGCCGCTTCAAGGATCTGGCGGACAAGAAGAAGGACATCTTCGACGAGGACATCGTCGCCCTCGTCGACGACGCGGTGGTGCGGGCGAACGACTCCATCAAGTTCGTTTCCCTGCAGGTGGTCGCGGGATCGAAGGGGCCGCAGAAGGCCGACCTCGAGCTCGAGATCGACGGTGTCTTGCGGGCGACGAGCGCGACCGGCGACGGCCCGGTCGACGCCTGCTTCAACGCCATCAAGCAGCTGTTCGCCCACGACGCGAGGCTGCAGCTGTTCCAGGTCCACGCGGTAACCGCCGGCACGGATGCGCAAGCGGAAGTGACGGTGCGCCTGGAGGAAAACGGCAAGACCGTCAACGGCCAGGGCGCCGATACCGATACCCTGGTGGCGTCGTGCAAGGCATATGTCCACGCCTTGAACAAGCTTTTGACCAAACGACAGAAGACGGCGCCAGCCGCACTGTCGGCTTGATGGGCGGAACGGGGTCAGCTCATTTGCAGTGTCTGGGCCGGATCATGGGGGTCCGGCCCGCCTGTAACGGCGGTGCGAGGGTATGTTGAGCAGGCTATTGGGAATTCTATCGGCCGACATGGCCATCGATTTGGGGACGGCCAACACGTTGGTCTACGTCAAGGGCCGCGGCATCGTGCTGAATGAGCCGTCGGTCGTCGCCATCGCCGAGTACAAGGGCCGCAAGCAGGTGCTGGCCGTGGGCGATGAGGCCAAGATGATGCTGGGCCGCACGCCCGGCAACATCACCGCCATCCGTCCGTTGCGGGAAGGCGTGATCGCCGACTTCGAGGTCGCGGAAGAGATGATCAAGCACTTCATCCGCAAGGTGCACAACCGCCGCAGCTTCGCCAGCCCGATGATGATCATCTGCGTTCCCTCCGGCTCGACCGCCGTGGAGCGCCGCGCCATCCGGGAATCGGCCGAGAGTGCCGGCGCCCGCAAGGTGTTCCTGATCGAGGAGCCGATGGCGGCGGCGATCGGCGCCGGCCTGCCGGTGACCGAGCCGACCGGCTCGATGGTCGTGGACATCGGCGGCGGCACCACCGAGGTCGCCGTGCTGTCGCTCGGCGGCATCGTCTATGCGCGCTCGGTCCGGGTCGGTGGCGACAAGATGGACGAGGCCATCATCGGCTATATCCGGCGCAACCATAACCTTCTGGTCGGCGAGGGCAGCGCCGAGCGCATCAAGAAGGAGATCGGCTCCGCCTGTCCGCCGGAAGACGGCGACGGCCGCGTCATGGAGATCAAGGGCCGCGATCTCATGAACGGCGTGCCCAAGGAGCTGGTGATCACCGAGCGGCAGATCGCCGAGAGCCTAGCCGAGCCCGTGGGCGCCATCATCGAGGCCGTGAAGGTGGCACTGGAGCATACCGCGCCGGAGCTGGCGGCCGACATCGTCGACAAGGGCATCGTCCTGACCGGCGGCGGCGCGCTGCTCGGCAATCTCGATTTCGTGCTCCGGCACTCGACCGGCCTGCCCGTCTCCATCGCCGACGATCCGCTGTCCTGCGTCGCGCTCGGCACCGGCCGCTGCCTGGAGGAGATGAAGGTTCTTAAGGATGTATTGATCGATGGCTAGATTAACATCTGGCTTCTTTTAATCGAGTACATATTCGAATATTCTAGAGCGTGCATCGATGTCTGGCGGCCATTGGCATCCGCCTGTGGAGTAGCATAGGTGAGGCAGCGGGTCGGGTCTCTGGCGTGGTTCGTTGCGCCGCTCAAGGCGTGGAACCAGCGCATGACTCTGGTATTGCTGGGTGCCGCGGCGATCGCCCTGTTAACCATAGAGAAGACCAATCCGGAGATCGCCGAGCGCGCCCGCGGCGCGGCCGCCGACGTCATGGCGCCGATCCTCGACCTGCTGTCGCGGCCGTCCGCCTCGGCTGCCCAGGCCATCGACAGCGTCCGCGAGCTGGCCCGGCTGCGCGAGGAGAACGCCCAGCTGAAGGCCGAGTACGCGCGGCTGCTCCAATGGCAGACGGTCGCCCGCCGCCTCGACTATGAGAACGATCAGCTGCGCGGCCTGCTCAAGCTGGCGCCGGATCCCAGGGCGCGCTTCGTGACCGCGCGGGTCGTCGGGGGCAGCGGCGGCGCCTTCGTGCGCAGTATCCTTGTGGCGGCGGGCAGCCGCGAGGGCGTGCGCAAGAACCAGGCGGTCATCACCGGCGAGGGGCTCGTGGGGCGCGTGACCGAGGTGGGCGAGCGCGCGGCGCGCGTCCTGCTGCTGAGCGACATCAACTCGCACATTCCTGTCTTCGTCGAGCGCACGCGCGAGCGCGCGGTGCTGTTCGGCAACAATTCGAACCGCATGCAGCTGCGCTACCTTCCGGTCGACAGGGCGGCGATGGTCGGCGACCGCATCGTCACATCCGGCCATGGCGGCACGTTTCCGCCCGGCCTGCCCGTCGGCATGATCACATCGGTCGAGAACGACGTGGTCCTGCTGCAACCCTTCGTCGATTCCGAGCAAGTGGAGTATGTCCGCCTCGTCGACTACGAGCTCAGCGGACTGCTGCTGCCGATGGCCGGCCAGGAACAGCCGAAGGGGCCGCGGTGACGCAGGCGCTCTGGCAGCGGCTGGACCTGATCGCGCGCAATGTCTCGCCGTTCGCCTTCACGGTCCTGCTGCTGATCGTCGGGCTGGTGCCGTGGCGGCTGCCCTATCTGCCGCCCATCGGCATATCGCTGATCCTGGTGTCCGTCTACTATTGGGCGGTGCACCGCCCGTCCGCCTTGCCGGCGCCGGCCGTGTTCGTCCTCGGCCTGATGGCCGACCTGCTGAGCGGCGGGTTCCTCGGCGTCAACGCGCTGGTGCTCCTGGCCGCCTATGCCGGCATGGTGGCACTCCGCCGCTGGCTCGTCGGCGCCTCCTTCGCCGTGGTCTGGTGGGGATTCGCCGTGGTTTCGGCCCTGACTCTCGGGCTGACATGGGCGGTCACCGGGTTCCTCGCCGGCGCTGCCGCGGATGTCACCCCGGGCGTGTCGGGCATGCTGTTCGGCGTCGGCGCCTATCCGCTTCTCGCGACCTTCTTCGCGCGCGCCCAGCGCACCCTGCTGCGATAGGGACCGCCGTGAAGGAAGACAAGGCTCGCTCGCTGATCTTCACCCGCCGCGCGGCCCTGCTCGGCGGCGTCGAGGTGCTTCTGCTCTCGACCCTCGTCGGGCGCATGTACCAGCTGCAGATCGTCGAATCCGAACGCTACGAGGTTCTTGCCCGGGAGAACCGGATCAACATCCGGCTGCTCGAGCCGTTGCGCGGCCGGATCCTCGACCGCTTCGGCGTTTCCCTGGCGGAGAACGACCAGAACTACAGCGTCGAGATCGTCCCCGAGCAGGCGGGCAGCCTTCCTCAGGTGCTGGAGGAGCTGTCGCGGTTCGTTCCGCTGACCGACGCCGACCGCGAGAAGATCATCCACGAAGCCGGCAAGAAGCGCGCCTTCGTGCCGATCACCGTCACCGACAACCTGAGCTGGCATCAGGTCGCGGGCATCGAGGTCAACGCGCCCGACCTGCCGGGGGTGAGCATCGAGGTGCGGCAGCGCCGCCGCTACACGCAGGGCCGCACCGCAGCGCACATCGTCGGCTATGTCGCGGCGCCGGCGGAGAGCGACCTGACCGGCGATCCGATCCTGCAGCTCCCCGGCTTCCGCATCGGCAAGAGCGGGATCGAACGCCAGTATGAGGAGCTGCTGCGCGGCAAGCACGGCACGAAGGAGGTCGAAGTCAATGCCGTCGGCCGCGTCATCCGCGACGACCTCAAGCGCGATCCCGAAGAGCCGGGCGCGGATATCGTGCTGTCGATCGACAGCGACCTGCAGCGCTTCATCCAGCAGCGGCTGGCGAGCGAACTCAGCGCTGCCGCGGTCGTGCTCGACGTGCATAACGGCGACGTTCTGGCGCTCGGTTCGACGCCGTCCTACGACCCCAGCATGTTCACCCGCGGCCTGACGGGGCTGGAATGGCAGCAGCTGAGGACCGATCCGTTGCGCCCCCTGGCCAACAAGGCGACCGGCGGCGAGTACGCGCCGGGCTCCACCTTCAAGATGGTCGTGGCGCTGGCCGCCCTGCGAGCCGGTGTCGATCCACGCCACGGCGTGTATTGCCCGGGCGTCTACAGCGTCGGCAACACCCGCTTCCATTGCTGGAGGAAGGGGGGCCACGGTACCGTCAACATGTATGACGGGCTCAAGCATTCCTGTGACGTGTTCTTCTACGACACGTCCCGGCGCATCGGTATCGATGCCATTGCCGAGATGGCCCGCGAACTCGGTTTCGGCCAGGCGACCGGCATCGACATACCCGGCGAGCGGCGCGGCCTTATCCCCGACAGCAACTGGAAGCAGGCGACCTTCGGCGAGCCCTGGTACCCTGGCGAGACGCCCTCCGCCGGCATCGGACAGGGCTTCATAACGACGACGCCGCTGCAGCTGGCGGTGATGACCGCGCGCATCGCCAGCGGCCAGGCCGTCGTGCCGCATTTCCGTCGCGAGGCTGTCGTCGGCGCCGGCGACGCTCCACCGCCGCCGGCTCCGCCGCTGGATATTCCCGAGGCGCATCTCGACGTCGTCCGCGAAGGCATGCGCCGCGTCACCAATGATCGGGGCGGCACCGCCTACCGCTCCCGCATCGCCGAGCCGGGCATGGAGATGGCCGGCAAGACCGGCACGGCCCAGGTGCGACGGATTACGCTGAGCGAGCGCCTGACTGGCGTGAAGAAGAACGAAGACCTGCCGTGGGAGCGGCGCGATCACGCGCTGTTCGTCTGTTACGCGCCGGTGGCCGCGCCGCAGTACGCGCTCTCGGTCGTCGTCGAGCATGGCGGCGGCGGCTCCGCCGTCGCCGGCCCGATCGCCCACGACATCATGCTGGAGACGCAGCGGCGCAATCCGTCGCGCGCGGTCATCGGCCAGGAGTTGGCGCTGAAGGAGCCGTCATGAGGTGGCCCGAGCCGCTGACGACGCTCCGCCGCGCCGAGCTGTCGATCGCCGAGAAGCTCCAGCAGATCACCTGGACGATGGTGCTTCTCATCTGCGTCGTCGCCGGGGTCGGCTTCGCCATGCTCTACTCGGCCGGCAACGGCAACCTCGAGCCGTGGGCGCTGCGCCAGATGGTGCGTTTCGGCATCGGGCTCGCCATCATGGTGATGGTGGCCCTCGTCGACATCCGCGTCTATCTCCGGCATGCCTATTCGGTCTACGCCGTGGCGCTGCTGCTCCTGGTCTATGTCGACGTGGCCGGCGAGATCGGCATGGGCGCGCAACGCTGGATCGACCTCAAGGTCTTCCAGCTGCAGCCCTCGGAGGTCATGAAGGTCGCCCTGGTCCTCGCCCTGGCGCGCTATTTCCACCGGCTGAGCACGGACAGCGTCGGCAACCCGCTCGCCCTGTTGGTTCCAACCCTGATGGTCCTGGCGCCGGTCGGCCTCGTCTTGATGCAGCCGGATCTCGGAACCGCCGTGATGCTGATGCTGGTGGGCGCCGCCATGTTCTGGATCGCCGGGGTGCGGCTGTGGAAGTTCGTCGTCGTCGGCCTCGCCGGCCTCGGCGCTCTGCCGCTGGCTTGGAGCTTCCTGCACGACTACCAGAAGAACCGGGTCCTGACCTTCCTCGATCCGGAGCGGGATCCGCTGGGCACCGGCTACCACATCACCCAGTCGAAGATCGCCTTCGGTTCCGGCGGGCTGTTCGGCAAGGGCTACCTGGAGGGCTCGCAGGCCCACCTCAACTTCCTCCCGGAGCGGCAGACCGACTTCATCTTCACCATGCTGTCCGAGGAGTTCGGCATGATCGGCGCGGTGCTGCTGCTCGGGCTCTACACGCTGCTGTTCATCTACGGCTTCGCCATCGCCTTCAACAGCCGCAACCACTTCGGCCGGCTGCTGGCCATCGGGCTGACCGTCAACCTGTTCGCCTATGTGTTCATCAACATGGCCATGGTGATGGGGCTGGTTCCTGTGGTCGGCATCCCGCTGCCGCTGATCTCCTACGGCGGGACGGCCATGCTGGCGGTGCTCGTCGGCTTCGGCCTGATGATCTGCGTCTATGTCCACCGCGACCTGAAGATCGGCCAGCGCGGCTTGAGCGACGACAGCTAGGCGAGGCCCGTCCCGGCGTCCTCCCGGCCGTACCGCGCGACCTCGGCGTCCATGCGGCCCAGCCACATCAGCCCGTACATGTGGAAATCGCCGATCAGGCTCCACAGCGGATGGGTGAAGGTGGCGGGCCTGTTGCGCTCGATGAAGAAATGCGCCGCCCAGGCCGGGCCGTAGGCGACGACCGGGCCGAGCAGCAGCAGCCACCAGGCCTGCGTGGCGAGGGCGGAGGCGACGCAGAGGAGCACCGCGCTGGTGCCGAGGAAATGCAGGGCGCGGGTTGCCGGCTTCCGATGCTGGCTGACGTAGAACGGCCAGAATTCGCGATAGCTGTTCATCGTCTATTGCGCCGTCCCTTCGACGAGCGTTTGCGCCATCTGCCGGGCACGCCGGAGATCCGCTTTGCCGGTGGCGAGCAGCGGCAGGCTTTCCACACGATATAGGTTCTGCGCCTTCGGCAACCAGAGGCGCGGCAGCTCGCTCGCCGACAGGGCCTGCCACAGGTCGCCCGGCGCGGCGCCGTTGCCGGAGGTGTAGAGCGCCACCAGGCGCTCGCCCTTCTGCGCATCGGGCACGGCGGTGACGACGCAGCTCTCGACGCCGGGCAGGCCGGCCAGCAGCTCCTCGACCTTGGCGTGCGGCACCATTTCGCCGCCGATCTTGCTGAAGCGGGCGAGCCGGTCGGTGATGCGGATGAAGCCGTCGTCGTCGAGGGCGGCGATGTCGCCGGTGACGTACCAGCCGTCGCGCAGGGCCTCCGCCGTCTTCTCGGGATTGCCGAGATAGCCGAGCATGCGGCCGGGACCCTTGACCAGCAGCAGACCGGCCTGGTCCGGCGGCAGGGTCTCGCCGCTGTCGAGGTCGACGACCTTGGCGACCACGCCGGGGATGGGGTGCCCGACGGTGCCCGGCTTGTGACCGGTCTGCCGCACCGTCCGATGCGCCACGTCCGCGGTGTTGACGGCGATGACCGGTCCCATCTCCGTCGCGCCGTAGCCCTCCATCAGGGTCACACCGAACGTCTCCTGGAAGGCGGCGGTGAGCGCGGCCGGCAGGCGCTCGGCGCCGAGCACGGCATGGCGGAGGGTGGCGAGCTGCTGCGGCTCGCAGCCGCGCAGGTAGCTCTGGCAGAAGGTCGGCGTGCTGATCAGCACCGTGGCGCGATGCGCGGCCGCCAGCTTGCCGATGGTCTTCGCGTCGAGCGGGTTGGCGTGATAGACGGCGCCGATGCCGGAGAGCAGCGGCACCCAGAGCGTGCCGGTGAGGCCGAAAGCATGGAAGAACGGTAGCACGCCCAACGCCTTGTCATCCGGCACGATCCACAGGACCTGGGCGACCGCCTCGACGTTGGACAGCAGGTTGTGGTGCGACAGCATCACGCCCTTGGGCGTTCCGGTGCTGCCGCTGGAGAAGAGGACGGTGGCGAGATCGTCCGGCCGGGCACCGCGCAGGCCGAAGAGGCGCGCGATCAGGGCGCTCGGCAGGAAGTAGCAGGCGACGGCGAGGAGCAGCTTGCGCGTCGTGGAGACCGTGCCCACGAGATCCTCGACGAACACCATCTCAGGGCGCGCCGGCAGCTTCGCCTTCTCGAGGAAGCGGCGCGAGGTGACGATGGTGCGGATGCCGCACTGGGCGAGGGCCGACTCCGTAGCCTCGACGCCGGCGGTGAAGTTGAGGTTGACCGGCACCTTGGCGGCGAAGAGGGCGGCGAGGTTGACGAGCACGCCGGCGACGGAGGCCGGCAGCATGATTCCGAGCATCTTGTCGGCCGGCCGCTCGCGCTTGAACCACGCGGCGAGGGCGAGGCTGCCGACCAGCGTGCGCCAATAGCTGAGCTGCGCGCCCGTGGAGTCGGCGATGCATTGTTTGTGCCAGTGGCGCCGGGCGGTCTCGAGGAAGCGGAGGTGCAGCAGGTCGTCGTCGGCGCGGCGGTGGCGGAAAGCGTCGCTGCCTAGCTCCAGGATCGCTTGGCGCATCTGCCAAGCGGTCGTTGCCGCTGGCATCGGCTTGCCGAAGGAGACGGTGACCGGCAGGGGCAGGCGCTCCGGCCACTTCCAGATGAAGCGGCCGTCCTTGAAGCTGAAGATGCTGCCCCAGACGCGGTCGAGATGGACGGGGATGACCGGCACGTCTATGCCCGCCAGGATCTTCTCGACGCCGCGGCGGAAGGGCAGGGGATTGCCGGTGCGGCTGAGCGCGCCCTCGGCGAAGATGCAGACGACGTGGCCGGCCTTCAGCTCCTCCCGCGCCTTTGCCAGTGCCGCGCCGATGAGCTTGGGGTTCTCGCCGATGGGAATGGCGTGCATGCGGCGCAGCACCCAATGCAGCCCCGGCATCTCGTAATAGGCGCGGTAGACGAGGAAGCGGATGAAGCGCTGCAGGCAGGCGCCGATCAGCAGCCCGTCGACGAAGGAAACGTGATTGCAGACGAGGAGCGCCGGGCCGCGCCGCGGCAGGTTCTCGGCGCCGACGATGCGGATATGGTAGATGCTGTGGGTCAGCAACCAGAGCGAGAAGCGGATGACGAAGTCCGACAGCAGCCACAGCACGTAGACGGTGACGACGAAGGTGACCAAGCCGATGGCCAGCACCATCTCGTCGGCCGTCAGGCCGAGCGCGTCGCTGAACAGCCACAGCGCGCCGGAGGCTAGCAGCACGCCGAACATGTTGAGGAAGTTGGTGGTGCCGATGAGCCGGCCGCGCTCGGCGGGGGGTGCACGCAGCTGCAGGTTGGCATTGAGCGGCACGACGAAGAGGCCGCCGGAGATGCCGAGCAGCACCAGTGCGGCGAGGGCGAGGCCGAAGGAGGGCGGCGACCAGGCCAACAGCAGCGCGCTGACACCGATGCCGACCGAGCCGATCGGCACGAGGCCGAGCTCGACCTTGTCACCGGAAAGCCGGCCGGCGGCGGCGCTGCCGATGCCGACGCCGACGGCGATGGCCGCCTGCAGCAGGCCGGCGCGGGCATCGTCGAGGCCGAGCGCCTGCTTGCCGAAGAGGATGACGCCGAGCTGCAGCAGCGCGCCGAGGAACCAGAAGTAGGTGATGCCGAGCACGGTGAGCCGCAGCGCGCGGTCGCCGGCAATCCGCCCCAGGCCCTTGATCACCTCGCCCCAGGGGAAGAGGGTGAAGGGCCGGCCGGCGGCGGGCGTCTGGACGCGGCCGATGCCGAGGCTGGCGACCGCGCCCACCGTTGCGATGACGATCAGCAGCAGGGCGATGAGCTGCACCTGGTCCTGCCACAGGCCGTAGATCGCTGCGCCGCCGGTGGTGCCGAGGATGATGGCGAGGAAGACGCAGAGCTCGTCGAGGCCATTGGCGCGCGACAGCTCCTTCTCCGGCAGCAGTTCCGGCAGGATGCCGTAGTGGGCGGGGCTGAAGAACGACGCCTGCAGCGCGGTCAGGAAGATCACCGCCAGCATGAACTCGAGATTTCCCGAACCGAGCGCGGCGAAAGCGGCGAGCATGACGAGGATCTCGAAGCTCTTGGCGACGATCAACACCGTGCGCTGTTGAAAGAGTCGGCGACCCAGCCGGCATAGCCGGAGAACAGCAGGTAGGGCAGCACGAACAGCGCGCCGGCGAGGGCGAGGTAGTGCGTGTCGCCGGAGGCGGCGCCGAGATTCACGGCGATCAGCGAGACGACGATCTTGTAGAGATTGTCGTTGAAGGCGCCGAGGAAGGCGGCGGCGAGCAGCGGCGCGAAGCCGCGGATACGCAGGAGGCCGGTATAGCTGCCGTGCGGGTTGCTCTCGGCCATGGCGCTCACTCCGGCGACGCGACGCGCCAGCAGGCGGCGGCCAAGGTGTCGGCCAGGCTCGACAGCGGCACGGGAATGCGGCCATAGGTGCGCTCGACCGCCACCTGCAGCACGACGCCCAGCACCATGGCCGAGACGACGGCGGGGTCGCGGCGGTCGCCCGGCTGCTGCGCCAGGCCCTCGGCGACGACGCGGCGGACAACGCTGAGCGGGTTCGGCATCTGCGGCGTCACCTTGCGGACTTGGTCGTGCTGGGAGAGCAGTAGGTAGGAGAACAGGGTCGGGTTGTCGTCGAAGGCGGCGGCGAAGTGGCGGACCATGGCCTCGATCTTGCCGCGGAAGCTCGGCGCGCCGGCCTGCACCGCCTCCACCGCCGCGCCGAGCGCCGCATACTGGTCGGCGAACAGGCGCCAGGCCAGATCCTCCTTGCTGGCGAAGTGGCGGTAGAGCGCGCCCTCGGCCACCGCCGCGGCGCGCGCGATGTCGCGGATCGAGGTCTCGGCGATGCCCTTCTCGACGAAGAGGCGGAGGGCCTCGTCGGCGATCCGTTGCCGGGTCTTGGTACCGTCGCGCATGGGGTCTCCCGGATGACTTCGGGCCAATCTTATGTGAACGATCGTTCACAAACGATGAAGGCGATAGCGAGGGAAGTCAAGGGGAGGAGCGACGTACCCCGATCTTCGCCGGACCTCCACGGGGATTCCAAAAAGCGACGGATGAACCCCATGTCCAGCGAAGAGCCGCTGCCATAGAGCGCCGGGATCTCGATTACGTCAGCAAAGGCGCCGGGGACTTCCCAAGCGCCCGCTGTAATTATTTGGTTCACGATGTCAAAGATCAGTCCACGGTCGACATTCGTCGCCGAAAAGGAACATTATAAGAACAAACGGGAATCCTCGTCAAGCAGTCGCGGCGAGGCGGGACCGCCTCACAGATGCAGCGAGCGGCGCAGCTTGCGGATGAGCGTCAGCCAGACGGTGCCCTCCCAGGCGGAGGGCGGCGGCGCGGCCGCCAGCGCGAGGCGCGTGGCCACGATCCGCTTGTGATCCCGGATGTCCTCGATCGTTCCGCGGACGAGGGCACCGACGAAGATGCCCGCCACCGTGATCAGAAACACCCAGAACAGGATGTTGAGCACGAACAGAACCGCTTCGAGCGCACCCATGGTTCGGTCTCCTCCCACATGCGTGCCCACGTCGGGGGCGGCGCGCCAACAGCGGCTTTCAGGCTGGCGCGCTCTGCTGCATCAACAAAGTGTACTCCCCATTGGTTCCCGGAGGGGAGGAAAAGAAGCCCCGCCGGAGGCGGGGCCGAGTCGGGAGCATTGCACTGCGGAGAGGCCGGGATAGTGCGACGCCCGGATTAAGCGGAGGTTACGCCCGATGGGATCGCCGGGCCGGGCTTCCGACGCTCAACGGAGGGCGCCCGCCCGGGGCGGCCGGGAAATATGGATGCTGGCGCTATCGACAAGGGGGGACCGCTCTGGTATATCGCGCGCCTTCCCGCGACGGGCGCATAGCTCAGTTGGTAGAGCAGCTGACTCTTAATCAGCGGGTCCCAGGTTCGAGTCCTGGTGCGCCCACCACCACTGGAATGTACATCACAAATTGACGGCCACTCTTGCCGACCGGCACTACGTAATTTGCTTCCGTTGGTGCGGTGCGCTCGGCACCAGTTACCTCATTCTGCAGCCTCTGGAGCCGCTTCGCCCGAGCGCCTGACGTTCAGGAACTGGGGCAGCAGCGGGCCGGCCTTGATGAAGAAGTCCCACGCCATCAAGAGCGCGCCCGCGGCAAACACGACATCTCCGGGCAGCCGCATCCACTGCCAGAATAGCGTCGTCTTGTAGAAGTCGTTACTGCGCGCAAAGGCCAGGCCGTGCTCATACACGGCGTCAAGCTGTGGCCAGCCGATCGGAAAGAAGTTCAGCAGAATCCACAGCACGAGGCCACCGTTATAGAGCCAGAAGGCCCAGAGTCCGATCTTCTCGTTGAATTTGGCGTGCTCTCCCGCCGCATAGCGCAGGCAGAAATAGATGAGGCCGATCGCCAGTAGCCCGAAGGCTCCGAATAGCGCCGTGTGCGCGTGGTTGAGCGTCAGGAACGTGCCGTGCTCGTAGTAGTTCACGAGCGGCGCGTTGAGCGTGCCACCGCCAAACACGCCCGCGCCCACGAAATTCCAGAAGGCGGCGCCGATGATATAGGTATAGGCGAGCCGGTACTTGAATTGCTCGCCGCGGCTTCGGATCAGCCGGTAATGATTGATCGCCTCGATGATGAGCAGCACCAGCGGCAGCACCTCGATGAAGGAGAACATGCTGCCCATTGGCACCCACATGCTCGGGCCGCCCGCCCAGTATAGATGGTGCCCGGTGCCGATGACGCCGCCAAGGAAGATCAGGATGATCTCGAAATAGGTGGCGCGCTCCGCGAGCTTGCGCGAGACAAGCCCGACCGCCATCAGCAGGTAGGCGCTCATGGCCGCGGCGAAGAACTCGAAGCTTTGCTCGACCCACAGATGCACGACCCACCAGCGCCAGAAGTCCGTGAGCGTGAAGGACTTCTCGATGCCGGTGAGCGGGATCATGCCGAAGGCATAGAGCAGCGCGATGTTGATCGTCGAGGCCCATATGAGATTTTCAAGCCTGATCTGCCCCGACCAGAATTGCCGTGTCGCTTCTTTGAGCGCCGGGCGCGAGGGCCAGAGCGCGCGGAAGACAAGGATGCTCCAGAGCACCAGCCCGGCGAAAAACCCGATTTGCCAGAAGCGGCCGAGCTGGATGTAGGAAAGACCCTGATTGCCGAACCAGAACCAGCCCTTCTGGATATAGCCCATGATGCCGAGATAATTACCGAGGAGAGCTCCGGCCACGACCAGCAGCGTCACCCAGAACAGGAAATCGACGAGGTGTTTTTGTCCGCGCGCTTCCTGCCCGCCCGCAATAGCGGGAGCGAGAAAGAGCCCAGCGCCGATCCATGAAATGCCGATCCAGACGATCGGCGCCTGAATATGCACGTCGCGCAGGAAGTTGAACGGGAACCAGCGATTGATGTCGACCCCGTAGAAGCTGGTTCGATCATAGTAAGAATGCGCCATGATCGTGCCGGCGGCGATCTGCACCAGCAACAGCAGCCCGACGATGACGAAGTATTTTCCGACCGCGCGCTGGCTCGGCGTCAAGGCGCCGAAGTTGGCCAGCACCGGGTCCATCGGCGCTTCGTCGGGATCGCTCAGCCAGAACTCGTAGATGAACAGCACGACGCCGAAGGCGAAGAAGGTGAAACAGAAGCTGATCCACGTCCACTTGAAGGTGTTGGTGGTCGGCGTGTTACCGACCAAGGGCTCGTACGGCCAGTTCTCCGTCCATGACCAGTTCGCGTCGGGACGGCGCGCGACAGTGGTAAGGGCCGAGTAGATCAGGAAGTCCGCCGTGGCGGCGGCCTGTTCATCGCTCAGGCTGTAAGCGGGAGTCCAGCCGAGATCGGGCGCCGCCGTCGCCAGCGCCTTGGTGAGCTGCGCTTTCTCGTCCCTGATTGCCGAGGCCAGCGCATCAGGCACGGTGACGGTCTGCTGCGTGAGATCGATGCGCTGCAACTCATTCTGCATGGCGGCTTTTGTCGCCACCTGCTGTTCGGCGTCGAGATTCGTTGTCGGTTTTCCGAAGCGCTGTTGCGCCAGCGCGCTTTGCGTGCGCGTTCCCAAATCCACCAGCACGCTCGCGGTGTAGTCTTCGCCGTAATACGAGCCCATGCCGTAAAGAGAGCCGTAGTCCATCAAGTCGGCTTTCTGAAACCCTTCCTTGCCAGTAAAGAGGTCTTGTTCGGTCATCAGCGTTTGACCGCCCGCCGTGACAAACCGCTCGGGCTGCGGCGGCGCACGCTCGTAAATGAGGACCGTGGCCCAACCCATCATCGCAAAGGTAATGACCGCGACCGCGAGCAATATCCATTTGAGGACATTGCTGACAGGATCGTGGATCGGCTGTGGCGCGGGGATCGTGGCAATTGTCATAACGGCCTCAATACGTGTTGCGAATCTCCCAAGAAGATTCCTGTCCGCCGATTATACGGGAACGCCGTCTGCATGCGACCCGGGCATGGCAGCCGATGATTTTCCGGCGATTGCGGTTCCACCATTCGCACGGTTCATCGGACGTGTTGTGCTCGCGCTTAAGCGCGGACGATGGCCGCAAGCTCATCTCTGTTCGTGAGCCGCGCCTACAAAAACGCATCTTGCTCCGGCGGATATGTAATCGAGTAGCCCGCGACCTTCGCGAAGGGCGTGAGCTTGTGGTCCCGATAGTTCGTCGGGGAAAGGATTTCGATGACGGGGATACCGCGCACGGTGAGCGCGTCGGCGACAAGGGAGCGATGGCAGCGCCACGGCACGGCCTCCGCGCACATGATCGCGGTGCGGCGTTTCCGGCTGAGCGCGATCAGCTCTTCGAGGCCGCGCGTGAATTCTTCTGTCTGCATGTAATCGGCGTAACCGCGAAAGCTGGCATTGCGCCAGCCGGCGTTAGGAGAATCCTTGCGCGCATGGCGCAAGCCGCCGAGCGCCGGCAACGGCACGTAGTCGATCATGCGGTCGCGTAATGGCTTGCCCAGCGTATCCGCGTTGAATTGCGGGTTATGCCGCGAGCGCGGCACCGTCCTCACATCGGCGAGGCATTCGATGCCGTAAGCTCCCAGCAGTGCAATGAATTCTTCCAGCGGCAACGTCGAATGCCCGACCGTGAAGATCGCACGTTTTGACCAATCCACAGTCTGCGGGAGCGGCTGCTTGCTCATGATCCTGTCCGCCGCGTGAGCAACATCGGGGCGTACGCGAACTCGAACAGCAGGAAAGCCGCGATCCAGAAGGCGCCCGCCGTCAGGAGCAGAGCGGCCATCAACTCCGTGTGCCACGAGGCACAGACGCGCGCGACCGCTGCTGCGTTGATGAGCAGAAAGACGGCGACGGTGGCGCGACCGGCGACGAGATCGCGCCCGGTATGGCCAAGCGTGACACGCGGCATGACCGCGAGAATCATGACGGCGATGGCGCCGGCCGTCAGCGCGTGAACGGCGGAGGATGTCGGCACGCCGATGTTGAAGATGGATAATCCCAGCAGCGCGGTCCCGAGGGCGACCCAGCCGTACCCGACATGCAGGATGAAAAGCAGCTTCTCGGGCCAGCTCGCCCATCCCGCCCAGCGGCTTAAGCGCACCGCATTGAGCAGCGCCGCCGCGACAAGCAATGCGCCCGCCGCGGGATGATCGGGCAGGAAGGCCCAGAGGATGAAGGCGATTGCCAGTACGGCAACGCAGCCCGTGTCGTAATGGCTTGCAGGCGCCGGAAGACGCGGGCTCTTGCGCTTGGATAGCCAGTTGCGGGTGAAGCTTGGAATGATGCGTCCGCCGATCACCGCAATCAGAATAATCGGAGCCGCGATGCCGAGCCGCCATCCTAATCCCGCCGGCACCGGCGCATTCATGGATTCGAGGTGCATCAGCAGATCGGCAATGACGAACACCGCGAGCGGCGCGGTCATCGGCAGGTTGCGCCAGTTCCTGCCGGCGATGATTTCACGGGCGGCGACGGCGAGCAGCGTAACGGGAAAGGCGAGATCGATCACGGCGGCAAGCCATCCCGGCAGGTCGGCCGAGATCAGGCACGCAATGCGCCCGAGCAGCCATAGAGAGGCAAGCGCTGCGAGGCGATTTCCGTGCACCGGCAGGCGTTCGGTCCAGTTGGGAATGGCGGTCAGCAGGAATCCCGTGACCGCCGCCATGACGAAGCCGAACAGCATTTCGTGGATGTGCCACGACAAGGGGTCGAAGCGCGTGGGGAGTTGGACATAGCCGAAGAACATCGCCAGCCACAGCGCCAGCGCAATCACGGCCCAGCTCCCCGCCGCGATAAACATCGGGCGGAAGGCATAGAGCAGAACCGCCGGAAGAGCTTCGCGCCGCGCGCGCCTTTCCTGCGTGGCTTTCTCGATCAGGTCCCGGTCGCCCGTTTGAGTCATGACGGCCTCGTGTCCGCCGGGCGGAACAGCGCCGATAGCCGGCGGCGCGGCCGGGCCAGATCGGCGAGCGTGCAGTCGTCGAGCACAGCCAAAAAAGCGTCGCGCGCGTTGCCCAGCACATCGCGGAGTTCGCAGGCCGGTGTGATGACGCAGGCATTGGCCGCCTCGAAGCACGGCACCAGATTCATGTCCGGCTCCATGCGCCGCACCACCTGTCCCACACTGATCTCGCCGGGTGGGCGGCCGAGCTTCATCCCGCCTTTGTTTCCGCGGACAGTTTCGATAAATCCGGCAACGCCCAGTTGATGCACCACCTTCGTCAGATGGTTTTCTGAAATCCCGTAATCCTTCGCGATAGCCGCAATCGTTGTCAGGCGTTCGGGATGCAAGGCGAGCCGTATCAGCACACGCAGTGCGTAGTCCGTGTAGGTTGTAAGGCGCATGGCGCTCCCGCTGGTTCTTGCCCGACCGAAGGTATACTATATATACATCTTTGAAGATGCGATCCAAGGGCGGCGCTCTGATTGTGATAAGGCGCTGCGCGTGGAATTCCGGCGGAGAAATGTGGAGCAAAGGAAAAAAAGATGCTGATCAAATCCTCCGACCAACTTCCCGCACTTACGCTGCTCAAGCGCTTTCCCGTGCCCAGAAATTTCGGCGTATCCGCCCGCTCGCGCATCGAGCGCGGCAAAACGTGGCCCGCACCGGCCGCCGCCACGCGCATCAAGAGGTTTGAAGTCTATCGCTATGACCCGGAATCGGGACGCAATCCGCGGATCGACACCTACGAGGTCGATCTCGATGCCTGCGGGCCGATGGTCCTCGACGCTCTCATAAAGATCAAAAACGAAATCGACACGACCTTGACCTTCCGGCGCTCCTGCCGCGAAGGCGTCTGCGGCTCCTGCGCCATGAATATCGACGGCACCAACTGGCTGGCGTGCACGCGGTTCATTGCCGATACGGCAGAGCCGGCGACCATCTATCCGCTCAACCACCTACGGATCGTCAAGGACCTCGTGCCCGATCTCAATCATCTTTACGCGCAATATGCGCTGATCGAGCCGTGGCTGAAGACCGAATCGCCTGCCCCCGAGCGCGAGCGGCTGCAAAGCCCCGAGGAAGCCGGGGAGATCAACGGCGCGGAAGGCAAAGGACCGGCGGCGTGCATCCTGTGCTTTTGTTGCACGGGCGGCTGCCCAAGCCACTGGTGGAACGGCAATCGTTTTCTCGGGCCGGCCGTGCTTCTGCAAGCCTGGCGCTGGCTGGCCGACAGTCGCGATGAAGCGAAGGGCGAGCGCCTCGACGCGCTCGAAGACCCGTTCCGGCTCTATCGCTGCCACACCATCCTCAACTGCACCCGCACTTGTCCCAAAGGCTTGAATCCGGGCAAGGCCATCGCGTCGATCAAGAAGATGATCGCCGAGCGCAGGAGCTGAGAAGATGCCAAGCGATAACCGGCCGCTCTCGCCCGATCTTCAAATTTATCGCCCGCAACTTACCTCGGTGCTGTCGATCACCCATCGCTTGACGGGTATAGCCTTGAGCGTCGGCTCACCCCTACTGGTCGTTTGGCTGATGATGGCGGCAGCGGGGCCGCAGTCTTACGGCGGCCTGCATGTCTTTCTTGCCTCATGGTTGGGGCTTGTCCTGCTACTGGCATGGACGTTTGCGCTCTTTTTCCACCTCTGCAACGGCATCCGGCATTTGTTCTGGGATGCAGGTTACGGCTTCGATCTTCAGAGCATCTACGCCTCCGGCTGGACTGTCGTGGCCGCCAGCGTCGTTCTGACATTGGCCGCGTGGATCGTCAGTTTCAGCGTGACGGGATAATGGCGAGGACAGGAAAGCGCTCGCCATTCGATCACACGCGAGGGCTCGGCTCCGCCCGGGAAGGCGTGGCTTACTGGTGGACGCAGCGTGTTACAGCGGTTGCCTTGGTGCCGTTGACGCTTTGGTTTACGGCTTCGCTGATCGCACATGCGAGAGGCGACTACGATGCACTTGTCCTGTGGCTGCGCGCGCCTGTCACTACCATACTCATGGTGCTGTTGCTGATCGCGCTCTTCTATCATATGGCGCTCGGCCTTCAGGTGGTAATCGAGGATTACGTCCATACCGATCGTATCAAAATGCCAACCGTCATGGTGATCCACCTCGGATGTTTTGTGCTCGCCGTCGCCGGCATCATTGCGACATTACGCATTGCTTTCGGCGGGTAGCCATACGCGCACAACCGACAGGAGGAACGATGATGACATTAGTGGAGAAAATAATACCGGTAGCACGGGAACGCCTTGTCACGATCAGGAACGACGCGCCGCTCACGGAGGCTGCTAAATATCTTGATGGGCGGCACATCAATCTGGTCGTTGTCTGTGACAAGAACGGCGCCATGGCCGGCATCATCACCAGATCAGACATCGTTCGACAGATGAGTCTTTGCATGGGTTGTAGTTGCACGGCGGCGGCGGCGACGGTGATGACCAAGGATGTCGTATCCTGCCGTCCCGATGACCGGCTGCAAGACGTGTGGTCGACCATGAAAGAGCGAAAGCTCTTGCATGTTCCCATCGTGGGCGAGGATTTAAGGCCGTTGGGAGTGATCAACGCGAGGGATGCGCTGTTCGTGCTCCTGGAAGAAACGGAGTACGAGACGGCGCTTCTGCGCGATTACGTTTCGGGCATTGGGTATCGATGAGGTGTCGCATGGAAAACAAAGATAGGTCGGTCAAGGATATTGCACTCGTCCGCGCGCTGGCTCGGTGGGAGAATGAAGGCGGAAGAGCGCTCCCGAGCGCGGAGCAGGCATCAATTCCGGAAATGACAAACGCTGAAATCGTCGCGCTCCGGGTGCGTGTTATCGCCTTGGAAAATGTCGTGATATCGCTCCTGGTTACCGCATCCGATCAGCAACTCGCGCTCATCCGACAAATGGCCGATTACATTTCCCCGAGACCGGGTCATACCCACCACCCGCTCACCATACATGCAGCAGGGCATATGGTTGACCTGGTTGAGCGCTCTATACACTTTCGCTCTTACGACGAAGGCGACAGCGTCGAATCCATCGGAAAACAAGCTAAATCAGCCGGTTGAAAGGGTTTCAGCGGGAGGTTTTGGAGCCCAATGGTATAGTCAGAAGCCAGTGCCCAGTTTGACCCCGGTTGGTCCACCAGCGGAATGTACAAATTCGGCACCCCGGCGCCTTCGAAGCGATTGCGCAAGAGGACACAATCGCGACCGCCGAGTTCGCGCTCCGCCATAGATCCGGTTAGCTTGCTCTGGACCAGCTTGACGGTCTCCTAGTGGCAGGCGTCGACGGCGGCGGTCCGCTGTAGATGTCGGTTACTGATAGAAGAGCAGCCATGTCCGAGTCGTAACCAGTCTTCTCAGTTTGACCCGAAGCCGACTTCCTTGAATGCGGCCGTCAAGGTGCCATTAGTCGGTGGCTGCGCCACCAGCTCGTTCGTTCACGCCCATTCTAAGGCGATGGACAGCTGCTGGTGCCGTCAAGCTGGTCTCTGCCGGCGTATCAATTGCGGCGATGATGCAGTCCTGGACGGCGAGGTAATCGGAGTTTGGCAGCGAAAAGATGCGCAGGAACTGTGCGCGGGAGATGTGCCTCACAAGAAAGGCGTCGAGAAACTGCCGACTCATAGGATGAATGCGCTCGGGAAGACAGGCTCGGACGGCATGCGGCATCGGCACGCGAACCCTCTGCTGATAGTTGTCGCAGGCACCTAGCTGGCAAGCCTGGAAGCCCGCCCGCTCACTTGCATGACCTGCAACATGGGTGAGTAAGGGGGCATCTCTGACTGCCGGCGTCGAGATGGACAATAGGGCGAAAAGCAACAAGAGCATGGGAGCTGTCCAATTCACGCTTGATTTTGCCGCGGGTACGAGCCGAGTGAGCTGTCTCGCCCACAACCCGTTGGCTAGAGCTGTAGACTCCGTGGCTGGCTTATTGAAGCAGGGCATCGTTAGCTCTCCGTGGGCCTGCCCGTTAGCCGGAGTTACCGCCAGCGTGAACAATGGTGTGTCTGCTCCTGATAGAAGAGCAGCCATGTCCGGGCCGTGCGTGGTCTTCTCAGTTTGACCTTATGCGGACTTGCGAACTCTCTCGCTAGTAGCCTGCCAGTGAGCTCCAGAGATCGACGTTTGTATTCGCCACCAGCTGATCATGAGAACTTTCGAGGCATGAGCGCATGTTTTCGAAATGATGGCTCACATTGACCTTTTCCTGACAGGTCGCGTACATCTGACGCACCAGCGCGATGCCTTCAACACTGGCAATCTGCCCGGCGTCGGTCGCAATCGCAGCTTCGAGCACGCTGCCCTCGGAATCGTTGATGAAGTTGCCGCGAGCCGGCAGTGCGTTGATCATTTGATTAGCGAGCCTGATGGCATCACCAGTTGCGCCGATCCGATCAAAGAATACCGCCCCCTTCTCACGGAATATCCCAGTCGCAAGGGCGATCTCGTCTGTAGTCTGAGGATTGCCGTCATTTGTCACCGCCGCCGGCACCAACGAAACCCGCTCGCCGATATCAATCGCAGTATCAGAGAGGCCCAAGTCGGCCAGTTTCTCGGGCGACAGCGTTACCTCGATGGCGGTGAAGCCACGATCAGTTGCGAACTTGAGGTAAGGTGCTGCCGATAGCCGCACATTTTGGCCCAGCCTGTTTGTGCCGCTCAAGAAAATGTCGGCGCCTTCAGTCGCAACATAGGTCTGCCCTCGTGCCGGGTTGTCCCGGGATTGCTGCAGGCAAAAAGTGCTGAGGTCGGCGCTGCAGCCGTCATCTATGCAATTGAGCGGTATGGGACCATGGCTGGCGACCACACCAAGGATCTGCGGCGCTGCCTGAACGTCACCGATTGACCTTGACCAACCGGCCGCCTTCAGGGCCGGCAGAACGGCATCGGGGTGTATCCCCATGCCCAGGGCGCCTCGATGGTCAGGGCCCTCAGCGGCGGACGCGCCAGCGAATGCCGTCAATAGGGTCGCGAGCAGAGCATAGCCGGTCAAACGATAGGGGAGTGGGCGGCGCGGCATATCAGCTGTCTCCTCTCAAGGCGATGACAACCAGTCCGCCGGCGGCGGCACGGTCAACAGACATATGAGCTAGGATAGGTACCGTCAAAAAAGCGCTTGAACTTCGACAGAAACCCGGGCCGGCGATGTCAAATATAGTGCGGCTCGTTATGAAAGCGCTTAAAGTGGTGACAGGAATCGTTGTAATGGCCGTAGGAGCCATGGCGACATTCGCTCTCAGCCTCCTCGGTGGTTTTCAAGCACGCCTTCCATCGGGCCGCCCTTTGACTATCAGCGGCAAGAAGGCCCAAGCGCTGCTGGCTTGCCTCGCAGTCGCCCCCGGAAACATCCTCACACGCGACAAGATCGCTGGCACTCTGTGGAGCGATAGGGACGACGGACACGCTCGCAATAGTCTGCGGCAAACACTCACGATGCTCCGGCACGATCTCATGGCCATTGAGCTGTTCCCGATCATCGCGGAGCGTAACAGGCTGGCTCTCGACAGAGCGGCCGCCGATGTCGATGTCTGGAGTTTCGAGCGGCTTGCGGCCTCCAATCGTCCCGAGGACCTCTGGAAGGCGGGCGAACTCTACCGGGGTGATTTTCTCGATGGTCTTCATCTGTCGGATCCGGCATTCGAGGATTGGTCGGCCGCCGAACGCGAGCGGCTTCGCCGATTGGCGGGCGATGTTTTCGAGCGGCTTGCCGCCGGTCAGGTCGGCGGCGATGCAATTACGGCCGCCCGGCGCCTGCTGGCACTTGATCCGCTGCGCGAGGCATCCCATCGCGTGCTAATGCGGACTTACGCAGTCCAGGGCGAGGTAGACTTGGCCTTGCGGCAGTACAAGACCTGCCGCGAGATACTTCGTCGGGAACTCGGAGTGGAACCGGACGCGGAAACTCGAAATCTCTATCACCAGGTTCACAACGCCAGGTCGGCGCCGGCGGATAGAAAACAATCCGCTCCGTTCGTATCGATTGCATCGCGAGAATTGCTAACCGATCCGGCGCAAAAGCCGGCGGTCGCGCTGCTGCCGTTCGTCAACATGAGCACCGATCCAGACCTCACGAGCTTTGGCGATGGATTCGCAGAAGACATCATCACCGAGCTATCCCGTTTTCATAGCCTGTTCGTTGTCGCGCGCAGCTCCTCCTTTCGGTATCGCGACAGGGCGATCGACGTGAACCTCGTGGGGCATGCATTGAAGGCGCAGTATATCCTCGAAGGGAGCGTGCGAACGATCGGCCGGAGCATACGCATCACTGTGCAGCTTATCGACGCGGCCACCGGTAGTCATCTGTGGGCCGAGCGCTACGACCCGGAGATTCACGATATCTGCGAGTCTCGGGACAAGGTGACTGCGACAATCGTAGCTGGAGTCGTGGCTCAGATCCGCAGAGCCGCAACGGAGAGAGCGCGACGGAAGCGCGCCGGGAACCTGGCTGCGTATGAACTGTTGCTGCTCGGATTGGAATACTTGAACAGAGCGGGCAGCGACGACATTGCGCCGGCGCGACGTCTTTTCCAAGAAGCGATCGATGTCGATCCCGAATGTGCCCAGGCCTATGCCCATCTCGCCGATACCTACAGCGAATCCTATTGGATGGACGTTTACCAGGGAGGTTCCGTCGAGGGCGGATTGGACCGCGCATTGGAGGCGGCGACCAAGGCCGTGGCGCTCGATGACAGCGATGCTCTCTGTCACTACACACTCGGCATGATCTATCACAACGCGAAGTCATTCGATCTCGCGCAACTCGAACTCGACAGAGCGATGGAACTGAATCCGAACGACCCCGATCTCATCATACAACTAGGTACTCACGAGATGTTTTCTGGTCGGCCGCAAGCGGCATTGCAGTTGATCGACCGGGCTGAGCGGCTCAATCCCCGTCCGCCGAATTGGTACCGGCATCATCGCGGTCTCGCCCTTTTTGGACTGGGGCTTTTTGCAGAGGCATCAGTCGTATTCGAACGAATGATTGCGCGGCCGAAGTATGTCGTTCGTTATCTTGCGGCCAGCTATGCTCATTCAGGTCGGCCGGCAGAGGCGAGGTCCGCGGCGGCCGCGGCCCTCGCCATGGAGCCCGGGTTCAATCTGCGACGTTATGCGGTGGTAGAGCCCTACAGATCGAGCGCGGATCTCGACCACATGATTGCCGGGATGCGAAATGCGGGCCTGCCGGCGTGATGGTCGGTTCGCTAGAAAGCATGATGGTGAGCGCACTTCCGTTCCTGGCACTTTTGCGACACTGAGAGATGCGGCCAGAAAGGCAGCTTTCTTCGCCTTGTAGCCGAGATCGCGAGGACGGCCGTCACCCAGCCAGATCGGATTCCACCGGTGCAGCAGGAAGCTATCTGCACGTCCTTTGAGACGCCTCGTGACTGTAGGATCTCGTCGATTTTTTCGGGCGGCAGCAGGTTACCGTCCTGATCCAGGAACTCCTTGCGACCACCATACGATGGAAATGATGCGCGGCGGCCTCCGTCAGTATCCCAGCGGTGGCGTCATACATGAATCGGCCGGATGAATACCCGCGCGAAGCAAGGCCGCGCTGAACAGATTCACAAAGGCTGATATCTTCATCGGTTAACACTCCCGTGCGGTAGTTGTGACGGGCGACGTCCGGCGTGGCATCGGGCACGCCAAAGCACTGTCCGATCTGCAATTTGCTGCCCACGCTGGTCGGCATGAAGGAGAAGACCGAGATATCTGGCGCCCCAGGCAGCATGTTGAATGTGGTGGTCGGCCACATCCACCAGAAGCGGCCCTGCTTGACTTCGGCATCGTCCGCAACGGGATAAGAAATCCGCCGCTCGGGCGCCACGGGCGCTTCGCTGGTGCTACCCCGTCGCGGAGTGATATTGTGTGGCTAGGCGCTGATGTATGCAGGATGCGCATAAGGCGCGTGGGTGGAGCTTCGACGTGGGCCAAGCGAGCGTCGACCTGGAAGGGAAGATTGCGAGTGTTACGCGCGAGCTGAACGAAGCGCGCGAGCAGCAGGTCGCTACCAGCTCCATCCTGAGGGCGATCGCCGCGTCACCGACTGATCTTCTCCCTGTCCTCAACGCCGTAGCCGAAAGCGCCACCCAGCTCTGCGAGGCCCACGATGCGGCGATCTTCCTGCGGCGCGGCGAGACGCTCGCGTTAGCCGCGCATCATGGACCGATCTCATTCGACTTCACCGAGTGGCCAGTCGGGCGCAACTGGGTGACGGGCCGGGCGGTCATCGATCGAGTACCGGTCCATGTACGCAACCTTGTCGAGGAAGAAGACGAGTTCCCCGCCGGTCGAGAGATGGCCCAGCGTATTGGCCATCGCACCACGCTCGCCATCCCGCTTCTTCGCGAAAGCAATGCAATCGGTGCGCTGCTGATCCGCCGCCTCGAAGTACGGCCATTCACGGACAAGCAGATCGAGCTGCTGAAGACCTTCGCCGACCAGGCGGCTATCGCAATCGAGAACGTGCGGCTGTTCGACGAGGTGAACACGCGCACCGCCGACCTTAGCAAAGCTCTCCAGCAGCAGACTGCGACTGCCGAGGTGCTAAAGGTAATCAGCCGATCCGCGTTCAACCTGGAATCAGTCCTGCAGACGCTGATTGAATCGGCGGCCCGCCTCTGCGACGCCGACAAGTCGACGATCACCCGTCAGATCGGCGGCAAGTTCTATCGGGCGGAGGCCTATGGCTTCTCGCCCGAGTTCCTCGCGTTCGTCCGCAATATCCCGGTCGAGCCGGAGCGCGGGTCGGTCTCGGGAAGAGCTCTTTTGGACGGACGGGCCGTGCAGATCGCCGACATCGAGGCCGATCCGGAGTACACCTTCGAGGAAGGAAGGCGGCTCGGGGACTTCCGCACCGCGCTCGGCGTGCCGATGCTGCGCGACGGCGTTGCGATTGGCGTCATGTCGCTGACGCGCTCGACGGTGCGGCCGTTCACCGAAAAGCAGATCGAGCTCGTCTCGACCTTTGCCGATCAGGCGGCGATCGCCATCGAGAACGCCCGGCTGTTCGAGGAAGTGCAGGCGCGCAATCGAGAAGTGACCCAAGCGCTGGAACAGCAGAAGGCTACCAGCGAAATCCTGCGGGTGATCTCAACCTCACCAACCGACGTGCGGCCGGTGTTCGAGACGATCGTGCGAAATGCGGTGGCTCTCTGCGGCTCTCTGTTTGCGAACGTATTCCGCTTCGACGGCGAGCTGTTGCACTTCGGCGCCAGTCATAATGTGGATCCCACCTATATCGATCTGCTTCGGGCGAAGTACCCGATGCGGCCTGACGCATCCCAGGTGTCGGGAAGAGTCCTGCTCACCAGGTCGGTAGTCCGGCTGGAGGACGCGCTTGCCGATCCGGATTACGACCGCCGCTTTCCCACGGCCATGGGCTGGCGCCGGATTATGGGGGTGCCGATGCTGCGGCAGGGCGAGCCGCTCGGCGTCATCGTCGTCGCCTGGGCCGAAGCAGGTCCTGTCCTGCCCGCCCAGGAGGACCTATTGAAGCAGTTCGCTGATCAGGCGGTTATCGCGATCGAGAACACACGTCTGTTCGAGGAGGTGCAGGCGAAGACGCGGGATCTGGAGGAAGCCCTGACCTTTCAGAAGGGTACCGGTGACGTGCTTGAGGCCATCGGCCGCTCGGCGTCGAGTCTGCAGCCAGTTCTCAATGCCATCGTGGAGACCGCCGCCGATCTCTGCCGGGCGGAAGGAGCGGCAGTCCGGCTTCTGAAGGACGGTACGCTTCACCATGCCGCCGCCAGCGGCCGGAACAATGCCACCCTCGCGAGCTATTCGCGGCAGCACCCCGAATTGCCCGTGGACCGGTCATCCGTTGCCGGCCGTGTGGTACTGGAAGGCCAGACCGTGCACATTCACAACATCGCGGCCGATGCGGAGTACACGTTCCTAGACAGCCTGGGAAAGGACGTGTCCGTCGGCTCGGCGCTCGGAGTGCCGCTGATCCAGGACGGCAAGGTGGCCGGCGCGATCATGCTGCTGCGCCGGACGATCGATCCATTCACCGAACGCCAGATCGCACTCGTCGAGACTTTCGCTGACCAGGCCGTGATCGCCATCGAGAACGTGCGGTTGTTCCAGGAAGTGCAGGCCCGCACCGGGGAGCTGTCGCGTTCGCTCGAAGACCTGCGAACTGCCCAGGACCGCCTGATCCAGACGGAGAAGCTCGCCTCGCTCGGTCAGCTGACCGCCGGGATCGCCCACGAGATCAAGAACCCTTTGAACTTCGTCAATAACTTCGCAGCGCTGTCGGCCGAGCTGATTGGCGAGCTGCAGCAGGTGCTCCAGGACGCCGCGATCGAGGGCACGGCGCGCGCTGAGGTCGATGAGCTGGCTGCAATGATGAAAGGGAATCTCGAGAAGATCGTCCAGCACGGCAAGCGCGCCGATTCGATCGTCAAGAACATGCTCCTGCATTCCCGCCAGGGCTCGGGCGAGCACCGGCCGGTAGACGTCAATGCGATCGTCGAGGAGAGCCTTAACCTCGCGTACCACGGCGCCCGCGCCGAGAAGCAGGGCTTCAACATCACGCTCAAGACCTCGCTCGACCCGGAAGCCGGGGCGGTCGATCTCTACCCACAGGAGATCACCAGGGTGCTCCTCAACCTGATCTCCAACGGCTTCTATGCGACCGGTAAACGCGCTGCGGACGCCGGTAACGGCTATGAGCCGATGCTCGCCGCGGCGACGAGGAGCCTTGGCGATAGCGTCGAGATCCGAATCCGCGACAACGGCACTGGCATTGCGCAGGAGGTGAAGGACAAGTTGTTCAACCCGTTCTTCACGACCAAGCCCGCAGGCGAGGGCACAGGGCTCGGGCTGTCGCTCAGCCACGACATCGTCGTCAAGCAGCACGCCGGCACAATAGAGGTCCATTCGGAGCCGGGCGAATACACCGAGTTCCGCATCGTATTGCCGCGCAGCGCCGCCACCATGGCCAAATCGGAAGGAAAGGGATGAGCCTCCTCATTCTGGTTGTCGACGACGAACCCGACATAGAGCTCCTCTTCCGACAGCAGTTCCGGCGAGACCTCCGCGCAGGACGCTTCGCCATGGAATTCGCGCAATCGGCCACGGCAGCGCTTCAGCGCATCGCCCACGCGGCCGATGTCACACTCATTCTCATCCTGTCCGACATCAACATGCCGGGGATGAGCGGGCTCGAGCTCTTGCCAAAGGCAAAGGCTGCCCGTCCCGACGTTCCCGTCATCATGATCACCGCCTATGGCGACGCCGACACCAAGCGCAAGGCGCTGGAGAGCGGCGCTGAGGCACTTCTCACCAAGCCGATCGATTTCGCCGCTCTCAGAGGCGAGATCGACATGCGGATCGGGCGCGCAGCGTGAGCACAAGAATACTAGTCGTTGACGACGAGCCGGATCTGGAAGCCCTGCTCGTGCAGAGGTTTCGGAAGCAGATCCGGGACGGCACGATGTTCTTCGTGTTCGCCTGCGACGGGATGGATGCGCTGGCCGTGCTGGAGGAGCATGGGGATATCGACCTCGTGCTCAGCGACATCAACATGCCGCGCATGGATGGCCTGTCGCTGCTGTCCCGGCTACAAGAGCAGGCGGCCGACCTGTCGACGATCATCGTCTCGGCCTACGGCGACATGGCCAACATCCGCACGGCGATGAATCGGGGCGCGTTCGATTTCATCACCAAGCCGATCGACTTTGCCGACCTCGAGGCGACCATCGCCAAGACCATCCGTCACATCGAGGCGTTGCGGGAAGCGCGGCGGCGGCAGGCCACTGCAGAACGCGCGCACGCCTCGCTGTCGCGTTACTTCTCGCCTAATATCGCGGAGCGGCTGGCCAGCGAGGACGCTGTAGATCTTGGCGGACAGCGCCGCGAAGTCGCCTCCCTGTTCACCGATCTCGCAGGGTTCACCGGCCTCGTCGAGACGATCGAGCCGAGCGCGCTCGGTGAGCTCCTCAATGACTACCTGGCGGGCATGACCGATGTCGTCTTCGCCCACGATGGAACCGTGGCCAAAATCGTTGGCGATGCGCTGCACATCCTGTTCGGCGCGCCGACGGAACAGCCGGACCACGCAACCCGTGCGGTCGCCTGCGCGATGACCCTCGACGTCTTCGCCCAGTCGTTCCGGGATCGGTGGACGAGGAAGGGGTTTTGCCTCGGCCACACGCGGATCGGCGTGCACGCCGGAACCGCAGTTGTGGGCAACTTCGGAGGCGGCCGGTTCTTCGACTACGGCGCCTACGGCGACACGATCAACGTTGCCGCCCGGCTAGAGGCCGCCAACAAACTGCTCGGAACGCGTGTGTGCGTGAGCGCAAGCGTCGCCGAGCGGGCGGAGAACTTCCGTGGCCGCCCCGTGGGCGACCTCATTCTGAGAGGCAGAGCCGAGCCCATCCGCGCCTATGAGCCGCTGGCGGCCGAGCGATTCAAAGACCCTGCGACCGATGCCTACCTGGAAGCTTTCTGCCTGCTGGAAGCGTGTGATCCGGCCGCCCTCGCAGCATTCGCTGCACAGGTCGGCCGTCATGCTGAGGATCAGCTCGCCAGCTTCCATCTCAAGCGCCTGTTGAACGGGGGGACCGGGAGCCGGATCACTCTTGCCTAAGACGCCTCAATGTCCGGAAGTGGCGCCTTTTGCGACGAGGAGAGATTTGGCCTCGGCTGGTCCACCAGCGGAATGTGAGAGGGCGGAAACTTGGCGCGCCGCCGCGATCGCGGCTTGCTGGCGGGCCGCCGATGCCGGACAATCGCCCGCGGACCGGACAACCAAGGGGAGAAGCGGCCGTGGCTTTCACGTTCCTGATGAATGGCGACGTCCTGCCGAGCGTAACGACGTCGCAGATCCTGTTGCGCCGGCACCGGCCGCAGGCGACCATCAAGGCCGATGGCCACTTCGGGCCGCGGACCAAGGGTGCGGTCGAGAACTTCCAGTCCTTCCACCGGTTGACGCGGGACGGCATCATCGGCAACAACACGTGGAACCAGTTCATGACCGTGAGCGGCTTCCAGACGATCGATGTCGTCGACGGGACCGATTCGTCGCTGGTGGCGTTGGAAGCGGCTGACATCCGGCAGGCCGGCGGAGACCCGATCGTGGTGTTCGGCATGTCCAACGGCATCGAGTTCGTCACCAGCCAGATCGTCGCCCGCGGGCGCGCCCAGAACGTCATGCTGCTGCGCTTCCACGGCCACGGCAATCGTGGGCTGCAGAACGTGACCGGCGGCGAGATCAACGGCGCGCCGCACCTGGCGGCGATCTCGCTGTCGAACTACTCGCAGATCGAGGGCACCATCGCACGCATCAGGTCGGTGATGCTGCCGTTCGGCTCCGTGCAGCTTCTGGGCTGCGACGTCGGCGGCGGCCGGGGATCGCAGCTGGTCTCGCGCTTGGCGGGAACTTGGGCCGCTCCGGTGACCGCGGGGCTGCACACACAGTTCGGCGGCGGCAATCGGACCTTCCGCTTCGAAGGCCAGACCGTGACGGGGTTTCCCGGCGGCGCCAATCTCCGATCATGGTCGCAGGCGATGGAGGCCCAGTTCGGCAATCAGACCATGGCGACTTGAACCGTCGGGCTCGCGCCTGACGCGCGCGGTCTGCATGCGTCATCCGAGCCCGGCGGCTTGCGCGATCAGGAGCAGCCCGGCCGCGGCGACGACGGCGCCGATGGCGCGCGCGACGCATTCGCCGGCCGGTGCGAGACGCTCGGCGCTGATGGCTGCCGTCACGACCACCATCGCGCCCAGGTCCATGACCCCGATGGCCAGGAGGATCCCCATCAGATTGGCGCAGCAGGCGCTGCAGTGGAGGCCGAGGCGCAGGCCATGCCGCCAAGCCAAGCCGGCGTCGGCCGGCAGCGTGCGGCCGCGTCCGGGTATCTCCCGGCAGCAGGCGAGGTGACGCGCTTTCCACGCGGTGAACTGGAGCGCGCCGGCGATAAGGACAGCCACGCCGACCGCGAACGGGACGGTGTGCGCCAGCGACGGCAGCTGCATTTCGACCGCCGCCAGCGCGACGCCCAGCGGAAAGATGGCTATCCCGGACAGGGTCCACACGACGAAGTATCCTGCGCCCGCCAGAACGGTCAGCCGACCCAGGCGCGCCCGGCCTGTCCTGTCGACGGCCTGGCGGTAGCGCCGCAGCATCGGCACCAGGGACGGCAGCATCATCGCCGTCATCATCGCGACCCACATGCCGAGGAACGACGCCGCGGCGCCGGGCCAGGTCTGTCCGGGCATCCGCATCCACGCCATCGACATCGTCCAGCCGCCGGGCATCGGCATCCCGTCCATCGCCGACATGGACGCGCACCAGACGATCGTCAGCGCCGCGCTGACGGCGAAGAGCAGCGCCGAGACGCCGAAGAAGGCTCGCTCCGAAGCCCGCTCGCAAACCATGCGTTGACCCCGGTCCCGTAGTTGCGCCGCGACGAACAGGACGCAGGCTCACTGCTCGTCGTACTCGTCGTGACGGCGCACCCATTCCATCGTGAAGTCGAGGCCGTCCTCGTCGCGGCCCTTCGGCACGAGGTCGAGGAACTGGTAGGCCCCATTGACCATGTCGATGCCGCGTAAGTAGCAGGAGTAGGTGTGGAAGACGGCGCCTGCCTCGTCCTTGCAGAAGACGCTGATTCCCGGCCATTCGTCCTCGTCCGAGCCAAGCTTGCGCATCTTATAGTTGAAGAAGACCGGTTTCTGCAGCTCCTCCGCGGTGAAGGAAACGTTGTAGTCCCGGTTGAAGTCGCTTCCGTTGGACGACACCCACGGGAAGCTCCAGCCCGTGCGCTTCTTGTAGGCCTCGAGCTTGGTCAAAGGCGCGCGCGACACGGCCGTGAACGTCACGTCGCGATGATTGAGATGGATCGGGATGCCATTGAAACTGTCGGCCTAGAACGAGCATGAGGTGCATCCCTCTTCCCAATCCGGGCCGAACATGAAGTGATAGACGATGAGCTGGGAGCGCCCGTCGAAGAGATCGGCGAGCGAAAGTGCGCCCGTCGGCCCCTCGAACCGGTAGATCTTCTCCACGCGCTCCCAGGGCATTGCCATCCGGCGGCGGGTCAATGCATCGCGCTGACGCGTGAACTCCTTCTCGGCAGCGAGCAGCTCAAGGCGCGCCTTCAACCATTCTTCGTGCGAAACGATTTGATTCCACATGGTTGACCTCCTGCTTGCTGAGTTGCCTGCCCGGAAAGGTCCCGACAGCGTCACGCCGCCGTTTGGATGCTGGCGAAGGCCTCGGCGATTCGTTGCGGCGCCGCAGAGCGCGCATACATCCGATCGAGATAGGCGCGCAGGTTGGGAAAGCCGTCGATCAGATGATTTTCATTGGCCCAGTCCATCAGGTAGGCCGTCACGCAGTCAGCGGCGGTAATCCGGTCGCCGACGATGAACTGGCGCCCATCCATGTGACGTTCAAGAACGCGCGCCATGGCGGCAAAGTCCTCACCGGCAAGCGCGATGTCCTGCGGCAAGCGCTTGTTCTCGGGAAGCAGGACTGTGTGCTTGGCCATGCGCCACAAAGGCTGCTCGAGCTCGGTCATCGCGAACAGAACCCAGCGATAGACCTGCGCCCGCTCCTTGACGTCGGTCGGCAGCAGCCCCCTCTCGGGATACTTCTCGGCCAGATAAAGAACGATGGCCGCCGATTCCGTGATGACGCTGTCGCCATCGACGAGTACCGGCACCTTGCCGGCGGGATTGAGCGCGAGGAATTCCGGGCTGCGGTGCTCCCCGGCCAGCAGGTTGACGGGCACGAACTCGAAGTCGGCGCCGAGCTCCCTGAGACCCCAGAGGGCGCGAAGCGAACGCGTCGGACCAAATCCATAGAGCTTCATGGCCATTCTCCATTCGTTACGGTGGCGTGGATCTCCAGATCGTTGTCGTTTGGCGGCCCCGCATTTCGACAGCGCATCATCCGCCGGTGTCCGGCGAACCCTGACGCCTCTGCGGCTGGCTCCCGGTTGCGTCAATGACGGCGGCGCCCGGTTCAGCGCTTGCCGTACTCGTCGTGGCGGCGCCACCAGATGCCCGCCTCGTTGCGTCCCTTGGGGGCCCGGTCGAGCCACTGGTACATGCCCCAGAGGCCGTCCAGTCCGCGCGCATAGGTGGAATAGGTATGGTACACGACGCCGTCCTCGAGCACGAACGCGCTCAGGCCCGGCCGGTCGCGCACGTAGGTGGCCGCGTCGGTTCCGCACATGGCCGCGAACTGGGCGACGGGCTCCGGGGCCGGCGTCAGATCCATCGCATGGCCGCCGCGCTCGTAATTGTATTCGACATCCCCCTTGCGCTGCTGCTCTTCGGTGACCGAGACGTTGAAGTCGAAGTTGAAATCGCCGCCGAGCGAGGACGCCCAGGGGAACGTCCACCCCATCCGCTTTTTGTAAGCCTGCAGCTTCGCGAGCGGCGCCCGCGACACCGCCGACAGCGTGACGTCGTGGTTGGCGAGGTGGACGGCGAAGCCGTCGAACCCGTCCGCGATCGCCGAGCAGGACGGGCAGCCCGCCGTGTAGTCGGGGCCGAACATGAAGTGGTAGACGAGGAGCTGCGAGCGCCCGCGGAAGAGGTCGGCCAGCGAGGCGCTCCCCTCGTCGGTCTCGAACCGGTACGGCTTGTCGACCGCGACCCACGGCAACGCCTGACGTCGCCGCGCCAGCTCGTCGCTGCGTCGCGTCAACTCCTTCTCCGCCTCGAGCAGCGCGAGCCGCGCGGCCAGCCACTCCTTCCGTGTCCCGGTCATGTGCGTCGTCGTCATGGTCCTTCTCTCCGTTGGGTGGTGGGTGGTCGTGAGTTAGAGTGGTACCGGACAGCGCATGGTGAGAGTTACAAGTGTGGCGGGATTCCGATGGACTCGCTGATCACGGCCGCGGCACGGGCGCTCGCGGCCGGTGATCCCCTCGGCGCGCTGAACCGGGTCGCCTTGCGCGACGACGCGCCGGCGCTCGCGCTGCGCGGCATCGCGATGGCGCAGCTCGGCGATTTCGTGCGCGCGAAGGCGCTCCTGAGAAAAGCGGCGCATGCCTTCGGTCCGACGGAGGCCGTGGCCCGCGCGCGGTGCGTCGTGGCCGAGGCCGAGATCGCGCTCGCCGCGCGCGACCTGGGATGGCCGGCGAAGGCGCTCGATGCGGCGAGGGCGACGCTCGAAGAGCACGGTGACCGGGCGAACGCCGCGCATGCACGGTATCTCCAGGTCCGGCGCCTCCTCCTGATCGGGCGTCTCGACGAGGCCGAGCGGACGCTCGCCGCGCTCGACCCCGCACCTTTCCCGCCCGCGTCGCGGGCCGCCCACGCGCTGGCGGTCGCGGGGATCGCGATGCGGCGCCTGCGGACAAAGACGGCGCGCACTGCACTCGCGCGGGCCGAGCGGGCCGCGCGCCAAGCCCGTATCCCGGCGCTGACGGCGGAGGTCGAAAGCGCTTCACGTCTCCTGAACACGCCGGCGGCGCGCCTGGTTGCGCGTGGCGAGGAGCGACTCCTCCGACTCCAGGAGGTCGAAGCGTTGCTGGCGTCGAAAGCGCTCGTCGTGGATGCGTGCCGTCATGCCGTGCGCGACGCGCGCATGGTCGTTTCGCTCGCCCGGCGTCCGGTGTTGTTCGCGCTCGCCCGCGCGCTGGGCGAAGCGTGGCCCGGAGACGTGCCGAGAAGCCTGCTCCTTGCGCGGGCCTTCCGCGCGAAGGTTGCCGATGACTCGCATCGCGCGCGGCTGCGGGTCGAGGTCGGGCGGTTGCGCGCGGCGCTGCGGACGCTGGCCGGCGTGAGCGCGACGAAGCGCGGGTTTGCGCTGGCGCCACGCCGTGCACACGCGGTCGTCGTGCTGGCGCCGCCCGTCGATGGCGAGCGCGCCGCCGTGCTTGCCCTTCTCGCCGATGGCGAGTCGTGGTCGAGCTCGGCCCTGGCGCTGGCGCTCGGCGCCAGCCAGCGCACCGTGCAGCGGGCCCTTGATTCGCTGGCGGCGGCGGGCAAGGTGCAGTCGTTCGGCCGCGCGCGAGCGCGTCGGTGGATGACCCCACCCGTGCCGGGATTCACGCCGACTTTGTTACTCCCTGCGCCGCTGGCGAGCGACTAAATAGGGTTTGCTTGACGGTGTTACACTTGAGCTTGTCACCCTCGCGAAAGCGGGGGGCAGGGCAAGCGATGGAGCGGTTGCCCTGGATGCCCGCTTCGCGGGCGTGACAAGAAAAAGACAAGCGTGCTCCGACCTACGAATTCCTGTTAGGACAAACCCATGAAACGATCAGCGGCCGAAATCATCCGCGAGTATGGGCCTTTTCCGGGTGTCGACCAGGTGCATGGCGTCTCCTATGACGGTCGGCACGTCTGGTTTGCGTCCGGAGACAAGATCCACGCCTTCGATCCGGCGAGCGGGAAGACCGTGCGCTCGCTCGACGTCGCCGGGCATGCCGGAACGGCGTTCGATGGCCGGCACCTGTTTCAGATCACCGAAGATCGCATCCAGAAGATCGATCCGAAGACCGGCCGTGTGCTCGCCACGATCCCGGCGCCGGGTGGCGGCGGCGATTCGGGGATGGCGTGGGCCGAAGGGACGCTCTGGGTGGGGCAGTATCGGGAGCGGAAGATCCATCAAATCGATCCCCAGACAGGGGCGATCCTTCGCACCATCGAGTCCAACCGCTTCGTTACCGGCGTCACCTGGGTCGACGGCGAACTCTGGCACGGCACCTGGGAAGGGGACGAGAGCGACGTGCGGCGAGTCGATCCGCGCACGGGGGAGGTCCTGGAGCAGCTCGAGATGCCGCCGGGCATGGCCGTATCGGGGCTCGAGTCCGATGGCAACGACCAGTTCTTCTGCGGCGGCTCAAGCAGCGGGACGGTGAGAGCCATCCGTCGGCCCAAGCGAGGCGCCTCGGGCGGCAAGAAATCGAAGCGGCCCTGACGGCGTGGTGCACTGCAAAGAAAGGAGGAGGCCCGATGCAAGAAACCCTCGTCGTCCGCCGCGAGACGCACATCCCGGCGCCGCCGGCCGCCGTGTTCGCCCTTCTGACCGATCCGGAGAAGATCCTGCGCTGGATCGGGACGGAGGCGCAGCTCGATCCGCAGCCCGGCGGGCTCTATCTCGTCAACGTCACCGGGGCGCGCTTCGCCCGCGGCTCCTTCCGCGAGGTGGTGCCGGTGCACCGCCTGGCCTACAGCTTCGGCTGGGACGGCAGCGAAGCAGTGCCGCCAGGGTCGAGCCTGGTCGAGATCGACCTGATCGAGCAGCCGGACGGAACGCTGCTGCGCCTGACCCACAGCGGCCTGCCCAATGCCGAGCAATGCGCCGGCCATGCGGAGGGCTGGGCACACTACCTCGACCGGCTGGCCGAGGTCGGCGCCGGCCGCGACCCGGGCCCGGACCCCTGGCACGGCCGCACGGGATGACCGCTTTGCGCGCTTGAGCCGCTCACCCTCATCTTTTCCCTCTCCCCGCGTTGCGCGAGGGACGCGGGTGACAGGCCAGCGGCCGCGGCGGCATGATCGCGACATGGATCTGCCCGCGCCCCTCGCCTGGCTGGTGGACGAGGCCGGCGCCTCGCCCGGCCCCGACCGGTTCCTGGCCGAGCTCGGCGGTCGGTTGCTGGCCGACGCCCTGCCGCTGGCCGGCGGTGCCCTGACACTCGCCGTGCCGCATCCCATCATCGCCCGGCGCACCTGGCTATGGCGGGCGGAGACCGGGGCGGTAATCGAGGCGCTGGGCTTCGCCGGTCCGTTCAGCCAAGTCGGGCACGACTGGCTGGCCGGGCTTGGTCCAGTGCAGGAGGATACGACAGGCCCAGGGCCGAACAGTCCACGGCTGGGCTGGGCCGGAACCCGGCCGTTCGACATCGCTGAGGCCGGCCGACTGCGCCAAGTCGCGCGCTTCGGCGCGGCGCCCTTGGCCACCCTGTCGGCGCGGGCGGCGCTGGCCGCGCTGCTCGAGGCCTATCTCGGCCGGCGCAGCGCCGCGCGGGTGCAGGCTGGCGCGCTGCGCCGCGGCACCGGCGAGACCATCCGCGCCGCACTGCTCTATGCCGACCTGCGCGACTTCACCGCCCTGTCCGAGGCGACGGCGCCCGCGGCGATGATCGCCGCCCTCGACGCCTGGTTCGACCGCGTCGCCGGCGCGGTGCATGCCTTCGGCGGCGAGGTGCTGAAGTTCATCGGCGACGGCGTGCTGGCGATCTTCCCGGTCACCAGCGCGCCGGCCGGGGCCTGTGCGGCGGCGCTGCGCGCGGTCGTTGCCGCCCGCGCCGGCATGGCGCACCTCGATGCGGCGCGGCAGGCGCAGGGGCTGCCGCCGCTGCCTTTCGGCGCGGCGCTACATCTCGGTGAGATTCTCTGGGGCAACATCGGCGCGATCGACCGGCTGGACTTCACCGCCATCGGCCCGGCGGTCAACCTGGTCAGCCGTCTGGAGGGGCTGTGCCGGCCGCTCGGCCGCTCGGTGCTGATCTCGGGCGCGGTCGCCGCCGAGACCGCCACGCCGCTGGTGCCGCTGGGCGAACACGCGCTGCGCGGCATCGCGGCGCCCTGCGCTGTCTTCACCCTGCCGGATGCATGAGAGGGAGATCTTTCAGCGCGCACCCGCAGTCTGCCGCTGCATTGACGCATTCGGTGCGTGACGCCGATCACGCGACGGGTTGAGGTAGTATCGCACAAGCGCTTTCGCTGCCTCGGAGGCTGCGGCCGAGTAGCCGCGGTCGCCGTGAATCAGGATCAGCGAGATCGCCCCTTCCGACAGCAGCCAGACGGCCCGCGCGAGCTCTTGCGCCCGCTCGACGCCGGAACGGGCGAGGAGCTCGGCAAGGCAGCGTTCCAGCTGCGCCTTGTGCCGGCGCGCGATCACCCGGGCGGGGTGGCCCGGGAGATCGGCCAGCTCGATAACCAGCCGCGTGAAGCCGGAGCCCGCCCACCGCGGCCGATCCGACCAGACCGCAAGCTGCTGGAACATGCCCTCCACGATGGCCTCGGGCGAGCCCGACAACCGGTCGCCGAATGTGCGAAAGGCCTGCACGGCCAGGTCGGTCTGCGCTTCGAGGACATCGGCGAGGAGTTGATCCTTGCTCCTGAAATGATGGTAGAGCGTGCGTTTCGTGAGCGCCGCCGCGGCCGCGATCTCGTCCATGCTGACCCGGTTGTAGCCCTGCCGGCGAAACAGCTTGTATGCGGCTTCGAGAATGCGCTTGCGCGTCGGTTGCGGGGACCGCGGCATGGCACCGCCTTCGGAAAAGTATACTCGCTAGTGAATTTACATCGGCGCCCAGGCGGCTGAAAAGATTCTTGCCAGACGTCGAACCGCAGGGTGCCCGTCATGCCGCAGGCCTCGTTGACCGTCCGGAGCATTACCGCGCGACCCGTCGTCTTGAAGCTGAAGCGGCCGGTCGTCGCGCGGATCGCCACGATCACCGACTGGCCGCTCGTCCTGATCGACCTCCTGACCGAGGAGGGCATCGTCGGCCGCAGCTATCTCGAGCCCTATGTCGTGAAATCCATGCGCTACCTCGTGCCGGCGCTGGACGATCTTGGCGCGATGTTGAAGGGCCGTCGCGTCGCGCCGATCGACCTGTTCGAGGCGGCCAGGACGTCGCTCCACTTCGTCGGCTACGAAGGGCTGTCGCTCATTGCCGCCTCGGGGTTGGACATGGCCGCCTGGGATGCTCTCGCGAAGGCCGCAGGCCAGCCTCTTTGCATGCTGCTCGGGGGAACGGTCGGCCCGGTGCGGGCCTACAATAGCAACGGGCTGTGGCTGCAGCATCCGGAGGCCGTCGCGGAGGAGGCGGTGGCGCTGCGGGACGAGGGCGGGTTCACTGGTCTCAAGCTGAGGCTCGGCCGCGCGCGGATGGCCGACGACATCGCCACGCTCGATGCCGTGCGCAAGGCGATCGGCGACGAGATCCAGCTGATGGTCGACTTCAATCAGGGACTGAATCTGGCGGAGGCCCTGCAGCGCTGCCATGCCATCGATGATCATGGGCTTGTCTGGATCGAGGAGCCGATCGTCTACGACAACCTCGAGGGCTATACCAGGCTCGCGGCCGACCTGAAGACGCCGCTCCAGATCGGCGAGAACTTCTACGGCCCGCGCGAGCTGTACAAGGCGCTTCAGCAGAAGGCATGCGACCTGGTGATGCCGGACTTCATGCGCATTGGCGGCGTCACCGGCTGGATGCGAGCGGCGGCCATCGTCGGCGCCGCGGGCATACCCATATCCACGCATCTCTATCCGGAGGTCGCCGCCCAGGTCATGCGCGTCACCGAGACGGCCCACTGGCTCGAGTGGCAGGACTGGGCCGATCCGATCCTCCAGCGGCCCTACGAGATCAAGGACGGCCTCCTGCACATCCCCGACGTGCCCGGAGTCGGCCTCGAATGGGACGAGGGGGCCATCGCAGCCAATCGCGCTTAGTCATTCCGGAGATTCCCCTCCCGATCTCGTCATCGCTGTCACCGAGAAACTTCCATGGCGCGGCGGAACTCCCGGCCAGAGCCGATGCCCATGCGAAGCGCACAACGCAACGGATCGGCCGGAAGCTCCCGCGCCGGTCGCGAAGCGGGATGCTCCGAAGCCTCGGCGGCGGAGAATTGCTCGGCCGGATGCCGGCGAGCGGGTGAGAGATTGCATATATCTTCGGGCGAAACGCTTTCTCTACATCCTCACCGACCCGTATTCATGCTAGATCACCGGGCGTCGGGGGGGTTCGATGAGCGATATCGTCACCAGTCCGCGCGCGAAGGTCCGGCCGAAGACGGAACGGCCGCGCCTGCACAAGGTCATCCTACTCAACGACGACTATACGCCGCGCGAGTTCGTCGTCGCGGTGCTGAAGGCGGTCTTCCGCATGAGCGAGGATCAGGCCTACCGGGTGATGATGACGGCGCATCGCCGCGGCGCCTGCGTGGTCGCCGTGTACACCCGGGACGTCGCCGAGACGAAGGCGACGGAAGGCACCGAGGCGGGCCGTCGCGCAGGCTATCCGCTCCGCTTCACGACCGAGCCTGAGGAATAGCGCCGCGCGGTTCGGTCGGCGTTCGCCACATGCGTGCGGCACCTCCACTCTTGCCTCTATCCCCTCCAGGGGGATAGGATAAAGACATGAGTCATGCCGACAATCCCGATATCCTCCGGCGTCTGCGCCGTGCGGAGGGGCATCTGGCGACGGTGATCCGCATGGTCGCGGAGGGCCGTGACGGCCTGACGATCGCACAGCAGATGCAGGCGGTGATCCGGGCGCTCGAGGCGACCAAGCAGACGCTGATCCTCGATCATATCGACCACCATCTTGGCGAGGTCGCCGGGCCGCCGCGGCGGGACCTGCAGCGCAAGTTGGCGGAGTTCCGGGAGATCGCGAAGTACCTTTAGACGAGGCTCCTCCCATGCATACCCATTCGATCGAACCCTGGCGGCATGGACACGTCTTCCTCGGCAGCGACCACAGCCGCAACGAGCGCCGCACCCGGCTGGTCATCGGCCTGACCGGCGCGATGATGGCAGCCGAGATCGCCGCCGGCATCGTCTTCGGCTCGATGGCGCTGTTGGCGGACGGCGTCCACATGGCGACCCATGCCGGGGCCCTGGCGGTCTCGGCCCTGGCCTATCTCTATGCGCGCCGACACGCGCGCGACGGGCGCTTCTCCTTCGGCACCGGCAAGATGGGCGACCTCGCGGGATTCGCCAGCGCCGTCATCCTGGCGCTCGTCGCCCTGCTGGTCGCATCCGAATCCGCGCTTCGTCTGGCCGCGCCGGTGGCAATCCAGTTCAACGCGGCCATCGCCGTCGCGGTGCTGGGTCTGGCCGTCAACCTGGCGAGCGCCGGGCTCCTGCACGAGGGCGGCGGTCGCGTCGCTGCGTCTGACTTCCATCACCATCATCATGGCGGGCATGATGACCCGCATCCCCATGGCCACGGCCACCGGGATCACAACCTTCGCTCCGCCTATCTGCATGTCCTCGCCGATGCCTTGACCTCCGTCCTCGCCATCGCCGGACTGGTCGTCGGGCGCGCCTATGGATGGCTGTGGATGGACCCGCTCATGGGATTCATCGGCGCGCTGGTGATCGCCCGCTGGTCATGGGGTTTGATCCGCGATACCGGCGCGGTACTGCTCGATGCGGTTCCCGATGACGGCCTCTCCGCGGCGGTACGCGACGCGCTCGAAAAGGATGGCGACCGGGTGGCAGACCTGCATCTGTGGCGGATCGGACCGGGACATGTGGCCGTCGTCGCCTCGCTCGTCTCCAACCGGCCGGGTGCACCCGACCACTACAAGGCAAAGTTGGCACGCCTGCCACAGCTCTCCCATGTCACGGTCGAGGTTCATCCCTGCGGTCCGACTCGGCGCGCGGCGTGACGGATGGATGGGGGGATCGGCTGTCCGGCGGGCTGAAGCGGGTGCCGCCGACTTATCCACACGTTTCGGTGCCGCGCCGGCAACGCTGTGAGCGATGTCACAGGCGCTGGAACTCTGGATGGGGTATTCGGTTAATCCGGCCTTAACCCTCGGGTTCTAGACTCTCAAGTCGACTCACAACAAGACCAACAATGCACGCATGGAGCGATTGAGAACGTTTTTCGGATTCGTCTTCGCTGCCGGCGTCACTGCGGTCGTGGTGCTCAGCGTGATTCCCGGCAAGCAGGTGCCGTCGCTCGGCATCTCCGACAAGATCGAGCATTTCGCGGCCTATGCGCTGCTCGGCCTGATCGGGGCGCTGGCGTTCCCGACACGCCGCGCGGCCGTGCTGCTAATCGTGCTGTTGCCGGCGATGGGCTTGGCGCTGGAGGTCGCGCAGACCGTCGTCGCCGACCGCTCCACCGATCTCGCGGATGCCGTCGCCAACGGGATCGGCGCTTGGCTGCCGCTCGTTCCGATCGTCTTCCTGCGCCTGCGCCCAGCTAAACCGTAGCCCCCGCGCCGCCGCCGCCGCGTGCGCAAGACATTCCCCAGCCGGGAACTTGCACAGGTGCGCCGTGTTCATATTGGCTCAAGCTGTACGATAGGGAGTGACACATGGCTCGCCACATCGGAGCGCTTTGGCTTGTCCTGTTCGGGATCGCCTCGCTCGCTCTCGCGGCCTGCAACACGACTGCGGGCGTCGGGCGGGATATCGAAGCCACCGGCGATTTCATCGAGGACAAGGCCGAAGAGGCGAAGTAGACGCTGCTCGGGATCCCAGGAAGACGAGGCCGCCCGCGCGGGCGGCCGTCTCTTTTCGGCGGCCGGTCAACGCAGGCGCGGTTCCGGTGCGACGTTACGCAGGATGAGCGGAATTGCGACCGCCGACGCGTCGCTCGAGGCCGCGGCCGGCAGCGGCGCCTCGCTCAGCAGCGCGTGGAGGCCGGACCAAGCGGCGAGGCCGATCAGCATCGCCGCGGTGATCGCCCAGCTCGACAGGAGCTCAGCGCGGCCGAGGCGCCGGCGTTGACACTCGTCGTCATCCCACATGGGGCGATCCATTCCTAGTCGGACTGGCAATGGAACAATCCCGCGATTCATGCTTACCCACTGTGATCTGGCTCACAGACCGGCAGGGAATCAGGCAGACGCAGACATCGACCTGGGCAAGCCGATCTGGAAATAGTGAAGATCCGCCGTCGCACCCGCGACCGGCGTGCTAGCGGCCGCGGGAAAGCGCCCAGACGATGACCGCGATCAGGATGCCGATGGCGATCATCCAGACAATGGCGGTCAGCATGGCCCGCCCCCGTGGCGCAAACTTCCCCCGAGAAACCCGCAGGATCCGCGCGAGTTGCAGCCAGATTCGGTCAGAACCGCGACAGGCGCGCGGGCAGCCGGACGTACGCTGGCGAGTCGGCGCGGAGCGTGTAATAGTCCCGCCCGCGCATGAATACCGTGCAGGGGGCGGGGAGGACGGATGGCGCAATTTCTGTCGCTTGCCGATGCGGTCGCCGCGATGGTGCGCGACGGCGACATCGTGGCCATGGAGGGCTTCACCCATCTCATTCCCTTCGCCGCCGGCCATGAGGTGATCCGCCAGCGCCGGCGGGGGCTGACCCTGGTGCGGATGACGCCGGACCTCATCTACGACCAGCTCATCGGCATGGGTTGCGCCGATCGTCTCGTCTTCTCCTGGGGCGGCAATCCCGGCGTCGGCTCGCTGCACCGGCTTCGCGACGCCGTCGAGAATGGCTGGCCGCAGCCGCTGGCGATCGAGGAACACAGCCACGCCGCTATGGCCTGCGCCTACGAGGCCGGCGCCGCCGGGCTGCCCTTTGCCGTTCTGCGTGGCTATCGGGGTGCGCAGCTGGTGGAGGTCAATCCGAACATACGGCCGATCGCCTGTCCGTTCACCGGCGAGGTCCTCGCGGCGGTGCCGGCTATCCGCGCCGACGTGGCGATCATCCATGCGCAGAAGGCGGACGAAGCGGGCAACGTGCTGCTGGAGGGCATCGTCGGCGTGCAGAAGGAGGCGGTGCTCGGCGCCAAGCGGTCGATCGTGACCGTGGAGGAGGTGGTCGAGAGCTTCGGCCCGCTCAGCCCCAACGCCGTGGTCCTGCCGCGCTGGGTGGTCGGCGCCATCGCCGTCGTGCCCGGCGGCGCGCATCCATCCTACGCCCACGGCTACTACAAGCGCGACAACGCATACTACAAGGCATGGGACGAGATCGCGCGCGATCGCGAGTCGTTCCTCGCGTGGATGAAGGTCAACGTTGTCGAGGCCGGGCCGGAGGCGTTTCGCCAGCACGCCGAGAAGGCGGCGTGAGCATGTTTGTTGGAGATTTGGATCGGCGCCCTGCGTCCTTCGACAAGCTCAGGATGAGGTGTTTTCCTTGTGCCACTAAGACTTCCCCTCATCCTGAGCCTGTCGAAGGACGCAGGGTGATCATGCCGTCGGCCGATGCGTGCACAGAGTCCTGAACCATGACCAGTACCTACACAGCCACGGAAATGATGACCATTGCGGCGGCGCGGGCGCTGCGCAACGACGACGTCTGCTTCGTCGGCATCGGCCTGCCGAGCGCGGCCTGCAACCTGGCGCGGCTGACGCATGCGCCCGGCATCACCCTGATCTACGAATCCGGCACCATCGCCACGCGGCCCAACGTGCTGCCGCTATCGATCGGCGACGGCGAGCTGTGCGAGACCGCGCTGACCACCGTCTCGGTGCCGGAGATGTTCCGCTACTGGCTGCAGGGCGGCCGCATCACCGTCGGCTTTCTCGGCGCGGCGCAGATCGACCGCTTCGCCAATCTGAACACCACCGTCATCGGGCCCTACGGCAAGCCGAAGGTGCGGCTGCCCGGCGGCGGCGGCGCGCCGGAGATCGCCACCTGCTGCCGCGAGATCTTCATCGTCATGAGCCAGTCGCGGCGCAGCTTCGTCGAGCGACTCGATTTCGTCACCTCGCTCGGCCATGGCGAGGGCGGCGACCACCGCCGCCGGCTCGGCGTCGCGACCAAGGGGCCGACGCGGCTGGTCACCGATCTCGCCGTCTTCGAGCCGGATCCGGACAACCGCGAGATGACGGTCGCCAGCTTGCATCCGGGCGTAACCCGCGAGGCCGTGCGCGACGCCACCGGCTGGCCCGTACGCTTCGCGCCGACAGTGACCGAGACGCCACCGCCTTCGGCGGAGGAGCTGCGCGTGCTGCGCGAGCTGCACCGCCGCACGGCTGCAGCGCACGGAGCCGCGGCGTGAGCGAAGGGCTACGCGACGCCTTCATCTGCGATGCCGTACGGACGCCGATCGGACGCTTCGGCGGCGCGCTCGCGGGTGTGCGCGCGGACGATCTTGCGGCGATCCCGATCCGCGCGCTGATGGCGCGCCATCCGCGGGCGGACTGGGGCAGGCTGGAGGACGTCGTGCTCGGCTGCGCCAACCAAGCCGGCGAGGACAACCGCAACGTCGCGCGCATGGCAGCGCTGTTGGCGGGGCTGGCTGACCGCGTTCCCGGTGCGACCGTCAACCGGCTCTGCGGCTCGGGGCTCGATGCGGTCGGCACGGCGGCGCGCGCCATCCGCAGCGGCGAGTTGGAGTTCGTCATCGCCGGCGGCGTCGAATCGATGACGCGCGCGCCCTTCGTCCTGGCGAAGAGCGCCGAACCGTTCCAGCGCGCCGCCGAGATCCACGACACGACCCTCGGCTGGCGCTTCGTCAACCCGCTGCTCAAGGCGCAGTACGGCGTCGAGTCCATGCCGGAGACGGCGGAGAACGTCGCCGCCGAGTTCCAGGTGACGCGCGACGACCAGGACGCCTTCGCCTGGCGCAGCCAGATGCGGGCCAAGGCGGCAGCGGAGAGCGGCTACTTCGCCGAAGAGATCGGCCCCGTCGAGATACCAGGGCGCAAGGGAGCGGCGATCGTCGTCGCCCGCGACGAGCATCCGCGCGCCGACACGACGCTGGACGGGCTCGCGAAGCTGAAGACGCCGTTCCGCGATCCCGGCACGGTGACCGCGGGCAACGCCTCCGGCGTCAATGACGGCGCCGCCGCGCTGATCCTCGCCTCGGAGGCGGCGGCCGCGTCGAACGGTCTGGCGCCGCGGGCGCGCGTGCTCGGCATGGCCACGGCCGGCGTGTCGCCGCGCATCATGGGCATCGGCCCAGTGCCCGCGACGGAGAAGCTGCTGGCGCGGCTCGGCCTCGGCATCGGCGACATCGACGTGATCGAGCTGAACGAGGCCTTCGCCAGCCAGGCGCTGGCCTGCCTGCGCCGCCTCGGGCTGCCCGACGACGCTGCGCAGGTGAATCCGAACGGCGGCGCCATCGCCCTCGGCCATCCGCTCGGCATGAGCGGTGCGCGACTGGCCCTGACGGCGGTGCATCAACTCGAGAAAACCGGCGGACGCCGCGCGCTGGCGACGATGTGCATCGGCGTCGGCCAGGGTATCGCGCTGGCGCTGGAGCGGGTGTAGGCGACGAACTGGCAGGGATTGTTACAGGAGATCAGGATCAATACTGTGCGTCCTTCGACGAGCCCAGGATGAGCGACGTTCTTCGTGCCTGCAAGAATCCCCTTATCCTGCTTGTCGAAGGACGCACTTGGGTTGCCGGGCGATCTGACAGATCGCCGAGGCGCGGAGACCGTGAATGGTCGACTTGCCCGAATATCGGCGGGAGGAGGCGGGAGCGCAGCCGCCGGCGCTGCATCCGCCTTATGGCAGCACGGTCAAGCGGGCGCCGCGGGAAGCGCCGGTCCGTATTCCGCACAGCCTGTCGGAGATCACAGGGCCGCTGTGGGATCGCGGCGTGCTGCGCCAGTCCGACGACGACCTCACGCGCCAGCACAAGGCCGCGCCGCTCGGCGAGCGCATCGTCGTGTCCGGTCGGGTGCTCGACGAGGACGGGCGACCGGTGCCGGAGACGCTCGTCGAGATCTGGCAGGCCAATGCCTGCGGCCGCTATGTCCATGCGCGCGACCAGCACGACGCGCCGCTCGATCCGAACTTCACCGGCACCGGCCGCGTGCTGACCGATGCGGAGGGGCGCTATCGCTTCGTCACCATTCGACCCGGCGCCTATCCCTGGCGCAACCATCCGAATGCCTGGCGGCCGGCGCATATCCATTTCTCGCTGTTCGGCCCGGCCTTCGTGACGCGGCTGGTGACGCAGATGTACTTTCCCGGCGATCCGCTGATCCCACTCGATCCGATCCTGAACGGCGTGCCGGACCCGGCGGCGCGGCTGCGACTCGTGTCGTCCTTCGATCTCGATATCACCGTGCCGGAATGGGCCCTCGGCTACCGCTTCGATATCGTGTTGCGCGGCCGCGCGGCGACGCCGATGGAGAGCTGAGCGATGCCGGGACAGACGCCGTCGCAAACCGTCGGTCCGTTCTTCCACGATGCGCTGTCCTGGCCGGACGCCGCGGCGCTGGTGCGCCCGGAGACACGCGGCGAACGCATCGCCATCGTCGGCCGCGTGCTCGACGGCGACGGCCAGCCGGTGCCCGACGCGCTGATCGAGATCTGGCAGGCGAACGCCGCCGGCCGCTACGATCATCCGGAGGATCAGCAGGGCAAGCCGCGCGACCCCGCGTTCCGCGGCTTCGGCCGTTGCGCCAGCGGCGCCGACGGCGGGTTTCGCTTCGCGACCATCCGGCCCGGCTGCGTGCCCGGCCGCGGCAATAGCCTGCAGGCACCGCACATCAATGTCGGCCTGTTCGCGCGGGGCCTGCTGCGGCGGTTGGTGACGCGCATCTATTTCGAGGACGCGGCCGAGAACGCCGAGGATCCGGTGCTCGCCCTGGTGACAGACCCGGCGCGGCGGGTCACGCTGCTGGCCAGCCGCGTCGCCGACGACGGCACGGTCTATCGCTTCGACATCGTCCTGCAAGGCGAGGGCGAGACGGTGTTCTTCGAATGCTGAGTCCGTTGTTCGAAACGGAGGCGATGGCGGCGATCTTCTCAGAGCGCGCGCGGCTCCAGGGCATGCTCGACTTCGAGGCGGCGCTCGCGCGCGCCGAGGCCGCGGCGGGTCTGATTCCCGCGGCCGCGGCCGAAGCCATCGCCCGGGTCTGCGTGGCGGACAATTTCGACCTTGCAGATCTGGCGCAAGCAACGGCGCAAGCCGGCAATCCGGCGATCCCCATGGTCAAGCAGCTGACCGCGCTGGTGGGGAAAGCCGATGCGTCGGCGGCGCGGTTTGTCCATTGGGGCGCCACCAGCCAGGACGCGACCGACACGGGTCTCGTTCTGCAGATGCGCGCCGGGTTGGCAAGCCTGGAGGAGGATCTGCGGCGCCTGTCCGATGCCCTGGCGACGCTCGCCAACCTCCATGCGCGCACGCCCATGATCGGCCGTACCCTGATGCAGCAGGCGGTGCCCGTGACCCTCGGCCTCAAGGTGGCCGGCTGGCTATCGGCCGTCGAGCGCAATCGCAAGCGCATCGCCGCGGCTGGTGCCGCGGCGCGCGTGCTGCAGTTCGGCGGCGCAGCGGGAACGCTGGCATCGCTCGGCGACCGCGGCTTGGATGTGGCGAAGGAACTGGCGAAGGCCGTCGATCTCGATCTGCCGGAGCTGCCGTGGCACACCCAGCGCGACCGCTTCGTGGATGTGGCCGCGGCCCTGGGTCTGCTGGTCGGCACGCTGGGTAAGATCGCGCGCGACATCTCGCTGCTGATGCAGACCGAGGTCGGCGAGGCGTTCGAGCCGACCGGGCATGGCCGCGGCGGCTCCTCGACCATGCCGCACAAACGCAATCCCATCGGCGGCGCCGTCGTGCTCGCGGCGGCGATACGGGCGCCGCAGCTGGTCGCGACGCTGCTCGCGGCGATGCCGCAGGAGCATGAGCGCGGGCTGGGCGGCTGGCATGCCGAATGGGAGACGATGCCAGAGATTTTCCGGCTCGCCGCCGGCGCGCTGCGGCATACGGCGGATATCGCCGCCGGCCTGACGGTCGATCCGAAGCGCATGGGCGAGAACCTGGAGGCGACCGGCGGCCTCGTGATGGCGGAGGCGGTGATGATGGCGCTCGGCGACAGCATCGGTCGCCTCGAAGCACACCGTCTGATCGAGGCAGCCTGCGGTCGCGCTGTCGCCGAGGGCCGTCATTTGCGCGACGTGCTGGCGCAAGATGCCGCTGTGACCGCGCATCTGTCGCCGGCGGCGCTGGACCGGCTGTTCGCGCCCGACTCCTATCTCGGCGTCGCCGAGCGCTTCGTGCAGCGGGTGCTCGCCGGGCGGACGTCCGGCTAAGGCGACTATCCGGACCTGGACGGCTTCGGACGCTGTGGGAGGGGGTGTCATGGACGAATCAGAGCGCTACGATCGCGGGCTGCACATGCGCAGGCGCGTGCTCGGCGACGCCTATGTGGAGCGCGCCCTGGCGCGGCGCGATTCGTTCACCAGCGAGTTCCAGGACCTGCTCACGCGCTATGCCTGGGGCGAGATCTGGACGCGGCCGGGGCTCGACGAGCGCACCCGGCGCCTGCTCGTCCTGGCGATGACGGTGGCGCTCGGGCGCGGCGATGAGTTCAAGCTGCACCTGAAGGCCGCGGTCGAGCACGGCGTGACACCCGAGGAGATCAAGGAAGTCCTGCTCCAGGCCGCCATCTATTGCGGCGTGCCGGCGGCGAACAGCGCCTTCCACGCGGCAGCCGAGGTTCTCGCCGCGCCGGTCCAGCCGCAAACGGGGACATAGCCGCTGGACAGACCGAGGGTCTGCGGCTACGCGCCCTTCTGCGCCAGGTAGCTGCGGATCAGGTTCCGGTAGTTCGGGATGTGCTGGGACAGCAAGTTGCCCAGGCCCTCGATGTCGTTCCGCCAGTCGCGGTGCAGTTCGCAGGCGACGCTGAACCAGTTCACGAGCTGCGCGCCTGCATGCGCCACCCGCAGCAGGGCGGCATCGCGCACGTCCTTGTTGAAGGTGCCGGAGGCGTCGGTGACGACGAACACGTCATAGCCGGCCTCGAGAGCCGAGAGCGTGGGGAAGGCGACGCAGACGTCGGTGACCACGCCGGCGATGATGAGCTGCTTCCGGCCGGTCGCCTTGACCGCCTTGACGAAATCCTCGTTGTCCCAGGCGTTGATGTTGCCGGGACGGGCGATGTAGGGCGAGGTGGGGAACATCTCCTTCAGCTCCTGCACGAGCGGGCCGTTGGGGCCGTCCTCGAAGCTGGTGGTGAGGATCGTCGGCAGGTTGAAGAATTTCGCGATGTCGGCCAGGGCGAGGACGTTGTTCTTGAACTCGTTGGGCGCGTAGTCCTGCACCAGCGTGATCAGGCCCGCCTGATGATCGATCAGCAGCACGGCCGCATCGTTCTTGTCGAGACGCTTGTAGGTGAAGCTTCCAGCCATCGTGGCCTCCATGGGTCGTGGGTTGGGGGTGGACGACAGTGATTCCCGGCGGTCACCCCGCTTTTCGCGAGGTGACCATGCGTGCATAGGCGGCCGTCAGAAGCGGCCGGCCTGGAAGTCGGCCATCGCCTGGCCGATCTCCGCGCGGGTGTTCATGACGAACGGGCCGTAGCCGACAACCGGCTCGTCGATCGGCTCGCCGCTCAGGACGAGGACGGTCGTCTCCTCCGCGGCCTCGAGCGCGATATCGCGGCCCTCGCGCTCGAACATCGCCAGCTCGGCCGTGCCGACGGTCTCGGCGCCGTTCACCAGGATCCGCCCCTTCAGGACGAAGAGGAGGGTGGTGAAGCCGTCGGGCAGGGTCAGCTCGGTCTTGCGGCCGGCCGCGAGCCGCAGGTCCCACAGGTTGACCGGCGAGAAGGTGCGCGCCGGGCCCTTCGTGCCCGCGAAATCGCCGGCGATGATGCGTGCGCGGCTGCCGTCGGCGCCGAGCGGCACGGACGGGATCGCGGCGTCGAGGATCTCCTGATAGCCCGGCGCGGACATCTTGTGCTTGGCCGGCAGGTTGACCCAGAGCTGCACCATCTCGAGCGTGCCGCCCTTCTCGGCGAAGGCGCGACCGTGCATCTCCTCATGCAGGATGCCGCGGGCCGCGGTCATCCATTGCACGTCGCCGGGGCCGATGCGGCCTTCGTTGCCGGCCGTGTCCCGATGCTCGACCTCGCCCTGATAGACGATGGTCACGGTCTCGAAGCCGCGGTGCGGATGCTGCTCCACGCCACGCCGCCCGGAGGCGGGCGGAAACTCCGCCGGCCCCGCATAGTCGAGCAGCAGGAACGGGCTGATGTCGGCGCCGTGCCGGTTGTAGGAGAACACGCTGCGCACCGGGAATCCGTTGCCGACCCAGTGGCTGTCGGCGGTGCGATAGACGCGCGCGAGCTTCTTCATGCTGAGCACTCCTTTGGACGCCTATGCCTCGGCGTATCGGCATGATACTTCGGCCTTGTACGATCGATCTGCAAGTACGATCCTTTTGTATACCGCTTCCTGCTTGCGAGGAGTGCGATGGCGAAGAAGACCGTGTCCTGCCCGGTCGAGGTCACTCTGGAGGTCATCTCGGGCCGCTGGAAGGTGCTGATCATCCAGCAGCTGCTGGAGGGGGCGAAGCGGTTCAACCAGCTGCAGCGCGAGCTGCCGGGCGTCACGCACCGGACCCTGGCGAAGCAGCTGCGGGAAATGGCGGATGACGGGCTGGTCGAGCGCCGGGACTACCGGGAGATACCGCCGCGCGTCGAATACCGGCTGTCGCCCCTCGGCCTCACGCTCAAGGACATCCTCATGGCCATGCATGTCTGGGCGGAGAAGCACGGCCACAAGGTCGCGGGCTGAGGCCTCCCCGCATCGCGGGATGAAGCTGCGCGCCGCTCTACTCCGCCGCGGGCCGTTGCGCCGCCTCGTCGCGGAAGGCAGCCTCCATCTCGCGGCGCATGCGCACGGCCTCGCTCGCCTCGTCGACGATCACGTCGGTCCAGCGCACGGGCGCGTCGGCCTTGACCGCATGGCGCAGGCGGACATGGTGCGCGAGGCCGATCGGCAGGCCGCCGACGCGCAGGCTGTCGGCGGCCGGCATCAGCCTGCCCCAGACGGTGAAGCCGCCCTCGCCGTCGAGCGTCTCGCCGGCGGCGAGGTCGCGCTTGGCCGTCGCCACCGCGTCGCCGCGGAAGCCGGTGGGCGAACCCGTCGCCTCGCCGCGCAGGCCGGCGCTGGCGACGGAGATGCCGAGCTCGAGCCCGATCAGGTGATAGGGCTTGTAGAGCGCGGCGTAGCGGCCGGACGGATCGGTGACGAGGCCATACTCGCCGAAGCAGCGCTTCACATAGTCCGACGGCGCCTCGAACACGACATAGACGCCCCAGCGGAGGTCGCGGAACACCGGCGCGCCGTCGCGCTCGAGCGAGGAGATCACCTCGACCTGGCCCTTGTGATGAAGCTGCCCGCCGTCGCTCTCGGGCCGCAAGACGCGCGGCAGGTCATCGACGCCGCAGGGAGGAAAGCGCAGGCCGTCGGGCGCCGGCGTCAGGCCGGTCGCGTTGGCGACGGCGGCCATCTCGATCGCCGACTTGGTGCCGTCGAGGAAGGAGTTGAACATCTGCGCGTTCATGCCGCCGACCCGCGCCTGCTCCGCGGTCAGGCCGTAATGCGCCCACACCGTCTCCGGCGTCGACTGGTGATAGGCCGGAAGGTATTTCGTGCCCTTGCCGGCGGCGACGACATCGAAGCCGCAGGCGCGCGCCCAGTCGACCTGCTCGGCGATGAGCGCCGGCTGGTCGCCGTAGGCGAGGCTGTAGACGACGCCGGCGGCGCGCGCCTTGCGCGCCAGCAGCGGGCCGGCGAGCGCGTCGGCCTCGACATTGACCATGACGATGTGCTTGCCCTCGGCGATGGCGGCCAGGGCGTGGGCGATGCCGGCCGGCGGGTGCCCGGTGGCGTCGATCGCCACGTCGAGGGCGGGATGGGCGATGAGCCCCCGCGCGTCGTCGCCGATCCAGGTCGTGCCCCGGTCGGCGGCCGCGCCGAGCGAGGGCGCGGCGAGGCGTTCGGCCGGCCAACCGACGCGCAGCATGCTTTCACGCGCCCGCTCCGGCGCGAGGTCGGCGACGCCCAAGAGGTGCAGGCCGGGTGTCCGCAGCGCTTGCGCCAGGAACATGGTGCCGAACTTGCCGGCGCCGATGAGGCCGACGCGCAGCGGCTTGCAGGCAGCAGCACGTTCGAGCAGCAGCTTGTGGAGGTTCATGGAGCTCCTCCTCCATTTCGCGCTAGTGCGCACAAGTTTGTACGTTTCATCAGTCGCGTGCAGGAGACTGGGATGACTGGCGGTGCGTCCTTCGACAGGCTCAGGATGAGGGTCTTTCTTCGTGCCACCAAGACTCCCCTCATCCTGAGCTTGTCGAAGGACGCAGGATGGTCATGCAGCCTGCATCCGGGAGTTTCACGCTGCCGCCGTGCGGCGGCGGACGTAGTCGAGCAGGCAATCGTCGGGCAGCGTTTCGATCGACGTGAAATCGCGGTTGGCGATCCAGGTCGGCCGCTTGAAGCGGCGGATGGCATTGTCGCAGCGGTTGAGCGACAAGTAGAGGATCCAGCGCGACCACGGCGTCAGGTTCGAGCCGGAGGCGTGCACGAGATTGCCGTGGAACAGCAGCATCGATCCCGGCGGGCCCTTGGGCGCGACGATGCCGCCTTCGGCGACCAGGCGCGCGATCGTCTCGTTGTCGGTCGTCCACAACGGGTAGCTGGTGGTGGTGACGTCGTGCGCGGCGTCGAGCCGTCCGCGGCGGTGGCTCCTGGGGATGAACATCAGCGGGCCGTTGAACTCGTTGGCCTCGGCGAGGAAGAGCGCGATGTTCATGGCCGCCGGCACCGGCATGTCGTCGTCGCTGTACCAGGTGGCATAGTCCTGATGCCATTGCCAGACGGCGCCGTCGAAGGCCGCCTTGGCGTTGATCTTGAACTGGTGCATGTAGAGCTTGTCGGAGCCGAGCAGCTGCATGCCCGGCTCGACCAGGCGCGGATGACGCGCCAAAAGGGCGAAGACCGGATTCCAGGTCTGCACGTAGAAGGCGGTGCGCGGCGCCTGCGAGTCCTTCTCGCGGATCACCTCGTCGCGCGTCTGCGCGAAGATCCCCGGCAGCTCGCCGACCAGAAGATCCATCTCCTCGGGCGAGAAGACCTGCGGCTTGAACAGATAGCCCTGCTCTGCGAACTCAGCGATCTCCGCTGCGGTCAGTTTCATCCGACGTCCTCCCGGCGCATGTGCGGCTCCCCAAAGGATATCCACTATTCGCCGATGAGGTGTAGCACGATCTCGCGGCGCTGCGGCGCACGCCGATGCTCGAAGAGGTAGAGGCCCTGCCAGGTGCCGAGGACCAGTTCGCCCGCCGCGACGGGAATGGCGAGGTGGGTCTGGGTGAGGGCGGCGCGGAGATGCGCGGGCATATCGTCGAGCCCTTCGGTCCGGTGAGCGTAGCGGCCGGAGGCTTCGGGCGCGATCGTTTCGAAGAAGAGCTCGAGATCGGCGCGGACGGCGGGATCGGCGTTCTCCTGGACGATCAGCGAGGCCGAAGTGTGCCGGCAGAAGAGCGTCAAGAGACCAACGGCGATCCGCTGTTCCGCCAGCCAGCGGTTCACCGCGGCCGTGATGTCGACCAGGCCGCGGCCGGGGGTGGAAATCGACAGACGATGAAGGGCTTGACGCATCGGTCCGCACAATTCCAGCGCATCCTCACAGCAGGCGACGGGGTCGCATCATATATGCTCGCCGTCTCCCGATTGTTCCATCGGCAGCCCGACATAGTTCTCGGCCAACGCCGCGGCGGCGGCCCGCGAACTGATCACATAGTCGAGCTCCGCCAATTGGCGGCGCCTGTCGAAGGCGGTGTCGCTGTCGAAGCGATGCAGCAGGGAGGTCATCCACCAGGAAAAGCGCTGCACCTTCCAGATGCGGCGCAGGCAGGTCTCGGAGTAGCGGTCGAGCCGGGCGGTGCTGCCGTCGCCGTAGAACGCGGCGATCGCGTCGGCGAGCACGCGCACGTCGGCGACCGCGAGGTTGAGTCCCTTGGCCCCGGTCGGCGGCACGATGTGCGCGGCGTCGCCGGCGAGGAACAGTCGGCCGTGCTGCATGGGTTCGCAGACCAGGCTGCGCATGGCCGTGATGCCTTTCTGCAGAATCGGGCCTTCCTTGAGGTGCCAGCCGTCGGCGCCCTCCAACCGCGTGTGCAGCTCGTGCCAGATCGCGGAGTCCGGCCAGTTGGCGATGTCCTCGTCGTCGGCGCATTGAAGATAGAGACGGGTGACCTCCGGCGAGCGCATGCTGAAGAGGGCAAAGCCGTGCGCGTGATGGGCATAGATCAGCTCTTCGGAGGCCGGCGCGGCGTCGGCGAGGATGCCGAGCCAGGCGAAGGGATAGGCGCGCTCGTAGACCGTGAGGACGCCCGCGGGTATGGACGACCGGCAGATGCCGTGCGACCCGTCGCACCCGGCGATGATGTCGCAGGTCAGCGCCTGCGGCCTGCCGTCGGCGCCAAAACGGATCCGCGGTCGCGGCCCCGCGATATCGTCGAGGCCGACGTCCGCTGCCTCGAAGAGGATTCGGCCACCGGCCGCCAGCCGTGCCGCGATCAGGTCCTTGATCAGCTCATGCTGGCTGTAGATCGTGATCGCCTTGCCGCCGGTGAGTGCGCTCAGCTCGATGCGGTGGCTGTGCCCGGCGAAGCGCAGCCAGATGCCGTGGTGGACGAGGCCCTCGCGACGCAGCCGTTCACCGACGCCGGTGTCCGTGAGCAGGTCTACGGTGCCTTGCTCGAGTACGCCGGCGCGGATGCGGCCTTCGACATGGGCGCGGCTGCGCGCCTCGACCACCACGGACTCGATGCCGTGGCGATGCAGAAGGTGGGACAGGAGCAGTCCCGCTGGCCCGGCCCCGACGATCCCAACCTGCGTGCGCATGCCTTCTCCGCAGCTCGATCCCGCATGCGGCCGGCAGGCAGGTATCGCACCGCCGCCGGCCATGCGGACTATAGGCGCAAGGGGCCGCTGGCTGCCACAGCCCACCGATGCCCTGTCATGCGTGGGGTGCGTCTGCTATAAGAGACGCAGGGCGTGCGCCCGGCACAGAGCGCAAGAGTTTCGTTGCTGCGGGCCGCGCATCCGGGACAAGCAGACGTTCAACCAGCAAGGCTTCGGGGAGGAGCGGCGTGCGGCACCGTTGCCGCACGCGAACGAATCGCTAGAGTTTGTCCGATGGGGTTCGCATGAAATGGATCTTCGCAATCGCCGCGTCCGCCTGCCTGTCGACCACGTCGGCGGCGATCGCGGCCGACGATATCGGCTGCTTCAGCGACGGCGACTTCGTCTATCTGCATGTCGGCAGCACCTATCAGTACTATGTAAGCCAGGGCGACCGGCCGGTCGAATGCACCGCCGATGCAGTGAAGCTGGGACTGGAATTGACCGACGAAGCGGTGCGGATATCCTGCGGGCCGCCGCCCACCGCCGTCTGCGAGGAAGAGCAGCGCCATGCGCAGCTGATCCGCGACACTTATGGCGACCTGCTCGGGGACGCTGCCGCCGAGTCGGCGGCCGCCGTCGAGCCGCAGGCGGGAACACCGGATCTCACGGAGCCGCCGGCCGAATGGAAGGCGAGCGACGCCGCCGGCCAGCCGGTGCCGGTCGCCCCACCCGCCGCCGTCGATTCGCCGGACATGGTCCGCTGGGTGCAGACCAGCCTGCAGCAGCTCGGCTACAAGCCGGGCGCCGCCGACGGCGAAATGGGATCGCGCACGGCGGCGGCCATCCGGAGATACGAGGAAGACAACAGCCTGCCGATAACCGGCAAGATGAGCGTGGCGCTGGTCGACAGCCTGAAGCAGCGGACGCAGCCTTGAGGATTGCCGGCGCGGCGCGCGTGGTCCTTCGCCGCGGCTTTGCAGAGGAACCGACGGGCGCCGCGCGCGTTACGATGCATGCGCCCCTTGGAACGTCGAGCCGCCGGCTGTTCATGACATCTTTTTGGAACCGCGTCGTCCCGGTCGTGCAGCGGATCGTTCATTGGGGCGACCGCCGCATCCCCTGGGGCCTCCGCTCCGCGCTGGGCCTGCTGTTCATGGTCGGCGGCCTGTTCGGGTTTCTGCCGATTCTGGGATTCTGGATGGTGCCGACTGGCGTCGCCCTGATCGCGCTCGACGTGCCGCCGCTGCGGCACCGACTGCTGCTCTGGCTCGATCGCCAGGGCGGTCGTTCCGACGCCGAATGAACGGCCACGCGCGAGCGCGGGAACTCCGCTAAGCTGCGCGCATGAGCGAGGTGGAGCTGTTCCAGCGGCTGGGGCTGGCCCTGGCGGTCGGCCTGCTGATCGGGCTCGAGCGCGGCTGGCGCGAGCGCGAGGCGGCGGAGGGCAGCCGCGTCGCCGGCATCCGGACATTTACCCTGATCGGGTTCGGCGGCGGACTCGCGGCGCTGCTTGCCGGTCCGCTGATCGGCATGGCCTTCGGCCTCATATTCGCCGGCTTTGCCGCCCTGGTGATCGCCGCGCAGCTCGGCCCGGCGCGCCAGGAGGGTGATATCGGCGCGACGACGACGGTGGCGGCGCTGGTGACGTTTCTGCTTGGCGCCGTCGCCGTGTCCGGCGATATGGCGGTGGCGGCGTCCGGCGCGGTGGTGACGGCGGTCCTGCTCTCGGTCAAGCCGGTGCTGCACCGCTGGGTCGAGCGCATCGAATATCCCGAACTCGCCGCGACCCTGAAGCTGCTGCTGATCTCGGTCGTCATGCTGCCGGTGCTGCCGAACCGCACCGTCGATCCGTGGTCCGCTCTCAACCCCTACGAGATCTGGTGGATGGTCGTGCTGATCGCCGGCATCTCGTTCTGCGGCTATGTCGCGGTGAGGCTGGTGGGGGCGGAGCGTGGGTTGATGCTGACCGGCCTATTTGGCGGCGTGACCTCATCGACCGCGACCACCCTGAGCTTCGCCCGGCTGTCGCAGCGCAGCGACCGCGCCAACGCGCTGCTGGCCGCAGGCGCGGCGGCAGCCTGCGCCATGATGCTGCCGCGCATCCTGCTCGTCGTTGGCCTGCTCAATCGCCCATTGCTGCTGCTGCTGTGGGTTCCGCTCGGCGCGGCGGCAATCGTCGCCTTCGCGGGAGCGGCGTGGCTGTGGCGCCGCTCCAGCGGCGCGGTCGACGATGCGGCGGTGCGGATCGAGAATCCCTTCGAGCTGTGGGTGGCAATCCGGTTCGGCGTGCTGCTGGCGGCGATCATGCTACTGACGCGGCTGTTGCCGGGCTGGCTCGGCGACAGCGGACTTTATCTGCTCGCCGCCGTCTCCGGTCTCGGCGACGTCGACGCCATCGGTCTGTCGATGGCGCGCCAAGCCGGCGGCGGCGTGGCCCTCCACGCGGCCGCCATCGCCGTCGCCATCGCCGCGCTCGCCAACACCGTCACCAAGACGGTCCTGGCACTCGCCATCGGTCGCGCCGGCTTTGCCGTGCCGCTGGCGGTCGTCCTCGCCGCTGGGATCGGCGCCGGCATCGTCGCCTTCCTGCTGGCGCCGGCGCCTGGCGCCTGAACTTCGGGTTTACAGGAATTGCGACCTGGGCAAGAGTCCGCCCGCCCGTCCGACACGGATGCGGTACAGGACAACATCAAGGGAACTCGCGAGGCCGTCATGACCACCCTGACCCAGATCCATCCGACTTTGATCGGCACATTGTGGCCGTCGCGCGCCAATGCGCTTCTGCGCTGGATCGCGCTGATGATTGCCGGCGTCTTCTTCGTCGCCGTGTCCGCGCGCATTGTCGTGCCGCTCTATCCCGTCCCCGTCACGATGCAGACCTTTGCGGTCCTGGTGTTGGGCATGGCCTATGGCGCGCGGCTGGGCGCGGCGACCTTGGCCCTCTATCTCGCCGGCGGCCTTGCCGGGCTGCCGGTATTTGCGACGGCGGGCGCGCTCGGGCCGACGCTGGGCTATATTGTCGGCTTCATTCTGGCGGCCGGGGCCGTCGGCTGGCTGGCCGAGCGCGGCTGGGACCGCAGCATCGTCACGACGGCGGTCGCGATGCTGATCGGCAATGTCTTGATCTATGTGCCCGGCCTGATCGTGCTGGCCTCTTTTGTCGGCGTCGATAGGGTGCTGGAGTACGGCCTGTGGCCGTTCCTCATCGGCGACACGCTGAAGCTGGCGCTGGCCGCAGTCGTCCTGCCGGCGGCCTGGCGGTTGGCGACACGGCAGTAGACATCGTCGAAAGAGCCCGGCGGACGACTGGGCTATCCGCCCGAGGCGTTGTAGGTGTTGTGGCAGAAATCGCGGAACGCCTGCGCGCAGGGATTGAGTTTCGAGTTGCGCTTCCAGGCGAGGCCGACGTCCATGGACGGCACGCTGTCCTGGATCGTCCGCGCTTCGATGCGGTCGCCTTCGAGCGACCACGGCCGGAACACCATGTCGGAGAGGATGGCGACGCCGGCGCCCGTCGCTACCATGCTGCGTACGGCCTCGACCGAGGACGTGCGCAGCACGATGCTGGGGCGATAGGAGGCGCGCTCCCAGTAGCGCATGGCCGTCTTGTCGGCCTCGTCGATCGTCAGCATGATGTAGGGTTCCGGCGCGACGGAAGCGAGGGTCACGCGCCGGGCGTGCAGCAGCCGGTGGTTCGGCGCCACCCATAGCCGGCGACGCGAGCGGATCAGCTCCTCGGTCTCGATCTCGGCGGCATTGTTGAGGTTGGAGGTCAGGATCACCGCCAGATCGATCCGGCCGCGCACCAGCTTCCGCTCGATATCGTCGCGGTCCATCTCGAACAGATCGACGCGCACGTTGGGAAAGATGCGGCGGAAGCGCGCCAGCGGCGTCGGCAGGAAGTAGCCGGCGACGGTGTAGGTCATGGCCAGCGAGAAGCTGCCGGAGACGCCGCTGCGCGCCTGGCGCGGCGCCTGCGCGGCGTCCGACACGGCGGCGGCCACGGCGCGTGCGTGGCCGAGGAATTGGTTGCCTTCAAAAGTCAGCTCGATCCCCTTGGCATGCCGACGCAAAAGTGCGACTCCGGTCTCGTGCTCGAGGGCCTTGATCGCCTCGGTCACCGCCGACTGCGAGACGCCAAGCTGCGAGGCGGCGAGCGAGAGCTTGCCGGCCTCGGCCGTAGCGATGAAGTAGTTGATCTGGCGCAGCGAGAGAGCCATCGCTTTTTCCGATAATGCCACCGGCTGATTTCTGAATTTACAATGTGCGCGAGTTGCGCAAAAGTCCCGAGGTCGGCAGCGAAGAGCGGCGCTGAAGCCGCGCGTGCCGGCCGCCAACGACATAACAGGGATGCGCCGGCTGCTGTCAGCCGGTTGCCGTCAGACGGGAGAAAGGCATGACACTATCAGCAAAGACGATCGGCATGGCTGTGCTCGGCGGCATCGCGCTCGCCGCGGCTGCTCCGGGATTCGCGGCGGCCGACGAGAAGCCCTGGTATCCGTTCAAGGTCCAGGTCTGGGATCCGCCGTTCGACATGGCCAGTCCGCGCAAGGACATGGACTACACGCCCGTCGAGAAGGCGGAAAAGAAATGGGACATCTGCGTGTCTTTCCCGCACATGAAGGACGCCTACTGGATGGCGGTCGACTACGGCGTCGTCGCCGAGGCCGAGCGGCAGGGCGTCAAGATGCAGTTGGTCGAAGCCGGCGGCTACACCAACCTCAACAAGCAGATTTCGCAGATCGAGGATTGCGTCGCGGCCGGCTCGCAGGGCGTCGTGATCGGCGCGATCTCGCTGGACGGGCTGAACAACCTCGTCTCCGAACTGAAGAGCAAGAACATTCCGGTCATCGACGTGATCAACGGCATATCGTCGCCCGATCTCGCCGCCAAGTCGCTGGTATCGTTCGGCGAAATGGGCGCCAAGGCCGGCGAGTATCTGGCCAAGCTGCATCCGGCCGGCGGCGGGAAGGTCAAGGTCGCGTGGTTCCCGGGCCCGCCGGGCGCCGGCTGGGTCGAGGCCGGCAACACCGGCTTCGTCGAGGCGGTGAAGGGCAGCGATATCGAGATCGTCGACACGAAGTACGGCGACACCGGCAAGGAAGTGCAGCTGAAGCTGGTGGAGGACGTGCTCGAGGCCAACCCCGACATCGCCTACATCGTCGGCACCTCGCCGACGGCGGAGGCCGCCGTCGGGCTGCTGAAGGACCGCGGCCTCACGGACCAGATCAAGGTGCTGGCCTATTACTTCACGCCGCCGGTCTATCAGGGCATCAAGGACGGCTCGATCCTGGCGGCGCCGACGGATTCGGCGGTGATTCAAGGGCGCGTCGCCATCGATCAAATGGTTCGCATCCTCGAGGGCAAGCCCTATGAGAAGCATGTCGGTCCGGCGCTCTATGTGATCGACAGCAACAACGTCAGCAGCTTTGACAAGGCCTCATCGCTGGCGCCGGACGACTTCAAGCCGACCTTCAGCGTGGAGTAGGTCCGGCACGAAACAGCGGCCGTGATCGACAGCGCAACGGACGCGACCGGGACTTCCGCGCCGGCGGAAGCCCTGGTCCTGCTCCGGCTCGAAAAGATATCGAAGCACTTCCCGGGCGTCGTCGCCCTCGACGGCGTCGATTTCGATCTGCGTGCCGGCGAGGTGCACGTGCTGTTCGGCGAGAACGGCGCCGGCAAGTCGACGCTGATCTCGCTCGTCGCCGGCGTCTATCGGCCGACCGGCGGCCGCATCGAGTTCCGCGGCCAGGGCATCGATCTCGCCTCAGTGCATCAGGCGCGCCAACTCGGGATCAGCGCGGTGTTCCAGGAGTTCTCGCTGGTCCCCCAGCTGACGGTAGAGGAGAACCTGTTCCTCGGCGCCGAGCTGACCAACAGCGGGGTCCTGAACAAGCGGGACATGCATGCCAAGGCGCGGCAGATCCTGGACCGACTGGGTTTTCCCCTGACGCCCGGGGTTCGGGTCGCCTATCTGTCGCGGGCCGAGCAGCAGATGGTCGAGATCGCCAAGGCGTTCCGCTCCGACCTGTCGGTGCTCATCCTCGACGAGCCGACGGCGTCGCTGACCGAGCGCGAGACGCAGCGCCTCTTCACCCTGATCGAGCAGGCGAAGCGGCAGGGCGTCGGAATCATCTACATCACGCACCGCATGAACGAGATCAAGCGCATCGGCGACCGCATCACGGTTCTGCGCGACGGCCGCTACGTGGCGACTCTGGCCGTCGCCGAGGCGTCGGAAGCGCGACTGGTCGAATTGATGACCGGCCGCGTCATCGCCCAGATCTTTCCGAAGGTCGAGCATCGATCGGGCGCGACGATGCTGCAGGTCGCCGGATTGACGACGGCCAGCGGCAGTGTTTCCGACGTGTCGATCCATGTGCGGGGCGGCGAGATCGTCGGGCTCGCCGGGCTGGTCGGGTCGGGAAAATCCGAGGTGGCGCGCGCCTGCTTCGGGCTGGAGGCCGTCGCCGCCGGCACCGTAACCTTCGACGGCGCCGACGTCACGGGCATGACGCCGCGGCAGATGCTCGACCGCGGCTTCTTCTACCTGCCCCCGGACCGCCGCGCCGAGGGACTGGTGATGGTGCGGGGCGCCCGCGAGAACATCTCGCTGCCCTCGCTCGGGCTGCCGCAGTTCTCCGCCGGCCCCATCCTCAACCGTGCCGCTGAGAAGGCGCGGGCGCGCGAGCTGGCGGTGCGGCTCAACCTGCAGCCGCCGAACATCGAGCGGGCCGTCGACCACTTTTCCGGCGGCAACCAGCAGAAGGTGCTTTTGGCCAAGGCGTTGTCGCGCGAGGTCAAGCTGTTCGTCTTCGACGAACCGACCGTCGGCGTCGACGTGGGCACCCGCGTCGCCATCTACAAGTTCATCGCCGAGCTGTGCGAAGCGGGCGCGGCCATCCTGCTGATCTCCTCCGACCTGCCGGAGATCTTGCATCTGACCCATCGCGCCTACGTCATGCACCGTGGCCTTCTGCGCGCCGAGCTGGCGGGGAGCGAGATCACCGAGGATCGCGTGCTCGGCCACTTCTTCGAGCGGGAGGCGGCATGACTACCGACGCGCGCGAGGCGAGCCGTTCCGCGCAGCCGAGGACTCTGTCTTTGCGCCTGCAGCATCTGTTCGTGCGGCTGGGCGTCCTGCCGTTTCTGCTGATCATCGCGATCATCGTGTTCTCGCTGCTGTCAAGCCGCTTTCTCGGCGGACAGAATCTGATCAACGTCGCCCGGCAGTCGACCTACCTCACCATGGTCGCGATGGGGCAGATGCTGGCGCTGCTGACCGGCGGCTTCGACCTCTCCGTGGGAACGATCCTGGCGGTCACCTCCGTCTTCGGCGCGGCCGCCATGGCCGGCATGTATGCCACGTACCCCGATGCCGTGCTGCTGTGCATCGCCGTCGGCATGCTCGCCGGCGTCGGCGCGGGCCTGCTGATCGGCGTCATCAACGGGGCGGGCGTAGCGGTCTTCGGCGTGTCGCCGTTCATGATGACTCTGGGTATGGCCTCGGTGGGCTTCGGGATCGCCCTGTATCAGACGGGCGGGGTGCCGGTGTATGGCATGCCGCCGCAGTTCGGGAAGGCCCTGGGATTCGGGCGCTGGCTCGGCATTCCCGTGCCGATCTTCGTCACGGCGGGATTGATCGTTTTCATGTACGTGCTGCTGAACTGGACGCGCATGGGCCGGTATCTCTATGCCATCGGCGGCAATCTGAAGGCATCGACGCTCTCGGGCATCAACACCCGCCTCTACCTGTTCCTCGCCTATGTCCTCTGCGGCGGCATGACGGCGATCTCCGGGATCATGCTGACGGCGCGGCTGGAGACCGGCGAGGCCAACATCGGCGCCACCATGCCGCTGGAATCGATCGCGGCCTGCGTGATCGGCGGCGTCAGCCTGCGCGGCGGGACGGGCCGGCTCGGCAACGTCGTGCTGGGCGCCATCTTCATCGGCCTGGTGCAGAACGGCATGAACCTGGCGCGGATCGAATCCTATCTGCAGATCGTTGTTATCGGCATCCTGCTCATCATCGCTGTCGTGGCCGACCAGCTGCGGCAGAAGATGATGGCGAGGCTCAGGGATTGACGGAGGACGGACATGGGATTGGCAATCAACTGCGACATGGGCGAGGGCTTCGGCCTCTACCGGTGCGGCGACGATGCGGCGATCATGCCGTACATCACCTTGGCCAACGTCGCCTGCGGCTTTCATGCCTCCGACCCGACGGTGATGCACAAGACGGTGCGACTGGCGAAGCAGCACGGCGTCAAGGTCGGCGCGCATCCGTCGCTGCCGGACCTGCAGGGCTTCGGGCGGCGCGAGATGAAGATGGACTCCAAGGAGCTGACGGATTGCCTGATCTACCAGGTCGGCGCGCTCAAGGCGTTCCTCGACGCCGAGGGCATGGCCCTCAGCCACATCAAGCCGCACGGCGCGCTCTACGGCATGGCCGCGCGCTCCGAGGAGATCGCCAACGCGATCTGCGACGCGGCCGATGTGTTCAAGGTGCCGCTGTTCGGCATGGCCCGCACCAAGCATGAAGAGGTCTACACCAAGCGCGGCTTCAAGTTCGTGCCGGAATTCTATGTCGATCTCGACTACGACAAGGATGGCAAGCTCATCATCACCCGCGAGCATGCGGCATGGGATCCCGATCTGGCGGCCGAGCGGACCTTGCGCGCGATCACCGAGAAGAAGGTCAAGACGGTCGACGGCAACGATATCCCGATGACCGCGGAGTGCATCTGCGTGCATTCGGACACGCCTGGCGCCGTGGCGGTGGCGAAGGCGGTGAAAGAGGCGATCAAGCCGTACCTGAACTGAGTGTTCCGGCAAGGGGAAGGGCAGACGCTCGATGCAGAAGGTGCTGATCGCCAATCGCGGCGAGATCGCCTGCCGCGTCATCCGCAGCTGCCGGGCGCTCGGGCTGAAGACGGTCGCCGTGCATTCGGAGGCCGATGCCGGGGCATTGCATGTCGACGAAGCCGACGAGACCCAGGCGATCGGGCCGGCGCCGGCGAAGCAGAGCTATCTCGTCAGCGATAGGATCGTCGGCGCAGCAAAGGCCGCGGGCGCCGATGCCGTGCATCCCGGCTACGGTTTCCTCGCGGAGAACAGCGATTTTGCCAAGGCCGTGGCCGCCGCGGGCATGACCTGGATCGGTCCGACGCCGGACTCGATCGACGACATGGGCGACAAGGAGCGGGCGCGGCTCCTGGCGCGCGCCGCCGGCGTGCCGATCCTGCAGGGCAGCGCGCGCTTTGCGCCGGGTGATCTCGCTGGCCTGGACGAGGCGGCGGCCGGGGTCGGCTTCCCTCTGCTGGTGAAGGCCTCGGCCGGCGGTGGCGGCATCGGCATGCGCCGCGTCGACAAGGCCGACGAACTGCTGAAGACCGTCGAAGCGACGCAGGCGCTGGCGGAGAAATCCTTCGGGGACGGGGCAATCTATCTCGAGCGGCTGGTGCCGAAGGCGCGCCACGTCGAGATCCAGGTGTTCGGCTTCGGCGACGGCCACGCCGTGCACATGCACGAGCGGGATTGCTCGGTGCAGCGGCGGTTCCAGAAGATCATCGAGGAGACGCCGTCGCCGGGGCTGACGGCCGCGACGCGTGCGGCCATGGCCCATGCGGCGGTGGCCCTGGTCAAGCAGGAGCGCTACCGCGGCGCCGGCACGATCGAGTTCATCGTCGATGCCGAGAGCGGGGCGTTCTACTTCCTCGAGATGAACACGCGCATCCAGGTCGAGCATCCGGTGACGGAGATGACCACCGGCCTCGATCTCGTCGGCCTGCAGATCCGGCTGGCGCGCGGCGACGACCTGTCGTTCCTGACGCAGGAGTCGATCCGTCCGCAGGGGCACAGCGTCGAATGCCGGCTTTATGCCGAGAATCCCGCGATGAACTTCCTGCCCTCGCCGGGGCCGTTGAAGCGGTTCCGGTTGCCGAAGGCCGCGGAGGGCATCAGGATCGATACCGGCGTGCGCGAGGGGGACCAGATCACGTTCCACTACGATCCGATGATCGCCAAGCTGGTCAGCCACGGCCGCGATCGCAATGAGGCGATTGCGCGCATGCTGGCGGCGCTGGATGAGGTCCGGGTCGAGGGCGTGACCACGAATGCAGCATTCCTGCGCCGGGCCATCGACCATCCGGCCTTCCGCGCCGGCGATACGCATACGGGGTTCGTGACGGAGCACGGCACGGCCCTGACGAAGGCCTAGTTACGCGACGGGCGGAGAGGCGAGCGATGATCTACGAGAAACCGAAGTTCCTGCCGGGCGGCGATCGCTACATGCTGATCGAGTTCGGCAACGAGATGAACCTGGAGTTGAACTTCATGGCCCAGGGCCTGGCCAGCGCCATCGAGAAGGCGCAGAACAGCGGCGTGATCGAGACCGCGCCCTGCTTCGCCTCCATGCTCGTCCACTACGATCCCGACAAGATCAGCTTCAAGGACCTGGCCAAGGAGATGCAGACGCTGATCGACGGCCTCGGCCCGTCCGACGACATCGAGCTGAACAGCCGTCTCTTCTATTTCCCGACCTGCTACCTCGATCCCTGGACCAAGGCGGCGGTCGACGACTATTGCGCCAAGATCACGAAGAAGAAGTGGGATCCGGAGTTCGTCGCCGAGCTGAACGGGCTCAAGGACGTGCATCAGTTCGTGCGCGTCCATTCCGGCACCGAATATTGGGTGGCGTCGCTCGGTTTCTGGCCGGGCCTGCCCTTCATGATGGCGCTCGATCCGCGCTGCGTCATCACCGCGCCGAAATACAACCCGCCGCGCACCTGGACGCCGCAAGGCACGGTCGGCATGGGCGGCGCCTCCACCGCGATCTATCCCGTGGCGACGCCCGGCGGCTACCAGATCTTCGCCCGCATCCCCGTGCCGATCTGGGACACGGAGAAGCGGTTCCCGCAGTTCGAGAAGAGCATCTGCCTGTTCCAGCCGGGCGACCGCGTGAAGTTCGTGCCGGTCAGTCCGCAGGAGTTCGAGGAGGTCGAGGCCCAGGTGAAGGCCGGCACCTACGTCTACAACGTGGTCGAGTACCAGCGCTTCTCCGTGCGCAACTACAAGGCCTGGGTGAAGACGCTCGACAAGAGCCAGCGGTTCTAGGAGGACAGCGCCATGTTCGAAGTGATCGTTCCGGGCCTCGAGACCTCCATCCAGGACTATCCCGGCCGCATCGGCTTCTGGAACCAGGGCTTCCCGCCATCGGGGCCGATGGACAGCTGGTCGTTCCGGCTCGCCAACCTGCTCGTCGGCAATGACGTCGGGGCTGCGGGCCTCGAGGTGCAGTACATGGGGCCGACGCTGAAGTTCCAGCGCGACGGCGTCATCGCCATCACCGGCGCGGACATGCAGCCGAAGCTCGACGGGCAGCCGGTGCCGCTGTGGGAGAGCGTCGCGGTCAAGGCCGGCCAGACGCTTGCATTGACGTCATCGAAGATCGGCGTGCGCTGCTACATCGCCATCGCCGGCGGCATCGACACGCCGCCCTGGCTGGGCTCGCGCTCGACCTTCCACAAGGCCGGCGTCGGCGGCATGCAGGGGCGGGCGCTGCAGAAGGGCCAAGTGGTGCCGGTCGCGCCGGCCAAGGGAACACCTGGCCGCAAGGCGAAGCCGGACTGCCGGCCGGTCTTCGCGACTGACAAGGTCTGGACCATCGAGGTGGTGCCTGGCCCGAACGACGACTGGGTCGATGCGGACGGGCACAAGCGGTTCCTGTCGACGGACTGGAAGCTGTCGTCGAAGAGCGACCGCACCGGGTTCCGTCTCGAAGGCCCGCAATGGACCTTCACCGAGAAGGCGCACAAGAAGGCGCCGGAGCACGGGCAGGAGCCGTCGAACATCATCGACCAGGGCTATCCGCTGGGCGCCATCAACCTCGCCGGTCAGACGCCGATCATCCTGGTGAACGACGGGCCGAGCATGGGCGGCTTCATCAATCCCTATACCGTGCCGTCCGCGGCATTCTGGAAGCTCGGGCAGTCGAAGCCGGGCGACCTCTATCGCTTCAAATCCATCAGCGTCGACGAGGCGCAGGCGCTGCGCAAGAAGCTGAACGCCGTCTGCAGCCCGTCGAGCATCGCCTAACAGGGGGAGCGACCATGGCCGAGAAGATCGAGACGATGGTGCCGGGCAATGTCTGGAAGGTGCTGGTGAAGCCGGGGGACAAGGTCAGCGCCGGCGACGTGCTGTTCATCCTCGAGGTGATGAAGACCGAAGTGCCGCACAGCGCCGGCGAGGCCGGGACGGTAAAGGCCGTGCACATTGCCGAAGGGCAGGAAGGTGTCGACGCCGGCACACTGGCGGTGGAGATCGGGTAGGCCGCCGCCCGATCGTGCGACCGGGCGGCGGCCGAGCGGCTAGCGGCGACCGAGGCGGCCCAGCGTCTCCTTGGTCAGTTCCTCGATGGGTGCCCAGCTGCGCTGCGAGGTATCGGCGGCGATAGTGAGGAGCTTGTTGGCTTCGTCGAGATATTGCCGCGTGGCATTGCGTGCATAGTCGCACTCCAGGCGGAACGCCTCGCGCGGATCGCCGCACTGCAGGACCGAGCCCGACAGGTCCATGTTCTCGCGCAACCGCGTGGAGGCGAACTGCATCATCTCCTGGCTCATGCTGCTCATGCCGCTCCACAGCGCCTCGCTCGCCTTGACGAAGGCGGCGATGTTGGCTCCATTGGTATCGACCAGCGCCGCGAGCTCGGACGCGGTGGGCGCGCCATTGCCGGCTTCTGCAATCTTCTTCGCTTCCTTCATCGCCGAATCCTCCGATGACAATATGGTTTGCATGAGAAATTCCCTTGCTGCGGTCGATAGCCGCCGCGGCCAAGGAGCATCGGCTCCCTAGCACCACGCGCAGGCGGCTCCCGGCCGGTGCCCGGTCTCCACCAGACGTTTTTTTCGAGTTGACGCCAAGAGCAACGATACGCGGCGCCATGGTTAACAACAATAGGAGGAAATTCGGATTATTGCGCGACTCGTGCCGTTGCATGACGGTATTTCTACGAAATATTGTGGTTTGCATGGCCGAATCATGCCACATGTTGACAGCTGCGCCAGATCAGCTGTTTAGCCGCAGTCGGGGGCCTCGTGGCGAAAGGTCGCATTTTAGGCTTTGTTAGCGTCTTTCGCTCAATCTCAACGGACACGAGGTCGCGGCGCCGCCGGGGCTTCGAGAAAAGAAACAATCTGGGTGGAGCTGCCGCTTGAGTGACCCCGTGCACAACGCGCGCATTGCCGCGCTCTCCATGGCCAATGGCGCGGCCTTGGCCAAGCTGCTGCGCGCTCACGGGCGCGGCGATCATGCCGATGCGCTCGAGGCCGCGCTCGCCGAAGTGGCCGAGATCGTCTCGACCGAGGTTGGGCGCCGCACGCTGAGCGAGGCGATGAGCTGGGTCAGCGACCAGGTGTGGGACTGCGACCAGCCGTCGCCGGAGAACCCGTCACTCAACTAGAGCGCCGCGACGGCGGCTGGCTCATCGCCGACGCATTTCCAGGAGCCGATCGGTTCCTACCGGATTGCGATCCGCTTGACCGCGGCGGAACCGTCGGCCTACCATCCGCTGGTATGATAGGTATACCAGCCCCCATCGGCGTCGTCCGCCGCCGTCGGCTTTACGAGGAGATCGCCGGCCGCCTCGAGGCGATGATCCACGAGGGCCAGTACCTGCCGGGCGACCAGTTGCCCTCCGAGCGCGAGTTGATGAAGCAGTTCGGCGTCGGCCGGCCGGCCGTGCGCGAGGCGCTGTTCGCGCTGCAGAAGATGGGGCTGGTGGCGATCAATAGCGGCGAACGTGCGCGCGTCACCCAGCCGACGCCCAAGGTCGTTTTCGAATCGCTCGCCGGGCCGGCGCGGCATCTCCTGGCGGCGCCGGACGGGGTGCGCCACTTCCAGGAGGCGCGCGTCTTCTTCGAGACCGGCCTCGCGCGCTACGCGGCCGCGCACGCCACCGAGGCGGACCTAGCCGAGCTCAAGCGGGCGCTCGACGCCAACCGGCTGGCGCTCGACAATCTCTATGCCTTCGAGCGGACGGACGTCGCCTTTCACTACGTGCTGGCGGTCATTCCGCGCAACCCGATCTTCACCGCCATCCACGAAGCCATCGCCGCGTGGCTGACCGAGCAACGGACCATCACCCTGCGCACGCCCGGGCAGAAGTTCGTCGCCTGCCGCGCGCACGAGAAGATCTACGATGCCATCGCCGCGCGCGACCCCGACCGGGCCGAGCGGGTGATGCGCGAGCACCTGGATCAGGTCACAGAAACCTATTGGCACACGCAGGAAGAAGAACATGGGAGGATACGTCGTCATGGTGGACTTCCGGCTGAAGCCCGGAACGTTCGACCGGTTTCACAAGCTCATCGTCGAAAACGCGCGCGCCTCGGTACGCGATGAGCCGGGTTGCCGCCAGTTCGATGTCGTGACCCCCGGCGGGGCCGCGGACAGGGTCGTCCTCTACGAGATCTACGACGATCTGGCCGCCTTCGAGGCGCACAAGCGCACGCCGCATTTCGCCGACTTCGACCGCGAGAGCGCGTCCCTGGTCGATTCGAAAGCGGTGACTCTCGGGCGCTTGGACTATGCGGGCACGGACGGCTGAGGCGGCCATACATCGAAACGATAAGGACAAGGCCGGCGGCGCCGGCAAGGGGACAGGATGGCACAACGGGGATTGAAGGCGCAGGCCAAGACGAAGCAGATCAAGGTCGGCCATTTCGTCGTCGAGTTCTGCACGCCCGGCATCGGCCACATCATGAAATCGGCCGGCTGCGATTTCGTGCTGTTCGACATGGAGCACAGCGGCTTCGGCTTCGAGACCGTCAAGAGCGGCCTCCGCTACATGCAGGCCGCCGATCTGCCGGTGATCGTGCGGGTGCCGTCCAAGGAATATCACCACATCGCGCGCGCCTGCGACATGGGCGCCGAGGGCGTCATGCTTCCCATGGTCGGCTCGGCGGCCGAGGCGCGGAAGATCCTCGACTGCATGAAGTACTATCCCGACGGTGCCCGCGGCGTCGCGTTGCAGGTGGCCCACGACGACTACCGGCCCGGACCGGTGCCTCAGAAGCTGGCGGCGGCCAACAAGCGCACCACCTTCTTCGCGCAGATCGAGACCGCCGAGGGCGTGAAGAACGCCGACGCCATCGCGGCCGTTCCGGGTGTCGACTGCCTGTGGGTCGGGCATTTCGACCTGAGCGTGTCGCTGGGCATCCCCGGCGAGTTCGACAACCCGAAATTCGCCAAGGCCATCGAGCGCGTGATCGCGGCGGCGCGCAAGCATGGCAAGGCGCTGGGGCGGTTGGTGCCCACGGTCGAGCAGGGCGTGGAGTTACATAAGGCCGGCTTCGACTTCATCTGTTACTCGGGCGACGTCTGGGTGCTTCACAACGCGCTGGCCGATGCGGTCGGCAAGCTGCGGACCGGCGCCAAGTCGCGCCGGAAGGCCGAGGCCTAGGCGATACGCGGACGGGAGAGGCGCACATGAGCAAGTTCCGGGTGGCGCTGAGCGGCGATTTCGTCAAGGCGGACGGCCAGCCCACCTTCCCGATGTTCGACTTGTCGCCGTTGCGGGACCATCCCGACGTCGAACTCGGCTATGTCGCGCCGATCGACGGCGTGATGCCGGCCGCCGGCTTGGCGGGCTACGACGCGCTCATCCTGCTGGTGCCCAAATTCAACAAGAGCAGCATTCCGGCCGACGGGCGGCTGGCGATCGTGGCGCGCTTCGGCGTCGGCTATGACAGCGTCGACGTTGCCGCCTGCAGCGACGCGGGCATTGCCGTGGCGATCACCCCGGATGGGGTGCGCCGCCCGGTCGCGGTGGCGATCCTCACCCTCATCCTGGCGCTCGCCGGCAAGATGATGGTCAAAGACCAGCTGACGCGCCAGGGTCCCGCTGGATTCGCCAAGAAGACCGATCACATGGGCATTGGCCTGGTCAGCCGGACCCTCGGCTCGGTCGGCATCGGCAACATCGGCGCCGAGATGTTCCAGCTGGCCAAGCCGTTCGATATGACATTCATCGCCCACGATCCGTTCGCCGACCGCACCGTGGCAGAGTCGCTGGGGGTGAGGCTCGTCGAGCTCGAGACGGTCTTCCGCGAGGCGGACTTCGTGACGATCAACTGCCCGCTGACGCCGGAGACGACGCACCTGGTGAACGCGGCCCGGCTGGGGCTGATGAAGCCGTCGGCCTATCTCATCAACACGGCGCGCGGCCCGATCGTCGATCAGAAGGCGCTGACGAAGGTGCTGCAGGAGCGGCGCATCGCCGGCGCCGGGCTGGACGTGCTGGATCCCGAGCCGCCGGCGGCCGACGATCCGATCCTCAAGCTCGACAACGTGATCCTGGCGCCGCATGCGCTGTGCTGGACCGATCAGTGCTTCGCCGGGATCGGTGCGTCGGACGTGAAGGCGGTGCTCGACGTCAAGCGGGGATTCGATCCCGGCAGCATCGTCAATCGCGCGGTGCTCTCGACACCGGCGTGGCGCCGACGCCTCGACGGCTACCGCGCGCGCTTCGGCACGTGATAAAAATGGGGACAGGCACGACGGAGGCCCACGGAATCCGAGAACGACGTTCTCGATCGAGCGCCGCGCCGGAGGCGCGGTGCGGACTTTGCCGCAACAAGGGAGGATGGCAATGAAACAGGTGAAGAGATTGACGCTGGCGGCCGCCGCCTTACTGGCGGTCGGCTGGACGGCGACGGCGTGGGCCCAATCCGCGGCCGACCGCGCCGTCGAAGAGGCCAAGAAGTATTCGGGCCAGACCATCACCATCGTCTGGGAGGCCGGCCTGCAGTCGCTCGATCCGCTCAACTTTTCCGGCCCGAAGTGGAAGGAGTTGACGGGCATCGACGTCAAGGTGGTCGAAGTGCCAATCGCCGAGATGTTCACCAAGATCATGCAGGAGTACCGGGCCGGCACGGGCGCCTATGACGCGCTCAACGTCGTTCCGGCCTGGATGCCGGATCTCGCCAACGCCGGCGCGCTCGAGGTGCTCGATCCCTATGTCGACAAGTACGGCTTCCGCGACGAGCTGCAGACCATCGCGCCGACCTACCGGGACAATCAGATGACCGTGGACGGCAAGATCTACGGCTTCCCGGACGACGGCGACACCTTCGTCTTCTACTACCGCAAGGACATCTTCAGCGATCCGGCCAACCAGGAGGCGTTCAAGGCGAAGTATGGCTACGACCTGGTTGCGCCGAAGACGTGGAAGGAGTTCGACGAGATCGGCCAGTTCCTGACCGACAAGTATCAGCCGAACATGTACGGCGCCGCCTTCTTCCGTCAGCCGCCTTACGGCATGTACATGTTCCAGGAGCGGTTCCGCAACGAAGGCGGCCGATTCTTCGATGCCGAGACGATGAAGGCGACGATCAACAGCGACATCGGCGTCAAGGTCTTCACGGAGATGCGCGAGGAGAACAAGTTCATGCCACCGGGCGTGGAACAGTTCGGATTCGTGGAGAATCTCGCCGCCTTCCTCCAGGGCCAGACGGCGATGACCATCTCTTGGCCGCCCTACGGCCGCTGGGCCGCCGGCTATGGTCAGGACCTCGATGCCTTCAGCTGGGTACCGAAATCGACGATCGCCGGCAAGGTCGGCTATGCGCTGCCGCCGGGCGGACATCCGCAGCTCGCGGCCGGGTTCGCGCTCTCGGTCGCCTCGACCAGCAAGAACAAGGAGGCCGCCTATCTGTTCATCCAGTGGCTGAACAGTGAGGACGTCAGCATGCAGCGGGTGCAACTGCCCTACGCGCTGCGCGACCCGTTCCGGGATTCGCACTTCACCAGCCCTGAATACGAGGCCAAGTGGCCGGATGCGAAGGACTACCTGGCGACCTTGAAGGCCGGCGCCGAAACGGGCCTGCTCGACCTGTCGCTGCTGCAGACCGACAAGTACGAGGAGGTCCTGCGGCAGTCGATCAGCAGGCTGTGGGGTGGCGAGGACGCCAAGTCGATCCTCGATGCCGCCGCCGCGGAGTGGGACGCCATCACCGAGCGGATCGGGGTCGACAAGCAGAAGGCCGTCTACCAGGCCTGGGCCGCCAAGTCGGGCGCCTATCCACAGTAGTCGGGCTGCGAGAGGCAGGGGCGGCCGGTCGGCCGCCCCTGCAACATGCGACGAGCATCACGCATGGCTGGCATGACTCAGACGCCGACGGTCGAGGAAGCGGACGCGCTTGCCGTCCGCTCCGGTCGGCCGCCCGACCGCTATTTCAAATACTGGATCGTCGCGCCGGCGATCTTCCTGCTGCTACTGATTGGCCTGTTTCCGCTGATCTATTCGGTGATCGTCAGCTTTCAGAACATCACCATGATGGAGGACGACCGCTCGTTCTCCGGATTGATGAACTACGCCCGGCTGCTTCCCGATGCCCGGCTGTGGCAGTCGCTGCTGCATACCCTGATTGTCACCGCCATCGCGCTGCCGCTCGAGCTGGTCTTGGGGCTGCTCATGGCGCAGCTGTTCCTGGAGAGGCTGCCGGGCCGGCAGGTATTCGTCTCGCTGCTGGTGCTGCCGACGGTCATCTCGCCGATCGTCGCAGGCGCCACTTGGCGGCTGCTGTTCGACAACCGCTACGGGCCGATCAACCAGATCCTCGGCTGGTTCGCCGGCAAGCCGGTGACGGCGTTGTGGACCGTCAACCCCGATCTCGTCTATCCCGCCATCATCCTCTGCGAGATCTGGCAGTGGACGCCGTTCATGTTCCTGATCCTGCTGGCGGCGCTCTCCAACGTCGACAAATCCCTGACCGAGGCCGCCGAGATCGACGGCGCCGGCTACTGGCGCACCTTCGTCAAGATCGTGCTGCCGGCGATCTGGCCGGTGATGGCCATCGCCGTCCTGATCCGCGGGCTGGATCTGGCACGCATCTTCGACGTCATCTGGGCGCTCACCTCCGGCGGTCCCGGCACGATGACGGAGACGATCTCGATCTACACCTACGTCCAGGGCTTCCAGCAGTTCGAAGTGAGCTATACCGCGGCGATCGCGTTCCTGGTCATCTTCCTGCTGACGGTCATTGTCGTCTGGGCGCTGAAGCGTATGGGGCTGGCGAAATGAGCGCACAACGTCCGCTGCTGCGACGCCCCAGCACCGTCCTCGCGCTGCGCTACGCCGGCGCCGTCGCGCTGACGCTCTTCTTCGTCTTCCCGGTCTACTGGCTGTTCATCATCTCGTTCAAGACGCCGGACGAGATCTTCGCGTTTCCGCCGGTGTGGTATCCCAAGAGCATCCAGTTCGACAATTTCCGCGTGCTGTTCAAGGATGGCGATGCCGTAACGGTATGGAACAGCCTGGTGCTCGCGGGAGTCAGCACGATCATCGCCATGGTTCTCGGCACCATGGCCGCCTACAGTCTGGTGCGCTTCAAGACCGGCGGCGAGAACCTCGCGGTGTGGATCATCTCCCAGCGCATGATGCCGCCGATCGCGATCGTCTTTCCGATCTTCTTGCTCTACGTGTTCTTCGGCTGGGTCGACACCTATCACGGTCTCATCCTCCTCTACACCGCCTTCAGCCTGCCCTACGTCATCTGGATGATGCGCGGCTATCTTGAGGACATCCCGCTGGAACTGGAGGAGAGCGCCCTGGTCGACGGCTGCACCCGCTGGCAGGTGCTGTGGCGGATCGTGTTCCCGATGGCCCGTACCGGGCTGTTCGCCACCGCCGTCTTCACCTTCATCTTCGCCTGGAACGATTTCCTGTTCGCCCTGGTGCTGACGCGCACCGAGGTCATCACCTATACCGTACAGGTGACGCACTATTTCGGCGGGCAGTCGAACTTCTGGGCCAAGATCGCGGCCATGTCGGTGCTGGGGACCGTGCCGGTGTTCTTCACCGTGGCCACCCTGCAGCGCTATCTGGTGCGCGGCATCTCCATGGGCGCGGTCAAGGGATAGATGGAGCGAAAGGCACGATGGCCGACCTGAAGATCAGCGGACTGCACAAGCGCTACGGCCCGGTTCATGCCGTGCGCGGCATCGACCTGGAGATCCCCGCCGGGGAATTCACCGTCCTGGTGGGACCGTCCGGCTGCGGCAAGAGCACCTTGCTGCGCACCATCGCCGGGCTGGAGGAGGCCGACGCCGGCACCGTCGAGATCGGCGGCCGTGTCGTCAACTACGTGCGGCCGCGCGACCGCGACATCGCCATGGTGTTCCAGAATTACGCACTCTACCCCTACATGAACGTCTACGAGAACATCGCCTTCGGCCTGCGGGCGCGCAAGACGCCGGCGACCGAGATCGACCAGCGCGTGCGACGGGCCGCGGACATGCTGGCCATCTCCGGCCTGCTGGACCGGCTGCCGCGGCAGCTCTCCGGCGGCCAGCGCCAGCGCGTCGCCATCGGCCGGGCCATCGTCCGCAATGCCCGGCTGTTCCTCTTCGACGAGCCGCTGTCCAACCTGGACGCCCAGCTGCGCGACGAGATGCGCAGCGAAATCAAAAGGTTACACCAGGAGATCGGCACCACCATGATCTACGTCACGCACGACCAGATCGAGGCGATGACCCTGGCCGACCGCATCGTGCTGCTGAAAGACGGCGCGATCGAGCAGCAGGGCTCGCCGCTCGACCTGTTCGAGCGGCCGGCGACCCGCTTCGTCGCCGGCTTCCTGGGCTCGCCGAAGATGAACTTCCTGCCGGCCAGACTGGTCGATACGGCGGCCGGCGCCGCCGTCCGGCTGGCCGACGGCGTCGAATTGGCCCTGCCGGGCCGCGCGCGGCCGGGCAATGGGGAGCAGGAGGTCGTCCTTGGCCTGCGGCCAGAGCATATGGCGCGCGCCCGCGACGGCGCCGCCGCGGGCGGCCATGTCCGGGTGCAGACCACGGTCGAGCTGATCCAGCCCACGGGATCGCGGACCTATGTCACCTTCCCGCTGGGCGGGGTGTCGGTGATGGCCGAAGTCGAGGCGCATGAGGTACGCCGGCCCGGCGAGCCGATCGCCGTCGATCTGGATATGAATCGCGCCGTGCTGATCGATCCCCGGTCGAATCGGGTATTATGACTCCCGCCGACGATTCGCGCGGGGGTTGTGCGGGAGGGGAGCATGGCGGGCAAGGCGCCTAATCGGGCCATCAAGCTGTTCGGGACGGCCGTCGCCGATTCGAAGGGGCGGATCTTACGCGCCGGCCCCCTGTCCGCCGTCCTCGACAATGGCGCGTTGCGGTATGTGCGCCTCAACGACGTCGAGGTGCTGCGGGCTATCGCCTTCCTGGTGCGCGACGAAAACTGGGGCACCTTCAACCCGGAGATCGCCAATGTCGCGGTCCGGCAGGGCAGCAGCGGCTTCGAGGTGAGCTACGAGGCGCGCTGCGCCGATGTCAAGCGGGCTCTGACCTACAAGGCGCGGATCGTGGCCAGCGCCGACGGCACCCTGCGGTTCGACGCGACGGCGCTGCCGCACACCGACGTCCTCACCAACCGCACGGGATTCGTCGTCCTGCATCCGCTGAACGGTGTGGCCGGCTGCGCGGTGGAGATCCTGCACGTCGACGGCCGCAAGGTGAAGGACGAGTTCCCCACCATCGTCAATCCGATGCAGCCGTTCTACGACATCCGCGCGCTGAGCCACCAAGTGCTGCCCGGCGTGTGGGCGACCTGCCGGATGGAAGGCGATACTTTCGAGATGGAGGACCACCGCAACTGGACCGACGCCTCGTTCAAGACCTATGTCCGGCCGCTGGCGCTGCCCTGGCCCTATACGCTCCCGGCCGGTAGCGAGATCAAGCAGTCCGTCAGCCTGAGCTTCACCGGCAAACTGCCGAAGCCGAAGGCGGCCGCGGCCGGCAAGGCCGTGAGCATCGATGTCGGTCGCGCCGGCAGCCTCGGGCTGCCGAAGATCGGCCTCGGCGTCGGCGCGGAGGAGGCAGACGCGTCGATCGCGGCGGCCGATCTCATCAGGGCGGCGGAGCCGCAGATCCTGGTCTGCCAGGTCGACGGCCGCCAGGGCAACGGGCTCAGCGTGCTGCGCCGCTACCGCCGCCTGGCCGACGCCACCGGCGCCGACGTGGTGCTGGAGATCATCTTGCCGGGCCAGCAGGCGCCGGAGATCGAGCTCGGCCGCATCGCCCGCGACGTCAACGACAGCGGCATCGTGCCGGCCGCCGTCGCCGTCTCGCCCGCCGCCGACCTCAAGGCCGTGCTGCCGGGCAGCCGCGGACCCAAGGTGCCGGAGCTGGCCGACATCTACCGCGCCGCGCGCGCGGCCTTTCCAGGCATTCCGCTGGGCGGCGGCATGTTTTCCTATTTCACTGAGCTGAACCGCAAGCGGCCGCCAGCCGACATGCTCGATTTCGTCACCCACACCACCTGCCCGATCGTGCATGCCGCCGACGACGTCTCGGTGATGGAGACGCTGGAGGCGCTGCCCTACGTCATCCGTTCGACAAAGTCCTTCATCGGCCGCACGCCCTACCGCGTCGGGCCGAGCGCGATTCCGGCCCGCGACAATCCCTACGGGGCCGCCGCCGCGCCCAACCCGGACAACGGCCGGGTCTGCCTTGCCCGGATGGATCCGCGGCAGCGCGGCCTGTTCGGCGCGGCCTGGACCCTGGGATACGTCGCGGCCTTCGCCTATGGCGGTGTCGAGGTGGTGACGATGGGCGCGCCCACCGGGCCGTCCGGCATCATCTACCGGCGCACCGACTATCCGCAGCCCTATTTCGACAACCTGAAGGGTCCGGCTGTCTATCCGCCCTATCACGTCATCGCCGGCCTGGGCGCGGCGCTCGGCAGCAAGCTGATGGCGGCGAAAGCGAGCGATCCCGCCGCTGTCGCCTGCCTCGCCTACCGCAGCGGCAAGGGGCCGGTGCTGTGGCTCGCCAATCTCACCGGCCGCGAGCAGGTGGTGAAGATCGGCGGGCTGGGCAAGACGGCGATGCAGCTGCATCTGCTGGACGAGGACAGCTTCCAGGCCGCGGCGACCGATCCCGGTTTCCTCGAGAAGCCTGGCAAGAAGCTGCGCAGCGCCGGCAGCGTCAAGCTCGGCCCTTACGCCGTCGCGCGGCTGTCGCCGGCGCGGAAGTAGCCGCGCAGTGGGGTTGCTCCTCGGCTGCATCGCCGACGACCTGACAGGCGCGACCGATCTCGCCAACACGCTGGTGCGCCGTGGCATGCGCACCGTGCAGGTGATCGGCGTGCCGGAGGCGGACGCGCCGCTCTCCGAGGCCGACGCCGTCGTCGCCGCGCTCAAGTCGCGCACGATTCCAGCGGCCGAGGCCGTGGCGATGTCGCGCGCGGCGCTCGCGCGGCTGCGCGCCGCCGGTGCGCGGCAGTTCGTCTTCAAATACTGCTCCACCTTCGATTCCACAGATGCGGGCAACATCGGGCCGGTCGCCGACGCGCTGCTCGCCGATCTCGGCGAGAGCTTCACCATCGCCTGCCCGGCCTTTCCCGAGAACCAGCGCACCATCTATCTGGGCCACCTCTTCGTCGGCCGCGTGCTGCTGTCGGACTCGAGCATGCGCAATCACCCGCTGACGCCGATGACCGATGCGAACCTGGTGCGCGTGCTGGGCCGGCAGACGGCGGCGAAGGTCGACCTCGTCCCGTTTTCGGTCGTGAGCCGGGGGCCGTCGGCGATCGTGGCGGAGTTCACCCGGCTCAGGGAGGTCGGAATTGCGCATGCCGTCGTCGATGCGATCGAGGACCGGCACCTGCTGGACATCGGCACCGCCTGTGCCGACATGGCGCTGGTCACGGGCGGATCCGGCATCGCGCTGGGCCTGCCGGAGAACTTCCGGCGGCAGGGTCTGCTGTCGCCGCACGCCGCGGCGGGCGCGCTGCCGACGGTCGTGGGGAAGGAGGCGGTGATCGCCGGCAGCTGCTCGGCCGCGACGCTGCGGCAAATCGAGCAGATGAAGCGCACGCGGCCGGCGTTTGCGATCGATCCCTTGGCCTTGGCATCGGGCAAAGACGTGGTCGCGCATGCCCTCGCCTGGGCGCGCGAGCGATCGGACGACGGACCCGTCCTCGTCTATGCCAGCGCGCCGCCCGAGGAGGTGGCGCGCATCCAGCAGCGGCTCGGACGCGAACAAGCGGGTGAGCTGATCGAGCATGTCCTGGCCGAGATCGCGGCGGGCCTGGTCGCGGCGGGCGTGCGCCGGCTGGTGGTGGCCGGCGGCGAAACCTCGGGCGCCGTCGTGCAGCGGCTCGGCGCCCGCGCGCTGCGCATCGGCCCGCAGATCGATCCCGGCGTGCCCTGGACCGTCAGCATCGGCGAGCCGGCGCTGGCGCTGGCGCTGAAGTCCGGCAATTTCGGCGGGCCGGATTTCTTCACCCGCGCGTTTACGGTGCTGCCATGAGCGAAAGTTCCCTACGCGAGGCGATCGTTCGCTATGGCGGCTCCATGTTCGCCCGCGGACTCACCTTCGGCAGCTCCGGCAACATCAGCGCGCGGCTCGACGACGGCTGGCTGATGACGCCGACCAACGTCGCGCTCGACCGACTCGACCCGGCGCGGCTGTCGAAGCTCGGCGACGGCGGGCGACTCGTTTCCGGCGATCCGCCGACCAAGGAGTCGGTGCTGCACATCGCCATGTATCGCGAGCGCGCGGCGGCCAGGGCGGTCGTGCATCTGCATTCGACCCACTCGGTCGCAGTGTCCTGCCTTGCCGGCGTGAACGCCGACGACGTGCTGCCGCCGATCACCGCCTACTACGTCATGCGCGTGGGCTCGCTGCCGCTCGTGCCCTACCACCCGCCGGGCGATCCCGATCTGGCCGAGGCGGTGCGCAAGCTGGCCGGCCGGCACGCGGCGGTGCTGCTCGCCAATCACGGGCCTGTGGTCGCCGGCACGTCGCTCGACGCCGCCGTCAACGCGGTCGAGGAGCTGGAGGAGACGGCGAAGCTGTTTCTCCTGCTGCGCCAGGAGAAGACGCGATGGCTGACCCCGGACCAGGCCGCGGACATCTGCAAGCGCTATCCGATCGCGTAGATCGCACCGTTTTCTGGCCTGCCTGATCGCCCTGCGTCCTTCGGAACAATCTTGGGGGCACAAAGAACCGTCCTCATCCTGAGCCTGTCGAAGGACGCACATCGCCAATCCCACTCTCCCGCAGGCAGCGATGCGGCCTCGGGCAAGATATTGCCGCCTACGTCGCAAACTTGCCGCCGAGCTGGTCGTCGATGTGCGCCTGGATGATCTCATCGATGGTCTTGTCGGGTGCGAAGCCGAGGCTCCTGGCGCGCGCCGGGTCGAAGCGGTAGGGCCAGCCGGCGACGATCTTCTGGATGTGGGCGTCGGGCTGCCACTTGATGCGGCCGGCCGGCCCCTTGCCGGCCACGCGGCCGAGGCCGTCGACCATGTCGCCGATGCTGACGTCGATTCCCGGCAGCGTCAGGCTGCGGTTCGTGCCCCAGCGCGCGGCCGGCAGCGCGTGGGCGTGCAGCAGCGACTCGACGGCGCGGCGCGGCGACAGGATCCACATGCGGGCGCTGCGCTCGACCGGGCAGATCGCCTCCTGGCCGGCCAGCGGCTCGCGCAGGATGCTGCTGGCGAAGGTGGAGGCCGCCTTGTTCGGCTTGCCCGGCCGCACGACGATGGTCGGCAGCCGCAGGGCACGACCGTCGACGAAGCCCTTGCGGCTGTAGTCGTTGAGCAGCAGCTCGCCGATCGCCTTCTGCGCGCCGTAGGAGGTCTGCGGCGTCAGCGGCGTCGTGTCTGTGAGGGTCGGCGGCATGTCGCCGCCGAACACGGCGATCGAGCTGGTGAAGACGAGCCGCGCCGGCTGCGACAGGGCGCGGCAGGCCTCGAGCACGGCCCGCGTGCCCTCGACGTTGACGCGCATGCCCAGGTCGAAATCCGTCTCGGCGGCGGCGCTGACCACGGCGGCGAGATGGAAGACGCTGCCGGTGTTCCCCTCGATCGTGCGCGCGACCAGCACCTTGTCGGAGATGTCGCCGGCGACGATCCGGACACGCTTGTCCGGCGACTTGAACGGCACCGGCTCGACCGCGTCGAACAGCACCAACTCATCGATGCGCACCGGTTTACCGTCGCGGCCCGGCAGCTCGCCCAGCGCCAGCAGGCGCTCCGCCAGCTGCCGCCCGATGAACCCGGCCCCGCCGGTGATGACCACTTTCATGCCGATCTCTCCTGTCGCTTCGACGGACCGCTATCGGCCGCCGATCCCATATCGGCGCGCCCAGCCGAGACCGTCGAGGGTCTTGACCCGCGGCCGGTACTCGCAACCGATCCAGCCGTCATAGCCGAGTTCGTCGAGGAGATCGAACAGGTAGGGATAGTTGATCTCGCCGACATCGGGCTCGTGGCGGCCGGGCACGCCGGCGATCTGGATATGGCGGATCAGCGGCCAGTGCGCGCGCGTGCGCTCGGCCAGGTCGCCGCCCATGATCTGCGCATGGTAGAGGTCCATCTGCAGGAACAGGTTGTCGCCGCCGACCCGCGCGATGATCTCGCGCGCCTGCTCGGCGGTGGCGAGCAGATAGCCGGGCATGTCGCGCGAATTGAGCGGTTCGATCAGCAAGCGGATGCCGTCGGACTTCGCCTTGGCCGCGGCGCTGCGCAGGTTGGCGACGTAGGTGCGCATGGCTTCGTCGTGCGGCAGGTTCATCGGGACGATCCCGGCCATGCAGTGCAGCTGCCGACAGCCGAGGATGCGCGCATAGGTCAACGCCTTGTCGAGGCCGGCGGCGAACTCGTCGACCCGCTCCGGAAAGATGGACAGGCCGCGCTCGCCATTGTCCCAGTCGCCGGGAGGCAGATTGAACAGCACCTGGCGCAGGCCGAAGCGGTCGAGCCGACGGTGGATCTCTGCGGCCTCATGGTCGTAGGGGAACAGAAACTCGACGGCCTTGAAACCGGCCTTGGCCGCCGCCTCGAAGCGCTCGAGGAATGGCAGCTCCTGGAACATCATGCTGAGATTGGCGGCGAACTTGGGCATCCACCTCGTCTCCACGCGCGGTCAACCTAGCGATGCTCACGCGCCTCGTCCAGCCGCTCTCGCGGCTATCCTGACCGCTGCCGCCGGACCATCGCCGTGCTATAGGAAAGCGGCTCGGACAGGGGAGTTTGGGTCATGGACATGGTGGTCGGCTGCGCCGCCTATGCGGACGGACGCCGCGTCGCCGATCTCGACATCGATCATCTCGACGCGGTCGAGACCGGCAAGGGCCGCTTCGTGTGGATCGGGCTGCACGAGCCGAGCCCGGAGCTGATGCAGAAGGTGCAGCAGCGGTTCGGGCTGCACGAGCTCGCCATCGAGGATGCCCTGCGTGCTCATCAGCGGCCAAAGCTGGAGGTCTACGGCGAGTGCCTGTTCGTGGTCCTGCAGACCGCCCAGCGCATCGAGCGCAGCATGCAGTTCGGCGAAACCCATGTCTTCATCGGCCGCGGCTATGTCATCACCGTGCGGCACGGGCCGTCCTCATCCTACAAGGAAGTGCGAGCCCGCTGCGAAAGCGTGCCGCGCCTCCTGAAGAAAGGGGAGGACTTCGTCCTGTACGCAATCATGGATTTCATCGTCGACAACTATCTGCCGCTGGTCGACGCCATCGAAACCGAGGTCGACGAGCTCGAGGAGCATGTGTTCAAGCGCGAATTCAAACGGCGCACGATCGAACAGATCTACGACCTGAAGCGCGACCTGCTGGCCCTGCGCCATGCCGTGGCGCCGGTCGTCGACATGGCCAACCGGCTGATGCGCTTCGACCTGCCGCTCATCGACAAGGACACCCATCCCTATTTCCGCGACATCCTCGACCATGCGATTCGCGTCAACGACAGCGTCGACTACCTGCGCGAACTACTCAATTCGGCGCTCGACGCCAGTCTGCTGCTGGCCTCGCTGGACCAAAGCGAGATCACCAAGAAGCTGGCCAGCTGGGCCGCCATCCTGGCGGTGCCGACGGCGATCGCCGGCATCTACGGCATGAACTTCGACGTCATGCCGGAGTTGCGCTGGCCCTTCGGCTATCCCGCCGTTCTGCTGATCATCCTGTGCGTTTGCGGCTTCCTCTACTGGCGCTTCAAGAAGGCGCGCTGGTTGTAGCGTATCCAGATGCGGAGATCTCGCCGGGGTACACCTGCCGGTCGCCCCATGTCGGCGCCTGCGTCTCACCGACGTTCTTGATCCGGCAACAATTCGGTCTAGTATCGACGTAACAAGCGGCATGCAGGATCGGGCATCATGCCGCAGATGCGAACGACAACCCGGACGCAGGGAGGAATGCTCATGTGTCGCGTCTTTGCGGAACAGGACCCGGAGAGCTACCGGGTCGTCACCCGTTCGATCCGCCTCAACGGCTACAGCACCAGTATCCGGCTCGAGGCGATGTTCTGGTCGATCCTCGACGAGATCGCCGCGGGCCAGGGCATGTCGACGCCGCGCTTCATCAGCACGCTCTACGACGAGGTGATGGAGTTGCGCGGCGAGGTCGGCAACCTCGCCTCGCTGCTGCGCGTCACCTGCACCGGCTTCGTGCGGGCGCGGCAGGAGGCGGAATGCACCGTCGCCGGCGACAAGCCGGCCGGTAGTACACGGATACCACCACGGGTCCACGCATCGGCCTAAGCTTTTTCGGCGATTGAGCCGGGAGCGACATGGCCAAGCCGATCCACGTCATGGTCCGGGTCAGAGACCTGGACGCCGCGATGCGTTTCTACGACCGCGCGTTCGGCATGAAGCCGGCGGACCGCTTCGATTTCGACAGCTTCACCCTCGTCTACCTGCGCAATCCCGAGAACGACTTCGAGATCGAGCTGACCTGGAACAAGGGGCAGGCGGAGCCCTACAGCCACGGCAGCGGCTACGGCCACGTCGCCTTCGCCGTTGACGATCTCGACGCCGAGCATGCGCGCGTGAGCGCGCTGGGACTGGCGCCGAATCCGATCAAGGAGTTCCACCGCGCGGGTGGACTCATGGCTCGCTTCTTCTTCCTGCAGGATCCCGACGGCTACAAGATCGAGGTGCTGCAGCGACACGGACGATACCAATAGCGAAGAAGGGAAATCCCTTCTCGCGGACGATACCAATAGCCTGAGACGCGAAGGGAGGTCTGCGATGAGTCAATCCGGCATGAACCGCCGCCAGTTCCTGCATACCAGTGCGGCGACGGCGGCGGGCGCGGCAGCGGTCGCCGGCACCGGCACGCTGCTGGTCGATCCGAACGGCGCCTGGGCGATGTCGCTGCAGGCGCTCGACGAGCACACGGCCCTGACCCTGGTGCGCGTCGCCCGCGAGATGTATCCGCACGACCGGCTGGGCGACGCCTACTACGCGAAGGTCGTCGAATCGCTCGACGGCAAGGCGGCCGCCGACAAAGACATCGGCAAGCTGCTCGCCGACGGGGTGGGCGAGCTCGACAAAGCCGAGGGCGGCGTCCCCTGGCTCGACCTCTCCGACGGCTACAAGCTGGCGTCGCTGAAGCAGATGGAGCAGACGCCGTTCTTCCAGACCGTGCGCGGCGAGTGCGTCACCGGCATCTACAACAATCCGGCGGTGTGGCGGCATTTCGGCTATGAGGGCGCCTCGGCGGAGTTCGGCGGTTACATCGACCGCGGATTCGACGATCTCGGCTGGCTCAAGGACGCGTGAGGAGGAACGGCCATGGCTGCGACCTATGACCTGAACGATGACGGCGTCGTGGTGGTGATCGGCTCCGGCGCCGGCGGCGGCACGCTCGCCAACGAGCTGGCCCAGAAGGGCATCGACGTGGTCTGCCTGGAGGCCGGCCCGCGCGTTGAGATCGACGAGTTCGTCAACGACGAATGGTCCAACTTCGTCAAGATCTCCTGGCTCGACAAGCGGACGACCTCGGGCTCCTGGCGCGTCGCCCGCGACTTCCCCGGCCTGCCCGCCTGGATCGTCAAGGCGGTGGGCGGCTCGACCATCCACTGGGCAGGCGCCTCGCTGCGCTTACAGGAGCATGAGTTCAAGGTGAAGACGACCTACGGCGACGTCGCCGGCGCCAATCTGCTGGACTGGCCGCTGTCGCTGGCCGAGCTCGAGCCGTACTACGCCAAGGCCGAGAGCAAGATGGGCGTCACCGGCACCAACGATATCCCCCGGCTGCCCGGCAACAACAACTTCAAGGTGATGGCGGCCGGCGCCAAACGCGTCGGCTACAAGGAGTTTCACACCGGCAACATGGCCATCAACTCGCGCGACCGCGACGGCCGCGGCTCCTGCCAGCAGATCGGCTTCTGCTTCCAGGGCTGCAAGTCCGGCGCCAAATGGTCGACGCTCTACACGGAGATCCCGAAGGGCGAGGCGACCGGCAAGCTGGAGGTGCGGCCGAATGCGCAGGTGCTGCAGATCCAGCACGACGACAGCGGCAAGGTGACAGGTGTGCTCTATGCCGACAAGGACGGCAAGCAGCAGGTGCAGAAAGCCCGGGTGGTCGCCGTCGCCGGCAACTCGATCGAGAGCCCGCGGCTGCTGCTGAACTCGGCCTCGGCGAAGTTCCCGGACGGCCTCGCCAACGCCTCGGGCATGGTTGGCAAGAACTACATGCGGCACATGACCGGCTCGGTCTACGCCATGTTCGCCAGGCCCGTGAACATGTACCGCGGCACGACCATGGCCGGCATCATCAAGGACGAATCGAAGAATGACCCGGCGCGCGGCTTCGTCGGCGGCTACGAGATGGAGACGCTGTCACTCGGCCTGCCCTTCATGGCGGCGTTCCTCGATCCCGGCGCCTGGGGCCGCGACTTCGCCGCCGCGCTCGACATGTACGAGAACATGGCCGGCATGTGGCTGGTGGGCGAGGACATGCCGCAGGAGAAGAACGGCGTCACCCTGCACGCGACGGAGAAGGACCAGCATGGCCTGCCGGTCCCCAGCGTGCATTTCGACGACCATCCCAACGACGTCGCCATGCGCAACCACGCCTACAAGGCCGGCACCGCCGTCTACGATGCCGTGGGCGCGGTGCGGGTGGTGGAGACGCCGCCCTATCCCTCGACACACAATCTCGGCACGAACAGGATGAGCGAGAACCCGCGCGACGGGGTCGTCAACAAGCATGGCCAGGCCCACGACATCAAGAACCTGTTCATCTCCGACGGCAGCCAATTCACCACCGGCGGCGCCGAGAACCCGACCTTGACGATCGTGACTCTCGCCATCCGCCAGGCCGACTACATCGCCGACCAAATGGAGAAGAAGGAGATCTGAGGACCCTCACCCTAAACTCTCTCCCAAAGGGAGAGGGGACTCGATCGAGCGACCGGTGCAATCATGTCCCCTCTCCCACGCAGTGGGAGAGGGCCAGGGTGGTTCCACCGCGACGCAACCCAGGACAATCATCCTCTGAAAGCACGGACTGCCGCCAGCAAGCCCGTTGTCGAGGAGTCATGGATGCCCGGCGTCTCCGGCGCGCGCAGCTCCGTGGCGATCGTCGAGGCCAGCTGCTTGCCCAGCTCCACGCCCCACTGGTCGAAGGAGTTCACGCCCCAGAGGAGTCCCTGCGCGAAGGTCTTGTGCTCGTAGAGCGCGAGGATCAGGCCGAGGGTACGCGGGTCGAGCCGGCGGAACAGCAGCGTGCTGGTCGGCTGGTTGCCCGGGTGCAGCTTGTGCGGCAGCAGCCGCGTGATCTCCGGTGCGCCCAGCCCGGTCGCCTCCAGCTCGGCGCGCACCTCGGCCTCCGTCCGGCCCTTCATCAACGCCTCCGTCTGCGCCAGGCAGTTGGCGATCAGCAACTCGTGATGCGGGCCGGCCGGATAGGCGCTCTCGGCCGGCAGCAGGAAGTCGGCCGGGATCAGCCGGGTGCCCTGGTGCAGCGCCTGGAAGAAGGCGTGCTGGCTGTTGGTGCCGGGCTCGCCCCACAGCACCGGCACGGTGGCGTGGTCGACCGCCGCGCCGTCGCGCGTCACCCGCTTGCCGTTGCTCTCCATCTCCAGCTGCTGGAGGTAGGCCGGCAGGCGGCGCAGCCCATGGTCGTAGGGGATGACGGCGTGGCTCTCGGCGCCGAAGAAGTTCGCGTACCAGATGCCGAGAAGCGCCATCAGCACGGGCATGTTGCGCTCGAGCGGCGCGCTCTGGAAATGCTCGTCCATGGCGTGCGCGCCCTCGAGCAGCCGCTCGAAATTGTCGAAGCCGACGGCGAGCGCCAGCGGCAGGCCGACCGCCGACCACAGCGAGTAGCGGCCGCCGACCCAGTCCCAGATCTCGAAGCTGTTGGCGGGGTCGATGCCGAACTCGGCGACCGCCTGGCGGTTGTTGGAGACGGCGACGAAATGGCGCGCCAGGTCGGCGTCGGCGCCGCCTTTCGCCCGGAACCAGTCGCGCGCGGTACGCGCGTTGGTCAGGGTCTCAATCGTCGTGAAGGTTTTGGAGATGACAACGAACAGGGTCGTCGCCGGATCGAGCCCGGCGAGTGCCGTCGCGATCTCCGCCCCGTCGACATTGGCCGCGAACTGCACGCGCGGCCCCGACCCTGCGTAAGCCGGCAGCGCCAGCACCGCCATCTCCGGCCCCAGATGCGAGCCGCCGATGCCGATGCTCACCACGTCCGTGATCCGGCGCCCGTCATGCCCGGTCCAGGCGCCGCTGCGCACGGCCTCGGCGAAGTCGCGCAGGCGGCGCAGCACGTCGTTGACCGCCGGCATCACGTCCTGCCCGTCGAGCTCGATCGGCCGGTCGGAGCGGTTGCGCAGGGCGACATGCAGCGCCGCCCTTCGCTCGGTGGCGTTGATGCGATCGCCGCGGAACATGCGCGCGATCCATTCCGGCAGCTCCGCTTCGCGCGCCAGCTCGAGCAGCAGCGACAGGGTGCGCGTGGTGACGCGGTGCTTCGAGTAGTCGAGCAGCAGGCCGTCGACGCGCAGCGACAGCCGCTCGAAGCGGTTGGGCTCCTGGGCGAAGAGGTCGCGCATGTGGATGCGCGCCATGGTCTTGTGGTGCGCCTGCAGCCCCTGCCAGGCGGCGGATTTTGTCAGCTGGGCCATCGACTTTCCTCGTTGACTCCGTGCCGTTTCAGTGACGACTAGTACAAGGATTCTCGAAATCGGACGGGATCTTGCACGGCGTCGGTCCCATCCCGAACGACAGGTTCAGCCTTCGGGAATCGCGGTACGGTGTAACGCAGCGCGTGAGTCATACCACCTCCATCATGTCCGACAACGCGAGATCTCTGGTCGGCGACATCGGCGGCTCCACCGCGCGCTTCGCCATCGCGCGCGCCGGGCCGGGGGGCGTCGTCCTCGACCATGTCCTGACCATGCCGGCCGCGGATTATCCGGCCCTGGCCACGGCAGTGGAGCACTACCTGGCCGCCACCGGGGTGACGGCGCCGACGTCCGCCGCCATCGCCATAGCCGGTCCCATCGTCGGCGACCGGGCCGAGATCACCAACCACAGCGCCTGGTCCTTCTCCATCGACGCGGTGCGCCGCTGTCTCGGCCTGGTCAGGCTGGCGGTGATCAATGACTTCACCGCCGTGGCGCTGTCGCTGCCGCAGCTGCCGCCGGCGGAGCTGCGGCAGGTCGGCGGCGAGGCGCCGGCAGACGGCGCGTCCAAGGCGGTCATCGGGCCCGGCACCGGCCTCGGCGTCTCCGGCATCGCCAGGACCGATGATCGCTGGACAGCGATCGAAGGGGAGGGCGGCCACGCCACCTTCGCGCCGATGAGCGCCCGCGAATCGCGCATCGGCGAGGTGCTGCGGCAACGCTTCGGCCATGTCTCCTGGGAGCGCATCCTCTCCGGCCCGGGGCTGGTCAATCTCTATGACGCCGTCGCCGAGCTGGAGGGAACGCCGGCCGAAGTCCTGTCGCCGGAGACGATCGCCGCGCACGGTCGCGCCGGCGATTGCCGGCTGTGCCGCGAGGCCCTGGAGATCTTCTGCGCCGCCCTCGGCACCGCCGCCGGCAACCTGGCGCTCACCTTCGGCGCCCGCGGCGGCGTCTATGTCGCCGGCGGCATCGTGCCGCAGCTCGGCGACTTTTTCGCCGCGTCGGCGTTCCGCTCCCGCTTCGAAAGCAAAGGTCGGCTCTCCACCTATGTGCGGCCGATCCCTACCTACGTTGTCACTGCGGCTACTCCCGGCCTCGTCGGCGCCGCCGTGGCGGCGCTGGACGCGGGGCAGCGGCCATGACGCGGCGGCAGGTCCTGACCGGCGCGGCACTGGCGGCAATCGCGGTGGGCGCGGCCGGCGGGTCGCTCGACGGCCGGGTGCGGCGCCGGCTGCGCGAGCTGTTCATGAGCGAGGAGGAGATCGCCGCCGCGCGGGCCGAGGCGCGGGCGGAATGGCGGCGCGAGCAGGAGAGCGCGCTGGGCGGGCGTCTCGCCGGACGCTGGGCCGAGGTCGCCGGCGTGAGGGCCGCGACCCTGTCCTTCGCAGATGGCGGCTTCCGCGCCGCGCTGGTCGAGATCGGCAGCGTCGCGACCGTGGCCACGCTCAACCTCGCGGCTTCCGACTATCGCTGCGGCTACTGCCGCGCCGACGCGCCGGCACTGCGCGACCTGATCCGGGAGCGGCCGGGCCGGCCCTTCGTCTTCCTGGAGGCCGCCATCCTCGGACCGCCGTCGCTGGAGTTGGCGAAGCTGTCGCTGGCCGCCGCGACTCTCGGCAAGTTCCCCGAGGCGCACGAGGCGCTGTTCGAGCTGTCGCGCGACGCCGGCGACGGTCTGGCCGGCCGGCTGGCGCAGCGGCTCGACATCGACGCTGCGGCCCTGGCGGCGGCCGGCCCGGAGTCGGCCCGCCTCCTGGAGGACCATTTGCGCCTCGCGGATCTGCTGGGGATCCGCGTGACCCCGACCTATGTCCTCGACGGCCGTCCCCGCATCGGCGTCCTGACGCGGTCGTAGAGCAGGATCGGTGGCGGCGAGGTGACGCCGCTGCGCGGCAGGCGGGCCATCGCGATCTCGTTGCGGAACTTCCGTGCCAGCACCTCGACCATATGCCCGGCCTCGTCCACCGAAAGAACGAACGCTCCCGGCCCGCCGACGACCTGCCGGCGGTAGTAGTCGAGCAGGAGCGGGTCGCCGCCGAACACGACACCGTTCACCGTGACACCCGTGGCGACGATGCGGTCGCGGGCGGCCGGGGCATCCTCGCCCACATTGTCCGTGCCGTTGCCGATGATATTCACCAGGGATCGACCGGCGGCGAAGGGGGCTGCCCGTACCAGTTCGGCGGCGTAGTCGATCGCCTGCGACAAGTCGGTGAGCCGGCCGTAGTAGAACCGTTCGCCGCGGCGCGCCTCCCGCTCGACATCGACCCGCAGCCGGGCTTCGATCCTCTCGGCGACCTCCCATGCATCCTCGGGCGAAGCGATGAGCGTCCACGGCACGATCAACGGAAACTGGTCATGGTGCCATGCGAACACGGCAAAGCCTATTCGTCCATGCGGTCCGCTTCGGATTGCGGCGAGAATCTCGGGCGAGCGGATTGCCAGCGCCAAGCCTTCGATCTCCCGGTGCATATCCACAACTGCGACGGAATCCGAGATATCGAGCGCGGTGACGATATTGGCGTCGGTGACGATGTCCTCCGCCCGGCCGGCGTCGCCGCAGAAGAGCACGGAGCCCAGGGTCAGCATCCCAAACGCCAACGATCGCATCATACGCCGCTCTTGCCCGATCTGCGGCGCAGCCGCACGATGCGATTGCAGTCGGGGTCCGCGAAATGTTCGCTAAGTTTTCGTGACGCGGATTTACCCGATGCGTGAAATGCGCATAGACTGAGGCAGCCGGCACCCCCGGTGCCGGCCGATGCGAGATGGACACACCGACCCCACCGCGATTGATGGTGCGGATGCTCGGGGGCTTCGCGCTCACCGGCGCCGATGGCGATGACCTCACCCTTCCGCGGAAGAAGATGAGGGCGCTTGTCGCTCTGCTGGCCATGGCGCCGGCCGCCGGTTGGCCGCGGGAGCGGCTGACGGCGCTGCTGTGGGGCGACCGCGACGAGGAGCAGGCGCGCGGCAGCCTGCGGCAGGCCCTGGCGGAACTCCGACGCATCGTCGGCGACTCGGCCTTGCGGACCGACCGCGACACCGCGGCCTTCAATCCGGCCGTCCTGCGCGTTGACGCCGAGGAGTTCGAGCGGCTGGCGGCGGCCGGAAAGCTGGAACCGGCGGCGGCGCTCTACCGCGGCGACTTGCTCGACGGGGTCAGCCTGCCCGATGCCGGTTTCGCCGACTGGCTCCTGGTCGAGCGCACACGTCTACATGATCTCGCCGCCCGCGTATTGGCGCGGCTGCTGGTCTCGCAGTCGGGAGACCGCGCGATCGCGACCGCACAGCGGTTGCTGCGGCTCGATCCGGCGCACGAGGAGGCGCACCGCGCCCTGATGCGGCTCTATGCGGCGCAGGGCGATCGGTCTCAGGCACTGCGTCAGTACCAGCTCTGCCGCGACACCCTAGAGCGCGAGCTCGGCGTCAAGCCGGAGCCGGAGACGAAACGGCTGTTCGAGGCGATCCAATCATCGGCGCGGGGCGTTGCGGCCGAGCCTGCGCCACCTCCGGGCAACGGCGTGGCTGCCGGGGATGTGAGCGCAAAAGCGGCGGCGGATGACGGCTCGCGGCTCCGGATCCTCCGATCTAGGCGCCGGCTGGCGGCGGTTGCCGCCACCCTCGTCCTTCTCCTCTCGGCCGGTGCGGCGGCCTGGTGGCGTCCCTGGGAGCCGGCGATCGAGCCGGCGGCCGTCGAGCGCATGGCCCTCCCGCTGCCGGACAAGCCGTCGATCGCCGTGCTGCCCTTCGTCAACATCGGCGACGATCCGAAACAGGCGCACGTCGCCGATGGCCTTACCGACGGCCTCATCACAGAGCTGTCGCAGGTGTCCGGGCTGTTCGTGATCTCTCGCAACTCGACATTCGCCTATAAGAACAGGACGGTGCCGCCGAAACAGGTCTCGGAAGAACTCGGGATCCGCTACGTGCTCGAAGGCAGCGTTCAGCGGGCCGGCGATCGGCTGCGGATCAACGCGCAGCTCATCGACGCTCTCAGCGCCGGCCATGTGTGGGCCGGCAAGTTCGATGGTTCGGTCGCGGACGTCTTTGCGCTGCAGGACCAGGCAGCGCGGAGCATCGCCGACACGTTGGCCGTGAAGCTGACGGAGGCGGAGCACGTCGCGCTCGGTCTGCAAGAGACGAACGTTCCGGCAGCCTACGATTCGTTCTTGCAGGGCTGGGCGCACTATCGGCGGGCGACACCGGGGGATTTCGCCAGGGCGATTCCCTATTTTGAGGGGTCGATCAGGCTGGATCTGAACTATGCCCGCGCGCATGCCGCGCTCGCCATGGTCTACTTCCTCGCCTACGACGAGGGCTGGTCCGGCCTCCTCGGCATGACGGCGGACCATGCCTTCCGGACATCGCGCGAGCACCTGAAGCTCGCGAGCGCGCATCCGACCTCCACGTCGCATCAGGTCGCCGGGAGCATCTCCCGCAGCCGCGGCTGGCAGGACGATGCGTTGAAGGAATTCCAGGCCGCGATCGCCCTCGATCCCAACGATGCCTGGAGTTACGCCTATCTGGCATTCGCCTTGATTTATGCCGGCCGGCCGGCCGAGGCGACCGCCCAAATCGAGATCGCCATGCGGCTCGACCCGTACTACCCGCCGGTGTTCGACTTTTATCGCGGACTGGCGCAGTTCGAGCAGAACCACCTGGCGGACACAGCGATCACCTTGGAAAAGGCGGCGCAGCGCAGTCCCGACGACCCCCGGCCGCTGCTCTATCTGGCCGCGAGCTATGCTTACCTCGGCGAAGAGAAGAAGGCGGCCGACATCGTTGCAACCTACAGCAGCGCGCGCGTCAAGCAAGGCGGCCTGCCATTCGTGATGAGCGATTGCATATCCAAATGGCCGTCCCTCAGGCCTCCCGCGGATTCTCCCCTCATTCGCGGGCTGCTCCAGGTGGGCGTGCCATACAATTTCGATTCGAGTATGTTCGACGAGCTTCGGCTGGGCGCCGCGGAAATCGAGTCCCTTCTCTTCGGCCATCGCCTGCATGGCCGTACTTTGGGGAGCGGCTGGGAGCATGGCATGTCGGTATCGCCGGACGGTACAGCCGTGATGTTCGGCGACTGGGGGAGCGGCGCCGCCATGGTGGAACTCGCCGGCAGTGGCCGCCTCTGCTTCGTGCGGACGGCCACGATGAATTGCGGCAGCATCCTGCGCAATCCCGGCGGGACCAGGGCGGCGGAGAACGAGTACATCTGGTTCGCAAGTCCGGAGGCCTTCTCGTTTTCTCAGCTGGAGTGACCGCCGCGAACTCGCCGACGCCCCGCGACATCTCTGGTCCAAGACGGCCGGCTCAGAACAGCAACGCCACAGCGACCGAGGCGACAAGCAGCACGGCGAACAAGAGGTTGATCGCCCGGTTCGAGCGCGGGGCGCGGAACAGCCGCGTGAGCGCCGTTCCCGCCAGCAACCAAGCCATGTTGACCGCGCTCATGATCGCCAGCAGGAGGACCGCCTTCGCCGCGGCGTCCAGGACGATCCGCTCGCGCACCAGCACGAAGCCGGAGAAGAGCGCCGCCATGGCCGCATAACCCTTCGGATTGACCAGCGAGAGGAACAGCCCGCCGCCGAATGACGGCCGGCGTCCCTGGCCTGCGCCCTCGGCCAGCGGCGGCGCGGTCGCGATGCGGAATGCGAGATAGGCGAAGTAGGCCGCCGACGCCGCGATCACGACAGGCGTCGCGCCCGGCAACGCCAGAACGACGCCCATCACGCCGGTGGCGGCGACGGCCATCACGGCGATCATGCCGATCACGATCCCCGCCATGTAGCCGAGGCCGCGGCGCGCGCCGAACGCGGCGCCGGTGGCGGCAAGGCTCAGCGTGGCCGGGCCGGGGCTGCCGACCAGCGCCAGTCCGGCGAGCAGGAAAGCGAGCAGGCCGTTCATGCGCCTCAGGTGACCGGGGAAGACCTGCTTTGGCGATGCAAGCAACCCAGGTCGGGCCTCCGGATGTGCGAGTGCGTTCTCATGTTCACCATCGAAACTACCGGTGCAGCGACAGCCCCTTCAGCACCTTGTCGACGAGCTTGCGCTCGCCGCGCACGGCCATGCCGACAAGCCGCAGATCCTCGCTGCGCACGGTCTTCACCGCGGCGCGGTTGGCCGCGTCGTGGTTGGTGCGGAACAACTCCTCGGTGAAGACCGAGAAGCGCAGCCCGCAACCGCGCAGGCGCTCATAGGCCTGCCGGAGCTGCGCTGCGTCCGCCGCGAACACCAGGACGGGCTGGCGGAACATCGGCAGGTAGCGATGGCCGGAGCCGTCCTCGTAAGGTGCACCGATGCAGTCCGGCTCGGTGCCGGCGACGCCGCTCGCCAGGAACGCCGCGGCGTTGAGCTTCTGCCACACTGGCAGGTCCTCGCGCAGCACCACCGCGATCTTCGTGCCGAACCGCACGATGTCGTCCGCCGGTGGATCGCACGCCGCCGTCCTGCCGCCCTCTCCCTCCGCTAAGTTCGTCCGCATGCGACCTCCATCGAACCCGGCATCCACCTGTCCCGTATGGTAGGATTGCCGCGCTCCGCTTTCTTGTACGGGATTGCTCCGGCGGTACCCGTTGCGGGACGACGCCGGCTCCTCCAACTTGTAGGGCGAACGGCAACGACAAAGCGTGCGTATCGGGAATGACGCGACAGCCGACCACTCCGACCGACGACTGGGCCGAATTCGCCGCCGCTCGCGCCTTCGGTGTGGAGCTGCTGCGTGCCCATTTCGTGCACCATGTCTACGAGCGCCATAGCCACGAGGACTACGCCATCGGCGTGACGGAATGCGGCGTGCAGGTCTTCAACTGCCGCGGCGCCCGGCACGTCAGCACGACCGGAACGGTCATGGCCTTCAATCCGGATGAGCCGCATGATGGTCATGCCGGCATTCCCGAGGGCTTCACCTACCGCATGCTTTACATCGCACCCGGGCCGATGCGCCGCGTCCTCGAGGATGTCCGCGACGGTAGGTCGGCCGCGCTCCCCTTCGCCCGCGCGCCCTTGATCCGCGATCCCGTTCTCGCCCACTCGGTGCGCGCCCTGCATGCCGCTCTCAGCCGCAACGCCCCGCGCCTCGAAGCCGACTCCCTCCTGCGCGAGACCTGCCTGCGCTTCGTCGCCGGCCATGCAGATGACCGCCTGCGGCTGCCGCTGCCGCCGCGCCCCGGCTTCGCCGCGCTCGCGCGGGCGCGCGATGCCCTGCACGACTCGCTGGCGGAGGATATCTCCACCGATGACCTGGCGGCGATCGCCGGCCTCAGCCGCTTCCATTTCTGCCGCGCCTTCGCCCGCGCCTACGGCCTGCCGCCTCACGCTTATCAGCTGCAGCTCCGCCTCGCCGAGGCGAAGCGCCGGCTCGCTGCCGGCGAGCCGCCCGCCCAGGTCGCGGCCGCGGTCGGCTTTGCCGACCAGAGCCACCTGAGCAAGCGCTTCAAGGGCGCCTTCGGCATCACCCCCGGCCGCTTCGCCGCGGCGAACACGCTCGGTCGGGATGGTTTATGTTAGCGCCCAGCCGTATCCCCAGGCTCACGACCGAGCGCCTTACTCTCCGTGCCCCGGTAATCGACGATTTCGCAGCGTATGCGCGGCTGATGGCCTCGCCGCGCTCTGTGGGCATGGGCGGCCCCTTCGACACGCGCGTCGCCTGGGGTCTCTTCTGCCATGACGTTGCGCTGTGGCACCTCTTTGGTCATGGCGCGCTGATGATCGACCTTACCCTGACGGGCGAGTGCGTGGGTCAGGTCGGCATCAACCACGGTCCCCTCTTCCCGGAGAAGGAGTTGGGATGGCAGGTCTACGAGGGGTACGAAGGCAACGGCTACGCTACGGAGGCTGCCCGCGCGCTGCGCGACTGGGCCTTCGGCGCCTTGGGTCTGCGCACCCTCGTCAGCTACATTGACCCCGGAAATTCCCGCTCCGCCGCCGTTGCCGAGCGGCTGGGCGCCGTGCTCGATCAGACGGCGCCGCGGCAGGATCCCGAAGATCTCGTCTATCGCCACCGCGCGCCGTCAAAGGCGACGTAAACAGGGGATATATGCGCGACAAGGATGGACCGAGCATGCCTGACTTCGACGAGATCCGGCAGGCCGCACGCCGGCGGGTCGGCGATGCCGAGCTGCGTGCCCGCATGCCGGAGGTCGGCACGTCCGAGGTGCTGCGCGCGGTCGCCGACGACAGGTATCTGTCGCTGATGTCGCGGCGCGTCTTCCGCGCCGGCCTCAGCCATAGTCTCGTCGATGCGCGATGGCCGGCCTTCGAGGAGGTCTTTCACGGCTTCGACCTCCGGCGCGTGCGGGCCATGAATGACGAAGAGGTCGAGTCGCTGATGAGCGATCGGCGTCTGATCCGCCACTGGGGCAAGATCAAGTCCGTGCCGTCCAATGCGGCGGCCATGCAGCAGCTCGCCGAGCAGCATGGCGGCTTCGGCGCCTACCTGGCCGGCTGGCCGGAGTCCGACATCGTCGGCCTGTGGGCCGATCTCGCCAAACGGTTCCGGCAGATGGGCGGCAATTCCGGTCCGTCCTTCCTGCGCATGGTCGGCAAGGACACGTTCATCCTGACCCCATCCGTGATCGCCGCGCTCAACCATTGGAAGGCCTTCGCGGGCACGCCGAATTCCAAGCCCGATCGCGCCAAGGTGCAGGCGGCCTTCAACGCCTGGACCGACGAGACGGGTCTTCCGCTTGCCCATCTCAGCATGACCCTCGCCCTCTCGGTGGATTGACCGGGCTGGAGCCCGCCGACTATCCCGGCGGAAACGGCCAAGGCCGCGCCTGCTCGAAGGCGCGGGCGGCGCACAGCACGCGGGCGTCGTCGTAGAGCGCACCGATGATCTGCAGGCCGACGGGCAGGCCGGCCTTGGTCAGGCCGCAGGGCACGGTCGCCGCCGGTTGGCGCGTCAGGTTGAATGGGTAGGTGAAGGGCGTCCAGCTCGTCCACCGCTTCCGCCCGTCGCCGTCCGGCACCTCGCGGCCGGCGGCGAAGGCCGGGATCGGCAGGGTCGGCGTCAGCAGCAGATCCCAGCGTTGATGGAACAGATTCATGGCCACGCCCATGGCCTCTCGCGCCTTCACCGCCGCGAGATAGTCGAGGAGGGGCAGGTCGGCGCCTGCCGCGGCGATCTCCACCAGCCCGGGATCCATCAACTCGCGCTGCGCCGGCGTGAAGGCGCGCAGGGCATTGGCGGCACCCGGAAACCAGTGGCGAGCGAAGGTCTCGGCGCTGTCCGGCAGCTCAGGGACCGCCTCCTCCACGGCCGCGCCCAGCCCGGCGAAGACCTTGGCCGACGCCGCCACGAGGGCCGCGACCTCCGGATCGACCGGTGCGCCGGCAAGCGTCGGCGCAAAGGCGATGCGCAGGCCCCGCACCCCGTCTTCCAGGCCGTCGCGATAGTCGCGGCCGTCCGCCGGCAGGGCGTAGCAGTCGCGCGCGTCCGGCTGTGCCAGCACGGTCAGCATCAGGGCCGCGTCGGCCACCGTGCGCGTCATCGGCCCGACATGGGCCAGCGTGCCGAAGGGCGAGGGCGGGTGCGCCGGCACCCGGCCGAAGCTCTGCTTGAAGCCGAAGATGCCGGTGAAGCCGGCGGGGATGCGGATGGAGCCGCCGCCGTCGGTGCCGATATGGAGCGCGCCCATGCCGGTCGCCGCCGCCACGGCCGCGCCGCCGCTGGAGCCGCCGGGCGTCGTCTCCGGGTTCCAGGGGTTGCGGGTGATGCCCGTCAGCGGGCTGTCGGTGACGCCCTTCCAGCCGAACTCCGGCGTCGTCGTCCGCCCTAGCAGCACGGCGCCCTGCTCGCGCAGGCGGGCGACAGCGGGCGCGTCCTCCTCCCAGGGCTGGTCGGGCGAGACGGCCCTGGAGCCGCGCAGGGTCGGCCAGCCCTTGGCCAGGACGATGTCCTTGATCGAGGTCGGGACCCCATCGACGAGGCCGATCGGCGCGCCGCGCTGCCAGCGCTCCTCGGACCGGCGGGCGGCGGCGAGCGCGCCCTCTTCGTCCACCAGGCAGAAGGCGTTGAGCCGGCCGTCGAGGGCGGCGATGCGGCCCAGCGCCGCCTTGGCCGCCTCCACAGGCGACAGCCTGCGGGCGCGGTAGTTCGCCAACAGCTCCGTCGCCGGCATGAGGGCGAGATCGCGCGACATGACAGTCGCCTCCGCTGTTCGAGGGATCGCTTGGTTAAGCCGGAGTAAACGGCAGGCCGGCGGCGGCGTCAAAAGATCGTTAAGCCCCGGCGTGTAGCTTGGGCCGTAACTCACGAACCACTCCAGCAGCAATCGCCCGCATCGAAATGCGCAAACGGTCGATCTCCACCCTTGCCCTGCCGGCCGTCGAGCCGGCTGCGGACGACGCACGGTCCGACGAGACCGTGTTCGTCGCGCCACCCGTCCGCACGATCCAGCAGGCGCTGGGCGAGGCGGTCGGCGTGGCGCCGCGGCTGGAGGTCGGCCAGATGCTCAACGGCCGCTTCGTCCTGGCGCAGCGGCTGGGCGAGGGCGGAATGGGCACGGTGTTCAAGGCGCTCGATCTGCGCAAGCAGGAGGCGCAAGACCGCAACCCCTTCGTCGCCCTCAAGGTGCTGAACGAGGACTTCCGCCGTCACCCGGAGGCGCTCCGCTCGCTGCAGCGCGAGACCAAGAAGGCGCAGGCCCTGGCGCATCCGAACGTCATCACTGTCCACGACTTCGATCGCGACGGCGCCACGCTCTACATGACCATGGAGTATCTGCCGGGCCAGTCGCTCGATCGGATCGTCCGCGCTCCGGGCTTCAAGGGGCTGCCGCGGCCGGAGACGTTCAGGATCGTCCGCGACATCGGTGCCGCCCTGGTCTATGCACACGAGAATGGGATCATCCATCTCGATCTGAAGCCGGCCAACATCATCGTCGCCGAGAGCGGGCGGACCAAGGTCATCGACTTCGGCATCGCCCGCGCCGTCGCCCGGCCGCAGGTGGAGCATGGCGACGATACCGTCTTCGACGCCGGCGTGCTGAACGCCCTGACGCCGACCTATGCCAGCCCGGAGATGCTCACCAACCAGCCGCCGGACCCGCGCGACGACGTCTTCGCGCTCGCCTGCATCGCCTACGAGCTGCTGACCGGCCGCCACCCGTTCGGCCGGGCACCGGCGACGGAGGCGCAGAAGGCGGCCCTCAAGGCGATCAAGCCGCCGGCCTTGTCCAGCTACCAGTGGCGGGCGCTGCAGCGCGGCCTGTCGTTCGACCGCGAGGCGCGGACGCCGACGGTGGCGCGGTTCGTCGCCGAGGTGACGGCCAAGGCGTGGTGGCGGCGTCACATCATGCCGCTCATCGGCCTGGCGGCGCTGATCGCCGGCGCCGCGGCCGCGTCCTTCTACTTCGAGGAGACGGCGCCTGAACGGATGGGCGTGGCGGCGCCCAAGAATCCGGCGGTATCGCAGGTCGACTGGACAGCCGAGATGCATAACCGGCTGGCGTCGGCGGCCGAGGAGGCGGTGCGCATCGCGGAAGCGGCGATGCGCGTGCGAACCGACGCGGCGATGGCCTCGGCCCGCTCCGCCGCGCTGGCCCAGGCGGATCGCGACAACGTCACGACCTATGCGGCGCGGAAGGCACTGGCCGAGGCGGCCGCGCTCGCCGCCGTGCGGGCGGAGGCGGACCATCAGGCAGCCGTCGCCGCCGAGGCTGCCCGCATCGCCCAGGCCCAGGAGGACGCCCGCAAGGCCGCGGTCGAGCGGGCGGCGGCCCTGGCCGGCAAAGGGGACAAAGCGGCCCGCGCCGCGGCGGCGGCGGCGGTGACCCGGGTCATGGGGGCCGCCAACGAGGCCAGCCGCCTGTCTGCCGCCGAAGATGCAGCGCGTGTGGTCGCAGAGCAGGAAGTGGCGCGTCAGGCTCAGGTGGCGGCGCAGGCGACGCGCAATGCCGCCGAGGAGCACGCGCGCAGCCTCGGAGGAGCGGATGCGGCGGCCCGGACGGAGGAGATGCTCGGCCGTCCCGAACGGGTGTCGATCCAGCAGCGACTGAGCGCGGCCGGCTTCTACCGCGGCACCGCCGACGGCAGCTTCGGTCCGGCGACGCGCGCGGCGATCGCCGCCTACCAGCGCGCCAACGACCTGCCGGCGACGGGTATCCTGACGCCTGCCGAGATCGCCGCCCTGCTCGACAACTAGCCTTTCTGGCCAGCGAAGCTTAGCCGGCGATTTGCGCAGCGACTGTGACCGAGATCACAACCCTCCGAATCCTGGCAGACTAGTAGAGGTTGTGAGTGGACGCAGACGACCGGTAGAGTGACCCCCCGATCCTTCCGCACGCCAGCCCTCGCCTATGTGATTGATGACTGACGATACGCTGACCCAGGCCCAGCGCAACCAGAGCCTCGCGGCCATCATCGGCACGGCCTTCGGTGTCGGCGTCGCCGTCGGCGCGATCGTGCCGCTGGTCTCGCTGTCGCTCGCGCGCGACGGCTATGACGGCGTGAGGATCGGGATCAATTCGGCGATGCTTCCCCTGGCCGTGATGCTCATGGGGCCGCTGATGCCGAGGATCATCGCCCGGCTCGGAACCCTCCCCTCGATCTATCTGGGGCTGGGCGTGGCCGCTATCGGCGTCCTGCTGTTTCCGATCTTCCCGAACTATTATGCTTGGTGCGCCATTCGCTTCCTCATCGGACTCGCCAGCGCGATTCACTGGATCACGAGCGAGACCTGGATAAACCTGATGGCGACCAGCCGGAGCCGCAGCCGGGTCATGAGCATCTACGCCTCGGTGATGGCGCTGGGCTTCGTGCTCGGGCCGATGGTCATCAATCTGACGGGAATCGACGGCTGGCTGCCGTTCTTCGCCGTGTCGGTCGCGCTGTGCGTCGCCCTGCTGCCGGTCGCCCTGGCGCGGCAGGTCGTGCCTGCGGTGTCCGTGCATGGAACCGTCAGCGTCACGGCCGCCTTCGCGGCCGCGCCTACGGTCATGATGGCGGCCCTGGTGGCCGGTTTCGTCGACGCCAGCCTCTTCGCCCTGATCCCCGTGTATGAGCTGCGCGCCGGCTTCGATCGCGCGCTGGCCGTGGCCTCTCTCAGTATCTTCATGGCGGGCAACCTGATCCTGCAGCTTCCGCTCGGCTGGCTGGCCGATCATACGAGTCGGCGCGGCGTCCTACTGCTGAGCGCGGGGGTCGTCGCCGCCGGTGCGGTCGTCTATCCGTTGTTGCTGGGGTCGCTGCCCTTGCTGTGGTTGATGATGTTCCTGTGGGGCGGCGTCAGCTGGGGGATCTATACCCTGGGGCTGGCCTTGATGGGGGAACGAGTCCCGGCCGGGCAGCTCGCCGTCGCCAACTCGGCCTTCGTCATGATGTACGAGCTCGGCAGTTTCGGCGGGCCGATCCTCGCGGGCGGCGCGATGGATACGTGGCCGAGATTCGGCATGCCCACGGTCATCGCGGTCGCGGCGGCGACTCTGCTGGTCTTCGGGCTCGTGCGCAATCACCGTCACTGACGGGCTCCCAATCGCTCCAGAATATGCTGGGCGGTGCCGAGATCCTCGTGACCGCCGCCACCCGATTTGAACAGCGTGATCTCGTCCTCGCTCCGGCGGCCCGGCCGTTCGCCGCGCGCGAGCTGGAACGTATCGGTCACCGCCTCCTTCCGTAGAATCCCCGCGGCAAGCGGCTGGCTGATATCGCCGCAATGATCGCCGGCGGTGAACCAGGCGTCGATGAACACGCGAGAGCGCCGGATCGCCTCGTCGTCGGCCTCGCGCATGTCCGGACGGTAGCCGCCGACGAGATCGAGATGGATTCCGGGGCGCAGCCACGCGCCCTGGATCACCGGTTCCGTCGCCATGGTGGCGCAGGACACGACATCGGCGCGCTGCACCACGGCGGGGAGGTCATCAACGGCCTCGACGGTCAGGCCCGGCCGCGCGAGCGCGGCGGCCATGCGCGCCGCGTTCGCCGCCGTGCGGTTCCAGACCATGACATGGGCGACGGGCCGCACGGCGCAGTGAGCCCGGGCGAGGTAGGGCGCCAGCGCGCCGGCGCCGACCATCAGCAGCGTGCGGGCCTCGGCGCGGGCGAGGTAGGTCGCGGCCAGGGCCGAGTTGGCGGCCGTCTTCCACAGAGTGATGGCGGCGCCGTCGATGGCGGCGAGGGGCAGGCCGTTGCCGCCGTCGAAGAGGACGTAGAGACCCTGGATCGAGGCAAGGCCCTTGGCGTCGTTCCCGGGGAAGACGCCGACCAGCTTGATGCCCATGTGGCGGTCGAACTGCCAGGCCGGCAGCAGCAGCCAGTCGTTCTGGCGTCCGTCCGCCAGCGGCTGATGAAGATGGATCGCGCGCGCCTCGTCGACGCCGCGCCGGAACAGCTCGCGCAGGGCCTCGACGAGCGGCGGAAACTCGAGCCTGACATTCAGCTCGTCGGCGGAGATGTAGCGCATGCGACCTCGTATGCAACCTGCTGCCGGCGTTGGCAGGGAGCGGGTGGCCCCCTATCATCCGACCATGAAGGCGATCCTATCGAGTCTGGCGGCCGGCGCGCTATGGGTGTCGGCCGCGGCGGCGGACGAGGCGGAGCGCTGCGGCGAGCTGCCACCGGCGGTGGCGGAGACGAAGGCCGCCATCTTCAAGGCCGCGACGGCCCGCGACTATGCGGCGCTGGCGAAGCTCGCCGATCCCGACGGGTTCGAATACAGCTTCGGCGAGGAAGGCGGCGACCCTGTCGCCTACTGGAAGGCGGTCGACGCCGAAGGGACGGATATCCGCGCCACCATCGCCGCCGTCCTCGAGATGGGCTGTGCGGTCGTCGCCTACGAGGAGATGACGGAGTATGTCTGGCCGTTCGCTGCCGACGCAGCCTATGGCGAGCTGACGGCGGCGGAGAAGGCGGCGCTCGAACGGCTCTATCCCGGGCATGTCGAGGACCAGTACATCGAGGGGACCGCGGTCGGCTACTATGTCGGCTGGCGCCTGTTCATCGCCGAGGACGGACGCTGGACGGGCTTCGTCGCGGGTGATTGAGCCTCACGTCACGGCGTTCGGCAGCTCCGCCTTCCGCTTCTGAATGAATTCCTTGAGCGCCTCGTCAATGGCCGGGTCGAGCGGGGGCGGCTCGTATTGCGCCAGCAGGCGCTGCGCTGCTTCGGTGGCGCGCCGGTTGGCGTCCTTGCCGCCTTCGGCCTCCCATTGCTCGAAGCTGTTGTTGTCGGCGATCTGCGACGTGTAGAAGGCGGTCTTGAAGTTGCGCTGGGTGTGGGCGCAGCCGAGATAGTGGCCGCCCGGGCCGACCTCGCGGATCGCCTCCATGGCGCGGCTCTCCTCCGAAAGGTCCAGGCCCTTGGCGAACTGCTGGAGCATGGCGATCTGGTCGGCGTCGAGCATGAACTTGCCGTAGCCGGCGGCGAGGCCGGCCTCCAGCCAGCCGGCCGAATGCAGCACGAAGTTCGTGCCGGCGAGGAGCGTCGGGATCATCGTGCCCATCGACTCGTAGGCGGCCTGGGCGTCGGCGATCTTGGCGCCCGTGAGCATGCCGCCGGCCCGCACGGGCACGCCGTACTTTCGCGCGAGCTGGGTGGAGACATAGATCATCTGCGCCGGTTCCGGCGTGCCCATCATCGGCGCGCCCGACTGCATGGAAACGGTCGTCGCGAAGATGCCGTAGACCATGGGCGCGCCGGGCAGCACCAGCTGGGCGAAGGCAATGCCCGCGAGCACCTCGGCGTTGAGCTGGGCGATGGCCCCGGCGGTGGAGGCGGGGGCCATCGCGCCGGCCATGATGAAGGGCGTCACCAGCACGGCCTGGTTGTTGCGGGCGTAGACCGACAGCGCGCTGAGCATCGTGCCGTCCCACACCATCGGCGAGTTGCAGTTCACCACCGAGGTGAGGACGGTGTTCTCGCCGACGAAGGAGTCGCCGAAGACGAGCTTGGCCATGGTCACCGTGTCCTCGGCGCGCTCGGGCGCGGTGACGATGCCCATGAACGGCTTGTCGGAATATTTGATGTGGGAATAGACGATGTCGAGGTGGCGCTTCGGCACGGGCACGTCGACCGGCTCGCAGATGACGCCGCCGGAATGATGCAGCTCCGGCGTGAGGTAGGTGAGCTTGATGAAGTTCTGCAGGTCCTCGAGCGTGCCGTAGCGGCGCCTGTTGTCGAAATCGCGCACGAAGGGCGAGCCGTAGGTGGGCGCCAGCACGGTGTTGCGGCCGCCGATGACGACGCGGCGCTCGGGGTTGCGGGCGTGCTGGGTGTATTCGCGCGGCGCGGTCCTGATGGTCTTCTCGATCAGGCCGCGCGGGAAGCGGACGCGCTGCCCGTCGACCTCGGCGCCGGCCGCGCGCCACAGCTCAAGGGCCGGCTCGTAGCGGAAATCGATGCCGATCTCCGCGAGGATGATCATCGACTCCTCGTGGATGATCTCCAGGCCCTCGGCGGTCAGCAGCTCGTAGAGCGGGATCTCCCGGGTGATGTATTTCTTCTGCACGATCGGTGCGCTGGCGCGCTCCGCCCGCCGGCCCGCCTGGCCGCCCCGGCGCTGTCTCGCGATCTCGGGCATCCGTTTGCTCCTGCTCTATCAAAGGCGAGCGTAGGGCCGGGGCGCCGCGCGGGTCAATGAATGCCGCGACGCGACGTCAGCCGCGGGCGACTCGCCGGGGCGTCGCTGGACATGGGGTGGATCGCTCGGATTGCGGTTCGGCGGCGTTCGCCAAGCGAGCCAGGGTGCGCAGGTTGCGGCCGTGGCGGGCGGCGGCCGAACGCAGCTCGAGGATCTCGGCCGTACGGGCGCCGTGGACGAGACGGTTGGCGCGGACGCGGGCGAGGCCGGCCGTCGTGCGGGCGCCGGTGCTCTTGCCGCCATGCAGGCGGCAGCGGCCATTGCCCATGGCGGGCTGGCGGCACGGGCAGCCGGCGCGCGTGCGGGCGCCGCAGCGCGGGGCGGCGAGGAAATCGCCGGATGGGTTGCCGTGGCGGAGGGTGCCGCGATTGACATAGGGGGCGGACGGCGTGTGCGCGCCATTGGGCATCGGCGCGCCATTCGGCTTAGCGGCGCCGTTGGCGTGGCCGTTGCCGAGGGCGGCGGAGAGCTGGCTGTTGACGGCGCGCATCTGCCGCAGGGCCTGGACCAGGGCGCGGGTGCCGCCCTTGGGGCCGTCGCCGGGGCCGTCCCCCGGGTCATCATCGAGGCCGTCCTCGCCGAAGGCGGCCAGGAGATCGGCGGGGTCGACGCGGCGCCCGGCGGCGGCGGTGGCGCCGGCGATGCCGGCGGCGTCCCAGCCGCGCAGCCTGGCGAGGCTGAGCAGGCCGGCGCGGTAGCGCTCCGTGAGGCGGGAGGCGGCGATGGCCAGGCGCACGGCCTCGCGCGTGCCGCGCTCCTGGTCCTCGGCCAGGCGGTCGTCGGCGACAAGGGCGAGCCAGCGGTCGATCTTGGCCGACAGCTTCATCATCGTGGCGTGGCCGGCGACCAGCTCGTGCCCCAGCAGGGCTGTGAGCATGTTTGCCGCCAACCCGTCCGTCTCAGCCACCTGCATGGCCGAGCGCAGGCCGAGGCCGTTGCCGAGCGGTGCCAGCTCGGCGATCGCGCGGGCGGCGAGTTCCATCTTGTCCATGGCGGATAATCCTTCTTCCCAGATGCCATAGTTCGTGGTATGTTCCAATTCAATATATGGAACATACGGCGAACTGTCAAGGCGGCTCTCAACCGAAGGACCGATGAGACGAAGGATCGGTGAGGCGATGCCGAGGTTCGACAATCCGTGGGTTCAAAAGCTGCTCGAGATGGCGCGAGCGCGCGGTCAATCGGCAGACACAGCCGATTCGGAGGACGAGGAGCGGGATCCAAGCGCGGCTGCCGAAGCGGAGGCGCGCAGACGGCGATCGATTGCCGTCCTGACGCGCGCAGGCGTCCCCGTCAATGAGCACTTGGCGACGATCCAGGTCGAGGCGGAGATCCAGCGGCGTTCGACGGAAGACGTGGCGCTGCGCGCCCTTGCCCTCCTCGTCGTCGCCATGAAAAGGCGCGAGCTTCAACGAAGCGCCCACGCAGGCGCGGGTGGAAGCATTGCGCATCGCCGACTTCTTGAGCCCGCAGGAGCGCTCCTTCATCGACGATACCGCGCCGCCGCGCGACGCCTGCGTGCAGATGTCGTGGCGCTATGAATGCCTGTGGGTGCTGCTGTGGGCGCTTGGACTCATCAACGAGCTAGGGTCGCCCGACCGGCAGATGGACCCGGCCGTTGCCATGGGCATCATCGACAACCTTGGTCGCGAGCGCTTGGCGGCGCAGGCGCGGCTGCGCCCCGCCGGCGAACTGCTCGACGCCGCCGACCTGATCTACTGCTGTCACTGGGCGGTCCGCGACGCGGAGTTCTTCGGGCGGGAGCCGCCGCCGGGACTCGATCCCGGCGTCGTGCGCGAGCGGCATCATGCGCTCAACTGGCTGATCGGGCATGGCGAGGACTGGGACGAGGTGAGCACGGATACGTGACGTGCCGTCGCGTTGCTGGATATCCCGCGTCCCGCGCAGCTCAGAGATCAGGGGTTGCATGTTGCATGTCTAACCGTGCGTCCTTCGACAAGCTCAGGATGAGGGAAAATCTTCGTGGCACGAAGAAAAGTCCTCATCCTGAGCTTGTCGAAGGACGCACACCGCCGATCCGAGACGCTCCCGTCCGCGTCGCGTGGCGAACGGCGTGCATCGCGTGAGGGCGAGGAAGCGAGGACTATCCGCGCGACGGCGGGGGCGGGCGTTTGCCCTCGATGTCCGGCAGCAGGATGGTGACGAGGCCGAGCGCCGGGAGGAAGGCGCAGAGCTCGTAGACATATTCGATGCTGGTGAGGTCGGCCAGCTCGCCGAGCACCGCGGCGCCGATGCCGCCGAGGCCGAAGGCGAGGCCGAAGAAGAGGCCCGCCACCAGGCCGACGCGGCCAGGCAGCAGCTCCTGCGCATAGACGAGGATGGCCGAGAAGGCCGAGGACATGATGAGGCCGATCAGCACGACGAGCACGGTCGTCCAGAACAGGTTGGCGTGCGGCAGCAGGAGGGTGAAGGGCAGCGCGCCGAGGATCGAGCCCCAGATGACGTACTTGCGGCCGAAGCGGTCGCCGATGGGGCCGCCGAGCAGGGAGCCGAGGGCGAAGGCGCCGAGGAAGACGAAGAGGTGGATCTGCGCGCCCTGCACCGACACGCCGAAGCGCGAGATGAGGTAGAAGGTGTAGTAGCTGGTCAGGCTCGCCGTGTAGAAATACTTGGAGAAGACCAGCACCAGAAGCACGGCGAGGGCGATGCCGACCTGGCGGCGGCCGAGATCGACGCGGCGCGCGGGCGGCGCGGCGCGTCCGCGGGGTCGCGCCGCGCCGGTACGCCTGTACCAGGCGCCGACGCGCGACAGCACGACGATGCCGAGGAGCGCGGCGAGCGAGAACCAGGCGACGCTCGGCTGGCCCAGCGGCAGGACGATGAAGGCGGCGAGCAGCGGCCCGACGGCGGAGCCGAGATTGCCGCCGACCTGAAAGAAGGACTGGGCGAAGCCGTGCCGGCCGCCGGAGGCGAGGCGGGCGACGCGCGAGGATTCCGGGTGGAAGACCGACGAGCCCATGCCGACCAGCGCCGCCGCCAGCAGCAGGACGGCGAAGCTGCCGGCGACGGCCAGCAGCAGCAGGCCGACGAGCGTGCAGCCCATGCCGACGGCAAGGGAGTAGGGCTGCGGCCGGCGGTCGGTATAGAGGCCGACCAGCGGCTGCAGCAGCGACGCGGTCATCTGGAAGACCAGGGTGACGAGGCCGATCTGGCCGAAATCGAGCGCCAGCGAGTCCTTCAGCATCGGGTAGATGGCCGGCAGCATCGATTGCATCATGTCGTTCAGCATGTGGCTGAAGCTGATGGCGGTGAGCACCACCATGGCGGTGCCGCCGGCGCGGGCGGCCTGTTGCTGGGTTGCTTCGGCGGTGGTCATGGTTCGCGTTCGGATTGCGGTGGGGTCGCTCCTGGCGCGGCACCCTAGCATCGGCGACGACCGCCAGGCTCGTGCAGGCGCCGCATGGCAGACGTGCCGGAACCGGCTATCGCGGGAGCGATTCGCCCTCACCCTGCCCCTCTCCCGCTCACGCGGGAGAGGGGATGCTGCAGAGGTGGCCGGTTTCGATCGCCCTCTTGCCCGCGCGGCGGAGGGGTGCGGGCCGTCTCGCGGGCTCGCCGGTGTGGGCCGATGTCCCTTGTGACTTTCGTCACAGCGGCGACTTCCGGCTTGGCGCAGGATGCGGCGGGGTTTCAGGAGCGGCGCCAAGTGCTGTCGGAGGCTTGGGGGATGACGAATTGGACGAGGCGGCGACCCGGGGTCCGCCCTGCGACCGCGCCATGACGGCGGCGCATGTCATCACGCTGGGGCTGGGGGTCGGACTGAACCAGGACGTGCAGGCCTGGTTCCGGCAGTTCAACTACCTGCCGCCGCTCCCGCTCACCGCCGTCCGCGTCGACACGCATGAGGGTACGCACACGTTCGAGCAGCTGCTGACGCTGGTGGCGGCCTCGCCGCACCAGCGCTTCATCCTCATGGCGCACGGCCACGAGGACGGCTCGGGCCTCTATCTCAAGCTCGCCCGCGGGTCGGCGGCGGCCACGGAGCACAAATTCCTGGGGCGGCTCATGGAGCTCGCCGAGGGCGCGGCGTTCAACGACTACGACCGCCGGACCCTGGGCATCGACCGGGCGGGCCTGCAGCGGCTTCTCGACCTGATGCAGAAGGTGCGCGCCAAGCGGATCGACTGCATCGAGTGGCGCGCCTGCAATCTCGGCCGCGACACGCTCGGGCTCGACCGCTTCCGCCGGTTCTTCGGCGCCCGCCTGGCCGGCGCCCCCGACCTGCACACCTATTTCGGGCAGGGGCCGGTGGTGACCGACCGGAAGATGCTGGACACGCACGAGCAGGGCCATCGGGGCGGCCGGTGGGAGACCTACGCGTTCCCGCGCGCGCTGCGGCCGAGCGACGTGAAGCCGGAGCTGGTGTGCTGCTTCCGCATCGACGCCCACAACAAGCCGCGCGGCGGCCACATCGCGGCGGAGTCGCCGGCCCGGCTCGACGCCTGGATCAAGAAATACGTGATGGCGGGCGGCCGGCAGCCCGCGGGCGACATGGCGCTGCACGGCCTGTGGAACACGACCCGGCAGATCTTCCTGGAGCCCGAGGATATCAACGAGCCGCTCGGCGGCTGGGGCGGGCTGACGCACAAGCGGCTGATCCTTCCGCTGACGCAGACCTACAGGAAGCACATCATCTATGCGCGGTAAGAGTCATTCGACGGGGGCATAGCAAGGACGGACTCTGACCCCTATTTATTCCTGCACGTCAATCCGCTTCCGGCGCCGGCTCCTGCTCGATCTTCGCCGCCAGTTCCGCCAAGCGCTCGCAGTCGGCGGCGACGCGGAGGAACGACGCCTTCGAGCGCTCCGACTGCGTGCGATCTGCCAGCGCCCGCGCGCGCCGCGCCCGCTCGCGGTACTCGTCCGACCGTTTCAGCGGCATGTCCCGACCCCGGCCGACCTGCGGTCATAAGCTTCGCATGAACGGCAAGACTACGGCGACGGAGCATGTCGCTGCAACTCACACGGGGCCATGCCGACGCTGAACGCGCGGCTTGATGGCGATGTCGCCAGGGTCGAATATCGAGAGGGAAGTGCTTTCTCCGAGGCGGGGTGGATGGCGATGGCCGGGATGCCCGGCGTTGACGAGGGCGAACCGCTGCATACGTCCCTTGCCGGCGTCGAGCGCGGCGCGACGGCGCTGTGGGTCGACGGCACGGCCAAGGATCTCGCGGCGCTGCGGGAGTTCACGGCGCTGGCGGCCCTGTCGATCTACCGGCTGCCGCGCCGGCACGTGCCGGTGCTGGCGGGCTGCCCGCTGCCGCGGCTGACGCGGCTGAGCGTGCGCCATGCCGACGCCGGCGACCTCGGCTTTCTCTCCGGCTTCGTCACGCTGGAGAGCTTGAACGTGTGGCAGTGCCCGAAGCTGACGCGCCTGGACGGCCTCGAGCGGCTGACGCGGCTCACGACGCTCGCCCTCAGCGATCTCGGCGTCATCGAATCGCTGGCGCCGCTGGCGGCGCTCACCGGGCTGCGGACGCTGGCGCTCGCCGGCGGCGTGTGGACGACGCAGGGGCTGCCGTCGCTGGCGCCGCTGCGGGCGCTGGCCGGGCTCGAGCGGATCAGCCTGATAGCGGCCAAGGCGATCGACGGCGATCTCGGCCCGCTCTGCGATCTTCCGCGCCTGACCCAGCTCGAGCTCTCGCCGCGCAACTTCGAGCCGGCGGAGATCGCCCGCGTGGCGGCGGCACACCCCTTCTGGCGGCGCCGGCTGCTGGATCTCGACGACTTCGATCAGTGGGCCGGCTCGTCCGGCTGCAAGACGTGCGGCACCCACCGCAAGGTGCTGTTCCTGCGCCGCAAGAAGCTGCTGTGGTGCCCGCGCTGCGAGGACGCCAAGCTGACGGCGCTGGTGGCCGATTTCGAGCGGCTGGTGGAGGAGAAGCGGCGGGAGCGGGAGGCGGACGGGCGGTAGGGCATCATCTACGCGCGGGGACAGGCATGGCTGCGCAGTCGTCCTGGCGGACTGGCGCCGCCCTAGCTGCCCCCCGAGGAGGGCGCGGCGAGAGAAAGGGTCGCCATAGCCGACGGCCTTTTCTTGCGCCGCATCCTCCGCTACTGCGCCGTCAAGCCGATTTCGCTGGCCAGGCTGACATACTGCTCGATGGCGTTGTGCACCATGGCGGCGAAGTCCGCCGGCGAGATGTTCTGGGTCTCGTAGCCGGCGTCGGCCAGCTTCTTCGCGAAGTCAGGATCGCTGACCGCCCTCGCGACGTCCTTGCTCAACTGATCGACCAGTTCTTTCGGCGCTCCCCTCGGCGCGAACACGCCATACCAGTCGCCCATGTCGAAGCCCGGAATCGTCTCGCTGATCGTCGGCAGCGACGGCAGCAGCGGCGAGCGCTTGGCGTTGGTGACGGCGATCGCCCGGACCGAGTTGGCGGCCAGCGCCGGCCTGGCGCTGCCGGGGCCCGGGAAGGAGAGCTGCGCCTCGCCGTTTTGGGTGGCGACCACGCTGGCCGTGGTTCCGGCATAGGAGACGTGGAGCATGTCGATCTTTGCCAGCTTCTTCAGGAGCTCGCCCGCGAGATGCGCGGTCGTGCCGACGCCGCCCGTCGCGTAGTTGAGCTTGCCCGGCTCGGACCGCGCGAGATCGATCAGTTCCTGAACGGTATGCACCGGGAGCGACGGATTGACCACCAGCACGGCCGGTCCGGTCGAGACCAGATCCACCGGCATCAGGTCCTTCTCGATGTCGACCGGCGGAGGCTGGGTCAGCAAGGTTCCGAGGACCGAGCTGCTGATGAAGGCGAGCGTGTAGCCGTCCGGCGCGGAATGAGCCACCTTCCCGGCCGCGAGCCCGTTGGACGCACCCGGCAGGTTCTCCACCAGGACTGGCTGGCCCCACATCTGGGAAAGGACGCCGGCCAGCAGCCGGGCCTGCAGGTCGCTGCCGCCGCCTGCGGCGGAGCCGGTGATCAACTTCACCTCGCGCGTGGGGTAGCTCTGGGCCAGCGCCGGCAGGTAAATGACCGACAGCGCACAGAACGCTGCCACCCCGGCCATCAACTTCATCCATGCGGCATACCGCATAATGCTTCCTCCCATTGTAAGATTCGCCTCTTATTCTGTCATGAGGCAGGAACGTACATCTCCTCATGTGGATGATGGTCTAGATTGTCGAAAAGTATCGTAAGTACCTTTACTAATAGTCTATATCTTACACGTCAAGCATAGGTCTTGTCAGAGATTGATCGTATAAAAACTTATATGGGAATGATCATAATTTTGAAATAGGTTAAGGTAGCAGGCTTGCACAGACTTGCAGACGATTGAACGCCGCCCTGCCTGAGAGCCCCGGAGGAGCAATCATGGAGAGGCCGTGAAGCCGAACCGATCGCCGGCGTTGACGGACCGGACGCGAGGCCGCTCCGGCGGGCCGCTGCGACCGATCTTCCGGAACGACGGCGCCGCGACCTTTCGCGCCGGCATTGCGCGGATGCGGCTTCAGGCCGATGGCGCCGGCGTCGCGTGACTCGCCGGCGACCCCGGACCGGAGGGTCGCGGCGCAGCCCTGTCGGTCGCCCGGAACGAGGCGGAATGGAGGGATGAGACGTGGCTGACGTGACGATTTCCCGGCGGCTGGCGGAACGCATCTGCGGGACGTGCTATGAGGATTTCTCGGCCGATGACCTCCACTGGGCCAGGGTCCAGATCCTCGACACGTTTGGAGCGGCCCTGGCCGGCGCGGCCGAGCAGGGTGTGCAGATCCTCGATGCCGTCGTGACCGGCGGTCTTTCCGCCGGCCCCTGCCGCCTGTTCGGCAGTTCGCGGCGCGCCTCGCTGCTCGACGCGGTCCTGATCAACGGCATGGCTTGCCATGCGCTGGATTTCGATATCTCCAACAATCCGTTCTACGGCCATCCGGCGGTGAGCATCCTCTCCGTCGCCTTCAACCTGGGCGAGATGGCGGACGCTTCGGGCCGCGACGTGCTGACGGCTTATGTCGCCGGCTTCGAGGCGGAACTGAAGATCGCCCGGGGCGTTCAGCCGCGCCACTCGGATCTCGGATGGTTTCCCAGCGGGACCATCGGCGTTTTCGGCGCGGCCGCCACGGCGGCGCGCCTTCTCGGGCTCGACGCGGACCGGACGGCGCAGGCGCTGGGCATTGCCGCCAGCCTAGCCTCCGGCGTCCAGGCGAATGCCGGGACGATGACCAAGCCGCTCACCGCCAGCCATGCGGCGCGCAACGGGACTCTCGCCGCGCTGCTGGCGAAGGGCGGTTTCACCAGCTCACCGCACGCCTTCGAGCATAAGGAGGGGTTCCTGAATCTGTTCAACGGCAAGGGCAATCACGACGGCGCGGCGATCCTGGCAGGCTGGGGAAAGCCCTTCGAGGTGGTCGAGACGGCGGTCGGCATCAAGCAGTATCCCTGCAACGGCTCCATCCATGCCGGCATCGATGTGCTGGGCACGCTGGTGTCCCGCCACCGGATCGATCCCGACGGGGTGGAGCGGGTCAACGCGCAGTACATCACGTCGCGGCTCTTTCATTTCGACCGCCCGGACCCCCGGACCCCGCTGGACGCCAAATTCAGCGTGCAGTACGTGCTGGCCCGCACCCTTCTGCAGGGCGGCGTGCGTATCGAGGATTTCGAGGGTGAAGCATTCCGCGAGCCAAGGGTTCGCGGCCTCATGAAGCTGATCAACGCCACGGTTCATCCAGATACGCCGCCGGACCTGCCGCGCGCCGAGCAGGACGGCGTCGAAGTCGAGGTCGTCATGAAGGACGGGCGGCGGTTCACGGAAAAGGCGGCCAAACCTTACGGCCGCCTCCCGGGTCATCCCCTGCCAGCGGAGAAGCTTGAGGCAAAGTTCCTCGATTGCGCGCGGCGGGTTCTGACTCCATCGGCCGCCGAGGATGTGCTCGCTCTGGTCAGGCAGATCGATCGCGTGAGCATGCGGGCGATCCTCGACGCCATGACAGCGAGGCCAACAGTCGCGACCAAGTGAGGGAAGGACGGATATGAACTGCCATGCCGGCTCGCGCGCGGTTCGACGCGGCGGGTAACCTGACTTACAAACAACCAGGCGAAATCTCGTCGCTGGCCCTACCGCATCGTCGGCATCACGTACTCCGCCCCCGCCCGGATTCCCGTCGGCCAGCGGCTCGTCACCATTTTCTGCCGCGTGTAGAATCGCACGCCCTCCGGGCCGTGCATGTGGTGGTCGCCGAAGAGGGAGCGCTTCCAGCCGCCGAAGCTGTAGAAGGCCATGGGCACGGGGATCGGCACGTTGATGCCGACCATGCCGACATTGATCTTCGAGGCGAACTCGCGGGCGGTGTCGCCGTCGCGGGTGAAGATGGCGGTGCCGTTGCCGAACTCGTGGCCGTTCACCAGGCCGACGGCCGCGTTGTAATCGGGCACGCGCACGACCGTGAGCACGGGGCCGAAGATCTCCTCCTTGTAGATGCGCATCTCCGGCTTCACCTGGTCGAAGATGCAGCCGCCGAGATAGTAGCCGTTCTCGTAGCCCTGGAGCTTCAGGCCGCGGCCGTCCACTACATGCCGCTCCGAGTTTCCCGTAAATTTTTCCCAGAAATTTAATGATATATTTCCCTAAAATATGGGAAATTTCACCCCATATCGGGAACGAAGATGGAGATCATCTGCGCCAGGATCGAAGGCCGACGAAGAGCCTAGCGATGGAGGAAGGCCGAAAATGGCGTGGCGCAACAGAAGGGGTGATGGATGGTCGAGACATGCGGCAGTACGGATGCAGCAGCGCGGCATCGCGGTTGAGACCGTACGCTGTCTTCTCTTGATCTTTGACCGCGACGTGCCGGTCGGAGGCGGGTGCTCGGCGCTCAGCGTCTCGCATGAGGGACTGGCATCGATGGCAAGTGATGGTGCCGCGCCCGATCTCATTGATCGTGTGAAGGGCATTGTTCTCGTGGTCAACGAAGACGGTGAAGTTGTCACCATACAGCACGATCGCGGTGGGGTTGGCCGGCGCTACCGCCGGCAATGGTAGAATATGGAGGTCCCGAGAATGACTGGCATTATCGTGCCTTTCCCGACCTCCAAGGCGAGGGAGGATCGCAAAGTGCCACCAAAGGAGGTCGAATCAGCGCTTGCAGCTCGCCTCGAACAGGAGGTTGGCGACGGCACCCGTGATCCGTCCGACCCTCGTTACAAGCGACCTGAGATGCGCGACCTCGGCCAGATCGCTGAGAATCTCTACGGCATGCTTGAACGCGTCGAACGCCGCAAACAAGAGGGCGACAAACACAAGTTGACCAAGGCCGAGTTGCTTGTAGGCGCGGGGATCGGCGCGGAGGGCCACTCGACCAAACATCTCTATCGCTACGCGCTGAAACCAGGACTCGAACGCGAACAGCGCGGCGAGAAGCTCAAGGTGTTGACTCGCCGTTTGCGTCCATATGTTCGAATTGCGCTGTACGCTTATGAGCAGGGCGGGCTCAGCCGGAGCGAGGCATACTTGGACCTCTTCCGTGGTACGGGTCTGATCGATCCGGCACCGGCCGATCGCAGACCGGTACCATCCTACATAGACTGGATGTGCGGTGCTCTCAATGATATGGCGGAATGGGTGATCCGCGAAGCTGGTGTCACAGTGCTCTTCGACGAACTCCGGCAAGTCCCGGTGGGGTTTAGTGACTATGCAGAACATACGGATGCGGTGACAGACCTACACCCGACGATCGACGTTGTGACCCAGTTCGATGCCTCTTCCAACACAGACATCTTACCGCTACCAAAGTTCAATCTCTATTCGCGGCCGATCGGAGAACCGATAGCGGGTCACTTAACCGTTTACGAGCATCCGGTGCCAAGGACGGGCGAGGCAGAGGACGCCGCCTTTCGAGCAATGGAGGATTTGAACCCTCGTCCCGTCCGCGAGAGTGGTAGGGCACTGGCGCAACTGTACCGGAATGTCTGGCTATGCATCGCACCAATCGGATCACAGCGCAAGCCAGCGGCGGGCTTTCTGCTACGGTCGGAGTGGAGAATATGGCTCGGCCAGACACAATTGAACCTGGCAGTTCCGTATATTGATTTCTTTGGTGGAGAATGGTTCGACAAAACTTCGATCGAGGGTCAAGAATGGTTCGATAAAACTTCGATCGAGCCGAATATCGGCTATGAAAAGACTTGCATCATCCATGACGATGAACCGAACGTCATGCGACCCGCGCACTTCACGTTCGACCGCATGAAGAACAAGTTCCCTCGAACTCCCTACCCATATCGATCCCCGTTCGAGGTCAAGCATCATTCCCATGGCGAACCCTGGGACGGGAAGTTCGACTGTATCGAGAGCCACTACGCGCGGGTCGTTCCCGTCACGCCGAAATGGATTAGAATTCTTCTTGATCTGCCGGCTAACCCGAGCGTTGCGACGCGTGATCGTCCATGGACCCAGACCTTGTTTCCTTCCGTTTTGGCATTCTCTCGCGGTGACTTGGTTTACTGGCCGCACGATCGCATCGGTGCTCTTATCGAAAGAGAGCTTACTTCTCTTGATACTGAGTGGAGGGCCGACACTGTGGCGCGCGCAGATACGCTTCGTGCCGCGATAGCGATTCGTCGCAAGCAAGCTGTTGAACGACTTGCCGAACGCCGTAAGATCTGGCGATCGGGGCCTAGCGATGAATCGAAAGACGCGGGTTCAAGCTATGAACAACTTTGAGAGACGCCTTACACGGCCCGACATCGCCGAGCGAGACGTCGATGAAGCCATCGTTGCAGCTCTAGATCGTTCGGTATTTTCGCATTGGTTTGTGAAGACTGTCGATGAGAGGGCGGCCGTACGCCTCAAGTTCGATCGAATAGAATCTCGTCCCCACGTACGGCGGAGCGATGTGTCTGGTGAAACCGATATTCAGGTTGATCTCTGGTCTCGCACTCGCCGTACGGCCATCCTTTTGATCGAGAACAAGATTGATTCACGCTTCACTGCGACCCAACCGCAGCGGTATGCGCAAGCGTGCGAACGAATCGTTGCCTCTGGCATGGCTCCGAAGGCCATCTCTGTTCTTCTTTGTCCAGCCGATTATGAGCGTCGATCGACTTGGGCGCGCAGCTTCGACGCTATTGTGACCTATGAGGAACTTCTCCGGCATCTTCCGAAGAATTCTCGCGCGACCGTAAGCGATGCGATTCTTCGATACGAGACGCCTTACTTTCCCGAATCCGTGCCAGCGGTCGCCGAGTTCTTTTCGCAGTATCATGCGTTCTGCCGCGAGAAAGTTCCGCTGCTCATCGTAAAGAGAAATCCCAACGTCGGCGGGGAGCGTCCAGCCGGATCTCGGACCATTTCGTTCGATACAGCAAAGACTCTCCGGCGCTATGCTTTCCTGCCTACCGTGCGATTCGCGCATCAATGTATCGATGGCAGCTATCGGCCGTCTGTGAAAATAATGATATCGGGCTGGGCCGAGCATCTTGGCCTGCTTCAACAATATGCGAACAGCGACCTGTCGGGCACATCATTCTATTTGCGCGAGGCAGGAAACAGTCTCGGCATCGTTGCCGATACGCCACGCCTCGACAATCATGTCTCCTTTCACGAGCAACTCGATGATGTACTGGCCGGCCTTAGAAAGGCTGAGGCTCTGCGCGACTGGTTCAATTCGAACGAAGCTGCATTAAAGCGTTGGGCCAATGCCGCATGGGAACACGGCACAGCGTTCACCAAACAGCCACAGGAACGTAGCGCAACGGCGGAGTTAGCGCGACTTCGCTACTGGCAGCCTAACGGGCAGTCGTCGTAACCATCGTGGAGCATTCAGGAATACAAAGAAGCTGACAACCGCCATGTCACTATAATCTGCAACCCTACCGCATCGTCGGCATCACATACTCCGCCCCCGCCCGGATTCCCGTCGGCCAGCGGCTCGTCACCATTTTCTGCCGCGTGTAGAAGCGCACGCCCTCAGGGCCGTGCATGTGGTGGTCGCCGAAGAGGGAGCGCTTCCAGCCGCCGAAGCTGTAGAAGGCCATGGGCACGGGGATCGGCACGTTGATGCCGACCATGCCGATGTTGATCTTCGAGGCGAACTCGCGGGCGGCGTCGCCGTCGCGGGTGAAGATGGCGGTGCCGTTGCCGAACTCATGGCCGTTCACCAGGCCGACGGCAGTCTGGTAGTCGGGCACGCGCACGACCGACAGCACGGGGCCGAAGATCTCCTCCTTGTAGATGCGCATCTCCGGCTTCACCTGGTCGAAGATGCAGCCGCCGAGATAGTAGCCGTTCTCGTAGCCCTGGAGCTTCAGGCCGCGGCCGTCGACGACGAGCTTGGCGCCTTCCTTCACGCCGGTGTCGACATAGCCCTTCACCTTGTCGAAATGCTGCTTCGTCACGAGCGGGCCCATCTCCGATTGCGGGTCGGTGCCGGGGCCGACCTTGAGCTGGCGCACGCGCGGGGCCAGGCTCTCGATCAGGGGATCGGCGATCTTGCCGACGGCGACGGCGACGGAGATCGCCATGCAGCGCTCGCCGGCCGAGCCGTAGGCGGCGCCCATGAGGGCGTCGGTCGCCTGGTTCAGGTCGGCGTCGGGCATGACGACCATGTGGTTCTTGGCGCCGCCCAGGGCCTGCACGCGCTTATTGTGCGCGGTGCCCGTGTGATAGATGTACTCGGCGATCGGGGTGGAGCCGACGAAGCTCACCGCCGCGATGTCCGGATGGGTGAGGATGGCGTCGACCGCCTCCTTGTCGCCGTTGACGACGTTGAGCACGCCGTCGGGCAGGCCGGCCTGCTTCATCAGGTCGGCGATCATCAGCGAGGTCGAGGGGTCCTTCTCCGACGGCTTCAGGATGAAGGTGTTGCCGCAGGCGAGCGCCACCGGGAACATCCACATGGGCACCATGGCCGGGAAGTTGAACGGCGTGATGCCGGCGCACACGCCGACGGGCTGGCGGATCGACCAGCTGTCGACGTTGGTGCCGACGTTCTCCGAGAACTCGCCCTTCAGGAGCTGCGGGATGCCGCAGGCGAACTCCACCACCTCGAGGCCGCGGATGCAGCTTCCCTTGGCGTCGCTGAGGATCTTGCCGTGCTCGGCCGTGACGAGGGCGGCCATGGCGTCGAGGTTGGCCTCGGCCAGCTGCTTGAAGCGGAAGAGGATGCGGGCGCGCTGCAGCGGCGGGGTGGCGGACCAGGCGGGGAGGGCGGCCTTGGCCGAGGCGACGGCCTTGCCGACTTCGGCGGTGCTGGCGAAGGGGACCTGCGCCGATTTCTCGCCGGTCGCCGGGTTGAACACGTCGCCGAAGCGGCCTGAGGCGCCCTCGACGAGCTTGCCGTTGATCCAGTGATGCAGCGTCTTGGCCATGATCTACCTGCGTTCCTGTGCGTGGTGCGGCTTGCAGGACCGCCCTGCGTCCTTCGACAAGCTCAGGATGAGGGAATTTGTGCGTGGCATGAAGAAAGTCCCTCATGCTGAGCTTGTCGAAGCACGCAGGATGGCGGTCCAACCGCCGGTGGGACCGGCGTTAACCGAGAGGGCCAGATTACTCCGCGCGTGGAGGGCTTGGCAAAGGTCTGGGCGGCGCCAGGCGCGCGGAGGCGCAGAGCTGGGAACGGACGCTCTCCGCGGCTCCACGTGAATTATTGGCTGGTATCGGGACAAGGGAAACTGCGCTATGATCGACGCAAACGGAGGGACGCCATGCGCAGGATTCTGCTGACGGCCGGACTGACGGGCGTGCTGCTGCTGGGCGGCGCGCCGGCGGGGCTCGCCGCGGACGAGGACGACGGCTGGCAATATGATTTCCGCATCGAAGGGCTCGACGAGCTGATGCAGGACATGGACGAGTTCCTGCGCGCGATCCCGCGCTTCGAGGCGCCGTTCATCGACGAGAACGGCGACATTATCATCCGGCGCGCGCCGCCGGGGCCCGGGCTCGAGCCGTTCCAGCGGCCGGCCGAGCCGGAGTTCGCGGATATCTGAGCCGTACCGCGCTTCCAACCTGTCATGCCCGGGCTTGACCCGGGCATCCAGCTTCCCGCTGCACCATTCGTCGGTCCCGCGATGGATCGCCGGGTCAAGCCCGGCGATGACAGTGAAGGGGTGGGCGCAACGGACGCCTCAATACGGCGTCGGCGGGCCGTGGTCGCCGATGTAGCTCTGGTGGGTGACGAGGCCGAGGTCGGGCCGCCACTGGTGCAGGTGAAGGGCGGGCGGCTCCATGATCCAGGCGGTCGGGCTGCCCGTGCGGAGATCGAGCGCCACCTGGTGCGCGGTGCCGGGAACGGTCGTCACCACCGTGCCGTGCCATCGCACGGTGATCGGCCGGTGGACGTGGCCGCAGATAATGCGCTCGATCTGCGGGTGCCGGGCGACGATGGCGCCGAGGGCGGCGCCGTTGTCGCATTTGATCGCGTCCATCTCGACGAGGCCGGTCGAACTGGGCGGATGGTGCATGGCCACCACGGTGGGCTGGTCCGGCTTCTCGTCCAGCCGCGCGGCGAGCCAGTCGAGCCGCACGCGGCACAGCGCGCCGCCGGCCGCGCCGGGGATCAGCGTGTCGAGCGCGATCAGCCGCAGCGGCAGATACTCGATCGTGTAGTGAAGGAACTCGCCGTCGCGCGGCAGGTAGGGCTGGTCGGCGAAGGCCTGGCGAAAGTTGGCGCGCTCGTCGTGGTTGCCGGGCATGACGGCCCAGGGGATCTGCAGCTCCCCGAGGAGCGCGCGGAGATGGTCGTATTCCGCCAAGCTGCCGGCGTCGGTGAGATCGCCCGTCATGAGGACGAAATCGGGGCGCGGATCGAGGGCGTTCAGATGCGCGACGGCGCGGCGGAGGAAGTCGGGCGTGTCGATCCGGTCGAAGAGCAGGGCACCCGGCGCGACGACGTGCAGATCACTGATCTGCGCCAGCAGCATCAGGACTCGTAGGCGACGATGGAGACGAAGGGCACGCTCAGCCGGGCGCGGCCGCGGAGGAAGGCCAGCTCGATGATGCAGGCGGCGGCGCGCACGTCGGCGCCGACCTTCTGCAGCAGCGCGATGGCGGCGGCCATGGTCCCGCCGGTGGCGAGCAGGTCGTCGAGCACGACGACGCGCTGGCCGGGCGCGACCGCGTCGGCCTGCACCTCGACGGTGTCGGTGCCGTATTCGAGGTCGTAGCTGTAGGGGATGGTGGCGCCCGGCAGCTTGCCCTTCTTGCGCACCATGACGAAGCCGACGCCGAGCTCGAGCGCGAGCGGCGCCGCGACCAGGAAGCCGCGGGATTCGATGCCGACCAGCAGATCGGGCCGGTGCGGGCGGACGGCGTCGGCCAGGCGGCCCACCGTGGCGCGCCAGGCCCCGGCATGGGCCAGCAGGGTCGAGATGTCGTAGAAGAGGATGCCCGGCTTGGGAAAATCCGGGATCTGGCGGATATGGTCCTTGATCTGGATGGCGGCGGCGTTCGGCATGGCGCGGGCGGGCAATGGGCGTGGCAATCTGGGGGGCGCGGCAATCTAGCGGCTCCGGCCGAGGGACGCAATTTCGCCCCGCGCGCGGGCGTGTTACACAAAAGCCTGGCCGGGGCGAGGTCCCGGGCGAGGACGGGACGGATGGCGGCGGCGGGCTGGTTCGAGACCGAGCGGGTGCGGGAGGACATCGTTCTCAAGGCGGGCGGCGCCTGGACGCTGCCGGCGAGCCAGGAGCTCGATGCCGCGCTGCGCCAGCTCGCGGTAGCCGACGCCAAGCAGGTACTCTTCATCCTGAAGGACCTCACGGCCCTCGACACGGCCGGGGCGTGGCTGATCGCGCGCACCCAGCGCCGGCTGTCGGAGGCGGGGGTCAAGGTCCAGGTCGGCGGGGTCAAACCCGGCCATCTGGCGCTGCTCAACCGGGTGATCGAGACCGGGCCGCCGCCGCGGCTGGCACCGGCGCCGCGCTTCCGTCTGATCGACATCGTCGCCGATCTCGGCGAGGCCGTGTTCGACGCGCTGCGCCAGGCGCGCGACATCCTTGCCTTTTTCGGCGCGGTGCTGTTCGCGGCCGGGCGGCTCATCCGCCATCCCGGCCGCATCCGCTTCGTCTCGGTGATCAGCCACATCGAACAGCACGGCCTGAACGCCATGCCGATCGTCGGCATCCTGCTGTTCCTGGTCGGCATCGTCATCGCCTTCCAGGGGGTCGACCAGCTGCGCCAGTTTGGCGGCGAGATCTACGTCGTCAACTTGGTCGGCATCTCCGTGCTGCGCGAGATGGGCGTGCTGATCAGCGCCATCGTGATCGCCGGCCGCTCCGGCAGCGCCTTCACCGCCCAGATCGGCACCATGCAGGTGAACGAAGAGGTCGACGCCATCCGCACGCTCGGGCTCGACCCGCTGGAGGTGCTGGTGCTGCCGCGCATGCTGGCGCTGATGATCGCGTTGCCGCTGCTCACCTTCTTTGCCAACACCATGGCGATCCTCGGCGGCGCGGCCATGGCGACGCAGACCATCGACGTGACCTTCGCGCAGTTCCTCAACCTGCTCAACCAGGCAGTGACGCTCACGCATTTCTGGGTCGGCATGGTGAAGGCGCCGGTGTTCGCCTTCCTGATCGCGCTGGTCGGCTGCTACGAGGGCATGCGCGTGCGCGGCAGCGCCGAGAGCGTGGGACGGCTCACCACGCAGTCGGTGGTGGAGGCGTTGTTCCTGGTCATCGTCGTCGACGCGGCCTTCTCCGTGCTGTTCTCCATCCTGGGCATCTGACGGCATCGCGTGGCCGTGGCAAACTCCGACCCGATCATCTCGGTGCATGGCCTGCGGACCCAGTTCGGCTCCCAGGTGATCCACGACAACCTGGATCTCGAGGTGCGGCCTGGCGAGGTGCTCGGCGTGGTCGGCGGCTCCGGCACCGGCAAGTCGGTGCTGCTGCGGACCATCGTCGGCCTCAACCCGCCGCGGGCCGGGACGATCATCGTCTTCGGCCAGAACACGGCCGAATTGAGCGAGGCCGAGCACCGGCGCCTGCAGGCGCGCTGGGGCGTGCTGTTCCAGGCCGGGGCGCTGTTCAGCTCCCTGACCGTGGCGCAGAACATCCAGGTGCCGTTCAAGGAGCATACCGACCTGCCGACGGGCCTGATGGACGAGCTGACGGCCCTCAAGATCGAACTGGTCGGGCTGCCCGCCGCCTCCTGCAGCAAGGTCCCGTCGGAGCTGTCGGGCGGCATGCGCAAGCGGGCCGGGCTGGCGCGGGCGCTGGCCCTCGATCCGGAGATCCTGTTCCTCGACGAACCCACGGCCGGGCTGGACCCGATCGGCGCGGCGGCGTTCGACCAGCTGATCCGCAGCCTGCAGCAAAGCCTTGGCCTGACGGTATTCATGGTGACCCACGACCTGGACAGTCTGGCGACGATCTGCGACCGTATCGCGGTGCTCGTGGACAAGCGCATCAAGGTCGGGACGATGGCGGAACTTTTGCAGGACGATCATCCGTGGATCCGCGAGTATTTCCACGGTCCGCGCGGCCGCGCGGCGCGCCACGAGCCCGTATAGCCGATGGAAACGCGCGCCAGTTACATCGCCGTCGGCGCCTTCGTTCTGGTTCTGGTCGTCGGCCTGCTCGGCTTCGTCGTCTGGGTGGGGAAGTTCCAAGGGCGCCAGGATTTCGCGCGCTACGACATCCAGTTCAGCGGCTCGGTGACGGGCCTGCAGGTGGACGGCACCGTCCGCTACCGCGGCATACCCGTCGGCCGCATCATCGACATCCAGATCGACCCCGACAATATCGAGTTGATCCGCGTCACCATCGAGGTCCAGGACGATACGCCCGTGCGCACCGACACGGTCGCCTCGATCGAGCTGCAGGGCATCACCGGGGTCACCTACATCCTCCTGTCGGGCGGGACGATGACGAGCCAGGCGCTGCCCCGGACCATGAGCGCACCCTATCCGATGATCACCTCGCGGCGGTCCAGGCTGGAGGAGCTGTTCCAGGGCGCGCCGGACCTGCTCAGCAAGGCCACCCAGCTGGTCGACCGCGTCACCATGCTCGTCAGCGAGGACAACCAGCGGGCGGTCTCGGAAACGCTGGAGAATCTGCGAGCGCTCTCGGGGCGGTTCGCCCAGGGCGGCGGCAACGTCGATTCCCTGCTCGAAAGCGGCGCCGAAGCCGTCGAGAACGTCAAGCGCATGACCGCGGAGCTGGAGCTGCTGGCCAAGGACGTGCGCGCCCAGCTGACGACGCACGGGCCGGAGGGCACGCCGACGGTCGCGGACGTCCTGGCCGGCGGCACCGCCGCCATCGCGCAGCTGCAGACGGCCGGCGGCGAGATCGAGCAGCTCGCGCGCGAGCTGCGCACGCAGGTGACGACCCCGGGTGCCGAGGGCAGCCCTTCCGTGGCCGATCTCGTGCGCGAGGGCACCGCTACGCTGCAGCGCATGCAGACCGTGGGCACGGAGTTCGAACTGCTGGCCAAGGACCTGCGCCAGGAGCTGCAGCCCGGCGGCGAAGGCCGGACGACGGTGGCGGACGTGCTGGCCCGCGGCTCGGCGACGATCGAGCAGCTGGATCGGACGGCGCAGGAGTTCGAGCAGTTCTCGCGCGAGCTGCGCACACAGCTCACCAGCCCCGGCGAGGAGGGCGCCATGACCGTGGCCAGTCTCGTCCAGGAAGGCGCTGCGACCCTGCAGAGCGTCCAGGCGATGAGCGGCGAATTCCAGCAGCTGGCGCGCGACCTGCGCCAGGACCTGACCGTGGAGCAGCCGGGCGCCACGACGCTCGGCGGCCTGCTCACGACCGCCAATGCGGCGGCGGCCAACATCGGCAAGATGAGCACCGAGATCGAGGGGCTGGCCCGCGACCTGCGCGGCGAGTTCTCCAACATGTCGGGCCAGCATGGCGAGAAGGTATCCGGCCTGCTCACCAAGGCGACGGAGGCCGCGGCGCAGATCGGCACCATGAGTCGGGAGTTCGAGGAGCTGGCCAAGGAGCTGCGGACCAACACGGCGTCGTTGAGCGGGCAGGCCGGCACGACCCTCGTGGACCTGCAGGCCGCGGCGCGCAATCTCGGCAACACCGCCAGATCCATCTCCGTCGTCGCCGATCATCTCGACGCGACCATCGCCGAGAACCGGGAGCCGCTGCGCGACTTCAGCAACACCGGCCTCTACGAGCTCACGCAGATGCTGACCGAGCTGCGGATCATGATCGCCTCGATGACCCGGATCTCCAGCCAGATCGAACGCGACCCGGCGCGCTTCTTCCTCGGCGACCGGCGCGAGGGCTTCCAGGCCGAATAGGATGAACATGCGATCTTCAAGAGAGCGGGAGCGCCGACCCGGCGCGATCGGTCGGCGCGAGGCGGTCGGTCGAACCGCCGGGCTCACCCTGTTGACCACCCTGGCCGCCTGCGGCGTTCTCCCGCGCTACAACGAGCCCGTCGACCTCTATACGCTGACCCCGAAGACGACGTTCCCGGAGTCCCTGCCCCGCGTCGACTGGCAGCTGGTGGTGGAGACGCCCGTCACCGCAGCCAGCTTCGACACGCCGCGGATCGCGCTGCAGCGAACGCCGCTGACGTTCGAGTACTACGCGAACGCGGCGTGGACCGACAACGCGCCGGCCATGGTGCAGACGCTGTTGATCGAATCCTTCGAGAGCACGCGCAAGATCGGGGCCGTCGGCCGCGAGGCCATCGGCCTGCGCCCCGACTATGTCCTGAAGACCGACCTGCGGGAGTTCGAAGCGGTCTACGACGGCGCCAATCCGGCGCCGACCATCTGGGTGCGGATGAACGCCAAGCTGGTGCGGATGCCGGAGCGGCGCATCGTCGCCTCCGAGACCCGCGAGGCCAAGGTGCCCGCCGGCGGGGGCAAAATCACGGACATCGTCGCGGCATTCGACGATGCGCTCGGTCGCGTCCTCAAGGAGATCGTGGCCTTCACCTTGACAACGCTGTCGCGGACTTCCTGACGCCGCACGGCGCGTCGTTCCCGCAAGGCTTCCCTTCGTCCGACAGGTGCGGCAGGATCGTCACGGTAGCGGCGGGCGGGCGATGGCTTGCACGAGCGTGTGAGGTGCGGCGATGCAAGACAACTCCCGCCTGGTCGTGTTGTCGATCCCTATCGTGTCGCATCGTCTGCTTGTGCCAATCGCGATGGCGCTGCTGCTGGCGGCCTGCCAGGTGGATGTGTTCCTCGGCTACGGCCTGCCGGCCAACGACGCATGCCGGGATGCGGATACTCTTCCGGGCCGGCCGCTCAGCACCGATTGCCTCGATTCTCTGGGGAACTGACATCCGGACATCCGATTGCGCTGAAAAAGGCGCATCCGACTGCCCGCCGAACTATTCCTCGCCGTCAGTCAAGTCGATCGCGTTCCCGCCGTCGCTCGAAATAGCGCACCAGCAGGACGGTCGGCTTGGCGACGGCGGCGCCACCCGCCAGGACCAGCCCGATCCAGGGCGCACCGCCATGCGCGCGCAGCCAGAACAGACCAGCGAGAATTCCGGCGCCGGCGAGGACCGGCGGGCAGACCTGCAGCGTGCGCCGCAGGCGCTCGCGGCGCAGGAGCCGGTCGAACTCCCGTCGTCGTTCCGGGCTCATGGGCATGGCGAGGCCTCTCGCGCGAATGTTCGAGGACAGTCTGAGCAGCTATTTGGCGTCGCGACCGGCGCGGCTCGATGCGGCGTCTGGTCGCACCGACCCCTCAGGCTGCCCCGCGTCATGCCGCCAACTGGCGTGGCAAGGTGACGGTCGCCCGGAGGCCGCCTTCGGGCCGGTTCGCAAGAACGACATCGCCGCCGTGGGCGCGCAGGACCGTCCGCGCCACGGACAGGCCGAGCCCGGTTCCGCCGGTATCGCGGCTGCGCGACTGCTCGACGCGATAGAACGGCTTGAAGACACGCTCCAGCTCGTCCTCCGGCAGTCCGGGTCCGTCGTCATCGATGGTCACGGTGATGCCGTCGGCGCCGATCGACAGGCAGACGAGGGCGCGGCGGCCGTACTTGACGGCGTTGTCGACGAGGTTGCCGAAGCCCCGGCGCAGCGCCACCGGCTGACCGCTGTAGAACAGCGGACCGCCGCCGCGCGGCTCGATCATCAGCTCGACCTCGGGCGCATCCTCGCACACGCTCCGCAGCAGCGCGATGAGGTCGAACTCACGGCGCGGCTCCGGATTCGCCTCCTCGCGGGCGAAGCTCAGCGTGGACTGGATCATCGTCTCCATGTCGGCCAAGTCGGCCAGCATCCTCGCCTGCTGCTCAGGGTCGTCGACGAATTCCGCGCGCAAGCGCAGCCGCGTGATCGGCGTGCGCAGGTCGTGCGAGATGGCCGCGATCATGCGCGTCCGGTCCTCGACGAAGCGCTGGATGCGAGCCTGCATGTTGTTGAAGGCGCGGAGCGCCTGGCGGACGTCGGCCGATCCGCTCTCCGGCAACGGCGGCGCATTGACGTCGTGGCCGAGGCGCTCGGCCGCCAGCGCCAGGGTCCGCAACGGCGCCGTCAGACGCTGAATGCCGAAGACCGACAGGGCCATCACGGCGACGACGACGATGGCGGCCAGCGCCATCGATTCGAACGACCAGACGGGTACGGTTGCCGCATCGGGTGCGGCGAAGTTGACCCAGGTGCGGTCGGGCAGCTGCAGGGAGATCACGAACGCCGGGCCGGTCAGCCGTTGCGCCAGGACCTGCTGAAGAGGCCCCCGCAGTGCCTGCGGCTCGTCGGCGAACAAGGACTCGATCATCTCTCCACCGATCGGCCAGCGCGGCAGATCGACATGGCCGACCTCGATGCTGCGCAATCCGAGATCGTCCTGGCGTTCGGCGATGACGTCGGTCAGCAGCTGGGTCTTCAGGCTGTCAGCGCCATCGTCATCGACGGCGCTGTTGGGTTCCCAGGTCATGAGCAGGGTGGGGCGGCTGAGGCTCGCGGCGATGCCCGGACGCTGTTCCGGCGGCATGAGGCTTACCAGCCGCGTCAGGGCGACGACCCGTTCGGCGATGCGGACATTCTCCAGGATCGTCTGCGCGTCGCGCCGGCTGTCATAGTGGATGGCCGCGGTGAGAACCTGCGAGGCGAAGAGCCCGCCCACGATGACCAGGATGAGCCAGCCGGCGATGCTGTCCGGCAGCAGGCGTTTCATGCGCGCTCCACCGCCGGCGTGAACATGTAGCCGCCGCCGCGGACCGTGGTGATGATCCGCGGCGACTTCGGATCGGACTCGATCTTGCGGCGCAGGCGGCTGACCTGCACATCGATGCTGCGATCGAACGGAATCGCCGCGCGGCCGCGCGCGAGGTCGAGCAGCTGATCGCGATTCAGCACGCGCTGCGGCCGCTCCGCGAGGGCGACGAGCAGCTCGTATTCGCCCGTCGACAGCTCGACGGGAACGCCATCGGCGGATTCGAGGCGGCGTCGGCCGAGATCCAGCGTCCAGCCGGCGAAGCGCAGGACCTTGCCGTGCTCCTCCGGATCGCCGGGCGGCGAGCTGCCGGCGCGCCGCAGCACCGCCTTGATTCGGGCCAACAGCTCGCGCGGGTTGAAGGGCTTGGGCAGATAGTCGTCGGCGCCCATCTCGAGGCCGACGATGCGGTCGGTGTCCTCGCCCATCGCCGTCAGCATGATGATCGGCGTCCGGGACTTTGCGCGCAGCTCGCGGCAGACGGTGAGGCCATCTTCGCCGGGCATCATCACGTCGAGGATCACGAGGTCGATGCGCGCATTGGCAAGGATGCGGCGCGCCTCGCGCCCGTCCTTGGACGTCGTCACGCGAAAGCCGTGCTTGGCCAGGAACCGCGACAGCAGGTCGCGAATCTCGCGATCGTCATCGACGACCAGCAGATGGGGGGAGCAGTCCATGGCCGTTCCTCGTGTCGGACCACTGAAAAACATAGCGGGCGGAGACGGCGACGCCGCAAGAATCGGGTTACAGATTGTAACAGCAGCGCGTTCCGTAGCGAGCGGCAACATTCAAGCGCGATTCGGACATCTCGCCGTTACAGCCGAGGTCCATCTCAAGCGCCATCGGACGGCGGGCCACGCCGCATTTGGCGCCCGCCGTCGGAGACGACGGTCCCGCCGGGACCGGACGCCCTCAACATGTGACGAAGGAGTCAAGCCATGAAGATCCGTACCCTCATCGGCGCGGCCGCGACGGGCATCTTCCTGTCGACCGCCGCGTTCGCCGCCTCGATGACCCCGGCCCAGCAGTGCACGGCGCTCGAGAAGCAGTTCGACCAGCAGATCACCAAGCATACGACCTCCTCGATGTTCGGCACGGCGAAGACCTTGCGCACCGACGGCGGCAAGCTGTGCCTGAGCGGCAAGTCCGCGGACGGCGTCAAGAAGCTCGAGCAGGCGCTGAACGACATCGGCGTGAAGCCGGCGTACTGACCGTCAGCCGGTTCGGACGGCGGGACTTCCGCCGCTCGTTCCGCCGTCCGAGCCCGACCCGGCACGGAATCCGGCCGGCCCCGTTCGCAAATACGTCCCGAAGGAGTCGAAGATGACCGAGATTGCCATCAGACCGGACGATGCCGACGACAGCGCGGCGCGTTCCCGGCACCCAGATGCGGCGGCCCACGGGCGGCCCGTCCGTCCGGCCCTGCGCCACCTGCTTGTACCGACAGTTGCCGCGATCGCGGTCGGCCTTGCCGGCTTGGGCGCTTTCGTGGGCGCCGCGCCGAGCACGGTCGCGGCCGCAACCTCCGCCGCGGCGGCGCCGCTCAATCTCGCGGATCTGGCCGCGCGGGTGTCGCCGGCGGTCGTCACCATCTCGTCGGCGCACGACGTCGCCGGGGCGGGGGAGATGATGCCGGAGTTTCCGTTCGACTTCCCTCCGGGCTCGCCGTTCGAGGACTTCTTCCGGCATTTCCGCGAGCAGCAGCGGCACGGCGGTCGGGGCGACCGCGTGATGGCGCTGGGATCGGGATTCATCGTCGATCCGTCCGGCTATATCGTGACCAACAACCACGTCGTCGACGAGGCCACGGACATCAAGGTGACGCTGTCGAACGGCAGCGAATACCCGGCCAAGCTCGTCGGCACCGATGCCAAGACGGACATCGCGGTGCTGAAGATCAAGGCGTCGACGCCGCTTCCGGCCGTCGCCTTCGGCGACTCGGACAAGATGCGTGTCGGCGACTGGGTGATGGCGGTCGGCAATCCGTTCGGCCTCGGCGGAACGGTCACGGCCGGCATCATCTCGGCCCGGGGACGCGACCTGCAGGCCGGTCCGTTCGATGATTTCCTGCAGATCGACGCCGCCATCAACCAAGGCAACTCCGGCGGCCCGACCTTCAACCTGGACGGCCAGGTGGTCGGCATCAACACCGCCATCGCCTCGCCCAATGGCGGCAGCGTCGGCATCGGCTTCGACATTCCGTCCAACCTGGCGCAGCCGGTGGTTGCCCAACTCGAGTCGCACGGCTCGGTCGAGCGCGGCTGGCTCGGCGTCGCCATCCAGCCGGTGACGCCGGAGATCGCCGCCGCCGTGGGTCTCGACAAGGCGAGGGGCGCGCTCGTCACCCAGGTCGAGCCGAACAGTCCGGCGGCCAAGGCGAAGCTGCGCCAGGGCGACGTCATTCTCGGCTACAACGGCCGGCCCGTGAGCGAACTGCGCGATCTGACCCACCTCGTCGCGGATACGCCGGCCGGCAAGACGGCCGAACTGGAGGTCTGGCGCGACCGGACCAAAGTCTCCACCAAGGTCGAGATCGCCAAGCCGCTGCCGGAGCGCCAGGCCGCTGCCGGCGAGCGGTCGCAGTCCGATGAGGAGGGGACCGCCATTGCCCCGCTCGGTGCCACGCTTGCGGCGATCACGCCGGAGGCACGGCAGGAGATGGACATTCCCGGGGGCGTCGACGGCGTCGTCATCACCGACGTCGACAACGACGGGTCGGCGGCGGCGCAGGGCTTGCGGCGCGGCGACGTCATCGAGCAGATCGGTCAGCAGCAGGTGCGGACGCCCGAGGATGTCGGCGCTCTCGTCGCGGCCGCCATCGAGGCCCGGCAGGATGCCGTACTCCTGCTGGTCAACCGCGCGGGCAGCGAGGTGTTCGTCGCTGTCAAGGTCGGTCAGGCATAGCGCGCGAACAACTGCGTGGCCGACCGTCGGACCGGCGCCTCCCCCCGCGCCGGTCCGAACGCGTTTTCGAGGATGAAGCGGGTTGCGCCGCGCCGGATTCTGCGGTGTCAGGGCGGTGTCGGCGGGTGTGATGGTCGGGAGGACTGGATTCGAACCAGCGGCCTCCTGCTCCCGAAGCAGGCGCTCTACCAGGCTGAGCTACCCCCCGATGAGGGATATGTCGGCCGCACCTCTTGCGGGCCGGCGGAGCGCTTCCGGCGGACAAGCTTCGACATCGGGACGAGCGCCGGCGGCATCGCGGCCGCTCCGGCGCCCTCTGTCGGGCCGACCCGCGCTCCGAGGAGGCGCGGTTATACAGCCATCACGGGCCCGCCGCAAGGTCGACACCGGCATTGTGGGGCCGGCGTGATGGGCATCATAGTCTGCGGCGCGATTCGATGCGTACAAGCACCGCACCAAGGGTTGTTCGCACGGAGACAGGGCGGGTATCATCGGTGACGACGGCTCGCCATAGCCTCCATAACCTCGGGGACAGCCGGGTCATGCAGCGCAAGCTCGCCGCCATCCTTGCGGCCGATGTGGTCGGATACAGCCGGCTGGTGTCCGAGGACGAGGCCGGCACGCTCGCCGCCTTGCGGATCCGCCGCAAGGACGTGCTGGAGCCGCTGGTCGCGCGCTGCCGGGGCCGCATCTTCAAGCTGATGGGCGACGGCGTCTTCGTCGAGTTCGCCAGCGCCGTCAATGCCGTCGAATGCGCCATCGATCTGCAGAAAGGCATGGCCGAGCGCAATGCCGGCACCCCCGACGGCCTGTCCCTTCACCTGCGCGTCGGCATCAATCTCGGCGACGTCGTCGTCGAGGACGGCGACCTCTATGGCGACGGGGTGAATCTGGCGACCCGCCTGCAGGAACTGGCCGAGCCGGGCGGCATCTGCGTTTCCGCCAAGGTTCATGCCGAAGTCGCGCGCAAGCTCGACCTCGCGTTCGAGGATCTTGGCGAGCGGACCCTGAAGAACATCATCGAGCCGGTGCGGGTGTACCGGATCGGTACCGGCGTGACGGCGTCGGGCCGGCCGGGCGCAGCCTTGCCGCTTCCGGCGAAGCCATCGATCGTCGTGCTGCCGCTCCTCAACATGAGCGGCGACGCCGACCAGGAATTCTTCGCCGACGGTCTCACCGAGGACATCCTGACCGAGCTGTCGCGCTTTCGCGACCTCTTCGTCATCTCGCGCAACTCCTCCTTCAAGTACAAAGGAAAGGCGGTGAACGTACAGCAGGTGGCCCGCGAACTCGGCGTCCAGTACGTGGTCGAGGGCAGCGTGCGCAAGGCCGGCAACCGCGTCCGCGTCACCGTCCAGTTGATCGACGCCGAACTCGACCGGCATGTGTGGGCGGAGCGATACGACCGCGAGCTGGAGGACATCTTCGCCATCCAGGACGAGGTGACGTCGGCGATCGTCTCGACGCTGCCCGGCCGCGTCGAGGCAGCCACGCGCGATCGCGCCGCCCAGAAACCGACTTCCAGCATGGCCGCCTATGAATGCGTGCTGGCCGGCAAGCTGCTCCACCATCGCAGCACGAAGGCCGACAATGCCGAGGCGCTGCGGCTGCTCGCACGCGCCGTCGAGCTCAGCCCCAACTACGCTCATGCCCATGCCTGGCGGGGCTGCACGCTGGGACAATCCTGGGTGTACGGCTGGACTGCCGACCGCGAAGCGACCTGGAACCTGATGGTCGCGGAACTGCAGACCGCCTTGACCCTCGACGAAAACGACAGCGACGTCCACCGCATCCTGGCGGCGGTGAACGTCGTCCGCAGCGACCTCGACCGGGCCGTGTATCACCAGGAGCGGGCGCTCGGCCTCAACCCCAACGATGACCTCATCGTCGTCCAGCAGGGAGAGATCCTGACCTGGCTGGGACAGCCGGAGGAGGGGATCGAGTGGATCCGGAAGGCGATGCGCCTCAATCCCTATCATCCCGAGCGCTTCTGGCACCATCTGGGACGGGCCTACTTCGTCGCCCGCCGCTACGGCGAGGCTATCGAGGCCTTTCAGCACATCACCGCGCCGGACCATCTGCTGAACGCGCTTCTCGCGGCCTGCCATGCCTACCTCGGCAACGACGAAGCGGCGCGGACGCATGCTCAGGAGGCGCTGCGGCGACAACCGGAGTTCCGTATCGGGAACTACCTGGCCACGCTGCACTACAAACACGACCACGACCTCGCGCATCATCGCCAGGGTCTGCTGAAGGCCGGCCTGCCGGAGTGATCCGGCCGAAGCCGCGGTCAGTGCGCCCGCATGATCGCGAAATCGATGGCCTCGAGCAGCGCACGCTTCTCGGCGCCGTCGGGGAAGATGCCGAGGGCGTCGCGGGCGATGGCGCCGTAGTGGCCGGCCCGTGCGATGGTGTCGCGCAGCGCGCCGTGGCGCTCGAGGAGCGCGATCACGCGCTGCAGGTCCTCGTCGCGCTGCTCGAGATCCTCGACGGCGCGACGCCAGAAGGCGCGCTCCGTCTCGTCGCCGCGGCGGAAGGCGAGGATCACCGGCAGCGTGATCTTGCCCTCGCGGAAATCGTCGCCGATGGTCTTGCCGAGATCGGCCTGCCGGGCGGAGTAGTCGAGGACGTCGTCGATCAGCTGGAAAGCGATACCGAGATTGAGGCCGTAGCTCTCCAGCGCCTCCTCCTCGACCTTCGGCCGGCTGCCGATCACGGCGCCGATGCGGCAGGCGGCGGCGAACAGGGCCGCGGTCTTGCATTTGATGACGTCGAGGTAGGCCTGCTCGCTCGTCTCGGTGTCGTTGCTGGTGACGAGCTGCAGCACCTCGCCCTCGGCGATCACCGCCGAGGCCTGCGACAGGATCTCCAGCACCTTCAGCGAGCCGTCGGCGACCATGAGCTGGAAGGCGCGGCTGAACAGGAAATCGCCGACCAGCACGCTGGCCTTGTTGCCCCACACGGCATTGGCGGTGGCGCGGCCGCGCCGCAGGCCGCTCTCGTCGACGACGTCGTCGTGCAGCAGCGTCGCCGTGTGGATGAACTCGACGCAGGCGGCGAGTGCGATATGGCGGTCGCCGCGATAGCCGCACAGGCGCGCCGCGGCGAGCGTCAGCATGGGCCGCAGCCGCTTCCCTCCGGCGGCGATGATGTGGCCGGCGAGCTGGGGGATCAGCGCGACCGGGCTGTGCATGTGCTGGACGATATGGCGGTTGACGGCCTCGAGATCGGCGCCGACCAGCGTCGTCAGCGCATCCAGCGACGGCTTGCGCGGCTTGCTCCGCTCGTCCTCGAGATTGACGATAATTGCCACGGTCGCTCCCAGCCTGTTTTCTTGACGCTTTCCGCCGCAGCGGCGAGCATAGATGGCTGCCGAAGGCGGTCAAGCCTGACTCGCCCGCGGCAGAAGCGGCAGACAGCTGCCGCGGCAGAGCAGGATGTCTTGGATTGCGGGAACTGTTGCGAACCAATGATCCGGTGCTGTTGGCCAGGGTGACGGCGTTGCTGGAGGGCGAGGGGATCGCCACGCTCGTATTCGACCAGCATCTCAGCGCGGCCTTTGCCGGACTGGTGGACCTCGTGCAGCAGCGCGTGATGGTCGCGGACGACGACTACGCGCAGGCGCAACGCCTGCTCGCCGCGGCCGGCGAGGCGTTGCCGGATGAATGAGAGCGATATCCAGCAGACGACCGACGACGCGCTGCTCGGCCGGCGCGTGCGGCTGGTGCAGCCGCAGGAGGGGTACCGCGTCGCCATCGACCCGATCTTCCTGGCCGCCGCCGTGCCTGCCGGGCCGGGGGATCTCGTCCTCGATGTCGGCGCCGGGGTCGGCGCCGCGGCGCTGTGCCTGGCTTGGCGCGAGGCCGGATGTCAGGTGCGCGGGATCGAACTGCAGCGCGATCTGGTGCGGCTCGCCCAGCGCAACATCGACCTCAACGGGTTCGGCGGCCGCGTCGAGATCATGATCGGCGACCTGCTGCGGCCGCCGCCGCGGCTGGCGCCGAGTTCCTTCCATCATGTCATGGCGAACCCGCCATTCCTGCCACGGGAGACGGCGACGCCGCCGCCCGACCGCGGCCGCGCCGCAGCCCATGTCGAAGGCGACGCGACGCTGGCCGATTGGGTGCGCCTCTGCCTGACCATGGTGCGACCGAAGGGAACGGTCACCTTCATCCACCGCGCCGACCGGCTAGAGAGCCTGTTGGGCGAACTGCGGTCGCGCGCCGGCGAGATCGTCGTCTTTCCGCTGTGGCCGGGCGGCAGCCGGCCGGCGAGCCGCGTGCTGGTGCGGGCGCGCAAGGAGGTGGGCGCGCCGACGCGTCTCGCCTCCGGATTGGTGCTGCACGAGCCGGACGGGCGGTATACCCCGGCCGCCGAGGCGATCCTGCGCGACGGCGTCGGCTTGATGCTGTGATGCAGTGGCCGCTCGTCCGCTTGCGGGGAACGCCAGTCGTGGCCGTGGTGCGGCTCTCCGGCGTGATCGGACCGCTCGGGCCGTGGCGCGGCGGGTTATCACTCGCCGGCCTGGCGCCGACTCTCGAGCGTGCCTTCGCGCTCGGCGGGCTCAAGGGGGTGGCGCTCGCCATCAATTCGCCGGGCGGATCGCCGGTGCAATCCGCCCTCATCGCCAGGCGCATCCGGGCCCTGGCAGCGGAGAAGAAGCTGCCGGTCTTCGCCTTCGTCGAGGATGTCGCGGCCTCCGGCGGCTATTGGCTAGCAACGGCGGGCGATGAGATCTACGCCGACGATTCCTCGATTATCGGCTCGATCGGCGTCATCAGTGCCGGCTTCGGCTTTCCCGAACTGTTGCAGCGCCTGGGCGTCGAGCGACGCGTCCACGCGGCCGGTCCGCGCAAATCGATGTTGGATCCCTTCCGGCCCGAAAGCTCCGACGACGTGGCGCGGCTCGAAGCGCTGCAGCGCGAGATCCATGACAGCTTCAAGGCCCAGGTGCGCGCGCGGCGCGGCGAGCGGTTGAAGGCCGATGACGAGACGCTGTTCAGCGGCGAGTTCTGGACTGGCCGCCGCGGGCTCGAGCTGGGCCTGATCGACGGCCTCGGCGACCTGCGTTCGGTGATGCGGACACGCTTCGGCGACAAGGTGCGCCTGCGCCCGGTCGGCGGCCAGCGCGGTTGGCTGATGCGGCGCCTGGGCCGCAGCGCGGCGCCCGACGACTGGGCGCGCGGCCTTCTCGCCGCCGCCGAGGAGCGCGCCTTGTGGGCGCGGTTCGGATTGTAGGCTGATCCGAGCGGCTGATCCGGCGGGTCCCTCCACCTTGACCTCGTCGACGGCCCGTCGCTAAATCCCGCCATGTTCAGCATGCCCAGTCTCAGCAAGCTGCTGCTCCTGGTCGCCATCATCAGCGCGATCTGGTTCGGCTTCCGTCTGCTGGGTCAGCTTGACCGCCAGCGGCGCGATGCGGCGCGCCGGGAGAAAAAGGCCGCGGGCGCGAAGGCACGTCAAGTCGACGACATGGTGAAATGCGTCGTGTGCGATGCTTTCACGGCCCGTGGCAGCAAGGCTTGCGGCAAGGCCGGCTGCCCGTTTTAGCTGCCTGCGTTCTCGTCCAGACTTGAGCGGTGGGCGGTTAGCATCCGAATAGAATTCTTCGCATCACTTAATTCCATCTATCATTATTCACATAACATATTGACAAAACATATTTTTGGCATTAATTTGAAAAAACAATGGCATTTCGATTCGATCAACCAGATGATCAACCAGTTACCACTATCTTTGCAAACGCTGTACGCCGAGCTCATCGATCAATGCGCATCGGCCGATTTCGAGCGTGACTTTCCAGCGAATGGAAACTTCGTTCGCAAGGACCGCAAGGGGCGGCGCTATTGGTATTTCCAAGCAACAATCGATGGTCGGCAAAGTCAAAAATATGTTGGACCGGAGACACCCCAGCTGCTCCACAGGATCGAGACCCACCGTCAGGCGCGTAGCGCGGCGAAGGGCCGTCGTGAGATGGTACAAGCGCTCAGGCGGGCACGCATGCCCTACCCTGAGGAGTACGCAGGGGCACTGCTGACCGCGCTATCAGAGGCGGGCATCTTTCGGCTGCGAACGGTTCTCGTCGGCACGATGGCCTATCAGACCTATGCGCCCCTCCTGGGCGTCCGTTTTCCAGGTCAAACGCTGCGCACAGGTGATATTGACCTTGCGCAATTCCGCGACATTTCCATTCTGGTGGAAGATCAGACGCCTTCCGTCATCGACGTTCTGAAGAAAGTCGATCCGACGTTTCGCGAAGTGCCCTATGGAATGGATTCAAGACGCGCCGTAGCCTATCGCTCGGCGCGCGGGTACCGCGTCGAATTCCTGACGCCAAACAAGGGTCCCGATACGGATGAACCGCAGAATCTGCCAGCGCTCGGAACCGATGCACAGCCACTCCGGTTCCTGGATTTCTTGATCTACGATTATGTCTCGGCCGCGATCCTTCACGGCGAAGGAATCTTCGTCAACGTTCCTGCGCCGCAGCGATACGCACTGCATAAGCTGATCGTTGCGCGCCGCCGCCGCGAGGGCGCAGCCAAGATCGACAAGGACCTTCAGCAGGCCGGCACGCTACTTGAAGTACTGGCTGCCAAACGCAGCATCGATCTTAGGAGCGCTTGGCAAGATTTGAACGCCAAGGGCCGGAAATGGCGGCAGCTCCTTGCCGAAGGACTGGCGATGCTGCCGGTGGAAATCCGGGCGGCGACGTTGGATGCCGTCGGCGACGTCCTGACGTTGGAGAAGGCTTGAGCACAACGCGCCTATTGGGATCCCGTTGCCCAGCGCGCTCTGCCGCCCTTTGCTTGACCCTCCCTGGACCGGCCGATATGTTGCGCCGCACCATAAGCGCCGACTTCCCGGACCCGATCGCCTGCGATGGCCCTGACGCCAAATCCCGAGACCTGTTTTCAGCGGCTGATCCTGAAGCTGCAGGACTATTGGGCGACGGCCGGCTGCGTCATCCTGCAGCCCTATGACCTGGAGGTCGGCGCCGGCACCTTTCACCCGGCGACGACCCTGCGCGCGCTCGGCAAGCAGCCGTGGCGCGCCGCCTATGTGCAGCCCTCGCGCCGGCCGAAGGACGGGCGCTACGGCGAGAACCCGAACCGGCTGCAGCACTACTACCAGTTCCAGGTGATCCTGAAGCCGTCGCCGGCCGACAGCCAGGAGCTGTATCTCGGCAGCCTGCGGGCGCTCGGCATCGACCTGCTGGCGCACGACATCCGCTTCGTCGAGGACGATTGGGAGAGCCCGACGCTCGGCGCCTGGGGTCTCGGCTGGGAGGTCTGGCTTGACGGCATGGAGGTGAGCCAGTTCACCTACTTCCAGCAGGTCGGCGGCATCGAGTGCGACCCGGTGTCGACCGAACTGACCTACGGGCTCGAGCGGCTGGCGATGTATGTGCAGGGCGTCGAGAACGTTTACGACCTCGACTGGAACGGCGCCGGCATCACCTATGGCGACGTCTATCTGCAATCCGAGCGCGAGTTCTCGGCCTACAACTTCGAGCATGCGACGACCGAGAAGCTGCTGCGGCATTTCGTCGACGCGGAAGAGGAATGCCGCAAGCTGCTCGATGTCGATGATGGCGGCGCCAACCGCGCCCCCCTGGCGCTCCCGGCCTACGACCAGTGCATGAAGGCGAGCCACGCCTTCAATCTTCTGGATGCGCGCGGCGTCATCTCCGTGACCGAGCGGCAGGCCTATATCGGGCGTGTGCGCGCGCTCGCCAAGGGCTGCTGCGAGGCCTGGCTCGCAAGCCAGCAAAGCGGCGCCTGACCATGGCCGAGCTGTTCCTCGAACTGTTCTGCGAGGAGATACCCGCGCGCATGCAGACGCGTGCGAGCGAGGACCTGAAGCGGCTTGTCACCGACAAGTTGAAGGAAGCCGGCCTCGCCTTCACAGGCGCCGCCGCCTATGCCACGCCGCGCCGGCTGGCGCTCACCGTCGACGGGCTACCGCTGGCGCAGCCGGACGTGACCGAGGAGAAGCGCGGGCCGCGCGTGGGCGCACCGGAGCGGGCGATCCAGGGCTTCCTCAAAGGGGCCGGGCTCACCGGCCTCGGGCAGTGCGAGAAGCGCGACACCGGCAAGGGCGAGTTCTGGTTCGCGGTGGTGAAGAAGAGAGGACGACCTACATCTCGCGTCTTGGTGGATGTACTCCATTCCGCGATCAGCGATTTGCCTTGGCCGAAATCGATGCGATGGGCGAACTACGACGTTCGTTGGGTGCGGCCACTCCACAACATCCTGGCAACATTTGAAGGTTCGACGCTCGAGTTTGGCTTTGATCGAGTCGGATCTGAAGTTTACTGGGATCCGGACGAGCAGTCGTTCAGCGATTCGTATACACCGGAATACGTCAAGAAATTCGGCACCCTTATTGCTAACAATCAAACCGTGGGTCATCGCTTCCTCGATCCGCGCCCCATCAAGGTCGCCCACTTCGGCGACTACAAGGTGAAGCTGCGCGAGGGCTATGTCATCGTCGATCCGGCGGAGCGGAGCGCGGCGATCAAGGAACAGTCGGACAAGCTGGCTGGTGCCGAGGGCCTGACAGTCAAGCCTGACGATGCGTTGCTCGACGAGGTCACGGGGCTGGTCGAGTGGCCGGTGGCGTTGATCGGCCGCATCGACGAGCAGTTCATGGACATCCCGCCGGAGGTGCTGACCACCTCGATGCGGGTCAACCAGAAATACTTCTCGCTGCTGGACGAGAGCGGCAAGCTGGCGCCGCGCTTCATCGTCGTCGCCAACATGGAGACAAAGGACGGCGGCAAGGCCATCGTCGTCGGCAACGAGCGGGTGCTGCGCGCGCGCCTCGCCGACGCCAAGTTCTTCTGGGACCAGGACCGCAAGGTAAAGCTGGAAGAGCGCGTGCCTGCGTTGAAGGACATCGTGTTCCACGCGAAACTCGGCACGGTTGCGGACAAGGTCTCGCGCATGCAGACGCTGGCAGCGGAACTCGTGCCCTATATTCCCGGCGCCGATGTGGACCAAGCGCGCAGTGCGGCCTTGCTTGCCAAGGCCGATCTTACGAGCGGCATGGTCGGTGAGTTCCCGGAACTCCAGGGCGTGATGGGCCGTTACTATGCCATGCACGAGGGCGAGAAGGGGGCGGTGGCCGACGCCATCGCCGAGCACTACGCGCCGCTCGGTCCTAACGATCGCTGTCCGACTGCGCCGGTCAGCGTTGCCATCGCGCTCGCCGACAAGATCGATTCACTCGTCGGCTTCTTCGCCATCGACGAGAAGCCGACGGGCTCGAAGGATCCGTTCGCGCTGCGCCGTGCGGCGCTCGGCGTCATCAGGCTGATCGTTGAGAACAAGCTGCACCTGCCGTTGAGAGCGGTCATCCGCAAAGCCGATTTTCTGTTGGCGGAGCAGAAGGCCGGCATGACCGGGCAGCTGGAGGATCAGGAACTGCTCGACTTCTTCGCCGATCGCCTGAAGGTCGCGCTGCGCGAGAAGGGCGTGCGGCACGATCTGATCTCGGCGGTGTTCGCGCTCGGCGGCGAGGACGATCTCGTGCGGCTGCTCGCGCGGGTCGATGCCCTCAAGAGTTTCCTGGACAGCGAGGACGGAGCCAATCTACTCGTGGCCTATCGGCGGGCGAGCAACATCGTGCGCATCGAGGAGAAGCGGGACGGCAAGACCTACAACAGCGGCGTCGAGGGTACGCTGCTGCGACAGGAGGAGGAGAAGGCGCTGCACCAGGCGCTGGCGGCGAGCGGCGAGGCGGGCGGCCGCGCGCTCGACCACGAGGATTTCACCGGCGCCATGGCGGCGCTGGCGCGGCTGCGGCGGCCGGTCGATGCGTTCTTCGACAAGGTGACGGTCAATTGCGAGGACGCCGGTCTACGCGCCAACCGCTTGCGTCTGCTTTCGGAGATCCGCGGCGCGCTCAATCGCGTGGCTGATTTCTCGCAGATCGAGGGGTAGAGTTCGCGTGTGTTTGGTGACGAACGTTTCCGTCATCTTTGGGGGTGGGCCTGATATCCACCCGGCATCGCTGAGACAAGGGAACCCACACTCACATGACGCAATGGGTCTATCGCTTCGGCGGCGGCAAGGCGGAAGGACGCGCGGACATGCGCAACCTGCTGGGCGGCAAGGGCGCGGGGCTGGCGGAGATGAGCAATCTCGGGCTTCCGGTGCCGCCGGGTTTCACGATCACGACGGAGGTCTGCACGCATTTCTACGCCAACGGCAATGCCTATCCCGCCGACCTGAAGGAGCAGGTTGCGCACGGTCTGGCGCACATCGAATCGACGGTCGGCGCGGCGTTCGGCGATGCGGCGAATCCGCTGCTGGTGTCTGTGCGGTCGGGAGCGCGCGTCTCGATGCCGGGGATGATGGACACGGTGCTCAATCTCGGCCTCAACGATGCGACGGTCGAGGGCCTGGCGAAGCGCTCCAAGGATCCGCGCTTCGCCTATGACAGCTATCGCCGGTTCATCCAGATGTACGGCCATGTGGTGCTCGGGGTCGACCACCATCATTTCGAGGAGATCCTCGAGCTGCATAAGGAGGATCGCGGGGTCAGCCTGGACACCGAGCTTTCCGCCGACGACTGGAAGCAGCTGGTCGCCGCCTACAAGGCGAAGGTCGAGGAGCAGCTGCGCAGCCCGTTCCCGCAGGAACCCGTCGAGCAGCTGTGGGGGGCCATCGCGGCGGTGTTCGGCAGCTGGAACACGCAGCGCGCCGTCACCTACCGCAGGCTGCACATGATCCCCGAAGACTGGGGCACGGCGGTCAATGTGCAGGCCATGGTGTTCGGCAACATGGGCGAGGACTGCGCGACCGGCGTCGCCTTCACCCGCGACCCCGCGACCGGCGCCAACCTCTTCTTCGGCGAGTACCTCGTCAATGCGCAGGGCGAGGACGTGGTCGCGGGCATCCGCACGCCGCAGCACCTGACGATCGCCGGCAAGCGGGCCAACAAGTCGCAACTGCCGGCCATGGAAGAGACGATGCCCCAGCTCTTTACCGAGCTGAACGAGGTCCGCCACAAGCTCGAAGCCCACTATTGCGACATGCAGGACATCGAGTTCACGGTGCAGAAGGGCCGCCTCTGGATGCTGCAGACGCGGAGCGGCAAGCGCACGGCCGCGGCGGCGCTGAAGATCGCGGTCGACATGGTGAACGAGGAGCTTATCGACCGCCGCGAGGCGGTCCGACGGGTCGATCCCGGCTCGCTCGACCAGCTGCTGCATCCGACGCTGGACCCGAAGGCGGCGCGCAAGGTGATCGCGCGCGGCCTGCCGGCCTCGCCAGGCGCCGCCGCGGGCCGGGCCGCATTCAGCGCTGACGAGGCGGAGGCGCGCGCCTCCAAGGGTGAGCGAATCATTCTCGTCCGCGTCGAAACCAGTCCCGAGGACATCCACGGCATGCATGCCGCCGCCGGCATCCTCACCGCCCGCGGCGGCATGACGAGCCATGCCGCCGTCGTCGCCCGCGGCATGGGCCGGCCGTGCGTCTCCGGCGCCAACGACCTGCGAATCGACATCCAGGGGCGGGTCATGAGCGTCCGCGGGACGACCGTGAAAGACGGCGACATGATCACCATCGACGGCGGCACCGGCGAGGTGATGCTGGGGGAAGTGCCGACCGTGCAGCCCGATCTGTCCGGCGATTTCGCCACGTTGATGGAGTGGGCCGACTCGGTGCGCACGCTCAAGGTGCGCACGAACGCGGAGACGCCGGCCGATGCGCGCACGGCGCGGCGCTTCGGCGCCGAAGGCATCGGCCTGTGCCGCACCGAGCATATGTTCTTCGACAATGGCCGCATCGTCGCCATGCGCGAGATGATCATGGCCGAGGACCCGGGCGGGCGGCGCGCCGCCCTCGCCAAGATCCTGCCGATGCAGCGCGAGGACTTCATCGAGCTGTTCCGGATCATGCGCGGCCTGCCGGTGACGATCCGCCTGCTCGACCCGCCGCTGCACGAGTTTCTGCCGCACTCGCCCGCCGAAATGGCCGAGGTGGCGAAGGCCGCCGGCGTCGACATCGAGACCGTCCGCCATCGCGCCGCCATGCTCAAGGAAACCAACCCGATGTTGGGACATCGCGGTTGTCGGCTGGGCATCACCTTCCCCGAGATCTACGAGATGCAGGTGCGGGCGATCTTCGAAGCGGCCGCGGCGCTGCACAAGGAATCGGGGGAGACGGTCGAGCCGGAAGTCATGATCCCGCTGATCGCCTGGCCGCGCGAATTCGCGATCATGAAAGAACTGGTCGACCGCGTCGCCGACGAGGTGGCGGCCGCGGCGGGATTCAAGACGCCCTATCTCGTCGGGACGATGATCGAGCTGCCGCGCGCGGCGCTACGCGCCAACGACATTGCCGAGCAGGCCCACTTCTTCAGCTTCGGCACCAACGACCTGACGCAGACGACCTATGGCATCAGCCGCGACGACGCCGGCCGGTTCCTCGTTGCCTATGAACGGGCCGGCATCCTGCAGCAGGACCCCTTCGTCAGCCTCGACGCCGATGGCGTGGGCGAGCTGGTTCGCATCGCCACCGAGCGTGGGCGCGCGCGTCGGCCGACGCTGAAGCTCGGCATTTGCGGCGAGCATGGCGGCGATCCGGCGTCGATCCGCTTCTGTGCCGAGGTGGGCCTCGACTACGTCTCCTGCTCGCCCTACCGCGTGCCGATCGCGCGGCTGGCGGCGGCGCAGGCGGCTCTGGCCCTGGGGAAGACCGCCGCCACGGGGCGGCCGGAGCAGGACTGACGACGTCGGGCCCTCGGTCGACCGGCCGCGGCCGGGCAATCGATAGGGGGCATTTGATCCAAATTGTCCCTTCTTTTGCCGCGGGTTCTCATAGTAATCGCCTATTAATTCGTTTGACTCCATAAATGTGGCTGGACTGCTGAAAGGATGGCACCCGCGACACCGGGCGCCTCAGGGTGTCGCGACGTTCGGTCACAGGACAATGCCCCATTTCCGGGACGCAGGATGCGACCTGAGCAGAGCGCCCACGCGCTGGCGATCTGATGCCAAGCTCAGGATGCCGCCGGCATGACCGCGCGGGAACTTCTGTGCGCGATCAGCCGGCGGCGTACAGAGCTGCTGGCGACCATGACCGTGGTCGGCGGCGGGCTGCTGTCGGCTGCCGGATTTCTTTGGGTCCGCTCGATCGACGGGGATGCAACCGCTCAGATGGCGCCGGTCGTTCTCGTCGGCGGATTGCTGCTGACGGCTCTGGCGACATATGCCGCCGTGACGGCCATGCGGTTGAAGCGCGCACTCGAGGATCAGCTTCGGACGGAGAAGGCGCTGCGCGAAAGCGAAGCGCGGCTGATGCGGATCCAGAGGATCGCCAAGATCGGTTCGTGGGAGTGGATTCCCGAGACGGAACTCCTGCGCTGGTCGCCCGAAGGGTTGCGCATTTTCGGCTACGACGATGGAATCGCCGATCGGCCCGCGGACGATTGGCAGGCGCGCATCCATCCGGACGATCTGGCTGCCACGCTGGCCACGCTCGCGGCGCACCGCGACCGTGGCATTCCGTTCGATATGACCTATCGTATCGTCCTTCCGGACGGAGTGATCCGCGTCATCCATGAGCAGATCGATGCGCTCGTCGACGAGAGCGGACGGGTCGTCAGCGAGCCGGGCACCATACAGGACATCACCGAATGGGATCAGGCCCGCCGGGCGCTGCGCGAAAGCGAGGACCGCTTCCGCAGCTTCATGGAGCACGCCCCCGTAGGGATGTACATCAAGGATGCCGAGAGCCGCATCGTGCTGGCGAACCGCCTGTCCGCCGATCTTGCCGGGCGGGCGCCCGAGGAGCTGATCGGCCGCCGGTCCGACGAGTACTTCGATGCCGGCGATGCCGCGCCGTTGCTCAATCACGATCGGGAGGTTCTGACGACCGGAGCGCCGGTCGCGCGCGAGTTCCATCGCCAGACCCATCTCGGCGGCAGGTGGACATACGAGGTGAGGTTTCCGATCAAGGATGCTTCAGGTGGCATCACATCGATCGGCGGCGTCGCCGTCGACATCAGCGACCGCAAGCGGGCGGAGCTGGCGTTGCAGGAAAGCGAGACGCGCTTCCGCAGCTTCATGGAGCACGCCCCGTTCGAGATGGTCGTGAAGGACACCGAGGGCAGATATCTGATGGTCAACCGCGAGGTCACGGCGAGCTGGGGCCGGCCGGAGGCGGGCATCCTGGGGTCGCGGGCTCACGACATGACGATGGATCCCGGCTTCGCCCTCGTGGAACAGATGGACGGCGAGGTGGTGGCGACCGGCCGGGCAGTCATGCGCGAGATACACTTCACCGACCCTCAGGACGTCTGGAGCTACGAGGTGAAGTTCCCGATCACGGATATGACCGGCCGCATCGTCGCCATCGGCGGCATCGCCATCGACATCAGCGATCGCAAGAGAGCCGAACTTGCCCTGCAGGAAAGCGAGGCGCGCTTCCGCAGCTTCATGGAAAATGCGCCGGTGGAAATGGTGGTCAAGGATCTGGAAGGGCGCTTCCTCATGGTCAGCCGAGCGGTCGAGGAAATCTGGGATAGGAGCGCCGAAGATCTGCTGGGCCGACGGACCTGCGACATTACCGAGAGCGCAGGCGTAGCCGTCGTCGAGGAGATGGATCGGGAGGTCATCGAGACCCAGAGCACCGTCGAGCGCGAGCTGCACTTCCCCGGCTGGCGCTCGGACTGGGCCCATGCAGTCAAGTTTCCGATCAGAGACGGCGCCGGCAAGGTTGTGGCCATCGGAAGCGTCGTCCTCAACATCACCGACAAGAAGCACGCGGAAGCCGAGTTGATCCGGGCAAAGGAGCAGGCGGAAATCGCCAACCTTGCCAAGAGCCATTTCCTGGCGAACATGAGCCATGAGCTGCGGACACCGCTGAATGCCATCATCGGCTTCTCTGAGATCATTTCGAATCAGCTCTTCGGCCCGGTCGGCTCGCCCAAATACCTTGCCTATGCGAGCGACATCTGGGAAAGCGGGACGCACCTCCTGGGCATCGTCAACAGCATTCTCGATACGTCGAAGATCGAGGCCGGCAGCTTCGAGCTGCACGACGGTCCTTGCGATATGGCCGAGGTCATCGAAGCTGCCGCGCACATGGTCGAGGGCCGCGCGCAGCAGGCCGGGGTCAGCCTGGAACGGCAGGTGATGCCGGGCTTGGCGCCCGTCGTCGCCGACGAGCGGGTATGCAAGCAGATCCTTCTCAATCTGCTCAGCAACGCCGTGAAGTTCACGCGGGCGGGCGGCAAGATCGTCGTCTCGGCAGGCGTGGCGCCCGACGGCGGGCTGATGGTCCAGGTGGCGGACAACGGCATCGGTATTGCACCGGAAGATCTCGACAAGGTCTTCCATCGTTTCAGCCAGATCGACAGCTCCTACGCCCGCCGCCACGGCGGCACGGGACTCGGGCTGCATCTGACGAAAAAACTCGTCGAGCTGCACGGCGGGACGATACAGCTCGAGAGCGGGCTCGAAGTCGGGACGACCGTGACGGTCTCTTTCCCGCCATGGCGCTGGTACGACGAGCACAAGCGGCGCACCGGCAGCTATTGAACGACGGCCGGATCGAGCGGTCGCTAGGCGAGCCGCCGGTATCTGCGCATGACCTCCTGCAGCCGGTCCAGAGGCAGGGCATGGACGGTGCGGTCCTTGAAGCCGGTCATGGTCTCGGCTGCGGTCAGCGCATTCAGGATCGCCTCCTCGGTCGCCTCGGCGGCGGCCTGAAACAGCGGCGTGATCTGATCGGGCGCGATCATCCGGACATCCACGATCCTGGTTCCGCGCGGGACGCGATTGCCGGTCGAGAAGGCGAGGAAGATGTCGCCGCTGCCGTTGCTGCCGATGCCGCCGACCCAGGCCAGGCCCGTGGTCGCGCGCCGCGCCAGTCGCTTGCACTGGATCGGCAGCAGCGGCGCATCGGTGGCCAGGATGACGATGATCGATCCGCCGGGGCTGGCCAGATCCTTGTGATACGGCACGACGTCGGGGCCGATCTCGCGGCCGACGGGAACGCCGTCGACGCGGAGGAGCGCGCGGTCACCGTAATTGGCCTGTACCAGGGCGCCGACGACATAGCGGGCGCCGGCCGTGTCGACCATCCGCGAGGCGGTGCCGATCCCGCCCTTGAAGGCATGGCAGATCATGCCGGTGCCGCCGCCCACATTGCCCTCGGCGATCGGGCCGGATGTCGCGGCCTCGAGCGCGGCGAAGGCATGGGCCTGGGCCACCGGGAAGCTTTCGGCGTCGCTGAGCCAGCCATCATAGGTTTCGGCCGTCACCGGCAGGTGCCATTCCTGCGGCGCCTCGAGCCTAACGGCATGGGCGACAATGGCATCGCGCACGACGCCGACGGCATGCGTATTGGTGATGCAGATGGGCGAGGCCAGGAGTCCCTGTTCCTCGATCCAGATGGTGCCGGTCATCTCGCCATTGCCGTTGAAGGAATGATAGCCGGCGAATACCGCACGCTCCCAGATGTCCGCATCCCCGGGCCAGACGGCGGTCACGCCCGTCCGCGCAATCGATGGCGTGTCATGAATGACGGTTGCGTGTCCGACGCGCACGCCCGCCACATCGGTGATGGCGTTGTGGCGGCCGGCCGGCAGCCGGCCGACGGTTATGCCGAGATCGCGGAGGCGTGCGCGTCGCATGATCCGATTCCTATCGACTCTTCAAACGAAATAGCCATACCACGTCAACGGCGCCGACAACATGCCGTGCCGGAACCGGTGGTATGCCGCGCCCGCACCGCTTTGCTACGATTTTGGATCGGGAACCGCCTGTTGAGGGTCCGGCAGCTTCAGCCAACTCGGCCGGCGCGGAATGATGCGGCTTCCGCCGGCCGTGAGCGGGCCGCCATCGAGATGCTCGAGACGCAGCAGGGCGAGGCCCAGTCCGTCATCGCCGCTGCGCATCTCGCCGGCCTCCGCCTCGCCGTGCATGACCGGCGTGCCGGGCGCCGGCAGCGGGCCGTCGACCGCGACCGGCAGCAGGCGCTTGCGCACCAGCCCGCGGTATTTGGTCCGCGCCGTCAATTCCTGGCCCATATAGCAACCCTTCTCCCAATCGATGCCATGGAGCTCGTCGAAGCCGTTCTCGAGGAGGATCGCCTTCTCGACCGGCAGGTCGCGACTGCCATCGGGCACGCCGAGCGACAGGCGCAGCCGGGCGTAGTCCTCGATCGCACCCACGATCAGGCCGCGGCGCTGCAGCGATTCGACCGCGTGCTGCCGCGGCAGAATCGCCCGTGCTCCCAGTTCGGGTAGGCGCGGGTCGACATAGACGCAGCCGCCCTCCAGAGGGATGGCTCGGCCCGGCTCGAAGGGAAGGCCGAAACTGTCCAGCACATCCTGACCGAACAGCAGCGCGACAGCGAACGAATCGGTCGCCTCGGCCAGCGTGACCTTCGATCGCAGGCGGTAGAGCGACAGCCGGCGAAGCAGATCGCCGCGGCGGTCGGCTTCGCAATCGAGATAGAAAGTGTCCCCGATGGCGGCGATGAAAAAGTCGTGCAGATACCGCCCCTGCGGCGTGAGCAGGGCCGCGTAGACCGCGCGATCGGCGGCCGTTCGCCGCACATCGTTAGATACAAGTCCCTGCAGGAAGGAGTGTCGGTCGTCGCCGGCGATTGCGATGACGCCGCGATCTTTGGAGAGGAGATAGAACGCCTGTTGCATGTGCCGGATGATAGCCGCATCTTCGGGGCAACAGTAGGGTCGGATTGCGCCCTCCCACGGCAAACGAGACTAAGGAAACTCCCAGGTGACCGAGATCTACGATCTCATCATCCGTGGCGGCATCGTGGTGACGCCCGGCGGCATAGCACCGTCGGATATCGCGATTCGCCATGGCCGGATCGCTGCCATTGGCGCTATTGCCGGCACCGCTGCAGCGGAGATCGACGCAACCGGCTTGCACGTCCTGCCCGGCATCATCGATACGCAAGTTCACTTTCGCGAGCCGGGTTTCGAATACAAGGAGGATCTCGCCACCGGCACGGCGGCGGCGGCGCTGGGTGGCGTCACCGCGATCTTCGACATGCCCAACACGAAGCCGAGCACCCTTACGGCGGAGGATTTGGCCGACAAGCGGCGGCGCGCCAAGGGTCGGGTCTGGTGCGACGTGGCCTTCTTCGTCGGCGCCGCGACCGAGAATGCGGACCGGTTGGCCGAACTGGAACAGATGCCCGGTTGCGCCGGCGTCAAAATGTTCATGGGCAGTTCCACCGGCAACCTGCTGGTGGCCGACGAAGAAAACATACGCCGCGTCCTCGAGAACGGCCGCCGGCGCATGGCCGTCCATTCCGAGGACGAGGCACGGCTGCGTGAGCGTCATGCTCTGGTGAAGGAGGGTGCCGATCCGGCGATGCATCCGGTATGGCGCGACGTCGAGACGGCCGTTACGGCGACGCAGCGTCTGATGCGGCTGGCGCGCGGTGCTCGTCGGCGCGTGCATGTGCTGCATGTGACGACAGCCGAGGAGATCCCGATTCTCGCGGCCAACAAAGACATCGCCACGGTCGAGGTAACGCCGCAGCATCTGACCCTCGCGGCGCCCGCATGCTACCAGCGGCTGGGCACCTTTGCGCAAATGAACCCACCCATCCGCGACGAGCGGCATCGCGCCGCGCTCTGGGATGCCGTCGCCCAGGGTGTCGTCGACTGCATCGGCTCCGATCATGCGCCCCATACGCGCGAGGAGAAGGCCAAGCCCTATCCGCAGTCGCCGTCGGGTATGCCGGGGGTTCAGACGCTCCTGCCTCTGTTGCTTGATCATGTGAACGCCGGGCGCATGACCCTCGAGCGGCTGGTAGACCTGACGAGCGCCGGCCCGGCGCGGGTCTACGGCATTGCCGACAAGGGGCGTATCGCCGTCGGCTACGACGCGGACCTCTCCCTGGTCGATCTGAAGTCGCGGCGCACGATCCGCGAATCCTGGATTGCCAGCCGCTGCGGTTGGACGCCGTTCGACGGCATGACGGTCACCGGCTGGCCGGTCGCCACGATCGTACGCGGCCACATCGTCATGCGCGACGACCAGCTGGTCGGCACGCCGATCGGCGACATCGTCCGCTTTGCGGAGACGCTCTAACCATTGCTGCGGCGGCTTGGAAACACAAATCTATAGCAGGTATGGTCATGCAGACCGTTCCATTGGCCAGCGAGGAGTTCCCGCTATGACCGGTTGCATCGTCGGCTGGAGTCACACGCCGTTCGGGCGCCATGACGGCGTCGATGTGGAGGCGCTGATCGGCAGGGTCGTGGGCGCGGCCCTCGCCGATGCCGGGGTCGATGCGGCGGATATCGACGAAGTTTTCGTCGGTCAGCTCAATGCCGGATTCGCGCGCCAGGAGTTCCCGTCCTCGCTCGTCATGCAGAGCGTGCCGGCTCTGCGCTTCAAGCGTTCGACACGGGTCGAGAACGCCTGCGCCACCGGCTCGGCCGCGATTCACGCCGGTCTCGCCAGCATCGCTGCCGGGAACGCGCGTTTTGCGCTGGTCGTCGGTGTCGAGAAGATGACGGACACGCCGGGTCCGGAGGTGGGCGGCAACCTCCTGAAGGCCAGCTATGTGAAGGAGGAAGCCGACATCGCCGGCGGTTTTGCCGGCATCTTCGCCAAGATCGCGCAGATCTACTTTCAGAAGCATGGCGATCAATCCGACGCGCTTGCCCGCATCGCGGCGAAGAATCACAGGAACGGCGTCGGCAATCCATTCGCGCAGATGCGCAAGGATCTGGGCTACGAGTTCTGTCGCACCGAGTCCGAGAAGAATCCGATCGTCGCCTGGCCGCTGAAACGCACCGACTGCAGCCTGGTGTCGGACGGCGCCGCCGCGGTCGTGCTGGCGGACGTCGAGACGGCGCTGACGATGGGCAAGGCGATATGGTTCCGCGCCGCCGAACAGGTCAATGATTTCCTGCCGATGAGCCGCCGCGACATCAGCCTGTTCGAGGGCGCCGGTGTCGCCTGGCAACGCGCGCTTGCCGCGGCGCGACTCTCACTCGACGATCTGAGTCTGGTCGAGACTCATGATTGCTTCACCATCGCCGAGTTGATCGAGTACGAGGCCATGGGCCTGGCACCGCAGGGACAGGGCGCGCGCGCCGTGCTGGAGGGTTGGACGGAGAAGAACGGGCGCCTGCCCGTCAACCCATCCGGTGGCCTCAAGGCGAAGGGGCACCCGATCGGCGCGACCGGTGTGTCCATGCACGCCCTGGCGTCGATGCAGCTCATGGGCGAGGCCGGCGACATGCAGGTCAAGGACGCCGAGCTGGCGGGCATCTTCAACATGGGCGGGACGGCCGTCGCCAACTACGTCAGCGTCCTCGAACGCCTTCGCTGAAGACCTAAATCAGGAAAGGAATATCTGCCGCATGAGAGCTTTGGTGCTGCGCGAGGCGGAGGGCAAGGTCTCAAGCGCCGTCGAGGAGGTGACGGAGCAGCAGCTGCCCGCCGGGGACGTCACCGTTGACGTGCAGTACTCGACGCTCAACTACAAGGACGGCTTGGTGCTGGGCGGGCTGGGACGGCTGGTGCGGCAGTACCCGCACGTTCCCGGCATCGATTTCGTCGGCACGGTGGAGTCGTCGCAGTCGCCGCAATGGAAGAAGGGCGACAATGTCATCCTCACCGGCTGGCGGGTCGGCGAGGCGCACTGGGGCGGCTATGCGCAGAAGGCCCGCGTCAAGGGCGAGTGGCTGGTTGCGCTGCCGTCGGGACTGACGCCGAAGCGCGCCATGGCGATCGGAACCGCCGGACTGACCGCCATGCTGGCGGTCATGGCGTTCGAGAAGCACGGTGTCGGACCAGACCGCGGCGAGGTCCTGGTGACCGGCGCAGCCGGCGGCCTCGGCAGTGTGGCGACGGCGATTCTGGCGAAGCTCGGCTATCGCGTCGTTGCGTCCACCGGCCGGGCGGAAACGCAGGACTATCTGACGTCGCTGGGGGCGGCAGCCGTCATCGACCGCGCCAGCATCGCCACGCCTTCCGGAAAGCCGCTCGACTCCGAGAGATGGGCCGGCTGCGTCGATTCGGTCGGCGGCTCGACCCTGGCGACCATCCTGCCGCAAATGAAATACCGCGGCGCCGTGGCGTCCTGCGGGCTCGCCGGCGGCACCAAGCTGGAGACGACGGTGATCCCCTTCCTCCTGCGCGGCGTCAGCCTCCTCGGCATCGATTCGGTCGCCTGTCCGGCCCCTGAGCGGAGGCAAGCCTGGGATCGCCTAGTCCGCGACTTGCCGCCCGACAAACTCGATAGCACGATACGAATGGTGGGGCTTGCCGATCTCCCGCACATCGGCGCCGAGATTCTCGCCGGCCATGTCCGCGGCCGGATCGTCGTCGATGTCAGTCAATGAATCATAAATCTTTCAGCAAGTTGTAGCTATCGGTAAGGTTATCTCACCGAAATGCCACAACCGGTTCCGAAGCCGCTCCATATGCTGCGCGCCATCTCAGAGCGGAGGAGACGAGGATGTTCTACACCGCGCTGTGCCTGTCCCTCTTCGGTGCCGCGTACGCGTTTCTTGTGTCCCTGACGATCTTCTAGTTTCTCTGGATATCTTCCTTAGTATTGGCGTTGCTCCCGATATCGTTCGGGGGAGACGCCGTATTCGAGTCGGTCCCGCTTCCGGGGGCGCCGGTGGCTTCCCAATGCCGGCTCAACTGCCTTCGCCTGATCCGACAATGCGGTGGATGTGCTTCACGTCCTTGGCGGTCAGGCGAATGTCCTTGGCCGGGTTGAATTGGTGCAGCACGATCTGGTCGTCGCTGCGGCGCAGGAATTGCTTGATCATGCCGCGGCCATCGGCAAGTTCCACCGCCACGAAGCAATTCTTGGTCAGCGGCCGGTTCGGGTTCACGAACAGGATCTCCCCGGCGAAATAGCGCGGCTCCATGCTATCGCCATCGACGTAAAGCGCGAAGGCGTTGGCGGCACCGGCCAGCATCGAGGGGCGCTGCACGTACTCCTTGGCATCGCCTTCGTTGAAATAGAAGCCCTCGGCACCGCCCTTGACGGCGCCCACGACCGGCAGGTCGCGTCCCGGCGCCGGCTGGGCGATCGGCTCGAAGCGGGTGATGGGCGGAAGGGTTGCGAGCGCGCTGGAGCCGGCATCGACGCCGGCTAGCGCCAGCACCGCGCGCGGATCGACGCCTTTGGGGGCGAACAGCGCGGCCAGATGGCGCATCAACTCGATCGGCAGGAAGCGCCGCCGGTACCGGTCCTCGTAGTGCTGGTAGCGCGTGAGAGCCCAGCCCAAGGATTCGGATACCTCGCGCATCGACAGACCGGCGCGCTCGCGCAGAACCTTGAGCTGGCGGGCGGCTTCGGAAATTTCGGCCATAGATCGTCCTCCTCGTTTACGCACGTAACGTCTATGCGATTACCGTTGACAAGTCAATGTCTGCCTCATAATATCTGCGTCAGAACAAAAGAGGTACAATATCATGTATCGACCGCAATCCTCATCCACAATGGCGAGGGCCGGGCAGCGTCGAAGCGAGCGGCCCGCCCGGGCGGAGTCCAAATCAAGGCGCTGTCTGTCCTGTTCCCAATGGTTCGACAGCGCCGGCGTCGGCGAGCGAGTCTGCGGCCTCTGCAAGCTCGGCGAAGACTGGATGGATGCCATGGCTGCCTGCCACAGCCATATCGTCTGGTGATAAAATTGTTCTAAAACAATATTTTAAGCGCCGCGTCGGCGAACTCAACGATGTGGAAGGAGCATGGGAGATGAGCGACCAGGGTAAACGGAGTTGGCAAGGACAGGGACGGCGGGGGCGCCCCAACCGCGACCGACCGGTGATCGACCGGGGCACGCCGGAACTGCAGGCGCACCGAGCCCGCCTGGCGGCAGGCGGCGATCCGGCGTTGACCGAATACCCTCTCGGCCTGCTGCTGGCCCGCGGTCTCGTCAGCCGTCAGCAACATGAAGCCGGCTGCTACTACGCGTTTCTTTACGGCCGGGCCATCGGCAAAACCCAGATGGATTGCAGCTATTTGTTCGGTGCGGCAGCGGCTGGTTACGCCGATCGCCATGACCTGACGGAGGCGGAACTGGCCAAGCTCGAATCCCTGTTTCGCCGCGGGAAGAATCATCTGCTGGCGGCCGGCCGCCGCATCTGCGACGCCACCGAGAATCTGGTCGTCTTCGGCCGCCGTCCGCGCTTTCTCGACGGCGGCCGCCGCCGCCCCTCGTCTGCCTGGCGCGCCGACGAGACCGAACTCGCCGCTGTGCGGCTCGGCCTCGACGTGCTCGTCGCCTGCTACGGGCGCACCGCCGGCCGCCTCGGCCGTATGGACCTCCACAAAAGTCCGAGCCTGACGCAGGCGGCAGAGTGAAGATTCTTCTTGACAGAAGTAGGACCTCGGTCCTATAATATGAATATTATGTGATGGGGTCGTGTGCCTGAGGCGCGCGCCCCCTTTTTGATTCCAGCAGGTTGGGGAGACGCGCGAGGCGAGGCACGGTGCCCCTCTGCGGCTCGTAGCCCGAGCTCGGTCCCGTAGTCGGGCGGCATCCCCCGAATCTTGGAACGACCGTCACTTTGATCCGCTCCGCTATCGCGGGCCGGCGGGCCGTGCGTTTGTTTCTTCAGCAAGGAAGACGCAATGTTCAAGATGACCGACTCCGAGCTCAAGTCCATCCTTGCGGCGGAGATCGCCGATTCGCTGGCCCATCTGGGCGGCGAGCTGTCGGAGCAGCGGCGCAAGGCCCTGCGCTACTATCTCGGCGAGCCGTTCGGCAACGAGCTCGATGGCCGCAGCAAAGTGGTCTCCACCGACGTCGCCGACACCATCGAGTGGATTCTGCCGGCCCTGCTGAAGATCTTCACTGCCGGCGATGAGGTCGTGCGTTTCGAGCCGACCGGCCCGGAAGACGAGGAAGTGGCCAGACAGGCGACGGAATACGTCAACTGGATCTTCTCGCGGGACAATCCCGGCTTCGTCATATTGTACACGCTCTTCAAGGACTCCCTGCTGCAGAAGAACGGCATCGCCAAGCTGTGGTGGGAGGAGGGCGAGACGGCGGCGCGGGAGAGCTACACGCGCAAGACGTTCGAGGAGATGCAGCTCATCCTCGCCGATCCCGACGTCGAGCCGATCGCCCACAGCGAATATCAGGAGACAGGCGTCGTCATGGGACCGAACGGCCTGCCGGTCGAGGCGGCGGTCGCCTTCCACGATGTCGTCGTCAAGCGCCGCCGCAAGAGCGGCGCGGTGCGCATCATGAGCGTCCCGCCGGAGGAGTTTCTCATTTCCCGGCGGGCGTGCTCGATCGACGAGGCGCCCTTCGTCGCGCACCGGCTGCGCAAGACGGTCTCCGAGCTGGTCGAGCTGGGCTACGAGCGCGATCTGGTCGAGAGCCTGCCCGGCGCCGAGGACGACGACCCGACAGGCGAGCGGCGCGAGCGCTTCAACCTCGAGGACGATGGCGGACGTATCCTGGCCGACGGCCCGAACCGCGCCATGCGCGAGGTCTGGATCACCGAGTGCTACCTGCGCTGCGATTGGGACGGCGACGGCATCGCCGAGCGGCGGAAGGTCACGGTCGCCGGCAGCGGGCAGGAGATCCTCGACAACGAGCCGTGGGACGGGCCGCTGCCGTTCGTGTCGCTGACGCCGATCATCATGCCGCACCGCTTCTTCGGCCTGTCGGTCGCCGACCTGGTGATGGACCTGCAGCTGATCAAATCCACGATCCTGCGCCAGATCCTGGACAACCTCTATCTCAGCAACAACGGCCGCCACATCATCAGCGACCAGGTGAACCTCGACGACATGATGACCGCGCGGCCGGGCGGCATCGTGCGGCTGAAGAACGGCGCGCTGCCCGGCCAGGGCCACATCCTCCCGCTCGACACGCCGATGGTGGCGGCGCAGGCCTTCCCAGTGCTCGAATATCTCGACGGCGTGCGCGAGAACCGCACCGGCGTCACCCGCTACATGCAGGGGCTCCAGGCCGATACCCTCAACAAGACCGCCACGGGCATCAACCAGATCATGACCGCCGCGCAGCAGCGCGTGGAGCTGATCGCCCGCGTCTTCGCCGAGACGGGCATCAAGGACCTGTTCCGCAAGATCCTCGAGCTGGTGAACCGGCATCAGAGCGCGCCGCGCATCATCCGGCTGCGCAACCGCTGGGTGCCGATGGATCCGCGCAGCTGGACGACGCAGATGGACGTCTCCATCGCGGTCGGCCTCGGCACCGGCAACAAGGACCAGATGCTCATGCATCTGCGCAACCTGCTGGAGATCCAGGTGCAGGCGATTCGCATGCAGGGCGGCGTCGACGGCCCGCTGGTGCGGCTGGACAATGTCTACAACACGCTCGCCAAGCTGGTGGAGAATGCGGGCCTGAAGAGCGCCGACTCCTACTTCACCGATCCCGCGCACCATCCGCCGGCGCCGCCCGTTCCGCCGCCGGCGCCGCAGCCCGATCCGACGCTGGTGGCGGTCCAGCAGCAGGCCCAACTGGCCGCCGCGCGCCTCGCCTTCGACCGCCAGCGCGCCGCCGCCGACCTTGCCCTCGATCAGGCGAAGCTCGCCGCAGACATCGCCGCCAAGCGCGACGCGCTGGCGCTCAAGGCACGGCAGGCAGGCCTGGCATGACCCGCGAACAGGAGATTCGCCGCGGCGAGCAGGCGCGCCGCCTGCTCGAAGAGCCGCTGCTGCAGGAGGCGTTCGCGATGGTGGATGCCGCCTTGCGCGATGCCTGGGCCGCCACGGCGGAGGATGCGACGGCCGAGCGGGAGCGCCTGTGGCTCATGCTCAGGCTGCTTGGCCGTGTGCGAACCCATCTGGTCGATGTGCTGCAGACGGGCAAGCTGGCCGATAGCCAGTCGGCCGGTGCCGGACGCCACGCCCCCATAGCGTCATCGTCATAATAGATCTCCCGTAGTCACCTTAACCGGGCGGCGCTGCCAGACGGCAGGCCGACTGACGCCCTCGGGCCAAGATAGAAAGGATGAAAAAGATGCCCTTCCATCCGATTCGGCGGCCACGGCCGGGCACCATCGATCATGCCGCTCATCGCATCTATCGACTCCTGGAGGGTGAGGAGCGGGCGAAGAGGCGCCTCCGTGAACGAACCGGAGCCAGCAAGGACGGGACACTCATTCGAGCACAATCGCGATCAGCGACGCAGTCCGACGGAACGTCAGGAGCCAAGCGCTTGCGAGACCTGGGCGGCATCGACGAGCAGCAGGCGGAACAGCGGGAACTGCGCCGGCGGCGAAAGGAGAGGCGGGCCGCACCGCCGGAATTGCCGTTGGAGCCTGTCACGGACTACGGGCTGGACGAGTGGCTCGGTGACAAATTGTCCGGCGTTACAGCGGATGACTATGAAGACTACGTCGGGGCAAACGCCGCGCAGTCTGAGATGGTGGGTTCGCAGCTGCCGGCCCGAGAGCGGGGGCCAGCGGATGCATACAGACATATCCTGTGGGCGGCCGAGTTGACGCGGCGTTTTGGGGAACAACGAGCCAGGCAGATATTGGACCTCCATGAACTCGAGGGGCAGCTGAACGATCAACCTCACGACGAAGAGGCGATGGACCGCAACAACAACGACATCGGCATAGCCATTGGCCGTTTCGCTCGGAACTGGCAGGACGTGGTCAGTGCGGCCCGCAAGGTGATCAGCGGCAGTGCGTCGGACGGCAGCGGTTCCTGGAAATCGACATATGATCCCAATTCAACGCTCGCACCCCATGCGCCGGTGTGGTTGCCGGAGCAGAGGTGGGGAAACAACCCGAAGGTCGACAACTGGAACCCGCCTGCCCGTCGCGGTGTCAAGCCGCCCGCACCGGAACTGTCGAATGCGCAGACCAACTGGTACACGAACCCCAGTCGCCCAGGCGGGCCGGACTGGATTGCGGGCTATCTGCCTGACGGATACAGCTATCGCTACGGCAGCCCGGCTCATGCCGTGGGCCCGAACGACCCGCTGCTGCGCAGGGCAATCGGCGCCAACGAAGCGTATGTCGACTATCTGCCCTGGCTGCCAAAGGGCCTTAGGTGACTCCGGCCTATGGCCCGCGGCCTGCTTGACGCGTGCGGACTCTCTGCATCGACCAACGCAACAGCACACGCGCACTCGAAACGAGTATGTAGACGACGATCGCCATGTAGATTGCGATGGGCAGGAAAAGGCTGCCGATGAGTTCCGCGTAACCGTAAATCGGATGCGGAGCGTGGAGAAGCGTGCCGTCCGTGAACCGTCGCGCCACTATGGCCCAGCTGATCGATCCCCTTATTGCCTCGTGAATCTTAATGGCGACTGCAGCGGCCACGCCCAAGCAGCTGCCGACAAAAAGCAAGGCCCGGGGACGCCATCCCGCCCCGGCAACGCTGGCGAAGAACAGCGCTGCCGATCCTAGAATGGGCGCAGCGGCGGCCCACGCGATGTATCGGGCAGGGGAGAATTCGATGTTCCATCCTACGGCCCGCCAATTCTCGATCGTTCCAATGCCTTCGGGAGGCTGCAGAAGGGTCAGGGTGCAGGGATCGAATATCGTGGGGTGGCCACCGTCCAGCCAGGTCGGCTCCCAAGGTGTATACCGGTACACGCCCGTCAGGCCGGCGCTGACCAACTGCGAATACAGAACGAACAACCCGGCGTAGAACAATACCCGGCGGACCCTTTTGGAGAGGAGGAAGGGCCGCTCGCTCTTCGGACCGTCGGTCGGGTCGACCTGCATAGGCAACATATTTCACGCTTAGGTAGGTATGCAATTAAAAGTAGCATAACTTTATCATGTATGCAACCAAAATTGGCGAGCTGCCGTCCTTCGGTGCCTGGACGAGGGGCCGCGCCATCAGTTCGCGCCGACGCCGCGTGCTGATTCGTCACACGGCATGACCGATGCGATAGCCCGTTGATCCGCTGCTGCGGCGACCATCAGAGCCCAGTTTCGCGTTCCCAACCTCAAACAAGGAGTCGTTCCATGACCGACGCAGCGACGCCGGAGACGGCAACTGCACCCGAAGTGCACGATCTCGCCAGCGCCGCGCGCGCCATCGAGAAGATCATCCGGCGTGAAACGACCCCGCCGACGGCCGAAGCCGATGACGAGGCGTCCGAGGATTCACCCGTCGATTCGGAGGACGAGCAAGCTCTGGCTGAAGCCGACGAAGAGGAGGTCGAGCACGACCCCGGCGTCGACGACGATGATGAGGAGGAAGGCGACACGGAGCCGGAAGAGCCGCGCTACAGGGTCAAGGTCGGCGGCGAGGAGGCCGAGGTCACGCTCAACGAGCTGGTCAAGGGATATCAGCGCGGCGCCGACTACACCAAGAAGACCATGCGGCTGGCCAACGAGCGCCGCTCGATCGAGCGCGCGAAAGCGGATCTCGAGCAGGAACAGACGGCAGTCGCGCTCGAGCGGGCGGGCTATATCGAACGGCTCAACGGTCAGATTCCGGCTCTGAGGCAGCAGCTCGCGCAGTTCGAGGGCATCGATTGGAACCGCCTCTCGGCCGAACATCCGACTCTTTTCACCCAAGCCAAGCCGCTGTTCGACTCGCTATCCCAGCAGCTGCAGCAGGCCGAAGCCGAGCGCCTGGGCTACGAGCAACGAGACCGGGACCGTCGCCTCCGAGCCGTCCAGGCGCACCAGGACTACATCGCCGAGCAGAAGCGGGCCCTCATCGCGAGGCACCCCGAACTGGCCGACCCTGTCAACGGACGTCGGGAGACCGCGGCGTTGACGCGATATCTGATCGACACCGGCTATCGGCAGGAGGAACTGTCGCGCCTCGTCGACCATCGCGATTTCATCCTGGCGCGCAAGGCGATGCTTTTCGACCGCCTGATGGCGAACAGGGAAAAGATCAAAGAGACGGTGGCCGCGCTTCCCCGGGTGCAGAAGCCCGGCACGGCGCGCGGATCGCGCACCGGCGCCGTGGAGCGGCGCGCCAAGCTCATGACTCGATTGGAACGCAGCGGCCGGACGGAAGACGCCGCCCGGCTCATCGAAGACATGCTCTAGCAGAGGAGACCGTGCCCATGGCACAACCGACCAACACCTTCGATTCCTACGACGCGATCGGCAACAAGGACGACCTGAGCGACGTCATTTACAACCTGTCGCCGACGCAGACGCCGTTCCTGTCCATGGCCCAGCGGCTCAAGGCCAGGAATACCTTCCATGAATGGCAGACCGACTCGCTCTCCGCGGCCGCGCAGAACGCGGTGATCGAGGGCGACGACGCGACGCTCGACGCCGCCTCGCCGACCCAGCGTGTCGGCAACTACACGCAGATCTCCGACAAGACCGTCGTGGTGAGCGGCACCCAGGAGGCGGTCGACAAGGCCGGCCGCAAGTCGGAGCTGAGCTACCAGATCGCGAAGAAATCCAAGGAGCTGAAGCGCGACATGGAGTTCATCCTGACGGGCAACCAGGCGTCTGCGGCGGGCAGCTCGTCCGTCGCCCGCACCACGGGCTCGGTGGAGGCGTGGCTGACCTCCAACGTCAGCCGCGGTGCCGGCGGCGCTTCCGGGGGCTTCTCCGGCGGCACCGTCAGCGCGGCGACCGACGGCACTCAGCGGGCCTACACGGAGGCGTTGCTGAAGAGCGTTATCCAGTCCTGCTGGGCGAACGGCGGCGATCCCGCGACGATCATCGTCGGCCCGAAAAACAAGGCGGTGGGCTCCACCTTCACCGGCATCGCGACGCAGTATCGCGAGAACGCCGGCACGAAGCAGGCCACCATCATCGCCGGCGCCGACGTCTATGTCAGCGACTTCGGCGAGCACCGCATCTACCCGTCGCGCTTCAGCCGCGACCGCTCGGTGCTCGTGCTCGACATGGAGTACTGGGGCTGCGCCTACCTGCGGCCCTTCCAGCAGGTCGAGCTGTCCAAGACGGGCGACAGCGAGAAGCGGCAGCTCCTCGTCGAGTACGCGCTCGTCGCCAAGCAGCAGGCCTCCTCCGGCGTGGTCGCCGACCTGACGACGCCGTAAGGAAGTAGATTACTTCCTCACTTGTGCGGGCGGCCCCCTTTGGGCCGCCCGTTTTCATTTGCAGGCGCCAACTGGGCGCCAGGGACGTCCCATGTATCCGACGATCAATGCCTTGCATCCGCGCAACCAGCGCATTGCCGCTCCATACGGGTTGCACCCCTATGGTCTGATTGACGCCTTAGAGCAACCTCGATTGGTCCCAATCGCCGAGGCGCTCGAATCTGGTGCGCTCCAAGGCTCATCTAAGAGTGTCGGCGCCTCGCCTTTGCGCCGCCTCGCGGGCCAAGTGGGCCTTCTCGATGCCTTCGGCGATGCGGAGCCGGGCGCACATCGAGCAGGCACAGGCGAGCCCGCTTTCTCAGACATTGGCGGACGTGTCGTGGACGCTTTTGCACAGGCCGGCAAGGACTTGTGGACCGGATATCTGATCGGCGCGTCGGGCATGTACGACACGCTCGGGGATGGCGTCGGTCTCTTGAATCGCGCGAACGACTTCATGACGGATTGGACCGGCTATGGCCATATGAGCGAAGGTACGATCTGGAAAGACGCCGAGAACTGGCTGCATGAAACGGCGGCTCGCGTTGCTCCGGCCGAAGAAGACCTTCCAACCACATTTCTCGGAAAAGGGTATGCCGCAGTAGGCCAGGCGCCGGCGGAGTTGGCTCAATATCTGACAGCCGCGAGATGGCTTGGTCCGATTGCGGGGCTGGCCTCACTAGATGCGATCCGTGCGTCTGAAAACGGCCTACAAGCCGCAGCTGGTGCTGCAGCCAAGGCTGCCATCCTCGGTGCCGCCGCCAAGGCGCTCGATCCGCTATCCCGGATCGAGCGGTCCGCAGGGCTAGGCAGCATCGGGGCGGCGTCGACCTTCGGATCTTCCGGTGATCCGCGCGATGCATTCGAGAACGCTGTGCTCTACGGCCTTCTCGGCACAGCAGGCGTGCCGCGAATTCCACAGAAGAACCTGGTTCCTCTTCAAAGGGCGTATGACGAATTCATGGACGCGGCGTCGATCGCGGATGCTCGCCTGGCGGTCATTAGGGCCCTCTCGCAGAAAAGGCAGCAACAGTTGCGTGTCGGGATCAACCGGGATCCCGGGGTGCGGCTGCAGGACGTGGCACGTCGAAGCGACGAACTACGCGGATACACGACGACACGCGGAAAGAGATATGAGCTGCCGGATGACCCACGGTTCCTCGATTCCCGCGTCTTCGACTACGGGCGCTACAAGTGGTGGTGGTTGAAAAGAGCTGAAAACGCCGAGGTCAAGAGGGAGCACGCGAAGGATCCAAAGTCACAACGAGAGGCAAACAGGCATCTGGAGGAAAATGAGGGTGTTGTGATCGCTCGGCGGCGTGAGAACGAAATTCTGAGGCGGTCGCGCATTCAGCTTGGCAAGGAGGGGCGATTCGATATCCAGGCTCGCGATCTCGGCCGGATCCTCAGCAGGAAGCCCAATAAGTGAGCCAGAAAGTTACTGACACACACGATTCTTCTTGACAGAAATAAGAATATAATCATATAATGCGAATATTATGTGATGCCGTCGTGTGTGTGGCATCTCCCTTCGTCCTCAGACATATCTGACGCGAAACGCATTGATCGCTGGTTGGCGGTCATGAGCGGATTTTCATGCGGAGATGCCATGACCCGCCGTCTCCTTGACTCCGACCCGCTCGCCGGCATCGTCGAATACCACCACTACGACCCGCTGACCGACCGCACCATTGTCGAGACGGTTCAGGACGTGGCGCCGATACTCGAGCGCAACAAGGCGTTGCAGAATGCCGATAATCGGGGATGGTCGTCCTCTCGCGAACTCCGGCGGGCGGCGACGATTCCCGATGTGATCATCCTCAAGTGGCGCAGCGAGTACGGCATTGATGTGTTCAACCGGGACCATTGGTCCGCGGTGAAGAAGCTGCTCAACGATCCGGAGTGGCGGTACCTGCGCACGGCACCGGGCACGCTCTGACTCCGGCCCTCGTTCGGTCGCTCTTTCTAACGCAACTTCGAAACGGGAGACCTCCTCAATGGCAGCACATGTCCTCGCTCTGCTGCCGTCGCTTGGCCGCACAACCGGCGGCGGCGGTCGTAGCGCCACCGCGGCGGGATTTCGCGAAGTCGACATCCCGCTCGCCGACAAGCGGGTGGCGTAGATGGCGATCTCGACTTACGCCGAACTGCAGACGGCGGTCGGCAACTGGCTCGGCCGTCCGGGGGATGCGACCATTGCGGCGATCATTCCCGACTGGATCGCGCTCTGCGAGCTGCGCTTCAACCGCGCTCTCCGGATCCGCGCGATGGAGGAACGGGCGACCGCCACGATCAGCGGCCCGTATGTCGCCCTGCCGTCCGGCTTTCTGACCATGCGCAACCTCCAGCTGAACACCGATCCGGTGACGGCGCTCGACCTGGTCTCGCCGGAACTGATCGACCGTTGCATCGCCGGATCCAGCGTGGGTCGGCCGCGGCTCTATGCGATCGTCAACGACGAGATCCAGTTCGCGCCTGCCCCCGACGCCGGCTACATCGCCGAGATGACCTACTGGAAGAAGATCGACGGGCTGTCGCCGGCTGCGAGCAGCAATTGGCTGCTGGCGAATGCGCCGGACGTCTATCTGTTCGGCTCGCTGGTGGAGGCCGCCGCCTACCTGGGAGACGACGCGCACCTGCCGCAATGGGAGGTGCGCTACCAGAGCGCTATTCAGAGGCTGCAGGAGGGCGACGACGCCGGCAAATGGTCCGGCGCGACGCCGGTCATGCGCCATGCCGGGAGCAACCCGTAATGGCCGACAACATCCAAACCCCCGGCGGCAGCGGCGGCGACCCTGCCGTCGCCACCGACGAGATCGGCGGCGCGCACTATCAGAAGGTGAAGATCGCGCTCGGCACCGAAAACCAGCTCGACGGGCTTCTCGGCGGCGGTCAGCAGACGATGGCGAGCAGCGTGCCCGTTGCCATCGCCAGCGACCAGAGCGCCGTCTCGGTTGCCGATGGCGGCGGCAGCCTGACCATCGACGACGGCGGCGGATCACTGACGATCGACGGCACCGTCGAGGTCGCCGCCGGGCCGGCCGGAGCGAACGCCCTACAGATACAGGGCACGGCTGCGCACGATGCGGCGGCCGGCCAGAACCCGATGCAGATCGGCGCCGAGGCGAGGTCGAGCGAACGGTCCGCGGTCGCTAACGCCGACGTCGCCCGCCTCGTCGCGGACCTCGCCGGGAAGCTCATCACGCGGCCGCACTGCAATCCGGAAAATCAGATCTCCGGCGCGTCGAGCACCACGAGCACGGGCGACACCTCGGTCATCGCCGCCCAAGGCGCCGGCATCCGCATCTATGTCACCTCCCTCTCGATCGCCAACAGCTCGGCCAACAATCCGGTCATCGAGATCAAAAGCGCCTCGACGGTGATCTGGCGCACCATCGCGCCGGCCGGCGGCGGCAGCAACGTCACCTTCGATCCGCCCCTCCGCCTGGCCGCCAACGAGGCGCTGAACATGGCGAGCCTAGCCGCATCCACCACGGTCTATTTCAGCGCCAATGGATACAGCGGGGCATGATCATGAGAGCCGTGCGCAACTTCGGCGATGTCGCCTTCGAATCGCTGCGCCGGGCAGTCGACGCCAAATTCAACGATCTTCATGACAGCCTGGAAGAAGCGTATTACGGCCGCCGCGACGAAAATGGGCGATTCGTGCGCGGCACGGGTTGGCGCGACGGCGCGTCCTCGCCCTGGCACGGTGTCGACGTGCAGGCGACGCCGGCTGCGAGCAAGGCGTTGTTCGACCGGCTGCACGCTGCGCTCTGGTGGCGATATGACGGCGCGCTGGCCGCCGAAAACGTGCGTCAGGGCGGTCCCTATCCGCTCGAGAAACTCGATCCGCCGGACGCCGCCGGCTTGCGCAAGTCGGCGGTCGCCCGGCAGCGCTTCGAGATGCTTTCGCTGGATATACGAGCCGCGATCGACTCCGCCCTGGCGGAGGACCGCAAGCCGGTGACGGAATCGAGAGAGGGGTAAATGGAACTGCCGGTCAAGATCGTCATTCCTGACGAGCTGCTTGTCGCGGGCCCACGAGGCGAGCCGGGACGCGATGGCGCCACGCCGTCCCTGACGATCGGCACCGTCGAGACTCTGTCGGCGGGCCGACCCGCCTTCGTCACGATGTCCGGTGTCGCGCCGAACTATGTCCTCAACTTCGGCATCCCGACTGCGGCCCCGGCGTCTGCTCCGAACCCGTCGCCCGTCAATGATTTCCATGTCGGCGATACGGTGCAGGTCGTCGCAACACGAGCCGTCAAGATCCGCGACACGCCGGCCGGCACCGAATTGGGAACGCAGCCGGTGGGGGCGCGCGGCGCCGTTGTTGGCGGTCCGGTCGTCATGGGTATGGGAGGCGTCGACTACGTCTGGTGGAAGATCGTCTATCCGACGGGAGCGGACTCTTCGGGACCGAGCGGCTGGCAGGTCGAGAGCTGGGGCGGCGAAGTCCAACTCGCGCCGGCGACGCAACCCGGACCCGAGCCGGAGCCCCGGCCTCCGACGCAGTGGAAGGTGGTCTGGGCGAAGGACAACCAGCCGTTCGCCGGCGCCTTCGCCAGCCCGCGGGTCACCTACGACAGCGCCAAGGATGCGCTCAGGTTCCGCTCCACGGCCGGCGCCCCCAACGCCATCGCGCAATATTCGTGGTATCCGAACGGCACGGGCACGAGCCTGAAGGCCACGCATGCCCGCGCGAGCTGCGAGCTGTTCATGCAGCCGGGCTTCGAGGTGAAGCCGTCTCAGAGCGGCAAGACCGCCCTCGGCCTGTGGATCGGCGTGACGCACCAGCCGAAAGCCGGTGCGCATCCTGATGACCAGGCCATGGCGAGCGTCCGCGCCTATCGGCCGGCGACGTCGGCCGGCCAGGTCGAACCGCGGGCGAGCATCTACAGCTACCACCTCAACCGCCCGCAGAACGCCGCCGGCGACCCGACGAAGTGGTATGGCGTCGGACCGCGCGTGAAGACGCCGGGCGGCGCCGATCTCCTGGTGCCAACGGGCCGGTGGCTTCGCCTCGTCTTGGAGGTCAAGCTGAACACCGTCGCCGATGGTCGCGGCAACCCGGACGGCTGGGCGAGCTACGAGATCCACGACGGCGCCGATCTGCTGGGTCGCGCATTGCTGGAGGGGGGGATCTGGCGGCACGATCCGGCCTGGCTCATCGCCGGCCCCTCCTTCACCGACATGTGGGGCGGCGGAGCCGGACAGACTCCGCCCAGGAGCCAGGACCTATGGCACCGGAACTACAAGATCGAAGTGCCGCAGTGAGGTCGTGATGGCGGTCTTCTTCGGCAGCCCGGTCGACGTCACGCCCGGAACTACGGGGGCCTGGACCGATATCGACGTATCGGCCGACGTTCCCACGGGCGCCACCGGCGTCCTGCTTCTGTGCGTCAACGCGGAAGGCGCGAACAACGCGATCGGCCTGCGCAAGAACGGGTCGACCGACAACCGGACACAGTTCGGCGGATTCACCAACCATCATGGCGGCGCCATCGGCATCGACGCCAACCGCATCTTCGAGGCGTTCATTGCCGACGCCGCGACGCAGACGATCTGGCTCGTCGGCTACACGGCCGACGATGCCGCGTTTCTCACGAACGCCATCGACAAATCGACGGGCACGAGCGGCGCTTGGGTCGACACGGACATCTCTGCCGACACCGGAGGCGACACGGCGATCGCCGCCTACTTGGAGATGATTGCGACGGGGACGGGGGACGGGTGGGGTCTACGGAAGAACGGTTCGACCGACAACCGCGTTGCGACCGCCAACGACCCGCGGCACACCTGGGCGGTCATCGGTGTCGACGAGTCCGAAATCTTCGAACAACAGGTCGAAGGGACGAGTCTCGACATGTTCCTGGTCGGCTATCAGAAGAGCGGCGCGAGTTTCGACACGAACGCGCCGGACCGGTCGCTCTCGACCACGGGATCCTATGTCGATCTGGCGGCGCTTCCGGCGGGTTCCGTGGGCGGCGTCTATGAGATCTGGAAGGCCGGCGCCAATCAGCGCACGGCGGCGCTGCGGGCCAAGGGCGACTCGGCCGACCCGAACTACACCCTTCGCGTCGGCAGTCACGTCTGGCGCTGGTCGGCGTGCGATGCGAACCAGCTCGTCCAGGGCAAGATCTCGAACGCGGATGTGGACTTCTTCGAGATCGGCAGTTACGCGGCGGCGTCGCCTGGCTCTCCTATCGCGAAGACATTGATGCTGCTCGGCGTCGGGAGCTGAGATGCTGCTGCTGTTCTGGAAGCCGTCGACGGGGTGGCACGCGATATCGGATGCCGGCGGCAGCTGGACCGCCGCCGCCGCGTCGCTGGCACCCTGGGCGGCCATTCATTCGGCTGCGGCGGACTGGACCGTCGCCGACGAGGCGACTGCGGGCTGGACGCCGGCGGAATCCGCGACGACCGAGTGGCAGAACCATCAATAGCCGGCGGTTCGCCGTGACGGCTCTCGACTCGGGACCCTGATGTCCCGTTCGTCTTTTTGGCCAACATCAATCATGCGAGTACGAATCCATGATCCCGATCGGTGCCTGGCAGCCCGACCTGCCGGACTTCGAGAATCCCGGTGCGCTCGAGGCCAAGAATGTCATTCCCGATGCTGCCGGCTACCGGCCGCTCCCGTCATTGGTGGCCACCGTCGGCGCGATGAGCGCGCGCGTACAAGGCGCCGTCCTGGCCCGCGGACAGAGCGGCGCCGTCGCCAACTTCGCCGCCGATGCGGCGAAGCTCTACAGATGGGACAGCGCCGGCGTGGCCTGGGACGACGTAAGCCGGACCGCCGGTGGTCCTTATTCCACGCCCGCGGACGGCGGCTGGTCGTTCGCGCAGTTCGGCGACCTCGTGATCGCCGTCAACGGGGTGGACGCGCCGCAGAAGTTCGCCATCGGCTCGGCGGCCACCTTCGCCGCTCTCGACGGCACGCCCCCGGTGGCGCGCTTCGTCGCCACCGTGCGCGATTTCGTCGTCATGGGCCGGCTGAGCGGGTTGGCGCAGCGCGTGCACTGGTCGGGCATCAACAACGCCGAGACCTGGGCGTCGTCGCAAGCGACCCAGGCCGATTTTCAGGACCTGCCGGACGGCGGCTACGTCATGGGCATCGTCGGCGGCGAGTACGGCCTCGTCTTCCAGGAGCGCTCGATCAAGCGGATGACCTATGTCGGCGTTCCCGCGATCTTCCAGTTCGACGAGATCGCGCGCGGCACCGGCACGCCGGCCGAGGGCTCGATCGCGCGCCACGAGGATACCGCCTTCTTCCTGTCGGATGACGGCTTGATGGCGCTCGACGGCGCCCGCGGTCTGCGCGCCATCGGCCATCACCGCGTCGACCGTCATTTCTGGAACGACGTCAACCAGACCTATCTGCACCGCATCAGCGCCGCGATCGATCCGGTCAACAAGCTCTACGTCGTCTCCTATCCCGGCCCGGGGTCCGACTTCACGGGCGGCACCCCGAACCGGCTGCTCATATACAACTGGGCCGCCGATCGCTGGAGCCGTGCCGACGTCGAGATGGAGATGATTCATCAGGCCGCCTCGCAGGCCGGATACACGCTGGACGGACTCGACGCCTACCTGCCGAATCTCGATGGGCTGCCGTTCTCGCTCGACAACCGGGTGTGGACCGGCTCGGGTCGCTTGCTTCTCGCCGCCTTCACCACGGCGCACCAGATCGGCTTCTTCAACGGCGCCAACCTGGCGGCGACGGTCGATACCGGCGAGGCCCAGCTGGTACCGGGTCGGCGCGCCTTGCTTCGCAGCGTGCGGCCGCTCGTCGACGGCGCGGGCGCATCGAGCTCGAGCGTCAGCGTGCGCGCGGGCACGCGCAACCGAACCGTCGATCCGGTCTCCTTCGATGCCCCGGCGCCCATGAACGCGTCCGGCCGCTGCCCGGTGCGGGCGAACGGCCGCTACCTGCGGGCGCGTATCGAGGTCGCCGCCGGTGCGGACTGGCGGCATATCCAGGGCATCGATGATATCGAGGCCAGCCCGGCGGGGTTCCGATGACGGCGGGGTTTCCGGCCTTGCCCGTCGGCGGCGGCGAGGCGCGCCAGGTCGCAACGGTCGTCAACCGTCTCGCGCAGGGCAAGCTGAACTGCACGGGATCGCTGACCTTGGCCGCCAGTGCGGCGAGTACGACCATCGACGATCCGCGCGCAACGGCGGGCAGCGTCATCCTGCTCATGCCGACGACGGCGAATGCGGCCGCCGAGCTCGGCAACGGGACGCTCCATGTCTCCGCCCGCGCGAAGGGAAGCTTCACGCTGACCCATGCCAACAACGCGCAGTCCGACCGCAGCTTCGACTATGCGGTGATCGGTTAGGCGCCGTGCCTCGGTCGAGATCGGGAGGCGTCCGCATGGAGCGATCGTTGCCGCTCATCGGCATTCCGTCGGCCGACATCGACGCCGTCTGGCCGCTGGTCGAGCCGATGATCGCCGCCGCCTGCCGGCGGGGCCGCGGCAAGGAGGAGCCGGCCGACATCCGCGATGCCCTGAAGGAGAGGGACCTGCAGTTGTGGCTGGCGTGGGACGGGACGATCGCGGCGCTGGCGGTGACGCAGATCGTCCGCCATCCGCGCAAGACGTGCTGCCGAATCCGCATCTGCACGGGGCGCGATCGGCAGGCCTGGCAGCACCACATCGCCGCTATCGAAGCCTGGGCCCGGGCGCAGGGCTGCGCCGCCATGGAACTCATCGCCCGTCCCGGCTGGTCGCGTGTGCTGGCGAAGCACGGCTACGCGACGACACATCTCTTCTGCGAAAAGGAGCTCTGATCATGCCCGGCCCCAGCGACACCCAAACCACGGTCCAGAAGAGCGAGCCGTGGTCGCAGCAGATTCCTTATCTGGTCGGTGACCCGAAGAAGGGGATCGCCGGCCTCTTCCCCGAGGCTCATCGGCTCTATCAATCGGCGGGCCCGCTCTACTATCCGGGCCAGACCGTCGCCGGCGTTTCACCGGAGCGCGAGGCGGCGCTGCAGGCGCAGGCGGCCCGCGCCATGGGCGGATCGCCCTTGGCGGCCGCCGGCTCGGCCGAGCTCGGCCGCACGCTCGGCGGCGCCTATCTCGGCGGCAATCCTTATCTGCAGAATGCGATCGACGCCGCGGCGCGCGGCCTGACGCGTAACTATCAGAATGCGGTTGCGCCAGGCGTCGACAGCGCCTTCTCGCGCGCGGGCCGCTACGGCTCCGGCGCCCATGTCGCCGCCCACGAGGCGGCCCAGCAGAATCTCGCGGCGCAGCTCGGCGACGTCGCCGGAAACCTCGGATACCAGGGCTACGCGGCCGAGCGCGCCAACATGCTGAACGCGCTGAATGCCGCGCCGGCCTACGCGCAGCAGGACTATGCCGACATCGCCCAGCTCGATGCCGTCGGCCGCGCCCGCGAGGCGATGGCGCAGGCGCTCATCAACGACCAGGTCGCGCGTTGGAACTTCGAGCAGCAGATGCCCGCCGACAAGCTCCGCCAGTATGCAGCCCTCGTCCAGGGCAACTTCGGCGGCACGACGTCGACGACGCAGCCCTATTCAGCCGGTTCGGGGATTCTCGGCGGCGCCACGGCGGGGGCAGGCGCCGGCGCCACCTTCGGTCCATGGGGCGCCGGCATCGGCGCCGTCCTGGGCGGGCTGCTGGGCGCCTTCTGATCGCACCGCCTGAAGATATCGGAGGACGCACATGTCGGGAATCAAGGACTACTCGACCACACCAGCGAGCAATACAGCGCTGTTTCCGGAGGGCATGGCGCCCTCGGCGGTGAATGACGGGATGCGCCAGGTCCAGGCGGACCTTCGGAGCTGGTACAACGACGCCCAATGGATCGTCTATGGCGATGGCGACGGCGCATTCACGATCGCCTACGTCTCGCCGACGTCCTTCAGCGTCACCGGTGCCGACGTGACCGCCATCTATCACGCCGGGCGCCGGGTGAAGGCCAGCGGTACGCTCACCGGAACTATCTACGGCACGATCGCGTCGTCGGCCTTCGCCACCAACACCACCGTGACGGTGACCTGGGACGCGGGATCGTTGCAGAACGAGGCATTGACCATCGCCATCGGCATCCTGAGCGCGGCCAACGGCGCCATGCCGCCCGCCGGCGCGACCGCGTTCGGCGCGGTCCAGCTGGCCGCTCAGGCCGACGTGGAGGCCGGCAGCGCGCCGGCGAAGGCCGTCACGCCGGCCGGCCTGTCGCCCGCGGCGATGACCTGGACCGGCTCGCACGTCTTCCGCTCGGCGGATGCCGGCGCCGACGAGAAGGTCGCCATCGATCTCGACCGCGCCTCCGCCAGCCCGGCCGCGAACGACCTGCTGATGGCACTCCGGTGGCTGATGCGCGATGCCGGCGGCGGCACCGACGTCGCCGCCAAGCTCGTCGCCAAGCTGCTCGACCCGACCGCCGGCAGCGAGGACGCGGAACTGCAGTTCGCGACCCTCGCCTCCGGCACGCTGGCGGCCCGCCTGATCCTCGGGCAGGGGCTGTACACGCCGAGCGCTGCCGGTGGCGACAAGGGCACTGATACAATTAATGCCACACGCTACTACATGAACGGTACACTCGTGGCGGCATCGGAAGTGATTGTAACCGGTACTTCTGCGACGCCAAGTCTTACTGATCATGGCAAACTGTATATCCCAACAGGCGCGGGATTCACGTTGATGTTGCCCGCGTTAAGCGGCCTGTTCAACGGATACAAGATAGGCCTGCAGAACCAAATCGCTTCTGGCAGTTGCGTCGCCAATCGGGTTAGCACCGATACTATCGTGTCTCAAGCCGCGACCGGCCTAACTTCAATCGCTCTGCCCTCGATCAGTGATCAAGTCTGGTTCATAGCCGATGTGACGAACGCCCGCTGGCTCATGCAAGGTTTACGCTCGTTCGAGAGCGCTGAGATACCTATTGCGACGTCAACGGTTGACACAAAGGGTCATGGCCTCGGCGTTGTGCCGAGGGAACACCAACTCTTCGCGCGATGCAAGACTGGGGAACTCGGTTTCACGGCTGGCGATGAAATAATGGTCGGGGGGCTCGGGGCCGACCGCGCCGGTGCTGGAAAGCAATATGCACTCACGCTCGATGCAACAAATGGAGTTCTTACCACGGGAACAACTACCGCTGGGTTCGCTCCGCTGAACAAGGCTACGCCAGTTGGTTTCGTGAATATCACCAACGGCAACTGGAGATACTTCTGGCGGGCCTGGGTAAGGAACTAAACTGACGCCTCCAACCCGCAGAGCAGCATTTGAAACCATGAGATATGGGCTCATCGCGTGCAATAGTAGAGGCGGTTTTGCCCATAGTGCCCGGCGGGGATTGGTACCTTGGTGCAAAGATCAGCGACGGCTTGCATAATAGGGTGATCGTAGTGGCCGGCGTCGCCAAGCGTCGAAGGCAACAACACGTAGAGCAGAATGTCATGTAGGCTGCCGAAGTCCTCGATCTCGACCGTCGAGAACAGCGACCTCAAATGCGGGACGACCACGTCGTCATTCAGGAACAAGTTGAACTCTGCATCCTTACGGCGCGGCAATCCCATAGCCTCGCGGAGATCGTTCTGAGCATCCTTCGCTTGGCGAGAGTTCTCGATGAGGATGAGTGAGGCCCGGCTGAGCGACGCGAGATTGCTTAACGCCCGTTTTTGCATTTCGATACTGCCGAGATTGATCAGCATGCGGTCAGTGAACACGACGTCGTAAGGGCCAATTTTTGGAAGGTCCATCACGTCGCCGACGAGGAAGGTCTGGCCAGGGCAGTTTTCCCTTGCCGCCGAGATCATTTCGGGAATGTAGTCTACGCCCGTCCAAGAGTAGTTCTCGAACAATGCTGCAAGTGCAGCAATATTCTGACCATTGCCGCAACCTACTTCCAGGATGGAGGCATTGTGAGGGAGTGATGATCGTTCGATTGCGCGGCGAAGGGCGTCGATCTCAAGCCGTTTGATGCTTGAAGCCAGCGTAGTGGCTCGAAGATTCCGGCCGTACTTAGTTGCCCAGTCAGTCCAATGGGCTTTAACACGCTTTTCGTCCATCTGGGCATCCGTTCTGTCGAAGTTAGCAGCGCTCGCTTGCTCTGCCTTGCTTCGGTCCGTCTTAGTCTTGACCTGGCAGTTCTACCGTACGTAACGAGAAATCGCCAGAGAGGTGCTGCGTGGTCTCTAACTCGATCGGGTCGTGCTCAACAGGGCGAGGAGTGATCGGGCCCCGAGCATGCTGATGCATCTTCTCGATGGCGACTCGTAGGTCGCCAATTTGCAACATGTCGACCGCAGCTGATCCGGCTGCACCTCTCTGCTCAAGCCTCAACAGAAGATAGGAGTCTGCGATGAACGCCATGAGATGGCGTGGCCGGGCGTTCGCCCCGCTGCTGCTCGCTGCTGCGATGTCGGCTGCCGTGGTGACCGAGGCCCGCGCCGCTGGTGCCTGCTTCCTGCGCGAAGCGATGATCGCGCATCTCGCGGAGCGCTATGGCGAGCGTCCCATCGCGACCGGCGTCGCGCGGGGACATCTCGTGCTCCTGCTCTCCCGCGCCGATGGGGCCAGCTGGACGATCCTCCTCGTTCCGCCCGGTGCGGGCGGCGGCGCGCTCGCCTGTCCACTCGCGGTGGGAGAGGCGTGGCGCATGCTCGAGCGGCCGCATCCGGATGCCGTCGGCTCGCCCGGGTCCTCGTCGTGACCGAAGCGGATCTGTCGCGCGCGATCGGCCGGCTCGAGGGCCGGTTCGACGCCTTCGAACGCACGCGCATCGAGCGCGACCAGGCCGTCGATCGTCAGCTGGCGGCCATCGACGGCAAGCTCGATCGGCTGACAACCGCCTTCAACCTCGGCCGCGGCGGCGCATTGGCGCTGGTCAAAATCGGCAGTCTCCTCCTGCTGATAGCCGCCGCGGCCGGCTGGCTCGCCGACCGCCTGCCGTCCTGGCTCCGATAGGCGGCGAAGGCAGAACGCCTACACTGTCCCACGCAAAGACCAAGTGCGCCCATGCCGAGAACGTGCAGCGCATCGGTGGGAGGCACGCCCCGTCCGGATGAGCCTCCCGAGTGGAGCGAAAGGGACGAAGAGGTGTGGTACAATCCCGATCGGTGATGTTCGGACGACGCGATCGATGATCGACGATCGGATCAGCGACGAGGATCAGGAGGCCGTTGAACGCTTCTTCACGGAGGCGATCATGCCCCTTATGCGTCGAAACGCATGGGGGGAGGCCGTTGCCTGTCTGCAGGGGGAGCTTGAGCGAGAGAGCGGCATCGGGCGTCGTCTTCTGCTCATGTCGCACCTCAGTCACGTTCTAATCGTAGATGGTCGCGATGATGAGGCCCTGGCCGTCATCCACAAGATGATCGAGTTGGCGCCAGAAGATCCGCTGAACTGGTCTCGTCTTGCTGCATGGCATTTCTATTCGCATGGCTTCTATGATGCCGGATTGGAGCATCTCGGACCGGCGCTGAGGGCAATCGACACCGCCATCTCCAAAGCGCGTGCGAGTGGCTACTTGCTGCGATACTGTCTCAATGATCGCTGCCGGATCGCCGTGGCGATGAAGCGCTATGATCTGCTGGAAGAAACCATGCGGGAGATTCTCGCTATCCCGCCGCGGCGCGGCGTGCCCGACATCCGCATCGAGGATGATTTTCTGCAATTGATTCCCGAGGGCGCTGTCGATGCGCGACTCCTTGCGGATTATCGGACGGCCTACGCCGACCAGGAGTCCCGAAGGGCGTCGTCGCCGCCCTCGTCCTGACCGCTCCTCGGCTCGAGCATCATCATCATCATCGCTGTCGTGATGGCTGACGCCGCCTGAGGCGGGCGACGCCACGCGCCATTGGCTGCCCTGACGTTGCCCTCGGCGACCGGCAAGGCCGCGTACCGACCCTTCGCCGCCGACGTCGATTGCCTGCCGGCCGGCATCGTCGGCGCGCGTCTGATCTCAGACCGCGCAATTCCCCAAACAGAAACGGAGACTCGTCATGACAATCCTGCACTGGCTTCTCAATCGTGCCAAAGAACCCTCGACCTACGCGGGCTTCTCCGGCTTGGCGCTCGCCCTTGGTCTGAGCGAGACCGAATGGGCGGCGATCGGCACGGCCGCCGCGGCCGTTTGCGCCGCGATCGCCGTCGTCATCGCGGAGCGCGGCGCATGAGGCCCGCCCTCCCGATTGTGGCCTTGCTCGCGGCGCTGGCCGCAAGCGGCTGCTCGCTGGCGCCCGGCGGCGCCGGCGTGCAGCGGGCGATCGAAACGGCCGTCGACGCCGGCCTCGACGACCGCCGCGCCTACAACGACAAGAAGGCTTCGCTCCTGCCGGCCGTCACCTGCGACATCTCGCTCGGCGCCTATGCCCGCATGGCCGAAAGCAACGTCAAGCGCGGCGTCGCGCTGATCTGCGGCCTCGACCAGGGACGGGCGGTTGCAGCCGACCTGAACGCCGCCGCGGCGATCCTCGGGCAGTTGCGAACGATGACCGGCGAGGCGCCATGACCCGGCTCCCGCGCGGCATCCGCAACCGCAACCCCGGCAACATCCGCAAGAGCCGCGATCGCTGGAAGGGCTTGGCGCCGGCGCAGACCGACCCCGCCTTTTTCGTGTTCGATGCGCCGGTCTGGGGCATTCGCGCCATGGCCGTGATCCTGCGCAACTACCGCAAGCGCCACGGCCTGAAGACTCTGGCGCAGATCATCGGGCGTTGGGCGCCGGCGCAGGAGAACGACACCGCCGGCTATGTCCGCATGGTCGCCAAGGCCATGCGACTTCATCCGCGCACCGTCATTGATCCTCAGGATCCCGCGACCCTGCGCGATCTCATCGCCGCCATCATCCGTCATGAAAACGGCGTCCAACCCTACGATCCCGACACCATAGAAACGGCGATCGACCTGGCCTGAACAGCCATCGATACGCCCTTAGCTCGCGCAAGCTGAATAAGAGGGCTGGTGCCGCCGGGCAGGATTGAACTGCCGACCTCGCCCTTACCAAGGGCGCGCTCTACCACTGAGCTACGGCGGCACGATGGTTGCGGGCTTGAAGCGGCGGGCACCATGCCATAGCGCTGTCGGCCAAGGCAAGCCCGATGGCCGCATCTGACGCGCACAAACATTGACGTTCGGCCCGCACCCGCCCCGGGTGCGGGCCGCTTTTCTTTTTTGGTGAGATCCCTCGCGGGATGACACGCCCAGATTCCCGCGCTACGTTCGACGGCATCATGGTTGACGAGCGCGAACGCAAGCCGGCGCTCACGCCGGCCGGGGAACGGGCGGTTGAAGACCGTCGGCGGCGTCTTGCCGCGGCCCTGCGTGAAAATTTGCGTAAGCGCAAGGGTCAGCAGCGGGCGCGGTCCGCAGAGGCAGGACTGTCTTCCGGGTCGAAGGATCCTGGCGCAGGCGGCCGGAGTGGCGACTGACGTCCGGGGGCCGCTTGAGGCGGGGCGGATGTTACAGTAGAAACCTGTGATGTTGGGCCCGCTCGGCAACGGCCTTGCGATGCCGGTGGCGACGCCGCAGGAAAGCCATACTCGATGCCTATCGTTTTTCATCCCCGGGCTGCAATCGCCGAAGGCGAGCCGGCCGCTCTCCCTGCGCTTCCTGGATGCTTCCGATAGCAGGCGCTTCCCATGGACAGAATACGCATTCGCGGCGGTAAGCGGCTGCGCGGCGAGATCCGGGTCAGCGGCGCCAAGAATGCGGCCCTCCCGCTGATGGCGGCGGCGCTGCTGACGGATCAGCCGCTGCGTTTGGCCAACATGCCCGATCTCATGGACATCGCGACCATGGCCAGCCTGTTGACGCAGCTCGGCGTGGCCATCTCGGTCAGCGAACCGCGCGCTGGCGGCCCGGCGACGCGCGCGATGCGCCTGCAGGCCGGTCGCATCGTCGATACGACGGCGCCCTACGATCTCGTGCGGAAGATGCGTGCGTCGGTGCTGGCGTTGGGGCCGCTGGTGGCCCGCTGCGGAGAGGCCAAGGTATCGTTGCCCGGCGGCTGCGCCATCGGTACCCGGCCGGTCGACCTTCACTTGAAGGGACTGGCCCAGCTGGGCGCGGAAATCGAGCTGCAGGACGGCTACGTTCACGCCAAGGCCCCGAAAGGCCTGACCGGAGGCCGCATCGTCTTCCCCAACGTATCCGTCGGGGCCACCGAAAATCTGATGATGGCGGCGGCCCTGGCGCGCGGCGAAACGGAGATCGTCAACGCGGCGCGTGAGCCGGAGGTCGTCGACCTCGCCCACTGCCTCGCGGCCATGGGCGCGGACATTCGGGGCATCGGTACGGACACGCTGCACATCCGCGGGGTCGACCGCCTGCAAGGCGCCGATCATACGGTCATCCCCGACCGCATCGAAGCCGGGTCCTATGCCATGGCGGCGGCCATCACCGATGGCGAGGTCGAGCTTCTTGGCGCCCGCCTCGACCAGCTCGAGGCAGTGGTCGAGACATTGGCGCAGGCGCGGGTTTCCGTGACGGCGACGGAGGCCGGCCTGCGCGTCGGCCGCGTCAACGGCGAGCTGGTCGGGGTCGACGTCATGACCGAGCCGTTTCCCGGCTTCCCGACCGATCTGCAGGCGCAATTCATGGCGCTCATGACCTCGGCTGCGGGGGCGGCCATGATCACCGAGACGATTTTCGAGAACCGTTTCATGCACGTGCCGGAGCTGTGCCGGATGGGCGCCAGCATCAATGTCCACGGCGCTTCGGCCATGGTCCGCGGCGTGCGGCGCCTGACCGGCGCGCCGGTCATGGCCACGGATCTTCGCGCGTCGGTGTCGCTCGTGCTCGCCGGGCTGGCGGCGGAGGGCGACACGATCCTCAACCGCGTCTACCACCTGGATCGCGGCTACGAGCGGCTGGTCGAGAAGCTCGCCGGCTGCGGCGCCGAGATCGAGCGGTTGAAGTGATGGCGCAGGAGCGTCTCAGGCTCGCCGCCCGCGATGCCGACGATCTTGCGGTGATCGCGGCCTGCGTTCAGGACGCCCTGGTGCCCGTCGTCGATATGGCTTTTCTGCCGGCGGAGAAGCGCTTTCTGCTCGCGCTCAATCGTTTCCGCTGGGATCGGCTCGATGCCGAAAAGCTGGCGACGGCTGTCGATAGCCGTCCATTCTCCCGCCGCGGCGGAGATGCGCCGTTCTGGGAGCAAGGCGACAAGGGGCCCGCGTTCGAGCGGGTCCTGAGCGGCTTGCGCTTCGAGTCGGTCGTGACAGTGCGTACGAAAGGCATCGACCTGCGGAATCGCGAACGCATCCTCGAGCTGTTGACCATCCAAGCCGAACCGGGAGCGGTCTTGCTGGTCTTCGCCGACAACGTCACGCTTCGGCTGGAGATCGAGGAACTGAGTTGCTTCCTCGAGGATCTCGGCGATTCCTGGCCGACCCGGTGGCGGCCGCGCCATCCGGACGACGTCGCGGATACCGATCGGCGGTGACGGCAGAAGCCCCTCGATCGATGCGTTCGCGGCGCCGCCGGCTCGCTGACAAATCCCGGAACTACGGTATCGTGCAAGTCCTCAGGCAACGGCGACCAACGCGGCGGAGGCATTCTTTTGGCCGATTTCGACCAGAGTGATTGGCGGCGCATCGCCAAGGTGTCGCTGGACGAACGCACGGTGGTTCGCCGCAGCGCGGAGGTCGAGCATGAGCGGGCGACGGCGATCTTCGACCTGATCGAGGAAAACAGATTTTCGCCTGCGGGCAGCGACGCGGGACCTTTCAGTCTCCATCTCAGCATCGAGGAGAATCGCCTCGTCCTCGATATCCGCACGGAAGACGAGAGTCCGGTCGGCAAGGTGATGCTTGCGCTGGGGCCCTTCCGCCGGGTCGTGAAGGACTATTTCACCGTCTGCGAAAGCTACTACACGGCCATCAAATCCGCGTCGCCGTCGCAGATCGAGGCGATCGACATGGGGCGCCGCGGCCTCCACGACGAGGGCGCGGAGCTGCTGCGCGAACGGCTCGCCGGCAAGGTCGAGATGGACGGCAACACCGCCCGGCGCCTCTTCACCCTGCTGTGCGTTCTCCATATCCGCGGTTGAGCGGAGGAGGGGATGGCCGACCTGCCCGGCAGCGTCCTGTTCTGTTGCACGCTCAATGCCCTGCGGTCGCCGATGGCGGAAGGCATCTTCAAGCGGCTGCACAATCGCCGCGTTTTCGTCGACTCCGTCGGTGTGCGCGCGGGCGATCTCGATCCCTTCGCAGTCGCCGTGATGGACGAGATCGGGATCGACATCAGCCGCCATCGGTGCAAGACCTTCGACAATCTCGAGGACACGTCGTTCGACCTCATCATCTCCCTGTCGCCGGAGGCGCATCACAGCGCCCTCGAGATGACCCGGACCATGGCCTGCGAGGTCGAGTTCTGGAATACCTTCGATCCCAGCATCGTCGAAGGCAGCCGCGAAACGCGGCTCGACGCCTATCGGGAGGTACGGGACACTCTCATGCATCGCATCCGCGAACGATTTCCGATACATGCTGCGCCGAAGGTTTAGGCCGAGATGACGGGGCAGCGTCGGGCTTTGCGGCTTTTGCAAAGCCAGCCGATGGCGGTATGATCCGCGCCGCCCGCTTGCCGAGGGCGATGTGATGTAGGGAGACTGGATGCCGAAGGAAGACCTGATTGAGTTTGCGGGCACGGTCCTGGAGCTGCTGCCTAATGCGATGTTTCGCGTGAAGCTGGACAATGATCACGAAGTCCTCGCCCATACCTCGGGCAAGATGCGCAAGAACCGCATTCGCGTCCTCGCTGGCGACCGGGTCAATGTGGAGATGACTCCATATGACCTGACCAAGGGGCGCATCACCTTTCGCTTCAAATAGAGTCTATCGGCGCCAGGGCAGAATCGAGCGTGGCAATGCCGATGGCGGGTTCCCCCCTGGTGCTGGCGTCGGCTTCGCCGCGCCGGCGCGAGCTGCTGGCGCAGCTGGGAATTGTGCCGGACGCCATCGATCCTGCGGACATCGACGAAACGCCGCAACGCGGCGAACCGCCCGAGCAGCATGCCCGGCGATTGGCCTTCGCCAAGGTGAACGCCGTCGCCCCGCGCCACCACGGGACTTTCGTCCTCGCCGCGGATACCGTCGTTGCCTGCGGCCACCGCATTCTGCCCAAAGCCGATACACGCGCCGTCGCCGAATCATGTCTCGGCCTGCTCTCCGGGCGGCGCCACCGCGTCATCGGCGCATTGTGCATCGCAGCCCCCGATGGCCGGCGGTCCTCCCGCACGGTGATTTCGCGGGTCGCTTTCAAGCGCCTGAGTGCCGACGAGATGGCCGCGTATCTGGCGAGTGGAGAATGGGAGGGTAAGGCAGGAGGCTATGCCATACAGGGTTGCGCCGCCGGCCTTATTCCGTGGATCGAGGGTTCCTACAGCAACATCGTCGGCTTGGCGTTGTTCGAGGTCCGCGCCCTGCTCGTCGGGCTCGGTTATCCGGTCGAGCGCGGCTGATGGTCGCTCATCGTCGCGCCCGTCACCGTCTTTTTGTCGCGGTGCGGCGCGATCACCGCTGGGTTGCGTGGCTCGAGAACGATCGCTTGGTCGAGTTCCATCGGCAGAAGGCATCCGAGGAGCTGCAGTCGGGCGACATCCATCTCGGCCGCATCGTTCGAGTCGACAAAGGACTGGGCGCTGCCTTCGTCGATATCGGCCGAAAGCAAGCCGTGTTCTTGCCATTGAGCGAGCTGTCCACTCCTGCGGTCGAGGGCGCCAGGACCATCGTCCAGATCGAGCGTGAGGGACGCGGCGAAAAGAGCCCACGAGGGACGGCTCGGCCGGCGCTTGCCGGCGCCCGCGTCGTCCTGATGCCCGGACGTCGAGGCAGCGCGGTCTCGGAGAAAATCGTCGACAAGGGGGAGAGATCGCGTTTGTCGGCGCTGATGAACGCTCTTGCCGAAGTCGGCGAGAGCTTCATGGCGCGCACCTCTGCCGTCGGCGCGACGGAACGGGAGCTGCGTCGCGAAGCTGCGGCGTTGCGGGCAAGTTGGCGGGACCTTCTGGAGCTGGAGCGGTCCAGGCAACCCCCCGCCGTTCTCCATCGCCAGCTGTCCATCGATATCGGGCTGCTGCGGGATCATGGCCCGGCATTCGACGAAATTGTCTATGACGATCGTCGCGCGGCCGCTGCCGCCGCTGCTTGGTGTCAATCGATTGCGCCAGAGCTGACGATCCGGATTGTCTTTCGCCGGGATGCAGATTGGGTGCCTCCGCCGTCCGAGATACTGGAAGAGGTCGAGGAGGCGATCCAGCCGCACGTCGCCTTGCGATCTGGCGGCAGCCTCGTGATCGAGCCGACCGAGGCGATGACCGTCATCGACGTCAACGCCGAGTCGGCCACCGGCACTCATGCGAGCGCGCAGAGCGAGCGAGCGCTGCTGAGGGTCAACCTTGCGGCGGTCGATGAGATCGCGCGCCAGATCAGGCTGCGAAACGTCGGCGGCATTGCGGTGATCGATTTCATCGATCTGAAGGATGCCAATGGGCGACGCCAGATCGTGGACCGGCTGCGGGCAGCGGTGGCTCGGGATTCCGCCCCGGTCTGGGTCGGTGCGATGTCGCGCCTTGGTTTGGTCGAGTTGACGCGGCGTCGACGCGGTCCGACATTGGTAGAGATCATGATGCAGTCGTGTCGCGCGTGCGGCGGCACCGGGCATGTCGCCCGCGATCACGTCCTGTATGGTTGAGACATCAGGCATGGGTACAGCGAAAGTCGAAATTCTGGCACGGCGCCGCAGGCAGGCATCGGAGCCGGAGGAGCGGGCCGCAGCCTCTTCGAAGAGGTCGGGCAGGGGCGGCTGTCCGATCTGCGGCGCGCCGCCGGCAGCACGCTATCGTCCGTTCTGCTCGGCCCGCTGCGCCGATGTCGATCTCGCCCGCTGGCTGAACGAAAGCTACCGCGTGCCCGGCGATGCCGTGGGTGGGACGGTGGAGTCGGATGAATCAGAACCAGATTAAACGGTTGAGGTCACGGCCCTGCGGCTGGACAGGGCGCTGGATATTCTCTATAAGCCGGGACCTCCGACGGTTCCCGGCGGCCAAGCCCAGGTAGCTCAGTTGGTAGAGCAGCGGACTGAAAATCCGCGTGTCGCTGGTTCGATTCCGGCCCTGGGCACCATTCCGAAAGCCCCATAAAACCGACGTTTCCCGCCTCTGAGGCGCGCCCGACAGGCCGCCGCCCTCCTCTTTAAACGTCCGCGAAATACCCGCGAATTTCCGCCGTTTTCCATGCCTGCCCTTTCGACATGGACACACAGCGGGCACATACGGGCGCAATTCGTGCACGACAGAAACTCGCGCTCCACCGCCGTCACCTCGGCCGCGTCGTTGGCGCGATCCCGGAAAGGCTTGCCGTACATATCGAGCGTCAACCTGATGCTCGAATGACGAGCCCCTGCTGGTCCGTTAGGTTCGCTCAGAAAGCACCACGCGATTCTCGAGAGTTCCGATCCCTTCGATCGTGCAGGCGATCACGTCGCCTGCCGCGAGATATCCGGCCGGCCGTACAATGTCGTCGCGCTTGTAGGAGATGCCCCCCAATGCCGGGTCCGAGGCCCAGCCGGTGCCGCCAGGCGTACCCGTACTGATGATCGTGCCCGGGTGCAATGTCATGTTGGTCGAGAAGTAGTGGATCAAGTACGCAACGCCGAACTTCATGCTGCGCGTGTTGTTGTTTTGACGCAGCGCGCCGTTCACGGCCGTCCGCAGATCGAGCGCCTGTGGATCGGCAATCTCGTCAGCGGTGACGAGGCAGGGACCTAGGGGCGCCGACGTATCGAAGTTCTTGCTCGAGCCCAACTCGTACCATACGACCCCGTCGCGTGTCCGCACCTGGCGATCGCGGGCGGTGACGTCGTTGAGAATCGTATAGCCGAAGACGTGATCGAGCGCGTCCTCGACCTGGATATGGCGCCCAGGCTTGCCGATCACGACGGCAAGTTCGACCTCGTAGTCGAGTTTACTCGTTACTCGGCGGTCCCACAGAATCGGCTCATCCGGGCCGACGATGCAGGTCGGAGACTTCAGGAAAAATTCGGGCTCCTTGCCCTTGAGCGGGGACTCCGCCTTCTCCTTGTTGTGATCGACATAGTTGCTGCCGGCACACAGAATGATCGGCGGCACAAGGGGCGCGCGTAATGTCACGTCGGTAAGCTGCGGCAGCGTGATGCCCTTCTTTTGCGCGGCCGCGTATGCACGCGCGAGATTGGCCAGCGCCGGGTCTCCGCCCGCGATGATGGCATCGATGCCCGCGAGAGAACGCCGCTCCGCCGTATCGAAGATGCCGAGTGCATCGTCCACCGCAAGCGGATCCATGACATAACCGTCCTGCAGCAGCGCCAGCCGCGTGCCGGACGCGTGGACGTAGTGCACGAGCTTCACGGTACCTCCCAGTGGCCGTCGGCTATCCGCCATGCCGTCGGCAAAATGATTGCGGCTCTATAGTCCCAAAGACCGCCATGGGGAAGAGACTCAATTGAGGAACAATCTCCATTGCTGCGGTGCGAACTCTAGATACAAAGGCCGAGCCGATGTCGCGCACCGGCCGGACGACGTGTATATGTCGGGAGCAAAAAGGGAACCTTAGGATAGAAAGAGGTACTTTTGGCCTAAGGTGCTTGCGGCCATTGCGGCGGTCAGCTATTCGTTAGCGCTAGAAAAAGAGTGGGTTTCTGGCTGGGAACGTCGTGACAGCATATCCGAAGCTGTTTTCGGAATGGCGGATCCGTAATACGAAGATCCGCAACCGCGTCGTTTTCCCGCCGACCTGTCCGACTTGGACGGATGGCGGCGTGCTCACGGATATGGCCACCGCCTACTACCGTGAACGGGCGCGCGGCGGCGTCGGTCTGATTATCATCGGCGCCACGCATGTGCATCCGTCGTCGCTGGCTGCCCCCTTGATCACACCGCAACTCTTCAACGACGCTAATATTGCACCGCTCGCCGACGTGGCCAAGGCCGTTCACGATGAAGGCGCGAAGCTCGCCATCCAGCTCTGGCATTCCGGCGTACGCGGCTTGCCGAATCCGAAGATGGACCCGGGAGCGGATTTTGACGGCACTTGGTACACCTATTCGCCGAGCCAGGTCCCGCTCGGGGAGTATCCGGGCGCGTCGACGCCGAAGGCCATGTCCGACGACGAGATCCTGGAGATCATCGCGGCCTACGGCTCCGCTGCCGAACGGGCAATCGCGGCCGGTCTCGATGGCGTCGAGTTCCACATGAGTCACGGATATCTGCCATGGCAGTTCCTGTCGCCGCTCTATAACAAGCGCATCGACCGCTGGGGCGGTTCGTTCGAGAAGCGCCTGCGGTTTCCGATCGAAGCCATGCGCACGATCCGCCGGGCCATCGGCACCGAGCCGTTTCTCGGCTACCGCATCAACTCAACCTCGTTCTGGCCCGGCGATCTCGAGATCGACGAGGTCAAGCAGATCGTCGCCGAGCTCGAGAACCAGGTCGATATCGACTATGTCAGCGTATCCGCGGGTGTGCATCATTCCTTCATTCACACGCCCATGCATTTCCAAGGCGGCTGGGAGCGCAGCTATGCGCGCGATATCCGGGGCGTCTCGTCGAAGCCCGTGCTGCTTGTCGGCCGCATAACGCAGCCCGACGTCGCCGAAGAGCTCCTCGAGGCCGGCGATGGTGACGCCATCTGTCTTGCCCGCCAGTTGTTTACCGACCCGGAGTGGGCGATCAAGGCGCTGGAAGGCCGCGAGGAGGACATCCGGCGCTGCGTCGCGGCCAACCACTGCTGGCGGAACGCCGCCACCGGCCAGCGTGTGCAGTGCGTCTATAACCCGGAAATCGGGCGTGAACGCGCCTGGGGCGCCGGCAGCCTCGTCCGCGTGCCCAAGCCCAAGAAAGTGCTCGTTGTCGGGGGCGGCCCGTCGGGGCTTGAATTCGCGCGGGTTGCGGCAGCGCGCGGCCATGCCGTGGTCGTGCACGAGAAGGAGGGGGAGATCGGCGGGCACGTGCGGCTGCAATCGCTGCTGCCCGATCGAGATGAATTCTTCACCATCGCCCGCTGGCTGGCGCGGCAGGCGCAAAAGAATGGCGCGATGATCCGGACCGAAAGCCAAGTCGATGAAGACAACCTCGACGCGCTACTCGACGAAGTGCGACCGGACCACGTCGTGGTGGCCACGGGCGCGCGCGTTTGCGTCGACGGCTTCCAAGGCTGGACGGCGGCAGCGCTTCCGGGTTGGGATACGGCCTATTGCGTCGGCTGGGACGAAATCGTCACGGGGTCGGCGCTCGCGCGCGGGGAAGTGTTGGTGGTGGACGATCTATCGACGGCGGTGGCGCCTCTCACCGCGGTCAAACTCCGTCTTGACGGAGTCGCTGTCGTCCGGTTGGTGACACGCTGGCCGATGGTCGCCATGGAGACGATGTATGACGTCTATCATGATTGGATCATGCCCAAGGTCTTCGACTTGGGGGTCGAGATCATTCCTCATCATTTTGTCAAAGAAATCCGGGGAAACGACGCCGTCGTGTACAATGTCCACAGTGCGCACCAAGAGCGGACGCTGCGGGCAGACACGATCGTCATGGTTACGGGGCGGCAGTCGGTGAACGGTTTGCACGACGCGGTGCGTGCCCGGGGCGTGCCCGTGGAAACCATCGGTGACGCCAATGCGCCGCGCGGCACCTACGAGGCGGTGTTCGAAGGGCATCGCGCCGGTCGGAAGGTATGAGACGGATGCGGCGGACTCAACGCCATACTGGAGCGGTGCGACCGAAGCCGACGCTGCGTCAGGCGTCGACCTTGCGCGATGCCCGCGCGGGTACGCCGCTCGATCTGCTCTTGGCGATGTACGGGCGTGAGACGGTGCGGAGCAAGGCACAAAGCGTCGCTTCCGCCATTCGCGCCTATGTCGAGGAAGGCATCGCCACGGGCGCCATGCCGCCGGGGACGCAGCTGCCCACGGAGATCGAACTGATGGCGGGCTTCGGAGCCGGCCGGAACACCATCCGCAAGGCGATGCATGCGCTGCAAGCCGAAGGCAAGATCGTGCGCCAGGTCGGCAGTGGCACCTTCGTGGCGAAGCTGCGCGCAGCCGGCCGGTCGGCGAAAGCCGGGTCAGCGCGCCAGACGGCCTTATCGCTCGCACGCCAGGCCAACCCATCGGAGGTTATGGAGTTGCGGCTCGCCTTCGAACCCGGCGCGGTTGCCATCGCCGCCCTGCGGGCGAGCCTGCAGGAAATCGAACATATGGAGCGGGTCATCGCGCGCAGTGCCCAGGCCGGGAGTCTGGAAGAATTCGAGACGCTAGATTGCGAACTTCACGCAGCGTTCGGCCGTGCGACCAAGAACGTGATCTTCGCCCGGGTCTACGACATCATTACCGCCGCGCGGGAGCACACCGCCTGGGGGCGCTTGAAGGAGCGCGTACTGACGGTCGAGCAGCGCCGCCGCCACACTCAAGAGCATGAACGGATCGTCACGGCGATCCGCGAACGCGACGGTTGCCGCGCGCAGGTCGAGATGAAGCGGCATCTTGACGAGATCAATAAGATCATGTTTGGCGTTCAAGCCGGCGCGTGAGGGAAGGAGCGGAATGGCAACGCGATTTGTCGAGCGGATGAACGTCGAGATCGACGGGCAGGGTGAGGCGCTCGTCATGATCCACGGCCTGGGCGGCACCTCCAACACGTTCACGCCCGTGATCGACGGAATCGTCCGACAGATGCAGGTTTTTCGACCGGACCTGCCGGGGTGCGGGCGGTCGCCGACAAGTGGCCGTTTCTCGATCGAGAGTTTGGCGGACGTCGCAGCGAAGATGATGACAGCATTGGGCGTGGGGCGCGCCAACTTCGCTGGCCACTCCCTGGGAGCGGCCATCTGTTTCCACATTGCATTGCGAAATCCCAAGTTGGTGAAGAGCCTGGCTTTGCTGGGTCCACTGTTGGCGCCTGTCGACGCTGGGCGCCAGGGCCTGCGCGACCGCGCCACCACGGCACGGACTCGGGGAATGCAACCGGTCGCCGACGCCGTCATTCAGGCTTCGACGGCCGCCACGACCCGGCGCGAGCAACCGGTTGTGATTGCACTGATCCGCGAGATGCTGATGCGTCAGGATGCGGAAGGTTACGCACGGACTTGCGAGGCGCTGGCGGATGCCGAGGCGCCCGACGTGGCAGCGATAAAATGCCCGGTGCTGCTGTTGACCGGCGACGAGGATCCGATAGCGACGCCCACAGGCATGCGCGCCATCGGCGCGCGCGTCGCCGGCTCGCGGACGCATGTCGTCGGCAAATGCGGTCATTGGGCAACACTCGAGAAGCCGAAGGAGACGAGATCGGCATTGGAGGAGTTCTTGTTGCGGCGGCATTGAGGAGATTCGGCAGTCTTTCGCTTCGCGGCATCGGAAACAATCGACGCCGGAACCGATATAGAGGGAGGTCGCTATGGCAAATGTCCTGTTCACCAACTTGCGGATCTTCGACGGCAGCGGCGAAAACGCGTTCGCGGGTGAAGTGCTCGTTCAGGGAAACAGAATTCGTCGAGTCGCCCGCGGCATTCGATCCATCCCGACGCACGGCGTAACCGTCATCGACGGTGCCGGTGCCACGCTGATGCCGGGACTATGCGACGCTCATGCCCATTTCAGCTGGAACGACTCTTCGAGCCTCGAGGGCATCTCGATGATGCCGCCGGAGGAACACATTCTCTATACCGCGGTCGTGGCGCGGACCTTCCTCGACCACGGCTTCACCATGTGCGTCGGCGCGGCGGCGGCCAAGCCGCGCCTCGACGTGGTCATCCGCAACGCCATCAATTCGGGCATGTACCCCGGGCCGCGCTATCTCGCCAACGGCCAGGAGATCGGCACCCTCGGCGGCCTCGGCGACACCAACCCGCCGCATCTGCATGACCCGCTCATGAGCTTCGGGGCGATCTCTACGGGACCGGAAGCCATGCGCGTGATCGTCCGCACCTTCATCAAGTATGGAGTCGACCTCATAAAGCTCAACCTCTCCGGCGAAAGCATGACCGATACCCATGCAGAGGAATCGCCGATGTCGGAGGAGGAGATCGTCATGGCCGTGACCGAGGCGAAGCGCCGTCGCAAGCGGATCTGCGCCCATGCGCGCTCGGCTCTCTCGGTCAAGCAGTGCGTGAAGCACGGCATCGAGATCATCTATCACGCCAGCTTCGTCGATGAGGAGGCGCTCGACCTGCTGGAGGCGAACAAGGACAAGCATTTCGTGGCACCGGCCCTGGCCTGGCTCGTCACGCTGTGCAACGGCGATGCCACCAAATACGGCCTCAGCAAGGAAAAACTCGCAAAGATGGGCTACATGCGCGAGCTTGAGATCGCCATCGAGGCCTGTAAGAAGATGCATCGGCGCGGCATCCGCGTTCTGCCCGGCGGCGACTACGGCTTCGCCTGGACGCCACACGGCACCTACGCCAAGGACCTCGAATACTTCGTGAACCTTCTCGGCTTCTCGCCGATGGAGGCGCTCGTTGCGGCCACCCGTCTCGGTGGCGAGATCTTTGGCAAACCCAACGAACTGGGTCAGGTGAAGGAGGGATTCCTGGCCGACCTCATCTTGGTCGACGGAGATCCCGTGACGAACATCAAGGTGCTGCAGGACAAGAACCGCATCCTCGCCATCATGAAGGACGGCGAGTTCCACAAGGCGCCCGATCTGGTTCCGCACCGCCAACGGGTGGCGATCTGAAGGCCGAAAGCCGGTCGTCGAGCGAACGGAACAGGCAGACACGCAGATGCGGCTGTTCGTGCTCACTCTCTTGAATGGCCTGACCTTGGCTGCCCTCTATTTTCTGGTGGCCAGTGGATTCACGCTGGTCTTCGGGTTGATGCGCAATGTCAACCTTGCCCATGGCTCGCTCTACCTGTTCGGCGCCTATATCGGCTATGAGGTCGGTGACCGGACCGGCTCCTGGTTCCTCGCAGTTGTTGCGGGATTCCTGTCCGCGGCTATGGTCGGCGTTCTCTTGCAGATCCTGGTCTTCCGCCGAATGGAGGGCCAGGAACTGCGTCAGACGATGGTCACGATCGGAATCTCGATCGTCATGGCCGACGTCATGCTGGCGATCTGGACCGGCTTGACTTATCAATTCGAGCCGCCCGACTGGCTTTACGGCGCCACGCCGCTGCCGTTCATCAAGGCCTATCCCACCGTTCGCATCATGGTCTTGATCGTTGCATTGGTGATCGGCATCGTCCTGTGGTTGTTCCTGAACCGAACTCGCATGGGCATGATGATCCGCGCTGGCGTGGATGATCGCGGCATGCTCTCGGCTTCGGGCGTCAACGTGCAGCGGGTCTTTTCCATCACCTTTGCGGTGGGTGGAGGATTGGCCGGCTTCGCCGGCGTCGTTGGCGGCTCGGTGCTGTCGATCGCTCCCGGCGAGGACATGCGCTATCTCCTGGCATCGCTGATCGTCGTGATCGTCGGCGGCATGGGTAGCGTGTCCGGAGCGGCCATCGGGGCTCTTTTGATCGGACTCGCCGAGCAATTCGGACTGGCCTACTCGCCGACCTATGGCATCGTCTACACTTTTCTGATCATGGTCGCGGTGCTGGCGGTGCGTCCGCAGGGAATCATGGGCCGCTCATGAGCAACATGACGGGCATGGCACGGTCCGCGCCTGCGTCGCCGCCATGGCTGCGGCAGGGCCTGCTCCATGCGGGAGGCGTCGTGCTATTGGTGATCTATCCGCTGATCGTGCCGGACTTTTGGATCTTCCAGATCGGCGGGCAGGCCCTGTTCTTGGGCGTGATCTCGCTGTCGCTCATGTTCCTCGGCGGCTACGGGGGTATGGTGTCGTTGGCGCAAATGACCGTGGCGGGGGCGGCGGGTTACACGATCGCGATCGTCGGCGGCAACAGCCTGAACTTCGGCCTGTTGCTGCCGTGGTGGGCGGCGGTCCCTATAGCGATTGCCGTCGCGACGGCGGTCGCCACGGTGATCGGCGCGATCTCCGTCCGCACCGAGGGCATCTATACCATCATGATCACGATCGCCATCGCGATGGCATTCTTCTATTTCGCCCAGCAGAACTACTCGATCTTCAACGGCCATTCCGGGTTTGCCAGCGTCTTGCCGCCGACGGTGTTTGGCATCGATTGGCGCACGCCGATCCCGTTCTATCTCCTATCGCTCGCGACCGCCGTGCTGAGCTACTCGGTCGTGCTGTATCTCTCGCGTTCGACGTTCGGCATCGCGCTGCAGGCGATCCGCGACAATCCGCGACGCATGCGGGCACTGGGTTTCAGCGTTACAGCGCACCGGATCGCCGCCTACTCGATTGCCGGATTCATCGCCTCGCTGGGCGGAATTTTGCTGGTTTGGTTCAACAGCCGCATCTCGCCGGGAACCGTAAGTGCCGGTCCGATATTCGATGTCCTGGTCATCGCCGTGCTCGGGGGAATGCGCCATCCGATCGGCCCATTCGTGGGCGCGGTGATTTTTGTGCTGTTGCAAAACTTTGCGATCGACTTCATCGACCGCGAACGCTTCAACACGCTGATCGGTGCCTGTTTCCTGGCGATCGTCCTGTTCTCGCCCGATGGCGTGTTGGGCTTGTGGGCCCGCTTAGTGGCTCTGGTCAATCGCGCGGGTGCCGCGAATCGCATGTTTGAGCGTCCAATCGACACTGGGAGCAGTATTCAACCGACGGCCATCGGCCGTCTCATACAAGGGAGGAGATGATGCGACGTATGTTGTTGGGCGGGGTTTTGCCGGTGGCGTTCGCGGCGGGTTTGCTGCTCGCAGGCAACGCGGCGGCCCAGGACACGCTGAAGATCGGAGTCCTGGCCACGTTCGAAGGTCCCTTCGCGATTCTCGGCGAGGACAGCCTCCGCGGTGCCAACATGGCGTTCAACGAGCGCAACATGACCGCCGGCGGCAAGAAGCTGGAGATCATCACCGGCTCCTCCGACGCGTCGCCGGAGTCGGCTATCCAGGCGGCGCGTAAACTCGTCGAGCAGGACAAGGTCGACATCCTGATCGGGCCGTTGTCCGGCGACGAGGGGCTGGCCATGCGCGACTACGCCAAGACGCAGCCGCAAGTCACGTTCATCAACGGCACCTCGGCGGCCGAGGAGACGACGCTGATCGATCCGGCGGCGAATTTCTTCCGCTTTACGACCAACGGTGTTCAGTGGATGGCCGGCCTGGGCACTTATTCTTATGAAACCAAGGGCTACAAGAAAGTCGTCACGATCGGCGAGGACTATTCGTACCCTTACACGCAAGTCAAAGGCTTCATGATCGAGTTCTGCAAGGCCGGCGGGCGTGTGGTCGATAAGTTCTGGACACCGCTGGGCACCAAGGACTACTCCTCCGTCGTCGCCTCGATTCCGGATGACATCGATGCGATCTACGTGGCGCTCGGCGGCGCCGACGCCGTCAACTTCCTGACCCAGTACGAACAGGCCGGCGGTAGCAAGCCGCTGATCGGTGGTTCGATCACCGTCGACCAGTCTGTGCTCAGCGCCAAGGGCAAGCGCCGCGACTACCTGATCGGCACGCCATCGGCCGGGCCGCTTGCCGACAACTGGGATGATCCGAAGTGGCAGGCCTTCGTCGCCGCGTACAAGAAGAGCGACGACAAGGCGTTCAATTCGCCGACGCTGTTCTCGCATGGCTACTACATCGAAGCGTTGGCGATGATGCAGGCGCTTGATACGGTGAACGGCGACCTGTCCGACGGACATAAGAAGTTCCGTGAGGCGCTGTCGACCCAGGTCGTGGATACGCCGACCGGCAAAGTTCGTCTCGACCACAACCGTAACGCAATCGGCTCCGAATTCCTGACGGAGATCGCGGCCGGCGAAGACGGGAACCTCTACAACAAGGTCATCAAGGTAATTCCGGACGTCAATGCGACGCTCGGCGTTCCCGAAGACGAGTACAGGAAGACCGGTGTGCCGTCGCGCGACGCGCCGTCCTGTCCTTAGCGTGGACGGCTAGAGCGGTGATGGCCGACACGCCGAACACTACAGCCGCCAACGGCACCCACGCCCTCGTTCTCGAGGGCGTGGGGCGCTCGTTTGGCGCCCTCGTGGCGCTCGAAGGCATCTCGTTCGCCATCGAGGCGGGTGAGCGGCTGGCCATCCTTGGTGCCAACGGCGCTGGCAAGACGACCTTGTTCAATGTGATTACCGGCGACTACCGGCCCGATCAGGGCCGGGTCATCTTCTTCGGCGAAGATGTGACGTCCCTGCCGCCGCACCAGCGCATCCGGCGCGGCATCCGGCGCACCTATCAAAACTCCATCCTGTTCCGCAGCCTTAGCGTCGCCGACAACCTGTTTCTAGCGGCCTGCGGAGTGACACGCGGGCGTTTCGGATTCCACCGGCCGCAGCCCTCGCATCCGAACATGATGCGCGCGCGCGAGTTGGCGAATCTCGCCGGACTGAGTGGCGTGATCGACGTCGCCGTCAGTGATCTCTCGCATGGTCAGCAGCGCCAGCTCGAGGTCGGGTTGGCTCTTGCCGGCGCGCCGCGTGTGATCCTCTTCGACGAGCCAGCGGCCGGCCTGTCGCCGGTGGAGCGCCGGCGCCTGATTGCGCTGTTGCGCGGACTGCCGAAGCATATCGGCTACATCATCATCGAGCATGACCTCGACGTCGCCCTGCGGGTCGCGGACAAGGTCACAGTCATGCATCAGGGGCGCATATTCAAGGAGGGTACACCCGAGCAGATCGAATCCGATGCCGACGTGCAGGCGATCTATCTCGGCGGTGTCGGCCATGGCTGATCGAGCAGCTATGCGGAACGACCCGGTCCTGTCGATCGACGACGTCCATGTGTATTATGGCCAAGGGCATGTGCTGCAGGGCGTGTCGCTGCGCGTGGACCGCGGTGTCCTGGCGCTCGTCGGACGCAACGGCATGGGCAAGACCACGCTGTGCAACACTATCCTGGGACTCGTTCCGGCTGAGCGCGGCAGCATCCTGCTGAATGGCGAACAGATCCTCGGCTTGCGGCCGCATGAGATCGTCGCACGTGGCATCGGCTATGTTCCGCAGGGGCGACGGGTCTGGCCCTCCCTCACGGTCGACGAGCATCTTCGTCTTGCCGCGCGCGGCAACAAAGGTCCATGGACCGGCGCGCGGGTGTACGAAACCTTCCCGTCTCTCGCCGCGCGCCGCCGCAACGGCGGCGCCCAGCTTTCGGGTGGCGAACAGCAGATGCTGGCAATTGCCCGTGCGCTGCTTGCGAATCCGCGACTCCTCGTGATGGACGAGCCAAGCGAAGGGCTGGCGCCGATCGTCGTTGAGCAGGTTGTGCAGATGCTGAAGCGGCTGGCCGCGGAAGGCGAGATATCGGTGCTGCTGGTCGAACAGAACCTGGGCGTGGCGACCGACGTTGCGGACGAGGTGGCCGTCATGGTCAACGGCCAGATCGCGCGCACCATGCTCGCCGTCGAGTTGGCCGCCAACGAAGAGCTTCAGCAGCGCCTCCTGGGGGTGCGCCAGGGGTCCGATGAAGCGGATGCGGAGGAGGAAGCCGCGCTAGCCATGCCCGAGGCGCCGCGCTGGTTCCAGGTGCGGCGGTCCAGGGAGGGCCTCGCCGAATCAGGACCTGCGGCGATGCCGATTTCCCCCGCGCCTGCCCGTCGGCCGCCGAATCGCTGGGGTATAGCCGGCGCTCCCTCAGACGGCGAGCCCGCCGCCAGCGAAATCGATCGGTCGGCCGATTCAGCGACAGAATCTCCGACGCTCCGTATCCCTGTCGCGGCCGGCATCGCGCGGTCGGCCTATGTGATCGGCACGTTCGATACCAAGGGGCGTGAACTCAACTTCGTCCGTGCGTGCATCGAGCGACTGGGTTTGCGAGCCGTCACCGTCGACGTGTCGACTTCGGGCAAACCGTCGCCGGCAACCATCGGCCCCATCGAAGTCGCACGGCATCATCCTCGAGGCCAATCTGCCGTTTTCACCGGTGATCGTGGCACTGCGGTCGCGGCCATGGCCGAGGCGCTCGCGCGCTTCATCGCCACGCGCCGCGACCTCGGGGGCGTCATCGGCGCTGGAGGCTCGGGAGCCACGGCGTTGGTCACGCCGGCGATGCGCCGCCTGCCGGTCGGCCTGCCGAAGGTGATGGTATCCACCGTGGCCTCCGGCGACGTGAAGCGCTATGTCGGCGCCACCGACATCTGCATGATGTATTCCGTCACCGACGTGTCGGGCATCAACCGCATCTCCGAACGCGTGCTGACCAACGCCGCTCACGCCCTTGCCGGCATGATCGGATTGCCCCGGCACGATCGCTCGGATTCCAAGCGCGCCATCGGCCTCACCATGTTCGGCCTGACGACACCGTGCGTGCAGGCGGTGACGCGCCACCTTGAGGCGGAATGTGATTGCGTCGTATTTCACGCCACGGGCGCTGGCGGCCAGTCGATGGAGAAGCTGGTCGACTCCGGCCTGCTCACCGGACTGATCGATGTCACGACCACCGAGATCGCCGACCTGCACATGGGCGGCGTGATGAGCGCCGGCGAAGATCGACTCGGTGCGGTGATCCGCAGACGGATTCCCTATGTCGGATCATGCGGCGCACTCGACATGGTGAACTTCTGGGCGATGGACACGGTGCCTGAGAGGTATCGCAGCCGCAAGCTCCATGTCCACAATCCGGAAGTCACGCTGATGCGCACCACGCCGGAGGAAAATGCCGCCATGGGCCGGTGGATCGCGGAACGCCTGAACCGCTGTGAGGGGCCGGTGCGATTCCTTATTCCGGAGGGCGGTGTGTCCGGCATCGACGCGCCCGACCAGCCCTTCTACGATCCGGCTGCCGACCGGGCGCTGTTCACTGCGATCGAGCAGACGTTCCGGCCGGCAAGCCATCGCAGGCTCGTTCGCCTGCCTCTCCACATCAACGATCCTGCCTTCGCAGAGGCGCTGGCGATCAACTTTCGCGAGATCGCCGGTCTCCAGTCGCGCGTTGCGGCTGAATAGGAACGCGCTATGCCCCGCATCGCCCGCAAGACGATTCTCGAGAAGTTCCATGCCATGATCGGCAGGCGCGAGCCGATCATCGGCGGTGGCGCCGGGACCGGCCTCTCGGCCAAGTGCGAGGAAGCCGGCGGCATCGACCTGATCGTCATCTACAATTCCGGCCGTTATCGCATGGCGGGCCGAGGCTCGCTCGCCGGGTTGCTCGCCTACGGCAACGCCAACGAGATCGTGGTCGAAATGGCCAGCGAGGTTCTGCCGATGGTACGGCACACGCCCGTGCTCGCCGGCGTGAACGGTACCGATCCGTTTCTCCTGCTCGATCCCTTTTTGCGTCGCCTCGGCGACCTCGGTTTCTCGGGCGTGCAGAATTTTCCCACCGTGGGGCTCATTGACGGCGTCTTCCGCAAGAATCTCGAAGAGACCGGCATGAGCTACGGTCTTGAGATCGACATGATCCGGCGGGCGCACGCGGTCGACCTACTGACGACTCCCTACGTCTTCAATGCCGACCAAGCCGGCGCCATGACCGGGGCCGGCGCGGACATCGTCGTCTGCCACATGGGGCTCACGACCGGCGGCTCGATCGGAGCGGAGACGGCGCTGGCACTGAAAGATTGCGTTCCCGTGATCAACGCTGCTGCGGCTGCCGCGAGGAAAGTGCGCAAAGACGTCATCGTCCTCTGCCATGGCGGACCGATCGCGACGCCGGAGGACGCCGCCTTCATCCTGCAGTCGTGCCCCGAATGCCATGGCTTCTATGGTGCCTCCAGCATGGAGCGCCTGCCAGTGGAGGGCGCATTGACGGAGCAGACACGAAAATTCAAGCAGATCGGCGCCCGGAGCTAGAGGCCGGCGCCAAGAAGCAGGAAGAGTTCTGGGAGGTCGCGATGTCTTGGCAAATCGTTGGATCCATCATCGTCCTGATCGTCATCGCGGTCATCGTGATCGCCGTCGGGGCGTGGCTGCTGCACTGGCTCTATCGCCGCTCGTCGAAGGAAACCGCCTTTGTTCGCACTGGCTTCGGCGGCCAGAAGGTAGTGATGAACGGTGGCGCCTTCGTGCTGCCGATCATCCACGAGGTCATTCCCGTCAACATGAACACATTGCGTCTGGAGGTGCAGCGCGGACGCGAGGCGGCGATCATCACCCATGACCGCATGCGGGTCGACGTAGTGGCCGAGTTCTATGTCCGTGTGCAGGAGGCGGCCGGTGCGATCGCCAGTGCGGCTCAGACTCTCGGCCAACGCACCATGCATCCTGAGGCGCTGCGGGAGCTGCTCGAGGGCAAGTTCGTCGACGCCCTGCGTTCCGTCGCCGCCGAGATGACCATGGAGGAATTGCATGAGAAGCGTGGTGCTTTCATGCAAAGGGTCCGCAGCTCCGTGGCGGAGGATCTTCTCAAGAACGGCCTTGAGTTGGAATCGGTGTCGCTGACCAATCTCGACCAAACGAACATGGAGTTCTTTAATCCCTCGAATGCGTTCGATGCCGAGGGCCTGACTCGCCTGACCGACCAGATCGAGCGGCGCAAGAAGATCCGTAACGACATCGAGCAAGACACGATGATCCAGATTCGCAACAAGAATCTGGAAACCGAGAAGATGAGCCTGGAGATCGACCGCGACAGCGAATATGCCCGCCTTGAACAGGAGCGCGAGGTCGAGATCCGGCGCGCGACGCAGCGCGCCGAGCTCGCCCGCGAACGCGCGGCCCGCGAGCGTGACGCCGAGCAGGCGCAGTTGCAGGCACGGCAAGAAACCGAGCAGATGCGCATCCACACCGAACGTGCTGTCGAGGAGGAACGGATCCAGCGCGAGCGCGCGGTACAGGCCCTCGAAATCGACCGCCGGCGCGCGATCGACCTGAGCGAGCAGGGGGCGCGCGAAGAGGTCGAACGAACCCGTATCGCGACGGAACGCGCGCTGGACGAGGAGCGTATCAAGAGGGAGCGTGACGTCGAGCAACTGGAGATCGAGCGTCGCAAGCTGATCGAGCTGGCCGAGCAGATGCGTGCCATCGCGGTTGCCCAGCAGTCCAAGGCCCAGTCCGAGGCGCAAGCAGAAGCCGATGCCGCGCGCGAAAAGGCGATCGTGGCGGAGGAACGCATCTTTACGGCGCGCGAGCGCGAGGTTGCCGAGCGGCGCAAGACCATCGAGCTGATCTTGGCCACGCAAGAGGCTGAACGGCAGGGCATCGGCCTGCGCCTGGCGGCGGCGACCGAGAAGCAGGTGGCCGACGATCGTGCCGACGCCGCGCGCGTTATCGCCGAAGGCGAGGCCGACGCGGAGAAGATTCGCGTTGCCGTAGCCAAGCTGCGCCATGAGGTCGAGGCCGACGGCTTGCGTCAGATGAACGAGGCGGAGAACACCCTGACGCCGGAGTCGCGTCAGCTTACCATGCGGCTTCGGCTGCTGGAGAAGCTCGAAGGCATCATCCGCGAGAGCGTGCGCCCGATGGAGAAGATCGAAGGCATCAAGATCCTGCAGGTCGACGGCCTGTGGGGCGGCGCACCGCAGTCCGAGGGCAACGGCGATGGGCGCTCCAATGTCGCCGAGGGGATCGTCAACAGCGCGCTGCGCTATCGCGCCCAGGCGCCGCTGATCGACTCGTTGCTGAAGGAACTGGGCATCGAAGGCGGTGACTTCGGCTCCGGCGTCGCCGGGATGCTCGGCCGCAGCTCTGCATCGGGCAATGAGCCAAAGAAATAGGCCGGCGGGCGACAGCGATGGTGAAGGTTTATATCTCCAGTGTCATCGACGCGCCGGCCGAGCGTGTATGGGACCGCGTGCGCGACTTCAACGGCCTGCCGAAATGGCATCCGATCATCGCCGACAGCCGGATCGAGGGGAATCAGCCGGCCGACAAGATCGGTTGCATCCGCAGCTTTCATACCCGCGACGGCGGCCACATCCGCGAGCGGCTGCTGGCGCTGTCCGATTACGACTACAGCTGCACCTACGCCATCCTCGAGAGTCCGATGGGCGTGTCGAACTATCTGGCCGTCATCCGCCTCGTGCCGGTGACCGACGGGAACCGCACCTTTTGCGAGTGGACGGCCGAGTTCGATTGCGATCCGGCGCGTGAAGCGGAGCTGCGCGAACTCATCGGCCAGAGCGTGTTCAAGGCCGGCTTCGACGCGCTGAAGCGTCTCTTTTCCCAGGCCTGAGCGAAGCCAGGGCGCGCCCGACCGCCATGGTCGCGATCATGCGCAGCGCGGTGATCAATGCGCCGATCGAGGCGGTCTGGCGCGTGCTGCGCGATTTCAACAGCCACCACCTCTGGCATCCGCAGGTGACGGCCAGCGAGATCGAAGAGTCCTTGCCGTCCGACCAGCCGGGTTGCGTACGGCGCTTTAGCCTGCGTGACGGCGCCGAATTGCGTGAGCAGCTGATCGCGCTCTCCGATCGCGACTTCAGCTACACCTACTGTATCCTCGATTCGCCGATCCCGCTGCTCGACTATGTCGCGACCGTGCGCCTGCGGCCGGTAACCGACGGCGGGCGCACCTTCTGGGAGTGGCGCTCGACCTTTCGTACACCCGCGGGACGTGAGGACGAGCTGTCGGGCATTGTCGCCCGCGACATCTACGATGCGGGGTTCGGGGCGCTCGAAGCCTTCCTCCGCCGCGGCGGCGCGGCGCGCCTGCGGACCGCCGCCGGCACGGCACAACCGATGTCGCGCACCGATGTCATCGAGGCGGAAGCGATCGTCGTGCGTGACCATGGCGGCCCCGAGGTTCTGCTCGCCGAGCAGGTGCGCGTGGCGCCCCCCGGTCCCGGCGAAGTCCGCCTGCGGCAGACAGCGGTCGGCGTCAACTACCTCGACGTCTATCTTCGTTCGGAGCAGAACGGCCTGCTGGTCCCGCCAGCAACGCCGGGCGTGGAGGGCGCTGGCGAGGTGCTGGAGGTGGGCGACGGCGTCACGCACATCCTGCCCGGCGATCGTGTCGCTTATGCCTGCCTGCCGATCGGCAGCTATGCCGCCCTGCGGACCATACCGGGGCAGCAACTCGTCGTCCTGCCCCAGACCATCGACGACGAAACCGCCGCTGCCGCGATGTTGAAGGGATTGACGGCGGAGTACCTGCTGCACCGGACCCACCGCGTCGCGCGCGGCGACGTCGTGCTCGTGCATGCCGCCGCCGGTGGTGTCGGCCTTCTTCTATGTCAATGGGCGAAGCACATCGGCGCGACCGTCATCGGCACCGTGAGCACGCCGGACAAGGCGCGCCTGGCTCGCGATGCCGGCTGCGACTATCCGATCGTGGCGCCCTCGGCCGATTTTGCCGCTCAGGTAAAGGATATCACCCGCGGCCATGGGGCCGACGTCGTCTACGACGGTATCGGCAAGGCCAGCTTTGCCGGCTCCTTCGAGGCGCTGGCGCTGTGCGGCCATCTCGTTCTCTATGGCCATGCCACGGGCATGCCCGACCCGATCTCCTACGCCACCCTCGCCGAGAAATCCGCCACCGTGACCCGGCCGGTGCTGTTCCACTATATCGCCACGCCCGAGAATCTGCGTGACATGGCCCAGAACCTGTTCCGGATGATCGAGTCGGGTGCGCTGCGGGTCACGATAAACCAGCGCTTTCCGTTGCGTCAGGCGGGCGATGCCCACCGCGAGTTGGAGGCCCGCCGCACCACCGGCTCGACGATCCTGCTGCCCTGAGTTGCGGCGGCGCTACCCGAGTGCGCGCACGACCTCGGCACGGCTCAGGCGGTCGGCGATGTTCTGCAGAGCGAAATTGAGGCCGGCATTCTGCCAGTTATCGTCGATGGTCGAAGTGCCGTCGGTGACCACGATCACGTTGTAGCCGGCGTCGGCGCCGTGGCGCGCCGTATGCTCGACCGAGAAATTGGTCCACGCCCCCGTGATCACGATGGTCTCGATCCCGCAGCCGCGCAGGATCGTATCCAGCCTGGTGTCATGGAAGGCGTTCATGCGCATCTTCTCGACGACGATGTCGCCGGCCCGCGGCTCGAGGCCGTCGACCGGAGCCGCGCCCCAGGTCCCGCGCACGACCGCCCTCGCTTCGGCGAGGCCGCGGAACAGCGGTGCGTTGAGCTTCAGTCCGGGTGCGCCCGGCTCGACGATGTAGTGGACGTGGATGACGACCGCGCCCACCCTGCGGAAGGCATCCGCCAGGGCGCGCACGTTCTCGACGATTCTCTGCTTCTTGGCATGAGCCGGCGCCCCCGATTCGGCGAAAGCGCCACCCTCCGTGATCACGTCGTTCTGCAGGTCCTGGATGATCAACGCCGTCTTCCTGGCGGCGAGTTTCAGATCGGCCACGTCGTCCTCCGTCAACGCATGTTCATGTATGCGACGCGGTTGCCGCGCACCTTCAGCTTGACACGATAGATCGACGTCGAGCAGGCGCAATACAGTTCGCCCCAGTCATGCCCGCCCCAGTTCAGGTTGCCTGCATGCTCTGGCATGCCGATCACGCCCAAGTGCATGCCCGCGGGCGAGAACACCCAGATGCCGCGCGGCCCGGTGACATACACGTTGCCCCGTTCGTCGCACTTCATGCCGTCGACCAGGCCACCGGCGAACTCGCCGTTGCCGATCCGACGAGCGAACAACCGACTCTTGCCGAGCGTGCCATCGTTGCCGACCGGAAAGGCGCGAATGTGGGCGCGCGCAGAATCGTTCACGTAGAGCAACTTCTCATCGGGCGAGAAACACAGCCCGTTCGGGGCTTCGAAATCATCGCTTTCCAGATGCAGCTTGCCGTCCTGCGACAGCCGGAAGATGCCTTGAAAGTCCAGCTCCTGGCTCCGCTCGACCCCGAAGACGGGCACGCGCCCATAGATGGGGTCGGTGAAATAGACCATCTTGTCGGAGCGCAGCACGACGTCGTTGGGGCTGTTCAGCTCCTTGCCCTGCCAATGGGAAGCCAGAATCCGGCGCTCGCCGGCCGCGGTCTCCATGATCAGCTTGCTGGTGGCGTGCTCGCAGACATAGAGGTTACCGGCGGCATCGTAGGTCATGCCGTTGCATTTGTTGCTGGGGTTCCGCACCTCGACCACGCCGCCCTTTTCGCTCCAGCTCCGGCGGATATCGCTGGGCATGTCGCTGAAATAGAGGCACTGCTCGCGGGCGTTCCAGATCGGTCCTTCCGTGAACTTGAAACCCGTGCAGATCTTCTCGACGACGACATTCTCGTCTATCAGGCCATGCAGTGCTGGTGAATTCACTTCGATCGACACGGCTACGTAGGTTCCTATCGACAAACGGTTTCGAAATATAGCAGTGATGGAGTTCGCCGACCATGGCTTAGCAATTTGATCCCGATCCGGGCGGTCGACAGGACGAGATTGACGAAGCTTCGTGCGGGTGGCGAGGGCGGGCCGAGGCACACCGGGCGTTGGAGAGGCGACAGACCGTCGGCTCGACGAGCATCCTGCCATGGATCACGGAACTCGCCTTCGGTGCGATCATCTGTTGGCGCTTCCAGCGATCCCGTACTAAGAAGGATGCGAGCAAGTGCGGGTAGCGAAGGATGGTGCAAGTCATGAGTTCCATCGACAAGATCGCAGTGGTCACCGGCGCGGGCAGCGGAATCGGTCGCCAGGTGGCGATCGCCCTCCTGCGGGAGGGCTATGCGACGGTCCTGGCCGGCCGCCGAAAGGAGGCGTTGGACGGCACGGCAGCCGCGGCCGCCGCCTCGGGCGTACGGACGTTGGTCGTACCCACGGACGTGAGTGAACCCGCCGCCGTCCGCGCCCTCTTCGCTCAGACGAAAGCGACCTTCGGCCGGGTCGACCTGCTGTTCAACAATGCCGGCACGAACGCGCCGCCGGTGCCGTTCGAGGAGCTCACCGTCGAGCAGTGGAAGACCGTTGTCGACGTCAATCTGACGGGGATGTTCCTCTGCGCGCAGGAGGCCTACCGGATCATGAAGGACCAGCAACCGCGCGGCGGCCGCATCATCAACAACGGTTCGATCTCCGCCCACGCGCCGCGGCCGAACTCCGCGCCATACACTTCGACCAAGCACGCGGTGACCGGGCTGACCAAGTCGATCTCTCTCGACGGCCGCAAGCACGACATCGCCTGCGGCCAGATCGACATCGGCAATGCCGATACGGAGATGGCGGCCAAGATGAAGAACGGCGTGCCACAGGCCAACGGCACCATCGCGATCGAACCGATGATGGAGGTGGCCGACGTAGTCCGCGCCGTACTGTTCATGGCCGGCCTGCCACCAGGCGCCAACGCGCAGTTCCTGACGGTCATGGCAACGAAAATGCCGTTCATCGGCCGCGGATAGGATCGGAATCGAGGCCGGTTACGCGTGCCTCGATACGACACAACAATAACCCTTGGTTGGCGACCGAAGCGTTCTTAGATTGACCGATGCAGCCGGCCTTCGCGGCGCGCCGCGACAGCCGGAATCGGGTCGAGATCAAGGGAGGCGCTCCATGGCCAAGTTTGTCGCCATGCTCGCCGCGGCCTTTGGACTCGCCGCTGCTCCCGCAGCGGCGGAATCGCTGTCTGTTGCCTGCAGCGCGCTGGGCAAGGAATCCGAACTCTGCAGGAGCGGCGCCGAAGCCTGGGCGCGCCAGACCGGCAACGAGGTGCGCTTCATCGCTACCCCGAACTCGGAGACCGACCGCTTCGCCCTCTACCTGCAGATGATGGCGGCCCAGTCGCCGGACATCGATGTTTTCCAGATCGACATTATCTGGCCGGGGCTCCTGGCTCCGCACCTGCTGGATCTTTCGCCCTATCTGCCGGACGGGCTCAGGGAACAGCATTTCCCGGCCATCATCGAGAACAACACGGTCGACGGGCAGCTGGTCGCGCTGCCCTGGTTCGTCGATGCCGGCCTGCTCTACTACCGCAAGGATCTGCTGGAGCGCTACGGCCAGGCTGTTCCGGAACAATGGTCCGATCTCGAAGCAACGGCGCGGAAGATCCAGGATGCCGAGCGCGCGGCCGGCAACGGGCGCATTTGGGGCTTCGTGTTCCAGGGTCGCGCCTATGAGGGGCTCACCGTCAATGCGCTCGAATGGATCGCCTCCTTCGGCGGCGGCACGCTCGTCGACGACGCCGGCCGGGTCACGGTCAACAACCCGCGGGCCGCGGCCGCGATCGATCTCGTCGCAAGCTGGATCGGCGGGATCGCGCCCGAGGGCGTCCTGTCCTACACGGAGGAGGAATCGCGCGGCGTCTTCCAGTCCGGCAACGCCGTCTTCATGCGCAACTGGCCCTATGCCTGGGCGCTCGCCAACGCCGCGGACAGCCCGATCCGCGGCAAGGTCGGCGTCGCGCCGTTGCCGCGCGGCGGTCCGGACGGCCGGCACGCAGCGGCGCTCGGCGGCCAGCAGCTCGCCGTATCGAGATATTCCGCGCATCCCGAGCTGGCGGCCGACCTGGTGCTCTTCCTGGCCGGCGCCGCCGAGCAGAAGCGGCGCGCGATCGAAGGCTCGTTCAACCCGACCATCGCGGATCTCTACCGGGATCCGGAGATCCTGCAGGCCAACCCGTTCATGGGCGAACTGAGCGCGGCGTTCGCCGACACCGTCGCCCGCCCGTCGCGGATCACCGGCAGCCGCTACAGCCGGGTGAGCGCCGAGGTCTTCGGCGCCGTGCACGCGACGTTGTCCGGCAACGGCGACGCCGCGACCAACCTCGCCGCTCTCGAATCGCAGCTCAACGCGCTGAGCCGCAACGGCCGATGGTGAGGCCGGCGCGACCCGACCGGCAGGCGCGCCGCCGGGCGCGCTTGGCGTGGCTGCTCGTCCTGCCGCTGCTCGGGGCGCTGGCGCTGGTGGCGCTGTGGCCGCTGGCGCGGACGGCCTGGTTCAGCGTCACCGATGCGACGCTGCTCGACCTCGGCGCCGCCGCCTATGTCGGGCTCGACAATTACGGCTTCCTGCTCGCCGATCCCGGCTGGTGGCGATCGGTCGTGAACACGCTGCTGTTCACCGCGGCGTCGGTGACGCTGGAGATCTGCCTCGGCTTCGCCATCGCGCTGGCGCTCGACGCGCAGTTCCCGGGACGCGGCGCGCTGCGCGCGGCGGTGTTGATCCCCTGGGCCATCCCCACCGTGGTCTCTGCCAAGATGTGGGCCTGGATGTTCCACGACGTCTACGGCGTGCTGAACGAGATGCTGCTCGGCATCGGCCTCGTCGATGCGCCCGTGGCCTGGACCGCCTCGCCCGATCTCGCCATGGCCGCGCTCGTCGCGGTCGACGTCTGGAAGACGACGCCGTTCGTGGCGCTCCTGCTGCTGGCCGGCCTGCAGATGCTGCCGCGCGACTGCTACGAGGCGGCGCGCGTCGACGGCGCCTCGGCCTGGACCATGTTCTTCCGGATCACGCTGCCGCTGATGAAGCCGGCCCTGGCGGTCGCCGCGATCTTCCGCATCCTCGACGCGATGCGCATCTTCGACCTCGTCTATGTCCTCACCGGCACCACCCCGCAGACCATAACGATGGCGGTCTATGCGCGGCAGCAGATGATCGATTTCCAGGATTTCGGCCTCGGCTCGGCTGCCGCCACCCTGCTCTTCCTCGTCATCGCCATGGTCACGGTGATTTACATGATGGCTGTCCGCTTCCGGCCCGCGGGCCGCAGCGCCCTGGCGGGGTGAGCGATGCCGCGGCGCATCCTGCGGCGCGCGGCGTTCTTTGCGGCCGTCGCCGCGATCGTCGTCTATGCCGTGTTCCCCTTCTATTGGGCGATCGTCTCTTCGCTGCGATCGGGCCAAGCCCTCTTCAGCACCGCGTTGATCCCGACGGACCCCAGCCTGGCGAACTACTCGTCCGTCTTCGCCGAGCAGCCCTTCGGCCGCAACATCGTCAATTCGCTGCTCGTCGCCGGCGCCAGCGTCGCCCTGGCGCTGGCGCTCGCGGTGCCGGCCGCCTATGCGCTCGGCCGCATCGCCTTCCGCGGCCGCGCCGCGCTGCTGTTTGCCTGTCTCGGCGTCTCCATGTTCCCGCAGATCGCCGTCCTTTCGGGCCTGTTCGAGATCATCCAGCAGCTCGGGCTCTACAACCGGCTGCTCGGCCTCGCGCTGTCGTATCTTCTGCTGACGCTGCCGCTCACGGTCTGGATCCTGACGGCATTCATGCGTGATCTGCCGCGCGAGATCGAGGAGGCGGCGATCGTCGACGGCGCCTCCCCCGGATTGCTGATCCGACGCGTTTTGCTGCCGCTGATGGCGCCGGCGATCGTCGCCACCGGTCTGCTCGCCTTCATCGCCGCTTGGAACGAGTTCCTCTTCGCGCTGACTTTCACGCTGTCGAGCGAGACCCGCACCGTGCCGGTCGCCATCGCACTCATCAGCGGCGCGACCGGCTATGAGCTGCCCTGGGGCAACATCATGGCCGCCTCGGTCGTCGTCACCGTCCCGTTGGTGGTCCTCGTCTTCCTGTTTCAGCGCCGCATCGTCGCCGGTTTGACGGCCGGTGCCATCAAGGGCTGAGCGCCGACCCGCGCCATGCTCTCGGGTGGACATCGACCGGGCGACCTGTTAGCTCTTCCAGCGATCGTTTCGCCTGACGCAAAGCCTTCATGACATCTGCACCGCGCAAGACTGTTGCCGATCATGGCCGATAGCCGCCCGATCGGGCCGTTCCTCTATCTGCCGATCGAAGTAGCCTCGCGCGAGCTGCAGGCCAAGCTGTTGTTGGCCCATGCCGCCGTTGCCAGGGGCTACGAGGTGGTAATCGGCTGGAAGCGGATGATCAACAAGAATCTCCGCCACATGCCGCCGGGCATCGTCATGTTCAAGACGCTCACGGCTAACGACGGCGAGACCATGACGGAAGCGCACGCGGCCGGCCACCGCGTCGCCGCCATCGACGAGGAGGTGCCAGGGCTGGTCGCGACCAAGCAGAAGCTGCGCTGGGTGGCGCCCGAATCGGTGGCGGCGAGCGACTTGGTCTTCGCCGCAGGCGAGGACCACCTCGATGCCCTCCGGCAGTTCCATCCGGCCCATGCGGAGCGCTATCGCGTGGTCGGCAACCCGCGCTGGGACCTGCTGCGGGCGGAGCTGCGTGGCGCCCATGCGGCGGAAGCGGCGGAGATTCGTCGGCGCCATGGGCCGTTCATCCTCGTCAACACCAACTTCGCGATCCTCAACTCTTCGCGGCGCAGCCCGGCGGAGACACGTGACTGGTTCGTCAGCACCCGTCGGGTCGATCTGCGAAAGCCGGAGGATGTCGTCTTCCTCGACGAGATCTTCGAGATGGAGCGCGCCAACACCGCGGCGGTCCGCGATCTGCTCCGCGCCCTTCCCGACCGTTTCCCGAATCACCGTATCGTCGTTCGGCCGCACCCGATCGAACGGACGGAGAGCTGGAGCGACTTCCTGCGCGACGTGCCGCGCGCCGAGATGGTGCGCGAAGGTGCTGCGGTGCCCTGGATCATCGCCAGCGACGTCCTCATCCACACCAACTGCACGACCGGCGTCGAAGCGTTCGCGCTCGACAGGCCGGCGATTGCGCTGCAACCGGCAGAACTCTCTGTCTATGACGTCTACTTGTCGAACCGCATCAACTACCTGACGAGCACGGTGGCGGAGACGATGGATCGACTCGACCAACTGATCGGTCCGGGCGCGTGGACCGGCTATCCTGCCGAATTCCATGCCATCTTCGATCGCTTCTTCGCCGGAACCAAGGGCGCGTTCGCCTGCGAGCGCATCCTGGATGCGCTGAAAGAGGCGTTCGGCCTGACGCCGTCGCCCCATCCGCGCGCGCCCGAATGGCGCCCCCTGGCGGGCTATATGCGGCGCACGCGCGCGCGCAAGCATCACGCCGCTGTAATGCCGGACATCGATGTCGCCAGCGTCCAGCAGGTTCTGCAGGGCTTCGACCAGGCCCTCGGTCGCAACGGCGCCGTCCACGTCGAACCCTGCGGCCAACTCGTCTTTCATCTGCACGGCGCGGTCACGCGCGCCGCCTATGACCTGCCGGGAGAGGTCAGCGCCTGGCTCCAGCGGCTATGGCCGCGGTCGCGCCTTACGAATCCGTTGGCCGAGGCACGGTAAGAGCCGCTGGGACCTCACCCGGCCGGCCATTGTCGCTTCAGTTCGTACCAGAGCCAGGGAATCGATTGCAGCGGCCCCAAAGGGTTCCAGCGGGCGAACCGCAGGTTGTCGGCCACGTGGTCGATGTGACGCAGCACTGGCGCCAGCGCCGCCAGTTGATCTTCGACCTGCTGCCAGTCCTGCCAGATCTCGGACGACCGGGGATCGACGGCATCGACGGCCAGCCGATGCAGCCAGCGATAGGCGGTGCGTGTCAGGGCGTTCACCCGGGGATCGCTATCCAGGTCGTCGCTCCCGTGCCGGCTGTGCCGCAGGCTGGGGTCAAGGAACTCGTTGCCGAAGGCACGGACCGCCGCTTCGGTCTCCGCCCGGACGGGCAGGTCGAGCGCGTGCGCGACACGCTGTAGTTGTGCGGCGGGATCGGCCATGAACAGGTCGAAGTCGACGACGACGAATGGGTGCTTCCTCACCTGACGGAAATAGGGCACGACGTTGACCAGCCATTCGAGGTCGCTCTGTTCCTGGGTGCCGCGCCAGGGGTCGAGCCGCGCCCGCGAGCGCGCCACGCTCAGTGGGTTGCGGATTGCCATCAGGTAACGGGCATCGACCGCGGCAGCCTCGAACGCCTCTGCCCAGAACGGCATGAACCGCAGGGTTCGCGCATATTTGTAGCCCCACAAGGGACAGTCGCCGAATCGCCGATGGATCGTAGCGACCGCATCCTCCTGCAGCTTGCGGACCGCGGGTTGCTGCCACCAGTCCGGCTCCAGCAGGCGGACGCTGTCACCGCGCACGTCGAGGATGCGCTTGAGGCGCTTGTTGATCCGCAGTAGGTCGGTGTCCTCGTAGAACCCCGTCGGGTTCTTGAGCCGCGTGGCGCCGCGCAGCCGGTTTCCCAATTCCACGCCGAGCGCGCTCAGGCCACGGGTAATCGCGCTGGTGCCGCTGCGGCCCACGCCGAGGACGACGACGGCGCAGTGCTTCCTTGATTCTGCGGCCTGAGCGGTGCCGCCGGGACTGATCGGCATATCCGGCTCGATGGGAGTTGCGGTGGCGGGGCAGGCGCGTGTCTTACACCGTCCGCCCTGTGGCGGTCAAAGCGCGGGTCGCGCTCGTGGGGCCGCGACATCCCGCCGCCGCAGGGGTCGGCAACCCTGCGGCCGAACGGTTGTAGAATATCAATTAACCCCGTAGGTTACGAAACGACGCTCTTGATTCGGCGCCGTTCTGGCAGATGAGGTCAGGGTGATCAGAGGGATACTGCGACCGCAACACAACACGCGGCAGACGGAACTGCGGACGCAGCCCGTCCGCGTGATCCTCGAAGCGACGCAGCCCGGAACCGGCAGGACCAAGCCTCCGGTGCGCATTTTCGTTGGCAGTGAGCCGTCCCAATACCGGGCCGAGCGCATCATGATCTGGTCGATCGAGCAGGTCCGTGACAAGTCTCGTGCCTACGAGATCTACTTGATGAAGGATCTGGTCGGCTTCAACCGGCGACTGTGGCTGACGGGCTTCACCAACTATCGCTTCGCGATCCCGCATTTCGCCGGCAACCAGGGCCGCGCAATCTACAACGACGTCGACCAGATCTATCTGTCCGATCCGGCCGAACTGTTTGACCGTGACATCGACGGCCATGGCTTCATGTGCATCGCCAATGGCTCGAAGGCGAAGATCGCCGTCGATACGTCGGTGATGCTAATCGATTGCGCCCGCATGGCGCCGCTGTGGACGCTCGAAGCCGCACAGCGCGGGCGCAAGAACGCGTTGATCCGGCGGGCGCTCGCGGTTTCGGGTCTCTGGGGCCAGTTGGAGCCGGAATGGAATGCCCGCGACAGCGAATATGCCGCCGGCCGATCGAAGGTGCTCCACTACACGGCCCTGCACCTGCAGCCCTGGCGGCCGTTCCCGCGGCAGTTCGTATACCAGGTCAATCCGGTCGGCCACGTCTGGCTCGATCTGGAGCGGTCGGCCGATGCGGCCGGCTATCGCCCCTTCACGGCAGCCAGGCCCAGCGACCTTTATGGCGGGCTGACGGCCGCGTTGCGGGCATCTGCGGCGGCGCCGGTGCGGGATGCCGCGCCGTCCAATCCGGACCTGCTCGACGAGCAGCAGATACTGGACCGGGAGCCTTACCGGTCCCTTGTCGCGGCCGTCGATGCACGCTCGATCCAGACCTACCAACTGGTTTCGACCGGTGCTATGCCCGACGTTCCCCAGCGCATCGTCAGCTTGGCCTCCGGACACAGCATCGCCTGCCGAAGATCCATGCTGCCGCCAGCGCCCGATGATCGCACGGGCGGTGCCGATGGCGTTTTGTGCCGCGGATTCCTCGAGTACCTCCCGGACGAAGACATCCCCTGGATTCTCGACCGGCTGTTCGGCGACGCGCGCGGTTTCGTCGCGGTCGCCGTGGCGCTCGACCCGGCTGCTGCGACGCTGGCGGACGGAACCGTCGTTCCCGTGACGCGCCGGACGCGCGAATGGTGGCTGGATCAATTCGAATGGGTCAGCCAGCGGCATCCGGTCGTGCGTTGGCACCTTGCGCTCCACGCACCTGCGCGGTTGGCTCGGACAGCGGTCCGCACCTATCAGGGGGGACGTCCGTTGCGCAAACCGCCCGTCGTCTGGGTCCTCGCCTACGACAAGCCCGGTCACACCACGCAGTCGGTCGGCTTGGCCGAGGCGCTCGGATGGCCGTACGAGATCAAGCAGCTCCGCTTTAATACCCTGCGGGCGCGGGCGCATACCTGGCTGCAGGCCTGGCATGGAACGCTCGGGGCCAGCTTGATCGGGCTGCGTCAGCGGGGCTCGGATGTCCTGGTTCCGCCGTGGCCCGATCTCGTCATCGCCACCGGCTGGCGGCCTGGACGGATCGCGCTATGGATTGGCCGGCAGAGTCAGGGATTGGCGCGGCTGGTCGGGCTCGGTCGGCGCGCGGGGCAGATCGTCGACATCTTCGATGCCGTCGTGACCTGCGCGCATTTCCACCTGCCGCCGCATCCCCGCCGCATCGAGACGGTCCTTCCGATCAGCCAAGTGACGCCTGCGCGGCTGGCCGAGGCGGGCGAGCGCTGGACCGATCTGTTCGGCGATCTGCCGCACCCGCGCGTCGTGCTGCTGGTCGGCGGCAGCAACGAGTTCTACCGGCTGGACGCTGTCGTGGCGCGGCGCATGGCCGAGGAGGTGAAGGCATTCGTGTCTGCAGCCGGCGGTGCCGTCGTGGCCGTGACCAGCCGCCGTACCGGTGCGGCTGCCACGGCGGCCTTCAAGTCGGTGCTGGGCGAGGCCTGCGTGCATGAATGGCGCAGCGGCCGTCGCGAGAATCCCTATCTGGGCTATCTGTCGCTCGCCGACTTGCTGGTGGTGACGGGCGACAGCGAATCCATGCTCGGCGAGGCAGCAGCGACCGACAAGCCGCTCTATATCTATTCCGTGCCCAAATGGCGATTCGGGCTGCGACGCCACCTCAACGAATGGGCGGTGCGGCGGGCCTTTGCCCGGCCGCTCAATCGCCGCGGGACGATCCGCCCACAGCAAGGGCTGGAGTACCTGTTTGCCAAGGGCATTGCCAGTGGCCTGTTGCCGCCGCCGCGCGATCTCGACTCATTGCACGAAAACTTGGTCCGCCGCGGCATCGCACGCCTCTTCGGCGCGCCGCTCGACCTGACGCGGCGCCAGCCTCTGCACGAACCCGAGGCTGTCGCCCGCGAGATCTTGCGTCGGATGGGTTATCCCGATCCCGGTCCGCAGCCGGAATCGGCGCATGCGTCCGGAAAGGCCCCCGCCACCAGGGACGGCCTGCGGCGCTGAGTAGCAGCGTGTCGGCGCCGGCGGAGCCGAGGGTCTGGGTGCTGCTTGCCGATCGGGCTGGCGGGAACGGGCAACTGATCAGCTTGGCCGAGGCGCTCGGCTGGCCCTACGAGCGCAAGACCATGGCCTACAACTGGCTCAACCGCTGCCCCAACATCCTGCTGGGCGCATCGCGGGCCACGCTGCACCGGGACGCGGCGCGCCAGTTGACTCCGCCCTGGCCCGATCTCGTCATCGCCGCGTCGCGGCGCAGCGTCCCCGTGGCGCGCTGGATCCGCGCGCAGTCCGGCGGACGCACGAAGCTGGTCCACCTGCTCCACGCCATGGCGCCGCTCGACCTCTTCGATCTCGTCATCACCACGCCGCAATACCGGCTGCCGCAGCGGCCCAACCTGCTGCACCTCTCGGCGGCGCTCAATCGCATCGATGGCGACCGCCTGGCGGCGGCGGCGGCGAGATGGGCGCCGCGCTTGGCCGACCTGCCGCGACCGCATGTCGCGCTGTTCGTCGGCGGCAACAGCGCGACCTACCGGCTCGACGCGGCGACCGCGCGGCGGCTCGGCGAGCGCGCCGCCGCCGCGGCGGCGGCTCGCGGTGGCACCTTGCTGGTCACCACCAGCCCGCGTACGCCCGCGTCGGCGTCGGCGGCCGTGGCGGCGGCCGTGGCGCGTCCGAACCTCGTCTATCGGTGGACGGCCGGCGACGCCGACAATCCCTACCATGCGTTCCTTGCGCTCGCCGACCGCTTCATCGTCACGGCCGACAGCGCGTCGCTCCTGGTCGAGGCCTGCCTGACCGGAAAGCCGGTGGAGGTCTTCGACTGGCCGACCCGGCGCGGACCGCTGCGGCGGCTCGAAGGCCGGCTCTGGCGAAGCGCGGACGAGTCCAGCGAAGGCGCCGGCGCGCCGCTCATGGAGCGCCTCATCGACTGGGGTTTGCTGAAGCCGCCCCGCGATTTCGCCGGGCTGCACCGAGCCCTGCGCGCCCGCGGCCTCATCAGCGCGTTGGGAGAAGCCGCCGCGCCGGTGCCGCGCCGGCCGCTGGACGACATGGAGCGCGCCGTCGCCGCCATCCGGCGCTTGTTCGCTGCGGCGGCATGAGGCCGCATCCGCCAAGCATTGCCGGCCCGGACTCCGGCGGCTATCGTAGGCCGTCCGCCGGTCGAGGTTCGCCTGAGGGGAAGAGATGACGCTGTCGCGCACGGTCGAACGCACCACGAAATATCTGCGCCGCAATCTGCGGAAGACCTATCGCCGTCCGGCGCCGGCGTCGCGGACGAAGCCGGAACTCGTCCTGCTCGACGTCGCGCCTGGCATTGCGCCCAGCGGCAAGCCGCCGGTGCGCATCTTCCTTGGCACCGAGCCGGCCCAGCATCGCGCGGAACGCGTCTTCGTCTGGTCGGTGGAGAAGGCGCGCGACCCGTCGCGGCGTTACGAGATTCATCTCATGAAGGATCTCGTCGGCTTCAACCGTTGGTGGTGGACGACAGGGTTCACCAACTACCGCCTGGCCATTCCACATCTGGCCGGAAGCCAGGGCCGCGCGATCTACAACGATGTCGATCAGGTCTACCTTGCTGATCCCGGCGAGCTATTCGACACGCCCATGGAGGGCCACGGGTTCCTCGCGATCAGCGCCGAGAATAGGACCGGCGGCGTGCCTTTCGATTCCTCTGTCATGCTCATCGATTGCGAGAAGATGAACAGGCTGTGGACGCTTGCCGAGGCGCAGAGCGAACGCAAGAGCGCGATGCTCAACAAGGTGGCGGCGATCCCCGGCCTCTGGGGCCAACTGGCCCCTGAATGGAACGCCCGCGACGCGGAATATGTTCCCGGCAAGTCGAAGCTCATTCACTATACCAAGCTGAAGACACAACCCTGGCAGCCTTTTCCGCAACTCTATGACTACCGGATCGCGCCGGAAGGCGAGGTCTGGCTGGATCTCGAGCGCGCGGCCGATGCCGCCGGCTTCCGGGTCAGCGCCACGGCCGAATCGCGGGCCGCGTAGCGCATCATGCAGGCCGATCAAGCAGGTCAGGCGGCGGAGATTCTATGGTCGGCTTGGCGGGAGGGCCGTCTGCTGGACGCGCTACCGGCCGCCTGCCGGCCGCGCGACCTGGATGAGGGCTACGCGATCCAGGCGGCGATGGGGCGGCATCACGATGGCGACCTGATCGGCTGGAAGATCGCTGCCACGAGCGCCGCGGGCCAGCGGCATATCGGCGTCGAGGAGCCGCTGGGCGGCCGGCTGTTCGCTGCGTTCCGTCATGGCGACGGCGCCCGGCTCCCCGCCGGCGGCCTGCATATGCGCGTCGCCGAGGCGGAGTTCGCGTTCCGCTTGGCGCGCGATCTGCCGCCGCGGGCCGGCGCGTACGCGATCGAGGAGGTGATGACGGCCGTTGCCACCCTGCATCTGGCCATCGAGGTGCCGGATTCGCGCTATCGGGATTTTGCGCGGGTCGGCGCGCCGCAGCTCGTCGCCGATGATTCCTGCGCCGGCTTCTTCGTGCTGGGTCGCGAGGTCGCGGACTGGCGGGGCCTCGATCTCACCGCCCATGCCGTCGTCGCCCACAAGAACGGCGCGGTCGCGGAGCGCGGCAGCGGTGCCAACGTGCTGGGCGACCCGCGCTTGGCGCTGACCTGGCTCGCCAATGATCGGTCCCGGCGGGGCGACGGTCTTCGAGCCGGCGAGATCGTCACCACCGGCACCTGCGTCAAGCCGGTGACGATAGCACCGGGCGATGAAGTGGTGGCCGATTTCGGCGTACTCGGAACGGTCCGCGTGGCATTCAGCTGAGGGCGCCGCTTGCGGGCGGCTTCGATGGTCGGCTCAGGCGATCGTCTTGCCATCGAACGGGTTGTGGCCGCTACGGTCCTCGATCTCGATCACCCAAAGGTCCGGATCGCGACCGATGGCGCGCGCGATGTAGGCGTCGGCCTCCGCCTCGGCCACCAGCTGACCGCCGAGCGCAGGCAGCCAGCCGAGCCGTCCCTCGAGGTCGCGGGCCTGCGTCAGGATGCGGCAGCCGGCCTCGAGCTGGTTGAGCTTCAGCAGCACCGTGCCGCGCTCTGCCTCGCCCCGGCGCACCAGCACGGCCGGCATCGCCTGCGCGGAGCAGCGGCGCAGATGAACCTGCACCCATAGCTCGGTCGGCAGGCGGTCGTCCGACAATTTGGCAGCTCAGTCGCAGCAGAACGGGCGGTTCGCCGGGTCGAGCGCGTCCTTCAGGGACACGGTCTTGCGGGGTGACCCACTCGCCTCCGCCGGCGGCATGAGGTCGAGCGGACCGGCGGCCCCAGCCGGCGCATCTCGATAGAGGCCGTCGCGTCGCCACACACACGGGCCGAACATGCGGACCTCGCCATAGACGAGTTCATCGTCCACGGAGACACGGCTGATGGTCGCCTCGCTGCGGTCGCGCGTCCGTAAAATCATTCCGCGACGGCAGATAGCGATGAAGTCGAAATTGACCGTCACGGCCTCAGCCCTTCGGAGCTTGCCTCGCAATGCCGGCAAAATAGGCCGTCGCGGCGTCCGTCGCAACGCCCGCTTGCCGATGCTGCCGCCACTTCAAGGCGCTTACCCTGCGGCCGGCATTGGATTAGAATATAGACCGCTAGCGAAGCAGTGCGTGTGAGGTCGGCGTTCGCTCTCTGAAGGGAGGCGCCCATGCCCGATATCAGCATTCGCGAAGCCGTCGGCGTGTTTCATGACGATCGCTCGCTGCAGTCCGCCGTCGACGCGCTCCTCATCGCCGGGTTCGATCAATCCCATCTCAGCCTTCTGGCAGGCCAGCGTGCCATCGAGTCGAAGCTGGGGCACCGTTTCGAGAAGGTCGCCGAGCTCGAAGACGACCCGGCCGTGCCGACTCAGGCTTTCGTCGACATCGATTCGCGGACGGAGGCGAAAGGCGCCATTGTCGGCGGTCTGTTCTATGTCGGGGCGGTCGCCTCGGCCGGAATCGTCGTCGCCTCCGGCGGCACGGCGGCAGCGGCCCTGATCGCCGGGGCCGTGGCCGGAGGCGCCGGCGGCCTCGTCGGTGCCGCCTTCGCGCGCTTCCTGGAGCACCGGCATGCGCACCGTCTGCAGCAGCAGCTCGACCATGGCGGACTGCTCCTCTGGGTGCGCACGCCGACAGCCGGGGACGAGCGCCGCGCCATCGAGATCCTGCGGGCGCACGGCGCCGACGACGTGCATGTGCACGATCTGCCGGAGCAGCACTACGACCGCAGCGGCGGCGTCTCCTACGAGATGAGCTTCATGAAGCGGCTGGGCATGTAGCGCGGCGGCTCAGCGGCCGGCCAGCACGTAGTCGCGCAGCGATTCGACCTCCAGCTTGGTCTCGTCGAGGCGGTACTTGACGACGTCGCCGATGCTGACGATGCCGATCAGCCGGCCGTCCTCCACCACCGGCAGATGCCGGAAGCGGTGGGCCGTCATCACGCCCATGATGTCGGCGATGGTGTCGCTCATGGTGCAGGTGCGGACCTCGCGAGTCATCAAGTCCGCGACCGCGAGCTCCGCCACGGCGCCGCCGTGTTGAGCGAGGCCGCGCACGATGTCGCGCTCGGAGATGATGCCGATGATGGCATCGTCTGCGTTCGTGACCAGGACCGCGCCGATACGGTGCTTCGCCAGCATTTGGCTGGTGGCTGCGACCGTCGCGTCCGGTTTGATCGTGATGACGCGGTCGCCCTTGACACTCAGGATGTCACGGACATGCATAGTTGCCTCCGTTCCTTCAGGCTGGACACGCGCAGGGCGCGGCATCCGGGCGCGGCTCTCCGACGGAGGCGCGACGGCCTCGTCGACCGTGCACATGATATAGTATCGCGGATGAGAGATGCGGGCCAGCGCGAACCCCAGCATGGCGTTGCGCGTCTGTAATTTGCCACATAGATGGAGCGGCTCCTCTACGGCGGTCGAATATGCTGCGTCGCAGCATGACGTCAGCTTGCGTGATCTCCGCCGCTGTGACTACGCTGGGGTAGGAAGCAATCAGAGGGGAGACTCCGCCGTGGCCGCACCGGTCCTCTACGGTCCTGCGTACAGCACATATGCACGCACCGCGCGCCTTGCCCTCGAGGAGAAGGGCGTGGACTACAAGCTTGAGGAGGTCGACATCCTGCAGGGCGCGGGACAGACGCCGGCCTACCTGAAGCGCCAGCCGTTCGGCAAGGTTCCGGCCTTCGAGCATGACGGCCTCGCGCTTTACGAGACCGCGGCCATCGCCCGCTATGTTGACGAGGCGTTTCCAGGCGCCCGGCTGCAGCCTGCCGATCCGAAGCGGCGGGCCCGCATGGCGCAGTTCGTCTCCGTGATCGACTCCTATGCCTATCCGAACCTCATCGGCAAGGTCGTCTGGCAGCGGGGCGTCGTGCCGCTGCTGGGCGGCGTGGCCGATGAGAAGGTCGTGTCGGACGCGATGCCGATGGTGGAGAAGGCCGTGGCCGCGTTGGAGGCGCTGACCGACGGCACGGGCCCGTTCCTGTGCGGGCCGGAGATCAGCCTTGCCGACCTCCATCTCGTCCCCGTGATCGCCTACTTCAGCGGCACGCCCGAAGGGAAAAAATTGCTGTCGACCACCCCGCGACTCAGCCGCTGGTGGCAGTCGATCAGTACGCGGCCGAGCGTCGTGAAGACGGAACCGAAGCTCGGCTGAGCCGGCTGCCGCGCGCGCCGAAAGGAAGCGTCGCGCGCCGTTTCATCCGGGTATCGCCAACGACGCCGATCCGCAAGCCGCTCTCCGTGGAGCGCGCCGCGCACACGCGGAATTGCTCCGCGACGGCGAATGGCGGTAGGTTGATCGCATGGGTCGCGCGTCCTTGTCGGCGGGGACAGGCGGAGTGGTCGCCTCGGAAATCGCAAACTTGAATCGCAGAGTTTCCTGTCCACCGAGCGCATGGCCCGGCCGACTCTGCAGCCGGCCGGCAAGTTAAGGAATGACCGTGAACGAGCCCCTCGCTAATCCGCAGCCCGTCGATGCCGCCGTCACGCCCCGTTTCGGCGCCATTCCCACCTTCATGCGCTTGCCCTATGTGACGGACCCCGCGAAGGTGGACATCGCGCTCATCGGCGTGCCCTGGGATGGCGGCACCACCAACCGCGCCGGCGCCCGCCACGGCCCGCGCGAAATCCGCAACATGTCGAGCTTCATGCGCAAGGTGCATCATGTCAGCCGCATCGCGCCCTACGAGATCGCCCGCATCGCCGATCTCGGCGACGCCCCGGTCAACCCGATCGACCTCATGGACACGCTCGGCCGCGTCGAGCGCTTCTATGCCAAGGTGCATGCGGCGGGGGCGCTGCCGCTCTCGGCCGGCGGCGACCATCTGATCACCCTGCCGATCTTTCGCGCCATCGCCGCGGGCCGGCCCGTCGGCATGATCCATGTCGACGCCCACTCCGACACCAACGACCGCTATTTCGGCGATAACAAATACACTCACGGCACGCCGTTCCGCCGGGCCGTGGAAGAGGGGTTGCTCGACCCGAAGCGCACGATCCAGATCGGCATTCGCGGCTCGATCTACAGCGCCCGAGACATGGAGTTTGCCGAGAACGCCGGCATGCGCGTCGTCTACATGGAGGAGTTCGCAAAGCTCGGGGTGGAGAAGACGATCAAGGAGGCGCGCCGGGTCGCCGGCAGGGGTCCGACCTACATCAGCTTCGACGTCGACGGCCTCGATCCGGTCTACGCGCCCGGCACCGGGACGCCCGAGGTCGGCGGCCTGACGACGCTGGAGGCGCAGCATGTCCTGCGCGGCCTGCAGGGCCTCGATCTCGTCGGCGGTGACGTGGTCGAAGTCGCGCCGCCCTTCGACCCCAGTGGCAATACTGCCCTGGTCGGTGCGACAATCATGTTCGAGATCATGTGCCTGCTGGCCGATGCCGTGTCGCGCCGGCGGCAGAACAATCGCCGATCTGCCCGGGGATCGCGATGACACCGGAGAAAACACGAAAACAACGACAGGGAGAGCGACAATGAACCTTCGAACCAGATTGATGTTTGCCGCCGCTTTGGGGTTTGCCACTCTCGGTCAGGGCACCACAGCCCTGGCGCAGGACACGCTGAGCTGCGCCTACCCCTTCTGGCCCGGCTTCGCGCCGGTGCACCTGGCCAACGAGCTCGGCTACTTCGCGGAGGAGGGGCTGACGGTCAACGAGACCTTCGACGACGACCGCAGCAACGTGCTGCCGGCGCTGGAGCGCGGCGACATCCAGTGCGACATGCGGACGGTCGGCGAGCACCAGGGCCGCCCGCGCACGCCGGAGACGCAGGGCACGATCATCGGCACCATTGACATCTCGCTCGGTGGCGACGGCGTGGTCGCCGACGGCTCGATCCAGACGGCCGCCGATCTCAAGGGCAAGGTATTCGCCGTCGAGCCGAACGTGCCGGCGCGCCTGCTGGCGCAGTTGGCGCTGAAGGAGCACGGCCTCACCTTCGACGATCTGGAGATCCGTGACATCGCCTCGGCGGACGCCATTGCCGTGTTCGCCGATCCCGATGTCGCTGCCGCCGCCACCTACGAGCCGACCCTGAGCCAGGCGCTCAAGGCCAGCAACAAGCCGGGCGCCCACATCCTCATCTCATCCAAGGACTATCCCGGTCTGATCACCGACATCATCACGGCGCGCACCGACGACCTGCGCGCCAATCCCGAGCAGTACCGCAAGTTCCTGCGCGGCATCTACCGGGCGATCGACTACTTCAACGCCAACCGGGAAGAAGCCGTCGCCATCATGGCGCCGCATTTCAAGCTGACGCCGGAAGAGTACGAGGAGGTCCTGGCGAATCTGGTCTATACGCCCTACGAGCAGGCGGTCGAGTACATGGGCACGAATGGCCAGCGCGGCAAGCTGCACGACCTGTTCGACACGGTGATGCAGCTCAACCTCGAGAACGGGGCAGCCGAGGTGAAGCTCGACTCCAACCAGCAGATCGACAACGCGATCATTACCGATCTGTTCAAGGATCATAAGCGCTGACCGTGCTATGCTGATGCGACAATAAGCATCGAGGTCGCCGCGCATTGGCCGACGCGCCGCTGTTCCAATCGCCCCGTACCGATGCCGGGGTGGGCTCGAAGCCCGCCCCGGCCGGGGACGTCCGGGATGAGCCGGGACCACTAAGTCGGACGGGGGATCTGCCGCCGCTCAACCCGGAGCCGTCGGTTTGGCATGCCCTGACGAGCTTTCGCAGCTCGGCCCATCGCTTCGTCGACGTGTATGTGGGGATCCTCGGCGTCACCATCTTCCTGATCGGCTGGCAGCTGGTTGCCGACATCATGCTGGCCGACGTCAAGCATCTGCCGTCGCCGCCGGCGGTGATCGTCCGTCTCTATGAACTGCTGACCCAGCACGGCTTCCTCGGCGACATCGCCGTCAGCCTCTACCGCATCTGGGCGGCGTTCCTGCTCGCCGCTGCCATGGCCATCCCGCTCGGCGTCTGGATGAGCTCGTACCGGCTGGTCAATAGCCTGTCCGAGCCGCTGATCGACTTCGTCCGCTACCTTCCGGTGCCGGCTTTGGTGCCGCTGACCGTGGTCTGGTTGGGCATCGGCGACACCATGAAGATCGTCCTGCTCTGGCTCGGCACCTTCCCGCAGCTCGTGCTGCTGATCGCCGACGACGCCAAGCGCGTGCCGCGTGAGTACATCGAGGTCGGCATGACCGTCGGCGCCAAGCCGCACGCCGTAATCCGTCAGATCATCCTGCCGGCCATGCTGCCGAGCATGGTCGACAATCTGCGCATCACCCTCGGCTGGTGCTGGACCTACGTGGTCGTCGCCGAGATCGTCGCCTCCAACTCCGGTGTCGGCTTCGTCATCATGTCGGCGCGCCGCTACTACAAGACGCCCGAGATCTTCGCCGGCATCATCACCATCGGCATCATCGGCCTGTTCACCGACCAGGCCATCCGCTGGGCCCACCGTCGCTACTTCGCGTATTTGCGATGACGCGACTCATGGCGCGCCCGCAACTGCGTGCAGGAAGGTGGGATCGGCAAGCTGCGTCCTTCGACAGGTTCAGGATGAGGGTCTTTCTTTGTGCCACCAAAATTACCCCTCATCCTGAACCTGTCGAAGGACGCAGGCTGGTCGTGCAGCGGGTGGGGGATGCTGGCGCATGACTCCCTTCATTCGCATCGATCGCGTCACCAAGACGTTTCAGGCCGATCCGCGGGTGCGGCCGATCGCCGTCATCGACGACGTCTCCATCGCCATCGACAAGGGCGAGCTGATCGTCTTCCTGGGCCCGTCCGGCTGCGGCAAGACCACGCTCATGCGCATCGTCGGCGGGCTGGAGACGGCGACGCGTGGCCGCGTCCTCATCGACGGTGTGCCAGTGTCCGGCCCGGACCGCCGGAAGGGCATGGTCTTCCAGTCCTACTCCTCGTTCCCCTGGCTCAACGTCATCGACAACATCCGCTTCGGCCTCAAGTTCCGCGACGGCATCGACGCCGCCGAGAAGGAGCGCATCGCGCGTCACTGCCTCGATCTCGTCGGTCTCAAGGGCTTTGAGGCCTATTACGTGAACCGCATCTCCGGCGGCATGCGCCAGCGTGTCGCGATCGCCCGTACCCTGGCCGCCGGGCCGGACGTACTGCTGATGGACGAGCCGTTCGGCGCCCTCGATGCCCAGAACCGCGATTTCCTCCAGGCCCAGCTCGACATCATCCAGCGCAGCGAGCACAAGACCATCATCTTCGTCACCCATGATGTCGAGGAGGCGGTGTTCCTGGCCGACCGCATCATCATTTTCTCGGCTCGCCCCGCGCGCATCCTTGAGGAGGTCCGCGTGTCCGATCACCTTCCGGCTGAACGCAACCTGGAGACGAAGGAGAGCGAGGCGTTCTTCAAGCTGCGCAACCGCATTCTCGGCATCACCCGCGCCCAGGCCCTGCGCACCGAGCAGCTGATGTTGGGAGCCGCCCCATGAGCTTCGATTTCACCGGCAAGCGTGTGCTCGTCACCGGCGCCAGTCACGGCATCGGTGCCGCCGTGGCCGCCGCCTTCGCCGACGCCGGCGCGGACCTCGCCATCCTGTCCGGCACGGCGGACATCCTGGATGCCGGCCGCAGTCTTTCGGAGGCGACCGGCCGCCCGGTCGTGGCGGAGGTTTGCGACATCGCCGACCGCGCCGCCGTGCGTCGCGTGGTCGGCGGTCTCGGTCGGCTCGATGTGCTCGTCAACAATGCCGGTCTTGAGCGGATCACGCCGATCCTCGAGCCGGGCGACGCGGTCGAGCGCACGTTCGAACGCGTCATCCAGATCAACGTCGTCGGCACCTACTACGTCACCCGCGAGGCCGTGAAGTCGATGCAGGCCGGCGGCCGCATCATTCTGACGGCCTCGGTGTGGGGCCGCTCCGCCGCCGCCGAGTTCTCCGCCTACGTCGCCTCGAAGCACGCCAACGTCGGCTTCATGCGGGTGCTGGCCAAGGAGCTGGGGCCGCGCGGCATCAACGTCAACGCCGTCTGCCCTGGCTGGGTCAAGACGCGCGCCGCCCTGCGCTCGCTCGACGAGATGTCGCGCCGCGCCGGCCGGCCGGAGCAGGACATGCTGAACGACATCCTGGCCGCGCAGTCGCTGGACGGCCTGATGGAGCCGGAAGACATCGTCGATCTCTATCTCTTCCTCGCTTCCGACCGTGCTCGCAACATCACCGGGCAAGCCTACAACATCGACCGTGGCGAGCTGCAATCATGAGCGGAGTCCTCGACGGCCAGCGCGCGCTGGTCACCGGCGGCGCCAGCGGCATCGGCCGCGCCACCGCCGTCGCGCTGGCCGCGGCCGGCGCGCATGTCGCGGTCGCCGATCTCGCGGAACAGGCGGCATCGGCCGTCGCCGCCGCGATTGGCCAAGCGGGCGACCACGCCTTCGTCGTGCGCGCCGACGTCGCCGACGAGGCGCAGGTGCTGGCGCTCTTCGCCGACGCCGTGCCGCGGCTCGGCGGCCTCGACATCCTCGTCAGCTGCGCCGGCATCCTGTTCGAGAAGCCGCTGTTGGAGACCAGCGTCGCCGAGTTCGATCGCCTGATCGACGTCAACCTGCGTGGCACCTTCCTGGTCGGGCGCGAGGCGCTGCGCGTCATGGCGCGCCAGGGCAGCGGCCGCGTCATCAACATCGCTTCTGAGCTCGCCTATCTCGGCTGCGAACAGATGTCGGTCTATTGCGCGTCGAAGGGCGGCGTCCTGTCGCTCACCCGCTCCTGGGCGCGCGAGTTCGCCCCGGACATCCTCGTCAACGCCATTGCGCCCGGACCCACCGACACGCCGATGCTCAGCACCGCCTACATGGACGCGGCGACTGTCGCCGGCTCGAGCAATGTCCCGCTCCGCCGCCTCGGCCGCCCCGAGGAGATCGCCGCCGCCGCGCTCTTCCTCGCAGATCCCGGCAACAGCTACATGACCGGCCAGTGCCTCGGCCCCAACGGCGGCGCCGTCATGCCATAGGTCGTCGTTCCTGGTCACGCTTTGGCCGCTGGCTGCCCTTGCTCGCGCCTCGGCGCGTTGGCTGCGGCAGGCGACCGCAGGACGGAGATGCGGATTGCAAGGATCAGCGACAAGGCCGGCGCCGCAACTGCGGCGCCATAGACCCAGGTGGCGGCCGCCGCGACCGTGTCGACGGACAAACCGTCGTCGAGCCCGGCCATATTGGCGATCAGTCCTGCCGCTGCCGCCCCGAAACTGATGCCGAGCGAGCGTATGGTCGGGATCGACGAGGCCGTCAGGCTCTCGAAGCCCGGCTCGGCGACACGCATCGCCAGGGCGACGAGGTGCAGGTTGCCGGCGCCGATGCCGAGACCGACGAGCCCGGCGAGGGCGCAGGCGACGAGAGGCGGGAGCGACGTCACGCCCAGGCTCAAGCCCGCCAGGCCGAGCAGTGCGAGGAGCGGCCCCCCGACGATAGCGGCACGTTCCGCTGCGTTGCGCCAGCCGGCCGTGACGAACGAGGCGAGCGTCCACGACATCGCCAGCGTCGCGTTGGCATAGCCCGCCGCGAGCGGCGTGACGCCGTGCAGGACCTGCAGCGCCAGCGGCAGGTAGATGCCGATGGCTGTGTGGGTCATCGAGAACAGGAACAGGATCCAATAGGCGAGTCCGACCGGCCGTCTGATCGAGAGGGGCCGGGGCGGAAACAGCCGGTTCGTCGCCGCGCCGTCCAGGCGGAACGTCTGCGCCACCAGCAGCACCGCCCCCATCAGCAGGAGCAGCGCGACCCACAGGCCGGAGGCGCCGCCGGCGATCTTGGCGAGCTGCAGCGGCAGCATCGGCCACAGGCTGGGAATGATGCCGGCAATGCCGGCGCTCATGACCCCGGCTGCGAGCAGCAGGATGCGGCGCACGGGGAATGGCGCTGGCGGCGCAACGCTAGCCGTGCGCGGCAGGGCCTGCCAGGCGCCGGCGGTAAAGGCCGCGATGATCGGCACCGTCGTCCAGAACGCACCGCGCCACCAGCCGATTTCGGCGAAGATGCCGCCGACCAGCGGCCCGATCAGGGCGGCAACGCCCCAAACGCCGGAAACCATGGCGAGGATGCGTGTCCGCAACGCCGGCGGGTAGAGTTCGCCGATCAGTCCCATGGATTGCGCCAGCAGCAGTCCGCCGCCGAAGCCCTGTACTGTCCGTGCGACGAGCAGCACCGGCATGCTCGGGCTGGCGCCGCAGGCCGCGGAGCCGATCAGGAACAGAAGGCCGCCGACGGCAAAGCTCTTGCGCGCGCCGAGGGTCGCCTTGAGCGGCCCGCCGCTGGCGGCGCCGGCGATGGAGGCGACCATGTAGACCATGGTCGACCAGGCGTAGAAGGCTTCGCCGCCGATCTCCTGTACGACGGTCGGCATGATCGTGGAGATCACGAAGACGTCGACGGCATGCAGTCCGATGGCAAGGACGAGCACCACCGTCGGCACCGCCCGTCCGTCGCGAAACACATCCCGCCACTCGGACAATCGCATCACACGCTCCGTGGCCCGGCGTATCCGTGCGCCGGAATGACAGACCTGAATCCGATCAACGAAAAGCAGCGCCAGACAATGAGGCTACCGTCAACCCCGCGTTGTCGCAGGCGAGGTGCGCATTTATAGGAGGTTGAAACCGCATCGACGTCTCGGCGCGAAGGATCGGCACGCTGCCCAACCTTTCCGGAATTTAATGTTCCGGCAAATTGCAGGTCATCGCATCGGAGCCATATTGGAAGGAACGTCGATTTCCGACGACCCATAGGCACAACCATGGAGATTCCGATGAGTTCAGCGCTTTCTCGAATTGTCCCCCGACGGGATCGCGAGCCGGCAACGCGGACCGGCGGCCGCGCCCGTCGCCCGCTCGCGGCCCTCGCCGCCGGTGGCCTTGCCATCCTGCTCCTCGATCCCGCGCAGGCCGCGCAGGCGCCGGACAGCTTCGCCCCGCTGGCGGAGAAGGTCACGCCTGCGGTCGTGAACGTCTCGACCCAGCGCCAGATCGCGGGCGAAAGCGCGCAGCCGCGCAGCTTGCCGTTCAACTTCCCCGAAGGCTCCCCGTTCGAAGAGTTCTTCCGCCAGTTCGGGGAACGACAGGGCCGGCCGTCGCCCGAGCGGTCGGCGATGGCCCTCGGCTCCGGTTTCATCATCGATCCCGCCGGCTATGTCGTCACCAATAACCATGTCGTGGAGTCCGCGACCAACATCGATGTGACCCTGACGAACGGAAAGTCCTATCCGGCCAAGCTGCTCGGCGCCGATGCGAAGACCGACCTGGCCCTGCTCAAGATCGACAGCCCGGATCCGCTGCCGGCGGTCTCCTTCGGCGATTCCGATGCCCTCAAGGTCGGCGACTGGGTGATGGCCGTCGGCAATCCGTTCGGCCTCGGCGGCACGGTTACCGCCGGCATCCTGTCGGCGCGCGGCCGCGACCTGCATGCGGGTCCCTTCGACGACTTCCTGCAGATCGACGCCTCGATCAACCAGGGCAACTCCGGCGGCCCGACCTTCGCCATGAACGGCGAAGTGATCGGCATCAACACGGCAATTGCCTCCCCCAACGGCGGCAGCGTCGGCATCGGCTTCGCCGTTCCCTCCAATATTGCCAAGCCCGTGATCGCCGCCTTGCGCGAGCACGGCGAGGTCGAGCGCGGCTGGCTCGGCGTGCAGATCCAGGAGGTGACGCCTGAGATCGCCGACGCCGTGGGGCTCAAGCAGCCGAAGGGCGCAATCGTGTCGAGCGTGCTGCCCGACAGCCCGGCGGCGAAGGCCGGACTCCGGCGCGGCGACATCATCGTTGCCTTCGACGACAAGCCGATCAACGAGCTGCGCGACCTGCCGCGGCTGGTGGCGGAGGCGTCGATCGGCGGCAACGCTGACGTGACGGTCTGGCGCGACCATGACGAGCGGACGGTCTCCGTCCGGATCGCCAAGCTGCAGGACGAAGATGTCGTCGCGAGCGACAAGACTCCGGCCGAGCCCGGAGTCCAGCCGGTCGAAGCGCTCGGCCTGACCTTGGCCGGGCTCACCCCGGACCTGCGGCAGCAGATGGGTATCCCCGACGACATCGACGGCGTCGTCGTCATGGCCGTCGAGGATCGTAGCCCGGCGGCGGAACAGGGATTGCGGCCCGGCGATGTCATCCGGCAGGTCGGTTCCGAGTCTGTGACCCGTCCGCAGCAGGTGGAAAGCCTGGCCCAGGCGGCCCGCGCCGAGAACCGCCAGGCCCTCCTGCTGCTGGTGAACCGCGGGGGCAACGAGCTCTTCGTCGCCCTCAAGGTCGCCGCCTGACGCCGGCACGGCACCCCTTGATCGGACGGGGCTGATCCTCGAAAAAAGGATCAGCCCCTGCCGGCGCAATCGCATTGTTGCATTGTAGGGGCGAGCGGCGCTCGCCCTGTTCATCTTAGGGGCCGGCGACCGCGGTCGTGGCAACATGGGCGAGCGCCACTCGCCCCTACGGCGGATCGACCGAGACATGCGCGTGCTTGTCATTGAGGATGATGCCCAGACGGCGGCCTACATGGTGAAGGGCCTCGTCGAGGCCGGCCACAAGGTCGATCATGCCTCCAACGGTCGCGACGGCCTGTTCCTGGCCACCAGCGGCGACTACGACGTCATGGTCATCGACCGCATGCTGCCGGGTCTCGACGGCATCGCCGTCATCCAGGCCCTGCGCGCCGCCGAGGTCGCAGCGCCGATCCTGATCCTCAGCGCTCTCAATCAGGTCGACGAGCGCGTCGCCGGCCTGAAGGCAGGTGCCGATGACTATCTGACCAAGCCGTTCGCCTTCTCCGAGCTGAGCGCCCGGCTCGAGGCGCTGACGCGCCGGCGGGCACCCAATGCAGCGGAGACGCGCCTCGTCGTCAGTGATCTTGAGATGGACCTGCTGGCGCGCACCGTGAGGCGCGCCGGCCGGACGGTCGAGCTGCAGCCGCGCGAGTTCCGCCTGCTCGAATATTTGATGCGTCATGCCGGCCAGGTCGTCACGCGCACCATGCTACTGGAGGGGGTGTGGGACTATCACTTCGATCCACAGACCAACGTGATCGACGTCCATATCAGCCGCCTGCGCCAGAAGATCGACAAGGGATTTGCCGCGCCGCTGCTGCACACCCGGCGCGGCGCCGGGTACTGCCTCAGTGCGGATCGCTAGCTTTCTGCGCACCACGACCTTCCGGCTGGCGCTGCTCTATGCCGGACTGTTTTGCGTGTCTTTCATCGCCCTGTTCGGCGTCGTCTACGGGACGGCGGACCTGCTCGCCACGCGCGAGCGCCAGGATGCCATCCGGGCCGACAGCGAGAGCCTGCGTGGCGTCTACGAGGCGCGCGGCCTCGATGCCCTGGCGAACGCCATCCTTGCGCGCACCAAGCCGGACAATGTCGGCGACGGCATCTATCTCCTGGCGACGCCGGACCTGAAACCCATCGTCGGCAACGCGCAGAGCTGGCCCGCCGGCGCCCGCCTCGACGGCCCCTGGCTCACCTTCGACATCGACCGCAGCGAGTTCGGCGACACCGCCCCGCACCGGGCACAGGCGCTGCACGTCACCTTGCTGCCCGGCGGGTTCCATCTCCTGGTCGGCCGCGACATGCGCGCGCAGGAGCGGTTCCAGGACGCCATTGCCAATGCCTTCTACGCCTCGCTCGCGGTCATCCTCGCGCTCGGCGTCCTTCTCGGACTGGTGATGAGCCGCGCCGTCCTCCGTCGCATCGATACGATCAACCGAGCGGCCGAGCGCATCATGCGCGGCGGCGTCAGGCACCGCGTACCCGTGCGCGGCCGCAACGACGAGTTCGACCGGCTGTCGGAGAATCTCAACCGCATGCTCGACGAGATCGAGCGGCTGCTCGCCAGTATTCGCGCCGTCACCAACAACATCGCTCATGACCTGCGCATCCCGCTGAGCCGCCTGCGCAACCGCCTGGAGTCGGCGCTGACCGAGCGCGACGACGAGCAGCGCCGCGACACGATCGAGCGCGCCATCGCCGAGGCCGATGGCCTGCTGGCCACGTTCAACGCGCTGCTGTCGATCGCCGACGCCGAGGCCGGCACCAGCCGCGGCAATCTCGCGCCGGTCGATCTCGCCGTACTCGGGCGCGACGTGGTCGAGCTCTACGAGCCGCTGGTCGAGGAGCAGGGGCTGGTGTTCGAGACGGCGATCGAGGAACCCGCCACCGTCTCCGGCAACCGCCAGCTGCTGTTCCAGGCCATCGGCAACCTGATCGACAATGCCGCCAAGTACGGCGCCGGCGGCGGCCGCATCAGCCTCGCCGTGCGCAGAGGGGAGGGTGGTCCCGAGGTCGTCGTCGCCGATCGCGGCCCCGGCATTCCCGAGGCCGATCGCGCCCGCGTGCTCGATCGCTTCGTCCGCCTCGACGGCAGCCGCACGACTCCCGGCAACGGCCTCGGCCTCAGCCTCGTCGCCGCCATCGCCCACCTCCACGACGCCGTCCTCAAGCTGGACGACAACGGCCCGGGTCTGAAGGTCACGCTCCGGTTCAAGCCGCTGCCGGCCGGTTGAACGCCGGGAGGCGATCCCTCGATTACTCCTCCAGATCGGCCTTCAACCGGTCGAGGATGCTCAGCGCGTGCGTGGCATAGGCGCTGATCCAGCGATCGTGGATCCGCTTGATCGGTATGGCGTTGAGGTGGTTCCATCGGGCGAAAGCCGGCGTCGTCCGCTGCGACGCCATCGAGCCGCTGCCGGAGGGTTTCAAGGGCGGCTGGATCGTCAATCCGGCGAACATCGTGCATATGGTGCGCGAGCCAGACGCCTGGTGAACGCCGCCCTGGCCAGATGTCGCGGTCCGCTGTAGGGTGGCCGCCGGCTGAGATCAGGGAAGCCGGTGACGCCGCTCCTGCGGCCAGTCCGGCGCTGCCCCCGCAACTGTAGGCGGCGAGGCCGACGGCAGCCCTCGGCGACGAGGGCGTGGCACCACTGGCCGCAAGGCTGGGAAGGCGCCGTCGACCGACGACCCCGAGCCAGGAGACCTCCTCAGCCAGACGTTGTCCGCTAGTCCTCGGCGGGAGGAGAGCCCAACCATGTCGCCTCCGGCGGCAACCCCGAGAGCCACCGTCCCCGACGGCCCGTTGCCGCGCGCCACCCTCGTCCTGGGCGGCGCCCGCTCCGGCAAGAGCCGCTTCGCCGAGGCGTTGGTCGAAGCCCACGCCGGCCCGCGGGTCTATCTCGCCACGGCCGAGGCCGGCGACACCGAGATGACCGAGCGCATCCGCCGTCACCGCGCCCGCCGCGGCGCCGGCTGGACCACCATCGAGGCGCCGCTCGATCTCGCGGGCGCGCTCGCAACCGCCGGCCGTGACGGCGCTGCCGTGCTCGTCGACTGTCTCACGCTCTGGCTCAGCAACCTCATCGCCGCTGATCGCGACGTCGAACGCGAGACGCGGGCCCTGCTGCAGGTGTTGCCGCGACTCGGCGACCCCATCGTCTTCGTCTCCAACGAGGTCGGCCTCGGCATCGTTCCCGACAACGCGCTCGCCCGCGCCTTCCGCGACGAGGCCGGCCGACTCCATCAATCCGTCGCAGCCGCCGCAAGCCGCGTCTACTTCGTTGCCGCCGGCCTGCCTCTGCTCATGAAGGACGAACGACAGACATGACCACCAAGATTCCCGCCACCGTGATCACCGGCTTCCTCGGCGCCGGCAAGACCACCCTGATCCAGCACCTGCTGCGCCATGCCAATGGCCGCCGGCTGGCGCTGGTCATCAACGAGTTCGGCGAGATCGGCGTCGACGGCGACCTCTTGCGCAGCTGCGGCATCGAATCCTGCGAGGACGACGACATCCTCGAGCTGGCCAACGGCTGCATCTGCTGCACCGTCGCCGACGACTTCCTGCCGACCATCGAGAAGCTGCTGGCGCGCGCCGAGCCGCCCGACCACATCGTCATCGAGACCTCCGGCCTGGCCCTGCCGAAGCCGCTGGTGAAGGCCTTCAACTGGCCGGAGGTGCGCACCCGCGTCACCGTCGACGGCGTCATCGCCGTGGTCGACGGGCCGGCTGCCGCCGCCGGCCTGTTCGCCGCCGATCCCGAGGCGCTGGCCGCGCAGCGCGCCGCCGATCCGTCGCTCGATCACGACAGCCCGCTGGAAGAGCTGTTCGAGGATCAGCTCGGCTGCGCCGACCTCGTCATCCTCAACAAGGTCGATCAGCTCGACGCCGCGGCGCGCGCCGCGGCCGAGGCCGCCATCCAGGCCGGCAGCCCGCGACCGGCGAAGCTGGTGGCCGCGCGCCACGGCGCCGTCGATCCCGCCGTGCTGCTGGGGCTGCAGGCCGCCGCCGAGGACGACCTCGCCGCCCGCCCATCGCATCACGACGCCGAGAACGAGCATGACCATGACGATTTCGAGAGCTTCCCTGTTCGGCTGGCGCCGCTGACCTCGCCGCAGTCCCTTCTGGATCGGCTGGCGCCGACGATCGAGCGCCACGATATCCTGCGGGTGAAAGGCTTTCTCGCCGTCGCCGGCAAGGACATGCGGCTGGTGGTGCAGGGCGTCGGCAGCCGCCTGCAGCACTACTACGACCGCGCCTGGCGTGCCGACGAGACGCGCGAAGGCCGGCTCGTCATCATCGGCCTCAAGGGCCTCGACCGCGCGGCGATCACCGACGCGCTCGTCGGCTAGGCGATGCGGAGAGTCCTGCATGTACCCCCCACCCTAACCCTCCCCCTCAAGGGGGGAGGGAAGACCGCATCGGATCAGCGTCCCTCCCCCCTTGAGGAGGAGGGTAGGGCGGGGGGTGTTCCGTTGCGCCGGCCATGTCGCTTGCGGCTCTTGCGATGCACCTGCTAGCAGCAAAACCCGGCGCCGTCTCCGACGGCAGCGAGGCCGTCGATCTCGGCCAAACGCCCGGCGACATCGTCATCGTCTCCGCTGCCGACACCGAGCTGGCCGGCCTCGCCCAGGCACGCGCCGCGCTGCCGTCCGGCGCGCCCAGCCTGCGCCTCGCCAACCTGCTGTTTCTCGGCCACAACCTCTCCGTCGACAAATATCTCGACGAGATCGTGCGGCACGCCAAGCTGGTCGTCGTCCGTCTCCTCGGCGGTGCCAGCTACTGGCCCTACGGCGTCGAGCAGCTCGCCGTCCTCTGCCGCGACCGCGGCATCGGCCTCGCCGTCCTGCCCGGCGACGACCGGCCGGATCCGGAGCTGACGGCGCTCTCCACCTTGCCGCCGCCGGCCGTTCACCGGCTCTGGCAGTATTGCGTGCAGGGCGGCCCCGACAATGCGCGCCAGCTCCTGCTCTATGCGGCGTCGTTGACCGGGCAGGAGACCGACTGGCGCGAACCCGTGACGCTGCTGCGTGCCGGCCTCTACTGGCCGGCCCTGCATCGGCCCACGCTCGCCGATCTGCGCGCGCGATGGACGAAGGATTGTCCGGTCGCGCCCATCGTCTTCTATCGCGCCGTCCTGCAGGGCGGCGATCTCGCCGCCATCGATGCGCTGATCGCGGCGCTGGCCGATGCAGGGTTGAATCCGCTGCCGGTCTATGCCGCCAGCCTCAAGGAGCCGGCCGCCGCCGATCTGCTGCGCGATCTCATCCGCCAGACCTCGCCCGCGGTCGTCCTCAACGCTACCGCCTTCGCGCTCGCGCAGCCCGGCGGCGCCCGCGGCGAGACGCCCTTCGACGCCGCCGATTGCCCCGTCCTCCAGGTCGTCCTTGCCTCCGGTACGGAGACAGCATGGCGCGCCGGCACGAATGGTCTTGGCGCGCGTGACATCGCCATGCATGTCGCACTGCCCGAGGTCGACGGACGTATCCTGTCGCGGGCCGTCGCCTTCAAGGCAGAGCAGCGGCGCGATCCGCTGACCCAATGCCCGATCGTGACCTATCGCCCGGTGCCGGACCGCGTTGCCTTCGTCGCCCGGCTGGCCGCCGCCTGGGCGCGGCTGCGGATGACACCGCCGGCCGAGCGGCGCGTCGCCCTCATCCTCGCCAACTACCCCAATCGCGACGGCCGCATCGGCAACGGCGTCGGCCTCGACACCCCCGCCGGCACGGTCGAGGTCCTGCGCGCGCTACGCGAGACCGGGTACGACACCGGCGCGGCGCCGGACAACGCCGCTGATCTGATGCATCGTCTCCTGAAGGGTGTCACGAACCGGCAGAAAGCGACCCCCCACCCTACCCTCCCCCTCAAGGGGGGAGGGATTCGCACCCGCTCCCCTTTTCCCTCCCCCCTTGAGGGGGAGGGTAGGGTGGGGGGTGGCGCCGAGTTCACCCTCGCCGAATATTTCTCCTTCTTCAACACGCTCCCCGAACGGTTGCGCGCGCAAGTCGCCGAACGCTGGGGCGAGGCCGAGAGCGATCCCTTCTTCGCGGGCGGCGCCTTCCGTCTGCCGGCCCATCGCTTCGGAAACATCGTCATCGCCATCCAGCCGGCGCGCGGCTACAACATCGATCCCGCCGCCACCTACCATTCGCCCGATCTCGTCCCGCCGCACGGCTATCTCGCCTTCTATGCCTGGCTGCGTGGCCGTTTCGATGTCCACGCTGTCATTCACATGGGCAAGCACGGCAACCTCGAATGGCTGCCGGGCAAGGCGCTGGCGCTGTCGGAGGAATGCTGGCCGGAGGCGGCGCTCGGGCCGCTGCCGCATCTCTATCCCTTCATCGTCAACGATCCCGGCGAAGGCGCGCAGGCGAAGCGCCGCGCCGCCGCGGTCATCATCGATCACCTGACGCCGCCGTTGACGCGCGCCGAGACCTACGGCCCCCTGCGCGATCTCGAGCAACTGGTCGACGAATATTATGAGGCGGCCGGCCTCGATCCGCGCCGCTGCCGGCTGCTGCGTGACTGCATCCTGGATCTAGCGGCGTCCACCGGCCTCGACAAGGATTGCGGCGTCTCCCGCGCCGACGATGCCGATGCGGCGCTCGGCAAGCTCGACAATCATCTCTGCGAGCTCAAGGAGCTGCAGATCCGCGACGGCCTGCATGTCTTCGGCGTGTCGCCGACGGGCGCGCAGCTCACCGACCTGCTCGTCGCCCTCACGCGCCTGCCGCGCAACCGCGGCGAAGGCCGCGACGCCTCGCTGCTCCGCGCGTTGTCCAGAGATCTCGGCCTCGATTTCGATCCGCTGACGGCGAATCTGGGCGAACTATGGAATGGGCCACGACCCCCGGCATTGTGCCAACCTGGCCACCCCCCACCCGACCCTCCTCGGAGGGATAACGTCCCGGCGCGCACGAGAATTCCCTCCCCCCTTGAGGGGGAGGGCAGGGTGGGGGGTAGGCCCGAGGACACCCTCGGCGCTTGGCGCACGAATGGGGACACTGTCGAGCGACTCGAGCTGCTCGCCAGGCACCTCGTCGACGGCACGGTCGAGCTGCCTCCAGAATGGGCCGCGACGCGGGCCGTCCTCGATTTCATCGCCGGCCGCCTGCGCCCTACCGTCGCCGAATGCGGCCGTGCCGAGCTCGCCGGCCTGCTCGCCGGCCTGGACGGCCGCTTCGTCTCCCCCGGCCCCTCCGGCGCGCCGACCCGCGGCCGGCTCGACGTGCTCCCCACGGGCCGCAACTTCTATTCGGTCGACACGCGCACCGTGCCGACGCCGACGGCGTGGCAGCTCGGCTGGAAGTCGGCCGCGCTGCTGCTGGAGCGCTACCGCCAGGACCACGGCGCCTGGCCCAGGTCGCTGGCGCTCTCCGCCTGGGGCACGGCCAACATGCGCACGGGCGGCGACGATATCGCCCAGGCCCTCGCGCTCATGGGCGTGCGTCCCACTTGGGATACCGGTTCCGGCCGCGTCTCCGGCTTCGAGATCTTTCCCCTGTCGGTGCTCGACCGGCCGCGCGTCGATGTCACCTTGCGCATCTCCGGCTTCTTCCGCGACGCCTTCCCGGCGCAGATCGACCTCTTCGACAGCGCCGCGCGTGCCGTGGCCGCGCTCGACGAACCGGAGGACCTCAATCCCCTGGCCGCCCGCGTGCGCCGCGACACCGACGCGTTGACCGCTGCCGGCATTCCCGCCGACGCCGCGGCGAAGCGCGCCGGCTTCCGCGTCTTCGGCTCCAAGCCGGGGGCCTACGGCGCCGGGCTTCAGGCGCTGATCGACGAGCGCGGCTGGGAGACGGCCGATGATCTCGCCCGCGCCTATGTCGCCTGGGGCGGCTATGCCTATGGCGGCGGCGCGCAGGGCGCCGCCGAGCACCGTCTGTTCGAAACTCGCCTGACGGCGATCGAAGGCGTGCTGCACAACCAGGACAACCGCGAGCACGATCTGCTCGACAGCGACGACTACTACCAGTTCGAGGGCGGCTTGGCGGCCGCCGTGACTGCGCTGGGCGGTCGCCGCCCGGCCATCTATCACAACGACCATTCTCGGCCCGAGGCTCCGCGCGTGCGCAGCCTGCAGGAGGAGATCGCCCGCGTCGTCCGCGCCCGCGTCGTCAATCCGAAATGGATCAAGGGCGTCATGCGTCACGGCTACAAGGGCGCCTTCGAGCTGGCTGCCACAGTCGACTACATGTTCGCCTTCGCCGCAACCACCGGCTGCGTCGCCGACCACCATTTCGATGCCGTCTTCGACGCCTATATCGCCGATGACGGCGTGCGGGGCTTCATGCTCGAGCACAATCCCGCCGCCGCGCGCGAGCTCGCCCAGCGCCTGCTCGAAGCCCAGGAACGTGGCCTGTGGCGTCCGAGATCCAACTCCAGCCACGCCCGCCTGCGCGATCTGGCGGCCTAACACGGCATGGCGAATCAGCCGGCTCGGGACTTTCCGAGCTCGAGCGTGACGCAGACCACGGCGGGATCCTCCGCGGTCCTGCTCCGTGTGAAGCTCAGTTCCTTGGCGATCAGGAGCATGACGCGGTTCTCCCGAAGAACATATCCGAAGATGCGTTCCAGGCCCCGCGCCCGGCCGTAGGCGATGATCCTCTGCATGAGCGCATAGCCGAGGCCGCGGCCCTGGTGGTCGGAGCGCACCATGATGCCGAACTCGGCGGCGACGTTGTCGGGGTCGGCAACGATCCGGACCGCCCCGACGATCGCTCGACCGGCGTCGGCGCCGCTCGCGGTGGTCGCCACCAGCGCCATCTCGCGGTCATAGTCGATCTGGGTGAGGCGCGCGGCGAAGCCGCGCCCCAACGATTTGAGTGACGCGAAGAATCGCAATCGGATGTCTTCGGCGCTCGACGTCTCCAGCATCGCCCGCAAAGCCGGTTCGTCCTCCGGCCGGATCGGGCGCAGCATCAGCCGCTCTCCGTCGGTCAGCGCGATCTCCTGCTCGAGATGGGACGGATAGGGCCGGATGGCCAGGCGGACGGCGGGGTCGCCCGCGGCCGGGCGGACAACGACGCGCGCATCCAGCGCGATCACGCCCCGCTCGTCGGTGAGCAGCGGGTTGATGTCGAGCTCAACCAGTTCTCCGAGATCGGCGGCCATCCCGGAGAGCCTGACGAGAGTCGTCGCCACGGCGTCGACGTCGGCGGCCGGGCGGTCGCGATAGCCGCGCAGCAGCCGAGAGATTCGCGTGCGCCCGATCATCTCCTTGGCCAGCACGAGATTGAGCGGCGGCAGGCCGATGGCGCGGTCGGCGATCACCTCGACGGCGGTTCCGCCCTGTCCGACGAGCAGCACCGGTCCGAACAGCGCATCGTCGACGATGCCGGCGATGAGTTCGTGAGCGCGGGAGCGGTCGGCCATCTTCTGGACGGTGAACCCTGTCAGGCGCGCCGCCGGCCGGTGCCCCCGCACCGTATCGATCATGCGCCGCGCCGCATCGGCAACGGCCTCGGGCGTCGGCAGATCCAGCACGACCCCGCCGACGTCTGATTTATGAGAGATGTCGGGGGAGAGGATCTTGAGGGCGACCGGGCAGCCGATCTCCTGTGCGATCCGTGCCGCCTCTTCGGGAGTCCCGGCGGTCGCGGTCGCCAGAACCGGAACGCGGTAGGCGGCCAGCAGCGCCTTCGCCTCCGGCTCGGTCAGGACCGACCGGTTTTCCGCGAGCACGCGCGTGATGATGGCGCGCGCCGCCGCGACGTCGGGTCGGCTGTCGTCCGCGATGACCGGCGGCGTCTCCATCAGCAGCGCGTGATTGCGCTCATGATCGACGAGGTGCATGAAGGCCCGCACGGCATCGTCCGGCGTCTCGTAGGTCGGGATCTCCTGGGTCGCGAACAACCGGCGCGACGGTTCGGCCGCATCCGCGCCGAGCCAGCAAGTAAGCACCGGCCGCGACGGGCGCCGCTTCGCCGTTTCGACCACCGCCCGTGCCGCCTCGATGCTGTCGACGAGCGCGGTCGGGCAGTTGAGGACGAGAAACGCGTCGTGGCTCCCATCTTCCATCAGCGCGTCGAGCGCCTTCCGGTAGAGATCGGGCGGTGCATCGCCCAGGATGTCGACCGGGTTCGCATGCGACCAGTTCGCCGGCAGGATGGCATCCAGCACCGCGACCGTCTGCGGCGAGAGAGGGGCGGGCTCGGCGCCGTGATCGCCGAGGGAATCCGTCGCCAGCACGCCGGCCCCGCCGCCATTGGTGAGGATGGCGAGCCGGTCGCCCTTGGGCCGGACGGGGGTCGCCAGCGTGCCGGCCGCCTCGAACAGCTCGCGGAGCGTGCGCACGCGGAGCATGCCGGCGCGGCGGAACGCGGCGTCGTAGACCGCATCGGAGCCCGCCAGCGCGCCGGTGTGCGACAGGGCCGCCTTGGCGCCGGCGCTGCTGCGCCCGGACTTTATCACCACCACCGGCTTGGCCCGCGCCGCGATGCGGCCGGCCGACATGAACTTGCGGACGTTGGTGGCGGCCTCGACATAGAGCAGGATGGCGCGCGTGTTCGCATCGAGCGCCAGAAAGTCGAGGAGGTCGCCGAAGTCGACGTCGCTCATGTCGCCGACGGAGACGACATGCGAGAAGCCGATCCCGCGATGCACGGCCCAGTCGAGCACGGCGACCGCCAGCGCACCGGACTGGGTGACGAACGCGAGGTCACCGGCCGGCGGCGACAGATGCGCGAAGCTGGCGTTGATGCCGCGGTGGGGCGAGATGAAGCCGATGCAGTTGGGGCCGACGATGCGCAGGAGATGCGGGCGCGCCGCCTTGAGCATCCGCTGGCGCAGGGGGACCTTCTCCTTCTTCTCGGCTTCCCCGAATCCGGCGGTGATGACGACTGCCGCCCGGCATCCGCGCGCGCCGAGATCGGCGATCAGGCCGGGCACGGTCGGGGGTGGCGTCGCGATCACGGCGAGATCCGGCACGACGGGAAGTTCGGCGACCGACCGATAGTTGATCGTCGAACGGATCGCCTTCTCATGCGGATTGACCGGCATGATCGCCCCCTTGAATCCGGCATCGAGCAGGTTGCGGGCGAGAACCGCGCCCACCGAGCCCGGCTGGTTGCTGGCGCCGATCAACGCGATGGCCTGCGGATCGAAGAGGGCATCGAGATTGCGTATCGTCATGAAATCAATCCATTCATGTGCAGGAGCGCAGGTAGGCGGCTCGTTGTTGTTCCCGTCGAGGGCATGATCGCGGCGAATCGCTGCACTGCGGCAGCCGGGCCGACATTGATCGGGATCAGGCGCTGGTGAACGTTCGGCAGCGGTTCGTGGTGCCTCAGGCCGCGGGCAGCGGCGGTTGAGCCAGTGTCAGCGGCTCCCGGACGACGAGGGCATCGCAAGCCAGGGAGTCCAGGATCGCTTTCGCCGTGCTGCCGATGACGGCGGTCAGCATCCGCCCGCGGCCGTGCGTGCCGAGGATGACGAGATCGACGTCCTTCTCGTGTGCATAGTCCCGCAGAAGGCCGGCGGGCGATCCATACTCGATGAGCACTTGCAGGCGGCGCCTGACCTCCGGGGACAGATCGGCGTCACGAAGGAACTTCGCGCATTCCTCGGCGACGACGCGGCGGACCTCCTCTACGCGGTGGTCGTCGTCGGAGACGCCGCCGAAAGGAATCTCGAAGGCGTGAAAGATGGTCAGGGCTCGATCCGGGAAATAGCGGACGCCGGCATCGAGTGCGTGCCGGGACGAGGCCGAGAAGTCGGTGGCGATCAGGACGTTCCGATAGGAACCGCGGACGCGGTCCTTGACGATGAGGATCGGGACGCGCGAGCGCCGGATCAGCCCATCGACGGTGGTCCCGAGGATCAGCCGGCCGAACGTCTCGTCGCGGGCGATACCGGTGACGATGAGATCGCAGTGGCGGGCCGTGGCGACGCGCAGGATGAGGTCGGCCGGGTCATCCTCTTCGACGACGATGGAGAGCTCGATGTTCGATCCGGTCATGTCGTGCTTCAGCTGGCGCGCGACGATTTGCGCGCGATCCTCCGGCCGGCGCCAGGAGGGAAGCGGCCGTGCTTCGTCGCCGATGAGAACCTCGGCCTGCTTCAGCGCATGCACGACGACGACGTCCGCCTTCCAGGAGCGCGCAAGCTCGGCGGCCCGGTCGAGCGCCCGGTCGCAACGGCAGCTCAGGTCGGTGGCCAGCAGGATCTTGCGCGGCGCACCCTTGGTCCATGGCAGCTCGGGCATCGTATGTCTCCCTCGTTGGCAATGGTCGCCATGCTACGCGCGGCGTCAGTCCTCGAGCCGTCGCAGCAGGCCGGTCCGCCGAAACAGCGTTTTCTCCACCTCGAGGACCGCCATCAGGACGATGCCGATGGAGACGATCACGAAGCCGTCCAGAAGGAGGATCGGCCGGGAGGCGAACAGCTCCTGCATGATCGGCGCGTAGGTGAAGGCCAGCTGCGCCAGAACGACGGCGGCGATGGCCGCCAGAACGCTCGGCGTGCCGAGGACGCCCCGCCAGCTGATCGATGTCATGTGCATGTATCGCACGTTGAAGAGATAGAAGATCTCCAGCACGACGAGGGTGTTGACGACCATCGTCCGGGCGGTGTCGACGTCGAAGCCCCGGTGCATGGCCCAGGCGTAGATGCCGAACACGCCGGCGACGAACAGAATCGACACGAAGACCACGCGCCAGACGAGGAAGGGCGTCAGCAGGGCGCTGTTCGGCGAGCGCGGCGACCGCTTCATGACGTTCGGCTCGGCGGGTTCGAACGCGAGCACGAGCCCGAGCGTTACCGTCAGGATCATGTTGATCCAGAGAATCTGCACCGCCGTCATCGGCATGGTGAAGCCGAGGAGGATGGCGACGATGATGGCGATGGCCTCACCGCCATTGGTCGGGATGGTCCAGGCGATGACCTTGCGGATGTTGTCGAACACCGTGCGGCCCTCGTGGACCGCGGCGACGATGGTCGCGAAGTTGTCGTCGATCAGCACCATCTGGGAGGCCTGCTTGGCCGCCTCCGTGCCCTTGTGCCCCATGGCGATGCCGACGTCGGCCTGCTTCAGCGAGGGTGCGTCGTTGACGCCGTCCCCGGTCATGGCGACGACGGCCCCGCCGGACTGCAGCGCGCGCACGATCCGCAGCTTGTGCTCGGGATTGGTGCGGGCAAACACGCTGGTGCGACGGGCGAGGTCGGGGAGCGCAGCGTCGGAGACGGCATCGAGCTGCGCGCCGGTCACCACCTGCGGGTCGTCGGCGAGTCCGAGCTGGCGGGCGATCGCGGCGGCCGTCGCGGCATGGTCGCCCGTGATCATCTTCACGTCGATCCCGGCCGACCGGCATTCGGCAACTGCAGCGACCGCCTCCTCGCGCGGCGGATCGATGAATCCGATGAGGCCCAGAAAGACGAGGTCTCCCTTGACATCCGCGAAGGAGAGGCGGGCGTGCGCTTTCGCCATCGTCCGGTAGGCGAAGCCGAGAACTCGCTCCCCGTCGGAGGCCGCGGCCGCCACCTGCGCCATCCACGCCTCGGTGTCGAGCGCCGCCTCGCCGTCCTCCGCGGCTTGGCGGGTGCACATGGACAGGAGCCGCTCCGGCGCCCCCTTGACGAACATCACGGCGTCGCCGGACGGAGTCCGGTGCAGGGAGGCCATGAAGCGGTGCTGCGCATCGAAGGGGATTTCGTCAATCCGCATCCATTCGCTGCGGTCCGCCGCGGCGTCGTACCCCGCCTTCATGGCGAGCGCGACGAGCGCGCCTTCCATCGGGTCGCCCTCGACGCGCCAGCGGCCGTCCCGGCGGACCAGATGCGCGTCGTTGCAGAGCAGCGCGCAGCGGATCAGCCGCTCGGCCGCCGGCGGCAGCGAGTCGCCGGCCGTCCATCGGCCGCCGTTCCGGTCGGCGAACGATCCGACGGGCTCATAGCCGACGCCGTCGATCAGGATTTCCGGCGCCGCCGTGACGATGCGGCGCGCCGTCATCTCGTTGCGGGTGAGCGTTCCCGTCTTGTCGGAGCAGATGATGGAGGTGGCGCCCAGCGTCTCCACCGCCGGCAGCCGCCGGATGATGGCGTTGCGCGCCGCCATCCGCTGCACGCCGATGGCGAGGGTGATGGTGATGACCGCCGGCAGCCCCTCCGGGACGACGCCGACGGCGAGCGCGACGACGACGATCAGGGCCTCGTCCCAGGCATAGGCGCGCACCAGCGTGGCGAACGCGAACAGCAGGACGGCGCCGCTGATGGCGACCCAGGTGAAGCGCTGGCCGAAGCGGTTGATCTGCCGCAGTAGGGGCGTGGTCAGCGTCTGGACTTCGCCGATCAGCGTGCTGATGCGGCCGATCTCTGTCGCGGTGCCGGTGCCGACGACGACGCCGGTGCCCCGGCCGGCCGCCACGAGCGTTCCCGAATAGGCCATGCAGGCGCGGTCTCCCAGCGCCGCGTCCGCGGCGACGGGCTCCTCCCGCTTCTCCGCCGCGACCGACTCGCCGGTCAGGATCGCCTCGTCGATCAGCAACCCGCGGGTGAGAATCAGCCGCAGATCCGCCGGCACGCGGTCGCCGGCCTCGATCAGCACGATATCGCCCGGCACGAGATTCTCGACCGGCAGCGACATGCGATGGCCGGCCCGCCGCACGGACGCCTTCGGCGAGATCATGTCGCGGATGGCATCGAGGGCGCGCTCGGCCTTGCCCTCCTGAATGAAGCCGACGATGGCGTTGATCGTCACTACCGCGACGATGACGGCGGCGTCGACGATGTGGCCGAGCACCCACGCCGCGACCGAGGCGGAGAGCAGGAAATAGATCAGCGTATTGTGGAACTGGCGGAGGAATCGGAGGACGGGATGCGGGCGGGGCGCCGCGGGAAGCCGGTTCGAGCCGTGTTCGGAGAGGCGCTGTGCCGCCTCGTCGGCCGTCAGGCCCTCCGGCTTGCTGCGAAGCGCAACCAGGACCGAATCGATGCTTCGGCTGTGCCAGCCCCGGAAATGCTCGGCCGGAAGCTGCCCGGAAGGTGCTCGTTCGGACGTATCGAGTTGGCCTTCCATCCATTCGCTTCCCGGTCTCGCGCGCACGCGTGCCTCGATCGACCTCCTTCCGGGGCCGATGCCCGAAGGGGCTGGATCGCGCATTGCGGCGGCCATGTCCAGAGCTATGATCTCACCCTCCGACGGAACGCCTGGGCACCATAACGGCAAAGCCGGGCAGGAGCTTGACCTGCGTCAATGCGGCTTCGTTGGATTAATCGCTATCTCGATCGCGTGAATTGCAGGTCTGCCGGATGAAGCGCGCGAAGTCGGGAACGGCGCAGAGGAAAATCGATCGCCCTCCCTCCACGGGCGGGTCGTCGGCGTCGGCCGCGCTTCCGCGGCCTGTCGAGTTCCCGTCCGCGGATGAGACGCTGGGCTTCGAGGGCTTTCGTGCCTTCGATCGCGGCGTCAATGCCATGGCCGCGCACGCGACCGCCGGCCTGTCTCCGGCAGCGCTGTCGCTTGCCTATGCGGACTGGGCGATGCATCTCGCGGCGGCGCCGGGAAAACGGGCGGAGCTCGTCCTCAAGGCGGTGCGGAAGGCGGGTCGTTTGCTGGCCCACGCCGCCCATTGCGCGCTCGCCGCGGACGCCCAGGCCTGTATCGCGCCGCTGCCGGGTGACCGCCGGTTTCTCGCCGAGGATTGGCAACGGATGCCGTATCGCCTGTGGTATCAGGCGTTCCTGCTGGCGCAGCAATGGTGGCACAATGCCACCCGCGAAGTTCCCGGCGTCTCGCCCCACCACCAGGACGTGGTCTCGTTCGCGGCGCGGCAGATCCTCGATATCGTCTCGCCTTCGAATTCCGCGTTCACGAATCCGGAAGTCATCCGGCGTGCCGCCGAGACCGGCGGACGCAACTTCGTCGAGGGAGCCCGCAACTTCCTCGAGGATCTCGGCAGGCCGTTCACGGGCCAGCCGCCGGCGGGCACCCCGGATTTCCAGGTCGGACGGGACGTGGCGGTGACGCCGGGCAAGGTGGTCTACCGTAATCACCTGATCGAGCTCATCCAGTATGCGCCATCGACGGACCGCGTGCATGCGGAGCCGATCCTGATCGTTCCCGCCTGGATCATGAAGTACTACATCCTCGACCTCTCACCCGAGAACTCGCTGGTCCGCTATCTCGTCGGGCGGGGCTATACGGTCTTCTGCATGTCATGGCGCAACGTGACCGCAGCCGACCGCGAGCTCGGCTTCGACGACTATCGGCGGCTCGGCCTGATGGCCGCGCTGGACGCGGTCGGCGCGATCGTGCCGGGGCAGGGGGTCCATGCCGTCGGATACTGCCTCGGCGGCACGTTGCTCGCGATCGCCGCGGCGGCGATGGCCCATGCCCGCGACCGTCGGCTCGCCTCGATGACGCTGCTCGCCGCCCAGACCGATTTCAGCGAGCCCGGCGAGCTCGAGCTCTTCATCGATCACAGCCAGGTCGAGTTCCTCGAGAGCATGATGTGGAACCGCGGCTATCTCGATACCTATCAGATGTCCGGTGCGTTCCAGCTTCTGCGGTCCAACGACCTGATCTGGTCGCGCATGCTGCGCGACTACCTGATGGGCGAACGGTCGCCGATGATCGACCTCATGGCCTGGAACGCCGACGCCACCCGTCTACCCTATCGCATGCATACGGAGTATCTGAGGAAGCTCTTCCTCGACAACGATCTCGCCGCCGGGCGCTATATCGTCGACGACCATCCCGTCGCGATCCAGAACATCCGCGCCCCGATCTTCGCCGTCGGCACGGAGTGGGACCATGTGGCACCCTGGCGCTCGGTCTACAAGATTCACTATCTGAGCGATACAGACGTGACGTTCGCCGTCACCAGCGGCGGCCACAACGCGGGCATCGTCAGCGAGCCGGGCCATCCCGGGCGCCGCTATCGCTTCATGCACAAGGCGGCGATGGACCCCTGCCTCGATCCCGACAGGTGGTTCGAGGCGGCCGATCTGCGCGACGGATCCTGGTGGCCGGCCTGGGTCGAATGGCTCGACGGTCATTCCACGCGGGATCCCGTGCGGCCGCCGACCATGGCGGCGCCGAAGAAGGGCCTCGCCGCGCTCGCGGACGCACCGGGGACGTACGTCCACCAGCGCTGACAGCATCGGACGCGTCGGCTCGCTCCGCCTGTGATTTTCCGAGCCCGCCGTGGCATTGCGGCATATCCCCGTCGGCATACTGAGGCAGGAGCCACGTAAAAGGGAGCCCCTCCATGCCTCGCAAAGCATTGATGGCCGCCGCGGCGGTTGTCGTCGTCGGCGGCTTGGCCGTCATTGCCGGCCGCGACTATCCGCATGTCCTACGCGCCGCGCCGGGCACGCCGCCAGCTCTGGTCCTGCCCCCGGCCACGAACCAGCCCGCGCCATCCGAGGGCCGGCCCACGGATGAGGTCCGGTTCGACCGGCTGGCCAAGGTCGAATCGCCGGAGGCCCGCCGCAGCGTCGGCGAATATCAATACGCCTCGGCCGCCACGCCCGAACAGGAATCCGGCTGGCCGTATTGGCAGCCGACGGGCACGGCCGACGAGCGCTACGGCGATGTCGCCGCCAATCCGGTGAAGCTGGTCGCTGAGCAGCCCGTGTCCACCTTCTCGGTCGACGTCGACACGGCCGCCTATGCCAACGTCCGCCGCTTCCTCACCGATGGCGTGCTGCCGCCGGTGGATGCCGTGCGCACCGAGGAGCTGATCAATTACTTCTCCTATGACTATCCGCTGCCGGAGAGCTCCGAGGCGCCGTTCCGCGCCGATGTCGCGCTGTTCGATTCGCCCTGGGACGAAGGCAGCCGGATCATCCGCATCGGGCTCCAGGGCTACGACATCCCAGCTGCCGTGCGGCCGCCCGCCAACCTGGTCTTCCTGGTGGATACCTCGGGCTCCATGGACAGTCCCGACAAGCTGCCGCTGCTCAAACAGTCGCTGCGCCTGCTGACCGAGCAGATGCGGCCGGAGGACAGCGTCGCCATCGTCGCCTATGCCGGCGACGCCGGCGTCGTCCTCGAGTCGACCAAGGGATCGGAGCGGCTGAAGATCCGCGCTGCCATCGACGCCTTCGCGGCCGGCGGCAGCACCGCCGGTGCCGAGGGCATCCGCCAGGCCTACGCGCTCGCCGAAGCGGCGTTCCGCAAGGAGGCGGTCAACCGCGTCATCCTCGCCACTGACGGCGACTTCAACGTCGGCATCACCGATCCCGGGCAGCTCGAGGACTTCGTCGCCCGCAAGCGCGAGTCCGGCGTCTATCTCTCGATCCTCGGCTTCGGCACCGGCAACCTCAACGACCTGCTGATGCAGAAGCTGGCCCAGGCCGGCAACGGCAACGCCGCCTACATCGACAGCCTGATGGAGGCGCGCAAGGTGCTGGTCGAGGAGATGGGATCGACCGTCTTCACCATCGCCGACGACGTGAAGATTCAGATCGAGTTCAATCCGGCGGAGGTCGCCGAGTACCGGCTCATCGGCTACGAGACGCGCCTGCTCGCGCGCGAGGACTTCAACAACGACAAGGTCGATGCCGGCGATGTCGGCAGCGGCCATTCGGTCACTGCGCTCTACGAGATCACGCCGCCGGACAGCGCCTCGCGGCTGGTCGACGATCTGCGCTATGGCGGCTCGGTCCGGCCGGCCGCCGCGGCGGATGGCGAACTCGCCTATCTCCGCATCCGCTATAAGCTCCCCGGCGCTGATGAAAGTCGCCTTATCGAGCAGCCGGTCCTGGCGAGCGCGCGCACGAGCTTCGAGGCCGCGCCCGTCGATGCCCGCTTCGCCACGGCCGTCGCCGCCTTCGGCCAGCTCTTGCGCAACGATCCGCATGTCGGCCGCCTGGCCTTCGCCGACATCCATCGCATCGGCCGGGCCGCGCGCGGCGCCGACGAGTTCGGCTACCGCAGCGAGTTCCTGCGGCTGGTGCAGGCCGCCGGCAGTGCCGCGGCCCTGGAGACGCTGAACTGACGCCTAATCCTCATTTCCGCACCCTGAAAGACATTCCCCCTCCCCTTGTGGGAGGGGGTCGGAGGAGGGGTCGGCGCGCGGCCGCGCGCCAAGCAACCGGCAGCGACACCAAGCCTTGGTTGACTGGCCGATCCTGCGATAGTCTCGCATCCAGCGGTTGCGAAGACTTATGCGCGCCTGCCGGCGCGAGACCCCGCCCCCCGGCCCCCGACTACAAGGGGCGGGGGAATGTGTCTTATGGTGCCTCTGCGGGCGGCGACCCCGACGGCCGACTCCGCTATGATGCCGAGTCGATGACACCGCCGACGATCGACTGGCAGGCGCAGGACTGGGAGGATCTGGTGCCGCGGCTGCTGCTGCTGGCAGTCTCGCGGCTGCGACGCATGACCTGGCGCGGCGATCGCCGGGGTCCGCCGCCCGGCGCCAGCGAGGCCGAGGATTTCGTCAACGACGCGGTCTCGAAAACCATCGCCGGCGTGCGCATATGGAATCCGGAGGCCTGCACGCTGTTCCAGCATCTCGCCGGGGTGATCGTCAGCGATATCTCGCACGCCGCGGCATCGGTCGAGAACCGCTCCACGGTCCGGCCCGCGATGCAGGCGGAGGCGGGCGCCGATCTCGTCGCCGACATCGGCGACGACGCGCCCGACCAGGAAGCGGTGGCGGTGTGGCGTTCGGAGCAGCGCCGGCTGCTGCTGCATCTCGACGGCGTCGACCCGGGCTTGCGCGACATGGCCGAACTTATGCTGACCCAAGATATGCAGGAGACCGCCGATCTCAGCCGCGCCCTCGGCATCGCCCCGGCCGAAGTCGCCAACCGGCGCAAGCGCCTGAAGCGCGCCCTGCGCAGCTACCTCACGGAGTTCGCGTCGTGAGCGCGGCCCGCCAAGCGGCCGACGCTCCGGCTCGGCGCCTGCTGGCCGCGCTGGTCGATGAATCGTCGCTGGAGCGTGAACCGATCGAGGATGTTCGCGCCGACCTCACCGCCCTCGGCATCGATCCCCGGCGCGCGGTCGCGCTGAGCCGGCGCCTCGCCGCGAAGGCGGACGCTCCGGCGGGCCGGCTGCTGCACCGCATCGCCGAAGCGGAAGCCGGCGATGACGAACTGCGGCGGCTGGAGGAAGTGGACATTGCCGACATCCGCCGCCGTTTGCCGGCCGGCACCGCGGCGTCTGCCGTCGCCGAGGCTCAGCGCGCCGCCGGCCGCGGCTCGAACCTGGTCGGCCTGCGCCGCCGCCGGTCCCGCCGCCTGCTCTATGGCGTGGGCGGCGTTGCCGCCGCCTTGGCCGCCTCGCTGGTGCTCTATGTCGGCCTGTCCACCCCTTTACTCCAGTTCGCGCCCGGACGACAGGCGGCGGAGATGCCACTCGCCACTCCGTCGGACGAAGCGGCCGGGAATGTTGCGCGATACCGCGCGGAGTCCGAACCATCGGCCGCCGAACGCTTGCCGGCACCCGAGCCGACCGTGGCCGAATCGGAAGCTGCGCCGGGCGACCGGCAGGACGCGCCGCCATCGGTCGGGTCCGCCGACCGGCTGCAGGCGCTCAACCAGCCTGCGGCGTCCGGCATGCAATCCGCGGGTGCCGCGCCGAAGCAGGGGGCGGAGGCATCGAAGTCGATGGCCCTGCGCGACGAGGCGATCTCCGCGGCGGAGCTGGAACGGCTGGCCGTCGAGCAGCGGATTACGGCCCTGCTGGTGGTGGTGCCGGACCTCGTACCCGAAGAAGTGACGCAGCGAGCCTATCCGGCCGGCCACCTGCCGGACCGGCTGGAGGAGGCGCGTCGGGCCGCTCCGGGTCAGCCGATCGCCGCGCTGGTGACGCTCCGGGAGGCGGATCGCAGCTATGACGCCGCCATCCTCGCGCCCCCCATGCCGGGCGAACAGCGCCTCCCTGAGCAGGACGCGCAGCCGGCGGCGCCGTCCCCGCCCGTCCCAGGCGACCGGCTCTATCGGATCATCCGGCTACCCGACCGCTGACAGGTCGGGGCTTTCGTGCCATGTAAGCCACGATGAAGACCGAGGGACTGAGCCAGGCGGAAATCGATGCGCGCCACGCCGAGAAGGCGGCGAAGCGGCGGGCCGTCCGCGCCCGCATCATGGCCACCAAGACGATCGAGAAGGGCCTGCTGATCGTCCACACCGGCAAGGGCAAGGGCAAGTCGACGGCCGCCTTCGGCATGGTCCTGCGCTGCCTCGGCCACGGCCTCAAGGTCGGGGTGGTGCAGTTCGTCAAGGGCCGCTGGGAGACCGGCGAGCGCGCCCTGCTCGAGCGCTTCCCCGACCTCGTGACCATCAGGACCATGGGCATGGGCTTCACCTGGGAGACCCAGGATCGCGCCCGCGACATCGCCGCCGCCCGCGCCGCCTGGGAGCAGGCGAAGGCTCTGATGGCCGACCCGGCCCATCGGCTGGTCCTCCTCGACGAGCTCAACATCGTCCTGCGCTACGACTACCTGCCGGTTCAGGAGATCGTGGACACCCTCCGGGCGCGCCGCCCCGACCTCCACGTCATCGTCACCGGCCGCAACGCCAAGCCGGAGCTGATCGAGGCCGCCGACCTCGTCACCGAGATGACCATGGTCAAGCACCCCTTCCGCAGCGGCGTGAAGGCCCAGGCCGGGATCGAGTTTTGACGATGCCCGGCGGAGCCGCCGCCGTCATGTTCCAGGGCACGGGGTCGGATGTCGGCAAGTCGCTGATCGTCGCCGGCCTGGCCCGAGCCTACAGCCGCCGCGGCCTGCGCGTGCGGCCGTTCAAGCCCCAGAACATGTCGAACAACGCCGCGGTCACCCCGGATGGCGGCGAAATCGGCCGCGCCCAGGCCCTGCAGGCGCGCGCCTGCGGCGTGGCCCCGTCCGTTCACATGAATCCGGTTTTGCTCAAGCCACAGAGCGAGATCGGCGCGCAAGTTATTGTTCAGGGCCATATTTTCGGAAATGCTAAAGCAGAAGATTATCACCGCCTGAAGCCGACATTGCTGCCCAAAGCTCTCGACAGCTTCGCCAGCCTGCGCGCGGAGGCCGATCTTGTTCTGGTCGAAGGCGCCGGCAGCCCGGCCGAGGTCAATCTCAGGGCCGGCGATATCGCCAACATGGGCTTCGCGACCGCCGCGCGGCTACCGGTCCTGCTCATCGGCGATATCGACCGCGGCGGCGTCATCGCCAGCCTCGTCGGCACCCACGCGCTCCTCGAAGCCGAGGAGCGGGCGTTGCTGAAAGGTTTCATCATCAACAAGTTCCGCGGTGATTTGCGCCTGTTCGATGAGGGGCTGGCGATCATCCGCGAACGCACCGGGCTGGCCGGCCTCGGCGTCGTGCCCTATTTCGATCCCGCCCGCCGCCTGCCGGCGGAGGATGCCGTCGCGCTCGCCTTCTATGAGCCGAACCCAGCCGCGGCCATCCGCATCGTCGTCCCGCTGCTGCCGCGCATCGCCAATTTCGACGATCTCGATCCGCTGCGCCTCGAACCCGACGTGTCCGTGGAGATGGTGCCGCCCGGACGCCCGTTACCGGCCGATGCTGATCTCGTGCTGCTCCCGGGCTCGAAGGCGACCATCGCCGACCTCGCCTTCCTGCGGCAGCAGGGCTGGCACATCGACATCGCCGCCCATTGGCGTCGCGGCGGCCGCGTGCTCGGCCTCTGCGGCGGCTACCAGATGCTCGGCCGCCGCATCGCCGATCCCGGCGGCATCGAGGGACCGCCCGGCGCGGTCGACGGCCTCGCCCTGCTCGACCTGGAGACCGAACTCACCGGCGACAAGACCCTGGCGGAAGTCCGCGGCAACGATGCGGCCGGCGGCGCGCCGGTCTCCGGCTACGAGATGCATGTCGGTCGCAGCACCGGCCCGGCTCTGGAGCGCCCGATGCTGCACCTGACCGACGGGTCGGGATTACGGCCAGAAGGCGCCATCTCGCCCGATGGCCGCGTCGCCGGCTGCTATGTGCACGGCCTCTTCGCCGGTGACGCCTTCCGCCACGCCTTCCTCGCAGCCCTCAGGCCCCGCGCCGCGAGCGGCCTCGCCTATGAGCAGGAGATCGAAGCCACCCTCGACGCCCTGGCCGACCACCTCGCCGCCCATCTCGACCTGGATCGCATCCTCGCGATTGCGCGCAACGGCGTATGACGCTTCGCGTAGGGGCGACCGGCAGGTCGCCCGTTCCATCCGCCGCACGGGCGACCTGCCGGTCGCCCCTACAGCGCCCACGCCGCCACCGCCACGAATACGGCCTGCGCCGCGCAGGCGATGACGAACAGCCGCAACCCGCGCCGGATGTCCGCCGCCGTCGCCGCGGCCCGGCCGCCGGCGCCCATCCAGGCGTCGTCGACGATCTCGCCGTCATAGACGCGCGGTCCCGCCAGCGCCACGCCGAGGGCGCCGGCCATCGCCGCCTCGGGCCAGCCGGCGTTGGGCGAGCGGTGCCGCTTCGCGTCGCGCCGCATCGCCTCCCAGGCCGCCCGCGCCTCGCCGCCGGGCAGCAGGAGCGCGGCGCCGCACAGCGCCAGCCCGGCGATCCGCGCCGGCAGGTAGTTGAGCAGGTCGTCGGACCGCGCCGTCGCCCAGCCGAACTGCGCGTGCCGCTCGCTGCGATGGCCGATCATGCTGTCGGCCGTGTTGACGACCTTGTAGGCGAGGATGCCCGGCAGCCCCAGCAGCAGCGCCCAGAAGATCGGCGCCGTCACCGCATCCGAGAAGTTCTCGGCCAGCGATTCCAGCGCCGCCCGCGCCACGCCGGGCTCGTCGAGCCTGTCCGGGTCGCGCCCGACCACGTGCTGCACGGCGTCCCGTCCGCCTTCAAGTCCCCCGGCCTCCAGGCCTTTGGCGACGGCGGCGACATGGAGATAGAGGCCGTTCTGCGCGATCAGGGTGCTCATCAGCACGGCTTCGATCGCCCAGCCGAGCGGAACCAGCCACAGCACCGTCTCGAGGATCCAGCCGATCGTCAGCGCGCCGCCGATCAGGAAGACCAGAGCGACGATGCCCCAGAACCGCCGCAGTCCCGGCCGGTCGGTCTCGTCGTTGAGCGCCCGGTCGAGCCAGTCGATGATGCGCCCGAAGACGACCGCCGGGTGCGGGATGGCGCGATAGAGCGAATCCGGGTCGCCGACCACGGCGTCGATCAGCAGCGCCAGGAGCAGTATCGTGGGGTTGGACATGCCGGGCGAGGTTGCGCCAATCTGCGGCCGCAGATTGGCCGCCACCCTCCCGCCTCGTCAACCAGCGGCCATCCAGGAAAGCGACGCAATGAGCAAGATCGGCGTGATGGTATGCGGCCATGGCAGCCGCGACGACGAAGCGATCGGCGAGTTCGCCGCCGTCGCCGCCGGCCTCGCCCGGCGCCTGCCGCAGTTCCCCGTCGCCAGCGGCTTCCTGGAGTTCGCGCGGCCGATCATCCGCGACGGGCTGGACGAGCTGCGGGGCCGGGGGGTCGAGCGCATCCTCGCCCTGCCCGGCATGCTGTTCGCCGCCGGTCATGTGAAGAACGACATCCCCTCGGTGCTCAACGAGTACATGGCCCGGCATCCGCAGGTCCGCATCGACTACGGCCGCGACCTCGATATCGACGGCCGCCTGCTGCGCGCCGCCGCCGCCCGCATCGAGCAGACCGAGCGCATCTCCAGCCGCCGCGTGCCGCGCGACGAGACGCTGCTGGTCGTGGTCGGCCGCGGCACCTCCGACCCCGACGCCAACTCCAACATCGCCAAGGTCGCGCGCATGCTGTGGGAGGGCCTGGGCTTCGGCTGGTGCGAGGTGTGCTACAGCGGCGTCACCTTCCCGCTGGTGGCGCCAGGCCTTGAGCATGCGGTGAAGCTCGGCTACCGCCGCATCGTCGTGTTCCCCTATTTCCTCTTCACCGGCGTGCTGGTGAAGCGCATCTATTCGATCGTCGACGAGATGGCAGCGCGCCATCCGGAGATCGAGTTCCTGAAGGCGCCCTATCTGAACGATCATCCCCTGGTGCTCGACGCCTTCGCCGACCGGGTGCGGGAGATCCTCGACGGCTCGCCCAACATGAACTGCCAGCTGTGCAAGTACCGCGAGCAGGTGATCGGCTTCGAGGCCGAAATCGGCCTGCCGCAGGCCGGCCACCACCATCATGTCGAGGGCATCGGCACCGACGCCGACCACACGCATGACCACCATCATCACGATCATGACCATCATCATGATCACGATCAGCATCATCGTCACCCGCCGCACCCGCATGCGCAACACCGCCACGGCCCCGGCAAGCGCAACCCAGAGCGGCTGGAGTAGAGATGAGTGCCTGCATAGCCACCCTGCGTCCTTCGACAAGCTCAGGATGAGGGTTTCCTTCGTGGCAGAAACAAGCGACCTCATCCTGAGCTTGTCGAAGGACGCACGTCTCAGATCCAAGTCTCCCGAATCGGGCGCAGCAGAGCATGAGACGCCGGGTTCGCATCGATATCTCCGCGATCCCGACGCCATCTACCGCGAATCCTTTGCCATCATTCGCCGCGAGGCGCGCCTCGACCGCCTGCCGCCGGACATCGCCGAGGTCGCGGTCCGGCTCATCCATTCCTGCGGCATGACCGACATCGTCGACGATCTCGCTTTCACGGCGGATCTGGTCCCGCGCGCCCGCGCGGCGCTGGCCGCCAACGCGCCGGTGCTGTGCGACAGCGCCATGACCGCCGCCGGCGTCATCCGCGCGCGCCTGCCGGGGGCGAACGAGGTGATCTGCACGCTGGCCGATCCGCGCGTCCCCGCTCTCGCCGCCGCCCTGCGGACAACGCGCTCGGCCGCCGCGATCGAGCTGTGGATGCCGCGCCTGGCCGGCGCGGTCGTCGCCATCGGCAACGCGCCGACGGCGCTGGTCCACCTGCTGGAGCGGCTGGCAGGCGGCAGTCCGGCCCCGGCCGCCATCCTCGCCTTTCCCGTCGGCTTCGTCGGCGCCGTCGAATCGAAGCAGGCGCTGATCGACGCGCGGCCGGCTCCGTATCTCACTCTCAAGGGCCGGCGCGGCGGCAGCGCGCTGGCCGCGGCGGCCGTCAACGCGCTGCTGGCCGGCGACGCGGCATGAGCCGCTGGCTGGCGATCGTCGGCCTCGGCGAGGAGGGGCTCGACGGCCTGTCCCCGGCCGCCCGTGGGCTGATCGCCGAGGCGCAGACGCTCGTCGGCGGCGCGCGCCATCTGGCCAAGCTGCCGGGCGGTTCGGCCGAGCGCCTGACCTGGGCCTCGCCGCTGACGCTCACCGTCGAGGAGATCCTGAAGCGCCGCGGCCGCCGCGTCGTCGTGCTGGCCACGGGCGATCCCCTGTGGTTCGGCATCGGCGTCACGTTGTTGCGCGCCGTGCCGGTCGAGGAAACCTGGATCATCCCCGGCGTCTCCGCCTTCGCCCTGGCCGCGGCGCGGCTCGGCTGGCCGCTGGCCGAGACCGAGTGCCTGACGCTGCATGGCCGCTCGCCGGCGCTGCTCAACGGCGTCGTCGCGCCGGGCGCGCGGCTGCTGCTGCTCAGCGGCGACGGTGCCACGCCCCTGGCCGTGGCCCGCGCGCTTACCGCCCTCGGCTACGGCCCGAGCCGCCTGACCGTGCTCGAGCATATGGGCGGCGAGGAGCGCCGCCTCGACGGCACGGCAGAGGCATGGACCGCCGAGCGGGCGCGCGATCTCAACACCATCGCCGTCGAATGCATTGCCGGGCCGGACGCCGTCGTCCGCGCCCGCGCGCCTGGCCTGCCCGACGAGGCCTATCGCCATGACGGGCAGCTCACCAAGCGCGAGGTGCGCGCCGCCGCCATCGCCGCCCTGGCGCCCACCCCCGGCCGGCTCCTGTGGGATGTCGGCGCCGGCTGCGGCTCGATCGCCATCGAATGGCTGCGCTGCCACCGCAGCCTCGCCGCCATCGCCGTCGAGCGCGAGCGCGAGCGTTGTGCCCTGATCCGCGACAACGCTAACGCGCTCGGCGTGCCGGCGCTCGAGGTGATCGAGGGCGAGGCCCCGGCCGCGCTCGAGTCGCTGCCGCCGCCCGACGCGGTGTTCGTCGGCGGCGGCCTCGCCACGCCCGGCCTGCTCGATCGCTGCTGGCAGGCCCTGAAGCCCGGCGGCCGCTTCGTCGCCAACGCCGTGACCCTGGAGGGCGAGGCGCGCCTGCTGGCGCTGCGCGACGAGTTCGGCGGCGAGCTTACGCGCATCGCCGTCAGCCGCGCCGAGCGGATCGGCGCCTACACCGGCTGGCGCCCGCAGATGCCGGTGACGCAGTTGGCGGCGGTCCGGCGATGAGCGGCACCGTCTACGGCCTCGGCGTCGGTCCCGGCGATCCCGAGCTGATCACCGTGAAGGCGTTGCGGCTGCTGCGCGCCGCGCCGGTCATCGCCTATCCCGCGCCGGAGACCGGCGAGAGCTTCGCCCGCCGGATCGTGGCGCCGCATCTTCCGGGCGGGCAGCAGGAGATCGCCATCCGCATGCCGCTCGCCGACGCCGAATTCCCGAAGGCGGAGATCTACGCGCGCGCCGCCGAGGAAATCCTCGGCCACGCCGCGGCCGGTCGCGACGTCGCCGTGCTCTGCGAGGGCGACCCGTTCTTCTACGGCTCCTTCCTCTATCTCTACGAGCGCCTGGCCGGCCGTTGCGCGCTGCAGGTCGTGCCCGGCGTCTCCTCGCTCCTGGCCTGCGCCGGCGTGGCCGGCCGGCCGCTCGCGCGCCGCAACGAGGTCCTGGCGGTCGTGCCGGCGCCGCTGCCCGACGACGCGCTGCGCCCGTTGCTCGCCGGCGGCGATGCCCTCGCCATCATCAAGGTCGGCCGTCATCTCGGCCGCCTGCGCCGGCTGCTCGCCGCCTGCGGCCGGCTCGACGACGCCTGCCTGGTCGAGCATGCGACCCTCGCCAGTCAGCGCATCGAGGCGCTGCGCGACCTGCCCGACGAGGCCGCGCCCTACTTCTCCATGGTGCTCCTGCCGTCGCGGTCCGGACGATGACCGCCGTCATCTTCCTCGGTCCGTCCGGATTCCCGCTCGCGCAACGCCTCGCCGCCGCCTTGCCCGGCGCCGTCCTGCACGGCTTCGCGCCGCGCGTCGCCGAGGCGGCCGTGCGCTTCGAGGATGTCGGCGCGCATCTGCGCCGGCTCTTCGCCGACGGCGAGCCGATCGTCGCGCTCTGCGCCAGCGGCATCGTCATCCGCAGCCTGGCGCCGCTGCTCGCCGACAAGCGCGCCGAGCCGCCGGTCGTCGCCGTCGCCGAGGACGGCAGCGTCGCCGTGCCGCTGCTCGGCGGCCATCGCGGCGCCAACGATCTCGCGCGGGAGATCGCACGCATCGCTGGCGGCAACGCCGCGATCACCACCGCCGGCGATGTCCGCCTCGGCCTCGCCCTCGACGACCCGCCCCCCGGCTGGCGCATCGCCAACCCGGCCGCGGTCAAGCCGGTCACGGCCGCCTTGCTGGCCGGCGACCGGATCGATCTCGTAATCGAGACGGCCGCGCCGGACTGCGTGTGGCTCGGCGCGGTGACACAGGTCGGCTTGCATGGCCATCCCCCGTCCTTCGACAAGCTCAGGATGAGGGACAACCTTGGTGGCACGACGAAAAGTCCTCATCCTGAGCCTGTCGAAGGACGCACATCGTCGATCCCGGCCCTTCCTACGACCGCTCGCATCCTGGTCGCCGACCGCGCCGCGAGCTGCGACGACAACACCCTTATCCTCCACCCTGCCACCCTCGCCGTCGGCGTCGGCTGCGAGCGCGGCGCGTCGGCCGACGAGCTGCGCGCGCTTGTGATGCAATGCCTGGACTCGGCGAATCTGTCGTCGCTTTCCGTCGCCGGCGTCTTTTCCATCGCCCTCAAGGCGGCGGAGCCGGCGATCCACGAGGTCGCTGCCACGCTCGCCGCGCCCGCGCGTTTCTTCGCCGCCGCCGATCTCCTCGTCGAGACGCCGCGCTTGACCGAGCGCTCGGACATCGTCTTCCGCGAGACCGGCTGCTGGGGCGTGGCCGAAGGCGCCGCGCTCGCCGCCGCCGGGCCCGATGCGGACCTCGTCGTGCCGAAGCAGCGTTCGGCCCGCGCCACCTGCGCCGTCGCGCGCAGCCCGCGCCTCATCGACGCAGCGTCGCGCGGTCGCCCGCGCGGCCGGCTCGCCATCGTCGGCATGGGCCCCGGTGACGCCGGCGGCCGCACGGCAGCGGCCGAGGCCGCCATCCGCGCCGCGACCGATCTCGTCGGGTACCGCCTCTATCTCGATCTGCTGGGGCAGCTCACCGACGGCAGGGCCCGCCATGACTTCGAGCTCGGCGCCGAGGAGACGCGCGTGCGCGCCGCCCTCTCGCTCGCGGCGGAGGGCCGCAGCGTCGCCCTGGTCTCCTCCGGCGACGCCGGCATCTACGCCATGGCCAGCTTGGTCTTCGAGCTGATCGAGCGCGGCGGCAACGCCGACTGGGCGCGCGTCGAGATCCTCGGCGTTCCTGGCGTCTCCGCCATGCAGGCTGCGGCCGCCCGTCTCGGCGCGCCGCTCGGCCATGATTTCTGCGCTGTCTCGCTCTCAGACCTGTTGACGCCCTGGACGATGATCGCGCAGCGGCTGCAGGCCGCTGCGGCCGGCGACTTCGTCGTCGCCCTCTACAACCCGGTGTCGCAGCGCCGGCGCACCCAGCTCGCCGCCGCGCGCGACATTCTGCTGGCCGCGCGTCCCGCTGAGACGCCGGTCGCTATCGCCCGCAACCTCGGTCGCCCCGGCGAGGCCCTGCGCATCACCACCCTGGCCGCGCTGGATCCGGACAATGTCGACATGCTCTCCATCGTCATCGTCGGCAGCAGCGCCACCCGCGCCGTCGCCCGCCCCGAGGGCGGCGCTTGGCTCTACACGCCGCGCGGCTATGCGCGCAAGCTGGAGGCGGCGCCATGACCGTTCATTTCATCGGCGCCGGTCCGGGCGATCCCGATCTGATCACCGTGCGCGGGCGCGATCTGATCGCGCGCTGCCCGGTGGTGCTCTATGCCGGCTCGCTGGTGCCGCGCGCGGTCATCGCTTATGCGCCGCGGGATGCCAAGGTCGTCGATACCGCGCCGCTCGCGCTCGACGAGATCATCGCCCACATCGAATCGGCGCACGAGGCCGGGCAGGATGTCGCCCGCGTCCATTCCGGCGACCCTTCGCTCTACGGCGCCATCGCCGAGCAGATGCGTCGCCTCGATGCGCTCGGCATCCCCTACGACGTGACGCCGGGCGTCCCCGCCTATGCCGCCGCCGCCGCCGTCCTCAAGGCCGAGCTGACGCTGCCGGAGATCAGCCAGACCGTCATCCTCACGCGCACCGACGGCAAGGCGTCGCCCATGCCGGCGCGCGAGGATCTGCGGATCCTTGGCGCTGCCGGAGCCACGCTCGTGCTCCACCTCTCCGTCCGCAACATCCGCCGCGTCGTCGCCGAGCTCACGCCGCTCTACGGCGCGGATTGCCCGGCCGTCGTCGCCGTGCGCGTCGGCTGGCCTGATCAACAGATCATCCGCGCCACCCTTGCCGGCATCGCCGCTGCCGTGCGTGCCGCGAAGGTGACGCGCACGGCGCTCATCCTGGTCGGCCGCGTCTTCGAGTCCACCGATTTCAGTGACAGCCGCCTCTACGCCGACGACCACCGTCATATCCTGCGGCCGGGCCGCAAGGCCGCCCGATAGCTTCGCCGCAAGCCGGGCTCGACGTCGCGGCGTTTCGCTTCTCGGCGGCGCATCGACGGCGCGGAGAATCCCCGGTAGTCTTGAGGCGTCAATGCAGAGAAACCAACACCGTCGGGAGGAACTCATGAACACGCGGGAGCCGGTCGTTCGGCGTCTGATCGAGCAGTACCCGTCGCGCCGCGCATTCCATCGCGTGCTTGCCTCCGCCGGCCTGGCCTTGGCGGTCGTGCCCGTGATGGCGCGGGCGCCGCGCGCGGCCGACAAGCTCGTCTACTTCACCTGGAGCGGCTACGACGTTCCGGAGTTCATGCCCGGTTACGCCGACGCGCATGGCGGACCTCCGGACATGCCGCTGTTCAGCGACGAGCAGGAGGCGCTGACCAAGATCCGCGGTGGCTTCCAGGTCGACGTCTCCCATCCCTGCAACAACCGCATTCCGATCTGGCGCGACGCCGGTGCCATTGAGCCGATCGATACCGGGCGGCTCGCCCATTGGAACGAGCTGTTCGAGACCTTGCGCACGCTCAAGGGCACGGTGACGGAGGACGGCCAGCATTGGTACGTGCCGGTCGATTGGGGGCTGACCGCGCTGCTCTACCGCACGGACCTGGTCGAGGGTCCGGTCGATTCCTGGGAGCTGCTGTGGGACCCGCGCTACGAGGGCAAGCTGTCGATTGGCACCGGCATGGCCGACACCGGCCTCATCGTCGCGACCCTGCTGAAGATTGCCGATCCCAACCACATGAGCGCCGGCGATCTAGCGCGCATCAAGGCCAAGCTGCTGGAGCAGAAGCCGCTGCTGCGTTTCTATTGGGACGACCAGACGTCGATGGAGCAGGCCCTCGCCTCCGGCGAGATCGTCGCCTCCTCGGCCTGGAACGGCTCCGCCGCCACCTTGCAGGACCAGGGGGTGCCGGTCGCGTTCGTGGCGCCGAAGCAGGGCGCGCTCTCCTATTGCTGCGGCCTCGTGCTGGTCAAGGGCGGCAGCCGGCGCGACGAGGCCTACGACCTCATCAACGCCATGACCGATCCGGCCGCCGGCAAATGGTTGATCGAGACCTACGGCTACGGCCACGCCAATCAGGAGGCCTTCGATCTGGTGCCCGAGGAGACCTTGATGAAGCGCGGCCTGCCGCGCGATCCGCAGGCGATGCTGTCTGCCGGCATCTACGCGACCGTCAGCAATCACCTGCCGGAGCTGAGCCGGATCCTCGACGAGGTGAGGGCGTCATAACCTGCGCTGAGCGCGCTTCGTCTGAGCGCTCTGCCGCCGCGCCGGGGCATGCTATGCTGCGCGCCGCACGAAGGAGGAACTATGAATCGAACGGCGTGTCTCTTCGCCGCCGCCGTGGTGCTGATCTGCCTGGCGGACGGTGTTGCCGTCGCCGCCTGCCGCGACAGTCCCGAGCCCGGCGTCGATTGGTCGAACTGCGACAAGACCAAGGTCATGCTCCGCGGCGACGATCTGCGCAACGCGAACCTGACGAGCGCCGACGTCAGCCGCGCCGACCTCGCCGGCGCCGACCTCAGCGGCGCCACCTTGGTCGATGCGACGCTGACGCGTACGCGCCTTTCCGGCGCCAAGCTGGTCGGCGCCGATCTCAGCAAGGCCATGTTCGACCGCGCCAATCTCGCGGCGGCCGATCTCTCCGGCGCTGTGATGGTCAAGACCGAGTTTCAGCGCGCCAATCTTGCCGAAACCAACCTGAGCGGTGGCAACCTCGAGAAAGCCGAGTTCGGTCGCGCCACGCTGACCGCCGCCAACCTTGCCGGCGCCAATCTGACTGGCGCCTATCTCTCGCGTGCCGACCTGCGCAATGCTGTCCTCACCGACGCCGATCTCAGCGAGGCGGATTTCGGTCGCGCCGATCTACGCGGCGCCGATCTGTCGCAGGCCCGGAATCTCCTGCAGGCGCAGATCGACGAATCCTGCGGCGACGATGCGACCCGATTGCCCGCCGGGTTGGCGCCGCCGGCGTCCTGGCCTTGCGCCACCGCCGAGGAGGAGTAGGGCGGGGAGATTTGGAGCGCGGTGGTTTGCGCTACGCGTAACCCAGCCGCGTAAGCCCTGGCCGGCAGGCAGCGGTGAGGCGGGCGCGCTGCTCGGGCGCCAGGGTCTCCCAGCTGGAGGGCGGGCGCTGCGGGATGCGGGCGGCCTGCTCCAGCCACCGCTCGTCGGCAAAGCCGGGACCGAGGAATTCCATGAAGCGGCCGAGCTCCGTGCGCGGCTGCTCCAGCACCTCCTCGTAGCGCAGACTCATCACCCGGCCGGCCGGCTGCGCCTCCAGGTAGCGCAGGCCGGCGGTCACCATGTCGCTCCAGAAGCCACCCAGCTCCTCCAGCGAGATGCCCTGCTCCAGCCAGCCTTCGAGCCGGAAGACACGGAAGGTCAGCGATTCGATCGGGCCGTAGAGCGGGTTCGACCCGTAGACGAACGGCCGCCGGTAGGGGTTTATGCCGAGACGCCGCACGAACCGCGAAAAGCGGGCGATGAGGCGGAAGTAGTCGTGATGCTGCATCGAGCGCGCCGTGTCCCGGCCGTCGCGGTAGATATGCACGAAGCGGGCGTCCGGGAACATGTCGCCGAGGATCGACACGAACATCAGCGACGCGCCGGAGCGCTCGACCGCCATCTCGCGGCCGAGCCGCCGGCACAGCCAGTCGAACAGGAATCGGTACTGCGCGGCGATCGGCGCCGGGCCCCGCGCCCGGATCACCGGCTCCAGCTCGGCGTAGACCGCCTCGTAGTCGTCGGTCAGATGCGGCAGCGTGATGCACAGGAGCGGCGGCAGGTTCCCCGGCTGGAAGCGTGCGTTCGGGCCGAAGCGGTAGAGCAGCCGGTCCACCCGGTAACCCTTGGCGAACATGCGGCTCACCGTCGGCGACAGTACGCTGAGGATGTCCCAGAACTGCTCGCCGTCGAGCGCCCGGCTGGTGAACGACTTGTTCGAGAGCGAGACGAAGAATTCCGACAGGCTCAGCAGCTTGGGATGCAGGCGGACGATGTCGGTCATCATCGTCGAGCCGCAGCGGCCGGTGCTCACAATGAAGATCGGCGGCGTCATGGGGCGCACCATCGTTCCTATGCCTGAAAGAAGTCACACGACTGCCTGCGGGAGGCGCCCGGATGCATAGGTCCGGCGCCGAAACAATGGATCGGCCGCGCCCAAGGTTGCAAGGGGCGTGTGCGTGGCCGCTGGTCAGCCCTTGTTCAGCCAAGCCAGCACGTCGTCGGCGGTCGCGAACACGGCACTCGCCGGCAGGTCGAACGGCGGGATCGGGCGCCGGACCAGAATCACCGGCAGGCCGAGCGCGCGCGCGGCCGCGATCTTGCCGTAGGTCGCGTCGCCGCCGCTGTTCTTGGCGATCACCATGTCGATGCGGTGCTGCTGCAGCAGCTTGCGCTCGTCCTCTGCGGTGAACGGTCCGCGCCCGGTCACGACTTGGTAGTGCAGAAGGGGCAGCGGCTCGATCGGCTGCTCGATCAGGCGCACGAGAAACCACATGCGCTCCATGCCGGCGAAGGCCTGCAGCTCCTTGGTGCCGACCGTGAGGAAGGCCCGTCGGCCATAGTCGAGGGCCGTGCGGGCTGCTTCCGCCACCGAATCGACGAGCACCCAGCGATCGCCCGGCTGGCGCGGCCAGGGCGGGCGCTCGAGCCGGACCAGCGGGACCCCCGTGGATCGACTGGCCACTACCGCGTGCCGGCTGATCTGTTCGGCGTAGGGGTGGGTGGCGTCGATGACGACGTCGATATGCTCCTCGCGCACGAAGCGGATCAGCCCCTCGATGCCGCCGAAGCCGCCCGAGCGTGTGCCGCCCGGCACCGCCGTAGGCTCGCGCGTCCGGCCGGCGAGCGAGGTGATGACCTTCAGGTCTGGCCGACGCTCCAGCGCTCGCGCCAGTTGCGCCGCCTCGGTCGTGCCGCCGAGGATCATGATGCGCCGTTCGGACGCGCCCTCTGCCATGGTCACCCTAGGTGCAGATTCCAATCGCCCTATCCGGCGCGACCGGATCAGGGCCTAAGCATTGCCAAATGGCGCGCGTCCTGCCAAGGCGCCTTCGCGATCGAAAACGGCGACCTCCACCTCGATTCGATCCTCGGCCAGCCTCCGTGCGACCGCCTGGGCTTGGGCGGCGATGCGGTCGGCGAGCGGCAGGCCCGCCGCTCGCGCCGCCGCCAGGACCTCGTTCGCCGTGGTTGCCCGGCGGGCGGTGGTCACCTGGTCGGCGGAAGCCCCCAGCGCCGCCAGCGTCTCCGCCAGCAGCGCGGCATCGATCCGGCTGCGGCCCGAATGGAGGTCGCCATGGCCGGCGGCAAGCTTGGCGATCTTGGCGAAACCGCCGGCGATCGTCACCCGCTTCACCGGATGCCGGCGCAGGTACTTCAGCATGCCGCCGGCGAAATCGCCCATGTCGATCACGGCGATGTCCGGCAGGTCGTAGACGCGGCGAACGCCGGCTTCCGAGGTCGAGCCGGTGCAGGCCGCGACATGCTCCAGTCCGTTCGCCCGCGCCACGTCGATGCCGCGATGGATCGAGGCGATCCAGGCCGAGCAGGAATAGGGATGAACCACGCCGGTGGTGCCGAGGATCGACAGGCCGCCGACGATCCCCAGCCGGGGGTTCCAGGTCTGCCGCGCCATCTCGCCGCCGCGGGGCACGGCGATGGTGATCTCCACGTCGCCGGCGGCGCCGTGCGCCGCGGCAAGGTCGCGCACGATGACCGTCATCATCTGCCGTGGTGCCGGATTGATCGCCGGCTCCCCGACGCCCAGGGGAAGGCCCGGCTTGGTCACCGTTCCGACTCCCTCGCCGGCGCGGAAGACGATGCCGCTGCCGCCGGCGCCCGGTCGCACCTCCGCCAGGATCAGCGCGCCGTGGGTGACGTCCGGATCGTCGCCCGCGTCCTTGACGATGCCGGCGATGGCGATCTCCGGCCGCAGCTCGGTGCGGGCCAGGGGAAAGCGCGGCCGCTCGCCCTTCGGCAGCGTGATCTCGACGGGATCGGGAAATCGTCCCGTCAGCAGCGCCTCGTAGGCGGCCTTGGTTGCCGCCGTCGCACAGGCGCCCGTGCTCCAGCCTCGACGCAGCGGCCCCGCGGGTTTCTGGCTCATGGCGCGATTGTAGCGGGCGGAGTCTCGAAATGGCTAGCTGCACCGGCGCACATTTCGGACAATGGCCGCATGGTCGATCCGCCCTTCGCGCTGCCGCGCTTCGAGCCCGGCTGGGTCTGGTTGGCCGGCGCCGGCCCCGGCGATCCCGGCCTCCTGACCCTGCTGGCGCTGCACGGCCTGCGCCAGGCCGAGGTCGTCGTCTACGACGCGCTGGTCGGTGCCGACATCCTCGGTCTCGTGCCGCCGGGCACGACGCTGGAGTTCGCCGGCAAGCGCGGGGGCAAGCCCTCGGCCAGGCAGCCGGACATCTCGCACCGCCTGATCCAGTTGGCGCGTGAGGGCCGCCGCGTCCTCCGCCTCAAGGGTGGCGATCCCTTCGTCTTCGGCCGCGGCGGCGAGGAGGCCCTGGCCCTGGTTGCTGCCGGCATCCCGTTCCGTGTCGTCCCCGGCATCAGCGCCGGTATCGGCGGCCTCGCCTATGCCGGCATTCCCATCACCCATCGCGACGTGAACGCCGCCGTCACCTTCGTCACCGGCCACGATGCCGCCGGCGCGGTGCCGGACTCCGTCGATTGGGAGGCGGTGGCGAAGGGCTCGCCGGTCATCGTCGTCTACATGGCGCTGAAGCACGTCGCCGTGATCGCCGAGCGGCTGGTCGCCGCCGGCCGCCGGCCGGACGAGCCCGTCGCCGTCGTCAGCCGCGCGACCCTGCCGCAGCAGCGGGTGCTGGACACCACGCTCGCCGCGGCCGCCGCCGACGTAGTGGCCAGCGGCATCGAGCCGCCCGCCCTGGTCGTCATCGGCCGGGCGGTGGCGCTACGCGCCGGCCTCGACTGGCTCGGCGCGATCGACGGCCGGGCGCTCGATCCCTATCCGCTCGAGCGCGCGCAAAGCGAGGCCGGCTGATGGCTGATGGCCTGATCGTTGCCGCCCCGGCCTCGGGCAGCGGCAAGACCGTCGTCACCCTCGCCGTGCTGCGCGCGCTCGCCCGCTCCGGCGTGCGCGTCGCGTCCTTCAAGGTCGGACCGGACTATATCGACCCCGCCTTCCACGCCGTGGCCAGTGGTCGCCCCTGCGTCAATCTCGATCCCTGGGCCATGCGCCCCGCCACCGTCGCCGGCCTCCTCGGCGAGATCTGCCGCGACGCCGATCTCGTGATCGGCGAGGGCGTGATGGGCCTGTTCGACGGCGCCGCCGACGGTACCGGCTCCACCGCCGACCTCGCCGCCGCCACCGGCTGGCCGGTGATCCTCGTCGTCGACGTGCGCGGCCAGGCGGCCTCGGCGGCGGCGTTGGTGCGCGGCTTCGCCACCCACCGCGCCGACGTCGCCGTCGCCGGCGTCGTCTTCAACCGCGTCGGCGGCGACGCGCATGGCGAGGCGCTCCGCCGTGCCATGGCCGCGCTCGGCGTCCCCGTGCTGGGGTTCCTGCCGCGCACCGATCGTCTCGCGCTGCCGGAGCGGCATCTAGGCTTGGTTCAAGCCGCCGAGCGCGTCGAGCTGGGGGCGTTTCTCGAGAGCGGCGCCGACCTCGTCGAGCGGCACCTTGACCTGTCCCGGCTGCGCTCGTTGGCGTGGCCAGCGCGGACCGCCGATGTGCAGGCCGCTGCTGCGGACGAAGCCGGACTGCTGCCGCTCGGCCAGCGCATCGCCGTCGCGCGCGACGTCGCCTTCGCCTTCGCCTATCCGGCGCAGTTGGAGGCGTGGCGCGCGGCCGGCGCGGCGCTCTCCTTCTTCTCGCCGCTGAGCGACGAGCCGCCGGCCGCCGATGCCGACGCCGTCTTTCTCCCCGGCGGCTATCCGGAGCTGCATGCCGGCCGACTCGCCGCCAACGCCGCGTTCCTCGGTGGCTTGCGCGTCGCCGCTACGCGCGGCGCGGCGGTCTATGGCGAGTGCGGCGGCTACATGGTCCTCGGCGAATCGCTGACCGAGGCCGGCGGGCAGGCGCACGCCATGGCCGGCCTGCTGCCGCTGGCGACCTCCTTCGCCGAGCGCCGCCTGCATCTCGGCTACCGCGAAGCGCAGCTGGCGGCCGATTGTCCGCTGGGCCCGTCGGGCCGTGCCTTCCGCGGCCACGAGTTCCACTACGCCGTCATCACGCAGGAGGGCGCCGGCGCCCCGCTCTTCGCGTGCCGCGACGCCCGCGGCCGCGTGCTCGGCGCCAGTGGCCGCCGCCGCGGCACGGTGATGGGGTCCTTCATCCACCTCATCGACCGCGCCGAGGTTGGTGAGCGCGGGTCTGAGTGGCGTCGATCGAGTCGAACGACAACCTAGGGAGACGACGGAGATGGATGGATCGCGAGCGCACGACGACCGGACCCTGGCCGAACGCGATGCGCGGGTCATCGCTAATATCGGCCGCCTCCGCTTCTCGCCGCTCGCGCCGGCGCGCGGCAAGGGCGTCTATCTCTACGAGGCGGACGGCCGCCCCGTGCTCGACCTGTCGGCCTCCGGCTGTCCCGCCGTGCTCGGCTACGGCCATCCCGCCCTGGTCGAGGCCGTGCGCGAGGCGACGGAAACCATGGCCGCCGCCAGCCTGCTGCTCTATCCGAACGAGAACGCGGTCGCCCTGGCCGAGGAACTGCTCCGCCTCACCTCCGGCGTGGGCGAGCGCCGCGTCTGGTTGGGCCATTCCGGTTCCGACGCCAACGACTGCGCCGTGCGCGTGCTGCAGGCGGCCACCGGCCGGTCGCGCTTCATCTCCTTCATCGGCTCCTATCACGGCAACGTCTCCGGCTCGATGGGCGTCAGTGGCCATACCGCCATGACCCACACCCTGCCGCGCGCCGGGCTGGTGCTGCTGCCTTACCCGGACGTGTACCGCGGGGCGTTCTCGCCCGAGGAGGTGCTGAAGCTGCTCGACTACCAGTTCGCCACCACCTGCCCGCCCGGCCAGGTGGCCGCCGTCTTCATCGAGCCCTTCATGTCCGACGGCGGCCTGATCGTGCCGCCGCCCGGCTTCCTGCGCACCGTGCAGGAGCGCTGCCGCCCGCACGGCATCAAGGTCGTCGTCGACGAGGTGAAGGTCGGCCTCGGCCGCACCGGCCGCATGCATTGCTTCGAGCATGAAGGCCTGGAGCCGGATCTCGTCGTCTTCGGCAAGGCGCTCGGCGGCGGCCTGCCGCTGTCGGCAGTCGTCGGCCCGAAGGAGCTCCTGGACCACGCGCCGGCCTTCGCCCTGCAGACCACGGCCGGCAATCCCGTGGCCACGGCCGCGGGCCGCGCCGTTCTCAGGATCCTACGGGAGCAGAACCTGGTCGGGCATGCGGCCGCGGTCGGCGACAGGATGGTGGGCGCGCTGCGGGAGCTGGCGCGGACGCAGCCGTTGATCGGCGATGTCCGCGGCCGCGGCCTCGCCATCGGCGTCGATCTCGTCGCCGACCGTCAGACGCGGCAGCCGGTGCCGGTGAAGACCACGGCCAAGGTCATCTACCGCGCCTACCAGCTCGGCGCCGCCTTCATCTATGTCGGGCTCAACGGCAACGTGCTGGAGCTCACGCCGCCGCTGGTGATCACGGAGAGCGAGGCGCTGGAGGGCGTGGAGATCATCGGCCGCGCCCTGCGGGACGTCCAAGCGGGCCTGGTCTCCGACGAGGAGGTCGCGCCGTTCATGATGTGGTGACTCGCTTCCGCGAATCGGCTCACTTCCCCCGCAACGTCGCGCGGGGAAGCGTAGGCGTCGCGCGCCGGCGGATTCGCCTGTCCGTGCCGTCTTGCCTGCGCCGCGCAACTGGGGCATTTTCGATTCACCGCCTGAAGACAACAGCGAGAGCCGTCATGGACCGATTGGATCCCACTGCTGCCCCGCCCGCCGCCGAGTCCGCGCGCCGCGCTTATGCCGTCGTGCCCGCGCTCGCCGCCGCGGCTCTTGGGTTGTTCCTGCTGTGGGGCGTCGGCTTCGCCGGGCCGACCGTCATCCACAACGCCGCGCATGACGCGCGGCACGCCGCCGCCTTCCCCTGCCATTGAGGCCGGCCATGTTCAGACAAATCTTCTTTGCCGCCGCCCTCGCCGGAGTGGTCGGCGGAATCTTTGTCACGGGCATGAATTATGTCCGTATCATTCCGCTGATTCTGGAGGCGGAGACCTACGAGACCGCCGGCGGGCACGATCACGGCACCGCCGACGCGACCGCGGCGGGCGCGGAGGCCGCGGCTGTGGAGGAGGAGTGGGCGCCGGCCGACGGAGTCGAGCGCGGCGCCTACACCCTGGCGACCAACATCCTGATGGCCGTCGGCATCGCCCTGCTGCTCGCTGCTGGCTTCGCGCTCACCGGCCAGGGCGGCTGGCGCGCCGGGCTCTACTGGGGTCTCGCCGGCTACGCCGCCTTCATCCTGGCGCCCGCCCTTGGCCTGCCGCCGGAAGTGCCGGGCGCGGAAGCCGCGCCGCTCGCCGACCGCCAGCTCTGGTGGCTGGGCACCGTCGCCGCCACGGCCGGCGGCCTCGCGCTGATGTTCCTTACGCGCTCCTGGCGGTGGATCGTGGCGGGCGCCGCGCTGATCGTGCTGCCCCACCTGATCGGCGCGCCGCAGCCGGAGCATCACGGCGGCCTCGCGCCGGCCAGCCTGGCGCGCGAGTTCGTCGCCGCCGTCCTCGTCACCGGCTTCCTCTTCTGGCTCGCCCTCGGCGCCCTCTCCGGCTTCTTTTACAAGCGCTTCGCCGGCGTCCCCACCTGAGGCTCACCCGGGCCCTCGTAGGGGCGAGCGGCGCTCGCCCCTGGCGACGGCGACATCGCGCTCGGCGAGCGCCGCGCCGGCCGCCGCGATCGTCCGCACGTCGCGCGGCTTGACGACCGCGGCGAGCGCCGCCTGCGCCCGTCGCCAGGCCGGCAGCGTCGCCGCCAGCCGCCGCGCGCCCTGTTCCGTCAGCCAGACGGCGCGGCGCCGCAGATCCTTCTCGACGATGGCGATCTCCACCAGCCCGGCCCGCTCCAGGCCGCGCAGGTTGCGCGACAGCGTCGACTGATCGAGATCCAGCCGCTCGGCCAGCGCGCCGATCGTATCGTCCCCGGCCGCCGCGATATGCGCCATCAGGCCGAGCTGCGCGAGGCTCAGCCCCGTTTCCGCCATCCGCGCCTCCAGGAAGCGCGCGACCCGCCGCGCCGCCAGCCGCAGGCTCGTCCCCGCGCAGTCCTGCACCGCCGCCCGCGCGTCCGCGACCAGTGACCGCCGCAAAGCTTGCGTTCCCCGCGCCATAGTTATATGTACTTACATATAATGTAGATACATGCAACAAGATTGCAGGATGTCCGCCCAAGAATCGTCCTCCCGGTGGCAGGGCCATCTTTTCATTCCTCGATAAGCTCGGAGGAGGGGGAATCCTGATGGCACAAAGAAAGCGCCTCATCCTGAGCTTGTCGAAGGACGCAAGGCGCCGATCCCAGCCTCCGGTAAGCCCATGAGCGCCGCCCCCGGCATCGACGCCTCCGTCCTGCGGCGCATCGGCGGCACGCCGCTGCTGGCGCTCGGGCGCATCCTCCCCGAAGGCTGCGCCCGCATCCTGATCAAGCTCGAAGGCGCCAACCCCACCGGCAGCATGAAGGACCGCATGGCCCTCGCCATGATCGAGGCCGGCGAGCGCGCCGGCCGCCTGCGGCCCGGCGGCCGCGTCGTCGAGTACACCGGCGGCAGCACCGGCGTCTCCCTCGCCCTCGTCTGCGCCGCGCGCGGCTATCCGCTCAGCATCGTCACGTCCTGTGCGTTCAGCGCCGAGAAGCGCAATCACATGGCCGCCCTCGGCGCCGAGCTCACCATCGTCCCCAGCGCCGGCGGCGGCATGGACGCGGCGCTGACCCGCGGCATGATCGCGGCCGCGCGTGGGATCGCGGAGCAAACGGGCGCCTTCTGGACCGACCAGCTCAACAACACCGATCAACTCGCCGCCTACCACGCGCTGGCCGAAGAGATCTGGGCGCAGACGGGCGGCCGCATCGATGCCTTCGTGCAGAGCACGGGCACCGCCGCCTGCGTGCGCGGCGCCGCCGAGGTCCTGCGCCGCCGGAAGCCGGACATCCGCATCGTCGCGGTCGAGCCGGCGGAATCTGCCGTCCTGTCGGGCGGCCCCTCCGGCGTTCACCGGATCGAAGGCGTCGGCGCCGGCTTCGTCGTCCCCTTATGGCACCCCGCGATCGCCGACGAGATCGCCGCCGTCTCCACCGCGGAGGCCATGGCCATGGCCCGCCGCCTGGCCCGCGCCGAGGCCCTGTTCGCCGGCACCTCGACCGGCGCCAACCTCGCCGCCGCCCTCGCCCTCGGCAAGCGCCTCGGCCAGGACGCGACCGTCGTGACGATCATGTGCGACTCCGGCCTCAAATATCTGAGCACGCGACTGTACGACGGCAGCGGATCCTGACCCGGTGAGCGGGTTGCGCTGTCGGAGGTCGCTTTCCGCCGCATCGGCGCGCGACGACAGGAGTTCCATTCCGCCGCCGCAGATGCCGGCAAAGCGCAAGTCGCCGAGCGGCGGAATCACGATCACGGCGCCCTGGTCCTTCAGCCGGCCAGCGAATCCCGAGGCCGGCGAATAGGCCGTCCAGGCGAAGGCGACGCCGAATGGCTCCGACGGCAACCCCTCGGCGTCGACGATCCGCGCCATCACTGTCTCGCTGTCGAGATTCGGCGGAAAGAGGACGAGGACCCAACCGCTCGCCGCCGCCGGCAGGCGGGCGCTCGCCGCCGTAAGCCAGGCTGCCCCGAGCCAGAGCCCGGCGAAGACCGCCGTCAGCAGGAAGGCAAGCCGATGATGCGACGTGGTCACTGCTGTTCGCTCATGCGGTTGCGAGACGGGGCGCAGGCCTTTCGCTGATCGGCAGATGCACGAGCGCGGCAAACAGCGCGAGCGCGACAGTCAGCCACCACACGACCGTGTAGGAGCCGGTCGCTTCGTAGAGAAGCCCGCCCAGCCAGACGCCGAGAAACGAGCCGATCTGGTGACTGAGGAAGACGAGGCCGAACAAGGTGGCGATATTGCCGGTGCCGAACATGGCCGAAATGAGAGCGGAGGTCGGCGGCACTGTCGATAGCCACAATATGCCCATAGCGGCCGCGAAGACGATCGTCGAGGCCGCGGACACCGGCAGCAGGATGTAGAGCGCGATTACGATCCCGCGGCCGAAATAGATCAGCGATAGCAGCCATTGCTTGGGCGCGCGGCCGCTGAGAATGCCCGCGTAGTAGGAGCCGGCGATGTTGAACAGCCCGACCACGCCAATCGCCCAGGCGGCGAGCGATGCGCCGGCGCCGACGTCGTTGAGGTACGGCGGAAGATGGATCGTGATGAAGGCGAGCTGGAACCCGCAGACGAAGAAGCCGGTGAACAGCCAAAGATAGCTGGGGTGGCTGAAGGCCCAGCGGACCGCTTGCATCGTCGGCAGCGTGTCCGATCGGACCGACGTCGATGGCCGTACGCGCGGGCGCGCGTAGACCGCCCCGAGGACGGGGACGACGCCGACGGCGGCCGCGAGCGCCAGCGCTGCCGTCGACCAGCCATGCAGGTCGATCAGGGCCTGGCCGAGCGGCACGAACGCGAATTGGCCGAACGACGCGGCCGCGGTCCCGATGCCGAGCGCCCACGGGCGATGTTGCTCGGGCAGCCGGCGGGCAAAGACCGCGAGCACGATGAACTGCGACGAAGCGCCCAGGCCCAGGCCGACCATGACGCCGGCGGTCAGTTGCAGATCCAGGGGCGTGACGCTGAACGGCATCAAGGCCAGGCCGAGGGCGTAGAGGACGCCGCCGAAGGCGAATACGGGTACGGGTCCGATCCGATCGACGAAGATGCCCGCGAGCGGCGTGCCGATGCCCCAGCACAGATTTTGGATCGCCATCGCCAGGGCATAGGTTTCGCGCGTCCAGCCCTTGTCCAGGACCAGGGGATCGGTGAACAGGCCGAAGCTGGAGCGGACACCCATCGCGGCGGCCGCGATGAGGCAGCCGCACAGGATCATGAGCATGAACTCGCGCGACCGTCCGGAGTAGGGTCCCCCCGCGGCCTTCACTGATGTCGTCATGCGTGCCTCCATGCCAGTCGGCGAAGGGACAGGAAGTGCCGCCGTCGATGTTCAACATCGGTCTTGATCATTCATGCGTCAAATGCATAATGTTTATCAATAATATGAAATTCAGTCATGCTGAGGGAAATCCGGACGTTCGTCGCGGTCGCAGAGACCGGCTCGATCAAGGCAGCGGCGCGGCGCCTGCGGCTGACGCAGCCGGCGATCACGCGCCAGATCCAGCGGCTGGAATCGGCGCTCGGCACGGCCGTGCTCGACCGCCAGGTTCGTCCGCCGGCCCTCGCCCCGGCCGGACGCGCCCTGCTCGAGCGTTGCCGGCAGATCCTACGGAGTGTCGACGATCTGCGCACGCTGGCGTCCGCGGGCGCCGAACCCGCCGGCCGCTTCCGGCTCGGCATCGGTCCCGCGTTCTGCGATTCGACGAGCGTCGATCCCCTCGTTCGCCTGCGGCAGATCTATCCGAGGCTCGACCTTCAGGTGACTAGCGACTGGAGTACCGTCATGTTCGACGAGGTGCGCGCCGGCCGGCTCGACGCGGCCGTCGGCGTCTGGCCGAACGGTTCGGGTTCGCCCGGCGGCCTCAATGCCCGCGTCTTCGGCGCCGATCGGCTCGTCGTCGTCGCGCCCCGGGGAGAATCGATCGGCGGCCGGGTGCACCTGGCCAAGCTGGGTAGCCGCTCATGGATTCTCAATCCCGACGGGTGCGGCTTCCGCGCGAAGCTGCGGACGGCGCTGATGAAGGCCGGGGAGTCGTTGAACGTGGGCATCGAGACCCCGCGATTCGAATTGCAGCTGGATCTGGTATCGCACGGCCTGGGAATCGGGCTCGTTCCCCAGCGGGCGCTCAGGCGGAGTCCGCGCCGCCAGGCATTGCAGACGATCCAGGTGACCGGCCTGAACCTCGACATCCGCTATATGGTCGTCGACGCCGGCCTCGCCGCCAATTTGATGCCGGTCGTCGACTTCCTGCGTGACTCGTTCGCACGCGCGGCGTCCACGCACCTCCGCCACCGGGGCCGCTGAAGCCGCGTCCGCGGCGTCGATCGGCGAGTCAGCTCTACAGCCACTCGTCCCCCACCCCATACCCCACATACGCGATCCGCTGATAGAGCCGGCGCAGGGCGGGGAAGGGGAAGCGCGGCAGCGTCGTCTCCATCAGCGGACCGAAGCGGGCGCCCGCGTCGCCGGCCAGCCGGCGGGCGAGGATCTTGCCGCTGTGCGTGGCCAGCGCCACGCCGGAGCCCATGCAGGCCAGGAAGTAATGCACGGTCGGGTCGTCGCTGGTGCCGGCATGCGGGTTCTTGTCGTAGGAAGCGCACACCCAGCCGTGCCAGAAGAACGCGGAGCCGATGCCCGCGAGCGGCGGGAACATCTCGCCCAGCCGCCGCTCCATCCAGGCCCGGCGATAGGCGTGCTCGGCCGGCGAGTCTTCGATGCCGCCGCGCGCGCCGAACAGGATGCGGTCGTCGGGCAGCAGCCGGTAGTAGAAGAGCAGCCGCCGCGAATCCCAGATCTTCCGGTAGGTGCGCCAGTTCGCCGCCGCGCGCTCGTCCGCGGTCAGCGGCCGCGTGACGATGATGTTGGAGAGCACGGGCAGCAGCCGGCCGGCCACCCAGGGATGCAGCCCGTCGCCGGTATAGCCGTTGGTGGCGATCACCACCTGGCGCGCGCGCACCGTGCCGCCGGGCGTGCGCAGCAGGTGCCGCTTTCCGTCGCGCGTCCATCCCGTCACCGGCGAGGCCGCGTGCAGCGCCGCGCCGCGGACGAGCGCCGCGCGGGCGAGGCCGCGGGCGTATTTCAGCGCATGCAGGGCGAAGCCCTCGCGGTGCAGCACCGCGCCATGCGCCTCGCGGCTCGCCAGGTGGTCGCGCGCCACCTCGGCCGGGCCCAGCACCTCGGACCCGAGCCCGAACAGCTCGTTCATGCGCTTGGCGCGCGCCGCCATCGCCGGCAGCCGGTTGGGCTTGTGCGCCAGCTCGAGCCCGCCGGGCGGCGTCCGGTCGCAGTCGATGGCTTCCGCGGCGATCACGTCCTCGACGGTGCGCACCGCGTCGCGCCCGGTCTCGAACGTCACCCGCGCGCCCTCCGGGCCGAAGCGGGCGACCCAGGCCTCGTAATCCTCCTTGCCCACGCCGATGGAGCAGAAGCCGCCGTTGCGCCCGCTGCAGCCCCAGCCGATGCGGTGCGCCTCCAGCACATGCGCCGTCACGCCGTGGTCGCGCGCCAGGTGATAGGCGCAGGAGAGGCCCGTATAGCCGCCGCCGATGATGGCGACATCCGTGTCGAGGTCGCCCGCGACCGGCGCGCAGCCCTCCACCTCGGCGCCGCCCGTCGCCGCCCAGTAGGACTCCACATGCGCCGCCCCGGGGCGGCGCAGGTCGGTAGTCTCGATCGCCATGGAGTGCCCCGCGGCGGCCTCGCGCCGCCGTCCCTCATGCTGCCGGCCGCACGCTACGAACCGCTTCGCCCTCCGGCAAGGCCCGTGATTCGCATGCCAGCCATCGCGCCGGGTCATCGGCTTGCATATCTGGCCGCGACGTAGAGGACGGCTGGATTGTCCGGTCAGGGGCGGGGGGTTGCGCGCCAGTCGACGCTGGACGCTTCGTCCCAGAAGCCATACCGGAAATCGGCCGAGAGGCGCAGCCTGTCGCCGCTGCGGTTCGGCAACGAGCAGTGCAACGTGTGCGGCCGGAACAGGGCGGCGTCGCCGCAGCGGAAATCGGTCGTGCTCCACACGGCCTCGGCGTCGACCGCGACGCCGCCGTCGACGATGCCCTGCCCCGAATGCTCACGCAATCCGCCCCGATGCGAGCCGGCGAGCAGCGCCAGCGGGCCGAGCTCTCGCGGACAGTCGCCGAGCGGGATCCACACCGTCCAGAACTCCCCGAGCATGCGCACGTAATGCGCGTCCTGGTGCGGCTGCGTGGCCATGTCGGGATGCGGTGAAAAAACCCGGCAGGTGTTGGCGGTGCTCAGGTTGAGGTAGCTCGAACGGCCCTCCACTGCGCGGAGGACACGATGGATCGCGACGCAGTCGCCGAGGGCCCACATCTCCGGCCTGGTCTGCACCTGGACCTGGAGGTCCACCCAGTCGGGATCCTGGTAGTTGCCGACCCGTCTGGCGGGCGCCGCGCGCGCGTCCCCGATCGGAGCGCGCGGATCCAGCCATCCGATGCGGCTCGCATGGGCGAGGACACGGGCGCGCAGCGCCTCGACGAGGTCCACCGGCACAAGCCCGCGGACAAACAGGAACCCGTCGCGCGCGGCGAGCTCGCGCAGCCGCTCCGGGTTCGCGCTGTGCGGTGCCGCGTCCTTGAGCTCCCGCACGCGCTGCCCGCTCACGGCTTCCACGCGGTCCACCCCATCCAGCGTTCCCATTTCCAGCAGGAACGGTCCACCGCCTCCAGCGCGGCATCGATGCGCCGGGCCCGTTCGTCGGGGGTGAAGCCCGCGAGCATCCGGCCCGCCGCCGCGGGGATCTTCAGCCATGCCGCGTAGGCCTCCTGCGTCAGCCGCACGCGAAACCTCCAGGACCGCGGGCGAAGGCCGGCGTCCATCAGCCAGGAACGGATCGCATCGCGCCGAAGACCTTGGGCTTGCTGCTGCGGCGGCTCGTACGCGGGGCCGGCATTCGCCGCGAGCAGGGCCGGCAGGGCGAGCAGCAAGGGATCTTCGCCGCCGCCCGGCTCGTCGGGCTCGAGCAGGTAGAGAGCGGGAATGTTGAAGCAGAGAGCCCCGCCGCGGCAAAGCAGGCCGCCCAGGGTCCGGATCGTCTCGCCGAGCGGCTCCACCTGCCAAATGGCGGCGCCGCAGAGGATGCGATCGAACGGTCCTCTCGCGTCCGCCAGGGTCTCGCGCCATTCCACGCGCGTGTCCCTGACCCGCCGTACGCCCGCGGCGCGCATCGGCGCGGAGGGCTCGACGCAAACGATCCGGCCGTCGTCGCCCAGTCGGCGGAGTGCCGCCTCGGCGGTCCGGCCCGTTCCGGCGGCCAGATCCAACACGCGCATCCCCGGTTCGATCCGCGCATGCGCGATCAGCGCTGCGTTGGCCCGTGCGTAGCGCGAGTGCCGCCGGCAGAAAGCTTCGTAATAGACGGGAGTCTGGGGATCGTCCCAACCGCTCATCGCACGCCGACCGAAGGCATCAGGCCCATCCGCGCCAGGTTGTGCTCGGCTTTGAACCGCAGGCACTCCCGGATCAGCCGCCGCATCTCCGGGCTGTAGCGAAAGAAGTCGAGCTCCAGGTTCGCGTCGTCGATGTAGTAGCGATAGTAGCGGCCAAAATCGTCCGGCGGGGGCGGCGGCGCATGGCGGCTGTATTCGGGCCGAAGCCACCACGCCGTGAATCCGTAGCGCAGATGGAACTCCTCGTAGATGGGGGTGCCGGGGAACGGCACCACGACTCCCATGGTGCTGAACGCGTCCACCATCGGCGCGATCCGCTCCATGAAGCGCAGCGTGCGCTCCAGCTCGACGGGCGTCTCCTGCGGGAAGCCCAACATGAAGTTGCAGGCGGTGATCAGCCCTTCTTCCTTGGCCCATTCGAGGGCCCGCACGACATGATCCGTGCAAAGGCCCTTCTTGATCGCCCTGAGAATGGCGTCGTCGCCGCTCTCGACGCCGAAATTGACGTTGTTGAGTCCGGCGCGGCGCATGGTCCGCAGCAGGTCCCGCGTCACCAGGTTGGCCCGCGTGATGGCGCCGAAGCTGAACGGGAACCGGAGATCGCGCTCGATCGCGGCGCACAGCTCCGCGAGCCGCGTGGGCTTCACGGTCAGGGCGTCGTCCCAACAGGGGAAGTAGTTGATGCCGCAGCGCTCGTGCCAGGCGTTGATCTCGGCGGTCACGGCGGTCGCGGACCGATATCGGAACGAGCGCCCGGTCACGTAGTTGGCGCAGAAGGTGCAGCGGGCCGGACACCCCCGGCTGGTGAGGATCCCGCCGGGCGCCGTCTCCCGGCCCGAGGGATCGTACCAGCGCGGATCGAACAACGGCTGCGCAATGTAGGGCGGGGCGAGATCGTCGAGTTGCTCGATGAATGCGGCGGGAGGTCCACGGCCGATGTCCCCGTCGGGCCGCCGGAACACCGATCCGGGAATCCGCCCCAGGTCGTCGCGCCCTTCGAGCCAGTCCACCACCCGCACGAGGCTTTGTTCCGCTTCGCCTGCGAGGGCCACGTCGAATCCGAACCGCAGCGTTTCGTCCGGGCAGACGGTCGCGTGCGCGCCGCCGGCGACCAGCAGCCATGGCCCGTCGCGCAGCCGCTCGACCAGCTCGTAGGCGTGCCAGACCCAACGCGTGAAGAGGCTGAAGCCGATGAGGCGGGGCGCAAAGCTCTCGGCCTCGCGCGCGATCCATTCGGAGTCGTTCGCGAAGTGCCGGGCGGCTGCGTCGATCACGCGAACCTCGCAGCCCCGCCGCAGCAGCGCCGCCGCCACGTACTGGAGCCCCAGCAGCGGAGAGCCGAGCTGCTCGGGCGATGGCGGGTTGATGAGCAGGACCCTCATCGGGGACTCGACCGAGGAGTCTGAAAAAATCGAGTCCGTTCTCCCCGGAGTGGGAGAAGGCGAGGGTGAGGGTGTCTCAGCCACTGTGAGTCCCGGCGCTAGATGACGACCTTCCCAAACCGCGGCCCGGCGAACACCGGCCCGGCGCTGGTGTTGTCGCCCATCACCACCGGCCCCACCGGCACGTAAGGCGGAGCAAAGGTCGGGACGCTGCCTTTCCCCATCACGCCGACCAGCTTCGTGAGGCCCTTCCACTCTTGAAAACTGATGTCGACCCACTCGGCGAGGCTCCTGATGGCCTGATCGGGAGAGCCGCCGCGGACTTTGGTCGTGTGCAGCCGCAGAGCCGGGCCCAGCTTGCCCGCCAGGACCGACGCCCTGAGCGAGGTTTCCCCCACCGAACTTCCCCGAGCCAGGGCGATCGGCGGCGCCGGCGTCGGCGGTGCCATCGGTCCGGGAAACGCCGCGAAGCTGGGATAGGCACTGGGAAGGTGTGCCTGGAACCCCGCCGCCCACGCGTTCCAGGCTGCCGCGAGTTCTCTGGCCAGGATTCGCGCGATCTCCGCGGGCACCCGGGCGGCGTTCAGCCTCTCAAGCATGATGCTTTCGATGTTCCCGTCGCTGACCAGCGCGCCGGGCGTGAGCATGGCGTCGGGGCCCTTCACCTGTCCACCGCGAATCCGGGCCTTGCCGATCCAATCGTTCACGGCGTCGCGGAAAGCCTCGCGCGTAAGTTTGGCTAGCGAATTCCAGTCCAAGACAGTCCTCCTGTCGATCCGAGGATTTCGGCCGGTCGTTCGGTCCGGCCTTGCGCAGGCCGTCCACCACATGCCCGAGTCGGCGGGGCCATGAGTTCGTCTCTCGTGACGAGAGCCCATTTGCCGCCACGAGGACGCAAAGCACGGCGATCGCCCGATGACCGAGGGAGACGACAGCGCCCATCCGCGACAGCTTGCGTCGCTCGAAGTCCAGGCAGAGCGGACCGAACTCGATGTTGGTCGCGGCACTCACGCCCAAGGACCTTAAGTCCTATCCGCGTCAACTTCCAGCATCCAGCGGGTAACACGCGGCGGGCAGCGTCATGGCCGGGAAGATTGATAGGGTCCGCGCGTTGTGGCCAAACCGGGCTGGCGATGAGCACGAGAAAACGTTCCTGCGTAAAACGGCCGAAACCGCCGATTTGACGCCCTCCGCTCCGCGGGTTAGCGTTCCCTCATGACCGCGCAGCTTCGGCATTCCCTGACGCGAATTATCGGCCGGGCCGCCCTCCGGGCGCCCGGTTCCGGTTCTGTCGTTCGCGTCACTCTCGCCGAAGGATCTGCGTCATGTTCAGCGCCAGCAAAGCTGCCCCCGGTCGCGCCGCCGCGCGCGACGATCGATTAGCCGCCTCGCCCGCGGCGTCCGCCTTCTGCTTCTCCCTCCAGTCGCTGCCCGAGCCGGGCGTCATGGCCCGCATGCTCGAGCAGTTCGCCAAGCGCGGCCTGATGCCGACGCGCTGGTTCGGCGACGTCGATGCCGAGACCGGCCTGCTGCAGGTCGACATCCAGGTCGCCGGCTTGCCCGCGGCGCAGGGCGAGGCGATCGGCCGCGGCCTGCGCGCCATCGTCGGCGTGCATCAGGTGCTCACCGGGAGCAAGACCGCGGGCTGAGCGGCGACGGCTAGGGTGGCGATGCGGCTGCCGGACGCAGCTTGGCCCAGTCCCGCCATTGACCCGGGGCCGCGACGGCATGGGCCTCCAGCCGGCGGAGGTACTGCGCGGCCGCAGCCTGCTGCGCCTCGCCCTTGCTGCGCGTCGGTTCGGTGGGTAGCGGGTCGTCGATCAGCACCCGGAAGGCGCCCGAAGCGGGATCACGCCGGACGAAGACCGGAAGCAGCCGGGCGCCGGTCTTCCAGGCGAGGCTCGGCGCGCCCGTGGCCACCCGGAGGCGGCCGCCGAGGAACGGCGCCTCGGCGACATGCGCGCCCCAGGAATCGACGGTGATGGAGACGACGCCGTTGCCCAGCAGCACCTTGTGGAGGCGCCGCATGGCCGTGCCCGGCGCCGTGTCGTTGAGGACCACGCGCTCCGCCAGGTAGCGGTTCTCCATCCGCTGCTTGATCGGGTTGAGCCAGCGCCGCCCGATGAGCGAATGCGAGAAGCCGTGGATGGTCCGCGACAGGTGCGCGGGCGGATGGCCGGCCCGGTGCAGGCCGATCTTGGCGACGGTGTCGGCGAAGGCGAAGCGGCCGATCCAGAGGATCGCGCCGCGTCCGGCGGCGAGCGCCGCCTCGAGATGGGCGATGCCCTCGACGCGGATATCCGGCCGCCAGTTCCGCAGCAGCAGATCGCGCAGGATCTGCAGGCGGAGCTCCAGCCGGTGCGCGTCGAGCTCGGCATTGATCGCGCTGTCGTCGACCGTGCCGGCGAACGCCAGCCGGAGCCCCGCCGAGGTCTCGCTTCGGCGCCGCAGCCCCGATCTTCCGAGGGGCGTGACGCGGACGGTGGCGCGGCAGATGGACGGCCAGTACCTCTCGCCGATGCAGAGCGCGATCGGTGCCAGCGAGAGCAGGGAGAGCGCGATGTACGGATCCTGGCGGGCACGCCAATACATCCGTCTCTGCTCGACCGGTTGCGATAACAACTCGACGCCGCGCGCGGCAGAGTCGGCCACCTCGGCGAGCGCGTCTGGAACAGCGGACATCCGTGGACCTCAGCGCTCGAGCATAACGGGATGCCGTGGCGAACCGGACCATCCAGGCGATGGTGGGCGCGACTGGGATTGAACCAGTGACCCCTGCCGTGTGAAAGCAGTGCTCTCCCGCTGAGCTACGCGCCCAATCGTAACGGATAGGGGGTCTTTAGGGCAGGGGGTCCGCGCCTGTCAACCCAGGGGCTTGCCCCGATCCATCCATCCGCCGTTGTCGATCCAGCCGAGGATATCGGCGAAGACGTCGACGAGGACGTCGCCGCCCAGCTCAGCCGGCGGCACCCGCGTATAGCCGTAGCTCACCACAATGGCCGGCACGCCGGCGGCGCGGGCAACGGCCACGTCGTTGGCGCTGTCGCCGACCATCACCGCCGCCGCGGCAGGCGCATCCAAGAGATCGAGCGTGCCCAGGAGATGGCCGGGATCGGGCTTGCGGACGGGCAGGCTGTCGCCCCCGGTCACCGCGCCGAACAGCCCGGTCAGGCCGAGCACGTCCAGGATCTCCATCGTCGGCGCATGGGGCTTGTTCGTGCAGATGCCGAGCCGGCAGCCGCGCGACCGCAGCTCGGCCAAGGTCGCGACGACGCCGGGAAAGGGCGTCGTCAGCGCGTGGCCGCCCGCCCGGTAGTGGGCCAGGAAGCGGTCGACCAGCGCGGGCAGCGCCGCCGCCGGGCACGGCGCGCCGGTCTCGACGAAGCCGCGCTCGACCAGCCTGGCGGCGCCGTCCCCCACCATGGCGCGGATGTCGGCCAGCGAGACCGGCGCGCGGCCCTGCTCGGCCAGGACGGAATTGAGCGCGCGATGCAGGTCGGGCGCGCTGTCGACCAGCGTGCCGTCGAGGTCGAAGATCAGAACGTTGCGCGCCATCGCCATGCGTGACCTCGGTCCCTTAACGTTAACCGCGAGCCCGGCCTCCCGCCGCTTGCCGGTCCGGACACGGTCCGCACTATGTCCTGCCGCACCATACTTCTGCCATGCCGATCTGCTCCCTTGGAGGCCCGTCCACGCTGTGGCAGGCTGCGCAGCGATTCGCCGGGACCGTCCGTGGCCGTTCCAACATCGAGTCCGCCTGATGGCTGAAACTCCGATCGCCGCCGTCGTTCTTGCCGCCGGCAAGGGCACGCGGATGAAGACCGCGCTGCCGAAGGTCCTGCACCCGCTGGCCGGGCGCCCGATGATCGGCCATGTGCTGGACAACCTGCGGCCGCTCGACTGTGCCCGCATTGTCATCGTCGTCTCCCCCGGCATGGAGCGCGTCGCCGCCGCGGTCGCGCCGAACCCGACCGCGGTTCAGGCCGAGCCGCTCGGCACCGGGCATGCCGTCCTGGCCGCGCGGGCCGCGCTTCAGGGCTTTGCCGGCGACGTCCTGGTGGTGTTCGGCGATTGCCCGTTCATCTCCGGCGAGACGATCGGCCGGCTGGTCGCCCGCCGCCGCGCCGCCGACGCTCCGGCCGTGGTCGTGCTGGGCATGCGCCCGGCCGATCCCGCGCAATACGGTCGGCTCATCGTCGGCGGCGACGGCCTGCTCCAGGCGATCGTCGAATATCGCGACGCCGACGCCGAGCAACGCGCGATCACGCTCTGCAACTCCGGCGTCATGGCGATCGACGGCAGGCGCCTGTTCGAACTGCTCGACCGCGTCGGCAACGCCAATGCGAAGGGCGAATACTATCTGACGGACATCGTGGCGATCGCGCGCGCCGACGGCGCCGCCTGCGCCGTCGTCGAGGCGCTGGCCGACGAACTGATCGGCATCAACAGCCGGGCCGAGCTAGCGGCGGCCGAAGCCATCCTGCAGCATCGCCTGCGCGCGCGGGCCATGGCCGAGGGCGCGACGCTGATCGATCCGCAGACCGTGTTCTTCGCCTTCGATACCAGGCTCGGCCAGGACGTCGTCGTCGGCCCCAACGTGGTGTTCGGGCCGGGCGTCGAGGTCGGCGACGCCGCCGAGATCAAAGCCTTCTGCCACATCGAGGGCGCGCGCATCGCCGATGGCGCGGTCATCGGCCCGTTCGCCCGTCTGCGCCCCGGCACCATCGTCGGCGAGCGCGCCCGCATCGGCAACTTCGTCGAGGCCAAGAACGCGGCCCTCGGACCGGGCGCCAAGGCCAACCATCTCACCTATCTCGGCGATGCCGTCGTCGGCGCCGGCGCCAACATCGGCGCCGGCACGATCACCGCCAACTATGACGGCTTCAACAAGCACAGGACCGAGATCGGCGCCGAGGCCTCGATCGGCTCCAACACGGTGCTGGTGGCGCCGGTGAAGGTCGGCCGCGGGGCCATCGTCGGCGCCGGCAGCGTCATCACCCAGAGCGTCTCGGCCGATGCCCTGGCGCTCGGCCGCGGTCGCCAGACGGAGAAGCCCGGCTGGGCCGGCAAGTTCCGCGAATCCAAGGGCAAGCTGGGCAAGGGCACGGTCATCCGGCACGGTGACAAGGCCTTCCGCGTCACCACCCCCGATGGTCGGATCCTCCCGACCGGTCCTTCGAACCTGCGCGTCGCCGAGGGTGCCCGGCAGACCCCGGCATCTCCGACGCCGTCGACCGCAGAAGCGAGCCCGCGCTCTGCCGCGGCGCAACCGGCGCTGCGCCGCGCCGCCCTGACGCGCAAGCCCGCTCCGGCGACGAAGGCGGCGTCCAAGGCCGCCGCCAAGCCGCGGCCGGTGGCCAAGGCCAAGGGGGGCGCCGTCAAGAAGCCGGCGCCGACGGCCGGCAAGGGCCGCCGGTAGAAAGGACGATCCGGGATGTGCGGCATCATCGGCATCATCGGCAAGGCGGCGGCGGCGCCGCTGCTGCTCGACGGTCTCAAGCGCCTCGAATATCGCGGCTATGATTCCGCCGGCATCGCTACCCTGACGAACGGCCACATCGCCCGCCGCCGGGCCGAGGGCAAGCTCGGCAATCTCGAGGCGCTGCTGGCGCGCGAGCCGCTCGCCGGCACCACCGGCATCGGCCACACGCGCTGGGCGACTCACGGCCGCCCGAACGAGGTCAACGCCCATCCGCACGCCACCGACCGCGTCGCCATCGTCCACAACGGCATCATCGAGAATTTCGATGAGCTGCGCCGCGAGCTGGCAGCCCTCGGCCACCGGTTCGAGACCGAGACGGATACCGAGGTCGTCGCCCACCTGCTCACCCGCTATCTCCAGGAGCAGAAGACGCCCGAGCAGGCGATGGCCGCCGCCATGGATCGGCTGCAGGGCGCCTTCGCCCTCGCCGTCATCTTCGCCGGTCGCCACGACCTGATGATCGGCGCCCGCCGCGGCAGCCCGCTCGCCGTCGGTTATGGCGACGGCGAGATGTATCTGGGGTCCGATGCCCTGACGCTGGCGTCGCTCACGCGCCGCATCTGCTATCTCGAGGAAGACGATTGGGTCGTCATCACGGCGGCCGACGCCAAGGTCTATAATGCCGGCAAGCCGGTCGATCGCCCGGTGACGCAGACCGCCCTCTCCGGCGCCCTCATCGGCAAGGGCAACTACCCGCACTTCATGCTGAAGGAGATCTGCGAGCAGCCGGCGGTCATCGGCGACACGCTGCACGCCTTCCTCAATCCGCTGCAGCGCAAGATCGAGCTGCCTGACCTGCCGTTCGACTTCGCCGCCGTGCCGCGCCTTACCATCGTCGCCTGCGGCACGGCCAGCCTCGCCGGCATGGTCGGGAAATACTGGCTCGAGCAGCTCGCACGATTGCCGGTGGAGTTCGACATCGCCAGCGAATTCCGCTATCGCGCGGCGCCCATGCCGTCGGGCGGCGTCACCATCGTCATCTCGCAATCCGGCGAGACGATCGACAGCTTGGCGGCGCTCCGCTACGCGCGCGCTCAGGGGCAGAAAATCCTCTCGGTCGTCAACGTGCCCGAGAGCGCCATCGCACGCGAATCCGATGTCGTGCTGCACACCCTGGCCGGCCCGGAGATCGGCGTCGCCTCGACCAAGGCCTTCACCACCCAGCTCACGGTGCTCGCCTGCCTCGCCATCGCGGCGGCGCGGGCGCGTGGCACGATCGATCGCGACCGTGAAGCCGCGCTGTCGACGGCGCTGACCGAGGTTCCCGCCCGCGCCGCCGAGGTGCTGAACCACGACGCCCGCCTGCGCGAGATCGCCCATGAGGTCGCCAAGGCGCGGGACGTGCTGTTCCTCGGCCGCGGCACCTCCTACCCGATCGCGCTCGAAGGCGCGTTGAAGCTGAAGGAGATCTCCTACATCCATGCCGAAGGTTACGCCGCCGGCGAGATGAAGCATGGCCCCATCGCCCTCATCGCCGAGGACGTGCCGGTGATCATCGCGGCCCCGTCGGACGAGGTGTTCGAAAAGACCGCCTCCAACCTGCAGGAGGTCTGCGCGCGCGGCGGCAAGGTGCTCGTGCTCTCCGACGCCGCCGGCCTCGCGAAGCTGAAGTCCAAGGCGTGGGCCTCGATCGAGCTGCCGAAGGTCGATCCCTTCGTCGCCCCGATCCTCTACGCCATCCCGGTCCAGCTCCTCGCCTACCACGCCGCCGTCGCCAAGGGCACCGACGTCGACCAGCCCCGCAACCTGGCGAAAAGCGTGACCGTGGAGTAGGGCGCCGCACGATGGGGCGGGCAGTTTATTCATGGGCGATGTGACATAAATCACAGCGTGAAATGTCCGAGCCACACGATAGTCGGCGGAGGCCGCCTGGCGATTCGGCTTGCCTGACGGCGCGGCAAGGCTGTAGGAACGTATGACGGACAAGCGCCGTCGATCTGGCCGGCGGCGCATGTCGGGGGCGTTCGCTTAGATCGGAGTTGTTGTCGATGGAACCCACGAAATCGTCTCGGTCCGATCTTGAGCGAGACAGCATGCTCGGCCCGGGCCGGCTGCCCCGGCGGTATGCGCGGATTTTTTGCCGAGGAATCGGCGGCTGTGTTCTGCTGTTGACGGCGGCCTGCGCCCAGTCGTCGGCGCCACCACCGAGCACGGCCGCGTCGGCACCCGCAGCTGCACAGGCCGCTGTCGCGCCGCCGGTGCTGATGGAGAAGGCCGCGCTGTGCGGCCGCAGCGTCGGGGTCGCCGTGCGCTGCAATATGGTGACCGATCAGAACGATTTCGCGATCCTGCGCTATATGTCGTTGCAGGGATTACAGGCGCAGAGCGGCGCTGCGGCCGATTTCTCACAGGCCGAGATGGCCTTCGACGTGGCGGCGCTGGAGATGATGAACTCTGTCGGCGCCTGCCAGGGCAATGCATCGGCCTTGGCGACGCTCGAGCAGAAGATCGAGGCAACCATAGCGCAGTGCACAAAGCCTCAACCGTAGGCATACAAACTCGGGAGACCGACGATGAAGCCGATTGGCATCCTGTCTCTGTCATTGCTTGTGGGCCTGGCCGCTGAAAGCGCGACCGCCCAGGAAGTCGCGTCTCTGGTCCGCATAGACCCCGCCAACCGGTCGGCGTCTCCCGCGGTCACCCGTTCGATCGCCGAGTACATTGCCGCGCGCAACAACGCCACCGTCGTCCAGGTGATGGCGCGGTCTCAGCCCGACCGGGCGCCAGCCATGACGGTGGAGGCGCTGCTGGCCGCCATCGAGTCGAACGCCCGCATCGTCGCGCCCGCGGCGCCGGAGCCGGCCGCCGTCGTCGCGCCCGCACCGCAGACCGCGCCGGCGCAGAAGACGACCCCCGTCGTTAAGAAGGGCGGCAACAGCGGCGATGCCGGCGGCAGCGGCGGTGGTGGAGGCAGTGGCGGCAGCGGCGGCGGTGGCGGCGGCGGGTGGTAGAGCGCTGTCTGCGCTGGAGAGCCTCTCGGAATAGAGTCGCGCGGCACGTCATGCGCGATCGACGCAAGATGCGGGGCCGCGTCCTGTCGGTTTCCCGGTGGTTCCTGCCGGTCCTTGCCCTCGTCGCCGGCCTGCTCGCCCAGCCGGCCGCAGCCGAGACGCCGCGTCGCGTCGCACTGGTCATCGGCAACGCCGCCTATCTGTCGCTCCCGCAGCTCCGCAACCCGGTCAATGATGCCGCGGCGCTGGCCGGCACGCTGTCCGGAATCGGCTTCGAGGTGGTCAGCGTCGACGACACCAATCGCGACAGCCTGACAGCGGCGGTCGAGCGCTTCGGCGAGATCAGCCGCGGCGCCGATATCGCCGTGTTCTATTTTGCCGGCCACGGCGTGCAGGTCGAGGGCACCAACTACCTGCTGCCGGTCGACGCCACGCTCGGCTCGGAGGACGACCTGCGGGCGCAGGGCCTCGATGTCGACCGCGTGATCGAGAAGTTCAAGGCGGCCGCGCCGCGCTCGGGTGTCCTCATCCTCGATGCCTGCCGCGACAACCCGTTGCCCGTCGGCGTGGCCGGCGCCACCCGCGGCTTGAAGATCGCCGCGCTGACCAGCGGCCTGGCGCGGGTCGAGGGCGTCAGCGGCATCCTCATCGCCTATGCTACGGCGCCGGGGCAGGTGGCCTATGATGGCGCCGGCGCCAACAGCCCGTTCGTCGCCGCGCTGGCGCATTATCTCGGCGAGCCTGGGCTGGAGATCAGCGTGCTGTTCCGCCGCGTGCGCCAGCGGGTGATGGAGAACACTGCCGGCGCGCAGATCCCGTGGGTCGAGGAGGCCTTGCTCGAGCCCCTCTACATGCACCCGGCGGAGACGCAGCCGGCGCCGGCGACCGATGTCGCGCGCCTCAACGGCGCCCTGGAGATCGAGGAGCCGGAGAAGCGGCTCGCGGCGTTGGTGGAGCTGGCGGCCGCGCCCCAGGATCCGACCATTCTGCCTGTCGTCGCCGACCATATCGAGCGGCTGCAGGAGGAAGAGGCGGCGGAGACGCCGAGCGATCGCTTGGTTCGGGAACTGGTCGACTGGCATCGGCTGCGTACCATCCAGTCGCCGCCGGCCACGCATCTCGCCGGCGGCGCCTTCCTCGAACTTCATCCGCACGGCATTTTCAGCGAGCGCGCCGACGGCCTCGTCGCCGGCGAGCCCGCCGGCGGTGCCGGCGAGACGTCTGACTCCGACATCGAATCCGTGTGGGCTCTGGTGGCCGAGGCCGACCGGCCGGCGCTCTTCGACCGCTTCATCCAGCAGTTCCCCGTCAGCCGCTTCACCGAGCTGGCGCAGGCGCGGCGGACCATCTGGCTCGCCGACCTGACCGGCCCGCAGGTTCTGCCGGAGGTCACACCCGGCGTCGCGCCGGCCGATCAGAGCGCCCCGCCGGCGGCCACCCGAACGACCGAATCCGTGCCGTTGGCGGCCGGAACGACGCTGCCGGTCTTCGTCGGCACCGGCCCGACCAAGGTTGCGTTGCCGATGACGCCGTCGCTCTTGCAGGTGACGGCGCCCCCGCGGTACGGCGCCCTCATCCTGGAGCGCGAGGACGGCAGCGTCGCGGAGGTGCGCACGGCCGAGCAGGCGCCGACGGTCGTACGGACGCTGTCCTATCGTCCCGATCCTCAGGCCCGCGATGCCGTCGACGAGTTCGTCATCGCGGCGGCGCTGCCGGCCGGTCGAGGGTTGTCAATCGCCGAGTCGCAGCCTCCGGCCGAGACGGCCACGCAAACCCAGCCCCCGGCCCAGACGCAGGCCGCTCAGGCCGCGCCGATGACCGTGCGTGCCGACATCAAGCCGCATGCCTGCGACATTGAGGCCGGCGCTCGCTTCGACACGCAGGGCGTCGTCGTCGGCAACTACTCCAACGAGATCGACCCGGAGCGGGCAGTCGCCGCCTGCCGCGAGGCGGTCGAAACCTTCCCCGACGTGGCGCGCTTCCGCTACCAGCTCGGCCGCGCCCTCGACGCTGCCGGCCAGCCGGAAGACGCGGTCGCACGGTATCGCGAGGCGGCCGACGCTGGCCACGTTGCCGCGCTCTACGAGCTCGGCGTGCATCTGCAGAGCGGCAAGGGCATCGAGGCGAACCTCGATGAGGCGATCAAACTCTATCAGGAGGCCGCCCGCCGGGACGACCTCTACGCGGCCACGCGCCTCGGCGTCCTCTATCGCGACGGCGTCGGAGTCGAGCGCGACATCAAGACGGCGGTCGGGTGGCTGGTGAAGGCTGCCCGGGGCGGCCACACCTTCGCCTACAATCATCTCGGCTACATGTACCTGGAGGGCAACGGCGTCGAGGAGGACGACGAGCGCGCCTACCGCCTGTTCGAGGCCTCGGCCGATGCGGGCGACATCTACGGCTACAACAACATGGGCCTGATGTACGAGCGCGGCGCCTTCGTCGAGGCCGATCCGAAACAGGCGATCGTCTGGTACGAGAAGGCGGCGCGCGGCGGCCAGCCGCAGGCGCCCATCAACCTCGGCCTGCTGTATCTGAACGGCCACGGCATCGATGCCGATCCGGCCCGCGCGGCCTATTGGTTCGCCGAGGCGGCCAAGCTGGGCAACGCCTGGGGCTTCACCAATCTCGGCTGGCAGTATCAGTCGGGTCAGGGAGTCGACGCCGATCCCGAGCTGGCGGCGGAGCTCTATGCGCGCGCGTTGCGGATCGACCCGGAGGGTGACGCCGCCGCCGCCGCCGCCAAGAACTTCGATGGCCTGCCGCGGCGCGCCGGCGTGCTGCTCATCCAGAAGCGGCTGGTGGAGCTGGGCTTCGATCCAGGCGAACCCGATGGCCTCTGGGGGCAGCGCACCCGCGACGCGATCGGCGCCTTCGCCGACCGCGAAGGCGTCGATCTCGATGCCGACGCGCCGGCGATCCACATCCTGGCGTCGCTGATCGACGCTGCCGACCGCCGGCACGCGGCCGCGCCGGACCCCAACTGAAGGTCGCCCGCGGCTTCCGGTGCCGCGGCGTTGCGTCCATCCCGCCGTCGCAGGATGATCCGCCATGCCCAAGCAGAGCGCCGGCCTCCTGCTCTATCGCCGCCGCGACGGGCTGCAAGTCTTCCTCGTCCATCCCGGCGGCCCGTTCTGGGCCGGGAAGGACGCGCACGCTTGGTCCATCCCGAAGGGCGAGATCGCCGAAGGCGAAGACCCGCTGCAGGCGGCGCGGCGGGAGTTCGCGGAGGAGACCGGCCTCGCGGTCGACGGCCGCTTCCTGCCGCTGACACCGCGCCGGCAGCCGGGCGGGAAGATCGTCCATGCCTGGGCCGTCGAAGCCGACTGCGATCCGGCCGCGGTCAGGAGCAACAGCTTCGCGTTGGAATGGCCGCCGCGCTCCGGCCGGATGCAGGAGTTCCCGGAGATCGACCGCGCCGCCTGGTTTCCGCTCGCCGTCGCGCGGGAGAAGATCCACAAGGGGCAAGCGGCCCTGCTCGACGAGCTCGAAACATCGGTCGGCTCGGAGCATTGAATGCGATGCGCCTGCGCCATACCTTCGGTGCAGCTGAAGGGGAGGTGAGGCCGTGGCGACCCTGACAATCAGGCCGGAGACGGTGTGCTACCTCATCGTCAAGGCGCGCGAGTTCGGCGTGAAGGTGGAGCCCGACGATCCGGATTCCGCCTCCAATCCGTCCGACGACCGCGAGATCGATATCCTCGAGGACTTCGCCGACGATCCGACCTTCGAGGAGCTGTCGAGCGCGCTGGCCTCCCTGAACGAGGATGAGTCCTTGGATCTGGTGGCGCTCGCCTGGATCGGCCGGGGCGACTACACCGTCGATGACTGGCAGGAGGCGCGCGAACAGGCGGAGGAGATTCCGCTCGGCGACCGGCCGCGCTACCTGTTGGGCACGCCGCTCCTCGGCGATTTTCTCGAGGTCGGGTTGTCGGAGCTCGGCTATTCCTGCGACGACGTGGAGATCGAGCGGCTGTAGGGTCCGGCCCGCGGCGCGAGTCGGACCGACACGCAATCGTCGGTGTCCAGCGGCAGATGCTCGCGGTTGCCCTCGCGCACCGCGGTCGTGTAGGCGCGGATCGGATCGGCGGTGCCGTCGTCGGGCATGAGGAACTCATACTGGTCGCCGGCGCGGTAGATCATCCAGCAGTAGCTGAGGCCGTAGGCGTCGCCGCGGTAGCGGAAGCAGACGAGATCGTCGGCGATCCACCAGTCGCCGTCATGGGTGCAGCCGTCCCAATAGGCGGAACGCCCGTCCGGCGCGTAATATTCGATCCAGTCGATGCCGCCGTCATAGCGTCCGTAGAAGGTGCGGCCGGCGAGGGCCTGCCGCAGCGCCGTTTCGCCGAGGATCCGCTTGCCCGCCGGTTCTTGGGCCACGACGAGCGTCGGCAGCAACATGGCAATCAGCAGCGCGAGGGAACGAGAAACCATGCGGACTCCATCGCCGGCGCCGCTAGATTGCCACAACAATCCCGGCATCGGCGAATGCAAATGCGGACGGGCCAAAACCGGGTGACAGGTCGGCGAGGGTGACGTTCAATTGCCATGGGCCGGCGCGATCCGCGCCGGCAAAGCAGGGGAGGACCCCATGGCCGTTGCGCGTGTCACCAAGATCACCGCGTCATCCACGAAGGGTTTCGGCGACGCCGTTGAAGAAGGGTTGAAGCGGGCCAGCAAGACCGTCCGCGGCATCACCGGCCTGCATGTCGTCGAACAGAAGGCGAGCGTCAAGAACGGCAAGATCGCCGAGTACCGCGTGACCATGGAGGTCACCTTCGTGCTGGAGGAATAATCCAGTCCCTCACCCCCCTCTCCCGCTGTGCGATAGAGGGGGCTGCCGAGCTTGAACGCTGACTCCATGTCCCCTCTCCCGCGGGGCGGGAGAGGGTTAGGGTGAGGATCGGAAATCAGCCCAGCGCCTGGTCGAGCGACTTTTCGATGATGTCGAGCCCTTCGTCGACGATGGCGTCGCTCGCCGTCAGCGGCACGAGGATGCGCAGCACGTTGCCGTAGACGCCGCAGCTCAGCAGGATGAGACCGTTTTCCTGCGCCGCCGCCGCCACCTTCTTCGTCAATTCGGCGTCCGGGTCGTTGGTCTGCCGGTCCTTCACCAGCTCGAAGGCCACCATGGCGCCGAGCCCGCGCACGTCGCCGATGCAGGAGAAGCGGTTCTTCCTGGACAGCGCGTTCAGCCGGTCCATCAGCCGCTTGCCCAGCGTCTCGGCCCGCTCCAGCAGCTTGTCCTCGGCGATGACGTCGAGCACGGCGACGCCGGCCGTCGCCCCGACCGGGCTGCCGGCATAGGTGCCGCCGAGGCCGCCGGGCGGCACCGAATCCATCACCTCGGCGCGGCCGATCACGGCCGAGAGCGGGAAGCCGCCGGCCAGGCTCTTGGCCGAGGTGATGATGTCCGGCGCCACGCCGCTATGCTCGATGGCGAACATCCGGCCGGTGCGGGCGATGCCCGTCTGCACCTCGTCGGCGACGAGGACGATCTTGTGCTCGTCGCAGATCTTGCGCAGCGCCTGCAGGAACTCCTTCGGCGCCACGTAGAACCCGCCCTCGCCCTGCACCGGCTCGATGACGATGCAGGCGACGCGTGCGGGATCCACATCGGCCTTGAACAGCATCTGCAGGTGGCGCAGCGCGTCCTCCGCCGTCACGCCGTGCAGCGGGTTGGGGAAGGGCGCGTGATAGACCTCGGCGGCGAACGGGCCGCCGACCTTGTAGGGCTGCACCTTGCCGGTCATCGCCATGGTCAGGTTGGTGCGCCCGTGGAAGGCGCCGCTGAAGGCGATCACCGCCGTGCGGCCGGTGTGGTGCCGCGCGATCTTGACGGCGTTCTCCAGCGCCTCGGCCCCGGTCGTGAAGAAGATGGTCTTCTTGGCGAAGTTTCCGGGCGCCAGCTTGTTCAGCCGCTCGGCCAGCTCGACATAGCTGTCGTAGGCCACCACCTGGAACGCGGTGTGCGTGAACTTCCCGAGCTGCGCGTCGACCGCCGCCATCACCTTGGGATGGCGGTGGCCTGTGTTGAGCACGGCAATGCCGCCGGCGAAATCGATGTAGCGCTTGCCCTCCACGTCCCACAGTTCGGCGTTCTCCGCCTTGGCGGCGAAGAACGGCATGGCGGTGGCGACGCCCCGCGGCACCGCGTTGGCGCGCCGCGTCTGCAGCTCCTTGTTGCTAGCCATGATGTGCTTATCTCCGGGTTCGACGGCCCCGCGATAGCATGAATGGGGGCGCTCGCCAACCCGGACGGTTTGCTCCGCCTCTGCGCCCGCGCTATAACGGCGGCCAAATCAAGCCCATCAGCCGAGACCCCGGAAACCGCGAGGAAACCGCCATGCAACAAGCTGTCCGCAAGACCGCCGCGCCGTTGCCGCTGAAGGACGGGAAGCTGTTCCGCCAGCAATGTTACGTCAACGGCAAGTGGCTCGACGCCGATTCCAAGCGCACCGTCGACGTGAGCAACCCGGCCACGGGCGAGATCCTCGGCACCATCCCCTACATGGGCGCCGCGGAGACGCATCGCGCCATCGACGCCGCCAACGCCGCCTGGCCGGCCTGGCGCCGTAAGACGGCCAAGGAGCGCGCCAACATCCTGCGCAAATGGTTCAACCTGATGATGGAGAACCAGGAGGACCTGGCGGTGCTGATGACAGCGGAGCAGGGCAAGCCGCTCGCCGAATCCAAGGGCGAGATCGCCTACGGCGCCTCCTTCGTCGAATGGTTCGCCGAGGAAGGCAAGCGCATCTACGGCGACACCATCCCGCAGCACCAGCCCGACAAGCGCCTCGTCGTCATCAAGGAGCCGATCGGCGTCGTCGCCGCCATCACGCCCTGGAACTTCCCCAACGCGATGATCACGCGTAAATGCGCGCCGGCCCTGGCCGCCGGCTGTCCGGTCGTCATCAAGCCGGCGACGCAGACGCCGTTCTCCGCCCTGGCGCTGGCCGAGCTGGCTGAGCGCGCCGGCTTCCCGCCGGGCGTGCTCAACATCGTCACCGGTTCCGCCAAGGACATCGGCGGCGAGATGACCTCCAACCCGATCGTGCGCAAGCTCTCCTTCACCGGCTCCACCGAGATCGGCAAGCAGCTCATGCAGCAATGCGCCGGCACGGTGAAGAAGGTGTCGCTGGAGCTCGGCGGCAACGCGCCCTTCATCGTCTTCGACGACGCCGACATCGACGCCGCCATCGAGGGCGCGATCATGTCGAAATACCGCAACACCGGCCAGACCTGCGTCTGCGCCAACCGCCTGCTGGTGCAGGACTCCGTCTACGACAAGTTCGCCGAGAAGCTGAAGGCCGCGGTCGGCAAGCTCAAGGTCGGCGACGGCCTCAAGGGCGAGACGCAGCAGGGCCCGCTGATCGACATGAAGGCGGTCGAGAAGGTGGAGGAGCATATCCAGGACGCGGTGAAGAAGGGTGCCAAGGTGGCGGCCGGCGGCAAGCGCCACGCGCTCGGCGGCAGCTTCTTCGAGCCCACCATCCTCACCGAGGTCACGCCGCAGATGAAGGTGGCGCGCGAGGAGACCTTCGGCCCCGTCGCGCCGCTGTTCCGCTTCAAGACCGAGGAGGACGCCATCCGCCTCGCCAACGACACCGAGTTCGGCCTCGCCGCCTATTTCTACAGCCGCGACATCGGCCGAGTCTGGCGCGTCGCTGAGCAGGTGGAGTACGGCATCGTCGGCATCAACACCGGCATCATCTCCACCGAGGTCGCGCCCTTCGGCGGCATGAAGGAGTCGGGCATCGGTCGCGAAGGCTCGAAATACGGCATCGAGGACTTCCTCGAGGTGAAATATCTGTGCATGGGCGGGGTCTGACGCGGACCGGGGCGACCACGCGGGTCGCCCCGACAATGACGCCTCTGTGTAGGGGCGACCCCGTGTGGTCGCCCCTTCCTGATGATTGAAACCCGATGATCCAGGTCGAGCATCTGGTCTACGACTACCCCGGGCACCGGGCGCTCGACGACGTCTCCTTCGCCATCGCGCCGCAGACCATCACCGCACTGGTCGGGCCGAACGGCGCCGGCAAGACCACCTTGCTGCGCTGCCTCGTCGCCCTCGACCGGCCCGGCGCCGGGCGGGTTCTGCTCGACGAGCTCGACGTGCACGAGTCTCCGCGCGCGGCCCATGAGCGCATGGCCTTCCTGCCGGATTTCTTCGGCGTCTATGACGATCTCACGGTGCGGCGCTGCCTGGACTATCGCGCCCGCGCCCATGGCGTGCCGCGCGAGCGGCGGGCCGCGGCCATGCAGCGGGCGGCCGAGCGGCTCGGCATCGCTGACCGCATGGACGACTATGCCGGCACGCTCTCGCGCGGCCTCAAGCAGCGGCTGGCGATCGCGCAGGCCATCATCCACGAGCCGCAGGTGGCACTCCTCGACGAGCCGGCCGCCGGGCTGGACCCGGAGGCGCGCTACGGCCTCGCGGCCGTGTTCCGCGATCTGCGCGCCGGCGGCATGACCTTGGTCGTGTCGTCGCACATCCTGGCCGAGCTCGAGGATTATTCGACGCACATCCTGGCCATCCGCGACGGCCGCATCGTCGATCACAGCGCGCTTACTCCGGACGGCGCGAGAGGCGCGGATGGGCGCATCCCCCTGCAGCTCCGCCTCGCCGCGCCCGACGCGCGGATCGCCGCGGCGTTGGGCGGCATTGCCGCCGTCTCCGACATCGTGATCGAGGCCGAGTCCGTGCGCTTCGCCTTCGCCGGCGATCTGCGGGCGCAGCATGACCTGCTGAAGCATCTCATCGGCGAGGGTTTCCCTGTCGCCGAGTTCGCGCCGGTTGCCGGCAACCTCCAGGAGTCCTACCTGGCGCTCATGCGCGGCGAGGCCCGGCGATGAACCCGGAATTGCTGCGCAATCTCTGGCTGCAGTTCTCGCTGGAGCGCACCGTCGCCGCGCCCCTGATCATCGGCGCCGTCTTCGCGCTGGTCGCCTTCGTCGGCGACGGCGGCTGGAGCGAGGTCGGCAGCGCCGCGAACATCGGCTTCCTCGTCATCGTCTATCTCTGGGGAACGCGGCGGGCGGTCAACGTCCTGGCCGACGAGATTACCTCCGGAACCTGGGACGGGCAGCGGATGTCCTCCATCGGCCCCTGGAGCATGGCCTGGGGCAAGGCCCTCGGCGGCACGGCCTATGTCTGGTATTGCGCGACATTCTGCCTGCTCGCTTATGCGGCGGCCGAGATCTCGGTCGGGCAAGCCGCGGATCTGCCGCTCGATCTGGCGCTCAAGATCAGCGGCGCGCTGCTGGTCCAGGTGATCGCCCTCCTGTTTGCCCTGGTCCTGGTCGGCAAGGGCCGGCGCCTGGGCCGGCGCTCGGTCGCCTTCGCGCAGGGCGGCGCGCTCCTGATCGGCCTGTTCGGAGTCTCGCACGGGCTGCTGCCCTCCATCACCGACCGCTTCGATGTCGAGGGCGCCGGACCCGTTGTCTGGCTCGGCCTGACATGGCCGGCCGATGACTTCCTGCTGCTGACGCAGCTGCTGTTCCTCGGTTGGGCGGCGGTCGGCATCTATCGCCTGATGGCCGGAGAGTTGCAGGTGCGGCAGCAGCCCTGGATGTGGCTGGCCTTCTCGGTCTTCCTCATCCTCTACGATCAGGGCTTCCTCGAAGACGCCGCCCGCGATCACCGGTTACGGCTGGCCGCCGCGCTCGCCGTCGCTCTGCCGCTCTTCTACGTTGCGGTGTTCGCGCAGTCGAACGACGTCGTCCGCTACCGCTGGCTGTTTCATCATCTGCGGGCGGGTGCCTGGCGCAACGCGCTGTCGCTGCTGCCGCTGTGGCTGCCGGGCATCCTGCTCGCCGCCGTCCTCGCCCTTGCGCTCGGCCTGCGCGCCGGCGACGGCCTCGGAGAATTCGGGATCGACGGCCTCGTGTCCGGCTTCCTTTTCGGCGAGGCCTGGGCGGGCGGTCCGGCAACCGCCGTCGCCCTGATCCTGTTCATGCTGCGCGACCTCGGGCTCGTTCTCTACCTCAACTTCGCCCTGCGCCCCCGGGCGCCCGATCTGGCGGCGATCCTCTACCTCATCGTCCTCTATGTGGTCCTGGGCGGGCTGGTCGCGGCGGCCGGCGGCGCAGCGCTGCTGCCGGTGTTCTTCCCCGGCGCCGGAAGCAGCGCGACGTTCGTCGTCCTTGCGCCGCTGGTCCAGGTCGTTCTTGTCGCCCTTTTGCTGTGGCGCCGCTGGGCATCGCAGGCGCGCGCGATGCAGCCGGCCCCCGTCGCCGCCTGAGGAGGAGCTCATGCCGCGATACGACTACGATCTTTTCGTCATCGGCGCCGGCTCGGGCGGCGTGCGCGCCGCGCGCGTCGCCGCCGGCCATGGCGCCAAGGTCGCGATCGCCGAGGAGTATCGCGTCGGCGGCACCTGCGTCATCCGCGGCTGCATTCCGAAGAAGCTGCTGGCCTATGCCTCGCATTTCCACGAGGAGTTCGAGGACGCGCGCAACTATGGATGGGCCCTCGCGGAGGCGCGCTTCGACTGGCCGACCCTCATCGCCAACAAGGACAAGGAGATCGACCGGCTCAACGGCATCTATAAGAAGCTTCTCGCCGAGTCCGGCGTCGCCCTGATCGAATCCCGCGCCGTTCTCCTCGATCCGCACACGGTGGAGGCGGGCGGCCGACGCGTCACCGCCGCGTTCGTGCTGATCGCCACCGGCGCCCGCCCGGTGCTGCCCGGCGAGCCCGGCGCCGAGCTCGGCATCACCTCGAACGAGGCCTTCCATCTGCCCGCGTTGCCGCGCCGCATCGTCGTCGCCGGCGGCGGCTACATCGCCTGCGAGTTCGCCGGCATCTTCAACGGCCTCGGCGCCGCGGTCACCCAGCTCTATCGTGGCGAGCAGATCCTACGCGGCTTCGACACCGACGTGCGCGAGGCTCTGGCGGCGGAGATGCGCAAGAAGGGCGTCGACATCCGCTGCGGCACGATCATCCGGGAGACGCGCAGGTCCGCCGCCGGCCTCGATCTCGCGCTCAGCGACGGCACGCGGCTCGAGGTCGATTGCGTCATGTATGCGATCGGCCGCCGGCCCAATACCGGCAAGATCGGGCTGGCGCAGGCGGGCGTTGCCTGCGGCGCCGACGATGCCGTCGTGGTCGACGAGTACTCGCAAAGCTCCGTGCCTAGCATCTACGCCGTCGGCGACTGCACCAATCGCCTGAACCTCACGCCGGTCGCGATCCGCGAGGGCCACGCCTTCGCCGACACCGTCTTCGGCAACAAGCCGACGGCCGTCGATCACCATACCGTGCCGCATGCCGTGTTCAGCCAGCCGCCGGTCGGCGCGGTCGGGCTCACGGAGTTCGCGGCGCGCCTCCTGCACGGGGCGGTCGACGTCTATCGCACGAGTTTCCGGCCGCTGAAGCACACGCTCTCCGGCCGCGACGAGAGGACGATGATGAAGCTGGTCGTCGAGCGCGCCGGCCACCGCGTCGTCGGCGCCCACATGGTCGGCCTCGACGCGCCGGAGATCATCCAGTCTCTCGCAATCGCGGTGAAGATGGGCGCCACCAAGGCGCAGTTCGATCAGACCGTCGCCCTTCACCCCACCACCGCCGAGGAGTTCGTCACCCTCCGCACGCCGCTCCCCGACCCGCCGCCGAAGGCGGCGGAGTAAGGCACGCGTCATCGTCTGTAGGGGCGAGCGGCGCTCGCCCGTCGAGCCGCAGGCATGATCGTCGAAATCTCGAATGAATGGGCGAGCGCCGCTCCCCGACCCGCTGCCGGAGGCCGTGGAGTAAGGCATGCATCATCGTCTTGTAGGGGCGAGCGGCGCTCGCCCGTCGAGCCGCAGGCATGATCGCCGAAACCTCGAATGAATGGGCGAGCGCCGCTCGCCCCTACAAGGGACCGGCCGTGTGCAATGCAGGTTCGTGCGCCGGCCGTTAGGCCGCCGCCTTCAACCGCGCCGCAAGCTCCCGCATCGAACCGAAGACCTCCGCCGCCCCCGCGGCCCGCAACGTCTCCCCATGCCCGGGCAGGCAGTGGCCGCCGCCGGTGAAGCCCAGCACGGCCATGCCGGCGGCGCGCGCGCCGGTCACGCCGGGCGGGCTGTCCTCGATCACGAGGCAGCGCGCGGGCGCCGCTCCCATCTGCGCCGCCGCGAACAGGAACAGGTCCGGCGCCGGCTTGCCGCGCGCGACCTGCACGGCGCTGAAGATATGGGGGTCGAAGTGGTGCAGGATGCCGGCGAGGGTCAGCGAATGGCGGATGCGCGCCGGCTCGCTGCTGGAAGCGACGCAGCGCCGCTGCGGCAGGCCGTCGAGCAGGTCGGCGATGCCGGGGATCGGCTGCAGCTTCCGCTCGAAGGCCTCCAGCACGTGCTGCCGGCAGCGCGCCGCGAAGTCCGCCGGCAGGCGGAGCCCGTACTCCTTCTCCAGGACGGCGAAGGCGGTGGTGCTGCTCATGCCGAGGAAACGCTCGACCAGCTTTTCGGCCGGCAGGTCGATGCCGAACTCCGCCAGCACCTCCGCCTCCGCCGCGAAGGACACGATCTCGCTGTCGACCAGCACCCCGTCGCAATCGAAGATCACCAGATCGATGTCCATGGGAGTCCTTGATGCAAGCAGGCCCGGCGGTGGGCGGAAACGGGTGATGGCATGGACACGCCGCACCCGCAAGCGGCGCGGCTGGTGTGTGGGCTCCCGCGATGCTTGACGAAATTCCATATTTGTTCTAGAATAAATAGAGAACAACAGGTAGGCGACTACAGGTAGGCGAATTGGCCGTGAAGCCCAATCGATCGGCGTCGGAGACTGTAGGGCAGGCAAGCGGCTCGGCCGCTCCCGCCGCGCGGCGCGGGGGTGGCTGCGGCACGGCAACCCGTCGGGCGACTACGCCGCCGCTCCCCGCTGCGGCGCCAAGGCCCGCGCCGGCCATGCCTGCCGCCAGCCGGCCATGAAGAATGGGCCCTGCAGGCTCCATGGCGGCAAGAGCACCGGTGCGCGGACGCCCGAAGGTCTTGCCCGCTGCCGTCAGGTGAATCTGATCCACGGCGCCCGCACGGCCGAAATGATCGAGCTGCGGGCCGCGGCGGCGCGAAGCAGCCGTGCCCTCCTCGCCTTGACCCGCACGGCCAGCCATCTCCTCCGCGCGCAGCGTCGATCCGAGCGCGCCACCCCATGTCCAGCGACGGAGGGTGCTGTGGTTCGCTTGGCGCCGGAACCGCAAATCAGGCGAACCACCCCATGTCCAGCGACACCGGCTCCCGCCGCTCGCTGGGCCTCGACGTCTACCGAACCGCAATCCGAGCGAACCACCCCATGTCCAGCGACGTTTCCGCCCGTGGAGCCCGAGCCGGCCGATCGGTTGAAAAGCCCCGGATTTGCGCGTAAGTGTCTCCCTTCCGCGCGAACGAATGGACGACGAGGCCGCGAGATGACCGCCAAATGGACGCCCGACAGCTGGCGAGGCAAGCCGATCAGCCAGGTGCCGGACTATCCGGATCCGGCCAAGCTGGACGCGGTGGAGAAGAAGCTCCGCGGCTATCCGCCGCTGGTCTTCGCCGGCGAGGCGCGCAGCCTGACCGCGGCGCTCGCCAACGTGGCCGAGGGCAAGGCTTTCCTGCTGCAGGGCGGCGACTGCGCGGAAAGCTTCGCCGAGTTCAACGCCAACAACATCCGCGATACCTTCAAGGTGCTGCTGCAGATGGCGGTGGTGCTCACCTTCGGCGCCGCCTGCCCGGTGGTGAAGGTCGGCCGCATGGCCGGCCAGTTTGCCAAGCCGCGCTCGGCCCCGACCGAGAAGATCGGCGAGGTGGAGCTGCCGAGCTACCGCGGCGACATCGTCAACGGCATCGACTTCACCGCCGACGCGCGCGTCCCCGATCCCGAGCGGCTGGCGCAGAGCTATCACCAATCGGCCGCCACGCTGAACCTGCTGCGCGCCTTCGCCCAGGGCGGCTTCGCCGACCTGCACAAGGTGCATCGCTGGAACATGGATTTCGTGGCCGAGAGCGCGCAGGGCCACCGCTACTCCGAGATGGCCGATCGCCTGTCGGAGACGCTCGAGTTCATGGCCGCCTGCGGCATCACCTCCGAGACCACGCCGCAGCTGCGCGAAACCGAGTTCTATACCAGCCACGAGGCCCTGCTGCTGCCCTACGAGCAAGCGCTGACGCGCATCGACAGCCTCACCGGCCGCTGGTACGACTGCTCCGCCCACCTCCTGTGGATCGGCGACCGCACGCGCCAGCCGGACGGCGCCCATGTCGACTTCCTGCGCGGGGTCGAGAATCCCATCGGCCTCAAATGCGGCCCGAGCCTCGATCCCGACGACCTCCTGCGCCTGATCGATGTCCTCAACCCGCAGAACGTCCCGGGCCGCCTCACCCTCATCGCCCGCATGGGCTACGACAAGGTGGAGGCCAGGCTGCCGGGTCTGATCCGGGCCGTGAAGCGCCACGGCGCCAAGGTCATCTGGTCCTGCGACCCCATGCACGGCAACACCGTCAAGTCGTCCTCGGGCTTCAAGACGCGGCCGTTCGACCGCATCCTCGGCGAGGTCCGGTCGTTCTTCGCCGTGCACCAGGCCGAGGGCAGCTATGCCGGCGGCGTGCATTTCGAGATGACCGGCCAGAACGTCACGGAGTGCATCGGCGGCGCCCAGGCCATCACCGACGACCAGCTGCGCGACCGCTACCACACCCATTGCGATCCGCGGCTCAACGCCAGCCAGTCGCTGGAGCTCGCCTTCCTGCTGGCCGAGAGCCTGAAGGCCGAGCGGGCCGCCGGCAACGGCAAGCGCGTGGCGGCGACGGCCTGATAGATGACAGATGTCAGGGAGCAGGGATCAGGGTAGTCTCGCACGCCTCTGATCCCTGGCATCTGATACCCGACATCTGACCCCATGCATCCCGATCTGAACGAGCTGCCGGCCTGGACCGACCACTACTTCCTGCGCACCAAGCAGATCGCGCAGAAGTTCGGCGACCAGCGGGTCACCTACGCCGTGTTCATGCGCCGGCCGGTGATCTCGGCGCCGCGGCTGTGCGTCGAGTGGCTCCAGGCGGTGGCGGCCGCACGCGGCACCAAGTTCGACATCGACGTTGTCTACCCCGAGGGCAAATGGGTCGGCGCCGGCGAGCCGATCATGTACATCAGCGGCTCCTTCGTGCACCTCTCGGACACGGAGACCATCCTCCTGCAGAAGCTCGGGCCCGCCAGCGTCGCCGCCTTCAACGCCTACACCATGTGCACGGACCTGCCGAACGCGGCGTTCCTCGCCATGGATGCACGCCACTGCGCCGGGCTGGAGATGGCCGAGCTCATGGCCTATGCGGCCAGTGTCGGCTCGGCGCGCGCGCGGCGCAAGCACGGCGCCAAAGGCTTCATCGGCAACGCTACCGCGGCGACGGCGCGCTTCTTCGGCCGCTCCGACGGCATGGGCACGATGCCGCACGCCCTCATCGGCTATGCCGGCACCACGCTGCGCGCCGCCGAGATGTTCCGCGAGACCTTCCCGGCCGACAACCTCACCGTCCTGGTCGACTACTTCGCGCGCGAGGTGACCGATTCGATCGAGGTCTGCCGGCGCTTCCCCGATCTCGCCGCCGAAGGCCGCCTGGCCGTGCGGCTGGACACGCCGGGCAGCCGCTTCATCGAGGGACTCGATCCCGCCGCCTCCTACGCCGCGCTGGAGCGGCACGTCCCGCAGGTCATCCGCGGCTACCGCAACGAGACGGAGCTGCGCTATCTGGTCGGCGCCGGCGTTTCCGCCGCCGCCATCTACCACACGCGCGACGCGCTCGATCAGGCGGGCTTCCCGAAGGTCAAGATCGTCGCCTCCTCGGGCTTCGATCCGGCCAAGTGCAAGGTGATGGCCGAGGCCAAGGCGCCGATCGATATCGTCGGCACCGGCTCGTTCCTGCCGCAGCGCTGGACCGAGACCTACGCCACCGCCGACATCATCGAGTACAACGGCGAGCCGCGCGTGAAGGTCGGCCGCGAGTTCCTGTTCCGGAAATAGGGGCGCCCGCGCCGTCGCTCAGTGGATGGTCTCGACCAGCTTCAGCATGTCCTCGACGCTGAAGGGCTTGTGCAGCGGCCCCTCGGCGCCGGCGCTGATGGCCCGCTCCAGGATCGGCTCCTTGAAGCCGGTCATCATCACGATGCGCGCCTGGGGCTTGATCTTCTTGATGGCGAAGTAGCTGTCGACCCCGTTCATCACGGGCATGCGCACGTCCATGAAGGCGATGTCGAAATCCTGGCTGCGGGCGTGCTCCACCGCGTCGTGGCCGTCCTTGGCGATATCCACCTCGTAGCCATGGACCTGCAGCAGGTCGGCCAGGCTCTCGGCCAGATCCTGATCGTCGTCGACGATCATCACGCGAACGGTCTTCGAAGGCATGTCGCAGTCCCCCCTCATGCCGCAGCCGCCCGCGCCCTGCGAATCCGGCGGGTTGCCTCAGTGCCGATTGCAGGGCGACGCTAATCGGCAATCATTGACAGACGATTAACGGCAATTGTTAGGTTTAAGCGGAAAACTTCACCTCGGCACGGCATGGCGATTCCAGCCCGGGCGCGCTATCTGTAGGTCTGTAGGATTGTCGTTCGGCATCCGTCCCCTATGACCGACTCGCTCAATATTTCCCTGGCCCAGCTCGACCCGACGGTGGGCGACATCGACGGCAACCTCGCCCGGATCCGCCAGGCCCGAAAGCAGGCCGCCGGACAGGGGGCGGATCTGGTGGTCTACAGCGAGCTCAATGTCTGCGGCTATCCGCCCGAAGATCTCGTGCTGAAGCCGGCCCTCCAGGAGCGCTGCGCGGCGGCTGTCCAGGTGTTGGCGGCGGAAACGGCCGATGGCGGCCCGGCGCTGCTCGTCGGCGCCCCCTGGCGCAACGACGGGAAGCTGCACAACGCGGCCGTGCTGCTGGCCGACGGCGAGATTGCGGCGCTGCGCTACAAGTGCGACCTGCCGAACTACGGCGTGTTCGACGAGAAGCGGGTGTTCGTTCCCGGCCCGCCGCAGGGGCCGGTGAGCTTCCGCGGCGTGCGGCTCGGTGTCATGGTCTGCGAGGACATGTGGACGCCCGAGGTCACCGAATGCCTGGCCGAGACCGGCGCCGAGATTCTCATGCTCGGCAACGGCAGCCCCTACGAGCATGCGAAGCACCCGTACCGGATCGAACTCGCCGGCAAGCGGGTTGCCGAATCCGGCCTGCCGATCATCTATGTCAACCAGGTCGGCGGCCAGGACGAGCTGGTCTTCGACGGCGCCTCCTTCGCGCTCGACGGCGACGGCAGCCTGCGCGCCCAGCTGCCGGCCTTCCGCGAAACCGTCGCGCTCACGCAATGGCAGCGCCAGGGAAGCGGCTGGCACTGCGTCGCCGGCGAGGTGGTGCTGATCGAGGACGGCCTCGACGGCATCTACCAGGCGATGACCCTGGGGCTGCGCGACTATGTCGACAAGAACCGCTTTCCCGGCGTGATCCTCGGTCTCTCCGGCGGCATCGATTCGGCGATCTCCGCTGCCGTCGCCGTGGATGCCCTCGGCCCCGACCGCGTTCACGCGGTCATGATGCCGTCGCCCTATACCAGCCGCGACAGCCTCGAGGACGCCGCCGAAGTGGCGCGGCTGCTCGGCATCCGTCTCGACACCATCTCGATCGAGCCGGCCATGCATGCCTTCCACGACATGCTGAAGGATCGGTTTGCCGGAGCCGTCAACGGCGTGACTGCGCAGAACATCCAGAGCCGTGCCCGCGGCCTCACGCTCATGGCGCTCTCCAACAAGTTCGGCCACATGGTCGTTTCCACCGGCAACAAATCGGAGATGTCCGTCGGCTATGCCACGCTCTACGGCGACATGTGCGGCGGCTATTCCGTGCTCAAAGACGTCTACAAGACGACTGTGTTCGCCCTGTCGCGCTGGCGCAACCAGACGGTGCCCGACGGCGCCCGCGGCCCGGCCGGCCGCGTCATGCCCGAGCGGGTGATCACCAAGGCGCCGACCGCCGAGCTGCGGCCGGACCAGCGCGACGAGGACGATCTGCCGCGCTACGCCGTCCTCGACGCCATCCTGGAATGTCTGATCGAGAACGAGATGAGCGTTGACGAGATCGTCGCCAGGGGCCACGACCGGCCGACCGTCGAGCGCGTCTGGCGCATGCTCGACCGCGCCGAATACAAGCGCCGCCAGGCCCCGCCCGGCGTCAAGATCACACGCCGCGCCTTCGGCCGCGACCGCCGCTATCCCATCACCAACGCCTTCCGCGGCGGGTGAGGATGGTCGAGACGATCCTGACACGCTCGGACATCGAAGCGGCGTTCGATGACATCGGGCGAGCAGCGTTCACAGCCGGCAAGATCATTGAGCTTGCCGTCGTGGGTGGGGCGGCGATTGTTCTGCTCTTCGTGGCCCGGCCCGCCACGCGGGACGTAGATGCAGTGGTCAATGGCGACACGGCATTTGTGCGCGAGCAGACGCAACGTGTCGCGCATGAGCGGGGTTGGAGGCAAGACTGGCTGAATGATAGCGTTAAAGGCTTCTTGAGCGCCCGGCACAACGATCCGGACGTCATGCGATTATTCCGGACATACCCATCGGAGCGCGAGGCAGGTCTGCGTGTTTTCGTGGCGCGGCCAGAGTATCTGCTGGCAATGAAATGCCTCGCCATGCGAGTAGGCTCGCCGACGTCGCGTGATACCGACGATATCAAGACCCTCATCCGTCATCTTGGACTGAGCAACGCGGATCAGGTTCTCGATATCGTTGCCAGCTACTATCCCAACCGGCTGATTCAGCCGCGAACGCAATTCGGTGTGCAGGAGATCGTGCAATCGCTGGCTAACGAGGCGACAGATGAGTAAGGCGATCACTATACCGCGAACGTTGCAAGAGGTGGCGGAATTCGCGCGAGGGGGGCGGACGATGTTCGATCTCGCTCTGTCCGAATTCCTCGACCTGTTCTATACTCAACCGGATGCACGCCAGTCGATGATCTCTGACGAACCACCAACGATCGGCCCGTTCGAAGACGCTTGGCTCGGCGCCGTGGCCGAGCATCTGGCCCGGCGCTGGGACCTCGAAATTCCGACTTGGGTCGATCAGCCGAATCGCTTTCTCGACCGGCCGTTCTTCGCCGGCGGCCTCGAAAGCTTGAAGGCGATCCTGCTGGCCGAGAGTCCGCTTGCCTTCCGGAAGCGGCAGATCTTCGTCGAGGCGGAGCCGCTGCGCCGGGCCCGCATGCCGCGGGATACCGCTGCTGAATGAGCGACCGCGTCCGCTTCGCGCCGAGCCCGACGGGTCGGCTGCATGTCGGCAACATCTACATCGCGCTCGCCAACTGGCTGTTCGCGCGCCGGCAGAACGGCGCCTTCGTGCTGCGGCTCGACGACACCGATCGCGAGCGGTCGACGGCGGCCTTCGCCGCTGGCATCGAGGAGGATCTGGCGTGGCTCGGGCTGTCCTGGGACGAAAAGGTCCGCCAGTCCGACCGCCTGGCGTCCTACGACGCGGCCGTGTCGAGGCTGAAGGCTGCCGGGCGCCTCTATCCCTGCTACGAGACGCCGGAGGAGCTGGAGCTCAAGCGCAAGAGCCAGCTGCAGCGGCATCTGCCGCCGGTCTACGACCGGGCGGCGCTCGGGCTGACGGACGCCGATCGCCGGAGGTTCGAAGCGGCGGGCCACCAGCCCTATTGGCGCTTCCTGCTGGAGCGTACCGACGTACGCTGGGACGATCTCGTGCGCGGTCCCCAGCATGTCGACGAGGCCAGCCAGAGCGATCCCGTGCTGGTGCGGGCCGACGGCAGCTATCTCTACACGCTGACCTCGATCGTCGACGATATCGAACTCGGGATCACCCACGTCATCCGCGGCGCCGATCATGTCAGCAATACAGGCACGCAGATTCAGCTGTTTCAGGCGTTGGGCGCCACCCCGTCCCGCTTCGCGCATCTGCCGCTGCTGACCAATGTCGGCGGGGAAGGGCTGTCGAAGCGCACCGGCAGCCTGTCGGTCGCCGACCTGCGCGCCGGCGGGATCGAGGCGATGGCCATCAACAGCTACCTTGCCCATCTCGGCACCGTCGATCGCATCGAGCCGCAGCTGCGGCTCGCGGATCTGGCCGAGGGTTTCGCGCTCGACCGCTACAACGCCGCAACGCCGAAGTTCGACCCGTCCGAGCTTACGCATCTCAACGCGCGGGTATTGCACATCACGCCGTTCGCCGCGGTCTCCGGGAGATTGACGGATCTCGGTCTCGCCGGCGTCGATGAGCCGCTGTGGACGGTCGCCCGCGCCAATATCGGCAAGCTCGCCGACCTGCGCGAATGGCTGGAGGTCTGCCGCGGCACCGTTGCCCCCGTGATCGACGACCGGGCCTTCGCCGCCAAGGCCGCCGAGCTTCTGCCGCCCGAGCCCTGGAACGGCGGTGCCTGGAGCGCCTGGACCGCGGCAGTGAAGGAGGCCACGGGCCGCAAGGGCAAGGACCTGTTCCGCCCGCTGCGCCTCGCCCTCACCGGCCGCGACCATGGTCCGGAGATGAAGGACCTGCTGCCCCTCATCGGTCGCGCCAGGGCGGCCGCGCGTCTGCGGGGCGAGGCGGGGTAGCGCGGTCATTCGCCCCCATGCTAGGCTGCCGCCATGTTCACTGTGGCGGCCAAGACCTCGACCATCCTCCACTGTCATTGCCGGGCTTGACCCGGCAATCCAGGCCTGCTCTCCAGCTCTGGATCTCCGATCAAGCCCGGATCAGTCGGTTCGGCGCTCTGGCGCCTGCCGATTTTTGCCGCTTGCGGCGTTCTCGCCGAATGGGAAGAAATAGGCCGTGCCGATCAACCTCTACAACACGCTGACCCGCAAGAAGGAGCCGTTCGAGCCGCTCGATGCGCGCCACGTGCGCATGTATGTCTGCGGCCCGACCGTCTACGACTACGCGCATATCGGCAACGCCCGGCCGGTGGTGGTGTTCGACACGCTGTTCCGCCTGCTGCGTCATGTCTACGGCGCGGGCCACGTCACCTACGCGCGCAACATCACGGACGTCGACGACAAGATCATCAAGGCGGCGGCCGACAACGGCGAGCCGATTGCCGCGCTCACCGCGCGCACGGCAAAGGCTTACCAGGACGACATGGCCGCGCTGGGTGCGCTGACGCCCAGCCATCAGCCGCGTTGCACCGAGACGATCCCGCAGATGGTCGCCCTCATCGAGACGCTGATCGCCAAGGACTTTGCTTACCCCGCCGAGGGCCACGTCCTCTTCCACGTCCCGGCGATGGCCGAGTACGGGCAGCTGTCGCGACGCTCGCTCGAGGACATGATCGCCGGCGCCCGCGTCGAGGTGGCGCCTTACAAGAAGCACCCGGCCGACTTCGTGCTGTGGAAGCCGAGCGCGCCGGAGCAGCCGGGCTGGGACAGCCCCTGGGGCCGCGGCCGGCCCGGCTGGCACATCGAATGCTCGGCCATGGCCAAGGACCTCCTGGGCGTCACCTTCGATATCCATGGCGGCGGCCAGGACCTGATCTTCCCGCACCACGAGAACGAGATCGCGCAGAGCCGCTCGGCGCATGACGGCGCGCCGCTCGCCCGAGTCTGGATGCACAACGGCTTCGTGCAGATCGGCGCCGAGAAGATGTCGAAGTCGCTCGGCAACGTCTTCACCGTGCACGAGCTGCTGGAGGAAGGTCACCGCGGCGAGGCGATCCGGCTGGCGCTTCTGTCGGCCCACTACCGCCAGCCCCTCGACATCTCGCGCGACGCCATTCAGGAGGCGAAGGAGCAGCTCGACCGCTTCTACATCGCCCTCGACAAGGTGCGCGACATTCCGCCGGAGACGATGCGGGAGCCGCCGCTCGACGTGCTGGCTGCGTTGAAGGACGACCTCAACACGCCGATGGCGCTCTCGCACCTGCACGAGGCGCTGACGGCGCTGAACCGTGCGACGTCCCCGCAGGAGAAGGCGCATTGGAAAGCGGCGCTTCTCGCCGATGGCCGGCTGCTTGGCCTGCTGCAGGACGGTCCCGCCCGCTGGCTGAAGGGCGAACTCACGACCGCCGAGGGCGACGGCGCCGATGCCGCCTGGATCGAGCGGCAGATCGCCGCCCGCGCCGCCGCGCGCAAGGCCAAGGATTTCGCCGCAGCCGACCGCATCCGCAAGGAATTGCTCGACACCGGCGTCATCCTCGAAGACGGCCCGAAAGGCACCACTTGGCGTCGCGTGACGTGACCGCTCCGCCCGTCGTCGGCCTCCTGCTCGCCGGTGGCCAGTCGCGGCGCATGGGCGGCGGCGACAAATGCCTGCGGCAGCTCGGCGGCGAGACGATCCTGTCGCGCATCATCGCGCGCCTGCGTCCGCAGGTCCGCCATCTGGTCCTCAATGCCAACGGCGACCCGGCGCGTTTCGGCGAATACGACCTGCCCGTGATCGCCGACAGCGTTGAAAACTTCGCCGGACCGCTCGCAGGCGTGCTGGCGGGCCTCGACTGGGCTGCCGCCAAGGCGCCCGACTGCCCCTGGGTCGCCAGCGCGCCGACCGATGCGCCCTTCTTGACTGCCGATCTCGTCGCGCGTCTTCTCGCGGCGGTGGAGCAGGGGGCCGACATGGCCTGCGCCGCCAGCGGTGGCCAGTCACATCCGGTCGTCGGGCTGTGGCCGGTGCGCCTGCGCGACGATCTCCGCCATGCGCTGACCGCCGAGCAGGTCCGCAAGGTCGACATCTGGACGCATCGCTTCCGGCTCGCCACAGTCGACTTCCCGGTCGGCGACGTCGATCCGTTCTTCAACACCAACCGCCCGGAGGATCTGGCAGAGGCCGAGCGGTTGCTGGCCCGATAGAGCGAGGAGCACGACCGACATGTACACGCTCATCGGCTCCCCGGGCTGGGGCTCAGCGATCGCTGAGGCCCTGCTTGAACTCTCCGGTCTGCCCTACCGTGTCGAGGATATCGACCCCGACAAGCCGCCCGCAGAGTCGCAACGGCTCGTCGCCGCGAATCCGCTCGCCCAGGTGCCGACTCTGCTGCTGCCGGACGGCGCAGTGATGACCGAGAGCGCGGCCATCGCGCTGCACATTGCCGACCGTGTGCCCGCGGCCGGGCTCGTTCCGCCGCCGGGCGACCCGACGCGCGACGCCTTCCTGCGCTGGCTCGTCTTCATCGTCGCCAACGTCTATCCGATGTACACGGTCGGCGATTTCCCCGAGCGTTTCGTCTCCGGCGAGGACGCGGGCAAGGAGCTGCGCGCGAGCACCGATGCCTATCGCGAGAAGTCCTGGCGCATCGTCGAAGCCAACATCGCGCCGCGGCCCTGGTTCCTCGGCACGCGGTTCTCCGCCCTCGACGTCTATGTCAAGGTCATGACCCACTGGCGTCCGCGCCGCGACTGGTTCAAGGCGAACTGCCCGAAGCTGATGTCGGTCGCGCTCGCAGCTGACAAGGAGCCGCGCCTCGCCAAGGCTTGGCAGCGCAACTTCCCCGGCTGATCGGCTATTCCGCCTCGACGCCGGTGTAGCGCGTCGTCGGGAATCCCCGCGCCGCGTCGTCCCAGAACCAGGCTTGGCGCAGCCACACGGGATAGAGTCCGATCGCGTCGAGCTGCGCCCGGCTCATCCAGCCCAGCTCCTTGATGAACTGCGCCTCCGGCTCGTCCGGGCCAATATGCGCCAGCGATGGCGTGCCGCTGAAGCTGTCGACCGGCACGAAGAACTCCACGTGATGAACACCGGTCGAGGCTTGCCGCCACTCGTTGACATACGCGACGCGGCTGACCGTGGCGGTGAGTCCGGTCTCCTCCCTGATCTCGCGCCGCGCCGTGTCGAGCACGCCCGCATCCTCCGGCTTCAGGCCGCCGCCCGGCGGGATCCACCAGTCGCGCGTGGCCCCGGGCATACGATGGCGGACCAACAGGATCCGCTGCTGGTCGACGATCAGGCCGGCGGCGCGGATGCGGTGGATCATGGCGCGGAACGCCCTAGCCGCAATGCGTCTTAGAGGTGGGCGAAGGCACGTCGAGCGCCGGGTTAGCCTCGAAGAACCCCGACGGCATCCAGTGGAAGCCGGCATAGGCCACGGGCTGCACCGGCCAGTCCTCGGGGCGCGGCAGGTGGTGATAGTTGAGCGTGTACCAGACGACGACGTTCTCGTTGTCGAGCGGTCGGTCGGCCGCGGTCCAGCGCGGCAGACCATCGCCGCCGCCATGTTGGTTGGGATACCAGCCGGTTGGATAGAGCTCGTCCGGCGCGTAGCGCGTCGCCCAGAAATGCTTGAACATGAAGGCGGCGCGCCGGCCGACCGGCGACTCCGGATGCAGGAAGGGCAGGGCGTTGGCGCCCGGCACCAGCTTGTAGGCCACCGGCTGCCCCATGCGGTTCCGCTTCTGCGGATTGATCACCTTCCAGTAGCGCGCCGCCTGCAGATCCATCGCGCGCTGTGCCGCGCGCTCCGAGCGCAGCGGCGTCTCGCTGATGCGGATGCCGTTGCCGTGCCGGTTCGCCGCATCCATCGGCAGCGGCGCGAAGTTCACCTCCGTCACGCTGTTGCGGTCGCCGTCGACCGCCATGTCGAAGCGGAAGCTGAAGATGTGCTGGTGGACCGGCCCGTCGACCTGCGGCGCCATCAGCTGGCCATGGGGCGGCTGCGCGCCCGGCGGCAGCGCCGTCGCCAGCGGAATGCCCGTCGCCTTGATTTCGACGCCGATCGTGCCGTCCTGGTAGAAGTACCAGAAGAAGCCGTAGACGTAGTTGCCGATGGTGGCGAGGGTGGAGATCACGAGCCGGCGCGAGCGCCGCACCGTCGCGTTGCCCCGCGCCCAATCGGTGAACTTCCAGAGGATGCCGTAGTCCTCCTCGTGCAGGCAGATCGCGTTGGCGATCCGCTTCGGCTTGCCGTGCCAGTCATGCACCCAGGCGTCGAAATAATGGATGTGGCCGAGGCAGTCGCAGCCGAGGGCGAGCGAATCCAGATATTGCCCGATGCCGTACTCGCCGGTGTCGAAGGCGTTCTTGCGGTAGTGGCTGCCGGTCGGATCGCCGTAGGGCACGACCATCTCGGCCAGCGAGGCGCGATACATGATGGGCCGCACGCGGCCGCCGTCCTCGTAGCCGATCTCGTGCAGCACCAGCCCGTCGCGCACGGCGAAGCCGACGCGGAAGCGCCAGTTCTGCCAGCGCACCAGCCGGCCCTCGACGGCGAAGCTCGGTCCCTCCGGCTGCATGATCGCCAGCGGCTTCAGATCGGCGCGGACCTCCGAAACGCCGATATGGCTCGCCTCCGGCGGTAGCGGCACGACGCCCCAGTCGTCGATGCGCAATAGCCGGCGGGCGCGCAGGTCGATGACCGGATGCAGATTGGCGATCGGCCAGGCATAGGGGTTGTCGCCGCTGCCCAGCCAGCAATTGCCGTAGGCGATGCGCTGGCCCACCTCCTCGGCGATGCCGAAATTGCCCGCCGACCACGGCTCCACGAGCACGCGCTCCATATCCATGATGCCGCGCCTGGCGCAGGCGGCGCGGAAGGCCGGGTCGGCCTTGGCGATGCGTTCGCCTTCCAGGAATTCGTCGGCGACGATGCGCGCCTGTGCGTCCGGCACATGCTGCCAGCGCTCCAGCCGGCCTGCTGCGAGGTCCACGACACCGTCGAATGTGCGGTTGCTCGCCGGCTCGTAGCAGCAAACGAAGGCCTTGCGCCGGAGCGCATCGCCGGCCGTGAAGCCGCGCACAGAGGCCTTGTCCGGCTCGTGCAGCGTCACCGTCTCGAACCAGGCCGAGGCGTCGAGCCCCGCCTGCGCGCGCACGATGGCGGCGGCCCTCTCGATCTCCGCCGCGCTCAGCGGATCGAGCGGATGGTCATATGTGGACATGCGTTCCCCCGCAGTGCTTCGGATTGGTGGCGGCGCGGCGATACTCTCACTGCCGGAGGCATGAGAAAAGGCGCGGCGGCGGCATCCTCAGGGCCTCTGTTACAGACGAGAACAAATGGTAGAATTACGACTTGAGATATGCTATTAAAGGTTGTATCAGGCTGGGAGATTGATGATGGGACTGGACTGGCTGCCGCTCGGCAAACCGAGGCCCGGCCACGAGGCCGAATTCGACGCGCTCTATGAAGAGTTGTTTGACAATCACGACCAGTCACTGTGGGAGCGCATGGGCGCCATCGAGATCTCGCCGTACGAGACGCTGGGAGCGCCGCGGGTCGGCATCGACACTGAGGCGGACCGCTGGGCAGACGCGCAATATTCGAAGCGCCCTTGGAAGCAGCTCTTCGTCTCCCGGCGCAAGTTTCGGCAGGTGCTTCAGGGGTACTACGTGCTCGACCTGGTCGAGAAGAACGATGGGGTGCCGGCGTACAGCAACGGCGGGATCGGCAGCTACTGCGAAATCTTCAGCTTCCGCGGCAAATTCCTCGATGTCTGCGAGGATATGCTCGGCAAGGATCTGTTGGGAGAAGCATGGGTCCATCACCGGGCGGACGAACTGAGCGACTACGGCATCCAGCTGCGTGATCGTGCCGCCGCGTTCGCCGAGGACAGCGGCGTGACAGAGGTTCTCGGGCAACGATACCTGCCGTCCGGCCACGATCCGGATGGACCGGCCGAGCAGGCGCACATCGTCGACTCGGCCGCGCGCTGGTGCCTGTTCTGGAGTGCGCGTGGTCACGGCATGATCGCGGATTTTTGAAGGCGAACCGGAGTTGTCCGATCGATCTGCCTTCATAGATTGCAGACGGGTTCGCGCGGGATGAACGATGGGACTTGATTGGCAGCCGCTCGGCAGGCCGAAGCCGGGCCATGAGGCCGAGTTCAACCGGCTTTTCGAGAAACTCATGGATGGCGTTCGTGCGGCCACGCGGGCCAGGGAGCGTATGCGCGCGATCGAGGTCGGCCCCTTTGAAACGCTGGGAGCGCCGCGCATCGGTTTTGACGAGCAGGCGGATCGTTGGGCGGAGGAGCAGTATCGGCAACGTCCCGCGACCGAGCAGTCCGTCTCTCTCGAAAGCTTCATGAAAGATCTGCACGGGTATTACGTCCTGGAGATCCTGCCCCCGAACGATGGCCTGCCGCCTTATACGAACGGCTCCTTCGGTGGCTGGTGCGAGCTGTATTCGTTTCGCGCGCAATTCCTGGAGATCTGCGAGGACGTGATCGACGAAGATCTCCTGAAGGAGGCCTGGGGCGACCATACCGCCGCCGAGTTGGTAGACTATGGCGGCAGGCTGCGCGATCGTGCCGTCGCCTTCGCCGAGCGGCACGGCCTTACGGGCATGCTGGCGCAGCGCGATCCTCCGGAAACCGAGGAGGAGCAGGAATCACCGGCGGGGCAGGTGCATATCGTCATCTCGGCGGCGCGCTGGTGTCTGTTCTGGGGCGAGCGCGGTCACGGCATGCTTGCGGACTTCTAGACCAAACGGCGGGGCGCGATTGCTACCGATCGTCCGGATGGTGCGCCTCGTCGTCCTGGCCGCTGCGGTTGCTGTAGAAGACGAGCGCCATCAAGCCCACGGCGAGCAGGACGGAGAAGGTGACGCCGAGAACGACGGCGGCGATCCCGTGGCCGCTGAGCCCGCCCGTGCTGAATCCGTTGGCCGCCCAGAGCAGTACAAGTATCGCCAAGATGGCGCCGACGCTGGCCAGCGAATAGGTCGCGATCCATTTCATGCCAGGCTCCGGAACGGCTCCGATCTTTGGAGCCGTCGTGGCTATCCGCTCACTCTGCCGCCTGCTGGTGTGGGCTCGCCTCCACCTTCGCCGCGCAGAACTTGAACTCGGGGATCTTCCCGAAAGGATCGAGCGCCGGGTTGGTGAGCAGGTTGGCCGCGGCCTCCGCGAAGCAGAAGGGGATGAACACCATGCCCTGGGGCACGTCGCGGTCGCTGCGCAGCTTGATGTCGACGGCGCCGCGACGCGTGCTCACGCGGATCATCTGTCCAGGCCGGAAACCCTGGGTCTCGATCTCCTGCGGCGCCATATGCGCCACCGCCTCCGGCTCGATGGTGTCGAGCGTGCTGGCGCGCCGGGTCATGGCGCCGGTGTGCCAGTGCTCCAGCAGGCGGCCAGTCGAAAGCACCAGCGGGTAGCTGGCGTCCGGCAGCTCGTCCGGCGGCACGATGTCGGTCGGCACCAGCTTGCCGCGCCCGCTCTTGGTCGGGAAGCCGTCGCCGAAGATGATCTCGTTGCCGGGACCGTCGGCGCTGTCGACCGGATAGGTCACGCTGCTCTCGCGCATCAGCCGGTCCCAGCTGATGTTCTTCATCGACGGCATGATCTTCGCCATCTCCGCGAACACGTCGCGCGGGTGCGTGTAGCTCCAGTTCAGCCCCATGCGGTGCGCGATCTCCTGGATGATCCACCAGTCCTGGCGCGTGTCGCCGGGCAGGGGCAGGGCGGTGCGCCCCATCTGCACCTGCCGGTTGGTGTTGGTGAAGGTGCCGTCCTTCTCCGGGAAGGCCGAGGCCGGCAGCACCACGTCGGCATGGAACGCGGTCTCCGTCAGGAACAGATCCTGCACCACTAGGTGCTCCAGCCGTGCCATGCCCATGCGCGCGTGATGCACGTCGGGGTCGGACATGGCGGGATTCTCGCCCTCGATATACATGCCCTTGATCTTGCCGTCGTAGGCGGCGTTCATGATCTCGACGACCGTGAGCCCGCGCTGCGGATCGAGCTTCGTGCCCCAGAAGTCCTCGAACAGCTTCTGGATGCTGCCGTCCTCCACCCGCTGATAGTCCGGATAGACCATCGGAATGAGCCCGGCGTCGGAGGCGCCCTGCACGTTGTTCTGCCCGCGCAGCGGGTGCAGCCCGGTGCCGGGCCGCCCGACCTGCCCCGTGATCAGCGCCAGCGAGATCAGGCAGCGCGCATTGTCCGTGCCGTGCACATGCTGCGAGATGCCCATGCCCCAGAAGATGATGGAGGCGCGCGACTTCGCGTAGAGCCGCGCCACCTCGCGCAGGGTCGCGGCGTCGATGCCGCAGATCGGCGCCATCTTCTCCGGCGTGAAATCCTTGATCTTCGCCTTGAGCTGCTCGAACCCCTCGGTGAAGCCGTCGACATATTGCTGGTCGTAGAGCTTTTCCGTGATGATCGTATGCAGCATCGCGTTCAGCATGGGCACGTCGGTGCCCGGCTTGAAGCGCAGGACATGCGAGGCGAAGCGCGCGATCTGCGAGCCCCGCGGGTCCATGATGATCAGCTTGGCCCCGCGCCGCGCCGCGTTCTTGATGAAGGTGGCGGCCACCGGATGGTTCACCGTCGGCCGCGCGCCGATGACGATGATGACCTCGGCGTCCTTGGCCGCCATGAACGGCGCCGACACCGCGCCCGAGTTGATGCATTCCATCAGCGCCGCCACCGACGAGGCGTGGCAGAGCCGCGTGCAGTGGTCGACATTGTTGGAGCCGAATCCCGTGCGCACGAGCTTCTGGAAGAGATAGGCCTCCTCGTTGGAGCCCTTGGCCGAGCCGAAGCCCGCCAGCGCCTTCGGCCCGTCGCGGTCGCGGATCTTCCGGAGGCCGGCCGCGGCAAAATCGAGCGCCTCGTCCCAGCTCGCCTCGCGGAAATGCGTCCAGGGATTGGCCGGATCGACCTGATCGTCGGCGCTCTTGGGCACGCCGTCTTTCCGGATCAGCGGTTTCATCAGCCGGTGCGGGTGGCTCACATAGTCGAATCCGAACCGCCCCTTCACGCACAGCCGCTGCTGGTTGGACGGGCCATTGCGGCCCTCGACGAACAGCAGCTTGTCGTCCCTGACGTTGTAGGTGATCTGGCAGCCGACGCCGCAATAGGGGCAGACCGAGTCGACCTGGCGGTCGGCATAGCCGGTGCGCTTCTGCATCTTGTCCAGCAGGTTCGCCGGCATCAGCGCGCCGGTGGGACAGGCCTGCACGCATTCGCCGCAGGCCACGCAGGTGCTCTCGCCCATGGGATCGTCGAAATCGAACACGATCTTCGCGCCGTGGCCGCGATAGGCCATGCCGATGACGTCGTTCACCTGCACCTCGCGACAGGCCCGCACGCACAGATTGCACTGGATGCAGGCGTCGAGATTCACCGCCATCGCCGTATGCGAGAGGTCCGGCTTCGGCACGCCGTTGGTGCCGGCCTTGCCGCGCGAGGGCAGGCGGCTGGTCTGCACGTTCATCGCATCGGCCCAGCGCCAGAACTCCGACTGCGGATCGCGCGCCTCTTCCTTCTTCGGCTGGTCCGCGACCAGCATCTCCATGACCATCTTGCGCGCCGTCTTGGCGCGCTCGTTATTGGTGGTCACCTCCATGCCCGCCGCCGGCTTGCGGATGCAGGAGGCCGCCAGCACGCGCTCGCCCTTGATCTCCACCATGCAGGCCCGGCAGTTGCCGTCGGCGCGGTAGCCCGGATAGGGCTGCCAGCACAGATGGGGAATCTCGTTCCCCAGCCGGTTCGCCACCTGCCAGATCGTCTCGCCGGCCTCCGCCGTCACCTCCCGGCCGTCGAGCATGAATTTGATCGGGTCCGTCATCATTCGCCTTCAGTCGTCTGCCGATTCATTCGCCGCCATCCTCAGAAGCCGTTGAACAGGCCGAGGCCGCCGGCGAGCCTGAGCACGATCTTGAAAGAATACCACTCCGGCGGCACCGGATGGATATGGCGGCCGGTGTCGAAGGCCTGCTGGAAGAAGGCCGCGCGGCTCCCGGGAGGCTTCTTGCCCATGGCGGCGAGGATGGCTTCCGCCATCAGGGCATAGCCCGTGGTCGACGGATGCATGTTGTCGAGGCTGCACAGGCCGGTGCCGAAGCCGGTCGGGAAGCCCAGCGGATAGTTGCCGAGGGTGCGATGGGAACCGCCGTCCTTGATCTTCACGCGGACGGCGTCGACATGGCAGGCGTGCTTGTTGTCCTGGTCTCCCGACGCCTTGAAGAGATCGGCGAACAGCACCTGCGGCCGCTTGCTCCCGTAGCCCTTGAACGCCGCCTTGAAGATGCCGCGCGTCGCCTCGTTCGCCGTGGCGACGTCGCGGTCGAAGCGCCGCATCTGTGCCCGCGTGATCGGACCCTGCGCCAGCAGGTTCGACTCGTACTTGCTGTAGTAACTGCCGCAATCCGGCACCGCTTCCTGGATGTTCGGCATCACGTTGGGCACGGCGCTCGGCTTGGTCAGCAGGTTGATGACGATCTGCTCGATTCCCGCGTCCACGAACAGCGCCTCCATCCGACCGGCCAGCTCGCGCATCTGCGCCGGCAATCCCTTGATGCCGTCGATGGCCTTCTGGTCGTAGCGTCCGAGGAAGCAGCCCATGAACAGCCCCTCGTTGCTGCCGATGCTGACGAGCAGGCGCTTCGGTCGGCGGAAGGCAACGAGCTCGAGCGGCGTGCAGTTGTCGAGGCCCGCATGGCCGCTCGGGTTCAGGATGAAGCTGGCGTTGATCGCGTAGTAGAGGTCCGGAATCGCGCCGAGCTGGCCGTCCTTCACCTTCTGCAGCAGTCCGGCGATGCGGCCGCGCCAGACGCCGGCCTTGTCCTGCCACAGATTGCTGACGGCCGCCTGGGCGATCGCGGCATTGTCGAAGAACTTGCGGGTCGAAAGCTCCGGCGCGTCGTCCTGCCACGCCACGGCATTCTTGACGATCTTGGCCAGCAGGCGATCGATCGATTCCTGCGGCGTCCACAGCGTCCAGTCCTCGTTGAGGAACTCGATGATGTCAAACAGGACGGGCCGCGGATAGTCGGGCGCGACGAACTTTAGGCCGAGCGCGCGCGCCACGACGGCAGGGGCGGCCTGCTCCGCGAAGTCGCGGCGGGTGGTCAGCGACTGCGTGCCGTTGAACAGCGAATCGCCGATCGCCATCAGCTCCGGCTCGGCGGCCGCGGCGCGCAGCTCTTCGTGATACTTCTTGGCAATCGGCACGTACGTATCTCCGCTACGAGGCTGCTAGCGCAAATCGTCCGGGAAGTGCTTGATCACCGTCTTCAGCGGATTGCACGCGGCCTGGCCCAGGCCGCAGATCGAGGCGTCGATCATCGCCTGCGCCAGCTCGGCCAGCAGCGGCTCGTCCCACATGGGAGCCGACATCAGCTTCACCGCTTTCTCCGTGCCGACGCGGCAGGGCGTGCATTGTCCGCAGGACTCGTCCTCGAAGAATCGCATCAGGTTGAGGGCCGTGCCCTTCATGTTGTCCTTGTCCGAGAGGACGACAACCGCGGCCGAGCCGATGAAGCAGCCATATTGCTCGAGCGTGCCGAAATCGAGGGGGATATCGGCCATCGACTCGGGCAGGATGCCGCCGGAGGCGCCGCCCGGCAGGTAGCCCTTGAACCGATGGCCCTCCTGCATGCCGCCGCAATATTCATCGATCAGTTCCCGCACCGTGATGCCGGCGGGCGCGAGCTTGACGCCGCGACTCTTGACCCGGCCGGAGACCGAGAAGCTGCGCAGGCCCTTGCGACCGTTGCGGCCATGGCTCTGGAACCAGTCCGCTCCCTTCTCGATGATCTCGCGGACCCAGTACACCGTCTCCACGTTGTGGATCAGCGTCGGGCGGCCGAACAGCCCCACCTGCGAGGGAAAGGGCGGCTTGTGCCGCGGCAGCCCGCGCTTGCCTTCGATCGATTCGAGCATCGCCGATTCCTCGCCGCAGATATAGGCGCCGGCGCCGCGGCGAAGATGGATGGTCGTCGAGCCGTTCAGGCCCTGGCGCTCCAGTGCTGCGATCTCCGCGAGCAGGATCTCGCGCGTCGCCGGATACTCGTCGCGCAGATAGATGTAGACATCGCTCGCCTCGACGACCCAGGCGGCAATCAGCATGCCTTCCAAAAACCGGTGCGGATGGGCTTCCAGATACACCCTGTCCTTGAACGTCCCCGGCTCGCCTTCGTCGGCGTTGATCGCCATCAGCCGCGGCGCCGGCTCCTGACGCACGAAGCGCCATTTGCGGCCCGACGGGAACCCCGCCCCGCCCAGTCCGCGCAGGCCCGAGGATTCCATGGCCGCGATCATCTCGTCCGCCGTCCGCCGTCCCGCCCGGCAGTCTTTGAGCAGCTGGTAGCCGCCGCCGGCGATATAGGCCTCCAGCCCGTCATAGGGCGGGATGACCGGATGGTCATGGCCCGCGTCGGCGGCCGTTGCCACACCGTCGATGGTGGCGTGATCGACATGATGATGCCCGACCTCGGCGACCGGCGCCTGATCGCAACGTCCCATGCAGGGCGCGCGTACCACGCGGATTCTCTCGCCGAACCGGGCTTTCAGCCCGGCGAGCAGGTCCTGCGCGCCGAGCATGTCACAGGTCAGGCTGTCGCATACGCGGATGGTGAGCGCCGGCGGCGGTGCATCGCCTTCGAGCACGACGTCGAAATGCGCATAGAAGGTGGCGACCTCGTACACCTCCGTTAAGGCAAGCCTCATTTCATGCGCCAATGCAGCGAGGTGCGGCGCGGAAAGACAACGGTACTTGTCCTGGATCAGATGCAGATGCTCGATCAGCAGGTCGCGCCGGCGCGGCCGGTTGCCGAGCAACGCCTGAACTTCGCGCAATGCAACCGGATCGATCTGCCGGCCCTTGGGGTGGGGAGTCGCCTGGCGGCGGCCGGAGCCGGGATGACGGCGTGACTTGCCCTCGGGGCGCGCGTTGCGATCAGAAGGTTGGGAGTGAGCGGCACTCATGAGAAAACATACCCCGGCTGCTTCTTACTTGGTCGGCGTCCGTGACGCGGCTCAGGGAGCGAGTCGATGACGCGCCGGCACGGCTCATCCATTCGGACCGCCATCGCCCTCGATCGTTTCCAGCAGAACAACGTCGACGTTGATCAAAAGTTTGCCTGCATTCTCGAAGTTGACTGTCACGCGCGAACCGACGACCGACTGCACCTGGCCGAGGCCCCAGTCCGGCCGTTCCGGGTGGCGGACCAGCAGGCCGGGCACAAGGGTCGAGGGCATGATTCCAGACCGCCAGCGAGTTTCCTTCAATGACGGAAATTATCGTATAAGGAAACGGCCGCCGCCGAAAGTACGAGAGGCGACATGGAGGCCATGTGCCGCGACATCGGGGCGCATGCCTTGCTGCAAAGGAGGATCAAGAGGGTTCAATGGGCGTAATAATTGAATTGCGGGTGCTCGAGCTGCTGGCGTCGCGAATTTGCCATGACCTCATAAGCCCGATCGGTGCCATCGGCAACGGTCTGGAGCTGTTGGAGGACGCCGACCCCGACATGAGCGGCGATGCGTTGAAACTGTCCGCCAATTGCGTCCGCAAGGCATCGGCGTTGCTCGAATTCTTCCGCATGGCCTATGGCACGGCCGGCTCCGACGCCGGACTGCGCTGGGATGCCGCGAAACAGCTGGCCGAGGGCCTGCTGGAGGGCGGCAAGATCGCTCTGGTTTGGACGCCGGTCCCGGCTGGCGTCGCCCTGCCGCCCTTGGCCCCCAAGCTGGCGCTCAATCTGGCGCTGCTTGCGACGGAGATGCTGCCTCGCGGCGGCGAGATCGTCGTCGCGCTCCAGCCTGCGGACGGACGTGCGGTCCTCTCGGCCGTCGCCGGCGGACGCGAGGCGCGCATTCCCGAGGAGATCGCGGCGGCCATGGCTGCCGTTGCCGAATCGGTTCCGCCATTGACAGCCCGGACAGTACACGGGTTCTTTACCGCCCGGCTCGCCGAGGCGTCGGGCGGCAGGCTCGAGGTGGTGGCTCAACCCGCGGCGATCCAGTTGTCGATCCCGATCGCAAGTGTCTAGGCGGCCGCAAACCTCTCGTTAAGCGGTTTTCACCGGATGTTAAGGACATTCTGACAGGGTTAACCGGGCCCCTGCGGACGATGCCGGCCGGAAACGTTCCGGCTGGTCGTCGGCGTGCGATCGCGTGTCAGTGGATTCTGTTTGGATGGACGACCTCCTCAAGGTCTTTCTCGGCGAAACCGCGGAATGTCTGGCGGCGTGCTGGATCGCCGTGGATGAACTGCGCAAGTCGCCGGGCGATTCCGCGGCGTTGGTGGAGCTCCTGCGTCAGGTCCGCACCGTTCAGGAAACCTCGCGATTCCTCGGGATGACGTCGCTGCATGCGGCCGCCAGCCTCACCTTGGAGAGCCTGGAGTCGGCCAGTGCGCGGCGGCCGGCCTCGATCGATCGCATCGTGCCGATCGCCATCGACGGACTGCAGCGGATTGAAGAGATCATCCGCAGGATGGCCGACGCCGATGCCGGGACCGTGGCCCATTCGATCCGGATCGAGTCCGCAGCCTCGATGACGCCTGCAGCGTCGGCGCCCGCGACGGCCGCCGGCAGCGAAGCCACGGGCACGGCGCCGACTCCCGACGGGACCGTCCGCGTCGGTGCCGACACGCTCGGCTATCTGCTCTCCACCGTCCGCGGGCTGGTCGATGCGCAGGCCGAGATGATGCGGCGTCTGAATGCAAAGGATAATACAGAGACGGAACGGTCCGCCGAGTCGGCGTCGTCGCTTGCTGTCGATCCACCGTCAGGTGCGACCGGCCCTGCCGCTCGCGCGCCCGCAGCGCCGGAACCGCCGGTAGCGGATATGGCGCAGGCCCTCGGCGCGGCCGCGCCGGGGATGGTCCGCGTGCTGCTGTTCCGCGATGCCTATGGCTCGCCGAAGGCCGTCTATCTCGACCAGGTCGCCCGGCTCGAAGAGGTCGACCTCAGGGCCGTGGACCACGATCGCGGCCTGTGGGTGATGCGGTCGGGCAACGATCTGCTGCCGTTGGTCCCGCTCAATCCAGATCACCGTTTGCTGCCTGCGGGCCGGGCGCCGGTGATCGTCTTCAGCATCGGCCGCGACAGCTTCGGCTTGCTGATTGAATCCGTGCCGGAGGTGGCGGACGCCACGCCGGCTGAGCCGGAAAGCGGCGCGGCGCGCGGCGGAGACCTCGTCATGCTGAAGGGTCAGGCGATCGAGGTCATCGATCCGACTCGCCATCTCGACCGAGCCATCCGCGCCCGCCTCGAGCGCCGCCGCACTGCCCGCCAGCGGCCACCGGCCACCGACGCCGCCCGCAGGACGCCGCCCGCGGATGACGACCTGTTCGTCCGCAAGCCGACCCGTTAGCTCGCCCGCATCCCCAAACGAGACGGGCTCCCGCAAGGGAGCCCGTTCATCTTACGTGAGATCGTTCGGTCAGCCGACGGCGGCTTCCTTCGGCGCGACGGCGCCTTCCTCGCTCGGGTCTCGCAGCACATAGCCGCGGCCCCAGACGGTCTCGATGTAGCTCTCGCCGCCAGTCGCCGCCTTCAGCTTGTGGCGCAGCTTGCAGACGAACACGTCGATGATCTTCAGTTCCGGCTCGTCCATGCCGCCGTAGAGGTGGTTGAGGAACATCTCCTTCGTCAGTGTCGTGCCCTTGCGCAGCGACAGCAGCTCGAGGATGCCGTACTCCTTGCCGGTCAGATGCAGCGGTTGGCTGTCGACCTCGACCACGCGGGTGTCGAGATTGACCGAGAGCTTGCCGGTCTTGATCACCGAATCGGAATGGCCCTTGGAGCGCCGCACGATCGCCTGGATGCGGGCGATCAGCTCACGCTTGTCGAACGGCTTGGTGAGATAGTCGTCGGCGCCGAAGCCCAGTCCTTTGATCTTGTTGTCCAGCTCGGAGAGGCCCGAGAGGATCAGGATCGGCGTGTTCACCCGAGCCGAGCGCAACCGGCGCAGCACCTCGTAACCGTCGATGTCCGGCAGCATGAGGTCGAGCAGGATGATGTCGTAGTCGTAGAGCTTGCCGATCTCGAGGCCGTCCTCGCCGAGATCCGTCGAGTCGACGATGAAATTCTCGGACTTGAGCATCAGCTCGATGCTCTGGGCGGTATTCGAATCGTCTTCGACCAACAAAACGCGCATTGCGAACTCCGGCAGCAAGGTGGATGGAAGCTTAACTCGTTAACCACTTTGCCGCCACTTTCTTAACAAACCTTTACCGGACAGCAAAAAAAGTGGCGGGCGCCGGAACCGCTCGACCTTCACTAAAGCTTAACGAATCTTCGCAATGATCATGGTAACTGATTGATCCTAATAAAGTCTTTGCCAGAGACGGCGTGTGCGGAGGACGAGGCGCTCGATGAGCGGCGAGGTAGCCGATAGAAAAAATCTAGGCGCGGCGGCGAAAGCGGCCGGAGAGCGGCCCGCGTGACCGCAATCGACCAGATGGTCCGCGTCTACCGCTGGGCCAGCGGCGAGAAGCGCCGGACGCTCGAGGATCTGCAGCGCCTGGCCGACCGCCTGCGCAGCGATATCGGTCGCCTGGGGCCGCCGCCGCCCGGCGAGGGCCAGCCGGCCGATGAGCGCCGTGAGCGGCTGGTCCGCTCCATCGCCGACGTTGAGGCCACCATCGAACGCGCCCGCAGCGAACTGGCCGTCGCCGAGGCCGAGCTTGCTCGAGTCGAGCAAATGAAGCAGGGCCGCGACGGCGCCGACAAGACGTCGACCCAGCGCCGCAACGAACGGGCCGCCGGCTTGCACCGCGGTCAGTGACGCAATCGCGCGATAGTCGGGACTCGGTTGAAGATCGGAAAAGGCCGGACCGGAGGGTCCGGCGGCGGCTCGGCTAGCGGGCGTCCTCTGCTGCGCGTTCGCTGCCGCGATAGTCCTGAAGGCGCGTTACCCGCAGGCCGCGCATGCCGTGGCGATCGATCAGGCGCTGCCAGGAGAGGAATTCTTCGACTGATAGAGTATAGCGCTGGCAGGCTTCCTCGAGGCTGAGCAGGCCGGCGCGCACGCCGGCGACGACCTCGGCCTTGCGGCGGATGACCCAGCGCTTGGTTCCCGGGGGCGGCAGGTCATCGAGCGTGATCGGCGTGCCCTCCGGCCCGCGGACCGCACCCTGTCCGGCGTGATGATCTGCACTCATTCCCAACTCCGTCTGCAACGCGATCGGCTTGTGCCGCCCTTGTGGTATCGCAACCATATGTCACGTCCGCTTAAAAAAGCCCTAAACGCGACGGTTAAGACATTGGCATTGCTTAATTCGCGACATCGCCGGGCGGGGCACGGAAGCGGCCGGCGCGCGGCCGCTTCAGGCAGGGTTGGGGAGGGCGCAGCCCGGTGCCGACAGAGCGTCCAGGGCCGTCGCGTCGCCCGGCCGAGGGCCGGCCGGAGGCTCCCGCAAGTTCGTGGCGCTTGCACACAACGTCATGATTTTTCAACCAATTTCTGCGACGAAAGAGCGGATTCTCGGACTTGCGGGCCGAACCGAATCTCATATACTCCGCCGCCATTTACGAGCGGCGACAATCGAGCGAGGAGATGCGACCGTTGCTTCCCCCGGATTACCGTCCAACCGAGGACGAGGAGTTCATGAACCCGCTGCAGCGGGAGTATTTCCGCCAGAAGCTGCTGAGTTGGCGCTCGGAGTTGCTGCAGGAGTCATCGGAGACGCTCAAGCATCTGCAGGAAGAGTCGTTGTCCGAGCCCGATATCGCCGATCGCGCCTCCCTGGAGACCGATCGTTCGCTGGAACTCCGCACCCGCGACCGCGAGCGCAAGCTGATCGCCCGCATCGACGACGCCCTCCAACGCATTGAGGAAGGCACTTACGGCTACTGCGAGGAGACCAGCGAGCCGATAAGCCTGCGCCGGCTGGAGGCGCGGCCGATCGCCACCCTCAGCATCGAGGCGCAGGAGCGCCATGAGCGCATGGAACGCACCCACCGCGAGGACTGAGCGCCCCGTTCCCCACTCGGGTGAACCGATCACCCATAGATTTTAGCAGCGCCGACCTGGCCGATCACGTCGTGCCCGGTAGATGGGGCGGTCCTCCTCCGGTTGTTGGAACAAAAAGAAAACTACTCGGATTCGCGCGGGGGATCACGGCGCCTGCGACGGGGAGAGCATGACGGGGTCTCGGACGATCACCGTCGTCGGACGGTCACGGTCGATGAAATACACCGCCACCTGCACCGCCGTTAGGGCGGCGAGGATCATGGCGACGACGACCGACCACATCGCGGCGCGTGCCGATTTACGCGCTGCGTCCGTGGCCGCCTGGGCCGCGCGCGCTGCGGTCTGGTTGACGGCCAGATGCTGCTGCGCCGTCGCGTCCGCGGCCTTCGACTGTCGCTCCAGCAACGCGTCGAGGAAGCGCTTGAAGTGGACCAGATTGCCGCCGAGGGCGTCGCCGTGAGCGCGAATCGAGTCGGCGATCAACTCGGCCTCCATCCGTCCTTCGGCGTCCCTATCCATCGTGCCTATCGCTGCTTCAGCCTCGCGTGGGCCTTCGCGTGGGCGGCTCTTCGCCCCCTCAGGCGCGGTCGCGCAGCTCCGTGACGCCCGCGCGAGTGGCGCAGTGGTCGCAGCAATAGATCGTGCCATGACTTTCCAATCCATGGCCGATGACATTGACGCCGCAGGCGGCGCAGCGCGGCGCCAGGGCGAACACTGCACATTCGAAGCAGTCGAAGACATGCGGTGAGCCGTTCATGATCACCTGGAAGGACTTGTCGTAATCGTTGCCGCAGGTTTCGCAGCGGGCCATGGGCGACCCTCCGTTCGAAGGTGAAGGAAGCGGGCGCGCCGCCATCATCGGGCGGCGCGCCCCCCTCGCAGCCAGCCAAGCTCACAACCAATAGGGCGGAACGCCGTAGTAGTCGTGCAGGCGCCGGTTCCAGGCCTCGTCCCGCCAGTCGACGGCCTCGTCCGGGCCGTAGGTCGGGCCGCCCTTCAGCGTCTCCGCGTCGATGTCGACGACGTAGCCGCCCATGCGCGTGTCATAGTCGAGCACGTTCCACGGCAGCGGGTGGTAGCTCTCGCCCATGCCGAGGAAGCCGCCGAACGACATCACGGCGTAGGGAATCCTGCCGCTGATCTTGTCGATCATGATCTTGTCGATGCTGCCGAGCTTGTCGCCGGCCCGGTTGTAGACGGCCGTGCCCTCGACCTTGCCGGCGGCAATCAGGTCGAAGGTCTCGCGGCTCTCGAGTTCCTGGGCGGGAACCCGTGGGGTGGGTGTCGCTGCTTTCATCGTCTGTCCCTCTCGATCGTCTTTAGTGCGCGCCGGGTGACGGTCCGGCCGCCGGTTCCTATCGGGTGCAATGCGGCGGCGTCGGCAAAGTTCCGAGTAGCGATCCGAGCCGAGCGGCCGCGTTATTCGGCCGCCGCAGCCGCCGCGGTCTCGCCGTCGAGGCTGCGCTTGCGCTCCATCAGCCGCTCGCCGAGCGCGGCGAGGTCCATCTTGGCTTTCTTCGCCTTCGGGAAGATCTCGCCTTCCTCCTCCTTCACGTGATGTCGGACGTATTCGCCGAGCACGAGGACGGTCGCGTCATACAGTTCGTCCGTCGGCATCATCTCCTCGAGCCGCGAGACCAGATCCTTGATGGTGGCATGCTCGACCTCGGCTTCGTCGAGCAGGTCCTCGGCGTCGGCGGCGTCGTACAGGGCGGGATAGAAGATGTCCTCTTCGATCGTCGCATGCACCGTCAGGGCCGCGCAGACGCTGCGCACCAGCGCGGCCTTCTCGGCATCGCCGCCGTCCTTCTTCAGCTTCTCGAATTGCTTGAAGATTTTGTCGACAGCCTTGTGGTCTTCCGCCAGCAGGGTCAGCGCATCCTTGCTGCCGGCCCGTTTCTTCGTGCTTTGCTTCATGGCTTTCGGCTCCTTGTCGCGGGATTGATGTTGCGGGATTGCCGCCCAATCAATCGCCGCCTTCCGCGAAGGTTCCGGAATTTTTCCGACGCCTTGAGGCCGGCCGTCGCGTCACTTCGCCGAGCGCAGCGGCTCCCCCTTCGGGGCGTCCTTCGGCCGGCGCGAGCGCCCGCCCTTGTGCGGCAGCCTGCCGGCGGAGGGGCGGCGCATGCCGTCGCGTCTCGGAGATTTGCCGTCGCGGCCCTGCGCCTCGGCGCGGTCGCGGCCGTCGTCGCCGGCTGGCGCTTGCAGCATCAGCTGCCGGCGGGCGCGCGATACACGGCTCTTCACCGTGCCGACCGGGCAGCGGCAGATCGCCGCCGCGGCCTCGTAGCTCAAGCCGCTGGCGCCGACGAGGACGAGCGCCTCGCGCTGATCGGCGCCCAGCCGCCAGAAGGCACGCTTGAAGTCGCGGAGCTTGAGCGCGACTTCCTGCGACGGCCCGACATGTCCTGCCGCCAAGGCGGGATCCTCGAGCAGTGCCGAGCGAACGCGCTGTTCGCGCCAGCGGTTGTAGTAGAGGTTGCGCAGGATGGTGAAGATCCACGCCTTGAAGTTCGTTCCGGGACAGAACTGGGATTCGGCGGCGAGCGCGCGCACGGCCGCGTCATGGACGAGGTCGTCGGCCTGCTCGCGGTTTCGCGTCAGCGACCGCGCGAAGGCGCGCAGATGCGGGATGCATTCGACGAGTGCCAAGCGGAATTCGAGAGACGCGCGCGGTTCCGTCGATGCATCCATTGACCTGCAACAACTGCTGTGCGTGATGGACGGCCATCACCCTTGCCGACATATCCGGCCGACGCTCTCCCGCGATCTCGGCAGTCCTTTGGCAACGGGCAATTGAAGGAAAAACGGAGTCGGCACCCATTCGGTTCCGTCGCTCGAGTCGGAAACCGCTGCTCGCACTGGCGTCTGCGCCGTCGCGGCCGGGAAACAAATCAAGCGGACCGGGGTTTGGATATGGAGCCGCCAACTGCGGCCGAAGGACTTGCGGGAGCAGCAGCCATGCGATGCGATGAACGAACGATAGAAGACGAGCTGGTGCAGGAACCGCCTTGCCTGACGATCGCCATCGTCGAGTTGGCATCGGTCCGGTCGCCCACGACCCGTCGGCAATTCGTTTGGATGGGAATGGATACCGTGCCCTATTTTCCCAAGCTCCAGCTCTACCTGCAGCGCCTGTCGCTGTCGGTGTTCAGCCAGATCGTCCGACTCCATGTCGATTCGAGCGGCCTGCCGCATCCGATCGACCTCAGCTTCCCGCAGACGTCCCCGACCTTGCACTGAGATCGGAGAAGGCGGAGAGGCCCAATGACTGATGCAGGGCCTTACCCGATCCTTTACGCTGCGCATCCTGCGTCTGTGACGGCGGGAACCAGCCGATGGCCAAGGCCGCGCGCGATCGGGCCGAACGGAGTCTGACGGCCTATCGCCGGAAGCGGGACTTCGGGCTCACGCGGGAGCCGGGCGGCCGCGTGCGGCGGCACGCGGGCGTGCTGAGCTTCGTCGTGCAGAAGCACGCGGCGCGCCGGCTGCACTATGATTTCCGCCTGGAGCTGGGCGGGGTCATGAAGAGCTGGGCGGTGACCAAGGGGCCGAGCCTCGATCCGCGCGTCCGTCGCCTGGCCGTGCATGTCGAGGACCATCCGATCGAATATTCGGACTTCGAGGGCACGATCCCGCCGGGTCAGTATGGCGGCGGCACGGTGATGATCTGGGATCGGGGCACCTGGGAGCCTGCCGGCGATCCCGCGCGCGGCTATCGCGACGGCAAGCTGAGCTTTCGTCTGAACGGGCGTCGGCTCAAGGGCGACTGGGCGCTGGTGCGCATGGACGGCCGCGGCGGCGACCGGCGCGAAAACTGGTTGCTGATGAAGAAGAAGGACGTGGCCGCCGATGCCGCCGACGGCGACCGCCTGCTGCGCGCGGCGACCACGAGCATCGTCTCGCAGCGGACCATGCATCAGATCGCCGCGGCGGGCGACCGGGTCTGGCGGAGCAATCGATCTGCGCCGGCGCCCACGGATGATCCGCCGCCGGCGCGCATCTCGGGCCCTGCCCGCCGCGGCAAGCGCGCGCCGATGCCGACCGTCATCGCGTCGCAGCAGGCGAACGTCCAGGGCCCGCGCGAGGACAAGCCGGCCGAGGAGATCACTTTGAAAACACCCGCGAGCAGCGGCCGCAACCGCAAGAGCAGCAGCAAGAGCAAGAGGGGCGGCGGATCGAGCGACGTGATCGACTCGCTGCGCTTCACCCATCCCGACCGCGTGCTCTATCCGGAGATCGGCCTGACGAAGCGCGGCCTGGCCGAATACTACCTGGAGATCGCAGATTGGATTCTCCCGGAGGTCGCGCGGCGGCCGTTGAGCCTGGTGCGCTGCCCGGACGGGCTGGGCAAGGGATGCTTCTACCAGAAGCATCTCGGCGCCAGCCCGCCCGAGGATCTGCGCTGCGCCCGCATCGAGGAGAGCGCCGGCCCGACCTGCTACGCCATGATCGAGGACGCCAAGGGCCTGGTGTCGCTGGTGCAGATGGCGGTGCTGGAGATTCACCCGTGGGGCGCGCGCATCGACCGCCTGGAGCGGCCCGACCGGATGGTCTTCGATCTCGATCCCGATCCCGCCGTCGCCTGGACGGACGTCATCGCCGCCGCGCGCGAAACGCATGATCGCCTGCAGGCGCTGCGGCTGCGCAGCTTCGTCAAGACGACGGGCGGGAAGGGGCTGCATGTGGTGGTGCCGCTCGCCCGCCGCCATGACTGGGCGCAAATCCGCGGCTTCGCCAAGCGGTTCGCGGAGGCGATGGCGGCGGAGTCGCCGCGCCGCTACACCGCGCGCATGGCGAAGGCCTCCCGCCCGGGCCGCATCTTCATCGACTACTTGCGCAATGCGCGAGGCGCGACGGCGGTGGCGGCATATTCGGCGCGGGCGAAGCCGAGGGCGCCGGTGGCGACGCCGCTGGCCTGGGAGGAGCTGGATCCCGGCCTGCGGTCGGATCATTTCACGGTCGAGACCCTGCCGCGCCGGCTGGCCGGACTCGGCGCCGACCCCTGGCGCGACATCGGCCGCATCCGGCAGTCCCTGGCCGAGCCGGGATAGTTCCGCAAATTCGATGGAATTTTCGGAATTTACTTATTATTAACTGCCAATGCTTAGAGTTCGCTAACCGTCCCAGCCGCCGCTGGGTCCCGGCCCGTTCCAGCGGCGCGGCGCCGGGAGTATGCGAGAAACGCCGGTCGAGGGGCGGAGCCGGCATGGGGCTATCGGTCGACGGGTCATGAATCGCGCGAACCCCGACGGGCGGGCGCAAACCAATATCGATTCCCAGGGCCGGCTGCTGGCCGGGGTGGGCGTCGCCTTGCTGCTGACGGCGTTCCTCGCCGTCTTCATCGCCGCGCGCGGCTTCGACACCGTCTCGCCGGTCTGGCTCGGCGGCATTGCCGGCGGCATCGCCTTGGCGCTGCTGACCGGCGCCGCCATTCTCTTGAACATGCGGCTGCGGGCGCGGCGCGAGCGCGACCTGTTTGCCTCCAGCCTGGATACGCTGCCGGTGGCGCGCCAGATCGTCGCGCCCGACGGCGGCGTCATCTTCGCCTCGACCGCCTATCGGCGCATGTTCGCCGATGCGATGAAGCCGGTGAAGGCGCTGCTCGAGGCGCAGCTCGCCGGCGAGCCGGCCGAGGCCGACCGCCTGGCGCAGCTCGAGGCGCAGGCCGCCGCCGGAATCGGCGGCCATACCGAGATCACCATCCGCACCGCCAGCGGCAACATCGAGTGGCGCGACGTCAGCGCCTCGCCGCTGCAGCTGCTGCCGGGCTACGTCGTCTGGGGCGTCGAGGACATCACGCCGCGCCGTCAGGTGGAATCGATCATCCGCCGCGAGCAGGAGCGCTTCGCCGACCTGGTGGAGCATGCGCCGATCGGCTTTTATTCGGTCGACGAGCAGGGCCGCTTCCTCTTCGTCAACGCCACCCTCGCCGCCTGGCTCGACCTGTCGCGCAGCGACGTCGCCGCCGGGCGGGTCTTCCTCCACCAGCTGCTGGCGACGACCGTGCCGTCAGGCACGCCGCCCTACGATCCGTTCGGCGAGAACGTCAAGAGCGGCGAGGTGACGCTCAGGGGGCCGACGGGCAAGAGCATGCAGGCCTACATCCGCCAGGAGGTGGTGCCGAGCGAATCCGGCACCGGCATCCGCACCCGCTCGGTGGTGCACGACCTCGGCCGCGAGCGCGCGCTGGAGGCGGCGCTGCGCTCCTCCGAGCAGCGCTTCCAGCGCTTCTTCGAGGAGGCGCCCGTCGGCATCGCGCTGGTCGACCACAACGGCCGGCTGGAGGAATGCAACACCGCCTTCCGCGCCATGGTCGGCGGCGGCGCGCCCGGTCTGATCGGCCACCAGCTCCTGGAGTTCATCGCCGAGCAGGACCGCCCCACCGTCACCAAATGCCTCGACGGCGTCATCTCCGGCCGCGAGAAGAGCATACCGCTCGACGTGCGGCTGAAGCGCCAGGGCGACCGCAGCGCCACGCTCTACATGTCGCGCCGCGACGAGGCCTCGGGCCGCGGCTCCGGCTGGATCGCCCACTTCATCGACATCACCGAGCGCCGCAAGCTCGAGGTGCAGTTCGCGCAATCGCAGAAGATGCAGGCGGTGGGCCAGCTCGCCGGCGGCATCGCCCACGACTTCAATAACCTGCTGACGGCGATGATCGGCTTTTGCGACCTGCTGCTGGTGCGCCACCGCGCCGGCGACCAGTCCTTCGCCGACATCATGCAGATCAAGCAGAACGCCAACCGCGCCGCCAACCTGGTGCGCCAGCTCCTCGCCTTCTCGCGCCAGCAGACCCTGCAGCCGCGCGTCGTCAACATCACGGACGTGCTGGCCGAGCTGTCGCACCTGCTGCGCCGTCTCATCGGCGAGAACATCGAGCTGAAGATGGTGCATGGCCGCGACCTGGCGCAGGTGAAGGTGGATCACGGCCAGCTCGAGCAGGTCATCATCAACCTCGCCGTCAACGCCCGCGACGCCATGCATGCGACCGGCGGCATGCTGACCATCCGCACCGAGAACGCCGTCATCGCCCGGCCGGTGACGCGCGGCGACGAGACCATGCCGCCGGGCACCTACGTGCTGGTGCAGGTGATCGACACCGGCCACGGCATTCCCCTCGAGATCATCGACCGCATCTTCGAGCCGTTCTTCTCGACCAAGGAGGTGGGCTCGGGCACCGGCCTCGGCCTTTCCACCGTCTACGGCATCGTCAAGCAGACGGGCGGCTTCATCTTCGTCGATTCGAAGCCGAAGCAGGGCGCCACCTTCTCGATCTACCTGCCGCAATATGTTCCGACAGCCGCCGACGCCGCCAAGCTCGAGGCCGCCGCGGATTCGAGCAAGACCCTCGACGACACCGGCATCGGCACCGTGCTGCTGGTCGAGGACGAGGACGCCGTGCGCCTGTTCGGCGCCCGCGCGCTGCGCAACAAGGGCTACAAGGTGCTGGAGGCGAGGAGCGGCGAGGCGGCGCTGGAGATCATCAGCACGACCAAGGACCCGATCGATCTGCTGATCACCGACGTCGTCATGCCACGCATGGACGGCCCGACCCTAATCAAGGAGGTCCGCTCCAAGCAGCCGAACATGAAGGTGATCTTCATCTCCGGCTACGCCGAGGACAATTTCCGCCGCCGCCTCGACGAGAACGCCGAGATCCACTTTCTGCCCAAACCCTTCTCGCTGAAGCAGCTCGCCGGCAAGGTGAAGGAAGTGATGCGCGAGGGCAGCGCGTAGCCGATTGTGTCGTGGGGAGCGCGAGACGCCAGGCTGTTATCTGTCGCCGCGATGTCTATGATCCCGGCGCGGCTTCTTCGTCGATGCGCATCGCTTCGACGTTGACGAGCACGAGATGCGGCGCGGTGCGCGCGGGCTTGTTGGGTCGCGCCGCATAGCGCGGCTGGTCGGCGGGAAGCGACGGCAGGCTGCGGCGCCAGGACACCGCCTCCCAGGTCCCGCCGGGCCGCGCCTGCGTCGGGCCCTTGACGGCCGCCACGAGAATATGGGCCCGTTGCACCAGAAAGGCGTTCTGCCGGCGGTAGGCCTGCGCCCGATCAGCTTCCGCCGCGCCCCCGGGAAGCCGATCCAGCTCGATGACGCGCTCGCACCCTTCCCCTTCATGCAGGGCAGCGATGGCGCGGCCGATTTGCGGGCGAGCCTCCTCCCACGTCGAGGCGTCGATGCCGGTGCTGTCGGCGACGCATCCGGCCTGCCAGCAGGGCGAGAAGTCCTCGACGACGTCCGATATCGGCACGGCCTCGACGGCCAGCAGTCGGTGCGGCTGTTTCCGCTTCCTGAGCGCGGATAGCGCGGCTTTCGTCGCGATCAGATCGCTGCCCGGCGCGCAGGGCGACAGGACCGTGATGTGATGGTCTGGATGCATGGCCAGGATCCGCGGCACGACCTGGTCGCCGATCGCCTGCGCGAGCCAAACGGCCTCGGCGCCGGAGAGGCGGATGGTGCCGATGATGCCGATCCATAGATCGAAGCGGACGAGGGGCAGCCCGCCCGCGCCATGACCGGGCTCCCGGACGAGGCGCGCGTCGTTCAGCTCGCGCACTTGGGCGCGGTCGAGTTCGCGCGTGGGTGGCGGGAGGTCGTCGTAGGGCAGCAGGCAATCGTGAATCCGCCGCACATCGTCGCGCGGCGATCCCGGCCGCCATCCTTCCAGCCTTCGGTCGATCATCCAAGCCTCGTGCTCGAGTCGGCTCAACCGATCCAGCATCTCCGGCTCGGCCAGAAGGTCGAATCCCGGCGGCACCCGCAGTTCGCCGGACCCGCGACGCGGCGCGAAGCACCCGGCGCTGAGAAGCTTGGCGGTAACATGGTCGGCGACCCGCCGATTGGCTTGCCGATAGGTCAGAGGCAATTTGTCCCAGGGTACGAGCGAGCGCTCTGCGCTCGACGGGATCAGGCCCTTCCGTCGCATCGCCTCCTGCGTGCGCAGATAGCCCGCGTGCAACGCTTGCGCGGCGGCATCGCGCTCGGCCAGTCGCGCCCGGGCACACAGGTCCGGCCCGACGATGAACGATTGCAGGACCTCGGAATATCGTAGTGTGGCGTTCAACGGCTTCTGCGTGCGGTGCAGCCCCTCGGTGGCGTCTGCGGCGAAGAAAACGGGCGCCGCCCACAGGCCGGCGCGGCGCATGCCTTCTTGCGCCGCGAGCGCGATCGCCAGTGGCGTCCCGCCCGCTTCCGGGGGCACGATCACGGCTGTTACCGGGGATGCTTGCGCGACCCGGCGCATCAGCGCCTCGTCGTCGAGCGGCTGGTGCGCGGGATCGAACTCGACGAAGGCAAACGACGCGGCCTCCAGAATCTCGGGATAGCGCAGACGCAGGGCGTCGCGGGCCTCCGGCGGCCGCGGGCACAGCACGGTGACGTTCGGCCGGCCATGGCCGGCCAGCAGGCTCGTTCGCAGGATCTGGGCCACAAGAGCCGGACCGCAGGGGCCGAGGCCGAGGAACACGACATGGACGCCGGGCTGTCCCCTGAGATCGGCGATCTCGCCGAAGCGCGCGGTCTCGCACAGAGCGTGCGCCGCAAGCTCGCCAAGGGCGAAGGGCTCGATTCCGGCGTCGGCGTCTGCGGCGCTCAGGGTCCGGCGGATCAACGGATCGTCGATCGAGGTTTCGATGACGGCCCCGCACGGGCTGTCGGCCAGCATGCGGGCGACCGCGAGGTTGCGGGTGTCGTCGCCGGTTGCGACGATGATACGCCCGGCGTGCCCGATGCGGGCCCGCTCCCAAACCGTGCGGTTGCGGCCGTCGCCGGCGAGCAGGAGGACGCCGTGCACCCCGGCGAACGCCTCGGCGGCATCGTCGGGCTGCGACTCGATGACGACGACGCGGGCGCCGCCGGCGGCTTCGTCGGCGGCGCGGACGCGGCCCTTGGCCCCGAGGCCGATGATGACGGTATGGCCGCTTCCTCTCCGCAGGCGTCGCCGGCCGCGCATGTATTGCACGAGTCCCCAGACGCCGCGCGCCCCGCCCAAGATGATGGCGGCGGGGCCGCTGAGACGGGCAACCGCCAGGGTCCAGTGCTTGTAGCAAATGCCGATCTGGAGATTGTCTTCGCCCGGCTCGAAGAGGAGAAGGGTCCGATAGAGCCGTTCGACGAAATGATGCGCAAAGAACTGGTGGGCTCGGTCGAGCAGGCTCCCGCTGCCCTCGATGCCGAAGTCGTGGGCGTGCGTGCAAGCGGGATCGCTCACGCGGTCCGGGGCTTCGCTGAAGCCGATCAGGCCCAGGACGATGGTCAGTATCGCCAGCCCGATCCAGATCCAGTCGGGCCATTTCAACGGCCAGACTGTCTTCTTGTCGTGAGCGGACGAGTGCGCGAACATCTGACGGAAAGCCCCCGGCGCGATCATATCCGGTCACACCGGACGCGACTAGGGGAGCTTCTACGTGTGGGCGATGTCGGGCGGCGAGATTCGCTTCAAGGCCTTCATCAGCTATTGCCATGACGACGAGCGCGTGGCGGCATGGCTGCACCGTGCGCTCGAGCGCTATCCCATCCCACGCTCGCTGCGCGGGCAGGACAGTCCCGCCGGCCCGATCGGCCGCCGCCTCTATCCCATCTTTCGCGACCGCGAGGAGCTGAGTTCGTCGGGCGACCTCTCCGCGTCCATCCGCGCCGCCCTTGATCGCTCGGATGCGCTGATCGTGGTCTGCAGCCCGGCGGCGGCCCGTAGCCGCTGGGTGAACGAGGAGATCCTGGCGTTCAAGCGTCTCGGACGGCAGGAGCGCATCTTCGCCGCGATCGCCGGCGGCGAGCCCAACGCTGCCGCCGAAGGTCTCGCCCCGTCACTGGAATGCTTTCCTCCGGCCCTGCGTTACGCGCTCGGCGCGGACGGCGAACTGACCGATCGGACGGTCGAACCGCTGGCTGCCGATCTGCGGCCCGGCGGCGACGGCAGGAAGGCCGGCAGGCTCAAGCTCGTCGCCGGCTTGCTCGGCATCCGTTATGACCTCCTGCGGCGGCGCGACTATGCCGACCGGCGGCGCCGCATCGCGATCCGCGGCGCCGCCGGGGTCGCGATTGCCGCCGCGTTCGTCGCGCTTATGCTCGTCGCCAGTTGGTACGGCTTGAGCCGGCCGAACTGGGTCTATGCGACGTCCCTGTCGTTCGATGGCGATACCGTGCGCCTGATCGGCCCGCTCACGCCCGCACAGGCGTTCCGCCGGGAAAACAGCCTGGAGATCCTTCGGCTGGGCCGATGGGGTCGCATCGAGAGCGCGAGGGCGGTCAACGGTCTTGGCGAGTGTGCGGTCAACGGCCTGAATCTCGTCCTGCCGCCATTGGCGACGACCAGGGCGGCCGCGTCGCTCAACCTTGCCGACAACCAATCACCGCGTCCTTGCCACGTCACATTCACGTACGAGCGCGACGTTCTGCCGTCCGCCGTGGTTCGGTTCGAGATCAGCGACCAGCGCTGGCGTCCGGTCGCCGAGGTGACGCTGACGGGCCAGAACCGGCAGCTCGAGGTCAAGGCCGCCGGGCTTCTGGGATTGCCGCCGGGATTGCGGGCGCGCTTGAACTTCTACAGCAAGGACGGGACGCGGTTGCATGGCGTGCAATTCGCGGCACCGAATGATGTCGGCGTCCGGCCACTCCCGGTGTATGGCGACGCGACGGAAATCCTCTTCGACTACGACGATGCAACCGGCCAGGTTTCCCGCCTCTCCTTCAAGCGCGCGGATGGCCGCCCGGCCGCGAGCGGACTGGCCGTGCGTACGGAGTTGCGGTTCACGCGAATGGGTGGCCGATCCGAGTTCAGGTACGCTTACGACCAGGACGGCCGGCTGCTGACAAAGGCGGGATTCAGCGTTCTTGGCGCGGCCGACTGGGATAGCGGTCTCGATCCTCCAGGGATCGAGTATCGCTACGACGCGGACGGCAATCTGATCGAAGAAGTGTTCACGGGCGTCGACTCCCGGATCGCCGCGGATCGGGACGGCGCCGCCGGCAACCGCTACCGCTACCAGGACGGTCTCCTCCGGGAATATTCCGTGACCGACGTCAATGGCGACCTAGCCGTTCCGCCCTGGTCGGAATGCCCCGTGCAGCGCTTCGAATATGACGCGCGCGGCCGCCAGTCGTCTGCCGGATGCTTCGCCGAGACAGGTCAGCCCAAGCTTCGAGCGACGGGCGAGCATGCCTTCCGCTACCGCTACTATCCGGACGGCGCCTGGTGGCTGCGGGAAACGCTGGACGAGAACGGTCGCCTCATAGCCGATCCGCTGACCGGCGTCGCTCAGGTGCGGCATGTCCTCGATGCTTTCAATACGGTGACACAGGAGGCGTACCTGGGCGCCGACGACAGGCCCACGCCGTATCGAGGGATCGGAGCATCTCGAATCGACACGCGATACGACCGCAAGGGCCGCGTCGCGGTGGAACGCCGCTATGATGCGCAGGGTCGCCTGCGCCTCGACCCGATCGCCGGATACGCGACCTATCGTGCCGGCTATTCCGCCGTCGGCGAGCGGCAATGGGAGTGCCTCTACGACGCCGACGATCGGCTGCTCGTGGTCGATCGTCCTCGCTACGGATATGCCTGCGAGCGGACGGTCGCGGAGAATCGGCCCGACGGCACGGTGGCAGCGTCGACGTTCTTCGAAGACGCCGCGGGCCGGCTGATGGTCAATCGATTTGCGGGCTATGCCGCCGTCGAGACGGTGCTGACAGCGGACGGCCGCTTGCTCCGGCGCAGCTGGCTGGACGATCAGGGCGAGTTGATTGCGCGGAACCCGGCGGGCGTCGCCAGGCAGGAGAACATCCTCGACGATTTCGGGCGCCTTGCAGCCATCGGTTTCTATGGCGCGGACGGCTACGGCGGCCAATACGGTTTTCGCGACAATCCGGAGTGCGGCTTTGCGCTCGTGGAGTTCTCATACGACGATCAGGACGGGCAGTTGGCCGAGGTCGTCTTTCGTGCAGCCGATGGGCGGCTGACGGGCCCTCACGCCGTCGGGGCAGCCGTCATTCGTCGCGTGTCGGCGGAATCCGGCCGATTGGCCTACGAGGTTCTCGATACGGAGGGACGGCCCGCATTGAACTCCGTCGCGACCTCCCTGGTGAACCAGCTCGAAGGTACGGACTTTGCGGCAGCCATGAGCAGTTTCATGACCGCCCGAGCCACCTGTCCGTTCCCGTTGCCGTACAATTGAACGAAGGGAATGAAGGGCCGGCAGACCCAATCATCTCGCACGCCCGACCGCGATGTCTTCCGTCACGGTGAAATGGCGTTTCCGCAGTTCCTCGAAAAAGGGTGCCACCGGGAAATACTCTTCGGGGCCCCACACGCCGGGTTTCATCGGCATCTCCAGCATCAGCTTGACGCCGATCGCGAGGCCCATGGACGTGCCCGGGTCGGAATAGCCGGCATGCGTCGGATGCGGGCTGCCGATCATGGCGCAGTTGAGCGTGGCGGGCTTGCCGCCGCGCAGGCCCTCGGCGATCGCGAGGTGCAGCTCGTGGATCTGCGGCTCCGGAATGAGGCCGCTTTTGCGCGCGATGTTGCGCTTGATCAGCGCGTCCAGGAAGTCCGCGGGCACGATGGTAGTCCCGCCGATCTCCAGCGCGTCCTCGAACTCGCCGAACCCGGCCTTGCACAGCGCCACCCAGGCCTCGTGCTCGCGCGCCGGCAGGTGCAGCTTCCAGGTGAACTCGCGGATGCCCTTGTCGCGGATGCCCTCGGCGAAGGGCACGGTCAGCGGCTCCGAATGCTGGGTGTGCATGAACACCGTCCGGCCCCACGGCTCCGGCAGGATCAGGGTTTCCTGCCCGCTCTGCGGCGGGATCTCCGTGAGCTTGCCGTCGAGGAACTGCATGGACGGGTTGGCGTACTCGGCCAGCACCGTGCGCAGGCTGTAGGGCGGCACCAGCACCGGGCTCTCCGGCGCGAAATTCTCGGCCGCCCAGTAGAGATTGATGCGATCGATGCGGTCGAGCCGCTCGGCCACCGCCTTGCACAGCATGTTGGAGATGCCGGGATCGGCCCCGAGGCCGAGCACGGCCGTCACGCCGGCCCGCTGCCAGGCCGCATGCTGCTGCTTCTGCTTCAGCGTGAAGACGCCGAGCCCGCCGTAATCCACATAGGGCCGGCGCGCCGCCAGGCAGGCCTCGAAGATGGCCATCTGGTGGCCGGCCAGGGTCGGCACCGCGTTGATGCAAAGGTCCGCCGCTTGCAGCAGCGCCGCGAGCTGGTCGCCCTCGCGCACGTCGAGCGCAACGGCCTTCAGGCGCGGGTCGCCAATCGCTGCGGCGAGCGCGCGGCAGCGCTCGATCGACTGGTCCGCGATCACGATCTCCGTGACGCGCGTATGCAGCGGCGACGCCAGGTCGCGCACGGTGCCGCTCGCCATCGCCCCGGCGCCGCCGACCACGAGGATTTTCATCCGTTTTGCCTCCCTGGGCGCGGTCGCCCTGCGACCAAGTATTCGCGCGCTCTTGCTTATCCTATAGTGTCATTGCCGGGCTTGACCCGGCAATCCAGTCGGCGTGCGAGACCTGCCGCATTCGTGCGACGCCCTGGATCGCCGGGTCAAGCCCGGCGATGACAGTCTTTGGAAGATGAGGCGAGCTGTATCGCGTCGACTCAACCAGGCGGCAGACACGGCTGCTTTCTACCGCGACGCATGCAGCGGTGGCACCCTGCCGCGCCAGGGGCGCGCCTCTTCCAGCGCCGCGGCGAGCTGGATCAGCACATGCTCCTCGGCCGGCCGCGCGCCGAGCTGGATGCCGATCGGCAGGCCGTTGGAGTGCCAGGCCAGCGGCAGCGAGACCGCCGGCTGCCCCGCCACGTTGTAGGGGAAGCAGAACTGGATGGGACGGTCGGCGAAGGGCAGGTATGCCTCGGCCGACAGGTCGGCGCGGCCCTGGTGATAGAGCCCGTGCGGCTCCGACACCTGCGCCGTCGTCGGCGACAGCCACACGTCGTACGCGGCGAAGAACGCGCCGATGCGGCGGCGCGCCGCGTTCATGTAGGCCAGCGCGGCCTGGAAGCCGTGCGGGTCGAGCCGCTTCGAGAACTCGTAGATCTTGAGCGTCACCGGCTCCAGCGTGTGCGGGCCGATGGTGCGGCCCAGCTTCTGCGCGATGTCCTCCAGCCGCCGGTCGAAGCCGAAGAACCACAGGCTCAGCATCACGCGGTTCGCCTCCTCGCCGTCGAAATCCAGGTGGGCCTCGCTCACCTCGTGGCCCATCTCGACCAGCAGCCTGGCGGTCGCCGCCACCGCGGCCGCCACCTCCGCATCGACCGGCGCATCCATCAGCGGCTTCGCCGACCAGGCGATCTTCAGCCGCGGCGCCGGCCTGCCGACATGGGCCGCATAGGGCTCTACCGGCTTCGGGATGATGAAGGGATCGCCCGGCTGCGGGATCGCCAGGCAGTCGAGCATCGCCGCCGCGTCGCGCACGCTCTTCGTCTGCACGAAGTTCATCGCCAGGCCGAAGCCGCCCTCGTCGAGCGCCGGGCCGAAGGAGATGCGGCCGCGCGACGGCTTCAGCCCCACGCCGCCGCACCAGCTCGCGGGGATGCGGATGGAGCCGCCGATGTCGGAGCCGTGGGCGATGGGCACGATGCCCGCCGCCACCGCTGCGGCGCCGCCGCCGGTGGAGCCGCCGGCGGAGTATCCCTGGCGCCAGGGCGTCGAGGTGTTGCCGTAGAGCGCGTTCTCGGTCGTGCCGGCGATCGAGTATTCCGGCGCGTTCGACCGCCCGAGCACGTTGACCCCGCTCGCCCGCAGCAGCCTGATCAGGTTGGTGTCGATCGCGGCGCGCATGCCCTGGCACAGCCGGCTGCCGTTCTCGATGGTGCGCCCCTGCTCGTGGCCGCCGACATCCTTGATCAGGAAGGGCACGCCGCGGAACGGGCCGGGGCCGAGGGCGCCCTCGTCGAGTCCGGCGATGCGGTCCTCGTACAGCTCGATCACGGCGTTGACCGCCGGGTTGACGGCCTCGACCGCGCGCGCCGCGGCGGCGGCCAGCTCTTTCGGCGAGACCTGCTTCCGGCGCACCAGCTCGGCCAGGCCGAGCCCGTCCGACGATGCGTACTCCCTGAGATTCATGGTGGGTCGATCCTCCCCTCGCAACCGCGCCCGCGCCATTCAGCCCGGGCGAGCACCGGTCGTCAAATGCTCCATGGCCGCATCGTTCGCGATGACAGTGGCACCGGATATGTCATCATCTCGATGCCTGCGATCAAGGCCTGCGACTCGCGACTCCAACCGTCGTAGAATCTCCGATGTTCTGATGCTTTTACTTTGACATCAAGACATCAACCAGATTATGATCTGATGCATGCGCACGACCCTCACCCTCGACGACGACGTCGCCGCCCTGCTCGAACGGGTGCGCAAGGCGCGCAAGACCGGCCTCAAGGAGACGGTCAACGACGCCCTGCGCCAGGGCTTGCGGCAGATGGCGGCGCCGCCGCCGAAGCGCAAGCCCTATGTTACGCCCAGCTGGGATCTTGGAAAGTGTCTCGTCGACAATCTCGACAACATCTCCGAGGTTCTCGCCTACGCGGAAGGCGAAGACTATCGGTGATCCTCGTCGACGTGAACTTGTTGCTGTACGCGACGGTCGCTTCAGCGCCGGAGCATGCGGCCATGCGGCCGTGGTTTACCGCGCGGCTCAACGGATCGGCGGCCGTGGGACTGCCCTGGTCGGTCCTTATGAGTTTCGTCCGGATCGTCGCCAACCGTCGCGTCTACACCCAACCGGTTCCCGTCGTAGAAGCGTGGCGGGAAGTCGAGCGGTGGCTCGATTGCCCCTGCGTCTGGATTCCGCAACCGATGGAGCGCCATCGCCAGATACTCGGCTCGCTGTTGGCGCAAGTCGCCTACCGGCCCAGCCTCGTCAGCGATGCGCATCTCGCCGCGCTCGCCATCGAGCACGGGTTGACCCTGTGCTCGGCCGACGGGGATTTCGCGCGCTTCCGCGGCCTGCGCTGGGAGAATCCCCTGACGGAGGAAACGCCCCGGAAATAACACTCGACGCCTGCGGACCGGCATGGCGGTCTGCCGCCTCCCCGCGCCCTCAGCGGAGGCGCCATGTCCTACGTCCATATCGCGCTGCTCGTCCTGCCGGCCCTGCTGTCCGCCTGCTCGTCGGTGCGCGAGACCCAGCCGCCGCGCACCGCCGACGAGCAGCTGCTGATCTCGGGCGCGGTCGACCATGCGCTCGACGGACTCGATCTCGGCATCCCGCCGGGCACCCGCATCTGGGTCGATGCCGCGAACTTCGACGGCTATGACGAGAAATACGCCGTCGGTGCCATCCGCGACCATCTGCTGCGCAGCGGCGGCCGGCTGGTCGCCGATCGCGGCGCCGCCGACACGGTGGTCGAGATCAGGGCCGGCGCGCTGTCGACGAACTCCAGCAACATGCTGATCGGCATCCCCAGCCTGGCCCTGCCTGTGCCGCTCATCGGCAACATGCAGACGCCGGAGCTGTCGCTGCTGAAGCGGGCGGAGGACGAGGGCGTCGCCAAGATCGGCCTCACCGCCTACGACGCGAAGACGGGGGCGCTGGCGCCCTATTCGCCGGCCGATCCGGCCTATGGCTATGCGACCAACCGGCGCTGGGTCATCCTCTCGCTGATCGAGTGGACGGAGGACGACGCGCCCGAGGCCGCCGGCGAGGCGCGGGACCGCAGCGCCGGCGGCGTGCGCTAACGCCGCATCAACTCCGCCACTTGATTGAGCAGCCCATGCTCGGCGTCTGCTCCTTCGGCGCCGCGCCGGTCCTGGCGATCTGGCGCATGGCCTCGAGCAGCTCGTGCCGGGCGCCGGCCTTGGGCCTCAGGCCCGCCTCCATCTCGTACATGCGGCCGCGATAGCGGAGCTTCAGGTCCTTGTCGAAGCCGAAGAAGTCGGGCGTGCACACGGCGCCGTAGCCGCGCGCCACCGCCTGCGTGCGGTCGATCAGGTAGGGAAAGCCGAAGCCGTGCTGGCGCGCGAACGCCTTCATGTTGTCGAAGGAGTCCGCGGGATAGGCCTCGGTGTCGTTCGGCATGATGGCGACGGCGTTGACGCCGTCGGCGGCGAGCGCCACCGCGTCCGTCACCAGGTCGGCGATCACCGCCTTCACGTACGGGCAGTGATTGCAGATGAACGCCACCAGCGTGCCGTTCGGTCCCCTGAGGTCGGCCAGCCGATGCGTCTTGCCGTCCGTCCCCTCCAGCTCGAAGTCGTCGGCCCGCCAGCCGAAGTCACGCGTCATCGTCGCCGTCGCCGCCATGGCGTCCTCCGTCGCTCGGGATCTGCGCGACAGGCTATGGCGGCGGTGCCCTCGCGTCCAGTGTCGCCGAGGTAACCGTCTGCCGCGGTGCGTGGAGGAGGCGAGCGCCGCCAGGACTATCGGCTGGCGGCCGCCGTCATCTCGGCCAGCGTGACCTCGCCGTCCTTGTTGGCGTCCATGCGGGCGAACGACAGCTTGCCGGCCGCCTCGTGCTCGTTCGCGGTGAGCTTGCTGTTCTTGTCGGCATCGAGAAGGGCGAACTGCCGGCCCCACACCTCCCTGGCCCGCGCCAGGTTCTTGCTGTCGAGCCGCTCGACGGACCGCGGCTTCGGATCGAGGAATTCGGTTTTCGAGATGACCTCGTCGCCGTTGCCGTCGAGGAGCGCGAAGTCGCGCTGGCCGACCTGCATGAACTCCGAATTCGTGATCGTGCCGTCGGCATTGCCGTCGAAGCGCTGAAAAATCTGGCGCACCGCCTGCTGCAGCTGAGCCTTGTTGTCGGACTGCGCGGCGGCGGGCGGCACCGAGAGGGCGGCCACGAGGCCGCCGAACCCCGCCAGCACGGAGACGAACCAATTTTTCATGACATCTCTTTCATCGGGTGTGCGCGAAACATTCCGGTCAGCTAGGCAGCACGCCGCGTCCGTTCAACGCGGACGCTGGCCGCTCGGACGTTCGCCCATCTTTGACACACGCGGTGCAACAATAGCCGCCGGCTATCGAATTCCGAGCCAGCGGGCATTTCCGCTCGGCCGCGCCGCCCTTCATTCTGGCACCCGAGGGCTCGCGCGCCGCGCGGGCAACGGATCGAGAGGAGACGCCCATGCTCACCCGCATCGCCAGGCCCGCCTGTTTCGTCCTCGGCCTGATGCTGTCGTCCTGCACCGCGCCGCAGGATGTCGGCCCAGTCGCGCATGACGACGGCATCGTCAAGGTCCGAAGCGCCTATGCGCTGGACGAGACCGTCGCCCGCCTCAAGCGGGACGTGGCGGATAAGGGCATCATGTTCTTCATGGAGATCGACCAGGCGGAGCTGGCGGCGGAAGCGGGCATCGACCTGCGGCCGTCGACGCTCCTGATCTTCGGCAATCCGCCGCTCGGAACGCAGTTCATCGCCGCCGACGCCAGCGCCGGACTCGACTGGCCGGTGCGCCTGCTCGTCGCCGAGGACCAGGGCGGCGTCTGGGTGTTCTACACCGATTTCGACTACATCAAGCGCCGCCACAAGATAACCGGCCGCGACGCGCAATTCGCGATGGCGTCCGCGGTGGTCGCTTCCATTACATCGAGCGTGGCGGCGAGGTAGGTATCGCTCCGCGGCCGCCGGCGGGACACCTGGGTCCATGCCGGCGCCGCGGCGAGGCCGACTCCGGCCCCGTTTTCCTCGGCGCAGCGACGAGGTGTTGCCTCAGTTCTTGCCCTTGCCGCCTTCGCCCTTGCCTCCGCTTCCCTTGCCGCCGGCGCCCGGGCCGTCCTTGTCCTTGCCCGCTTGCGCCGCGGCGTTGGCCTCGCCGCTGCCCGTATCCTTGTCCTTGCCTTGCGCGGGTTGTGCGCCGTCCGCCTTGGCGTCCTTGGCCTTACCCTTGTCCTTGTTCTTGTCCTTCTTGTCGTCGTTGGCGGCGATCTTGTCTGCGGCCTTCGGCTTGCTGCCGCGGGCGGACTCGGACATCAGGTCCTCGCTGGTCCCGGAGCTTCCGGCGGGGGCCAGCCAGTCCGCGGTCGGGCCGCCCCGGGTGGCTTCGACGACCTGCACCATCCGTCCGCTCGTCCCGGTCGCCACCGGCGCGCGCGATATCGCCGCCTCCGGCACCGCGGACTCCTCCGTCGTCGCGCCGGCGATCTGTCTGACGGCGGCGGTCGCCGGCGCCGGCTCGCTCGACTCCGGCACGGTTGCCGTCTGCACTGGGGTCGGCTCGACCAAGGTCTCCACCAGCACGGGCATGACGGGCGCGACGGCCGGTTCCGGCGTCGGCAAGGCGGCCGCGACGTCCGCCGGGGCCGGCGCGCTCGATTCCGGGACCGTTGCCGTCTGCATGGCGACCGGCCCGGACGGTGCGGCCAAGGTCTCCACCAGCACGGGCATGACGGGCGCCGGCACGGCCGGTTCCGGCGCCAGCGCGGCGACCGCGGTCTCCGCCGATGCCGGTGCGACCGGCCCGGCTGCGGCCGGCCGCGACGGCGGCGTCGGCGCCGCCCTGGCGGTGGCCGCCGCGACCGGGATAGCCATCACAGGGGCAGCCGCCGGTTCCATGGCCGCCACCTGCCGCATCTGCTCGCAGGGCGCTGCCGCCCGTCCGGCGGCGGCGCCGGACAGGCCGGCGCACACCTGCAGCGCCACCTCCGGCCGCAAGGATTCGATCAGGTCGCCGACCAAATGGCTGCTCTCGAAGTTGCTGACGAATGCGACCGCGTCCTCCGTGGACTGCGTCCGGACGGCGCGCTCGTAGGTGTCGATCTCCGACAGCCCGCTCTGGTTGGTCGAGCAGGCGGCCACCACCGCCAGCACGGCCGCCGTGCCGGCGCCGGCCGTGAAGATCCAGGCGTTCCGCGGCGATGTTCTTCGGCTCGGCATTGCGTCCTCCCTGTGCTGAAACAGCCTCGGCAGAAAACCTCGAGTCCGGCAAGGTAGATATGCGCGATGGGCGACGCGCTCGTCGCCATCCCCGCGGTGCCGGATGGAACGGAACAGTCTACGCCGGGCTGCGCCGGGAATCCACTCCGACCCCGACTCGGCCCGCGGCTTGCCGTCCTAACGGAAGAGGCGGCGCGTCGGCTCCCCGCCGGCGCCGGGCAATCGGGCATTGAAGAGTCGCACGGACCCTGCAATAGCTGTCCGGTCGATCGGATCTGAGGAGGGACAGATGGCCGGCGGATTGTCGTTTTGGCGCGCCCTGGCGCCGCACTTCCTGAGCCTGTTGCGGATCGTGACCGGCCTGCTGTTCCTGCAGCACGGGACGGCGAAGATCCTGGGGTTCCCGCCGTCGGAGATGGCCGGCGGCGTCTCGTTGTCTCTGCCCGGCCTTTCCGGCGTTTTCGAGTTGGTGGGCGGGGCGCTGATCGTCGTCGGCCTGTTCACCCGTCCCGTGGCCTTCATTCTCTCGGGCATGATGGCCGTCGCCTACTTCATGGCGCACGCGCCGCAGAATTTCTACCCGCTGCTCAACGGCGGCGAGCTGGCCGTCCTCTACTGCTTCGTGTTCTTCTACCTCTCGGCCGCCGGCGGCGGACCGTGGAGCCTGGACCGGGGCATCCGCAAGGTCGGCTGACGGTCGGCTGCGCGCATCCGCCATCTGTTTGACAGCGCGGAGGCCGGCGGCGAAGATGCCGCGTCCGCAAGGATGGACCGTCGGCCACGACGCCGGCGTCTGGGAGCAAGCAAACAACAGGCCAAGGGGAGGTTTCCATGATCGATGTTGCGCGTCTGCGCCGTGCGTTGCGTACGGGCCGGCTCGACCGCCGCGCCTGTCTGCGTCTGCTCGGCGCCGCCGGCGTCGCCGTCACCGCCACCGGCGGGCGGCGGGCGCTGGCCGCCGAAACCCCGACCGTCTTCACCTGGACGGGCTATGACGACCCGGCCCTCTATCCGAGCTATGTCGCGAAGTACGGCGGGCCTCCGGCCTTCGCGCTGTGGGGCGACGAGGAGGAGGGGCTGATCAAGCTCCGCAGCGGATTCAAGGCCGACGTGGTGTTCCCCTGCGGCTACAAGGTCGCCCGCTGGTACGAGGCCGGCGTGCTCGGCGAGATCGACACCGCGCGGCTGGGCGAATGGGACGACATCTTCGAGCCCCTGCGCAACATCCCGGCCGGCGTCCAGGGCGGCAAGCGCGTCTGGGTGCCCACGGATTGGGGCCAGACCTCCATCGTCTACCGCACCGATCTGGCCCCGGAATATGTCGGCAACGAGACCTGGTCGATCCTCTGGGATCCGAAATACAAGGGGCGTGTCGCCATGTTCGACAGCCTCACCGATGGCGTCGTCGTCGCCGGCATCGTCGCCGGCGTGAAGGATCCCTTCGACTATACCGCCGACGAGGATCTGGCCAAGACGCGCCAGAAGATGGAGGAGGTGATCCCCCAGCTGCGCTACTTCTCGAACGACCCGTCCACCCTCGAGCAGGGGCTGGCCAGCGGCGAGCTGGTTGCTGCCACCGCCTGGAACGAGTCCATCACGCGGTTGCGCCAGCAGGGCCTCGCCGTCAAGTTCATGGAGCCGAAGGAAGGCTCCATGACCTGGGTGTGCGGCATGGGCATCGTCAACGGCACGCCGCTCGTCGATCAGGCGCACGAGATCATCGACGCCATGCTCGACACGGAGTCGCGGCTCTACGAGATGCGCAACTTCGGCTACGGCTCCTCGACCAAGGCGCCCTATGCGGCGATGAGCGAGCAGGAGCTTGCCGATCTCGGCCTGTCGCCGAATCCGGAGGCCGTTCTCAGCGCCGGCATCCTGCAGAGCCCGATCCAGGGCGAGGAGCGGCTGCAGCGCATGTTCGAGGAGGTGAAGGCGGGCTCCTGATGGCCGCCGCGCCGCGCCCGCCGGCTTCGGGCGCCGACGCCCCGGCGAGACTCGAGGAGCTGGACCGGTTCCTGAAGGAACATCCGGAAACCGAGTTCCTCGACCCTCTCGTCGCCGATCTCTGCGGCACCTTCCGGACCAAGCGCACGCCGATCGAGCAGGCGGCGAAGGTGTTCGACCACGGCGTCGAGATGCCCTACGCGCTGCATCTCATCGACGTGACCGGCGATTCCTGCGATCCCCTGGGCATCGGCATCGGCAACGGCGCGCCGGACGGCACGGCGGTGCCGATCCCCAGGACTCTGACCCCCGTTCCCTGGGCGGACCGTCCGGGCGCGCAGGTCCTGCTGACGTTCTATGAGAGCGACGGCCGGCGGTCGCGCGCCGATCCGCGCTGGGTCCTGGACGGGGTGCTCGCGCGCTACCGGGCGGCGGGGCTCCGGCCGGTGGCGGCGATCGAGTACGAGTTCTACCTGATCGATCCCGCGCGCGATGCCGAGGGCCGGCCGCAGCCGCCGCTGCGTCCGGGCGGCGGCGGGCGCGAGAGCGGCAACCAGCCCTATCTGGTCGACGATCTCGACGTCTACGGCGCCGTCCTCGGCGAGATTCGCGAGGCCTGCCGCGTCCAGGGCATCCGCGCGACCACGGCCATCACCGAGTTCGCGCCCGGCCAGTTCGAGATCAACCTGCAGCATGGCGACGACATCCTCCGGGTGGCCGACGAGGCGGTCCTGTTCCGCCGCGTGGTCAAGGCCGTCGCCCGCCGCCAGGGGCTGGCGGCGACCTTCATGCCCAAGCCCTATCCGCAGCAGACCGGCAGCGGCCTGCATGTGCATGTCAGCCTGCTCGACGAGGGCGGGCGCAACCTGTTCGACGACGGCTCGGCAAGCGGCAGCGCCGTGCTGCGCGCCGCGATCGCCGGCCTCGCCGCCACCATGCGCGAGGCGATGCTGCTCTTCGCGCCGAGCTTCACCAGCTTCCGGCGCTTCGCCGCCAACGTCTTCGTGCCGGTGAACGCGACCTGGGGCGTCAACAACCGCTCCGTCGCCTTCCGCGTGCCGAGCGGGCCGGGCGAGGCCCGCCGCATCGAGCACCGCATCGCCGGCGCCGACGCCAATCCCTACCTCGTGCTCGCCGCCGTCCTCGCCGGCGCGCTGCATGGCATCGAGGGCCGCCTCGATCCCGGCCCGCCCGCAGCCGGCAACGTCTGCACCGAGGTCGACCCCACCCTGCCGCTCACCGTCCCCGCAGCGCTCCAGGCCCTGCGCGGCGCCGCCGTCCTGCCGGACTGGCTGGGCCGCGGCTACCTCGACCTCTACGCCGCCGTGAAGGAGGGCGAGTACGCCAAGTTCATGGGCGAGACGTTCGCGCGGGAGTATGCGTGGTATCTGTGAGGGCGTCGCTTCGTCAGGGCTCAGTGAGGGGTATTCGTTGTGCCGCCAAAATTGCCCCTCATCCTGAGCTTGTCGAAGGACGCACAGAGGCCATGCAACGACCAGTCTCATCGACTCTTTCATCTGTTCACAGCCACGCCCGTGACTGATCCATAGGGAGCATCCCATGACCCACAAAGGCAGCTGCCATTGCGGCCGGATCGCGTTCGAGGTGGAGGGCGAGATCGGCCAGGTCATCGAGTGCAACTGCTCGCACTGCAGCCGCAAGGGCTACCTGCTGTGGTTCGTGCCGCGCGCGCAGCTGCGGCTCGCCACGCCGGAGGGCGCGCTCGCGACCTACAGGTTCAACAAGCACATCATCGACCACCACTTCTGCCCGGCCTGCGGCTGCGCGCCCTTCGGCTTCGGCACCGATCCCAAGGGCGCCGCCATGGCCGCCGTCAACGTCCGCTGCCTTGAGGGTGTCGAGCCGGCCAAGCTCGAGACCGTCCCCTTCGACGGCCGCAGCCTCTAGGACCCCAGTTTGATCCCCAAGCGGTTGCGGCAGCTTCACGCCGACTTGCGTCGATCGCAATTCGCGTCGTTCGCCGCGCTGCCGGGGCGTGGCGCGGCGCGAAGGGCATCAGGAGCGAGCGTCTTGGACATCGTCATGCACCGGAAGCGCAGGCCGCCAGGGAGCGCCAGCGTCTTTTCGCCTTCGGCCCGGTAGCCGATGCGCGCGTAGAACGGCAGGCCCGACAACGTCGCCATCATCCGGAGCACGCCGACGCCATGCGCGGCGGCGTCCTGTTCGATCCTCGCCATCATGGCCGTCGCGATGCCGCGGCGCGCCGCGGCGGGGTCGACGAAGACGCTGCGGACAGTCGCGGCGCGCATTTCGCTTGGGTCGGCCGCGACGCCGGTCGCGGCGCGGTCGTAGCCCGGCGCCTGGCGCGACCAGCCGCCGCTGGCGAGGATCGCGCCGGCGGCGTCCGCGGCGAGGAAATAGTGCCCTTCCGACACCACGGCATCGTCCATCGTGCCGATCTCGGCCAGGAAGGCGGCGATCTCGCCGGGCGCGTAGAAGGCGCCGCCGAGCACGCGCAGCGAGCGCTCCTGCATGGCGCGTATCGCGGGGATGTCGGCCCGGCGGGAATGGCGGATCGCGATGGCCTCGATCTCGGTAGGCATGCTGTCCTCTTGCGTCGGCGCGCCGCGCCGGCGTTCTTCGTCCTTGAAACTTGCTTGACGTCGCGGCGCCCGGCGGCGTCGCGTGCAGCGAACTACGCCGTTCCCTGCGGGCGGTCCAACGAGTAGTGTCAATGGCGCGCATTTGTCCCGCTCATGGCGGCCATGGACATCGACCTTCTGAAGACATTCGTCGCCATCTGCGACAGCAAGAGCTTCACGGCGGCCGCCAGGCAGGTCGGGCGCACCCAGTCGGCCGTCAGCCTGCAGATGCGCCGGCTGGAGGAGTCGCTCGGCCGGCCGCTGTTCCTGCGCGGCGCGCCGGGGGCCACGCTCACGGAGCATGGCGTCCTGCTGCTGCCGAACGCGCGCCGGATTCTCGCCGCGGTCAACGAGGCGCTCGCCTCCTTCGACCGCGCGACGGTGGAGGGCATCGTCGTCGTCGGCATGCCGGACGACTACGCGCCGCGCATCCTGGTGCCCGTCCTGTCGGCCTTCGCGTCGCTTTATCCCGCCGCCGCGATCGATCTCGTCGTCGATGAATCGCGCACGCTGGTGAAGCGTCTGGCGGACGGCTCGGTCGACCTCGCCTTCGTCACCGAGGGCGAAGGGCCGATGAGCGGCGGGCCGGTCGCCTTTCGCGACGAAATGGTGTGGGCCGCTCCGCCCCACGGCGACATCCACCGGCGCGACCCGCTGCCGATCGCGATATGGGACGAGGAGGACGCATATAGCCGCCGCATGCGGGGCGCGCTCGAGGCGATGGGCCGCAGCTTCCGCACGGTGGTCGTCACGCGCAGTATGACCGGCCTACGCGGCGCGGTCGTCGCCGGCGTGGCGGTCAGCGCCATGATGCGCAGCAGCGTGACGGACGAAATGCGCGAGCTGACCGCCGCCGAAGGGTTCCCCCCGCTGGCCGAGCTTTCGGTGCGCCTGGAGAAGGCGCACCTGAAGAAATCCACGATCGTGGACGAGTTGGAAAGGACGCTGATCGACGCGGTCGCCCGAATATTCGAGGCGCCGCGCGCCGCTCCTCGGAGCGAACAGGCCCTGGCCGGCTCCTAGCACCCGGGACTTGTAAGTTTCTGAACTGTTCCCATCTCTTGCGAGAGCCGGCTTATTACGCAAAATGCAATAGGGTTGAATCTCGAGTTTTCGTTGTCGACCCTCCTTACCCGCCCGGAGCGACCGAGCCGAGCGCCGGCGGTCCGCCTTTTCGCTGGACATGAGGTTCATCGTTCGTTTTTTGGTCCCCTATCGGCTCAGCTTTCCCTTCGGCCCGATTCGGTAACCTCGGCTTAACGCCTAGCCGGAGTTCCCGGTCTAGACCGCGAACATTTCGCTTGCAAACCGGAACGAAAAATGTACAGTGTGACCTCATTGCCGCCCGGTTGTCAGGGCCGCGTGGGTTGGACTAGAAGGGAGCAGCACATGTCGCAAGCCAATTTGCGTCTCGTCGATAGGGACATGATGGATCGCAGCAAGGCCTTGGATGCCGCCCTCGGGCAGATCGAGCGGGCCTTCGGCAAGGGCTCGATCATGCGGCTCGGCCAGCGCGAGAAGGCGGTGGAGGCCGAGGTGGTGTCCACCGGCTCGCTCGGCCTCGACATCGCCCTCGGCATCGGCGGCCTGCCGCGCGGCCGCATCATCGAGATCTACGGCCCGGAAAGCTCGGGCAAGACCACCCTGGCGCTCCAGGTGGTGGCCGAGGCGCAGCGCCAGGGCGGCGCCTGCGCCTTCATCGATGCCGAGCATGCGCTCGACCCGTCCTATGCCCAGAAGCTCGGCGTCAACATCGACGACCTCCTGATCTCGCAGCCCGACGCTGGCGAGCAGGCGCTGGAGATCGCCGACACGTTGGTGCGCTCCGGCGCCATCGACGTGCTGGTGGTGGATTCGGTCGCCGCCCTGGTGCCGCGCGCCGAGCTCGAGGGCGAGATGGGCGATTCCCACATGGGGCTGCAGGCGCGTCTCATGAGCCAGGCCCTGCGCAAGCTCACGGCCTCGATCGCCAAGTCGCGCTGCATGGTGATCTTCATCAACCAGATCCGCATGAAGATCGGCGTCATGTTCGGCAATCCGGAGACCACCACCGGCGGCAACGCCCTCAAGTTCTACGCCTCCGTGCGCCTCGACATCCGCCGCATCGGCTCGATCAAGGAGCGCGACACCGTGGTCGGCAACCAGACCCGGGTGAAGGTGGTGAAGAACAAGATGGCGCCGCCCTTCCGCGTCGTCGAGTTCGACATCATGTACGGCGAAGGCATCTCCAAGACCGGCGAGCTGATCGACCTCGGCGTCGCCGCCGGCGTGGTCGAGAAGTCCGGCGCTTGGTTCTCCTATGGCGGCCAGCGCATCGGCCAGGGCCGCGAGAACGCCAAGACCTTCCTCAAGGAGAACGCGCCGATCGCCGCCGAGATCGAGAAGGCCATCCGCCAGAACGCCGGCATCGTCGCCGGCCACATGATGGACGGCCCCCCCGCCGCCGAAGACTCCGGCGAATAACCCTTCCGCATCGTCTCCTCGATGCAGTTGTAGGGGCGACCGGCCGGTCGCCCCTGCGGCGTTTCCGGGGACGAAGGTTCGTAGCTGGATCTACACAGTGCGTCCTTCGACAGGCTCAGGATGAGGATCTTTCTTTCCGCCACGAAAATTGTCCCTCATCCTGAGCCTGTCGAAGGACGCACGGCGTTCATGCAAGTCTCCCTCCCTTCCTGGACACCCCCCGTGCCGCCGCGATAAAACCAAGCCATGCAGACCGCCAACGACATCCGCGCGACGTTCCTCGACTACTTCGCCAAGCACGGCCACGAGGTCGTGCCGTCGAGCCCGCTCGTGCCGCGCAACGATCCGACCTTGATGTTCACCAATGCCGGCATGGTGCAGTTCAAGAACGTCTTCACCGGCATCGAGAAGCGCGATTACAAGCGCGCGGTGACCGCGCAGAAATGCGTGCGCGCCGGCGGCAAGCACAACGACCTCGAGAACGTCGGCTATACCGCCCGCCACCACACCTTCTTCGAGATGCTCGGCAACTTCTCGTTCGGCGACTACTTTAAGGACGTCGCCATAGAGCTGGCCTGGAATCTGGTGACCAAGACCTACGGCCTGCCCAAGGACCGGCTGATGGTCACCGTGTTCTCGGAGGACGACGACGCCTTCGACCTGTGGAAGAAGATCGCCGGCCTGCCGGACTCGAGGATCGTCCGCATCCCCACCTCCGATAATTTCTGGGCCATGGGCGATACCGGCCCCTGCGGCCCTTGCTCGGAAATCTTCTACGACCACGGGCCGGAGATTGCCGGCGGCCCGCCCGGCAGTCCCGACGCCGAGGGCGACCGCTTCATCGAGATCTGGAACCTCGTGTTCATGCAGTTCGAGCAGGTGACGAAGGAGCAGCGCGTGCCGCTGCCGCGTCCCTCGATCGACACCGGCATGGGCCTGGAGCGCCTCGCCGCCGTGCTCCAGGGCAAGCACGACAACTACGACATCGACCTGATGCGGGCGCTGATCGAGGCGTCGGCCGAGGCCTCGCACACCCATGCCGACGGCCCGCACGCCGTCTCGCACCGGGTCATCGCCGATCACCTGCGCGCCACCAGCTTCCTCATCGCCGACGGCGTGCTGCCCTCGAACGAGGGCCGCGGCTACGTCCTGCGCCGCATCATGCGCCGCGCCATGCGCCACATCCACCGGCTCGGCCAGCAGGAGCCGATGATGTGGAAGCTGGTGCCCGCGCTCGTCGCGCAGATGGGCACCGCCTATCCCGAGCTGGTGCGCGCCCAGGGCCTGATCACGGAAACGCTCAAGCTCGAGGAGTCCCGCTTCAAGCAGATGCTGGCCCGCGGCCTCGGCCTGCTCGACGAGGAGACCGCCAGGCTCGCCGCCGATCAGGCCCTCCCCGGCGAGGTCGCCTTCAAGCTCTATGACACCTACGGCTTCCCGCTCGACCTCACCCAGGACATCCTGCGCGGCCAGGGCAAGACGGTCGACAATGCCGGCTTCGATCTCGCCATGCACCGGCAGCGCGAAGCAGCACGAAAGGCTTGGGCCGGTTCAGGCGAAGCGGCGACCGAGCGACTTTGGTTCGACGTGCGTGAAAAAGTCGGTCCAACGGACTTTCTTGGCTACGCGACTGAAGTTGCAGAGGGAGTGGTCCGGGTAATTGTTCGTGATGGTCATGAACGGCATGAAGCCAGGGCAGGGGACGAAATCGCGATCATCGTCAACCAGACGCCGTTTTACGGAGAGTCTGGTGGCCAAGTAGGTGACACTGGAATCATGTTCAATGCGAATGGCGCTGAGATCGTGATTTCGGATACGCAGAAGAAGCTCGGAGATCTGTTTGTTCACTTCGGTAAGGTGACCAGAGGCCAGATCGTCGTCGGTCACCCCCTGGAGATGCGCGTCGACGGCGAGCGCCGCACCGCCCTGCGCGCCAACCACTCGGCCACGCACCTGCTGCACGAGGCGCTGCGCCGCCGCCTCGGCACCCACGTCACGCAGAAGGGCTCGCTCGTCGCGCCCGACCGCCTGCGCTTCGACTTCAGCCATCCCAAGGCGCTGACGCCGGACGACGTCCGCGCCATCGAGGCCGAGGTCAACCACCGCATCCGCCTCAACGCCGACGTGGCCACGCGCCTCATGACTCCCGACGATGCGGTGAAGGCCGGCGCGCTCGCCCTGTTCGGCGAGAAATATGGGGACGAAGTGCGCGTCGTCTCCATGGGCGGCGGGATCGACGACCCGCATTTCTCCACCGAGCTGTGCGGCGGCACCCATGTGCGGCGCACCGGCGACATCGGCCTGTTCAAGATCGTCGGCGAGGGCGCCGTCGCCGCCGGCGTGCGCCGCATCGACGCCCTCACCGGCAAGGGCGCCGTCGACTACGTGACCGAGCGCGAGAAGCTCCTGGCCGATGCCGCCGACGCCCTGAAGATCCAGCCGGCCGAGCTGCCCAACCGCATCGCCGCGCTGGTCGAGGAGCGCCGCAAGCTCGAGCGCGAGCTGAGCGACGCCCGCCGTGCCCTCGCCCTCGGCGGATCGTCCGGCGGCAAGGCCGCCAACGGCGCCGGGGCCAAGGACGTGGCCGGCGTCAAGTTCGCCACCCGCCTGCTCGAGGGCGTGCCCGCCCGTGAGTTGAAGAGCCTGGCCGACGACCTCAAGAAGCAGATCGGGTCCGGCGTCATCGCCATCGTCGCCACCCACGAGGGCAAGGCGGCCAACCTCGTCGCCGTGACCGACGACCTCAAGGCGCGCTTCGACGCGCGCGAGCTGGTGAAGGCCGGGGTCGCCGTGCTGGGCGGGCAGGGCGGCGGCGGCCGTCCCGACATGGCGCAGGGCGGCGGCCCCGCCGCCGACCAGGGCGCCGCGGCGCTTGCCGCCATCGAGCAGGCCGTGCGCGAGCGCGCGAGCGCGTAGGAGAGGCGCCGCGGCTACGGCGCGTCCGCCGCCACCTGCATCTTCACGATCCGGTCGCGCTGCGCCTCCGGCACGATGCCGTTGTTCGCCTCGTCCCCCTTCGCGATCTGGTCGACGAACTCCATGCCCTCGACGACCTTGCCCCATACCGTGTACTGGCCGTCGAGGAAGGTGGCGTCGGCGAAGCAGATGAAGAACTGGCTGTCGGCGCTGTCGGGATCGGGCGTGCGCGCCATCGAGACCGTGCCGCGCACATGCGGCTCCTGCGAGAACTCGGCCGCGATGTTCTGGCCCGAGCCGCCGCTGCCGGTGCCCGTGGGATCGCCGGTCTGCGCCATGAAGCCGGGGATCACGCGGTGGAACACGATGCCGTCATAGTAGCCCTGACGCACCAGTTCCTTGATGCGGGCGACATGATTGGGAGCCAGGTCCGGCCGCAGCTCGATCACCACCCGTCCATACTGAAGGTCCAGATAAAGGGTGTTCTCGAGGTCCGCGGCCGGGGCCGGCATGGCCGCAACGGCAAGGCCGAGCAGGCCAGCCAGAACCGCGATCAACCGCTTCGTCATCCGTCGCCTCCGCTGCCGCTTCAGCCGCCCATGGCCGACTTCAGGTTCTGGTCGAGCTTGTCGAGGAATTCGCGCGTCGTCATCCAGGTCTGGTCGGGGCTGATGAGCAGCGCCAGATCTTTGGTCATGAAGCCGGATTCGACGGTGTCGACGCAGACCTTCTCCAGGGTCTCGGCGAATGTCTGCACCTCGGGCGTGCCGTCGAACTTGCCGCGGTACCACAGGCCCCGCGTCCAGGCGTAGATCGAGGCGATCGGGTTGGTCGAGGTCTCCTTGCCCTTCTGGTGCTCGCGGTAGTGGCGCGTCACCGTGCCGTGCGCGGCCTCGGCCTCCACCGTCTTGCCGTCGGGCGACAGCAGCACCGAGGTCATCAGGCCGAGCGAGCCGAAGCCCTGGGCCACCGTGTCCGACTGCACGTCGCCGTCATAGTTCTTGCACGCCCAGACGAAGGCGCCGCTCCATTTCAATGCGGAGGCCACCATGTCGTCGATCAGCCGGTGCTCGTAGGTGATGCCCTGCTTCTTGAACGCCGCCGCGAATTCCGCGTCGAACACCTCCTGGAAGATATCCTTGAAGCGGCCGTCATAGATCTTGAGGATGGTGTTCTTGGTCGAGAGGTAGACCGGCCAGCCCAGCGTCAGCCCGTAATTGAAGCAGGCGCGGGCGAAACCGCGGATCGAATCGTCCAGGTTGTACATGCCGAGCGCGACGCCGCCGCCGGGGAAATCGAACACCTCGTGCTCGATCGGCTGGCCGCCGCCGGCCGGCTGGAAGCGGATCGTCAGCTTTCCCGCACCGGGGACGATGAAGTCCGTCGCCCGGTACTGGTCGCCGAAGGCGTGGCGGCCGATGACGATCGGCCGGGTCCAGTTCGGCACCAGCCGCGGCACGTTCTTGCAGATGATCGGCTGGCGGAAGACCGTCCCGTCGAGGATGTTGCGGATCGTGCCGTTGGGCGACTTCCACATCTTCTTGAGGTTGAATTCCTTCACCCGCGCCTCGTCGGGCGTGATCGTCGCGCACTTCACGCCGACGCCGACCTTCCTGATGGCGTTGGCGGCGTCGACGGTGATCTGGTCCCCGGTGGCATCGCGGCGCTCGATCCCGAGGTCGTAGTATTTCAGGTCGATGTCGAGATAGGGGAGGATCAATTTCTCTTTGATGAACGCCCAGATGATGCGCGTCATCTCGTCGCCGTCGAGCTCGACGACCGGGTTCGCCACCTTGATCTTCTTCATGAGTCCGTCTTTCCGCAGGGATCGATCTGTTGGGATTCGGCCGCGCCGCGGCCGCGGCGCGAACATAACACCCTGCGGCGACGGCGCAAGGCTCGGCGACCGCCCCTAGAGCCGGTCGACCGCGACCGCGACGGCCGCCGGCGGCTGTCGACGCAGCGTCGGCACGACGTCCGCGACCCCGGCAACCATGGTGAAGAGACCGCGGCAGCTCTCCTGCACGAAGCCCTCGCGGATGAAATGCTCGACGAGCCGGTCGAGCGGATCCCAGTAGCCGTCCATGTTCACGAACAGGATCGGCTTGTCGTGCATCTCCAGCTGGCGCCAGGTCAGCATCTCGAACGCCTCGTCGAGCGTGCCGAAGCCGCCGGGCAGGACCACGAACGCGTCGGCCAGCTCGAACATCATGTTCTTGCGCGCATGCATGCTCGCGACCACGCGCAGCTCGGTGATGCCGCGGTGACCCTTCTCCCGCTTCTGCAGCAGCTCCGGGATGACGCCGACGACCTCCCCGCCGGCGGCCATGACGGCGTCGGCCACCTCTGCCATCAGCCCGATGCCGCCGCCGCCGTAGATCAGGCGGATGCGATGCGCCGCGAGCTCGCGGCCGAGCTCGCGCGCGACCGCCGCATAGAGATGGCCGGTTCCCTTGGAGGACCCGCAATAGACGCAGACGGAGCCGATCGCCGCCATGAAATAATCACCACCCCCCGGCTGTTCTTAGCGCGCGGACATGCTATGTCAACGCTCGCGGTTGGACCTGTCGAATCGGCCGGCGGCGGGCATCGTGGATCGACCGGACCTGCTTCGGCAGAAGGCGCGCAGTCGGTTCGGAGGTAGACGCCAAGCCAGAAGCCAAGGAGGCAACGGATGAAGTCTAGCCGCAAGATTGCCCTCGTCGCCGGTGGCGCGCTCGTCGCGACCGTCGTCGCCATGACCGGCTACGCCGTCGTCGCGGCGCATGCCGCGGCGACGGTCCAGGTCGCCGCCACTCCGGCCGAGGCCATCAAGGAACGTCAGGCGCTGATGAAGGACCAGGGGAAGCACGCCAAGGCGATCAACGAGTTCGTCGAATCCGGCATGGGAACGGCGGCGGACGTCGCCACGCACGCCGCGGCGCTGAAGGAGGATGCCGGAAAGATCCCTGCGCTGTTTCCGGCCGGCACCGGCGCCGATGACGGTGTCGCCGAGACGGCGGCAAAGAAGGAAATTTGGGACGACTTCGCGGCGTTCGAAGCTGCCGCATCGAAGCTGGGCGACCTCGCCGGCGCCGTCGAGGCCGCCGCCGCCGCGGGCGACAAGCAGCAGATCGCCGATGCCTTCGAGACCATGGGCAAGGAGGGCTGCGGCGGCTGCCATTCCACCTTCCGCCTGAAGAAGAACTAGATTCGCGTGGGGTGTGAGCGTGAGAATGCGGTCGGCCGGCCGTCCCCCGGGACTCGTCGGCGCCGCTCTCTCGCTCTCCCTCTGTTGGCTAGCCGCGGCGGACGCGCGGGCCGATCCGGCGCAGATCGAACGCGGCGCCTATATCTTCGCCGCCGCCGATTGCGGCGCCTGCCACACGAACGTGAAGGAGAAGGGGCCGCTCCTCGCCGGGGGCCGACCGCTGGCGACCCCCTTCGGCACCTTCTACAGCCCGAACATCACCTCCGATCCGGAGACCGGCATCGGCCGCTGGAGCGACGCGGATTTCGTCCGCGCCCTGCGCGAAGGCGTCTCGCCCGACGGCAGCCACTATTTCCCCGCTTTCCCCTATCCGTCCTTCACCGGGATGACGGAGCAGGACATGCTCGACCTGAAGGCGTATATCTTCTCGCTGCCGCCGGTCGTGCAGCCCGACCGCGAGCATGAGATCGATTTCCCCTTCGGTTGGCGATTCTCCGTCTGGTTCTGGAAGCAGCTCAATTTCACCGAAGGCCCGTTCGCGCCGGACCCGGCGCGGGGCGCGGAATTGAACCGCGGCGCCTATCTCGTCGAGGCCCTCGCCCATTGCGGCGAGTGCCACACGCCGCGTGGCTGGCTGGGCGGCCTCGACCACGCCGCCGTCTATTCCGGCACGACGGACGGGCCGGACGGCGAGAAGGTTCCCAACATTACGCCCGACCCCGAGACCGGCCTCGGCACTTGGTCGGCGACGGACGTGACCCGCCTTCTGCGGACCGGCCAGCTCCCGGACGGCGACTTCGTCGGGTCGGTGATGGGCGAGGTCGTCGAGAACGGCACCAGCAAGTTGACCGACGCGGACCGCGCAGCGATCGCGGCCTATCTCGCCAGCCTGCCGCCGATCGCCAACCCGGAGGCGAAGGCGATCAAGGCCGAATAGACCGGCCAAACGGCCGGAATCGGGACCGAATCCGAGCCGCACCGGGCGGCGATCTCCGTTGAATCCGAAGATGTCCGGTACTACGGTGTCCCGAGGTTACAGGTCTGTTGCGAGGTGCGGTGAAGCGTTCTCTAGGGTTGGCGCTGGCGGCTGCCGCGGTTGTCGTTGCGGCGGTCGTTTTCAGCTTCGCCGACAAGCCGGAGCGACCTCCCGAAAGCACAGCCGCTCCGGCGGAATCGACGCCCTCGATGACCGTCGCGGCCCCCGCCGCGAGCGAGGAGGCGGGCAGCGCCGCGACCGACGACTCGGGGCCGGCCGCCGCAGAGTCCGCGTCGTCGCCGGCGCAATCCACGGATCAGCCGGCCGCTGCGGTGTCGGCGGGCGCGATCGTCGATGCCGGGGCCTCCACTTCCACCGCCGGGGCCGCGACGCCCGGCACCGACCCCGCCGAGGCGTCTCCGAATGTCGTCGCAACCGAGACCGGCGCCAATCCGGCGTCATCGGCGGGCGAGGGGACGGGCGCGACCGTCGATGCCGGCGCCTCCACTTCCACCGCCGGTGCCGCGACGACCGACACCGACCCCGCCGAGGCCTCCCCGAGCATCGTCGCGACAGAGACCGGCACCAATCCGGCGGGGGCGGAGAACATTGCAGCGGATGCCGCCGGCGACGAACAACCTGCGTCGGCGAGCGCCGACAGTCCGGCGGCGGTGGCGACATCGACCGCCGTCCCGGCGGCCCCTGCGCCGCCGGGAACTGCTACCGATCCGGCGGCCACCCAGCAGGCGGCAATTCCACTGCCGGCCGAGGCGCAACCGGCGACGAACGCGGTCCCGACGCCCGCGCCGGAGAGCGGCAAGCCATCGTTCGACGTGGTGCGCGTCGATCCCGCCGGCACGCTGGTCATCGCCGGCCGCGCCGATTCCGGCAGCGAAGTCACGGTGACGAGCAACGGCGAGGTCATCGGCACCGCCACCGCGGACGCGACCGGCGCCTGGGTCATGCTGCCCACCGCCCCGATCCCCACAGGCAATCATGAGCTCGCGCTGTCGGCCAAGCTTCCGGACGGCCGATCGCTCGGCGCCGACAAACTGGTGATGCTGGCCGTGCCGGAGAAGGGCAAGACCGTCGCCGGCGCGGCGGCGGACGCCGAGACGTCCGGCGGCCCGCTTGCCATTCTGGTGCCGAAAGACAGCGCGGGCGGCGCCCTGGTGCTGCAGCAGCCCGGGACGGCGGCGGCCGCGACAGGCCAGCCGGCAGAGGAAACGGCCGGCATCGCCAGCGGCGCCCTCGTCCTCGACGTCGTCGACTACGACGAGAAGGGCGCCGTCGTGATCGGCGGCCGTGGAACGCCGGGTGCGGATGTCCGAGTCTATCTCGACAACAAGCCGGTGGGCACGGCCACGGTCGAGCCGGGCGGGCGCTGGCAGCTCACCCCGTCGGAGCCGGTGGCGCCGCGGCTGCACACCATGCGGATCGACCAGATCGGTCGCGACGGCCGGGTGACGGAACGGGTCGAGTCGCCGTTCCTGCGCGCCGAGCGGGTCGAGTTGCCGGCCGACCAGGCGTTCATCGTACAGCCCGGCAACAGCCTCTGGCGCATCGCCCGCCGCACCTATGGCGAAGGCCTCCGCTATACCGTCATCTACGAGGCGAACCGCACGCAGATCCGCGACCCCGACCTGATCTATCCCGGCCAGGTGTTCGCGCTGCCGCAGACGCAGACGAATTGACGGCGTCCTTCCCTCTGCCGCTTCTCGCAGGCGTCCCAATCGCGTAATCGCGCCGCCCGATGAGCCTCGCCCTATTGCTGAAGCCGATCCTCGTTCCCATCCATCGCGACGGCTGGCGGTTCATCGCCGTCTTCGCCGCGGCCGCGCTCGTCCTGGCCTTCGTCTGGCAGCCGCTCGGCTGGATCGGCGCGCTGGCGACCGGCTGGTGCACCTATTTCTTCCGCGACCCGCCGCGGATCACGCCGACCCGGTCCGGACTGATCGTCAGCCCGGCGGACGGCCTCGTGCAGATGATCCAGCCGGCCGTGCCGCCGGAGGAGCTCGGCCTCGGCGCCGATCCGCTCACCCGGATCAGCATCTTCATGAATGTTTTCGATGTGCATGTTAATCGTAGCCCTGCCGGCGGCACGGTCGTCAACCTTGCCTACCGGCCGGGCAAGTTCTTTAATGCCTCGCTCGACAAGGCCAGCGCGTTCAACGAACGCCAGGCGATCCGGCTGCGGCTGGAGGACGGGCGCGACCTCGCCGTGGTGCAGATCGCCGGTCTGGTCGCCCGCCGCATCCGCTGCGACCTGCGGCAGGGGCAGGCGGTGCGAACGGGCGAGCGCTTCGGCCTGATCCGGTTCGGCAGCCGGCTCGACATATATCTGCCGGCGGGGGTTTCGCCGCTGATTGCGGTGGGGCAGACCGCGGTCGCCGGCGAAACCGTGATCGCCGACCTGGCGTCCGCCGAGGCGCCGCGGCATGGAGAGGAACGATGAGGTTCGACCGAGACCGCCCGCATCGCCTGCGCGACCAGTCGCTCAACCGGCTGATCCCGAACATGCTGACCATCATCGCGCTGTGCGCGGGCCTGACGGCCGTGCATTTCGCCCTGCAGGGAAATTGGGAGAAGTCGATCGTCGCCATCGTCGTCGCCGGCATCCTCGACGGCCTCGACGGACGCATCGCGCGCCTGCTGAACGGCTCCAGCAAGTTCGGCGCCGAGCTCGACTCGCTCTCCGATTTCGTCAGCTTCGGCGTCGCGCCGGCGCTGATCCTCTATCAGTGGACGCTGCGCGACCTGCGCGGCGTCGGCTGGGCGCTGGCGCTGGTGTTCGCGGTGTGCTGCGCGCTGCGGCTGGCCCGCTTCAACACCCGCATCGACAACGCCGACCTGCCGGCCTGGACCGGCAAGTTCTTCACCGGCGTGCCGGCGCCGGCCGGCGCCGGCCTCGCCATCACGCCGATGATCGCCACCTTCCAGTTCGGACCGGGCTATGTCGACCAGCCGGCCGTCGTCGGCGCGGTCATGCTCGCCGTCTCGCTCCTCATGGTGAGCCAGGTCCCGACGTTCTCGTTCAAGCGCATCCGGGTACCGCATCACAACGTCGTCCCGGCGCTGCTGGTCGTCGGCCTGCTGGCGGCGTGCCTCGTCAGCCTGCCCTGGATCACCCTGCTCATGGTCGGCCTGGCCTATGTCTGCTCGATCCCGCTGAGCATCAGCAGCTACGGCAAGCTGAGTCGGCCGCGGCCCGCACCGGTCGCAGACGACACGGACACGCGCAACACGCCCGCGCTCTGACGCCGGCAAGGGATCGGCGACGTCGGGCGCGACGTCTTGCCTGCGCAAGTGTTTCTTGGAACTCCGGACATCCCGATAAGCGCGCTCTGATATGCGCCGGCGACGGTTGTCGGACAGCGGCCCGCACGACTAGAGTCCCGGCCCGCCTGCCAACATCCCTTCGACGAGGCCCGATCCTTGGTCGCGCATGTCTATACGACGCAGCAGCGTACGCGGAGCCTGATCGCGGTCATCTCGGCCGTCTTCGCGACCGGCGTCGCCGTCGGGGCGCTCGTGCCGCTGATCTCTCTGCGGATGGAGCGGGAAGGCTTCAGCAGCTTCGTCATCGGCGTCAACGCATTGATGCTGCCGCTGGCGGTGATGACGGCAGGCCCCTTCGTGCCGAAATTGGCCGCGCGCTTCGGCACGCTCAACGCCATCTACCTGTCGACGGCCGTGCTCAGCGGCCTGACGCTGTCATTGCCGTTTCTCCCAATCATGCCGGCCTGGTTCGTCGTGCGGTTCCTGGAGGGCGTGGCCGCGGCCGTCGGCTGGATTATCACGGAGACCTGGGTCAACCTGATGGCGACCGAGTCCAACCGCACCCGCGTGATCGCGGTCTACGCGACGGTGCTGGCGGTCGGATTCGCGATTGGGCCGTTGGTGATCCGCATGGTGGGGATCGACGGCGTGCTGCCGTTCGGCGTCATCGCCGCCTTGCTGGCCGTCTCTGCGCTCCCCATCGCCTGGGCGCGCGACGTGGCGCCGACGATGCCCGGACACTCCACCCACGGCGTTCTGAGGCTGATCGCCGCGGCGCCGGTCATCATGCTGGCCGGACTGGGCGGTGGCGCCATCGAATCGGCGGGATACGCGCTGCTGCCGGTCTATGGCGTGAAACTCGGCCTCGCCGAGGCGACGGCGGTGCTCATGCTCACCATGTACTATGCCGGCAATCTGGTGCTGCAGATCCCGCTGGCCATGCTGGCCGATCGATTCGATCGGCGGCACATGCTGGTGGCCTGCTTCGTCGTCGCGCTCGTCTGCCCGGTCCTGCTGCCCTTGACCTTGTCGTTGAGCCCGCTGATGTGGGCCGTCCTCGTGGCCTGGGGCGGCGCCACGATGGCGATCTACACGATGAGCTTGGCCGTGATGGGCGACAGCGTCCCGCGGGCCGAGCTGGCGGGTGCCAACGCCGCCTTCGTCATGATGTACGAGCTCGGCAGCATCGGCGGCCCGGCGGTCGCCGGCGGCGCCATGGACCTCGCCGGGCCCAACGGCCTGATGGTCGTGCTGGGCCTGATCGCAGGCGGCTATCTCGCGGCCATCGGCCTCCTGCGGGTCCGCCGGTAGCGCGCCCACATCGGTGCCGCGCCGGGCAATTTGCCGTTAACCATCCGGTTGCCCGCCTGTCCCTCGGCCTTCCCTGCCTGCCTCTGTCGGGTTAGTATTGCCCCAATTCGGTGCCGAACGAGGTGCCGAGATGGAGGCTAAAAAAATGATCGGAAAAACGGCAATCGTCGTCATGTCGGCCGTTGCGGTTCTCGCACTCTCATCGAGCGGTGCGGCCACCGACGAGGCGGTATCCGAGCAGCAGATCGGCTATCGGGTCGAGCTCACGGGTACGCCGGGAATGAAGTTCCGGCTCAGATGCCGGACGCTCGAGGATGGGCACGCGGCCTACCGTCCGCACTTCAACGTGCTGCCGCGCACCTACGAATACCCTGTCGACTCCCTCTCCTGCGTGCTTTGGAAGAAGGAGCACAACGGCGAAATGCAGATCCGCCTCGTCGCGCTGTATCCGACGAAGGAGCGCGTCATCGGGAGCGCGGGCAGCCGGGACTATCCGGCGGCGATCTTCGCGCGCTCGAGCGGCCCATGGGGGCCCGAGGTGGTCGTGCCGGCCGTGGACCATGACCTCGTGCTGCCGCCGACGGCCTCAGCCGGCACGCCCTGAGTTCGAGCGGGCGAGCTTGTTCGACGCTGCGGCTTGCCCAGCCTTGTGGCATGGCGCCGCTGAGGTTGTTCGCGCCTTTCCCGGATGCTTGATGGATATATGCGGCGGATCATCGATCCGCCCCTGGACCGCGCCGGCCGCCGGCTCGCCGCCGCCGGTGTCCCCGCCAACGCGATCACGCTGGCGGGATTCGCGATCGGGCTTCTTGCCGTTCCCGCCCTCGCCGCGGAATGGTATGCCACGGCTTTGACCCTCATTCTGCTGAACCGCCTGGCCGACGGGCTCGACGGCGCCGTCGCGCGCCGCGCGCGGCTCACCGATTTCGGTGGCTATCTCGACATCGTCTGCGATTTCATCTTCTACGCCGCTGTCGCCTTCGGCTGCGCGCTCGGCAGGCCGGAGAACGCCGTCGCCGCGGCGTTCCTGATGCTGTCCTTCGTCGGGACGGGCACCTCTTTCCTGGCCTACGCGATCATGGCCGCCAAGCGGCGGGTGACGACCGACCTGCGCGGCGCGAAGTCGCTCTACTACATCGGCGGGCTGACCGAGGGGACGGAGACGATCGCCGTCTTCGTCGCGTTCTGTCTGTTCCCCGACGCCTTCGTGCCGCTCGCCTATGTGTTCGGCGCCTTGTGCTGGCTCACGACGGCGTCGCGCATCGCCACCGCTTGGCGGACCTTGCGGGACTGATCCGAATGTGCCGGCGCGGCGGCATGTGATCTCGGCGGCCGGAGGTCCGCAGCAAGAGCCGGAGTGCGCCCGCCGACGCAAGCCGGTACAGTGGCGATATGCGCCAGGATCTGTTGGCCGGCATCGAAGCGGACGAGCCCACGCGGCGGGAACTGGGCCCCGGCGCGGTGCTGTTGCGCGGCCGCGCCCTGCCGGTCGAGCGGCCGATCCTGGCCGCCATCGACGCAATCGTGGCGAAATCTCCCTTCCGCCGCATGGTCACGCCCGGCGGCTTCGCGATGTCGGTCGCCATGACGAACTGCGGCGCTGCCGGTTGGATCACCGATCGCAGGGGATATCGCTACGATCCCCACGATCCGCTGAGCGGACTGCCATGGCCGCCGATGCCCGACCTGTTCGTGAGGCTTGCGACCGCGGCGGCCGCGGATGCCGGGTTCCGCGACTTCGTTCCGGATTCCTGCCTCATCAACTGCTATGAACCGGGCGCGCGCCTGTCGCTGCACCAGGACAGGAACGAGCGCGATTTCGGCCAGCCGATCGTGTCCGTCTCGCTCGGTCTGCCGGCGACGTTCCAGTTCGGCGGCCCGCGCCGCGAGAGCCGGCCGATGACGGTGCGGCTGCGGCATGGCGACATCGCCGTCTGGGGCGGGATCGCCAGGCTGTCCTATCACGGCATTCTCGCGTTGAAGGCCGGCGAGCATCCGGTGGTCGGCCGCCGCCGCCTCAACCTCACGCTGCGCAAGGCTCTTTGACCGCCGGCGTTTGATCGCAAGAAACGGAGTGTGTCGGTCTTCCCGGCCGTGTGATGTTCGAGGCGGAAGACGCGTCGCGGCAACCGGCGCGTCCGCGCCGGCCGACGAACCGGGGAGGAGCCGAGATGAAACTTTTTGCGGCAGCATTTGCCGTCGTCGGACTCCTCGCGAGCGACGCCGAGGCGGGCGAAGACAAAGTCCTGCTGCAGGACGGCTCCTACGAGGTAAAGGTCCGCCTGCAGATACCGAACGTGTGGAACTGGGCGGCCGACAAAACCGCGACGATCTGCGTCCGAAACGGCGCGGTAGATGACGCTCCGTTCGCGGTGCTGAGCGGCAACAATCCACTGGCGAACTGCCCGGCCAGGAACGTCCGCCGAAACGGCGCCAACCTGAGCTTCGATATCCTGTGCGAAGGGCGCGATGCGGCCAGGGCGCGGGCCGTCTACACGCTCATGCTCCACGATTTCGTCGGGCGGATCGCCATGGTGATGGGCGGAAAGAACATGACGATGACCGAGGTGCAGGTCGGCCACCGCGTGGGCGACTGCGGCTTGGCCGAGGCATCGGGGGCCGCCCGGCAGGCGCGGTGACGAGATACAGCTGCGAGAGACGAGCTGACGACATTAGGATGAGGAGGAGCGACATGTCCGGACATGCGCAGCCCGCGGCGGTTCCGACAGCGCGGGATCCGAGATGGCAGGCGGTCGTGGCGCGCGACCGCGCGTTTGACGGCAGGTTCTACTATTCCGTGACGTCGACCGGCGTCTATTGCCGGCCGTCATGCTCTGCGCGGCTGCCGAAGCCGGAGAACGTCCGCTTTCATCCGACCTGTGCCGATGCGGAAAGGGCGGGCTTTCGTCCATGCCGGCGGTGCCGACCCGACCGGCCCAACCAGGCCGTGCCGCCGGAGCGGCATGCGGCGAAAGCCGCCGAGATCCGCTTTGCCGTCGGAGCGTGCTCCCTCGGCATCGTTCTGGTCGGGCAAAGCGAGCGAGGCATCTGCGCCATTCTCTTGGGCGACGATCCCGAAGCTCTCGCGCGCGACCTCCAGGACCGCTTCCCGCGGGCACGCCTGGTCGGCGGCGACGCACGGTTCGAGGAGTTGGTGGCCAAGGTTGCCGGCTTCGTCGAGGCGCCGGGACGGGGCCTCGACTTGCCGCTCGACCCGTGCGGCACCGTGTTCCAACGGCGCGTCTGGCGGGCCTTGCGGACGATCCCGGCCGGCGAGACCGCGACCTACGCCGCCGTCGCCGGCCGTATCGGGTCTCTGACCTCCGTTCGTGCCGTGGCGCGGGCCTGCGCGGCCAACGCGATCGCCGTGGCGATTCCCTGCCATCGCGTCGTTCGGGCCGACGGTGCACTCTCCGGCTATCGATGGGGCGTCGAGCGCAAGCGGGTCCTGTTGGAACGGGAATCCGCGGCATGAGCGCTGTCGCAAGGGCCACGCCGGCCGCCGAGGCGATCGCATCGCCTGCCGATCGTGTCGCCGGGATCGACTGGACCACGATCGCCGCCGCGCTCGACGAGCGGGGGTCCGCGGTGCTGGAGACGCTGCTGACTCCCGACGAATGCCGCGCCGTCTCGGCCCTCTATCCGGACGAGAGCCGTTTCCGCAGCCGCGTCGTCATGAGCCGCCATGGCTTTGGCAAGGGCGAATACAGATACTTCACCTACCCGCTGCCGGCGCCGATCAACGGCCTGCGGGCCGCGCTCTATCCCCGGCTCGCGCCGATCGCCAACGACTGGAACCGGCGCATGGGAATCGATCTGCGCTATCCGCCTGGTCACGCCGCATTCCTCGCGCTTTGTCACGCCGCCGGCCAGCGCCGGCCGACGCCGCTGCTGCTGCAATATGGGCCGGGCGACTACAACTGCCTGCACCAGGATCTCTATGGCGCGCTCGCCTTTCCGATGCAGGTGGCGATCCTGCTGTCGGAGCCGGGCCGCGACTTCGCGGGCGGCGAGTTCGTGCTCACCGAGCAGCGTCCGCGCATGCAGTCCCGTCCGGAGGTCGTGCCGCTGCGGCAGGGCGACGGCGTGATCTTCGCCGTGCACCATCGGCCTGTCGCGGGTACTCGCGGCACTTACCGGGTCAATCTGCGGCACGGCGTGAGTCGGCTCAGGTCGGGGCGCCGGCACGCGCTCGGCGTGATCTTCCACGACGCCGCGTAACGGGGCTGAACCAGCGCTACTCCGCGGCTCGCCGCTCCGGTGCGGCGTGGGTCCGGGCGCCCGGACCGTCCTCGTCGAACACGCGCGGGTCCACCGCGCCGCGCCGCCGGTGATGCCATGCCGCCAGGTTGGCCTTCAGCATCAGCGCCGAGGGCGTGACGATCAGCGTCAGCACCGTGGCGAAGGCGAGGCCGAAGACAATGGCGGCGGAGAGCTGCGTCCACCATTGCGTGGAGGGCGCGCCGTAGGTGATCTCCCGCGTCACGAAGTCGATGTTGACGCGGAGCACCATCGGCAGCAGGCCCAGGATGGCCGTGATCGTCGTCAGCATCACCGGGCGGACGCGCTGGGCGCAGGTGCGCAGGATGGCCTCGCGCTGGGAATGGGCGGCCTTCAGCATCCGGTCGGAGGTGCCGATCAGGATGATGTTGTGGTTGACGACGATGCCGGCGAGGGCGATGACGCCGATGCCGCTCATGACGATGCCGAACGGTTGATTGGTGATCAGCAGGCCGATCAGCACGCCGATGGTCGACATGACCACCGCCGTCAGGATGACGAAGCTGCTGTAGAAGCTGTTGAACTGCGTCAGCAGGATGCCGGCCATGAGGAAGAGGGCGATGACGAACGCCTTCATCAGGAATTCGCCGGCTTCCTGCTGCTCCTGGTCCTGGCCGCGATAGGTGATGTCGATGCGCGGATCGAGGTCCGCGGTTTGCAGCCAGCTCCGGACCTCCTGCAGCTTGCTGTCAGCCAGCACGCCCGGCCCGACGTTGGCGCGCACGTTGAGCACGCGCTCCCCGTCGACCCGGTTGATGACGCCGACCGCATGCTTGGGCGTGCGTGTGACGAAGTTGCCGATCGGCACCAGCCCGACGTTCGTCTGCACGCGCAGCCGGTCCAGCTCGTCGATGGTGCGCTGCGAATCCGGAAAGCGCGCGACGATGTCGATCTCATCGTCGCTGTCGTCCGGCCGGTAGTCGCCGAACTTGAGGCCGCGGGTGATGAGCTGGATCACGTTGCCGACGGCGGTGACGTCGACGCCATATTTCGCCGCCTGGGCGCGGTCGACCTCGACCTGCCACTCGATGCCGGGGATCGAGCGGGTATCCTCGATATCGACGAGCCCGGGGATCCGGCTCATCCCGGCCCGCAGCGCCTCGACCGCAGGCTCGAGCAGCTCGGGGAAACGCGAGGAGAGCTCGACGTCGATCGGCTTGCCGACCGGCGGTCCGGCCTCCTCCTCGCGGAATTCGATGACGACGCCGGCAAGGTCGGCCGTCTTGCGGCGGATCTCTTCGATGATCTCCGCCGCCTTGCGCCGCTCCTGCCAGTGCGCGTATTCGAGGTTGATAAGCCCGATCACGTCCTCCGGCAGCTGCTCGCCGCCGACGCTGGTGGTGGCGGCATAGGTGACGCTGTAGACGGTCTTGAACTCCGGCCGCTCGGCCTGCATCCCGAGGATGCGCGACTCGACCTCGCGCACCAGAACATCCTTCTCGTCGATGGAGAGATTGCCGCGGGCATGGATGCGGATCGCCGTGTTCTGCGGCTCGACCTTGGGGAAGAATTCGAAGCCGGTGCCGTTGATGCCGTAATAGGCCCAGATGGCCGCGAGCACGGCGGTGGCGAGCGCCAGAACTGTTCCGGGACGGTCGAGCGCGCAGTCGACGAGCCGGATATAGGCGCCGGTCATGCCGCGCAGGCCCTTCAGCTCCTCGACCGTGCCCTGCTCGAGCTTCAGCATCAGCTCGTGGTCGCCGTCGCGCCGCGGCTTGCCGAAGGTGGCGCCGAGCACCGGCGTGAACACCATGGCGACGATCAGCGAGGCGATCAGCGTCGCCGTCAGGGTGATCGGCAGGTACTTCATGTATTCGCCGACCACGCCCGGCCAGAACATCAGCGGCAGGAACACCACGATGGTGACCGACAGCGAGCTGGTGATCGGCCAGGCCATGGCGCGGGCCGCCTCGCGATAGGCCTCGAAGCGCGGCAGGCCCTCGATCATCTTGCGGTCGGCGTACTCGACCAGCACGATGGCGCCGTCTACGAGCATGCCGGCGGCGAGGATCAGGCTGAACAGCACGACCACGTTGATGGTGAGCCCGGCGACCGCGAGCACGAGGATGCCCATCAGGAAGGAGGCGGGGAGGGCGATGCCGACCATGGTGCCGCCGCGCAGGCCGAGCGCGCCGATGATCACCACCATCACCAGCGCGATGGCGAAGATCAGGCTGTTCTGCAGCTCCTTCAGCATCTCCCGGATGTCGCTGGAGCGGTCCTGCGAGTAGTTGACCTGGATTTCGGGCGGCCAGTTCTGCCGTTCCCGCTCCACCACCTCGCGCACCTTGGCGATGGTGTCGATGATGTTCTCGCCGGCGCGCTTGGACACCTCGAGGGCGACCGCCGGCTGGCCGTTCACGCGGGCATAGCTCTCGGCGTCCTTATAGGTGCGCTGCAGGGTGGCGATGTCGCGCACGCGGATGACCGAGTCGCCATGCGCCTTCAGCGGCATCTCCAGGATGTCGTCGGCGTCCTCGAAGAGGCCGGGCACGCTGATGTCGAAGCGGCCCCGGCCGGTGTCGAGCGTGCCGGCGGCGACCAGGCGGTTGCTGCGGCCGATCAGCAGGCCGACGTCGTCGGCGTTGAGGCCATAGCTCTCGAGCCGCAGCGGATCGATCACCATCTCCACGAGCTCCTCGCGGTAGCCGGCGATCTTGGCTTCGAGCACGCTGTCGATGCCCTCGACCTTGTCCTGCAGGTCGCGCGCGAGTTGCAGCAGGGTCCGCTGCGGCACGTTGCCGGCGAGGCTGACGACGAGGACGGGGAACTCGCTGATGTTGACCTCGGCGACGATCGGCTCCTCGGCGTCTTCGGGGAGTTCCGCCTTGGCCAGATCGACCTTGGCGCGCACGTCGTTGATCGCCTGATCGGGGTCGAAGCCGGCTGTGAATTCGAGGGCGACCGAGCCGCCGCCGAGATAGGCGTAGGCCTTCATCTCCTTGATGCCCTCGATCGTGCGCAGCTCCTGCTCCATCGGCCGCAGCAGCAGCCGCTCGGAGTCTTCCGGCGAAATGCCCTCCAGCATCATCTGCACGTAGATCAACGGCAGCGTGATGTCCGGGTCCGACTCCTTCGGCAGGTCGCGATAGGCGACGACGCCGGCGACGATGATCAGCACCAGCGCCGTCAGCACCATGCGCGAATGGTGCAGGGCGAAGTCGATCAGCGCATTCATGATGCCGGCTCGGCCGTCTCGGGCACGGGTTCGACCTTCTGGCCGGTGAGGACGAAGTCCTGTCCGACGGTGATGAACCGCAGGCGCTCCGGCAGCCCCGCCAGCCAGACCCCGTCGGGACCGTCGCCGACGATCTGCACCGGATGAAACTCGACGACGTTCTCGGCGTTCACCGTCTTGACGCCGATCTTGCCGTCGTCCGTCAGGGTGAGGATGGCCGGGGACACCCGGTGCGCCGGCAGCTCGGCCACCGGCAGGCGCAGCTCGGCCGAGATGCCTTCGACGATGCGGCGATCCGGGTTGGGGACGTCCAGTTCGACGCGGAACGTGCGTGTCTGGTCGTCGGCCATGGCGCCGACGAAGCTCAGCCGGCCCTGCACAGTCTCGCCGGTCACCAGCTTCGCCGTGCCGGCCATGCCCGGCTTCAGCTTGGTGACGTCGCTTTCGACCACGTGGCCGACGACGCGCAGCGGGTCCAGATCGACGATCGTGGCGACAGGCGTGCCGACATCGACGAAGTCGCCGATCTCCGCCGGCCGCCGCTCGATCACGCCGTCGAACGGCGCCGCGATCGTCGTATAGCCGATATCGATCTCCATGCTGGCGACGGCGGCCTTCGCCTCCTCCAGGCGCGCCGTCGCCGCGGCCACCTCGGTCTCGGCCCGATAGCCCTTGGCGGACAGCTTCTTGGCGCTGTCGTACTCGATCTGCCGCTGATCCAGCAGCGCTCTGGCCTGCCGCAGCTTGGCCATCCGGTCGTCGGCCGACAGCCGCAGCAGCACCGCGCCGGCCTGCACAGACGCGCCTTCCTCGGCCAGGATCTCCACCACCTTGCCGCGCGTCTCCGCTTTCACCTCGACGATGCGGGCGGCCTCGGTGCGGCCGCGCAGGACGATCTCGGCCATGTGCGGCTCGGCCACGCGATCGGCAACCCGCACCCGCGGCGGCGGCAGTTCGGCAGCCGTCGCCGCGGGCGCTGCCGCCTCGGCGTGGTCCTCCTCGCGCGCAAACTGCCCGGAGAGCAGCCATCCCGTCACGACGAGGGCGATGGCGATCGCGATGAGGTAGGAGTTCTTCATGGCGATGTCCTCCCCGCGTCAGGCCGCCCGATGCGTCCCGCTCTGCTCGGCCACGGCATCCTTGAGCAGCCCGTCCTTGTGGTTCGCCAGGTAGTCGGCGGCGGCCCGGTAGACGGCGAGGCCGAGGCCGTGAATGAAGCGTTGGGCCGCAGAGGTCTGGCACAGCTCGCCGCAGTCGCCGGACTCCATCCGCGCGATGTTCTCGCTGTACCAGCCGGCCTGCTGGTCGAGCAGTTGCGCCAGCCGGTTCACCGGCAGGAGATGGGCGAAGACCATGATGAAGCAGAAGTCGGAGCGGAACTTGTCGGGCGTCGGCGCCGCCTGCAACGCCTCGGCGAACACCTGCCGGCCCCTTGCGGTGATGCTGTAGACCTTCTTGTCCGGCCGCTTGTCCTGCGGCTGCTCAGTGCAGACCGCCAGCCCGTCCTCGACCAGGCGGTTCAGCGCTGGATAGATCGAGCCGAAGCTCGTCTCGTAGAAGTGGCTGAAATCGCCCTCCTCATACAGCTTCTTGATCTCGTAGCCGCTGGCGTCGCCGAGCAGGAGGGCGCCGAGGCAGAGTGTCCGTGCATCCATGAAACGCTCTCCGGAAGGGTCATGATATATATTGGTCCGATATAGATCGTTCGGTAGACAATATATCGCTTTGATATAGATAGGACAGGCCCCGCCGTCTGCGACGATATTGAAGCGCTCGCCGATGTGGACTAGCATTTCGGCGTAAAGCCGCGAAAAACATGCGGCATCCAGGACATTGGGAGGAGACCGCGCCCGTTCCGATGCGGCGGCGACCGGAGGTCGCTCGCGGCAAGAGGCTGGCCGTCGATGCCGGGTTGATGAGCGGCCAACCGGGCGTGCCCGGATCAACAGTCTGGGAGGCGTAGGCCATGGCGAGCAGCTGCGCGAGGCGGCAACCTTGGCGCGTTTATGTTCCGTTCGCGCTGCTTCGCGGCGTCGTGGGGATCGAAGCGCCGAATCCCAGTCTTCGCGCCCTTTGACCGAGACGGGGCGACGGTCCTTGTCTATCCCGCCCTACATCGATTTTCGCCGGCTGCGCATGGTCGTCGCGCACCCGCGCGACCACGACGGCGAACTGCTGATCCGCCATCTCCAGCGTCTGGGCGGCCGCGTCGACGGCCTGTGGCCGCCCAGCGCGCCGCTCGACCGCGATGTCGACGTGCTGCTGTGTCTCGTCGACGCGAGCGCCCGCGCCTTGCTCGACGCGGCGACAGCGCAGGCCGGCCCGGCGGTCGTCGGCATCATCGACCCGCGCCAGGCCGGATCGCTGCGGCTGCTGCACGAGGCGACGCCGCATGCGGTCATCAATCGGCCGATCGATCCGGCGGCGCTGGTGCCGAACCTCGTGGTCGCCCGCAACAACCTGCGCTACCAGAGCCGGCAGTTGAGCAAGGTGGCGAAGCTGGAGGAGACGCTGCGCTCCTACCGCAAAGTCGAGCAGGCCAAGGCGATCCTCATGGAGCGCCGCAAGATCGGCGAGCCGGAGGCCTACAGTTTCCTGCGCGAGCAGGCGATGCGCCGGCGCGTGCCGATCAGCGTCATCGCCGCGGTCGTCGTCGATTCCAACGAAGTCCTTTCCGGCGACAAGGAATAGCTCTATAGTGGCGTCGGATTTCGGTCGACACGGCCGGTGCGGCAGCGGCGCCGCACGACATCACCGGGCAACGAAGCCCCACGTAATCCCGTCGATGGATTGCGTGGGGTTTTGCGTTTTTACCGCCGGAGTTCGCTCCGGCGGATGCTGGCGAGGAGGGAGGATGCCCGCGGCCTGAGGGAGGGAACAGCAAGTGCCGATCAACGGGACTGCTGCCGCTCGCGCCGCAAGGGAGGCGATAGATGGCCAAGAGTCTGACGGACGGAGAACCCTGGCGCGTCGGCGTGCTGTTCTCGCAGACCGGCGTCACGGCCGTGATCGAGGAGACGCAGCTGCGCGGCACGATCATGGCGATCGAGGAGGTCAATGCCGCCGGCGGAGTCAACGGCCGCGAGCTGGTGCCCGTCGTCTACGATCCGGCGTCGGAATCGCGCAACTTCGCGCGCTTCGCCGACAAGATGCTGACGGAGGACGGGATCAGCACGATCTTCGGCTGCTACACCTCGAGCAGCCGCAAGGCCGTGCTGCCGGTCGTGGAGCGGCGCAACGGGCTGCTGTGGTACCCGACGCTCTACGAGGGGTTCGAGTACTCGCCCAACATCATCTATACCGGCGCCGCCCCGAACCAGAACAGCGTCGAGCTCGTCGACTTCCTGCTGGAGAGCTACGGCCGTCGCTTCTACCTGATCGGCTCGGACTACATCTATCCGCGCGAATCCAACCGGATCATGCGCGAGCTCCTGCGCCAGCGCCGCGGCGAGGTCGTCGGCGAGCACTATCTCGACCTGGGCGCGCGGCGCTCGGAGTTCCGCCTGTTGATGCGCGACCTGCGCAACACGCGGCCCGACGTGATCTTCTCCACCGTCGTCGGCCGCGCGACGGCCTATCTGTACCAGGCCTACGCCGAGGCCGGGTTCGATGCGCGGACGATGCCGATCGCGAGCCTCACCACGTCGGAGGCGGAGGTGAAGATGATGGGGGCGGACGTGGCCTGCAGCCACATCACCGCCGCGCCCTACTTCGAGAGCGTCAGGACGGCGGACAACCTGTCGTTCGTCAGCCGCTACAAGAAACGCTTCGGCGACGACCAGCCGACCAACCTCTGCGTCGAGGCCGCGTACTTCCAGGTGCATGTCTTCGCCAAGGCGCTGGCCGAAGTCAACACGATGGATCCGGACGTGCTGCGACCGGTCGTGCTCGGCAGCGAGTTCGATGCGCCGCAGGGGCACATCGCCATCGACTCCGACAGCAGCCATACGAATCTGTGGACGCGGCTCGGCCGGGTCAACGCCGCCGGCCAGTTCGACGTCATCAAAGAATCGCTCTGGGCGGTCAAGCCCGACCCCTATCTGGTCAGCCATTGACGAGCGCAATGGCGAACGCGGGAGGACAATCGGTCGTGGCCATCGCATCTCAGAGTCGGGTGTGACGCCGAGGATCCAGGTCCGTGTCGTCGGGCGCGCAGATCGACTATCGGCAGCTGCGGGTGGTCGTCGCGCATCCGCGCGATCCCGACGGCGACGTGCTGCTGCGGCACCTGCAGCGGCTCGGCTGCCGGGTCGATCACCTATGGCCGACACCGGAGGCGCTCGATGCCGACGCGGACGTGGTGTTCTGCCTGATCGAGGCGGAGACGCGCACGTTCTGCGTGTCGCTGGTCGACAAGGCGCGCGCCGCGCTCGTCGCCGTGGTTGACCCGGCGAATCCGAAGGCGATGCAGTTGCTCGCCGATGCAAATCCGCTCGCCGTGCTGACGAAGCCCGTCGACCCCGCCGCGTTGTTGACAAACCTGATGGTCGCTCGTAACAATTCGCGCTATCAGCGGCGGCTGCAGAGCAAGATCTCCAAGCTCGAGGAGACGCTCAAGTCGGTGCGTAAGGTGGAGCGGGCGAAGACGATCCTGATGGAGCAGCGCCACATCGACGAGTCCGAGGCCTACGCATACCTGCGCGACCAGGCGATGCGGAAGCGGGTGCCGATCGGCGTGGTCGCGTCCGTCGTGGTCGAGTCCAACGATGTATTGTCGGACGAGAAGGATTAGTTAGATCAGTTCATAGCTGCAGTCGGCTGGAATTGACACCGGAGCCCTCCAGGACCGCAGGGCGCCGAGGAGAGGCGGCAGCGACGCCGCTCTAAAAGCAACGGGCAATGGAGCCCCACGTGTTCTCTGCGAAGAGAAGACGTGGGGCTTTGTGCTTTTTGGGCTTCAGACAAGGAGGGCGAGGCAAATGAACATGAATGTGAGGAGACGGAAGTTTCTGAAGGGCTCGGCAGCCACGCTCGGCGCGTTGGTGATCGGCGGCGCGGCACCGTTCTACTTCCCCAGGAACATCGCGAAGGCGCAGGAAGGCGACACCATCAAGATCGGCATCCTGCATTCGCTGAGCGGCACCATCGCGATCATCGAGACGTCGCTCCACAATGCCGAACTGCTGGCGATCGAGGAGATCAACGCCAAGGGCGGCATCAACGGCAAGAAGCTTGAGCCGGTGATCGAGGATCCGCAGTCCCTGGTGCAGGTGTTCGCCGAGAAGGCGAAGAAGCTGCTGCTCAACGACAAGGTCACGGCCGTGCTCGGCTGCTACACCTCGGCCAGCCGCCAGTCGGTGCTGCCGGTGTTCGAGGAGTACAACGGCCTCCTGCTCTACCCGACGCTGTACGAGGCGCAGGAGTGCAGCAAGAACTGCTTCTACACCGGCGCCGTGCCCAACCAGCAGCTCGACGACTTCGAGCCCTGGATCGTCGCGAACCTCGACCGCAAGAAGTGCTACATGATCGGATCCAACTACATCTATCCGAAGGAGACGAACCGCGAGTGGAAGGCCCTGCTTGAGAAATCCGGCGCCGAGAACATGGGAGAGGAATACGCGCCCCTCGGCCACACGGAATTCTCGACGGTCATCAACAACATCGCCAACAGCGGTGCCGACTACGTATTCTCCACGCTGGTCGGCGACTCCATCGTCGCGTTCTACAAGCAGTTCAAGCAGTTCGGCTTCACGCCTGAGGACGTGCCGATCTGCACGCCGATCACGACCGAGCAGGAGACGGCGGCCATGGGGGCGGAGAACGCCGCCGGCCACTACACCTCCTTCAACTACTTCCAGACCGTCGAGACGCCGGAGAACAAGTCCTTCGTCGATCGATACAAGGCGAAGTACGGGGCCAACGAGGTGACCAACGCGGTGATGGAGGCGGCGTACTTCCAGACCTACCTGCTCGCGCAGGCGATCGAGAAGTCGGGCACCGACACCGATGCCCTGATCTTCGAGGGCCTGCCGGGCCAGGAGTTCACGGCGCCGCAGGGCCCGGTCAAGATCGACGAGAAGAATCACCACACCCACCTGTGGGCCCGCATCGGCAAGGCCCGCGACGACGGCCAGTTCGACATCGTCTGGACCTCGCCGGAGCGCATCCGCCCCGATCCATGGGTCGACTATCTCTATCCCAACAAGGACTGCGACTTCACCAACCAGAACGTCATGGACCGGTTGAAGAAGCCGTGGAGCGAGGAGAAGAACCGCTCGGGCACGATGGACATCTGAGAACGGCGAGTCGGTTCCGCCGGCGGCGGCGCATCGGCCGCCGCCGGCGGGCGAGACGAGAACTCTCGCGTGGCGAACAGGGCGTAAGGGGGATGTGGAATCAACTGCTCATGCAGTGCCTGAACGGGCTCGGCGTCGCCGGCATTCTGGTGATTGCCGCGTCCGGCCTGGCCATCATCTTCGGCGTCGCCGGAGTCATCAACATGGCGCACGGCCAGTTCATCATGGTCGGGGCCTATGTGGCCGCCTTCGTGGACAAGATGGGCGGCAACATATTCCTGGCCATGCCGCTCGCGTTCGTCGTCGTCGCGCTCCTCGGCCTGATCGTGGAGCGCGGCGTCATCCGGACCATCTATGACCGGCCGCTGGAGACGCTGCTGGCGACCTGGGGCGTGGGGATCATCATCGAGGTCATCATCAAGTTCATCTTCGGGACGCTCGGGCAGAAAGTCTCATGGCCCGAGCTGCTCGACGGCAGCATCAGGATTTTCGCGCGGCCGCCGCACTTTCCCTACTACCGCGTCTTTCACATCGTGCTGGCGATCGTCATCCTGCTGGTCACCTTCTATATCATTTACCGCACGAACTTCGGCCTCAAGGTCAGGGCCGTCAGGCGCAATCGCGCGATGTCGGGCTGTCTCGGCATCGATACCGCCAAGATCGACATGCTGATCTTCATGTACGGCTCGGGCCTCGCCGGCATCGCCGGCGCGGTCATCGCGCCGATCAAGGCGGCGACCTTCGACATGGGCTTCGGCTACGCCGTCAGCTCCTACATGGTCATCGTGCTGGGCGGAGTCGGCAATCTCCTGGGCATTCCGACCGGCGGCTTCCTGATCGGCCAGGGCACGACGCTGCTCGCCTTCGTCACCAATACGGTGATCGGCCAGATGCTGGTTTTCGTGGCCATCGTCATCGCCATCCGCGTCTTCCCGCGCGGCATCTTCGGCTATCAGGAGCGACGCTGACATGGCCGCGACACCCGCAGGCCGCAGTGGCCCTCGACGGGTCCGCCGCGCCCGCCTGATTCCCTTGTGGGCGCTGCTCCTCGGCGCCCTGGTCGTGGCGCTCATCGGGACGTCGCCCGAATATGCCGGTGCCGACAGCTATGTCGTCGGCCTGATCGGCAAGTTCCTGTGCTTCGCCATCTTCGCCCTCGCCATCGACCTGATCTGGGGCTTCACTGGCATCCTCAGTCTCGGGCAGGCGGTCTATTTCGGCATCGGCGCCTACTTCGTCGCTCTGTCGATGAAGCTGAACTACACGCTGGTGAACGCGACCCGGTACGGCAGCAACATTCCGGACTTCATGGAGTGGAACGGACTGACGGAGGTGCCGGGCTTCATGGCGCCGCTGTTGAGCACGCCGGTCGCCGTCGCCTGTGCGCTGCTCATTCCCACCCTGCTGGCCTTCATCTTCGGCGTCATCACCTTCAAGCGCCACATCTACGGCGTCTATTGCGCGGTGATAACGCTCGCGGAGTCGCTGATCCTGCAGGATTTCATCATCGAGTATCAGGCCTACACCGGCGGCTTCAACGGCATCACCGACTACGGCAACCTGCGCGGCGTACAGTTCCTCTGGGTCATCGTCGCGGTGACGGTCGTCTGCTTCGTCGGCGCCCGGATTCTGACGCATTCCCGCATCGGGACGGTGCTGAAGTCGGTTCGCGACAATGACGTGCGCGCCGAGTTCATGGGCTACAACGTCGCCAACTACCGCATCTTCGTCTTCTGCATCTCCGCCTTCATGTCGGCATTGGCGGGGGCGATGTACGCGGCCTGGGTCGGCATCGTCTCGTTCCTCGACACCGGGCCGCTGCTGTCGGTGGAGGCGGTGATCTGGACCGCCGTCGGCGGTCGGGCGACGATCATCGGTCCGTTCATCGGCGCCTTCCTGATCCGCGGTCTCGAGTTCGTGCTGAGCGGCAGCTGGTTCGCCGAGTACTGGCAGATCTTCATGGGTGCGTTGTTCATTGCCGTGGTGCTGTGGATCCCCGATGGAATCGTCGGCACGATCGGCAACTGGATCCGCAAGTACAGGAAGGGCACGCAGGCCCAGATTCGCGCCGACTCGGACCGGATTGCGCATGACCGCCAGCGCGACTGGGATCCGGCCGGTGCCGCGAAGCCCGGCGAAGAGCGCATATAGGCAGGACGGGATCGATGGCGCTCCTGGACGTCAAATGCCTGACCACCGAGGTATCGGGATTCCGAATCCTCAACAACCTCGACTTCAGCGTCGAGCAGAACGAGCTGCGCGTCCTCCTGGGCCCGAACGGCGCCGGCAAGACGACGCTGATCTCGCTGATCACGGGACAGTTCAAGCCGACGGCCGGACGAATTCATTTCGACGGCAAGGACATCACCGGCTGGGCCCCGGACGACATCTTCAAGGCCGGCATCAGCCGCAAGTTCCAGGTGCCCAACATGTACGAGACGCTGTCGGTGTACGACAACGTCATGATCTCGCTCCAGGGCGACCGCAAGGTCTTCAAGTACATGTTCAAGGGCGTGACCGCGGCGGAGGACGAGCGCATCTGGCAGATCCTCGAATTTATCGAGCTGGCCGACAAGGCCAACGACCCTGCCGACACGCTCTCGCACGGAGAGCGCCAGTGGCTGGAAATGGCCATGCTCGTCGCCTCCAACCCCAAGCTGCTGCTGTTGGATGAGCCGACGACCGGCATGACCGAGGCAGGCAAACAGCGCACCGCCGACCTCATCCAACGCATTGCCCGGAATCACACCGTCCTCCTGATCGAGCACGACATGCATCTGGTGCGCCAGTTGGCGAAGAAGGTGACGGTCATGCATCAGGGTCAGCTGCTCGCCGAAGGGCCGCTGGCCGAGGTCGTGGCGAACCCGACGGTCCAGGCCGTCTATCTCGGCAAGGGCGGGAACCGCTGATGCTCGCCGTCAACGCCATCGACACGTTCTACGGCACCAGCCATATCCTGCACGGGCTGTCGCTGCAGGTCGGCGACGGCGAGCTGGTGGCCGTCCTCGGCCGCAACGGCGCCGGCAAGACGACGCTGCTGCGCTCCATTACCGGCGTCAATCCGCCGCGCGGCGGCACGATCCAGTTCGCCGGCACCGACATCTCGCGCATGAAGCCGCACCGGCGCACCCAGCTGGGCATCAGCTATGTGCCGCAGGGGCGGCTGCTCATTCCCGACATCACCGTGGCCGAGAATATCCAGGTGGCGATGCTCGGCAGGGGTCTGAACGGCAGCAGGGTGCCGGACCTGGTCTTCGATTATTTCCCGGCCCTGAAGGACATCACCGGGCGCAAGGGCGGGGTGCTGTCGGGCGGCCAGCAGCAGCAGGTGGCCATTGCGCGCGCGCTGGTGCAGGAGCCCCGTCTGCTGCTGCTCGACGAGCCGACCGAGGGCTTGCAGCCCTCCGTGGTCGAGGAGATTCAGCAGATCATCAAGCGCATCATGCAAGAGAGACAGTGCTCGGTGCTGCTGGTCGAGCAGCGCCTGGAGTTCGTCCGCGACATCACCAAGCGGTTCGCGATCCTCGACAGCGGCCGCATCGTCGCGCAAGGCGACGTAGCCGAACTGACGGACGCCGTCGTCAAGAAGCACCTGCAGGTTTAGCGAAGAGGAGGATGCCCCATGGCCAAGACCGTAATCTCTGTCGATCTCAAGAAGGCTGCGAAGGATCAGGCGCAGCCGCAGCATAATCGCTGGCATCCGGACATTCCGCCGGTCGTCACGGTGAAGCCGGGCGACGACTTCATCGTCGAGGCCCTGGACTGGACGGGCGGCCAGATCAAGAACGACGACAACGCCGCCGACATCCGCGACTGCTACCTGCCGCCCTGCCACCACCTGGTCGGACCGATCGAGGTCACCGGCGCCGAGCCGGGCGACATCCTGGTCGTCGACATCCTCGACATCGGGCCGCTCAAGGGCAACGAGTGGGGCTACACCGGGATCTTCTCCACGGCGAACGGCGGCGGCTTCCTCACCGACCTGTTCCCGGAGCCGCGCAAGGCGATCTGGGACTGCAAGGGCATCTATGCCAGCTCGCGCCACATCCCGAAGGTGCGCTTCGCGGCCATCACGCATCCCGGCCTGATCGGCTGCGCCCCCAGCCACGACTTGTTGGCCAAGTGGAACAAGCGCGAGGCCGAGTTGATCGCCAGCAACCCAAGCCGCGTGCCGCCGCTGGCGCTGCCGCCGCTGCCCGAGGGCGTCCTGCTCGGCGGCCTCAAGGGTGCCGAGCTCGAGAAGGCCGGCAAGGAAGCGGCCCGCACCATCCCGCCGCGCGAGCATGGCGGCAACTGCGACATCAAGAACATCTCCCGCGGCTCGCGCATCTATTTCCCGGTCTACGTGAAGGGCGCCAGGCTCTCCATGGGCGACTACCACTTCTCGCAGGGCGACGGCGAGATCACCTTCTGCGGCGCCATCGAGATGGCCGGCTGGATCCATCTCCATGTCGAGATCATCAAGGGCGGCGTCGGCAAGTACGGCCTCACCAACCCGCTGTTCAAGGTCAGCCCGGTCGATCCGCACTACGGCGACTTCCTCGTCTTCGAGGGCGTCGGCGTCGACGACAAGACGGGCAAGCAGCTCTACAACGACGCCACCATGGCCATGCGCCGGGCCTGCCTCAACGCCATCGAATATCTGTCGAAGTTCGGCTACTCGAAGGAGCAGGCCTACGTCATCCTGGGGTGCGCGCCGGTGGAGGGCCGCATCGCCGGCGTGGTCGACATCCCCAACGCCTGCGTGTCGGTGGCGATCCCGACGGACATGTTCGAGTTCGACATCCACCCGAATGCGGCTGGTCCGCAGAAGCATGTGGATTCGTCGAAGGCCGACCTGGCGCGGGCCAGCTAAGCCGTCTCGACATGTCGCGTGAGGGCCGCTCCCTTCGGTGGCCCTCACGCGACTGCAAGCACGGGTGCCGCGATGCCGTTGTACGACTACGAATGCCGAAGCTGCGGGCCGTTCCGCGAATGGCGCAGCATGAACGACTACGAGAAACCGACGAAGTGCCCGGCTTGCCGCAGGCCCTCGACGCGCTCGGTGGCGACGCCGATCCTAGGCATGGATGCCGGCCTGCGCAAATCGCACGCGATCAACGAGAAGAGTGCCCACGAGCCGCGCGTCGTCCGTCGGCGGCGCGGCGACGATATCCCGCGGCATGACGCGCATGCCGATCTGATGCGCGTCCGCGAGGAGCGCGCGGCGCGAAAGCGCGAGCCGCGCAAGACGGAGACGCACGCGTCCCATCACCCCTGGATGGTTCGGCACTGACCGGCGGAGCCCGCCGTTCGATCGCCGAGGGAGGTTGGCAGCATGCTGCTCACGCCCACCGAAATGGAGCGCCTGACCATCTACACCGCCGCCGAGCTGGCGCGCCGGCGCCGCGCCAAGGGGCTCAAGCTCAACCACCCGGAAGCCACCGCGATCATCGCCGACGAGATCCTGGAGGGTGCGCGCGAGGGCAAGAGCGTCGCCGAGCTGATCGGCTTCGGCTCGACCATCCTGACCGGCGACGACGTCATGCCCGGCGTCGCCGAGCTGATGCCCGTGCTGCAGGTCGAGGCGACGTTCCCGGACGGCACCAAGCTGGTCACGGTCCACGAGCCGATCCGTCCGGGCAAGAAGAAGGCCGCGGCCAAGGGCCAGGTCTCTCCCGGCGAGATCATAGCCGCCGACGGCGACATCGAGATCAATGCCGGCCGTCGGACCGCGACGATCACCGCCACCAACACCGGCGACCGCCCGATCCAGATCGGCAGCCATTATCATTTCTTCGAGGCCAACAAGGCGCTCGAGTTCGACCGCGCCGCCGCCTTCGGCATGCATCTGGACATCGCCGCGGGCACGGCTGTGCGCTTCGAGCCCGGCGAGAAGAAGACGGTGGCGCTGGTCGAGTTCGGCGGCACCGGCGAGCTGTTCGGCCTCAACAACCTCACCGGCGGCACCGTGCGCACGGAGGGCAGCAAGCAGGCCGCCCTCAAGCGCGCCCGTGATCGCGGCTTCAAGGGAGCATGATAGACCCTCACCCTGACCCTCTCCCACTTCGTGGGAGCTTTGCAAAACTGCCATGCACATTGGACGAACCGGAATCAGGAAGAGAACGGATCAGAATCGAGGCAAGAACATCGAGCTGTTCCGTTCTATTTTGCAAAGCTCCCACTTCGTGGGAGAGGGGACTCGATCGTGCCGTTTATCCATCGAGTCCTCTCTCCCGCTTACGGGAGCGGGCCAGGGTGAGGGTCCGAGAGGGAGCAAGATTATGGCCAAGATGTCACGCAAGGATTACGCCGCCCTCTACGGCCCCACGACCGGCGACGCGGTCCGGCTCGGCGACACCTCGCTCCTCGCGGAGATCGAGCACGACCACGCGGTCTATGGCGACGAATGCCTGCATGGCGGCGGCAAGACCCTGCGCGACGGCCTCGGCCTGACGCCCGGCTACGACAGCGCCCAGGGATCGCTCGACATGGTGATCTCCAACGCCGTGATCATCGATCCCGTGCTCGGCATCGTGAAGGGCGATATCGGCATCAAGGACGGCGTCATCGCCGGGGTCGGCAAGGCCGGCAACCCCGCGGTCATGGACGGGGTCGATCCGAAGTTGGTCTGCGGCGCCGCCACCACGGCGCGCGACGCCGAGGGCCTGATCGCCACCCCCGGCGGCATCGACGTGCACGTGCATTTCGACAGCGCACAGCTCTGCGAGCATGCGATCGCCTCGGGCCTCACCACCATGCTTGGCGGCTCGCTCGGCCCGATCACCGTCGGCATCGACTGCGGCGGCGCCTGGAACGTCGGCAAGATGCTGCAGGCGGCGGAGGCCTGGCCGATCAATTTCGGCTTCCTCGGCCGCGGCAACTCGTCGAAGCCGCGCTCGCTCATCGACCAGCTCGCCGGCGGCTGCATCGGCCACAAGATCCACGAGGACTGGGGCGCGATGCCCGCGGTGATCGATACCTGCCTGTCGGTCGCCGACGAGCTGGATTTCCAGGTCCAGCTCCATACCGACACGCTGAACGAGAGCGGCTTCCTCGAGGACACGCTGGACGCCATCAACGGCCGCACCATCCACATGTACCATGCGGAAGGGGCGGGCGGCGGCCACGCGCCGGACATCATCCGCATCTGCGGCGAGGCGAACTGCCTGCCGTCCTCCACCAACCCGACCAACCCCTACACCGTGAACACGTTCGACGAGCATCTCGACATGATCATGGTGTGCCACCACCTGAACCCGGCCGTGCCGGAGGACGTGGCCTTCGCCGAGAGCCGCATCCGCGCCCAGACCATCGCCGCCGAGGACGTGCTGCACGACCTCGGCGCCATCTCCATGCTGGGCTCGGACAGCCAGGGCATGGGCCGCATCAACGAGGTCATCTGCCGCACTTGGCAGCTCGCCTCGAAGATGAAGGACCAGCGCGGCCGCCTGTCGACGGAGCGCACGAAGCGCGGCGACAACGAGCGCATCAAGCGCTACATCGCCAAATACACCATCAACGCCGCCCGCGCCTTCGGCATCGATTCCTACATCGGCTCGCTCGAGCGCGGCAAGCTGGCCGACATCGTGCTGTGGCGGCCCGCCTTCTTCGGCATCAAGCCGGAGCTGGTGGTCAAGGGCGGCTTCATCGTCTGGTCGGCGATGGGCGACAGCGCCGCCTCCCTGATGACCTGCGAGCCGATCCGCATGCGGCCGCAATGGGGCGCCTTCGGCGCGGCGAAGAAGGCGCTCTCCGCCAGCTTCGTCAATCAGCTCGCCATCGATCGGGATCTCGCCGGCCGGCTCGGCCTCGGCAAGCGCCTGCTGCCGGCCAAGGGCGTGCGCAAGCTGACCAAGCGGCACATGCTGCACAACGACGCGTGCCCGGCGATCGAGGTGGACCCGCAGACCTTCGAGGTCACCGTCGACGGCGAGCCGGCGACCTGCGATCCCGCCCGCACCCTGCCGCTGACCCAGCGCTACATGCTGCGGTAGCGGCGGCGCGCCTCGCATGGCGTTCGGTTTCCCGGTCTACGGGCGGGGTTGGCTGGCCTTCTTGAATACAGTTCGAACCAAGCGGTTCGACCATGTGCTGGTGTTAAGGCCCTTGTTGGTACCTATCTCAGCCGTCGCGTAGGACGGAAGCCACCACGAACCCTTCCACTCCAAATTCCTCCCCAAACGAGCCGCGGTGCCATCCCTCCCCTTTGATGCAGACTTCATGGTCTCACCTATGTCGAACCTAAATAGCTCGGCATCGCGGGGTAGTTGTGGTGGCAGGGTGCGAACAGGTTCCGCGATGGTCGTAACAGCCAACGCGACAGCGTCCGGCGCGGGTTCGACAACGCGGGCTTGGGGGGCGCCTCCGTCATGCCTCAGCCGGTCTCCGGGTCGGAGTGGCCTGCGCCCAGCGCGCAGATCGCGGCGCGGATCTCGGAAAGGGGCGCCGGCTGCGACCCCAAATAGGCCAGAACCACCGGTTCCAGCGCAGCCCGATCGGCGAGCCGCAACCGGTGGACCGGCTTGCCGTCGAAGCTGACCGTCCCTGCGGGGTTGGTATAGCTCAGCCCTGTGCCCTCTCCATTCGCGGCGAGGCTGCGTAGGAGCTCGATCGAGGCGGCGCGGTGGCGGACTTGGGGAGTCACGCCGAGGTCGCGAAAGAGGTTCAGCATGTGGCGGATCGACAGGCCCTGGTCGGACAGGATCAGCGGGCGCCCGGAGATCTCGTTCAGTCGCACCGATGCCCGCCCTGTCAGTGGGTCGTCCTCGGCAACCCAGACCCGCGGCGCCACCCGGACCAGCAGATCGCGCTCGAAGCTCGCGTCGAGGCCGAGGTCGTAGGTCAGCGCCACGTCAGCCCGGCCTGACAGCAGCGACTCGGTCAGCGCCTCGAAACTCGCGGTCAGCGTCTCGACCTCGGCCTCAGGAAATTCATCGCGCAGCATGCGCAGGATCGGCGCCAGCCAAGCCGGCGCCAGCTCCTCGAGGATCGTCAGCGTCACCCGCGCCTGCCGCCGCCTGGTGAGGCCGCCGGGCTCTTCAAGGCGCGCGGCATCGGCGAGCACCGCCGCGGCATCGGCGAGGAACAGCCGACCGAAGGCTGTGGGGGTGACCGGCACGCCCTTGCGCCTGAGGAAAAGCTGCGCGCCGACACGGGCCTCGACCTGAGTGATCGCCACCGACAGCGCCGGTTGCGAGACGTTCAGCTGCTGCGCTGCCGCCGACAGGCTGCCGGCTCGCGCCACGGCGACTATGTATTCGAGCTGGCGGAGTGAGACATGAAGCATTTAACTATATATGTCTTAACGAGTTATTATTTGAGTTTAATATTACGGCTGGCATGCTCCGAGCACAACTATTGCGAGGATCCATGCCGCATCCGCTCATCACCGCTGAAGACACAGACTATTTCCAGCGCGACGGGGTCGTTCTGATCCGGGGCTTATTCCGCGACTATGTCGAGGTGCTTCGCCGCGGGATCGAAACGAACATGATCGAGCCCGGCCCCTATGCAGCCGAGAACCTGAAAGCCGGCGAGGTCGGCCGCTTCTTCGATGACTATTGCAACTGGCAGCGGATCCCACAGTTCGCTGAGGCGATCATGACGTCGCCGGTCGCCGAGGTCGCGGCCGGACTCATGGGCTCCGGCCGGGTGCAGCTCTTCCACGACCATGTGCTGGTCAAGGAGCCGGGCACCTCGAAGCCGACACCCTGGCACCAGGACGGGCCTTACTACTTCGTCGAAGGCCGGCAGACGATCAGCTTCTGGGCGCCGCTCGACCCGGTGCGCGAGGCCTCGCTGCGCTGCGTGGCGGGCTCGCACCTATGGGAAAAGCCCGTGCTGCCCACCCGCTGGCTGTCGGAAGAGAACTTCTATCCCAATGCCGAGACCTATATGCCGGTGCCGGACCCGGATGCGCAGGGCATGACGATCCGCGAATGGGAGATGGAGCCGGGCGACGCGGTCGCCTTCAACTACTACGTCCTGCACGGCGCCCGCGGCAACGAGAGCACCAACCGCCGCCGCGCCTTCTCGCTGCGCCTTGTGGGCGACGATGCGCGTTATGTCGAGCGGCCGGGTCGCACCTCGCCGCCCTTTCCGGGCCATGGCATGTCGGTCGGCGACCGGTTGCGAGAAGATTGGTTCCCGACGATCTGGCCCCGGCGGGCCGCGGCACCCGAGTGACCAGCCCCGCACAGCGAGCGGGATCTGAAGCGGGACGGCGCCGTCCGTTCGCTTCCTTGCCCAGGAAGGGCGTCATCGGCGAGCTACCAGCTCGGACGGATGATAGGCGCCCGCCCTGGCACCATTGGTTCCGGTGACCGTTCGGTGGCGCGTTCTGCCTGCCGATCGCAGGCCCGGGCGTTGATCCGGAAGCGGCGCCGTCGCACCGCGAGCACGCACTGCGACTACGACATGAAGGATGCCGGCGGCAGATTTGTCCGCCGCCGGTCCCTTTCCGTCACTTCAAGCCGACTGGGCTCATGTCGATGCCGAAGTACTTCACCGACATGTCACTGATAGTGCCGTTAGCGACCAGTTTCTCGATGATCGGGTTGATTTTTTCCTTGAGCTCAGTGTTGCCCTTCTTCAGGCCGACGGCGACCGCCCCGCTGCCCAGAAGATCGCCCCGGAGGCAGGGCCCAATCAGTTCGAGAGTGTCGATGTTCTCTTTCTGCTTCAGAGCGAGGAGAGAGTCCTTCGAAGCGAAGATCACGTCGATGCGCCCCGCCTTCAGATCGAGGTTACGGTCCTCGGGTGCCTGATAGGCCTTGGTCGTGATGCCGGCCAAGTGCGCCGCCACGAACCGCGTCGAGGTTCCCGAGGTTTGGGTTCCGATCGTCGCGCCCTGGAAGGCGTCCACGAATGGGCGGAGCGCGCTTTCGACATCGCCGTCGTCGAGATTCATAATCTCGTCCTGCATCGGCAGGGCCGCCTTGATGTTGGAATTGACGGAGGCGAAGGAATAGCAGAAGGCGGCGTAAGGAACAGAAAAGTCAATGATCTGCTTACGCGCCTCGGTGACCCCCAACGCATCGATGATCATGTCGTATTTGCCGGCGTCCAGAGCGGGGATGCTCGCATCAAAGGCTAGACTATCGATCGTGCATTGCACGCCCAAGCCCTCGCAGAGCTGGGTCTGGAAATCCACATCGAAACCTTTGATCTCGCCCGAAGGCTCAGTGTAGCTCCAGGGCGGAAAGGCGCCGCCGATAAGCACCTTGAGCCCCTCCGACTGGGCAAACCCTTCGCTCGCGAAGCCGATCGCGAGCGTTCCTGCGACCAGAAAACCGAGGAACTGTTTCATAGGTGACTCCCTCTTGGCTTTGGCTTTTGGGGAAGATTCGCTCACGAAGCCGATCGCGAGCGTTCCTGCGACCGGAAAACCGAGAAACTGTTTCATAGGTGACTCCCTCTTGGCTTTGGCTTTTGGGGAAGATTCGCTCACGAAGCCGATCGCGAGCGTTCCTGCGGGCAGCAGACCGGGAACTGTTTCATTGGGAACTCCTTGTTGGGGTTGGCTGGGGAAGAGCGGCCTTGGAGAGGAACCTGCGCACGGAGGGATGCTCCTGCCGACAGAGGATTTCCTCTGGAGTTCCGTGAGCCACGATCTGGCCGCCTTCGCAATACATGACTTGGCTCGATACCTCGCGTGCGAAGGCCATCTCATGCGTCACGATCAGCATCGTGCAGCCGTCCTGCGCCAGTCGCCTGATGACTAGCAACACCTCGTTCACAAGCTCGGGGTCGAGCGCGGAGGTCGGTTCGTCGAAGAGGATGACGTCGGGATCGATCGCCAGCGCCCGAGCGATCGCGCCGCGCTGCTGCTGGCCGCCGGAAAGCCGGCGCGGGTAGGCGTGCCGGAAGGCGTAGAGCCCCACGGAGTCGAGTAGCGCCTCGGCCTGTTCGACGCAGTCCTGCCGTGGCCGCCCATGCACATGGACCGGCGCCTCGATGACGTTCTCAAGCAGCGTCTTCGTGGACCACAGGCCGTAACTCTGGAACACCATGCCGATCCGGCTGCGGATCCGGTTGATCAGGCGCGTCCGCCGGAACGGGGGCAGGCGCGCCAACTCTCTAACGTCATAGGCCGTGCCGCCATGAACGAGCAGTCCCGCGTCCGGCATCTCGAGCATGTTGAGACAGCGCAGGAACGTCGACTTGCCGGAGCCGGAGGCGCCAATGATGGCAATTACGTCGCCGCAGTTGGCCTCGACCCAGAAGTCCTTCAGGACGGCATGCGTTCCGAAGGATTTTGAGATGCTTCGCGCGGCGAGCACTGCCATAGCTGTTCCTTTCAGGTTGCAAGCCGCCGCTCCAGAAGGCGGAAACCCGCTATCCCCAGAGCGTTGAATGCCAGGTAGTAGATCGCCGCGACCGAGAAGGCGGCGATCGGACGGTAGGTCTGCGACGCGATGCTCGCGGCGATGCCGGTGATATCCATCAGCGTTACAAGCGAGGCCAGCGACGAGGCCTTGACCATCACCACGAACTCGCTGCTGAGCGCCGGGAGAACGACCCGCACGCCGTAGGGGACGATGATGTGCCGGTAGAGCCGCAGCCCCGAGTAGCCGAACGCGCGGGCGGCCTCGATCTCGTCCGGGGGGACGGCCATGATCCCGATGCGGTAGACCTCGCAGAAATAGGCGCTGGTCTTCAGGGCGAGGGCGAGGATCGCGCACCAGAGCGGTTCGCGCAGCACCGGCCAGAGAAAGCTTTGGCGCACGGCCGGGAATTGGCTCAGTCCGAAATAGATCAGGAACAGGAGCGCGATCATTGGAATGCTGCGGATCGTCTGGACGTGGATCCAGCTCGCCGCCCTCGGCCAGCGGTGCCGGCTCAACCGTCCCAAAGCGAGCGGCGCGGCGAGGATTGAGCCCGCCGCGATCCCGCTGAGCGAAGTCGCTAGGGAGATCGGGATACCGGCAGCGATCTCGACCGCGATCTGGGTGAAATTCATGGTTTCACTCACAGGCGTAGCGCCTCTCGAAGAGGTCAAAGACGAGGCTCGATAGGATCGCGATGATCAGGTAGAGTACGGCGCAGAGGAAATAGAAGGTGAACGGCTCGCTGCTGGACCGGGCCGCGATGTTGGTGGCTCGCATGATCTCGTTGACTCCCATCACGGAGATCAGCGACGTGTTCTTGAGGAGACCCACCCAGATATTGCCGATCCCCGGTATCGAATATCGGGCGATATGGGGCAGCAGCACCCTGCGAAACTGCCTGAAACCCGTCAGGCCGAAGGCGCGTGCGGCCAGGATTTCTCCCTCCGGGACCGCGGAATAGGCCGTCCGGAACAATTCTGCCGCGAGTGCACCCGTCATGAAGGCGAGCGCACAATAGGCCAGAAGGAGCACCGGCAGGTCATAGACGCTCGGCACACCGGGCAGCCATTTCAGCGCCTCGAGCCCGGCGCTGAGCCCGAAATAGAAGTAATAGACGACGATTAGCTCCGGAACTCCACGCACGATCGTGGTGTAGGTCAGCATCAGCGCCTGCGTCGCTCGGTTGCCGCCAATTTGCAGCATCGCAACGAGGCCGCCGAGCGCGAGCCCGAACACCAGCGACCCCGAGGCGAGAAGCAGCGTCATGCCGAGCGCCGCAAGGATGTATGGGAGCCAGGCGGTGACGAGGGACGCGATTTCGGAAATCTGTTGCATGGTTCGGCGTCAGTCTGCGGATTGGCATCGGGATCTCGCTACGTGCGCGTGTTTCGCTCCTTCCTCTCCGGTCGTTTCGGGCGCGCTTTTCGTTTGCCCGGAATCTCATCAGACCGAAAGGAACCCGTTGGATGTTCGTGTCAGGAATTCGTGGCCTGTCTCAGTGATCAGGACGGTGTCGGAGTGTTGGAGCGCGCAATCTTCGAGGCTGAGGCCCGGCTCGAAGGTCACGATCATGTTGGGCTCAAGCACCCGCTGCGTGTGCTGGTCGATAAAGGGCGGCTCGTGCGCGCCGAGACCCAGCCCGTGCCCGATGCGGCCCGGCACATAATCGCCGTAGCCGAGCCGGATATACTCCTGCCGGGCCGCCCCGTAGATGTCGGCCATCGGCGTGCCAGGCTTCAGCATGGTTTTCGTCTGCTCGCGGATCTGGAGCACGGCGTCGTAGGCGCGACGGCGCGCATCGCCGAGCTGACCGACAGCGACTAGCCGTTCGTTTTCGGCGTGCATCCCGTTACACACTGTCCAGATGAAGGCAAGCACGACCTCGCCGCGCTTTGGCCTTCGATCAGTGGGATTGTCCGTGTTCAGGCAGATGCGGTCGTCGATCATGCACCAGCACCACAGCCCGTTGTGGGTGCCGCCCTCGAGGCTGCCGAATTCGCACACTTCTGCGCTGGGAAAGCGATCGTTCCAGACCCGGTTCATCGTCGCCATAGCGGCGATCGATATCTCGCGCTCGCTCACCCCCGCAGCGATCGCGCCGATCGCGGTTTCCATCCCGGCATCGGCGATCCGGCTAGCGGCTCGCAGGCTCTCGATCTCGAAGGGATCCTTGATCATCCGCGTGGTCGAGAGCAGCTCGGAGCAGTCCACAAAGGAGGCCTGCGGCAGCGCCTCGCGGATCTGTTCGAGCTTGTTCACGGGCAGAAAGTCGAATTCGAGGCCGATCCGCGCACGGCCAAGCGCCAGATTCTCCGCGATCGATGCGAGCGCTTTCAGCCAGCTCGGCCCCATCGTCTTCTTATTGGACCATGACCCGAAGAGATGCACTTTCGAGACCCATGCCTCTGCGCGCGCGTGATCATCCCGCAGGGCGTGGACGAGAATCTGCGGCTCGCCTTCCGCAGGCAGTACCGCCACGACGGGATGGCTGTAGATGATCGGGTTGAAGCCGCTGAGGTAGAAGCTGTTCTCAGGCTTGATGCAGATCATCGCGTCGATGCGGTGCTTCGCCATGGCACTCTGCAATTTCCCGATCCGAGCCGCGCCCAGCATCTTGATACCCATTGTTTCCCCTGGTCTTGACCACGATTGCACCCAATATATACACCATAATAATAACCAATTTTGGATAGTAAAGTAACTTGTTCTGGCGACGGGCCGCTGTCAAACTGCGGAGGCGCCGATGTGGAGGATTGCGAGGGGGATGGCGAAGGACACAGAGATCCGATCAGAGAAGCTCGTTTCGAAGCTGGAGCGCGACCTGGCTGTGGGTGTCTGGTCGCCCGGGACATGGCTCAAGCAGATCGATATCGAGCAGCGATACAGCGCTTCACGGATGATTGTCCGCAGAGCGCTCGAGGTGCTCGCCGCGCGTCGCATTATCGAGCATATTCCGAACCGCGGTTACCATGTCCCAGCCGCCGACGAGCGCAGTACCGGCGAAGTTCAGTACATCCGGGCCCTGCTCGAGACGGCGACTGTCGATGACATCGTGCGGAACATCGACGCTGACGGGCTCAAGCGCCTCGAAGTTCATGTTCGCGCTTTTGACGAGCTCGCTCGGCTAGGAACGATCGCAGAGCAGGACAGCGAGAACCAGAAGCTGCATGCGTGCCTTTTGTCCTATTGCCGCAATAGGGAACTGGTGACGCTGATACGCGACCTTCGTTCGCGCACGCCGATCCGTCTGGTCAATCTGAACTATGCTCCCGCAGCTGTGCAGCGCTCATCGATGGAGCACTTCGAAATGCTACAGGCGCTGACCGATCGTGACGCAGATCGACTGCGCGAGATCACGGTTCGTCACATCTTGGATCACGATGCTGCAAGCGAGATCGGGCGTGTGATCGATGCCGTTCATTGTTTCGCCTCCGCCTCCTGACGAAACTACACCCCTCGACAGAAGGGATTGAACAAAGCATCGCGAGCGATCGTTGACGTAAGTAAAACGCGCTAACCTTGCGATAAAACTGGGCGCCGAACACCGAGTCCATAGTAGCTTTAGATAGTGGCTCGAAGTCGGATCGCAGTGCAGATAGAGGGAACCGGTCGGCTTCAGGGCGCGGTACACTCTAAGGTCGGATTGCCATCATGGCGAGGTACGCCATCATGTCGTTGTCGCCCAGAAACGATCGCATGGCGAATTACGCAGAGCGACTACGACATGAAAGCGCGCGAACTCTAAGGAGCGCGAGGTCGAGATCGGCCTACGGATCGAGCAGCACCAGAAGGGCGAAGGCGACTACCGCACGACCCTAGAAAGCCTGATTTCCTTGGCTTGCCACGTGGCCGAGATTTTTGCGCGCTCGAAAGTCGAGCAGAAACGCCAACTCATCGGCTTCGCCTTTTCGAACTTGCAGTTACGGGGCAAAAAGCTTGAATTTTCAATGCGCTCGCCGTTCGACCTGATAGTCGGGCAAGTTATGCTAGGTGGCTGGGGGACTAGGATTCGAACCTAGACTGGCGGAGTCAGAGTCCGCTGTCCTACCGTTAGACGATCCCCCAAGCGGACGGCGGTCGCCGGCTCGGGCTGGCCGGAATCTAGTGTGCGGCCTGCGGCGATGCAACCGGTTTGCCCCGCGCCTTGCCCGAGCGGCCCGCCCGCAGCGGCCTTGGCGAACGCATCGGTCATTTTGTAGGATGAACAGATGTAATAATGGTGAATAAGCAGCGGAAGCTGCGCGGACCCTCGGGGGGCGGATTGGAGGCGATTCAACCTGGGCTGCAAGCCGGACCCTGCTCCCCGCCCGCGGCCCAGGGGGGCGAGGCGACCTTCGCCGCCATCGATCTCGGCACCAACAATTGCCGCCTGCTGATCGCCCGGCCGAACGGCCGCGGCTTCCGGGTCATCGATGCGTTCTCGCGGATCGTGCGGCTCGGCGAGGGCCTCGCCCGCAGCGGCGCGCTGTCGGAAGAGGCGATGGCCCGCACCATCGAGGCGCTCAAGGTCTGCGCGCACAAGATCGCGCGGCGCGGCGTCACCCATGCGCGCGGCGTCGCCACCGAGGCCTGCCGGCAGGCCGGCAACTGCGGGGAGTTCCTCGCCCGCGTGCGCGCCGAGACCGGCCTCGAGATCGAGACGATCTCCCCGGCCGAGGAGGCGCTGCTCGCCTTCAAGGGCTGCGCCCCGCTGCTCAGCCTGCGCCGCCCGCGCGCCCTGCTGTTCGACATCGGCGGCGGCAGCACGGAGCTCGGCTGGCTCCGCCTCTCCTCCGCGCGGCCGCCGGAGATCATGGACACCCTGTCGATCCCCCTGGGCGTGGTGAACCTGACCGAGCGCTATGGCGGCTCGCGCATTGCGCCGGAGATCTATCGCGCCATGGTCGATGAGGTCGCGGGCCGCCTGCGCGGCTTCGCCGACGCCAACGGCATCGACCGCAGGGTCGCCGCCGGCGCCGTGCAGATGCTCGGCACCTCCGGCACCGTGACCACCCTGGCCGGCGTCCACCTGGACCTGCCGCGCTACAGCCGCTCGGTGATCGACGGCTGCTATCTCGATTTCGCCGCCATCCGCGAGGTCAGCCGCCGCCTGGCGGCCATGACCTGCGAGGAACGCACGGCCAATCCCTGCATCGGCCCCGAGCGCGCCGATCTCGTGGTCGCCGGCTGCGCCATCCTCGAGGCGATCTGCGGCCTGTGGCCCGTCGGCCGCCTGCGGGTCGCCGATCGCGGCGTGCGCGAAGGCATCCTCGCCGGCCTGATCCACGCCGACCGCCGGCGTCATCCGCGGCGGCGCTGGCGTCGGCCGTGACGGCGCGGCGGCGCGGCGGGCGCAAGACACAAGGCAAGGGCGGCGGCCGCGGCCAGGTGGTGCGGGTGAGGACGGCGCGCAGCCGCCGCCCGTCCTCGACGCGCTGGCTCGAGCGCCAGCTCAACGATCCCTATGTCGCCGATGCCCGCCGCCTCGGCTACCGCTCGCGCGCCGCCTTCAAGCTGCTGCAGCTCGACGAGCGGTCCCATCTGCTGGCGCCGGGCCGGCGGGTCGTCGACCTCGGCGCCGCCCCCGGCGGCTGGACGCAGGTCGCCGTCGCTCGGGTTTCGCCGCCGGGCAAGGCGGTGGGCCAAATCGTCGCCGTCGACATCGCGCCCATGGATCCGGTGCCCGGCGCCGTCGTCCTGCAGGGCGATTGCCGCGCACCGGAGACCATCGCCGCCGTCCGCGCGGCGCTCGGCGGCCCGGCGGACGTCGTGCTCAGCGACATGGCCCCGGCCGCCACCGGCCATGCGCGGACCGATCATCTGCGCATCGTCGCCCTCGCCGAGACCGCCTATGACGCCGCCGTCGCGCTCCTCGCCCCCGGCGGCAGCTTCGTCTGCAAGGTGCTGCAGGGCGGCGCCCAGGGCGATCTCCTGGCCGCCCTCAAGCGCGATTTCCTGAGCGTCCGCCACGTCAAGCCGCCCGCCAGCCGCGCCGATTCCGCCGAGATCTACCTCGTCGCCCAGGGCTTCCGCGCACCCTCACCCTGACCCTCTCCCACTGGCGTGGGAGAGGGGATGCCTTGTGCAGCGGCTTCAATCGAGTCCCCTCTCCCGCTTGCGGGAGCTTTGCAAAACTGCCATGCACATTGGACGAACCGGAATCAGGAAGAGAACGGATCAGAATCGAGGCAAGAACATCGAGCTGTTCCGTTCTATTTTGCAAAGCTCCCGCTTGCGGGAGAGGCATAGGGTGAGGGCGCAGCCTACAGCGCCACCACGTCCGCCAGATGGCCGGGCAGGTCCTGCAGCGTCACATGCGTCAGGTCCTTGTCCACCTCGGCATGCACCTTGCCGCGCGCCTTGGCCCCCAGCGCCGCGCGCAGGTCGCCCAGGGTGCGCGGCGGCGCGATCAGCACCAGCCGGTCGAAGGCGCCGCGCTCGGCCGCCGCATCGAGCAGCGCCGCCATCTCGCGGCTGAACTTCTCCTTCTCGAAGCGGTGCCAGTCGACATGCGGCTCGATGGCATGGCGGCGGCCGCCGGTACCGCGCTGCTGCGTCCGCCCCGGCCGATCGGTGCCGAGTTCGCGCGTCGGCGGCAGGTCGTGCTCCATCTCGCCGTCGACCGTCGGCTCCAGGCCCTTGCCGATGCCGCGGTTCACCAGCACGCGCGCCCGCGCGCCGTCGGCCACGAGGATCCAGGTGATTTTCTTCGGCATCGTCCTCGGTCTCCCTGTCGGTTGCGCCCAGGCCCAGTCTTGAATCATTGGCCTTTCCCCCGTCCTGATCAAGCCCGCCGTCAGTCGTCAGTTTTGAGTTGTCAGTTTCGAGGAAACCGGTGGTTCCATGGACGATCTGACAACTCACAACTGACGACTCAAGACTGACAACCGACAACCGAATCGCTTGGCATGGCCGGAACCATGTGTATGATGGCGCGCCATTATCTTTCGGGCAGCCCGGAGAGAGTGGCATGGACATCCGCGAGGCGCTGGCATTCGACGACGTGTTGCTGCGGCCCGCGGAATCCGCCGTCCTCCCGGCCGGGACCGACACCCGCACCCGCCTCACCCGCACCATCGAGCTCGGCATACCCCTGCTGTCCGCGGCGATGGATACGGTGACCGAGCATCGCCTGGCCATCGCCATGGCCCAGGCCGGCGGCCTCGGCGTCATCCACAAGAACCTCGATCCGGCGCGCCAGGCCGACGAGGTGCGCAAGGTCAAGAAGTTCGAATCCGGCATGGTCATCAACCCCGTGACCATCCACCCGGAGCAGACCCTGGCCGACGCGCTGGCGCTGATGGCGCAGCACCAGATCTCCGGCATCCCCGTGGTCGAGCGCAACGGCAAGCTCGTCGGCATCCTCACCAACCGCGACGTGCGCTTCGCCGACAACCCGGCCGAGCCGGTGCGCAACCTCATGACCAAGGAGCGCCTCGTCACCGTGCGCGAGAGCGTCTCGCGCGACGAGGCCAAGCGCCTGCTGCACCAGTACCGCATCGAGAAGCTGCTGGTCGTCGACGCCGCCTATCGCTGCATCGGCCTCATCACCGTGAAGGACATCGAGAAGGCGCAAGCCTTCCCCAACGCCACCAAGGACGAGAAATACCGCCTGCGCGCCGCCGCCGCGGTCGGCGTCGGCGCCGATGGGCTGAAGCGCGCCGAGGCCCTGCTGGAGGCCGAGGTGGACGTCATCGTCGTCGACACCGCGCATGGCCATTCGCGCGGCGTGCTCGAGGCCGTCGCCACCGTCAAGCGTCTCAGCAACGCCTGCCAGGTGATCGCCGGCAACGTCGCGACGTCGGAAGGCGCGCAGGCCCTCATCGACGCCGGCGCCGACGCCATCAAGGTCGGCATCGGCCCGGGCTCGATCTGCACCACGCGCGTCGTCGCCGGCGTCGGCGTGCCGCAGCTCACGGCCGTGCTCGACACGGTGGAGGTCGCGCGCAAGCGCGACGTGCCCGTCATCTCCGACGGCGGCATCAAATATTCGGGCGACCTGGCGAAGGCCATCGCCGCCGGCGCCGACGCCGTGATGATCGGCTCGCTGCTGGCCGGCACCGACGAGAGCCCCGGCGAGGTCTTCCTCTACGAGGGCCGCTCCTACAAATCCTATCGCGGCATGGGCTCGCTCGGCGCCATGGCCCGCGGCTCCGCCGACCGTTACTTCCAGCAGGAGGTCGCCGACACGCTGAAGCTGGTGCCCGAGGGCGTCGAGGGCCGCGTCCCCTACAAGGGCCCGGTCGCCAACGTCATCCACCAGCTCGTCGGCGGCCTGCGCGCCGCCATGGGCTACACCGGCAACGCGACGATAAAGGACATGCAGCGCAACGCCCGGTTCCAGCGCATCACCTCCGCCGGCCTGCGCGAAAGCCACGTCCACGACGTGACCGTGACCCGCGAAGCGCCGAACTACCGGCGGGAGATGTAGTAGGGCTGTAGGGGCGCGCGGCGCGCGCCCGCGTCTCCGCGCGCCATTTGCCGCTAATTCGGCTTCGTCCCATCCACCCGCGCCACCGCGAAATGGGGAGGACCGTCACCATCTCCGTACAGTAGTGTTATGCACATGGCGGCCACTCGGTTATAGTCATTCAGAATCAGATTCCGATCGGGGGGAGGAGTCGCATGGGATTCTTGACCGCACCAAGCGATTCTTCCAACTAGAAATTCATGGCCCGCCCGAACAACCTGCGACTCAAGTCATCGCCGGAGCCGATTCTGATTGAGTCCGACGATTCGATTTGGGACCCCGTGAGGCGGGCCATTGCTGACGAATACGCGGCACCCCACACGCTTCCATGGATTGTCGGTTTTTCTGGAGGCAAGGATAGCACGCTCGTCACCCATCTCGTGATTGAGCATTTGATTTCTCTACCGCGGAGTTCTCGAAAGCGTCCGATACATATCGTCGCCAATGATACGCTGGTCGAGAGTCCGCTTGTGATTGCTCACATTTCTGCAATCCAGGAAGAGATCCGGAACGCTGCCGCCGCTTTCGAGCTGCCGGTCGTTGTTGCGACAACTGCTCCTGATCTTGAACATACCTTCTGGGTGAACCTGATCGGGCGCGGATATCCCTCACCAAATCGCACGTTCCGCTGGTGCACAGATCGAATGAAGATCCAGCCGACAAGTCGCTATGTACGCGAACAGGTGGACACCGCCGGAGAAGTCGTCCTCTTGTTGGGCGTCCGCCGCGACGAGAGCGCAACGCGTGCCGGGGTTGTGGCGCGATACGACAATGGCGAACGCCTTAACCGACACAATGATTTGACCGGCTGTTGGGTGTTCCGGCCCATCGTAGAGATCTCGACCGACCATGTTTGGGAATTCCTTGGCACCGAACGTCCACCTTGGGGCGGTAGTCATGACCGGCTAGTTAAGCTTTATCGCGACGCAGGTGGCGGTGAGTGCCCGGTTGTGACAGCTAAGTCTGATGTGCCGTCTTGCGGTACGACATCGTCCCGTTTTGGATGCTGGACTTGTACGGTCGTGGAAAAGGACCGCAGCCTCGCCGGATTTGTTGAGGCCGGCTTCGGCGAGTTCGCTCCCCTTCTCGACTTTCGAGACTGGCTGGTTTCAATTCGAAACGATCCTTACCGGCGGCTCGCGAGACGGCGGGACGGGCGAGTAACCATAGCCGCGAATGGCATTCATGTGCCTGGCCCCTTTACAATTGCAACGCGGCAGGAAATGCTTGAGAAACTGCTCGCGCTACAAGAGCAAGTGGGCCGGCGCTTGATAACGTCGGCGGAGGTCGAGCGGATTCGTACTCTATGGGTCGAGGACGCGCTGGCAACAGCGGCGCGGTCGCCGGCTGGGGAGGACGACCCACCCGACGTGTGAAGTGGGGGGCCAAAACGTGCCGCGCAACATAGTTGTCCTTCTGAACAGCGAGGAAGGCCGGGCACTTGTAAAGAGTAAGTGCCGTGCCGCAGGAATGCGGATCGGCGTACTTGAGGACCTGATCGAGGCGGAACTTGATCAGCAGGGTAAGAAACGGAAAGCAGGACTCTGGGAAGAGTTCGAGCGGATTTTTGATGAGGCTGCTCCTGAGGGGCAGGCCTGATGCAGCTGCGGGCTGTTGAGCTTAGGGACTGGCGATCGTATCGACACGCTCGCTTCGAGTTCCCAGTTCCGAAAGGGCGCCGCAACGTAATACTGATTCGCGGACCTAATGAGCACGGGAAAACGTCGTTCTTCGAAGCCGTCACTCTGGGCTTGTTCGGGCGCGAAGGCCTATTTCTCGTGCCGCGTGCACGCGTCGCGACGAATGGAGATCTGTCAGATCGACAGGCCCTCACTTATAGCCAATTCCTAGAAGGCACTCTTCACCGGCGTGCGATAGCGCAGGGCCGCCACAACTGTGCCGTCACGTTAGAATTTGAAGATGCCGACGGTGAACCTATTGCGCTTACCCGCAAGTGGTACTTTTCGGCGAATGGTCAACATAAACTCTATGATGACGAGCTCTTGATTTTCGAAGGTCAAGGGCACCGGCCCGTCGCGCCACCAGCAGCGGTAACCGACCGCGACGGCTGGTATCGCGACCTTATCGCGAGGACATTTCTCCCCGCGCCGCTCGCCGAGTTCTTCCTCTTCGACGGTGAGCAGGTTCAACGCTACGCCAACCGCGGCATGGCAGGCCAGGTCCGCCTGGGTATTGAGGGCTTGCTAGGGCTGCCGGTGCTTAAGAGCTTGAAGGAGTCGCTGCACAAGTACGCACAAGCGCAGCGTGCAGGGGCTGTATCGCCCTCCGACAAGAAGGTCCGTCAAGTTGAACTTGAGATCGCGGGTTTAGATGGAGAGATCACCGAAGAGCGCCGAAAACAGTCAGACGCGGTGGCTCTGCTACCCGGCCTCGAGGCAGAGAGCCAGGAGTTGCTGCAGCGCCTGGGCGGTGGCGGCGAGGGAACGATGGCTTTGGTTGCGGACCTTATTCGCGAGGAGGAGCGTTTTAGAGCAGAAGCAGACCGCGCGACTGAAGCGCTCATGAAACTGTTGGGCGAAGATGTGGCACTCGCGCTCGCAGGTCCGAATCTTCGGAGTGAAACTGTTAGGCGATTGACGGCTGAGCAGACACGTGAGGGATGGGAAGCAGGCCGTGATCAAGGGAATGCGAACCTCGATCGATACGTTGCCGATCTTTCGCATCGCCTCGAATCGCTGAAACCTCCGTTTGACTTGGCGCAGCGGGAAATCGTTGCAGGTGCGGCGCGAGCGGCGTGGGATGCTCTATGGCACCCGGCCCCAGACGGTTGTGCGGAAAGCTATGTCCATGGTGGGCTCATGGGTGCCGGACGAACGCAGGCGATCGAGCGGCTTGTAGTTGCTGGAAGCCGATCGGCCGCGGAACTTAGTGGCCTCGTGGTGACCATTCGATCTTCGGTAGAAACCGCAGAGGCCAAGAAACGGGAGCGGCTCTCGCTAGAGCAGAAGGCTCCAGAAGCTGAGCGCCTCAGCGTCCGTCTAAAGGAAGTCAGCGAGGAAATTGGGAGGCTCCGCCAACAGCGGGACACCGCAGGTCGCGCGGCTGACGCGCTTGAGGGACAGCTTGTGCAGAAGCGTGCGGAACTAGGGCGTTACACGGATAGCATCGGGCGGGGAGCGCCGGCGCTCCGCAGGGCGGCTCAGGCAGAGACCGCAGCGGATCTCATCGAAGCAATCCTCAAGGATGCGATCCCCACGCAAGTGAAGGCCGTGGCTGAGGCGATGACCACGGCCTGGAAGTCTATGGCTCACATGTCTGAGCGTGTGGATCGAATCGAGATCACCCCGGAATGTGAAGTCAAGATGTTGAATCGAAAAGGAGAAAACCTTCACGAGATCGAGAAGTCTGCTGGAGCGAGTCAGGTCTTCACACAGGCGCTCATCTGGGCGATCACACACGTTAGTAGCCAAGATTTCCCGTTCGTGGTGGACACACCGCTTGCGCGCCTCAGTCGGGATCAGCGGCTAGGCGTCCTTAAGACCTTCACCGACCGTCCTGGGCAGGTGATACTCTTGTCCACGGACGAGGAAGTGGTGGGGGACAAGCTCGATGCGATTCGCGACCGGATCGCGTCCGCATTCCAGCTGCGTGTGCGCAGCGATGACGGGGTTTCCGTCACAAGCGTTGATAACGACCCGCTCTGAGCGAGAACGGTATGCCTCTTAGTGTCATAGAGATTTCGAACGCGCAGTACCGGACGACGAGATCTGCGGACGAACGGTGTGGCGACCTGTTGAAAAAGCTTGGTTACAAGGTACGCTATCTGGCAGCTAGGCTCGCCATCGCCCGCTCCTTATCCCGGCCAGAACCACCATCGTCGTCTGAGGTAGAGAACGATGACGAAGCAGGCAGTCCGATACGGGGTCAACAACTCTTCGGTGATGGTGGCGACCCGGCCGCATGGCTTGCGCTCGTCACCCAGCGTTCGGGCCGCGCTGACCTAACCCGCAAGGAGTTCCAGGCACTCGTCTCGGCGCACTGGCGGCGCGGGGCTGATCTTCTGACGAAGGATTGGGAAGAAGCCAACGGGAGCCTTTCGGCTTTCGTGACTCGCTTAGCCGACCTAGCGAATCTCGCTGTTGGTGATGGTGGCCGGCCGCCGACGGCCGCCCCAGATTCCCCACCTCTGCTTGCTGGTTCAATTGTCCTTCCTGTGGGCCCTATTGCTGAAGACGCGCAAACCGGTGAACCCGTTATCTTCCCCCTCAACGCGCCGGGGGGCAGCCCACATGTGGCGATCATGGGCGGCACGAATTCCGGCAAGACCTACTGTGCCATAACGATGCTGAAGCGGATGCGCACTTTCGGTTCGATTCCGATACTCGCCTTCGACTTTAAAGGAGATCTTTCGGAGAAACTCGCACCCGCGATTGGCGCTGAAGTGGTCTCGCCGCCGCGTGTCCCTGTTCCGCTTCACGTACTTTCGATCCAGGGGAACGACGAGACGAGCCTGCGTGAGGCAGCGGGGCGCATTCGAGAATCGGTCGGTAGAGTCAAGGCTTCCAAGCTCAGTGGCGTGCAATCCGACGCGCTGCGAGAGTCAGTGTTGCAGGTTCTACGGTCCCAGACACGGACTGGCGCGCCCGCAACACTCGCGGATGTTGCCCGAGCCTTAGCAGCTGAGTACCAGCGCCGGAGCCGCAATCCCGATGAATTGACTGCGACTCTGAACGAACTCACACAATTCGTCCTGTTCTCTGCACAGATGTCGCTGGCCGACTTCTTCGCTCGTAGCTGGATCATCCGGCTTCCCCAGGATGGCACGGCCGAGGTCCGCAGGCTCGTGATCAACTTGACGCTAGATGCTCTGGATCGCTGGCTGAACGCGCTGCCGGATTCGCCGTCTACCGATGGTCGTCGTGCGGTTCGCCATTTGTGTATGCTCGATGAGGCGCACGTAATACTAGCGACGAAACTGCCTGCACTCGGGAACCTCATACGGATGAGCCGCTCCAAAGGTGGCGTCATTATGCTGATTTCTCAGTCTCCGGATGACTTCGAGGGTGAGGACGAAGCATTTCTGGACAACATGGGTTTAACGCTCGCGTTCAATACCCAGGCAAAGCCAGGGCCAACTCGCACAATATTCGGAGCCGGGGCATCGCTTGCCGATCTTGCTGTCGGAGAGGCACTTTGCCGGATACGAACCGAGGCGAAGACTCGGCGGGTGACGGTGTGGCGTCCCTAAACGTTGACGATCGCTTCTTCGCCTATCAGAAGCAGGCATGTTATGTCGGCTTTGGCCGAGTGACTCAACCGGTGACGATGGCGAAGGACTTTAGAGTCAACGGCACCGCGTTGACGGATCTGAAGCTGCAGCAACCGAACCTTGCGCATGACAAGGGACGATCCGAAGATCGCAGAGTACGTCATCGGCGTCGATTGGCTTAAGACCTATCCGGTGGGGGAAGCCAAGACCTTCGATGGCGCGTTCGCCAATCCCAACATTGTCTGCCGGCTGCGCGATCCAAGGACAATCGATTTTCTTAAACAGGCCTTTTCTGCAGACATCTGATTTGCGACTCCTCCCGCGCTACGCCCGCTTGGCCGTCACTTCATAGGGCCTAATCTGCAGGTCTGCCGGGGGATGCCCAGGCCGTGCTGCGGTCGCGGGCGTTCCGGTTCGAAATGTGCCCATGCTCCTTTCGCCGGCCCCGGATCGTTGCGGCGTCGATCTTGTCGTACTCCGCATGCGTTCCGTGCCGATATGCCTGGGCCTTGACCCGGATACGTTGACTCCTCATGAGACAGCACGAACGCATCGTCCGCGATCATTCCGTCCGCTTGGTCGCCGCCAACGACGAAGCCTTCGCCCGCCTCAGCAGCGCTTCCTTTATCGCGTCGAACAGTTTCGGCGGCAGCATGCCATAGGCGAACTGGCTGGCGCTGCCGGGTATCGGCCGTAGGTCCGGACCCGGCCAGATGAACCTGTTGACCTCGCTGATGACCACCCAGCTCGGCTGATCATCGAGGCCGAGGCGTTGGCGTGTTCGCGGCGGGATCTCGATGCCGTCCTCGGCTGCCGGCGGCGAATGCGTGATGGGAACGACCGTGACCACGGCGTCCCCTGCCGCATCCTGCTTGGCCAGGACGATCGCGCAGGGGCGCGACTTCTCCGCTTCCTCATGGCCCTCGGCATGCCGGCGTGCCCACAGATAGGCATAGCCGATGACGAGGCCGGGCTCGGGGTCAGGCAGCGCCATGCGACCGGCGTGCGAGGCTGATTAACCTTCGAGTTCCTCGTCGAGACGAGCATGCCGGGTATCGACTTTGGCCGCGGCAATGGCCGCCAAATCACCCTCCGACAACTCCTCGACGCGCAACGCTTCGCGGTCGCGCCGCTTCAGCCTCTGGTACTCCTCGACGGAGACGAGGACCGTTCTCGATCGTCCGTTCCTGGTGACGAAGACCGGCTCGACCAGCGCCTTGTCCTGATAGACGCCGATATTCCGCTGAAACTCCGCTGCGGGTACCTTCATTTTTTAACTCCGATTGCATGAATCAAGTAAACTATGCATTATCCAGATAATACATGTTCTATATGAGCGCGTCCAGCTGTCAAAAACCCAAAAGTTGGGTGGGGGCCCCTTGACATTTGCGCATGAGTTCATATTTTGTTCTGAAGCGCTTTTGCCGGTCAATAGCCGGAGAGAGCGTGGCGGTCTTTGACATCGTGTATCAGTCGGCAAGCCACCGCTTCGCCTCGTCACCGAAAGCGGCACAGCAGGACGCGGCCCATCGGACCAAACTGACCGTCGTACGCAAAATGCAACAGGGTTGAACTTCGTGTTTTGCGAGTCGACCATCCCAGGGTAAGCGGCCTTTGGTCCAGCGGTCGCGTCGCCTGCTCCATCGCCCGGTTCCCCGCCCGCCTTGATCTCGCCCCCGCCGGCGGGTAAGTCACGCCGCCCATCCCTGCCCGCATCCCTGGAGGTGCCATGACGCCGGGCGCCCGCCTGCAGGCGGCGATCGACCTGTTGACCGAGATCCACGGCGGCAGCGCGCCGGCCGATCGCACGGTCGCCGCCTTCTTCCGCGGCCGGCGCTACATCGGCGGCCAGGACCGGCGCGCCGTCGTCGACCGCGTCTACGCCGTCCTCCGCCACCGCGCCCGCCTCGATTGGTGGCTGGCGCGCGCGGCCGGCGGCGGGGCGGGGGACGCCCTCGGGTTTAACCCGGGGACCAACCGCCTGCGCATGCTCGCTGCGCTCGCCATCCTCGAGGGCTGGTCGGCGGACCGCATCGCCGGCGCCTTCGACGGCGGGCAGTACCGGCCGGCCCGCCTCAGCCGGCACGAGACCGAGCTGGCGCACAAGCTCGCCGGCAAGAGCCTCGGCCATCCCGAGCAGCCGGCCTGGGTCCGCCTCGAGATCCCGCCCTGGCTCGAGCACCAGCTGCGCAACCTCTTCGGCCCGCGGCTCGAGGCGGAGGCCGCCGCCCTCGGCGTCGAGGCGCCGCTCGATCTGCGCGTCAACACGCTGAAGGCCACGCGCGCGGAAGCCATCGCGGCGCTCGCCGCCGCCGGCATCACGGCCGAGCCCACGCCGCTCTCGCCCATCGGCCTGCGCGTCCAGGGCCGGCCGCCGCTGGCCACCCTGCCGCCCTTCCGCGACGGCCTCGTCGAGGTGCAGGACGAGGGCTCCCAGCTCGTCGCCCTGCTGGCCGATGCGCGGCCGGGCCTGCGCGTCGTCGATTTCTGCGCCGGCGCCGGCGGCAAGACCCTGGCGATGGCGGCGCAGATGCGCAACAAGGGCCACATCGTCGCCTGCGACGTGCTGCGCGGCCGCGTCGACCGCGCCGCCGTCCGCCTCAACCGCGCCGGCGTCCACAATGTCGAGCGGCGCGGCCTCTCGACGGAGCGCGATCCCTGGGTCAAGCGTCACGCCCGCGGCTTCGACCGCGTGCTGGTCGACGCGCCCTGCAGCGGCGTCGGCACCTGGCGGCGCAATCCGGATGCCAAATGGCGCTTCGGCAAGGAGGACCTCGCCGCCGTGATCGACCTGCAGCGCCGCATCCTCGACAGCGCCGCCCGTCTGGTGAAGCCCGGCGGCCGCCTTATATATGCTACCTGCTCCCTGCTGCCGTCGGAGAACGCCGCGCAAGTGACTGCATTCCTGAACGAGCATCCGGACTTCGCGCTCCGCCCCGTCGCCGACCTCTGGCCGGAGGCGGTCGGCGGCGCCATCCCCGCCGCCGGTGAGACGCTGCAGCTCACGCCCGCCAGCCACGGCACCGACGGCTTCTTCGTCGCCGTGCTCGAGTGGAGCGCCGCGCCCGCCGCGCGTGAGTCGGCATGACCGCCACCGCCGCCTGCCGCATCCGCCGCGCCGTGCCGGGCGACGCCCGCGGCATCGCCCGCGTGCATGTGGAGACCTGGCGCTCGGCCTATGCCGGCATCCTGCCCGACCGCGTCATCGTGCAGATGTCGGTGGACGAGAAGGCCGCCGCCTGGCGCCAGCTCGTCCAGCGCCAGGACGCGGTCGAGGCCGTGATCGTCGCCGACCTCGACGGTGCCGGCATCATCGGCTTCGCCAGCTGCGGCCCCTCCGGCCCGGAGGGCATGGCCGACTATGACGGCGAGATCCACACGCTCTACGTGGCGCCGGACTGGCAGGAGCAGGGCATCGGCCGCGCGCTGCTCTGCGGCTGCTTCCGCGTGCTGGCCGCGGCCGAGATCGCCGCCGCCTATCTCTGGGTGCTCGCCGACAACCCCTCGCGCTTCTTCTACCAGGCCATGGGTGGCGCCCGCATCGGCGAGCGCGAGGAGCGCCTGTGGGGCACCGCCGTCCAGGAGATCGCCTATGGCTGGCCCGACCTCACCTCGCTCCCCAGCGCCTGCCGCGGCGTCGGCGATTGACCACGCTTGCGTCCCGTCCGGAGGCGCTGGCCGTTGATGGCGGCCTCGCGTATAATGCAATGCTCCGGAGGCACGCATGACAATAGCCATCAGGCCCGAGCTCGAGCGCAAGATTGTCGACAAGGTCAGGAGCGGCCGCTACGCATCCGCCGATGATGTCGTGAGCGATGCCCTCGATCTGCTCGACAAGGTCGAGGCCGCTGAGCAGGCGTGGAAAGCTGACATCCAGGACAAGATCGCGGAAGGATGGGCGCAGGCCGAGCGCGGCGAAATCACTCCGGCGGATATTGCCTTTGCACGGCTGCGTGAGCGCATCGATCGGAAGCGTCCTAGGGCGTGAGGCGCTACGGTCTTACCCCAGCAGCCGAAAACGATCTCGCTGCCATTTTCGAGTACATCGCCGAGAGAAACCCGGGTGCCGCCGATCGCGTGTTGAATGCGCTCATCGGGCCTTCGACCGATTGGCCGATCATCCGAAGCTTGGTCACCGCCGTGCCGACCTGACGGAACTCCCGGTGCGATTCTGGGCGAGCGCGGATATATGATTGTCTATCGCGGCGAATCGAAGATCGAGATCCTGCGTGTCCTACATGGGCGGCGCGATGTTGCGGCCGAGCTCGCACGACCGACCCGACCAACCGGAGATTGACTCTGGGACGTCTTCCAAGCTTGCGTCTCGCCCGCGACTCTGAGATGACTGCGCGCTTCCGATGACCGATCGCATCCTCATCCTCGATTTCGGTTCCCAGGTCACCCAGCTCATCGCCCGCCGCGTCCGCGAGCAAGGCGTCTACAGCGAAATCTGGCCGTTCAACGCCGATCCGCAGCGCATCGCCGAATTCGCACCCAAGGCGATCATCCTCTCCGGCGGACCGGCCTCGGTAACTGAAGGCGAATCGCCGCAGGCCCCCAAGATCGTGTTCGAACTGGGCGTGCCGCTGCTCGGCATCTGCTACGGCCAGCAGACGCTCTGCGCCCAGCTCGGCGGGGAGGTGCAGGGCTCCGACCACCGCGAGTTCGGCCGCGCTTTCCTCGAGGTCACCGGCGACTGCATCCTGTTCGACGGGCTGTGGAAGCCGGGCGATCGCGAGCAGGTCTGGATGAGCCACGGCGACCGCGTCGTGCGCCTGCCGCCGGGCTTCCGCGCCGTCGGCGTCAGCGAGGGCGCGCCCTTCGCCGTCTGCGCCGACGACCAGCGCCGCTACTACGGCGTCATGTTCCATCCGGAGGTCGTGCACACGCCGCAGGGCGGCAAGCTGCTCGGCAATTTCGTGTGCCGCGTCGCCGGCTGCGCCGACGACTGGAGCATGGCCGCCTTCAAGGCCCAGGCGATCGAGCGCATCCACCATCAGGTGGGGAAGGGCAGGGTGATCTGCGGCCTCTCCGGCGGCGTCGATTCCGCCGTCGCCGCCGTGCTCATCCATGCCGCGATCGGCGACCAGCTCCACTGCATCTTCGTCGACCACGGCCTGCTGCGCCAGGGCGAGGCCGAGCAGGTGATCGCGCTCTTCCGCGGCCACTACAACATCCCGCTCGTGCATCGCGACGCCAGCCACCTGTTCCTCGGCCGCCTCGCCGGCGTCGCCGATCCCGAACAGAAGCGCAAGATCATCGGCGCCCTCTTCATCGACGTGTTCGAGGAGGAAGCGAAGAAGCTCGGGGGCGCCGACTTCCTGGCGCAAGGCACGCTCTATCCGGACGTCATCGAATCCGTGTCCTTCACCGGCGGCCCCAGCGTCACCATCAAGTCGCACCACAATGTCGGCGGCCTGCCCGAGCGTATGCGCATGAAGCTGGTCGAGCCGCTGCGCGAGCTGTTCAAGGACGAGGTGCGCGCGCTCGGCCGCGAGCTCGGCCTGCCGGAGCGCATGATCCGCCGCCACCCGTTCCCCGGCCCCGGCCTCGCCATCCGCGTCCCCGGCGAGATCACCGCGGAGAAGCTCGCGGTGCTACGCAAGGCCGACGCCATCTATCTCGAGGAGATCGAGCAGGCCGGCCTCTACGACGCCATCTGGCAGGCCTTCGCCGTGCTGCTGCCGGTGCGCACCGTCGGCGTCATGGGCGACGCCCGCACCTACGACCATGTCTGCGCGCTGCGCGCCGTCACCTCGAGCGACGGCATGACCGCCGACTACTTCCCCTTCCCGCACGACTTCCTCGGCCGCGTCGCCACCCGCATCATCAACGAAGTCCGCGGCATCAACCGCGTCGTCTACGACATCACCTCGAAGCCCCCGGGCACCATCGAGTGGGAGTGATGAGGAGTAACGGCAAGAGCTGTGCGGCTTAGAGGCCTGCGTCCCAATAGGGCGTGCGGCCGAAGCATTTGGCGAGATGATCGACGAAGGCGCGGACTTTCATCGACATGAGCCGATTCCCGGGATAGACGGCATAAATCGTGCTCGCCGGCGGTTCCCAGGCCGGAAGCACGCGTCGCAGCGCGCCGTTGCGTAACGGCTTGGCGACCGCCCAGGTCGGCAGCACGGCGATGCCGACGCCGTCGAGCGCTGCCGCACGAAGCATCTCGGCGCTGTTGCTGCGGACGGTTCCCCCCACGGCCACCCGGACGTCCCCGCGCTTGCCGGCGAGTCGCCATTCGTCGCCCCAGGGCAGCAGGCTGGTGCAGAGGCAATTGTGCCTGGCAAGGTCCGCCGGCTCGCGCGGCATTCCACGCTCCCTGAGATAGCCGGGCGACGCACAGAAGACGAGCCGGGATGGCGCGAGTTTCCGCACGATCAACGGAGAATCCTCGAGCACGCCGATGCGGATCGCCAGATCGAGCCGCTCCTCGACGAGGTCCACGTGCGCCGGGCTCAAGGCGATATCGACGGCCACGTCCGGATAGCGCTTCAGGAAGGCCGGGACGGTCGGCGCCACATGCATCCAGCCGAAGCTGTTGGGCGCCGAAATGCGAAGCGTGCCGCGCGGCTCGCGCTGCAGCGCGCTCGCTGCCTGCTCGGCCGCTTCCGCCTCGGCGAGGATGCGCGCGCAATGACGGTAGTAGGCCGCACCCGCCTCGGTCACCGAAAGCCGGCGCGTGGTGCGATTGAGGAGGCGAATGCCGAGCCGCTCTTCGAGCCGCTGCACGTGCGCGCTGACAGCGGACTTGGAGATTCCCAGCCGGTGTGCCGCCGCCGAGAAGCTGCCGCTGTCCACGACGCGCGCGAATGCAGCGATGCCGTCGAGCGGATCCATGCTTAATTGTCCTGAAATCCGGACAGTATGTCCAGGTAATTCCGGCTAATCGGCGGGTCGGAAAAGGCTTATCTCTCGGCCAGCCCCACGAACCAAGGAGACCGACGATGGATGCAAAGGTCGCAATAGCCGCACCGTTCATCCGCGATCCCGCGGCCGGTTCGACTCTCGACGTGCTCGGCGTCACGCATGTCTACAAGGCAACGGGCGCTGAAACGGGCGGCTCTTTCTCGCTGTGGGAAGCAGTCGTCCCGCCGGGCGCTGGCGCACCGCCGCACACCCATGACCGCGAGGATGAAGCCTTCTACGTCCTGAGCGGCGAACTCCTCATCGAATTCGAAGGCGAGCCGGTGCCCCATCGCGTCGGACCCGGCGGCTTCTTCTTTGGCGCCCGCGGCCGGCGCCATAGCTATCGTAATATCGGCGACCAGCCGGCGCATGTCTTGATCTTGAGCGCCCCGAGCTGTGGTCTCGATCAGATGTTCGTCGAGCTCGATGCCGTTACCGCCGCGGGCATGCCGGAGATCGGGAAGCTGGCGACCATCGCCGCAAAATACGGCGTCACCATCGAGCCCGCTGCGTGAGACGGCCGGGACGGATCGGCGCCCGTTTCCGGCGTGCCGCGCTGCGCGCGGGCTGCCGGGGCGGCCGGCTTGATCGGCCGCGTGCGGCTCGGTATCACTCGGTCAGAGCAAAGGTGGCGCCTGACGGTGTTGTGCCGGCGATGTCGCGGGTCCGCTTCGGTCGCGGCGCGACCTGATCAAGCTCTTGGCGTGAGAGCAGTAGAGGTCGGATGGCGGACCGCTTGTTCTTCGCGATCTTCCCCGACGCGGATGCCGCCGAGCGTGCCGCCCACCTCGCGCAGCGGCTGAGGGATGGATATCGAGTGAGTGGTCACCTTGTCGAGTCGCCCCGCCTTCACGTCACGCTGCTTCATCTAGGCCACTACGAGGGCCTGCCGCCGCGCATCGTCACGGCCGCAAGCAAGGCTGCGGCTTCCGTCGCGATGCCGCCGTTCGACCTTGTTTTCGACCGCGCGATGAGTTTCGCCGGACAACCGGACCGGCGTCCGCTCGTCCTGCTCGGCAGCGACGGCATCGACACGTTGACGGCGCTGTGTCGGTCCCTCACTGCGGCGATGACGACGGCCGGGCTCGGGCGCAGGATGGCGCCGCGCTACACGCCGCACATGACCATGCTGTATGGGGATGGCGAACTCGCCGAGCAGGCCGTCGAGACGATCGCCTGGACCGTACGCGAGTTCGTCCTCGTGCACAGCGTGAATCGTGATCGGAAAGTCCTGTACGTTCCGCTGGGCCGATGGCCGCTCCGCGCCGAACTTCCTGGAGCGGCCATAACGAAGCATTAGGCTTAAGGGTTCGTTGCCGTGGCATCCGACAGCGCCGCCGCGCGCCCATGCTAAACGGTGCTTAACCCCTGCGGCGTTAGAGTCGCCGCATGTCGGTCTATCTTCCCATCGTCGAGCGCGCCAGCCGTGCGCTGATCACGCAGTCCATTCCGGACAGCGGTGATCGCAGGATCGCGCGCGCCGATCTGCACAGCGACGTGCTGCGCCGCCTCGTCGCCTATTGGGACGATCTTCGCGCCGGCCGCCCGATGCCGTCGCGCCATCAGCTGCGCGCGGAGGAGATCGGCCATGCGCTCGGGCAGGTGATGCTGGTCGATATCCACTGGCCGAGCGCGGTGACGGAGACGTCGGACCCCACCTTCCGCTTCCGCCTCGTCGGCTCGCGCATCGAGAGCACCGGCCACAAGGGACTCACCGGCCGCTGGGCGCATGAGCTGCAACCGGAGTTCTACCGGAACGCGGTCCTGCGCGCCTATCGCGAGGCCGCGCTTTCCGGCGAGCCGAGCATCCGCCGCATCCGCTACGGTACCAACGGCAATGCGCTGCGCTACGAGCGTGTCGCGCTGCCGCTGTCGAGCCACGGCGCCAGTCCCGACGCCTTGCTGGTCGGCACCGACTGGGAGGCGGAGAACCGCGAGTTCTTCCGCCTCTATCCCGCCATCAAGCCGTAGCTCCTCAGGCCGCGACGTCGGTCCGCTTCTGGTAGGCGACCGCGCAATGGTTCGCGCAATAGGGCCGGCCCGGCTCGGTCGGCGCGCCGCAGAAATGGAAGTCCGGCGTCTTGGGGTCGCCGACCGGCCACAGGCAGGCCTTGCCCGAGGGGCCGGCAACGATCGGACGCCGCGGCTCTTCCGGCTTGACCACCGGCTTTGCCGGCGTCGGCCGGCCGGACAGGCCCAGGCGGTGGGCCTTGCCGATGACAGCGTTGCGGGTCACGCCGGCGCCCAGTTGCTCGGCGATCTGGCTGGCCGTCTGCCCCTGGAGCCACAACCGTTGCAGCAATTCGATCCGTTCCTCAGTCCATCCCATGGTTGTCACTCTTGGTTAATGAAACGATATGTGGGGTGACCAGCCACTATGAACCTACCAGATATTGTAAGGCAAGCATAAGACGCCGCGCAGCGCCCCGGGGACGGTTTCCGCTGTCTCAAAGAGGAACATGAGGACAACTTCAGTGCTTTCAATCGCCCGGCGCCGGTTGCCGCAGCCTTGGCACGGGCGAATCACCCCTGCAGGACGGAGCCGGGCGCTGGCCGCGACCGCGGAGGCCGCCCGTCCGCGGGCCAGTTTGCCAACGCAGACTCGCCCCGATATGGTAGCGCCGCTTTTTTGCCGGGATGGACGAGCCGTGAGCGATCTTCTTCGCGAAGTCGACGAAGACCTGAGGCGCGAGAAATTCGAGACGCTGTGGCGCAAGTACGGCGGCTATGCGCTCGGCCTCGCCGTGCTGGTCGTGCTGGCGGTCGCCGCGAATGTCATCTGGCAGCACTATTCCGAGAACCGGCGGGCCGAGCGGGCGCGCCAGTACGAATCGGCGCTCCAGCTGGTCGTTGCCGGCGATGCCAAGGCGGCGGACATGCTGCTGGAGCTCGCCGCGGGAAGCGACGGCTATGCCGCCCTGGCGCGCCTGCACGACGCCGCGCTGAAGGCCAGGACAGGGGATGCCGCCGGCGCGGCGGCCACCTACGAGCAACTGGCCGCCGATGGCTCGGTCGACGAGCATCTCCGCCAGCTCGCGGTGATCCTGCTGGCCCTGCACACCGCCGACAGCGCGCCGCCGGAGCAGCTGACGCAGCGCCTGCAGCCGCTCACCGAGCCGACCAGCCCCTGGCGCTACTCGGCGCTCGAGCTCACGGCGCTGCTCGCCTACCGCGCCGGCGACACGGCACGGGCGCAGGAGATCCTGGCCGGCCTGGCCGACGACCTGAATGCGCCGCCGGCCTTGCGGCAGCGGGTGACCGAGCTGCTGGCGGCCTTGAAAGGATAGGGGGCGGAATGCGCAACCCTCGCTTGCTGGCGGCGCTCCTCGCCGCGGCTCTCGGCCTCGCGGCCTGCGACACCTTCTTCGGCGAGGACGAGGGACCGCCGCTGCCGGGCGAACGGATTTCGGTGCTGCGCCTCAACCGCACGCTCGTTCCCGACCCCGCCCTGTCGGATCTGCGGGTGCGCCTGCCGGAGCCCTATGCCAATGCGGAGTGGCCGCAGCCCGGCGGCTACTCGACCCATGCCATGCAGCATCTGGCGGTTTCGGACTCGCTGAATCGCGCCTGGTCGGCGTCGGTCGGCCAGGCGGCCGGCTCCGACCGCTTCATCCTGGCGCAGCCGATCGTCGCCGGCGGGCGCGTCTATACGATGGACGCCGGGGCGACGGTGACGGCGTTCGACGCGCAAGGCGGCGGCCAGGCGTGGCGCGTCGACCTGACGGCGGAGGACGAGGACGATGACGACGACCTGTTCGGCGGCGGCCTCGCGGTCGACGGCGGCCGCCTGTTCGCGACCACGCCGTTCGGCACGGTGATCGCGCTCGATGCCGCTTCGGGATCCGAGATCTGGCGGGCGAGGCTGTCGGGGCCGCTGCGCTCGGCGCCGGCGGCCAACGGCGGCCGCGTCTTCGCCGTCACCGTCGACAACCAGCTCTTCACCTTGGCCGCCGAGGATGGCCGCCAGCTGTGGACCTATGCGGCCGTCGCCCAGGATGCCGGCCTGCTCGGCGGCTCGACGCCGGCGGTGGCGGGGAACGTGCTCGTCGCCGCCTTCAGTTCCGGCGAACTGGTCGCCTTCGACGTGCACAGCGGGCGCACGCTGTGGAACGACAGCTTGGCCGGCCTCGCCCGCGGCGATGCGATCGCCACCCTGGCGGATATCCGCGGACTGCCGGTGATCGACCGCGGCCGCGTCATCGCGGTTTCGAACAGCGGCACTTTCGCGGCGATCGACCTCGGCCGCGGCGGCCGTCTCTGGAACGCCAACATCGGCAGCTCGCAGACCCCTTGGGTGGCCGGCGACTTCGTCTATGTGCTGACCACCAACGGCGAGGTCGTTTGCGTCACCCGTGACGAAGGCCGCGTGCGCTGGATCCAGAGCCTGCCCGTCTTCGAGGACGAGGTCGAGCGCGACAGCCCGATCGCCTGGTCGGGCCCGGTGCTGGTGGGCGACCGGCTCGTCGTCACCAGCTCGGCCGGCGATGCGCTGTCGCTGTCGCCCTATACCGGCGAGGCGCTCGGGCGCATCCAGCTGCCGGCGGCATCCCACCAGGCGCCGGTGGTCGCCAACGGCACGATGTATCTCCTCTCGGACAACGGGGAGCTGACGGCGTACCGCTGATCCGCCGGCGACATGTCGTTCACGGTGGCCATCATCGGTCGGCCCAATGTCGGGAAGTCGACGCTGTTCAATCGCCTGATCGGCCGGCGCCTGGCGATCGTCGATGATATTTCGGGGGTCACGCGCGACCGCCGCGAGGGCGAGGCCCGCCTCGCCGATCTCCGGTTCACCGTCATCGATACCGCCGGCCTGGAGGACAGCGGCCGCGAAAGTCTCGGCGGCCGCATGCGCCGGCAGACCGAGCGCGCCGTCGCCGACGCCGACCTGGCGCTTTTTCTGATCGACGCCCGCGCCGGAGTCACCCCGGTCGACCGGCATTTCGCCGCCTGGCTGCGCAAGTCGGGCAAGCCGGTTGTGCTCGTCGCCAACAAATGCGAGGGCCGCGTCGGCGACGCCGGTTTGGCGGAGGCCTTCGCCCTCGGGCTCGGCGAGCCGATTCCGCTCTCGGCCGAGCATGGCGAGGGCCTCGGCGACCTCTACGACGCGGTCCGGCCGCATGCGCCGGCGGCGGCCTCGGACGATGCGCCGGCCGACGCACCCCTGCAGCTCGCCGTCGTCGGCCGGCCCAACGTCGGCAAGTCCACGCTCGTCAACCAGCTAATCGGCGAGGAGCGGCTGCTCACCGGTCCGGAGCCCGGCATCACCCGCGACGCCATCGCGGTCGAGTGGCGGCACCGCGGCCGCCGGCTGAGGCTCGTCGACACCGCCGGCCTGCGCCGCCGGCCGCGCGTCGTCGAGCGGCTCGAGAAGCTCTCGGTCGAGGACACGCTGCGGGCGATCCGCTTCGCCGAGGTCGTCGTCCTCGTGCTCGACGCCGCCGACATGCTGGAGAAGCAGGACTTGGCCATCGCCCGCCTGACTATCGATGAGGGGCGCGCGCTGGTCATTGCCGCCAACAAATGGGATTCCGTCCAGGACAAGGCCGAAGCGCTGCACAGGCTCAAGGGCCGGGTCGAGACCTCGCTGCCGGAGGTGCGCGGCATCGCGCTGGTGACGCTGTCGGCGCGCACCGGCCAGAACCTGGACCGGCTGCTCGACGCCGTCATCCGCGTTCACGCGTTGTGGAACCGCCGCCTGCCGACGCCGGAGCTGAACCGCTGGCTCGCCGCCGCCGTCGACGCGCATCCGCCGCCGCTGGTCAAGGGCCGCCGCATCAAGCTCCGCTACATGACGCAGACCAAGACCCGGCCGCCCACCTTCCAGCTGTTCGGCAACCAGCTCGACGTCCTGCCCGACGCCTACGTCCGCTACCTCGTCAACGATCTGCGCGACCGCTTCGACCTGCCCGGCGTGCCCATCCGCGTCCTGCTTCGCAAGGGCAGGAACCCGTACGCGCGGGAGCGATAGCCATCGCCGCGGGGCGGCGGGATCCTGGGCCGGCTGCAGCCCGGCCTCTCTTTTGGTATTTGTACTCCTACCCTATGCTTCCCGCGTAGCGCTCAGGAGGCCCACGAGATCCAATGTCGAACAACGTCGGGCGGTATGAGCGGATTGCGCGATACTATGACCTCCTGGACTTTCCGTTCGAGCGCAACCGATATCGGCAACTGCGCCCGCTGATCTTCCAGGGCCTTCGCGGACGCCTGCTCGATGCCGGCATCGGCACGGGTCGAAACTGCGCCTTCTATCCGCCCGAGGCGGTTGTCTCCGGGATCGATACCAGCCCAGCCATGCTCGCTCGCGCGCGCCGACGATGCCCGACCATACCGGCCGGAAGGCTCTATCGGATGGATGTTACCCAGCTACAGTTCCCAGACGGATCGTTCGATGCGGCGGTTGCCACATTCCTGTTTTGCGTGTTGCCCGATCACCTGCAGGTGCCTGCTCTGCAGGAGCTCGGCCGCGTCGTAAGGCCGGGCGGCCTGATCCGACTTCTCGAATACGTGCGCCCCACCGGGAGGCTGCGCCGAATGGTGACGCGTCTCTGGCAACCTTGGGTCGCTTTGGCCTACGGAGCCGGCTTCGACCGGCAAACGGAGAGCTACGTTCCTGTGGCTGGCCTGCAGCTGGTGGAAAGTCGCTATGTCGTCGACGACTTGGTGAAGATGCTGACGATCCGCAGTCGGATCTGCAACTGACAATCGCGTAGCTGTCCGCTGTGGCACCCACCGATACGGGCGGGTTTGAAACCCGCCCGTATCCGGCATGCAGACCGTTATGCCCCGATCTCGCCGCCGCCGTCGCGCGTGATAACGACGATGGAGGGCCGCGGCGGGATTTTGGGGTCGAAGTCGGGCCAGCGGGTGCTGGCCTTCTCCAGGGTCTCCGAGGCTTCGGCCGGGTGCTGGACGGCCACGAACAGGGTCTGCCCGTCCGGCGTGAAGCAGGGACCGCAGACCTCGGCGTCCATGGGCGCGGCATAGAGCAGCCGCGGCACGGCACGGTTGGGGCCGTCGACCTCCACGGCATAGAGCCCGTCGGCGATGTTGAAATCGGGCGCGCCGTCGGTGGCGATCCAGAGGCGCCCCTGCGGGTCGAAGGCGATGTTGTCCGGGCAGGCGAACCAGCCGTTGGCCGACACGGCGCCGCCGTATTTGGCGCCGTGCGCCGCTGCGGGATCGCCGGCCAGGATGAAGGCGTCCCACGCGAACCGGTCGGCCGCGTGGTCGGCGTCCTTGCCCTCGCCGGGCGGCAGCAGCTCGATGATGTGGCCGGTCTCGTTCTTGGCGCGCGCGTTGGCGGCGTTGACCTGCTCCGCTTCCCGCTTCGCGTTCTTGGTCAGGACGAGGTAGACGCGCCCGTTCACCGGGTTCGGCTCGAAGTCCTCGGGCCGGTCCATGGGGGTGGCGCCCAGCAGGTCGCCGGCCTTGCGCGCCTGCAGGACCACGTCGCCCTGATTCTCGAAGCCGTTGTCGGGCGTGAGCGGCCCCTGGCCGAAGACGAGCGGAAGCCAGTCGAGCGTGCCGTCGTCGTTGAAGCGGCCGACGGAGAGCGTGCCGTCGTCGAGCAAGTCCTTGTTGGCGGCCCGATCGTTCGGGTCGAAGGTTCCGCGGCTGACGAACCTGTAGACATACTCGAAGTAGTCGTCGTCGCCGAGATAGACGACGACGCGGCCGTCCTTGTTGACCACGGTGGTCGCCGCCTCATGGCCGAAGCGGCCGAGCGCCGTGCGCTTCACGGGGACGGAGTTGGGATCGTAGGGATCCAGCTCCACCACCCAGTCGTAGCGGTTGGGCTCGTTCGGCTCCTTGTCGATGTTGAAGCGGTCGTGGAAGCGGGCCCAGCCGTAGTAGTCCTCCAGCTCGCCATAGCCGGCCCGCTCGAACAACGGCGCCTGTGCGACCTTCGTGGCGTCGCCGCCGAACCAGTCGGCGGCGCCCTCCTCGCAAAACAGCACCGTGCCCCAGGGCGTCGTGCCGCCGGAGCAGTTGTCGACCGTGCCCACGACCTCGGTGCCCGTCGCATCGGCCGACGTCTTCAGAAGCGGATGGCCGGCCGCCGGGCCGGCGACCTTGATCTTGGTGGACATGGAGATGCGGCGGTTCAGCGGGCTGTCGACGACGGCCTGCCACTTGCCGTCGGTCTTCCTGATCTCGACGACGGAGTGGCCGTGGGCGGCCATGGTCGCCTCGATCTGGTCCTTGTCGAGCGTCTTGCCACCGTCGTCCTCCGTCAGGCCCGGCCACATGATATGCGGATTGACGTATTCATGATTGACGCAGAGCAGGCCGTGATCGCTGCTGTTCGAGCCGGCCGGCAGCGGCATGAAGGCGACGAAGTCGCAGTTGTAGCCGAACTGCATCTCCTGGGCGGCGGCCGTGATGCTCGCGGGATCGAGCCCCGGCGCGCCCTTCAGCAGCGGATCGCCCCAGCGGATCAGCACCTGCTTGGAATAGCCGGGCGCCACGTGGTCGGTGTCGTCATAGACGCGGGCGAGTTCCTTGAAGGCGAGGCCGGCCGGCGCCGCCTGCGCCGCGCCGCCGCCGAACAGCCGCCCGCCGAACATGCCGGCGCCGGCGGTCGCCGCCATGCCGAGCAAGGCGCTGCGGCGGGACAGCCGGGCGGCGATGATGTCCTGGATATACGGCGCGGAAACGGGTCGCGTGCGGTCGGCCGAGGATGCGGTGGTCTGCTCATGAGCCGCATGGTCGCTCATCGATTTTCTCTCCCCATCTTTGCGGATTGCGATTGATCTGTGCGGCGATGGCGCTGACGCCGTCGCCATGCAGGAACACTAGAGTCGGGTGATTGCCCCACAGGGACGGACGGGTGAAGGTTTGGTGACGAGCACCGGACGGCTGGCTTGATCTGATGTCTTCGACTCCGGCGGGGGATGCTGCCTACGACCGACGTTGCACACCAGAGTAGCGCATGGATACGATTGACATGTAGCGATCGCTACATATAATATGTGCTTATGACCGATGTCGCATGGCTGCTGCTCACCTACAAGGTGCCTCCCGAACCGGCAGCGAAACGCATGTCGGTGTGGCGCCGCCTGAAGGGCATGGGAGCCGTCTACCTGCAAAACGGCGTCTGCCTGCTGCCGAAGACCGACGATCACGTCCGGCAGCTGAAGATGATCGAGAACGAGATTGCCCAGGCCAAGGGACACGCGGTGCTCCTGGAAACCATGGCACTCGACCGGGCGCAGGAGGAAAAGGTCATCGCCCGGTTCAAGGCCGACCGGGACGACGCCTACGAAGAGTTCATCGACAAGTGCGACGACTTCGAACGCGAGGTCGCCAAGGAGGTTGAGACAAGGCACTTCACCTACGCCGAACTGGAAGAGAACGACGTGGACCTCAAGAAGCTCCAGGGCTGGCTCGCCAAGATTCGCAAGCTCGACTTCTACGGCGGCGCGCGGGCGGCGGAAGCGGAGGAACGCCTGAAGGGCTGTGAAGCCGTGCTCGACGACTATGCCAAGCGCGTCTTCGACGCACATGACGAGAATGGATAGGGCCGTGTCCCGCACGGACTTGGCATCGCGGCCGGCGTTCTTTCCCCGCTTCCCTGTCGAGACGGACCGGCGCCGGCGCAGCCGTGTCCTCGCCTGGCCGGGCCGGCAACGGCAGCGGGCTCATCTGGCACAGCTTGAGGACCGGCTCCTCGACGACATCGGCGTGAGCCCGCGGGATGCCAGACGATGGGATTGACCATGAACTGCACCAGAGGAACCGGCTGACGATGCTGGAATGGCCAACCGCAGCGCCAGCCATTGGCTCCGCGTTCATCGCCTCGCTCGTCGAGGTAGTCGAGGCGTTCACGATCATCCTCGTAGTCGCGACGCTGCGCGGCTGGCGTCCGGCGGCGCTCGGAACCGCGGGTGCGCTTGCCGCCCTCGGGACGATCGTGCTGGCACTGGGTCCTCTGCTCGATCGCGTGCCGCTGCACGTCCTGCAGCTTGTGATCGGGGTGCTGCTTCTGCTCTTCGGCGTCGGCTGGCTGCGCAAGGCCGCGCTCAGGGCGGCAGGCGTCATCGCGCTACATGACGAAGAGGCGATCTTTGCTACCGAGACGGCGCACCTGAACGAAGAGGCCCGACGCCGCGAAACCTCGCTCGACTGGATCGCCGGCATCACCGCCTTCAAGGCGGTGCTCCTCGAAGGTCTTGAGGTGGTCTTCATCGTGATCGCCGTCGGTGCAGGGCGAGGGCTGCTCTGGCCCGCCGGCTTCGGCGCCGTTGCCGCCTGCCTCCTCGTTCTCCTTGCCGGCGCTGTCGTGCACAGGCCGCTCGCCCAGGTTCCCGAAAACACGCTCAAGTTCGGTGTCGGCGTGATGCTCTCCGCCTTCGGCGTGTTCTGGACCGGTGAAGGCCTTGGCATCGCGTGGCCGGGTCAGGACCTGGCGCTCTTCGCGTTCGCCGCCCTGTTCCTCGGGAGCGGCCTTCTCGCTGCCTGGCTGGCACGCCGTCCAGCGGTGGAGGTCGCACGATGACGATCCTCAAGGACATCTTCGCTGAGATCTTCAGCATGTTCGCCGGCGACGTCCGTCTCACGATCGCTATCCTTGCAGTGGTGGCGCTCACGGCGTCGCTGATCGATCTCTTCGGCGTCGATCCCCAGATCGGCGGTTGCATGCTTCTCTTCGGCTGTCTCACAGTTGTGGTAGGCGCGGTGGTCTTGGCCGCACGTCGACAGAAGGCGGCGGCGACGCAACGGGCTTGAGGACATGCTCTTGCCCCGGTTGCAGCCCTGATGAATGGCAGTTCCCTGCAAAGCCGGGGCCGCGCACTATCTCGCTAGCGCTCGACCGAGCCTCCTCGGCAGCCGATTACCCCAGCTCGCGCTTGGCCACACATTGACAAGTTCCTATTATGTTCCTATACTCCAAACTCGGCCTGCGACCCAGGCTGCCGATGTTTGACATCGTGTATAGGGAAGGACCGTATAGCAGCGGGCGGCCGGGTTCGCGCCGCGCCCCCTTTGCATGGGCTTGCTTGGAGGTCGATCGGGCAGGGGCGAGCGGTGCTCGCCCCTCGTGCCGACAACCTCGCTTGTCGGACCTGTCCTGGATGGCCGTCGCCGGCGAGCGCCGCTCGCCCCTACAGGCGGCCCGGTCCAGTCATTCTCCGCTGGGCATGGAGTCCATCGCTCCTTTTCAGGACCCGTTGTAGGGGCGGCCCCATGTGGCCGCCCGGCAACCCGTACCGTCACGCGGAAACAGGGCGCCCACGCGGGGGCGCCCCTACACCCCGCTTTCCGCTGGGCATGAAGTCCATCGTCGGGTGTTCGGCGGCAAGGACTGACGCGGAGCCGCGGAGAACGCGGAGGGCTGGCTCCGCGTCTCCGCGTCTCCGTGTGAGTCAATCCATCATCCTCCGCTTGGCATGGGGTCCCATTTTCGCTGTCGGTGAATCTCGTCTCGATGGCCCGGCCATGCGTAACTTTGTTCGGCATTATAAAGTTGACGTACGTCAGTCAGTCAGGCCACAATTCCCAGCATGCATAAAGGCTGGCTCCTCGCACCAGCGTTCGTCTTTGGCGGCATCGGGTTTTCCATTAGCGGACTGCCTCCGGCGGTGGAGGCGGTCGTGAGCAATTACGTCACGCCGCTTGTGGACCCGCTGGTTGGCCAATTTGTCGCGCATCCGAAGGCGCTGTTCTTTTTCATCGGGTTGTTTGTGGGCGTCATTCTGCTCCCGCTAGTGTTCCGCTGGCGCAGATTGTCCAGTGACTACGCTGCCTTCATCCAAAGGCGCGACGCATCGCATAAGGAAGCGAGGCGAAAGTTCTCTCGCCTATTGGATCTCGCCTACGCCAAGTGGCGCGGCAGCACCGACGCCTATCCAGAAACCATTGACACGTTAACAGACCAATCGAAACCGCCACACTCGCGCCGGTTTGTTTCTTCTGTGACTGATGACGTACGCATTGCGTTGCAAGAAGCGAATTGGGCGCTGTGGAATTTTTGCGATGACCTCTACAGGGAGATCATGCTGGCGCAGCGGCAGAGGGGATTCAAACCTACGCTGCTGGAGACCACACAGGAATATGAAGAGTTTTCTGACGCTCGCCGCACCCTATCCGAGTTCTGGAATGTAGAAGCTATGCGGATATATCGCAGCGAGGGGCGCATTTTCCGAACGGTCTGGCTCCATCTTCTTGGACCGCACTTACGGCAAGAAAGGCTGTTTCGCCAATTGCCGTTTTTGGAAGTCGCGCTAGCGCGGAGGCTCGACCATAAGCAATTGGGGCATCCGCACCTTTTCAGACTGAGCTTGCGCGCCATGAGCATGAAGCGATGAAAAAGCCGATAACTTTGGAAGAAGCCCGCAAGCGCGGCCTCCTAAAGAGGTTTGCGAAAGAGCACCCATCGGAGGGCGATGCCGAACGGTTCAAGCGCCTGCTAGAGGCGATGGCGAAACCTAAAAGCTCATCAACAGACGATCAAACATGACACCCGGATACTTGCGCATGTTGTGGCGGAACTCGAACTCGCCAAGGTACTTCGCCATGTGCTTGCTCGACACATGCACATGCGTTCCGCGGATGCTGCGCTTCAACAGCGACCAGAAGTTTTCGAGCGAGTTCGTATGATGGATGCCGCTTACCCACTGGTCGCGCGCATGATTGACCCGACCGTGCTGGTATCCAAGCTTGTAAAGCCTGTTGTAGCTCGGATGTTCGTCCGTGCTGACGGTCGCGCCAGTTGTCACATGCTGCCAGACGTGCGGGATCAGCGTCGCCTTGTGATCGTTCGGGACGATGCGGGTGATAAGGTCGCCGCCGCGCCGAAGCATGCCGAGCACGACGGTCTTGTACTTCATCGCCGACTTGCCGTGCATGCCCTTGCGCTTGCCGCCGATCCACGTTTCGTCAATCTCAACATGCCCGTCAAGCGGGGCGTCACCGTCAACCTTCGCCATGTACTTGCGGATTTCGTGGCCCATGCGCCATGCGGTCGGGTAGCTCACGCCGAGCTGGCGCTCCAGTTCCTTCGCCGGCACGCCATGCCGCGTCGTCGTAAACAGGTACATGGCATAGAACCACTTGTGCAGCGGGATATGCGACTTGGCGAACGGCGTCCCGACCATCGGGTGAATGTGGTGGCCGCAGGACGGGCAAGAGTAGGCCGGCACCTTGGCCAGCCGGGCAAACCGGCCGGTCTTACTGCACTTCGGACAGGTCACGCTGTCGCCGTAGCGGACGGCCATCAAGTGTGCCAAACAGGCGTCGTCATCCGGGAACGCCGCCAGAAACTCTTGAACCGTCATGGTTTTCATCGCCCGAACTCCTCTCCCACAGAATGTAGGCATTCGGGTTACGTATGTCAAGTTTATAATCCCGACTTTGTTTTCATGTCGGAGGGACCCTGCGGACCGGCGCCCGGCCGGTCGTCATCCAGCGACCGCCTCCGCTGGGCATGGGGTTGATCGCTCGATTTCGTCGGTCAGGGCGCGGCGGCGATGACGGTCTCGCCGTGGCGGATGCAGGCCGGCTCGGCCAGGGCGACAAAGGCCTCCGTAACCGAGTCGGGCGCCGGCACCGTCTCCGGCTTCTCGCCGGGATAGGCGCGGGCGCGCAGGCGGGTGCGCAGGCGGCCGGGGTCGACCAGGTTGACGCGCAGCTTGGTGCGGGCGGTCTCGTCGGCATAGACGCGCACCAGCGCCTCGAGCCCGGCCTTGCTCGCGGCGTAGGCGCCCCAGAAGGCGCGCGGCTGCCGCGCCACGGCGTCGGTGACGAAGAGGGCGCGGCCGGCGTCGCTGGCGCGCAGCAGCGGGTCGAGGCTGCGGATCAGCCGCCAATTGGCGGTGAGGTTCAGGGTGACCACCGCCGCCCAGTCGCGCGGCGTGATATGGCCGGCGGGCGACAAGGTGCCGAGCGCCGCGGCGTTGCCGACGAGGACGTCGAGCCGGCCGAAGCGCTCATAGAGCGACTGGCCGAGCCGGTCGATGGCGTCGAGGTCGGCGAGGTCGAGCGGCACCAGCGTGGCGCTGCCGCCGGCCGCGCGCACTGCGTCGTCGGTCTCCTCAAGGCCGCCGACCGTGCGGGCGACGAGGACCAGCTGCGCGCCCTCGGCGGCGAAGCGCGCGGCGACGGCGGCGCCGAGGCCGCGCGACGCGCCGGTCACCAGGGCGATGCGGCCGGCGAGGCGTGTCATGGAAGCAATCAGCAGTTTGCAATCAGCCGTGGCTGATCGCCGATTGCTGATGGCTGACTGCTGATGGCTGAAAGCTGACTCACGCCGTTTCGGCGAGCAGGGACAGTTGCGCGGGGACGCTGCCGCCTTCCTGGTCGGTGAGGGTGGTCGGGTAGTCGCCGGTGAAGCAGGCGTCGCAGAACTGCGGGCGCGCCGGGTCGCGGCCGGCCTCGCCCATGGCGCGGTAGAGGCCGTCGATGGAGATGAAGGCGAGGCTGTCGACGCCGATGAAGCGGGCCATCTCCGGGACGTCGAGCTGGGCCGCCAGCAGCTCCTGCCGCTGCGGCGTGTCGATGCCGTAGAAGCAGGAATGGGTCGTCGGCGGGCTGGAGATGCGCATATGCACCTCGGTGGCGCCGGCGCCGCGCATCATCTCGACGATCTTCCTGGAGGTGGTGCCGCGGACGATGGAGTCGTCGACGAGCACCACCCGCTTGCCGGTGATGTGCGCGCGGTTGGCGTTGTGCTTCAGCCGCACGCCGAGATGGCGGATGTGGTCGGTCGGCTCGATGAAGGTGCGGCCGACATAGTGGTTGCGGATGATGCCGAGCTCGAAGGGGATGCCGGAGGCCTGGGCGTAGCCGATGGCCGCGGGCACGCCGGAATCGGGCACCGGGATCACCACGTCCGCGGCGACCGGGGCCTCGCTCGCCAGCTCGGCGCCGATGCGCTTGCGCACGTCGTAGACGCTGTGGCCCTCGACGATGCTGTCCGGCCGCGCGAAATAGATGTGCTCGAAGATGCAGAACCGCTGCGGCAGGCGCGGGAACGGCCGCAGCGAATGCACGCCGGAGCTGTCGAGCACCACCAGCTCGCCGGGCTCGACCTCGCGCAGGACCTCGGCGCCGATGATGTCGAAGGCGCAGGTCTCGGAGGCCAGGATGTGCGTCGTGCCGAGGCGGCCCAGCACCAGCGGCCGCACACCCAGCGGATCGCGCACGCCGATGACCATGTCGTCGGCCAGCGCCACCAGCGAATAGGCGCCCTCGATGCGCCGCAGCGCGTCGATCATGCGGTCGACGACGCTGCCGCGCGGGCTGGTCGCCATCAGGTGGGTGATCACCTCGGTGTCGGTGGTCGACTGGAACAACGAGCCGCGCCGCACCAGCTCGCGCCGTAGTGCATAGGCGTTGGTCAGGTTGCCGTTATGGCCGATGGCGAAGCCGCCGAACTCGAGGTCGGCGAACAGCGGCTGGACGTTGCGCAGGATGGTCTCGCCCGTGGTGGCATAGCGGGTGTGGCCGATGGCGGCATGGCCGCCCAGCCGGCTGACGACCGATTCGGCGGAGAAATGGTCGGCGACGAGGCCGAGCTCGCGGTGGGCGTTGAAGTGGCGGCCGTCGAAGGCGACGATGCCGGCCGCCTCCTGGCCGCGGTGCTGCAGCGCATGGAGTCCGAGCACGGCGAGGGCGGCCGCCTCGGCATGGCCGAAGATGCCGAAAACGCCGCATTCCTCGCGCAGATGGTCGTCGTCGAAGGGGTTGGTGCTCTGGCGTCGGCTCATTGCACGCTTTGCAAGGCCCGTTCCATGGCCTTGCGGTCGGCGTCGTTATAGCCGGAATCCTCCGGCGATCCAGCGGATTCCGTGCCCGAATTGCCCGCGGCGCCCTGACCGACGTTGGTGATGACCTGGATCGCCTGGCCCACCTCGGCCGCCGTCTCGGCCTGCGCCTTGGCGGCGTCGGCGGCGCTCTGGCCCTTCGCCACCACGGATTGGGGCACGAGGCCGCGCAGGATGTCGGCGCCGACCTGTGCCATGGGCAGCGTGCGGGCCTGCTGCAGCCACTCCGGCCGGTTCTCCGGGGCGTAGAAATTGTCGAGGATCAGCAGCGCGAGGCAGACGATCACGGCGCCGCGGGCGATGCCGAACAGCAGGCCGAGCGAGCGGTCGAGCGGGCCCAGCGCGCTCTCGCGCACGCCGCGGGTGAGGAAGTGGCTGATGATCGAGGCGACGACGAGGACGACGACGAAGATGACGACACCGGTGGCGACGTCGGCGATGAGCTCGATGTCGATGTACTGGCGGGCGAAGGGCCGCAGCACCGGCAGTCCGAAATAGGTGGCGACGCCGGCCGCGATCCAGGCGCCGATCGACAGGATCTCGCGCAGGAAGCCGCGGATGAAGGCGAACAGGGCCGACAGGGCGATGATGGCAAGGACGATGATGTCGACGATATAGGCGCTCAAGGCCTGCGCATCCTTCGCAAACTGCAAGTCATCATATCACGTCCGGCCGCGGCGCGGCGCATCGCCGACGCCGAGAAAGCCGACGAGATCGTGCAGATGGGCGATCTCGTGCAGGCGGGGCGTCTCCGCCGGCGTGTCGCGCCGGCTGCGGCGCGGCGGCAGCAGAGCCTCGGTGAAGCCCAGCTTCGCCGCCTCCTTCAGGCGCTGTTCGCGCTGGCCCACCGCCCGCACCTCGCCGCTCAACCCCACCTCGCCGAAACTTACCAGATTCTCCGGCATGGGAAGGCCGGAGAGTGCGGAAATGAGGGCGCCGGCGACGGCCAGGTCGGCGGCCGGCTCGGTGATCCGTAGGCCGCCGGCGACGTTCAGATACACGTCGTTGCCGGCAAAGGCCAGCCCGCAGCGGGCCTCCAGCACGGCCATGACCATGGCCAGCCGGCCGCTGTCCCAGCCGACGACCGCCCGCCGGGGCGTCGCCAGCGGGGAAGGGGAGACCAGCGCCTGGATCTCCACCAGCACCGGCCGCGTGCCTTCGATGCCCGCGAACACGGCCGAGCCGCTGACATTGCCGCGCCGCTCGGCGAGGAAGAGGGCAGAGGGGTTGGCGACCTCGACCAAGCCGCCATCGGTCATCTCGAACACGCCGATCTCGTCGGTCGGGCCGAAGCGGTTCTTGACCGCACGCAGGATGCGGAACTGATGGCCGCGCTCGCCCTCGAAATAGAGGACCGTATCGACCATGTGCTCGAGCACGCGCGGGCCGGCGATCAGCCCCTCCTTGGTCACATGGCCGACCAGCAACAGGGTGAAGCCGCGCCGCTTGGCGACGCGGATCAGCTCGGCGGCGCTGGCCCGCACCTGGGCGACCGTGCCCGGCGCCGAATCGAGGTTGTCGATATACATCGTCTGGATCGAATCGATGACCGCGATGTCCGGCGGATCCGCGCGGTCGAGACTCGCCAGGATGTCGCGCACGTTGGTGGCGGCGGCGAGATGGACGTTGGGCGTGGCGATGCCGAGCCGGCCGGCGCGCAGCTTGATCTGCGCCACCGCCTCCTCGCCGGAGATGTAGGCGGTATGGCCGGCGGCGAGGCCGGCCCGCGTGGATCCCACGGCGGCGGCGACCTGCAGCAGCAGGGTCGATTTGCCGATGCCGGGATCGCCGCCGATCAGCAGGGCCGAGCCGCGTACCAGGCCGCCGCCGGTGACGCGGTCGAACTCGGCGATGCCGGTGACGCGCCGCTCCGCCGCCTCGGTCGTCGGCTGGGTGAGGTCGACGAACTCGAGCTTGCGGCCGCCCTTGCCGGTGAGGCCCTTCGGCGCCGAGTCGTGCGGCGCCTCCTCGGTTATGGTGTTCCACTCGCCGCAGGCCTCGCAGCGACCGCTCCAGCGCGGATAGCTGGCTCCGCAGGACTGGCAGACATAGGTCGCCGCGGTCTTGGCCATCACAGCGGCCGCACCGGCATTTCGATCGGGCCCTCGGCGCGGCCATGGATGAACTGGTCGACATAGTCGTTGCCGGAGCGATCGATCTCCCGCACGCCGCCCGACCAGATGATGCGGCCGTCATAGATCATGGCGATGCGGTCGCCGATCTTGCGGGCGCTCGCCATGTCGTGGGTGATGGAGAGCGCGGTTGCCCCCAGCTCGCTCACGCACTTGCGGACCAGCTGGTTGATGACGTCGGCCATGATCGGGTCCAGGCCGGTGGTCGGCTCGTCGAAGAAGATGATCTCCGGCTCGGTGGCGATGGCGCGCGCCAGCGCCACGCGCTTCTGCATGCCGCCGGACAGCTCGGCCGGCCACAGCTCGCCGACCTCGGGACCGAGACCCACGGCGCCCAGCTTGCGCAGCGCCACCTCCTTGGCCGCGTCGCGCGCCATGCCGCGGCCCTGGACCAAGCCGAAGGCGACGTTCTCCCAGACACGCAACGAATCGAAGAGCGCCGATCCCTGGAACAGCATGCCGAACTTGCGCAGCACGCGCTCGCGCTCGGCGCTGCGCAGCCCGACGATTTCCTCGCCGTCGACCTTGATGCTGCCGCCGTCGGGGTGGACGAGTCCGAGCACGCATTTGAGCGTCACCGACTTGCCGCTGCCGGAGCCGCCGATCACCACGAGCGATTCGCCGACGCCGACCTCGATGTCGAGCCCGTTCAGCACGCGCTTCGGCCCGAACGCCTTGCGCAGGCTGCGGATCTCGATCTTCGCCGGACGCGCGTTCATTGCGTGAAAAACAACTCGGTGAGCACGTAGTCGAAGATCAGGATCAGGATCGATGCGGAGACGACGGCGTTGGTGGCGGCCGCGCCGACGCCTTGGGCGCCGCCGCGCGAGCTGTAGCCGTGATAGCAACCCATGAGCGTGACGAGAAAGCCGAATACCGAAGCCTTCACCAAACCGGAAACCACGTCGAGCGTCTCGACGAAGTCGAGCGTGTTGCGGATGTAGGTCGCCGGGTTGAAGCCGAGCTTGTAGATGCTGACGAGATAGCCGCCGAACACGCCGATGATGTCGCCGACGACGACCAGCAGCGGCAGCATGGTGATGCCGGCGATCAGGCGCGGCGCCACTAGGTAGTTGAGCGGATTGGTGGAGAGCGTGGTGAGCGCGTCGATCTGCTCGGTCACGCGCATGGTGCCGATCTCCGCCGCCATGGCGGCGCCGATGCGGCCGGCCACCATCAGTCCGGCCAGGACCGGCCCCAGCTCGCGGGTGATCGAGATGACGACGACGTTGGGGATGGCCGACTCGGCGCTGAATCGCGCGAAGCCGGTCGAGCTCTGCAGCGCCAGCACCATGCCGGTGAAGATCGCGGTCATGCCCACCACCGGCAGCGAGTAGTAGCCGATGTCGACCATCTGGCGCAGCAGCAGGCGCCAATAGAACGGCGGCCTCACGCAGTGCATCAGCGCCTGGAGCGTGAACAGGGTCAGCCGCCCGATCGTGCCGAGGCCGGAGAGAAAGGCCCGGCCGATGGGCTGCAGGACGGCCGTGATCATCGGGTCGCGGCTGGATCCGCGCTCAGGTAGCGCCGGCGGTAGCGGTGACCGAGACTGGTCAGTATCTCGTAGCCGATGGTGCCGGCCTCGGTCGCGACGGTATCGACCGGGTTGCGGGGCCCGATGAGGTCGACAAGCGTGCCGACCTCGGCTTCGCCCTCCGGAATATCGGTGATGTCGATGGTCACGAAATCCATGGAGACACGCCCGACGATTGGCGCGCGGCGATCGCCGATATAGGCGCCGCCGCGATTGGAGAGGGCGCGCATGAAACCGTCCGCATAGCCGACGCCGATCGTCGCCAGCCGCACGGGCCGCGCGAAACGATGGGTCGCACCATAGCCAACGGTGCTACCAGCGTCAACGCGACGAACCTGCAGGATCTTCGCTTGTAGCCTGACCACTGGCCGCATCGGGTTGGGTCGTCCGGCGACCGGCGCGATGCCGTAGAGCGCGGCCCCCGGTCGGACCAGATCGAAGGCGCAGTCGGGACCGAGGAAGATGCCGGACGAGGCCGCGAGGCTGCGGCGGACGGCCTTCGGCAAGCGCAGCCGCTCGAGCGCCCGGCGGAAGCGGTGCTGCTGCTCCAAATTCAACGGATGGTCAGGCGTGTCGGCGCAGGCGAAGTGACTCATGACAAGCGTCAACCGAAGGCGCCGCAGCGTCGGCGGGTCGTCGGCCAATCGCTCGAGCTCATCGGCCGGCATGCCGAGCCGCGCCATGCCCGTATCGAGGTGAAGCCCGGCGAGCGCGTCGGCAGCGTCGTCCGCGGCGGCGATCCAATCGTCGACTTCGCCGCGGCTGACCAGGACAGGCCGCAGTTTCGCGGCGATGAAATCGGCCGCCGCAGCGCCATGCAGCCCCCCCAGCACGTAGATCGTCGCGGCCGGCAGCAGCGCACGCAACGGCAATCCCTCGTCCAGCGTGGCGACGAAGAAGCTGCGGCACCCCGCTTCCCACAGCACGGGCGCGACTCTTGCGACGCCGAGTCCGTAGGCCTCCGCCTTGACCACGCCGGCGCATTCCGCCGGTGCCGTCCTGGCCGCCAGCATCCGGTAGTTCTCGGCGACGGCGGCGAGATCGATCGTCAGGGTTGCGAGCGTGCGACCCGCTGCCTCAGCGTCCGGCATTCGGCAGGTGATCGTCACGCGCGAGATCGGCGAACTTCGTGACCTCGCCCTCGAAGTACAGCGATACGGTGCCGACCGGACCGTGGCGTTGTTTGGCGATGAGGACATCGGCGATGTTGCAAATCTTCTCGCCATGCTCCTGCCAGCGCTCGACGCGCTCGTTGAACTTATCCATGGGTTCGTCGGCACGCTGCTTGGGCTCGGCGCGCTCGTGGTAGTATTGCTCGCGATAGATGAACATGACGACGTCGGCGTCCTGCTCGATCGAGCCGGACTCGCGCAGATCGGCCAGTTGTGGCCGCTTGTCCTCGCGCTGCTCGACCGCGCGCGAGAGCTGGGAGAGCGCGAGGATCGGCACGTTCAACTCCTTGGCCACCCCCTTGAGACTGCGTGTGATCTCCGAGAGCTCTTGCACGCGGTTCTCGACCCGGCTGCCGCTGACCGAACGGATGAGCTGCAGGTAGTCGAGGACGATGAGGCCGAGACCGTGCTGGCGCTTCAAACGCCGCGCCCGCGTGCGCAGCGCCGGGACCGTGAGGCCCGGCGTGTCGTCGATGAAGAAGGGCAGGCGCGACAGCTGCTGGGCGGCGGCAACGAACTTCGGGAAATCGTCCTCGCGTACCTCGCCGCGGCGGATGCGGTCGGAGGAGATGCTTGTCTGCTCGGAGAGAATGCGCGTCGCCAACTGCTCGGCCGACATTTCCAGCGAGAAGAACGCGACCTTGGCGCCTTCGAGCACCTTTACGTTGCCGGTGTCGTCACGTGCCTCGCGATAGGCCTTCGCCGCGTTGAAGGCGATATTTGTCGCCAGCGCCGTCTTGCCCATCGCTGGCCGTCCCGCGAGAATCACCAGATCGGAGTTGTGCAGCCCGCCCAGCTTGCGGTCGAGATCGCGCAGGCCGGTGGTGACGCCGGTGACATGGCTGTCGCGCTTGAAGGCCTGCTCGGCGATGTGGATCGCCGCGGCCATCGCGTCCTTGAGCGGCTGCAAGACGCCTTCGGTCTGCCCGGTCTCCGCCAGCTGATAGAGCTGCTGCTCGGCGGACTCGATTTGCTCCATCGCGGGAACGTCGAGGTCGAAGACGAAGGCGTCGTTGACGACCTCCTCGCCGAGGTTGATCAGCGCGCGGCGCAGATGGAGATCGTGGATGGTGCGGCCATAGTCCTCGGCGTTGATGATCGTGACCACGGCGTTCTCCAGGCGCGCCAGATACTTGGCGCCGCCGGCCTCGACGAGCGCCGGGTCCTGATCGAACAGGTTGCGCAGCGTCAGGAAGTTCGCGATCTGCCCGCGTTGGATGAGCGTGCCCGCCGCCTCGTAGATGCGCCCGTGCAGGGCGTCGGCGAAATGCTCCGGCCGCAGGAACTCGTTGACCTTGTCGAACACGCGGTTGTTGGCGAGGATCGCGCCGAGCAACGCCTGCTCCGCCTCGTAGTTGTGCGGCGGCACGCGCGCAGGCGCGGGGTCGGTTCCGCGCAGGGGCGTGACATTGCTCGATCCGGACAGGCTGCGTTCCATGGATGCCGTGCTGCCAACCCCGTCATGATACTCCGATTCGCCAAAGACAAGCCTTTTGCGAGGCGCAACCTGCGCACCCACCCGTCTCGGACCGGAGTCTTCTGATTTCCCCACCAACGCTGCGTCCTGTCTCCCGGCGGACGCAGAACGGCAACAGTAGCAGAGGCGGCCCGCGCCGCTATGGTAAACTGCATGTGACAGCTGTGGATATCGGGGACGAAACGACGCCGGCTCAACGCCGCGTCAACATCTTGCGATTCGCATCGGCGAGTCCGACAAGGACGCTGTTGCCGTCGGAATCGACATGCAGGACGCCGTACTTGGCGTTGCTGTAGCGCGCCGCGTCGCCCTCCTGAAAGAAGAAGGCCTCGGCACCGTAGCTGAGCCCCTGCCGGTAGAGCCGGCGCTTGAAGTTGAGGCGATGCTCGCCGTCGCCGAGCGCCGTGCCGTCGTCGAGCCGCGCGAACTGCGCGACGCCGTCGTCGTCCAGCCTGAGGACAGCCGTGCCCCGGCGGGGCAGCGACTCGCGGATCGCCGCAGGCGGAAGCACGGCATCGGCATAGCGCAGGGTCATGTAGTCGCCTTGCATCAGCGAGCGCGGATCCGCCGGTCCCAGCTCGAGCAGGATCGGCGTGCCCTCGTCGACGACCCGTTGCTTGCCGACGATGTCGTAGTTCGCCACGGCCAGCACCAGCGCGAGGCCAGCGACAAGCAGCAACAGGCGAAGACGTGTCACGGCCGCGCACTCCCGCGTCGATGGACGACGGCGGCATAGGTGGCCAGGAGCGCGAGGCCGACCGCCGCCATGATCCAGGATTTGGTCAGGAGCGACATCTCCAGGTCGTAGTAGAAGCGCGGCACGAAATAGGCCTCGATCAGGAGGCCGACGATCGCCAGCGGCCAATGCCCGACCACGAAGGCCAGCATCAGGATGATCAGCGCCGCCGATCCGCCGGGCGGCAGCAGAACGCAGATGGCGGCTGCGGCAGCGGCGACAACGGCCAGGGCGGCGCCGGCTCCCGGTGCGGGGGCGGCACGGTTGCGGAGCCAGGCGAGGACAATGATGACGGCGACCGGGATGACGCGTGCCAGCCAGCCGCCGGACTGGTCCGCCGCCGCGAAGGGGCTGTCCGCGACGACTCCGTAGAGCGGCATCGCCAGCAGCAGGACGGTGGCTGCCGGCCGCAGGTCGCGCCGCGGCGGCCGCAGGTAGAGCCAGACGCCGATCGGCGCGAGGGCAGCGATCATGTCGAGGCGATAGGGCACCTCGGAGTCCGACAGGGCGCCGATCGCGAGCCCGACGGCGAGCGCGGCGAGCAGGAACTGCTGCTGCGCGCTGCGCCCCGATCGGAGGTCGATCGCGCCGATCGCTGCCGCGGCCGCCGCCGCGCTCCACACGCTGTCGAATTCGACGCCGATGCTGGCGGCGGCGATGACGGCGCCGGCCGCGGCCAGGGCGATCGCGAACTGCTCGACGAACACGCCCGTGCCGGCGCGAAGCTGGAGCAGCAGGCCGCCCAGGAACATGGCGGCGCCGATGGCGGCAGACAACAGATCCGGTTCGTCGAAGCCGAACAGCAGGTTGAGCAGGGCGGCGACGAAGCCGATCATGATCAGGGCGGTGATCCAGGCGCCACCGCCGAGGATGATCTGGACGTACCAGGGTGTCGAACGGCGGCCGGCGTCGGTCTCGGCCGCCAGCGCTTGCCGGGCGGTCGTTTCGTCGACTCCGAGGGCGCTGCAGAAAGCGGCAAGGTCGGTCATGAGGGCTGCGGCTCCATCCGTCGATGCAACGCCTGCAGGAGCTTCGCGGCCAGGCCCATGGTGGCGACCGACCACAGGATGAGCAGGCCGAGGCTCGCGAGGATGCGCGGCTCGTCATCCCAGTCGAACCCGATGATCTCCTCGATCGCGCGATAGCCCCCGGCGATGCCGAAGAGCGCGGCGAAGCCGACGAGCGCGGCGCCGGCGGCGAAGTCGGGCAGCCAGCGGCGATAGACGACGGCGCCCATGGCAAGGGCGAGGAGGAAGGCGGCGGGAGCGAGCTCTTCGCCGCGCCAGTCCAGCACATAGGACACGGCGGGGATGAACAGCAGGGTGAGCGCGGCGATGACGAGGGCGATGCGGGTCCAGGCCGCCGCCAGCCAGGTCAGTCCTGTGGCGACGGCCGCCTCGCGCAGCAGGAGGGCGATGGCGGCCAGCACGCCGAGGCCGACATCGAGCGCGGTCGATGTGATCCGGCCATCGGCAACCAGGGCTTGTTCGCCGTAGAGCCTCGCTGCGAAGTAGGCAACCACCAGCCACACCGCCCAATGGGCGGCGCTTCGCGACGCCAGGGTCCAGGGCAGGATCAGGAATATCCAGGCGGCGAACAGCGAATAGGCATCGGCATCAGTGTGGTAGACTTGTCCGACGACGGCGAGCAGGGCGCCAACCAGGACCGAGGCGCCGATCAGCAGGACCTGCCCCGCCGGCCGGTCGATGCCGGCGAGCCAGCCGCCGACGAAGGCGATCACGATGCCCGCCTCCAGCACGCCGAACTTGGCGAAGGCCGGCATGTCCGCCCAGTTATAGGCGAAGAAGAAGACGATGCCCGCGAGCAGGTGGCCGGCGCCGATCGCCAGGAGCGCGCGGCCCGCCCACGCCGCCCAGGCTTCGTCATCGCGCGCGAGCGACGCGGCGTCGAAGTAGCGCACGGCCGGAATCAGGCCGCGGCGGCGAAGGATGTTCACGTCTCTGAGGGTCGGCATCGTATCAGGGCTGCGGGCGAGACCTGCCCGCCATTACCCGTCAATCGAATGTGAACAGCAACGTTTTCTTGGCCGCGGCCGGAAGCCGGGCGTTAACCGCGTCAGGCCGCCGACACGGCGCGGCCGGCATGGTGGCGCTCGAACTCGGCGATGTAGTCGCGCGTCAGCGGCACGGTGTCGAGCCGACGCGAGAGCTGCATCTGGAACACCATCTGGCCGAGATGGCGGAACGACAGCTCGCAGCCGACCAGATAGAATTCCCACATGCGGCAGAAGCGCTCGTCATAGATGGCGCGGATCTTGTCGCGATTCGATTCGAAGCGGCGGCGCCACTCGCGCAGGGTCGCGGCGTAGTGGAGCCGCAGGACCTCGACGTCCGTGACCCACAGCCCGACGCGCTCGGCGGCGGCGAAGACTTCCGACAGGGCCGGCGTGTAGCCACCGGGGAAGATGTACTTGCGCAGCCACGGGTTGGTGCCGGCGGGCGGCTCCATGCGGCCGATCGAGTGCAGCAGCATGACACCGTCCTCGGTCAGGAGGTCGCGCGCCTTGGCGAAGAACTCGCGGTAGTGAGCGGCGCCGACATGCTCGAACATGCCGACGGAGACGATGCGGTCGTAGGTGCCAGACTCCTCGCGGTAGTCGCGCAGGTGGAAGCGCACCTTGTCGGCGATGCCGGCGGCGCGGGCGCGGTCCTGCGCCACCTTCTGCTGCTCGGTCGAGAGCGTCACGCCGGTGACGTCGACGCCGGCGAGCCGCGCGAGGTAGAGGGCGAGCCCGCCCCAGCCGCTGCCGATGTCGAGCACCTTCTGGCCGGGCTGCAGCAGCAGCTTGGCCGCCAGATGCAGCTTCTTGTTGTCCTGCGCCACTTCGAGGCTGTCGTTGTCGCCGACGAAATAGGCGCAGGAATATTGCCGGTCGGCGTCGAGGAACAAGTCGTAGAGCGTGCCCGACAGGTCGTAATGATGGGCGACGTTGCGCTGGGCGCGGCCGATCGGGTTGTACGTATGTAAGGTGCGCAGCAGCCGCTTCAAGCGCTCCTGCAGGCGCTGCAGCGGATAGCTGTCGAGCCGCACGATGTTGCGGCAGGCGAGGTCGAGTGCGTCATAGAGGGTGGCGTCCTCGACCGTGAGGGTCCCGTCCATATAGGCCTCGCCGACGGCGAGGTAGGGGTTGAGCAGCAGCCGGCGGTGCAGCGCCTTGTCGTGCAGGCGGATCGTCACCTTGGGCCCGTCGCTGCCGACGAAGCGGTGGGTGCGACCGCCGGCATCAATGACGGTGAGCGTGCCGATGGAGATGAGGTGGCGGAAGAAGTGCGACGCCAGCATGGTTCGACGATCCCGGGCTCGTCGCCGCGGCCTTCTGCGTGGCCCTCCTCGCGGCCCGCCGGCGCGGCGTTAACCAACAGAGTAACAAAACCGTCGTGTTTGTCTATGTGGCGAAAATAAGGCGTGGTGGCCGCCGCGGACCGGCGGCCGGCGCGGCGTCAGTCCTCGTCCTCCTCCTCGTCGCCCTTCTTTTTCTTCTTCGCCTTCTTCTCGGCCTTGGGCTTCTTCTCCTTCTCGGGCTTGGCCTCGGGCGCGGCTTCGGCCTCGGCCGGAGCTTCGCCGTCGCCGGCATCGCCGATGACCTCCTCGGCGGCGGCGATCATCTCGTCGAGCGTCGGGCCGCCCTCGGTGGTGGGCGGGATGAAGCCGCCGGCCTTCTTCTGCAGCTCGGCCTCCTCGGCCGACTTGGCGACGTTGGCGGTGACGGTGACGACCACCTCCGGATGCAGGGCGACGCGCACGGGATGCAGGCCCAGCATCTTGATCGGCCGGTCCATCAGCACCTGGGCGCGGTCGATGGTGACGCCGCCGGCGGTGACGGCCACGGCGACGTCGCGGGCGCTGACCGAGCCGTAGAGGTGCCCGGTCTCGCCGGCCTGGCGGATGATGACGACGGCGAGGCCGTCGACCTTGCCGGAGATCTTCTCGGCCTCCTGGCGGCGGGCGAGGTTGGTGGCCTCGAGCTGGGCGCGCTGCGTCTCGAAGCGGGCGCGGTTGGCCTCGGTGGCGCGCAGCGCCTTCTTCTGCGGCAGCAGGTAGTTGCGGGCGAAGCCGGGCTTCACCTTCACCACCTCGCCCATCTGGCCGAGCTTCTCGATGCGCTGGAGCAGGATCACGTCCATGGCGGTTCTCCTACTTGAGCGCGTAGGGCAAAAGGCCGAGGAAGCGGGCGCGCTTGATCGCCTGGGCGAGGGCGCGCTGCTTCTTGGTCGACACCGCGGTGATGCGGCTCGGCACGATCTTGCCGCGCTCGGAGATGAAGCGCTGCAGCAGCTTCACGTCCTTGTAGTCGATCTTCGGCGCGTTCGGGCCGGTGAAGGGGCAGGTCTTGCGGCGCCGGAAGAAGGGCCGCCGGCCGCCGCCGCCGCGGGGGCCGCCACCCGATGCGCCGGGGCCGCCGGCAGGTGCGCTCGTCATGACGGCTCTCCTTCACGGGCCGGGGCCGGCGCCGCCTCGGGCGCCGGGCGGCCCTCGCTCTCGAAGTCGCGGCGCGGCGGCCGGTCGTCGCGGGCGCGGAAGCCGCCGCCGTCGCGATCCCGGTCGCGGTCGCGGCCGAAGCCGCCCTCGCGGCCGCCGAAGCGGCGCGGGCCGTCGCGGTCGCGGTCGTCGCGGGCGCGGCTCTGCAGCATGGCCGAGGGGCCCTCCTCGAGGGCGTCGACGCGCACGGTGAGGTAGCGCAGCACGTCCTCGTTGATGCGCATCTGCCGCTCCATCTCGGCGACGGCGGCGGCGGGCGCATCGATGTTGAGCAGGGTATAGTGGCCCTTGCGGTTCTTCTTGATCCGGTAGGCGATGTTGCGCAGGCCCCAGGACTCCTTCTTGGTGACCTTGCCGCCCTGCTCGGCGATGAGGTTGGAAAACTGCTCGGTCAGGGCCTCGGCCTGGGTGGCGGAGATGTCCTGACGGGCAATGAACACGTTCTCGTAGAACGGCATGGAAGCGGGCTCCTTTCGGCTGTTACGCGGCCCGGCGCTGGCGGTTGCCCGCGGTCAGCGGCCCGGGCCTAGCCGACCCCATCTGTGCCCGGGGGCCGGCAAGGCTATGCGGGCGCGGACTATACACATGGCGACCCGGACGGCAAGGGCGCGGACATCCAGCGGGGCCGGGGCGGCGCCGAAAAACGAGCGGATGAACCCCATGTCCAGCGAAGCGGCGGGGCGTGAAGGCTCACCGCGGAGACGCCGAGGCGCAGAGATGCCGCGTTTGGCCGGGGCGGATCCCCGGGTCCGGCCGCAGGCCGGCCCGAGGACAAGCTTCGAACCCGGCCATGGGCAAGCGGCGGCGGACAGCGAAAATGATCGATGGACCCCATGCCCAGCGGAGACTGACCCGATGGAGCCGGCGTAGGGGCGAGCGGCGCTCGCCCGGCGATGGTCGGGCAAGGACCCGGTGATTGCGCGGTCGGTGCGAGGGCGAGCGCCGCTCGCCCCTACGGCATCGAAAAGCGTGCGATGGACCCCATGCCAAGCGGAGAGATCGGAGATCGGGAGGGCGGAGAGCATCTGGTCGGTTTCCGAAGTGAGCGAGGATTCACCACAAAGCCACGAAGGGCACGAAGGAGGGAGGAAGTTGGCTGGAGGGGCCGGGCAGGCTGTCTTCGTGTCCCCCCGGGTCCGGCCTTCGGCCGGCCCGAGGACAAGCCTTGAGGTTTTCGTGGTAGTTCTTCTTATGTTCTAGTTGCTCGACGGCTCGTTGTCAAGGCTCCGGGCGGAAAACTGCTGCGGGCGGGGGCGAATCAGCGGCACGGTGACGGGGCATGGAGACGTCGCTCTATCTGCCGGTGAAGCGGTTCCTGGAGGCGCGCGGGTTCGCGGTGAAGGGGGAGGTGTGCGGCTGCGACCTGGTGGCTGTGCCGGCGGCGGCCGGGACCGGGGCGAACGGGGCCGGCGCGCCGGCCGCCAACGGTGGGGAGGCGGACCCGCCGCTCCTCGTCATCGGCGAGCTGAAGCAGCGCTTCAGCCTGGAGCTGCTGCTGCAGGGCGTGGACCGGATGGCGGCCGGCGACGAGATCTGGCTGGCGGTGCGCAGCTCGGGCTCGGGCGGCCGACGGGGGCGCGGGCGCGAGCGCGACCCGCGGGTGCGCAAGCTCTGCCGGCTGCTCGGCTTCGGGCTGCTCGGCGTCTCGGGGCGGGGGCAGGTGGAGGTGCTGGCGGAGCCGGGACCGTGGCGGCCGCGCAAGGTGAAGCGGCGGCGCGCCCGCCTCGTCGACGAGCACCGGCGCCGGCGCGGCGACCCGGCCGTGGGCGGCGGCACGCGCCAGCCGATCATGACCGCCTACCGGCAGCAGGCGCTGGCCGTGGCGGCCGCGCTCGCCGCCGACACCGCCACCGGCGCAGGCGCGCGCCGCCCGCGCGACCTCAAGGCCGTGGCCCCGGACGCGCCGAAGATCCTGCTGCACAACGTCTACGGCTGGTTCGTGCGCGTGGAGCGCGGGGTGTACGGGCTGACGGAGGCGGGACGGGCGGCGCTGGTGAGGTGGGAGGGATAGGCCGCTGGCGCTCGTAAGAAATAAATCCCGGACGCAAAACTGATATAAGAATCGAGAGAGTTGGACTCAAGATAGGCGGTAGCACTCGATCTCGAAGCTAGGCGAATGGCGCCGGCACCAGACCAGGATTTGCAATATGGCAGAACAAGGCATTTTGTTCGGAGATAGGTTCCTGGATAGGTACGCAGGGGCGATCATATCCGACCCGTCTGTGGCAATTGTTGAACTTGTGGCGAACTGCTGGGATGCCTACGCGACCAAAGTCGACATCGTGTGGCCGGATCCGGCTTCGAGAACAGTCTTTTCGATTAAAGACAACGGTGTCGGAATGACTCCAGACGAGTTCGAGCGGCGCTGGAGCACTCTCGACTACGATCGAGTTCAAGAGCAAGGCACTAAGACCCAACCCCCAAAGGATCTGGGCCACTACCCGCCGCGTCCCGCGTACGGCAGGAACGGGCGGGGTCGACATGCGGCATTTCTCTTCTCGAACCCTTACGAAGTGCGTACATGGCGCAATGGCAGGGAGGTGACATACTCAGTTCACCGCGGACTCGGCAGCGTACCGTTCGAATGGCATCGAAAGAGCGAAACGTCGTGCCCTGATGGGCACGGCACTGAGGTTCGAGCGACAAGGCCGGACGCAATCGGTCTAACTGCTGATTTGGCGCGTAGAATTCTCGTTTCTCGATTCCTGACTGATCCTGGTTTCACGGTGTATATCAACGATGACCCGGTCACGTTTGACGATGTTCCAGTAAATGCACTGCGTGAATCAACTGTGAAGGTTCCGGACGTGGGTGAGGCGCGTATTCTGATGATCGACGCTCAACGGCCTGATCGCATCAGTCGACAGCACGGAATCGCCTGGCGTGTTGCAAATCGCCTAGTGGGCGAGTGCGGGTGGCGGGGGTCAGACTATGAGCGAATTTTGGATGGACGAACGCGCGAAGCCAAGCAGTTTACTTTTATCGTCTTCGCCGATTTTCTGGCAAGCGCTATCAAGCCGGATTGGAGCGACTTTGATCCAACAAACAACGATTGGCAAAAGAGCCGGCCCCTCGTCCAAGAGAGGATTAGGCAACTCATCGGGGCAACCGGTGCCGACCGTCGAAAGGAAACAAAAGAAGCCATCTATGAGCGTCTCGGGCACTTGGTAAAACAGCTGCCCCCAGTAGGGCGCGACCGCTGGAATGGTTTCGTAGAGAAGGTAATCGAAACCTGTCCAAATATTACGACAGAGGAAGTGGAGCAGATATCCGGCATTCTGGCCAACCTCGAACTCTCATCTTCCAAGTATGGTCTCATAACCAAACTGCATCAGATGCAGCCTGGAGATCTAGACGATCTCCATCGACTACTAGAGGACTGGACCGTGCGATCAGCCAAGATCGCGCTAGACGAGATCCAGACACGGCTGCGCTTAATCGAAGAGTTGGATCGAAAGCTACGCGACAATCGATCCGACGAGGTTCAAGATCTTCAACCGCTCTTCGATCGATCTCTATGGATCTTCGGCCCCGAATTCGAGACCATCGAGTTCACGTCAAACAAGGGCATGACAGAGGTCATCCAGAAACTGTTCGGACTTCAGGTGTCTGGCAGCCTCAACCGGCCGGATTTCGCTATTGTTCCAGATGGGAGTGTGGGCTTTTACACTCACGACGCGTACGACCAGGACTATGAGGTCAGTGGAGTTAGACGCCTCGTCATTACAGAAATCAAACGCCCAGGGATTGTCGTTGGTACAGACCAGAAAGCACAAGCCTGGAAATACGTAAAGGAACTGATCGAGCGCGGCCTGATCACGGAGGCTTGCAGTGTCACGTGCTTTGTACTCGGTTCACGTGTCGAATTGGCGGAGCAGGCAGAGAGGACTGAGTTGAATGGTCGAGTGGCAATTCGACCAATGGCTTACGACGTTTTCATTCGCCGAGCCGAAAAGCGGATGCTGAATCTTCGAGCCAAGCTCAGCAATGCACCTTTTCTGCGTACACACGGGCTCGATGTCCAGACCTTTATCACTCCGCCAGAGCCGAGGCAGGGCGATCTGCTATCAGGCTCGTTCGTCGCCCGCAGCGCATGATCTCTAGCCTACAAGGTGCGCATACGTTTCAGGCAACAAAGCAGTAGACAATGCGCGTCGTATCGATCGACCTACGTGATTTTCGTGGCATTGCGGATCTCAGGCTGACGTTTGAAAAGCATTTGACCGTCCTAGTCGGCCTAAATGGTTCCGGCAAAACAAGTGTGCTTGATGCACTTGCGATAATGCTCTCCCAATATATAGCGAGGTTGCAGGGTTCGCCGAGTGCCTCTCGGCGCGTCACTGCTCAAGATATCCGAGTAGGTGCAAATGGTACGCGGCTTGAGATTGTCGTGAAGGATGAGGATGGGACGGGGGTCCATTGGGTGCTTCGGAAACAGGGGAAAGTCGAACGAGTCCTGAGGCGCAAGAGCAGCGAGTTTGACAGTCTGAATTCTTATGTCAAAAAGATTGCGGCCAGATTTGAGAACGAGAATCTCTTTTACCTTCAGGCAACACCCCTGATTGTCTACTATGACCAAAAGCGCGCTGCTTTCGACTTTGTTCGTCGCAAACGGCGAACAATTGAACATCTGCCTTACGCGGCCTTCGACGATGCCCTCGGAGCAGATAGCATTGACTTCAATAAGCTGGTCTTTTGGTTTCAAGAGCGCGAAAGCGAAGAGCTGCGTATAAAGCACCGGAAGCGCAACTACGTGGACCCGCAGCTCGAAGCGGTTCGTAAGGCGATAGCAACAACAACTGGACTGAGGAATCCGAGATTTAAGTTTGTAGCGCCGAGGGGTTTGTATTTTACCAAGCAGGGAGTCGAGCTTGGCGTTGAGCAGTTGTCTGGCGGCGAGCGGGCGTATATCGGGCTCGTTGGAGATTTGGCTAGGCGTCTAGCAATGCTAAACCCTAAGGCGAAGAATGCCTTAGGTCGGCAAGGCATAGTTCTCATCGACGAGATGGAGCTGCACCTGCATCCGCGATGGCAACGCGAGATCATTCCAAAACTCCTAAAGACCTTTCCAGGTTGTCAGTTCGTGGTGTCCACACATTCTCCACAGGTACTTGGACAGATTCGTGCTCAGAGTATTCGTGTTTTGCAGAAAAAGAGGGGAACCGGGATTGCGGTCGAAACACCTGCAGCGTCCTTTGGACGCGATAGCAACTACATACTTGTGAGCATATTGGAAGGTACTGAGCGTGAGAAGGCAGTTAAGAGGCAGTTGGACCGTATCCAAGAGCATATCGACAACGATCGGATTGAGGAAGCGACACGTCTGCTCGAGCGATTGCACTTCGATCCCGACTTGACTAGCGATCCGGAGCTATCGCTGGCGAGAGTGCGCCTAGAGCGTCGAAAAGGGACGCGGAAAAGGTGAAATACTCCGCCAAGACGATTCCGCCAGTAAGATTTAACGCCTGGTTGTCGCAAGCAAATGATGATTGGCAGCCAACATACGGAAACCTACAGAACCCCGAGAAGGGCGATGTACACATAGCGCTCTTGATTGAGCAGGGCTATGTCTGCGCCTATTGTGGTCGCGCGGTAAAAGATGACCGCCTCGACAGCCATATCGACCACTTCCTACCCCGCGCGCATTTTCGCGAACGAGAACTAGACTACTCGAATTTTTTCGCAAGTTGCGGACCGCCGCATGAACAGGCAGGCGCAGAAAGACGTCTGCCAAGTACTTGTGGAGATGCTAAAGGAAAATGGCACAATGAGGCCGCATCAATCTGGCCTTCTGACCCGAACTGTGAGCGGCGATTCTGGTTCATCGCCTCGGGTCGGGTAAGGCCCATGCAAGCAGCCGACATCCCGGCGGAAAACATGATTAAGGCGCTGAACCTTAACGATGCAACGCTTGTTCTCGAACGGAAGAGAATCATTGGTGGTGTTGAGGTCGATATCGCGCGTGGATTGATCACGGTACAGAACGTTGCGACCGAGATTGGCATCTGGAGAACCGCTAACAACGGCCGACTAACTGGCTTTGGACACGTCGCGGCACGCTATCTGGAGGAGGAGCCGCTCTAACGCTTCGCTGGCGCACTGCCGCGCGCTAACCTCGCCCCCTGGCCCCCGCCCACAATAGGCGGGGGAATGGATCGAGTCGGCAGTGCCCGCTTTCTCACTTCGGCGTCGCTCGGTGGTTTTCAGTTATTGCAGTTAATGCGACGGCGTCATATATTCGGGCGATGAGAGGTGCCGTAGCATGACGACCCGTGTCCTGGAATTCGCGGTGCTACCGGAGCGCGTCCGCAAGCGCGTCGAGAAGCTGGCGGCGCCCCGGGGGCGCCGCAAGAAGATGGATGTCCGTGTGCGGCGCGAGGGCACGGAGTCCGTAGCCCTGCCGCCGGCCGCGGCGGCGATCGTCAGCGACCTGCTGCGCCATCTGGGGCGCGGCGAGAAGGTGGCGATTCTGGCCGCCGATACGGAGCTGAGCCCGACCGATGCGGCGACGATTCTGGGCATGTCCCGTCCGCTGGTGGTCCACCGGATGGACGTGGGCGACTTGCCGTTCCGCTATGTCGGGAAGCACCGCCGCGCCCGGCTGAGCGACGTGCTGGCGCTGAAGGCAAGGATCGACAAGCAGCAGGCCGCGCTCGATGCGCTGGCAGAGGACACCGAGGCGTTGATCCGGGACCATGGCCTTTAAGCCGCCGGTCGCGGTCTACGACAAGCTGCGTCCTCTATCCCTTCGGCGTGCGCAACCTGCTGGTATCTGCAGACCCTCGGACAGCGCAATCTCGCCGGATTTGCCACGGCGCTGCGGAAGCACCTGCGCCGGATCTGAGCCGAAACAGCGACTTCAGCGGCCATCGCCTCACCGCACCGCGAAGATGTCGTTGAGCCAGGCGTAGGCGGGGGCCGGCGGTCTCGAAGGTGGGGGCGATGACGAAGTAGAACCGGTCGGGGCCGAGGGTCTCGTCGACGTCGATCTCGCGGGATCGCTCGCCGCTGCTCATGCCGTCAATACAGGAGGAAACCCGCGGCTACGTCTATGATTGTGGCAGTTCGCCATAATCTGTGGCCGATTTGCCACAGCGGGGCAGAATAATTGCGCCACCCGGAAAGTACAATTGAACGGGCCCTGTTGCAGGAGTATTGCGCACTAGCAACCTTCTGCTCGCCTTGGACAGAAGTCTTTTGATCGAGTTTCGTCCTGAACTGGGTCACATAGTGCGTAACGCGAGGCAAGATTGTCAGTACGATGACGGTGACCGGTGGTGAGCTGGTTCGGGGTCGTCATAGGTCTCGCGATCTTTGCCGTTGTCTTCTTCCTCGACCGATTGGCTCCAGGACACAGGAGAGTCCGTGGCGAGCCTGGCCGTCTGGAACGGTGAATTGTACCTCGGAAGAGAAGGCCACTCAGCGCGCTTCACATACAAAAAGAAGCACCCCCAGCGATTGTCGTCGGGGTTGTCGGATATCAGCGTGCCGAGCCCGCACAGAGGCGAGTGGCGAGCCGTGGGGAATTAGAACGCGCGAGAACAGGCGCGCTTGGGTGAGCGTCGCACGGAGCGCCAGAGCCTCGCAGGCGCCGTGCGCTCCTCAGCACAACCCAGGGGTGGCGAAATCTCTACGCGGACGCGAGGCCCAAGGACCCGCGCCCATCTCCAGCGGGACTTTATTCTTCGCATAAAACTGGCCCGAAGAAAGTCCGCTGTGGGTCAGAAGCGGAAGCATCGTGCGATCCAAGCCAAGGCCGCTCCCCAGAAAGACCATGCCTTGCTCCTCGCTGCGTGCCGTGCGGGCGCTGGGCGGCGTCCGCTTCCTCACCTCACCGCGAAGATGTCGTAGGTGACGTGGCGGTCGGTGGAGCGGTTGATCGAGACGATCTTGCCGACGGCGACGATGTCGTTGAGCCAGGCGTAGGCGGGGGCGGCGGTCTCAAAGGTGGGGGTGATGACGAAGTAGAAGCGGTCGGGGCCGAGGGTCTCGCCGGCCTCGAGGCATCGCACGAGGTCGGCGGGGGCGCGGGCGCGGCCGGTGTAGGCGATGTAGACGAGGGCGCCGTCGTCGGTGCGCACGGAGAGGCGCACGTCGAGCTTGCGGGCGCCGTCGGGCATCACGCGCAGCCAGTCGCCGGAGGGCGCGATCACCGCGCCGCTGAGGGCCGGGCCCTTCACCCAGCCGCCGGGGCGGACGTTGTAGATCTGCAGGTCGCTATTGGCGCCCTGCGGCGGGTCCAGCGGGGAATGCAGGGTCATGAGGTACTCGGCGGCGATCTGCGTGCGCGGGTGGTGGTCCATGGCGGATCTCTCTCCCTTGGGCTGGGATCGGCAAGGTGCGTCCTTCGACAGGCTCAGGATGAGGGACATTCTTCGTGCCACAAAGATTTTTCCTCATCCTGAGCTTGTCGAAGGACGCTGGGCGGTTCTGCAGCTCCCGTCCGCGAGAAAACATTTGCCGCCCTGTCGATTCCACAGCCGGCCGTTCGACCAATCGGGTAGATGCATGCGGCGCAACGAAGGAGACCGATCATGGGCAGGTATGTCGACGGCTATGTGCTTCCGCTGCCGAAGAAGAACATCGAGGCCTATCGCAAGATGGCGACCGACGCCGGCAAGGTGTGGAAGGACCACGGCGCGCTCGACTATGTCGAGTGCATCGCCGAGGACGTGAAGCCCGGCAAGGTGACCTCGTTCCCGCAGGCGGTGAAGCTGGAGCCGGACGAGACGGTGGTGTTCGCCTGGATCGTCTACGAATCGCGCGCGCACCGCGACCGCGTCAACGAGGCGGTGATGAAGGACCCGCGCCTGGCGGGGATGGACGCCAAGAACTCGCCGTTCGACGGCATGCGCATGTTCTGGGGCGGCTTCGACGTCTTCGTCGAGGCGTGAGCGGCGACCTGCGTTGCAGGACCACCCTGCGTCCTTCGACAGGCTCAGGATGAGGGGCAATCTTGGTGGCACAACGAAAATCCTTCATGCTGAGCTTGTCGAAGCACGCACGGCGCGGGTCCGGGACGCTGTCGAAACGAATCTCACCTCAAGTGCGATTGTCCTGACAGAGAAGGACGCCTGACCATGCCGAAACTCCGCGTTGCTTGCTTCGCCGTTTCGCTCGACGGCTATGGCGCCGGGCCGGCGCAGAGCCGCGACAATCCGCTCGGCCTCGGCGGCAAGGCGCTGCATCAATGGTTCATCCCGACGCGCACGTTCCAGACGATGTTCGGACAGGCGGACGGGACGACCGGCGTCGACGAGGATTTCGCGGCGCGCGGCATGGCCGGCATCGGCGCCTGGATCCTCGGCCGCAACATGTTCGGGCCGATCCGCGGGCCGTGGCCGGACGAGGACTGGAAGGGATGGTGGGGCGACAACCCGCCCTATCACGTGCCGGTGTTCGTGCTCACCCACCATCCGCGCGCCCCGCTCGCCATGGCCGGCGGCACCACCTTCCACTTCGTCACCGAGGGCATCGAGGCGGCGCTGCAGCGCGCGACCGAGGCCGCCGGCGGCAAGGACGTGCGGATCGGCGGCGGCGCGGCGACGATCCGGCAATATCTGCGGGCCGGGCTCGTCGACGAACTACATTTGGCGATCGCGCCGGTGCTGCTCGGCGGCGGGGAGCCTCTGCTCGCCGGCATCGACCTGCTGAGGCTCGGCTATGACTGCACCGAGCATGTGCCGTCCGAGAAGGCCACGCATGTGGTGCTGACGAAGCGGAGCTAGGATTCTCGGGCACCCTCACCCTGGCCCTTTCCCGCAGGCGGGAGAGGGGACGCGAGTCGTGCGCCTGCTCGGTCGAGTCCCCTCTCCCACGAGAGTGGGAGAGGGCGAGGGTGAGGGTGAGGGCAGGGCGGCCTCGATCATCGGCCGGGCGCATGTCGATTCCACTGCCGGCCGTTCGACCAATCAGGGAGACCCAGATCCCCCAGCATTGCGGAGGAATTGCCATGCAGAAGATCAGTGCCTGCCTGTGGTTCGACGGCAAGGCCGAGGAGGCGATGAATTTCTACATGTCCGTCTTCGAGAATTCGAAGGTGCTGAGCGTCCTCTACCATGGCGAGGCCGGGCCGGGGCCGAAGGGCTCGGTGCTGGCGATGACCGTCCGCCTCGACGACACGGAGATCATGGCGCTCAACGGCGGGCCGCAGTACCCGTTCTCGCCGGCCGTCTCGCTGTTCGTCAAATGCCGGACCCAGGCGGAGATCGACCATTTCTGGGAGAAGCTCCAGGCCGGCGGCGGCAAGCCCGTGGAATGCGGCTGGCTGACGGACAAGTACGGCGTGTCCTGGCAGATCGTGCCGGTCCAGATCATGGAGATGCTGCAGGACAAGGACGCGGCAAAGGCGCAGCGGGCCATGAACGCGCTGATGCAGATGGTGAAGCTGGACATCGCCGCGCTGACCAAGGCCTACGAGGGGCGATAGGGCGGCCCCTACGGCCGGCGGAAGAGGCGGAGCCAGCGCAGGGCGAGGACGAAGAGGATGCCGAGCGTCGGCCAGTGGGCCCAGAGGTTGCCGTCCCAGGTGAAGAGGTTGATGGCGAGGAGCAGCAGGATTAGCGCCGCGGCGTAGCCGGCGCTGAGATGGAGGCGGTGGCGGCGGTGTTGCCGCGCGGCCTCGGGCGCTTCGGGCGGCGGGGCGGGCGCGGGGTCGTCGCGGGCCGCCGCGCCGGCCGCGCCCGGCTGCAGCAGCACGCGGTAGGCAGGCACCGGGCCGGCGATGTTCTTCACCGATTGCGGGCCGAGATAGTCGAAGCCGACGGCGAGCTTGTCCTTCACCTGCTCGAACACCGGGCCGGAGATGAGGATGCCGCCGGGCTCGGCCAGCGCCTGCAGCCGCGCGGCGATGTTGACGCCGTCGCCATAGAGGTCGCCGCCCTCGACCATGACGTCGCCGAGATTGATGCCGATGCGGAACCACATGCGCCGGTCGTCCGGCAGCGCGGCGTTGCGCTCGGCGAGGGCGCGCTGCATCTGTACCGCGCACTCCACCGCCAGCACGACGCTGGCGAACTCGGCGAGCAGGCTGTCGCCGGTGGCGTTGACGACGCGGCCGCGATGCGCGGCGATCAGTTCCGCCATCTGCGCGCGGCTGGCCTGCAGCGCCGCCAGGGTGCCGGCCTCGTCGCGGCCCATCAGGCGGCTGTAGCCGGCGACGTCGGCGACGAGCAGCGCGGCCAGCCGGCGTTCGATCGAGGCGCCCATGCGTCGCTCCCTCGGCAACGGCCCGCCCCATAGCACGGACGGCGCGGCGGCGGCAAAGCGGGCGACGCCCTTGCCTCCGCCACCGAATCCGGCGAGGAAGGCGGCGCATGCCGCTTTGCGCGGGAGGTACGGGTGATGACGGCGGCGGATGCCGGCGCGATGTGGGCGGCGCTGAACGCGGCGAACCGGAGCCGCGCGCAGGTCTATGTCGCGTTCTTCCGCGCCCTCGAGCGGCGCGTCGGGCGGACGGCGGCGATCGCGGTCTGCAAGGAGGCGGTGCGCGACTGGGGCCGCGGGCTGGCGGCCGGGCTGGAGGCGCACCGGCCGAACGATTTCGCCGGCCTCGCCGAGTCCTTCGCGCGGGCGCCGGACGGCGGCGCCATGTTCCGGCCGCGCATCGACCGCTGCGATGCGGGCGGCCTCGACGTGCAGTTCGAGGACTGCCCGCTGAAGGCGGCCTGGCAGGCGGCCGGGCTGACCGAGGCCGAAATCGAGATGTTCTGCGACATCGCCGCCGAGGCCGATTACGGCACGCTGGAGGCCGCCGGTTTCGCGGTGGAGATCGAGACCTGGAAACGCGGCGGCGCCGGCTGCTGCAGCCTGCGGATCCGGCCGCGCTGAGCGCCGGCGCGGCGGATTCAGGAGTCGCCTGCGGCGGGGGATGTCGTATATGACTGCGCAGGACAGCGACGCAGAGTCACCTCGGGGTTCCGCAATGCAGGATGAAGGAAGCATGTCCGATCGCGTCTCGCCGGAGAGTCGTGCCGCGCCGGGCCGCGCCGGACGCTGGCTGGCGGTGGCGCTGGCGCTGGCTGCGCTGGCGGGCTGCGAGCATGGCGACCTCTCCTTCGACAGCGCGACCGGCCAGTTCCGCATCCCCCTCGGCGCCGGCAGCGGCCAGGGCTCCAACCGGTGAGACGCGAAACGGGGCCGGAGTGGGGCGGCGCGGGGCGGCGGCCGTGAGCGTCGCCTTCGTCTTCCCGGGACAGGGCTCGCAGGCGGTCGGCATGGGGCGGTCGCTGGCCGAGGCCTTCGCGGCGGCGCGCGAGACCTTCGAGGAGATCGACGAGGCGCTGCGGCAGCGGCTGACGCGGCTGATGTTCGAGGGGCCGGAGTCGGACCTGACCCTGACCGAGAACGCGCAGCCGGCGCTGATGGCGGTGAGCCTGGCGGCGGTGCGGGTGATCGCGCGCGAGGGCGGGGTGCGGCTGGCCGACAGGATCGCCTTCGTCGCCGGCCATTCGCTCGGCGAGTATTCGGCGCTGGCGGCGGCGGGCGCGCTGCCGCTCGCCGACGCGGCGCGGCTGCTGAAGCGGCGCGGCCAGGCGATGCAGGCGGCGGTGCCCGTGGGCGAGGGCGCCATGGCGGCGCTGCTCGGCGCCGACCTCGCGGCGGCGACGGCGGTCGCAGCGGACGCCGCGCAGGAGACGGACGCGGTCTGCGCGGTCGCCAACGACAACGCGCCGGGGCAGGTGGTGATCAGCGGCGCGACCGCGGCGGTCGAGCGGGCGATGGCGCTGGCGGCCGAGCGCGGCATCAAGCGCAGCGTGCGGCTGCCGGTGTCGGCGCCCTTTCACTGTCCGCTGATGCAGCCGGCGGCCGACGCCATGGCCGAGGCGCTGGCCGAGGCGCCGCTGGTCAACCCGGCGGTGCCGCTGGTCGCCAACGTCACGGCGCGCGCGGTGAGCGACGCCGAGACCATCCGCCGCCTGCTGGTGGAGCAGGTGACGGCCATGGTGCGCTGGCGCGAGAGCGTGGCCTTCATGAAGGAGCAGGGCGTCGACCGCATGGTCGAGATCGGCGCCGGCAAGGTGCTGAGCGGGCTGGTCAAGCGCATCGACCGCGAGATCGCCGCCGCGTCGGTCGGCGAGCCGGCGGAGATCGAGGCGCTGCTGAAGACGCTGTGAGGGAGTTGTGAGTTCTGAGTTATGACTGCTCACTACTCATAACTCAGAACTCACGACGCAGATGGGAGACGTCATGTTCGATCTGACGGGGAAGACGGCGCTCGTCACGGGGGCGTCGGGCGGGATCGGCGGGGCGATCGCGGCGGCGCTGCATCGGCAGGGCGCCGTGGTGGCGCTGTCGGGGACGCGGGTCGAGGCCTTGCAGAGCCTGGCGAGCCAGCTCGGCGTGCGCACGCACACGATCGCCTGCAACCTGAGCGACGCGGCGGCGACGGAGAAACTGGTGGGCGAGGCCGAGGCGGCGATGGGGAAGCTGGACATCCTCGTCAACAATGCCGGGCTGACGCGCGACACCCTGGCGGTGCGCATGAAGGACGAGGACTGGCAGCAGGTGCTGGACGTCGACCTCACGGCCGGCTTCCGGCTGGCGCGGGCGGCGCTCAAGGGCATGATGAAGCGGCGCTTCGGCCGCATCGTCGGCATCACCTCGATCGTCGGCGTGACCGGCAACCCCGGCCAGGCCAACTACGCCGCGGCCAAGGCCGGCATGATCGGCATGTCGAAGGCGCTGGCGGCCGAGGTGGCCTCGCGGGGCATCACCGTCAACTGCGTGGCGCCCGGCTTCATCGAGACGCCGATGACCGACGCGCTCAACCCGCAGCAGAAGGAGCGGCTGCTGGGTGCCATCCCGGCCGGCCGGCTGGGGGCGGCGGCCGACGTCGCCGCGGCCGTGCTGTTCCTGGCCAGCGACGAGGCCGCCTACGTGACCGGCCAGACCTTGCATGTCAACGGCGGTATGGCCATGATATGAGGGACTTACCGCCGGCGCCGAAGCGCTGGCCAGGGGGCGTTCGCCGTGCTAAGGACGGCCCGCATTCGCATGAAAACTGCCTGAGGATCAGACACAATGAGCGACATCGCCGCGCGGGTCAAAAAGATCGTCGTCGAGCATCTCGGCGTCGACGAAACGAAGGTGACGGAGGGGGCGAGCTTCATCGACGACCTCGGAGCCGACAGTCTCGATACGGTCGAACTCGTCATGGCGTTCGAGGAGGAGTTCGGCTGCGAGATCCCCGACGATGCCGCCGAGAAGATCCTGACGGTGAAGGATGCCATCGCCTTCATCGAGACGAACGCGTGAGCGGCGCCGCGCGGCCGCCGCGGCGGCTCCGGTTCCGGCTGCGATCCGACTGATTCCTTGATGCGACGCATCGTCGTCACCGGCCTCGGCCTCGTCACGCCCCTGGCGTCGGGCGTGAAGCCGACCTGGGAGCGCCTGATCGAGGGCCGCTCGGGTATCCGCGCCATCCAGGCCTTCGACGTCTCCGACCTGCCGTGCAAGATCGGCGGCACCGTGCCGCAGGGCGATGCCGCGACCGGCGGCTTCGACGCCAACCTGTATATCCCGGCCAAGGACCAGCGCAAGATGGACCCGTTCATCGTCTATGCGATGGGCGCGGCGTCGCAGGCGGTGGAGGATTCCGGCTGGCAGCCGGCCGACGACGAGGGGCGCGAGCGCACGGGCGTGATGATCGGCTCCGGCATCGGCGGGCTGCAATCGATCTACGAGGGATCGGTGCTGGTGCACGAGAAGGGGCCGCGCAAGCTGTCGCCCTTCTTCATCCCGTCGTCGCTGATCAACCTGGCCTCCGGCCAGGTGTCGATCAAGTACGGATTCAAGGGGCCGAACCACGCCGTCGTCACCGCCTGCTCGACGGGCGCGCACGCCATCGGCGACGCGGCGCGGCTGATCGCGCTCGACGACGCCGATGTGATGGTGGCGGGCGGCGCCGAGGCCGGCATCTGCCGCATCGGCATGGCCGGCTTCTCCTCGGCGCGCGCGCTGTCGACGAAGTACAACGACACGCCCGAGAAGGCCTCGCGGCCCTGGGACAAGGACCGCGACGGCTTCGTCATGGGCGACGGCTCCGGCATCGTCGTGCTCGAGGAGCTCGAACATGCGAAGCGGCGCGGCGCCAAGATCTATGCCGAGATCATCGGCTACGGGCTGTCCGGCGACGCCCACCACATCACGGCGCCGTCGGAAACAGGCGACGGCGCCGTGCGCGCCATGAAGGGCGCGTTGAAGCGCGCCAAGCTGAACCCGGAGGACATCGACTACATCAACGCCCACGGCACCTCGACGCCGCTCGGCGACGAGATCGAGCTCAGTGCCGTCAAGCGCGTGTTCGGCGAGGCCGCCTATAAACTGTCGATGTCCTCGACCAAGTCGGCCATCGGCCATCTGCTGGGCGCGGCCGGCAGCGTCGAGGCGATCTTCTGCATCCTGGCGATCCGCGACCGCGTCTGCCCGCCGACGCTCAACCTGGAGAACCCGTCGCCGGGCTGCGACCTCGACCTCGTGGCCAGGCAGGCGAAGCCGCGCAAGATCCGCGCCGCCCTCTCCAACTCCTTCGGCTTCGGCGGCACCAATGCCAGCCTGGTCTTCACGGGCGCACCTTAGGCCGCCGCCGCTCCGTTGATCGGCAAGCTCTTCCGCCTCGTCCTTCTGCTGTTCGTCCTCGGCATCGGGTTGGCCGGAGGGGCTGTCTATTGGGGCTTCACCAAGTTCCATGAACCCGGGCCGGCGTCTGCGCCGACGATGCTGGTGATCGACCAGGGCATGGGGGTGCGGGCCATCGCCGACAAGCTGGCGGCGGCCGGCATCATCGCGGAGCCGCTGATCTTTGCCGCCGGCGTCCGCGTCTATGCCGAGGGCCGGCCGCTGCGGGCGGGCGAATACGAGTTCCCGGCGCGCGCGAGCATGCGTCAGGCGATGCAGCAGATGATCGATGGGGCCACGGTCGTGCGCCGGTTGACGATTCCCGAGGGGCTGACCTCGGCCGAGATCGTCGCGCTGGTGGCGGCGGCGTCCGGTCTCGAAGGCACCTTGCCGCCGGCGGTCCCGGCCGACGGCACGCTGCTGCCGGAGACCTACTTCTATTCGAAGGGCGACAGCCGTGCGCAGATCCTCGCGCGCATGGAGACGGCGATGACCGAAGCATTGGCCGAGCTGTGGCCGCTGCGCGACGAAGCGGTGCCGCTGACCACCACGGCGGCGGCGGTAACCCTGGCCTCGATCGTCGAGAAGGAGACGGGCAAGGCGGAGGAGCGGCCGCGCGTCGCGGCGGTGTTCTTCAACCGGCTCGCCCGAGGCATGCCGCTGCAATCCGATCCGACCGTCATCTATGCGCTGACCGACGGCGCCGGGCCGCTCGACCGCGCGCTGACGCGAGCGGACCTGCAGGTCGCCGATCCCTTCAACACCTACGTCAATGCCGGCCTGCCGCCGGGCCCGATCGCCAATCCCGGCCGCGCCTCGCTCGATGCGGTCCTGCACCCGGCCACCACCAAGGATCTCTACTTTGTCGCCGACGGCACCGGCGGCCACGCCTTCGCCGAGACGCTCGACGAGCACAACCGCAACGTCGCCGCCTGGCGGAAGCTGCAAACGCAGCAGAGCTCGCAGTGAGGGCGCCGAGGGCCGGCTATATCTTCTTCGGCAGTCTGCGGAACAGCGGATCGGTCAGCGCCGGCGGCAGCGCGGCGGTCAGCCAGACCACGGCATACATCGGCAAGGGAAAGGCGATGCGACCACGGTTGCGGGCAAGGCCGCGTCGGATGATGGCGGCGGCGCGCTCCGCCGTCATCAGGAACGGCATCGGGAACTCATTGTTGGCGGTCATGCGGCTGACGACGAAGCCGGGACAGATGACGTTGACCTCGACGCCGTGCCGATGCAGGTCGCCGCGCAGGCCTTCGCCCCAGACGCGCACCGCCGCCTTGCTGGCGGAATAGGTGGGGGCGCCCGGAAAGCCGCGGAACGAGGCGAGCGAACTCATCAGCGCAATCTGCCCGCGACCGCGGGCGACGAGTTTCGGAATCAGCGGCAGCACCGTGTTGTATACGCCATCCAGATTGACGGCGGCGACCTTGCGCGTCTGCTGCTCGGTCTCGACGCCGTTGCCGGTGCCGCCGCCCGTTCCGGCATTGGCGATCACCAGGTCGACGGGCGCGGCCGCGTCCACCTCCTCGATCCAGCGTGCCATGCCCGCCCGGTCGGTGACATCGACGACCGCGGTGCGCACCGTCGCGCCGCGCTGCCGGCACGCCATGGCAACAGCGTCCAGCCGGGCGGCGTCGCGCCCGCCGAGGGCGATACTCGTCTCGGGACCGGCGTAGGCCAGGGCCAGGGCTTCACCGATGCCGCTGCTGGCGCCGGTGATGAGCAGGCTGCGCGGGTTCTGCATGGCATCGCTTGTTGCCGAGTGTATGCAAGTATATAGTGGCCAAAATCGGCTCTACCACTAGATTTCGTGATTACTCGGAGATCTGGAGACTCCTTGCCCATTGCCAGCATGACCGGTTTCGCGCGCGGCGAGGGCGCCGATGGCGCCGATATGCATCCGGGCCTGCACTGGGCCTGGGAGGTGAAGAGCGTCAACGGCCGCAATCTCGACGTACGCTGCCGGCTGCCCGTCGGCTTCGAAGCGCTGGAGTCCGTCGCCCGCGCCGCCATGGCGGAGCGGTTCAGGCGCGGCAACATGTCGGTCAGCCTGACGCTGTCGCGCGGGGGGGAGCCGCCGCGTGTGCGCATCAACCGTGCGCTCCTGGATCAACTCGTGGCGCTCGTCGGCGAGTTGCAGGTCAAAGTGGCGGCCGAGCCCCCGCGGCTCGACGGCCTCATCGGCATCCGCGGCGTCGTCGAGGTGGTCGAGGAGGAGGAGCCGACCGAAGCGCAGCGGGCGACGCGGCTCGGCCGCATGACGGAGACGCTGACGCGTGCGCTCGAGGCGTTGGCGACGATGCGGCTCGCGGAGGGCGCCCGGCTGGCCGCCGTGGTCGGACAGCATCTCGACAGCATCGAAGCGCTGCGCCAGCGCGCGGCGGACGCGGCCGGGGCGCAGCCCGCAGCGCTGCGGGCGCGCCTCAAGGCCCAGGTGGAGGCGCTGCTCGAGGCGTCGCCGGCGCTGCCGGAGGAGCGCCTAGCCCAGGAGGCGGCGCTGCTGCTCAGCCGCGCGGACGTGCGCGAGGAGCTCGATCGCCTGAGCGCCCACGTCGCCGCCGCGCGCCAGCTGCTCGCCGAGGGCGGCACCGTCGGCCGCAAGTTCGATTTCCTGTGCCAGGAGTTCAACCGCGAGGCGAACACGCTGTGCTCCAAATCGGCGGACGTCGAGCTGACGGCCATCGGCCTGGACCTCAAGGCCGCGATCGACCAGCTGCGCGAGCAGGTGCAGAACATCGAATGACGCAAAACCGCGTGAATTTCAACGTGTCAGCGCCGGTCATGCTGCTGGAAAGATTCACCGCAGAGACGCGGAGGCGCAGAGAAGTCGCGGAGCATCAGCGGAGCAGATTCGATCGCGCTCGTGGACCGCGCCCATTGATTAGTCGCTTCTTTTCTCTGCGTCTCTGCGTCTCTGCGGTTCACCTTTTTCCCTGCGACCAGACATGACGATGTCGAAGACGCGGGCCTCCAAGGACGAGGCCGGCGAGATCAGGCGGCGCGGGCTGATGCTCGTGCTGTCGTCGCCGTCGGGCGCCGGCAAGACGACGATCTCGCGCAAGCTGCTGGAGCGCGACGGCAACCTCTCGATGTCGGTGTCGGTGACCACGCGGCCGCGGCGGCCGGGCGAGGTGAACGGCGCCGACTACCACTTCATCGACGCGGCCGAGTTCGACCGGCTGGTGGGCGCCGGCGCGCTGCTCGAGCACGCGAAGGTGTTCGGCCACCACTACGGCACGCCGCGGGCCGCGGTGGAGACGGCGCTGAGCGCAGGCCGCGACGTGCTGTTCGACATCGACTGGCAGGGCACGCAGCAGCTGGAAGAGCGGGCGCGGGAGGACCTGGTCAGCGTGTTCGTCCTGCCGCCCTCGACGCGCGAGCTGGAGCGGCGGCTCAAGTCGCGCGCGCAGGACAGCGCCGCGGAGGTCGGCCGCCGCATGGCCAAGGCGGCCGACGAGATGAGCCACTGGGCCGAGTATAACTACATCATCGTGAACCACGACATCGAGACGAGCACGCGGCGCGTGCAGGCGATCCTCCAGGCCGAGCGCCTGCGCCGCGACCGGCAGGTCGGGCTGTCGGACTTCGTCAAGGCGCTGCGCGAGGGGCGGTAGGGGGAGCGCTGGCTTCGGCCGCTCTGGCGGCGCGGGATCGACGATGTGCGTCCTTCGACAAGCTCGGGATGAGGGATATCGGTTCTGCCACCAAGATTTCCCCTCATCCCGAGCTTGTCGAAGGACGCACATTCGTTATGCAGGCCGAACGTACATCGCCAACGCGCGCGCCAGCGCGCAGAACTGGCCGATATCGAGTTCCTCGGCGCGGGCCGTCTCCGGCACGCCGGCTTGTGCAAGCAGCGCGCCGGGATCCGTGGTCAGCGACTTCAGGCTCTGGCGCAGCATCTTGCGGCGCTGGCCGAAGGCGGCGGCGGTGACGCGCTCGAGGAGGGCGCGGTCGGCCGGATGGAGCGGCGCCGGACGAGGCGTCAGCTGCACCACGGTCGAGGTCACCTTGGGCGGCGGCGTGAAGGCGCGGGCGGGAATGTCGAAGAGGCGGCGCACCTCGGTCAGCCACTGCGTCAGGATGGTCAGCCGGCCATAGTCCTTCGTGCGCGGCCTGGCGGTCAGGCGGTCGGCCACCTCCTTCTGGAACATCAAGGTCAGGCCGGCGAAGGCGTCGATCGAGCCGAGCCATTCGAGCAGCAGCGGCGTCGCCACGTTGTAGGGCAGGTTGGCGACGATGCGGCGCGGCGGCGCGCCGAGCCGCGCCACGTCCTCCTTCAGCGCGTCGGCAAGCCTGATCGTCAGGCGGCCGGGGAATGCGGCGGCCAGCTCCTCCAGGGCGGGCGCGCAGCGGTCATCGCGCTCGATCGCGATCACCTGCCGGGCGCCGAGCTCGAGCAGCGCGCGGGTGAGGCCGCCGGGACCGGGGCCGACCTCGACGACCGTGCCCTGCGACAGGTCGCCGGCAGTACGGGCGATGCGCCGCGTCAGGTTGAGATCGAGCAGGAAATGCTGGCCGAGCGCGCGCCGGGCGCCGAGCCCATGGCGGGCGATGACGTCGCGGAGCGGCGGCAGGTCCGGCGCCGCGGCGGCGGCCGGACCGTCGTTCACTGGCGGATGTCGACGTAGGCCGACCGGCGGATGTCGCGCAGGTAGCCGCGGGCCATCAGATCGAGACGGTCGCGCACGAGCCTTTCGGATATCTGCTCGCGGGTGAGGGCATCGGCTTGCGCCGCGCGACGGTCCACCAGCGCCACGATGTGGAGGCCGCCGTCGCTGCGGATCGGGCCGGTGACGGTGCCCGGGGCCATGGTCTCGACGGCCGCCGCAAGCTCCGGCGCCAAGTCGCTCGGCGCGACCCAGCCGAGGAGGCCGCCATTGCCGGCGGAGGCCGCCTGCGAGAACTGGCGTGCGACGGCGCCGAAGTTGGCGCCCTGCTTGAGCTGCTCGAGAAGCCGTTGCGCCGCCTCCTGAACAGCGGGGGTGTCGTTGGGGTCGTCGATCGAGAGGAAGATCTCGGCGACCCGGTATTGCGTCGTGCCCTGGTTCTCCCGCATCTGCCGCTGCGCGTTGTCGATGTCCTCGTCGGTGACGACGATGCCCGGGCGGAACTTGCGGCTCACCAGCAGGGACCAGGCGACTTCGGTGCGAATCTGCTGCTCGATCCACGCCGGATCGATGCCGTTCTGGGTCAGCGCCGTCCGGAAGTTCTCCGGGCTCAGATTGTTGCTCCGGGCGAGCTGCGCCATGCGTTCGTCGATGCGGTCCTGCGACACGACGATGCCTTCTCGATCGGCGGCCTGCTGGCGCAGACGCTCGTCGATCAGCGCGCGCAGCACCTGCGGCCGCAGGCGCTGCTGAATTTCGGGCGTGTTCTGCATCTGGCCGGAGGCGACCAGCATCCGCGTGCGGGCGGCGAGATCGATGGCGGTGATCGCCTCGTCATTGACGAGCGCCACGATGCGCAGCGTATCCTGCGCCGTGGCCGGCCCCGCTGCCAGCGCCGTCAGGGCGACCAGTACCAGCCAGGAGAATCGGCGTGCCAACTGCGACATGGTGCGATGACGAGATCCACGTGGGAGGACTCCATCCGGAAATCCCGCCCGGGTTTCCGTTTGGTGCCCTGCCAATATAGGCGGGCGGACGGCGCGAGACAATGCGCCCGGGGGCCGCGGTGCGGGGACCGCCGTGGCGCCCTACTTACAGCTCCGCGGTTTGCGGGTCGGGAGATCGGGATCAGCAACCTGCGTCCTTCGACAGGCTCAGGATGAGGGGCTTTCTTCTGCCACCAAGTCTGTCCCTCATCCTGAGCCTGTCGAAGGACGCAGGATCGTCGTGCAGTCCGAAGTGTGCGCATACCGGGGCGAGTGCGATACCCGTGCCTAGCCGCCGGTATCCAGGCCGAGGTTCTTGAGACCGATGGAGAATCCGACCTGCCAATTGGGGTCGCGCTCCTGGTCCTGATACTCCTCGCGGGCGACGGAGAGGCGAATGTCGAAGCATTCGTCCTCGTACTCGATGCCGACGCCATAGGAGAGGACGCGGTCCGATTCGATGTCGTACCGACCGGCGATGAAGCCCGACCAGTAGTCGGTGAACTGCGAGCTGATCTTGCCGGCGACCTCCTCGCGATCGCCGAACTCGGTGTTGGGATCGGCCTCGTCGCTGAGGAACGCATAGGACAGGTTCAGGTGCAGCTTGGGCGGCCCGGCGCTGACGAGCACCTCGTTGCGGCGCGGGTCGAGGGAGTTGGCGTCGTAGCGGAAGCGATAGAACAGATCGAACTCCTCGATGGGCGACAGCTGAACGGATCCGACGATGTCCGAGAAATTGTCCTCGACGCCCGATCCGGTGGCGAAGTTGACGTCGTCGTTGAATTGGTAGCTCTGGCCGAGGAAGAGGCTGCCATAGCCGCCCTCGTCGGTGACGAAGCTCCAGCGCAGGCCATAGGTGGCGCGCTGCCCCGTGTCGACCTCATCGAGGCCGGCGAAGCGGTTGGGATCGAACAGATTGGTATCGTCGAACTCGATGTCCAGGCTGTCCTCGTTCGGAATGTCGCCGAAGTTGCTCTTGTTGGGAGCGGCGGTGACGGCGGCGATCGGCTCGACGATTTCCTGCCAGCCGTCGTGGCCGCGCACGAACGGATAGCGCCATTCCACGGACAACTGGGGAAACAGCCGGGCGGCGACGCCGTCTTCGGTGGGGCCGTCCGGGTTCGGGTCGTCGGTCGCGGGATCGAAGTCGTTGAAGGAGTAGAGGTCGGCGCGCATGGTCGCCGAGATGGTGTAGATGTCGCCCCACGACGAGGTGAAGGGCATCCGCCACCCGCCGTTCAGGGATGCGCGTCGCACATCGCGGCCGTCGATGCGCGACAGCACCATGCCGTTGGCGTCGAAGGTGAAGTAGCCGCTGAGGACCACCGGCTCGCTGACGTAGTTGTAGTCGAAGAGCGGGGCGACGATCGGCGCCTCGTCGTTGATGTCGGTGTCGCGCGTGCCATAGAAGGAGTAACCCTGGATCGCCGCGTAGTTGCGGCGGTCGAACATCTCGGCGAAGGCGCGGCTGGTGAGCGTGCGGTCGTCGGAGAAGTCGAACAGCCGCTCGTAGGTCTTGTCGGTCGCCCGCTCGAGATCGAAGCCCCAACGCCAGTTCCGATCGATGTCGAAGCGGCCGGTGGCATCGATATGGCCGCGGAAGTCGCCGTCGCCGAGGCCGACATCCGGCTCGTTCTCGTCGATGAAGGTGCCGCTGGCCGAAATCGCGAGCAGGCCGTCATCGAGGCGCTGGCGATAGGTGCCGAAGAGCACGGGATACTCGTTGGTCGAGACGATCGGCGCGACCGTCAGGTCCTTGTCCGGCGCGATCGCCCAGAAATAGGGCGTCTGCATGTGGGCGCCGAGATCGTCGTTGTATCCGAACCGCGGCGTCAGGAAGCCGGAGGCGCGCTCGACGGTGCCATCGGGGTGCTGGAAGTAGGGCGTGTAGAGCACGGGCACGCCGAAGAACTCCAGCCAGGCGTCCTCGTACTCGATGGTGTGTGCCGCCTCGTCATAGGTGACCTTCACCGCCTTGATCTGCCACAGGGGCGCGCGCGTCGGGTCCTCGGCGCACAGCCGGCAGGGCGAATAGACGGCGTAGTCGAACTCGTTGACGTTGCCGCCGGTCCGCCGGCCCGAGGCCGCCGCCAGGCGCGACTGATCGCTGAGCAGCAGGCGGATGCTCTCGATGGCGGCTTCCTTCAGGTCGTCGCGCAGCTCGACATACTCGGCAAAGACGGTGTTGCCGCTCTCGTCGGTCAGGCTGACGTTGCCGGAGGCGGTGACGGTGCGCGAGACCTCGTTGTAGGACACGGTGTCGGCATGGAGGACGCGGTCGCCGCGGGAGATCTCGACATTGCCGCGCGCGGTGACGATGCCGAGCTCGCGGTCGTAGGTGACCTCGTCGGCCAGCAGCAGAACCGGAATTTCGCCCGCCGGCTCGCCGGCCTCCTGCGCGCGCGCGGCGCCGGCCAGTACCAGCAGCCCGCAGGCGAGCACGATCCCCCGAAGCCAGCCGCGCGTCATTGGCCCTACTGTCCCCTGGCCGATTCGCTGCGGCGCACTAGAGCAGGATTTGCCGGCCATTTCTAGAGTCGGACCGGATCGACCGCGCGTGTACGGCTTTATCCGCCCGTTCCGCTGTGCTAGAGGACGGGCCGATCGTACGGCTGCGGCGGCCCTGCAGGTCCGCCGCGCGTCATGTCAGCAGGCGGATTCAGTCCATGAAGATCTCGTTCTCCAAGATAGAAGTGCCGTCCGGCGGCGCCGTCGTCGCCGGCGTCTACGAGGACCGCAAGCTCACGCCGACGGCGGCGCAGCTCGACAAGCAGACCAGGGGCGCCATCGAGCGCGCCCTCGCCGCCAGCCGGTTCAAGGGCAAGGCGGACGACCTGCTGACGGTGCTGGCGCCGGCCGGGCTGGAAGCCAGCCGCATCGTGCTGGTCGGTCTCGGCAAGCCGGGCGCGCTCGATGCCCTGGGCGTCCAGGGGCTCGGCGGCAGGTTGATCGCCGCCCTCGCGAACACCGGCGAGACGGCCGCGGCCGTCGCCGTCGACGACGGCGCCGACCAGAAGCTGCCGACCGCCGAGCAGGCCGCGCATCTCGCCTATGGCGCGCGGCTGCGCAGCTACCGCTTCGACAAGTATCGCACCACCGAGAAGCCCGAGGCGAAGCCGAGCCTCAAGAAGCTCACGGTCATGAGCAGCGACCCGAACGCGGCGAAGAAGGCCTACGACCCGCTGCAGAAAATCAGCGACGGCGTGTTCCTGACGCGCGACCTGGTGTCCGAGCCGGCGAACGTCATCTATCCGGAGACGCTGGCGCAGGAGGCGCAGAAGCTGTCCGAGCTCGGCGTGAAGGTCGAGGTGCTCGGCGAGAAGAAGATGCGCGAGCTCGGCATGGGCGCGCTGCTCGGCGTCGGCCAGGGCAGCGAGCGCGATTCGCAGCTCGTGGTCATGCTGTGGGAGGGGGCGCCCGATGCCCGCAACAAGGCGCCCGTCGCCTTCGTCGGCAAGGGCGTCACCTTCGACACCGGCGGCATCTCCATCAAGCCGGCGGCCGGCATGGAGGAGATGAAGTGGGACATGGGCGGGGCGGGGGCCGTCATCGGCACCCTGTATGCGCTCGCCGCCCGCAAGGCCCGGGTCAATGCCGTCGGCATCGCCGGGCTCGTCGAGAACATGCCCTCGGGCACGGCGCAGCGGCCCGGCGACGTCGTGAAGTCGATGTCGGGGCAGACCATCGAGGTGATCAACACCGACGCCGAGGGCCGGCTGGTGCTGGCCGACGCGCTCTGGTACTGCCGCGACCGCTTCAAGCCGCAGGCGATGATCGACCTGGCCACGCTGACCGGCGCCATCATGGTGTCGCTCGGGCGCGAGCATGCCGGCCTGTTCTCCAACAACGATGCGCTGGCCGAGCGGCTGCTCGCCGCCGGCAAGGCGGTGGGCGAGCCGCTCTGGCGCATGCCGCTGGGCGAGGCCTACGACAAGATCATCAACTCCGACATCGCCGACATGAAGAACGTCGGCAACCGCTGGGGCGGCAGCATCACCGCGGCGCAGTTCCTGCAGCGCTTCGTCAAGGACACGCCCTGGGCGCATCTGGACATCGCCGGCATGGCCTGGGCGGAGAAGGACTCGGCGGTGGTGCCCAAGGGCGCCACGGCGTTCGGCGTGCGGCTGCTCGACCGCTTCGTGGCGGATAATTACGAGGAGAAGTAGGGGCGACCGGCGGTCGCCCTGCGAAAGGGCGAGCGCCGCTCGCCCCTACACCCCCCAATGACCGAGATCCGCTTCTATCACCTGCAGCGGACAGCGCTGGAGGCGGCGCTGCCGCCGATGCTGGAGAAGACGCTCGAGCGCGGGCAGCGCGCCGTCGTCATGGCCGGGTCGGAGGAGCGCGTCGAACATCTGGTCGACCGGCTGTGGACCTACAGCGAGCGCAGCTTCCTGCCGCATGGCAGCGCGCGCGACGGCCATGCGGACATGCAGCCGGTCTGGCTGACGACCGCGGACGAGAACCCGAACGGCGCGCAGGTGCTGTTCCTGACCGACGGCACGGCGTCCGGGCAGGTCGCCGCCTACGAGCTGTGCGTCGAGCTGTTCGACGGCAACGACGAGGCCGCGGTGCAGGCGGCGCGCGCGCGCTGGACGGCCTACAAGGCGGCAGGGCATCAACTCACCTACTGGCAGCAATCGGCCGCGGGCCGCTGGGAGCAGAAGTGAAGATCGCGTTCGCCAAGCCCGCCCTGCCGGAGGAGGGGGCCATCGCCGTATCGGTCTTCGAGGGGCGCAAGCTCGGGCCGACGGCGACGAAGCTGGACCGGCGAACGAAGGGGGCGCTGACGCGCGCCTTGGAGGCCAGCCGCTTCGCCGGCAAGCTCGACGAGACGCTGTCCGTCCTGGCGCCGCGCGGGCTGCGCTGCAGCCGCGTGGTCCTCGTCGGCTGCGGCCGGGAGGCGGCGCTCGACGCACTGGCGGCGCAACGCATCGGCGGCGCCCTGGTCGCGCATCTGGCGCCGTCCGGCGAGACCGCGGCGGCGCTGGCCGTCGACGCCGGGCCGGAGATCGCGGCGCAGATCGCCGCCGCCGCCCGGCTGCGCGCCTACCGCTTCGACAAGTACCGGACGACCGCGCCGCGCGACGAACGGCCGAGCCTCAAGTCCCTCACGCTGCTGGTCGAGGCGCCGGCGGCCGCGCGCGCGGCGTTCGCGCCGCTGGACTCGACGGTAGCCGCGGTGCGTCTCGCGCGCGATCTCGTCAGCGAGCCGGCCAACGTCGTCACGCCGCAGGCCTTCGCCGCCGCGGCGGGCGAGCTCGAAACGCTCGGCATCAAGGTCAAGGCGCTCGGCCCGCGGAAGCTGCGCAAGCTCGGCCTCAACCTCATGCTCGGCGTCGGGCAGGGCAGCGCGCACGCGCCGCAGCTCGTCGTCCTGCGCTGGAACGGCGCGCCCAAGGGCCGTCCGCCGGTGGCCTTCGTCGGCAAGGGGCTGACGTTCGACAGCGGCGGCATCTCGATCAAGCCCGCGGCGGGCATGGAGGAGATGAAGACCGACATGGCCGGCGCCGCCGCGGTGCTGGGCGTGCTGCGGGCGCTCGCCGCGCGCAAGGCGCGGGTCAACGCCGTCGGCGTCTGCGCGCTGGCCGAGAACATGCCGTCGGGCACGGCGCAGCGGCCGGGCGACGTGGTGCGGTCGGCCTCGGGCCAGACCGTCGAGGTGATCGACACCGATGCCGAGGGCCGGCTCGTGCTGAGCGACGCGCTCTGGTACACGCGGGACCGCTTCGAGCCGCGGGCGATGATCGACCTGGCCACCCTGACCGGCTCGATCATGGTGGCGCTGGGTTCCGAATATGCCGGGATGTTCGCCACCGACGACAAGCTGGCCGAGCAGCTCGCCGCCGCCGGCGCCGCCACGGGCGAGCGGCTGTGGCGCATGCCGCTAACCGCCGCCTATGACGAGCGCATCGAATCGGACATCGCCGACATGAAGAACGACGGCGGCCGCTGGGGCGACAGCATCAATGCCGCGGTCATGCTGAAGCGCTTCGTCGGCAAGACGCCCTGGGCGCATCTCGACATCGCCGGCGTAGCCTGGACGAACGACGACCGGTCGATCGCGCCCAAGGGCGCCACCGGCTTCGGCGTCCGCCTGCTCGATCGGTTCGTCGCGGATCACTGCGAAGAAAAGTAATGCCGAATGTAGGAGCGACCCTGCGTGGTCGCACTGCTACAATGACCGATCGATCTCGCGTCGGCGGCGGTTCTCTTCTTCGCTGTAGAAGGGGTCGGCATGGATGTCGGCGGCGGGGAGGCCGCGCGACCTCAACTGCGCGACCGTGGCCTCGACCATCGGCGGCGGGCCTGCGAGATAGGTCTTGTAGCCGGTGAAATCGGCGATGTCCGCGAGGACGGCGTCGCCCACCAACCCCGTGCGCCAGGGCGACGCGCCGGTCGGCTCGGCGACGACAGGAATGAACCGGAAGTTGGCATGCGCGGCGGCGATCCGCGCGAAATGGTCGAGGAGATAAAGATCGCGCTCGCTGCGGACGCCGAAGTAGAGGCGGATGTCCTGCGGCAGGCCGCAATGAAGCGCGGCCTCGACGATCGATTTCATCGGCGCCAAGCCGGAGCCGCCGGCGATGGCGATGATCGGGCCGGGATGGTCGGCGCGCAGATAGGCGTCGCCGAACGGGCCGGCGACCGTGACCGTCTCACCGCGTGCGAGCCGGCGCACGGCATAGCGGCTGGCGCCGTCGCCGACGTCGCGGATGTGGAACTCCAGCAGCGGCTCGTCCGGCCGGCTGGCCATGGAGTAGTCGCGCGGCGGCAGGGCGCCGAAGCCGAGCTTGACGTACTGGCCGGCGCGGAACACGAGGCGCTCGCCGGCCGGTGGAGCGAGCCGCAGGATGCGGATGTCATGCGTTGCCGGCTCGAGCCCGACGACGCGGCAGGCGAGCGGCTCTCGCCCTGCCGTCATGGGCGCGCTGCGGATGGAGAGCGCGTCTGCGGCCCTCCGCTCAGGACGGCAGCGCCGACTCGATCGCGGCAACGATTTCGGGATCGAGCGGCTCGACCGCGGACGGCCACAGGCCGGCGAGGCTGCCGTCCGGGGCGACGAGATATTTGTGGAAGTTCCACTTCGGCGCCGCTGCCTCGCCGAACTCGGCCGCGACCCAGCGGTAGAACGGGTGGGCCGAGCCGCCGATGACGGTCTGCTTGGCCGTCAGCGGGAAGTCGACGCCGTAGTTCTTCTTGCAGAAGGAGGCGATCGTCGGCTCGTCGCCCGGCTCCTGGGCGCCGAAGTCGTTGGCAGGCACGCCCAGCACAACGAGGCCCCGGTCGCGATAGCGCTGCCAGAGGTCCTGCAGAGCGGCATATTGCGGCGTGTAGCCGCATTCCGAGGCGGTATTCACGATCAGCACCGGCTTGCCGCGGAAGTCGGCCAGATTCAACGTGCCGCCGTCGATCGCGGGAAAGAAAAACCGATGCGCCGACATTCGCGACCTCCTGCGGGATGACGCCGCTACCGGCCCGCGGGAGCCGCAGCGTGGTCGTTGCGCGAGCCCGGCCGCAGCGAGAGCTTGAGGCCGACCACCTGATAGATGTCGAGGCCGGTGATGTCGACGATGTCGCGCAGGCGCAGCGAGGTCTCCGTCAGCAGGACGCGGGCGTGATCGCGCGGATTCATCCGCCGCTGCGTCTGCCGCTGGGCCTGGCTCGCGCGGCGCCGGGCGGCGGCCTCGGCCGCCGCGTCGAGCCCGCGGGCGCGCGCCTCGGCGAGCGCGGCGTCGCGCTGCCGCTTGGCCAGGCGGATCGCCAGGTCGGTCAGGTGCATGAAGCGCCCGACCTCCGGCGGATCGTAGTCGGCGAACCAGTGCCGGCCGCCCATCGCCTCGGACATCGCCGACGGCTGCCGGGGCGGCGCCTGCGGCAGCGGCGGTTCGTCGCCGGCGGCGGCCTCCTCGACCGTCAGGCCGTGGCGCGCGGCCAGCCGCGTCGCGGCCGCGAACGCGTTCGCCCGCTCGCCGGCGAACGGACTTTCGGCCGCCAGCCGCAGGAGGCCATGGAATCGCTTGCGTTCGGCGTCGTTGAAGGACGGTATGGCTGCCTCCGCACTTCCGTCGCATTGTCCGGTGTGCAAGTTTAACGAACGGTCAATTCACACACCAGGGCGCAAGATCTGCTATAGTGTGCGATTGATGTGACAGGACGCGTGCCACGGTCGCGCAACGGCTGAAGAAAAAATGAGCGAGATTCGCGAAGCCAAATTCCTGATCGGGCAGATCGTCAAGCACCGCGTGTATCCGTTCCGCGGCGTCATCTTCGACGTCGACCCGGTCTTCAACAACACCGAGGAATGGTATCAGAAGATCCCGGAGGAGATCCGGCCGCGCAAGGACCAGCCATTCTACCATCTGCTGGCCGAGAATGCAGAAACCGAAACTACCTATGTCGCCTACGTCTCCGAGCAGAACCTGCTGGTGGACGACAGCGGCCGGCCGGTCAAGCATCCCTCGGTGCGGGAGCTCTTCTCGCGCCTCGAGAACGGCCGCTACGTCCCGAAGCCGCGCGCGCCGAACTGACGCCGTCCGCCGCGGATGGCGCGGCGGCGGCTCCGAGATCCTCGATCGTCAATCGGCATCGACCCGCCCGATGAAATCGCGCTTGCCGAGCTCGACGCCGCAATGCCGGAGGATGTCGTAGGCTGTCGTGGCGTGGAAGAAGAAGTTGGGCAGGGCGAAGTGCAGGAGATAGGGCTGGCCTTTGAATGACTGCGGCTTGCCGCCGATGGGAATGGTGATGTCGCGGCTTTCGGAGCCGTCGACCCGCGCCGGCGTCAATGTCTTCAGGAAGTCGATCGTCTTGGCGATGCGCGCCTTCAGCTCATCGAAGGTCGATTCGGTATCGGCGAATTTCGGCACATCGATTCCGGCCAGCCGGGCGCCGGCGCCCTTGGCGAAGTCCGCAGCCAGCTGCACTTGGCGGACCAGCGGGAACATGTCCGGGTAGAGTCGCGTGTTCAGCAGGACGGTAGGCTCCACCTTGCGCTGCGCCGCATGGGCGGCGGCCTTGTCGAGGATCGCGGACAGGGCGACGAGCGTGCGCAGGAAGACCGGCACCGAGGCCTGGTACATGGACAGAGTCATGGGTTCTTTCTCCTTTCCGATGGGATAGCGTCAGCGCAGCCGCTCATGCTTCCAGCTTTTCCTGCGCCGTCAGCCAGGCCTCTTCCGCCGATGTGATCTCGCGCTTGAGATCGCCGTAGCGGAGCTGCAGCTCCAGGAGCTTGGCGGTCGGGCCGTTATAAACTTCTGGATCGGCGAGGCGAACCTCGAGCGCCGTCTTCTTCTGCTGCAACTTCTCGAGACGCTTCTCTGCCTCCGCCGCGGCCTTGCGCAGATGGGCGACGGCGGCCCGCTGCTCGGCGGCGGCGCGGCGTTGCTCCTTGCGGCCGGCGGCGGTGTGTCCGGCCGAATCCGACTCTCCCTCGGCGGTCCTGGCGGCGGAGTCGCGCGCGCGCCGTTCGCTCAGCAGCAGCTTGCGATAGTCGTCGAGATCGCCCTCGAACGGCTTCACCGTGCCGCCGCCCACCAGCCACAGCCGGTCGACGCAGAGCTCGATGAGATGCGGATCGTGGCTGATGAGCACCACCGCGCCCTCGAAGGCGTTGATCGCCTGCACCAGCGCCTGGCGCGAATCCACGTCGAGATGGTTGGTCGGCTCGTCGAGCAGCAGGACGTGCGGTGCCTCGCGGCTCATCAGCGCGAACAGCAGCCGCGCCTTCTCGCCGCCGGAGAGCGCGCCGACCTTGGTCAGCGCCTTGTCCTGCGCGAAGCCGAAGCGGCCGAGATGGGCGCGGCGCTTCTCCGGCGTCGCCATCGGCGCCAGCCGATCCATGATCTGCAGCGGCGTCGCTTCCACGTCCAGCTCGTCGGTCTGGTGCTGCGCGAAATAGCCGACGCGTAGCTTGCCCGATTTGCGCAAGGTCCCGGCCATCGGCTGGAGGCGCCCGGCCAGCAGCTTCGCCAGGGTGGACTTGCCGTTGCCGTTGGCGCCCAGGAGCGCCACACGGTCGTCCATGTCGAGCCGCAGGTTGAGGTTGCGCAGCACCGGCCGGCCCGGCTCGTAGCCGGCCTCGGCGCGGTCGAGCGCCAGGATCGGCGGCGCCAGCGGCTCCGGGTTGGGGAAGTCGAACTCGACGGTATGCTCCTCGACGACGGAGACGATCGGCTCCATGCGCGCCAGCATCTTGATGCGCGACTGCGCCTGGCGCGCCTTGCTCGCCTTGTAGCGGAAGCGGTCGATGAAGGCCTGCATGTGCCGGCGCTGCGCCTCCTGCTTCTTCTGCGCCGCCGCGATGTTGGCGAGCTTGAGCGCGCGCGTCTTCTCGAAGGTGTCGTAGCCGCCGGAATAGACCGTCAGCTTGCGCATCTCCAGATGCACGATCTTGTCGACGACCTTGTTGAGGAGGTCGCGGTCGTGGCTGACCAGAAGCACCGTGCGCGGATACTTCCTGAGGAAGTCCTCCAGCCACAGCGTCGCCTCGAGGTCGAGATGGTTGGTCGGCTCGTCGAGCAGCAGCAGGTCCGGCTCGCTGAACAGCACGGCGGCCAGGGCCACGCGCATGCGCCAGCCGCCGGAGAAGTCGCGGCAGGGCCGCAGCTGCTGCTCGGCGTCGAAGCCGAGGCCGTGCAGGATGGCGGCCGCCCGCGCCGGCGCGCGGTGCGCCTGGATGTCGGCGAGCCGGGTATGGATGTCGGCGATGCGATGCGGGTCCGTGGCGTGCTCCGCCTCGGCCAGCAGCGCCGTGCGCTCGCGGTCCGCCCGCAGCACGGTGTCGATCAGGCTCTCCGGTCCGTCCGGCGCCTCCTGCGCGAGCATGCCGAGCCGCGTGCCGTTGGGCAGGCCGATCTCGCCGGAATCGGCATGCAGCTCGCCGGCGATCAGCTTCAGCAATGTCGACTTGCCGGTGCCGTTGCGGCCGACGAGGCCGGCATGGTGCCCGGCCGGCAGCGACAGGCTCGCGCGCTCCAGCAGCACCCGTCCGCCGATGCGGTAGGTGAGGTTCTCGATGCTCAGCATGGCGCGCGCCTATAGCATGCCGCCGCCGGCTGCGAAAAGGCGGCGACGCGGTGCGGTTGCCGGCCCTGGCCGATGCCGCTATAAGGCCGCGTCTTCAGGCAAGGGAGAGATGCGGGCCATGGCCATCGAGCGGACGCTGTCGATCATCAAGCCGGACGCCACCCGGCGCAATCTCACGGGCAAGGTCAACGCCCGGCTGGAGGAGGCGGGCCTGCGCATCATCGCGCAGAAGCGCCTGCGGCTCACGCGCGGCCAGGCCGAAGGGTTCTACGCCGTGCATCGCGAGCGGCCGTTCTTCAAGACGCTGTGCGACTTCATGACCAGCGGGCCGGTGGTCGTGCAGGTGCTGGAAGGCGAGAACGCGGTGGCCAAGAACCGCGAGGTGATGGGCGCGACGAACCCCGCCAACGCCGCGCCGGGAACGATCCGCAAGGACTTCGCCGAGTCGATCGAGGCCAATTCGGTCCACGGCTCGGACTCGCCGGAGAACGCGAAGATCGAGATCGGCTACTTCTTCTCGGAAGTGGAGATCGTGGGATAGGAGCCAGCGCGGACTCCGCTGCTATATGTTTGCGGGAGACCGGATAGGCGGCGTGCGTCCTGCGACAAGCTCAGGATGAGGGCGTTCTTTGTGCCACGCAAATTCGTCCTCATCCTGAGCTTGTCGAAGGACGCAGGATGGGCATGCAACGATCTTCTGTTCAGGTCAGAAAAAGCAGCATCAGCAGCAGGATCACCGCGATCCCTACGATTGCGACGGTGGCAAAGCGCGTGACGTTGTGCCACATCTCCCGCCGTTCCTGAAGGAGGTCGTCATTCGTGGCCATGCGTCGGTCTCCCTGTCGTCGTCAGATCCGCGCCTCTTGATAACGCAGCCTGGCCGATCGGGCAACGGCCGTCAGCCGATCACGGGGCTGACCAGCCCGGCCGGGGGCGCGGCCGTGTGCGTGACGATGACGCGCTCGTTCTCGATGCGCACGCGGCCCTCGGCAATCCAGGCGAGCGCCTGCGGATAGATGCGATGCTCCTGGGCGAGCACGCGCGCGGCGAGGCTGTCCGGCGTGTCGTCGGCGCGCACGGGCACCGCCGCCTGGACGATGATCGGGCCGGTATCGGTTTCGTGCCGCACGAAATGCACGGTGCAGCCGTGGAAACGCACGCCGGCGGCGAGGGCGCGCGCGTGCGTGTCGAGGCCCGGAAAGGCCGGCAGCAGCGACGGATGGATGTTGATCATGCGGTCGCGCCAACCTTCGACGAATGCCGGCGTCAGCAGGCGCATGAAGCCGGCCAGGCAGACGAGGCCGATGTCGGCGGCGCGCAGCCGGCGATCGATCTCGGCGTCGAAGGCGGCGCGCTCCCGGTAGGGGCGATGATCGACCGCGGCGGTCGGGATGCCGGCCGTGGCTGCAAGCGCCAACCCGCCGGCCGCCGGGTTGTTGGAGAGCACCAGCGCGATATCGGCCGGCGCCGCGGCCGGCCGGCAGGACTCGATCAGCGCCTGCATGTTGCTGCCGCGCCCGGAGATGAGGATCGCCGTCCTCAGGCGCGCCACGCGCGCTCCATGCCGTCGACGACGCAGCCGGCCATGCCATCCTCGCGGGGAACGACGCGGCCGACGCGGTAAACCTGCTCGCCCGCGGCCGCCAGCAGGGCTTCGACCGCGGCGGCGTCCTCGGCCGCGGTCACCAGGATCATGCCGAGCCCGCAGTTGAACACCCGCGCCATCTCGGCGTCGGCGACGCCGCCGGTCGTCATCAGCCAGCGAAAGACGGGCGGCAGGGACCAGCTCCCGGCGTCCAAGCGGGCGGTCACGCCGGGGGGCAGCACGCGCGGCACGTTTTCCACGAGACCGCCGCCGGTGATGTGGGCGAGCGCCTTGACCTTGCCGGTGCGCGCGGCGGCGAGACAGCTTTTGACGTAGATGCGCGTCGGCATCAGCAGCGCGTCCGCCAGCGTGCGGTCGCGCGCGAACGGCGCCGGGGCGTGGAGCGCCGATCCGCCGACCTCGAGGATGCGGCGGATCAGGGAATAGCCGTTGGAATGCGGGCCCGACGCGCCGAGGCCGAGAATCGCATCGCCCGCGGCCACGCCGGCGCCGGTGATGGCGGCGTCGCGCTCCACCGCGCCGACGGCAAAGCCGGCGAGGTCGTAGTCGCCGTCGGCGTAGAGGCCCGGCATCTCCGCCGTCTCGCCGCCGATGAGGGCGCAGCCGGCGATGCGGCAACCCTCGGCGATGCCGGCGACGACCGCGGTGGCGGTCGCCACATCGAGCCGGCCGCTGGCGAAGTAGTCGAGGAAGAACAGCGGCTCGGCGCCCTGCACCACGAGGTCGTTGACGCACATGGCGACGAGGTCGATGCCGATGGTGTCGTGCCGGCCGGCGGCGATGGCCAGCTTGAGCTTGGTGCCCACGCCGTCGGTCGTCGCCACCAGGATCGGGTCGCGATAGCCGGCGGCTTTCGGGTCGAAGAAGGCGCCGAAGCCGCCCAGCGCGGCCGTCGTGCCGCTGCGCGCCGTGGCCCGCGCCAGCGGCTTGATCGCCTCGACCAGCGCGTTGCCGGCGTCGATGTCGACCCCGGCGGATTTGTAGGTGAGGCTGTTTATGGCGTCCTTGCCGGTCATGCGCTATAAGTCGGGCCGGTGACCGCCCGGGCGTTCGGCCGGGCGGCAAGATACTCGATCCCGATGGGTTTGCAATGCCGGCACGCCGCACCCCCGCCCCCGCCAGATCCTGGCCCATCACCCTTGCGATAGTGGTGCTGTTGGCGCTGTACGCGGCGCCGGCGCGGGCAGCGGCGCCCTACGTGGTGACGGGCGTGCCGGTCGACGTGACGGCGGCCGACGCGGCCACGGCGCGCGACCAGGCCATCGTGGAGGGCCAGCGCACGGCCTTCACGATGCTGATGGAACAGCTGCTCGGGGCCGAGCAGGCGGCGACGATTCCGACGCCCGGCGATGCCCAGCTCTCCGGCATGGTGCAGGATTTCGAGGTCGAGTCGGAGCGCCTGTCGACGGTCCGCTACATCGGCACCATGACCTACCGCTTCGATGCGGCGTCCATCGACGCCGTCATCGGCAAGCCGTCCGATGCGGGCATCGGCGTCGTCACGGACGCCGTGCCGTCGGGTCCGGTGCGCACGCTCAACGTCAGCGTGCCCATCGCGAGCCTGCGCGATTGGAACGAGATCCGGCGTCGGCTGTCCGGCATTCCCCTGGTGCAGCGGGCAGACGTGCGGGCGCTCGCCCGCAGCCAGGGGGAGCTCGGCCTCGTCTATTTCGGCGACGAACCCCAGCTGCAGCAGGCGTTGGCGCAACGCCAACTGTCGCTGCTGCAGGACGCGCAGCAATGGGTGCTAATGCTGCGCGAATACGGCGGCACGGCGACCGGCGCTCCTTGACACCGCCGCGCAGCCTGCTCTTCACCGCACTGCCAAACCTGATCAGCTTGGCGCGGCTGCTGGCCGTGCCGCTGGCCGTCTGGCTGATCATCCAGGACCGCTACGGGCTGGCCTTCTGGGTGTTCGCCGCCGCCGGCGTGTCGGACGCGCTCGACGGCTTCATCGCCAAGCAGTTCGGCCTGCGCACCGTGCTCGGGGGCTTCCTCGATCCGCTGGCCGACAAGGCGCTGCTGATGAGCGTCTATGTCGCGCTCGGCTATCGCGACCAGGTGGAGACCTGGCTGGTGATCATCATCGTCTCGCGCGACATCCTGATCATCGGCGGCGCCATCCTCTACCAGACCCTCACCCAATCCCTGACCATGCAGCCGCTGTTCATCAGCAAGATCAACACCGGCGCGCAGATCGCCCTCGCCGCCCTCCTGCTCGCCAAGCTGGGGCTGGACGTGAGCACCGACTACGGCGTCGTCGCCGCGGCGAGCCTCTTCGTCGCGGCCACGACGATATTGTCGGGCACCGCGTACATCGCGATCTGGGGCTGGCGCATCTTCCGCATCGAGGACACGAAATGACCGAGGTGCGGCAATACCGATTCTGGCTCATCGGGCTCGCGGTCGCGCTCGTCGCGCTCTATCTCCTGCGCGGCGTCCTGCTGCCGTTCGTCGCCGGGCTGGGGATCGCCTACTTCCTCGACCCGCTGTGCGACCGGCTGGAGCGCTGGCGTCTCGGCCGCACGCTGGCCACCACCATCGTCATGATCGGGTTCGGCATCGTCGTGATCGCGGTCGTGCTGCTGCTGGTGCCGCTGATCCAGGTGCAGATCAGCCGCCTGCTCGCGAGCCTGCCCGATCTTGTCGCCGGACTGCAGGCCCGGTTCGAGCCGCTGCTGGCGCGCGCCGGCGGATACCTGTCGCCCGAGCAGATCGCCGATCTGAAGTCCTCCCTCGCCGGGCGCGCCGGCGACGCGATCAGCTGGATCGGCACCGCCCTCGCCACCCTGCTCACCAGCGGGCTGGCGCTGGTCAACATCCTCTCGCTGATCTTCATCACGCCGGTGGTGGCCTTCTACATGCTGCGCGATTGGGATCGCCTGGTGGCGCATGTCGACGGCTGGCTGCCGCGCCAGCATGCGGCGGTGATCCGCGAGCAGGCACGGCTGATCGACCGGACGCTGGCCGGATACGCCCGCGGCCAGGCGACCGTCTGCCTGCTGCTGGGCACCTTCTATGCGGTCGGCCTGTCGCTGGTCGGCCTCGAGTTCGGCCTGGTCGTCGGGCTGCTCGCGGGCATCCTGTCCTTCATTCCGTATGTCGGGACGATCGTCGGCTTCGTGACCAGCATGGGGCTGGCGCTGCTGCAGTTCTCGGACCCGCTGTGGATCGGGCTGGTGTTCGCCATCTTCGTGATCGGCCAGGCGATCGAGGGCAACGTGCTGACCCCCCTGCTGGTCGGCGACCGCATCGGGCTGCACCCGGTCTGGGTGATCTTCGCGCTGCTCGCCGGCGGCGCGCTGTTCGGCTTCGTCGGCGTCCTCCTCGGGCTGCCGGTCGCCGCCGCGGTCGGGGTGCTTGCGCGCTTCGGCGTCGCCCGCTACCTGCAGAGCGCCTACTACCAGGGGCAGGCGCGGCCGACGATCGTCCTGCCGGGCGAGCCGCCGGAGCGGCCGCCGCTCGATTGACGCCAAGGGAACGCTGCTCGTGACCCGGCAGTTGCCGCTCGAGCTCGGCTTCACGCCGTCCTATTCGGCGGCCGACTATCTCGTCTCCGCCAGCAATGCGGCAGCGTGGGGGTGGGTCGAGCGGTGGCCGGACTGGCCGGCGGCGGGCCTCACCTTGTACGGGCCGCCGGGAAGCGGCAAGACGCATCTCGCGCATATCTGGCGGGCGAGATCGGCGGCGGTGCCGATCGAGGCGCCGCAGCTGGCCGGCACGGATCCGATGCAGGCGCTGGGCACGGCGACCGCCTGCGTCGTCGACGGAGTCGCCGCCGGCGCGCTGACGGCGGCGGCGGAGCGGGCGCTGCTGCATCTCTACAACGTGACGTCCGAACGGCGCGGGCACATGCTGATCTGCGGCGAGGCGCCGCCGGCGCGCTGGCCGGTCGCCCTGCCGGACCTGCGGTCGCGGCTCGCGGCACTGCCCGCCGTCGCGGTCGAGCCGCCGGACGACGGCCTGCTCGAGGCCCTGCTGGCGAAGCTGTTCGCCGACCGTCAGCTCGCCGTCGATCGCGGCACGGTCATCTTCATCGTCGCGCGGATGGAGCGGTCGTTCGATGCGGCCCGGCGTCTGGTCGCGGCCATCGACCGCGCGGCACTGGCCACCCATCGGCGGCCGAGCCTGGGCCTCGTGCGCGAAGTCATGGAACGTTTCGAGGGCAGCGCGCCTTAGCCTGTCCGGCGGCTCCTCCGCCGGCCTGGCGTCACCAGCTTCTGACCGGCCCGACGTCGAGGTGGATGAAATTCTGCCTCGGATAGTAGCCGACGCCGCCGGCCTTCATGGCGAGGGCGAGCCGATGCGCCTCCGCCACGTCCAATCCGTAGAAGCGGACATCGACGGCCTGTCCGACGATGTGACGGCTGTCCTTTGCCACCCGCCGGCTTTTCTTGCGCAGCATGCGGTTGGTCGCGGCCGAGCGGTAGCCGCACACGACCTCGAACGAGGCGCGGTATCCGCTGCACTGCTTGAAGCTGTGGAGAAGGTTGAGGAGCCGCACGTCGATACGAGCGACCTCGTTGTTGTGGCGGTCGCGGAACAGATGGTCGATCTCGGACAGGGCATCCGGCAGATAGGTGCCGCGCTCGAAGAACGGGCCGATGAAGTTCTCGCTGCTCCAGCGCGAATGCAGGGCGAGAATACGCGTCGCCGACTCGGCCGCGGACGACGTGTCCGGTCGCACCACGAGCGTTGTCCCCGCCGCGGCGGCAAAAAACAGGAAGCTTCGCCTACAATACGGCACCGATACCCGCGTCATCCGCCCCTCCCCCAGAGCGAGACCGAAGGCCTCTTATTGATCGGACACCAACCGTGCGTCGGCTCGATGTCCTCCCGACTAGACGATCCCGCGCGAGCGGTCAACCCCGTCGGCAGAGTCCGGCGGACCTAGCGGCGGACGGGCTCGACCTCACGTGAATGAAACACATTGCTGCAACGCGTTATCGATAGTGTCTAAACTGAGTGCAAATGATTGACGAGCCGTTAAATCCGGCATTCGTAACAATCCATTAATATTATTGTCGCATGCGCGACATGTGCGCTGGGCGCTATAAGCCGGCCATGGCCGAGGAGATCGAACTCAAGCTCCGACTCGCTCCGGATCGCGTCGCTTCGCTGAAGCGCGCGGTGCGGTCGCGCGCTGTCGAGCAGGCGCGGGGACGCGCGCGCCGCCTGGTCAGCGTCTATTTCGATACACCACGGCTCGATCTGCAGTCGTTCGGCGCGGCGTTGCGCATCCGGCAGCAGGGGCAGCGGCGCCTGCAGACCCTCAAACTGCCGACGGAGGACGCCAGCGGCCTGCAGGTCTTCCAGGAGATCGAGCGGCCGGTGGCGGCCGACCTGCCGGACCTCGCGGGCGTCGGCGACGAATCCTTCGCCACCTATCTGGGCGACCGCAACATCATCCCGAATCTGACGGCGCTGTTCGCCACCGATTTTCGCCGCACGATCTGGCCGGTGCAGGTCAGCGACGGCAGCATCGAAGCGGCGCTCGACGTCGGCGAGATCAGAGCCGGCGAGCGCCGGCTGCCGATCTGCGAAGTCGAGCTGGAGCTGAAGTCCGGCACGCCCGAGCGGCTGCTCGAGCTGGCGCTTGCGCTCCACCGCGAGGTGCCGCTGGCCTGGGAGTACGAGACGAAGGCGGCGCGCGGCTATCGCCTGGCGGCCAACGAAGCGCTGCCGCCCCGGCGCGCGCGGCCGGTCCAGCTCAGTCACGAGGCGACGGCGCGGGCCGCCTTCGCGGCCATCGCCGGCGCCTGCCTCGAGCAGATCAGGGCCAACGAGGCCTGCGCCCGGCTCGGCGAGGACGCGGAGGGGGTGCATCAGTTCCGCGTCGGCCTGCGGCGTCTCAGGGCGCTGGTGGGCGCCTATCGCAGGGCGATGGCGGCCGATTTCTCTGTCTATCTGGCCAAGGAGCTCGACTGGCTACAGACCCAGTTCGGCGCCGCCCGCGATTGGGACGTCTTCATCGCGGAGTCGCTGCAGCGCCTGCAGATGCGCCTGCCGGCCGATCCGGCGGTGTCGGCGATGCTGCGCGCGGCGGCGTCTCTGCGCGAGGAGGGCTACCGCACCATGCGCGCCGCGCTCGACGACCCGCGCTACACCGAGCTGCTGCTTCAGCTCCAGGCGGCGCTGATGGGCGGCAGCTGGGGGGCGCCGGCCGAGGTCGGCGGCGATCTGCTCGATCGCCCCGTCGTCGAGTTCGCGCGCATGATTCTCGACAAGCGCTACAGGCGGTTCCGCAAGATCGGCGGCAAGCGCGCCGATCTGCCGGAGGAGGACCTGCACCGCCTGCGCATCGCCGGCAAGAAGCTGCGCTATGTCGCCGATTTTTTTCGCAGCCTCTACCCGAAGAAGCCGGCGTCCAAGTTCATCGCCGCGCTGGCCGAGGTCCAGGATCAATTGGGCTCGCTCAACGACGCGGTCGTCAGCCGGCAGCTGCTGCTGGCGCTCGAAGGCCGCATCGCCAACGCCAACGACATCGAGGCGGCCCGGCATGCCAGCGGCCTTGTGCTCGGCTGGCAGGCCGCGCGCATCGATCGCGACCTCGCCGGTTTCCAGACGACATGGCGCAAGCTGCGCCAGCGCCCGCCGTTCTGGAGCGACGATGTCCGCTAGTGGTTCGATCGCAGCGGATGGTTCCCATCCGTTGCGTGAATCGGAACCACCAGCACATTGATCGGGTGGACTGATTCACCTGACGCTTGGGAACCAAGCGTCAGGATCGGACCACTAGGTCCGTTCCGGCAACGCGGCCGGCACCATGAAGTCGGTGAGCGTGCCGGCGCCGGGCTCGACCTGCTCCCAGCGGTCGATGTGCAGATGGATGACCGCCAGGCCCGAGGTCGGATATTTCTCGCGCAAGCGGGCGAGGGCCCGGCGATCGCCGCGCGGCGCCAGAGCGGCGGCCAGGTGCGCCATCCCTGGATTGTGCCCGATCACCAGCACGCTCGCGATGCCTTCGTCCACGTCGCGCAGACGCCGGAGCATGACATCGGGCGCGGCGAGGTAGAGCTTGCGGTCGTATTCGGCGGCGACGGCACTGCCGAGCGCCGGCTGCAGCAGGGCGAGCGTTTCGCGCGTCCGTCTGGCGGTCGAGCAAAGGATGAGATCGGGGCGATATCCATGCCCGCGCATGTAGGCGCCCATGGCTGGCGCGTCGCGTTTGCCGCGGGCGGCCAGCGGGCGTTCGGAATCGGCGACCCCGGGATCGCTTCGATCCGATTTGGCATGGCGCAGCAGGTAAAGGATTCGCATCACCGCTCCGGTGGTATGCTTCGGCCGCCGAACCTAGCGCGGCCCGGTGCCGGCAGGTCAAGGGCCCCGTAGAGTCACAGACCTGTCATGACAGGGACAGCGCCGCCATATAGACTGGCAGCCGAAGGGAGATTCCGGCCGTGAACGACATTGGCGTCAAGGAACGTGTCGAGTCGATAGCGGCCTCCCCGACGCGCTTCTTCAATCGCGAGTTGTCCTGGCTCGCCTTCAACGAGCGCGTGCTGGAGGAGGCCTACAACACCGACCATCCACTGCTGGAGCGGCTCCGCTTCCTGTCGATCTCGGCCAACAACCTGGAAGAGTTCTACATGGTGCGCGTCGCCGGCCTGAAGGGCCAGGTGGCGGCGGGCGTGACGACGCCGAGTCAGGACGGCCTCACGCCGGAGCAGCAGCTGGCCGCGATCCACAACCGATCACGGGAGCTGATGAAGGCGCAGCAGGCCTGCTGGCGCGGCCTGCGCGAGGAGATGCGGGCCGCCGGCGTCGCCGTCATCGACCCGGAGGAACTGACCGCCGAGGAGCGGCAGTGGCTCGACGCGTTCTTCCTGGACCAGATCTTCCCGGTGCTGACGCCGATGGCGATCGATCCGGCGCATCCGTTCCCGTTCATTCCCAATCTCGGCTTCTCCATCGCCCTCGAGCTCAGGGAGCGGGACGGGGGCCGCGGGCTGCGCGCCCTGCTGCCGCTGCCGAGTCAGATCGCGCGCTTCGTGCGGCTGCCGGGAGAGGCCATCCGGTACATCCCGATCGAGGAGCTGGTAGGACTCTATCTCGACCGTTTGTTCCCGGGCTTCGAGGTGGTGGCCATCGGCTATTTCCGCATCGTGCGCGACAGCGAGATGGAGATCGAGGAGGAGGCCGAGGATCTCGTCCGCCTTTTCGAATCGGCGCTGAAGCGGCGGCGGCGCGGCAACGTCATCCGCCTCGCCGTCAACGCCAACATGCCCGACGACCTCCGCGCCTTCGTGCGCGACGAGCTGGACGTGGCGCCGGAGGATGTCTTCGTCCATGACGGCCTGCTCGGCCTATCCAGCACGTCCAGGCTCATCACCAACGAACGGCCGGACCTGCTGTTCAAGCCGTTCAACGCGCGCTTTCCCGAGCGCATCCGCGACATGGGCGGCGACTGCTTTGCCGCCATCCGCCAGAAGGACATCATCGTCCACCATCCCTATGAGAGCTTCGACGTCGTCGCGCAGTTCATCCGCCAGGCGGCGCGCGACGCATCCGTCGTCGCCATCAAGCAGACGCTCTACCGCACCAGCGACGATTCGCCGGTCGTGAAGGCGCTGATCGAAGCGGCGGAGGCCGGCAAGTCGGTCACCGCCCTCGTCGAACTCAAGGCGCGCTTCGACGAGGAACGCAACATCCGCTGGGCGCGCGACATGGAGCGGGCGGGCGTGCAGGTGATCTACGGGTTCCTGCAGCTCAAGACCCATGCCAAGGTGTCGATGGTGATCCGCCGCGAGGGCGGGAGCCTGCGCACCTACGTACACTACGGCACCGGCAACTATCACCCGGTGACGGCAAAGATCTATACCGACCTGTCGTTCTTCACCTGCGATCCCGGCCTCTGCCACGACGCCGCCCGGCTGTTCAACTACATGACCGGCTATGCCAAGCCGGACAAGCTGGAGAAGGTGGCGATCGCGCCGCTTAACCTGCGGCAGACGCTGCTGCGGCTCATCGACGAGGAGATCGCGCATGTGAATGCCGGTCGGCGGGGCGAGATCTGGCTCAAACTCAATTCGATCGTCGACCTGCAGCTGATCGACGCTCTCTACCGGGCCTCCCAGGCCGGCGTCGGCATCGAGCTGATCGTGCGCGGAATCTGCTGTCTGCGGCCGGGCATTCCCGGATTGTCGGAGAACATCCGGGTCAAGAGCATCATCGGCCGCTTTCTCGAGCATTCGCGCATCGTCTGCTTCGGCGCCGGGGCGCGGCTGCCGTCGCGCGGCGCCAAGGTGTTCATCTCGTCGGCGGATTGGATGCAGCGCAACTGCGATCACCGGGTCGAGGCCCTGGTGCCGATCGAGACCCCCACCGTGCACCAGCAGGTGCTCGATCAGATCATGATCGCCAACCTGAAGGACGACGTACAAAGCTGGACACTCGAGCCAGACGGACGCTATACCCGTCTCATTCCGGGGCCCGAACCGTTCAGTGCGCACACCTACTTCATGACCAACCCCAGCCTTTCCGGGCGCGGCAGCGCGCTCAAGCGAGCGAAGAAGGCGCCGCACTTGACCCTGCGGACATCCTGACGCCTTGCCGGGCAAGGCCGTGAAGCGCGCCACGACGAAGCGGGCGGCAGGTCGCGTTGCCGTCGTCGACATCGGCTCCAACTCGATCCGTCTGGTCGTCTTCAGCGGCGCCACGCGGGCGCCCTTCACGCTGTTCAACGAGAAGGTGCTGTGCGGCCTGGGCCGTGGCCTGGACGTGACCGGCCGGCTCAACGAGGCCGGCGCCAAGCTCGCCCTCGCCAATCTCACCCGCTTCGTGCGCCTCGCCAAGGCCATGGGGGTCGGGCGGCTCGACCTGCTGGCGACGGCGGCCGTGCGCGACGCCAAGAACGGCGCCGAATTCGTCGCCGAGGTGGAGCGTCGCTGCCGGGTCGAGGTGCAGATCATCTCCGGCGAGGAGGAGGCGCGGCTGTCGGCGCAGGGCGTCGTGTCCGGCATTCCGGAAGCCGACGGGGTGATGGGCGACCTCGGCGGCGGCAGCCTGGAACTGGTGGCGCTCGACAAGGGGAAGCTCGCCGACCATGCGACTCTGCCGCTCGGACCGGTGCGGCTGATGGACAGCATGGTGGACGATCTGGATGCCGCCCGTGCCGTCATCGACCGCCATCTCGACGGCGTTGCCTGGCTCGACGGCATGCGCGGGCGGACCTTCTATCCGGTCGGCGGCGCGTGGCGGACGCTGGCCCGCATCCACATGGATCAGATCGGCTATCCGCTGCACGTCATCCATCACTACGGCATCGCCCGCCGGCAGGCGGAGGATCTGGTGCGGATCCTGAGTCGCCTCGGCCGCAGGTCGCTCGCCTCGATTCCCGGATTGTCGAAGCGCCGCGTCGAGACGCTGCCGTTCGCGGCGCTGACCTTGGAGCGGCTGCTCCGCCTGACGAAGCCGGACCGCGTCGTGTTCTCGGCCTTCGGCTTGCGCGAAGGTCATCTCTTCTCGGTCCTTCCGGCGGCCGAACGGGCCAAGGACCCGCTGGTGGCCGCCTGCACGGAATTCGCCGAGGTGGAGGGGCGCTTCGGCGATCAGGGCCGGCTGTTGCAGGAGTGGATCGATCCGCTGTTCCGCGGCGACGATGCGGAAACGCGCCGCCTGCGGCTGGCGGCGTGCACGCTCAGCGACATCGGCTGGCGCGATCACCCCGACTATCGCGCCGAGCAGGTCTTCACCCGCATTCTCCGCCTGCCGGTCGCCGGCATCGACCACAAGGGACGTGTCGCCCTCGCGTTCGCGGTCTATATCCGCTATGGCGGCGAAGCCGGTATCGACGGCGTCGACTCCGTCCTCGCCATGCTGGAGGACAAGGTCCGCGAGCAGTGGCGTACGGTCGGCCTGGCGCTGCGGCTGGCCTATGCGTTGAGCGCCGCCACGCCCGCCATACTGAAGCGATCCGAACTCGCCGTCGCCGATGCCAAGGTGACCCTGCGCTTGCCGAAAGGCCACGATGCGTTGCTGGGCGAAGCGGTCGAGCGCCGCCTTCAAGCGCTGGCGCTTGCGATCGGCAAATCTCCCGCGGTCGTCGTCGGTCGGGACCGCCGCGGCGGCAGGTCCGCGGCTGCAGTTCGAAGCCGGGGCTAGCGGAGATCGATCGTCCGCTCGACGTCCAGCACGACGGTCGGCTGGCCTCCGACGACGCGGGTGAGCGTATACGCGCCGCGATATCGGCCCGGCGGCCACCCCGCTTCCGGCCGCTTCCGGCCGACGAATTGAAACCATTGAATGTGGGTCTCGTCGGCCGCGTCGTGCGCTTCGGCCAGGATGCCGCCGTCGGGTCCGATCAGGCGCATGGATTGCCGGTCCCCGGTGCGGCGGCCGAGCATGTCGATCCAGAACACCAGAGCGGGACTTCCGGTCTCCGGAGCGAACGTGGCATAGCCGCCGGCGCGCGCGACCCATGGGTCGGCCCGCTCGCCGGCGAAGCCGGCATCGAACACGGCATCCTCGCGATAGGCGAGAGCCGTGAGCGCGGCGTCCGTCCACAGCGGCGCGCCGGGCCGATCGCAGGCGTCGCTCATCGCCGCGCCGGTGTACGGATCGATGGCCGCGCCGCCGCGGCGGACTTCGAAATGCAGGTGCGTGAACTCGGTATTGCCGGACAGGCCGATGAGGGCGAGCGGCTGCCCCGCGGCCACCGTCTCGCCGGGGCCGACCGCGACGCTGCCCTTGCGAAGATGGCTGTATTGCGTCTCCCAGCCGCCGCCATGGTCGATGATCACCGAGTTTCCGGCCTCTTGGCCCTTGACCGCATCGGGGCCCGTCACGCGGATGCTGACGTCGTCCATCTCGTCGCGCAGGCGCAGCACCTTGCCCGGCGCGGCCGCGAGAACCTGAATGCCGCGTGCCATGGCCGTTCCATCGGGCACGCGGATGTCGGTTCCCTTGTGTCCATCATAGGAGAGTCGGCCGCAATGCCAGTCCGCGACGCCGGGGCCGGGATCGTGATCGACGAAGCTGCGGACGAGGCAACCGGCATCGGCGGGGCAGGCGACCGGCACGCCGAGGCGCGGCGCGTCCTGCGCCGGCGACGGCATCGCGCTGAAGGTCAGAACGGCGAAGGCTGCACCGGCGATGAAGCGATGCCGCTGCATGCGCGACGCCTCGCCCCTCATTCGCGCATGGCGGCTTGTCCGGGGGCGACGATCTTGACCGTCCGTCCGGCGACGGTGAGTCCGATGCGTCCGTGTTTCAAGGCCAGAGCGTCTTCGCCGAACAGCTCGCGCCGCCAGCCGTAGAGCGCCGGCACGGACGCATTGTCGTCGGCGGCGATCAGCTCGAGATCGGCGGCGCTCGCCACCAGCTTCTGCGCCACGTCGTTGGCCTCGCATTTCGTCTTCAACAGCACGCGCAGCAGATCGATGATCGGGGCCAGGCCGCCGGGAATGTCGGGGCGGGGCGACGGCTTCGGACCCTCGGCCTCGGGCAGGGAAAGCCCGCGCTGCACCGCGGCCATGATCGCCGCGCCCTGCTTGCCCTCGACCTGGCCGCGGGATACGCCGCGGCTGCGCGCCAGGTCCTCCAGCGTGGCCGGAGCATGCGCGGCGATCTCGATCAGGGTCTCGTCCTTGACGATGCGGTTGCGCGGCAGGTTGCGGCGCTGGGCCTCTTCCTCGCGCCAGGCCGCGACCTCGCGCAGCACCGCGAGGAAGCGCGGCTTCTCGCTGCGCACCTTGAGCCGCCGCCACGCCTCGCGCGGCGTCTGGCGGTAGGTGTCGGGATTCGTGAGCACCGCCATCTCCTCGGCGACCCAGCCCGCGCGGCCGCTTCGATCGATGCGCCGCTTCAGCTTCTCGTAGATCGGGCGCAGGTGGGTGACGTCGGAGAGGGCGTAGCTCACCTGACGCTCGGTCAGCGGCCGCCGCGCCCAATCGGTGAAGCGCGACGACTTGTCGATGCGGGCGCCGGCCAGCTTCGCCGCGATGGTCTCATAGCTCACGGCGTCGCCGAATCCGCATACCATGGCCGCGACCTGGGTGTCGACGAGCGGCGCCGGAATCGTGCCGGTCATATGGAACAGCGTCTCGATGTCCTGCCGCGCCGCGTGGAAGACCTTGATCACCGTCGGATTGATCAGCAGGTCGAACAGCGGCTTGAGGTCGATGGCGGGCGCCAGCGCGTCGATCGCGGCCGCCTCGGTCGGCCCGGCGACCTGTACCAGGCAGAGCTGCGGATAATAAGTCTTGTCGCGCATGAACTCGGTGTCGATGGCGATGTAGTCGGCCGTGGCCAGGCGATGGCACAGCGCGGCCAGTTCGGCACTGTCGGCGATGACGGTCATGCCGCTCTCCTTATAGGGATTCGGGAGGGGCTGAAAGCGGGCGGAACATGACTCGGTGCATCAAGAAATAATTGTTATTTCACAATACGATACGAAATGCTGGTGCCTCGCTTCGGCGCCGCCGAAGCGCTGGCGAGCCGCCGTGGCCGGGCCGGAAACGTGCGCAGACGGCGCCGCCCCCTGGGGACGGCGCGAATGCGGCCTAGTACGTCTTGACCCCGTTGACGGGCAGGCGCACGCCGTAGAGCGAGGTGGTGCCGCAGATGTAGAGGTAGTTCCGCTTCGGGCCGCCGAAGCAGACATTGGCCACGACCTCCGGCACCAGCACCTTGCCGATCAGCGTCCCGTCGGGATCGTAGCAGTGGACGCCGTCGGCGGCGCTGGTCCAGATGCGTCCGGCCGTGTCGACGCGGAAGCCGTCGAACAGGCCGGCGGTGCAGTCGGCGAACACGCCGCGCTCCTTGAGGCTGCCGCCGTCGCCGACCGAGAAGCTGCGGATATGCGCCGGACCGTTCTCGCGGTGGGTGCGGCCGGTGTCGGCGACGTACAGGATGCTCTCGTCGGGCGAGAAGGCGATGCCGTTGGGCTGCACGAAATCGTCTGCCACCACGCGCAGCTCGGCGCTCTTGGGGTCGATGCGATAGACGAAACTGCCGCCCTGCTCGCGCTCCGACAGGTTGCCCTCATAGTCGGAGTCGATGCCATAGGTGGGATCGGTGAACCAGATGCCGCCATCCGACTTGACCACCGCGTCGTTCGGACTGTTCAGCCGCTTGCCATTGTATTTGTCCGCGAGCGTGGTGACGGAGCCGTCGATCTCCGTGCGCGAGACGCGTCGGCCGCCATGCTCGCACGTCACGAGGCGGCCCTGCCGGTCGACGGTGTTGCCGTTCGAATTGCCCGCCGGCTGGCGGAAGACGGAGACGGCGCCGCTGCAGGCATCCAAACGCAGCATCCGGTTGTTGGGGATGTCGGACCAGATCAGGTACTGGCCGGCGGCGAAATAGGCCGGCCCCTCAGCCCAGCGGCAGCCGCTGTAGAGCTTGTCGACCTCGGCGTTCGCCACGAACAGGCGGCGAAAGCGCTTGTCGAGAACCTGGAAGCTGCTGGCGGCCATGCGGTGTCCTCCCTGAGTCGGTGTTTTCAACCCGGACAAGAATGCAGAGCCGCGCCGCGCGCGTCCACCCTCGCCGGACAGCTAGTGGTTCGATCGCAACGAATAGTTCCCATTCGTTGCGTGAATCGAACCACCAGCATATTGATCTGGTGGGCTGATTCACCTGACGCTTGGGAACCAAGCGTCAGGATCAGACCACTGGAATGCCAATCCGCGGCGCCCGGCCGGTGCCAGTGTCTCGATCGACCCGAGCAGCGGCGCGCCAGGCATCGCTGTCGCGTCGGCAATTGGACCTTGGTCCAATTGCAGTGAATACGCGACGGGGAATTTGATTGATTGACTTGTATCAAGGCTGATCAGACTGTTGTCGCTATTCTGACGCTTTAGCGTGTTAGAGACGACGGTGTGCACTCATTTGAGCGAGCCGGCAAAATGAACGAGAGCCAGGTAACGGCTGACGCCTCCCACGCCTTCGACACAAATCCCTGGACGGCGGCCTGGATGGGCATGGCTTTGGGCGCGCCGCCCTCTGGCGGCCTCGGCCTCGATGCGTGGTCCTACTGGCGCGACGCCTGCGAACGGGCCGTGCTGTTCTGGGACGTGATGCGGCAGCGGGGTGACAACTACCTCGCCAACGCGGCGAAGCTGGCGCCGAATGTCCTTAAATTCGACTACACGATTGTTGCCGACGGCCGCCAACTGCCGCGGCCGGTGAACTACGCCCTCGTGCGCATCGCGCCGCCGGCGGGCGTTGAAATCGACCCTCGTAAGCGTCCGTTCGTCGTCGTCGACCCACGTGCCGGTCATGGACCGGGCATCGGCGGTTTCAAGGCGGAGAGCGAAATCGGCGTCGCGCTCAAGGGAGGCCATCCCTGCTACTTCGTCGGGTTCCTGCCGGAACCCATGCCCGGGCAGACGATCGAAGACATCATGAATGCGGAGGCGACGTTCCTCGAACGGGTCATCGAACTGCACCCGGAGGCGGAGGGAAAGCCTGCCGTGATCGGCAACTGCCAAGCGGGCTGGGCCGTGATGATGCTGGCCGCCTCCAGGCCGGAGCTGTTCGGCCCGATCCTGATCGCCGGCGCGCCGCTCTCCTATTGGGCCGGGGTGCGCGGCAAGAATCCGATGCGCTATACCGGCGGACTGCTGGGCGGCAGCTGGCTCACGGCGCTGTTCGGCGACCTCGGCAACGGCAAGTTCGACGGCGCGTGGCTCGTCAGCAACTTCGAGAACCTTAATCCGGCCAACACTTGGTGGACGAAGCAATACAACCTCTATTCCAAGATCGACAGCGAGGCGCCGCGCTATCTCGGCTTCGAGGACTGGTGGGGCGGCCACGTGCTCCTCAATGCCGAGGAAATCCAGTTCATCGTCGACGAGCTCTTCGTCGGCAATAAACTCGCCACCGCGGAGATCGTAACGACCGACGGGACGCGCCTCGACCTGCGCGACATCCGCTCGCCGATCATCGTCTTCTGTTCGAAGGGCGACGATATCACGCCGCCACAGCAGGCCCTCGGCTGGATCCTGGACCTCTATGACAGCCTCGACGATATCCGCGCGCACGGGCAGACCATCGTCTATTCCGTGCACGAATCCATCGGCCATCTCGGCATCTTCGTCTCCGGCTCGGTGGCGAGGAAGGAGCATGATGAGTTCGCCAGCAACATCGACCTGATCGACGTGCTCCCGCCCGGCCTCTACGAGGCGGTGATGACGCCCAAGGATCCGAACGATCCCACCGCCGACTTCATCGCCGGCGACTATCTCGTGCGCTTCGAGGGGCGAGACCTCGACGCCATCCGGGCGCTCGGGGGCAACGACATCGAGGACGAACGGAAGTTCGCTGCGGTCGCTCGGATCTCCGAGATCAATCTCGGACTGTACCGCACGTTCCTGCAGCCCTGGATCCGGGCGTTCGCCAATGAGGCATCCGCGGACTGGCTGCGCCGGTTGCATCCCCTGCGGCTGCAGTACGAGCTGTTCTCCGACAGCAATCCGTTCATGCGTGCCTTGCTCACGGTCGCGGAGCAGGTCCGGGAGCACCGGGAACCGGCAGGGCGCGAGAACCCGCTCCTGCAAGCGCAGGCAGAGATCTCGAAGCAGATCGAGAAGATGCTGGAGAGCTATGGCGAGATGCGGGACCATGCCTGCGAAGAGCTGTTCCACGCGATCTACGGCTCGTCGCTCTTGCAGGCGCTGGTCGGGCTCAAGGCCAGCGACGCCAGTCCGCGGCAGCATCCCGGCACGGACGCCGCGCATGTCGCGGCCGTGGAGCGCCACATTTCGGACTTCAAGGCACGTATCGCGGAGGGGGGCTCGCGGGAGGCCGCGATCCGCGCCCTTCTCTACATCCGGCTGGCGGAAGGAGCCGCCGACGAACGGGGACTCGCCTTGCTCCGGCGCATCCGAGACGAGCAAGGCGTCGGTCTCACGCTAGGCGAATTCAAGCAGCTTGTCCGCGAGCAGTTCTTCATGCTTCTCCTGGACGAGGAGCGTGCCATCGGCGCGATCCCGGCCATGTTGGCGAAGGATCGCGATGGTGCGGCTCGGGTGGCCCACGACTTGCAGCGGATGAGCGAGGTGGTCGGGCTGAAGACGAAAGCGGCAAAGGCGCGACTCGCCGAGGTCGAAGCGATCTTCGCGGCGGTCGGGAACGCTCCGAGCTCAGATGTCGCCCGGCTGGGCGATGCCGTTTCGGCGGGCTTGCGGACTGGGCCGGCGCCGCGCGCCGGGAAGGCGAAAAAGACGGCGGCATGATGTCTTCGCGACGATTCCGATGAACGACGAGCCCGAAGCCGCCCCGATGCGGCGGCACGCGAAGTATGATCAGCTGATTGCCGCGGCCCGCGAGATCCGCGCGGTGCCGACGGCCGTCGCGCATCCGTGCGACGAGTCTTCGCTGAAGGGCGCGCTCGACGCCGCCGCAACCGGCATGATCCAACCCATCCTCGTCGGTCCGGAGGGAAAGATCCGCGGACTCGCGGAAAAGCTCGGCGACGCCATCGGCGCGGCGGAAATCATCGACGTTCCCCACAGCCACGCCGCCGCGGCCAAGGCGGTGGAACTCGTCCGCACCGGCCGCGCCCAGCTCATTATGAAGGGCAGCCTGCACTCGGATGAGCTGTTGGCGGAGATCGCGCGGCGGGAGACCGGTCTCAGGACGGAGCGGCGGATCAGCCACGTCTTCATCATGGATGTGCCGACCTATCCCAAGACGCTGTTCATCACCGACGCGGCCGTGAACATTTTTCCCGACCTCGAGGCCAAGCGCGACATCGTCCAGAATGCCATCGACCTGCATATCGGGCTTGGCCTGGGGTCGCCCAAGGTCGCGATCCTCTCGGCCGTGGAGACCGTCACGCCGAAGATCCCGTCGACGATCGACGCTGCCGCTCTCTGCAAGATGGCCGACCGCGGCCAGATCGTGGGCGCCGAGCTCGACGGCCCGCTCGCCTTCGATAACGCCATCAGTCCCGAAGCGGCGCGGATCAAGGGCATTCGCTCAACGGTCGCCGGCCAGGCCCAGATCCTAGTCGTGCCCGACCTCGAGGCCGGCAACATGCTGGCCAAGAATCTGACCTTCCTGTCGGGCGCGGATGCCGCCGGGATCGTCTTGGGCGCGCGCGTCCCGGTCATCCTGACCTCGCGCGCCGACGAGGTCAGGACCCGCATGGCCTCTTGCGCCGTCGCGGCGCTCTATGCCGACAGCCTGGCCAAGAAGCAGCCGGTGCGGGCCTGAGCCGATGGCCGCGACCATCCTGGTCCTCAACGCCGGCAGTTCGAGCATCAAGTTCCAGCTTTTCGCGGTCGATGGCGACGACAGGCTCGCGCGGCGCCTGAAGGGGCAGATCGATGGAATCGGGACGCGCCCCAAGTTGCGCGTCAAGGGCAAGGACGGCGAAATCCTGATCGACAGTGGTTGGCCGGCCGACGCGGTCGGCGACGTGCCGGCCGCGCTGGACAGGACCGTCGCCTGGCTGCAGCAGCAGCTGGGCAACGAATTTCCGTCGGCGATCGGACACCGCGTCGCGCATGGCGGCCCCGACTTCTTCGAGCCGACGATGATCGATGACGCCGTCCTCGATCGGCTCGCGCGCCTCGTGCCTCTGGCCCCGCTCCACCAGCCGAACAATCTGGCGCCGATCCGGGCCGTCCGGCTTCGCCGTCCGGACATGCCGCAGGTGGCCTGTTTCGATACGGCCTTCCATCACCGCCATTCCGAGGTCGCTCAGCGCTACGCCATTCCGGACGAGTTGCACCGCGAGGGCGTGCGCCGGTATGGATTCCATGGCCTGTCCTACGAGTTCATCGCGGCATCGCTGCCGCGCGTCGCGCCGGCCATCGCCGGCGGGCGAGTCGTCGTCGCGCATCTCGGCAGCGGCGCGTCGATGTGCGCCATCGATGCCGGCCGCAGCATCGACAGCACGATGGGGTTCACGGCGCTGGACGGGTTGCCGATGGGCACGCGCACGGGACAGATCGACCCTGGCGTCCTGCTCTATCTCCTGACCACGAAGAACTGGGATGTCGCACGGCTCGAGCGGTTCCTTTACCAGGAGTGTGGTTTGAAGGGCCTCTCCGGCGTCAGCAACGACATGCGCGACCTGCTCGCCTCGGACGCGCCGCTCGCGAAGATCGCGGTCGACTACTTCGTCCATCGCATTCAGCGCGAGACGGCTGCGCTCGCCGCAGCCATGGGCGGCATCGACGGCCTCGTCTTTACCGGCGGCATCGGCGAGAATGCGGCGCCCATCCGCGGCCGCGTCTGCGAGGGGCTGGCTTGGCTCGGGCTCGGGTTCGATGCGGCCGCGAATGCGCGACATGGCCCCTGCATTTCAACCGCGGATTCGCGGCTCTCGGCCTGGGTCATTCCCACGGATGAGGAGCGCATGATTGCGCGCCACACCTACGCGGCCAGCCGCCGCAGATCCGCCGCCTGAACGTTTACCGCAGCCCGGCGCCGCCGCAGAGCTTGAGGGAGGCAACATTCATGATCGATTTCGCTTCGCTGCCCCTGCTCAAGGGGAGGAAGGCGCTGGTGACCGGGATCGCCAACGATCAGTCGATTGCCTGGGGTTGTGCCAAGGCCTTCCGCCTCCTCGGCGCCGACCTTGCAGTCACCTATCTCAGTGAAAAGGCGAAACCCCACGTTGAACCCCTGGCGCGATCGCTCGACGCCTCGATCCTCCTGCCGCTCGACCTTCGGGTCGAGGGGCAGCTGGAGGCTGTCTTCGAGACGGTGCGAAAGGACTGGGGCACCCTCGACCTGGTGCTGCATTCGATCGCCTTCGCGCCGAAGGACGACCTGCAGGGACGAGTCGTGGATTGCTCGAAGGAGGGCTTCGGACTCGCGATGGAGCTGTCGTGCTGGTCGTTCATCCGGATGGCCAAGCTCGCGGAGCCGCTGATGAGCCGCGGCGGCGCTCTGTTCACCATGACCTACTATGGTTCCCAGATGGTGGTCGAGCACTACAACATGATGGGGCCGGTGAAGGCGGCGCTCGAAGCGGCGACGCGCTATATGGCCGCCGAGCTCGGGCCGAAGGGCATCCGGGTCCATGCGATCTCGCCGGGGCCGCTCAAGACTCGGGCGGCATCCGGCATAAGCGAATTCGATCAGCTGCTCGAGAAGGCCCAGGAGAAGGCGCCCGCGCGCAGCCTCGTGTCGATCGACGACGTTGGTATCGCCGTGGCATTCCTGGCCACCGATGCGGCGAAGCTGATCACCGGCGAGACACTCTACATCGATGGCGGCTATCACATCATGGATTGATCGGCAGGTCGCTCCGAGCCGGCGCGCTGCGTTCCTGCTCCTTGACAATTGCCGGCCATCCATGCCTCTTGCGCGGCGCTTGCAGCCGTCCCCGGGGGCCTCGATGCATATCTACCGGACGCATACGTGCAACGCCCTGACGGCGGCCGATGTCGGCCGCGAGGCGCGGCTTTCGGGCTGGGTGCATCGCAAGCGCGACCACGGCAACCTGCTGTTCATCGATCTGCGCGACCACTACGGGATCATGCAATGCGTGATCGACACCTCCAGCCCGCTGTTCAAGGCGGTGGAGGCGGTGCGCGTCGAGAGCGTCGTCACCGTCACCGGCAAGGTCGTCCATCGACCGCCGGAAACCGTCAATCCCAAGTTGGCGACGGGCGAGATCGAGCTGCAGATCGGTGACTTCACCCTGCAGTCGGCGGCCGAGGTGTTGCCGCTGCAGGTGGCCAGCGACGAGGATGCGGGCGAGGAGATCCGGCTGCGCCACCGCTTCCTCGATTTGCGGCGCGACAAGGTCCACCGCAACATCGTGCTGCGGGCGCAGGTGATCTCCAGCATCCGCCGGCGCATGATCGCGCAGGACTTCACCGAGTTCCAGACGCCGATCCTGACCTCCAGCTCGCCGGAGGGCGCGCGCGACTTCCTGGTGCCGAGCCGGCTGCATCCGGGCAAGTTCTATGCGCTGCCGCAGGCGCCGCAGCAGTTCAAGCAGCTGCTGATGGTCGCCGGCTTCGACCGCTACTTCCAGATCGCGCCCTGCTTCCGCGACGAGGACAGCCGCGCCGACCGCAGCCCCGGCGAGTTCTATCAGCTCGATTTCGAGATGTCGTTCGTGACGCAGGAGGACGTGTTCGCGGCGATCGAGCCGGTGCTGCACGGCGTGTTCGAGGAGTTCGCCGGCACGCGCGCGGTGACGCCGCCGCCGTTTCCGCGCATCGCCTACGAGGACGCGATGCTGCGCTACGGCTCCGACAAGCCGGACCTGCGCAATCCGCTGGTGATCGCCGACGTCACCGAGGCGTTCCGCGGCTCCGGCTTCGGCATCTTCGCCAGGCAGGTGGAGCAGGGCGGCGTCGTGCGTGCCATCCCGGCGCCGGGCGCCGCCGCGAAGCCACGCAGCTTCTTCGACAAGCTCAACGAGTGGGCGCGCGAGCAGGGCGCCGCGGGCCTCGGCTACATCGCCTTCGCGAGCGACGGTGCAAAGGGTCCGATCGCGAAGAACCTCGACGCGCCGCGCATCGCCGCCATCCGCGACGGCACCGGCCTCGAGGACGGCGACGCGGTGTTCTTCGTCTGCGACAAGAAAGCGGCTGCGGAGAAGTTCGCCGGCACGGTGCGCACGCGCATCGGCGGCGAGCTCGGCCTGCTCGAGAAGAACGAATTCCGCTTCTGCTGGATCGTCGATTTCCCGATGTACGAGCTGAATCCCGACACCGGCAAGGTCGAGTTCAGCCACAACCCGTTCTCCATGCCGCAGGGCGGGCTGCAGGCGCTGGAGACGCAGGATCCGCTGACCATCAAGGCCTATCAGTACGACATCGTCTGCAACGGCGTGGAGCTCTCCAGCGGCGCCATCCGCAATCACCTGCCGGAGATCATGTACAAGGCCTTTGCCATCGCCGGCTACAGCCGGGAGGACGTCGAGGGCCGCTTCGGCGGCATGCTCAACGCCTTCAAGTTCGGCGCGCCGCCGCATGGCGGCTCCGCGCCGGGCATCGACCGCATCGTCATGCTGCTGGCGGACGAGCCGAACATCCGCGAGGTCATCGCCTTCCCGCTCAACCAGCGCGCCGAGGACCTGCTGATGCAGGCGCCCTCCGAGGTGCCGCCGGCGCGGCTGCGGGAGGTGCACATCCGGCTGGACCTGCCGAAGACCTAGGGATGCCACAGCCGCTCGCGGCTGCCGTCCGGATCGAGACCGCAACCAGGCGGCCTCGGGAAATATCGAAGGGGAGGCGACCGGATCGTTTTCTATCGCCGCTCCTGCACGAGCTGGATCGCCTTGAGGTAAGCCCACTCTGGGTCCGTCAGCATATCCTGCGAGAAATCGGAATTCCTGGCGAAGATGTCGCCGCCGGTCGACGCGGCCGCGTCGGGGCCGCGTACCCGCAGGGCCCCCTCGCCATAGAAGAATGCATCGAGGTCCGGATCGTCGAAGTCCTTGCCATGGTGCGCAAAGATCGCGTTGCGGCAGATGCGGAGCTGGGCGTCGGAGAGCGATTGCGTTCGCTCCAGGAGATCGGCGGCGTCGAGCGTCGCGGCGGAAAGATCGTCATCGAACAACGCGGCGGGCGCCGGGCAGCCCTCGATCAGGCTCGGCGTCTCCAGGGTGGGGAAACCGGGGCCGAAGCGGAGGTTGAGGTCGTTCTCCGGCTCCCAGTCGGTCCACGCCAGATCGAGTTCGACGCGCGGCTGCCCGTTCGCCCGCGTCTCCGCGAAGCGGGCGAGCTGCGCGGCCCACGGCCCGAGCGAGATGCCCCAAGGGCGATACGGCAGGATGATCTTGAATCGCGCATCTTCGATGGACCCGGCCCACAGGGCGCCGGTTCGGGTGATGTAGGTGAGGTCCTCTCCGCCGCCGACATACTCGGTCAGACCATGGCGATAGGCATGCACGACCTCCACCGTCTCGGCGGGCGCAAAGATCACCTCGAAGACGTGCACTCTGTCGATGTGCTCCGCCCAGGGATGCCGGCGTTCGACGTTGCCGATGCTCAGATCGACCCGCGCGCCTCGCACGGTCGTCGTCATGTCCTCGAAGCCGGCGAACGTGCAGTCGCCGTCTTCGGGGCAGGCAGGCTCCGGAAAGCCCATCTGCACGCGGACCGTCTCATTCCTGAGGTTGCGGAAGCGGTAGACGGCGGTCACGCGCCAGTCGCCGTCGCCCAGGATTCGATAGCCGCCCGGCGCCGTGCGCTCGATGCGGATGTCTTCGGAGAGCATCTGTACGCGGCTCTCGGCGAGGGGAACCAGATCCGCGCCGGCGCCGCCGAACGCGACGTCGTTGGCGGCGGCCGCGCCGGGCGCAAGCCCGATCGCCGCCGCCACAGTGGCGGCCCGCAGGCCGCGCCATGCCGAGCTCATGATCTCTACCTCCGATTCGCACCGCCGCGGCGACGACTTCCCTCGGGCCAAGGGTCCGCAACGCTTGCGCCCGCTGCCCTCGTCAGTGGTGAATATGTCGGCAGTAATGTGCCCGCTCCGTCGGCAGCTCGATGTTGCAGACCGCCGGGCCGATATCGGGCCAGAGATAGGGCGATGTGACGCCGTTGCGCCCGCGGGCGGCCAAGAGGTTGCGGTGGTCGAGCGAGCGCGTGATGCGGTTGGACTGATTGCCGCCCAACAGCCACACGCCGCGCGTGTTCTGGACGTTGCCGCCGGGGTTGGCGGGGAGTCCGGCAGGATCATCCAGGAAGGCGACGTGGGCGGCGCCGGCGTTCCCGACGACGATCACGCAACCCTGCCGCGCCTCTTCGAGCGCCTGGAAGTGCCATGAATTGGATTGGATGAACGAACCGGCGCCGGCGCTGCCGGTGTGACTGTAACCGGCGCGGTGAAGGCAATAGTTCACGAAAGCGGCACACCAGTGGGCGTTGCGGTCCAAGCTCGGCATTTCGCCTGGATCGTGAACCACGCCGCCCCACATCGGAGAAGCGGCGAAGTATTGCTCGTCCCAATCGAGATATGTCTCGGCACGACGCCGGTTGCGGTCGGCCCCCCACCCCGCGATTTCGGTGTCCCAGCGTTGCCGTTCGGACTGAGCCACCTGCAGCCACAGCGGACCCGCGCCGCTGCGCGGCGCCGGCTCCCGCGCAGAGGGCGGCGGCGCCTGCAGCCAGGCCGGCAACGGTACGGCGGCGGTCGAGAACCGGGTGTGCGGCTCGAGGCGCGCCCAGGTCCTCCGGCCAAGCATGCCGTCGGGGGTGAGCGGCCGATTGGCAGCCTGCCAATCGGCCAGCTTTTGGGCGAAGGTCTCGGCGGTTGTCGACATGGCGCCGATGCCGAGGATCGAGGCGATGGCGCCGTATCGGTCGATCCAGCCGATTCGCCGCGCGTTCCGGATGTTGAAGCGCGCGGCTTTGGCGGCCTCCTCAGGAGTCAATCGCATGGGTCACCTCCGTTCGGTTTCGGATGCAACGCACGAAGCGCCGATATCGCAGGACATTGCCATCATGATCATCAGACGGCGCACTCCGGTCGTCCACTGTCGGACGCAGACCGTATGCCACGATGGTTGTATCGGGACAGTGACGACCATCACAGCGTAGCATGTTCGTAGGAAGCGGCGTGTCGCCCGCCTTTGTTCGAGTTCCAACCCATCGCATCGGGGACAAGCATGCCGATCACGCGGTTGGCGCCACGGCGGAAGAAGTGCCGAAAGCATCCGGAGATGCGCCGCCGCGCGGCGCCGTTCGCGTCCGATGCGGCATCGTCCGTGGGGATGCCGCGGCGATCAGCCCACGCGGGGGAGGCGGATGGTGGCGCGGAGGCCGGCGGGGCGCACCGAGCGGCCGGCCCTGCCGGCATCGAGCGGGAGCGTCCGCCGCGCGGACGCTCCCGCCGCTCAGCGGCCGCCGGAGACGTCGACGATGGCTCCCGTGACGTAGGACGCGCTGTCGGACATCAGCCACAGGATGGCCTGCGCGACCTCGTCCGCGGTGCCGATGCGCTTCATCGGCACGGTCGGCACGATGCGGGCGACGCGGTCGTCCGAGCCCGCGCCGGCGTGGATATCCGTGTCGATCATGCCCGGGCGCACGGCGTTGACGCGGATGCCTTCGTCCGCCACCTCGCGGGCGAGGCCGAGGGTGAAGGTATCGATCGCGCCCTTCGAGGCGGCGTAGTGCACGAACTCGCCGGGGCTGCCGAGACGGGCAGCCGCGGAGGAGAGATTGACGATGGCGCCGCCGCGTCCGCCGCGGCGCGTGGACATCCGCCGCACCGCCTCGCGCGCGGCGACGAAGCAGCCGACGACGTTCACCGCCAACACCCGGGCGACATCCTCGGCGGAGACGTCGTCCACCCGGCAGCCGCGGCCGACGATGCCGGCATTGTTGACCAGCGCAGTCATAGGACCGAATTCCGAATCAGCGCGGATGAACAGCGCCGCCAGGTCCGCCTCGCGGGCGCTGTCGGCGTGGACGGCGAGGGCGCGGGAGCCGAGCGCGCGGATTTGCCGCACGACGTCCTCGGCGGCATCCTGCTCGCGCAGGTAGCTGATGACGACGTCGTATCCCGCCGCCGCCGCGGCCAGCGCCGTCGCCTTGCCGATGCCGCGGCTGCCGCCGGTGATGACGACGCACTTGCGCACGGAGCGGATCCTCCATCGAAGGTTGCAAGCGCGTGCAACATTAGGGGCGATCGGCGTACGCACCAAGCCGATTCGCAGGGTCCGGCGCAATTGCCAAACCGCCAAGACGCCACTACAGTCCCGCCGACGTCAGAAATGGGGAGGACTCCGTGGCACGACCGGCCGACGATGGCTTCTTCATGCCCGCGGAGTGGACGCCGCACAGCCGCTGCTGGATGGAATGGCCGACGCGCGCGGAAACCTGGGGCGATCGCATCGAGGCCGCGCGCGACGCCTATATCGAGGTGGCGACGGCCATCGCCCGCTTCGAGCCGGTCACCATGATCGCCAAGCCGAAGAACGTGATCGATGCCTCCCTGCGCGTCGGCAAGGACAAGAACATCAACGTCTATTCCCTGCAGCACGATGATTCCTGGATGCGCGACAACGGCCCGACCTTCGTCGTCGATGGCGCGGGCCAGGTGGCCGGCGTCGACTGGCGCTGGAACGCCTGGGGCAACAAATATGCCGATCACGCGCGCGACGCGGCCGTGGCGGAGGAGGTGCTGAAGCATCTGGAGATGCGGCGCTACGAGGCGCCCTTCGTGCTCGAAGGCGGCGCCATCCATACGGACGGCGAGGGCACGCTGCTGACCACCGAAAGCGTGCTGCTCAACCCGAACCGCAATCCCGGTATCGGCCGCGCCGACATGGAGGAGCTGCTCGCCGCCTATCTCGGCATCCGCAAGGTGATCTGGCTCGGCGAGGGCCTCAAGGACGACGACACCGACGGGCATGTCGACAACCTCGCCTGCTTCGCCCGGCCGGGCGTCGTGCTGGCGCTGTCGAGCAGCGATCCCGCCGACGCCAACCACGGGCCGCTGCAGGACAACCTGACCCGCCTGCGCGCCGCGACCGACGCCCAGGGTCGCGCGCTCGAGGTGGTCGAGATCGAGCAGCCGCGGCCGCGCTACATGCCCGACGGTCGCCGCATCGCCGCGTCCTACATCAATTTCTACGTCGCCAACGGCGCGGTGATCATGCCGGCCTTCGAGGACCCGCAGGACGCGCGGGCGTTCGAGGCCGTCACGCGCGCCTTTTCCGGCCGCGAAATCGTGCAGGTGCCGGCGGTCGACATCGTCTGCGGCGGCGGCGGCATCCACTGCATCACGCAGCAGCAGCCGGACGGCGCGCCGACGCCGCGCTGAGAGCGGCGGAGACCCTCACCCTAGCCCTCTCCCACTGGCGTGGGATAGGGGACTCTGCCGAGCGAACCGCATGACCGAATCCCCTCTCCCGTGAAACGGGAGAGGGCTAGGGTGAGGGTATGTGAGTCCTTGCGGCCCTAAGCCGCGGCGGCTTCGGCGGGTGGGGCATCGGCAGGCGCGGCGTCCGCCGGCGTCTCCTCGGGCTCCAGCGACAGCAGGCCGGCGGCGGACAGGGCCTTGGCGAGCAGGACGATCTCCTTCTGCGCCTCCTCGACCTCGGGCTTGCGCGGCGTGCCGCCCGATTCCAGCTCCTCGCGGAACATCTTGGCCTGGCGCTCGGACATGTTGGCCAGGAAGATCTGCCGGGTCGCCTCGTCCGACAGCTTCAGCGCCAGCGCCAGGCGCGACTTGTCGCATTCCTGCAGCAGCGCCTGAATCGAAGCGGGGCCGACCCGCATGAGATCGGCGAAGGTGAACATATGCTTGCGCACGAGGGCCGCATGCTGGGGCGAGATGCTTTCGAGCGAGCCGAGCAGGCGCGCCTCGGTGTCGCTGTTCACGCGGCCGATCAGATCGGCCATGTAGTTGTGGGGGTCCTTCTTCTTCTCGTGGCTCAGATCCATGCCAAGATCGTTGCGCAGGGCGCGCTCGATGTCGTCGAGGATCTCCCGGTTGACCGCGGGCACTTCCAGGACACGCACCATGATGTCGGCGGCGGAGTCGGCCGGCAGCTGGGCCAGCACCTGGGCCGCATAGTCGGCGAACAGCTGCGACAGGACGACGGCGGCCACCTGCGGGTGCTCGTTGCCGAGATACTCGGCGAGCGTCTTGGCCTCGACCGTCGTGACGCGTTCCCAGGTGTTGTTCTTCGGCGGCCCGCTGATCTCCTGCAGGATGGAATCGACCAGCTCGTCGCGGCCGACCAGCACCGACCGCAGCAGCCGTTCGGTGGTCTGATGCGTCCCCAGGATGCCGCCGCCCACGGCGATCTGATCGCTGAAATCGTTGAACACGGCCTCGGCGACCGTGGGATCGACCTTGCCGAGGCGCGACATCGTCCGCGAGATGGCGCGGATCTCGTCCTCGTTCAGCAGGTCCATCAGCTTGCCCATATGCTCGGGCTGCATGCCCAGGAGCAGAATGGCGGCACGCTCGGCGCCGCTCAGGCGCTGGAGTTCGGGGGGTGGCTGAAGGGCGCTCACATGGCCTCCGGGTCGAAGGCACCATGTCTATGATCTGCCGGTAAAAATGCCGTTACGTTTTCCCGGATAAGCCGGCGGCCTCCACGACCACCCTGCGTCCTTCGACAAGCTCAGGATGAGGGAAAATCTTCGTGGCACGAAGAAGTAACCTCATCCTGAGCTTGTCGAAGGACGCAGGGGCGTCAGTCCCAATCTCCTGCCGGCCCGGATGCCGGTGGCGAAACCTCGATCCGCCTGCGACCCTGGGCTCTATGCCAGCCGGTCGGGCGGCTCGCGGCCGGCGAACACGGCGTCGAGGTTGTCCAGGCACTTGAAGCCCATGGCGTCGCGCGTCTCGACCGTGGCGCTTCCCAGGTGCGGCAGCAGGAAGACGTTGGGCAGCGCCCGGTAGCCGGGGTGGATCTTCGGCTCGTTTTCGTAGACGTCGAGGCCGGCCGCGAACAGCTTGCCCGAGCGCAGCGCGGCGATGAGCGCCTCGTCGTCGACGATGGTCCCGCGGGCCGAATTCACGACGATCGCGCCATCCGGCAGCCTGGCGATGCGCGCCGCATCGAGAAAATGGTGGGTTTCGGGGCTGGCCGGGCAGTTGATCGAAAGCACGTCGCAATGCGGCAGCAGCTCCTCCGGGTCGTCGTGGTAGACCGCTCCCTGTTCGAGATCGGGCGGCAGGCGGCCGCGATTGGCATAGTGGATCGTCATGCTGAACCCGCGCGCCCGCCCGGCCAGCGCGCGGCCGATGCGTCCCATGCCCAGGATGCCGAGCCGCCGGCCCGTCACGTGGCGGCCGAGCATCTCGGTCAGGCCGAGGCCGGTCCACCGATCCTCCCGCACCAGCCGCTCGCCTTCGCCGGCGCGCCGCGCGGCGCCCAGAATGAGCAGCATGGCGATGTCGGCCGTGGCGTTGGTCAGCACGTCCGGCGTATTGGTCACGACGATCCCGCGGGCCTTGGCGGCCGGCAGGTCGATATGCTCGAAGCCGACGGAGAAGGTGGCGATCGCCCGAATCGAGCGCGGCAGCGCCGCGAGGACCTCGCCGGTCATCCGTTCGGTCGGGGAGACGAGGAGGGCGTCGTGGCCGGCGGCCGCGGCGACCAGCGCGGCGGCGGCGTAGCGGCGATCGTCCGGGTTCAGCGTCGGCCGATAGTCGCGCGACAACCGGGCGGTCACGGCGTCCGGGAGCTTGCGTGTGACGAGGATGGCGGGTCGATCGGTCATTGCGAAGCAACCTCTTGATGGATGCGCTGCACGGGGAACGGAACCGTCGCGAAGAATGCTGTTGTCCGCGGCCGACCCATGCCATAGTTTTCGCGGTGCTGGAACAGCAAATCCCTCAACGGTTCATTTGTCCATGTCGGTACGCGCACGTCTCGCCAGGGTGAGCCTGGTGATCCTTTGTCTATGCCTCGGTGACGCCCGGACTTCCGCGGCGGCGTTCGAGGTCGTTCCGCATGGGGCGGTCTACGACTTGGCGTTCGGCGGCTCGAGCGGCCGCAGCGATGTCGTGGACGTGACGGGGACCATGGCCTTCGAATGGGAAGACACCTGCGACGGCTGGAGCGTCACGCAGCGGACGGTGATGTCGTTCGCCTATTCCTCGGGCGACGTCATCGACATCGGCTGGAACGTCGTGACCTGGGAAGCGAAGGATGGGCTCCGCTACCGCTACTTCATCCGCAACTTCGAGAACGGCGAGGTGAAGGAGGAATTCCGCGGCGAAGCGCGTCTGGACGGTCCGGGCAAGGGAGGCATCGCCGAATACGCCCTTCCCGAAGGCCGCACGGTGACGCTGCCGGCCGGCACGCTCTTCCCGACTGCCCATACCCTGGAGCTGCTGAAGCGAATCGAAGCCGGCGAGTCCTTCTTCTGGGCCACGATCTTCGATGGCTTCAACGAGGATGGCCTGTCCGACGTCAATGCCGTCATGGCGACGCAGAGCGCGTCCGAAGCGGCCGCGCCCGGCCGGCCGCCGCTGCTGTCCTCGGCCCCGTCGAGCCGGGTCACGCTGGCCTTCTTCGACCACGCCAACGAATCGGCCGAACCCGACCAGGAGCAGCAGATCCGTCTCCACCTGAACGGCGTCGTCGAGACCATCACGTTCGATTTCGGCGACTTCGACGTCAACGGAACGCTGAGGGACCTGAAGGCGCTGCCGTCGCCCTGCTGAAATTTAGCCGCCGGGCTTGTCGCGGCGGGCCGGCCTAGCCGGGGCGGCGGCAAGGCCGCGGCCGCGGCGGATCGAATCGGGCCCGAGGCGTCCGCGGACCGTCTCGATCGCGCGCTCGAGGCCGGCCATCCGGCGCCCCTGCGGATCGAGCAGATCGGCGGGATCGGCGTCCCTGGCCGGGACCAGGTCGGTGCCGCCGACGCCGATCAGGCGGAAGCGGCGGCCGTCCGCCTCATGCTCCAGCAATGGCAGGGCGGTCCGATAGAGGAGGTCGGCCAGCTGCGTCGGCGTCTCCAGACGGTGGCGGCGCGTGACGATCTGGAAATCCCGGCTCTTCAGCTTGAGGACCACGGTCCTGGCGCCAAGGTCCGCCTGTCGCAGCCGGGCTGCGACCCGCTCGCAGAGCGGCCATAGGATTGCCGCCAGCTGGCCGGCGTCGCTCAGGTCGCTCTCGAACGTCGTCTCGGCCGAGACGCTCTTGGTGGGGGCATCCGGGTCGACGGCGCGGTCGTCCTCGCCGCGGGCGAACCTGGCCAGGCGGTGGCCGATGGCGCCATAGCGGCGGACCAGGTCGCGTTCCTCGGTCCCCTGCAGCTGGCCGATCGTCGCAATGCCGTCCGCGGCAAGCCGTTGGGCCAAGGCGCGGCCGACGCCCCAGATCAGCCCGACCGGCTTGCCCGCGAGGAAGCCGACCGCCTCCCCGCGGCCGATCACGGCAAAGCCGCGGGGTTTGTCGAGATCAGATGCTACTTTAGCAAGAAATTTGTTGTAACTCAGGCCAATAGAAACCGTTACTCCGATTTTACGTTCGATCTGAAGGGCCAGCCGGGCCAGCGTCCGGGCCGGGCAGCTGTGATGCAGCCGGTCGGTGCCCCCAAGGTCGAGGAACGCCTCGTCGATCGACAGCGGCTCGACCAGGGGGGTCGTCGCCAGCATCAACCGGCGCACCTGTTCGCCGACCGCCTGATACTTCTCCATGTCCGGCGGCACGACCACCGCTTCCGGGCAAAGCTGGCGTGCCCTATACATCGGCATGGCCGAGCGGACGCCGTAGATGCGGGCCACATAGCAGGCGGCCATGACGACGCCCCGGCGCCCCCCGCCGACGACGACCGGCTTGTCGCGCAGGTCGGGATTGTCGCGCTTCTCGACGCTGGCGTAAAAGGCATCGCAGTCGATATGGGCGATGCCGAGGGCGGTCAGCTCGGGATGGGCGAGGAGGCGGGGCGATCCGCAGGCCGGACACCGGCCCGTCGGGGCGGCAACCGCCCCGACGGCAGCGCAGTCGCGGCACAGGGTCGACAGCAGCGGCATGGCGCCGAATCCTTGGCTCGCCCGGGTCGGCCGGGCAGAATACCGAAAATCCTAACTAATTGTTAACGATAGGCTGATACTTCTCGGAGGGTCGAAACAGGGCTCGGCGGACCGCTCGGAACCGCCCGTGGCGAAAGGACTTACAGGGCCGGGACGTGCGTTCACGGTTAGGTGAGGAGAGATGACACAGAACAACGTGGTTGCCGCAACGGCCCGCACGCGCGCGCAGGAAGAGGCGCCGCCGACGCCGGCCCATCCGAAGACGATCCTCGTCGTCGAGGACAACGAGCTCAACATGAAGCTCTTTCACGACCTGCTGGAAGCGCACGGCTACAACATCCTGCAGACACGCGACGGCATGGAGGCGCTGAAGTTGGCGCGTCATCACCGGCCCGATCTCATCCTGATGGACATCCAGCTGCCCGAAGTCTCGGGCCTCGAGGTGACCAAGTGGATCAAGGAGGATGACGAACTGAAGGCCATCCCCATCATCGCCGTGACGGCGTTCGCGATGAAGGGCGACGAGGAGAAGATCCGCGAGGGCGGCTGCGAGGCCTACATTGCCAAGCCGATCTCGGTGACCAATTTCCTCAAGACCGTCCAGCAGTTCTTGAGCTAGAGTTCCTCGGAAACTGCCGAACCGTGGGTTGTTTGTAGGATGTCCGCGCGCGTCCTGGTCGTTGATGATATTCCGGCGAACGTCCGGCTGCTGGAGGCCAAGCTTTCGGCCGAGTATTTCGATGTCATGACGGCCGACAGCGGGGCCGCGGCGCTCGAGTCCATCGCCGCCAACTCGCCCGACATCGTCCTGCTCGACGTCATGATGCCCGGCATGGACGGCTTCGAGGTCTGCCAGCGGCTCAAGGCCAATCCGCGGACGATGCACATCCCCGTCGTCATGGTGACGGCGCTGTCCGAACCCAAGGATCGCGTGCGCGGCCTCGAGGCCGGTGCCGACGATTTCCTCACCAAGCCCGTCAACGAGCTCGCCCTGTTCGCCCGCGTGCGCTCGCTGGTCCGCCTGAAGATGATGATGGACGAGTGGCGGCTGCGCGAGGAGACCTGCGGCCAGTTCGAGCTGCTGTCCGCCGAGGCCGTGGCGGAGAACGACAACGGCAACGCCGGCCAGATCCTCCTCGCCGAAAGCAGCGTGGTCGCCAGCGCCAAGATCAGCGACACCCTGGCGACGGAGGGCCACCAGACGACCGTGGCGTCGTCGGCGGCCGAGGCGCTGACGCTCAGCCGGCAGCGGCGATTCGACCTCATCATCCTCAGCCTCAAGGTCGGCAACGAGGACGGCCTGCGCCTCGTCTCCCAGATGCGCTCGCAGGACGAGACGCGACAGGTGCCGATCCTGCTGGTCGTCGACGAGTTCGACACGCCGCGCCTGATCAAGGGGCTGGACATCGGCGCCAGCGACTATCTGGTCAAGCCGATCGACCGCAACGAACTGATCGCGCGGGTGCGCACGCAGGTGCGCCGCCGGCGCTACCAGGACCGCCTGCGCGCCAACTACGAGCGCAGCCTGTCGCTGGCGCTCACCGATCCGTTGACCGGCGTCTACAACCGCCGTTATCTCGACAATCATATCGAGAAGGCGGTCGAACGGGCGCGCGAGACCGGCAAGCCGGTCTCGGTTGTGCTGTTCGACATCGATCACTTCAAGTCGGTGAACGATACCCACGGCCACGACGCCGGGGACGAGGTGCTGCGCAACGTGGCGCAGCGGGTCAACGGCAACCTGCGCAACTTCGACATGGTCGCGCGCTACGGCGGCGAGGAGTTCGTCATCGTCATGCCGGACACGCCCGGCGACATCGCCGTCATGGTGGCGGAACGCCTGCGCGACAGGGTTGCCCGCGACCCCATCTCGATCAGCGGTCCTGCCCCGCAGCTCAACGTCACCGTGAGCATGGGCATTGCCGCCTATACCGGGGCCCCCGACAGCTCCGACGACATCCTCAAGCGCGCGGACGAGGCCATGTATCAGGCCAAGCGCGGCGGCCGCAACCGCGTCGTCGCCCACCCCACGATCCCGGTCGCCGCACCGGCGCCCGCCCGATCGGTGGCCTAGCGGCGCCGGCCGAAAAACCGAAGGCCGCCCGGAGGCGGCCTTTTCGTTCCGTTCCGCAGGCCGGGCGCCGTGCCTACTTGATTTTCGCCTCCTTGAAGGCGACGTGCTTGCGCGCGACCGGGTCGTATTTCTTGAATTCCAGCTTCTCGGTCGAGGTGCGCGGATTCTTGCGGGTGACGTAGTAGTAGCCCGTGTCGGCCGTGCTCACCAGCTTGATCATGATCGTCGCCTGCTTGGCCATGGCGCTCCTCGCTCGCTGCCGGGACGTTGGAAGGCGGCGAAGATACAGCCCGGGGGCCGGCTGTCAACCCGCGCCGAAGATGCGGGCGGGCGGCGGGGTCCAGCGGCCGTCGCCGATGATGCGCCAGCGGGCGCGGTCGCCGCGATAGCAGAACAGGCGGGGCGGTTCGCTGCCCACGGGCGTGCGGCGGTGCCAGCGCCGCAGTGCCTCGGTCAGCACGAACTCCGTGACGTCGACGATGGCCAGCCGCGGGAGTTCGGTCACGGGCCACCAGTTCAGGTCCTCGAGCTCGCCGTCGCCGGCGATTGCGCCGCGCACCGCGCCGCCGTCGGCCAGGAAGAAGCGGGTGTTGTAGCGGCGTCGGGAGTAGGTCGGCGTGATGGCGCGGCAGACGAAGTCGAGCGCGTCGAACGCGGGCCGGCAGTTCTGCGCGCCGAAGGCCCGCCAGATCGGCGCGTCGGCCGCCATCGTCGCCGGGACGCCATCGCCGGCGAGCAGCAATCCCGTCTCCTCGAACGTCTCGCGGATGGCCGCGCGGGCAAAGGCCAGCGGCGGGCGGCCGCCGCCCGTCCTCAGCTGAGCGGCGACGCGTGGGTGCAGGTCTTCGGCGAAGCCGGACGCCGGCAGATCGCCGGCATCGACCCGGCCGCCGGGCACGACGTAGATGTCGGGCAGGAAGCCGGCGCGGCGATGGCGCCGGCCGAGCAACACCTCCGGCCCCGCGGCGCTGCGTCGAATCAGGACCAGCCCGGCGGCGTCCACAGGGCGCGTGATTCGTTGCTCGTCCTCAGGCAAGCCGCACCCGTCCGGCGCGGCGCACTAGGGCTTGGCCTGCGACACCACGGCGCCGTCGGAGGGGACCCAGCCGCGCGGCAGGTCGGCGAGATGCACGGCCCGCCGATAGAGGCTGGGGTGGGACAGCAGCTGCAGCGCCACCTGCTCGTCGACCGCCTCCTCGCCGCGGCGTTCGGGACAGAGCGACCGCAACTCCTTCAGCGCCCGGGTGTCCTCAGGATTGACGCCGTTGCGGATGTCCGTGGGGATCGGCTTCAGCTCGTTGCGCCGGAGCTCATCGATCAGCACCTCGGCAGTGTTGCCGTTCCCGGTGGTGCAGACGGTGGGGATCACGCCCAGATGGTTCAGGGTGTAGCCGGACGGCGCGTGGAACCGCGCCCAGGTCAAGGTCAGCTCGCCGTCGTTCGGCATGCGCAGCACGGTCTGCACCGTGCCCTTGCCGTAGGAATTGCTGCCGACGACCACGGCGCGGCCGCTGTCCTGCAACGCCGCGGCGACGATCTCCGCCGCCGACGCCGAATCGCCGTTGACCAGGACCACGATCGGCAGCCCCTCGGCGATGTCGCCGTTGGTGGCCTCGAAATACTGGTGGCTGTCCGGATGGCGCCCATGGGTGGAGACGATGCGGCCGTCGTCGATCAGGAGGTCGGAGACGGCGACCGACTGGTCCAGCAGCCCGCCGGGGTTGCCGCGCAGGTCGAGGATATAGCCTTGCAGGCCGCCGCCGATGTCCTGGCGCGCATGCAGCATCTCCTTGCGCAGGCTGTCGGCGGTGTCGAGGTTGAACCCGTAGATGTGCATGTAGGCGACGCTGCCCCGGCGCTCGTAGGTCACCGTCTCCGGCACGATGTGCGTGCGCGTGATGTCGACGTTGAACGGTGCGTCCTTGCCGCGCACGATGGTGAGCTCGACGCGGCTGTCGTCGGGGCCGCGCAGCATGTCGATGACCTGGTCCTGTTCCAGCCCGGTCAGCGGCGTGTCGTCGACATGGGTGATGACGTCGTCCGACCTGAGACCGACGCGCTGGGCCGGCGTATAGTTCATCACCGAAATGATCCGCACGGCATCGTCCTCGACGGCGACGCGCACGCCGATGCCGCCGAAGCCTTCGCGCGTCGCCCGGTTCTCCGCCGCTTCCGCCGCCGTCGAGTAGCGCGAGAAGCCGTCGAGCTTGGTCAACGCGCCGGCGAAGAAGGCGTCGTAGATATCTTCGTTCGGTTTGGCCTTCAGCTGCGGCGAGGCTGACCGCGCGGCGGCCAGGACATCGGCCGTCAGGTCGCCCCAGCCATCGACGTCGCTATCGGCCGGCGACTTGAAGCTCGCCCGGCTCTTGCCGCCGACCTTCAGCGCAACCGCGTCGGTCTCGCGCGAGATGGAGAGCGTGGGATCCAGGCTGGCCACCTGCGTCAGGCCGGCGACGGCCAGATCGCCCAGCGCGACATCCTGGATGTAGACGGCCTCGATCTTGTCGTAGCCGCTGGTGAACATGTCGCGCGGGGCATCGTAGGCCTCGTCCTCGCCGAGACCTCCGGCGATGCCGCAGCCGGCCAGCGCGAACGCGACGGCAAAGGCGGACAGCCGCGCATGCCGGTGGAGCTTGTTGTTCGAGATGTCGCTCAAGACCTTGATCCGACTTGTTGGACGCCCGGGGCGGACGGCGGAACCGCCCGCTCATTGTCTAGCAGAAGCCGCGCGTCAGGCGCCATCGCCCGGTGCAAAGATATCCGGTGACGGGCACTCGTGAAAGCCCGTTAACTTCGCGTTAACCCTGTTTGTCCGCCTCGATGCTCGACCCCGTTCAGCGGGATCGGCGCCGCCGTCGCTTCTCCGGGCGGCGCGGCCGCGGCGGTGGCTTGCGGCCCTTGGCCCGGCGATGAATGGCGCCGGCCGGCGGCCTTGCCGCCATGATCCGCTCCTCGCTCGAGGCGGCGTCCTCGACCAGTTGGAGGACCAGGCCGCCGGTGATGGGCGATGCCTCGACCAGCCGCACGGCGACCGTCTCGCCGAGGCTGTAGACCCGGCCCCAGCGCCGGCCCACCAGGCAGTGGCGGTGTTCGTCATGGTCGTAGTAGTCGCTCGGCAGGCTGCTGATGGGCACGATGCCGCTGCCGCCGGACTCCTGCAACGTGACAAACAGTCCGAAGCGGGTGACGCCGGTGACGCCGCCGACGAAGACCTCGCCGACCCGCTCGGCCAGGAAGGCGGCGACATAGCGGTCGACCGCGTCGCGCTCGGCCGCGGCGGCCCGACGCTCGGTCGCCGAGATATGCTCGCCGATGGCGGCAAAGCGCGCGCCTGCGTCCGGCGGCAGACCGTCCTCGCCGAAGCCGTGGGCGGCGATCAGCGCCCGATGCACCAGCAGGTCGGCATAGCGGCGGATCGGCGAGGTGAAGTGGCAATAACGCTGCAGCGCCAGCCCGAAATGGCCGGCATTCTCCGGGCTGTAGACGGCCTGCGACTGGCTGCGCAGCACCAGTTCGTTGATCATGGCGGCATAGGGCGTCTCCCGCACCTGCTCCAGCAGCCGCGCGAACATGGCGGGGCGGATGACCTGGCCGCGCGGCAGCGACAGGCCGAGGCTGGCGGCGAACTCGCGCAGCGCCTCCACCTTGACCGGGTCCGGCGGCTCGTGCACGCGGTACATGCAGGGCAGCCGCTTCGCCTCCAGCGTCTCGGCGGCGGCCACGTTGGCGGCGATCATGTACTCCTCGACCAGCCGGTGGCTGTCGAGCCGCACCCGCGGCTCGATGCGCACGACCTTGCCGTCCGCGATCGTCACGCGCCGCTCCGGCAGGTCGAGGTCGAGCGTGCCGCGGCGGCCGCGCGCCGCGAGCAGCGCGGCGAAGCCGGCATAGAGAGGGGCGATGACCGGCTCCAGCAGCGGTCCGGTCGCCTCGTCCGGCCGTCCGTCGCGCGCGGCCTGGACCTGGCCGTAGGTCAGCCGCGCCGCCGAGCGCATGAGCCCGCGCATGAAGCGGTGGTGCAGCTTCCGCCCGTCGGCGGCGATGACCAACTCGACGGCCAGGCACGGCCGGTCCTCGGTCGGCTTCAGCGAGCAGAGGCCGTTGGAGATCTCCTCCGGCAGCATCGGCACGACGCGGTCGGGAAAATAGGCGGAGTTGCCGCGCGTCTCCGCCTCGCGGTCGAGCGCGTCGCCCGGCCGCACGTAGTGCGCCATGTCGGCGATGGCCACCAGCAGGCGGAACCCGCCGGGATTGCCGGGATCGGCGTCCGGCGCCGCCCACACCGCGTCGTCGTGGTCGCGGGCATCCTCCGGGTCGATCGTGACCAGCGGAATCTCCCGCAGGTCGGTGCGCGCGCCGAGCGCGACCGGCCGCGCGCCTGCCGCCAGGGCCAGCGCCTCGCGCGGAAACTCGGTGGGGATGTCGTGCTCGTGGATCGAGATCAGGCTGATGGTGCGCGGCTCGCCGAAGCGGCCGAGCCGCTCGACCACGCGCGCCTGCAGCGCCCCCAGGCGGTGGGTGTGCAGGACCTCCGCCAGCACCAGTTCGCCGGCGTGGGCGCCGTCGGAATCGGCGGCGGCGATGCGGTACTCTGTCTTGACCCGGCGGTCGGTCGGCGTCAGCCGGCCGCCGACGCCGGGAATGCTGTCATAGACCCCAACCACCCGCTGCGGCACGCCGGCGAGTTGGCGGATGGTGCGGCCCTCATAGAAACCGTCGCTGGTGCGGGCGAGCCGCGCCACCACGCGGTCGCCGCGACCCAGGGCGGGCGTGCCGCGGCGCTCCGGCGCCATGATGATCTGTGGCGGCGGGGCGTCGCCGCGCCAGGACACCGGCCGGGCGATCACCTCGCCGTCGGCGTCGGTGCCGGTGATCTCGACCACCGCGACCTCGGGCAGGCTGGCCGGCCGCGCCAGTCGCCGACCGCGACCACGCTCGACCTCCCCCGTCTCGGCGATCTCCCGCAGCATCTCCTTGAGCGCGATGCGGTCGCCGCCGCCGATGCCGAAGGCGCGGGCGATCTCGCGCTTGCCCACCGGCGTCGGGCTGGCGCGGATGAACTCCAGGATCTGCTGCTTCGTCGGCAGCGGCGCCTTCTTCTTGCGTCCTGTCATGCGTTCCAGCGGATCCTGTGTCTCGATCCATCTGCTGCAGGGGCGAGCGGCGCTCGCCCCTGTTGCCGCGGTCCGTATCGTTGGAGTCCTGCATCGAAAAAAAAGGGCGAGCGCCGCTCGCCCCTACAACGTCGGCAATGCGTGCTCAAGCGGTGCAGGGATATGTGCATACGAAGATGGTCCACACGGAAGGGAATGGCGGCAAAGTTGGGGCGGCGCTATCGAACACCCTGCCGATGCCGCTCACGCCGGCGTCTTGAACTCGACCTCGACGAAGACGAACTCGTGCGCGTTGGCGTTGATGACGTTGTGCTCGACGCCGACGGGGCGGTAATAGGAGCGGCCGGCGGTGAGCTCGGCGACGCTCTCCTGCTTGCCGTCGTACAGCCGCAGCCGGCCGGTGGTGATCGGCACGATCACATAGTCGTAGGCGTGCCGGTGCCAGCCGGTTTCCGCCTCCGGCGCGAAGCGCCACTCGGTCACCTTCACCCGCTCGTTGTCGACCTGCACCGTCGGCTGCGCCTGCGGCCGCGCCGCGCCTTCACCCATGGTCATTCGCATTCTCATGCCTGAGTTGCCTGGACTCCATCTTAACCAGACACACAGGCTTTGCCATGGTTCCGCGCCGCCGCGTCGGCAGCGAAACCCGCGGCCTTAACCATTCCTTCCGCCATGACCTGTGATCATCGTCACAAGACCTGCAGCTGACGGCCGTCCGCTCGATTGATAACCACCATGCCGGCTGTCTATGCTGTCGAGGAACGCATGCTGCCCGCGTCCGGGGCCGTCGTTCCGCCGTATAGGAGGCGTCATGATCAAGGGTCGCGTCGTCGGGCTGGCGCTCTGTGCCGCCGTCCTGCTGTCCGCCGGGCTGGAGCGGCGCGCGGCGGCCGAGACCTACCCTGTCGAGATCCGCTTCACCCACAACGTCTTCGGCGAGAAGATTTTCAGGGGGGAGATCACTGCGGAGAACGGCCGCTTCGAGACGTTCCTGACGAGCGGCAACAGCCGCGTCCACCTCACCGGCTCGGTCAGCGGCGACGCCGTCTCGGTCTATGGCGAGCTGGTGTCCGGAACCTGGCGATTCAAGCCGTTCTCCGCCGACGGCGCCTTCTCGGAGTCCACCTTCAACCAGCCCGTCGTGGCGCAGTCGTTCAACGGTCAATCGGCGCGCGGGTCCATCTCCGTGACCCGGCCGGCCGCGGCAGTCGCGGCGGCTCCGCCGGCAACGGACCAGGCGCCGGCGGTAGCGGCGCCGGCCCGGCAGGAGACCCAGACCGCGGTGGTCACGCCGCCGACGCCGGCGGAGCCGCCGCTCAGCCGCAACCAGCGCATGGCGATCCAGCGCCAGCTCGGCGTGCTCGGATTCTATAAGTCCGGCATCGACGGCGATTTCGGACCTGGAACGCGCAAGGCAATCGCTGCTTTCCAGCGCGCCGGGAAACTGGGGCCGACCGGCTATCTCACCGACGACACGATGGCGCTGCTGACCGAGAGGGCGACCGTTCGCGAGCAGGAGCTGGCGGCCGAGCGGCTTGCCGCCGAGGAGGAACGCGCCCGGCAGGCCGAAGCGGCGCAAACGACCGAACAGGCCGAAGCGGCATCGCAGGACGCGTCCGCTGTCGTGGCGCCGGAGCCTCCGGCAATCGCGGCGGTGCCTCCCGCCGCCGAGCCGCCGGTCGCGCCGGCCGCTCCGGCCGACGATTTCAGCGCCGTCATCCCGACGCTGGAGCCGATCGACGCGGAATTCGTCGCGGTCCGGCCTGCCCGGGTGCGGGCACAGCCGACGGTGACGGCCGATCCGGTGGAAACCCTTGCCGTCGGCGACCGCATCGACGTGCTGGGCCGGCTGCCGCGCGAAGACTGGTATCTGGTCGCCCGCGCCGGCCGGCCGCTCGGCTACGTTGTCGCCAGCCAACTGGCCGCGCCGACGACGCTGGCCGACAGCCGTGCCCTGCCCGCGGAGGCACCGGCCGAGCCGCAGGCGCCGGCGATCCCGTCGGAGCTGGCGGCGCTGGATTTCGGTCGTTACCACGCCATCGTCATCGGCAACAACGCCTACGAGACGCTGCCGCGCCTGAAGACGGCGGTGGCCGATGCCAGGGCGGTGGCGGCGACGCTGGAGCAGGATTACGGCTTCACCGTCTCGCTGCTGCTGGACGCCACCGAGGAGACGGTCATCGGCGAGATGAACAGGATGCGCCGCACCCTGACGCCGCAGGACAACCTGCTGATCTACTATGCCGGCCACGGCTGGTACGACGAGGAGGCGGATCGCGGCTACTGGCTCCCGGTCGATGCCGCCGCCGACAACCAGTCGAGCTGGATCTCCAACGCCGACATCACGGACATGCTGAAGGCACTGAAGGCGAAGCATGTTCTGGTGGTGGCCGACAGCTGTTTCTCCGGCACGCTCACGCGCGGCCTCGCCATCGTTACGCAGAGCGCCGGCCACATCGAGACGATCGTCAAGCGGCGGGCACGCACCGCGCTCACCTCCGGCGGCACCGAGCCCGTTCTCGACGCCGGCGGCGGCGATCATTCGGTGTTCGCCAAGGCGTTCCTCGAGACGCTGCAGGCCAATGCCGGCGTTATCGACGGCGAGAGCGTCTACCACCGGGTGTTCGAGCAGGTCCGCCTCAATGCCGAGCAGGAGCCGACCTACGACAACATCCGCCTCGCCGGCCACGACGGCGGCGACTTCCTGTTCGTGCGGACGCGGTAGGCGACGATTTCAGCGAACCGTCGGCTTGCTTGCATCGCCAGGGTGCGTCCTTCGACAGGCTCAGGATGAGGGAGACTCTCGGTGGCACAAAGAAAACGCCTCATCCTGAGCCTGTCGAAGGACGCACGGCGCTGATCCCAAGCCCTACGAGATGTCGAACGGCCATTTCGGCCGGCGGATCTTGCGGAACGGCAGCCGCGTCAGGTCGCGTTCGAGCGTGCCGGGGCCGCCGATATAGAGGACATCGGCGGCGAAGGGGCTGAAACCGGCATGGAAATGATGGGTCGATTTCACCACGGCGATCCGCCGTGACGCCGGGTCGATCCCGACATTGGTGAAGAGCTCCGGGCCGAAGGCCTGGGTGCGCAGGGTGTTAAGCACGATGTCCACGCCGTCGGCGCGGACGGCGACGCAATCGCCCAGCGGCTCGTGCGACACGCCATAGGACTGGCGGGCATCGCGGCAGATGCCGGTCACCGTCACCCGCAGGTCGAGCGGCGGGCCGGAGGTCGGCCCCATCTTGCCGCCGATGCGCAGGTCGAGCACGGCGCCTTCGCCGGCGTCCATGGCCGCGCCGGCCGCGATCGGATCCCAGAGCGGCCCGAGCGCGGCGTCCGACACGCCGCGCTCCAGCAGGGCTTGCAGCACGAAGGTCGAGTCGCTCGGCGCGCCGCCGCCGGCATTGTCGGCCGTGTCGGCGATGACGATCGGCGTCGCGTTCGCCTGGAGGGCCTGATCGAGCGCGGCTGCGATCGTCACCGGCGCCTTCTGCGCCCGCCCGCGCATGGCGAACAGGCGCTCGCCGAAGTCCTGCGCCAGTCGCGCGCCCAGCTCCGGCCGGTCGTCGGTGACGACCAGCATTTTGGTGCCCATGTCCGCCGCGTCGCCCCACGGGAAGCCGTGCGCGGCCGACAGCGACAGCACGCCGTCGCGGCCCTCGCGCGCCTGCATGTCCTGGACGAAGCCGCGCATCGGCTCCCGCGTGGTGTGGAAGAGGTCGATCATGCGGCAGTCGTGGACGGCCATGTGCGGCCGGATCTCGCGCCGCGCCGCGCGCACCAGCAGATCGACCAGCTCCGTACCGCGCTCGACGAAGTCGGTGTGCGGGTACTCCTTGAACAGCACGAGCAGGTCGGCGGCGTCCGTCATCTGCGCCGAGACGTGACAGTGAAGATCGAGCAGCGCGCCGACGGCCACGTCCGGCCCGACGATGGCGCGCGTGCGCGCCAGCAGATCGCCTTCGCAGTCGTCATAGCCCTCGGCGATCATCGCGCCGTGCAGGGAATAGGCGACGATGTCGACCGGCAGGGCAGAGCGCAGCGCCGCCAGCAGCTCGTCGCGCAGGGCTTCATAGACGCGGCGAACCGTCGGTCCGGCCGGCATGGCGTAGGAGATCGGGCCGAAGATCGCCGCACCGCCGTTCCGCGTCACATACTGCTGGACCGCCCAGGGCGCGCCCGTCGCCTCCTGCGGCTCCGCCAGGGGCCGACCGGCGGGTAGCCGCAGATACTCCTCGAAGCCGCGCATCCCCGTTGGCAGGGGCGAAAAGCTGTTGGTCTCGGTGCCGAGTCCGCCGGTGAAGATGCGCATGGTTGCAGGATCCATCCGTGCGTCCTTCGATAGGGAAATCTTCGTGGCACGAAAACAAGCTCTCGTCCTGAGCCTGTCGAAGGACGCAGGATGTTGATCCGAGTCTCCGGTAGAGGCAAGCAGGGTACGGGCCGCCGAGAGCGGACCGCGAGAACCGCGCGCTTCAGCCCGCGGCGCGCTTGCGGGGCGGTCGCTTGGTCGCGGCGTTGGCCGCTTCCGGCGTCGCGTCGCCGATGTCCGCCGTCGCCTGCGCCTTCGGCTTGCGCGCCTTGGTCTTCTTTTCCGCGGCATCGCCGGCCGCCTTCGTCGCGCCGCGCTTGCCGCCCTTGGCCTTCTGCTGCTTGGCCGCGAGCAGGGCGACGGCGTCGTCCAGCGTCAGCGTCTCGGGATCGCTGCCGCCGGGCAGCGACGCCAGCGTCTTGCCGTGGCGGACATAGGGACCGTAGCGCCCGCTGTGCAGCGTGACCGGCCCGCCCTCGGTCGGGTGCTCGCCGAGGCTCTTGCCCGGCGGCGTGCGCCGGCCGCCCGTGGACGGCTCCGCCAGCAGGCTGACGGCGCGGTTGAGGCCGATGGTCAGCACGTCGTCGTCGCCGCGGATCGATTTGTAGGCGTCGCCATGCTTCAGGTACGGCCCGAAGCGGCCGAGCCCGGCGATGATCGGCTGGCCCGTCTCCGGATGCAGCCCGACCGTGCGCGGCAGCGACAGCAGCCCGACCGCAGTCTCCAGCGTCACGTCGGCCGGCGACAGGCCGCGCGGCAACGAGGCGCGCTTGGGCTTGTCCTTGGCGGCTTTCGCGCCCTTGCCCTTGCCTTTCGGCTTCGGCTCGGCATGCCCGTTGCCAGTGCCATTCCCGTTGCCGTCGCCGAGTTGCACGTAACAGCCATAGGGCCCGTGCCGCAGCGTCACCGGCAATCCGCTGGCCGGATCGTTGCCGAGCAGCTTCGGCCCCTCCTGCTCGCCGCCGTTGCCGTTGTCGATGCCGAGCCGGCGGGTGTAGCGGCACTCCGGGTAATTCGAGCAGCCGATGAAGGCGCCGAACTTGCCGAGCCGCAGGCCGAGCCGGCCGCTCTTGCAGCCGGGGCACAGGCGCGGGTCGTAATTGTCGTTGGCCGGAAAGAAGTGCGGTCCCAGTTCGGCGTCCAGCGAGTCGATGACCTGCGTGATGCTGAGGTCTTTGGTCCCGGCGATGGCTTGGCTGAAGGCGCTCCAGAAATCCCGCAGGACGCGCTTCCAGGCGATGCGGCCGCCGGAGATGTCGTCGAGCTGCTCCTCCAGGAGGGCGGTGAAGTCGTAGGCGAAATAATGCTCGAAGAAGCTGGTGAGGAAGGCGGTCACCAGCCGGCCGCGATCCTCCGGGATGAAGCGGCGCTTCTCCAGCCTGACGTACTTGCGGTCCTGCAGAACCTGCAGGATGGAAGCGTAGGTGGAGGGCCGGCCGATGCCGAGTTCCTCCAGCCGCTTCACCAGGCTGGCCTCGGAGTAGCGCGGCGGCGGCTGTGTGAAATGCTGCTGCGGCGTGACGCTGTCGCGGGTGACCGGCTGGCCCTCGGCCATGTTCGGCAGCCGGCCGCCGCTCTCCTCATCCTCCGCCGGATCGTCGCGGTCCTCCTGATAGAGCGTGAGGAAGCCGTCGAACACCACGACCGAGCCGGTGGCGCGCATCGTCACCGTGCCGCCGCCGCCGCTCACGTCGACCGCCACCTGGTCGAGCACCGCGCTCTCCATCTGGCTGGCCAAGGTGCGCTTCCAGACCAGCTCGTAGAGACCCTGCTCGTCGGGATCGAGATAGCGCGCCATATCCTGCGGGCGCCGGTTCATGTCGGTCGGGCGGATCGCCTCGTGCGCCTCCTGGGCGTTCTTGGCCGGCGACTTGTAGATACGCGGCGTCTCCGGCAGGTACTTCATGCCGTAGACGCGGTCGATGTAGTAGCGGCAGGAGGCGATCGCCTCGTTGGAGAGGGCGACGCCGTCCGTGCGCATGTAGGTGATGAGCCCCACCGTCTCGCCGCCGACATTGACGCCCTCGTAGAGCTTCTGCGCGATGCGCATGGTGCGGCTGGCCGACAGCCCCAGCTTGCGCGAGGCTTCCTGCTGCAGGGTCGAGGTGGTGAAGGGCGAGGACGGATTGCGCTTGACGGTCTTGCGCTCGACGGCGGCGACGTGGAACGGCGCGCCGGCCATGATCCTGGCGACGGCGGCTTCCGCCGCGGCTTGGTTCGGCAGGTCGAACTTGTCGAGCTTCCTGCCGTCGAGATGAGTGAGACGCGCGGTGAACGCGTCGCCGGCCGCCGTCTTGAACAGCGCCTCGATGGTCCAGTACTCGCGCGGCTTGAAGGCCTCGATCTCGGCTTCGCGCTCGCAGATGAGCCGCAGCGCCACCGACTGCACGCGTCCGGCCGACTTGCTGCCCGGCAGCTTGCGCCACAGCACAGGCGACAGGGTGAAGCCGACGAGGTAGTCGAGGGCGCGGCGCGCCAGATAGGCCTCGACCAGCTCGTGGTTCAGCGCGCGCGGGTTCTTCATGGCGTCGAGCACCGCGCTCTTGGTCACCTCGTTGAAGACCACGCGCTTGACGTCGACATCGCCGAGCGCCTTGCGGCGGCGCAGCTCCTCGGCGATGTGCCAGGAGATGGCCTCGCCCTCGCGGTCGGGGTCGGTGGCGAGGATCAGCTGGTCGGCTGACTTGACGGCCTGGGCGATCTCCTTGAGGCGCCCTTCCGCCCGGTTGTCGACCTGCCAGTCCATGTCGAAGTCGTCGTCCGGACGGACGGACCCATCCTTCGGCGGCAGGTCCCGCACATGGCCGAAGCTGGCGATGACCTTGTAGCCAGGGCCCAGATACTTGTTGATGGTCTTGGCCTTGGCGGGCGATTCGACGACGACGACCTGCATGGAGCCTTATATGTCTGCCGGGAATGACCCTGATAAGGGGAAACCGTCAGGAACCATGCGCCGTTGCGGTTAACAAAAGGGAAACGCGGTTGCCGGGATGGCGCTCCAGGCGCCCTGCCAGTTCCAGATCCAGCAGCACCGCCCGCACGGCGGGGGCTGACAGATGGCACTGCCGGACCAGTTCGTCAACCGCCACCGGATGCGGTCCCAGCAGTTCCACGACTGTTCCATGGGCGTTGTCCGACGGAGAATCTTCAATAATTTCAGAAAGTTGGCTTTCGGGCCGCGGTGTCCGCTCAGGCAGGCGGGTCATGCCGGCCAGGGCGGCGGTCACGTCCGCCGCCCCTTCGACCAGGGTGGCGCCTTGGCGAATCAGGTTGTTGGTGCCGCGGCAGCGCGGGTCGAGCGGCGATCCCGGCACCGCCAGCACCTCGCGGCCCTGCTCGAGCGCCAGCCGCGCCGTGATCAGGGAGCCCGATTGCAGGGCCGCCTCCACCACCAGCACCCCCAGGCTCAGGCCGGAGATCAGCCGGTTCCGGCGCGGGAAATGCTTGGCCGTGGGCACGGTGCCCGGCGGCATCTCCGTGACCACCGCGCCGTGTTCGGCGATGGCGTGCTGGAGCTTCTCGTTGTCCGGCGGGTACGCGACGTCGGCACCGCCGGCCACCGCCGCGATGGTGCCGCTCTCCAGGCTGCCGCGATGCGCGGCATGGTCGATGCCGCGGGCCAGGCCGGAGACGACGGCGAAGCCGGCGCCGCCCAGGTCGCGGGCGATGTCCTCGGCCAAGCGGCGCCCGTTGGCGGAGGCGTTGCGGGCGCCGACGATGGCCACGGCCTTGCGCCCCAGCAGCGCCGCGTCGCCCCGGACATAGAGGAGCGGCGGCGCGTCATAGATCGCCGCTAGCGGCGCCGGATAGCCGGGATCGTCGCTGGCCAGCAGCCGGGCGCCGACCCGTCCGGCGGCATTCAACTCCTCCTCCGCCTGGGCGGCGGGGCAGATCCGCAGCGGCGCCGTCCGCCCGGCGCGGCGCGCCAGATCCGGCAGCGCCCGAAGCGCGGCGCCGGCGCTGCCGAACCGCTGCAGCAAAGAGCGGAACGTCACCGGCCCGACATTCTCGCTGCGGATGAGCCGCAGCCGGGCGAGACGCTCGGCATCCGTCACCGTGGGCATCGCTTGGGTCATGCGCGGGGAGGGTGGCGCTAAAGTCGCAGCTTGTCAATGATCTACAACCTGAGGTTGCGGCATCCTGAACAAGCCGCGGCTTGCGGCGTCAACGTGCGGGCGAGGTGTCCTTGCTTCTGCCGATCTTCGCCTCCTGGCCGGCCAGCAGGCGGCGGATGTTCTCGTGATGGCGCAGCCACACCAGCACGGCCAGGAACAGCGCCAGCCCGGCGATCTGGCGGTCCGCGAGGAACCAGGCGGCGACCGGCGAGGCCGCCAGCGCGATGAGCGCCGCGAGCGAGGAGTAGCGGAACAGCAGCGCGACGAGCAGCCAGACGGCGCAGGCGACGAGGCCGACCGGCCAGGCGACCGCCAGCAGGACGCCGAGGCCGGTGGCCACGCCCTTGCCGCCGCGGAACCCGAGCCAGACCGGGAAAAGGTGGCCGAGCAGCACGGCGCCGCCGGCGACGATGGCCGCCTCGGGTCCGAACAGCAGCCGCGCCGCGACGACGGCAACCGCGCCCTTGCCGCCGTCGAGCAGCAATGTCGCGGCCGCCAGCGGCTTGTTGCCCGTGCGCAGCACGTTGGTGGCGCCGATGTTGCCCGAGCCGATCTTGCGCACGTCGCCGAAGCCCGCGAGTTCCGTGAGGATGAGGCCGAACGGGATCGAGCCCAGGAGATACCCGGCGACCGCGATCACCAGGTAGTACGGCCACGCATGCTGAATGGCGTCGAAGAAGCCGGGCATCGACTAGTCCTCCGCCGCGAAGACCGTGCGGCCGTCGACGATGGTGCGGAGCACGCGGCCCTGCACCGGCCGCTCGTCGAACGGCGAGTTCTTCGACTTGCTGCGGAATTTGCCGGCGTCGATGCGGTAGGCGCGCTCCAGCTCGAACAGCACGAGGTCGGCCGCGGCACCCTTGGCCAAGCGGCCCTGCGGCAGCTTCAGCAGCGATGCCGGCGCGAGCGTCAGGCGCGCGAGCAGGTCGAGCAGGGCGATGTCGCCGCGGTGATAGGGCTCGAGCGAGACCGGCAGCAGCGTCTCCAGCCCGATCACGCCGGCCGCCGCCTGGGCGAAGGGCACCCGCTTCGAGTCCTGGTCGTGCGGCGCGTGGTCGCTGGCGATGCAGTCGATGGTGCCGTCGGCGACCGCCGCGACGATGGCGCGGCGGTCGTCCTCGCCGCGCAGCGGCGGCGACAGCCGGGCGAAGGTGCGGTAGTCGCCGACCTCGTTCTCGTTGAGCGCGAAATAGGGCGGCGCGGTGTCGCAGGTCACCGCCAGGCCGCGCTGCTTGGCCTTGCGGATCGCTTCGACGGCGCGCGCGGTCGAGACATGAGCGGCGTGATAGCGGCCGCCGGTTATCTCGACCAGATGCAGGTCGCGCTCGATCATCATCACCTCCGCCTGCCGCGGGATGCCGGCGAGGCCGAGGCGGGTCGACAGCTCGCCGGCGTTCATGACGCCGCCTTCGGCCAGGCGCGGCTCCTCCGGATGCTGGATGATGAGGGCGTCGAAGCAGCGCGCATAGCTGAGGGCGCGCGACATCACCCGCGCGTCGGCCACCGCGTGGAGGCCGTCGGTGAAGGCGAGCGCGCCGCTCTCGGCGAGCAGGCCGATCTCCACCAGGTCCTTGCCGCCGAGGTTGCGCGTCACCGCGCCGTAGCAATACACCTTGCTCGAGCGCGTCTCGCGCGCGCGCCGGGCGATGAACTCCACGCCGGCGACGTCGTCGATCACCGGCTCGGTGTTCGGCAGGCAGACCATGCTGGTGACGCCGCCGGCCGCGGCCGCCGCGCTGGCGGTGGCGATCGTCTCCTTGTGCTCCTCGCCCGGCTCGCGCAGCTGCACGCGCATGTCGATGAGCCCCGGCGCCAGGCAATGGCCGCCGGCATCGATCCGCTCGAAATCCTCGGAGAGTCCCTGCGCCTTCACCTGCGGGCCAAGGTCGGCGATCAATCCATCCTGGACCAGCAGGCCGCCGCGCTCATCCCGCTTCGTCGCGGGATCGAGCAGCCGTGCATTCAGGAGGGCGAGCGGACGCGACGCCGCCTTGGGCGCTTTGGACATCATGACCGCATCCGAGACCGGCATCTGCGGCCCGAAGAAGATTCACCACAAAGGCACGGAGGACACGAAGAAGGACGAATCCTGCTTCGTCGATCGCTAGGGTAGCAGGGGGTAGCGCGGCGTGCTGCATTGCCTGAAGCGCTCTTCGTGTCCTTTGTGCCTTTGTGGTGCATCTTTTTTCTTAAACCGCCGGCTCGTTGCCGCGCAGCTGGCGCGTCAGCAGGTCGAGGCAGGCCATGCGCACGGCGACGCCCATCTCCACCTGCTCGCGGATCAGGCTGCGGTCGATGTCGTCGGCGACCTCGCTGTCGATCTCGACGCCGCGGTTCATCGGGCCGGGATGCATGATGAGGGCATCGGGCTTGGCGGCGGCGAGCTTGTCGTAGTCGAGGCCGAAGAAGTGGAAATATTCGCGGATCGACGGCACGAAGCTGCCCTGCATGCGCTCGGTCTGCAGCCGCAGCATCATGACGATGTCGCAGCCCGCCAGCCCCTTGCGCATGTCCGTGAACACCTCCACGCCGAGCCGGTCGAGGCCGGGCGCCAGCAGGGTCGGCGGCGCGATCAGCCGCACCCGCGCCCCCATGGCGGTCAGCAGATGGATGTTGGAGCGGGCGACGCGGCTGTGCCGCACGTCGCCGCAGATGGCGACCAGCAGGCCCGCCAGCTTGCCGCGCCGCCGGCGGATGGTGAGCGCGTCGAGCAGCGCCTGGGTCGGATGCTCGTGGCTGCCGTCGCCGCCGTTGATGACGGAGCAGTCGACCTTCTGCGACAGCAGGTTGACCGCGCCCGAATCCGGATGCCGCACGACCAGCACGTCCGGCCGCATGGCGTTGAGCGTCGCCGCCGTGTCGATCAGCGTCTCGCCCTTCTTGATCGCGCTGGTCGCCACCGACATGTTGATGACGTCGGCGCCGAGCCGCTTGGCCGCCAGCTCGAACGAGGTGCGCGTGCGCGTCGAGGTCTCGAAGAACAGGTTGATGACCGTGCGGCCGTGCAGCAGCGTGTCCTTCGTCCCGGCACGCCGGTTCTGCTCGACATAGGAGTCGGACAGGTCGAGCAGCCCGGCAATCTCGGCCGGCGACAGGCCCTCGATTCCCAGGATATGACGATGCGAATAGGCGAGCGGAGCGGAGCGTGCGACCGAGGCGATCATCAAAGCGGCACTATGGGCGCGATTCCGGGTTGGCGCAAGCCGGGCGAGCGTGACGGCGCGACGCGTCGACTCGGGCGGCGTCCTGAAGCAGACTGGCCCCATGGAGCCCCATCGCGCGTCCGCCGCGCCGCTCAGCTCCGTCCCGGTGTGGGACGCGCCGACGCGCATCGTCCATTGGCTGCTCGCCACGGCCGTGCTCCTCGCCTACTTCGTCGAGCCGGAGCGCGGATGGCAATTCGTCGTGCACGTCTCCGCCGGATGCACGGCCCTGGCGCTGGTGATCTTCCGCCTGCCATGGGGTTTCATCGGCAGCGCGCACTCGCGCTTCGCGGACTTCGTCCGCGGCCTGTCCCCGGCCGCAGCCTATGCGCGCCAGCTGCTGCGGCTCCGGGCGCCGCGCTATGTCGGCCATAATCCGCTCGGCGGTTGGATGGTGGTGATTCTGCTCGCCGCCGTCGCGGCCACGACGGTCACCGGTCTCTTCTCGGCGGGGCGCGACGGCGTCGCCGGGCCGCTCGCGCCGCCCGGCGGAAGCGGCCTCTCCGACTGGCACGAAGTCCTCGGCAATCTCGTGATCGTCCTCGTGGTGATTCACGTGTGCGGGGTGCTCGTCGACATCCTGCTGACCGGCGAGAATCTCGTGCGCTCGATGTTCACCGGGCGGAAGGACCTGGACGATGCCGCTGCGGCGCTGGAGCGGCCGCTGGTGAGCAGCCGCCGCGCCATCGTTCCGCTGATCGTTGCCGCGGCGGTCGGCGGCTATCTGCTCTCCCTGATCGATTTCGGCGGTGCGGGTACGGGCGGCGACGATTGACGCTTGCCTTTCGAGGCGGCGCTGGCAGAGTCCAGGCGCGCCTTCGGCGCGACCCACCATATCTGCGAGGAGGATCGGAGATGGCAACGGGATTGCTCGTCATCGACTTGCAGCGCGGCATGTTCATGGACGCGGCGAAGCCCCATGACGGCGAGGGCGTGCTGTCGCGGGTCGCGTCCCTGCTGGAGCGCGCGCGGCGGAGCGGCACGCCGGTCCTGCACGTGCAGCATGACGGCGGCTCCGGCGATCCGCTGGCCAAGCCGGGCCCCGGCTTCGAGATCCGTCCGGAGGTCGCGCCGCGGCCGGGCGAGCCGGTCATCGAAAAGTCCGTCTGCAGCGCTTTTCCCGGCACGGACCTCGATGCGCAGCTGAAGCGGCTGGGCATCACGCGCCTGGTCATCGCCGGCATGCAGACGGAGTACTGCATCGACACCAACTGCCGTGTCGCTACCGACCTCGGCTACAAGGTCGTCCTCGCCGGGGACGGGCACACCACCTTCGACTCGCCGGTGCTCTCCGCCGCCCAGATCATCGCCCACCACAATCGCGTCCTCGGCTCCGGCTTCGTCGAGTTGGCCGCCGCGGAAGACATCAAGTTCTAGCTGGGGCCGTCGGGGTCGCGCCCCCGCATCGGCGCTAGACGATTCCGCGCTCGCGCAGTCCCGCGATCTCGGCCGCGGGCATCGCCAGCAGCTCCGTGAGCACCTCGTCCGTGTGTTGTCCGCAGGTGGGCGGCGGCAGCGCGTAGTCGACCGGCGTCGCCGAGTACTTGATGGGGTTGCCGATCAGGTCGACGGCGCCGCTTGCCGAGAGCGGGTGCGGCATGCCGATCTGCATCTTCCGGTGCTGCACCTGCGGGTCGGCGAAGACCTGGTCGACGTTGTTCACGGGGCTGCAGGGCACGCCGAGCCCGGCGAGGCCGTCGACCCATTCGGCCTGCGTCTTGCGGCGCGTGACATCCGGCAGCAGGTCGTAGATCGCCCGCCGGTTCCTTACCCGCAGCTCGTTGCTGGCGAAGCGCGGGTCCGCCGCCAGCTCCGACGCGCCCGCGAACGCGCAGAACTTCCGGTACTGCGCATCGTTGCCGACGGCCAGGATGATGAAGCCGTCGGAGCACGGCAGCACGTTGTAGGGCACGATGTTCGGATGCTCGTTGCCGACGCGCCGCGGCACCTCGCGCGAGACCAGGTAGTTGAGGCCGATATTGACCAGCCACGCCACCTGGGTATCGAGCAGCGACAGGTCGATATACTGTCCGCCGCCCGTCTTCTCCCGGTGATGCAGCGCCGCCAGGATGGCGACGGCCGCGTACATGCCGCACATCACGTCGGCGATGCCGACGCCGACCTTCATCGGCGGGCGATCCGGCTCGCCGGTCACGCTCATGATGCCGCCGAGGCCCTGCGCCAGCAGGTCGTAGCCGGCCCGCGGCGCATAGGGGCCGGTCTGCCCGAAGCCGCTGATCGAGCAGTAGATCAGGCCCGGCTGGGCGCCCTTCAGGTCGGCGTGGCCGAGGCCGTAGCGCGCCATGTCGCCGGCCTTGAAGTTCTCGATCATGACGTCGCATCTGGCGATCAGACGCTTCGCCAGCGCCTGGCCCTCGGGCTTGGCGATGTCGATCGTCACCGAACGCTTGTTGCGGTTGGAGGACAGGTAGTAGGCGCTCTCGCCGGTGTCCTTGCCGTCCTTGCCCTTGAGATAGGGCGGACCCCACTTGCGCGTATCGTCGCCCGCGCCCGGCCGCTCGACCTTGATCACGTCGGCGCCGAGGTCGCCCAGCAGCTGCGTGCAGGTCGGTCCGGCGAGAATCCGGCTGAGATCGAACACGCGGAGCCCGGCCAGCGGGCCGGTTCGCGGAGCATCGGGAGAGGCGGCCATGGAAAATCCCGTTCGACAGGTTCGCCGCCACGCCGTCCCCATCCGGCGTCGGCGGCCGGCACTTTCCGCGCCCGGTCGATCTGGGTCAAGGCCCGCGGGGAACCAATGCCGCGGCGGCAGGTTTCCCCGAACACCGGATCACGGGAGGGAAACATGCGAACAGAACTCGAATGCGGATCCGTCGTCCCTGGTTGCGATTTCGTCGCGCGGGCCGGCGACGAAGCCGAGCTGATGATGAAGATGGCGGACCATGCGCGCGCGGTGCACGGCATCGAGCGGATGTCGCCGGATCTGCGAGCAAAACTGGCGGCCGCCATCCGACGGGAAAGCGAACGGACGTCGGGACCGGCTGTGCCCGCGGAGCCGGGTCGCGCGGAGCGGGCTCGCCGGTGATAGTCGCCGCTTAGGACGCTCCCCGGCGGCCGAGCGCATCCAGGGCGCCTTGCAGGATGTAGGCCGCCGCCATCTTGTCCACCGCCTTCGCCCGGCGGGCGCGCGACAGGTCCAGTTCCAGCATGGCGCGCGTCACCGCCGCCGTCGACAGCCGCTCGTCCCACAGGGCGATCGGCAAGTCGAGGCGCGCCAGCAGGTTGGCGGCGAACTGGCGCACCGACTGGCAGCGTGGCCCCTCGCTGCCATCCATGTTGACGGGCAGGCCGATGACCAGCCCGCCGACATCGCGCGCGGCGATCAGCTGCGCGAGGCGCGCCGCATCGGCGGCGAACTTCGTGCGCCGGATGGTCTCGACCGGTGCCGCCACCGCGAAGTCTGAATCGGAGATCGCGAGGCCGATCGTCTTTTCGCCGACATCCAGCCCCAGGAGCCTCCTGTGCGCGGGCACTGCGGTCCGCAGCTCGGTGAGGGCGACGATCGGCATGGCGAAGGGATAGAGCGGCGGCGGCGGCGTGACAAGGCGCGGTCGTCCGGCGGCGGCGCAGCTTGACGATGGACAGACGGAACGAAATGCGGGTAAGTCCTCCCTCGTGTGGGGATTGGCCTGTCCATGAGGCGCGCGGCGCCGATGCCGGGTGCAGCGGATGCTTGAGTTCGAGCTGCTCTGGAAAGGAGCGGTGATCGGCTTCGCCATCGCTGCGCCCGTCGGACCGATCGGCATCCTCTGCATCCGGCGCACGCTGTCCGACGGCCGCTTGGCCGGGTTCGTGAGCGGCCTTGGCGCGGCCTGCGCCGACACCTTGTTCGGCCTCGCCGCCGCCCTCGGCCTGACCCTGATCGGCAAGTTCCTCGTCGCTCACACGGACTGGATCAGCGTGATCGGCGGCCTCTTTCTGATCTGTCTCGGAATCCTGGAGATCCGCAGCAAGCCGGTCGATCCCTCGGCGCCGGCACCGAAATCGATGGGTCTCGTCGGCCACTTCGTCTCGACCTTCTTCTGGACGCTCGCCAACCCGCTCACGCTGCTGGCGTTCGTCGCCGTCTTCACGGGCCTCGACGTGGCCGGCCCGGACGGCAGGGTTGGACCGCCGGAGCGGGACTATCCCGGCGTCACCGCCCTCATCGTCGGCATCTTCATCGGCGCGTCCCTGTGGTGGCTGACCCTGAGCATGAGCGTCGGGCTGTTCCGGCATCACATCCGCGGCCAGCCGATGCGCTGGCCCAATCTGATCGCCGGTTCGCTCATCATCGGCTTCGGCGTCTACGCCCTGACCGCGATCGTCGACCTCGTCTAGTCGTCGCGCGGCGCGTCCTCGGCGAACACTTGCGCCAGCACCGAGTCCGGATCCATCAGGAAGCGCCGCGTCACCCGATAGTGGTCCGTTTCCTGGTAGTCCACAGCATGGATCCTGCCGCCGTCGAAGGACAGCAGCGTGGCCCCCGGATAGCTCATGATGATCGGCGAATGGGTGGCGATCATCAGCTGGGCCATCCGCGACCTCTCCCAGGCCCGCAACAGGCCCAGGAATTCGATCTGCCGCTGCGGCGACAGCGCCGCCTCCGGCTCGTCGAGCAGGTAGATGGCGGGACGGCGATGGTTGAGACGGTTCTCGAACAACGCAAAGAACGATTGCCCGTGGCTCTGCGCGTGCAGCGATTTCCCGCCGTAGGGCGCTTGCCCCTCCGGGCCGAGCCCGTCGATGTAGGTGGCGAAATCGAAGAAGCTTTCCGCCCGCAGGAAGAAGCCTGTCGTGACCTTCGGCAGCCAGGAGAGCCGCAGCGCGGCGGCAAGGTCCGATGGGTCGTCGCCGTCGCGATGCGCCTGATTCCGGCTGCCGCCGCGGACGCCGAACCCGCATTGCCGGGCGATCGCCTCGAGCAGCGTCGACTTGCCGGTGCCGTTGTCGCCGACGAAGAAGGTGATGGGGCGCTCGAAGTCGAGGGCGAGTCTGCCCTCCTCGAGGATCGGCAGGTCGAACGGATACGTCCCCGCCTGCATGCGCTCCGGCAGCACGGCGAGCCGTTTGAGAAAGGGTGGTTTCAAGACGGTCTTGCGCATGCTCTTGTTTCATATAGCGTGTATGATTATAGAGAAATACTACCTGAGATTGCAAGACCCGAGTCCCGGCCGCCGCGATTGTGCTCGCCAAGCCGGCGGCGATGGTCGGCGACATTGAAGCCCCCGCGCGCGCCCTGCACAATGGCCGCAACGGCGTCACGACAAGGCGCGGCTCGGCAGGCTCGTCCCGCCTGTGGTGATCGCGCCGATAGACACCCGTCCGACCTGCGGCGGGGGAGGGAGGACAAGGCATGCTGCAAGCGAGTCGCGAGTTCCCCGCGGATACGGAATCGGTCCACGCCCAGGCCGTGCGGACGCTGTTCGATCTCGTCGAGTCCCAGTGCGAAGGCGCGATCGTGGTCGACGCCGACTGCCGCATCGTCTGGATCAGCGACCGCTACCGGGCTCTCCTCGGCATCGCCCCCGACGACGATGTCATCGGGCGGCCGGTCGAGGCGGTGCTGCCGCACAGCCTCATGCGCCGAGTGGTCGAGACCGGCGAGCCGATCCTGCTCGACGTCATGCAGTTCCAGCAGCGCTGGTTCGTCGTCAGCCGCATCCCGGTGAAGGACGCCGACGGCAAGGTCACCGGCGGCGTCGGCTTCGTCATCTACGATCGCCTCAGCTATCTGAGGCCGCTGGTCGCGAAGTTCACGCAGCTGACGGCCGATCTGGCGGCCCTGCAGCGGGAGCTGGCCGCCCATCGGCGTCCGAAATACACGTTCTCGCAGGTCGTCGGCAGCAGCCCGGCGATGATCGAGGTCAAGCGTCAGGCCCGGCGTGCGGCACAACTCGACACCACGGTGCTGCTGCTGGGCGAGACCGGCACCGGCAAGGAGCTGCTGGCCCACGCCATGCACGCGGCCTCGGGCCGGGCCAAGGGGCCGTTCGTCGCCGTGAACATGGCGGCGGTGCCGGATACCCTGCTGGAGGCGGAATTCTTCGGCGTGGCGCCGGGCGCCTACACCGGCGCCGAGCGCAAGGGCCGCGACGGCAAGTTCAAGGTCGCCAGCGGCGGCACCCTGTTCCTCGACGAGGTCGGCGAGACCCCGCGGCACCTGCAGGCGAAGCTGCTGCGGGCGCTGCAGGACCAGGAGGTCGAGCCGGTCGGCTCCAACAAGGTCACCAAGGTCGACGTGCGCGTCATCGCCGCCACCAGCCGCAACCTCAAGGCGCTCGTCGACCAGGGCACGTTCCGGGCCGACCTCTATTATCGGCTGAACGTGCTGCCGATCACCCTGCCGCCGCTGCGCGACCGCCGCGGCGACATCGAGCCGCTCTGCGAGGTGCTGCTGGAGCAAATCTCGTTCCGCCTGGGCATGCCGCAACGCGAGATCACGCCCGCGGCCCTCGCCGTCCTGCAGGCCTATGACTGGCCGGGCAATGTGCGGGAACTCGCCAACATCCTCGAGCGGGCCTGCACGCTCGGCGATCGCGCCAAGCTGACGGACGAAGACTTCACTGGCCTGGTCGCCGCGACCGCGCCGGCCGCGGCCGGACCGGCGCCGGCGGCGCTGGTGCGCCGGCTGGCGGATGCCGTGGCCGAGGTCGAGCGCGGCGCCATCGAGGCCGCCCTGGCCGCGTCCGGCGGGAAAAAGGCGGGGGCCGCGAAGCTGCTGGGCGTTTCCCGCGCCAAGCTGTACGACAAGCTCGCCCAGCTGCAGATGCTGTCCGGATCTCCGACATAGTGTCGTAAATTCTGACAGTTTCGCGGAGAATGGGCCTGCTCGCGGCGCGCAACTCCCCGACGGCATAGGCCCGGTTGATCAGGATTTGCCGGGTCGGATCGACGCCAGTCCAAGCTTGGCACGTGATTTGCTGCTTGTCCGGCAAGAAACGAAAACCATCGTCGCCCCGCGCGGCCGGCCTGATATCCGGTCATGCGGGATACCAGAGGGAGGCTGGTCCTGTTCGTCCCTGTCCGCATCCCGTCCAGCGGTCTTCGGTTTCGTCGGGCATGCTGCTCACCGAGCGCACGGTGATCGCGCGTCGGGCGGCGCTGGCGTTGCGCGAGGGGGCCGTCGTGACCTTCGGCGCTGGCCTGCCCGAAGCGGTCGCGGCGGTCGCCGGCGAGGACGGCATTCTTGGCCGCATCGGGTCCACCGTCGGACATGACGCAGCAGCCGATGCCGCGATTGGCGGGCCGACGCGGTCCGAGTCCTGCGGAACCGGCGGCCTCGACCAGGCGTTTCTCGACATGGCCGAGGTGGATCGTCGCGGCAACGTCAACGTCGGCCGCTTCGGCGCGACGACGGCCGGAGCCGGCGGCGGCATCGACATCGGCCGGAGCGCGACGTGCGTCTACTTCCTCGGCACCTTCGTCTCCGGCGGCCAGCGGATTCGCATCGCTGACGGCGCTCTCGAGATCGAGCGGGAGGGGACCCGCCGGAAATTCGTCGACAAGGTCCGGCATCTGACGTTTAACGGGGTCTGCGCGACCGAACGCGGCCAGCAGGTATTCTATGTGACGGAGCGGGCCGTGTTCCGCTTGACCGGAACGGGATTGGAGTTGATCGAGATCGCCCCCGGCGTTCAGGTGGAAAAGCATATCTTCAGGTCCATGGCCTTCGAGCCGCGGATCGCGCCGAACCTCCGGCTGATGGATGGACGGATCTTCCGGACGGAGCGGATGGTGCCGGGAGGGATGGCATGACGTCCGACTTCATCCTCGAGACCAGGGACTTGACCAAGGCCTTCGCGGGTTTCGTCGCGGTCAGGAACGTGAACCTGCAGACCCGCCGCGGGAGCATTCACGCGCTCATCGGCCCGAACGGCGCCGGCAAGACCACCTGCTTCAATCTCCTGACCAAGTTCCTGACGCCCACCGAAGGCGCCATCACTTACAACGGCCGCGACATCACCCGTGCGAGGCCCGCCGACATCGCGCGCATGGGTCTCGTTCGTTCGTTTCAGATCTCCGCGGTCTTCCCCCATCTGACCGCGCTGGAGAACGTCCGCATTGCGCTGCAGCGCCGGCGCGGCAACTCGTTCGACTTCTGGCGCTCCGAGAAGGTCCTGGCGACCTACAAAGATCGTGCCATGGAGCTGCTGGAGGCCGTCGGCCTCGCCGATTTCGCGCAGGTGACGGCCGTCGAGCTCTCCTATGGCCGCAAGCGTGCGTTGGAGATCGCGACCACGCTGGCGCTCGATCCGGAGATGCTGCTGCTGGACGAGCCGACCGCCGGCATGGGCCACGAGGATATCGGCCGCATCGCCGCGCTGATACGGCGCGTCGCCGCCGACCGCACGGTGCTGATGGTCGAGCACAACCTCAGCGTCGTCGCCGACCTTTCCGACCGCATCACGGTGCTGGCGCGCGGCGAGATCATCGCCGAGGGCGACTACGCGACCGTGTCCAAGGACGCCGGCGTCATTCAGGCCTATATGGGGTCCGCGCATGGCTGACGCCTTGGCCGTCGATGCCGACCCCATGCCGGAGCCGGCGCCCGTACCGTTCCTCGATGTCGCGGACCTCAACGCCTGGTATGGCGAGTCCCATGTCCTCCACGGCGTCGACTTCCGGATCCGGAAGGGCGAGGTGGTGACGCTGCTCGGGCGCAACGGCGCCGGCAAGACCACGACCATGAAGTCGATCATGGGCATCGTCGGCAGGCGCACCGGTTCGGTCCGCTTCGAGGGGCAGGAGCTGATCGGCCTGCCGTCGAACCGCATCGCGCGGGCCGGCATCGCCTTCTGCCCGGAGGAGCGCGGAATCTTCGCCAGCCTCGATGTCGAGGAGAACCTGCTGTTGCCGCCGCAGGTCCGGCCGGGCGGCCTCTCCGTCGATGCCATCTTCGGCCTCTTCCCGAACCTGCGCGAGCGCCTGCGCAGCCAGGGCACGCGGCTGTCGGGCGGCGAGCAGCAGATGCTGGCCATCGGCCGCATCCTGCGCACCGGCGCGCGCCTGCTGCTGCTCGACGAGCCGACCGAGGGCTTGGCGCCGGTCATCGTGCAGCAGATCGGCGCCACGATCCGCCGCCTCAAGGCCGAGGGCTTCACCATCCTGCTGGTCGAGCAGAATTTCCGCTTCGGTGCCACCGTGGCGGACCGACACTACCTCATGGAACACGGCCGGATCGTCGACATGATCCGCAACGAAGATCTCGACGCCAACATGGGCAAGCTGCACGAGTATCTCGGCGTCTAGAGCAGGGGAACCGCATTGCCACGTCAACCAAGGAGAAAGGCCATGAGACTGCTGAAGGGACTGACTCTCGCCGCGGCATGCGTGCTTGCCGCCGGCGCCGCCGACGCGGCCGACCTGTCGGACGGCGTGATCAAGATCGGCGTGCTCAACGACCAATCGGGTCTCTATGCCGATCTGTCGGGCCAGGGCTCGGCCATCGCCGCGCAGATGGCGGTCGAGGACTTCGGCGCCGAGGCCAAGGGGATGAAGGTGGAGATCGTCTCCGCCGACCACCAGAACAAGCCGGACATCGGCTCCAACATCGCGCGTCAGTGGATCGATGTCGACAAGGTCGACGTCATCGTCGACGTGCCGACCTCGAGCGTCGCCCTCGCGGTCAACGAGATCGTGCGCGAGAAGAACAAGGTCTTCCTCGTCTCCGGCGCCGCCGCGTCGGACCTCACCGGCAAGGCCTGCTCGCCCAACACGGTGCACTGGACCTACGACACCTGGGCGCTGGCCAACGGCACCGGCAAGGCGATCGTCCAGACCGGCGGCGACAGCTGGTTCTTCATCACCGCCGACTATGCCTTCGGCCATGCGCTCGAGCGCGACACCGCCGCGGTCGTCGAGGCCAACGGCGGCAAGGTGCTGGGCGCCGTGCGCCATCCGCTCAGCACGGCCGACTTTTCGTCCTTCCTGCTGCAGGCGCAGTCGTCCGGCGCGAAGATCATCGGCCTCGCCAACGCCGGCGGCGACACCATCAACTCGATCAAGCAGGCCTCGGAATTCGGCATCGTCGCCGGCGGACAGAATCTCGCCGGACTGCTCGTCTTCATCACCGACGTGCATGCGCTCGGGCTGCAGATCGCCCAGGGTCTGATCTTGACCGAGTCCTTCTATTGGGACATGAACGATCAGACGCGCGCCTTCTCCGAGCGGTTCGCGCCGCAATATCGGGGCATTCATCCGTCCATGGTCCATGCCGGCGTCTACGCTTCGGTCCTCCACTACCTGAAGGCGATCGAGGCCGCCGGGACCGACGAGGGCGGCACGGTCGTCGCCAAGATGAAGGAGCTGCCGACCGACGATCCGCTGTTCGGCAAGGGCTCGATCCGCGCCGACGGCCGCAAGATCCACGACATGTATCTCTTCCAGGTGAAGACCCCCGAGGAGTCGAAGGGCGAGTGGGACTACTACAAGGTGCGCGCGACCATCCCGGCCGCCGAAGCCTTCCGCCCCCTCGACCAGGGCGGGTGCCCGCTGGTCAAGGGCTGATCCTGAGACGATCGGCCACAATCCGATGCTCTCCAACGGTACCCCCCACCCTACCCTTCCCCTCAAGGGGGGAGGGACGCACCTCCCCAGCAGTACTCCCTCCCCCCTTGAGGGGGAGGGTAGGGTGGGGGGTGCGTCGTGGACCGGGAGTAGCCGTCCATGATCGAGCTCCTCGGCATCCCGCCGCAGGCGCTGTTCGGCCAGATCATGCTGGGGCTGATCAACGGCGCGTTCTACGCCATGCTCAGCCTCGGCCTGGCCGTCATCTTCGGTCTCCTCAACATCATCAACTTCGCGCACGGCGCCCTCTACATGATGGGCGCCTTCGTCGCCTGGTTCCTGCTGCAATATCTCGGCTTGGGCTACTGGTGGGCGCTCGTTATCGCGCCGGTCGTCGTCGGCGCCTTCGGCATGCTGATCGAGCGCACCATGCTCAAGCATCTCTACAAGCTCGATCACCTCTACGGCCTGCTGCTGACCTTCGGCCTGGCGCTGGTCATCGAGGGCGTGTTCCGCAACCGCTTCGGCTCCTCGGGCCTGCCCTACGGCATGCCGGCCTCGCTGACGGGCGCGCAGAATCTCGGATTCATGGTGCTGCCGATCTATCGCGGCTGGGTCATCGTCGCGTCGTTGGCCGTGTGCCTCGCCACCTGGTTCGTCATCGAGCGCACGCGGCTGGGGTCCTATCTCCGCGCCGCGACCGAGAACCCGGCGCTCGTCCAGGCGTTCGGCATCAACGTGCCGCGCATGATCACGCTCACCTACGGGTTCGGCGTCGGCCTCGCCGCGCTCGCCGGCGTCATGGCGGCGCCGATCTACAACGTCAATCCGACGATGGGCGCCAACCTCATCATCGTGGTCTTCGCCGTGGTGGTCATCGGCGGCATGGGCTCGATCATGGGCTCGATCGTCACCGGCTTCGGGCTGGGCGTCGCCGAGGGCCTGACCAAGGTGTTCTATCCGGAAGCCTCGAACACGGTGATTTTCGTCATCATGGCCATCGTCCTGATGATCAAGCCGGCGGGCCTCTTCGGGCGGACGGCGTGACATGCATTGCATCGGCGGCCTGCGTCTTTCGACAAGCTCGGGATGAGGGGAATCTTGGTGGCACGAAGAAAAACCCTCATCCTGAGCCTGTCGAAGGACGCACGGCGCTTGTCCCAGGCTCTCCATCTTATTCGCCTGCGGATGCGCCCATGGCCGTGCGTTAGCGGAAGACGAACATCCGCTGCGATCGAGAATCGGTGAGATGGCAGCACAGCGGGACATCGGCCGACCCACCGAAGACGCTGGCGCCGCGCCCATGGCGGCGCCGGAGACGTCGGCGCGCATGATGCACCAGTACGCGGCCTTCGCGGCCATGGTCGCGTTCTTCCTGGTGGCGCCGCTGTTCATCTATCCCGTCTTCCTGATGACGGTGCTGTGCTTCGCGCTGTTCGCCTGCGCCTTCAACCTGCTGATCGGCTATGCCGGCCTGCTGTCGTTCGGGCACGCGGCGTTCCTCGGCGGGGCCGCCTATGTCTGCGGCCATGCGGCCAAGGTCTGGGGCCTGCCGCCCGAGCTGTCGCTTCTGGCGGGGACCGGCGCGGCCGCGCTGCTCGGGCTCGCCTTCGGCCTCCTCGCCATCCGACGGCAGGGCATCTACTTCGCCATGATCACCCTCGCCCTGGCGCAGATGGTCTATTTCTTCGCCCTGCAGGCGCCGTTCACCGGCGGCGAGGACGGCATCCAGGCGATCCCGCGCGGCCGCCTGTTCGGCCTGCTCGATCTCGGCCGGCCCATGACCATGTATTTTGTCGTGCTCGCGATCTTCCTCGCCGGGTTCCTGCTCATCTACCGCGTCATCCATTCGCCGTTCGGCCAGGTGCTGAAGGCGATCCGCGAGAACGAGCCGCGCGCGGTCTCCCTCGGCTACAAGGCCGACCACTACAAGCTCATCGCCTTCGTCCTCTCCGCCGCCCTCTCCGGCCTCGCCGGCAGCACCAAGGCGCTGGTGTCGCAGCTCGCCTCGCTCACCGACGTCCATTGGGCGATGTCCGGCGAGGTCGTGCTGATGACCTTGATCGGCGGCCTCGGCACCATCTTCGGCCCGGTCGTCGGCGCCGGCGTCATCATCTCGCTGCAGCACTACCTGGCCCAGCTCGGCGCCTGGGTCACCGTCGTCCAGGGCGTCATCTTCGTCGTCTGCGTCCTCACCTTCCGCCGCGGCATCGTCGGCGAGCTCGGCCGCCTGCTGAAGCGCGCGTTCTGATCCCGACCGCGTTGCAGCCCGCGGGAGCGGATGCTAGGGTCCGCGCGCATCAACCCCGCCGAGGTCATGTCCATGCCGCTCGACCGCGACGCCGTGCGCCATATCGCCACGCTCGCCCGCATCAAGGTGCCGGACGGCGAGCTCGACGCCATGGCCAAGGAGCTCGACGGCATCCTCCACTGGGTCGAGCAGCTGAAGGAGGTCGACACCGCCGACGTCGCGCCGATGACCGGCACGGTGCGCATGGCGCTGCCGCGCCGCAGGGACGAGATCACCGATGGCGACTGCCGCGACAAGATCCTCGCCAACGGCCCGGAGACCGCGCACGGCTTCTTCGTCGTGCCCAAGGTGGTGGAATGAGCAGGAGATTCGCATCAACGCGGTGCGTCCTTCGACAAGCTCAGGATGAGGTAGATTTTTGATGGCAATAAGAAAGTCCCTCATCCTGAGCTTGTCGAAGGACGCACGCCGCAAATCCCGGACCGTTGCATGACCGCCCTCACAGACCTCACCATTGCCGGCGCGCTCGACGGCCTCGCGAAGAAGCAGTTCTCCTCCGAGGAGCTGACCGAGGCGCATGTCCGCGCGGTCGAGGCCGCGCGCGATCTCAACGCCTTCATCACGGAGACGCCGGACAAGGCGCTGGAGATGGCGAAGGCTTCGGACGCCCGCCGCGCCAAGGGCGATGGCGGCGTGCTCGAGGGCATCCCGCTCGCCATCAAGGACCTGTTCTGCACCGAGGGCGTGCTCACCACCGCCGGCTCGCACATCCTCGACGGCTTCAAGCCGACCTACGAGTCGACGGTCACCGCCAATCTCTGGCGTTCCGGCGCCGTCATGCTCGGCAAGACCAACCTCGACGAGTTCGCCATGGGCTCGTCCAACATGACCAGCTACTACGGCCCCGTCGCCAATCCCTGGCGCCGCCCCAGGGGACCAAAGGGGGGCGACAACCGCCCGCTCGTCCCCGGCGGCTCCTCCGGCGGCTCGGCCGCGGCCGTCGCCGCGCGCGTCGCGCTCGGCGCCACCGGCACGGACACCGGCGGCTCCATCCGCCAGCCCGCCGCCTTCTCCGGCATCGTCGGCCTCAAGCCGACCTACGGCCGCTGCTCGCGCTGGGGCATCGTCGCCTTCGCCTCGTCGCTCGACCAGGCCGGGCCGATGACCCGCACGGTCGAGGACGCCGCCCTCATGCTGCAGGCCATGGCCGGCCACGACCCCAAGGACTCGACCTCCGTGAACGCGCCCGTGCCCGATTACCGCAAGGCCCTCACCGGCGACATCCGCGGCCTCAAGGTCGGCATCCCCCGCGAATACCGCATCGACGGCCTGGCCGCCGAGATCGACAAGCTCTGGCAGCAGGGCATCGCCTGGCTGAGGGCGGCCGGCGCCGAGCCGGTCGACATCTCCCTGCCGCATACGAAATACGCGCTGCCGACCTACTACATCATCAACCCGGCCGAGGCCTCGTCCAACCTCGCCCGCTACGATGGCGTGCGCTTCGGCCTGCGCGTGCCCGGCGACAGCCTCGACGAGCTCTACGAGAACACGCGCGCCGCCGGCTTCGGCAAGGAGGTGCGCCGCCGCGTGCTCATCGGCACCTACGTGCTGTCGGCCGGCTACTACGACGCCTACTACCTGAAGGCGCAGAAGGTGCGGGCCCTCATCGCCAACGACTTCACCGAGGCCTTCAAGACGGTGGACGTGGTGCTGACGCCCTCGACGCCGAGCGCCGCCTTCGCGGCCGGCGAGAAGATGGACGACCCCATCGCCATGTACCTGAACGACGTCTTCACCGTGACGGTGAATCTCTCCGGCCTCCCCGGCATCAGCATCCCCGCCGGCCTCTCCGAGGACGGCCTGCCCTTGGGCCTCCAGCTCATCGGCCGCGCCTTCGACGAGGAAACCGTCCTGCGCAGCGCGCATGTGCTCGAGAAGGCCGCAGACTTTCGCCGAACCCCCGCAGGTGTAACATGAAGGGTAATGCGCTGGTCAGCGCTCTGCGGAAGAAGTTCAAGTGCGAGAACAACAATCAACTGTCGCGACATCTTGGCTGGACGGCCGCACAGATTGGTAATGTCATGCAACTCAGGACCCCTGTCTCGCCGCTGCGTGTGGCCAGCTTGGTATTTCGAACGCACGCTAAAGCCCAACAGCAACAAAAGGTGTTGCCCATCGCCGAATTTGCACCTATCGAACGTCACAAACCGAAGGGGGCAAATGCGCTCCGGATTGTTGATCCCAGTCGACATCCGGCGCTTTGCAAGCGGTTGAAAGCTTCACACGGCATCTATGCGTTCTACGATGGGAATGGTCGCGTTCTATACGTGGGAAGAGCTACGAAGCTTGATCTATGGACTGAGCTCAACCAAAGACTGAATCATGGCCCCGCATTGCGACAAGTCCGAGCTTTATCTGGAAAGAAGGCTAAAGCTACCAAGCTGAAGAGAGTAAAAATCCTCTTCTCAGATGCAGCAAAATTCTATTCGGCGTACGAGGTGCCCATGAGTTCGCAAATCCACAATCTCGAAGCACTGATCATTAGGATAGCACCGAATGATCTGCGCAACGTGCATCTTGAACAGTTCATTGCTGACTAACTCGGAAGATGACAACAGGCGAAACGAGTCACACCCTCATCGAAGGCCGCACCGGCAGTTGGGAGATCATCCTCGGCCTCGAGGTGCATGCGCAGGTCGTCTCGAACGCCAAGCTGTTCTCCGGCGCCGCTACCGCGTTCGGCGCCGAGCCGAACACGCAGGTGAGCCTGGTCGACGCGGCCATGCCCGGCATGCTGCCGGTGATCAACGAGCGCTGCGTCGAGCAGGCGGTGAAGACCGGCCTCGGCCTCAACGCCGAGATCAATTTGCGGTCGGTGTTCGACCGCAAGAACTACTTCTACGCCGATCTCCCCGCCGGCTATCAGATCTCGCAGTACAGCCAGCCGATCGTCGGCAAGGGCACCATCGTCCTCGATCTCGCCGACGGCAAGACGCGCGAGGTCGGCATCACCCGCCTGCATCTGGAGCAGGACGCGGGCAAAAGCCTGCACGACCAGCACCCGACCAAGAGCTACATCGATCTCAACCGCGCCGGCGTCGCCCTCATGGAGATCGTGTCGGAGCCCGACATGCGCTCGGCCGAGGAGGCCGCCGCCTACCTCAAGAAGCTGCGCGCCATCCTGCGCTATCTCGGCACCTGCGACGGCAACATGGAGGAGGGGAGCCTGCGCTGCGACGTCAACGTCAGCGTGCGCAAGCCCGGCCAGCCGCTCGGCACGCGCTGCGAGATCAAGAACGTCAACTCCATCCGCTTCGTCCAGCAGGCGATCGAGTACGAGGCGCGCCGCCAGGTCGAGATCATCGAGGATGGCGGCGCGATCAAGCAGGAGACGCGCCTGTTCGATTCCGGCAAGGGCGTCACGCGCTCCATGCGCAGCAAGGAGCACGCCCACGACTACCGCTACTTCCCCGATCCCGACCTGTTGCCGCTCGAGCTCGATCCCGCCTGGGTCGCGCGCCTCAGGGAATCGATGCCCGAGCTGCCGGACGCCAAGAAGGCGCGCTTCATGAAGGACTGGGGCCTCTCCGCCTACGATGCCGGCGTGCTCGTGGGCGAGAAGGAGAACGCCGACTACTACGAGGCCGTCGTCAGCGGCGGTCCCAAGGGCGGCCGCGATCCCAAGCTCGCCGCCAACTGGATGACCAGCGAGCTGTTCGGCCTGCTCAACAAGGCGGGCAAATCCATCGCCGACTCGCCGGTGTCGCCGGCCGCTCTCGGCGGCCTCGTCGATCTCATCGCCGACAACACCATCTCCGGCCGCATCGCCAAGGACGTGTTCGCCGAGATGTTCGAGACGGGCAAGCCGGCCGCCGAGATCGTCGAGAGCAAGGGCCTGCGCCAGGTCACGGACACCGGCGCCATCGAGGCCAAGATCGCGGAGATCCTGGCCGCCAACGCCGACAAGGTCGCCGAGTACCGTGCCGGCAAGGAGAAGCTGTTCGGCTTCTTCGTCGGCCAGGTCATGCGCGCTATGGGCGGCAAGGCCAACCCCGCGCTGCTCAACGACCTGCTGAAGAAGCAGCTCGCCGGCTGATCGCCACGCCGCTGCGCCCTCGGTCGGTCATAGGGGCAAGTGGTGTTCGTTTTCTGCAATGTTTGCGGGTCGCCCTTACATGTCGCCGTCCGACAGGATCGTCGGCCTGATGAGGATCATCAGCTTCCGGTCGCGGACATGCGCCGATCCCGCCGATCTGAATTCGGTGGCGATCAGCGGAATATCCGTCAGCTGCGGCACGCCAGTGCCGGAGCCGGTGGTGGCCGTTGCCGGCGCACCTGCGGCGCCGACAAGGGCCGCGTGATCGAAGGTGGAAACAGCGCTGCGGAGCTGGAAGATCAGGGACTGGTTGGCGACGACGATGCTGCCGACGTCGATCCCCAACGGCCTGATCGCGCGGTCCACGGGCACGGATGCCGGCTGGGCAGCTTCGGCAGCCGCGCACAGCCGGTCCGGGGTCGATCCTCCGGCCGTAATCTGCCCATCGGGCCGGAGCGAAACGGCCAGCACGCTTCCGACTATGGCGGCGGTGCCGACGCGGTTCTCCGGCCCGAACTCGCCCGGCATGAAGCCGCCGTCCTTCTTGAACAACCCACCGATCACCGGCAGCGACTCGCCCAGCCCGAGGCTTATCTCCTCGGGCACCACCGATCCCGCCCCGAGGGTCATCGCCAGCGTGCTGCTCGGCCCCTCGACGAGGACGCACTCGATGAGGATCTGCTTGTCGCCGGCGAAGAGCGGCAGGTGGTCGAGCGGCTGGCGCGCGACCGAGCGATCGGTCGTCGCGGACTCGTTGCGGGACTTCTTCGTCTCCCGGTCCTTGTTGGCGAGGGCCGGCAGCGCCATCGCACCAGATAGGAGGGCGACAAGGAAGACCCGGTGCGCGATCCTGGACATCATCGTCTCCCGAAGCATCGCTGTCCTTCCAGCCTACGCCTGCGCCTCTGCCGATGCCAGCGTCCCGGAGACGCCTTCGCCCTCAGCACGAGCCCCACGCGCGGATTGCAACGGTGAGGCGCCCTCATCGCCGACAACACCATCTCCGGCCGCATCGCCAAGGACGTCTTCGCCGAGATGTTCGAAACCGGCAAGCCCGCCGCCGAGATGGTCGAGACGAAGGAGCCAGCGCCAGGTCACGGACACCGGCGCCATCGAGGGCAAGATCGCCGAGATCCTGGCCGCCAACGCCGATAAGGTCAGCCAGTACCGTGCGGGAAGAGAGAAGCTGTTCGGCTTCTTCGTCGGCCAGGTCACGCGCGCCATGGGCGGCAACGCCAACCCCGCGATGCTCAACGAGCTGCTGAAGAAGAAGCTCGCCGGCTGATCGTCCTGAGTCGCCGGTGATGCATCGGTTATCCTCGCGGTCCCGATCCATCCGCCGTAGGGGTGAGCACCGCTCGCCCTCTGTTCATTCAGGGCCTCGACGATTGCGACTGTGGCAGGACGGGCGAGCGCCGCTCGCCCCTACAAGCTCTGGCGCACCCCCTCAGCTCCGATAGCTCTGGTCGGTCTCGTCGAGGCGGCGCCGCAGCGCCGCGAACAGGCGGCGGTCGGTCGGCTCCCCCGGCTCGAGCCGGCGGGGCATGGTGGAGGTCCGCTCCAGCACCTCGTCCGGCAGCGCGATCAGCGGCCGGCCGGTCGATTGCGCCGCCATCTGAATCTGGCAGGCCCGCTCGAGGGTCCACATCCGCAGGAACGCCTCCGGCACCGTGGCGCCGCAGGTCAGCAGGCCGTGGTTGCGCAGGATCAGGTGGTTCTTCTTCCCGAGCGAGCGCACCAGCCGCGGCTTCTCGTCGTCGCGCGTGGTGACGCCCTCGAAGTCGTGATAGGTGACGTGGCCGTGGAGGATGGCGGAGTAGAAGTTGTCCGACAGCAGTCCGTCGCGCTGGCAGGCGATCGCGAGGCCGGCCGTGGTGTGCGTGTGCATGATGCAGTGCGCGTCGTCGCGCGCCGCGTGAATCGCCGAGTGGATGACGAACCCGGCGCGGTTGACCGGCCAGTCGCCGCCGCCGATGACGTTGCCGTCGAGGTCGATCTTGACCAGGTTCGAGGCCGTCACCTCGCGGTACCACAGCCCGTAGGGATTGATCAGGAAATGCCGCTCCGGCCCCGGCAGCCGCAGGGTGATGTGGTTGAAGATCATCTCCGTCCAGCCGAGCATGTCGAAGATGCGGTAGCAGGCCGCGAGCTCCACCCGCGCCTCCCGCTCTTCGCCCGACGCCTTCGGTTGCTGCCGCGCCGCGAGGCTGGACGCCGCTGCCGTCATGGGAACCTCCCTCCCGATCGCGCCGACGCCGCCCGTCGCGCCGCCGACATCGGAGCGGATAGTAGAGCGTCGGCCCAGCGTACGATCATTTAGGACAGGCCGAACCGCGCGCGCCGCCTTCACGTCTTCGGTCCGTCCTGCCTCGCTGTCAGCGACTCCGGCCTCGATCGCTTGTCGGACATAGATCTTGTACATCAGATCATCCCAGCTTGCGCCCTCCGGCAACTCCTCGATCAGCTGTCGCGCCTGCTTTTTCACGTCTATCGTGGCCATATAGATCCTCGCGATTTCATCGAGCGGTCGTCATCCTAGCGCACCATGCTGTGCCGCTGAACCCGGACGCGTCGTCGAGCGGACGCGATATCTCCCGCCCCTGGTGCCACAATGACGGCGCGATCAGATCGGCGCTTGTGCGCGTGGCGCGAAATACGTCTCCCCTGAACGGTTCCGTCGTAAGCGCACCGAGGCGGTCGGCAAACCGGGATCGTATCTCATCCTCTCGATTGCGCTCAGAGATAGACGCTGTCCCGCAATTGATTGACCAGTCGACGCACCTCATCGATCCGGCCCTCTTGCTGATTTTCCCACACTTCCGATTGACTTGGCGGACATATGTTCATATAATGTTCCCTCCCTGGAGAGCTCTCGCGTGGTTGCTCCGGTTCGATGTTTGACATCGTGAATAGGACTGACTCCGGGCGGCGCATCCCGAGAGCGCCGCACATTGAGGCGCGGCCCCAGAAATCGGGCTCGTTAACTTCCTTTACATGGGCTCGTTCTTCAGATTTCGTGAACCAGGTCAAAGTCATTGACCTATCCGGCACACCTTCCACGGTGCCAGACGGGACACGCATCTCCGCAGCTTCGCATGAGTCCCCTAACGCCGGCCGTGCGATCCGTCGCCTGATAAACGGACTGTTTCAGGGGTGCCGGTCTCTCGATCCGGCCGAACGCCGCCTCGGCCGATTCCCGCTGGGCATGGGGTCCATCGCTCAATTTCGATGGCGTAGGGGCCGAGCGGCGCTCGCCCTCGTGCCGCCAACCGTCCGCTGCGTCTCGTCCGAGCCGCCGTCGGGCGAGCGCCGCTCGCCCCCCGCGCCAGCCGGCCGTCTCCGCTGGACATGGGGTCCATCGGCGCATTTCTGCCCCGCGCCCCCGGCGCTTTACCGGAACCCCGCCCTCGTCTATCGATGCGAGGCGAGGTTCGAACCGAAGTCTCAGGAGAGGGGGCATGGCCAAGGCGGCGAGGGCGAAACCCAAGGGCAAGCGCGGCGGCGCCGGGCGCAAGGCGGGGCCGAAGCCGAAGGCCGCGCGCAAGGCACCGCCGAAGCGCATCGCCACCCGGCGCAAGATCGCCCGGCCGGCGCCGCGGCCGGCCTCCAGGCCGGCACTGGGCCTCGGCAAGGGCCGCATCGTGTTTTACGGCAGCACCAACTCCATGCCCTCCGGCAAGGTGGCGCTCATGCTGGCGCTGGCCGGCGCGCCGCACAGCTACCGCTACGTCGACCTCGCCCAGGGCGCCCAGCGCCAGCCCGACTACCTCGCCATGAACCGCTTCGGCCAGGTGCCGGTCCTCCGGCATGGCGACCTCGTCCTGGCGCAGTCCAACGTCATCCTGCGCTATCTCGCCGACGCCCTCGGCAAGTTCGGCGCCGCCGGCGAGGCCGAGCGGCGCGAGATCGCGCAGTGGCTCGATTTCGAGGCCGACCTGATGTCCTCGGGCGTGCGCGCCCTGCGGGCGGCGGTCCGCTTCCTGAACACCGACGCCACGGTGCGCCAGTATGTGCGCGGCCGGGCCGAACGCGCGCTCGCGCTGCTGGATGAGGCGCTCGCCGACCGCCCCTTCCTGGTCGGCAGCCGGCCGACCATCGCCGACATCGCCGTCCTGCCGCACCTGGCGGTGGCCGCCGAAGGCGAGCTCGAGCTGACGCCCTATGCCAATGTCCGCGCCTGGATGGACCGCATGATGGCGCTGCCCGGCGCCCGCCACCCCTACGATCTCATGCCGCGCGAGGATCGCGACTGAGCAGAGGAGCACGCCGCCGATGATCGACCTCTACACGGACACCACGCCCAACGGCTACAAGGTCCACATCATGCTGGAGGAGGTGGGGCTGTCCTACACCGTCCACCATGTCGACATCGGCAAGGGCGACCAGTTCAAGCCGGAGTTCCTCGCCATCAGCCCCAACAACAAGATCCCGGCGATCGTCGATCGCGACGGCCCCGGCGGCAAGCCCTACGCCATGATGGAATCCGGCGCCATCCTGATGTACCTCGCCGACAAGACCGGCAAGCTCTGGCCCAAGGAGACCCGCGCCCGCTACGACGTCGCCCAGTGGCTGTTCTTCCAGATGGGGCATATCGGTCCGATGCTCGGCCAGGCGCACCATTTCCGCATGTACGCGCCGGAGCAGATTCCCTATGCGGTCGACCGCTACACCAAGGAGGCGAAGCGCCTCTACGGCGTCGTCGACAAGCGGCTCAGGGATCACGCGTACCTCGCCGGCGACTACTCCATCGCCGACATCGCCTGCTGGCCCTGGATGCGGCGCCCGGAGCGCCAGGGCGTCGACCGCGCCGACTATCCGAACTTCGTGCGCTGGTTCGATGCCATTGCCGCGCGCCCCGCCGTCGATCGCGGCCTCGCCGTCCTCGCCGACAAGGCCCGCGCCGCCCCCATGGACGCCAAGGCCAAGGAGATCCTGTTCGGCGCCACCCAGTACCAGAAGCGCTAGCGCCGGGAATCACGGATGGCTGAGACAGGCCCTCGCCCCCACCCTCTCCCGCCGCGCGGGCGAGGGGGCGACCAAAACCGGCCGCTGCTCCAGCGTCCCCTCTCCCGCGCGAGCGGGAGAGGGACAGGGTGAGGGTGAGTCACTCTCCTGTGATGGGGAATATGAGCGGCCGCATGCCCGAGCTCGACATCGCCACGCGCGTCGCCCAGGCGCTCGGCGCCCACGATCCGGCGACCGGCGCCCTCGTGCCGCCGCTCCACAGCGCCACCACCTACGCGCGCGACGCCGACTACCGCCTGCCTGGCGCGTGGAGCTACGGCCGTCCGCACAACCCGACCGTCGAGGCCGCCGAGGCGGTGCTGCGCGCGATCGAGGGCGGCGGCGCCGCGCTGCTGTTCTCCTCGGGCATGGCCGCGGCGACCGCCGTCTTCCAGTCGCTGAAGCCCGGCGATCACGTCGTCGCGCCCAAGGTGATGTACTGGGCGCTGCGCAGCTACCTGATCGAGTCGCTGCGGCCCTGGGGCGTCGCCGTCGACCTCGTCGACATGACCGATCTGCGGGCGCTGGCGGCGGCGATACGTCCCGGCCGCACGCGCCTGGTGTGGGTCGAGACTCCGGCCAACCCGACCTGGGAGGTGACGGACATCGCCGCCGCGGCCGATATCGCGCACAAGGCCGGCGCCGTCCTCGCCGTCGACAGCACCGCGGCGACCCCGGTGCTGACCCGGCCGCTGGAGCATGGCGCCGACCTCGTCATGCACTCGGCCACCAAGTACCTGAACGGCCACAGCGACGTTCTGGCCGGCGTGCTGGTCGCCGCGCGCGACGACGCGCTCTGGCAGCGCATCGCGCGGACGCGCTGGGAAGGCGGCGCGGTGCTCGGCGGCTTCGAGGCGTGGCTGCTGCTGCGCGGCCTGCGCACCCTGGTGGTGCGCGTGCGGCAGGCGAGCCGCAGCGCCCAGGCGATCGCCGAGCACTGCCTCGGCCATGCCGGGATCACGCAGGTGCTCTATCCCGGCCTCGGCAACGATCCCGGCCATGCGGTGGCCAGCCGCCAGATGTCCGGCGGCTTCGGCGGCATGCTGTCGATTCGCGTCAGGGGCGGGCGCGCGGCGGCGTTGGCGGTCGCCGGGCGGTTGCGGCTCTTCGCGCGCGCGACGTCGCTCGGCGGCGTCGAGAGCCTGGTGGAGCATCGCGCCAGCATCGAAGGGCCGGACAGTCCGGTGCCGGCCGATCTGCTGCGGCTGTCGGTGGGGATCGAAGCGGCCGGCGACCTGATCGCGGATCTCGATCAGGCGCTGGCGCGGCCGTGAGCCATCGCCGGCGGGCTCGCCGGCTCGGCGGCGCTGCGGGATGCGCCGGAAGCCGGTGGAATGCGCTGGTCGACGATCGGCGGCGGGATCAAAGAGTCGCGGCCGACGCGCCGAACCCGATGTTCGCCGACGGCGCGATCGCGCGCTTGGCCGCCATCATCGTGACGAGCTCGCGGCGCGCGTTCTCGAGGCACGCCTTCTCGCGCGCATCCTCGCGGTCGAACACGTCCAGGCAGGACAGCTTGATCTCGACAAGATCGATCAGGGTCTCGATTGAGCGCTTGGACAAGGACGACATTGAAACCTCCCATACTCCATCCTGGTTCGAATACTCGCGCTCCATTCCTTAAAATCGGGTCAATGTGGTTTGCGCGGCACCTACCAAATCGCGCGCGCCGACACGGGCAAATTGACAAGCCCGGGGTCGACCCGTAGAAGGGCGGCGCATACGCCGTGGCGCAAGCCGCTCATGCGGAGGGGTGGCCGAGTGGCTGAAGGCGGCGGTTTGCTAAACCGTTATAGGGCCCTAAAGCCCTATCGGGGGTTCGAATCCCCCTCCCTCCGCCAGCTATCCCAACCGTCTTCGGTTGGGTCGCTAACCGAATCAAGGGACCGATCTTCGCTTCTCACAAAGAGGATGAAGATCGGTCCCTGATCGCGCCGTTAACCACATTCGCTCCATCCGGGCAGACGCGGCGCCGGCCACACACCGGCCTCGTTCGGCGCGTCGCCGCGCGGATCGCTACGTCATGTACAGCAGCGTTCCGGCACGGGGTCTGGTGCGTCACCTTGTCGCGGCGCGGTCAATAGCCCATCGCGCCGCCGTCCATGCGCGGCTCGGAGCCGGCGGTGAGCACGCCGCTCTGCCAGTCGATCCAGATGGCGTGGCCGCCGCCGAGCGGCTCCGGCGATTGCTCCACGCGATGGCCGCGCGCCGCCAGGCCGGCGACGGCGTCCGCGGGCACGCCGCGCTCCGCCAGGACGATGCCGTCCTTGTAGAACACGCGCGCCATGTCCAGCGCCTCCTGCATGTCGCAGCCGAAATCCAGCAGGTTGGTGAGCACATGCGTGTGGCCGAAGGGTTGATAGTCGCCGCCCATGACGCCGTAAGGCATCAGCGCGCGGCCGTCCCTCATCGCCATGCCCGGCATGATCGTGTGCAAGGGCCGCTTGCCGGGCGCGATGCAGTTGGGATGGCCGGGATCGACGCGGAAGCCGGACCCGCGGTTCTGCAGCACGATGCCGGTGTTCGGCGTGACGATGCCGCTGCCGAAGCTGTGATAGACGGAGTTGATGAAGCTCACCGCATTGCGGTCGCGGTCGACGACGCAGAAATAGACCGTATCGCTCTTGCGCAGCAGCGGCGGCGGCAGGTCGGTCATGGCGCGGTCGGGGTCGATGCGCGCCCGCAGCCGGGCCGCATAGTCCGGTGACAGCAAGTCCTCCACCGGCACCGGCGCCTTGGCCATGTCGGCGACGAACGCGTTGCGGTCGCGATAGGCGAGGCGTCCCGCCTCGATCTCCAGATGCAGCCGGGCGGCCGACAACGGCCCCAGCTTGCCGTAGTCGAACCCCGACAGAATGTTGAGCATGATGAGGGCGGTGATGCCCTGGTTGTTGGGCGGGATCTGGCAGATCTCCACGTCGCGATAGGTCGTGCGGATCGGCGTCACATAGTCGGGCTTGTTGCCGGCGAAATCATCCAGCGTATGCAGCCCGCCGAGCTGGCGCAGGTAGGAGACGATGTCTTCTGCCGCCGGGCCGGTATAGAAGCCGTTGCGTCCTTCCTTGCCGATCGTCTTCAGCGTTGCCGCCAGCTGCGGGTTGCGGATGACCTCGCCCGGCTTCGGTGCGCGTCCGTTCGGCAGGAAGATGCGGGCGGCGTTGGGGTCGCGGCGCAGCAGTTCGACCGCGACATCCCACGCCCAGCTGACGCGGCTGTGCACGGGAAAGCCGCGCTCGGCGTAGCGGATCGCCGGCTGCAGCAGCTCCTCCAGGCTCTTCGTGCCATGATCGGCCACCAGCCGGGCCCACGCATCGATGGCGCCGGGCACCGTCACCGCATGCGGATCGTAGGGCGGTATCGCGGCGAGGCCGCGATCCAGATACCATTCCGCCGTCGCAGCCCGCGGCGCGCGGCCGGAGCCGTTGAGGCCGATGAGCGGCCCCTGGCCCTTGGGCGCATAGAGGACGAAGCAGTCGCCGCCGATGCCGGTTTGGTTGGGCTCGACCACCGCGAGCACGGCCGCCGCGGCGACGGCGGCGTCGATGGCGTTGCCGCCGCGGCGCAGCATGTCGACGGCCGTTGACGTGGCCAGCGGGTTCGGCGTCGCGGCCATGCCCTCGGTGGCGTGAACGGGTGAGCGGCCGGGAAGCTGGAAATCGCGCATCGGCTGAGTGTCTTTCCGTGCTGGCAGATCATTGACGGCCATTCAACCGTGCGGACGGCGACCTGGCAACGTCGGAGACGCAACCGTTAAGACGTCATGCGAACTCGACGAACTTGTCGACTGCCGCGCGGTCGTAGCCGAGGCTGGCTTGCAACAGCTGCTGCGTGTAGGGATGGCTCGGCGTGCCGTTGCGGAGTTGATCCGTCGTCAGCTCTTCGACGATGCGGCCGTTCTGCATGACAGCCAGGCGGCTGCACATGTGCGCGACCACCGCGAAATTATGACTGACCAGCACATAGGTGAAGCCGTGCTCGCGGCGCAGGCGGCTCAACAGGTTGAGGATTTCCGCCTGGACGGATACGTCGAGCGCAGAGGTCGGTTCGTCGAGCAACAGCAGGCGCGGTTCGAGGATGAGGGCGCGGCCGATGGCGACGCGCTGCCGCTGGCCTCCCGACAGCTGATGCGGATAGCGATACCGGAATGACGCGTCGAGTCCGACGTCCTCGAGCACCGTCTCGATACGCCGGTCGGCGTCGCCGATCCCGTGAATGGCGAGCGGTTCAACCAGTGCCCGGTCCACCGTATGTCGCGGATGGAGCGAGCCATAGGGGTCCTGGAACACCATCTGCACGAGCTTGTGGAAGGCACGGGTGCGTCGGGGCGTCTGGCGCTTGCCGCCGATCGACATCTCGCCGCTCCAGTTCAAGATCAGCCCGCACAGCGCGCGCAGAACGGTGGACTTGCCGGATCCGGATTCGCCGACCAGGCCGAAGACCTCGCCCGACGCGACGGCAAAATCGATCCCGCGGACCGCGTGCACCGCGTGCGGTCCGCGCCCGAACGTGATGTGCAGGTCGTTGACGGCGATCATCGACCGGCCCGGTCGGTACGGGGTTCGGCCGGCCCGTCGGCCCAACCAGGGTCGCGTTGCAGCACCGGCAGATCCTGCCCCGCCTTGTCGATCTGCGGCAGCGACGCGAGCAGCCCGCGCGTATAAGGATGGCGTGCCTGCGCCAGTTCGCTGGCGCGGCAGCTCTCGACAATCCGGCCGCCGAACATGATCAAGACGCGGTCGCAGAACGACGCGACGAGATTGAGGTCGTGGCTGATGAAGATCAAGCCCATGCCGCGCTGGGTCACGAGATCGTCGATGATGGCGAGCACCTGCATCTGGACCGTCACGTCGAGCGCCGACGTCGGTTCGTCGGCGATCAGCAGGTCCGGCCCCGGAACCAGCATCATCGCGATCATGATGCGCTGTCCCATGCCGCCTGACAGCTCGTGCGGGTAGGCGCGATAGACCCGCTCAGGATCGCGGATGCGCACGGCCCGCAGTATCTCCATGGCCTTCGCGCGCGCCTGCGCGGCGCCGATGCGGGCATGGGCGCGGCAGGCCTCGGCCACCTGTCGCCCGACCGTCATGACCGGATTCAGCGAGAATTTCGGGTCCTGCATGACCATCGCGATGCGTCGGCCGCGGATGCCGCGAAGCTCGCGTTCGCTCGCCCGCATCAGGTCGCGTCCGTCGAACCGGATGGCCGTTGCGGCGATCTCGCCGGGTGGCGGGACCAATCGCAGGATCGCCCGGCCCGTCATGGTCTTGCCGGAGCCGGATTCGCCGACGATCCCGAGCTTCTCGCGCCCGAGAGCGAAGCTGACGCCGCGCACGGCCGCGATCACGCCCTTGCTCGTGGGAATGCGGACGTGCAAGTCCTCGACGGTCAGGAGCGGAGCGTCGCCGGCGGCCGTCATCGCTGCTTCGGGTCGAGCACGTCGCGCAATCCGTCGCCCAGCAGGTTGAAGCCGAGGCTGGCGGCGAAGATGGCCACGCCCGGAACCGTCGCGACCCACCAGTGATCGAGCAGGAACTGGCGGCCGGTGGCGATCATGGCGCCCCATTCCGGCGCCGGGGGCTGCGCGCCCAGACCGAGAAAGCCGAGACCGGCGGCGGTGATGATGATTCCCGCCATGTCGAGCGTCAGGCGGATGATGAGCGACGACACGCATAGCGGGGTGACGTGTCGCAGGATGATCCGCAGCGATGACGCGCCCTGCAGCCGCACCGCGTTGATGAAGTCGCTGTTGCGCAGGGTCAATGTCTCGGCGCGGGCGACGCGCGCATAGGGCGGCCAGGCGGTGATGGCGATGGCGATGACGGCGTTCTCGATGCCCGGCCCGATGGCGGCGACGAACGCCAGGGCCATCACCAGCCGGGGAAAGGCAAGAAAGATGTCGGTGATCCGCATGAGCAGGGTGTCGACCCAGCCGCCGAGATAGCCGGCGATGGTGCCGACGAGCAGACCGATCGGGGCGACGATAATCGCCACGAGCACGACGATGTAGAGGGTGAGGCGGCTGCCGTGGACGACGCGCGTATAGATGTCGCGGCCGAGCTCGTCGGTGCCGAACCAGTCGTCGGCCGACGGCGGCAGCAAGCGTCGGGTCAGGTCCTGCTCGAAGGGAGAGCCGGGCGCGAGGAGCGGCGCGATCAACGCCACCAGCATGAGCAGGGCAACGATGAGGAGTCCGGCGACGGCCAGAGGATTGCGGAAGAAAACGAGCGTGCCGAGATAGAACCGGCCGAGGCGCGCCTGCCAGCGCGATTGCGGCGCATCGGCGAGCAGCCAGGCGCGGAGATTCTGGTTTGCCGGCCCGACGACGCTCATCGGGCCCTCGGATCGAACAGGCGATAGAGCAGATCGGACAGAAGATTGAGGCCGATGAAGGCCGTGCCGACGACGATGGTGCCGCCGAGCACGGCATTCATGTCGGCATTGAACAGCGAATCCGTGATGTAGCGCCCGAGCCCTGGCCAGGCGAAGACGGTTTCCGTCAGCACCGCTCCTTCCAGCAGCGAGGCGTAGCTCAGGGCGATGACGGTCACCAGCGGCACCATCACGTTGCCGAGCGCGTGGCGCCAGATGACGCGGAACTCCGACAGCCCCTTGACCCGCGCCGTCGTCACATACTCCTGCCGCAGCTGCTCCAGCATGAACGAGCGGGTCATGCGGCTGATGTAGGCGAGCGAGAAGTAGCCGAGGATGCCCACCGGCAGCACGAGATGACTGACGGCATTCCAGAAGATGTCCCATTCCTCCGCAAGGGCGGCATCGATCAGCATCAATCCGGTGACCGGATCGACGATCCCGTCGTAGTAGACATCGATGCGGCCGGGCCCGGCGACCCAGTCGAGCCGCGCATAGAACAGCAACAGCCCCATCAGCCCGAGCCAGAAGACGGGAACCGAGTAGCCCACCAGACCCAGCACGCGGATCAGGTGATCGAGCCAGCGCCCGTGCCACACAGCCGCGATGACGCCGGCGGGCACGCCGACGAATACGCCGAGGAGCGTCGCCAGCGTCGCCAGTTCGATCGTGGCGGGAAAGAAATGCAGGATGTCGTCGATCACCGGGCGCGAGGTGATCACGGAGGTGCCGAAGTCTCCCTGCAGCACCTTCTGCAGATAGAGCCAGAACTGCTGATAGAGCGGGAGGTCGAGCCCGAGCTCCAGCCGCACCCGCTCGTAGACTTCCGGAAGCGCCCGATCGCCGACAATCGCCAGCACCGGGTCGATCGGCACCACGCGGCCGATGACGAAGGTAACCGCGATCAGTCCGAGAAAGGTAAGAACGACCGAGACGACGAGCCGCAGCGCGCCGACGGCATGCCCCGGCGGCAGCAAAATGCGCGCTGCCGCCGGGGCGCTCTCCTGCTGCGCCACAGCCGAATATCGGCCGCTGGCGCTACTTCGACGTCAGCCGGTAGTAGACCGTGTCGAAGGTCGGACCCGAGACGAAGCCCTTCACGTTGGACAGCCGCGCCACTTGCTCCGTGTTCTGGAACATGATGATGAACGGCGAGTCCTGCTGGATCTTGGCCTGCAGATCCAGATACATCTGCTTGCGCTTCTCGGCATCGCGTTCGCGCACGGCCGCATCAGCCTCTTTCGTCAACTCCGGAATGTCCCAAGCGTTGCGCCAGGCCAGCGGCTTCGACTTGGCATCGTCCGCATTGTCGGGGTTGCGGGCGAAGGTGTCGGCGTTGGAGTGCGGGTCCATGTAGTCCGGCGACCAGTACAGCAGCACCATCTGGTGGTTGCGGGCCCGGTACTTGGTGATCACCTGCTTCTGTTCGCCCGGCACGATTGAGACCTTCACGCCGCCCTGCGCCATCGTGGCCTGGACAGATTGCGAGATCTCGGCCGAGGGCCAGGTGTTGGCGGCGTCGAGCTCGACCTCGAAGCCGTCAGGATATCCGGCCTCGGCCAACAGCGCTTTCGCCTTCGCCGCATCCAGCTTGAAGGGTGTTTCCGTATAGGAGGCGAAGAAGCCCGACGGCCAGAACGCCTGATGCACTTTGAATTGGCCACGCAGGAAGCTGTCGGACATGCCCTGGTAGTCGACCAGCCAGCGCAACGCCTGCCGCACCTTCGGATTGGACAGCCGCTCGTCCTTCTGGTTCAGGCCGAGATAGTAGATGTCGGCCTTCGGATAGGCCTCGACGATGATCTTGTCGTTGCCGGCGAGCCCCTGGATCTGGTCGGCCGACAGGTTGCGGGCCATGTCGGCATCGCCCTTCTCGAGCAGCAGCCGCTGCGCCGAGGGCTCGCCGATGTGACGCAGGATGACGCGCTTCAGCGTCGGCGCGCCGTGGCGGTCGTCGGCGAAGGCCTCAAGCACGACGCTCTCGTTGGCCTTCCAGGACTTCAGCTCAAAGGCGCCCGACCCGGCCGAATTCGACTTCATCCATTCATAGGCCAGGTCGCCGTTCTTCTCGTGCTCGAGCACCGTCTTCTTGTCCACGACGGAGGCGACGCCGGCCGACAGGCAGTTGAGCAGGAAGGTCGGCGCGAAGTCCTCGGTCACCGTGAGCGTGACCGTCAACTCGTCCGTCGCCTTGACCAGGCTCTCGACATTATCGGCCGTCCAGCCGAACTGGGAGAGGATGAAGGCCGGCGTCTTGTCCAGCTTGATGACCCGATGCAGCGAGAAGGCAACGTCTTCGGCCGTCACCGGGTTGCCGGAATGGAATTTCTGCCCCGGCCGGATCTTCAGGGTGATCGTCCTGCCGTCGTCGCTGACGGTGTAGCTTTCCGCCACGCCGCCGACCAATGTCTCCGTGTCCTCCGGCTCATAGGTCATGATCCGGTCGTAGATGTTGGCGATGACCTCGCCGCCGGAGAACTCGAAGACTTCTGCCGGGTCGAGCGTGATGATGTCGTCGATGTTCTTGGCGACGACCAAGGTATCCTTCGGCGTCTCGGCCGTGGCCGGCGCCAGACCGCTCAGGGTGAAGAGCCCTGCAACGGCCACGCATGAGAGCAATTTGCGCACGGGTGTCTCCCTGTATTGGTTGGTTCGTCGCGCCCCGCCCTTGGAGCGCCGCCGACAAAACTATGCCCGCAAAGGCGCTGTCATGGCAATGTGTTCGTGTCCGGCCTCAGGCCCGCCGGCGGAACCGCCGTCCGAGGTCCTTCAGCACGCGGCGGGCGGCGTTGTGGCCGGGCGCGCCGCTGACCCCGCCGCCCGGATGACCGCCGGAGCCGCACAGATAGAGGCCGGCGATCGGCGTCCGGTAGCGGGCCGCCTTCGGATGCGGCCGCAGGCTGAACAGCTGGTCCAGGTCGTGCCGGCCGTGGAAGATGTCGCCCTCGGTGAGGCCGAAGACCCGCTCGAGGTCGAGCGGCGTCAGCACCTGGCGGGCGACGGTGATCCGCGGCAGGTTGGGGATATGACGGGCGACGGCCGTCAGAATGCGGTCCGCCACCTGCTCGCGGATCGCGTCCCAGCTGGTGCCGTCCGCCAGCTGGTAGGGATAGTACTTGCAGAGCAAGCTCATCACGTGATGTCCGGGCGGCGCCAGGCTGTCGTCGAGCGCCGAGGGAACGAGGATCGCGACATAGGGATCGTCGGGAATCCGGCCATCGCGCGCGAGCCGGTAGTTCCGCTCGACGGCCGCGCGCTCCGGGAGCAGCGTGATGGCCGAGCCGCGGGCGATCTCGGCTTCGGCGCCGCCGAGCGCTGCGAAGTCCGGTGCGCCGTTGAGGGCGAGGTTCATGCGCAGCGAGGCATGGCCCATGCGCAGATGGGCAATGTCGTCGGCGAAGGCGGAATCGAGATTCTCCCGGCCGACGAATCCCAGGAAGGTGCGCTTCGGGTCGGTGTTAGCGAGCACCACGCGGGCCTGTACGTCCTCGCCGGAGTCGAGGCGCACGCCCTCGGCGCGGCGGTCGCGCAGGAGGATACGCGCGACCGGCGCCGATGTCCGGATCTCCACGCCGTGCGTGCGGGCCGCCGCGGCCATGGCCTGGGTCACCGCGCCCATGCCGCCCTTGGCCAGGCCCCAGCGCCCGCGCTTGCCCTCGAACTCGCCGAGCACGTTGATGAAGAACGGGATCGCCGAGCCGGGGGCGTCGAGGCTGGAGAAGTTGCTGGAGACGCAGTGGACGGCATAGACCTGCCGCATCGCCTCGCTCTCGAACCAACGCTCCATCAGGTCGTTGGCGCTGAGCGTGAACATCTGCATGAGGAAGTGGCGGTCGTCCGTCGACAGACGGCGGAGCCCGCCGCCCAGGCGCAGGATCGGCAGGACGGCATCGAGTCCGCCGCCGACGTCCGGCGGCTCGCGCAGCAACTGGTCGCGCAGGATCTCGCCCACCCGCTGCAGCCGCTCGCGCAGCGCGCCCATGGCGTCGTAGTCGCGATTGGAGAAGCGGGCGACCTCGGCGCGGTCGTGCATCTCGTCGCCGGTGAACAGCAAGGTCCGTCCATCGCTCAGGATGTCGAGGGCGCCACGGAATGGAATCAGCGTCAGGCCGTGTCGCTTCAGCTCGAGGTCGCGGATGACCTCCGGGCGCAGCAGGCTCAGCACGTAGGAGGCGATGGAATTGCGGTAGCCCGGATGGAATTCCTCGGTGACGGCGGCGCCGCCGACGACCGGCCGACGCTCGAGCACCAGCGTGCGCAGGCCTGCCTTGCCGAGATAGGCGGCGGCGGTCAGGCCGTTGTGGCCGGCGCCGATGACGATCGCGTCGTAGCGCGAGCTTGCGGATGACATCGAAATCTCTCCCGCGGCAGTGTGACCATACATTCGCCCTCATTGCCATGGCGTGATGCAGCCGGGAATAGGCGCGCTGCCTGTGACAAAGCTGTCCGCAACGCTTGATTCCGCCGGCGGGGATCAGCACATTGGCGGCGTGCGCCGGCGCCGAGCGGGGGCAAGAATAGCGACTCCGTCGGTGTCTTCGGTCATCGCGAAGCGCGTGACGCAGGGTCGATGGCATGCGTCCATCTGCGGGGGAAAGAAAAGCGGATGCGATCATCATCCACGGACTGCTTCCATCTCTCGCGGCGCACCTTTCTCGCCGGTGCCGGCGCCTTGTCCATGGCGGTCGCGATCCGGTCCCGCTCGGCGGCGGCGGGTCTCAGCTTCGGCAAGCCGCAACCGTTCGATTTCGCTTGGCTGCGCGACCGCGCCAGGCAGCTGGCGGCGCGTCCGTACGAGACGCCGGCGATCCGTTTCGACGATGTCCTGGAGCGTATCGACTACGATGCCTATCAGCAGATCCGCTTTCTGCCGGAGAACGCGCTGTGGGCGGAAGGCGACGGTCGCTATCCGATCGAGTTCTTCCATCTCGGCCGCTTCTTCAAGGCGCCGGTGCGGCTCCACGTCGTCGAAGCGGGAGAGGCCCGTGAGATCCTGTATTCGCCGCACCTGTTCAGCTTCGGCAGCGCCCGCTTCGCGGCCGATCTGCCGCCGGATATCGGCTATGCGGGATTTCGCGTCATGGATGCCGAAGGCAAGCCCGACTGGCTGGCCTTCCTCGGCGCGGCCTATTTCCGCAGCTCCGGCGAGCTCGACCAGTACGGCCTGTCGGCGCGCGGCGTCGCCATCGATCCGGGCATGCCGACGCCGGAGGAGTTCCCGCGCTTCGCCGGCTTCTGGTTCGAATCCTCGGCGACCGATGCCGGCGCGGTCGTGATCTATGCGCTGCTGGACGGACCGAGCATTTCCGGCGCCTATCGCATGGCGTGCACGAAGCCCGGCGGCGTGATCATGGACATCGAGGCGGTCCTGTATCCGCGCGCCGACGTCAAGCGCATGGGGGTCGCGCCGCTGACGAGCATGTTCTGGTTCGACGAGACCAACCGCCGGCAGGCGCGCGACTGGCGTCCGGAGATCCACGACAGCGACGGGCTGGCGATGTGGACCGGCGCTGGCGAGCGCATCTGGCGGCCGCTGAACAACCCGCCGCAGGTGCAGGTGAGCTCCTTCACCGACGACAGCCCCCGCGGCTTCGGCCTGTTGCAGCGCGACCGCAGCTTCGAGAACTACCAGGACGACGGCGTGTTCTACGACCGCCGTCCGAGCGTTTGGGTCGAGCCGCTGCACGGCTGGGGGCCGGGCGAGATCCAGCTCCTGGAGATCCCGACCGACGACGAGATCCACGACAACATCGTCGCCTACTGGGTGCCGAAGGCGCCGGTCAAGGGCGGCTCCGAATGGCCGTTCCGATACCGCCTGCACTGGCTGGCCGACGAACCCTATCCGGCCGAGCTCGGGCGCGTCGTCGCGACGCGGCTCGGCCGCGGCGGCGTCCCCGGCCAGCCGCGGCCGAAGGACCGGAACAAGATCGTCATCGATTTCGCCGGCGGACCGCTGGAAGGCCTGGCCAAGCTCGATCCGGTGGAGCTCGTCGTCAATGCCGCGCGCGGCAGGGTCGACAACGGCTATACGCTGCAGATCGTCGGCACCAAGAACTGGCGCGCCTTCTTCGACATCGCCGTCGAGGGCAACGAGCCGGTCGACATCCGCGCCTTCTTGCGGCTCGGCGACCTCGCGCTGACCGAGACCTGGCTCTTCCAGTACATCCCGTTCGCGTGGTGAGAACGGATCGGGAGCGAAGGACGGCGGGATCTACTCCGCCGCGCGCCGTGCCTTGCCGTGGCCGGGTGTCGACAGCTTGAATTCGGCCGCCAAGGCCTTGGCGATATCCCGCTCCAGCTCGTCCAGGAAAATCCTGCCGTTGTCCGCGCTCGCCAGCTTGGCGGAACAGAGCGCGCCGCTCGACGGCACCCAGGCCGGGTTCACCGGGTAGACATCATAGGGCGGAAAGCTGGCCGGCGGGTGCATCGGCACCTTGCTCATGTCCACGAGTTCGGGGTGGAGGTGCAGCATGAGCGACGTCTCCATCACGCCGGCATGCTCGGTCGCCCAGCCGGGAAAGCCCTCGGTCCAGACCTTGGCGACGGTGTCGGCGGAGATGAAGTCCCAGTAGTCGGCGCGCACGATCTTCATGTCCCTGATGCCGTCGGCTCTGAGGTCGCGCAAGGCGAGGTCGATGCCTTCGATGACGAACATCGTGTTCTCGTAGTGGCCGACCATCGCCGTGACCTTGCGTACGCCGTGCCGCGCGAACTCCTTGATGATGTCGCGCACGGTGCAGATCAGCGTCATGCCGTCGAGGCTGGTGGTGCCGGGAAAATGGTTGCCGCCGCCCGACTTGGGCTGCGACTTGTAGCCGTAGGCGATCGCCGGCGCGACGAGCGCATCGATGCGCCGCGCCACGTGCTCGGCCACGGCGGACGGGATGACGACATCGCAGTTCATCGGCAGATGCGGGCCGTGCTGCTCCAGCGCACCGACCGGCAGCAGGATCATCGTCTCGCCGCCGCGCACGCGCGCGTCATAGTCTGTCCAGGGAATCTCCGCGATCCTGACGTTCTCGGCCATGCTGACGTTCCTTTCGACGATGCGGATCGGCTTATCGCGACTCTCGCCTCTCTTATTCCCGACGGCAAGGTCGATCCAATTGTCTACACAAATACGACCATTGGCGGTAGTAATTTGGCCTGATTGACGTCCTCGACTAGCGTCCGGCAGTCGAGGCCGAGAAGCGCCGGCAGCGGCGCCGGCCAGATTTGGGAAACGCAACGGGAGAGGCAACAAAATGTTTGGGAACATGTCACCGGGCAAATGGGCCGCGGAGATGTCGCGTCGCCGGATGCTCAAGGGCACGGCCGCGGCGGCGGCCGGTGTCGTAGCCGCAACTGCTCTGCCGCAGGGCGCGCGCGCGCAGGACAACGTCCTGACGATGCTGAGCTGGCCGGGCTATGCCGACCCGGCGGTCGTCGGCCCCTTCGAGGAGGCGAATGGCGTCAAGATCGTCGGCAAGGAGTACACGGGCGGTGACAACATGCTCGCCCTGGTCAATTCCTCGCCGCCTGGCACCTTCGATCTGATCCTGAGCGACGCCGAGTACGTCCACATGCTGACCGAGGCCGACGCGCTCGCGGAGCTGAGCCCCGCCGACTACCGCATCGAGGACTTCTGGCCGGAGTTCCAGAAGTTCCCCGGCCTCTGGGCCGGCGACAAGATGCATGCGGTCATGACCAGTTTCGGCTATCTCGGCATGACCTACAATACGCAGCAGCTGAAGCGCGAGGAAATGGCGTCCTACAAGGTGATGTGGGACGAGAAGGTGAAGGGCAAGGTCGGCATGTACGACTGGTACCTTCCGCCGATGCTGTGTCTCAGCCTCTACAACGGCAACAAGCCGCCCTACGATATCGGCGACGAGGCCTTCGGCAAGCTGAAGGAGACGCTGTTCAGCCTGAAGCCGCAAGTCGTCGGCATCGGCGCCTTCGCGCAGTCCTTCTCGATGCTGTCGCAAGGCGAAGCCCTGATCATGCCCGGCACCGGCGCCTGGCTGACGCTGCTCCTGAAGAAGGAAGGCGTGCCGGTCGACGACATCGTGCCCGACGAAGGCGGATTGCAGTGGTCGGAGTGCATGGGCATCGCCAAGACGACCTCCAAGCCGGAGCTGGCGAAGAAGTTCCTGCAGTACATGTCCTCGCCGGAAGGCCAGGTACGCGTCGCCATCAAGCCGGCCTACTCCGGCTCGATCCCGAACAAGGCGGCATGGACGAAGCTCAACGCAGAGCATCCCGACTGGGCCAAGCTGCTGCTGCATGAGCCCGACAAGCGCAACGTCATGGACGAGTACAAGGAAGGCAAGATCTGGATCCGCGACCTGCCGAAGCAGCAATCGCTCGAGGACTGGAACCAGGCCTTTACCGAGTTCAAGAACCTGTAGCGGTTGAACCGCTGCGTCGGTCCGGCCAGGATAGCCGGCGGGATGAACTGGCAGGGGCGGGCCTTGCGTCCGCCCCTGCCTTCGCGCCGATCCGGGAATGAGCAACAGCACGGCTGCCACCTCGTCGCCGCTTGCAGAGGCGTCGCGCGGCGCTCCGAAGCGGACGGGGCGCGGCTATGGACTCGCCCTCGGCCTGCCGATGCTGCTCTGGCAGCTCCTGTTCTTCGCCGCGCCCTTGTTCTTCCTCGTGGTGATGACGTTCTGGCTGGTCAGGAACTTCCGCCTGACGCCCGATTTTGCCTTCGACAACTGGGCGCGGCTGCTGGGGGCCGGATATTTCTGGGACATTTATCTTCGCACCTTCCTCAACGGCCTCCTGGCGGCCGGTATCGCCAGCCTGCTGGCCTTTCCCTGCGCCTACGCGCTGGCGTTCCGCGCCTCGGCCAATGTCCGGTGGCTCGGCGTCTTTCTGCTGATCACGCCGTTCTTCACCAGCTACCTCGTGCGGACCTACACCTGGAAGGTGATCCTGACCGGCAACGGCATCATAAACGCCGCGCTCCGGCTGGCCGGCATCGGGCCGTTCGACATGGTGAACAACCTGTTCGGGACGGTGGTCGGCTATCTGACCCTGGTCCTGCCGCTGGTCGTCCTGCTGCAGCTCTTCAGCCTCGCCTATGTGGACCGCAACCTGATCGAGGCGGCGCACAACCTCGGCTGCAGCGCCGTGCGCACGGTGTTTCAGGTCGTGATTCCCGCCGCGAAGACGGGTCTCGTGCTGGCCGCGACATTCGCCTTCATCCTCGCCTATGGCGACTATGTCAGCCCGACGCTGCTGGGCGGCAGCAAGCCTCCGACTATGAGCATCCTGATCGTCGACGTGGTGAAGTCCGGGGCCAACTGGCCGCAGGCCTCCGTCGTCGCCGTGATGATGTCCGTGACCCTGCTGACGGTCTCGTTCGCCGCGCTGATCTTCGCCTACAGCCGGCCGGGGCGGTCGCGATGAGAGCGGGAAGGCTTTTCACCGCGTTGCTGTGGCTCTATGTCGGCGGCGTCTTCGCCTTCATCTTCCTGCCGATCGTCACCAGCTTCGTCGTCTCGCTCAATGTCGATCGTTTCCCCACCCTGCCGCTCGGCGGCTTCAGCCTGCGCTGGTATCAGGAGATCGCCGTCGACCCCACCCTGCCGCCGGCGATCTGGAACACCCTCCTGGTCGGCATCTGCGCCTCCGTCCTGTCGACGCTGCTCGGCTTCGGCGCCGCCTACACCGATTTCCGCTACCACTTCTTCGGCAAGGCCGTCTATTTGGCGCTCGCGCTGCTGCCGCCGACGATCCCCGTGGTGATCCTCGGCCTCGCCATGCTGGTGTTCCTGTCGCAGGTGAGCCTGTTCGGCGCGCTTCATTCGGTGATCATCAGCCATGTCGTCCTCTGCCTGCCGTTCGCCATGGCGCTGGTGCGGCTGCGGCTCTCGCAGATGGATCCCAGCCTGGAGGCCGCGGCGTGGAACCTGGGCGCCAGCCAGTGGCGGGCCCTGCGCGAGGTCATCCTGCCGTTCACCCTGCCGTCGATCCTGTCGGCCCTCTTCATCACGATGGCGGTATCGTTCGACGAGTTCGCCATCGCCTGGTTCGTCTCCGGCTTCAACGAAACCCTGCCCGTCCGCATCCTCGCCATGTTCCAGGGCCAGGTCAGCCCACGCATCAATGCCATCGGCAGCATCGTCTTCACCGTCACCATGACGCTCGTCATCCTGGCTCAGCTCTTTCTGATCGCCCGCCGCCCGCGGCAAGCGCAGTCCGCGCGGTGACCTCGATCATGGCCGACGCCCTGCTCACCCTCACCAGCCTGACAAAGTCATACGGCCCGGTGATGGCCGTGCGCGGCATCGATCTCGCGATCGACAAGGGCGAGTTCATCGCCATCATGGGGCCCAGCGGCTGCGGCAAGACGACGACGCTGCGCATGATCGCCGGGCTGGAGAAGCCGACCGGCGGCGAGATCCGTCTGCGCGGACGGCTGATGAACGACGTCCGGCCGTGGGAGCGCGACACGCCGCTGGTGTGGCAGAGCCTGGCGCTGTTCCCCTTCCTGTCGGTGATCCGCAACGTCGAGTTCGGCCTGAAGATGCGGGGCATCGACGGCGCCGTCCGGCGGCAGAAGGCGCTCGCCTGGCTCGAACGGCTCGGCATCGCCGAATTCGCCGACCGCGACGTGGGCACGCTGTCCGGCGGCCAGCGGCAGCGCGTGGCCATCGCCCGCGCCCTGGTAACGGAGCCGGAGATCCTGCTGCTGGACGAGCCGATGAGCGCGCTCGACGCCCACCTCGTGGTGCGCATGCAGGCGGAGCTAACCCGCCTGCACCGCGAGCTCGGTATCACGTTCTTCTACGTCACGCACAACCAGTCCGAAGCCTTCGCCATGGCGAGCCGGGTTGTCATCATGAACAACGGCCTGATCGAGCAGGTTGGTCCGGCCAAGGATGTCTACCGCAACCCGACCAGCCGCTTCGTCGCCGAGTTCGTCGGCACCAACAACATCCTGGCGGGCACCGTGGAGGGGAGGGAGGGCGATCGGTTCCGGGTCGCCACCCAAGCCGGAACGTTCTCGGCGGCGGCGCGGTCCGGCGCGGAGTTCACTGCCGGCGACAAGGTCAACTATGTGGTCAGCGCCGACGGGATCGCGCTCGCCGGCGACGGCGCACCGGAGGACAACCGCATCGCCTGCAATCTCGTCAGCGAGCAGTTCGTCGGCTCCGCCATAACGCTGTTCGTGGAGGCGGACGGCGGCATCGAGTTCCGCATCCAGAAGCCGCAACGCGATGTCGCCGCGCTCGATCTCGAACCGGGCCGCGCCCTGGTTCTCACCTGGAGCGCCGATAGCGCCTATCTGCTGCCGGCGCGGTGATCCGAGCGGTCGCCTGACGTTATCCGCTGCCACACGTCGGCACGCTCGGCGATAAACCGGCGCATCAACGCGATGCAGTCGGGATCGTCGAGCAGCGCGACATCCATGCCGCGCGCGAGCAGGAACGCGACATCGCCCGGATAGGTCTCGCGGTCGCCGATCACCACCTTGGGGATGCCGAGAAACAGCATCGTGCCGGTGCACATCATGCAGGGGCTGAGCGTCGTATAGAGCGTCAGGTCGCCGTAGGTCGGCTGCTGTCCGAGATTTCGCACGGCGTCGGTCTCGCCGTGAGACGTCGGGTCGTTGATCTCCAGCGAGCGGTTGCGACCGCTGGCGACGACGGCATCGCCGCGCACGATGACCGTGCCGACGGGGATGCTGCCTCTCTCATAGGATGTCTGCGCCTCCGTCAGGGCGAGGCGCATGAAATCCCGATCCGCGTTGCTGGGTGTGATCATCGGCATGGCTGGCTCGTCCGTTGTCGTCAGGGATGGGTGGTGTCGATTGAGACCGGCGGCAGCGGCGCGCGCGGCGTCCTCGGCGAGGGCCGTTGCGGCACCTTACCTGCTTGATCCCACAGACCGCCGAAGAAGGCACGTGCATTGTTGCCGAGCGTGCGGGTCCGGTAGCCGCCCTCCTGCACGACCAACGTAGGATAGCCGAGGCCCCCGATCCGCTCGCCGATCCTGCGGAAGTCGGCCGGACGGTTGCGCCAGGATCCCGTCGGATCCCCCGCCGCCGTGTCGTAGCCGAGCGAAACCACGAGATAGGCGGGATTGAACCGCTCGATCCGGCTCAGGGCGATCTCCAGCGCGGTGCGATACTCGTCCGGCGTCGTTGCCTCCGGCAGCGGCAGGTTGAGGTTGAAACCCTTGCCGGGCCCGTCGCCGGTCTCCTCGCGAAAGCCCGAGAAATAGGGATAGGCGAAGCTGGGATGGCCGTGGATCGAGACGGTCAGCACGTCGTTGCGGATCCAGAAGATGTCCTGGGTGCCGTTGCCGTGGTGATAGTCGATGTCGAGCACGGCCACGCGGCCGTAGCGGCTGAAATAGTGGGCGGCGATGGCGGCGTTGTTGAAGTAGCAGAAGCCGCCGAAGGCGCGGCGCTCCGCGTGATGGCCGGGCGGGCGGACCAGGGCATAGGCGATGCGCGCCCCCTCGAGCACGCGCTCGGCCGCCGTCAGCGTGCAGTCGACCGCGCGCCGCGCCGCCAGCCAGGCGTTCGCGTTGAGCGGCGTGAAGGTGTCGATGCAGAAATAGCCGGCGCGCAGCGGCAGCTCCTTCGGCGGGCGCTTGCTGTTGCGGATCGGGAACACGTACGGATAGATCGACTTGCCCGCCGGCACCAGCGCGCAGGCGCGGCGCAGATAGTCGACGAACGCGCCGGCATGCACGGCGCGGATATGCTCCTCGGAGAAGGCGCGCGGCGGCAGCGCCTCGAACGGCGCCGCCTGCTGCAGCTCGCGCAGGATGGCCGAGATGCGCACGGGCGCCTCGACATAGCCGCGATCCTTGACGTGGTGGATCTCGTGCTTGTCATTGACGACCAGGACAATGCGGTCGCGCACGGAGCGCGGCGTCGTCCGGGCCGGCTCGGGCTCCTTCCGCCGGTAGCGCGGCGGACGCAGGCGCACCGGGTCGTCCTGGAACGATTTGACGACCATGTCGATATAGGCCGGCGGGCACAGCTCGCCATACTTGCGCTCGAGGATGGCCCGCACCATCGCCTGAGTGCGTTTGCGGTCGGGCAGGGTGTCGCGGCCGAGCGGATCGAACACGAGATAGGGCCAGGCATCCACCGTCGCCGGATCGAGCGGCGTTTCGTATTTCGTCCCGACGATCGGGCGGGCGCCCAGCTCTTCGTAGAATCGCAGCCGGTCGGCATTCTGCTTGAGCGTCGCGGGGTCGCGGCAGAGGTGCGGCTCGTCGGGCATGGCTTCGAGGAAGATGCCGACCGCATCGAGCGCTACCGCCGCGTCGCGGATGCGCTCGTAGAGGGCGCCGCCGATGCCTTGGCCGCCGCGGCCGGAGCCGGTCGCGATGTAGTCGAGGAAGACGAAATTCAGGTCGGGCGCGTGCATGAACAGGGCAAAGCCCTTGACGCGGTCCTCGGCATCCTCGGCCACGTAGAGCATCGTGCGCATCCGCCGCTTGAACGGGTTGCGCAGCAGCTCCGGGATGCCCGCCGATTCGATCGGCCGCGCTTCGGGAAACTGCGCCCGCAGGATGGCCTGGACCTGCGCGATCGCGGCGGCGTTGGCCGGCGTCAGGTCATCGGGCACGCGGCGGATGCGGATCATGGGCAACAGTTACTGAGGCGCCGGCCCCCGTGCAATCGCCGTCTCGGCAGGCTCCCAGTCGTGACGCGGCCGGCCTTCTATGGTACATGCCCGACAGCCGACGGGATGGAACGATGTCCGAACAGGGAATTGCCGAGAAGATCGATCCGCTGCCGCGGGACCGGCACTTGGCCTGTCTGCGGGCGCTCGAGCGGAAGGTGCTGTGGCTGTCCTCGTGGATGATCCACAACGCCAACCACCTGCGCGAGAATCGCGACGGGATCAAGGTCGGCGGTCATCAGGCCTCGAGCGCGTCGGTCGCCACCATCATGTCCGCGCTCTATTTCGACGTGCTTCGGCCGGAGGATCGCGTCGCGGTCAAGCCGCATGCCAGCCCGGTCTTCCACGCGATCCAGTACCTGTTCGGCAATCAGACGCGCGAGCGGCTGGAAGGCTTCCGCGCGCTGGGTGGCGCGCAGTCCTATCCGTCCCGCACCAAGGATGCCGACGACGTCGATATTTCCACCGGGTCGGTCGGCCTCGGCGTCGCCATGACCGCCTTCGCCAGCCTCGTGCAGGACTACGTTCAGCTCAAGGGGCTGATGCCGGGCGGCGCCAAGTCCGGCCGCATGATCGCGATCGTCGGCGATGCCGAGCTCGACGAGGGCAATGTGCACGAGGCCCTCATCGAATCCTGGAAGCACGATATCCGCAACAGCTGGTGGATCATCGACTACAACCGTCAGAGCCTGGATGCGGTGGTCACCGACCGCCTGTTCGCGGGCATCGAGAGCCAGTTCAAGGCCGTCGGCTGGCGCGTCGTCACGCTGAAGTACGGCAAGCGGCTGGAGGCGGCGTTCCGGCGCCCGGACGGCGCGGCGCTCCGCCGCTGGATCGACGACTGCCCCAACTCCCTCTACTCGGCGCTGGTCTTCAAGGGCGGCCGCGGCTGGCGCGAGCACATGCTGCGCGACCTCGGCGACTTGCCGGGCATCCGCAAACTCCTGGACGAGCATGACGACGAGGCGCTGGGCGCGCTCATGACCAACCTCGCCGGGCACGACATGGAGTCTCTGCTCGAAGCCTTCCACGCCGTCGGCGACGACCAGCGCACCTGCTTCGTCGTCTACACCATCAAAGGCTTCGGCCTGCCCTTCGCCGGCCACAAGGACAATCACGCCGGCCTGATGAACCCGGAGCAGATGGCCGCGTTCAAGCAGCGCAACCGCATCGCCGACGGCGCCGAGTGGGATCGCTTCGCCGGACTCGACTTGACGCCCGAGGAGGTGGCGGCGTTCCTGCGGCAGGTGCCGTTCGCCGCCGGCACGGCCCGTCGACTCGCGGCGCCGCGCGTGCCGGTGCCGGCCAGGCTGCCGCTGTCGACGACGCCGAAGATGTCGACCCAGGAGGGCTTCGGCCGCATCCTCGCCGATCTCGCGCGCGACGGCGGGCCGCTCGCCGACCGCATTGTCACGACCTCGCCCGATGTCGCCGTCTCCACCAACCTCGGCGGCTGGGTCAACCGCCGCGGCGTCTTCAACCGCCATCGGCGCGAGGACGTGTTCAGCGAGCAGAAGGTGGTCTCCGCCCAGCGCTGGATGATGTCGCCGCAGGGCCAGCATATCGAGCTCGGCATCGCCGAGAACAACCTGTTCATCCTGCTGGCCGCGCTCGGCCTGTCGCATTCGCTGTTCGGGGTGCGCCTGCTGCCGATCGGCACGCTCTACGATCCCTTCATCATGCGCGGCCTCGACGCCCTCAACTATGCCTGCTACCAGGACGCGCGCTTCATCGTCGTCGCCACGCCCTCGGGGATCACCCTGGCGCCGGAAGGCGGCGCGCATCAATCCATCGGCACACCGCTCATCGGCCTGGCCCAGGACGGCCTGGCGGCGTTCGAGCCGGCCTTCGTCGACGAACTGGCGACGATCCTCGACTGGTCGTTCGACTATCTCCAGCGCGACGGCACGGGACCGGCGGGCGACAGCGCCTGGCTGCGCGACGTGAAGGGCGGCTCCGTCTATCTGCGCCTGTCGACGCGCGGCGTGGCGCAACCGGAGCGGACCGTCGACGAGTCGCTGCGCGACGCGATCATCGATGGCGGGTACTGGCTGAAGCCGCCCGCAGCCGGCGCACGACTGGCGCTGATCTACACCGGCGCGGTCGCCCCCGAGGCGATCGAAGCCCACCGCCAGATCCTGGAGGAGGTGCCCGGCGCCGGCCTGCTTGCCGTCACCTCCGCGGACCGCCTCAACGCCGGTTGGCACGCCGCCGAGCGCGCCCGCCAGGCCGGCCATCGCGGATCGGCCGCGCATGTCGAGACGCTGCTGGCGCCGCTCGCGCCCGACGCGGGCCTGGTCACCCTCATCGACGGGCATCCCGCCGCCCTGAGCTGGCTCGGCGGCGTCCGCGGCCACCGCGTGCGCCCGCTCGGCGTCGAGCATTTCGGCCAGTCCGGCGACCTGCCCGACCTCTACCGCCACTACCGCCTCGACGTCGACGCCATTCTCGACGCCTGTGCCGCGGCCTGCCTGAGCTGAGAGAAGGGGCACCGAGGCACGACAGCACCATGGCCCGTAAAGCCGGCAAGCCCGTCGCGAGCCGCGCCGCTCCCAGGCCGCCCGATGCGCGCGAGATCACCAGGCGGCTGCTCCAGCGCTATCCGAATGCGCGGACGGCGCTGCGCTTCAGCAATCCGCTGGAGCTTCTGGTCGCGACCATCCTGTCGGCGCAATGCACGGACGTGCGCGTCAACATGGTCACGGAAACGCTGTTCAAGAAGTACCGGCGGGCGGCGGACTATGCGCGGGTCGATCCCGCGGTCTTCGAGCAGGAGATCCGCTCCACCGGCTTCTATCGCAGCAAGGCGAAATCGGTCATCGCCTGCGCGCGGAAGCTGGTCGAGGACTTCGGCGGCGAGGTGCCTGACAGGATGGAGCAGCTCGTCACCCTGCCGGGGGTGGGGCGCAAGACGGCCAACGTCGTGCTCGGCAACGCCTTCGGCCGGCCGGCCATCGCCGTCGATACGCATGTCACGCGCGTCGCCAACCGGCTGGGCCTGGTGCGCTCGGACGACCCGGACGAGATCGAGGCGGCGCTGGCCGCCGTCGTTCCGCCCGACAAGCAGACGGCCTTCGGCAGCGCCATGATCCTGCACGGCCGCGAGACCTGCGTGGCCCGGAAGCCACGCTGCCCCGACTGCATCCTGCTGCAGTTGTGTCAGTGGCCGGACAAGACGGTTTGACGATGAGCCAGGTGGTCGCCGGCTTCCTGACGGTGTTCGTCGGACTGTTCCCGATCGTCAATCCGCTGGGCATGGCGCCCATCTTCCTGCGGCTGACCAGCGGGAGCTCCGCCACCACGCGGGCATTGCTCGCCTGGCGCATCGCCGTCGGCGGCTTCGCCCTGATGGTCGTCTCGCTGTTCGTCGGCTCGCACATCCTCGCCTTCTTCGGCTTGACCGTGCAGGCCATGCAGATCGCCGGCGGGCTCGTCGTCATGGCGGCGGGATGGCGACTGCTGCAGCAGGGCGACGATGCCCGCGAGCGCGAGCAGCAGGTGCCGGTGGCGGAGGAGGTGATGCTCCGCCATGCCTTCTTCCCCCTGACGATGCCGCTCACCGTCGGGCCCGGCACGATCTCCGTCGCCATCACGCTCGGCACCAAGGGCAGCGGCGCGCCGGCGCTCCTGCCGCTGGCCGGCGGCGCGTTGCTGGCGGCCCTGGCCGTGGCAGCCGCGATCTATTTCTGCTACCGGTTCGCGGAGCGGGTACTCCGCTTCCTCGGCGAATCCGGCACCGATGTCTTCCTGCGGCTCTCCGCCTTCGTCCTGCTGTGCCTCGGCGTGCAGATCCTGACGAACGGCATCGCCGAGCTGCCGATATGGTCGGGCCGGTAGGAACCGGAGGTGGCGGCGCCTACGCGGCGGGACCGACCTTGATGAAGAAGTCCGGCAGGAAGGGCACCAGGCCTTTCGAACTGATGCCGCCGACGGCGATCAGGTCGGTCTCCTGGCCGTCGATGCGGGCATGCGCTTCGAGGATGCGGACCTGTTTCGCCTCGCATTCTCCGCGGATCGTCTTCGTGACATAGGGGTCTTCGGCCGGCCGTTCGAGGCTGTTGATCTGGATGCTGTCGCGGCCGATCACCTTGCCGTCGCGCATGAGGGCGAGCTTGACTCGCAGGCGCGTCACCGGAGCCGCGCCGGCGCGGAAGCCGAGAATATAATCGCACTCCACCGTCGCGTCGGCGCCGGCGCGCAGGTAGGCATAGCAGTCGTCGTCGGGTGCCGCTCCGTCGGAGCTGGACGGCCCGCAATCCTCGAAGTTCGAGGCATCGTAGGTGGGCACGCCGCCGCCGAGGAATGTCACTTGCACGTTCGAGCTGCCGAGCAGCCCGGCGACCAGCGCGACGACGAGTCCGAGCGCTGACAATATGACGAACATCCGGACCATGGATCACCCGGCCCTCGTGACGGCGATCTGGCGCTTTAGCACGGGCTTGGTTAAGGATGGGATAACCTGCTGCATCCCGACCGAGGAGGTGGACAGCCATGATGCTCACCCCCACCGAACAGGAACGCCTGACCATCTTCACCGCCGCCGAGCTGGCGCGGAAGCATCGCGCGCTCGGCCTCAAGCTGAGCCATCCGGAGGCCGTCGCTTATATCGCCGACGAGCTGCTCTACGGCGCCCGGGCCGGCCGGACCCTGGCGGAGCTGATGGGGCTCGGCTCGACGCTGCTGACCGCCGACGACGTGCTCCCCGGCGTCGCCGAGATGCTGGAGGTGCTGAACGTCGAGGCCATGTTCCCCGACGGCGCCAAGATGATCACCGTGCATCAGCCGATCCGGGCGGGCAAGACGCCGGTCGATGCGTCGGTTCCGCGCGCCGGCGAGATCATCACGCCCGAGGGCACGGTCGATCTCAATGCCGGCCGCCGCCGCGTCACCGTCAAGGTCACGAACACCGGCGACCGGCCGGTGCAGGTCGGCAGCCACTATCACTTCTTCGAGGCGAACGCCGCGCTGGAGTTCGACCGTGCGGCCGCCTTCGGCATGCGCCTCGACGTGCCGGCCGGCGCCTCGGCCCGCTTCGAGCCCGGCGAGGCCAAGGAGGTGACGCTGGTGGCGCTCGGCGGCGACGGAATCGTCACCGGCCTCAACAGCCTCACGAACGGCCCGGTGTCCTCGGATGCCGTGAAGACGGCGGCGCTCGCCCGCGCCCGCAGCCGCGGCTTCAAGGGCGCATGACGGCAGCAATATAGGGCACCGCAATCATGGTCACGATGACGCGCAGGGACTATGCCGCCATGTACGGCCCCACCACGGGGGATCTCGTGCGCCTCGGCGACACGTCGCTCCTGGTCGAGGTCGAGCGCGACCATGCGGCCTATGGCGAGGAATGCCTGATCGGTGGCGGCAAGTCGCTGCGCGACGGCATGGGCATCGACGCCGGCCACCGGATCGCCGACGGCGCCATCGACATGGTGATCGTCAACGTGCTCGTCGTCGATGCGGTCGCCGGCATCGTCAAGGGCGACATCGGCATCAAGGGCGGCCGCATCGTCGGCATCGGCAAGGCCGGCAATCCCCACATCATGGCCGGCGTCGACCCGCGCCTGGTCGTCGGGCCGGGCACGCAGATCCTGCCGGGCGAGGGCATGATCGCCACCGTCGGCGGCTTCGACGTGCATGTCCACTTCGTCGGCACCGACCAATGCGCCCATGCGCTGTCGAGCGGCATCACCACCATGATCGGCGGCGCCCTCGGCCCGGCCTTCGCCGTCGATTGCGGCGGTCCCTGGACGTCCGATCACATGCTGCGCGCGGCCGAGGGCTTCGCCATGAACTTCGGCTTCTTCGCGCGCGGCAGCGTGCACAAGCCGGAGGCCATCGTCGAGCAGCTCGCCGGCGGCGTCATCGGCGTCAAGATCCACGAGGATTTCGGCGCCATGCCCGCGACCATCGATGCCTGCCTGAAGGTCGCCGACGAGCACGACTTCCAGGTCCAGCTCCACTCCGACACCATCAACGAGGCCGGCTTCTACGAGAGCACGATGCAGGCCATCGGCGGCCGCACCATCCACATGTACCACACGGAAGGCGCCGGCGGCGGCCACGCGCCAGACATCATCCGCTGCAACGGCGAATCCAACTGCCTGCCGTCCTCGACGAATCCGACCAACCCCTACACGCTGAACACGCTCGACGAGCACCTGGACATGACGATGATGGCGCACAACCTCAGCCCGCGCATTCCCGAGGACGTCGCCTTCGCCGAGAGCCGCGTCCGGCCGCAGAGCGTGGCCGCCGAAGACGTGCTGCACGATATCGGCGCCATCTCCATGATGGGATCGGACAGTCAGGGCATGGGCCGCATCAACGAGGTGATCGCCCGCACCTGGCAGCTCGCCAGCAAGATGAAGGAGCAGCGCGGACGCCTTCCCGAGGAGAAGACGGCGCGCGCCGACAACGAGCGGGTGAAGCGCTACATCGCCAAATACACGGTCAATGCCGCCCGCACCTTCGGCATCGCCGACCATATCGGCAGCATGGAGCCGGGGAAGATGGCGGACATCGTGCTGTGGCGGCCGGCCTTCTTCGGCGTCAAGCCGTCGGTGGTGCTGAAGAGCGGCTTCCCCGCCTGGGTCGCCATGGGCGACGGCGCCGCCTGCCTCGGCAATTGCGAGCCGATCATCATGCGTCCGAGCTGGGGCGCCGTGGGCCGCGCGCCGGCGCCGCTCTCCGCCTGCTTCGTCCACCCGCTGGCGATCGCGCGGGACACCGCCCGCCGGCTCGGCCTCGCCAAGCAGCTGCTGCCGATCAAGGGCACGCGCAGGCTCACCAAGGCGGACATGCTGCACAACAGCGCCTGCCCGAAGATCGCCGTCAACCCGCAGACCTTCGACGTTTTCGTCGATGGCGAGCTGGCGACCTGCGAGCCCGCCGCGAAGGTCGCGCTGGGGCAGAAGTATTTCCTGCGCTGACGGTACGGTTGCCGGATGGTGCGTCGGTCGGCCGCGGCTACAGCAGCCAGGCGCGGCTCCAGACGCGGTAGACCCCGTAGAACGCGTTCTCGACCATCAGGCCGAACGCCAGGGTGGGCCGGAACCGCGGGCTGGAGCGGCCGAAGCGATCGCGCAGCTTGGGGCTGAGCCCCGCGCCCCAGATGTCTTGCTCGGTCTCGACGAACTTGAGGATCAGATCGTCGATCGTCAGCCGCTGTCGCGGAAACGACCGCAGCTCGTTCTCCGACAGGGCGCCGTAGAGGGCGGCCAGCGCGACACGCCGGACGATGCGCAGCTGCGTCATATAGCGCTCCTCCGATGGCTTCTTCGCATGGCCGAGGAAGGCCGCATAGTCGCCGGCATCGCGCGGTATGCCCAGCAGCCGCAGCGCCGCCGCCAGATCGTCCCGGTTCGGCTGTCCGTCGAGATAGAGCGTCCCGCCGGTCGGCTCGGTGATCGGCGCGTTCAGGAGGGGATTGCCCTGGTGCGCCGTGAGGCTGAATACGTCCGGGTTTCCGGCGGCAGAGCCGTCGGCGTCGAGATCGGCCGGCGCCGGTCCGACGCGGCCGCGGCCCATCGGCGCAAACCGCGCGAGATCGCCGGGCTGAACCCGCAGCCTTCTCGCCGGCCAGACGGATGGCGACAGCTGCACCCAGGTGTCGATGGATTCGGTCATGGTCGAATGAAGGACATTGCGCATGCCGTCCGTGAATATTGTCTACCCGCCGTCACTGTGGGTCCAGCCACAAGCGGCTCCAGGCCCGATAGACGCCGTAGTGGGGATTCTCGATCGTGAAGCCGAAGCCGAGCCTCTCCGCCATCCGGCCGCGGACAGTGCCCTGGCGGTCGAAAAGATCCGAACTCGCCCCGCTATCCCAGTTTTGCTGCTCGAGGGTGATGAAGGCCGCCACGAGCGCGCCGATGGCCAGCCGCTGGGCGGGAAACCTTCGCATCTCCTCGAGCGAGAGAGCGCAATAGATGCCGGCCAGTGCCGGAGCCCTGACGAGGCGCAGCTGCGTCACGTAGCGTTGGCCGAGAGGGTCCACGGCGCGATCGATGAAGGCGGCATAGTCCGTCGCTGCGGCATCGACCTGGAGCAGGCGGATGAGCCCGGCCAGGTCGTCGATGGAGAGATCGCCGCGCAGGTAGATGGTGCCGCCCGCGGGCGTCGCCATCGGTGCCGTGCGAAAAGGGTCCGCCGGGCGATGGATGAGCGTGTCATGCGCCGTTTCGCCCTTCGGCAGGCCGGTGTCGAGCTTTCCGGCCGGCGCGAAGAGGCGAAGGTCGCCCGGCTGCACCTGAAGAGCCTTGTCCGGCCAGACGGCGGGGTAGATGTCGATAAGCTGTTCGAACCTGCTGGTCATCGCGCTTGTGCCTTCCGGGCAATGTGCGCGTGCGGAATGACCGCAAAGATCGGCGTAAAAGTTTAAAATTGTACGAAATGTGACAGCTTATATTGCTGGTGTTATAGATATTTATTAGAAGAATGAGATGGAAGATGGGTCGTTATTTCGTCGTAAACCATATGCCGCAACCTATCGTCGGCCGGCCGCCGGCTCGACGAGCCTCGCGATTGCCCGGACGAATTGCTAGCGTGATGCGATGACCACCGACCGCTCGGCCCGCGAGGCTGACGATTTCCTCGCCGCCAATCCCGATATCACCAGCTTCCAGGTGATCCTGACCGATGCCGACGGAGTCGCCCGCGGCAAGAGCGTGCGGCGCAACGAGTTGGCGCGCATCTACACGCACGGCCGCTATCTGCCGGGCTCGATCCTCGGCCTCGACATCACCGGCGCCGATGTCGAGGAGGCCGGCCTGCTGTGGCAGGACGGCGATGCCGACCGGTGCTGCTGGCCGGTCCCCGGCACCCTCGTCCGTTCGCCGTGGCAGCCCACGCCGGGGGCTCAACTCCTCGTCAGCATGCACGAGCTCGACGGCACGCCTTCGCCCGGCGATCCGCGCCACGCCCTGAGGCGCGTGGTCGACCGATTCGCCGCGCTGAATCTGACCCCGGTTCTCGCGATCGAGCTTGAGTTCTACCTGCTCGACCGTAGGCGTGGTGAGGACGGCCGGCCGCAGCCGCCCGCCTCGCCGGTGACGGGCTACCGTCCCGGTCAGCTCCAAGCCTACCTGCTCGGCGACCTCGACGATCAGGCGCCGTTCCTCGCGGACGTGTTCGCCGCCTGCGAGGTGCAGGGCCTGCCGGCGCAGACGCTGATCTCCGAATATGCGCCCGGACAGCTGGAGATCGTGCTGCATCATCGCGCCGACGCCATGCGCGCGGCCGACGAGGCCGTCATGTACAAGCGCCTGGTGCGCGGCGTGGCGTCGACTCACGGGATGAATGCCACCTTCATGGCCAAGCCCTACGCGGCCACCTCCGGCAGCGGTATGCACCTGCATGCGAGTCTGCAGGACGCCGAAGGCCGCAATGCCTTCGCCAGCGAGGAGGCCGGGGGCAACGAGCTGTTGCGGCATGCGATCGGCGGCATGGCCGCGACCATGGCGGACTGCGTCGGCATCTTCGCGCCCAACGCCAATTCCTACCGCCGCTTCCGCCGCAATTCCTATGCGCCGCTGGCCCCCACCTGGGGCGTCAACAATCGCTCGGTCAGCCTGCGCGTGCCGGCGGGGCCCGCCGAAACTCGCCATGTCGAGCACCGGGTCGCCGGCGCCGACGCCAACCCCTATCTGGCCGCTGCCGCCATGCTGGCCGGCATGCATCAGGGCATCGTCAACAGGATCGATCCGGGCCCGCCGGTCGAAGGCAACGGCTATGCGCAGGCGCCGGCTAGCCTGCCCGGCAACTGGTACGCCGCCATGGACCGCACCGAGAGCTCGCTCTTCCTGAAGGACTATCTCGGCCGCCGCTTCATGGAGATCTACTGCGCCATCAAGCGCGCCGAGCAGGACCGATTCTATTCGCAGGTCACGGAGCTCGATTTCGAGTGGTATCTGCGGACGGCGTGATCTGCGCCGCGTCGGTCTGCCGCCACCCGATGCGGTCGCGGAGGACCGCGTCCACGGACCACTTGCCGGGCCCGCGCAGCAGCAGATAGAGCAGCGGCCCGGCCCACAGCAGGTGATCCGGATAGCTCTGCGGATAGACGAAGATCTGGATCACCATGGTCATGCCGAGCATGGCGGCCGCCGCGGCGCGCGTGCCGAGCCCCAGCACCAGCATGACCGGTCCGGCGAACTCCACCCCCGCCGCCAGGATTGCAGCGACCTCCGGCGGCAGCAGCGGCACCCTGTACTCGTTCTCGAATAGCAGGAGGGTCGTGTTCCAGTCGGCGATCTTCGCCCGGAAGGACCGGTAGAAGACCAGCGATATGCCGAGGCGCAGCACCAGCTCCGGCAGCGCGACCGGCACGCGCTCGAGCGCCTTGAGGATCGCATGGGCGAGGCCGAGAAGGCCGGTAGGGCTCGAGTCGGTGGACGCGCGCATCGATCCGTCCCTCTATGCCGACGGCTCGGCGATGTCGGCGAAGGTACCGCGCGCAAGATGTGCGCCGATGGTGCCGGTCAAATCGAAATCGGCGTTCCGAGAGGCTGCGGCTTCGTAAGCCTCCTGCAGCGTGCCGGCCGCGAGGAGCGACTCGGCGAAGGCGAAGCCCGCGGCGTCGAGGGCTAGGAAGCGGATGTCGCCGTCGTGGCGGTCGATCAGCAGCCGGCAGCCGCCGGACGACGGGTCGATCGGCGCGTCGAGGTCGCCGCCTGGCTGGTGCGCCTGCCAGATGCGGTCGACGGGGAAGTCGGACGCGAACAGACGGCAGGCCGGGTGCGCAATGAACCGCAGGGCCGCATAGCGTTCCTGCGGCAAAGCCGCGATGCGGGCCGGATCGAGCGTCCGCGCATCGGCGGCATGATAGGCGGCGTTGATGGTCCATTCGAGCCGCGCCACGTCCGGCAGATAAGCCAAATGCCGGGCCGGCTCGAAGCTGGCCAGGAAACCGGCGAAACCGCCGCCATATTCGGCAAGTCGCGGGGCGGTCGGCGGATCGGCAGGGATATAGTGGTGCGCCGCATAGTCGAAGAATCGTTCGTCGACAAGCTGACAGACGACAGGGAACGTGTCCTTGAGCGCCGCGGTCAGGCTGCTGAAGGTGTTGTTGCGATAGACCTGCAGCCGTCGGTCGAAGCCGAGCCCGTCGCCGCGGATCAGCGCCGCGAGCGTGCGGTCCGTACCATGCAGCACGCTGTTCGCGATCGCGGCCTGCAACTCATGCAGCGGCGACACCGTGCACCTCCACGCTCGCGGTCAGAATACAGTCGGCAATTGCCGCCTCGGCGACCAGCGCCGCCAGTTCCGGGATGTTGCAGTCCCATTCGATCAGAGTCGGCACCGGACCCAGCTGCCGGATCGCCGCGCGGTAGAGTTGCCACACCGCGTCGCAGACGGGCGAGCCATGGTCGTCGATGCGCAGAGTCACGCCGTCGACCTGCCGGACGGCGTGGCCGGCCAGGTGGATCTCCTGCACCGCCTCGTGCGGCATCGCCGCAAGATACCGCGCGGCGTCGAAGCCGTGGTTGCCGGCGCTGACATAGACGTTGTTGACGTCGAGCAGCAGGCCGCAGCCGGTGCGCCGCGCGATCTCCGCCACGAACTCCCTTTCGGGAATCGTCGAGTGCGTGAACTGCAGATAGGTCGAAGGGTTCTCGACGAGGATCTGGCGGCCGAGGACATCCTGCGTCTCCCCGACATGTGCGCAGATCACGTCCAGCGATTCCTCGGTGTAGGGCAAGGGCAGCAGATCGTTGAGATAGACGCCGCCGCTGACGCTCCAGGACACATGTTCGGAGATCAGCGCCGGCTCGACGCGCTCAATGAGCGCCCGAATGCGTGCCAGATGCTCCGGGTCAAGCGGCCCAGCCGTCCCGAGCGATAGTCCGACCCCGTGCAGGCTCAGGGGGTAGTGGGCGCGTGCCGCTTCGAGGAATGCCAGCGGCTGGCCGCCGCCGAAGTAGTTCTCGCTGTGCACCTCGATCCAGCCCACCGGCGGTCTGCCCTCGACCAAGGCGCGGTGGTGCGGATGCCGCAATCCGATCCCGGCGCGGGCCGGGATCGGATCGGATGCGCCGGACGACGATGTGCGCAGGGATATCGGCATCGTCGCCGCTTCGGTCAGGCCTTCGGCTCGAGGGCGCCGCCGGCGATCTTGTCGCAGGTTCCCTTGGGAACGTAGATCCAGGAGTCCGGCTGCGCATCGGCCGTGGCCGTGCCGGCACAGGAATGCGTCGCCGTCTGGCAATCATTCTTGCCGGCCTTGGCGACGCCGTAGCACTTCTCGTTCTCCTGCGCCTGCGCGCCGGCAACCGCCGACAGCGACAACGCCGTGGCCAGCGCGGATGCGACCAGGATTGAATTCTTCATGATGCGGATGCTCCTAAATTCTTGGAAGTGACGACATCGATTTAGCACTCTTTGTGCTGTTGCGAATAGGGCTGCGCCGCGGTCTCACACGAAGTTTACTCTTCGCCAGCCGCCGTCATTTCTTCGTGAACACCGAAGCTGCAGCGGCTGTTGAGAGCCGAAGCCGCGGCTGTCGACAGACAGACCGCGGCTTCGACGACCCACGGGCAACGTGCTCCGCGGTGTGTGCCTACGACAACGTACCGCCGGCAAGCTTCTCGCACGTCCCGGCCGGCACGGCGATGAAATCGCCCGGCGAGCGGGCCACGTGCGACTGTCCCGCGCAAGCGTGCGCCGCCCCCGCGCAGTCGTTCTTGCCGGCTTGCGCGATGCCGTAGCACTTCTCGGTCTGGGCGACGGGCTGCGCCGTCCCGCCGCAGCCCGCCAGGGTGACGGCGGCGGCCATGGCCGACGCCACGAACAAGCTGCTTCTCATAAAGACCTCCCCGATATGTTGGCCAAGGGTAGTTGTCAGCCTGCAGGCTGCAGGCTACCGCCAGCGATCTTCTCGCAGGTACCCTTCGGCACCACCACGAAAGACTGCGGGTCGGCATCGACCGTCGATTTTCCCGCGCAGTCATGGGCCCCGGCCTTGCAATCGTTCATGCTGGCCTTGGCGACGCCGAAACACTGCTCGGTCTCCTGCTCTTGAGCGCTGGCAACGGCAGTCATGGACAGCGCGACGGCCAGCGCGGATGCGACGAACACGGCATTCCTCATTGAAGCCTCCTATGCTTGCGTGAGGTCGGATTGCTAGCACGAGATGACGCATCGCATATGCGGATCGCGGCAGATTCACGCACTTGTTATCCATCGTGAGGGAGAGCGCGGCCTTGCGGAAGGGCTAGGCTGGGCGCAGGTTGCGGAGTCCGTGAGCATGTCGAAGGAGCATCTGCCCAATGCCGCAATCGAGTTACGGGCGTCGCATTGTCAGTCTGTGTGACGCCGAGTTCTTGCCCTACGATCTCGACGGCCCTCTCCAGCCGGAGATGGGATGGCTGCCCATCAGCTTCGAACGCGAGACGGGGCAGGGCTGCTATCTCATGCGCATGCAGCCGGGCGCCGTCACCATCGAGCACACTCATCCCGGTTTCGAGGAGTTCCTGATCATCGACGGCGAGCTCATCGACGGCGACGGCGCAGTCTTCAAGTCCGGCGATTTCGTCAGCTACGCGCCCGGCACCCGCCACAACTCCCGCACCGAGACCGGGTGCCTCATCGCCGTCTTCGAATGGCGGCGTGCGCCGGGCGCGACGCCCGACGTCTAGCTCCGCTTCACGGGGGCACGACGCCGAGCAGCCACAGCCACAGGGCGGCGATCGCCGAGGTGGCGAGCGTGATGGGGATGCCGGCTCGGGCATGCGCCAGGAACGGCAATCGCACGCCGACCGATGCGGCGCGCTCGGCGACGATCAGGTTCGCTAGGCTGCCCGTCAGCAGCAGGTTCCCGGCCAAGGTCGACAGCAGCGCCAGGCCATAGAGCGTCTCCCGCGGCGGATGCTCCCACACTTGCAGGAGCAGGATGACGCAGGGGACGTTGCCGATGGTGTTGCTCATGACGAGAGTCAGCGGCGCCAGGATCGAGAGGCGATCGGGCAACAGTCCGTGGCCGGCCAGCTCCTGGAAGAGCGCCCGGGTCTCCGGCAGGTCGGCGACCACGCCGGTGACGACGAACAGGCCGCCGAACAGCATCAGCAGGCTCCAATCGACCGCGCCGACCAGGGCGCGTGTCTCCACGCGCCGGCTGGCGAAGAGCGCCGCCGCGACGAGCAGCGCCGCCAGGTCGCGCGGCGCGCCGGCACCGAATGCGGCCAGGAGAGCCGCCGCGGCGATCGTCGCCTTGAGCAGCGGCCCGCGCTGCAACGTCGCGCGCCGGTCGCCCGATGGGACTTTGGCCGGAAGAGCGGCCAGCTCCCAGCGGCCGCGCCACAGCCAGCAGACGACGGCCTGGATCACGGCCAGCCCGGCCAGCGCGGGGACGCCGCAGATGGTGATGAACCGCCAGAAGTCGAGGGCGCCGACCTGCCCGATCAGGATGTTCTGCGGATTGCCGATGACGGTGGCCGCCGATCCGACGTTGGTGGCCGCCGCCAGCCCGATGAGAAAGGGCACGGGATTGAGGCGGCGGGCCTGGAGGCCGAGGCAGAGCAGCGGCGGCACGGCGAAGGCGATGATGTCGTTGGCGAGCACGGCCGAGAGCGCCGCCGAGACCAGGATCGTCGCGGCCAGCAGGCGCTGCGGCGAGCCGCCGGCATGGGTGATGCGGTCGGCGCAGTACTCGTAGAAGCCGCTGATGCCGAACTGGGCCGACAGCACCATCAGGCCGAACAGCAGCGCCAGCGTGGGAAGGTCGACCCAGCCGACCGCCTGCCCGAGATCGGCGCCGGTGACCGCGATCACCGCCGTGGCTGCCACGAGGGCCGACCCGGCGCGGTCGGTGCGCAGGCCGGGGATGCGGCCGATGGCCATGGCGACGTAGGTGGCGGCGAAAATCGCCAGGACGACGTCGGTCGGCATGCGGCGTCTCGGGGAGTGAGCGGGAAGGTGCAATTCGGAATGGCTTATGTCATTTCTTTGCCGTCGATTCCAAGGTGGAATCCGGTTGATTTCGCAGATGCAAAAGAGTAAAGGCGCGGTCCCGCCAGTCTGTTGTTTATGCTTGGTAAAATAACTACCGTCTCAAATCAGTCGCGCCGAAGGCATCGATGATCCCGCGATGACCCATCTCGATCAGCTCGAATCGCAAAGCGTCTACATCCTGCGCGAGGCGTTCAACCGGATCGACAAGCTGGCCATGCTGTGGTCGCTCGGCAAGGACAGCAACGTCATGGTCTGGCTGGCCAAGAAGGCCTTCTTCGGCCATGTGCCGTTCCCGGTCATGCATGTCGACACCGGTCGGAAGTTCCGCGCCATGTACGAGTTCCGCGACCGTTATTCGCGCGAATGGAACCTCAACCTTATTGTCGAGGGCTGCCCGCCCTACGAGGCGACCGACCCCACCCTGCCGCCCAACGCCCGGTCGGGCCAGCGCAAGACCCTCGGCCTGCGGGCCGCCATCGCCAAGCACGGCTTCACCGGGATCATCGCCGGTATCCGCCGCGACGAGGAGGCGACCCGCGCCAAGGAGCGCGTGTTCAGCCCGCGCGGCGACACCGGTCAGTGGGACTTCAAGGACCAGCCGCCGGAGTTCTGGGACCAGTTCAACACCGACCTGCCGAAGGGCACGCATCTGCGCGTGCATCCGCTGCTGCACTGGACCGAGCTCGACATCTGGCACTACATCCGGCGCGAGGGCATCCCCGTCATCGACCTCTATTTCGCGCCGGGGCCGCACGGGCCGGGCAGCGGCCGGCCGGGCAAGCGCTACCGCTCCCTCGGCGACGAGGACATCACCTTCCCGATCGACAGCGATGCGGCCACGCTCGATGAGATCATCGCCGAGCTGGAGATGACGAAATCGCCCGAACGCGCCGGCCGCGCCATGGACCGAGAAACCGAGGACGCCTTCGAGCGGCTGCGCGCCGAGGGCTACATGTGATGCCGCGCTCGGACGTTCCCGCCGGCGGACGCGACCAGTTGCGCATCGTCATCGTCGGCCACGTCGACCACGGCAAGTCGACCCTGGTCGGCCGCCTCATCCACGACACCGGCTCCCTGCCCGAGGGCAAGATCGAGGCGATCAAGGCCATGTGCGAGCGGCGCGGCATGCCGTTCGAATGGGCGTTCCTGATGGACGCATTCCAGGCCGAACGCGACCAGGGCATCACCATCGACACGGCGCAGATCTGGCTGCGGACGCCGCAGCGCGACTACGTCATCATCGACGCGCCCGGCCACCGCGAGTTCATCAAGAACATGATCACCGGCGCGTCGACCGCCGACGCCGCGCTGGTGCTGATCGACGCCGGTCAGGGCATCCAGCAGCAGTCGCGCTTCCACGGGTTCCTCCTGCACCTGCTGGGCATCCGCCAGGTCGCCGTCGTCGTCAACAAGATGGATACGGTCGACTTCGCGAAGGGGCGCTACGACGAGATTCGCGACTCCTACATCCGTTACCTCGAGAGCATCGGCTTCGGCGCCCGCCACGTGATCCCGGTCTCCGCGCGCGACGGCGACAACATCGCGGCCCGCGCCCAAACCATGCCCTGGTACGACGGGCTGACGGTGATGGAGGCGCTGGCGAGCCTGCGCCCGACGCCGCGGCCGACGGAGCTGCCGCTGCGGCTGCCGATCCAGGACGTCTACAAATTCGACGATCGCCGCATCCTCGTGGGCCGAATCGAGACCGGCCGCTTGGCCGTCGGCGACCGTCTGCTGTTCTCGCCCAGCAACAAGTCGGCGCGCGTGGCCAGCATCGAAGGCTGGAACGCGGCGGCGCCGGCGACCGAGGCGCATGCCGGCCAGTCGGTCGGCATCACGCTTGACGAGCAGCTGTTCGTCGAGCGCGGCACCGTCGCCAGCCTGGAGCGGGATCCGCCGATCGAGACGAACGTCTTCCGCGGCCGCCTGTTCTGGCTGGGCCATCGGCCGCTGCGCGCCGGGCAGGAGTACCGGCTGCGCATCGCCACGCGCGAGGTGCCGGCGACGGTGCAGTCGATCGAGCGGCTCTACGATTCCGACAGCATGTCCGAGAGCGCCGATGCCGCCGCGGTGCCGCGCCACGGCGTCGCCGACGTGACCCTGGCCACGCGCGCCATCCTGGCGCTCGACGAGGCGCGGGACCTGCCGCGCACCGGCCGGTTCGTCCTCAGCGACGGGGTCAATATCCTCGCCGGTGGCACCATCGACATGGAGGGCTATCCCGATCAGCGCGATGCCCTGACGATCAAGTCCAGCAACGTGTCGACGGTGCGGCACCGCATCTCCTCGGATCACCGCTCGCGGCGGAACGGTCACCGCGGCGGCGTGCTGTGGTTCACCGGCCTGTCGGGCTCCGGCAAGTCGACCCTGGCGATGGCGGTCGAGCAGGAGCTGTTTCGCCGCGGCTACAATGTCTACGTTCTCGACGGCGACAACGTGCGCCAGGGCCTCAACGCCAATCTCGGCTTTTCGCCCGACGATCGCGCGGAGAATATCCGCCGCATCGGCGAAGTCGCGGCGCTGTTCGCCGACGCCGGCCTGATCACCATCACGTCGTTCATCTCTCCCTATCGCGCCGACCGGCAGCGCGCGCGCAGCGCGGCCAAGGACGCGTTCCACGAGATCTACATCAGCGCCGATCTCGGCACCTGCGAGAGGCGCGATCCGAAGGGCCTGTACAGGAAGGCGCGGCGCGGCGAGATCGCGGAGTTCACCGGAATCTCCGCGCCCTACGAGGCGCCGGAGGCCGCCGAGCTGATCGTCAATACCGATCGTCTCTCGGTCGAGGAGTCGGTCGCGCGGATCATCGGCTACGTCGAAGAGAATTTTGTCATCGTGCGGCAGGGCCCGTCGGGCACGTCCAAGTGAGATCGCCGATCGACTCAAGAATCGGCTTGCATTGACGAAACTCGGCGTTTACGGTTTTCGTTAATCACGAGCCGCATGGGCAATGCGGCACCGGTCGAGAGAGATTCCTCCGCTTCGTCGGGGAGGGCGGCGGAGGCAAGAAAACATCTTCGGGTGGAGCAGGTCGCGGACCAGGCGATCGCGTGTCGATGAGTCGTAGGCGCGGCATGCCGCGCCCGTTGAACCTGACCGGGGGTACGATGCGGCGACAGCTGGGGATGCTCCAACGGCGCTTCGCGGACGAAATCGATCGGCTCTTCGTTCCTCGCGAGTTGCTTGTGCGGTCGGAAGGCCGCGTCAGATATCTAAGGGTTTCGCGCCGCCAGCAGATGGCGGCCGCCGTCGCAGTCGCGGCCCTGACGGGATGGACCCTTGTAAGCACCGCCGGCCTGGTTGCCGGCGCTTTTCTTTACGAGGAACAGAACACGCGGCGCGATTCGACGATCGCTGATTCGGATTCGCCGGAGCAGGCGTCGTCGGAGGCGGCGGTTCTTGCGGCGTTGGCCGCGAGCAAGCTGGCGGTCGAACGGGAGCTCGCGACCGCCCGCGATGCGTTCGTCGCCGTCGACGATCACCGCCAGCGCGCTGCGGCGGCACGCGACCGTTACGCCGTCGCGTGGCGCAACGCGGAAAGGGAACTGGAGGCGGAGCGCGCGCACGGCTCCGCCTTGTCGACCGAAGTCGGCGGGCTGCATTCAGAGATCGAATCGCTGAAGCGCGCCGCTGCGGATGGCGAAGCGGCGCAGCGCAGGCTCGAGCGGCGGGTGGCCGCACTGTCGGTAGGGCTGGCCGCCGCGGCGACGGAGAATCGCCGGTTGACGCAGTCCGTCATCGGCATGCGGCGGACCGTCGCTTCGATCGCCGACGACCGGAGGGCGCTGCGCGATTCGCGCAGCGAGCTCAGTTCGCAGGTCGCGCTTCTCGAAGGGCGCGTGTCGTCGCTGCGCTCGACGCAGGAGAACATCGTTCAGAGGCTGGCCGATCGCACGCGGATGACGGTCGCGGAGATCGAGAAGGCCGTCCTCAAAACCGGTCTCGACGTCGACGGTCTGCTCGATGCCGTGGTCGGCAAGATGACGGGGGCCGGCGGCCCCTTCGTGCCGGTTGCGCACCCGTTGCGCAGCGCAGAGGAGCGCACGCTGCTCGCCAGCATCCGCAAGCTCGACGGCGAGGTCGATCGTTGGGGGCGCCTGCAACTCGTGCTCCGCAGCCTGCCGCTGGCCACGCCGCTCGACGCCTACACCGTCATGAGCGGCTTCGGCGAGCGCAAGGATCCGATCAACGGTAAGCGCGCGCTTCACGCCGGCATCGATCTTAAGAATCGGGTCGGCACGCCGGTCTTGGCGACGGCGCCCGGAACGGTTGTTTACGCCGGCTGGATGCGGGACTATGGTCGCATCGTCGAGATCGACCATGGCCTCGGCATTCGCACCCGCTACGCACACCTGAAATCGATATCGGTTAAGGTGGGCCAGGCAGTGGAATTCCGGCAGCAGATTGGTAAGCTCGGCAGCTCTGGGCGTTCGACGGGTCCGCATCTGCATTACGAGGTGCAGGTCAACGGCAAACCTTACGACCCCATGAACTTCATGGAGGCAGGAAAGTATGTTTTCAAAGGATAGCAAATCGACCCCGACACCGGCGCCGAGCCCCGCCCCGGTGGCGGATCCGGTACGGACGGCCTCACCCTCGTCGCGGAGCGCGACGCCGTCGATCATCAGCCCTGACCTCAAGATCAAGGGCGACCTCGTCTGCAACGGCGACATACAGATCGATGGAACGATTGAAGGCGACGTCGTCAGCCGGTCCATTACCGTCGGCGAGGGCGCCGACGTGCGCGGCGCCATCTCGGGCGAAGCCGTTCGCATCTGCGGCTCGGTCAACGGCCAGATCAAGGGCACGACGGTGACCCTGGCGAAGACCGCCAAGGTCGTCGGCGACGTCATGCACCAGACGCTGTCGATCGAGCCCGGCGCCTTCTTCGAAGGGCAGTGCCGGCGGATCGACACCTCGCAAAGCGGGACCGAGAGCCGCGCCAAGAGCGCCGGATCGAGTTCGAGCAGTCAGCCCGCCGCCGCGCAGTAGGCGCGGCAGTTCGAGTTCGTCCCGGGGCGGGGGGCCTCTGCCCCGGGCCGCATCTCAGCTTTCGCTGATGGCGGCGCAGAATGCCGCCGGATCGACATTGCCGCCGGAGCAGACGATGGCCGCCGTGCGGTCGCGCAGATCCAGTTTGCCGGCGAGGACGGCTGCCAGCGCCACGGCGCCGCCGGGTTCGATGACCAGTTTCAGCACCCGGAACGCATAGCCCATCGCCGCCCGCACCTCGTCGTCGCTTACGGCGAATCCGCCCGCGAGCAACCGGTCGTTGATGGCAAAGGTCAGCTGTCCCGGCGTCGCCGCCATCAGCGCGTCGCAGATCGTCGTGGCGCCCGGCGCATTGCCGAGGCGTCGGTGGGCTGCGAGCGACCGGACGGTGTCATCGAATCCGGCCGGCTCCACCGCATAGACCTTGACGTCCGGAACGAGGGTTGTCAGCGCGACCGCGCAGCCGCCGATCATCCCGCCGCCGCCGCAGGGCGCCAGCACGATCTCCGGGCGGATGCCTTTCGCCTGGGCTTGGCGGGCGATCTCGCGGCCGATCGTGCCCTGGCCCGCGATCACATCGGTGTCGTCATAGGGCCTCACCAAAACGGCGCCGCGCTCTTCGACGAGACGGCCGGCGACCCGCTCCCGATCCTCCCGGTAGCGATCGTAGAGGATGACCTCCGCCCCGTATCCTCGGGTGTTGGCGATCTTGATCGCCGGCGCATCGGCCGGCATGACGATCACCGCCGGGAGCCCGCGCGCCTGCGCCGCCGCCGCCACGCCCTGGGCGTGGTTGCCGGAGGAGAAGGCGACGACGCCGCCTTTGTGTCCGGTCGGGATCTGGCTGATCTTGTTGAAGGCGCCGCGGAACTTGAACGATCCCGTCCGCTGCAGCATCTCCGGCTTGATGAAGACCCGCCCGCCGGTCCGCGTATTGAGGTCGCTCGATTCGAGAAGCGGCGTCTCGACCGCGGCGCCGGCGAGGCGTGCCGCGGCGGCCTCGATGCTGCCGAGATCGGGCAGCGGCATCTCACGCGTCATGTCCGCTCCTGTGTTCACGACCGATGCACGATCCGCGGCAAGCGGCCGAGGTCGCGCAACTCGAGCGCCGGCCCCGCCGGCAGCCGTTCACGCGGCTCGCTGCCGCGGTTGATCCAGACGGCCCGGAAGCCGAACTGCGCCGCGCCGGCGATGTCCCATCCGTTCGCGCTGAGGAAGCAGATTCGATTCGCGGCCACGCCGAGGCCGTCGACCGCCAGCCGGTAGACCTGCGGGTGCGGCTTGTAGATGCCGACTGCGGCAACCGACAGCACCTGATCCAGCAGGCCGCCGATTCCCGCCGAATCGATGGCCGACTGCAGCATTGCCGGCGCGCCGTTCGAGAGGATGGCGGTCTTCAGGCCGACGGCGCGGATGGCCGTCAGCATGTCCCCCACCTCGGGATAGGCGTTCAGCTGCCGATAGCTCTCCAGCAGTCGCGCGCGCGTCTCCGGGTCGCCGATGCCGTGCCGCTCGCAGGCATAGTCCAGCGCATCGCCGGTGATCTGCCAGAAATCGGCATAGGTCCCCATCAGGCTGCGCAGCCAGCTATACTCCAGCTGCTTGCGCCGCCAGGTGGCGGAGAACGCATCGGCCTCGTTGCCAAGCGCCGCGCGGCAACGCGCCGCGGCGCTGTTGACGTCGAACAGCGTGCCGTAGGCATCGAACACACAGGCATCGATGGGGGCCAGGCGAGGTTCCGGCATGGCCCCGGCAATAGCAGACGGACGGCCCGCCCGTCTATGGCTCGGACCTGCATGGTGCGTCCTTCGAAGGACGCACAGGCGGACATGCAGTGGTGGGCACGAGCGTCAATCCGCGGCACGCGGCTTTGCTGCCGCGAGTCGTCGCGTTATGCGGGAGCTACCGGGCTAGGTCCTGCTCGATCGACAGCGCAATCTGTGTCCCGCCCAGGAGCTGGCGGTAGACCTGCACGTTCTCGATCACGCGCTGCACATAGTTGCGCGTCTCCGAGAACGGAATGCTCTCGATCCAGTCGATGGTGTCGACGTTCTGGCGCCGAGGATCACGGTTCTGCACCAGCCATTCCCCCACGCGCCCCGGTCCCGCGTTGTAGCTGGCGATCGCCAGCACGTAGGAACCGCCGAACCTGTCGAGCATATCGCCGAGATAGGCGCGCCCCAGCGAGATGTTGTAGCTCGAATCGGAGGTCAGCCGGCCCTTGGCATAGGGCAGTCCGACCTTCTTGGCGACCGACTTGGCCGTGCCCGGCATGAGCTGCATGAGGCCGAGCGCGCCGGCGGCGCTGACGGCATCCTGCTGAAAGGCGCTTTCCTGGCGGATGACGGCAAGGATCAACGCCTTCTCCGGCGTCTCGCCGCCGGAAACGGAGAGCGTCGGGAACAGCGCCTCGACCATCTCCACGCCGTAGAGCCGCGACGCCTTGGCCGCCGCGACGACAAGATCGTTTCGCCCGAGCGTCGCCGCGAGGTCGGCGGCGAGGTAGTGCTCGGTCGGCGAGGCCGCAAGTTCCACCAGCCGCAGCAGGAAGATCCTCGCCCGGTCCGTCTGCTCGACCTCATGCAGCTGCTGGACCACGCGGGCCAGTTCGCCCTGGAAGTATTCCGCCCGTTGCTGCTTGGTCGGCTCCGACATGGCCGGCAGGGCGAGAGGCCCGCGGTGCCCGGCGCGTTGCGCGGCCAGCTGACCGTAGTAGGTGGTCGACCACTGTGCCGCTTCGGCGTACCACTTCTGCGCGTCCGCTTTTTTCTTGAGGCCCTCCGCCGCGCGGCCGGCCCAATAGGCGCCGCGGGCCTTGCTGATCGGCGAGCCGACGCCATCATAGAGGCGCGTGAAGTGCGCGTAGGCCGTCTTCGGGTCGTGAAGGAAGCGAAGCGCGATCCAGCCGGCGAGCCACTCGCCTTCGGCGAACGGCGTCCCGCTCTTGGCGCCATGCTGGGCCGCAAGCCGGTAGGCGACCTTGATTTCGTTGCGCGCCAGCGCCCGGCGCGCCGCGTCGTCGATCTCGCGCCAGAGGAGGTCCGGCCGGGACACCGCCTTCAGCGGCGGCGTGAACAGGGACGGAATCGAGTCGAAAAGGTCGTTGCGCCGGCGCCAGCGGGCGCGCTCGTAGATCAGGCCGGCATCCCGCTGCAGCTTCTGCGGCACCATGCCGATCAGCTTGTCGGCGTTGCCCTTGCCGTTGCGCAATCCCAGGCGCGCCTCGGCTAGCGCGCGGTGTCCGGCGTCGACGCGGCCCATCATGCGGCGCGCCGCGTCCTGCCTGTTGTCCCACAGAAGCCGGTCGAGGCGGGCGACGTGGTCCTCGGTCTTCAGCAGCTTGCCGTACCTGCCGAGGAACTGCTTCTCCTCGTCGGCGGTGGCGTCGAGCTCGATCCAGCCGCGGCGCAGCACGGCGACGGCCTCGTCCTTGTCGCCGCCCGACTGCAGCGCGCGCGCCAGCTGCATCGTGCCGGCAAAAGTCAGCGGCTCTCGATTCCGGAACCAAGCGAGGACGTCCTTCGACGGAAGGTCGAGCGGCATCGCCAGCTCTCCCTGCGACTGCAGCGCGGCCTGCCCGGGCCAGTCCGGGTTCTGCCCGACGAATCGGGCATAGTCGGAGAAGGGATGGCCGGATTGGCTGCGCATCAGGTCGAGCCACAGGATGACCTTGGCCAGCAGCGGATCCTTGGCCCGGCCGGCGATGGCGTTCGCTTCGGACCACTTGTTGTCCTCGGCAGCCGTGAAGGCCGACCGGTAGACCGATCTGTCGGAACTCGACAATGCGGCCGCCGCGACCGGATCCGATGCGGCGACGATCGCGCCGATGAGCCATAGAGCGACAGCAAAGCGAAGACGCGTCAGCATGAATCCCCTTCCGACCCGGCGAGCATGTGTCTAAGTAATGTAATTCTTGCCCGATTTTGGTTAATAATCCTTAAGCGCGAACGGTCGACAGTGTAGCACCTTGGCCGTTGCCGCGACAGGACCGCCGATTCATAGTTCGCCCGCCGGTCGGGCGGCCGGGAGGAGGAAGCAATGTTTCAGGGCTCGATCACCGCGCTCATCACGCCGTTCCGCAACGGCGGGGTGGACGAGAAGTGCTTCCAGGACTTCGTCGATTGGCAGATCAAGGAGGGAACGGACGCGTTGGTGCCGGTCGGCACCACCGGCGAATCGCCGACCCTGTCGCACGAGGAGCATATGCGCGTGGTCGAGCTGTGCATCGAGGCCGCCGAAAAGCGAGTCCCCGTCATCGCCGGCACCGGCTCCAATTCGACCGACGAGGCGATCAGCCTGACGCGCCACGCGAAGCAGGCAGGCGCCGATGCGGCCCTCGTGGTGCTGCCCTACTACAACAAGCCGACTCCGGAGGGCCAGTATCGCCATTTCAAGGCGATCCACGACGCCGTCGACATTCCGATCATCATCTACAACGTGCCGCCGCGCACGGCCGTCGACATGACCGTCGAGACCATGGCGCGGCTGGCCAAGCTGCCGCGCGTCGTCGGCGTCAAGGATGCCACCGCCGATCTCACGCGGCCGATGCTGACGCGCCTCGCCTGCGGCCCGCAGTTCTGCCAGCTTTCCGGCGAGGACGGCACCGTCGTCCCGTTCCTCGCCCAGGGCGGCCATGGCTGCATCTCCGTCACCTCGAACGTGGCGCCGCGGCTCTGCGCCCAGCTGCACAAGGCCTGGCAGCGGCGCGATCTCGACACGGTGAATTCGCTCAATGAGCGGCTCATGCCGCTGCACAAGGCGCTGTTCGTCGAGACCAGTCCCGGCCCGGTGAAGCATGCCGTCAGCCTGCTCGGTCGCGCGCCGGCCGAGACGCGCCTGCCGCTGTGCGAGATTGCCGACCGTTCGAAGGAGGCGGTGCGCGGCGCCATGACCTCGGCCGGGTTGCTGAATTGACGCGAGACGCATGCGCGTCTGATGGCTGATGGCGCAAGAACGGGCACCCGGCCGCGTTGCGGCCCAGAATCGCAAGGCGCGGCATGACTACTTCATCGAGGAAACCGTCGAGGCCGGCATCGTCCTGCTCGGCACCGAGGTCAAGTCGCTGCGCGCTGGCGGCGCCAGCATCGCCGAGGCCTATGCCGGCCCGCAGGGCGGCGAGATCTTCCTCTTCAATGCTCACATCCCCGAATACAAGGGCGCCAAGCATTTCGGCCATGAGCCGAAGCGGCCGCGCAAGCTTCTGCTGAAGCGGCGGGAGGTCAGCCGGCTCGCCGGCGCCGTCCAACGCGCCGGCGTTACCATGGTGCCGCTGTCGCTCTACTTCAACGACCGCGGCATCGCCAAGCTGCAGCTCGGGCTCGCCAAGGGCAAGCGCAAGCTCGACAAGCGCGAGACCGAGAAGCAGCGCGACTGGCAGCGCGACAAGGCCCGGCTCATGCGGCAACGCGGATGAAGCCGCACAGGCGAGCGAGGACGGTACGGGAAGGAGGAGCTGAGTAATTGACCTATTGTCTGGGTATCAAGGTCAGAGAGGGCCTGATCGGCCTGGCCGATGGACGAATCACCAGCGGCACGCAACTCACCAGCGCCCGCAAGGTCACCCTGCACGGTCCTAATGGCTCCCAGTTCTTCATCATGACGTCCGGCCTGCGCTCGCTGCGCGACAAGGCGATCGCTTATCTGGAGCGCGACCGGCGGGCTTTGGCCGTGCCGTTTGCGACCATGCTGGACGCGGTGGGCGCCTATACCCAATGCCTGCGGCGGGTTATCGACGAGGATCGGGCGGCGGTCGAGCGCTCGAACATTGCCTTCAACCTGCATGCCATCATCGGCGGCCAATTGGCCGAGGATCAGGAGCCGACCATGTTCCTGATCTATCCGGAATGCAATTGGATCCAGGTCGATGAGCGCACGCCCTATCTCTCCATCGGCGTCACCGGCTACGGCAAGCCGATCCTCGATCGTGCGCTGCACTACGACACGCCGCTGCGCACGGCGCTCAAGCTCGCCTATCTCTCCTTCGACTCCACGCGGTTGTCCTCGTCGGACGTCGGCTTCCCGCTCGACCTCGTGACCTATCACGTCAGCGACCGGCGCTGGCGCGACCGTCAGTTCGAGGATTTCGACCTGCGCGAGCAGGGCATGTGGTGGAACGAGCATCTCACGCAGCTCGCCAATGCGATGCCCGACGGCCCCTGGCTCGAGGGTTTGCTGCCATAACCGTTGTGCAGCGCAGCATTTTCGTTGATCGCCCTGTCCGACTTCCTCTAGGCTGGCGGGGATGACGCCTGATCCATCCAATTGGCTGGCGGGCTACGATGCGGGCGGCTTCTATTGCGAGGTGTTCGGCCGGCCCGAGGCGCCTGCGCTCCACACACTGCCGCTGCGCGAGCGGCTCGGCCGCATCGCCGTCGACGAATTGCGGCGGCGCGCCCGAACCGCCGAGAACGAGCTGTTCAATCTCGGCGTGACCTTCACCGTCTATTCCGAGAAGGATGCGATCGATCGCATCCTGCCGTTCGACGTTATTCCCCGCGTGCTGTCGGCCGCGGAGTGGCGGCACATCGAGGCGGGCGTGATTCAACGCGTCGCGGCCCTGAACATGTTTTTGCACGACGTCTATCACGCGCAGCGGGCACTCGAGGACGGCATCGTCCCGCGCGAACTGGTGCTGGGCAACGCCAACTACCGGCCGGAGATGCAGGGCTTCGACGTGCCCTGCGGCACATACATACACATCTGCGGCATCGACATCGTCCGCGACGATGCCGGCCGCTTCATGGTGCTGGAGGACAACGGCCGCACGCCGTCGGGCGTCTCCTATGTGGTCGAGAACCGCCGTATCATGCAGCGGACCTTCCCCGACCTGATCGATGTGTTCATCCAGCCGGTGGAGGACTATGGACTCCGCCTCGGCCAGGCGATGGCGGCGATCGGGCCGGCCGACGTCGACTCGCCGCAGATCGTCCTGCTGTCGCCGGGCATCTTCAACTCCGCCTATTTCGAGCATGTCTTCCTCGCCCGCGAGATGGGGGTGCCCCTCGTCGAGGGCCGCGACCTCATGGTCGAGGATGACCGGGTCTTCATGAAGACGACCGCCGGCCTGGCCCCCGTGCATGTGATCTACCGCCGCATCAACGACGATTTCATCGATCCCGAGGTCTTCCGCGCCGACAGCCTGCTCGGCGTCCCCGGGCTGATGCGGGCCTACCGCAAGGGCCATGTCAGTCTCGCCAACGCCATCGGCACCGGCGTCGCCGACGACAAGGCCGTCTATGCCTATCTGCCGCGTCTCATTCGCTACTATCTCGGCGAGGATGCCATCCTGCCGAATGTCGAGACGCATCTGTGCGCCGAGGCCGACGGCCTGGCCTACACCCTCGAGCATCTCGACGAGCTGGTGGTGAAGCCGGTCGGCGAATCCGGCGGCTATGGCATCGTCGTCGGGCCCCGCGCCACGGCAGCGGAGCGCGCCGCCATGCGCGAGCGGCTGCGTGCCGATCCGGCCAACTACATCAGCCAGCCGATGGTCCGCCTGTCGGTCTGTCCGACCCTGATGGAGGAGGGCGTGCGTCCGCGGCATGTCGATCTGCGCCCGTTCGCCGTCACCGGCCGCGATACCTGGGTGCTGCCGGGCGGACTGTCGCGCGTGGCGCTGCGCCAGGGGTCCCTGATCGTCAACTCATCGCAGGGGGGCGGGTCGAAAGACACGTGGGTGCTTGTCTAGCCTGCTGGCGCGCTACGCCGACTGCATCTTCTGGATGGCCCGCTACGTCGAGCGGGCCGAGAACCTCGCCCGCATCCTCGACGTGACCCACGCCTCCGCCCGCCGGCACGCCGGTTCGCAGGATTGGGCGGCGATCCTCGAGATCAACAGCGACGGGCAGCGCTTCGGCGAGTCCGGCCGCGCCGTCGACGGCGACACGGTCGTCCACTTCTATCTGCTCGATGCCGGCAACGAGACGTCGATCCTCCATGCCCTCACCAGCGCGCGGGAGAATGCGCGGACCTTGCGTCCGTTCATCAGCACGGAGATGTGGAGCCAGCTCAACGTCGCCTACAACTGGCTGCGCGCGCTCCAGCTCCGCGACCTGGCCCCGCCGGAGCGGCCGCGCCTGTTCGCCGCGATCAAGCAGCACTGCCAGACCCATACCGGCATCACCGACGGCACGTTCTTCCGCGATCAGGGATGGTACTTCTACCAGCTGGGCCGCTACATCGAGCGCGCGGATCAGACGACGCGCCTGCTCGATGTGAAGTTCCTTCGCCTCGGGGCCGCGGCGCCGACGTCGCCGATCGAGGCCGGCGAGGCGGCGGCGCTGCTGCGATCCGCCGCCGGCTATCAGGCCTTTCGGCGCATTCACCCCCGCGGCTTCGTCCTCGGCGACATCGTCGGCTTCCTGATGCTGAACGAGGCGTTCCCGCGGTCCGTGCGCCATTGCGTCGGCGAGGTCGACAGGTTCCTCCACGGCGTGCGGCAGCGCTACGGCCTGCGCGGCGGATCCGCGGCATTGGAGCGTCTCGACGAGATTCGCGTGGCCCTGTTCGAGCGGCCGCCCAGCGCCATCCTCCACTCCGGCCTGCACGATTTCGTCGACTGGATCCAGTCCCAGCTCATCGAGATCAGCGACGGGCTGACCCGCGACTTCTTTGGCCGCTAGCGGCCTGCGGCCGTTCGACGCAGGCGCGGGCGGCCGCAACCGCATCGCGGAACATCGTCTCCGTCAGCACGCCGGTCTGCGTATTGTAGCGCGAGCAGTGATAGCTATCGACGAGGCGCAGCCCCTTGGGCAAGTCGTGAACGGCGCCATGGCTGAAGCGGGCGCTCGCGCGCCGGCTGCCCAGCGCCGAAAGCACGGCATCGTGCGCCACCCGCCCGAGCGCCAGGATCGCCTTCAGCTTGGTCAGGCCGGCGATTTCGGCGGCCAGGAAGGCGCCGCAGGTCCGCACTTCTGCCGGCGTCGGTTTGTTCTCGGGCGGCACGCAGCGGACGGCATTGCTGACGCGGCACCGGCGAAGCCGCAGCCCGTCGTCCGGTCGCCGGTCATAGTTGCCGACGGCAAGCCCGAGATCGAGAAGGGTCCGATAGAGGAGGTCGCCGGCAAAGTCGCCGGTGAACGGGCGTCCCGTGCGGTTGGCGCCCTTGAGGCCCGGCGCCAGGCCGACGATCAGAAGCTCCGCGTCCCGGCCGCCGAAGCTTGGAACGGGCGCGTTGTGGAACGCGGGATAGGCGGCCCGGTTCTGCTGGCGGAAGGCGGCGAGCCGGGGGCAGAGGGGGCAGTCGGGTCGAGGCTCCGGGAGCGGCGGCGCGGCGGTCACAGTCTCGGCACGGGCAAAGGCCGCGACCTTATCGTGAGCCGGTCGCTATGTCACCGCCGTCGCCGTTGTTGCCGCCGAGTTGCTTCGGGTGCTGATGCATGCGCGCGATGCTGCCGGAGAGATCGTCCAGCTCGACGAACACGTCGGCCTGCCGTCGCAGTTCGTCGGCCACCATGGGCGGCGAGGAGCGGATCGTGCTCACCACGGTGACCCTGACCCCCTTGCGCTGGACGGCTTCGACCAGCCGCCGGAAATCGCCGTCGCCGGAGAACAGCACGACGTGGTCGAGCCGCTCGGCCATCTCCATGACGTCGATCGCCAGCTCGATATCCATGTTTCCCTTGATCTTGCGCCGGCCGGAGGCGTCGGTGAACTCCTTGGTCGGCTTGGTCACCATGGTGTAGCCGTTATAGTCCAGCCAGTCGACAAGCGGCCGGATCGGCGAGTATTCCTGGTCCTCGATGAGCGCCGTGTAGTAGAAAGCGCGTACTAAATGTGCTTTTTCGACAAAGAGTTGCAGGAGTTTTTTGTAGTCAATATCGAAGCCGAGCGCGCGCGCGGCGGCGTAAAGGTTGGCCCCGTCGATGAACAGTCCAATGCGTTCTGTCGGATAGAACTTCATCACCCATCGCCCTCAGTATATTTTTTCAGGAACAAAACGCTGAGGACTCTATCCATAAATTCTTGATTTATCGTTATTTCGTCGCATTTTTTCGTTATTGTTTCACTAACCCTAACATTCGTTAAAGGCGAACCGGAAGTGGAAAAATCGATGCCGGGAACACGTTTTGCTTGATCCGATCCTGATTGCCGTCGGCGCCAATCTGCCGAGTCCCGAGTTCGGGCCGCCACGGGCCGCGTGCGAGGCGGCGTGGAACGAAATCGCACGCCGCGGCGTGCGCATCGTCCGACGCTCCCGCTGGTTCGAAACCGCGCCGATCCCGGCGTCCGACCAGCCCTGGTATGTCAACGGCATCGCGGTCGTGGAGACGGACATGCCGCCGGAGGCGCTCCTGGCCCTCCTGCAGGAGGTGGAGCGGCGGTTCGGGCGCGAGCGGCGCGAACTCAACGCGGCGCGGGTGCTCGACCTCGATATCGTCGGCTACGGCGATCTCGTCCGGGCCGCGCCGCCGCCGATCCTGCCGCATCCGCGCATGCATGAGCGGGCGTTCGTGCTGGTGCCGCTGGCCGATGTGGCGCCGGACTGGCGCCATCCGGTCGATGGTCGATCGGTGTCCGAGATGCTTCGCGCGCTGCCGCCGGGTCAGCTCATTCGGCCGCTCGCAGACGGCCCATGAGCGCCGGAGGGGACGGCATTGCGCCGATCCGCCTTGCGTTGTCGGGGCCGCACCAATATATATCTAGGGAAATCATTCACTTCTATTGAACATTGGAGCCCGGTTAGGAATGGCGCGCGTCACGGTCGAAGACTGCATCCTGAAGATACCCAACCGCTTTGACCTCGTCATGCTGGCGGCACAGCGGGCGCGGGACATTTCTTCCGGCGCGGCGCTGTCGATCGACCGCGACAACGACAAGAACCCGGTCGTTGCCCTGCGCGAGATCGCCGATACGACGATCGATCTCGAAGCGCTGCAGAACAGCCTGGTTCAGGGCTTGCGCAAGCATGTCGAGACCGAGGAGCCTGTCGAGGAGGGCGGCTTCGGCTCGGGCGACGCCGACATCCTCAGCGACTTGACGCAGACGCAGGCGGAAGCGGGCGAGGAGGGCGACGACGACATCGATGGCGAGTTCGAGGATGAGCCGCTCGCCGACGAGGACGCCGATGCCGGACCAACCGGATCGGAGGGGCAATAGCGCGCACCCGCAACCGTCGGCATAGCCGCCAGGGAGAAAACTCGGCAGGGAGTGGAGCAGGCGGAGCGCCGGATACGGACGCGGGGGAAGGCGGCTATGGGCAGTGACCCTCGATGATCCGCCAGTTCCAACTCGTTGAGAGCGTCAAGGCCTATGATCCGGGCGCGGATGAGGATGCCCTCAACCGCGCCTATGTTTTTTCGATGAAGGCGCACGGCTCGCAGGAGCGCGCCTCCGGCGACCCCTATTTCAGCCATCCGCTCGAGGTCGCCAACATCCTCACCAAGATGAAGCTGGACGGCGCGTCGATCATCACGGCGCTGCTCCACGATACCGTCGAGGATACCGAAGCCACGCTCGGCCAGATCGAGCAGCTGTTCGGCAAGGAGGTGGCGCGCCTCGTCGACGGCGTTACCAAGCTGTCCCGCATCGAGCTCCAGTCCGATCATTCCAAGCATGCGGAGAACTTCCGCAAGCTGGTCCTCGCCATGTCGGAGGACATCCGCGTTCTGCTGGTGAAGCTGGCCGACCGTCTGCACAACATGCAGACGCTGCATCACATCAAGGACGTCCAGAAGCGGGCGCGTATCGCCCGCGAGACGCTCGAGATCTACGCGCCGCTGGCCGAGCGCATCGGCATGCACCAGATGAAGGACGAACTGGAGAACCTGGCCTTCGCCCAACTCCACCCGGAGGCGCGCGATTCGATCATGCAGCGCCTGACCTTCCTGCGCGAGAGCGGGCAGCCGCGGGTCGACCGCATCATCGACGAACTGAAACGGACGCTGAAGGCGGAGGGCGTCGACGCCGCCGTCTCCGGCCGCGAGAAGACGCCTTATTCGATCTGGCGCAAGATGCAGCGCAAGAACGTCCCCTTCGAGCAGCTGTCGGACATCATCGCCTTCCGCATCGTCGTCGCGGGCGTGCCCGATTGCTATCGCGCGCTCGGCGTCCTCCACAGCTCCTATTCCATGGTGCCGGGGCGCTTCAAGGACTATATCAGCACGCCGAAGCCCAACGGCTATCGCTCGCTGCACACCGGAATCATCGGGCCGGAGAAGCAGCGCATCGAGATCCAGATCCGGACGCGGGAGATGCACGAGATCGCCGAATTCGGCGTCGCCGCCCACTGGCGCTACAAGGAAGGGGGACCGTCGGTCGACGGCCGCCAATATCGCTGGCTGCGCGAGCTGCTCGACATCCTCGAGCACGCCGCCGGGCCCGAGGACTTCCTCGAGCATACCAAGCTCGAGATGTTCCAGGACCAGGTGTTCTGCTTCACGCCCAAGGGGGACCTGATCGCGCTGCCGCGCAACGCCACCCCCGTCGACTTTGCCTATGCGGTGCACTCGGAGGTCGGCAACACCTGCGTCGGCGCCAAGATCAACGGCCGCCACATGCCGCTGCGCACGCAGCTTCACAACGGCGACCAGGTGGAGATCGTCACGTCGCGGGCGCAGACTCCGTCGCCGACCTGGGAGCGCTTCGTCGTCACCGGCAAGGCGCGCGCCTGCATCCGGAGGTTCATCCGCACCCAGCAACGGGCGCAATATATCGAGCTCGGCCGCGCCATCCTGCAGAAGGCCTTCAAGCAGGAGGGCTATGACTTCAGCGAGAAGGCGCTGGAGGGCGTGCTCAAGAAATTCCACTGCGAGTCGGTCGACGACCTGTTCGCCGCGGTGGGCGAGGGCCTGCAGACGGAGCGCGAGGTGATGAACGCCGTCTTTCCCGGGACTCAGACGGGAAAGTCGCGGACCGCGAAGATCATGCTGCCGGGCGCCCGGCGCGCGCGCGGCGACAAGGCCAAGGGCCATGCGGTGCCCATCACCGGCCTCATTCCCGGCATGGCCGTCCATTTCGCCGGTTGCTGCCATCCGCTGCCCGGCGATCGCATCGTCGGCATCGTCACTACCGGCAAGGGCGTCACCATTCACACCATCGACTGCGAAACGCTCGAGAGCTTCGCCGAATCGCCCGAGCGCTGGCTCGACGTCGCCTGGAGCATGGGCCCCGAAGGGGACGGCATGCATGTCGGCCGGCTGCATGTCGTGCTCGCCAACGGGCCGGGCAATCTCGGCAGCATGTCGACGGTGATCGGCCGGGCGAACGGAAACATCTCCAACCTGAAGATCACCAGCCGGTCGGTCGATTTCTTCGAGCTGATGGTCGATGTCGAGGTCAGCGACGTCCGTCATCTCACGAACATCATCGCCGCCTTGCGGGCGACGCCGGTGGTCAACTCCGTCGAGCGCGCCCGCGGCTGATCGCTGTCTGCCGCGCAGGTCCGGAAGGCTCGTTGTGCCCTATGTTCCGTCGTCGCCAAAGTCTCACGCTGAGCCAGCGGGTCCGGGATTTCATCTGGCCCCGCGCCGGCTGGTGGCGGGCGTCGAAATACGTCGTCTACCGCGTGCGGCGGCTCCCCGGCTCGCCGGCCCGGATCGCGCTCGGGTTTGCCTGCGGCGCCTTCGTCTCGTTCACGCCGCTGTTCGGCCTGCACTACCTGCTGGCGATCGCCACGGCATGGCTGCTCCGCGGCAGCGTCGTCGCGTCCTTCCTCGGGGCCAACCTCGGCTGGTTCTATCCCCTGATCCTGGTCTGGACATACAATCTCGGGACCCGGATCATGGGGGCGTCCGGAGCCTTGCGCGTCCCGCCGGCCGGTTCGGACGAGCTGCTGCGTCACCCATGGAGCGCGTTCCTTCCCACCATGATCGGTTCGGTGCCCGTCGGGCTGGCGATTGCCACGCTCTCGTTCGCGTTCGCGTACTGGGCGATCGTCGCCTATCGCAGCCTGCGGCAACGTCGCGTCGCCCGGCACGGCCGGGCGCGTCACGCCGCGCTTGAGGAGACCCGGCCATGAAGCGCCATCTTCGTCTCGGCGTGAACATCGACCACGTCGCCACGATCCGCAATGCGCGCGGCGGCGGTCACCCCGATCCGGTGCGGGCCGCGCGGCTGGCGGAGAATGCCGGCGCCGACGGCATCACGGCGCATTTGCGGGAGGACCGCCGCCACATCTCCGACGACGACATCGCACGGCTGATGCGCGAGCTGACGCGGCCGCTCAATCTCGAGATGGCGGCGACGGACGAGATGCTGGCCATCGCTCTGAAGCACAAGCCGCACGCCGCCTGCCTGGTGCCGGAGAAGCGCGCGGAGCGCACCACCGAGGGCGGCCTCGACGTGCGCGGCGGCCAGGATCATCTCCGCCCCTTCGTCCGAGCGCTGTGCGCCGCCGGCATCCGCGTCTCGCTGTTCGTCGAGCCCGATCCGGCGCAGCTCGACGCGGCGCGGCGGCTCGAGGCCGACATCGTCGAATTGCACACGGGTGCCTACTGCGAGTCCGAAGGGGATATCCGCGCGCATCATCTTCGCCGCATCGTCGCTGCCGCCGCCCATGCCGAGGCGATCGGCCTCGAATGCCATGCCGGCCACGGCCTGACCTTCGAGACGGTCGGCCCCGTCGCGGCGATTCCCGCGGTCGTCGAGCTCAACATCGGCCACTTCCTCGTCGGCGAGGCCATCTTCGGCGGCCTCGACAGCGCCATCCGCCGCATGCGCGCGCTGATGGACAAGGCCCGCGCCGAATCCGGCGGCGAGAGGAGCGCATGATTCTCGGCATCGGCAGCGACGTCATCGACATCCGGCGCGTCGAGCGGACGCTGGAGCGCTACGGCCGGCGCTTCGTCGATCGCATCTTCACGGAGATCGAGCAGCGGAAGTCCGACGGCCGCCGCAACCGGGCCGCCAGCTATGCCAAGCGCTTCGCCGCCAAGGAGGCCTGCTCCAAGGCGCTCGGCACCGGCTTCCGCAACGGCGTCTTCTGGCGCGATCTCGGGGTCGTCAACCTCCCCTCCGGCAAGCCGACATTGGCGCTGACCGGCGGCGCGGCGCAGCGGCTGGCCGAGATGACGCCGCCGGGGATGCGGCCGCAGATCGACCTCACCATCACGGACGATTTTCCGCAAGCGCAGGCCATCGTCATCATCTCGGCCGTCCCCGACCCGGCGGCCTGACCGTGGCGGTGACGGTTGCGCTTGACAGCCCCGGCTGCCGTGGGCTTGATCCTGCTGCCTTTCATCTCCAGTCCGCCCGCATCTCCAGTACATGGCAGGCCCCAGACCTATGACACGCCACAGCGCCGGCTCCTTCATGGAAACGGTGCGGACCATCATCTATGCGGTCCTCATCGCCATCGTCGTGCGGACGTTCGCCTACGAGCCGTTCAACATCCCGTCGGGCTCGATGAAGCCGACCTTGCTGGAAGGCGACTATCTCTTCGTGAAGAAGTGGATCTATGGCTACAGCCGCCATTCCCTGCCGTTCAGCTGGCCTCCCTTTTCCGGGCGCGTGTGGTCGGGGCCGGTGCAGCGCGGCGACGTCGTCGTCTTCAAGGTGCCGACCGACAACAAGACCGACTACATCAAGCGTATCGTCGGCCTTCCCGGCGACCGCATCCAGATCAAGGGCGGCATCCTCCACATCAACGATCAGCCGGTGCAGCGCGAGCAAATCGAGGACTGGATCGACGAGGACAGGAACGGCGAGCGGTTCCACCGATACATCGAGACTCTGCCGGGCGGCGTGCAGCACATCATCATCGAGGAATCGGACGACAACCCGCGGCCGGACTCCGACAATACCGAAGTCTTCACGGTGCCGCCGGGCCACTATTTCGGCATGGGGGACAATCGCGACAACTCCGCCGACAGCCGCGTCTGGGGCGCCATCCCGGCGGAGAATCTCGTCGGCCGCGCCTCCTTTATCTTCTATTCGACCGCCGCCGGCAACCTCTGGCCGATCTGGGAAGCCGTGCCGGAGACGCGCCTGGACCGGCTGATGACCGGAATTCATTGAGCCGCGCCACCGCCGCCGAGTTGTCCGAGGCGCTCGCCGAGACGTTCGGTCATCGGTTCGCCCATCCGGAGCTGCTGCGTGAGGCGCTGACGCATCCCAGCGCCTCCGCCCCCGGAAGCGGAAAGTCGGCGCGCGCGCACCCGGCCCGGTTGCGCGGCTACGAGCGGCTGGAGTTTCTGGGCGACCGCGTGCTCGGCCTCGTCGTTGCCGATCTCCTGTACAATGCCTTCCCGCAGGAGGACGAGGGCGCGCTGGCAAAGCGTCTGGCGGTTCTCGCGAGCGAAGATTCGCTCGCACGCGTCGCCGCGGCCGCCAATCTGGGCGCCCATGTCGTGCTGTCGAAGGCGGAATCCCTGGCGGGTGGCCGCAAGAACCCGGCGCTGCTGGCCGATGCCTGCGAGGCGGCCATCGGCGCGCTCTATCTCGATGGCGGGCTTGCCGCCGCGGCCGCTTTCATCGGTCGCTTTTGGCGACCCCTGATGACGGCCGAGGCAAAGCCGCCGCAGGACGCGAAGACCGCGCTGCAGGAGTGGGCGCAGGGCGCCGCCCTTCCGCTGCCGGTCTACCGGACGGTGCGGACCGAGGGCCCCGCGCATGAGCCGCTCTTCGTCGTCGAGGTCGGGGTGCAGGGCCAGCCCGTGGTGACCGCCACCGGCCGCACCAAGCGCACGGCCGAGCAGGCTGCCGCGGCGCAAATGCTCGAGACTCTGAAGGACCGTTGATGCGTGCACGCTGCCGGTGCTGTAGGGTCGAGCGGCGCTCGCCCTCTTTGACCAATGGCTCCGCCGGTCCCGGCCGTGGCGATGAGGGCGAGCGCCGCTCGCCCCTACAGCGGCTGGATCGAGAGCGCAGGGCTTCGCCAGAGGGCCGCGGCGATGGCTGAGGCGCCGACGCGCTGCGGGTTCGTGGCCATCCTCGGCGCCCCCAACGTCGGCAAGTCGACGCTGCTGAACCACCTGGTCGGCGCCAAGGTGTCGATCGTCTCCCCCAAGGTGCAGACCACGCGCATGCGCGTCCTCGGCGTCGCCGTCCGCGATTCGGCCCAGCTCGTGTTCATCGACACGCCCGGCATCTTCGCGCCGCGCCGGCGGCTCGACCGCGCCATGGTGCGCGCCGCCTGGCGCGGCGCCGAGGAGGCCGATCTGGTGCTGCTGCTGGCCGACGCGTCGCGGCGCGGCATCGACGACGACACGCGCCGCATCCTCGACGGCCTGAAGGCCGCCGGGCGCAAGGCGATCCTGGCGCTCAACAAGATCGATCTCGTGCCGCACGAGAAGCTGCTGGCGCTGGCGCGGACCTACGATGCCGAGAGTGTATTCACCGACGTCTTCATGATTTCGGCAGCGACCGGCGACGGCGTCGAAGATCTCGCCCGCGCCTTGGCGGCGCGCCTTCCCGAAGGCCCCTGGCACTTCCCGGAGGACCAGCTCTCCGACCTACCGGTCCGCCTGCTGGCCGCCGAGATCACGCGCGAGCATCTGTTCCGCCAGCTGCATGACGAGCTGCCCTACGAGCTGGCCGTCGAGCCCGAGACCTGGGAGGACTTCAAGGACGGCAGCGCCCGCATCGGTCAGGTGATCTATATCCAGCGCGACAGCCAGAAGCCGATCGTGCTCGGCCGCGGCGGCCGGCGCATCAAGGCCGTCCGCGAGGCGGCGCAGACGGAGATCGCGCAGCTGATCGGCCGCAAGGCGCATCTCTTCCTGCACGTGAACGTGCGCGAGAATTGGGCCGAGGAGCGCGAGCGCTACCGCGACCTCGGCCTCGACTACGACGCGTAGGGGCGGCGGGTTTGGACTTGGGGCGTATCGTCCAAACGCCGCGATGCCCCGGCGCGGAAATACGGTAGACCACCCCCGCCCGCGGCGCCCCGCCTATGAGGCCGCGTCCGGCGCCAGATCCACCTTGTAGATCTCTTGCCCGGTCAGGTCCTTCAGGCTGACGGTCATGCCGCCCGTCGCGGCGTCGATCCGCATTTGGCCGAAGAACTGCAGCCCGGCGGAGGGTGGCAGGTCCGACTGGCCCTCGGGCGGCGCCTTCTGGAACATCACCTGCGGCCCGAACGTGTCGTCGAGCTTGTTGGGGCCGAAGCTGCCGGCGTTGAGCGGGCCGGCGACGAACTCCCAGAAGGGCAGGAAGTCCTGGAACTGCGCCCGGTTGGGATCGTAGCGGTGGGCCGCCGCGTAATGCACGTCGGCCGTCAGCCAGACCACGTTGCGGATATCGTTCGTCTTGATGAAGCGCAGCAGGCCGGCCATCTCCATCTCGCGGCCGAGCGCCGGCCCGTCGCCGTTGGCGAGGTTCTCGAAGGCCGCATCGCCGTCCGGCACGATCAGCCCGACCGGCATGTCCGCGGCGATCGCCTTCCAGGTCGCCCGCGACATCAGCAGCGCCTGCTTCAGCCAGGCGATTTGCGGGCGGCCGAGGAAGTCGGTGTCCGGTCCGGGCACGCCCTGGCGATTGGCGGTGTTGGCGCCGCGGTAGCTCCGCATGTCCACGACGAAGATGTCGAGCTGCGGTCCATAGTGGATCGTGCGGTAGATGCGCTCGCCGTCCTCGGCGCCGAGCCGCGTCGGCGTGTATTCGAGGAAGGCCCGCTTGGCCCGCGCCGCCAGCAGCGGCACGCTCATCACCGTGTAGCCCTTCTTCCTCTCGGCCTCGCCGAGCGTCTCCGTCGGGTACCAGTTGTTGACCGTCTCGTGGTCGTCCCACTGGAAGATCTGCGGCACCTCGGCGTTGAAGCGCCGCAGGTTCTCGTCGAGCATGTTGTACTTGTAGTTGGCGCGATACTCGGCCAGCGTCTCCGCCACCTTGGCCTTCTCCTCGAGGGTGACGTTCTTCCAGATGGTGCCGTCGGGGAGTTTCTTCTCCGCCGCGATCGGCCCGTCGGCATAGATGCAGTCGCCGGAATGGATGAAGAGGTCGGGCTGCTGGCTGCGCATCGTTTCGTAGATCTTCATCCCGCCCCAGTCGAGGTTGATGCCCCAGCCCTGGCCGACCGTGTCGCCGCCCCAGACGATGTTGAGGTCGCGCGCCGCGGCCGGCGCCGTGCGGAACCGCCCGACCAGCGGGCCGTTGACGGTCGTGAGATCCGACAGATCCTCGAAGCTGACGCGATAGAAGATCTGCTCGCCGGACGGCAGGTCCTGCAGAGTGACGCGAGCTGTGAAGTCGGTGTCCTCCATCGCGGCCGGCCCGACGACGCGCCGGGCATTGGCGAAGCTCTCGCTGGTCCCGTACTCCACGAGCATCCGCGCCGGGCGGTCGCTGCGGCTCCAGATCACCGCGCTGTCGGTGCCGACGTCGCCGCTCATGATGCCGCAGGGCAGGCCCGGCAGGGCGGTGTCGGAGGTGGCGGCCAGGGCCGCCCGGCTGCCGAGGATGAAGGGCGCGCCGATGCCGGCGATGGCGAGCGTGGCGGCGGAGCGACGCAGGAACGAGCGGCGTGGCAGGAGTACTGTCTGGCGCATGGCTTCCTCCGGAGCTTGGCAAGGGAACGCACCGACTATCGATGCCGGCTGTTACAACTGCCCGGCATGATGGTTGACGAATCGGTGACGGCGCCCGCGTCCGGCGCTACCTTGCGCCGATGATCGAGTGGACCGACGATGCGATCGTACTCTCCGCCCGCCGCCACGGCGAGAGCGCGGCCATCGTGTCGCTGCTGACGCGTGCCCACGGCCGCCATGCCGGGCTGGTGCCCGGCGGTGCCGGTCGCCGCGCCCGCGGCGTCTACGAGCCGGGCAACCGCGTCAGCGCCAGCTGGCGGGCGCGGCTGTCGGAGCATCTCGGCCACTACGCCTGCGAACTGGCGGAAAGCCGTGCGGCCGGCCTGCTCGACGATGCGCTGCGCCTCGCCGGTCTGAGTGCCGCGACGGCCCTGGTCGATGCGGCCCTGCCCGAACGCGAGCCCCATGCGCGCCTGTTCGACAGCCTCGACGGCCTGATCGCCCGGCTCTGCGCGGCGCCGCCCGGCGCGGCCTGGGCGGCGCACTATGTCCGTTTCGAGCTCGATCTGCTGGCCGAGCTCGGCTTCGGCCTCGATCTCGGCCGTTGCGCGGCCACCGGACGCAGCGACGATCTGGCCTTCGTCTCCCCGAAGACGGGGCGCGCCGTGTCGGCCGCGGCGGCCGCGCCCTACCGCGACCGCCTGCTGCCCTTGCCGGGCTTCCTGACGCATGGGGCGGATGCGGCCGCCGTTCCCGTCGAGATCCTGTTGTCGGGATTCCGCCTCACCGGCTTCTTCCTCGACCGGCACGTCTTCGCGCACCAGCCCGTCAAGGACACGGAGCGCCTGCCGGCGGCGCGCGACCGATTGGTCCGATTGCTGCAGCGGTCGGCGGATCGAACGGCGGTCGCATCGTGACGCCGGGCGGCAATCCCCGCCGCGTCGCCGTGATCGGCGCCGGCATCGTCGGCGTCTGCGCCGCGCTCTACCTGCAGCGCGACGGCCACCGGGTCGCGCTCATCGACCGGCAGGGGCCGGGCGAGGGGGCGTCGAAAGGCAATGCCGCCGTCATCGCCGCGGAGTCCTGTGTCCCGGTCGCGACGCCCGGTATCCTCCGGCGCGTGCCCGGCATGCTCCTGGATCCGCTGGGCCCGCTCGCCATCCGCTGGCGCTACCTGCCGAAGCTGGCGCCGTGGCTGTGGGAATTCGTCAAGGCGAGCACGCCGCGGCGAGTCGAGGAGATCTCCCTCGCGCTGCGCCCGCTGCTGATCCAAGCCGTGGACGCCTACCTTCCGCTGCTCGAAAGCGCCGGCGTCGCCGACATGCTGCGCCGTACCGGCTGGCTCTGCGTCTACGAGTCCGACCGGAAGTTCGCCGCGGCGCAAGGCGACCTGGCGCTGCAACGCCGGCGCGGCGTGCAGATGCAGGTCCTGCCGGCCGAGGAGATCCGTCAGTTCGAGCCCAGCCTGGCGCCCATCTACAGGCACGCGGTCTACTATCCGGAGAATGCCTACGTCGCCGACAACTACCGCCTCGTGCAGGCGCTGGCCGAGAGCTTCGTCCGCGACGGCGGCACGCTGTTGCAGGAGGATGTCCGCGATTTCGCGATCGGCGCGCACGGCCCGACGCACATCGTCACCGACAAGGCGCGCCATCCGCTCGATGCCGTCGTCATCGCCTGCGGCGCCTGGTCGAGGGCGCTGGCTGTGAGGCTCGGCCACCGCCCGCTGCTGGACACGGAGCGCGGCTACCATGTCATGTTCCCGAACCCCGGCGTGATGCCGCGCCTGCCGATCTATTCCGGCGACCACAGCTTCGCCGTGACGCCGCTGGCGCACGGCCTGCGCGTCGCCGGTACGGTCGAGTTGGGCGGCCTCGCGGCGGCGCCGAACTATGCGCGCGCCCAGGTGCTGGTCGAACGCGGCCGGCGCATGTTCCCGCAGCTCGAGGAGGCCGGCCGGACCGAATGGATGGGGTTCCGTCCGTCGATGCCGGATTCGGTGCCGGTCATCAGCGGCTCGGACCGGCACCGCAACGCCGTCTTCGCCTTCGGCCACGGCCATGTCGGCCTGACGCTCGGCGCCGTCACCGGCCGCATCGTGGCCGACCTCGTCGCCGGCCGCGATCCCGGCCTGGACATGCGGCCCTACCGGATCGATCGGTTCTGAGTCCGGCCGGCCGCGGTGGTCAGCCGGTCTTCACCGGCTTTGCCAGGGTGGCCACGGCGTGCAGCCGATCCAACTCGTCGGCGGTCGGGAAATTGTCGACCCGGAAGCGCACCGGGTAGTGCTCCGTCCGCGCCATGCGGTGGCCGACGATCGGCATCGCCGCGTCCCACGGCACGACGATGACCTCGGCCGCGGTCTTGAACGCGATCACGTCGGCCTGCGGCAGCAGGCTCGACAGCCCGTCGGCCCAGAAGGTCATGCAGAACGGCCGGCCGCTGCGGCGATCCCGCATGGGGGCGTGGTTGGCGACGAAGATGTCGTCGTCCTGCTGCTGATGGAGCTGGTCGAGCAGCTCCTTCTGTTCGGCGTAGGCGCGGATCCATTGGCCGCGCATCAGGTCGTGGAGCGAAGCGAGTTCGACCGGGTCCCCCGTGAAGTCGATCCACTCGCCGTCGCGCAGCCGCAGCGGCTGCGCCGAGAGTGGTTCGCTGCTGGTCGAGAGCGCCTCGGCCGCCGCCGCGGCCATGGTCAGCAGCCCGTTCTTGTCGTCGGCGCCGGTGACGAGGAGCATGCCGCGCACCGGCACCAGGACGACCGGGTCGCCGGTCACCGGCAGCGCCGCGATCATGTCAGGCAGCAGCAGTCGCGCCGAGTCGTTGCCGTCGCGCCAGGTGGAGACGAAGACGCCGGGGCCGAGTGTCGTGAACGACGGCTCCGAGCGCCGGCGCAGGTTCGCCGTCGCCAGCGCGACCGCCTCCGCTGGATCGAGCCCGAGGTCGCGCAGCTGCTGGGGATCGATGGGCAAGGGGGCGCTGGAGGTATCGGCGAGCAGATCGAGCACGAGGTCGCTGCCGACGGCGCGGAACGCCTCGGGACGCGCCTTGTCCGCGCCGTCGATCCGGTCGACCAGCCGCTGCATGGCCAGCGCCGAGCGGCTGCGCAGAAACGGCAGCAACCGCTCGCGCGCGATCGGATCGGCCGGCGCCGGTTCGCCGATGGGGAAGCCATCGCCGACAATCGTCGTGATCGCGTCATGCGCCGATCGCGGCGCGCGCTTGAACAGACTGAGAATACCCATGAAACCCGATCCTGCCCATCGCATGATCGGCGGCGGGAGTTAACAACCGGCTAAGGGAATCGGTCGGCGACGCGGGTCACGCCGATTTCAGGCCGGACTCCGCGAATCCTGTGCTATAGGCGCGCGCCATGAAGAAGCCCGCCGCCGCTCCGCCGCCCCCGCCGGCGGCGCCCAACGTCGTCGATTTCGCGCAGGCGCTCGGCGAGCGCTACCTGTCCTATGCGCTGTCGACGATCATGTCCCGCTCGCTGCCGGACGTGCGCGACGGGCTGAAGCCCGTACATCGGCGGCTGCTCTACGCCATGCGCGAGCTCGGCCTCAACCCCGGCGCCGCGCTGCGCAAGTCGGCCGCCGTGGTCGGCGACGTCATGGGCAAGTTCCATCCGCACGGCAACGACGCGATCTACGACGCCATGGTGCGCTTGGCGCAGGATTTCGCCCAGCGCTACCCCCTGGTCGACGGCCAGGGCAATTTCGGCAACATCGACGGCGACAATCCCGCGGCCATGCGCTACACCGAGGCGCGCCTCACCGATGTCGCGATGCTGCTGCTCGAGGGCATCGACGAGAACGCCGTCGATTTTCGCCCCGCCTATGACGGCCGCAACGACGAGCCCGTCGTCCTGCCCGCCGGCTTCCCCAACCTGCTGGCCAACGGCGCGCAGGGCATCGCCGTCGGCATGGCCACCAGCATCCCGCCGCACAATGTCGGCGAGATCTGCGACGCCCTGCTGCATCTGATCAAGTTCCCGAAGGCGACGGTGGCCAAGCTCGTCGAGCTGATGCCCGGCCCCGACTTCCCGACCGGCGGCGTGCTGGTCGAGGGGCGCGACGCGATCGTCGAGGCCTACCGCACCGGCCGCGGCAGCCTGCGGCTGCGCGCCAGATGGGAGGTGGAGAAGCTCAAGGGCGGCACCTGGCAGATCGTCGTCACGGAGATTCCCTACCAGGTGCAGAAGTCGCGGCTGATCGAGCGGATCGCCGCGCTGCTGCAGGAGAAGAAGCTCGCCCTGCTCGACGACGTGCATGACGAGTCGACAGCCGATGTCCGCGTCGTGCTGGCGCCGAAGAGCCGCAACGTCGATCCGGCCGTGCTGATGGAATCGCTGTTCCGGCAGACCGATCTGGAGATCCGCTTCGGCCTCAACATGAACCTGCTGGACGCCGCCAACACCCCGCGCGTCATGTCGCTGCCGGAGGTGCTGCGCGCCTATCTCGATCATCGCCAGGCGGTGCTCCGGCGCCGCACCGAGCATCGCCTCGCCGAGATCGCCAAGCGGATCGAGATCCTCGACGGCTTCATCATCGCCTACCTGAACATCGATGCGGTCATCAAGATCATCCGCACCGAGGACGATCCGAAGGCGGTGATGATGAAGACCTGGAAGCTCACCGATCTGCAGGCCGACGCGATCCTCAACATGCGCCTGCGCGCCCTGCGCAAGCTCGAAGAGATCGAGATCCGCCAGGAGCGCGAGCGGCTGACCGTGGAGCAGAAGGACCTCAAGGGCCTGCTCAAGGACGAAGAGCGGCAGTGGAAGACGATCGCCGCCCAGATCGGCGAGTTGAAGAAGCGCTTCGGCCCGGCCACGCCGCTCGGCCGGCGGCGCACCGAGCTGAGCGATGCGCCCTCGGCCGTGGTCATTCCGCTCGAGGCGGTGGTCGAGCGCGAGCCCGTCACCGTCGTCTGCTCCGACAAGGGCTGGATCCGCGCCCTCAAGGGCCATGTCCCGGAGAGCGACGACATCAAGTACAAGGAGGGCGACCGCGGCCGTTTCTTCGTGCCCGCGGAGACCACGGACAAGCTGCTCGTCTTCGGGACCAATGGTCGCTTCTACACGATCGGCGTCGACAAGCTGCCGGGCGGCCGCGGCCACGGCGAGCCGATCCGCCTGATGATCGACCTCGGCAATGACCAGGACATCGTCGCGCTGCTCGTGCACAAGCCCGGCGGCAAGCTCGTCGTCGCCTCGCATGACGGCCGCGGCTTCGTCGTGCTGGAGGAGGAGGTCGTGGCGCAGACCCGCGGCGGCAAGCAGGTCTTGAACCTCGCCGAGGGCGTGGAGGCGCAGGTCTGCGTGCCGGTGGAGGGCGACCATGTCGCCGTCATCGGCGCGAACCGCAAGATGCTCGTCTTCCCCTTGGCCGAGTTGCCGGAGATGACACGCGGCCGCGGCGTCATCCTGCAGAAGTATCGCGATGGCGGCCTTTCGGACGTGAAGACCTTCGCTCTCGCCAACGGCCTCACCTGGCGTCTCGGCGACAAGGTCCGCACGGAGACGGCGCTCCAGGACTGGATCGGTCAGCGCGCTCAGGCCGGCCGCCTGCCGCCTCAGGGCTTCCCGAAATCGAACAAGTTCGGATGACGAACCCCGCGTCGGGGCTGTAGTCTAGACGGCTCGGGGCGACCGGCGCCGGATCTCGCGCGCCGGCCGCCCCGAAGCGGTCTTGGTCCGGGGGCACGCCCGTGCGCAGGTTGGACGTCATGCCGACGAGCAGACGCGTGGAGCAGATCATTGCGCTGGCCGCCTTGGCGCTGCTGGCGATCGGCTGCTTCTTCGTGCTCCGGCCCTTCCTGTCGGCGATCCTCTGGGCCATCATCCTCTGCTTCTCGACCTGGCCGCTCTACACATGGCTCGTCCGCAACACCAGCAGCACGACCATTGCCGCCGTCGCCATGACCATGCTGGCGGCCGCCATCTTCGTCCTGCCCTTCGCCATCATCGGACCGGGCTTGGCCCAGGATATCGCGGCCGTCGCGGCTGCGGTGAACCAGCTTCTCGAAGAAGGGCCGTCGGCGCCACCGGAGTGGGCGCGGGACCTGCCGTTGGTCGGCTCGTCCCTGTACGACTATTGGAGCAGCGCTCAGACGGATACGGCAGCCTTCGCGGCCGATCTCCGGGTCTATATCAATCAGGCGACGAACTGGCTGCTGCAGACGGGCGTGACGCTCGGCCAGGGCCTCATCGAGGTCGTCTTGAGCCTGATCGTCGCGTTCTTCGTGTATCGCGACGGGCGGGTGCTGGGGCGGCATCTGTCGACCGCGACCGAGCGCTTCGTCGGCCCGCGCGCGAAGGCCTTGATCGATCTCGCCGGCGCGACCACGCGCGGCGTCGTCTACGGCATCCTCGGCACGGCCCTGGCGCAGGGCGCGCTGGCGGCGGCCGGCTTCTTCGTGGCTGGCGTGCCGGGGGCGCTGTTCTTCGGCCTGGTGACGTTCTTCCTGTCGTTCATCCCCATGGGGCCGCCCCTGGTGTGGGTCCCCGCCAGTCTCTGGCTCATGTCGACGGGCGAGTACTGGTGGGGTGCCGGCCTCTTCCTCTATGGGCTGGGGGTTATCAGCCTGATCGACAACTTCCTGAAGCCATACTTCATCAGCCGCGAAGGCAAGCTGCCGTTCCTCCTGGTGTTTCTCGGCGTCCTCGGCGGCATCCTGGCCTTCGGCTTCATCGGCATCTTCCTCGGGCCGGTGCTGTTGGCCATCGGCTTCAGCTTGGCGAAGGAATGGAGCACGAGCGAAGTCGAGCCCCAACGGCCGACCGACTAGTGCTATCCTGGCGACCGCACCGAGGGTATGTCTGCCGCATGCACGGGATCGCCGGCCGCTTGCGTAAGATCTTCGCCTCTGATCGAGGTTCGGGCCGCTGGGTGATCGGCCTTGTCGTCGTGGCCGCCGCGGCGCTGCTGCTCTGGCTCGGCTTGGGCCCGGATCGCGGCGGTCCGGAAGCGGGCGCGCCGGTATCGGCCGGCGCCGATATTCTCCCGCCGGCCGAGGAGGATGTTGATCCCGCGGCAACCTTCGGGCCCGACTCTCAGCCCCGGGACGTCATCCCGCCGGCGGAGCCCTGACCGACCGCGGTGTGACTGCGGCGCCGCGTCGATTGCCGAGCCACGCGGAATCCCTATAATCCGCGCGAGGAGAAAGGGGTTGGTCGCACGACACGGGCGACCGACAACAAGCCACCCCCGGCACCCGCCGGACAATACCGGCGAACGAGGCAGGCAAAGGGAGATGTGCCGATGAAGCGACGCCTGTTCCTGAAATCCGCCGCCCTTGGTATGGCCGCCGCAACGCCCATTGCCGCTCCCGCCATTGCCCAGAGCATGCCGGAACTCAAATGGCGCCTGACATCCAGCTTTCCGAAGAGCCTCGATACCATCTACGGCACGGCCGAAACCTTCGCGAAATATGTCGCCGACGCGACCGACGGAAAGTTCCAGATCCAGGCCTTCGCCGCCGGCGAGCTCGCTCCTGGGCTGGAAGCCGCGAACGTCGTGGCCAACGGCTCGGTCGAGATGTGCCACACCGCGAGCTACTACTACTGGGGCAAGGATCCCACCTTCGCCTTCGGCACCGCCGTTCCGTTCGGCCTCAACTGCCGGATGCAGAATGCCTGGATGTACTATGGCGGCGGCATCGACCTGATGAACGAATTCTATGCCACGCAGAACCTCTATGGCCTGCCCTGCGGCAACACCGGCGCGCAGATGGGCGGCTGGTTCCGCAAGGAGATCAAATCCGTCGCCGACCTCCAGGGCGTGAAGATGCGCATCGGCGGCTTCGGCGGCGCGGTCATCGCCAAGCTCGGCATCGTGCCGCAGCAGATCGCCGGCGGTGACATCTATCCGTCGCTGGAGAAAGGCACCATCGACGCCGCCGAGTGGGTCGGCCCCTATGACGACGAGAAGCTCGGCTTCCACAAGGTGGCTCCCTTCTACTACTACCCCGGCTGGTGGGAGGGCGGCGCCATGCTGCACGTCATGATGCAACCGGCGGCGTGGGAGGCGCTCCCGGCCAGCTACAAGTCCATCGTCACCGCGGCGGCCCAGGCGGCGAACTGCGACATGATGGCGAAGTACGACCACCTTAATCCGGCGGCGCTCAAGCGGCTCGTCGGCGGTGGCGCCCAGCTCCGGCCGTTCCCCACCGACGTCCTCGAAGCCTGCTTCAATGCCGCCAAGGAAACCTATGCGGAGATCTCGGCCGGCAACGCCGCCTTCAAGAAAGTGCACGACTCGATGATGGCGTTCCGGGCCGACCAGTACCTCTGGTTCCAGATCTCCGAGTACACCTTCGACACCTTCATGATGGGGCAGCAGCGCAAGAAAGCCCTCTAGTCCCGGCCTGCAGGTCCACGGCCGCCTGATATATCAAAGCCGCGGCCGGGCTCGGCACGGGGAGAGCGCATGGGAAGGCTTCTGTCCGTCAGCCGCGGCATTGATGCCGTCACGGCCTTCGTCGGCCGCTCGGTCTATTGGCTGATCCTGGCGGCCGTGCTGGTGAGCGCGGGCAACGCCGTCTCACGCAAGCTGTTCGATCTAAGCTCCAACGCCTGGCTCGAGCTCCAGTGGTACCTGTTCGCCGCCGTATTCATGCTGGCGGCTGCCTATACCTTGCAGCGCAACGAGCATATCCGGATCGACATCGTCTCCAACCTGCTGTCGAAGCGGGGGCGGAACTGGATCGACGTGATCGGCCACGTCTTTTTCTTGCTGCCCCTGACGGTCGTCATGATCCGCGAACTATTGCCGTGGGTGATCGGTGGCATCCGGTCCGGCGAGATGTCGGCGAATGCCGGCGGGCTCGTTCTGTGGCCCGCCCGGCTCGTCGTCCTCGTGGGTTTCGTGCTGCTGTTCTTCCAAGGCATCTCCGAGCTCATCAAGCGTATCGCCGTGATGCGGGGCCTCAGGCCGGACCCGCATGCGGATAGCGACGCGCACCACCTGCCTGTCGAGTAGACGGGCCGGAGTCCGGGCGCGGCTTCGGCATGGTCGAATTCCTCATTCACAATATGGCGCCCATCATGTTCGGGGCGCTCGTCGTCTTTCTCCTTCTCGGCTACCCCGTCGCCTTTTCGCTGGCCTTCGTCGGCTTGAGCTTCGGCGCCCTCGGCATCGCCTTGGGCCTCTTCAGCACGACCTTCTTCCATGTGCTTCCGGAGCGGATGTGGGGCATCGTCTCCAACGATACCCTGCTCGCCATTCCCTTCTTCACCTTCATGGGCCTGATTCTCGAACGATCGGGCATGGCCGAGGATCTACTCGAGACGGTCGGCCAGCTGTTCGGCCCGGTACGTGGCGGCCTGGCCTATGCGGTGGTCTTCGTCGGGGCGCTGCTCGCCGCCACCACGGGCGTGGTCGCCGCCTCGGTCATCGCAATGGGTCTCATTTCGCTGCCGATCATGCTGCGCTACGGCTACGACCGGCGGCTCGCCACCGGGGTCATCGCCGCATCCGGCACGCTTGCCCAGATCGTCCCGCCGAGCCTCGTGCTGATCGTCATGGCCGACCAGCTCGGCCGGTCCGTCGGCGATATGTACAAGGGCGCCCTCATTCCCGGCCTGGTGCTCGCCGCGCTCTATGCCGTGTGGGTATTGCTGATGACCGTCGTCCGCCCGCAATCCGCGCCGGCGCTGCCGGCGGAGTCGCGCACCCTGGGGACGGGTATCGCCTCGCTCGTCGTCACGGTCGTCGTGTCCGGCGTCATCGGCTACGGCGTCTATCGCCTGCTCATCGGCCGGATGCTCGGCCCGGAGATCGGCGGGTTCTTTGCCGGCGTGCTCGCGGCCTATGCCGTCGCGCTGCTCAATCACTATCTGAAGCTCGGCGTGCTCTCGCGGCTGGCCGAGCAGTTCGTCATCGTCCTCATCCCGCCGCTCGCCCTCATCTTTCTGGTGCTCGGCACGATCTTCATCGGCCTGGCGACGCCGACCGAGGGCGGCGCCATGGGCGCCGTCGGCGCGTTGTTGCTGGCCATGGCCAAGCGCCGCCTCACCCTCGCCATGGTGCGTCAGGCGCTCGATTCGACGGCCAAGCTGTCCGCTTTTGTCATGTTCATCCTCATCGGCGCGCGCGTCTTCTCGCTCACCTTCTACGGCGTCGACGGGCACAAATGGGTCGAGGAGCTGCTGGTCGGCCTTCCCGGCGGCCAGATCGGCTTCCTCCTCGTCGTCAATGCGCTGGTCTTCGTGCTCGCCTTCTTCCTCGATTTCTTCGAGCTCGCGTTCATCGTCGTGCCGCTGCTCGCGCCCGCGGCCGCGGCGCTCGGCATCGATCTCATCTGGTTCGGCGTGCTGCTCGGCATCAACATGCAGACGTCGTTCATGCATCCGCCCTTCGGCTTCGCCCTCTTCTACCTGCGCTCGGTGGCGCCCCGGGAGCGTTACCGCGACAAGGTTTCCGGCCGCGCGATCGAGCCGGTGACGACCGGGCAGATCTATTGGGGAGCCGTCCCGTTCGTCTGCATCCAGATCCTCATGGTCGCGCTGGCCATAGTCTTTCCGCAGATGATCATGCACTACAAGGGACGTGCCGCGGTGATCGATCCGTCGCAGGTCGAGATCACGATCCCGCCGCCCGGAGGTGACTCCGGCGCCGGCGACCTGAGCCAGCCGCCGGCCTTCGACCTCAGCCAGCCCCCGGAGATCGACCCGGAATGAGCGGGTCGACGGCGCGACGGCCCGGGCCGCGCCCGACGTTCGCTCAGGCGATGCGCCGCCAGCCCGTCGGGCCGAAGCCCTCGATCGGCCTGAACCGCGTCTTGTAGGCCATCTTCCGGCTGCCCCCGACCCAGTAGCCGAGATAGACGTAGGGCAGGCCGTTGCGCACGGCCTCGCGGAGCAGCCAGATGATCATGGAGCTGCCGAGGCTGCGCGCCGCCGGGTCTGGGTCGAAGAAGCTGTAGACCGCCGAGATGCCGTCCCCGCTCCAGTCCGTGAGCACGCAGGCGGTGAGGCGCCGCGACCGGTCGCGGAACTCGATGAGGCGGGTGTCGACCGGCGTGTCCTCCACCATCGACCGGTAGTCGGCCAGGCTCATGCCGGCCATCTCGCCGTCGTTGTGGCGGCCGTCGAGATAGCGCTGGAACAGCTGGAACTGCTCGGGCGTACCGCGTGCCGGCAGGATGGCCGCCGTGAGATCGGCGTTGCGTGCCTCGATCCGGCGGAGGCTGCGGCCCGGCTCGAAGTCGCGCGCCACCACCCGGACGGGCACGCAGCCCTGGCAGCCGATGCAGGCCGGCCGGTAGGCGATGGAGTGGCTGCGGCGGAAGCCGGCCCGCGACAGCAGATGGAAGTTCTTCGCCGCGTCCGGCCCGGCCAGCCGCGTCACCAGCTTCCGCTCCATGCGGTCCGGCAGGTACGGGCACGGCGTGTCCGTGGTGACGAGGAACGACAGGGGCTGGGATCGGCTTTGCTGAATCGCCATGTCGTGGACCGCAGGCTTCGCGGTCGGAAACTATGGCGCAAATCCGCCCTCCTGCGCCAGCCCCATGCGCGGCGCGCCGGCGGCTGCCGCCTCTCAGCGGCTGCGGCGGATGATGGTCATGCCCGACAGGATATCGTGGAGCGTCCGCTTGCGGTCGGTGAACAGGGCGACCGCCAGGATGAGGAAGCTGGTGATCAGAGCCGTGGCATAGAACAGGGCCGTCATCAGGAAGGCCTGCCAATGGTCCGGCCGCTCACCGTTCACCCCGCGCGCCTCCAGCCCGAAGAGGCGCATGCCCGGCGTCGCCGCCTCGCCGCCGCCGATGAACAGGGTGTCATAGGCCAGGGCGACCGTCAGGAACGTCACCGGCCCCAGCAGCAGCCACGACAGCCCGAACGTCAGCAGCCCGAGGATCACCAGCAGCACGTGCACGGCGACGTTGATGGCCACGATCAGGCAGGCGTCGATCAGATAAGCGCCGATGCGGCGCCGGCGGACGCCCTCGTAGAGCCTGGAATCCGCGAGCGTGTCCGGCGTGCCGGACAGTGCGGAGTCGCGAAAGCTCAGGGTGGGTAGTCGGGAGGAAGTCAAGCTGTCGCCCTCCGGGTGGATCCGACCCACCAGATGGTGATCAGCGCCGGGACTCGCAAGAGGACGCCCGCCCGTCAAGGCGCCATGGTTCGCGCCATGGGTGCAATAGTTAAGGTAGGCGAGGGGCGCCGCGGGGGCATTCCCCCAAGGCGTGGCATCGTCCGACACATGTCGCTAAGCCACACCTTCGGGGACAGAGCCAACGAGCTTTATCGATCTCGCCACGGCTCGAAGCAGATGTGGTTGCGCCAATGCAGAACAAGCCTTCCCGAAAAATCGAGTTCTGCGCGCGCACGCGCCGGTTACAAAGGCAGATACGGCGAGGCCGCCGAATTTCGAACGCCAGCTCGGACGACAATTCATTCCGGCAGCCCTGCCTTGCGCATTCCATCGAGCATATGGTCGCGATCGACATGCGATTCGAACGGCTCGACGGTTGCCCACGCGCGCAGAGTGAAGTCCGGCTGTAGCCGGAGAGATTCACGCACGAGGGCGCGCGCCTCCGCGCGCCGACCCATTTGGGCATAGCAGGCGGCAAGGAAGCGGTAGACATAGGGCTGTCTGGCGGTGGCGCGCTCGAAGGCTTTTGCGGCCTCGGCGTAGCGGCTCAGGTTGTAGAGCGCCAACCCCTGCAACTCCCAGTGCCAGTTGGGAGGTGTCGGGTTCAGCCTGAGCGCCAGATCCAGCGAGCGCAGCGCCTGTTGCGATCGGCCCGTATGCAGCTCCAGCATGCTGCGGCTGGCAAGAACGTTCGAATCGTTTGGGTTCAGTTTCGCTGCGATATCGAAATGATGGCCGGCAGCGTCGAACGACTTCCGTTCGGTGTGGACGTACGCGAGTGCGCAGTGGCAGACCGCATCGTTGCCATCGAGCGCAACGGCCCTCTGCGCGAGCCTCAGGGCGTGCTGAAGCGCAGCCGCGCAGTCCTCCGGAGAACTGCTCCAGACCTCGGTGTGGTGGACCTCGACCACCATCTCGGCCAGCAGGGCATGGGCCTGGGCGAAATTGGGATCGATGTCGATGGCTCGCGCGAACATATCCCGTGCCGGGACGGTGTCCTCAACGCCCGCGCGATTGTAATGTTCCAGGCCGCGCAGGAAAAAATCGTACGCCGCCAGGCTGTCCGTGCGCTTGCGGCGCACCCGGTCGATTCCGGTTGCCTGGACCTGGCCCGCAATGGCCGCTACGATCGCGGCGGTTACCTCGTCCTGTATGGCGAAGATATCCCGCAGGCCGCGATCGTAGCGGTGGGCCCAAAGGTGGCCGCCGGTCACGGCTTCCACGAGCTGCGCCGTGATGCGGATATGCTCATGGGCCCGCCGCACGCTGCCCTCGACGACGTACTGGACTCCGAGTTCGCGCCCGACGCGTTTGACGTCGACCGTTTGGCCCCGATACTGGAACGAAGAGTTGCGGGCGATCACCAGCAGCGAGTGAAAGCGCGACAGCTCCGTGATGATGTCCTCGGTGACGCCGTCGCTGAAGTATTCCTGCTCCGGCTCGCCGCTCATGTTGACGAAGGGCAGGACGGCGATGGATGCGTTGGTCTCCGCCTGGTCGTGCTCCCCTGGATCGCCATCGCCGACCTCCACCTGCGCCACGAAGCGGAAGCCGCGGCCATGTGCCGTGCGGATAATCCTCTGGTCGTTCCCGGTATCATTGACGGCTTGTCGCGCCACTTTGATCCGGCCGCTGAGGGTCGATTCCGAGACGAAGCGCCCCCGCCAGACCGCCTTGTAGAGCTCGTCCTTGGTAACGGTCCGGTCGCGGTTCTCGAGGAGATACCGCAAGAGATCGAAGACCTGCGGCTCGACAGCCCTGAGCACGCCCTGGCAGCGCAGTTCGTAGCGCTCGGTGTCCAGCTCGGAATCGGCAAATCGGTAGATCACTGACTGCCTCCCGCCCGCTCGCGAGATTATCGATGCCGGGAGCCCCAACTGGCAAGAAGAAGCCCCGGCCTTCTCCTGCCAAGAATCCAGGAAACCTCCTTGCGACCAGGATGCGATGAGGTCGAGACCGCCACGGCATTCAGGCCCTACTTATATGCGACCGCCGCACTCGATGGCCCATCCAGTGGAATGATCGCGAATCTGCGAAATCCGGCCTCGCGGCACCAGCCGATGAAGTCGGCCCCCGAGAAGTCGAAGGCGTCGCCGAACTCGATCAGCATGTTGAGTGACATCAAGAGGCCCGCCGCGTTCTCTCGCCTCGCGTCGTCGATGAGTGTCTCGATGACGATGTAGGCGCCTCCATCGGGCAGGGCGTCGTATGCCTTGCGGACGAGCAGCTTCTTCTTTTCCAGGTTCCAGTCGTGCAGGATCATGCCCATGGTGATGACGTCGGCCTGAGGAAGCGGCTCCCGGAAGAAATCGCCTGAGCGCGCGGTCACCCGTTCCGCCAGTCCTTCGCGCTCGATCCTCCGCCGCGCGACGTCGGTCACCGTCGGCAGGTCAAAGGAGGTGCAGCGCATGTGCGGATGGGCGGCCGCCACCAGGCAGGCCAGTTGGCCGCTCGCGCCGCCCACGTCGCAAAGGCTGCTGAAGCTCGTGAAATCGAATTCCCGCGCGAGCTTCCGGAAGTTTCCGAGCGAGGCTCCCGCCATGGCATTCAGGAACTGCTCGAGGCGCTCAGGCTGCTCATAGAGCGTGGCAAACATCGGCTTGCCCGAGTGCTTGACTTCGTTCTGCGGCCGGCCCGTCCGCAGCGCCTCGGTCAGGTCCGCCCAGAATCGGAAGCCCCGCGCGTTCAGCAGCTCCAGGATCCCGCCGATGTAATCGGGGCTCGCTCGATCGAGGAAGGCGCCGGATTCCGGCGTGTTCGCATAGCGCGCCTCGGGGCCGTCTCCATTGCGGCGGAGCAGGCCGAGCGCCACCAGGGCGTCCGGAAAGTCGGGGACGGCACGCGGATGCAGCTCCAGGGAGAGGGCGATTTCCGTGCCGGTCATCGGTCGCTTCGCGAGGACTGTGAACAGCCCCAGTTCCACGGCGGACAACAGCGTCTTGGCCGCAAAGAAAGCCGTTCCGACCCGCATGATGTGCGACGCGTCCAGCTCCGGCACTCGGCCCCTCCGACAGTCGTGCGCTGCTTCTGCGGGACGGTCACAACCTCCCCATCGATCAGTCTACATAAATCTGCATGAAATCTCCATGAGTCGGCCCGAAATCTCCATGCCGCCTGCAAGCATGCCGGGCGCCCGCGTGATAGCTCTATGGCCAAGCTGACGTTCAGGCAGAGATGGCAGTTACGACGGGAATGCTCGGCAACGGCTTCTACGACTGTCACAGGGAGGACCATTCCATGATTGATCCATGGCGGAGCTTTGCAGTCGGGCTCGTGATGCTGGGAGTTCTGGCGGCCGCCGCGCCGGCCCACGCGGCCGGGAGGGAGCATATGGTCGCGATGGATCGGGAGACGATGGAGAAGCACGGGAGCAGTTCTAAAATCACCGTGCGGGACGCAATTGATCATCAGCCGGTGACCATCGACTTTCGGGGCAAGACGCTGAACACCGTAAAGCCCGGCGACGTCATCGAGGTGAACGATGAGGAGCAGACGGTTACGGCCTTCGATCAGCGCGCCTATGCTCCCGGCACGACGTACTCCATCGACCACGACACTTTTGCGAAAAGCGCCGACAAGTCGGAGATCTCCGTACAGGATGCCGTGCATCACCAGCCGGTGACCGTCGATTTTCAGGGCAAGACCCTGCGAAGCGTGAAGCCCGGCGACGTGGTCGAGGTGAACGGTGAGAAGCACGAGTTGGCGGAAGTTGCCGCGGACCGTGGGTCGGTAACCCATGTAGCCGAGAAGCCGCTGCAAGGCGAAGAGGTGCGCCTGCCCCCCGGCCTTGGATTTACGATCGCCGCAATCCTCAAGTTCAAGTGTTCTAGAGTCAACTGCCGATGATTATCGCGCAGAACGGGGATGCTGCAATGAACACCCGGCAGATGCCGTCGAGATGATCGATCGCCTTCGCCACAACCTGCGACATCGGCTCGCCGACGAGGCGTGTCGCCTCGCCAACAGAGAGAGCGGAAAATGACTGACTGGCAAGACGCAAATCTCACCCTCACCGGGCACGATCTCTATACCCCCAACCACGGCCCGGAGAACGGGCACTACGACTATATCTGGCGGGCCGAGTGGGAGCCGAAGGACAACACCTACACCTGGAACTACTTTCTGAGTGGCGCCAACAACCAGATCGTCGGCATCGTCCAGAACGATCCCATGCGAGGCAACATCGGCACCAAAGATACCGACGACACACGCTACTACGTCACGAACGGCTGGCCGAGCAACATTCCCTTCAGCGGCCTAGCACATCCCCTCCCGGAGATGGGGACCGTCCTGACCCATGACAACGTGACCGGGGGCAAGCACGACGACTGGATCTTCCTCGGCCCGGGCAACGACCGGCTCTCCGGGTCCGGCGGCAACGATTTCCTCGCCGGAGGCTCGCACGACGACCTCATCTATGCCGGCGCCGGGACTGACACGATCTACGGCGATTACGTCGAGGCGCCGATCGTGGCGCACCAGAACTTCGAGAACCAGGTCTTCAAATGGTCCCTCCCGACCAAAGCCGATACCCGGGTCGTCGACGGCAATGACATTCTCCACGGAAACGACCATTCGGACAAATTGTACGGCGGCGGCGGCAACGACCAGTTGGACGGCGGGCCCCGGGGCCAGGGCTGGACCGACGAGCTTACCGGCGGTGCCGGCGCGGACGCCTTCTTTCTCAGCTACAACACGAGCGCCAATGAGGCCGGGTCCGAGGAGGAAAGCTTCTGGTCGGCGGTAATCGAGGACTGGGTGCTGGACGACGCCCAGCAAACCACGAAGCAGATCGTCGAGAAGCTTGCCGAGACGGCAGCCGAGGATTTCTTCAAAAGCTTGACGGGCGGTCTCCTGCTCTCCGGCTTCAGCACGGGCGTGGAATCCCTGGCGGTCAATGGGTTGAAGTCGCTCTTCTTCAAGACCCCGCCGGCGCCGCCGCCGCCGACCGGCGAGGACGTGATGGTCGTCACGGATTTCGACCCGCGCGAGGACACGCTGATCCTGCCGGTCGAATCGGGCAAGACGCTGACGGCGACGCCGACCTTCTACGCCAGTTCGGCCGGAGATATCACCGATCGCTGGGGCATCGCGTTCCAGCATGTGGACGAGAAGACCAACGCGGTCACCAACTTCGCCGAAGTGTTCCTGTCGGACGCTTTCATGCAGGACGCATTCCAGAACGAGGAAGGCACCACCACCAACACGCCCGATGTGACCGATCCGAACGACGCTGATGTTCCGGCGCTGTTCCGTCAGATCGTGAGCCAGTCGCTGCGGGTGGATTCGAACGGAATCCAGAATCCGCAACACTCCTACCCCTTCCCAACGGACCCGGACGCCTACACCGACGGCGAGGTGCCCGACGAGGTGACCGACCAACTCACGCTTGAAGCCCCCGAGGGCGGCGTGGTGCAGATCTTCGGGGCGTTCGCGCCGCTCTCCATGGTCAAGCCGGCGATCGGATCGACTTTCCCGACCGTGGTCGGGAGCTATATGGGCGACATCCTGAACGTGAACGGCGTCTTCTTCGCGCCGTCGGATGCGCCGATCAGCCAGCTCGCCAGCACCGGCGTCACGGTCAAGGCCTTCGACGGCGACGACATCGTCTTCGCCGGCAACGGCCAGGACTTCGTCTATGGCGGCGACGGCGACGACACGATCTACGGCATCGGCCAGAGCAGCGTGGAGACCCGCGAGATCTTCCGCGGCGGCTCGGGGAGCGACACCATCTATCTCGGCTGGACCTCGACCTGGGCGCTGGCCGACGGCGGCGCGGACACCGACACGGTGGACTTCACCTATCTCGATCCTGCCAGCTTCACCGGCCTGACGGTCGACCTCGAGGCGGGAAGCGGGTCCGCGACCAATCTGCACGACGGCTTCGTCAGCCGCTACGACGTCGAGAACTTCGAGCAGGTCGTGGGATCGCTCGGCGACGACACCATCGCGGGTGGCGCGGTCGGCGAACGGCTCACGGGAGGCGAGGGCGGCGACACGATTTCCGGCCGCGGCGGATACGACACGCTGATCGGCGGCCCCGGCGCGGATTTCCTGCAAGGCGACGCCGACCCCGATCAGTATCTGGGCCCGCAGTCGGACTGGGTCGGCGACAGCCTGCGCATCGATTCGATGGACATGCTGCAGATCGAGGGCCGCACCACGTACGTGACCGCACTCGGAACCGCGGACGGCTGGACCGAAATCGACCTCGGCGATGGCACCAGCTTCCGGATGCAGCCCGCGGACGGAACGACCACCTTCGATACCCTGACCCAGGTGATCTCCGACGGCAACCTCCTGCTTCTCGGCCCCGACTCGACCTATGATCCGGACATCCTCGGTGGCCAACTCGGGGACTCGGCTCCGCCTGCCGGTCCTGGCCCGCGCGACGGCCTGGTGGTCGGCACCTCAGGGGACGACGAACTTCAGGGCGGAGACGGCGACGATCTGCTGCACGGCTTCGATGGCAGCGATCAGCTCTCGGGTGGCCGTGGCAACGACGTCGATGTCGGTGGCCCCGGCGCGTTCGACGTCCTTCGCGGCGGTCCGGGCGCCGACATTTTCGCCTTCCGCCATGAACTGGAGAATGGGATCCCGGAGGTCGACATCATCATGGACTTCGAATCGTGGCCCGATGCGATCAACCTCGGCGGCTATCGGATCACCGAGTACAGGGAGATGTCGGATGCGGTCCTGCTGACGGTCGGCCCCGACGAGGATCTGATCCTGATCAACGGCGTCTCCGATCTCGACCGCATTGTCTTCGTCGACGACCGCAGGCAGTGGATCGACACGCCGGTACCCGAGCTTGACTCGCCCGCGTTCGGCACGATGGTCGACCGTTGCGCCGAGCACCCGATGAGAGATCCGCAGGCGGACTTCGCGGACCTCGCGCTATGATAGCGAGCATCGAACAGGAGTGGTGGGCTGCGCGTACGCCCGCCACCTCCTCCACAAGCCGGTGGCGCCGAGGCGTGACGCCGGCGCTGTCCGTCACGGAGACGGGAATGGCCGGCGCCCTGAAGGCGGCGCGCCGGCTGCTGCTCCATGCGGGCCTGTTGAGCTTCTTCCTCAACATTCTGATGCTGACGGGCCCGCTCTACATGCTGCAGATCTACGACCGGGTCCTTGCGAGCCGTTCGCAAGAGACGTTGGCGGTCATCACGCTGCTGATTCTGGGTTTGTTTGCGGCGATGGCGATTCTCGACTTCGCCCGCGGCGCGCTCCTCGCGCGCGCCGGCGACGCGTTCGAGGCCGGCCTCAAGGACCTGACGTTCAATCTTGCGATGGATGCTGCCCGAGGCGGTGCGCCGGCAGCCGAGCAGCCGCTGAAAGACCTCCGCCAGATTCGTCGGTTCGTCGCGAGCCCGGCGCTGGCCGCGGTGTTCGACGCGCCGTGGACGCCGCTCTTTCTGGCGGTCGTATTCCTCATGCACTGGCTGCTCGGCGTCGTCGCGCTGACAGGGCTTGCGGCGCTGCTTGTCATCGCCGTCGTCAACGAGCGCGCCTCGCGCAAGGCGAACATCGCCGCGCAAGCGACAGCGGCGGAAGCCGACCGCCTCGCCATTGCGGCGTTCCGCAACGCCGCGGCGGCGGACGCCATGGGATTGCGGGGCAAGCTCAGGGTCCGCTGGCGCGCGCTCGGCGAACAGGCGAACGATAGCGCGGCGACAGCGAGTGATCGCATCGGCGGGCTGACGGCCGCGTCGAAGGCCGGCCGCCTGTTCTTGCAATCGGCAATCCTTGGAACGGGCGCGTTCCTGGCCATCAAAGGCATGGTCTCGCCCGGCGTTATGATCGCCGCGTCGATCATCGCAGGCCGGGCGCTGGCGCCGATCGAGAGCGTGACCGGCCAGTGGCAGGGCTTCGCGCTGGCGGCGATTTCCTTCAAGCGCCTTCGGGCCTTCGTCGGCGGTGCGAAAGAGCTGCCGGCGCCCACGGCGCTCCCCGCTCCGGCCGGCGTTCTCCGCGTCGACAAGCTCTATTGCCGGCCGGCGCCGGCGGCGAGGCCGGTCCTCAAGGGCATTTCCTTCGAGCTCGTGGCGGGGGAAACGCTCGGAATCGTCGGGCCGAGCGCGGCCGGCAAGTCCACGCTGGCGCGCGCGTTGGTCGGGGTCGAACAAGCGTTCTCCGGCGAGGTCCGCCTCGACGGCGCGAGCCTCGCGCAGTGGGACAAGGACGCGCTCGGGCGGCATGTCGGCTTCCTGCCGCAGGAGGTCGAGCTCTTCGGCGGCACCGCCGCCGAGAACATCGCGCGCTTCGACCCCGAGCCGGATCCGGGCGCGATCATCGCTGCGGCGAAGGCGGCGGGGGCCCATGACATGATCCTTTCGTTTCCGGACGGCTACGACACCGACATCGGCGAGCGCGGAAGGCATCTTTCGGCAGGCCAGCGCCAGCGCCTCGGCCTCGCGCGGGCTCTCTACGGCGACCCCAGCTTCGTCGTCCTCGACGAGCCGAACGCCAATCTCGACGCCCAGGGCGATGCGGCGCTCGCCGTCGCGGTGCAGGGCCTCAAGGCGCGCGGTGCGACGACGATCATCGTCGCCCACCGGCCGTCGGTCATCGCCCTCTTCGACAAACTCCTCCTGCTGGCCGACGGCGAGCTGCGCGGTTTCGGGCCGCGCGACGAAATGCTCAAGAGGATCGCGCCGCGGCAGGTGACGCCCATCGCCGCGTCCCTGGCGGGGAGGCGAGCATGAGCGCGCGGGGGGCTTCTCCCAAACCGCCGGGCGCGCCGTTCTTCATCGGACTGGGGCTCGGTGTGGTCGCGCTGGTGTTCGGCGGGACCGCGCTGTGGTCCATATTCGCGCCGATCGACGGCGCCGTCGTCGCGGCGGGACAAGTTGTGGTCGAGAGCAACCGCAAGACAGTGCAGCATCTCGAAGGCGGAACCGTACGCGAAATCCTCGTGCGCGAGGGCGAGACTGTGGGAGCGGGTGCGGTACTCGCACGGCTCGATGACACTGTCCAGACAGCCAATGTCGCGCTCGTCGACGGTCAGTTGACGGAGCTTTATGCGCGGCGGGCGCGGCTGGAGACGGAGCGCGACGGTCGTGATGCTGTCATGCAAGCGCGCGGCGCTGCGGACATCATCGCGGGCGATCTGTTCGCCGACAGACTCGCCGGCCAGCGTAAGCTTTTCGCCGCGCGCCGGGAGACGCGGATAACGCAAATCTCGCTACTCGAAGAACGGATCGTTCAGCAGCGCAAACGCATCGACGGACTCGATGCGCAGATCCGCTCGCTACGCAACCAGCAGCTCCTGATCGAAGACGAACTCGCCGGCGTGCGCAAGCTGCATGACCGAGGGTATGTGCCATTGACGCGGATCCGCGCGCTTGAACGCGAGGCGTGGCGCCTGCGTGGCGAGCGCGGCGCGCGCACCGCGGGCGTAGCCGAAGCGACGAGCATCATCGCCGAGGCTCGCCTCGAGGTCGAACGCCTCGAGGAATCGGATCGCGAGGAGGCGATCAGGGAGCTCAGAGACGTTGAAGTCTCTATCGCGGAGCTTGAAGAACAACGTGTGACCGCCCTCGACGCCCTCCGCCGAACCGAGATTCTCGCGCCTCAAGGTGGTAGAGTGCTCAACCTCGTGATTCACACCGTGGGCGGCGTCATCGCGCCGGGGGCGCCGCTGATGGAGATCGTGCCCGACGGTGACCGATTGCGGGTCGCGGCGCGCGTCGCGCCGCAGGATGTCGACAATGTGCGCCCCGGCCAGGAGACTCTGGTGCGCTTCTCCGCCTTCGGCTCGCGCCGGACGCCGGAAGCGGCGGGTGTCGTCCGCGACGTTTCCGCCGACAGCCTGGCGGATCAGACGACCGGAGCGCCGTTCTATCTGGTGCTCGTCGACATCCCCGAAGGTGCGGCGCTCGCGGATCTCCTCGACGGCCGGCCGCTTCTCCCCGGCATGCCGGTCGAAGCTTTCATTCGCACCGGCTCGAATCCCGCGATCAGCTACCTCCTGAAGCCTCTCGCAGACGCGATCGCGCGGTCGATGCGCGAAGAGTGAGACGGGGGCGGGGGGCCGGCCTCAGCGCGGGTCGGCGAGGGTGGAGGCGAGCGGCCCGGCGCCATAGTTCTTCGGCGGCAAGGCCGGCTGCGGCAGGGGGTGGAACCGCGGCTCGCGGTCGTCGAGGCCGGACTCCTGCGGCGGCAGGGTCATTTCGACGCCGGCGCCGTTCGCCTCGCCCTCCTGCATCGCCGTCTGCAGCTCCTGCGCCATCGGCACGTTCCAGGGCAGGGCGTAGACCTTCGGCTCCGGCGCACCCTCGAACTGGAGCCAGACATAGATCGCCTCGTTCTCGCGCAGGCTGGCGCCGAGCACCTGCGCCTTCTCCAGCTCGCGCCATTCGAGCCGCAACGGCTTGGGCCGGCCCAGCAGATCGACCGAGCCGCCATAGACGAGCGCGACGAGCAGGACGAAGATCGCGGCCGACGTCGCCCGCTGCCAGGACCGACCGCGCGGCAGCACCAGGAAGATGAAGGCCCCGAGCAGGAGGGCGAAGGTCACGGCCGAGACGATCATTGGCTGGCCGTCCTCAGGTCCTTGTAGAGCGTGTTGAGGCTTCCGGCGACCAGTTGGCCGTCGTCGTCGAGGTTGAACCGGAAGGCCGTCACCTGGTCGTTCTCGTGCCGCAGCTGGATCGTGGTCGTGGCCAGCTCCCGTGCGTCCTGCTGCGGGTCGGCCTTCGCGGTTGCGACCAGCTTCACGTCGACCGGATAGGCGACGCCGACGCCGCGATACATGTGCACGTTGACGATGTATTCACCGGCCGGCATGCCGCGGCTGTAGGCGACCTCGTAGTTGTAGTCGGTGATGTCCTGCACCTTGCCGAGGTCGTCGCGCAGCAGGTTGAAGATGGTGCCGCTCTTGTTCGAATAGCCCACGGGGCGGTCGCCCGGCGCCAATACCCAGAGATCCACGTCGGCATCGAGCGTGTCGGCCCACTGTGCTTCGACGATGACGTTCCCCGGCGACTTCTCGCCTACGGTCTCGGCCGAGTTGGCCGGCGGATTGACGACCGACAGCATGAGCACGGTCATCAGGATGAAGCCGCCGAGCATGAGCAGCGCCGTGTCGAGCCACACCGTCAGGGTCTCTTCATCCATCGACGTTGCCCAGGAGCCGCAGGTTGATCTTGAGCCAGAGGTTGACGGCGATGCCCAGCAGCGTGGCGTAGAGCGAGACGTACATGCCGTCGACGACGGCCGCGATCATCGTCTTGACTTCCGCCACGTCGGCGGAGCCGCCTTCGCGGGCCGCCGAGAACGCGATGATCAGGCCGACGACGGTGCCCAGCAGGCCGATGCGCACGACGTGCGTCGCCAGCCATTGCACGTCGCGCCAGCGCTGCAGGAACACGCAGAGAATGCCGAGCCCGCCGATGCCCGCGATGAGCCAGCAGAGCGGGGCGGTCGCGCTTTCGAACGGCCGGCCGGCCAGGCCGGCGATCCACAGCGCCGCGACGACGGCGGCGCCCACCGCCTGCAGCACGACGCAGCGCGAGAGAAAGGCCGCGGTGCCGGCGAGGCTGGTGGCGTCGGCGCTCGCGTTGCGGGCCGCCGGCTGGCGATCCGGCGTCGGTCTGTCATCCCGTCGCTCCGACGGGATCTCCGCGGTCGGCTCGTAGCGGAGGGCCTCGATGACCGCCTGTCCGTTCCGTGAGGCACAGGGATTGAGGATCGCCACGGCCATTCCTCCTTTGAACGGGGTCAGAGTCGCGCCGTTGCGGGGTCTCGCGGGACTCCGTCGGGAACCCCGGCAGCCGTCAGGTCTGCGGGCCCAGGGCGGCGGGGTCGATCCGCTTGTCCTGCCAGCTCTCGCCGGCGGCGACCAGGCAGCTGACGCCGTTCGGGCTGGTGATGAGGATCGACCATGTCAGCTTGGTGTCGCTCTTGAGCACTTCGAGCAGCTGGCCGTCGCTGGTCAGCGCGACGGATGCCGGCTGCTCGCGGAAATCGTTGGCCAGCTTCGTCAGCACGTCGTTCCGCGCCGCGCAATAGGGCGGAGCCGCCGCCGCAAGGGCCAGAGTCGGGACGAAGAGGGCCGCGGCTGCCGCCGACGTCGCAAATCCGATTCTACGCATTCTCGTATCCTCCGATCTTCAGGCGACCCCGCCGCGGTCTTCTATCACGCTCTAGTCGGCTTCTTCCTGAATGTCCTCGCCGACCGACTCGACATCCCGCCCGAAGCCTTCGCTCGTGTTGCAGCCGGTCAGCACCAGGGCCGACCCGGCGAGCGCCGAGCACAGGATCGCCAGTTGCAGCCATTTCGTCATCGCCAACGAATGCATGGGACACTCTCCTTGCAGCGTTTGGATTTTCCGGCGTGCGTTGCGACGCAGGCACGCAATTCAAGGAACGGCAGCCCGCAAAGGCAGGTTCCGATGCGGCCGGACAGCCACAACAATGTCACCGTGCCGTCTTCGCCGTCCCGAGCGCGCGGACGTCGAACGAAACGATAGGAATGAGAGCCGGATGATCCGGCAGGGCCGGCGGCTGCGCCTACGCCAAGGCCTGCGCCAGGTCGGCGATCAGGTCGGCTTCGTCCTCGACGCCGACCGAGAGCCGCACCAGCCCGTCGCCGATGCCGAGCGCCGCGCGCGTCTCCGGCGGCAGCGAGGCGTGCGTCATGATCGCGGGATGCTCGATCAGGCTCTCGACTCCGCCCAGGCTCTCGGCCAGCGCGAAGATCCGGCAGCGCTCGAGGAAGCGGCGCGAGTCCGCGAGCGTGCCCTTGAGGATCGCCGTCACCATGCCGCCGAAGCCGTGCATCTGCCGCCTCGCCAGCGCATGCTGCGGATGGCTGGCGAGTCCGGGATAGTGCACCCGCGCCACCTTGGGGTGCCGCTCCAGCCAGGCGGCGACCGCGGCGGCGTTGGCGCAGTGGCGCTCCATACGCAGCGCCAGCGTCTTGAGGCCGCGCAGCGCCAGGAAGCTGTCGAACGGCCCGGCCACGGCGCCGACCGCGTTCTGCAGGAACGCCAGCCGCTCCTGCAGCTCCGGCCGGTCGCCGACCACGACGACGCCGCCGACGATGTCGGAGTGGCCGTTGAGATATTTCGTCGCCGAGTGCATGACCATGTCGAAGCCGTGCTCGATCGGCCGCTGCACCCAGGGGCTGGCGAAGGTGTTGTCGGCGACGGTGATGATGCCGCGCCGCTTGGCCAACGCCCCGACCGCATCGAGGTCGACCAGCTTCAGCAGCGGGTTGGTCGGCGACTCGATCCAGAACATCCGGGTCTCCGGCCGGATGGCCGCCTCCACCTTCGACAGATCGCTGAAATCGACGAACCCGAAGGAGAGGCCGGCCGAGCGCTTGCGCACCTGCTCGAACAGGCGGTAGGTGCCGCCATAGAGATCGTCCATGCACAGCACGTGGCTGCCGCTGTCGAGCAGGTCGAGGACCGTCGCCGTGCCCGCCAGGCCGGAGGCGAAGGCGAAGCCGGCGGTGCCGCTCTCGAGGTCGGCGACGCAGCGCTCGTAGGCCATGCGCGTCGGGTTCTGCGAGCGCGAGTACTCGTAGCCCTTGTGCACGCCCGGGCTCTCCTGGACGTAGGTCGAGGTGGCGTAGATCGGCGTCATGATCGCGCCGGTCGAGGGATCCGGCGATTGCCCGGCATGGATCGCCCGGGTCGAGAATCCCTGCCGGTTCGTCTTTTGCTGGTCGTTCATGGCTGACGTTGTCTCGCGCTCTGGGGCGTCCACTCATCCACGATATCACGGAATGACCCACCCTCACCCTGTCCCTCTCCCGCCGGGCGGGAGAGGGGACGCTGTAGAGGCGGACGGTTTCGGTCGCCCCCTCGCCCGCGCAGCGGGAGAGGGTGGGGGTGAGGGCCTGTCTCAGCCATCTGCGATTTCGGCATTACCGCATCCGCCGGCGCAGGTGGTTCAGCAGGTCGATGCGCGTGATGAGGCCGAGGAACTCGTCGCCGTCCTTGACGATCGCCACATGGTCGCGGGCGAAGATCGGCAGCAGCGCCGACAGCGGCGCCCGCGCCTCCAGCACGTCCAGCTTGCTGGTCATGGCGTCGGCCACCTTCTCCTTGAACCTGTCCTCGTGGTCGTAGACGGCCATGAGGATGTCCGATTCGTCGACGATGCCGATCACCTCGCCCGCGCGCAGCACCGGCAGCTGCGAGATCTCGTACAGCTTCATGCGCGCGTAGGCCGTGATCAGCGTGTCGTCCGGAGCGACGGTGACGGTGGCGCGGTCGGCATGCCGGCGGCTGATGAGGTCGCGCAGGTCGCCGGTCCGCGGCCGCTCGAGGAAGCCCTGGTCGAGCATCCAGAAATCGTTGAACATCTTCGAGAGATACTTGTTGCCACTGTCGCAGACGAAGCTGACGACGCGCTGCGGCGTCGGTTGCGCGCGGCAGTAGCGCAGCGCCGCGCCGATCAGCGTGCCCGAGGAGGAGCCCGCCAGCACGCCCTCCTGGCGCAGCAGCTCGCGCGCGGTGGCGAAGCTCTCGGCGTCGGTGACGGTGAAGGCTTCGGCGACCAGCGAGAGATCGCAGTTGGGCGGCACGAAATCCTCGCCGATGCCCTCGACGAGCCAGGAGCCGGCCTCGCACAGCCGGCCGGTCTTCACCTTCTCCGTCAGCACCGATCCCTTGGGATCGGCGAGGATCATCTTCGTCGCCGGCGACACCTTCTTCATGAAGCGGCCGACGCCGGTGAGCGTCCCGCCCGAGCCGACGCCGCAGACGACCGCGTCGACCCGATGCTCCATCTGCTGCCAGATCTCCGGCGCCGTGCCGGTCTCGTGCGCCAGCGGGTTGGCCGGGTTGGCGAACTGGTTGACGTAGAACGCCCCCGGAGTCTCGCTCGTCAGCCGTTCGGCCATGTCCTGGTAGTATTCCGGATGGCCCTTGCCGACGTCCGAGCGGGTCATGCGCACCTCGGCGCCGAGCGCGCGCAGGTGGAAGATCTTCTCCTGCGCCATCTTGTCGGGGATCACCAGCACGAGCCGGTAGCCTTTCTGCGCCGCGACCAGCGCCAGCCCGAGCCCGGTGTTGCCGGCGGTCGCCTCGATCAGCGTGCCGCCGGGCTTCAGCCGGCCGTCGGCTTCCGCGGCCTCGACCATCGACAGGGCGATGCGGTCCTTGATCGAGCCGCCGGGGTTCTGGTTCTCCAGCTTGAGGAACAGCCGGCACGTGCCGGTATCGATGCGCGTGACCTCGACCAGCGGCGTGTTGCCGATCATCGACAGCACATTGCGATAGGCGGTCATCGGCGAATCTCCTGGTCAGCCGCTGTCACCATGCCGCCGCCGGCAGGGCGGCGCAACAGCCTTGAGAAATGCCGTTATTCCGGGGTGCGCGCCGCGCGTCACACCGATCTCACCGCCCGACCACACCGATGACACCGCACAGGTCGCCGTGCCGCCACATTCGAGCGGCCCACGCCGTCCTGCCGCCACATTCGATCGCCAAGTCTCGCCGTCTCGCTCGGGGGATGTCGGTTGCGACGTCGCAGGTGCGACGGAGTGAGGTAGCATGAACAGGGGCCTGCCGGATTTCTTCGCGCATCTCGATGCCGTGCGCCGCTATGCCCGCGCGCTCGGGCGCGATCCGGCGCATGTCGACGATCTCGTCCAGGAATGCCTGACGCGGGCCCTGTCGCGCCCGCATGTCTGGCGCGAGGTGCGCAATGCGCGCGCCTATCTGCTGACCATGCTGCACAACGTGCATGTCGACGACGTGTCCCGGCGCTGGCGCGACCGCGATGCCGTTCCCCTCGACCGGGCCCATCCGGATCTCGCCTGCGGACCGGCGCAGTTCGGGCCGCTCCTGCTGCGCGATCTCGTCCGCGCGCTGGAGATGCTGCCGGAGCATCGGCGCCGCGTCGTCCTGCTCACGGCGCTGGACGGCCTCAGCTATCGGGAGGCGGCGGACCTCCTGGGCGTACCTGTGGGTACCGTCATGTCGCGCCTGTCGCGCGCCCGCGATTCATTGCGGGAGATGATGGATGTGGGAAGCGAGGCTGCGGAATAACAACCGTCCCCCGCCGTCTATGGAGGGACGACTCCGGTCGGCAATCCCGGCGCCCGCCGGGATGGTCCGGCGCAGGGCTGCGCCGGAGAAGCCGGAACGTGATTGCAACAAGTTGTGGAGGAAGAGCATGAACGGATACAGATCGTGTCGATTGAGCCTGCTGGCGGCGACGAGCGCCGTCGCCATGGCATTCATGGCGAGTCCAGCCGCCATCGACTGGGATCGCCTGACCCTCGTGTCCAACGCGGTCCTGGCCGACGATGGCGCCGGGGCCGAGGCCAAGGACGGCGTCGGTGCCGAGGCCAAGGCTGCATCCGCCGGCAAGGCCGCAGCGTCGGCCAGCGGCGACAGCGTCTCGGCTTCGGCCGAATCGAAGGCGGGGGCGGAGGCGACGGCCGGCGATGACCGTGCGTCCGCGACGGCCGACGCCGGCAGCGCGGCCTCTGCGAGCAGCGACGGCGACAACGCCGAGAGCGCGGCCGAGTCGGGCGGTGCGGCGACGGCGGACGCCGGCGATGGCGACGGCGCCGCCTCTGCCGACGCGATCGTCGGTGACGACGAGGCATCGGCCAGTGCCGGCTCCAGCAGCTCGGCGACGGCAACCACGGGATTGGGCGATGCCGATGACGGCGAGAATGATGACGACGTCGTCGAGGACGACCGCGTCGCCGAGGACGGCGAGGATGACACCGCGTCGCCCTCGAGTTCGGCCGTCGCCAATGCGGATGCCGACGCCAGCGTCACGGTCAACGTGCCCGGCCACGGTCCGGTCGAATCTTCGGCGAGTGCGAGTGCCGACGCGACCGCGACCGGCGAGGGCGCCACGGCCACGGCCGTCGCCATCGCCAATGCATCCGTGACGGTGAACGTGATCGACGCCGATGGACGGTCGAGCGCCGAGGGGGCGGGCGATGGTCGAGAGGAGATGCCACTCACTGCCGCCCCGGCCTCGGCGGAGGCTCAGAGCAGCAGCGAGGCCACGGCGTCGCTCTGGTAAGGAGCCGATCGGAGGTCGGGCGCGCCATGGCCGCGTCATCGGTCTCCGGATGACTTTGCCCTGCGGGCGGCCGGCATTGCTGGCCGCCCGCTCTGCGCATGCCTTCGACGAGGGAGTTAGATCATGCAGAAGTCGCTGCCGGGCCGCTGGTCCCTGATGGCCGCGGTCGGAACAATGAGCATTCTTGCGGGTTTCATGTCGCACATGGATCCGATGTCGATTCGACCCGTCCAAGCCGGCGAGGCGACCGCAACGTCGAGCAGCAGCGCCAGCGCCAGCAGTTCGGCAAGCAGCAGCTCGAGCGGCGATGGCTGCCGGTCGGAGACGCAGGCCAGCGCCGAGGCGACGACCGTGGTCGACGGCGAGACGAAGACCGTCCGCCAGGACGATGCGGATCGCAGCGAGGAGTGCGGCGGCCGTGCCGAATCCAAGGCCAACGCAAGGATCGACGGGAGGATGCCCGAGAGCGGCGAGTCGGGTCAGTAGTGCCGACAGATCGCCGCCGTCGGGTCCGGGTGATGAGGGAGCGTGGCCATGAAAGGGCCAAGGTGCGGGCGCGTCGCAGTCATCGGCCTGCTGGCCGCAGCGCTGGCGGCCTGCGGAAGCGATCCGGATGAAGTCCTGCAGCCCTATGACGGCGGGGACGGTGGCCTTCCGGCGTCCGACGTCGGCGGTGTCGAGGGCGGCCTGCCGACCCGCTATGGGTTGTACGCAATCCAGGACGGCCGGCTTGGGCGGCTCGACGGCGAGCGCAGTTTCCAGGTGGAGACCTGGGACAAGCGCGCGGCTCTCGGGCCGGACGTTCAGTTCATCGTTTTCGACCGCGCGCTGGACGATCGCACGACACGGCTGCAGGACGTCGTAACGCTTCGCCGCGTCGCCCATGTCCGCAACGAGGTGGCCGCGACGGGCGCCGCCGTTCCGACCAGCAAGGATATCTGGGTCGTCGCCGATCTTCCGGAGTTCGCCGTGCCGCTCGATTTTGCGCCGGTTTCCGGACGGCCGGACATGGTGCGCGCGATGCCGATGCGTCCGTTGCAGCCGGGCCTTTATTCCCTCGAACTGCGCAGTGGGGCCTCGGCTGTCGCCGGGCGCTTCGGCGTCGCCTGGAACGACATCGACAAGAACGCGTACATCGCCGCCAACTGCGTCGATCGGTATGCGGGGCAGGCGGTTCGGTACCGGACATGCGCCGCAGGGTCGCCGACGGCCGCGGCCTCGCCGCGGCTGCAGAAGCTGCCGCCCCCGCAACCGGCGCCGCAGTCCGGAGCGGCCGACAAGCCGGCCGGTGCGGCACAGCCGTCACCATCCGCAGGCCCGCTCGAATTGCGCGAGGTCCAGGCGGTCAAGGCCGCCGACCAGGGCGTGCCTGTCCTGACCGTCCAGGGCTTGGTCGTGAACCGGTCGAACACGGCCCAGCCGGTGCCGCCGCTGGTGGCGACGCTCAGGGACTTGCAGGGTACGGAGATCGAGCGCTGGACCTTCGCCGCCGAGGTTTCTCATCTGCCGCCCGGCGGCTCCACGGGATTCCGCACGGAGACCGTCTATCCCACGACGCAATCGACGAACGTCTCCGTCGCCTTCGTGCCGAAGGGCACAGGTTCGTAGGCCGAGGTTGTCAGGAGTAGAGGGCTTGCATGCCTGCCTGCGCGTCCTTCGCCGGGTTAAACCCGGGGACCGGGCTCAGGATGAGGAGAAATCTTGGTGGTAGAAAGAAACCCCCTCATCCTGAGCTTGTCGAAGGACGCACGATGTTGATCCCGGCTCCTGTCGAAGCCAAGCAGTAAGTCGCTTGATCAGCGAGTCTCGGGAGCCTGCTGACCGCCGGCGAGCTCGGCCTCGAGCCGCGCCAGCTTTTCCTCGAACCCGATGCGGCAGGTGAAACCCAGGCGTTCGGACGCCTTGCCCGCATCGTAGACGCGGTCGATCGAGTCGAACATCGTCCAGCCCAGCCGCGCATAGATATCGGGGTAGCGCGGGACGTAGCGCCGCACGACGGACGGCGCGTCGACGATCAGCGCCGCGCAGTCGTCGCGGGAGAACGGCGTCCGCGCCGAAATGATGAAGGTGTCGAAGCCCAGCGCCGGTGCATTCTGCAGCGCGACGACATGGCTCTCGGCGGCGTCCTCGACGCTCAGCCGGCGGAACAGGAACTCGTTCGCCTTGGTGTTGGCGTCCGACTGGGGGATCGCATGCGCCATGTCGTCCGCCTCGGGAAAGAAGCGCGATGTGCGCAGGACGAGCACCGGCAGGCCGTGGAGCTCGTGGAACAGGCGGCAGAGCTGCTCGGCCGCGAGCTTGGTGACGCCGTAGATGTTGCGCGGCAGCAGCGGCGTCATCTCCTCGGTGATCCAGGCCGCGGCCGTCATGCCGCCCGCACGCCCCGCGCGCAGCTCCTTCGAGATCATCAAGGAGGTCGTGGAGGTGAAGATGAAGCGGTCGACCTTCGACCCCGGCGCCACCGCTTCCTCCAGCAGGTTGAGCGTGCCCTGCAGGTTGACGGAGACGAACGCGGATCGCGGGTGCGTCTCGACATGCGGCTTGTGAAGGGCGCCGGCGTGAACCACCGCCTCGATCCCGAACGCGCGCAGGGCGTTGCCGACGAGCGCGCGGTCCTCGATCGAGCCCACCACCCGGGTCGTCGCCGACGGCACCGGATCCATGCCGACGACCTCGTGCCCGTCGCGCCGCAGCCGCGGCACCAGCGTCGCCCCCAACCATCCCGACGACCCCGTGACCAGTATTCTCATGTCAGGGCCTTTCCTGTGGGCCGCGCGGGCGCAGTGCTACCGCATGCTGAACGATCGCATCAATAGCGCGCAGGAGGTTTGGATCGATGCTGTGCGTCCTTCGACAGGCTCAGGATGAGGGACGTTCTTTCCGCCACCAAGATTCTTCCTCATCCTGAGCTTGTCGAAGGACGCACTCTGGTGATGCAACCCAAGGATATGCGCGTCGATGCGGCGCTACACCGACCGGCTGCTCAGTTGCCGCACCGTGAAGCCGGCCTGCGACAGGCTGGTCATGATCTCCGTGACGTGCGCGGCGTTGCGCGTCTCGACCACGGCGTCGATGTCCGCGCGCTTCACCGGCAGGTCGGTGAACAGGCGCTGGTGATGGATCTCCAGGATGTTGCCGCCGGCCTCGCCGATGGCGCGGGCGAGGCGGCCCAGCACCCCCGGCTGGTCGACGATGCCGATCCGCAGCTCCACCACCCGGCCGTCGCGCACGAGTCCGCGCAGCAGCACCTGCCCGAGCACGCGCGCATCGATGTTGCCGCCGCAGACGACGATTCCCACCCGCCGGCCGGCGAATCTCTGGCGATGCGCCAGCATCGCGGCGAGCCCGGCGGCGCCGGCGCCTTCGGCGACGACCTTCTGGGTTTCGGCCATCAGCTGCACGGCCTGCTCCAGAGGCTCCTCCTCGACCAGCAGGATGTCGCTCACCAGCCGCTCGATGATCGCCTTCGTCAGCGCGCCCGGCGACTTCACGGCGATGCCTTCGGCGATCGTCGGCGCGCCGAACGTCGGCGTCAGGTTGCGGATCGCGTGATGCATGGACGGGTAGAGCGCCGCCTCGACGCCGATCATCTCGATGCGCGGGTTGATCGCCTTCGCCGCCGTGGCGATGCCCGCCATGATGCCGCCGCCGCCGATCGGGACTAGGATGACGTCGAGATCGGGAACGTCCGCCATCAGCTCCAGGCCGATGGTGCCCTGGCCGGCGACGATCCGCGGGTCGTCGTAGGGATGGACGAAGGTCAGGTTCTCGCGCTTGGCCACCTCGCGCGCGAACACCGCGGCGGCGTCGATGGTATCGCCCTCGATCAGCACGCGGGCGCCGAAGCCCCGCGTCCGCTCCACCTTGTTGAACGGGGTGCCCTGCGGCATGACGATGGTGGCGGGGATGCCGAGCCGCTGGGCGAAGCAGGCCACGCCCTGCGCATGGTTGCCCGCGGACATGGCGATGACGCCGTTCTTCGCCTCCGCCGGGCTCAGGCTCTTCAGCTTGTTGAAGGCGCCGCGATCCTTGAACGAGCCGGTATATTGCAGGTTCTCGAGCTTGAGCACGACCGCGGCAGCGCCGGTCGCCTCGGCCAGCCGCGGCGCCGGCACCGCCGGCGTGCGCACCACCTGCCCGGCGATCGTCGCCGCCGCGGCGCGAATGTCATCGATGGTGACGGTCATCTACGTTCACTTGCACGACCACTCTGCGTCCTTCGACAAGCTCAGGATGAGGTAAATCTTCGTGGCACCAAGAAAGGTCCTCATCCTGAGCTTGTCGAAGGACGCACGGCGCTCGTCCTAGCCTCCACTAAGTCTTTGATGCGATCGTACCCTTGTATGCATGGCTGACGATTTTCATCCTACCGCTCGCCTGGGACCAATGTCAGCATCTCGCCGCCGCCGCCGCGCAGCTCGATGTAGCGCCCGTCGCGCCAGCGCTCGATCTGGTCGCCATAGTGCGCGGAGAGGGGGTGGCCGGATTGCCCGCCGGCAATGATGAACAGCGAACGGTCGAGGTCGGCCAGGTCGAACACCGCCCGCAATCCTGCGCCGTGAACGTCCGGGTAGACGACGGACTCGAAATCGATCCGCGGCGTGGCCCGGTTCACCGTGAAATTGTCGCCGTCCGTCGCGATCGGCTCATGCAGCAGGTCGCGCAGCACCGGGATGCGGTCGAACAGTGGATGGCTGAAGCGCGCCTTGTGCGCGTCGCCCCAGCGCCAGGCCCGCGGATCGCCGCCATAGGCGTCCGCCAGCTTGCCGACGGCCTTGCGGAACGCGGCCGCCGTCTGCTGCGGGCAGGTCTCCGCCTCCGGCGTCGCCCTGTCGTCGCACCATCCGGATTTCGGTTCGCCGATCAACGCGGCCGCCTTGCCGAGTTCGCTGCCGGCATAGCCGGAGAACAGGTCGCCGAGGTCGTCGGCGAGCACGGTCCGGTTCAGCTCCATCAGCCAGGCCGTGAAGATCAGCGGCGCCGGCTGGTCGCGCGTCACGCGGAAGTCCCAGGAGTCGAGAAGGGCAAGCGCCGCTGCGTCCGGGTCGCCCGCGACCGCGCCGCGGTCGAGCCGCTCCAGCATGAGGGGCAGGAGGTCGCGCGCCGCCAGCGAGAGCGTGTCCAGCTGGATGGCCGCCAGCGTCTCCGCCGTGTGCGTCGGCGTCTCCCCGATCGCCTCGGCGATGCGGCGATAGCGGTAGGGCTCCTCCCATCGCGCGCCCAGGAACTCGGTGTAGTCCGTCGGCCGGATCTCGTTGTTGGCCGTCGCGATCCAGCCCTCTTCGGGATCGATGATCTGCGGCAGCGACCCGAAGCGCAGGAAGTCCAGCCAGTCATAGGCGCCGCTCCAGCCCGGCGCCGGCATCTGGCCGGCGCCGCTGAGCTTCTTGCGCACCGGCATGCGGCCGGCCGAGACGAAGCCGATCCGGCCGGCGGTGTCGGCATAGACGACGTTCTGCATCGGGCTGCCGAACCCGGAAAGCGCGGTCAGCACCTCGCCGGCGTCGCGGGCGCGGTTGAGGCGGTGGAGCGCCACGGCGGTGCCGTCGTCCTCCGCGAATCCGGGCCAAGCCAGCGCCAGCACCTGCGTGTCGTCCGTCCAGTCGAGCGACGGCGCGTCCGACAGGATCGGCCCATGCCGGCTCTGCCGCACGGTGAAGGCGACGTCCGCTTCGCCGTCGACCTTGATGACCTCCGCGCGCGTCTCGAAGGCCGTCGGTCCCTCCGGCGCGAGGTAGTGCGTCGGATCGCCCGGCAGCAGCTTCTCCATGAACAGGTCCTGCGTGTCGCTGTGCGTCGTCGTGAATGTCCAGGCGACGTGGCCGTTATGCCCGATGATCAGCATCGGCACGCCCGGCGCCGTCGCGCCCACGAGGCGCAGGTTCGGCGTCTCCAGCCGCGCCAGGTACCACTGGATTGGGCTCTGCAGGCGCAGATGCGGGTCGTTGGCGAGCAGCGGCTTGCCGTTGGCGCTGAGCCTGCCGGCGACCACGAAGCTGTTGGACGCGCCGCGTCCGCGCAGCGCCTCGGGCAAGTCGGACGAGGACTCGGCGCGGTCGTCCGGCTTCTCCGCCTGCGGCACGCCCAGATCCTCGGTGGTCGGCGCCGGCCACAGCTCGTTGAGCTGCGCGGGCGAGAGCTTCCCAGACAGGCGGTAACGCAGCAGTTCCTGGGGCCAGTTGTCGCTGAGCTGCAGCGCCATCAGCTTGCCCCAGACCAGCGAGTCGGCCGGCCGCCACGGCTCGGGCCGGTGCCTCGCCAGCAGGAACTCCGGCGGCAGCACGCCGCCCGCGTCGAGGAACGCGTTGACGCCCGCCGCATAGGCATCGAGGGTCACGCGCATGTCGTTCGGCAGCGTCGGCGCCTCGGCCTCGGCCAGGCGATAGAGTCCGAGGATGCGCATGAACTTGTCGACGTCAAGCGTGTCCGGCCCGACCACCTCCGACAGCCGTCCGGCCCCGAGCCGCCGCATCATCTCCATCTGGAACAGCCGGTCCTGGGCATGGACAAAGCCCAGCGCGTAGAACGCGTCGGCCTCGCTCTGCGCGCGGATCGTCACGACGCCGTCGCCGTCGCGCGCGATCTCCACCGCCGCGCCCAGCCGCGGCACCACGATCGTCCCCGTCGTCTGCGGCAGCGACGCGCGCGCCCAGAGATAAGCGCCCGCGCCGGTCGCCGCCGCCAGCAGCAGCAGCGCCCCCAGCCCATACAGAAACCGCCGCAGCCATTTCATCGCTTCGATCGTCCGGTCATCACGGGTCGATGCGAGGCATGCCCGCCTGTGCGTCCTTCGACAAGCTCAGGATGAGGGGAAATCTTGGTGGCACGAAGAAGACTCCTCATCCTAAGCTTGTCGAAGGACGCACGGCGCCGATCCGGGTCTCCGGTCATTTGGCGTATCACGATCCCTGTCTGCCGTTGTCGGCTTCGAATGCGTCGAGCTCGGACAGTATCGTTGCCCGGTCGGCGTCCAGCGCCGGCGCCGGCGGACGGCTCGGCGGGTCGGGGAAGTCCGACAGCTTGATCGGGTTGCCGGCGAGCTTCAGCGGTCCGGCGGCGGGATCGTCGATGGCGACGATCATGTTGCGCGCGCGGACCTGCGGGTCGCCGACCACGGCGCCGACGTCGTTGATCGGGCCGCAGGGCACGCCGGCCGCCTCCAGTCGCGCCAGCCAGTCGGCGCTGCCGCGCGCCGCCAGCGCCGATTCCAGCGCCGCGGTGAGAGCCTCGACGTTCTCCGACCGCAGGTCGTTGCTGGCGAAGCGCGCATCCTCCGCCAGCTCGGGCCGCCCAAGCGCGGCCGCGAGCTTGCGGAACAGCGCATCGGTGCCGGCGGCGACGATGATATAACCGTCCCGCGTGGCGAAGGCGGCGAAGGGCGCGATCGAGGGATGCCGCGCGCCCAGCGGCGCCGGCGACGTGCCGGTGACGAAATAGCGGCTGATGGCGTTCTCCAGGATCGCCACCTGGCAGTCGAGCATGGCCACGTCGATCTTCAGGCCGGCGCCGCTGGCGTTGCGGTGATGCAGCGCCGCGGCGACGCCGACCGCGGTGAACAGCCCGGCCGTGATGTCGCCGATCGAGGCGCCGACGCGCGTCGGCGGCCCGCCGGGATGACCGGTGATGCTCATGATCCCGCCCATGCCCTGCGCCACCATGTCGTAGGCCGGCTTGGCCGCATAGGGGCCAGTATGCCCGAAGCCCGAGGCCGCCGCGTAGATCAGGCGCGGATGGCGCGCATGCAGCACGTCCCAGCCATAGCCCAGCCGCTCCATGGTGCCGCCGCGGAAGTTCTCCACCAGCACGTCCGCGTGCCCCAGCAGCCGCTCGAACACGGCGCGGTCGGCCGGCGCCTTGAGGTCGAGGGCGATGCTCTCCTTGCCGCGGTTCATGGCCATGAAATAGGCCGAGCGGCCGTTCACGAACGGGCCGTAGGCGCGCGAATCGTCGCCGCGGCCCGGCGCCTCGACCTTGATCACCCGCGCCCCCAGGTCGGCCAGCACCAGGGTGCAGTAGGGGCCGGCCAGCACGCGCGTGAGATCGAGGATCGTGATGCCCGAAAGCGGCCCCGCCGCGGCCATGTTTCGCGGTTCCTTAACGCAACCTTGCTAGTGTTTCTGCCGTGTCCGCCAGGGCTTTGCAATGGCCGCCATCGACACCGACATCGACACGAAACCGGCTGATGCCGCCGCCGCGCCGCAGCACCCTGGCGCCGGCGCGCCCGCGTCCTCATATTGGATGACGATCGCGTCGGCGCTGCGGTGGCGTCCGGCCGAGCGAACCGACGAGCCGCCGAGCATGGCCGAGACCGCCCCGACTCCTGTCCCCGCCGTCGCGCCCTCCATGTTCGACCGCGCGGTCGCCAACCTGCGCGGCGCCTGGCGCGAGATCGCCGCCCGCGTCGCCGGCCCGGCGGCCGTGGCGCCGGCGCCCGACCTGCCGGAGGACGACGCGCGCCGCCTCGTCCAGCGCATCGAGGAATGTCTCGCCAACCGCGGCGGCGAGGTCACCGCGCGCGCCCGCGCCGCCGAGATCGGCCGCGCCTATCTGGCGCTGTCGCCCACCGGCCGCCGCCGCTTCCTTGCCTTGCTCGCCGACAATTTCGGCCCCGACCGCGCGCGCATCGACGCCGCCATCGACGCCTACCGCACCGCCGGCGACCGCGCCGCCGTCTCCGCCGCCGTGCTCGGCCTGCGCGAGGCGGCGGTGCCGCCGCGCGTGCGGCTGCTGACCCAGCTCACCACCTTGCCCGACGGCTTCAAGTTCCTCGTCGACCTGCGCGCCGAGCTGCTGCGCCACCTGTCCGCCGACAAGTCGCTCGCCGGCCTCGACCGCGACCTGCAGATGCTCTTCACCTCCTGGTTCGACATCGGCCTGCTGACGCTCGAGCGCATCGACTGGAGCTCGCCGGCGGCGCTGCTGGAGAAGCTCATCGCCTACGAGGCGGTGCACGAGATCCGCTCCTGGACCGACCTCAAGAACCGGCTCGACGCCGACCGCCGCTGCTACGCCTTCTTCCATCCGCGCATGCCCGACGAGCCCCTGATCTTCGTCGAGGTCGCGCTCGTCGCCGGCATGGCCGACGACATCCAGAAGCTGCTCGACGAGGGCGCGCCGCATGTCGACCCGCAGACCGCCGACGCCGCCATCTTCTACTCCATCTCCAACACGCAGTCCGGCCTGCGCGGCATCAGCTTCGGCAATTTCCTGATCAAGCGCGTGGTCGACGACCTCTCGCGCGAGCTGCCGCGGCTCAAGACCTTCGCCACTCTGTCCCCGATTCCCGGCTTCCGCGCCTGGCTCGACCGCCAGCCGGCCGAGGGCGAGGGCGCCGCGCTCTCCGCCGCCGAGCGCGCCCGCCTCGCCGATCCCGGCTGGGCGCGCGATCCCGAGGCCGCCGAGGCCCTGGCGCCGGCGCTGCGCCGGCTCTGCGCCCGCTACCTGCTGCAGGAGAAGAGCGGCGGCAAGCCGCTCGATCCGGTCGCCCGCTTCCACCTCGCCAACGGCGCCCGCATCGAGCGCCTCAACTGGCTGGCCGACGTCTCGGCCAAGGGTCTGCAGGACTCCGCCGGCCTCATGGTCAACTATCTCTACCGCCTGCCCGACATCGAGACCAACCACGAGGCCTATGTCGGCGAGGGCCGCATCGCCGCCGCCCCGGCCGTCAAGGCGCTGCTGAAGGGGTAGCTACTCGGCGGCGACGCGCAACGGCTCGCCGCGCGCTGTGGCGCCGGCCACGCGCTCGTAATAGGTCTCCAGGAGTTTCGCGGACAGGGCGGTGCGCCCGCAATCCGGACATTCGACGGAGGGTCCCAGCCGCCGGACCAGGAAGCTGTGCGGATCGTCGCCTGCGGTGCAGACGACGACGTAGCCTTCGGGCAGCCGTCCGTCGAGAACCATGTGCCTCTCCGTCGTTGTGATTGCTGTTCGGCGCGTCGCGGGACATCAACGCTGCAACGCAGCAATCGGTTCCAGGGGCATTTTTGTGCGGCGGCGGATTTTTGCCTGCCGCCTTTTGGGGCAGGTCGCCAAGAGCTTGAACGGATTGGCGGCCTGCCGTGGCATTTCCGTGTCATGGCGCGCAAACGGGCAGCGGCCGGTGCCTGCCGCGGCGCGGGGGAACCGCGTCGCCGCCGGGCCGGTTGTCTCCACGACCGGCGAGAAGCGAATCGGAAGAAGGAGAGGACCAATGCGGATCCCGATGTTGTTTGCGTGTGCCGCGATCCTGCTGGCCGCCTGCGCGAGCGAGCCCCGCCGCACCGACGCGTCGCTGCCCACCGTCAGCTACCGCTTCGACAGCGAAGCCGAGCTGCGCGAGGCCGCGCTGCGGGCCGACGACTATTGCGGCGAGAACTACGGCCTTGACGCCCGCCTGGCCGAGCCCGTCGACGGCTCCGGCGAAGCCACCTTCGTCTGCGTCGAGGATTAGCGCCCTAAGACGGCCTGGATCGGCATCCTGCGTCCTTCGACAGGCTCAGCGACTGTGTTGCGGGTCAAGCGGGTCGCCATGGGGTTCGATCGCGAAGGATGGCGTTGAGGATGGTGAGGAGCTTGCGCATGCAGGCGACCATGATGACCATCT
>JBFXDS010000002.1:0-316810 GCA_050180895.1 Dongiaceae bacterium
CCAGGACATCCTCGCTCGACCAAGGCCACGACCGTCTGCTCGTAGACATCGAGCCTGCTCAAGCTTCCGTCCTGCGCCCTCATTCGCATACTCCACTCCTGCACACCTCATTCCGCAAAGCTCCCGCTTGCGGGAGAGGGCTAGGGCGAGGGTGACTTTCTCCTGTCGCGGTACGGACTAGCTGCGCGACACAGGAGTGTCTTGCTCACGTCGCATCCGGATACAACTCATCTCGCGTCCATCGCGCGACTTCGATGGCCGGCTGAGCGCGCAGCCGCGCAAGCAGCAGGCATGAGCGGCGGCCCTCGCCCGATCCGGCATGCTTGCAGGAACGATTTGCGCCACCGGCCTGCCATGGGCCGTCACGACATAGCTGCGCCCGTCGCGCACTCCGCGCAGCAATTGCGCAAACCGCCCACGCGCCTCCGAGACGCTGACGGTTTCCTTCATGACTCGCCGTTGTCCGAGTCCGGGAGGCGATCGACCTGCGTTCGACTCTTGCCCATCCGGAGAGCCGGTTGGGCCTCGTTGAGCTTCCACGCGCTCATCTCGCGTTCGACCTGCCAGGCGATGACGCGCTTCACCGCGGCCTCATCCACTTCATCTAGGATGCCCTCCTCGTCGAGGAAGCTCTCTAAGCTGCTGCCCTCGTTGATGATCTTCTTCATCTCCGCTTTCTCCGTGCTCCTCTTGCGGTCGGGCGGTCGTGATTATCGAGATCAGACACGATTTCTCAGTTTCTAACTTGCAAGAAACGAGAGATCGCCCTGCACCCAGGCAGCAAAAAGCGGCACAGCTGATGCCGCTGGAAGACGCTGAATGTCGCCGATTGACGCGTGCACTCCGAAGAGTTTCAGGAATGCCTCATAGTCGGGCCAGCCCGTGCGCGCTGCGCTGAAGGAATGCACGACCAACACCGCAGCGCTCGCGCGGTACCGGACGCCCTCCATGATCGCGGAGGCTGCGCGATGCAAGAACTGATATCGCACATCGGGGTTGGGCGTGGCGCTCAGACCAAGAGTGTCACGCAGGAATGTCAAGCGCTCTTCCTTTCCGTCCGATGAGTCCCTGGACCATTCGCCCAACGTCGGACCGAACGACTCATTGACCTTGCCCTCCACCATGATTGAAACCGGGCCCGAACGAGAGCGCGCCAGCACGAAGATGTCGCTCTGCGATGCTCGCGCCCCACCAGGCAGGTTCACCTTGAACTCGGGCACTGCGAGGATTGGAGTAACATCGGCAAGTAGGAGATCGGCAGTGTTCTTCAGTGCAGCGGCGATCTCAGGCGGAAAGCCGTCGGCGGCCTCCCAGCAATGAGCCAGCGTCCGAGCAGAGTACCCGATTCGCCAGTGTTTGACCGGGTCGGTCAGCAGGGCCTGCCAATCGGCCGGTCCCGACGTGAAGGCCAGTATTCTAGTCATGTGTGGGGTTCCCTATTGGGTCCTTTTACATCCCTGATTAAGTTCTATGTTCTTTGGGTACGGTAGTTCGGCTGCGGTATCCTTTTTCCTTTTTCCCAGTCAGGGAACAGAAGCCGCCCCTCCTCGCGCAGACGTGCGGCGATCTTGTTGACGTCTGGAACCCTGACGACGTGTCGCGCAAGGATCTGAGTTCGGAGTCTTTCAAAGGCGATGAAGTACGGGCTTCTTGGAGCAAGTGTCAGAAGAGTACTCTCCGCCTCGACAAGCTGATCCTGGAAGAAGGAGTCAAGTTTGTCAGGTGCCATGTCGTGCAGCGACTCGAAAAATTCGCCTTGGCCCGTAGTGACTTCAGCGTGCCTCACCTTGCCGGCGGCGCGGGTGCTCGATTCCTCTTTCAAGGCGGTAGTCTGACAGTCTCGGAACACCTCAATTCCTCTTGGGTGTCGCGTCGCGTAGAACAGGCAATACAGCGGTCGGTCCTTCAGCGGGCGGAGGACGGTTGTCTCGGCGACGTACTCGTAGTTTCCAAGTGTCTTGAGCGATTCGCCGAACGCATCCACCAGGATCGTCTTGCGGAGCTCTGGGGTCACATCGCCGAGCCTCTCGGCCACATCGAGCTTGGTCCTCCAATCCCCATAGGGAATGAGATCATCTAAGCCGGATACGACACCGGGGTCTTTGATACTTGCAGCACGGTTGATGAACTCGAACATGAAGTTGAAGACTACCTCCGAATTTGTCCTCGCGAGCATTGCTCGAAGCGAGAGGAGGGGAATTCTCCACCCCTTTGGATCGATTAGAAAGAACGTGAAGGCATCTCGGGGTATGTCTTTTAGAATCGTAGGCAGAACGGTGAGAAAATCGTCGTTGTACGTTTCGACAGTCAGCTCGGGATATCGCGGTCGGATACGACCAAGCCGTTGATATGCAGACGCATCTTGCTCGACGAGGTACGTCGACATGCGTACGTTGCGCTGCTTCTCCTGCCAGGACGCTTTGGCCCGGCGCAGCGCGTTCAGTGCAACCCCAAACGAAGTATCCTCAAACCTTTCGTTCGCGCTTTGCCACGGCCCTGCGAAGCCATCCACATACACGATGTGGGGGTATCTGCTCGCTACCTTGTGAGCGAGCCTTTCAAGATAACTCTCCAGGAATACATGCTTAACATAGGACTGCTCACGATCGACGTAATCGTGGAGCGAAACCATGTCACTCGGCCGCAATTCCGTATGAGGCCACGGCATGCGGGAATTGGTTCCATTCGCGACCGTCGAGTTCACGCCCGCCTGACTTCGGACGCAGGCCACCCCACTGCTTGAAGAAGAAGGCGGTGCCGCTCTCCAGGCACTGATCGCGCACCTCGCGTACCCATTCGGGATCCACGGGTCGCGCACCTGGGCCGCTTTCGCCGCCGACAATCACCCAATCAACGCCAGTAAGATCGAGCCGGCCCATGGGTCCGATTAGAGGCTCGATCGAGAGGAACCGCACGCCGGCCGGCGTCGCCTGGAGGTGCTGGATCCGCGATTTCTTGCTTCCGTCTTCTACGGAAACGCCGAACCAGATGTGTCGCGGACCGCGTAGCCCGGCGTACCGCCTCCGCAGGAAGTCACGCATTAGGGACGAGCGCTTCGTGAGCACCTGAAAAGTATGCCAGTGCGCGCGCTCCATAGTATCGCAGACGCGGGCGATGAACTCCTTCGGGACTTCCTTGTGGAAGAGATCACTCATGGAGTTGACGAAGATCATACGGGGTGCGCGCCAGCGCAGCGGCTGATCGAGACGTTCGGGGCGGAGCGTTAGATCAAAACCCTGTTCAAAGGGATGGCCGGGGGCGCCTCGAAACCGCTCAGAGAATCGCTCTGCATAGCAACGGTCGCAGCCAGCGCTGATTTTGGTGCAGCCGGTCACCGGGTTCCAAGTTGCGTCCGTCCATTCAATTGGTGTGGATTGCGCCATGCTGCTGCTCCGATGTTCACTCTTTGAGCCGGTTTCCATTGACAGTCGGGCAGCCTCCATGTTAGAACAATACACGAACTTAGACAAGTCGAAAACGGCCAACCTCAAAGACCCCTATTGAGGCTTCCATGATCGCTCCCACCGCTGCGCCTAGCTCCGCTGGGCATGGGCTCCTTCGCTCATTTTCGCTGCTCCCCTCGGCCGCCAGCCTGCCCCCCGACCGACGCGGCCGGTTGAAGAATGGCGCCCGCCCCGGCGACTTCCTGGCCGCGCCTCGGTGCGGCGCCCGGACACGATGCGGCGGCATTTGCCGCCAGCCGGCCATGGCCAACGGCCGCTGCCGCATGCATGGCGGGCTCAGCACCGGCCCGCGTACGCCCGAGGGCCGCGAGCGCTGCCGCCGCGCCCGCCGGACTCATGGCGGCTATTCCGCCGACATCCGCGCGCTGCGGGCCGAGGCTCGCGCCCACGGCCGCCGCGTCCGCGCCCTCATCGCCCTGATGCGCGGCCGCGCCGCTGGGCATGGGGTCCTTCGGTCAAAAGCGCCGAGCATCCGGCACGTCCTCGTCCTCCCCCGGATCCACGCGGCATCGAATCCGACTGGCGCGCCGGCCGCGCGCCGTCGTTCTTCCTCCACGGCTTCTGCGCGCTCTGTGGTGAGCCCGTCCTCCGCTGGGCATGGGCTCCATCCGTCATTTTCGAACGCAACCCTCAGCCCGCGCGCCCGGCGCCTCCTCGCCGGCGCCGCGTCGCTCGCTGGAGTCTCCGCTGGGCATGGGGTCCATCCGCCATTTTCATCGCCTGCCATTGTCCCGGCCGGCACGCCATAGCAGAGTAGGCCGCACCGTCACCTCGGCATCCGCGAAGAACCCCGCATGGCCCCGCTCCCCACCCACACGCAGATCGTCATCATCGGCGGCGGCATCATCGGCTGCTCGCTCGCCTATCACCTGACCAGGCTCGGCCGGAAGGACGTGCTGCTGCTCGAGCGCAAGAAGCTCACCAGCGGCACCACCTGGCACGCCGCCGGCCTCGTCCGGGCCATGCTCTACACCGCCAACCTGACCAAGCTCGCGAAATACACCGTCGATCTCTACAAGACCCTGGAGGAGGAGACCGGCCAGGCCACCGGTTACAAGCAGAACGGCAGCCTCTCCATCGCCACCAACGAGGAGCGCTGGGACGAACTGCGCCGCGGCGCCTCCATGGCGCGCGCCTTCGGCGTGCCGGCCGAGCCGGTGACGCCCAAGCGCGTCCAGGAGCTGTGGCCGCTCATGAACACGTCCGATCTCATCGGCGCCATCCACTTCCCGGAGGACGGCTCCACCAACCCCGCCGACACCACCATGGCCTTCGCCAAGGGTGCCCGCGCCGGCGGCGCCCGCCTCATCGAGGACTGCAAGGTCACGGGCATCCGCACGAAGAACGGCCGCGCCCTCGGCGTCACCACCGAGGCCGGCGACGTCAACGCCGAGATCGTCGTGAACTGCGCCGGCTTGTGGGGCCGCGAGGTCGGCAACATGGCCGGCGTCGATGTCCCGCTCCACGCCTGCGAGCACTTCTACATCGTCACGGAGTCTATGAACGTGCCGGCGACCCTGCCGGTCATGCGCGACATGGACGCCTGCGCCTACTACAAGGAAGACGCCGGCAAGCTGCTCATCGGCGCCTTCGAGCCGCAGGCCAAGCCCTGGGGCGTGGATGGCATCCCCGAGGATTTCTGCTTCACCGAACTGCCCGAGGATTTCGACCATTTCGAGCCGGTGCTGCAGGGCGCCATGCACCGCGTGCCCCGGCTTGCCGAGACCGGCATCCGCAAGTTCTTCAACGGCCCCGAGAGCTTCACCACAGATCAGCGCTATCTGCTGGGGCCGGCGGTCGAGCTCGAGAACTTCTACGTCGCCGCGGGCTTCAACTCGGTCGGCATCCAGTCCGCGGGCGGCGCCGGCATGGCGCTCGCCCACTGGATCGCGGAAGGCCATCCGCCCTTCGACCTGTGGGACGTCGATATCCGCCGCTCCATGTCGCACCAGAACGTCAAGAGCTTCCTGGTCGACCGCGTGTCCGAGGCGCTCGGCCTGCTCTACGCCATGCACTGGCCCTACCGCCAATTCGAGACCGCGCGCGGCGTGCGCAGGACGCCGCTCTATGAGCGCCTCAAGGCGCATAACGCCTGCTTCGGCGAAGTCGCCGGCTGGGAACGCGCCAACTGGTTCGCGCCGAAGGGTGTCGAGCCGAAATACCGGTACAGCTTCAAGCGCCAGAACTGGTTCGACTATTGCGGCGAGGAGTGCCGGGCGACGCGCAGCGCCGTCGGCCTCTTCGACCAGTCCACCTTCGCCAAGTTCACCGTGCGCGGTCCGGATGCGGAGAGCGTTCTGCAACGCATCTGCGCCAACGACGTCGGCGGTGCCCCCGGCCGCGCTGTCTACACCCAGTGGCTCAACGAGCGCGGCGGCATCGAGGCCGACCTCACGGTCACGCGCCTGGCAGAGGACGCCTACATGGTCGTCACCGCCGCTACCACCGCCCGCCGCGACCTGCAGTGGCTGAAACGTCATATCTCCTCCGATGCCCGCGCCTCGGTCGAGGACGTCACGTCGGCCTATGCCGTGCTCGGCGTCATGGGCCCGAACAGCCGCGCGCTCCTGCAGAAGCTCACGAGCACCGATCTCTCCAATGCTTCATTCCCCTTCGGCGCATCGCGCGAGATCGAGATCGGCTACGCGCGGCTGCGCGCCTCGCGTATCAGCTACATGGGCGAGCTCGGCTGGGAGCTCTACGTGCCCGCGGAGTCCGCCGTCGTCGTCTTCGATCGCATCCTTGAGGAAGGGCTTGCGCACGGTCTCAAACTCTGCGGCATGCACGCCATGGACAGCCTGCGCATCGAGAAGGCCTACCGCCACTGGGGCCACGATATCGGCGAGGAAGACACGCCGATCGAGGCCGGCCTCGGCTTCGTGGTCGCCTATGGGAAGAAAATCCCCTTCATCGGCCGCGACGCTCTGCTGAAGCAGAAGAGCCAGCCGAAGCTGACCAAGCGCCTCGTGCAGTTCGCTCTCGAAGATCCGGAGACGCTGCTCTATCACAACGAGCCGATCTACCGCGACGGCCGGCTCGTCGGCTATACCTCGTCGGCGGCCTACGGCCATACGCTCGGCCGCGCCATCGCCCTCGGCTACGTCAATGCGCCGGAGGGCGTCGACCAGGCCTATCTCGACTCCGGGAAGTTCGAGATCGAAGTCGCCTGCGAGCGCGTGCCCGCCCGCGTCAGCCTGCGTCCGCTCTACGATCCTCGGAGCGAGCGGATGCGGGTGTAGCTCAGGCCGCCCGTCGGCGGCCGAGCCAGGGGCCGGCGGCCAGCGCGAGCGCGAACAGCAGCGCCGCGGCGACCACGATCGAGGGTCCGCCCGGCGTGTCCAGCCGCAGCGATGCGGCGAGCCCGCCGAGGACCGCGAGGATCCCGAGGCCGGCCGCGGCAACCGCCATCTGCTCGGGCGTGCGGGCGAAGCGGCGGGCCGTGGCCGCCGGGATGATGAGGAGGGCGGAGACCAGGAGGATGCCCACCACCTTCATCGCCAGCGCCACGGCCACGGCGATCAGCAGGGCGAAGACGAGCTGCGTGCGCGCCGCGGCGACGCCCTCGGCGCGCGCCAGTTCCTCATGCACGGTGAGGCTGAGCAGCGGCCGCCAGATCGCGACGAGCGCCGCCAGCACGCCGAGGCCGCCGCCATAGATCCAGGCGAGGTCGGCGCGGCCGACGGCGAGGATGTCGCCGAACAGATAGCCGGTGAGGTCGACGCGGAGCTGCGGCATGAGGCCGATGACGACGAGGCCGATCGAGAGCGCGCTGTGCGAGAGGATGACCAGCAGCGTGTCGACGCCCCAACGCTTCTGCCGCTGCAGGCCGACGAGGAGGAGGGCGACGGCGACGCAGCAGGCGATAACGCCGATGACGAGATCGATGCCCAGCAGGAAGCCGAGGGCGATGCCGAGGAGCGCGCTGTGCGAGAGCGAGTCGCCGAAATAGGCCATGCGCCGCCAGACGACGAAGCAGCCGAGCGGCCCGGCCACTAGGGCGACGCCGAGGCCGCCGAGCAGCGCGCGCCAGAGGAAGTCGGCGATCACCGGCGCGCCTCCACCACCTCGCCATGCAGGTCGTGCCGATGATCGTGGCGGTGCGAATAGACCGCGATCCGCTCGGCCGGCAGCGCCCCGAACAGCGCGAGATACTCGGGATGGGAACTGACGGCCTCCGGCTTGCCGGCGCAGCAGACATGGCGGTTGAGGCAGACGACGCGGTCGGTGGCGGCCATCACCAGATGCAGGTCGTGCGACACCATGAGCACGCCGCAGCCGCGCTGCCGGCGCAGCCGCGCGATGAGGTCATAGAGCTCGAGCTGGCCGCCGACATCGACGCCGCGCACCGGCTCGTCGAGGACGAGCAGCTCCGGCTGGCGCAGCAGGGCGCGGGCCAGCAGCGTGCGCTGCACCTCGCCGCCGGAGAGGCCGCCGAGCGGATGCGCCAGCAGATGATCGATGCCGGTCTCCTCCGCGACCCGGCGGATGTCGTCGCCGGCTGCGCCGGGCGACAGCGACAGGAAGCGCCGGGCGGTCAGGGGCAGCGTCTCGTCGAGCTGGAACTTCTGCGGCATGTAGCCGATCCGGGCGCCGGGGCGGAGCGCGACGGTCCCATGATCCGGGCGCAGCAGGCCGAGGGCGATGCGGACCAGGGTCGTCTTGCCGGCGCCGTTCGGCCCGATCAGTGTCACGATCTCGCCGGGCGCCACGGTCAGATCGACATGGCTCAGGATCTCGGTCCGGCCGATGCGCAGCCGGATGTCCGCCAGCCGCAGCAACGGCGCGGCCGGCGCGTCACCGGGCATGCGCCGTCCCGCTGCAGGAGGGGCAGAGGCCCTGCATCTCGATGGTCAGCCGGTTGACGACGAATCCCGCCGCCGCGGCGCCGCGCGAGACCGCGCTGCCGATCGCGGGATCGTCGATCTCCGCCACGTCGCGGCAGCCCGTGCAGATCAGGAACTGGCTGACATGATCGCGGTCGGGCTGCGGGCAGCCAACGAAGGCGTTGAGGGATTCGAGGCGATGGACCAGGCCGTGCTCCATCAGGAAATCGAGCGCGCGGTAGACCGTCGGCGGCGCCGCGCTGCGGCCGTCGCGCTGCAGCTGCTCGAGCAGCTCGTAGGCGCCGATGGGCGCGTGACGGCTCCAGACCAGCTCCAGCACGCGGCGGCGGATGTCGGTCAGCCGGGCGCCGCGGCGGCCGCACAGCGTCGCGGCGCGGTCGAGCGCCTCGCTGACGCAGTGCCGGTGATCATGCGGCTTGCGGCGGAAGGAGCCGGGGGATCTTGCGGGGCGGGCCACGGGATGAATCCTCGTCGCGATTCGATGTTGCAATAATATAATGCTTATGACAATGATATACTATATCAATTAAGCGAACGAAGGAGCCCTCGATGGAGCGGAGTGGTTTGTGGGCGCTGGCGGCCGGGTTCGCACTCCTGCTGCCCCCCGATGTCCGGGCCGAGGCGCCGGACGTCGTCGCCAGCATCAAGCCCGTCCATTCTCTGGTCGCCGCCGTCATGGCCGGCGTCGGCGAGCCGACGCTGCTGGTCAAGGGGGTGGCCTCACCGCATACCTACGCGCTCAAACCCTCGGACGCCGCAGCCCTGGAACGCGCCGACCTTGTCTTCTGGGTCGGCGAAGGGTTCGAGCTCTTCCTGGCAAGACCCCTGGAGTCGCTCGCCGACGAGAACCGCGTCGTCGAGTTGGCGGACACGGACGGGTTGATGCTGCTTCCGCCGCGCGAGGGCGGCCTCTGGGAAGCTCATCTCGACGAGCACGCGGCCGACGAGGACCACGATCACGATCATGACCATGACGAGGAGGCCCACGTCGACGACCATGAGCACCACGCACATGGCGCCTTCGACGGCCATCTGTGGCTCGATCCACACAACGCGAAGCTGATGGCGGGCAGGATCGCCGACGTGCTCGCCGACCGCGATCCGGCAAACGCCGATCTCTACAAGGCGAACGGCGAAGCCTTGCAGGCGAAGCTCGATAGCCTGGATTCCGAGCTGACGATCCGACTGGCGCCGGTGAAGCGCCTGCCGTTCATCGTCTTCCACGACGCCTACCAGTATTTCGAGAAGCGCTACGGCTTGGCCGGCGTGGGCTCGATCACCGTGAGTCCGGAACAACCGCCAGGCGCAAAGCGGCTGCAGGAGATCCGGGACAAGATCGCGGCGCACGGGGCGCGTTGCGTGTTCCGCGAGCCGAACTTCGAGCCCGCGCTTGTCGATACGGTGATCGCCGGCACGGCGGCACGGTCGGGCGTGCTCGATCCCGAGGGTGCGTCGCTGACGGAGGGGCCGGAACTCTACTTCGACCTCATGCGGGCCCTGGTCAATTCGCTCGGCGCCTGCCTGGCGAGCAGCAGCTGAGCGCTCAGTTCGCGCCCGGCATCGCGTCGGCGCGTACCGGACAGCCGCAGAGAGGGCAGGTCAGCGCCGCGACGGCGGCGTCGATCTCGGCCTGCGGGTGACCGCCGAGCCTTGCCGTCACCTCGGCGAGAAGCTGCTGGTGATAGCTGTTCCGGGCGGTGCAGGCCGACAGGTAGAGGGACTCCGCCTCGGCGTTGCCGCTATCGAGCGAAAAAGCGAACGCCTTCGCCGAGGTCAGCCCCGTGGCCGCGATCACCGCGGTTGAAGCGAGGAAGCGCCGGCGTGCCGTATCGATCATGGCAATCTCCCGTTGCGCGTTGTCGATGTCCGACCGCAATGCAATCTAAGAGTCGCGCATCCGCGCGTCAACGGCGCAGAGCGTCGGCGGAAGGGGAGGGCGAGCCGCCCTCCCCAATGCACCCCTAGGTCGGTCTAGGCGCCGATCTCGCCCCCGTCGTCCTTGGTGATGGCGACGACGGACGGTCGCGGCGGTATGCTATCGGTGAAGTCGGGCCACCGGGTCGACGGCTCCGCAAATGTCGACCCCTCTGCGGGATGCTGAACGGCCACGAACAGGGTTTTTCCGTCCGGCGTAAAGCAAGGGCCGCACATCTCGGCGTCGGCCGGCACGCGGTAGAAGAAGCGGCTGACCGCTCGCCCGTCGCCGCTTACGTCGGCGGCAAAGACGCCGTCGCCGGTACCGAAGCCCTTCTGCGCGGCGCCCTGGTCGGTGGCGATCCAGATGCGGCCCTTGGGATCGAAGGCCATATTGTCGGGCGCCGCGAACCAGCCGTTCTTGCTGGTGCCCTTGCCGTAGAGCGTAGAACCCCAGGTCGGATCGCCGGCGATGATGAAAAAGCCCCACCCGAACTCGGTCGCGGCGTGATCGGCGTCCTTGCCTTCGCCGCCCGGCGGAGTCAGCTCGATGATATGCCCGGCCGTGTTGTCGAAGCGCGGGTTCGCCGCATCGATCTGATTGACCTTGCGGCGCGAGTTGTTGGTCATGATCGCGTAGACCTTGCCCGACACCGGATTGACCTCGACATCCTCCGGCCGGTCCATCGGCGTCGCCTCGATCTTGTCGGCGGCAAGGCGGGTGTGAATGGCGACGTCCGCTTGGCTGTTGAAGCCGTTCTCCGCCGTCAGCGGCCCCTCTCCATGGACCAGCGGCAACCACTGCACCTTTCCATCCGCGCCGAACCTGGCGACATAGAGCGTGCCTTCGTCGAGCAGGTTGAGGTTGGCGGCACGGTCGTTTGGATTGTAAGTGCCGGCCGTCACGAACTTGTACAGGTAGTCGAACCGCTCATCGTCACCGCTATAAACGACGACTCGCCCATCCTTGTTGAGGACCGTCGTCGCCCCTTCATGCTTGAAGCGGCCAAGCGCGGTGCGCTTCACCGGCTGGGCATTCGGATCGTAGGGGTCGTATTCCACCATCCAGCCGAACCGATTTGGCTCGTTCGGCTCCTTCTCGACGTTGAAGCGATCGCTGAACTTCGACCAGGCGTATTCGCTGTCCTTGCCGATGCCGTAGCGCTTGTAGGCAGTGGCCTGCGGTCCATTCTCGTTGTCGGCGCCGCTGAAGTAGAGATTGAAGTTCTCCTCGGCGACCAGAATGGTGCCCCAGGGCGTCCATCCGCCGGCACAGTTATTGATCGTGCCGATCACTTCGGTGCCCGAGGCATCGGCCGAGGTCTTGAGCAGATCGTGCCCGGCCGCCGGGCCGCGCATCGTCATCTTGGTGTTGGCCGAGATGCGTCGGTTATGGGGGCTGTCGGCAACGACGCTCCAGACGCCTCCGTCCCGGCGAACCTCGACGACCGTGTGGCCATGTGCAGCCAACTCCACCTCGACCTGGTCCTTGGTCAGCTTGTCGAGCTTGTCGTCCGCGGTGAGGCCCGGGAACATCAACTCGGCGTTCGTGTACTCGTGATTGATGCAGAGGAGGCCGTTATCCGAGCTGGTCGAGCCGAGCGGCAGCGGCATGTAGCCGATGAAATCGCAGTTGTAGCCGAATTGCTGCTCCTGGTTTGCGGCCGTGACGCTGCCGACATCGAAGTCGGGGGCGCCGCTCGTGATCTTGTCGCCCCAGCGGATCAGCACGTTGGCCGTATACCCCTTGGCGACGTGATGCGTCTCGTCGATGCCATGCTCGATCTCTTCGAACATTAGGGTGGAGGGGTTGTCCGCCGTCCATGCCGGTCGATTCGTTGTCAGCGTGCCGAGCAAGCCGATGGCCGTGCCGGCCGCGGCGCCTCTGAGAACATGTCGACGAGTCAGGCGCGTCTCGATGATTTCGCCGATGCAGCGGCTGGTTGTCGGATTCGATCCAAGATCGTCCCGATCATTCACGATGATGGGGGCATAGCGGTCGAGTAGGCGCATCGATCAACCTCCCTTTTGGGTTGGAAGCAAGCTTCCGAGAGCTCCGGGCGATGCGAACCTAGTGCTTGACCATGACTGTCTTGTTGCGTTTCGATGAAACTTCGTTCGGCCACCGGAGAACAGAAATGGGGGGTCGCCCGCCGTCTGGACAATCCGATGCGCCGCCTCGATCTCCCATGTCGGCGCTGTTGGCCGGAAGCAAGCTACAGCCCAGCATGTATCCTTGGCCGCACGCCGATTTTCCGGCGCGATCGAGACACATGAGACAGCATTCTCGCCAACAGCGAGACTGTCGGACGCTCGCCGGCGGCATTCGTCCGGCGGAAGCATTGACGGGCAACCAAGGGCGATGTGATATCCGTGCGTCCTCGGGTGTAGAGGCACTCGGCGGGACGTGAACGGCCCCGCTGAGGTCCATGGTTGTTGCTGTCGACCAGAGGAGTGCGAGTGCCCGATGAGCCTCTTGTTTCCTGTCAAGTATGGCGCCGGTATCGCCAGCGACCTCGGCCGCATCCTGTCGCCGGCGATCGTGGTCACGCAGCCCGAGCCCTGGGAGACGCTGCGCGCCCGGTTCGGCGGTGCGCCGGCAGCGCTGGTCATAGCCGAGAGTCTGGAACGCGCGCATCTGGAGAAGCTCGCCCAGGACCTGCCGAATGATCTCTCCTGCGTGATCGGCATCGGCGGCGGCACGGCCATGGATACGGCGAAATGGCTGCACTGGCGCAAGAAGCTGAAGCTGTTCCAGATTCCCAGCCTGCCGTCGGTCAATGCCTGCTTCACGCACATGACCGCGATCCGCGAAGGCGACGGGGTGCACTACTACGGCGACGCCATCCCGGAGATGGTGTTCGTCGACTTCGATCTGATGAAGGCCGCGCCGGCGCATCTGCTGCGCGGCGGCATCGGCGACGTCCTGTCCTGCCATACCGCGCGGTGGGACTGGGAGTACGCGACGAAGCGCGGCCATGCGCCGGCATGGGACGACTTCGCGGCCGGCGAATCGCTTCGCTTCATCAGGGAGCTGCGCGAGCTGGCGCCGGGCCTCTACAAGGGCGAGAACGAGGCGATCAAGCGGCTGATGGAGCTGCATCGCGTCATCGGCAAGTATTGCGACGACTACGGGCATGCGCGATTCGAGGAAGGATCGGAGCATTTCTTCGCCTATGCCTTCGAGCATGTCACCGGGCGAACCCTCATGCACGGCGAGCTGGTGGCGCTCGGCGTTCTCATCATGTCGTCCCTGCAGGGCAACATGCCCGAGCTGGCGCGCGAGATCGTGCGCGAGGCCGGCGTCCGCCATCGCCCGGGCGAGCTGGATTTCAAGATGGAGGAGATCGAACGCACGCTCGTCGCTCTGCCGGAGTTCGTGAAGCGCGAGAAGCTCTGGTACTCGATCGCCAACGACATCTCCATCGGCGACAAGGAGCTGGCGCTGGCCCGCAAGGCGCTCAATTTCTAGGCACCCGCAAAAGCGCATGGGAGCCATCCTGCGTCCTCTTGGCATCATCGCGGCGCTGCCGGAAGAGGTGCGGCATTTGGGCCAGGCTCTCGCCGTCGACGACAAGACCGTCCGTGGCGGCTTCGCGTTTCGCCAGGGGCGGCTCGACGATGTCCCGGTGGTGCTGGTCGAGGCCGGCATCGGCAAGGTCAATACCGCTTTGGTCGGGACGCTGCTGCTCGATCACTTCGGTTGCCGTGGTGTGCTGCTGACGGGGGTCGCCGGTGGACTCGATCCGACGCTGGGCATCGGCGATGTAGTTGTCGCCGAGGAACTGGTGCAGCATGACTACGGCGCCGTCGTCGACGGCGAGGTCAAGCCGTACCGGCCGGGCGTGCCGCCGATCGGCGCTTCGGGAGAGGCGCTGGGCTACGCGCTTGATCTTTCGATCGGGCGGCTCCTGCGCCAGCGGCTCGAGGGGCTGGTGTTGCCGGCGGTACCCCGAGACGTTGCCGGCGCGGCCGGCCGCCAGCCGATCGTGCGTTTCGGCACCATCCTGTCCGGCGACCAGTTCATCAACTGCGAAGTAACCCGCGAGCGGCTGTTCACGCGCTTCAAAGCGCAGGCGGTCGAGATGGAAGGGGCAGCGGTGGCTCAGGTCGCGGCGCAGTTCGCGGCGCCCTGCGTCGTCGTGCGCTGCCTCAGCGACCTCGCCGGCGCCGACAGCCATCTCGATTTCGCGGCCTTCCTGCCCTATGCGGCGGAGATTGCGGCCCGGGTGCTGCGGCGGATCGTGCCGGCGTTGTGACCGGCGGCCGCGTCAGGGATCGAAGTCGAACGTCAGTCGCCATCGGCCAGAATTCGACGCAGGCTCTCGACCTCCTGTGTCAATTCATTCTCGGCGTAGGGCTCCGACGGCACGGCCCCCCAAACCGGTCCAGGCCAGCCCGGATCACCGGCGAAGCGGGCGATCACGTGGACGTGCAGCTGCGGCACCATGTTGCCCAACGCGGCGACGTTGATCTTGTCGGGCCGTACGAGCCGCGCCAGGCGGCGGCTCGCGCGGGCAATCTCCGCCATCAGGACCTGCTGGTCCGCGTCCGGCAGCTCGTAGATCTCGCGGATCGCGGGTCGGCGCGGGACCAGGATGAGCCACGGCCACTGCCGTGCCTTCATCAGCAGCACCAGCGAGAGCGGCCAGCACACCAGCTCGACCGTATCCGCCGCGAGCCGTTCATGTAGAGTGAAGTCCGTCATCCCGGACAGCCTTGCCTATCTGCGCCGGCATGACTATCGCGTCGGGGGAGGCGAGGGAAGGGGGCGCAGGATGCGGGTCATGGTCACGGGGGCGGCGGGATTCATCGGCCGCCATGTCGTGGCGGCGCTGTGGGCGGCCGGACATCGCGTCGTCTGCGCGAGCCGCGATGTCGACCGCACGCGGCGGATGTTTCCCGACCTGGAGAATATCGCCTGCGACTTCAACCGCGATGTGGCCGTCGACGCGTGGCTGCCGCGGCTGGCCGGAATCGAGGCGGTCGTCAACTGCGTCGGCATCCTGCAGGCGCGGCGCGGCCAGTCGATGGCGGCGATTCACGCCGCTGCGCCGGAGGCGCTGTTCGACGCCTGCGCGCGGGCCGGCGTGCGCCGGGTGATCCAGATTTCAGCGCTCGGCATCGGGCCGCAAGTCGAAGCCGAGTATTCCCGAAGCAAGCTGGACGCTGATCGTCATCTCGCATCGCTCGATCTGGATTGGGTGATCTTGCGGCCGTCCCTGGCCTATGCGCCGGCCGGCTCGTTCGGGGGAACGTCGCTGTTCCGTGCGCTTGCGGCGTTGCCGTGGATCGTCCCTCTGGTCGGCGATGGCCGGCAGCTGTTCCAGCCCGTTCACATGGACGACCTGACGGAGGCCGTGTGCCGGTTGGTGGAAGATGCGCGGCCGGCGCGGCAGATCGTCAACGTCGTCGGACCGGAGCCGATGGCGCTGCGCGACATTCTCGCCGGCCTTCGCCGTTGGCTCGGCTATGGCGCGCCGCGCTTTCTCGAAGTGCCGCTGCCGCTCGTCCGGATCGCCGCCCGGCTGGGCGGCGCCGGGCCGGTCACGACGACGTCGCTGACAATGCTGCTGGCCGGCAGGGCCGTCGATCCCGCGCCGTTCGTCACCGCCACCGGCATTCATCCGCGCCGCTTCGCCGATGCTCTGGCGCGCGCGCCGGCGCATGTGCAGGACCGCTGGCATGCGCGGCTCTATTTCCTGCGGCCGCTTCTCCGGCTTTCCATCGGGCTGTTCTGGCTGTTCACGGGACTGACGACGGTCGCCCTGTGGCCGAAGGCCGACAGTCTGCGGATGCTCCGCGAGGCCGGCGTGCCGGAGGCTCTGCTGTCCGCCGCCTACCATCTCGGCTGGACGTTCGATGTCGCGGCGGGCCTCGCCCTCGTGATGCGCTGGCGTGTCGTGCTGGTCGGCGGCGCCATGATCGCGGCAACGGTCGCCTATCTGGCGTTTCTCAGCATCGGACAACCCTGGGAATGGATCCATCCGATCACACCGCTCGCGATCTGCATCCCCCTCATGGCGGCGACGCTGGTGATGATGGCGATCGACGACGACCGATGACGTCCTACGAGATCGCCAAGACCATCCACATCCTGTCGGCGACCGTGCTGTTCGGCACGGGGCTCGGCACGGCGTGGTTCATGTGGCGCGCGAACCGCTCCGGCGAGGTGGCGCAGATCGCCGCGACGGCGCGCAACGTCGTGCTTGCTGACTGGCTGTTCACGACGCCGGCCGTGATCCTGCAGCCGCTCTCGGGCTTGTGGCTGATCGACATCGTCGGCTATGCCCCGACCGAGACATGGCTGCTGTGGACCTACGGCCTCTATGCGCTGGCTGGGGTCTGCTGGCTGCCCGTCGTTCGGCTGCAGATCCGGATGCGCGATCTAGCCGAAGCGGCGCACGCGGAGGGGGCTTCGCTGCCGCCGGCCTATCGTCGCCTGGCGCGCGCATGGTTTTGGCTGGGCTGGCCGGCTTTCCTCGCCGTCGTCGTCATCGTCCATCTGATGGTGGCCAAACCTTAACGGCCGCTGCGGATGGCGGGTCAAGAGTAACAAATTGATACTGAGAGGAATCTGGCGCTATAAGGGCACAAGGCAGGGGGAGTGACCCGATGGAGCGGCGCCACGACACGTTGGACGGCATCGAAATCCTCGGCGGCCTGACCGCCGAGGCGCGACGGGCGCTCGCCGGCCGGTGCACATGGCGCGACTTCAAGCCGCGCCAGCAGATCGTCGGCCATCAAGAAGACAGCCGGACCGTCTTTTTCCTGAGCGCCGGCAAGGCGCACGCCACGATCTTCTCGGAGAACGGCAAGCAGGTCACGTTCCGCGACATCAACGCCGGCGAGATGTTCGGCGAATTCGCTGCCATCGACGGCAAGCTGCGGTCGGCGACGGTCGAGGCGGTGACTCGCTGCACCGTCGCGACGATGTCGCCGGACCTGTTCTGGGAAGTCTTGCGGACCGAACCGACGGTGATGGCGGCCGTGCTGAAACGGCTGACGCGGCAGGTGCGCGTCCTCTCCGAGAAGGTCTTCGAATCGGCGACCTTGCCCGTCCGCAAGCGGATCCAGGCCGAGCTGCTTCGACTGGCCGAGCCCTCGGTGACCGAGGTCGGCAACGCCGTGCTGTTCCCCGCGCCGACGGACGCCGACATCGCCTCGCGGGTCGCCACCACGCGCGAGACCGTCAACCGCGAGCTCAGCGAGATGGTGGAGGCGGGCGTGATCGAGAAGCACGGGCGGACGCTCGTCATTCCCAGCATCGAGAAGCTGCGGCGCTTATCCGCCGAGACGTCGGATAGCTGATCCGTCCGGCCTCGCTGGACCTCGGTCGCGTCGTAGGCTAGGAACCTGGCCGCGGGGGCAGGATCATGGCCGAGACGGCGAGCTACGACTACATCATCATCGGCGCGGGATCGGCGGGTTGCGTGCTGGCCTATCGTCTGGGCCAGCAGGCGGAACACAGGATCCTGGTCCTCGAAGCCGGCGGCAAGGATCGCTTCTGGAACTGGAAGATCCACATGCCGGCGGCGTTCGCTTATCCGCTCGCCGACGACAAGGTCAACTGGTACTACCACACGGAGCCGGAACCCTATCTGGACGGCCGGCGCATGTACTGCCCGCGCGGGCGCGTCATCGGCGGCTCCTCCTCGATTAACGGCATGTGCTACATCCGCGGCCATGCACGCGACTATGACCGCTGGGCGCAATCGGGTCTGAGCGGCTGGTCCTATGCCGACATCCTGCCTTACTTCCGTCGAGCGGAAGATCACGAGTTCGGCGGCGACGATTATCACGGAAGCGGCGGGCCGCTGCACGTATCGCACGGCAAGACCAGGAATCCGCTCTATGAGGCTTGGCTGGAGGCCGGCAAGCAGGCCGGCTATCCGCTGACTCCCGACCTGAACGGCTACCAGCAGGAGGGTCTGGGGCCCATGGAGATGACGACCTATCGCGGCCGGCGCTGGAGCGCGGCCAAGGCCTATCTGCGGCCGGCGACGGCCCGCGGCAATGTCGAGGTGCGTCCGCGTGCGTTGACGCTGCGCGTCCTGTTCGAGGGCAAGCGGGCCGTGGGCGTGGAGTATGCCCATGGCGGTCGTGTGACCCGCGCGCATGCGACGCGCGAGGTCATCGTCTGCGGCGGCGCCATCAACTCGCCGCAGATTCTCATGCTCTCCGGCGTCGGCCCGGCCGATCACCTGCGGCAGCACGAGATCGAGGTGCGGCATGACTTGCCGGGCGTCGGCCAGAACCTGCAGGATCACATCGAGACCTATGTGCAGCATCGCTGCCTGCAGCCGATCACGCTCTATCCTGTGCTGAAGAACCCGCTGCGTCAGCTTCTGGTCGGCATCGAGTGGACGTTCCTAGGCACCGGCATCGGCGCGACCAACCATTTCGAGGCGGGCGGCTTCATCCGCAGCCATGCGGGGGTCGAGCATCCCGACCTGCAATATCACTTCCTGCCGATCGCCGCTTCCTATGACGGCAGCGCGACCCAGCCGGGCCACGGCTTCCAGGCCCATGTCGGCCCGATGCGGCCGACCAGCCGCGGCGCGGTCACGCTCAAATCGGCGGACCCCCGGCAGGCGCCGGCGATCCTGTTCAACTACCTGCAGACGGAGCAGGACCGCTACGAATTCCGCACGGGCATCAAGCTGACGCGCGAGATCTTCGCGCAGCGGGCGTTCGATTCCTATCGCGGGCCGGAACTGGCGCCGGGTCCCGAGGTGAAGACCGACGCGGAGATCGACGCCCATCTGCGGCGCAAGGCCGAAAGCGCCTATCATCCCTCCTGCACCTGCAAGATGGGGTTGGCGACGGACCCGATGGCCGTGGTCGACGATGCCGGCCGCGTGCATGGCCTCGAGGGCCTGCGCGTCGTCGACGCCTCGATCATGCCGAACGTCGTCAGCGGCAATCTGAACGCGCCGACCATCATGATGGCGGAGCGGCTGTCCGACGCGATCCTCGGGAAGCCCTTGCTGCCGCGGTCCGATGCCCGCGTGTATATCGCGCCGGCGTGGGAGACGAGCCAGCGCTGACGCTATTGGGGTACGGCTCGGCGGCCGCTCAGTCCTGCGTCGCGAGCTTCTCCAGCAACGTCCGGGCCGCCGCATCGCCGGTGCCGGCGCGCCGCTCGAGCCAGGCAAGGATCGCGGGATTCGGCCTGTAGCCGGCGCGTTGACGATCGATGTCGATGGCCTGCAGCAGCCGCTCGGCCGCCGACGGGTGGTCCTGTTGCGCGGCCCGCAGGAGCCATGTCTCCGCCTCGAACGGCGCGCGGGCGAGTTCGGGGAAGAAGCCCAGGAACTGGCCGAGCGCATCCTGCGCCGGGGCGAATCCCTGTTCGGCCGACGCGCGATACCAGCGGGCCACCTCGGCGAGGTCGGGCGGCGGGGCGCCGAATCGCTGCAGCGACTTCGTGCGCTCGCCCATCCAGAACTGCGCCGTCGCCGAGCCCGCTCGTGCGGTTTCCGCGAGCCAACGGTCCAGCTCCGGTATCATCGCCGCCGCGGTCCGCGGCTGATTGGCGCTCGCCTCGAAGACCGCCTGCTCGTACACGCCGATATAGAGGCGGCGGAACTGACCAAGCGCGTGGCGGTCGCCGCGATCGGAGGCAGCGACAAGCCGCTCGCACATCCGGCGCAGGTCGTCGATCGTCGGCGGCGCGGCCAAGCTGCTGGCGGGAGGAGCGGAGTCCTCGGCGGCCGGTTTCTGGATCGGCCATGACAAGAGCAGCGGCAAGAGCAGCAAGCAGGCTCGGGTCACGCTCCGCCTCGGGTCTGCCGGCGGTCGGCGCGCGGCTACGCCGGCACGTTCATGCCGCGCTGCACCGCCGGCCGCGCCGCCATGGTCAGGATCCAGCGCATCAGGTGGCGGAGCTCACCATTCTGCTCGATCAGCTCGCGTCGGAACGCGACGGTCGGGTAGAGCGCGATGTCGGCGATGGAGAACTCGCCGGCCAGGAATTCGGCCTCGCTCAGCCGCCGGTCGACGTTGCGGAGGTTGCCGATCAGGCGCTGCTCGAACAGCTTGCGGGTCGAGGTCGTGATCTCCGGGATCGTGCCGACGAGGAAGAGGATGGCGCTCGACGGCACCACGTCGCTCATGGCCTGCAGGAACCACTGTTGCGCCAGGGCGCGTTTCAACGGGTCGCGCGGCAGGAGCTTGTTGGTCTTCTCGGACAGGTAGAGGATGATCGCGCCGGACTGGGCGAGGACGGTCGGCTTGGCGCCCGGCCGTCCGGGATCGACGATGGCCGGAATCTGGCCCGACGGATTGATCTTCAGGAAATTGGGGGTCTTCTGCTCGACCCGTTCGAGATCGATCTTGATCGCCTTGTAGGGCAATCCGCATTCCTCCAGCATGACCGAGGCGCGCTGGCCGTTGCTGGTAGCGTAAGTATAGAGTTCAATCATGCGTCTGCTCCCGTGCGCACCATCATTCGAGGGCGAATATGACTTTTAGCGGGTCGTTGCCGCGGCTGCCAGCGGCGTCCGCCGTCCGGCGGGCGCGATCAGGCGATCGCCGTGGGCGGCGTGCCGCTGACGAACACCAGGTGGAGCGGCGTGCCGTCATGCGCCGCCTCCTCGGCGGCGGCGAGCCAGACCTCCAGCAACTGGCCCGTCCAGGGCAGGCCCGTCCGCCAGAGCCAGTCGGCGGCGTGTACGAACAGCACGTGGCCTTCGGCCGGGACGCGATCAGTCAGGTCGCGCAGGCAGTCGATGACGGCATCCCAGTTCATGCCGAAATAGTCCGGGAAGCGCAGGGCCGCGGCGATGGCGCGCAGGAGGTCGTCCTTGCTGCGCACGGAGTCGGCATTGAGGTCGAAGACCGCCACGCCAGCCTCCTCCAGCGAGGTCCGCAGCCGTGCGGTGACCTCGGCGGCGGCGGCGAAGTGTACGCAGCACCAGGTGACGCGGGTCAAGTCGTCGGGACGGAGCATGCGGGTCACTCGAGCCGGATGAAGGACTGGTAGTGATCGCGCGTGTAGTAGAGCTCGCCGTTGCGGCCGGCGACGATCCGCCGCGCGCCCCGGTCGGGCGAGCCCGGAGTCTCCACGGTGTATTCGCGGTAATAGCCGGGGCCGTTCGGCGGCAACCGGCCTTCGCGGTTGAAGAACTCGCTGCCGTCCTTGGCATGGGGAAAGGGGCCGTCGGCCTCGATCAGCGCGATGACGGCCTGGATCGCGCGCTGCTCCTCGTCCGCCTGCCGCAGATCGGCCGTCGTCGCGTTGCCGCCGGCGGGCGACAGCCCGGCCGGCAGCCAGGCCTGGCCGATCGCCAGGGCGACCAGGGCGACGATGGCCCAGCCGATGAGCGTGGCCTTCCGGTATGTCTGTCTGTTCATGGCGGCGGTCGGCGTCAGGGCGCGGACGCTAGCACGGACCGTCGCCGCGCAGTAGTGCCGGTCGAGGACGCCGACCCGTGAGCACCGGCATCGGCGGCGTGCTGTTCGACAAGGACGGCACCCTCATCGACTTCCGCGCCACCTGGCTGCCGGCGTACGAGGCGGTCGTCCGCGACCTGTTCGGCGCCGACCCGGGCGCCGCCGAGAGGCTGTTGCGGGCGGGCGGCTATGACCGCGCGACCGGTCACGTCGATCCGACCTCGGTCCTGGCCGCGGGCACGAACGGCGAAATCGCCGCGCTGTGGGCCGGGATGGTCGGGCGAACGGATGTGGCGCGGCTGGCCGACGAGGTGAACCGCCTGTTCATGCGGCATGCGCAGACCTCGCTGGTGCCGGTGACGGACCTGCCGGCGCTGTTCGGCCGGCTGCGGCGGCGGGGCCTGCGGCTCGGCGTGGCGACCAACGACAGCGAGCGCGGGCTGCTGGCGCAGGTGGAGCGGCTCGCCATCGGCGGACTGCTCGACTTCCGCTGCGGCTATGACAGCGGCCACGGCGCCAAGCCCGGCCCCGGCATGGTCGAGGCCTTCGCCCGCCATCTCGGCCTGCCGACCGCGGCCATCGCCGTGGTCGGCGACAGCCTGCACGACCTGGAGATGGCGCGCGCCGCCGGCGCCGGCCTGGCCGTCGGCGTGCTCACCGGCGCCAGCCCGCGGGAGATCCTGGCGCCGCGTGCCGACCACGTGATCGCCAGCATCGTCGAGCTCGAGGCCATCCTCAGATAGGAATGCGTTCCGGACAGGTCAACGGTCGAGGCGCGACCAGATGTCCTTGGCGAGCGCGGTGATCTCGTCGCTGGCGGTGCTGGCAGGGCGGGTCTCGAGGACGCTGAGGCCGCTGGCCATGGAGTCGGCGAAGGCGACCCGGTTGCCGATCGTCTTCTTGCTGACGCGCACCTGATATTCGCCGAGGCGCGTGATCATCGTCGCCGTGAGCAGGGCGCGGGCGGGCACGCGGTTGAGCACCAGCAGGACCGGCGTCTTCTCCCTGGCGGCCAGCTCCAGGGTCGGGCGCGTCGCCCACAGGTCGAGCGGGCTCGGCTGCACGGGGACCAGCACCAGATCGGCGGCGCGCATGGCGGCGCGCGCCTCGCTCTCGGCGTGCGGCGGGCAGTCGATGATGACGATGTCGTGGCCGGCGGCGGCGCGGTCGACCTCGGTCGCCGTGCGCCAGCCGCCGATGGCGGCGACGTCGAGGTGGTTGCCGATCTCGGCGCCGAGGGTCTTCCGGCGCGCGGCGTACCAAGCGGCGAGGCTGCCCTGCGGATCGGTGTCGAGCAGCTGGACGCGGCGTCCGGCGCGGCTCCAGGCGACCGCCAGCTGGGCCGCCAGCGTCGTCTTGCCGGCGCCGCCCTTCTGCTGGGCGATGGTGAAGATCCTGGCAGCCACGGCGCGGGATTCTATCGCCGATTCGGCCGCCGCGGTATCGATTCCGGCGGTCAGGCCTCCGGCGTCGGCCGCTCGCCCTCGCCGCGCCGACGCGAGCGGCGGCGGCCGGCGCCGGCATCGGCCGCGGCGCCGTGGCCGCAGAGCTGGTGCTCGGCGCCGGCCGAGATCTTGCCGAGCTGCGCGGTGATGGCCTCGAGGCTCGGCTTCTCCTGTGGCTGATAGCCGTCGAGGGCGGCGCGGATGGCGGCGAGATGGCCCGGCGTGGTGCCGCAGCAGCCGCCGATGATGCGGGCGCCGCAGTCGCGCGCGAGGCGGGCGTAGATCGCCATCTGCTCGGGCGTGCCGTCATACTGGATCTTGCCGTCGACGAAATGCGGCACGCCGCAGTTGCCCTTGGCGACGACGACGTCGCCGGGGCCGAACATCGGCGCCATGCTGGCGAGCGTGGCGACCAGCTCGGCCGGGCCGACGCCGCAGTTGGCGCCGTAGGCGAGCGGGCGCGGCTGCAGCTGCTCGCGGCAGAGGATGGCGACCTCGGCCGGCGTGACCCCCATCATGGTGCGGCCGTTGGTGTCGAAGGTGAGGGTGCAGACCACGGGCAGGCCGGTCTCGCCGGCGCCCTGCACGGCCGCTGTCAGCTCGTCCTTCGAGGACATGGTCTCGATCCAGACGACGTCGGCGCCGCCCTTGGCCAGGGCGCGGGCCTGCTCGGCGAAGGCGGCGGCACCCTCGGCGATGGTGAGGGGGCCGAGCGGCTCGAACAACTCGCCGGTCGGGCCGATGTCGCCGGCGACGACGATCTCGCGGCCGAGGCGCGCCCCTTCCGCGTCGGCGACGCGGCGGGCGATGCGGGCGGCCAGCTCGTTCAGCTCGGCGACGCGGTTCTCGGCCTTGTGCAGCTTCAGGCGGTAGCGCGAGCCGCCGAAGCTGTTGCTGAGGATGATGTCGGCGCCGGCCGCGATCATGCCGCGATGCAGCGACTCGATGCGGTCGACATGCTCGACGTTCCACAGCTCCGGCGCATCGCCGGAGAGCAGGCCCATGTCGAACAGGTTGGTGCCGGTGGCGCCGTCGGCCAGCAGGAAGGGGCGTTCGGCGAGCAGCCGCGCGAGGCGGTTCGATTCCGGTGCGGTCATGCCGGCCACCCTAGGCCGATGCGGGAGCCGGGGCAAGCAGGGCAGGGAAGGTCGACTCGCAAAACGCGAAATTCAACCGTATCGTAAATTACGTAAAATCTCTTCAGAAAGCTAACCGGACCTCGGCGGCCTGCGGCGGCAGTCGCCATAGTGTTGTTCCCGAAGCCGTCAGAAAAGCTCCCGCCCACAATCTCCAAGACCATTTTGCGTTGACATCCGTACGTAGCATACGATATGTTCGAAGAACGTTCAAGCAATTTCTTGCCGCCTCAGGGAGGACGATATGACGAAGACGGAACTCGCCGCGCTGGCCGCCTTGGCGGACGCGGTGCCGGCACCGGCCGCAGACCCGGGACCGAAAATGCTGCAGATCCAGGAGACGTTCGATCCGTTGGCGCTGTCGGGGACGGCCAATGCCCGGTTCGCGGAGCGGCTGGCGCATCAGGTCGTGGACTGCCAGGTGGTGCCGCGCGGGGCCGACGACCAGGCGCATGCGGACCTGGCGGACTCCGCCATCGCCACGCTCAAGGAACTGGCGCCGGCGGGCGCCGTCGAGGGCCTGCTGGCGGCGCAGATGGTGGCGGCGCACAACGCCAGCCTCGACCTGCTGCGCCGCGCCATGGTCGCGTCCCAGACTCCGCGTGTCGTCGAGGAGAGCACGCGCCAGTACGCGCGCCTGTCGGAGGTGTTCCTCAAGCAGCTCGACCGCTTCCAGCGGCAGCGCGGCCGGCAGCGGCAGACCATCCGCATCGAGCATGTGCGGGTGGTGGAGGACGGCAAGGTGACGGTGCGCCAGGAGGAGGAGCGGGTGCAGTGACGGGAGCGGACGGCGCGGCCGCCGACGTGCCCTGCTGCGGCGCCCGGCTGAAGACCGGCGGCCATTGCGCGCTCGCGCCGGCCGCCGGCAAGCGGCGCTGCTTCCAGCATGGCGGCCGCGCCACGGGCGCGCCCAAGGGCAACCGCCACAACTGGCGGGATGGATTCTATGCGCGCGCGGCGATGGCGGAGCGGCGGCGGATCAACGGGTTCATCCGGGCGTGCCTGAAGACGCTGCGGGAGATCTAGTTGGTCAGGAACATGCGTCTACCTGTCTCGGGGTAACCCGCGGGCGCCACGATCGGTTCACTTTACCGTAGGTAAGCAGTTATACGCTGTGCAAGAGGCTAAACAGCGAGCACCCGCGTGTTGGCTGCCGGAGCGAGCGTGCGGTCGCCCAGCACCTCGTCGCGCCAGATGGCCAACGTGAGCAGTTTCCAGGTGAGCTGGTCCGGGACGGCGCGCGTCGCCGACGCCGCGTCCCGGTCGACCAGATCCGGCATGGCATAACGCTCGAAGGCGTCCTTGAGCGGAGCGCCCAACACCATCGAAGAAGACTGCCGGGCCGCCCGCCACACGGCGTCGGTCGTCCTATCGACCAGTATCGGCATTCCCTCGCGATTCTCGCTTCCGAAGTAGCGCTGAATGGGGAGATCGCCGCCGCCCTTCGCGGTGTCCACATCATAGCCGGGAAGCCGTCGTTTCAGCAGATCCTTCAGCAGGTACTTGATGCGGCCGTTCGCGGAGTAGCGGCGGCCGCGGGGCACCGCGATGGCGGCTTCGACGACGGAGCGGCAGCCATATGGCGTGAGCAGATTCTTTCCCTGCGCATAGGCCATCTGGCGCCAGTGGCTGCCGTTGTCGCAGCACAGGAAAACCACCATGTGCCCGAACTCGAGGTGCGCGAAGAGCGGATCGGCGTCGCGCTCTTCGGAGCGAAAGCACGTCGCCACATAGTCGGCGCGCGCCTCGATCCGCTGCCGCATGGTCGTTGTCCCCAGGATCCGCTCGAGCAGGACGGCATCTCCGCGAATGGCGTACCGCGGCCCGGAGCTTTGCCAGTCATCAAGCGGCGCCGCGAGGCGGCGCAAATGATCGAGTCGGCGCTCCAGAGCCGCGACCTTTCCGCGCGGCAGCAGGCGGCGCAAGCGCATCCCCTCCGCGAGCCGCAGCCAGCGGCGACGTGCGAAGGACTCCACATAAGACTCCGTCGGCTTGAGACCGAACAGCTGGTCGCCGAACTCTCCGGTGATGAAACAGGGCGCCGGAAACCGGTATGCCAGGTTGTAAAGGACCGGCTGCGGGTGCCGGGCGGGCAAGCCGGACAGCCGGATCGCGTCGACGAGCAGCCTTAGGAAGTCATCCTCCGGGGCCGTAAAGACCTGGTGTACGGTCCCAAGCAGCCGGCTTGCCTGCTCGGCGTAGGTGCGTTCGCGGGCGAACTCGGGGCTGTCCACGGCGCTGCTCACCGTCGGCGTGCCCGGCGGCAGATAAGTATGCAACAAGGACGAATCGATGCCGCCCGACAGCAGCGTCGCGCAACCGTCGGCCAAGGGAAGACGCCGGATCGCCCGCGCGAGACCGGCATCGATGCCGTCGATCGGTGCCTGGTCGGGGCGCGGCCGGGCGACAAGCGAGTCGAAGATCCGGCGTTCGGCCCGGCCGGCGTGCCAGCGATAGTGCTCGCCATGGCCGAGCCGACCCACCGCGGCGACCAACGTGCGGGGGCCCGGCACGGTGCCAAAGAGCAGATGGTCGGCCGCGGCCGCCGGGTCGAGGCTTCGTCGTCCTGATGCAACCGAAGCAAGAGCATCCCGGAAGGCGTCGGCAACGCTCGGCGGGCGGCCAAGCCCGTTGTCGGCAAGGTAGACTTCGTAGTTCGATGTCGCCCCGCGCCAGGCATCGAGCCTCGGGCCCCCGGGCGTCGCTGCATCGGCAAGGACGACGGTCGCTTCCTCCTGTCCGGCGACGATCCCCGCCAATGCGGCCGCCGGCTCAGGACGCCCTATGGCCTCGCGCAAGCTCCCTTCGCCCTCGCGGTCGAGGCCATGCCCGACAGCCACGCGAGAGTTTTCCCGAACGATCGTCGCCGCCGGATTCGCTGCCAGCAACCGCAGAGCAGCGTCTGCGGGCGGCTCCCCCCGAATGTCCTCTCCCGACACGTTCGAACGACTGTTGGTTGTGTCCGGAGTGGCGGCGTTCGCCACTCCTGTTTTTTAGGCCGTAACACCCCGCGGACACGAAGCCTATCATGCCCCGACATCGAGATCACTCCGATTTCCAAAGCCTGCATGGCGACGCCGGGTGTTTGGACAGGCGATTTGGGAGATCTTGCGGGTTCAGCGGCGGCGGGGAGACCCTCCACGCCCCTCGCGGAGCGTGGAGGACGCCAAACGGTCGACGAGACCGAGGTGATCGCTACCGGATGAAGAAGAAGCACTCGTGGATGAGCTGATCGGTGTGTCCGTAGACGTCGCGAATCGCTCGTCGTCGTCGTCGCGACGACCGAGCTCAAGGGCTTGAGCGTCACCGTCAATGTCTACGATGACGACGCAAAGCCGCAGACCGAGGACGTTTCGGATATCGGCCCGCCTCAGAGACCGCCGAGTCCGCTCCGGCCGGCGATGGCGGGATCGCGCAGGGCGGCGAGGAAGGAGCCGAGGCCGGCGCTGCGCAGCGGCAGGTAGGGCTTGCCGGTCTGGCGGCACAGGCGCTTGACGCGCCAGGCTGCCTGGTGGCTGACGCAATCGACCGGGAACAGCACGGCGTCGGCGCGCTGCACGAGGCCGGGCAGCAGGCTGCCGCTCTCCTCGAGGCCGCCGTCATGATGCACCAGCATCGCGCCGCAGCGATGCGCCGCGGCGCGCAGCCGCCCGACATGATCGGTGCGGCCGCCGACATAGAGCAGCGACCGGCCGTGCAGGTCGACCGGCGCGTCCAATGCGGCGCCGTTGCCCGGCGCCGAGTCGGCCAGAGCGGCTTCGAGGGCGGCGAGCTCGCTACACAGGGCCTCCGCCTGCGCCTCCGCGGCAGCGCGCGACTCCCGTTCGCCCGACAGCCGCGCCTCGAGCGTGCCGATGCGCTCCTCGGCGCGGGCGCGACGGCGCGTCTCGGTGGACAATCGCCGTTCCAGGTCCTCGACCAGCCCGGCCATGGCGGCCCGCTCGGCGTCGGCGGACGGCGCAGGCTCCGCCGCGTCACGTCCGGCGGCGATCGCCTTTGCCAGCAGTCCGTTCAGATCGCGGATCGTCGCATCGCGGGCGACGATGGCGTCGCGCAGCTGCGCCTGCTGGCGGGCGACCTTCGTCTCCAGCCTGGAGCGTTCGGCTTCGAGCTGGCTGAGCCGGCGGATGTCCGCGCGGTTCGCGGCGCCGACCAGATGCGACAGCATGTGCACTTCGCCGAACACCTGCCGGATCAGCGCGTCGGTCGCGGCCGGGTGGGTGAGGACCGCCCAGTAGGCGCCGGGGATGTCGCCGCGCCGCACGGCCTCGTCCCACAGGCGGCGCAGGTCGGCGGCGGTCGCGGCCCTGTCGAACTGGTTGAGGGCCACGCGGTGGCGGCGGTCCAGCGCCTTGTTCAGCAGCTTGGCCGCGGAATCGCGCCTGCCGGCGAGGGCGACGCCCCGGCCGTGAAGCTCGTGGTCGGAGGCGCCGTCGACGCCGTCGATGCCCAGCTTGAGCAGGATCTGGCGCAGCTCGGCCGTGGAGAGGCAGGTGCCGATGATCGAACAATGCAGATAGCCGCTGAGATCCCAGATGCGCCGGCGCCGCGGCGCCGGGGCGGCAGCGGCCGCGAGGGCGGCGACGAGATCCTCGTCCGACGCCGGCGCGCCGGCCGACACCGGCAGCCGCAGGGGCGGCGGCATCGCAAGACCTGTCGAAACGATGGTGCGGAACCGGGTCATGCTCGCCATATTCGCTATATCCGGACGACTATATCGGGCTGCCAGCCTTTGCCATAGCGTTATTTTCTCTCGGCTATAACGCTCGATCGTGCCGACCGAGACGAGCCGTCTCAGGAAACAGGAATGACGGACGACGAGACAGACCCTCACCCCCACCCTCTCCCGCCGCGCGGGCGAGGGGGCTAACGAGGCTGGCTGCTCCTTCAGCGTCGGGAGAGGGATAGGGTGAGGGTGGGTCGCTCTTCCGTGAAAGCGGGGACTTAGGAGGCGACCTGGAGCACCACGCGGAAGCGTGCCTTGCCGCTCATCATGCGCTCGAAGGCCTCGGCGGCGCGCTCCAGCGGGTAGGTCTCGATCATCGGGCGCACGCCGGTGAGGGCGCTGAAGTTCAGCGTGTCCTCGGACTCGACGGGCGTGCCCGACGGCCAGCCGGCGATCGAGCGGCGGCCGGGGATCAACTGGAACGGGCTCACCTGGATCGGCTCCGGCGCGGCGCCGACGACCAGCAGCCGGCCGTCGCGGCCGAGGCCGCCGATCGTCTTCGTCATCGCCTCGGAGTTGGCGGCCGTCGCCAGGATGATGCGGGCGCCGCCGAGCGCCTGCAGCGCCGCCGCCGGATCCTCGCTCTCGCTGTCGACGTAGTGATGGGCGCCGAGCTGGCGCGCCAGCGGGCCTTTGTCGCGGCCGCGGGCGATGGCGACGGTGCGGAACCCGAGCTTCGCCGCGAACTGGATGCCGAGATGGCCGAGGCCGCCGACGCCGAGAACGGCGACCGTATCGCCGCCGCGGGCGCCGCTGTTGCGCAGGGAATTGAAGGTCGTGATCCCCGCGCACAGCAGCGGCGCCGCCTCCTGCGCCTTCAGCTCGTCGGGCATCGCGGCCAGCCCTTCGACGGGCGCGATCATGTAGTCGGCATAGCCGCCGTCCATGTTGATGCCGGGAATCCTGTGGTTGGCGCAGTCGATGAAGCTGCCGCGCCGGCAGGCCGCGCAGCGGTTGCAATGGCCGCCATGCCAGCCGACGCCGACGCGCTGCCCGACGCGCCAGTCGCTCACCCCGGCGCCGACGGCATCGATCGTGCCGGCCACCTCATGGCCGGGCACGATCGGATAGGGTATTCCCGGATAGCTGCCCGTCTTGGCGAAGGCATCGCTGTGGCAGACGCCGCAGGCCTCGACCCGGATGCGCACTTCGCCCGCCCGCGGATCGGGCACGGGCCGCTCGACCAGCGACAGCGGGCCGTTGGCCTCGGCGACCTGAACCACGCGCATGTTTTTCGCCATCTTCGCCTCCCCATGTTCGACGGTGGACGTAGATATATGTCCTCCCGCGCCACGGCCAAGGAGGATTCTGCGCTCTCGTCTCGACTCCCGGAAGACGCAAAGGCGCGTCGCGGCACCGGCCTTCGCAGGAGGCGAAGACTAGGAACCCTTCGCCCGCGCCGCCTGCAGGGCGTGGAGGTGCAGGGCGGCGGCCCGGCCGGCCTTGCGTTCGATGGCGCGATAATGCTTCACCACTCGCCGGCCGAGCGGAGTGAGGCGGGCGCCGCCGCCGGCAACGCCGCCGAGCTGCTTGTCGACCAGCGGCTGGCGGAAGCACTGGTTGATGCTGTCGACCAGTTCCCAGGCGCGCCGGTAGGACATGCCCATGGCACGTCCGGCCGCGGCGATGGAGCCGAGCGAATCCACGAGCTCCAGCAGCTCGATCTTGCCCGGGCCGAGGGCCTCGTCGGGGTCGAAATCCACCCGGAGCGTCAGCTTCGCCATCGCGGCAGCATAGCAGACGCCGCCGCCCGGCCGAAAGCACGGAAGGCGGGCGCGGACGAATGGTCCGCGCCCGCGTGATCGCAGGATCTCAGAGCTTGGCGGTGACCGCCTTGATCTCCGTGTAGTTGTGCAGCACTTCGCCGCCCATCTCGCGGCCCCAGCCCGACTGCTTGTAGCCGCCGAAGGGCAGGGAGGCGTCGAAGACGTTGTGGCAATTGATCCAGACCGTGCCGGAGCGGAGCAGGCCGGCCAGCCTGTGGGCCTTGCTGATGTCCTTGGTCCAGACGCTGGCGGCGAGGCCGTAGCTCGTGGCGTTGGCGGTCTGGGCGATGCGCTCGAGGTCGGCGTCGTCGAACGGCGCGGCGCAGACGACCGGCCCGAAGATCTCCTCGCGCACCACCTTCATGGTGGGCTTGGTGTCGGTCAGCACGGTCGGCTCGACGAAATAGCCGCCGTCGGTGCCGGCCTTCTTGCCGCCGGTCACGACCTTGGCGCCTTCCTCGACGCCGGCCTTCAGGTAGCCGGTGACGCGCTGGAACTGCTCCTCGGAGACGAGCGGCCCCATGTCGGTCTTCGGGTCGAGGCCCGGCCCGACCTTGATCTTCTTCGCTTCCGCCGCCACGCCCTCGACCACCTTGTCGAACACCTTCTTGTGCGCGTAGAGGCGCGAGCCGGCGCAGCAGCATTGGCCGTGGTTGAAGAAGATGGCGCTGGCGGCGCCGGGGATCGCCGATTCGATGTCGGCGTCGCCGAACACGATGGTCGGCGACTTGCCGCCGAGCTCGAGCGAGACCTTCTTCAGGTTGCCGGCCGACGCCTTGACGATCAGCTTTCCGACCTCGGTGGAGCCGGTGAAGGCGACCTTGTCGACGTCGTCATGGGCGGCGAGCGCGGCGCCGGCGGTTTCGCCGTAGCCGGCAAGGACGTTGACCACGCCCTCGGGGAAGCCGGCCTCCTGGATCAGCTCGCCGAGCTTCAGCCCGCTGAGCGGCGTCTGCTCGGCCACCTTGAGGACGACCGTGCAGCCGGCGGCCAGCGCCGGCGCCAGCTTCCACGCCGCCATCAGCAGCGGGAAGTTCCAGGGGATGATCTGGCCGACCACGCCGACCGGCTCGCGCAGCGTGTAGGACAGGAACTCGTTCGGCACCGACCAGGGGATGGTCTCGCCGGTGATCTTGGTGGCCCAGCCCGCCATGTAGCGGAACATGTCGACCGTCAGCGGCACGTCGGCGACGCGGGCGACGGCCAGGGGCTTGCCGTTGTCGATCGATTCGAGTTCGGCGAACTGCTCGAGGTTCTGCTCGATCAGGTCCGCGAGCTTGACCAGCAGGCGGCCGCGCTGCGACCCGGTCAGGCGCCGCCACGGGCCTTCGTCGAAGGCCTTGCGGGCGGCCGCCACGGCGCGGTTCACGTCCTCCTTGTCGGCCTCGGCCACCTGCGCCAGCACCGTGCCGGTGGCGGGATTGTAGACCGGGAACGTCTTGCCCGATGCCGCGCCGACCCATTTGCCGTCGACCAGCAGCTTGCGATGGCTCGACAGGAACTCGACCGTCGGTTTGCTCAATCGGCTGTCCAATGCCACGGTATCCATCGGTTTCTCCTCCTCTTTCGGGTTGTCGCGGGGCGCGTTATAGTCGTTTTGCTATAGCGATAGCCACAGCAATAGCCACGATCGATATAGTCAACTGAAAATAGCGAGTCGTCAACGGCGCAGGGAGATCCCGCGATGCGGCTGGTGGACAACGCCGAGCCCGAATCATCCGGCATGATGACGTTGCGGCAGGCGCACCGGCTGGTGCAGGCGCAGTTCGCACCGGCCGTCGGCACCGCCGCCGTGCCGCTGGCCGCCGCCCGCAACCGCGTGCTGGCCGCGGACCTGGCGGCGGCGGTCGACCTGCCGCCGCACGACAATGCCGCCGTCGACGGCTTCGCGGTGCGCGCGTCGGACCTTCGCGCCAATGGCAGCCCGGGGGGCAGCCCGCGCCTGCGGCTCGTCGGCCGCGCCGCCGCCGGTCATCCGTTCGGCGGCACGGTCGCCGGCGGCCAGACGGTGCGCATCCTGACCGGCGCGCCGCTGCCCGCGGGCGCCGACGCCGTCGTGATGCAGGAGGGGTGCAGCGTCGAGGGCGATCTGGTCGGGTTGGCGGGCGACGCGCGGCCGGGCGCCAACATCCGGCGCCGCGGCGAGGACGTGCGCGCCGGCGCGATCGTGCTCGCGGCCGGACGCCGGCTCCGCCCGCAGGACATCGCGCTGGCGGCGGCGCTGGGCGTCCGGGAGCTGGCCGTCTACGACCGCCTGCGCGTGGCGCTGTTCTCCACCGGCGACGAGGTGCGCGAGCCCGGCACGCCGCTGAAGGCGGGCGAGATCTGGGACGCCAACCGCTGGCTGCTGCGCAGCCTGCTCGAGGTGCTCGGCTGCGACGTCACCGATCTCGGCATCCTCGCGGACGACAGGCCGGGGATGGAGGGCGCCATCGCCGAGGCGGCCCACGCCCACGACCTGATCGTGACCTCGGGCGGCGTCTCCGTGGGCGGCGAGGACCATATGCGCGAGGTGATCCGGCGGCGCGGCAGCCTGGAGACGCAGCGTCTCGCCATCAAGCCGGGCAAGCCGGTCGGGCTCGGCGACATCGACGACTGCCCGATCCTGGCCCTGCCGGGGAATCCGGTGGCGGCGGCCGTCTCCTTCATCGCCTTCGGGCGCTCGGTCGTCCTGCGGCTGGCCGGCAGCGCCGAGGACGCGCCGCTGGCGTTCCGCCTGCCGGCGGCCTTCGGCTACCGGAAGAAGCCCGGGCGGCGCGACTTCCTGCTCGGCGTGGTGGAGCGCGACGGGAGCGGCGTCAGCTCGGTCGGCATGTTCGAGAAGCAGGGCGCGGCGATGCTGTCGGCGATCACCCAGACGGAGGGGTTCGTCACCGTCGCGGACGGAGTCGAGGAGGTGCGGCCGGGCGACCTCGTCGACTTCATCCCGCACGAGTGGCTGCTGGGTTGAGCGGGCGCGCCGCCGTTTTGCGCCCGAGTCAGAAGAACCGGTTCTTCGGTCGTGGCAGGCCGAGATTCTCGCGCAGGGTCGTGCCCTCGTAGGCGCGACGGAAGAGGCCGCGGCGCTGCAGCTCCGGCACCACGCGGTCGACGAAGTCGTCGAGCCCGCCCGGCAGGAAGGGAAACATGACGTTGAAGCCGTCGCAGCCGCGGGTCTCCAGCCACTCCTCCATCTGGTCGGCGATCATGGCGGGCGTGCCGATCATCTCCAGCGTGCCGTAGCTGCCGCCGACATACTGGGCGAGCTGGCGGACGGTCATGCTCTCGCGCCTGGCCATGTCGATCAGCTTCTGCCGCGCGCTCTTGCTCGCGTTGGTCTCGGGGATCTCCGGCAGCGGGCCGTCGAGATCGGCGCCGGAGATGTCGTGGCCGAGCTGGACCGAGAGCGAGGCGATGCCGCTGTCGGGATGCACGAACCCGTCGAGCCGCGCCTTCTTCCCGCGCGCCTCGGCCAGGGTCTCGCCGACCACGACGAAGGCGCCGGGCAGGATCTTCAGATGCTCGGGATCGCGCCCGAGCGCCGCCATGCGGCCCTTCACGTCGGCGTAGAAGCGGCGGGCGTCGGCCAGGTTGTTCTGGCTGCCGAAGACGACCTCCGCCGTCTCCGCCGCGATCTGGCGGCCGGCCTCGGAGGCGCCGGCCTGCACGATGACCGGCCAGCCCTGCACGGGGCGGGCGATGTTCAGCGGCCCGCGGACGGCGAAATGCGCGCCCTCGTGCGCCAGAACATGCAGCTTATCGGGGTCGAAGTAGATGCCGGCCTCGACGTCGCGGATGAAGGCGTCGTCCGCCCAGCTGTCCCACAGGCCGGTGACGACGTCGAAGAACTCGCGGGCGCGGCGGTAGCGCTCGCCATGCTCGACATGCTCGTCGAGGCCGAAGTTCAGCGCCGCCTGCGGATTGGCGGTGGTGACGAGATTCCAGCCGGCGCGGCCGCCGCTCAGATGGTCCAGCGAGGCGAACTTGCGGGCGACGTGGTAGGGCTGCTCGTAGGTGGTGGAGGCGGTGGCGATCAGCCCGAGATGCTCGGTCACGCCGGCCAGCGCCGCCAGCAGGGTGAGCGGCTCGAAGGAGGTGACGGTGGCGCTGCGCTTCAGCGCCGCCATGGGCATGTTGAGCACGGCCAGGTGATCGGCGAGGAAGATCGCGTCGAAGCGGCCGCGCTCCAGCGTCTGGGCGAAGCGCGTGTAGTGCCGGATGTTGAAGTTCGCGTCCGGGAAGGCGCCGGGATAGCGCCAGGCGCCGGTATGGATGCTGACCGGCCGCATGAAGGCGCCGAGACGCAACTGGCGCGACGTGTCCATCACCTCTTTCTTGTTCCGTTTGGTCCGGCGGCGCAACTTAGATTCATTGCGGGTCCGCCCTCGATTTCTTTGACGTGCCCATCCACTCGGGCCGCGCCGCCCAGGGCGCGGCGGCGAAGCGGGCGGCGAGAAAGTCCATCAGCACCTGGACGCGCGCCGGGCGCAGGCTGCTCGGCGGCGTCACCAGGTGAATGGCGATGGCCGGCGGGGACCAGTCGGGCATGGCGGTCTCCAGTTCGCCGGCCGCCAGCTCGCGCCACACCAGGAATTCCGGCTGCAGGGCGAGGCCGAGGCCGGCGCGCAGCGCCGGCGCCAACGCGTCGGCGTTGTTGACGCGCAACGGGCTGGGAACGCTGACGGCATATTCGCCCTGGCGCTCGTGAAAGAACCGCCACGCGTCGCGCGAGCGGCCGTAGGTGTAGAAGAGGGCGCGGTGGGCGCCCAGTTCCTTCGGGTGCTTCGGGCGGCCGTGGCGCGCGAAATAGGCCGGCGACCCCACCAGCAGGACGCGTACGCCGCACAGGCGCCGGGCAAGCAGCGATGAATCCACCAGGGTGGCGATGCGGAGCGCGAGGTCGAAATTCTCGCTCACGAGATCGACCTGCCGATCGCTGAAATCGAGCTCGAGGGAGACGTCGGGATAGAGAGCGAAGAAGTCCGGCAGCGCCGGCGCCAGATGGGCGAGGCCGAACGACATCGGCGCGGCCAGGCGGACGAGGCCGCGCGGCGTCGCCGACTGTTCCCGCGCCTCGGCCTCGACCGCCTCTCCCTCGGACAGGATGCGCTCCGCCCGCGTCAGGGCGAGGCGGCCGCTCTCGGTCAGGGAGAAGCGCCGGGAGGTGCGATGGAACAGCGGCGTCGCGAGGCTGGCCTCCAGACGGCTCACCGCCTTCGACACCGTGGCCTTCGACAGGCCCAGTTCCTCCGCCGCGCGCGAGAAGGAGCCGGCGGCGGCGATCTTCGCGAAGATGGCCCAGGCCTCGAAATCGGGAAGGCGGTGCATGAAAATGGAAACAATAAGTTTCGATAATTTCTATTTTCATATCGATCCACATCGCCCATTGTCAAGCCATCACCAGAACGCGTGGCCCGGCCGGGATGACGGCGGGCCGACAGGAAGAGCCAACATGATCGAACGCAGACCCTTCGACAGCCTCGGCGGCGCCAACCATGGCTGGCTGGACGCCAAGCATCATTTCTCCTTCGCCGAGTACCACGACCCGCAGCGCATGGGCTGGGGCTCGCTGCGGGTGTGGAACGACGACACCATCGCTCCCGAGTCCGGCTTTCCGCCGCATCCCCATGCCGACATGGAGATCATCACCTATGTGCGCGAAGGCGCCATCACGCATCGCGACAACCAGGGCAACGAGGGCCGCACGGCGGCCGGCGACGTCCAGGTGATGAGCGCGGGCACGGGCATCCGGCATGCCGAATACAACCTGGAGCCGGGCACGACGCGCATCTTCCAGATCTGGATCCTGCCGAACCGGCGCGGCGGTGCGCCCTCGTGGGGCGCCAAGCCCTTTCCCAAGGACGACCGGTCCGGGCGCTTCGTGACTCTCGCCAGCGGCTTCGAGGGCGACGCCGACGCGCTGCCGATCCGCACCGACGCGCGCGTGCTCGGCGCGACGCTCAAGGCCGGCGAGACTGCGGAGTACGCGCTGGGCGAGAACCGCCGCGGCTATCTCGTGCCGGCCAAGGGCGCCGTCGACCTCAATGGTGTCCGGCTCGCCGCCCGCGATGGCGCCGCCATCCGCGATGTGGCAAACATCCGCGTCACGGCGATCGACGACGCCGAACTGGTCCTCGTCGACGCCACCTAGAGCAAGCATCGTTGCGATCGACGCCGTGCGTCCTTCGACAGGCTCGGGATGAGGTTCTTTCTGTCTGTCCCAACCGCCCCTCATCCTGGGCCTGTCGGAGCACGCACGGCGGATCATAGTGCGCTACCCCTGATGAAACCTGCATAGAGCCCACAGGCGCCTCGTCTTCTCATTCAAGGGAGAACTCTCATGCCGACCGCCAAGCCGACGCCCGGCAAGACACTGTTGAACGCCCCCGACCACACGCTGATCATGATCGACTTCCAGTCGCAGATGGCGTTCGCGACGAAGTCGATCGATCCCGTCACCCTGCGCAACAACGCCGGGCTGGTGGCCAATGCCGCCCGGGTCTTCGATGTGTCCACCATCCTGACGACGGTGGCGGAGAAGAGCTTCTCCGGCCCGATGTTCGACGAGATCAAGGCGGCCTTCCCAAAGGCGAAGATGCTCGACCGCACGAGCATGAACACCTGGGAGGACAAGAACGTCATCGAGGAGGTGAACCGCATCGGCAAGAGCCGCGTCGTCATCTGCGGCCTGTGGACCTCGGTCTGCATCGTCGGCCCGGCGCTGTCGGCGCTCGACCAGGGCTTCGAGGTCTATGTCATCACCGACGCCTGCGGCGACGTCTCCGACGAGGCGCACGAGCGGGCGGTGACGCGCATGGTGCAGCTCGGCGTGCGGCCGATGACCGCGCTGCAATATCTGCTGGAGCTGCAGCGCGACTGGGCGCGGAGCGCCACCTACGAGGCCACGACCGGTCTCGCCAAGACCTTCGGCGGCGCCTACGGCCTCGGCATCATCTATGCCAAGGCCATGCTCGGGGAGCATGCCAGCGAGGCCGGCGTCTGACGGGCGGGCGCAACTGCATCTGAGACACACGTTCGTTTGCCGGCGTCTCGGACGTGCGCCGTGCGTCCTTCGACAGGCTCAGCATGAGGAGTTTTCTTCGTGCCACCAAGATTCCACCTCATCCTGAGCTTGTCGAAGGACGCACGGCGGTCATGCAACGCCGCCTTTACGCCGAGCGGAAAATGATTTCGGGCGGGTGCCGCCCCTTCGGCCTAGTCGGAAAGGAGCCCGTTGACATGAGACGGTATCGACGTCGCGATGTGCTCGCTGCCGGCGCCGCCTTGACTCTCGGTCTCGGCAGCACGCCCGGCCGCGTAGGAGGAGCCGACATGCCTCCCGACCTTATTCTCACGAATGGCCGCTTCACGACGCTGGATCGGGCCAACCCGAATCCGGAAGCGGTGGCGATCGCCGGCGGCCGCTTCAGCGCGGTGGGCGACGCAGCCGACATCCTGCCGATCCGCGGCCCGGCCACCCGGGTGCTCGACCTCGGCGGCCGCCGCGCCATCCCCGGGCTGATCGACAGCCACATGCATGTGATCCGCGGCGGCCTCAACTACAACATGGAGCTGCGCTGGGACGGCGTGCCGACGCTGGCCGACGCCATGGCCATGCTCAAGCGCCAGGCCGCGGTCACGCCGCCGCCGCAATGGGTGCGCGTGGTCGGCGGCTTCAGCGAGCACCAGTTCGCGGAGAAGCGCCTGCCGACCCTCGACGAGATCAACGCGGCGGCGCCGGAGACGCCGGTCTTCATCCTGCATCTCTACGACCGCGCGCTGCTGAACCGTGCGGCGCTGCGGGCGGCGGGCTATACCCGGGACACGCCGAACCCGTTGGGCGGCGAGATCGCGCGTGACGCGGCCGGCGAGCCGACGGGCCTGCTGCTGGCGAAGCCGAACGCGCTCATCCTCTACAGCACGCTGGCCAAGGGGCCGAAGCTGCCGCCGGAGCAGCAGCTCAACTCCACGCGCCACTTCATGCGCGAGCTGAACCGGCTGGGCGTCACCGGCGTCATCGACGCCGGCGGCGGGTTCCAGAACTATCCCGACGACTACGCCATCATCGAGAAGCTGCATGCCGACGGCCTGCTGACCCTGCGCATCGCCTACAACCTCTTCACCCAGAAGGCGGGGGAGGAGCTGGCCGATTTCACCCGCTGGACCGGCATGGTGCGGCCGGGCCAGGGCGACGACCTCTATCGCGCCAACGGCGCCGGCGAGATGCTGGTGTTCTCGGCCGCCGACTTCGAGGACTTCCGCGAGCCGCGCCCGGACATGCCGGCGACGATGGAGGGCGAGCTCGAGCGGGTGGTGCGGCTGCTGGCGGAGAACCGGTGGCCGTGGCGCCTGCACGCGACCTACGACGAGACCATCGGCCGGGCGCTCGACGTCTTCGAGCGCGTCAACCGCGACGTGCCGTTCGGCGGCCTGCACTGGTTCTTCGACCATGCGGAGACGATCAGCCCGCGCAACATCGACCGCGTCGCGGCGCTCGGCGGCGGCATCGCCGTGCAGCACCGCATGACCTATCAGGGCGAGTACTTCATCGAGCGCTACGGCGCCAAGGCGGCCGAGACTACGCCGCCGATCGCGCGCATGCTGGCGGCGGGCCTGCCGGTCGGCGCCGGCACCGACGCGACGCGGGTGGCGAGCTACAATCCCTGGGTGTCGCTGGCCTGGCTCGTCACCGGCAAGACCGTGGGCGGCACCCGGCTCTATCCGCCGGCGAACCGCCTCGACCGCGAGCAGGCGCTGCAGCTGTGGACCGAATCCAATGCCTGGTTCTCGACCGAGCAGAGCAAGAAGGGACGCATCGCCGTCGGCGAGCTCGCCGATCTCGCGGTCCTGTCCGGCGATTATTTCACGGTGCCGGAGGACGACATCGCGCATCTGTCCGCGGTGCTGACCCTGCTGGGCGGCCAGCCGGTGCATGGCGTGGGCGACTTCGCCGGCCTCGCGCCGCCCTTGCCGCCGGCTGCGCCGGACTGGGCGCCGGTGCGCAGCTTCGGCGGCTACCAGGACCGCGCCGCGGGCACCGTGCTTCAGCGTCACGCGGTGGCCCGCGGCGGCAGTCCCTGCGCCGTCCACGGCCACGATCATGCGCGCGCCTGGACCGCGGCCGTGCCGGCGGCCGACAGCCGCAGCTTCTGGGGCGCGCTGGGCTGCGCCTGCTGGGCCGTGTGAGATGGCGGCGGCATCCTCCGCCGCTGCGCCCGCCGCCGCCGCCAGGGAGACGCGCGGTGCGGCCGCGACGGGGGCGCTGCTGGCCTTCACGGCCGGCTTCGTCGACACCTGCGGGTTCATCGCGCTGTTCGGCCTGTTCACCGCGCATGTAACCGGCAACTTCGTCCTGATCGGCGCCGCCATCGCCGAGTCTCACCAGGGTCTCATCGGCAAGCTGCTGGCCCTGCCGGTCTTCGTCTCCGTCGTCGCGGCGACCCACCTGTTCGTCCAGCGCCGCCAACGCCGGAACAGGACCGCCGCGCGCCCGGTGCTCGTCGGGCAGATCGTCTTCCTGGCCCTGTTCCTGCTGGCGGGGGTGGCGGCGTCGCCCTTTGCGAACGCGGACGCGCCGCTGGCGATCGCCGCAGGCATGCTCGGCGTCGCCGCCATGGCGATCCAGAACGCGGCGTCGCGAACGGTGTTCGCGAGCCTGTCGCCGACCACGGTGATGACCGGCAACGTCACGCAGATCGTCATCGACCTGGTCGATCTCATGGGCAACGCCGCCGCCGCCGAGGGAACGCGCGCGCGCCTGGGCAAGATGGGAGCGGCCGTGGCGGCCTTCGCGGTCGGCGCGCTCGGCGCCGGCTTCGGCTACGTGGCGGCCGGCTTCTGGTGCCTGGCGGTTCCCATCCTCGCGGTGGCTGTCGTGCTCGTCCGCCAGGCCCGAGCGAGATAGCTCGCGGTCGCGAACCCGCCGGCTACGATCATCGAATCGAGGGGGCCGATGCTACCGGATGCCCGCGCCGGCATCAGCGCGGGCGAAGGCATTCAGGCGGCGATGTCGAAGTGGTCCGAGGTCTTGGAGGCGTCCAGCGTGATCGACAGCTGCAGTTCGCCGTTCAGGACCTGCACCGATTTTGCCGCGCGCCGCGGCAGGGGCACGCCGATGGAGCCGCAGTAGTAGGCCAGGGCCTGCACGAGGCGCTCGCCCGAGAAGACATAGCGGCTGGATCCGGCGCCGCCGTCGCCGCGGACGATCTCCGCGGTCACCGACGACGACATGCCGTCGATGGCCAGGCTTTCGAACGGATCGGCGGGCAGCGGCTTGTTCTCGACGACGGCGGCGAACTGACGGAGGGCCAGCAGGGACTCGCCGAGAGCAAAGGTGATGACGCGGTTCTCGCGTGGCATGAGGGCCTCCTTTTTGGTTCGCCAAGGGGGAGGATAGGTATAGAAGCTTCCCAGTGGCCTAAGAAGCTTGGTTAACGCGCCGTTTTCCAAAGATTTTCACAGGTAGGGCGCGGGGACGGGGCGGCTTCCCGGGCGTCTCGGGGAACCATCGCCGCTATCCGGCATTTATTCGAAATGCAATGGTATCTCGATCCCGCGGACGGGGCCGGCAGCTATCTCATATCTAGGAATAGGTTCCTTGTAGCCCTGCATCCGGAAGACCTGAGACGAATCGAGCCGCACCTCGAGGAGGTGCGGCTGGACAGCGGCGCGATCCTGGTCGATGCCGACGAGCCGATCACGCATGCCTACTTTCCGCACGATGCCATGGTGTCGCTGGTCTCGGTGATGGAGGACGGCAGCACCGCCGAGACGGCGACGATCGGGCGCGAGGGGCTGACGGGGTTCGGCGGCTTGCTCGATCGCGATACCGCCTTCAACCGGCATGTGGTGCAGGTGCCCGGACAGGCGGCGCGCATCGAGTTCATGAAGATGCGCCACGCAATCCAGGGATCGGGCAACCTGCGGCATGTGCTCTCCTGCTACACGCAGGCGCTCTTCGCGCAGACGCTCCAGTCCGTCGCCTGCAACGGGCTGCATAGCCTCGAAGCGCGCTGCAGCCGCTGGCTGTTGATGACTCACGACCGGGTCGGCAAGGACCACTTTGCCCTGACGCAGGAGTTTCTGGCGGAGATGCTCGGCGTGCACCGGTCGACCGTGACGGTCACCGCACAGATGCTGCAGCAGCGCGGTGCGATCCGCTACCGGCGGGGCGTGGTCAGCATCCTCGACCGGCGAGAGCTGGAGAACACGGCGTGCGAGTGCTATCGCACCGTCCGCCGCGCCTTCGAACGACTGCTGCCGCTGACCTTCGCGTAAGGCGCCGCGTCAGCCCCGTTCCACCGCGAACCGCAGCCGCACCGCCGTGCCGCCGCCGGCGGGGCCGTGCGACACCTGTGCGCCGATCTGCGCGGCCAGGATCTTGATCAAGGTCTGGCCGATCGACACCCGCCGCGGCTCGTCGCGCATGCCGATGCCGTCGTCCTGTACGGTCACCTCGATCCATGGCGGCTCGCGCTCCTGCAGCGCGATGCTGACGGTGCCGCTGCGGCCGTCGGGAAAGGCGTGCTTGTACGCGTTGGTGACAAGTTCGTTGACGATCAGCGCCAGCGCGACGGCCTTCTCCGCGGGAACGGTCAGGCTCTCGACGGCGAGCCGGATTTCGATGCGCCGCTCGGTCAACAGCGGCTGCCACAGCCCGACCTGCTCCTGCAGATAGGTGGCGAAATCGGTGTCGGCGCCTTCGGTGTCGAGGTGCCGCTGCAGCAGGCTGAGCGCGACGATATAGCTCTCCAACGCCGACAGCTGCCGGCGGGTCTCCTCGCTCTGCGTGCGCCGCATCCGCAGCCGGATCAGGCTGACGATGATCTGCAGATGGTTGAAGGCGCGGTGGCGCATCTCGACGATCTGCGTCTCGTGCTGCGCCTGCCGCGCAGCCAACTCGCCGCGGAGCCGCTCGACCTCGGCGCGAAGCTGGTCCTCGCTCCGATTCGGCTCCGTCGCCTCGATCCTCTCCATGAGAGCCGCCCGCCCTGCCTGGCTCCGACCCCGCGATCTTAGACAGAATGGTTAACGGCGGTCTGTCAGCTTCCCGACATAGTCGGGGACCAAATCCTCGGACGTCCGGAACGGTTCGCCGCCGTGGCGGGTTGCTGCTACGGGGTGTCGAACGATGCATGTGCTGATCATCGAGGACGATCTCCTGACGGCGCTCTATCTCGGCGAGATCCTGTCAGGCCTGGGATTCGACAGCCACGCCATCGCGATGACGGAAGCGGACGCGGTGGCGTCGGCGAGGCAGCGGTGCCCGGACCTCATAACCGCCGACGTACGGCTGCAAGGCGGCAGCGGAATCGCCGCCGTCCGCGCCATCTGCGCCGAGAAGCCCATTCCGGTCGTCTATGTGACGGCCAGCCGGAGCGATCTGGCACACCTGCCAGACGCGGTCATCGTCGACAAGCCAGTGGACGAGTTCCACTTGCGGGCAGTTGCGGCCGCTGCCATCGCGAGGCGGCCGTAGGACCTAGCCGCCTCCGGCCGCCGGGGCCGCGCCGAGCAGCGGCGTGGGCGGCTGCGGGTCCATGAAGCGCCGCTGCATGTCCATCAGCTGATCCTTGGTCACGCCCAGGCTCTGCGCGGAAAAGGCGCGCGGATCGGCCGTGTGCATGAGATAGGCCTGGGCCTCGTTGATCATCAGCGTCTCGTCCTGGGGATCGTAGCCGTGGCGGGCCAGGAACTTGCGGAACAGGGCGCGCTCGCCCTCGGTCAGCCTCTCGTGCCAGAAGCGTTCGCAGTGCCGGCGGTAGGCCTGGTTGGTGAAGAACTCGCCGTGGCTCATCTCGTGATGCAGCATGGTGCTGCGCAGGGCGGCATCGACCGTCTCGTCCTCCGGCGTCGCCGGGTCGTCGGCCTGCGGCTGGACCAGCGAGATGACGGCCATCTCGGGCGTCGCCGGGACGTACCCCGCGGGGCCGCGATCGAGCACCCGGGCCGCGAGCAGCAGGGCGAGCAGGTCCCGTTCCTGGGCGTTGAGCGGCTCGCCCTCGGCCTCGGCCATGGAGAAGAAGCGGGCCAGCGAGGCCGCGGCGTAGTCGTGGGCGAAATAGAACGTCGCGGCGTTGTCGACGAGGGCGACCATCTCGGCGTCGGAGAGCAGCCGGTTGCGCGGCGCGCCGTCCTTCTCGATCAGCGCGGCGAGGCGGTTCATGGCGCGGCCCTGCTCGGCCAGCGACGGAAAGTCTATGACGAGGATACGCGGGTTCTCGTCGAGGCGGTAGATCATGGTGGCGCCGGAGCGTCCGGCGAGGATGCGGGAGAGACGGGCTTCGACGATGCGCAGGCCGGCCTCTTGCGGCTCTTTTGCCGGCTCCGCCTCGACCACCGGCAACGGCGCCGCCGCCGGCGCCGGCACGTCTCGCGGGAAGAGCCAGGCGCCGAGGCCGCCCAGCAGGATCGCCAGCATCGCCGCGGCGAGCCAGGCGGCGGGTGACCGGGTCACCGCGCGGCGGTCGGCGGGCAGTCGTTGCGTCATGGCTCGGGCCAGGAAGATTCTCCCCGCGTCAGGACAGCGAAATGCGCTCACATGGTCAAGCCTTATGCGTGTGCCGTCGGTCACACACGCGTCCGCACGGTGAGCGCGGGCCGGTTAAGGTTGGCTTAATTCGCTGCCCCGGACCGGCGTCGGCGCTGCCGCTGGCCGACTCCCGATCCGTGCGGGCTACGCCCGCAGCCGCTTGTTCTCCGGATCCCAGGGCGAGTCCGGGATGAGGCGGGCGGCGCGGCGCTTGCCGAGCATCTCGATCTTCATCTCGGTGCCGGGCGCTGCGTGCGCGCTCTGCACATAGGCGACGGCGAGGCTCTTGCCGACGCTGTAGCCATAGGCGCCGGAGGTGGTGCGGCCGACCATCGTCCGGCCGATGAAGAGCGGCTCGTTGCCCCAGGAGTCGGACTCCCTGGCGTCGACCTCGACGGTGACGAACTTGCGCGGCACGCCCTCCTGCTGCTGGCGCACCAGCGCCTCGCGCCCGACGAACTCGCCCTTGTTCAGGTGGACGAAGCGGTCGAGGCCGGATTCCCAGGCGGTGTATTCGGTGAAGAGATCGCCACGCCAGTATTTGTAGCTCTTCTCGATGCGCAGGCTGTCCATGGCGCGGATGCCGAACGGCTTGATGCCGAATTCCTTGCCGGCCTCCGTGATCGCGTCGAAGATGACGTTCTGATAGGTGAGCGGGTGGTGCAGCTCCCAGCCGAGCTCGCCGACGAAATTGACGCGCAGGGCGCGCACCGGCGCGTGGCCGATCAGGATCTCCCGGCCGGAGAGCCAGGGGAACGCCTCGTTCGAGAGATCGGCGTCGGTGATCTTCCGCAGCACGGCGCGCGATTGCGGCCCGGCCAGCACCAGCACGCCCCAGGCCTGCGTCAGGTTGTCGATGCGCACGCCGCCGTCGGGCGGCAGCGCGCGCCACATGACGTCGGAGTCGTGCCGCTCGGCGGCGGCGGCGCTGACGACGTAGAATCGGTCGGGCGCGAGGCGGGTGATCGTCAGCTCCGAGCGCACGCCGCCCTGCGGCGTCAGGACGTGGGCGAGGGCGATGCGGCCGGTCTTCTGCGGCAGACGGTTGGCGACGAGCTTGTCGAGGAAATCGTTGGCGCCGGGGCCGGAGATCTCGAACTTCGAGAAGCCCGTGAGATCGAGCAGGCCGGCGCGCTCGCGCACGGCTTTGCATTCCTCGCGCACCGGCTCGAAGAAATTGGTGCGGCGGAAGCTGTACTTGTCCTTCTGCTTCGCCTTCGAAGGCGCGAACCAGTTCGGGCGCTCCCAGCCGAACTTCTGGCCGAACACGGCGCCGAGCTGCTTCATGCGGTCGTAGCAGGGGGCGGTCTTGGCGGGCCGCGCGCCCGGCCGCTCCTCCAGCGGGTAGTGCAGCACGAAGACGTGCTCGTAGCACTCCTCGTTCTTGATCTTGGTGTAGCGCTTGTTGGCATAGGCGCCGAAGCGGCGGGCGTCGACGTCCCACGGATCGATGGCGGGCTCGCCCTCGACCATCCAGTCCGTCAGCAGGTTGCCGGCGCCGCCGGCGGCGGTGATGCCGAAGCTGAAGCCCTCGGCGAGCCAGAAATTCTTCAGCCCCCAGGCCGGGCCGATCAGCGGGCTGCCGTCGGGCGTATAGGGGATGGGGCCGTTGATGCAGTCCTTGACGCCGACCTTGCCGAAGGCGGGGACGCGGTTGATGGCGGCATTGATGTGCGGCTCCAGGCGCTCGTAGTCGGGCTGCAGCAGCTCCTGGCCGAAGCTGTCGGGCACGCCGTCGACGGCCCAGGCGGGCGCGCCCTTCTCGTAGGGGCCGAGGATGAAGCCCTGGCGCTCCTCGCGCATGTAGTAGGAGGCGTCGCTCTCGCGCAGCACGGCCAGCTCCGGCAGGCCCTGGCGCTTGCGCTCCTCCAGCTCCGGCGCCGGCTCGGTGACGAGGTACTGGTGCTCGACGGCGATGACGGGGATGTCGAGGCCGACCAGGGCCGCGGTCTGGCGCGCCCAGGAGCCGGTGGCGGTCACGACATGCTCGCAGGCGATGTCGCCCTTGTCGGTCGTCACCAGCCATTCGCCGTTCGGCTTCTGCGCGATGCCCGTGACCTTGGTCTGGCGGTAGATCTCGCCGCCGCGGGTGCGCGCCCCCTTGGCCAGGGCCATGGTGACGTCGGCCGGCGCGACGTGGCCGTCATCGGGATGGTGGAGCGCGCCGACGATGCCGTCGGTGTTGCAGAGCGGCCAGAGCTCCTTCACCTGGGCTGGGGTGATGACCTTGAAGGGCACGCCGATGGTGTTCGCAGTGCCGCAATATTTGTAGTACTCGTCCATGCGGTCGCGGTTGGTGGCGAGGCGCAGGTTGCCGGTCTTGTGGAAGCCAACGGCCTGGCCGGTCTCGGCCTCGAGCTGCTGATAGAGATCGACGCTGTATTTGTGCAGCTGGCCGATCGAGTAGCTCATGTTGAAGAGCGGCAGGAGGCCGGCGGCGTGCCAGGTGGAGCCGTGGGTCAGGTCGGCCTTCTCGATCAGCACCGCGTCGGTCCAGCCCTTCTTCGTCAGATGATAAAGGATGCTTACGCCGACGATGCCGCCGCCGACGATGACCACGCGTGCGTGGGCTTTCATGTTCGTGCTCCGATCGATATCAATCCAGAAGCCCCGGCGCTCGGCGGATCCCCCCTCGCGAAGCCGGGAAGGGAATCGCATAGGCGCCAATTGTGACGTCGAACTCCCGGCGGTTTCAATAGTGGCCCACCCCGCGGCGGCTTTCAAACGCGCGACGGCATCTGTCGGAAAACCGGCAGTGGCCGGGCGCAGGGGGCGGATTCTCATGAAACTCTAATGTTCATCTCCCCGTGTCTTCATCACCCTGCCGCTAGGATCGGCTATCCGCGATAGACCATGGACATGACGTCTTGGGCGACGCCGGGCCGACGAAAGCGTGGTGGGGCGGGGTGATCCGGCTCCTGCTGGTCGCCATGCTTGTCGCCTGGCCGGCCGGCGACGGCGGTTCGGGTGCGGCGCTGGCGAACGACGATGCCGTCGAGGACGACGCGGACGTGGCCGACTGGATCCTGCGGTTGTTCCGCGGCCTGGAAGACGACGCCCGGCAACCGCGCCCGGGCAGGCAAAGCGGCACGCGCGACGGCGGCGGCGAGGCGGTCAGCGGCGGCCGCGGCCCCGCTTCAGGCGGCGGGGACGATGGGGGCGGGGATGACGGCGGCGATGACGGTGGCGGCGGGGACGATGGGGGAGGCGACGACGGCGGGGGAGACGATGGCGGCGACGATTAGGCGAACCTATCGCGGCGCCCGGGCGAACTTCCGATACCAACCGTCGGCGGCCAGCGTGTTGCGGAAGATGCGCTGGCGCGTTGCCGCGTCGGCCGGGGACTCGGCCTCTATGCGCCCTGGCAACGTGGTGCTGGCGCGATGAAACGGGATCACCTGCACGAGCGGAGTGCCCTTTTCCAGCGTATGCAGGCCGTCGGCGGCAATGGCGAAGAAGGGAAAGTGGATCAAGGACGCATAGCTATCGGTATCGACGACGCCGGCCACCACGTCGACGACCGCATTGTCCCGGTTCAGCGGCGGCAGGAACAGGCAGCTCCAGCCGGGAGGCGTGCGGATCGTCCAGTAGTTGTGGAACTTGCAGGGCGGTCGCGGGGCTCGTGGGTGGCCGGCCACCTGATGGTTGCCGTGATGGCTGACCATGACGCGGTCGAAATCCCATCCCGCATCGACGGTGCGGCCGTCGTCGCGGACCTCCAGGCGGACGGTCGCCGCGAGCGGCAGTATCCAGCCGGTCGTCAGCGCGTCGATGAACGGCATGCAGCGTTTGACGGTCAATCCGTTGTTGGTCGGCGACAGCTGCGACTTGTCGATGGCTGGGAGGCGCCGGAACCAATCCGGCATCACCTCCTTCGCCGGCACGGGCGGGGCGAGTACGCCCTTGTCCTCGGGGCGGCAGAGGAACTCGATCGCCGGCTTCCTGCGCGCGAACATCTGGGGCGTCTCCGATGCAAGCGGCGCCGGAGGGACCGGCCCATGCCGGTTCCCGCGGCGCCGAAGGTCCCTGCGGTCAGTCCTCGTGGCCCGAATTCGACGAACTGTTGGAGCTGGAGTTGGAGGAGCTGTTGGAGCTGGAGTTGGATGAGCTGTTCGAGCTCGAGTTCGAGGAACTGTTGGAGCTCGAGTTGGATGAGCTGTTCGAGCTCGAGTTGGACGACCGATTGGAGCTCGAGTTCGAACTGGAATTCGAGGAGGAGTTGGATGATCTCTCCTTGCTTCCCCGCTTCCAGGTCCGGCGATCGTCGTCGGCGAGCTGCATGAGACCGCCAGCGGCGTCCGGCGTGCGCTCGGTTCGCAGCTGCTGTGCGGTTTCCGGCCGGCTGCCGTCGTAGGGAGTGTCTTGATGGGCTGTTGCCGCGGTTCCGAAGATCAGACCCATGGCAGCGGTCGCGAGCCATCTTGTCTTGCGCATTGTCCATACCTCCGTCTGGTCCAAGCCGATGCCGGCGCGGCGCCCGAGCGACCGGGACATGCGTCCGACCCGGGACTACTTAGTCCGGGAAGATGAGCGGATGGCCGATTGCGGATTAGAATTCGATGAGAGCGCGATTGTTCATGCATGAGGCGATGACCGACGGGAGCGGCCGATGAACGTCCTCAGCAAGCTGTTGCTCTCGCAGTCGCTCAACGTCCTTCTGATCGTCGCCGTGGCCCTCGTGGCGGTGGTGGTGGCGCAACGATTCGACCATCAGCTGAAGCGCGCGGAGCTGGCCTACGATCAGCGCCAGACCATCACCATGCTCGCGGTGCAGGCATTCCACTACAAGACCGCGATCGGCGATGCGCTGTACGACGGCCGCAACAAGCCGGGCGAACTGGACCTGGCGCGCCAGGACGTGCAGGCGACGCTGCGCCAACTTGGCCGGCAGACCGAGCAGGAACTGGCCTTCCTCGCAAGCGAGGAGCAAACGGAGGGGGCCGAGGAGGGCGAGCGGCTCGGGCAGCTCGAAGGAGGGTTTGCGGGAATCGATGCGCTCGTTGACCGCATGGTCCAACTCCGGCAGGCGGGATCCAACGACTCCGTCCGGCAGCTACACGAGCTTATCGAGCAGCGATTCGAGGGCGAGATCGCCGAGCTCCTGGCCGCCGCCATGGCCGACGAAGAGCGCGAGGCCGACGAAACCGACGCCCGGATCGCCGAACTCGCTGCCAGGCGGGTGGCCTTCCTCATCGCGGCGGGCCTGTGCGCGCTGGCGATCAGCGTCGTAACCGGACTGGCGCTCGGCCGCAGCATATCGCGGCCCATGCGCCAGCTCCTGGCCGGCGTCGGCGCCCTCAAGATGGGCGACCTGCGGCATCGGGTCGAGTGCGTCGGCGGCGACGAGTTCGCGCAGCTTGCTTCGCAGTTCAACGAGATGGCGGGGAACCTCGAAGACCGCGAGCGGCGCCTGCTGGCGGCCCGTTCGGATCTCGAGCAGCAGGTGGCGCAACGGACCGCGGATCTGGAAACGGCCAACCAGCGTCTGCGCTACCTCGACCAGCGCCGTCTCCAGTTCCTGGCCGAGGTGAGCCATGAGCTGCGGACTCCCGTGACGATCCTGCGCGGCGAGGCCGAGGTGACCTTGCGGGTGAACCCGGAGTCGCCGGCGCCCTACCGCGAATCGCTGGCGCGGATCGCCCAGCAAGCGGCGCAGATGGGGCGCCTGATCGACGACCTGCTGTTCCTGGTCCGATCGGAGGGCGACACCGTCACCTTCGAGAAGCAGCGGGTGGACCTGCAGGACATCGTGGCCGATGCGGTTCGCGACGGAGCGGTCCTGGCCCAGGGCAAGCGGATCGCGATCACCGAGAACCTGCCGGGCGAGCCCGTCTGGGCGAGCGCCGATGCGCAGCGGCTGCGGCAGGCCGTGCTCATCGCCATCGACAATGCCGTCAAGTATTCCGATGCCGACTCGATCGTCGAGGTGGCGTTGACCGCAGCCGATGGACGCGCGGCGATCACGGTGCGCGACCATGGCGTGGGCGTGCCCGCGGAGGAGCTGCCCTACGTGTTCGAGCGCTTCTATCGCATCCGCGGCACCGCCCGGCGGCCGACCGAGGGCAGCGGCCTCGGCCTGCCGATCGCCAAATGGATCGCCGAGAAGCACGATGGGAGCATCGCGATGTCGAGCAGGCCCGGCGAGACGACCGAGCTTGTCATCGAGCTGCCCAGGCTGGAGGCGAAGGAGCCGTGACAAAGCTGCTGCTCGTCGAGGACGACCCAAGCATCGTCGGCTTCCTCAAGCGGGGGCTCGAGGCCGAAGGTTTCGTCGTCGACGTTGCCGACGACGGCGAACAGGCGCTGCAGCTCTGTCGCGACCATCGCTATGCGCTGATCATCCTCGACGTGATGCTGCCGGCCGTCGACGGCGTCGAGGTCTGCCGCAGCCTCAGGCGGGAGCGGACGCAGAGCCTGATTCTCATGCTGACGGCAAAGGACAGCGTCCACGACAAGATCGAAGGGCTGCGCAGCGGCGCCGACGACTATTTGACCAAGCCGTTCGCCTTCGACGAGTTGCTGGCCCGCATCGGCGCCCTGCTCCGGCGGGGGCCGTACACCGAGCCGGCGCAGGTGATCGTCGTGGGCGACCTCGTCCTCGACCCGGCCACGCGCACCGCGCGGCGCGGAGACCGCGACATCGAGCTGACCGCAAAGGAATTCGTCCTGCTGCGCTATCTGATGGCGAATGCCGGGAAGGTCCTCAGCCGCAGCCGCATCCTCAGCAACGTCTGGGAGCACAACAGCGATACATTCACCAACATCGTCGATGTCTATGTGCGCTATCTGCGGCGCAAGATCGATCCCGAGGGCGAGCAGCCGCTCATCCGCACCGTGCGCGGCGCCGGTTACATGATCGTTCCACCGGGTCGCGATCACGGCTCGTCATGACACCGGGCCGTATCGCGTCCACGCAGCGGGTCAGTGCCGGAAGCGCCGGCCGCCGCCGCGCCGCTTGCCGGCGGCGGTGCGCAGCCGGTTGTCGGGGAACAGGGCGGTTTCGCGCAGAAGCATCCACAGGCGTCCGATCGCGCCGTCGGGCGCGGCGCCGTGGCGGAGATCGTGCTCGTCGAGCAGCTTGTTGGCGGCGGCAGCGGGATCGATCTCCTGGCCCAGGCTGATGAGCCAGGAAAAGATGATGTCCTCGGCCGGTCCGGCGAACTCGCTGCCCATCTCCAGCACCTGGCCGATCAGGAGGTCGGGATCGTGCGGCGGGCCGCGCTTCTGCGTGGAACTCATCGCCCTGGGATCAATCGGCCATCGGCGGGCCTTCGCTCGACACCGTGCGATAGCGCGGCAGGCCGTCGCTCAGCTGCACCCAGGGCAGTTTCTGTCCGACATAGACATGCGCCCGCGGCGTCAGCCACGACGGGTCATCGAGCGTGGCGGCGAGGATGTGGATCTCGTCCGGCCACCGTTCTCCCTCATAGGACAGCGGCGTGCCGCACCGGCCGCAGAAGCGCCTGACGACGCCGGGCGAGGACAGATAGCGCAGCGGCGCCACGCCGCTCCAGGTCACTTTCGTCTTGGGCAAGCCGACATAGGTGACATAGGCGGCGCCGGCCACGCGCCGGCAGTCGCGGCAATGGCAGTGGGCCGCCCATATCGGCACGGCGGTCATCGCGTAGCGCACGACGCCGCAGGCGCACCCGCCGGTTTGCGGGGCTTGCCGGTCGATCATCGACTCCTCGCCGTTCATGCCGGTCGACTCTGCCGATCCGGCGGAGAATGCGCAACCTCCGACCGATGCACGTCTGCGCCGTGCTGCGGGTATGGATCCGGCGGGCGTTCGCGACCGGAAACGCGGTCGGCGCCGCCCGCGCCAGTAACCCGGAAGTCACGGGTGGGCGGGGGATATCGCTTCCGAATCAATCACTTGCGGTAGCGGGTCCCAGATCGGGAGCGGCCATGAGCTCGGATCTTCGCATCTACGTATCGAATCCAGCGGCGACGGTCGCAATCCATGGTGGCCGTGTGGCCATCGGCCATGGCCTCGACCAAGGCGGCGAGACGCAACTGCGGGCGGCGTTGACTCGCCCGGAGCCCGCGGCCTCGCTGGACGACATCGTCGCCGGCCAGGAGGAGGCTACGGTCGTCCTCGCCGATGCCGCGGCGCCGGACGGTCCTGCGCTCGACGCCTGGCGCTCCGCGACGTCCTATTTCGAGGCGTACGTCGTCGATGTCGCTCCCACCCGGCCGCCCTTGATCGCCGACCACTACCGCGATGCCCTTGCCCTGATCCCGGCGGCGCGGCGCCTGATCGATCCGCATGCGGTCGGCGATCACCTGCTGTTCCGCGCTGCGTCCGGCACGCACACCTACGTCACCGCCATCGGACGGCTGGGCCATGGTGAGCATCTTCGCTGGCAGAACGGCCGCGCGGTGCGCCGCATCTTCGATCCGCTCGTCGCCCGCCCGCAGGCGGATCGCGAGCCGCTCGATCTGGTCGATGTCGGCCTCTCCAAGGCGATCGGACGTTTGCCCGTCACTCGGGGCTGCGTCAACCAGCTCTCCGGCGGAATAGATTCCTCCTTGCTGCAAACCTACTTGCCTACGGGAACATCGACCGCCTCCGGCACCATAGATAGTCCAGAATTCGCTGTCGATCGCGCCTATGCGGAGCGGGCCAGCCGATTGCTCCGGACCAACCACAAGTTCGTTGCCGTCGAGGAGCGCGATTATCTGAGCCTGATCGTCGATGTCATCCGTCGATGTGGCGTGCCGATCCGCATGCCGCAGACCGCCGTCTACTATCCTTGCTTTCAGCTGCCGGCAGCCAGTTTCATGAATGGGCAAGGCGCCGGTGCGGTCTTCGGCCTCACCCCCAGCCTCCATTATGTCGATTGCTTCGATCAACGCCGGTGGTTGCGGCTCGCGGAAGCACTGCGCCTCGCTCTCTTGCTGCCCACGCAGCAGGCGAAGGGCCTTCGGCGCCGGATCGGCCGGTTGCGCCGGATCGAGGCGGCCGTCGGCGACCGGGAGGGTCTGGGACCGCGATATGCGATCGTCACGAACTGGGAGCTTGCAGAGAGGATACTCGGCGCCCAGACAGTACGAGAGCGCATCGACTCGCGCGCAGTCTATGTGGCCGAACGCTTTCATTCCGAAGAGCGTGACGAAAATCCGCTCTTTGCGCATCTCGAGTTCGGTCACGTGCTGAGCCTCCTCACCGACGAACCTCTCAGCAACTGGCGTCAACTGATGCATACCCACGGCAAATGCATGCTCGCACCCTTCGCGTGCCGATCGGTCGTCGAGGCGGCGCTTGCCGTCCCCCGCAGCCGCCGCTACGTCGCGAACGGCCGGATGAAGTACCTGTTGAAGGATCTGCTGAAACGTCGCCTGCCCGCCTTCGAGGTCGACGTCCGGAAGGCCACGGGCGATCTTCCGCTCGGCCGCTATTTTCTCGACGGCCCGTTGAAGGCTGCGTTCGAACGCTATGCGATGCCCGACTTCGTCGATCGCGATGTGGCCGCCGCGACCTGCGCCGCGCCCGACTGGCTGACCTGGAACTTGCTCAGCTTCGCCATCTGGCGCGACGAAGTGCTCAGCAACGCTGCTCTCGCGTTGTCTTTCAGCACGCGCGTATTCTCGCCGTCGTCCTCCGCCCGCTGATGACGGCACTCGATCCGTGCAATACCAACTTGCGATAGCGGATATTCGTGGGGAACAGACATGAGTCCGTCGACACAGGCTGCGTTCGAAGACGGCGACAATTCCACGGAGGCGCGGACGCATCTGCATGTGTTTTCGATCTTCGTCCTCGTCTATACCACCGCGTTTCTTCTGGAGATGGTGGAGCACTGGACATATCCGGCCGCCACGACGATTTTCCTCGTTCTCAGCATACCCGTGCTGACGAAGCCGGATCGATTCAGGTTCCTGCTCTTTCTCGGCGCCTCGACGTTCTACCTGTTGTGGTTCCGGTTTCCCGAGGTCGCCAACCACGTCAATCTGATAATCTTCACGAACGTAACTTTGATCGTCGGAATATCCTATTCGTACACGAAGTACGCACAAATCGAGTCCGACGATGATTTCTATGAACTGATCATGCCCATTCTCGGCCTGATGATAACCTGCACGTTCCTCGTCGCAGGTTTTCACAAGTTCAACTACGATTTCATCAGCCCGCAGGTCTCGTGCATACGGATTTTTGCGGGAACCATCTGGCAAACGATGATGTCCGACTTCCTGGACCTCGGGATTCGGACCGTTGCCATCATCGGGTTGATCCTCGCGGTCGCCGCCGGCACCCTGTGGCTCGAACGCAAACGACTTGCGCTTCCGGCGATCGACTGGACCGCCATCGCCACCCCGATCGTCGCGACGCTGGTCGCCGGCGGCGCCCTCCTGCTGCTCGTTGGCACATCTTCGATTGCGTCATCGATGGACGCGGTCGTCTTCGTCATCGCCATCGTCGTCTTGTGCTGGCAGATCGTCGAGGGTCTGCTGCTCCTCATCCCGCGCTACCAGTGGGTCGCCCTCGTGCTCTCGCTCGCCGTGCACGTGCAGCTCGCGATGATCCGCCTCGTCGACTTTCAGGCAATCGCATTGGCGTTGCTGATGACGTTCATCCCGCCCGACGTCTGGCGATCGTGGATGCGGCAGGCGCAGATCCGCATCGGCCGCGTCTCGCTTCACCGCGCGCGGGCATATTTCCTGATCAACATGTTCGGCGGCCTGCTGATGCTGCTGCACAATCATGTCGCGGACGTCATTCCGCGCCAGTACGTGGTTTCCGGCATCCTCTTCAACCTCGGCGTGCTCATCATGCTGTGGCCGATCCTCAAGGACCTTCTCTCGAAGGAGCGGACCTGGCGCTGGGAAGGCGTTCCCGTGCTTCGCTCGCTCACCTTCCGCCCGCTGTACCTGCTGCCGGTCGCGCTGCTGCTGTTCGGCCTCACGTCACATTTCGGCCTCAGGACGACCGGCAATTTCTCGATGTTCAGCAACCTCAGGACCGAAGGGCCGACGTCGAACCATATCCTCCTCCCCGGCAATCCGCTGAAGTTCGCCGGCTATCAGGAAGACGTCGTCAGGGTCATCGAGATCGACGACGAGGCCGCGAGGATCGGGCACCAGTATCAGAACTTGAAGGGCAACGGCCTTCCCATGGTCGAGTTCAGGAAGCTGCTGCTGAAGTGGCGCGAAGCCGGACGGATCGTCCCCATCACCTTCGAACATCGGGGCGAAACCATACGCTCCGAGGACATCGCCACGGAGCCCCGCTGGCGGGTGGACGGGCTCGACTGGGAGATGCGGCTGCTCGACTTCCGCATCATCCAGCCGAATCCCCCCAATCAGTGCCGGTGGTAGCGATCTCGTCGTCGCTCTACGGGGTGGCCGGGACGAGGCCGTTCAGCGCCGCGGCCACGACCGCGACGGACCGCATGCCGGCGGTCTAGTAGCTGTTGAGCGAGCGCCAGAAATCGACGTTGGTGTCGATCACCAGTCGGTCATGCGTGCCTTGCAGGCAGCTGCGCATACTGTCGACATGGTGGGTGACATCGACTTTGATCCGACAATCATCGTGATAGGCGCGCGCGAGACGGACACCTGCGGGGTCGGCCCCCGGGCCCGCGTCCGACCGCAGGGCGAGGTCGAAGAGGCGACCGTCGGTATCGGCCGCCCGGCGGCCGCGCCAGGGCAGGGCGTTGATCATCCGGTTGGTGAGCCTGATCGCGTCGCCGGCTTCGCCCGACGCGTCGAAGAACGTGCCGCCCTGCCGGCGATAGGCGCCGACCGCGAGCGCGATCTCGTCGGACGATTGCGGGTCCGGATCGTCGTCGGCGGCGACCGGGAGCAGCGACGCATCCGGCGCCACCTCGACCGCGACCGCGGTAAAGCCGAGGCGCGCCACCGCGGCCGGCGGCAGATCGATCTCCACCGCGGTGAAGCCGCGATCGCTGGCGAACGTGATATAGTCGCCGGCAGGCAGGCGCAGGATGGCGCCATCGGCGCGCGAGCCGACGAGCGTCACCGATCCGGGCTCGGCGAGCCGGTATTGCTGGCCGGGTTCCGGGTTGGCGCGCGGCTGCTGCAGGCAGAACGTGCTGAGATCGGCGCGGCAGCCGTGATCCGTGCAGGAGAGCGGCAGGGCGCCGTTCGTCGCGACGATGCCGAGGATCTGCGGTGCCGCGGCGGCACTGCCGAAGCCGACCGGCAGCGCCGCCGCAAACACGCCGGCGAGCAGGTGAAAGCGGACCATCCGGAACCTCCGCGCTGGCGAGGGGCGGCTCAATAGCCGGCGCTGTCCTTCCAGAACTTGTGGTTGGCTTCGGCCAGCAGATCGGCGTGACGCAGCTCGAGGCAACTGCGCATCGAGTAGGTCGAACGCGACTCGACGGAGATCTTGCAGGCTTCGTAGAGGTGCTCCGCCGTCTCGATGCCGTCCGGCGTCGCCATCGCAACGGCCGGGCTCTGCAGGGCGGCGACCCACACTTGGTCCCGCACCGCGGCGGTCTCCGGCTGGTCCAGCGGGAGCCCGTTGATGAGCACGCTGGTGATGCGGGCGGCATCGCTGGTCCGGCCCGGGGCCTCGAAGCTGCGCACCGCGGCCAGGCGCATCGGCCCGGTCGCCAGCGCGATCTCGTCCGCGTCCTGCGGATTCGGGTCGCCGGCAAACACGGCCGGGATCAGCGACACGGCCGGCCCGACCTCGACGGCGACCGCGCGGGCGCCGATCTCGGCAAGCCTAGCCTGCGGCAGGGCGATGGACACGGAGGTGAAGCTGATCGCGCTCTCGATGGTCAGATCGGTGCCCGGCAGGCGCAGCGTCCGGCCATCCGTCGTCTCGACGACGAGCGTCAACTCGCCGCCGGGCGCGACCGTGTAGCTGTCGCCGTGCGCCGGCGCCGGACGGTTCTGCTGCAGGCAGAACGAGCTGAAATGCGCGCTGCAAGTGCGGCCATCGCAGCCAAGCGGCGTCGGCTGGCCGTTGCTCGCAACCAGTCCGAGAACCTGCGGCGCGGCAAAGGCGCCCGGGGCGGCAAATGCGACGGCGGCAACGGTGCCGGCGGCGAGCAGCGCGGAACGAACTGACATTACGAAACCTCCCTCGGCTGGCGGCCGGGGCGGCCCGTCGTCGGAGGCAAGCCCTTGTCGCTCACTTGTCGCTCAAGGGCCTCGCCCGATGGCGAAACCGTCCGGCACAAGATGCACGACAGCGCTGCGCGGTGCAGCGTGACGATGACGGCAGAATCGCACTGTGAGACGGCCGCGGTCAATAAGTTCGTGCCGGCCGATGCCAATGTGAACTCCAGGCGGGAGCGGTGCTGTCGGGGCCGCTCCCTTCGGACGGCGGCGCGATGGCACCACGCCGGGTCGCGAATTCGCTAGTCGGCGCGATGGTCGGTCCGGATAATCGCGTACTCCTGTTTTGAATTTGGTTAGGACGAATCATGGCAGACGCGGATGCGAGCCATTCGATAGCACCTGAGGCGTCGGCGGGGACGCGGCGGACGCGCGGCGGCGCCGAGGCGCGGCGCGCGGCGCGCAGCCGGCCGAAGATCGAGCCGCTGCCGTTCATCACCCGGAACGTTCCGCTGGTCGAGGTGCTGGGCGAGGAGGGGCTGGAGATCATCGAGCGCAACGCCGACACCATCCTCGAGGAGGTCGGCATCGAGTTCCACGGCGACGAGGAGTGCCTGAAGCTGTGGAAGGAGGCCGGCGCCGACGTGCGCGGCGTGCGCATCCATTTTCCGCGCGGGCTTCCGCGCGCGATCATCCAGAAGAGCGCGCCGCGCGAATATGTGCAGCATGCGCGCAACCCGGCCCGCAACGTCACCATCGGCGGCAAGGGCACGGTGTTCGCGCCGGTCTACGGTCCGCCCTTCATCCGCAACCTCGACGAGGGCCGCCGCTACGCCACCATCGAGGACTTCCGCAATTTCGTGAAGCTGGCCTACATGTCGCCGGCGATCCACCATTCCGGCGGCACGGTGTGCGAGCCGGTCGACCTGCCGGTGAACAAGCGGCATCTCGACATGGTCTACAGCCACATCCGCTGGTCCGACAAGCCGTTCATGGGCTCGGTCACCCATCCGGAGCGGGCACAGGACACGGTGGACATGGCGAAGCTTGCCTTCGGCGCCGATTTCGTCGAGAGCAACGCCGTCATCACCAGCCTGATCAACGCCAGCTCGCCGATGGTGTGGGACGCCACCATGCTGGGCGCGCTCAAGGTCTACGCCCGCAGCATGCAGGCGACGATCGTGACGCCGTTCATCCTGTCGGGCGCCATGAGCCCGGTGACGGCGGCCGGCACGCTGGCGCAGGTGCTGGCCGAGGTGCTGTCGGGCGCCGGCACGACGCAGCTGATCCGGCCGGGCGCCCCCGTCATCTTCGGCGTGTTCGCCAGCTCGATGTCCATGCAGTCGGGCGCGCCCACCTTCGGCACGCCGGAGCCAACGCTGGTGTCGTTCGCCGCCGGGCAGCTGGCGCGGCGGCTCGGCATTCCGTTCCGCACCGGCGGCTCGCTCTGCGGCTCCAAGATCCCGGACGCCCAGGCCGCGTACGAGAGCGCGCAGACGCTGCTGCCGACGCTGCTCGCCGGCACCAACATCGTGCTGCACGCGGCCGGCTGGCTGGAGGGCGGCCTCGCCTCGGGCTACGAGAAGTTCGTCATGGACGCCGACCAGTGCGGCATGATGCAGGTGCTGGCCGGCAACGTCGATCTCAGCGAGAACGGCCAAGCCATGGACGCCATCCGCGAGGTCGGCGCGCGCGCCTTCGGCGCCAACCGTCATTTCCTCGAATGCGCCCATACCCAGCGCAATTTCGAGACCGCGTTCTACCGCTCCTCGATCGCCGACAACAACAGCTTCGAGCAGTGGCTGGCGGAGGGCGAGCAGGATGCCGCGCAGCGCGCCAACAAGCTGTGGAAGAAGATGCTGGCCGAGTACGAGGCGCCGCCGATCGATCCCGGCGTCGACGAGGCGCTCCAAGACTTCATGGCCAGGAAGAAGGCCGCGGTGCCGGATTCGAATGTATGAGCCGGCGTCAACTCGGCAGCATCGCAATCGCCCGCATCGTCGAGCGGGAAGAGCCGGCCTTTAGCGTCCCGGGACTCTTGCCGGACGCGACGACGGAGACGCTGGCGCCCTATCGTTCCTGGCTTGAGCCCAAGGCGCTCGATCCGGCGACCGGATTGCTGATCCTGCCGATCCAGAGCTACGTCGTGCGCACGCGGCATCACAACATCCTCATCGACGGCTGCATGGGTGAGGACAAGACATGCCGCTGGCAAATGCGCTGGCACAAGCTGCGCGGGTTGCGATTCCTGAGCGACTTGGCGGCTCTCGGGCTGAGGCCGGAGGACATCGACTTCGTGATGTGTACCCATCTGCACGGCGACCATGTCGGCTGGAACACGCGGCTCGTCGACGGCCGCTGGGTGCCAACCTTCCCGAATGCGCGCTACGTCATTTCGCGCCGCGAGCTGGCGTATTGGGAGGAGTACAACAAGACGGCATCGGCCGAGGACTACGAGGAGTGCATCGACGAGAGCGTGCTGCCGGTGGTGGCGGCAGGGCAGGCTGCCCTCGTTGACGAGGATCACGCGATCGATGACGAGGTCTGGCTGGAGCCACTGCCCGGCCACACCGTCGGGCATTTCGGCGTGCGCCTGCGTTCCGGCGGCGCCGAGGCCATCATGATCGGCGACCTCATGCACAGCCCCGTGCAATGCGCCGAGCCCGACTGGCGCGGCGGCAGCGACGCCGATCCCGTCCTGGGGCGCCAGGTGCGCCGGCGATTCCTCGAGATGCATGCCGAGACCGACAAGCTGGTGCTGACGGCGCACTTTCCGTCGCCCTCGATCGGCCACATCCGGCGATCCGGGAAGGCGTTCCGATTCGACTACATCGAGTGGGGCGGCTGAGCCGGCCGGTCAGGCGAAGACTTCGGCCACGCCGCTCATGCCGCGATTGATCCGGATCTCGTAGGCGCGCGCCGCGGCGGCGGCGGTCACCGCGACCATCGCCATCATGGCAAGGAACATGATCGCGTAGAGGACGAGGAACGGGAGAGACCGCTCCATCGTCTCGCCGGCCTCGGGCGTGCGCATGACCTCGGGGTTGCCGATGACAAAGGCGGCGGAGGTGCCGGCGACGGCGCCGATGAAGAGGAGGAACGGGAAGAGAAAGATAATGAGGAAGATGAAGAAGAGCCGCCAGGTCGATCCGTGCGTCTCGACATAGGATTGCCGGAGCGACGCGCCGCGTGCTTGCGTGGCGATCGCAGGGAAGGCGAAGGCGAACCGGGTCGCCGCCAGCCCGGCCACGAGATAGGCGATCAACATGGCGGCTGCCAGGTTCATGGCGATCAGCGGTTGTGCCTCGTACGCCTGTGCGAGGCCTGCGGCATCGAACGGGCTCACCCCATAGAGCAGGTAGACCAAAGGATAGGCCATCAGTTCCGCGGTCAGGAACAGAGCAGACACCGCGATCGTCGCGACGGCGAGGCGCAGCTCGGTCGTCCGAAACATTGCGGCGAAATAGAGCTGGCGGGGCGATTCGCCCAGGAGAAGCTTGCGATGGATCGCGGCCGTCAGCGGGCTGAGGGCCATCGCATATGCCACATATGTGAGGAGGCTAAAAAGGGGCTTCAACACCTGCATGGTGGGCGTTGCGGCTTGCTCCACGACGTACTGGATGCCGACGATGGGCAAGCTGAGCACGGACGCGTAGATGAAATACCGAAACAGCGCGCCATCGCGAACCAGGACGCTGATGCCGGCGCGATATCCGGCCGCGACGGTCCGCCAGATCGGCACCTCGGGCGTCAGCTCCATCGTCGATTTGTCCCGGATGGCTGATACATCCATATGTCATTCCAGGGTTAAGAATGCGTAATCGACGGTGTCGGATCCTTGTCGCGTGGAGACGATCGCCGACGGGAACCCTGATAGGAAGATGTCGGCGCGGCAGGCCCGCGCGCGGTAGGGGCCCACCGATCCGGCGCTCGTCGAGATCGCGTGCGGCGCATATCATATAATATAATAGGTATCCGGCGCAGGATGCCTCCTGGCCTGCGCCCCTTGTACGGCCGATTAACCGGGGCTTCACCATTAAGCCGATATTGTAAGGCGGAGTCGCGCGGCCTCGCGCCGGCTTCGGACGACCGCGATGCTTGTCGCGGTCGTCGTTTCGCCTCGGCCTTTTACGGGATAGACGGGAACAGAACGGGCGATGCGCGTCCTGGCGTTTGCCTCCCAGAAGAGCGGTGCGGGCAAGACGACGCTCGCCGGCCACGTGGCGATCCAGGCGCAGCGGGCCGGCATGACGCCGGTCGTCCTCGTCGACGTCGATCCGGACGCCAGCCTGACCGATTGGTTCGCCCTCCGCGAAGAGGAGGATGACGCCATCACCGTGGCGCGATCCAGCCTGGCGGGTCTGCCGACCAAGCTGCAGGAGCTGCGCGCCGACGGCGTCGAGCTGGTGGTCATCGACACGCCGCCGGCGCTGCATCATTCCATCGACGAGCCGATCATCGCCGCCGACCTGGTGGCGATCCCGACCCGGCCGTGCGCGCATGACCTGGCGGCGGCCGGGGCGACGGTCGAGATGGTGCAGAGCCACGGCAAGCCCTTTGTCTTCGTCGTCAACGGCGCGACGCCGGACGGCGAGCTGACGCCGGAGGTCGTGATGGCGCTGGCGCAGCACGGCACGGTCGCGACGGTGACCATCCCGCGCAGCCTGGCGGTGCTCGAATGCATGCTGGACGGCCGGACGGTCGTGGAGTTGCCGGACAATCCGGCCGCCTCGTCCGAGGTGGCACGTCTCTGGGACTACCTGTCCAAACGCCTGGAGAGGTCCGGGTTGACGGCGCCGGACACAGCTCCCCAGCCGACGGCGCTGGCCGGAATAAAAGTCGTCGCCACGGAGGCGGCGGATGCCGATTCCGAGGCGGAGGCGGAGGCGGAGTCCGAGCCGGCCCCGCGGCCGGCTGCTGCCGCGATCGCGGATGTACAGCCTCCGCCGGTCCCGCTGGCGGCGTTGGCCGAGCCGGCGCCAACGCCAACCGCCGCCGCCAACCCGGAAGCGCTGCGGCGCTATCCCCGATTCAAGTACGAGCAGCCGGCCGTCCTGATCGTCGGTGACGGCAGGATCGATTGCGTCGTGCACGACATCTCCGCCGGCGGCGCGCTGGTGGCGATCGACCGTCCGCTCGGGGTCGGCGATACCGTGACCCTGGCGCTCGACAGCATCGGCAAACTGCCGGCCGAGGTCCGCCACAGCGACGGGGGGCGCGCCGGCCTGCGCTTCATCATCGACCCCAAGCAGCAGCTGTTCCTGGTCAAGCACCTGTCGGCAGTCATCGCCGCCGCCTCGACGACGGTGCAGGGACCGGAGATCCGCGCCGGCGCCTGAGCATGGCCCGGGGCCGGTCAGCGACTAAGAAACATCGTAAAGACCCGCAGAAACAGTGCGGTACGGCAACAGAATTTTTAGCATTAATTCCAGCGGCTAAGAATTCATTAGGGAATGCCATCGTATAACGAATCCAAGGGCGTGCTCTCTCGCCGCCGCGGTGCCGTGCCGAAACGCCGGGAGCAGACCGCGCAGGAAGCAAACCAAGGCGGCCGAACGAGGAGAAGGGAATAAATGCAAGTCGTGGCGTTCGGTTCTCAGAAGGGCGGATCCGGAAAGACGACTCTGGCCGGACATATGGCCGTGGAGGCCGAGCGTGCCGGCGATGGGCCCGTCGCGCTGGTCGACACCGACCCGCAAGGCAGCCTCGCCGATTGGTGGAACGAGCGCGAGGCCGAGACGCCTCTGTTCGCGCACACGACGATCGCCCGGCTGAAGGAAGATCTGGATCGCATGCGCTCCATGGGCATCAAGCTCGTGGTGATCGATACCCCGCCGGCCATCACCGCGACGATCGCGGAGGTCATTCGCCTCGCTGACCTGGTGGTGGTGCCGACGCGTCCGAGTCCGCACGATCTGCGTGCCGTCGGCGTGACCGTCGAGCTGGTCGAGCGCCTCGGCAAGCCGCTGGTGTTCGTGGTCAACGCGGCGTCGCCGCGGGCCCGCATCACCTCCGAGGCGGTCATCGCGCTGTCGCAGCACGGCACGCTGGCGCCGGCCATCCTCCACAACCGCACGGACTTCGCGGCCAGCATGATCGACGGCCGCACCGTCATGGAAGTCGACGAGTCCTCGAACTCCTGCAAGGAGGTCGCCCAGCTCTGGCAGTATCTGCGCGGCCGCCTGAAGAACCTCGAGCGCGCGCAGCTGCAAGTGGTGTCGCAGCCCCAGGCCGTCGCCGCCGGAGGCGGCGCGGTCTATCAGTCGGCTTGAAGCACAAGGGCCACGGTGCCGAATGAAACAGTTGAAGGCCGCGGCGTCGCTCTCGAGTTCGCTGCTTTTGCTCAAGGGCCGGACCAACCCGGCCGCGCTCGTCGACCAGATTCTCGGTGAGGCCGCCGCCCCGCGCGACAAGACGCCGACCGCGGAGCTCCATCGCATGGAACCGGTGCAGCCGCAGCGCATGCGGGAGCGTCCGGAAAGCAATGTCGTCATGCCCTGGCGCGGCGCGGTGTCCGATATGCGCCGCCCCGTGCTCGACAACCTCAACCGCAAGAAGCTGTCCTTGCGGTTGGACCGGGTGCGCCACTTCCGCCTCAAGCTCGTCGCCTATCATCTGGGCATCAGCGCGCAGGAGTTGCTGACGCGCGCTCTCGACGGCTACATCGAACAGGTCGCGCCGGAGATGGCGCGTACAAGGCCGCTCCCGGCCGCCGACATCAAGGCGGTCACCGGGCCGGCATCCGACGATCATCAGGATGCGTTCGCTCCGACAACGCCGCCCTTGCGGCGCGTGTCGGACTCCGACTGAACATTCTTCAGAAGAAGCGCTGAGATGAGCCTCGACGAGAAAATCGATCCGATGACACCGGTCGAACCGCCGACCCAGAAATCGGATGTTCCTCCCAAGTCCGGCAAGAAGCGTCGCAGGAGCGAGAGCGCCGCGTCCCGCAAGATGAAAAAACGCGAGGACGGCGACGAGTCGGTGGACAACTCGGCCGTGCTCACGCTGGGTTCGGGCGACGGAGCGCGGCGGGCGCCGAAGAAGATGCTGTTCGAGCCGGCCAGCGAGGGCAACGCCGCGTCGATGCCGGTGGCGCCCAGGGAACGTGCCGATTCGACGCGGACGGCGCTGTCCATGACCGCCGCCATCATGCCAGAGACGGTGCCGCAGTTCACCGCGCCAGCGGCGTCTCCAGCCATGCCGGAAGCGGCCTCGGAACCGAAACCGGTTCCGGCTCCGGAGAGCGACGATTCTCCGAAACCGCAGCCGGCCGCGACCCCCGCGCAGGACCGTTCGACCGTTACGGTGAGGGGGTCAATTTTCCAACCCGCGCCGTCGGTGGCGCACGAACGCGACTCCATGCCGATGCCGGCGCAAGACAGCCTGCAGCCGTCGACCGAGGCGCCGACATTGCAGAGCCCGGTGGATACGGATGGCGACCAGTCGCTGGGGGCAGCGGTCGTCGCCTATGATGGCGTGCCTTCGGCCGCGCCGGTGCCGACGATCGGCTCATCCGACGACGGGTCCACGGACATTGCGCCCGACGACGCCGCGACACCGCCCGCCGCTGCGCCGCAGACGACTCCGTCTGCCGAACCGGTCGCACCGACTTCGTTCTCCTGGCCGGCCGCGGCAAAGGAACCCGAGGCGCCCCTGGCTGTCGTCGGGGTGACGCCAGCGCCGGCAGGGCCGCCCGCACCGATGACCAGCATGGAGCCGCCGGCCGCGCCGGTTCGACCGACCCCGGTCGCAGCCTCGCCCGCGACTGCCGCGCCGCCGAGCCGCGACCGCGGCACGGCCGGCCTGTCGCGCTCGGAAGCGATCGCCCGCGCCGCCCGCTTGTCGGCGCTGCGCGGCAACGGCGCGACGACATCGTCGTCGGCCGCGTCGACCCGCAGCACGGCGCCGGCACCGCAGCAGCGTCCGGCGGATTTGCCGAAGCATCCGAGCGACCTCTACGGCTACTGGACAAGGGTGAAGAACGGCCGCCGCTTCCCGTCGCGTGCCGACTTCGACGTTGAGCAGGTGGCGGAGAACTGGCCGAACAGCATGCTGCTGACGTGCAGCGGCAATGGCGGCCAGATGAACTTTTCCAGCATCCTGCGTCTCGGCGCCAACCGGCGCAGCCGGCCGGGCGAAGACCTGAACTTCACCTCGATGATCACGGAGTGGATCCTCGCCATCGGCGGCGAGGCGGTCCGCGCGGGGACGCCGGTCCAGGACACCGAGGTCTTCCCCTCACCCGAGGGCACCTTCGCCTACAAGATCGTGGCGCTGCCGCTCAGCGACCAGCAGACCCGCGTCGATCACGTGCTCTGCCATCTCTCGCGGTCGTGACGCCGGCCGAGCTGCCGGCTCAGCTCGGCGGTAGCCAGACGAATTCCAGAACGCCGACCACCGGCGAGATCCGATCTTCGTCAGGCTTCCCGCCGTCGCTGCACGCGATTTCCCAGGCGGCCAGCCACATGGCGGGCATGCGCTGTCAGGCCTTGTAAACAGGTCCCGGAGCGAAAACACTTCGGAACGTGCGGGACTTCGCCAGCGAAACCGCGCGGAAGCGAGGCCCAATGGAAAAGCCGGCTGCCGGCGCCTCCGGCAAGGGCGACGGCGCGAAGACCCGAGCCGTGCCGCGCGTCGTCATCGTCGACCGACACGCCTGGTATCGGCCGGTGATCGAAGAGGAAGAGTTTCGGCGCATCGGCGCCGAAGTCGTGGTCGGCTGGGCGGCGACGTCGCCTTGCCCCGAGCCGGCCATGCGCGGCCGGCCGGCGACCGAATCCGGGCGGGTGTCGCTGAGCCGCATCAGTTCGGCCTATGTGCCGAGGACTGTGACGACCGAAGATGAAGTGATCCGTATAGCGCGGGACGCCGACGCTATCCTGGTCGTCGGGGCGCGCATCTCCCGCCGCGTCATGGAAGCCCTTCCGAGACTTCGAGCGATCGGCCGATATGGCGCCGGCGTCGACAATATCGATGTCCGGGCTGCCGCCGAGCGGGGGATCGCCGTCGTCAACGCATCCGGATACTGCGCCCGCGAGGTCGCCGATCATACGGTCATGTTCATGCTCGCCTGCTCCCGCCGCCTGCTCTTTCTCGATCGTCAGATGCGGAACGGGCGGTGGGCTCGGGCCGAAGCCTCGCCGATGCGCGCCCTTCATTCCCAGATTCTCGGGCTGGTCGGTTTCGGGCGGATAGGGCGGGAGGTCGCACGGCGGGCGCATGGCTTCGGCGTGACCATGCTTGCCTATGACCCGTCCGCACATGCCGAACAGGCCCAAGATGCCGGCGTGACCCTGGTGGGCCTGAACGAACTGCTCAGCCGATCGGATTTCGTGTCCGTGCATGCTCCGCTGGCCGAAACCACGCATCATCTCATCGGCGCGCCGGAGTTGGCGCAGATGAAGCCGACGGCGTTTCTTCTGAATACCAGCAGGGGATCTCTCGTCGACGAGTCCGCCCTCGTCAGCGCCCTTCGCGAAGGACGGATCGCCGGAGCGGCGCTCGATGTTTTCGAAGCCGAACCGCTTTCGGCATCGTCCCCACTGCTGCAGCAAGACAGCATCCTGCTGACGCCGCACGTCGCGGGGTTGTCGGACGAGAGCCAGGAGATGTTGCGGCGCAATATCTCCCGGGCGGTCGCGGACGCCCTGTCCGCGCGATCGGCATAGGCGGGCGTCGCCACCGGCGGTGGCGCGGAGGGCCCGTGTCGGTTGTCCGTCGTCTCGACGGAAAGCGTAGGGCGGTGCTATGGTCCGACGATGAGACGAGCAAACACAGCCGCAGCGGCAGCAGAGGTCTTTCGCCCGGCAAGCTGGCGCAAGGAAGGCGCGGCATGGCCGCAGGCAATGCATTGCAGCTGCGAGGCCGGCGCGTCGGGGCGTGTCGATTTGGATGCCGACGCTCAGTGGTTGCTTCGCTTTGCGGCCGACTGCAGGTCGACGAGGACGACCTCGATTGCACCGAACAGGATCGTCTCTACACAAGGCGAGCCCATTCGGAACATCTTCTTCGTCAGCTCGGGTTGCGTTCGCACCTTCTATCTTTATCCCGATGGCCGCTCGATCACGCTCTCCTACTGGACCGCCGGGACGATGATCGGCCTTCCGGGTCTTTCGGAAGCCGGTCAGACCTATTTGTGGTCGTCCGAAACCGTCGAGCCAACGGAGTTGCTCTGCGTTTCGACCGAAAAGTTCCAGGAGTGGCTGGCGTCCTCTCCACGATTCCAACGCCATGTTCTGGTGCTGATGGAGTTGAAGGTCCGCCACCTGTCGAACATCTCCCAGATGCTGGCAGCATCTTCGATCGTAAGCCGCCTGGGTCTGGCGCTCCAGAATCTCTGTCTTATGCACGGACGCCGGACTGAAGGCGGGACGCTTGTTCGGATAAGGTTGACCCATTCGGATATCGCCGAGATGGTCGGGGCATCGCGCCAATGGATCACACGGTCCCTTCAACGCTTGCGGCGGGCGGGGATCATCGACTGCACGGGACGCCGGATCGTCGTGCTGCGTCCCGATCTCCTTACGCGCCTGGACGCTATTCTCCGGTAGCACCGTCGGTCGTCGAGCGGTCTCGACGCTGCAGCGGGGCCCGCCGCGAGCCGCTCTCCAATCTCGAACGCCGCTCTTCCGCGCCTCCGGCGCGCGCCGGACGTTTGTCAACTAGGCGACAAATGGCGCTCTTCGGCCTGTGATAGTCGTCAATGACGATCTCGGGCAGCAATGCGTCCGGCGAACGAGCCGACAAGAGGACATGCTGGAACAGTCCAATTTAGTTCAAGGGCTTGGCTCTAGGGACGCGGCGCCGGCAGTGCGCATTTCCTATTCGGAGTTGGAGTCCTGGGCCACCGATATCCTGACGAGCGCGGGCATGGCTGGCGAGGAGGCGCGCCTTGCGGCCCAGGCGCTGGTGCGCACAGATGCGCGCGGCTTTCCTACTCACGGTGTTGCGCGGCTGAAGAGTTACCTGTCGAAGGCGCGCGACGGAGAGCTCAACCTGCGCGCTCGTCCCATAACGACTGTCGCCGACGGCGTCGTCCGGATCAAAGCGGATCGGCAGTTCGGGCAGGTGGCCGGCGCGCGGGCAATCGACCGGATGTGCGACCTAGCGCGAGATCGGCCGGTCGTCGTCGGCATCCTCGAAGACAGCGGACATCTCGGCGCGCTTGGCGTGCTCGCGCTGCGCGCCGCCGAAGACGGATTGGTTGCGGTCATCCTGCAATCGACGCGTGCAATCATGGGCGTTCTCGGGGCACAGGGTCCACTCATCGGCAACAATCCGCTGGCGCTTGCCGCGCCGCGCAGCGACGGGCCGCCCCTCGTCCTGGACATGGCGTGCAGCGTCGCCGCGCGCGGGAACATCCTGTTGGCGGCCCGCTCGCAGACCGCAATTCCCAACGGTTGGGCAATCGACGCCCATGGCCACGAAACCACCGATCCCGATGAAGCATTGATGGGAGCGCTGCTGCCATTCGGCGGGCACAAGGGTTTGTTGGTGGCGATGCTGGTCGAAGTGCTCGCCGGCAGCCTCACCGGCGCGACATTCCTGGGGCCGCTCAACGCGGGCGGCGTCCCCAGGAGCGCGGTCGCCTGCAATGCGCTCCTGATGGTCTTCAACCCCACCCGGCTTTCCAGCGCAGCGGCCTTCGAGAGCCACATGCACCAGTGGATCGCCAACTTCAAGTCGTTCGGCTCGCCGCCGGCGCGCATTCCGGGGGAAAGAGCCCATGCCGCGGAGCTGGAGGCGCGGCAAAGCGGCATTTCCCTCGTCCGGGAGATCGGAGATGAGCTCCGCGCCGTCGGCCAGGAGCACGGGATCCCCTTTCCGGGGGGAAGGGAAAGCAATGCGCCGCAAGGCATTCGGTCTTGATCAAGGAGTCGCCTGACATGGTGCGCGCCATCGTTCTTCATCGGGAAGACAACGTCGCGACGATGATCGACGACGGCCAGGCACGGGAGCGCGCGCGGTTGATCGGCGAGGGAAGCGGGGAGATCGAGCTCAGGGCCGGCATTCCCTTCGGCCACAAGTTCGCGACGCGGCTGATTCCGAAGGGCGGGAAGATCTTGAAGTACGGGCACGTCATCGGGCAGGCGCTCAGCAGCATCGAACAGGGCGCGCACGTTCACGTGCACAACGTCGAGGCCCTGCGCGGCCGCGGTGACCTATGACGGCAATCTCGGAAGAAACCTTCCTCGGCTATGAGCGGCCGGACGGACGGGTCGGAGTCCGCAACTGGGTGGGCGTCGTTTCCGTACTGGATATCTGCAACCCGGTCACCCGCGCGATCTGCCGCTCCGTGTACGGAACCCTGGCGATCACGACGTTGTTCGTGCGCGGCCAGATCGGTCGCGACCTGGACATCTCCTATGCAACCTTGGCCGGACTCGCGCACAATCCCAACGTCGGCGCCGTGCTCGTCGTCGGGCTGGAGCCCGACAGTTCCGAGGAAGTCGCACGGCGCATCCGGCCCTGCGGAAAGCCTCTCGAAGTCATCAACCTCCAGCTTGTCGGCGGAACCATTGCCGCTACGGCGCTCGGCACCCGGCTTGCGGCGCGCCTCGTCAAGCTGACGTCCGCGCAGACTCGCCGGCTCTTCCCCATTGCGGCGCTGACCGTCGGCGTCGAATGCGGAGGGTCCGACACGACGTCCGGACTCGCGTCGAATCCGGCGATCGGCGCGGCGGCCGACCGCATCATCGATGGCGGCGGCAGGGTCGTGATTTCCGAGACGTCGGAATTCTTCGGCGCCGAGCACCTCTTTGCAGCGCGGGCGGCGACGGAGGAGGTGCGTCAGAAGTTTCTTTCCCAGGTCAGGGGCCATGAACGCGAGATCGTCAGCCGGGGAGTCGACATCCGCGGCGCCCAGCCCTCGCGCGACAACATCAGAGGCGGTCTGACGACCGTCGAAGAGAAGGCGCTGGGCGCCATGGCGAAGGCCGGCACTCGCCCGCTCGTAGGCGTGCTGGAGTACGCAGAGTCGCCGGCGGTGCCCGGCTTGCACTTCATGGCGACCCCTGCGGCGGCCGTCGAATCCGTGACCGGGCTCGCATCGGGAGGCTGCCAATTGATCATGTTCTCCACCGGCGTGGGCAATCCGATCGGCAGCATGGTCGCGACGACTATCAAGGTGACCGGCAACAGAAACACCGCAAGAAACTTCGCCGACAACATCGATTTCGACGTCAGCGACATCATCGAGGGCCGGGAAAAGACCGAGAACGCCGGCGATCGGCTCTTCAGATACATGATCAGCGTGGCGTCCGGCGAGCTGACGACGGCGGAGATACTGGACACGCGCGAAACAGCCATCAGCAGGTTCGGGCCATCGGTGTGATCGGTCGCGTCCGCTTGGCGCATTCGCCGACCGCACGCGGTGATAGAACGGGAGGAAGAGAATGCCGAACGAATTGAGGGAGGGCTTCGACGACAAGCCCTTGGACGAGTTGCATCGCGAAGCGGAAGCGAAAGTGCAGACGTTCAGATACAAGCGTCCCGATCAGAAGGAGTTCGGCTCCAAAGGCCTGGTGAGGCTTGGGCGCGGCGAAATCATCCGCAGCGTGGTCCAGATCGTCAAGCAGAAGGGCGGCGAGAACAACCTGCACTATCACACGCACGTCGAGACGCTCTGGTGGGTGATAAAGGGTCGCGTCCGATTCTATGGTCCCAACGATGCCGTCATCGGCGAGTTCGGACCCAACGAGGGCGTCATTACCCCGCGCTACAGCAGATATTGGTTCGAGAATGCAGAGTCCGAGGATCTGGAGCTTCTGCAGGTCGCTGCGTCGGACACGGTCCAGCACAAGAGCGGCCGGACGGACGTGGCGCCGCGCCCCGCCGCGCTCAAGATCACCGTCCTGCGGGAGGAGAGTGCCGGTCCGCCTGCCGGCCGACTGCAGGTTCCGAGCCGATAGATCGTCATTCGCCAGGTGTTGATGGAGAACAGAATGAGGGCCAACAATCCGAAGACCGCTCCCGACTTCCACAAGGTCGTCACCGACTATCGAAGCGGCAACCGATCGGCCGCCCTGCTGTTGACGGGAAAGGAGGGCGCCCCGAACAACTATCGTCTAACGCTCGACGGCGACGGAAGCACCGGCGACTGGGTGACGCCGCGGCACCGACATACGAAGGAGCAGTTCCGGTATGTGGTCTCCGGCGAGTTTCACATAACCGACAAGGAGGTACTGCCCAAGGGGTGGGCCGCATATTTCCCCGAGTCCGTCTATTACGGTCCACAGATCAAGCCCAAGGATCTGCACATGCTGACATTGCAGTACGGCGGCCCCAGCGGGCTCGGATATATGAGTCCAAGCCAGATGCAGAAGGGCATCGAAACGCTCTTGGCCAGAGGCGGCAAGTTCGAGCGCGGCGTCTACACATGGACCGACGCGGACGGTCGCCGGCACAACCAGGACGCCGCGGAAGCGGCAGAGGAGGCGGCGTGGGGACGCAAGATGGCGTACCCGCCGCCGCGCTACATGACTTTCATCATCATGAATCCGGATGCTTTCGGCTGGATCAAGGATAAAGACACCGCCGGCATCGCGCGAAAGAATCTCGGCACGTTCACCGAGCGGGATGCCCGCTTTGGTTTTGTTCGGATGAATAAGGGGGCGACGCTGACCTTCGGCATCGAGACCTCACCCGAGATCGTCTTCGTCAACGAAGGGGCGATCGTTCACGGCGATCAGCGCTACGAGCGGCATTCGGCGCTTGCCACCGAAGCGGAGGAGGCTCCGGTGTCGCTTCGGGCCGTCGAACCCACCGAGCTCGTCTACATGAAGCTGCCGACGTTCTGAGGCGCCGGATCAGACCCTGCAATCGTCCGCCGCGTCGCGTGGCGACCGGCCATAACATTTCGACATCCAGGGAGGAAATGAAATGTCGCATTCACTGAGCAGAATGGCTTTCCTTGCCGCCGCGCTTCTCCTGTCGGGGCAAGCCGTCGCGCAGGACAAGATCAGGATAACATCATCCAACGACAGCCTGCTGTACAACCCGATCTACGCTGCCGAAGCGATGGGTTACTTCAAGCAGAACGGCCTCGATGTGGAACGGCTCCACTCGACCTCGGGTCCGAACGCCATCGCCGCCCTGCTCGCCGGCGATATCGAGATGGTCATGGGAGTCCCGTCCAGCCCGATGCTCGCGCGGAAGGCCGGCGGCGACATCAAGATGATCGCGGGAGTCGCCTCTCAATACGGAGTCAACGTCGCCATTACGCAGAAATGGGCCGACGCGCACAACGTGAAGGCGGACAGCACCTATCAGCAGCGGCTTGCTGCATTGAAAGGCATCACGATCGGGGTGACCGGACCGGGCGGCGGCAACGACCAGCTGGTGAGCTATCTTGCGGAACAGGCCGGCCTCGACCGCTCTCGCGACATGAACGTCGTGGCGCTGGGCGACGGGTCGGCGCTGCTCGCCGCCTTCTCGCAAGGAACGGTCGATGCCATCTCGATCTCCACGCCCCACAGCAATGTAGCGCCCGTAACCTTCGGCGGCCTTCTCCTGTTCAATACGGGGATCGGAGACGTGGAGCCGCTGAGGGGGTTCTTCGGCGCCGCAGTATCCGCCCGCGGCGAATGGTTGGAAAAGAACCCGGATGTCGCCCGGAGGTTCGTGAAGTCTCTGCAGATGGGGCTCGATGCGATGCATGATCCGGCCCGGACCGAAGAGGTGAAGGTCGCCATCTGGAAGCTGGTCTTCTCGAAGCTCGATCAGTCGCTCTTCACCCAGATCTGGCACGACACCATCATCGGCACGCCGACAACGACCCTGATCACTGACAAGATGCTGGAAGACCTCATCGACTTCGGCAACCGCTTCTCGAAGAACAAGCTCGATAACAGCATCGTCAAAGAATCCTACACGAACGAATACGCCCCGGCGGCGTAGAACGGGATCGGTCGACGAACGCTTGCCGGCCTCCGGCGGCTCGCCCGGTCGAGCCCGCCGGGCCGGTATCGCGCGGAAAGAGACGCCGGCGCGGATCGTTGCGGTTCCCGCCGCGCGACATGAATGCTTAGGAGCCTCCAAGCAGCTACGAGAGAAAGATGCGCCACGGGAGAATGAGAGATGCCATTGAACGGAGATGGAGACTATCCCCGCGACATGGGATCGGACGTCGGGCGCACCAGTAGGGCGGGACGGACCGAGATAATACGTTTCGAGGGAGTCGGAAAATCCTTCTCGACTCGGGCAGGCATCTTCGAGGCGGTACGGAACATCAGTCTCAAGGTCGAGGAGGGTGAGTTCGTGACGTTGGTGGGGCCGTCCGGCTGCGGCAAGTCGACGCTTCTCAACATCACCGCAGGTATCTATCAGCCGACTCAGGGCCGCGCCGTCTATCGGGGACAGCCGGTGATGCCCTACAACAAGCACGTCGGATACATGACACAGAGCGATCACCTGCTGCCCTGGCGGGACGTCGCTGGGAACATCGCCGTGCCGCTGGAAATCAACAACACGCCGCGGCAGAAGATGCGCGCGCGGATCGAGGAGCTGATCGCATTTGTCGGCCTCGACGGATTCGCGAAGAGCTATCCGTCGCAGTTGTCCGGAGGGATGCGCAAGCGCACCGTGCTGGCGAGGCTGCTGGCCTACGATCCCGAGACATTGCTGCTGGACGAGCCGTTTGCGGCTCTGGATGCGCAGCTGCGCCTGCGGCTTCAGGTGGAGCTGACGCAGATCGCTCGCAAGCTGAACAAGACAGTCCTCTTCGTGACCCATGATCTGGACGAAGCCGTCGCCCTGGCGGATCGGTGCGCGATCTTCACGGGGCGGCCCGGCACCATCAAGCGGGTCATCGATATTCCGTTGCCCAGGGATCGGGATCTTATGCGATTGCGGTATAACTCGGACTATATGGCGGTCACGGCCCAACTGTGGGACGAGCTGGCGCTCGAGATCACCGATCAGAGGAGGACCTGATGCTCCAGCTCGTCGGCTTGCGCACTCTGTTGATGGTCGGATTTCTCGCCATTTGGGAAGTCGTGTCCGGGCGGCTGGTGTCGACCTTTTTCATCAGCAAGCCCAGCCTGATTTTTGCGACTCTGTGGTCCTGGCTGCTGGACGGCAGTCTTTTCTATCATTCCGGCATCACGGCAGGCGAAGCCCTGCTCGGCTTCCTTGTCGGCGGCACCGTGGGAATGAGCGTCGGTCTCATCCTGGGACGCTCGACGCGGCTGGCCGACGTGATAAACCCATTCATCACGGCCTTCTACAGCCTGCCAAAGCTGGCGCTGGCGCCGCTGTTCATTCTGTGGTTCGGGATCGGCTTCCAGATGAAGGTCTCGCTTGTCGCGACGATCGTATTCTTTCTGGTCTTTCTCAACACCTACACGGGAGTGCGCGACGTTAGCCGGGAGCTGACCGCGATACTCCGGCTGATGGGGGCGAGAGAACGGCATCTGCTTTCGAAGGTCGTCATCCCCTCGGCGATCATCTGGGTCTTCGCAGGCCTGCGGATCTCGGCGCCCTACGCTCTGGTGGGCGCAGTTGTGGGAGAGCTCGTCGCCTCCAACCGAGGGCTGGGCTATCTGCTGGTACATGCGGCGGGTCAGTTCGATACGGCCGGCGTCTTTGCGGCGCTGGTGGCGATCGTGCTGCTCTCGTATCTTCTCAATGCCGCTGTCGGCTACTGTGCGACCCGCGCCATGCCCTGGCGCAATGTCGAAGGCGCGCAGGAGATGACGATCTAGAGAGGAGTGCCGGTTGAGCCCGCCGGCCGCCAGACGTATCCCTGAACGCCGATCAGCGCTCGGAATCCGATGCGTTCGAGCACCGGAAGGCTGTCGGCGTTCGCGTCGGCGAGAAGCAGGCGCGCTCCGCCGGCGCGCGCCGTCGAGGCATGACGCTCGACGAGAGCGGTATAGATGCCGCGGCCGCGCCATGCGGGCAGGACGGCGGCGCCCCAACAGCTGGCGAAGCTGGTTCCGCGGTGCAGGCGCAGCCATGAGGTCGCGACCGGGCGCGGACCGTCATAGGCGATGAGGATTTCGATCCGCGTCGGGTCGGATGCCAGTTCCGCCGCCAGCGCTTCGGCGAGCGCAACGTGGTTTTCCTTCCATGCCTCGTTCTGCACGGCAACGAGGTCCGCGAGCTGTTCGGGGCGATCGACCTTGCGGACATCCGCAGCCGACGTCGATCCGCGCGGCGGGATGTCCGACAGCTGCCGAACGACGACTGTCTCGCGCGGCTCGGGCATGAAGCCGTGGCGCCGCAGCCGCGCCGGCAGATCCTCCGGCTCGTCATGGTCATGCAGCTTCCACTCGAAACTGCGGCCGCGGGAGCCGAAGTGATCGATCTCACGGCGGATCGCGGCATCGGCCGTGGCGTCGTCCAGCCGGCTGAAGAGGACGCAGTTGTCGAACGCCGCGGCAGACGGTCCGACGAGACGGACGACGCGGTTCGTCCGTTCGCGGCGGTAGGCCGGACCCGGCATGGGTGCCGCGGCGCGCATCTCGCGGTCATAGAGCGCGAGCATGTCGTCCTGCTGATGGGGTGAGATCATGGCGATGCTCGATCGCTACCGTAGTGCGTTGGGCCGCCGCTGGCACGCGCGACTTGGGCGGGCCTTGCGTCTAGGGTGCGGCGGCCGGCTCGACCTGCTGTAGCCGGCTGATGTGAATCCAGCCTTCGTGGTTCCCGCTTCCGGGAACCACGACCTTGATCCAGTTGCCGTCCCGGTCGATCTCGGTGACGACCGTGTCGCGGCTGACCGTGCCGACGGCGGGCGACTCCGTCGTCGGCCGCTCGCGCACGTTGGTGTCCTGGTCCTTGACGACCCAGGTGGGCAGGACCGGCGCCTGCGGCTGGCGCCGCGGCGCGTCGGCAATGAGGGGCGCGGCGGGAACCGCGCGTTCCTCGGGCGCCATGAGCGACATCAGGCTCTCTCCGAGGCTGCCGTCGATGTAGCCGTAGACGCCGCCGCCGATGAGCGTGAGGCCCAGGAGCGCTGCGGCGATGAGCTTGATGGGGATGGGCCGCGTGGGTTCCTCGGCGGCCTCCTTCTGTCGCGACGCTTCCGCCGCGACACGCATCTTGGCGAGCATGATGCGATCCGTATCGGAACGCCAGGCCGCCATTGCCTCGGCCATGCGCTGCTCCTCGGCGATCTTCCATGCCGCCTCGGCTTCCCGCAGGCGCGCATCCGCCTCGGCTTCCCACGTCGCGCGCTCCGATTTCAGCCGCTCCATTTCGTGGAGCTTCCACTCGGCCGCCATCTTCTTGACCAGAGCGACCTCCTCGTCGCGCGGCTTGGGCGCCGCCGCCTGACCACCCGCGGCAGCGGCCTGCTGCTTGGCCAGCGCCTCGGCGACGCGCCGCTCCACCTCGACCTTGATGCGCAGCTCGGCGTCCGCGGCCCGCTCTTCCGCTTCCGCCTTCCATCCCGAGCGAGTGGCGGCGAGGCGCTTGACCTCGTCGGCCTTCCATTTTTTCTCTGCGGCCTCGACGGCGGCGGAAATCTTCTCCTGCAGCTTCGCTTCCACGCCGGCGATGCGGCGGTCGGCCTCGATCTTCGCCTGCGCCTTGGCGTCGGCTAGGCGGTCGATCTCGGCCGCGCGCCATGCCTTTTCGGCGGCCGCCAATTGCTGTGCATGCTCTTCGCGCAAGCGTTTCTCGATCAGCGAAAGCGCCACCGCTTCGCGAACGGCCGCGTCGTCGTCTGCCGGGCGGGCCTTGATCTCCGCCTCCCAGTCCACGCGGGCGGCGGCAAGACGGGCGGCCCCTTCCTCCTTCCACTGCTTCTCCGCTGCTTCGATCGCGCTCTCATGGACCTCGCGATACATCTCTTCGGCGACGGCGAAGCGGTGTTCGGTCTGCTCGCGCCATTGCGCCTCGGCGGCCTGCAGGCGCGCGTCGGCCTCGGCCTGCCACGTCGCCTCCGCTTTGGTCAGGCCGTCCGCCAGCTCGCGGCGCCAGCGCGCCTCGGCTTCGGCCATGGCTGCGGCATGCGCTTCCCGCAACTGCATTTCCTGCGCCAGCAGCTGCTCGCTCTTGGCCGCGTCGAGCGCCGATCCGGCACGTGCGCGGTGCTGCTCGATCTCGGCTTTCCACCTGGCTTCGGCGGCGGCCATTTCCTCCGCATGCCGGCCCTGCAGCCGCGCTTCGAGCTCAGCGAGCTGCGCTGCAGCGTCGCTCTGTTGCCGGGCCGCGCTCGCGGCGTGCGTCGCCGCCTCCGCGTCCCACTGCCGGCGCGCCTCCGCCAGCTGCGCCGCCGTCTGCTCCTTCCACCGCTGCTCGGCCGCGGCCAGCGTCGCCGCATGCTGCTGCTGGAGGCGGTTCTCGAGGGCGATCAGGTCTGCCGCCTGCTGATCGGCCTGGGCCTCCTTCCATTCGGTCTCGGCCGCCGCCAGCTGCTCCGAATAGAGCACCATCATCTCGGCGTCCTTCGCGGCGAGCGCTTCGGCATGCTCCTGCCTCAGCCGCGCCTCCAGCTCGGCCAGACGCGTCTCGCTCTGCTGCTGCACGGCCGCCAACGCCGCGGCTCGTTCCGCCTGCAGTCGCGATTCGAGATCGGCCTGCCGCACGCGCTCGTCGTCGGCCGACGACGACAGTTCGGAGAGACGGCGCGTCGTCTCGGCGTCCCACCGCGAGCGCGCCGCGGCCAGCTGCTCGGCGGCCTCGGTCTTCAGCCGCTTTTCCTGGGCCGCGAGTTCTTCGTGCAGAGCCGCCGCCACCCGCTCCTGCACCTCGGTCAGGCGGGCGTTGGTCTCGGTCTCCCATTGCGCCTTCGTCGCCGCCAGCAGCTCCGCCGCCTCGACCTGCCGCCGGCTCTCGGCCGCGGCGATCTGGCTCTGATGCAGCTCGATCAGCGCGGTCTCGGACTCGGCGATGCGCTGCTTGGCCTCGGCCGTCCACTTGGCTTCGATGGCGGCCTCGCGCTCGGCCAGCGCCTTCTGCCACTGCGTTTCCGCGGCGGCGAGCCGAGCGGCGGTCTGGGCCTCGATGTCGGCCTGATGCGCGCCGCTGCGCGCCGTGGCCTCGGTTTGCCAGCGCGCCTCGGCGGCCTTCAGCCGTTCCGCCTCCTCGATGCGCCAGCGCGCCTCGGCCTCGGCGAGCTTCTCGTTGATCTTTGCCGCCAGGTCGGCCTGGCCGGCACCGCTGCGCGCCTCGGTCTCGGCTTGCCAGCGCGCCTCCGCAGCCTTCAGCCGTTCCGCCTCCTCCGTGCGCCAGCGCGCTTCGGCTTCGGCAAGCTTCCCGTTGACCTTTGACGTCAGATCGCCTTGGTGGGCGTCGCTGCGCGCTTCGGCCTCGGCCCGCCAGCGCGTCTCCGCGGCCTTGAGCCGCTCCGCTTCTTCCGCGCGCCAGCGCGCCTCGGCCTCGGCAAGTTGCGGGCCGAGCTTGGCCTGCAGATCCGCCTCGGACGGCGGCGCGGCGGCGTTCGATGCTGCCGACTGCTCGGCCGCCCACTGCGTCCTGGCCGCGGCGAGCCGCTCGGCTTCCGCAGATTTCCAGAGCGCCTCGGCCTTGGCCAATTCGGCGGCGAATTCGCTCTTGAGCTGCGCGGCGACGGCGGCCTCGACGGCGCCGACGTCGAAGGCCAAGGCGTCCTTGCCGCCGTTGCGGTCGCGCGCCAGTTTCGTCTTCAGCCGCGCTTCGGCGACGACCAGTTGCTCGGCGAGCCGGTCCTTGAGGCGGGCCTCAGCCGCGGCCAGGCGTCGTCCTTCCTCGGCGCGCGCCTGTTCCAGCGCGGCGGCGATGCGCTGTTGCGCCTCGGATTCCCATTGCTCGCGCGCTTCGGCGAGCCGCCGCTCTTCCTGTGCCCGCCATTCGGCCTCATGGTCGGCCAGGCGCTTGCGCTCGGCTTCGCGCCGGTCTTCCTCCTCCATCAATTGATGGAGCACGGTGGTCGAGCGCTGCTCGTCGGCCAGCGGCGCGACCGGCGCGCCGCCGAGGTCCATGGTCCGCTTCCCGGACTTCGCGTCGGTCTTGCCGCGACCCTTGCCGATGAGGCCGCGGAGGTGCGTCAGCGCCGCATCGCTCTTGTTGCGCTCTTCCGGGTGCAGGCCGGTGAAGGCGGAGACGCCGCCCGTGTCGGTCACCAGCAGGTCGAACTTGGCGACCGTGGTTGCGTAGTCATAGCCGTCCGGATCCGGCAGCAGGATGCGGATCGTGAGCGGATAGTTCGCCGGCTCGCTCGCGCTGGTGAGCAGATGGAGATCCTCGAGATCTCCGACGCGCAGGGACCAGACCGAGGTCTTGTCCTGGCCTTCCTCGCCGGTCACCAGCCCGGAGGCCGCATTGCCGGCGGAGAGGCGGACGCCGGCAGGAACGTCCTCGACGCGGATGATCACCTCGCCCTTGACGTTGAGGTTGGCGACGGCGGTGGCGAGGTCCAACGGAATGCCGCGCAACTTGCCGATGCTCGACTTGCGTTCGGTGGCCGGCTTCGCCTTGTGGTCGGCAAGGGCTGCAGCTTTACTCATGACGATGGGTTGCGGCGATCCCTGATGGAGGCCCGGCTGATCAATTCGCCTTAACATTGACAAAGGTTGGTAAAGCCGTCGTAAAAGACGGCGGAAATTCAAGCGGTTGGGCCAGGTTTTTCGGCTCTCGACCGATGCCGTAGGGGTGCGGCGGTAACTTGAAATTAACGATGATGTTCAAAGTGGTTAGCGCCCTCGCTCAAGGTTAACCATGAGAAATCTGGCGAGGTGTCGATAAACCGATGAAATAGCTTCTAAAATTTTCCGAACCCCCGCAGCGCGCGGGTCGGTCACCGCCCGGGAGATTCAGGCCCGGCCCGCCGGCGGTTCCCGATCGGCAAGTTCGGCGACCGGCGTGCCGAGCCAGCCCGCTTCGCGTTTCTGCCAGTACAACCGGCGAAGCTCGGTCGTCAGCAGGCCGGGCGCGCCGTTGCCGAGCGGCCGGCCGTCGACCTGGGTGACCGGCATGATGCCTCCGGCGGTCGAGGACAGGAATGCCTCGTCGGCTTCGCGCAACGCCTCGGGCGGCAGATCGGCCGCGATGCAGGGCACGCCGATCTCGCGCGCAAGATCGAACACGGTCTGCCGGGTGATGCCTTCGAGCATGTTGGTGCGCGGGGTCAGCAGCTGCTTGTCCTTGGCCAGGAAGAGGTTGAAACCCGGCCCCTCCGCCAGGAGGCCCGCGGGCGTGCACAGCACGGCGTTGTCGGCGCCGCGCTCGAGCGCCTCGAACAGGCCGCGCTGCAGGTCCATCCAGTTGAAGTTCTTGATGCGGGGATCGACCGCCTCCGTCGGCGTGCGCCGGTTGTCGACGATGGCGAGATCGATGCCGGTCTCCTGCTTCTCCGGGCTGACGATCCAGATGTAGGGCAGGGCATAGGCGATGAAGCGGTTCTCGCACAGGCGCGGGTCGCGGTTGGCGAGCGACTGCACCAGGCCGCGCGTCATGATCATCTGGACATAGGCGTTCTCGAAGCCGGCGCGCTCAACGCAGGTGGCGAGGATACGCTTCAGCCGCGCCGGATCGTATGGGCAGGCGAGCCGCATGCCCGCGGCGGAGCGCAGGAAGCGCGCGACATGGTCGTCGAGACGGAAGAAGTTGCCCTTCCACACGGAGACGGTGTCGTAGACGGCGTCGCCGCGCAGGAAGCCCAGGTCGAACACCGGCATCCGCGCCTCGTCGGCCGGGAGATACCTGCCGTCGATGAACGCAATTCCGTCGCTCATGGGAACCTCTCTTGTCTACCGCAGCGAGCAGACAATGGCCATGCCGCGACCGTCAAGCGCCATCGCCTGTCCTCCGCGCCGTCCGGACGGTATGATGGAGGATCGGCCGACAGTATCCCTGGACCCAGTGAGGCGGAATGATGGTGTTGCTGGAGCGCGACGATTGCCTCGACCAGCTCGACGCCGCGCTGCGCGACGCTGTCCGGGGCAGCGGCCGTATCGCCTTGGTCTACGGTGAAGCCGGCATCGGCAAGACCTCCCTCGTCGACCGCTTCGTCGCATTGCGCGGCCGCGGATGCCGCACGCTGTGGGGCCGCTGCGACTCCCTGTTCACCCCGCAGCCGCTGGGTCCCCTGCACGACGTGGCCGCGCAGCTGCCGGGCGAGCTGCAGCAGCAGATGCAAGCGGCCGGCAGCCGGCTCGCGATCTTCGGCGCGTTCCTGCGCGCGCTGCAGAGCAGCCAGGCTCCGACCATTCTCGTCTTCGAGGACGTTCACTGGGCCGACGCCGCGACGCTCGATCTGCTGAAGTATCTCGGCCGCCGCCTCGGCAGTGTGCGCGCATTGGTCATCCTGACCTATCGCGACGACGAGATCGACCGCGAGCATCCTCTTTGGTCGGTGCTCGGCAATTTGCCGTTCCGCATGGTCCGCCGCCTGTTGGTGCCGCCCTTGTCCGAGGCGGCGGTGGCGACGCTCGCGCGACCCGTCGGACGTGCGGCACATGGACTCCATGCGCTCACCGGCGGCAACCCGTTCTTCGTCACCGAGCTGCTGGCGAGCTCCGGCGAAACCCTGCCGGCGACGATCCGCGAGGCCACCCTGGCCCGCGCCGTGCAGCTCTCCTCCGCCGCGCGGACGGTGCTCGATCTTTGCTCTGTCGTTCCTGACCGCGCGGAGAGATGGCTGCTGCAGGCCACGGACGATCCGCCCTTTGCCCTGATCGACGAATGCGCGCGGACGGGTCTGCTGACCGTCGAGGGCGACGCCGTGCGATTTCGGCACGAGCTGGCACGGCAGGCCGTGGAAAGCGCGTTGCCGGCGGCCGGCGCGCAGGCCTTGCATGCGCGGATTCTGGCCGCATTGCTCGCTCACGGAGACGACCGAGTCCCGCTGGCGCGGATCGTACATCACGCGGCCGGGGCGCAGGATGGCGCGGCCGTTCGCCGCTACGCGCCGGCGGCGGCGCGCCAAGCCGCATCGCTCGGCGCGCATCGCGAGGCGGCTGACCACTACGGCACGGCCCTGCGACACGCGGATGCGGCCGACGTCGAAGAGCGTGCGTCGCTGCTCGAGAACCATGCCTATGAGTTGTATGTCACCGGGCAGATCGCATCGGGCGTCGAGGGGCGTCATGCGGCGCTCGAGCTGCGACGGCGGCAGGGCGATCGGGCCAAGGAGGGCGACAATCTTCGCTGGCTGTCGCGCCTGAACTGGTTCCTCGGTCGCCACGCAGGGGCCATGCGCCAGGCTCAGGACTCCATCGAGGTGCTGGAGGCGTTGCCGCCCGGGCCGGAACTGGCGATGGCCTACAGCAATCGGGCGCAGCTGCACATGCTGGAGGACGATGACCGGGAGTCCATCGAATGGGGCAATCGCGCCCTCGATCTGGCCGAAGGCTTGTCCCTGGCCGAGGTGCGCATCCATGCCTTGAACAACGTCGGCGCCGCGCAGCTTCACCGCGGCGGTCGGCAGGGATGGGCGAATCTGGAGCAAAGCCTGCGGCTCGCCTTGGAGCATGACATGCACGAGCATGTCTGCCGCGCCTACACCAACCTGTCCTGGGAGGCGCTGGTCGGGCGCGACTATGCGCTGGCCCATAGGTACTTCGATGCCGGATTGTCCTACACGATGGAGCGCGAGCTCGACTCCTGGAACGAGTACATGCTGGGCGCCCGCGCGCGCGCCCACCTGGAGCAGGGCCGCTGGCAGCAGGCGACGGCCGACGCCGAGACCGTCCTGCAGGCGAGCCGGGTGCCGATCCAGCGCATCAGTCCGCTGCTGGTGCTCGGGCTGGTGCGCGTGCGGCGTGGCGATCCCGGCGGAGAGGAGCTCCTCGACGAAGCCCGGGAGCTGGCGCTGCCCACGCGCGCGGTGATGCGCATCGGTCCGACGGCCGCGGCGCGTGCGGAGGCGGCTTGGCTCAGAGGGCAAAACGACCTGTGCTGCGAGGAGGCCCGCCTCGGTTACGAATGGGCACGGCGCAAGAGCGACTCGCGGCTGGCGGGACAGCTCGCCTTCTGGCTGTGGCGCGCGGGCGGCGCGCCGGAGACTTCCAACCCGCCGGCAACGCCTTTCGAGCACCAGATGAGCGGCGACTGGCGGCGGGCGGCGGACGAATGGCAGCGGCTGGGCTGCCCCTATGAGGAGGCCCTGGCACTGGCCGACGGCGACAGCTTTGCACGCCTGCGGTCCCTGGCGATCCTCGATCAGCTGGGCGCGGCGCGGGTCGCGGCGATCCTGCGCCGGAACCTGCGGGCCGAAGGCGTCCGCCAAATTCCGCGGGGCGCGCGGCCGGCGACGAAACGGAACCCGGCGGGATTGACGGCCCGGGAGATGGACATCCTGAGGCTGCTCGTGGACGGACTCAGCAATCGGCGCATCGCCGAGCAGCTCTGCATCTCGGCAAAGACCGTCGATCATCACGTCTCCGCGGTCCTGGCGAAGCTCGAGGTCGAGTCCCGCGAACAGGCGGCGGCCCGTGCGGTCGACGGCGGGCTGGTAGCCTCGAGATAGGGAACCGGCGGCCCAAGATAGGGAATGCCTCCCGATGCGGGGCCCGGCCGCGGCCGCTAGCTTCCCGCCGGTTGAACCGCGGAACAGGAGGCAAAAATGCCGCGCTACCTCATCGAACGGACGTTTCCCGACGGGCTCAAGGTTCCCATGACGGCCGAAGGTGCTCAGGCCTGTCTGGGCGTCGTCGGCCGCAATGCCGAAGACGGCGTCACCTGGGTTCACTCCTATGTCACGCCCGACAAGAAGAAGACCTTCTGCATCTACGATTCGCCGACTCCGGAAGCCGTCCGGCGCGTCGCCGACCGCAATGGCCTGCCCGTGGATCGCATCACCGAAGTTCGCGTCCTCGATCCCTATTTCTATGTGTAGAGGCGCGGTGCGCGCGCCCATCTCGCCACATCCGCGGTCGTCGACGCCGGACGGAACGCGGGCGCGCGCAACGCGCTTCTATCCGACAGCGATTCGTTAACCATAGATTCGCAATTGCCGTGCTACGGACGTGGCCATGTCCGTCTCGGCCGCTCCGCGTATCGATCTCGCCGGCATCGACGACTACCTCGCGCTCGCCGCGCAATGCGTGAAGGCCGGCGCGATCGAGGACGCGATCGTCACGCTGCGGGCGGCGCACGCCACGGCGCCGCACCATCTCGGCGTCCTCAGCAACCTCGGGGGGCTGCTGTCGCGGCAGGGACGGCATGACGAAGCGCTGACGGTCCTGCGCCGGGCCCTGGCGCAGACGCCGAACGCCGCCGCGGCCCACTGCAACCTCGCCGTCGGCCTGCGCGCGGCCGAGGATACGGCGGCAGCCGTCCGGCATTTCGAGGAAGCGCTGGCCCGCAAGCCCGACTTCGCGGACGCCCATCGCGGGCTCGGCGACGCCCTGCTCGATCTGGATCGGCTGGCCGAAGCCGCCGCCGCCTATAACCGCGCCGTGAGGCTGCGGCGCGATCCGGCGCGACTGCCCACGCCGGCGCCGCGGCTCCATGGCAACCGCAGCCGGCTCCGCCACGATGCCGAGCAGCTCCGCTATCTCATCGGACGCGGGGCGCTGCCGGCCGAATTCGAGGACGTGGCCGCGCGCTACGACCGCGTCGCCGCATTCCTGTGGGAGCCGAGCCTCGGCGCGCCGGCGGCGGAGATTCCCGACCGGCTCGCGGCCATGATCGCGCCCACCTACGACCGCCTGATCCATCGGCCGTCCGCCGACGCGATCCCGGCCGGCGCGCTTAACCCGCATCTGGACGTCGGCCGCATCGAGGCCGGTTATCTGAACGGGGGACGCGGCCTCTGCTTCTTCGACGGCCTGCTGAGCGACGAGGCGCTGGCGCGGCTGCTCGCCTTCGCGCGCGAGTCGACCGTGTGGTTCCATCATCGCTACGGCAACGGCTATCTCGGCGCCTTCTTCGAGGACGGCTTCTGCTGCCCCCTGCTGGTGCAGATCGCCGAGGAGCTGCGGCTGGCGCTGCCGCGCATCTTCGGCCGCCATCCGCTGCGGCGTCTATGGGCCTTCAAGTACGACAGCCGGCTCGGCGGCATCCCGCTGCACGCCGATGCCGCCGCCATCAACGTCAATTTCTGGCTGACGCCGGACGATGCCAACCGCGATCCCGCCGGCGGCGGGCTGGTCGTCTGGGACAGGAGCGCGCCCGCCGATTGCGATTTCGGACGCTTCGTCAAGGACGAGGCGGCGATCCGCACCCGGCTGGCGGAGAACGGGGCGAAGGCCGTCGCCGTTCCCTACCGGCAGAACCGCGCGGTGATCTTCGACTCCGATCTCTATCACGAGACCGGCCCGCTCGACTTCCGCGACGGCTACGAGAACCGCCGCATCAACGTGACCATGCTGTTCGGCAAGCGCGGCCGGTGACGCCAAGCGGCGGCGCGCCGCCCGCGATCCGCTCAGGCCGCGCGCAGCGCCGCGCACAACCGATCGACCTCGGCATGCGTGTTGTAGTGGCAGAGGCCGATGCGCAGCAGGCCGCCCTCGTTGCCGAGGCCGAGGCGCTCGACGACCTCCGTCGCATAGAAGTCTCCGTCCCAGACGAAAATGTTCTCCGCCGCGAGCGTCGCAGCGACGTCGGCGGGCCTGCGCCCGGCGATGGTGATGGAGAAGGTCGGCACGCGCTTGTGCAGCCGGTCGCGGGCGGTGATGCCCTGCACCGTGAGGCCGCGGATCTCCGCCAGGCCGTCGAGGAGATGGGCCGCGAGGCCGGCTTCGTACGCCACCATCGCCGCCATGGCGGCGTGGACGTTGCGGCGCCGGCCGCTCATCGACGCGAACGTCGCCGCATGTGCCGCGCCCATGCTCCGGCCGAGCCAGTCGAGATACTCGACGGCGCCGAGCGTGCCGGCCTGGCTCTCGAAGGCCGGGGTGCCGGTCTCGAACTTGGTCGGCAGCTCGTCGGATGCCGGGCGCACCTTGTAGGCGTCGAGCTCGTCCAGAAGGGCGCGCCGCCCCCACAGGATGCCCTGGTGCGGCCCGAAGAACTTATAGGCCGAGCAGACCAGGAAGTCGCAGTCGATGGCCTGCACGTCGGTCGGCGCGTGCGGCACATACTGCACGGCGTCGACATAGACGAGGCCGCCGACGGCGTGGACCATCCTGGCGATCGCCGCCACGTCGTTGATCGTGCCGAGCGCGTTGCTGGCATAGTTCACCGCCGCCAGGCGCGTGCGCTCGTTGACGAGCGAGGGCAGGGTATCCAACCGGTATTCGAAGGTCGCCGGATCGAAGTCGAGCCAGCGCACGGTCAGGCCGAGATCGCGCGCCAGCAGCAGCCAGGGCGCGACGTTGCCGTCGTGATCCATGCGCGTGACGATGATCTCGTCGCCGGCCCGGAAGCGGCGGCCGAGGCTGCGCGAGATCGCGAAGGTGAGCGTGGTCATGTTCTGGCCGAAGACGATCTCCTCGGGCGCCGGCGCGTTGAGGAGATCGGCCATGGCGCGGTGCGCCTCTTCGCTCAGCGCGTCGGAGTCGCGCGAGGTGACGAAGGGGCCGCCGGAGTTGGCGTTGGTGCGCGTCAGATACTCGCCGATGCGCTCGATGACGTGCCGGGGCACCTGCGTTCCGCCGGGCGCATCGAAGAACAGGCGCGCGCGATTGCCGTCGGCGACGGCGAGCGCGGGAAACTCGGCGCGGACATGGTCCACGTTCCAGGCGTTCGAGGGCATCGGAATGCGGCGCGATTGTTGCGGGACGTGCCGCCAGAGTTAGCCGTTCAGGCGGCGGCTGTCCACGCCGCGCAGATCGCGATCATCCCCCGGCCGGCCGCGAGTCGGGGCGGTCAGGCCGCGAGGCGGGGCGGTCAGGCCGCGGCGATGCGGAAGACCTTGTCGGAGATCATCTCTTCCGGCGCGAGCGGGGACGCTGCCGATGGTTGCTCGTCCTTGGCCGCGTCGCGTGCGGGAGCGGGGGTCGGCATCGCCGGAGCGATCGCCGGCAACTGGTTTGCGGCCGCCGATCCGAGCTGCCCCTTGATCATGGCGACGGCGTTGGTCAGCACGATCTCCATGCGCCGGTCGTACTCGGCGCGCCACTTCGCCTCGGCAGTGGCCATGCGCTCGGCCTCGCTCTTGCGCCAAGCCGCCTCGGCGGCCGCCAGCCGTTCGCCGTCGCCGCGTCGCCAGGCGACTTCCGCGGCGGCCATGCGCATATCGTAGAGCGCCGACAGCTGGCTTTCGACGGCGGCGATCTGCTGCTGCGTCGCCGCCAACGCCTCCGCTTCGGCTTGCGCGCGGCGGACGGCCTCGGCCGCATCCCAGGACGCCTTGGCCGCGGCCAGCCGCTCGGTCTCTTCGCTCTGCCAGGTCGCCCGCGCCGCCGTCAGGGCCTCGTCGATCTTGCTCTGCAATCCGGGGCCGGCCGCAGCTTTCAGGGCCGCCTCCTGCTGCCGGAGGCGGTCCGCCCACTGGCTTTCGATGGCGGCAACTCTCTCTTTGAATTTGGCCTGCCAGGCGGCTTCGAGGGCCGCCAGCCGTTCCTGGTACTGCTGGGCCAGCTTGGCCTCGGCGGCCGCCAGCTTGTCCGCATACTCCGCCCGCAGCCTTGCTTCGATCGCGGCCGTCGCGGCCTCGGCGCTCGCCGTGCCCGCCTGCGCTTCGCGGTGCGAGGCCTCCTCGCGCCATCGCGTTTCGGCAGCGGCCAGTTCCTGCTGATGCCGGGCGGCGATCCGAGCCTCGACGGCCGCCACCTGCCGCTCCAGCTCGGCGCGCCACTCCGTCTCGATGGCGCTGCGACGCGCCGATTCCTCGGCCTGCCAGGCCTCGCGCTCGGCCGCCGACCGGCGCGCCTCGCCGATCTGCCATTCGGCCCGTGCGTCCGCCAGGCGGCGCTCAGCATGCGCGGCCCACTCCGCGCGCGTCGCGGCCAACGCCTCGGCCTGCTCGACCTTCCAGCGTTGCCGCGCCTCGTCGAGCAACCCGTCGATGTCGACCGCGGGACCGCCGTCGCGGCCGGGCCGCCCTGCCTGCTTGACGCGCCAACGCGCCTCGAGCGCTGCGATCTGTTCCTTATGCCGCGCCGTGAGTCGGGCTTCGGTGGCCGCCACCTGCCGCTCGACCTCGGCCCGCCACGTCTCTTCGAGCGCCGCGGCGCGCGCCGTCTCCTCGGTCGTCAGCAGGCCTTCGATCAGCGACAGCTGTTCCTGATGCTTGGTGCGGATGCGGGCCTCCGCCGCCGCCACCTGGCGCACGGTTTCCGCCCGCCATTCGGCCTGCGCCGCCGCAATGTACTGCTCGACCGCGATGCGGACCTCGTCGCTCGCTTCGACCTCGGGCGGCATCTGCGGGAGCTGCTGCGGCGCATCTCCCGGGAGCCGGATGACGTTGTCCGCCAGATCGACGGGAGACAGGCCGTTCACGGCCGCCGCTTGTTCCTCCGACTCGCGCTCGACGAGCGGGTCGGTCACGCTGATCTGCAGCGACCCTTTGGTCTTGGCAAGATCGCAGTCGATGGGGTCGGGGGTGAGGACGAAGACCTCGAGCGTATGGGTCGCGCCGTTGGTTTCGGCCGCCAGGAAGGCGACCTCGTCCATCTCGTGCGGCAGGACGGTCCAGCTGCGGCCGGCCTTGCACTGGCCGGCGGTGAGCGACGCGCCCGGCGGCAGCCCGTCGATGATGATGCGGTCGCCGCCGCCGACGCCGATCGGCGCCAGCTGCGTGCGCAGGTCGAGCGGCACGCGGCGCGCCGAGTCGCCGTTCAGAAGGGACCTGATTGCCTGCGAAATCGGTGCCTGGGACCCTGAGGGGCGGCCGCCATTAAGCATTAACTATGACCCCGGAGCATTTTACCGAGTTTGAGGGGTAAATATATATTCAATATTCCTGAAGAAACCGTTAAGCGTTTACCATTTATTTTCTTTTACTCTATCTTAGCGGACAAAAGGCTTGATTCTCCGGCAGTGCCGATTGCGCGTGGAATCAATCCCATCGCCCCGCCCCTCCGTCGCCGCGGTGAGTGAGTGCAACCGTCCCCGTTACATCATGTGATCGATCGCCAGCCGCGCGCGTCGCGGCGCGTACACCGGAAGGCGGGAAGGACGGCTTAGGCGGCGGCGGTCTCGCGCCAGCCGACCGCATCGGCGCCGTCGGCGATCTCGCCCTCACCCGCCGCCGCCGGCTCGACGGCCGGCGGGGGCTGCGTGCCGGCGATGGCTCCCAGCTGCCCCTTCACCATCGTGCCGAGGCTGCCCAGCACCGCCTCCAGCCGCTTGTCATGCTCGGCGCGCCATTTCGCTTCCAGCGCGGCGAGTCGTTCGGCCTCGCCGATGCTCCAGGCCGCTTCCGCCGCGGCGAACCGTTCGGCCTCCGCCTTGCGCCACGCCGCCTCGGCCGCGGCGAGCCGCATCTCGTAGAGCGCCGCCTGCTGCGCCTGGATCTGGGCGGTGTGGCCCTCCTGGGCCGCCGCGAGCACGGCGTCCGCCACCGCCCGATGCTCGGCCTCCTCGGCGTCCCAGGCCGCGCGCGCTTCGTCGACGGCACGTGCGAGGCGGGACTCCTCCTCCGCTCGCCAGCGCTCCTGCGCTTGCGCCAGGGCGGCCTTGTGCTCCGCCAGCCATTCCCGGCGGGCTGCGGCCAGGCGCTCCGCGACGTCGGCCTCGCCATCCGCGCCGCCCGCCGCGATATCCTTGCCCTGACGGCGGGCGAGAAGGCCGGCGATATAGTCCTGCGCGCGGGCCTTCAGCTCGACCTCGGCGTCCGCGGCGCGGCGCGACAGCTCGGCCTTCCACCGGCTCTCGATCGTCGAGGCCCGCTGCGCGTCGGCCTGCGCCAGCGTGCTCTGGATCTTGCTGAGCTGCGCGAGGTGCATGGCCTTGAGCCGCCGCTCGGCGGCGGAGACCTGGCGCGTCACATTGTCCTGCCATTCGGCGCGCAGGGCGGCGAAGTGCTGATCGACGTCCCCGCGCGCGACCGTAGCCGGGGTCGCCGCCGGTTCGGAGGCGCGCGCGGCTGCGGAGACGGCGGCCGAAGGCGGCGGCGTGGGAGCGGGGGCCGTTGCGGCCGGGGCCCGGGTTGCCGCGGGTGGCGCCGAAGTCGCGGCTGGCAAGGGCGCTGCAGCGGGAGCCGGCGGGGCTGCGCTTGCCGTCAGCGTCGGGTCGGCCGGCAGCTGGATGACGTTGTCCGCCGCGGGAAGGTCGTCGTCGAACGTGTCCAGGATCGGGATCGGCGCCAGCGGCACCGCGACGGCGATGTCCGCCTTGCCCTTCGTCTTCGGCAGCCCGTGATCGGAAGGGTCGGGTGTGAGGACGCAGACCCGCAGCGTGTAGGTCTCGCCGTTGCCGTAAAGCGGCACGAAGGCGCAGCTGTCGATATCGCTCTCGCGCAGGCTCCAGCTGCCGTCGGGCTTGCTCTCACCGGCCGTCAGCAGGGCGCCCTCGGGCACGCCCTCGATGACGACGAGGTCGTCGGCGCCGATGCCGAACCGCGCCAGTTGCGTCCGCAGGTCCAGCGGCAGGAGCAGCATTTCGGTGTCCGGCGGAAGCCATTCCGCCGCACCCGCAATCTGAGCCGGTTGCCCTCCGTCCGATGCCATCGCGCGCGACCCAACGAATGCGTGTCCACCGCCGCTGGAGCGACGATGAAGGAAGTCCCCGTAAAGAATGGATTCACTCGGGTGAAGATCAGGTTAAGTCTTAAGTATCGGTTGATTTTTAGCGGAGGTTTAGGCGAGCCGGAATGAGTGCGAGCGGCGCATGAGCGCGTTTGGTTCAGTCCGCGCTGATGGCGACCCGGAATTCCCGGCAGGCGCCCTCCAACCAGGCCCAGACGTGCTCGGCAAAGCTGTTGAGCAGCAGGATCTCGAAGGACGGGACGTCATCGGTCTGCCGCAGGATGATGTTGGCGCCGGCGAACCCGGTCTGCACGCAACGGCCAGGCCCGAAGACGCGCGGGTGCAGATCGATGCTGGTGCCCTTGGCGAGCAGCGCGCGGGCGGCCGGGCCGGCGACGGCGATCGTCGTGCGTGCCTCGGAGACATCGGTGACCGCGGCGTGGATGTCGCCGAAGGCGGATCGCAGGCGTGCCGCGATCTCGTGCTCGCCGCCGCCCGGACCCAGGATCAGCCATTCGTCCGGGCCGAGCCACAGGCAGGCCAGTTCGCCGGCGGTCGTGAAGCTGTTGGCCTCGATCGGCGGGCGCAGGCCGGTCACGCTGTGCAGGGCGCCGGTGAAGGCGGCATCGGCGGCATCGCCGCGGATGTTGATCTGGGCTCGGTGCGGGCGCTCGCCGAGGACGATCTCGGTGCCCGCCATGTCGGCCGTCGCGCGGGCCGCCAGGCCGCGGTGGGCGAGGGGGCTGCGGCGCAGATAGGCTTCAACCATCGAGGCGCTTCCCCTCCGGATCGAAGAACTTGGGCTCGGCGATTGTGGCGCGGATCGTCCGGCCTTCGAGAGGGACATGGACGGTCTCGCCCAGACGGGCGCGGCCGTTCTTCACCAGCGCCAGCGCGATCGAGCGGCCGCAGTTCGGGCTATAGTAGCTCGATGTCACGTGGCCGAGCATGGCCATCGGCGGCTTGTCCTTCAGCTCGGCGACGATCTGCCCGCCCTCGGGGATGACCTCGCTCGGGTTCTCCGTCAGCAGCCCGACGAGCTGCTTGCGGTCGGCGCGCGCCGTGTCCGGGCGCGTCAGCGAGCGCTTGCCGAGGAAGTCCTTCTTCTGCTTGCTGACGATCCAGCCCATGCCGAGGTCGCGCGGCGTCACCGTGCCGTCGGTCTCCTGGCCGACGATGATGAAGCCTTTCTCGGCACGCAGCACATGCATGGCCTCGGTGCCGTAGGGCGTGATGCCGTATTTCTCCCCGGCGGCCATGAGCGCCTGCCACAGCGCCATGGCATAGCTCGGCTGCACGTTGATCTCGTAGCTGAGCTCGCCGGTGAAGCTGATGCGGTAGACGCGGGCGGGGACGCCCGCAACGTCGCCGTCCCTGAACGACATGAAGGGAAAGCCGGCCGGGTCCAGATCGATATCCGTCAGTTCCGTCAGCAATCGGCGCGCCAGCGGCCCGGTCACCGCGACGACGGCGAACTGCTCGGTGACGCTGGTGCAGTAGACGCGCATATGCGGCCACTCCGTCTGCAGCCAGCTTTCGAGCCAGCCGAGCACGCGCGCCGCGCCGCCCGTCGTCGTGGTCATCAGGAAATGGTTCGGTCCGAGACGGGTGGTGACGCCGTCGTCGAACACCATGCCATCCTCGCCGCACATCAGGCCGTAGCGGCTGCGGCCCACCTCGAGCTTGCTCCAGGCGTTGGTGTAGACCCAATTCAGCAGCTCGGCCGCGTCCGGGCCCTGGATGTCGATCTTGCCGAGGGTCGAGGCATCGAGGATGCCGACCGACGTGCGTACCGCCTTGACCTCGCGATTGACGGCGTCGTGCAGGCCCTCGCCAGGACGCGGATAGTACCAGGCGCGCCGCCACTGGCCGACATTCTCGAACATCGCGCCATGCTGCTCGTGCCAGTGGTGCAGGGCGGTGCGCCGGATCGGATCGAGCAGGTCGCCGGATTCGTGGCCGCCGAAGGCGCCGATCGTCACGGGCGTGTAGGGCTGGCGGAACGTCGTGACGCCGACCGCCGGGATGTCGGCGCCGAGCGTCTGCGCCAGCAGGGCGAGGGCGTTGACGTTGCTGGTCTTGCCCTGGTCGGTTCCCATGCCCATGGTCGTGTAGCGCTTGAGATGCTCCACCGCGCGATAGCCTTCGCGGTGCGCCAGCAGCACGTCGGCGGCGGTGACGTCGTTCTGATGATCGATGAAGGCCTTGCACTGCGACGGCGGCTTGCCCGACGGCACCAACCAGACCGGCCGCACGGGATCGGCGGCCCCCGGCGCCCCGGCCGACGGCGGCCGGCCGGTATCGGCGGAGCGGAAACCGGCATCGCCGGCCGCTGACAGCCCGGCCGCGAAGCCCTCCGACAGGCAGTCGGCGAGCGCGAAGCGGCCGTTGCAGGCGCCGGCCGCGCGCAGCTTCTGCACCGCCCGGTCCGGGACGAAGGCGGCAAGGTCGTCGTCGTAGCGGAGACTCCCGCGCGACTGCGAGAAGAGATGCACCGTCGGATTCCAGCCGCCGGAATGCAGGACCGTCTCGCATTCGATGGTCCGCGGCGTGCCGGTGACGCCCTCGCCGTTCGGTGCGAGTTGCATGGCGGTCACGCCGCTGACGCGCTTGCGTCCCTGCGTCGCCGTGATGGCGTGGTCGTCAAGGATCTCGATGTTGCGTCCGCGTGCGTCGGCCGGAAGTGCACCCGCGGGCGCGCGCCGCAAGTCGATGACGGCGGCGACCGACACGCCCGCATTGATCAGGTCGATCGCCGTCGCGTAGGCGCTGTCGTTGTTGGTCATGATCGCGACGCGGCGGCCCGGCTGCACGGCGTAGCGGTTGAGATAGGTCCGCGCCGCCGAAGCCAGCATGATGCCGGGCCGGTCGTTGTCGGCGAAGACCAGCGGCCGCTCGATGGCCCCGGCGGCGAGCACGACCTGGGCGGCGCGCACCTTCCACAGCCGCTGCCGGTACGGCGCCTGCTCCGGCGGCAGGTGGTCGCCGGCGCGCTCGACCAGCGCGACGTAGTTATGGTCGTAGTAGCCGAAGGCGGTCGTGCGCGGCAGCAGCCGCAGTTCCGGCATCGCCTGTAGCTCGTCGAGGGCGCCGGCAATCCACTCGTCCGAGGGGCGCCCGTCGATGGTGTCGGGTGCGCCGAGCAGCGCTCCGCCGAACTCGGCCTGCTCGTCGCACAGGATGACGCGGGCGCCGCTGCGCCCGGCGGCCAGCGCTGCGGCCAGCCCGGCCGGGCCGCCGCCGACGACAAGCACGTCGCAGTGGGCGTGGGTCTTGTCGTAGTGATCGGGATCGGGCGCCACCGGCGCAGCGCCGAGACCGGCCATGCGGCGGATGAATGCCTCGTATTTCATCCACAGGCTCGGCGGCCACATGAAGGTCTTGTAGTAGAAGCCGGCCGGGAACAGCCGCGACAGCGCGCTGTTGACGGCGCCGATGTCGATCTCGACCGACGGCCAGCAGTTCTGGCTGTTGGCGGACAGGCCCTCATAGAGCTCCGCGACGGTGGCGCGGACGTTCGGTTCGGTGCGGGCGCCGCCGCCCAGCTGCACGAGCGCGTTCGGCTCCTCGGCGCCCGCCGTCATGATGCCGCGCGGCCGGTGATACTTGAAGCTGCGGCCGACCAGCGTCACGCCGTTCGCCAGCAGCGCCGACGCCAGGGTATCGCCGTGATAGCCGTCGTAGCTGTGGTCGTTGAAGGTGAAGCGGAGCGGCCGCGAGCGGTCGATCCGCCCCCCCTCCGGCAGGCGATAGGGCTGCGCGGTCACTTGCTCACCGTCGGCTTCGGATCGCCGATCTCGTAGACGGCGAGGATCTCGTGGCTGACGGTGTGGCGCACCATGTTGAACCAGCGCCGGCAGCCGCGCGCATGGTTCCAGCGCTCATAGTGCGCGCCCTTGGGGTTCGTGCGCATGAAGACGTAGTCGCCCCATTCGGCGTCGGAGAGCGTCTCCGGCTCCAGTGGCCGCGCGATATGCGCCTCGCCGCCATAGGAGAACTCGGTCTCCTCGCGCAGCCCGCAATAGGGGCAGGGGATCAGGAGCATCGAATGCCTCGACCGCAACCGCACCCTAACGCTGTCATGCCCGGGCTTGACCCGGGCATCCGTGGTGCAGCGGCGCGATGGATCGCCGGGTCAAGCCCGGCGATGACAAATGAAGAGAGCGTCCCGTTCTTGCGTCTCATGCTGTCAGTGCGCCACGGCGGCGGCGCCGTGCTCGTCGATGAGGTAGCCGTGGGTGAAGCGCTCCAGCGTGAACGCCTCGTTGAGGCGGTGCGGCCGGTCCTGCGCGATGGTGTGGGCGAAGACCCAGCCGGAGCCGGGCGTCGCCTTGAAGCCGCCGGTGCCCCAGCCGCAATTGAAGTAGAGTCCCTCGACCGGCATCTTCGCGACGATCGGGCTGGCGTCCGGGCAGACATCGACGATGCCGCCCCATTGCCGCAGCATCTTCAGCCGGCTGAAGATCGGGAACAGCTCGGTCAGCGCCGTGAGCTGGTGCTCGATGACATGCAGGCTGCCGCGCTGGGCGTAGGAGTTGAAGGCGTCGATGCCGGCGCCCAGCACCAGTTCGCCCTTGTCGGACTGGCTGACATAGACATGCACGGCCCCGGACATGACGACGGTATCGAGCACCGGCTTGATCGGCTCCGACACCAGCGCCTGCAGCGGGTGGCTCTCGATCGGCAGCCGCAGGCCGGCCATGGCCGCCAGCACGCTCGAATGGCCGGCGGCGACGCAGCCGACCTTCTTGGCGGCGATGAAGCCGCGCGTGGTTTCGACGCCCTGCACCCGGTTGTTCTCGATGCGGAAGCCCGTGACCTCGCAGTTCTGGATGATGTCGACGCCGCGCGAATCGGCGCCGCGCGCATAGCCCCAGGCGACCGCGTCGTGGCGGGCGACGCCGCCGCGCCGCTGCAGCGAGGCGCCGAGCACCGGATAGCGGGCGTTCGGATCGGTGTTGAGGATCGGCACCATCGCCTTCACCTGCGCCACCGAGAGGAACTCCGAATCGATGCCGTTCAGGCGGATCGCGTTTACCCGCCGCTGGATCTCGCGCAGATCGTGCAGGTTGTGGGCGAGGTTCAGCAGCCCGCGCTGGCTGAACATGACGTTGAAGTTGAGCTCCTGGCTCAGCCCCTCCCACAGCTTCAGCGAATGCTCGTAGAGGAAGGCGCTCTCGTCCCACAGATAGTTGGAGCGGACGATGGTGGTGTTGCGGCCGGTGTTGCCGCCGCCGAGCCAGCCCTTCTCCAGCACGGCGACATTGGCGATACCGTGCTCCTTGGCAAGGTAGTAGGCCGTCGCCAGCCCGTGGCCTCCGCCGCCGACAATGATGGCGTCATAGGCCGACTTGGGCTCCGGGCTACGCCAGGCCAGATCCCAATCCTCGTGATAGTTCAGCGCATTGCGCGCCAGACTGAAGATCGAATAGCGGGATTTCATGGCGATGCTGTGGTGACGCGGCCTGTTATGGCAGTCGCTTCTTCGGCGTTCAAGCCCGGGCGGGACGGCCGGCGCGCCAGGATCGTTCCCGATGGCGATATGACACGAAAATATTCTTTGTTTAACAAATGATTATCGGACTAATTTGAACTTTGTCTCTAGCTTTGGAGATAGTGCGTTGATCGCGCGGGTTCCGCGCCGGACGATAAAAACAAGTCGGCGCCGGCCGGCACCTTCGGCCGTGCGGCCATCTTTGTCGGCAATGCGACCCCGCCGTATTGCGCTAGCGCTTGCTCGATACGGCGGCAGATGCCGCTTCGAGCGGCACGCACGACCCCTTTATCGGATTCGCGACATCGGCTAGTCTGCAGGCGTCCAGCATTTGGAAAGTCGACCGACGATGTTCGGGGCCGCGCCAAAGGAACTGCCGCAGAAGCTCGCATTTCTGCTCGTGCCCAATTTCTCCATGATCGCCTTCACCTCGGCGGTGGAGCCGCTGCGTCTCGCCAACCGCGCGAGCGGCAAGCAGCTCTATGCCTGGCACCTGTTCTCGCCGGACGGCAAGCCCGTCGCCGCCTCCAACGGTATCGCCCTCACGCCCGACGGACGCGTCGAGGATGCGGCGGGATTCGGCACGGTCGTGCTGTGCAGCGGCATCGACGGCCATCTCTACGAGGACCGCAACGTCTTCGCCCAGTTGCGCAAGCTCGACCGCAAGGGCGCCGACGTCGGCGCGCTCTGCACCGGCAGCCATATCCTCGCCCGCGCCGGCCTGCTCGACGGCTATCGCTGCACGATCCACTGGGAAAACCTGGCCGCCTTCGCCGAGAGCTTCCCGCATATCGAGGCGACGTCGGAGCTGTTCGAGATCGACCGCAACCGCTTCACCTGCTCGGGCGGCACCGCCGCGCTCGACATGATGCTGAACATGATCGCGCGGCAGCACGGCCACGAGCTGGCGGCGTCGGTCTCCGACCAGTTCATGCACGAGCGCATCCGCGACGAGCACGACCAGCAGCGCATGGCCCTGCCGGCGCGGCTCGGCGTGCGGCATCCCAAGCTGATGTCGGTGATCAAGCTGATGGAGGAGAACCTGGAGGAGCCGCTCGATCGCGGCCGGCTGGCCAAGTCGGCCGGCCTGTCCAGCCGCCAGCTCGAGCGCCTGTTCCGCAAGTACCTGAACCGCTCGCCGGCCCGCTACTATGTCGAGCTGCGGCTCAACCGGGCGCGGCTGCTGCTGCTGCAGACCAACATGCCGGTGATCGACGTGGCGCTCGCCTGCGGCTTCGTCTCGGCGTCGCACTTCTCGAAATGCTATCGTGACTTCTTCGGCAAGACGCCGCGCCGCGAGCGGGCGCTGCCGTCGCGGCCGCCGCTGGCCAAGAACCAGGCGGCCGCCTGACGCGCCGGGACGGATCCCGTCGCGGTCGCCGCGTCGTGTCGTCGTGAGCATGTGAGCCGAGGCGGGCGGGGCGCCGGCAGTGGCAGATGCGATCACGCCCGGGGGCCGGAAGCTCGGCCTCAAGCTGGTCCTGACCGGCCTGGTGCTGGCCACCGTCGTCCTGACGGCGCTGTTCATCCATCTGCTGTGGTCGAACGCCGCGCGCCGCAACGTCGCCGACGTGGTCGCGCAGCTCAATGCGGAGATCATCGGCAGCGTGAAGAACGAGCTGCGCGGCGTGCTGGACGACGCGATCGCCGCGCAGAACGCCGTCGGCGCGGTGTTCGCCAGCGGCACGATCAGGCCGGACGAGGAATCCAAGCGCGACTTCATCTTTCTCGCCCTGCTGCGGTCGAAGCCAAGCCTGTCGTGGATCTCGTTCGGCGCCGCCGACGGCAGCTTCTTCGGTGCGCAGCGGGACCTCGCGGCGCAGGGCGGCGGCGATCATCTGAACCTCGTGACCGTGGCCTGGGACCCCGTCGCGGGCGCGGGCAGCCAGCGGATCTTCCGTTTCGAATCGCGGGGCAACGACGTCGAGTATGTCGGCGAGCAGGCCGACCGGGCCAGCAGCTATAACGCCACCCGGCAGCCGTGGTTCCGGCGGGCGGTTGCCGAAGCGGGGCCGGGCTGGAACGAAACGGCCAGCGTCCCCAATGTCGCGCGCGCCGGCATCAGCACCTCGACCCCGCTGGAGATCAATTCGCGGTTCGTCGGCGTGATCGACGTCGTCATCGAGCTCGAGCGGCTGTCCAGTTTTCTCCAGACGCTGCGGTCGCAGCAGCAGGTCGGCAGCAACGGTACGGTCGTCATCATCGGCCGCGACGGACATGTCGTCGCCTCGGCCGACGAGACGGCGATCGCCCAGCAGAGGCAGGGCCGGACGCTGATGCTCGACGAGCTGGGGCGCACCAATCCGTTGCTGGCGCTCGTCGAGGAGGCGATCGCGAGCAAGCGGGTGGATCTGCCGTCGGTCGGCGATCCGCGCCAGGTCGAGATCGCGGATCCGGGTACCGGCGACACCTATTATGTGACCTTCGCGGCGCTGAATTTTCCCGGCTGGGTGGTCGCGACGGTGATTCCCGCCGACGACTTCCTCGCCTCGATCGAGGAGAACGCGCGCTATCTTCTCGCCGCGCTTGCCGCATTGACCCTGGCCATGGCCGGCCTCGCGGTCCTGCTTGCCAACAACCTGGTGGCGCGGCCGCTGGCGCGCATCGCCGGCCAGCTGAAGCATATCGAGACGTTCCGCCTCGATCAGGTCATGCACTTTCCGTCGCGTCTGCGCGAGTTCGACGGGCTCTCCGCCGCGCTGCTGCAGATGAGCCGCGGACTCGCCTCGTTCCAGAAATACATGCCGACCGAGCTGGTGCGCACGCTCGTATCGCAGGGCATCGAGGCCAGACCCGGCGGCAGCCAGGAGAATCTCACCGTGCTGTTCGCCGATCTCGCCGGGTTCACCTCGTTGTCGGAAGCGCTGGGCGAGGACGTCGTACCCGTGCTGACCGAATATCTGGAGACGGCATCCTCGGCGGTGATCTCGCACAAGGGCACGATCGACAAGTTCATCGGTGACGCCGTGATGGCGTTCTGGGGCGCGCCGATCGAGAACGCCGATCATGCGCGCGATGCCTGCGCCGCCGCGCTGGCCCTGCAGCGCATGATGTTGGCGCGCCAACCGCCTCCGGGCGATGGCGATCCGCGTACCGGCCTGCGCGTGCGCATCGGCATCAACACCGGCCGCATGCTCGTCGGCAATGTCGGCTCGTCGGACCGCCTCAACTACACGGTGATCGGCGATCCCGTGAACGTCGCCAGCCGGCTGGAGGCGCTCAACAAACGTTACGGCACCACGATCCTCATCGGCGAGGCCACGCGGCACGCGGCCGGCGCGGCGATCGTCGTGCGGCAGATCGATTGGGTCGCCGTCTACGGCCGCGAGGAGGGTATCGCCATCTACGAACTCCTGGCCATGGCCGACGAGCCCGGCGGCGCGCCGGCGGACTGGGCGACATCCTACGAGTCCGGCCTAACGGCCTACCGTGACCGTCGCTGGTCGGACGCCGCGCGGCACTTCGCGGCGGCCGATGCCGGACGTCCCGGCGGCGATCCGCCGTCGCGCCTGATGATCGAGCGATGCCGCGGCCTCGTCGCCGATCCGCCCGGTCCCGACTGGACGCCCGTCGCGGTCCAGATGGACAAGTCGGCGTAGGCTAGAGTTCGTCGAGGAAGGCCACCTCGTCGAGGCCGTGCTGCGCCAGCGCCGGCCGCATCTTCTCGACGGCGGCCGATCGTGCGGTGAAGAGCGCGCGGTGTGTTGGTCGCTCATCGTCCTGACCGGCCGCGTCGCCGAGAAGCGATGCGACGCGCCGCGCGATCGCGCCGCCGGAATCGATCCAGCGGAGCGGCCGCGGCGCACAGGCCGCCAGTTCGGCGCGCAGGAGAGGGAAATGCGTGCAGGCGAGGACGACGGTGTCCATGCGGTTGCCGCCGGGCTGCTCGAATAGCCCGGCCAGGGCCGCGCCGACCGCGGCGGCCGCGACCGGCTCGCCGCGGAGCTTGTGCTCGGCCAGCTCGACCAACTCGGTGGACCCGTGGCGCAGCACCGTGCAATCGCGTGCGAACGAGTCGATGAGCGCCTGCGTGTATTCGCGCCGCACCGTCCCCGGCGTGCCCAACAGGCCGATGACGCGGGTCGCGCTCACCGCTGCCGCCGGCTTGATCGCCGGCACCGTGCCGACCACCGGCACCGCCACCGCGGCGCGGACGGCCGGCAGGGCGACCGTGCTGGCGGTGTTGCAGGCGATGACGATGAGGTCCGGCGCCAGGCGCCGCGCCAGCTCCGCCAGCACCGTCTCGACGCGAGCGGCGAGCGCCGCCGCCTCCTTGGTCCCGAACGGGAAATAGGCGTTGTCCGCGACATAGAGCAGTCGCACGGCCGGCAACTCCGCGGCGACGCAGTCGAGGACGCTGAGGCCGCCGGCGCCGGAATCGAAGACCAGGACGGTCGGAGTCAATTCGCCAGCATCTGCGGCGGTAGCTGCTGCACCAGGAGCTGGCGCAGGATCATCTGGTCCGCGGCATTGAGGATGGAGAAGACGTTGTGCGCGTCGGTGACGATGACGCCGTTTTCCGCGCGCGCGACCACCTCGCGGTTGCGAAGCGCCGCGGCGATCCCTTCCTGCAGGTCGGCCGGCACGTTGGCGATGCGCACCGACGCCGGCGTCGGTGCCGCTGCCGCCGCGACGAGGTAGGTGTTCAGGCTCGGCTCGTCCGGCTGGTTCGGTCGGCGGAAGACGACGAGGTGAGGAAAGACCGACTGCACCGTGGCGATGAGGCTCCGGTAGTTGGCGGACCGGCGGTCGAGCACAAAGGCATTCATCACGGTCACGCCCGCCGGTGTGAGGCATTGCCGCAGGTCGCGGAAGAAGTCCGCGGAGAGCAGGTAGTCCGGCGTGCCGTCGCCGTGGAACAGGTCCACCACCGCCAGGTCGTAGCGCTGCCGGCAGGCGCGGACGAATGTTCGGGCGTCGCCGATATGCGTCTGCCAGGCGGGTGCAGCCTCGACATGCGCGCGCACCGCCGCCAGCATGTCCGCGTTGATCTCGACGACATCGACGGCGAGGCCGCGCGTTGCCAGGGTCCGCGGCACGACTCCGGCGCCGAGGCCGAGCACTAGCGCCGTGCGCGCCTCTGGCGCATAGGCGCTGGCCAGCGCCTCCAGCATGTAGGTGTATTCGCTGTAGGAGCGGCCGTCCGGCAGCAGCCGGTTCTGCACCAGACCGTCGGTGAGGATCAGCCGCAGCGACCGCGACGGGTCGTTGCGGTCGGCGAACGCCACGATCTTGAGGTTGCCGAAGACCGACGAGTACTCCGCTTGCACGCGGAACCGGTAGTCGCCGGCGATCACGTCGCGATCCTTGCCCAGATAGGCCGGCGCCAGCGCGAACAGGGCGCCGGCGAGGACCAGCCCGACCGCCGCCGCCGCGACGAGGCCGAGACGCCGGCGCCGTTCGCCAGCCGTGGCGGTGCCGGCCAGCGGCAGCGCGGCGAGCAGGATCGCCAGCAGCAGAAGGCCGCGGAAGTTGGTCATCTGCGGGATGATCAGGAAGGCGGTGGCGACGACTCCCGCCACCGAGCCGATGGTGCTGACGAAGAACACGCGGCCGGCGCCGGCATCGCCGGCCGTCTCCGGGCGGATGGCGATCAGCAGCGGGTTCATCGCCGACAGCACGACCAGCGGCACCGCCAGCAGAAGGGTCGCCGCCGCGACGCTGCCGAGCACGAGATCGGCGGCGGCGAGCGCCGGGAACAGCCAGGGATAGACCAGGCAGGCGGCGACGATCGCCAGTGCCGATACCGCCGGCGCGGCGAAGAAGGCGAACGGGAGGCGGCTGCGCGCGACGGCGCGCGCCAGCCGGCCGCCCGCATAGTAGCCGATGGCCAAGAAGGTCAGGGTGATCGCGAGGATGCTCGACCAGATATAGAGGCTGACGCCGAAATAGGGCGTCAGCACGCGCGACGCCAGCAGCTCGAGCGCCAGCGTGCCGGCTCCGGTGACGAAGATGATCAGATAGTAAAGCCCCACGCCCGTACCTGGTGCAGACGTCTCACGAAGCGGCCAGTGGCTTGCACATCCGGCGTGCGTCCTTCGACAAGCTCAGGATGAAGGAGAATCTTGGCGACAAAAAGAACAGCCCTCATCCTGAGCTTGTCGAAGGACGCATGGCATCGATCCAGGCGTTGTGCAACAACGGGCTGATTCCTTTGAAGGTATGTCAGTCCCCGTAGACGAAGGACTTGCCCGCGAACAGGCGGCGCACCATCGGCTCGAAAGCCGAAAGCGGCATAGTGTCGTATTGGGGATCGAACGACATCTGGTCCCACTTGTCGCAGAAATGATGCGTTCTCTCGAAATGCGGGTGTCCGCGGAAGCGCTCGAAGGCGAAGCGGTCGCGGCCGATGTGATGGTAGTAGTAATAGCCCTGGAACACCGGATGGTGCCGGATCATCCAATGGGTGGCCTCGGAGACATAGGGCTTCAGCACCGCGGCGGCGAGGTCGCCATGGTTCTCCGGCGCCAGTAGGTCGCCGATGTCGTGCAGCAGCGCCGCGACGACGGTCTCCTCGTCGGCGCTGTCGCGGAAGGCGCGCGTGGCCGTCTGCAGCGAGTGCTCGAAGCGATCGACGCGATAGCCGAGCTTGTCGCCTTGCAGCTTCTTGAGTGCGTCCAGGACGTTGTCCGGCGCCTGCTCGTAGCAGGCCTTGAACCTCTCTTCGAGCATCTGATAGTCGTCGTAGGTGCCTTCATCCATCCGCGTGAAGCTGACCGTCTCGTCCATCGCACGCCCTTTCCTCTTGCCGCTGCGGCGCCATATTAGCCGCCGCGCGGGCTGTCGTGGAGTCCCGCCGATCGCTGCCGTGCCGCCGGGAACAAGGCGGTATCGGACCCCGCGGGTCTCGGCTATCATGGCCGCCGGCCCATCCTCTTGAAATCCCGTGCTCGTCCAAGATGTCGTCTTCCGCCCGCGATCTCGAGGCCTTCCGTTCTGCCGAGCATGCCGGCTGGCAGGCGAAGGTCGCGGCCTATGACCGCTACTGGTCGCCGCTGACCACCGCGCTGGGCGCGCAGTTGCTCGACGCCGTCGGCGTCGGTGCGGGGACGCGCGTGCTCGACGTCGCCTGCGGTCCGGGCCGGGTGGCCGCCGCTGCCGCGGCGCGCGGCGCCGACGCGGTCGGCGTCGATTTCTCCGATCGCATGGTGGCGCATGCGCGCGGCTTGTTCCCGGCGCTCGATATCCGCCACGCCGAGGCGGAGTTCCTGCCCTTCGCCGACGACAGCTTCGACGCCGTGATCGTGAATTTCGGCGTCCACCACTTCAGCCGGCCGGATTTCGCCATGGTCGAGGCGCAGCGCGTGCTGAAACCGGGCGGCCGCCTGGGCTTCACGCTGTGGGCCGGGCCGGCGGACCACGTGGGCCTACGCATCATGTTCGACGCCATCGAGGCGCATGGCCGCGTCGACGCCCCGTTGCCGGAGGGGCCGCCGCAGTTCCTCTTCACCGAGCCGCGTGCCTGCGCCACTCTGCTGACCACGGCGGGGTTCGACGGGCCGAGCATCGAGCACCGCCTGGTCCGTACGACCTGGCGGCTGCCGGCGCCGGACGGGCTGTTCGCGGCCTATGCGGATGGCGCCGTGCGCATCGCGCTGCTGCTGGCGGCGCAGAAGCCGGAGGCGCTGGCGGCGATCCGAACGGCCGTGAGCGAGGCCTGCCGGACCTACGCCGTCGACGGCGAAGTCCACATCCCCCTCGCCGCCGAGATCGTCACCGCCCAGCGCCTGTGAGCTATGAGCCGTGAGCTATGAGTTGTGAGCGCCTTCGCTGACTGCTGATAGCTGATTGCTCACGGCTCATAGCTTACGCCTTCACGCGCCATCGAGGTGGCGGGCGAACGTCGCCGCATCGATGTTGCTGCCGCAGACGATGACGCCGACCCGCCAGCCGGCGAGCCGCGCGCGCAGCGGCCCGCACAGCGCCGCGGTGGCGGCCGCGCCGGCCGGCTCGACCGCCAGCTTCATCTCGCGGAACAGCAGGGCCATGGCGCGCCGCATCGCCGCATCGTCGATCATCACCAGTTCGTCGACGAAGCGGCGGCAGACGGCGAAGCTGTAGGGCGCGGCATGGGGCGCTCCCAGGCTGTCGGCGATCGTCGCCACGCGCTCGATCGATCGCGGCGCGCCGGCGGCGAAGCTGCGATGCATGCTGTCGGCGCCTTCGGGCTCGACGCCGAAGACCCGGCAGTCCGGCTGCAGCTGCTTGACGGCGCAGGCGATGCCGGCGGCCAGCCCGCCGCCGCCGATCGGCAGGATGACGGCGTCGAGCCCCGGCGCCTGCCGCATCCATTCCAGCCCGAGCGTGGCCGAGCCCAGCACCGTCAGCGGCCCCTCGAACGGATGCACGAAGCTGCGGCCTTCGTCCGCCTCGATGCGGCGGACGGCGTCGAACGCGCTGTGGACGTCCTCGGCCAGCACCACCTCGGCGCCGTAGCTGCGGCAGCGCTCGACGCGGAGCGGGTTGGCGGTCTTCATCATCACCACCTTGGCGGTGGTGCCCAGGCGCTTCGCCGCGTAGGCGACGGCGATGGCATGATTGCCGGCGCTCACCGCGGTCACGCCGCGCGCGATCGCGTCGGCCGGCAGGTTCAGCATGTTGGTCAGGGCGCCGCGCGGCTTGAAGCTGCCGGTGTATTGGAGGAGTTCCAGCTTGAGCCGCACCTCCGTGCCGTCGCCGGCCGCCGCGGCGATCTCCGGCCCGCGCCAGTGATGCACCGGCGTCTCGATGACCAGTCCGCGCAGCGCCGCCAGCGCGGACTCGATCTGCTCGATGCCGGGGACGTCGTTCGTCATGGAGGCCTCGCAGGGCATGAACAGCCGGCACCATAGCGGGTCTCCGCCGGTCGGTCACCGGCCGCGCCGCCGCGCCGGCAAGCGCGCCGGCTTATGCCGGTGTGCGTGTGTCCCGCACGGCTGGCATGGCCGCCGGCAACGATGGCAGAGTGCGCCGCATCCTCGCGGGGAGTGTCCGAATGGGGTCGAAAGCTGGAATTCTACGCTACGCCGTCGTCTGGGTCGGCGCCGCCGGCGCGCTGGGGGTCTGCCTCCTAGTCATCCGGTTGACCGATCATCCGCTGTTGCTCGCATCGCTCGGCGGCTCCTGTGTCATCCTATTCGGCATGCCCGAAAGCGATATGGCGCAGCCGCGCAGCCTGATCGGCGGCCATCTCCTGTCGTCTCTGGTCGGCTTGGCCTTCCTGCATTTGGGCGGGGCGGACTCCTTCGTCGCGGTCGCTGCGGTGGCGACGGCGCTCGTCGGCATGATGGCGACGCGGACGATTCACTCGCCCGCCGGTGCCAACCCGATTGTCATCTTCGCCGAAGGCGCGCGATGGTCGTTTCTGTGGAGCCCGCTTGCCATCGGGCTCGTCGTCCTGTTGGCGGCAGCGCTTCTCCTCAACAACCGCAGGACGGGCGTTGCGGCCTATCCGCGCCGATGGTTGTGAGCGCCGCCGGCTTGATGACGGCCATGGGCGCGCCCGGCGATATCTTTGAGCGCGCCGCACAGCATCCCTGCGCCCGGCGGCGTCGCCGTCGTTCCGACATCCGACCCGCTCTGATCCGACGATATTGCGTTCCGTGTTGCATAACCGCCTGACCAAACCAGCCCTGGAGCAACGCGCCCGATCCGGCTATCTGTTGTCACATGACGACCATCGCCACGTAGCCCCATGCTCCGGCTCGACAGCATCCTCGGCCATGCGACCGACGCGGATTTGGCAGAGCGGCTCCATCATCTGGAGCATGACGGCAAGGTCGAATACATCCTGCTGGCCGGCGAGGACACGGCCCGGCGGCGGCTGCATGTCGCCACCGACCGCGGCACCGACTGCGCCATCATGCTGCCGCGCGCCGAGCGGCTGTCGAACGGCGCCGTGCTGCTGCTGGAGAGCGACCGCGCCGTCGTCGTGCGGCTCAAGGAGGCGGAATGGCTTACGCTGCAGCCGCGCGACGCCGCCGTCGCGCTGGAGCTCGGCTATTTCGCCGGCAACATGCACTGGCCCGTCCGCTTCGACGGCGCGTCGCTGAAGATCGCGCTGCACGGGCCGGCCGAGGACTACCTCGAGCGGCTCGACCACCTGCTGAAGGACGGCCGCATCCGGCGCTCCGACTAGGGGTGGCGACGTCGCGCTGTTCACGGCGCTCCAGCACGCCGACAGCTTCGCACGCCGCGGCGGCAGAGGCTGCGGGCTCGGCGCGGCCCCGGCCGGGACCGTCGCCGCGCTCAAGCCTCAGCGCGTGCGCGCCCAGGCGCCGATCGTCGCCGGGTAGACGAAGATACCGTCGAGTCGGCGTGCCTCGGCGCGCAAGCGCTCGGCGAGCGTGTCGACCTGCACCTCGCCGGCGCGGGCGATGCCGAACTCCTCCATCCTCGGCAGCAGGCTGCGCATGGCCTCGGCGACGTTCTCGTACGCCGGCGAGTCCGCGTCGGCCGCGACGGCCACCGAGACGCTCAGCTGCGGCAGAGACAGCCCCGCCTGGCGGAAGACCGCCGGCAGCTTCAGGCCCATCGCGGCATCCGCCCCGGACTGGCGCAGCGCCGCCCAGATCCATCGCCGGCATGTCTCCACCAGCGGCATCTCTGGTACTGAAATGCCGGGGATCGTCGTATCGAACTCCAGAAATGCGACGCAGCCGCCCGGCCGCAGCCAGCGCCGCAGCCGCGCCAGGGTGGCAGCCGGATCGCGCAGATACATGAGAACGAAGCGGCCGACGATCGCATCGACGGGCGCCGAAAGGTCGCAGCCGTCGAGGTCGGCGGCGGCGAACGACAAGTTGTGCAAGCCCGCGATTTGGGCGCGCCTTCTCGCCCAGGCGATGGCGTCGGCCGAACGATCGATGCCGGTGACGCTGCCCGTGGGTCCGACGAACGCCGCTGCCAGGAGCGAAACATCGCCGGCGCCGCAGCCGAGATCGAGCACGCGCATGCCCGGAGCGAGGCCGGCTCTGCGGAAGAGGTCGCCGGTCGCGTCGCCGAACAGCGCGGACTGCAGGGCCAGTCGCCGGAGCTCGGCCTCGGTATGGCCGAGTGCGTAGGTTACCGGCGTCGGGTGCTGCTGGCCGGAGATGCCGGAGCGTTGCTCGTCCAGAAGATCGATACTCATCGAGATGTCCTCCTCTTGCCTGGGACCGCAGTCCGGTCGGAACCGGATGCGACGGGACATTGCTAGCGGCGAGGCCGTGAATCCGGCGCTTTCGGACTTCACGCGTGGCATATGCGCGGCGTGAAAAAAGCGCTTAAAATGGTGTAGAGGCCTGGCAGGGGTGTCGGGCGGGGTGGATGGACATCGCCGATGGCAGCCGCGCTTCACCTGAAGCTGCTGGGAGGGTTCGACGCCCGTCGCCCGGACGGCGCTCCTCTGTCCATTGTGGGCAAGAAAAACCAGGCGCTCCTGGCCTATCTCGCGCTGTGCTGCGGCCAGCCCCAGACGCGCGAGAAGATCGTCGGCCTGCTGTGGAGCGACCGCGACGACGAGCACGCCCGCAACAGCCTGCGCCAGGCGCTCGTCGCGCTACGGCGCGATCTCGACAGCGCATCGTCCGCTTTGGTCGTTGCCGGCGACCGGCTCGCGCTCGATCCCGAGCTGGTCGATGTCGACGCCCTCGCCGTCGAGCATCTGACGTCGTCTCTGCGGGCAGATGATCTGCGGACTATCGTGCGGCTCTATCGGGGCGAGCTGCTGGACGGCTTGGCCATCGCGGACCAGGCCTTCGAAGACTGGCTGGCGGGCGAGCGTGCCCGGCTGCGCGAACTCGTCATCACGGCCGTCCTTCGTGGGTTGCCGGATCTGGCGGGAGAGGAGGCCGTCACGGTCGCGCAGCGCGCCCTCGCATTCGACCCGCTGCGTGAGGCGTCGCACCGCGCGCTGATGCGTGCCTTCGCCGGCCATGGGCATCCCGATCTCGCCCTCCGCCAGTACCAGACCTGCCGCGACCTGCTGCGCAAGGAACTCGGCATCGAGCCGGATGCGGAGACGACCGCGTTGCGTGAGGAGATCGTCGGCGCGATCAGGAGTCGCCCTTCGCCGCCGCCCCGCGCGATGGCCGCGGCGGAGTTGGCGCCGAAGCCGGTCACCCGCCGTCTCGTCGCCATCCTGGCCGCCGATGTCGCCGGCTACAGCCGCCTCATGGGCGCGGACGAGGAGGGGACGCTCAAGACGCTGAATTTGTACCGCGGCGTCATCACGCAACTCATCGAAGAGCATGAGGGGCGCATCGTCGGGACGGCCGGCGATAACGTCCTCGCCGAATTCGCCAGTGCCGTTCAGGCGGTGCGATCCGCCGTCGCGGTGCAGCGGGCGCTCGGCCGGCACAACGCAGACCTGGACGTGTCGCGGCGCATGAACTTTCGCGTCGGCATTAATGTCGGCGACGTCATCGTGCAGGGCGCCGACCTTCTTGGCGACGGTGTCAATGTGGCCGCGCGCCTGGAGCAGATGGCGGAGCCGGGCGGCATCGTCGTGTCGGGCACGGTGTGGGAGCAGATCCAGGGCAAGGTGGAATTCCCATGCTCATACCTCGGCGAGCAGACGGCCAAGAACATCGCGCGGCCGCTGCGCACCTACCGGGTGGACTGGGAACAGCCTGACATGCGGGTTGCGGGCTCGGGTGGCGCTCCGGAAGTCCCGGTGTTGCCCAGCAAGCCGTCCATCGTCGTCCTGCCGTTTGCAAACGTGGGCGGCGATCCCGAGCAGGAGTACTTCGCCGACGGCATCAGCGAGGACATCATCATGGCCCTGTCCAGGCTGCGCTGGCTGTTCGTCATCGCGCGCAACACGAGCTTTACCTACAAGGGCAAGGCGACCGATGTCAGGCAGGTCGCGCGCGAGTTGGGCGTGCGCTATGTGATGGAAGGAAGCGTGCGCAAGGCCGGTGATCGCGTGCGCATCACCGCACAACTGATCGAGGCGTCGACCGCTGCCCAGCTTTGGAGCGAGCGCTACGATCGTGACCTCGCCAACACCTTTGCCGTGCAGGACGCGATCACCGAAAGTGTCGTCGGCGCGATCGAGCCGGAGCTTCAGCAGGTCGAGCGCCAGCGCGCAGCCCGCAAGAGCCCGGAGAACATGGATGCGTGGGATCACTACATGCGCGGGCTGTGGCGGAACTACCAGTTCACGGCCGAAGACAACCTGCGGGCCGAACGTCTCATGCGACGGGCAATCGAGCTCGACCCCACGCTGGCGCTTGGCCATATCGGCCTGGCGCGCGTGCTCGTCATCAGAATCTGGTGGGGCTGGAGTGAAGATCCCCTGGCGGACGCGCAGGCGACCTATGCGGCTGCCCGACGGGCGATCGCGTTGGACGATAGAGACCCCTATGCGCACTACGCTTTGACTTGGCCCAGCCTGCTCAGGCGTGAGCACGAGAGCGCGCTGGCGGAGGCGCAGAGGGCCATCGACCTCATGCCCAACTTTGTGCACGCCCATCACGCCCTCGGCGCGATCCGCGTCTTTCTCGGCCGGTTCGATCAAGTGTCCGATCCGATCCAGCGCGCGATGCGCCTCAGCCCGCACGACCCACTGACCTTTTTTTACTATTACCTCCTCGCCCTGGCGCAGTATCACCAGGGGCACTATGAGGAGGCCGCGAAGCTTGCCCACACGGGCAATGGCGTTCGGCCCTATTACCTGCTCTACCGGACGCTCGCCGCCTGCTATGGCCAGCTCGGTCACCCGGAAGAGGCACGGGCGGCGCTCGCCGAACTGCGCCGGCTCATGCCGAAGGACGCGGAACGCCTGTGGGAAATCACCCACACCTATGTCGATCCCGCCCACCGCGCTCATTTCATAGATGGACTGCGCAAGGCGGAGCGACTGGAGGCAAGCGCAGTTCCGACGAAGCCGTCAATCGCCGTGCTGCCGTTCGCCAACTTGAGCGGCGATCCGGAGCAGGAATACTTTTCCGACGGCATCAGCGAGGACATCATCGCTGGGCTTGCCCGCCTGCATTGGTTGTTCGTGATCGCCCGCAACTCCAGTTTCACGTTCAAGGGCAAGGTGGCCGACGTCAAAGAGATTGGGAAAAGCCTCGGCGTCCGCTACTTGCTCGAAGGCAGCGTGCGCAAGGCTGGCGAGCGTGTGCGCATCGCCAGCCAACTCATCGATGCCGCGACCGGCCTCCATATGTGGACCGATCGTTTCGACGGTACCCTGAACGATGTCTTCGACCTCCAGGACCGCATCACATCGAGCGTTATCGGCGCTATCGAACCCAAGCTCCGCCATGCCGAGATCGAACGCGCGCGTCGCAAGCCGACGGACAGTATCGACGCCTACGATCTCTTCCTGCGCGCGCTCGCGCTGCACAATACGACGACCTTCGAGGACAGCCGCGAGGCGCTCCGTCTTCTCGACCGGGCCATCGAACTCGATCCGAACTACGCGGCCGCCTATGGTCTGGCCGCCTATTGCCATTTGCGGCAGCGGCAGCGCGGCTGGGTCGCCTCGACGACGACGGATGGCGCCCGCCTAGCCCGGCTTGCCGCCCGGAAGGGGCAGGACGACCCCGAGGCCCTGTGGATGGCGGGCATATCCCTGGCTATCCTGACCGGCGAATCCGAGGATGCGTTGACGCTGATAGAACGGTCGCTGCGGCTCAATCCGAATTCCGCCGGCGCCTGGATGGCCAGCGGCATGACCCGCGCCTACGCCGGCGACAGCGCGATGGCGATCCCCCACTTCGAGCGGTCGATCCAGCTCAATCCCCTGGATCCGCTGGTCTACATCACCTGGTTCGGCATCGGCTTCGCCCACTTCGCGGCCGGTCGCTATGAGGAGGCCTCGACCTGCCTCGACCACTCCCTGCGGTCGTTGCCGAGCTATTTGCCGGCCCTGCGCCTAAAGATAGCCACCAGTGCGCTGCAGGGGCACACGGACGAATGTCGCAAATGGGTCGAGCGGCTGCTCGCCGTCGCTCCCGAAACGACACTCACCAACCTGCGCATGCACTACCAGCCGAGCATCAAGAACCCGTCCTGCCGCGACACGCTTCTCGACGGCCTGCGCAAGGCCGGGCTGCCGGAGTAAGGAAGCGCGCTCTGAAACGTCGCGAAATCGTGTCGATGATCGGCGATCGCTTGGCGATTGAGCGCTTCGGGAACTGGACCTGTCAGAGCGGCACCAGCATGGCCGCGCGCTGCATAGTCACCCCACCAAACCAGCCCTGGAGCATCTCGTCCGAACCGGCTATCTGTTGTCATGACGACCATCGAGGCCTGACCTTAAGCTGCGGCTCGACGACATTCTCGGCCATCATGCAACTGCCGCTACGCGGAACGACGACCGCATCCGGCGATCCGATCATGTCTGACGACACTACGCTGCTCGCCGCGCTCCAGCACGCCGACAGCTTCTTCCCCGGCGGCGGCACCGCCTTCTCCTGGGGCCTCGAATCCTTGTGCAACGATCGTCAGATCACCTCAGCGGCGGACGTGGAGCGTTTCCTCGCCGGCCAGCTTCGTCACCGCTGGGCCAGCTGCGACCGGCCGTTCCTCGCCGCCGCCCACGGTGCCGCGCCGGACCTCGAGGCGATCGCCGCTCTCGATCGCGCGCTCGAGGCCATGACCTTGCCGCGCGAGATGCGCGACGGCTCGGCGCGGGCGGGCGGCGCGCTGCTCACGATTCATGATCGGCTTGGCACGCCCGGGGCCAGCGGCTACCGCCGGCGTGTGCGCGCCGGCGTGGCGCCGGGCCATCTGCCGGTGGTGCAGGGGCTGCTGTTCGCAGCCCTCGGGCTCGACGCGCCGACCGCCGGCGCCATGTCTGCGCACATGCTGTCGGTGAACGTGGTCGGCGCTGCGCTGCGCCTGGGCGTCATCAGTCACATCGATGCGCAGCGGATTCTGACCGCCATGCGTCCCCTTCTGGCGGACATCCTGAGCGTCCCGGCCCCGGACGTGACCGAGGCCGGCACCTACACGCCGATGACTGACGCCGCCGTCATGCGTCACGAGGTTCAGCAGGCCCGTCTGTTTGCGAACTGAGGAACGAGGCAGGCATGAAAATGTCCGGAGCAGACTTCGAGGTGAACTGACGATGCGACAGGAACAATCGGCACCCCAAGGCCGGAAAACACATCCCGGCGCCGCGCGCGTCGGCGTCGGCGGCCCCGTCGGCTCCGGCAAGACGGCGCTGCTCGAGCAGTTGATCCCGCGCTTCATCGCCCGCGGCACCAACATCGCCGTCGTCACCAACGACCTCGTCACCAAGGAGGACGCCGAGCGCATCCGCCGCAGCGGGCTGATCGCGCCGGAGCGCGTCATGGCCGTGGAGACCGGCGCCTGCCCGCACACCGCCATCCGCGAAGACCCGACGCTCAACATCCAGGCCGCCGACCTGCTGGAGGACCGCTTCGCGCCGCTCGACCTGATCCTGATCGAGAGCGGCGGCGACAACCTCGCCTCGACCTTCTCGCTCGACCTCGTCGACTACTGGCTGTTCGTCATCGACGTGGCCGGGGGCGACGACATCCCGCGCAAGCGCGGACCGGGGGTGCTGCTCTGCGACCTGCTCATCGTCAACAAGACCGACCTGGCGCCCTATGTGCGCGTCGACCTCGATCGCATGCTGGTGGAGGCCAAGGCGGCGCGCGGCGGCAAGCCGATCCTGCTCACCAACTGCGCCGCCGGCGACGGCGTCGACGCGGTGGTGGAGCAACTGTCGCGCGACGTGCTGTTCGATCGCTAGCCATGCCGGACAGCACCCTCGCATTGGGGGAGGCGTCACCCCCCGCGGCCGACACCGAGTCGCGCGGCCGGGCGGAGTTGAGCTTCGCCCGCGATCCCGGCGGCCGTACCTACATCCGCCGGCAGTTCGTCAGCTATCCCTATCACGTCTGCCGGCCGCTCGCCTTCGACGGCGATCCCCTGGGCATGGCGACCATCTACCTGCAATCCTGCGCCGGCGGCATCTACCGCCATGACCGCCTGCGCGAGCGGATCGTCGCGGAGGAGGGGGCGTCCGCCCACGTCACCACGCAGGCCGCGACCATCGTGCACAGCATGGACCGCGGCACCGCGCACCAGGAGGTACGGATCGAGGCCGCGGCCGGCAGCCTGCTCGAGGTGATGCCGGATCCCTTCATCCTGTTCCCGCAGGCGCGCTTCAACAGCACGGTGCATGTCCGGGCTCATGAGACGGCGACCGTCGTCCTCGCCGACTCCTTCTCCTGCCACGACCCCGCCGGTCGCGGCGCCATGTTCGACTGGTTCCATGGCGAGGTGGTGGTCGCGGACCTGCAGGAACGGGTCCTGGCGCGCGACCGGTTCCGCGTCTCCGGCGCCGACGTCGCCGCGCGCTGCCCCGGCCTCACCGGCGCCTTCGCCACCCAGGGGACGCTGTTCGTCATCCATCGACAGGGCCGCGCCGCCGAGCTTGTCGATGCCCTGCGCGCCGCCGCCGCGGGGATCGGCCAGGTCTATGCCGGCGCCTCCGAACTGCCGAACGGCTGCGGCGCCTGGCTGCGCATCCTCGCAGTGGACGCCGTCGGCCTGCGCGCGGCGATGATCGCGGCTTGGCAGTCCGTCCGCCTGCTGCTGACCGGCCGCGTCCCCGCGCCGCGGCGCAAGTGAGGCGGCTGCCGCTTGCCAAGCGACCTCGCATCGCTGGCGCGCCGCTGCCTCGCCCACGGTCTCCGTCTGCGCGGCGGCTTCCATCCGGAAGCCGGGGATGGCGTGACGGCGCTCCCGGACGGACGGGTGCCGGCGACGCTCATCCTCGTCGGCAATGTCGGATCGAGCCTGTGGGCCTCCTTCTCCGGGTCGCCCGAGGCGCAGGACGGCGCGCCCCATCCGCTCAACCGATGGACGCAGCGCGTGGTGAGTCAAATTGCCGCAGAGGCGGGTGCTGCCGCGCTGTTTCCCTTCGGCGGCCCGCCCTACCTACCGTTCCAGCGCTGGGCGATGCGGGCGGAGCCCGTGGCGGCCTCGCCGCTCGGCATCCTCATCCATCCGGACTACGGACTGTGGCATGCCTATCGCGGCGCGCTTGCCTTCGCCGACCGGCTGGCGCTGCCGCCGCGCGTCGAGCGGCCGCGCCCCTGCGACAGCTGCGCCGATCGGCCGTGCCTTTCGGCCTGTCCGGTCGGCGCCTTTACGGCTCGCGGCTACGACGTTCCGGCCTGCATCGGCCACATTGCCGGGCCGGCAGGGGCCGCCTGCCTGGACGGCTGCCTGGCGCGACGCGCCTGTCCGGTCGGTGCGGACTTCGCCTATGACGCGGCGCAGGGGCACTTCCACATGGCCGCCTTTCTGGCGGCTAATCGGGCCCGCTAACCGTCAAAGGTTACGATCTCTTTACCAGTGTGGGGTTAACATAGAGTTGACGGCGGCGAACGCTGTCTGGCACATGGGCGTGGAGTGATTCGTCTGGGAGTTCCTGGGTGAGCCGGACCGTCCTGTTGGTGACCCACAGCGAGTGGCGCGAGGCGCGCATCGCGCCGATGCTCCAGGCCAAGGGCTATGCCGTGGAGCGGCGGTGTCCGGCGCGCGGCTGCAGCATGCCCGAGGATGTCGACGCCTATGCCGGCGCCATTGTGCTGGGCGGCGCGCAGAGCGCCAATGACGGCCCGACCACGCCTCATATCGCGCGGGAGATCGACTGGATCGGCGACTATGTCGCCGCCGGCGGCCGCTATCTCGGCATCTGCCTCGGCGGCCAGCTGCTGGCCCGCGCCTTCGGCGCGCGCGTCGCCCGCCATCCCGACGGCGTCAACGAGATCGGCTACTATCCGATGCGGGCGACGGCGCTCGGGCGCGGCCTCTTCCCCGACGAGCTTCACGTCTATCACTGGCACCAGGAAGGCTTCGAGTTGCCCGACGGCGGCGAGCTGCTGGCCACCGGCGAGGCGTTTCCCAATCAGGCCTTCCGCCTGGGCCGTCGCGCCTACGGCCTGCAGTTCCATCCGGAGGTGCGGCCGGCCGATGCGCGCGCCTGGATGGAGGACGTGTGCGACAGCCTGCAGCGGCCGGGCGCACAGTCGCGCGAGCAGCAGGAATCCGGCTTCGCGCGTCACGATCCGCCGCTCGCGGCCTGGCTCGACGGCTTCCTCGATCATTGGCTGGCGACCGACACCGCCCGGCCGACGGCGTCCGCGGCACGCGCCGTTGCGCATGAGGTCATCACGACCGCCGAGCCCTAGGCCGGGCGGGCGAGAGTTGAATCGCGCGAGTCGATTGCAGTAGGGTACGCCGCGCAAACTGCACCAGGGGGTTTTCCGTGCGGACATTTCGAACCATCATTCCATTCGTCGGCTTCTGTATCGTCTCTTCGCTCGGGGCGCAGGACGCTGCTCTTGCGGCCGATGAGGTGAAGGTGAAGCTGCAGGCCGCGATCGTTCAGGGGGCGAAGGCGCTGAAGGACGATATCTCCTGGTCGATCGCGCCGATCGGCGATGACGGCACGCCGAAGCAGACGGTGAAGAAGGCCGCGCCGGAGGTGCAGCTCCTCCCGGGACGCTATCGCGTCACCGCCGTGCTCGACCATGCGACGGCGACGAAGGAGATCACGGTTACCGATGCGACCAAGCATGAGTTGGTCTTCGATGCCGGCTGGGCGCGCTTCCAGATGATTCCCAGCCGCAAGGCCAAGCCGCTCGACGAGAACGTGCAGTGGCAGATCTTCCGCTACAGCAAGAGCGGCGTGGACGAATCGCGCAAGCTGGTCGAGTTGGTGGCGCCGTCCGTGCAGCTTGCCCTGCCCGTCGGCTGGTACAGCGTGCGCGCGAAGTATCAGGGCATCGTCTCGGACATGGTCGCCGAGGTGAAGGCCGGCATCCTCTACAAGTACACGGTCGTCGCCTACGCCGGGAAGGTCCGCTTCGCGGCCGTCGACGCCAAGGGCAAGGCGGTGAAGAAGGACGTCGTCTGGACCATCGAGCGGGTCAGCAAGAGCCAGGGCGGCAAGCGCGTGCCGGTGACGACCGACCAGACGGCGGCCCCCAATCTGCTGCTCGGCGAGGGCAAGTATGTCGTCGTCGCCAAGGCCGGCGATCTCGTCGGTGAAACCCCGTTCGACATCGAAGCCGACCGCGAAAAGAAGGTCACCGTCAAGCTGAAGCCGGTGAGCACTGCCGACAGTGGCGGCTGAGCCCCTCGCGCCGGTGCGTCGCTGCAGGAGGCGGCGCGCCTACAGCGTCAGCTCCCAGGTCTCGCCGACGAGGTGGTGGCCGAAGCTGCGGTGCGTCTCTGACGCGACCTTGCGGAAGCCGGCGCGCTCGTAGATGTGGCGGGCGGCATGCAGGATGTCGTTGGTCCACAGCGTCACCTTGCGGTAGCCGACCTGCCGTGCGAAGCGCAGGCACTCGTCCACCAGCCGGCTGCCGAGGCCGAGCCCGCGCGCCGAGGGCTCGACCAGCAGCAGCCGGAGCTTGGCGACCGTCCTGGACTTCCTCACCAGGAATACCGAGCCGACGATCTCGCCGTTCCGCTCGGCGATCCAGCAGCGTTCTCGCGCGGCGTCGAAGGTCTTGATGAACTTGGCGACGATCTCCGCCACCAGCGCCTCGAACCGCTCGTCCCAGCCATAGTCCTGCGCATAGAGCGCGCCGTGGCGGTGGACGACCCAGCCCATGTCGCCCGGCCGGTGCGGTCGGAGCCGATAGGGCGCGGCGTCGGCCTGCCCGCCGAGGATGTCTTCGACCGTCCGCATGGCGCCGACCAAGCGGGCCTGCATATCGTCGGTCAGACCGTCCAGCAATGCGCCGATCTCCCGGCGCGACCGTTTGTCGAGCGGCGCAAAGGCGGCACGCCCCTTGGCCGTCAACGACAGCAGGCGTTGCCGGCCGTCGGCCGCGGCGCGCACCCGTCCGATCAGCCCGCGGCGGGCGAAGCCGCGCAGGATGCGGCTGAGATAGCCGGCATCGAGCCCGAGGTCACGGCACAGCTCGGTCGCCGTCGGCCGCTCGCGAAGGGCAAGCTCATAGAGCACGCGCGCCTCGGCCAGCGAGAACGGGCTGCGCAGCAGCCCCTCGTTCAGGACGCCGATCTTCTGCGTGTAGAACCGGTTGAAGTGCCTGACCGCCGCAACCCGCGCCTCGAGGCCGCCTCTCGCCACCCCGTTCCTCCATTGTCCGTCGGGAAGGCGATAGCGTCGTCGATATAGTTGACAGAGTCAAGTAATTGGCCGTCAACGGTGCCACGCCCATTTCGCCTGCTCCGCATCCGCGTCGCATCGGCTCAGACCGACGTCGCGGAGCAGGCGGTCGTCCAGCCGGGTCAATGCGCGGCGCTGGCGGGCGCGTTCGGCGCAGTTGCGAGCCCATGTCCAGAGCGGGCTGGCAGCGGTGAATGCGCGCAGCTCGGCGGCGCGCAAAGCGGGCGTAGGGGCTATGGCAAGACGAAGGCCGGACATGTGCTCCTCCAATCGTTCAGGATGTCGATGGGGAGGATGTGGCATCGGCGGAGCCGGCTGTCGCGTGCGATCGTTTCGTCGGCCGTCGAAGCATCGGGTCTTGCTCCCCCGGCCGTTGCGTCCCAATCTTCCGCCCATGATCGCCGGTCCCAACACGATGGCCGAAGTCGCCGCCCTGGTCGGCGACACCGCGCGCGCCAACATGCTGGACACGCTGATGGACGGCCGCGCCCTCACCGCCGGCGAGCTGGCGTTCGTCGCCCGCGTGGGCGCGCCGACGGCGAGTGCCCATCTCGCCAAGCTCGTGGAGGCGCGGCTCCTCTCCGTCGTCAAGCAGGGGCGGCACCGCTACTACCGGCTGGCCTCCCCGCTCGTCGGCCGCATGCTCGAGGGCATCATGGCCGTGGCCGCGATCGAGACGCCGCCGCGCCATCGGCCGCGCACGCCGCGCGACGAGGCGCTGCTGCTGGCGCGCACCTGCTACGATCATCTGGCCGGCCGCCTCGGCGTCGCCATCGCCGACTCGCTCATCGCACAGTCGCGGCTGATCCTGAACGACGATGCCGGCGAAGTGACGCAACGCGGCGTCGCCTTTCTCCGCGGCTTCGGTCTCGATCTGGCGGCCGTGCCGCGGCGCAATCCGCGGATGCTCTGCCGCCCCTGCCTGGACTGGACGGAACGGCGGCCGCATCTCGCCGGCGCGCTCGGCGCCCTGGTGACGCGCCGCTGCTTCGAGCTCGGCTGGATCGAGCGCCGCCGCGACAGCCGCGCGGTGGCCATCACGGTGCGCGGGCGCGACGGCCTCCGCGACGCCTTCGGCGTCGATCTCGGCGCCTGAGCGGGTCTCGTGAAGACTGTGACGGCAGCAGCCGCCCGGCTTAAGCCGGGCGTGCCAGCAGGGAATGTGTCGCAAAGGCGGCGGCCGAGCTGCCGGCGATGGCGACGGCCATGGCCAGCGCGGACTCGCTGTGCAGGCCGGCGGCAATGGCGCCGGCGGCGGCGCCGAGCACGAACTGGGTCGTGCCGATCAGGGCCGACGCGCTGCCGGCATGCACGGCGTGACCGGCGAGCGCCGCCGCCACCGCGTTGGGCATGAGGATGCCGAGGCTGGCGATGGCGACGAACAACGGCGCCAGGATCGCCGCCAGCCCGCCGACGCCGCTGACGGCGACGAGCAGCAGGGCGGCCGCGGCGGCGAGATTCAGGCGCACGCCCCACGCCAGCGCGCGGTGCATGCCGAACCTGCCGAGCAGCAGTCGGTTCAACTGCGAGACCGCGATGAAGCCCGCGGCATTGATGCCGAACAGCCAGCCATAAGCCTGCGTCGACAGACCGAAGACGTCGATGAACAGGTGCGGCGAGGTCGTGATGTAGACGAACATGCCGGCGAGGGCCAGAGCGGACGTCAGGGCATAGCCGATGAAGCTGCGGTCGACGATGAGACGGGCATAGACCACGATCGCAGAGACCACGCCGCCGGTCGTGCGCTGCGCCGGCGGTCGCGTCTCGGGCACCCGCGTGGCGACGGCGAGAAGGCAGGCGAGGCCGAACAAGGCCAGAATCCAGAAGATCGCCTGCCAGCCGAGCCACTGCAGGACGTAGCCGCCGAGGAGCGGGGCCAGGATCGGCGCGACGCCCATCACCAGAATCAGCGTCGAGAATGCGCGGGCCGCCTCGATGCCCTCGACCAGGTCGCGCACGATCGCGCGGGCGATGACGATGCCGGCGCAACCGCTGGCCGCCTGCACGAAGCGCAGGACGATCATGGCGTCGACGCTCGGGGCATGCGCGCAGGCGATGGAGGCGGCGACATAGAGGGAGAGCCCGGCATAGAGCGGCGGCTTGCGGCCGAAGCGGTCCGACAACGGCCCGTAGAAAGCCTGGCCGATGGCGATGCCGGCGAGGAAGGACGAGAGCGTCAGCTGCACCGAAGCCGCGGGCGCGGCGAAGGCGCGCTCCAGCGTCGGCAGGCTCGGCAGATACATGTCGATGGAGAGCGGCGCAAAGGCGGTGAGCGCCCCGAGGATCAGGATCAAGCCGCCGGTGAGTCTTGGCTCGGACATGCAGACGGAACGCCCCACGGGAGCGACGCCCCCGCATCGACGGACCGCCGCAGCCGGATCATAGAAGCTGCGGCGGCCGTCGATCCAGCGCTCTCGCAAGGGCGCATGTCTGCAATGCGGATTTGCATGGGGGAGGGTCCCTGCTTGAAAGGGGTTGTCCCATTTCTCCGAGCCTGCGATCGGCCGAACCACCTGCATGACCATCCTGCGTCCTTCGACAGGCTCAGGATGAAGAGAATCTTGGTGGCACGAAGAAAAGCCCATCATCCTGCGCTTGTCGAAGGACGCACGCTGCTGCTCCCGGCCTCCCTCAGCTCTCGCTGCGCCGGTGTCAGAGATCCTCGACATACTGCACCATCCGCCGCCGCATCTCCGGGTCCGGCAGCGGGCCGGCGAGCGCGCCCATGTTCTCGCGCATATGGTCGACGCGCGAGGTGGCGGGGATGGCGCAGGTCACGGCGGGGTGAGAGACGATGAACTTGAGGAAGAACGCGGCCCAGTTGGCGCAGCCGATCTCGGCCGCCCAGTCCGGCAGCGGCTGCCGCCCGAACCGGCCGAACAGGGTGCCGCGGCGGAACGGGCGGTTGACGATCACCGCCAGGCCGCGTTCAGCCGCCAGCGGCAGCAGGCGCTCTTCCGCCTCGCGGTCGGCGACGTTGTAGGTGAACTGGACGAAATCGAGCGGCTGCTCGGCCATCACCCGCTCCAGCTCCACGTGGCGGAGGCCGTGCGAGGTGGTGACGCCGATGTAGCGGACGCGACCTTGCGTCTTCCACTCGATGAGCGTCTCCAGATGCGTCTCCCAATCCAACAGGTTGTGGACCTGCATCAGGTCGAACCGCTCGACGCCCCAGAGCTGCCGCGACGCCTCCATCTGGCCGATGCCGAGCAGGCGCGTCATCGTCCATACCTTGGTCGCCGCGAACAGCGCCGGCCGATCGGGGATTTGCGCCAGGCAATGGCCGATGACTTCCTGCGAGGAGAGATACATGGGCGAGGAATCGATGAGCGCGCCGCCGCTCTCGAAGAAGGCGCGCACGACCTCGACCCGCTGCGCGCGCGCCGCGGCGTCGCCGCCGACGTCGAAGGTGACCCACGAGCCCATGCCGATGACGGGAAGCTGCTCGCCGGTCGCCGGGATCGGCTTCGTCAGGACCGGGCCGGATGCGGCGTGTGGATGACGGCCGGCGGTCGCTCCGGCGATGCCGAGCGCGCTCATCCCGGCAAGCAGGGCGCGGCGGCTGACGCGCTGACGGCTTTCCCTCATGTTCGGTAGGTGGGGTCGCCGGCGCCGGGCGGCAACGGGTAACCGCGCCGGGCTGATTCGCCCTCACCCTATCCCTCTCCCGCAAGCTTGCGGGAGAGGGGACTCGTTTGAGCCAGCGGCATCAACAGAGTCCCCTCTCCCACGCCAGTGGGAGAGGGCTAGGGTGAAGGCGTATCAGCCATCTGTGATGTCGAGTCCGAGCTCAGCATCGGCAGCTTCAGCCCTTGTTCCTTCGCGCAGGCGATGGCGATCTCGTAGCCGGCGTCCGCGTGCCGCATGACGCCCGAGGCCGGATCGTTGGTCAGCACGCGTTCGAGCCGCGCCGCCGCGGCCGGAGTGCCGTCGGCGACGACGACCATGCCGGCATGCTGGGAGAAGCCGATGCCGACGCCGCCGCCATGGTGGATCGACACCCAGGTGGCGCCTGACGCGCAGTTGAGGAGCGCGTTGAGCAGCGGCCAGTCGCTGACGGCATCGGAACCGTCCTGCATGGCCTCGGTCTCGCGGTTGGGGCTAGCGACCGAGCCGGAATCCAGATGGTCGCGGCCGATGACGATGGGCGCCCTCACCTCGCCCCTCGCCACCATCTCGTTGAAGGCGAGGCCGAGGCGGTGGCGGTCACCCAGCCCGACCCAGCAGATGCGCGCCGGCAGGCCCTGGAACTGGATGCGGGTCTTCGCCATGTCCAGCCAGTTGTGCAGATGCGGATCGTCGGGCATCAGCTCCTTCACCCGCTGGTCGGTGCGGTAGATGTCCTCCGGATCGCCGCTCAGGGCGACCCAGCGGAACGGGCCGATGCCGCGGCAGAAGAGGGGGCGGATATAGGCCGGCACGAAGCCCGGAAAGTCGAAGGCGTCCTTGACACCCTCTTCGAGTGCCATCTGCCGGATGTTGTTGCCGTAGTCGAGCGTCGGCACGCCCATGCGGTGGAGATCGAGCATGGCGCGCACCTGCACGGCCATCGATTCCTTCGCCGCCTTGATCACGGCCTGCGGATCGGCGATGCGCATCCGCTCGGCCTGGTCGAGCGTCCAGCCGGCGGGCAGGTAGCCGTTAAGCGGATCGTGGGCGGAAGTCTGATCGGTCACGGCATCGGGGCGCCAGGCGGCGTCCGTCTTGGCGCGCTTCGCGATTTCCGGGAAGATCTCGGCGGCGTTGCCGAGCAGGCCGACCGAGACCGCTTCGCCCTTGCCGTGGGCCGCACGGATGATCTGCAGCGCTTCGTCGAGCGTGTCGGCCTTGCGGTCGAGATAGCGCGTCTCCAGCCGGCGGTCGATGCGGCTCGGCGCGCATTCCACCGCCAGCATGGAAGCACCGGCCATCACCGCGGCCAGCGGTTGCGCGCCGCCCATGCCGCCGAGGCCGCCGGTCAGGATCCATTTGCCGTTCAGCCTGCCGCCATAGTGACGCCGGCCGACCTCGACGAAGGTCTCGTAGGTGCCCTGCACGATGCCCTGGGTGCCGATATAGATCCAGGAGCCGGCGGTCATCTGGCCGTACATCATGAGGCCGGCGCGATCGAGCGCGTGGAATTTCTCCCAGGTGGCCCAGTGCGGCACGATGTTGGAGTTGGCGATCAGCACGCGCGGCGCGTCGGCATGGGTCCGGAACACCCCGACCGGCTTGCCGCTCTGCACCAGCAGCGTCTCGTCCTCCGCGAGATCCTTCAGCACCGCGGCGATGCGGTCGAAGCACTGCCAGTCGCGCGCGGCGCGGCCGATGCCGCCATAGACCACCAGCTCCTGCGGCTTCTCCGCCACCTCGGCATCGAGGTTGTTCATGAGCATGCGCAGGGGCGCTTCGGTCAGCCAGCTCCGGCAGGTAATTTGAGGTCCTCGCGGGCTGCGGATCTTGCGTTCGTTGTCGAGGCGGGGATTGTCGGCCATGGCGATGCTCCGGTGTCGCGCCGGTGATGTCGATCGCGAAGGTTTCCATTGCGGACGCCGACCCGCAAGGGCGAAACGCCCTGAATATCTATCGGGCGGCGAAGGATGCTATTTCGTCAGCGGCACCGCCGCGCGGCTCGTGAGGTTGAGGGCGGCGGCGCAGTCGATGTCGGCGCCATCAGTGCCTTTGCAGATCGGCACGCCGCTGACCAGCAGGCGGCCGATGGCGTCGCAGGTCCGGTCGATGAGGGCGAAGGTGGCGACGGTCGTCCTGTCGACCTGCATCGGCCCGGTGTCCAGCAGGAGGCGGCGGGCGATGATGCCGTCCCGGCCGAAGATGTAGAGATCGAAGCGTACCTGGTCCAGCGTTTCGCTCAGCCGGTTGGTCAGCAGCAGCGAGGCGGCGCACTGCCCGTTCAGGTCCTCCAGCTTGTTCAGCTCGATATCCAGCGTCTGCGCGGCCGCCGCGCCGGCCAGTCCCGGCAGCAGGCCGGCGATGAGCGCGCCAACCCGCAGCCCTCTCCTTGGTGCCATCGACCCAGTCCCCGAATCACGATCCCCCGACCCCTTATAGTCGATGGACACAAAACCTTCAAAATCCCTGGGATGGGCCTCGAAGCTGCGGGCGGCGCGGCCTTAGAAGCCGCGCAGCGGCATCTCCGGCGAGCGCGTGAGCCAGTTGTCGGGGAGGTAGCGGCAGGCGCCGTCGATCACATGCAGCGTGTAGGCGTGGCGCGATCTCGCCGATCGGTTCGGGCCGCTCAGATGCGGCAACTGGCCGTGCAGCACGACAAGCGTGCCGCGCTCCGCCTCGATCGGCGCCGCACCCTCGGCCGCGAGCGGCGTCGGGTCGAAGACCTCGTAGCCCAGCGTGCCGTCCGCCCGGCGCAGGAAGCGCGACCGCAACGGCGCGCGGTGGCGGCCGGGCAGCGCCCACAGGCAGCCGTTCTCGATCGTCGCATCCTCGAGCGCGAACCACAGGCCGACGCAGCTCATGGGCTCGGTGTAGAGATAGGCGGAATCGGTGTGGCAGACGACCTCGCCGCCGATGCCCGGCGCCTTGAAGATGTACATCGACTGCAGCAGCAGCGGCCCGCCACGCCGAGATCGCCGACCAGCGCCGCCAGCCGCGGATCGCGCGAGAAGGCCGAGAATGCCGGGTCGAGATCGTGCATCGCGTGGCCGATCTTGTTGAGCGCCAGCTCCGGCGGCCGGGTGAGGCGGCCCGTTTCGTCGAAGGCGCCCTCCTCGAAGAAGAACCGGAACTTGTCGCCGGAGGTCGCGAAATAGTCGTCGGCGGCATGCCGCAGCGTGGTCGTCGAGAAGATGGTCGCGACCTGGCTGAGATCGGCGGCCGCGACCATCCGCAGCGTATGCGCAATCAGCCGTTCGCATGACGCTGCGTCGACGAAATCCTCCAGCACGAGAACGCCGTCGCGCGCATAGGCGGCATGCATTGCCGGCGCCAGGTGGCCGTCGGCGGGTGCGGCAAAGCGCGGCAGGCGGGCGGTCGCGGCCATTGCGGACGAGGGGCATTGCGTTGCGGCGCGGCGATGCCCAGGGTGTCACAGGTCGGCGCATGATTCAAACCGGCCCCCGGAAGGAAGGCGGCACATGCCGGCGCGGCGGCGCAGCGTCATCGTTCTGATCTCCGTCGTCGCCGGCCTGGCGGCGGCCGGGGCGGCGGCGTGGTTCGTGCAGCGGATGTTCGTTCCGCCGATCTCCGCCGACGATCCGCGCCAGGTGGCGCTTGGCGAAACGCTCTACGCCGCGCATTGCGCGAGCTGCCACGGCGCGAAGCTGGAGGGCCAGCCGAACTGGCAGGAGCGTCAGGCCAACGGCCGGCTGCCGGCACCGCCACACGACATCAGCGGCCACAGCTGGCATCATCCGGACCAGGTGCTGTTCGAGATCACCCGCCAGGGCATGGCGGCCTATGCGCCCGCGGGCTATGAAAGCGACATGCCGGCCTTCGCCGGCGTGCTCACGGACGAGGAGATCGCCGCCGTCATCGCCTTCATCAAGAGCCGCTGGCCGGTCCACATCCGCGAGCAGCAGGCGCGCATCACCGAGCAATGGAGCGCGCAGGGAGTATTCCCATGATCGTCGTGGTCTTCGAGGTGACGATGAAGCCGGGGCAGGGGCCGCGCTACTTCGATCTTGCGACCGCGCTGCGCGCGGAGCTGGTGCAGATCGACGGTTTCCTGTCGGTCGAGCGGTTCCAGAGCCTGACGACGCCGGAGAAGTACGTATCGGTCTCCTACTGGCGCGACGCGGCCGCAATCGACCATTGGCGCGCGCATGAGAGTCACCGGCTCGCCCAGGCGCTCGGCAAGGAAGAGGTCTTCGCCGATTTCCGCATCACCGTCGCCGAGGCGCTGCGCTCCTACACGCTGGCGGAGCGCGCCGCTACCGGCGGGACCTCGTGACGTAGTCCTGCCGCCCCGCCAACTGGTAGCGCGCGCCGGGATGGGTGAGCCGCGCGCGCGAGACGACGATCCCGTTGGACCAGGTGCGGCGCGTCAGCAGCAGGCAGGGCTCGTTGCCGCGGATCTGCAGCAGCCGCTGGAGCCGCGGATCGGGCAGCACGGCCTCGATCACATGCTCGGCGGCGTCGAGCGGGCCGAGCGCGGTGAGATATTCATAAGGCGTGGTCCTGGCGAAATCCTGCCGCAGATAGCTCGGCGCGAAGGCGGGATTGACATGCCGGTCCTCGACTTGCACCGGCGTCCCGTTCTCGCAATGCACGAGCACCGAGTGGAACACCGGCGCGTTCGTCGCCAGGGTCAGCGCGCGGGCCGTCGCCGCGTCCGCGCGCTCGCGCCGCAGCAGATGCACGACGGCCGTGTGCCTGTGCCCGCGGCCGGCGATCTCCTGGGCGATGTTGCGGATCTCCAGCAGCTCCGATTGCGGCTTGGCATCGGCGACGAAGGTGCCGACGCCCTGCACCCGCCGCAGCACGCCCTCGGCGGTGAGCTCGCGCAGCGCGCGGTTGGCGGTCATGCGGCTCACCCGCAGGTCGCGCGTCAGCTCGTTCTCCGACGGCACGGGATCGCCGGCGCCGAGCCGGCCGCGGGCGATGCGGTCGCGGATGCGGTCCTTGACCTGCTGGTAGAGCGGCGCGGCGGAAGCGGCGGCGGGCATGACGGCTTGTATAGACAAGCCGGAACGGCTGGTGTCAACTTCGCGGCCGGTTCTCGGTCACGTGCGCGATGGACATCTTTCGCTTCACACAAGGCACGACCCCGCTGCTGGTGAGCATGCCGCATGTCGGCACGCACGTTCCAGCGCCCCTGGCCGCGCGCATGACCGACAGCGCCCGCGCCGTGCCCGACACCGACTGGCATGTCGACCGGCTCTACGATTTCCTCGGCGGGCTGGGCGCGTCGGTGATCCAGGCGACCCATTCGCGTTACGTCATCGATCTCAACCGGCCGCCCGACAGCGCGCCGCTCTATCCCGGCGCCGCCAACACCGGCCTCTGTCCGACCGAGCAGTTCGACGGCGCGCCGATCTACCGGCCGGGCGAGACGCCCGGCGATGCCGAGATCGAGGAGCGGCTGACGCTGTTCTGGCGCCCCTATCACGACCGGCTGGCGGCCGAGCTGCAGGCGCTGCGGGAGCGCCACGGCATCGCCCTGCTGTACGAGGCGCACTCTATCCGCTCGCGCGTCCCGCGGCTGTTCGACGGCCGGCTGCCGGACATCAACCTCGGCACCGCCGACGGCGCCGCGGCGGCCGCTGACCTGGCGGCGCTGCTGGTCGAGACGGCCGGCGAGGCCGAGACCTATTCGAGCGTCCTCAACGGCCGCTTCAAGGGCGGCTACATCACCCGCCGCTACGGCCGGCCCGCCGAGCGCATCCATGCCGTGCAGCTCGAGCTCTCGCAGCTCACCTACATGGAGGAGGATGCGCCCTTCCGCTTCCGCGACGACCTCGCCGCCGCGGTGCGGCCGACGCTGCGCGCCATCCTGCAGGCGATGCTCGCCTGGGGGCGGGGCTGAGGCCGGCGTCAGTCGGCGCGGCCGGCGCTCGGCGGCAGGTAGCCCGTCGTGGTCTCGCCGGCCAGCTTCATCGCCTTCAGCGCCTCCTTCGGGCTGATCAGCACGGTCGTCTTCAGCTGGCTGACCGCTCCCGACCTGAGGATGGTCAGGAGACAGGCGGTGGCGGCGGTGTTGTCGGGAAACTCGGTGATGGCGACGCCGTCATAGTCGCCGAAGGAGAGGAAGAAGCTGTGCAGCGTGCCGCCATAGTCCTTGAGCAGCTTGCTGACCACCTCGTAGCGGTCGTGCGGATGCTGCACCAACGCCGCGACCTGCTGATCCTTGTAACTCCACTGGAGCATGTAGAAGGACATGGGGACCTCCGCTTGCTGCGATCATCGGCCGCCCGGATATGATACACCTGTTGCCACGCCCTTGCATCGCCACCGTGCGTCCTTCGACAAGCTCAGGATGAGGAGAATTTTTCTGGCACGAAGGACGTCCCTCATCCTGAGCTTGTCGAAGGACGCAGGTTGCCCATCCGATTTCTCCTGTTGGAATTGATCCGCTCATAAACGTTGCCGCCGCGCGGCACTGTTCGTCGTGGCTACCGCACTACCCCTCGAACTCGTAGGCCCCCGGATCGGGCGTCGCGGGGCCGGCGTCGTCGCCGTCGATCCGGCGCGGGAAGCCGTCGCCGCGCTGGTCGACGAACGGGAAGGCCGGAATGACCGCGCGGTCCACCGGGTTGAAGGACGAGCTGCCGGCCGAAGGCACGATGAAGGGGTAGACCGGCGTGAACCCGCCGCGGTCGTCCAGCGCGCCGAAGGCCGACAGCAACACGTCGATATGATCGGAGCTTTCGGCCGCCGGCGTTCCCGTCAGCGTGCAGGCGGCGTCGGCCAGGTTGCCGCCCAGCGTCGTGATCGTGCCGCTGCAGTGGGTCGCGGTGTTGTCGATGATCAGGACGTTGCGCAGGCGCATCTCCGACCCGGCGTCGTTGGACAGCAGCGTCCGGTCCTCGATCGAGTTCTGCGACACCGTGACGAATGCCAGCTCCATCTCGCCCTCGTTGCGCACCACCGTCACGGGCGGATCGCCCGACCAGCGGTGGTCGTGGATGGTCGCGTTCTCCAGCCCCAGGACGGCGTCCTCGGCGTTGTGCAGGGCGTTGCCGAACCGGGCGCTGTTGTAGGCGATGAGCGCTCGGCGGATCGTCGCCGTGCCCGTGTTGAAGAGCGCGCCGCCCTGGGGATTGTTGACCTCGCCGCCGACGGTGTTCTGGGTGAGGGCGATGTCCTCGGCGATCAGGATGCCGTCGTTCTGGATGCCGCCGCCGCCGATGCCGGTGGCGACCGGCCGCGTCACCTCGTTGTCGGCGATGGCGACCTGCTCGAGCACCGTCGTGCCGGCGTTGAGGATGCCGCCGCCCGGACCGTCGGCGCTGCCGTTGATGACCGCGAGCGTGCGCAGGCGCAGCACGGTGGCGGCGCCGCTAACCTGGAACACCCGGTCGATCCCGCCGCCGTCGATCTTGACGAACGCGGCGTTGCTGTCCGGATCGTCCCGCAGGTTCTCGTCGCGGTCGTTCGACTCGATCAGGAAATCCCAGACGTCGCGGCTGTCGCCGGAGATGCCCTCGATGGTGACGGACTCGGTGATGTCGAGATCGAGGATGGCGTCGTTGACCTCGTTGCCGCTCTCGCTCAGCGCCCCGCTCTCGGTCCGCGTCAGCACGTAGCGGCCGACCGGAACGCGGATGAGGTCCGCGCCGGGCTTGGCATTCGCCTCCATGACGGCGGCGCGCAGCGAGCAGCCGAGCTCGCCGTCGATCACGCCGGCGCAGGTGCCGTTGCCGACGATGAAATCGGGAAAGTCCTCCGTGCGGTCGACGATGAAGGTCTGCGCCACCTCGTCGTCGAAGTTCTCGCATTCGGGCGGCTGGCCCGCGATCGCGTGGGTGAAGCGCCCGCCCTCCGGGAAGCGGGCGACCGGGTCCTCGAAGATGCCGTTCGTCGTCACCTCCACCTCGAACTCGGCGACGCCGCTGCAGGCCCCGAGCGGCAGCTCGCCCTCGTACCGGTCGTCGCCGATATCGTCCATGGCGTCGGTGCCGACGCCCGGCACGATGAGATCGACGTTCAGGACGCTGGCATCGCTGTCCACCCGCACGGTGAAGGTCTGCGAATTGATCGGCGGATCGTAGGTCATCGGCGAGTCGGTCTCGTCGATCACGGCGAGCGAGCAGCCGCAGACGGCGAGGGTCGCGAGCAGCACGGCGGCTTTCATGGCGGGACGCTCCAAGCTGAATCATGAATTTGGATGAATGTCCAGCATGGTCCCGCCGACTGGACGGTACCGCTGTGACAGCGGTCACAGATCGCCTGTGATATGACTAGTAACCGACGCCGTGACAGGCCGAGACGGTGGCTTTCGCTCAACGGTGAAAAAATATGACATTTCGAAGCAAACAGTTGCACAGACCCAATGAGGGTGCCTGAGCCGGGATGCAGGGGATAGTTTGACGCTGGGCGCTATGGCGGAAGAGGTGGTGACAGTCCCGGGTTCGTTCGCGACCGCAGGAACTATCCGTCGTCCTCTAGGCTGATCCAACCTTCCATGGAAGGTGTCTCGTGAATACGACGGTGCGCAAATGGATTGTTAGGGTGCTGCTCACGGTGGCGGTGGTTCTAGCCGCCTTCATTGTATGGCGCGTAACACCTAGTCTTCAACAAAACTACAGCTGGACAGAGATGGATTGGAACGGAGACGGAGCGACTTCGATTGGCGAGTTCCTGGAGAGCGCGGATGTTGGAAGCCGAGAAGTCAATCGCAGCGGAATAGACTGCATCGAGTACTTCACGATGAAGGATGCCGTACCAATTCGACTGGATTGTTCGCTCGACACGCGATCCGAGAAACCAGCGTCGGAGTAGGTATTTCCGGTCTCGGTCGGCGCGACTGGCAGCTACAGAAGATAACCGACGAGTATAATCAGGGTCAGAGTGGTGTTTCGACAAGAAATCTCGATCGCCTTCTTGCGAGTCTTGCCGCCGCCTGAGCCCACAGCTTAGCTTGACGACGTTGGCCCACAGGTTATCCGTCATGCTGTATCACGGGAATCTGGGAAGATACTCGCCCTTCGAGACAACGAGCGTCTTAGTCGGCGCCTCGATGTCGATATAGTGATGGCAGGCAACGGGCGAATCGCGCATCGCGTCGAGCTTTCAGACGATTTCATCGACCTTACCGGGCGCCAGTCGCCACACCGTGGCTGAGCGCTGAATGTCGATACTTGCGGCGTTAAGCTCGACTTTGAACACTATCGTATTGCGCGCAAGAGGTATCGTTGCTTGTCGTCCCTGTTGGTTTTCTAAGAGTGCTGCCCGAACTGCATCAAGACCATCGCCATCCATCGCCAGCAGAACGACGCGCTCGCCCTTGAACTCTGGTACCAGTTCAATGTGAATGATCATCGTATCGCCCTTGCCTCAAGGTTCCGGATCTTGAGAAGAAATGGGGTCGTAGTGGGTTAAATTGAACGCGCGGGTGCCGCGAGGTTTGATGGCTGGGCAGCCGAGGTGGTGCGTCCCCGCAAGACGGTAGCCAAATCGGCCCGACGCAGGAGAGGTAACGATGTCCTCGCTTTCTGTGGCATTTTGCGCTTGACACCAGATCCCGATGTTCGTAATATGTTTCCTTCGGCAAGGGATTGCCGGGTCGATATTTTACATCGTGAATATATGCACTATCGTGCCGCTTCGCGGATGCGACCTTATCCTCAAGGGGCTGGGCCTCACGAAGTATGCCGTCAGTGCCGCCCAGGAGTTATACGCAAAATACGATACGGTTGAATTGCGAGTTTTGCTGTTGGACTACCTCCCGCTGGAACGAGAGCCTCAGTTCCCCTTTCGCGCGGCGAAGCGCACCGCCTCCTGGGCGGCGCGGATGAGGGCGCGAGCCTTGTTGCAGGTCTCCTGGAACTCGGCCTCGGGGTCGCTGTCGGCGACGACGCCGCCGCCGGCCTGGACGTACATCGCGCCATCCTTCACCACCGCCGTGCGCAGGGCGATGCAGGTGTCCATGGAGCCGTTGGCGGCGAAGTAGCCGACCGCGCCGGCATAGACGCCGCGGCGTTCCGGCTCCAGCTCCTCGATGATCTCCATGGCCCGCACCTTGGGCGCGCCGGAGACCGTGCCGGCGGGGAAGCCGCCGATCAGCGCGTCGATGGCGTCGTAGGGCGCGTCGATCTCGCCCTCGACGTTGGAGACGATGTGCATGACGTGGGAATAGAGCTCGATCTCGTTGCGCTCGGTCACCCTGACCGATCCGATCTTCGCCACCCGTCCCACGTCGTTGCGGCCGAGATCGAGCAGCATCAGGTGCTCCGCCAGCTCCTTGGGATCGGCCAGCAGGTCGGCGGCCAGCTCGCGGTCCTCCTGCGGCGTGGCCCCGCGCCGCCGCGTGCCGGCGATCGGCCGGATGGTGACCTTGCCGTCGCGCAGCCGCACCAGGATCTCCGGGCTGGAGCCGACGACCGCGAAGCCGCCGAAATCGAGGAAGAAGAGGAACGGCGAGGGGTTCAGCCGGCGCAGCGCGCGGTAGAGCGCGAAGGGCGGCAGCTGGAAGGGCAGGCGGAAGCGCTGCGACGGCACGACCTGGAAGATGTCGCCGGCGTAGATGTACTCCTTCGCCTTGGCGACGATGGCGTGGTACTGCGCGCGCGTCAGGTTCGAGGTCGGCTCCGGCAGGTCCGCCAGGTCGAGGCCGTCCTCGCGCCGGTGCGGCAGGCTGCGGTCGAAGTCGGCGACGACATCCGCCAGCCGCTCGCAGGCCTGGTTGTAGGCGGCGCGGGCGTCGACGCCGGGCGCCGGCCAGGCGGGCGTCACGACGGTGACGAGGTCCTCGACATTGTCGAAGATGGCGACCACGGTCGGACGCAGCAGGATGGCGTCGGGAACGCCGAGGACATCCGGGTTCTCATCGGGCAGCCGCTCCATCAGCCGCACCATGTCGTAGCCGAGATAGCCGTAGAGGCCGGCGGCCATGGGCGGCAGCGAGGCCGGCACCTCGATACGGCATTCGGCGACCAGCTTGCGCAGGGAGGCGAGGGCGTCGTCGGCGACGGGCTCGAAGGTGGCGGCGTCGAAGCGGGCGCGCCGGTTGATCTCGGCCTTGCCCTTACGGCAGCGCCAGATCAGGTCCGGCTTGAGGCCGATGAGCGAGTAGCGGCCGCGGACCGCCCCGCCCTCGACCGACTCCAGCAGGAAGCTGTTGGCGCGGCCGTCGGCCAGCTTGAGCATCGCCGAGACCGGCGTCTCCAGGTCGGCGACCAGGGTTGTCCAGACGACCTGCGGCCGTCCGGCGGCATAGGCGGCGCTGAACTGGTCCTGGCTGGGTTGGATCTGCATCTACCGGTAGAGCGAGTCGACGAAGTCCTGATCCTTCGACACGCCGATCGTCTCCCGCAGGCCGGCGCCCAGCTCCTGATAGATGTCGCCGCTCATCGACCGGCCGAGCGACTGCACGAGTTGATCGATCTGCGTCTTGGCGCCGGCAATGTCGGCCGGCTTCACCTCGACGAGCGCGGCGATCACCGCCCCATCGTCGTCCGGAGCCCGGCCGCTGACGACCTCTCCCGGCTTGGCGGCAAACAGCTTCTCGGCGAGGGGGCCGCCGATCGCGGCGGCGGGGTCGCCGCTGCCACGGGTGAAGGGCTGCGAGACCTGCACTGCCACGCCGAGCTCCTGCGCGACCCGGCCGATGCTCGTGCCGGCCTTGATGCGGTCGACGAGCGACTGCGCCTTCGCATCGGCGGCCTTCTTGCGCTCGGCCGCCTGCCAGTCGGCGATCACCTTTGCCCGGACGGCCTCGAGCGGCCGCGTCGCGGCTGGCTCCGTGCCGTCCACATGCACGATGACATAGCCGCTGTCCGCGGTGTCCGTGAGCGGGCTGTCGTCGCCGGCATCGGTCTCGAAGATCATCTTCAGGACCTGGTCGTCGATATCCGCCACGGCGCTGCCGTCGGCGGCCTTGCCGGTGCCGTCGATGGCGGGGATCTTCAACGCCCGCAGGCCGAGTTTCTGGGCCGCCTCGTCCAGGCCCGCGCCGCCGCCGAGCTCGTCGTCCAGCTGGTTGGCCACCTCGATGAGGTCGTCGGCGGCCTGGCGGACGGCGATGTCGTGCCGCAGCTTCTCGCGGACCTCCTCGAGCGGCTGCAGATGCGGCGGCTCCACCTTGCCGACGCTCAGCACGTGCCAGCCGATCGGACCCTTCACCGGGTCGGTGGCGCCGCCGGGCGCGGCGGCGAACAGCGCGTCGGTCACCTGCTGGCTCACGGCCGCGTCGGCGATGACGTCGCCCAGCCGTTTTTGCAGGTCCGCCTTGGCGAACGTCCCCACGTCGAGCGGATCGCCGCCGGACGCGGCCTTGGCCGCCGCTGCGAACGGCGTGCCCTGCCTGACCTTTTCGGCCAGCGCCTTTGCCGCTGCCTCGTCGGGAAGGACGGTCTGCACGATCTGCCGCCGCTCCGGCACATCGAACTCGCTGCGGCGGGCCTCGTACTCCGCCGTCACGGCATCGTCGCTGACGGCGATGTTGGCCGCGTGGTCTTCCGGGGTGAGCCGCACGACGGTGACCGCGCGATATTCCGGCGCCTGGTAGAGGGCGGCATTCTCCTGGTGAAATTTGGCGATGGCCGCGTCGTCGGGCGTGGACACATCGGCGATGCTGCTGTCGGGTATCGTCAGCGTGTGCGCCACCCGCTGCTCCGCGCGATACGCATAGATCTTTTCAGCGAGCACCTTCGGCACCTGCACGCCGATCGTGACGGCGCGGATGAGCTGCCCGCTGAGGATATCGCGGCGGCTGGCGCTCACGAAATCGGCCTCGCTCAGGCCGAGCTCGCGTCGCAGTGCGGCAACCCGGTTCGGGTCGAGGTTGCCTTGCGCGTTGACGAGCTGCGGGTTCGATCTCAGTCCGCGGTCGAGGACATCGTCCGGCACGACCATCCCGAGGTCGGTCGCATAGGTCTCGAAGAGCCTGCCTTCGATCAAGGCATCCAGCATGCGATCGGGGATGCGGAACTGGCGCAGAAGCTCGGGCTCGAGCTGTACCTTGAGACTCGCTTGCAGCCGCTTCACTTCGGGGTCGATCGCCCGGCGCAACTCGTCGGCCGTGATATCGGTCCCGCCGACGGACGCGGCGACCGGCACGGGCTGGATGGCGCGATAAAGATCGGGCACGCCCCAGGCGGCGAACGAGAGGATCAGGAACCCGAACAGGATCTTGATCATCCACGAGGCGCCTTTCGAGCGAAGCGAAATCAGCATGTTCGACGAACGACAATCCGTGGATCGGGACGGGACCCTGGCCAGCCCGGGCGGCGCGCATCATAGGTGCCGGGGTGCGGTGCGGCAACCCGGAAATACCCGGAATTACGGCGCAATTGCGGCTGGTCCCGCACCATCGGATGTGATACGAGCCGACCCCCGAACGCCCTCGTTTCGCACGCGCATGACCGCCTCAGAGACCTTCTCCCGGCTGCTGGTTGCCGGCAACTGGAAGATGCACGGCCGCCGCTCCGACGGCGTTGCCTTGGCGACGGAAATCGCCCGCCGCGTCCGCCGCGCCGTTGCCGCGGAGAGCCGCTGCGACATCGTCATCTGTCCGCCAGCAACGCTGTTGCTGGCCGTTGCCGGGGCTGTCGCCGACAGTCCGGTGCGCGTCGGCGCGCAGGACTGCCATTGGCAGGAGAGCGGCGCCCACACCGGCGATGTCAGCGCGGCGATGCTGGCCGATGCCGGTTGCAGCCATGTCATTCTCGGCCACTCCGAGCGCCGGACCGACCATGGCGAGACCGATGACACGGTCTGCAGGAAGGCCGAGGCGGCTCATGCCGCAGGTCTCGTCGCCATCGTCTGCCTCGGCGAGACCGAGGCGCAACGCGCCGAGGGCGCAACCTTGGCCGTCGTGGAGCGCCAATTCCGTAATTCCTTGCCGGCCGCGGCGACGGCGGCCAATACGGTCGTGGCCTACGAGCCCGTATGGGCCATCGGCACGGGCAAGGTGCCGACCTCGTCGGAGATTGGCGCCGTGCACGACCATCTGCGGCGCCTGGCGCAGGGTAGCGTCGGTGACGGCGGGCGATTGCGCCTGCTCTATGGCGGCTCGGTGAAGCCAGCCAACGCCGCCGAAATTCTAGCCATCGACAATGTTAACGGTGCGCTCGTCGGCGGCGCCAGCCTGAAGGCCGAGGATTTCTGGGCGATCGCGCGAAGTTGTCCCTAGCGGATCGGGCCCCGACCCATTAAATACACGCCCGAATGCGCCGGCCGAGCGGCAATCGCACCGCCCGCGCCCGCCTCAGCCAAGGATGCCAATGGAAAGCCTGCTCACGCCGATCCTTCTCGTGATCCATATCCTGCTGGCGGTGGGGCTCATCGCCGTCGTGCTGCTGCAGCGGAGCGAGGGCGGGCTCGGCGGCCTTGGCGGCGGCGGCATGTCCGGATTCATGACCACCCGCGGCAGCGCCAATCTGCTGACCCGGACCACCCGCTGGTTGGCCGGGTCGTTCATGGCCACGAGCCTGGTGCTGGCCTGGCTGGCGGCGCATTCCGGCGCTAGCCGGCCCACCATCATCAGCGAGCCGCCGCCGATCGAGGCGCCGGCCGTACCGATGCAGGATCAGGGCGGCGCGGCCACCGGCGTGCCGGCCGCCCCGCCCGAGGCCGGCGGGTCCGAGACGGGCACGGCGCCGGGCGCGCCGGCCGTGCCCACCAATCAGTAGCCGGCCCTTCGATCGCGGTTGGTCGCCGCGGCGGAAGAGGGCTTGCCGCCGGGGGGCGACTCGCTCCATAACGTGATCCCCATGACGCGGTTCATCTTCATCACCGGCGGCGTGGTCTCCTCACTCGGCAAGGGCATTTCGGCGGCGGCGCTCGGCGCGTTGCTGCAGGCGCGCGGATTCAAGGTACGGCTGCGCAAGCTGGACCCCTACCTCAACGTCGATCCGGGCACGATGAGCCCATATCAGCACGGCGAGGTGTACGTCACCGACGACGGCGCCGAGACCGACCTCGACCTCGGCCACTACGAGCGCTTCACCGGCGTCGCCACGCGCAAGAGCGACAACATCACCACCGGCCGCATCTATTCGACCGTCATCGCCAAGGAGCGGCGCGGCGACTATCTCGGCGCCACCGTGCAGGTGATCCCGCATGTCACCGACGCCATCAAGGAATTCATCCGCGCCGACGCGGGCGATGCGGACTTCCTCATCTGCGAGATCGGCGGCACGGTCGGCGACATCGAGAGCCTGCCGTTTCTCGAGGCCATCCGGCAGCTCGGCAACGAGCTCGGGCGCGAGCGCGCGCTGTTCATCCACCTCACCCTGGTGCCGTGGATTCCCTCCGCCGGCGAGCTCAAGACCAAGCCGACGCAGCATTCGGTGAAGGAGCTGCTGTCGGTCGGGATCCAGCCCGACATCCTGCTCTGCCGCTGCGACCGCGAGATCGCCGCCGACGCCCGCCGCAAGATCGCGCTGTTCTGCAACATAAGGCCGGAGCGCGTGATCCAGGCGCTCGACGTCGACACCATCTATCAGGTGCCGATCGCCTATCACGGGCAAGGCTTCGATACCGAGGTCTGCCGCTATTTCGACCTGACGGCGCCGGAGCCGGACGTCGGCGCCTGGCATCGCATCGTCGAGCGCGTCCGCCAGCCGGAAGGCGAGGTGTCGATCGCCGTCGTCGGCAAATACACCTCGCTGCTCGACGCCTACAAGTCGCTGGCCGAGGCGCTGGCCCATGGCGGGATCGCCAACAACGCCAAGGTCCGGCTCAACTGGATCGATTCCGAGATCTTCGAGCGCGACGACGCCGTGCATCGTCTCGAGGACGTGCACGGCATCCTCGTGCCCGGCGGCTTCGGCGAGCGCGGCTCCGAGGGCAAGATCGCGGCTGCCCGCTTCGCCCGCGAGCGCAAGGTGCCCTATTTCGGCATCTGCTTCGGCATGCAGATGGCGGTCATCGAGGTGGCGCGCCACCTCGCCGGCATCCGCAACGCCAGCTCGACGGAGTTCGGCGCCTGCGCCGATCCCGTCGTCGGGCTGATGACCGAGTGGATGCGCGGCAACACGCTCGAGCGCCGCAACGAGGAGAGCGACCTCGGCGGCACCATGCGCCTCGGCGCCTACGAGTGCCGGCTGCAGCCGGACAGCCAGGTGCGCGGCATCTACGGCCAGGATTGGATCAGCGAGCGGCACCGCCACCGCTACGAGGTGAACATCAACTACAAGGAGCAGCTTGAGGCCGCCGGCATGCGGTTCTCCGGCCTGTCGCCCGACGGCATCCTGCCGGAGATCGTCGAGATGCCCGGCCATCCCTGGTTCATCGGCGTGCAGTTCCACCCCGAATTGAAGTCGAAGCCGTTTGAGCCACACCCGCTGTTCACCTCGTTCATCGAGGCGGCGATCGCGCAATCGCGTCTCGTTTGATCGTTGCGGCCGGCGACGGATCGGCCTAAATCCAGTCGTCTCCTGGAGGTTGGATGACCACGCCTCGTCCCGTCACCGTCGGCAACATCACCATTGGCAATGACCGGCCGCTGGCGCTGATCGCCGGGCCCTGCGCCCTGGAATCGCGGGGGCATGCGCGTGAGATGTGCCAGGCACTGACCGAGCTGACCGGCCGGCTCGGCATCGGCCTCATCTACAAGACCTCGTTCGACAAGGCCAACCGTACCAGCGCGGGCAGCGAGCGCGGCATCGGCATGGCCAAGGGGCTACCGATCCTGGCTGAGCTGCGCGAGAGCTTCGGCTGCCCGGTGCTGACGGACGTGCACGAGCCGGCGCAATGCGCGCCCGTCGCCGAAGCGGTTGACGTGCTGCAGATCCCGGCCTTCCTGTGCCGCCAGACTGATCTTTTGATCGCGGCCGGCGAGACCGGCCGTGCGATCAACGTGAAGAAAGGCCAGTTCCTGGCGCCCTGGGACATGAAGCAGGTCGCCGCCAAGATCGCGCAGACCGGCAACCACAAAGTGCTGCTGTGCGAGCGCGGCGCCAGCTTTGGCTACAACACGCTGATCTCCGACATGCGTAGCCTGCCGATCCTGGCGGAGACCGGCTATCCCGTGGTGTTCGACGCGACCCACTCGGTGCAGCAGCCGGGCGGGCAGGGGACGAAGAGCGGCGGCCAGCGCGAGTTCGTGCCGGTGCTCGCGCGCGCCGCGGTCGCCGTCGGCGTCGCCGCCGTGTTCATGGAGACGCACCGCGACCCCGACAACGCCCCCAGCGACGGGCCGAACATGGTCAAGTTCGCGGACATGCCGGCGCTGCTGCAGCGGCTTATGGCATTCGACCGCCTGGCCAAGGCGGCACCGGCCCATCCGGGTCGACCTTGATCGTCAGGGCGCGCGGCGTGACCGCGATGTCACCTTCCGGCGCGCTGCGCCCTCTGGCCCTTCCGCAGTGCTGATCCTATAACTGCCCCGTTCCGTCACAGACATTCGTCCCAGGGAGTCGGTGCATGACCGCCATCGTCGATATCCACGCCCGCGAGATCCTGGACAGCCGCGGCAACCCGACCGTCGAGGTCGATGTGCGGCTGGAGGACGGCGCGTTCGGCCGCGCCGCCGTGCCGTCCGGCGCCTCCACCGGCACGCACGAGGCGGTCGAGCTGCGCGACGGCGACAAGGCGCGCTATGGCGGCAAGGGCGTGCGGCACGCGGTCGAGGCGGTCAACGGCGAGATCTTCGACGTGCTGTCGGGGCTGGATGCCGAGGACCAGGCGAAGGTCGACCACATGATGACCTCGCTCGACGGCACCCCCAACAAGTCGCGGCTCGGGGCCAACGCCATCCTCGGCGTCAGCCTGGCGGTCGCCAAGGCCGCCGCCGCAGCCGCCGGCCTGCCGCTCTACCGCTATGTCGGCGGCGTCGGCGCTCGCATCCTGCCGGTGCCGCTGATGAACATTGTCAATGGCGGCGCCCACGCCGACAACGCGATCGACTTTCAGGAGTTCATGATCCTGCCGGTCGGCGCGGCGAGCTTCGCCGAAGGACTGCGCATGGGGGCGGAGGTGTTCCACGCCCTCAAGGCGCAGCTCAAGAAGGCCGGCCACAACACCAATGTCGGCGACGAGGGCGGCTTCGCGCCGAACCTGAAGGGGGCCGATCAGGTGCTGGACTTCGTCATGAAGGCGATCGAAGGCGCCGGCTACCGCCCGGGCGAGCAGGTGGCGCTCGGCCTTGATGTCGCCTCCACCGAATTCTTCAAGGACGGCAAGTACGCGATGGAAGGCGAGGGGCGGACGCTCGATTCCGCCGGAATGGTCAAGTTCTACGAGGGTCTCCTCGCGCGCTACCCCATCCTCACTATCGAAGACGGCATGGCCGAGGATGATTGGGAAGGCTGGCGCGCGCTGACCGCGGCGGTGGGCGGCAAGGTGCAGCTGGTCGGCGACGACCTTTTCGTCACCAACACGACGCGGCTGCGCCAGGGCATCGACCGCGGCATCGCCAACGCCATCCTGGTGAAGGTCAACCAGATCGGCACGCTCACGGAGACGCTGGAGGCGGTGGATACCGCGCACAAGGCAGGTTATCGCGCGGTGATGTCGCACCGCTCCGGCGAGACCGAGGATTCCACCATCGCCGATCTCGCGGTGGCGACCGGCTGCGGGCAGATCAAGACCGGCTCGCTATCGCGGTCCGACCGCCTCGCCAAGTACAACCAGCTGCTGCGCATCGAAGAGGAGCTCGGCGCCTCCGGGCGCTACCTCGGGCTGGCAGCGCTGCTGTAAGTCTCCTCCTGCCGCACCCGTGACCGCGGTCTTGGATGTTGCGGCCATCGTCCTCGCCGATCCCTGGCGGCATTCGGTGCTGGAGGCTGTGCGGCAGCAGCATCTGCCGGACTGGGCGGTCGGCGCCGGTTTCATCCGGTCGGCAGTCTGGGATGCCTTGCACGGCTATCGCGACCGGACGCTTCTGCCGGATGTCGATGTTCTGTACTTCGATCGCGACGATATGTCCTGCAGACGGGAGGCCGCCATCGAGGAGGCATTGACAAAAGCAATGGCGGATGTGCCGTGGTCGGTAAGGAACCAGGCACGCATGCATCTGCGCAATGGAGATCCCCCGTATACCGATACCGCCGATGCCCTGCGCTTTTGGCTGGAGACGCCGACCGCGGTCGCCATCCGGATCGACGATGCCGGATCGCCCTCGTTGCTGGCCCCGTTCGGGACCGGCGATCTGACGGGCATTGTCTGCTGTCCGACGCCGCGTGGCCGCGAGAAGCTGATGCAGTACAGGCAGCGGATCCGCGGCAAGAATTGGCCGGCTCGCTGGCCGAGGGTGCGTATTCTCGACCTGTAGCGGTCGATGCAGGACTCCGATCTGCGGCTATGGCAATGCGGTACGCATCGTCTCTGCATATGTCGGGGGACTCGCATTTCGTGCGATTCTTGTTGACGGTGACGAATCGGCTGTGATTCGGTGCCGGCATGACGCTGTCGATCGAATTCCAGAAACGCCTGCGGCAGTCGATCGCGCCGGTGCTCGGTGCCTGCGTCTTCGGCTATTTCGCCTATCACGCAATTCAGGGCGAGCGCGGCATCCTGGCCTGGCTACAGATCAGCCAACAGCTTGCCGAAAGCCAGGCGACGCTGGACGAACTGGCCGCCGAACACGAGGACATCCAGCGACGCGTCTCCCTATTGAGTCCGAGCAGCTTGGACCCGGATCTGCTCGACGAGCGCGCCCGCGTCATGTTGAATGTCGCCGAGCCCGACGATCGCCTTGTTATCATCAAAATGACTCCCCCGAGCTAGCCAAACTTATATTAACTATAATCAAGTTAATTAATATATTTCACAAATATATCAACCGTGTAGATAGACTTGTGTTCGTCGCGCAGCTTCGTTAACTTGCTGCCGACGAGAGTCATCGTCGCCGCTTCGCCGGTTCTCGGGCCGGGTGTATGGGAGGAAGTCATGGCGACCACCGCAAAGCGCAAGATCAGGACCGACGGCGACGCCGAGCCGGACAAGTCGGAGCTGCTGAAGTACTACCGCGACATGCTGCTGATCCGCCGCTTCGAGGAGAAGGCGGGCCAGCTCTACGGCATGGGTCTGATCGGCGGCTTCTGCCATCTCTATATCGGCCAGGAGGCGGTGGTCGTGGGCCTTCAGGCCGCGATCTCCCAGGGCGATACCGTCATCACCGGCTATCGCGACCACGGCCACATGCTCGCCTGCGGCATGGACGCCAAGGGCGTGATGGCCGAGCTGACCGGGCGGCGCGGCGGCTACTCCAAGGGCAAGGGCGGCTCCATGCACATGTTCAGCCGCGAGAAGAACTTCTATGGCGGCCACGGCATCGTCGCCGCCCAGGTGCCGCTCGGCACCGGCCTGGCCTTCTCTCACCGCTACAAGAACGACGGCAACATCTGCATCACCTATCTCGGCGACGGCGCGGTCAACCAGGGACAGGTCTACGAGTCCTTCAACATGGCGGCGCTGTGGAAGCTGCCGGTCGTCTACGTCATCGAGAACAACAAGTACGGGATGGGCACCAGCGTCGAGCGCGCCTCGGCGCGGCCCGATCTCCACCGCCGCGGCGAGGCCTACGGCATCCCCGGCGTGCAGGTCGACGGCATGGATGTGCTGGCGGTGAAGGCGGCGGCCGACAAGGCCGTGGCGCATGCCCGCGGCGGCAAGGGTCCGTACATCCTGGAGATGCTGACCTACCGCTATCGCGGCCACTCCATGTCTGACCCCGGCAAGTATCGCAGCCGGGAGGAGGTGGCGCAGGTGCGGCAGAAGCGTGATCCCATCGAGAACTTCGCGCAGCATCTGCGCGACGGTGGCCATGCCGACGAGGCGGCGCTCAAAACCATCGATCGAGAGATCAAGGACATCGTCTCCGAGGCGACGGAGTTCGCGCAGAGCAGCCCGGAGCCGGATCCCGCCGAGCTCTATACGGACGTGCTGATCGAGGCGTGACCTTCGTCGCGCCTTCGGTCCGCCGCAACGACAAGCAACCGGTCCGCCGGGAGGATTCATGGCAACGCAGATTCTGATGCCGGCCCTGTCGCCGACGATGACCGAGGGCAAGCTGGCGAAGTGGCTGAAGGCGCAGGGCGACATGGTCAAGCCCGGCGATGTGATCGCCGAGATCGAGACCGACAAGGCGACCATGGAGGTCGAAGCGGCGGACGAGGGGCGGCTGGCGCAAATCTTGGTGCCCGAGGGCACCGAAGGCGTCGCCGTGAACACGCCCATCGCGGTGCTCGCGGAGGAAGGCGAGGCGCCGCCGGCCGCAGACAAGCCGGCGCCCGCCCCAGCGGCTAAGGTGCCTGCCGCGCCCGCCGCGGAGCCTGCCGCCAAGGCTCCTGCGGCGAAGCCACCGCCGGCTGAGCCGGAGACCGCCGGCGAGACGGCGACGGTCACCGTGCGCGAGGCGTTGCGCGACGCCATGGCGGAGGAGATGCGCCGTGATCCCGCGGTCTTCCTGATGGGCGAGGAAGTGGCCGAGTACCAGGGCGCCTACAAGGTCAGCCAGGGGTTGCTGCAGGAGTTCGGCGCGCAGCGCGTCGTCGACACGCCGATCACGGAATACGGGTTCGCCGGCCTCGGCGTCGGCGCCGCGTTCCACGGCCTTAGGCCGATCGTCGAGTTCATGACCATGAACTTTGCCATGCAGGCGATCGACCACATCATCAACTCGGCGGCGAAGACCCTCTACATGGCCGGCGGGCAGATGGGTTGCCCGATCGTGTTCCGCGGGCCGAACGGCGCCGCCGCCCGTGTCGCGGCGCAGCATTCCCAGTGCTATGCGAGCTGGTATGCGCACTGCCCCGGACTGAAGGTGATCGCGCCCTGGTCGGCGGCCGACGCCAAGGGGCTGCTGAAGGCGGCAATCCGCGATCCCAATCCCGTCGTGTTCCTGGAGAATGAAATCCTCTACGGACAGAGCTTCCCGGTTCCCACCGATGCCGACTTTATCCTGCCGATCGGCCGCGCCCGGATCGAGCGGCCCGGCAAGGACGTCACCATCACCGCCTTCTCGCTGCAGGTCTCCCATGCGCTGGCGGCCGCCGAGAAGCTGGCGGCGGACGGCATCGACGCCGAGGTGATCAATCTGCGCACGCTGCGTCCGCTCGACACCGCCACCATCGTCGAATCGGTGAAGAAGACCAACCGGCTGGTCTCGGTCGAGGAGGGCTGGCCCTTCGCCGGCATCGGCGCCGAGCTCGCCGCCGTCATGATGGAGCAGGCGTTCGACTGGCTCGACGCGCCGGTGGCGCGCGTCGCCGGCGAGGATGTGCCGCTCCCCTACGCGGCCAACCTGGAGAAGCTGGCGCTGCCCAATCCGGACAAGATCGCCGCCGCCGCGCGCCAGGTCTGCTATCGCGCTTGATACCGAAGGATCCGTCGGGGGATCGACATGCCGATCGAAATTCTCATGCCAGCGCTGTCGCCGACCATGACCGAGGGAAACCTCGCGAAGTGGCTCAAGAAGGAAGGCGAAGCGGTGAAAGCCGGCGACGTGATTGCCGAGATCGAGACCGACAAGGCGACCATGGAGGTCGAGGCCGTCGACGAGGGCAAGCTGGGCAAGATCCTCGTGCCTGAGGGCAGCCAGGGCGTGAAGGTCAATCAGCCCATCGCGCTGCTTCTGGCAGAAGGCGAGGACGCCTCCGCCCTGGGCAAGGCGCCGGCCGCCAAGCCCGCCGCCGCGCCGTCGGCGCCCGCGGCGCCACAGCCGGCGGCCGAAGCCAAGGCAGCGCCGCCCGAGGCCGCCGCCACGCCGGCCGCTGCCGCGCCCGCGCTGAAGCCTGCATCTGCGCCCGCAGGCGAGCGCATCGTCGCCAGTCCGCTCGCGCGGCGTATGGCGCAGCAGGCGGGCCTCGATCTCGCCGGCCTCGGCGGCAGCGGTCCGCATGGGCGGATCGTCAAGGCCGACATCGATGCCGCCCTCGCGCGCGGTAAGCCCGCGCCGAAGCCTGCGGCTCTGGCCGGCGCGCCCGGTCCCGCGGCGCCGGTCGCCGGCCTGCCGGCCTTCACCGAGCAGCCGCACAGCATGATGCGCAAGGTGATCGCGCGGCGGCTGACCGAATCCAAGCGCGACGCGCCGCATTTCTACATGACGATCGACTGCAACATCGACCGGCTGCTGCAGCTGCGGCAGGAGATCAACGCCAAGCGCGAAAAGGACAAGATCTCCGTCAACGACTTCGTCATCAAGGCGGCGGCGCTGGGCCTGAAGCAGGTGCCGGCGGCCAATGCCTCCTGGACGGAGGCCGCGGTGCGGCTCTATCAGGCGGCGGACGTCTCGGTGGCCGTCGCCACGCCGGGCGGCCTCATCACGCCGATCATCCGCAATGCCGACAGCAAGAGCCTGAGCGCCATCTCCGCCGAGATGAAGGACCTGGCGGCGCGCGCCCGGGACGGCAAGCTGAAGCCGGAAGAGTACCAGGGCGGCACCTTTTCGGTCTCCAATCTCGGCATGTACGGCATCCGCGAGTTCTCGGCGGTGATCAATCCGCCGCAGGGCGCCATCCTCGCGGTCGGCGCCGGCGAGCAGCGGCCGATCGTCAAGGACAACGCGCTCGCCATCGCCACGATGATGAGCTGCACCCTGTCGGTCGACCATCGCGTCGTCGACGGCGCCATCGGTGCCGAGTATCTCGCCGCCTTCAAGAAGCTGATCGAAGACCCGCTGACGATGCTGATCTAGGGAGACCGCCTATGGCCGAAACATCCTTCGATCTCATCGTCGTCGGCGGCGGTCCGGGCGGCTATGTCGCGGCGATCCGTGCAGCGCAGCTCGGCCTCAAGACCGCGGTCGTCGAGCGCGAGCATCTCGGCGGCATCTGCCTCAACTGGGGCTGCATTCCCACCAAGGCGCTGCTGCGCTCGGCCGAGGTCGGCCACCTGCTGCGCCATGCCGACGCCTATGGCTTCAGCGCCAAGGAGGTGAGCTTCGACCTGAAGAAGGTCATCAAGCGCAGCCGCGACGTGGCCAAGCAGCTTTCCAGCGGCGTCGGCCATCTCATGAAGAAGAACAAGATCGCGGTGTTCGACGGCCACGGCCGCCTCGCGGGTCCCGGCAAGCTCAAGGTCGAGAAGGACGGCAAGCCGGTGGCCGATCTCACGGCCAAGAACATCATACTCGCCACCGGCGCGCGGGCGCGCAGCCTGCCGGGGCTGGAGCCGGACGGCAAGCTGGTCTGGACCTACAAGGAGGCGATGGTCCCGGAGGCCATGCCGAAGTCCCTGCTGGTCGTCGGCAGCGGCGCCATCGGCATCGAGTTCGCCAGCTTCTACCGCGATCTCGGCGCCGAGGTGACGGTCGTCGAGGTGCTCGACCGCGTGCTGCCTATCGAGGACGAGGAGATTTCGGCTTTCGCCCGCAAGGCCTTCGAGAAGCAGGGGATGAAGATCGTCACGTCCGCCACGGTGAAGGCGCTGAAGAAGGGTGCCGACTCCGTGACGGCGACCGTGGAGGCCGGTGGCAAGGCCAGCGAGATCACTGTCGAGCGCGTCATCCTTGCCGTCGGTATCGTCGGCAATGTCGAGAACATCGGCCTCGAAGGCACCAAGGTGAAGGTCGAGAAGACGCATGTTGTCGCCGACGCCTGGGGCTTCACCGGCGAGACGGGCGTCTACGCCATCGGCGACCTGGTCGGGCCGCCCTGGCTGGCGCACAAGGCCATGCATGAAGGCGTGATCTGCGTCGAGAAGATCGCCGGCGTGAAGGGCGTCCACCTGATGGACGTGACGAAGATTCCGGGCTGCACTTATTGCCGGCCGCAGGTCGCCAGCGTCGGCCTGACCGAGAAGGCCGCCAAGGCAGCGGGCCGGGAGGTAAAGGTCGGCCGCTTCCCCTTCATCGGCAACGGCAAGGCGATCGCGCTGGGCGAGCCCGAGGGCCTGGTCAAGACCGTGTTCGACGCCAAGACCGGCGAGCTGCTGGGCGCGCATATGATCGGCGCCGAGGTCACCGAGCTGATCCAGGGCTACGGCATCGCCCGGACCCTGGAATCGACCGAGGCCGAGTTGATGCAAAGCGTCTTCCCGCACCCGACCTTGTCTGAGATGATGCACGAGGCGGTGCTTGCCGCCTATGGCCGCGCGCTCCACATATAGACCCATGACGACCGCATCCGAAGTCGCCGTCCTCCGCCATCCCGAGAAGGCCAACAATCCGGTCAATCCGGCGCCGCGCAAGCCGGAGTGGCTGCGGGTCAGGGCGCCGATGTCGCGCGAGTACGAGGAGACGCGCGCGCTCATGCGCCGCCTCAAGCTGCATACGGTGTGCGAGGAAGCGGCCTGTCCGAACATCGGCGAGTGCTGGAAGCAGAAGCACGCCACGGTGATGATCCTCGGCAGCGTGTGCACGCGCGCCTGCGCCTTCTGCAACGTGGCCACGGGCAAGCCGGACCGGCTCGATCCGCACGAGCCGGAGCATGTGGCCGAGGCCGTGGGCGAGATGGGCCTAGCCCATGTCGTCGTCACCTCCGTCGACCGCGACGACCTGGAGGACGGCGGCGCCGGCCACTTCGCGCGCGTCATCCGCGCCATCCGCAGCCGCGCGCCGGGCACCACGATCGAGGTGCTGACGCCGGACTTCCTGCGCAAGACCGGGGCGATCGAGACTGTCGTGGCGGCAAAGCCGGACGTCTACAACCACAATCTCGAGACCGTGCCGCGGCTCTACCGGCCGGTGCGGCCGGGCGCCCGCTATTTCGCCTCGATGCAGCTGCTGGCGCGGGTGAAGGAGCTGGATCCGGCGATGTTCACCAAGTCCGGCATCATGGTCGGCCTCGGCGAGACGCGCGACGAGGTGTTGCAGGTGATGGACGACATGCGCGCGGCCGACGTCGATTTCCTCACCATCGGCCAGTACCTGCAGCCGACGCCGCGGCACCATCCGGTCGACCGCTTCGTCACCCCGCAGGAGTTCGCCGAGTACAAGAACCATGCGCTGGGCAAGGGCTTCCTGATGGTCTCGGCGTCGCCGCTGACGCGTTCGTCCTATCATGCGGGTGACGACTTCGTCCGTTTGCGGGCCGCACGGGAGGCACAGCTGCACGGATCGGCGCCGTCGGTCTGAATCGATCCCGACTCGATGCCCACCCATGCCGAGAAGCGCGAGCTGCCCTATCGGCCCGAGCAGCTCTTCGACCTCGTCGCGGACATCGAGCGCTATCCGGAATTCCTGCCCTGGTGCGTCGCCGCGCGGATCCGCAGCCGCGAGGACGACATCATCGTTGCCGACCTGGTCATCGGCTTCAAGATGATCCGGGAGCGCTTCACCAGCCGCGTCAAGCTCGATCGCCCGAACCTGCGCATCGACGTCGCCTATTCCGATGGGCCGTTCCGCTACCTCAACAACCATTGGCTCTTCGAGCCGCTGCCGAACGGCCATTGCCGCATCGACTTCTATGTCGATTTCGAATTCCGCTCGCCGATCCTGCAGCGGATCATCGGCGTCCTCTTCAACGAGGCGGTGAAGCGCATGGTGCACGCCTTCGAAAGCCGCGCGCGCAAGCTTTATGGGTAACGCCCCGCCGTAGCGCGACCCCGTTCAACGCGACGCGACGCAGTCGAAGAAGACCGTGCTGGGGACCGCTCTTGAATGAAAGTGATTCTGCCAGCAGCACATTCGTGTCTCCGATGGCGCTGGACGAATCTGCCCACTACCGGTAGAAAACTGTCGCCCACTGGTTTTGCCTCGAAGGTCGATCATCGGAGTGCTGCCGTGCCGCTGCCCGCGGAACCTCCTGCCTACCGTGACCTTTCCGGATGGATCGTTCTGAAGATTCTCGAGGCGATCAAGCGTGGCGAGATCAAGTCTGGTGAACGATTGGTCGAGCGTGACATTGCGGCCCGGCTGGCGGTGAGCCGGGCACCCGTCCGCGATGCGATCCACCGGCTCGAGACGCTCGGCGTCGTCAAGCGCGCCTTTCCGCGCGGCGTGGAAGTGCGGAGCTGGACGGAGCGCGACTCGGCCGAGGTGTTCCTTCTGTTCGACGCATTGATCCTTCTGTCGGTGCAGCTTAGCGCTGGCCGATTGCAGCCCGACGATATCGTGCAACTCGAACGCATCCTGCAGGAGACGCATGATAACAAGGAAAGGGCGAGTCCGGATCTCGCGCATCAGTTTGCCCTCGACGTGCAGTTTCATCTCGTCATTGCTCGTGCCTCTGGGCATGGGCGCCTAGTCGAGATGATGCAGAGTCTGGTGCTTCCGCTGGAGCTGTGGCCGAAGAGCTTCGAAGCGCATAAGCACCCCAGCTTCCAGCTGCGCCAGCACAGCCGCCTATTGGAGGCGCTGAAGACCGGCAACCGCGATATCGCCATCGACTGCGTGATGTCGAATATCCGGGAGGGGGAGGAGCAAAAGATCGCCGATCTTCTCGCCACTCCCGCTGCCGCCACATTGCCCGATGACGCAAACCCGGCAGTCCCCGTTGAGGCAGGGTTTGGCGAACCGCCTCGAGGCTATTTGGCCTCCACGGTGGAGTGGGCGGCCCGATCTACGCCGCCCGTCCCAGTCGATCGAGATCCGGACGCGTCCTGAGCGTGTTCTCCACGATGGCGATGACTTCCGCACGCTCGTCGCCGCGAAGCGGCATGAGCGGCATGCGTACTGTTTCCGAACCACGGCCGCACATCGACAGGGCAAGTTTGCCGCATTGAATGAACGTGCTGCGGCAATCGAGATGCAGGAGGGGGTACATCCACCGATAGATTTCGCGTGCCTCCGCATACCGTCCCGCCGTTATCATGTCATGGAATGCGACGGTTTCCCGGAGGAATGCGCTGCCGGTGGCGCACACCCAGCCCACGCAGCCCAGCAGCATGGATTCAAAGATGATATCGTCGGAACCGCAGAACACGGCGTAGCGATCGCCGCACGCCAGCTTGATCTGTGTCACGCGCCGCGACTGATCGGTCGATTCCTTGACGGCGACGAGACGTTCGACGTCTGCGAGTTCGTTCAGGAGCTTCGGCGAGAAGTCGAGTCCGAAGCCGACTGGCTCGTTGTACAGCATGATCGGCAGGCTGCTCGCTGCCGCCAATCGACGAACGAATGCCACTCCCTCGTGTGACCGCGGCGGATAGCCCAGCAGCGGGGTCGCCATCAGCCCGTCGATACCCAGTTGCTCCATATCCCGGGCGTACTGGGTCGCTGCGTCGAGGCTGCATTCGATCGCACCGGTGAGCAACGGCACCCGTCCGTTGACGGCTTCCTTCGCCGCCGCCATCACCGTCCGCTTCTCGGCGGCGGTCATGGCGATAACCTCGCCGAACCTGCCAAGCATGATGATCCCGTGGGCACCGTCCTGGATCAGTCCGTCAACGAACTGCTGCGTGGCCTTGAGATCGATCGTTTGATCCTCTGTGAACTGAGTGGCGGCCACGATGAATACGCCCTGCCAGTTAACGCCCATTCCAAAATCCTCCCCGAAAAGTGGGTAACTCCGCAACGCCGACGTTCGCGTTTAGTGCATGCATCGGCCAGCATAGTTTAGATGGATTACGGTCGACGGTATACCAAATTTTATTGCACCGGGCATTTGGTCGGTATAGTTTTCCGAATCGTTAACCGGGGTGCTGCGGCACTCCGGAACAAACCAGGAGCTTCCTGCGAAGTAGGCGGCTCGCAAACAAAGACACGGGAGGCTTTGATGAAGCGCAATCTGGGGGTCACGGCACTGGGATTCCTGCTCTTCCTGACGGCATCGCCCGTTGCGGCCAAGACGATGATCTACTGCTCTGAAGCCGATCCCCGCACTCTCGATCCGAACCAGAGCATTGCGATATCCGACGTCGATGCCGTCAATCCGATTTACAACCGTTTGGTCGAACTGGAGCGCGGTGGAACCAAGGTGCTCCCGGCGCTCGCGGAGTCATGGGAGATTTCGGACGACAGCACGGTGTTTACCTTCAAGCTGCGCAAAGGCGTTAAGTGGCATTCCAACGCGCACTTCACGCCAAGCCGCGACTTCAATGCGGACGACGTCATCTTCAGTTTTCGCCGGCAGATGGATCCGAACGATCCTTACTACAAGATCGCCGAGGGCAATTTCGGCATCTTCGGCGGCATGGGGATGGACAAGTCGCTGAAGAGCGTCGAGAAACTCGACGATCTCACGGTGAGGTTTACGCTTGCGTCGCCTGACGTTTCCTTTCTGGCGCTCCTGACGACCGATGGACTGGCCATCATCTCCGCCGAATATGCCGAGACGCTGCTCGCCGCGGGGACGCCGGAGCGGCTTGCCGACGACCCGATAGGAACCGGTCCCTTTCGGTTTGTCTCGTTTGAACGCAGCGCACAGATCCGCTTTGCCGCCTTCCCGGACTATTGGGCGATCGCGGCGGGAGAAAACGACCGTGCAGCAAAGGTGGATGAACTGGTCTTCGCCATTACCCCGGACCCCGCGGTGCGTTTGGCAAAGCTGCGGGCCGGCGAATGCCACATCATGCGCTTTCCAAATCCGGCCGATATCAAGATCGCGCGGAACGACCCGACCATCGTCGTTCACGAGCTGCCATCGGTCGACTACGGATTCCTCAGCTTCAATGTCGAGAAGAAGCCATTCGATGATCCGAAGGTCCGTCTCGCCCTCAGCCTCGCCGTCGACAAGCAGGCGATCATTGATGCGGTCTATCTCGGAGAGGTCGGATCGTTGCCGGGCAGCTTGATTCCACCGGGCATGTTGGGGCACGACGAATCGATTGGTCCGATTCCCTACGATCCCGTGCGTGCGAAGCAGTTGTTATCGGATGCCGGCTATCCTGATGGATTCAAATCCACCTTGTGGGCGATGCCGGTGGTCCGGGCCTATATGCCCAATGCCCAGCGGGCGGCGGAGTTGATGCAAGCCGATTTCGCCAAGATCGGTGTTGACGTCGACATCGTGTCGTTCGAGTGGGGCGAATACCTGGACCGTTCGAAGAACGGCGAACACGAGATGGTGATCATCGGACTCAACTACGACTACGCCGATCCCGGCAGCGTCATCATCTGGGGTTGGACATGCGAGTCGGCAAAGATCGGATACAACCGGTCGCGGTGGTGCAACGAGGAGTTCGACGGTGCCATCTATGCGGCGGCGCGGACAGCCGACGACGGCAAGCGAGATGAGCTCTACCGGAAGGCGGAGGCGATCTTCAACGACGAAGTGCCGGCAATGCTCATCGCCTACGCACGTTTCGTCGCCTTCTCCCGACCGGAGGTCGACGGCTACAAGATCGCGCCCACTGGTTCGACCAATTTCTTCGGCATCGACCTGAAGCCGTGAGGCGGCTGCCGATTGTCCACTTGAGACACCGGTCGCGGATGAACGTTGCCCCCTTCGCCCGCGGCCGGTGTGTCGCGTACCCGTGGTCAATAGTACACCCGGCCTTCGATTGCTTCTGCTGCGTCTGAAGAGGCCCGTGTGAATTCCCCTGCGGCATAGGCGCGTCCGGTCGCCATGGCCGCGATCATGCTGTCGAGCGCGTCGCCGCCGGTATTGTCCAGCGCCAGCCGTCGCAAGCCCGGCGACAGCGGCGCCAGCCAGCCGCGCCGGACGAGACCATCGACGATGCTGCGGCGGGCGGCGCGAGCTGCGGCCGCTGTCCCCTTGTATGGGGGATAGAGGCCAGCATGCTTGAGTGTCGAGGCCGGGCAGGTCTCGACCACCCAGGGACGGTCGGTCCGCGCTCTCTCCATCGGCAGGACGGCGGCGCCGTCGTCGCGCAGCAGCGGCGCCAGAACGTCGCGGATGCCGTGATAGGTCTGTCGGTAGATGCGTAGGTTGTAGGCGGCGAAGGGGACGCGCGACTCCCGATCGCAGGCGCGCCGGATCTCGCGTCCGCCGCCGCGGCTGCGGCAATCGGCCATGAAGGACTCGGCCGTCGGGAAGCGATCCGCGAGAGTCAGCGCAAAGGCCCGCCAGCTCGTCTCCTCGATCATCCCGGCCGGCAGGCTGAAGGGGAAGTCGCAGCCGAAGACGGCAGAGCGCTGCCCGGCGACGAATGTGACGAGCGCCGGCAGGCAGCGGGCGCGCTCGCAGCCGGAGTCGGGCAGCTGTGATGCCGGACGGCAGCCCTCGATGCGCACGCAGCCACCGTCGACACGGCCCTCGGCGATCCAGATCACATCTCCGGCCCTCTCGGCGCCGCTGAAATCGATGCCAAAGATCCGGTCAGCCATCGACCTGCTGGCGCAGCAATTCGAAGGCGGCTTCCACGGAGGCCAGCCGCACCGCTTGGCGGCTGCCATGGAACTGGTGCCGCTCGACCAGGGGTTCGCGGCCTTTGCGCAGGCAGGCCAGATAGACGAGGCCGACCGGCTTCGACGGCGTCGCCCCGCCGGGCCCGGCAATACCGGTCACGGCGACGGCGACGTCGGCCTTGGAACGGGCAAGCGCGCCTTCGACCATGGCGCGTGCAACATGGGCACTCACGGCCCCATGCCTGTCCAGCATGTCGGCCGCGACACCCAGCAGTTCGACCTTGGACTCATTCGAATAGGTGACGAATCCGCGTTCCACCACATCGGACGACCCGGCGATCTCCGTCAGGCAGGCGACGATCAATCCGCCGGTGCAGGACTCGGCGGTGACGAGGCGCAGGCCGGCGCGGCGGTAGGAGACGAGAAGGGCGCTAGCGGCCTCGGCGAGGGCGGGATCGAAGGCCATGTCATGCCGGCAAGGCGACCGTCGCCACCGCCTGCGCCGCGATCCCCTCGCGGCGGCCGGTGAAGCCGAGCCCCTCGGTCGTCGTGGCCTTGACGCTGACGCGGCCGTCCTCGAGGCCGAGGATGCCGGCGATCCGCGCCACCATGGCCGCGCGGTGCGGCGCGATCTTCGGGCGCTCGCAGATCAGCGTCACATCGACATGCGCGATGCGGCCGCCCTTCTCGGCGACGAGCGCCGCGGCATGGACGAGAAAGCGGGCGGAATCGACGCCGCGCCACTGCGGATCGCTCGGCGGGAAGTGGCTGCCGATGTCGCCGGCGCCGATGGCGCCGAGTATGGCATCGGTCAGGGCGTGCAGCCCGACATCGGCGTCGGAGTGGCCTTCGAGCGACTGATCATGCGCCACGCGCACCCCGCAGATCGTCACGCCGTCGCCGGCGACGAAGCGATGGACGTCGTAGCCCGTGCCGGTCCGGAATTCCGATGCACTACCGCCGACCAGTCGCTCGGCGCGTCGCAGGTCCTCGGCCGTCGTGATCTTGAAGTTGTCGTCGGCCCCCATGACCAGCCTGACCGGAAGGCCGGCCGCTTCGGCCACCGCGGCATCGTCGGTCATGGCCGCGCCCGCGACCGATCGGTGGGCGGCGAGGATCTCGGCATAGCGGAAGGCCTGGGGGGTCTGCGCGCGCCACAGTCCGTGGCGATCCACGGTTTCGGCGATCCGGCCGCCGTCCTCGCGTTTCAGCGTGTCCGCTACGGGCACCGCCACGATGGCGGCGGGCGCATCGTCCAGCGCGGCGACGGCTCGGTCGATGATAGCGGCGCTCACCAGGGGCCGCGCCGCATCGTGGATGAGGACGCGCGCGGGCTGCAGCCCGGCCAGGCTCTCCAGGCCGTTGCGCACCGACTCCTGGCGGCTGGCCCCGCCGACGACGGGCGGTAGCATCTGCAAGCCGGCCGTCGCTGCGTCGTAGCGGGCGCGATGCTCCGCGCTGATGACCACGCCGACGCCGGCGATGGCAGGATGACGGAGGAAGGTCTCGGCCGAATGGCGCAGCACGGCGCGGCCGGCGAGCGGTAGATACTGCTTCGGCACGTCGGCGCCGACGCGGGTGCCGGCGCCGGCAGCGACGATGAGAGCGATGCAATCCGCCATTCTGGTCCTCGTTCGGGCGCAGAAACTATGCCGCCGGCATCGGCTTGCCAAGCATCTCGCCGGCGGCAGGCGCGCCGTGCAATGGGTGGAAGGCCACCCTATATTGGCGCAATGCAAGCCAGCCTCATCCTGAATCTCTCGGCCCTGGCCTCGCTGCTGCCGGCCTCGGCGCTGGCGTGGAAGCGTCCGCTGGCGCGCGATGGGCTGTTCTGGACGCTGCTTGCGGTCGCCGTCGCGGGCTCGGCCGTGGCGGCCGTCGAGAAGCTGGCACAGGGCTGGCTGAGCAGCCTGTCGGCCGCCCTCTGGCTCAGCGTCGTCGCCAGCCTGGTGATGTTCATCCTCGTCAGCATCGTCAGCCGTCAGGGTTGGCGGCTGGCGCCGCTGCTCCTGCCCTACCTGTTCCTGCTGGGGATCGGGGCGGCGGTGAGCGAATATGTACCGCCCGCCGCCGGCACCCTGGTGCCGGATCAGTGGACCGAAATCCATGTGCTGGTGTCGATCGCCACCTATGGCCTGCTGACGCTCGCAGCCATCGCCGGCTTGGCCGTATTCCTGCAGGAACGCATGCTGAAGCGACGGCCGGCCGCGCCGATCGCCTGGCTGCCGGCGGTTGCCGATGCGGAACTGCTGCAGATCCGGTTGCTGGCCGTGTCGGGCATCGTCCTCGGGCTGGATCTCCTGACCGGCGCGGCGACTCAGTATATGGAGACACGCAGGCTGCTCGAAATCAGCCACAAGACCGTCTTCGCCCTGACGGCCTTTCTCGTGATCGTGCTTCTGCTTCTGGGACACTACCGCACGGGGCTGCGGGGACGCCGCGCCGCCCGCATGGTACTGCTCGCGTACCTGCTGCTGACGCTCGCCTATCCCGGCGTCAAGTTCGTGACGGATGTTTTGCTCGCCTGAGCGTTGAAAAAATTTCTGTTGCACTGCACCATAGCGCAGCGCAATATCTTCGCCCAAAATGTAAGCAATTCAGCGGACTGCCTAATAAATGGGCATTCAGATCGGCTCGCTTTGTCTTGTCGACCCCGTCATCCTCGCGCCCATGTCGGGCGTGACCGACATGCCGTTCCGGCGGCTGGTCAAGCGGAGCGGGGCGGGGCTGGTGGTTTCCGAGATGATCGCCAGTCAGGCGATGATCCGGGAATCGCGCCAGTCGCTGCTGATGGCCCGCAACACGCCGGAGGAATTCCCCATGGCCGTCCAGCTCGCCGGCTGCGAGCCGGCGGTGATGGCGGAGGCGGCGCGGCTGAACGAGGATAGCGGCGCGGCGCTCATCGATATCAATTTCGGCTGCCCGGTGAAGAAGGTGGTCAACGGTCACGCCGGATCCGCACTGATGCGCGACGAGTTGCACGCCGCGCGCATCCTCGAGGCGACGGTGAAGGCGGTGTCGCTGCCGGTCACCCTGAAGATGCGCACCGGCTGGAACGCCGACAACCGCAACGCACCGCGACTCGCCCGCATCGCCGAGGCGTGCGGGATCAAGATGGTCACCGTGCACGGCCGCACGCGCTGCCAGTTCTACGACGGGGCCGCCGACTGGAAGTTCGTCCGTCAGGTGAAGGCAGCGGTCAGCATCCCCGTGATCGTGAACGGCGATATCGCGACATTCGAGGATGTCCAGCGGGCCCTGGAGGAGTCGGGCGCCGACGGCGCGATGATCGGACGCGGCTGCTACGGGCGGCCATGGTTCCTGCGGCAGGTCATCCATTTCCTCCGCACCGGCGAGCGGCTGCCTGAGCCGCCGCTGCGGGAGCAGATGGAGACGCTGCTCCGGCACTACGAGGACATGCTCGGACACTACGGCAGCGAGCCCGGCATGCGCGTCGCCCGCAAGCATGTCGGCTGGTACAGCAAAGGGCTGCCCGGCTCGGGCGAGTTCCGCGCCGCCGTCAACCGGATTGCCGATCCGAAAGCGGCGATGGCGGCGATCCGCGCCTTCTATTGTCCGATCGTCGAACGTCTGGCGGCCTGAGCATGACGACGCCGGTCGCCTCGATTCAAATACGTCCGGTGGCGGAGCGGCCTCCCAACCTCGCCTTTGCCCCGGGGATGGTCCTCAACGCGCTCCCTGCGCCGGTGGTCGTCGTCGATGGCGAGGATCGCTTCCGCCTGGTCAACAATGCGGCGGAACAGTTCTTCAGCGCGAGCGCGGCGTCGCTGATCGGCCGGTCCCTGGCCGATCTGCTGTCGCCGGACAGCCCGCTGCTGGCGCTGGCGGCGCAGGTGCGCGCCAGCGGGGCGGGGGCGTCCGAGTACGACGTCACCCTGGACGGCCCGCGCATCGGCGCGCGCCTTGTGTCGATCGACGTGGTTCCCCTCGTTGAGATGGACGGCTGCCTCACCATCGCGCTGCATCAGCGCACGATCGCCGGCAAGATCGATCGGCAGCTGACGCATCGCGGAGCGGCGCGGTCGGTCACGGCGATGGCGGCGCTGCTGGCGCACGAGCTGAAGAATCCGCTGTCCGGCATCCGCGGCGCGGCGCAGCTGCTCGAGCGCGAAGCGACGCCGAACGACGCCGAGCTGGCGCGCCTGATCTGCGAAGAGACGGATCGTATCGTCGGGCTCATCGACCGCATGGAGATGTTCACCGACGGCCGGCCGATCGAGCGCAAGGCCGTCAACATCCATCGCGTGCTCGAGCATGTGCGCCGCCTGGCGCAAAGTGGTTTCGGGGCGGCCTGCCGCTTCGTCGAGTTCTACGATCCGTCATTGCCGCCGGTGCTCGGCAACCGGAACATGCTGATTCAGCTGTTCCTCAACCTCGTCAAGAATGCGGTGGAGGCGACGGCGCCGGGCGAGGGCGCCATCGTCCTGACGACGCGCTACCAGCATGGTGTCCGCATGGCGGCGCCGGGCGGCGACATCCGTCTGCAGCTCCCTCTGGTTGTCACCGTCGAGGACAACGGCGCCGGCATTCCCGACGACCTTCAGCCGCATCTGTTCGACCCGTTCGTAACCACGAAGATCGGCGGCAAGGGGCTCGGCTTGGCGTTGGTCGCCAAAATCGTCGGCGATCACGGCGGTGTCATCGAGTTCACCAGCGAACCGCGCCGGACCGTGTTCACCGTCATGTTGCCGGCGGCAGCCTCTCTGGCGGAGGATGAACCGTGACTGCAGCGACGATCCTGGTGGCGGACGACGACCGCGCCATTCGCACCGTGCTCAATCAGGCGCTCGGCCGCCTCGGCTACGATGTGCGCACGACCGGCACCGCTGCAACCCTGTGGCAGTGGGTCAGCGACGGCGCCGGCGACCTCGTCATCACCGACGTGGTCATGCCCGACGAGAGCGGGTTGGATCTGGTGCCGCGGATCCGCAAGCTGCGGCCCGAGCTGCGGGTCATCGTGATGAGCGCGCAGAATACGCTGCTGACGGCCGTGCGGGCCAATGAGCGCGGCGCTTTCGACTATCTGCCCAAGCCCTTCGACCTCAACGAGCTGATCGGCATTGTCGAAAAAGCCTTGACGCAGCCTGACGGCGCGCTCGATGTCGCCGAGGCGAAGCCCGACGAGGAGCGCCTGCCGCTCATCGGCCGCTCGCCGGCCATGCAGGACATCTATCGAATGCTGGCACGGCTGATGCAGACCGACCTGACGGTCATGATCACCGGCGAGTCCGGCACCGGAAAGGAGCTTGTGGCGCGGGCGCTGCATGACTATGGCAAGCGCCGCAACGGACCCTTCGTCGCCATCAACATGGCGGCGATCCCGCGCGAGCTGATCGAGAGCGAGCTGTTCGGCCACGAGAAGGGCGCCTTCACCGGCGCGCTCGCCCGCGGGATCGGCCGCTTCGAACAGGCCGCCGGCGGCACGCTCTTTCTCGATGAAATCGGCGACATGCCGCCGGAGGCGCAGACCCGCCTGCTGCGGGTGCTGCAGGAGGGCGAGTACACGACCGTCGGCGGCCGGTCGCCGGTGCGGGCCAACGTCCGGATCATCGCCGCGACGCACCGCGACCTCCGGCAGCTGATCCGCCGCGGCTTGTTCCGCGAGGACCTGTTCTATCGGCTCAATGTCGTGCCCTTGCGTTTGCCGCCTTTGCGCGAGAGGACCGAGGACATTCCGGATCTGGCGCGGCACTTCCTGGAGGCGGCGCGGTGCGAGGGCCTGGGCATCAAGACCTTCGATCGCGGCGCGCTCGATCGCATGATGCGTCACGGCTGGCCGGGCAACGTCCGCGAGCTCGAGAACCTCGTGCGTCGCCTGGTGGTCCTCAACAACGCCGAGATCATTCCCGCCGATGCCGTCGACAGCGAGCTGTCGCACGCTGGCGCGGAGGCGGGGCTGCCGGCCGGCGATTCGCTAAGCACGGCGACGGAGCTGCATCTGCGACGCTATTTCACGGCGCATGGCGGCAGCCTGCCCGCCCGGGGGCTCTATGATCGCGTGCTCCGCGAAATCGAGCGGCCGCTGATCAGTCTGTCCCTGGAGGCCACGCGCGGCAACCAGATCCGGGCCGCCGAGCTGCTGGGACTCAACCGGAACACCCTGCGCAAGAAAATCCGCGAGTTGGACATTCAAGTCGTCCGCGACCTAAAATGACGGCCGGATAACTCTTCGGGGAAGTTCGGTCGGTCATCGTGCCGATGTTCAATGGCTCCGGTTCGAGGACGCAGGCCCATGGTCGCTGACGTGCGCAGCGCTGCGGCGGGGATATTCTCCCGCGTTGCGGCTGTCGGCCGATGGCCCGAAACTCAGCGCGCGCTCACGGTCGGTTTGCTGGTCGCGGCCTTCGCCTCGGGTATCGCGACCTATTTGAGCATTACCGGGGCGTTCAGCATACCGCGCAGCCCCCATACCGTCCTGCTGTTCCTGTTGCTGGACCTCGTATTCCTGTTGATGCTGGCGGTGATCGTGGCTTGGCGCCTGGTGGCGCTGTGGCTCGAGCGGCGTCGCGGCCTGATCGGTGCACGATTGCATGTCAGGCTGGTGCTGTGGTTCGGCCTGATCGCAATGGGGCCGACGTTCATCGTCGCGACGTTCTCGGTGATGTTCTTCGCCTTCGGCATGGATATCTGGTTCAGCGAAAGCGTGCGGACCGCCGTCAAGGATTCGCTCTTCGTCTCGCAGGCGTATCTGCGCGAGCACCAGGAGAGCGTCGGCTACGAGACGCTTGCCATGGCGACCGATCTGAGGCGCGAGGAACCCTTGATCGACAGCCGGCGCGACCGCTTCGAACGTCTCATGACGCTGCAGGGGCGGTTACGGTCGTTGGACGAGGCGGCCATCATCGCCCGCGACGGCCGGGTCCTGGCCGCGGCGGATCTGACGTTCCTGGGGCCGGCGGATCTCGTGATCCCGGCCGATAAGTTCGAGGCGGCCAGTCGAAGCGATGTCGTGATCCTGTCCGGTCCGACATCCGATCACGTCCGTGCCATGGTCCGTCTCGACGGCGAGGCGGACACGTTTCTCGTGACCAGTCGCACGGTCGATGCCCGCGTGATTCAGCACATGGACACGACCACCGGGGCGGCGGCGCTCTATGAGCAGCTGGAGGGCCGGCGGCTCAACATCCAGACTATTTTTTCTCTCATTTTCATCGTCATCGCGCTGCTGTTGCTGTTCGGCGCGATCTGGGGCGCGCTGATCTTCGCGACAAAACTCGTCCGGCCGATTTCGACGCTGGTGAATGCGGCGGGCCGGATCGGCGCGGGCGATCTCGGCACCCGCGTTCCCGAGGGCGATCCGGGCGACGAGATCGGTGTGCTGAGCCAAGCGTTCAACCGGATGACTCAGCAGATCGAGAGCCAGCGCAACGAACTGATCGACGCCAACCGGCAGCTTGAGGAGCGCCGCCGGTTCATGGAGGTCGTGCTCGCCGGCGTTTCCGCCGGCGTGATCGGTCTCGATGAGCAAGGTTGCATCAACCTGCCGAACCGATCCGCGTCCGACTTGCTGGCGACCGACCTGATGGGCCGGCTCGGCGAGCCCATTGCCGCGGTGGTCCCGGAGATGGCCTCGCTGGTGGAGGCCGCCCGGCAACGCCCCTCATGGCTCGCGGAGTCGCAGATCAACCTGACTCGCGGTGCGGAGACGCGCACCTTGTTGGTTCGGGTGGTGGCGGAATTTATGGCGGCGCGCCTGATCGGTTTCGTGGTGACGTTCGACGACGTGACGGAACTGCTGTCGGCGCAGCGCAAGGCCGCGTGGGCAGACGTCGCCCGCCGCATCGCCCACGAGATCAAGAATCCACTGACGCCGATCCAGTTGTCCGCCGAGCGGCTGAAGCGCAAATATCTGCGGGAGATCTCGAGCGATCCCGCGACGTTCGAGACCTGCACCGATACGATCGTGCGCCAAGTCGGCGACATCGGGCGGATGGTCGACGAATTCTCCGCCTTCGCCCGGATGCCGGCCCCGGTCATGGCGCAGGAGGATTTGGTCGAGCTATGCCGTCAGGCGATCTTTCTCCAGCAGGCGGCCAACCCGTCGATCGCCTTTTCGACGGATTTTCCCGACAAGGGCCTCCGCCTGATCTGCGATGCCCAACAGATCGGGCAGGCGCTGACCAATCTCCTGAAGAATGCGGCCGAGGCCATCGAGGCGCGTATCGAGGCGGCGGGTTCCGGTGAAGCCGACGGCCGCGTCCACGTCGCACTGCGCGAAAGCGCCGAGGATGTCGTTCTCAGCATCGAAGACAACGGCCGCGGCCTGCCGGAGCAGGGGCGCGAACGACTTACCGAGCCCTATGTTACGACGCGGGTCCGCGGCACCGGCCTCGGCCTGGCTATCGTCAAGAAGATCGTCGAGGATCACGGCGCCCTTCTGCAGCTGGACGACCGTCCCGGCGGCGGTGCGGTCATCCGCGTCACGTTCCGGCATTCTCGCGTCGAAGGAGAGGTCGGGGCAGGCATGCGCGAAGCAAAGCTGGCGCGGGCACATGGCAGCTGAGATTCTCATCGTCGACGACGAAGCCGACATCTGCATGCTGATTGCCGGCATTCTGACCGACGAGGGCTACGAGGCGCGCAGTGCCGCCAACAGCACGTCGGCGCTGGAGGCAATCGCCAAGCGGCGGCCGAATCTCGTCATCCTGGACATCTGGCTGCAAGGGAGCGAGTTCGACGGCCTGCAACTGCTAGAGGTGATCCGGCGGGACCATCCGACGCTGCCGGTGGTCATGATCAGCGGACATGGCAACTACGAGACGACGTTTGCTGCGGTCAAACTCGGTGCCAATGACTATATCGAGAAGCCGTTCAAGGCCGACCACCTGCTGATGCGCGTTCGCAAGGTCCTCGACGAGGCGCGTCTCAAGCGCGAGAATGAAGAGTTGCGCACCCGGCTGGGCAGCGACCTGCAGCTGCTCGGGACCTCGCCGGTCGTCGGCGCGGTTCGCCAAGCGCTCGAACGCGTGGCGCCGACCAGCAGCCGGGTGCTCATTACCGGGCCTGCCGGTGCCGGCAAGGAGGTCGTCGCGCGACTGCTGCACCAGCGGTCGCGCCGAGCCGATGGCCCCTTCGTCGTGCTCAATTGCGCGATCATGCGGCCGGAGCGGGTCGAAATCGAGCTGTTCGGCACCGAGGCCGGTGCCGAGGGACCGGGCAGCCCGGCCACCATCGGCACGTTCGAGCAGGCGCATGGCGGAACGCTTCTGCTGGACGAGATCTCCGACCTGCCGCTGGAGACCCAGGGGAAGATGGTGCGGGTGCTGCAGGAGCAGACCTTCGAGCGGGTCGGCGGCAAGACCCGCGTGTCGGTCGATGTCCGCGTCCTTGCCTCGACCAATCGCGACCTGCAGCTGGAGATGGCCGAGGGTCGATTCCGCCAGGATCTGTTCTATCGGCTGAGCGTCGTGCCGATCTCGGTGCCGCCGCTCGCCGCCCGCCGCGAGGACGTTCCGATTCTCGCCCGCCACTTCGTCGAGCGCGCCGTCGAGCAGAAGGGGCTGCCGCGTCGGGAGATCGCCGAAGACGCGATCGCGATCCTCATGGCGTATCATTGGCCCGGCAATGTGCGGCAACTTCAGAACGCCGTCGAGAGACTGCTGATCATGGCTCCCGGAGAGCCGCAGGAACCGATCGGCGCGGATATGCTGCCGGCTGACATCGGCAGCATATCGCACCCGACAGGCCGCAGCGATTTCGACGGCGAGATCATGTCGGTGCCGTTGCGCGAAGCTCGCGAGCTGTTCGAGCGCCGGTATCTCGACGCGCAGGTCATGCGGTTCGACGGCAATATTGCCAAGACTGCTGCGTTCATCGGCATGGAGCGGTCGGCGCTCTATCGCAAGTTGCGCGCGCTGGGCCTCGCCAACGACCGTCCGGTCGAAGACTGACTATTCTGCCGCGGTCGTCCGGAACCAACGTCACATCATGGAAAGAGCGCATGCCGCGATACGCCTATGTGAATGGTCGCTATGTCCCCCATGCCGCGGCGCAGGTGCATATCGAGGACAGAGGTTATCAGTTCGCCGATGGCGTCTATGAGGTGATCCTGATCCGTAGTGGCGACCTCGTCGACGAGGAGCCGCATCTTGATCGGCTCGACCGATCGCTTCGATCTTTGCGGATTCCATGGCCGATGCCGCGGCCAGCATTGCGGCTGGTGATGCGCGAGCTGATCCGGCGCAACGGCGTTGATGCCGGCACCCTCTATCTGCAGGCGACACGCGGCGTCGCGGCGCGCGATCACAAGTTCCCAGCCAATGTGAAGCCGTCGCTCGTCGCCACGACACGGCGGACGCGACCGATACCGGATTCCATCCTCGCCGTCGCGGTGTCGGTCATCACCCAGCCCGATATCCGATGGCGTCGTTGCGACATCAAGACGATCTCTCTGCTGCCGAATGTCCTGGGCAAGCAGGCGGCGGTTGAGGCGGGGGCTTTCGAGGCGTGGCTGGTGGACGATGCGGGCAATGTGACCGAAGGTACGTCGACGAATGCCTGGATCGTCGCGCCCGACGGTCGCCTTTTGACACGCGATCTGGGCTCGACGATCCTCGCCGGGATCACCCGCTCATCACTGCTTCAGCTCATCCGCTCGCTGGGCTTGGCGTTCGAGGAGCGTTCCTTCTCCGTGGCAGAGGCCAAGGCGGCCACCGAGGCGTTCTCACCAGCACGACCTCCCTGGTGTTGCCGGTGACTTGGATCGATGGTCATCCGGTCGGCGACGGCAAGCCGGGGCCGATGACGGTGAGGCTGCGTGACAGCTACTTGCGCTATATCGCCGCGCATCCCGCATGATGACGAGCAACCGTCTCACGCCGCCGCGCGCGATACTGTTCGATTGGGACAACACGCTCGCGGACAATTGGTCGGCGATCCATGCGGCAATGAATGCGACGCTGATCGCCATGGGACAGCCGCCCTGGACGGAGGCGCAGTCGCGCCTTCGCATCAAGGCGTCGCTGCGCGAGAGCTTTCCATTGCTGTTCGGGGATCGCTGGCGGGATGCGGCCAAGGTCTATCGCGACGCCTTCGGACGGCAGCATCTCCGGCATCTGCGGGAGATGCCGGACGCCCGGGAAATGCTGGTCAAGCTGCAACAGCTTGGCCTCTACCTTGCGGTCGTGAGCAACAAGCACGGCCGCTACCTTCGGATCGAGGCCGCCCATCTCGGGTGGACCGGCTTCTTCGGTCAACTTGTGGGTGCTCAGGATACGGAGATGGACAAGCCGGCTGTGGCACCTGTCGAGATGGCCCTGGCCGGGAGCGGCCACGCCCGCGGAGCCCATGTCTGGTTCGTGGGGGACACCGACATCGACATGATCTGCGCGGTCAATGCCTTGTGCACACCGATTCTGCTGCGCAGCCACCCGCCTGAAGCCGGAGAGTTCGCCGTGGGATGCCCGGCACGCCATGTCGGGAACTGTTCGGAGTTGGCAGCATTGGTCCAGCAACTCCGAGTTTCCCACTGCCCGGAATTGTGATACCGATGACCGCTCGAGCCGATGTGATCTTGGCCGATCTCGCGATAGTATGGGTCCATGGTCCGGACCCCAACAAGATTGGTCCCCGATAACAGGCGAAAACAGGGGGAGCCTATGGCTGGAGAAAAATCCCAAAACGTCCAGGACGTGTTCCTGAATCATATCCGCAAGAACAAGATGCCGGTGACGATCTTCCTTGTGAATGGCGTCAAGCTGCAGGGCATCGTGACTTGGTTCGACAATTTCTCGGTATTGCTTCGCCGCGACGCGCATTCCCAGCTCGTCTACAAACACGCGATATCGACCGTCATGCCGGCCGGCCCCGTGCAGCTCTTCGAAGGCACGAAGGAAGGAGACGAAGCCTGAGTTGAGTTTCACGCCCGCCCCCGGCGCTCCGCGCAACGGCGCTGCCGATTCGCCCGGTCGAGTCCTCGTCCTGACGCCGCAGCTTCGCGGCGCGGAGGAGAAGGGTCGGTCGGCGGAAGCCAGACTCGCCGAGGCCGTCGGTCTAGCCCGTGCCATCAATTTGATGGTGGCAGGAGGGGAGGTCGTGCGGCTGAGCCGATTTACGCCCGCAACCCTGATCGGCAGCGGTGCCGTCGCCCGGCTCGGTGAGCGCATCGCAGCGGAGAAGATCGATCTCGTGGTCGTCGATGCCGCGTTGTCGCCAGTGCAGCAACGCAACCTGGAGCGGGCCTGGAAATGCAAGGTCATCGACCGCACCGGTTTGATTCTGGAGATCTTCGGGGAACGGGCGCGGACGCGTGAAGGCCAGCTGCAGGTTGAGCTGGCGGCGCTGACCTATCAGCGCAGCCGGCTGGTGCGCTCCTGGACCCACCTCGAGCGGCAGCGCGGCGGCTTCGGCTTCGTCGGCGGTCCCGGCGAATCGCAGTTGGAGATCGACCGCCGTCTGATCGGCGACCGCATCGTCCGCATCAAGGCCGAGCTCGAGGACGTCAAGCGCACGCGTGGACTGCATCGCAAGGCACGCAAGCGGGTGCCCTATCCGGTGGTGGCGCTGGTGGGCTACACCAATGCCGGCAAGTCGACTTTGTTCAATCGGCTGACGCGCGCGGGCGTGATGGCGAAGGATATTTTGTTCGCTACGCTCGATCCGACCATGCGCTTGGTCCGCCTGCCGTCCGGCAGGGATATCATCCTGTCGGATACCGTCGGTTTCATCTCCGATTTGCCGACCGATCTGATCGCTGCCTTCCGGGCCACGCTCGAGGAGGTACAGGAGGCCGATCTGCTGCTGCATGTCCGCGATATCTCCCATCCGGAAAGCGCGAGCCAGCGATCGGACGTGCATGCCGTCCTGGGCGATCTGGGACTCGAGGAAGCGGTCGAGCAGACGATGATCGAGGTTCTGAACAAGATGGACCTGCTGGACCCGGCGGCTCGGAGTCAGTTGCAGCATCAGGCCGGGCGGGAGGTGCGTGCGGTGCCGATATCGGCGACCACGGGCGAGGGCTGCGACGAGCTGCTGCGGATAATCGATCGGCGTCTGGCAGCCAGCCGCCAGGTCGTCGAGGTGCGACTGCGCCATCGCGATGGCGGCGTCATCGCCTGGCTCTATGACCACGGGGAGGTTCTCGGCCGACGGGACGATGCGGAGTTTTCGTATCTGCGCGTCAGCCTCGATCCGGCGGATGTCAGTCGCCTGCAGCGCCTGCGCGCCGACGCCGAACGGGCCGGCGGGTGATCCCGCCGCCGGCAGACCGTGTCGCCGGGCTGATCGAGGAGGCTGCCGCGGCTGAAATTATGCCGCGGTTCAGGCGCCTCGCTGCCGGCGATGTTCGCCAGAAATCCCCGGGAGACTTGGTGACTGTCGCCGACGAAGCGGTCGAGGCCCGGCTGTCGCCGCTGCTGACGGCGCTGGTTCCCGGATCGATCGTCCTCGGCGAGGAAGCGGCGGCGGCCGATCCCAGCTTGCTCGATCATCTGTTCGGCGAGCGGCCGGTCTGGATCGTCGATCCGGTCGACGGTACCAGCAACTTTGCCGAAGGACGTCCGGCATTTTCGCTCATCGTCGCGCTCGTCCTCGCCGGTCGGATCGAGGCCGGCTGGATCCACGATCCCATAGCCGGCCGAATGGCGATGGCGGCGGCGGGCGAGGGAGCTTGGCTCGGCGGACGGCGCCTGCAGGTGGCCACGGCGCCCGCGGATGTCGGCGCGATGGCGGGCGTGCTGCTCGCCGGCTTCTTCGGCAGCCGCGACCTCGGGCGCCGAGTCGAGATGCGCCGTGGGCGGGTCCGTGCTATGCGGTCGCTACGCAGCGCTGGCCTCGAATATCTTCGATTGGTCACGGGCGAGATGCATTTCTCGCTCTTCACCAAGCTCATGCCCTGGGATCACGCGGCCGGCGTCCTGCTGCACAGGGAAGCGGGAGGCCACGCGGGTTACCTGGAAGGCGGGGCCTATGAGCCGGCGGCCATGACGCGGAGCGGCTTGTTGCTGGCACCCGATCCCGACAGTTGGCACCGCTTGCACGCGACGCTGCTTGGCCCAGAATAGAGTCGACCCGGCACATTGCCGGGCCCCGGCGCGGCGATTAGGATGCCGCCGCGCATCGGAACAGGTTGCATCACGACATAGGGACAGACATGGCGGACAAGCAACAAAAGGTGGCATTCATCGGTCTCGGGGTCATGGGCTTTCCCATGGCCGGGCATCTGACGAGAGCAGGACATGACGTCACCGTCTACAATCGGACGACTCGTCGCGCCGACGAGTGGGTGCAGAAATTCAAGGGTCGGCGCGCCGACACGCCGGCCGCTGCGGCCAGCGGCGCGGCCGTCGTGTTCATATGCGTCGGCAACGATGACGATCTCCGCTCCGTCGTCTATGGCGACAGGGGAGCGCTCGCCGGGATGAGTGGCGACGCGGTCCTGGTCGATCACACGACGGCCTCCGCCGAGGTCGCTCGCGAGGTCTCAGCGGCCGCAAGCGAGCGTAAGATCGAGTTCCTGGACGCGCCGGTTTCGGGCGGTCAGGCGGGGGCGGAGAACGGCAAGTTGACGGTCATGGTCGGCGGCGGCCAGGCGGCGTTCGATCGCGCCAAACCCGTCATCGACGCCTATGCCCGGGCCTGTGTCCTGATGGGCCCCGTGGGGTCCGGTCAGTTGGCGAAGATGGTCAACCAGATCTGCATTGCCGGGCTGCTGCAGGGGCTATCCGAGGGCATGAATTTCGCCAGGAAGGCCGGCCTGGATTGCGCCAAGCTGGTCGAAGTGATCTCCAAAGGTGCGGCGCAATCCTGGCAGATGGAGAACCGGGCTCTGACGATGGTAGACGGCAAATTCGATTTCGGCTTCGCCGTCGACTGGATGCGCAAGGATCTGGGTATCTGTCTGGCCGAATCGAAGCGCAACAAGGCGCGGCTGCCGGTGACGGCACTGGTCGATCAGTTCTACGCCCAGGTGCAGGCCCGCGGCGGGAGTCGCTGGGACACCTCGAGCCTCATCCATCTGCTGGCCAACGACTGATATCAGGTCGACTGCGGCCGCCAGTCGACGTCGGTACGACAGCCATTCCGCTTGCCCCGAGTTGTGGCGGCGTCGAAGCAAGCGGCGGATTTCAGCCGCTCGCCGAGCGGTACTGCTTGCAATTTCCTACGATGCAGCGCTCAGGTCGGCGAGGTCGTCGCTGAAATGTTACCAATACATATCATTTTTGTTGCACTCGATAGGATCGGTATGGATCATTCCCGACAGGCGCCGGCCGGAGCATAGCTATCGGCAAGAATCGAGCGCAGATGCAGAGAAGGGAGGCCACCGTGAGATCAAGCTGGAACCGTATCGCCCTGTTCGCCGCTGCTGCCGTGACAGGCGTCGCCTTCGCGAGTTCGCCGTCACGCGCCGATGGCGACCTCACCCTCTATTGCAGCCCGCAGATCGAGTGGTGCGAGGCGATGATCACGGCCTTCCAGAAGGAGACCGGCATCACCGTGGCGATGACCCGCAAGAGCTCGGGCGAGACCTATGCGCAGGTGAAGGCCGAGGCCTCCAATCCGAAGGGCGACGTGTGGTGGGGCGGGACCGGCGACCCGCATCTGCAGGCGGCCGAAGAGGGGCTGACGGAGGAATACAAGTCGCCGATGCTGGCGGAGCTGCATGACTGGGCGACCAAGCAGGCGGAGCAGTCCGGCTACAAGACGGTGGGCATTTATGCCGGCGCGCTCGGCTTCGGCTACAACACCGAGATCCTGGCCCAGAAGGGGCTGCCCGAGCCGAAATGCTGGGCCGACCTGATCAAGCCGGAGTTCAAGGGCGAGATCCAGATCGCCAACCCGAACTCGTCGGGCACCGCCTACACGGCGCTCGCGACCTTCGTGCAGATGTGGGGCGAGGACAAGGCGTTCGAATACCTGAAGGCGCTCAACCAGAACGTGAACCAGTACACGAAATCCGGCTCGGCACCGATCAAGGCGGCGGCCCTGGGCGAGACGACCGTCGGCATCACCTTCCTGCACGACGTGGTGACGCAGATCGTTTCCGGCGCGCCGATCAAGGCGGTCTCACCCTGCGAGGGCACGGGCTACGAGATCGGCTCGATGAGCATCATCAAGGGCGCGCGCAACATGGACAACGCCAAGAAGTGGTACGACTGGGCGCTGACGCCCGCGGCGCAAGGCCTGGCCGTGCAGGCGCAGGCCTACCAGGTGCCGTCGAACAAGAGCTCGCCGGTGCCGCCGGAAGCGCCCGACTTCAGCGAGATCAAGCTGATCGACTATGATTTCGCGAAGTACGGCTCCTCGGACGAGCGCACCCGCCTGCTCGCCAAGTGGGACGCCGAGGTCGGCGCGCAAGCGCAGTAGTAGACGTCAACGCATGCTCGTTCGTCTGGACCGCGGGGCACCGAGGTCCGCAGGAACCGACGCATGACCGCAGGTGAGCGCGGATGGGTGCTCGTCTCAGAAGGCGGGAGACGCCATCCGCGTTCATCCGAGGATACCCGTTGTCGCGGAACGCGGTCCTCTGCCCGCAGCGGTATGCGCAGATGGCGGATTGCATAGCTGACGTGCGTCCTTCGACAAGCTCAGGATGAGGGGAAGTCTTGGTGGCACAAAGAAAATCCCTCATCCTGAGCTTGTCGAAGGACGCAGATTGCCGCTCCCAATCTCCTGCGACCCGTTGATGCGATCGAACCGCACGATCGCGCTGTGGTGCGGCGTCGGCGGTGTCGGGCTCGTCCTGCTGCCGTGGTACGGGATCGACGGCGGGTTCTGGCGGTTCAGCTGGCTGGCCGACTATCCGGATGCCGAGACGGCGCCGGCGATCCTGCAGATCTTCGGCCATGGCCGCCTCTGGCTGCTGCCGCTGGCGCTCGCCTTGCTGGCGCCCTTGCTGGTCATCCGGCGGCCGAAGTCCGACCCGGCGACGGCGCGGCTGCTGATCGTCGCCGGCGCGACGGGATTGGGCTGGATGGCGGTGCAGGGCTTCGCCATCGGCCTCCAGGGCTGGTCCTGGGCGGGGCTGGAGGCGCTGTTCGGCCCGGTGGATCGTCAGGTGGCTATGGGCTACGGCGCCGCAGCGGCTGGCACCGCCCTCCTGTTCCTGCTGACGACCGGCCTCGCCTATCGCGGCCTGTTGAGTCGCGATCCGTTCGTCACCGGCTGCATCGGGCTGGTGGGGGCGCTGGTCGGGTTGTTCGTGTTCTTCCCGGTGCTGCGGGTGCTGACCAGCGCCGTTCAGGACAATGCCGGCGTCTTCGCGCCCGGCCTGTTCCTCGACAAGCTGCTGGCGCCCAGCATCTGGCGCGTCGGCTGCTTCACCGGTCAAGGATCCTGCGGCACGGCCTGGAACTCGCTGCTGCTGGCGGTGGCGGTCGGCCTCGGCTCGACCCTGCTCGGCCTCGCCTTCGCGCTGGTGGTGACGCGTACCGGCTTCCGCGCCAAGCGGCTTCTGCGCATCCTCACGGTGCTGCCGATCATCACGCCGCCCTTCGTCATCGGCCTCGCGGTGATCCTGCTGTTCGGCCGTTCGGGCGCGGTGACGGGCTTTTTCGACTGGGCCTTCGGGATTCCGCCCTCGCGCTGGATCTACGGCTTTTACGGGGTGTTCCTCGCCCAGCTCCTGGCCTTTACGCCGATCGCCTTCCTCGTGCTCATCGGCGTCGTCGAGGGCGTGAGCCCCTCGCTCGAGGAGGCGGCGCAGACGCTGCGGGCCGGCGCCTGGCGCACCTTCGTCACGGTCTCGCTGCCGCTGATGCGGCCGGGGCTGGCCAACGCCTTCCTGCTCTGCTTCACCGAGAGCCTGGCCGATTTCGGCAACCCGATGGTGCTCGGCGGCAATTTCGACGTGCTGTCGACAGCGATCTTCTTCGCCATCGTCGGCGCCGCGCACGATCAGGGCCGCGCCGCCGTGCTGGCGCTGGTACTGCTGGCGATGACGCTCGCGGCCTTCTATGCGCAGCACCACTGGCTCGGCCGCAAGTCTTATGCGACGGTGACGGGCAAGGGCGATTCCGGCGTGCACCTGCCGCTGCCGCGGCGGCTGCGCTGGCTGACCTTCGGCGCCGTGCTGCCCTGGGCGGCGCTGACCGTGGTCATCTACGTCATGATCCTGTTCGGCGGCTTCGTCGATGCCTTCGGCCGCAACTACGACCTCACGCTGCGCCACTATATCGCCGCCTTCTCCATCGATATCGGGCAGCACGGGCTGGTGTGGAGCGGCGCCGCCTGGAATTCCTTCTGGACGACGCTCCAGGTCTCGGCCCTGTCGGCGCCGCTGACGGCGGCCCTCGGGCTGGCCACCGCCTACCTGCTGGCGCGGCAGCGCTTCCCCGGGCACCGCGCCTTCGAGTTCGGCACCATGCTGAGCTTCGCCATCCCCGGCACGGTGATCGGCATCAGTTATATCCTCGCCTTCAACACGCCGCCGATCGAGCTGACGGGCACCGGCATCATCCTCGTCATCTGCTTCGTCTTCCGCAACATGCCCGTCGGCATCCGCGCCGGCATCGCCGCCATGGCGCAGATCGACAAGAGTTTGGACGAGGCGTCGCTGATGCTGCGCTCCAGCAGCTTCGCCACGGTACGGCGCGTCATCCTGCCGCTGCTGCGGCCGGCGATCGTGGCGGCGCTGGTGTTCAGCTTCGTGCGGGCGATGACGGCGATCAGCGCGGTGATCTTCCTGGTGAGCGCCAACTACGACATGGCCACGTCCTACATCATCGGCCGCGTCGAGAACGGCGACTACGGCTTGGCCATCGCCTATTCGTCGGCGCTCATCGTCGTGATGGTGGCGGCGGTCCTGCTGATCCAGCTCGTCGTGGGCCAGCGCCGGCTCGGCCGTCGCGGCTATGGCGAGGCGATGCCGATGGCGGGGGCCGCCTGACATGGCCGCCGCGCCCGCCTCGGTGGAGTTCCGCCGCGTCACCAAGCGGTTCGGGCCGGTAGTCGCGGTGAACGACGTGTCGTTCGTCGTCGAGCCGGGGACGCTGGTGACGCTGTTGGGGCCGTCGGGCTGCGGCAAGACGACGACGCTGCGGCTCATCGCCGGGCTGGAGATGGCGAGCGAGGGCCAGGTGCTGATCGGCGGGCGCGACGTGACGCTGCTGCCGGCCACGGAGCGCGACGTCAGCATGGTGTTCCAGTCCTACGCGCTGTTCCCGCACATGACCGTGCTGGAGAACTGCGCCTACGGCCTGCTGGCGCTCGGCCGCGGCAAGCGCCAGGCGCACGAGGTCGCGCGCGCGAAGCTGGCGCAGGTGGGGCTGCGGGGCTTCGACGACCGGCTGCCGAGCGAGCTCTCCGGCGGCCAGCAGCAGCGCGTCGCCGTCGCCCGGGCGCTGGTGCTCGAGCCGCAGGTGCTACTGTTCGACGAGCCGCTCTCCAACCTCGACGCCAAGCTGCGGCGGCGGGTGCGCGAGGAGATCCGCGAGCTGCAGCAGAGCCTGACGCTCACGGTGGTCTACGTGACGCACGACCAGCAGGAGGCCCTGGCCGTCTCCGACAAGGTGATCGTCATGGACAACGCGGTGATCGCGCAGGAAGGCGCGCCGCGCGACCTCTACGAGCGGCCGGCCAGCCTGTTCGTGGCGGGATTCATCGGCGAGGCGAACCTGGTGACGGGGCGGCTGCGCCGGAACGGCGACACGACGGCCGTGGTCAGCCTGGGGCCGCTGGAAATCGAAATGCCGCATCGCGGCGTTGCCGACGGCGAGGTGACGGTCGCCATCCGCCCGGAGTCGCTGCGGATCGCGACATCGCCATCGGCCGACAGGCATCTGCCGGGAACGGTGCGCAAGGCCGCCTATCTCGGCGAGCGCATGGAATACACGGTGGACACCGCGATCGGCGCGCTGTTCGTGGTGGACGGCGCGGTGACGGAACCGGTCGCCGCCGGCGCGCCGGTCTATCTCACGCTGGCCCGCCACGGCATCGCCATCGTTCCGGGATAAGCGAGCGGCGGCTGCCGCGGCCTTGGACGCCGTATAGCGATGCTCGTAGGGGCGAGCGGCGCTCGCCCTATTCGGTTCGAACTCCGACGACAGTGGCTGCTGTGGCACGGGGGCGAGCGCCGCTCGCCCCTACGGCGCACCGGCCGAAACCGCATCGCCACGGTCCGGGTGGAACACGCGGCTATCGCGTGCCCGTCAATGCGATCAGGTCGTCCTTCAAGGCGGGCGTGCAGGCGAGGATGGGGTTGCCGTCGCGCAGGGTGTTGCCGGCGAGGAAATCGCTGGTCCAGCCGCCGGCCTCCTGCACCAGCAGCAGTCCGGCCAGCACGTCCCAGCTGTTGATGTGCTGCTCCCAGTAGCCGTCGAGGCGGCCGGCGGCGACATGCGCCATGCCGAGGGCGCCGGAGCCGGAGCGGCGAACCTCGCAATGGGCGTCGAGCATCCGCTCGGTCGCGGCGATGAAGCCGCGGACCGGGCGGCGGTAGGAGAAGCCGATGCCGACGAGCGCGTCGGTGATCCGCGCGCAGCCGCTGACCGCCAGCGGCCGGCCGTTGCAGGTGGCGCCGCCCCCGCGGCGGGCAGCGAACAGCTCGTCCGCCAGCGGGTCGTAGATGAGACCAATCTGCAGCTGGCCCCCTTGCAGATAGGCGAGCGACACGCACCAGGCCGACAGGCCATGCAGGAAATTGGTCGTGCCGTCGATCGGATCGACGACCCACAGGCTGTCGCCGACCTGGCCGCCGCCTTCCTCGCCGAAGATGCTGTCGTCCGGGAAGGCGCCGCGCAGCAGCCCGGCCATGAGCGCCTCGACCTCGCGGTCGGCGGCGCTGGCATGGTCCTGCGGGCCTTTGATCTCGACCTGGAGCTGGTCGAGATTCTCGAAGTGCCGGCGGGCCAGCCGGCCGCCGGCGAGCACCGCGGCGCAGCCGGCGTTGAAGCGGGCGTCCAGCTCGTCCATCGGCGCCTTCCCAGCCTCCCTTGCGCGTCCGGCGATCCCTTAGCATGCGCCCGGACGCCCGTCATGCCCGGGCTGGAGGCTGTGTGTCGCGACGGCAGATTTCTTTTCCGGCGCGCCGCGAACTGTGCTGGAATGAATGGTCGGAGTGGGTTGTTCCACATGTGTCCGCAATGACCAGTGCCGAGGAAGCGGCATTTCGAACGGAGATGGTGGCGCTGCTGCCGCGGCTGCGGCGGTTCGGCTGCAGCCTGACCGGGGCGCTGGAATCGGCGGACGAACTGGTGCAGGCGGCGTGCGAGCGCGCGCTGCAGCGCGTTCACCAGTGGCAACCGGGATCGCGGCTCGACAGCTGGCTGTTCTCGATCATGCACTCGATCTGGTGCAACGAGTTGAAGGCGCGCAAAGTCCGGCTCGGGCGCGGCCATGTCGAGGCGGAGAAGCTCGCCGATGCCGGAGTGGAATCGCGCCTGGGCGACCGGCTGATGCTCAGCAAGGTCGACCGCATCGTCGCGCAGCTGCCGGAGGAGCAGCGGGCCGTGCTGCTGCTCGTCTGCGCCGAAGGCTACAGCTACAAGGAGGCGGCCGAGAGCCTGGGCGTGCCGATCGGCACGGTCATGAGCCGGCTGGCGCGGGCCCGGCTGGCTGTGACGGAGCGGCTGCGCGGCGGTCCGGCCGAGCCGTTGCGCGGCGCGTCGCAGCTGTCGGGCGGGGGCGGCTGACATGGAGCCGGCGAAGCTGCGCGAGGACTTGGTGGCCTATCTCGACGGCGAGCTGCCGGCGGACGAGGCGCGCGCGGTCGAGGCCTGGCTTGCCGGTGACGCCGAAGCGCAGCAGCTGCGCCGGCAGCTGCAGGAAGACAACTTGGCGCTGCGCGGCCTGCTGAGCGCGGTGCTGCGCGAGCCGGCGCCACGAGCACTACAGGACGCGATCGCAGCGCCGGCAAGCCATCGTGCGCAGACGGGGGACCGTGCCGCCGTCGCGCCGTTCCCCGCCGGGGCGCGGCCGCGGGCGATGGCGTCGTGGCTCGCCGCCGCGGCCGCCGTCTGCCTCGTCGTCGGTGGCCTCGGCGGCTTCCTGGCCGGGCAGCACCAGGCGCGCCAGGAGTTGGCGGCGACGGCGCCGCAGCCGCCGAGCTGGATCATGCAGGTGGCGGAGTATCACCGCGTCTATGCCGGCGAGAACCGCCACCTCGTCGAGGTGGCCGCGGCGGAAACCCCGCATATCCAGCAGTGGCTCGGCAAGCGGCTGGACATGAAGCTCGTGGTGCCGGACCTGGAGGAGCAGGGGCTGACCTTCCAGGGCGCGCGCATGCTGGTCATCAACGGCGCGCCGGTGGCGCAGCTGATCTATACCCCGCCCGACGGCCGGGCGCTGGCGCTCTGCATCATCCGCTCGCCGCGCGCGGACAAGCCGCCGACCGCCAGCCGGCAGGACGATCTTCGTCTCGTCGACTGGCGGACGAAGGGCTACGGCTTCGTCGTCGTCGGCTGGGAGGACGACGCGAAAATGCGGGCCATCGCCGCTGCCGCGCAGAAGAGCTTCGCGCTTTAGCTAAGGGCGGCTTGGGATCGATACCGTGCGTCCTTCGACAGGCTCAGGATGAGGGCTTTTCTTTTTGCCAGTCAGACTCTCCCTCATCCTGAGCCTGTCGAAGGACGCACCGCGGTCATGCGAGACTCAAATCATCGTCCCTTGAACACGGGCTCGCGCTTCTCGGCGAAGGCGCGGGGGCCTTCCATATAGTCCTCCGACTGGCGCATGCGCGTGTATTCCGGGATGTCGCCGCGGCGCATGGCGGCGTAGGCCTCGCGCACCGACAGGTGCGAGGTGCCGTGCCAGAGCGCCTTCGTCGCCCGCACGGCCAGCGGCGCGGCCTTGACGATCGGCGCGGCCAGCTCACGGGCCGTGTCCATCAGCCGGTCGGGCGGGACGACGGCGTTGACCAGGCCGTAGTGGTGCATCTCCTTCACCTCGACCCAGCGGCAGGTGAGCAGGATCTCCATGGCGATGGTGGAGGGCAGCAGGCGCGGCAGGCGCTGCACGGCGCCGCCATCGGCGATGATGCCGCGCTGCACCTCCGGCAGCCAGAAGCGGACATGGTCGGCGGCGACCACCATGTCGCAGGCGAGCGCGACCTCCCAGCCGCCGCCGATGGTCATGCCGTTGAGCGCGGCGATCACAGGCTTGGTCAGCGACCACAGTTCGGTGATGCCGGCGAAGCCGCCGGGGCCGTAGTCGATCTTGCTCTCGTCGCCGCCGACCTCGGCCGCGGCCTTCAGATCCCAGCCGCCGGAGAAGAACTTGCTGCCGCCGCCGGTGATGATGGCGCAGCGCAGGCCGTCGTCGTTCTGATAGGCGACCAGCGCCTCGCCGAGCGCCCTGCTGGTGGGGCCGTCGAAGGCATTGGCGGGCGGTCGGTCGATGGTGAGCTCGAGCAGGCCGCCGCGGCGCTCCTGCTTGATGGGGTTGGACATGGGATCTCCTGGTCTTCGCAATTCGCGCAAAGGCGAGTACCCTAGATCGAGAAATCGCACAACCGTAGGGGCAACCGGCCGGTCGCCCCTACCTTGCCGCTGCAAGGGTGTAGGTGATGATCCCCAACCGCTATCCGGTCCTGGATTTCGACCTCGGCGAGACGGCCGACCAGCTGCGGGACAGCGTGGTCCAGTTCGCGCGCGCCGAGATCGCGCCGCGCGCGGCCGAGATCGACCGCAGCAACGCCTTTCCCATGGACCTCTGGCGCAAGCTTGGCAACCTTGGGCTGCTCGGCATCACCGTGGAGGAGGACTATGGCGGCGCCGCCATGGGCTATCTCGAGCATGTCGTGGCGATGGAGGAGGTGAGCCGGGCCTCGGCCTCGGTGGGACTCTCCTACGGCGCGCACTCGAACCTCTGCGTCAACCAGATCCGGCGCAACGGCAACGAGGCGCAGAAGCGCAGGTACCTGCCGAAGCTGATTTCCGGCGAGCATGTCGGCGCGCTCGCCATGAGCGAGCCGGGCGCCGGCTCCGACGTCGTGGGCATGACGACGCGGGCCGAGCGCAAGGGCGATCGCTTCCACCTCACCGGCAGCAAGATGTGGATCACCAACGGGCCCGACGCCGACGTGCTGGTGGTCTATGCCAAGACCGACCCGGCGGCGGGATCGAAGGGCATCACCGCCTTCCTGGTCGAGAAGGGCATGAAAGGATTCTCGACCGCGCAGAAGCTCGACAAGCTGGGCATGCGCGGCTCCAACACCTGCGAGCTGGTGTTCCGGGATTGCGAGGTGCCGGCCGAGAACGTGCTGGGCGAGGTGAACAGGGGCGTGCGCGTGCTGATGAGCGGGCTCGACTACGAGCGCGCCGTCCTCGCTGCCGGACCGCTCGGCATCATGCAGGCCTGCCTGGACGTGGTGCTGCCCTACGTCCACGAGCGCAAGCAGTTCGGCCAGGCGATCGGCGAATTCCAGATCATGCAGGCCAAGCTGGCGGACATGTACACGACGATGAACGCGGCCAAGGCCTATGTGTACACGGTGGCCAAGGCCTGCGACCGCGGCCGGACGACGCGCAAGGACGCCGCCGGCGCCATCCTGTTCGCGGCGGAGAAGGCGACCTGGATGGCGCTGGAGGCCATCCAGTGCCTGGGCGGCAACGGCTACATCAACGACTATGCAACCGGCCGCCTCCTGCGCGACGCCAAGCTCTACGAGATCGGCGCGGGAACCAGCGAGATAAGGCGCATGCTGATCGGGCGCGAGCTGTTCGAAGAGACGGCGTGAGTCGGCCTCGGGGGCTGTGACATCCAGGGGACCTCGGTCTTCTAGGAGTGCAGTCCACGGTTTTTGCTAGGATACTACCGACGCCGAGGGAACCCGGCGGCGCCCGCCGCAGTTCATGAGAACGCGCATGGGGCGGCCTGCCGCGGATGTACCGTCCCCGGTCGGCGGCATGCTGAGGCCGCCGACGTCCTTGCGATGGAGGCAGCAGCGTGGCCGTTGGCAGCGAGGTGGTCGATATCAGCGTCGACCCGCTGGATGAGCGTCGCCGCCGCGGGCGGGCGTGGCTTCGTCTCGGGGTTCCGGTCGGCGGCGTCGCCCTGATGCTGGCCGTCATCATCGGCATCGCCCTCTATTCCGAGCGCGCCAATCGGGCCGGGGCGCTGGCGCTGTCGGAAGATCTTCTGAGCGCGCTTGACGATCGCATCGCGCTGACGGTGTCGTCCTATCTCGATCCGGCCACGCGCGCCGTGGCGATCGCCCGCGACGTGGTGAAGGAAGGCTCGATCACAGCCCGACTGCCGGTGATCGAGACGTTCGGCGCCAGCCTGCTGCGGCAGATCCCGCAGATTGCCATCCTCAGCTTCGCCGACGAGGAGGGGAACTATGTCATGGTCCGCCGCGCCGCGGCCGGCGGCACAGACACCAAAGTCGTGCAGAATGCGCCCGGTCCGCGTCGCGTCATCTGGATCCATCGGGACGCGGCCGGCATCGAGATGATCCGGGAGGAGGATCCGGAGGACCAGTTCGATCCGCGCACGCGTCCCTGGTACATCGGCGCGGCGGCCTCGGACGACCTGTTCTGGACCGGGGTCTACGTCTTCTTCACCGACAAGAAGCCGGGCCTGACCGCGGCCGCTCGCTATCACGCGGCCGATGGCCGGCTTCACGTGCTGGGCGCCGACATTACGCTGGAGGAGCTGTCGGGCTTCCTCGCCTCCCTCGATATCGGCGAGACCGGCAAGGCAATTATCATGGACGGCGCGGGTCGGGTGATCGCAACCCCGACCGCCGGCGAGATCGTGCGCATGGACGCGGACGGCTCGCCGATCACGGCGCAGGTTGACGAACTCGGGGATCCTGCCCTGACCGCGGCGTATGACCGTTTCCGCGTCGAGGGCCACGGCCGCCGCATCGTGCAGGTCGGAGACCGCCGGTACATCACGGCGGCGACGCGGTTGCCGACCACCGGCCGGGACTGGTCTGTCCTCATGGCGGTGCCGGAGGACGAGTTCGTCGGCTTCGTCGCCAGCAACAACCGCAGCGCCCTCGGGATGTCGCTCGTCATCCTGGCGATCGCGGCGGCACTCGCGGCGCTGCTGGTCCACCAGGGGCTGCGCGCAGACCGCGGCGCGCGCCTTCTGCGCGACCGCCAGGGCGCGATCACCCGGCAGAGCGGCGCCTTCGCCAAGCTCGCGGCCGACGCCGAGCTGTTCGACCCGGCGCGGAACGAGCCGCCCCGCGCGCTGACGGAGACGCTGGCCGAGGTCGCGGGCGCCCGGCGGGCGAGCGTCTGGCGCCTGACGGAGGGCGATCGCCTGCTTCGTTGCGAGGACAGCTTCGAGCGCGAGACCGGCGGACATGTCGATGGCCTGGAGCTGCATCGCAACGAGCTGCCCCAGTTCTTCAGCTACCTCCTCGAAGGAGAAGAGATCGAGGTCCCGGACGCCGCGCAGGATCGACGCACGGCCGACCTGCACCGGGTGGTAATGCGGCCGCTGGGTAGCCGCGCGCTCGTCATCGTCCCGGTCCGGCGCGAGGAGCGCGTCGTCGGCGCCGTCTGGCTGGAGGATGCGCCGGACATGGCGGTCGCGCGCGACTTCGTCCGCGCCGTCGCCAATATGGTGGCGCTGCGCATGGCCGAGCGCGCGCCGCACGCGCCGGCGCAGGCGAAGACGGGAAACGCGGCCGCGACTCCCGCCGCGGCGGTGCCGGAGGCGAAGCGCAGCTACACCGCCGAGCTGATCAGCCGCGGCATCGACCCGGCGACGATCGAGGGCGAGATCTATCCCGACATCGTCGTGATGGCCGTGCATTTCGTCGACCCCGTCGCGCTGTCGGTGCGGCCGGCCGAGGGCGGGCAGCCGCTGTCGGATCAGATCGCCTGTACCCTGCAGCAGATGGCCGCGAAGCGCGATATCCCCTACCTCAAGATCGTCGGGCAGGAAGTCATCGGCGCCGCCGGCTTCGCCGAGGAGAGCGGCGCCGCGGCACTGCTCATCGCCGACGTCGCCGTGGCCATCCGCGACCACTGCCTGTCGCTGTTCGAGGAGAGCGATCACCGGCTGGAGTTCCGCATCGGCCTCGATTGCGGGCCGGCGATCGGCACCAGCGTGGGCGCCGCGCCGCGCATCTTCAATCTCTGGGGCGAAGCCGTGCGCACGGCCCAGTCCATGGCGCTGTCCGCCCTGCCCGGCACGGTGCAGGTGACGGAGGCCGCCTATGAACGGCTGCGCCATGATTTCCTGTTCCGTCCGCGCGGCAGCTTCTATCTGCCGCAGGTCGGCGAGGCGCGGACCTTCACCCTGGCGGCCCGGCGATGAGCGAGACTGTCCTCGCGGCCTCGTCCGGGACCGCCGCCGCCTCGCTCTGGGGACGGCTGCGGCGGTCGCTGGCCGGCGTCGGCCGCGAGGCGCGCCGGCGCACCCGGTTCCTGCTGTTCCTGGCCTCGCTCGCATGGGCCGTCGTCAGCCAGGCGCCGCGTCCGCGCAGCTGGCGACGCACGGTGCGCCGCGAGTTCCGCCGGGCGTTGCGCCAGGCCATCGCCGGCGCGTTCTCGACCGTGCTCATCACCGCCGCGCTGGTCGGCGTTCTCATGGTCTACCAGGCGCTGTACTGGCTCGGCGCCGCCGGGCAGGAAGGGCTCATCGGGTCGGTGCTGGTGACCGTGCTGGTCCGCGAGATCGCGCCGGTGCTGATCGGCCTGATCCTGCTCGGGCGCAGCGGCACGGTGGCGGTGTCGGAGATCGGCCGGCTCGGCCTCGGCGGGCAGGTGCGCGCCCTGGAGGCGCAGGGCCTGGACACCTTCCAGCTGCTGGTGCTGCCGCGCGCCTGCGCCTTCGCGATCGCCGCCTTCACCCTGGGAGTCCTCTTCGTCATCGCGGCGCTGGCGACGGGATTCGTCGCGGGCAGCCTGCTCGAAGCCGTGCGCATGTCGATCTGGTCCTTCTTCGACCGGATTCTCCTGGCCATGCACGCCAGCGATTTCATCATTCTCCCGGTCAAGCTGATCGCGGTGGGGCTGCTGGTTGCGCTGACCGCGTGCCTGACGGCGTTGACCGCGGGCGAGCGCGATGACATCGCCAGCCTGCTGCCGCGCGGGTTCATGCGCGGGGTGGTGATGATCCTGCTCGCCAGCCTGGCATTGAGCCTGGCCGCGTGACTCATGGTCGCGGGACAGCCCGTTCTCGAGATTTCGGAGGCGGCGCCTCGGAGCGATCCGGACTCCTTGTGGAGTCCGTCCATCACATTGCAGTTGGCGCCGGGAGATCTGGCACTGGTGGAGGCGCGCGATCCGAACCGCGCCGCCTGGTTCGCGGACCTGTGCTGCGGCCTCGTTCCGCTGTCCGCCGGCACGGTGAAGTTTCTCGGCCACGACTGGGCGACGGCGCCGCATGACTACGCCGCGGCGTTGCGCGGCCGGATCGGCCGCGTGTTCGCGGCCGGCGGATGGATCGACTTCGTGGACATGGCCACCAACATCCTGCTGCCGCAGCTGCACCATACTCGCCGGGAGGAGGGGGACTTGCGGGAAGCGGCGGCGCGGCTGGCCTTCAGCTTCGGCCTGCCCGGCCTGCCGACGGGGCATCCGCGCGAACTCTCGACCCTGGATCTGGCGCGCGCCGCCTGCATCCGCGCGTTTCTCGGCGAGCCGGCTCTCGTGCTCCTGGAGAGCCCGCTGCAGGGCCGCTTCGCGGACCTCGCCGTGCCGATCCTGGAGGCTCTGGCCACGGCGCGCCAGAACGGCGCGGCGGCGCTCTGGCTGACCGGCAGCGACCTGGTGTGGCGCGACCGCTCCATTCCGGTCACGCACCGCCTTCGGCTGCGCGACTATGGCCTGATTGCGGCAAGGCGGGCCGCATGATGCGGCTGCGCTACATGGACGAGTGGGTCGGCCTGCTGGTCGTGCTGGCGATCGTGGTGTTCGTCGGCGTGGCGCTGCAGGCCGGCGTCCTGCGCGACTGGTTCCGCCCCGTCGAGACCCTGCGCATCGTGCTGCCGGAGACCGGCGTCGCCGGGCTGTCCGTGGGCGCCGAAGTCGAGATCCTGGGCACCCGGGCCGGAACCATCCGCCGCGTCGTCATCGAGCCGAACCAGCAGATGTACGCGGAGGCCGAGATCGACGCGCAGGCGACCGCCTTCATCCGCCGCGACAGCACGGCCGTGATCCGCCGCCGCTTCGGCGTCGCGGGCGCCGCCTATGCCGACATCACGCGCGGCACGGGGCCGGAGCTGGACTGGGCCTTCGCGGTGATCCAGGCCGAGACGGAGCGCGCGCCGACGGAGACCGTCGGCGCCCTGATCGACGAGGTGCGGGCGAAGATCTTCCCGGTGCTGAACGACGCCGGCCGCGCCATGAGCGCCCTGGCCAACGCCATGGAGCGGATCGAGAAGGGGGAGGGCAATGTCGGCCGGCTGCTCGCCGACGAGACGCTGATCGACAGCGTCGGGATGACCGTCGCAGAAGCGCAGGCGGCGGCGGCGGATGTCCGCCGCATCCTGGCGCAACTCCAGACCGTGGCTGATGATGCCGCGTCGCTGACCAGCGCCGCGACCGCGCCGGAGGGCGGCGTGCCGGAACTGCTGCAGCGCACGAACCAGGCGTTGGCGACGCTGCAGGGTTCGATGAACGACCTGTCTCGCGCCACCCGCCGCCTCCCGCAGATCGCCCGCAATGTCCAGAGCGGGACCGAGAATCTGCCGAGCCTGCTGACGCAGACGCAGCAGACGGCGCGCCGGCTGGAGGAACTCCTCGTGCAGATCCGCGGCATGTGGCTGCTCGGCGGCGACCAGGCGGCGCCGCCCGAACCCGCGGCCCGGCTGCCGCCCACGGAGGTGCGCCCGTGAGGCGTCTGCTGCTCCTCGGCCTGTTGCTGGCCGGCTGCGGCGGATCGGCGCCGCCGCAGCCTTCGACCCCTGTCGACGAAACGCTGCAGCGCGACGCGGAAGCCGGTCGCCTCGCCTATGACCTGGAGCATCCCGACGACGCGGTGGCGAAGTACGAGGCGGCGTTGACGCGGGCCCAGGCGCGCGACGACCTCGGGGCGATCGGCGACCTCGGCTACAATCTCTCCGTGGCGCATTTGAACGCCAATGCGCCCGACCGCGCGCTCTCCGTCGCGCGGACGACGCGGACCGAGTTGGAGCGGCGCGGCGCGGCGCCGTTCCCCGCGCTGCTGCTGGCGGAGGCGACGGCGCTCTATCGGACCGGCGCGCCGGCCGAAGCCGACGACGTCGCCGCGAGCGCGGCGGGCGGCACCGATGCCGCCGCCGCGGCGCGCGCGATCTTCCTGCGCGGCCTCATCGCCGACGAGCGGGACGATGAAAGCGGACTGGCGGCGGCGCTGGACAGGCTGCGTTCCCAGAGCGCGCCCGAATTGCAGGCGGACGCGGCGGAGCTGGCGGCGCGCCTTGCCCTGCGGCAGGGCGATATGGCGGGCGCGCAGGCCGAGGCGGCGCGGGCGGCCGACCTGCGGCGGGAGTCGCTCGACTATCGCGGGCTCGCCCGCGCCTTGGCGGTGGACGCCGAGGCGACGCGACGTTCCGGCGATTCGGAGGCCGCGGCGGACCTCTTCCTGCGCGCCGGGCGCAGCGCCCTGGCCCAGGGCGACACGGCCATGGCAAGGCCATGGCTGCGGCAAGCGGCCACGCTTGCCGACGGCCAGCCCGTCGGCAAGACGGCGGCGGAGTTGTTGAGGCAACTGCGGCGCGGCGAGTGATAGATGCCGCGGCGGTCAGACGAGCGGCGGAGCCAACTCGCCTCGTCGCGCTTCTGATTCCTCCGCCGCATCGGATGTTCCGAACAACCGGTCGAGGAATGCCGTGAACCAGGCGTGCTGGGCGGGATCGTGCAGGTCCATGGCGCGGTCCTGCGCCGCCCTCGGCTGGACGCCCGGCTTGCCGGCGAAGCGCGGACCGTGATCGGCCTGCCAGCGCCGGAAGATGCCGGGCGTCACTTCGGCATGAAACTGGAAGCCATAGGCGGCTCGGTCGTAGCGGAAGGCCTGGCGGGCGAAGAGGGCGCTGCCGGCAAGCAGGGTGGCGTCGGCGGGCAGCTCGAACTGGTGGTAGTGGGACTGCACGACGTGCAGTCCGTCGGGAATATCCGCGCGGCCGGCCGCGGTGGGGAACAGTTCGTAGTAGCCGAATTCATGCCGGCCCTCGGGATGCGGGCCGACGGCCGCCCCGAGCTCGTGCGCCAGCAGCTGGGCGCCCAGGCAGATGCCGAGCACCGGCAGGTCGGCCTTCAGGCAGCTGCCGATGAAGCGCATCTCGTCGCGCAGGAAGGGATAGCGGTCGGCCTCGGGTACCGGATAGGAGCCGCCCATCACGATCAGGCCGGCGAGGTCGGCGGCGTCGGCCGGCAGCGGATCGCCGGCGAAGGGGTGGCGCCAGGAAAGATCGAAACCGCGCGCGGCGAGGTGCGTCGCCGTGCGGTCTTCGCTGGACGCATGGTTGTGCTTGATGACGAGAATCTTGCGGGTCATGGCCGGCGATCCTGGAGCGGATTTCGCGCGCGGACAAGGTGTCCTTTGAACGGGCGCAACCGTACCTCGGGGGCGCGCCGGAACTTCCGTTCGGGATATTGGTTGAGATAGCGTCGATCATATCGACCAGTCATTTCACGAGTCGGATCACCGCATGCGCATAGCCCAGATCGCTCCGCTGTACGAGGGATGCCCACCTCGGTACTACGGCGGTACCGAACGGGTCGTATCCTACCTGACGGAAGAGCTCGTTCGTCTCGGCCATCACGTCAGCCTTTTTGCCAGCGGCGATTCGCGGACGGCGGCGCAGCTGGTGCCGATCTGCCCGCGCGCCTTGCGCCTCGATCGCGCGGTGGTCGACCCGTTGGCGCATCACATGGTCATGTTCAATCGCGTGGCGGCGCAGGCGGCGCAGTTCGACGTGCTGCACTTCCACACCGATTATCTCCATTTCGCCGCCTTCGCCGGCATGGCCGTGCCGGCGGTCACGACGTTGCACGGCCGGCTGGACATGCCCGACCTCCCGGCGGTCTATGCCGAGTTTCCGGAGATGCCGCTGGTATCGATCTCCGCCAGCCAGCGCCGGCCGCTGCCCTGGGCGAACTGGTGTGCCACCGTTCCCCATGGGCTGCCGCCGGGACTGTATGCGGCGGGCGGCGGAACGGGCGGCTACCTGGCGTTCATCGGCCGCATCAGCCCGGAAAAGCGCCTCGACCGCGCCATCGAGATCGCCCGCCGCGTCGGCCTGCCGCTCAGGATCGCAGCCAAGGTCGACAAGGTGGACCGCAGCTACTTCGAGGAGGTCATCCGGCCGCTGCTGGCCGGGCCGGGCGTGGAATTCCTGGGCGAGATCAGCGAGGACGAGAAAGGCCCGTTCCTCGGCGCGGCCGCCGCGCTGCTGTTCCCCATCGACTGGCCGGAGCCGTTCGGCCTGGCGATGATCGAAGCCATGGCCAACGGCACGCCGGTCGTCGCCTTCCGCTGCGGCGCCGTGCCGGAGGTGGTGGACGAGGGCGTCACCGGATTCATCGTCGACAGCATCGACGACGCCGTTGCCGCCGTGCCGCAAGCGCTGCGGCTGGACCGCGGCGCGGTGCGGGAGCGCTTCGACGAGCGCTTCGGCGTCGAACGGATGGCGCGCGACTATCTGGCGGTCTATGACGGATTGATCGACGGCGCGGCGGCGTGCCGCCGCCTGCCGCCGGGGAGGGAGCCGGAACGGATCCTGTCCGCACTCTGACGGGGGGTGACGATGGACGACAAGACAGCCGCTTCGGCGGCGGACGCCGATTCCGAGGCCGCCTCGCTGTTCTACATTCCGGCTGCCGCATCCTTGCCGGAGCGCCGGCTGCGCGCTCTCAAGCATGGCGACACCTTCGCGCTGTTCAATTCATACGGCGACATCCTGCCGTTCCCGGGCGCGCCGGACGGGCTCTATCATCGGGACACGCGCTATCTCTCGCATCTCGAGCTGCGGCTGAACGGTCAGCGGCCGCTGCTGCTGAGCTCGACGGTGAACGACGACAACGCCGTCCTCGCCGTCGATCTGACGAATCCGGACTTCTATGCCGATGGCGAGCTGTTGCTGCCGCGCGACATGCTGCATGTGCAGCGCCTGAAATTCGTCTGGCAGCGCTCCTGCCACGAGCGCATCGCCGTGCGCAACTACGACGCCCGGCGACAGGCGGCCATCCTGACGCTCCGGTTCGATGGCGACTTCGCCGACCTGTTCGAAGTACGCGGCCAGGTGCGCCCGCGCCGCGGCACGGCGGCCCGCCTGCGCCTGTCCGATCGCGCGGCCGCCGTGCGCTATGACGGCCTGGACGGTGTGGCCCGGTTCGTCACCGTACGGCTGACGCCGGCGCCGACCCGTCTCGAAGGTGCGACGGCGACATACGAGCTGACGCTGGCGCCCGGGCAGCAGACGAAGATCTTCGTTCAGATCGAATGCGGCACGGGCGGCGAGCCGGCGGCCGAGGGAACCGGCTTTGCCGCCTGCATGCATGCCGCGCGGCGGGCGCTGAAGCAATCGACGACGCGTGCCGCCCGGATCGTCAGCTCGAACAGCCAGTTCAACCAGCTGCTGAGCCGGGCCTTGTCGGACCTCTACATGCTCGTCACGGACACGCCGCAGGGCCCCTATCCCTATGCCGGGATTCCCTGGTTCAGCACCGCCTTCGGGCGCGACGGGCTGCTGACGGGGCTGTTCACGCTGTGGATCGATCCGGCGATCGCCAAGGGCGTGCTGAAGTATCTGGCGGCGACGCAGGCGACCGCGACGGACCCGGACAGGGACGCGGAGCCGGGCAAGATCCTGCACGAGACCCGCGGCGGCGAGATGGCGCGGCTGCGCGAGGTGCCGTTCGAGCTCTATTACGGCAGCGTCGACGCGACGCCGCTGTTCATCGCGCTCGCCGGCGCCTATGTGGACCGCACGGCGGATCTCGAGACGCTGCGGTCGATCTGGCCCAGCATCGAGGCCGCGCTCGCCTGGATCGACCGTTGCGGCGATGCCGACGGCGACGGCTTCGTCGAGTACAACCGGCACAGCGAGACCGGGCTGGTGAACCAGGGATGGAAGGACTCGCACGATTCCGTCTTCCATGCCGACGGTCGCCTGGCGCCGGGGCCGATCGCGCTGTGCGAGGTGCAGGCCTATGTCTACCTCGCCAAGCGCGGCGCGGCGAAGATGGCGCGGCTGCTCGACCGGCCGGAGATGGCGCTGGAGCTGGAGCATCAGGCGGACCTGCTGCGGCAGAGATTCGAGGCGGCGTTCTGGTGCGAGGAGCTGTCGACCTACGCGCTGGCGCTCGACGGCGAGAAGCGGCCCTGCCGCGTGCGCTCCTCGAACGCCGGCCATGCCCTGTTCGCGGGGATCGCCGATCCGGAACGGGCGCGGCGCCTGGCCGCCGGGCTGCTCGACAGCGGCTTCTTCGCCGGCTGGGGCATCCGCACGGTCGCCGCGGAGGAGCCTCGATTCAATCCGATATCGTACCATAACGGGTCGGTCTGGCCGCACGACAATGCGGTGATCGCGCTCGGGTTCGACCGCTACGGCTTCAAGGACGCGGCCCTGCGCATCCTGACGGCCATGTTCGACGCCTCGAACTACGTCGACCTCCGGCGGATGCCCGAGCTGTTCTGCGGCTTCCGCCGGCTGGCGCGGACCGGGCCCACCTTCTACCCGGTCGCGTGCGCGCCGCAGGCCTGGGCGACGGCGGCGCCCTTCGCGCTGCTGCAGGCGGCGCTCGGCCTCAGCCTCGACCACCGCAGCGGCGAAATCCGCTTCAAGCGGCCGGTGTTGCCCGAGTTCCTCGATGGGCTGATGCTCCGCGACCTGCGCCTGGGCGACCGCGGGACCGAGATCGAGATCGCCCGCCATGGCCAGGACGTCGCCATCAACGTGCCCCGGCGTTCCGACAACCTGCGCGTCGTCGTCATTCATTGAGGCGGCGTCGGCCGCCCTCCATGGCCATTGCCCGGCCGGCGGCGCCGGGTCAATCTAGGCGCTCGAACGTCCATTGTCGGCAGGGGGCTGCGCATGGCGCCGCGACGTCGGTTGATCTCTTCCGGTTCCAGCTTCGAGAAGGCGGGCGGCTATTCGCGCGCCGTGGTCGACGGCGATTGGGTGTTCGTGTCGGGCACGACGGGGTTCGACTACGCGAAGATGACGATCGCCTACGGCCTCGAGGAGCAGGTGCACCAGACCTTCCGCAACATCGCGGCGGCGCTGGCGCAGGCCGGTGCTTCCCTCGGCGACGTGGTGCGCGCCAACTACATCGTGCCGCAGTCGGCCGACTGGCCGCGCATCCTGCCGATCCTCGGCCAGTATTTCGGCGACATCCGGCCGGCCTCGACCGCCGTCATCGCCGGCCTCGTCGATCCGCGTATGCGGATCGAGATCGAGGTGACGGCGCGGTTGCCGGCCGGGCGAAGGAAGGCGGCGGCGAAACGCAAGCGGCCGGCGCCGAAGAAGCGGGCCGCGGCCCGGCGCAGGAGATGACGGCATGCCGACCATATTGATCACCGGCGCGAACCGCGGCATCGGACTGGAGTTCGCGCGGCAGTATGCCGCGGAGGGATGGCGGGTGCTGGCGGCCTGTCGCAGCCCGCGCGGCGCGAAGGAGCTGGCGGCGCTCGCTGGCGACGTCCGCGTGTATGCCCTGGACGTGATCGACGAGTACCAGCTTGCCGCCCTGGCCCGCTCGCTGAGCGACGAGGCGATCGACGTCCTGATCAATAATGCGGGCGTCGGCGGCTTCGAGGACTCCTTCGGCAATACACCGACCAACGACTGGCTGGAAACGCTGCGCATCAACGCCATCGCGCCGTTGCACGTGGCCGAGCAGTTCACTCCGCATCTGGAGCGCGGGCAGCGTCGCCTCATCGTCAACATCACCAGCAAGATGGGCAGCATCGCCGACAACAGCAGCGGCGGCTCCTACGCCTATCGCACGAGCAAGGCGGCGCTCAACATGGTCGCGAAGAGCATGGCGCAGGATCTCGCCGCGAAGCGCATCATCGTCGTGCTCTTCCATCCCGGCTGGGTCAGGACCGACATGGGCGGCCCGCAGGCGCTGCTGCCGCCCAAGGCGAGCGTCGCCGGCATGCGCGCCAAGATCGCCACGCTGACCGCCGCCGACAGCGGCAAGTTCTTCAACTACGACGGCAAGCCGCTGCCGTGGTGAGCGGCGCGATGTCAGCGCGATGATCCTCAGCGAACAGCAGACGATGATCCGCGACATGGCCCGCCAGTTCGCGGCGGAACGGCTGGCGCCGCACGCGGCCGAATGGGACGCGACGGCGCGCTTTCCGACGGAAGCCGTCAAGGCCATGGGCGAGCTCGGCCTCATGGGCATGCTGGTGCCGGAAGAATGGGGCGGCGCCGGCGTGGACCACGTTTCCTATGCGCTCGCGGTGGAGGAGCTGGCGGCGGGCGACGGCTCCTGCAGCACCATCATGACCGTCCACAACTCCGTGGGCTGCGTGCCGATCTGGAAGTACGGGACGGCGGCGCAGAAGGAGCGCTTCCTGCGGCCGCTGGCGCGCGGCGATATGCTGGCCTGCTTCTGCCTGACCGAGCCGTCGGCCGGCTCCGATGCCGCGGCGATCCGTATGCGGGCGCGCCGCGACGGCAACCATTGGGTGCTCGACGGCACGAAGCAGTTCATCACCAACGGCAGCACCGCCGGCGTCGCCATCGTCTTCGCGGTCAGCGATCCGCAGAAGGGGAAGAAAGGCATCAGCGCCTTCCTCGCGCCGCGGGACACGCCGGGGTTCAAGGTGGCGCGGCTGGAGAAGAAGCTGGGACAGCGGGCCTCGGACACGGCGCAACTGGTGTTCGAGGACTGCCGCCTCACGCCCGACCTGATGCTGGGCGCCGAGGGCGAAGGCTACAGGATCGCGCTCGGCAACCTCGAGGGCGGCCGGATCGGCATCGCTGCCCAGGCGATCGGCTTCGCCCGGGCGGCCTTCGAGGCGGCGCTCGCCTATGCCAGAGAGCGCCGGACCTTCGGCAAGGCGATCATCGGCCACCAGGCCGTGCAATTCCGCTTGGCGGACATGGCCACGAAGATCGAGGCGGCGCGGGCGCTGACCCTTGCCGCGGCGGCGCTGCGCGACGCCGGGCAACCCTGCCTGACGCAGGCGGCGATGGCCAAGCTGTTCGCCTCGGAGATGGCCGAGGAGGTGTGCTCCGACGCGCTGCAGATCCACGGCGGCTACGGCTATCTCGCCGATTTCCCGGTCGAGCGCATCTGCCGCGACGTGCGCGTGTGCAAGATCTACGAGGGCACCAGCGACATCCAGCGGCTGATCATCGGCCGCGCGCTGGCCGAGGCGTGACCGGCTAGCGCCGGCGATAGCCGACGACGACCAGGACGATGCCCGCGGCAATGGCGGCGATGCCGGCGACCGGCGGCAACGGGAAACTGTCCTTGGTTTCCGCCTCCAGCGTGGCGTCGCCGATCTGGACCACGGTTTCGCGCTTGGTGAAGCTCACCTCGCCGAGGACCAGCGCGGCAATGCCGGCGACGATGAGCAGGATGCCGATGATCGGTAGCGGTTTCACGTTGCGAGTCTCCCGTATGCCCTTGCGGCGACTACCATAGGCGGTGCGGCCGCGCCGGTCGAGGCCAACCGTCGGGTTGCCGTTTGCTCCGGGATCGCCGACACTCGCGCCCCGCGACTGGAGATTTCGACATGGCCGATGCCATCGATTTCTACTTCGATTTTTCGTCGCCTTACGGTTATCTCGCCTCGACGCAGATCGATACCCTGGCCGCCAAACATGGCCGGGCCGTGAATTGGCGGCCGTTTCTGCTGGGCGTGGCGTTCAAGACCACGGGCCAGCGGCCACTCACGGAGCAGCCGCTGCGCGGACCATACCATCTCCGTGATTTCGATCGTTCGGCGCGGCTCCTGGGCGTGCCGTTCAGGCTGCCGGAGCCGTTCCCGTTCCCCTCGCTCGCGGCCTGCCGCGCATTCTATTGGCTGGAGGACAGCGACGAGGCGAAGGCCAGGGCGTTCGCCAAGGCGGCGTATCACGCTGCATTCGGCGAGGGCCGGGACATCCGGTCAGTGGATGCGGTGGCTGCCGTCGCCAAGCCGCTCGGCATCGACCCGGCGGCGTTCAAGGCAGCCTGCGACGATCCCGGCATCAAGGACAAGCTGCGTCTGGCCGTCGAGGCCGCCATGGCCAAGGGCGTGTTCGGCTCGCCCTTCGTCATCGTCGACGGCGAGCCCTTCTGGGGTCACGACCGCCTCCACCACGTCGATCGCTGGATGGCGACCGGCGGGTGGTGACGAGCGGCGTCCTTTGGGGTGCGCCGGCCGAGTCCTTCTCAGCCCGCCAACGCTCACCGAACTGACCGTCCGAGATGGATAAATGGGGTCTGAGCAGATTTGTTTCGAAGCGTGCCCGGGTCAGTCGCGCGAGAGGCTAGTCTTGACGGCGTAGACGAACGCGATTGCCGGGATGACGAAGAAGGCGCCGAGATTCCACCAGACGCAGGGGATCGCACGATCGATCGACTCGGGCAGAAAGGTTCGGGCAATGCCGCAGGCGCTGAGCCGTGTCCCCCGCGCCTCCCCGCCGCTCGGATCGGGGATCGAGAATAAAGCGGCGCGCCGGTACTCGGAATCGAAATTCGCGCCGGTCAGCCAGAGAAAGGCGGCGAGGCCGGTGAAGATCAGGAATAGGCCGACGACAACCTGCCAGATCTTGCCCGCCGTCAAAGGCTTGCGCTTTGAGCGGTCCTTCGGCGGCTTCTCTCGCTGGTAGATGTCGATGCGGTTGGCCATGCCGGGACGGGAGAAGAATGAATGAGGTCGCAGCAGACTTCTCTCGTTCGAAGCTTAGGTACAGATGCTTAAAAGTCTGGAAAGGCGATCCCGCAGCTCCAGCGCGAGAGGGCTTGACATGTTCGCCTGGCGTTCTTATACTGTATTTTGGATGAAATGACGGCGTGGCTGAGGTGTTTGACATCATGGATGGACAGCTGCGACCCGGACGCGAACGGCCGTGCGCCCGAAAAGGCGCAAAGGCAAGGCAGATTGGCCTCTCCGTCGAATGCCCGGGCCCGGCAGGCCGTAATTACGTAAAATGCAATAGGGTTGAATTTCGAGTTTCGATGTTTGACCCTACTCGGTGTGGGTGGCCGGGCTTCACCCGCAACCTCGCTATCGTAGGTCCAGCCGGCAATCCACCCAACCTCCGGTACGACTCGACTCCAGCGCCGCCTCGATGAATTTCATCGTGCGGGCGCCGTCCTCGACGGTGGCGAAGTTGAGGGCGAGCGGATCAGGCTCCTGGCCAAGGCGACGGGCGACAATGGTTTCGGCAGCCTCGGCGTAAAGGACGGCAAAGGCCTCCTGGTAGCCTTCGGGGTGGCCAATCGAGATGCGCGAGGCGCGCATCGCCGCTGGCTTGAGGCCGGGGCCGTGGCGTTCGTACACCAGGGCCGGCTGGCCGAGGCGCGAATGGTGGAGCTGGTTCGGCTCCTCCTGGAACCATTCGAGGCCGCCGGTGGCGCCGAAGACACGACAATGCAGGCCGTGGACCGCCCCGGCGCCGGCCTGCGTCGCCCAGAGCATCCCGGGCGCGCCGTTCTCCAGGCGGAACAGCAGGCCGGCATAGTCGTCGGCGTTGCGGCCGGGCACGACCGTCGTGACGTCGGCGCAGACGCGGGCGAACTGCAGATTGCTGACGAAGCAGGCCATGTGGTGGGCGTGGCTGCCGATGTCGCCGAGGATCAGCGAGGCGCCGGCCTTCTCCGGCCGCATGCGCCAGGGCACCGCGGCCTCGCCGCGCTCGCCGGGATTGAGAACGGCATTGTGGCCCTGGACATACTCGACCTGGACCATGCGGATCTCGCCGATGTCGCCGTCGCGCACCATGGCGCGGGCCTGCCGCACCATCGGGAAGGCGGTGTAGTTGAAGGTGTGGCAGAAGACGAGGCCGCTGCGGCGCACCCGCTGCACCAGATCGAGCGCATCCGCCAGATTGGTGGTCAGCGGCTTGTCGCAGATGATGTCGAGACCGCGATCGAGCGCGGCGCAGCACAGCGCATGGTGGCTGTCGTTGGGGGTCATGATGGCCACGACCTCCATGCCGTCGTCCCGCTGCGCCTCCCGCTCGAACATCTCCTCGGGAGTGCCGTAGGCCCGGTCGGCGGCGATGCCGATGGCGCGGCCGGCCGACCGCGACCGCTCCGGATCGGCGGACAGCACCGACGCCATGACCTCGTAGTTGTCGTCGATGCGGGCCGCGGCGCGATGCACCTCGCCGATGAAGGAGCCGGGGCCGCCGCCGATGACGCCGAGGCGTAGTCGGCGGCCGAGCTTGGCAAAGACGCTGTTCATGGTCATGGGGGCTCAACCTTCGCGCAGGACGCCGGCACAGAGATCGCGGTCGATGTTGCCGCCGGATAGGATCAGGGCGACGCGCTTGCCGGCCATGCGCGCGCGCTCCTGCAGGAGGGCGGCGAGCGGCGCGGCGCCGGCCCCCTCGGCGACGTTGTGCGTGTCGGTGAAGTAGTGGCGCATCGCGGCCTTGATCTCCGCCTCGCTGACGGAGACCACGCGGTCGGCGCCGCGGAGGATGATCTCCAGGGCAGCGGCATCGGGCACGCGGCAGGCCATGCCGTCGGCGATTGTCTCGGCGCTGTTGGTGGAGATCGCCGTCTTCCGGGCGAAGGACAGGGCGTAGGCGGCGGCATTCTCGGCAACCACCCCGACCACGCGCGTCGTCAGGCCGAGGGCGTCGCGCGCGGCGATGGTGCCGCAGATGCCCGAACCCAGGCCGATCGGCACATAGGCCGTGTCGATATCGGGAACGGCGCGGAACAGCTCCAGCGCATAGGTGCCGACGCCGACAATCAGCCAGGGATGGAACGAGCGCAAGGGATGCAGCGCCCGCTGCGCGGCCAGGGCCATGGCATGTTCATAGGCGGCCTGGAAGTCGTGGCCGTGCTCGATGAGGCCGGCGCCGAGCGCGCGCATGGCCGCGTTCTTCTCCCGGCTGTTGCCGTGCGGCACGACGATGATCGCGGCGATGCCGGCGCGCTGCGCTGCGAAGGCGACGCTCTGTCCGTGGTTGCCGCGGGTGGCGGCGATGACGCCGGCGATGCCCGGCTGCGCGCGCTTCAGCTCGCGCATGTAGGTGAGGCCGCCGCGCAGCTTGAAGGCACCGATGGGGCCGTGGTTCTCGTGCTTGACCCAGACCTCGGCGCCGGCACGCGCGCAGAGCAGCGGCCAACGATATTGCGGCGTCGGCGGCATGGCCGCATGGACGAACGCGGCCGCCTCATCGAGATCGGCGAGAGTCGGTAGCGTCGGGCCGGAGGCCGCAGTCACGTCTCCTCCTGGAACACCTCTTCGCGTTTCCGGCGGACGGCGGGGCTGAGCACGACGATCAGGGCCAGCGCGGCCAGCACCAGCATGGTCAGGCTGATCGGCCGTTCGACGAAGACCATGGGGTCGCCGTGCGACAGGATCATGGCCCGCCGCAGATACTCCTCGAACAGGTCGCCGAGGATGAAGCCCATGAGCAGCGGCGCCGGCTCGCACTCGAGCTTGACCAGGACGTAGCCGAGCAGGCCGAACAGGGCCATCAGGTAGACGTCGAACTCAACGTTGCGCACGCTGTAGACGCCGATGCAGCAGAACGCCAGGATCGCCGGATAGAGCAGGTGATAGGGCACGCGCAGCAGCCGCACCCACAGCCCGATCATCGGCAGGTTGAGGATGACGAGCATCAGGTTGCCGACCCACATCGACACGATGATGCCCCAGAACAGCTCCGGCCGTTCGGTCATGACCGAAGGCCCGGGCACGATGCCCTGGATGATCATGGCGCCGAACATCAGCGCCATGACCGGGTTGGGCGGGATGCCCAAGGTCAGCATCGGGATGAACGAGGTCTGCGCGCCGGCGTTGTTGGCCGACTCCGGCGCGGCGACGCCCTCGATGGCGCCCTTGCCGAAGCGGTGCTGCTCGCGCGACAGCTTCTTCTCCAGCGAGTAGGCGGTGAAGGACGACAGGATGGCGCCGCCGCCCGGCAGGATGCCGAGCGCCGAGCCCAGGACCGTGCCGCGGCCGATCGGGCCGAGGATGCGCTTGATGTCCTCGCGCGTCGGCAGCAGGCCCGAGACGTGCTTCACCATCGGCTCGCGCGTCTGTTCGTGCTCCAGGTTGTGCAGGATCTCGGCGATGCCGAACATGCCCATGGCGACGGCGACGAGGCCGATCTCCTCGCTCAGCTCGGGAATGCCGAAGGTGAAGCGCAGCGCGCCCGAGTTGACGTCGGCGCCGACCATGCTGAGCAGGAGCCCGAGCAGGATCATGCCGAGCGCCTTCAGCAGCGAGCCGTGGGCCAGCGCCACCGAGGCGACGAGGCCGAGCAGGATCAGCGAGCAATAGTCGGCCGGGCCGAACTTCAGGGCGACGCGGGCGAGGATCGGTCCGAAGACGGCGACGACGAAGGTGGCGAAGGTGCCGGCGATGAAGGAGCCGATGGCGGCCGTCGCCAGCGCCGCGCCGGCGCGCCCCTGCCGGGCCATCTGGTAGCCGTCGATCGCCGTGACCACCGACGAGGTCTCTCCCGGCAGGTTGATCAGGATCGCCGTCGTCGAGCCGCCATACTGGGCGCCGTAATAGATGCCGGCCAGCATGATCAGCGCCGACAGCGGCGGCAGCGTGAAGGTCACCGGCAGCAGCATGGCGATGGTCGCCGCCGGCCCCAATCCCGGCAGCACGCCGACCAGCGTGCCCAGCAGCACGCCGAGGAAGCAGTACAGCAGGTTCGACAGGGTGACCGCCGAGTCGAAGCCGAGGCCGAGATTGGCGAGGAGGTCCATGGCTCGCCCCGCTCAGACGCCGAGCCAGCGGCCGATGACCGGAATCGGCAGGCCGATGCCCTTCACGAACACGAGGATAGAGAATACCGTGAGTCCGATCGCCAGCGGCACCGCGGCCCGCCAGCGGAAGCGGACGCTGGCATAGGCGCTGAGCAGCGTCAGGGCGAGCAGGGCGGCGGCAAGGCCGGCGCCCCGCAGGATGAACCCGAACAGCACGATCGGCCCGAGCACCAGCAGCACGCCCTTGACGGCAAAGCCCTGCAGCGGCGGCCCGTCGGTGACGAACGCGCGGACGGTCGTCGCCAACCCGATGATCGTCAGCAGGACAGCCAGAACGGTCGGGAAATAGGCCGGACCCATCCGCGTCATCGTGCCTATCTCATAGTCCTGGGCGAGGATGCCGAAGGCGAGGCCGCTAGCCGTGAAGATCAAGCCGGCCCAGAAATCCTTGGGGTGTCGGATCGCGAGGCGCATCGGATGTCTCCCATCATGCGAGAAACGGCGGCCGCTGCCGCGCGGCCGCCGTTCATGCCCGCCGGATTACATCCGGATCAGTCGGCGTAAACGCCTGCCGCCTTGATGATCGGCGCCCACTTGTCGATCTCGGCCTTGAGGTGGCTGGCCAGCGCATCGGGCGTCGCCCTGTCGGCGGCGACCGGTTCGGTGCCGAGTTCGCCGAACCGCTGCACGACGGTGGGATCCTTGAGCGCCGCCTGCAGCGCCTCTGCCAGCTTGTCGACGACCGGCTGCGGCGTACCCTTGGGCGCATACAGGCCGTGCCAGATCGACACTTCAAAGCCGGGCAGGCCCGCCTCGTCCATGGTCGGCACGTCCGCCAGGGCGGCCACGCGCGACTTCGTCGTCACGCCGTAGACCTTGATCTCGCCGGCCTTGATCTGGCTGGTCGTGTTGGTGGTCTGGTCGCACATGAAGTCGACCTGGCCGCCGAGCAGGTCGTTCATCGCCGGTCCGGTGCCTTTGTAGGCCACGGTGGTCAGCTGCGTGTCGATCGCCGACATGAAGAGCATGCCACAGAGATGCGACGCCGCGCCGATGCCCGCGTTGGCATAGGTGACCGTGTCCTTGTTCGCCTTCACGTAGTCGATGAGCTCGGCAAGGCTGGTCGGCGCCAGGTCCTTCTTCGCCACCAGCGTCATCGGCACTTCCGTCACCAGGCCGATGGGCTGGAAATCCTCGATCGAATTGTAGGGCAGCTGGCGGTAGAGGGTCATGGTCGTGGCCATGCCGATGTGGTGCAGCAGCAGCGTGTAGCCGTCCGGCTCCGCCTTGGCGACCCGGGCGGCGCCGAGGGTGCCGCCGGCCCCGCCGACGTTCTCGACGATGATCTGCTGGCCGAGCGTCGTGCTCATGGCCTGGGCGACCAATCGGGTGACGGTGTCCGTCGGCCCACCGGCGGAGAAGGGCACGACGATCGTGATCACGCCGGTCGGATAGTCGTCCTGGGCTTGGGCGCCGGTCGCCCCGACGAGCATGGTCAGCGCAAATGCCGCGAAGAGCCGCCTGAGCATGGCAATCCTCCCTGTACGTCTTTGTTCGGTGACCCTGCTGTCACCGGCTGCAACACTACTGCGGCCCGGTCGGCGACCTCAAGGTCGATTGTCCGCTGGCGCGCCCGCATGGCACTCTGGCGGTCTCGATGCTACCCTGCGCAAGGGGGACCGGTAGCAGATGACCGTCTTTCGCTCCAATCTCGACACGCGGTCGCAGGAGTTCCGGCGCAGCGAAGAGGCGCTCAAGGCGCAGGTCGCCGATCTGCGCGCCAAGGTCGAGGAGATCCGCCAGGGCGGCGGCACGGCGGCGCGGGAGAAGCATCTGGCCCGCGGCAAGCTGCTGCCGCGCGAGCGCATCCGCACGCTGCTCGATCCAGGCGCGCCGTTCCTCGAGCTTTCGCAGCTGGCTGCCTACGGAGTCTATGACGAGCCGGTGCCGGCGGCCGGCATCATCACCGGAATCGGCCGGGTCAGCGGTCAGGAGTGCGTCATCGTCGCCAACGACGCCACGGTCAAGGGCGGCACCTACTACCCGCTCACGGTCAAGAAGCACCTGCGCGCCCAGGACATCGCGCGCGAGAACCGGCTGCCCTGCATCTATCTCGTCGATTCCGGCGGCGCCAACCTGCCGAACCAGGACGAGGTCTTCCCGGACCGCGACCATTTCGGCCGCATCTTCTTTAACCAGGCGACCATGTCGGCGATGGGGATTCCGCAGATCGCGGTGGTCATGGGCTCCTGCACGGCCGGCGGCGCCTATGTGCCGGCCATGGCCGACGAGAGCATCATCGTGCGCGGGCAGGGGACGATCTTCCTGGGCGGTCCGCCACTGGTACGCGCCGCGACCGGCGAAGTGGTGACGGCCGAGGAGCTGGGCGGTGCCGACGTGCACAGCCGCACCTCCGGCGTCACCGATCATTATGCGCAGGACGACACCCATGCGCTGGGCATCGCGCGGCGCATCGTCGGCCATCTCAACCGGCGGAAGAGCCCGGACCTCGTCATCCGCGAACCGCGCGATCCGCTCTACGATCCCGGGGAGACCTACGGCATCATCCCGGCCGACACGCGCAAGCCCTACGACGTCCGCGAGGTGATCGCGCGTCTTGTCGACGGCAGCGAGTTCGACGAGTTCAAGCAGCTCTACGGCGCCACGCTGGTCTGCGGCTTCGCGCATCTGTTCGGCTATCCCGTCGGCATCGTCGCCAACAACGGCATCCTGTTCTCGGAATCGGCGCTGAAGGGCGCACATTTCATCGAGCTCTGCGCCCAGCGCTGCATCCCGCTCGTCTTCCTGCAGAACATCACCGGCTTCATGGTCGGCAAGAAGTACGAGGCCGGCGGCATCGCCAAGGACGGCGCCAAGATGGTCACCGCAGTCTCCTGCGCGCGCGTGCCCAAGCTCACGCTCATCATCGGCGGCAGCTTCGGCGCCGGCAACTACGGCATGTGCGGGCGGGCCTTCGGGCCGCGCTTCCTGTGGATGTGGCCGAACGCGCGCATCTCCGTCATGGGCGGCGACCAGGCCGCCAACGTGCTGGCGCAGGTGAAGCGCGACGGCCTCGCCGCCAAGAAGCAGGAATGGAGCGCCGAAGAGGAGGAGGCCTTCAAGTCCCCGATCCGCGCCCAATACGAAGAGCAGGGGCACCCCTATTATGCGAGCGCGCGCCTCTGGGACGACGGCGTGATCGACCCGGCCGACAGCCGCATGGTGCTCGGCCTCGGCCTGTCGGCGGCGCTCAACGCCCCGATCGAGACCACCGATTTCGGCATATTCAGGATGTGACGGCCATGAGCGCTTTGCTGACCAAGATCGACGAGAAGAACATCGCGACCGTGACCTTGAACCGGCCGCTGATCCACAACGCCATCGACGACCAGCTCATCCATGAGCTGATGGGCGTGTTCCGCGACCTCGAGCAGAAGCCGCAGGTGCGGGCGGTCCTGCTGACGGCCAACGGACCCAGCTTCTGCGCCGGCGCCGACCTCCAGTGGATGAAGCGGATGGCCGCGGCCTCGCAGGACGAGAACCTCCGCGATGCCGAGCAGCTCGCCGGCGTGATGCGGCGCCTGAACATCTTCCCGCGGCCGACCATCGCCCTGGTGCAGGGCGCGGCCTATGGCGGCGGCGTCGGGCTGGTGGCGGCCTGCGACATCGCGGTCGCCAGCGAGGGCGCCACCTTCAGCCTGTCGGAGGTGAAGCTCGGCCTCATTCCCTCGGTGATCAGCCCGTACGTGGTCGCGGCCATGGGCGCCCGCGCGGCGCGGCGCTATGTCCTCACCGGCGAGCGCTTTGGCTCGGCCGAGGCCCTACGCGTGGGGCTGGTCCATGAAGTCGTGCCCGCCGATCACCTGCCGCGGACCGCGGACCGGATCGTCGCCGCCCTGCTGGAGGGCGGGCCGCGCGCGCAGGTGGAGGCGAAGAAGCTGGTCTTCGACGTGGCCGGCAAGCCGATCGAGCCGGCGCTGATCGACGAGACCGCCCGCCGCATCGCCGGCTTGCGCGCCAGCCCCGAAGGCAAGGAAGGCGTGGCCGCCTTTTTAGAGAAACGGAAGCCCAACTGGGTCAAGTAGGGGCTTGGACATGCATGGTGCGTCCTTCGACAGGCTCAGGGTGAGGAACTTTCTGTCTGCCACGAAGACTCTTCCTCATCCTGAGCCTGTCGAAGGACGCACAATCGTCATGCAGCGGGAACCCTAGCGATGTTCGCCAAGCTGCTGATTGCCAACCGGGGAGAGATCGCCTGCCGCGTGATGCGCACGGCGCGGCGGCTGGGCATCCATACGGTCGCGGTCTACTCGGATGCCGACGCGGATGCGATGCATGTCGCCATGGCCGACGAAGCCGTGCGGATCGGCCCAGCCGCTGCTGCGGAGAGCTATCTGAAAATCGATTCCGTCATCGATGCCGCACGTCGCACGTGCGCCGCGGCTGCGCATCCCGGCTACGGCTTCCTGTCGGAGAACGAGGCGTTCGCGCGCGCCTGCGCCGATGCCGGCGTGGCGTTCGTCGGCCCGCCGGCCGCCGCCATCCGCGCCATGGGCTCGAAGAGCGAGGCCAAGGCGATCATGGACCGCGCCGGCGTGCCGCTAGTGCCCGGCTATCACGGCGACGACCAGACGGATGTCACCCTGCGCAAGGAAGTCGACCGGATCGGCTATCCCGTGCTGATCAAGGCCGTCGCCGGCGGCGGCGGCAAGGGCATGCGGCGCGTCGACCGGGCCAAGGATCTTGCCGAGGCGCTGACCGGCGCGCGGCGCGAGGCCAAGGCCGCCTTCGCCGACGACCGTGTGCTGATCGAGAAGTATGTGCTGCAGCCGCGGCATGTCGAGGTGCAGGTCTTCGCCGACGCACGCGGCAACGCCGTGCATCTGTTCGAGCGCGACTGCTCGATCCAGCGGCGGCATCAAAAGGTCGTCGAGGAGGCGCCGGCGCCGGGACTGACGCCGGCGCTGCGTGACGCCCTGGGCGCGGCGGCCGTCGCGGCGGCGAAGGCCATCGGCTATGTCGGCGCCGGCACCGTCGAATTCCTGCTCGACCGCAACGGCGCGTTCTACTTCATGGAGATGAACACACGCCTGCAGGTCGAGCATCCCGTCACGGAGATGATCACCGGTCTCGACCTCGTGGAGTGGCAGTTACGCGTCGCCGCCGGCGAGCCGCTGCCGCTCGACCAGAGCCGGATCGCGTTTCGCGGCCATGCCATCGAGGCGCGCATCTATGCCGAGGATCCGGGCCGCGGCTTCCTGCCGGCGACCGGACGGCTGACCCACCTGCGCTGGCCGGCGGAAAGTGTGACGGTCCGCATCGACGCGGGCGTGCGGGCCGGGGACGAGATCTCTGTTCACTACGACCCGATGATCGCCAAGCTGGTCGTCCGTGGCGAGGATCGCGCGGCGGCCGTGCGCAACCTGCGGTCGGCGCTGGCGGCCACGCAGATCGCCGGTCCGCGGCACAACGTCGAGTTCCTGCGCGCGGTCGCGGCGCATCCTGCCTTTGCCGCGGGCGATCTCGACACGTCCTTCATCGATCGGCATCGCGCCGACCTGTTGCCGGATGATCCTGCCCAGGCCTTGCTCGATGCTTGGGCGATCGTCGCCGCCGAGCTGTCGCTGTACCAGGAGCAGATCGCGCGCGAGGCGGCGCTGACCTCGGGCGATCCGTGGTCGCCCTGGAGCCGCGGCGACGGCTGGCGTCTCAACGGCGAAGGCCATGGCGAGATCCGGCTCCGCGCCGACGGGACGCTGCACAAGATCGCCGTCACCTATAAGCCCGGCGGGTATCTGTTCGAGCTTCCGCAGGGCCGCTGCTTCGTCCGTGCGGCGCGGCTCGCCGACGGCGACATCCGCGTCGATATCGACGGGCGGCAGACAACCGGCACCGTCGCCAGGTCCGGACCTGCGATCACCGTGTTCACGGCGGGCGGCACCGCCCAGTTCGAACTCGTCGATCCGTTGACGGCGAGCGCGGCGCTCGACGCGGCGCCCGGCCATCTTGCGGCCCCCATGCCGGGTAAGGTGATCGAGGTCGCCGTCAAGCCCGGCGATGTCGTGACGCGCGGCGCGACGCTGATGGTGCTGGAGGCAATGAAAATGGAGCACAGCATCGCCGCCCCGATGGATGGGACGATCGAGCGCGTCTTCTTCAAGGCCGGCGATCTCGTGGAGGAGGGGGCGGAGTTGCTGGCCTTCGCGGACGACCCCAAATGAATGTCAGCCTTTCGGTGACTCCAGAGAAATCGTGGATATGAGCCGGCCCAAGCGCGTCAAGATGGTCGAGGTGGGCCCGCGCGACGGGTTGCAGAACGAGCCCACGACCGTGCCGGCGGCGGTGAAGGTCGAGCTGATCGATCGTCTGGCGGCGGCTGGCCTGAGCGTGGTTGAGGCCGGCAGCTTCGTCTCGCCGAAATGGGTGCCGCAGATGGCCGACACCGCCGAGGTGATGGCGGGGATCACGCGCAGGCCCGGGGTCAGCTATCCGGTGCTGGTCCCGAACATGAAGGGCTATGACGCGGCGCGCGCGGCCGGGGCCGAGGAGATCGCCGTGTTCGGCGCGGCCTCCGAGACCTTCTCGCAGAAGAACATCAATTGCTCGATCGACGAAAGCCTCGACCGCTTCGCTCCGGTCTGCGCAGCAGCGGGGCGCGACGGCGTGCGCGTGCGCGGCTACGTGTCCTGCGTCCTCGGCTGTCCCTACGAGGGCGAGATCGCGCCGAGTGCGGTCGCCCATGTCGCGCGGCGCCTGCGCGATCTCGGTTGCTACGAGATCTCGCTCGGCGACACCATCGGCGTCGGCACGCCGGACAAGGCCGCGGCGATGATCGAGACGGTCGCGGACGCGGTGCCGCGCGAGCGCCTCGCCGTGCATTTCCACGACACCTACGGCCAAGCCCTCGCCAACATCCTTGCGGCGCTCGATTGCGGCATCGCCGTCGTCGACAGCTCGGTCGCCGGCCTCGGCGGCTGCCCCTACGCCGCCGGCGCTTCCGGCAACGTCGCCAGCGAGGACGTGCTGTACATGCTGAACGGCCTCGGCGTCGTGACCGGCGTGGACCTCGACAAACTGGCCGACTCCGGGCATTTCATATGCGCGTCCCTCGGTCGCCGGCCGGCCTCCAAGGTCGCGCTGGCGATGGCGGGACGCCGCAGGTAGACGCGAGGCGGCATGAGGTCATTGGGAACCAAGTTGTCGCGCGGGCAGCTTTCCGTCAGGCGCCGTCAGTGATAGGCTTGTCCTGACCCCTCGAGGCAGCGAGATGAACGCGGCGGCTCTGAAACGCGAGATCGAAATGGCGCTCGGCATTGCCGGCGCGCAGGCCGTCGATTTCTGGCGGATCGCCGCCGCCGCGCCGGCAGGAACGGCGGCCTACGACCCGCAGTTCTCGGGCGGCGTCTTCGTCGCAACGCCGGGCGCAAGCGCGGGACAGCAGGCGGCGAGGCATCTTGCGGCCGGACACAAGTTCACTCTCGATCGGCATGTTGACGCCGACCTGATCCGGTGCGTCCTCGCTGCTGCCGATGGGGACTCTGCCGCTGCGCGGGCCCAGGCGATCTGGGCCAAGCTCAGGCCGAAAATCCAGCAGCTGTCGCCGGCTGCCCGCAACGCACTGGCGCGCGATCTCTCATCTGCATTGCAGCGAGGCGGTCGCCAGCCGTAGCCTTGTTGTCCCCGTTCCATCTCCAGGAGGATGCGTCATTGTATTGTCGGTGCATTCGGCGAACGCTCCCGTTACCGGGAGCGAATGCCGCGTTCGGTAGCGGCAGGCGTTGTTGAATGGTCCATCTCATCAAGCTCTGCGTCGGCTGCGACAGCGTCGAAGATTTGCGCCAGTGGCAGAAGGAGAAGCTCGCCCAGAAACGCAGGAAAGGCGAGAAGCCGGTGCTGATCCACTGGACCCGGATGACACCGAAGCGCCGCGACGAGGTGCTCGACGGCGGTTCGCTCTACTGGGTGATCAAGGGCTACGTCCGTGTGCGCCACCGCATCCTCGACCTCAAGCAGGGCACCCGTGACGGCGTGCCCCACTGCGGCATCGTCTACGACCCGCGCCAGGTTCAGACCCAGCTGATGTCCCACCGCCCCTTCCAGGGCTGGCGCTATCTGGACGCGGACGACGCCCCGCCCGACGTCGGCGCCCGAGGCTTCCGGGAAGCCATGGCCGGATGGGACAGGGAGCCGCCGTCGAAGCTGCTGCGCGAGTTGAAGGAGCTCGGGCTGCTGTAGGGCGACCGGCCGGTCGCCCCTACGCGAAGGTGACGGCCAGCCTGTTCTCAGCGATAACGGATTAAGCGGGCACCGGGGCGTCTGCCGCAATCAGCTTTTCCTGCTTCAACTCGGCCCACAGGTCGGCGGGGATCGGCGCCTCGACGGTGGCGATGTTGCGCTTCACCTCGGCCGCGGTCTTGGCGCCGGGGATGACGGCGCAGACGGCGGGATGGGCGAGGGGGAACTGGAGGGCGGCGCTGGCGATCGTCACCTCGTGACGCCGGCATACCGCTTCGATCTTGCGCACGCGTTCCAGGATGTCGGGCTTGGCGGGCGCGTAGTTATACATAGCGCCCGAGACGGCGCCGGTGGCGAGGATGCCCGTGTTGTAGGGGCCGCCGAGGAAGATGCCGATCTTGCGATTGGCGCAGAGCGGCAGGAAGGTCTTCAGCGACTCCTGCTCGAGCAGGGTGTAGCGCCCGGCGAGGAGGAAGCAGTCGAGGTCGCTGATCTCCGCCAGCGTCTGGCAGGTGTCCCACTCGTTGAGTCCGGTGCCGATGGCGCCGACCACGCCGGCCTCGCGCAGCTTCACCATGGCCTTGTAGCCGCCCTCCATCACCTCCTTGATGCGGCGGTCGGACGCCTCCTGCGAGCCGTGGGTCCAGCGGTCGACGTCGTGGATGAGCAGCACGTCGACGCGGTGCGTGCCCAGCCGCTGCAGGCTGTCCTCCAGCGAGCGCATGACGCCGTCATAGGAGTAGTCGAACATCGGCTCGAACGGCAGCACGGCCGCGAAGACGCCGCCGTCGATGCCCTTGGCCGGATCCTTCGGCTGCAGCAGGCGGCCGATCTTGGTCGACAGCACGATGCCGTCGCGCTTGCGGTTTCGCAGGGCCTCGCCGACGCGATGCTCGCTCCAGCCGTGGCCGTAGAACGGCGCCGTATCGACGAAATTGAGGCCGCTGTCGAAGGCGGCGGCGAGGGTGGCTGCGGCGTCGGCGTCGGTGACCGGGGCGTAGAGATTGCCGAGCGTCGCCGTGCCGAGGCCGAGGAGGGTGACCCGCAGCTTCGTTCGCCCGAGCGGACGCGTATCGGTCGCGCGCATGGTCACTCCGCCGCCCGCAGCTCGAACAGCTTCTCCGGCGGCGCGGGCGGCGCGTCGTAGGCGCCACGCACGGACTGATCGTAGTCGACGATGGCGCCGGTCATCAGGCCCGATTCCGCCGACGCCAGGAAAGCGACGGCGCGGGCCACTTCCTCGGGCTTGATGAGCCGGCCGAACGGCTGCTTCTTTTCGGCGTCGACCAACCAGTCGTCCTGAGCGCCGTGATACGTCTTCATGATGCGGTCCTCGCCGGGCGTGTCGGACCAGCCGATGTTCAGGCCGTTGATGCGGATGCGATCGCGCATCACCGCGAAGGCGGCGTTGCGCGTCAGCGTGACCAGCGCGCCCTTCGAGCTGCAATAGGCGGCGATGAAGGGCTGGCCGCCATAGCTGGACATGGTGATGAGGTTGACGACCGTGCCTTCGATATGCTCGCGCCGCATGATCTTGAGGGCGTCCTGCATGAGGAAGAAGGGTGCGCGGACGTTGACCGCGAAGATACGGTCGAACAGCTCCGGCGACGTATCGAGAATGGTTCCGCGATCGGTGACGCCGGCGCAGTTGACGAGCACGTGCAGCTTGCCCCAGGCCTTGTCGGCCGTGGCGATGATCTCGCGGCAATCCTCCAGCTTCGCGAGGTCGGCCTCGACATAGCGGGTCTTGCAGCCGCCTTTCGTGAGATCGGCAGCCACGGCATCGCCTTTGGCCCTGTTGCGGCCGCAGATGATGAGGCCGGCGGCGCCGCGGCGGGCGAACAGCCGCGCGACTGCTTCGCCCATTCCCTGGGTGCCACCGGTGATGACGGCATACCGGCCGGCGAACTGGTTCGGAAAATCGGAAGACTGACTCATGCGAATCCCTATTGGACAATGGTGATGCCGGCCTCGGCAAAGACCCGGCTCAGATGATCATGGCCCATCTTGGCATACTGGAGCGGCGGCGCCTTGGCCGGATCCTGCTCGGCTTCGACGACGGCCCAGCCGTTGTAGCCGATATCGGCGAGGAGCCTGGCGAAAGCGCCGAAATCGATGCCGCCGTCGCCGGGCACGGTGAAGACGCCGGCAAGCACGGCGTCGAGGAAGCTCCAGTCCTTGGCCCGCGCCTCGGCCAGAACCTTCGGGCGGATGTCCTTGCAGTGGACATGGTTGACGCGCTTGGCATGTCGCCGCGTCATCGCCAGCGGATCGCCGCCGGCATAGGTGATATGGCCGGTGTCGACCAGCAGCCCGACGGCCGAACCGGTGTGGTTCATGAGCAGATCGACCTCGGCCTCGGTCTCGATGATGGTGCCCATATGGTGGTGGTAGGCCATGGGCACGCCGCGATCGGCCATATTCTCCGCCAGTGCCGTCAGCTTGCGGCCATAGTCCCGGAACTCGCTGGCAGGAATGCGCGGGCGTCGGCTCACCGGCGTCTGCCGTTGACCCTGCACGCTGCCGGCGGTCTCGGCATAGACCATGACCGGCGCACCCAGTTCCTTGAAGGTGCGCAGCTGCTGTCGCATGCGCTCTTTCTCCTTCTCGACGGTGCCGTCGAGAAGGCGGCCGGAGAACCAGCCCGAGACCAGCTTCAGGCCGTGCGCCTTCAGGATCGGACCCAGCTTTGTCGCATCCATGGGGAACTTGCCACCGGTCTCCGTGCCGCTGAAACCCGCGGCGCGGCTCTCCTTCAGGCAGGTCTCGAGCGGCGTGTCGCCGCCAAGCTGCGGCAGGTCGTCGTTGGACCAGGCGATCGGCGCGATGCCGAGACGGACGGACATGGTTACACCCCGACGCGCTGCTTCTTCTTGCCTTCGGCGTGATCGGACGCGGCCTTGCGCACGGACTCACGCTGGTTCACCTCGGGCACGCCGACATCCCACCAGGCATCGCCGGGCGTCCATTGCGACGGATGCACCTTGATCTCGATGACATAGGTACGATCCGCCTTCCGCGCCCGCTCGAACGCCTGCTCAAGCTCGCCGATCGAACTCACGCGCTCGGCGATCGCGCCCATGGACTCCGCGTGCTTGGCGAAATCCACGCCGACCTGGCGCACCGTGCGGCAATGCTCGAACAGGTTGTTGAACGAGGGGCTGCCTTTGAAGGTCTGCAGCCGGTTGATCACGGCGTAGCCGCCGTTGTCGCAAACGACGACGATCAGCTTGTGGCCCGTCAGCACCGTACTGTAGATGTCCGAGTTCATCATCAGGTAGGAGCCGTCGCCGACGAAGACGACGACCTCGCGGTCGGGATGCGCCATCTTGATGCCCCAGCCGCCGGCGATCTCGTAGCCCATGCAGGAGAAGCCGAACTCGCAGTCGAAGGTGCCGACGGACTTGACGCGCCAATTCTTGGTCAGCTCGCCCGGCAGGCCGCCGGCGGCAGTGACGACCATGTCGGTCGCCGCGGCCTTGCGGTTGACTGCCCCTACCACATGGCCATAGGAGGGCAGGGGGGCATTGGTCGGGCCGGCATGCTGGTCGACCGTCTTGTTCCAGCTGGCATATTCCTTCTGTGCGCGCAGCCGCCAGGCATCGAGCGCCTTCCAGCCGCGCAGCCCCGCCGACAGCTCGGCGAGCCCGGCCTGCGCGTCGCCGACGACGGCGAGGGCGCGGTGCTTGTGGGCGTCGAAGCGGGCGGCGTTGAGCGCGATCAGCCGGTAGTCCGGATTCTGGAACACCGTCCAGGAGCCCGTGCTGAAATCCTGCAGCCGCGTGCCAATCGCCAGCACCACGTCGGCCTCCGCGGCAAGTGTATTGGCCGAGGCGGCGCCGATGACGCCGAGTGGGCCGACATTGAGCGGATGGTCGTGCAGCAGCACGCCCCGGCCGGCGATTGTCTCGGCCACCGGAATGTTGTGCCGCTCGGCAAAGGCAACGAGCTCCGCTTCCGCCAGCGAATAGCGGACGCCGCCGCCGGCGATGATCAGCGGTTGCTTGGCGTTCCGCAACAGGCCGGCGGCGGCCACCAGTTGCTCCACGTCGGGACGCGGCCGCGGCACTTGATGGACGCGCTTCTCGAAGAACTCGGCCGGATAGTCGAACGCTTCGGCCTGCACGTCCTGTGGCAGGGCGAGGAAGGCCGGACCGCAGTCCTCCGGATCCAGCATCACCGCAACCGCCTGCGGCAGTGATGCGACCAGCTGTTCCGGCCGGGTGATGCGGTCCCAATAGCGCGTCACCGCGCGGAAGGCGTCGTTGACGCTGATGCTCGGGTTGTTGAAATGCTCGATCTGCTGCAGCACCGGGTCGGGCAGGCGGTTGACGAAGGTATCGCCGGAGAGCAGCAGGACCGGCAGGCGGTTCGAATGGGCGACGCCGGCCGCGGTCACCATGTTGGTCGCGCCCGGTCCGATGGAGCTGGCGGCGATCATTATCTGCCGACGCCGCTTGGCCTTGGCGAAGGCAACGGCGGCCAATGCCATCGACTGCTCGTTCTGGCCGCGCCAGGTCGGCAGCTCTTCTTTCGCCGCCTCCAGCGCTTCGCCGAGACATGTGACATTTCCGTGGCCGAAGATGGCAAACACGCCCGGAAAGAGGGGCGCCTCCTGGCCGTCGATCACCGTGCGCTGGGCGATCAGATACTTCACCAGGGCTTGCGCCATGGTGAGACGAACTGTCGTCATCGCCGCGTATCCTCCCGATGCAATGGAGGTCCGCGCCGTTGGAGCCGCGCGCGGACTTATGCTAGATGAGGCCACGCTTTGGCGGCCGGTTCAAGCCTCGCGGGAGAACGCATGCATCGATCCGACAGTCTCTACATCGACGGCAAGTGGCGCGCCGCTGCCGACGGCGGCACCTTCAGCGTGATCAATCCGGCGACGGAAGAGCCGTTGGCGCAGCTCGCCAACGCGACCGCACGGGACGTCGAGGCGGCCATCGCAGCGGCGCAGAAAGGCTTCGAGGTCTGGCGCAAAGTGCAGCCCTGGGAGCGCTCCCGCATCATCCGCCGTGTCGGCGAACTGCTCCGCGAGCGCGAGGCGGATATTGCGAAGGCGCTGACACTGGAAGTCGGCAAGCCGCTGGCCCAGGCAAAGGGCGAGGCGATTAGCTCCGCCGAGCAGTTCGAATGGTTCGCCGAGGAGACCAAGCGCATCTACGGCCAGACGGTCGAATCCCGGACCGCCAACGGCCGCATCCTCATCGACTATCAGCCGGTCGGCGTCGTCGCCGCGTTCGCCGCCTGGAATTTCCCGGCCGTGCTGGCGGCGCGCAAGATCGCACCGGCATTGGCCGCCGGTTGCTCCATCATCTGCCGCCCGGCGGACGAAGCACCGACCTCGGTCGTGCTGATCGCGCAGTGCTGCCATGACGCTGGCGTGCCGCCGGGCGTGGTTAACCTGCTGACCGGCGACATCAACATGATCTCGCCGGCGGTCATGGCCTCGCCAGTCGTGCGCAAGGTCACGGTCACCGGCTCCGTGCCCGTCGGCAAGCGCGTGCTCAAGGCCGCGGCCGACACGATGAAGCGCGTCACCATGGAGCTGGGCGGCCACGCCCCGGTCATCGTCTTCGACGATGCGGATGTCGACTACGCGGCCGACCTCTCTTTGCAGTTCAAGTTCCGCAACACCGGACAGGTCTGCGTCTCGCCGACCCGATTCTATGTCCATGAGAGCCGGCTCGAAGCCTTCACCGGCCGCTTCGTCGCGGGCGCGAAGAAGCTGAAGCTCGGCGACGGCCTGACTCCCGGCGTCGAAGTCGGCCCCCTTACCACGAAGCGGCGCCTCGAGGCGATCGAGCAGTTGGTCGAAGACACGAAGTCGCGCGGCGCCGAGCTACTGACCGGCGGACGGCGGCCGCCCGGGTTCAACCGCGGTTTCTTCTACGAGCCGACGGTGTTTCGCGGGGTGCCCGACGACGCCCGGGTGATGACCGAGGAGCCGTTCGGGCCGATCGCGCCGATCACGGCCTTCCGCGAGTTCGACGAGGTGATGGCGCGCGCCAACGCGCTGCCCGTTGGCCTCGGCGGCTATGTCTTCACCCGCAGCCTGAAGCGGGCGCACGAGGCCGCGGCGGCCATGGAGACCGGCATGGTCGGGGTCAACACCCTGGCCCTGGCCTCGCCGGAAACGCCGTTCGGCGGCATCAAGGAAAGCGGCTTCGGCCGCGAAGGCGGCTCGCTCGGCATCAAGGACTATCTCGACGTCAAATATACCAACATGCTGCTGATGTGATCTGCCGGCCCCGCGGGGCCGCTCTGGTCAAAGGGGAGGAACATGCGCGAGAACACGCTTCGCCGCCTGTGGAGAGAAGGCAAGGCGGCGGTCAACGGATGGTGCGCCATCCCCAGCTCGTTTTCCGCCGAAACCATGGCGCATCAGGGCTGGGACTCGGTCACGGTTGACCTGCAGCATGGTGTCGTCGATTACCAGACCGCCGTCACCATGTTCCAGGCGATCTCGACCACGGCCGCCGTCCCCCTGGTCCGTGTTCCCTGGCTGGAGCCGGGCATCATCGGCAAGGTGCTGGATGCCGGCGCTTACGGCGTGATCTGTCCGATGGTCAACAACCGTGCGGAAGCCGAGCGGCTGGTCACCGCCTGCCGCTATCCCCCGAAGGGCAGCCGCAGCTTCGGCCCGATCCGCGCCCTGCTCTATGCCGGCGCCGATTATCCCAAGCATGCCAATGACACCGTCGTCGTCTTTGCCATGATCGAGACGCGTGCCGCTCTTGATAATCTGGATGAGATTTTGTCCGTACCGGGTATCGATGCCATCTATATCGGACCGGCCGATCTCTCCAGCGCTCTCGGCTGCACGCCGAAATTCGATCAGGACGAGAAACCCGTCGTCGAAGCCATTGACCTGATTGTATCGAAGGCGAAGGAACACGGCGTCGTCGCCGGCATTCATAACGGCACGCCGGAATACGCCCAGAAGATGATCGACAAGGGTTTCGGCTTCGTCACCATCGCCTCCGATGCCCGGCTGATGGCGGCCAAGGCCACCGAGGTGATCGGCAAGATGCGCGCCGGCGCGACGCCGAAGGCAGCCGGCGGGACCTACTGACGATGGCCAACATCCTTATCCTCGGCCGCATCCACGAGGCCGGCCTCGACATCCTACGCGCGCAGCCAGGGGTCAGCTTCGATGTCGTCGCCACGCCGACTGAGCCGGAGATCCTGGCGCGGGCCCCGACCGCCGATGCGATCATCGTGCGCACGACCAAGCTCACGGCCGCGGCCATCGATGCCGCGCCCCGGCTGAAGATCGTGTCTCGCCACGGCGTCGGCTACGACAATGTCGACCTGGCGGCGCTCGACCGCCGCGGCATCCCGCTCACCCTTGTCGGCAACGTGAATGCCCTGGCGGTGGCGGAGCACGCGCTGTTCATGATGCTGACCATCGCCAAGCGGGGCATCGCCTACGACCGCGCGACGCGCGACGGCAACTGGAAGCTCCGCGACAGCTTCGGCGCCACAGAGCTTGCGGGGAAGACCCTTCTCCTGCTCGGCTTCGGGCGGATCGGCCGCGAGGTGGCGAAGCGCGCCCAGGCCTTCGGCATGACCGTGCTCGCCTATGACCCCTATGTCCGCGATGCCGCGATGTACGCCGCCCGCGTTCAGCCGGTACCGAAGTTGGAGGACGCCCTTCCGCAGGCAGATTTCGTCAGCGTGCATCTGCCGCTGACGCCGGAGACCAACGGCATCATCGGCGCCCGGCAGTTCGCGGCCATGAAGCGAACGGCGATCGTGATCTCGACGGCCCGCGGCGGGCTCGTCGACGAGGCCGCGCTCGCCGAAGCCCTGCGATCGGGAACAATCCGCGCCGCCGGGCTCGACGTCTTCGTGGACGAGCCGCCGTCGTCCGACAATCCGCTACTGAAGCTGGACAATCTCCTGTTGAGCCCGCATTCCGCCGGGCTCACCGCGGAATGCGCGATGCGCATGGGCGAGGTCTCGGCGCGCAATGCGCTGGTGGGCTTGAACGGCACGCTCGATCCAGAACTGGTCGTCAACAAGCATGTGCTGAAGCGTTCCTAGGGACGGCGAAACCCGCCTGCCAGCAAAGAAACGGAACTGGGGGATCAACGATGGCGAAGGACAGCCTGACATTCTGCGTGTTCGGGGCCGGACGCATCGGCAAGCTGCATGCGCGCAACGTCGCGGCGCATCCGCGTGCGCGGGTGAAGTACGTCGTCGATCCGGCCGCCGCGGCGGCGCGCGACCTGGCGCGGCAGATCGGGGCGCAGACGGCGCCGGATCCGGCGACCGCCCTGACCGATCCGGAGATCGATGCCGTGGTCGTCGCTTCATCGACGAACACACATGTCGACCTGATCACGGCGTCGGCCCGGATGGGCAAAGCCGTGCTGTGCGAGAAGCCGATCGACCTCGACATCAAGCGCGTCGATCGGTGCCTGGCCGACCTTAGGAAGCATCGCGTCCCCGTGGCCATCGGTTTCAACCGCCGCTTCGATCCGACCAACCGGGCGATCCAGGCGGCGATCCGCAAGGGCGAGGTCGGCGATGTCGAGTTGGTCGTCATCACCAGCCGTGATCCGGGCCCGCCGCCGCTCGACTACATCAAGGTCTCCGGCGGCCTATTCCGCGACATGATGATCCACGATTTCGACCTGGCACGCTGGCTGCTCGGCGAGGAACCGGTGGAGGTGGTAGCCAAGGCGAGCTGCCGCGTCGACGCCAAGATCGGCAAGGTCGGCGACATCGATACGGCCATGGTGATCCTGAAGACGAAGAACGGCGCGCTCTGCCACATCAACAACAGCCGCCGCGCCACCTATGGCTATGACCAGCGCGTGGAGGTGTTCGGCTCCAAGGGCATGGTGCGCTCGGACAACCTGCGGCCGACGGCGATCCTGAAGTCGAACGACGCAACGACGGACGCCCAGGACGTGCTCCTGCACTTCTTCATCGAACGCTACACGCAATCCTACCTGAACGAACTGGACGACTTCATCGGCGCCGTGTTGAGCAAGCGTCCCCCTTCGGTCGGCGCCGCGGACGGCCGCCGCGCGCTGCTGCTGGCCAACGCCGCGTTGCAGTCGCACCGCACGGGGCGCACGGTGGCCGTCAGATAGTCGGCCTCGTGCCCGGCCGGGATTTCTCCTGGACAAGCCTGAAGACGCACGCTTAAGGTCTTCACAAAATTGAACATTGACGGACCGCCTGCAAACGGTCCGCGGCGGAACGCCGACGAAGGGAGGCTCGGTGGCTCTTCTCGAACTCAAGGGCATCTCCAAGCATTTTGGCGCCATCGAAGCGTTGGCCGGCGTCGACTTCGCCATCGAGCGCGGCGAGATCGTCGGATTGATGGGCGACAACGGCGCCGGCAAGTCGACCCTGGTCAAGATCATCGCCGGCAACTTCCCGCCCTCCGGCGGTGAGATGCTGCTGGAGGGTAGGCCGGTTCACTTCCACAGGCCGGTCGACGCCCGCGCTGCCGGCATCGAGGTCGTCTATCAGGACCTTGCGCTTTGCAACAACCTGACCGCGTCGGCGAACGTATTTCTGGCGCGCGAGAGGAAGCGCGGCTTCTTCCCGTTCCGCATCCTGGACGACCGGGCGATGAACGATCGCTCGCGTGAGTTGTTCGGCGAGTTGAAGTCGGAGACCCGGCCCGCCGATACCGTCCGCATGATGTCGGGCGGCCAGCGCCAAGCCGTGGCGATAGCGCGCACGCATCTATCGCGGGCAAAGATCGTGTTGATGGACGAACCGACTGCGGCCATCAGCGTGCGGCAGGTGGCGGAGGTGCTCGACCTGCTGCGTCGCTTGCGTGAGCAGGGGATCGCCGTGGCCCTGATCAGCCATCGCATGCCCGACGTGTTCGCCGTGTGCGATCGGATCGTCGTGCTGCGCCGAGGCCACAAGGTGGCGGACAAGCCGATCGGCCAGAGCTCGCCGGAGGAGGTGACGGGCCTGATCACCGGCGCCATCATGGCGGCCTGATCGCCTGCCGCATGCGACGGGCAACGACAGGAATGGTGAGCACGCAACATGGCGACTGACATCGCAGTAGCCCGGCCGAGCCTCGGCATCTGGCAGCGACTGGTGAGCAACCAGGCGTTTTGGGTCACGATCGCCGTCGTGATCATTCCCGTGGCCATGACGCTGATCGAGCCGTCGTTCAGCCAGGCCTTCTGGAAGGAAGGCAACTTTTTCAACATCACCCGCAACTTTGCCTTCATTGCCATCATGGCGCTCGGGCAAGTGGCGGTCATCATCACCGGCGGCATCGATCTCTCGGTCGGATCGGTATTGGCCGTGTGCGGCATCGTCCTGGGCATCCTGATGGACAACTACGATCAGCCGTTCTGGGTGGGCGCCCTCGGTGCGATCGCGGCCGGCATCTTGTGCGGCGCATTCAACGGATTCTTGATTGCCTATTTGCGCTTGTCCTCGTTCGTCGTCACTCTCGGCATGCTCGCCATCGGCCGGAGTCTGGCGCTGGCCATCTCCGACAACAAGTTCTTCTCGAAGTTCGGACATGATCGGGACACGCTGATCGCTTTCGGCGGCGGCGCGACCTTCGGGATCGCCAATCCCGTCATCATCCTCGTCGTGTTAACCATACTGACGGGCATCGTGCTGCGTTACACGGCCTGGGGGCGGCATCTCTATGCCATCGGCGGCAACGAACATGCTGCCCGGCTGACCGGCGTCCCCGTCGATCGCATGAAATTCTCCGTCTACGTCATCTCGGGCTTGATGACGGCGATTTCAGCAATTCTGACAGTCGGTTGGCTCGGCTCGGTCACGAACGGCCTGGGTATCGGTTACGAATTGCGCGTGATTGCGTCGACGGTAATCGGCGGCGCCAACCTGATGGGCGGCGAAGGCGGCGCCTACAGCGCCTTCATCGGAGCGGCGTTGATCGAGGTCATCCGCAACAGCCTCCTGCTCGCCGGAGTGAACCCCTATTGGCAGGGCACCTTCGTCGGAATCTTCATCATCCTCGCGGTTCTGCTTGAGCGCATCCGCGGCCGCAAGGTAAACTGACCAGACAGTCAGAAAGCGCGACAACAGAAAGAGGGAGGATCCCAATGAAGCGCTGGTTGCTGGCCGCTGCGGCGGTCGCGTTGCTTGCCGTTCCCGCTACGGCGAATGCGCAGGACAAGCTGAAGTTCGCCCTCGTTCCGAAGGCCATGAACAATCCGTTCTTCGATCTGGCCCGCGACGGCTGCAAGAAGGCCGAGGCGGATATTCCGAACATCGAATGTCTCTATATCGGTCCCGGCGAGCACACCGAGGCCGAGCAGGTGCAGATCGTGCAGGATCTGATCAGCCAGGGCGTCGACGGCATCGCCGTGTCACCGTCCAACGCGGCGGCCATGGCGACGGCGCTGAAGACCGCGAAGGACGCCGGCATCCCGACGCTGACCTGGGATGCCGACCTGCTGCCCGAAGACGCACAGTATCGGGCAGCTTTCATTGGTACCAAGAACTACGACATCGGCGTCAACCTCGCGAAGATTGCTCAGGCCAAGAAGCCGAATGGCGGCAATATCTGCCTGCAGACCGGCGGGGCCTCGGCCGCCAACCATAATGAGCGGCTGCAAGGCATCCGCGACACGCTCGCCGGCCGCAGCGGCACGACGCCTCCAGGCGATCCGCTGAAGGGCGAGAACGGCTGGACCGAAGTCGACGGCTGTCCGCTCATTACCAATGACGACAGCGCGACCGCCGTCCAGCAACTCCAGGACATCCTCGGCAAGTACGCCGATCTCGATGTCTATATCACGACCGGCGCGTTCACGCAGTGGTCGGACAACGCCTTCCGCCAGGCGATCGAGCCGTACAAAGGTCGGATTGCCGACGGCAGCCTGGTGTTCGCATCGGCCGACACGCTGGACATGCAGATGGCGCAGTTGAAGGAGGGGCTTAGCAACGGCCAGGTCGGCCAGCGACCGTTCCAGATGGGTTATCTGGCGATGCAGCGTCTGCTCGACCTGAAGAACGGCAAGACGCTGCAGGATCCGGAATATACCGGCCTCGACGTCTGCACGTCTGACAACGCCGACAGCTGCCTCGGCCAGTAACAGCGCACGGGGCGACCCGCACGGGTCGCCCCGACCAAGCAAATGTAGGGGCGCCCCCGCGCGGGCGCCCCTTTCTCTTTAGCGCTTCCTACGCGGCTTTCCGTCCCCTGTACGCTACTGCATGGAACCACCCGTTGTGTTACCGTCTGCGGTTCCTAACCGTCGCTCGCTGGGCGGGGGCAGCCTTTTGGTCACGGAGCGCAAGCTTGCTGCGATCCTTGCAGCCGACGTCGCCGGCTATAGCCGGTTGATGGGGGCTGACGAGGAGGCCACCCTCGACGCTCTCCGTTCGCATCGCAACGTCGTCGACGGGCTGGTTGCCGCCCACCGCGGACGCATCTTCAACAGTGCCGGCGACAGCGTGGTCGCGGAATTCCCGAGCGCCGTGGAGGCGAGCCTGTGCGCGGTCGAGATCCAGCAGGAGATCGCCAGGCGCAACGAGCCGGTGCCCAAGGGCAAGCGACTCGCGTTTCGCATCGGCGTGAACATCGGCGACGTCGTGGTCGAGGCCGGAAATCTGCTCGGCGATGGCGTGAACGTCGCCGATCGCGTGCAGAAGCTGGCCGAGGCCGGAGGCATTTGCGTCTCGCGCAACGTCTACGACCAGCTCAGGAACAAGGCCGGCTTCGTCTTGGAGCCGATGGGCGAGCATCAGGTCAAGAATATCGCGATGCCCGTGTCGGTCTATCGCGTCCTGATCGACGGTGCCGCCCGGCGGCCGCGGGCCCTACGGTGGCTTGCGATGGTTGTGCGGCAACGGCGTCGCACGGCGGCAGTCGCAGCGACCGTGTTTCTGATCGCCATCGGTGCACTTGCAGCTTGGCATTGGCAGCCGCGCACGCCGGCCCGAACCGGCTTTCCGTCCCTTGCCGTGTTGCCGTTCCAAAACTTGAGCGGCGACCCGACGCTCGACCCCTATGGCGATAGCGTCACCGAGGACCTTATCACCGTGATGTCCCGCTTTCCCGATCTCACGGTCGTCTCCCGCAATTCGAGCTTCGGCTACAAAGGCAAGGACGTCGATCCGGTGCAGGTCGGGCAGGATCTCAAGGTCGACTATGTCATCGAAGGCAGCGTGCAGAGGAAGGGCGATGACGGTCTGCGGATCAATGCCCAGTTGATCGATGCTCGGACGAACGCCCACGTCTGGGCCGAAGGCTACGACGGCAATAATCCGCCTGCGCTCCAGGAGGAAGCGATCGGAAAAATCGTCGTCGCACTGTCCAGCCTGGATGGGCAGATCATGCAGAACGAGTACCAAAGGACCAAGGGCAAGAGCAGGGTCGAGTTTGGCGAGCATGACTACTATCTGAGCGGGCACGAGATCTTCTCCCGCTTCGCAAGCATCGAAGAACACGACCGTGCCGGGGCGATATGGCGGGAGGGACTCGAGAAGTTTCCCGACTCCGCTCTTCTGCGCATTGCGCTGGCCTGGTACCACTTCACGCGCCCCTGGGATTTTGACACCGGCAAGCCGTTCATCGACTATCGGCGCGCCGGCGAGCTTGCGCGGGAGGCCCTTGCGGGCCAGAACCTCTCGCCGTTCGTGCGGTGGCGCGGCCATATGCTCATGGCCTACATCCACTGGTTCGAAGGCAATTTCGTCAAAGCCGTTGCCGCCACCGAAGTCGCGGTTGCCCTGGCCCCTTACGATGCCGGCACGCTGTCGTTCCTGTCGCGCGTGCAGGTCGCGTCGGGTAACACGAGCCGTGGCCTCGAATGGGTGCAGGAGTCCATGCGCCGCGATCCGACGATTCACAGAAACACGAGGATATTGGCCTGGATCTACTATCTGACCGGCGACTATGAGAAATCGATCGAAGCGGCGCGGCGGCACGAGGAGCTCAGCCGAAGGTTGGGCGACGATGCCAGTTGGTACATGGCAGCCAGCTATGTCCATCTCGGTCGCCCGGAGGAAGCGCGGGCGGTTGCCGAGCGGGCGCTGGACGTTCAGCCCTGGACGCAACTGCACGCACGCAACACCTATTTGTGGCGTCCCTACAAGGATCCCGCCATCGTCGAGCGCGAACTGGCCGACTATGCCCGGGCCGGTTTGCCGGAATTGCCGTTCGGCTACGATGCGAAGGGAAAGGACCGCCTCACCGCTGAGGAGATCAAGGCTCTGACGTTCGGTCACACGCTCCGCGGCCATGACGTCGAGTCCGGTGCGGCTATTACCGAAGTCATTGCCAAAGACGGCGCGGTCAGCGCATCCGGCGATCTTGGATCGTACGCAGCGACGCTCCTGTCTCTGAGCGGCAATCTGATCTGCTATTCGTGGATCGAAGGGGGGCCGTCATGCGGTGCCGTTTTCCGCAATCCCGGCGGATCGGCTGACCGCCAGGACGAATACGTGTTGGTGGAAGCCTGCTGCGAGTACCGCTTCTCGGTCAAGTGAAGCGGAGGAGGTGGACGCCGTTTCCTTACAGCGTCTCCGAGATCCCGCCGTCGACGGTCAGGACGTGGCCGTTGACGTAGGAGGCGGCCTCGGAGGCGAGGAACACGGCGGCGCCGCCGATCTCGCGCGGCTCGGCCCAGCGTCCGAGCGGCGTGCGCTGGCAGACCCACTCGTTAAATTCCTTGTTGCTGATGAGCGCCGTGTTCAGCTCGGTCGCGACGTAGCCGGGCGCGATCGCGTTGACGGTGATGCCCGTCGGGCCGAGCTCCGCCGCCAGCGAGCGGGTGAGCGCATGGATCGCGCCCTTGGCGGCGATGTAGCCGTGGATGGTCGGCCGCGCCAGGATGGCGCCGATCGAGCCGATATTGATGATGCGGCCGAACCGGGCGGCGATCATCACCCGCGCCGCCTCGCGCGCGAGGCGGAAGCAGGCCGTGAAGTTCGTCGCCATCACGCGTTCGATGTCGGCGTCGGTCCAGTCCGTCAGCGCTACCCGGTGCTGGATGCCCGCATTGTTCACGAGGATGTCGAGCCGGCCGAACTTGTCGGCGGCGTCGGCGACCGCCTTGCACGAGGCGGCCGCATCGGTCACGTCGAACATCGCGGCCTCGGCCTTGCAGCCCTTGGCGCGCAGCTCGTCGGTCTTGCGTATCAGCATCGTCCGGTCGCGGCCGTTGAGGAGCACGCGCGCGCCGCTGTCTGCCAGCGACTCGGCGATGGCGAAGCCGATGCCGCGCGATGCGCCGGTGACCAGGGCGACGCGCCCGTCGAGCGAGAAGGGGCCAGTCATCGTCGTCTCTCGACCTCGTCGATACGGACCCAGCGGCGCTCAGCGTCGGACCGGGTGACGGCCTCGAGCACGCGCTGGATCTCCCACGCCTCCCGGAAATCGGGCCATGCTTTCGAGCGCCCGGCAACCCCCAACAGCAGGTCGCGCACCTCGATCACCTTCATGTCATTGAAGCCGAGCTGATGGCCCGGCGCCGGGCAGAAGGCGCCGTAGGGCGGATGGCTCGGATCGGTCGCGAGGGTCTTGTAGCCCTCGCGCCCCGGCGTCTGTCCCGCGGCGTAGAGCCGGAGCTCGTTCATGCGCTCCTGCGTGAAGGCCAGCGACCCCTTGGTGCCCGTGATCTCGTAGGCGAGCTGCATCTTCCGGCCGGTGGCCATCCAGCTGGCCTCGATCGTGCCGCCGCAGCCGTCGGCGAAGCGGAGGAGGAAGCGCGCCTGGTCGTCCGCCTGCACGCGCCGGCGTCGCCGCGACCCGCGGGCGGCGGGCCGTTGCTTGACGACCGTGTCGAGGGTCCCGCAGACGGCGGCGATGGGGCCGACGAGGAAGCGCGCGAGGGAGACGATGTGGCTGCCGAGGTCGGCGATGACTCCGCTGCCGCGCGGCCCGCTGCAGCGCCAGGTCATCGGCGCGTCCGGGCTGGACATATAGTCCTCGGCGTGGATGCCGCGGAAATCGATGATGTCGCCGATCTCGCCGCCGGCGATGATCTCGCGCGCCACGGCCTGGATCGGGTTCTTCAGATAGTTGAAGCCGACCATGGTGACGATGCCGGGCTTCTTGGCGGCGCGAGCGGCGAGCCCGCGCGCTTCGGCCGCCGTCACCGCCAACGGCTTCTCGCAATAGACATGCTTGCCGGCGGCGAGCGCCGCGATGGCGATCTCGCGGTGCTGGCCCGTGGGCGCGGTGATGTCGACCAAGTCGACGGCGGGATCGTTGACCAGCGCCCGCCAGTCGCCGGTCGCCCGCCGGAATCCGAGCCGCGCCGCCGCGCGCTTCGCCGTCCGCACATCGATCTCGGCCATCATCTCCAGCACCGGCACCGCCGGCAACTCGAACACCGCCCCGACCTCCCGATAGGCGATGGCATGAGCGCGCCCCATGAACCCGGCGCCGATCAGCCCGATGTGGACCGGGTTCATCGCGGGTGGTTGGACTCGGTCGCGGCGCCCGGTTTCGACAGCCCTCTTGCCCCCCATTTGACGTTGTCACCCCCGCGAAAGCGGGGGTCCAGGGCAAGCGATGAAGCGGTCGCCCTGGATTCCCGCTTCCGCGGGAATGACACTCCGAGTATGTCTCGACAGGCGAAGTCCTGCTTGGCGCGAAGCGGGAGCGGGTGGGGTGAAGGTGCGCGAGGCATTCAGCAGCGTTACATCGTCGCGCCGAAATGCCAGGGCGCGAACTCGTCTTCCCCGTAGCCGAACTCCTCGCTCTTCGATCGCTTGCCGGACGCGGTGTCCAGGATCATCCGGAAGATGCGCTGGCCGACCTCCTCCAGTGTCGCCGTGCCGTCGGCGATCTCGCCGCAATTGATGTCCATGTCGTCCTTCATGCGCTGGTACATCGGCGTGTTGGTGGCGAGCTTCAGGCTCGGCGCCGGCTTGCAGCCGAAGCAGGAGCCGCGGCCGGTGGTGAAGCAGACGATGTTGGCGCCGCCGGCCACCTGGCCGGTCACCGACACCGGGTCGTAGCCCGGCGTGTCCATGAAGACGAAGCCGCGCTTCGTCACGGGCTCGGCGTAGCGGTAGACGTCGACCATGTCGCTGGAGCCGCCCTTGGCCGCGGCGCCGAGCGACTTCTCGAGGATGGTGGTCAGCCCGCCGGCCTTGTTGCCCGGCGCCGGGTTGCTGTCCATGGTCTCGCCGTGCTTGGCGGTGTAGCTCTCCCACCACTTTAGCAGGTCGAGCAGCTTGTCGCCGACCTCCTTGCTGACGGCGCGGCGCAGCAGCATGTGCTCGGCGCCGTAGATCTCCGGCGTCTCGCTGAGGATCGCGGTGCCGCCGTTCTGCACCAGCAGGTCCGAGGCGACGCCGAGCGCCGGGTTGGCGGTGATGCCGGAGAAGCCGTCGGAGCCGCCGCATTGCAGGCCCAGGGTCAGATGCTTGGCCGGCAGGGTCTGGCGCTTCACGTTGTTGGCCGCCGGCAGCAGCTCCTTGATGCGCTCGACGCCGGCCCGGACGGTGGCGTTGGTGCCGCCGGTCTCCTGGATCGTGTAGGTGTGGATGCGGCCGCCGACCGGGATGCCCTCGGCCTCGCACAGCCGGTTCAGCTGGTTGGCCTCGCAGCCGAGGCCGATGATCAGCACGGCGGCGAAGTTCGGATGCTTGGCGTAGCCGGCGATGGTGCGGCGGAGCAGGGCGATGGCCTCACCCTCGGCACCGGCGGCACAGCCGCTCTTGTGGGTTAGCGCGACGACGCCGTCGACGTTCGGGAAGTCGGCAAGCGCGTGGGGCCCGCGGAACTGATCGGAAATCAGCCGCGCCACCGTGGCCGAGCAGTTCACCGTCGTCAGCACGCCGATGTAGTTGCGGGTGGCCACGCTGCCGTCGGCGCGGAGGATGCCCTGAAAGGTGGCGGCTTCGCTTTCCGGCAGCGGCGGGATGTTGCGCCGGTCGGCGCCAATGGTGTGGTCGGCGGCGCTCGGCCGGAAGGCGAGGTTGTGGACATGGACATGCTCGCCCGGCCGGATTGCTCGGGTGGCGTTGCCGATGATCTGGCCGAACTTGCGCACGGGCTCGCCGGCTGCTACCGGCTGGACCGCCACCTTGTGGCCCCGCGCGATGGGCTCGCTCGCGCGCACGTTGGCGCCGACGGGCTCGCCGACGGCGATGTCGCGCATGGCGATCATGACCGGATCGGACGGGTTGAGCCGAAGGGTTGCCGGTCGGTCTAGGACTTCCGCCATCGTGACCTCGGACGCTAGGAACGCCGCCTGCAGGCGGCTGGAGCAGCAAGCAGCCGAATGATAGCACCGCTGTCAAGGCTGGTGCACGGGCGGTGCATAGGCACCAGATATGTCGTATTTGAGGGATAACCAAGGGAGGACCATCAGCCCATGAACATCGACCTCGATCCGCGCACATCGCTGCCGGCCGATGCCGACCGCGCCTGCCTGATCGGCCGCGCCTGGGTGCCGGGCGCGCCTGCCGGGCCGGCCGTCGTGGTCCTGGACGACGGGTCCGTGATCGACATCTCCCGCGCCTACCCGACGACGTCGTTCCTACTGGAGCAGGAGCAGCCGGCGGCGTCGGCGCAGGCGGCCAAAGGGCGCGGCGTGGTGCTCGGCAAGGTGGCGGATCTTCTGGCCAACAGTGGCGCGGACCAGTACGACCCGGACAGGCCGCGGTTCCTGGCGCCCTGCGATCTGCAGGCGCTCAAGGCCTGCGGCGTCACCTTCGTGTCGAGCATGCTGGAGCGGGTGATCGAGGAGAAAACCAAGGGCGAGCCCGGCCAAGCCGACCAGGTTCGGCGCAGCCTCGTTGCCGCGATCGGGGTCGACCTCGGCGCCGTGCGGCCGGGCTCGGCGGAAGCGGCGAAGGTGAAGGAACTGTTGGTAGAGCGCGGCTTGTGGTCGCCCTATCTCGAGGTCGGCATCGGCCCGGACGCGGAAGTGTTCACCAAGAGCCAGCCGATGTCTGCGGTGGGCACCGGGGTGGAGGTCGGCCTGCATCCGGCCTCGACCTGGAACAACCCGGAGCCGGAGATCGTGCTGGCCGTCGACAGTCGCGGCCGTACCGTGGGAGCATCGCTCGGCAACGACGTGAACCTGCGCGACTTCGAGGGCCGCAGCGCCCTGCTGCTAGGCAAGGCCAAGGATAACAACGGCTCCTGCGCCATCGGCCCGTTCATCCGGCTGTTCGATGACTACTTCTCGATGGATGATGTGCGCCGAGCCGAGGTGGAACTGGAGATCGTCGGCGACGACCAGTTCACGCTGCGGGCCACCAGCTCGATGTCGCAGATCAGCCGCGATCCTCTGGAGCTGGTGACGCATGCGGTCGGCAGGACCCACCAGTATCCGGACGGCATGATGCTGTTCCTCGGCACCATGTTCGCGCCGACCCAGGATCGCGACGGGCCGGGCCAGGGCTTCACCCACAAGCGCGGCGATATCGTCATCATCGCCACGCCGACGCTGGGCGCGCTGGTCAACCGCGTCGGCACCAGCGACGCCATTCCGCCCTGGACGTTCGGGACGGGGGCGCTGATGCGGAATCTGCGGGCGCGAGGACTGCTCTGACGTCCAAGCCGGAATGTCTGCCGTGGGCCCTCAGGTGAGCGGGCAGGATCGCTGGATCTGCCGCCGCGCCCGCTAATACAGCGTGGGTGTGCAGGCCCACAGCAACTCCGCCGTTTCGTCGCCGATGTTCGTGAAGTTGTATCGGCTGTTGCGCCGGATACAGAAGCTGTCGCCTTCGTTGAGCGTGAACTCGCCGGCATCGAGATCAAGCCTGATGCTGCCGCTGATCACCAGGCCGGCCTCGTCCGCCGGCTGCAGCTTCGTCTTGTCGAGGCGCTCGCAGCCCGGCTCCAGATAGAGAATCAGCAGCTGAATATTCTCGGACGAGTCGGGCGTCAGGATCTGCCGGATCATGCCGATCGAGCTCAGATCATGCGCCCGGCGCCGGTGACCGCGGACGATGATTCCTTCCTCGGCGGCGGCGGCCTCGTCCTGCGGACCGAAGAACCAATCGACCGGCGTCTCCAATGCCAGGCACAGACGGCGCAGGGAGCGGATCGACGGGGAGGTGAAACCCCGCTCGATCTGGCTGATCAGGCCGGGAGACAGGTTCGCCTTGTCCGCGGCTTCTCGTATCGACAGCCCCTTGGCTTTTCTGCGGGCGCGGATCTGACGGCCGAGACGCAGGTCGGCCTCCAGGGCGATGTCGTTGACGTTCAATTCCTTCACCATGGCGTCCTCGACGGCAATCGGGAGAAACGTTCAATATATTGAACATCTATATCACATAGGATCGTTTAGATATACAAATTGCTTGACACCGAGTGCCATGTCGCTCCTTATCCGCCGATAACCTTCAATCAACGAGATTCAGGGAGATACCCGATGGGTTATCGATTTGCTGCCGGCTTCAAATCCGCCCTCTGCGGATTCGCTGCGATCCTGGCGTTGTCGGCCGGACAGGTACGGGCGGAGGAGCCGACCATCCGCGTCTTCACCGGCAGCACCGCCCACTGGGCGGATCTGGTGGTCGCCAACGAGAAGGGTTTCTTCAAGGAGGAGGGCATCCAGGTCGAGCCGACCTATTTCACGACCGGAGCGGCGGCGACGGAATCCTTCCTCGCGGGCCGGGGCGACATCGTCCTGACCTGCGAACTCGCATCGGTCGGCATGTGGAAGAAAGGCAGCGTGGTCGGAATCAGCCGTCAGGCGCGGTTGTTCGACCAAGAGTTCCTCGTCGTGCGCGGCGACGTCGAGACGCCCAAGGACCTCGAAGGCAAGACCGTGGCAACCCGTTTCGGATCGACCGTCGAGTATTTCCTGCGGAAGCTCATTGCCGACGAAGGACTCGATCCTTCCAAGATCAACATCATCAACCTGGAGCCGGCCGACATGGTCGTGGCGCTCGACAGCGGAAGCATCCAGGGATATGCGAACTATATCCCGTTCCCGCAACTCTCCATGCGCGCGACGAAGGACGCCAAGATACTCGCGACGTCGGGGAAGTATATCCAGGAGAACTGCATCTACAGCGCGACGCGGACATTCGCCGAAGAGTCGAAGCCGCTGATCGTCTCGTTTCTGCGGGCGATCCGCCGGGGCGGCGAGTATGTCGAGAAGAACGTCGATGAAAGCGCGCAGATCGTCGCAGCGGAATTCAAGGGCAAAGCAGAGAACATGAAACTCGTGATGGAGGGCATGGATTTCGCCGTCGGTTACGACCGGGATTTCCGCCGGAACATGCAGGCGGTCTCGGACTTCTTCGACCTGGGACCGATTGACTGGAGCGCCTGGTTCGATCCGAGCGCATTGCAGACGGTGGCGCCGGATAGCATCGAGGCGGATTGATCCCCGGTCCCATACCCGAGAAATCAGGGCGTGCAGAAATGCACACAGGGGAGTCGTCGGCCGTGACGTCACCACCCGAACCGAAGGTCCGACTTCAAGCCGTTTCGAAGTCGTTCCTGGGCAGCCACAGCGGCAAATATTTCGCGCTCAGGGACGTCGAGCTGGAGATCGAGGGCGGCAGCTTCTGCTGCCTCCTTGGTCCCAGCGGATGCGGCAAGACGACCGTCCTCAACCTGATCGCCGGCTTCGATCGGCCGACCGACGGCGCCGTCACCCTGGGCGGCGAGCCGATCGTCGGCCCGGGGCCGGATCGTGCGGTGGTCTTCCAGGATGTCGGCTCGGCGCTTTTCCCCTGGCTCACAGTTCGGGAAAACATCGCCTTCGGCCCGCGCATGCGCCGTATCCCGCAGGCGATCTACGAGCCGCTTGTCGCGCAGTATGGGGAGCTCGTCGGCTTGGCTGCCCACCTCGACAAGTTTCCTTTCGAACTCTCCGGCGGCATGAAGCAGCGCGCGCAGATCGCACGCGCGCTCGTCAACGAGCCGGAGATGTTGTTGATGGATGAGCCCTTTGCCGCTCTCGATGCCATTACGAAGCGGATACTGCAGAACGAGCTGGCACGCATGTGGCAGGCGACCCGGAAGACCATCGTCTACATCACGCACGACCTGAACGAAGCCCTGCTTCTGGGAAGCCAGGTTGCCGTGATGAGTGCCGGGCCTTCCGCGCGCATCAAGACCGCCCTGGCGGTCGATCTGCCGCGGCCCCGCGATCAGGGCGACGCCGAATTCGTCCGTCTGCAGCGGCAACTCGAGAGCCTCATTCGCGAGGAAGTGGAACGTGGTGAGCCAGGACAAATCGGCGCCCGCCTTCGGGGCTGAGGGCCGCGTGCGGGCGGAGACCGCGCCGGCGACCGGGGCATCGTGGCTCGGCAGCGCAAGGCGGCTCCGGCCGGTCGTCGTGGGGGCGATCTCGCTCGTCGCGGTGACGGTGCTCTGGCATCTCTCCACCATCTACATCTTCAATCCAGTGCTCGTCCCGACGCCCTTTGCGACCTTCCGCGAGGCCGTCGCGATGATCGAGTCGGGCGAACTCTTCGTGCATGTCGGGATCAGCCTGAAGCGCATACTCGTGGGTTTCGTCACAGGGTCCGTCGTCGGCATCGTCATTGGAACGCTGATCGGTCATTTCCGGCTGCTCCGGGAGTTCGCGGATCCGGTGATCGAGTTGATCCGCCCGATCTCGCCGGTCGCCCTCGTGCCGGTGGCCATCCTGTGGTTCGGCATCGAGGAGCTGTCGCGATACTTCATCATCTTCTACGCGACGGTCCTGGTGGTGATGCTGAACACGGCGGCGGGCGTGTCCGTCCAGCCAGTGACGCGGTTGCGCGCCGCCAAGAGCCTGGGAGCGGACAATCGCCAGATCTTCCTCCATGTCGTGCTGCCCTCGGCCGTACCGCACATCCTGACGGGCATGCGCATCGCGATCGGCTTCTCGTTCATGGGCGTGGTCGCCGCCGAGATGATCGGAGCGAGCACCGGCATCGGCTACCTGATCATGCAGTCGCGTCTGATGATCCTGCCCGAGCGCATGTTCGTCGGCCTCGTGAGCCTCAGCATCGTCGGATTGATCACGGACCGAATCTTCCGCTGGCTGCTCGACTGGTCGACGAGGAGATTCACGCAGTACCAGGCCAAGGCCTAAGCGCACGGCCCGCGACCGCACAACACAGAGGGTTTCGGAAAATGACAGACCACAGCGGACATGCCGTCGTCCTGTCGGGCGACAGGGTTTTCGACGGCAAGGGAAACACCATCGAGAATGGCGTCGTGGTCGTCCGCGACGGTCTGATCGAATCCGTCGGGCCGAGGTCCAAGCTCCGGATCCCGGAAGGGGCGGAGACCGTCGATTGCAGTGGATGCACGCTTCTTCCCGGCCTGATCGACGCCCACATCCACCTGGCCGCGCAGAACGTCTACAATTTCGACAACTACCGGATCGCGACCTTCGAAGTGACGCCGCAGTTGCAGCAGATGTACGCGCTGCTGCACGCGCAGATGTGCTTCGAGATGGGGTTCACCACGCTGCGGGACATGTCCTGGATCACGCCCCGGGGACTGTTCACCAACGAGATGGTCGCCGTCCGGGACGCCATCACCCAGCAGATATTCTCCGGCCCCCGCATACTGGCCGGCGGCTGGGCGGTCATGACCTTCGCCCATCTCGAGTTGCTGCTGCCGCACCACGCGCCGCGGGCGCCGGGCTCGACGGCGGACGGCCCGTGGGAACTGCGGAAGATGGTGCGTGCGCAACTGCGCGATGGAGCCGACTTCGTCAAGACCTGCGCCTCGGGCGGCGGCGGCACGGATCACCAGGACGCGCGCGGGATCCTGAACATGACGATGGAGGAGCTGAGCGCGATCGTCGACGAGGCCCATTCGCTCGGCAAGCGCGTGGCCACCCACGCCTGGACTCCGCAGTCGCAGAAGAACGCCATCCGCGCCGGCACCGACACGCTCGAACACTGCGTGCAGACCGACGACGAAGCGATCGAGATGATGAAGGCGGCCGGCATTCCCCTCATCCCCACCCTGGCGGTCCGGACGGACCATGCGCTGGAACTGGTGGGCAAGGCGGGCGCGTCGAAGTTCGTCATGGACAACTATCGGCGCCATCAGAAGTTCTGCTTCCAGAACTTCAAGAAGCTGCATCAGTCGGGCGTGAAGATCGCCTTGGGGACGGACCTGAACATCCAACCGAACATGGGCGAGAACGCGATCGAACTGGAGGTCTATGTCACGCTCGGCATGACGCCGGCCGAAGCACTGCAGGCGGCCACGGGCAACGCCGCGGAAGCGGTGGGCCTGGCCCATAAGATCGGCACGCTCGAGAGCGGAAAAGTCGCGGACGTGATCGCCGTCTCCGGAAATCCGTGCCGCGATGTCACGCTCTTGCGGACACGCCGCAACATCCGGGTGGTTATGAAGGATGGCCGCATCGAGATCGACCGCCGCGGCGACCGGAACGAGCGCGTCATCCACCGCGCCGACTGGGATTGGCCGCGTCTGGGCAGCGCGCGCGCCGGCGGGTGCTGCGGCGTGGACCGTTAGCGCGGCAGCCCGCCTCCGCGGGCCCGCCGATCCGGGCGCGCCTGGGCCGGACGCGGGACTTTCGGGGAAGGGGCGGCCGTCCACGGTGCTCACGTGAAGCGCATGTCGAAGGCGAATGCGGTGCTCTGCATGGTTGCGGGGGGAATCGTGCTCGCCCTCAGCGACGGCCTCGCCAAGTGGCTCGTCGCCCGCTACCCGGTCGGTCAGATCATCTTCTTTCGCGGCATCTTCACCCTCATGCTGGTGATCGCCGTCGGCTTAGTCTTCTGGAGCCGGAAGGCGCTGAAGGTGCGAAGCCATCTTGCTCAGACATCGAGGGCCGTGCTGGACGTCTTGTCCTCGTTCCTGCTCGTCATCGGCTTGGCACTTCTGCCTCTCAATCAAGTCACGGCGATCATGTTCGCGGGACCGATCTTCATCGCCTTTCTCGCCTCGCCCTTGCTCGACGAGCGGATCAGCATGGGGCGATGGGGCGCCATCGTCGCCGGCTTCGCCGGTGTCGTCATCATGCTGCAGCCGACGGAGTTTTCCTGGCTGGGGCTCATTCCGCTCGGCGCGGCGTTCGCCGGCGCCTTGCGGGACATCGTGACGCGCCGGATGTCCACGACCGATTCCTCGCTCTCGATCCTCCTGTTCACGACCGCCTTGAACAGCCTGGCCGGAGGCATCACGGCGCTGGCCGGCTGGCCGTTGCCGACGGCCGTCGATCTCGGCCTCATGTGCCTCGCCGGGCTGCTGACCGCCGGCTCGCAGATCCTGATGATCGAGGCATTCCTGCGCGGAGAGGCGGCGTTCGTCGCTCCGTTCAAGTATCTCCTGGTCATCTGGGCGACGGTGATCGGATTCGCCGTCTGGGGGGAAGTGCCGACGCTTTGGACCATTTTCGGCGCCGCAATCGTCATTGCCTGCGGCATCTACATCTTGTGGAGCAACAGGCTCGCGACGTACGGGCAGACCTAGGCGGCGCGGGGAAGGTTGGCAGCGGCGCGGGCGAGGGCAGTGATGGCGGGCCAGTCGCCGGCGTCGAGGGCGGCCTTCGGCGTGAGCCAGGAGCCGCCGACGGCGAGCACGTTGGGGAGCGCCAGATAGGCCGGCGCCTTGGCCGCATCGATGCCGCCGGTGGGGCAGAAGGCGACATCGGGGAAGGGGCCGTGCAAGGCCTTCAGCACGGCCACGCCGCCGGCCGGCTCGGCCGGGAAGAACTTCAGCGCCGTGAGTCCTGCGGCCTGCGCCAGCATCAGCTCGGTCGGGGTCACGACGCCCGGCAAGTAGGGGAGGTTCGCCTGCTGCGCCAAGTCGGCCAGTTCCTGCGCGAAGCCGGGGCTGACGATGAAGCGGGCGCCGAGCTTCCGGGCCTCGGCGACATGGTTGCGCCGCGTGACCGTGCCGAGGCCGACGATCGCGCCGGGCACCTGCTCGATCATCGCGCGGGCCGCGGCCGCGGCTGCGCCGGTACGCAGCGTGACCTCGATGACCGGCAGCCCGCCCTCGACGAGCGCCCGCGCCAACGGCACCGCGGCCGCGGCATCGTCGATGGCGACGACGGGGATGACGGGCGCCCGGCCGAGGATGTCTCGCATGTCCATGTGCATGCAACGCTTGCCGCCGTCCGGGGTTGCCTCGATCGGACAACACTAACAATCTAGCGATGTGCTTCCAAGCAAGGACTCGGACCACCGATGCGACGCCGTTTCCGAGGTCGGAGTCTAGGGACCGGAACTGACATGACCCGAGTCGCTGCGATCGGCGAATGCATGATCGAGCTGCGCCATGCCGATGCGGCGACGCTGAAGCTCGGCTTCGGCGGCGACACATTGAACACGGCGGTCTATCTGGCGCGGCTCGGGCGCGAGACCGGCTTGCGGGTCGACTATGTGACGGCGCTCGGCGACGATGCCTACAGCGACGGCATGATCGCGGCCTGGCAGGAGGAGGGGGTGGGCACCGACTTGGTTGCGCGCCTGCTGGGACGGCTGCCGGGCCTCTACATCATCCGCACGGATGCGCAGGGCGAGCGCTCGTTCACCTACTTCCGTTCGGCGGCGGCGGCGCGCGACATGCTGCGCGACGGCCGCGACACGCGTCTGGCGGAGCGGCTCTCCGGCTATGGCTGCCTGTATTTTTCCGGGATCACGCTCTCGATCCTGGATGACGGGCAGCGGCGCCTGCTGATGGACATCCTCGACCGGCTCCGCGGCACGGGCACGCGCATCGCCTTCGACAGCAATTTCCGGACGACGGGCTGGCCGGACATCGCCGCCGCGCGGCACTGGATGAACGAGGCATTGCGACGCTGCGATATCGCCCTGCCGACGCTCGACGATGAGCAGCGCCTGTTCGGCGACGCCGGTGCCGAAGCCTGTCTCGCCCGGCTGCGTCAACTCGGCATCGGCGAGATCGTGCTGAAGCTCAGCGCCGAGGGTAGCCTCGTCTGGTTCTCTGGCGCCTCCGCGGCGACCCATGTGCCGCCCGTGACTGTCGCCACGGTGGTGGACACGACCGCGGCCGGCGATTCCTTCAACGCCGGCTATCTCTTCGGCCGGCTGACCGGCCGCGACCTTGCCGCTGCCGCCGCGCTCGGCAGCCGTCTCGCCGCGATTAAAATCCAGCATCCGGGAGCCATCATCGCGCGCGATGCCATGCCGGATCTGTGGACGGGCTGACCCGAAGATCGGCAGCGTCAGCGGCGGCGCGACTTCGAGCGTCGCAGGAGGCCGTGCCAGAAATCGGCGCGCTTCACGCTCGCACAAAGAGAAAGCCCGTCGCGTGCGACGGGCTCTACATCTCAACGGCCGGGACATCGAAAGGACCGTCGCCCTGGAATCTAAACACTATCCGTAAAAGGCTACTAAACATCGAAGGTTAATGGTTGGACATTAGTCGATGGGGCGGAAGCCTCGGTCCGAGCATAAGCAACAGGCGGCCGCCATTTCGGGCGGGCCGACCGTGGATCTTTCCACCATCGGCGAACATAGTGACGTGTATGATGGACGCTCAAGCCGTCTTGGCCAGCCTCGCCATCCGGGCCGATGCGAAGCATCGCCGCGTCGTCAAGTGCATGCGGACCGGAACGACAGGGTAGGCCATGGGGATCACCGATCGCCGACTCAGGGCCTGACGCCCGCAACCACCTGTCCGGTGGCGCTGTCTTCGATCCACAGATAGGTCGTATAGGAGGGCATGTCGAAGCAGAACATGTAGCAGACGTCCCGCTTGACGTCGTAGATGTGGCCGGCCTTCAGCTCGATCGTATCGGAGCGCCTGACTGCTTGCGTCTTGTAGCTGCGGTATTCGTAGGTGACCTCATATGCGCCTGGCGCTAGCTTGACGGATTTGCGCAATCCGTCGCGCGACGCATCGAAATAGAGATAGCCCTCCCTTTCGATTGAGACGATGCAGAAGGGGCAGTCACCCCGGTTTTCGACGACGGCTAGCTGCTGGTCGCCCAGGTCCGGTCCCTGGTAGGCCGTCATGTCCGGCGCCGTGAGGCCGCAGGCGGCGCAACCCAAGACCATGGCGGTGATGAAGGCGCGCTGCATGTCGCCTCTCTTCTATCGAGCCGCAGGAGGAATCGTTCGGGCGAAGTATTCCGCCAGTTCCTGCCCGAGACCTTCGCAGACCGCCGTCTCGGTCGCCGGATCGAACCAGAGGGGAAGGAACGGGCCGAAAAACGGGGTGGGCATGACAGCGCGTCCGCTCGATACAGCCGTCGCGCGCGCCACCTCGCTCCCCGCCGCGATATCCCAGATCTTCGCCGTCCCTTCGCTGCGCTTGCCGCAGGTAAACGTGCACGGCGACGTCGGCGTATCGTCCGTCGTCATGGTGTCGACGTCGACAACGGCGACATAGCGAACATTGCCTGCAGCAATCTCGGCCGCGGCGGCCGGCTGCTGCGTCAGGCGCTGCAACTCCGCGATGTCGTAGGTGTCCCAACGGTAGATGGAACTGGGAAAGTTCTTTGCCGGCACCACGCGAAGGTCCGGTTTCGTCTTGGCCAAGGCCTGCGAGACGCAATCCACCACACCTGATTCCCGCCAATTGCGGGTGACGACCGTGATACCGGCGGCATGGTCGATCGGGGCGACCGTCTTCGGATCGATTGCCGACTTGTCGAGCGTCGCACCGACGCTGACGCCCCCAGCGTCCGAGCAAGCAGAGGCAAGGCCGGCAGCGACGAGCCCGACCATGAGAGTCACGCGCATGTCCGTCTCCCTGCCATACGCTGCGGCCGGCGGGTCTCCTATTCTCCCGAGGCTTGCTTCCAGCGATTGTCGAATGCCGCGAGCGCGGCGTCGCGGTTCTTGCGTGCGTCCTGGGCGGAGTAGCACGGAGGCCCGGGCGCACCAGTATTCTTGTCGCAGATGCGCTGCGCGTCGCGGACACGAGTCTGCCAGCACGAGTCCAGTTGCTCTCGCAACGTCAAATACTCCGCCTCGATCGTTGGCGTGCTCACGACCTGACATGCCTGCGGGCCCTTGATGTCAGGGCGGTGCACGACGTGTGCCTTGGGCGCCTCCGGCGGCGGAACGGTTACCATGGCCTGTGGGTGTTCATCCGGTTGACTTAACGTTAGGGCGTCTGTCTTGGTCGGAGGCTGCGCCGCGGCGGGTGGCGGTTCCTTCGTGGCATCTCCGTGGTTCGCCGCCGCCAGGCAGCCGGCCGCCACAGGCAGCAACAGCAAGTCCAGGACCGTGCCCGTGCCGCCGGGCCCAGGAATACAGTCTTCGGGCGCGTGGCTGCAGGCGGTGAACGCCACGGCGATCGGAGCTATCCAAATCCAAGGGCGACCCGGCAGCCCGGGCGAGCCATTGATCGCCGCCCGCGGTAGGCACCTGCGGCAGCGAATAAGGCCGGCAAGAACCATCTTGCCGAAGGAGGCGAGACGCATGCACACACACTCCACGGCCACACGCACAGGCGGCTGAGCGCGCCCTGGTTTCTTGGCCGGTGTCCCCAGCGAGACGGTGCGGTCCGCTGGCGCGAAAATGATGATCCTGCTGGGAAGCGGAATCAAGTCCGGCAGCAGTCCCTAGGCGGATGTTCCTCGCGCAGCGCCGAATCGATTGCTCGGCGTGGCGCCATTCCCAGTCGAGTCGAGCCAGCGCTGATGAGGCATGCGGCGCAACGCCTCCTCATGCCTGAGCTTTTCCTCGAGCGCGTCGATCCATTGATTCATCCGTTGATCGCGCTGCTCGACATCGAAATCAAACGGCAACGGCTGGCCTGTCGGCCCGCTCTTCGGGGTGTACAGGGTCCACTCGCAGCAGAAGATCAGGAACCCGTAACCAGTCGGGAGCGGGTCTGGAGCCTGCTCGTAGACCTCGATCGCAACCGCCGAGAAGAGATTGCTGCGCCTCACAGCCTCGATCGTGGATCGATGGTTCTGCTGCAGGTAAATCGCCTTTCGCTTGGCTTCGCTCGGCGAGAACTCGGGTCGGCAATGCAGGTCGAACGTTGCGCAGTTGACATAGTACTTCTGTTTTGACGTCAGGCTGTAGAGGAAGTTCTCGGATGGCAGGAGTGCTATCAATGGACCAGCGACGGGCTGGTTACGCTTCCGGATCTTGCCGGCGAGGATGTCGTCGTCGCGGGCTGCCGACGCCATGGCTTCCTCGAACGTGTCATAACGAACACCGTCGTAGGTATGTCCGCCGCCGCACCCCAGGAATGCGAGGAACACGAGAGGAGCCAGGAAGCGCCTCATGACAGCGTCATTCAAAGAGATCAAGGACGCACCGCACATGGAATCCGAGGATATGCAGTGATTCTCCGCTGGCGGTCTTGCGTGTGTAGAGGCCTTCGCAGCGATCGTCATGCTGCCGATAGCGCAACGCATCCCCGACTTCGAGTTGCTTCATCTCGCAACTGGTCTCCTGTGTGTCGGCCGGCCACGCGGCCGTCACCAACGCTGCAATCGTCGCTGCACCCAGCATCAGACGTGCTGGCGGCTGGACGATTGACGACGTGCCCCCGAAGCTCATGGCTCTGGCCCTGGTCTTGGTTCTCCGTCGGTGCGGGCAGACGGTTACCTCGAAGTATACACCGGCCGGAAAATATTACCAGACGAGGTCGCCGAGTCCCCGATACGGCATACATCGTGGCCGGCGCACGAACGGCATCGTTCCGCAGGGCGTAAACCGCCGCACGTCACTCCGACCCCGAAAGCCAATCTCTCCGCCCGTCGCGGCCGTTCGGCTGGGCGGCTTCGGCCAGGAGCCAGTCGCGGAACAGCAGCGTCTCCGGCCGCAGGCCCGAGCGGCCGGTCGGGGTGAGCAGGTAGTGCGCCTGCTCCACCGGCAGCTCGAAGCCGAAGGGCAGGTGCAGCGGCAGCATCTCGACGGCGCGCTCGGCGAACGGGCGCAGGACGATGGCGGCGCCGCTGCTGGCGGCCATGAGGATCGCCGCCACGGAGTTGTCCACGCGCATCGCCTTGGTGTCGGCGGGCATGGGGAGGCCGACGATGCGGAAGGCGTCGAGCCAATGGTTCTCGTGGCCGATCACGTGGATCAGGCGCGCCCGGGCGATCTCGGTCAGGCGCTTGCGGTCGCTGCCGTACTGCGCCACGTCGCGGCGGCAGACGATCACCGAGGACTGGTGCCACAGCCGCTCCGCCGCGTAGCCGTCCCAAGTGCCGTTGCCGAAGCGGATATCGATGTCGATCGCCGCATCCGGCTGGGCGTCGGCCCAGATAGTGGAGAAGATGAGTATCTCGATGCCAGGATAGTTGTCCTGGAAGCGCGCCAGCCGCGGCGCCAGCCAGAGCGCCACGAACGAGGCCGGCGCGCGCACCGTGATCGACTTCATCATGCCCTGGCCGAAGAGCTTGGTCGTCGTGGCCGACAGATCTTCGAACGCCCGCCGCACGTCCGGCAGATAGGCGGCGCCCATTTCGGTCAGGCGGAGGCCGCGGGCGAGGCGCTCGAACAGGGCGTGGCCGAGATGCCGCTCGAGCGCGCGGACCTGGTGGCTGACGGCGGTCGGGGTCAGGCGCAGGTCGACGGCTGCCTTGGCGAAGCTCATGTGGCGGGCGCTCGCCTCGAAGGCGCGGAGCCAGTTCAGTGGAGGCAGACCATAGGCCATCGCAAGGCCATAGTTGGCTTGGGTCTCAGCATTATAAAGCTTCGCTTGCGTTGATGCATCGAAAGACCCGATCCTCGCTTGGCGGGGGCAGCCTGGGATGGGAGAGGGGCATTCCCCGATGGAGTCGGGCGATGCAGGCTGCGGTTTGTCGGGCGTTTGCGGAACCTCTGGCGATCGAAGAGGTGACGCTCGATCCGCCAAGTGCCGGCGAGGTCGCGGTCGACCTCGCCGCCTGCGCCATCTGCCACAGCGACATCATCTTCGCCGACGGCGGCTGGGGCGGCCAATTGCCGGCCGTGTATGGGCACGAGGCGGCCGGCATCGTGCGGCAGGTCGGCCCGGGCGTCGCCGGCCTCAACCCCCGCGACCATGTCGTCGTCACCCTCATCCGGTCCTGCGGCCATTGCGGCTCCTGTGCGCGGGGCGCACCCGTCACCTGCGAGACCAGCTTCGCGCGCGATGCACAGAGCCCGTTGCACCGGCCGAACGGCGAGGCGCTGACGCAGGGCCTGCGGACCGCGGCCTTCGCCGAGGCAGTCGTCGTCGACGCCTCGCAGGTCGTGGCGATCCCGCCGGCAGTTCCGCTCGACGCGGCCTCGCTGCTGGCCTGCGGCGTCATTACCGGCTTCGGCGCCGTGGCCAACACCGCCGGGCTGTGGCCGGGTGCCACCGCGGCCGTCATCGGCGCCGGCGGCGTCGGACTGAACGCCGTGCAGGGCGCCGCCATCTCCGGCGCGCAGACGGTCGTCGCCCTCGACGTCGTCGAGGCCAAGCTGGCCGCGGCGCGGCGCTTTGGCGCTACCCATGCGGTGAACGCTGGCGCGCCCGATGCCGTCCAGGAGGTGCGGCGCATGACCGGTGGCCGCGGTGCCGACTATGTCTTCGTCACCGTCGGCGCCCGGGCCGCCATCCCGCAGGCTTTCGGCATGGCCGCGCGCTCGGGCACGATCGTGCTCGTGGGCATGCCGGCGTCCGGCGTGACCGTCGAGGTCGATCCGGGCGAGATCGCGCACAACAACCTGCGCGTACTCGGTTCGAAGATGGGCGGCGCGCGCATCCAGGCCGACATTCCCAAGCTGGTCACGCTCTACCAGCAGGGCCGCCTGAAGCTCGACGAGCTGATCTCCGGCCGCTATCCGCTGGCGCGGATCAACGACGCCATCGCCTCGGCGCGGAGTGGCGAGGCCCTGCGCAACGTCATCGTCTTCGGTTGACGGCGCCGCGGCGATGCGGATCACGCGCCTGGAGACGTTCACGAACCGCTTCATCGGCTTCGTGCGCGTCACCGTGGAGGACGGCTCACAGGGCTGGGGCCAGCTCTCCACCTATAACGCCGACATCACCGCGCAGGTCTTCCACCGGCAGATCGCGCCCTATGCCCTTGGCGCAGACGCCCGCGGCATCGATCCGTTGATCGACCGCATCGAGGAGAAGGAGCACAAGTTTCCCGGCTCCTACATCAAGCGCGCCATGGCCGGGCTGGATACCGCGCTCTGGGACTGGCGCGGCAAGGCCGAGGGCAAGCCGGTGGTGGCGCTGCTCGGCGGCCAGCCTGGCAAGCTGCGGACCTACGCCTCCTCGATGAAGCGCGACATCACGCCGGCGGACGAGGCGGAGCGCTTCCGCCGGCTGCGCGACCGTCACGGCTTCGACGCCTTCAAGTTCCGCGTCGGCGCCGAATGCGGACACGACATCGACGAGTGGCCGGGCCGCACCGAGGCAATCGTGCCGACTATCCGCAAGGCGCTGGGGCCCGACGCGGCACTGCTGGTGGACGCCAACAGCGGCTTCTCGCCGGCCCGCGCCATTGCGGTCGGGCGGCTGCTGGAGGCCGAAGGCGTCGAGCACTACGAGGAGCCCTGCCCTTACTGGGAGCTGGAGCAGACCAAGCAGGTGAGTGACGCCCTCGCGGTGGCCGTGACCGGCGGCGAGCAGGATTGCGAGCTGGCGACTTGGCGGCGCATCTGCGCGGAGTGCATCGTCGATATCGTGCAGCCGGACGTGCTGTATGCCGGCGGCATTGGACGCACCCTGCGGGTTGCGAGCATGGCCCGCGAGCACGGTCTGCCGGTGACGCCCCACGCCGCCAACCTGGGACTGGTGACCCTCTTCACCATGCATCTGCTGCCGGCGCTGCCCAATGCCGGCAAGTATCTCGAGTTCTCGATCGAGGAGGCCGACTACTATCCCTGGCAATACGGCCTGTTCCGCAACGATCCCTATAAGGTCGCCGAGGGCTGCGTGACCGTGCCCGCGGAGCCCGGCTGGGGGGTGGAGATCGACCCGGAGTGGTTGGCACGCGCCGTCTACCAAGCCAGCGAGGCGCCATGATCCGACGGGTCGCCAAAGTTTCACTTGCCAGGCAACGGCTTCTCAGCCGATGCTTTTGGCCAAGATCGCCGGCTGCGCAAGGCCGGCGCATAAGAAATATCCGAGGCAACCACCGAGAGGAGACTGGACCATGAGCAAATTGACATCGCGGCAGCGGGCCGCGTTGGCGACGGTGCGCGCGGCCGGGGCGAGCCGGCGCGCCATCCTGAAAAGCGCTGCCGCCCTGGGCGTCATTGCCCTGGCGCCCACTATCTCGCGCAGTGCATTGTCGTCCTCGGGCGAGGTCAACTGGTTCACCTGGGAAGACTATGCGCCGCAACCCCTGATCGACAAGTTCACCGCCGATACCGGCATCAAGCTCAACGTCACGACCTACTCGTCCAACGAGGATCAGCTGAACAAGCTGAAGGCGGCCGGCGGCGTGGGCTGGGACCTGGCGTCGCCGTCGGTGGCGTGGGTCCCGGCGCATGTGGAGAACGGCAACCTCGGCGCACTTGATTTCGACAAGATTCCCAACCTCAAGAACGTCTATCCGAGCTTTATGGAGCAATCGGCAGGCCTCGGCGCGCAGGTGGACGGCAAGTGGTACGCGCTGCCCTATGACTGGGGCACCGAGGCCCTGGCCTACAACACCGAGAAGGTGACGCTCGAATATGGCAAGGCGTCGTTCGGCGATCTGTGGAAGCCGGAATACAAGGGCCTCATGCTGTGCCGCCAACGCTCGTCGATGCTCTGCGCCGGGCTGTGGATGGAGACCGACGGCCGCCTGCCGCCGGGCACCATGCGCAAGGCCTATGACGACGAAGCCGCCTTCGACCTCGGTTACGGCACCGCCGCCAAGTTCGTGATCGAGAACAAGGCGCAGATCGTCAACTGGTGGAAGGGCACGGCCGATACCCAATCGGGCTTCGAGCAGGACGGCGCCGTCATCGGCGAGACCTGGGACGGCCCGATCTTCCAGCTCAAGAACCAGGGCCGGCCCTACAACTATCTGGCGCCGACCGAAGGCGCCCTCGCCTGGATCGACACCATCGCCCTCACCGCGGGCGCGGCCAACGTCGAACAGGCTTATGCCTTCATCAACTGGGCCTTCATGCCGGAAAACGGCGGCTTGGCGTCGGACAACACCACCTACAACTCGGTGGTACAGGGCTTCGATGCCCATGTGGCGGAGTCCTTCAAGAAGAACTTCGCCGATGCCTATCCGGGCGACGCCGTGGCGAAGCTCTGGATGCAGGGTATCGAGCGGCCCTGGTTCCTCGAGAAGCGCCAAGCGCTGGTCGACAAGATCTCGGCGGCCTGAGCCCAGCTGCCGCGTGACTTCGGCACTGGGTCCGATGCTATAAAGGTGGGCCGCCGCGGCGGCCCACCGAACATCGGACAGATGGCCGCGGCCTTTGCGGCCGCGGTCGAAGGCAAGCGCATGGCGAACGATCTCGACTTCATCGGCGTGGTGAAGCGCTTCGGCCCGTTCGTGGCCGTGCGCGACCTGAACCTCACGATCCGCGGGGGCGAGTTCTTCTCCTTCCTCGGTCCGTCCGGCTGCGGCAAGACGACCATCCTGCGCATGATCTCCGGCTTCATCCATCCGAGCGAGGGCGAGATCAAGCTGGGCACGCGGCCGCTCGCCGGGCTCGGGCCAAACGTCCGGCCGACGGCGCTCATCTTCCAAAACCTGGCGTTGTTCCCGCTGATGACGGTAGAGCAGAACATCGCCTTCGGGTTGGAGGTGCGCGGCATGCCCGCCGCCGAGCGGCGCCGCAGGGTCGACGCGATGCTCGAGCTGATCGCGCTGCCCGGCTACGCCAAGCGCCGCATCGACGAGCTGTCGGGCGGACAGAAGCAGCGCGTGGCCATCGCCCGCGCGCTCGCCGTCGAGCCCGAGGTGCTGCTGCTCGACGAACCGCTCTCGGCTCTGGACCTTAAGCTGCGCCAGCATATGCGCGCCGAGCTGCGCGCCATCCAGCAACGCACCGGCGTCACCTTCATCTACATCACCCACGACCAAAGCGAGGCGCTGGCGATGTCGGACCGCGTCGCCGTCATGAGCCAGGGCCGGGTGGAGCAGGTCGGCGTCTCCGCCGATATCTACAACAATCCGGAAACGGCGTTCGTGGCCTCCTTCGTCGGCGAGAACAACATGTTCGACGGCCGCATCGTCGACGTGCGCAACGGCGAGGCGCAGATCGAGACGGCGTTCGGCCGCCTCATCGGACTCAATCCGCGCCGGCTGCAGCCCGGCGACGAGGCGCTGCTCTTCGTGCGGCCCGAGCGGCTGCGGCTGATGCCGCCTGCGGCCGGTACCGACAACAAGTTCGCGGCGACTGTGCTCGGCAAGGTGTTCGAGGGCGTCCTCGTCAATATCAGCCTCGCCAACCCGGTGGGGCCGCCGGTGACGCTCACCCTGTCGAACGACGGCGAGGTTCCGGAGATCGGCGATAACAGCCTGATCGACGTGCATTTTGCCATCGCCGACGCCCGCATCCTGCCGGCCGAGGACGCGGCGCTATGACCGATGCGGCGGTGCGTTTCGGCCGGCTCGGCATCGCCTTCATCATCGGCTCGGTGGCGGTGTGGGTCCTGCTGCTTATCCTGATCCCGCATCTGATGCTGCTCGACTATGCGTTCCACGCCAATCCCGGGGCGATCCGGAAGGGCATCGCTCCCGAGGGCTTCAGCCTCTACTCCTTCCTGCCGCTGATCGATCCCAACGACGACCTCGCCTTCAACACCTTTGTGCGCACGCTCCTGACCAGCGGCGTGATCACGGTGTTGGCGCTCGTCGTCTGCTATCCCATCGCCTACTACCTGGCCAAGGTCGCCGTCGCCAAATGGCTGCACATTCTCATGCTTTGCCTGCTGGTGCCTTTCTGGGTGAACGAGGTGCTGCGCGCCTATGCCTGGCGCACGCTGATGGCGCGGCAGGGCCTGTTGAACCAGCTGGTCACGGCGATGGGATTCGAGCCCATCGAATTCTTCAACTACGAGCTGCCGATCCTCGACGCCAATATCGCGCTCTTCGTCGGCCTCATCTATTCCTACATCCTCTTCATGGTGTTCCCGATGTTCAACGCCATGGAGAGCCTGGACCGCAACCAGATCGAGGCGGCGCGCGACCTCGGGGCCTCCTGGGTGCGGGTCCATCGCAAGGTGGTGATCCCCCACGCCAAGCCGGGTATCGCCTCCGGTTGCATCGTGATGTTCATGCTCTGCGCCGGCTCCTTCATCGTTCCGGTCCTGCTGGGCGGGAAGTCCAGTTTCTGGTTCACCCAGGCGATCGAGTCGCAGTTCTCGGTCCTCAACTGGAACGGCGGCTCGGCCTATGCGCTGGTGCTGGAGGTGGTCTGCCTGCTCTTCGTGATGACGATGATGCGGGTGTTCCGCGTCAGCCTGCGCGACATCGCGCGGTAGGCCGTCATGCCCTATCCCGACGCCGTGCTGAGATGGTCGATCCGGGCGTATCTGGCGGTGTTCCTCGGCTATCTGCTATTCCCGCTCGGCTACATGATGCTGCTGGCTTTCAACGACAGCCGCATCCCCACGCACCGCGATTTCCGCTTCACCTTCGCGTGGTTCGGTGCGGCATGGGAAGACCGGCGGATGTGGGACGGCCTCCAGGTCAGCCTTTTGATCGGTGCAGCGGTCGTGCTGCTTTCGGTCCTGCTCGGGCTGGGCGGCGCGCTGGCGCTGACCCGGCTGCAGATTCGGGCCAAGAACTTGCTCTATGCCGTGCTGGTCTCGCCGATCCTGGCACCGGGCATCGTGCTGGGCATCTCCACCTTCGTCTTCTGGAGCCAGCAGATCGGGTTGCGCGCCTCCTGGTGGACGGCGGCGCTGGCGCAGACCAGCTTCATCGCCGCCTATTGCATGCTGATCTTCATCGCCCGGCTGCAGCGCTTCGATACGACGTTGGAGGAGGCCGCCCTCGATCTCGGCGCCAAGCCGCGGCAGGTCTTCTGGCGCATCACCTTCCCCTATATGCGTCCGGCCTTCCTCTCGGCCGCCGGCCTCGCCTTCCTGCAGTCCTTCGAGAACTACACCACGACGTACTTTGCCATCGGGGCGGAGCAGACCTTCGCCATCTTCATCGCCAACAAGGTGCGCCAGGGGGTGACACCGGCGGTCAACGCGATCGCCTTCATCCTGGTGGTGGCGACGATCGCGGTGGCGGCCGCGGTGGAGATCCGCCGCCGGCGCGCCGAACGCCGATCGATGGAGGCCGTCCGCATCGCGCAGCAGACGGATGTGGAGATGGCGCGGAAGCGGCATCTGCATCGACGCCCGGTCGGCGAGCGCGCGGCGGCGACGACGACCTAACGTATTCCGGGCGCCTGTCCGGGACGCCGTTCTCTGCTATACAGGCCGCCGCAACGTGACAGGGAAGACCATGCGCATCCTGATACCGGACGCCATCTATGCGGGCGAGCCGGCGATCGAAACGGCCGCTTGCCCGGCGGGCTGGACCGTCGAGGCGCGGCGCGGCACGACGCCCGCCGACATTCCGGACGCGGCTTGGCGTAGCTGCGATGCGATCGTGATCTGGCAGGTGATGAACCTGGATGCGGAAACCATCGCCAAGCTCGACAACTGCCGCATCGTCGCGCGCGCCGGCGTCGGCTTCGACGGCATCGACCTGGCGGCCTGCGCGAAGAAGGGCATCGCCGTCTGCAACTGCCCGGACTACGGCACGACCGACGTCGCCGACCACGCCATCGCGCTCTACCTGGCGCTGTCGCGCGGCATCGCCTTTTTCCAAGACGCGCTGCGCGCCGATCCGGCGAAGAATTGGGACTGGGCCGCGCCGCCCCTGATCGACCGGGTGCGTGGCCGCTGTTTCGGCGTCATCGGCCTGGGGCGCATCGGCACCGCGGCGGCGCGGCGGGCGCGGGCGCTCGACATGCCCGTGCTGTTCTACGATCCCTACGTGCCGGACGGGCAGGAACTGGCGCTCGGATTCGCGCGCATGCGTCGCCTCGAAGAGCTGCTGGAGCGCGCCGATGTGGTCAGCCTGCATGCGCCGCTGACCGACGAGACGCGCCGGATGATCGACGCGGCGGCGCTTGGCCGGATGCGGGCGAACGCCGTGCTCGTCAATACGGCACGCGGCGCGATCGTCGACATCGATGCACTATACGAAGCGCTGAAAGATAGGCGCATTGCCGGCGCCGGCATCGACGTGCTGCCGCAGGAGCCGCCGGATCCCGGCCATCCGCTCATCCGGGCGTTCCGCGCCAATGAGCCCTGGCTCGCCGGCCGCCTTCTGCTGACGCCGCACGCGGCCTTCTACAGCGCCGCCGGCATGGCCGACCTCCGGCGCAAGCCTGTGGAGACCGTCGTCGCCTATCTAGCGGAGGGAAAGCTGCGCAACTGTGTCAATGCATCTCTGCTGGCGCAGCATGGGCGGCGGAGCTGAGGCAGGTCGCAGGAGCCGCTGCGGGGTTGTCACCCTCGCGAAAGCGGGGGGCCAAGGTGAGCGACGGGGCGGTCCACGGTGTCCGTGATGCCGGTCACCCCAGGAAATGCGCCTCGGGCAGACCCTTCACGTCGGGCGCGAAGGCGAAGAGGCCGCCGGCTTGTGGCTGCTGCGCGATCTCCGCGGGTGTCAGCTGAACCGAGGCCGAGGTGACGTAGACGATGTCCAGATTGGGGCCGCCGAACATCGGGCAGGTCGGCTTCTGCACCGGCAGCCTGACGACACGCTCGATACGGCCCTGCGGATCGTAGCGGGTGACGCGCCAGCCGTCCCACTGCGCCACCCAGACGCCGCCCTCGGCATCGACGGTGGCACCGTCGGGCACCCCGTCGGCGGCGGGGATCTCGACGAAGACGCGACGATTGCCGACATCGCCGCTGCCGGGGTCGAAGTCGAAGGCCCAGATTGCATGCTGGTAGCTGTCGGCGTAGTACATGACGCGGCTGTCGGGACTCCAGCACAGGGAATTCGAGCAGACGATGCCCTCGACCATGCGTTGACAGTCGAGGTCGGGGGTCAGGCGGTAGAGCCCGCCGCTGGCGGATTTTTCGGAGTCGTCCATGCTGCCGGCCCAGAAGCGGCCCTGGCGGTCAGGCTTGCCGTCGTTGAAGCGGTTGCCAGGTCGATCGCGCTCGGGATTTACGATCGGCGTGAACGTTGCCGCTGCCGGGTCGAAGAAGTGGAAACCCGATTTCATCGCCACGACCAGCCCGCCCTTGGCGCGGACGGCGAGAGAGCCGATGTCCTCCGGCGTCGACCAGGACTCGTCGCGTCCGGTCGCGGGATCGAAGCGATGGAGTTGCCGCCGCTTGATGTCGACCCAGTAGAGCCGCTTCGCCGCCGGATCCCACAGCGGGCCCTCGCCCAGGATGGCCCTGGCGTCGAGCGCACAGACGATGTCGGTCATGGCGACCTCAATGGATTTCGTCGGCTTCACGGATGGCGCGCGCCAGCATCTCGTAGCTGAAGTCCGGGCGGCGGCTGGCGCCGATGAGATGGGCTTCGCGCCGGGCGATGGCGGCGGCGGCCTCCGGCACCTTGCGGGCGACTTCCAGCGGCACGACCACGGCACCATGCAGGTCGGCGTGGACGAGATCGCCCGGCCGCACGGTCATGCCGTGGACGGTGACGGCGACGTCGAACTGCTCGAGATGCACGAAGGCATGCGAGGGGGCGACGCTGCCGGCCAGCATCTGGAAGCCTTCGGCGCATTGGGGGATGTCGCGCACGCAGCCGTTCGTGACGACGCCGAGGTAGCCGAGACCCTTGTGCAGATTACTCTGCACCTCGCCCCAGAAGGCGCCGTAGCCGGGGCTGGCGTCGAGATCCTCGATCACCATGATGCTGGGGCGCGGGCCCTCGGCGACATAGCGGTAGTAGTCGAGCCGCTGCCGGCGCATCTCGTCGGTGCCGCGGTCGGAGGGATGCATGGCGCGGATGGTGGCGGTGCTGGCATAACCGACGATCGGCAGCAGCTGCGGCCGGGCGGCGACGAACGGCTTGACGGTATAGCCGAAGCCGCGGCGCTGCGGCGCCACGACCTCCAGCGCGTTGCAGACCGTCGGCGTATCCAGCGCGGCTAGGCTCTTCAACTCCTCGGCGGTCAGCGGGGTATCGGGCACAATCAGTCTCCTCGTGTTTCGGTCGATCCGTTGTAGGGGCGAGCGGCGCTCGCCCACTTTGCACACCCGTGGTCATCGAAGTTCTGTATGAAAGAGGGCGAGCGCCGCTCGCCCCTACAAAACCTCGATATCAAATTGTACGACGACGCGCATGGTCGCGCCCTGCTCGAGAATTTGGAAGCCCGTGTCCGCGCGGCCGGCGTTGACGTTGTTGACGGCGTCGGGCGCGTGGGTGACGGGCTCAACGCAGAAGAAATCGTGCTTCGCCGGCGTGTAGACGACGAGGAAATCGAGCGGAGCGTCGGCGGTCATCGTCAGGCGTGCCTTCCATTCCGGCCACTCGATCACGGCCTTGCGGTCCCAGCCGGAGAAGCAGTTGTCCATGGCGACGCCGTCGGCGCGTACGCTCTTGCGCAGGTCGTGGGTGGCCGGCGGGTCCACCGGTTTCGTCGGCATGTTTTCGGCGTCGTCCGGCCACATTTGGCCGATGCCGGCGGTGACCGTGGCCTTGGGCGTGCGCACGAAATAGGGGTGCGGCCCGAGTCCCGCCGGCATCGGTCCCGGCCCCTCATTGCTCAGCGCCATCGCCAGGGTCAGCCGGTTGCGCTCCAGGGTGAACTCCTGCACGGCGCGGTAGGTCCAGGGCCAGTCGTCGGCTGCATGGCGGTATTCGAGTGTGGCCGCAGCCTCGGTGGCGCGGACCACGCGCCAGGGCATGAGCCACCCCTGGCCGTGAATGCTGTGGGGTTCCGGCAGGAAATTCAGCGGCAAGACGACGTCGCGGCCGCCGAAGCGGAAACGGCCGTCGCAGATGCGGCCGGAATAGGGGACGAGGGGGAAGCAGGACATGTCGAGCGGGGCGCGCCGCTTCAGGGCAACGGCCGACGCCGGTCGCAGCCATTCGACGGTGTGGCCGCGGCCCTCGCTCCAGTATCGGGCGATCGAGCCGCCGGCGTCGGGTGCCAAGGTCAGGGCCGCCGCGCCGTTCTTGAGCGTCACGAGGTCTGTCATGGCCGCCGCCTCCCGTCTTCGCTGTCGCCCGCGACCGCCACACCCTAATGCGGCCTTCCCGCATCCGACAATTCCAATGTCGGGTCCAATGTCGGGGCAGATGCGCGATGGGTGCGTTGACAGTATCGGCATATCGTATGACTATTCGCCGCCCCGCAAAAAGGTCTCGCGGAAAGAGTGGCCAAAAAAGGGCTCTAAGGGAGGAACAGAGCGCTTGCCGGATCGGCGACGGACCAGCCTGACCTATTCGACGCGCAGCCTGCACGGTCAGGTCGCGCACGATATCGGCGGTCGCATCCTGCGCGGCGACTTGGCGCCCGGCGCCGTGCTGCCCAACGAGGCGGATTTCAGCGCGCGGCTGCGCGTCAGCCGCACGGCGCTGCGCGAAGGTATCAAGGTGCTGGCGGCGAAGGGCCTGGTGGAGTCGCGGCCGAAGACCGGCACGCGTGTGCGGCCGCGCGCCGACTGGAACCTGCTCGACCCCGACGTGTTGGCGTGGCAGATGGCCGCCGGCCCGCTTGAGCGGTTCGTCGAGGAGCTGTTCGAGCTCCGGCAGATGATCGAGCCACAGGCGGCGGCCATCGCCGCGCGCCGCGCCGGCGCTGCCGAGGTGCGGCGGATCGAGCAAGCCTATCTGGGGATGAAGCAGGCGGGCAACGACAGCACGCGGTGGATCGAGCCGGACCTGCGGTTCCATCAGGCCATCATCCGCGCGACCGGCAACGAGCTGCTGTGGCCGCTGGGCGCCATCATCGAGACGGCGCTCACGGCGAGCTTCCGGCTGTCCAGCGCAGGCTGGGACGGGCCGGTTCATTCGCTGCCGCTGCACAAGGCCATCCTCGACGCCATCCGTCGGCGCGACGCGACGGCGGCCGGTGCGGCCATGCGCCGCCTGCTCGCGGATGCCGCCGCCGACGCCCGCCGCGCGCTGGCGAATGGCCGTCCCAAGCCTTCACGGCGCGGTCGCGCGTCCCAACGTCCCATCGATGAGGAAGGTAGGTACGATGTCCGCTGAGAAAGGCAAGCTTCGCTCCTCGGCCTGGTTCGGCAAGCCGGATCGCGACGGTTTTCTGCACCGTAGCTGGATGAAGAACCAGGGCTTCCCGCAGCATCTCTTCGACGGCCGGCCGGTCATCGGTATCTGCAACACCTTCTCGGAGTTGACGCCCTGCAACGCGCATTTCCGCAAGATCGCCGAACATGTGAAACGCGGTGTCTACGAGGCCGGCGGCTTCCCGCTCGAGTTCCCGGTGATGTCGCTGGGTGAGTCCAATCTGCGGCCGACGGCGATGCTGTTCCGCAACCTCGCCTCGATGGATGTCGAGGAATCGATCCGCGGCAACCCGATCGACGGCGTCGTGCTGCTGACGGGCTGCGACAAGACCACGCCGGCCCTGGTCATGGGCGCGGCGAGCTGCGACGTGCCGTCCATTGTGGTCTCCGGTGGTCCCATGCTCAACGGCCACTACCGCGACCAGACCGTGGGCTCGGGCACCAGCGCCTGGCAGCTGTCGGAGGACGTGCGCGGCGGCCGCATCTCGCTGCAGCAGTTCCTGGAGGCCGAGGCGGGCAACTCGCGCTCGGCCGGCCATTGCATGACCATGGGCACGGCCTCGACTATGGCCTCGATGGTCGAGGCGCTCGGCATCGCGCTGCCGACCAATGCCGCGATCCCCGCCGTCGATTCGCGGCGCTATGTCCTGGCGCATATCGCCGGGCGTCGGATCGTCGAGATGGTGCATCAGGACGTGCGCATCTCTCGGATCCTGACGCGCCAGGCGTTCGAGAACGCCATCCGCGTCAACGGCGCCATCGGCGGCTCGACCAACGCGGTCATCCATCTGCTGGCCATGGCCGGACGCATCGGCGTCGACCTCACGCTCGACGACTGGGACCGGCTGGGCCGGAACGTGCCGTGCATCGTCGACCTGATGCCGTCCGGCAAGTTCCTGATGGAGGACTTCTATTATGCCGGCGGGCTGCCGGTGGTGATGAAGGAGATCAAGGATCTCCTGCATCTCGATCACGTCACGGTCACCGGCAAGAGCGTGGCCGAGAACATCGCGGAAGCCGAGTGCTTCAACCGCGACGTCATTTTTCCCATGGACAGGCCGTTCAAGCCGCAGGGCGGCATCGCCGTGCTGCGCGGCAACCTGGCGCCTAACGGCGCCATCATCAAGCCGTCGGCGGCAACGCCGGCGCTGATGCAGCATCGCGGCCGCGCCGTCGTCTTCGAGAACGTCGAGCACTACAAGGAGCGGCGCGATGATCCCGCGCTCGACATCGACGAGACCTGCGTCATGGTGCTGAAGAACTGCGGCCCCAAGGGCTATCCGGGCATCGCCGAGGTCGGCAACATGGCGCTGCCGGAGAAGGTGCTGAAGAAGGGCGTGCGCGACATGGTCCGCATCTCTGACGCGCGCATGAGCGGCACCGCCTACGGGACGGTCGTGCTGCACACGGCGCCGGAGGCCGCCGTCGGCGGGCCGCTGGCGCTGGTCAGGGACGGCGACATGGTCGAGCTCGACGTGGCCGACCGGCGCCTGCACCTGGACGTGCCGCAGGCCGAGCTGGATCGTCGCCGCGCCGCCTGGACGCCGCCGGCGCCGGCCATGACCAGCGGCTATCAGAAGATCTATGTCGATCACGTGATGCAGGCGGACCGCGGCTGCGATCTGGATTTCCTCGTCGGCCGGCGCGGCGCTGCGATTCCCCGCGAGTCGCACTGACAACAGAACGGGATCAACACGGTGCGTCCTTCGACAAGCTCAGGATGAGGTGCTTTCTTCGTGCCACAAAAACTGTACCTCATCCTGAGCTTGTCGAAGGACGCACGACGGTCGTGCCGGCCGACCCGAGCGCCGGATGTGCAGGTCCAACAGGGAGGACACAGATGAATGCAAAGCTTTTGACTGCAGCGGCGTTGGGCGTTGCCTGCCTGAGCGCCGCCCCGGCCTGGGCGCAGACCTCCGGGACGATCTCCAAGGCCGTCGGCGGCTATGATTTCAACGAGGCGGCGAAGGCGAATCCGGATACGCCGAACTTTCATTCCAACGACGGCAAGCTCACCTTCGCCATCATTACGCACACCGCCGGCAACGGCTTCTTCGACCCGACCTATGTCGGCGCCAAAGCGGCGGCCGACCTGCTCGGCGTCAATCTCATCATGCTCGGCTCGGAGGCGCCGGTCGACGACATCCCGCGCGAACTGGAGATCCTCAACCAGATCATCCAGGACCCGACCATCGACGGTCTGATCATGACCACGCCGCAGTCGGGCGCCTATGACGACATCGTCAAGAAGGCCCAGGAGTTGGGCATCCCCGTGGCGACCACCAACAGCTTCGATCCGGTGATCCTCGACCGCAACGGCATCAGCCATACCGGGCAGGACGCCTCGGCCGCCGCCATCGGCGGCGAGGCGATGGCCAACTGCGTCATGCAGTCGGGCGCCACGGGCTCGCTCATCTTCCCGAACACGACGACGCTCGGCAATGTCGAGGTGAACAACCGCATCACCGCGGCCTTCACGGCGGCGGTGAAGACGCTGGAAGCGGCGGGCAAGCTCTCGGACTACAAGGTCGACGCCGGGCCGGAGAACATCGGCATCGACGTCGACGCCAACAACATCGTCAGCTCGATCGTCAGCCTGGTCGAATCGCGCGGCGACGTCGTCGGCATCATGGGCGCCAACGGCTTCGTGACGCCGGCCATCGCCGACGCGGTGGCGCAGCTCGGCATCGGCGACAAGGTCTGCTCCTACGGCTTCGACCTGGGGCCGAAGCAGCTCGAGGCGATCCGCGGCGGGACGCTCGACGGCGCGCTCGGTCAGCAGCCCTTCCTGCAGGGCTATTGGCCGGTGACCATGCTGTACCTGCAGATCGACCGCGGCGTCTCCGCGGCCGACCTTGACACCAAGGCGCAGCTCATCACCAAGGACAACGTCGACACCGTCGGCAAGCGGTACGAAAACTAGACCGTCTCTTGCGTGATGCGGTCGTTGTGCGATCACCCCCCACCCCGACCCTCCCCCTCAAGGGGGGAGGGAGTCGCTAGTGGCGCCATCGAATTCCCTCCCCCCTTGAGGGGGAGGGATAGGGTGGGGGGTGGCGGCCGCACGGTGCCGTCGATCGCATGACCACACCCTCCAGACGCGCCGGCATCTTCGGCAGCTGGGAGTTCGGACTGATCCTCTTCATGGTGCTGCTCTATCTCGTGGGCACCTGGATCAACCCGACCTTCTTCGGCAATGCCAACGCCCTGGCCAGCGTGCTGCGCGACGCCGCCCGCTTCGGCGTCATGGCCGTGGGCATGTCGTTCGTCATCATCAACCGGGACCTCGACCTGTCCGTCGGCTCGACGCTCGGGCTCGTCTCGGTCGTCTTCGCCATGGCGGTGGCGCCGAGCTTCTACGACCTTCCGGTCTGGGCGGGGGTGCTTGCCGCGCTTACGGTCGGGCTGGGCATCGGCCTCGTCAACGGCGTGCTCGTCACTTATCTGCGCGTGCCGGCCTTCATCGCCACCCTGACGATGCTGTTCATCGGCCGCGGCCTGGTGCTGGGGCTGACGGGCGGGCAGAACATCGGCTTCGCCGCCAAGCAGGACGACCCGTTCTTCGTCCTCGGCATCAACAACGCCCTCGGCTTCAACAACCAGGTCGTCCTGTTCGCGATGGTCGCCGTCATCGGCGGCTTCGTCCTGGCGCGCACGCGCTGGGGCTACGAGACCTATGCCGTCGGCGGCAATGCGCTGGCCGCCGGCTATGCTGGCGTCAACACCCATGCCGTGCGCATTCGTGCCTTCGTCCTGTCGGCGCTATGCGCGACCTTGGCCGGTCTCATGAACATGGCCCAGGACAAGGGCGTGCACAGCCAGTACGGGCAGGGCAACGAGCTGATCGTCATCGCCGCGGTCATCATCGGCGGCGCCAGCATCCTCGGCGGCCGCGGCCGCATCGCCGGCGCCTGCCTCGGCGCCATCCTGATCGTGCTCATCGACAAGGTGCTGCGTGAGGGCGTGCCGATCACGCGCACGGTCACGGTCGGCGATGTGCAGATGGAGGTGCAGGCCATGGCGCAGCTGCCGCCAGGCGCCGTGCCGGCCTTCCTCGGCCTCATCCTGGTCGCCGCCGTGCTGATCGAGCCGTGGATCATCCGCCGGCGCGTTGTTGCCCGCACGATCGCCCGCTTGCGCGGCCTGCCGCTGCCACCGGCGATCCCAGACACGGTCGCCATCGAGGCCGCGCGCACGCACGGCACGCGAGCGGGGAGCCGGGAGATCGAAGGGTCGCTGCTGACGCGCCTCCTGGCTCGGCGCGAAGCTGCAGCGGTGATCTTCGTCGTTCTGCTGTGGCTCGTCGGCTTCTGGCTGCGGCCCGATTTCTGGGGCAACCTCAACAACAGCTTCAACCTGCTGCTCGCCTTCAGCGAGATCGGATTGATGTCGATCGGCATGGCCTATGTCATGCGCAACGGCGACATCGACCTCTCGGTCGGCGCAGTGCTGGCGCTGTCGGGCGCGACGGCGGCGTTCCTGATGAAGATGATGGGGGCAGCGCCGGTGACAGCGGCGCTGATCGGCTTCCTCGGCGGCACGCTGGCGGGAGTCGTCAACGGCTTCCTCGCCACCAAGGCGCGGCTACCGGCCTTCGTGGCGACGCTCTGCATGTTCTACATTGCCCGCGGCATCGCCGCCTGGCTGGTCGCGGGACGGCAGCTCAATCAGTTCCCGGAGAGCTACAACCTGCTCGGGCGCAAGCTGATCGAGATCTTCCGCTATTGGGGCATCCAGCTGACGCCCGGCAGCTTCCTCGCCGACCTGGCGGCGGCGCTCAGCACGCAGACGCTCATCCTGTTCGTGCTGGCGATCATCTTTGCCGTCGTCCTCTGGAAGAGCCCGTTCGGCTACATGGTGACGGCGACGGGCGGCAACCGCCGCGCCGCCGGCTATGCCGGCATCGATACCGACCGGGTGCGGTTCGCCAGCCTGCTGCTCTCGGCCATGCTGGCGTCGCTCGCCGGGCTGATCTATGTCGCATTCTACCGCTCCTACAACCCGTCGGCCGGCGCGCTGCGCGAGCTGGACGTGATCGCCGCGACGGTGATCGGCGGCGCCAGCATCTTTGGCGGCTACGGCTCGGTGCTGGGCGCGCTGGCCGGCGCCATGGTCATCACCCTGATCCGGGCGCTGCTCTCGCTGCAGATCATCACCGAGAGCGGCTCCTTCGTGATGCCGCAGCACTGGGTCAATGTCTGCATCGGCGCCATCTTGATCATCGCCGTGCTCGGCGATATCTGGCTGCGGCAGGAGCATATCCTGCAGCGGCTCCGCTTCCGCCTGGCGCCGCAACCGAGGGCCGCACCGACATGAGCATGACCGATCACGCGCCGCTCGTGGAGATGCGCGGCATCAGCAAGGCCTTCGGCGCCATCCAGGCGCTGCAGGACGTCGATCTGCGCCTCATGCCCGGCGAGATCCTCGGCCTTGTCGGCGACAACTCGGCCGGCAAGTCGACGCTGATGAAGATCCTCTCCGGCGCCTATCAGCGGGATTCCGGCGACATTCATATCGAAGGTCAGCCGACACATTTCCGCAACCCGCATGAATCCCGCGCCCGCGGCATCGAGATGATCTACCAGGACTTCGCGCTGTGCGGGAATATGGACATCGCCAGCAACATGTTCCTCGGCCGCTGGCCGAAGAAATGGCTGTTCGTCGACCGCCGGCGCATGGAGGCTGAGGCGGCGGCGGTGCTGAAGAAGCTGAAGGTGGACGTCGCCTCGGTGCGCCTGAAGGTCGAGAGTTTGTCCGGCGGGCGCCAGCAATCGGTCGCCATCGCCCGCGCCATCGTCTCCGACCCGAAGGTCGTCATCCTTGACGAGCCGACCGCCAACCTCTCGGTCACCGCCACGGCCCAGCTGCTCGACACCATGTTGGAGCTGAAGAGCCACGGCGTCGCCCAGATCATCATCAGCCACCGCCTGAACGACATCTTCGCCGTCGGCGACCGCGTCATGGTCTTGAAGCGCGGCCGCCTGGTCGGCGACCGCCGCATCAAGCAGACGACCGAGGACGAGGTGCTTGGCATGATCGTGCAGGGCGAGGCGACGGCATCAACCCCGCAATAAAGGGTGAAGAGCATGAGCAACTACGCCACCTATCCCAGCCTCAAGGACCGCGCCGTCTTCGTCACCGGCGGCGGCAGCGGCATCGGCGCGGCCATCGTCGAGAATTTCTGCGCGCAGGGATCGAAGGTCGCGTTCGTCGACATCGCGCGCGAGGCGTCGGAGGCGCTGGTCAAGTCGATCGCGGCCAAGAAGCTGCCGGCGCCGCTGTTCATTCCCTGCGACATCACCGACACGGCCGCGCTGCAGCGCGCGATCGCCCAGACCAAGCAGAAGCTCGGGCCGATCCGCGTGCTGGTGAACAACGCGGCCCACGACCAGCGGCATGCGATCGATACGGTCACGCCGGAATACTGGGACGACCGCATTGCTGTGAACCTCAAGCACCAGTTTTTCGCCGCGCAGGCGGTGTACAAGGACATGGCGGCGGCCGGCGGCGGCTCGATCGTCAACCTGGGGTCGGTGTCCTGGGTGATCGGGCAGGGCGGCATGCCCTGCTATACCACCGCCAAGTCGGCGGTGGCGGGTCTCACCCGCTCGCTGGCGCGCGACTTCGGTCCGCTGAACATCCGCGTCAACTGCATCCTGCCCGGCTGGATCATGACCGAGCGGCAGATCAAGATGTGGCTGACGCCGGAGGGCGAGGAGGAGCTGATGCGGCGGCAATGCCTCAAGCGCAAGCTGGTGCCGGACGAGATCGCCCGCGCCGTGCTGTTCTTCGCCGCCGACGATTCCAGCGCCTGCACCAACCAGAACTACATCGTTGACGGCGGCTGGGTGTGACGGACACCGGCGTCCCGATCCTGTACGGCGCCACCTACAGCGTCTATACGCGTATCGCTCGGCTCGCCCTCGAGGAAAAGGGCGTGCCGTACCGGCTGGTCGAGACCGACGTCTTTGCCGCCAGCGGGCCGCCGGCCGAGCATCTCCGGCGGCATCCTTTCGGCCGCATTCCAGTCCTCGACCACGGCGGCTTCGTTCTCTACGAGACGGCCGCCATCGCCCGCTATGTCGACGAGGGGTTTCCCGGGCCGCCGCTGCAACCGGACAGCGCCGCGGCGCGCGCCCGCATGACCCAGATGATCGGCATTCTCGACAGCTACGGCTACCGGCCGATGGTCTGGGACGTCTATGTCGAGCGGATTTCGGCTGGGGAGGAAGGGCGCGCGCCCGACGAGGGGCGCATCGCGGCCGGACTGGCGCGGTCTGCGACTGTGCTCGACGAGTTGGAGAAAGCGCTCGAGGCGCAGGGGTTTCTCGCCGGCGAGGCCGTGTCGCTTGCCGATCTGCACGCCGCGCCGATGATGGCCTATTTCCGCATTGCCCCGGAAGGTGCGCAGGCCCTCGCCCGCCATGCCCGGCTGGCCGCCTGGTGGGAGCGAATGAACGGGCGTTCGAGCCTGCGGAGGACAGCCTTCGCCCGCGAGAGCGCATAGCCGGCGGCGCCTTGGTCGACCGGGAGTTTGCTGTTACGGTCTTGCGGGAACAGTGCGGCGGGCGCACGAGGCTTGCCGTGGCAGGGAGGACGGATGCCGCAGCATAGACGGTTGAAGGATCGCGTCGCCATCGTGACCGGCGGCGCCCGCGGCATCGGCGAGGCGATCGCGCTGCGCCTGGCCTCCGAGGGCGCGCGCGTGCTGATCGCCGACATCGACGCCGAGGTCGCCACGGAGACGGCGCGCCGCATCCTGCAGGAGACGAGCGCGGACGTCGTGGCGCAGAAGACCGACGTGACGAACCCGGCCCACGCGGCGGCGGCCGTCGGCGCGGCGACGGCGCGCTGGGGCCGGCTCGACATCCTCGTCAACAATGCGGCCATCCTCGACGAGACCGCCTTCAACAACCTGACCTACGACCGCTTCACGCAGGTCATGCGCGCGAATCTCGACAGCGTGCTCATCTGCACGGTCGCCGCCGCCCGCTTCCTCGCCAAGAGTCCCTGCGCGCGCATCCTCAACATCGCCTCGATCATGGGCCTGCGCGGCAGCCGCGACTCCGTCCCCTACAGCACGGCGAAGGGCGGCGTCGTCAACCTGACGCGCAGCCTCGCCTGCGACCTCGCCGACAAGGGCATCAACGTCAACGCCATTGCGCCCGGCTTCATCGACACGCGCATGGCGCGCCGCCCCGACGGCGGCCACGAGCACGAGACCGAGTGGTTCAAGGACATCTATCTGAAGTACCGCCGCCTCCCGGCGGGCCGGCCGGGCAAGCCGGAGGACATCGCCGGCCCGGCCTTCTTCTTCTGCTCCGACGACAGCCAGTATGTCACCGGCCAGATCTTGCTGGTCGACGGCGGCGTGTCGGCGACGTTCTAAATGACCGACGGCCGCCCGTCGCGGGGCTGGACGATCTCGCCGATGTGAATTACAGGGCAACGCCGTATGGCAGACACGCCAGCATTGATCGCGATCGACTGGGGCACCAGCAGCTTCCGGGCAGCACTCCTCGACGGGTCGGGAGCGATCCTCGACCGGATCGAGGCGCCGGCGGGTATTCTGGCCATTTCCGATGGCGACTTCGGCGGCGCTTTCGATCGGCTGGTTGGGCCGTGGCTGCAGCAGCAGGAAGGATTGCCGGTTGTGGCCAGCGGCATGATCGGCAGCCGGCAGGGCTGGCGCGAGACGCCGTACGCCACGTGCCCGGCCGGCGCCGCGGACCTGGCGGAGAAGCTCGTCGCGGTCACCTCGCCCGCCGGACATGAAGTCTGGCTGGTGTCCGGCGTGATGCGCATCGCCGAGGACGGCGTGCCCGACGTCATGCGCGGCGAGGAAGTGCAGATCGTCGGCTGCCTGGCCAAGGGCGATCCGCCGCGCCGCGTCTTCGTCCTGCCGGGCACCCACAGCAAGTGGGCCGTTGTCGAGGCGGGGCGCATCGCGCGCTTCGCCACGTTCATGACCGGCGAGCTGTTCGCCGTCCTTCGTGAGCACAGCATCCTCGGGCGGCTGATGGTCGGAGACACGCATATCCTGGATGCGTTTCAGCGCGGCGTTGTCTACGGCAGTCGATCCGGCGCGGGCCTGCTCAAGCAGCTCTTCAGCGCTCGCACGCTGCCGCTGCTCGAGCGGCTGCCCGCCGCGCATGTCGCCTCCTACCTGTCGGGGCTGCTGATCGGGCATGAAATCGCCGAAGCGAGCGCCTGGATCGGATCGCCGCATGTTGCCGCCGGCAGCCCGACGATCGTCGGAGCCGCCGCCCTGGCGCAGCGCTACGCCGAGGCGCTCGCGATCCTCGGCATCGACAGCCGCACCGGCCCCGCGGACGCCGCGGTCGTCGGTATTCGCCGCATCCTCGTTGCCGCCGGTCCCCTGGCGGCGCATCGATGACGATCGATCTGCGCCGTGCCCTGGGGGAATTGCCGCTGATCGCCATCCTGCGCGGCGTGGCGCCGGAGAATGCCGTCGCTATCGGTCAAGTCCTGATCGACGCCGGCTTCCGCGTCATCGAAGTGCCGCTGAACTCGCCGCGGCCATTCGATAGCATTGCCGCGCTGGCGATGGCCTTCAGTGCGAACGCCTTGATCGGCGCCGGCACCGTATTGCAGCGGGGGGATGTCGGGCGCGTCCGCGATGCCGGCGGCCGGCTGATCGTCATGCCCCATTCGGATCCACGCATCATCGCCGAGGCCAAGGCTCATGGGCTGTTCTGCCTGCCCGGCGTCGCGACGCCGACCGAAGGGTTTGCCGCCTTGGCCGCCGGTGCGGACGGCTTGAAGCTGTTCCCGGCGGAAGCGATCCCGCCGCCCGTCGTCAAGGCGTGGCGGGCGGTGCTTCCGGCGGACACGCTGCTCCTTCCCGTCGGCGGCATCACGCCGGAGCGGATGGCGGGCTATCGCACCGCAGGCGCATCGGGATTCGGCCTGGGCTCGGCGCTGTTTCGTCCGGGGCTGACGATGTCGGAGGTACAGGCGCGAGCCACCGCGTTCGTCGCGGCTGCCAAGGCCTGAGCTAGTCGCTATCGGCCTGGAGTCCGGTTCAAGGCGTGCTGCTGCATCTTCCGGTACAGCGTGGATCGGGAGATGTCGAGCAGCCGCGCGGCGGCCGTGATGTTTCCTGCCGCCCGGTTCAAAGCCGCGGCGATCCTCTGGCGCTCGACCGCCTCTGTCGGCCCGTGCTGACCGTTGCCGCCGGCCGGGCGCGCAATGAACGGCGGCAGGTGCTCGGGCAGGACCTCGCCGTGATCGACGAGGGCGACGACATAGCGCATCGCATGGCGCAGTTCCCGGACGTTGCCGGGCCAGAGATGGGCGGCCAGGCAGGCCCGCGTCGCGGCGGCCAGGCGGATGCGGACCCCGCCGCGATGCGCCTCTTCGACGAAGACGGCTTCGATGAGCGCCGCCCGGTCGCGACGCTCGCGCAGCGCCGGCAGGGCCAGCGTCGCACCGTTGAGACGGAAATAGAGGTCCTCGCGGAACGCGCGATCCTCCACGCGGCGGTCGAGGTCATGGTGCGTGGCGGAGATGAGGGCGAGATCGACGGGAATCGGACGGGTCGCGCCGATCGGCGTCACCTCGCCGTCGGACAGCACCTGCAGCAGCCGGGTCTGCAGGGCGAGCGGCATGTCGCCGATCTCGTCCAGGAACAGAGTGCCGCCGTTGGCCTCGACGATGCGTCCCTTGAATCCCTCCGGCGAGGCGCCGGTGAAGGCGCCGGGGCGGTAGCCGAACAGTTCGCTTTCGATCAGCTCCTTGGGGATCGCGGCGCAGTTGATGACGACGAAGGGCGCATGGGCGCGGCGGCTGGCCGTATGCAGGGCACGCGCGAACAGGCCCTTGCCCGTCCCCGTCTCGCCGGTCAGCAGGATGGGCAGGCCGCGGTCGAAGACGCGCCGGGCGATATCGATGTTCGCGAGCATGCGCGGATCGTCGCCGGCAAGCTGATCCAGATCATAAACGGCGGGAGCGGACGCCTTCTGCCCGTCGACCAGATGCGGCCGCAACGCGCGCCGGCCGCCCTTCGCCTCGCGGCTATGCCCGAGACGGGCGAACAGCTGCCGTCCTCCTTCCTGCTCGATCCGAAACGTCTCTGCGGGCCGCATCATCAGCCGGTCGAGCGGCACATCGACCAACCGCGCGAGGTACTCGCCCGCGATGGGCCTGCCTTCGGTCGAGAGGAGGGCCGCCGCGCGGTGTCCGGCGGCGACGACCCGGCCTTCGCCGTCCACTGCCACCGGCACCTCCGTCGCGGTATCGCTGAAATCCTCGTGGCGCGACAGGCGGATCACGGTGTCCCGCGCATGCCGGCGGACGAAGGCGTAGTTTTCGATGCGCCGCGCCGAGTCGACGACGAGCCGGCGGACGATCGCCTGGACGGCGTGGTCGGTCGAACGTGGCGTCGAAACGTTGAGCGCGCCTTCGACCCGGCCGTCGCAGCCGAAGACCGGCGCGACCGTGCAGCTCAGGTTGACATGACGCGTCGAGAAGTGCTCGGCCATCACGATCGAGACCGCCTTGCGCTCGTGCAGGCAGGTGCCGACGCCATTGGTTCCTTGTATCTCCTCGGACCAAAGCGAGCCGGGATAGAGACCGTAGCGTCGGGCCTCGTCGAGCAGGCGGGGGCTGCAGCGATACTCGATGGCGACGCCGTTCGTATCGGTCAGGTACAGGACATAGTCCTGTTCGCCGAGGCGGGCGAACAGGCGGTCCAGCTCCGGACAGGCAAGCGTCATGAGCTCGTCGACCGGCGCCCGGGAATCCTTCAGCTCGTTCTCGGACAGGATGGTCGGCGGCGGCAGGCGATGGGGCTCGAGTCCGTAGGCCTGAACGCAGCGGCGCCACGACGCGGCAATGAGCACGTCCTGCTTGGAAACGCCGTGGGCATCGACCCTCGGCTCATGCCTCAGGCTTGAGAACACGCGGGCTACGTGCTCGCGTTCGCCGTTCGGCCCGGCCATGCGCTCGCCTCCCGCCCTGCCGACTCCTCAGGATATCTTCTTGTTATGAAGCAGGGACGTGCCAGCGGCCCTCCGTGACCGTCCCGTAGCGTTGCAGGGTGCCTGCACGGTACAATGAAGCCCGGCCGCCCTTCAATTGCGGCGTCGTCCGGCGCGGCACGTCGGACCTGGTCCGTCTCATTTGCGACACTCGTTGCGGACATCGATGTTGCAGCCGGCACGTGATATGGCTGAGAATGTCGGTATTAGCGGTTTTCTTTGATTGGCATGGAAGTTGCTTTCTTGAAGGCAACGACAGACCTGTGGGAACGGTCCGGCCTGCCGGCGCCGCCCTGCATCGGTAACTAAACGAACGCAGCAAACGAGTCGGAGGGAGGTTCGACGATGTTCTACGTACCGAAGAACGCGATCTACAAGCGGGTCAGCCGCCGCAAGTTTCTCGAACTCGGCGGCTCCGCCGCGGTTACGCTGGGCGCCGGCGCCATTGCCGTCGGCCTCAATTCGACGATCACGCGCCGCCCCGTCTACGCGCAATCGTCGGACGACGCGAAGTGGAAGCAGTATAGCGGCTCGAAGCTCGTGTTCATGTCCGAGAACACGCCGCCCTCCTTCGCCATCCGCGACAACCTGAAGCCGTTCTATGACCTCACGGGCATCGAGGTGGAGATCCTCACCGACGATCTGCCGGTGGTGCAGCAGAAGGTCGGCATCGACCTGCGCGGCGGCAAGGCCGACTTCCACCTCAACTATGTGCAGGACAAGCCGATCGGCGCGCCGTTCGCGGACTACTATGCCGACCTGACGCCGATGCTGACCGACGACACGCTGCCCCAGGACCCGGAGGGCTACGGCGAGGAGGTGTGGTTCGAGAACTTCCTCGACGTCTGCGGGCACTACTACGACCAAGGCCGCCTCGTCGCCTTTCCCTACGACTGCGCCGTCGCCAATACCTTCTATCGCCAGGACCTGTTCGAGGCGCATACCAAGGACTTCGAGAAGGACTACGGCTATCGCCTGGAGTTCACCAAGGAGACCACCTGGAAGCAGGTGCGCGATATGGCCGAGTTCTTCAAGAAGCTGGCCGATGGCGGTGCCGACGTTCCCTACGGCTATGCCCAGCACCAGGGCAAGTTCGCCTGGACGACACAACTGGACATCCAGCGTATGATGTTCGCGCACGGCCGCTGGATCGACTTCGACATCGACGACAAGCTCGGCAGCAAGACTCCGGGGCCGACAAAGTGGGGCGATGAGGCCTCGATCGAGATCATGACGCACTTCAAGGAACTGGCTGATGTCTGCCATCCCGACAATCTGGCCAACGACACGCTGCAGCTGAACAGCGTGTATCAGGCCGGCAAGATCGCGATGCAGGTGCAGTATCACGAGTTCGCGGCCTCGATCGAGGACGAGAAGACCTCGGCGGCCGCCGGCGGCAAGACCGCCTATGCGCCCTGTCCGAAGGGCGAGGCGAGCTGGATCAAGAACGGCGGCGAGGCCGTGAACGGCTGCAACTGCGGTATCGGCGGCATCGGCATCAACGGCAATGCCTCCGAGGACCTCAAGCGCGCGGCCTACATCTTCGCCATCTACGCGGTGTCGAAGGCCAACCAGCTGGCCGTGCTGAAGGGGCTGGGGGGCACGCCGACACGCAAATCCGTCGTCGCCGAGCCGGAGGTGCAGAAGGCGCGCCAGCGGCCGACGGACATGCCGAACGCGCTGACCTTCGAAGCCGTCTACGACTACGGCATCAAGGATCCGCATTTCGTGCTCGGACCGAAGATCCCGAACACCAACGAATATCATCAGATCATGGCGACCGAGGCGCAGAAACTCGTCGCCGGCCAGGTTTCGGCGGAGGAGTGTTGCACGGCGATCAAGGAACAACTGGACGACCTGCACGACCTCTAGGAAGATCGGCGGAGGGTTCCGGGCGCCGGCCCGGCGCCCTCCGTCCGGAGTTGCAGGGCAGGGCGTACATCTTGCGGATCGGGTTCATGAGCGGTGGCAGCCGCGGCGGAAGGCGTTGCCGTGGCTGACACCATCAGCCTTTCGGGCCTGACGCCGGCAGGCGTCGGCGGCGCGGCGGAGCGCTACACCTCGAAGGGTGGGGCGCGCACGATCGCCTATGCGCCGCCGGTGCTTAATCTGACGTCGCCGAACCGCATCTATCTCTACCTGATGCTGCCGGCCATCATCCTGCTGGCGGCGATTTCGATCTATCCGTTCTTTTGGCTGATCTATATGAGCCTGCATACGCTGGGCGAGGCCAATCAGCCGGACGTGTGGAACGATTTCCGGAACTTCACGCGTTTGCCCCGGGATGCGAAATTCATCAACGGCTGGTGGCTGCTGTTCAAGTACAGCGCCTTGTGCATGGTGCTTGAGGTCGGGCTGGGGGTGCTGCTGGCGGTGATCCTCAACCGCTCGCGCATCGAGAAGCTCCTGGTGACCGTGTTCCTGATGCCGATGATGATGGCGCCCGTCATCGCCGGGCTGGTCTGGTTCTTCGTCTACAACGGCACCTTCGGCTGGTATCACTGGCTGCTGCAGAGCGCGAGAATCCTGGGTCCGACCTCGATCCTCGGCAGCGCCAACACCGCCCTCATCGGCATCGTCATCGTCGATGTCTGGCAGTGGACGCCGCTGATCATGCTGATCGTGCTCGCCGGCCTGAAGCGGGTGCCGCAGGATCAGCTCGAGGCCAACATGGTCGATGGCGCGGGACCGGTCCGCAATTTCTTCTCCATCGCCCTCCCCAACCTCTACCCGTTCCTGCTGATCGCCATCCTCCTGCGCTTCATGGACAATTTCCGCTTCATCGACGCGATCCTGGTGCTGACGGGCGGCGGGCCGGCCGATGCGACGAACATCCTGCCGGTCTATCTGTTCGACGTGTCGTTCCAGTATTTCCGGCTCGGGCGCGGTGCCGCCATCGCCTTCACGCTTCTGGTGGTCACCATCATCCTCGGCATGATCCTCGTCCGGATCTTCGAGGATCCCAAGCAGAAGCTGAAGCAGACCGCCGAGGCAGGGTGACGCGATGGCCTCGCGCGAGATCGCCCGCTATCGCACCCCGGCCGGCCGCGTCGTCGGCGCGCTCACGGCCGCCTTCCTGGCGCTGTTCGTGGTGTGGACGGTGCTGCCGATCTTCATCATGTTCGTGTCGTCGTTTAAGGATCTGCTGCAGGCGTTCCAGCTGCCGCCGGTCGGCCAGTGGAGCGGCATCGCCGTCTTCTTCGATTTCGAGCCGACCCTGCGGCACTATGAGAACCTCTTCGGCAACCTGGGGTTCTCCCGCTATTTCATGAACAGCCTGCTGGCGTCGCTCGGCTCGGCGCTGATCTCGGTCGTGCTCGGCGCCATGGCCGCCTACAGCCTGTCGCGCGCCGAGTTCCGGGGGAAGAAGGATCTGCTGTTCTGGATCATCTCCACGCGCATGGCGCCGGTGGTCGCGGTGATGGTCCCGCTCTACGCGATCTTCCGCTCGGTCGACCTGATCGGCACCTTGCCCGGCCTGATCCTTGCCTACACCACGTTCAACCTGCCGTTTGCGATCTGGATCCTGAAGGGCTTCTTCGACAATGTGCCCTATGCGATCGAGGAGGCCGTGATGTGCGACGGCGGCACGCGCTGGGAAGCGTTCCGCATGATCCTGCCGCTGGTGGCGCCGGGCATCGGCGCCTTCCTGGTGCTGTGCGTGCTGTTCGCGTGGAACGACTACCTGTTCGCGTCGGTCATCGGCAGCGGCGGCGCCAAGACATTGCCGCCGGCCACCTTCGCCCTGGTGCAGCCGCAGAACATCCAGTGGGGCAGCATCATGGCGGCCGGCGTCGTCACCACCTTGCCGATGATGTTCCTCGGGCTGGTCATCCGGCGCTATCTGGTGACCGGGTTGACCATGGGCGCAGTGCGCGAGTGAGGCGATGAGATGACGTCGGTCACGTTGGACCATGTGTGGAAGTACTACGGCAAGACGGTGGCCGTCCGCGACCTCCATCTGGAGTGCCCGGAGAACTCGTTCCTCTGCATCCTCGGCCCCTCCGGCTGCGGCAAGTCCTCCACCCTGCGCATGCTGGCGGGCCTCGAGCAGATCTCGGCCGGCGAGATCCGCTTCGGCGCGCGGCGCGTCAACGACCTGCCGCCGAAGGACCGGGACATCGCCATGGTGTTCGAGAACTACGCGCTCTACCCGCACAAGACCGTGTTCGAGAACATGGCCAACCCGCTGCGCTTCCGGCGCATCGACGACGCGGCGATCGTCACCAAGGTGCGCAAGGCCGCGGAGCTGCTGGAGATCGACCATCTGCTCGACCGCAAACCGACGCAGCTGAGCGGCGGCCAGAAGCAGCGGACGGCGATCGGGCGCGCCATCGTGCGCGAGCCGCAGCTCTTCCTGTTCGACGAGCCGATCGCCCACCTCGACGCGAAGCTGCGCGCGCACATGCGCGGCGAGCTCAAGCATCTCCAGCGCCAGCTCGGAACGACCACGATCTATGTCACCCACGACCAGCTCGAGGCGCTGTCGATGGCTGACAAGATCGCGGTCATGCATGAGGGCGTGCTGCAGCAGCTGGGCACGCCCGACGAGATCTACAACCATCCGTGCAACGAGTGGGTCGCCGGTTTCGTCGGCGATCCGCCGATGAACTTCCTCGACTGCCGGTTGGAGCAGGAGGCCGATGCGGTCTATGCCTGCAATCCTGCGTTGCGCGTGCCGCTGACCCCGCAGCAGGCGGCGGCGGTGAACCATGGCGGCGGCGACATGCGGCTCGGCATCCGGCCCGACGACATTGCGGTCCAGCGCGGGACGCCCGCCAACGGCGCCTTCGCCGGCGAGATCTTCGTCACCGAGCCGATCGGCGGGGACACACTTGTTGACATCCGCCTGGCCGGCGAGCAACGGATATTGGCGAGGACCAGGGCGGGATTCCACGGCGATGCCGGCGAACCCTGTGCGCTGACGCTGGACCAGACTCGGATGCACCTGTTCTCGCGCGAGACCGGACTCGCTCTTTTTTGATCCACAACGACAAGCACGTCTGATACGGAGGGACTCGATGCAACTCAGCAGGGACGATCTCATCAAGGCCTACACGCGGATGCGGATGATCCGCGAATTCGAGGATGCCGTGCACGACGAATTTTCGGCCGGCAACATTCCCGGTTTCGTCCATCTCTACGCCGGCGAGGAGGCGTCGGGCGTCGGCGTCTGCATGCACCTCGAGGACCGTGACTGCATCGCCAGCACCCATCGCGGCCACGGCCACTGCATCGCCAAGGGCTGCGACGAGCATGCGATGATGCTGGAGATCTTCGGCAAGAAGGACGGCCTGTGCGGCGGCAAGGGCGGCTCCATGCACATCGCCGACCTGTCCAAGGGCATGATGGGCGCCAACGGCATCGTCGGCGGCGGTCCGCCGCTCATCTGCGGCGCGGCTCTGGCCGCCAAGACCAAGAAGACCGGCGGCGTGGCCATCGCCTTCGTCGGCGACGGCGGCTCCAACCAGGGCACGACGTTCGAGTCCTACAACCTCGCCAAGATCTGGAACCTTCCGGCGATCTTCATCGTCGAGGACAACGGCTATGCCGAGTCGACGGCCTCCAAGTGGTCGGTCGGCGGCAGCCAGGTCGGCCGCGGCAACGGCTTCGGCATGCCCTCCATGGAAGTGGACGGCTCCGATTTCTTCGCCGTCTACGACTCGGCGCGCGAGGCGATCGAGCGCGCCCGCTCGGGCGGCGGCCCGACCCTGATGCATGTGAAGGTGATGCGCTATTACGGGCATTTCGAAGGCGACGCCGCCACCTACAAGGCGCCCGACGAGGTCGCCAAGTACAAGGCGAGCAAGGACCCGTTATCGCTGTTCCGCAACCGTGTCACGGAAGCGAAGCTGCTCGACGGCAAGGCGCTCGACGCGATCGACCGCGAGTGCAAGCAGCGGATCGAGCAGTGCGTCACCGACGCCAAATCGGCCCCCACGCCGACCGAGGCCGACCTGCTCACCGACGTCTATACCTCCGCCTACTGAGGGAGCCGCACATGGCCAAGAAAACCTATCGTCAAGCGATCAACGAAGCGCTCCGCCAGGAAATGGAGCGCGATCCCCGCGTCATCCTCATGGGTGAAGACGTGGCCGGCGGCCTCGGGGCGCCCGGCGAGCAGGACGCCTGGGGCGGCCCGCTCGGCGTCACCAAGGGCCTGATGCCGAAGTTCGGCCGCGAGCGCGTGCTCGACACGCCGATCTCCGAGAGCGCCTTCGTCGGCGCCGCGGCCGGTGCGGCCGCCATGGGCCTGCGGCCGGTGGCGGAGTTGATGTTCGTCGATTTCTTCGGCGTCTGCTTCGATCAGATCTTCAACCAGGCGGCGAAGTTCAAATACATGTTCGGCGGCAAGGCGGTGACACCGATGGTCATCCGCACCATGTACGGGGCCGGCTTCCGGGCCGCCTCGCAGCACAGCCAGTGCCTCTATCCGATCTTCACGCACATTCCCGGGCTGAAGGTCGTGCTGCCGAGCAACGCCTATGAGGCCAAGGGCCTGCTGACGCAATCCATCCGCGACGACGATCCCGTCATCTTCTTCGAGCACAAGGCGATGTATGACGAGGCCGTCGAGGTGCCGGACGATGCCTACACCATCCCCTTCGGCGAGGCGAACGTGACCCGCGAGGGCGATGACGTCACCATCATCACCATGGGCCGCATGGTCAACTTCTGCAACCAGGTCGCCGACAAGCTAGCCAAGGAGAAGATCGGCTGCACGGTCGTCGATCTGCGGACGACCTCGCCGCTGGACACCGAGACCGTGCTGGAGACGGCATCGGAGACAGGCCGCGTCGTCGTCGTCGACGAATCCCACCCGCGCTGCAACATGGCCGCCGACATCTCCGCCCTCATCTGCCAGGAGGCGTTCGGCGATCTGAAGGCGCCGATCAAGATGGTGACGGGCTACCATTGCCCGGTGCCGTTCTCCCCGGCGCTCGAGGACATCTACATTCCCGGACCGCCGAAGATCGAGGCCGCCGTGCGCGCGGTCATGGGGAACGCGTGATGGCGGGCGAGATCCAGCCCATCGTCATGCCGAAATGGGGCCTGGCGATGGAGGAGGGGGTGGTCACCGCCTGGCACGTCGCCGAGGGCGCGACCATCTCGAAGGGGCAGGAGATCGCGGACATCGAGACCTCGAAGATCGCCAACGTCTTCGAGAGCCCGACATCGGGCACGCTTCGCAAGCTGGTGGCGCAGCCGGGAGAGACTCTCCCGGTCGGCGCCCTGCTGGCCGTTGTCGCCGACAAGAGCGTCGGCGACGGCGACATCGAGGCCTTCGTGGCCAAGTTCAACGAAGCCCTCAAGGAGGCTCTGGCCGCGCGGGCGAGCGAGAAGAAGCCCGAGCCGGAGACGATGGAGGTCGCCGGCGGCAGCCGCATACGCCATCTCAAGCTGGGCAGCGGGGAGGGTGCGCCGATCGTGTTCGTCCACGGTTTCGGCGGCGATCTCAACAACTGGCTGTTCAATCAGGAGGCGTTGGCCGAGCAGCATACGGCCTATGCCCTCGATCTGCCCGGCCATGGCGGTTCCAGCAAAGAGATCGGCAGCGGTGATCTCGCGAGCATGACCGCGGCGCTCGCGGCCTGGATGGCGGCGCTCGGAATCGCCCGTGCGCATCTCGTCGGCCACAGCATGGGCGGGGCGGTCAGCCTGCAGTTGGCCGCAACCGCGCCCGACAAGGTCGTCTCCGTCACCGGCATCTGCCCGGCCGGCCTCGGCCCCGATATCGCCATGGACTACATCAACGGCTTCATCGAGGCGAGCCGCGGCAAGAAGTTGGAGCCGGTCCTGCAGATGCTCGTCGCCGACCCGGCGCTCGTTACCCGCGACATGATCGAAGACGTGCTCAAGTTCAAGCGCATCGACGGCGTCGATGCGGCGCTGAGGAGGATGCGCGATGCCATGTTCCCCGGCGGACGTCAGGCCGTTCTGCTGCGCGACAGCCTGGGCAAGCTGTCGCAGCCCGTCCAGGTGATCGTCGGCGCCAAGGACCGGATCATCCCGCCCTCCCATGCCCAGGGATTGCCCGGGAGCGTCAAGGTACACGTCCTGGAGAATGCCGGCCACATGCCGCACATGGAAGCCGCCAGTGAGGTCAACCGCCTGATCGCGGCGATCACCGCCTGAGATCGGGGCTCGCGCCTCGGCGCGCTCATCCGACGGGGGCGACTGAAGGAGGCGTAACGTCGCCGGCTAGGGCCCGGGCCGCGCCGAGGAGATGCGCTTGTTCCACTTCGAGCTCAGGTTGAAGGTGCCGGAAACCTTCGTGCAATCGCCGGAATAGTTGATGTTGGAGCATACGTACCATGGGCCCTCGACGCGCAGGCTCGAAGCGCGGTCGTCGAAGTTATAGTCGCGCAAGTCCGGTGCCGGGCCGGTGAGCTGAAGCGTGCGCCCGCTAAAGTTGAAGTTCTGGTAGAGGGTGAGGCGCACCCGTTCGCCGCCGGGGATGCCCTCGCAGAAGAGGTTGCCGTTTCTGTTGCCGACCGGCCCGCGGGGGCAGGTCTGCAAGTTGAGGGATGCATTCTGCCAGCGGCCGTTGTTCCGCCGGCATTCGGCATGGAGCGTGCGCCCATCGACATGGCCGTCCCGGCAGCTCTGTCGCCAACTGCCGCTGGGCAGGCCAAAGCCGCCTCCGAAGCCTCCCTCGCAGTAGAGATTGCCGTTGTTGTTGCCGACCGGCCCGCGGGGGCAGGATTGCAGATTGAGGGACGACTCTTTCCAGCGGCCGTTGCTTCGTTGGCATTCGGCGTAGAGCCGGCGCCCATCGACGTAACCATCGCGGCAGCTCTGCCGCCAAGTGCCGCTCGGCACACCGCCGATGTCTCCCGAGCCGCCGCCCTCGCATTTCAGGTTGCCGTTCTCATTGAAAATGTCGCCTCTGCAGCGCCTGTAGAACAGGCTGCTTTGAGTCCAGGTTCCGCGGCTGGTCTGACACTGTGCCGTCAGGAGGGGGGCGAGGCCGCTCTCTCCCAGGACCCTCACATTCCGGCAGGTCTGCAGATAGCTGCCCTTGGGCTGCGCCTGCGCCGGGACGCCCATCGACAGGATCCCGATAAACGTCGCCGCGAAGACGATCGCCGAGGCGATGGAGCGCATGGCCGTCCTCCCTGAAGGTTGAGCTTTGGCAGAGGAATTCAGGCTTGTCATTATGACGCAACCCCTTGGGAATCACTACTCACGTTCCGAATGACCGGCGACGACATGCCCCGAACGGACAACCTCGCGCCCATCCTCGATCGGATACCCGCGCTCGCCGGGCGACGCTTCGATGGGCGTGCGGTGGCGCGGCTCGCGAGCCTCACCAATCGCACGTACCGGATCGGCCTCGGGACGGACGCCTTCGTCCTGCGCATCGCCGGCGAGGGAACCGAACGCTACATCGATCGTGCGGCCGAGGCGCACAATGCCGGGCTCGCGGCGTCGATCGGCATCGCCCCGGAGGTGGTGTTTGCCGACGCGCGCAACGGCGTGATGGTCACGCGCTTCATCGCCGACGGCATGGCGCTGACGCCCAAGCGGCTGCGGCAGCGCGGCATGCTCCAGCGCGCCGTTGCCTTGCTCCGACGTCTGCATGACAGCGGCCTGCCGTTCTCAGGCCGCATGGATCTGCTTCCGAAGCTCGACGAGTACGTTTCCCTGGCGTCGAAGCGGCGCTGGCCCGGCGATCTCGATCCGGGGGCGATCGCGCGTCATGCCGATGCGGCGCGGGCGGCGCTGGAGCGGAATCGAGGTTCCCAGGTCCCGAGTCACATCGATCCCGTCCCCGACAATTTCGTCGCCGCGGGGGACGGATCGACGCTGTACCTGCTCGACTGGGAGTATTCGGCCATGTGCGAGCCGATGTGGGACCTGGCCGCTCTTTCGATCGAGGCCGGGTTGCACGCGCGGCAGGACGATATTCTGCTCGCTGCCTATTTCCCGACCGTCACCGCCGCCGAGTCCCGCCGGTTCGTCCTGTACAAGGGGATGCTGAACCTCATGGCTGCCGCCTGGGCGCTGGTGCAGGTGGCGGACGGGAATCCCAATGCCGATTTCGCCGCCTTCGCCCGCGACCGCCTGGCGCGCCACCGCGCGATTGCCGAAAGCACGACATACCGCGCCTGCATCGCGGCCGCCTAAGCTGTCCTGATTGCGAGTGGCATGGGCCGCCACGGGATTCGCCCCTTCAATTCCCCGGGTCGAGGGCCTATAGTCGAAGGCCTCAACGGGGTGCCCTCGTGGCTGAGAGGCGGTCGGCGCAGGTGCCGGTGGCCAACCCGACGAACCTGATCCGGATAATGCCGGCGGAGGGAAATGAGTCCAAGCTCCGATCAACGTTCGTGTCGCTGCCGCCGGCGTCTGGCGGAGGGCGTGACATGACCAAATTTCTGTCTTTGCTTACCCTGACTCTCCTGGTCCTGACGGGGGCTGCCGCGGCGCAGACGCCGACGCTGACCATCTACACCTACAATTCCTTCACCTCGGAGTGGGGTCCGGGTCCGGCCGTCACCAAGGCCTTCGAGGGCGTCTGCGGTTGCCGGCTCGAGTGGGTCGCGGTCGAGGACGGCGCCGCGCTGCTGAGCCGGTTGCAGCTCGAAGGCCGCAACACCAAGGCGGACGTGGTGCTGGGACTCGATACGAACCTCACGGCCGAGGCAACAGCCACCGGACTGTTCGCCCCGCATGGGATGGACCTCTCCGGCCTCCGCCTGCCGATCGCCTGGACGGACGCGCAGTTCGTTCCGTACGACTACGGCTACTTCGCCGTCGTCTACGACCGGACCAAGTTGCCGCAGCCGCCCGAGAGCCTGGAGGCGCTGATCTCCGGCGACCCGAGCCAGAAGATACTGTTGCAGGATCCGCGCTCCAGCACGCCCGGCCTCGGCTTCATGCTGTGGATCAAGCAGGTCTATGGCGACCGGGCCGCGGATGCCTGGACGCGCCTGAAGCCGCGCATCCTCACCGTCAGCAAGGGCTGGAGCGAGGCTTATGCCCTGTTCACCCAGGGCGAGGCGCCGATGGTCCTGAGCTACACGACCTCGCCGGCCTATCACCTGATCGCCGAGAAATCCGATCAGTACGCCGCCGCACCGTTCGCCGAGGGCCACTACATGCAGGTCGAGGTTGCCGGCCGCATCGCCGACTCGCCGGACGCGGAGCTGGCGAAGCAGTTTCTCGACTTCATGATCTCCACCCCCTTTCAGGACCAGATACCGACGACCAACTGGATGTATCCGGTGATCGAGCCCACCGGCGGCCTGCCGCCGGAGTTCGGCCGGCTCGTGCAGCCGGCCAAGGCGCTGCTGTTCCCGCCGGAGGAGGTGGCCGCCCATCGCAAACAATGGATCGACGAGTGGTTGCAAGCGATGAGCCAATAATCCGCCGGTTGGCGCCGGGTGCGCTGACGTTCCTCGTCCTCGGGCTGGTCATCGGCGGCGCGTTCTTCGGCTTGTTGCGCGTCGCCGGGACCACCGATCTCCGGCTCTTCCTCGACAGCCCCTATGTCCGGCGCGTGGTCGCCTTCACCATCGGCCAGGCGCTGCTGTCGACCCTGCTCAGCGTCGTGCCGGCCATTGCCGTCGCCCGCGCCCTGGCACGGCGGCAGGCCTTCCCGGGCCGCACGTTGCTGCTGCGTCTCTTCGGGTTGCCGCTGGTGCTGCCGGTGCTCGTCGGCATTCTCGGCGTCGTCGCCGTCTACGGCCAGTCCGGCTGGTTCAACCGGCTGCTGGCCGGACTGGGAGCCTCGCCGCACCAGTTTCTCTACGGCCTGCCGGGCATTCTCATCGCCCATGTCTTCTTCAACCTGCCGCTGGCGGTCCGGCTGCTCCTCCCGGTCTGGACCGCCATTCCCGGCGAGACCTGGCGCTTGGCCACCCAGCTCGGCATGAGCTCGTCGCAGGTGTTCCGCCTGATCGAATGGCCGCTGCTGCGGCAGGTGCTGCCCGGCGTCGCCGGGCTCGTCTTCATGCTCTGCTTCACCAGCTTCGCCATCGTCCTCACCCTCGGCGGCGGTCCGGCCAACAGCACCATCGAGGTCGCCATCTACCAGGCCGTGCGCTTCGAGTTCGACCTTGGCAAGGCCATCCAGCTGGCGCTCCTGCAAGTCTTCATCTGCGGCGTTCTGGTCGCCGTCGGTCAGCGGGCGATACGCCACGTCCCGCTGACGCCGGCGGCGCAGCGCGCGCAGGACCGGCCGGACGTCGCCGCCCTCGGCGGTCGCCTGATCGACGCCGCCGTGCTGTCGCTGGCGGCGGCGTTCGTGCTGCTGCCGCTGGCGGCGGTGGCGCTGCACGGCCTTGCCGGCCCGGTGCGCGCGGTCATCGGCGATCCCGGCCTCTGGCGCGCGACGGCCCGCAGCCTTGCCGTGGCGCTGAGCGCGGGCGCACTGGCGACGGCGCTGGGCTGGGGCCTGCTGCTGACCAGCCGCGAGCTGCGGCTGCGGCGAGACCGCCCGCGGCCGGCAATGGCGCTGGAGACGGTCGCCTCGCTCGTCCTCGTGGTGCCGCCGCTCGTCATCGGCACCGGCCTGTTCGCGCTGCTCAATCCCGTCGTCGAGGTCCTGTCGCTCGGCATTCTCCTCGTCGTGGCGATCAACGCCATCATGGGGTTGCCCTACGTCATGCGCACGCTCGGCCCGCCGATGATGCGGGCGGGCGAGCAGCACGACCGGCTCTGTGCCAGCCTCGGCATGACCGGCTGGAACCGGCTCCGCCTGGTCGAATGGCCGCTGCTGCGGCGCCCGCTCGGCACGGCCCTGGCCCTGGTCGCCGCGCTGGCGGTCGGCGATCTCGGCATCATCGCGCTGTTCGGGACGCAGGACACGGCGACCCTGCCGCTGCTGCTCTATCAGCGGATGGCGGCCTATCAGCTCGACGCGGCGGCGGTTACGGCGCTGGTGCTGGCGGTGCTGTGCTTTGGTCTGTTCGCCGTCATCGAGCGGGGGATCGGCGGCCATGGCCGCGGTTGATCTCGAGGCCGTCGTTTTCCAGTACGAAGACATGCGCATGCAGTTCGATCTGCATGTGGAGGACGGCGAGTGCCTGGCCGTCATCGGCCCGAGCGGCGCCGGCAAGAGCACGCTGCTGGCGCTGATCGCCGGCTTCGAGCGGGCCGCTTCCGGGAGCATCCGCATCGGCGGCGCGGACGTCACGCGCCTGCATCCGGCGGTCCGCCCTGTCACCATGCTGTTCCAGGACCACAACCTGTTCGCGCATCTCGACGTCGCCGCCAATGTCGGCCTCGGCATCCACCCCGGCCTGAGGCTGACGGCCGACGATCGCGCGCGGGTCGCGGCGGCGCTGGCGCAGGTCGGGTTGGCGGGCCTGGAGGCGCGCTTGCCGGCGCAGCTCTCGGGCGGCGAGCGTCAGCGCGTGGCGCTGGCGCGCAGCCTCGTCCGCGACCGGCCCGTGCTGCTGCTGGACGAGCCGTTCGCCGCCCTCGGCCCCGCCCTGCGCCGCGAGATGCTGGATCTCGTGCGGGCGCTGCAGGCGGCCCGCAACCTCACCGTCCTGCTCGTCAGCCACCAGCCGGACGACGCGCTCTACGCCGCCGCGCGCACGGCCTTCGTCCATGAGGGGCGGGTGTTGCAGGTCGGCCCGACCCGCGACCTGCTCGACGGGACGGCCGGCGCGGAACTGCGCGACTATCTCGGCGAGTTCCGCTTCGCGGAAAACGGTCGCCGGGCCTGATCGAATCGTCGCGACGGCGTCGGCATTCCGTTAGTATTCGCGGCAGATATCGAATTGCCGCAACCGCACCGAGACAAGGTAAGCATGGCCATCGACCCGTTGCCGACGGACTCCCTCTACCGCCGCTGCGATTCATCGCTGCTGACCTTCAAGACGACCGACGAACTGGAGGAACTGACTGAGCTTCCCGGGCAGGCGCGGGCCATCGAGGCTGTGCGCTTCGGGATCGGCATCAAGCGGCAGGGCTACAACCTGTTCGTGCTGGGCGGGCCGGCCAGCGGCAAGCACGCCATGATCCGCGACTACCTCAAGCGGGTCGCGGCGGTCGGATCGCCGCCGCTCGACCTCTGCTACGTGAACAACTTCGCGGATCCGCAGCGGCCTCTGGCCCTGCGCCTGCCGACGGGAACCGCGGCGAAGCTGCGGGCCGACATGGCCGACCTGGTCCGCGATCTCAAATCGGCCATCCCCAGCCTGTTCGAAAGCGACGACTACCGGAACCGTCGGCAGGTCATCGAAGAGGACTACAAGAGCCGCCAGGCCCAGGCCTTCGAGCAGCTGCAGGAGCGGGGCAAGGTTAAGAATCTGGTTCTCGTTCGCACGCCCATGGGTTTCGCCGTGGCGCCCGTCCGCGACGGAACGGTCCTCAGCCCGGAAGATTTCCAGAAGCTGCCGGAGGCCGAGCAGCGACAAACCCAGGCCGATATCGAAGCGCTGCAGGGCGAGCTCGAGCAGACGGTCCGGCAGCTGCCGCTGTGGGACAAGGAGCGGCGCGAACGCGTCCGCGACCTCAACCGCGAAGTGACGATGTTCGCGGTCGGGCATCTGATGGACGACCTCGACGCCAAGTACCGCGGCATTCCGGAGATCGTCGCCTATCTCGATGCCGTCGAAAAGGACGTGATCGAGCATGTGGATGCGTTTCTCCCGCCGCCGGCGGAACGGCCGACGCCCGGCAGCGACGGGCGGCCGCCGCGGCTGAGCGACGGCGACCGCTTCCGCCGCTATCAGGTCAACGTCATCGTCGACGGCAGCACTGAATCCGGCGCGCCGGTCGTCTACGAGGACAACCCGACCTACATGAATCTCGTCGGGGCGGTCGAGCACCTGGCGGAACTGGGCACGCTGGTCACCGATTTCGGGCTCATCCGGGGTGGCGCCCTGCATCGCGCCAACGGCGGCTACCTGCTGCTCGATGCACATAAGCTGCTGATGCATTCCTTCGCCTGGGAGGCCCTGAAACGGGCACTGCGTTCGCGGGAGATCCGCATTGAGACGCCGGCGCAGATGCTGAGCATGGTCAGCACGGTCACCTTGACGCCGCAGCCGGTGCCGCTCGACGTCAAGGTCGTCCTGATCGCCGACCGCTGGCTGTACTATCTGCTGTCCCAGCATGACTTCGAGTTCCACGAGCTGTTCAAGGTCGCCGTCGATTTCGAGGACGACATGCGCTGGGACGCGGAGACGACGGCCGCCTATGCGCGCCTGATCGCCACCATGGTCCGGCGGGAGAAACTGAAGCCGCTCGACCGCGGCGCCGTGGCCCGCGCCATTGAGCACAGCGCGCGCCTGGCCGAGGATTCGGCCAAGCTGTCGATGCATATCGGCGACCTCGCCGACATCGTGCGCGAATCCGACTACTGGGCGGGCGCCGACGGTCGCGCCATGATCGAGGCGAGGGACGTGCAGCAGGCGATCGAGGCCCAGCGCCGCCGCAGCGACCGCGTGCGCGAGCGCTCGCAGGAGATGATCCAGCGCGGCCTGGTGCTCATCGATACCGCCGGCGCCAAGGTGGGGCAGGTCAACGGCCTGTCCGTCCTGTCCCTGGGCAGCCTCACCTTCGGCAAGCCGAGCCGCATCACGGCCAAGGTCCGTCTCGGCCGCGGCGAGGTCGTCGATATCGAGCGCCAAGTGGAGCTCGGCGGCCCGATTCATTCCAAGGGCGTGATGATCCTGTCGGCGTTCCTGGCCTCGCGCTATGCCGGCGAGCATCCGTTGTCGCTGTGGGCGAGCCTGGTGTTCGAGCAGTCCTACGGCGGCATCGAGGGCGACAGCGCCTCGTCGGCGGAGCTCTACACGTTGCTGTCCGCGCTGGCCGATCTGCCGATCAAGCAGTCCTTCGCCGTCACCGGCTCGGTCAATCAGCACGGCGACGTGCAGGTGATCGGCGGCGTCAACGAGAAGATCGAGGGCTTCTTCGATACCTGCGTTGCGCGCGGCCTCGACGGCGAACAGGGCGTCCTGATCCCGGCCGGCAACGTGACGCACCTGATGCTTCGCCGAGATGTCGTCGAGGCGGCCGAGGCTGGGCGCTTTCATGTCTATGCCGTGCGCACGATCGACGAAGGGATCGAGTTGCTGACCGGCGTGCCGGCGGGTCAGCGCGACGGCGCCGGCAAATTCCCCGACGGCAGCGTGAACCGGCGCGTCGAGGACCGGCTGATCGCTCTTGCCGATCAGCGGCGGCGGTTCGGCGTCGCGTCTCCGGGCGAGCGGACATGAGCGGCGCGCCGGAGGCGCTCGACATCCACCGCATCCTGGTCGCCCTCGATGCGTCCCCCGCGAGCCTGGCTGCGCTCGAAACGGCGTCGCGTCTGGCGGTCCGGCTGCAGGCCGAGCTCGTCGGCCTGTTCGTGGAGGATATCGATCTGCTGAACCTGGCGGCGCTGCCGTTCGCCCGCGAGGTGCCGGCGTTGTCGCGGTCAGGGCGGGCCCTGGATCCCGCGCGGCTCGAACGCGAGCTCACGTCCCAGGCCGCCCTGGCGCGCCGGGCGCTGGCGCGGGTCGGGGAGGCGCTTCATCTCCGATGGAGTTTCCGCACGGCGCGCGGACGCGTCGAGACGGAGCTCCTGGCCGCCGCGCAGGACACCGACCTGATCGCCGTCGGCAAGACGACGCGGCCGATGTCCGGCCAGGTCCGCCTCGGCCGCAACACGCGCGCGGTCGCCGTGCAGACGATGCGCTCCATGTTGTTCGCGTCGCCGGCCCGTGCCGCCGGCGATGCGCCGGTCGCCGTGGTTTATGACGGCAGCGCGGAATCGCGGGTTGCCTTGGCTCTGGCGGCGCGGCTCTCGGCGCGCGAAGGCAATCGCCTGGTCGTCTTCGTGCCCGCACCCGAGGGGATGGAGTTCACACAGCACGAGACCGTTGTGCGCGAGCAGGCCGCGAGCATGGGCATCGCTGCGGCGGTTCGGCGCGTTCGGAGCGCGCATCCCGCGGACATCGTCGGCGCCCTCGGCAACGAGCCGGTCGGGCTGCTGATCGTCGGCGCGCAGGCATTGGCCGCCGGCGCCGGCGACACCCTCGACGTGGTCGTCGAGAAGAGCGCCTGCTCCGTGCTCCTGGTGCGCGGATAGTCTCGGCGCGTGGCGGGCAACCGTTGAACGCGCAGGACCAGGCCGCCGTCATCGCCTTCCTCGCCGATCCCGCGACCCACGGGGTCGAGTCCGTTGAGCGTATAGACACGCATGCCGCCATTGTCTTTCTGGCCGGGGACCGCGCGTTCAAGCTGAAGCGCGCCGTGCGCTTCTCCTATCTCGACTACTCGACCCTGGCGGCGCGCGAGCGCTCCTGCCGTGCCGAGTTGACGCTCAATCGGCGCACGGCGCCGGAATTGTATGAAGAGGTGCAGCCGATCATCCGCGACGGGGACGGTGGGCTGTCGTTCGGCGGAGCGGGCACGGTCGCCGATTGGGTCGTGGTCATGCGGCGGTTCGATCAGGACACGCTCTTCGACCGGATGGCCGAGAGCGGGCGGCTCACGCTGCCGCTGATGCTGGCGCTGGCGGAGCAGATCGCGCGCTTTCACGCCGACGCCGAGATCGACTGGACGGCCGGCGGCGCGCAAGGCTTGGCGGCGAGCGTCGCCAGCGATGCGCGCAATCTGCGCGCCGCCGCGCCGGAGATATTCGAGGCGGCGGCGGTCGATTCCCTGATCGCCGCGACCCGGGCGGAATTGGCGCGCAACGCCGAGCTGCTCGAGGCCCGCCGCCGTGCCGGCGAGGTACGCCACTGTCATGGCGATCTGCATCTGCGGAACATCTGCCTGGTCGAGGGCCGGCCGACGCTCTTCGACTGCATCGAGTTCAACCCTGCGATCTCGAACATCGACGTTCTGTACGACCTCGCCTTCCTGCTCATGGACCTCGATGCGCGGCGCCTGCAGGCGCTCGGCAACGCCGTGTTCAACCGCTACCTCGACGGTCGCGACGAAGGCGACGGGTTGCCGGCCCTCCCGCTGTTCCTGTCGGTGCGCGCCGGTGTGCGCGCGCATGTCACCGCGGCCGCCGCCCGGCAGCAGCCGGACGATGGCGCGCGCCGGCGATTGGTGGAGCAGGCCCGCGCCTATCTGTCCCAGGCCGTCGATCTCCTGCAGCCGAGACCGCCGTGCCTGATCGCGGTCGGCGGCCTCAGCGGCAGCGGCAAGTCGAGCGTGGCCTATGGCTTGGCGCCGGCTCTGGGGCAGGTGCCGGGCGCCCGCGTCCTGCGCTCGGACGTCCTGCGCAAGAACCTTTTCGGTGTCGCGTCGACGCAACGGCTGTCGCCCTCCGCCTATGGTGAGGACGTGACCGCGCGCGTCTATCGGCGCATGCGGGAGGAGGCCGCGGCGGTGCTGGCCGCGGGCCGCTGCGTGATCGCCGACGCCCTCCATGCGCGTCCGGCCGAGCGGGAGGCCATCGCCGATGTCGCCCGCGCGGCAGGCGTTCCCTTCGTCGGGCTGTGGCTCGAGGCGCCTGCGGCGGTGCTGACCGGCCGCGTTGCGGCGCGGCGCGGCGATGCCTCGGACGCCACCGTCGACGTGCTGAAGCGACAGCTCGCCTATGACCTCGGTCCGATGAGCTGGACGCGAGTCGATGCCGGTGGAGCGCTGGAAGCCGTGATCGCCGCGGCCCGGCGGGTCGCGGCGTGAGCCGGCAGTCGCGTCACCCCCCGACGAGTGGAACGAAGGCGACGCGCAGCAGGTTCCGCTGGCTGATCTCGCCGTCTCTGGATTTTTCGATCAGCATCAGGTCCTGGCCGTCCCGCTGGCCGACGGGAATCACCAGACGTCCGCCGTTGCGGAGCTGCGCCGACAGCGCCTCGGGCACGGCGGCGGCCGCAGCGGTGACGATGATGCCGTCGAACGGGGCGTGCTCGGGCCAGCCCGCATTGCCGTCGCCGGTCTTGACGCTGACGTTCCCATAGCCGAGGCGCTGCAGCCGCGCGCGCGCCTCCTCGGCCAGTTCCGGAATGACCTCGATGCTGTAGACCCAGCGCACGAGTTCCGCGAGGACCGCCGCCTGGTAGCCGGAGCCGGTGCCGATCTCCAGCACGGTGTGATCGGGCTGCGGCTGCAGCAGGTCGGTCATGAGGGCGACGATGTAGGGTTGCGAGATCGTCTGTCCGCAGCCGATCGGCAGGGCGTTGTTGATGTAGGCGCAGCTTTCCTGGCCCATCGGCACGAACTCGTGGCGCGGCACTCTGGCCATGGCCGCCATGACCCGCGGATCGAAGGCAGCCCGGCCGGTATAGTCGGCCGTCGCCGCCGCCTCCGCGGCGATCTCGCCGATCATGTCCCGCATGCGTCTCAAGGCCGCATCCCCTTCGGCCGCCGCCGACCGTCCTCGACCGACTCGCCTCAGCGCACCGTCATCACGGCGCAGTCGGCGAGGCTTACCACCTTGTGCGACACGCTGCCCAGCAGCAGCCCTTCGATATCGCCCAGGCCGCGGCTGCCCATGACGATCAGGTCGGCCTTCTGCCGCTTGGCATAGCCGATGATCGTGCGGGCGACCGGGCCGCTCTGCGCGACCGCGCGCACGTCCTTGACTCCCTTCCGTCGCGCATGCCGCTCGGCGTCGGAGAGCATCTTCCGGACGGCGTCCGATGCCAGCTCCTCCGGCTTCCTCGACAGGTGCTCGATCTCGATGTAGTGCTTCAGCTCGGCCGAGATGCGCTTCGGCGGCGGCTTCGTCACGGTGATGAAGCGGAGCCGGGACGCGTAGCGGTGCGCCAGGTCCGTGGCGATGACGGCCGCCCGCTTCGCATGCGTCGATCCGTCCAGCGCAACGATGATGGTCTTGAACATGCTCCGCTCCCGAACCGTTGGTTCCGTTCGGCCGGCGGCCGGTTCAGGCCGGCTCGGCCGCGTGCTGCTTGACCCTGCCGTCGCGGCGACGGACGAAATCCTCGAGTCGCCGCGCGGCGGCGTCGAAGGCGTCGCGTATGGCGACGTAGACGTCGGCATGGGCGAAATCGAGCTTGCTGCCCCGATTGATCCATATCGTCCCGCCAGGACTGGCAATGCTGATGCGGACGACATAGAGCCGCTCGCGGTGGTGCCCTCTCTCCGGCGCGGACACCACCACGCGGCAATGGGTGATGCGCTGGTGAAAGCGCGCCAGCTTCTTGGCCGACCGGCGGATCCGGGTCTCGATCGCCGGCGATGGTGCGATGTCGCGGAACGCGATTTGAAGGGGGAAGTCCTCGGTGTGGTTCATGCTCGCATGCTCGTCCGTCTTGCGGCGGTTGGGAAGAAGTAAAGTGCTGTGGCTATGCCGACGGCGGGCGATCCATCTCGTCGGCGTCCTCCGGCTTGAGAATCTCATAGACGTCGGCGACGACGCCGCTCAACGGCCGTTCGAGTCCGGCGCCCAGATACTCGTCGCTCGAAAGCCAGCTGAAGGCCTCGACGACCTGGGCGTGCGTGGCTCCGGTTGCAAGAATCGCTGCAATGCGATCGTCGCTGATCCGCCCGACGATGTCGCGGATGGCCGCCGCGGTGAGCGGAACCGGCGGAACCGCTTTCTTTGACCGTGCTGTCGTCATCGTTGATTTCTCCCGTAGGTTCGAGGTGACCGTCCAGGATTCAACTGGGGCTCGCCTTGACCTGTATCAAGCCGGGGCGCCCGCTTGCATTTGCCGCCATGCTCCGATTTGATGCCGGACAAGAGTGGGGGATTTCTCGGGGAATCGGTACATGAAGATCGTCGGCTACGCGGACCGATTCAGCGTCATGCCGGGCGAGACCATCCGGTTCATGGTCAGCTGCGACGGCTTGAAGACCTATCGCGCCGACATCGTCCGTCTGATCCATGGCGATACCAACCCGTCCGGGCCCGGCTTCAAGGAGGCCGAGGTGGAAACGCCGGTGAGCGGCACTTATCGCGCCCGCTTGCAGCCCGTCCATGCCGGCTCCGCGGTCACGGTTCCCCGATGTTCCGAGCTGGAAGAGCTCAACAGCCTGACGGTCGCCGCCATGATCTGGCCGACGACGCCGGCCAAGGGCGGGCAGGCGCTGGTCGCCCACTGGCTCGGCGCCGCCGAGAAGGGTTGGGCGCTCTTCATCGACGAATCCGGCGGCATCGCCTTCCAGCTCGGCGACGGCCGCAAGACCACGCGGCTCGGCGTGGGTCACCCGCTGATCGCGCGCGAATGGTACTGCGTCGGCGCCAGCTACGACGTCAAGACGCAGGAGATGCGGATCTGGCAGCAGCCGTTGGCGCGCTACCCGGGCGTCGAGCATGGCGGCGAGAACCGCGCCATCGTCTCGCCCTATGCCATGGCGAAGAGCGAAGGCCCGCTCACCATGGCCGCCTGGGTCACCGAGCTCGTCACCGGCGGCCGCGCCGTCCTCGATGGCCACTACAATGGCAAGATCGATTCCGTGCGCCTGTTCTCCGGCACCGTCGATCCCGCCGCCGCTGCCGGCCATGTCCGCAACGCCGCCGAAGCGATGAAGGCGCCGGGCGCCGTCGCCGTGTGGGACTTCGCCCGCGACATGACCTCGACGCATGTACGCGACCTGTCATCGAACCGGCTCGACGGCGAGATCGTCAATCTGCCGGCGCGCGCGATGACGGGCTGGAACTGGACCGGCACCGAGATGAACTGGCAGTTGGCGCCGGAGCAGTACGGTGCCATCCACTTCCATGACGACGACATCTACGATTGTGGCTGGCTGGCCGACTTCTCGTTGCGCGTCCCCGATGGCTTCCGTAGCGGCGTCTATGCCGCGCGCGTCCGCGCCGAGGAGCATGAGGACTACATCCCGTTCTACGTCCGGCCGAAGCGCGGCGCGCCGACCGCGGAGATCGCCTTCCTGGCGCCGACCGCCAACTACATGGCCTATGCCAACGACCACAATTCCGTCGACGCCCCCGGCGCCGAGCTGCTCGCCGGCCGCCTCGTCGCGCTGCAGCCGCAGGATCTCCACATGGCCGAGCACCGCGAGCTGGGCGGCGCGCTCTACGACAGCCATTCCGACGGCAGCGGCGTGTGCTATTCCTCGCGCCTGCGTCCGATCCTCAACATGCGGCCGAAATACGCCTCATGGCTCGGCGCCGCCGGCTCCGGCCTGTGGCAGTTCAATGCCGATCTGCATCTCGTCGATTGGCTGGAGGCGAAGGGCTTCCGCTACGACGTCATCACCGACGAGGACCTGCACGCCGAAGGCTACGATCTGCTGAAGAGCTATCGCGTCCTGCTCACCGGTTCGCATCCGGAATACCACTCGAAGCAGATGCTCGATGCGGTCCAGCGCTACACGGAGCAGGGCGGGCGTCTCATGTATCTCGGTGCCAACGGCTTCTATTGGCGTATCGCTTTCCACAGCGACCTGCCGGGCGTGATCGAGGTGCGTCGGGCCGAGGGCGGCATCCGCACCTGGGCGGCCGAGCCGGGCGAGTACCATCACAGCTTCACCGGCGAATATGGCGGGCTGTGGCGCCGGCAGGGACGGCCGCCGCAACTCCTCGTCGGCGCCGGCTTCACCGCCCAGGGCTTCGACATCTGCTCCTACTACCGCCGCCGTCCCGACAGCTTCGATCCACGCGCCGCCTTCATCTTCGAGGGCGTCGGCCGCGACGAGCTGATCGGCAATTTCGGGCTGGTCGGCGACGGCGCCGCCGGGCTGGAGCTCGATCGCGCCGACCGCCTGCTCGGCACGCCGCCGCATGCGCTGGTGCTGGCCTCCTCCGAGGGCCACACCGATCTCTACATGGTCGTGTGCGAGGAGATCCTGGTGAACGCGCCGAACTTCACCGGCAGCCAGTCGGACCTCGTGCGCGCCGACATGGTGTTCTACGAGATGCCCGGCGGCGGCGCCGTCTTCACCACCGGCTCCATCGCCTGGATGGGCAGCCTCTCGCACAACAAGTACGACAACAACGTCTCCCGCATCACCGAGAACGTCCTGCGAAGGTTCGCGGATCCGAAGCCGTTCTAGAAGATCGAGGCGACCAAGCGCTGCAAGGCTACCCTGCGTCGTTCGACAAGCTCAGGATGAGGGAGAATCTTGGTGGCACGAAGAATATCCCTCATCCTGAGCTTGTCGAAGGACGCACGTCGCCGATCCCGGTCTATGTCGTCGCCCCACGCTTCGACGCCCGTGATCGCGCTGGCCGCCGCGATGCCATGATCTCCTCCAGAGCGCGGCTATGCTCCTGCATGAGGAGGTAGGCGCGATAGCGCGCGTCGAAATGACTCCGCGCTTCCGCCGCTGGCGCAATGACGCGGCCCGTCCGGCCCATGGCGACTGCGGCATCGGCCAGCGAGGGATATCGGCCCGCCGCGACCGCCGCCACCATCGCCGTCCCCAGCAACACGCCGTCCTCCTCCGCGCCGAGCACGACCGAGCAGCCGGTGACGTTGGCATAGAGCTCGAGCAGCAACGGGTTCTGCGCATGGCCGCCGGTCAGGTGCAGATGGCCCACGGCATAGCCATGCTCGCCCAGGCGGTCGAGGATGTGGCGCGTGCCGAGGGCAATGCCGATCGCCCCCGCATAGTAGAGCCGTGCCGCCGCGTCGAGCGAGCCGTCGAGCGCCAGCCCGCTGATCACCCCGCGCGGCGTCGGATCGGCGAGGGGCGAGCGGTTGCCGTGGAAGTCCGGCAGCACGTGCAGGTCGTGGGCAAAGACCATGCCTTCGGCGGCCCGCAACTCCGCGATGCGCCTCAGCATGACCTCGTGCCCGCGCCGGCCGAGCGCGCGGCCCTCCGCCGTCCAGTCCAGCAGGTGATCGAGCAGCGCGCCAGAGGCCGACTGTCCGCCCTCGTTGAGCCATAGCCCCGGCGCTACGGCGCCGAGATAGGGTCCCCAGACGCCCGGCACGAAGCGCGGCGCATGAGACAGCGCCATGTGGCAGCTCGAGGTACCGGCGATCATCGCGATCCGGCGGTCGAGATCGCCGCCGGCGATCTCGCCGCCGAGCGCGCCGAGCGCGCCGGCATGGGCGTCGATCAACCCCACGCCCACTGCACAGTCCGTCGATAGCCCCAATTCCTCCGCCGCCTGCGCCGTCAGCCCGCCCGCCCGATGGCCGATCGGCCTGGCGCGCTCCGGCAGCCGCGAGCGCCGCTTCGCGTCCGAGAGCCCGACCTTGCGCAGGAAGTCGGCCTGCCATCCCGGCCGCTCATGGGCGAGATAGGTCCATTTGCAGGTCAAGGTGCAGTCCGAGCGGGCGTCGACACCGCTTGCGCGCCAGACCAGGTAGTCGGCGAGGTCGAGGAGGCGGCTATAGCGGCGCCACTGTGCCGGTAGCCGGCGCTTCAGCCACATCAGCTTCGGCACCTCCATCTCCGGCGACATGACGCCGCCGACATAGTCCAGCACGCGATGCTGGGTGGCCGTCGCCTCCTCGGCCTCGGCGACGGCCCGATGGTCGAGCCAGACGACGACGTTCCACTGGTCGTCCCCGGTCAAGGAGACGCTGGCCGGCCGGTCGGCACCGTCGAGGGCGACTAGCGAGCAGGTGGCATCGAAGCTGAGGCCGATGACCGATCGCGCCGCGGCGCGCGCCGCGCGGCAGGCGTCCCGGACGGCGATGCAGACGGCCTGCCAGATGTCGCTGCTCGAATGCTCGGCATGGTCGGGCGTCGGGCGCTGGAGGCGGATCGGATGGCTCGCGCGCGCCAGACAGTGCCCGCCGGCGTCGAACAGGCCGGCGCGAGCGCTGCCGGTGCCGACGTCGACGGCCAGCAGGAGCCCATCGCGGCGGTCGGGTGGTGGCCTTCGAGTCGTTGCTGAACCCATCGTGCGAGATACTTGACTTGCCCCGACCATCGGGGAACATACCCGCCGCATAATGTGCCGGGAGGCAACCGGCGGACAAGCCATCGCGGGAGGCTCTTCGATGCCTGACGGCCGACCGGCTCGCGCGTGTCCGCGCGGAAGGCCTCTCATCTCGGACCGCGGGAACGGCCGATGACGACTGCCGACGCCGGACAGGTCGCGGACGCGCCGCGGGCCGCCGATCCCGACTGGTTCGTCAAGCGCCGCCGGCGCCGCAACCTCATCGTCAGCCCCTGGGTGCCCGCGGTCATGGTCGGGATCCCCATCCTGATCCTGGCGGTGATCGTCATCTACCCGACCATCTGGATGGCCTACCACGCCTTCCAGGACACCAACATGATGAGCCTGTTCAGCGGCAACTGGCAGAGCGTCGGCTGGAGCAACTTCGCCAACACGCTCCAGGACGACCGCTTCCTCAGCAGCGTCTGGCACCTCGTCCGCTATCTGCTGTTCGGCGCCTGCCTGCAGGTGGTGCTGGGCGTCGCGTTGGCCCTCATCCTCTACGAGGTCGTGCAGAACAACGCGCTGCGGATCACCGTCCTCGTGCTGCTGGTGCTGCCGATGATGCTGCCGCCCTCGATCGTGGGCGTGCTCTGGCGCTTCCTGCTGCAGGTCAACAACGGCGGCTTCAACCACCTGCTGATCAATCTCGGCCTGATGGAGGCGACGGACCGCATCAACTGGTTCAGCACCAAGCTGTCGCTGTGGTCCATCACCCTGGTCGACGTCTGGCAATGGACGGCGCTGCCGCTGCTCATCGTCTACAGCGGCCGCGTCTCCCTGCCGCCGGCGATCTACGAGGCGGCGCGCGTCGACGGCGCCTCGGGCTGGCTGGTGCTGCGCCGCATCACCCTGCCGATGCTGAAGGAGATCATCGCCATCGCCTTCATCATCCGCTTCATGGACGCCTACAAGTTCGTCGATCACGTCTCGGTCATGACCCAGGGCGGACCGGCGGAATCCTCGGAGCTGCCGGTCTACATCGCCTTCCAGAAGGGCATCCGCGAGTTCCAGGTGGGCGAGGCGGCGGCGCAGGCCTGGCTCATCTTCGTCGTCGCCGCCGTGCTGATCACGCTGTTCCTCAACTACATGAAGCGCGTCCTCAAGGCGCAGGCGATTGCGTAGGCGGCCGGATCATGACCCAGAGCAACTATCGCCTGGTCAAGACGCTGCTGCTGGTCTTCCTCGCCGTGTGGCTCGTGTTCACCGTGTTCCCGCTCTACTTCATGATGATCACCTCGCTGAAGCCGGTCGAGGAGATCAACCGCATGGTGCCGACCTTCTGGCCGGAGACGCTGAAGCTCGACAACTACACCAGCATCTTCGCCGATCCCGGCAGCCTCAAGTCGCTGATCGACAGCGTCATCGTCTCCGTGACCAATACGCTGCTGTCGCTGCTGTTCGGCACGCTGGCCGGCTATGCCCTGGCGCGCTGGGTGCGCGGCGTCCTCGGCGAGAATTTGGCCTTCTGGATCCTCTCCAACCGGATGTTCCCGCCGGTGGCCGTGATCATCCCCATGTTCTTCCTCTTCGACTCCATGCCCTGGGGCACCGACAGCTATTTCTCGCTCATCGTCCTCTATCTCGTCTTCAACCTGCCGCTCGCCACCTGGCTGATGATGGTGTTCTTCCGCGACGCGCCGCGCGAGCTGGAGGAGGCGGCCTATCTCGACGGCTACACGCCGTTCCGCGCCTTCTTCAAGGTGACCCTGCCGCTGGTGTTTCCCGGCATGATCTCGGTCGCAATGCTCTGCTGGATCTTCGCCTGGAACGAGTACCTGTTCGCCAATCTGCTCACGGGCACCAACGTCAAGACCTTCCCCGTGCATATCCCGACCTTCACCCTCGGCAGCCAGACCCTGTGGAACCTGGTCATGGCCTTCAGTCTCGTCGCCATGCTGCCGCCGGTGATCCTGTTCATCGTCCTGCGCCGCTACATGGTGCGCGGCCTCTCGCTCGGCGTGGTCAAGGGGTAGCGGCGATGGCGCGGCTCGAGCTCGACGGCGTCTGCAAGGGTTTCGACCGGCCGATCCTCGACCGGCTGAGCCTGACGGTGGAGGAGGGCGAGTTCTTCGTCATCGTCGGCCCGTCGGGTATCGGCAAGACGACGCTGCTGCGCTGCATCGCCGGGCTGGAGGTGCTGGATGCCGGCCGCGTCGTCATCGGCGGCAAGGACGTGACCGGCGTGCCGCCCTACCGCCGCAACGTCGCCATGACCTTCGAGAGCTATGCGCTCTATCCGCATCTGACCGTGTTCGAGAACATCGCCAGCCCCCTGCGCGCCCGCAAGATGCCGCAGGCGGAGATCGATGCGGCGGTGACGGCGGCGGCCAAGCTCCTGCGCATCGACCAGCTGCTGCAGCGCCGGCCGCACGAGGTGTCCGGCGGACAGAAGCAGCGCACGGCCCTCGGCCGCACCCTCGTCGCCAAGCCGGACGTCTTCCTGCTGGACGAGCCCATCAGCCACCTCGACGCCAAGATCCGTCACGAGCTGCGCCGGCAGTTCCATCACCTGGAGGAATTGCGTAGCGTCGCCACGGTCTATGTCACGCACGACTATGCCGAGGCCCTGTCGCTGGGCGACCGCATCGGCGTCATGGGCCATGGCGGCCTCGACCAGGTCGGCACCGCCCGTGACGTGTTCCTGAAGCCGAGCACGCTGTTCGTCGCCCGCCATCTCGGCCAGCCCTCGATCAATGAGATCCGCTGCCGGCTGTCGACCGAGCACGGCCATCTGCGCGCCGTCGCCACGGCCGGCAACTTCTCCTTCCCGATCTCCGGCCCGCACGCGGCCGCCCTCAACGGCGGCAAGTTCGCGGAGGTCACCGTCGGCATCCGGCCGCAGCATGCCGGCATCGACGCGGCCGGCGTCTCCGGCACTGCCTTCATCGCCGATGCCAAGGTCGAGATCTTCGAGGCGCTGGGCGCCACCGGCGTCCTCATCGCCGATGCCGGCGGGGTCAGCTTGACCGCCCTGACCTCGCCCAACGCGCATTTCGCGCCCGGCCAGCCGGTAAAGCTGGTCCTGGCCGTCGACCAGTTCCTCTATTTCGACCCCGAACAGGGCCGCAACCTGCATGCGTGACATTCATACACCCGCGCTTTCTCATGGTGTCATCGCCGGGCTTGACCCGGCGATCCATGGTGCAGGCAGCACGATGGATGCCCGGGTCAAGCCCGGGCATGACAGCCAGACTCTGTTCTGAGACTGCTCCATGGCCCGCGTCACGCTCGACAACGTCAACAAGGTCTACCCGTCGCGGCACGGGCCCGTGCATGCGGTGAAGGATCTCACCCTGGCCGTCGAGGACGGCGAGTTCGTCGCCCTGCTCGGCCCCTCCGGCTGCGGCAAGACCTCGACCCTGCGTATGATCGTCGGGCTGGAGACGGTCACGTCGGGCGCCATCCGCTTCGACGACACGGTGGTGAATGCGCTGACGCCGGAGCGGCGCAACGTCGCCATGGCGTTCGAGACCTATGCGCTCTACCCGAACTTCACCGTGGCGGAGAATCTCGGCTTCCCGCTGGAGGTGCGCGGCAAGGGCAAGGCGGAGCGGAGCCAGGAGGTGCAGCGCATCGCCCGCCTCCTGCGCATCGAGCATATCCTCGACCAGAAGCCGGGGCAGCTCTCCGGCGGCCAGCAGCAACGCGTGTCGCTCGGACGTGCGCTGATCCGCGAGCCGGCGGCGTTCATCCTCGACGAGGTGATGAGCCACCTCGACGCGCATCTGAAGTTCCAGATGCTGTTCGAGCTCAAGCGCATCCATCAGTCGGTCGGCAAGACCACCATCTACGTCACCCATGACCAGGTCGAGGCGCTGGCGCTCGCCGACCGCGTCGCCGTCATGGCTGATGCGGTGCTGCAGCAGTTCGGCACCCGCGACGATTTGTATCACCGCCCGGCAAACCGCTTCGTCGCAGACTTCATCGGCGAGCCGCCGACGAACTTCTTCACCGCGGAGATCGTCGACCAGGGGGGCGCCGTGACCCTGCAGGTGAACGGGACCGGATTGGCGTTCCGGCCCGACGCGGCGCGGAGCGCCGCCCTGCGCCGGCAGACGGAGAACCGGGTCATCGTCGGCGTCCGCCCGCAGAACTTGTCGCTCGAGCCGGTCTCCGGCGGCGCCGCGCTCGGTGCGACGGTGGTCCTTAACGAATATCTGGGCGAGCAGTCCATCGTCACCTTCGACGCTGGCGGCACTTCGTTCCGGGCGCTGGCGCCGCCGCTTGTCCAGTTGACGGCGGGCATGGCGGCGGTGCTTCATTACCGGACCGAGGATGTCATGGTCTTCGATCCCAGGACCGAGATGTTCATCCGTTAGCAGCAGGCTTGAATTGGTATACAGAAGGGGCTGATCGTCGGCCCCGAACGGGAGGAGGGAGCGTATGGGTATCTTCAAGGGAATGGCGCGGCGCAAGTTCATGAAGTACGCCGCGGCCGGCGCCGGCGCGGCGGCGGCCAACCGGTTCTCGGTCGGCGGCAGGGCTTTCGCCCAGGACAAGATCATCCTGCCGCCGAGCGGCAACAAGTTCAACAATGTCGAGCTGACCTATTTTCAGGACTCGAACTGGCTGCACGCCCCGCTCTGGCTGTCGCCCACCTTCATGAAGGAGGCCGGCGTCGGCATCAAGAGCCGCGAGCTCTACGACGGCGGCGACACCATGTCGAAGGTGCTGCCGCAGCTGCTGTCGAAGCAGCCGCGCTTCGATTGGGCGCAGTATCCCAGCCTGTTCTTCGGCGCCTTCGCCGAGACCGGCCAGCTGGAGCCGCTCGACGACTATCTCGCGCAATACCCGAGTTCGAAGGAGTATCTCGACTGGGTGATGCCGGCCTATGGCGAGTTCTACACGAAGTGGAACGACAAGACCTACGGCCTGTTCATCGACGGCGACATCCACGTCCTGCACTACCGCAAGTCGCATTTCGCCAACCCGGAGCTGCAGAAGAAGTACTCGGCCCGCTTCCAGCGTGAGCTGCAGGTGCCGAAAACCTGGCAGGAGTTCCTCGACTGCACGCAGTTCTTCACCGAGGAGCTGTCGAGCCAGGGGATCTACGGCACGTCGATGGTCGTCAACCCGCCGAACTTCGGCTGGGGTTTCTGGATGGACGTCGCCGCCGGCAACGGCGTGAACTACTTCGACGAGAACATGAACCCGACCATCAACACGCCGCAGGCGGTCGAGGCCCTGGACATGTTCAAGGAGATCATCAAGTTCGGCCCGCCAGGCGGCGAATCGATGGATCTGTCGCAGACCATCCAGCGCTGGCAGTCGGGCGCCGACGTCATGTCCATCTGGTGGATCGACCTCGCGGAGTTCACCGTGCAGCAGCAGGGGCTGGAGCGCGCGGAGGACCAGGGCGCCGACATCGTCCCCGGCTGGAAGCAGGCGGACGGCAGCGTCAACCACCGCTCGATCTCGCTGTGGTGCCGCACCCTGTCGATCCCGAAGAACCTGCCGCAGGACGTGAAGGATGCTGCGTTCTACTTCATCTACCGCATGTCGCATCCTTACGTGTCCGACTACATCGTTGCCGATCCCTATTGTGGCACCGATCCCTACGGCGCCTCGCACTACACCGACGAGGCGGCGCAGCACTATCTCGAGCCCAACCCGCAGCGCGGCACCGACAACGAGCTGTGGGCCGTCAACACCGGCATCTTCAAGAACTTCGCCACCGCCCGCGAGCATCTCGATGGCGGCCTTAAGAACGTGCAGGTCGGCTATCCCCAGTTCTACTGGGAGGGCACGCCCGAATATGCCGATGCGCTTGGCCGCAACATCTCCAAGGCGGTCACCGGCGAACTCAGCTCGCAGCAAGCCCTCGACGAGGCGGCGGAGGAATGGACCAAGATCGTGCAGAAGCTGGGCATCGACAAGCAGAAGGCGCAGTACGCCAACTTCCTCTCCGGTGCCCGCAAGCTCGGCTATAAGATCTGACGCGGCCTCAATCGCTGTAGGGGCGACCGGCGGGTCGCCCCTACGGGGCACGACTATGTAGGGGCGGCCCGCGTGGCCGCCCCCGCGAGCCACCCGTCCTTCGGTTGGTGTCATGAAGAAAATCCTCAACGACCCCTTCAAGTATGTCGACGAGATGCTCGAAGGTCTGTGCGCGGCTCATCCGGAATTCTACCGGCAGCCGCGCCCGGGCGCCCGCATCATCGTCCGGCCGGACGCGCCGTTCACCGGCAAGGTCGGCATCGTCTCCGGCGGCGGCTCCGGCCACCTGCCGATCTTCACCGGCTATGTCGGGCCGGGCCTGCTCGACGCCTGCGCCATCGGCGACATCTTCGCCTCGCCCTCGGTCGAGCAGATGGCCGAGGCCATGCGGGCCGCCCATGGCGGCGCCGGCGTCCTCCGCCTCTACGGCAACTACGGCGGCGACGTCATGAATTTCGACATGGCCGGCGAGATGCTGGAGATGGAGGACATTAAATCGACAACCGTGCTCCTCGCCGACGACGTCGCCAGCGCCAAGCCGGCGGAGCGGCAGAAGCGGCGCGGCGTCGCCGGCATGGTCTACGCCTTCAAGATCGCAGGCGCCCAGGCCGATCGCATGGCGAGCCTGGAGGAGGTCACGCGCGTCGCCCAGAAGGTGGCTGATGCCTGCCTCTCGGCCGGGGCCGCGCTTACGCCCTGCACGGTGCCCCAGGTCGGCAAGCCGACCTTCGCCATCGGCGACGACGAGATGGAGATGGGCATGGGCATCCATGGCGAGCCCGGCGTCTGGCGCGGCAAGCTGAAGAGCGCCGACGCCATCGCCGACGAGATGCTGCAGATGCTGCTCGCCGACCGCCCGCTCGCGGCCGGCGACTGCGTCTCCATGCTCGTCAACAGCCTTGGGGCCACGCCGCCGGAGGAGCTCTACATCATCTATCGCTTCGTGCAGCGGGCGCTTGCCGACCGCGGCGTCCAGATCGTCATGCCGCTGGTCGGCCGCTACGCTACCTCCATGGAGATGGCCGGCCTCTCGATCACGCTCTGCCGCCTCGACGACGAACTGGAGCAGCTCCTGCGCGCCCCCGCTGCCTGCGCCTTCTGGCGCGTCGTCTAAGTCGCGGCCCATGTCCGATGGCCTGACGACGGAGACGTTGCGTGCCGGTCTGACGAAGATCGCGGCTGGCATGGAGGCGGCCGCGGCCGAGCTGTCGGCGCTCGACGGCCAGGTCGGCGACGGAGACCTGGGCGTCACCATGCAGCGCGGTTGCCGCGAGATGATGAACGAGCTGCCCGGCCTTCCCGCCGATCTCGGGTTGGCGCTGATGAAATGCGCCCAGGCCTTCACCCGCATCTCCGGCTCGACCTACGGCACCCTACTGGCGACCGGCCTGATGAGCGCCGCCAAGGCGGTCAAGGGCCGCACGGACCTGCCCTGGATTGAGTTGCCGGCGCTGCTCGGTGGCGCCCTGGAGGCAATGATGCAGCGGGGCAGGGGTACCCTCGGCGACAAGACCGTCCTCGACGTCCTCGCCGCCGTGCGCGACGCCACCGCAGGCGTCAGCGATCCGGCCGCCATGCTTGCCGCAGCGGCATCAGCCGCACAAGCCGCGCTCGATGAATTCCGCGGCAGGCTGGCGCGCCAGGGCCGCGCCCGCATCTTCGGCGACAAGACCATCGGCCTCGACGATCCCGGCATGGTCGCCTTCAAGCGCATTATCGACAGCCTGAAGTGACAGCGAGCAGGGCGCCCGTGTCATCGGTGGTACCAACAACCTGCTGAAGCGACGGGAGTCCACACCATGCTCAAAGGCATAGACCCGCTGTTGCACGCCGACCTGCTGCACATCCTGCGCGCCATGGGACATGGCGACGACCTCGTGATCGTCGATGGCAACTTCCCTGCCGCCAGCGCCGGCCGGCGCGTCGTCCGCCTCGACGGCGTCGCCGCCCCGCGCGCGGCGAAGGCGATCCTTTCGGTCCTGCCGCTCGACGATTTCGTCGACAAGCCGGCGGCGGTCATGCAGGTCGTCGGCGACGCCAAGGCCGTGCCGCCCGTCTGCCGCGAATTCCAGGAGATCGTCGATGCCGCGGAGGGCCGCCACTGGGAGCTCGACCGCATCGAGCGCTTCGCCTTCTACGAGCGCGCCAAGGCCGCCTTTGCCCTCGTCGTTACCGGCGAGCGCCGCCTCTACGGCAACCTGCTCCTGAAGAAGGGCATCATCCGCCCAGAAGACTAGCCACGAAGCCACAAAGGACGGGGGAAGTCGCGGGAGCTGTGCCCCGGCCACTCTCGTCTTTGTATTCTCCGTGCCTTTGTGGTGAATCTTCTTCGCAATGAAAGGCAAGCTCGAAACCCCGCCACCCGGCTATCGGCCGCACGATGCCAACAGTCTGCGCGGATATCTGGCGCAACGGCCGCAGCTGGCCGCCCGCCTCGGCGGCACCGCCGCCCTGTGGCGGATCGAGGAGGTGGGCGACGGCAACCTCAACCTCGTCTTCCTGATCCGCGGCCCGGGTGGCGCGCTCTGCGCCAAGCAGGCGCTGCCCTATGTGCGGCTCGTGGGCGAGAGCTGGCCGCTCCCCCTCTCGCGCGCCCATTACGAGCACATCGCGCTCGCGGAGGAGGCGAGGCACGCGCCCGACCTGGTGCCGGCCGTGCATCTCTTCGATCCGGCCGCCTCCATGACCGTCATGGATTGCCTCGACGGCCACATCATCATGCGAAAGGGGATGATCGCGGCCGCGCGCTATCCGCGCTTCGCCGGCGACATCGCCCGCTTCCTGGCGGAGACGCTCTTCCGCACCTCCGACCTGGCGCTGCCCGCCGGCGAGAAGAAGCGCCGCGTCGGCGAGCTGGCCGGCAACGTCATGCTGTGGAAGATCACCGAGGACCTGATCTTCACCGATCCCTACCGCGTCGCCGAGCTGAACCGCTGGACCACGCCCCAGCTCGACGCCGACGCCAAGGCCGTCCGCGACGACGTCGCCCTCAAGATCGCCGTCGCCGAGCTCAAGGGAAAGTTCCTCTGCGACGCGCAGGCGATGATCCACGGCGATCTCCACACCGGCTCGATCATGGTCACCGCCGAGTCGACCAAGGTCATCGATCCTGAGTTCGTCATGTACGGCCCCGTGGGGTTCGACACCGGCGCCGTGATCGGCAACCTGCTGCTGTCCTATTTCAGCCAGGACGGCCACGCCGAGTCGCCGGGCGCCCGCAGCGACTATCAGGAGTGGATCCTGCAGCAGGCCGAGGCCGTCTGGACCGGGTTCGTCGGCCGCTTCCTGGCGCTGTGGAACAGTGACGCCGCCGCCGGCGACGCCTACCCGAAGGCGCTGTTCGCCGACGAGGCGGGCCGCCGCGCCTTCGCCGGCGTCCAGCACGCCTACATGCGCCGTCTCTTCGCCGACACGCTCGGTTTCGCCGCCGCCAAGATGATCCGCCGCATCCTCGGCCTGGCGCACGTCCTCGACCTCGACAGCATCAAGGACCCGGAACGACGCGCCGCCTGCGAGCGCCGTGCCCTGCGCCTCGCCCGCGCGCTGATGGTCGAGCGCGCGCGCTTCGGCTCGATCGCCGAGGTGACGCAGGCGGCACGAGATACGACCGCGGCGTCCTGACGCGCTGTCACGCGTCTGTCACTCCACTGTAACGCAATTGTTGCGGACGCCCCGGCCGGGCGATACCCTGGATGGCCGCTGTCGCGTCCGAACGGCAGCGCCAGGGAGTGCAAAAGGGAGAAGAAGGACATGACCAGAACACTGAAGCTCGCGACGGGCGCAGCCCTCGCGGCGGCTCTGATGCTGTCGCTGCAAGCGCAGGCCGGCGAGATCACCGCCTACACGTCGCTCGAGGAGGACGACGTCAAGATCTACCTGGAGGCGTTCGCCAAGGCCGAGCCCGACATCCATGTGAACGTGCTGCGCCTGTCGACCGGCGATCTGGGCGCGCGCATCCTCGCCGAGAAGAGCAACCCCCACCAGGACGTCATCTGGGGCTGGGCGGTGACGCAGATGGCCGATCCCCGCATCCTCGAGATGATCGAGCCCTACAAGCCGAAGGGCATCGACGAGGTGAAGACGGCCTTCAAGGATTCGCAGAATCGCTGGTTCGCGACGACCGGATATTTCGCCGGCTTCTGCGTCAACACCGAGATCCTGAAGCAGGACGGCTTGTCCGTCCCGGCCTCGTGGCAGGACCTTCTCGATCCCAAATACAAGGGCAAGATCGTCATGCCCAACCCGGCCAGTTCGGGTACGGGCTACCTGCAGATCGCGTCCATCCTGCAGATGAAGGGCGAGGAGGAGGGCTGGAAGTTCCTGAAGCAGCTCGACGAGAACATCGCCCAGTACATCAAGTCCGGCTCCAAGCCGTGCAAGATGGCGAGCGCGGGCGAATACGCGATCGGCGCCTCCTTCGCCTTCAGCGCGGTCAAGCAGATCATGGAGGGCTACCCGATCGTGCTGGTCGTGCCGAAAGAGGGCGCCGGCTACGAGATCGAGGTCAGCTCGCTGATGAAGACGTCGAAGAACAAGGACGACGCCAAGAAGTTCCTCGACTGGCTGCTGACCCTCGATGCGGCGAAGCTCTACGGGCAGCGGGCCGAGATGTCGTCCGTGCCGGGCGCCGCGCCGACCGAGGAAGTGCTGAAGGCCGGTCTGCCGGCCGACGTGTCGAGCGTCCTCTACCCGATGGATTTCGACTGGTCCGCCCAGAACAAGGACCGCATCCTCGCCAAGTGGCAGGCGGAGCTCGAGCGCTGATCGCCGCGCCCCGGCGGGCGGCAACGCCTGCCGGGGCGCCGTTTCTCCGGGACATCCGGTGTTCCTCAGCCTGCGCAAAATTGCAAAGCGCTTCGGCGCCGTCGCGGCGCTCGAGACGATCGATCTCGACATCGAGAATGGCGGCTTCGTCTGCTTCCTCGGCCCCTCGGGCTGCGGCAAGACCACGCTCCTGCGCATCATCGCCGGCCTGGAGACGCCTGACGGCGGCGAGATCCTGCTGAACGGCAAGGACCTCTCGCGCATTCCGGCGCGGCTGCGCAACTTCGGCATCGTCTTTCAGTCCTATTCGTTGTTCCCGAACATGACGGTCGCGAAGAACGTCGCCTACGGCCTGGAATGCCGGCAGTGGCAACGCGACGCGATCGACCGCCGCGTCCGCGAGTTGCTGGCGCTGGTCCATCTGGAAGACCAGACCCATAAGCTGCCGCATCAGTTGTCCGGCGGGCAGCAGCAACGCGTCGCCCTGGCGCGGGCCCTGGCGCCGGAGCCCGCCGTCCTGCTCCTCGACGAGCCGCTGTCGGCGTTGGACGCCAAGGTGCGCGAAGAGCTCCGCGGCGAGATCAGGGACCTTCAGGCCGCCCTGGGAATTACGACCATCATGGTGACCCACGACCAGGACGAGGCCATGGAGATGGCCGACCGCATCGTGGTCATGAACAAGGGCGTGATCGAACAGGCGGGCAGCGCCGCGGACCTGTACGACAGGCCGGCCAACCGTTTCGTCGCCGAATTCATCGGCCGCATGAATCTGGTGCGTCTTGATTCCCGGCTTCAGGGCCTGGCTGGCTTTAGCGCGTTCCGCGCGCAAGGCTCGGCTCCGGTGGTCATCGGCATCCGTCCCGAGCATATCGAACTGGCGAACGGCGACGCTGCCGCCATCGATGTGCTGCAGGGCATCGTGGAACGTATTGTCTATCTTGGGCGCATCACCCGTATCCGGCTCGACGTCGATGGCCAGCCGCTCCTGGTCGACCTGCAGGGCCGGCCTGAGGGCGTGCGGCAGGGCGCCCGCCTGGCCGTGCGCATACCGGCGCAGGCCGTCCATCGCTTCGCGGAGGCCGCGACATGACCGTCGCGCCGGCCGGCGCGCACGTTCCGTCGCGGCTGGATGTCGATCGGTTGCTGCCCGCCGCGCTGGCGGTCCTCGTGGCGGTCCCGCTCGTCCTGTTCGTGCTGTACCCGCTGGGGAGCATCCTCCGGCGCAGCTTCGCGACCCCGGACGGATTCGGCCTCGGCAATTACCTCCGCTACCTGCAGCAGCCGAAGTTCGTCGACATCGTCTTCAACAGCTTCGCCGTGTCGATCGTGTCGACGCTGCTGACGATCGCGCTCGCCTACGGGTTCGCCTTCGCGATGCATCGCTCGGCGATCCCCTGCAAGGGCGCGTTCCGCCTGATCGCGCTGGTGCCGCTGTTCGCGCCGTCGCTGGTCCAGGCGATGGGCATCCTGTTCCTCTTCGGCCGCAACGGGATCATCAACCGGACATTCGATGCCGGCATCGAGATCTACGGGTTCTGGGGCATCGTCATAGCCGAGGCGTTCTACAGCTTTCCGCACGCCTTCCTGATCCTGTCCGCCGCGCTCGCCGTCGCCGATGCCCGGCTGTACGAGTCGGCGCAGATGCTGGGCGCGACGGGCCTGCGCCGGTTCCTCACGGTGACGCTGCCCTCGACGAAATACGGGCTGGCGTCGGCGATCTTCATCGTCTTCACCATCGTGATCACCGACTTCGGCAACCCGATGGTCATCGGCGGCGACTACAACGTGCTGGCGACCGAGATCTACAACCAGGTCTCCGGCCAGGCCAATTTCGAGATGGGCGCCGTGGTCGGCATGATCCTGCTCGTTCCGGCGGCGATCGCCGTGGCCGTGGAGAAGTGGGTGGCGCGCCGCCAGTACGCGGTCGTCGGCAATGGCGCGCAGCCGCTGGTGATCCGGCCCAGCCCGCGCTTCGACGCCGCCATGCTCGCCTACGTCCTGGTCATCTGCGCCGGCATCCTGACGATCATCGGCATCGTCGTCGTCGCCAGCTTCGCGACCCTCTGGCCCTACAAAATGAGCCCGAGCCTGCGGCATTACAGCTTCGACGTGCAGAACGGCCTGCAGCCGCTGTGGACGAGCATCTGGGTATCGCTGATGGCCGCGGTCCTCGGCATGGTCTTCGTGGTGATGAGCGCCCATGTCGTGCACAAGCACCAGAACCCCTTCACGCGGATGCTGTATTTCCTGTCGATCCTGCCGGCGGCCGTGCCGGGCATGGTGCTGGGGCTCGGCTACATCCTGGCGTTCAACGACCCCGCCAACCCGGTCTATGCGATCTACGGCACGCTGGTGATCCTGGCCGTCTGCAACGTCTATCACTACCACGCCCAGGGGTTCCTCATCGCCACGACGAGCCTCAAGCAGATCAGCGGCACGCTGGACGAGGCGTCGACCTCGCTGGGCGCCGGCTTCCTGCGCACGCTCCGCAAGATCACCCTGCCGCTGATCTGGCCCTCGGTGGTGAGCGTCGGCGTCTTCTTCTTCCTGCGCAGCATGGTGACGCTATCGGCCGTGATCTTCCTGATCACGCCGAAGACCCAGCTCGCCGCCGTGTCGGTGCTGCTGCTGGACGACGCCGGCAATCAGAACCAGGCGGCAGCGTTCTCGGTCTGCATCATGCTCGTGGTGGCCGCGACGCTGGTCGCCTTCCAGATCCTGCTGCGCCTGCTCGGCGTCCGCAGCATCTCGCTGATCCGATAGTCGCCGAGGCTCTCTCGCCGCCCTACCGCCGCACGCCCACTTCGTCGAGGTGCCGCAGCAGGTCGGCCGGGTCCTCATACACCCGATAGGCGCCGGCCCGCTCCAACTCGTCCTGCCCGTAGCCGCCGGACAGCAGGCCGACGCCGAGGGCGTCGGCGCGGCGCGCGGCCAGCAGGTCCCAGACGCTGTCGCCCACCACCACCGAGTTGCGGATGTCGATCGTCAGCCGGTCGGCCGCGGCGATGAACAGGTCGGGGTCGGGCTTGGCGTAGCGCACCTGGTCGCGGGTGACGACCGGGATCTTGTCGGCGTCGAGCCCGAGGATGCCGATGGTGGTGCGCGCGCTCTCCATGCGCCCGCTGGTGCCGATCGCCCACGGCACGCCCTGCGCCGTCAGGTAGTCGAGCAGTTCGCGGGCGCCCGGCAGCGCCGTCAGCTGCGGCGCCCGCCGCAGATAGGCCTCGGTGTGCAGCCGCCGCAACTGGTCGCGCAGCTCGTCGGTCAACTCGCGGCCGATCTCGCGGAACAGCGCGTTGGTGAACAGACCGCCGCTCATGCCGATGCGCCGGTGGATGCGCCACACCGCGAGCTTGATGCCCGATGCATGCAGCGCTTCGTGCCAGGACAGCACATGCTGATAGACGCTGTCGACCAGCGTGCCGTCGAGGTCGAACAGGAATCCGGCCACGCCTGCCTCGTTCACGCTTCCGCTCTCCTGCTTTGCCATCGCTCTCCCCCGCCGCCGACAACGTCAGTCAGTTTCGCACGGCTCGGCGAAGATTCACCACGGCGGATGCGGAGTCCACAGAGAACACACGGATGGACATCCGGTATCCCCGAGCGGTGCCGGCGCCTCTCCGCAGTGAACTTCTCATCGCGCCGCCACCTCCACCGCAATTGGCACATGATCGCTGAGGCCGTTGCCGCACCAGGATTCGAAGGTGCCGACGCTCACCTCGCGCAGGTCCGCGGCCCAGGCACGCGGCAGGAAGACGTAGTCGATGTGATAGGTGGGGCCGTCCTTCCGGCGGTCGCGCCAGTAGTGCGTCGGCTCCGCCTCCGCGCCCTGCGCCTCGCCGCGCGCATGGTGATAGGCGCTGACCAGCCCGTAGCGATCGAGCAGCGCGACCGCGTGCGCGTGATTGGCGAGGTAGCCCGGCTTGTCCCAGAAGATGTTGTTGTTGAAATCGCCGGCCACGACCGCCGGGCCCTGGCTGAGAAAATCGCGGTAGTCGCGGGTGAGGGCGAGCCGCAGCGGTCCCGGCTGGCGCTTCCGCCGCACGCCGTCGCTGAAGTTCTGCGCCCACACCGCCAGCAGGTTGAATGGCGTCGGCCCCTCGATCCGCACCGGCGCGATGAAGCGCAGGGAACGCCGGTAGGTCTCTTCGGCGAGACGCACGCGGAAGCCGTTGAAGCCGAGCACCGCCAGGCCCTTGTCTCGGTTGGCGCCGATCCAGGCCATGCTGCAATCGAGGCTCTCAGCCCCCAGCCGCTCCGCCAGCCGCTCCGGCGAGGCGCACTCTGGCAGCACCGCCACGTCCGGCCGCAGCGCGCGCAGCGCCGCCAGCTTGCGGTGCAGGGCCATGTTGCAGTTCCAGGCGACGAGCCGCATGGCGATGTTGTCGCACGCCCCGTGCCGCCGCCGTCAAGCGCGCAGGTGAATCATCCCCCGCGTTTTTCACTCGACCTGCGAGAAGGTATATGCCGAGCCGATGTCCCAGAGGTATTCGTTCTCCAGGGCCCTCGTTCCGCCGGGATTGCGGAAGACGGGGCCACAGTAGCTGACGGTGCCGAAGGTGTAGCACAATTCGCCGCCTTCGAACGCCGCAGTGCCGCCGGTCAATCGGCCGCCACCCAGGACCCAGTCGCCGGAAATCTCGGCTAGGCCGCTTGCTGTCACCGATGCGCTTCGGTCGTCGCCGCTGAACGACGAGCGGCCGTGCAGGCGGTGCCCGACGACCAGCAGGCGGATCTCGTCCTCCGTCAGTCGGTTGCTCTTGTCGAAGTCGCTGCCGGGCAGGATGACCGGAACCTCCGCCAGCCGCAAACCAAGTCGAATCCGCTCGGCGTCGGCCGGCCGCCAGAAACCCAGGAACGGCATGGTTCTGATCGTGAGCGGACTGCCACCGCGTCCCACCCTGAGCGCGTTGAATCGCGAGACAGCAGACATGGCGTCCGCCTTGCGGCCGAGGTGCCCGTAGGTGGCCGCCAGGGCGGCGAACGGATGCTCGTCGTCCGGGTTGAGCCGGGTCACGGTTTCGAACGACTTGGCGGCCTCCTGGAACTGCCCCAGGCTGAACTGCGCCAGTCCCAGGTAGCTCGTGAAGATTGCCGGATCGCGTGGGTCCAGCCGCATGGCCGTATGGATGTGCGGAATACCGTCTGCCGGCCGGCCCGCAGCCGTCAGCGCCCCACCCAAGTACGCATAGCTCAGCGCATCTCCGGAATCGATCTCGATGGCATCCTTGAATTGCGCGAGGGCTTGCTCAAGGTTGCCATCGATCCACATAAGGGAACCGGCGGCCTGGTGATACAGCGCGGTCGGATGCGTCTCCGCCTCCGCAAGGTATCGCCTGGCGTTCTCCCGAGCCTGAAAGTCGGAAACGCCCAGGCTGGGATTCCATCCCTTGCCGTAGCTGTCGAGGTAAACCCATGCCAACGCTGCATAGGCGCGCCCGTAGGCGGGGTCCAGCTTGATCGCTTCCTCGAAGAACGGGAGACTCTTGCGATAGTCATCCGGCGTATTGCGCCGGACGTGCAGCCAGCCGCGCAGAAACGCCTCATAGGCGGCCGGCACGGTCGTCTCCTCATGAGACAGCGACTGCTGTTCCGCCGCTGTCAGCTTGATCGCCAGCGCATCGGCAACGCTGCTCGTCACTCTGTCTTGCAGGGCAAACACGTCGGCGAGCGAGCCGTCGAAGCGATCGGCCCAGGCGTGACCCCCGTCCAGAGCGTCAATCAGCTGCGCGTTGATCCGCAATCGATCGCCGGCGCGCTGGACGCTGCCCTCGAGCACGTAGCGGACTCCGAGTTCCTCGGATACCTGCTTCGGCGGCACGGTCTTGCCCTTGTAGACGAACGTCGAGTTGCGCGAGATGACGAACAGGCCGGACACCTTCGACAGCTCCGTGATGAGATCGTCGGTGATGCCCTCGGCGAAGTACTCCTGCTGCGGGTCGCCGCTCATGTTGGCGAAGGGGAGCACCGCGATCGACGGCTTGTCCGGCAGCGGCAGCGCCATGCGCTCGATCGAGGCGGGTTCGATGGCGGAGCGCCACGGGTGCCACCACACCGCCGCTGCGACGACAAGCACAACCGCGATGGCGAGCGCGGTCGCTGCCGGCCAACGCCACGGACCAACAGCGGTCTTCGATCCGCTGATTGTCTTGCCCGCCGCGGCCGGGTCCGTCAGTACCCGGTACACCCGCACGGCTTCGGCAATATTCTTGACCCGCTGCTCGCCAAGGTAGGCGTAGCCGACATCGAGCTTCGTCTTCACTTGGTCATAGGCGGTGCCGGAGATGGCGACGCCGCCTCGGTCAGCCATGGTCTGCAACCGATCGGCGATATTGACTCCGTCGCCGTGGATGTCGTCGCCCTCGACGATCACGTCGCCGAGGTTGATACCGATGCGGAAGTCCATGCGACGTTCGGCCGGAAGCCCGGAGTTGCGTTCGGCTTCGGCGCGCTGCACGTCGATCGCGCAGCGCACAGCATCGACGACGCTGTGGTACTCGACCAGAAGACCGTCGCCCATCGTCTTGACCAGCCGGCCGTGATGGGCGGCGATCTGCGGCTCGAACACGTCATGCAGATCGGCCTGAAAACGTGCGCGTGTCCCTTCCTCGTCGGCTTGGCTCAGGCGGCCATAACCGGCGACGTCGGCGATCATGACAGCGGCTAGCCTGCGCTCCATGGCCGTCTACTCGATGATCGAGAATGGAAACGCCCCGAATTCATCATACCAGATGTACTCGTTCTCCTTCGCTGCCAGCCCGCCGGGGTTGCGGTACAGGGTTGCGCACCATTCCACGAACCGGAAACCCCGTCGGAAACAGATCTGATCGCCGTCGAAGCGAGCCGGGGATCCATCGGCGGGCTCCCAATCGCCGGAGAGCGTGACGACGCCGTCCGCAGCAAAGGACGCGCCGAGCTCGCGCGCACTGAAAGGCGTGCGTCCGCGCAGCCGGTGGCCGAACAAGAGGATGCGAACTTCCCTGGCAGTCAACTTGTTCTGCATGGCGAATTCGCTGCCCGGAAGCGTTTCGTCCGCGCCAGCAAGCCGAAGACCTGCAATCACGCGCAATGTCCAGCGGTACCGGGTTGACGTGCGCCGTTTTAGCTCCGCGATCCAAAGAGGGATGCCGCCCAGCCGAATCTTAAGATCGTTGTATCGCGCGATGGCAGACGTCGCGTCCTCCTTCCGGCCGAGACGGCCGTATGTCGCTGCCAGAACCAGGATGGACCAGTCATGATCCGGATTGAGCTGCGTGGCGCGTTCCAGGTTCTCGGCTGCCTCTTCCAGCCGGTTCATCGTGAACTGGGTCGACCCGAGGAAGAATAGGAACTGCGGGGGATAGCGTGGATCGAGCCGCATCGCTGTGTCGATGAATGGGATTGCCTCGGCTGGCCGATTGACGAGGTTCAGCGTGTACCCTAGCTGGGCATAGCTCCAGGAATCGCTGGGGTCGAAGGCGATTGCTTCCTCGAATGCGGCAATGCTCGTCGTGTAGTCGGCAGCAGTCCGCGACATCATTGCAGCGACGTAATGAGATGTGGAAGACGGATGCTTCTTCGCCTTCTCGAGATATCCCTCAGCTCTGCGGTAAGCCTCGCCCTGCGACATTTCCAAGCTGGCTGTCCAATACAGGTCGTCGCTCTGGACATACACGAGGGCCAGCGCGGCATACGCACGGCCATACTCGGGATCGAGCCTGACCGCCTCCTCGAAATAGGGAATGGCCGCGGCGTAGTCGTCCGGGGTGCTGCGGCGGTAGTGCTCCCAGCCGCGCAGGAACGCGTCATAGGCCGCCGGCACCTGCGTCTCCTGCCGGTTCACGGCGAGTTGCTCCTGGGCCGTCAGCCGGATGGCCAAGGCGTCGGCGATGCTGTTCGTCACCTTGTCTTGCAGGGCGAAGACGTCGGCGAGCGACCCGTCGAAGCGATCGGCCCAGGCGTGGCCGCCGCTCAGGGCGTCGATGAGCTGGGCGTTGATCCGCAATTGGTCGCCGGCGCGCTGGACGCTGCCCTCGAGCACATAGCGCACGCCGAGTTCCTCGGACACCTGCTTCGGCGGCACGGTCTTGCCCTTGTAGGAGAACGTCGAGTTGCGCGCGATCACGAACAGGCCGGACACCTTCGACAGCTCGGTGATGAGATCGTCGGTCATGCCGTCGGCGAAGTAGTCCTGCTGCGGGTCGCCGCTCATGTTGGCGAACGGCAGCACCGCGATCGACGGCTTGTCCGGCAGCGGCAAGGCCATGCGCTCGATCGAGGCGGGTTCGATGCGAGGCTCCCACGAACGCCACCAGGCGGCGGCACCGGCGGCGATTAGAAGCACGACGACCACCGCGGCCGCAGCCGGCCAACGCCGGGAGCGGGCAGGCGCAATTCGCTCGTCGATCGTGAGTCCGGCATCCTTCGGGTCCATCAGCGCGCGATAGACGCGCACCGGCCCAGCGATGTTCTTGACCGGCAATTCTCCCAGGGACGCGAAGCCCACCTCTACCTTGCCCTTCACCTGGTCGTAGGCGGTGCCGGAAATGACCGTGCCGCCCTTGTCCGCCAGCTGCTGCAGGCGCTCGGCGATGATGACGCCGTCCCCGTGGATATCGTCGCCCTCGACAATCACGTCGCCGAGGTTGATGCCGATGCGGAACTCCATGCGACGTTCGGCCGGAAGCCCGGTGTTGCGTTCGGCTTCGGCGCGCTGCACGTCGATCGCGCAGCGCACAGCATCGACGACGCTGTAGTACTCGACCAGAAGACCGTCGCCCATCGTCTTGACCAGCCGGCCGTGATGGGCGGCGATCTGCGGCTCGAACACGTCATGCAGATCGGCCTGAAAACGTGCGCGTGTCCCTTCCTCGTCGGCCTGGCTCAGGCGGCCATAGCCGGCGACGTCGGCAATCATCACCGCGGCGAGCCTGCGCTCCATGCCCCCAATCCCCCGGGCCAGCATAAGGACTCACGTCATTGTCGGCGGGGATTATGACGGGCGACGATGCGTCTGTGAATTGCCGGATCGATGCGCGAGCGGAGATTGGCTGCCTATCCCAGGCGTCAAACGGCTCGATAAAACGTAGGGCCGGCTGTGGGCGCGATGCCCACTGTCGTCAGGCACCGGCTTCGCCGACCACAATCGTGTAGCCCTGGTCGATGAGCTGCAGCTTGAGCTCTTCGAAATGCCGTCGGTAGCCGTGTTCGATCTGTTCCGGCGTATATCGCCAGCCCTTCCCCAGGGCCTGGCGCAGAAGCTCGGTGTAAGTCATCGCGCTCATCATCCGGGCATCCGCCTCGGAGATGACCCGGTGTGCGTCCGGTCTGTCGTCGGCGCACAGCGGCTGGACAGCCATCGCGACGAGCAGCGCCGCCGCTTTCTTCAGCGTCCGCGAGAGCGAGAGACGGGACAGGGTGAGGGTGAATCGCTGATCGAATCCGATTGAATAGATTTGTCTTGCAATATGCCTACGAGTTTCTATAATGTTCCAACGCGAGTGCACCCATCTACTGGCAAGGATGGGTCGTTATTTGACATCGTGTATAGGAACGCGAAGAGCGATGCGCTTGATCCGCACGCGCCGCTTAATCAGATTAGGTCGGTCCGAAACGCGCACGTTACTTCATCTATGGGCTCGTCCCTTGATTCGCGAAGAAAAGGTCTCGGATGCTGACCGATCGGGTCAAATTATACGCATAACGCGTTACTTTGTTTTGCTGTCCGTGCGGTCTATCGGCATCTGCAATGCGTGACTGGCGTCCAGCGAAAGGCGACGGTGCCGGCAGGGTTCTCGCTGGACATGGGGTCCATCCGTCACTTTTCGGGGGTCGCGATTTTTTTACTCTCCGCCCGCCGCTCCGGGTAGAGGCCGAGCAGCCCCTCCCGCGAGGCCGGGCACACGCCGCGCTCGGTGATCAGCCCGGTCACCAGCCGCGCCGGGGTCACGTCGAAGGCATAGTTGCCGGCCGGGCTGCCGTCGGGCGTCAGCTGCACTTCGGCCACCGCGCCGCCGGCCGCGCGCCCGCGCATCACCGTCACCTCGGCCGCGTCGCGCTCCTCGATCGGGATCTGCGCCACGCCGTTGCTCAAGGTCCAGTCGATGGTGCTGTAGGGCAGGGCGACGTAGAACGGCACGCCGTTGTCCTTTGCCGCCAGCGCCTTCAGGTAGGTGCCGATCTTGTTGCAGACGTCGCCGGTCGCCGTCGTCCGGTCGGTGCCGACGATGCAGAGATCGACCTTGCCGTGCTGCATCAGGTGGCCGCCGGCATTGTCGACGATCACCGTGTGCGGCACGCCGGCGCGGCCCAGCTCCCAGGCGGTGAGCGACGCGCCCTGGTTGCGCGGCCGCGTCTCGTCGGCCCAGACATGCACGGGGATGCCGGCTTCCCTCGCCTTGTAGATCGGCGCCAGGGCCGTGCCCCAGTCTACCGTCGCCAGCCAGCCGGCATTGCAATGGGTCAGGAGGTTGACCGGCCGCGCCCGGCCGGCCCGCTCCCAGGCGTCGCGGATCAGCGGCAGCCCGTGGTCGCCGATCGCCGCGCAGGTGGCGACATCGTCGTCGGCCAGCTCGGCGGCGCGTCGGTAGGCCGCCGTCAGCCGCCGCTCGGGCGGCAGGTTGCTCAGCACCTGCCGCATGTCCTCCAGCGCCCAGCGCAGGTTCACCGCCGTCGGCCGTGTCGCCAGCAGGGTCGCACAGCCGGCCTCGATCGTCGCCGTAGAGACGTCGTCCTGCAGCGCTAGGCAGAGGCCGTAGGCGGCGGTCACGCCGATCAGCGGCGCGCCCCGCACCTGCATGGTCCTGATCGCCCGCGCCGCGTCGTCGAGCGTTTCCAGCCGGACGATGCGGAACTCGTGCGGCAGCAGCGTCTGGTCGATGATCTCGACCACGCGGCCGTCGCCAGCGAGCCAGATGGTGCGATAGGGCTTTCCGTCGACGAGCATGCGGCTGTCCTATCCCGCTGCGGGTGGGGCCGCAAGCATCAGACGATCTCGACGCCGAGCAGGGCGAGCAGCCCCAGCGTGGCGAAGATCGCGGCCGCCGCCGGCCGCACCCAGCGCGGGTTGATCCTGCCGCCGGCCAGTTGTCCGCAGACGACTGCCGGCACGTCGGCGATGAGCATGCCCGCGGTGGTGCCGATGACGACGAACAGCAGGCTGTTGAACTGGGCGGCTAGCGCCACGGTGGCGATCTGCGTCTTGTCGCCGATCTCCGCCAGGAAGAACGTGACCGTCGTGACCAGGAAGGCGCCGCCCGCCGCCAGCCTGCCGATGCTGTCGCCCTCCATCTTGTCCGGCACCAGGACCCAGGCGGCCATGCCCAGGAACAGCGCGCCCAAGCCCCAGCGCAGCAGCTCCGGCGCCATGGCGCTGCCCAGCCACTGGCCGAGGAGGCCGGCCAGGGCGTGATTGGCGAGGGTGGCGACGAGGATGCCCAGGATGATCGGGATCGGCTGGCGGAAGCGCGACGCCAGCAGCAGGGCGAGGAGCTGCGTCTTGTCGCCGATTTCGGAGACGGCGACGGCGCCGGTCGAGATGAACAGGGATTCCATGCGCGGTCCGGGGGCCGAGCGGGTGGACCGATGGCGCCGACTCCTGCGCCCGGCCCGGGTGACAGATGTCGGTGCCAAAGGTCTCGCCAAGCCTGCGGAACGGGTCCGCATCAGCCGCCTCGCCATGGCGCCTGCGAAAGACAGGCGGCCAAGTGTGTTGACGAAGGCTTCCCTGTGAACCGGGACCGGCTACTCCCCAATGGAGGCCCATCCCTACTGGAAAGCCGGCGCGCCCTCAAGAGGGTGGTCACGCCCGCCGCCGCGACATCTTCGCGCGGCGCGTCAGCCCGGCTGTGCCGGCTGGCCGAGGGCGCCGCGGACCCGGCCGAGCAGGGCCTCGCGGGCCTTGTCGTCGGGCAGGGCGTCGAGCCGCTGCCGCAGGTCGAGGATGAAGGCGGCATAGCCGTTGTGCCAGTCGAGCCGGCCGACGGCCTCCGGCGGCAGCCGGCGCTGCTTCGGCGCCTGGACGATGCCCTGCATCAGGTCGACGCAGTCGTCGAGCTGCGGCAGGAAGATCTTGCTCCCGTCGCAGCCGGCGGCGACCAGCGCCTGCTTGAAGGCGGCACGGGTCTCGTCCTCGCCGTGAGTCAGGAAGATGCCCTGGCTCACCGGCAGCCGCTCGCGGATCCAGGCCACCAGCTCCGGCCCGTCGGCATGGCCGGAATAGGCCTCGAGCCGCCGCATGGTCGCGCGCACCGTGATCTCCTCGCCATGGATGCGCACGGACTTGGCGCCGGAGAGCAGCAGCTGGCCGAGCGTGCCCGGCGCTTGGTAGCCGACGAACAGCACGGTCGAGCCCTCGCGCCACAGGTTGTTCTTCAGGTGGTGGCGGATGCGGCCGGCCTCGCACATGCCGCTCGCCGACAGGATGACGGCGCCGGAGGCGATCCGGTTGATCGCCTTGCTCTGCTCGACCGTCTCGACGAAGTGGAAGTTGGCCATCTCGAACGGCGAGCCGTGCTCCATGTCGTCGAGGTCCTTGGCGTGTTCCATGAAGACCTTGGTCGCCCGCACGGCGAGCGGCGAGTCGATGTAGACGGTCATCCGCGGCAGCGCCTTGGTGCGGAAGAGGTCGGCGAAATCCAGCATCAGTTCCTGGCTGCGCTCGATGGCGAAGGAGGGGATCAGCAGGTTGCCGCCGCGCTTCATCGCCGCCAGCACCTCCTCGCGGAGCGTGGCCCGCCGTTGCTCGGCCGTCAGCTCCGGCCGGTCGCGCCCGCCGTAGGTCGATTCGGTGACGACGTAGTCGAAGCCCTCGGGCGCGTCGGGCTCGGGATGGAAGGCCTTGTGCGTCGGCCCGAGATCGCCGGAGAACAGGAGCCGCAGCCGCGGGTGCATCGGGTTGCCGGTCTGCACCTCCACCTCGATCGAGGCCGAGCCCAGGATGTGGCCGGCGTTCCAGTAGCGCGCCCGCACGCCCGGCCCGCAGTCGAGCCATTTCTCGTAGGGCACGTCGCGCACGCGCTTCAACGTCGCCTCGGCGTCGGCCCGCGTGTAGATCGGCGTCACCTCCGGCTCGCCGCGCTGGACGTTGCGGCGGTTGATCCGCTCGACTTCGCTCTCCTGGATGTTGCCGCTGTCCGGCAGCATGAAGGTCAGCAGGTCGGACGTGCTGGGGGTGGCGAAGATGGGGCCGGCGAATCCGGCCTTCACCAGCCGGGGCACCATGCCGCTATGGTCGATATGCGCGTGGGTGAGCAGCAGGAACTCGATCTCGCGCGGGTCGAAGGGAAGGGGACGGTAGTTGAGCGCATTGAGCGTCTTCGAGCCCTGGAACATGCCGCAGTCGATGAGAAAGCGGCCCTTGGGATGGCTGACGCGGTAGCAGGAGCCGGTCACAGAGCCGGCAGCGCCGAAGAAGTCGAGGGTGACGCTCATGATGCTCTCTTCGATGGGATCGGAACGTCGGCGGTGCCGGACCGAGAGTCACGGCAGGTGGAACTCGGCCAGGACCGGAGCATGGTAGGATCCCGGACGCCGCGCGCCCAGCGCGGCAGGTTCAGTCTCATCAAGCAGCGCCGCGTTGTCGATAGTTAACTTGCGGCAGGCCAGCGCCAGCGGCCGCGAGACCAGGATATGATCCAGCGTCACGCGGCGCTCGCCGTGAACGACCGTGTAGGCCGCCTCGCCGGCGGCCTCTGTCAGCGCCGCCAGGGCGCGGTCGGCCAGTTCGGCATTGCCGGTGTCCGCCGGGTCGCCGCGGATGATCCGCACGGGCAGCTCGCTCGACGTCGCATTGTAGTCGCCGGCAACGGCGATCAGCGCGCCGGCATCGGCGTCGAAGATCTCGTCGACCGCCAGCCGCGCCTCGAAAGCCTGCCCGGACCGCTTCATCGCCGTCACGAAGAATCCCTCGGCCCATCCCGGCACGGATTTCCACACCATCGGCGCCGCCTTCTGGTCGGCGATGTGCGACGCCAGGGGCGCACGAAGATGAAGGTTGAGGACGTGAAGCGGCCGCCCGGCGCCGAGGTCGATCTCGGCCAGGAGGAGCGGCCGGTCCCAGGCGACGGGCGTGCTCGCGGCGGTGCCGCGCGCGACATAGCCTGGCGGCGCCACGAGATCGTTCCACAGCTGCCGGCTCTGCCGGATCGGCCAGCGGCTCAGCGTCACCAGGTTGTGGATCTGGATCGGGCCCGTGCCGCGCTTCCCATGCGTATGGGCGCGGTGGAACCCGGCATAGGCGGTCCCGTCCAGCACGGCGTCGAGATCGCGAAACTCGCGGACGGTGCCGCCGCCGTCCTGTGCGTTCACCTCCTGCAGGCAGAGGATGTCGGCGTCCAGCCGCGCCAGCTGCGCCTGCAGGGTCGGGCGCCGCGCCGCGATGTCCGGGCCGGTGCCGTTGCGGCGGCCGAGATTCTCGATGTTGAAGGTCGCCAGTCTTATCCGCACCGAACTGCCTCTGCTGGCGCGGCGCGGCTGCTATCCCGGCCGTCGCGCCGTCGGATCGGAGACTTGAGGCGAGGCCGTATCAGCTTCGGGAGACTGGGTTTGGCAGCATGCGCCCCTCGACAAGCTCAGGATCGTTATGCAAACCGGGTGCAGACGGTGCGCTCTCGCGAGAATGGTTGGACCGTCACAGTTCGCGATGAATCCTCAAACGTGGAACGACTCGCCGCAGCCGCAGCGGCCCTTCTCGTTGGGATTGCGGAAGACGAAGCCCGACTGCAGCTTGTCCTCGACATAGTCGACCTCGCTGCCGAGGATGAACAGCGTCGCCTTGGGGTCGATGAAGATGGTGACGCCCTTGTCCTCGACCACCTCGTCGAGTGGGCCCTTCGCGTCCGCATATTCGATGCTGTAGGACAGGCCGGAGCAGCCCTTGCTCTTGACGCCGATGCGCAGGCCCGCGGCGGCGCCGTTTCGGCGCGCCAGCAACGCCTTCACCCGGTCGGCGGCGGCATCGGTCAGGGTTATGGGACTCAAAGGCTTACGCATCGTCTCTCTCCATCCACACCAACTATATCATACCCAGCGCCAGCTGGGCAGTCTCCGACATGCGCGACCGGTCCCAGGGCGGGTCCCACACGAGCTCGACATCGATATTGCCAATAGATTCAACAGTTCCTACGGCATCCTTTACCATATCTGGCATGCTGCCGGCGACCGGGCATCCCGGTGCCGTCAACGTCATCTTGATCGCCACGCTGCCGGTCGGATCGACGTCGATGTCGTAGATAAGGCCGAGTTCGTAGATATCGACGGGAATCTCCGGATCGTAGACGGTGTGCAGCGCCTCGATGACGCCCGCGCGCAACGCCTCCCTCCCGTCCGCATCCAGCGTCGGTGCGCTCTGCTTTTCCTGCTCTGCCGCGTTCTCTGCCATGCTCCGTCCTACCCACATCAAAGGCGGTCGTCGCCTTCCGTGCTCACGCCTTCCTGCCGCTTATTTAGTGCGGCCATCAGCGTGTGCCAGGAGAGCGTGGCGCACTTCACGCGCATCGGATATTCGCGCACGCCCGAAAGCACCGTCAGCTTGTCGAGCTCGCCCGCGGCGGCGCCGTGACAGGCGCTCTTGCCGGTCATCTCGTCATGGAACCGCTCGAACAGCGCCCGCGCCTCCGCCTCGGTCTTGCCTTTGACGATATCCGTCATGAGCGAGGCGGACGCCATGGAGATGGCGCAGCCGCGGCCCTGAAAACCGACATCGGTCACCTTGCCATCTTCGACGGTCAGAAACACCGTCACCTTGTCACCGCACAGCGGGTTGTCGCCCTTGGCTTCGCGATTGGCCCGCTCCGGCCGCCGGAAGTTGCGCGGCTGCTTGCTGTGATCGAGGATGACTTCCTGGTAGAGATCGCGCAAATCCGACATCAGCCGAAGATCTCCCTTACGCGGCGCAGTCCGCTTGCCAGCGCGTCCACGTCGTCGAAGCCGTTATACAACGCGAACGATGCCCGCGCGGTGCCGGAAATGCCGAACCGCTCCATCAGCGGCTGCGCGCAATGGTGGCCGGCGCGCACCGCCACGCCGCCACGGTCGAGGATCGTGCCGATATCATGCGGATGCGCGTTCTCCATGGTGAAGGAGAGGATGCTCGCCTTGTGCCGCGCCGTGCCGATGATGCGCAAACCCCCGACGTCCGAGAGCCGTTCCGTGGCATAGGCCAGCACGGCCTGCTCATGGGCGGCGATCCGGTCGAAGCCGAGGGTCGTCACATAGTCGATGGCCGCGGCCAGGCCGATCGCCTCCGCGATCGGCGGCGTGCCCGCCTCGAACCGGTTCGGGATGTCGGCGAATTCGGTCTTTTCGAAGCTCACCGTTCGGATCATGTCGCCGCCGCCTTCGAACGGCGGCATGGCGCGCAGCAGATCCGCCTTGCCGTAGAGCACGCCGATGCCGCTCGGCCCGTAGACCTTGTGGCCGGTGAAGACGAAGAAATCGCAGTCGAGCGCCTGGACGTCGACCTGCCGATGTGGCGCGGCCTGCGAGCCGTCGATCAGCACGCGGGCGCCATGCGCATGGGCCAGCCGGACGATGTCGGCCACCGGCGTGATGGTGCCGAGGGCGTTCGAGGTGTGTGTGACGGCGACGAGCTTGGTGCGCGGGTTCAACAGGCGCTCATAGTCCTCCAGCAGAAATTCGCCCGCATCGTTGATGGGCACGACGCGCAGCGCGATGCCGAGACGATCCCGCAGGAGCTGCCAGGGAACGATGTTCGAATGGTGCTCCAGCCAGGACAGGATGACCTCGTCGCCGGACTTGAGGAACCCGCTGCCAAAGCTGTTGGCCACCAGATTGATGGCTGCCGTGGCGTTGCGCGTGAAGATGATCTCCGCCGCATCACGGGCATTGAGGAAGCGTGCGACCCGCTCGCGCGCGCCTTCATAGCCCAGGGTAGCGCGCTCGCTCAGCCAATAGACACCGCGATGAACGTTGGCATATTCGGCCTCGTAGCAATGCCGGACGGCGTCGATGACGGCGCGCGGCTTCTGGGCGCTGGCGGCGCTGTCGAGGAAGGCGAGACGCTGCCCATGCACCTTGCGCGTCAGGATCGGGAAGTCGGCGCGGATGCTCTCGAGATCGAACACCGGCGTATTGGCCGCGGGCGCCGTCGCCGCCAGGGGGCGTGTTGCGATCGTCATGCGGCCCGCTCCGCGCCGGCTGACATCCATTGCCCGATACGCCGAGCGAAGGCATCGCGGATAGCGGCATCGGCGATATTCTCGACGGCATCGCCGACGAACGCCTCCACCAGGAGGCGCCGTGCGTCCGCCTGGTCGATGCCGCGCGCCCGCAGGTAGAACAGCGCATCCTCGTCCAGTTCGCCCGCCGTCGCCCCGTGGCTGCATTTCACGTCGTCGGCGTAGATCTCGAGTTCCGGCTTGGTATCGATCTCGGCCCGATCCGACAGCAGGATGGTCTTGTTCAGTTGATGGCCGTCCGACTTCTGGGCGTCCTTGGCGACGACGATGCGCCCCTGGAACACGCCGCGCGCCTGATCGTCGAGCACGCCCTTGTAGACCTCGGCGCTCGTCGTGTGGGGCTTGGCGTGGACGATCTCGGTGGTGTTGTCGACATGCTGGCGGGCCCGCGCGAGATAACTGCCGTCGAGCCGACAGGACGCGCCCGACCCGTCGAGTGTGACGGCGACCTCGTCGCGCGACAGGGCTGCCCCGGTCGTCATCAGGAAACTGTCGTAGCGTCCGCCGGCGGCGACGCACACGTTCGTCGTCGCCGTGTGATACGCCTTCGAGCCTTCGTTCTGATCCCGGTAGTGGCGCAGGGTCGCGCCAGGACCGACGCGGATGTCAGTCACGGGCTGCGACCAATAGACGGACGCGCCTTCGCCGATGAAGCTCTCGACGATCGTGGCGGAGCTGTTCTGCCCAAGAACGATGTGGTTGCGGCTGTGTATCGCCACCGCATCGGTCCGCGTCGTCGCATGCACGATCTCGACCGGCTCCTGGACAGCGGCGTCCGGCGCTAGGCGGATGAGGTAGCCGTCACGGGCGAACGCCAGGTTCAGCGCCGCGAGCCCGCCGTCCGCCGTCGCAGACTCGGCAAGGGCAGTCCGCAGGGAGTCCGGATCGTCCCTCAGCAGGTCGGCGAAGCTTGCGATCGTGAGGCCACTCGGCAGCGCGTTCGTCGAGAGGTCGGCGCGGTACCGGCCGTCGACGAAGACGATCTGGCACGCGCCGGTGATCGACGGCAGGTGATCCGGCGCAATCGGCGCTGCGGCATCGCCGGCCGGCGCGAACGCGATCGCCGCCAGAGACTTCAGGTTCGTGTATTTCCACCGCTCGTTCCGAATGGTGGGAAGGCCGGATTGGCGGACACGCTCGATCGCCTCGGCGCGCAGGTCGCGCAGCCATGGAAGCTCGTGCCCGGGCAGACTCGGTGCCACGCCCTCGAAGCGGTCGGCATAGGGCAGAGGAATGGAGCGACTGTCGAGCGGCATGCCGTCCTCACGCCGCCGGCGCGGCGGCTTGCCCCCGCGGTAGCCGGCGGTGGCCGACATAGCCCTCCCGCTCCAGCTTGTGGGCAAGCTCCTTGCCGCCGGACTCGGCGATCCGGCCGTCGGAAAGGACATGCACGAAATCGGGCACCACATAGTCCAGCAGCCGCTGGTAATGGGTGATGACGAGCATGGCGCGCTCCGGCCCGCGCAGCGCATTGATGCCCTTGGCAACGATCTTGAGGGCATCGATGTCGAGCCCGGAATCGGTCTCGTCGAGGATCGCCAAGCGCGGGTCGAGCAGGCTCATCTGCAGCACTTCCGTGCGCTTCTTCTCGCCGCCGGAGAAGCCGACATTGAGCGACCGCTTGAGCATGTCCTCGGGAATGCCGAGCTGATCGCGCTTCTCGCGGATCAGCTTGAGGAACTCCATGGCGTCGAGCTCCGGCAGGCCGCGATGCTTGCGCACGGCGTTGACCGCCGCCTTCAGGAAGCTGTTGCTGCCCACGCCGGGGATCTCGACCGGATACTGGAAGGCCAGGAAGATGCCTTCGCGCGCGCGCTCCTCCGGCGACAGCTCCAGCAGGTTGTGCCCGTCATAGACGATCGAGCCGTCGGTGACCTCGTAGCCCTCGCGTCCCGCGAGAACATAGGCGAGCGTGCTCTTCCCCGAGCCGTTCGGTCCCATGATCGCATGCACCTCGCCCGGCCGGATCGTCAGGTCGAGCCCCTTGAGGATCGGCTTGCCGTCGACCGTCACATGCAGGTTCTTGATGTCCAGCATTCCCAATATCTTCCAATCGCTGTTCTTCTGTGTTGCCGGCGGATCAGCCGACGCTGCCTTCCAGGCTGATGCTGACGAGCTTCTGCGCCTCGACCGCGAATTCCATCGGCAGCTCCTGCAGCACCTCCTTGCAGAAGCCGTTGACGATCAGCGATACCGAATCTTCCGCCGACAGGCCGCGCTGCCGGCAATAGAACAGCTGGTCCTCGCTGATCTTCGAGGTCGTCGCCTCGTGCTCGACCCGCGCCGTGCGGTTGCGGCTCTCGATGTACGGCACGGTGTGGGCGCCACACTTGTCGCCGATCAGCAGCGAGTCGCATTGCGTGTAGTTCCGCGCGTTGGCTGCGCCGGGCAGGATGCGCACCAGCCCGCGATAGGTGTTCTGCGCCTTGCCGGCGGAGATTCCCTTGGAGATGATCGTCGAGCGCGTGTTCTTGCCGATATGGATCATCTTCGTGCCTGTATCGGCCTGCTGATAGTTGTTGGTAATCGCGATCGAGTAGAACTTGCCGACCGAGTTGTCGCCCTGCAGGATGCAGCTCGGATACTTCCAGGTGATGGCCGAGCCGGTCTCGACCTGCGTCCAGGAGATCTGCGAGTTGCGGCCGCGGCAGGCGCCGCGCTTGGTGACGAAGTTGTAGATGCCGCCGCGCCCTTCCTCGTCGCCGGGATACCAGTTCTGCACCGTCGAGTACTTGATCTCGGCGTCGTCGAGCGCCACCAGCTCGACGACGGCGGCATGCAGCTGGTTCTCGTCGCGCATCGGCGCGGTGCAGCCCTCGAGGTAGCTCACATAGCTGCCGCGGTCGGCGATGATCAGCGTGCGCTCGAACTGCCCGGTCTGCGCCGCGTTGATGCGGAAGTAGGTCGACAGCTCCATCGGACAGCGCACGCCCTCGGGGATGTAGGCGAACGAGCCGTCGGTGAAGACGGCGGAGTTCAGGGTGGCGAAGAAGTTGTCGGAATAGGGGACGACACTGCCGAGATACTTGCGCACCAGTTCGGGGTGTTTCTGCACCGCGTCGGAGATCGAGCAGAAGATGACGCCGTATTCCTCCAGCTTCTTGCGGAAGGTCGTGGCGACGGAGACGCTGTCGAACACCGCGTCGACGGCGACGCCGGCCAGCCGCTCCTGCTCGCGCAGGGGAATGCCGAGCTTCTCATAGGTGCGCAGCAGCTCCGGATCGATCTCATCGAGGCTCTTCGGCTGCTCCTTCACCTTGGGCGCCGAGTAGTAATAGGCATCCTGGTAGTCGATCGGCGCATGTCCGATCTTGGCCCAGTTCGGCTCCGTCATCTGGGTCCATGCGCGATAGGCGCGCAGCCGCCACTCGAGCAGCCACTCCGGCTCCGCCTTCTTGGCGGAGATGAACCGGATGGTGTCCTCGTCGAGACCCTTCGGCGCGGTCTCGGTCTCGATGTCCGTGACGAAGCCGTACTTGTAGCGGTCGGCGGCAACGGCGCGGACGGTCTCGATCGTGCTGGGAACTGATGCCATCGACTCTGCGCTCCGCGCGTTATGACTGCACTGTCTTCTCGGCCGGCTCGGCGGTCCGGCCGCTCCACTCCGGCAGACCGCCCGCGTCGCCGGACGGGAAGGCCAGTTCGGACAGCGAGACGCTCTGCATTGCCAGACGCACGGCGTCGTTGATCCGACGCCAACCCCGGCGCGTCGGGCACAGGGACTCGACGTCGCAAGCGCCGGCGCCATGCTCGATGCAGAGGGTCAGGGCGATCGGCCCGTCGACCGCGCAGACGATGTCGGCGGCCGTGATGCTCTCCGGCGGCCGTGCCAGCCGGTAACCGCCCTTGGCACCGCGATGCGACACCAGGACTCCGGCCCGCGCCATGGCCGCCAGGAGCTTGCTGACGGTCGGGGCGGGCAGACCCGTCGTCGCGGCCAAGTCGAAGGCGTTATGGCAACGATCGGTCCGCACCGCCATCTGGCACGCCAGCAGGACGCCGTAGTCCGCCAGTCGGCTGAGCCGTATCATGAAAACCGCCTCTTCCAGAAGCAATTACGACCAATTTAGTCGTAATTGGAATGTAGGCGAGTTCAATGGGTTGTCAAGCGCGATTGACTAGGCCGTGCAGGCGTCAAATTCCTGCCCCGGGCAAGAGCGGCGGATAGGGCTACGGCCAGCGTACCTTCGATGCACTGGCGTGCACGGCACTGGCCTGCTCCAGTGCATCGGTGTTGATGACGAGGCCGGCCTCGTGGACAGCGCGCAGGTTGACGTCGAAGCGCAGGCGGTTCTCGACATTCATCAGCGTGACCATGCCGCCGTCGCGCGAGAACCCGGTCATCTCGCTGACGGTCAGAATCGGGCGCGCGGCGAGGTCGGCACGGATCCGCGACCAGCGGGTGCGCTCCGACGTTCCGACGAACAGGACGTCGCAGCCAGAGAACTGGGCATGGGTCTTCACCGGCGCAATCTGCACCTTGCGTGATCCGACCGGCTTGCCGGCGATCGACTGCCAGGCCTGGCCGAACGGGTCGCGCCCGAGGGAGCAGAGCATGACCTGTTCCGGTCGTGCCTTCGGCCACTGCGTCGCCTTGATCAGGTCGTAGATGAAGGCCGCCTTGATCAGATATTCCCGCTGGCCCGCGGCGATGCTGAGGCCAGCCGCCGGCGTCGGCCGCAGCCCCGTCCACCCGGTGAGCGCGATAACCATAACAATAATGGTTAACGCGACCGCCCGTCGACATGCAGCCCGCAGGCGCGGGAGGTATAGGGGTCGGCGGGTCATGGATTCAGGATGTCTGCGTTGACGGCGACGGCGGCATCGACGAGGAGCGTGGCGCCGTCCTTGGTGTAGCCTTGGAACCCGCCGACAGGTCCAGCATCGGTCCAGCCGGTGCCCGCTTCCACCTGGTCGCCGGGGCCGCCGAGGACCGTGAGCGTGCCGGAATCCGAAACGCTCAGCACGTCGCCGGCCGTCAGCGTCAGCGTGTTGCTGCCGTTGGCAGCGCCGAGATCGATCGCGTCGATTCCCGACAGGACGCCCGCGGCACTCAAGTCGAGGTTGCCGCTCTCGACCAACAGCGTGTCGAAGTCGGCGCCGCCGTCGACGGCGACATCGGCGCTGTCCCAGACCAGCGTATCGTCACCGGCGCCGCCGTCGAGGGCATCCGCGCCCGCACCGCCGTCCAGGATGTCCGCGCCGCTTCCGCCGATCAGCGTATCGTTGCCGCCGGCGCCGGAGAGGGTGTCGTCGCCGGCGCCACCCATGATCAGGTTTGCGTCCCCGTCGCCGGTGACGCTCTCGGGATCGACATTGTTGACGGCGATCGCCAGCGCCGTCGTCGAGGTGAGGCTGCCGTCGGTCGCCTGGACGGTGATGTTGTGGCTGGTGGCGTTCTCGAAATCGAGCAGCAGCCCGTCGGCGACCGTCACCTCGCCGGTATTGGCGTCGATGGCGAAGCGGCCGCCGGCGTCGTCGAGGAGGCTGTAGGTGAGCACGTCGCCCAGATCGGGATCGGTGGCCGCGACCGTACCTACCAGCGTCCCGTCGGCGCTGTTCTCGTCGATGTCATTCGTCGTGAGGAAGCCGGCGGGGCCGGGCGCTTCGTTGACGTCGCTCACTTCGACGGTGATGTCCTGGGTGTCGAAGCCGCCCTTGCCGTCGGCGACCTGGACGACCAGCTCGTATTTGTTGTCCGTGTCGGCATCGCCGGGCAGTTCGAAATCGGGCGCCGCGACGAAGCTCAGCACGCCCGTCAGCGAGTCGATGGTGAATAGCGCCTTGTCGGCGCTGGCCAGAAGGCTGTAGGTCAGCGTCTGCCCGGTGTCCGGATCGGTCGCCGCGACCGTGGTCACTGCGGTGCTGTTCTCCGCCGCCGAGAGCGTCGCCGCTGTCCCGCCGCCGTCGCTGGTGATGACCGGCGCCTCGTTGACGTCGGTCACCTCGACGGTGATGTCCTGTGTATCGGTGCCGCCCTTGCCGTCGGCGACCTGGACGGTCACCTCGTATTTGTTGTCGCCGTCGACGTCCGCCGGGGTCTCGAAATCCGGCGCGGCGACGAAGCTCAGCACGCCCGTCAACGAGTCGATCGCGAAAAGCGCCTGGTCGGCGCCGCCGCCGAGGCTGTAGGTCAGCGTCTGTCCGGTGTCCGGATCGGTCGCCGCGACCGTGGTCACTGCGGTGCTGTTCTCCGCCGCCGAGAGCGTCGCCGCTGTCCCGCCGCCGTCGCTGGTGATGACCGGCGCCTCGTTGACGTCGGTCACCTCGACGGTGATGTCCTGTGTATCGGTGCCGCCCTTGCCGTCGGCGACCTGGACGGTCACCTCGTATTTGTTGTCGCCGTCG
>JBFXDS010000002.1:316820-725130 GCA_050180895.1 Dongiaceae bacterium
GCCGCCGTCGCTGGTGATGACCGGCGCCTCGTTGACGTCGGTCACCTCGACGGTGATGTCCTGTGTATCGGTGCCGCCCTTGCCGTCGGCGACCTGGACGGTCACCTCGTATTTGTTGTCGCCGTCGGCGTCCGCCGGTGTCTCGAAATCCGGCGCGGCGACGAAGCTCAGCGCGCCCGTCAGCGAGTCGATCGCGAAAAGCGCCTGGTCGGCGCCGCCGCCGAGGCTGTAGGTCAGCGTCTGTCCGGTGTCCGGATCGGTCGCCGCGACCGTGGTCACCGCAGTGCTGTTCTCCGCCGCCGAGAGCGTCGCCGCTGTCCCGCCGCCGTCGCTGGTGATGACCGGCGCCTCGTTGACGTCGGTCACCTCGACGGTGATGTCCTGGGTATCGGTGCCGCCCTTGCCGTCGGCGACCTGGACGGTCACCTCGTATTTGTTGTCGCCGTCGGCGTCCGCCGGGGTCTCGAAGTCCGGCGCGGCGACGAAGCTCAGCGCGCCCGTCAGCGAGTCGATTGCGAAAAGCGCCTGGTCGGCGCCGCCGGCGAGGCCATAGGTCAGCGAGCTTCCGGCGTCCTCGTCGGTCGCCGCGACCGTCGTCACGGCCGTTCCGTTCTCGGCCACGGACACCGAGGCCGCATCGCCGCCGCCGTCGCTGGTGATGACTGGGGCCTCGTTCACGTCGTTGATAGTAATGGTCAACGGGGTCGTGGCGTTGAGGCTGCCGTCGCTGACGCGGACGACGATCTGGTGCGTGCCGCCGGTCTCGAAGTCGAGCAGGCTGCCGTCGGCGACCGTGATCTCGCCGGTCGACGGATCGATGGCGAAGCGGCCGCCGGCGTCGTCGGTCAGGCTGTAGGTGAGCACCGCGCCCAGGTCGGGATCGGTCGCGCTCACCACGGCGACGACCGTGCCGTCCGGGCTGTTCTCGTCGACATCGCCGCCGGAGATGAGCACCGGCGCCGTCGGCGCGTCGTTCGCCCCGGTTATCGTGATGGTGACGACTTCCGTGGCAACGCCGCCATTGCCGTCGTCGATCTCCACCGAATAGGTCTGCGTCAGCACCTGGCCGGCCGCCAAGCTCTCCAGGGCGCTGTCGTCGACCGTGAACGTCCAGCCGACCGTATTGGCGGCCTGATCCACGGCGCCGAGGACGAGGTTGCCGAGATAGCCGGTGCCCAGCTCCGTTGCCGTCGCCGTGTGCGTGTCGATGAGGTCGACATCGGCGAAGGCGATCGTCCCGGTCTTGGTGTGGGTGACAGTGTTCTCGTCCGGTGCGCCGTCCGCCCGTTCGGTCACCGAACCCGCCTTGGTCGATCCGGCGGAAATCGTCGGCGCGTCGTTCTCGCCGGTCAGCGTGATCGTGATGTCCTGGGTGTCGGTGCCGCCCTTTCCGTCACTCACGGTCACCGTGTAGACCTGCGTCGCTGTCTCGCCCGCCGCCAGGAAGTCCAGCTGGCTGTCGTTCACGCGGAACGTCCAATCGACGCTATTGGCAGCCTGGTCGACGGCGAGGATGAGGGTGCCCAGGGTCAAGGGAGCGGCGGTAGCAGTGTGCACATCGGCGGGATCGACGTCGGTGAAGGTGATCGTCCCCTTCGCTTCATGGATCGTGCTATTCTCTCCCGGCGCCTTGTCCGCGATCTCCGTCGCCGACCCGGCCTGCACTCCGCTGGTGATCACCGGCGCGTCGTTCTCGTTGACGACGGTGATGGTCACCGTCGCCTTGTCGAGGCCGCCGCGGCCGTCCGACACTTGGTAGGTGAAGCTGTCCTTGCCGCTGAAGTCCGGGTCCGGCGTGTAGGTGAAGGATCCGTCCGCGTTGAGCAGGAGCGCGCCGTTCGAGACGTCGGTGACCAAGCCGACGACGAGGGAGTCGCCGTTCGGGTCCGTGTCGTTGGCGCGGACGCCCTTGCTGGCGGTGACCGTCAGCACATCGTCCTCGTCGACGGAGTATTTGTCGTTCTTCGCGTCGGGCGGGAAGTTCACGCTCGGGTCCGGCGGCGGCGGCGGCGGCGGCGCGGGCGGGATGTAGTCGGTTCCCGGCAGCACGCCGATCGGCGTCAGCCCGCCCTCGGGCACGAGATGGCTCGGCGGACCTTGCAGCAACCCGTCGTCATTGGCCGGCAGGAGCTTGCTATCCGCCGGGATGAGGTCGGGCAGCTCGGGCGAAGCTTCTGGGCTCACCCGGACGTTCATGAGCTCGAGCAGGCTGAGCTCAGTCAGGTCGACGACGTCGGTGTCGCCCTCCGGCACCTCGAAGTTGCCGTCGACGAACATCGCCCCTTCCGGCAGCACCAGATCGAGCTGCAGCAGTTCCGCGATGGTCATCTGCGTGAAATCGCCGCCGGCGGCGGGTGAGGTGGCCTGCACGGAGTCGGTTGCGGCCGGTTCGTCCTCCGGAAGCGCGGGGTCTGCGGGCGCATCCTGCGGCAATTGCGCGGACTGCTGGTCCGCTCGGCCAGCATCCTGCCGAGACGCCGCCAACTCTTCCGGCATTAGTCGCAAATCACCCAACTCCGATCCTAGTGAGCCTTCGAAAGGCAAGCCTTTCGAGCCCATCTGCCACCCTGCATAGGAAACAGCAAAGGAGATAAAAGAACAGTTAACCGGGATTGGTTAAGCCGCCAACGGTCTTCGGGACGAACGCCAGGATTTCCGCGGCTTTCGCAGGTTAAGACGGCCTGCGCGCCCCTTGACCCTGTCGGCCAAGCGGCAATAAATGTCGGAGCGAGCTTGCCAGGTCGCCGGACCACGATTTCGGCGACGAAAACGACGTTACAGGGAGACAACAATGGCACCAATCGGTCGTCGATCGCTTCCGAGTCTTGTCGTCGTCGCGGCGGCGATGCTGTTCGCTCCCGGTCTTGCGTTTCTCGGTGTTTCAGCCGGCCGGGCCGCGGACGAGGTGCATGTCCTGAACTGGCAGGGCTACGGCACCGACGAGGCCTGGGCCGTTGCCCTCTTCGAGGAGCGGACCGGGTTGAAGGTGGTCCACGACTACTTCAACTCCGAGCAGGAGATGTTGACAAAACTACGAACGAGTCCTGGTACTTATGACGTTGTCTTGATAAACAACACCTTCACGGCGCAGGCGGCGCAGGAGGGCCTCCTGCAGCCGATCGATCCGGCGCTGATCAGCAACTATGGCGATCTGACCCCTGAACTGCGCGATTCCGGGCAATTCCACATCGACGGCAAGCTCTATGGCGTGGCCTGGGTCTGGGGCGTCACCTCCTTCGCTTACAACACGGAGGCTATCGCCGAGCGGCCCGACACCATCCAGGTGCTGTGGGATCCGAAGTTCGCCGGCCATGTCGGATGGCGGGATGACGCGATCGAGTCCGTGCAGATGGCCGCGCTCGCCACCGGCCAGGACATGAACAATCCGGCGGACATCGAGAAGGTGAAGGAGAAGCTGCGCGCCTTGAAGCCGCAGATCAGGACCTTCTGGTCGTCCGAGGATGAGTGGAACAAGCACCTGGCGGCGAAGGACTATGATATCGCCGTTTACTGGAGCGGCTCCGCCGCGCGCAGCAAGAAGGCGTTCAACCTGCCTGTCGAATTCGTCGTGCCGAAGGAAGGCGCGATCGGCTGGTATGACGGCCTGTCGATCGCCGCCGGCGCGCCGAACCCCGAGGGCGCTCACAAATTCATCGACTTCATGGTGAGCCCGGAGTTCTACGTGAAATGGGACACCGATGTCGGCGCGCCAGCTTCCGCGAACGTCAAAGCCAATGCGCAGCTTCCCGAGGACGCGATGAACCGGGCGGTCCTCGGCGACCCCGAGGTCGTCAAGCGACTGCAATGGATGGCGCCCATGTCGGACGAGCAGCGCAGCGAGTTCCAGGAGATCTGGGACGAGGCCAAGAGCTACTTCGCGCAGTAAGTTGCCGATCTTTCTGCACCCTCACCCTCACCCTATCCCTCTCCCGCGCGTGGGAGCTTTGCAAAATAGAACGGAACAGCTCGATGTTCTTGCCTCGATTCTGATCCGTTCTCTTCCTGATTCCGGTTCGTCCAATGTGCATGGCCGTTTTGCAAAGCTCCCGCGCGCGGGAGAGGGATAGGGTGAGGGTCGTGCCGCCCGCCGTGTGGTGGCGGAGGGGCGGATGCGCGGCCTCGGCATGGCACTCGTCCGCGGATATCTGGCGCTGCTGCTGCTGTTCCTCTACTTGCCGATCGCGGTGATGGTCGCGATGGCCTTTAACCGCTCGGAGCTGTACCAGCTGCCGTTCGAGTTCGATCTCCGGTGGTTTGCCGCGCTCCCGCACAACCAGAAGCTGCTCGACGCGGGACTGAACACCGTGCTGATCGCCGCCGCCAACACCGTCATCGCCACGGCGCTCGGCACCCTGGCGGCGCTGGCCTTCGCCCGCTACAGCTTCCGCGGCAAGACGCTGCTGCGCCTGCTGCTGCTGCCGCCGATCACGATTCCCTGGCTCCTCATCGGCAATTCGATGCTGGTGATGTTCTTCTGGGTCGGCATCGGTCGCGGCCTCCATGCCATGCTTCTGGGGCACGTCGCGCTCTCGCTTCCCTATGTGATCGTCGTCGTCGGTGCCCGCCTCGCGTCGTTCGGCACCTCTCTGGAGGAGGCGGCGGCGACTCTCGGCGCCTCGCCATGGCAGGTCTTCCGGCGGATCACGATCCCGGTCATCGCGCCCGGCCTCGTCGCCGCCGGGTTGTTCGCATTCGCGATCTCGTTCGACCAGTTCGTCATTTCGTACTTCCTCGCCCGTCCCGGCATGACCACCCTGCCGGTCGAGATCTATACGGCGATCCGCAAGGGCTACACGCCGGAGATCAACGCGATCTCCACCATCATCATCGCCGTCTCCATGGGGCTCATGCTCCTGGTCGCCCGGTTCTACCGGTTCGGCGGCGAGCGTTGAGGGCCGCATGAGCCGGGTCGAGGTCGCCCATCTCAGCAAGCACTACGGCCCCGTGGCGGCGCTGGATGAGGTTTCCCTCTCTTTTGCCGACGGCGAGTTCTTTGGGCTGCTTGGCCCGAGCGGCAGCGGCAAGACGACGATGCTGCGGGCGATTGCTGGTTTCGTCGATCCCGACGCGGGCGACATCGCCATCGACGGCCGGCCGGTGCGCGACATCCCCGTCCATCGTCGCCAGATCGGCATGGTTTTCCAGAACTATGCATTGTTCCCGCATATGACGGTCTTCGAGAACGTCGCGTTTGGGCTGACGGTGCGGCGCATGGCCTCGCCCGACGTGAAGGCCCAGGTGACGGCGATGCTCGGCCTCGTCCGGCTGAGCGGCCTCGAGGAGCGACGGCCGCGGCAGCTCTCGGGCGGGCAGCAGCAGCGCGTCGCCCTGGCGCGGGCGCTGGTCACCAGGCCGCGCGTCCTCCTCCTCGACGAGCCGCTCGGCGCGCTCGACAAGCGCCTGCGTCAGCAGATGCAGATCGAGTTGAAGCAGATCCAGCGCGAGGTCGGCATCACCACCGTCTTCGTGACTCACGATCAGGAGGAGGCGCTCACCCTGTCGGATCGCATCGCCATCTTCAACGAGGGGCGGGTGGTCCAGGTCGGCGCGCCGCAGGATGTCTACGAGCGTCCGTCCTCGGCCTTCGCCGCGAGTTTCCTGGGCGACGCCAATTTCTTCGCCGGCCGCGTCGCGGACGGGGCCGGGAGAGAGGCGGGTGGAGAGATCGCCCTCGATGATGGCCGCCGTATCGCGACGCACGACCCGCTGCCCTCCGCCGGTACTACAGTCACCATCGCGGTGCGGCCGGAAAAGATGATCATCGAGGTCGCGCCGCTGGACGGGATGGCGGCGCCGAACCGCTGGCGCGGCATCGTGCGGCAGTCGGTCTATTCCGGCAGCAGCATCACCTATCGCGTCGATGTCGGGGCGGAGATCATCGTCTTCGCCCAGAACCAGACGGCGCAGCCGCTGGCACCCGGCACGGCCGTCGGCGTGCGCTGGGACCCGCTGCATTCGGTCCTCGTGCGGATCTGACTATGGCCGGCCGCCTGAGCGCCCTGGAAGCGGAGACGCTGCATGTCGTCGTCGACATGCAGCGCCTATTCGCCGAAGCGACCGACTGGCGGGTGCCCGGCTTCGCGGACATCCTGCCGCCCATCCTGGAGCTGGTCCGCGCCCATCCGCTACACAGTCTGTACACGCGCTTCGTGACTCCGGTCACGGCGGAAGCGGTCACGGGCGATTGGCAGCGCTTCTATGCGCGTTGGCCCTCCGTCCTGCTCGACCGCATGGACCGCGCCATGCTCGATCTGGTCGAGCCGTTGGACCGCCTCGCGCCGCCGGAGGCGGTCCTGGACAAGACGGTCTACTCGGCCTTCGCCAGCGCCGCGTTCGTCGCCGCCCTGCAGCGGCGGGATGCGCGGACCCTGGTGCTGACCGGCGTCGAGACCGACGTGTGCGTCCTGGCGACCGCCCTCGATGCCGTCGACCGCGGCCTGCACGTCGTCATCGCCACGGACGCGGTGGCGAGTTGGTCGCCGGCCGGGCACCGGGCGGCTCTGGAGGCGATCTACCCCCGCTTCGACCGGCAGGTCGAGCTCGCCGCCATGGGTGAGATCATGGCCGCTTGGCCGGGGGATTGAGCGATGCCCGAGGCCGACATTCCGCTGCCGCGCGCCTGGAACAGCTGGGACAGCGAGCATCCCGTCGAGATGCAGTTCCTGCCGCTGGGCCTGCGCCTCACGCCCTGCGCCTACGCCAGCAGCACCAACGGCTTCACCCGCTTCCCGGCCGGCAAGGGCGTCACGCTCGGCCCACGCGCGCTCGACGGCGCCGCGATCGACCTCACCCTCGCCCATGCGGGAACCGAGCTGACTGTGCGCTACGACAAGCCCGATTCTCTGACCCTCCGCGGCTGCTGGGAGGCGCGGCATCTGGCGGAGTGGGGCCTGCGCTTCTGGGTCGTCCTGGTCCTGCGCTGGACGCCGCCGGGCGCGGCCGAAGCCGTCGAATGGGTCTACGATCCGGTGAGCGGCGAGCTGACGGCGGCCTGGGAATCCCGGGCGGTGACGGTGCGCGGCGAGCGGCTGCCGCTGCTGACGACGTTCCATGACAGCCTCGATGAGCTTCAGCGCGAATACGAGACGAAGGGGTACTTCTGTCTGGACTCGCGCGGCCAGCGCGGCCGCGTCGCGGTGCTGCGCTATCATCTGGAGGAGATGCCGCGCTTCACCTTCGCCGCATCGGTGGCGGATGACGCGGTTGCCGCCCGAACCCGCGCACATGACGCGCTCGCCGCCGCGCCGGCCGCGCCCAAGCTTCCAGCGCAGAGCGGCCGCTACGCGGGCGCCCTCGACGCCGTGCGCGACGTGATCGGCTGGAACACGGTGTGGGACGGGGCCAACCGCCGGCCCTACACCAGCCTCAGCCGCAACTGGGTCTCGCAGAAGTTCGGCGGCTGGGGCGTCTGGCTGAACGACGTGCTCTATCACGGGCTCATGGCCGGGCTGTTCGACGCCGACGTCGCCCGCGAGAACCTCGCCGCCGTCTTCGCCGGCGCCACGCCTGCCGGCAACCTGCCCTGCCTGCTGACCGGCCGCGACGCCTGGGTGGACCGCTCGCAACCGCCGATCGGCGCCTTCATCGTCTGGCTGCTGTATCTGCGACTGCGCGACCGCCGCCTCCTCGCCGACAGCTACGGGGTGCTGCTGCGCAACCATGACTGGTGGTGGCGCCTGCGCGATGGCAACGGCGACGGCCTCGTCGAATATGGCACCTCGCCGGTGGGCGGTGGCCTCTATCGCGGCACCAAGCTCGCCGCCAAGGACGAGTCGAGCATGGACAACTCGCCGGTGCATGACGAGGCGACTCTGCGCACCGACGTCTGGACGCTCGACTGCGCCGATGTCGGCCTCAACAGCCTGCTCGCGCTCGACGGCGAGATGCTTGCCCACATCGCCCGCGCCCTCGGCCATGCCGACGACGCCGAGCGGCTGTCGGCGCGCGCGGCCGCGCTGAAGGCCCGCATCCGCGAGCGCCTGTGGGACGAGGAGCGCGGCGTCTTCGCCAACCGGCTGTGGTCGGGCCGCTTCACCCGCAGCCTGGCGCCGACCAGCTTCTATCCGCTGCTCGCCGGCGCCGCCGATCCTGAGCAGGCGCGCCGGCTGCTGCCGCTGCTGACGGACGTGACGAAATTCGGCGGCACCTGGCGGCTGCCCTCCTGCACGCGCGACGATCCGGCGTTCCGCGACAACGTCTACTGGCGCGGCCGCGTCTGGCCGCCGCTGAACTTCCTGGTCTGGCATGGCCTCCGGCGCTACGGCTTCGACGCCGAGGCCGCCGACCTCGCCGACAATGGCTATCGCCTCTTCCTCGGCGAGTGGGCACGCCGCAACTGCCCGGAGAACTACAGCGCTGTCACCGGCGAGGCCCTCGACCAGCCCGACACCGACTCTTTCTACGGCTGGGGCGCGCTGATGCCCTACATGGCCGTGGCCGAGGTCACCGACGTCAGTCCGTGGAACGGTTGGGAGATCGCCCACGGCGCCGAAGAGGCCGCCGTCGGCCCCCTGCGCATGCCGGCCGGACTCGTGGCCATCAGGTCCGCGGGCGGCTGGATGACGGTCAGCCGCGGCGACGACATCCTCCTCGGCGCGACCGTGCCCGGCCGTTACCGGCAGATCGAGCTCGGCGCAAATGCCTACCGCCTGATCCTGCCGCCCGTCCCCGACGATCCGCAGGCCCGCGAGCTGGCATTCCCCGCCATCGCGCCGGCCCGCGTCCGTGCGGCCAGCCTCGGCGGGAAACCCATCGCGCCCGCGGCTGGGGAGCGCGGCAGCGTCTTCCGCCTGCCGCCGACGGCCGAACCGCAACCCTTCGAACTGGCGCTGACATGATCCTCGTCTTCGGCTCCATCAACATCGATCTCGTCGTGCCCGTGGAGCGGCTGCCGGCGCCGGGCGAGACCGTGCTGGGGCCACGCTACACCCTGGTGCCCGGCGGCAAGGGTGCCAACCAGGCGCTGGCCGCGACCCGTGCCGGGAGCCGGGTCCGCATGATCGGCCGCGTCGGCCATGACGGCTTCGCCGACCTCGCGCTCGCCGAGCTTCAGGCCGCCGGCGTCGATCTCTCGGCGGTGGCGCGCGATGCGCTGCCCACGGGCTGCGCCCTCATCCCCGTCGACCGCCGGGGCGGCAACCTCATCATCGTCGCCTCCGGCGCCAACGGCGCGGTCGTCGAGCGGCAGGTCGCCGACGCGCTGCTCGGCCCGGACACCCTCGTCCTGTTGCAGATGGAGGTGCCGCTGGCCGAGAACTGGCGGCTGGTCGAGCGGGCTAAGGCGCGCGGCGCCCGCGTCGTGCTGAACTGCGCGCCGGCCGCCGCCGTGCCGCGGCCCGTGCTTTCGGCACTCGACGCGCTCATCCTCAACGAGGGAGAGGCGGATCTCCTCGCCCGCGACCTGTCGCTGGCCGCTGCCGATCCGCGCGCCGCCGGCTGCGCCCTCGCCGCCGCCACGGGCACCACAGTTCTGGTGACGTTGGGCGGCGCCGGGGCCGTCGCCTTCGCGCGCGACGAAACCTGGACCGTTGGCGTCCTGCCGATCGCGCCCGTCGACACCACGGCCGCCGGCGACGCCTTCACCGGCGCCTTCGCCGCCGCGGCCGACGCCGGCGCCGACCTGCCGACGGCGCTGCATCGCGCCGCCGTGGCTGGCGGCCTCGCCTGCACCGCCGCCGGCGCCCAGCCGAGCCTGCCGACGCGGGCCGCGATCGACGCCCGCCTGCGCGACCTCGCGCCGCCGCGCCGCCTGTGACCTACCGCACCGACTCGCTCCGGCGTCCCAGCAGCCCCTGCGGCCGCGCCACCAGGACCAGGATGATCAGCGCCAGGGCGATCGCCTCGCGATAGGCGATCAGCCCTTCCGGCAGGAAGGCGCGCAGCCCGATCTCGATGAAGCCCAGCAGGAAGCCGCCGGCGACCGCGCCGGACAGGCTGCCGAGGCCGCCGACGATGACGGCGATGAACGCCTTCAGCACCGGCACGAAGCCCATCAGCGGATCGACCGAGCCGCGCTGGGCGATCCAGAACGCGGCCGCGAACCCGGCGAGCAGGCCGGAGATGGCGAAGGCCGCGGCGATCACCGCGTTGGCGCGGATGCCCATCAGCCGGGCGACGTCGAAATCGCCGGCCGCCGCGCGCATGGAGATGCCGATGGCGCTGCGCTTGAAGAACAGCGTCAGCGCGCCGAGCAGCAGGAAGGTGGCGAGGATGGAGACCGACTGGATGGCCCCGAGCTGCAGCCCGCCGACGGTCCAGGCGCCGCCGAGGAAGGACGGGATCGGCACCGGCCGGGCACGCGGCGAGATCAGCACCTGGAACGCCACCTGCAGGATGCCGCTGACCGCGAAGCTGGTGAGCAGCAGCGCCGCGGCATTGGCGCCGCGCACCGGCCGGAAGGCGACGCGCTCCATCGCCACCGCCGCCGCCACCCCGACGGCCACGGCGACGACGAGGCCGAGGCCGAACGGCAGGCTCAGCAGCAGCACGAGCCACAACCCGTAGCCGGCCAGGGTCATCAGTTCGCCATGGGCGAAATTGATCAGCCCCATCATGCTGAAGACGATGGCCAGCCCGAGCGCGAGCAGCGCATAGGTGCCGCCCAGGCTGAGCGCGTTCACGAGCTGCTGGATAAGGACGTCCATCATGCGGCCTTGACGAGAGCAACGTCAGCGACCGACTTTTTTCCACTGTCGTCGCCGGGCTTGACCCGGCGATCCAGGCGCTCATCCGCGGCTCTCGCGGTTGAAGCACGGATGCCCGGGTCAAGCCCGGGCATGACAATAAAGGGGGCTGAGTGAGTCTTGGTCGCTTCGCCCTTGCTCACGCGATCACCCCTCCGCCAGTCCGAGATAGGCGCGCTCGATGCTGGCGGATTGCCGCAGCGCCGCGGCCGGGCCGGACAGCACCATCTGCCCGCCGGCCAGCACGTAGCCGACGTCGGCGATCTCCAGCGCGCGATCGACGTTCTGCTCCACCAGCAGGATGGTGCGCCCGAGCCGCCGCAGCTCGGCGATGCGGTCGAAGATGGCGTCGACGACCATCGGCGCCAGGCCGAGCGACGGCTCGTCGAGCAGCAGCAGCCGCGCCGCCGAGAGCAGCGCCCGGGCCAGCGCCAGTTGCTGCTGCTCGCCGCCCGAAAGGCTGCCCGCCTTCTGCTGCCGCCGCTCCGCCAGCACCGGGAACAGCTCGAAGATCTGCCGGCGGTCGGCGGCGATCGCCGCGCGGTCGCGCCGCACCGCCGTGCTGGCGATCAGGTTCTCCTCCACCGTGAGGTCGGCGAACACGCGCCGCCCCTCCGGCACCATGGTCATGCCCAGCCGGACGATGCGCTCCGGCGGCGCGCCGAGAATGGCCGTGCCGTTCAAGGTCACGCGCCCGCCGGCACCAGGCACCAGCCCCATCAACGCGCGCAGGGTCGAGGACTTGCCGGCGCCGTTCGGCCCGAGCAGGGCGGCGATCTGCCCGGCATCGACGCGGAAGTCGATGCCGCGCACCGCCTGCACCGGGCCGAACGAGACCCGCAGGCCCTCGACGACCAGCACGGGATCAGTGCGGCTTCGGCACGTCGGCCGGGTCCGGCCGCAGCGTCGTCACCAGCACCTTGTTGCCCTTCTCCACGCGCAGCAGCGAGACGTCGCGCAGCGCCACGCGGTCGGTGCTGGCGAAGGTGATCTTGCTGCCCGTCGCGCCCTCGAAGTCGGTGATCGCCCAGAGCGCGTCGCGGATCGCCGTCCCGTCCGTCGATCCCGCCTTTTCGATGGCCGCCGCCAGCAGCTTCACCGATTCATAAGCCGTGGCCAGGAACGGGCTGGTGTCGGTGGTCGCGTCGCCGCCGAACTTGGCGACATAGTCGGCGTAGAGCTTCTCCAGGCTGCCGCCCGGCGTCGGGAAGCCGGCGGTGGTGAAGATCACGCCTTCGGCCACGTCGCCGAGCGCCAGCGTCGTCGGCGAATCGATGCCGTCGCTGCCCAGGATCGGCGTCGTCACGCCGGCCGCGCGCAGCTGCCGGATGAAGGCCGGGAAGTCCGGCTCGTAGGCCGAGGTCATGATGACGTCCGGCTGCGGATCCAGGGACTTGATGTTGGTGACCTCGGCGCTGAAGTCCTGCTGGCCCAGCGCGTAGGTTCCCCTGGCCAGCACCTTGCCGCCCAGCTTCTCGAACGCCTCGGCGAAGTAGAGCGGCAGCTTCTCCGTATAGGGCGTGTCCGGCGACAGCAGGATGTAGGCGGTCTTGTAGCCCTGCTCCTGCGCGAACTTTGCCGATACCGCGGCTTGCAGATTGTCCGCCGCGAAGGTCTGGAACATGAAGTCGCCGACCGCCGTCACCAGAGTCGGCGTCGAGGCGCAGGGCGCGATCACGGGTATGCCCGCCTGCTGCGCCGCCTGGCTGAAGGCGATCGCCGGATCGACGTCGCAGGGCGCCAGCAGCGCCGTCACGCCCGCGGCGGCGAACTCGTTGCCGGCGGTGGCCGAGGCCGGCGTCTCCGAGCGGATGTCCTTGACCTGGAAGTCGATCTTGTACTTGCCGGCGATGCCGCCGGCGGCGTTGATCTCGTCGACCGCGAGCTGCGCGCCGTTGCGGGTCAGCCCGTCATAATAGGCGAGATAGCCGGTGAGGCCGCCGCCGAAGCCGATGACGATCGTCTCCTGCGCCGCCGCCGGCGCCGCCGTCAATGCCAGCGCCAGGCCGGCGACGGCATTCGTAAGCAATCTGCGATGCATGGTCCGTCTCCCTTTCCGTGGTTGGTGTTGTTTCCTACGCCCCGGCCGCCGCAACGTGGCGGCGGCCGAGATAGGCCTCGATCACCTGCGGGTCCGCCTGCACCGCGGCCGGCGGGCCCTCGGCGATCACCTGTCCCTTGTTCATGACGATGACGCGGTCGCACAGCCGCATGATCAGCCGCAGGTCGTGGTCGATGACCAGCAGCCCCATGCCGGTCTCGCGCCGCAGGCTTTCCAGGCTGCGCATCAGCTCGTCGGATTCGCTGTGGTTCATACCGGCCGCCGGCTCGTCCAGGAGGAGGTAGCGCGGCTTGAGCGCCACCGCCCGCGCGATCTCCAGCCGGCGCTGCGGGCCGTAGGGCAGGGTGCCCGCAGCGCGATGGGCAACGTCGCTGAGGCCGAAGCGCGCGAGCAGGTCCGCGGCTGGCAGGCCGGAGCGCCCGGCCGCGACCTGCACGTTCTCCAGCGTCGTCAGCTCGCGGAACAGGCGGATGTTCTGGAACGTCCGGCCGATGCGCTGGCGCGCCACCCGCTGCGCCGGCCAACCGGCCGCCGCCACTCCGTCGATGTCGACGGCGCCGCCGCTCGGCGGCAGCACGCCAGAGACGATCGCCAGCAGCGTCGACTTGCCGGCGCCGTTCGGCCCGATCAGCCCGACGATCTCGCCCGGCTTGAGATTGAACGACGCCCCGTCCACCGCGCGCAGGCCGCCGAAGCTCTTCGAGAGCCCGGCGCCGGCCAGCGCGCCGCCACCCTCGACGCGCGGCAGCGCCGCGGCGTCGGCGGGCGCCGGCGCCCGTGCCGGGAAGAGCCAATCCTCGATCTCGCGATAGCCGAACAGCCCCTGCCGTCGTAGATACATGACCAGCAGGATGGCGACGCTGAGCCCGACGACGGTGAGGCCGAAGAGTTGCTTGTCGTTGTTGGGACCGAAGCGGAAGTTCTCCTCGATGCGGCGCAGCGCCTCGATCATGACGGTCACCAGCATCGTCCCGGCCACCGCGCCGGAGACGCTGGCCATGCCGCCGACGATGAGCATCGCCAGCAGCGCGAAGGTGAGGTGGAAATAGAAGGCGCGCGGCGTGATCACGCCGAGGAAATGGGCGTAGAGCGCGCCGGCCACGCCTGCCACCACGGCGCTCAGCACCCAGGCGAGCCAGCGCCGTTGCGCCACGCTCACCCCCACGGCCCGCGCCGCTGCCTCATCCTCGCGCGCCGCGCGCAGCTCCAGCCCGAGGCGCGAGCCGCGGAACAGCCGCGCCGCGAGCACCGCGAGCACGGCGACGGACAGCGCCGACCACACGCCCACCAGCAGGGGGATGCCGAATAGGGCCTGGCTGCCGCGGGTGATGTCGCGCGCGCCGACGATCAGGCTGTTGACGATGACCAGCAGCCCGAGCGTCGCGATCGCCGCCGCCGCGCCGTCGAGCCGGGCGATGATGACGCCGATCACCCCCGCCACGATCGCGACGAAGAGGATCACCGTCAGGAGCGAGGGCAGCAGCCCGAGCTGCGCCTCGGCGATGATCGCCGGCAGGCCCGGCAGCATCCCGCCCTTGGCCTGCGGCGCGATGGTGAGCAGGCCGGAGAGATAGGCGCCGAGCGCCATGAATGCCGTGTGCCCGAAGCTGACGATGCCGGTGTTGCCGCTGTAGATGCCGATGCCGACCACGGCGACCAGGCTGACGAAGAAGTTGATCACCGTGTTGGTCAGCGCCCCGTCGCCGATCGCGGCCGTCGCCGCCGCGATCAGCACCAGCGGCGCCACCAGCAGCCCCGTCCCCAGCAGGTCGCGCCCGAGCTGCGGGAACCCGGCGGTCGCCACTCCCCTCATCGTCTCCGACCCCGAATATCCCGCCCCGATCCATCCGGCGTAGGGGCGAGCGGCGCTCGCCCGTCTTCGATCCGGGGCTTCGACATTTGCGGTTGTGGTGACAGGGGCGAGCGCCGCTCGCCCCTACGACCTCGGCGTCGAGGAGACCGGAAGAAGCAGCGGCCCGATCGGCGGCTCACGGCGTACCGCATCTACCTAGCCGAACCGGCCGAGCGCGAACGGCGCCAGCAGGTCGGACCGTCCGGCCGTCACCCAGCGCGCGACTTCCTCGCCGACCGCCGGGCCGAGCTTGAAGCCGTGACCGCTGGAGCCGCAGATGACGAACGCTCCCTCGATGCCCGGCACGCGGTCGATGATCGGGTTGTCGTCGGGACTCATGTCGTAGAGCCCGGCATAGCCCTTGCGTACGCCGAGAGTCTCCATCTCCGGCACACGCGGCGTGATGAACTGCAGGATCTCCGCCGACTCCGCGGCATCCACGGTCTCGTCATAGACATCGGGGTCGCCCACATGCGCGGGCCGCTCGATGGTCGCGTGGCGCAGCCCTGTCCCGCCGCCGGCCCAGGTGCCCACGAGGATCGCGCTCTCGCCCTCCGGCCGCGCATAGTTGCAGAGGATGTCGTCGCACCACGCGAAGGGCAGCACGTCCCGCGCCCGCTGCGGCGCGTCGAGCACGGCCATGGGATGGCGCTCCACATGGATCGGCAGGTCGACGCTGAGCTTGCCCAGCAGCGGCTTCGTCCACACGCCGGCGGCGACGACGACCGCATCCGCTGCGATGCGCTGCCCATCCTGCGTCTCGACGCCGGCCGCCCTGCCGCCGGAGACGTGTATTTGCGACACCTCTGTATTTAGCAGCAGCCTGGCGCCCCGCGCGCGAGCACCCTGGGCCAGGGCGTTGGCGGCATCGTAGGGATCGGCATAGCCGCAGGTCGGCTCCCACACGCCGAGCGCGACGCCGTCATGGTTGAAGCGCGGCGCCAGGCGCCGCACCGCGTCGGGCGGCAGGTTCTCGATCTCCGCGCCTTCGCCGCGAATGCGTTCCACGGCGGCCGACCAGTCCGGCGCCGCGTCCTCGCCGACGACCCAGAGCATACCCACCTGGTGGAAGCAGGGCGGCCCGCCGGTCAGGGCAGGGATATCGCGCAGGATCTCGATGCCGCGTCGGCCGAGTTGCGACAGCTCCGGCATCAGATAGAAGGCATGGCAGATGGCCGAGGATTTCCCGGTCGGTCCGGCCGCCGGATGCCGGCGCTCGATCAGCGTCGTCCTGACACCCATGCCGGCCAGGTGAAAAGCGCAACTGGCGCCGGCGATGCCGGCGCCGACCACGATGACGTCTGCCGTGGACAGCGAGCTCATCGACCTCACTCGCGGTGAATCCTCCCGTCGCCTTTTCGCGCGGGCGCCGTCTGTCGGGCGCCTTGCTGCGGACCGTAACAAGGCCGCGGCGGCGCTGTCAAACATCATTCAGGTTTGACCGGCATGCGGCCGTTCTGTAATTTCCATTACGGCTCGGCCGGCGCACCCATCCCCGTTGCGATCCAAGGAAGGCATGGTCTCGTATCGCACGTTGTCTGAACTTGTAGGGGCGAGCGGCGCTCGCCCATCGTCGAGCGTGACATCGACGATCGCGGTTGTGGCGACACGGGCGAGCGCCGCTCGCCCCTACGACGGATCGAGCGAGGCCCCCGGATACGGCGGCGGCACGTCGGCGGCGGAATGTCCGAAGCGCCGGTGACCATCCGCGACCTGCTGACCGGCGACCGGATCCGCCTCACCGGCGCCGAGTTGAAGGTCGCGCGCGAGCTGCTGGCCAACTACCCCGCCGCCGGCCTCAGCACCATCGCAGAGCTTGGCCGCAAGGCGCGGGTCAGCGATCCCACCGTCCTGCGCCTCGTCGCCAAGCTCGGCTTCGACGGCTTCCCCGCCTTCCAGCGCCGGCTGCTGCGCGAGGTCGAGGAGCGCATGAGCTCGCCGCTCGCCATGCTCGACTCGCGTCGGCCGGCGCTGCGCCGGAAAGACCTGTACAGATCCTTCCTCAAGAGCTGCGCCGACGGGCTGGAGGCAGCCTTGCACCTGGTGGTGCCGGCCGACCTGCAGGCCGCGCTCGACCTCGTCACCGACCGCCGCCTGCGTGTGCATTTCCTCGGCGGCCGCTTCAGCCGCTATCTCGCGGGCATGATGCGCACCCATGTCATGCAGCTCCGGCCGGACACCCACCTCATCGAGGGCACGGCGTCGGATCTGGTCGACCGGCTCGTCGATATTGGCCCGCGCGACCTGCTCGTCGTTTTCGACTACCGGCGCTACCAGGTGGACACCATCGGCTTCGCTGAGCAGGCGGCGGCGCGCGGCGCCCGCATCATCCTGTTCACCGATCCCTGGAAGTCGCCGATCGCCGCCGTCGCCGCCGTCACCCTCATCGCGCCGGTGGAGACGATCTCGCCCTACGACACCATGGTGCCGGCCGCGGCGCAGGTCGAGGCGTTCATCGCCGCCCTCGTCGCGCGTCTGACCCCGGTCGCGAAGACGCGCATCCGCGCGATCGAGGATCTGCGGCGGCGGCACGGCATAACGGCGGATGCGGAGGCCGCCGCCGGATCATGGCCCGGCCCGGCCGTGCTCGGCCGCAACGGAGGCCCAACGAGGAAGGGGAGACGGGAAGGGGAGAGATGGCAGTCCGCGAAGAGCTGATGTTCCTGGCCTGGAACGATCTCGTGGGGGTGACGCGCGGGCGCGGCATCCCGATGAAGGCCTATGCCGGCCGCAGGAAGACCGGCATCAACTGGGCCATGGCCGGCCATGCCCTGACGCCGTTCGAGGACATCGCCGACAATCCCTGGGGGCCGATGGAGGAGGCGCATATGACGCCGGCCCCGGAGTCGGCGGTGCGCGTCGAACTGGGCGACGGCCGTCCGCCCTTCAATATGGTGATGTGCGACGGCCTCACCACCGAGGGCGAGGTCTGGGATTCCTGCCCGCGCGGCTTCCTGAAATCCGCCCTCGCCGACCTGAAGCGCGACGCCGGCTTGTGCCTCTACGCCTCGCCCGAACTGGAATTCCAGCTGGTCGGGCCGGCCCTGCCGAACGCCACACCGTTCTCGCTCGAAGCCTTCCGCCTGCTGCCCGACCTGAGCGCGCGCATGGTGGCCGCGCTGCGCGCGGCTGGCACGGAACCGGAGACGTTCGAGCCGGAATATGGCGTCGGCCAGTACGAGGTGAGCTGCCGCCCGGCCGTCGGCGTCGCCGCCGGCGACCGCATGGTCGTCGTCAAGGAAGTCATCCGCGAGGTGGCGCGGCGCGACGGCTATCGCGCCAGCTTCACGCCGAAGCCCTATGCGAACCGCCCGGGCAACGGCGCGCACATCCATTTCAGCCTGCAGACGCCCGACGGCAAGCCGGCGACCCACGACCCGAAGCGGCCCGGTGGCCTGACCGAGAAGGCGGCGCAGTTCGCCGCCGGCATCGTCCGCCACATGCCCGCGCTCTGCGCGCTCACGGCGTCCAGTCCGCCCTCCTATCTGCGCCTCGGCCCGCATCACTGGAGCGCCGGCTATGCCTGCCTCGGCGTCACCAACCGCGAGGCGGCGCTCCGCATCTGCCTGCCGCCCAAGGGCTCTGCCGAGGCCACGCGCCGCCTCTACAATCTCGAGTTCCGTCCGGCCGACGGCACGGCCAATCCCTATATCGCCCTCGGCGCGCTGGTCCGTGCCGGACTCGCCGGCATCGCGGAGAAGCTGCCGCTGCCGCCGCTGATGCAGGAGGACCCGCACGACATCGGGCCGGAGAAGCGGCGCGCGCTCGGCATCGTCGCGCTGCCCGCGACGCTGGGCGAGGCGCTGGACCGGCTGGAAGGCGATGCGGTCGTCAAGAGCTGGTTTGCGCCCAACCTGTGGTCGACCTATCTCGCCGTGAAGCGCAAGGAGATCGAGGTGACGGCCGACCTCGGCCCCGACGAGATCTGCGAGAGGTACCGCAATGCCTATTGACGTCGGCGCGCCGCTCATCGACCACCATTGCCACGGGCTGGTGCCGCGCAACCTCACGCGGCGCGAATTCGAGAAGATGATCTCCGAGAGCTTCGTCGACGCGCCCGCCGGCACCAGCCATTTCGATGCGCCGGTCGGGCTGGCGATCCGCGCCAAATGCGCCGAGCTCATCGACCTCGATCCTTTCCCGGATCCCGACCTCTACATGGAGCGGCGCGCCGCGCTCGGCGCCGTCGAGGTCAACCGGCGGTTCCTGCAGGCGGCCCATTGCAGCCTGCTGCTGGTCGATACCGGCTTCCGCGGCGACGACATCCTGACGCCTGGCGGCCTCAGCGAAGCGACCGGCGTGCCCTCGCGCGAGATCGTGCGCATCGAGGCCGTGGCCGAGCGCGTCGGTCGCAGCGGTGTGACCGCCGGCGCCTTTCCGCAGGCCTTTGCCGACGCCCTGGCCGAGGCGGCGGCGGAAGCCGTCGGCCTCAAGACCATCGTCGCCTACCGCGGCGGCTTCGCCTTCGATCCGCGCCCGCCGAGCCGGGCCGAGGTGATCGCCGCCGCCGACGGCTGGCTGCCGGAGATCCAGGCCGGCCGCGCGCGCATGGAGAACGAGACGCTGCTGCGCCACGGCCTGTGGGTCGCCGCCGAGCTGGCGAAGGCGCGCCGCATGCCCATCCAGTTCCATGTCGGTTATGGCGACCGCGACGCCATCATCCACCTCAACAACCCGTCGCTGCTGATGGGCTTCTTCCAGGAGATGGACCGCCTTGGCGTCAACGTGACGCTGCTCCACTGCTATCCCTACCACCGCGAAGCCGGCTATCTCGCCGAGGTCTTCCCCAACGTCTATTTCGACGTCGGCGTGATCCTCAACTACACCGGCGCCATGTCCGCGCACATCCTCGGCGAGGCGCTGGAGCTGTCACCCTTCACGAAGCAGCTCTACAGCTCCGACGCCTTCGGCGTCGCCGAGTTCTACTATCTGGGCGCGCTCCTCTACCGCAAGGCGCTCGCCGCGCATCTCGACCGCTGGATCGCCGACGGCATGTGCAACACACGCGAAGCCGAGCGCATCGTCCGCCTCATCGCCTCCGAAAACACCCGCCGCATCTATCCGCTGTGACTATGCCACGGAAGACCGATGCACCCTCACCCTGTCCCTCTCCCGCTGCGCGGGAGAGGGGACGCGGTGGAAGCGGCCGGTTTCGATCGCCCCCTCGCCCGCGCAGCGGGAGAGGGTGGGGGTGAGGGTCGGCTGGATGACGGTCTCGGATTCCGCCGCCCTGCTGACAACCGGCGAGCCCCCGCCGTTCGAGTGGGTGAACGAGGGCGGCGCCGCGCCGGTTCTGCTGATCTGCGATCATGCCAGCCGGCGCGTGCCGCGGTGCCTGCGCGATCTCGGCCTGAGCGAAAGCGAGCTGGCCCGCCATATCGGCTGGGACATCGGCGCCGCCGAGGTGACGCGCCACATGGCGCGCCGTCTCGACGCCCCGGCGATCCTCTCCGGCTATTCCCGCCTCGTCGTCGACTGCAACCGTCATCCGCACGATCCGTCGCTCATGCCGGCCGTCAGCGACGGCACGGCGATCGCCGCCAATGCGGCGCTGGCGCCGGCGGAGCGGCAGGCGCGCCTCGACGCCCTCTACCATTCCTATCACCGGGCGATCGCCGCGCGGCTCGACCGCTTCGCGGCGACCGGCGTCGCCCCGGCGCTGCTGTCGGTCCACAGTTGCACGCCGGAGATGAACGGGCGGTTCCGTCCCTGGCATATCGGCATCTGCTGGGAGGCGGACCGTCGGCTGGCCGGGCCGGTGCTGGAGGCGCTGAGCCGTGCGCCCGGCATCGTCGTCGGCGACAACCAGCCGTACAGTCTGGATGCGCGCGAGGACTATTCCGTGCCCGTCCACGCCATGCGCCGCGGCCTGCCGCACCTGCAGGTCGAGTTCCGCCAGGACCTCGTCGTCACGCCGGAGGGCGCCGTGCGCTGGGCCGAGGCGCTGCTCGCGGCGCTGCAGCCCGCGCTGGCGGAATAGCCCTGAGAACCTGCAACACATCGAGGCACGCCGAAGCCGGTTTCGGCAAGTTTGAGGTGGAACGCTTTTGCGCAAATCCTCGCCGCGACTTAAGGTTATTGTCGCGCGGAGGCCGATCGCATGAACATCGAGACCGTCATCTGCAACGGACAGGTGATCGACGGCACGGGCGGGCCGCCCTTCGCGGCCGACCTGGGCCTCGCCGGTGACCGCATCGTCGCCATCGGCGAGATCGCCCCGGCGCCCGGCCAGGCGGTGATCGACGCTGCGGGCAAGGTCGTGGCGCCCGGCTTCATCGACGTGCATACCCATGACGACCGGGCGTTGCTGGCCGCGCCGGAGATGGCGATGAAAGTCAGCCAGGGCGTCACCACCGTGATCGTCGGCAATTGCGGCATCGGCCTGGCGCCGCTGCGCCTCGACGGCCCGCCGCCGGCGCCGCTCGACCTGCTCGGCGACCGGGCCGACTTCCGCTACCCCAGCTTCGCCGTCTATCTCGACGCGCTGGATCGCCAGCCGGCGGCAGTCAACGCCGCCTGCCTGGTCGGCCACACCACCCTGCGCGTCGGCGCCATGGACCGGCTGGACCGTGCCGCGACCGCCGACGAGATCGTGGCCATGCGCCGGGATCTGGGCGAGGCGCTCGCGGCCGGTGCTATCGGCCTCTCGACCGGCCTCGCTTATCCGCCGGCCGAGTCGGCGCCGACATCGGAGGTGATCGCCCTGGCCGAGCTGCTGAAGGCGGCCGGCGCCATCCACACCACGCATATGCGCAACGAGTCCGAGCAGGTGCTGGAAGCGCTCGACGAGACTTTCGCCATCGGCCGCGCCGCCGGCGTGCCCGTCGTCGTCTCGCATCACAAGACCGCGGGCCGGGCCAATTTCGGCCGCTCGCGCGAGACGCTGAAGAAGATCGACCGCGCCATGGCGAGCCAGCCGGTCGGCCTCGACGCCTATCCCTACGCCGCCTCCTCGACCGTCCTCGACCCGGTATGGATCGATGAGGCCGCGCGCGTCCTCATCACCTGGTCGAAGGGCGCGCCAGCGGAGGCCGGCCGCGACCTCGCCGACATCGCCCGCGACTGGGGCGTGACTCCGCGGGCGGCCGCGGAGCGGCTGCAGCCTGCCGGCGCCATCTACTTCAGCATGGACGAGGCGGACGTCCGCCGCATCCTGTCCTTCCCGCAGACGATGATCGGCTCCGACGGCCTGCCGCACGACACCCACCCGCATCCGCGACTTTGGGGCACTTTTCCGCGCGTGCTCGGCCGCTACTGCCGCGACGAGAAGTTGTTCGCGCTCGAGGAGGCCGTGCGTCGCATGACCGGCCTCCCGGCGCAGCAGTTTGGCTTGGCCAATCGCGGCCTCGTCGCCGTCGGTGCCTATGCCGACATCGTCTTGTTCGATCCCGACGCCGTCATCGACCGCGCCACCTTCGAGGCGCCGACCACGCCGGCGGCCGGCATCGCTCTCGTCATGGTCAACGGCCAGGCGGTCTGGCGCGACGGCGCGTCCACGGGCGCGCGGCCGGGCCGGACGCTGCGCCGTCAGTCATTGCAGGCCGAGGCCGCCCGCACCAGCTGAAGGTGGGACGGCCGCAGGATCGGGGAGGTGCCAATGTCGCAGAGCGCTTCGCAGCCAGCCTCACTCGCGGACGATGCCGTCAATCCCATGCACACCGACGGCTTCGAGTTCGTCGAGTACACGGCCCCCGATGTCGGCCAGCTCAAAACCCTGTTCGAGTCGCTGGGCTTCGCGGCGGTGGCGCGCCACCGCTCGAAGGACGTAACGCTGTTCCGCCAGGGCGAGGTCAACTTCATCGTCAATGCCGAGCCGGACAGCTTCGCCCAGGCCTTCGCCCGCGTGCATGGGCCGTCGGTCTGCGCCATGGCCTTCCGCGTCAAGGACGCCGGCGCCGCCCTGACCCGTGCGCAGTCGCTGGGCGCCAAGCCGGTGCCGGGCAAGATCGGGCCCATGGAGCTCAACATCCCGGCCATCGAAGGCATCGGCGCCAGCCAGATCTATCTGGTCGACCGCTACGGCGATCGAAGCATCTACGACGTCGACTTCAATCCCGTGCCGGGATCGGAGTCCAATCCGCGCGGTGTGGGCCTAACCTATGTCGACCACCTCACCCACAACGTGCATCGCGGCCGCATGGATCTGTGGGCGGACTTCTATCAGCGGCTATTCAACTTCCGGGAGATTCGCTACTTCGACATCGAGGGCAAGCTGACAGGGCTGAAGAGCCGGGCGATGACCAGCCCCTGCGGCAAGATCCGCATCCCCATCAACGAATCCGCCGACGACAAGTCGCAGATCGAGGAGTACCTGCGCGCCTATCGCGGCGAGGGCATCCAGCACATCGCCCTCGGCACCGCCGACATCTACGCGACCGTCGAGGCCCTACGCCGGCGCGGCGTTTCCTTCATGGACGTGCCGGACACCTACTACGAGATGGTGGATGCGCGGCTGCCCGGCCATAGCGAGGATATCGAGCGCCTGCGCCGCAACCGGCTGCTGATCGACGGCAGTCCCGGCGGCGGCCTGCTGCTGCAGATCTTCACCAAGACGGTGATCGGCCCGATCTTCTTCGAGATCATCCAGCGCAAGGGGGACGAGGGGTTCGGCGAAGGCAACTTCCGAGCCCTGTTCGAATCGATCGAGCGCGACCAGATCGCCCGCGGCGTGCTGTCGGCGGATCGGCCGCCGGCCTGACGGCGTCGGACGGGCGGCTTTCGGCCGCCGGCAAGCTGCTATAGTCCTCTCCGATTCACGGACCTCCATCCGATATCATCCTGCATATGCGACATCGCATCCTCCAGCATGCCGGCCGGCGCTACTCCCTCAAGCTCGACAACGTCGTCTGGGACACGCTGGAGGAGCTGGCGAAGGAGAAAGATCTGCGGCTCAACGAGCTCGTCGCCCGAATCGCGCAAGAGTCCGGCGACGAGAAGGCGCTGACGGCGACCTTGCGACTCTACTGCCTTCAGGAAATGCGGCGCCGACTGTCGGAGCGGGAGGGGGCGATCAAGGACCTGAGCCTGACGAGCCGGGGCGTGCCGACGATCCTCTTCGCCGAGGCCTGCCCGACGCCGTGCTTCCTCATCGGCCACGACCACGCGATCCTCGACGTCAACGAGCCTGCCGAGCGCTGGATGTCGGCGCGGGAGGAGTCCCTCATCGGCAAGAACGTCGGCCACTACCTGCAGATCAAGTCCGTCCCGCCCGTGGACGAGATCCTGCGCCAGTTCGCCGACGGCGTACGCCGCGTGTTCCCGGCCCGTGTCCTGCATGTCCGCCCGGGGCGGCTGGTGATGGCGCGGGCCAATTTGTGCCCGGCCATCATCAACGGCGCCAGGGAGATGGCCTATTTCCTTCTGATTGCGGAATGAATGGCCGGAGCCGTCCCGCGAGGTTGAGCCTGCCCGATTAATGCGCTAGTCCAATGGCCGAACGGCCGGACGCGGGGGCCCGGCGGAGGGCTTGGCGGGACACTTGGCAGTGTCTGATTTTCCCAACTGCTTCAAGGCTATGGGTGCCGGACAGTGACAGCGTTCGCACGCGAAACGCTTCCAATTCGCGCGAAATGCCGTCAGCATTAAGCAATCGCTAAGTTTTGTTAAGCATGATCGCCGCGCATTTCGAACGGACATAGTTTATGGAAGCTGCACTGGAAAAGATCACGGCGATCCCCAAGCCGCCGGCCGTCTACGAGCGGCCGGTGGTGCGCGACGACCCCCTCTTGTTGTGCCTCGTCATCATGTCGCGGATCTACGGGGTGCCCAAGTCGCCGGATGCCTTGGCGGCAGGCCTGCCGATCCCGCCCAACGGGATTCCGCCGGAATTGTTCGTCCGGGCCGCCGACCGCATTGGCCTCTCCGCCACCATCGTGCGGCGGCCGTTCAACGGGATTTCCGCGCTCTCCCTGCCCTGCGTCCTGCTTCTGAAGGACGGGCAATGCTGCATTTTCCTGCGGCGGGTCGACAGCAAGCTCGCCGAGATCGCCACGCCCGAGAATCTGGACGGCACGAACCACGTGTCGCTGATCGATCTCGCCGACCGCTATACCGGCACGATGATCGCCGTGCGGCCGAAGATACGGATGGATGTCCGTTCCTCCGATCTGGCCGCCCCGCGGCCGCAATCGTGGTTCTGGGGCAGTGTCTTCACCTTCACGCCCATCTATCTCGAGGTCATCGTCGCGGCGATCCTGCTCAACGTCTTCGCGATCGCTAGCCCGATCTTCACCATGATCGTCTACGACCGCGTGGTGCCGAATCAGGCTTTCGACACGCTGCACGTCCTGGCGCTCGGCGTCGGCCTCGCCTTCGGTTTCGACTTCCTCCTGCGCACGCTGCGCGGCTATTTCCTCGATCGCGCCGGCAAGGATCTGGACAAGACGATCTCGGCCCGGATCTTCGAGCAGATTCTCGGGATCAAGATGGCTGCGGGCCCGACATCCTCGGGCGCGTTCGCCAGCAACATCCGCGAATTCGAGACGCTACGCGATTTCTTCACGTCGGCGTCGATGGCCGCCGTCGTCGACATGCCGTTCCTGCTGCTGTTCCTCGTGGTCATCTGGCTGATCGGCGGGCCGGTCGTCACGGTTCCGGCGGTCGTCATTCCGGTGGTCATCGGCGTCAGCATCCTGGTGCAGATCCCGATGCGGCGCGCGGTCGAGCGCAGCTATCGGGAAAGCGCGCAGAAGCACGCCACCCTGGTCGAGACGATCAACGGCCTCGATTCCATCAAGTCCGCATCGGCGGAAGGGCGCCGCCAGCGCGATTGGAACGGCTATGTCGCCGCCTCCGCCGCTTCGTCCATGACGTCGCGGTTCTGGTCGTCGATCTCCATCAACTTCACCTTGTTCGCCTCGAACGTGGCGACGGTCGGCACGATCGTATGGGGCGTCTACCGGACGGCGGAAGGCGACATGACCACCGGTGCCATGGTGGCGGTGTCCATGCTGACCAGCCGCGCCATGGCGCCGCTGGCGCAGATTTCCGGCTTGATCGTCCGGTTCCATCAATCCTGGACCTCGCTCAGGGGTCTCAACCGCCTCATGGCGCTGCCGACTGAGCGGCCGGCCGGCACGGTCTTCCTGCGCCGGCCCAACATCGAAGGCGCCATCGAGTTCCGGAACGTCAAATTCAAGTATCCCGGCCAACAGGGCCTCGCGCTCGACGGCGTATCCTTCAAGATCAATCCGGGCGAACGCGTGGGCATCGTCGGCCGCATCGGTTCCGGCAAGACGACGATCGAGCGATTGGTGGTCGGGCTCTATGAGCCCGAGGACGGCGCCGTTCTGGTCGACGGGACGGACATCCGGCAGCTCGATCCCGCGGATCTGCGCCGCAACATCGGTTGCGTGCTGCAGGATGGCAGCCTGTTCTTCGGCTCGGTGAAGGACAACATCACGCTCGGCGCACCCTATGTCGAGGAGGCGTCGATCATCCGCGCCGCCACGGTCGCCGGAGTGGACGGTTTCATCAAGGGACATCCGCTGGGCTTCGACCTGCCGGTCGGGGAAGGCGGCCGCATGCTCTCGGGCGGACAGCGCCAGGCCATCGTCATCGCCCGCGCCCTCCTCATGGACCCGCCGATCCTGGTGCTGGATGAACCGACCAGCTCGATGGACAACAGCACGGAGACCGCCTTCAAGAACCGGTTGGGAGAGATCCTTGCCGGCCGGACCCTGATGCTCGTCACGCATCGCAATTCAATGCTGTCGCTGGTGGATCGGCTGATCGTCATCGATGGCGGCAAGGTCGTCGCCGACGGCCCCAAGGCCACCGTGCTCGACGCCCTCATGAAGGGGCGGATCACGGCGGCGAAGGCATAAGGGGGAGACGCGGAGAATGGCGACGGCGACGCAACAGGACTACTGGGTCGATCCGGCGGACACCCACCGCCGGGGATTCTGGATCTTCGGCCATCTGCTGTTGCTCACGATCGCGATCATCCTCGTGACCTTCCTTGTCTGGGCCAACTATGCGGTGCTCGACATCGTGACGCGCGGGCAGGGGAAGGTCATTCCCTCCAGCCAGGTGCAAGTCATCCAAAATCTGGAGGGCGGCATCATGGCGGGCATCCTGGTTCAGGAAGGCGAGCTCGTCGAGAAGGACCAGGTGCTGATACGCATCGACAACACGTCTGCGCAATCGGACTACGACGACCTGCGCAAGCGGTATCTCAACGGTCTTGCCGAGGTCACGCGGCTCGAAGCCGAACTTGCCGGGACGCCGAGCAACGCGCTGGTGGTGTTCCCCGACGAATTGATGCGGGACGCGCCGGAGCTGGTCGAGGCCGAGCGCCTCAATGCCCGAATTCGACGCGAGCAACTGGAGACTCAGCTCGCGATCCTGCGCGATCAGGCGATACAGAAGGACCAGGAGGTCCAGCAGCTCACCAACAAGGTGGAAAACCTCAAGCAGTCGCTGGACTTGGCGCAGCAGGAGCTTGCGATCATGAAGCCGCTCGCCGCCCAGGGCGTCGTGGCGAAGGTCGATCTCCTCCAGACCCAGCGCGAGGTGCATGAGCTCGAATCCGAGCTGCAAATTGCACAACTGCAGTTGCCGCAGGCCAAGTCGGCGCTGCAGGAGGCCGAGAGCCGGATTCAAGAACGCGAACTGACGTTTCGGTCGGAAGCGGCGACCGAGCTCAGCCGGCAGCGCATCGAGTTGGCGAGCGTGACGGAGCAGCTCAAATCGAACAAGGACCGGGTCACCCGGACGGAAGTGCGATCGCCCGTTCGCGGAACGGTGAAGGAGATCAAGATCCGCACCATCGGCGGCGTCATCAAGCCGGGTGAAGACCTGATGGAGATCGTCCCGGTCGAGGACACCTTGCTGGTGGAAGCGCAGATCCGCACCTCGGACATCGCGTTCATCCAGCTCGGCCAGGAAGCCACGGTGAAGTTCGATACATACGACTACAGCGTGTACGGCGGACTGAAGGCGACCGTCGAATTCATCAGCACGGACGCCATCGAGGATCAGAGCTCGGGGAAGAGGGAGCGCTATTTCCGCGTTCGCCTGCGGACCGAGCGGAACTACCTTGTCCGCAATGACAAACAGTTGTCGATCGGTCCGGGCTATACGGCGACGGCGGAGATCCTGACGGATAAGAAGACCGTCCTCGCCTATCTGCTGAAGCCCATTCTGAAGGCACGCGACACCGCCCTGAGGGAGCGGTGATCCTCGGGGTGCGGCCCATCGGCATTCCAGGAGAGTTAATAAACATCAAAGGGTTCTTGAGTCATCATTCCAAGCCGCATCAAAGGCATGACATCCCGGCTTGTGTTTGTTAGAATTGTTAAACGCAGCCGATTCCGTAATCGCTATCGCTGCGCAGCGTGAATGGGGGCAACATGAAACGGAAATTCCGGGCGGTACTGTTGGCGACAGCCGCGGTGAGCGCAACCTTTATTGCCATCGCCGATGGGGCGGTAACGCCGGCCAGCGCGATGTCGCTGCAGGAGGCCGTTTCCCTGGCGATCTCCACAAACCCGGAGGTCGGCCAGGTCTCGAACGACCGGCGCGCCATCGATCAGGAGCTTCGGCAGGGGCGTGCCTTGTACTATCCCCAGGTCGACCTGCGCGCCGCCAGCGGCATCGAATATTCCGACAACGAGACGACCAGTCCCGGTACCGAAACGCTGTGGCGCAAGGAAGCCTCTCTGACCCTGAGCCAGCTGCTGTTCGATGGCTTCTTCGCCGACAGCGAGGTCGAACGACAGCGGTCGCGCGTTAAGTCTGCCGCCTACCGGGTGCAGGAAAGCGCCGAGTTCATCGGGCTGGACGCCGTCGAAGCCTATTTGGAGGTGCTGCGTCATCGCGAGCGGATGCAACTTGCTGAAGAAAACGTCACCACTCACCAGCAGCGGCTGGGACAGGTGCAGCAGCGGGCCGAGGCGGGTGGCGGCAACATCGCGGATGTCCGGCAGGCGGAGGCTCGCCTCGCCAATGCCGAGTCCGCCCTCGTACAGACCCAGGGCAATCTGCGTGACGCAGAGGCGCTCTTCATCCGCGTCGTCGGGCAAGCGCCCGACACGCTGGACAGTCCCGGACTGCCGCTCGACGCCATTCCTGGGGACCTCGATGCGGCCGTCAACAGCGCGATCGAGAGCAGCCCGACCGTCGCCTTTGCCAGACAGGACGTGAAAACCGCCGAAGCGGATGTAAAGCAGCAGGAGGCCAGCCTCTATCCCGATATCCGCCTCGAACTGTCAACGTCGGTCAATGACGATGTCGACGGCCGCGACGAGACGGAATACGATGCTTCCGCGATGGTGGTCCTGCGCTACAATCTGTATCGTGGCGGTGCCGACACCGCGCGCATCCGCGAGTTCAAGTGGCGGCTGGCGGAGGCCATCGACGCCATGCATACCAACGAGCGCCAGGTCTCCGAGGACGCGAGGGTGTCGTGGAATGCGATGGAGGTTTCGCGCAGCAACGTCCAGATCCTGGAACGCGAAGTCGAAGCCAACACGCTCACGCGGAACGCCTATCTCCAGCAGTTCGACATCGGCCAGCGCGGCCTGCTCGACCTCCTGGATTCCGACAACGAACTCTATCTCTCCCGCGACAGCTTGGTCACGGCGACCTATGCCGAGATATTCGCCAACTACCGTCTGCTCGCAACCATGGGGGCGCTGCAGAAGACGCTCGGCATCACGCCGCTCGATTCGGCGACGCAGCTAGCCGACGAAAACTGACGGCCGGATTCGCGGGTCGGGGACGCGGGAGCGCATCGCGAGGATTGCCGCGATGCCGGCGAACGACGGAGACGTTTGCGGCCGCGCCATGGAGGCCCGGGCCTGAATCGAGCCGACGGGCGGAGATTTGGAGCAATTCTGTCCTGCTGAACCGCTGATTCCATCGGATTTCTTGCGGCAGGCCGCCTCCCCACCACGCCGCTGTTTCTTGTCGGTTCTCGGTGTTTCTATGCACAGAGCTACACAGGAACCACACGCACCCCCGCTCCGTGCCGAAGCTTCAACGCGCACCGGCGGCCGAAGTTTAGACTAGGGACGGCCGGACCTTTGGTGAGCGGCTAGTCACTGCGCCGCATTCCGCTTCGCCCGCCGGTATCGGGTGCTTCATCCTCGGGCGCGCTGTTTTCTGCCTTGGAAGCATTCGTCATGCGTTTCTTCTCGCGCTGCTCGGCCTTGGCTGCCAGTCGCTCCTCGCGCTGGAGCGCCTTTCTTCGCTGCCGTTCCGATCTCTCTTGTCCATAGTTCGGCCGTCTTGCCACGTGGTCTTCGCCCTTCTGTCCGTCTCGATGTTGCGCGTTCAAGCGTCAGGTCGCGGCTTCGGCCTGCCCCTCGCCCTCCGTCGCCAGTTCGCTCTGCTTCACGATGCGCTGGTGTCCATCCTTCAACGACTTGATCCGATACTGGTTGTCGCCGCCGATCGTCGGCGGCAGAGGCTGCACGATCTCGTAGCGTCCGGGCGGGATCCCCATGAACGCGCCCGAAGGGATCGGCTCGACGATCTGGCCGTTGCTGAACTTATGGTCTGCCATGGCTGAGATTTCCTTTCGCGAGGGACGCGGCCAGCGGCCGGATCCGCAACTCTAGACTAGTCTAGCCGACCACGTCCGCAGCCGCCTTCCTGATCGATCGGATATGGTCGAGGACCTGCGACCGCTCGCGGGCCATCTCGTGGCCGCAGGCGGGACATTCGAGCGTCGCGATCTCACGCAGCCGGCCGAACGAGGTCTGGATCCGGTTGCTGCATTCGCCGCAGGCGATCAGAATCGGTTCGTCGTCTTCGGACATGCGCAGTCTCTCAGGGTTTCGGTGACGCATGACGGTCGGCCTCCGTCCCGTTGATCACCGGGCGGCCGGCGGCTATGTGCTCGGCGATGCGCGCCTCCCTTATCCGCGCGGCTTCGCCGCGGCTCAGGTCCCAGGCGATTTGCGTCTGGACCAGTTCGTCCGGCGCCCGATCGACCAGCCACTCCTTCAACCGGGCATGCTCGGCAACCGACAGATCAGGCGCGCGCATTCGACCCAGCTTGATCAGGTCCAGCTGGTTGCGTCCACGCGACATCAGCACGAAGACTTCGCCCGTCGGCGCGTGCGCGATTTCCCGGACACTGAGCTCGCCCCAGGTGCCGGCTTCCCGGCGGGCCTTGTCGTTGGCCAGCCGCAGCTCCCGCAGCTTGGCAACCTTCGCCTCCTCATCGAGCGCGGCCTTCCGGGAGGGCATGTTAGTGAACAAGGCTTTGGCCATATGGTCTCGGTCCTCTCTCAATACCGCTCCTGTGCGGGGAGCAATCACGCGGGATCAGTCGGCCGACGGGCCCTTTGTGCCCACTACCGCCGCCAGGGAATGCAATGTCAGGATTTCGCGGCCTCCCCCTCCCGTGGGGAAGGGACTAACCTGACCACGTTGCTTGCCGGCGATCGCGGCAGGTCGATCGAGGTCACCTTTGCGCATCGGACGCACTCGACGTCGAGGCTCTCGGAGATCGCACGCGGAATCCGGAATGCGGTTCCGCCGCAACGCGGGCATACGAGTGGCGCCACTGTCGTCCCCCTCCCGCTCTAGGACGTCCATGCCAGATGATCGATGCCTTCGACCTCCGATTTCGGATCGGCGGGATGGACCAATAGCACCTTTCGGCAAGTCGTGCATTCGAGCCTCTCGTTCCTGCCGTTCTCAGGCAGAAATCGAAAGGTGCCGGCGCCGCAATGAGGACAGAGAAGCTTCATGGAACTCTCCCGAGCCGGTCAGCGGCGCTCAAGCGCGCAGCTGCATTACAGGCGGGAGTTTGTTGATACGAGATCCGTATCCTGCGGCCTTGCTGCCGCCGCGCTCAAGGGACGAGCGTGCTCAGGTTCTTATCCGAGCTTCCGACTGATGGCCGATATAGAGCATGAATACGCCGGTGAGTCATGGCAATTCGATCGACAGCATCGCGCAGTAGCGCGGCGGTCAGGCAGCCCGAACCCCGAACGACGCCGTTGAGGATCGCGACCCCGTGGCCAGCGGCGCGCCGATGACGAATCCGTGCCAGACGGCATTGTGATGGGGCAGCTGGTGCCAGAAGCGGAAGAGGACGCCGAAGCTATATGGCGGGCAACCGATACCCAGCAGAATGATGGACGGTAGTGATACGGCTTGAAAGAGCGGCGCAAGCACCACCAGGGTGGTCCAGCCAAGCACTAGGTAGAGCACGATGGAAATTCCCTCGAACCGGCGCGGGCGGAGCATCGGTCGTCGTCAGACGCTGCATCGCATTTTTCAGCTTACGGAGTAGGCAAGTGCGGAAACGGCGATGAGGAGACCGAGCGCAGCCAGCAGAATGATATTCTGCACGTGGAGGACTCCGATATCGTTTGATGAGGGGCGACCATGCGCCCCAATCGCTCTAGTGTCGATCTTTATCGCAGACGGGCCGACGACGAGCCGCCCAGATGCCCGACACGATCCGTCAGAACTGGTTGAAGCGCGGAGCGCCGTGATTCTGCATCGGGGGGCGGTCGGAACCTCGTGTCGCTGAGGCTTCTCAACATCGGAGACGAAGGGCTACCGGGCCGGCACCTGTACCGCCGGCGGTGACGACATGAGCGGCCGCGCCCACGTTCATCCTACTGCGGAGCTGCGCACTCCTCTTCGATTACTTCAAGCACTATGGCTTCGACATCGTGTGTCGAGAGGTCTGCTTGTTTCTTTCGGTCCTCTATCTTCCATGTCACGTAGTCAAATCCCTCGGGCGCCTCATCGACCTCCAGTATAGGTTCAAACAACATCCGTACGCACTCTGCTTTGGATGCTTCATTGTTTTTGTCGTAGCCTAGGAAGATTCCATACGCTGTATCTTCGACAAGACCGAGTTGGTCCTGCTCGGATAGTTGTTCGTACTCCGTGATAGTGGTGGCAAGGGTTACGGACGGTAGCGCTAAGAGGGAGATGAGAAACACGGCTCGCATGGTCGCCCTGTCTTTCTCGTTGTTGTTGTCGAACAGTACGAACCTCTAGTCTGCAATTCAGCGCCGCCCATGCGCAAGTCGGGCCGAAGGCCGGACGATGAGGGCAATGCCCAAATCCGAGAATTGATCACAACCACCAAGCCGTCGAAGCTCCAATTTATGAGGCAGCACCGGGAGTCCAGATCCTGATGGTTGACGGTCTGTTAACCAACCACGTGGGATGGTGTATGCCGAAACTCAAAATTTCGGACACGGTGTGAACACTTCTAGAGATGGACGAAAAACGCCCCGTAAGTAATTGGTTTATTTGGAGGCCCGGGCCGGAATCGAACCGACGTACGGGGATTTGCAGTCCCCTGCATGGCCACTCTGCCACCGGGCCAGTCGCCGGCGGACCGCCGGGTGTGACATGAGGGGCGAGTTATAGGCACCGCCCTCCTGGGGGGTCAAGGCAGGCGAAGGCGGCGACCTCTGTCGATTGTCGTCGTCGCCTCCGGTGAGTATAACGCATCGCGCCGACCCGAGACCGGGTAGACCGATGGCCGCAGAAAGGGGTGCGGATGGACTACGTCACAGCGCGCCGCAACATGGTCGAGAGCCAGCTTCGCCCCAACAAGGTGACGAGCCAAGCCGTTCTCGACGCCCTCGCCGCGGTGCCGCGCGAATTGTACGTCCCGGAGCCCCTGCGGGGCGTGGCCTATGTCGACGAAGACATCCCTCTCGGCGACGGTCGCTTCCTGATGGAGCCGATGATCCTTGCCCGCCTCGTCCAGCTGGCCGCCGTGCAGCCGGGCGACGCGGTCCTGGTGGTCGGGTCGGGCACCGGCTATGGCGCCGCCATAGTGAGCCGGTTGGCGAACCGTGTCGTGGCGTTGGAAAGCGACCGCGGGTTGGCGCAGTCCGCGGCGGAAAACCTGAAGGCGGCGGGTGCGGCCAATGTCGCGGTGATCGAAGGCCCGTTGCCCGCAGGAGCGCCGCAGCTGGCGCCGTTCGACGTCGTTTTCTTCGAGGGGTCGGTCGATGCCGTGCCGCCGGCCGTTGTCGAGCAGTTGGCGAATGGCGGCCGGTTGGTGGCGGTTGTGAACCAGGACGGCATCGGCCGGGCCACGCTGATGACTCGGCGCGCCGGCGTCGTCGCCGGCCGCGTCGCCTTCGACGCGGCGGTTCCGCGCCTTCCAGGCTTCGAAAAGGTTGCCGCCTTCGTTTTTTGAGCCGGCGTGGACGCGACGGACCCGGCTTGGGTTGACGTGTCCGGGGCCCGGCTCTAGTGGTAGGATCGCATCCATAGTGGACGCCGCACCATCCGACCGGTGCATGTGGGACGACGAGCGATGAACCAGTCCCGAACCGAACCCGGCCAATCGATGGAGGAGATTCTGGCCTCCATCCGACGCATTATTGCGGAGGGAGAACGGGAGGCTCAGGAAGCCGGCGGACAGGGCGAGGGCTCCGAAACGGCTGCCGCGGCTCGATCGGAGCCAGCCACCGGGTCGAACGCCGCCGAGGCGGGCCAGACAGAGGTTCTCGTGCTGACCGAGATGGTGCAGGACGACGGCAGCGTCGTCAGCCTGCCGCCCGCGCCGGCGGGTGAGGAGCCGCAGGATGTCGGGCCAGACGAGAGTCCTCCGGCCGCCTTCCCCGGCGAAGGGACGTCATCCATAGCGGCGGCAGTCGCGATCGAGACCGTCCGCGCGGAATCCGCCGCCGAGATTTTCGCCCATATCTCCGCGGCGGTCGCCTCCGACCTGCCGACCGCGACTGGTCCAGCGCCGAGCGTGGATCGGGCCGCGCCGCCGGAATCCCCGGAGCCGGAGAGACCATCGACTCCAACGCCATCGACAGACAAGACAGACAAAGAGAGGATCCCCGTGTCAGCCGAAGGTTCCAAGAAGCCAGACCTGGTTTCTGAAGAGGCATTGGCCGCTTCCACCGCCGCACTCTCGCAGCTCGCGCACAGCGTGAGCCGCACGCGTGAACCCACCCCGGGTCAGTCGAAGACCGTGGAGGAACTGGTCCGCGAGGCCGTCGAGCCCATGCTCAAGCAGTGGCTCGATACCAACCTTCCGCGCATCGTCGAGCGCATGGTCCGCGAAGCCATCGACCGTGTAGTTCGCCGCGTGGAATAGCGGCGCTTCGGACGACGGTGGCAGCGCCCCGCTTCGGCAGTCGGCGGACCCCGGCGCGCAGCAGACCCGACGCAAGGACCCGGGAATGATGGAGAAGACGTTTCGGCCCGCCGAGGTCGAAGCCAAGCACTATGCGCGCTGGGAACAGTCCGGCGCGTTCGCCGCGCATGTCGATTCGGCGGCGCCGCCTTACGTCATCATGATCCCGCCGCCCAACGTCACCGGCAGCCTCCATATGGGGCACGCCCTGACATTCACGCTGCAGGACATCCTCATCCGCTATCACCGCATGCGCGGCTACGACGCGCTGTGGCAGCCCGGCACCGATCATGCGGGCATCGCGACCCAGGCGGTAGTCGAGCGCCAGCTGGCGGCGCAGGGGATCGTGCTCGACCGCCCGAACGCGGCAAAGGCCGGCGGCACCAACGTCGCGACGATCGGGCGCGCGGCCTTCATCGAGAAGGTCTGGGAATGGAAGGCGGAGTCCGGCGGCACGATCACGCGGCAGCTGCGCCGGCTCGGCGCCTCGCTCGACTGGTCGCGCGAGCGCTTCACCATGGACGAAGGGCTGTCGCACGCCGTGCGCAAGGTCTTCGTCGACCTCTACAAGCAGGGCCTGATCTACCGCGACCAGCGCCTGGTGAACTGGGACCCGAAGCTGCACACGGCGATCTCCGACCTCGAGGTGCAGAACCCGGAGGTGAAGGGTCACCTCTGGCACATCCGCTACCCCATCGAGGGCGAGCCCGGGCGGCACATCGTCGTGGCCACGACGCGGCCGGAGACGATGCTGGGCGACACCGCCGTGGCCGTGCATCCCGACGATGCGCGCTACCGCGACCTCGTCGGCAAGAGGGTGGTCCTGCCCCTCGTCGGCCGCGAGATCCCGATCATCGCCGACAGCTACGCCGATCCGGAGACCGGCAGCGGCGCGGTGAAGATCACGCCGGCCCACGACTTCAACGATTTCGAGGTCGGCCGGCGGCACGACCTCCCGCGCATCAACATCTTCGACAAGAGCGCCCGTCTCAACGACAACGCGCCGCCGGCCTATCGCGGCCTCGACCGCGACGAGGCGCGCAGGCGCGTGGTGGCCGACCTGGAGGCGCAGGGGTTCATCGAGAAGATCGAGCCGCATACCCATAAGGTCCCGCATGGCGACCGCGGCAACGTGCCGATCGAGCCCTGGCTGACGGACCAGTGGTACGTGGACGCCAAGACCCTGGCTGCGCCCGCCATCAAGGCGGTGGAGGAGGGCCGCACCCGCTTCGTGCCGGAGCTGTGGGCCAAGACCTATTTCGAGTGGATGCGCAACATCGAGCCCTGGTGCATCTCGCGCCAGATCTGGTGGGGCCACCAGATTCCCGCCTGGTACGGCCCGGACGGCGCGATCTTCGTCGAAATGAGCGAGGACGAGGCTGCCGACGCCGCGGCCAGGCACTACGGCAAGCCGGTGCCGCTGCGTCGCGACGAGGACGTGCTCGACACCTGGTTTTCTTCCGGACTCTGGCCCTTTTCGACCCTCGGCTGGCCGGAGCGGACGCCCGAGCTGGCGCGCTACTACCCCGGCGACGTGCTCGTCACCGGCTTCGACATCATCTTCTTCTGGGTCGCCCGCATGATGATGCTGGGCCTCCACTTCATGGGCGACGTGCCGTTCCGCACCGTCTACATCCACGCCCTCGTGCGCGACGAGCGCGGGCAGAAGATGTCGAAGTTCAAGGGCAACATCCTCGACCCGCTCGGCCTCATCGACGAGTACGGCTGCGACGCCCTGCGCTTCACTCTGGCATCGCAGGCGACGCCGGGACGCGACATCAAGTTCTCGGAATCGCGCGTCGAGAGCAACCGCAACTTCGCCACCAAGCTGTGGAACGCGACCCGCTACTGCCTGCTGAACGAGTGCGCCATCGACCCGCGGTTCGATCCGAACGCGTGCGCCCAGACGGTCAACCGGTGGATCATCGGCCGCGTCGTCGACGCCGCGCGCAAGGTGGAGGCGGCGCTCGCCGACTATCGCTTCAACGACGCGGCCAACGCGCTCTACCACTTCACCTGGGGCGAGTTCTGCGACTGGTACATCGAGTTCACCAAGCCGATCCTGACCGGCGCCGACGAGGCCGCGAAGGCCGAGACGCGCGCCGCCGCGGCCTGGACCTTGAGCCGGCTTCTGCATCTGCTGCATCCGATCATGCCCTTTCTCACCGAGGAGCTTCACGAGCAGGTCGGCGGCGCCGGCGAGATGCTGATAACCTCTCCCTGGCCGACTCATGAGGGCCTGCAGAGCGACGCCGCGGCCGCGGCGGAGATGGACTGGGTGATCCGGCTGATCTCGGAAGTCCGCGGCGTGCGCGCCGAGATGAACGTGCCGCCGGCGGCGCAGCTGAAGATGCTGATGCGCGACGCGTCGCCGGCCACGCAGTCCCGGCTACAGACCCACCTGGAGCTGATCCGCCGCCTCGCCCGGCTGGACGACGTGACCGTGGACGGGGCGGTATCGGCCGACGGTGCCGTCCAGCTCGTCGTCGACGAAGCCACGGTCATGCTGCCGCTGGCCGACGTCGTCGATATCGGCAAGGAGCGCGCCCGCCTGACCCGGGATATCGACAAGCAGGCAGGCGAGGCCGCCAGGATCGAGGGCAAGCTGGGCAACGCCCAGTTCGTCGCCAAGGCGCCGCCGGAGGTGATCGAGGAGCAGCGCGAGCGCCTGGAGGAGCTGCGGCAGACCGTCGCGAAGCTCACGACCGCGAGAAACCGACTGTCGCCGATCTGAGCCGCTGCTTTACCCGCACCAGCTCCTTGGCGGAGAATAGCGCATGCGATTGCGAAACTGGCTGCCGTCGATCGCCTGCTGCGCGGCGCTGGCGCTCGACGGTGCCCCGAGCATCGCCGCTCCGTTGTCCACCGCCGGCATCACCTTCAGCGACGAGCTTGGCGGCTTCACGATCCGAAGCGTCTCCGGGACCGGCTCGCTCGTCGATCCGATCGTCGTGGTCGAGGAGATCACCGGCCCCCAGGAAGCCGTCCTCGTCATCACCGGATTCTCGGCGGCCTTCGGGAACCGCATCGGCACGCATCATCTCACCGGCTTTGCGCTCCGCAAGATCGTGACCAATCGCACGGAGGATGTCTGGAATCTGTTCGAGCTGGAGCTGCGCGAGACGCTGGCGCATCAGAGTCCCTACAGCGACGGGCTTTCCTTCGGCCAGGCCTCGAGCGTCGGGCGGCCGTTCCGCTCCGACGTCTTTGCCAGCCATCGCGACGTCGACGAGCCGCTCGACTCCGTCGCCTTCAGCGACGGCGCCGTGCAGCCCGGCGAGACCGTCACCTTCGATCTGATCGTCACCGATACCTCGCCGATCTCCCCCTTCCTGCTGCTGCAGCAGCCGACGCAGATCGTCGCGGCCGCGCCGCGCGCGATTGCGGCCCGCCCCGAGGCCAGATGAAAACGGGGTGGAGGGAAGCGAAGGGCGCCGCTATGCTCGGCGCGCCGAAAGCCTGAATTCCCGAGGAATATCCGCATGTCCCCCAAATTCAAGTTCGACAAGTCCAGGCTCCCGAGCCGCTACGTGTCCGTGGGCCCGTCGAGCGCGCCGCACCGGTCCTACTACTATGCCATGGGCATGACCGAAGCCGAGATCGCCCAGCCCTTCGTCGGCATCGCCACCACCTGGAACGAGGCCGCCCCCTGCAACATCGCCCTCGGGCGGCAGGCGCAGGTGGCGAAGAAGGGCGTCAAGGCGGCCGGCGGCACCCCGCGCGAGTTCACCACCATCACCGTCACCGACGGCATCGCCATGGGCCATGCCGGCATGAAATCCTCGCTCATCAGCCGGGAGATCATCGCGGACTCCGTCGAGCTCACCATGCGCGGCCATTGCTACGATGCCCTCGTGGGGCTCGCGGGCTGCGACAAGTCGCTGCCTGGCCTGATGATGGCCATGGTCCGCCTCAACGTGCCCAGCGTCTTCCTCTATGGCGGCTCGATCCTGCCCGGCCGCTACCGCGGCCGCGACATCACGGTGCAGGACGTGTTCGAGGCCGTGGGATCGCACTCGGCCGGCAAGATCTCGGACCAGGATCTGCACGACATCGAGAGCCTGGCCTGCCCCTCCGCCGGGTCCTGCGGCGGCCAGTTCACCGCCAACACCATGGCCTGCGTCTCCGAGGCGATCGGGCTGGCGCTGCCGGGATCGGCCGGCGCCCCGGCGCCTTACGAGTCGCGCGACGCCTTCGCCGAGCAGTCGGGCGAGGCCGTGATGAGCCTGTTGAAGCACGACATCCGCCCGCGCGACATCGTCACCCGCAAGTCGCTGGAGAATGCCGCCATGGTCGTGGCTGCCTCCGGCGGCTCGACCAATGCCGGCCTGCACCTGCCGGCGATCGCGCACGAAGCCGGCATCAAGTTCGATCTGCACGACGTCTGCGCCATCTTCAAGCGCACGCCCTACATCGCCGATCTCAAGCCCGGCGGCCGCTATGTCGCCAAGGACCTCTACGAGATCGGCGGCGTGCCCGTGCTCATGCGCGCGCTGCTGGACGGCGGCTACCTGCATGGCGACTGCATCACCGTCACCGGCAGGACGATCGCCGAGAACCTGCGCAAGGTCCGCGTGCCGAAGGACCAGGACGTGGTGCGCAGCACGAAGCTGCCGCTGTCGCCGACCGGCGGCGTCGTCGGCCTCAAGGGCAACCTCTCCCCGCAGGGCGCCATCGTGAAGGTCGCCGGCATGAAGAACCTCGTGTTCACCGGCCCCGCCCGTTGCTTCGATTGCGAGGAGGACGCCTATAAGGCGGTCCGCCGGCGCAAGTACAAGGAGGGCGAGGTGCTGGTCATCCGCTACGAGGGCCCGCGCGGCGGCCCCGGCATGCGCGAGATGCTCGCCACCACCGCCGCCCTCTACGGCCAGGGCATGGGCGACAAGGTGGCGCTCATCACCGACGGCCGCTTCTCCGGCGCCACGCGCGGCTTCTGCATCGGCCATGTCGGCCCCGAAGCGGCCGTCGGCGGCCCCATCGGCCTGCTGAAGGACGGCGACGTCATCCATATCGATGCGATCAAGGGCATCCTCAGCGTCGAGCTGTCGAAGACGGAGCTGGAGAAGCGCCGCAAGGCCTGGAAGCCGCGCCGGCACGATTACCAGTCCGGCGCCCTCTGGCGCTACGCCCAGACCGTCAGCGATGCCGAGCAGGGCGCCGTCTGCCACCCCGGCGGCAAGGCCGAGGTCAGGGCGTTCGCGGATATCTGACCAAGCTGCGGCGCAACCGTCTCTGCCGCGTCTTCCGGAGTCACCCGGCAGGCGCCAGTTCGCACCATACGGGCGTGTGGTCCGACGGCTTGTCTGCCCCGCGCGGCTCGCGGTCGATCCCCGAGGCCTGCAGACGGTCGGCGGCCTGCGGCGACAGCAGCAGATGGTCGATGCGCAGTCCCTCGTCGCGCTGCCAGCAGCCCGCCTGGTAGTCCCAGAAGGTATACATGTGCGGCTCCGGGTGAAGCGCGCGGAAGGCGTCGGTAAAGCCGAGGTGGAGAAGGGAGCGGAACCTGGACCGCGATTCTGGCCGGCACAGAGCGTCGCCGCGCCATCCCTCGGGGTCGTAGACATCGGCGTCTTCGGGCGCGACGTTGTAGTCGCCGCCGAGCACGAGCACCTCCTCGAGCTTCAGCAGCTCCTGCGCCCGCGCGCGCAGCCGATCCATCCAGGCAAGCTTGTAAGGAAACTTGTCGCTATTCGCCGGGTTGCCGTTCGGGAGATAGATCGACGCGACGCGGACGATGTCATGCCCCGATCCGGCGTCGCGCGGGACCTCGATCACGCCTTCCACGTAGCGGGCGTGGGAATCGCCGTCGCCGCCGGGCAACGCCGAGACTTCCATGTTCAAGGGATACTTCGAAAGGATCGCCACGCCGTTGTAGGTTCTCTGCCCGACGATCGCCAGGTTGTAGCCGAGATCTTCGATCTCCAGCCGCGGGAACGCATCGTCGGTGCACTTGATCTCCTGCAGCAGCACCACGTCCGGCCTGGCCGCGCGCAGCCACGCCAGCACGTTGACGATGTGCGCCTTGACCGAATTGACGTTCCAGCTGGCGATCCGCATCGCGTCGACGCGGATCAGATCGAAAAGGAGGTGCCGCAGCCGCAGGACGAGGTGGCGTTGGGATTGCGCACTTGAAAGGAGGCGCCGACCAGCTCCTCGACGAAGTCGATCTCCGCCCCCTGGACCAGTTCCATGGAGGTCGAGTCGATGACGACCTTGATGCCCGACTGCTCGAACAGCAGGTCATCCTCGAGCCGCGCGTCGTCGAGCGAGAAGCCGTACTGAAAGCCGGAACAGCCGCCGCCGGACACCGCCACCCGCAGCATCAGCTTCGGGTTCGCTTCCGCGTTCATGAGCGCGGCGATCCGCCGCGCCGCGTTCTCGGTGATGGTGATCGGCCGAAAGTCCGTCGTTGTCTCGGTCTCGCTCATGCCCGGCTCTCCGCCTCTGGGTCCAACTTATGTAAGCACTTGAACGGGTTTGTCAAACCGCCCCGACCGTTGCCTGTGCCAGGCGCGCCGCGTACTGTCCGGCCCATGTCGCCGAGCATCGAGCGGTTCGAGCTGTGCGCCAGCCGGCCGGAGGAAAGTCGCGGCCGTCTCGTCCCGGAGCCCGAAAGCCCGATGCGGACGGTGTTCCAGCGCGACCGTGACCGCATCATCCACTCCGGTGCCTTCCGCCGGCTGAAGCACAAGACCCAGGTGTTCGTTTACCATGAGGGCGACTACTACCGCACGCGCCTGACCCACAGCATCGAGGTCGCTCAGATCGCCCGGTCGATCAGCCGCGCCCTCGGTTTCAATGAAGACTTGGCCGAAGCCCTGGCGCTGGCGCACGACCTCGGCCATCCGCCCTTCGGCCATGCTGGCGAGGAGGCGCTCGACCGCGCCATGTCCGGCTACGGCGGCTTCGATCACAACGAACAGACCTTCCGCGTGCTGACGCTGCTCGAGCGCCGTTACGCCGCTTTCGACGGCCTCAATCTCACCTGGGAGTCCCTCGAAGGTATCGTCAAGCACAATGGCCCGCTCGTCGGTCCCGCCGCCGCGGACAAGCAGCGCAACCGCCCCGTTCCGGCCACGATCGCGGCCTATTGTACGGACGGACAGGACCTCGAACTCGACACATGGTCGGGGCCGGAAGCGCAGGTGGCGGCGCTCTCCGACGACATCGCCTACAACAACCACGACATCGACGACGGACTGCGCGCCGGCCTGTTCGACGTCGCCGATCTTTCGGATGTGCCGCTGGTCGGGCCGGTTTTTGCCGAGATCGACCGCCGGCACCCCGGCCTGGAAGCGGCCCGGCTGATCCACGAATCCATACGTCGCTTGATTGACCTCATGGTGACCGACCTGTTACAGGAGACGCGGCGCCGGCTGCATCTGGCGCAGCCGCGCTCGACCGCCGAGTTGCGGCGATTGGGAAAGCCGGTTGTCGCGTTCTCGGCGGCGATGGCCGACAACGATCGGGCGCTGAAGCGCTTTCTGTTCGAACGCATGTATCGGCACGAGAAGGTCAACCAGATGACTGCGAACGCGCGTCGTGTCGTCCACGACCTGTTTGAGGCTTATGCGAACTCGCCTGAGCGCCTCCCGGTCGACTGGCGGCTGCAGTGCGAACGGCAGGGCGAGAACGGCAAGGCGCGTATCATCGCCGACTACATCGCCGGCATGACCGACCGTTACGCGCTCGACGAGCATGAGCGCCTGTTCGGCGAAAGCGCCTCACCCGCATGAATCTCTTTCGACACTTCCGCGACAGTGTCGTCCACGCGCTGGACGCATTGGCCGCAGCCGGCAAGATTCCGGCTGACCTCGACGTCAGCCGCGTCGCCGTCGAGCCTCCGCGGGAGGAGGGGCACGGCGATCTCTCGACCAACGCCGCGATGGTGCTGAGCAAGGCCGCCGGCGTGAAGCCGCGCGACCTCGCGGAGATGCTGGCCGAACGTCTGCGGCGGTTCGACTCCGTCACCGAGGTGGCCATCGCCGGTCCGGGCTTCCTCAATTTCAGGCTCGCCGATGCCTTCTGGCAGGCGCGCCTCGCCGATGTGCTGCAAGCCGGCACGTCCTATGGATCCTCGCGTCTCGGCGACGACGTCCGGGTGAACGTGGAGTATGTCTCCGCCAACCCGACAGGGCCGCTTCACCTCGCTCATGCGCGTGGCGCCGTTTTCGGGGACGCGCTGGCGGCGCTCCTGGCCAAGGCGGGTTTCGCCGTGACCAAGGAGTACTACATCAACGACGCCGGGGCCCAGGTCGACGTGCTCGCCCGCTCCGCCTATTTGCGCTATCGCGAAGCGCTCGGCGACGAGGTCGGCGTCATCCCGGAGGGACTTTACCCCGGGGACTACCTGAAGGACGTTGGCGCGGCCCTGGCGGCGCGCGACGGCCGCAAGTGGCACGGGGCGCCCGAGAGCGAGTGGCTCGTGCCGGTGCGCCGCTTCGCCATCGATGCCATGATGGCGCTGATCCGCGATGACCTGCATGCCCTCGGCGTCGATCAGGACGTGTTCACGTCCGAGCGCTCCCTCGTCGATTCGGGCGGTGTCGAACGCGCGCTCGAGCGGCTGTCGCAGCTCGGCGTGCTCTATGTTGGAACGCTCGATCCTCCGAAGGGCAGATCGATCGACGACTGGGAGCCGCGGCCGCAGACCCTGTTCCGGGCGACGGACTTCGGCGACGATGTCGACCGGCCGCTGAAGAAGTCCGACGGCAGTTGGACCTATTTCGCCGCCGACATCGCCAACCATTACGACAAGTTCCGGCGCGGCTTCCCCCTGATGATCGACGTCTGGGGCGCCGATCACAGCGGCTACATCAAGCGCATGCAGGCTGCCGTGAAGGCGATCACGGAAGGGAAGGGCGAGCTCGACGTCAAGATATGCCAACTCGTCACATTGCTCCGCGACGGGCAGCCGGTGAAGATGTCGAAGCGCGCCGGGACGTTCGTGACGTTGCGCGAGGTGATCGAGGAGGTGGGCAAGGATGTCGTGCGCTTCATCATGCTGACGCGCAAGAACGACTCCGCGTTGGAGTTCGATCTCGCCAAGGTGATCGAGCAGTCGCGCGACAATCCCGTGTTCTACGTGCAGTACGCGCACGCGCGGGCCCGCTCGGTCATGCGGCACGCCCAGGCGGAAATGCCGAGCATCGACCTGACGCCGGCGACTCTGGCCGAGGCGCCGGTCGATCGTCTTGCGGATCCGGCCGAACTGAGTCTGATCAAACTGCTTGCCGGCTGGCCCCGACTCGTGGAATCGGCTGCGGAGGCGCACGAGCCGCACCGCGTCGCCTTCTATCTATACGATGTTGCCGGGGCTTTTCATGGTCTGTGGAACAAAGGCAGGGACGACGCCAGCTTGCGTTTCCTGATGGCATCCGACGCCGCATTGACGGCGGCGCGCCTGGCTCTCGTGCAGGCGACCGCGATCGTGATCGCGTCCGGCCTCGACATCATGGGGGTCACACCCGTTGAGGAGATGCGTTGATGCGACACAATCATCCGAACCTTCAGCCCGAGGAACCGGCCGTCAGTCCGGCATTGTCGCGCCGCCGGGATCACATGCTTCACGGCGATACGGCCCGCGAGCCGCGCCTTCTCCCGCCGGACGCCGCCGAAACCGGATCTGTGGGAGAAGCGTTGCCCGAGGAAGAATTCGATCCGGAGATTCCGCCGCTGCCCTCCGCGGCGGCGTCCGAGTTCGAAGAGCCGGACGAGCCGAGTGCGGTGTTGTCGGATCGTCGCTCCAGGCTTTGGCCGGTCATGGCGGCGGCAGTCTCGGTCGCCGCCCTCGGCGCCGTGACCTGGGTCGTGTACGCCGCGGTGATGGAGACCGGCAGCAGCGAGGTGCCGTACATTACCGCGGAGGCCGGCCCGGAGAAGATCCGGCCCCAGGACGCCGGCGGGATGGAGGTGCCGAACCAGGACATTCGCGTCTATGACGAATTGAGCGGCGCGCCGCCGTCCCCGGAGACGGAAGTGCTCCTGCCGGTTCCCGAGGCGCCGATCACCCCGCCTGTCGCGGCGGAACCTCAACCACCGCCGGCGATCGAAACCGCCGAAATACCGCGCGTGGCTGCGCCGGCGCCGGATGTCGAGCCCGCGGCCGGCTCGGAAGCGCTGACGGCAGACACGACGCCGGCAGCATCAACGCCCGATGAACCGGAAACCGTGGCTGCCGACGCTCCGCCGCCGGAACCCGAACTGCAGACGCAGACGGCCGCGGCGGCCGGTGCCTTCCGCATCCAACTGGTTGCGGTCAAGAGCCAGGACGCAGCACAGGCGGCCTGGAAGAAGATGGCGACGGCCCACCCTGACGTCCTCGCGGGACTGACGCTGAAGATCGTCAAGGTCGACCGCGGCGCCGAGGGTGCCATCTACCGGGTGCAGGGCGGTCCCTTGGCCGACCGCGCCGCTGCGGAGGGCGCCTGCGGGAAGCTCAAGCAGAAGCACCAGGATTGCCTGGTCGTCGCCCCATAGCCTGGCGAAACACGCGATGACGGCGGCTGTGATCTTCGGTTGCGCCGGCCCGACTCTGATGGAGTCGGAGTACACGTTCTTCCGCGACGTCGATCCGCTCGGCTTCATCCTGTTCCAGCGCAATTGCGAGAGCCCCGATCAGGTGCGGTCGCTGGTCCGCGACCTGCGCGGCTCCGTCGGGCGGCCGGAGGCGCCCGTCCTCATCGACCAGGAGGGCGGTCGCGTCGCCCGCCTGCGGCCGCCGACCTGGCGGGCCGCGCCGGCGCCGGGACGGATCGCCGCCATCGCCACGCGTGATCGCACCCTCGCGCTGGAGGCCGCGCGACTGAACGCGTCGCTCATGGGCCGCGAACTGGCCGGGCTCGGCATCACCGTCGATTGCGCGCCGGTCCTGGATCTGCACGTCTCCGGTGCCCATGCGGGCGTCGTCGGCGACCGCGCGCTCGGCAGCGACCCCGATCTCGTCAGCGCGCTCGGCCGGGCGATTTGCGACGGCCTGCTGGCCGGCGGCGTCGATCCCGTCATCAAGCACATGCCCGGCCACGGCCGCGCGCTGGTCGACAGCCATCACGATCTGCCGCGGGTGGAGGCATCTCTCGATGAGTTGCGGCAGACCGATTTCGTCCCCTTTCGCCGTCTGGCCGATATGCGCTGGGGGATGACCGCCCACGTCGTCTATGCCGCCATCGATTCCGAGCGGCCGGCGACGACGTCGTCGAAGGTGATCGCGGAGATCATCCGCGGCGAGATCGGCTTCGATGGCCTTCTCGTCACCGACGATCTCAGCATGCGGGCGCTGCAGGGCGACCTCGCGGACCGCACCCGGCGCGCCCTGTCCGCCGGCTGCGACCTGGCGCTGCACTGCACGGGGCGGTTGGACGAGATGCGCGAGGTTGCCGACGCTGCGGGGCCGGTCTCCGATGCCACGGCGAGGCGGGTTGCGCGGCTGCCAAAGCCCTCCACGCCTCCCCCCGCCATGGACGTCGCGGCGGCCGAGGCCCATCTGAACGCCCTCATGGCGGTCGCCTAGGCGGTCGGGATTTCGTGCCGATCGATCTCTACACCATTTCCGTCTGGGTCCTGCCGGTGCTGCTGGCGATCACGCTGCACGAGGCGGCGCACGGATTTGTCGCCTGGCGGCTCGGCGACGACACGGCCTATCGTCTGGGCCGGGTCTCCGCCAACCCGTTCCGGCACATCGACCCCTTCGGCACCGTGATCCTGCCGGGCCTGCTCATCCTCTCCGGTTCTCCGTTTCTGTTCGGCTATGCGAAGCCGGTGCCGGTTCAGTTCCGGAATCTGCGCCAACCCCGCCGCGATTCCATCTTGGTCGCCGCTGCCGGGCCGGCGGCCAACCTGGTCCTCGCTCTCGCGTCGGCGCTGTTGATCCGCGCCGCTCTTGTCCTGCCGGGCGAGGCACAGGCTTGGAGCGGCCAGACCCTGATCAATTCCATCCTGCTGAACGTGTCGCTCGCCGTGCTGAACCTGCTGCCGATCCCGCCGCTGGACGGCAGCCGGGTCTTGCTGGGCCTGCTGCCGCGGCCGCTGGCGCAGGCCTACGCGCAGCTGTTCCGCTACGGCCTGTTTCTCGTGGTCGGGCTCATCCTGGTGCCGCCGCTGATCGGCCAGATGCTGGGCATCGATCTCAACATTATTGGCTGGATGATGGGGCCGCCGGTGAAGTATCTGTTGCAGATTCTGACGCCGATCACGGGTCTCGCCTGAGGGGCGCGATGATATCTGTCAATTCGTCCGATGCGGCTTTCGAGGATCCGGCGGCGAACGGGACCGCCGAGTCCCGGCTGGTCCTCGATCTCGACGGCTATGAGGGGCCGATCGACGTGCTGCTGGCCCTGGCCCGCGAGCAGAAGGTCGACCTGACCAAGATCTCGATCCTCGACCTCGCCGATCAGTACCTGGCCTTCGTCGCGCGGGTGCGTCGGCTCCGGCTGGAGCTGGCCGCCGACTATCTCGTCATGGCGGCCTGGCTGGCCTATCTGAAGTCGCGCCTGCTGCTGCCGGAGCCCGAGGGCGTCGACGGCGAGCCGACCGGCGCCGAGATGGCCGCCGCCCTTGCCTTCCAGCTGCAGCGGCTCGAAGCGATGCGCGAGGCCGCCGGCAAGCTGACGGCGCTGCCCCAACTCGGTCGCGATTTCTTCGCCCGCGGCGCGCCGGAGCCGATCCCCGTCGTCCGCACGCCCGTCTATTCCGTCACGCTCTACGATCTGCTGCGCGCCTATGGCGCCATCGCCAATCGCAAGCAGGGCGGGCTGCTGCGCATCCCGCCGACGGAGGTCTACTCGATGGACGACGCCTTGCAGCGCCTCGGCGAGATGCTCGGCGGCTCGATCGACTGGCGCGCCCTGATGAGCTTCCTGCCGCCGGACTGGACCGAGGGCCTGCGCGGCCGGTCCGCGCTCGCCGCCACCTTCGCGGCGTCGCTGGAGATCGTGCGCTCCGGTCGTGCCGAGGTCCGGCAGGACGGCACGTTCGGCCCCATCTATCTGCGGCCGGTGCAAGCCGCGAAGCCATGAGCGACGAGCGTTTCCAGCAGATCCGGCTTCTGGAGGCCATGATCTTCGCCTCCGCGGAGCCCGTGCCCGAGGCCGGGCTGGCGGCGCGCCTGGCGACGGGCGCCGACGTGGCGGGGTTGCTGGAGGAGCTCGGCGGCCTCTATGCGAACCGCGGCGTCAATCTGGTGCGCGTCGACGGCAAATGGGCGTTCCGTACCGCCACGGACCTCGGCCCGCGCCTGCAGATCGAGCAGAACGTCCACCGCCGGCTGTCGCGCGCGGCGCTGGAGACCCTGGCCGTCATTGCCTACCACCAGCCGGTGACCCGCGCCGAGATCGAAGAGGTCCGCGGCGTCGCCCTCTCGAAGGGGACGCTGGATACGCTGTTGGAGATGGGCTGGGTCCGGCCGAAAGGCCGCCGGCGGACGCCCGGTCGCCCGGTGACCTGGGTGACGACGGCCGCGTTCCTGGACCATTTCGGCCTGGAGGATGTGGACGCCTTGCCCGGCGTCGAGGAGTTGCGCGCCGCGGGCCTGCTGGACGTCCGCTCGGCGGTGTCGGCGCTGGGCGCCCAGGCGCTGTCGGAAGCCGGTCGCGCGCCGGCGAGCGACGATGCCGATGGCGCGGCCGACGAACCGGCCCCGGATGCGCCGGATGCTCTCGACGAGGCCGCCCTGGTGGCCGGGCTCGGCGAACTGCCGGACGAAGACTGAGGGCCTTGAATCGGGCCGAAAAATCCGCGGCTAGGCCTTTGATTCTTCTGTCCGGGCGCCCCAGATAGCCTGTAGAGTTTGCGGTTGGCAAACGCGTTGCGGCGCCTGCCCGGATTTGCCATAGTCCGCCGGCCGCAGCACAGACCTCGGTTCAACGGAGTTCGCGATGGGATCGTTTAGCATCTGGCATTGGCTGATCGTCTTGGTGATCGTACTCGTGCTGTTCGGCGGCCGCGGGAAGATCGCGCAGATCATGGGCGATTTTGCCAAGGGCATCAACGCCTTCAAAAAGGGCCTGAAGGAAGAGGACAAGCTGAAGGCGGACGCCGACAACGCCAAGGTCATCGAGCAGGACAAGGCGGCGAGCTAGCCGCGAGCGCCCCTCAAGTCGCGAGGCCGCGGCGCCAGGCGTCCGCGTGAGACCGGCAGGTCGCGGAGGCGGCGGGGAACAGGTGCGTCCATAGCATGTTCGACATCGGCTGGTCCGAGATGCTGGTCATCGGGGTGGTGGCGCTTGTCGTCATCGGCCCGAAGGAGTTGCCGTCCGCGCTCAAGACCTTCGCCTACTGGATGAAGCAGGCGCGCAAGATGGCGCGCGAGTTCCAGTCCGGGGTCGACGATCTGGTCCGCCAAGCCGAACTGGACGAGGCCAAGAAGGCCGTCGAGGACGCACGTCGCAACCTGAACAAGGAGATCGAGACGGCCGTCGATCCGACCGGCGAGGTCAAGCAGGCCCTCTCCGACAACAGCCTCCGGGCGCCGACGCCCGGTATTCCCGTGAATCCGCCGAAGCCTGCCGCATCCGGCAACGGCAACGCACCTTCAATCGCCGAAGCGCCGGCCGCGCCGGCGCCGGCCGATGCGGGCGCGGCGACGCAAACGTCGCCCGCGGCCAGCAAGAGCGCGTGAACCGTGGCCAAGTCGAAATACGACGAGGATCCCAACGAGGCCAAGAAGATGCCTCTGCTCGATCATCTGATCGAGCTGCGCTCGCGGCTCATGTACGCCGCTCTCGGACTGGTCGTCGCCTTCATCGGCTGCTGGTTCGTCTCGCACCAGATCCAGGATTTCCTGGTCCAGCCGCTGGCCGACGTCATGCGCCACAAATACGGCCAGGACATGCCGCCGATCATCTACACGAGCCCGACCGAGGCGTTCTTCGTGCGGGTGAAGCTGGCGTTCTTCGGCGCCCTGGTGGTCGCTTTCCCGCTGCTGGCCGGACAGATCTGGGCGTTCGTCGCGCCCGGCCTCTACAAGCACGAACGGTCGGCGTTCCTTCCGTTCCTCCTGGCCACGCCGGTCCTGTTCTTTCTCGGCGCGACGCTGCTCTACTACCTGCTGCTGCCCATCGCGTTCGAATTCTTCATCAGCTTCGAGACGCCGCCGACGCCCGACATGCCGGCGCAGCAGTTCCTGCCGCGCATCGCCGAATACATCTCGCTGGTGATGAAGCTGATCTTCGCGTTCGGGCTCTGCTTCCAGATGCCGGTCCTGCTGACCCTGCTGACCCGGGTCGGCCTCATCAGCTCGGAGACGCTGAGCAGCAAGCGGCGATATGCGATCGTCGTCGTCTTCATCGTCGCCGCCATCGTCACTCCGCCCGATCCGATCAGCCAGTTGAGCCTCGCCCTTCCGATGGTGCTGCTCTACGAGGTTTCCGTCTGGTTGGCGAAGATGGTCGAGCGGAAACGGCAGCAACTCGAGAAGGAAGCGGAGCTCGCGGCCGCCGGTCAGTCGGTCTCGGAACACCCCGCCCAATAGCGCGCTCTTACCCTCGCCCGTGGACGGCGCGCCGGCCGCGCCGTATATAGACGGCCCCTTTCGCGGCGGTGCGAATCGGGTTCGGATAGGCGGCGATGCACGATCTGAAGACTATCCGCGACGATCCCGCGGCGTTCGATGCGGGGTTGCGCCGGCGCGGACTGCCGGCCCAGTCTGCCGATATCCTCGCCCTCGATGCGAAGCGGCGCGCGGCGCAGACGCGCCTGCAGGAATTTCAGCAACGCCGCAACGATGTCTCGCGCCAGGTCGGGGCCGCCAAGTCCAAGGGCCAGGATGCCGCGGCGCTGATGGCCGAGGTCGGGCAGCTGAAGGCGGCGATGGAGGCCGCCACCGCCGAGGAGCAGGCGGCGGCGGCGGCGCTGGACGAGCTGCTGTCGGGCATCCCGAACCTGCCGGCGGCGGACGTGCCGGATGGCGCGGATGCCGACGCCAACCTCGAGCTTCGCCGTCACGGCAACCCGCGCGATTTCCCTTTCGCGCCGAAGCAGCATTTCGAGATCGGCGAGACGCTCGGGCTCATGGATTTCGAGGCGGCCGCGAAACTGTCGGGCGCGCGCTTCGTCGTGCTCAAGGGGGCACTGGCGCGGCTGGAGCGTGCGCTCGCCGCCTTCATGCTCGATCTCCATACGAACGAATTCGGCTATCAGGAGGTGCTGCCGCCGTTCCTGGTGAAGGACCAGACCGCCTACGGCACCGGCAACCTGCCGAAGTTCGGCGAGGATCTGTTCCGCACCCGCGAGGGCTACTGGCTCATCCCCACCGCGGAAGTGCCGCTCACGAATCTCGTCGCCGACGATATCCTCGATGAGAGCGCGCTGCCGCTACGCTTCACCGCCTACACGCCCTGCTTCCGCTCCGAGGCGGGCGCCGCCGGCAAGGACACGCGCGGCATGATCCGCATGCATCAGTTCAGCAAGGTCGAGCTGGTCAGCATCGCGCATCCCGACCATTCCGCTGCCGAGCATGAGCGCATGACGGCTTGCGCCGAAGAAGTGCTGAAACGGTTGGGCGTGCCTTATCGCGTCGTCACCCTGTGCACCGGCGACATGGGCTTCGCGTCACGGAAGACCTACGACATCGAGGTGTGGTTGCCGGGGCAGGGGACGTATCGCGAGATTTCCAGCTGCTCCAACTGCGGCGAGTTCCAGGCCCGGCGCATGAAGGCGCGCTTCCGCAAGGCGGGCGAGAAGGGCACGCGTTTCGTGCACACCCTGAACGGCTCCGGCCTCGCCATCGGCCGCACGATGATCGCCCTGATCGAGAACTGTCAGGAGGCGGACGGTTCCGTCGTGCTGCCGGAGGTATTGGTGCCCTATATGGGCGGCCTCAAGGTGATCGCCCCCCGTGTTTAAGGCGCCCCTCGACCTCGGCAAGGCGCGCATCCTCGTCACCAACGACGACGGTATCAACGCGCCCGGCCTCAAGGTGCTGGAGAACGTCGCCCGCAGCCTGACCCGCGATGTCTGGGTGGTGGCGCCGGAGGTCGAGCAGAGCGGCGCGGCGCATTCGCTGACGCTGCGCCGCCCGCTGCAGGTGCGTCGCCTCTCGTCGCGCCGCTTCGCCGTCGACGGCACGCCCACCGATTGCGTGCTCATCGCCGTCAATCACCTGATCCCGCGGCGGCGGCCGGACCTCGTGCTGTCCGGGGTCAACCGCGGCGCCAACCTGGGCGAGGACGTGACCTATTCCGGCACGATCGCCGCCGCCATGGAAGCGACCCTGCTGGAGATTCCCGCGATCGCACTGAGCCAGCTCCGCACCGGCGCCAATATCCGCTGGCAGACGGCCGAACACTTCGCAGCGGATGTCGTGCGCAAGCTGACCTCGGTCGACTGGCCGAAGGGCGTCCTGATGAACGTCAATTTTCCGAACATCGCGGCGCCCGATGTGACCGGCGTGCAGGTCGTCCGCCAGGGGCGGCGCGCGGCGGGCATCGAGGTCGTCCCCATCAAAGACCCGATGGGTCGGCCCTATTTGTGGATCGGCGACTTCCTCAGCGACGACGCCCTCAACCCGGGCACGGATCTGGCGGCGACGCGCGCCGGCGCCATATCGGTGACGCCGCTGCACCTGGACCTGACGCACGGTGCGACCTTGGCGAAGCTCAAGAAGGCCCTGGCGTGAGCCTGGCGGCGCGCAAGATTCGGCTCATCATGATGCTGCGGCAGTCGGGCGTGACCGACACCGCGGTCCTGGCGGCCATCGAGCGCATTCCCCGGGAATCTTTCGTGCCGCAGCCGTTCCTCGACCAGGCCTACGAGAACCGGACGCTGCCGATCGGCCACGGGCAGACCCTGAGCCAGCCCGAGGTCGTCGCGGTGATGACGCAGGCCCTCGTGCTGAAATCGCGCCACAAGGTGCTGGAGATCGGCACCGGATCCGGCTACCAGACGGCGGTTCTGTCGCGCCTCGCCCGCCGCGTCTACACGATCGAGCGGCACAAGCCCCTGCTCAAGGAAGCCGAGCAGCGGCTGGCGGCCTTGCGCCGCCACAATGTCGTCACGCGGCACGGCGACGGTAGCCTCGGTTGGAAGGAGCAGGCGCCGTTTGACCGTATCATCGTTACCGCCGCCGCCGCGGAGGTGCCGGCCGCGCTGGTCGATCAGCTGGCCGCCGGCGGCCATCTCGTCATTCCCATCGGGCCGGAGCGCGGCGACCAGGAGCTCTATCGCATCACCCGCACGGACGCCGGCTTCGAACCGCATCGGCTCTGCGCCGTCCGCTTCGTGCCGCTCATATCCGGCGCCTTGCCGGACCAGCCGGAAGGGGAGCGCCGTCGTGCCGGCGCGTAAAACCCGGCATGTCTATCCTGCGTCCTTCGACAGGCTCAGGATGAGGAGCAGCCTTTGCGACATGAAGAAGGAACCTCATCCCGAGCCTGATCCCCGGGTTGGACCCGGGGAAGGACGCACAACGCAAGTCCCCGTCTTCGCAACGACCGCGCTCGCGGCTGCAATAGTGCTGTTGGCCGGCTGCAACTTCTCGGGCCGCCCGTCATCCGCTCCCGCCCCATCGCCGCCCGCCGCGCCGGCGGCGGTGGCACCGGCCGCTGGCGTCCCGCAGCCTGGCGTCTACAGCGCCTTCCCGGGCGACACCGTCTACGGTGTTGCGCAGCGGTTCGGCGTGCCTGTGCGCACGCTCATCGAAACCAATGCGCTGAAGCCGCCATACCGGCTCGTTGCCGGACAGCAGTTGCGCGTGCCCGTGCGCCAGGAGCATGTGGTGCAGGCCGGGGACAACCTGTTTGCCATCTCGCGCATCTACGGCGTCGATCAGAGCAGCCTCGCGCGCGCCAACAGCCTCGAGCCCCCCTATGGCCTGAGGCCCGGTCAGCGGCTGGTGCTGCCCGGGCGCATCGAAGCGAATCTGGCGGCGTTGCCCCCGGAATCGATCGCAGCGCCGACCGGCCCAAACACGGGAACGACGGGGGCCATGGCCGTCGAGGAGCTGCCGGCACTGCCGCGGCAACCGGCGCCGGCAACGACGCCGTCCGAGCCCGCTTCGGCGGCAGCGTCGTCCGTGCCCGCTCCGACAGTGTCGACGACACCGGTTCCGGCAGCGCCCGCCGCGCCGCCGGAGCCGGTCGAGACGCCCGCCACGAAGACGCCGCCCGAAGCCGAGATCTCGGCCATTCCGGACACGACGGATATGACCCCGCGCTCCAGCGGCCGGTTCCTGTGGCCGGTCGAGGGCAAGGTCGTCTCGCGGTTCGGGGCCAAGAAGGGTGGCCTGCACAATGACGGCATCAACATCGCGGCCGTCGCCGGCGCCAACGTCGTCGCCGCTCAGGACGGCGTCGTCGCCTATGCCGGCAACGAACTGCGCGGGTTCGGCAACCTGCTGCTCATCCGGCACGCCAATGGCTGGGTCACCGCCTACGCCCACAACGAAAAGCTGCTGGTCAAGCAGGGCGACAGAGTCAGGCGCGGTCAGCCGATCGCCCGCGTCGGCAGTAGCGGCAACGTCACGTCGCCACAGCTGCATTTCGAGATTCGCAAGGGTACCGATCCCGTCGATCCGCTCGAGCACCTGGCCGTCCAGGGCGTGAACCTCAGCTGAGCTGGCGCCCCAGCCGCCCGGCCAGATCCTGAATGAACTGCCAGGCGACCCGGCCCGAGCGGGCGCCGCGGGTCACCGACCATTCGTTTGCCTCCGCCCGCAGCGTCTCGATGGGCAGCGTCAGCCCGTAGTGCGCGGCATAGCCTTCGATGATCGCGAAATAGGTGTCCTGGTCGCAGTGGTGGAACCCCAGCCACAGGCCGAACCGGTCGGACAGGGAGACTTTCTCCTCGACCGCCTCCGAGGGGTTGATCGCGGTCGAACGCTCGTTCTCGATCATCTCGCGCGGCATCAGATGCCGCCGGTTCGAGGTCGCGTAGAACACGACGTTGCCCGGCCGTCCTTCGATCCCGCCTTCCAGCACCGCCTTGAGCGATTTGTAGCTCGTATCGCTGCTATCGAACGACAGATCGTCGCAGAAGAGGAGGCAGCGCCGCGGTCCGTCGCGCAGCATCTTGAGCAGGATCGGCAGCGATGCCAGGTCCTCGCGATGGATCTCGACGAGGACGATCGCCGGTTCGGCGCCCTCGTCGTTGACGGCAGCATGCACCGCCTTGACCAGCGAGCTCTTGCCGGTGCCGCGCGCCCCCCACAGCAGCGCGTTGTTGGCCGGCAGGCCCGCCGCGAAACGCCGCGTATTGTCGAGCAGGATGTCGCGCGCCCGATCGATGCCCCGCAAGAGGTCCAGATCGACCCGGTTCACCTGCGGAACAGGCTCGAGCCAACCCCCGTCGGCATGCCAGACGAAGGCATCCGCGGCGTGCAGGTTCGCAGGCGCCGGCCTCTTCGGCGCCAGGCGCTCCAATGCGTCGGCGATGGTGCGGAGAAGGGGAATGAGCTCGGAGTCCGTCATTCGCGGCCGTCGGCTTGATTGGCGTGGGCGACCCTACCATATCGGGGTGGGCGGTCAATTTTGCAGCGCGTTCCGCGTTCTAGGTCCAAGGGTTGCGGTAACATTGCAATTCAGCGCTGGGCCGGTATAGTCCGCCCCCGCAAAATGACCGATGGGAGACCTGGATGCTTATTTCGCCCGCATATGCACAGTCGGCCGGCGCCCCCGCGGGCGGTCCTTTCGATCTCTTCTCGTTTCTGCCCATCATCGCCATATTCGTCGTCTTCTACTTTCTGCTCATCCGGCCCCAGCAGAAGAAGGCGAAGGAACACAAGGCCATGATCTCCAGCGTCCGGCGCGGCGACCGCGTCGTCACCGGCGGCGGCATTCTCGGCACGGTGACCAAGGTGCGTAACGGCGAGGTGGACGTCGAGGTGTCCGAGGGCGTGCGCATCAGGGTGCTGCAGTCGACGATCGCGGACATTCAATCGCGGACCACGCCGGCGGCGGCGCGCGACGATAAGCAGTCGGACGACGACGAGGAGGAGGACGAGCAGGAATCCGAGGCGGCGGAGCGGCGCGAATCGCGGAAGTCCTGACGGCTCATCCCGCGCCGGTAACGAAACGCGCATCGTCACATGGTTCATTTCGCAAAGTGGAAGACGTGGCTGACGCTGGCGATCCTGCTGGCCGGCATCATCTTCGCCGCGCCCAACCTCCTGACCCAGGAGCAGGCCGAATCGCTGCCGCCGTGGCTCCCGCACAATCAGATCAGCCTCGGACTCGACCTGCGCGGCGGATCTCACCTGCTGTTCGAGGTCGACGTCGCCGCCGTGGTCCGCGAACGCTTGGAATCGGCCAAGGATACGCTCCGCGACGTGCTGCGAAGGAACGATATCGGCTACACCGGATTGGCCGTCAGCAATGGCATCGTCATCGCCCAGCTCGCCGACCCGGCGGCACGCGACAACGCGCTGTCGCTCTTGCGGGAGAGCGCCGGTGGAATTACGTGGGACATCGATCAGTCCGGCAAGGTCCAGGGGCAGTTTGCCGAGCAAGATCTCCGACAGCTGCAGAGCCAGGTCGTCGAGCAGTCGATCGAGATCATCCGCCAGCGCATCGACGAGTCCGGCGTCAAGGAGCCGACGATCGTGCGGCAGGGCGAGGACCGCATCATCGTGCAGTTACCCGGCGTCGGCGATCCTGAGCGCCTGGAGCAACTCATCGGCAAGACGGCCAAGCTGACGTTCCAGTTCGTCAGCTCGACGGTCGCGAGTCCGGTCCCCGATAAACCCGCAAGCGTATCGCAGGGTACGGTGGCGTTGCCGTCGGACGACGGCGGCTACGAGATCGTGGAGACGCGCGTTATTCTGGGCGGCGAGAACCTGGTCGACGCCAGTTCCGGCCGTCATCCGACGACCGGCGAGCCGGTCGTCAATTTCGAGTTCGATTCAACCGGCGCGCGGAAATTCGGCCGGGCCACGGCCGACAACGTCGGTCGGCGATTTGCGATTGTCCTCGATGGTCGCGTGATCAGCGCGCCCGTCATCGACGAACCCATCCCCGGAGGCAAAGGCTATATCAGGGGGCGGTTTACCGCCGAAACCGCGCACGATCTTGCGGTCCTGCTGCGCGCCGGCGCCTTGCCCGCACCCCTGAAGACCGAGGAAAAACGCACCGTCGGAGCCGAATTGGGCGCGGATTCGATCGCCGCCGGCAAGATGGCGAGCATCATGGGGCTGGTCCTGATCTGCGTCGCGTTGGTGGCCGTGTACGGGCTCTTCGGGATCTTTGCCAACGTCGCCCTGGTCTTCAATTTCGTTCTCTTGATCGCAGCGATGTCCTTGCTCCAGGCGACGCTGACCTTGCCGGGCATTGCCGGCATGGTGCTGACCCTCGGCATGGCCGTCGATGCCAACGTGCTGATCCACGAGCGCATCCGCGAGGAGATCCGCAACGGTCGCGGGCCAGTGATGGCCATCGATGCCGGCTACAGGTCCGCCTCGGGGACGATCATGGATTCGAACCTGACCGTGATCATCTCCTCGGCGTTTCTCTACCTGTTCGGATCGGGCACGGTGAAGGGCTTTGCCATCACCCTGATTCTCGGGACGATCATCTCCATGTTCACGGCGGTCGTGGTTGCGCGCCTGTGCACGGTGGTCTGGCTGCGCTGGACCCGGCCGCAAGTCCTGCCCATCTGAGAGGTGGCCATGTTCCATGGGCTGCATGTCATACCGCCGGAGACGCGCATTGACTTCATGCGCTACCACGGTATCGGCTTTGTCTTCTCGTCGATCCTGCTGATCGCCGCCATCATCCTGATCCCTCTGAAAGGTCTCAATTTCGGCGTCGATTTTGCCGGTGGAATCCTCATCGAGGCGAGCGCGTCGGAGCCGGTCGATATTGCGAACGTCCGCGCGCAGCTGTCCGACCTCGGCTTGGGCGAGGTTGCGCTGCAGGGATTCGGCGAGCCCAACAAGATCGCCATCAGGCTGCAGCACCAGGAGTATGGCGAGCAGGATCGTCTGGCGGCGATCGAACGGCTGAGGCAGGAGCGCCGGGATGTTCCCGCCGATGAGTTGGAGCGTTTGTCCTACGGCAGGGCAGATCAGGAGGCGCAGCAACGCGCCATCGAGGTCGTCAGATCCACGCTCGGCCCCGAGTACAAATTCGATCGCACCGAATTCGTCGGCCCCAAGGTCGGACGGGAGCTCATCGAGAAGGGGATCCTGGCCACCGTCCTCGCCTTGCTCGGGATCATGGCCTATGTCTGGTTTCGCTACGAATGGCAGTTCGGCGTCAACTGCATCATCGCCATGTTCTACGACTGCATCACGGTGGTCGGTTTGTTTTCCCTGTTCGGCTGGCAGTTCGACCTCAACGTGCTCGCCGCGATTCTGACCATCGCCGGCTTTTCCGTGAACGACAAGGTGGTTGTCTACGACCGGATCCGAGAGGAACTGCGGCGCTACAAGAAGATGCCGCTGGCCGAACTGTTGAATATGTCCATCAACCGCACGCTGTCGCGCACGATCATGACCAGCGGCCTGGCCTTTCTTTCGGTCGTGGCCATTCTCCTGTTCGGCGGCGATGTCCTGCGCGGCTTCGCCATCGCCATGACATGGGGGATCGTCAAGGCCACCTATTCGACGATCTGCGTGGCGACGCCGATGCTGATCTACATGAACCTGCGGCGCGAGAAGGTCGGCTCCTACAAGCCGGACGCCGAGAAGGCGGCCAGTCGGCCATAGTCCGATGGACCTGACTCCGCTCATTCCCGCCGGCCGGCAGATCGTCGAGTCCTACGGCGGTGGGCGGTTCCGGGTGAGCGGGCGCGTGTTCGACGGATCGGTCCTCGTCTTCGGCGACCGGACGGTGGCGTGGCCCGTGCGCGAGGCGGTCGCGGCGACGGCGGAGAGCCTCGCAGAGGTGTCCGCCGCCGGCCAGGCCGGCACCGTCGATCTCCTGCTCATCGGCTGCGGGCGCCGCACGGCGCCTATCCCGGATGCGCTGCGGCGATCGCTGCGCGACTCCGGCGTCGTCACGGAGGTGATGGATACCGGGGCGGCCTGCCGGACCTACAACGTCCTGGCCGCCGAGGGCCGCCGCGTCGCGGCGGCCCTGATCGCGGTCGCCTGACCGCCTACCAGTCCCAGGTGGACGCGATGTTCTGCTGGGCGACCATGCAGTAGAGCATCGGTATCGACAGCATGGTGTTGAGGCGCGAGAAGACCATGGCCGTCCGCGCCGCCTTCTTCTTCGCGTCGGCATCGGCGTCGACGATGCCGAGGGCCTTCTTCTGGTTCGGCCAGATGACGAACCAGACATTGTAGGCCATGATCAGGCCGAGGATCATGCCGATCGAGATCGTCACCGATTCCCACGAACGGTTGAACAGCATGATGATGATGCCGAACAAAACCGTGGAGGCCGCCGCCCAGCGGAAGAAGAACAGGGCGGTCGGCGCGATCACCTTGCCGATCGCCGGCTTCTGCTCGTCGGGAATCTTCGGCATCGACGGGATCTGGACGAAATTGAAGTAGTAGAGCAGTCCGATCCACAGCACGCCGGAAATCACGTGGAGGAAGCGGAACAGGAACTGCCAGAAGCCGGTCGCCGAGAAATCGCCGAGCCATGCCCAATGGCCGACGATCAGGAAGACGATCAGCGTCAATACGGCGCCGATTCCCAGCACCGCATGAAGGTTTTCCCATGGTAGTTTCTGCATTGTCACACCTCCGCTAGCCGCGAGTCGCGAATCGTTGTTATTCCAAGGCGGCGCGAGAATATCATGATCCCCGACCGTTGCAACGTGGGTCGGCTGGCGCGTTCCGGCGGGATGCCTTGATGCCGGCCGAGGCCACGGAGCCGGCGGCCGGCTACTGCCTGGAGCAGGTGCGCCGCTTCGACCGCGACCGCTACCTGACGGCGCTGTTCGCGCCGGCCGATCGCCGGGATGACCTGCTCGCGCTCTATGCCTTCAGCCTCGAGGTGGCGCGGATCCGCGAGCTGATCCGCGAGCCGATGATGGGCCGCATCCGCCTGCAATGGTGGCGCGACGCCGTCGCCGAGATCTACGCCGGCAACGAGCGCCGGCACCAGGTGGTGCAGCCGCTCGCCACGGCCGTTCGGCGCCATGGCCTCGCCCGCGCGCCGCTCGACCGCCTGATCGACGCCCGCGAGGCCGACATGGAGGAGACGTCGCCGGCGGATCTTCCGGCATTGATCGCCTATGCCGACGCGACCGCCGCCGGCCTCGGCCTCCTTGCCCTGCGGGTGCTGGACGGCGAGGAGAAAAGTCCGGCTGCCGACGTCGTGCGGGCGGTCTGGCTGGCCGCCGCGCTGACGGGACTCCTGCGCGCCATTCCCTTCCAGGCACGCCGGCGCCGCATCCAGTTGCCGCAGACCCTGATGGCCGCGCACGGGGTGGCCGCCCGCGACCTGCTCGAACTGCGGCACCCTCCGGCGCTGCCGGCGGCGGTGCGTGTGATCGCCCAGGAGGCCCGCCGTCGGCTCGACTCGGCTCGGCCGGCGGCGACCGCCCTGCCGCGTCGTCTCATGCCCGCGCTTCTGCCGGGAACCCTGACGGCCCTGTATCTGCGCCGGCTCGAGCGCTCCGGCTACGACGTCTTCGCCCCCGCGGTGCAGCAGGCGCCGCCGGCGCGCGTCTGGCGCTTGCTTCTGGCCAGCCTGCGCGGCCGCTTCTGACTACGCCGCCGCCGCTTGCGCCGCCCGCAGCCAGGCGCCGAACGCCTCGCGCGCGCGGGCGGAGAGCGCCGGCTTGCGGCCGAGATGGCCGCGGCGGTAGCGCTCCTCGTCCGGCAGGTTGGGGAACAGTCCGAAGTTGACGTTCATCGGCTGGAAGCCCCGGCTGTCCGCGCCGCCGGTGATGTGGTTCGCCAGCGCGCCGAGGGCCGTCGTCGCCGGCGGCGCCTCGAGCGCCAGCCCCAGCCGGTCGGCGGCGGCGAAGCGGCCGGCCAGGAGTCCGATCGCCGCGCTCTCGACATAGCCCTCGACGCCCGTGATCTGTCCGGCGAAGCGCAGCCGCGGCAGCGCCTTGAGCCGCAGCTGCCGGTCGAGCAGCCGCGGGCTGTTGATGAAGGTGTTCCGATGCACGCCGCCGAGGCGCGCGAACTCCGCCTTCTCCAGGCCCGGGATCGTCCGGAAGATGCGGACCTGCTCGCCATGCCGGAGCTTGGTCTGGAAGCCGACCATGTTGAACAGCGTGCCCAGCGCGTTGTCCTGGCGCAGCTGCACCACCGCATAGGGCCGCCGGCCCTCATGCGGATCGACGAGTCCGACCGGCTTCATCGGCCCGAAGCGCAGAGTGTTCGGCCCGCGCGCCGCCATCACCTCGATGGGCAGGCAGCTCTCGAAATAGGGCGTGTCCTTCTCCCAGTCCTTGAAGTCCGCCGTCTCGCCCGCCAGCAGCGCCTCGACGAAGGCGAGATAGGGCGCCTTGTCGAGCGGGCAGTTGATGTAGTCGGCGCCGTCGCCGGCCGGGCCCGCCTTGTCGTAGCGCGACTGGAACCAGGCGCGCGTGAAGTCGATGCTCTCGCGGTGGACGATCGGCGCGATGGCGTCGAAGAACGCCAGCGCGTCGGCGCCCGTGAGGTCGCGGATCGCCGCCGCCAGGGCGGGCGAGGTGAGGGGACCCGTCGCGACGATCGCCTGGTCCCACTCCGCGGGCGGCAGGCCCGCCACCTCCTCGCGCCGGATCGACACCAGCGGGTGGGCGGCGAGCCGCGCCGTGACGGTTTCCGCGAAGCCCTCGCGGTCGACCGCCAGCGCGCCGCCGGCCGGCAGCTTGTGGGCGTCGGCCGCGGCCATGATCAGCGAGCCGCAGCGCCGCATCTCCTCGTGCAGCAGGCCGACCGCGTTGTTGACCGCGTCGTCGGAGCGGAAGGAGTTGGAGCAGACCAGCTCGGCCAGCCGGTCGGTCTTGTGTGCGTCTGTGCCTCGGATCGCGCGCATCTCGTGCAGCACCACCGGCACGCCCGCCTGCGCCAGTTGCCAGGCGGCCTCGCTGCCGGCCAGGCCGCCGCCGACGATGTGCACAGGCAGGGGGCGATTGCCGTTCATCGCCCGGACAGATAGCGTCGCCGGACGGACACATCAACCGCCTCGGAAGGGGACGACCGCAGCATGCTCAACTATCTGAACCCGGCCACCGTCGCGAAGCCGTTCAGCCGCTACAGCCAGGCCGTCGCGGTGCCGGCCGGCTGTCGCTGGCTCTACGTCTCCGGGCAGGTCGGCGCCACGCCCGACGGCACGATCCTCGCCGGTTTCGAGGCCCAGGCCGCGCAGTGCTGGGCCAACATCGCCACCATCCTCGCGGCCGACGGCATGGGCGTCGCGGACCTGGTCAAGGTCGATATCTTCGTCACCGCCGCGGAGCATGTCGCCGCCTCGCGCCGCATCCGCGACGCGGCTCTTGGCGGGGCGCAGCCGGCCTCGACCTTCCTGGTGGTCGCGGCGCTGGCCCATCCCGACCTGCTGGTCGAGATCGAGGCGGTGGCGGCCAGGCCCGTCTAGCGCCAGACCGCCCGCGGGTTCTTCAGCACCTGCGGGCTGAGGGCGAGGCAATAGGCGCCGACGCTCCACAGATATTTGCAGGCCCGGCCAGCCTGTTCCTTGCTCAGGCCGGCGAGCAGGGCCGTGTAGCGCCGCGCCCCCTCCCACTGCTTCGGCACCACCACGGCGCGGCCCGAGGAGACGACCGGCTGGAGCCTCTTGCGGGCGTTGCTCAGCATCTTCTGGGCTTGCGCCTTGCTGGTGGAGGCGCCGAAGACGAGCGCCCAGCCGCTGCCGATGATGCCCGCCTCGGTCGCGGTCGGGCTCACGCCATAGGCGCACTCCGCCGCCGACAGCTGGTTCGGCGCCGTCGCGCCGTCCTCGCCGTCGAGGCGACCGAGGTCCGCGAGCTGCACCATTGCCCCGTTCGGGGCCGTGTCCATGGCGAAGCCGGCGTCGAGCAGTCGGCCCATCTCCGTGTGGCGCTCGAAGTTGGTGTGGCTGCCGAGCAGCACGCCGATCAGCCGCCGGTCGTCGCGCTGCGCCGAGGCGATGAGGTTGTAGCCCGAGCCGCAGGTGAAGCCGGTCTTGATGCCGTCGGCGCCCGCATAGCGCGACAGGATGCCGTTGATGGTGCCGAAGGTATGGCCGCCATAGCTGAAGCTGGTGGTCGAGAAGAAGTGATAATACTGCGGGAAGTTGCGCAGCAGCGCCATCGCCAGCACGGCCATGTCGCGCGCGGTCGTGACCTGCTCCGCATCGGGCAGGCCGCTGGCATTGCGGAACTGCGTCCGCACCATGCCGAGCGCCGCGGCCTTCGCCGTCATCAGCTCGGCGAATTTCGCTTCGCTGCCGCCGAGGCGCTCGGCCAGCACGACCGCGGCGTCGTTGGCCGATTGCAGGATGACCGCCAGGATCGTCTCCTCCACGGTGATCGTCTCGCCCTTGCCGAGCCCGAGTTCCGTCGCCGGCTGCGCCGCCGCATGCTCGGAGACGGTCAGCGCTTCGTCGAGCCTGAGCGTTCCGGCCTCGATGGCCTCGAATGCCAGATAGACCGTCATCACCTTGGTGAGGGAGGCCGGGTACCAGCGCGCCGTGGCCGCATGCGACTCCAGCACGGCCCCGCTCTCGGCATCGACGACGATGGCCGCGTAGTCGGCCGCCGCCAGCCCCGGACGGGGCCCGCCAAGGCAGGCCAGAGCAACCAGAAGCAAGACCGATCCGAGCCGCTTGCGCATGTCCGAGGCGATCACCCGCGACGCGAAGAACTGCCTTCGATGGCGGCCTTGATAGTTCATTCGGGTTGCCGATTCGTCAACACGATCATGCACCGGCGGCATGGCAAGCCCGTGCGCTGGCTCACGATTTTCCGAGTTTCGCGCGGTCCGATCGCCAGCCGCCGGACGCCGTCGCTTGACAGCCGCCGCGGCAAGGGATTGGCTCGCGACCGAGGGCCGCGCACGGCCGCAGGGCAGGGGGAAACAGCGAATGGCCGACCATCGGGCCGCGAGACCGGCAGACGTCCGCCAGCACGGGGCGATGGAATACAGCGACGCGCCCGCCGACCTCGACGCCGTCCGCCGCTATCGCCTCGATCGCCTGCGCGGCGAGATGCGCAAGCGCGATGTCGCCGGCCTGCTGCTGTTCGACCAGATCAACACCCGCTACGCCACCGACGCCACCAACATGCAGGTCTGGTGCTCGCACTACGAGACGCGCTGCGTCTTCGTCGCGCTCGAGGGGCCGGTGGTCCTCTTCGACTACGCCAATCACCCCTATCTGGCGGAGGGCCTGCCGACGGTCGACGAATACCGCGTCATGCCCACCTTCTACTATTTTGCCGCCGGCCCGCGGGTGGAGGAGCGCGCGCGCCGGTTCGGCGACGAGATCGCCGACCTCATGCGCCGCCATGGCGGCGGCAACCGGCGCATCGCCGTCGACCGGCTGTCGCACCTCGGCACCGACGGTCTGCGCGCCAACCAGCTGGAGGTGACCGACGCGCTGCCCATCGCCGAGCATGCGCGCGCCGTCAAGTCGCCGGAGGAGATCGCGCTGATGCGCGCCTCCCTGGAGGTCTGCGAGGCCGGCTGCCGGGCGATGCAGGAGGCTCTGCAGCCGGGCATCACCGAGAACGCCCTCTGGGCCAGGCTGCATGAGACCAACATCCGCCTGGGCGGCGAATGGATCGAGACCCGGCTGCTCTCCTCCGGCCCGCGCACCAATCCCTGGTTCCGCGAATGCTCGATGCGCCGGATCCAGCCCGGCGACCTCGTCTGCTTCGACACCGACCTGATCGGCCCCTACGGCTATTGCTCGGACATCTCGCGCTCCTGGCTCAGCAGCGGCAAGCCGACCGACGAGCAGCGCCGCCTCTACGCCACCGCCTACGCGCAGATCCAGCACAATATCGGCCTGCTGAAGCCCGGCATGTCCTTCCGCGAGATCGCGGAGAAGAGCTGGCCGATCCCGGAGGAGTTCCTGGCCCATCGCTACTCCGTGATGATCCACGGCGTCGGCCTCGCCGACGAGTATCCCTCGATCAAATATTGGCCGGATTACCCGGGGCGCGGCTATGACGGCACCGTCGAGCCGGGCATGACGCTGTGCGTGGAGAGCTTCACCGGCGCCGAAGGCGGCCGCGAAGGCGTCAAGCTGGAGGAGCAGGTGCTGATCACCGACACGGGCGTCGAGGTGCTCTCCAAATATCCCTTCGAGACGCAGCTCCTGTGATCCGCGGATAAGGCCGAAGCGGCGGGGATTGGACTTTGGTCCAATTCGCCGGCCGCGTGCGTTTGCATAGGGTGGGCCGGCGAGGCCGCGGCCGCTCGGCCGGGCGTCCTAGGGGACATCTGCATGCAGCGCGAGTCTTACGACGCGAGTGAGGCGAACCGGTTGTCTCCATGGGCCGGCGGCACGCCTCGCGCGAACCGGCGCCTCTACCTCTCGGTACGCGGCGTCATCGTCGCTGCCGCCCTGACGGTCGTCGTCCTGGCGGCCGCAGGTGCCGCCCACGCCCAGTCGCGCGTGCGGGACAACATCTCGCAGCAGCTGGACGAGGCGGAGACGGCCGACGACGTCGCGGTCGGCCGCGCGCTGGATGACTCCTTCGGCATCTACGCGATGCCGATTCCGATCGTCAATCCGACCATCGGCAACGGTCTGGCGGTGGGGACGCTGGCAACCTTCCGCCTCGATTCGACGGATCGGGTGTCGCCGCGTTCGAGCGTGGCCGCCGGTGTCGGCTACACGGACACCCAGACCTACGCCTTCGGCGCGAGCGCAAGCCTCTATCTCGACGAAGACCGCTATCGCCTCGACCTGATGTCGGGCTACGGCAACGCCAATCTCAAATTCTATGGCATCGGCACGGACTCCATCTTCAGTGACGATCCGCTGGACTTCAATATCCGCGGCCTGTTCGCCAGTGCCAATCTGCGGGCGCGCGTGGCCGACCATTTCTACCTGGGACCGCTCTACAAGTATCTGGACTCGACGGCGAATTTCGACGTGCTGCCGGGCAGCATCCTCCGCCCGATCGACCTGGATTTCCGGCTGTCCGGCGCCGGCGTCATCGCCGAATACGACACGCGCGACACCAGCTTCTCGCCGCATACCGGCAGCTATGCGGAGATGGAGATGGTCCGCTTCGACGAGCGCATCGGCAGCGACTTCGACTTCTTCAGCCTGGACGGCTCGGCCGCGCGCTATCTGGAGCTGACGCCCGATCTGGTGCTGGCCGGGCAGGGGCGCCTCGCCGCGGTGGCCGGCGACGCGCCGTTCTTCGCGCTCCCCTATGTGACCCTGCGCGGCTTTCCCGGCGGCAAGTACCTGAACGACGTGACATGGCAGGCGCAGGCCGAATTGCGCTGGCGGGTCTTCTGGCGCATCGGTGTGGTCGCCTTCGCCGGCGTCGGCCAGGTGGCCCCGAACCTCGGCGCCTTCGTCGACAACGATGTCCTGTACGCCGGCGGCGCCGGCCTCCGCTTCGTCGCCTCGGAGAGCGAGCGCGTCAATCTCGGCATCGACTACGCGCGCGCCAGCGACGGCGAGCACGCGTTCTACTTCCGCATCGGCGAGGCGTTCTGACCGGCCGGATTTCCGGGCGTCACTGCGCCGCCGGCGCATAAGCCCCGGCGAGCTGGCGGGAGACCAGCTGGGCATAGAGGCCGCCGCGGGACAGGAGCTGAGCGTGAGTGCCGGTCTCCGCGACGCGGCCCTCATCCAGCACCACGATCAGGTCGGCGTCGCGAACCGTCGAGAGCCGGTGGGCGATGACGATGGTGGTGCGCTCGGTCTGCAGCAGGTCGAGCGCGCGGCGCACGGCCTGCTCGTTCACGGCGTCCAGATGCGAAGTCGCCTCGTCCAGGATCAGCACCGGCGCGTTCTTGAGGAAGGCGCGCGCGATGGCGACGCGCTGGCGCTGCCCGCCCGACAGGCTCGTGCCGCGCTCGCCGACCGCCGACTCCAGCCCGTCGGGCAGGGCCTCGACCAGATCCGTCAGCGACGCATGCGCCACCGCCTCCCGCAGCTCGGCCTCGCTCGCCTCGGGCCGGGCGATGAGGATGTTGCTGCGCAGCGTGTCGTTGAACAGGTAGGTGTCCTGCGCCACCAGCGCGATGCGGCGGCGCAGGTCGTCGAGCCGGTAGTCCCTGAGATCGGCCTCGTTCAACGTGATGCGGCCCTCGTCCGGGTCCCAGAAGCGCATCAGCAGTTGCGCGGTCGTGGTCTTGCCGGCGCCGGACGTGCCGACCAGCGCCACGGTCTTGCCGGCGGGAATGACGAAGCTGACGCCGGCGAGCGCCCGTCGGCTTTGGCCGGGATAGGCGAAGCTCACCCCCTCCAGCGCCAGCCGCGCGGCGCCCGCATGGTCGGGGACACCGGGCCCGTCGGTCACCGGCACCGGCTCATTCTGCAGCGCATAGATGCGGCGCGTGGCGCCCAGCGTGTCGGCGAGCTGGCGGCCGACCTGGGCGATCTCCGACACCGGCAGGAAGGCGGCCATGGCCAGCAGGGTCAGCAGCGGCAGCACGCCCGGATCGACCGCGCCGCGCGTCGTCAGCGCGGCGCCGACCGCCACGACCGCGAGGCCGCCCAGGCCGGTGAACACCTCGAGCAGGCTCTGCTGCAGCGTCAGCTCGCGGAAGAACGGCAGCCGCAGCCGGATGTGATGGTCGGAGAGCGCGTCGAGCCGGGCACCGCGCGCCTGCTCCTGCTGGAAGGCGACGATCTCGCCCAGGCCCTGCACGGAGTCGACGGCGAAGGCGCCGAGCTCGCCCGCCGCTTCGCGCGCCTCCGAGCCCAGCCGGTCGACCCGCTTGCGCATCACGAAGGGATTGAGCCCGACGGCCGCCAGGAACGGCAGCAGCGCCAGCGCGATCCACGGGCTCTCCGAACCCAGCACCGCCAGCACCACCGCCGGCACCAGGATGGCGACGAAGGCCGGCGCCACCGTATGCGCGAAGAAATATTCGACCAGCTCCACGTCATGGGTGGCGAGCGCCATCAGGTCGCCGGTGCGGCGGCGCACGAGATAGGCCGGCGCGAGCGCATCCAGCTTGCGGAACACGTCGATCCGCATCTCCGAGAGCAGGCGGAACGCCATGTCGTGGGCGATCCAGGATTCGAGCCAATGCAGCACGCCGGAGAGCGGCGCCACGATCGCGAGCGCCCACAGCCAGGGCCCATAGGGCTGGCCGTTCTTGAGCGCGAGCACGACCAGCGCGCTCAGGGCGCCGACGCCGATGAAGGCGAGCACGCGCAGCACGCCGAACAGGAACGTGACGGTCAGCCGGCCTTTCCACGGCATGACCAGCCTCATCAGCGCGGTGATGAGCTGGAGCCAGTTCAATCCCTCGGCCTTGATGATGCCTTCGGTCACTGGTTTCGCGGTGCCGCTCGCCCCCTCGGCGATCGCCTCGACCGCGCGGCTCGCCGGCGACGCATCGATCACGGTAGAGGCGGCGGACTCCCGCGCCTGCTCCGCCATCAGGCGGGCGTAGACGCCGCCGGTCTGCATGAGCACCTCGTGCCGCCCGCTCTCGACCACGCGCCCGCCCTCCAGCACGAGGATGCGGTCGCAGTCGATCACGCTGGAGAGCCGGTGCGCCAGGATCAGCGTCGTGCGCCCGCGCATCAGCCGGTCGAGCGCTTCCTGGATCACCGCCTCGTTCTCGGCGTCGACCGCGGACAGCGCCTCGTCCAGCACCAGGATCGGCGTGTCGCGCAGCAGCGCGCGGGCGATGGCGACGCGCTGGCGCTGGCCGCCCGAGAGCTTGATGCCCTTCTCGCCGATGACGGTCCTGTAGCCCTGCGGCAGCGTCATCACGAAGTCGTGGATGTTCGCCGCCCTGGCGACCGCCTCGACCTCGTCCGCGCTCGCCTCCGGCCGGCCCATGCGGATGTTCTCCTCCACCGTGCCGTGGAAGAGGAAGGTGTCCTGGTTCACCACGGAGATCAGCGAGCGGATCTGCGCGAACGAGAGCTGGCGGAGGTCGCGGCCGCCGATGCGCACCGTGCCCTCGTCCGGATCGTAGAAGCGCAGCAGCAGCCGGACGATCGAGGACTTGCCGCCGCCGGACGGGCCGACGATGCCGATGCGCTCGCCGGCCGCGACGCGGAAATCGAGCCCGTCATGAACCATGCGGCGCGTGCCCGGATAGTGGAAGCGCACGGCCTCGAAGGCGATCGTCGACGCGAGCGGCGCGGCGAGCGCGGCCGCCGGCGCATCGGCCACCAGCGGGCGGTCGTCGAGGATCCGGTAGATGCCTTGCGCGGCCGACAGCCCGACCATGCCCTGATGCAGCACGGTGCGCAGCTCGCGCAAGGGGCGGAAGATCTCGACTCCCAGCATGAGGATGATGAGCAGCGCCGGGAGCGCCATCGCGCCGGCCTCGACGCGGACCGCGCCGAGCGCCAGCGCCGCCGCGGCGCCGCAGGCGATGGCGCTGTCGGTGATGCCGCGGGACAGCACGTTGGTGCCGAGCACGCGCATCGTGCGGCGGAACAGGTCCTGTGCCTTGGTTTCGAGCGCGTCGGCGCGTGCCCTGCTTTGGCCGAATGCCTTGAGCGTGGCGAGGCCCTGGATCGAGTCCAGGAACTCGGCGGCGAAGGCGGCATAGGAATCCTGCCGCTTCTGCGAATTGGCGGTGTCGTAGCGATGCCAGAGCGCCGGGGCGAACAGAGCGATCAGCGCGAAGGCCAGCATGACCGCCGCCACCGGCAGGTCGATGACGGCGACGGCGGCGAAGATCAGGATCGGCGTCAACAGCGCGATCAGGAACTGCGGCAGGAACTGGCCGAAATAGACCTCGAGCTGCTCCACCCCGTCGATCAGCGACAGGCTGAGCGCGCCCGAGCGCTGCCGGCCGACCGTTCCCGGTCCGAGCGCGGCGATCCGGTCGTAGATCGTGCGCCGCAGCCGCTTCTGCACGCGCGCGGCGGTCGTGTGGGCGACCATGGCGCGCCAATGCTCGAAGGCGCCGCGCAGCACCATGACCAGGGCGATGAGTGCGGTCGGCAGCGCCAGCGACCGGAGATCGCGCCCGGCGAACACCTCGCCGATCAGCCAGCCGAGCAGCCCCAGCCGCGCGACCCCGAGGCCGACCGCGATCAGGCCGATCAGCACGGCCCAAAGGATCCGCAGGCGCACGCCTTCCGTGAACGTCCAAAGCCGCGGCTCGAAATGCATCGGTTCTCCCACAAAGGCTGCCGTCGTCCGGCACCATAACCTGAACGCTGGCGTTCGCCAGTCGACAAATTCGAGGATCAGATGTACGGTTTTGTACAGCCCGAGCGTGTGGGAATACTCACAGTTGGGATTGGATTGACTCCGTGCGTCCTTCGACAAGCTCAGCATGAGGAGCTTTCTTCGGGCTATGAAGATTCCCCCTCATCCTGGAGACCTTTGCACGGATGGAATTTGTGCCCGTTTCGATTCGGCTTTGTACACATCCGATTCCGAAACGTCTGCGGTTTGGACTCCACCGTGCAAAGGTCTCCATCCTGAGCTTGTCGAAGGACGCACGATGGTTTTGCAGGGCTTTACACAACCCTCGCGAAAGGACTCGCATGACTACCGACTGGGATGACCTGCGCGTCTTCATCACCCTTTCGCGCGAGGGCAACCTCACGGCGACGGCGCGGCGGCTGGGAGTCAGCCATCCGACGGTCGCGCGGCGGCTCAGGTCGCTGGAGGAGGCCATCGGCGCTAGGCTGTTCGACCGCCTGCCCGACCGTTTCGCGCTGACGGCGGCGGGCGAGGAGCTGCTGGCCGATGCCCAGGCCATGGAGCAGGCGGCCGAGTCGATCCATCGCCGCAGCGCCGGCCTGACCGACACCGCCCACGGCACGGTGCGGATCTCGGCCGGCGAGGCGATGGCGGCGTTTGTCGCGCGTCATCTGCCGCGTCTGCGCCGCAACCTGCAATGCGTCGAATTCGAGCTGGTGGCGAGCCACATGCTCGCCAACCTGTCGCGCCGCGAGGCCGACCTGCTGATCCGCGAGCAGGTGCCGGACCTCGCCAGCATCGTCACCCGCCGGCTCGGCCGCGTGGCCTATGCGATCTACGCCAGCCCGGGGCTGGCCGCCAAGGGAGCTTCCCGCGATGCCCTGCGGCGCCTGCCCTGGATCGGCTTCGACGAGGAGCACGACTACATGCCCGGCCAGGGCTGGGTGCTGGCGCTTCTCGACGGTACCCGCCCGGCCGTGCGCGTCAACAACTGGCTGGTCCTGCAAGACGCAGTACGGGCCGGCGCCGGCCTTGCCGTGCTGCCCTGCTATCTCGGCGACGGAGATCCCGCGCTGCGCCGCTTCGGGCCGGTCCTGGAGGAGGTCGCCGCCGACCAATGGCTCCTCGTGCACCGCGACCTGCGCGACCTGCCGCGGGTGCGGGGGGTGATGGACGCGCTGATCCGGCTCTTCCAGGAGGAGCGCGCGGCGATCGAGGGGCGGCGGCCCGGGCGGGTTGCCGGCGAGGACGAGACACCGTCTCTGCTCCCCTTGACATCGGTGCTGTAGTTCTTATTTTGTTCATACACTGCGGAGGCTACTCCGCGGACGATCTTTGACATCGTGGATAAGTCAGCAACAGACCGTCGTCGCGAAGCCGCAGGGCGACGGCCCGCAGCGGCTGCCGATGGGGATGCGTACGTCGTCCAGCGGCCCTCTCCGCTTGGCATGGGGTCCATACGCTCGATTTCGATGGGTAGGGGCGAGCGGCGCTCGCCCTCGTGCCGCCCACCCGTCCGCCGCGTCTCTCGACCCGCCACGGGGCGAGCGCCGCTCGCCCCTACATGCCAACTCATTTCCCGCTGGGCATGGGGTCCATCGCTCGTTTTCAGGACCGATGTCGGGGCGACCCCATGTGGCCGCCCGGCGACCGCACCATCACGCGGGAGCGCCCTACAGACGGCCCGATCCGGTCCCCCGCTTGGCATGGGGTTCATCGTTCATCTTTGCGGAGAGGCAAGGACTCACGCGGAGCCGCGAAGACGCGGGGGCGTCCGGCACGATCGGGGAAGTGGTTCCGCGACCTCCCGACGGGATGCGTAACTTTGTTCCGTCGTCGGGCAGGTTCGGGCGGAGGCGGCCATCCAGCGACCCGCTCCGCTGGGCATGGGGTCCATCGCTCGATTGCGACGGGTAGGGGCGAGCGGCGCTCGCCCCTTGCCACGCCCGCCGTTTTCAGAGCTTGGCCCCAACGGCCCTCGGGCGAGCGCCGCTCGCCCCTACGAACCCGACGGGCCGGTTCGAATCCCCGCTGGACATGGGGTCGATCCATCGTTTCTCGTGCCGCCGTCTTACGCGCGCTTCTTGGCCCGCGGGAGGCTGCCCCCGAGATAGGGCGCCAGGTACTGGCCGGTGTAGCTCTCCGCCACTCCCGCCACCTGCTCGGGCGTCCCGGTGGCGACGATGCGGCCGCCCTTGTCGCCGCCCTCGGGGCCGAGGTCGATGATCCAGTCGGCGGTCTTGATGACCTCGAGATTGTGTTCGATCACCACCACCGTGTTGCCCTGGTTCACCAGCTCGTGCAGCACCTCCAGCAGCTTCTTCACGTCCTCGAAATGCAGGCCCGTGGTCGGCTCGTCCAGGATGTAGAGGGTCTTGCCGGTCGACCGCCGCGACAGTTCCTTCGACAGCTTCACCCGCTGCGCCTCGCCGCCGGAGAGGGTGGTGGCGGGCTGGCCGATATGGATGTAGCCGAGGCCGACCCGCTGCAGGGTGAGCAGCTTGTCGCGGATCGATGGCACCGCCCGGAAGAACTCGGCGCCTTCCTCGACCGTCATGTCCAGGACGTCGGCGATCGACTTGTTCTTGAAGTGGATTTCGAGGGTCTCGCGATTGTAGCGCTTGCCCTTGCAGACATCGCATTGCACGTAGACGTCCGGCAGGAAGTGCATCTCGATCTTGATGACGCCGTCGCCCTGGCAGGCCTCGCAGCGCCCGCCCTTGACGTTGAAGGAGAAGCGCCCGGCCTTGTAGCCGCGCTCGTTGGCCTCGGGCAGGCCGGCGAACCAGTCGCGGATCGGCGTGAAGGCGCCGGTGTAGGTGGCCGGGTTGGAGCGGGGCGTGCGGCCGATCGGCGACTGGTCGATGTCGATGATCTTGTCGAGGAACTCGATGCCCTCGATGCGGTCGTGGTCGCCGGGATGCTCGCGCGCGCCCATCAGCCGGCGGGCGAGTGCCTTGTAGAGCGTCTCGATGATCAGCGTCGACTTGCCGCCGCCGGAGACGCCGGTCACGCAGGTGAAGGTGCCGAGCGGGATGTCGACGCCGACGTCCGTGAGGTTGTTGGCGCGGGCGCCGACGATGCGGACGATCTGGTCCTTGTGCCCGAGCCGCCGCTGCTTCGGCACCTCGATCTGCCGGAAGCCGGTCAGGTACTGCGCCGTGATGCTCTCGGGGCTGCGCATCACCTGCTCGGGCGTGCCGATGGCGACGACGCGGCCGCCATGGATGCCGGCCGCCGGCCCCATGTCGATCAGATAGTCGGCCGTGCGGATCGCCTCCTCATCATGCTCGACGACGAGCACGGTGTTGCCGAGGTCGCGCAGCCGCTTCAGCGTCTCCAGCAGCCGCGCGTTGTCGCGCTGGTGCAGCCCGATCGACGGCTCGTCCAGCACGTAGAGCACGCCGGTGAGGCCCGAGCCGATCTGCGAGGCCAGCCGGATGCGCTGGCTCTCGCCGCCCGACAGGGTCGCGGAGGCGCGCGACAGCGTCAGGTAGTCGAGCCCGACGCTGACCAGGAAGCCGAGCCGCTCGTTGATCTCCTTGAGGATGCGCTGGGCGATCTCGCGCTGCTTGGGTGTCAGCTTCTTGTCGAGCGCCAGGAACCAGGTCCGCGCCTGGTCGATGGAGAACTCGCACACCTCCGAGATCGTCAGCCGGTCGATCTTGACGGCGAGCGCCTCCGGCTTCAGCCGCTGTCCCTTGCAGGCCTCGCACGGGCTGGTGGACTGGAAGCGCGCCAGCTCCTCGCGCACCCAGGCGCTGTCGGTCTCGCGCCAGCGCCGGTCCATGTTGGGGATGACGCCCTCGAACGGCTTGGTCGTCTTGTAGCTGCGCGTCCCGTCGTCATAGGACATGGAGACGGGCTCGTTGCCGGAGCCGCGCAGGATGATGTTGCGCGCCTTCTCCGGCAGCTCCTGCCAGGGCGCGTTGACGCTGAACTTGTACTGCCGCGCCAGGCTGTCCAGGGTCTGCATGTAATATTGGGAGGTCGAGCTGACCCACGGCGCGATGGCGCCCTGGCGCAAGGAGCGCTTCTCGTCGGGCACCACGAGCTCGGGATCGAAGAACATGGTGGTGCCCAACCCGTCGCAGGTCGGGCACGCGCCGTAGGGGTTGTTGAAGGAGAACAGCCGCGGCTCGATCTCGTCGATGGTGAAGCCGGAGACCGGGCAGGCGAACTTGGCCGAGAAGGTAACGCGCTCCGGCTCGCGTTTCTTCTTGCCATTGCCTTCGGCGCCGTCAGCGATCTCGGCGAACACCAGCCCCTCGGAGAGGCCAAGCGCCGTCTCCAGGCTATCAGCCAGCCGCTTCTGTATGCCTTCGCGCACGACCAGGCGGTCGACCACGACCTCGATGTCGTGCTTCAGCTTCTTGTTCAGCGTGGGCACGGAATCGATTTCGAAGAACTGCCCGTCGACCTTGACGCGCTGGAAGCCGCGCTTCTGCAGGTCGGCCAGCTCCTTGCGGTACTCGCCCTTGCGGCCGCGCACGACGGGCGCCAGCAGGTAGAGCCGCGTGCCCTCCGGCATCTCCATGACGCGGTCGACCATCTGGCTTACCGTCTGGCTCTCGATCGGCAGGCCGGTGGCGGGCGAGTAGGGGATACCGATGCGCGCGAACAGCAGGCGAAGATAGTCGTAGATCTCCGTCACCGTGCCGACGGTCGAACGCGGGTTCTTCGAGGTGGTCTTCTGCTCGATGGATATGGCAGGGGACAGCCCGTCGATGGAGTCGACATCCGGCTTCTGCATCAGCTCCAGGAACTGGCGCGCATAGGCCGACAGCGACTCGACATAGCGCCGCTGGCCCTCGGCATAGATCGTGTCGAAGGCGAGCGACGACTTGCCGGAGCCCGACAGCCCGGTGATCACCACCAGGCTGTTGCGCGGCATCTCCACGTCGACGTTCTTCAGGTTGTGCTCGCGGGCGCCGCGAACGATGATCCTGTCCTGCATGTCCGGGGGCTGATCTTTGGGGACCGGACCCGGATATTATCGATGCGGCCCGGAAAAGCGACTCGGAAATCCGCCGCAGCCTACGTCCAGCCGACAACGTCCTGCCAATGACAACGCTGTGGCGGGGTGCGGCGCGATGTGCTTAGAGTCGGCAAGGCATTCGCCCGACAGGCGAAAACGAAACGGAGAATGAGGCCATGGCAGGGAGCGTGAACAAGGTCATCTTGGTCGGCAATCTGGGGCGCGATCCCGAGATCCGCAGCACCCAGGACGGCACGCGCGTGGCCAATCTCTCCCTCGCCACCTCCGAGAGCTGGCGCGACAAGAACACCGGCGAGCGGCGCGAGAAGACGGAGTGGCACCGGGTGGTCATTTTCAACGACCGTCTGGTCGACGTGGCGGAGAAATACCTGCGCAAGGGCTCGAAGATCTACATCGAAGGCCAGCTCCAGACGCGCAAATGGACCGACCAGTCCGGCCAGGAGAAGTACACGACGGAGGTCGTGCTGCAACGCTTCCGCGGCGAACTCACCATGCTCGATACGCGCGGCGCCGGCGGCGCGGAGGCCGGCGGCTACAGCGAGCCCGCCCAGGAAGCGCCGCCGCATGGCGGCGCGAGCGGCGGTCGCGGCGGCCCGCCCTCCGGGGGCGACCTGGACGACGAGATCCCCTTCTGAGTTCCGGCCGCGATGGCCGACCCATCCCATCCCAATCCGAGGAGCCCAACATGAAGGATGCATTGACTGCCCTGCGGCAGGGCACGCTGTCGCGCCGCGATCTCAACCGCGCCCTGGCGTCGGTCGGCCTCGGCCTTGCGGCGATGCCGCTGGCCGCGCGCGGCGGCCGCGCCGCGCCGAACATGACCGTCTTCACCTGGGGCGGCTACGATGTGCCCGAGGCGATCCCGCAATATGTCGCCAAACATGGCGGCACGCCGGAGTTCGCCATCTTCGCGACCGAGGAAGAGGCGCTGCAGAAGATGCTGGCCGGCTACGACATCGACCTCATGCATCCCTGCAGCTACAACATCAAGCGCTGGAAGGAGGCTGGAGTCCTGCAGCCGATCGACGTCTCGCGCCTGCCCGAATACCCGAACGTCTGGGAGCGCTTCCGGACCATTCCGGAGACCACCTTCGACGGCCAGGTCTACTTCATCCCCTGGGATGCCGGCCTGGCCTCGGTGATGTACCGCTCCGACCTCGTCGATGCCGCCGACGTCGCCGATCCATCCTGGAGTCTGCTCTTCAACGAGAAGTACGCCGGCAAGCTGTCGATGTACGACACCGACACCACCTTCATCGAGATCGCCGCCCGCGTGCGCGGCATGTACAAGGACTACCTGCATCTGAGCGACGAGCAACTGGCCGAGATCAAGCCGATGCTCGCCAAGCAGCGCGAGCTGATGAAGTTCTACTGGAGCGACAACACGCAGCTGGAGCAGGCGGTCAAGTCCGGCGAGATCGTCGCCACCTACGCCTGGAGCGGCTCTTACGCGACGTTGAAGCGCGAGGGCGTGCCGGTCGAATACATGGTGCCGAAGGAAGGGCTCCTCGGCTATTGCTGCGGGCTCGTGCGCCACGCCCGCGCGCCGGGCGACGAGGCCGCGGCCTATGACTTCCTCAACGCCCTGCTCGATCCCGAGTCCGGCAAATGGCTGATGGAGTCCGCCGGCTATTTCCACTCGAACCGGCGGACCTACAAGATCATCGATCCGCAGGTGCTGACGGAGATGGGCGCCAGCGACCCGGAGGCGACCTTCGCCGCCCTCGCCATCGACCCCGAGCCGGAAGATCCCTACCGCACCAAGTACATCGAGCTCGTCACCAACGTGAAGGCGGGTCTCTAGCCCGCTAGTGCGCGAGGCAGGGGCGGCCACAGCGGCCGCTCCTCGGCGCCCCATTTCGTTTGTTCGCACCTGCAAAATCTGCTAGCGTTTCGGCGAATCGGCGGCCTGTCCGCCGCCCGGGCAACCCCCTGAAAAACCTCTGGAAATAGCTTGAACCCGCCGACCGATCCGCCCGCCTTCGACATCACGCCCGTGACGATCGAAGAGGAGATGAAGCGCTCCTACCTCGACTACGCCATGAGCGTGATCGTGGCCCGGGCGCTGCCGGACGTGCGCGATGGTTTGAAGCCCGTCCACCGCCGCATCCTCTGGGCGATGAAGGAGGGCGGCTACGACTCGAGCAAGAAGTTCAACAAGTCGGCCCGCATCGTCGGCGACGTCATGGGTAATTATCATCCCCATGGCGACAGCCCGATCTACGAGGCGCTGGTGCGCATGGCGCAGGACTTCTCCATGCGCCTGAAGCTGATCGACGGCCAGGGCAACTTCGGCTCCATGGACGACGATCCGCCGGCGGCCATGCGCTACACCGAGGCGCGGCTGTCGCGCGCGGCGGAAGCGCTGCTGGAGGACATCGACAAGGACACCGTCGACTTCCAGCCGACCTACGATGAGACCAAGCGCGAGCCGAAGGTGCTGCCGGCGCGCTTCCCGAACATCCTCGTCAACGGCGCCCAGGGCATCGCCGTCGGCATGGCCACGAACATCCCGACCCACAACCTGGGTGAAGTGGTCGATGCCTGCCTGGCCTATCTCGACGATCCCGAGATCACCATCGACGGCCTGATGCAGCATCTGCCCGGCCCGGATTTCCCGACCGGCGCCCTTATCCTCGGCCGCAACGGCATCAAGGAAGCCTACCACCTCGGCCGCGGTTCGATCACCGTGCGCGCCCGCACGCATGTCGAGGAGATCCGCAAGGACCGGGAAGCCATCATCGTCACGGAGATTCCCTACCAGGTCAGCAAGAAACGGCTGCAGGAGCGCATCGCCGAATGCTGGCGGGAAAAGATCATCGAGGGCATCGCCGAGCTGCGCGACGAGTCCGACCGCGACGGCGTGCGCGTCGTGATCGAGCTGAAGCGCGAGGCGATGGCGGAGATCGTCCTCAATCAGCTCTTCAGCCACACGCCGCTGCAGACCAGCTTCGGCGTCAACATGCTCGCCCTCAATGGCGGCCGGCCGCAGATCCTGACTTTGAAGGACGTCATCGTCGCCTTTGCCGACTTTCGCGAAGAGGTCATTACGCGCCGCACGGTCTTCGAGCTCGGCAAGACGCGCGAGCGGGCCCATGTTCTGGTGGGCCTCGCCATCGCCGTCGCCAATATCGACGCCGTCATAGAGCTGATCCGCAAGGCGCCGGATCCGACGGTCGCGCGCGAGCGCCTGATGGAGCGGTCCTGGCCCGCCCGCGACGTCGAGCCGCTCATCGCCCTCATCGACGAGCCGGGCCGCGTCGTTGCGCCTGACGGCACGATCAAGCTCTCGGACGAGCAGGCTCGTGCCATCCTCGATCTGCGCCTGCAGCGCCTGACCGGGCTCGAGCGCGACAAGATCGCGGCCGAGCTGGAGGAGCTGTCGGCGAAGATCAAGGACTTCCTGGACATCCTTGGCTCGCGCACGCGCCGTCTCGACATCCTCCGCGGCGAGTTGCGCGCCATCAAGGAGCAGTTTGCCACGCCACGCCGCACCGAGATCCAGGACCTCGAATTCGAGCCGGACATCGAGAACCTGATCCAGCGCGAGGACATGGTCGTCACCGTCACCCACGCTGGCTACATCAAGCGCGTGCCGCTCTCGGCCTACCGCGCGCAGCGCCGCGGCGGCCGCGGCCGCGCCGGCATGGCGACCCGCGACGAGGATTTCGTCGCCCGCATCTTCGTCGCCAACACCCATACGCCCGTGCTGTTCTTCTCCACCAGCGGCACGGTCTACAAGCTCAAGGTCTATCGGCTGCCGCTGGGCACGCCGCAGGCGCGCGGCAAAGCGCTCGTGAACCTGCTGCCGCTCAAGGAGGGCGAGACCATCTCCACCCTCATGCCGTTGCCGGAGAACGAGGCCAGGTGGGGCGAGATGTACGTCATGTTCGCCACCGCCGGCGGCGATGTCCGCCGCAACAAACTTTCCGACTTCGTCGACGTCAAAGCCAACGGCAAGATCGCCATGAAGCTGGCGAAGGGCGACCGGCTCGTCGGCGTACAAACCTGCAGCGAGGAGGACGACGTGCTGCTGGCCGCCGCCAACGGACAGGCCATCCGCTTCCCGGTGCCCGACGTGCGCGTCTTCAGCGGCCGCACCTCGACCGGCGTGCGCGGCATCAGGCTGGGAGAGGGCGACCACGTCATCTCCATGTCGATCCTCCGCCACGTCGCTGTCGAGACCGAGGAGCGCGCTGCCTACCTGCGGATGTCCAAGAAGCGGCGCGGCGGCGAGGAGGAGTCGATCGCCGAGGCGGCCGACGAAGAGTTGGGTGAAGCGGCGGTAGCGGTGACGCTCGCGCCAGAGCGCTACGCCGAACTGGAGTCGAAAGAGGAGTTCATCCTCACCGTCACCGCCCAGGGGTTCGGCAAGCGCAGTTCGGCCTACGAATACCGCATTGCCGGCCGCGGCGGTCAGGGCGTCGCCAACATCGAGGTCAGCGAGCGCAATGGCCATGTCGTGGCTTCCTTCCCCGTGCGGCACCGAGACCAGATCATGCTGGTCACCGATCGCGGCCAGCTCATCCGTTGCCCGGTCGACGACATCCGCATCGCCGGGCGCAAGACCCAGGGCGTGGTGTTGTTCAAGGTCGAGGAGGGTGAGAAGGTCGTCTCGGTCACCGGCCTCGCCGAGGAGACGCCGGACCCCGACATCGCCAACGGCGGCGACGGCCCCGGCAACGGCGGAGGCGCTTCCCATGGCTAGCCCGCGCGTCGCCATCTATCCCGGTACCTTCGACCCTATCACCAACGGCCACATGGACATCATCCGCCGCGCCACGCGCGTGGCCGATCACCTCATCGTCGCCGTCGCCCGCAACGCGGGGAAGAACCCGCTGCTCGGCGTCGACGAACGCCTCGAACTGGTGCGGGCGGAGATCGCCGACCTAGACCGTCCGGCCGCAGGCCGCCGCATCGAGGCGCGGCCCTTCGACAACCTGCTCATTCATTTCGCGCAGTCGGTCGGCGCCAGCATGATCGTGCGCGGCCTGCGCGCCGTCTCAGACTTCGAGTACGAGTTTCAGATGGCCGGCATGAACTCGCGCCTCGACCCGAACGTCGACACGGTGTTTCTCATGGCCTCCGAGAGCCACCAGTTCATCTCCTCGCGTTTCGTCAAGGAGATCGGCCGGCTGGGCGGCGATATCAGCTCCTTCGTCTCGCCCCGCGTCGCGGCGCGCCTTGCCTCCCGCTTCGCCCAGGAGCGCAACAATGGCGGCAATGCGCGAACGCAGGTCGAGACCCTTGAGGACTCGACCGGCCCGCGCTCGCCGATTTGAGCTTGCCAATCCTCTCGGCGGTGGCTAGATCGGCCGCAATCGGCGACGATCACCATCCCGCCGGCGGGCGCGTAGCTCAGCGGTAGAGCATCTGACTTTTAATCAGGTGGTCCCGGGTTCGATTCCCGGCGCGCCCACCAAATAAATCAAATAGTTACTTAGCGGACCTCAAGCATATTACTCGAATTACGAATCGTGATTCAAGCTGGCAACTGGAGTTGAGGAGGCCAGCATGAGATGCCCCGAGCACGGTCATTGGACCTGCGGGAGCGGATCGTAGAGGCGGTTGAGGCGGGAGTTCGCGCCGAGAGGCGGCGGACCAGTTCGCAGTCAGCGTGAGTTGCGCGATCAAGCTGGTGCAGCGAAGCACCGTCGCGAAGGATGCGCCCGGAGTCCCTGTCAATAGGCTCAATCTTCGCGGCTTTCCCGCTCCCCCGCCGACCGCGTGACGGTTGCGGCGAACGTCGTCACATGGCCGCAGTTCAGGCACTCCATGTCGGTCGATTTATCCGCGGTCTCCGGCAACATTCGGAACGCGCTACTGTCGCACTTCGGGCATGTCGAATGCATGGCACTTCTCCCACTGAAAAAGGATGGAACCGCCAGCGCACGCGAGATGGCGCTGTCGTCATCACAGGAGGGGAGTTTGTTGGCGATAGCTGCACGCCCTGCGGCTTTGATGCCGCCGCGCTCTATGAAAGCAACGCGCTCGGTTGCTTTGCCGAGCATCCAACTGATGCAAACGATTAGGCGCCTACCGACGCCCAATGTCACGGAAATTCGAGAGTGATCGCTATGTCGGGTAGACGACGGATCACTGATGGCGGAGTGCCCAGATGATCACGGCGATGAGAATGCCGAGCGCCAACAACCAGCCTATGTCGATCAGCATCGGTACTCTCCCCTGACCTAGGAGTTTCAATCCATTCTCCAACGACGATCCGATCGGTTGGTTGCCCCGGCATGGAAAGATCGAGAGAAGAAAGGTCGGCCACGGGCGGTGTCAAGCTGGGTGCGCTCGGTTGGAGTCGGTGTCAAAGTTTCGGGTCTCGAAGCACGCAACATCGGAGGAATCGGTATGACCTTCTTCTACGGACAGTCACAATTGAAAACCGCTGAGGACGAATTCACGAGATGTTGGATGGCCAGGGACCCAAAGAGTCCGGAAACCGTAAAGCTGGCGTACCACGCACTAATCATGCTCTCGACGGGCATCAAGGAGGCGCTTGAAGATTTCGCCGAGCGCCTTCCTCCCGCGAAGAAATAGGGATTCGCCAAAGCATCGCCCTCACTGCTTCTCCTGCTGCTTCCAGACGTTGTAGATCGGCGGGTCGCGACGGGCTGCGCAAGGGGGTCTCGGTTTTCCCTTGCGGCCCGCCCACCACCACGGCAGAGGAGGCCGCCCCAGGCCGCGGGCGGTATCAAGATGAGCGGCTCTGGCAAGAGGAGGCGCGTATGACACGTGCTGCGGTTGCTGTGCTCGTATTGGTCATGGTCGCGGCGTGCGCGGCTTCGTCGGAGCTGAACACTGCGGCCGAGTCGAATCCCAGCGGTCGGTGCCTCTATGCCGTCGAAGGGATTGAGTTCGGGCGCGTTCTCAAGTGGGCTCCGTGCGATAACCCGCCGCCATACGCGATCAGCCGGATCAGCAATTGACCGCCACGCTCCCCAGTCTGCGCCAAACCTCCCTACGGGAACCACTCCAAGTGGTAGCCGTAGCCTTCCATGCATTCCCCATTGAACAGGCCTTCCTGCCGCAAGCACTCTTGTTCGGCCCATACTGGTGCTGGCCGGCCGTGGCCATCCACGTAGCCACAGCCGCTCGGCAGAAGTGCCAAGAGCAGCAGGACTGTCAACGTTGCTCTGGGGATCTCGTCATTCGGCCCGGCAATCGGGTTGCTCGGGTAACCGCGACGTCTCCGCCGCCTGCGTCGCGCTATCCTGCTCGGCCCTCGCCAAGGGTGAGTCGGGATCGATGCACATGGAGTAGACAGCTACGGAATTGTGGCTGCACCCCCAGACCAGCAGCGCCAATAGCAGGGCAGCGAGCGGGCAGTATCGGGAACCACACGACACGATGACCTCCGAAGAGCAGTGGCGGGCGGATTCTATCCCTATCTCATACAGTTGGACAAACGGTAAGCGGACTTCACCAGGAACGAACGCGGCCCTACCATATCGGGGAGGCCCGCTAACCGAATAAGCCCGTCGCCGCGCTCGTCGATGTTGCGGGCCGGCGCGGCGGATTCATTAGGCGGCAGGGTGTAACAATCATTTTGGCCCCGTTCCGCCCGCTCGTTTCCTGGCTCCGCCAGGATCGCCCCTAAACCGCCTCCCAGTCCACCGCCAAGACGGCCGCGTGAGCTTCCGCCAGCTCCGGCATGTGAAGCTGCATAGGACTCGCGTGGGCTCGCGTCTCGCCACAGGCGCCGATGCCGAGGCCATGCTGGCGGCCATGCGACGGGCCGGGTTCACGATCTCGCGCGTGCCGTCGGAAGTAGTCCGAAGCCGATAAACCGGCGGCAGGCCACAGGAGAGCGCAACCACCCCAAATACCTTGCGGGTGCTTGTAAGCTAACACTTGACATTTGTAAGCAAATCGCTTACATTCTGCTTTGTGATCACATCGTTCCTCAGCAAGGGTCTCGCCGAGTTGTGGTCCAAGGGTCGGACGGGGAAGATCGACGCCCGGATGCACAAGCGCATCCGCGTCCGCCTGGACCGCCTCGACGCGGCGACCGCGCCGGAACAGCTGGACCTCCCCGGCTTCGATTTCCACGCGCTCCGGGGCCACGACCCGACCCGCTACACGGTCCACGTCAACGGGCCGTGGGGCATAACCTTCGAATTCTTCGCCGGCGATGTCCGCTGCGTCGATTTCGTCCAGTACCATGGAGGAGAGCCGACATGACTGAGCACGTTGCCAAGCGCGACCCCGACCGCTGCCCCTCCCACCCGGGCGCCCTGCTGCAGGAGATCATCCCGCCGACGGGCAAGACGAAGACCGAGATCGCCGACCTGCTCGGCATCTCCCGGCAACACCTCTACGACATCCTCGGCGAGCGCAAGCCGGTCTCGCCCGAGGTGGCCGTCCGCCTCGGCAAGCTGTTCGGCGACGGGCCCGACGCCTGGATCCGCATGCAGGCCGCCCACGACACCTGGCATGCCCGGCGCGCGCTGGCCAAGGAGATCGCGAAGATCCCGACCCTGACCACTGCCTAGCTCTGGCTGACGTGGCGCCGGTTGTCACGCCGGTGCGACAGTCTCACCTCGGCCAAGAAATTGGCGGAGGATCGTCGACCGTGCCCAGCAGGTGACCCGCGGTCGAAACCTGTGCGGTTTCCGCAGATGTATCGGCAGGCTTTCAGCGGATCCCAATATGGCCATAGTCACCTCGGCTGTATCCGTTGAAGGTTAGCCGACCACCGGATCGGCAAATGACGATGAAATCATGGACGGCACTATCCGGGTAGTCGGTCGGGAAGGGCAATTCACAGCCATGCCAAATTGGAGGAGGTCCGTTTCGCCGCCTTATCATTCTACATCGGGAACCGACAGTGTCGCGGCGCGCCGGCATCGGCAGACTGCCGCGTAAGTGAGCCGCATCACAGAGATTCCAACGACGAAGTGCCACTGTCCCGATCGTCAAGTATTCCCGACGGCAGAAAGCTGGAGGCGAAGATGTTCTGGCGAAACATTGCCGACGCAACGATCGAGGCAACGCTTGTGAGCGCTTCGTTCCTGGGAACGGTCCTGGTCGGGCTGCCCTTCTTCCTTGTTCTTGCCGCGATCATTACCGGTCTCCTGGGTACGCAGCCACCTGAAGATATCCAAACGATCGCCGCTGTCGTCGAAACGCCTGCGCCGTTGCGATACCCATGACAGAGGCGGGCCAGCCATATCTTGCCGTGCTTCGCCTGACACGCGCGCCACCACGATGCGCTGTAGCAAGGGCTATCTCCGAGCCTTATGATTTCAGTCTCAGTCGCAGCCGGCCCTTCGTGTCTGACCGCGGCAGTTACGGAGAAACCTCATGGCGCCCCCACCGCTCACGCCGCCCGTTCCGCTGTTCCCACTCAAGCCGACGGTCGGCTTGAAGAAGGACATGAAGCTGGACGATGCCGTCAATGCCGCGGTCAAGGCCGTAGTGGACGCGGAGCCCGGCAAACCCGCCGCGAAGTTTTCGCTTTCACTCATCGACTTGAATGGCGACCGCTATGGAGTCTTCAATGACAACCAGGAGCACTATGCTGCCAGTGCAGTGAAGATCGCCGTCATGTACGCCGCGTACGCCCTGCTCGGCATGGTCAAGCGCTACAACGACCTGCGGGCGCCGTCGTCTCCCAAGGCCTTGTTCGACGGACTGCGGACGGAGATGAACACTCCGATCGAGCAAAGCTCCAGCCTTATCCGCGGCGGGGTGACCGCTCAGTACCGGCTTCCCGCCTACGAGAAGGTTTTCGCGCCCGGCAAGATGGGCTCCAAGCTTCTGATCCGGTTCCACCCGGGCTTTGCGAGTGCGATGAGCGACATGATCGTCCTGAGCAAGAACGAGCGGACGGCCGCGTGTATCCATGGTATCGGCTATAGCTATCTCAACGGCGTGCTCGAAAACGGTGGCTTCTTCAAGCCGGCCGACAAGAAAGGGGTCTGGCTCGCCGGCGACTACACGGGGGCATGGCCGTACGTGCGGATACCCAGCGACAACGACATCGATACGGCCCAGGGTGCCACGAGCCTGACCCTCGCCCATCTCATGGCCGTCATCTTTTTCGACAACAACTTGTTGGGCGCGAGTCACATCGAAATGAACAATTTGCTGAAACGCGCCGCCTTCGCATCCTGGTTCCTGGCGAAGGAAGTCAGCAACCGTCTTGTCGATACCCAGGTCACGCACGCCAAGATCGGCGTCGGGCCGATGAAGAGAAAAATGGGTGGCCACGACGTCTATTCGGAAGCCACCGTGCTGAAGGGCATCGAGCGGTCTGGTCAGTATTACGTGGCGGCGTTCACGAACGTCGACTACAAGCCCTACGCTATCGATCATGTGCTGGCCGCGATCAAGGGTGCAGTGAAGCGGTACGAGCATTGACCGCCCTCCCTCGCGCGTTGACCCCAGCCTGCCACCCCAGGGAAAGGCTGGAGCGTTCGGTTCTCCCGTGGAGGCATCGCCGCGACGGATGCGCGCGCCCCGGAGCGGTGTCATATTGACCTTCTGACAGGGAGGGGCGAGATGGACTCCCTCTATAACGAAACAGTTGCGGCCGGCGTCGGCATGTATCTGGTTCTGTTCGCGCTGTTGGTATTCGGCGGGATCGCGATTTACGTCGGTTACAGGACGCTCGGCGTCGCCCTGCTCGCCGGTGTCGTTGCTTTGCTGGCCGCTTTGGCGGCGGGTGCGTTCGGATGAGGAACGCGCCGCGTGAGCAGCGGCTCGAAGGTGGTAGAGAACGCCCCGCCCGGAGAGGGCGGGGCGACAGGCCGGGACAGGTTCAGGGAGACAGCCGGGGACCCTACCGCGCCGACGTTACGGTCTGATGACGGCGAGGCGTGCATCGCTGCAGGACGCCGCGGGATCTTTCCGCGCCCGTCAGCGTCGGTCGGAGAGTTCTTCGGGCAGGACGTCCGTCAAGGCCGTCAGCACGTCTTCGACGCCGAACGGCTTGCGCAGCGCGCGATCCGCGCCCAGCAGCTCGGCTGCCTTCAGCGGGTCGAAATCGCCGCGGCTGCCGCCGGAGATGGCGATGATCTTCACCTCGGGAGCGACCCGGCGCAATTCGCGGATCGTCTCGAAGCCGTCCTTGACCGGCATGTAGATATCCATGACCACGGCGTCCGCCGACTCGCTGCGCAGCGTCTCGACGCCCTCGACGCCGTCGCGGGCCGCGGCCACCGCATAACCGGCATCGCCTAGCGTCGCGCACAGCGCCGCGCGGATCGTCGCCTCGTCGTCAATGACCAGTACCCGTTGAGCCATGTCTACGGAACACCTCGCGCCAACATCGGCGGCAGCAGCCGGATCGCTTCCGCCACCAATGCCAAGATTGGCCGCGGCATGGTTAAGAATCCTCTAAGGATGAAGCGGATTTCGTCTCATTCCGACGTTCTGCGAATTGCCCGACTTTTAGCGGTGCAGTCGCTCGAACATTGCCCGATAAGAATTTGAAATTACAACGTTAACTTTCTACAGATGCGTTTGGTTCCTCGGTTCACAACACAAGGTGTTCAACCGACTTTCCGTCTCGCAGTATTGGGGACGTCCACGCGCGGGACGGTGGCGCGTATGGCGGGGTCTGGCGCGACATGCCGCAAGAGGGAGCGGCGTAGAAGGCCGCGCGCCGAGAAATCGGAAACGGCATCGATCAGGCTGGCGCGCAGCGGCCTATGCGGCAGCCCCAGCTGCTCGACGGCCTTGGAGCAGTCGAAGACGGAGGGGGTCCGGGCAAGGCGCACACCGGTCAGCGGCGCCGTCGGCGGCCGACCGGTCACCGCCGCGATCAGGCCTTCGACAGCGGCCACCGTGACCGCCACGCCATAGGGCACGGCATGGCGTGGCATCGCCAGCCCGGTTATCTCGGTCAGAAGCGCGAGCAGCGCGTCCAGGCGGATGTTCTCGCCGCCGAGGATGTAGCGTTCGCCGGTTCGCCCGCGGTCGGCCGCCAGCACGTGGCCGCAGGCGGCATCGCGCACGTCGATCAGGTTGAACGCGCAGTTGAGGTAGGCCGGCGTCGAGCCGTTGAGGAAACCAAGCAGCATGCGCGACGGCGGCGTCAGGTGCACGTCCCCCGGGCCGACCGGCATGGTCGGGTTGACGACGACGACGGGGAGGCCGTCCCGCGCTGCCGCCACGGCCTCCTGTTCCGCCAGGAACTTCGACCGGCAGTAGGGCCCGGGCATGTCGGCCAAATCGAGCGAGACGGTCTCGTCGGCAGGCGCAGCGCCGCGACTGGCCCGCGTCGACGCGCGGCAGCTCTTGAGTATCGACTCGGTCGAGGTGTAGACGACGCGCGTCACGCCGGCACGTGCCGCGGCCGCGAGAACCTGCCGCGTGCCCTCGTAGTTCGTGCGCCCGAACGTGCGGGAATCGCGGTTCCACAGGTTGGGATTGGCGGCTAGGTGATAGACGCGCTCGACGCCGGCGAACGCCCGATCAAGGACCGGGGCGTCGAGAATCGAGCCGCGGATCACCTCGACAGGCTCCGGCAATCCCTCGGCGCCAGCGATATCGAGGACGCGGACAGCTTCGCCGCGCTCGACCAGCAGGCGAACCAGATGCCGGCCGATGAAGCCGCCGCCGCCGGTGACGAGGTTGAGCCGAGTCATGCTGCCGATCACGGGTTGCGAGAGCGGATCATTGCAGATCACCAGTGAAATCACACGATAGCGCCGGTTGGTCAATATTTCCTAACAGATCGGCAACGGGCGCTGACGCTGCCGGACATGCTCCCGAGCCTGGGCCGGCAGCGACCATAAAAGCGAGCCGCCAAGGGAACTACCACACATTTCGCCCATTATTCTCATATGTCGGCCACACCTGGAGACCATGCGGCTGTTGGACAGGGCGAGCCGACGTTGATGCGGATACCAGCGACGGCAGGACCAGCCGTGAACCGCCATCACGCGCTCTTGATGACCCTCCTGGCTGTTACAGCATGTGCTGCCGGCCTGACTATTCCGCTGCGGGATGATCGTCAAGCGCACACGACGTTGCCGTCGCCGTCTTTGATCGCCGCGAATTCGATCGTGTCCTCTCCACCGCAACCATCGGCATCCGTCCCGCTGGTCTGGACGAATGTGCCGGCCGAACCGGCGTGGCCAATGCCGCCGACTCTATCGCACTCGGAACAGCCGGCATCATTCGAACTCACGCGCGAGATGATCTCCGGGATGCAGCGGGATCTGCAGCGGCTCGGCTATGACCCAGGCACGGCGGACGGGGTCATCGGACCGAGAACCCAAAAAGCAATCCAGCTGTTCCAGCAGGCGAACGGGCTCGATCCAGACGGCTTCCTCACCCCCGCGCTGGCAGAGGTTCTTCGGACTGCACCGTGAAGTGTCCGATGTCTTAATCTATGCGGTTTCGAGAATGCCCAGACGCCGCAGCTGCGGCATCGCGCGCTCGACGAAGCGCTCATGACGTTCGCGCAGTTCCGCTTGGGTGGCGTCCGCGCCCTCGATGCGCTTGCCGTCGCGGGTGAAGCTCAGACCGCGCTGCGCCACCTCGGCTGCCGTCGCCTCGAAGGCACGATCAAGGCCGTGTGTGACGACAGCAGCCAGCAGCGCCCGCTCGATCTGGCCGACGGTGTAGCCGGTCCCGGCGATGGGAGAGGTCAGCGTGGCGCGTTGCGGACTGTCCCACGCCGCCGCGGCGATGGCCCGATTGAGCGGCGCCGGCAGCGTGAACCGCCGCGCCTCCGCGGTCAGTGGCGGCCGGCGATCGGCCGTGGCGAAGACGACCGCCTGCCCGGTCGCCAGCAAGGTATGGGCGGCCTTGACCACCTCGGCCTTCGGCGAACTCTTGAGGCTCGGGCGCTCCGGCAAGGCCCCGATTGTCAGCGGCCCGTCCGCCAAGCTCGCGACGACGGCGCGAACCGGTTGATTGTCGAACTTGAAGTCGCCGGCCGGTGACTTGACCTGGAAGGCGATATCCTGGGCCGGCTTGAACAGCCCGATGGCCACGCGCTCAAGCTCGCGGTTGGCCTCGGCCGTTGGCAGGTTGGGCGTCGATTTGGCGAAGACGTCGCGGCGGAAGCGCTGGTTGATGATGAAATCCTTCAACAACTCCTGACGGTCGCGCGTCGGTTGCTTGGCGACGAGGGCCGCTGCCTGCTGTCCCATCAGCACGCTGCGGTGGTTCTCGATCAAGGTCGCCGAGCCGACGTAGGTGAGCTTTGCCGCCTGCAGCTCCAACGCCACATCGGTTGCATAGAACAGCGTCCAGTTGCGGTTGAAATACTCATGAGCGACATAGCTTTTGGGCTGCCCGGCGATACGGTCGACGAATTGCGAGGCGCCGGGATTGGCGGCGAAGTACCCAACTTTGAGATCGCGCAGTTGCTTGAGGAACTCAAGCGAGGGGGCGACCCGGGCAGCGGTGTCGGCGATCTCCGGAGCGCCGAGCTCCGTCATCAGCCGCTGCAGCGGGGCAACATTGGACCAGCCCGGCAGGCAATTGTAGCTGATATAGACGAGGCCGCCGGGCTTTAGCCTTGCCTGCATGAAGTCGACGATGGCGCGCCGCGCCGCGCCGTTGATCCAGCTGTACACGCCGTGCAAGACGATGAAATCGAAATCCGGCAGATCGGCGGCGGCCATCTGCGCGAAGCTCGCCTCCAGCACGGATAGGTTATCGACCTTGCCGGCTTCGATCCAGCGCCGCGCCGTTTGCACATGCGTGGGATTGATATCGCAGGCGAAGAACCGGCCGTTCGGATTGCCGGCGGCCAGCACCGTCGAAGTCTGGCCGTTGCCGCAGCCGAGCTCGCAATAGGTGAACGGTCGATCGATGGGCCGCGGCCGATAGCCGTTGAGAATCGCGACGTAATTCAGGTGCGCCGGCGCCAGTTCGGCGAAGAAGTTGTCCGTGTAGGCGAGGTCGTGCACGTAGCCCTGGGACCAGTCGGCCATCGTTGACATGCGGCGCTCCGAATCGTCTGTCGCCCGACGCCTATAGTCTCAGCCCCCTTTTCAAAGTAAAGTGAACGTTTACTCCAGACATGCGTCCTGCCGCCGCCCGTCCACCCACAGCAACAGCTGCGCGGTGCAAGTCTGGCGTTTGTCGGATGCCGAAGCTATCGTCGCGTCAGGAGGATTTCCGATGATCGGCAAATGGATGGCATGGACGGCCGCGCTGACATTGCTCGGAGCCTGCGCTCCCTGGGCGGGGGAGTCCACGGACACGCTGCTTCTTGTCCACGGCTCGGCCGAGGTCGCCGGCACGAGCCCCGCTTGGTGCTACTACACCCTCGGCGAGCCGGACTGCTTCACGTATCCCGATCCCGCCGCGACCGACCGGCTGATCGGCGCCTATGTTCCCGTACGGCCCTACCCGGACACGGAACCCGAGTAGTCGCTGATCGAAACGGCGATTGACTCGCCGCGTGGCCGGCAACATGCGCGCCGCGGCGCAACCTTGCAGATGTTCTTGGACGGCGAACGGGAGAACCAATCCGTGCTTGACCTGAAGCGCCGCGGCCTCGCCACGCGATGATCCCGCTACGCGACGATAATCCGACGACGCTTCAGCCGGCGGTGACGATCGCGCTGATCGTCGCCGCCTCTGCGGTGTTCTTGTGGCAGCTGACCCTGTCGCCCACGGCGGAGGCGCGCGCGGTCTACGCGCTCGGCGTGATCCCGATAACGCTCCTGGGGGACGAGCAGCTGCCCCCGGACATCTACCTCGTTCCCCCCTGGCTGACCGTCCTGACCTCGATGTTCCTGCACGGCGGTTGGCTGCACCTTATCGGCAACATGCTGTACCTTTGGATCTTCGGGAACAATATCGAGGACGCCCTCGGTCACGTCGGGTTTGTCCTGTTCTACCTCATCTGCGGCGCTGCGGCCGCGTTGACGCAGTCCGTTCTCGACGTCAATTCGGCCATCCCGATGATCGGGGCGAGCGGCGCCATCGCCGGAGTCCTCGGAGCCTATGCCGTGCTTTACCCGCGGGCGCACGTGCTGGTGTTGCTGCCGCTCGGCTTCTTCAGCCAGGTCATCCGCCTGCCGGCCCTGCTTGTGCTCGGCTTCTGGTTCGTCCTGCAGTTCATCGAGGGAGGATTGACGGCGTCGAGCGCCGGCGGCGGCGTAGCGTACTGGGCGCATATCGGCGGGTTCGTAGCCGGAATCGTCCTGATCTTCTTGTTTCCGAGACGCTCTCCGCCGGCGCCTTGGCGGCGACCGCGCGGACCCTGGGAGTGATCCCCATGCGGCGGCTGCGAACGTGACTCGTTGCATCGCGCGTCGTCGGGCGCAATAATCGGCTGTGCAATCCGTTGCAGGAGGCATCGGCGCTATGCAGATCGTCATCGATGTGAATGACTGGCAGCGTTTGTCGGCACCGGCACGACAGGAACTGCTGCAGCTGTTCGGCAGTGAAGCGACGGCTGTATCTCCGCGCATGCCGGCGGAGCAGCGCGGCTTTCGGTGGCGCGTGCCCTACGACCTCACGCCGGCGCTCGCCAAGAAGCTGCTGCGGGGCCTCAGCGAGGACACTCTCCGACGGCTGCAGCTGTTCGCGCGGAACGGCGGCCGGGCGACCATGCGCGATCTGCTGGCGGTGACCAAGGACAGCGACCTGCACGTGCTTTCCGCATTTGAGGGGACGGTCACCCGCAAGCTGCGGCGCCTCGTCGGCGACGGCAACAAGATCGCGTCCCTCATCATGTGGGACTACGACGCCGAACAATGGGATGCCGAACATACCGAACTCGTCGACGGCGTGTTCTACGTGTCCGCGGCAACGGCCGAGGTGCTGCAACGTCACTTCGGCCGCAACTGATCGGCGCTGCGCCTCGGATCGGCGCCCGTCCGGCGCAATGATGGCGCTGGAATAAACGTCCGGGGACCAGTGTTGTTCTCAGGCGCCGATAGCAGCCCCCCAATCGGTCCGGGCAGCCAAATTTGTGCTAAGACGTGGTATATTGGGCTCGTCGCATAGTCGTGCGCCGAGCCGTCGATATGGCGATTTGGCAACGAGGGACCGATGCCACATTCACCTCCGCACAACTGGCAGGCCGTGCTGCTGATCAGCGCTCTTGCGCTGGGGGTGTTCATCGCCGGATGCGCGACCCGCCAACCGCCCGTGGCCGCCATGGTTGCCCAGAGCGCGACCGGCGAATATGGTTTTTCTGAGCAGATGCTGTCGCCGGATCTCTACAAGGTGTCCTACGTCAGCCCGCGACTGCGGGCCACCACCCAGGGATCCGATGACGATCACGGCCTCGCCACGGAGAAGCAGCGCGTCTACGAACTAGCGCTATGGCGCGCTGCGCAGCTTGCCAAGGAAAAGCACTACCCCGCCTTCCTCGTTCAGCAGGAAAGCCGCGACGTCGACGTCACGGTCCGCCGCGATCCGGTCTATCCGGCCTACCCGCCGATGCCCTATTTCTTCGGCCGGCGCTGCTGGGATTGCGGATGGCCCTATGGCTACGGTTACTGGCCCTATGGCTACGGCTATGGTTACTACCGCACGCGGGCGGCGGGCCGCATCACGGTGAACTTGACGGTCAAGATGCTCTCATCGCCGACACCGGAGTCGTTCGACACGGTGGCGACGGAGGCACGGCTGCGCAAAGCATATGCCTCAGCGACGTTCGCGCTTAACAAGAGCGCCGACTACTAGCGATCGATGGCTGGTGACCGCGTCTTCAAGGCGGCGTTCTCGACGCGGATGCGCCAAGCCAGGACGGCAGCGTTCAGGATCGAAAAGATCGCGGCCGCGCGCCATTGCCCGAACACCAGCGGCAGCACGGCAATCTCGCCGGCCACGACGACATAGTTCGGATGGCTGCAGAAGCGATAAGGGCCACTGCGGATCAACGGCTCTCGCGGCAGATGAATGATCCGGGTCGTCCAGTACGGACCGAGCGTCAGCATCACCCAGGCGCGGCCGCAGGCCAGAGCCAAATACAGCGCGAGCCACGGCCATGCCGGATCGGCGTCGACCGGCACCGTCATCCACAGCCAGGCGATCCACGCCACTTGCACCGCAACGATCGCCGGGTAGTGGTTGGCGCCTATCTCATACCCGCCGCGCGACCGCAGGCGCGCAACGTTCCGGCGGGAGATCGCCAACTCGCACAGCCGCTCGAGCGCAACCAGCACGATCAGCCAATGCGGAACCAGCGTCATTCCACATGCAACAGCTGGAAGCCGGCCGTGAATCCCGGGCCAAGCGCCGACATGAGGTAGCGGCCGGGTCGGCAGTCCGGCAGCATCCGCTCGAGAACGAACAGGACTGTCGCCGCCGACATGTTGCCGTAGTCGCGCAGAACGTCGCGCGCGACACCCATGGCCGCGGACGTCCCGAATCCGTCCTCGAGCGCGTCCATGACCTTGGCGCCGCCGGGATGGCAGATCACGTCGGCGAGATCGCGCCGCCTGAGCTGCCGACAGGCGAGAAACGCGTCGACGATCGGCCAGAACTCGCGGCGGACCAGGTTTGGAATGTCGCGCGAAAACAGGACGCCCAGGCCGTCCTCCTTGATGTGCCAGCCCATCACGTCGAGCGAGTCCGCCCATGTGTGCTCGCCGCCGTCGCCCAGCCGCGGACCGTCGCCGACGCTGTCGATGAGGATGCCGGCCGCGCCGTCGCCAAACAGCGCCGACGCGACGATGTTGCTGTTCGAATTGTCGCCGTAGCGAAAGGTCAAGCTGCAGAGTTCGACGACGAGCAGGAGGACGCGTTGTCCCGGCCGTGCAGCCGCCATGTCGGCCGCCCGCGAGAGGCCGATGACGCCGCCCGCGCAGCCGAGTCCGAACAGCGGCAGGCGCCGTGCGTCGCGCCGCATCGCCAGCCGTTCCATCAACAGCGCGTCGATGCTAGGTGTGGCGATCCCCGTCGTCGAAACGGTGACGACGGTGTCTACGTCCTGGAGGCGACAGCCCGCTGCGGCGATGCACTTCGAGGACGCGTCCGCCAGCAGGTCGACCGCGTGCTCGACATAGAGACGGCTGCGCTCGACCCAACCATGCGGGGCGAGATACCAATCCGGCGGCATGCAGAAATAGCGCGTGGAGATGCCGGCATTGCCGAACACCGGCATGAGCCGCTCGAGGTCGGACTTCGAGCGGTCGAAGGCGCGTTCGCTCAGCCGCACCACGTCCTCCTGGCAAATGCGGTAGGCCGGGACGGATGTGGCCAATGACCGCAGTCGCGGCGACGCACTCGGGCGCATATCGTTCGTCAAAGACCTTCGCTCCTGTCGGGAGTCGCCGCGGCGGGCCGGCGGAAAACGACTGCGGCGTCTTCATCAACACCGGCGACCGATCTATATTCCCGTAACGCTCCGGGGCACCGGATGGTTTCTTCGGCGGACACAGCGGCGTCCTGGCCCTTTTGTCCGGTCAAATCAGGCACTAGATTCAAACATCGCAGGTGACGCAGAGCAATCGGGTCAAAATGCCGGAAGGATCCATCGAAAGCGAAGCGCCGGGCTCGAGCCGCGCCGCCACGGCCAAACCGGCGACGGCGTCCTTGCGGCTCGGATTGTTTTCCCGACTGCGAGCCTATTTCTTCGCCGGCGTGCTGGTCACGGCGCCGATCGGCATCACCGTCTATCTGGCCTGGTCGGTCGTCTCCTGGATCGACGAGAGCGTATTGCCGTTCCTGCCGCCCCGCTACAATCCGGAAACCTATCTACCCTTCAGCCTGCCCGGTATCGGCTTGATCCTCCTGATCATCTTCCTCACGGTGATTGGTGCGATCGCAGCCGGCATGATTGGCCGCATGGTGGTCGGCTACAGCGAGCGCGTACTCGGCCGCATGCCGGTCATCCGCAGTGTCTACAGCGCGACCAAGCAGATCTTCGAGACCATGCTGGCGCAGAAATCTACGGCCTTCCGCGAGGTGGTCCTGGTGGAGTTTCCGCGCTCCGGCATGTGGTCGATCGGGTTCATCACCGGCGTCACCGAAGGAGAAGTCCAGGAGTTGACCGACGACGAAGTGGTGAACGTCTATATCCCGACGACGCCGAACCCGACCTCAGGCTATCTCTGCTTCGTCCCCCGCGGCGACGTCTATCCGCTGAGTATGTCGGTGGAGGAGGGGATCAAGCTGGTCGTCTCCGGCGGCCTGGTCATTCCGCCGGACCGGCGTCCGCTCGAACAGCGTAGGAAGCAGCCCCGGATCTCCCGGCGGGTGGCTGGCGAGTAGGGCGGAGCGGTCACCCGGACCGCACGGTCTTCACCGCCGCGTCGCGCTCAAAAAGGTAGAGGAGTGTCCGTAGGGCACTCCCGCGCGCACTCGCCAGCTCCGGGTCGCGCTCGACAATGAGCCGGGCATCGTCGCGGGCGGCGGTGAGCAGGTCGGCATGCGCCGCCAAGTCGGCGAGGCGGAACTCCGGCATGCCACTCTGCCGTGTCCCCAGCAGTTCGCCGGCGCCGCGCAGGCGCAGGTCCTCCTCGGCGATGCGGAATCCGTCGTCCGTCTCGCGCAGGATGTTGAGGCGCGCCTTGGCGGTCTCGCCGAGGGGCGCCTGATAGAGCAGGAGGCAGCTCGAGCGCTGACGCCCGCGCCCGACGCGGCCGCGCAGTTGGTGCAGCTGCGCCAGTCCGAACCGCTCGGCGTGCTCGACGACCATGACCGTCGCCGCCGGCACGTCGACGCCGACTTCGATCACCGTCGTCGCCACCAACGCCTGCACGCGGCCGGCGATGAAATCCGCCATGATCTTATCCTTGTCCGCCGTCTTCATCCGTCCATGCACGAGACCGACGCGGTCGCCGAAGCGTTGCGCCAGATGCGCGTGACGCTCCGACACGGCCGCCAGATCGACGGCCTCCGACTCCTCGACGAGCGGGCATACCCAGTAGACGCGCGCGCCGCTGCGGATCGTCCGCTCGACCGCAATGACGACCTCCTCCAACCGATCCAGCGGCACCGCGCGGGTATCGATGGGCTGCCGGCCGGCCGGCTTTTCCAACAGGCGCGATGCGTCGAGATCGCCATAGGCCGTCATCATCAGCGTGCGCGGGATCGGCGTGGCCGTCATCACCAGGATGTCCGTGGCCTGTCCCTTTGCCGCCAGCATCAGGCGCTGGTGGACGCCGAAGCGGTGCTGCTCGTCGATCACCGCCAGCGCCAAGTCGCGGAATGCCACCTCCTCCTGGAACAGCGCATGGGTGCCGACGGCCAGAGCGGTTTCCCCTGCGGCCATGTCCGCCAGAAGCGCCGCGCGCGCCTTCGTCTTCTCGGCACCCGTGAGCAGGCCGACCCTCACACCGGCGGCCGCGGCCAGCGGCTCGATGGTCGCGAAATGCTGCCGCGCCAGAATCTCCGTCGGCGCCAGCAGCGCCGCTTGGCAGCCGGCTTCGGCGGCCGTCAGCATCGCCAGCAGCGCCACCACGGTCTTGCCGCTGCCCACGTCGCCCTGCAGCAGCCGCAGCATGCGCGACTCCGACGCCATGTCGGACTGGATTTCCGCCAGCGACCGCTTCTGCGATGGCGTGAGCGCAAAGGGCAGGGCGGCGACGGCCTTGGCTTGCAGGCGGCCGGAGCCGACGACGCGGCGGCCCGGCCGTCGGCGCTGGCGCGCGCGGACGATGGCGAGCGCCAGCTGGTTGGCCAGCAGCTCGTCGAAGGCGAGGCGTCGGCGGGCCGGCGTGTCCAACGCCAGATCGCGCTCGCTTTCGGGCTGATGCGCGGTCAGCAGGGACGCGCGCCACGGCGTCCAGCCTTGGCGCTTCAGATAAGCCGCGTCGATCCATTCGGGCAGATCCGGCGCGCGGGCCAGGGCTTCGCGGACCGCTTTGCCCAGCACCTTCGGCGTCAGCCCCGCCGTCAGCCGATAGACCGGCTCGACCTTTTGCAGGTTGCCGAGTTCGGCGAGGGGGACGATGTAATCCGGATGCGTCATTTGCAGCTCGGCCCCGAACCGCTCGACCCGGCCGCTGACGACCCGCGATTCGCCGACCGGCAGAGCCTTCTGCAGGTAGTCGGGGCGCGCATTGAAGAAAACCAGATGAATGAAGCCGGTCTCGTCGCGGCACCGCACCTTGTAGGGGTGTCGCGGGCTGGGCGGCGCGACATGGCCGTCCACCTGAAGCGTGAGCGTGACGATAGCGCCTTCGGGCGCGTCTGCGACCTTCGGCGCCAGCCTGCGGTCGATGAAGCCGGTTGGCAGATGCCAGCACAGCGACACGACCTTCTCGCCCGCGAGCTTGGCCAGCAGCTTGCCGAGGCGCGGCCCGATGCCGGGCAGCGACGTCACCGGAGCGAACAGGGGGAAGAGGATTTCCGGGCGCACGGCAGGAACGCGGGGTCGCTGACAAATGGGATCGCGCCATCTATATCGTACTTCCGCCGCAATGCCAGAAGGGACGCCGGGATGAGCGACGATCCGCGGGAGATCCAGCGCCGACGCCTCCGCTTCCGTAGCTGGCACCGCGGCACGCGCGAGGCCGACCTGATGCTCGGCCGCTTCGCCGACGCGCATCTGGCCGGCTTCACCGCGGATCAGCTTGACCGCTATGCCGCCCTGTTGGAAAAGAGCGACCCGGATCTCTATGACTGGATCACCGGCCGCGCGCCGGTCCCGGCGGCCGTCGACACGGACGTCTTCAGGCTGCTGAAGGACTTCAAGTTCCACGACGCAACATCTTGACCGTGCAGCATATCACACTTGCCGGCCCGGGCCGGACGCTGATTGCCGGCGCGCCCGAAGGTTTCGATGCCCTTCTGCTGTGCCGGCTTGCGTGCCGGCCGCCGCCGGCCGCTGCCGATCTTCTGCACGTCGCCCGCGACGACGCGCGGCTCGCCCGGCTGGCGGAGGCCATCGCATTCTTCGATCCGGAGATCGAGGTTCTGCAATTCCCGGCCTGGGATTGCTTGCCCTACGACCGGGTTTCGCCGCATCGGGATATCGTCAGTCAGCGCATCGATACGCTGACCCGCCTGATCGGCCCCCGCGGCGATCGGCGGCGCCTCGTCCTGACCACGGTCGCCGCGGTGCTGCAGCGCGTGCCGGCGCGGCCGTTCTTCGACGGCGCCCTGTTTCCGCTGCGGATCGGCGGCGCCACCGGCCCCCAGGCGCTCGTCGCCTACCTCCGGCAGAACGGCTACACGCGCTCGGAGACGGTCAACGAAGCCGGCGAGTTCGCCGTGCGCGGCGGCATCGTCGATTTGTTCCCGCCCGGCGCTCCGCAGCCGCTGCGCGTCGATTTCTTCGGCGACGAGATCGAGTCGATCCGCGCCTTCGATCCGCTGACGCAGCGCAGCGCCGACAAGGTCGGGTCGATCGACCTCAAGCCGGTGGGCGAGTTCCGCCTCGACGCGCGCGCGGTCGAGCTGTTCCGCTCGCGCTACCGCGAGCGATTCGGCGCAGCCGTCGCCGACGATCCGCTCTACGAGGCGGTCAGCGCCAGCCGGCTCTATGCCGGCCTGGAGCACTGGCTGCCGCTCTATCACGAGCGGCTCGAGACCCTGTTCGACTACGTGCCCGGCGCCGATGTCACGCTCGATCACCAGGTCGAGGAATCGCGCGACGCCCGCCTCGAATTGATCCACGACTTCTACGATGCCCGCCTGGCCTACCAGAAGGCGGAGGAGGCGGGCGGCGCTCCCTACCGTCCGCTGCCGCCGGAGATGCTCTATCTCGCGGTAGCGGAGTGGGAGGAGGCGCTGGGCGGTCGCGCGGTCGGCCGTCTGTCACCCTTCGCCCCGCCCGAGGAGACGCCGGGATGCTTCGACGCCGGAGGCCGCAAGGGCCGCGATTTCGCCGATGCGCGCGCGCAGCCGGACGTCAACGTCTTCGATGCGCTGCGCGCCCATGTCGCCGGGCTGCAGGCCGCGGGTGTCCGCGCGATCGTCGCCGGCTACACCGCGGGCAGCCTCGATCGCCTGTCGCATCTGCTGCGGGACCACGGCATCGATCGCCAACAATCCCTGCCGCACTGGTCGGACCTGCCGGCGCTGCCGGCGGATCATGTCGGACTGATCGCCCTGCCGCTCGAGGCCGGTTTCCAGGCCGACGGCATCGCTGTCATCGCCGAGGCGGATGTCGTCGGCGACCGGCTGGCGCGCCCGGCGCGCAAGCGGCGGCGGACGGACGAGTTCCTCGCCGAGCTCGCCAACTTCGCCGAGGGCGACTATGTCGTCCATGTCGATCACGGCATCGGCCGTTACGACGGCCTTGCCACGCTCGACGTCGGCGGCGCGCCCCACGACTGCCTGCGCGTCATCTACGACGGCAACGACAAGCTGTTCGTGCCCGTCGAGAACATCGAGGTGCTGTCGCGCTACAGCTCCGAGGACGCCATCGTCCAGCTCGACAAGCTCGGCGGCCTCGGCTGGCAGACGCGCAAGGCGCGCGTCAAGCAGCGAATTCGTGAGATCGCCGGCCACCTGATCAAGACCGCGGCGGAGCGGCAGATCAGGGCCGGCGTCGTGATGCAGCCGCCCGAGGGCCTCTATGACGAGTTCTGCGCCCGCTTCCCCTATGTCGAGACAGACGACCAGGGTCGCGCCATCGAGGATGTGCTCGGGGACCTCGCCTCCGGCCGCCCTATGGACCGGCTGATCTGCGGCGACGTCGGCTTCGGCAAGACCGAGGTGGCGTTGCGCGCCGCCTTCGTCGCCGTCATGGCCGGCTTCCAGGTCGCCGTCATCGCCCCGACGACGCTGCTGAGCCGCCAGCATTTTCAGACCTTCAGCGCACGCTTCGCCGGCCTGCCGGTGCGGATCCGGCAGCTCTCCCGCCTGGTCACGGGCAAGGATGCGGCCGAGGTCAAGGCCGGCCTGGCCTCGGGCCAGATCGAGATCGTCATCGGCACCCATGCGCTCCTCGGCAAGGCCATCGCGTTCAAATCGCTCGGGCTGCTCATCGTCGACGAGGAGCAGCATTTCGGCGTGGCGCAGAAGGAACGGCTGAAGGAGCTGCGCGCCGACGTCCACGTCCTGACCCTGACGGCCACGCCGATCCCCCGGACCTTGCAGATGGCGCTCTCAGGCGTGCGCGAGATGAGCCTGATCGCGACGCCGCCGATCGACCGCCTGGCCGTACGCACCTTCGTGCTTCCCTTCGATCCCGTGATTCTGCGCGAGGCCATCTTGCGCGAGCACTACCGCGGCGGGCAGACCTTCTACATCTGCCCGCGCATCGAGGACCTCGACAAGGTGGCCGGACGGCTGCGCGAGCTGGTGCCGGAGATCAAGCTCGTCATGGCCCACGGCCAGATGCCGGCGCGCCAGCTCGAGCAGGCGATGACCGCCTTCTACGACCGCCAGTACGATCTGCTGCTGTCGACCAGCATCGTCGAGTCCGGCCTCGATATTCCGACGGCCAACACGATCGTCATCCACCGCGCCCACATGTTCGGCCTGGCGCAGCTTTACCAGCTGCGCGGCCGCATTGGCCGGTCGAAGCAGCGCGGCTATGCCTACCTGACCTTGCCCGCCGACCGCGTGCTGTCGCCGATGGCGGAAAAGCGGCTGCAGGTCATGCAGGCCCTCGACACCCTCGGTGCCGGCTTCACCCTGGCGAGCCACGATCTCGACATCCGCGGCGCCGGCAACCTCCTGGGCGAGGAGCAGTCCGGCCATATCCGCGAGGTCGGCATCGAGCTCTACCAGCATATGCTCGAAGAGGCCGTGCAGGAGGCGCGCGGCGCCGCCCGCGCGGCCGCGGCCGAGACCTGGACGCCGCAGATCAATCTGGGAATGCCCGTGCTGATCCCGGAGAGCTACGTCGCCGACCTCGGCGTCCGCCTCGGTCTCTACCGCCGCATCGCCGCGCTGGTCGACCGCGCCGAGATCGACGCCTTCGCCGCCGAGATGATCGACCGCTTCGGCCCGCTCCCGTCCGAGGTCGAGAACCTGCTGCAGGTCGTCGCCATGAAGCGGCTCTGCCGCGACGCCGGCATCGACAAGGTCGAGGCGGGGCCGAAGGGCGCCGTGCTCTCCTTCCGCGACAACAAGTTCGCCCGGCCCGAGAAGCTGATCGCCTTCATCGGCAAGCGCCAAAACGCCATCAGCGTTCGGCCCGACCAAAAGCTGGTGTACCGCCAGACGTGGGACAGCGCTACGAGCCGCGTCGCCGGCGTGCACAAGCTCATGGCGGAGATCGCCGCGTTGGCGGCATGATACAGGTGATCGGGCGGACGGCGAGATGGCTCATCGCGGTCCTGCTGGGGGCAGTGATGGCCGCCTGTTCGGCTGACACCTTGGGCATCGAGTTCGCTGCGCTCGTCAGGCCGACGACGCCGAACAGCTATCTCGTTTGCCCCGCGGATCGTTGCGCGGCCACCGCGGATGCCCTTGGCCCGGTCTATGCCATTCCGGCCGCCGAGCTGTTCGGGCGGATACGCACGATCCTGTCGACCGAGCCGCGGACGCGCGTGGTGCAGGATCAGCCCGAGCGCCTGCGCCTCGTCCTGGTGCAGCGGTCCCGCATCTTCCGCTTTCCCGACACCATCACCGTGCAGCTGTTCCCGCTGCCGGACGGCGGCGCAGCTCTGGCCATGTACAGCCACTCGAACTATGGTCGCTCCGATCTCGGCGTGAACAAGGAGCGGGTGCAACGCTGGCTCAGTCTCATCGACGCGGAGGTTGCGCGGCTATAGCGCGTCTCCCCTCAAGCGACAGCGCCCTCGCTGCGGGCCTTCTCGTCCTCGCGCGCCAGGTCGAACAGCTGGAAGAATGCTTCCGGCTCCTGGGCCCCCGACAGCGCGTAGCGGCCGTTGAAGATGAAACAGGGCACGCCGTTGATGCCGGCGCGCCGAGCCAGAGTGTCTTCGTTCAGGATCGTCTCGAGGTCCGTGTCGCTGGCGAGATAGTCCGCCGCCTCCCGCCGGTCGAGGCCCGCATCGCCGGAAACCTCGGCCAGCACGGCCCGGTCGCCGATGTTCAGGCCATCGATGAAGTAGGCGCGGAACAGGGCTTCCAGCGTTTCGTTTTGCCGCCGCCGCGCGGCGGCAAAACGGATCAGCCGGTGAGACTGCAGCGTATTGGGCGTCCGCTTGATCCGCTCGAACGCGAAGTCGATGCCCTCGGACAGCCCGGCCGCCCGCACCGTCTCGTAGATCGCCTGCGCGCGCTCGGCGCTGCCGAACTTGGCGTCGACATAGGCCTTCCGGTCCATGCCGTCCGCGCGCATGCCCGGGTTGAGCTGGAATGCCCGCCAGCGGATCGTCAGGTCCGGCTGCGGCCGCGCCTTCAGCGCCCGTTCCAGCCGCCGCTTGCCGACATAGCACCAGGGGCAGATGGTATCGGAGAAGACATCGAGGCGCATGCGCCCTCCTTTGTAGTCGGCCGGGCCACGGCCTTGACCTCGGCGATTCGCCGGCCGACCATAGCGCGGAATGGCGGGCGAGGGGAGTGGCGCCGCGTGCCCAGCATCTACGACCGGGACCTTGACAAGAATGCCGCGAACCATGCGCCGCTGACGCCGCTCACCTTTCTCGACCGGGCGGCGGCGGTGTTCCCGCACAAGACCGCCGTGATCCACGGCGACCGCCGCTACAGCTATCGCGAATTCGGCGAACGGTGCCGTCGGCTCGCCGGCGCGCTCGGCAAGGCCGGGGTCGGGGTCGGCGACACGGTCGCTGTCCTCGCCGGCAACATCCCGGCCACATTGGAAGCGCATTACGGCGTGCCCATGATCGGCGCCGTTCTGAACGCCATGAACTTCCGGCTCGATGCCGGTACCGTCGGCTTCTGTCTGGCCCATGGCAACGCCAAGGTCTTCTTCGTCGATCGCGAATTCGCCGAGGTCGCGAAGAAGGCGGTGGCCGACCTCGCGCGCAAGCCGATCCTCATCGAGATCGATGACCCGGTAGCGCAGTATCCCGCGGGAACGCCGCATCTCAGCGCCGTCGAATACGAGGACTTCATCGCCGGCGGCGATCCCTCGTTCCGCTGGCGGCCACCAGCGGACGAATGGCAGGCCATCAGCCTCAACTACACCTCGGGCACCACCGGCAACCCGAAGGGTGTGGTCTACCATCACCGCGGCGCCTATCTGAACGCTATCGGCGATATCCTGACCTTCGGCCTCAGCGGCCGGGCGGTCTATCTCTGGACCCTGCCGATGTTCCACTGCAACGGCTGGTCCTTCACATGGGGCGTGACGGCCGCATCGGCCACCCATATCTGCCTGCGCCGGGTCGATCCCGCACTCATCTATCCGATGATCAGGCGCCACGGCGTCACCCACATGTGCGGCGCGCCGATCGTGTTGAACATGCTGGCCAACACTCCGGACTCGGTGAAAGTCGCGTTCGATCATGTCGTCGAGGTTGCCACCGGCGGGGCCGCGCCGCCCAGCCCCGTGATCGAGGCGATGGAACGCAGCGGCTTCCGCGTCACCCATCTCTACGGCCTCACGGAGACCTATGGTCCGAATACCGTCTGCGCTTGGCAGAGCGACTGGGACGCGCTGCCGCTGCCGGACCGCGCCCGCCAAATGGCCCGGCAGGGCGTGCGCTACCTCACCTCGGACGATCTGCGGGTGGCGGATTCCGAGACGATGGCCGAGCTGCCGCGGGACGGCCGTGCCATCGGAGAGCTGATGCTGCGCGGCAACACGGTGATGAAGGGCTATCTCAAGAATCCCGCGGCGACCGAAGCGGCCTTCCGAGGCGGCTGGTTCCATACAGGCGATCTCGCCGTGCACCATCCCGACGGCTATGTCGAAATCAAGGACCGCGCCAAGGACATCATCATCTCCGGCGGCGAGAACATCTCCAGCCTGGAGGTGGAGGAGGTGCTGTACCGCCATCCCAAGGTTCTGGAGGCGGCGGTTGTGGCCCGACCGGACGAGACCTGGGGGGAAACCCCCTGCGCCTTCGTGACGCCGCGGCCGGATGCGAACGATCTGACGGCGGCGGCGATCATTGCCTGGTGCCGCGACAACATGGCCCATTTCAAGGTTCCGAAGACCGTCGTCTTCGGCCCGCTGCCGAAGACCTCGACCGGCAAGATCCAGAAGTTCGCGCTGCGCGAGCAGGCAAGACAACTCGACGCGGCCGCCGCTTCTCCGCGGACGGCCGCGGACGCGCATCCGTCGAGGACTTCGTGACGGCGATTCTCGAGTCCGTCAGCGACTACTATCACAGCATCGTCGACCCGCTGAATCCGTTCAATCGCGGCAACGTCATCCTCTACTTCGCTTGGATCGTGACCTACACCTTCACAGGCGTGGCGGTGTGGCGCTCCGAGCGGTCGTGGTTCCGCTTCCTGTGCTTCGTCGTCAACCAGGTCTTCTCGATCGGCGTCCTGATCTCGTGGTCGCTGACGCTGATCCTGGCCTATGCCTACTGGCGGGCGTCGCTGGTGGCCTTCGCGGCCACGGCCGCTCTCAGCCTGTTCCTCTTCCGCCGCCGGTATTAGCCTCCACCCATGGCCAGCCCCGACCCGTTCGACCTGACCGGCAAAGTCGCCATCGTTACCGGCGCCTCCAGCGGCCTCGGTCGCCACTTCGCGCTCACGTTGGCGAAGGCCGGCGCCAAGGTGGCGGTCGCCGCGCGCCGTACGGAGAAACTGAACGAGCTGGCGCGCGAGATCGAAGCCTTCGACGGGCGCGCTTTTCCCGTGACGCTCGATGTCGGATCCGCGGACAGCGTGCGGGAGGCCGTGGCGGCGGCGGAGACGGAGCTGGGGCCCATCGGCATCCTTGTTAACAACGCCGGCATGGTGAGCATGGCGCCGCTGCTGGAGACCGGCGCGGAGGACTGGGACCGGGTGATCGCCGTCGATCTGCGCGGTGCCTGGTTGATGGCGCAGGAGGTGGCGCGCCACATGGTCCGCCTGGGCCATGGCGGCAGCATCGTCAATGTCGGGTCGATCCTCGGCATCCGCGCGGTCGCGCAGGTGCCGGCCTACGCCGCCGCCAAGGCCGCGCTGCATCAGCTGACGCGCGCCATGGCCGTGGAACTGGCCCGCCACGGCATCCGCGTCAACGCCATCGCCCCCGGCTACATCGAGACCGATCTCAACCGCCCGTTCCTGCAGAGTCCCGCCGGGCAGGCCCTGCTGAAGCGGAATCCGCAGCGGCGGGCGGGCGCGCCTGCCGATCTTGACGGCGTCCTCCTGCTATTGGCATCCGATGCCTCGGCCTATATGACGGGCGCCGTCGTCCCGGTCGACGGCGGCCACACGGTCGTCTTGTAGCGGCCGGCAGCAGCACGGGGGCCGCGCGTGGATTTCGCCCTGACTCCGGAGATCGCCGACTACCGCCGGCGCTATCGCGAGTTTGTCGCGACGCACATTCTGCCGCTCGAAGCCGTGCCTGCGAACTTCGATGCGCACGGCAACATCGCCCTCGCGGTATTGGAGCCGCTGCGGGCGAAGGCCAAGGCCGCCGGGTTGTGGGCGCCGCAGATGCCGGCGGCGCGGGGCGGGCAGGGGCTGTCGGTCGTCGGCATGGCCGCCTGCTACGAGGAGATGGGGCGCTCCATCTTCGGCCCCATCGCCTTCAACTGCGCCGCGCCGGACGACGGCAACATGATGCTGCTGGAGAAGGTCGCCACCCCGGCGCAGAAGGTGCACTGGTTGCAGCCGATCGTCGACGGCGCGGCGCGCTCCGCCTTCGCCATGACCGAGCCGATGCCCGGCGCCGGCTCCGATCCATCGGCCATGCGCACGCGCGCCGAGAAGCGCGGCGACCGCTGGATCGTGCACGGCCGCAAATGGTTCATCACCGGCGCCGGCATCGCCCGGCATTTCATCCTCGTCGCCCGCACCTCGGACGATCCGCGAAAGGGCCTGACCGCATTCCTCTTCGACCGCGACCAGCCGGGCTGGGAGATCGTCCGGCGCATCCCGATCATGGGGCCGGAAGAGCATGGCGGCCATTGCGAGCTGGCCCTCGACGGCCTCGAGATCCCCGATGAGAACCGTCTGTTGAACGTCGGCGACGGGCTGAAGCTCACCCAGATCCGCCTCGGCGCCGCCCGCCTCACGCACTGCATGCGCTGGCTCGGCATGGCCCGACGCGCGCTGGAGATCGCCCAGGCCTATGTCGCCGAGCGCGAGAGCTTCGGCGCCAGGCTCGCCGACCACGAGGGCGTGCAATGGCTGGTGGGCGAAGCGGCCATGACGATCGAAATCGGCCGCCTGCTGGTCATGAAGGCCGCCTGGGCGCTCGACCGCGGCGAGTTCGCCCGCAAGGAGGTGTCGATGGCCAAGGTGCAGGTCGCCGACACGCTGCACAAGGCCGTGGACACAGCGCTGCAGCTCTGCGGCGCCCGCGGCTACTCCACCGACACGCCGCTCGAATGGATGTACCGCTATGCCCGGCAAGCCCGCCTCGTCGACGGCGCCTCCGAGGTCCACAAGATGGTGCTGGCGCGCAGCTACATGGCCGACGGCGACGCGTTCTGGGATTGGCGATGACAGCGGGCCTCGCCGACGACAAGGCGGCGCAGGCGCGGCTGTGCCGCTTCCTCGCCGCGTCCGCCGGCGCCGAGAGCGCCAGCCTCGCCCACCTCGCGCCGCTGCGCGGCGGCGCTATCCAGGAGAACTGGGCCGTCGACGTCGTCTTCGCCGGCGGCGGCATGGCCGGTCGCCACGCGCTGGTGCTGCGCGCCGATGCGCCCTCGCGCGTGGCGACGAGCCACAGCCGGCCGCAGGAATTCGCCCTCCTCAGGCTTGCCCACGGCGCCGGAGTCACCGTGCCGGAGCCGCTCTGGTGCTGCGACGACCCGGCGGTCATCGGCCGCGCCTTCTATCTCATGCGCCGGATGCCCGGCATCGCCGCCGGCCACCGCATCGTCAAGGATCTGTCGCTCGGCGGCGACCGTGACGCCCTGGCCGAGCGGCTGGGGCGGGAGCTGGCCCGCATCCACGCGATCACGCCGCAGTCGGTCGCGCGCCTGCCGGGCGGCGGCGCCGTCGGCTTCCTCGTGCCGTCGTCCGGTCGCCCCGGCCTCGACGCGGTGGCGCTCTACCGCGCCTATCTCGACGCACTCGACGATCCCCGGCCCGCGGTCGAGTGGGGCCTGCGCTGGCTGGAGCTGAACGCCGCCCCGGCCGCCGAGATCGTGCTCGTGCACCAGGATTTTCGCACCGGCAACTATCTGGTCGACGCCGCCGGGCTGACCGCCATCCTCGATTGGGAGTTCTGCGCCTGGGGCGACCCGATGGCCGACATCGGCTGGTTCTGCGCCAAATGCTGGCGCTTCGGCGCCATCGGCTGCGAGGCCGGCGGCATCGCCACGCGCGCGCCTTTCTATCGCGGCTACGAGGCCGAGTCGGGTCGCCGCATCGATCCCGCGGCGGTGCGCTATTGGGAGGTCGCGGCGCATGTACGCTGGGCGGTCATCGCTCTGCAGCAGGCGGCGCGGCATCTTTCCGGCCGCGAGCGCTCGCTGGAGCTGGCGCTGACCGGCCGAATCCTGCCGGAACTGGAGCTGGAGATCCTCGATCTCCTTGAGTCGGCCGAGGCCGGCGGGCGGGCGGCGTGACGGCCGAGCGTGATGACGCGGTCGGCCTGCTGGAAGAGGCCCGACGAACGCTGCTGGAGATCCTGCTGCCCTTGCTGCCGGCGGACCGCCGCTATGACGGCCTGATGGTCGCCAATGCCATGGCCATCGCCGCCCGCCAGGCGCGCCTGGGCGAGGATTTGCTGCGCGCGGAGGTGCAGGGGCTCGCGGCGCTGCTGGATGCCCCGGATGTCGGCGAAGGGCCGGCCGCGACGCTGCGCGCCCGGCTCATCGCGCTAGAACGGCGGCTGGTCCATGACATCCGCGGCGGCGCCTACGACGACGCGGGACCGCGCCGCGACGCGCTGTGGCGGCATCTCCGGGCCGTGGCAGAGGGGCGGTTGCTCCTCAGCAACCCGAAGGCCCTGCCGCCTTAAGCCGTCGCCTGCCATATTGCAGAAAAAAGGAAGGAGCCGCGTACGATGTCGCGGCTCCCTGGGATGGAGTGGAAGGAGTTCTTGCGCAGGTACTTCGGCGAGTGCCCCCTTTTTCTTTGCTGACCTGCTCAGCGTGCGCCAATCACGAACGATCTGTCGGTCGCCAGCAACGACTGCCGCGTCTGCGCCTGCGGTCCCGCCGCCGCAGCTTCGACCACCATGCAGTCGATCGCACGCGTCTGCAGGTCCGAGCACAGAGCCTTGGCGTCCGTTCTGTCGCTGAAGGCGCCGGCCTGAAGCCGATAGTAGATGCCCTTGTCGGCACCGAGATCCGCTTTCGCCACCGAATGCGGCAACTTGGCCAGGAGATCGGCCTGCTCGGTCGTCAGAGTCTGCCATCCAGCGGTAGCCTCGACCTCGCTGCGGTAGGAGGCGAGCTGCACGGTGTAGATCTTGGCCGTGGCAATCGTCGTCGTCGTTACGGTAGGCGCGGCGTCGGTCGCGCCTTCCGGCGCCTTTGCCACCTGTGCCGGCTGGCTCGGGGGCGTCGTCGTGGTTTCCGGAAGAGCCGCTGGCATCTCGCCTGCGGGCGCCGGGATGGAAACGGCGGCGGTCGGTGCCTCTTGGGCGGGTGGCGCAGTCTCCGATGCGGCCGGAGTCGCCGTGGCAGCGTCGGTGTTGGACGGCGCATCGGCGGCGAGCGCGTTCGAGGCCGAGAGGAATGGTGAGGTGGCGGGTTTCTCCGGCGCGGGGGGTACTAGTGGTGCAGGCGCTGTCGATTGGACCGCCGGCTGTTCGCCCCCGCCGACGATGTCGGCGGCATCCACCAGCTCTTCGTCCCAATCGTCCGACCAAGCGTCGCCGGTCGAACCCTTGATCCTGACATCGCTCTTGATGGATGGCGCCGTCGCGATCTGCCCCGACTTGCCTGTGGTGATGATCGGCATCGCACTGCCGTCGCTGCCCGATAGATAGACCGGACGGTCGTCGGATGCGGCCTGCGCCAGATTGGTCAGCGGCATGAGTGGCTTGGCCGCGGGCGTGTATTGCAGCCCCTTCAGTTCGACGCCAAGGGACCGCTTCAGCAGCTCCTGCCGCGTGGCCGAGTCGGCGTTCGCGCTCATTGCCGCGATGTTTCGGTTGACCGCGTCTTCCGGCAGATCGGCACGGCTCACCTGTTCGGCCTGCTCCAATTGCCCGGACACACCGTAGACGAGCGCGAGGTTCTGGCGGTTTACGGCCGTCGAGCCGGCCGATTTGTTGAGGTCTTCCAGAAGCTTGATCGCACTGGCGTTGTCGCCCGACAGGGCCAGAGACAGCGCCAGGTTGTTCTTCGCTGAGGCATTGTTCGGCTCGATGGCGAGCACCTGCTTGTAGCTTTGCTGCGCGGCGACGTGGTCGCCGACCATGTCCTGCGCGACACCCAGTCCGTTGAGGGTCCGGACGTCCTTCGGCGCAATCCGGAGCGCCGTCTGATACTGCTCCACGGCGAACTGCGGCTGGCCCAGGAGGATGCGCGTGTGGCCGATGCCGCGCAGGGCATCGAGGTTGTTTGGCTGGATCGCCAGCGCCGAGGCATAGGCTTGGGCGGCCTCGACGTTTGCGCCCATCCCCAGGAGGCATTCGGCCAAGCCCATCAGCGGCCGGATGTCGCCGGGATTTGCATGGTGTGCCTGTTGGTACATCGAGGCGGCGCTGCTCAGATTGCCTTCGAATTTCAGCCGGTCCGCCAGCGTCAATGCATCGACCGCTCCGGCGGCGCTCGCCGCAGGCGACGCTGAGTCCTTGGGCGTCGGCATGCCGCTGCCGGCGCAGCCGCCCACAATCAAGGGCAGTCCGACGGCCAGGAGAGTGGCCCAATGGCGTTTCGGACGAATCAGCATCGAGGCCTCCGCACAGGCATGGTCGCAATCCGAAGGATCGTACGGCGGAGGTGTTATTAGTTGGTTAACGGCGCTTAAGCCTAAAATGCATTAGGAAAGCAGGGTACCGGCCGGCGGTACCCAGCTGTACCGACCCGAGGCATTATTTCCTCAGTAGGTCCCGGATCTCCTCCAGCAGGGTCTCGGACCGGGGCGGAGCCGGTGGCGGCGCGGCCGGCGATTCCTTGCGCATCTTGTTCATGCCCCTAATCAGCAGGAACATCACGAAGGCGACGATGATGAAATTGATGATGAGGTTGATGAACAGGCCGTAGTTCACCGTGGCCGCACCGGCATCCTTGGCCGCCTTGAGAGATGCGAACTGGTCCTGCGGTCCCGACAGGTTGATGAAAAGGTTGGAGAAATCGACGCCGCCGGTGATCTTGCCGACGATGGGCATGATGATGTCGTTGACCAGCGAATTCACCATCCCGCCGAAGGCGACGCCGATGATGATGCCGACCGCCATGTCCAGGAGATTCCCCCGCATGGCAAATTCCTTGAACTCCTTGAGCATGGTTCACCCCTCTCCAGCTGTATGAGACCCCTTACGGCGCTCGCGGACCCGGCTGGTCCCCGCCACGGCACCGACCATCGAACCGATCCTGGCACAGGTGATTTCGGATTGCCAAGGGCGCGCCGATGCATGCCCCTTTTGAGTTCTCCGACCGGAAACCGCGCGCATCCGCGCCCGGCCGGGCGCGGACGCTGGCGTCGATGTTACGCGCACGGAGCGACCCGCTCTCTTCGAGCGGGTACGATTGTCAATGACGACCGGAACCTCGCTGACAGTCTGGCGGACTTTGTCGAAGCCAATGGCTATCGCGTCTGCGTCGCCTCGAACAGCCAGGAAGCGGATCTGTTGAAGAAACTGCGGGGAGCGCTCGACGCCGCGACCGCTTGGGGCACGTCCCATATCACGGTGTCATCTCGGCGAAAACCGATCCAGACACGGCCGCCGATGAATATTTCGCTGAGGCGGGAATAACAGACCCGGCCATCCGTTGTGGGACTATGATGCGGCGGGCTGCCCTGCGCCGCCGCGGTTTCCGGAGGAAAGGCCCCGTTCCCCCAGCGGGGCCTTTTCTTACGCAGCTGAGAACAGCCCGCCCTCCGGTAGGGCTTTTTCTTTCTCCACCCGGAACAAAGTCGCGAGCGCTCTGTTGATGATGCGGCGGCACGTCGGCCCGAGCGTCACCAGCCCCCGATTCCCTCGACGACGCTCGCCGGGTTGCCCCCAATCCGGTGCCGGCGCGCCGTTCCTATGAGGCGAACTCGCCCCGCTTCGGCGGGGCTTTCTTTGTCGCGGAGGCGTTCCCCTGACCGGGCGCCCGCGCCGCCGGCGGCACCGAACGGCCCTGTATGCGCGCCGCATGGCGCCGCCTATCTCGATCCGCCGCAAGCGCGGCTTCGGGCGCCCTGACTGCAGGTCGCTCTGATTGGACCAAAGTCCAATTGCCGCCACCGGACGCTTTCTGTCGAATAGTGCTGCGTGTGGTAGGGCGGCCCGCTGGGGCTTCAGGCACCCTCAACCTCGTGTGGCTGCTCCCCCATTTCCAGCCACGCGCCAGCGGGTCGCCTCTCGGAATCGTCGGCTGTCGTGCGCGCTGTTGCTCTCGTCCACGCCGCCACCTGTCAGGGGACGGCCCTTTCGCGCGCCGGTTCGGGTGCCGATGGGTGAAACGAATGCAATGGGTCTAAAGCCGCAAACGGGGCGTTGGCGGATGGGGTGGGATTCGAACCCACGAGGAGCGTGAACCCCTGCCGGTTTTCAAGACCGGTGCCTTCAACCGCTCGGCCACCCATCCACATGAGGAATATCAACCAGTTAGACGAGACTCCCGCTAGAACATATGGGAATGTTGCCACCCGGTTGCCACCCAACGGTTATCACGACGCTTTCCGACCGGCCAACGCGGCGTCGATTACGCTGTTGATGGCATCGGCGACCTTGTCCTCCCGGCGCTGGAAGAGGTGGGCATATATCTGAAGCGTGATGTTCGGGCTGGCGTGGCCCAGACGCTTGCTGATCTTCACCACGTCGATCCCGGCGTCGATCAGGTGGGAGGCGTGCGTATGCCGCAAGGCGTGGAAGGTGATCTTGCCGAGGCCGATCGCCTCGGCGGTCTCGTCCCATCGCTTGCTGAACTGGCGCGGCGACTGCGGCTCCTCGCTCAGCGGGGCGGGGAAGAGCAGGGCGTCATCCGGCGGTTTGCCGATGCCCAAGGCTAGTCGCTCTTCGAGCTGGCGCTTCATGTGCTCACGCAGAGCCTCGACGACGACATCCGGCAGGGACACGTCGCGCCGGCCCGACTTGGTCTTGGTGGCCTTGAAGCGGACGCCATGTTTCTTTGTTTCCTCCAGCGCCTCACGAACCTTGAATACTTTGGCATTGAAGTCGACGGAGCAGCGCCGTCCGGCCAGCAGCTCCCCCCGGCGCAGGCCAGTGCATAGGCTGGTGATGGCCGGCACGTACAGGGCGCGCCCGGGCAGCTTCGTCATGACGACGTTGAACTCGTCCTCCGTCAGGATGACGATCTCGTCCGATTCGGCCTTCGGTGCGCCTTCCTCGGCCGCGACGTTCTTCAACACCAGGTCATGACGCGCCGCCTCCCGAAGCGCTTTCGACAGCACGCGATGGGCGTTGATGATGGTCCGGCCGCTGACACCGCCGGCGCCGTCCTTTCGGCCCGCCGTCCGCAAAGTGGCGTGCCACGCCTCGATATCGAGCGGCCGAAGCTTCTGCAGAAGCTTCGGCCCGAGGTGGGGGATAATCTGATTTTCCGCCAGCTCGCCATACCGTTCGGCTGTCTTTGCGCTGATGTCGCCCGCAGCTTCCCAATGGGCTATGCGTGCGGAAACATGTGCGGCGACGGTGATCTTGTTCGGTTCGACGTATTCGCTTTTGCTGACCGCTGCTATCAGCTCGGCCAGCTTGACCTGCGCCTCGCGCTTGGTGCCGCGAAAGCTGACGTACTGGATCTGCCGCGCGCCGGTGGCCGGGTCGCGGCCGGCGTCGAACTTCAGCTCCCAGGACTTCTTGCCGCGCTGGCGGATGTGGCCCTTCATTTCTCGATCTCCCCGAGCTTCTTGACCGCGTCGGCTGTTATCGCGGGCTGGCCGGTACTCAGCTGACCCTCCGCTGCGAGGCGGCCGAGATTTGCCAGCATGGTCAGGAGCCTCTTCGCCTCAGCTGGCGATTTCGGCGGCCCAGGCCAGTCGACGCTGGGCACGACGATCTCGCCAGCAGGCCGCGATGCCTCGATAAGTCGATGCGCGGCCTGGACGGCTTGATTGAAGGCGTACGGGTGGGATAGCCAGCGGCCATCGCGGCCGGACTTGCCGGTGGCAAGGGAAAATGCCAGAGCGCCGGCGGCGCTCATTGTGTGGCCGATAGCTTTCACAAGGTCCGCAATCTGCGGCCCGCCGAGCGCGGCGTCGAAATCGAATGAACGCTCAAGCCGTGCTTCTGCCTCTTGGCTCTGAGTGCGGCCAGAGGCCTTCGCTGCTTCCTCCAGTCGCCGCTTGGTATCTGCAGTGACTTTGAGGCCGAGCGATGCTCGTGTCCCCGGCGGTGCTGCTTTGGTCGGGCGGCCCGCGCGCTTCCTTTGTCCCGTCATGTCACGGTTCCTCCCCAGTAGACAAATGGTTTCTTACGATCAATAGAAACGGCTTGTCAAGGACGATCGGGGACGGTATTTCTAGTGATCGTGAGATTCTCTGGAGATGTCAACATGCAGAAGCGATCGGTGGAGAAGCGGAAGCGGCGGGCCACATACACAATCCCCGAGGTCGCGGCGATGTTGGGCGTCGGGCGTAACCAAGGATATGACGCCGCCAAGCGCGGCGAGATACCGACGATCAAAATCGGCAAGCGATTGCTCGTGCCGCGCGCGGCGATGGCACGGCTGCTGCTCGGTGGGACGCACTGAGAGGCGATGATCGAGATCGCCGACACAACCGGGCCGCCGCCCGGAAATGCAGAAGCCGCGCGGCTGGCGACCGGCGGCCTCTGCGAAAATGTCGCGGCTTTGCGGGGCAACAACGACAGACGATCATATACTCCTTTCGTCGCGCCGGCGCAAGCAACCAGCGGCCTGATCCGCGTCCGCGCCGATGGCGTCTTCGATCGCCTGCCTGAGTTCGAGCCGGGCGCCTTGGATGCGGACTTCCTCTACGTGCGCGACCGCGACACGCTGGAGATCGTCGACTGCATCGCCTGGCAGCGCGGCGTCGCTTCGCCCTGGTGGATCGAACGTGGCCTCATGACCGTGATAGGAGAGTGGGAGCTACAACGGTCTTGGTGGGACGGCGACGCCGCCTACATGGTCGCCACCCCGCGCCGCTTTGTCGAGCTGCACGGCCTCGGGTTCTGCATCGTCGACTGGTCCGCCGATGTGAACACCATCATCGGCCGCGCGGCTGAGGTCGTCTGCGAAACTGAGCAGCTGCGCGAGCATCTCCGGCAAACGTTGATCAGGCAGGCCATGCCGAGGATCAGGATCACGACGGCGTCACCGTCGTATCTGCTGGATCGGGTGTCTTGATGGGGCAACCGCCGCACGCGACCGCGCAGGCATTCAATGTCGTCGGCGGTGGCAAGCGCGGACGCCGCGGTGCCGCCGGCTCTGGTCCGAGCGAGCCGGAGTCCTACGGCGTCCGCTTTTGGGATGAGCTGCACGACCTGCAGGCGACCGACCGTCTGGTGAAAGGGCTGCTCGGCGAAAACTCCGCCGCCGTGATCGTCGGCTGTCCCGGCACCGCCAAGACCTTCCTGGCCCTGGATCTGTCGCTGCATGTCGCGATCGGGTGGCCGTGGATGGATCGGGCCGTCCTGCCGTCCGCCGTTCTGTATGTCGCTGCTGAGGGACAGCGCGGCGTGATGAAGCGCATCGCCGCCTTTCGGCGTCGCCATAAGGTCGCCGGCGACGTGGCACCGCCGCCGTTCACGGTGATACCCGCTCCGGTCGATCTGGTGACCGACGGCGCCGGCGCCGGCCAAGTGATCAACGCGGCGCGCTATGTGTCGGCGAAGTGCGGTCGCCCTGTCGGCATTGTGGTGATCGACACGCTGGCGCGGTGCTTCGGCGGCGGCAATGAGAACGCGCCGGAGGATATGAACAAATTCCTCGCCTCTGTCGACCTGATCCGCGCCGAGACGGGCGCGGCCGTCATCATCGCGCATCACGCCGGCAAGGATCAATCGAGGGGCATGCGCGGGCACTCCGCTCTGCTTGGAGCGGCCGATACGGTCATCGAGGTCACCGGCCTCGATGGCATCCGCACGGCGACGGTCGTGAAACAGAAGGACGGCGACGCCGGTGTCTCGATCGCGTTCAAGCTCGATGTGATCGAGGTCGGCCAGAACGACGACGGCAGTCCGATCACAAGCTGCGTCGTCATGCCGGCCCATTCGGCGGCGAAGGCCAAGGCCGCGCCGAAGTTGCCGCCGGAGTATCGCGAGGCCCTGGCGCAGCTGCGCGAAGTGGTGGCGGACCAGGGCGAGGTGCGGCCGGCGAACGGCGTGCCGAGCTGGGCCGTCGTCGTGAAGATCGACGCTTGGCGTGAGCAGTTGAAACGAAAGGGCCTCATTGCTCCGGGGGAATCGGGGCGAGCTTGGTTCTATAGAGCGAAGGCACGCCTTCTGGCGACCGGCATGATCGGCGAGCTCGATGGGCATGTTTGGATCATCCAGCGACCGTGATGACCGTGACGGATGTGACGCTCTCTTAAGAGAGAGCGTCACGTCACGCGTGACGGTCGTGACGACCGTGACGCCGCGTCACGCACGTCACGGTCGTCACGGTCAAACCGCGAGGGGTAGGGGGTCTCGGCCTCTACGACCGCCCCGACGGAGAACCGGTCCTCATGCGCACGTTTTTTTCTTATGGATATCAATATTTTAGCAGCACGGAACGGCCCTCAAAAAATGCAACCGCTATTCTGTTAGGTCGATCAATGGCTTACGGCTCCAGCACCTGGTTTTCGGGCGGAAACAGGGCCTTGGGCGGCCATTTGTTTTCCCGATGACGCCCGCGGCCCCCAAGGTGGTGTCGACGCGCTGCATCATCTGTGGCGCCGAGTTTTCGTACGTGCGCAAGCCAGGGCCTGGCCGGCAGCGGCGAACGTGCAGCGACGAATGCTTCCGCCGCCAGCATAACCGGCACAACCGCCGTTGGCGCGCGCGGGGGCAGCTGGACTTCGACCTGGCGCCTAGGGACGGGCAGGGCGATGAGCGCTGATAGCGTCGACGATCTGGTGCAGCGTGCGCTCGATCTGCTCGAGCAGGCGGCGGCTATGGGGAGTGGCAAGTCGCGGCGAGCCTGCTCCGTGCTCCACGGCGGCGAAGCCGCCCATGCCGAGATCGACGACACCGTGCCGCTCGCCAGAGTCGAGGCGTTGACCGCGGAAGGGCGGGGCCGCGAGGCGATCGGCATCGTCGCCGGCGACGACCAGGCCATGGCCCGGCGGCTGCGCCGGAAGCGCGAAAAACGAAACGGTCGGCAGGGTCTGTCCGCCGAGCGAACCGATGATTAGAGAGGAGCCGACATGAGCACGTCCTCACGCCCGCCATCTTCCCCGCCGCCGGCCGAGCCGGCGGTGACCCCGGCCGAGATCGTCGCGGCGATCAACCGGCGCATCGCCGCGCTGCGCGCGCGCGACACGGCCCTCATCCGCAGGATCGTGGCGCTCGAGACGTCGGGCGCGAGCGCGCCTGCATGGCAGCGGCTGATGCCGCCCGTCGAGGAGATCGCGCGCGCCATCCTGAGCGGCGGATGGACACCGCCGACCCCGGACTCCGCGGGCGCTGAGCTGGCCGCCGCGCGCGCGGAGCGGGCGGGCCTGGCGATTGCCATCGAGCGCCTGGACAACGAGCATGGCCGCGCCAGCATCGTGGCGATGGCCGAACGCGTGCAGGCGCTCGATGGCGAGTGGCGAAAGATCAGCCGTCGCCGGGCGGAGGCCCTGATGGAGCTCCGGGCCGCCAACGCCGAGGCCTTCCGCTTCAAGGCCCGCCACAAGCTGTCGACCGCCGGCATAATGAGGCCGGATCCTGCCATCTCGACCCCGCCGCAGGTGTCTCTCCTGGGACTGCCGCACAACGCCGGTCCGGGTTACGAGTTTCTGAAAGCGTGCCTGATCAACGGAATCATTTCCCAGGTCGAATTCGAGGACTATCGCAATGCGACGTGATCTGATGATGCCCGGAGTCGTGCGCGCGTTCGGCGCCGATCGGGCCGGCGCCGAGCGGGCCGGGATGTGGTTCAAGGCGGCGCTGCTCGGCGAAAAAGCCGCCGCGTCCTGGCTGGAAGCGAAGGCGCCGGCGCACCACCGGGCGCTGAACGAAGGCACGAACACGGCGGGCGGCTATCTGGTGCCGGCGGAGGTGGCCGATCGCGTCTTCGCCATCCTGCCGCTGGTCGGCGTGTTCTACGGCGCCGCCACCGTCCGGCCGATGACGCGGGACCGCATGAGCCTGCCGAAGCGCAGCAGCGGCTTTTCGCTGTCCTTCACGACGGAAGGCGTCGCGGGCGCGGAGGGCGAGGCCGCGTTCGGCGCCGTCAACTTCAACGCACAGGCGGCGGCGGGCATCGGCCGCGTGTCGGTCGAGATGTTCGGCGATGCGGCCGCCCTCGGCGAATTCCTGGTCATGGAGTTTGCCTTCGCGCTCGGCGACTTGATGGACCGGGTCGGCTTCAACGGCACCGGCAGCGCCGCCGATGGCGGCATGACCGGGATCACGACGCGGATCAACGACGGCACGCACGCCGCCAGCCTGAAGACGGCCGCGAGCAATCATGACGAGTTCGCCGAGCTGGACGCCGCCGACCTCTCCGACGTGATGTCGATTCTGCCCGAGGCGCATTGGGAGAACGCGGCCTGGTACTGTTCGGGGTTCGCCGTCGCGAAGACCTTCGCGCGGCTCGGCATGGGCGCCGGCGGCACCGTGATGACGGTCAACGGGCCGCGTCCGATGCTGCACTATCTCGGCTTCCCGATCAAAGTCACCGGCCGCATGCCGGGCAGCGGCGACCAGTCCGGCGTGCCCATGCTGCTGTTCGGCGATCTGTCGATGGCCGCGAGCGTCGGCGAGCGCCGCCGACTCGTCGTCAGCCTCAGCAAAGAGCGCTATTGGGGAGAACGTCAGATCGCGTTCATGGTCGATCCGCGGTTTGACATCGTGGTGCACGACCTCGGCGACGACAGCGCCGCCGGGCCCGTCGTCGCCCTGCTGGGCAACTGAGGCCGGGCGCGATGGAACTGCGCCGGACCGTCATCGCGAACGCCGTCGCCCGCGTCGGCATCGGGCCGCGCGTCGGCGTCGGGCCGCGCGAGATCGAGGTCATCGCCTCCGACCGGACGGTCGACCGGATGGGCGACATCCTGGAGCCCGAAGGCGTCAGGCTGGAGAACTTCCGACGCAACCCGATCGTGCTGGCGCAGCATGACAGCGATCAGCCCGTGGCGCGCGCCGGCTGGATCGGCATCGTCGGCGCCAAGATCATGGCGAAGGTCGTGTTTCCGCCGGAGGGCACCAGCGAGCGCAGCGACGAGTATCTGCGCCTGTGCAAGACCGGCGTGATCTCCGCCGTCAGCGTCGGCTTCCTGCCGCTCAAGGTCGAGCCGATCAAGGGAACGTTCGGGCTGCGATTCATCGCCTGGGAGCTGCTCGAGCTGTCGCTCGTCAGCGTGCCGGCCAACCCGTCCGCCGTCGTCACCGCCAAATCGGCCGGCGATTCGCGCGCGCCGCTGATCGAGGCCGCGCGCACCCGCCTGGCGGGTATCAAGTCCGGCCGGAACTATCGCGCGTATGTGGGTCAACAGGCGGCCCAGGCGGCCTTGGCGCGCGGGCGCGAGAGGTCCGAGATCGACCAGCTCTGCCGGCAGGCGCGGCTCGATCACGACAGGATCCGGCGATGAGGGACAGCGACCGGATGATCGTCGCCGAGGCGGTGCAGCGCGCCGACCCCTGGGCCTACGTGCAGCTGAGGGTGTGCGCGCTGGTGCTGGAACTGACGATCGACAACGAGGGCCAGGCGGCCATCGATCATCGCGTGGATGCCATCCTCGCGCTTGCCCGGGTGAAAATCGACGGAAGGAAAAGACAATGAGCGACCGATTGAATGCGCTGCGTCAGAAGCTCGGCGCGACGACCGACCGGATGGACGAGATCCTGGCGGTCGCGAGCGCCGCCGGGCGCGAGCTGACGGCGGAGGAGTCGCAGCTGTTCGGCGATCTCGAAGCGGACATCAAGAAGATCGACGAGGCGATCGCCATGGAAGAGCGCGTCGTGGCCCTGAAGGCCAGGATGGCCAAGCCGATGGCCGGCGTGGACGCCGGCGGGCGGCCCACCGCGCCCGCCATGCCGAAGCGTCGCACCTATGGTCGCGAAATGAAGGCCTTCGGCGCGCGGTCGTTCGGCAGCATCGAGAATGCCGAGGAGGCCGCGTACCGCTCCGGCATGTGGTGCCGCGCCGTCGTCTACGACGACAAGGCCGCGCAGCAGTGGTGCGCCGAGCATGACGTGCCGCTCACGCGGGCGCAGAGTGAGGACGTCAACACCGAAGGCGGCTACCTCGTCTTCGACGAGATGTCGACGGCCATCGTCGACCTGCGCGAGAAGTTCGGCACCTTCCGCCGCTTCGCCGACGTGCGGCAGATGGCGTCCGACACGCAGCTCGTGCCGAAGCGCCTGACCGGCACCACGGCGCATTTCGCGACCGAGGGCAGCGCCTTCACCGAATCCGAAAAGACCTGGGGCAATATCCGGCTGCAGGCGCAGTCGCTCGGCGCGTTGACGAAGATATCTCGCGAGCTGGCGGAGGATGCGGTGATCAGCGTCGCCGACGACATCGCCTCCGAGATGGCCTACTCGCTGGCGGTCAAGGAGGACGAGGTCGGCTGGAACGGCACCGGCATCTCCACGGACGGCGGGATCACCGGCGTCCGCACGAAGATCATCGACGGCACGCATGCGGCCTCGGCGATCGCCGCCGCGTCGGGGCATGACACCTTCGCCGAGATCGACGCGACCGATCTCAACCTCGTGATCAGCGCCGTGCCGCAATACGCCGACCCGACCGCGAAGTGGTACGGCTCGCAGCGGGCCTGGGCGCTGATGTTCCTCAGGCTGGCGACGGCGGCGGCCGGCAACTCGGTGGAGACGTTCCTCGACGGCAAGCCCGGCCGGGCCTACCTCGGTTATCCCTTCATGACCGATCAGACCCTGCCGGCGACGACCGGCGATCTCTCCGACGTGGCCATGGCCTTCTTCGGCGACCTGGCGAAGGCCGTCATCCTTGGCGAGCGCAGGGGCATCACGATCGACGTGACGCGGGAGCGGTATTGGGAGCTGCGGCAGATCGGCATCATGGGATGGGAGCGGATCGACATCAACGTCCACAGCCTGGGCGACAATACGACGCCGGGTCCGCTGATCGCGCTCATCGGGGAGTAACCATGCCGACGATCGCCGAAGCGACCATCGACCTGCACGCCAACGCAGCGAAGCTGCGCGCCGACCTGGCGCGCGGCGAGCAGGTCATGACGCGCTTCGGGCGGCGCGTCTCGGCCGGCGGCGCCGGCTTCAACGCCTCTGGCATCGCCGGGGCGGGCAGCACGGTGTTTCCGTTCGCCGAAGGCGGAGACGGCGTCGTGCGCAAGCCGACGCTGTTCCTGGCCGGCGAGGCGGGGCCGGAGCGGTTCGCGTTCACGCCGATGGGGAAGGGCGGCGGCGACGACGGCAGCTTCTACCAGATCATCGTGGAAGGCGACGCCGACGAGGCGAAGATAGAGCGCGTCCTCAAGCGGCATATCCCCGGCATCGTCAAGGCCGCGGAGGGGCAAGTGAACGACCGCGCCCGCCGCACGGTCGGGCGCAGCCGCAGCATCGGGCGGTGACAAACCCACCCGCCGGCACCTTGACACCGCGCGCCCAGTAAGCGCAGGCTTCCGCACGGTGCTGAAAACACCAGGACTAGGAGCGGAGCCGCCCCCGAAAGCAGGCGGCTTTTCATGCCCGCGCGTTTGCCGGGGTGCGGCGGATGTCCAGCCCGAAAGGGTAAAGAAGCCCGCCGGTCTCCTAGCCGGTTTTCAGCCCCGGCGCTGGCGCTGATCGCCAGCATGGCCTGAAAAGCCAACTAGGAGCCCTCATCCCATGAATCTCGCGACACTGCGCCGGAAGGCGCGCGCCATGGCCGCCCCCAAGGCGGAATGGATCGGCCGATCTCTATACAGCATCGGCCGATACGGAATTTTCGACATCAACGGCGGGCTATGGTCCATCTCCCATATCGTTGAACGGCTGATACCGGCAGAGCGCCGGGCCATGGCTGAGATCGCCGACACGGCCGACCTGCTGCTGATCGACGATCGGACTTACATCGTCGCGCAAGTATCGCCGGCGACCGTCGATGCGCTGGCTGCATTCGATGCCCAAGGCGAGGATCTCGAGGTCGACAATGACGACAAATGCCAGGCCGAAGATGACAGCGGATCATCCTGGCGCTCCGAGACGGAAGACGACGAAGACGACGACCCCGGCGAGGACAACGGCGACGATGAGCATGGCGACGGCGAGTGCGGGTTCGGCAATCCGATGATGGCGGGTGGCTTCCAGGGCGTGCGCGTGATCGGCCGCGCGCCGGATCGGCGGGAGGAGGAGCTGCCGCCCGTCGGCGGCGAGGCGTTCACGGACGATCAGCTGCGCGATCCAGACGGCCGGCCTGTCGAGTTCGTTCCGGTGCGTTGACCTTCCGTTCAAGCGGCGGCGCTTCCCGTGGAGCGCCGCCGCACCAGTGGCGAAGGTGAATTCGAACTGGGCTTTCAATTTTGCCACCGCGATTGCCACCCAACTGCTAGGGACAGCCCGCTATCAGGCGGTATGGAAGTCGCGGCCCGCCTGTCTAAAAGCGCATCAATCCAGATATTTCATGACGAGGCGGGAAGGGGAGGGACGGCTGCGCCCGCGTTTCAAGACCGGTGCCTTCAACCGCTCGGCCACCCATCCGGATTGGGAGCACCAATGGGACTATTCCCATGCTCCGACAGGAACATGTGGAACTTTGCCACCCGATTGCGACCCAACGGTTATCACGATGCCTGGCGCACGGCCAGTGTATGCTTCGTCGCTTCCCTTCCACCTGCGGCCGTGCTTCGATCGGCGGATGGCCATTCACACTCGCATTCTCCCGACGGCCGCATGCTTCTGGCTCGCCTGGAACGAAACGGCGTTTCACGCCTGCATCACGGTCGCGCTGCGATCCAGCAAACTCACCACTGATTATTGGATGCGCGCCGCGCTTCCCGCCAATGAATACTGCAAGATGATCGTTGAGAAGCAGATCGCAGCGATAGAGGCAGTGGCTGCCGCGTGGAAGGCTCTGCCGACGAACGATCCGGTAAGGATCGGAACCGCCGTTCTCGGACCCTATCGACGCCGAACTCGCGCGAATGCGCGGCGGCTATCACGCTCCGCCAGGCAAAAGCGAATAGTGTCACGGTAAACGGGCAGCTCGCCGCCTCGAACGTTGCCTAGCGGCGGATCGTAATCTTGGTCGGAGGGTCAACCCACAGGCGATTCTCGCCGTCCGCTCCCTGCGCCAGCAGCCGAATTTCCCCCCCCGGTGCAAGCAACGTCTATCGCGGGTCGCAATTGCGACTCTGCGGTTGGCTGCCGCCCGGCGGCTCGGATGTTCGTTTAATGTTCCGGGCGAGCGTAAGTAACGATGCGGGTGGTCGCGGTTGCGCTTGCGGTCAGCGCTGGGTCGTCCTACAAAATCTGGCAGCCTTAGGGGAGCCAGACCACGAGATGATGAAGCCTCAGGGGCGATGGCTCGGCTACATTCTGCTCCTCGCCTGTCTGGGCCTCGCGGCCTGCGCCGACGGCCGCAAGCCGGCGGGGCAGGTCGGTGGGCAGGCTGCCTACAAGGTCGGCAAGCCCTATCAGGTTGCCGGCATCTGGTACTACCCGGCAATCGACTACGACTACGCGGAGACGGGCATCGCCTCCTGGTACGGGCCGGGGTTTCACGGCCGAGCGACCGCTAACGGCGAAGCCTACGACATGAACGCGCTCACTGCGGCGCATCGCACCCTGCCGATGCCGAGCATGGTCCGCATCACCAACCTGGAGAACGGCCGGCAACTTGCGCTGCGGGTCAATGATCGCGGGCCGTTCGTCAACAACCGCATCATCGACGTGTCTCGGCGCGGAGCCCAGCTGCTGGGCTTCGAGCAGCGGGGGACCGCCCGCGTCCGCGTCGAGATCATGGAGGCCGAGAGCCGCCAGCTGGCGATGCTGGCCGGCGCCGGCGCCGCCGCGGCGACCCAGACCGCGGCCGTGGCGCCGTCGGCGGTCGCCGTCACCTCGCCGCAGGTGACGGCTGCGCCGGCCGGCGCGGTGACGACGGAGACGCTGGCGCCGCCGGGACAGCCGGCCGGATCCGCTTCGGCCGCGACGGTCGCCCGGCGCGCGCCGGAGCCTATCGTCGGCAAGGCCGCGGCCGCGCCAGGACCGCAGGCCGACGGCCGGGTGACGATGGTACCCGTGCGGAAGACGGCGATGTTCATCCAGGCCGGCGCCTTCACCAATGTCGCCAACGCCAACCGCTTGCGTACTCGGCTGGCCGCGCTCGGCCGTGCGCAGGTCGTGCCGGCGACGGTCGGGAACCAGCAGTTCTACCGCGTGCGGGTCGGTCCGATCGCCAGCCTGGACGACGCCGATAGCCTGCTGGCCCGCGTCGTGGCGGCCGGCCATCCGGAGGCGCGGATAATCGTCGATTGAACAGCGGCGGGCGGCCATGATATGGCCGCAATCGTCGGTCAATCCGCCATCCTTCGATCGTCCGCCGCACAACCAGTGATGAGCGAGGCTATGATCACTCCCCGCAAGCTCCGAGTCCTTCTGTCGTTTGCCGCTGCGGTCCTGGCGTTCCTGCCGGCCGCCGGTCATGCCATCGAGACGGCCGCCCAGCAGGCGCTTGTCGTCGACTACCAGACCGGATCCGTGTTGCTGGAAAAGAACGCGGACGCGCCTATCCATCCGGCGTCGATGACGAAGCTCATGACCCTCTACCTGCTGTTCGGTCAGCTGAAGCAGGGCAAGCTGTCGCTCGACGACACCTTCACCGTCTCGGAGAACGCCTGGGCGCGCGGCCAGAGCGTCGAATCCAACATGTTCGTCGCGCTCGGCTCCAGCGTGCGGATCGAGGACCTCATCCGCGGCATCGCCATCCAGTCGGGCAACGACGCCTGCAAGGTCGTCGCCGAGGGTATCGCCGGCAGCGAGGCGGCGTTCGTCGACCTTATGAACAGGAAGGCCGCCGAGATCGGCCTGACCGACACGCATTTCACCAATTCGGACGGGATCGAGGATCCCGCCCATCTCATGACGGCGCGCGACATCGTCAGGCTGGCCGAACACGTCTATGCCGACTTCCCCGAGTACTACCACTATTTCTCGGAGCGAGAGTTCGTCTACAACGACATCCGGCAGGGCAACCGCAATCCGCTGCTGTACAAGGACATCGGCGTCGACGGCCTCAAGACCGGCCACCTCAGCGTCTCCGGATTCGGCCTCGTCGCCTCGGCCGAACGCAATGGCCGGCGGGTCTTCATGCTGGTGCACGGCTTGCCGAGCATGCAGTCGCGTTCGGACGAGAGTGGTCGCCTGATCGACTGGGCCTTTCAGAGCTTCCAGAACGTCAAGCTGGCGAATGCCGGCGATACGCTGGAGGAGGCGCCGGTCTGGTACGGTGCCGTCGACACGGTGCCGCTGACCGTCGCGAAAGACCTGTTCGCGACCCTGCCCAAGGGACACCAGCAGGAGATCCAGGCCAAGGCCGTCTTCGAGGGCCCGATTCAGGCGCCCGTTGCGGCCGGGCAGCCGCTCGGCAAGCTGCTGGTCACCTCCAGCAGCGGCTCGACGGAGGTGCCGCTGGTTGCGGGCGCCGCGATCGAGCGGGCCGGCTTCTTCGGGCATATCCTGGCAACGCTGAAATACTTGATTTTCCCGCAAGGCTGAGGCGCGAACCGCCGCTGCGACGATGACATCCGGCCCCAAGGCACCGTCGCGCGGACGGTTCATCACGCTGGAAGGCGGGGAGGGGGCCGGAAAGTCGACGCAAGTCGGTCTATTGCTGCCGTGGCTGCGCGACCGTGGGATCGATGCCCTCCGGACGCGCGAACCCGGCGGCGCTGGCGGGGCGGAGCGCATCCGTGAACTGCTGGTCAAGGGCGATGCCGACCGATGGACGCCGATGGCCGAAACGCTGCTGCACTACGCCGCCCGCGCCGACCATCTGGAGCGGACCATCCGTCCGGCCCTGGCGTCCGGCACATGGGTCATCTGTGACCGCTTCGCCGACTCCACCACCGCCTATCAAGGCTACGGTCACGGCGTATCTCTCGAATTCATCGGCTCCCTGTTGGCGGCCGTGGTCGGCGGTACGGCGCCGGACTTGACATTGATCCTGGATCTTCCGGCCGCGGACGGCCTGCGGCGGGCGGCCGGGCGAGCGGGCCATGAAAACCGCTACGAGCGGATGACGGTCGAATTTCATGAGCGCTTGCGCGCAGGCTTTCTCGCCATCGCGCGCGGCGAGCCGGGGCGCTGCGCCGTCATCGACGCCGGCCGCAGCCTCGATGCCGTCCAGGGCGATATCCGGGCGGAACTCGAGCGTCGCCTGGGGCTATGATCCGCATCGATGCGTGAAACGGCCGACAGCCCGGCGCCACTGCCGCGGGAGAACCCCAATTTCGCCGGCCATCCGGCGGCGGAGCAGGGGCTGTTGCGCGCCTGGCGGTCGAACCGCTTGCACCACGCCTGGCTGATCACCGGCCCGCGCGGCGTCGGCAAGGCGACCTTGGCGTTCCGCTTCGCCCGCCATGTGCTGGCGGGCGCGGAGCAGGGATCTTTCGCCATGCCGCCGACCGCGTCGATCTTCCGGCAGGTCGCCGGCGGCGGCCACCCCGATCTGCTGACCATCGAGCGACGCTATGACGAGAAGCGCGATCGGATGCGCACGGAAATCGTTGTCGACGATGTTCGCGAGCTCGGCGCCTTCTTGCATCTCAAGGCCGCGGCCGGCGGTTGGCGGGTGGTGGTGGTCGACAGCGCCGACGATCTCAACCGCAATGCCGCCAACGCGCTGCTGAAGCTGCTCGAAGAGCCGCCGGCCCGCGCGCTGCTGCTGCTGATCAGCCATGCGCCGGGGCGGCTCCTGCCGACGATCCGCTCGCGCTGCCGCCGGCTGACGCTGAGCCCGCTGGGCGAGCCCGTGATGCGGGAACTCCTGGACGCCTACTGCCCCGGCGTGTCGGAGGCCGATCGCCAACTGCTGATGCGCTTGTCCGACGGCTCGATCGGCCGCGCCCTCGATATCGCCGGCGCCGGCGGCCTCGACCTCCATCGGCAGATCCTCGAGCAGCTGCAGCGGCTGCCGACGGTCGATGCCGTCGCGCTCCACGCGCTGGGCGACCGCTTCGGACGCAAGGATGGCGGCGACCCGTTCCGCTTGGCGACGGAGATCCTCCTGGGGTGGCTTGCGCGGACGATCCGGCTGGCGGCGACGGGGCAGGCTGACCGTGACGCCGCCGCCGGCGCCGCCATGCCATTGCATGGCCGCCACAGCCTTGAACAGTGGCTCGAGCTGTGGGAGAAAACGACCCGCCTGTTTGCCCGCGTCGATTCCGCCAACCTCGATCGTAAGCAGGTCTGGGTCGGCGCCATGCTCGACATCGCGGGCCTAGCAAGCCGTTAACGCCGGCTTTAGAAGATCGCAGGCCGGCCGGATGGGCGTGTCGCCCCTGCGCCGGTGCCGCAGGAGCACAGATGCCGTCGCGCGACAGCTACTACATCACCACGCCGATCTATTACGTGAACGATTCGCCGCATATCGGCCATGCCTACACGACGCTGGCCTGCGACGTGCTCGCGCGCTTCATGCGGCTCGACGGGCGCAAGGTGAAGTTCCTGACCGGCACCGACGAGCACGGCCAGAAGATCGAGAAGTCGGCGCGGGCCGCCGGCATGGAGCCGCAGGCCTTCACCGACAAGGTATCGCAGAACTTCCGCGACCTGGCGCGCGCCATGAACTTCAGCAACGACGACTTCATCCGCACGACCGAGCCGCGGCATGTGCGCGCCTGCCAGGCGCTGTGGCGGCGGCTGAAGGAGAACGGCCAGATCTATCTGGGCAGCTACGCCGGTTGGTACGCGGTCGCCGACGAAGCCTTCTATGACGCGGGCGAACTGACGGCCGGTCCGGGCGGCAAGAAGATCGCACCCTCCGGCGCCGAGTGCGACTGGGTCGAGGAGCCGAGCTATTTCTTCAAGCTGTCGGAGTGGCAGGATCGACTCCTGGCCTATTATGACCGCACGCCCTGTCCGGTCGCTCCGGAGACGCGGCGCAACGAGGTGGTGAGCTTCGTCAGGGCCGGCCTGAACGATCTCTCGATCTCCCGCACCACGTTCAAGTGGGGCATCCCGGTGCCGGACGATCCCGCCCATATCATGTATGTGTGGTTGGACGCCCTGACCAACTACATCACGGCCGCGGGCTTTCCCGATATCGACGGCGCGGACTACCGCAGCTTCTGGCCGGCCGATCTGCACATGGTCGGCAAGGACATCCTGCGCTTTCATGCCGTCTATTGGCCGGCCTTCCTCATGGCGGCCGGACTGGAGCCGCCGCAGCGGGTCTTCGCGCATGGCTGGTGGACCAACGAAGGCGAGAAGATCTCGAAGCGCCTCGGCAACGTCATCGAACCGCACCAGCTCATCGCCAAGTACGGCCTCGACCAGGTGCGCTACTTCCTGCTGCGCGAGGTGCCGTTCGGGAATGACGGCGACTACTCGCACCGGGCCATGGTTAACCGCATCAATGGCGATCTCGCCAACGACTTCGGCAACCTGGCGCAACGCGTGCTGAAGATGATCGCCAGCAGCTGCGGCGGCACGGTGCCGCAGCCGGGACCGCTTGCACCGGCGGATGACACCCTCTTGGCGGCGGCCCGCGCTCTGCTCGGCCAGCTGCGGACGGAGCTCGATCAGCAGGCTTTCCACAAGGCGCTCGACGCTTTGTGGCAAGTGATCGGCGCGGCCAACCGCTATGTCGACGAGCAGAAGCCCTGGAGCCTGAAGAAGTCCGACCCGGCGCGGATGAACACGGTCCTCCATGTCCTCGCCGAGGTCATCCGGCACTTGGCGACCCTGGCGCAACCCTTCATGCCCGGCGCCTGCGCGCGGCTGCTCGATTTCCTGGCGGTGCCCGGTGACAGACGCACCTTCGCCGCTCTGGGCTCGGCCAATGTTCTGACGCCAGGAACGCCGTTGCCGGCACCCGAAGGTGTCTTCCCGCGTTATGTCGAGGCCGGAGAAGGAGCCGCCGGCCGCGCATGATCCTGGTCGATAGCCACTGCCATCTCGACTACTACAAGGAGGAGGACGGCGAGCTCGAGGCCGTCATCGCCCGGGCACGCGCCGGCGGCGTGAGGACGATGCTCACCATCGGCACGAAGATCAGCCAGTTCGACCGCGTCCGTCGGATCGCCGAGCGCTATGACGATGTCTACTGCTCGGTCGGCATCCATCCGCACGAGGCCGCTACCGAACCCGAGGTCGATGCAGATCGGCTGGCAGAGATCACCCGCCACCCGAAGGTCATCGGCATCGGCGAGACCGGCCTCGACTTCTACTACGACCACAGCCCGCGCGACCGGCAGGCCGAGGTGTTCCGCACCCACATCGCGGCCGCGCGGCAAGCCGGCCTGCCCCTGATCGTGCACAGCCGCAATGCCGATGCCGAAACGGCCGAGATCCTGGAGGAGGGCGGTGAGGGAGTGTTGCGCGGCCTTATCCATTGCTTCAGCACGACCAGGGAACTCTCTGATCGCGCGCTGAAGCTTGGCTTTTTCGTGTCGCTGTCGGGCATTCTGACATTCAAGAATGCGGAACAACTCCGCGATATCGCTAAGGAAATTCCCGACGACCGCCTGTTGGTCGAGACCGACGCGCCCTACCTGGCGCCGGTGCCGCACCGGGGCAAGCGCAACGAACCAGCCTTCGTCGCGCACACGGCCCGGCATCTGGCCGAACTCCGAAGCGTGACGCCGGAGGTGCTGGCGGCGGCCACCACCGCCAACTTCTTTCGACTGTTCACGAAGGCGACGGCGCCAGGCACGGCATGAAGGTCACGGTCCTCGGTTGCGGCGGATCGGGCGGCGTGCCGCTGATCACCGGCGAATGGGGCCGCTGCAACCCTGGCAACCCGAAAAACCGCCGCCGCCGCGTCTCGGTCCTGGTCGAGCAGGGCGACACGACGATTTTGATCGACACCTCGCCGGATCTCCGCGCCCAGTTCCTGGATGCCGGCGCGACCCGCCTCGACGCCGTGCTCTATACGCATGAGCATGCCGATCACTGTCATGGCATCGACGAGCTGCGCGCCTTCGGCAACGGCCGGAAGGACGGCGCGATCCCGGCCTACGGCACGGCCGAAACGCTCGATCTGCTCCGCCAGCGCTTCCGCTATATCTTCGAGCAGTCCGGCGACGGTTCGGGCGTGCTCTACCGGCCGCTGCTGGAGGCCCGAATCGTGGAGGGGCCGTTTACCGTGAAGAATATCCCGGTGACGCCGTTTGTTCAGGACCATGGGTACGGCACGACCACGACGGGCTATCGGATCGGCGGGATGGCATACTCGACCGATGTCGTCGGCCTCGACGATGCGGCGTTCGCGGCCATCGCGGACCTCGACCTTTGGATCGTCGACTGCCTGCGCTATGAACCGCATCCGACCCACGCGCATTTCGACCTGACGCTGTCCTGGATCGCCCGCGCCAAGCCGAAACGCGCGATCCTGACGCATCTGAATCACTTGCTCGACTATGACGACTTGGCGTCGCGCTGTCCGCCGGGCGTGGAGCCCGGCTATGACGGCCTTGTCGTCGAGGTCGACGATGCAGTGATCAACGGCGCGTGATGTGAGACGCGGCAGGTCAGGGGGTGTCGTCAAGCGCCGTTGCCTTCACCTGCTGCCACAGGCTCTCCAGTTCCTCCAGGTCCGCGTCGGCCGGTGTCCGGCCCGTCCGGGCGAGGCGATCCTCGACCCGGCGGAAGCGCCGCTCGAATTTGCCGTTGGCATGGCGCAACGCGGCTTCCGGATCGACATCCAGGTGGCGGGCGAGATTGACTACGGCGAAGAGCAGATCGCCGACTTCGTCCCGCAGCCGTTCCGAGGACTTCGACTGTCTAAGCTCCTCTTTTATTTCATTTAGTTCCTCGTCGATCTTGAGAAACACATCGAGTACGTTGGTCCAATCGAAGCCGACCCGGGCGGCCCGGCGTTGCAGCTTCTGGGCGCGCATCAACGCGGGCAAGCCCGCGGCGACGCCGTCAAGCACGCTGAGCGGTCGATTGTCGGCCTGAGCCTTGGCGCGACGCTCATCCTCCTTGTGCGCTTCCCAAGCCTTGGTCTGGGCATCGGCCGTCTCGATCGAGACGTCGCCGAACACATGCGGATGGCGGCGGACCATCTTCTCGGCAATGCCGGCCGCGACGTCCGCGAAATCGAACCTGCCGGCCTCGCGCGCCATCTGGGCATGGAACACGACCTGGAGCAGGAGGTCGCCCAGTTCGTCCTTCAGCGCCGCCATGTTCCGGCGCTCGATGGCATCGGCCACCTCATAGGCTTCCTCGATGGTATGGGGGGCGATGGTGGCGAAGGACTGCTCGACATCCCACGGACAGCCGCCGTTCGGGTTGCGCAACTGCGCCATGATCGTCAGGAGGCGCTGCATGGCGTCGGTCGGGGTGCTGGGCGCGTTCGACATCGGATCATCCATGAGATCAAGAAGGGGGAAGAGCACGATTTTCGCGAAGCGCAAATTGGAGCGAATATCGCATAATATATATTATGGAAAATATCTGCTGCGGGCTGCGACGCCTGCTGCGGCGCGCTCTTCTCGCATTAGCAAGGTTTTGGCCGCAACCCGCAAATGCCGGGAACCGGAAATATCTGCGTTCGTTTGGGCGTTCTGACCTGTCCGGGGGTGACATATGAATCATATGAAAAAGGTATCGAAGAAGAAGCCGTCGGCGGCGCCGGCGGCGTCGAACAAGGCGCGGGCCCGTCGCCGCTGCCGGAAACAGGCGTCGCCTGCGCCCCTTGAAGGGCCGCGGTTTAGTATGTATATAGTGTGTATTGAAAGGGGGCGGGGGCCGATGTCGACCAGCAGCCGGGAGGTGATCAGGAAGTTGCAGGCCGACGGCTGGTACGAGGTGCGGCAGACCGGCTCCCACAAGCAGTTCAAGCACCCGGCCAAGCGTGGCCTAGTCACGGTGAATCACCCGGTGAAGGACATGCGCATCGGCACGCTCAAGAGCATCGAGGCACAGTCCGGCGTCAAACTCACGTAGGAGACAGTCACATGGCCGTTGTCTACTATCCCGCCATCATCGAGGCCGGTCCCGGCCTCGGCTACGGCGTGTTCTTCCCCGACCTGCTCGGCTGCGTCAGCGCTGGCGATACCCTGCAGGAAGCGGCGCGCAACGCCGAGATCGCCCTTCAGCTCCATCTCACGGGCATGACCGAGGAGGGCCTGAAGATCCCGCAGCCACGCGAACTCGACGCCATCGAACGTGATCCCGCGGTCGCCGAGGCGGCGCGCATTGTCGTGCGCGGCGAGCTGCCGGGCCGGCTCGAGCGCGTCAACATCACCCTGGACGATGGGCTGCTCAAGGTGATCGACGCCGCCGCCGAGGCGCGCGGCATGACCCGCTCCGGCTTCCTCGCCGAGGGCGCCCGCCGGCTGGTGGCCGAGGCGATGCCGCCCCGCGCCGCCGGCCGGAAGTCGATCGGCGTCGCAGGCCGGGGCAAGAGGCGCGGCTGACGTCACGCCGCCGCCTGCAGCGCCTCATTGCCCCAGCAGTCCCAGCCCGCCGGCAAACGCACTGATCGGTTCGACTATCCCCTTGACATGTTCCTTAGATGTTCTAGAATGTCAACCGCCCGAGGCTGGGAGTTTCGGCTCTACCTTTGGCTTCGGTATTTGACATCGTGGATCGGACGACCAGAACCGCCGATTCGTTAACGATCGGGCGGGCATGGGGTCCATCGTTCGTTTTTTCGGAAGGAGGAAAATGAACAGGCGGAGACGCAGAGACGCGGAGGGCAGGACGGCATGCGCGACTGCCAGACGACCCGACATCTCCGCGGCGACGCCTGAAATCAGACCGATGCCCTATTCCCGCTGGACATGGGGTTCATCGCTCGATTTTCGATCCGGCCTCCCCCGACCGTCATACGCAGAATACGATACGGTTGAATTTTCGAGCTTTCGCGTTGGCCCCCTCCTCCACCTGCGACCCCTATAGCAGGAACAAGGTCGCCAGGCCGAGGAAGGAGAAGAAGCCGAGCACGTCGGTCGTGGTGGTCAGGAAGGGTCCGGCGCTCACCGCCGGGTCCAGGCCCAGGCGGTGAAGGGCGAGCGGGATGAGTGTCCCGGCCAGTCCCGCCCACATCATGTTGAACACCATGGCCGCGGCGAGTACGGCGCCCAGGTGCCAGTCATGGAACCAAGCGGCGGCGATGGCGCCCATGATCAGCGCGAACACCAGGGCATTCACGCCAGCCACCAGGATCTCCTTGCCCACCGCCCGCAGCAGGTTGCTTCCGGGGCTGAGGTCGTGGGTGGCGAGTGCCCGCACGGTCACCGTCACCACCTGCATGCCGGCATTGCCGCCCATGGCGGCGACGATCGGCATCAGCACGGCAAGAGCGACGATTTCCTCGATGGTGGTATCGAAACGAGAGATGACGGCGGCGGCGATGAGCGTGTTGATCAGGGTCACCACCAGCCAGCGCAGGCGCCGCCAGGCCGTCGCCAGCGCCGGGGCATGGAAATCGCTCTCGCCGACGCCGCCGAGTCCCATGAGGTCCTCTTCGGTCTCCTCCTCGATGACGTGCACCACATCGTCGACGGTGATGACGCCGACCAGTCGGCCGTGCTCGTCCACCACCGGCGCCGAGGCCAGGCCGTACTGCCGGAACATGTAGGCGACCTCCTCCCGGTCCATGTCCACCGGCACGGTGCGCAGCTCGGTGTCCATGATCTCCGTCAGCCGCACCGGCCGCTTGTTGCGCATGGCCCGCGACAGCGGCACGGCGCCGACCGGCTTGTGGGTCGGGTCGACGATGAAGAGGTCGTAGAAATCGTCCGGCAGGTCGTCGCTGGCGCGCAGGAAGTCGATGGTTTCGCCGACGGTCCAGAAGGACGGCACCGCCACCAGGGCGCGCTGCATGAGGCGTCCGGCGCTCTCCTCGGGGTAGGCCAGCCCCTCCTCGAGGATCAGGCGTTCGGCGGCCGGAATGCTGGCGAGGATGCGCTGCTTGTCTGCCTCGTCCAGGTCCTCGAGCACGTCGAGCGCATCGTCGCTGTCGAGCTCGCTGACGGCCTGGGCCACCTCCTGCGGACCGAGCGCTTCCATCACCTCCTCGCGCACGTCCTCGTCGAGATAGGTCAGCGTCTCCGCCTCGATCTCCTCCTTGGTGAAGGCGAGGAACCGCTCGCGCTCTTCCGGGGTCAGCTGCTCCAGCAGGTCGGCGACATCGGCGGCATGCAGCTCGGCGATCAGCTCGCGGACAGCGTGCCCCTGCTGCGCCTCCAGGGCCTCGCGCGCGGTCTGCACCGTCTCCGGCGAGACACCGTAGGCGACCTCGGCCTCCTCGCTGTCGCTGGCGGCGTCCGTGAGGTCGTCGGGCCGCAGGTCGGACACGCTGCTAGGCTCCGGCTTGCGCCTGGCCCGCCTGGGCTTCGACCACGGCCAGCGCGCTCATGTTGACGATGCCGCGCACCCGCGCCGTCGGCGTCAGGATGTGGACCGCCTTCGCCGCCCCGACGAGGACAGGCCCGACCGACAGCCCGTCGCCGATGCTGCGGAACAGGTTCAGGGCGATGTTGGCGGCATCGAGCGTCGGCATGACCAGCAGGTTGGCCTGGCCGGTCAGCCGCGAGTGCGGAAACAGTTTGAGGCGCGTTTCCTCGTCGAACGCCAGATCCGCCGGCATCTCGCCCTCGGCCTCCAGGTCCGGCGCATGCGCGCGCAGCAGAGCCAGCGCCGCCTGCATCTTCTTGGCCGACGGCGTCGCCGCCGTGCCGAAGCTCGAATGCGAGACGAGCGCCACCTTGGGTGTCAGGCCGAAGCGCTCCACCACCTCGGTCGCGAGGAGCGTCATTTCCACAAGCTGCTCGGCCGTCGGGTCGGCCATGACCTGGGTGTCGCAGAGGAAGAAGGTGCCGCGCGGCAGGATGATGGCGTTGAGGGCGGAGAACTGCCGCACGCCGCGCCGCAGCCCGATGACATCGCTGACGTCCTCCAGGTGGCGGTCAAAGCGGCCGACGGTGCCGCAGATCATCGCGTCGGCCTCGCCCCGCTGCACCATCAACGCGGCGATCACCGTGTTGCGCGTCCGCACGATGGTGCGCGCCAGGTCCGGCGAAACGCCCTTGCGCTCCATCAGGCTGTGATAGAGCCGCCAATATTCGGGAAAGCGCGGATCGCCGTCGGGATCGACCAGCTCGAACTCCTGGCCCGGCCGGATGCGCAGCCCCAGCCGCTCGATCCGCTGCATGACCACTGCCGGCCGCCCGACCAGGATCGACCGGGCGAGCGTCTCGTCGACCACCTGCTGCGCGGTGCGGAGCACGCGCTCATCCTCGCCCTCAGCATAGACCAGGCGGCACGGGCTGCGCCGGGCCGCATCGAAGATCGGCTTCATCAGCAGGCCCGAGCGGAAGACGAACTGGCTGAGCCGGTCGCGATAGGCGTCGAGATCGTCGAGCGGCCGCGTCGCCACGCCGCTCTCCATCGCCGCCCGGGCGACGGCGGGCGCGATCTTGACGATGAGCCTGGGATCGAACGGCCGCGGGATCAGGTAGTCCGGGCCGAAGCGCAGGCTCTCGCCGCCATAGGCGGCAGCGACGATATCGGAGTCCTCGGCATGGGCGAGGTCGGCCAGCGCCTCGACGCAGGCGATCTTCATCGCCTCGTTGATGGCGGTGGCGCCGACGTCGAGTGCGCCGCGGAAGATGAAGGGAAAGCAGAGCACGTTGTTGACTTGGTTGGGGTAGTCGGAGCGGCCGGTGGCGATGACGGCATCGGGCCGCGCCGCCCGCGCCGCGTCCGGCATGATCTCCGGCACCGGATTGGCGAGCGCCAGGATCAGTGGCCGCTCGGCCATGGCCGCCACCATCTCCGGCTTCAGCACGCCCGGCGCCGACAGTCCCAGGAACACGTCGGCGCCGACGATCACCTCGGCCAAGGTCCGCGCATTCGTGTCCGCCGCATAGCGCGCCTTGTTCGCGTCCATCTCGACGGTGCGGCCCTTGTAGACCACGCCGGCGATATCGGTGGCGACAATGTTCCCGATCGGCAGGCCGAAGGAGACCAGCAGGTCGAGGCAAGCGAGCGCGGCCGCGCCGGCCCCCGACGTCACCAGCTTGACCTGCCCCAGCTCCTTGCCGACGACGCGCAGGCCGTTGCGGATGGCCGCCGCGACGATGATGGCCGTGCCGTGCTGGTCGTCGTGGAAGACCGGGATCTTCAGCCGCTGCCGCAGCCGGCGCTCGACGTCGAAGCATTCCGGCGCCTTGATGTCCTCGAGGTTGATGCCGCCGAAGCTGGGCTCCAGGCTGGCGATGATGTCGACCAGTTTCGCCGGGTCGCGTTCGTCGATCTCGATGTCGAAGACGTCGATGCCGGCGAAGGTCTTGAACAGGACGGCCTTGCCCTCCATCACCGGCTTGGCCGCCAGCGGTCCGATGGTGCCGAGACCGAGCACGGCCGTGCCGTTGGTGACGACGGCGACGAGGTTGGCACGGCCGGTGACCGTCGCCGCTTCGTTCGGATCGGTGACGATCGCCTCGCAAGCCGCCGCCACGCCCGGCGAATAGGCCAGCGCCAGGTCGCGCTGGTTGGCCAGCGGCTTGGTGGCGACCACGGCGAGCTTTCCCGGCCGCGGCAGACGGTGGTATTCGAGCGCGCTGTCGCGAAAATCGTCCGCCATCGCCGGTTCCCCTTGTCCCCGCGGACGGATTATAGCCGCCGACCGACGGCACGCCATGGCCGGCGCTGTCGCACGGCAGGAAGAGTTGGTGGACCGGGGGTTGGGGACAGGGTCAAATAGGGCTGATCATGGTGCGGTCGAGAGGACTCGAACCTCCACGGGATTTCTCCCACAAGCACCTCAAGCTTGCGCGTCTACCAGTTCCGCCACGACCGCATGGGGCAGGCCGGGATGCCTTTGGCTTGCACTCCGGCGGTCCGGGGAATACCAAATCGGCCCCAGAGGCGCAAGGAGACAGCCGCCGGTGACGGACTCCATCGAATGGCGGATCAGCGATCGGCCGGTGGCGTATCCCGAGGCCGTCCAAGCCATGGAGGCGCGGGTCGCCGCCATCCGCGCGGGGACCGCCCGCGAGCTGGTCTGGCTGCTGGAACACCCGCCGCTCTATACCGCCGGGACCAGCGCGCGGCCTGGTGACCTGCTGCAGCCGCAGCGCTTTCCCGTCTATGCCAGCGGCCGGGGCGGACAATACACCTACCACGGACCGGGCCAGCGCGTTGCCTATGTCATGCTCGACCTGAAGCGCCGCGGACCAGACCTCCGTCGTTATGTCCACGACCTCGAAGAATGGGTCATCCGCGCCCTCGCCCGCTTCGCCGTCCGCGGCGAGCGGCGCGCGGGCCGCATCGGCATCTGGGTCGCGCGGCCGGACGGCCGGGAGGACAAGATCGCCGCCATCGGCGTGCGCGTCCGCCACTGGGTCAGCTTCCACGGCGTGTCGATCAATCTCGAGCCGGATCTCGAGCACTTCTCGGGCATCGTGCCCTGCGGCATCGAGTCCGGGCCGGACTCGCGGTTCGGCGTCACCTCCCTGCGCGACCTCGGCGTGCGCGCCACGTCGGCCGAATTCGATGCCGTGCTCAAGGAAGAGTTTGGCAAGGTCTTCGGCGACGTGGCCGTTGACCCAACGGCGCCGCGTCTTCCCGGACTGACCGTTACAGCGTGACCTTGGCCTGCGGACGGGCCGCGGCGGCAATATCCCACTGGACGCGTCCGCCGAGATGGCGGCCGATCTGCTCGGCCAGGATGGCGACGGCCTCGCGCAGTCCGGCTTCGTCCGCCGTCAGCGTCTGCACCGTCAGGACGGCTCGCGTCGTCTCCGAGCCCACGGCGCTGCGTGCGTCCTGATACCAGTTCCAGCGACGGCAGAGGCATTTCTCGGCGTCGGCGTAGACGATCTCACCCGGCTTCGGTGGATCGGCCGCCGCCGCCGCATCGCCAAGTGCGACGAACGTATCGCCCGGCCGGGCATATCGGAACGCCAGAGGCGGCACGACTCGATCCAGATCGTCGGCGCCGATCGGCATGCGGTGCAAGGCGGATACGGCGTTGTAAACATCGACCAGGGTGTTGACCTGCGGCAACGCCGAGCCGCGCTGCAGATTCTTGATAAGCCGCTCCACCGAGCTGCGATAGCTGGTCTTTTTGACCCCGAACGCCTTGTAGGCATCGCGCCATGATTTCAACTCAGCAATATCCGCGAGGTCGACACCGCCGAGAGTCGCGGCGAGGCGGGTTTCCGACTCCCGGATGAAATCCTGCAATGCCGCCGAGCGCTCGATGGCCACGACGAGGCCCTCCGCGACCACGAGGGCAACTCGAAAGGTCGGGAAGTGTTCGAGGACTTCCGAGATATCGAGGCCGATCGTTGCCGTCATTCGGTCGGCAAGGTAGCGAACCCGGTACCGGCAAACGACTCCGTGGCCGTTTGCTCCACGGCTTCCACGCGGGCATGGGGTGGGCCCGACCGACAGCGATCGATCATCTCACGGACCGCCGGCCCCGGACCGTGAAACAGCGCCTCGACGCTCCCGTCGCGCCGGTTGCGCACCCAGCCGCGCAGCTGGCGGCGGCTCGCCTCCTCCACCGTCCAGGCGCGGTACCACACCCCCTGCACGCGACCGCGGATGCGGACGGTTACCGCGATCTCGCCACTCGACATCTCAGGCGAACTCGAGGATGGTCTGGTCGACGGCCAGGCTGTCGCCGGGCTTGGCATGGAGAACGGCGATCCGGCCGTCGCGCTCGGCGCGCAGCAGATTCTCCATCTTCATGGCCTCGACCACGCAGAGTTCCTGTCCGACCTTGACGTCCTGGCCGGTCGTCACGGCGAGCGAGACCAGCAGGCCGGGCATCGGCGACAGCAGGAATTTCGACAGATCCGGCGCCTTCTTCTCCGGCATCAGGGCGGCCAGTTCAGCGGCGCGCGGCGGCACGACCAGAAGGTCGACCTGTGCGCGCCCATGCGAGAGACGGTACCCCACGCCGCGGCGCTCGACCTGGACCGTCATCGGCTGACCGTTCGCCGTGCCGTTGTAGAGCGGATCCCCGATCCGCCAGGCGCTCACCAGTTCGCAGCTCGAGTCGCCGTCGATGACGGCAAAGCCGTCGGCGGTGGCGGCGACCGTCACCCGCCGCGCCGGACCGCGGCCGAGGACGGACCATTCGCTGCCCGATCGCGGTTCCGCCGCGTGCAGCCGGCCGCTGATGCCGGCGTCGCGCTCTTCATGCAGGTGATGGACGACGGCGGCGACGGCGATCAGCAGCCCCATCGTCTTGGCATCGGCCTCGGCGCCCCGGAAGCCGTCCGGAAACTCCTCGGCGATGAAGCCGGTCGAGAGGCGGCCGGCAACGAAGCGTGGATGGCGCAGCAGCGCCGCGAGGAAGCGGGTATTGTGGCCGACGCCGCGGATGTAGAAGGCGTCGAGCGCATCGCTCAGCGCGGCGATGGCCTCGCGCCGGTCGGCCCCGGAGCCGACGACCTTGGCGATCATGGGGTCGTAGAACATGCTGATCTCGGCGCCCTCGTAGACGCCGCTGTCGATGCGCACGGCGCCGCCGCCGGTCGGCTCGCGGTAGCGCACCAGGCGGCCGGTGGACGGCAGGAAGCCGCGCTCGGGATCCTCGGCATAGACGCGCGCCTCGATGGCCCAGCCCTCGATCTTCAAGTCCTTCTGCTTGAACGGCAGCTTCTCGCCGGCGGCGATGCGGATCATCTGCTCGACGAGGTCGAGGCCGGTCACCAGCTCCGTGACGGGATGCTCGACCTGCAGCCGCGTGTTCATCTCCAGGAAGTAGAAGTGCTTCCGGGCATCGACGATGAACTCGACCGTCCCGGCCGACTGATAGCCGACCGTCGCCGCCAGCGCCACCGCCTGCCGCCCCATGGCGTTGCGCGTGCGCTCATCGAGAAACGGACTCGGCGCCTCCTCGATCACCTTCTGGTGGCGCCGCTGGATCGAGCATTCGCGCTCGCCGAGATGGACGATGTTGCCGTGGCTGTCGCCGAGCACCTGGATCTCGATGTGGCGCGGATTCTCGATGAACTTCTCGATGAACACGCGGTCGTCGGCGAAGCTCGATCGCGCCTCGCTGCTGGCGGCGCGGAAACCGTCGCGCACCTCCTCATCGCTGCGGGCGATGCGCATGCCCTTGCCGCCGCCGCCGGCCGAGGCCTTGATCATCACGGGATACCCGACGTCGCGGGCGATCTTGACGGCGTCCTTGTCGTCCTTGATCACGCCGAGATAGCCCGGAACGACGTTCACCTTCGCCTTCTGCGCCAGCTTCTTCGACTCGATCTTGTCGCCCATGGCGGCGATGGCCGCGGCCGCCGGCCCGATGAACACGACGCCGGCCTTTTTCAGGGCGGCCGCAAAGGCCCGGTTCTCCGACAGGAAGCCATAGCCCGGATGCACCGCCTGGGCGTCGCTCCGGCGGCACGCCTCGACGATGCGCTCGATGTCCAAATAACTCTGCGCCGCCGGCGGCGGCCCGATCGCAATCGCCTCGTCCGCCTCGCGCACATGCTTGGCGTCCGCATCGGCCTCCGAATAGACGGCGACGGTCCGGATGCCCATGATGCGCGCCGTGCGGATCACCCGGCACGCGATCTCGCCGCGATTGGCGATGAGTATCTTTTTGAACATCGGGTTACAGACGCCTCTGTCGGATACATGTAGGGGCGGGTCTCAGACCCGCCCGCCGTGCCGCCGCACCGAAGCGGGCGGGTCTGAGACCCGCCCCTACATTCGCTCGCCTAACCGACGGGAAGCCGCACACACGCTCACAGCGGAATGTTGTCATGCTTCTTCCAGGGATTCTGCAGCCGTTTGTTGCGCAGCATCGCGAGCGCCCGGCATAGCCGACGCCGCGTGCCGTGCGGCATGATCACGTCGTCGATGAAGCCGCGCGCGCCGGCAACGAAGGGATTGGCGAACTTCGCACGATACTCCTCGGTGCGCTGGGCGATCTTCGCCGCGTCTCCGATGTCGCCGCGGAAGATGATCTCGACGGCGCCCTTCGGCCCCATGACGGCGATCTCCGCGGTCGGCCAGGCATAGTTCACGTCGCCGCGAATGTGCTTCGAGCTCATGACGTCATAGGCGCCGCCATAGGCCTTGCGGGTGATCACCGTCACCTTCGGCACGGTGGCCTCGGCGAAGGCAAACAGCAGCTTGGCGCCGTGCTTGATGATGCCGCCATATTCCTGCGCCGTGCCCGGCAGGAATCCCGGCACGTCGACGAAGGTGATGATGGGGATGTTGAAGCAGTCGCAGAAGCGGACGAAACGCGCGCCCTTCTTCGAGGAGTCGATGTCGAGGCAGCCGGCCAGCACCATCGGCTGGTTGGCGAGGATGCCGACGGTGCGACCCTCCATGCGCGCGAAGCCGATGACGATGTTCTTGGCGTGGTCCGGCTGCAGCTCGAAGAAATCCCCCTCGTCCACGACCTTCTGGATCAGCTCCTTCATGTCATAGGGTTTGTTGGGATTGGTCGGCACCAGCGTGTCCAGCGAGACGTCATCCCGCTCGGTGGGATCGGCGGTCGCCCGCACCGGCGGTTGCTCGCGATTGGACGTCGGCAGGAAGTCGACGAAGCGCCGCATCTGCAGGAGGGCGTCGATGTCGTTCTCGAACGCGTTGTCGGCGACTCCCGACTTGGTCGTGTGGGTGACGGCGCCGCCGAGCTGCTCGTGCGTCACGGTCTCGTGCGTCACCGTCTTCACCACGTCGGGGCCGGTGACGAACATGTAGGACGTGTCCTTGACCATGAAGATGAAGTCGGTCATGGCCGGCGAGTAGACCGCGCCGCCGGCGCACGGCCCCATGATCAGCGACACCTGCGGCACGACGCCGGACGCCATGACGTTGCGCTGGAAGACATCGGCATAGCCCGCCAGCGAGGCGACCCCTTCCTGGATGCGGGCGCCGCCGGAATCGTTGAGCCCGATGACGGGCGCGCCGACCTGCATCGCCTGGTCCATGATCTTGCAGATCTTCTCCGCATGCGCCTCGCTGAGGGAGCCGCCGAACACCGTGAAGTCCTGGCTGAAGACGAACACGAGGCGGCCGTTGATCGTTCCGTGCCCGGTCACCACGCCGTCGCCGGGAATGCGCTGCTCGCCCATGCCGAAATCGCTCGAGCGGTGCTCGACGAACATGTCCCATTCCTCGAAGGAGTCGCGGTCGAGCAGCAGTTCCAGGCGCTCGCGCGCCGTCAGCTTGCCCTTGGCATGTTGCGCCTCGATCCGTCGCCCGCCGCCCCCCGACCGTGCGCCCCGACGCTTCTCGTCGAGCTGTCGCAGCACCTCCTGCATGGCCGTCCCCGAATATTACAGTTTTATGACATCAACGCCCCAGCATGTGCATAGCATCGCCGGCGGCGGCTTGCCAGCCTGAGCGAAAATTCAGCCTGGGGGAAATCAGGAGCGCAGGAGGTGCATGAACCGGCTGGCGGCGTCGATGTCGCGTCTCAGTTCGCGTCGGCGTGCGGCGGCCTCGGGGTCTTCACCCCATTGTTCGATCTGGAAGGTCTCATCCAGCTGCGAGGCCTGCCAGGCGCCTTCCGCGTCGAGCCGCTGCTCGACGAGCGCCAGGCCGATGACAACGGAGCCGCAGGCCGTCGTGGCGCCGTGAAGGGCGGCCAACCAGAACGGGTCGAGCGCTCCGACCGCGGACTGGATGGCGGCGACGGCAGCCGGCGGCTGCGGCTTCGGCGCGATGCCCGTGACGACCAGCAACGGCGCATCGAAGCGCAAGGTTGCCCAGTCCAGCAGCGGCTGCCATAGCATCGCCTGCCGTTGCACCAGCTCGGCCGGCCGGTCGGCTCGATAGCAGACGAGGTCCGTGCTGGCATAGCCGACGATCTCGGCGGCCGCTTGGCTGCGTTGCGGTACGACGCGATCGATCGCCGTCGCGGCCATACGCATCAACGGCATGGTGGCCGGCACGATCCGCTCGACCTGAGCCTCCCATTCGGCCGCGACGGCCTCGGCCAGGACGCGGCGCGGCAGCACCAGCGGCGCCCGCGCCGGCGTCTGCAACGCACGCGAGTCCAGCAAGATGCCCCAGCCGCCGCCCGCCGGCGCGACCCGCACCTCGCGATAGATGCGCCTCATCTGTTCGACTTCGACCCTTGCTGCGACTTTCGCGACGCGCCGGTGGAGGACGACATGCCGTCGAAGACGTCGCCAAGCTGGGTGCCGATGTTGTCGACCGCTGCACTCGCCTCGTCGAGGATCCGATCGGTCGTGGACCGGGTATCGTTCTTTTTCGCCGTGGCGCTTTGCGTAGCCGCAGGTTGCGCCGGTGCGGGCGGGGGCGATGCTGCCGTCGTAGCAGCCTTGGTCGTCGGGGTTGAAGGCGGCGCGCTGGCGGCCGGCAGCGGCGCACAGGACGCGATCGGTCCGCGATCGAGCACCGAGTCTGCACCGACGAGGCCGAGAACCGCCCCGGCAAGTCCGCCGGTCGCCATGTCCGCGGCGCTGCCGGCCATATTGGCGGTTCCCCGCACCGGATCGGGAATAATGCTCGGATCGGCAAGCCGGCCCGTGACATGGACGGGCACGGCAAGCGCGGCGAGGCTGACGTCTTTGGCCGCGGGTTTGAACATCATATTGATTGTTTCGTTCCGCAAATCGATGCTACCGCCGCCGGCGACGACAGCCGCACCGGTGTCGGCAACGAAGGTCCGGCTCCGGCCGAGGCCGCTTTCGAACGCGAAGACGGCGGTCAGGCAACGCAGCTCCGCCCCGCCCTCGGCCAATGAAACGGCACGACGCAGGTCCGTCAGGAACAGCTTCAGCAGGTCGTCGTCGATGCGGCTGTTCGCCACGTTGGCGCCAATGTTGCCGCCGAGCGTCTCGGCGATCCCGCGCATCGATCCGCCGATGGCGGCGAGATTGACATCGACATCGGCCCGGCCGCCGCTGATCAGCTCGAGCCCGAACAGCTCCCGGAGCGCCTGGCCGCCGGTCAGGCCGCGAGCCGATCCCTGCAGCGCCCAGATGGGTTCCTCTACCGTCGCGTCGCCGGTGGCGGTCAGCGCAACCTCGCCGCCCCCATAGCCGAAGCGGAGATCGTCGAGCGCCAGGCGACCGGCTTCGATGGAGCCCCGGAGCGCCACATCGGTCAGCACCGTCTCGCCGTCGACGATGCGATCCGCCGCCAAGGTCGCGGTTGCGTCGATCAGGCCGATCCATCGATATGGCAGCGGATCGGCGGAGAACAGGCGTGAGTCACCCGATGACGAACCGGCGTCGACCTCAGCCGCGGCGAAATCCTGAAGATCGACGTGGGTGGCGGCGAGATCGGCCACCATGCGCCAGCGGGCCCCCGGCTGCAGGCTGACTTCGCCCGACATCTCGCTCTGGCCGATCCGTGCGTCGATATCGTGGATTCGCACCGCCCCTGCGGCATCATCGACGATCGCCGTCAGTCGAAGCGGCCCGCCGGGCGGCAACTCAAGGGCTAGCATCGATCCGACATCTGCCAGGGACGGCCCGCTGGCACTCAGCGCCAGCGAGTAGCCGCGACCCAGAAGCGGCTGGGCAATCTCGCCCTTGAGCGTGATCGCAAGACCCGCCACCTCGCCGGTGATGTCCAGAGGATAGGGTGTGGGTGCCTCCAGCAGCTGCGGCGCGCCGACCGTGCCGGCAAAGCGCACTGGCTGTCCGTTGATGACCGTCTCGACGTCGATATCCAGCAATGGCCCATGACCGGTCTGCTGCGCCGTCACCCGCCGCAATTCGAGGGTCTCGGTCTCGCCGGTCGCGCCGTTGCGATAGAAAAGAGTCGAGTCCTCGATGGTCAGCCGGCCCAACTGCGGCAGTTCCGCCGCCCCGGTTTGCGCACCGCCGCCGGATTCCAGCGTCCAATTGCTGTTGCCCGTCTCGTCGACTTCCAGAAGGATATCGGCGCCGTGCAGGATGAACCGTTTGGCCGTGAATTCGCCGCGCAGCAACGGCAGCAGCGCCATCTCCACCTCGAGTCGCTCCGCTTGGGCCATGTACGGCCGCGATCCCCAGGCAGCATTGGCGAAGACGACGTCCTCGAGCACCACCGTCGGGCTGAGTGACAGTGCCAGATCGATGCCGCCGATGGTTACCTGGCGCCCGGTCGCCGTGCGGATCGTCTCCTCGAAGACGCTGCGATAGTCGTCGGGATCGGCGGACAGCAGCACGATCGCCGCAGCCACCCCGGCGGCGGCGATCGATGCGCCGCTCGCAAGCAGGAGGTTGCGTGGCCGATACCAGCGCCGTTTGCGGGTGGCGCGCGGGCGAGGAAGCGTCGCAACGCTTCCCGACGCCGACGGCCGTATCGCGACCGCCTCCGATTCGCCATGTCGCGGCGCGATGGGCGCCGGCGCCGCGGCGTCGCCCGTCCGCGCCAGATAGCGCACGGCCGACCGAAGCTGCTCCAGGCTTTCCGCGACGACGGGTACGGCGCGCTCCGCCACGCCGAGCGCGCCGCTCCGCGCCGACTCGAGCGCGCTGACGCCGCGCGATGCCAGTTCCGACAAGTGACTCTGGCCGAGGACGACCGACATCTCCCGGATGGAACAGAGGACCTTGTGCAGCCTGGCAATCGCGGCCGTGTCGGCCGGCGACCGTCGCCACCGGTCGAAATCCGCCGCGCACGCGTCGAGTTCCTGCGATATCTCGGCCTGGAATGCGGTGAGGAGGTCGTCCATGCGACTATGCCGCGGGTTGGCCCTACCGACGAACGGGCTCTTAAGAGTCGACCTGCCCGCTTCCGACTGCCGCACAGTAACGAGGACTGTCCAAACATCGGGTTAACGCGCTCTGAACCTCCCAGGGATCTGGAGCGGCGTTAACCATTTAACCATAGACCAACCGATCGCCGCCGGCACGCGATTTAGCGTTTCGAGGCCTCCGAAAATCCAAGGAACGCCAGGGTCGCCGCCATATGCGGCGGCAGTGCCGCGGTGACATCCAGCAGTCGCCCGTCATTGCGCCGAAGCACGAGCCGTCGGGCATGCAGGTGAAGCCGGCGGGCGATCTGCCGCCCGGGCAGAAAGGCCGCCTCGCCTCCGTACTTGCGGTCGCCCAGGATCGGCGTGCCGATGGCCGCGCAATGGGCCCGCAGCTGGTGCGTCCGCCCGGTCAGCGGCTGCAGTTCGAGCCAGGCCGCCTGCCGGCCGGCACGGTCGAGAACGCGGTACTCGGTGACGGCCTCCTTGCCCTCCTCGTCCGGTGCCATGCGCTCGCCGGCCCGACCCGGGAGCTTGCGTAGGGCGAGGTCCACCCGGCCGGTGGCGCGCTTTGGCAGGCCCGCGACCACCGCCCAGTAGATCTTGCGGCAATCCTTGCGGCGGAAGGATTCCGCCAGCTCCGCCGCGGCGCGCGCATGGCGGGCCAGCAGCAGGACGCCGCTGGTGTCGCGGTCCAGCCGGTGCACGAGCCGCGGCCGCTCCGCCGATCCGAACCGAAGCACGTCGAGCATGGCATCGAGATGCCGATCGAGACCGGTTCCGCCCTGCACCGCCAGACCGGGCGGCTTGTTGATGGCGAGCACATCGTCATCCCGGTAGAGCACCGTCTGCTGCAGCAGGCGCGCCTCGCGCTCGGGAACCGAGGGCCTGGATGTCGTCGCCGGCGCGGTCGTCCCGCCCAGCGGCGGAACACGGATTTTCTGGCCGGGATCGAGCCGCGTGCTCGACTGAGCCCGGCGACCGTCCACGCGCACTTGCCCCGTCCGCAGCAGCTTCTCCAGGCGGCCATGCCCCAGATGCGGATAACGGCGCTTGAACCAGCGGTCGAGACGCAGGTCGGCTTCGTTGGCGTCGACCGCAACGGTCGTGACCCCGGTCACGTGATGGCCTGCCGAACCAGAAAGAGACCCGCATAGAATCCGGCGATCGACAAGATGACGGAGCCGACGACATAGCCGATCGGCGCGGCGAGGCCGCCGCGGCCGGCGAGCATCGCCGTGTCCAGCGCGAAGCTCGAGAATGTCGTAAAGCCGCCGAGGATTCCGACGGCGAGGAAGGCGCGCAGCTCGGGGCCGACCGACCATTTCAGCGCCAGTGCCTCGACCAGTGCGCCCATGAGCATACAACCGATGACATTGACGGTCATGATGCCCCAGGGATAGTCGCCACCGAGGGCCCGCTGGACCGCGCCAGCCAGCAGGTATCGCGCGACCGAACCGAGCGCGCCGCCAAGCGCGACTGCAAGGATCATCCGCATGCTCTATCCTTTGCCTTCGCCCTCGTTGCGCTGCCGACGGAGCTTGTCCCAATAATCCAGCCGCTTGCGGATTTCGCGCTCGAAGCCGCGATCGACCGGCTGGTAGAAGGAGCGCCGTTCCATGGCCTCCGGGAAATAGTTCTGCCCCGAAAAGCCTTCGGCCGTGTCGTGATCGTACTCGTACCCCTTGCCGTATCCGAGATCCTGCATGAGCCGCGTCGGCGCATTCAGGATATGCTTCGGCGGCATCAGCGAGCCTGTCTCGCGCGCGGCCGCGTTGGCGGCACTCAGCGCCGTGTAGGCCGCATTCGATTTCGGCGCCGTGCCGAGATAGATGACGCACTGGGCGATGGCCAGCTCACCCTCGGGCGAGCCGAGCCGTTCATAAGTGTCCCAGGCAGCCAGCGCCTGGACGAGCGCCTGCGGGTCCGCCAACCCCACATCCTCGACCGCGAAGCGCACCAGCCGTCGGGCCACATAGAGCGGGTCTTCGCCGCCGGCGAGCATCCGCGCAAGCCAGTAGAGTGCGGCGTCCGTATCGGAACCGCGCAGCGACTTGTGCAGGGCGCTGATCAGGTTGTAGTGGCCTTCCTGCGCCTTGTCGTAGAGCGGCGCCCGCTTCTGCACCGCGGCCGTCAGCGCCTTCACGTCGAGCAGGCCGGAGTCGCCCTGCTTGCCCGCCGGCAAGGCGAACAGCTCCTCGGCCATGTTGAGGACATAGCGGCCGTCGCCGTCAGCCATGGCCCGCAAGGCACGGCGGGCGTCGGCTTCGAGCGGCAGCCGGCGCCCCTCCGCCTGCTCCGCCCGTTCCAGGAGCTTCTCGATCGACGCGTCGTCGAGCCTGTTGAGGACGAAGATCTGCGCGCGCGACAGGAGCGCGGCATTCAGCTCGAACGAGGGGTTCTCGGTCGTCGCGCCGACGAGGATGACGGTGCCGTCCTCGACATAGGGCAGGAAGCCATCCTGCTGGGCGCGGTTAAAGCGGTGGATCTCGTCGATGAAGAGCAGGGTCCCCTGCCCCGCGGCCCGGCGCGCCCGCGCGGCTTCGAACACGCGGCGCAGATCGGCGACCCCAGTGAACACCGCAGACAGCGGCTCGAAATGCAGTTTCGTGTGCTCGGCCAGCAACCGCGCCAACGTGGTCTTGCCGCAGCCGGGCGGCCCCCACAGCACCATCGACGACAGCCGACCGCTGGCGATCATCCGGCCGATCGGCGCGTCCGGACCCAGCAGGTGGTCCTGCCCGACGATCTCCGCGATCGACCGGGGGCGCAGCCGGTCCGCCAGGGGCCGTGGCGCCAGCGACTCGAACAGGCCGCTCGATGCCCCCGTCGATGCGGAAGGATCTCGCCGCGCCATGTCTAGCGTCCCGGTTCCGTGATCATGAGCCAGCGTCCGTTATCGCCGCGGATCATATAAACAAGAAGGGCAGCCACCAGGGCTGCCCTCGATCCTGGCGGCTTCCGGCGCGCGCGGTCACGCGGCCGCGTCCGCCGTCTCCTGCTCCGCCGTCTGGACCGGCCCGGAATCCTTGCCTTTCGCCTCCGGATCGCGGTCGACGAACTCGATCACCGCCATCGGCGCCATGTCGCCATAGCGGAAGCCGGCCTTGAGGACACGGGTGTAGCCGCCCTTGCGCTCCTTGTAGCGCTCGGCCAAGGGGCCGAACAGCTTGCTCGTCGCCGCCTCGTTGCGCAGCACCGCATAAGCCTGCCGGCGCGCATGCTGATCGCCGCGCTTGCCCAGCGTCACGAGCTTCTCGACATAGGGGCGCAGATCCTTGGCCTTCGGCAGGGTGGTCTTGATCTGCTCGTGCTTGATCAAGGACGCCGCGAGATTGGCGAACAGCGCCCGACGATGACCGCTGGCTCGACCCAGCTTACGACCGCTCAAACCGTGGCGCATGACGCCTCTCTCCTCTCATGCTCGGGCCTCGCGCGCGAAGCCGACGACACTCCACGCCGCCGCGATCTTCCGGGGATCGGGAACGGCGCGCCGGGCCGGGACGGCCCTTGGCAGGGCCTCAGTACGGCTCGTCGAGCCGCTTGGCCAGGTCCTCGATGTTTTCCGGCGGCCAGCCGGGAATCTCCATGCCGAGATGCAGGCCCATCTGGGCGAGGACTTCCTTGATCTCGTTCAGCGACTTGCGGCCGAAATTCGGCGTCCGCAGCATCTCGCTCTCGGTCTTCTGCACGAGGTCGCCGATATAGATGATGTTGTCGTTCTTCAGGCAGTTCGCCGAGCGCACCGACAGCTCGAGCTCGTCGACCTTGCGCAGCAGGTTCTTGTTGAACGGCGGCTCCGCCGGCGTGGCTTCGTGGCCCACCGGCTTCGGCTCTTCGAAGTTGATGAACAACGCCAGCTGGTCCTGCAGGATGCGCGCCGCCAGCGCCACCGCGTCCTCGGGGGTGACGGCGCCGTTGGTCTGGATCTGCATGGACAGCTTGTCGTAGTCCGTCACCTGTCCGACGCGGCTGTGGTCGACCTTGTAGGAGACCTTGCGGACCGGGCTGTACAGCGCATCGACGGGGATGAGGCCGATCGGCGCGTCCTCCGGCCGGTTCTGCGAGGCCGGCACATAGCCCTTCCCGCTTGCCACCGTGAACTCCATGTTCAGCTTGGCGCCCTTGTCGAGCGTGCACAGCACGAGATCCGGATTCATGATCTCGATGTCGTGCCCGGTCTCGATCCGGCCCGCCGTGACCTCCCCTGGTCCTTCTGCGCGCAGGCGCATCCGCTTCGGCCCTTCGCCGCCCATGCGCAGGCCGATGGATTTGATGTTGAGCACGATGTCCGTGACGTCCTCGCGCACGCCGGGGATCGACGAGAACTCGTGCAGCACGCCGTCGATATGCACGGACGTCACCGCCGCGCCCTGCAGTGACGACAACAGGATGCGGCGCAGCGCATTCCCCAGCGTAAGGCCGAAACCGCGCTCGAGCGGCTCGGCCACGACGGTCGCTTCCCGCTTGGGATCGGCTCCCGCCTCGACGTTGAGCTTGTTCGGCTTGATCAGTTCGGTCCAATTTCTCTGAATCACGGTCCTACAATCCTATCGCGTTAGTGGGCCGGCGGCGGCTGCCCCGACGCCTCGGTCGTCGCCGCTGGGTTCGACGCCGGGATTTGTGCAACGCACGTAGCGAAATCGCGAGCCGGGCGTTGGCGCTCAGACCCGGCGCCGCTTGGGGGGACGACAACCATTGTGCGGAATCGGCGTTACGTCCTTGATCGAGGTGATCGTGAAGCCCGCCGCCTGCAGCGCGCGCAGCGCCGACTCGCGGCCGGACCCCGGTCCCTTGACCTCGACCTCGAGGGTCTTGACGCCATGTTCCATGGCCTTGCGCGCCGCGCTGTCGGCCGCTACCTGCGCGGCGTAAGGGGTCGACTTGCGCGAGCCCTTGAAGCCCTGGCTGCCGGCCGACGACCAGGCGATGGTGTTGCCCTGGGCGTCGGTGATCGTCACGACGGTATTGTTGAAGCTGGCATTGACGTGCGCGACGCCCGACGTGATGTTCTTGCGCTCGCGTCGCCGCGGCCGCGCTACTGCTGCTTTGCCCATAATCCCTCGATCCTATCGGGTCAGACCGCCTTCTTCTTGCCGGCGATGGCCTTGGCCGGTCCCTTGCGCGTCCGCGCGTTGGTATGCGTGCGCTGGCCGCGGACCGGCAGGCCCTTGCGGTGCCGCAGCCCGCGGTAGCAGCCGAGATCCATCAGGCGCTTGATGTTCATTGCCACCTGGCGGCGGAGATCGCCTTCGACGCGGTACTCCCGGTCGATCAACTCGCGGATGCGCAAGACTTCGTCGTCCGTGAGCTGATGCACCCGGCGTTCGGCCGGAATGCCGACCTTGCCGCAGATCTCCTGCGCCTTCGTGCGGCCGATGCCGTGGATATAGGTGAGCGCGATCAACACCCGCTTCTGCGTGGGAATGTTGACGCCAGCAATGCGCGCCACGCCGTAAGCTCCTCTACTGCTTCGATAAGGACAAGCCGAACCGTTCCCGAATCGCGGTCGGACCGAGGGCGCGGATTATAGGAACATCCGACTTTGTGTCAACCTCTCGCCTGTTCAATCGACCGCCTCCAGCACCCGCTCGATCTGTGTCGCGACCTGCTCCGCGTCGGACATCCCATCCACCTGACGAACTAGGCCTTTTTTCAAATAATAGGGTAGTATTGGAGCAGTTTGCTCGTAATATTCTTTAAGTCTCGTTTGGACCGTCTCGGCTTGGTCGTCGCGGCGGCGCTTGAACTCCTTGGCGCCGCAGACGTCGCAGATCTCCTCCACCTTCGGGCGCTTGTACTTGTCGTGATAGACTGCGCCGCATTTGGCGCAACTGAAGCGGCCGGAAATCCGTTCCACGAGGGCGGCGCCATCGACCGTGATTTCGATCACGGCATCAAGAGCTTGTCCGCGCTTGCTCAGCATTGCATCCAGTGCCTCGGCCTGGCGCACCGTGCGCGGGAAGCCGTCGAAGATCACGCCGCGCTGGCAGTCCGGCTGGTCGATCCGCTCGGCAATCATATCGATCATGATCTCGTCGGGGACCAGCTTGCCGGCCTTCATGATGCGGTCGGCCTCGCGGCCCAGCGGGCTGCCCGAATCGACGGCGGCGCGTAGCATGTCGCCGGTCGACAGCTGCTTCAGGCCGCGGGTCTCCTCCAGCCGTTTCGCCTGGGTTCCCTTGCCTGCCCCGGGCGGGCCCAGCAGGATCAGCTTCATCCGCGGCGACCCTTGAGCTTGGCCTTCTTGATCAGGCCCTCGTACTGGTGTGCCAGCAGATGCGAGTGGATCTGCGCCACCGTGTCCATCGTCACGGAGACCACGATCAGGAGGCTGGTGCCGCCGAAATAGAACGAGAAGTTCTTCCAGGCGATCAGCAATTCCGGCAGAAGGCAGACGAACGCGAGATAGGCGGAGCCCACCACGGTCAACCGGGTCAGCACATAGTCGAGATACTCGGCCGTGCTCTTGCCCGGGCGATAGCCGGGGATGAATCCGCCGTTCTTCTTCAGGTTCTCGGCGGTGTCCGCCGGATTGAAGACGATCGCCGTGTAGAAGAAGGCGAAGAAGACGATCATGCCGACATAGAGCGCCAGATAGAGCGGCGTCCCGTGGCCGAGGTTGCGGGCCAACCACTGCACCCATTCGGCGCCTCCCCCGCTGCCGCCGAAATTCACGAATGTCAGCGGCAGCAACAGCAGCGAACTGGCAAAGATGGGTGGGATCACGCCCGCACTGTTGACCTTCAGCGGCAGATGCGACATCTCGCCGGAGGTGACGCGCATGCCCACCTGCCGCTTCGGGAACTGGACGACAAGGCGGCGTTGGGCGCGCTCCATGAACACGATAAAGGCGATCACCGCCACCGCCATGATCAGCAGGCCGATGACCCAGAAGACCTCCAGGTCGCCGGTGCGGACCTGCTCGAAGGTCGCGCCGAGGGCAAAGGGCAGCCGCGCCACGATGCCGGAGAAGATGATCAGCGAGGTGCCGTTGCCGACGCCGCGGCTTGTGATCTGCTCGCCGAGCCACATCAGGAAGATCGTGCCCGCCGTCAGCGACACGACCGTGCTGACGACGAACATGGATCCGGATGCGGTAACGAGGCCCGGCTGGTTGATGAGCCCAATGGCTACGCCGTAGGCCTGGACGGCCGCCAGGACGACCGTCCCCATGCGGGTGTACTGGTTGATCTTCTTGCGCCCGCTCTCGCCTTCCTTCTTGAGCGCCTCGAGCTTCGGCGAGACGCTGGTCAGCAGCTGCATGATGATCGATGCCGAGATGTACGGCATGATGTTGAGGGCGAAGATCGACATGCGGCTGACGGCGCCGCCCGCGAACATGTCGAGCAGCCCGATGATGCCCGAGGACTGGCTCTGGAAGAACTCCGTCAGCGCCACCGGATCGAGGCCGGGCAGCGGCAGGTAGGTGCCGAGCCGGTAGACGAGCAGGGCGCCGAGCGTGAACAGGAGCCGCTTCTTCAGCTCCGTTGCCTTCGCGAGGGCGCCGAAATTGATGCTGGAGGCGAGTTGTTCCGCCGGCGAGGCCATGGCTGTGGGTTGCCTCAGGCCTGCGCCGCCGTGTCGGTCGCGGGCTTGGGCGGCAGGACGACCTTGCCCCCGGCCTTCTCGACCGCCGCGACGGCGCTCTTCGAGGCGCCGGCGACCTCGACCGTCACGGCCGCCTTCAGCTCGCCCGTTCCGAGCAGGCGGATGCCGTCGCGCACCCGGCGCACGATGCCCGCCTTTTGCAGGGTTGCGCCGTTGATGGGGTGGCCGGCATCCAGGCGGCCGGCATCGATGGCGGTCTGCAGCTGGCCGAGATTCACCACCACGAAGTCGCGCCGGAAGACGTTGTTGAAGCCGCGCTTCGGCAGGCGCATGTGCAGCGGCATCTGGCCGCCCTCGAAGCCCTTGATGTGGACGCCCGTGCGGGCGGTCTGGCCCTTGCCGCCGCGGCCGCCGGTCTTGCCCTTGCCGGAGCCGATGCCGCGGCCGATCCGCATGCGCCCCTTGCGCGCGCCGGCATTGTCCGAAAGCTGATTGAGTTTCATGATCGTGTCGTCCTCTCCCGCGATGGCCGGGGCGCTGGCCACCTATCAGATAGTCCCGCTATTCCTGGGTTTCCACCCGGACCAGATGCCTCACCTTCGCGATCATGCCGCGCACGGCCGGCGTGTCCTCGACCTCGCGGCTCCGGTGCAGCTTGTTGAGCCCGAGTCCGACGAGCGTCGCCCGCTGGTCGTCCGGCCGGCCGATCGGGCTGCCGATCTGGGTGATGCGGATGCGGCTCTTCGCGGTCGCCATGGCTCATTCCCTCGCTTCGACGGGCGCGTCGCGGCGACCCAGGATCTCGCTGACCTTCTTGCCGCGGCGCGCGGCCACGGCGCGCGGCGAGGTGCTGCGTTCGAGCGCGGCAAAGGCGGCCTTGACCATGTTGTGGGGGTTGGAGGTTCCGACCGACTTGGCGACGACGTCGTGGACGCCCAGCGCTTCGAAGATGGCGCGCACCGGCCCGCCGGCGATGATGCCGGTTCCCGCCTCGGCGACGCGGAAGACCACGCGCCCGGCGCCGAAATGCCCGGTCACGTCATGATGCAGCGTGCGGCCCTCGCGCAGCGGCACCCGGATCATGCCGCGCTTGGCCTGTTCGGTCGCCTTGCGGATGGCCTCCGGCACTTCGCGCGCCTTGCCGGCGCCATGACCGACCCGGCCCTTGCCGTCGCCGACGACGACCAGGGCGGCGAAACCGAACCTGCGGCCGCCCTTCACCACCTTGGCGACGCGGTTGATGCTGACGAGCTTTTCAATCAGCTCGGCATCCTCGCGGGAGCGGTCTCTCTCGCGGTCGCGCTCGCGGCGTTCGGACTTCGGGCCTCGTGCCATGAATGTATCCTCTAGAACTGCAAGCCGCCCTCTCGGGCGGCCTCGGCCAGGGCCTTGACCCGGCCGTGGAAAAGATAGCCGCCGCGGTCGAAGACGACCTGCTTCACGCCGGCGGCGATCGCCCGCTCGGCGATGAGCTTGCCGACTTCCTTGGCGGCGACGATATCGGCACCGGTCTTGAGCTTGCCGTGCAGGCTCTTGTCGACCGTCGAGGCGGCGGCCATGGTGGCGCCTTTCGAGTCGTCGATGACCTGCGCGTAGATGTGCTTGCTCGACCGGAACACGGTCAGCCGCGGCCGCTCCGCGGCCTTGCGGCGAATCTGCGTCCGCGCGCGGCGCTTGCGGCGGGCGAAGAGGTCCTTCACGTTCGACATGGGCGCTACTTCTTCTTGCCTTCCTTGCGAAGGATCGTTTCGGTGTCGTACTTGATGCCCTTGCCCTTGTAGGGTTCGGGGCCGCGGAACGCACGGATCTCGGCGGCGATCTGGCCGACTTGCTGCTTGCTGCGGCCGCTGATGGCGATCGATGTCGGCTTCTCGCACTTGATCGTCACGTCGTCGGGGATCGGGAACACGACGTCGTGGCTATAGCCCAGCTGCAGCTGGAGAGTCTTGCCCTGCACCGCCGCACGATAGCCGACGCCGTTGATCTCCAGGTTCTTCTGGAAGCCCTTCGAAACGCCGGTGACCATGTTGCGGACCAGGTTGCGCGTCGTGCCCCACACCATCCGCGCCTGCTTCGAATCGCCCACCGGCTTGAAGACGACCTGGTCGCCCTCGACCTTTGCCTCGACCTGGTCGCTGACGTCGATCTGCAGCTCGCCCAACTTGCCCTTGGCCGAGAGCGTCCGTCCGCTGAGCTGAATGGTGACGCCGGCCGGGATGGCGACCGGCGACTTGCCTACGCGGGACATCGTTCGGCCCTCAATACACGCGACACAGGACCTCGCCGCCGACATTGGCGGCGCGGGCCTCGTTGTCGGACATGACGCCGCGTGGCGTCGACAGGATCGAGATGCCGAGGCCGTTGTAGACGCGCGGCAGATCGGCGATCTTGGAATAGACACGGCGGCCCGGCTTCGATATGCGGCTGATCTCGCGGATCACCGGCGTGCCCTCGTTGTACTTGAGCTCGATCTTGAATGCGGACCCGCTGCCGCCGCCGTTGGCCGGCGCGTAGTCGCGGATATAACCCTCACGCTTCAGCACCTCGAGCACGTTCGCCCGCAGCTTCGACGCCGGGCAGGACACGTTCGACATGCCCGCCCGCTGCCCGTTGCGGATGCGCGTCAACATGTCGCCGAGTGGGTCGGTCATCGCCATTTCCCACTGCCCTCCTTTACCAACTCGACTTGACCATGCCAGGAATCTGGCCGGTCGACGCCAATTCGCGCAGAGCGATGCGCGACAGCTTGAACTTGTTGTAGACGCCGCGCGATCGCCCGGTAAGCTCGCAACGGTTGTGTTGCCGCACCGGCGACGCGTTCCTCGGCACCTCCGACAGCTTGAGCCGCGCCGCGAAGCGTTGTTCGGGCGCCAGCGACTCGTCGTTCGCGATGGCTTTCAGGCGTGTCCGCCGGCCGGCGAATTTCTTCGCCAGGCGGATCCGCTTCTTGTTCCGTTCGATGGAACTCGTCTTCGCCATGTCCTTCTTCTCCAGCGACCTTAATTCACGAATGGCATATCGAAGCCCTTGAGCAGGGCCTTGGCCTCGGCATTGGTCTTGGCCGTCGTGCAGATCACGATATCCATGCCGCGGACCGAATCGGTCTTGTCGTAGTCGATCTCCGGAAAGACGATCTGCTCCTTGAGGCCGAGAGCGTAGTTGCCGCGCCCGTCGAAGCTGCGGCCGCTGACGCCGCGGAAGTCGCGGACCCGCGGCAGCGCCACGCTGATGAGCCGATCGAGGAACTCGAACATGCGGTCGCGGCGCAGCGTGACCTTGCAGCCGATGCTGAGGCCGGCGCGCAGCTTGAAGTTCGCGATCGACTTGCGCGACTTGATGACGAGCGGCTTCTGGCCGGAGATGGCCGTCAGGTCCGAGACCGCCGCCTGCAGCTTCTTCTGGTCCTGTGTCGCCTCGCCCACGCCCATGTTGATGACGATCTTGTCCAGCCTCGGAACCTCCATCGGATTCTTGTAGCTGAACTCCTTCATCAGCGCCGGGCGAATGACGGTCTCATAGCGCTCATGCAGTCGTGTCATGGTCCACCGCCTACAGATCGATCGCTTCGCCGGATCGGCGCGCCACGCGTACCTTGCGGCCGCCCTCCAGGATCTTGAAGCCGACGCGCGTGGGCTTCCCGCTCTTGGGGTCGACGTGGGCAACGTTCGAGATGTGAATCGACGCCTCCTTGTCGATGATGCCGCCCGGGTTTCCCGCCGACGGCTTCGTATGCCGCTTGATCATGTTGACGCCCTGCACCAGGACCCGCGCCTCGTCGCGCAGGATCCGCAGCACCTGGCCGGTCTTGCCCTTCTCCTTGCCGGTCGTGACGATCACCTTGTCGCCTTTCCGGATCTTGAATTTTGCTGCCATCGCCCGCACCCTTGCCCTTCGCTCGCCCGTCGCCTACAGCACTTCGGGCGCCAGCGAGATGATCTTCATGAAGTTCTTGGACCGCAGCTCGCGCGTCACCGGCCCGAAGATGCGGGTGCCGATCGGCTCGCCCTGCTTGTTGATCAGCACGGCCGCGTTCCGGTCGAACCGGATCGAGCTGCCGTCGGAGCGCCGGATCTCCTTGGCCGTCCGCACGATCACCGCCTGGTGGACGTCGCCTTTCTTCACGCGGCCGCGCGGGATCGCCTCCTTGATCGAGACGACGATCACGTCGCCGACCGTGGCGTACTTCCGCTTCGAGCCGCCCAGGACCTTGATGCACTGGACGCGCCGCGCGCCGGAGTTGTCTGCCACTTCCAGGTTGGTTTGCATCTGGATCATGACCGCGATCCCTTCCTAGCTCGCCGCTGACTCGGCGTCGCTGATGACCTCCCAGCGCTTGCGCTTGGAGATCGGCGCGCATTCGCGGATGCGCACGGTTTCGCCGACCTTGTGGACGTTGCCCTCGTCATGCGCCGCGTACTTCTTGGTGCGGCGGACGAACTTCTTGTAGATCGGGTGCATGACGCGTCGCTCGACCTGGACGACGATCGTCTTGTTCATCTTGTCGCTGACCACGACGCCCTGAAGGATTCGCTTCGGCATTTCCGCCCACTCCTACGACGCGGCTCGCGCCGTTTCATTCAGCAAGGTCTGGATGCGCGCGATGTCGCGGCGCACGTGGCGCATCCGCGCCGTGTTCTCGAGCTGACCGCCGGCCTTGCGGAAACGCAGGTTGAACGCTTCCTTCTTCAGCGCCGTCAGCTCGGTCCGGAGCTGATCCTTGGTCTTGGTGCGCAGATCCTGGATCTTCATGACTCAGTGCCCCTCGCCCAGGCGCGTGACGAAGCGCGTCTTCACCGACAGCTTGGCGGCGGCGAGCGCGAAGGCCTCCTCGGCGATGCCGCGGGGCACGCCGTCGATCTCGAACACGATCCGGCCGGGGTGGATGCGGCACACCCAGTACTCCGGCGTGCCCTTGCCGCTGCCCATGCGCACTTCCGCCGGCTTCCGCGACACCGGAACGTCCGGGAAGACCCGGATCCAGACGCGGCCGACGCGCTTCAGATGGCGGGTGACCGCCCGGCGGGCCGCCTCGATCTGGCGCGCCGTGATCCGCCCGGGTTCGGTGGCCTTGAGGCCGTAGGCGCCGAAGTTCAGCGTGAAGCCGCCCTTGGCGGCCCCGTGGATGCGGCCCTTGTGCGCCTTTCGGTATTTCGTTCGGCTTGGTTGAAGCATGTCGTTCGTCCTGAATTCCCGCGGGCCGCCGCCTCAGCGCGTGACCTGCTGCTCCTGCGCTCGCTTGTCCTGGGCCATCGGGTCGTGCGCCAGGATCTCGCCCTTGAAGACCCAGACCTTGACGCCGCAGGTCCCATAGGTGGTCTTGGCCGTGGCCCGGCCGTAGTCGATGTCGGCGCGCAGGGTATGCAGAGGCACGCGCCCTTCGCGGTACCACTCGACGCGCGCGATCTCGGCCCCGCCCAGGCGGCCGCCGCAGTTGATCCGGATGCCGCTGGCGCCCAGCCGCATCGCCGACTGGACGGCGCGCTTCATCGCCCGGCGGAACGCGACGCGCCGCTCGAGCTGCTGGGCAATGTTCTCTGCCACCAGCTTGGCGTCGATCTCGGGCTTGCGGATCTCCAGGATGTTGAGGTGCACCTCGCCGCCCGTCATCTTCTGCAGGTCGTTGCGCAGCTTTTCGATGTCGGCGCCCTTCTTGCCGATGACCACGCCCGGCCGCGCCGTGTGGATGGTGATGCGGGCCTTCTTCGTCGGCCGCTCGATGACCACCCGGCTCACGCCGGCCTGGACGAGGCGGTCCTGCAGGTACTTGCGCAGACGCAGATCCTCGTGCAGCAGGCCCGCATATCCCTTATGGGCGTACCACCGCGAGTCCCAGGTGCGGTTGATGCCGACCCGCAGCCCGACCGGATTGACCTTCTGACCCATTTTACTTGCTCTCCTCGCGCTCGCGCACCACCACGGTGAGATTGCTCCAGGGCTTCAGGATGCGCGCACCCCGCCCGCGCGCCCGCGCATGAAAGCGCTTCATCACGAAGCTCCGGCCGACCGTGGCTTCCGCGACATAGAGCCGGTCGACGTCCAGTTGATGGTTGTTCTCGGCGTTGGCGATCGCCGCCTGCAGCACGCGCTTCACCGATCCCGCGATGCGGCGCTTGGAGAATGTCAGCTCCGCCAGGGCCGGTCCTGCATCCTTGCCGCGGATGAGCTCGGCTACGAGGTTCAGCTTGCGCGGACTGCCGCGCAGCAGGCGGGCCACGGATCTCGCCTCGCTGTCGGCCAACCGGCGCGGCGCCTTCTTCTTGCTCATTTCGTCTCGACCTTCTTCGCCTTCTTGTCGGCGGCGGTGTGGCCATGGAACACGCGGGTCGGCGCGAATTCTCCGAACTTGTGGCCGATCATGTTCTCGGTCACCAGCACCGGCAGGAACTTATGGCCGTTGTAGACGCCGAACGTCAGGCCGACGAACTGCGGAATGATCGTCGACCGCCGCGACCAGGTCTTGATCACCTCATTGCGTCCCGATGAGCGCGACGTCTCCGCCTTCTTCAGCAGATAGCCGTCGATGAACGGACCTTTCCAGACAGAACGGGCCACGAGTCCTCGCCCTCCTCTACTTCGCCGCGTGGCGACGGCGCAGGATCATGCCGTCGGTGCGCTTGTTTTGCCGCGTCTTCTTGCCCTTGGTCGAGATGCCCGAGGGCGTGACCCAATGCTTGCCGCCGTTGGTTCGGCCGCCATGCGGATGATCGACCGGGTTCTTGGCGATGCCGCGGGTGTGCGGGCGGATCCCGAACCAGCGGCTGCGGCCCGCCTTGCCGATGATGATGTTCTGCTGATCCGGATTCGACACGGCGCCGATCGTCGCCAGGCAATCGAGATGCACCTTGCGCACCTCGCCCGAACCAAGCCGCAGCAGCGCGTAATCGATGTCGCGGCCGACGAGCTGGACGTAGGTGCCGGCCGCGCGGGCCAGCTGTCCGCCTTTCATCGGCTTCAATTCGACATTGTGGATGATCGTGCCGACCGGGATGTTCTTCAGCGGCAGGGCGTTGCCCGGCTTGATGTCCGCGCGCTCGCCCGACACGACCTGATCGCCCACGCGCAGCCGCTGCGGCGCCAGGATGTAGCTCTGCTCGCCATCCTCGTAGCGGATGAGGGCGATGAACGCGGTTCGGTTGGGGTCATACTCCAGCCGCTCGACCGTGGCCGGCATGTCGAACTTGCGCCGCTTGAAATCGATGATCCGGATACGGCGCTTGTGGCCGCCGCCGATGCGCGAATTGACCAGGTGTCCGTGGTTGTTTCTTCCGCCAGACTTGCGCTTGCCGACGGTCAGCGCGCGAACCGGCCGGCCGGCCCACAGTTCCGAACGGTCGACAATGACGAGCTGGCGCTGCGCCGGGGTGGTCGGCTTGAAGGTCTTGAGTGCCATGGTCAGACCCCTGTCGTCACGTCGATCGTGTGGCCTTCGACCAAGCTCACGATCGCTTTCTTCACGTCGGGCCGCTTGCCGAGGAAGCCGCGGAACCGTTTGGTCTTGCCTTCCAACCGCAGCGTGTTCACGGCCTTGACCTTGACCTTGAACAGGCCTTCGACAGCCGCCTTGATCTCCGGCTTCGTCGCATCCAGCGGGACGCGGAACGTCACCTGGTTGTGCTGCGAGCCAAGCGTCGATTTCTCCGTCACGACGGGCGAACGGATCAGATCGTACATGCGCAGCTGGCTGACGGATGCGACTTGCTTTGCCTTGCTCATTTCAGTCGCGCCTCCAGATGATGCACCGCGTCCTTGGTAAGGACCAGGGTATCGCGCCGCAGGATGTCATAGACGTTGGCGCCCTGCTGCGGCAGGACGTCCAGATTGGGAAGATTCACGGCGGCCCGCAGGAAGCCGGCATCGACGGTCGGGCCGTCGATGATCAGGGCCGACGTCCAACCGAGCTTGCTCAGCTTCTTGGCCAGATCCTTCGTCTTCACCGTCTTGATCTTCGCCTCGTCGATGACGATCAACCGGCCGTCGGCCTGCTTGCTCGACAGCGCCGTCTTCAGCGCGAGCTTGCGGACCTTCTTCGGCAGCTCGGTCGCATGGCTGCGGACGACAGGCCCGAAGATCCGCGCGCCGCCGCGGAACTGCGGCGAGCGCAGGCTGCCCTGGCGTGCGTGACCCGTGCCCTTCTGCCGGTAGGGCTTCTTGGTCGTCCCGCGGATCTCGCTGACGCCCTTGGTCTTGTGAGTGCCGGCGCGTCGCTTGTTGAGCTGCCAGTTGACGGCCCGCGCCAGGATATCCTTGCGCACGGGCAGCGCGAACACATCGTCGGCGAGATCGATCTCGCCCACCTGTTTGTTGTCCAGGTTGGTTACCGCGCACTTCATGGCGCCTGGTCCTTCTTCTCCTCGGTGCCGGCGGCAGCGCCGGCACGCAGGGCCGCGGGGAAGGGCACGTCCTTCGGCAGCTTGCGCTTCACCGCGTCGCGCACGAGCACATAGCCGCCGTCGGCTCCCGGCACCGCACCGCGGATCATGATGAGGCCCTGATCGGCATCGGTAGCGACGACCTTGAGGTTCAGCGTGGTGACGCGTTCGACGCCCAGGTGGCCCGCCATCTTCTTGTTCGGGAACGTGCGGCCCGGGTCCTGGCGATTGCCGGTCGAGCCGTGGCTGCGGTGCGAGATGGAGACGCCGTGCGTCGCCCGCAAGCCGCCGAAATTCCAGCGCTTCATCGATCCGGCGAAGCCCTTGCCGATGGTGATTCCGGTAACGTCGACGAACTGGCCCGGGATGAAGTGGTTGGCGGCCAGTTCGGCGCCCGGCTCGAGCACGGCGTCGGGCGTGACGCGGAACTCGGCCAGCTTGCGTTTCGGCTCGACCTTCGCCTTGGCGAAGTGCCCGCGCATCGCTTTGGTCGTGTTCCGTGCCTTGGCCTTGCCGACGCCGAGCTGCACGGCCGAGTAGCCGTCGCGCTCGATCGTCCGGACGGCGACGACCTCGCATCGGTCGACCTTGAGCACGGTGACCGGCACATGCGCTCCCTCCTCGTTGAAGAGGCGCGACATGCCCAGCTTCTGCGCGATCAATCCGGTACGCATGACCAACGCTCCCGACTCTAGTTCTTCAGCTTGATCTCGACGTCCACGCCGGCCGCGAGATCGAGCTTCATCAGGGCATCGACCGTTTGTGGAGTCGGGTCGACGATGTCGAGCAGGCGCTTATGAGTCCGGATCTCGAACTGTTCGCGACTCTTCTTGTCGACATGGGGCGACCGGTTGACCGTGAACCTCTCGATCCGCGTCGGCAGTGGAATCGGGCCGCGGACCTGGGCGCCGGTCCGCTTGGCCGTGTTCACGATCTCGCTCGTCGACTGGTCGAGCACGCGATGATCGAACGCCTTGAGGCGTATGCGAATATGTTGGCTCTCCATGATCGACGTCCGTTTGCTCCAAGCGGCTGGAATTGTTGCGGTACTGTTGGATTACTCGATGATCGAGGCGACGACGCCGGCGCCGACGGTGCGGCCGCCTTCGCGGATGGCGAAGCGCAGGCCCTCGTCCATGGCGATCGGCGTGATCAGCTCGATCTCCATGGTGATGTTGTCGCCCGGCATCACCATCTCCGTCCCGTCCGGCAGCTTGATCGTCCCCGTCACGTCCGTCGTCCGGAAATAGAACTGCGGCCGGTAGTTCGAGAAGAACGGCGTGTGCCGACCGCCCTCCTCCTTCGTCAGGATGTACGCTTCCGCCTTGAACTTCGTGTGCGGCGTGATCGACCCAGGCTTCGCCAACACCTGGCCCCGCTCCACCTCTTCCCGCTTCGTCCCGCGCAAGAGCGCCCCGATGTTGTCGCCCGCCTCGCCCGCGTCCAACAGCTTGCGGAACATCTCCACGCCCGTCACCACCGTCTTCGTCGTCGGACGCAGGCCGATGATCTCCACCTCCTCGCCCACCTTGATCACGCCCCGCTCGATCCGACCCGTCACCACCGTCCCGCGGCCCGAAATCGAAAACACGTCCTCGATCGGCATCAGGAACGGACGGTCCTTCGGACGCTCCGGCTGCGGAATGTACTCGTCCACCGCCTTCATCAGCGCCAACACCGATTCCGCACCCAGCTTCGGGTCCTTGCCCTCCAGCGCCGCCAGCGCACTGCCCTTGATGATCGGGATCTTGTCCCCCGGAAACTCGTACTTCGACAACAGCTCCCGAACCTCAAGCTCCACCAAGTCCAACAACTCCGGGTCGTCCACCATGTCCACCTTGTTCATGTAGACCACCAGCGCCGGAACACCCACCTGCCGCGCCAGCAGGATGTGCTCCCGCGTCTGCGGCATCGGACCGTCCGCCGCGCTCACCACCAGGATCGCGCCGTCCATCTGCGCCGCGCCCGTGATCATGTTCTTCACGTAATCCGCATGGCCCGGGCAATCGACGTGCGCGTAGTGCCGGTTCGCCGTCTGGTACTCCACATGCGCCGTGTTGATCGTGATGCCCCGCGCCTTCTCCTCCGGCGCCTTGTCGATCTGGTCGTAGGCCGTGAACGTCGCCCCGCCCGTCTCCGCCAATACCTTCGTGATCGCCGCCGTCAACGTCGTCTTCCCGTGGTCGACGTGCCCGATCGTCCCGACATTGCAGTGCGGCTTCGTCCGCTCAAACTTCGCTTTCGCCATTGACTTCTTCTCCGTCCCTCTTTCTGTCCCGCCGGCGCCGGCGTCACTCCGCCGCCTGGGCGCGCACTTCCTCGGCAACCGACTGGGGCACCGGCGCATAGTGATCGAAATGCATGGTGTACTGGGCGCGTCCCTGGGTCATGCCGCGCAGCTTGTTGACGTAGCCGAACATCTCCTTGAGCGGCACCATGCCGTTGATGACGCGGGCGTTGCCGCGCTGGTCCATGCCGCTGATGCTGCCGCGGCGGGCGTTGAGGTCGCCGATGACGTCGCCCATGTATTCCTCGGGCGTCACCACTTCGACCCGCATGATCGGCTCCAGCAGCTGCGGCCCGGCCTTGACCATGCCCTCGCGGAACGCCGCGCGCGAGGCGATCTCGAAGGTCATCACGTTGGAGTCGACGTCGTGATAGGCGCCGTCGATCAGCGCGGCCTTGAAGTCGATCGTGGGATACCCCGCATAGACGCCCGTATCCAGCGCCGACTTCAGGCCCTTCTCGACGCCCGGCACGTACTCCCTCGGCACCGCGCCGCCGATCACTTCGTTCTCGAACACGAAGCCGCTGCCGCGCGGCAGCGGCTCGAAGCGGATCTTGACGCGCGCGAACTGGCCGGCGCCGCCGGTCTGCTTCTTGTGGGTGTAGTCGTATTCGACGGCCCGCGTGATGGTCTCGCGGAAGGCGACCTGCGGCTGGCCGACATTGGCCTCGACCTTGAACTCGCGCCGCATGCGGTCGACGATGATCTCGAGATGCAGCTCGCCCATCCCCTTGATGACGGTCTGGCCGCTCTCCTGGTCCGTGCTGACGCGGAACGAGGGGTCCTCCTGGGCCAGGCGGTTCAGCGCCACGCCCATCTTCTCCTGATCCCCCTTGGTCTTCGGCTCGACCGCGACCTCGATGACCGGGTCCGGGAATTCCATGCGCTCGAGCACGATCGGCTTGTTCGGATCGCACAGCGTGTCGCCGGTCGTGGAGTTCTTCAGGCCGGCCAGCGCGACGATGTCGCCGGCGCGCGCCTCCTTGATGTCCTCGCGGTGGTTCGCGTGCATCAGCAGCATGCGGCCGACGCGCTCGCGGTCGTCCTTGACCGTGTTCAGGATCGAGGTGCCCGACTGCAGGATGCCGGAATAGACCCGCACGAAGGTGATCGAGCCGACGAAGGGATCGTTCATGATCTTGAAGGCGAGTCCGGCAAACGGCTCGTCGTCCGAGCATTTGCGGACCTCCTCCTCGTCGGTCCCGGGCTTCACGCCGGTCACCGCCGCGACGTCGGTCGGCGCCGGCAGGAAATCGACGACCCCGTCCAGCATCGGCTGGACGCCTTTGTTCTTGAAGGCCGCGCCGCATAGCACGGGAACGAAGGTGCTGGTGATCGTGCCCTTGCGGATCAGCCGCTTCAGGGTCGCCTCGTCCGGCTCCTTGCCGTCGAGATAGGCTTCCATGGCGGCGTCGTCCATCTCCACCGCCATCTCCACCAGCTTGTGGCGGTAGTCGTCGGCCTGCGCCTTGAGGTCGGCGGGGATGTCGCCGACGACGAACTCGGCGCCAAGCGATTCGTCCTTCCACACCAGGCTCTTCATGGCGACGAGGTCGACCAGCCCGACGAAGCTGCTTTCGGCGCCGATCGGCAGCTGGATGACCATGGGCTTGGCGCCCAGCCGGTCGACGATCATGTCGACGCAGCGGAAGAAGTTGGCGCCCAGGCGGTCCATCTTGTTGACGAAGCAGATGCGGGGCACGCCGTATTTGTCGGCCTGCCGCCACACCGTCTCCGACTGCGGCTCGACGCCGGCGACGCCGTCGAACACCGTCACCGCGCCGTCGAGCACGCGCAAGGACCGCTCCACCTCGATCGTGAAGTCGACATGGCCGGGGGTGTCGATGATGTTGACGCGGTGGTCGCGCCAGAAGCAGGTCGTGGCGGCCGAGGTGATGGTGATGCCGCGCTCCTGCTCCTGCTCCATCCAGTCCATGGTCGCGGTGCCTTCGTGCACCTCGCCGATCTTGTAGGACTTGCCGGTGTAGTAGAGGATGCGCTCCGTCGTCGTCGTCTTGCCGGCATCGATGTGCGCCATGATGCCGATGTTGCGGTAGTGGTCGAGCGGCGTGGTTCGAGGCATGGCGTCGGCCCTTTCGCGAGTCCCGTCGTGCCTACCAGCGGTAATGCGAGAAGGCCTTGTTGGCCTCCGCCATGCGGTGCGTGTCCTCGCGCTTCTTCACCGAGGCGCCGCGGTTGTTGGCGGCGTCGAGCAGCTCGCCGCACAGGCGGTCCACCATGGTCGATTCCGAGCGCTCGCGCGCCGTGCCGATGAGCCAGCGGATGGCCAGCGCCTGCGCCCGGTCCGGCCGCACCTCGACCGGCACCTGGTAGGTGGCGCCGCCGACGCGCCGCGAGCGCACTTCCAGCTGCGGCTTCACGTTGCCCAGGGCATCGTGGAATACCTTGACCGGATCGTTGCCCGACTTCTTCTGGATCTGCTCGAAGGCGCCGTAGACGATGGTCTCGGCGGCCGACTTCTTGCCCTCGTACATCAGGCAGTTCATGAACTTGCTGACGACGATGTCGCCGAACTTCGGGTCCGGCAGGATTTCGCGCTTGTCGGCGGTGCGGCGGCGGGACATGGGCGGCTCCCTACTTCGGACGCTTGGCGCCGTATTTGGAGCGGCGCTGGCGGCGGTCCTTGACGCCCTGGGTATCGAGCGTGCCGCGGATGATGTGATAGCGCACGCCCGGCAGGTCCTTGACGCGGCCGCCGCGGACCATCACGACCGAGTGCTCCTGCAGGTTGTGGCCCTCGCCGGGGATGTAGGTCACGACCTCGAAGCCGTTGGTCAGGCGCACCTTGGCCACCTTGCGCAGCGCCGAGTTCGGCTTCTTCGGCGTCGTCGTATAGACGCGCGTGCAGACGCCGCGCTTCTGCGGACAGCCCTGCAGGGCCGGAACCTTGTTGCGCGTCCTTTGCTGCCGCCGTGGATTGGCGACGAGTTGGTTGATCGTCGGCATCGGGATCACATCCTCACGTCGGCCTCTGCGGCCGAAGCAAAACGCCGCACCGAAGCGCTACCGGCTCCGCGCGGCACAAGAACGAACCGCCCCTGGGGCGTATGTCCTGTTACAGTTGCGTTCGAGGCTGCGTCTGGACGGTAGCGTCCACCACCAGCCTCCTCAAAGGCGGGCGCAATTTAGTGAGGCGCCCCAGGGTCGTCAAGCAAAAGAATGGGAAAAACGACGCAACTTCCGCCGGTTTGCCCCGCCGGCCCTGGCTGGGCCGGCGGGGGCCGGCGAAAGCTCAGGCCTCCGGCCGTTTCGACTCGTCGGCGATGGCCGGCGTCTGCGCCGTGGCCGCGATGGCCCGGTCGCGATCCGCCGCCACCTGCTTCAGGCGGTTCATGACGGCGCCCGTCCCGGCCGGGATCAGGCGGCCGACGATGACGTTCTCCTTCAGCCCGATCAGTTCGTCCACCCGGCCGGAAACGGCCGCCTCGGTCAGGACCCGCGTCGTCTCCTGGAACGAGGCCGCCGAGATGAAGGACCGCGTCTGCAGGCTGGCCTTGGTGATGCCCTGGAGCACCGCCTGCGCATCGGCCGGCCGCAACCCTTCGGCGAGCGCCTTGGCGTTCGCGGCTTCGTACTCGTCGCGATCGATCTGCTCGCCGACCAGGAAGGTGGTATCGCCCGGCTCGGTGATCTCCATCTTCTGCAGCATCTGGCGGACGATCACCTCGATGTGCTTGTCGTTGATCTTCACGCCCTGCAGCCGGTAGACCTCCTGGATCTCGTTGATCAGGTAGCTGGCCAGCGGCTCCACCCCCAGGACCTTCAGGATGTCGTGCGGCACCGGGTTGCCGTCCATCAGCAGGTCGCCCTTCTGCACGTAGTCGCCCTCCTGGACGCTGATGTGCTTGCCCTTGGGGATCAGGTACTCCTTGGGCTTCTCGCTGGCGTCCTCGGACACGACGACGATGCGGCGCTTGGTCTTGTAGTCCTTGCCGAACTCGACGCGGCCGTCGGTCTCGCTGATGATGGCGAAATCCTTCGGCTTGCGCGCCTCGAACAGCTCGGCCACCCGCGGCAGGCCGCCGGTGATGTCCCTCGTCTTCGACGATTCCCGGGGGATGCGCGCCAGGACGTCGCCGGCCTTCACCGGAGCGCCGTTGTCCACCGAGAGGATCGCGTCGACGGACATGAAGTAGCGCGCCTCGGCGCCGCTCGGCAGCGTGATGACGTTGCCCTTCGCATCGGTCAGGACGATGCGCGGCCGCAACTCGCCGCCGCGCGGCTGCTGCTTCCAGTCGACCACGACCCGGCTGGAGATGCCCGTGGTCTCATCGACGACCTCGCGCATGGACACGCCCTCGACGAGGTCGACATAGGTCGCGATGCCCTCCCGCTCGGTGATGATCGGGCGCGTATAGGGGTCCCATTCCGCCAGCTTCTGCCCTTTCGTCACCTTGGCGCCGTCGTCGGCCAGCAGTCGGGCGCCGAAGCCGTCCGGGATCCGATGCCGCGCCCGTTCGCGCTTCTGGTCGTCGAGCAGCACCAGCTCGCAGTTGCGGCCCATGACCACGGGCACGCCCTGGCTGTTGATGACGACATTGCGGTTCTTGATCGACAGCGTCGCGTCGAAGGCCGCCTCCACGCTCGACTGCTCGGCGCCGCGTTGCGCGGCGCCGCCGATGTGGAACGTGCGCATCGTCAGCTGGGTGCCCGGCTCGCCGATCGACTGAGCAGCGATGACGCCGATCGCTTCGCCGATGTTGACCGGGGTGCCGCGTGCGAGGTCGCGGCCGTAGCAGCGGCCGCAGATGCCGCCCTTCGTCTCGCACGTGAGCACCGAGCGGATGTGCACCTCGTCGATCCCCGCGAGGTCGATCTGATCGACCTTCTCCTCGTCGATCATCTCGCCGGCCTTGACGATGACGCGGCCGCCGATCGGGTCGTTCACGTCGACAGCCGCCGTGCGGCCGAGGATGCGCTCGCCGAGCGCGGCGATGACCTCGCCGCCCTCCACCACGGCCTTGACCTTCAGGCCGTTCGAGGTGCCGCAGTCCTCCTCGGTGATGATCGCGTCCTGCGCGACGTCGACGAGGCGGCGCGTCAGGTACCCCGAGTTCGCGGTCTTCAACGCCGTGTCGGCCAGGCCCTTGCGGGCGCCGTGCGTGGAGTTGAAGTACTCCAGCACCGTCAGGCCCTCCTTGAAGTTGGAGATGATCGGCGTCTCGATGATCTCGCCCGACGGCTTCGCCATCAGGCCGCGCATGCCCGCCAGCTGCTTGATCTGCGCCGCCGAGCCGCGGGCGCCCGAATGCGCCATCATGAAGACGGAGTTGATGTTGGCGCCGGAGGCGTTCTCCGACATCACCTTCATCATCTCCTCCGCCACCTTCTCGGTGCAGTTCGACCAGACGTCGACGACCTTGTTGTATTTCTCGCCCTGGGTGATCAGGCCGTCCAGATACTGCTGCTCGTACTCCTTCACTTTCTTCTGGGCATCGGTGACCAGCTTCTCCTTCGCCTTCGGGATGATCATGTCGTCCTTCCCGAAGGAGATGCCGGCCTTGCAGGCGTAGCCGAAACCCATGCCCATCAGGCGGTCGGCAAAGATCACCGTCTCCTTCTGCCCGCAATGGCGATAGACGGCATCGATGACGTTGGTGATCTCCTTCTTGGTCAGCAGGCGGTTCACCAGCTCGATCGGCAGGTTCGGGTGCCGCGGCAGGATCTCCGACAGCAGCATCCGCCCCGGCGTCGTCGGGATCAGCTTGGTGATCGGCTTGCCGTCGCCGTCGACCGTGCGGTAGCGCGCCTTGATCGGCGTGTGCATGGTGACGGCCTTGCTGTCCAGCGCCTGCTGGATCTCGCCGATGTTGGCGAAGGCCATGCCCGCGCCCGGCTCGTTCTTGCCCTCCATCGTCATGTAGTAGAGGCCGAGGACGATGTCCTGGCTCGGCACGATGATCGGCTTGCCGTTGGCCGGCGACAGGATGTTGTTGGTCGACATCATGAGGACGCGCGCTTCCAGCTGCGCCTCCAGCGACAGCGGCACGTGCACGGCCATCTGGTCGCCGTCGAAGTCGGCGTTGAAGGCGGTGCAGACCAGCGGATGCAGCTGGATCGCCTTACCCTCGATCAGCACCGGCTCGAAGGCCTGGATGCCCAGGCGGTGCAGCGTCGGCGCCCGGTTCAGCAGCACCGGATGCTCGCGGATCACCTCTTCGAGGATGTCCCACACCTCCGGCCGCTCCTTCTCGACCATCCGCTTCGCCGCCTTGATCGTCGAGGCCATGCCGTAGAGCTCGAGCTTGGAGTAGATGAACGGCTTGAACAGCTCGAGCGCCATCTTCTTCGGCAGCCCGCACTGGTGCAGCTTCAGCTCCGGGCCGACCACGATCACGGAGCGGCCGGAATAGTCGACGCGCTTGCCCAGCAGGTTCTGCCGGAAGCGGCCCTGCTTGCCCTTCAGCATGTCCGACAGCGACTTCAGCGGCCGCTTGTTGGCGCCGGTGATGACGCGGCCGCGGCGGCCGTTGTCGAACAGGGCGTCGACCGCCTCCTGCAGCATGCGCTTCTCGTTGCGCACGATGATGTCGGGCGCGCGCAGCTCGATCAGCCGCTTCAGCCGGTTGTTGCGGTTGATGACGCGGCGGTAGAGGTCGTTCAGGTCGGAGGTGGCGAAGCGGCCGCCGTCGAGCGGCACCAGCGGGCGCAGCTCCGGCGGGATGACCGGGATGACCTCGAGGATCATCCACTCCGGGCGACTGCCGGACTCCATGAACGCCTCGACGAGCTTCAGGCGCTTGACCAGCTTCTTGCGCTTGGCCTCCGAGCCGGTCTCCGCCAGCTCCGTGCGCATGCGTTCGCGCTCCTGCTCGAGGTCGAGCTCGGCCAGCATCTTGCGCAGCGCCTCGGCGCCGATCGAGGCCGAGAACGCGTCCTCTCCGAACTCGTCCTGCGCGTTGAGGTACTGCTCCTCGGTCATCAACTGGTGGAGCTTCAGCGGCGTCAGGCCGGGCTCGATCACCACGTAGCTCTCGAAATAGAGCACGCGCTCGAGGTCCTTCAGCGTCATGTCCAGCAGCAGGCCGACGCGGCTCGGCAGCGACTTCAGGAACCAGATATGCGCCGCCGGCGAGGCCAGCTCGATGTGCCCCATCCGCTCGCGGCGGACCTTCGACAGGGTCACCTCGACGCCGCACTTCTCGCAGACGATGCCGCGGTACTTCATCCGCTTGTACTTGCCGCACAGACACTCGTAATCCTTGATCGGCCCGAAGATGCGGGCGCAGAACAGGCCGTCGCGCTCCGGCTTGAAGGTGCGGTAGTTGATCGTCTCCGGCTTCTTGATCTCGCCGAACGACCAGGAGCGGATGCGCTCCGGGCTCGCCAGGGCGATGCGGATCTGGTCGAACTTCTGCGTCTCGGTCTGCTGACCGAAGATGTTCATCAATTCGTTCATCGATCTCACCTCATGTCTGTCGTTCGACAGATAACCGATACTAGTAACTGCGCTGATCCAGTTCGACATTGAGGCCGAGCGACCGCAGCTCCTTCACCAGCACGTTGAAGGACTCGGGAATGCCGGCCTGGAAGTTGTCGTCGCCGCGCACGATCGCCTCGTAGGTCTTGGTGCGGCCGGAAACGTCGTCGGACTTCACCGTCAACATCTCCTGCAAGGTGTAGGCGGCGCCGTAGGCTTCGAGCGCCCAAACCTCCATCTCGCCGAAGCGCTGGCCGCCGAACTGCGCCTTGCCGCCCAGCGGCTGCTGGGTGACGAGGCTGTACGGCCCGATCGAGCGGGCGTGGATCTTGTCGTCGACGAGATGGTGCAGCTTCATCATGTAGATGTAGCCGACCGTCACGGTCCTCTCGAAGGCTTCGCCCGTCCGGCCGTCGGTCAGCTTGACCTGGCCGGAGCGATGCAGGCCGGCCTGCTCGAGCATGGCGACGATGTCGTCCTCGCGGGCGCCGTCGAACACCGGCGACGCCACGGGAACGCCGCCCCGCAGATTGTCGGCCAACTCGACGACCTGGTCGTCGTTGAGGTCCGCCATCTCGGCCTTGTAGGCCTTCTCGCCATAGACGGTCCGCAGATGCTTGCGCAATTCGGCGGCCTTGCCGCCGTGCCGCAGCTTGTCGAGCATGTCTCCGATCTGGCGCCCGAGGTTGGCGCAGGCCCAGCCGAGATGCGTCTCCAGGATCTGGCCGACGTTCATGCGCGACGGCACGCCCAGCGGATTGAGCACGATGTCGACGGACGTGCCGTCCTCCAGGTACGGCATGTCCTCCATCGGCACGATCGTGGAGATGACGCCCTTGTTGCCGTGGCGGCCGGCCATCTTGTCGCCCGGCTGCAGCTTGCGCTTCACCGCCACGAAGACCTTGACCATCTTCATGACGCCCGGCGGCAGCTCGTCGCCGCGCTGCAGTTTGTCGACCTTGTCCTCGAACCGCCGCGTCAGCGCCGCGATGCTCTCGTTGTAGTGCTTCTTGAGCGTCTCGATCTCGCCCATCCGCTTGTCGTTCTTGACCGCGATCTGCTTCCACTGCGTGTGCGGGAGTTCCGCCAGCAGCTTGTCGGTGAGACGGGTGTCCGGCTTCACCGCCTTCGGACCGCTGGCGACGATGTGGTTCACCAGCAGCTCGTGCAGGCGGCTGTAGAAGCTGCGCTCGAGGATCGCCTTCTCGTCGTCGCGGTCCTTGGCCAGGCGCTCGATCTCGGCCCGCTCGATGGCGAGCGCGCGCTCGTCCTTGTCGACGCCGCGGCGCGAGAACACCCGCACCTCGACCACCGTGCCGTTGACGCCCGGCGGCAGCCGCATCGACGTATCGCGGACGTCCGAGGCCTTCTCGCCGAAGATCGCGCGCAGCAGCTTCTCCTCCGGCGTCATCGGCGATTCGCCCTTCGGCGTCACCTTACCGACGAGGATGTCGCCCGGCTGCACCTCGGCGCCGATATAGACGATGCCCGCCTCGTCGAGATTCTTCAGCGCCTCCTCGCCGACGTTCGGGATATCGCGCGTGATCTCCTCCTGGCCCAGCTTGGTGTCGCGGGCCATGACCTCGAACTCCTCGATGTGGATCGAGGTGAACACGTCGTCACGGACGATGCGCTCGGAGATCAGGATCGAGTCTTCGAAGTTGTAGCCGTTCCAGGGCATGAACGCGCACAGGACGTTCCGCCCCAGGGCGAGCTCGCCGAGCTGCGTCGACGGGCCGTCGCCGATGACGTCGCCGGCATTGACCCGGTCGCCCACCTTCACCAGCGGCCGCTGGGTGATGCAGGTGTTCTGGTTCGAGCGCTGGAACTTCAGCAGGTTGTAGATGTCGACGCCCGACGCGTCCGAGCTGGCCTCGTCGGTCACGCGAACGACGATGCGGGTGGCGTCGATCTGGTCGATGACGCCGCCGCGGCGCGCCGTGATGACGACGCCGGAGTCGCAGGCCACCGTGCCTTCCATGCCGGTGCCGACGATCGGCGCCTCGGCCCGCAGCAGCGGCACCGCCTGGCGCTGCATGTTCGAGCCCATGAGGGCGCGGTTGGCGTCGTCGTTCTCGAGGAACGGGATCAACGCCGCCGCCACCGAGACGAGCTGCTTGGGCGACACGTCCATGAACTCGATGTCGTCGGGTCGGGCCATGACGAAGTCGCCGCCGCGCCGACAGCTGATGAGGTCGGAGACGAAGCGGTGCCGCCCGTCCAGCTCCGCGTTGGCCTGGGCGATCGTGTAGCGCCCCTCCTCCATGGCCGACAGGTACTCCACCTCGTTGGTGACCTGCCCCTTCGCCACCTTGCGGTACGGGCTCTCGATGAAGCCGTACTGATTGACGCGGGCATAGGTCGCCAGGCTGTTGATGAGGCCGATGTTCGGACCTTCCGGCGTCTCGATCGGACAGATCCGGCCGTAGTGCGTCGGATGCACGTCGCGCACCTCGAAGCCGGCGCGCTCGCGCGTGAGGCCGCCCGGCCCGAGCGCCGACAGGCGCCGCTTGTGGGTGATCTCCGACAGTGGGTTGGTCTGGTCCATGAACTGCGACAGCTGCGACGAGCCGAAGAACTCGCGCACCGCGGCCGCCGCCGGCTTGGCGTTGATGAGGTCGTGCGGCATGACCGAATCGATCTCGACCGAGCTCATGCGCTCGCGGATCGCCCGCTCCATGCGCAGCAGGCCGATGCGGTACTGGTTCTCCAGCAGCTCGCCGACCGAGCGGACGCGCCGGTTGCCGAGGTGGTCGATGTCGTCGACCTCGCCGCGGCCGTCCTTGAGCTCGACCAGCACCTTGACGATCGCCAGAATGTCTTCCTTGCGTAGCTGGCGCAGCTTGTCCTCGGTCTGCTGATTCAGACGCGAGTTCATCTTGACGCGGCCGACCGTCGATAGATCGTAGCGCTCTTCGTCGAAGAACAGGCCCTGGAACAGCGCCTCGGCCGTATCCAGCGTCGGCGGCTCGCCCGGCCGCATCACGCGATAGATGTCGATCAGCGCTTCCTCGCGCGAGGCGTTCTTGTCGATCGTCAGCGTATTGCGGATGTAGGGTCCGACATTGATGTGGTCGATGGCGAGCGTCGGGATGCTGGTCACGCCGGCCTGGTCGAGCACGCCGACCGACGTCTCGTTCAGCTCGTCGCCGGCCTCGACATAGATTTCGCCGGTGCTCTCGTTGATGATGTCGGAGGCGACGTAGCGGCCGACCAGATCCTCCACCGTCACCAGCTGCTCCTTCAGGCCCTGCTCCTGCAGCTTGCGGGCGAGCCGGGGCGTCATCTTGGTGCCGGCCTCGGCCATGACCTTGCCGGACTTGGCGTCGATCAGGTCGCGGACCAGCTTGATGCCCTTCATGCGGTTCGGATCGAAGTGGGTCTGCCAGCCCTTCTTCGTCTTCGTGAAGGTGACCTTCTCGTAGAAGTAGTCGAGGATCTCCTCGGTCAGCATGCCGCCGAAGCGCCGCTCGTCCTCGCTCAGCTCCTTGCCCTCCGCGAGCTTCTTCTCGCTCTCCTTGCCCCACAGGGCGAGCAGCAGCGTCGTCGCCGGCAGCTTGCGGCGGCGGTCGATGCGCACATAGGCGAGGTCCTTGGCGTCGAACTCGAAATCAAGCCAGGAGCCGCGGTAGGGGATCACGCGAGCGGCGAACAGGTACTTGCCGGACGAATGCGTCTTCCCTTTGTCATGATCGAAGAACACGCCGGGCGAGCGATGCATCTGGCTGACGATCACCCGCTCGGTGCCGTTGATGATGAAGGTGCCGTTCGTCGTCATGAGCGGCATGTCGCCCATGTACACGTCCTGCTCCTTGATGTCGCGGATCGACCGCGCGCCGGTCTCCTCGTCGACGTCCCACACCACCAGCCGCAGGGTCACCTTGAGCGGCGCCGCGAACGTCATGCCGCGCTGCTGGCACTCCTCGACGTCGTACTTCGGATCCTCGAGCTCGTACTTGACGAACTGCAGCTCGGCCCGCTCGGCAAAATCCTTGATCGGGAAGACCGACTTGAAGACCTCCTGGAGTCCGACATTCTCGCGCCGGTCGGCAGGCACGCCGATCTGCAGGAAGTGGTCATACGACATCTTCTGCACTTCGATCAGATTCGGCATCTTGGTGATTTCGGCGATGCGGCCGAAACTCTTGCGAATCCGCTTGCGACCGGTGAACGACTGCGTCATTGCTGTCCTCGTCAATCCGATTTCCAACTGTCGGTATCGGCGCGCCGCGCACGCGCGGCCGCGCGCTCCTCACGCATGGGCACGTTCAAACGCCGGCGCCCGCTGCTCCCGGGCGGGAGCAGCGGGCCGTCGACGACAGAGATCGTGGGCACGTGATCAATTACTTCAGTTCGACCTTCGCGCCGGCATCTTCCAGCTTCTTCTTGAGCGCCTCGGCATCGGCCTTGCTCGCTCCTTCCTTGACCGGCTTCGGTGCGCCTTCCACCAGGTCCTTGGCCTCCTTGAGGCCGAGGCCGGTGATCGCGCGCACCTCCTTGATCACGTTGATCTTGTTGGCGCCGGCCTCCTTCAGCACGACGGTGAACTCCGTCTGCTCGGCCGCCGCGGCCGCGCCCGGCGCCGCCGCGCCCGGCGCCGCCGCCACCGCGACCGGCGCGGCGGCCGTGACGCCCCATGCTTCCTCGAGCTTCTTGCTCAGCTCTGCCGCCTCGAGGACGGTGAGCTTCGAGAGCTCGTCGACCAGTTTCTGCAAGTCAGCCATCTGTCGGTTCTCCTTGGGCTTGAACGTCTGTTGTCGGCATCGGCTCAGGCGGCATCGCCCTTCGATGCATAGGCATTGAGGACACGCGCGAGCTTGGCCGCCGGCGCCTGCAGCACGGCGGCGACGCGCGTCGCCGGCGTGGACAGGATGCCGACGATCTTGCCCCGCAACTCGTCGAGCGACGGCAGAGTGGCCAGTGCCTTGACCCCGTTGAGGTCGAGGAGCTGACCGCCCATGGCGCCGCCGACGATCTTCAGCTTCTCGTTCGAATTGGCGTAGGTGACGGCCACCTTGGCCGCGGCGATGGGATCCGCCGAATAGGCGATCGCCGTCGGTCCGGTGAACATCGACTTCAGCCCTTCGAACTTCGTGCCCTCGAGTGCGAGACGCGCGAGCCGATTCTTCGTCACTTTGAAACCAGCGCCCGCCTGCCGCATCTGACGCCGAAGGTTCGTCACTTCCGCGACGGTCAGGCCGGACTGCTGGGTGATCACCACCAGCTCGGCCGTCTTCAACGTCTGGTGCAGCGAGGTGACCAGCTGTTGTTTCTCGGATCGGTCCACTGATCGTCTCCGATGCCATCGGCCGGAGGGCTGCAACGCGTGCACCCGCCGGCCTGGTTGCCACATGGGCCTCCGGGACAATCCGGACGACCCGGTTTGCCTGTCCCAGAAGTTCAAGCCGCCGCCGCTCTCCTCGTCGAGGGAGCCGGAAACGGTTGCCCTCCCGTCTATGCAGGCCGCTCGCGCCATTAAGACCCGTGCGGGCATGCCCGTACGGATCGCCTGCAGTCTCGGACAGGTTGATGGCCTTGCCTCGCAGCGCCGCCATCGCCGCCGCCCCGAAGAGCGGCGGATCTCCAATCCCCGGTCCCGGCCTAGCCGGCGACCAGGGTCGAAATCTCCAACTTCACGCCGGCGCCCATCGTCGAGCTCAACGACACCTTCTTTATGTAGGTGCCCTTGGCGCCGCTGGGCTTGGCCCGGTTCACCGCGCCGACGAACGCCTTCACGTTCTCGACGATGGCGTCCTTGCTGAAGCTCGCCTTGCCGATGCCGGCGTGGATCAGGCCCGCCTTTTCCGCGCGGAACTCGACCTGGCCGCCCTTGGAGGCTTTGATCGCCTCGGCGACGTCGTTGGTCACCGTGCCCAGCTTCGGATTCGGCATCAGGCCGCGCGGGCCCAGCACCTTGCCGAGCTTGCCGACGACGCCCATCATGTCCGGGGTTGCGATGCAACGATCGAACTCTATCTGGCCCGCCTGCACCTTTTCCGCAAGGTCTTCGGCGCCGACGATGTCGGCGCCCGCCGCCTTGGCCGCCTCGGCCTTCGGCCCCTTGGCGAAGACGGCGACGCGCAGGCTCTTGCCGGTGCCGTGCGGCAGCAGCACGACGCCGCGCACGTTCTGGTCCGAGTGGCGCGGGTCGATGCCGAGATTCATCGCGATCTCGACGGTCTCGTCGAACTTGGCCTTGGCGCCCTGCTTGATCAGATCGACGGCCTTGTCGACCGGATAGAACGCGTCGCGGTCGATCAGCCCGTACGCCTGCTTCAGTCGCTTTCCCTTGGCCATGGCCCTACTCCACCACTTCCAGGCCCATCGAGCGGGCCGAGCCCTTGATCATCTGGGCGGCGGCGTCGATGTCGTTGGCGTTGAGGTCGGGCATCTTCTGCTCGGCGATCTTGCGGATCTGCGCCATCGTCACCTTGCCGACCGCGCCGGCCTTGCCGGTGGTCTGCGAGCCCTTCTCGATCCCCGCCGCCTTCATCAGGAAGTAGCTGGCCGGCGGCGTCTTCGTCACGAAGCTGAACGAGCGGTCGGAGAAGCAGGTGATCACCACGGGGATCGGCATGCCCGGCTCGAGCGACTGGGTCGCCGCGTTGAACTGCTTGCAGAACTCCATGATGTTCAGGCCGCGCGGCCCCAGCGCCGTGCCGACGGGCGGCGACGGATTGGCCTTTCCGGCCGGTATCTGCAGTTTGATGTAGCCGTCGATCTTCTTCGCCATGCTTCTACCTCAGTCATACGGTTGCGAACCGGGCGTCGCCGTCCGGCTCGTGGACCCAGGTCTCGCACCACTGGGTCCGCTGGGCGCGCGGTCCGCGGCCCTGGCCAGGCCTCCCGCGCCGGCCGCCGCCCTTCGGCGGCGCCTACTCGTACTCAAACCTTCTCGACCTGCGAGTACTCCAGTTCGACCGGCGTGGCGCGGCCGAAGATCGACACGGCGACCTTGAGCCGCCCCTTCTCCTCGTCCACTTCCTCGACCAGGCCGTTGAACGAGGTGAAGGGTCCGTCGGACACCCGCACCTGCTCGCCGATCTCGAAGATCACCGCCGGCTTGGGGCGCTCGATGCCCTCCTTCACCTGGGTCTGCACGTGCTGGATCTCCGATTCCGGGATCGGCGACGGCTTGCCCTTGGCGCCGAGGAAGCCGGTCACCTTCGGGGTGTTCTTCACCAGGTGCCAGCTCTCGTCGTCCAGGTCCATCTTGATGAGCACGTAGCCCGGCAGGAACTTCCGCTCGGCGTTCACCTTGGTGCCGCGGCGCAGCTCGACGACCTCCTCGGTCGGCACCAGGACCTCGACGATCTTGTCCGCCATGCCCTTCTGCTGCGCCTGCTCGCGGATCGACTGCGCCACCTTGCGCTCGAATCCCGAGTAGACGTGAACCACGTACCACCGCAAAGCCATCGCGCCTTACCTTCCGATCCCCAGCACGAAATCGACCAGCCAGTTGATGATCGCGTCGCTGACCAGGAAGAAGATCGCGGCCAGGATCACCATCACGAACACCATCGCCGTCGTGACGGTCGTCTCCTTGCGCGTCGGCCAAGTGATCTTGTGGAACTCCTGGCGCACCTGCTGGGCGAACTCGCCGGGACTGATCTTCGCCATCTTCTTGTCTGCCGCCGTTCTCTCGATCGTCATCTGCGGCCCCGCTGTCGGTGGCAGGAGTGGAGGGACTCGAACCCCCAACCCCCGGTTTTGGAGACCGGTGCTCTAGCCAATTGAGCTACACTCCTCCAGGCGCCGGCCGTGATGCGTGAGCGATGCGCCGCACTCCTATTCCACGATCGAGGCGACGACGCCGGCGCCGACGGTGCGGCCGCCTTCGCGGATGGCGAAGCGCAGGCCCTCGTCCATGGCGATCGGCGTGATCAGCTCGATCTCCATGGTGATGTTGTCGCCCGGCATCACCATCTCCGTCCCGTCCGGCAGCTTGATCGTCCCCGTCACGTCCGTCGTCCGGAAATAGAACTGCGGCCGGTAGTTCGAGAAGAACGGCGTGTGCCGACCGCCCTCCTCCTTCGTCAGGATGTACGCTTCCGCCTTGAACTTCGTGTGCGGCGTGATCGACCCAGGCTTCGCCAACACCTGGCCCCGCTCCACCTCTTCCCGCTTCGTCCCGCGCAAGAGCGCCCCGATGTTGTCGCCCGCCTCGCCCGCGTCCAACAGCTTGCGGAACATCTCCACGCCCGTCACCACCGTCTTCGTCGTCGGACGCAGGCCGATGATCTCCACCTCCTCGCCCACCTTGATCACGCCCCGCTCGATCCGACCCGTCACCACCGTCCCGCGGCCCGAAATCGAAAACACGTCCTCGATCGGCATCAGGAACGGACGGTCCTTCGGACGCTCCGGCTGCGGAATGTACTCGTCCACCGCCTTCATCAGCGCCAACACCGATTCCGCACCCAGCTTCGGGTCCTTGCCCTCCAGCGCCGCCAGCGCACTGCCCTTGATGATCGGGATCTTGTCCCCCGGAAACTCGTACTTCGACAACAGCTCCCGAACCTCAAGCTCCACCAAGTCCAACAACTCCGGGTCGTCCACCATGTCCACCTTGTTCATGTAGACCACCAGCGCCGGAACACCCACCTGCCGCGCCAGCAGGATGTGCTCCCGCGTCTGCGGCATCGGACCGTCCGCCGCGCTCACCACCAGGATCGCGCCGTCCATCTGCGCCGCACCCGTGATCATGTTCTTCACGTAGTCCGCATGGCCCGGGCAATCGACGTGCGCGTAGTGCCGGTTCGCCGTCTGATACTCCACATGCGCCGTGTTGATCGTGATGCCCCGCGCCTTCTCCTCCGGCGCCTTGTCGATCTGGTCGTAGGCCGTGAACGTCGCCCCCCCCGTCTCCGCCAATACCTTCGTGATCGCCGCCGTCAACGTCGTCTTCCCGTGGTCGACGTGCCCGATCGTCCCGACATTGCAGTGCGGCTTCGTCCGCTCAAACTTCGCTTTCGCCATCTGTCCTAGTCCTCGTCCTCGAGTCCCTCGTCCTCGGATTCCCTCGCCGCTGACCGCAAGTTGGAGCGGGTGATGGGAATCGAACCCACGTAGCCAGCTTGGAAGGCTGGTGCTCTACCATTGAGCTACACCCGCAGCCCCGTTCCAGCACCTCGCCTGTTCGCTTCGTCGCCCACCCCTGAGGCCGCAAGTGGTGGAGGGGGTAGGATTCGAACCTACGTAGGCGTGCGCCAACGGGTTTACAGCCCGTCCCCTTTAGCCACTCGGGCACCCCTCCTGACTCTGCCGGTCCTTAGCTTTCTGGCGGAGTTGCGCAATATGTGGATTCACGGTGACTTGTCAATGACAAACCGCGTAAAAACGACCGCAGCGGCGCGTCCCTCGCCGGACCCGCCGCCGTGGCAATGCTAAATCGTCCGAATTTGCGGCGATCATAGGGAGCGAGATGGGCAAACGCAAGCCATTCCAACGGCCCGAGCCGCCCGCCGACGCGCCGGCCGCCGTCGGCTCGCCCTACTGGCTGTTCGGCGGCCACCCGGTCGAGGCGGCCCTGCGCAATCCCCGCCGCCGGGCGCACCGCCTGCTGGCGACTGCCGAGGCCGCCGCCCAGCAGGCCGCCCTGCTGCAGCTCGCGCGCACCCGGCCGCAGGGCGCGCCGCGCCTGGAGACGGTCGACCGCGAGTTCCTCGCCCGCCACCTGCCGGCCGGCGCCGTGCATCAGGGTCTGGCCCTGCTGGCCGAGCCGCTGCCGCCGGTCGACATCTACGCGGTCTGCGACGACCTAGCCGACCGGCCGGACGCCGCCCTCCTTCTGCTCGATCAGGTCACCGACCCGCACAATGTCGGCGCCATCCTGCGCTCCGCCGCCGCTTTCGGCGCCCGCGCCGTGATCTGCACCGAGCGCCATGCCGCCGCCGAGACCGGCGTGCTGGCTAAGGCCGCCTCGGGCGCGCTCGAGCATGTGCCGCTGGTCGCCGTCGCCAATCTCGCCCGCGCCATGGACATGCTGAAGGAGGCCGGCGTCTGGTGCGCCGGCCTCGCCGCCGACGCGCCGCGGACCCTGGCCGAGGCCCGCCTCGCCGGCAAGATCGCCGTCGCGCTCGGTGCCGAGGGAAGCGGCCTGCGCCGGCTGACCCGCGAGCGCTGCGACCTGCTCCTGCGGCTGCCGACGCAGGGCCCGATCGCCCAGCTCAACGTCTCCAACGCCGCCGCCATCGCGCTCTACGAGCTGGCCCGCGCCCGCCCGCATTTGCCATCGCAGGACGGCGGCGGATAGACTGGCGCCATTCACTGCCGCGTCCGCTCATTCGTTCAAGTCATAGGGGTGCGCCGATGACGCCGCGATCCGCCCTCCCGGTCCTTGCCGTCCTCTTCGCCCTCGCCGCGCCCGCCGCCGCCCAGGACGGGCCGGCGCCCGGCTCGCTGCGCTGGTTCGACAGCTTCGATGCGGACGGCGACGGCGTCCTCACGCCGTCGGAGATCGAGAGCGCCGGCGCCGCCGAGTTCGCCCGCATCGACAGGGACGGCAGCGGCGGCATCGCTCCGGACGAATACCTCGCCGACAACCCGGACACTGCCGAGGACGAAGTCCGCAAGACGCGCGACCGCTTCACCGTGATGGATCGCCGCGGCGACGGCAACGGCGTGGCCTCGCAGCGCGAGTTCATCAATTTCGGCAAGTTCATCATCGAGATCGCCGACTTCGACGGCGACAGCCGCCTCTCCCGCCAGGAGTTCATCGACGGCATCTCCGCGCCGTAAGCGTCGGCGATCTCATTCGGCCCGGAGGATTTCGGATCGGGAGGCTTGCCCATGGCGAACGACGAGACTTTCTCTCTGGACGGCGGCTGCACCTGCCGCGAGGTGCGCTACCGGATGACCAGCCGGCCGCTGTTCGTCCATTGCTGCCATTGCCGCTGGTGCCAGCGCGAGACCGGCGCCTCCTTCGCGCTCAACGCCATGATCGAGGCCGATCGCGTCGTCCTGCTGAGCGGTTCGCCCGAGCTGGTGAACACGCCCTCGAACAGCGGCAGGGGCCAGAAGATCTGGCGCTGTCCGCGCTGCCGCATCGCCGTCTGGAGCAACTATTCCGGGGCCGGCGACGCCGTCCGCTTCGTGCGCGTCGGCACCCTCGACGATCCCGACCGCCTGCCGCCGGACATCCACATCTTCACCGCCTCGAAGCAGCCCTGGGTCGTCCTGCCGCCCGGCACGCCGGCGGTCGTCGAATACTACGACCGCGAGAAATACTGGCCGCCGGAGAGCCTCGCCCGTCTGCGCACGCTCCGCGGCGGCTGACGGCGCCGGAGTCGCTTCTTACGCCGCCGCCGCGATCGACGCCCGCAGGATGTCGGCGATGCGGTCGAGGGTCTCCGGCGGCGTCGAGAGCGGCGGGGCGATGCAGATGGTGTCGCCGATCGCCGGCTCGGCCGCGCCGCCCCGCAGGCGGAAGATCAGCCCGCGCGCCAGCGCCTCCTTGGCCACGCGCGCGCCCAGCCCGATGGCCGGCGCCCGCGTCTCCTTCTTCTCCACCAGCTCGATGCCGCACATCATGCCGAGGCCGCGCACCTCGCCCACGTTGGGCAGGTCGCGCAGGCTCTCCAGCCCGGCCAGCAGCCGCCGGCCCATGACGGCGGCGCGCTCCACGAGCTTCTCCTCCTCGATGATCTCGACGTTGCGCAGGCCGACGGCGCAGCAGGCGGGGTGGCCGGAATAGGTCGCCGCGTGCATGAACTTCTGGTCCGCCGGCGCGCCCAGCATGACCTGGTGCACCTTGCGCGAGATGATGACCCCGCCGAGCGGCAGATAGGCGCTGGTCACGCCCTTGGCGAACGACACAAGGTCCGGCTCGACGCCCCAATGGCCGAGGGCGAACCAGCGGCCGGTGCGGCCGAAGCCGGTGATCACCTCGTCGGCGATCAGCAGCACCTCATGCCGGTCGCAGATCTCGCGCAGGCGCGGGAAATAGGTCGGCGGCGGCACGATCACGCCGCCCGCGCCCATCACCGGCTCGGCGATGACGGCGGCGACCGTGTCGGCCCCTTCCTTCAGGATCGCCTGCTCCACCGCCTCGGCGGCGCCGACGCCCGGATCCTCGTTGCCCGGCCAGCGGTAGGCATAGGGCGCCGCCACCTGCAGGAAGTTGGGCACCAGCGGCCCGAACATCTTGTGATAGGACGCCATTCCCGTCGCGCTCATCGCCGCCATGGTGACGCCGTGATAGCCGTGGATGCGCGAGATCACCTTCACCTTGTTCGGCTTGCCGCGCAGCTTCCAGTGGTAGCGCGCGATCTTGAAGGCCGACTCGTTCGATTCCGCGCCGGCGGTGGTGAAGTAGATCGCGGAGCTGGTGGGATAGGCGAGCTTGACGATCTTCTCGGCCAGCCGCGTCGACGGGATGTTGGAGGCCCCGGCATAGGCCGAGGTGAAGGCCAGCTTCGCCATCTGCGTCGCCGCGGCGTCGGCCAGTTCCTTGCGGCCGTGGCCGGCGTTCACGTTCCACAGGCTCGACAGCCCGTCGATATACTGCTTGCCGTCCGCATCGATCAGCATCTCGTTGCGGCCTTCGACGAACAGGATCGGCTGCTCGTGGTCCTTGACGTGGTGAAGCGGATGGATCAGGTGGCGCTGGTCGGTCTCGAGAATCGCCCGTGCGGCTTCCATCGGAATGGATCCCTTCTGCAGATGCCGTCTTCCGAAGGCGGCATGCAAGGTTAGAAGACCCGCCCCGCCCTGCCAAGATGCTCCGCCGTCGCAGCCGTCATGCGCTCATGTCAACCGTGGGAACGAGAACAACCGCTCGTTTCGCCGCCGTCTCGGACCGGCGCCGTGCGTGCTTCGACAAGCTCGGCATGAGGGAGATTCTTTGTGCCACCAGGACTCCACCTCATCCTGAGCCTGTCGAAGGACGCACGACGGCCCTGCAGCGCCGTTGCCGGCGCCAAACACGATTGCCCTGGAATCACGCCGTGCCCTGCCGCCGCTCGCCGAGCCATCCGCCCACGACTCCGGCCACGAACGGGATGAGGCCGCCCGCCAGCAGATTGAGGATCGTGAAGTTGCCGGAGATGAGCAGCGCGATGACCACGGCGATCGCTGCGGAAATGCCGGGCTCGATGATCGTTCGCCCGATCGATTTGGCGCCGACGATGAAGCCGCCGATGGCGAAGACCAGAATGTTGATCGCCGCGATGAGCGCGACCTGCCCGCCGCTGAGCTCGATGCTTTGGGGATCGGTGGCTCCCTCGAGTTGAGAACGCAGCAGAAATGCCACGATGAAGCTCGCGACGAGGTTGAGGACCACCATGATCAGCACGCCGATCCCGATCCATTTCCAGTCCAATGTTCGCGCCATTTCGCCCCCTCCGACGACCACGCCGACACGTAGCATCATATTCTGGGCGCCCATTCCGCGCCGCTCGCAATTGGACCTTGGTCCAACGCGGCCGCCGCGCCGGCCGCGGCGGCCCCCAAGGCATCGCCCGACGCATCGGCGCTCCCCGCGACGCGCGCGAGCTGGCGGACGCCTGCGCCGCCAACAGGCTGGCGATCCTCATCCCCTGTCACCGCGTCGTGAAGAAAGGACGGCTCGATCCGGCTACCGCTGGGGCTTCCGGCGCAAGCGGGAGCTGCTCGCGCGCGAGCGCAGGGCTGGACAAACCGCTTGTAGGGGCGGGTCTCAGACCCGCCCCCTCCTCGGCGACAGAAAGCATGATGACCCTTATTGGCGAAAGCGCTCCGGCATCTGCGGATTGTTCGCCGGATTGGTATCGTGCCTGGACAGTCGTGTGACCAGCGCGCCGCCGACCAGGGGCCGCAGGTCTGCCTCGATCGCGTCTGCCGTCTCCTTGGAATACACTTCGGCGCTGTCGACATAGATCGTGAAGGACTTGAGGTATTTCGCCCGCTTTGCCGGATCCTCGATCGTCGCCTTGGTCCACGCGTAGAGTGGATAGCCGGCCGCGCCCTGCCTCTCGGCCTCGGCAACATAGTCCGCGAACGCATCGAACTGGCATTTCATCGTCGCTCGATGCCGGGTCAGGATGTCCATCAGCGGCTTGAGAACCGGATCGTCGGGCGCCCGGCGCGCCGTGTCCGCAAACTCATCGGCGAGGTCGATGCGGATCTGATACTCCCATTGGTTGCTCATGCTTTCACCTCCCTCGACTACCGCAGCGGTTCTGCCTCGCGACGGAGTCGCACGCCAAAACCATCAGATCCAGCGCTGCGTTCACAGTTTTGCATGCTGGTCCAGCAATGGCGGATGAGGCGCTACGCGCTCCCTTGTGGGTTTGATCACGTTGGGTCGACGCCAACTCCACCGCGATGATATAACACGATGATATAAGAGGAACGCGATGCGGGTGGGAGCGAGATGGCCATCCCCGACTACGAGACGCTGATGTTGCCCGTGCTGAAGGTCGCCGATGACGGGCAGGAACATCGAATCCGCGACGTCATCGAGCGACTAGCCCACGATTTCGGGCTTACCGCCGAAGAGCGCCAACAGCTCCTGCCGAGTGGCAAGCAGACGAGGTTCGACAACCGCGTGCATTGGGCGAAAGGCTACATGGTCCAGGCAGGTCTCCTGGAGGCCACCAGGAGAGGTCACTTCCGGATCACCGACCGCGGCCGCAAAATTCTCGCCGAGTCGCCATCTCACATCGATAACAAGTACCTGTCTCGGTTTCCTGAGTTCACCCAGTTTCTTGACCGCAACCGCACGCCAAGCGTTGTAGCGTCGGTCGATGCGGGCGCGGCCGTCGCCGCTGTAGAGACGCAAACGCCGGACGAGATCCTCCGTAGCGCGGTCGACGAGATCGAGGCCGCGCTCAGGAAGGAACTCCTGGACCGCATCATCGCCGCTCCTCCCGCGTTCTTCGAACGGTTGATTGTCACGTTACTTCTCGCCATGGGTTACGGCGGGTCGCGGGCCGATGCGGGACAGATCGTCGGCCGCTCCGGCGACGGCGGCATCGACGGCGTCATTGACCAGGACGCCTTGGGGCTGGACCGTGTCTACGTACAGGCGAAGCGCTATGCGGCAGATAATGCAGTCAGCGAGCCGGAGATCAGGGCTTTCAGCGGGAGTCTCGGCGCCGCCAAGGCGAACAAAGGCGTGTTCGTAACCACTTCCTACTTCACCCATCCGGCTCAGAGCTTCGCCGAGCGCCATCCGTTCCGGATCGTCCTCATTGACGGCGAACAGCTCACCGCCCTGATGATCCGCCACAACGTCGGCGCCCGGATCGACGAAACCCTGTACATCAAGAAGGTCGACGAAGATTTCTTTGCGGAGGAGTAGCGGCTGTGTATTCATCTGCTCAGAGGTCGGCAGTACGAAATCGGTGCAGACACGCTTGCCCGATATCGACACCCAAGCGTCTACACTGATCTCTTGCGGCGGACAGCCTGCGATCATGAATACAATTGGCGCCGAAATCCATCAAAGCGAATTCTTCCGGGATCTGCTTCGCTCAGCTCGTGACTTTGCGCTAGCGGATGCTGAAGGATTTCAGGGTGTCGTGCACGCACTTGAGCTCATCGGCCAACAACGGACCGGCAGAGTGAGTGGTCTTGGCGACTACGAACATGAGTTGTCTGCGTTAGCCCACAAGTCGTCATTGTCGAATGACATTCCATTGAGGTCGCCGGGCTATCACACCAGGTTTTGCACGCTGTACAAAGAGCTTCGGCGGGCGCGGAATGACGCCGTCCATCAAGGTGCTTACGCGCGGATTCTGACAGACCACGCGGTGGAGCTTGCAATCATTCTTGAGGATGCGCTTATGACCGATGCATTTCTGGTCTCACAGTTCATGGTCCGCGATGTGGTTGAAGCGCAACCCTGGCATCCAGTCAGTTTCGTGCGCCAGCAGATGTTGAAGCATGCGTTCTCGTACCTGCCAACCAGAATCAACGATAGGTGGCGACTGATACCGGAGTACTCGATAGCTCGATACCTTCGAGGTGCAGGATCACAAGGGATACGAAAGGATCGACTACTCACCCACGTTAGCGAGGCGATGCAAGCGGGAATGCAACTGCTGGAAACGAATCCCGTGGCTCCGCAAACTCCAATTTCAGAGATCCTACCCCTGATCAGCGCAGAACCGATTTTGGTGGTTGATCCCGATCGAGAAGACGTCCTGATGGGACTTCTCACTGCATCAGATATCTTGTGATAGATTTCTCAGCCGTGCCAAGCCGCACGTTCCGATGAAAGCCTGCGCTGCTTCTTGGCCTGCCGCCGCTGCCAGGTGATCACCTCCCCGATTGCACGCGCTTCAAAGACCTCGATCACTCCTTCCTCGCGAAGGAAGTCGTCGAGCGCCGAACCGATGTGTTTGTTCTCCCTCATCACATCGCGCCCTCATTCTCCAGGAGCTTCACCATGCTCGACCCGCTCTGCGATGATCCGAAATGCCAGCGCCTCGACCCGCGCCCTGGCCTCCTCGGCGGTGGCCCCATAGGCGAGCGCGCCGGGCAGCTCGCGCACCTCGGCCAACCAGCGGCCATCCTCTTCCCGCTCGCACTCGACGCTCATCAGAGCATCTCGTCGCCGCACGTTGGCGCGTCAAGCCACGCCCGATCCTCGTCCGACAGCGACGCTTTCGGATCGCATTGCGCGAGCAGCTCTTCGAGGCTGTAGGTCCGTCGGGCCAGCGGCACGGCGCTCATCCTCACGCCGCCTCGACGCTGCGCACCTGAAGGTCCACGCCCAGCCTCCGACGCAGCGCGCCCAGGACGGCGGCGAGATTGTCCATCGTCGGATTGCCCGTCATCGACAGCATCCGGTGCAGGCTCTTGGCTGGCTTCGCAGTCGCGGCGGCCAGCGCTTCGAATCCGATGGCGGCGTTCACGAGATCACGGAGGATGAGGCGGGCGGTGTCCGGCTCGCCGTTGAGGAACAGCGTGGCCGCCTCGTCGAGCGGCGCCCGGGCGAACGCCGGGTCGCGCTGCGCGCGCTCGATCACCGTCTGCGTCATACGAGCTCCAGCCGCACCTTCCGCCCGACGACCAGCGCCGCGCGCTGCAAGGTGGCGAGCGTAACGTTCCCGTCGTCGGGGTTGAGCAGGCGATTGATCTGCGTCCGGCTCGTGCCCATGGCCGCGGCCATGCGCGCCTTCGAGAGCTTGCGCTGCTTCATCGCTTGCTGCAGCTGCCAGGCCACCACCTCCTTGATCGCGCGCGCCTCGAAGTCCTCGAGCACCCCTTCTTCCCGAAGGAAATCGTCGAGCGTCGAGCCGATGTGTTTGTTCTTCCTCATCGCATCACATCCTTCATCCGTTTGCGCGCCAAGGTCAGGTCTGGCGTCGGCGTCTTGCGCGTCTTCTTGACCATCGCGTGCACGACAACGAGCTTGTCGTCATGCAGATGGAAAAATACTCGCGCGATGCGCTGGGTCGGCAGGTCCGTCCGCATTTCCCAGAGGCCGTTCCCCATCGGCCGGCACAGCGGCATGCCGATAGGCCACCGGAACTGCACACGCATCAAGTCGAGGCCAATGGCATGCCGCTCCGTCTCAGGTAACCTCTTCAGCCACTCCCGCACCGGCTCCGTACCCGTCGCCGTTCGATAGAACACAACGGGTATCCTAGGCTTGAGGGCGCTCTGAACCATATATGGTGCAGGTCTACGCTAGGTGCTCGATAGCTTCAAGCAGGAAATCGGTGGACCGGAGTGCGTGCGTTCATGATATGGACCTAAAGGCCTTGACAGAAGCGGCTTCAGTCACTAGAACATTACAAGAACTAATGCGATCCCGAAAAACTCGCCGAGGTCCCCAAATGACCGCTTCCGCCGCCACCCCCTCCACCGCTGGGCATGGGCTCCACCCGCCTTCGCGGAGTCCCCTTCGCCGGGCGAAGGAAGGTCGCTCCTTTCCCCCGCTGCCCTCGACCGCCAGCCTGCCGGCCGATCGCCGCGGCCGGCTCAGGAACGGCGCCCGCTCCGGCGATTTCCTGGCCGCGCCCCGCTGCGGCGCCCGCACCCGCGCCGCCGCGTGCTGCCGCCAGCCGGCCATGGCCAACGGCCGCTGCCGCCTGCATGGCGGCCTGAGCACCGGCCCGCGCACCGCCGAGGGTCGCGCCCGCTGCGCCCGTGCGCGCCTCCGCCACGGCGCCTATTCGGCCGCCACCCGCGCCCTCATGGCCGAGGCCTGCGTCCATCTCCGCCGCATGAGCGCCCTCCTCGGCCGTCCCTCCGCCGCTGGGCATGGGGTCCTTCGCCCGATTTCACGAAAGACCGCCTCCGGCGCGTTCATCGCGAAGGGCAACCAGAGAGATCATGGAGCGAAGAGGTCCGACCCGGCGCGCGCAGTGCGTACTCCGTCTTCCTCCGCGCTCTCCGCGTCCTCTGTGGTGAAGCCTTCTCCCGCTGGGCATGGGCTCCTTCCATCAGTCTCCAGGGCGAGCATCGCCCAGCCGGTCCTCCCCGTGCGGCGCTTGGGTTTCGTCCAGCGCACCCTCCTGGGCGGCACCGCCCTCGGTCTCGGCCTGACTATCAAGCCGCCCGCCGCCGCTGGGCATGGGGTCCTTCGCTCGTTTTCCACGTCGAGTTCCACGGCGAGCCAGTTCTGACCGGATGGATGGGCCAGCCCGGCCCGCCGTTTGTCGGCGCCCGCGATCATGGTAGTCTCGCCGCATCCTTCCCGATGAACGGACCCGCCGCATGAGCTCGACCGTCGACGTCGCGAATTTCGACGCCTCGCCCAACAACCTCGAGGCCTTCTGGATGCCGTTCACCAACAACCGGCAGTTCAAGGCCAAGCCGCGCCTGTTCGTCGGCGCGCAGGACATGCACTACACCACCCATGACGGCCGCAAGGTGCTCGACGGCACCGCCGGCCTCTGGTGCGTCAATGCCGGCCATGGCCGCAAGAAGATCGTCGAGGCCGTGCGCGACCAGGTCGGCCGCCTCGACTTCGCGCCGACCTTCCAGATGGGCCATCCGCTCGCCTTCAAGCTGGCGTCGCGCCTCACCAACATGCTCGCCGGCGATTTCGAGCAGGCGTTCTTCACCAACTCCGGCTCGGAGTCCGTGGACACCGCGCTCAAGATCGCCATCGCCTACCACAACGTCCGCGGCCAGGGCGCGCGCCAGCGCCTGATCGGGCGCGAGCGCGGCTATCACGGCGTCGGCTTCGGCGGCATCTCCGTCGGCGGAATCGTCAACAACCGCAAATTCTTCGGCTCGCTTCTTAACGGCGTGGATCATCTCCCGCACACGCACAACCTCAAGGAGAACGCGTTCAGCCGCGGCCAGCCGGCCTGGGGCGCGCATCTGGCCGACGAGCTCGAGCGCATCGTCGCCCTGCATGACGCCTCCACCATCGCCGCCGTCATCGTCGAGCCGGTCGCCGGCTCCACCGGCGTGCTCGTGCCACCCAAGGGCTACTTGCAGAAGCTGCGCGACATCTGCACGAAGCACGGCATCCTCCTGATCTTCGACGAGGTCATCACCGGCTTCGGCCGCCTCGGCGCCAGCTTCGCCACCGAGTATTTCGGCGTGGTGCCAGACATGATCACCTGCGCCAAGGGCCTCACCAACGGCACCATCCCCATGGGCGCGGTGCTGGTGCGCAAGGGCATCTACGAGACCTTCCTGGAGAAGGCGGCGGAGGGCGCCATCGAGCTGTTCCACGGCTACACCTACTCCGCCCATCCCGTGGCCTGCGCCGCCGGCCTCGCCAGTCTGGAGATCTATCAGGAGGAAGGGCTGTTCGAGCGCGCCAGCCTCCTCGCCCAGTACTGGGAGGACGGCGTCCATTCGCTCAAGGGCGGTCGCCACGTCATCGATCTGCGCAATCTCGGCCTGATCGCCGGCATCGAGCTGGACTCGATCCCCGGCAAGGTCGGCAAGCGCGCCTTCGACGCCTTCGTCAAGGCCTACGAGGACGGCCTGCTCATTCGCGTCACCGGCGACATCATCGCCCTGTCGCCGCCGCTGATCGTCGAGAAGGCGCATATCGACGAGATGTTCGGCAAGCTCGGCAAGGTCCTGGAGACAGTCGAATAATAATGTCGGGGCGCGCGGCGCGCGCCCGCGGGCGGCCGCCGGCCGCCCCGATGCGGGGGATGGAAACATGCTGATCGGCGTGCCCAAGGAAATCAAAACCCACGAATACCGCGTGGGGCTCGTGCCCGCGAGCGCGCGTGAGCTCATCCACAACGGCCACCAGGTGCTGGTGCAGACCGGCGCCGGCGGCGGCATCGGCTTCGACGATGCGGCCTACAAGGCCGCCGGCTGCGGGATCGCCGCTACCGCCGCAGACGTCTTCGCCAAGGCCGAGATGATCGTGAAGGTAAAGGAGCCGCAGCCGAACGAGTGCAAGATGCTGCGTTCCGGCCAGCTGCTCTTCACCTACCTCCACCTCGCCCCCGACCCGGAGCAGACCAAGGGCCTGCTGGAATCCGGTTGCACCGCCATCGCCTACGAGACCGTGACCAATGCGCGCGGCGGCCTGCCGCTGCTGGCGCCGATGAGCGAGGTCGCCGGCCGCATGTCGGTGCAGGTCGGCGCCCACTGCCTGGAGAAGGAGCCGGGCGGCGCCGGCATCCTCCTCGGCGGCGTCCCCGGCGTGCCGCCGGGCAAGGTCGTCATCCTCGGCGGCGGCGTCTCCGGCACCCATGCCGCGCGTATGGCCATGGGCCTGGAGGCGCACGTCACCGTCATCGACAAGTCGCTCGACCGGCTGAAGCAGCTCGACGAGGAGTTCGGCTCCAAGCTCTACACCCAGTTCGCCACCGTCGACGCCATCGAGCAGCACGTCATCGGCGCCGACCTCGTGATTGGCGCGGTGCTGGTGCCGGGCGCCGCGGCGCCGAAGCTGGTCACGCGCGAGATGCTGAAGCGGATGCGGCCCGGCTCGGTGCTCGTCGACATCTCCATCGACCAGGGCGGCTGCTTCGAGACCAGCCATCCCACCACCCATGCCGACCCGACCTACGTCGTCGACGGCATCGTCCATTACTGCGTGGCCAACATGCCGGGCGCGGTGGCGCGCACCTCCACCTTCGCCCTCAACAACGCCACCCTGCCCTTCGCCGTGGCCCTCGCCAACAAGGGCTACCGCCGGGCCTGCGCCGAGGACGTGCATCTGCGCAACGGCCTCAACGTTCATGCCGGCAAGCTCACCTACAAGGCCGTCGCCGATGCGCTGAAGCTCAAATACACCACCGCCGAGGAGGCGCTCGGTCTGTAGGACTCTAGGCCGGTTTCTCCGACGGCGGCCCCTTCAGCTCGACCGTGTTGCCTTCGGGGTCCGTGATGTACATCGAGGGGCCGCTGCCCTCGGCGCCGTAGCGGCCGACAATCTCGCCGGGCTCGACGCCATGCGCGGCGAGGTGCGCCGGAATCGCCGGGTCCTCCAGCCGCTCCACCCGCAGGCACAGGTGGTCCATGTTGCGACCCTCCGCGCCCGGCGGCGCGCCGCCCATCCTGCCGAGCCGGCCGGCGACGTCGACGAGATCGATCAGGGCGCGGCCGGCGCGCAGCTGTGTCAACCCGATCTCCGCCTGCACCTTCTCCACCGTGCAGCCCAGCACATCGCAGTAGAACCGCTGCATGCGCGCCACGTCCCGCACGCGCAGCACCACATGATCGATACCGCGGATGACGATGGGGTTGCCCGATGCCATGCCGCCTCCTACATCAAGTCGCGCATCCGGTACCACAGCATCGCCAGCGCCAGCATCGGCGTGCGCAGCAACTTGCCGCCATGGAACGTTGTGTGCGGCAGACGCGTGAAGATGTCGAAGCGCTCGGCCGTCCCGGCAATCGCCTCGGCGACGACCTTGCCGGCCACGCCCGTGAGCGCCACGCCCATGCCGGAGAAGCCATGCGCGAAATAGACGTTGCCGTCGAGCCGGCCGAGATGCGGCGTACGCTCGACGGTGATGGCGACGTTGCCGCCCCAGACATGCTCGAACCGCACCTCCGTCAGATGCGGGAAGACTGCGAGCATCGTCCGCCGCATCGCCTGCGTCAGGTTGGCCGGCGGCAGCGTCGTGTAGCTCACGCGGCCGCCGAACAGCAGCCGATGGTCGGCCGTGAGCCGGTAGTAGTCGAGCACGAACTTGGTGTCGCTGACGGCGGCATCGCTCGGGATCAGCGCCCGCGCGCGCTCCGCGCCGAGCGCCTCCGTGGTCGCGACATAGGTCCCCACGGGCATGATCTTGCGGCGGATGCGCGGCTCCAGTTCGCCCATATAGGCATTGCCGCACAGCACGAGGTAGCGGGCCTTCACCGAGCCGGCGCCGGTATGGGCCACCGGAGCGGCGCCTATATCGATGCGTTCGACGCGCGACGCCTCGAAGATCCGCACCCCTGCCTTGATGGCCGCGCGCGCCAGGCCCAGGTTGTAGTTCAGCGCATGCAGGTGGCCGCCGCCGGCATCGTACATGCCGCCGTGATAGATGTCGGTCGCTACCATCGAGCGGATTTCGTCGCGACCGATCATGCGCGCTTGCGTGTATCCGTGCTGCTCGGCCAGCAGGTCGAGTTCGCTCTGCAGCTCCGGCATATCCCGCGACTTGGCTGCGCCGAGCAGGTAGCCCGGCTTGAGATCGCAGGGGATGTCGTGGCGCCCGACGCGGTGGCGGATAATGGCCTTGGCTTCCTCGGCCATGTCCCACAGCCGCTTGGCGTCCTCGAGGCCAACCCAGCCGGCGATCTTGCGCATGCTCGGCGCGAAGCCGGAGCAGATCTGCCCGCCGTTGCGGCCCGACGCGCCCCAGCCGATGCGCGCCGCCTCCAGCACGACGACGGAATAGCCGCGCTCTGCCAGATTGAGCGCGGCCGAGATGCCGGCGTAGCCGGCGCCGACGATACAGACATCGGCCTCGACCGCACCGCGCAACGCAGGGCAATCCGGTGCGCCGACAGCGGTGGCCGCGTAGTAGGACGGGGCGTGCTCGGGACGCTGCATGCAGGAGGCCGTTGCGATGGAGCGCCCATCCTGCCCACGTCCCCCGTCTGGTCAAGGGTTGCGCCGCGGGCGCCGCGCCGCTAAGGCGAGGGCCCGGAACGGCCATAGGAACGACCATGCAGACCACCGCTCAATCCGACGTCGGACAGATCAAGCGGCTCGTGCTGAAGCATGTCCGTGATGCCTTCGTCGACGCGGCGACGATCGACCGGCAGTGGCAACAGCTGAACTATGTCGGCCGGCCTGATCTGGGCCGCGCGATCGCCGAGTATGACGGCTTCGTCGCGTCGCTGCAGAGTCTTGGCGCCGAGGTAACGTTCCTGCCGCAGGACGCGAGCGTCACGATGGACTCGCTCTATCCGCGCGACGCGGCGATCCCGACCGACAGGGGCGTCATCCTCTGCAATATGGGCAAGCCGGAGCGGCGCACCGAGCCGACCGCCCTGGCGGCCTTGCTGCGCTCCCTCGACGTCCCGATCCTCGGCACGATCACCGGTGCCGGGCGGATCGAGGGCGGCGACGTCACCTGGCTCGGCCCGACGACGCTTGCGGTCGGCCGCGGCTACCGCACCAACGATGAGGGCATCCGCCAGCTCCACGAGCTGCTCGGCAGCGATGTCCAGGTGGTGGTCGTCCCCCTGCCCCATTGGCGCGGGCAAGGCGATGTCTTCCACCTGATGTCGATGATCTCGCCCGTGGCCGGGGATCTGGCCGTGGTCTACTCGCCCCTGTTGCCGGTGCCGTTCCGAGAGTTCCTGCTCGAGCGCGGCTTCCGCCTCGTCGAGGTGCCTGACGAGGAGTTCGAGTCCATGGGCTGCAACGTGCTGGCCGCGACCCCGGGAATCTGCCTGCTGCGCAGCGGCAATCCACAGACCCGACAACGGCTGGAGAACGCCGGCGTCGCGGTGCATGAGTTTGCCGGCGACGAAATCTGCGGCCGGGGCGCCGGCGGACCGACCTGCCTCACCCGCCCGCTGAGTCGGATTATTTAATATGCATTATCAGCATCTTATTAAGCATATCCAAAACTAAATTCTGATCACGCCACCGTCTCGTCTTGCCAAGTTTTCGAGCGGCATGGTAGCCCTAGAGGCTGCCTTTCCGGCGTCCCTATCCGTGCCATCACACCCATGTCGAAACTCGAGGAATGGCTGACCGAGCGCAGGGTCGGCGAAGTCGAATGCCTTGCGCCGGACATGTCGGGCATCGCCCGCGGCAAGATCCTGCCGGCCACCAAGTTCATCAAGAGCGTCCGCGAACATTCCCTGCGGCTGCCGGAGAGCATCTTCATCCAGACCGTCACCGGCGAATACGCCGAGGACGAGGACGACGAGGTGATGGGGCCGGAGGATCACGACATCAACCTGCAGCCGGACCCGGACACCATCACCATCGTGCCCTGGTACGACGAGCCGACCGCGCAGGTCATCGTCGACTGCTTCAACCAGGACGGCAGCCCGGTCGAGATCGCTTCGCGCTATGTGCTGAAGCGGGTGCTGCAGCTCTATGACGACCGCGGCTGGAAGCCGGTGGTCGCGCCCGAGTTGGAATTCTTCCTCGTGCAGATCAACACCGACCCCGACTTGCCGCTGCTGCCGCCGATCGGCCGCTCGGGCCGTCCGGAGACCGGACGCCAATCCTACGGTATCGACGCCGTCAACGAATTCGATCCGATCTTCGAGGACGTCTACGATTTCTGCGAGAAGCAAGAGATCGACATCGATACGCTGACCCACGAGTCAGGCTCGGCGCAGATGGAAATCAACTTCAATCACGGGGATCCGCTCAACTTGGCCGACCAGGCCTTCATGTTCAAGCGAACCGTGCGCCACGCGGCCATGCGCCACAAGGTCTACGCCACCTTCATGGCAAAGCCGCTGGCCAACGAACCCGGCAGTTCCATGCACGTCCATCAGTCCGTGCTCGACAAGGCCACCGGGCGGAACCTGTTCGCCGACAACAGCGGCCGCGATACCGCCCTCTTCCGCAACCATGTCGCTGGCCTGCAGCGCTATCTGCCGCAGGTGATGCCGCTCCTGGCGCCCAACGTCAATTCCTACCGCCGGCTGCAGCCCTATCTCGACGCCCCCATCAACGTTCATTGGGGAGTCGACAACCGCACCGTCGGGCTGCGCGTGCCGATCTCCTCGGCCTCGGCGCGGCGCATCGAGAACCGGCTCGCCGGCGCCGACGCCAATCCCTATCTGTCGATCGCGGCGTCGCTGGCCTGTGGCTTCATCGGCATGGTCGACCGTTTGAAGCCGACCGAGCAGATCGAGGGCAGCGCCTATCGGTTGAAGCACACACTGCCGCGCACGCTATACGATGCACTGCACCGCTTCGAGCAATGCAAGCCGATTCGCCCCATCCTCGGCGAGCAGTTCATTCGCGCCTTCGCCGCGGTGAAGCGGACGGAACTCGATGCCTACCAGCGCGTCATCAGCTCATGGGAGCGCGAGCACTTGTTGCTGAACGTGTGATCCTCGCCCACGGCCGGCGGGCACTCTATTCGATCGTGATCGCCAGGGTCTTCGACGCGTTGTTGCGCAGCAGGACCAGCTTTACCTGCTGACCCGCGGGCGTCAGGCCGATATGGTTGCGCAGGTCGGCGGCGCCGCGGACAGGGTCGCCGTCCACCGAGAGGATAACGTCGCCTGGCACGATGCCTGCCTTGTGCGCTGGCGACAGCACGTCGACGAAATCGACCACCGCGCCCTGCCGGGCGGCGACGCCCATGCTCTCGACCAGATCGGGCGTGAGGTCCTTGACCTGCACGCCGAGCCGGCCGCGGCGGACCGCGCCGTGTGCGACCAACTGCTTCATGACGCTCCGCGCCATATCGATGGGGACGGCGAAGCCGATGCCGATGTTGCCGCCGCCGGGCGTGAAGATGGCGGTGTTGATGCCGATCAACTCGCCCCTCAGGTTGACCAGCGCGCCGCCGGAATTGCCGGGATTGATGGAGGCGTCCGTCTGGATGAAGTTCTCGTAGCTCTCGATGCCGAGGCCGCTGCGTCCGAGTGCGCTGACGATGCCGGAAGTGACGGTCTGCCCGAGGCCGAAGGGATTGCCGATGGCGAGCACATAGTCGCCGACCTCAAGGAGGTCGGGGTCGCCGAGCGGCACGGCCGTGAGATCGCGAGCCTCGATCTTGAGCAGAGCGACATCGGTGTCGGGATCGCTGCCGATCAGCATGGCGTCGAACTTGCGGTTGTCCTTGAGTGTAACGACGATCTTGTCGGCGCGCGCAATCACATGCTGATTGGTGAGGATGTAGCCCGCCTGCGCATCGACGATCACGCCCGATCCGGCGCTTTCGGCATTGCGGCCGCCGCGGCCGCTAGCGGCGATATTGACGACGGAGGGCGTAACCTCCTTCACTAGGGGCGCAAGACTCGGCACCTGTCCATCGGACCCGAGGATCGGGAGCCCGGTGGCGCCGGCGGGCACGGCAATGCCTGCCACGAAGCCGCAGACCAACGCGAGCAGGCGAAGCGAGTTCTTCATCGTTCGGGCTCTCCTTCAGATTGGACGGTGATTGTCTCCATCAGGCGTTAGGATTCGACAAATCAGTCCAGGACATGCCGACCGAATTGAGCCCGGTCATGCCGGACGCCCGGTTAACGCTTTCTTAGGATTGCGCGTTTACGAAGGTTGACGCCGGCCTGCTTTGATCGTTCGTCAACGTCCCGCTCCGCGTTGGCATGATCGGCTGTGCAATTCGCCCGATCGTACCGCGCCGCGATGAACGCCAGAGTGCATCAGCCCGAGCAGGACGTTGCCATCGACACGCACCTCAGCGAGCGACGCTGGCGGCGCGTGCAGCGCATGGCCCGTATCGGCATCTGGGATTGGGATCAGCGTACCGACCGCATCTGGTTTTCGGAGGGGGCGCTGCGGCTCTTCGGCATGGCGCCTGGGTCGACCGACCGCCCCTACGCCGAATGGATCCTCTGTGTGCATCCCGACGATCGCGAACGGATCTTGCGTATCGCTGACGAGAACCGAGCGACGGATGCCGCCTACGAACTGACCTACCGCGTCGTTCATCCGGACGGCGCGGTGCGGCACCTGCACGAATATGTCGAGCCGCTGAAAGATCCGTCTGGTACCCGGATCGGCACGAGCGGTGCGACGCAGGACGTGACCGAGTCCCATGCGGCCCAGCGAGCCTTGCAGGAGAGCGAGGCGCGCTGGCAGAGTTTCATGGTCCATGCGCCTGTCGGGATCACGGTGAAGGACACGGAAGGCCGCTTCCTGTCGTTGAACCCCGCGGTCGAAGCTGCCTATGGCCGACGGGCGGCCGACATGGTCGGCCGGCTCAGTTCCGACCTGTCGCAGTCCGGCGGCGCCACGACTATCAGAGAGATGGAGCACGAGGTCGCCACCACCGGCCGCGTCGTTGCGCGCGAAGTGAATTTCGACGATCGTTGCGACGCCGCGTGGACCTATGAGGTCAAATTCCCGATTTTCGATCAGGATCGGCGGATGAGTGCTCTCGGCGGCGTCTCCATCGACATTACCGAGCGGAAGACAGCGGAACGTGCCCGCCAACAATCCGAAGCTTTGTTGCGCGCCTTCATGGACAACGCCCCATTCGAAATGGTGGTGAAAGATTTGTCGGACCGCTACCTGACGGTCAACCAGGGAATGGGCAAGGCCTGGGATCTTCCGGTCGAGGCATTCATCGGCCGTCGTCTGTCGGACATCAGGGCGACGACGGGCGTCGACGTAGTCGAGGCCCTGGACCGCGAAGTGATGGAGACGGGCGCCACGGTGACGCAGGAGATCAACTACGCCGAATACGGCGACTATTGGAGCCGGGCCATCAAATTTCCGATCCGCGACCCTGACGGCCGTGTCGTCGCGGTCGGCGGCATCTCCGTCGACATCTCCGAGAGCAAGCGTGCCGAACGCCAGCTGATCGAGGCCAAGGAACAGGCGATCGCCGCAAACCAAGCCAAATCCCTATTCCTCGCAAATATGAGCCACGAGCTGCGGACGCCACTCAATGCGATCATCGGTTTCTCGGACATCATCGCGCAGCAGCTGTATGGTCCGATTTCGTCCGAGCGCTACGTGCGCTATGCCAACGACATCATGGACAGCGCGCATCACCTGCTTGGCATCGTCAACAGCATTCTCGACACGACAAAGATCGAATCGGGCAAATTCAGTCTGACGGAAGAGCTGTGCAGCGTGCCGACGGTCGTCGACAGTGCCGTACGCATGCTCTCCGAACGCGCCGACAGCAAGGGAGTCAAGCTCGAAAGCCGGGTCGCGCCGGATCTACCGATGATCCGCGCAGACGAGCGGGCGATGCGCCAGATCCTGATCAATCTTCTGTTCAATGCGGTCAAGTTCACCCATGCGGGCGGTCGCGTCGCGGCAACGGCCGACGTCGGACCCGAGGGCGGCCTGCGTCTCCGTGTGGATGACACCGGTGTCGGCATCGCCCCGGACGACATCGCCAAGGTCTTCGACCGCTTTACCCAGATCGGCGACGCCTATACGCGCTTGCAGGGCGGAACGGGGCTGGGGCTGCACGTCAGTCGGAAGTTGGTAGAACTACACCAGGGCACGATCGCCATCGATAGCATACCCGGCACCGGGACGACGGTGACGGTGTCTCTGCCGGCCTGGCGGTGGAGCGAAATTTCACAACAGCGTCCGAGTCATACCGCATAGACGGGATCGGCCACGGCAAAGGATCGGTATGACCATCCTGGCCAATCCGGTGTCGCCCATGCTAGTCTTTATCCGTGCAAGCAGTCGTGAAATTCACGAAGCCTGTTGCCGGCTGTCGGCGAGGACAGTCGGCGCGCGGTTGCACGAGCCTGACGCGTCACACCGAAATGCTCATCCTCTGCGCCCGCGTCGGCTTCCGACCGTAGCTGCCGTTGAGTGAGATCCACGCCGCGCGACCGCAGTGCCGCCGGCGACTAAGCTCCATTTCCATCGTTTCACTCACGGAAATCGCCTTATGTCATCTACAGCCAGCGTTACCCGCAGCAACAGCACGATACATTGGCAGGCTCTCGACCGTCAGCACCACCTGCACCCCTTTACCGAGCACAGGGGCCTTGCCGAGGTCGGCGCCCGTATCATCGCCAGAGCCGACGGGCCGTACCTATGGGATTCCGACGGCCGCCGTCTGCTCGATGCCTTCGCCGGCCTGTGGTGCGTCAATGTCGGCTACGGCCGCAAGGAACTGGCGGACGTCGCCTACCGCCAGATGCTGGAGCTACCCTACTACAACACCTTCTTCAGGACATCGACGCCGCCGGCAATCGAGCTGACGCAGATCCTCGCGGACATGACGCCGGAGGGGCTCAACTATGTTTTCTATGGCCTGTCCGGTTCCGATGCCAACGATACCATCGTACGCATGATCCGGCAGTTCTGGAACCTGCAGGGCAAGACGAACAAGAAGACGATCATAAGCCGCGTGAACGGCTATCACGGCAGCACGCTGGCAGCGGCCAGCGTCGGCGGCATGACCTACATGCACGAACTGGCGGATCTGCCGCTGCCCGGTTTCGTGCACATCATGCAGCCCTATTGGTATGGCCTCGGCGGAGACCAGTCGCCGGACGACTTCGGGCTGAAGGCGGCGGGCGCGCTCGAAGACAAGATCCGGGAGGTGGGTTCCGACAATGTCGCGGCGTTCTTCGGCGAGCCGATCCAGGGCGCCGGTGGCGTCGTCATCCCGCCCGATACCTACTGGCCGGAGATCCAGCGTATCTGCAAGAAATATGATGTCCTGCTCGTGGCCGACGAAGTGATCTGCGGCTTCGGCCGCACCGGCCGTTGGTTCGCCAGCGACCACTTCCGGATCAAGCCCGATTTCATGACTCTGGCGAAGGGTCTGACGTCCGGCTATCTGCCGTTGTCCGCCGCCATGGTCGGCGATCGCGTGGCGAAGACGCTGTTCGAGAGCGGCGATTTCAATCACGGCTACACCTACTCCGGTCATCCCGTATCCTGTGCGCTCGCGATCGAGAACATCCGCATCCTTCGCGAGGAGGGCATCGTCGACCGCGTACGCGAGGAGACCGGCCCCTACCTGACGCAGCGACTGCAGGATCTGAGGAGCCACCCGCTGGTCGGCGAGGTGCGCAACCTGGGCTTCATCGGCGCGATCGAACTGGTGAAGGACAAGGCCACGCGGCAAGCCTACGAGCCCCTGGGCCGGGTCGGCCTGACTTGCCGCGACCACTGCTTCAGCATCGGCCTGGTGATGCGGGCGACGCGCGACACCATGCTGATCTCGCCGCCGCTGATCTGGACGAAGGCTCATGTCGACGAATTCATCGAGCTCACCCGCAAGGCGCTCGATCTCACACTGGCCGACGTGCGGCGGTGGTAGTCGGAAGCAGGGAGGAGCAACCGCCACCTTCGGAGCCGCAAATCCGACACAAATCCCTCCGTAACTTGGGGGATGAAATTCGCACTGGCACCGGCTGCCAAGACATCGTGGCTGGACCGGCTGGCAATGATCGGGGTGGCCGGGACGGCCGTGACCGTTCTCCTCGGCGAACTCGGACGCTTTCACTGGCGGCTCGAACTGCTGTCGCATTTTGCTGTGCAATACGCCGTCGCGCTGGCGATCGGCGGCGTTTATTTCCTGTTGCGGCGACGGATGCTGTGGCTGGCCATTGCGGGCGTGGCGCTGCTGTTGCCGGCTTGGCGCATTGCGCCCTACGCCGCGCCGTCGATGACGCCGGCGGCGTCGAGCTCCGGACTGCGCGTGATGACGATCAATGTCCACGCGTCCAACGATCGTTACGATGCCGTCCGTGCGGAAATCGAACGGCTCGATCCCGACATCATCTTTCTGCCGGAGAATACGGACCGATGGGCCGCCGGTCTGAAGCCGCTGCAGGCGCAATATCCCTATGTGATCGACTACAACTCCGCATCGGTGTTCTCGCTCTTCCTGTTCAGCCGCGTGCCGCTCTTGGACAGCGTCATCCTCCAGCTGCCCGAACAGGATGGCTTTCCCGCGATTTCGGCTCGCGTTTGCCGTGAGGGCGTCGACGGCAGCCCGCCGCGCTGCGTCCGCCTGATCGGCATACACCCGCCGCCGCCCCTCACCGCCGCATGGGCGGTCAAGCGAAATGCCGTGTTTCAGGCGGTTCCCGAATTGGTGGCTGCATCCGATGTCGATAGGACTATTCTGCTCGGAGACTTCAATTGCACGCCATGGTCGCCGGCCTTACGCGACCTGATCGCGGCGACCGGACTGCGGGATAGCGCCTACGGCTTCGGCCCGCAACCGACATGGTTCTCGCGCTGGCTGCCGCTCGGCATCAAGATCGACCACATCCTGATCGGAAGCGGCATCGCCGCAACAAGCCACGCAGTCGGGCGGGATGTCGGCTCGGACCACTATCCCGTGGTCGCGGATCTGCAGTTCTGAACTCGACGCAACGCAGAGCCGCCTCGCCGGGGCTCTGCGTAATTCCGTATGCGCTACGTCCCGATGTGGACCCAGGTCGTCTTGAGTTCCGTGTATTTGTCCATGGCGTGCAGCGATTTGTCGCGGCCAAAGCCGGACTGCTTGAAACCGCCGAAGGGCGAGGAGATGTAGCCGTTGTCGAAGCAGTTGACCCAGACGACGCCTGCGCGCAGCGCCTGCGAGGCCTTGAACGCCTTGGTGATGTCCTTGGTCCAGACCGCGGCAGCGAGGCCGTAGATGGTGTCGTTGCCGATCTTCACGGCTTCCTCGGGCTCGCGAAAGGTGATGGTCGAGAGCACGGGGCCGAAGATCTCCTCCTGGGCGATCTTCATGCCGTTTTTCACCTGGTCGAACACCGTGGGCTCGATGTAGCAGCCGCCGGTCTCCGTCTTCACGCGCTTGCCGCCGAACACCAGCTTGGCGCCCTCCTTCTGGCCCGCCTCGATGTAGTTGAGCACGCGGCCGGTCTGCGTCTCGTCGACCATGGCGCCGAGGCCGGTCTTGGGGTCGAGCGGATCGCCGGGAGAGAGCTTCTTGCCGACCGCGAAGACCTTCTCGAGCACGCGGTCCTTTACCGACTCCTCGACGATCAGCCGCGAGCCGGCATTGCAGACCTCGCCCTGGTTGAAGAAGATGCCCCAGGCCGCCGCGGTGGCAGCGGCATCGAGGTCGGGCGCGTCGGCCATGATGATGTTGGGCGTCTTGCCGCCGCATTCGAGCGACACGCGTTTCATGTTGGATTCGCCGGCATATTTGAGGAAGAGCTTGCCGACCTCTGTGGAGCCGGTGAAGGTGACGCAATCCACGTCCATGTGGCGGCCGAGCGCCTGGCCGGCGGTCTCGCCATAGCCGGGCACCACGTTCAGCACGCCCTCCGGCAGGCCGGCCTCGAGCGCCAGCTCGGCGATGCGGATGGCCGTGAGCGGCGACTGCTCGGCCGGCTTCACGACCATGGAGTTGCCGGTGGCGAGCGCCGGACCGATCTTCCAACTCGCCATCAGCAGCGGAAAGTTCCAGGGCACGACCGCGGCGACGACGCCGAGCGGCTCGCGCCGGATCATCGAGATCGCCTCGGGCCCGGTCGGCGCGATCTCGTCGTAGATCTTGTCGATGGCCTCGCCGTACCAGCGGATGCATTGCGCGACCAGGGGGATGTCGATCTTGGAGCTGTCGCGGATCGGCTTGCCCATGTCGAGCGTCTCCAGCAGCGCCAGCTCGGTCGTGTGCTTGTCGATCAGGTCGGCGAACTTGAGCAGGATCTTCTTGCGTTCCGCGCCCGCCATGCGCGACCAGCTGCCTTTCTCGAACGCGGCGCGCGCGGCCTTGACAGCGCGGTCGACATCTTCCTTGTCGCAGGCCGCGACCTTGGTCAGCAGCTTGCCGTCGGCCGGATTGATGTTGTCGAAGGTCTTGCCCGAGGCGGCCGGGGCATACTTGCCGTCGATGAAGGCCTCGTTGCGATAGCCGAGCTTTGACGCCTGGTCCTTCCAGCCGTCGATGGACAACGCAGCGGACATCGGTTTTTTCTCCCGCGGAGTGGTTCGGATCGATGGTGATTGGATGGCGCGCAATCTACTCCGCCGTCCCGCATTGGAGCAAGGCGGATCGCGCGGCGGATGCCACAGCCTTTTCACAGAACAAGCGCGGATATTCCGACCTTAATGAGGAGTATGGCGGCGATCGACGCAGAGATGGAAGCGACGGCGGAGCGCGGCGGCGGGCGCGTGGACAGGCTTTTGCGCCTGGCGTTCATCGTGGCCGCCGGTCTCGTCATCTTCATCGCCGGCGCCCTGGCGAGCATCGCGAATATCTTCCCTGGGCCCGAGCTTGCCGCCGCCTATCAGGGCGGACGGGCACTCTACGAACAGCTGACACAGCGGTCGGATCCGTTCGCCACGGACCTGTGGAAACCCGCGCGCACGACGCGGAAGGGCACGACGGTCTACGAGCCGAGCCTGGCCCAGGCCGGCCTCACGCTCTATGCCTCCGGCCACGAGGCCGCCGCCTACCTCATGGACATGGAGGGACGGGTCCTGCACACGTGGCGGCGGCCCTACAGTTCTGTCTGGACCGAGACCGCCGAGATCAAACACCCGCAGCCCGACGCTTACGTCTACTTCCGCAAGGTCAAGCTGCTCGACGACGGTGAGTTGCTCGCCATCTACGAGGGTGTGGGCGACACACCCTATGGCTACGGCATGGTCAAACTCGACCGCGACTCCAACGTCCTCTGGAGCTATCTCGGGCACACCCATCACAACTTCGATGTCGGCCCGGACGGGCGCATCTATCTGCTGACCCATGACTTCTCGAGCAAAGCGATGCCGGACTTCGGCAACCTGCAGAGCCCGCGCATCGACGACTACCTCGTGGTGCTGTCGCCGGAGGGACGGGAACTGCAGAAGATCCCCCTGATCGAGCCAGTGGCGCGGTCGCCCTACCGCCACCTGCTGCACACGGTCTCCTCCTACAGCACCGGCGATCCGCTGCACACCAACGACGTCGATCTCATCACCGCGGAAACCGCCCGCAACTTCCCCTATGGCAAGCCGGGCCAGGTGCTGCTGTCGTTCCGCGAGCTCGGCGCCATCGGCGTTCTCGATCTGGAGCGCCGGCAGCTCGTCTGGATGGCGCGCGGCCCCTGGATCGGCCAGCATGATCCGGACATCCTGCCGGATGGCCACATCGTCCTGTTCGACAACTACGGACAGTTTGCCGTGCCGGGCGGCGCGTCGCGCGTCCTGGAGTTCGACCCGCGCAGCATGGCCATCACCTGGCAGTATGCCGGCGATTCCGCGCGCCCCTTCGACAGCGCCATCCGCTCCGAGCAGCAGCGGCTCGCCAACGGCAACACGCTGATCGTGGAATCCAACGGCGGGCGCATGCTGGAGGTGATGCCGACCGGCCGCATCGTCTGGGAGTTCACCAATCCGGTCCGCAGCGCCAAGGGCGAGAAGATTCCCATCATCGCCTCGGCGGAGCGCCTGTCGCCGGATACTGTCGCCTTCACCCTATCGAGTCCCAGCGGGGGCTAGCCCATCCGCATGAAAGGAAGATCCATGACAGCTCGTCTCGTTCCCGCCGTCGCCGCGGCCGCTCTCGTCCTCCTGCCGGCCACCGCTTTCGCCTATGTCGGGCCGGGCGCCGGCCTGACCATGCTCGGTGCGCTCTGGGCCGTGCTCCTGGCGCTGTTCGCGGCGATGTTCTTCCTGGTTGCTTGGCCGGTACGGCGGATGTTGCGCCAAGTACGGCACCGCAAGACCCGGCGGCCGGTGCACGGCGCCGACGACCGGCCAGAAACTTCGAAGGCCGCCTGAACTGCCAATTCAACGGGCCGGCCTGGCGGTTGGTCAGATCCGGTTCGAATCGAGCCGGATCGACCGGTCACGCGCACGCTCGGTACCTTTGCTTCAGCTCCCGGATTTGCCTAGGTTCCGCAGAGTCGGATCGCTTCCGCGCGGTCTGGCCATGATAAAATCGCGCAGCTGCGATGGCGTAGGGGTGCGTGCGCCGGCCGGATCGCACTGCAAGGACAGGGGCGGAGCACATACATGGCAAAACGGCTGTTGGGCAAGCGGGCGCTGGTCTACGGCGGCGGCACCGGCATCGGGTTCGCCTGCGCGGAGGCGTTCGCGCGCGAAGGGGCGGCGGTGTTCATCTCCAGTCGGCGCGAGGCCGTGCTGCGTCAGGCGGCGGACAAGCTGACGGCACACGGCCGCGCCGGCTTCGCGGCGGGCGATGCGACGGTCGCCGCGGAAGTGGAGCGGATCACGGCGGCGGCGGACGCCTTCCTCGGCAGCATCGATACCATCGTCGTCAGCGCGGGCGCCGGCGGGCGCACGCCGATCGCCACGACCGCGCCGGAGGAGTTCCAGCGCATCATCGACCAGAATCTGCGGCCGCTGTTCCTGGCCGTGCGTTGCGCCGCGCCGCAGCTGCTGGCGGCCGGCAGCGCCTCGGTGATCGCCATCGCCTCAATGTACGGGCTGGTCGGGCAATATGAGCGGGTCGCCTATTGCGGGGCCAAGGCCGGCATGATCGGCATGGTGCGGGCGATGGCGCTGGACTTCGCCGACAAGGGTGTGCGCGTGAACGCCATCGCGCCCGGCTTCATCGAGACCGAGCTGTCGCTGGCGATCGCCCGCCAGGAGGCCGACCCGGAGGCGGCCCTGCGTGCGCGCCGCGCCATGCATGCCATCCCGCGCGCCGGCCAGCCCGATGAGATCGGCGAAGCCGCAGTCTACTTGGCCTCGGACGCGGCGAGCTTCATGACGGGGCAGTGCCTGACGCTGGATGGAGGATACACGGTGCGGTAGATGCGCGGCCGGCGTTAACCTTAAACGAAAATTTACGTTGTGGCGGCATGCTCGCGGGGAACGGCGGGATACGGGTTCGCGGCGACGGCCGCCGACCTCCGCCCGCAGCGGCGGGGCGACATGATGATCGAGTCGGCGACTGGGCCACAGACGCATCGGCATTGGCTATTCGCGATCCTGATCGCGCTGGCGCTCGCCTTCGCGGGAAGCGCTGTGCTGATCGACGGGCTGCTGCCGGGCACGACGCTTGCCGCCGTGCTCCTGCTGCTGGCCGTAGCCGTGCTGCTGGCCGTCAAGCTCAATCGTGCGGACCGCGCCCGCCAGAGCACGGCGGACCATCATCAGGCCCGTATCGCCGAGCTGACCCAGGAGCTCGATGCGGCGCGGACGCAGATGCGCGCCTCGGAGGAGCAGCGGGAACACAGCGAGCGCCAATTCGAATCGCTCATCGGCAACCTGCCGGGCGTCGTCTATCGCGGCATCTGGGACACCGACTGGACCATGAGCTACATCAGCGACGGCATCGAGACGCTGTTCGGCTTCCCGGCTCGGGACTATGTGCAGGGCGGCGGCCGCACCTTCGCCTCGCATATTCATCCGGACGACGTGCAGATGGTGGACGACGCGGTCACGCTCGGCGCGAAAGAAGACCGGCCCTTCACCATCGAGTATCGGGTGCGGCACCGCGACGGCACGGAGAAATGGGTGTTCGAGAAGGGCCGCGTGGTCAAGGACGCCGCCGGCCGCACCCTGCATCTCGACGGCGCCATTTTCGACATCACCGCCCGCAAGCAGGCCGAGCTGGAACTGGAGCGCGTGCAGCAGGAGGTGACGGCGCTGGTCGCTGCGGCGGCCGACGGCGACCTCGGCGCGCGCCTCGACCTCTCGCAGGCAATAGGCTCGGTGCGGCCGCTGGCCGAAGGCGTCAACACGCTGCTGGACACGATCGACCGGGCCATCGGCGAGATCGCCGGCGTGTTCGCTGCGCTCGCCCATGGTGACCTGTCGCGGCGCGTCGCCGGCGACTACAAGGGCCGCCTGGCGCAGCTCAAGGACGACAGCAACTTCACCGCCGACCGGCTGGCCGGCATTGTCGCCCAATCGGTCGACGGCGTCGCCTCCATCAAGGCGGCGACGGCCGAGATCTCCGCCGGCGAGACCGAGCTGGCGGCACGCACCGAGGAGCAGGTGGCGAGCCTGCGCGAGGCAGCGGCGGCCATGCGCCAGCTCGCCGCCACCATCCGCGGCAACGCCGAGCGCACCGAGCAGGCCAACCAACTGGCGCTGACGACCCGCGCGGCGGCGCAGCGCGGTGGCGAGATCACCGCCGACGCCGTCGCGGCCATGGAGCGGATCGAGTCGTCGTCGGCGCGGATCAGCGAGATCGTCGGGCTGATCGAGGAGATCGCCTTCCAGACCAACCTGCTGGCGCTCAACGCCGCGGTCGAGGCCGCGCGCGCCGGCGAGGCCGGGCGGGGCTTCGCCGTGGTGGCCTCGGAGGTCCGCGCCCTCGCCCATCGCGCCGGTCAGGCATCGAAGGAGATCAAGGGACTGATCGCAACCAGCGCCGGCGAAGTCGGCAAGGGCGTGGCGCTGGTCAATCAGGCCGGCGAGAGCCTGGCCGGCATCGTCGCCTCGGTGCGGCAGGCTTCGGAATTCATCGCCGCCATCGCCGCCGCCAACAGCGAGCAGTCCGCGGGCGTGCGCGAGGTGGAGAGCGCGGTCAATCAGATCGAGCGGGTGACGCAGCAGAACGCGACGCTGGTGGAGGAATCCACGGCGGCGCTGGCCGCCGTGGACCGGCAGGCGAAGCAGCTGCTGGACGTCGTCTCGTTCTTCAAGGCGGGCGGTAGCGCGGCGGGTGCGGCCGCCGGTCCGCACGCGCCTGCATCGCGCAAACGGGTGGCCGTCTAAGCTCGCCCGAAACCTCCCTACAAGTTCGGCTTGAACTGCTTGCCGAGCTGGAGGCCCTGGGCTTGGTAGTGCGAGCCGATGCCCTGGCCGTAGAGGCGGTCGGGGATGCCGGTGAGCCGCTCGTAGCGCAGCCATCCGACGATCTGCTCATGCTCGAGCACGAAGGGCACCTCGTGCGAGCGCACTTCGAGCACGGCCTTGCTGCCGGGGCCGCCGTCGGGATTCCAGCCGAAGCCGGGATCGAAGAAGCCGGCATAGTGGACACGGAACTCGCCGACCAGCGTGTCGTAGGCCACCATCTCCGCGGCGTGGTCGGGCGGCACGCGCACGAACTCCTTGGTGGCGAGGATGTAGAAATCGTCGGGATCGAGGATGATGCCGCTGCCGGGCTTGGCGTGGATCGGATCCCAGAACTCGGCCGGATCGTAGGACTGACGCACGTCGACATCGACGATGCCCGCGTGCTGCTTGGCGCGGAAGCCGACCAGGCGCGTGGCGGGATCGCCGGAGAGGTCGAGGGTGACGCCGATAGTGTCGTCGCGAATGGTCTCGTGCCCCGGCGGCACGTCGACGAGGCGGCAGGACTCCTGCAGGCGGCGCAGCATCGCGGCGTTCGAGGACGGCGCGCCCCGGCGCAGGCGGAGCTGCACCAGCCGCGAGCCCTTGCGCACGAGGATGCTGAAGGTGCGCGGCGCGATCTCGATGTAGAGGGGACCGGTATAGCCGGGATCGATGCGGTCGAAGACGGTGGCGCCGTCGGCGATGACGCGCGTGAAGACGTCGAGCCGACCGGTTGAGCTCTTGGGGTTGGCGATGCCGGCGATGCGGCTGGAGAGCGCGAGCTGCTCCATCAGCGGCACGATGTAGACGCAGCCCTTTTCCAGCACGGCGCCCTTGGTGAGGTCGATCTCGTGCATGCCGAACTGCCGGATCTTTTCCAGCACCGTGGCGCCGGCGCCCGGCAGGAAGCTCGCGCGCACGCGATAGGCGACGTGGCCGAGGCGCAGGTCGAGGCTGGCCGGCTGGAACTGCTCGTTGTCGACCGGCTCGACAGCGAAGATCTCGCGCGCGCGCACCAACTCGCGCAGCGACTGGTAGGGCAGCACGCCCGTGCTATGCGGGGCCTGCGCCGTCTCGCGCGCGGGAAAAAGCTCGGCAGCGGGTTCGCTCATGGGACGGACACTAGCAGGAGCGCGGATGACGGCGGCCTGCATGACGATCCCGCGTCCTTCGACAAGCTCAGGATGAGGGGCAATGTTGATGGCATGAAGAAAGCACCTCATCCTGAGCTTGTCGAAGGACGCACTGCGTCGATCCAAGCCACATAAGTAGCAGGAGCGCGTGCGGCGCTCCAAAACATTATCCATCCACGGGATTCGCGAAGCATCCACAGAGATGTCCCCAGCGACGGGGGATGCAGGCGATAGAGATGGCTCTATTTTTCGAACCTATCAGCGATTTTCAACGGATGAGGGGGCCGCCACATGGGGCCGCCCCTACGCAGCAACGGTATTGTACGGGCGACCCCGCGCGGTCGCCCGCGGCTCAGAACAGGCCCTCCACCTGGCCGTCCTTGTTGACGAAGATGTTGTTGGCGGCGGGGACCTTGGGGAGGCCGGGCATGGTCATGATCTCGCCGCAGATGACGACCAGGAACTCGGCGCCGGCGGAAAGCTTCAGCTCGCGGATCGGCACCACGTGGTTGGTGGCGGCGCCCTTCAGGTTGGGGTCGGTGGAGAAGCTGTACTGGGTCTTGGCCATGCATATGGGGTAGTGGCCGAAGCCGGATTTCTGCAGCTCCGCGAACTGGTCGCGGATCTTCTTGTCGGCGATGATGCCCTGGGCGCCGTAGAGAGTCTGCGCGATGGTGCGGACCTTGTCCCACAGCGGCAGGTCGTCCGGATAGAGGTAGCGGAACTCGCCCTTGCCGGATTCCGCCAGCTTGACGACGGCATGGGCCAGCGCCTCCGTGCCGGCACCCCCGTCAGCCCAATGGGTGCAGCCGATGGCCTCGACGCCGAGCTCGGCGCAGGCTTGGCGCACCGCCCCCAGCTCCGCATCGGTGTCGGCGGAGAAGCGGTTGACGGCGACCACGGCAGGCACGCCGAAGCTGCGCACGTTCTCGACGTGACGGGCGAGGTTGGCGATGCCTTTCTTGAGGGCCTCGACGTTCTCCTTGCCGAGATCCTCCTTGGCGACGCCGCCATGCATCTTGAGCGCGCGGATCGTCGCGACGATGACGACCGCGCTCGGGCGAAGGCCGGTCTTGCGGCACTTGATGTCGAAGAACTTCTCGGCGCCGAGGTCGGCGCCGAACCCCGCCTCGGTGACGACATAGTCGCCGAGCTTGAGCGCCGTCTTGGTGGCGATCACGGAATTGCAACCGTGAGCGATGTTGGCGAACGGGCCGCCATGGACGAAGGCGGGGTTGTTCTCGAGCGTCTGCACGAGGTTGGGCATGAGCGCGTCCTTGAGCAGGACGGTCATCGGGCCGTCGCCCTTGAGGTCGCGCGCATAGACGGGTTTGCGGTCGCGCGTGTAGGCGACGATGATGTTGCCGAGCCGGCGCGTCAGATCCTGCAGGTCGGTGGCCAGGCAGAAGATGGCCATCACCTCGGAGGCGACGGTGATGTCGAAGCCGTCCTCGCGCGGGAAGCCGTTGGCGATGCCGCCGAGGGAGGAGACGATGCTGCGCAGGGCCCGGTCGTTCATGTCCATGACGCGGCGCCAGGTGATGCGGCGCTCGTCGATGCCGAGCTCGTTGCCCCAGTAGTAGTGGTTGTCGATGAGGGCGGCGAGCAGGTTGTTGGCCGTGCCGATGGCGTGGAAGTCGCCGGTGAAGTGGAGGTTGATGTCCTCCATCGGCACGACCTGGGCGTAGCCGCCGCCGGCCGCGCCGCCCTTGACGCCGAAGCAGGGGCCGAGGCTCGGCTCGCGCAGACAGATGACGGCCTTCTTGCCGATGCGGTTGAGTCCGTCGCCGAGCCCGACCGTGGTGGTGGTCTTGCCCTCGCCCGCCGGCGTCGGGGTGATGGCCGTGACCAGCACCAGCTTGCCGTCGGGCTTCGACTGCAGCCCGTCGATGAAGTCGAACGAGACCTTCGCCTTGCTGGGGCCGTAGCGGTAGAGGTGCCTGTCCTCGATGCCGAGCTTGGCCGCCACCTGCTCGATCGGCAGCATCTTCGCCGACCGCGCGATCTCGATATCGCTTCCGACTTTCCTGGCCATTCCCCCGGATCTCCCTGAAAAACGACGACCGATTGCCCTCGGCCGTCCGGCTCCGCCTCGCGGCCGCAGACGCTAGCTACGGCATGAATTTGCGACCCGTCCAGCAGCGACCCCTAGTTGCGACAAATCGCAGCATGGAGCGGCGCCACCCCGACACGGACGGCCTCAGCAATCCAGCGTGTGGTCCAGCTCCCACTGGGTGAGATGGCGGCAGTAGGCGTTCCAGTCGTCCATGCGCAGCTTGATGTAGCTGTCGATCACGGCGTCGCCGAAGGCCGCGCGCACCACCTTGCTCTTGTCCGTCGTCCGCAACGCGTCGAGCAGGTTGAGGGGCAGCTTCCGGGCCGTCTTCACCGTGTGCCCCTCGGTGTACATGTTGATGTCCAGACGCTTGCCGGGATCGCGATCGTTGGCGGCGCCGTCGAGACCCGCGGCGAGCACGCCGGCCTGGATCAGGTATGGGTTGGCGGCGCCGTCCATGAGCCGCAGCTCGAAGCGGCCGGCGTCGGGGATGCGGATCATATGGCTGCGGTTGTTGCCGCCGTAGGTGATGCTGTTGGGGGCCCAGGTGGCACCCGACAGCGTGCGCGGCGCATTGATGCGCTTGTAGCTGTTGACGGTCGGATTGAAGAACGCACAGAGCGCTTCGGCATTGTGGACGATGCCGCCGAGGAAGGCGTAGGCCAGCTTCGACAGGCCGAGTTCGCCCTTGGGATCGTGGAACAGATTGGTCCGGCCGCCCTTGTCCCAGACGGAGACGTGGGCATGGCAGCCGTTGCCGGTGAGATTGAGGAACGGCTTCGGCATGAAGGATGCCCGAAAGCCATGTTTCTCGGCGATGGCCTTCACCATGTACTTGAAGAAGGCGTGACGGTCGGCCGTGAGCAGGCAATCGTCATACTCCCAGTTCATCTCGAACTGGCCGTTGGCATCCTCATGGTCGTTCTGATAGGGCTTCCAGCCGAGCGCGAGCATGCTGTCGCAGATCTCGGTGATGACCTCGTAGCGGCGCATCAGCGCCTGCTGGTCGTAGCAAGGCTTGTCCTGGATGTCGCCGGCGTCGCTGAGCGACTTTCCATCGGCGGCGAGCAGGAAGAACTCGCATTCGACGCCCGACTTCATGCGGTAGCCCTGCCGGGCTGCCGCTGCGATCTGGTTTTTCAGCATCTTGCGTGGGGACGCCTCGACCTCCTTGCCGTCCATGATCAGATCGCTGGCGAGCCAGCCGACCTCGGGCTTCCACGGCAGCTGGATCAGGCTGTCCGGATCGGGCTTCGCGAACAGATCCGGATCGGCGGGGGTCATGTCGAGCCAGGTCGCAAAGCCGGCGAAGCCGGCGCCATCGCGCTGCATGGCGCCGATCGCGGCGGCCGGCACCAGCTTGGCGCGCAGTCCGCCGAACAGGTCGACGTAGCTGATGAGGAAGTACTTGATCCGCCGTTCCTTGGCGACCTTCTGCAGATCGATGGCCATGACAGCTCCCTGAAATTTGCTTATTTTGGATGTGCGATACGTCGGGCGGTGCCCCGGCAAACGCGGGACCTGCCGCCCGGACGGCCCGATATATCCTTCGGATGTGCTCTCCAACCCCGCACGAAAGTAGAGATGCGGACCCTAGCCAATCGGTACGGTTGAATCAATGTCGAGAAACATTATTTCCTAAGAGGAATCGAACGGCTGCGTCCGAACGGCGCATGCCCTTATCGAGGCGCCTCCCGGAACATATTGTGCATAGTAAAGTTTAAGGACTGGGCGGAAGGGCGCGCGACGGCGCGTTCGTCAACTCCAAAGCGGAACGTAGAGAGTCAGGCAACATGACCCTTGGCAGCGGACTGCTCGGTCGTCGCCGAACACTCGCGACGGCGGCGGCCGCGACCATGTCTGCGGCACTGGGCGGATGGATCTGCGGCCGCCAGGCAACAGCAGCCACTCTGGCAACGGAGTCCACGCCCTTCGACGTCGCTTGGCTGCGGGATTGGGTCCGCCAACTTGCCGCGCGCCCGTTCGAGCCCGCGACGGATGAACTGCCTGCCGCCTTGACCGACCTTACCTACGACCAGTACCGCGACATCCGCTTTCGCGCCGACCAGGCGCTCTGGCACGACCTCGGCCTCACCTTCGAGGCTCAGTTCTTTCATCCCGGCTTCTACCACCGCGAGCCCGTGCAGATCTTCGACGTCGTCGACGGCGCGGCGCGCCGGGTGGAGTACTCGCCCCTGCTGTTCGACTACGGCAAGACCGGCATCGATCCGGCGACGCTCCCGGCCGGGACCGGCTTTGCCGGGTTTCGCCTTCACTATCCGCTGAACCGGCCCGACTACCGCGACGAGGTGGCGGTGTTTCTCGGCGCCAGCTATTTCCGCTGCGTTGGGCGCGGCAACGGCTACGGCATCTCGGCCCGCGGACTGGCGGTCAATACGGCGCTGCCCGAGGGCGAGGAGTTCCCGGCGTTCCGCAGCTTCTGGCTGGAGCGGCCCCGGCTGGGCGCGGCGGAGATCACGCTCCACGCCCTCCTCGACAGCCCGAGCGTTGCCGGCGCCTTCACCTTCGTGCTGCGCCCAGGCCAGCCGACGGTGACGGAGGTCGACATGTTTCTCGTCGCTCGCAGCCCGATCAAGCTGGTCGGCATCGCACCGCTGACGAGCATGTACTTCTTCGGCGAGAACGACCGCATCGGCGTGGACGATTATCGGCCCGAGGTCCACGATTCCGACGGATTGTCCGTCTGGCATGGCAGCGGCGAGTGGCTGTGGCGGCCGCTGTCCAATCCCGCGGAGCTGGTGGTGACGCCGTTCGGCGACGAGTCGCCGCGCGGCTTCGGCCTGCTCCAGCGCGACCGCGATTATCCCAGCTACGAGGATCTCAACAGCCATCCCGAGCTGCGGCCGTCGCTGTGGGTCGAGCCGCTGTCCAATTGGGGACCCGGCGAGATCCGCCTGATCGAGATCCCCAGCAACGAAGAGATACATGACAATGTTGTGGCATTCTGGGTGCCGCGCGATCCCGTCGGCGCCGGCGCGGCGCTCACGTTGAGATATCGATTGCATTGGGGCGACGCGGCGCCGTTCCAGGCTCCCGGCGGTCTGGTCCGCGCCACGCGCCTCGGTCCGGGACAGACCGAAAATGCCCGACGCTTCGTGCTTGACTTCACCGGCGGGCAACTGTCACAGATCGCTTCGGAAACCGCGGTTGAAGCGGTAGTCAGCGCGTCCAGCGGACAAGTCACTCTCGTCGTGGTGGAGGTCAATCGGCCGATCAGCGGCTGGCGGGCGTTTTTCGATTTCGTTCCCGACGGCGACAACCCGGCCGACCTCCGTTGTTTTTTGCGGCATCAGGACCAAGTTCTTAGCGAGACCTGGAGTTATCGATGGATGCGTTGAGCGCCGTGCGACACGATCATCAGCCCGCGCCACCGATTCTCGATCTGCTGCGCTCGTTCGGGATCGCCGACGCCAATGCGCTCTATGCGCTGGCGGCGCGGCTGCCGGCCGCTGCGGATGTCGACGATCCCACGCGCGCCGCCCGAACGATCATCGGCCGGTGGTTCGCCCGCTTGTTGGACCGTGCCGATCTGGAGGCCGAGGAGGCGTTCCGTCTCGGCCGCGCGGCGTTCGTCGCCCTCGACGGCGGCAGTCTTTGGCCGAAGGCGCTCCTGTCGGACGACGTGCCCGGTGAGCTGGCCGAGCAGATACGGCGGTCGCTGCCAGCTCCGTGCCCGGCTGCCGCGCAGGCGGTGATGGTCGTCCAATCGCTCGGTCCCCCGGCGCCGTTCGCCGCTGGCGCCGCGTGGCTCCGCGGTCGGCTCATGCCGGTTCGCACGGCCTGACACTGCCGACGGAACGAAACAAGATGCGCCTTCCGATGCGGCTACGGCCCGTTCCCAGCCCGGGGATCACGCGCGCCACGCTGTCCGCCTTGACGCTGGCGACGACGTTCATCGCGGGCTCGCGGTTCCTGCAGATCTTCGACGACCAGCGGGCCGAGCTGTTCGAGCTTCTCCTACTGCTGCTCTTCGTCATCAGCTTCTGCTGGTTGGCACTGTCGTTCTGGTCGGCGGTCGGCGGCTTTGTCGCTCTCGGGCTGCACCGCCAATGGCGTACCCTGGCGCGACGGACGGCCGACCTGCCGCCGGATAGCGGCCGCACAGCGATCCTGATGCCGATTCACAACGAAGATGCCGGGCGTGTCTTCGCCCGGTTGCAGGCGATGTTTGAAAGCCTGCAGGCGCAGCGCGCCGTCGATGCCTTCGAGTTCTTCGTCCTCAGCGACAGCACCGACCCGGACGCCTGGATCGCCGAGGAGGCGGCCTGGCGCGAGCTGTGCCGGCGGGTCGGCGGCGACGGCCGCATCTTCTACCGCAAGCGCCGCCGCAACACCGCTTACAAGAGCGGCAACATCGCCGACTTCTGCCGCCGATGGGGCGGGCGGTACGAGTATATGATCGTGCTCGATGCCGACAGCCTGATGACGGCCGAGACGCTCGTTGCCCTCGTGCATCTGATGAACGACAACCCGAAGGTCGGCCTCATCCAGGTGCCGCCGACGATCGTCAACGCCGAGACGCTGTTCGCCCGGCTGCAGCAGTTCGCGAGCCGGCTGTACGGACCGGTGTTCACGGCCGGGACGGCCCTCTGGCACCAAGGCGACGGCAACTACTGGGGTCATAACGCCATCATCCGGGTAGCGGCTTTCACGGCCCATTGCGGACTGCCGGACCTCCCCGGCCGCAAGCCGTTCGGCGGTCACATCATGAGCCACGATTTCGTCGAGGCCGCCCTGCTCCGCCGCGCCGGATGGCAGGTCTGGATGGTGCCGTGGCTCGGCGGCAGCTACGAGGAGACGCCGCCGACGCTGATCGACCATGCCAAGCGCGACCGGCGCTGGTGCCAGGGCAACCTCCAGCACATGCGCGTGCTGCCGGCCCGCGGCCTGCATCCGATCAGCCGGCTGCATCTGTTCACGGGCATCATGTCCTACCTGACGTCGCCGCTGTGGCTCGCCTTCCTGGCCGCGGGTATCGCCTTCTTCGCCTGGCGGATGGCGCATCCACCGGTCTATTTCCCGCCCTATATGACCTTGTTCCCGATGTGGCCCAAGTTCGACGCCTCGGTGGCGATCGGCCTCGCCATCCTCGTGCTGGGCATGCTGTTGCTGCCGCGGCTGCTCGGCCTAGTCTTTGCCCTGGCCAGCGCCCGACGGCGCTTGGCTTATGGTGGCGCGCTCCGATTGACCGGCAGTTTTCTCTTTGAACTGACCTTGTCGGCCCTCATGGCCCCGATTCTGATGTTGCTGCAAAGCGGCTTCGTCACCAGCATCCTTGGCGGACGCAGCGCCGCCTGGCGGACCCAGCGCCGCGACGGCGAGGCCATTGGCTGGCGGGAGGCGTGTGTCCGGCTCGGCTGGCAGTCGCTCCTCGGCACCGCCCTGACCGGCCTCGTCGCCAACGTCGCGCCGGAACTGATCTGGTGGCTGGTGCCGCTGCTGGCCGGCTTGGTGCTTGCCGTGCCGCTGACCGTGCTGACCACCAGCCGCCGGCTGTCCATGATTTCGGCCTGGCTCGGCCTGCTGTGGACGCCGGAAGAGACGGAGCCTCCTCCCTTGCTGGTCCGGGCGCGGGAACTCGAGGCGTCCTGGCGTACCGCGCCGGGCTCGTCGGACACTGCCCTGCATCGTCTTGCGGGGGATCCCGCCCTGCTGGCGCTGCACCTCGCCATCCTGCCCCACCATTCCGACTGGCAGAGCGGCGACGCCGACATGCTGATCGGGGCGCGCGACAAGCTGGCGCTGAGCGGCCAGACGGCTGCCCTGACCAGCGAAGAGGTCACTGCCCTGCTGTTCGACCCGCCGTACCTCGAAGGGTTGGCCGCCGGGCGCGACCTGTTGAAGGCGGCGCAGGCCAGCCCCGCCGCCGAGCCGCTCCCGGCGGCGGCGTAGGCGAGGCGCCGGACGAGTCAATCCTCGTTGTCGCGCGAATAGCAGATAATCGACAGGAAGCGGATCGGCAGGTCGCGCAGCTCGTCGGGCCCGTGCGGTGCGTCGGCATCGAAGAACAGCGAGTCGCCGGGGCGCATGATGTAGGTCTTGTTGCCGTGCCGGTAGGCGACCTCCCCCTCCAGCATGTAGAGAAACTCGACGCCGGCGTGCTGGAAGATCGGGAAAACATCCGACCGCTCCGTGAGCGTGATGAGATAGGGCTCGACGGCGATGCTCTTCCGCAGGGTGTGACCGAGCAACTGATACTGATGGCCGGCGCGCGTGCCGCGGCGCTCGATGGTGAGGCCCTGCCCCGCCGACACGAAGGTGGCGTCCCGCTCCTCCTCGTAACGCCGGAAGAACGCCGTCACCGGCACATGCAGTGCGCGCGACAGCGCCTGCAGGGTGTCCAGCGAGGGCGAGGTCATGCCGTTCTCGATCTTCGACAGCATGCCGGCGGACAGATCGGCAAGCTTCGCCAAATCGGCGACGGTCATGTCGAGCTTGCGGCGAAACTCGCGCACCTCGCGGCCGATGGCCACCTCCAGCCGCGACGTCGTCGTCCCGACGAGCGCATGTGGATCCTGGAATTCCGGCATCGCGGGTTCGCGAGAGATCGATCGCGGCTTCGCTGCAGTGCCGCGGCGCGGCGCCTCGGCGGGCTTGCCGTCGCCCTTCTTCAACGGACACCGGCCAGCTGACGGACCGCGGCCCAACCGACAGGCGCGCCCGCGAACTCCGCCATGGCGTCGAGGAGGCAGCCCCAGAGATACTCGGCCGAGGCGCTGTCGGCCAGCACATGGTAGGCCGCCACCTCGCTGAGATCCGCACGGATGACGATGGCGCTCATCTTGGCCAGCGAGGTCTGGGCGATTGTGCCGACGGCGAAGCGGTGCGGCCGCAGGTCGACGCCGCAGATCTTGGCGAACATGCCCGGCGCCCGCTCGCCCGTGACGAGGAACCAGGCATGGCTCTCCGCCCGCGGCATGGGATAGCCGATCAGCCGGCGCGGCGTCTCGCTACCCCAGCTCCAGGCGGCATTCAGGCGCTGGATGAGCTCGCCGCGCCCGGCGAGGCTGTCGATCAGGAAGATCTCGGTTGGCGCCAGGCGCGCCGCCAGTTCGCCGCCGGCCTGCGGGTAAGCGCGGTTGCTGTCGGCGCCGATGGAAAGACCTTGCGATGTTAGCCACTCCACCGTGCCGACGCCCTTGAAGCCGGTGCGCGGCAGGACCGAGAGATCGGCAATGCCCAGGGAGCGGGCCTGCGCGGCCTCGGCTTCGGGCGGCCTTCCGAAGTCGACGGCGGTCGCGGCATCGTTCACGGCCGCGAAGCGGGCGCCCCCCTGCTGCAGGACGCGATAGACGAAGCTGCGGCGCGGCAGGACGATCGGCAGCAAGGCGGCATCGGCAGCCATGTCACATCTCCTGCCGCTTGTTCTCGGGATCGTAGAACGGGATCGGGATCACCTTGCCCCGGACGATGCGGCCGCCGCCCACCTTGATGTCGAAGCTCTTGCCAGGCTCCGCCTGGTCCGGCGCGACATAGGCCAGGCCGATCACCTTGTCGAGGCTCGGCGACCGGACCGCCGAGGTCACGCGGCCGACGATGTCGGCGCCGCGCACGACCAGATGGCATTCCTCCGGCACGGGCGCCGATGGATCATCCTCGAGGGTGAAGCCGACCAGCTTGCGGGAGAGGCCCTTGGCGTTCTGGATCTCGATCGAGCGCTGGCCGACGAAGAAGGGCTTGGTCTTGGCGACGGCCCAGGGCATGTCGGCCTCGTAGGGATGGGTCAGGCCGTCCGTGTCCTGGCCGATGATGATGTGGCCCTTCTCGAGCCGCAGCACGCGCTGGGCCTCCACGCCGAACGGCCGGATGCCGAACGGCTTGCCGGCCTGCATGAGCGCGTCCCAGACATGCTCGCCGCAATGCGCGGGCATGTGAATCTCGTAGCCCAGCTCGCCGACGAAGCCGACGCGCAGCAGGCGGCAGGACACGCCGGCGACCGTGGCCAGGCGCACGCCGAGATAAGGGAAGGCCGCCGGCGACAGGTCCGTATCGGCGCACAGCGTCTGCAGCACCTCGCGCGACCGCGGGCCCGCGATGTTGACGCCGGCATAAGCGGCGGTGACGTTGGCGACGTCGACGTTCAGACGCCACTGTGCGTTCCAGAACAGCATCGTGCGATACACGCCGTCGACGCCGCTGGTGGTCGCCGTGACGTAGAAATGCTCGTCATGGAAGCGGCAGGCGACACCGTCGTCGATGACCGCGCCGGCCTGGTCGGTCATCAGCACATAGCGCGAGCGGCCCACCGGGAGCTTGACGTAGGTGAAGGTGTACATGCGGTTCAGGAACTCCGCCGCGTCCGGTCCGCGCACGTCCAGGCCGCCGAGCGTCGACACGTCGATCAGGCCGACATTGTTGCGGACGGCGAGCACCTCGTCGCGGATCGCGCTCTCGCGCTCGGCCGGCTTCCCGTAGTAGGCCGGCCGCCACCACAGGCCGGCCGGCATGAAGCGGGCGCCGAGCTCGGCGTGCCGGTGATGCATGGCCGTGCGTCGCTCCGGCTCGAACACGCGGCCCGCGAGATGGCCGAACTTCTCCGGGATGAAGGGCGGGCGCTGCGTGGTCACGCTCATGCCGTCCAGCGCACGGCCGCGATCCTTCGCCAGGATCCGCACGGCGGCGACGGCGGAATGCTTGCCCTGCGACGGGCCCATGCCCACGGTCGTGTAGCGCTTCAGCAGCTCGATGTCGTCATAGCCGTCGGCAGCGCCGTGCAGGAGATCCTTGACCTGGAGGTCCTCGTCGAAATCGACGAAGTCCTTGCCGCGCTTGTGCGGGAAGATCGGCCACGGGTGGGTCTGGTGCAGGCCGCCGCGATCGATCGGCGCGTCCGGTTCGGCGCTGCCCGCAAATCCCGCATCGCCCGCCGCCGCCCAGCCGGCGCGGCGCCCCTCGGCGACGACAGCGTCGAGGTTGTAGGTACCGGCAACGGAGCCGGCCGCGAACAGATGCGCCGGCAAGGTCGTGGGCTCATAGGCGTGGGACTTCTCGCTGTAGGCAAAGCCGGCGCCGGCATGGTGCAGCAGATGCGCCAGCGGCACGTAACCGACGGACATGCACAGGAGATCGCAGGGGATCGATTCCGCCGCCGCATTGGCCGTGCCGTCGGCGTCAACGGAGGCGACGAGCGCCGACATGATGCCGCGCTTGCCGAGCGTCGGCACCGTCTCGACGACGGCGCTGCCCCTGACGATGCGCAGGCCCTGCCGCTGCGCCGCCGTCACCTGCGGCGACGGCCACACGTCGTGCCGCAGATCGACGATCGCATTGACGGCCACGCCCGCCTCGGCGAGATCCAGGGCCACCCCATAGCCATCGGCATTGGCTGTGACGATGACGGCGGCCCGGCCCGGCCGCACGCCGTAGAGCCGGATCAGCCGCTGCGCCGCCGAGCCGAGCATGACGCCCGGCAGGTCGTTGTTGCGGAACACGGCCGGCTGCTCCAGCGCGCCGGTGGCGACAACGGCGGCCTTTGCTCTCAGCTTGTAGAAGCGATGGCCGCGAGTGACGGCGAACCAGTTGTCGGCGAATTGGCCGGTGCAGACGGCGCCCGAGAGGACGCGGATGTTCGGTTGCGCGGCGACGGCCGCGGCCGCCTCGCCGGCCAGGGCAGCGCCGCGGCGGCCGTCGGCATCGAATCGCGCATAGGTCAACGAGCCGCCGAGCTGCGCGCCGTCGTCGACGAGGACCACCTCGGCGCCGGCGTCCGCAGCCTGCAGTGCCGCCGCCAGGCCGGCCGGCCCGCCGCCGATCACCGCGACGTCCGCGAACAGATACTCCTTGTCGTAGTAGCCGTGATGGGCGGCGATATTGACCTTGCCGAGGCCGGCGCGCTTGCGGATGAAGGGCTCCCAGAATTTCCACGCGCCCTTCGGCCGGTAGAACGCCTTGTAGTAGAAGCCCGGCGGCAGGAAGCGGCCGAACATCTCGATCCAGGTCTCCCGGTCGTGCTCCAGCGTGCCGCTGTAGTTCTGGCCGTCGACCACCATGCCCTCGGCGATGGCACGGCGGTCGGCCAGCACGTTCGGCTCGTCGCCGACTTGCACGAGTGTGTTGGCATCGAGCCCGGCCATGGTGAGGACGCTGCGCGGACGGTGATATTTGAACGAGCGCGACAGCAGCCACACGTCGTTCGCCGCCAGCGCGCTGGCGATGGTGTCGCCGGCGAAGCCCTCGTAGCTGCGCCCCTCGAAGCGGAACGCGATGGTCCGGCTCCGGTCGATCAGACTGCCGGCCGGCGCCGGCAACCGGTTCAGGCCGGTCATCGGCTGCCCTCCCCGGGTTTCGGCCGCGGGGCGAAAACAACGCGCTCCTTGAACAGTTCGCCGGCCGGATAGGTGCGGAGGATCTCGTCGGTCACGGTATTGCGCTCGGCGATGAACCAGAACGAGGTCGGCACATGGCACCACCATTCGCGCACGACGCCGGCCGTGTTGTCCTCCAGGAAGACATAGGCGCCCCAGTCGCGGTCGGAGACATCGGCGTCCGGCATCGCCTTGACCTCGCCGCCCCACACGAACTCGGAAATGTTACGCGGACCGTTCAGCGGGCAGTTCATGATTTTCATCGGTCATTCCGCATCGAATCGTAGGGGCGGCCCCGCGTGGCCACCCGCCGCCAGGGGCGACCACATGGGGTCGCCCCTCCTTGGCTCCATGCCTCGTATTGCATCAGTGCCCCACCGACGCAGCGCCCTTCTCGCCGACCTGGGCGAACTCCACGAAGCGGTCGAGGCGGAAGGCCTGCAGGATGTCCGGCACCTTGCCGGTGGCGACCGTCTCGGCCATGCGCTTGCCGCAGACGGGCGTCGCCTTGAAGCCCCAGGTGCCCCAGCCGGCGTCGATGTAGTAATTCTCGACGGGGGTCAGCCCCATGACCGGACTGAAGTCCGGCGTCATGTCGGCCATGCCGGCCCACTGGCGCAGCACCGTGACGTTGTCGAGGAACGGGAACAGCTCGAGCATGTGGCCGAGCAGCCCCTCCTTGAAGTCGAGCGTCGAGCGCGTCGAGTAGAGGCTGTAGGGATCGGTCGAGCCGCCCATCACCAGCTCGCCGCGCGGCGTCTGCGAGATGTAAATATGCAGGCTGCCGGAGACGACGATCTGGTCGAGGAACGGCTTCAGCGGCACGGAGACGCAGGCCTGCAGCGGGATGGTGCGGATCGGCAGGCGGAAGCCCGCCATCTTCGCCACCCGCGAACTGGAGCCGGCGACCGCCTGCATGGCGCGGCTACAGTGGATGGTGCCGCGGCTGGTTTCGACTCCCTTGAGGCGGCCGTTCTCGACGATGATGCCGATGACTTCGGTCTGCGTGTGGATCTCGACGCCCATCGCCATCGCGCCCCTGGCATAGCCCCAGGCGACGGCGTCGTGGCGGGCGATGGCGCCGGGCGGATGGTAGAGCGCGCCGAGCACGGGATAGCGGACGTCCTCCGACAGGTTCATCGACGGGCACAGGCGGCGGATCTCGTCGGTGAAGATCAGCTCGGAGTTCACGCCGAGATGCTTGTTGACCTCGGCCCGCCAGCGGCTGGTGCGGATCGCCGCGTCGGTGTGCGCCAGGGTGAAGTGGCCGCGCTCGGAATAGAGGATGTTGTAGCCGAAGTCGTTGCTGAGGTCCTTGTAGAGGCTCAGCGACTCGTCATAGAAGCGCACGCCCTCCGGCGTCAGGTAGTTCGAGCGGATGATCGCCGTGTTGCGCGCGGTGTTGCCGCCGGCGAGATAGCCTTTCTCGATCACCGCCACGTTGGTGATGCCGTGGTCGCGCGCCAGGTAGTAGGCCGCGGCCACGCCATGGCCGCCGCCGCCGATGATGACGACGTCGTAGCTGCGCTTCAGTTCGGTCGGCCAGGGGAAATCGTGCGCCGCCGGGTAATGCCGGCTGAAACCATACTTCAAAAGTCCGAAGGGCATGATCGGGCGGGGTCTCGCGTCGGTTGGCAACGCCATCGGCCGATGGCCGCGACGCGCCGCCGGCGGACCGGAGTCGTCGCACGCCAGACCCTACCCAGCGGTTTCATGCCGTGCAAGATTTTTTCCTCCAATGCAGCGCCGTAAACGCTTGAAAGATGGCTTGAATCCGTTGACCTCGGACGGCACCGCCGGCAACCGGTCGCGGCACGCGGCTTGCGTCACCGGCGTCGAGGCCGCACATTTCCGGCCGCCGTACCGGACGGAACCGCAATGTCCCCTCATCCGCCACGCAACCTCGTGCTCACGGCACCGGCCGCGGCAGCCCTGCGTGACGGTTTCCTCGGCTGGCAGTGCCGCATCCGCCAGCTGTCGGCGCGCCAGGCCGGCGGACGGCCCATGCCGGGCATGCGACCGCGCGTCGTTACGCCGCACGGTCACGAGCTGTCCCCCGGGATCACCGTGCTGATCGTCGAAGCGGATCCGGCGGACAGCACGGCTTTGTTCAAGCACCAGTATCTCAAGACCAACGATCCGATCGAGCGCTACGACAAGGTCCTGGAAATCCTCGCCGGCACCTATTTTCAACACCCTGCCGACTTCGCCGACGCGATGACGGCGTCGTTCGGTCCGACCGCCACGGTCGTGGCGCAGCTCCTGACCCATGGCGCCTGTGTGCTGGAATTCGAGCAATATCCACAGGCCTATCGGCTGCCCTGCAGGGTCAGCGAACTGGCGAGCGCGGACGAGTTCTATCAGGCGACCTATTGGCACAACCGCATGTTCAACCCGAGCATGCCGCCGGGCCTGCGCATCCTCTCCTTCACGCCGGATTGGCCGCATGCGGCTGGCTGGCAGATCGAGGAGGATTGAGCCGGGGACAGCGTCAACCCGATGCTGCCGCCAGACGCCTGGCAACCATGGCCTGCAGCCGCCACAACCGCCGATCACGGATGCCCAACTCCTCGAGATGCGTCACCGTTTCCAGGAGGTACTCGGCGCATGAGCCGACATGGCCGCAGGCCTGCGCCAACGCGTCGGCGACCGCCTCGTCGCTGAGCCGGCCGGTGTAGCGCTCGTGCGCCCGGTTGATGACGAACACGATGGCGCGAACGGTGCCGCCATCCATCCGCACGTCGACCCAGCGCGGCACGTAGGCCCCGGTCAGCATTTCCCGCGCCCAGACGGTCCGGAGCGCCTCGTCGCGGTCCTGTTCGGCCAGGCGGTAGACGACGCCGCGGCAGATGCCGCCGCCCTCGAGCCCGAGCATCAGCCCCGGCACTTCCGGCGTGCCGCGGAACCGCTTCAGCAGCAAGCAGAACTGCCGGTGATAGCCGTGAATCGTGCCGATGCGCCGCTCGACGAACGGAAACCCCGGCTTCCAGATCAGCGATCCATATGCGAATACCCACACCGGTTGTCGCGCGCGCGGATGCGTCAATGTCGCCGCCAGCGAGGCGGCGCGCGTCTCGTCCGTCAGATAGCCCGGCGTCGGCCCGGGATCGTGGCCGACAGGCGGGATGCGCGCGATGAGGTCGCGGGTCAGGTGCATAGCTGAGAAGTCGCGCGGAACACCGGCACGCGCCGTCCGGTCATCCGCAAGCCGTGCCGCCGCGATCCGGCAGCCGCCACCATTTTTCCGATCCTGTCGGGGTGCGTATTCATCGTCCGTGAGCCCACAATGACCGCTGGCTCCGGGCAAGACAACCGGGCTGCCCGCGCTTGGGCATCGATGTCGCATTGCTCCCGTCGTGCGCGTCTGGTAGCACTGGCTTCGTTGCAAATAGTTCTGAATAGCGACCTGGAGCATGGCGCACACCGTCCAGTCACCGGCGATCACGCCGACGCACCGTGGCTCTGCGTTGCGCGGGCTCCGGGCCGTGATCAAGCCGGGCTGGGGCTTGCTGGCGGCGCTGGTGCTGGTCGCCGTCGTCGCCGCCCCTGTCATCGCCGTGTTCGCCTTCGTGTTCCGGCCGACGGAGGGGCTGTGGACGCACCTCGTCCACACGCTACTGATCGAGTATGTGCAGAACACGGTCCTGCTCGGGGTCGGAGTGGGGCTGGCCACGATCGTCATCGGCACGGGCTGCGCCTGGCTGGTGGTGATGTGCGAGTTTCCGGGTCGGCGCTGGCTCGATTGGGCGCTGGTGCTGCCGCTGGCAATGCCGGCCTACGTCCTCGCCTATGCGTATACCGACTTTTTGCAGTTCACCGGGCCGGTCCAGGGCCTGATCCGCGAGATGACGGGATGGGGCTGGCAGGACTACTGGTTCCCGCCGATCCACTCCGCTGGCGGTGCCATCTTTGTGCTGACGATGGCGTTCTATCCCTATGTCTACGTTCTGGCCAGAGCGGCTTTCCTGGATCAGTCGGTATGCGCGCTCGAAGTCAGTCGCACGCTCGGGTGCTCGCCTTGGGGTGCGTTCCTGCGGGTCGGGCTGCCGCTGGCGCGGCCGGCGATCGCCACCGGCGCCGGCTTCGTCGTCATGGAAACGCTCGCCGACTTCGGCGCGGTGAAGTATTTCGAAGTGGCGACGTTCACGACCGGCATCTACCGGGCCTGGTTCGCCTACGGCAACCCGGCGGCGGCCGCACAGCTCGCGTCGCTGCTGCTGCTGTCCGTGTTCGCCGTGCTGCTGCTCGAACGCTGGAGCCGGGGGCGGCGCCAATACGCACATACCTCCGCGCGCTACCGCGAGCTGCGGGCCATGCCGCTCACGGGCACGCGCGCGCTCGCGGCGATGCTGTCCTGCGTCCTCCCCCTGGCCTTCGGCTTCGTCCTCCCCGCCATCGTGCTCGTGCGCATGGCCGCACATTCGGGCGAACCCGTCACCCTGTCCCGCTTGGCCCAGCTGGGCAGCAACACCGTGCAGATCGGCGCACTGGCGAGCCTGCTGGCCGTTGGCGTGGCGCTGCTCGCCGTCTACGCCGTGAAACGCGATGGCCGGCCGCTCAGCCGTGGACTCATACGGATCGCGCTGCTTGGCTATGCCACGCCCGGCGTGGTGATCGCCGTCGGCATCCTCATCGCCATCGGGGCGTTCGATGCCGCCATCGACAAGAGCGCACGGGCGCTGTTCGGAGTCTCCACCGGCTTGGTGCTGGCCGGCACCATCGTCGCCGTGCTCTATGGCTGCCTGGCGCGCTTCTTCGCCGTTGCGTTCAGTCCGCTCGATGCCGGCCTGGCGCGGGTCAAGCGCAGCTTCGAGGATGTCGCCCGCACCCTCGGGACGACGCCGGGCGGCGTCCTCGCCCGCATCCATCTGCCGCTGATGCGCGGCAGCGTGTTGACGGCGATGCTTCTCGTCTTCGTCGAGGTGCTGAAGGAACTGCCGGCGACGATGATCCTGCGGCCGTTCAACTTCGACACCTTGGCCACCGAGGCATTTCGGTTTGCCACGACGGAGCGCCTCGACGCGGCCGCCGCGCCGGCCCTCATCATCGTCGCCGTCGGGCTCATTCCCGTCCTCGTCCTGTGCCGCACGATCCGGCGCTCGCGGCCTGGCAGCACGGCCTAGACGTGGAGAAGACTGCCCTCAGCCTCGTCGAGGTCGAGCACGCCTACGGCGATACCGTGGCCTTGCGTAATGTCGCGCTCGATGTCCGCAAGGAAGAGATCCTCTGCCTTCTCGGACCGTCGGGGTGCGGCAAGACCACCATTCTCCGCATTGCGGCGGGGCTGGAAACGCCGCGGCGCGGCACCGTGCGGATCGGCGACCGCATCGTCGCCGGCGAGGGCATCTTCGTGCCGCCGGAGAAGCGCGACGTCGGACTGCTGTTCCAGGACTACGCCCTGTTTCCGCATCTGACCGTGGCCGACAACATCGCCTTCGGCCTGCGCGGTCTGCCGGCGGCCGAGCAGACCCGGCGCATCCAGGAACTGCTCGACCTCACCCACCTCCAAGACCGCGGGCAATCCTATCCGCACATGCTGTCGGGTGGCGAGCAGCAGCGGGCCGCCCTGGCGCGGGCGCTGGCGCCGGGGCCTCACGTCCTGCTGCTCGACGAGCCCTTCTCCGACCTCGATACGCAGCTGCGCCAGCGCGTGCGCGATGAGACGCTTCACGTCCTGAAGCAGGTCGGCACCGCGGTCGTGCTGGTGACGCATGATCCGGAAGAAGCGCTGTTCATGGCCGACCGCATCGCGCTGATGCGGGCGGGCCGCATCGTGCAGGTGGGCGAGCCGACGGACCTCTACTTCCACCCGGTCGACGCGTTCGCAGCCGAATTCTTCGGCGAGGTGAACCGCATACCCGCGCGCGTGTCCGGCAACCGGGTGTCGTCCCCGTTCGGCCCGTTGCCGGCCGGCGGCATCGCCGACGGCACGTCCGTGACATGCCTGATCCGTTCGGAAGCGTTGAAGCTGGACACGCAGCCGCGCAACGGCCAAGGCCCACCCCACGCCGTCGTCGAGGCCGCGCGCCTGCTCGGCCGATCGAGCCTGATCCACCTGCATACCCACCCGTCAACCGGCCAGGCCCTGCACCTGCACGCGCGTGCGATGGGCGTCAATCTCCTGGCGCCGGGGACGGAGGTCTGGATCGACGTCGATCCGCGCCTGGTGTTCATATTTCCGAACGAAGCGACGCCATAGAATGCCGGCGGCGCCGCCCGCGAGGACGACGCCGCCATCCGAAATTTCGGGCGATTGCGCCCGCCTACTTCCAGCCGGCGCGGTCCATGATCTTCGCGGCTTCGGCGCTGTTGGCGGCATAGGTGGCGGCGTTCAACGAGTCGTGCTTGAAGTCGCCGAAGCTGGCCAGCACCGGATGCGGCTTCACCTCGGGATTGACGGGATATTCGAAGCTCACGTCGGCGAAATAGCGTTGCGCCTCCGGCGAGACGAGGTATTCGAGGAACTTGACGGCGTTCTCCTGGTTCGGCGCCGATTTGATGACGCCGGCACCGCTGACGTTCACGTGGGTGCCGCGGTCACCCTGATTGGGGAAGAAGACCGCCAGCTTCTCGGCAATCGCCTTCTCCTCCGGCTTGTCCGAGGCGACCAGCCGGGCGAAGTAGTAAGTATTGGAGATCGCGATGTCGCCGACGCCGGCGGCGACCGCCTTGATCTGGTCGGTGTCGCCGCCTTCCGGCGGCCGCGCCATGTTGGCAACGAGGCCGCGCGCCCACTCTTCGGCCTTTTCCGGGCCGTCGGCGGCGATGATCGAACCCATTAGGCTCAGGTTGTAGACGTTGGTACTGCTGCGCACGACGATCTTGCCTTTGAACTTCGGATCGGCGAGCGCCTCATAGGTCGAGAGGTCGGCGGGATTGACGCGTTCCTTGTCATAGACGAGGACGCGGGCGCGCACGGCCACGCCGTACCACAGTCCGTCGGGATGGCGCAGATGGGCGGGGACGTCCTTCTCGAGGATATCGCTCTTGACCGGAGCGAACAGATCCTTGTCTGCCGCAAAGGCCAAACGTCCGGCATCGACGGTAATGAAGATATCGGCCGGACTGTTGGCGCCTTCCGACTCCATGCGCTGGATGAGCTCGTCGTGATTGCCCTCGACGACGTTGACCTTGATCCCGGTCTCCTTGGTGAAGCCGTCCCACAACTGCTGATCGGTGCCGTAGTGGCGCGCGTTGTAGACGTTCACCTCCTGCGCCACGGCGCTGCCGAGCACACCGAGAGACAGCACCGCGCCGATGACGGTGCCGAGCATACGTTGTTTCATCCGTAGATCCTCGCGCGTTGCAATTTATTCGCAGTTGCATAATAGACGGCGAACACCCTGCGGCAAGTGATATTCATTCGCAAATTAAGAGGTTCACGAATTCGTGAGCGGGGCAAGGAAAATAGAGGCGGCCCGTTGGCCGCCTTCACGTCGACGACGACGCAGTGCCGTTTGCGCGACGGTTAGAACTTCGCGTAGGTCTTCTTCAGGTCCACGAGCGGATGCTTGCGGGACATCTGGAACTTGATCAGCAGTTCGCGCGCGATCATGTCGCGGTCCTGCTGGTTGTCGGGCAGCTTGATGCTCGGCGGCACCACCACCCAGCCGTTGACGTTGCGGTCGAAGACCGCCGCCTTGCCCTCCTCATAGCCCATATGCACGTCCTCGAGCCAGTTGAGGTCGTCCCAGCCCATCAATTCCAGGTATTTCTTCAGGAACGGTGTCAACCGCCTGTAATCCGGCAATAAATTGACGTCGTAACGATAGCCGATATGCTGCCCGATCTCCTTCTCGCGGGCCGTGTCGATGCCCGCCGTCTTCAGGAAGTGATCGATGTGCTTGGGATCCGTGGCCTTGCCCTTCGCGGCCGGCTTGGGTTTCAGCCGGGTCACGTTCGAGGCCTTGCCGCGACCGCCATTCGATTTCTTTGCTGCCATCTCCGATACTCCTAGTAGCGGGTCATGTCGGGGCGGCCGACCGTGTGCTGCGTTCCCGCGAGCGGCACCATGGCCATGGCCGACGCCTCCATGGTGAGCGCCGCCAGATCCTCCGGCTCGAGGCTGTGGACGTTGGTCTTGCCGCAGGCGCGCGCCATCATCTGGCATTCCATGGTGAGCGTGTGCAGGAAGTTGTAGACGCGCTCGGCCGCGGCGTCGGGATCGAGACGCTTGCGCAGCACCGGATCCTGCGTCGTCACGCCGACCGGGCAGCGGCCGGTATGGCAGTGATAGCAGTAGCCGGCTTCGACGCCGATCTCCTTCACATAGTCGGCCTCGGGGATCTCCTTGTTGCAGTTGAGGGCCATCAGCGCCGCATGGCCGATGGCGACGGCATCGGCGCCGAGCGCCAGGGCCTTGGCCACGTCGCCGCCGTTGCGGATGCCGCCGGCGTAGACCAGGCTGATCTCGCCGCTCTTGCCGAGATCGTCGAGCGCCTTGCGCGCCTGCCGGATGGCGGCGATGCCGGGAACGCCGGTGTCTTCCGTGGCGATATGCGGGCCGGCGCCGGTGGAGCCTTCCATGCCGTCGAGATAGATCGAATCCGGCCCGGTCTTGATGGCCATGCGCACGTCGTCATAGACGCGCGCCGCGCCCAGCTTCAGCTGGATCGGGATCTGGCCGTCGGTGGCCTCGCGGATCTCGTTGATCTTGAGGGCGAGGTCGTCGGGCCCCAGCCAGTCCGGATGCCGGGCGGGCGAGCGCTGGTCGATGCCGGCCGGCAGCGAGCGCATCTCCGCCACTTGGTCGGTGACCTTCTGGCCCATCAGATGGCCGCCGAGGCCGACCTTGCAGCCCTGGCCGATGAAGAACTCGCAGGCATCGGCCAGCCGCAGATGGTGCGGGTTGAAGCCATAGCGCGACTGAATGCACTGGTAGAACCATTTCGAGGAATAGCGGCGCTCGTCCGGGATCATGCCGCCCTCGCCGGAGCAGGTCGCCGTGCCGGCCATGGTGGCGCCGCGGGCGAGCGCGATCTTCGCCTCGAAGGAGAGCGCGCCGAAGCTCATGCCGGTGATGTAGACGGGGATGTCCAGCACCAGCGGCCGCTTGGCCTTGGGCCCGATGACCGTCTCGGTGAGGCACTTCTCGCGGTAGCCCTCGATGACGAAGCGCGTCAGGGTGCCGGGCAGGAACGTCAGGTCGTCCCAATGCGGGATCTTCTTGAACAACGAGAAGCCGCGCATGCGGTAGCGGCCGAGCTCGGACTTGATATGAATGTCGTCGATGACCTCGGGCGTGAAGATTTGGCTCTGTCCGAGCAGGCTCCGGTTGCGCGCCGACTTCTTCGTCGTCGGCAGTTCCTTCGGCGCGACTCTGCGTTCTCTTCCCATCGTGCGAACTCCTTGTAAGGGTGTAGGGGCGGCCGGCGGCCGCCCGCAGGCGCGCGGCGCGCGCCCCTACAGCACCAACTTCTTTTCCTCAGGCTCGAGGTTGTCGTAGTTCCAGAGCTGCTTGCCGGCGACGATCTTCGTCATGTTCTTGACGCCCTTGGGCGCCGACAGGCCGTACATCTTCAGCTTGCGCTCCAGCCACTGGCAGTCGAGGTCGGTCATCTCGCCTTCGACGGCATCCACGCCGAGGCCGTCGATCCGGCCGCCGACATAGATGGTGCCGTCATACATGGAATCGCCGAGATTCTTGCCGGCGTCGCCCAGGATGACCATCCGGCCGCGCTGCATCATGAAGCCGCAGAACGCGCCGGCGCGGCCGCCGACGATGATGGTGCCACCCTTCTGGTCGATGCCGACGCGGGCGCCGACATCGCCCTTGCAGACGAGATCGCCGCCGCGGATGGCGGCGCCGAACGTCGACCCGGCGTTCTTCTCGATGACGATCGTTCCGGCCAACATGTTCTCGGCGCAGGACCAGCCGACGCGGCCCTCGATGACGACGTTCGGGCCGTCGATCAGGCCGCAGCCGAAATAGCCGAGGCTGCCCTTGATCCGCAGGTTGACGCGGTTGAGGATGCCCACGGCGATGCCGTGCTTGGCGCCGGGATTGTGCATGACGATGCTGCCATGCCCCTGGCTCAAGAGCTCGCGCAGCTTCAGGTTGATCTCGGTCGCCGACAGCTTCTCCGCGTCGAACTCCGCGCGCTTGTTGAAGTCGACGTCGTAGGCGGTCGGGTAGAGGAAGTTCTCCTCCTCGTCCGGCGTGAAGAAACGCTGCTGGGTGCGCCCCGAGAGCTTCTCGGTGTGCATGCCCAGGTCGAAGGATTTCGGTTTCAATGCCATGATGCTCACGCCTTCCAGACGCGGACTTCGCCCTCGTAGGGGTCGAAGGTGTCGATCTCGTGCGGGAATATGCTGCGGATGGCGACCTCCTCGGAGGCGAGCGCGATGAAGTCGCCGCTCTCGTAAAGAACCATCGGCTTCGCCGCCATCGTGTCTTTGGCCATGCCGAGGCTGTCGGATGTCGCCACTACATAGGTGAAGACGCCGTCGAGTTCCTCGATCGAATCCTTCATCGCGTCCTTGAGCTCCGCGCCCTGCTGCATCTTGTCGGCCAGATAGACGGCGATCAGCTCGGAATCGCAGTTCGACATGAACCGGTGGCCGCGATGCTCGAGCGCCCGTCGACCCTTCCAGTAGTTGGTGAGCTGGCCGTTATGCACGACCGAAACGTCGGCGAACGGATAGGCCCAGTAGGGATGGGCCGATCGGATGTCGACGTCGGATTCGGTCGCCATGCGCGTGTGACCGATGGCATGCGTGCCGACGAAGCCCGGTAGGTGGTACTGGTCGGCCACGCGCGTGGCGTCGCCCAGGTCCTTGATCAATTCGAGACCATGACCCATCGAGAGGATCTCCGCCCCGTCGATATCCTCGATATAGTCGGCGAGCCGCCGGCGGTCGCCGTCATACCGGATGCGGTATCGGAAGGCGTATTCCGTCGCCTCCTCCTCTTTCAGGATCTCGGCGCCGAGTTCCTGGAGACGCCGATCGACCTCGGCGCGGCGCTGCTTCATCTGCTGATGGATATCGAAGCCCTTCTTCGCGTCCTCCTGCTCGGCGACCTTGAAGCGCAGCACCAGCTCCTCGCCCCTCGGCTTGCCGTAGAGGGCGAATCCCGTCGAGTCGGGGCCGCGATGCTTGAGCGAGAGCAACATCGCTGTCATCTCCCGGCCGATATCGCCGGTCTTGCCGCGATGGATCAGTCCTGCAATGCCGCACATGGACGAAAACTCCTTTCAGTGATGCGCGCCGCAGGGGCGGTCGGCTAGCCGCCCCCGCGGAGCGTCTTAGGGTAGATAGTCCCAGTACTGCTCGAGATCCCAGCGCGTGACGGTGGCCATGAACTTCTCCCATTCGTCGCGCTTGTAGTGCATGAAGACCCGGTACATCTCGTCGGGCAGCGCCGACTTCACCACCTCGTCCTTCTCGAGCTGCTCGAGCGCCTCGCCCAGCGACATCGGCAGCTTCTTCACCTTCTTGCCGGCCGCCATCGCCTGGTAGATGTTGCGTTCCTCCGGCTCGCCCGGATCGAGCTTGCTGCTGATGCCGTCGTCGAACGACTTCAGCAGGCCGGCGGCCATCAAATACGGGTTCACCGTCGAGTCGACCGACCGGTACTCGAAACGGCCCGGCGCCGAGATGCGCAGCGCGCAGGTGCGGTTCTGATAGCCCCAGTCGGCATAGACCGGCGCCCAGAAGCCGGTGTCCCACAGCCGGCGATAGGAGTTGACGGTCGAGGAGCCGAACGCCGTGAGCGCGCCGACATGCTTGACGACCCCGCCGATGCAGTTGAGACCGATCGGGCCCGGCTTGGATTCGCCCTTGAGCGGCAGGAACGTATTCTCGCCGCCCTTGCGGTAGGAGAACACGTCGTCCAGGCCCGGCAACGACTTGTCGTTGCCGAGCGTGTTGATCTTGTCCTCGCCGCCGGTCCACAGCGACAGGTTGTGGTGGCAGCCATTGGCCGACACGCCCATGAACGGCTTGGCCATGAAGCAGGCGATGAGGTTGAACTCGCGCGCCACCTGAGCGCAGATCTGGCGGTAGGTCGTCAACCGATCGCAGGTCCGGAGTGCGTCGTCGAACATGAAGTTGAGTTCGAGCTGGCCGGGCGCGTCCTCGTGGTCGCCCTGGATCATGTCGAGGCCCATCGCCTTGGCATACTCGATGACCTTCAGGAACACCGGACGCAGCGATTCGAACTGGTCGATGTGGTAGCAGTTCGGCTTCGAGAAGCCACCGTCGGGCAGCCCGTCCTCGCCCTTCTTCAGCCACATCATCTCGGGCTCGCAGCCGTGACGTAGATGCAGGCCCTTGTGCTTCTTCTGGAACTCGTCGTGGATGATGCGCAGGTTGCCGCGGCAGTCGGACGTGAGGTGGCCGCCGGGATTGACCTTCTCCTCGCGGTTGCGGAAGCAGGTACAGAACACGCGCGCCACGCGCTTGTCCCAAGGCAGCTGGCAGAAGGTCTCGGGATCGGGGATGCCGACCAGTTCAGACGCCTCGGGGCCGTAGCCGATGTAGTTCCTGTGGCGGTCGACGAACAGGTTGGCGGTCGAGCCGTACACCAGCTGGAACCCGCGCTCGGCATTCTGCTCCCAATGGTCGGCCGGGATGCCCTTGCCGACGATGCGGCCGGTCACCGAGACGAACTGGTAGTAGATGTAGGCGATGCCAAGCTCTTTGATCTTGGCACGCACCTGTTTGACGAGTTCCTTGCGGCCTTTCTGATTTACGTGGGCCTCTAGGTCGGTCATGGAATGCCCCCTGTCTTTTCGAGGTTTGATGGCGATGGTGCGGGTAACGACGGGTCGGTAGCCGGATCCTCACCAATTTGATACCAATTTTCAGCGGTGCGGCCGGCAACCGGACGAGCGATGGATTTCCCCGGTTTTGCGCGTCGCGTCAAGCCCTCCCGCCCTCAGCTCCAGGGGAAGGGGCTGTTCGACACGGGATGCAGCTTGCCGTCGGCAAAGCGCGAGAAGCGGAACGGCCGCAGCAAGTCGCTCTCCTCGCCGACGATGTCGTCGGCCACCAGCTTGCCGACGCCGATCATCTTGTAGCCGTGATTGGAGTCGGCGATGAAATAAGCGTTCTGGCTGAAGCGATCGAACACCGGGAAGCTGTCGGCCGTAAAGCAGCCGATGCCCCCCGAGGGCTCCTTCTTGTATTTCGGCATCTGCCCGTGGAAGCGCTTCTGGCAAAACGCCAGCGCCGACACCCACATATGCGCGAACTCGTCGCCGACGATGAAGTCCGGCGAGTCCGGCCCGTAGGGATCGACCGCCACCTCGTCCACCGGCGTCTGGATCTTGTAGGGCATGGCACCGCCCTGCACGCCGCCGAAATTGAAGTCGGGCTTGTAGTAGATGCCCCACAGCTTGTCGGTGATCACCGAGCCGTCGACATCCGACAGCAGCGGCGCGTCGGTATCGACATGGATCACCGGCGGCATCCTGCCGTCGTTGGTGCGCTGCAGCTTCGGATCGACGCCGAGCGTGCCCTCCTGCAGGCTCCAATAGACCCACATCGGGACATCTTTGTGGACCTTCCCGTCGCGGCCCTTGATGTCGATGGCTTTCGGCAATTCCAGCATGTCCCAGATGTGCTTCACCCAGGGGCCGACGCCGACGATCACGTAGTCGCACGCGACGGTGCCCTTGTCGGTGACGACCGCCGTCACCGCGCCGCTGCCGTCGCGCTTGAAGCCGGTAACCGCCACGCCGGTCATGATGCGCACGTCCTCGTTCTCCGCCTTCTTGGCGAGGCCGTAGATGGAGGCGCGGTTGTTGGCGTAGCCGCCCTTCTTCTCGTGCAAGACGGAGGTGATGCCCTTGGCATGCCAATCGTCGAACAGGCCCTTCATGTATTTCAGGCTGTCCGCCTCGCCCTCGACGAAGACCGACTCATAGCCGATCGCCTTCTGCTGCTCGTAGATCGTGGCGACGTCCTTGTGCATCACCTCCGGGCTGATCTGCATGTAGCCCACGGGATGGTAGCTGAACGCCTGCGGATCGCTCTCCCACACGGAGACGCTGTGCTGCATCAGGCGGCGCATGGCCGGCTGGAAGTAGTTGTTGCGGATGACTCCACAGGCGATGCCCGAGGCGCCGGCGGCAATGCCGGTCTTGTCGAGCACCAGGATGTCCCGCCCGCCGCCCTTGCCGGCCTTGCGCAGGTTCTCGGCCAGATGCCAAGCCGTGCTCAGGCCATGGATGCCGGCGCCGATGACGACGTATTTGGCGTGCGTGGGAAATGCCATGGAGGACCCCTCGAGAGCAGATCATGTCTTTCCGGCCCGCCGGCTCCTGGAATCCGGAACTTTGCCTTGACGGGGCGGCAAAACATTCTGATCATAAGCTGAGCCGTTTTCAAACCAATTTTTATAAAGGCACAGGAATGGCCAGAATTGGTGCAAGGGGCGGAACGACCCGCGGCTCGCCGGGCCTGGCGCTGGCAGCCACATCGGAAAACATTGCTCCGCTCCGCATCGTCAGCGACCCCATGCGCGGCTCGTCCTGGATTACCGGGCAGCTGCGCAAGGCCATCCATGACGGCGCCTATGCGCACGGCGAGAAGCTGCCCGCCGAACGCCAGCTGGCCGACGCGTTCGGCACGTCGCGCACGACGGTGCGCATGGCCCTCGACCAGCTGGAGCAGGAGCGGCTGGTGACGCGGCGCGTCGGCGCCGGGACCTTCGTGAACTACCGCGCCGCCGCCAAGGACGACGACGTCACCGAGCTAACCAGTCCGCTGGAGTTGATCGAAGTGCGGCTGGCGCTCGAGCCGCACATGACCCGCCTCGCCTGCGTCAACGCCACCGCGCGCGACATCGACCGCCTGTCGGAGGTGATGGGGAGAATAGGTTCCATCTGTGCGGACAGCGAGGGTTTCACCCAGTGGGACGAGGAGTTCCACCTCGCCATCGCGGAATGCACGCGCAATCCCCTGCTGGTCTCGCTCTACCGGCAGATCAACGACGTGCGGACGCACAAGCAGTGGAACGCCATGAAGGACAAGGTCCTGACCGCGGAACGCATCGCCGACTACAACCAGCAGCACCGCAGCCTGTTCGAGGCGATCCGCAGCCGCGACGTCGAGGGGGCGGTGGCCATCATCACCGCCCACCTGCACCAAGCGCGCCGGCAGTTGATGGGCGCGGGAAGCGAGTAGCCCGCGACTTCACGGGATTCGCCCGGGCGAACGGCCGCACAAGCCAAAGCGGACGCGGAAGAGGCGGGAGTGCCGGCCGGCCGTCAGGCCGAGGTCGCGGTCTGCTGCGCCAGGGCGGCACGGCCTTGTCGCATCTGATCGAAGCCGCTGGCGAAGCCGGCGGCGAGGACGACCACGCAGCCGATGATCTCGGACCAGCCGAAGGGATCGTCGGTCAGGATGCTGGCGCTGACCGTGGTCGCGATCACATCGAATAGGATGAGAGTCGAGACGCGGCCGGGATCGAGCTTCGTCGCCGCCCAGGCCAGCAGAAATTGCGAGGGGATGGCGATTACGACGGCGAGCACCACGACCAGCGGCAAGGCCGCGAGCACGCTCCGCGCCGCTGGCGTCATCTCGGCGCTGAACAGGCTGGCGAAGACGATGCCGAGCGCGGCGCAGGCCGCGAACATGACGAAGCTCGAGTCGTACCCCGACACCGCCGGCCATTTTCGCGATGCCGCCGCCGCCAGCGCGAACAATGCGCCCGCCAGCAGCGCCATCCATTCCTGCGGCGTCGCCGGCACCGGCAGGCCGTCCTCCGTGCCGAGCACCACGGTCGCGCCGATCACGCCGAGGATGACGGCCGCCAGCCGCAGCGGGGTCAGCCGCTCGCGAAACGCTGCGACCGCGAGCAGCGTTCCCCAGACCGGCGTCAGATAGAACAGGAGGGTGACGCGCACCACGCTGCCGTGGATGACCGCGTGGCTCCAGAAGGCGAGCGGCATCGCGTAGGCGACGCCCACCGCAATCACCGGCCACGGCATCGCGCGCCAGTGCCGCCAGCGGCACGCGAACAGCGGGATCAGGGCGATCGCCGCGGCGCCATAGACGACCGCCAGCGTCCATCCCGGCGAGATTTCCTTGGCCTCGATCAGGCGCAGGAAGATCCACCAGCAGCCCCAGGTGGCGCCGACGGCCGCGACGACGAACGACGCCGACAGTTCCTGCATTCCCCGAGTCATGCTGCTGCGTCCCCCGCCCGAACGGCCGCCCTTATAGCGGACGGGAGCGCCGAAGTCCCGCCCCGGCGATCAGTCGAACTCCGCCTGCGTGATCAGGACATGGCCGGGCTGATCGGCAACGCGGTCGAGCCAGGCGCGGATGCGCGGATAGCGGTCGAGATCGAAGTCGCCCTCCTCGGCCACGTGGGTATAGGCGTAGAGCGCGATATCCGCGATCGAATAGCTGTCCGCGACGAAGAAGCGGCGGCCGTCCAGATGGCGTTCCATGACGTTGAGCGCCTCGTAGCCCTTCTGCCACTTCTCCTGCAGCCGGTCGGCCCACGCCTTGCGCTTGCCCAGCGAATGGATCCAGAAGCGGGCGACGGCGATGGCGGGCTCATGGCTGTACTGCTCGAAGAACATCCACTGCAGAGTCTCGGCGCGCGCGAAACGGTCGGCCGACAGGAACGGCGTGTTCTCGGCGAAGTAGAACAGGATCGCGTTCGATTGGGCGAGGCGGCGCCCGTCATCGAACAGGAGCGCGGGAATGCGCCCGTCGGGGTTGATGGCGAGGAACTCGGGCGTCCGCGTTTTGCCCTTGAGAATGTCCTTCTCGATCAGATGAAAGGGAATGCCGAGCTGCGACAGCAGCAGGCGGACCTTGTAGCCGTTGCCGGAAGGAAGATAGTCGTAGAGCGTCAGCATACCGGTCGGTTCCCGTCCAACCGCACGGTATCTGCCGCCATGCTCCTGTCAATTGAGGAAACCTAACCTCCCGGGTGAGGCCGGCTCACGTCTTTGGTTCGGGCGCCCGCCCTCAGTGACCAATGAACGGCGACGCCAGTATGAGGAAATAGGGCGTGGCAATGGCCACGCCAATGGCCAGCACCAGCACCTCGGCCGACGCGGCTGCCAACCTGCGAATCATCATGGTCCCCTCCAAATCCCCGTCGTGCATCCAATGTCCGTTGTCGTATAGATACGCGCGCCGCACGGCGGCCGGAATGATGGCGATCACACATGGTGAATTTTCCGTCAATCGGCGGCGCAAGATTGGAGAAGCGGCTTAATATACTGATTTAAATGGTCTTTTCGTGCTGACAGCGACTCCTGAGGCATGGTACGCGGTCGAGCGGCTGGCCGATGGCGTCGCCCACATCTACGAGCCGCACATCCGGCCCTTCTATCGCTGCAACATCTGGCACGTCCGCGGTCGCGCGCGCGACCTGCTCGTCGATTCCGGCATGGGCGTGGTGCCCCTGCGCAATCGGGTGGCGCTGCTCGTCGACCACCCGGTGCTGGCCGTCGCCAGCCACACCCACTTCGATCACATCGGCAGCCATCACGAGTTCGCCGAGCGTGCCGTGCATCGCGCCGAGGCCGAGATCATGGCCGCGCCGGCGCGCGACCGTACCCTGGCCGACCGCTATGTGCGCGACGCGGTCGAGGCCGAGCTGTTCACGATGCTGCCGCCCGCCCCCTATCGCTCCGACGACTACATCGTGGCCCCGGCGCCGGCGACGCGCATTCTCGAGGACGGCGACGTCATCGATCTGGGCGACCGCCATTTCCGGGTGCTCCACCTGCCCGGCCATTCGCCCGGCGGCCTCGCGCTCTGGGAGGCCGCGACTGGCATCCTGTTCTCCGGCGATACCGTCTATGACGGCCCGCTGATCGACGACGCCTACCACTCCGACATCGACGACTATGTCCGCAGCATGGAGCGGCTGCGCGAGCTCCCCGTGCGCGTCGTCCATGGCGGCCACTTCGCCAGCTTCGGGCGCGACCGCTTCGTCGAACTGATCGACGCCTATCTCGCTGCCAGGCGCTCCTGGACTAGGAGGACGCCCCCTTCGGGCTGAGCCCGAGGCGGCTCAACGCCTCCGTGATCGGCACGAAGAAGTTGACTCCGCTCGGCGTTCCCGCGTCGGTCGGCGCGCCGCGAGAGGTGATGCCGACGATGTTGCCCCGGTCGTCCAGCAGCGGGCCGCCGCTGTTCCCGGGTTGGACGTTGACGTCGCTCTGGATCCACGGCTCGCCGTCCAGCGTGCGGAGCGAGCTGACGATGCCCTTGCTCACGGTGGCGCTGTAGGACGGGTCCAGCGGCGCGCCGACGGCATAGACCTCGTCGCCCACGGCCGGCGGGTCGAACCGGATCGGCAGCCCGCCCGCCGCGCCGCGCTCGATCTTCAACAAGGCGACGTCCCGGCGCACGTCGGTCGCGAGGACGGCCGCCGTCACCTCCTCGCCGGACTCGAACCGCACCCTGACCCGCTCCGCCGTGCGCACGACATGCTCGTTCGTCAGCAGGTGCCCCTCATCGTCGATGACGAAGCCCGAGCCATGGCCCCCGCCGGCATAGACGACCACGACATTGTTCCGCACCGCCTCCATGTTCGTGGCGATCGGTTGGGCGAAAGGCGTCCGCGGCACGAACGGCGTGTGGCCAGTCGGAACAGTGTCCCGCGGCAGGCCGGCCCCCGCGATCAATTCGTGAAACCCGCGATCGGCAAGCAGGTTGCGCGTCGCATGGGCGAAAGCCTCGATGAACACGTCGACCTCGCCGCCGTCGCGCGCCGGATGGACCTCGCTGCTTCCCTGCGTCGCCAGATTGTATACGACCCTGCGGTCGAGGCGGCTGTAGACCTGCCATTCGACCTCCATGTGAGCCGCGCCGTTGACGGCCATGTTGCCCCATTCGGCCATCGGCGCGCATAGTCGCGTCTGTAGCGACTTGATGGCGCCGGCCACCAGATACTCGGCCTGCCAGTCGGACGGATCCTCGAACAGCGCGTCGGGATCGCCGACCACGCGGTAGTTGGCCGCCTCGAGCTCGTCTTGGAAGGCGCGCGTGAAGTCACGCTCATCGACCGGCAAGGAGCCGCCGCGGTAGTAGAGCGTCTTCCACGCGTACGTGCCATCGCTCGGACAGGCCGTCCCGATCTCCGTCCCGCGCTTGATCCTGACCACGATCTTGCGGAACTGGATCGGCCGGGCGTCCTGCGGGTCCGCGACCGTGATGACCGGAAGTTGCGGCGCCTGCTGAATCTGCTGTCCGCAAGAGGTCAGCGCCAAGCCCGCCGCCAGTAGTACGCCCCCTGCACGCGCCTTGATCCACACGGCTCTCTCCGTTTGAATATCATATGGGTATAATCAACTTATGGTTGTAGAATAGCGGACACTGCCGCAGCGCGCAAGCCCTGTAACACAGGACAGGCTCAGCCCCGCAGCATCACGATATCCGCCGGCCGCACCGACAGCTCGACGGAATCGCCGGGCGCGAGGCCGGCGGTGGCGGGGGCGCGCAGCAGCAGCGCGGCGCCGTCCGGCTCCATCGCGACATGGGCGCGCAGATGCGTGCCCTGGAACGAGAGCGCGCCGATACGGCCGCGGCCGACCGGGATCGCGCCGTCGCCGGCGCGGCCGATCAGCAACTGCTCCGGGCGGATCGACAGCGTCACCGCGGCGCCCGTCGCGGCATGCTCCGGCACGGTCAGCGTGCCGACCGCGGTCCTCACCCAGGCGGCGTTCGCGGTCGCCTCCACCACCTCGCCCGGCAGCAGGTTGCTTTCGCCCATGAAGGCGGCGGCGAACAGGCTGGCCGGCCGCAGATAGACCCGCGACGGCGGTCCCGTGTCCTCGACGCGGCCGCCGTTCATCACCACGATCCGGTCGGCGATGCTCATCGCCTCTTCCTGGTCGTGGGTGACGTGGATGAAGGTGGTGCCGAGCCGCTTCTGGATCCGCACCAGTTCGTCCTGCATCTGCCGGCGCAGCGCCAGATCGAGCGCGCCGAGCGGCTCGTCCAGCAGCAGCACCTTGGGCTCGACGGCGATGGCCCGCGCCAGCGCCACGCGCTGCTGCTGGCCGCCGGAGAGCTGGTGCACGCCGCGGTCGCCGAAGCCGTCGAGCCCGACCAGCCCCAGCATCGCGTCGGCGCGCCGGCGGCGCTCCGGCTTGGGTATTCCGCGCATGGCCAGGCCGAAGCCGACATTGGCGCGCACGCTCATGTGCGGGAACAGCGCGTAGTCCTGGAACACCGTCGCGGTCGGGCGCCGCGCCGGCGGCAGGTCGGTGACGTCCGCCCCGCCGATATGCACGCGGCCCTCGCTCGGCGCGACGAAGCCGCCGATCATCGAGAGGATCGTCGTCTTGCCGCTGCCCGAGGGTCCCAGCAGCACGACGAACTCGCCGGCGGCGATGTCGAGGTCGAGCCGGGCGACGGCCGTGGCGCCGTCATAACGCCTGGTGACGCCGGCGAGGCGGACGATGGGCTCAGCCATCGCGCCGCCTGCGTCCCAGCAGGAGCAGCGCGACGACGACGACCAGTCCCGTCGAGATCGCGAAGACCAGCGTGCCGACGGCGTTCAGCTGCGGGTTCAGGCCGGAGTTCAGCATGTTCCACATGACCACCGGCAGCGTGACGTCGAACCGGCTGAGCAGGAAGGCGATGACGAACTCGTCCCACGACAGGGTGAAGGCGATGACGAAGGCGGCCAGCAGCGTCGGCCACAGCATCGGCACGGTGACCAGCAGCAGCGCCTGCAGCTCGCTCGCCCCAAGGTCGTGGGCGGCGCGCTCGATCTGCGCCTGATGCTCGCCGAGCTGCGAGTAGATGATGGCGAAGCAGAGCGGCAGGTTGATGACGACATGGCCGATGCCGATGGTGACGAGCGAGCGTGAGATGCCGAGGGCGCCGAAGGCGTTGAGCAGGCCCAGGCCGATGATGATGTAGGGCACCGTGAGCGGCGCCATCAGGCCGAACCGCAGGCGGCCGGCGTGGCGCGGCCGCGCGCGGGCGAGCCCGTAGGCGGCGAGGAAGCCGAGCGCCACGGCGACGGCCGAGGACGCGACGCCGACCGCCACCGAGTTGCCGAGCCCCGCCATCAGCCTGCGGTTGGCCAGCATCGCCTCGTACCAGCGCAGCGAGGCGCCGCGGAACGGCGGCACCGGCAGCAGCCCGTCCTGGAACGAGTACTGCACCAGGATCACCACCGGCAGGAAGATGAAAACGATGGCCGCCGCGAGATAGGCGGCGACGGCGAGGTCGCGGAGCCTCATGACGCGGCGCTCGCGCAACTGTCCTCACCTCCATTCTCTCCCGCAGGGCAATCGCATTTGACCGCAATGCGGGCCAGCAGGAAGGCATGTGCACGCGGAGACGCGGAGGCGCGGAGAACGCCCACTCCACCGCTGCGAGGCGCAGGTTCCGCACTGAAGCGGCAGATTGCGCCGGATCGAGAAGGCTCGATGGCCTCCGCGCCTCCGCGCCTCCGCGTGCCAAAAATCCTTCGCAGTGCGCCCGAACATTCAAATGCTGCTGCCCTGCCCTCCCCCACTGCGCGGGCGAAGGGGCGGTCGAGTTCGGATGTCACGACAGCGTCACCTCTCCCGCGCGAGCGGGAGAGGGCCAGGGTGAGGGTGGACGCCATCACACCCGCTCCATCCTGAGGTAGCGGGCGAACAGCAGATAGGCGGCGGTCACCGTCAGCATCAGGTACATGCCAAGGGCCGAGGCCATGGGGAAATCGGCGCGGCGCTCGATCTGCAGCATGATCGCCTGCGGCAGCAGCAGCTCGCGGCCGCCGCCCAGGATCTGCGGCGTGATGTAGTCGCCGATCGCCAGGACGAAGGTCATGAAGGCGCCGACGGCGACGCCGGGCAGGCTCAGCGGCAGCGTCACATGGCGGAAGGTCTGCCAGGACGAGGCGCCGAGATCGGCCGCCGCCCGCCGATAGGAGTCCTTGATCTGCACGAGGTTGGCATAGATCGTCAGCGTCAGCAGCATGACGAAGAAATGGACGAAGCCGAGGACGGTGGCGCCGCGGCTGTTGCCGAATTCGACCGGCGCATCCAGCAGGCCGGCGGCGAGCAGCAGCTGATTGAGGACGCCGTTCTTCGACAGCACGACCAGCCAGCTGTAGGAACGGATCACGTAGGAGGTCCAGAACGGCAGGACCAGCATGACCAGCAGCACCCGCTGCCAACGTGGCGGCGTCCGGTAGGCGAGGATGTAGGCGATCGGATAGGCCAGCGGCACGCTGACGGCGGTCACGATCAGCGTCACCTCGAAGGAATTCAGTAAGGCATTGAGGAAGGCGCCGTCGCTGCGCGTGAAGAAGCCGGCGTAGTTCTCGAGCGTAAAGGCGCCGCTGCCGCGTTGCGTGAAGCTGACCGCCAGCATGACGGCAAGCGGGACGGCAAACAGCGCGCCGGTCCAGGCGAGCGCCGGTCCCATCGCCCAGCGCGTCAGGTTGCCGCCGGCGCCTCGCCTCATGCGACGGGCACCGCCTCCTCCCTCCGGACCGCAGCCGCAATCCGCAGCATCGCGTCGAGACTCTTCTCCACGTCGGCGTCGGTCGTTGCCCAGGACGAGACGCTGATGCGCATGGCGGCGCGGCCCTGCCACTCGGTCCCGCCGCACCAGCAGGTGCCGTCGGCCTGGAGGCCGGCGATCACCCGCCGCGTCGCCTCCGGCGCGCCGAATGACACCAGCACCTGATTGAGCACCACGTCGTTCAGCACCTCGTATCCGGCGGCGCGCAGCCCTTCGGCGAAGCGGGTCGCCTGCCGGCAGTTGCGCTCCACCAGCTCGGCGATGCCGCGGCGGCCGAGCGATTTCAGCGCCGCCCACACCTCGACGCCGCGCGCGCGGCGCGACATCTCCGGCGTGTAGTCGTTGGGCTTGCGCTGTTCGGCGACCGACAGATAGGCCGCCGACACCGCCATCGCGGCTTGCAGCGTCGCGGGATCGCGCACGAAGGCGAGGCCGCAATCATAGGGCACATTGAGCCATTTGTGCCCGTCCGTAGCCCAGGAGTCGGCGCGATCGATGCCGGCGATGAGATGCGCGCGCCGCGGCGCCGTGGCGGCCCACAAGCCGAAGGCACCGTCGACATGGACCCAGGCGCCGGCTGCATGGGCGCGGTCGCACAGCTCGCCGATCGGATCGAACGCTCCGCTGTTCACGTTGCCGGCCTGCAGGCAGACGATCGCCGGACCCGACAGGCTTGGGAAGGCGCCGGCCCGCATCCGGCCCTGGCCGTCGACGGGCACGCGCAGCGCGCGATTGCGGCCTAGTCCGAGAAGTGCCAATGCCTTGAGCACGGCGACATGGACTTCCTCGCCGACGACGACCGTGATCGGCGGGGCGCCGATCAGGCCATCGTTCGCGACGTCCCAGCCGGTGGCCTGCAGGACCGACGTCCGCGCTGCCGCGAGGCAGCTGAAGTTGGCCATGGTCGCGCCGGTGACGAAGCCGGCGCCTGTCGCGCGCGGCAGCCCCAGCAGGTCGACGAGCCAGCGCAGCGCCACGTTCTCGATGCTGGCCGCCGCTGGCGAGGCCGGCCATCCCGCGACGTTCTGGTCCCACGCACCCGCCAGCCAGTTCGCGGCCACCGTCGCCGGCAGCGCGCCTCCGGTGACCCAGCCGTAGAAGCGCCGGCCGGCCGTCGCCATCGTCGCCGGCGAGCCGACCTCGTCGAGCAGTGCCAGCACCGCCGCGGCGTCGCTCGGCTCATCGGGGAGGGGCTCGTCCAACCGCGCCAGGCCGGCCACCGCCCGCGGGCTCGGTGCGACGCCGCGCGAATCGAGCGTCTCGAGATAGCGGATGGCGCGGTCCGCCGCCGCCTTCAACAGATCCCTCATCTTCGAATCCGCTCCATCGACCCGCCGCACCCAAGGCACGAATTCTCGATCCTATCGCCCAAGGTAGCAAGGGCACGATCCGAAATGGCAGCAGCGCCGGCAAAGCTCGTTGACTCCATCGGCGGTATCGTCGATTTCAGGATGCGGCATCGCGATCGCCGCACCGCCGCCCGGAGGCTCCAGGAGGAACATGACCAGCCACGGCCCCTTGATCGCGACGATCGTTGCGGCACTTGTCCTCGCCTTCGGCCTGGGCACGATCGCGCATCGGCTGCGGATCTCGCCGCTCGTCGGCTACCTGCTGGCCGGCGTGGCCGTGGGTCCGTTCACGCCCGGCTTCGTCGCGAACCAGCCACTGGCCACCGAGCTCGCGGAGATCGGCGTCATCCTCCTGATGTTCGGCGTCGGGTTGCACTTTTCGTTCAAGGAGCTTCTCGCGGTCCGCTGGATCGCCGTGCCCGGTGCCGTCGTGCAGATCTCCGTCGCGACGCTTCTCGGCATGGGACTGGGGTGGCTGCTGGGCTGGGACCTTGCCGGCGGATTCGTCTTCGGCCTGGCCCTGTCGGTCGCCAGCACCGTCGTCCTCCTGCGGGCGCTGCAGGAGCGACGGTTGGTCGAGACCGAGCGCGGCCGCGTCGCCGTCGGCTGGCTGATCGTCGAGGATATCGCCATGGTCCTCGCGCTGGTCCTGCTGCCGGCCATCGCCGACGCGCTCGGCGGCGGCGCATCCCCCGGCGCCACGGCCCCCATCGGCGGCCTCGATGCCGTCGAACCGGATTCCGTCGAGGCGGAGGTGCGGGGCGAGTTCGGGCTGTTCGGCGTTCTCGCGCTCACGCTCGGCAAGGTGGTCGCTTTCGTCGTCATGATGCTCGTCGTCGGGCGGCGGGTGATTCCGTGGATCCTGCACTACATCGCGCATACGGGATCCCGCGAGCTGTTCCGGCTGTCCGTGCTGGCGGTGGCGCTCGGCGTCGCCTATGGCGCGTCGGTGCTGTTCGACGTTTCCTTCGCCCTCGGCGCCTTCTTCGCCGGCATGATCCTCAGCGAATCCGAGCTCAGCCAGCAGGCCGCGGAGGAATCGCTGCCGCTGCGCGACGCCTTCGCCGTGCTGTTCTTCGTGTCGGTAGGCATGCTGTTCGACCCCAGCATCATCCTGCGCGAGCCATGGTCGCTGCTGGGAACGCTCGCGATCATCCTGATCGGCAAGTCGATCGCCGCGCTGGCGATCGTGCGCGCCTTCGGCCACTCGATGATGACGGCACTGACGATTTCCGCGAGCCTGGCGCAGATCGGCGAATTCTCGTTCATCCTTGCGGGGCTCGGCGTCGCCCTGGGAGTGCTGTCGGAAGCCGGCCAAGACCTCATCCTTGCCGGCGCCATCCTCTCGATCATGGCCAACCCGCTCGCCTTCTCCCTCATCGACCGCCTGCGGCCGGGTTCCAAGCCCGCGGGCACCGCTGCAAGCGCACCGGCCGCTGCTCAGGTATCGGACCTCCAGCCGACGGAGTTGAGCCGCCATGCCATCGTCGTCGGCTTTGGGCGCGTCGGCAGCGTCGTGGCCGACGGCCTGAGTTCCGCCGGATATCCCGTGCTGGCGATCGAGGAGCGCACGGAGGCTGTGCAGGCGGCGCGCGACAGGGGGATCGAGGCCCTGGTCGGCAACGCCGCCGACCCGAACATATTGGCGGCGGCGAACCTGCAGGGCGCCCAACTGCTGATGGTTGCAGTTCCCGGCGCCTTCGATGCCGGACAGATCGTCGAGCAGGCGCGGGCGGCCAATCCGGGCCTCCGCATCGTCGCCCGCGCCCACTCCGATGCCGAGGTCGAGTATCTGATGGGCCTCGGCGCCAGCAGCACGATCATGGGCGAACGGGAGATCGCCCGGGGCATGTTGGAAGAGGCGCTGAAGATGCAGGCGTCCGATCCGGAATCCCCGCCGCAAACGGCTCTGTGAAGCGCCGGTCAGGCGTTCAGCATCTCCGTCCACAGGTCGGTCAGCGCGCGGTCGAGCGCGTCGTCGACCTGCAGGTAGTGGAACGACTTGGCGAGGAATGTCGGCTGCTCGTCCCAGCGCAGGATCTTCTTCTGGGCTTCGTCGAGCGCGGCGCTCCGGTTCGCCGGCATCGCCCAATAGCAGGCTGACGTCGCCAGCCGGGCCTGTCCCTCCGGGCCCAGCACGTATTGCACGAACGCCTTCGCCAGATCATGGCGCATCGAGTCCTTGAAGATGGCGAGAGACTGCATCCAGCGCACGCCGCCCTCGTCGGGCAGCACCCAGTCGAGCTGCGGTTGCTCTCCCATCAGGCCAGCGACGGCATATTCGCCGCCGCCGACGATGACATCGGCCGAACCGCTGACCAGGGCGTTCTGCACGGTCACGACGTCGCCGACCAACGCCGACTGCCGCTTCATCGCCAGCAGTTTCTCCTTGATCGCGGGAATGTGGTCCTGGCTCAGCTCGCTCGGCTTGATGCCGAGGCCGATGGCGACCATCGCGATCACCGGGTTGTAGTAGTCGTAGATGGCGAGGCGTCCGGCATATTTGCCGTCCCACATCACGGCGGACTTGCGCATGTCCGCCGGATCGACCTTGGCGCTGTTGTAGGAAAAGCAGTTATAGCCGAACTTCTCGGTCACGCCGAAGGCCCTGCCGCCCGGCTTGTTGAATTCTGGCGCCGCGACCTCCGGAAAGATGTCGGCCATGGGGTAGTCGGCATCGTCGAGCTCGGCCAGATAGCCCCTCTCGGCTAGCCGCGGAATATCGACCGTATCCAGCACCAGCACGTCCCAGTCGCCGGGCTGCGACTGATCGAGCACGGCCAGGGCCTCGCCCGTGGCGCCGAACTCCTTGGTATTGACCTTGACGCCGTTGGCCTCCTCGAACGGCGTCAGCAGATTGGGATCGGCGTGATCGCACCAGACGAGGGCATTGAGCTCGTCGGCGCCGCGGGCCCGGCGCGGCAGACCGAGCGACGCGGCGGCAAGGGCGGCAGCGCCGCCGCCGAGGACCCGGCGGCGGGAAAAGAGGGGGTGGAACATCGAACGTCTCCCGGTTGGCAGAGGCTCATTCGGCCGCTGCGGCTTTCATTGACCGGAAAAATGAATGACCTATAAATTTAGGTCAAGCTTCAATTTTTTCCCGGACAGAGCATGAGTGGACTGCGTGAGCGACAGAAGGCCGGCCGGCGCCGCGACATTCTCGAAGCGGCGGCCGCCCTGTTCAAGCGTGACGGCTTCGCCGCCGCCGGCATCGAGCAGATCGCGCAGCGCGCCGAGCTCTCGGCCGGCACGGTCTACAATTACTTCCCGTCCAAGGGCGACCTGTTGCTGGCGCTTGTGGCGCTCGACGGACAGGAGGTGCGCGCGGCCGGCGCCGCGCTGGTCGCCGCGCCGCCGGCCGATCCGGCCAAGGCGATCTGCCGGCTGCTCGAGATCTATGTCGACCACTCGCTGGTCCATCTCGACAAACGCCTGTGGAGGCAGATGATGGCCAATGCGCTCTACTTCGCCGACACGTCGCTGGGCGCCGGCTATCGCGAGCTCGATCGCCTGCTGGCGGCGCAGGTGTCGGACCTCTGCCGGGCGCTGCAGCGCGCTCGCCGCCTGCCGTGCCGCATCGACTGCGACGATGCCGGGCAGGTGCTGTTCTTCGTCTGTAATTCGCTCTTCATGGAATTCGTCGCCGACGACGCCATGCGGCTCTCCCGCCTGAAGCGGCGGATGTTCCGCCAGGTGCGGCTGGTGGTCGACGGGCTGCTGGACTGAATCAAAGTCACCGCACTTTCTGCGTATCGCCTGAAACGCAATCGGACGAAATCCCTTGACAAGTTCTTCTAATGTTCTTATTATGTAAAGTCATCTGGATAGATATCGGCGCGGCAAGAATCGAGATCTGATGCCATTCATGCACCTCCTACTCCAACAGCCGCGACAGCGTCCGCATGCGATCGGGGGCAGGACAAGCGAGGGATATTACGCAAAATACGATACGGTTGAATTTCGAGTTTTTGCGTTCGACCCCTCCTTCCCTGAAATCGCCGGGATGGTCGCGGGACGGCCGGGTGGAAGCGCCGGATGCTGTTGAACGACCTCGTGGAAACGTCGCGCCGCGTCGGCGAGGTTTCCAGCCGCCTGGCGAAGATCGAGCAGCTGGCCGGCGGCCTGCGCCGGGCCGGACCGGACGAGGTCGATGTTGCCGTCTCCTGGCTGTCGGGCGATCTGCGGCAGGGACGGATCGGCATCGGCCAGGCCGCGCTCCGCGAGGCGATGGCGGAAGCCGCGGCGCCGACGGCCTCCCTGGCGCTGGCCGAGGTCGACGCCGCGCTCGACCGCCTCCAGCAGGTGCGCGGCGCCGGCTCGACGGCGGAGCGGGTGCGCCAGCTGCGCGCGCTCTTCGGCCGGGCGACGCGGGACGAGCAGGCGTTCCTCGTCCGGCTGATGGTCGGCGAGCTGCGCCAGGGCGCCCTCGAGGGCCTGATGGTCGAGGCGGTCGCCCGCGCCGCCGAGATACCGGTCGCGGATGTCCGCCGCGCGGTCATGCTGACCGGGACCCTCGGCCCGGTGGCGCGCGCGGCCTTCGCGGATGGCAAGGCGGGTCTGGCCCCGTTCGCCGTCGAGCTGTTCCGGCCGCTGCGCCCGATGCTGGCGCAGACGGCCGACGACGTGACGGATGCCCTCGCCCGCCTGCCGCAGGCCGGTTTCGAGTACAAGCTCGACGGCGCGCGCGTGCAGGTGCACAAATCCGGCGGCGATGTCCGCATCTTCACGCGCGAGCTCAATGACGTGACGGGCGCGGCGCCGGAGATCGTCGAGGCCATCGGCGCGCTGCCCCTCTCGAGCATCATCCTCGACGGCGAGGCGATCGCGTTGCGGGCCGACGGGATGCCGCAACCCTTCCAGATCACCATGCGGCGCTTCGGCCGCAAGCTCGACGTGGCGGCGATGCGCGAGACGCTGCCGCTGAGCGTCTATTTCTTCGATTGCCTCTATCTGGATGGGAGTCCGACCATCGATCGCGGCCAGGACGAGCGTTTCGCCGCCCTCGCCGCGAGCCTGCCGCAAGCCCTCGTCATTCATCGCCTAGTCACCAGCGAGGTCGACGCCGCTCACGCCTTCGTCGAAGCCGCGCTCGAGCGCGGTCACGAAGGAGTGATGGCCAAGGCCCTCGATGCCCCCTACCAGGCCGGCGCGCGGGGCGCCGGCTGGCTCAAGATCAAGCGCGCCCACACCCTCGACCTCGTGGTGCTCGCCGCCGAATGGGGTCACGGGCGTCGGCGCGGCTGGCTCAGCAACCTGCATCTGGGCGCGCGCGATCCCGCGACCGGCGGCTTCGTCATGCTCGGCAAGACCTTCAAGGGCATGACCGACGCGATGCTCACCTGGCAGACACAGCGTCTGCAGGAGCTCGCCGTCGCCCGCGACGACTATGCCGTGCATGTCCGGCCGGAGCTGGTGGTCGAGATCGCCTTCAACGATATCCAGGAGAGTCCGCACTATCCCGGAGGGCTGGCGCTGCGCTTCGCGCGCGTCAAGCGCTACCGGCCGGACAAACGTCCCGATGAGGCCGACAGCATCGAGACTGTTCGCGCCCTCTATCGACGGCAGGCCGGCGAAAAGGACGCGACGGCGGCCGTGCCGTAATCCATCTCCTTCAAGGTGTTGGGCTGGCGGCCCCGAGGGTGTATTAGGAAGCTCGACCGGACGACTTGTCGCCAGCATGTGATGGGCAGAGGGGGATACCGCATCATCGGGTTGGTCGCGCTGTGCGCGGCCGGCGTCGGCTGCACTGTGCAGAAGCCCCAGGAGGTCGAACCGAAAGTCGAACAGGCTGTCGCGATCCCGGCGGATCTGCAGAAGGCCGTGCACGACGCCGAGCTGTGGGGCAGCGCCCTTTACGAACGCTACACGTCGCCGACGGTCGAGGACGATCCGGCCGTGAAGACGGCGATCGAGACCGTCCGCGAATCCGTCAAGGACACCTGCGCCGGCAGCTACCGTGCAATCGCCCTGAGGCCCGCCGCCGCACCGGACGGCCGCATCGTCGTCTACTACGTCGGGGAGGTTCCGAAGTCGCAGGGCCTCATGGTGGGCCGCCACTACCATGTGGAAACGACCGCCGACGGCAGAGGCGTGCTGATGGGCGAACCGTCGACCTCCCGATGCGTCGTTCTGCCGCCGGAGGCGCCGGACTCCACGGCCGTGCGCACGATCACGCACAACCTGTCGCCGACTCCCAATGAATTCCACGTCTTTCTCAGCATGATCGATGGTCACGCCCTCCGCGTGGTGACGGAGCAAGGTCGCTGGCGCGTCGAGCAAGGCCGGATCAGCTATCTCGGCCGCACCTAGCGCGGCCAGCCATGGCCTTTGCTCCCATCTTGCCGATCCCGCGCGACGCCCTACCTACAAGAAGTCTTGCCGCGCAGCTGACCGGAGGCCGCATGTTTCGATATGCCCGCCTACCTTCGACCGTCTTCGTCGCCGGCATCCTCACAGCCGCGGGATGCCCCGCGCCGGCGGCGGACTCGCTGACCGACGATGCGCGTTTCACGCTCACGCCCGTCTCCGGCGAACTCGAGAATCCCTGGGGACTGGCCTTCCTTCCTGACGGCCGCATGCTGGTGACGGAGAGGCCCGGCCGGTTGCGCATCGCGGCGCCGGACGGACGGCTGTCGGAGCCGCTCGCCGATGTCCCGGAGGTGCTGGACCGCGGCCAGGGCGGCCTGCTCGACGTGACGCTCGACCCGGCGTTCGCGACCAACAGCACGATCTATCTCTCCTATTCCGAACCGGGCAGCGATGGCGCCGGCACCGCGGTGGCGCGGGCGCGGTTGACCGACGGCGGCCTGCAGGACGTCGCCGTCATCTTCCGCCAGCAGCCGAAGGTCGATGCCAGGATCCACTACGGCTCACGCCTGGTGTTCGCGCGCGACGGCACGCTGTTCGTCACCCTGGGCGACCGCGGCATGCGCGCGCAGGCGCAGAACCTCCAGTCGCATCTGGGGAAGGTCGTGCGCATCGACACCAACGGCGGCATTCCGTCCAACAATCCGTTCGCCGGCCGCGCGGATGCCCTGCCGGAAATCTGGTCCTACGGTCATCGCAACGTTCAGGGCGCTGCGCTCGATCCCGCGACCGGTCAGCTCTGGACGGTCGAGCACGGCGCGCGCGGCGGCGATGAGATCAACCGACCGGAAGCGGGGCGCAACTATGGTTGGCCGGTGATCACCTATGGCGTCGACTATTCCGGCGCCCGTATCGGCGAGGGCACGGCGAAGCCAGGCATGGAGCAGCCTATCCACTATTGGGATCTGTCGATCGCACCCTCGGGAATGACGTTCTACACGGGCGACGCTTTTCCGGCGTGGCGCGGCGATCTCTTCGTGGGCTCGCTCAAATTCGGCTATCTGGCCCGCCTCGACATCGAGGACGGCCGGATCGTCAGGGAAGAGAGGCTGCTGGAGGGCCTCGACGAACGCGTACGCGACGTCCGCCAGGGACCCGACGGAAACCTCTACCTTCTCACTGACGAAGACGATAGCCGGATCCTGAAGCTGGCGCCGGCGCCGCGGTCATAGCCGGCCTCGTCTCGACGCCGGGCCGTCGCGGCACCGTTGCAGCGCTGGAGGTTCCGGGCGATAAGTCCGCGCCATGGCGCCGCGCGTCGACCCCGTGCTCTCCGACTCCGAATTGCCCGGTCGTGCCGATGTGGTCGTCATCGGCGGCGGCATCATTGGCACGGCGACCGCCTTCTTCCTGGCGCAGAGGGGCATCTCGGTCGTCCTCTGCGAGAAGGGGCACATCGCCGGCGAACAATCGAGTCGCAACTGGGGCTTCTGCCGCCAGCAGGGCCGCGATCCGCGCGAGCTTCCCCTCATCATCGCGTCGCTGCGTATCTGGCGCGGCATCGATCGCCTGATCGAGGGCGATACCGGCTTCCGCCAGACGGGCGTGATCTACCTCGCGGACACCGAGAGCGCTGCCGCCGAGCGCGAGAAGTGGCTGGAGCACGCCGGTCCCTATCAGCTCGACACGCGGATCATCGCCGGCGCGGAATTGGCGGCGTTGCTGCCCGGCTCGAGCCGGCAATGGCCACCGGCACTCTACACGGCGAGCGATGGGCGCGCCGAGCCGCAGAAGGCGGCGCCGGCCATCGCCACTGCGGTGTGCCGGCTCGGCGGCAAGGTTCTCGTCAACTGCGCCGCGCGCGGACTGGAAACGGCGGCCGGACGCGTCGCCGGTGTCGTCACCGAGAAGGGAACCGTCGTCTGCAGCGCCGCGGTCCTGGCCGGGGGCGCTTGGTCCCGGTTGTTCTGCCGCAGCCTCGGCCTCACCCTGCCGCAGCTCAAGGTGCGTGCCTCGGTGCTGCGAACATCGCCGCTCGCCAACGGGCCGGAGACTTCGGTGTGGGCGCCCGGCTTCGCCTGGCGCAAGCGGCTCGACGGTGGCTACACCGTCGCCCAAAGCATCTCCGACGTCGACATCGGACCGGACAATTTCCGCTTCCTGAAGGCGTTCTGGCCGGCGCTGCGGAGTGCGCACACCGGCCTGCGCCTGCGTCTCGGCCGGCGGTTCGTCGAGGAATTGGCGCTGCCGAGCCGCTGGCCGCTCGACCGCACGAGTCCGTTCGAACGCGTACGCGTCCTCGATCCGGCGCCGGCGCCGGATCTGCTCGACCGGGCAATCGCCAACCTGCGCGCCGCCTTTCCTGCCTTCAACGAGACGCATGTCGAGGAACGCTGGGCCGGCTATATCGACGTCACGCCGGATGCCGTACCGGTGATCTCACCGGTCGAGTCGCTGCCGGGATTCTTCATCGCCACCGGCTTCTCCGGCCACGGCTTCGGCATCGGCCCTGGTGCCGGCCACCTGATGGCGGACCTGGTGTCGGGCGCGCCGCCCATCGTCGACCCGGCGCCCTATCGGTTCTCGCGCTTCTCCGACGGTTCGAAGATCGAGGTCATCGCCGGATTCTAGAAGCGCTCCGTGCCGTCCGCCGCTGCGATTGATCGCCCTCGTCGGCAGCCGATAGTATGTAGTATGGCTCCTCGCGAGATGGCCGCGCGCTCTGGAGGCGCGCTTGCATGCTCATCCTGCACGACGGCAATCCCCTGACACATATCGACCGGCCATGGGTCAACAACGGCCTCATGGCCGCGATGATCGGCGTGTTCCTGCTGCAGCTGACCAATATGATCTCCTGGCAGAGCTTCGCCTTCTTCCCAGCGCAGCTCTGGCACCTTTGGCCGGGTCCTGGCCCGCTCAACGGCATCCTCGGCCTGGTCAGCCACCAGTTCCTGCACGGCGACATCCTGCATATCCTAGCCAACCTGGTGGCGCTGCGCGTGTTCGGCGACAACATCGAGGATGCCCTGGGGCATCTGCGCTATGCCCTGTTCTTCCTGGGCAGCGGCGCCATTGCCGCGGCAGGGCAAGGCTTGCTGAGCGATCCCTATGTTCCCCTCATCGGCGCCAGCGGATCGATCTCGGCGGTCATGGCGGGCTACCTGCTCCTGCATCCGCGGGCCCGCATCCTGGTGCTCGCCTTCAACATCGCTCCGGTACTGGCGCCCGCCGCACTCGTCGTCGGCTTCAGCATCCTCGTCAACATCGCCATGGCCTACGACGTCACGCTGCTGACCGGCGGCCCGCCGGATCCGCAGGACATGGCCATCGCCTGGTGGGCGCATATCGGCGGCTTCGCCTGCGGCCTCCTCCTCGTTCCCTTGCTGAAGGCGCGCGACATCCCCCTCTTGCAACCGGCGCCGACGATCCAGGGGGCCGGCATGCGCTGGCTCGGCCGCCTGATCCCGTCGCTGTCCTGGCCGGGCGACCGGCCATTCGCCGAGGACACCGCGGCGGCCGTGGCGGCGACCCTCAACCCCGGCCGTGCCAAGCTGCTCGTGTTCGTCAAGGCGGTGCTCTACATTCTGCTTATCTTCGTGTTGATGCGCTATCTCTGAGCCAGTCATGACGCTTCCCGGCCTCCAGATACGCGACTTCCGGCCGACCGATGCGCTGGAGATCATGCGGCTGTTCCACGACACCGTGCACAACGTCAACAGCCGCGACTACACGCCGGAGCAGGTCGAGGCATGGGCCCCGGCGCTGATGGACGAGCCGCGCTGGCAGGAACGGCTGCGCGCCAACTTCACCTATGTCGCCGAGACCAACGGCCAGATCGTGGGATTCGGCGAGCTGCGGCGGGACGGCTGCATCGACACCCTCTATGTCCACTATCAGCATCAATCCATGGGCATCGCCTCGCGGCTGCTGAGCGACATGGAGACGCGCGCCCGCGCGCTCGGCGCCCGGCGGCTTTTCACCCAGGCGAGCCTCACCGCCTATGGCTTCTTCCAGCGCCGCGGCTTCAGGCTGGTACGCACTCAGGATGTCGAACTGCGCGGTGTGACGTTCCGCAACTTCCTGATGGAGCGCGTGCTCTGACGACTTATCCGATGGAGGGCGGCTGCCTCTGCGGCGCGGTGCGCCTGCGCATCGAAGCGGCGCCGGTCAACAGCGGCTATTGCCACTGCCGCTTCTGCCAGCTCAACAGCGGCGCCCCCGTCGTCGCCTTCGTCGAGGTGCCCCTCGCCGCCTTCGCCTATATCAAGGGAACGCCCGGGGTATTCCGCTCCTCCGACTGGGGCCAGCGCGAGTTCTGCGCCGCCTGCGGCAGCTTCCTGGTCTACCGCAATCGGAATGCGGCGACGACAGTATCGATCAACACGGCGTCGCTCGATAACCCTGCCCCGTTCGCGCCGACGCATCATGTCTTCGCGTCACGCCGTATCCCCTGGTTCGATACCGCCGACGATCTTCCGCGCCATCCCGAGTTCGGACCGCAGGCGGACTAGGCCGAATATCAGCGTCGACGCCGGAGCGCGTCGGCCGCCGCCTGTGCCGCTGCGATGCCTGTAAGATGAGCGCCATGGCAGGTGGCGAAGCTGTCGATCGAGCAGGCCTCGCCGGCGAAGAACAGCCGGTCGTCCAAAGCTGCTGCCAGATCGGCGCGGCGGTGCGCATGTCCGGGACGCGCCGCCGAATAGCCGCCACGTATGAAGGGATCGCTGGCCCATGCCGTTTCCGTGCTTCGGGTGACATGGCGGCGCGCCTCGGCGCCAAACATATGTGCCAACTCATCGACAGCGAAGGCGGTCATCGCGCCCGGGCCGTCTGCCAGCAGATCGCGCGCGCACGGCCCACCGAGAAAGCCGATCACCAGCGGGCGGTCGAACGGGAAGAACTGGAACCCGACCGTACGCTCGCTGTCGGCACGGGCGACACCGAAGCTCATGGGCCGCATGCCCAGCGGATTGCCGGCAATCTCCAGCACAACCTTCTCGGCCCAGCCGAGGGGAACGTTGGCGATCGCCTCGGCCTTGGCCGGCGGCAGCATCGGATCGAAGCGGATCGCGCCTGCGGCGAGCACGTTTGTGGGCACGGCAATGACGGCGGTTGCTGCGCGCAAGGCGCCCTTCGCCGTCTCGACGGTCACGTCGGGACCGCCCCAGACGATACGGGTAACCGGCGTCGCCAGCGACACCGGTAATCCCTGACCATAGCGGGCGACCAAGGCACCGTAGCCATCGAGGACCGGATAGTCGATGTCTGTATCGGCGATGTTGAAGACATCGCGGGTCGACAGCTGCGGGCTGCCGACGCTCGTGTACCAAGTGATGACGGCCTCGACCAGTCCGCCCCACCTGCCGGGGTCCATGGGCACCGCGCTGGCAGCAATATCGCGGCCGGCAGCACCTACCGCGGCAAGACTCTCGAAGCGAGCGCGAACGGCGTGGTGTCCCTCATGGTCCGCGGTCTCGTTCAGCCATTGAGAGCCGACTCTCGACGTCCAAATCTGCTTTTCCTCGATGACGGTCAATCCAAGCCGCGCGGCAATCGGGCGCCAGGGATTGACGTCGCCGGAATGAAGCCAAGCGCAGCCGCGGTCGAACGGCACACCGAAGGTCTCGGAGTCGGTCCAGGCGCGGCCGCCGATGCGATCGCGCGCCTCAAGCGCGACTACCGACAACCCGCGCTCCGTCAGCGTACGCGTCGCGGCCAAGCCGGCAGCGCCGGCACCGACGACGATCACGTCAGGATCGGCCATGCGTCCTTCGGGGCATTGCGTTTGGGTTCGACGCCAGCGCGGGAACTCACCCGCCACCTTAGCATGCCGGAGCCGCTGGCCAAGCCTCGCACGGCAGGATCGCTCATTGCGCAAATTCGGTTTTCAACCATCCATGCCCGCGATAGGAATGGCGGCATCGCTTCCCGCAATCACTGTCCTTCCTATTATGACCAACTTGCGCCAGATCGACCGCTCCCGCCTGTCCGCCGCGCTCGCCGAAGAGCGCCGCCGCTTCGTCGCCGAGCACCCGCGCTCGCAGGCCCTGTTCGAGGAGGCCAAGTCCAGCCTGCTCGACGGCGTGCCCATGAACTGGATGATCCGCTGGGCCGGCGACTTTCCGATCTTCATCCGCGACGGCGCCGGCGCCCGCTTTACCGACGTCGACGGCCGCGATTACATCGACTTCTGCCTCGGCGACACCGGCGCCATGACCGGCCATGCGCCCGCGGAGTCGATTGCGGCCATCCTCGACCGGTTGCGTCGCGGTACCACCTTCATGCTGCCGACCGAGGATTCGATCTGGGTCGGGCGCGAGCTGCAGCGCCGCTTCGGCCTGCCCTACTGGCAGGTGGCGATGACTGCGACCGACGCCAACCGCTTCGCCATCCGCCTCGCCCGGCACATCACCGGCCGCAAGCTGATCCTCGTCCACAACTGGTGCTATCACGGCACGGTCGACGAGACGATCATCACCATCAACGACGGCGTCCCCGGCCCGAAGCCAGGCAATATCGGGCCGGCCGTGGATCCCACCGCCACCACCAAGGTAGTGGAGATCAACGACATCCCCGCGCTGGAGCGGGCGCTGGCACCCGGCGACGTCGCCTGCGTGCTGGTCGAGCCGGCGCTCACCAACATCGGCATCGTGCTGCCCGATCCCGGCTACCACCAGGCGCTGCGCGAGATCACGCGCAGGACCGGCACGCTGCTCATCATCGACGAGACCCACACCATCTGCGCCGGCCCCGGCGGCTACACCCGTGCGCACGGCCTCGAGCCGGACATGCTGACCATCGGCAAGCCGATCGCCAGCGGCGTGCCCGCCGCCGTCTACGGCTTCACCCGCGAAGTCGCCGAACGCATCCGCGCGCGGACCGACAAGAACACCTCGGACACAGGCGGCATCGGCGGCACGCTCGCCGGCAACGCGCTCTCGCTCGCGGCCATGCGCGCGACGCTGGAGAACGTGCTGACAGACGCCGCCTTCGCCCACATGATCGCGCTCGGCGGGCGCTTCGCGGAGGGCGTCGACGGCGCGATCAAGGAGATGGCGCTGCCCTGGCACGTCACGCGGCTCGGCTGCCGCGCCGAATACTGGTTCTGCCCGCGACCGCCGAAGAACGGCGGCGAGGCTGCGGCGGCCATCGATCCCGAGCTCGACCGATACATGCATCTGGCGACGCTGAACCGCGGCATCCTCATGACGCCTTTCCACAACATGGCCCTGATGGCACCGCAAGCGACGGCTGCCGATGTTGACCGCCACACCGAGGTCTTCCGCGAGAGCGTGTCGGCAATCCTGTAGCGTCGCCGCGCTGCGCATCTGCACCATCTCATCGCGGCCACCCGGCCCGCCGCGGGAACAAACTCGCTGTCGGAACGTTTTTTAGGCTGCCGGTCAGTATTTCTCTATTTCTCTGCAAGCAACCAAGGAGGGGAGTATGGCGATGCACTGGAAAGCGGGCATATTCGCTCTGGCGCTCGGCATGGCGGCAGGTCCCGCTTGGGCGGCATGTGCGCCCACGGACCGCATCGACGGATCCACGGCCGACGACGCCAGACGCCAGATCACCGCCGCGGGTTACGAGCAGGTCCGCGATCTTCGGAAAGGCTGTGACAACTACTGGCACGGTCAGGCGATGAGGGACGGAGTGCCGGTCAACGTCGTCCTGTCGCCGCAAGGCGAAGTCATGACTGAAGGGAACTGACGACCGTCGATCAGTCGGCCGAAATGCAGTAGCCGAAGCCCCGCACCGTCCGGATGAGCGGCTTGTCGCCTTCGGCGTCCACCTTGCGTCGAAGATAGCGGATATAGACGTCGACGATCTTGGTGCCTGGGTCGAAGCCGTATTCCCAGACGTTGGCAAGCAGCTTGGTGCGGCTGATCACCTTGCCGGTATTTGCCATGAGGTAGCTGAGCAGGGCGAACTCACGCGCCGTCAGTGAAATCTGGCGGTTTGCCCGCGTCACCTTGTGGGTCGCCGGGTCGAGCGTAAGGTCCGCGACACGCAGCGTCGGAGTGCCCACGGCGTGGTAGCGGCCACGGCGCAGCAGCGCCTGCATGCGCGCCAGCAATTCGTCGAACGCGAAGGGCTTGGTCAGATAGTCGTCGGCGCCGACGCGCAGTCCGTCCACCTTGTCCTGCCGCGCATCCTTCGCTGTCAGCATCAGGACACAGGCGCCGTGCCCCTCGTCGCGCAAGCTGCGGCAGATGTCGAGGCCGTCCGTGTCCGGCAGCATGCGGTCGAGGATGATCAGCGGATAGTCGATATCGCGGCAGCGGACCAGCGCTTCACCGCCGCGGCCGGAGACATCGACCACGTATCCCTCCGCCTCCAGCCCGCGCTTCACGAAACGGGCGATGCGAGGGTCATCCTCGACGAGCAGGACCTTGGTCATCGCCTACGTCCCCAGCGGCAATCGAATCCTGAATTCGGTCCGGAGGTACGGCTCGCTGGTCGCGGTGATCGCCCCGCCATGCTTCTCCGCGATCCATTTCGCGATCGGCAAGCCCAGGCCGCTGCCGCCGAGGTCGCTGCTGCGCCCGGTACCGCCGCGGTAGAACCGCTCGAACACAAAAGGCAGGTCGTCCGGGGGGATTCCGGGACCGTGGTCGATCACGGCGACCTCCGCAAAGTTGCCGTTGCGGCCGGCCGTTACCCGTACCGCGTCGGCATTCTCAGAATATTTGATGGCGTTGTCGACGAGGATCACGACCGCCTGCTTCAACCGCTGCGGGTCGGCGTCGACCCGGATAGGTTCGGTCGGCCACTCCCGATGAAGCGTGAGGACGCCCGGCTTGATCAGGGCTTCGCCCGCCGTCACCGCCTCGGTCAGCACGTCCTGGAGAATGACCGGCCGCGTCTCGAAGCGGACGGTGTCCGCTTCCGAGCGGGCCAGGAACAAGAGATCGTCGACCAGTTGCGACATCTGCACGACCTCCTGCACGATCCGGTCGAGCGTATCGCGATACTCCGCCGTCGACCGCGCCGCGCCGCGCAGGCTCACTTCGGCCTCCCCCCGCACGATCGTCAGCGGCGTGCGCAACTCATGGCTGATGTCTGCCAGGAACTGCAAACGCGAACGGTCGAGATGCTGGAGCCGCGAATTGGCCTGCTGCAGCTCCGCCGTCCGCTCGGAAATCTGCGACTCGAGATCGCTCTTAGCGAGCATCAGGCGGTGCTGCTGATCCTCGATCTGGTGCGCCATCTCGTTGAACCGCTGCGACAGCACCGCCAACTCGTCCCGACCGCTCACGGAAATGCGATGTCTCAGGCTCCCCTGCCCGATCGCCGCCGCCCCCTCCATCAGCCGGCCGATCGAGCCCGAAAGCGAGCGGCTCAGCAGCAGCGCCGCGCCCATGCTGACCGTCAGGCCCAGCAGCGCGGTCGCCGCCAGCGCCAGGGTCAGCCGTCGGGACAGCGCCCCGGCAGCAGCTTCCGCGCGCGCCACCTCGGCGCGCTCGCCATCGATCGCTTCGACAAGCAACTGCTCCAACTCCGCGTTCAGGCGATTCTCGATCTCGGCGCGGAACGTGGCGAGAGCATCCACCCGCCTGGCTCCGGCATTGAACAGGAGCACACGCTCGACGGAGCGGTCGACTTCGCGATAGAGACGGTGGAGTTCCTCGATCTGCGTGAACTCTTGCGCTTCCTCCGCCACCTCTGCAGCGGGCTGTTCGTCGAGAAACGCCAGTTCGGCGCGGGTCACGCGCTGCAGGTCGGCGAAGTTGGCCTCGACCTCGCGGCGCGCGGCGATGAAATCCGGCATCTCCGCCTCGCCCAGCAGCAGAACCTCGGCGACCTGCTCGGAGTAGTGGCCGGCCGACTTGGCCAGGGTCGTCATCGCCGCGAGCTGCTGATGCGCGAAGGCCACGCGCTGACGATAGAAGTCCGTGCCGCGGACCGTCAGGTAGATCATGCCGGCCATGGCGAGGACGGCCGCCGTGACGATGGCCATCAACAGGAGGATGCGCGCGCGCAGACTCATGACCGCCCATCCTAGCGCCTGGCGGCGTCTGGGTTCACTTCGAAACGGGCCGCTTGCGGCGGCGGTAGCCCCTTCGGGTCGCATAGCATCGCGTTGGTGAGAGGGCGAGCAAGACCTCGGTTAGAAATTGGAGAGAAACGGCAAATCGGCTTCTGGCCGACGATTCCGGACCGTATAACCCGGACCGAAGCCTGCATTCTCCGTCAAGGTGTGCTTTGCGATCACTCCGCGGCTGCGCCAAGTCGATGGTCATTCCGCTGCTGGCGGGCGTCGGCCCGGCTGCCGCCCAGGACTCGCCCGCCGAGGTCGCGGAGATACCGATCGCCTATGTCACCCAGACGGTGAAGGAACTGCCGCCGCTGTCGCTCGTCGATCAGCCGACCACCGACAACGGCCTTCTGGGCGCTCGTCTCGGCATCGAAGACAGCAACACCACCGGCCGGTTCACCAACCAGCATTTCACGCTCGACGAGGCCGTGGTCGCCGAGGACGGCGACGTGGCCGCGGCCTTTCGCGAACGTCACGCCAAGGGCGAGCGGTTCTTCATCATCGATCTGCCGGCCGCGCAGCTGCTGGCCATCGCCGACCTGCCGGAGGCCCGGGACTCGCTGCTGTTCAACGTCCGCGCCAAGGACGATGCGCTGCGCAACGCGCAGTGCCGGGCCAACCTGCTGCACACCATGCCGAGCCACGCCATGCTGGCCGACGCGCTGGCGCAGTATCTGATGTGGAAGCGCTGGGCCGACTGGTTCCTCATCGTCGGCACCGGGGACGAGGACAAGCTCTTCGCCGAGGCGGTGCGCCGGGCCGCCGAGCGATTCAGCGCGACGATCGTCGAGGAGCGCGTCTTCGACGCCGCGCCCGGCGCCCGCCGCACCGACACCGGACATGCGCAGATCCAGAAGCAGATGCCGGTCGTCACGCAGGATGCAGGCGACTACGACGTCCTCGTCGTCGCCGACTTCCGCGATGCCTTCGGCGAATACCTGCCCTACCGCACCTGGGACCCACGGCCGGTCGTCGGCACGCAGGGCCTGGTGCCGACGGCGTGGCACCGCAGCCAGGAGCAATGGGGCGCGACTCAGATGCAGAACCGCTTCACCCGCTTCGCCGGCCGCTGGATGACCGAGCGCGACTACGCCGCCTGGGTCGCCGTCCGCAGCATCTCCGAGGCGACGACGCGGACCAGCAAGACCGACCGCGCCAGCGTCGACGCCTACATCCGCGGCGCCGATTTCGGCGCCGCCGGCTTCAAGGGCCAGAAGCTGACCTACCGCGAGTGGGACGGGCAGCTGCGCCAGCCGATCCTGCTGGCAACCACGCGCACGCTCGTGTCGGTCTCGCCGCAGGAAGGCTACCTGCACGAATTCAGCGAACTTGACACGCTCGGATATGACCGCCCCGATAGCGGCTGCGAGTTTCGATGAACAAGGAGGATCAGGCGATGAAGCTGCGTCTCGCTGCCGCCGCCGTCGCGTTGGGGGCGGCCGGCCAACCCGCGCTGGCGGAGACCGTGTATGTCTCGAACGAGAAGGACAACACCCTCACGGTCGTCGACGGCGCGACCCTGGAAGTGACGCACACGATCCCGGTCGGCCAGCGGCCGCGCGGCGTCACCCTCAGCACCGACAACAAGGTTCTCTACATCTGCGCCAGCGACGACAACCAGGTGGAGGTCCTCGACCTGGCGACGCTGCAGATCGTGCGCACCCTGCCGTCGGGACCCGACCCCGAGCTGTTCGTCCTGTCGCCGGCCGGCAACCCGCTCTACATCGCGAACGAGGACGACAACATGGTGACCGTCGTCGACGTCGTCGCCGGCACCGCGATCACGGAGATCCCGGTCGGCGTCGAGCCTGAGGGCATGGGCATCAGCCCCGACGGCAAGGTCCTGGTCAACACCTCCGAAACCACGAACATGGCGCATTTCATCGACACCAGCACGCACGAGATCACCGACAACGTCCTCGTCGATTCGCGCCCGCGCTTCGCCGAATTCACCGCCGACGGCAAGCATGTCTGGGTGACCTCCGAGATCGGCGGCACCGTCAGCGTCATCGACACGGCCACGCGGCAGATCGTGAAGAAGATCGGCTTCGAGGTCGCCGGGGTGACGCCGGAGGCGATCCAGCCGGTCGGCGCGCGCGTGACCAAAGACGGCAAGCTGGCCTTCATCGCCCTCGGGCCGGCCAACCGGGTGGCGGTGGTCGACGCCCAGACCTTCGAGGTGAAGGACTATCTGCTGGTCGGCCAGCGGGTCTGGCAGCTGGCCTTCAACGCCGACCAGTCGCGGCTCTACACGACCAACGGCGTCAGCAACGACATCTCCGTCATCGACGTCGCCAACCTCGACGTCATCAAGTCGATCACCGTCGGCAACCAGCCCTGGGGCGTCGCGGTCGCGCCGTGACGATCCGGCCGCCCCGTCGTCGCGCACAAATTCGGACTCACCGTCGCAGCATTGCAACCTCTGGGAGGAGAATCGGAAATGTCGGCTCCAGTCAGGCGTAGGATCGCGTTGTTCGCCATGGCCGCGCTGTGCGGCCTCGTCGCGCTCCCGGCCATAGCGGCGAACCTGCTCACCAAGGCCACGGACCTGCCGCCGCTCCAGCTGTCGGCCGGCAAGGCGTTCCCCAAGGAGCCGATCGAACTGGAGGGCGGCAAATACTACCGCTGGACGATCCAGAGCGACGGCACCACCGAGGCCGCCGTCGCCGCGCCGGAGTTCTTCCGCTTCATCTGGATCAACGAGGTCGTCATCAACGACATCGAGGTCCGCCCGCTCGGCCTCGATTCCATCGAATTCGACGACGAGGGCGAGGCGGTGATCTCGTTCGTCCCGATCCGGCCCGGCGAGTTCGAGTATTTCATGCCGAACGCCGGCGAGGCCTACCGCGGCAAGATCATCATCAAGTAGGGGCGCCGGCCTACCTCCCATCTTCCAAAGTGCCGGATGACCCGCTATATGTAGGGCTGTCCCATCAACAACGGAAAGGAGGTGATCCAGTGTCTCATTGTCTCAGCCCGCGGTCGTCGGGTGCGGTGACCTGGATCCTCGCCTCTGTCGAGGTTCCGGCCGCCTGATCCGGCGTTCATCCGGCCGCTTGGCCGGAACGCGGCACGACAATGGAGGGGCTGCCCGAGGGGCGGCCCCTCTTGTTTTGGCGGCCCGCCGGACCGGCGGAGGGACCGGCCGGTGCCTGTGGCAATCTCAAAAACGAGCGATGGACCCCATGCCCAGCGAAGAGGGTCGCTGGATGGCCCGTCGCCCGCTCGGGGCCGCCCGGACGACGGAACAAAGTTACGCATCCCATCGGGAGGTGCCGCGGACCGCATGCCGGGCACCCCTCCGTCTCTTTGCGGCTTCCGCGTGACTCCCTTCCCCTCTGAAACGATGGACCCCATGCCAAGCGGGAATGGCGGCCGGCCTTTCGCACACCGGGCGGGGACGCCCTCGTGCCGCGCGGCCCGACGGGGCTCCTACCGCCGGGCGCGAATTCGGCGCGATGAACCCCATGTCTAGCGAAGTCCGACCGGGTGGCCTGTAGGGGCGAGCGGCGCTCGCCCGGCGCGGCTCGGGGATATCCCGACACTGCGGACGCGGCACGAGGGGCGAGCGCCGCTCGCCCCTACCCCATCCAAAATCGAGCGATGAACCCCATGTCCAGCGGAAACCGGGTTCTCGGGGCGCACTCCGCATCTGCGCCCCTTCCGCATGATGGTGCGGGTGGCGGGCGGCCACGTGGGCACCGGTCCGGAATGAGCGATGGACCCCATGCCCAGCGGAGATCGACATTCCAGCGGCCCATCGTCGGTCCAGGGACGAACTTCCTTACTCCCCGGCCGGCGGTGGGCGGCGATCCTGCTGTTCCTATCCACGATGTCAAAGACCGATCCCTTGCGGGCAGTCTAGACGATAGGAACAAATAAAGAACTTGTCAAGGCTGAGGAAAATGGGATGGGCGGCCTCAGGCGGCCTTCGGGGGTTCGGCGAGGCGGGCGTCGAGGAAGGCCTTGGCCCGGGGGATGTCGGCTTCGTCGAGGTGCTCCACGATAAGCGGCACGCCCGGGGCGTGGGCCTGCAACAGCGACAGGTAGAGGTCGTGATCGAGGTCGCCGTGGCCGACCGAAGGGTACTCCAGCCCGCCCCAGAGCGCGGGGTCGCCCATGTGGTGGTGGCGCTCGCGCCGCTCGCCGTCGACCACACGCACGTCCTTGGCGTGGGCGAGCCGCAGATACGCGGCCGTGCGCGCGAACATGTCGCGCTGCACCGCTTCGCCGCGCGCCAGGTTGCCGGGGTCCATGTAGTTGGCGGCATCGGCCACCAGGCCGAGCGCCGGGCTGGCGATCTCCGCCATCAGCGCCTGCGCCTTGGCGGGCGTGTCCACGATGTTGCCGACGGACGGCTCCAGCAGCAGCACGGCGCCCGCGGCGCGCGCCGCCTCGGCCAGTTCCGCCGCCGCGTCGCGCAGGTCGAGGAAGGCGCGGGGCAGCAGATTGTCGGGGTGCGGGGCCCAATCGTCATTCGGATGATAGCTGCCGGTCTCCGTCACCACATAGGGCGAGCCGAGTTCTTGGGCCCGCTCGATGATGGCGCGGAGCCGCGCGTGGTTCGCCTGTCGGCGCGCCGGATCGACCGCGACCGGATTGACGTAAGCGGCGATGGCGGCGATCTCCAGCCCGCGGCCTCGGAAGGTGTCGCGCACCGCACGGCAGGCGGCTGGCGAGCTGTCGTCGGCGAAACGCCAGTCCGCGAACTCCAGGTTGAGCTGCACCGCCTCGAAGCCATAGGCCTGAATCCGCCGCGCCGTCTCGTCGACCGTGCCGGGCACGTAGTGGGTGAAGATGCCGAGTTTCATCGTCGGTTACTCTGCTACGCAACAACAATAGGCATCGCCGGGTTTCGGGAGACTGGGATGAGGCGCCGTTGCGTCCTTCGACAAGCTCAGGATGGAGACCTTTGCACGGTGGAGTCCAAACTGCAGACGTTTCGGAATCGGATGTGTACAAAGCCGAATCGAAACGGGCACAAATTCCATTCGTGCAAAGGTCTCCAGGATGAGGAGATTTCTTCGTGCCGCCAAGATTTTTCCTCATCCTGAGCTTGTCGAAGGACGCAGGGTGCCGATGCAACGAGGGTTGGAGCTACTCCCCCGCCGCGGCGCGGCTTATGGTGGGCAGCTCGGGGCTGCTGAACTTGCGGTCGTGCTTCAGGGCGGGGATCATGGCGCGCGCCTCCGCGACCTTGGCCGGATCGATGTCGGCGGCGATGAAGCCCTCGCGCTCGCCGCTGTCGGCCAGCACCTCGCCCCAGGGATCGACGATCAGCGCGTGGCCCCAGGTGCGGCGGCCTTCCGCGTGGGTGCCGCCCTGGTTGGCGGCGAAGACGTAAGAGCCGGTCTCGATGGCGCGGGCGCGCACCAGCACATGCCAATGCGCCTTGCCCGTGGTGTAGGTGAAGGCGGCGGGAATGCTGAGATAGCTGGCGCCGCCCTGCGCCAGCGCGCGGTAGAGATAGGCGAAGCGCAGGTCGTAGCAGACCGAGAGGCCGATCAGCCCCCAGGGCGTCGGCGCCAGCACGGCGCGGTCGCCCGCCTTCACCGTGGCGGACTCGCGGTACTGCTCCCCAGTCGGCAGGTCGACATCGAAGAGATGCAGCTTGTCGTAGCGGGCGACGACGGCGCCGGCGGCATCGAGCAGGAAGGAGCGGTTCACCACCCGCTCGGCGCCAGCCTCGCGGATCAGCAGCGAGCCGACGAGGATCCAGGCGCCGGTCTCGGCGGCCAGGGCGCGGCAAGCGGCGAGGCCGGGGTCCGCGGCCTCCGGCAAGGCCTTGCCGACGACCAGCTCGTTGCGCGGCTCCAGCCATGTCGCCATTTCCGGCAGCTGGATCAATCGGGCGCCGTCGGCGGAAGCGGCGCGGATGAGCCGGGTGAGCGCGGCGATGGAGGGCGCCATCTCGCGCTCGGCGCAATTGTGGATGCAGGCGACGCGGAACTTGTCGGCCATGGCGCGCGTCCTTGTCTCTTGCCCGATGCGGGTGGCGGCCATATTACTCCTGCCGACGCCGGCGGCGACAGCTTTCGCCCGCCCTTCTGTGCCGGGTTAGCTCAGTGGTAGAGCAACCGCCTTGTAAGCGGTAGGTCGTCCGTTCAATCCGGACACCCGGCACCATAAATTCAATGAGTTATGGGATAGCTACCTTACTGTTTGGGGTCACAGCCGTTCCAAGACAGAGGCGAGCATGGCATCGCTAGTCGAACAGCTTCAAGCGGATGCGATCAATCCTAGCGTGCGCGTAGGGGATCTTCTTCGTAAGGCCAAGATTGTGGCATCGAAGTTGGACCTGCCGGAATTTGAGAGCTGGGTGGATACGGAACTAAACGGCTATCCTCAAGAGCAGCCTGTGCCGTCATATCGTCACGTCTACGGTGTGGTGATCTGCCTCAATCCGTTCCGCGGGTGGCAACCGGTCAACTTCGGTGAAAAGGCTGCAAACATCTCCAAACAGCTCTCAGAAAATAGCAACTACCAACCTGTAAGCGAAATCGAGGATCTCGTCGTGCGCGACGGCGGGTCGGGTGAGTTTCATATCCCCTTTGGCACCGAGATTGCCGCCAGACTGTGCCAGGCAATGAAAATCGGCGTGACACAGGTAGCTCTCCGGGTCGATCGCTCGGGCCTAGTAGGGATACTCGAAGCTGTTCGGAACGCTGTGCTGCAATGGAGCCTGAAGCTCGAAAAAACAGGTATTGTCGGACAGGGCCTTTCTTTCTCCGAAAGCGAGCGTCAGAGGGCCCATGAGCCGTCTGTAGTCTACCAAATCGGTCGCATCGAGAATTTTTCAGGGAACATTGGAGCTGTGTCTAGTGAGGCAACAGTAACAGCCTATCAGACTATAGGGACACCCATCGCCGACCTGCGGGCGCTCGTAGAGCAGATCACAAAGCATGTTGAAAGCCTCGGCCTTGAGTCGGCCGCGAGAGAGCGCTTCGAGCAGACTATCCGAAGCCTCCAGGCGGAACTTGATACGGCGAAACCTGAACGCGGCCGAATCAGCCAGTTGCTCAGGTCCATGAAGAGCATTCTCGAGGAGGCCGCCGGCAACATCGTCGCCAGCGGTATCCTTGCACACCTGGATAAGATCCCTCTGTGACCGCCGACGTCGGTCAGTTGCGCGCGCCGTTCACAGCGCGATCATCAAAGGAAAGTCCGTCCGGTGAGGCGGGGCTTTGAGTGTCAGTCACCTGCGAAAGTCCACATACACACGTTGCCGGTTGCGGTGTTGATCACTGCACGCCACCAGCGACGATGGGTGCGCGTTGAGGATACGGTGCCAAGCCTCGCAGCCGGCCATGTCGCCGTCCTCCTGCAATTGATCGGCGCGCGCCGCGGCCTCGAGCATGGCGCCGCCTCCGTAGCGTTTCACCATCAGCACGGCAGCGTACCAGACTGCCGTCTCACTCATCATCACGGGTCGAGCTGTCACCAGCGCGTCACACTGAGGCGGTATGGTCGGACGACCTTCCTGTATGCTCGACACTTGCCCCGGCTTCGGCCGGGGTTTCCTTCGTTCTTGAGCGCCAGACTACGCGGTTGCGGCTTAATGCCGCCCTCATTGACTGGTGACGGTTTTGTTTCATACCGTGCGGCCGAATCCGAGGGAGGGCAGAAATCATGGCTACCGACCTTGATCGCGTCCGGAACTCCACACCCGATTTGGACCGCCTCGATCCACTTTCCACGGAAGTCTGCGCCTGGCTCGACAGTGCATACAAGGCTGTCCGGAAGGTCGATCAGGCGGAGGCGGTCATCCTGAGGCTCCACCAAAGGGCTCTGTCCGATTCTGCTCGTAAGCACGTCGCGAGTGCCGAGATAGCAAAGACGGTCCATCGCGCGGCGAGTACGAGCGAACTGCTGCGTCGCATGGGCGTGTAGACAGGGCATCCGTTCTGGATTGACAGTCATTACAGTTTCGTGAACCAATTCAGCTACCAGGAAGCGCGTAGGATCGCGACTCAACGCAGTATCACGTTCGCTTCCACGCTCGACAGTGGGAATCTCGCTGCGGCGGGTCAAGGGAGACGTCGGAGCCGAATGGGCAGCTTTCTCGTAAAGCTGTCTCTTCGGCTCCAATGCTCCGAGCCCGCTTCGCTTGCGCCTAGCGGACCATCAACTGTAAGAGCATCGTCGCCGAAGCGGCGGACCAGCGCCATATCGGATCCATAGCCGCCGCCGCTACTTAAAAAGCGGCACGATGTACTTGCTGGCGCCCGCCAGAAATCGGTATTCCGAGCCGACAACGCCGCCCATGCTGGTGGTAATCGGCGCGCTGGCCAGACCGATCCTTTGTAGGTGCATGATCAGCGCCTTCGGAATCTCGGCGATGTAGATCTGACCGACCCCGCGCGCAGCTTGGGCCAGCATTTCCGCATTGTCGCCGAAGGCGACCGACAGCGCTCGTCCGGCGACCGGCTTTTGCGTCAGACGCGTCACCACCCGGATGGTGGGGCCGGGCGCAGCCAGTGCATCCAGCAGCACCTTCTCGGCGACCTTGCCGTTTGGCCCGAGCACCTCAACGACGGCCTCCTTCGACATCAGCTTGACCAACGATCTGCGGCCGGCTGACACCCCGATCGCAATGGCCCGTTTCACGATGGGCGTAGCGATCTTCTTCACGATGCCGCCCAGCAGGATTTCCGGGCCGTCGACCGGGACGGCCTGACCGTTGTTTCCGCTTGCCCGGTCGAGGACCGTCAGAATCTCTCCATCGATCGAGCAGACCACGTGGAACATGGTCCACTGGGGGAAATGTTTCCATCCACGGTCTTCGGCGCTCCGCTCGTGGTCGCGCCATCTCTGAAAATAAGCCGTCACCGGCATCCGTCCGCCAAGTTCCAGCACATCATCGGGCATGCGCAGCTCCCAATTCTCGTCGACCTTCAAATCGCGGGTCCAGATATCCCATCCTTGGATCCATCCGCTGTAGCCGACAATTTCGGCCGGGAACGTCGTTCCGGGCGTCCAGCCTTGTCGCTGTTCCGGCACGGTCGGAGTATTGGGCTTCGTCGACAGCTGCGCCCGCGTCATCAGGGGTACGAACGGGCAGCTATTCTTCCGCTTGAGCGGAGTCATGTACCTGACTTCCCACGGTACCGCGCTGCGCGCGAAGTCCTGATCTTCATAGTGGAGGAAGGCCGGTCCGTACGGCTTGTCGACGATGGCTGCCGCGAACCCTATGCGCACCTCGGTCGTGCTCCGAGTGACTCGGAACGTCCGATGATAGTTTGGCGAGGTGGTCATTGCGCGCTCCTCTGCTGGCTTGCTTCGCACACCGGCACGATAGGCAGCGAGACCGGGCCGACGGTGTGCCAACAGCGCCCGCAGTGATCCACGTCACGCTCTGCCGCCGCTTTGCCACGCCTCTGCCACCGCGGTGAGAGCCGTCACAGAGTCGCTAGTGACACGGAATAGAGTCACGTTCAGGCCGCGCCGATCTCCGCGTCGGTTTGGCGGAGACGGTGCTTTCCGACGAAAGAAAAGTCCCGCCGGGGCGGGACTGCAGAGAGAAAGACCCCGCCCGATGAGGGCGGGGTCAGTCTACCGTGCACTGGCGGACGGTCGCTACGCAGCGCACGGCCCACCGTAGACCCGCGGCGGCGGCAGGCGGTTCCCTTGGCAGACACAAAAAGCCCCACCCAAGCCGGTGGGGCTGTTCGATTTAGGGCCGCACGTTTTCGGTTGTCGCTACCCAGACGCGCGATGGAAGGAGTTTCTTGCTTCTTTCGGCACCTGAACAATGGCACCCATCAGTCGAGCAACCATTGTTCGGACACGACGGGTTGTTCCATGGCTGCGACATCCCGGCTTCCGACGAAAGAAAAAGCCCCGCCCCGAGTCAAACGGGGGCGGGGCTCCCGCGGCAGAAGCCGCCGATGGGGTTTCCCACGTCGGCGGATGCCGCATGCTCACAACGAACCGTGACTTCGAAAATTCCGTACCGATGAAAAAAGGGCCGGCGGTGCGGGCGCCGGCCCCCACGACAGCCTGTCGTCGGTCTGCCTACTTGCCGGGGCCCGGCGCGCACCCTGAATACTCCGCGCGGCATGCGCCAATTGGCGCGGGTGTCCGGACATGATAGAAGGAGGGTCATGCCGCTCTCTTCCAACGACCGCTTCCGGTCGGCGTTGCGCGCCGCCAAAACGGTCGTTTGGGACCTGGATCTTCGGTCCGGGCAAACAGTCCGCTCCGGCTCGTCGCTAGAGATTCTTGGCATCCCCTCGGGCACCGGCGACGACTTCGCTCGTCTCGTCCACCCGCAGGACCGGCCGCGCGTCGACGCCGCACTGGCGGCCGCTTATGCCGGCGAGGCCACCTACGACATCGAACTCCGGGTCACCTGCCCGGACGGCACGTTGCGGTGGATTCACGAAATCGCCGAGGTGTATCGCAACGAAGCGGGACGGCCCGTGCGGCTGTGCGGCGTCACCGTCGACATCACCGCGCGCAAACAGACGGAGCAGGAGCTGACGCGCTACCGCATGCTCTCCGCGCACGGCCGCGACATCCTGCTGTTCTTCCGCACCGACGGCACCATCGTCGACGTCAATGAAGCCGCGGTCGCGGCCTACGGCTACAGCCGGGAGGAATTGCTCGGCCGACCGTTCCAGGACCTGCGCGCGGAGGCCACGCGCGCCGAGATCCCGGCGCAGATGAAGCGGGTGGAGCACGGTCCGCTTCGCTTCGAGACGATCCACCGGCGCAAGGACGGTACGACCTTCCCGGTCGAGGCGACCTGGTCGTTTGCCGCCGTCGGCACCGAAAAGATCATCTTGAGCATCGTGCGCGACACCACCGAGCGCCAGCGCGCCGAAGCGGCGCTGCGCGCCGCGCACGACAGCTTTCGCCATCTGGTCGAGCAGTCGCCTTTCGGGGTCTACACCGTAGGCGCCGACTTTCGCCTCGCGCAGGTCAGCGCCGGCGCGCAAAGGGTGTTCGCCAATGTCCACCCGCTGCTCGGGCGCGACTTCGCCGAGGTGCTGCGGGTGATCTGGCCGGAGCCATTTGCCAGCGAAGCCATCGCCCGCTTCCACCACACGCTGGAGACCGGCGACCCCTACCACTCGCCGGGCACCGTCGAGCGCCGTCAGGACATTGACGAGGTCGAGTCCTACGACTGGAAGATCGAGCGCGTCACGCTGCCCGATGGGCGGCCCGGAGTCGTGTGCCACTTCTACGACCTGTCCGAGCGCCAGCGCTACGAGGCGGCGCTGCGCGGCAGCGAGCTGCGGTTCCGCACGCTGGCCGACGGCGCGCCGGCCCTGGTATGGCAGGACGATGCCGAGGGACGGACGATCTACGTAAACAGAGTCTGGGAGGAGTTCACCGGCTTGCCGGAGGCGGCCGGCCTCGGCGAAGGCTGGTCCGGCCTCGTGCACCCCGAGGACCGGGAGCGGTTCCGGGCGGCCTACTTCGGAGCTGTCGCCCGGCGTCAACCCTACCAGGCCGAGTACCGCATGCGCAGGCACGACGGCGCCTGGCGGTGGATGCTGGACACCGCAACGCCGCTGGCCGAGACCGATGGCCGCGTCACCGGCTTCATCGGTCTCGCGCTCGACATCACCGAGCGCAAAGAAGCCGAGGAGCGCCAGCAGCTGTTGGCGCGCGAGGTGGACCACCGGGCCAAGAACCTGCTGGCGGTGGTGCTGTCGATCCTTCATCTCAGCCGCGCCCCCGATATCGACACCTACATTGCGGCGGTGCAGGGCCGGGTGATGGCTTTGGCGCGGGCCCACAGCCTGCTGGCGCGCAGCCGCTGGATGGGCGCCGACCTCGGCCGACTGGTCGCGGACGAGCTGGCGCCCTACCGCCAGAACCAGGAGCGCGTCGCGACGAGCGGACCGGTGGTCAACTTGCAGCCGGCGGCGAGCCAATCGCTGGCGTTGGCGCTGCACGAATTGGCAACCAACGCCGCCAAATACGGCGCGCTGTCGGTGCCCGCCGGGCGGCTGGCCGTATCCTGGGAGGTGACCGCAGAGGGCCTGACGCTGCGCTGGAGCGAGAGCGGCGGGCCGGCCGTGCGTTCGCCCCCGACAAGGAAGGGTTTCGGCAACACCGTGTTGACGGCGAGCGTCGCGCAGCAGCTTGACGGCCGTGTCGCCCTCGACTGGCGGCCCGAAGGCCTGCGTGCGGCGCTGTTCGTGCCGAGCGCGCAGTTGACTTATACCGCGGCGCCGGTCGCGGCGGAGTCGGCGCCGGCATCGCCCGAAGCCGGCGTCGCGCTCGCGCCGGCCCCCATGGGGAATAGCCGCTCCGCCGCGTCATGACGCGATTCCGGGCGGGCGCCAAGCGGTGCCGCCCGCCGGCCTGGTCAATCTTTCGGCATCATCCTCTCGAGCACCTGATCGATGCTGAAGCTCGCCGGTTTCTGGCGCGGCGGAAACTCCTTGAAGCTCTCCAACCATTTCATGAGCAAAGGCGGCGCGAGATACTGGAGGGGGACGTTTTCGACAAACCAGTCGTTGTATTTGAAACTCTCCTCGCCCCGCTCGAACGGATCTGCGCGCAGATCGAAGAACTTGGGAATGCGCAGCACCGACAAGGGCTCGCGCCAGACGTCCAGCCCCTTGCTCCGCTGCTCGGCGAAGACGACCTTGAAGCGCCCGATCCGCATCGCCATGCATTCCCCGTCGTCGCTCCAGTAGATGAAGCCGTCGCGAGGGGATTTCTCCGCTTTGCCAGAGAGGAAGGGCAGCAGATTGAAGCCGTCGAGGTGGACCTTGAAGGTCTTGTCGCCGATCTTGTAGCCCTTCTTCACTTTCTCAACCAGATCGGGTTCGCCGTTCGCGGCCGCGAAGGTCGGGATGAAATCCTGCAGCGAGCAGATGTCGTTGATGATCTGGCCGGGCTTGATGACGCTTGGCCAGCGCATCACGCAGGGCACGCGCCAGCCGCCCTCCCAGTTGGTGTCCTTCTCGCCGCGGAACGGGGTGGCGCCGCCGTCCGGCCACGACAGAACTTCCGCGCCGTTGTCGGTGGTGAAGACGACGACGGTGTTGTCGGCAATGCCCAGCTCGTCCAGCTTGTCGAGCAACCGGCCGACATAGCCGTCGAGCTCGACCATCCCGTCGGGATAGAGGCCGAGGCCGGTCTTGCCCTTGGACGCCGGCTTCAAATGCGTGAAGACGTGCATGCGCGTCGGATTGAAATAGCAGAACCACGGCACCCCTTCCTTGTGCTTGCGGTCGATGAAGTCGAGCGCCGAGGCGAGGAATTCCTCGTCCACCGTCTCCATGCGCTTGCGAGTCAGCGGGCCGGTATTCTCGATCGCCTGCTTGCCGACCTTGCCGAACTGCGGATCGACGGTGGCATCGTCCTTAGCGGAGGCCTTGCACTTCAGCACGCCGCGCGGGCCGAACCTTTTCCGGAAATTCGGGTCTTTCGGATAGTTCTCGTATTCCGGTTCCTCCTCGGCATTGAGGTGATAGAGGTTGCCGAAGAACTCGTCGAAGCCGTGCACGGTCGGCAGATGCTCGTTGCGGTCGCCGAGGTGGTTCTTTCCAAACTGCCCGGTGGCATAGCCGAAATTCTTCATGAACTCGCCGACCGTAGGGTCCTCCGGCTTGATTCCGAGCGTCGCCCCCGGCGTGCCCACCTTCGTCAGGCCCGTGCGGATCGGCGATTGTCCGGTGATGAAGGCGGCGCGGCCGGCGGTGCAGCTCTGCTGCCCGTAGAAGTCGGTGAACATCGCGCCTTCTCTCGCGATGCGGTCGAGATTGGGCGTCCGGTAGCCCATAACCCCGAGGTGGTAGCAACTCAGGTTAAACCAGCCGATGTCGTCGGCCATGATGAACAGGATGTTCGGCTTCTCGGCCTTTGATGCCTTGGCCATAGGCGCACCTCCGGTTGCTGGACAGACTCTGCCGGCAACCTACGTGGCGGGGAGATCGGCTGCTATTGGACTGTGGTCCAATACGGGCTGGCATGTGGTCGCGACCTGACCGTCGCCCGATGCCCTGCCCCACAGGCCGTGCGCCAAGAAAAGCCTCGCCCGTTGGGCGCCGTAATGTCGCTTTTCGCTCTGAGCCTGCGATGGTGCGGCACGCCGGGTGGTGGGGAAGATCCGCGGGTCCGTACGGCGGGGGTGTTGGGATTTGCCACGGCCCGAGGGCCAGCGCACCGCTAGAGCAGCAACCAGCAACCCCGGAATTCGTTCCGGGCGACAAGAAGAAATCCACCGGTCGGAACGGAGGCTGCCGAGCCGAACGTCGGGCCGGAACCAAGCACGGCATGGCCCGGTTCACGCCGCATGGCCGTCTTGGTTTCGCGACCGCCTGGACGGCGGTCTCCGGTTGCAACCTACCTTGCCCTGCACGCCTTCGTCGGGGTGCTGCTCGGTGGCCTGCTTGCGGGCGGCTTGCTGCTGATCGATTTGCTGCCCACCGGATCGTCCGACCCAGCCATTGCCTTCATTGTCGTGCTCGGTGGCATGACGACCATCGCGCCCCTCGTCTTCGCCACAGCGGTCGGGCTGATCAACCAAGAAAAACCCCGCCGGATGGGATGCGCAGCGGGGCTTTCCAGGGAGGGTCGTCGATGCGTTGATCAGGCGGCGCACCGAGCCGTCCGACGTCCTCCGCGCGGCCGGCAGACGGTGCCGGCGGCGGGCCAGCCCCAAGGCCCTATTCCGTACTGCTTTCGCCAAGCGGACGGTCACGCGGCGCCGGTGCGTAGCCTTCGACGCCTTCCTCATATGCCGGCCGCGCCTTCAGATCTTCCTCGGTTGCCGAAGACATGAGGAGGATCGTCTCGTTTTCGCCCGGCTTCAACTCACCGAACGGAACCGCGACGCTCTTGTCACCGATGCCGAGGAATCCGCCAACTGAAAGAATTGCGTACACGGCCCGGTCATTGCTGTTGAGGACGATATCGGCGATCGACCCGACCTCCTCTCCATTCTGGTTCACGACGGTTTGTCCGATGAGATCGGCGGCGGTCTTTTCGCCGAGCGGGTATGCCGGGCGCGCGGCTTGCTGCGTGGTTGTCGGCTGCTGCGAGGCGTCTTCGGCGGTCCCCGTTCCGGCCGTCGGCGTCATGCCCTCTATCGTCTGCCCTTCGGCCTGTTCGGCATCCTCCGGCGCGACGATTTCGGGCGTAGCCGCCTCCGGCGTCGGTGGCGTGCCGGCCGCCGGCTCCATCTGCTCCTCAGGCGTCTGCTCGCCCGCCGCAACCTCCTGCAGGAAGGACCGGACTCGCCTGGCCTCCTCCAGGTGCTCCCGCAAAGTCGGCAGGGTCTTACCCGCAAACTGCTTGAAATCCGCGTCCTGACCTCCTTCCGAATACTTCGTGAAGAGGTCCACGGCCTTCTCGTGATCGGCGACCATCATGGTCATGTACTCGCGATCGAAGTCGCTTCCCGACAAGCCCGACAGACGGTCCTTCGCGGCGTTGGCGTCGGGCGGCAACTCGCCGGAGACCTCGACGTTCTTCTGCCGGGCGATCTGTGCCAGCTCATCGCCAGCCTTTGTATGGTCATCCACCATTCGCTGGCCGAATTGCTTGACCGCCGCGTCGCGGGCCGTCTCGGTCGCAAGCTTGCCGAGCTCTACCTCAGCATGGCCTGCGGCAACGGCATTCGTGACAAACTCCATATCGCTCTGCTGCAGCGGGGTCGGCAGCGTTTGGACCGAGCCGGGGCCAGTCGCTTCCTGCCCCGACGCCAGTCCGGGCAGGAGAAATGCTGTGACGACGATCGTCGTCGCTGCTAGCGGAAACCGCATGCTGGAAATCTCCCTCGTTCGTGGGATGCCTGCAGCGACAACCGGGTGCGGCGGACGAAGGTTCCACCGGACAACCCCGGCCGAGGGTCAAAGGAGCCGCGACAATAGGACCGCAATCACGATAAGCGCGAGCGCCGCCAAGAAAATCGCGCGAGACCACCGATGCCGCAGCACGATATCGCCCTGGCGCGCCTTCTCGGCCGGGTAGTCGCGCCGCGAATCGAAGTCTCCGCCATCGTTCATGATGCACTCAGTTCGCCGGTCCTGGATTCGAGCGCGCCGTCTTGGAGAGCACGCTTACCGACCAAGTTACGGAGATGGAACGACGGCGGACAGCGATCCCGATTCCTCAATCGTATTCGCAACTTGAATCCAGATCTCGCAGACGGAATGCAAGCCCTTATGCCTGCAATGCTCGGCTCTGCGACGAGCTCTCCAAGCTGCATCTTTGCCATACCGAGCCACCATCGATTTCGCGCAGCGTTCGAAATCAGCCTGTGTGAGCATAGGTCTGGAACCGGCGGATCGCCCCGAGGTTCCGAGTTGCCGCAACCTCCCGCTCGTCGCATTCGGCCGGCATCGCCGAGACCGTGCCGGAGCCGCTCCAAGTCGGCGCGGCGACCAGTCCAGACCGGTCGGTCTGTTCGGGCAAGAGCGTCAGGCGATCCCGACCTGAGTGGCCTGCGCAGGGCTGCTATCTGTCGATGGCGCCGACTCTGTCTCCAAAAGCCGAATCTCTCCGCAGTCCAGGCACTTCGAATAGTGCCGGTCGTCGCTGCCGAGCAGGATCTGGGATGCCGTATTGCCGCAACCCGGGCACCTGAGTTCCATGATTGGCCCTGATGGTTCGATCTCCGGCGCGCGCCGGCGGAAATTCGCATCGACTCTGCCGCAGAGGTAAGAACGGCGCTCGACGAGATTCGTTCCCAGCAACTGCGCCGCGGCGCGCGTTCAAATGGACCGGGGAACCCTTGTATGGATGCGTAGCGAACGGCCCGATGTTCGGGTCATCCTCACCTCCGGCGTCGCGCAGATGGCGCGGGAGGCCTGCGATCCACAGATCCCCCGGAGCAGCGCACCCCTCAACCCGCTGGAAGCGCTCTATGGATCTTCTCGGACGTGAAGTCTCACCATGCTCCATCCGACGAAAGTGTGACACCCATCAACGGCCGACAGTGAGCGCCATCACTGCTTGAGGCCGGGGAATCGCGTCATACGAGCCCTCATGGTTAATTCCATGGAGGCGAACATGGCTTTCCAAGCATTCGTGCGGCCGGCCACGGCGGCCGTCGTTGTCGCTGCTGCGCTGCTGTTGCTGGCGCTTCCGTTCCTGCTCGTCCTGGCGTCGCCGTTCGTCGGCAGGTAGCCATGGCATTCTCAGAAAACGATCTCGCGGCCGTGGATCAACGCTTTGCCCTCGCCCGCGAACGCCTCGAGCGACAACACGAGGCCATTCAACGGCTGGCGGCAAGCGGTCACGACACGACCGGCGCCGAAGCCCTCTTCAAGGCCCTGCGCCGGGGAGTCGAGAGCGTCGAAGCGGAAAGACGCGCGATCGAGGATGAATTGTTTTCCCAGCGGCAATTGGCGCTGGGCACGCACCCGATCGCCGCCCGCGAAGCTCCGCGGCGGGTGTCCCCGTGCCGGATCTGACCGGTAAGGCTACCGCCGGCGAACGCGCTATGGGCCTCGGGATCGAATAGCTCATCGACGCGCCGGAGAGTCGCCAGCTATGATCCCGCCCCCTCCACGCGTCGGACCAGGACGAAGCCGCGACCGCTGACCCGGCCGTCGATGGATCGTGTCATGGCGTCGAACAGCCGGGCCGTCTCGACCCAGACCGAGGGATATTTGTAGCGGGAGACATCGAGGATCAGAAACCGATCGGTGTCCGCGTCATACGCGGCCAGCGGCGAGATATGGCCGCGGCCTTCCTGCTCCAGGCCCGGCCGGCTGTAGTTGACGATCACATGGTGTCCGTCCCGATCGAGATAGTCTGACGCGCGGGCGCGGAAATCCTCGACGCTGGACGCGATAGCAAGGTGGACGACCGCCTCCACCCCGTAGGACCGCAGGACTCCCGCAACATGCTCCGGGCTCATGCCGTACTCGGCGACTTTGTCCGGCGTCGTTACCTCGCTCGTCAGGTCGCCGAGGACGACGTCCTGCGTGAAGTACCGATATGGCTCGTACTCCGGCGGCACCGGCGCCGGCACGCCCAGGGCATTGAGCACCATGACGACGGAGGCCACGCCGCAGTAGGCCTGAGTCTTCTGCGTGGTGAAATGTGTCGCGAGCGGCAGGAAGGCCTCATTGGCTTCGCTCTGGATCAGCAAGCGCTGGCCTTCCGGACTGTCAAGCCGCACAAGCCGCTCAGAGAGCGGTCGCGACGGCGGCGCAAGGTCGGGTTGCTGCGGGCCATGCAGATAGGCGACCGCTCCGCCGAGGCCGGCGGCGAGCAGAAGGCCGGCGGAACCGATGCGAAGGATGCGTCTTCGCCTGCCGCCCATGGTTGGAACAGGCCCCACGGCACGGTTTGAATGCCCGATCTGCCGGCATACCATCCTTCGTATCAGTCCGGAAACCATGCGGCACTCTGTCGATCAGGCGCAGAAACAATACACCCTATGGTAACGTCTCAACGCCTAAGCGTTCGTTTACCTAGCGGTCTGATCCTGACGCTTGGTTCCCAAGCGTCAGGTGAATCAGCCCACCAGATCAATGTGCTGGTGGTTCGATTCACGCAACGGATGGGAACCATCCGTTGCGATCGAACCACTAGGAGCATCCTCCTCCGCGCCCGAGCCGACCGTCAACCGGCGCAAGCGGCGCCGCCCGCCTCGAGCTGCGGCCCGATTTTGGGACTCAGAGGCTCCGTCAAGAGACGCCACCCGCGTGGGACGTCATGGCGCGTCGAGGTTCGTATGCATAGGATGACCCGATGTGCGGCCGCTACCGGAGCCCGACGACCCTTGACTCGATGCGCGCGCTCCTGCAGTTCTTGAACGAACTGCCGGAGGACATCCGGCCGCGCTACAACGCCGCGCCGACCGACAGCCTCCCGGTCGTGCGCTTGGACAGAAACGGCAACCGCGAACTGGCGATGCTGCGCTGGGGCCTTGTCCCCTTCTGGGCCAAGGACGCGAAAGTCGGCGCCAAGTTCATCAACGCCCGCGCCGAGACGATCGCCACGGCGCCGGCGTTCCGGACTGCGTTCAGGACGCGCCGATGCCTGGTGCCGGCAGGTGGGTTCTACGAGTGGAAAAAGGCCCACGGCCGACGGCAGCCCTATCATATCGGCATGCGCGACGGCACTCCGTTCGCCTTCGCCGGCCTGTGGGAACGGTGGAACGGGGGCGCCGCGCTGATCGAGAGCTTCACCATCATCACCGGCGAGCCGAACTCGCTGGTGGCCGATCTGCACGACCGGATGCCGGCGATCCTGGATCCCGAGGACTACGATACGTGGCTAAGGGCGGCGGACACGGCAATCGCCGCGGCGATGCTGCAGCAGCCGTTCCCGGCGCAACTGATGGCCGCCTACCCGGTGAGCACCAACGTAAACAGTGTGAAGAACGACGCGCCGGATCTCATCGAGCCGATCGCGTTGAACGACGACGACCGCCTGATCTGACGCCGCGGCGAACGCAGCCGAGCAGACGCAAGAGTATCATCTCGCCATCGGCCCGCTCCTCCCAAATTGGGAGAGCGAACCATCGGCTGATGTGGTAGCATCCATCTATATAAAAAGAGTGGCTCACCCGACCCCGCGCCGTTTCCGCTCCGGGAGAGAGGATGTGGAGATGCAGCATCGTCTGGTTGGCCCCGTGTCCCTCGACAGATCGGGATGAGGACAGGAGCGGCTGGGGATGAGAGTCCGCGTAGGCGTTCATGATTTCGCGTACGAGCGTTGATTAGGTGGGCGTGAGGCGCCGAGGCCCCATGTGGGCTTGGCGACGCCGATGCGAGGGCAACGTGCGATGACACGCCGCGTGACGACGCGAACTTAAAGCAAAAGACAGACTGGGGAGGCAAGGATGAGACGGATTTCCACATTGTCGTTACCGCTTCTTGTCGGGCTGGCCGCCGGGACGGCGGATGCCCAGGAGATCAAGGACCTGATCCGGGTCGACGCCGGCAATCGATCGGCCAGCAGCGACGTGACGCGTTCGATCGCAGCCTATGTAGCGGCCCGCAACCAAGCTGCGATGGTGCAGATCCTGGCGCAACCGCGGCCTGAGACGGCTCCTCCCATATCAGTAGAGGCGCTGCTGGCCGCGATCGAGTCGAATGCCCGCATCCTCGAACCGGAGGGCGCGATCGAGCCAGCCGCCGGCGCGGCGGTGCCACAGACCGTGCCGCCGCAGAATCCGACGCGTGTCGTCGCCGGCGACAACGGCAATGCGACCGGCAGGGCCGATGCGAGTAGTGGCGGAGCAAACAGCGCCAGTGCCGGCGCAGGCGGCGACGCTGGCGGCGGTGGCGACGCCGGCGGTGGTGGCGACGCCGGTGGCGGTGGCGACGCCGGTGGCGGTGGCGACGCCGGTGGCGGTGGCGACGCTGGCGGCGGTGGCGACGCCGGTGGCGGTGGCGACGCTGGCGGCGGTGGCGACGCTGGCGGCGGTGGCGACGCCGGTGGCGGTGGCGACGCCGGTGGCGGTGGTGACGCCGGTGGCGGTGGCGACGCCGGCGGCGGTGGCGACGCCGGCGGCGGTGGCGATGCCGGCGGCGGCGGCGATGCCGGCGGCGGCGGCGATGCCGGTGGCGGCGGTGATGCCGGCGGCGGCGGCGATGCCGGTGGCGGCGGTGATCCTGGCGGCGGCGGTGATCCTGGCGGCGGCGGTGGTGGCGGTTGGTAGAAAGCTCTCGTTCGATCTAACGCGCTTCTGCTGTCCGGAGCGCTACCGGACATGAGCTAACGCAAACGACGCCTCGCTGGTCAGGCCGGCATACTCCGGTCTGACATACAAGGATTCTGCGCTAAGCCGGGAGCCTGGTCGCCAGGAAGACGTCGTCGCCGGCCGGGTCGTTCAGGCCGTGCCGGATGACCAGATGCAGCTCGATCTCGCGGATGCTGCGGGCCGCGACGGACAGGCCGGACTCCTCGAGCCGGCCGAGAATGTCGCTGCCGTAGCGGCGCACGTGATCCGCCTGGAAGTAGCGCATCAAGCGCTCGTGATCTGTGGGCAGGACCGTCTCCTCCGTTTCCCGGCCCCACACCGGAACCTGGATCACGGCGATGCCGCCGACCTTCAGGATTCGCTTGATCTCGGCGATGGCCTTGCGGTCGTCGGGCACATGCTCCAGCACATGCGAGCACCAGACGCAATCGAAGCTCTCCGCCGCGAACGGCATCGCCTGGACGTCCACCTTGTGCATGGCCTTGGCGTCCTGCAGGTCGGCGGTTTGATAGTCGTCGGACAGGCCCTCGATCCAGGCCTGGACCGATTTTTCCGGCGCGATGTGCAGGACCTTTCCCAGCCGCTTCGGCAGAGCGTCCTTCAACAGCACATGGGCCAGCCTGTGCCGCTCCCACGACGCGCAGCGCGGGCACAGGACGTCGAACCTGAAGTAGGGTCCCGGACCGGTCGGCAAGAAGGTGAAGCCGCTCCAGCCGCACAGCGGACATTGCCGGTTCTTCTGGAAGAACAGCATCCGATTCATGAGGCTCGCCTGGCCCGTGAGGGCCATCCTGGCGATCCGCCGGCTGACGTTCACGGCAATAGTCCTCGGCTTCGACGTTGACGGCGACGATCGCACCGCCTCCGTCCGGGGCATGCGGGACAGCGCGATCAACAGGGCATCCAGACCCCGGCCGGGAACATAACACGCGCCAAAGCCGGCGGGCAAAGCGTGCACGGGATTGTTCAGGATTGTCCGGACTCCCTCCGACCCTGCCACCGCCTGGCCCAAGGCAATCCGCGCGTCTGGCGCTTCGGCCGCAGGCGGGCGGCCGTGATGCTCGGCGCATGGAGCCCTGGCTCATCGCCTACAGCCTCGCCTGCGTGTTCGGCGCGGCGATCGTGCGCGGCTACAGCGGCTTCGGCTTCTCGCTGCTGGCGATCACCGCGCTGTCGCTCGCCCTGCCGCCGGCCGAGATCGTGCCGGTGATCTTCATGCTGGAGATCGCCGCCAGCCTGCACCTTCTGCCGGGCATCTGGCGCGACATCCATTGGCGCGCGATCGGGCTGCTGCTGCTCGGCTGTGTCGCGGCGACGCCGCTCGGGGTGCAGCTCCTCGCCAACCTGCCGACCGCGCCGATGCGCATCGCGCTGTCGGTCTTCGTCATCGGAGTCGTCGCCCTGCTGTGGCGCGGCTTCGCCCTCAAGACCATGCCGGGGCCGACGGCGACCATCGCCACCGGCGCGGTTTCCGGCTTCTGCAACGGCGCCTTCGGCATCGGCGGCCCGCCGGCGATCCTGTTCTTCTTCGGCTCGCCCGCCGGCGTGCATGTCGGGCGGGCCTCGCTGATCGCCTACTTCCTGGGGACGGACGTCATCGGCCTTGCCTTCCTCGCCGAGGCGGAGCTGGCGACGCGCGCCACGCTCTGGCGGTTCCTGCTCTTCCTGCCGCCGCTGCTCGCCGGCGTTTGGCTAGGCGCGCGCGGCTTCCGGCGCGCCGATCCCGCCGCCTTCCGCCGATGGGTGCTGCGCCTGCTCGCGCTGCTGGCGGTGCTGACGGCGGCACAGGGCGTGGCACAGCTGCTCCGCCCGGGGTCATGGTAAACGGGGCCGGAGTGCCGCCGGCGGCGGCGCTCCGAGCACCCGGTCACGACCGTTCGGTTAACCCGCGAGCCAGACGGCCCACAGCAACTCCACCCACGCCACCGAGCCGATGATGATGGTGATGCGGCCTTCGCTCATGTCAGCATACCCTGATCTTTTTGTTCTGGTGGTGGCGAGGCCGGCCCACGCATCGACCGGCCCCGTGGTGGAATAATGTCAACGACTCCTTAAGAAGCCGCTAGGAATTGTGTTTAATTCGGCGCGATTTTCCGCCGGGGCCGGACGTGGTTAATCCCGTCGCGACCGGCAGGCGATCTGTCGCAGACTTTCCGGACAGATCGATTTGCCTCGGCGGGGCGGATCAGCGGGCGTTGCCGGGGCAGCGGCTGGTGAAGCGGTTGCGCGTGTCGCGGTCCGGCGCGACGGGGGCGTCGAAGCAGTCGAGCCGGCGCTCGAGCAAGCGCGGCTCGTCGGCGCGGGAGCGGCCCGGCGCGAGATCGTCCGACTCCGTGCCGAGCGCGCCGGCGGGTGCCAGCACCCGGCGCGGCGCGATGGTGGTGACATGGGTGGACGAGGTCTTGCCGAGCGTGCCGTAGGACGGCGATTCCAGGTGGCCGGCCGTCGAGCCGCCGGACAGCGACCCGCCCGACCCCGCCAGGGCGGCGCCCGGGAGCAGGACAACCAGAAAAGTCAGGGCCATCAGGCGCATCTTCGCTCAACCTGCGGGCGGACCGATACCCTCCAAGATGGGGCCGTGGCCTGTCGTCAGCAAGGGCGGCGCGTGCTAGGGTCCGCCGCCACGGACATGGCCGTTCGGGGAGGCATGCATGGCCAAGATCACAGCCGGTCTCATCCAGATGAGCCTGAAGGGCGACACCGCGATGGAGCCCGGGAAGATCCGCGACCTCATGCTGAAGGCGCACCTGCCCAGCCCTATTTCTGCCCGAGCCAGGACAAGAAATGGTACCGCGCCACCGAGCGCATCCCCGACGGCCCGACCACGCAGCAGATGCAGAAGCTGGCGAAGAAGCACGGCATGGTCATCGTGGTGCCGATCTACGAGGAGGAGATGACCGGGGTGTACTACAACACCGCCGCCGTCATCGACGCCGACGGCAAGTATCTCGGCAAGTTTCGCAAGGTGCATATCCCGCAGGTCGCGGGGTTCTACGAGAAGTTCTTCTTCAAGCCGGGCAACCTCGGCTATCCCGTGTTCGACACGCAGGTCTGCAAGCTCGGCGTCTACATCTGCTACGACCGGCACTTCCCCGAGGGCTGGCGCGCGCTCGCGCTCAACGGGGCCGAGGTGATCGTGAACCCCTCGGCCACCGTCGCCGGGCTCAGCCAGTATCTGTGGAACCTGGAGCAGCCGGCGGCCGCGGTCGCCAACGGCGTCTATATCGGCGCGGTGAATCGGGTCGGGACCGAGGCGCCATGGAGCATCGGCAAGTTCTACGGCTCCAGCTACTTCGTCAATCCGCGCGGCCAGATCCTGAAGCAGGGCAGCGACGACAAGGACGAGCTGGTCGTCGCGGAGCTCGACCTGGACATGGTGCGAGAGGTGCGCGACCTCTGGCAGTTCTTCCGCGACCGCCGGCCCGAGACCTACGGCGACCTGACCAGCCCGGCGCACTGAGCGCAGCGCGGCCGACGATCAGAGCCGCTCGATCCGGTCTGGCGCGCGATCGAAGCGCCGTCGACAGAACTCGACCGCGTCGCTCTCGCTGGCGTCGGCGGACGCATGCGGGCCGCCCATCTCGACGCGGTTGCCGCCCTGCCAGACCGACCAGCGATACTCCATCGACGTGCCGAGGCCGCCCCAGCGCTCGATGACGACTTCGAGCCGATCACCCATGACTGCATTATGTGCGACGCCGCGGGCGGCAAGGCAAGCCGTCACGCTTCGAAGGCGAGGCGTGGATAGAGCGTCTTCAGCCGCTCGTAGGTCTCGCGGAAGACGGCGTAGGCGCGGTCATAGACGGCCGCGCGCGCCGCGTCGGGCGTGAACGTCTCGCCCGGCTCGACATAGCGGCCGATGCCGGTCCAGTCCTCGAAGACGCCGACACCCACCCCCGCCACATAGGCGGCGCCGAGGCAGGAGCCGGGATGACGCCGCAGCCGCTGCACCGGCCGCTGCAGCACGTCGGCCGATATCTGCAGCCACAGGTCGCTGGCGGCGCCGCCGTCGCAGGCGATGACGCGGTTCACCGCCAGGCCGCGCTCGGCGAAGACGTCCCAATGGTGGCGGAAGCCGAAGGCGACGCCCTCGAGCGCCGCGCGCCAGACATGCGCGAGACCGTGATGCAGGCCGAGGCCGACCAGGGTGCCGCGGGCATGGGGATCGTGCAACGGCGTCTTCTCGCCGAGGACATAGGGCAGCAGGATCAGCCCGTCGGCGCCGGCGGGTGTCGGCGCGGCCAGGCGGTCCAGCCAGGCATGGAGCGAAAGGCCCGCGGCTTGCGCCTTGGGGGCCTCGCCGGCCGCCCACTCGCGCACGATCCAGTTGAGCAGGCTGCCGCTGGCGGCCATGCAGCCGTTGCTGAACCACAGGCCGGGCACGACGTGATGATCGATGAACAGCCGCGGATCGGTAACCGGCTGTGCCGTCGCCAGCAGGATGTCGCCGGCGCCGCCATATTTCAGCACCAGGTCGCCTTCGGCGGCCGCGCCGGCGACGAAGGCCGAGACGACATGATCCGCGCAGCCGGCGACGACGGGCGTTCCCGCCGCCAGGCCGGTCGCCGCCGCGGCCTCGGCCGTAACCGCGCCGACGACCTCCTGCGACGCGCGGATCGGCGGCAGCCGGTCGGACGCGATGCCGGCCAGGGCGACGAGCTCCGGATCGAAGCGGCCGGTGGCGATGTCGACGAAGCCGGATTCCAACGCCCAGTTCTGCTCCGTCCCGCGAACGCCCGAGAGTCGCCAGGCGATGTAGTCGTAAGAGCCGAAGACGGTGGCGATGCGCGCGAAGGTCTCCGGCTCGTGCCGCGCGATCCAGCGCAGCTTGGGCGCGATGACCTGCTGATTGATGCTGCCGCCGGTGCGGCGGAAGAACGCGGCGCCGTCGATCGCGCGCCGCATCTCCTCGATCTCGCGGACGGCGCGGGCGTCGTTCTGCTGCATGCTGCGGCGGAGCGGCGCGCCGGCGCCGTCGAGCAGGACGACGGCCGGCAGCATGCCGGTGACGCCGACTCCGGCGATGTCGGCGGGGCGCCGACCGTTCGCCGCCAGCAGCTCGCGGATGACGGCGCAGCCGTTCTCCCACCACTGCCCAGGGTCCTCCTCCGCCCAGTTGGCGTGATCGGAATGGAGCGTGCAGGGGCGCGAGGCCGTCGCCAAAGTCGCGCCGCGTTCGTCGATCAGGATGCCGATCGTCGAGGTCGTGCCGATGTCGAGCCCGAGCAGCAGCGGCATGGCTAGCATCCGCCCGAGCTAGCGAGCGACGCACCCTCACCCCCACCCTCTCCCGCTTCGCGGGCGAGGGGGCGACCGAAATCAAATGCTTCTGCAGCGTCCCCTCTCCCGCGAAGCGGGAGAGGGACAGGATGAGGGGCCGCGTCAGCCATCTGTGTGCCGAGCGCTACCGCAGCTTGGTCACGACGTCCATGAAGCGCTTGACGCGGTCGCCGTCGACCGGGTTCCAGGTGTTGCCGTCGCGCTTGAAATGCGTGCCGATGACGCAGCCGTCGGCGACGGCGAGGATGTCGCGCACATTGCCGATGTTGACGCCAGTGTTGGCGAAGACCGGTGTGCCCTTCAGAGCGGCCTTGACGCGCTTGAGGTCGGCGTCATCTACGGCTTCGCCCGTCATCGGCCCGGAGACGCAGACGATATCCGCCAGCGAGGAGAACACCGCGCTCGTCGCCCGCTTCTCGATCGGGCGTGTGTCGAGCGGAGCCGCGAACTCGGCGTTGATGTTGAAGAGCAGCTTCATGTCGTCGCGCCCGAGGTCGTGACGCAACCGCAGGGCGGCGGCGCAATCCGGCGCCCAGACGCCCATGTCGGCGGCATAGACGCCGGTGAAGATCTCGCGGCCGAAGCGCGCGCCGGTCGAGACGCCGAGCGCCACCGTCGCCACGGGGTCCCACAGATAGTTGACGCCGAACGGCACCTTCAGGTCGCGCTTCAGCACGCCGATGGCGGTGGCCATCGCGGCCAGGCTCTCGGGCGTGGCCTTCAGGAGATAGGGCCGGTCGCCCTCGTTGCCGAACATGACGGCGTCGACGCCGCCGGCCTGCAGTTGGACCAGATCGGCGGCGACCCAGTCGATCACGGCATCCATGCCGCGCCGCGAATCGTAGCCCGGCGATCCCGGCAGCGGCGGGAAATGGGCCATGGCGATGATCGGCTTCGACGCGCCGAAGGTCTCCTGCAGCATACTCGATGTCCTATGTCTCGTTCGGGTGATGAGGGCGGCGCTACGCTCGACGGCAGCGGCGGCGCTGTCAAGGCGTCAGGCGGCGAATTGCGCCAGGATGGTCTCCGCCTCCCAGACGATGCGGCGCAGGCGCTCGCCGGCTGGACAGATGTCCTCGATCAGGCCGCAGGACTGGCCGGCGAAGGGCGCCATCGCTTCGAAATCGCCGGTCATGTCGCGCAGCGGCGAGTCCGTACTGAACCGGTAGATGGGCCGCTCCCCCTCATGGCCGATGACCTCGCGCGGGAAATCGTCGGGGCCATGGCCCCATAGCTTGTCGCGGCAGGCCTGCGTGACGCTGTTCTCCAGCGTCCGCACGGGGGACCGGGGCGGCCAGTTGATGGCGAAGACGTCGGAATGCACCGTCTGCTCCGAGGCCGCCTCGACGATGCGCTGCTTGTGGAACTCGTGCGCATAGGACTCGGTGGTCGCCAGGAACGCCGTGCCGCAATGGATTCCCTGGGCGCCGAGGCCGAAGGCCGCGACGAGGCCGCCGCCGCCGGCGAAGCCGCCGGAGCCGAGGACCGGCACCTGCACCGCCCGCGTCACCTGCGGCAGCAGCACGAGGGAGGATACCTGGCCGTGCACATGCCCGCCGGCCTCGACGCCCTGGCAGATGATGACATCGGCGCCGGCCGCCTCGGCGGCGATGGCGTCGCCCACACTGCCGACCTGGTACAGCACCTTGCAGCCGGAATCGTGCGCCCGCTCGATCAGGTCCGGCCGCACGTCCCAGAAGAAGCACATGGCATGTACCTTGGCGTCGAAGCAGGCCGCCAGTTCCTCGTCGAGCAGGGACGGCGCGGTGCCGAAGGGGATCAGGTTGACGCCGAAGGGCCGGTCGGTGCGGTCGCGCACGGCGGCGATCTCGCGGCGAATCAGCTCGGGCGACTCGCGGACCATGCCGAGCAGGCCGTAGCCGCCGGCGGACAGGACCGCCGCCACCAGCTCCGAGCGGGCGACGCCGCCCATGCCGGCCGAGACGATCGGATAGTCACAGCCCAGCAACCGGCAGACCGGCGTCTTCAGGCGATTTCGATGCCCCATCGCTTGCCCTCCTGACGACCCGGGATAAGCCGGAATATTCGGACATCGCCCGCGGCCGGAGCATTGAGTTTCGGCGATGGCTGGCATGCCCAAGCCATTGCGCTCGGTATAGTTGGGTCTGGCAGAGTCCGTCTCCCGGTCCTACAACCAGACGCGCGGCCGAAGCGGCCGCTCGAGAAATCGCGAGGAGTCGAATGTCCGAGTACTTTCCCGAATTGCCCTACGCCGTGGTCGTGGTCGGCGCCGCCAGCGGGATCGGCCGCCAGGCGGCGCGGTTCATCGCCGCCCGGGGAGCGTCGGTCGCCTGCCTGGACCGCAATCTCGACGGCGCCAGGGAGACGGCGGAGGCCATTGCGTCGGCTAACGGCAAGGCCATTGCCGCATCGGCTGACGTCGCCGACGACGCCTCGATTCCGCGCGCATTGGATGTGGCGGAACAGGCCTTCGGCCGCATTCACGGGCTGGTCAATTGTGCTGGCATCACGGGCAAGACCAACGTCAAGGGTCACGAGGTCGACCTGGCGGACTTCGATGCCGTCTACCGCATCAATCTCCGCGGGACGATGGCGGTGTCGAAGGCCATCCTGCCGCGCATGCTCAAGCACGGCTACGGCCGCATCCTCCACATCGCCTCGATCGCCGGCAAGGAGGGCAACGCCGGCATGGCCGCCTACTCCGCCACCAAGGCGGGGGTGATCGGGCTGGTCAAGAGCCTGGGCAAGGACTATGCGGAGACCGGCATCACCATCAACGCGCTCGCTCCTGCCGTCATCCGCACGCCGATGGTCGATGCGCTGCCGGACGCGACGGTCAAGTACATGACCGACAAGATCCCGATGAAGCGCTGCGGCGAGCTCGAGGAGGTGGCCCAACTCATCGCCTGGATCGTCTCGCCCGCCTGCAGCTTCACGACCGGGTTCACGTTCGATCTCACCGGCGGCCGGGCGACTTACTAGGTGTCTCGCACGAACAACCTGCGTCCTTCGACAGGCTCAGGATGAGGGCCAGTTTTAATGGCACAAAGACTATTCCTCATCCTGAGCCTGTCGAAGGACGCACGGCGCTGATCCGAGACTCATGTAGTCTGCGCCGCCATGTCGTCCACAGGTTGACGAAGGGCCGCAGGTAGAGTGCCGCTACCGAGCGATAGTGGAGATGCTCGCCGTCAGTCAGCCCGTAGGCGATCTCCTCTCGCGCCCTCGGGACATAGAGCGTGCCGGCGGCTGCATCCCAGACGGCGAAGATGAAGCCCATGTTCCTGTCGAAGTGGCGCGGCTCGCGGCTGTGATGAATCTGGTGCTGCGCCGGGCTGATCAGGATATGGCTCAGCCACGCCGGATAGGCCAACCAGATGTGGCTGTGGCGCAGGTTGAAGCCGAAGACGTACCAAGCGAACAGGATGGCATTGACGCCCAGCACCTCGATCGCCGCGATATTGGTACCGACCCAGACGTGAAAGGCGCCCTGCACGGCGCCGACGAACGACGCGGTCAGCGTCAGATTCAGCAGGTCGTCCACCGGATGGACGCGGAAGGCGGCGAGCGGCGTGAGCGTCTCGGCCGAATGGTGGGTCTTGTGGAATTCCCAGAGCACGGGAATCCGGTGCTGCAGCCAGTGGCCGACATAGAGGGCAAAGTCCATGGTCAGCAGGGTCGCGACCATCAGGCCGATCGAGGCCGGCAGGCCAGCGTCCAGCGCCGGATTGCGCCCACCGAGCGCCTGGGCGACGACGCCGGCGACGGCGGGCGCGCCGACGAGCGGCGCCAGCACCAGCCCGCTCACCACCGCGTTGACATAGAAGAACCAGCAATCGATGCGGGTGGAGCGATGCCGGTAGATCTCCTTCGGGAACAGATAGGCGACGAGCCGCCGTCCGGGCGGGCGGGAACGGCGCCGGTCGTACAGATAGACCGCCACGGCGATCAGAAGCGCGCCGCCGAGATACACCCAGTAGACTCGGCGCAGCGGGTCGAACATGAACAGCAGCGGCGCCTGCAGGCGGTCGGCGAGCGCATGCGTCCAGCTTTCCATGATGCAGCATTGCTACCGAACCGGACGGATGTCCATGGCGCCGTCGGGGACCGGCGCCAAGATTCGAACGACGGCCTTGCATCCTGCTGTCCGCTCCATCAGGGTTGCGGTCGCTCAACGGCCGGGCCAAGGGGTTCCGGTCAGTCGAATTCAAGGGGACCAATCGATGAAGCTTGTGCGTTTTGGCAGGGCCGGACAGGAAAAGCCTGGCCTGATCGATGCCGATGGAAAACTTCGCGACCTGAGCCGAAAGCTGCGCGAGATCGATAGCGCGGCGCTGGCGCCGGCCAGCCTGAAGATGCTGCGCGGCCTCAAGGTCGAGCGGCTGCCGGTGGTGCGCGGCAAGCCGCGGCTGGGCGTGCCGATCAAGGGCATCGGCAAGGTCATCGCCATCGGCCTCAACTATGCCGATCATGCGGCCGAATCCGGCGTCCAGCCGCCGAAGGAGCCGGTCATCTTCACGAAGGCAACGAGTTCCATCACCGGCCCCAACGACGCCGTGACGATTCCCAAAGATTCGCAGAAGACCGACTGGGAGGTCGAGTTGGCGGTCGCCATCGGCCGCACGGCGCGCCACGTGCCGGAGGAGCGCGCCCTCGACTATGTGGCCGGCTACCTCATCTGCAACGACGTCTCCGAGCGCGAGTTCCAGCTCGAACGCAGCGGCACCTGGGACAAGGGCAAGGGTTGCGATACCTTTTGCCCGCTCGGCCCCTGGCTCGTCACGCGGGACGAGATCCGCGACCCGCAGGACCTGGACATGTGGCTGGACGTCAATGGCGAGCGCATGCAGTCCGGAACCACCAAGACCATGATCTTCGGCGTGGCGCACCTCGTCAGCTATGTCAGCCGGTTCGTCACGCTGCTGCCGGGCGATATCATCACGACGGGCACGCCGCCGGGCGTGGGCATGGGCAAGAAACCGCCGCGCTATCTCGCGCCGGGCGACGTGGTGACGCTGGGCATCGCCGGGCTGGGCCAGCAGCGGCAGGCTTGCGTGGCCTGGAAGCCGACGCGGTAGCCGTACCAAGTCCTGCGGCGCCGATTGCGATGCCCCTCCATCCCGACTGCGCCGCGTATCTGAGGAAGAGCGCCGAATGGATGGCGGCAGAGAACCTGCCGCCGTTCTGGCGGATGCCGGCTGTGCGGGCGCGGCAAGTCTACCGGGAATCCATTCTCGGCAGCGAGCCGCCGCTTGCAGCGATGGCGAGCGCCGAAGACCGAACAATCCCGACGCGCGGCGGACCGCGGCGCGTGCGCGTGCTGCGTCCGGAGACCGGCGGCGACGCCCCGCTTCCGGCGATGCTCTACATCCATAGCGGCGGCTATGTCATCGGCGGCATCGACGAAAGCGAGCAGGAGGCCCGGCGCTTCGCGGCGCGGACGCCGGCGCTGGTCGTCTCGACCAGCTACCGCCTGGCGCCGGAGCATCGGCTGCCGGCCGCGGCGGAAGATGCGTGGGACGTGCTGCAGTGGGTGGCCGCGAATGCCGCCGACCTCGGCGCGGATCCCGGCCGCCTGATCGTGGGCGGCTGCAGCGCCGGCGGGGGACTCACGGCGATCCTGGCGCGGCTGTCCGCGGCGCGCGGCGGGCCGCGCATCGCGCTGGCCGTCCTGCTCTGTCCCTGGCTCGACCTGACGTTGAGCCAGCCCTCCATCGTCCGCTTCGGCAAGGGTTACGATCTCGACCGCGAATTCCTCGACTGGTTTATCACTGCCTACGTCGGACCTGGCGGCGATGCGCGCGATCCCCTGGCGTCGCCGCTCCTGCATCCGGTGCCGGAAGCGCATGCACCGGCCGTGATCCTGGCGGCGAAGTGCGATCCGCTGGTGGACGAGGCCAGGCTCTACGCCGAGCGCCTCCGCGCCGCCAGCATCCCCACGACACTTATCGATGCACCCGGCATGATCCATGCCTTCAACGAGATCACCCATCTGATTCCGGCCGGAGCCCCGCTGCTGGACCCCTTGCATGCCGCCGTTCGAGGCGCCATTCGTGGCGGGTAACAGGACGCCGGAGCCCCGAACCCCGTCGGGAGGCCGCCCATGCCCCAGTTCGCCGTCATCGAAGCCCCCTCGCCGCTCGGCCTGTGGCCCAGCGGCGTGGAGCGGTCGCCGGAGGTGTTGCTGCACATGGGGCTGGCGCGCGCCCTCCACGCGCGGCGTGACCATCGCGTGGAGCCGCCGGACTACGATCCCGAGCGCGACGCGGCGACGGCGATGCTCAATCCGCAGGGTCTTGCGCAGTACTCGCCCCGACTCGCCGACAGCGTGGGGCGGGTCGTCGACAATGGCGAGTTCCCGATCGTCATCGGCGGCGACTGCAGCATCCTCCTGGGATGCATGCTGGGTCTCCGGCGCCGCGGCCGGTACGGTCTCCTGTTCCTCGACGGTCATGCCGATTTCTACGCCCCGCACCAATCCTTGACCGGCGAAGCCGCCGACATGGACCTGGCGCTGGTCTCCGGTCGTGGACCGGACGTCGTCGTCGACCTGGAGGGCCGCAGGCCCTATGTGCGCGACGAGGACATCGTGGTGTTCGCCTATCGCGACTCGGCGCTGGCGCGCAAATACGGCAGCCAGGATGTCCGCGACACGAAGATGACCGTTTGCGATCTGGGCGAGGTCCGCAGAGCAGGCGTCACGGCGGCCGCGGCCGAGGCGGTCGCGCAGCTGTCGGCGGCCGACACCAAGGGGTTCTGGATTCACCTCGACGTCGATGTCCTCGACGATGCCGTGATGCCGGCCGTCGACTATCGCATGGCCGACGGCCTCGACTTCGACGAGCTTGCTGCGGTGCTGCAGGCGGCCATCGCCAGCGGCCGCGCCGCCGGCCTCAACGTCACGATCTTCAACCCGAACCTGGATCCGAACCGGTCGGTGGCCCGCAACCTGGTCCAGTGCCTCGTGCGCGGGTTGCGCGGCCCGACCGAGCAGCCTCGGTAAGCTCAATCGACATCGGGCGCGCACATCGCCTTGACCGGCGAAGGCCGCTTTCCTAACGTTCCCGCCGGCTCGATCGACAGCACCTCCTGCGGATGCGGCGGGCGGTGCCCGAACAACAACGACAACCATTGGGAGGCTGCAATGACGCGCGACGATCACCACCGGGGATGGGACACTGCAATGGCCGACTGGCTGTCGCGCCGGCGCTTCCTGGGCGCCACCGCAGCGGCCGGGCTGGGCGCCTTGGTGCTGGCGCCACGACCGGCGGCGGCGAAGACGACGATCACTTGGATGGGTTGGCAGGGCTACGAGACGCCGATCAAGTCCGGCAGCTTCCTCGCCGACAACGACATCGACTTCCAGCCGACCTTCATCGGCTCCAACGAGGAGATCATCACCAAGCTGCAGGCCGGCGGCATCGGCCAGACCGACCTCATCACCATGTATTTCGGCTATCTTCCGCTGATGGCCGAGGGCGGACTGCTGGAGCCCGTCGATCCCGCGCGTATCGCGACCTTCGGCGACCTGGTGCCGCAATTCACCAACCAGGAGGCGATCAAGCACGACGGCCAGCTCGTGGGCGTCCCCTGGAACTGGGGGTCGCTGCCGATCATGTACGACCCCGCGGTCGTTACCGCCCCGCCGGCCTCCTGGTTCGACGTGATGAAACCCGAATACAAGGGCAAGGTCGCCATGGTCGACGATCCCCTCGGCAATCTGCTGGTGTGGGGCCGGACCGTGACGGGCGCCGAGGTCGGCACGCTCCTGACCAAGGAGCAGCTCGCCAAGGTCATCGACTTCATGATCGAGGTGAAGACCAAGCAGGCGCGCGCGTTCTTCGCCTCCTACGGCGACATGGCCGACGCCTTCGCCCGCAACGAGGTCGTCATCACCACCATCGGCTGGGAGGCGGTGGCGGTGTGGGCCAAGCAGAAGGGCAAGGAGATCGCCTACAGCATCCCGCAGGAGGGCACGGGCATGTTCATGGATTGCCTGTGCATTCCGAAGGACTGCCCGCATGTCGACCTCGTCTACGGCCTCATCAACCACATCCTGTCGCCCGCGCCGCAGACGCAGTTCGCCACCGAGCAGAGCGCCGGCATCACCAACCTGAAGGCCGTGCCGATGCTGCCGGCCGAGCTGCGCGCGAGCTACGACTATGACGATATCGACGGCTTCATGCAGCGCGCGCGGCTGTTCCCCGTGCCGCCCACCGAGGAAGGCGAGTACGCGACCTACGACGACTTCCTCGAGGAGTATGAGCGGCTGAAGCGGGCCTAGCGTCCGCGGTGCCGATGGACCGGATGCGGGCCTCGATGCCGGATCGCGCCGCATCCGGGCCCGTCGGCTGAACCGCCGCGCCATGCCTGCCGCCGGGACCACTCACACCTCGGCTGCCGCCGCCCTGCCGTGGCGCGAACGGCGGAACCATCGCGGCGCGGGCGGCCTGCGCCGCTGGCTACTGCCGCTGCCGGCGGCGGCGGTCTTCGTCGGCCTGTTCGTCGCGCCGATGGCCTTCTTCTTCGCCATGAGCTTCTGGACCAAGAAGGCGATGCGGATCGTTCCCGACTTCACGCTCTCCAACTACGTCGATGCAGTAGAGAAGTACACGGGCGTCATCGCCGCCACCCTCGGAATCGCTTTCGCGACGGCCGCCGTCACCACGCTGGTGGCCTTCGCCTTCGCCTACCTGATCCGTTTCAAGGCCGGCCGCCTGGGGCCGCCGCTTCTCTTCGTCACGCTGCTCACGCTGTTCGGCGGCTATCTGGTGAAGATCTACGCCTGGAAAAGCATCCTGGGAACGCACGGCATCCTGAATTCCGCCCTGCTGCTGCTGGGCATTGTCGAGGCGCCGCTTCCCATCTTCATCTACAACCCCGGCGCCGTCGTCGTCGCGCTGACCTATTTCCTGCTACCCCTGGCGGTGCTGCCGATCTACGGTTCGCTGCGCAGCATCGACGACGAGACGATCGAGGCGGCGCGCGACGTCGGGGCGCGGCCGCACCAGGCCTTCCGCGACGTCGTCTATCCGCTCGCGCGACCGGGAATCCTTGCTGCGTTCACGCTATCCTTCCTGGTCGCCGCCGGCGACTATGTGACGCCGCGGTTCCTCGGCGGCCCCTACACCGCGATGATCGGCGACTTCATCGAGCAGCAATTCTCGCTGCGCTTCGACTGGCCGATGGGCAGCGCCATGTCGTTCTCGGTTCTCGGCGCCTCCATGCTCGTCGTGCTGGCGGTGGGCGCGCTCCTCTCCTGGAGCGGCCGGCGATGACGCGCATCCTGCCGGTGGCCGTCTGGTCCGCCTTCGGCGCCGCCGTCGTGCTGTTCATGCTGACGCCGCTGGCGCTGGTCGTCGTCTTCAGCTTCGGCCGCAGCGCGCTGACCGCCTTTCCCATGGGCGGACTGACGCTGGACTGGTACCGCGCGCTGCTGGCCAACGACACCTTCTGGCGCGCGGCCGAGAACAGCGCCATCGTCGCCGTCGCCGTTGGCCTCGTCTCGACCGTCGTCGGCACCATGGCCGCGCTCTCCCTGGTGCGCCTGCCGGCGCGCTACGGGCAGGCCGTGCTGCAGGTCGTCGGCTTCCCCATCATGCTGCCGGCCCTCGTCATCGGCGTGGCGCTGATGACGTTCTTCGTCCGCATCCTCGGCCTCGCGCTCGGACTGCCGACCGTGATCCTTGGCCATCTGGTGATCACCCAGCCCTTCGTGATCCTCATCGTCCATGCGCGGATGCTCGGCTTCGACCAGGCGCTGGTCGACAGCGCCCGCGACCTCGGCGCCTCGCCGCTCACCGCGTTCCGCACGGTGACGCTGCCGATCGTGCGCACCACCATCATCGGCGCCGCGCTCATCGCCATGGCGGTCTCGCTCGACGACGTCATCGTCACCTCCTTCACCATCGGCGCCGGCAACACGATCCCGACGCTGGTGCTGAGCATGGTGCGCACCACGCTCGACCCCTCGATCAACGCCAGCGCCACCATCCTCATCACCCTGACGATCGGCACGACGCTGCTGGCGCTGCGGCTCAGCCGATATCGCGGCTGAGGATAAGGAAGAAGCCGGAGATGACCGCCATGGATTTCGACGGAAAGGCCGTCCTGGTGACCGGCTCGGCGCGCGGCCTGGGCAAGCAGATCGCCCGCGCCTTCCATGTCCGTGGCGGCCGGGTAGTGGTGAACGACCTCGCGGGTGAAGCCGTCGACGCGGCCATCGCCGATCTCGGCGAGGGACCGCGGCTGGCCGGCATCGACGCCGACGTCTCCACGGTCGCCGGCTGCGAGCGGGCGGTGCGCGCCGCGCTGGACCGCTTCGGACGACTCGACGTGCTCGTCAACAACGCCGCCATCAACTGGGAGATGCCGATCGCGGCGCATACCGAGGACATCTGGGACAAGCATGTCGACACCATCCTCAAAGGCAGCTTCTTCTGCGCCAAGGCGGCGATCCCCGCACTCAAAGCGAGCCGCGGCAACATCGTCAACATCGCCTCGGAGCTCGGTTCGCAGCCGATCGTCAACAACGTCGCCTACTGCGCCGCCAAGGGCGGCGTGATCAACCTGACGCGCGCCCTAGCGCTGGAGCTGGCGCCGGACATCCGCGTCAACTGCATCGCTCCCGGCGCCATGGATACCGAATTGATGCGGGACTGCGCCGAGGCGAGCGGCGATGCCGCCGCCTACTACCGGCACTACGAGAAGTTCAACCCCCAGAAGCGCATCGCCAGGCCGGAAGAAGTGGCCGAGAGCGTGGCGTTCGTGGCCTCCGCCGCCGCGGCCTTCATGACCGGCGCCATCATCGCCGTCGACGGCGGCAGCACGGCGGGCCGGCTGTGAGACCGCCGCCTTGACAGGTGAATCCGGCCGCACCAACGTCAGCGACCCGGACGGCTTGAGGCACGCGAAAAATGCCGGTGAGAACATCGATCTACGCCCTCGCCGTCGCCGCGTTGGCGTGCAGCGCCGCCGTTCCGGCGGCTCGGGCCGCGGCGGACGACGGCTGCATCAAGATCCTCGGCTACGAATCGAGCGGCGAGAAGCAGTCGATGGACCCCGCGAGCCTCTATTCAGGCGACGATTCCTACCATGTCTTCGCCGCCTACAACCGCCTCGTCGATCTCGACGAGAACCTGCGACCTGTCCCGGAGCTGGCGGAATCCTGGGAATCGTCCGCCGATGGACGGACCTGGACGTTCCGCCTGCGCCCCGGCGTCAAGTTCCACGACGGCGGCGACCTCGATGCCGGCGACGTGGTGTTCACCTTCAAGCGGCTCTTCGACCCGTCCCTGCCCACCGGCGCGAAGCAGACGCTGGGGTTCCTCGACCCGGACGCGATCATCGCGGTCGACGCCCTGACGGTGCGGTTCACGACCAAGGAGCCGGCTTCCGAACTGCCCGCGCTGCTTGCGAACAGATACACGAGCATCGTCGCCGAGGGCGCCAGGGCGGAGGATCTGCGCCTGCGCGAGAACGGCACCGGCCCTTTCATCCAGGAGGAGTTCACCCCGGGCGGGCCGATGCGCGTGCTCCGGCGGAACACGCACTACTGGAAGGACGGGCTGCCCAAGGCCGCTTGCCTGCGGATCACCGTGGCGCCGGATCCGGTAGCGGCCATCTCGGCCCTCAAGTCCGGTGACGCGGACCTCGTCCTCAACGTCGATCCGTCCGTCGTCTATGCGCTCAAGGACGATCCCAAAGTCCAGCTGCTGCAGACGCCGGCCTCCAACTCGCTGACCGTGTCGATGTGGACGGATACGCCGCCCTTCGACGACGCGCGCGTGCGGCAGGCGATGAAGCTGGTGGTCGACCGCCAGACGATGATCGACGCCGTGCTACTCGGCTACGGCGAGGCCGCGGCGGACAATCCGGTGCCGGTCGGCTCGGCGTCCTCCTACACCGGCGAGGCGCCGACCGCCGACATCGCCAAGGCCAAGGCGCTGCTGGCCGAGGCCGGACATGCGGATGGGCTGAGCCTCGACATGTTCACTGCGGAGAGCGTGCCCGGCATGGTGCGCATGGCTCAGGTCTATGCGCAGATGGCGGCGGCGGCCGGCATCCGCATCACCGTCAACGTCGCGCCGGCGGAGAGCTACTGGGACGATGTTTGGCTGAAGAAGCCGCTGGTGACATCGTCCTGGTCGATGCGGCCGCCGGTCGAGGCGTTGTCCTACCCCTATCGCTCCGGCTCGGAGGTGAACGAGACGCACTGGAAGAGCCGGGACTATGACGAACTGCTTATCCGGGCCGGCGCCACGTCCGACCCGGCGGAGTTGGCGAAGCTGTACCAGGCGGCGGGCAAGCTGCTGGCGGAGGACGGCGGCGTCATCATTCCGATGTTCGTGCATCAGGTGCTGGCGTTACGCAAGGGCTGCGGCGGCTATACCCCGCGTGCCCAGAACTTCGTCTTCAGCTTCGAGCAGCTGTCCTGCAAATGACGGACCGACATCCCTCCACCGCCCCACCTGCTCCATGCCATAATTGCAGTCGGATGAACGTGGAGTGTCGAGCATGAGTGCCGTGCTGGTGACCGGCGCCGCCGGGTGCATCGGCGCCTGGGTGGTCGCGGGCTTGCAGCAGCGCGGCCTGCGTCCCGTCGTCTTCGATCTGTCGGAGGATCGGCGCCGGCTGCGCCTGCTGCTCAGCGACGAGCGGGCCAACGCCGTGACCTGGATCAAGGGCGACCTCACCGACACGGCGGCGGTCGAGCGCGCCGTCGCCGAGGCCGGGGCGGGCGCGATCATCCATCTGGCCGCATTGCAGGTGCCGTTCTGCAAGGCCGATCCCGCGCTTGGAGCGCGCGTCAACGTCGTCGGCCATGTGAACCTCTTCGAGGCGGCCCGCAAGCACGGCGTGACGCGCCTGGTCTATGCCAGCTCGATCGCCGCGCTGCCGGCCGCGGGCGGCAGCAGGCCGGCGAACCTGTACGGCGTGTACAAGGCGGCCGACGAAGGCATCGCGCATATCTACGCGCAGGATTGGGGCGTCGCGAGCATCGGGCTGCGGCCGCACACCGTCTACGGACCGGGCCGGGACCAGGGGCTGACCTCCGCGCCCACCAAGGCGATGCTGGCCGCCGCCGCCGGCACGGCATTCACCGTGCCGTTCCGCGGCACCCTCAACTTCCAGTTTGCCGGGGAGGTCGCCGAGATCTTCATCCGCTGCGCGCAGACGGACGCTCCCGCCGGCCACAGCGACGTCTTTGACCTGCAGGGGGCCAAGGCCACCGTCGAGTCGGTCGTCGATCGCATCCGCCGGTTCGTGCCGGCGGCGAAGATCGCCATCGAAGGCAACGACCTGCCCTTCCCGGCCGACTTCGACGACCGCCCGCTGCGCAAGCTGATCGGCGATTGGCCGGCCACCGGCCTCGACAACGGCATCGAACGCTCCATCACGATGTTCCGCGATCTCCTCAGGCGCGGCCTCGTCGCAGCCGATGCCTAGCCTTCGCGCGTGTCCCGGCGAGCGATGGCTCATCGCGCCCCTCGCGCTGCTCGTATTCGTGGTGACTCGACACGCCGCGGCCCAGGACGCGGGCGACGGAGGTACGTTGGGCGTCGTCACGGAGCAGCTGATTCTCATCGCCACGGTCGTCGGCGCGGCGGCCACCCTGCCGGCCCTGTTCGAGTTTCTCGTCGAGCGGCGCAAGCGCAAGGAGCGCATCGCGCTCAGCCTCGACGACGTCGCGGTTGCCGACCTCGACGTCCGCTTGGCGGGCATCGACGACCTGCTGAGCGACATCGCCGACCTGATCGACCGGGCGAGGCATCCCGAGGCCTACGAATCGCTCAAGCTCGGCAACGAGATCCTGATCATCGGGCCGGCGGCCAGCGGCAAGAAGACGCTGGCCCAGCGCATCGCCCGGGACGCCGGCATGGACCGGGTGATCATCGTCTACAACGCCCGCAACGCCGACGCGCTGGCCAGCGCCAAGAGCCTGGTGCAGCGTTACCGGCGCCTCAAGGTGATGCTGCTGCTGCCCGGTCTGGACAACGTCGTCGAGGACGAGGACGAGGAGGCGCGCGCCGAGCTGGACGCCCTCATCGACATGACGACCGAGCGACGCAACGTGCTGGTGGTGGGCACCGCCGTCGATTTCGAACCCGGCGGGCTGCTCGACAACATGTTCGGCATCGTCCTGTCGCTGCCGGGAACGCCGGTGAAGCACGCGCGGGAACACCCCATTCCGGACGACGCGCGCCGCATGTTGCTCGAGGTGGCCCGCTTCTATCTGGGGCAGGCAAAAACGGACGGCTTCACCCTCGTCGGCATCGACGAGGCGGCTGCCATCGACCGCATCGCTCATGTCGCCCGGAATCCCGCCGATGTCGCGGACATCACGGCGCTGGCGGAGACGACCGCGCTCTATCGGCGGCGCATCGGCGAGGCCGTAACGCTGGACATCACCGGCGAGATCATCGAACGGTCCATCCGGCGCGTAATCGTGACGCCGGCGTAGCGCCTATCCTTTCGACTCCGGCGTCTCGCCCTCCTGGCCGGCTTCGGCGGCGAACTCGCGGGACATGTCGGCTTCCATCTCCGCGAGATCGTCCGGGATGGGCATGTTGAGCGCGCGCATCTGGTTGAGCAGCATGGTGAGCCGCAGATAGACCTCGTGGCTGTCCTCGATGTCGCCTTCCATCTCGTCCAGCAGCAGCGACAAGGCGGCTCTCAGTTCTTCGCGGTCCATCGGCGGCGTCCTTCCTGCCTGCGCGCATCGGCCAGGCCCTGCGTTGCGCGGCCTGGGAGTCTTATAGCACAGGGACAGGCCGGCTGCCGTTCAATCGGCGAGGACGACCAGAGCATCGACGGCGACGGCTCTCTCCCCCTCCGGCAGGACGAGCAGCGGATTGACGTCGAGTTCTAGAAGGCGGTCCCGGTGCCTTTCGGCAAAGGCGGCGACAGCCATGACGGCGTCGACGAGAGCGTCGACGTCGCCGGCCGGCTTGCCGCGATATCCGGCCAGCAGCTTGGCTGTCTTGAGGCTGCGGACGGCTCGCTCGATTTCGGTGCGGGTCGTCGGCAGGAGCAGACTGACGGCGTCCTGCATCATCTCGACCAGGATTCCGCCGGCCCCGATCACCAGCACGAGTCCGAAGGATGCATCGCGCTTGACGCCGACGATGAACTCGGCAACGGCATTCCTCACCTGTGCCTCGATGAGGAACCGTTCCGCCACAAGGCCGGGCTTGTAGCGCGCGACGGCGGCGCTCATGGACTCGATTGCTGCTTGGACGGCCTCGCGGCTACCGAGATTGAGCGACACCGCGCCGGCCTCCGTCTTGTGAGCCAGGGTCGGCGTCGCAACCTTGGCGACGACAGGGAACCCGATCTCCGCGGCCGCCGCGGCGGCCTCGCCCGCTGTCGCCATCTTCCCCGGCGGGATGCTCAAGCCATGGGCCTTCAGCTGCTGCTTGGCATCCCATTCCGACAGCAGCCTCGCCTCACCCGACGGCGACCGGACGGGCGGCAGGGTCGCCGCCACCGTGCCGGCTCCGATGTCTCGCGCCCGCTGCGCCTGCCGGGCGGCACCGGCGAACGCCGTCAGCGCGTCCTCCAAGCCTTGGATCGGCGGACACCCGGATTCGACGAGCCGACGCCGCGTGGCCTCCGGCAATGTCTCCTGAAGGGTCGTGCAGACGATCGGCTGCTTGCCGTTGCGGCGGGCTGCCTCCAGCAACGCATCGACGGACTTGTCGCAATCGGCCCGGCCGCTTTCGTCCGTCGGAGGATAGTCGAGGATCAGCATCCCGGCATCGCAGGCACCGCTCAGCGCTGTGTCGAAGCATGTGGTCAATGCCGGCATATCCCCCCACAGCGACAGGTTGTAGTCGAGCGGGTTGGAGACGGAGGCGAAGTCCGGCAGCTGCCGCCGGAGCTCGGCATACTGCGCCGGCGAGAACGCCGGCAGTTCCAGCCCCAGCGTCTCGGCCCGATCCGCGGCCATCAGGCTGTCGCCGCCGGAACAGGTGAATACCACCAGCCGGTCGCCGGCGAGGGGCCGCGCCACCGATACGAACTTGAGCGTCTCCAGCAGCGCCGGCAGGGAGTCGACGCGGATGATCCCCAGGCGCTCGAAGAGGGCGTCGTACAGCTTGTCGCTGCCGGCGAGCGAGCTGGTGTGGCTCATGGCCAGCTTGGCGCCAAGCTCCGAGCGGCCGACCTTCACCGCGACGATCGGCTTGCCCCTGTCGAGCGCCTTCAGCGCGGCGCGCGCGAAGGCCGGGACGTCGTTCAGCCCCTCGATGTAGAGGCCGATGGCGTTCACCTGCGGATCGTCCGCCAGCGCGTCGACGTAGTCGGCCAGCGACAGCACCGCTTGCGCCCCGGCGCTGATGACGTAAGCGAAGGGAACCGACCGCTCGTTCATCGTCAGGGTCAGGGCGATGTTGCCGCTCTGGCCGACGAAGGCGGCGCCCCGCGTCGTCCGCTCCCCGCCCGGACCGGAGGCAAACATGTGGAGGCCATCGACATAATTCAGGACGCCGTAGGAAATCGGGCCGATGAGGGCCAGTTCACCCGCCGCCGCGATCAACTCCTTCTGCAGCGCCGCTCCTTCAGGCCCGACTTCGGCAAAGCCGGCGGCGTAGCAGACGCAGCCGCCGGCGCCGCGCCGTGCCAGCGCCCGCACGATCTCAATGGTCGGTTCGCGTGGCGCGGCGATGTAGGCCGCATCGGGCGCCTCGGGCAACGCATCAACGGAGGGATAGCATTTGATGCCTGCGATATCCGGATAGGTCGGATGCACCGGCCAGATCTGGCCGGTATAGCCGCCGGAGATGCAGCCCTGGATCGGCGCGGCCAGCCCCTTGCCGCCGATGAAGGCGACGTGCCGCGGCTTCAGCAGCCGGCGCAGGTTGGCGAGCCGCTTGGCGCGCAGGCTTTCACTCGCGGGCTCGGTCATCGTGTCGTGTTCTTATGCGCGAAGCCCCAACGGGACGATTACACCGGGGCTTTGCCGCCTGCCGCCTTGCGCGCCTCCTCGACCGCCTGCGTCACGCGGATGATGCAGTCGTCCCGGAACCGCTCCAGCTCCTTGATCGTCCAGCCCTTGGCCTGCTCCGCCGTGCCTTCGACCATGCGGTCGATCAGCTCCGGCGTCAGCTTCGGCGCCTTGTGATTGGTCCAGGGCAGATCGAGGGCAGGGCCGAACTGCTCCAGCATGTGCCGCATGCCGCCCTCGCCGCCGGCAAGGTGATAGATGAGGTTCGTGCCCATGAACGCCCAACGCAGGCCCGGGCCATAGCGGATCGCGTCGTCGATCTCGCCGGTCGTGGCGATACCATCGTTCACGAGATGCAGGATCTCCCGCCACAGCGCTTCCTGCAGGCGGTCGGCGATGTAGCCGTCGATCTCCTTGCGCACCTTCAGCGCCCGCATGCCGATCGAGGTATAGAAGCGCATCGCGTTGTCGATGGCCGCGGAGCCTGTCTTGTTGCCGCCGAGCACTTCGACCAGCGGCAGCAGATAGACCGGGTTGAAGGGGTGCCCGACGATGACTCGCTCCGGATGCTTGCAATCGGCCTGGAATTCGGACGGCAGCAGGCCGGACGAGCTGGACGCGATGATCACCTCCGGGCGCGCGGCGGCATCCATAGCCGCATGCAGCTTGCGCTTGAGATCGATGCGTTCCGGCGCGCTCTCCTGGATGAAGTCTGCCTTCTCGCCCACCTCGCCCACTGACTTGACGAAGGTGAGGCGACCGGTGCTGGCGCCGGGCTTGAGCCCCACGCGCGTCAATGCCGGCCAAGCATTGGCGACGCTGTCGCGCATCGCCTTCTCCGCGTTGGGCGCGGGATCGGTGGCGACGACGTCGAGTCCGTGCGCAAGGCAGCGCGCGGCCCAGCCGCTGCCGATCACGCCGCCGCCGACGATGCCGACGATCTTGATGGGATTGGATCCGGATGTTGGCATTGCGTGTCCCTGCGGGTGGCTTCGCGCGTCGCGGCGCGCGGGTGGATATCGTGACGGATCTGTCGCTCGAGAGGATCGCGTGCGGCGGCTAGTTACGCGACCGCAGGCCGAGCTTCTGGCGCGCCTCGGCCGGCGTCAGCGCTCGCGCGCCCATCAGCTGGATGATCTTGATCGCCTTCTCGACGAGCTGGCCGTTCGAGGCGAAGACGCCCTTCTCCAGGAACAGGTTGTCCTCGAGCCCGACGCGGACGTTGCCGCCGAGCAGCACGGCCTGCGCCACCATCGGCATCTGCATGCGGCTGATGCCGAACCCGGCCCAGTGGCAGTTCGCTGGCAACTGATCGACGAAGGCCTTCATGGAAGTCGTGTCGGCCGGCGCGCCCCAGGGGATGCCGAGGCAGATCTGGAACAGCGGCGCGCCCTCCAGCAGCCCCTCCTTCATCATCTGCTTAGCGAACCAGAGATGGCCGGTGTCGAACACCTCGAGCTCCGGCTTGACGCCAAGCTCCTTCACGCGCTTGGCACCCTCGCGCAGATATTTCGGCGTCGAGACATAGATCATGTTGCCGTCGCCGAAGTTGAGCGTGCCGCAATCGAGCGTGCAGATCTCCGGCAGCAGCTCCTCGACATGGACGAGGCGCTCCAGCGGACCCACCATGTCGGTCGCCGGGCCGGCCTTGGCAGGCTCGTCGTCGCGCACCTCGAAGTCGCCGCCCATGCCGGCGGTGAGGTTGATCACCACGTCGGTGTCGCTGTTGCGCACACGCTCCACCACTTCGCGGTAGAGGGCGGGATCGCGGCTGCCCTTGCCGGTCTTGGGATCGCGCACATGGATGTGGGCGATGGCCGCCCCGGCCCTGGCCGCCTCGATGGCGGCGTCGGCGATCTGCCGGGGCGTGACCGGAATGGCAGGATGCTTGCCGACGGTGTCGCCGGCCCCGGTGACGGCGCAGGTGACGATGACCTCGGTATTCATGGATGCTGTCTCCCTCGGCGCCGAGGCCGGCAGGACCGGGCGCGGAAAGGCTTTAGCAATCCGGCCAATCCGTTGGCAAGGGCCCGGCGACGCTTTCTGGCTTGCCGACGACTTCGAGGCCGGTGTTAAGGCCAGCTGTTAAGATCGGCGGGAAAACGCTCGCGCTGAGGCCGAATAACGCAAAAGCGCTGGCCGGTCGGCGCCTCCATGACCCACCAGGTCTGGACCTTCTCGATCCGCTTGGCGCCGAGCTTCTCGAGCCGGGCGACCTCGCTTTCGACGTCATCGGTCTCGATATCCAGATGCACGCGACTCGGGTGGTCGACCTTCTGTAGCAGGACGATGACATCCTCCTTGCCGCTGCCGAGCCTCACATACTTCTCTTCGACTGGATTCTCCGATGCCTCGACCGGCCGCCCGATGGCGTTGCTCCAGAATTTCGTAGCTTCGGTCAGGTCCTCTGTCCGGCAGTCGATGACGATCGTGCAGAGACGGCTGTGATGCATGGCTCTGTCCTCCGCAGTTGGACGGAACGTCGACTGCCTAACACGGGAGAGAGAGTGCTTGTTTCATGACGCGGCTGCCGGAGGCTTGCCGCTTCCCATCAACGAGCGCTCGGGTGCCGGCAGGAGCGAGCCGAGGCTCTGCGCCACCAGCTGGCGCAGGTTCGGCCGGTCGTCGGCGGCGAAGGGCAGCGGACGGCACTGCTCGATGGCGAGCAGGCCGAGCCGCGCGGTGCGGACGCCGGCGAAGACGCCTTCGGCGAGCTTGCCGGAGACCAAGCCCGCCAGACGGCCGCCGAGATGAGCGCCGAGGACGTCGCCGACCACGTCGGCGGTGACGGCGAAGGTGGCGGTCACGAACATGCGCCGTACGAGCGCCAGCACGCTGAGCCGGGTCGGCCGCAGGCCGTAGACCTGCGCCACCTCGCGGACCATGCGCAGGCTGCGCCACAGCACGATCAGGGCGTCGATCCCGGCCACCGGACTCACCGAGGCGCCGATCGCGGTGTCGCGCGCGGCGCGGCGCACCGCCGCATAGGCCGTCTCGTCGAGCGGACGCAGGACGATGCGTTCGAACAGCTCCATCGCCTCGCGATCATCATGGGTGTCGGCGATCGCATCGCGGTACTGCTCGCAGAGGGCGCGGCCGGTCGGGTTGCCGGAGGTGAGGCGCAGCAGGTCGTTCATGAAGCCGCGGCCTTCGAAGCGCCCGCTCGCCTGCGAGAGACGATAGCCCTGCTCGCGGATAGCCTGGGCGGAGCGCAGCCGCAGCAGGTTGCGATATTCGCCGCCGACGAAGCCGACGAGGGCCACGAGCACGCCGCCGAACAGCGCCGCGGCGGCGGCCCCGAGCCATGCGCTGCGCGCGAACAGAGCGTCCAGCCACAAGGCGGCGTCGATCACGATGACGCCGGCAACCAGCAGCAGCGCGGAAACGCCGAGCGTGACTCCCCAGCGGATGCCGGAGCGGCGACGGGCCGCATCCGCCAGCGCCGCGGCCTCGACCGGGACGGGCAAGGACGGCGCCGGCTCGATGACGGCGCCGGGAATCGGCGTCGTCGCGCCGCTCGGCAGGATACCCGGCTTGATGCGCGTGGCGTCGCTCACCAGAACAGATCCCCGGTCAGAAATTGCAGGGCCTTGTCCAGATGTATATGGGGGATGCCCCGGCCACTGTCACGCGCGAGCGAGGGCGGCTGAAAATCGTAGAAGCGGAAGCGCTCCGACGCCCAGTCCGCCGCGCTCGGCAGATGCTCGGGGATTTCGCCGGGAAACAACTGCTCGACCTCGCTGCGGCCCTTGATGACGCCTTCGAGCACGGTGATCTGCTGACCCTGATAGAGCACGCGCCGGTTGGCCGTGCATTTCACCGCCGACAGCGCCGCGAATTCCGATTCCAGCGTATCCATCGGCAGCCGCCCGGACTCGTCGGCCATCATGGCGCGCAGCAGCAAGCGGAGATTATGAAACTGGTTGGCGGTCACATGGTCCGCCTTGGTGGCCGCGAACAGCACCTTGTCCGTCCCCATCCCGAACAGCCGCGCCAGCAGGCCATCGCCGTCGCGCCGGAAGCTCTGCAGCACCGTGCCGAGGGCGAGCCGCATGTCGTCGAAGGATCGCGGACCGGCATTGAGAGCGCCGATGACGTCGACGAGCACGAGCTGGCGATCGAAGCGGCTGAAGACCGTCTCGTAGAACGGCCGCACGATCTCGCTCTTGTAGCGCTCGAAGCGCTCGCGCATTGCCCAGGCCATGCTGCCGGGCCTGAGCGCACCGGACGGCGGCGCCAGCGGGCAGAAGCGGAAAGGGCCGAGGTCAGCCGCGTCGCCGGGCCGGAGAAAGCGGCCGGGCTGCACGAAGCTCAGCGACAGCGGCGCTTCGCGGCAAGCGCGGAGATAGTCGGTGTAGGACTGGCGCGCCGCCTCGAGCGTCGCCTCGGTGGCGGGCGCGTCGGGCGATATCTCCCGCCACGCACCGCCCAGGTCGGCGCGCGGTTCCATCCGCGAGAGGCGCAGCATGGCGGCGGACCAGTCGGCGAAGCTCTGCCCGAGCAGCGGCAGGTCGAGCAGCCACTCGCCGGGATAGTCGATGATCTCGATCTCGACGGTCGTGCTGTCGGCGAGCTGGCGGCCGATCATGCCCTGCGGCCGGTAGCGCAGCGCGGCGCCGAAGCCGGACAGGCCGCTCGTGCTCGGCGGGAATTCCGGCGACGGCTCGAGCAGACGGTCGAGGTTCGGCAGGAACGGGAAGGCCGGTATATCCGCCAGCGGCCGCAGGGTGACGTCTTCCAGCGTGCCCTTGGCGACCGGGTCGAAGAAGGGCAGATGCCCGGTCTGGCCCTCCTTGAGCCGCGCGGCGAGATGCAGGTTGTGCAGCAGCGCCGTCAGGAACACGGTCTTGCCGGCGCGGCTGAGGCCGGTGACGGCGACGCGCAGGCGCCTGCGCAGCGCCCGCTCGGCCAAGCCGCGCGCCGCCGCTTCGATCGACGCGGCCGCGCGGGCTAGGAAACTTTGCCCGAAATCGTCGCTGGTCCAAGACAAGAGCGTGGCGTCCGGGGACGTGGCTGGAAGCAGCGTTTGCAGGAGAAAACTAGCGGAGCGCGACGGCCGCGACTATGCCGGATTAGGTAGGAACGCGCCGACACCGCTGCAAGGCCGTTCGGCCGGGCGCCGGATCGATTGCCGCATCCGACCGCCGATGCCATCATGCGGCCGAAACCTTGCGGGGGACGAATGGGGCCCAATCTCGATCCGGGCATCAAGGCCTACATCAAGCTGGCGGCCGAGCTCTACGACGACGAGCTCGACCAGGACTCGATCGAGGACCAGCGGCAGGCCTATCTCGATCTCTGCGAGGCCTTCGCCCGGCCGCATCCGCCCGGCGTCAAGGCCATGGACCGCACGGTCCGATCTCATGGCGTCGACATCTCCCTGCGCATCTATCGCCCGGCCGCGAGCGGCGTGCTGCCGGCCGTCCTGTTCTATCATGGCGGCGGCTGGGTGCTCGGCGACCTCGACAGCCATGACAGCATCGCCGCCGACCTCTGCGGCAGGACCGGGGTCGTGGTGATCGCGGTCGACTACCGCCTGGCGCCGGAGAACCCCTTCCCCGCCGCGTTCGACGATTGCTACGCCGTCCTCTGCCACGTCGCCGCGCATGCCGGCGACTTCGGCGTGGATGCCGCCCGCATGGCCGTCTGCGGCGACAGTGCCGGCGGCAATCTCGCCGCCGCCGTGGCGCTGGCGGCGCGCGACCGCAACGGTCCGGCGCTGGCCGGGCAGCTCCTGATCTACCCGGCCTGCGGCCTCGATTTCGACCTGACGTCCTGCCACGAGAATGCCGAGGCGCCGATGCTCCGGCGCGACGACATGGTGGTCTACTGGACTCACTACATGGGCGGCGACCTGTCGCGCGCCAGCTGCTATGCCGCGCCAATGCTGGCGCCGCATTTCCGCAGCCTGCCGCCGGCCTTCATCTGCACCGCGCAGTACGACCCGCTGCGCGACGACGGCAGGCTCTATGGCGAGTGTCTCCGCAATGCGGGCGTGCCGGTGCAGCTGCGCAACGCGCCGCGGCTGATCCATGGCTGGCTGCGCGCCCGCGCCACCAGCGACGACGCCAAGACCGAGTTCAAGGCGATCTGCAAGGCGCTGAAGCGGCTGCTCGGCGTCGCGCCCTGACCGCGGCTACACCAGCACCCGCTTGATACGGCTGTCCCACTTCTTCTCCTGAACGAGGCGGCCGTTCTCATAGGCCTCGACCGTGCCGGTGACGTGGAAGGACTCCTTGTCGGCGGTGAGGCGGCAGCGCGCCTCGGTGCGGATCGACCAGTCGGCGCGCCGCAGCGTCTGCGTCCAGTGGGTCTCGGCGACCGCGCTCAGGGGATCGTCCGGCTTGATGCGGTAGGTCTCGCGGCCGACCGAGCCGGCGATCAGGCCGTGGGCGACATTCTCGGCCTCGCCGAAATCGTCGAGGATGCGGATGGTCTGCTCGCCGCCGGCGACGTCAAGCTCGATCGTGCGGGCGTTGCTCGGCTCGCGGATCTGCCGCAGGGCGAGCGGCGGCGCGGCTTCCGGCGGCGGGAACGGGCGCAGCTTCTCGCGGCGCTTCGGCCGCACCGGCAGGGTCAGCTCGCTCTTGCCGGTCTGCAGCGTGATCGTCACCGGCTCGGGCGACGGCCAAATCAGCGGCCAATAGGCGGTGGACAGCGCGACGCGGATGCGGTGGCCTTTCGGGAAGCGATAGGCGACGTGGTCCATCCCCAGCCGCAGCTTGTAGGCCGCGCCGGGCTTCAGCGGCGACGGCCTGGCGTGGCTGTCGCGGTGGCAGAGATTGAGCACGCCATAGGTGACGCGGGTCGACTCGCCGCCGGGATGGACGTCGCAGAGGCGCGCGGCCAGGTTGGCCTGCGGCCGGTCGCTGGCGACGACCAGGCGAAGCTCCGGCGCGCCGAGGATCTCGATGTCGGCGGTCAGCGGCGGCGTGTCGAAGACCAGCGAGCCGCCATCATCAAGCCGCTGGTCGATCGGCGCCTCCGGCCCGAGCCAGATCGGGCAGTACTCGCCGGCCGCCATGCCGGTGGTCTGCGGCGAGCACAGCATGAGCTTCGCCGGGGCGGCGGCGCGCTTGTCGAGGCTGCCGCGGTTGAGCTTGAGGGTCTGCGGCTTGATGCTCCTCGACGGCCACTTGTCCTCGCCGACCCAGCGGCCGGGCCGTTCCCTGTAGGAGACGCGCGGCAACACGCTGTCCTGCATGTAGGCGATGTAGGCCGGCTCCTTGCGGACGCCGGTGTCCCAGCCCTTGAGGAACTGGTCCCACCAGCGCAGCGCCTCCTGCAGGAAGCCGATGGCGGGGCCGGGTATGGCGAAATGGGGATATTTGTGCAGCCAAGGGCCGACGAGGCCGCGCACCGGCGCCTTACGGATGTTGGCCACGAGCTGTGGCACGGCGTTCTTGTAGCCGTCGGCCCAGCCGCCGACGGCGAAGGTCGCAGCGGCGATGGCGTCGTAGTCCTCGCCGACCGAACCGTGCCTCCAGTAGTCGTCGCGATGCGGGTGCTTGAGCCAGGTCTCGACCAACAGCGGCTCGTGCTTCAGCCGCACCAGCCACATGTCGCGCCAGCGCGCCCCGACCAGCGCCGGATCGGGCGGCCGCGAGGAGTAGGACTGCATGGTGCTGGACCAGCCGAGATTCTCCAGCAGCAGACAGCCGCCCTTGTAGTGGATGTCGTCGGCATAGCGGTCGACGGTGGAATCGACGGTGATGATGGCCTTGAGGGCGGGCGGGCGGCGGGCGGCGACCTGCAGCGCGTTGAAGCCGCCCCAGGAGATGCCCATCATGCCGACGGCGCCGGAGCACCAGGGCTGGCGGGCAAGCCAATCAATGACTTCGAGGGCGTCGTCCTGTTCCTGCTTGAGGTATTCGTCGGCCATCAGCCCATCGGACTCGCCGTTGCCGCGCATGTCCACGCGCGCGGCGGCATAGCCGTGGCCGGCGAAATAGGGATGGGTCAGTTGATCGCGGACGGCGGTGCCGTCGCGCTTGCGGTAGGGGATGTATTCGAGGATGGCAGGCACCGGGTTCTGCTCCGCGTCCTCCGGCAGCCAGATGCGGGCGGCCAGGTGGCAGCCGTCCGTGAGCGTGATCCAGGCGTTGTCGATCTCCCTGATCTTGCGAGGGAACTTTGTGATGGTTTTCATTGTTATTATGGGCTTTTCACCCGACTCCCTCATCGTTCTCGCCGTGGCGGGCGGGCCGATCTCTGCCGGTCAGGCTGTCTTTTATCGACCGGCACGGCGAGGCGCAATGGAGGCCGGACAGACGCGAAAATTGGGGTCGGATTACCGCCGAGGTGCCAGGTAGGGTCAAGCACGAAAACTCGAAATTCAACCCTATCGTATTTTGCGTACCCGTCCGGTCCGGCAAGTCCAGCTGGAGCGAACGTTTCGAACATTATAGGAACAACTGGCGCAAAAAGCAAGTGATTCCTGTCGCCGGTGTCGCTGACAAACGATATGTCCGGTCCTCGTGACACACGGTCTGTCCGGTTTTGGAATCGCTCCAGGCAAGGGGGCGAGGATGAAGCGGACAGCGGTGTTGCAAGGGGTACGACAGATGAAGTTCGTGCGGATTTTGAACCGCTGGGAAGGCAAGGAGCTGAGCCAAGCCGAGGCGGCGGAGATCTTGGGGGTGACCGAGCGGACCTTTCGCCGCTGGCATCAACGCTACGATGAGGAAGGGCCTGCGGGGCTCTTGGACCGGCGTTTGGGCAAGCCCTCGCCGCGGCGGGTGCCGGAAGACTGGGTCCACCGGGTGGCGCAGCTCTATCGCGATCTCTACCAGGAGTTCTCGGCCAAGCATTTCCACGAGCACCTGGTGGCGGAATACAACTTCCCCTTCAGCTACAGCTGGACCAAGTGCTTCCTGCACCGGCACCAGCTGCTGCCGGTGGCCCCGAGCAAAGGAGCCCATCGCAAGAAACGGCCGCGGCGGCCGCTGCCGGGCATGCTGCTGCACCAGGACGGCTCCTCGCATCAGTGGATTCCCGCCATCGACGGCCGCTTCGACCTGATCGTGACGATGGACGACGCCACCAGCGAGATCTACTCGGCCTTCCTGGTCGAGCAGGAGGGGACGATGAGCAGCTTCGTGGCGTTGCGCGAGGTGGTGGCCAAGCACGGCCTGTTCTGCGCGCTCTACACCGACCGCGGCAGCCACTACTTCCTCACGCCGGACGCCGGCGGCGCGATCGACGAGGCGGCGCCCACGCAAGTCGGCCGCGCCTTGGCCCAACTCGGCATCGAACACATCGCAGCCTACTCGCCCGAGGCCCGCGGCCGCTCGGAGCGGATGTTCGGCACGCTCCAGGACCGCCTGCCCAAGGAGCTCAGGCTCGCCGGCATCGCCACGCTCGCGGCCGCCAATCGCTTCATCGCCGAGGTCTATCTGCCCCAGCACAATGCCCGCTTCGCGGTCTGCGCCCTGCAGCCCGGCACCGCCTTCGTCTCCGCCGACCGCAGCGCCCCTGGCACGACGTCCTCTGCGTGCAGGACGAGCGCATTGTCGCCAACGACAATACCGTGCGCTACGGCAGGCTCACCCTGCAGCTGCCGGAAAGCCCGCTGCGCCGCCACTTCGTCAAAGTCAGGGTCCGCGTCCACCGCTACACCGACGACACCCTGGCCATCTTCCACGGGCCGCGCTGCCTGGCGCGTTATCACGCCGACGGCCGGCTGCTCGATCATGCGCAAGCTCAGGCCGCCTAAGCCGCTTTGGCGCCTGACGCCCTGTGGGCAGGGCCAACCACCCCAGCGTGGTCTCAAAAGCGGTCAAATGATGTGTCACAAAGACCGGACAAGTTAACTAGCCCTCGACAGTGATTCCTGTCGCCGGCCAATGGGGAGGACACGAGTTGGGCGTCGGCTATGGGCGCAGTTGGGCGAGGCGCTCCATCTCGCCGGTCGACCAGCAATAGCGGCCGTCGCCGGTCCTTGCCGGCTGACCCAGCCGCACGTCGACCTTGTTGAGCGTCGCCGATACCGGCCGTGCCAGCGAGACGACGTGAACGGCGTCGACGGACGGCGACGTCGGACCGCCCGTCCCGTCGCCCAGGCGCACGACCATCCGGCTGCTTACCCGGTCGGGGCCGTTGCCCGCCGCCGCGGCCGACGACGGGTTGTTGACGCCGGCCCAATCGCCGCACACGACATAGCGGCCCAAGCCGCCGACGTAGGTGACGACTAGCTCTCCCCGTTCGCGATTGAGGTAGGTCACGGCGAAGCGCCGCCGCTCGAACCGCGTCGCCAAGTAGCGCAAGGACGCTGCATTGTCCCTGGCGACCGCGGACTCGACGGGGACCGTCACGGTGCCTGGTGCCTGCCGCGATGTCGGAGCCGGTGCGACACCCGTCCCGGTGGCGGGAGGCGCGGGTATGTCGACGGGCCGTGGAACAACGGCGACAGACGTACGGGCTGGCGCCGGTGCTGCAGCAACGACCGGAGGAGCGGTCCGCACGGGTGGCGTCGGCGATGTGGTGACCATCGGCGCCTTGGTCGCAGTCGATGTCCGGGACGTCGGCGAGGTCGTCGCGACCTTGGCCGCAGACGGCGGGGGCAACGCCGCCGATGTCGCGCCCGCTTGTGGCGTTGTCGCAGTCGATGTTCGTGACGTCGGCGAGGTCGTCGTCACCTTGGCTGCAGGCGGTGGAGGCGACGTCGTGGGACCCGCCGGCTTCGTCGCCGTCTGCGTTCGCGATGTCGACGAAGTTGTCGTCGCCGGTGCCTTGGCCGTGGAAGATGCAAGCGGCTGAGTGGCAATCGGCGCGGTGGGCGCCGGCGTCGCGGAATTCGGCGCTGTCGCGACCTTCGGCGGAGACGCCTTCGTCGCCGACGACGCTTGCGGCGACGTTGCGGCCGGCGCCGCAGCGACAGCCCTTTTCAGTTTGCCGCAATCGGCACGAGCCGCCGCCGGGCCATCGGGCAGGTCATCGCAGACCTTGCGCGCCACCGCCGGCTCCAGCAACTCGACCAGATCGCCTGCCAGATGGCTGGAGCCGAACGCGTCGAAGAATGCCAGCGCGTCCGCCGGATTCTGCGAGCTGACCGCGCGTTGAAAGGCATCGATCTCCGACTCCTGGGCGGCGGCGCGCGCCCCGAGCGAAAGCAGCGCCGCGGCGCCGATGCCGAGCGACATCAGGGTTCGACGGCCGGCGGACCTCGTTCTCCATGCCATGGCTGCGCTCCTTGCGGTACGACGATCCTCCCGGTCGCCGCCTGTCCGACTGAATTCTTTTCGTGCGTCCCCTCGTGGAAGGGTACGCACGGCGCGGATCGAGTTCAATTGAGCGGGTGTGACAACATACTGATCAATTGTGGCAACAAGCTGGCACATGCCAGCAGGCATGACCGCGGCGGCGTGGCACGAGAGCGGCCGCGATCAGACGCGCAGCGCCTTGTTCCCGGCCGGGCGCAGGCGCGCCTCGATCTCGCGGCCGATGCGATCGCCTTCGACGATCGCCTGCTGCAGGAAGCGCGGCGCCGCGCAGTCGCCGATGCGGACCACCGGCAGGCGTCCCCGCAGCGCGCGATAGAGGCCGTCGTTGGATCGGCGGCCGATGGCCAGGACGACGGTGTCGACATCGTTCATCGCCTGCTCGTCCCCGCTGTGCACATCCACCAGCGTCACGGCGTGGTCGGCGATCGCCTTGATGTCGGTGTTGGCGAGGATGCGCATCGCCCCGTTGCGGCGCACGCGCTGATAGAACAGCGCCGCGTTGCTGGGCTCGAGATCGACGCCGGCGAGCGGCATCGGCGTCACGAAGATCACCTCGTGGCCGCGGCCGAGCAGATACTCGGCCGTGCCGCAGGATTCCCAGTGGCCATTGCGATCGAGCAGAAGGACACGACGTCCGACCGCCATTTGTCCGCCGAACACGTCATCGACGGAGAGCAGATTGTCCTGGTCGAGGCCGGGAACGAGACCGCCCATGGAGGCATACATTCCGGCCGTGGCGATGGGCGCATTGGCGCCGTCGGGCACGGCGCGACCGGGCAGATAGGGCCGCGAGCCGGTCGCGGTGACCACCGCATCCGGCCGCAGCGCGGCGACCCCTTCCGGATCGGCGGCGACGTCCAGGCGGACCTCCACGCCGATCTTGCCGATTTGGGTAATCAGATAGCGGGTGGCGTCACCGATCTCCGCGTGGTGAGGCTGGCGCGCGGCGAGATTGATGAGGCCGCCCAACTCGGCCGCGCGCTCGAACAGAGTCACCCGATGGCCGCGCCGGGCCAGGGTCTCCGCCGCCGCCAGGCCGGCCGGGCCGCCGCCGGCAACCACGACCTTGAGCGGGCGCACCGCGGGCACCAGCGGCCCGACCTCGCGCTCGCGTCCGGCCACGGGATTGTGCACGCAGCGCACCGGGTTCTCCTGCATCACCTGGTAGATGCAGGCGTCGTTACAGGCGATGCAGGGGCGGATGTCGTCGAGCCGGCCCTGCGCCACCTTGTTGGGCGTGTCCGGATCGGCGATGAGCTGGCGGGCCATGCCGATCAGATCGGCCTCACGATCGCGCAGGATCCGCTCGGCCGCCGCCGGATTCTTGATCCGCCCGAAGGCGATCACCGGCTGCGGCACGGCCTGCTTGAGCCGGGCGTTGAGCTCATTGAAGGCGAGCTGCGGCACGGCGGCCGGCGGAATCTCCATCCAGAAGCTGCTGAAGGAGCCGGCGTCGCAGTCGAAGAAATCGACATCGCCGCCGGCGGCGAGCGCCTTCGCCACCTCGAGCCCGTAGTCGAGATCGTAGCCGAAGGGCGTGTACTCATGCAGGCAGATGCGCACGCCGAGCGGCGTGTCGCGGCCGACCGCGTCCTTGATGGCGCGCAGCACCTCGAGCGGCAGCCGCATGCGGTTCTCGAACGATCCGCCGTATGCGTCCTCGCGGCGGTTGAAGAACGGCGAGACGAAGCTGCGCAGCAACCCGTCATGGGCGACCTTGATCTCGATGCCATCGAACCCGGCGGCGCGGAGGTTGCGCGCGGACAGGGCGAAGCCCTCGATCACGGTCGCGATCTCGTCCGGCCCCATCTCCAGCGTGTTGTAGCGCGAATAGGGCTCCGGCATCTGCGAGGGCGCCCACAGCACCATCGGATGCCGGAACAGGGTCGTGTGGCCGCCATGGGTGAGCTGCGCGAACATCCGGGCGCCGTGGCGATGTACCTCCTCGACGATGCGCCGGTAGGCGGGGATCGCTTCGGGATCCCAGGCGCGCCCGAAGCGCGGCGACATCTGCCCGGTGGGATGGATGGCTTGGCTGCCGGTGATGATGAGGCCGGCGCCGCCTTCGGCGCGGGCGCCGTAGTAGGCGACCTGCTCGTCGGTCGGCATCCCGCCCCAGCGTTCGAGGGCGGTGAAGTGCGGCAGCATGACGAAGCGGTTGCGCAGCTCGACATCGCGGATGCGGAACGGGCTGAGGAGGAGCGAGGATGGCGTCATCTCGAGTCCCTAAGATAGTATACAACGCATCATGTCGTCAGGCATGGCCAGCGTGCGTCCTTCGACAGGCTCAGGATGAGGGAAAGCCTTCGTGGCACAAAGAAAGATCCTCATCCTGAGCCTGTCGAAGGACGCACGGTGTTGATCCAATCCACCGGGGACACGCACGCACACCCACACAGGTGGGGCCGAACGTGCGGGTATCAGCCGGGTCGCGCGCAGCGCTTGACGGCGTCGTCCAGGTAGCGGCGGCTGATCTCGGCGGCGCGCTTCGGGTCGGGGTGGGAATCGAGCTCCACCGTCACCCAGCCTTTGTAGCCGATCTCGATCAGGGCGCGCACGACGCCGTCCATGTCGAGCTCGCCCTCGCCGAGCGGCGTGAAGGCGAAGGGCTTGCGCCGGAGATCCTTGAGATGGACGTAGTGGATGCGCGCGGCATGGGCGCGGATCAGTCTTGCTGGATCGCCGCCGGCGGCGGCAAGATGCGCGGTGTCCGGACAGAAATGGATGCGCGTCATGGCGAAGATGCGGTCGACCTGCTCGGGACCCTCGACGATCGTGGTGAGGTGGGGATGGAAATGGGCGGCGAGACCGTTGCGCTCGGCGATCGCCGCGACATCGTCCAAGGCGCCGGCGAGCCGCTTGTAGTCGTCGTCGCGGACGGCACCGGCGCGCTTCGCGCCGCCGCCGACGACCAGATGCTCGGCGCCGAGCTCGGCCGCCAATCGGGCCGCACGCTCGACCCGCCACAGCTCCTCGGGCAAAATTTCCGGGAAGATGAAGTTGCCGCCGCTGTAGACGGCGAGCAGCTTCACGCCGGCCGCATCGAGCGCCGCCCTGAGGCGGCCGGGATTCTCCGCATAGTCGATGAGATTGCCGTCGAACAGCTCGACGCCCTCGTAGCCGGCGGCGGCGATCTCCGCCACCGCCCGCTCCATGTCGCCGAAGGTGCGGTAGAACAGGTCCTTGATCGAGGTGACGCCGACCGCATCGCCGCCGAGCGCGCCCCAGCAGTTGGCCTGGTATCCCAGCTTCGATCCGATCATCCGTTCGCTCGCCGCTTACGTGACGCCAATGTTATAAAGAATAGCGGACGCCGATGGCTAGTCTGGTGCAGCGATTCCGTGAAGCCTGGTGCTTGCTGCGGGTGCATTGGATCGGCGCCGTGCGTCCTTCGACAGGCTCAGGATGAGGCGTGTTCTTCGTGCCACCAGGATTCCCTCATCCTGAACCTGTCGAAGGATGCACCCTGGTGATGCAAGCGATACACCCGAGATCCCGGCGTCCGATTGCCGGGCGCGGCGGAGAGGGTTAGGCTGGTCCCGCAAGTCCGACCCGGACGGGAGGCGGCGATGGAACGGATCCTCTTCACCAACGTCAGCGTCATCGACGGCGTGGCGGCGGCGCCCTACCCCGCCGACGTGCTGGTCGAGGGGGAGCGGATCGCGGCGGTGGCGGTCGCGCCCAAGCGGCTTTCGGCCGCGGGCGCGCAGGTGATCGACGGCGGCGGCGCCACGCTGATGCCGGGGCTGGTCGAGGCGCACGCGCATCTGAGCTTCTGCAACAACAAGGAGCTGCAGGAGTTCGCCCAGATCCCGGTCGAGGAACATGTCATCGCCTGCATCGAGAACGCCAAGCTGCTGCTCGACCAGGGGTTCACGAGCTGCTTCAGCGCCGCCGCGGCCAAGCCGCGGCTCGACGTGGTGCTGAAGCGGGCGATCGAGGCGGGGCGGGTGCCGGGGCCGCGTCTGAAGGCGGCGACGCAGGAGATGACGCCGTCGGGCAATCTCGGCGACCTCGACACGATGGAGGTGGCGCTGCCGCCGAACGTACGCTTCACGGTGACCTGCGACTCGCCGGATGCGTTCCGCCGCGCCTGCCGGGTGGCGGCGCGCGAGGGCGTCGACGTGTTCAAGGTCAACGTCTCCGGCGACCGCGGATTCGAGGAATGGGGCGCGGGATCGGAATCGACGGTCATCACCGACGAGGAGCTGGCGGCGGTGGTTCAGGTCGCGCGCGCCCGCGGCAAGGCGGTGGCGGCGCATGCGGTGAGCGCAGGCTCGGTGAAGATGTGCCTGCGCCAGGGAGTCGACGTGATCTACCACGCGGCGTTCTGCGACGGCGAGGCGATGGACCTGCTGGAGGCGGCGAAGGCGCGCGTGTTCGTCGCGCCGACCGTGGGGTTTCCCTACACGCTGGTGCATGAGGCCGGACGCTACGGCGTGACCTTCGACGCGGCGACGCAGGCGCGCAACGAGCGCGAGCTGGCCGCGATCATCGCCGGGGCGTCGGAGATGCGCCGGCGCGGCATCCGCGTGCTGCCCGGCGGCGACTACGGGCTGTTCTGCAACCCGCAGGGCACCAATGCGCGCGACCTCGCGCATTTCGTCGATCTCCTGGGCTTCACGCCGATGCAGGCGATCCAGGCGGCGACGCGGCTCGGCGGGCAGCTCATGGGGCGGCCGGAGGATCTCGGCTGCGTCGCGGCCGGCCATCTCGCCGACCTGCTGCTGGTCGACGGCGATCCGCTGGCGGACATCCGCATCCTGCAGGACGCCGGCAAGCTCGCCGCGATCATGAAGGGCGGCCGCTTCCACAAGCCGCCGCCGGCGTCATGGGCGCAGCGGCGGCCGCAAGCCGCGGAGTAGTCTGCGCCGCGGCGTCCCGCCGCGGCCCGTTCAGCCGTGGAAGCGCTCCCAATAGCCCGTGGCGCCTCCGACCCCGAGACTCAGGTCGACGCCGCCGGTCTTGATCTTCACCGGTTCGTCCCGCAGGCGTTGATGCTCCGGGGTCCGGCCGTAGTCGTTGGGTCCATAGAAACCGAAGATCGTCGAGGAGTCGAAGCCGCCCGACGCGTTCGTGATCTCGCCCCGGCCCTCGAAGTCGTCCACTTCCATGAACGAGCCGACGTCGACCTGCTGCCAGTCGCTCGGCAGCGAGGCGCCCACCGGCAGTCCGATCCCGCCGCCCTGGCCCATGAACTTCAGCTGGATCGTCCGTCCGTTGCGCGGATTTCGAATCTCGACGAAGAACACCTGGACTCCGACCTCGACGATCGGGATGCCGACCTGATACCCGAGTCGAACGCGAAACTGGAAGACGCGGGACAACGTCTTGTCTTTGACGCGGCCCTGGATCTGCCTGTCCTCGAACTCGACGATCTGCTTGAACTTGCGGTTCGACGTGATGTCGACGCGGCGGTCATGCGCAATCTGTAAGCCGCGCGCCTTTCCCTCGCCGGCCCCGTGCGAGATCGAGTTGTAGCGATGGCGCCAATGCGGCGTGCTGCCGCGCCCCTTGAACTCTTCGTCGAAGTACGCGCGAACCATATCGGCTCGCTCCTGCGAGAGGCGCATGTTGTAGGCGGCGGCGCCCCGGTAGTCGGCCCAACCGATGAAACCTATCGTGAAGGAGCGCAGCCTCGGACCTTCGGTCTGCGCCAGGTAGGCTTTCATGTAGTAAGCAAGCCCATGCAGCACATCGACGTCGTTCTGATCCAGAGTCCGTTCGTCGGTGGCAAAGAAAATCTGACCGATGATCGGCTCACCGATGGCCGACAGCTCCTTCTCCCTGCCGGAGAGATTCATCCAGCTTTCCTCTTGATCGATAGACATGTGATCCTTCCCCCTTCTCTCCATGCACCGGGCGGCGTGCCGGCGGTGCATCTCTTGCCGGAAATACAGCGGTGACCGGGCTGCTATTCCGGCGCGGCGGCCGGAACAGCCCATGAAGTGGGCGTTTCGTGACCGGCATCACAGGCCGACAGGGCCGCGCGCGGCAGGCGGGACGGATCAGGGTCTCAGAGCTGGCCAGCGAGCGCCTCCGCCGTGGATTTGCCGGGGGTGACCGGGACGATCTCGAAATCGGCGAGATCTGACCATTCGGCGACCCAGCGCTGCAGCAGCGTCACGTCGTCGCCCTCCATGAGCTGGAAGCAGCGGCCGAGATCGGCAGCCACCCAGCTGTTCACGTAGGCGATGCCTTCCGGCATCAAGCGGCCGCGATCGCGGAAGCGCCGGTAGATCGATTTCGCGTCCGACTTGCGGAAGTTTTCGATGACCATGAAGAGCATGCCGGCTTCCCCCAATGCGATCTCGACCAATCCGTTGCAAGGCGAGCGCCACCCGCCCCCTCCGCCACATCTCCTCCCGCGTCAGGCTGCGGGTCGTGCGCGCTTGGCGAGGACGGTGTCGAGCCAGTCGGGGTCCATTTCGGGGACCGAGGACAGCAGCTTGTCGGTGTAGTCGTGGTGGGGCGGGGTCAGCACCTTGGTCTTGGACCCGCTCTCGACGACGCGGCCCTGGTACATGACGACGATCTCGTCGGCGATCGCCCTCACGGTGGCGAGATCGTGGGTGATGTAGAGGTAGGAGACGCGCAGCTCCTTCTGCAGGCGCAGCAGCAGCTTCAGGATGCCCTCGGCGACGATCTGGTCGAGCGCCGAGGTGACCTCGTCGCAGATGATGAGCTCGGGGTTCACCGCGAGCGCGCGGGCGATGCAGATGCGCTGCTTCTGGCCGCCGGACACCTCGGCCGGCAGCCGGTCGAGAAAACGCCGGTCGAGCTCGACCATCTCCAGCAGCTCGACCGTGCGGCGGTCGCGCGCGGCGCCCTTGAGGCCGAGATGATGCTCGAGCGCGCGACCGATGATGTCGCGCACGCGGCGGCGCGGATTGAGCGCCGTGTCCGGCATCTGGTAGATCATCTGCATGCGCCGCAGCAGCTCCTTCGGCCGATGCTTCAGCGCCGGCGGCAAGGTCTGGCCGTCGAACACGATCTCGCCGGTCTGCGGCGGCAGCAGGCCGGTGATCACGCGCGCGAGCGTCGACTTCCCCGAGCCGGACTCGCCGACCACGGCGACGGTGCGGCCGCGCGGAACGAACACCGTGACGTTCTCCAGCACCTTCACCGCGCCGCCGTAGGACGCGTCGACGGCGTTGACCCGCAGCAGCAGGTCGGGCCCCGGCTCCTCCTCCTTCTGCAGCGAGCGCACGGCCCAGAGCGACTTGGTGTAGGGCTGCTGCGGATCGGCGAGCATGCGGCGCGTCGGCGCCTCCTCCACCAGCTCGCCGTAGCGCAGCACCATGATGCGGTCGGCCATCTGCGCCACCACCGCGAGATCGTGGGTGATGTAGATCGCCGCGGTGTGGAACTGGCGGACGACGTCCTTGATGGCGGCCAGCACCTCGATCTGGGTGGTGACGTCGAGCGCCGTCGTCGGCTCGTCGAAGACGATGAGATCGGGCCGGCAGGACATGGCCATCGCCGTCATCGCCCGCTGCAGCTGGCCGCCGGAAACCTGGTGCGGATAACGCTCGCCGATGTGCTCGGGGTCGGGCAGCCGCAGGCGGCGATAGAGATCGATGGCGTTCCGCCGGGCCGCGTCGCCGCTCATGACATGGTGCCAGGTCGGCGTTTCCGAATACTGATCGATCAGGGTATGGGCCGGGTTGAACGAGGCGGCGGCGGACTGGGCGACGTAGGCGACGCGCTTGCCCCAGAGCTTGCGCTTCTCCGGCTCGCCGAGCTGCGCCAGGTCCATGCCGTCGAACATGATGCTGCCGACCGTGATGCGGCAGCCCGGCCGGGCGTAGCCCATGGCGGCGAGGCCGATGGTGGACTTGCCGGCACCGGACTCGCCGATCAGGCCGAGCACCTCGCCGCGCCGGAGCGTGAGGTCGATGCCCTTGACGATCTCGTGCCAGACCTCGTCGCTCTCGCCCTCGATGCGCAGGCCGCGGATCTCCAGCAGGACATCGCCGGCGCGGGCGGCGGGCGCGGTCGTGTCGGCGGCGGTCATTCGCGCAGCCCGCTGGTCTTGTGGAGGAACCAGTCGACGATGAAGTTCACCGCCACGGTCAGCAGCGCGATGGCGGCGGCCGGCAGCAGCGGCGTGATGTCGCCGAAGGTGATGAGCTGGGCGTTCTCCTTGACCATCGAGCCCCAGTCCGCGGTGGGCGGCTGAATGCCGAGCCCGAGGAAGGACAGCGCGCTGATGGTGAGGAAGACGAAGCAGAAGCGCAGGCCGAACTCGGCGACCAGCGGCGGCAGAATGTTGGGCAGGACCTCGCGGGTCATGATCCAGGACAGCCGCTCGCCCTGCAGCTTCGCCGCCTCGACGAAATCGAGCACCACGACGTTCATGGCGACGGCGCGGGTGAGGCGGAACACCCGGGTCGAGTCGAGGATGGCGAGGATGAGGATCAGATTGACCAGGCCGGGGCCGAAGATCGACAGCAGGACCAGGGCGAAGATCAGGACCGGGATCGCCATCAGCACGTCGACGGCGCGGCCCAGGAGCTGATCCGTCCAGCCGCCGATGACCGCCGCCAGGAGCCCGAGCAAGCCGCCGATCACGAACGCGAGCATGGTGGTGAGGACGGCGATGCCGATGGTGTTGCGGGCGCCGTAGATGAGGCGCGACAGGAAATCGCGGCCAAGCTGATCGGTGCCGAGGACGAACTGGTCGCTCCACGGCGCGTAGCCGGGGCCGACAAGCTCGGTCTCGGAATAGGGCGCGATGACCGGCGCGAACAGCGCGGCGATGAGGTAGAGCGCGAGGACGACGAGGCCGAACCAGGCCGACAGCGGCGCCCGCCGCAGCTCCCGCCACGCCCGCACGTGCCAGCTGCGGCGCGTCGCGATCGGCGCTTGTTCGGCGAGGGCGGGCGAGCCCGCCGGATCGTGGGTGCCGACGGTCATCGCGGGTGCAGCAGCCGGGGGTTGGTGATGATGGCGACGATGTCGGCCGCCAGGTTCAGCAGGATGTAGGTGCCGGCGAAGATCAGCGCGCAGCCCTGCACCACCGGCATGTCGCGCTTGATGACCGAATCGACCATCAGCTGGCCGATGCCGGGATAGACGAACACGACCTCGACGACGACGACCCCGACGACGAGATAGGCCAGATTCAGCGCGATCACGTTGGCGATCGGCGCCCAGGCGTTGGGCAGGGCGTGGCGGATGATGATGCGGCGCGGCGAGATGCCCTTGAGGCGGGCCATCTCGATATAGGGGCTGGCCAGCAGATTGATGATCGCCGCGCGCGTCATCCGCATCATATGCGCGACGATGACCAGCACCAGCGTGAGCGCCGGCAGGGCCATGCGCATCAGCCGCTCGTCGAACGGCGTATCCACCGAGACGTTGGCGAGGCTGGGAAACAGCGGCATCCTCACCGCGAGGAACAGCATGAGGATGTAGGCGACGAAGAACTCGGGGGACGAGATCGAGGTCAGCGTCACGATGTTGACGGTGCGGTCGAACACGCCGTTGCGGTAGAGCGCCGCCAGCATGCCGAGGGCCAACGCCAGCGGCACCGCGATCACCGCGGCGACGGCCGCCAGGTACAGCGTGTTGACGAGGCGCGGCGCGATCAGCTCCGAGACCAGCCGGCGGTGGCCGCCGAGGCTGCCGGCGCTGGCGAAGGATTCGCCGAAGTCGCCGGTCAGCACGCCGCCCACCCATTCGAAATAGCGCACGACCGGCGAGCGGTCGAGACCGATCTCCTTGCGGAAGGCGGCCACGGTCTCCGGCGTGGCGGACTGCCCGAGTATCTCCGTCGCGAAGTCGCCGGGCAGCGCGCTGATCGACAGCGAGATGATGATGGAGACGACGAACAGGGTGACGACGCCGAGGCCCAGCCGCTTCAGCACCGTGCGGAGGATGGCGCCCATCGACTCAGGCCTTGCGCCCGGAGGGACCGCCGCGGGGACGGGAGGCGATCCCGTCCCCGCGGATGCGGCTCACGCAAACCACCAGCGTTCGCCGATCTTCAGGCCGTCGGCCTCCCAGTTGGGAGCGATCTCGCCATGCGCCAGCTGCTTGGAATGGGCGTCGACGAAATTGTTGAAGACCAGGACGATGACGCCGCCATCGTCATGCACGAGCTGCTGCATCTCGGCATACATATCGCCCCGCTTCTTGTCGTCGGTCTCGGCTCGCGCCACCACCAGCAGCTCGTTGAAGCGCGGGTTCTTCCAGTAGGTCTCGTTCCACGCGGCATCGTTGGAATAGGCGGTCGAGAACATCCAGTCCTGGGTCGGACGGCCGCTCCAGTAGGAGGCGCACCAGCCCTTCTTCAGCCAGACGTTGTCCCAGTAGCCGTCGTTGGGCTCGCGCACGACATTGATCTCGATGCCGGCGGCCTTGGCATGCTCCTGGAAGAGCACGCCGGCGTCGACGGCGCCGGTGAAGGCGGCGTCGGCGACCGAGAGGTCGACTTTGAGCGTCTCCAGCCCCGCCTTCTTGAGATGGAACTTCGCCTTCTCGGGGTCGTAGCTGTACTTCGGCTGCGGATCGATGGCGTATTTGACGCTCGGCGCGATGGGATTGTCGTTGCCGGGCGTGGCGTGGCCGAGGAACACCTTCTGCGCGATGTCGTCGCGGTTCAGCGCCCATTTGAGCGCCAGGCGCACGTCGACATTGTCGAACGGCGGCATGGTCACGTTCATCGGCAGCACGTAGTGGCCGTAGCCGGTGACCTCGGTGATGGCGACCTCCGGATTGCGCTGCAGCAGGCCGAGCGTCTTCAGATCGGCGCGGCCGATCCAGTGAACCTCGCCGGTGGTCAGCGCGTTGGTGCGGGCGGTGATGTCGGCGATGGTCAGGAACTCGACCTCGTCGAAGTAGGGCTTGCCCTCCTTATGGTAGTTCGGGTTGCGCTTCAGCTTGGCGCGGACGCCCGGCTCCCACGAGTCGAAGATGAACGGGCCGGTCCGCGCGGTCGACTGCCAGTCGGCGGTGCCGTCGTCCTTCGCCCGCATGATGGGGATGTGGTAGTCGCTGGCGACGTAGGGGAAGTCGGCGTTGCCGCCGCTCAAGGTGAAGATGACGGTCTCCTTGCCGTCGGCCTTGATGTCGGACACCGCCTCCAGCAGCGACTTGGCCGCCGACTTGGAGTCGGCCCCCATGTGATGGCGGAAGGAGGCGACGACGTCGGTCGCCGTCACGTCCCTGCCGTCGTGGAAGGTCAGCCCCTTGCGCAGCTTGAACGCCCATTGCGCGGCGTCGTCGCTCGGCTCGGCGCTCTCGGCGAGGTCGAACACGATCCCGCCCTTGGCGTCCACCTCGGTGAGGCTGTTCGACATCGCGCCCCACAGCGGCACCTGCGTGCCGGTGTCCGGATAGGTGCCGGGATCGAGCGAATCCGTCGTCGCGCCGTGCGCGAGCCCGAAGCGGGCGCTGCCCCCCTTCTTGGGCTCCTGGGCGACGCCGGCCTTCGCCAGCATGGTCGTCGCCAGCGCCGTGGTGACGCCCAGCGCCGCCGCGCGGCCGAAGAATTCGCGCCGCGATATGCGGCCTTTCTTGATCTGCTGCGTCCAGAACTCGAGTTCGGTCATCTGCGTCTCCCTGATCTGCAGGTTTTCTAGCCCGGTCGACGGTGTCTCCACGCGCCTCTCACGGATGTGCCTCCCGGATACGCCGTCATTGTTGACACTGCCGCGCCATCCGATTCGCGATTGGAAACGACATGGCGCAGCGTCATACCGACGCGCCCGCCTGCGACGCCCGCTGCGATGGATAGACGGTCTCGAGTTGGGGACAACGCCGTCGGCAGCGTCATCAGCCGCGTTCCATATCCCGCACTGTTGTGTGGCGCGGACCCGCTTATCCGGGTCTCTAAGCCATCCCTGTCGGCCATAGTCTGGCCCATCGCGACGAATTGCGCAAACCGGAATCTTGCGGGCCATCCATCGACGGATGGGGCCACCCGGCCGACGGCGACCGAGCGAGGGCGGGGGCGACCGGCTTCAGCCCCTGCCTCTCCCTTTTCCGTCCTTCGGCGGCTCCGCCCGGTTCGGAAGCCGGGCGCGGCGGTCGGTGTCGTAGAGCTCGCCGCCGTAGTTGCGGTTGTATTGGCGCGCGGCATCGGTGCGCGGTTCGTAGTCCCAGGCGTGGATGCGGCCGGCGAGCAGCGCCTCCTGCACGAGCAGGCGCTGGCGCTGGCTGCGCACGACCTGCTCGCGGATGCCGGCGCTGTCCCATTTCGCCGCCGCGTTGCCGGCGAAGTCGGCAGCCAGCCGGGCGTGGCGGGGATCGTCGGCGAGGTTTACCAGCTCGTGCGGATCGGCGGAGAGGTCGAACAGCTGCGGCGGATCGCCGTCGCAGCAGACGTACTTGTAGCGGCCGCGGCGGATCATGAAGATCGGCTGGACGGTGCCCTCCGCCATGTATTCGCCATAGACCTCGTCCGACCCTTCGCCGCCCGCGGCGAGTCCGACGAGACTGCGGCCATCGATCGGCGTCGCCGGCGCGAACGGCGCGCTCTCGCCCGCCAGATCGGCGAATGTCGGCAGCAGGTCGACCAGCGAGACGCTCTGCGGCACCCGCCGGGCGGCGAACAGACGCGGCGCGTGGAGGATGAGCGGCACCCGGGCGGCACGCTCGAAGAAGGTCATCTTGTACCAGAGGCCGCGCTCGCCGAGCATGTCGCCATGGTCGGCGGTGACGACGACGACGGTGTCGTCGGCGAGGCCGGTCGTCTGCAACGCAGCCAGCAGCTCGCCGAACTTGCGGTCGACATAGGAGATCATGGCGTAGTAGCCGTGCCGCGCGTTGCGCACATGCGCGTCGGTCACACGGTACTCGTCGCGGTCGTAGAGCTCGTGCATGCGGCGGCTCAGCGGATCGCGCGCCGCCGGCGGGATATAGGGCACGGCCGGCATGTCGATCGCCGCCGGATCGTAGCGGGCCCAGTCCGCGCGCGGCCCGAGATAGGGGTCGTGCGGCTGAATGAACGAGACGGTCAGCATGAACGGCCGCTCGTCCGTGCCGCGCGCATGGTCATAGAGCCAGCGCACGGCGTGATGGCCGACCTCCTCGTCATAATCCCATTCGAGCGAGCGGTCGTAGGGCCTGGCCTCGACCACGCTCAGCATGTTGTGGAACCACCAGTGGATCCTCTCCGGCTCGTCCCAGGTCGGCGTCCAGCCGAAATCGGCGGGATAGATGTCGGTGGTGACGCGCTCCTCGAAGCCGTGCAACTGGTCGGGGCCGACGAAATGCATCTTGCCCGCGAGGCAGGTGCGGTAGCCGAGCCGGCGCAGATAGTGGGCATAGGTCGGCACCGACGCGGGGAACTCGGCGGCGTTATCCCAGGCACCGATGCGGCTCGGCAGCTGCCCGGCCATCATCGCGAAGCGCGCGGGCGCGCAGAGCGGCGAATTGCAGTAGGCGCTGTCGAACACCACGCCGCGCTCGGCCAGTGCCTGCAGGTTGGGCGCATGCACCAGCGGATGTCCGTAGCAGGGCAAGGACTGCGGCGCCAGCTGGTCGAACATGACGAAGAGGATGTTGGGGCGCTTGGTCATCGTGACCCCGGGCCGATGTCTCGGCATGATGAGTGCTTCACGGTCACAGCCTGGCCAGGCGGTCGATCAGAAGGTCGTAGAAGCCACCGGCATCGGCCTGGAGCAGGACCCGGCAGTTGGCCGCGACGCCATCCCGCAGCCGCGTGTCGATGATGGTCATGCCGAGCGTGCGCGGCGACTGCGTTTCGATGTCCACGCGCGCGGGCTTGCCCCGAAACAGGTCGGGACGCAGCAGGTAGGCGATGACGCAGGGATCGTGCAGCGGGCCGGCCTCCAGCCCCTCATGGAATCCCTCGCCACGGTTGTAGTAGTCGAGCATGCCGACGACCGCGCGGCCGACCGGCGACTCGATGCGGCGGAGTCGCGCGACGCGGTCGCGCGTCGCCAGCACCTGCCGAGTCAGGTCGAGCGGCACCAACACGATCCGATCGCAGCGATCGAACACCACTTGAGCGGCATGCGGGTCGAAATAGATGTTGAACTCGGCCGCAGGCGTGCTGTTGCCGCCGCTCGGCCCGGCGCCGCCCATGATGACGATCTCGCGCAGACGCGCCGGCAGGCGCGGCTCGCGGATCATGGCCAGCGCCAGGTTGGTGAGCGGGCCGAGCGCGCAGATGGTGATGCTGCGCTCCGGACTGCCCATCACCGTCTCGATGATCCAGTCGACCGCGTGCTGCTGCTGTTGCGGCATGGCCGGCGGCGGCAGATTCGCGCCGCCGAGGCCGGTCTCGCCATGCACGACCGCCGTGATCTGCGGCCGCAGCAGCGGCCGGCCGCAGCCCGCGAACACCTTGGCGTCGGCGCGCCGGGCCAACTCGCAGAGCCGGCGGGCGTTCGCCGCAGTCAACTCCAGCCCGACATTGCCCGCGACGGCGGTGAGGCCGAGCACCTCCAGCTCCGGCGATGCGAAGGCAAGCAGGATGGCGACGGCGTCATCCAGCCCCGGATCCGTATCGATGATGATTCGGCGGGCCGTCACTCCCTGACGTCCTCCGGCGGCCCATCGTTCTGCGACATGATCGCCCTCCCGACCGTCCGAAGATGTACGTCAGAGAGTTCCTGCGGGAAAGCCCGATCGCGATCAAATGGCAAATCCAGCGACGGGCGGCCGCCCTCCGCACAGGTATTCGTTCGCATTGCGGGGCCGGTGGTCACTCGGCATAGTCGATTTCTCCACAGCGCCGATGAGAGCTCGCGGATTGACCAGCATGCCGACGACCGCGGACGCCGTCCGCCACTACAACCAAGGCGACCGCGCGGCCGCGAGGGTGGCCTGCGAACAGATCCTGGCGAGCGGCAGCCAGGACAATGACGCCCGGCTGCTGCTGGCCATCCTTCTCATCGAAGACGGCGACGCGGCGCGCGGACTTTCGCTGCTGGAGTTGATCGTCGCATCGGCGCCCGGCAATGCGCGCGCGCGCCACGCGCTCGGCAAGGCCCTCGCCCGCCTCGGCCGCACCGGCGAAGCCATCGAGCAGCTCAAGAAGGCGATCGCGCTGCAGCCCCGCAACATCGATGCCTATCTCGATCTCGGCGGCGTGCATCTGCGCTGTCGGGACGTGCCGGCGGCCGAACGCGTCCTGCGTCAGGCGCACCGGACGGCACCGCAGCATCCGGCGGTGCTGGGCAATCTCGGCGGACTCCTGGCTGCCCATGGCAGTGCCCCGGAAGCGATCGACTTCCTGCGCCGCGCGGTCGCAGCTTCGCCGACATCGGCGCCGGCCCACTACAATCTCGGCTTGGCGCTGAAGGCGGCGGGGACCCTCGAGGAGGCGACCGCCGAATACCGCACCGCGACCGCGCTCAAGCCCGATTATGTCGATGCCTGGCACAATCTCGGCAATGCGCTGCTCGATCTCGGCCGCGTATCGGACGCCGCCGACGCCTACGAGACCGCGACGCGGATCCGGCGCCGGCCCGGCGCGCCCCCGGCCGGCGCCGTCGATGCCTTCGCGAAGATCAATCCCGGCAAGCTGCGCCACGATATCGAGCAGCTGCGGTATCTGATCGAGAACCGCCGCATTGCCCTGGAGTATGCGCGGGTCGCGGGCGACTACGAGGCGGCCCTGGCGGCGCTGCCGGCCAACATGAGGGAGCCGGAAGCGAGCCTGTTTCCGGCCGAACTGCGTAGCCGCCTGGCGCCGTTCTACAACCGGCTGCTGTTCCGCCCGCCGGCAGGGTTCGAAGCCGCCGGCGCCGTCGACCGACGACTGGATCGGGTTGCCGTCGAGGCCGACTATCACTGCAATGCTCCCGGCATCACCTACATCGACGGCTTCCTGACGTCCGAGGCGCTGGTGTCGCTGCGGCGCTTCTGCCTCGAGGCGACGGTGTGGTTCGAGAGCCGCTATGCCAACGGTTATCTCGGCGCCTTTCTCGACGACGGATTCTGCTGCCCTTTGCTGCTGCAGATCGCGGAAGAGCTCCGGCGCGGCCTGCCGGGCATCTTCGGCAACCACACGCTGCGCAAGCTGTGGGGTTTCAAATACGACAGCCGCCTGAGCGGAATCCCCATGCACGCCGATTTCGCCGCCATCAACGTGAACTTCTGGGTAACGCCGGACGCGGCCAATCTCGATCCCGAGGGCGGCGGCATGACTGTCTGGGACAAGGAGGCGCCGCTCGAATGGGACTTCGCGAAGTACAACAACGACCAGGCGGCGTTGCGCCAATTCCTGGAAGAGACACGGGCGCGCCCCGTCACCATCCCCCACCGGCAGAACCGGGTGGTGATCTTCAATTCCGACCTGATCCACGAGACGGCACCCCTCACCTTCCGCGACGGCTACGAGAACCGGCGAATCAACATCACCATGTTGTACGGCAAGCGCGGCGACCCGGCCTCACCGTGTCGGTGACCGAAGGGGCTGCCATCAGCCGGCGGCTGGACCAACGGGTTGCCAGCCCGTGGCGCTTGGAGATTGCCCGAAATCTGCCAGAATTCCGTGCTTAGCCCATGCCGGAAATCAACAGTGCCGGCGGGTCCGGGGGCTCGCTGGCCGAGGTGCCATGAGACCACATGAACGATCGATTGCGCCGGGCGGTGCGCTCGACCGGCGGCGGTTGCTGCGTTCGGCGGGCGTGGCTGCGGCGGTCGGCGGCGCAGCATGGCTCACGGGCGGCGCGGCGGCATGGCGGGTTGCCGCCGAGGAGGAAGCGCGCTTCTTCCGCATCGGCACCGGCCCGACCAGCGGAAGCTATTTCGGTATCGGCAGCATCATCGCCAACGCCATCAGCAACCCGCCGGGATCGCGGCCCTGCGAAGCGGGCGGCAGCTGCGGCGTGCCCGGACTCATCGCGATCGCCCAGACCACCCAGGGATCGGTCCAGAACATCGATCTGGTCGCCACCAAGTCGTTGGAGTCCGGCCTGTGCCAGTCCGACGTAGCGTTCTGGGCCTATGCGGGCAGCGGCATGTACCGACAGGAGAAGCCGCTCGACAGCCTGCGGGCGATCGCCAATCTCTACCAGGAGAGCCTTCACATCGTCGTACGCGCCGATTCCGCCATTGCCTCCGTCGCAGATCTCAGAGGCAAGCGTGTGTCGTTGGGGGACCGCGGCGCCGGGACCCGCGCGACGGCGGGCCTCGTACTCGGCGCCTACGGGATCGGCGAGAAGCGGGTCGTCGGACAGCAGCTTCCGATCAGCAAGGCGGCCGAGGCGTTGCGTGCCGGCACGATCGATGCGCTGTTTCTCGTAGGCGCCGCGCCGGTTCCGACCCTCGCCGAGCTGGCGCAGACGACGCCCTTGCGGCTGCTGCCAGTCGACGGCGAGGACGGGGCCGCGCTGCGCAACGAAAATCCGTTCCTGACCGTCGACGTCATCCCCGAGGACAGCTACGGCAATGCCGCGGCGGTGGTGACGGTCGGGATCGGCACCTACTGGCTCGTCCTCGCCGATCTGGACGATGAGCTCGCTTTCGGCATCGCCACCGCGCTCTGGCACAAGTCGACCCGGAAGCTGCTGGATCAGGGCGGAACGCTCGGTCGGCGCATCCGCATGGACTCCGCGCTGCTCGGCTTGCCGATCCCGCTCCATCCCGGTGCAGAGCGGTACTACGCGGGGACGCGCGATCTGGATCGTCGAGTCGAGTAGGCGCGACCGGCTTCCTCAGCCGAGCAGGGTGACCGGCAGCGACGGCCAGCCATAGGGGAGTTCCGGCACGGGCGTGCCGTCCATATCGAGGTCGCGTACGCGTTCCTCCAGCGGCGTGCCGCCCATCCGCTCATAGAATTGCCGCGCGGGCCGGTTGGCGACGAACACCCAGAGATAGAGGCTGCGGGATCCTTGCGCCCATGCGTCGCGCACGCAGCGGATGAACAGCGCGCGGCCGATACCTCGCCGCCACTGGCCGGGATCGACATAGAGCGCGTAGAGCTCCGCGTCGTAGTGAAACCCCTGGTCGCGCGGCGGACCCATGGCCGCCATGCCGACGACAGCGCCATCCCACTCGGCAACGAACACCGGCCATTCGGGAGCGCGCGTGCCGAGCCGCGCCCCTGCCCACATCTTCGATCTGTTCTCGACCGTCACGTTGCGCAGCGTGGCCTCCGGCACGATCCCCCGATAGGCGGCCTGCCAGCCCCTGGCCTGCACGGCGGCAATGCCGTCGACATCGGCCGCGATCGCCGGACGAATCACGCAACCTTGCGGATGAGGAAGCAATAGACGTCTCCATCCTGCGTCGACTCGACGAGCTGGTGGCCCGTAGTCTCGCAGAAATGGGCGAAATCCTTGACCGCACCGGGATCGGTGGCGAGCACCTGCAGCAACTCGCCCGGCGGAACGTCCTTCATCGCCTTGCGCGCCCGCAGCACCGGCAGCGGGCATTTCAGACCCTTCGCATCGAGTACCGTGGTCATCGCTCCTCCGTAGCCGACGGCTTGCGCCGATGGTATGCGATCGACGAGGATCGGCGCCATGACAGAGGCGCTCCCCGTCGTCTACACCATCGGCCATTCCAACCATCCGATCGAGCGGTTCCTCGAGCTGCTGCGCGGCGCCGACATCACGGCGGTCGCCGATGTCAGGTCGGTCCCGCACTCGCGGCGCTGGCCGCAGTTCGGCCGCGACCGGCTGGCGTCGTCGCTGGCGGCGGCCGGCATCGCCTATGTCTATCTCGGAGCCGAGCTGGGTGGCCGGCCCGCCGATCCGGCGCTGCTTCGCGGCGGCAAGCCCGACTACAGTCGCATGGCCGCCATGCCAGCCTTCCGCGCCGGGCTCGACCGCGTCATGGATGGCGCGCGGCGCTACCGGATCGCCCTGATGTGCGCCGAGCGCGAGCCGCTGGAGTGCCACCGCTTCCTGCTCGTGTCGCGGGCGCTGCATGACCGTGGCGTCCCGCTACGCCACATCCTGGCCGACGGCTCGATCGAGCCGCACGCGGAGACCGAGCGCCGCGGCCGGTCATGACTGATGGATGTATTGCCGCCGGCGCGACCCGAGATAGGTTCCGAGCAGCCGGAGATTCACCGCATTCGGCGGCCGCTTCTTCTCGACGGTGCGACGCGCCAGCGCCAGGGCGGCGTCGCCGCCGCCCTGGTCGTGCAGATCCCAGTCGTCGCCCTTCGCCGGCTCGACCTTGTTGTGCATAGCCTCATGCAGGGCGGCGACGGCCAGGGCGTAGGCCACCTGCTCGAGCTCGACCTCCGTCCAGATAGCGCTGCCCGCCTTCGCCTCGCGGATCCAGCGGATGATGTCGCCGGCCCAGACCTCGCTCATGGCCGGGGGGTCGGCGATGGTCGCGCTCAGATGCGTGGGATCGCCGAGGCTGAGCTGCTGGAGCATGGCGTAGTGCAGGCCGGCGAACTGCGGATCGCGCCGCGTCCGGCCGACGATGATGCCCTCGCGATAGGTCGGCACGAAGTAGACGATGCAATCGGTGTCGCGCACCCCCGCCCCGGCGGGCCGATCGGTCCACAGCACCGGACTGCCCTCGGCCGGCCAGGTCGCCCAGCGCTCGAGGTTGCGCCTCACGCGCTGCCGCAGCTCGACATTCACTTTCGGCGCCGGCCGGAACAGGGGGGCTATCGCATGCAACCAGAGAATCGCCATGGCAAAGCCGATGGTAGCGGGTCCGCGCTGGAAGGCGACAGGTTTTCCGCAGCCGACGGGCCGCGCACCTGGCTCCAAGAGCGAGGGGCTTCTGGTCCTTATCCGGGCCGCCCGCGCATCGCTATTGACGACGGAGGCGCTTCGCCCCATGCACATCGTCGGATGCCCGCGGGACCCCATCGCCGATGACGCTCAACCCCTTCGCCACCGTCGAAGAGAGGATCGACCTGTCGCCCGCGGTCGGCGATACGGTCAAGACGACGACCTGCTACATGTGCGCCTGCCGCTGCGGCATCAAGGTGCATCTGCGCGACGGCCGCATCCGCTACATCGAGGGCAACCGCGACCATCCGGTGAACCGCGGCGTGCTCTGCGCCAAGGGCTCGGCCGGGATCATGAACCACTATTCGCCGGCGCGGCTGTCGGCGCCGCTGCTGCGCGTCGGCCCGCGCGGCGCCGGCGAGTTCAAGGAGATCGGCTGGGAGGAAGCGCTCGGCATCGCCGTCGGCTGGCTGGGCGACATCCGCAGGACCGATCCGCGCAAGCTCGCCTTCTTCACCGGCCGCGACCAGAGCCAGGCGCTGACCGGCTGGTGGGCGCAGCAGTTCGGCACGCCGAACTACGCGGCCCATGGCGGCTTCTGCTCGGTCAACATGGCGGCGGCCGGCATCTACACCATCGGCGGGTCGTTCTGGGAGTTCGGCGAGCCGGACTGGGAGCGGACGCGCTATCTCCTGATGTTCGGCGTCGCCGAGGACCATGACAGCAATCCGATCAAGATCGGCCTCGGCAAGCTCAAGGGTCGGCCGGCGGACCGGCACGCGAAGTTCGTCTCGGTCAATCCGATCAAGACCGGCTATTCGGCCATCGCCGACGAATGGATCGGCATCCGTCCGGGGACGGACGGGATGTTCGTGTTCGCCCTCATCCACGAGCTGCTGCGCGCGGACAAGGTCGATCTCGAGTTCCTCGTCCGCTACAGCAACGCGCCCTGGCTGGTGGTGCAGGATCCGGGCGGCGCCTCGGACGGGCTGGTCGCCCGCGATGCCGACGGCCATCCGCTCTGCTGGGACAAGCGGCGCGGCGCGGCGGTCGATGCGACGCTGCCGGAGGTGACGCCGGCGCTGATCGGCAGCTTCACACTCGCAGATGGGCGGCGCGCGGTTCCCGTCTTCCAGCTCCTGGCCGAGCGCTACCTCGATCCGCGCTACGCGCCGGAGGCCGCGGCCGCGGTCACCGGCGTGCCGGCGGCGACGATCCGCCGCATCGCCGCCGAGCTGGCGCACGCCGCCTTCGCGCAGAGCTTCGAGCTGGAGATTCCCTGGACCGACTGGGCCGGACGCAGGCACGACCGCATGGTCGGGCGGCCGGTCAGCATGCATGCGATGCGCGGCATCGCCGCCCATTCGAACGGGTTTCACACCTGCCGCGCGATCCATCTGCTGCAGATCCTGCTCGGCAGCATCGATTGCCCGGGCGGCTGGCGCTACAAGCCGCCGTTCCCGCGCCACACGCCGCTGGCGCTCAAGCCCGCCGGCAAGCCGGCGGACGTGAAGCCGAACACGCCGCTGCCGGGGCCGCCGCTCGGCTTCCCGACCGGGCCCGAGGATCTGCTGATCGCAGCGGACGGGACGCCCGCGCGCATCGACAAGGCCTTCTCGTGGGACGCGCCGATGGCCGCCCACGGCATGATGCACATGGTCATCGCCAATGCGCACAAGGGCGATCCCTATCCGATCGACACGCTGTTCATGTACATGGCGAACATGAGCTGGAACTCGGCGATGAACACCGCCGGGACCATGGCCATGCTCACCGACAAGGATGCCGCGAGCGGCGACTACAAGATCCCCCACATCATCTATGCCGACGCCTACTTCTCGGAGATGGTGGCCTATGCGGACCTGGTGCTGCCGGACACGACCTATCTGGAACGGCACGACTGCATCTCGCTGTTCGATCGCCCGATCTGCGACGCCGACGGCGCCGCCGACGCGATCCGTCAGCCGGTGGTGCCGCCGGACCGCAACGTGCGGCCGTTCCAGGACGTGCTGATCGATCTCGGCGCGCGGCTCGGGCTGCCGGGGCTGACCAATCCCGATGGCTCGCCCAAATATCCGGGCTTCTACCCCGACTATATCGTCAATCACGAACGGGCCCGCGGCGTCGGCATGCTCGCGGGCTGGCGCGGCCGCGACGGCGACAAGTACGGCGTGGGCGAGCCCAACCCGCGCCAGCTCGAGCGCTATGTCGAGAACGGTTGCTACTGGCGGCACGAGCTGCCGGACGGCCACAAGTTCTACCGCCACGCCAACCGCGGCTATCTCGACTGGGCGCACGCGATCGGCTTCATCGCGCGGCCGACGCAGGTGGTCTTCCAGCTCTACAGCGAACCACTGCAGAAATTCCGCCTGGCGGCGCGCGGGTACGGCGCGCCGCAGCCGCCCGACCATCTGCGCGCGCGCATCGAGGCGCATTTCGATCCGCTGCCGATCTGGTATGCGCCGTTCGAGGAAGCCGCCCTCGATACCGCCGCGTTCCCGTTCCACGCGGTCACGCAACGGCCGATGGCGATGTATCACGCCTGGGGCTCGCAGAACGCCTGGCTGCGACAGATCCATGGGCACAACGCGCTCTACATGAACCGTGGCGCCGCGGAGCGCCTCGGGTTGGCCGACGGCGACTGGGTCTGGGTGATCAGCCATCACGGCCGGATCCGCGTTCCGCTGAAGCTCATGGAAGGCGTCAACGCGGACACCGTGTGGACCTGGAACGCCATCGGCAAGCGCCGCGGCGCCTGGAATCTGGCGCCGGACGCGGCGGAGGGCACGCGCGGCTTCCTGCTCAACCACGTGATCTCCGAGCTGCTGCCGCCGCAGCCCGACGGGCACCGCTATGCCAACGTCGATCCGATCACCGGCCAAGCCGCGTGGTACGACCTGCGCGTGCGCATCGAGAAGGCGCAGCCGGAGGAAGCCGGCGAGACCTACCCGATGTTTGCGACTCTAATGCCGCCGCGCGGCGCCCCGGCGCGGCCGGCAACGCTGGCCTACGGCGCCGAGTTCCGGCGACAGGATCGAACGGAATGACCTCCCTGCCCGCCTCTCCCGGTGAGACGAAGCTCGGCCTGGTGATCGACCTCGACATCTGCGTCGGCTGCCATGCCTGCGCGGTCAACTGCAAGGAGTGGAACACGGGCGGGCATATGGCGCCGCTGACCGACCGGGATCCCTACGGCGCCGGCGCGTTCGGCGTCTGGTTCAACCGGGTCCATACGTTCGAGGCCGGCGACGGCGCCGACAGCCGCACCGTGCATTTCCCGCGCTCCTGCCTGCATTGCGAGCAGCCGGCCTGCGTCGAGGTGTGCCCGACCGGCGCATCCTACAAGCGGGCCGAGGACGGCATCGTGCTGGTGAACGAGGATCTGTGCATCGGCTGCAAGCTGTGCTCCTGGGCCTGCCCCTACGGCGCGCGCGAGTACGACTACGATTCCGGAACGATGAAGAAATGCACGCTGTGCATCGACCGCATCTACAACGAGACGCTGGAGGAGGTGGACCGCGTGCCCGCCTGCGTCGCCACCTGCCCCGCCGGCGCGCGGCATTTCGGCGATCTCGGCGACCCCGAGTCGGCGGTCTCCCGGCTCGTGGCCGAGCGTGGCGGCTACGACCTGATGCCGGAGATGGGCTACATGCCCGTCAACAAGTACCTGCCGCCCCGCCCGCGCCAGGCCGCGGCGGGATGCACGGGATCGCCGGCGGCACTCGAGCCGGCGGTGGAGATGTCGATGGCCAACCCGCTCCTGCGCTGGCTCGATCGGGTGCTGTCGCGATGAGCCAGCGCGCGCGCCTCCTGATGCCGTCGCTCTTGATCTCCTGATATGCACCCGGCCGCGTCCGTCATCTTCTTCACCGTGGCGTCCGGTGCCGGCTACGGTCTGCTGTTTCTGCTCGGCGTCGGCGGCGCCGGCGGCTGGCTGCCGCCGGAGCGCTGGTTCGGCGTTGCGGCCTTTGCAGCGTCGCTCGGCGCCGTCACCTTCGGCCTGCTGTCCTCGACGTTCCATCTCGGCCATCCCGAGCGCGCCTGGCGGGCGATGTCGCAATGGCGCTCCTCCTGGCTGTCGCGCGAGGGCCTCGCCAGCCTGATCGCCTACCTGCCGGCGGCGGTTTTCGCCATCGGTTGGATCTTCGTCGGACGCAACACGGGCGCCTGGGGCGTGTTCGGCCTGATCGCCGCGGCCTGGGCCGCCATCGCCGTCTACTGCACCGGGATGATCTACGCCTCGCTCAAGCCGATCCAGCGCTGGCACAACGGCTACGTCGTGCCGGGGTACCTGCTGCTGGGGACGATGACGGGCGCGTTGTGGCTCAACGCGCTGGCGCATCCGTTCGGGCTGGCGGCGGACGGGCTGACGCTGCTCGCCCTCGCCGCCCTCGCCATCGCCTGGCCGGTGAAGCTCGCCTACTGGCGCTTCATCGACCGGAGCCGCAGCGAGAGCACGGCGGAGACGGCGACCGGCCTCGGGCATCTCGGCAAGGTGCGCCTGCTCGACGCGCCGCATACCGAGGACAACTACCTGCTGCGCGAGATGGGCTTCCGCATTGCCCGCAAGCACGCCTACCGGCTGCGCGCCTTTGCCACCATCTTCGCCTTCGTGCTCCCGTTCCTGCTGACCGCGCTGACCATCGCGCTGGCGCCGCCGGTCGCCGGCGTCGCCGCGCTGCTGGCCGCCGTCTTCGCCATCGTCGGCGTGCTGGTCGAACGCTGGCTGTTCTTCGCCGAGGCGAAGCACACGGTGACGCTGTACTACGGCCAGGGGAGGGCATGAACTCCCTGCCGAGCTGCGCGAAATCCTCGATCGAGCCCTGCGCGGTGTGCCGGAGCCGCCGGCTTGCCCGCACCTGTCCCGGCCCGCTAGGCTCCACCGCCGATTGGGAGGCCGGGAATGCTGTGGCTGACAGGCGGGAACGTCTACGATGTCGAACGAGGCGTCTTTCGGCGCGCTAACGTCGCGATCGAAGCGGAGCGCATCGCGGCGATTGTATCCGATGCCCGCCCGGCAAGCGGCGACCGGATCATCGATGTCGGCGGGTCCTGGCTGCTGCCCGGCCTGATCGACTGCCACGTCCACATCACCGTGCCGACCGAACCCGCCGATCCCGGCGCCTCGGCCAAGCGATCGGACGCCGCGGTGGCGCTCTATGCGGCAAAGGCGGCGGAGCGCACGCTGCTCGGCGGCATCACCACGGCACGCGACGTCGGCGGCTGGAACTATGTCGAGATGGCCGTGCGCGACGCCATCGATGCCGGGCACTGCGTCGGCCCGCGGCTGTTTCTCGCCGGCCGCCTGCTCTCCATCACGACCGGCACGGCCGATCTCTACCCGGGCATGTACGAGATCGCCAACGGCGCCGAAGAGGTGCGCAAGGCCGCGCGCAAACAACTGGCCAGGGGCGCGGACCTGATCAAGGTCATGGCGACCGGCGCCATGTACTCGTCGGAACACGAGGATGCCCGCGCCATCCAATATCGGCGGGAGGAACTGCAGGCGGCCGTCGAAATCGCGCGCGACAACCACAAGCATGTCGCCGCCCACGCCCATGCCTGCCGCGGCATCGAGAATGCGGTCGAGGCGGGTTGCGACAGCGTCGAGCACGGCACCTTCGCCGACGAGGCCGTGCTGAAGCGGATGGCCGAGAAAGGCACCTTCCTGGTGCCGACGAATTGCGTTTTCCCGGCGATGCTCGACGATGCCGGTTTGACGGCGGCAATGCCCGCGCACATGCGCCAACGGGTGCTGGAGAACCACGAGATTCACACCGAGGCAATCCGCGCGGCGCATCGGCTGGGAGTCCGCATCGCCATGGGCACCGACGCCGGCACGCCCGGCAATCATCACGGGCGGAATGCGCGCGAATGCGTGTTGATGGCGACGGAAGTCGGCATGAGTCCGCAGGAGAGCATCTACTGCGCGACGATGAATCCCGCGATGCTGCTGCGCCGCGAGAAGGACCTGGGCAGTCTCGAGGCCGGCAAGTTCGCGGACATCGTCGGCTGCCGCGCCGATCCGCTCGCCGACATCACGGAACTGACGCGCGTCGCCTTCGTCATGAAGGGCGGCGCCATCTACAAGGACGAACTGACGCGATAGCGCCTCGGACAATCCGTGGCAGCGCCAACAGCAGGCGAAGAGGCGAATGTGAGAACCGTCACCGAATTTCCCCGCAAGATCCGTGAGATCGAAAACGTCTTCATTCCCCTCAAGGACGGGACGAAGCTGGCCGCCCGCATCTGGCTGCCGGAGGACGCGGAGAAGACTCCCGTTCCGGCGGTCCTCGAATACCTGCCCTACCGCAAGCGTGACGGGACACCCGAGCGCGACGCCCTGACACATCCCTACTTCGCCGGCCACGGCTATGCCGGCGTGCGCGTGGACATCCGCGGCACCGGCGAATCCGACGGTATCCTGCTCGACGAGTATCTGAAGCTGGAGCAGGACGACTGCCTGGAGGTGCTGCAATGGCTGGCGGCGCAGCCCTGGTGCACGGGCGCCTGCGGCATGATCGGCATCTCCTGGGGCGGCTTCAACGGCCTGCAGGTGGCGGCGCGCCGCCCGCCCGAGCTGAAGGCGGTGATCAGCCTGTGCTCCACCGACGACCGCTATGCCGACGACATCCACGCCATGGGCGGATGCATGCTGGTCGACAACGTCGCCTGGGCGTCGGCCATGTTCGCCTACCAGTCGCATCCGCCGGACCCGGCGCTGGTCGGCGAGCGCTGGCGCGAGATGTGGCTGCACCGCCTGCAGAACCAACCGCTGCTGATCGACAACTGGCTCGAGCATCAGCGCCGCGACGCCTTCTGGAAGCACGGCTCGGTGTGCGAGAACTACGCCGACATCACTTGCGCCGTCTATGCGGTCGGCGGCTGGGCGGACGGCTATTCGAACGCCGTGCCGCGGCTGCTGGCCGGGCTGACCTGCCCGAAGAAGGGGCTGGTCGGACCGTGGGCCCACCGCTACCCGCATTTCGCCGATCCGGGACCGCGCATCGGCTTCCTGCAGGAGTGCCTGCGCTGGTGGGACCAGTGGCTCAAGGGCATCGACACCGGCATCATGGCCGAGCCGGCCTACCGCGTCTGGATGCAGGAGTCGGTGCCGCCGCGCACCTACTACGCCGAGCGGCCCGGCCGCTGGGTGGCGGAGCCGTCATGGCCGAGCCCCAACATCAAGCCGCAGCGGCTGTCGCTGAATGCCGACGGCCTGTCGGCGACGGCGGGCGGCGAGACGGCGCTGATGCACCGCTCGCCGCTCGGCAACGGCGCGCTGGCCGGCCATTGGTGCGCCTATGGCCATGCCCCCGACCTGCCGGCCGACCAGCGTCCTGACGACGGCATGTCGCTGCTGTTCGACAGCGGGCCGCTGGCGGAGCCGCTGGAGATCCTCGGCGCGCCGGTGGTCACGCTGGAGCTCACCGCCGACCGGCCGCAGGCACAGGTCTGTGTGCGGCTGAACGACCTGGCGCCGGACGGCGCCTCGCTGCGCGTCACCTACGGGCTGCTCAACCTGACGCACCGCGACAGCCACGAGTTCCCGCAGCCGCTCGAGCCGGGCCGGCGCTACCGCGTGCGGGTGGCGCTCAACGATGTCGCCCACGCGTTTCCGGCGGGTCATCGCGTCCGCGTGGCTGTCTCCACCTCCTACTGGCCGATCGCCTGGCCGTCGCCCGAACCGGTCACCCTGACGGTCTACAGCGGCGCCAGCCACTTGGAACTGCCGGTCCGTCTGCCGCGCGCCGAGGACAACAAGCTGGCGCCCTTCCTGCCGGCCGAGACATCGCCGCCGCTGCCGATGACGGAACATCGCGCCGACCGGATCAGCGAGGCGGTGACCTACGACCTCATCACCGGCGAGACCCTGCTCGCGTCCAGGGAAGATCATGGCCACTACACGATCGACCATATCGGCCTGGAGACCGAACACGCCAAGACGGAGCAGTTTCGCATCCGCGACGACGACCCCGCCTCGGCGGCCATCGACATCGCCAACACGCGCCGGGTAGGACGCGGCGCCTGGCGAACCCGGACCGAGACCCGCACGGTGATGCGGGCGACGGCGACCGAATTCATCGTCGACGCTACGCTCGACGCCTATGAGGGCGAGAGCCGCATCCTCTCGCGGACCTGGCAGGTGCGGCACAAGCGGGACTTCACCTGAGGGGCGGGAGGCGGCCGGCCGCAACACCGGCGACAGCTTGGCTCTAGAACCATCGCCCCCGTCGTGGTAATGTGAACAAAATCAACGGCCAGCGGAATATGTCATGGCCCCGTCGCCAGGGGACGAGGTTCGTCAACGCCTGACCGCGATCCTGTTTGCCGACGTCGTCAATTACAGCGGCGCCATGGAGCAGGATCAGGTCGGCACCCACCGGCGCGTCATGCGGCGGGTGAACCTCTTCAAATCCCTGATCGGCGACTATGAGGGGCATGTCTTCGACGTCGAGGGCGACGCCGTCAAGGCCGCCTTCGACAGCGCCTTCCAGGCGGTACGGTTCGCCGTCGACCTGCAGCGCGAGTTCCGCAACGACACCGTCTGGACCAACGATCCGGACGAACCGGTCTTCCGCATCGGCATCAATCTCGGCGAAGTGATCGTCGAGAAGGACGGCTACTACGGCCACGAGGTCAACGTGGCCGAGCGCCTGCAGGCGCTGGCGCCTCCTGGCGGCATCTGCGTCTCGGGGACCGTTCACCGCATGGTCCGGGGCAAACTGCCGATTCAGATGTCGCCGATCGGCCCACAAAATCTCAAGAACATGGCGGAGCCGGTTGAGGCCTATGCCGTCGATCTCGAGGGAACGGCCGTTCCAGTGGCGCCGCCGCCAGCACAGGTGACGCCGGCTCCGCCCGAACCGACCGAGTTCGGATCGTCAATCGCCGTTCTCCCGCTGAGGAATCTCTCCGGCAACCCCAGCGATATTCATCTGTGTGACGGCATAACCAGCGATATCACGACCAACTTGAGCCGCTTCCGTGACCTGCATGTGATCGCACGCCATTCGGCCTTCTTCTTTCGCGACACGCCGAAGGATTTGAGTGAGGTCGGTCGCCAACTTGGCGTGCGATATGCGCTGACCGGCGGCCTGCAACGCAACCAGAATCAGCTTTCAATCAATGTTCAAGTCATTGAAACCAACAGCGGCAGAATAATGTGGTCGGAGCGCTACAAGGGCGATCTGAGCGACATATTCGAGTTCCAGGATGAGATCACCAGCGTAATCTCGGCGCGGACGGCCAGCCAAGTGACGACGGCGGAGCTCCGAAGGATCAGCAGCCTTCCTCCCTCCGTCCTGCGCGCCTATGGTCTTGTCCTGCGCGGGCAGGATCTCAGCCTTCAGTTTCGGAGAGACACCAATCTGCATGCGCGGCGCCTTTTTGAAGAGGCGGCCAACATGGATCCTCACTACGGCCGCAGCTATGCCGGCATGTCGCGCACCTACAATACCGCTTGGTTATATCGCTGGGCAGACGACCCGGAGAACTCGCTCGATCGAGCCGTGCATCTCGCCATCGAAGCGGTCAAGCGTGACGATTTGGACGCACGCGGCCACTCCGAACTCGGATATGCGTTCCTATACAAAAAGCGACACGATGCGTCGCTTGCCGCTTACGAACGCGCAGTCGAACTCAATCCCAATGACGCCGATATCTTGGCGGATATGGGGGACGCCCTCACTTACTCCGATCAACCGCAGCGTGCGATCACCCTTCTGGAACGCGCCATGCGTCTCAATCCCCTCTATCCGGACTGGTACCTGTGGCATTTGGGCGAGGCCCATTTTCACGTCGAGGACTATGAGGCCGCTATTCGCACACTGACGCAGATGCGGGATCACTCGGAAGCGCATCGGCTGCTGGCGGCAAGCAACGCGCACCTGGGCCGCATGTCGGAGGCACGGCAACATGCCGCCGAGGTCGTGGCCGTGCATCCTGACTTTTCCATCGAGCACTGGCGGACGGTCGTCCCGTACTCTCCAGAACCGATGAAAAGGTTCATCGAAGGTCTGCGGCGCGCCGGCTTGAAATAGCGCAATCAAACGCGCGCCGTTTTTCCGAGGCGGATTCTGACTTCTCAGCCCCCGTTTCCCGTCGAACCCCGCAGACGGACACTCTTGCCCTCAAACGAGAGTTTCAGCCGGTCGGAGCTGATCTCCGGATCGAGCAGGATCTGCTCCAGCGTGCCGGTCTCGACACTGAGCCGCATGGACAGATCCGACTTGTCATAGGCCCATACACGAACATCGTTGGCGAATGTGCGCCCCGTTGCGGCCGAACCAATGCGCTCGACAGTGACGGGATCGCCAATGGGTGCGCCGTTGCCATCCACGAGAAACAACGCTGAACCGGAGACATCATAGTAGTGTCCTTGGTACGCGAACGCATAGATTCGCGCCAAGCGCCTGCCCGCCGCTGCAGCTTCATTCGTCAGAAAGCTGTTTGCGCCCACATGCGGCAACACCTGAGGATCTTGCGCCGGGACAGTGATACTAACATCCGTCACCACCCGACCGAACAAATGGACGGTCGAAACATCCGCTAAAGTTTCCGACATCACTCTCCTCCATGCGCCAAGCGCGTTTGACACTCATCCCGTTCACGCGAAGACAGTCGAAGTTCACCTGGCCCGCGCGATTTCCCACCGCTCGCGGTAGCTCATGCGCGACAGGCTGCGCGCGTCGTCCGGCAGCACCGTGCGGGCGGAGCGCAGGTGGCTGCCATAGCTCGGACCGGTCAGCCGCGGCCCTATCCGCACGGTGTCGAACTCCCGCCAGCGGAAGCTGCCGTCGATGGCGTCGTGGAATCGGCCGTCACCAAGATCCCGGTCGACCGCCAACATCGTCCTCGCGACCTGGGCGTAGCCGAAGCGATCGGCCGCCAGGCGTTGCCAGGTTTCCGCCAGGTACCGGCCGACATATTGGCGCGCATCGCACAGCGACGTCCGAAACGCCTGGGGATGCCGCGCATAGGCCAGGTCGAAGCCGGCCTGAATCCGGCCTTCGTTCTCGCCGTACTGGCGTTCGGCCGCGACGAGCCGAATGAGCGGAGCGCCGATCAGGTCACGCGCGATCAGAAGGCGATGATAGATGTCGCAGAAGATGTCGAAGACCGCCCCCGTCAGCGGCAATGACAGATCGTGCTCGTCGCTCCAGCCGTCGCGAAAGGCCGAAAGCTTCACGAAATTGGAGGCGAGCCTGATCTGCGTCTGCTCGGACAGCTCGGCAAACCGGTTCAGCTCGTTGAGGGCATAGAGGTTGCCGCGCGTATTCGCGAACAATTCGTCGAGAACGGGCTCGAAATGCGCGGCGGCGATCAAGGCGACGAGGTCGGCCGATGACTCGTGAAAGCCCTGATACTCGCCCAGCGCCTCGCCCGCATCCGGGACGCCGAGGAGCGAATAGATGATGAGATGACCTAGCTCGTGTGCGACGATGTCGAAGTTCAGGCCGAACGACCGCGGCCTGATCTGCGCGAGGTCGGCGCCGATCTCCAGGAATCCGTAACCGGCATAGGCGTTATCGAAACGCGGAAAGAGGGAGATCTCCAGAGCATCGAAGTCGCGCCTGAAGTGCCAGCGGATCGGCCCGCCGAGATACCGCTCCCAGATATCCAGCACCCAGCGAACGCAGCCATACACATGCGCGGCCTCGAACTCCGGCGCGTCGACGGCAATGCGATCGAAGTGGCCGTATAGATCCGGCACGGCCGGCGCTTCGGTCGGGCCGCCCCAGGCCGGCAGGTAGAGGAACGGCGAGCCATAGGGTCCGACGGCGATGCCGTAAGGCCGCCGCTTGCCGACCGGCACCACGACATACATGCGGTCGTCGGCAGGCCCCGGTCCGACCGAGCCGGCGGGCGGCGACACGCGCACGGTCACCGGCGTCCGGTAGTGATCGAGAAACGGCGGCTGCGGGAACAGCCGGAAGCGCGTGCCCGCAGGCGAGCGCATGGGGTCGGAGTCGAGGATCAGCGACTCGTCCGCGACGGCAAATCCATCAAATGATTGCTGCCAAAGGCCCGACCGGGCACGCATGCGTGCCATCCACCCATCCGCTATCGATCGGTCCCAACTTGTCCCCGCCGGGAATATAGCCACTCGCGCGCCAGCAGGCGATAGAAATCTGCGAGCTGCGGCAGGCCCAGCCGCCGCGCGTAGGCGTGAAGGTCGTCGGGGATGAGGCGCGCGAGGCGGCGCTCGAAGTACCACGCGACGAGCGCGATCGGCGTCAGCCCGCAATCCTCCGGCGTGACGTCCTCCGGGCCGCCGGCGGCGAGGACGACCCGTTTGTCGCGCGCCCGCGCCAGCAAGCGGCCGTAGTCGCCGTCCAGCCGCGACTGGTCGAGCAGATCGCGCGTGAGCGCGGCATCAATGGAAGTATCGATCGCGGCGAGCCGCGCCTCGTCCTCGATCAGCCGCGCGAAGTCGGTCGATGCCAGCTCGTTCTCGGCGCACCAGCGTTCGATGTCGGCCCGGCGGAGCAAGCCCAGCCGCAGGCGCAGCTCCTGCTCGGCCTTGCGATGCGTCGCAAGGTCGACGTTTCCGGGTCGGAGCCGACCGCCATGGCGTGCCAGATGCCTGAGCAGGGCGCGCTGGCGCGTCGTCTCGAAGGCGGCGTCGAGCCGCAGCTCGTCGAGCACCCGATCCTCGCCGACATCGCCGCGGCCCCGCCCGCCCTTCGCCATCGCTTCGCTGGCGATGTCCCACATGTCCGTCCATTCGAAGGCGAAGTCCGGCTGCATGGGGGCGGGGTCGGCGGCCAGGAACTCCTGCATGGCCGCGATCATCTCGAAGGCATCGCGCCGCTTCTGGTCGATCCGGCCAGCGGGCAGCCAGTCGCGCAGGCGGGAGCTTTCCTCACTCGCCGGACCGGCCAGGAGCCGCTCCCAGGAGCGGTCTTGATAGAACAAGCTCTTTGCGCGTTCGAGAAGCTCGACGCGCGCCGGCGGCCCGATGACTCCCTCCGCCTCGGCCTGCGCCAACGTCGCCCGGATATTGACCATCGGCTCCGAGAGCGCGACGTAGCCAGTCTCGGCAGGACCGTGCACCACAGCCACCTCGTCGTCGTCCTCGATCTCGCCGCTGCGATAGGCCTCGAAGATGCGGCCGACGCCGCGCATGCCGAACGCCTGCAGTTCCGCGGCGCGTAGCGCGCCCATGCTGGCGCTGCCGAACACATGAACCCCCTGGGTCATCGCCCATAGGATCTCCTTGTGCCAGACCGCGGGCACGCCTTCGAAATAGCCATCGATGATTCCGATCGCCCGCGGCCTCGCAGCGGCGGCGCGATAGACATCGCCCATCGCGGCCGGCGGCAGGCAGGCGAAATCGCAACGCGCCGTGATCTCCGATGGCGGCAGAGTCGGGCCGACGAACAGGCAGGTCGTCACGATGCCTGCGCCCGGCGCGCGCGGGGGCCGGGAACACAATCCGAGTCCGCCGGGCCTTCGAGGCCGGGGATCACGACCCGGACGACCGGCAGATCGAACTCCGGCTTCGTCAAATCGACGGCCAGCACCTGCCGACACCCGACGGCTGCCAGCCGGCCGAGCAGCCAGCGGCATTCTTCGGAGAAGCTGTCGAAGCGGCGGGTGGCGACGGTAAGGAACGCCCGTCCCGCCCGCGGCGCCTCCATCGACAGCCGGACGCGCCGACGACGGTCCGCCTGGACGGAGGGGGCGTACTCCTCGGCCGAAAGGTCGTCGCGCGAGCCCGCCACATAAGTGTTGCGCACCTGGACCGCCTCGGTCAGCGCGCGCAGCAGCGCGATCTCCGCCGCCGGGTGGCAGCCGCTGCCGCCGCCGGGATGCCCGCCGCCGGTGCGCGCGTCGGCGATGACGCAGCCGAAGGCGGCGACTCCGACATCGGTCGTCGTGTCCCAGATCGCGACGCTGAAGCCGGCTTGCGCCAGCCGGTCGAGGATTGCCCGGCAGGCTGCGTCGGTCACGGTTTCCGGATCGATGCGCGCCGCGTCGCGCTCACGCTTCGTCCACAGCAGCGACAGCCGTTCGGCATCGCGCTCGATCACCTCGCAAATGGCGTGGCAGACGGCTTCCAGCGGATGGTTGCCCGAAGCCAGGCCGTTGGTGCTGGCGGCGAAGCAGCCGCTGCCGGCCGGCAGCGGATGGGCATAGTTCGCATGCACGACCTCGTAGGGGAGCCATCGGCGCTCGTCCGAGACAAGGTCGACGGCCTCGATCCAGAGGATCGGCAGGTCCGCATGCCAGCAGCTATCCGCCCGGTGCGGCAGGCCCTCCAAATCGGCAAGGGGAAGCGCGCCGTCCAGTTCGCGCAGGCTGCCGAGTCGCAGCGGCCGCCGGATGCGTTCGGCATGGAAGCCCTCCGCCGCCTCCATGAGGCCCGAGGCCTTGGCCGACTCCAGCGTCAGGCCCTTGCCTTGCGACACCGCGACCGAGCGCGCGTTCGGCCGGCACACCATGACCACGGGGACGCCGATCCGGTCGAGACCGGTCACGTTGGCCACGCGGGTGATGCCGAGCGCCGGCAGCAGCGGCTGCAACCGCCGCAGCGTCTCCACCGGCGGCACGGTGCGATGCGTGCCGGACAGGAACGTCTTTCGACCGCAGTCGCCGCGCAGGAGGTCGACAAGGGACGGCATGGACGACATGCCCCGATCATGCCCCCGCCGCTTGCCGATGACAAAGCCGCCCACCGGGAGGCGGGAATCCGCGCCACAACAGGGTAGGCACGCGGCCGGTTTCTGTTCTAGATTTAGGCAGTTGCCATTCAAAACCGGCCACGCGTCGGAAGCGCGACGGCCGATAAAACCAGGGAGATGCCCATGAGCCACTTCGAGATTGCCCGCCGCAACCTTGTCTTCAGTTCCGCCGCCATCGCCGCCGTCACAGCCCTCGGGTTGGACGGCCGTCGAGCGCGCGCGCAGGGCGCCAGCCTGTGCCGATCGCGCATGAACGAGGATATCCAGGTGCTCGATCCTGGATACATGATCGGTGGCGCCGAGACGACCACCCAATTCGCGACGTTGCCGCGCCTGGCCATTCCGGTGAAGGACGAGAGCGGGACCTGGACCTGGGCCCCCTCCGACTATGTGAGCGAAATCAAGCAGACGGATGACGGCAACATCTCCTTCACCCTCAAGCCCGGCTTCATGTGGAGCGACGGCTATGGCGAGGTCACGGCGGAGGACGTGAAGTTCTCCTACGAGCGCATGCCGGGAACGGACTGGGGCGGGCGCTGGCCCACCCTCGATCGCGTGGACGTGAAGGACAAGTACAGCGGCGTGATCGTGCTGAAGTCGCCGTTCGCCCCGCTCTGGCTGGTGGCGCTCTCCTCGGAATCCGGAACCATCGTCTGCAAGGCGGCCGTGGAGAAGCTGCCGGAGAAGAAGTTCACCACGCAGATCCCGGCGCAGTGCGGCCCCTACACGATGGTGGAATGGCAACCCAAGGGGAAGATCATCTTCAAGGCCAACCCCGACTTTCCGGGAACGAAGCCGGACTTCGCCGAGGTGCATGTCATCAACATCGAGGACGACAAGGCGGCGGAACTGGCGTTCGAGGCCGGCGAGGTCGACGTCTGCCACATCACTCCGCCCACGGCGGCGCGCTACAAGCAGTCGCCGCCGCCAGGCTCGAAGCTGATGCAGCTGCCCGGTCCGTACGTGACCTGGATGGGTATGAACTCCGAGCATGAGAAGCTCAAGGACATCCGCGTGCGCAAGGCGATCCAGCGCGCCATCGACGTCGATTCGATCATCGCGGCGGCCTACGAAGGCGCGTCGCCCAAGGCCTACGGCATCGTGCCGCTCGGACTGCTCGGCTACCGTTCGGCCTCCAAGTACAGCTACAATCCCGACGAGGCGCGCGCCCTGCTCCAGGAGGCGGGCGTCAGCGACCTCTCGCTCGAGCTCAAGATCCTGAACGACCCGATCAACGTCACCACCGCGCAGATCATCCAGGCCAACCTGGCGGACGTCGGCGTGAAGATCGACATCATCCCGCTCGACTCGGGCCCGTTCTGGAATCTCGGGCTCGAATCCAAGGGCGAGGATTGGAAGTCGCTGCAGCTGTGGACGATGCGCTACCGCACCTCGCCCGACCCGCACGACATCTCCCAGTGGTTCGTCAAGAGCCAGGTCGGCATCTGGAACTGGGAGCGCTGGTCGGACCCGGAGTTCGAGGAGCTGTACGTGAAGGGACAGACCGAGGCCGACCAGCAGACGCGCGCGCAGGAATACATCCGCATGCAGGAGATCATGGAGGATACCGGCGCGTATCTCTGGATCACGCACGAGCCGGCGTTCTTCGCGCACAAGGAGAATGTGCTGCCGGCCTTCGATTCCGGCGCCGAGCCGCTGATCGAGCAGTACAAGAGCGTTTGATCGGTTACGCGTTCGTCCGTCCCGGCCGGGGCCTTCATGCAGGAAGAGGTGCCGCATGAGGACCCCGGCGTGACGGTCCCGCCCTCGGCTACCGGTGACGTGCGGCGATGCTGATCTACGCGGCTCAGCGCATCGCCCTGGCCGTGCTGATCTGCATCACGGCGATGACCATGCTGTTCGGCGCGACGCGGGCGATTCCCGGCGATCTCGCGACCATCATGCTAGGCCCGCGCGCCACGCCCGAGAGGGTGGAGCGCCTCAACCGCGAAATGGGCCTCGACAAGCCGCTGCCTGCCCAGCTGGCCCTGTTCCTCGGCAGCGCGGTCCAGGGCGATCTCGGCACCGACCCCGTCACCGACCGCAAAGTCGTCTCGGTGATCATGGACGTGCTGCCGAACACGCTGGCCCTCATTGCCTGCGGCCTCGGATGGGCAGCGGCGATCGGCATTCCGCTCGGCTGCTACTCGGCGGTCCGGCGCAACACGTTCATCGACAAGTTCACCGGCGTGATCTCGGTCGGCACGATCTCCATGCCGTCATTCGTGGTCGGCATCTATGCCGCGCTGATTTTCGCGGTCCAGCTCAACTGGCTGCCGATGATCGGCGCCGGCGAACCGGGCGACGTCGGCGACCAGATTGCGCACCTGGTCATGCCCAGCTTCGCCGTCGGCCTCGGCTGGGTCGGCTATCTCGCGCGCATCGTGCGGGCCTCGATGCTGGAGGTGATGGGCGAGAACCACATCCGCACGGCCCGCGCCTTCGGCATTCCGGAGTCGAAGGTGGTCTCGCGCTATGCCCTGCGGATCGCGATCCTGCCGACGGTGACGCTGCTGGCGCTCGCCATCGGCGGCCTGCTGTCGAGCACGGTGTTCGCCGAGAAGATATTCGCGCGGCCCGGCATCGGCAGCCTGATCGTCGACAGCACCTATGTCCGCAACTACCCGATGGTGCAAGGCGCCGTTCTGATCACCGTCGGCCTGTTCATCGCAGCGACGATCATCACCGACCTGGTCGTCGCCTGGCTGGATCCCCGTGTCCGTACTTCCATCTGAGGCGGGTCTCGCGCCATCGCCGCTGCCGTCGATGGCGGCGGGACGGGTTTTGCGCCGGCTCGGCCGCGACCCGCTCGGGCTGCTCGGCCTCGCGCTCGTGGTGCTCGTCGTCGCCTGCGGCCTGCTGGCGGACTGGATCGCGCCCTACGATCCCTTTAAGCCCAACATCCCCGACCGCATGTCGCCGCCGTCGGTGATCCACGTCATGGGAACCGACAACCTGGGACGCGACATCTTCAGCCGGATACTCAAGGGCAGCCAGATCGCGCTGATGGTCGGCGTCAGCTCGATCGTCATCGCGCAGATCCTCGGACTCGCGCTCGGCCTGCTCGCCGGCTACGGCCCGCGCTGGCTCGACAACCTGCTGATCCTCATCTTCGACGCCATCTATTCGTTCCCCACGGTCATCCTCGGCCTCACCGTCATGGCACTGGTGGGGCCGAGCCTGAAGACGCTGATGTTCGTCGTCGTCATCGTGCAGACACCGGCCTATGCACGACTGGTGCGCACGGCCACATTGGCGAAGAAGAACTCCGAATACATCCTCGCCGAGCGATCGTTGGGGGCCGGTCCGGTCCGCATCCTGGCCCGACATATCCTGCCGAACATCATCGGGCCGCTCTTCATCATCGGCAGCATGGACATCCCGGCGGTCATCACACTGGAAGCGGGCCTGACCTTCCTCGGCCTCGGCATCCCGCCGCCGGCGCCGAGTTGGGGCCGCATCCTCGACGACGGCTACAAGTATCTGCGCGAAGCGCCGTGGATCGTCGTCGCGGCCGGCATTCCACTGATCGTCACGACCTTGGGCTTTACCTTCCTCGGCGAATCGCTGCGCGACCTGCTCGATCCCAAGCTGCGCCGGATGATGTGATGGCCGCTGCCGACGTCCTGTCCATCCACGACCTCAGCATCGACTTCCAGACGCCGCGCGGGCTGGTGCACGCGCTCCGCGGCGTGAGCCTCGCGGTCCCGCGCGGCAGCATCGTCGGCATCGTCGGCGAGAGCGGCTCCGGCAAGTCCACCCTGTCGCTCGCTGCCATGGGGCTGCTGCCGGAGAACGCCGTGATCGGCGGCGGGCGGATCCTATTCGACGGCGCCGACGTGCTGACGATGGACAAGACGCAGCTCCGCGACCTGCGAGGCCGCCGCATGTCCATGGTCTTCCAGGATCCGATGACATCGCTCAACCCGGTGCTCTCCATCGGCACGCAGATGGTCGACATCCAGTACCGCGACCGCGCGGCGAACGCGGAGAAGCGCCGGAAGGCCGCGGCCATGCTGCGCCGCGTCGGCATCCCCGATCCGGAGCAGCGGCTCGGCCGCTACCCACACGAGTTCAGCGGCGGCATGCGCCAGCGCATCGCCATCGCCATGGGCCTGCTCGGCAACCCCGAGCTGCTGATCGCCGACGAGCCGACGACCGCGCTCGACGTCACGCTGGAGGCGCAGATCATCCACCTGCTGCGCGAGCTGCGCCGCGAGTTCCGCGGCTCGATCATGTTCATCTCGCACAATCTCGGCCTGATCGCCGAGCTGTGCGACCAAGTGGTGATCCTCTATGCCGGCGAGGTGGTCGAGCAGGGCACGGTCCACGACATCTTCCACCGCCCGCGCCACCCCTATACCGAGGCGCTGCTGGTCTGCGACCCGGCCCGGATCGACGAGGTCCGGCGCGAGCTGCCGACCATCTCCGGCGAGGTTCCGAACCTGCTGCAGACGCCCGCGGGCTGCGTCTTCGCACCGCGCTGCGCGAAGGTGTTCGATCGCTGCCGCGCGCAGCGGCCGGCCGATCACGCGATCGGCGCCACGCAGTCGGCGCGCTGCCATCTGGCGACGGCATGAGCGCGCTCCTCGAGGTCGCCGATCTGCATGTGCGCTTCGCGGCGATGGGGCCGATCAAGGCGCGCCTCCTGGGTCTCGAGAACCGCTTTCTCGATGCCGTGCTCGGCGTCTCCTTCGCGGTGCGCGCCGGCACCACCTTTGCCCTGGTCGGCGAGAGCGGCTCCGGCAAGAGCACGCTCGGCCGCGCCATCATCGGCCTAGTGCCGATCACCGGCGGGACGGTGACGTTCGACGGCCGCGCGCCGCTGGCGCAGGGCAGCGCCGGGCTCGTCGCCTATCGCCGCGACGTCGCCATGATGTTCCAGGATCCCGTCGCCAGCCTGAGCCCGCGCCTGTCCGTGAAGTCGCTGGTCACCGAACCGTTCGCCATCCACGGCCTCAAGGGCCGGGAGCTCGACGCCGAGGCCCGGCGGCTGCTGTCGCTCGTCGGCCTGCCGGCCGATTTCACCGGCCGCTATCCGCACCAGCTGTCCGGCGGCCAGGCGCGGCGCGTCGGCGTCGCCCGCGCGCTCGCCCTGTCGCCCAAGCTGATCATCGCCGACGAGCCGACCGCCGGCCTCGACGTCTCCGTGCAGGGCGAGATCCTCAATCTGCTCACGCGCCTGCAGCGCGAGCTCGGCCTGACCTACATCATCATCACCCACAACCTGGCGGTGGTCCGTCATGTCAGCGACGAGATGGCGGTCATGTATATGGGCCGCTTCGTCGAGCAGGGGCAGACGCACGCCATCTTCGCCCGGGCCGCGCATCCCTACACGCACGGGCTGCTCGCCGCCCAGCCGCTGCCCGACCCGGACAAGCGGCGCGGCAATGTCGAGCTGCAGGGCGAGGTCCCCAGCCTGGCGCGGCGGCCGTCCGGCTGCGAGTTCCACACCCGCTGCCCGCACGCGCAGCCGACCTGCCGGAGCCAACGCCCAGAACCGAATCTGACGGCGCCCGGCCACGTCCATCGTTGCCACTTCCCGCTCGTGCCGGCCGCGGCTTAGGCGACCTCCGGATATCCGGCGGCAAGCGCGGCGTTCTCCAGCTCGATGATGCGGTCATAGTCCGCAAGCGGCAGCGTCGCGACACCCGTCAGCAGCAGGGCCTCGCGCACGGTCGCCAGCGCCGGGTCGGCCACGGTGCGCGCCAGGCCGCCGCGCAGCCGCCGGAGCTGCTCGCCGTCCGCCCCGCCGCGCGTCACATAGGGCAGGCCGGGCGCTGCGGCCGTGTGGCACAGCACGCGCGTGCCGACGAGCGCCGCCGGCCGGTAGCGGGCGACGAGCGCATGGGTCACGCAGTCGATGGCGGCAACATCGGCGCGGCCCGATGCCACCAGCTCGATGCTGGCGATGTGGCCGCCGCTGATCTCGACCCGGCCGAAGAAGCGGCCGCGCCCGGCGAGCGGCGCGACCAGCGCGCGCAGCGCGTTGCAGCCCGACTGCGAGTCCGCCGCGTTGATCGCGCAATGTGATCCCCGGAGGTCGCCGATCTCGGCGGCGGGATGCCCGGCGCCGACGAGCACGACGCTGCAATAGCGCGGCCCCGCGCAGCCCGCGGCGGCGTAGCACGGCGTCGCCACCAACCGCACCCGTCCGGTTAACGCATGGGTCAGCGGATAGCCGCAGCTCTGCGAGAACAGGAGATCGGGCGACAGCCAGATCTCCTGATAGCGAGGTCGGCGGTCCAGCAAGTCCGGGACATCGGCGATTCCCTCGCGCCGGAAGGCCCGCGCCAACCCTTGCCACCATGCGTCCGTTGCCCCGCGCAACTCCGGCAGGTCGTACATGGGCAGGCTGGCGAGTGCCATCGTCCGCCGAGTCCGCTCAGCCCATCGATCCCGGCGACTTCCGCAAGCGGTCGGCGATTTTGTAGTAGTCGCCCCTGTGGTCGACGAAGATGTGGCGGATGGACCTCAGTTTCGTCGGCGCATCGAGCGTGCCGGCAGCGATGCCGATGGCCCCGCTCTTCAGCCGCTCCCAGAACAGGCTCGAGCCGCACTCCTTGCAGAAGCCGCGCCGCGCGGCGTTCGACGAGCGGTACCATTTGAGGCTCCGGTAGCCAGTGATCGAGATGTCCTTGGCGGCGGCGCTCGAGTAGGCGCCGTAGTGGCCATGGAACTTGCGGCACTGGCCGCAATGGCAGTTGACCACCTGGCGCAGCGGCCCGCGCACCTCGTAGCGCACGGCGCCACACAGGCAGGAGCCGGTGGCGGTCGGCTTCCTCCCGGCGGCGGGGCGCGCCGCTCCCTTCCTGGCTCCCGTCCTAGCCATGACGTCCTCCCCTTCCCCTTGTCGTCTGTTCGCGCCGGTCGAGCTCGACCAGCAGCCGGCGCAGCAGTCCCGTGACATCCGGCGGCTGCACGATGGCGGCGCGGATGAGGCCGTCGAAGTGCTGCGTCAGCATGCGGATATACTCGGTGCCCGTGAAGACCAGATACATATGACCGACATAGATGGCCGCCCGCTTCGGTCCGAAGACGGTGAGCGGGACCGAGTATCGCCGGACGCCATCATAGAGGAACCAGCGAAAGGTCGGATAGAGTTCGTCGGCGAGCCGGATCATCCATTCCAGCTGCTGGCGCCGCGCCAGCGCGCTCATCTCGCCCCAGATGCCCTCGCCGCGGGCAAAGCCCTCCACGCTCTGCACCGAACTGCAGACCTCCATGTCCGTCTCTGGCCGCCGCTGGTTGGCCAGACGCGCGTGCGCGGCCTCGATGCGTGACTCCGGGACCGGCCCGACATGGTCCCGATATTCGTAGCGGATGACCTCCTCGGTCTTCAGGAGGTCGGGCAGAGTCGATGGGATGTAGCGCACCTTGTAGCCGGCCGCCTCGGCATGCCAGCGCGTGAGCCGCTCGTCGGCGGGTGAATTGCCGCCCGGCTCTACCGTCAGCGGCTGCTCGATGATGGCCGGCGCCAGGGGACCCTCCTGGCTGAGCCCGAGAAGCCAGTCGACGCTGACCTGCTGGTCGGCGGCGATGGCCGCCAGCGTCTCCGCCCGCGGCAGCCGGTCGTTCGCAGGCGACAGCACCTGCGCCAGCGTCGAGCGGTCGATGCCGATGCGCTGCGCGAAGGTGGCGCGGCTCGCCCCGGATCGGGCGATCACGTCGGCAAGCCGCTGCCGGAAAATGCGAACCGTATCGCGCCGATCCATTTTCGCCTGCAAACCGAAGCTTAGTTTTTGCAGGCTAGACTCTCTGTTGCACATTATCAACAGACGTCGCGAATGATGACTAAACGTTACGGTATATGCGCTTTCTCGCCTTGTTCGTGCGTCAGGCGTCGATACGATCCCCTAGATGGCTGATTCTTACGAGTTTTCGGCGCCTCTGGTGGCGACGGATCGCGGCGCGGCGCGCCGCCGTCCGATGGTGGACTGGCCGACCGTCGGGGTCGGCGCCGGCGTCTACGGCGCCTACGGGTTGCTGACCTGGTTCCATGAAGTGCTGCCATGGTGGCTGATCTTGCCCCTCGGCGGATACATCGTGGCGCTCCATGGCTCGCTGCAGCACGAAGCCGCCCACGGCTATCCCTTCCGCTCGCGCTTCTGGAACAGCGCCTTCGTCTTCCCCTCGCTATGGCTGTGGCTGCCCTACACCCACTACCGCCACACGCATCTGCGGCACCATCGCGACGAGAGCCTCACCTCCCCCCTCGACGATCCCGAGTCCACCTACATCACCGCCGAAGCCCATGCGCGCATGCATCCTCTGCATCGTGCCTACCGGCGGGCCATGACCACGGTCGCCGGCCGGCTCGTTCTGGGTCCGCCCTACTTCGTGCTGCGCGTCTGGCTGCAGATGCTGCAGCGGCTGCGGTCGGGCGACTGGGTATATATGCGGCACTGGCTGATCCAGATCCCGGCCGCCGCGGTCGTTCTCTTGTGGGTTCTGGCCGTCTGCGGCATTCCGCTCTGGCAATATCTGCTGCTCTATGCCTGGCCGGGTTTGTCGTTGACCGTGCTGCGGTCGTATCTCGAGCATCAGTGGAGTGCGGACGTCCGCCACCGCACGGCGATCATCGAGGCCGGCCCGCTCATGGGCTTCCTCTACCTGCACAACAACCTGCACGCGCTCCATCACCTGGAGCCGGCGGTTGCCTGGCATCAGCGGCCGCGCCGCTTCCGCGAGCGCCGCAACGAGCTTCTCGCCGACAACGGCGGTTACTACTATCGCGGCTATGGCGAGATCGTCGCGCGCTACCTGTTCCGACCGAAGGAGCCGCTGATCCATCCGGGGAATCTGTGAGCCCCTTGCGGTACGTAGAGGGGAGCGGCGTCCGCCCCTACGGCGGATGGACTGGGATCATCGCTACTCCGCCGCCGACTTCGCCGGCTCTGCCGTCAGCACCTTCAGATCGGCCTCGTTCAGCGTCTCCTTCTCCAGCAGCGCCTGTGCCGTGCGCTCGAGCACCGCGCGCTTGCTGCGCAGGATGCCGACGGCCTTGTCGAGCGCCTCCTGCACGATCCGGCGCACGGCCGTGTCGATCTCGCGCGCCGTCTCCTCGCTGTATTTGCGCTCCTGCGCGAACGACGGCGGCGGCGTGCCGAGGAAACTGTGCGGCGCCTCCTCGAAGGTCACCGGCCCCAGCGACTCGACCATGCCGAAACGCGTGACCATGCTGCGGGCGATGTCCGTCGTCTTCGCGAGGTCGTCCGACGCCCCTGTCGACAGGTGGCCGAAGACGACGACCTCGGCCGCGCGCCCGCCGAGCAGCACGGCCATCCGGTTCTCCAGCTCCTCACGCGTCATCAGGTAGCGGTCCTCGGTCGGCCGCTGGATGGTATAGCCGAGCGAGCCGATGCCGCGCGGGATGATCGATACCTTGTGGACCTGGTCGCTGCCCGGCAGCGACAGGGCGACGAGCGCATGGCCCATCTCGTGATAGGCGACGATCTCGCGTTCCCGCGGATTGAGCAGGCGGTTGCGCTTCTCCAGACCGGCGACGATGCGCTCGATGGCGGCCGTGAAATCGGCCATGGTCACGGCATCGGCGCCGCGCCGCGTCGCACATAGCGCGGCCTCGTTCACGAGATTGGCAAGATCGGCGCCGCTGAAGCCCGGCGTCAGCGCGGCGATCTGCTCGGGATCGACGTCGGTGGCGAGCTTCGCCTTGCGCAGATGCACCTTGAGGATCTGCACCCTGCCGACTCGATCGGGCTTGTCGACCAGGACCTGCCGGTCGAACCGTCCGGCCCGCAGCAGCGCCGGATCGAGGATCTCCGGGCGGTTGGTGGCAGCGAGCAGGACCAGCCCCTCGCGCGGATCGAAGCCGTCGAGCTCGGCCAACAGCTGATTCAGCGTCTGCTCCTTCTCGTCATGACCGCCGCCCCAGGGGAAGGCACCGCGCGCGCGGCCGAGCGCGTCGAGCTCGTCGATGAAGATGATGGCCGGCGCCTTGGCGCGCGCCTGCTCGAACAGGTCGCGCACGCGCGCGGCACCGACGCCGACGAACATCTCGACGAACTCGGCGCCGCTGATGGAGAAGAACGGCACGCCGGCCTCGCCGGCCACGGCGCGCGCCAGCAGCGTCTTGCCGGTGCCCGGCGGCCCCACCAGCAGCACGCCCTTGGGCATCCGACCGCCGAGGCGGCCGTATTTCTGTGGATCCTTCAGGAAAGCGACGATCTCCTGCAGCTCCGCCTTGGCCTCGTCGACGCCGGCGACGTCGGCGAAGGTCACCTTGGTATCGGTCTCGACATAGACCTTGGCCTTGCTCTTGCCGACGGTCATGAAGCCGCCGCCGAAGCCCTGCTTCTCCGCGATCTTGCGGAAGACGAACATCCACAGGCCGAAGAAGATCAGGACCGGCAGCACCCAGGACAGGATGTCGCGCAGCAGCGCGCCGATGCCGCTCTCGGTGGCTGCGCGGTATTTGACCCCATATTTGTCGAGCTCGGCCGCAATGTCGGGCTCGACGCGCGTCGTGACGAACTCCGAGGGTTGGCCGGGCTGCGCGCCCTTGATCTTGCCCTGGATGTACTTGTCGGTGATGACGATGTCGTCGAGCTTGCCGTCGCGCAGATAGGTCTGGAACTGGCTGTAGGGAAGCGGCTCGACCTGCTGGTATCCCTGCCAGATCGTCTGCAGCAGCAGGATGCCGAACACGGCCGCCAGAACGTACCAGAGATTGTATTGGATCTTCTTGTCCATGGAGCCTCCTCGACCGGCCCGAGCCGATTCCCATCGATCGCGCCGCCCCAGCTTACCCGGCGGGCAGTCCCGTCGCCACAACCCGGACCGGAAGGCCAAACGGGTCGCGCCGCGGGTCCAGGGCATGAGCTCTCTCAACATTGCCGTCCTCCGGATGGTTTGGCCATCGCCTCGTCCCGCGCCCGTCGTTCGGCATCCGGCACGGTCTAACCCGGAGTTGGGAACCGGCGCTGCGGTTCAAGAGATCGGCGTACGAGAACAGCACGGCGGCTGTCTCCATCCGAGGCATCTGCTATCCTTCCAACGTTCGGCAACGGGGGACGGCATGCAGATGTATTTTCCGCGCGATGAGTACGAGGCGCGCTGGCGCAAGGTGGATGCGGGGCTGCAGCGGCGCGGCCTCGAAGCGGCCGTCGTCTGGGGCCGCTCCGGTGGCGGCTACGAGCGCTGCGGCGATGTGCTCTATCTGACCAACTACTACGGCACCCATTCCGGCCAGGGGCTGGACACCCCCGTGTCGACCGCGCGCGGCATCGGCGCGGTCCTGCTGCGGCGGGGCGAAGAGCCTGAGCTGATGGCGGACGAGCCGGACCCGAACCCCGACCTCATCGCCACCTCGCGCATCCACTGGAGCAAGAACACGATCCGCGGCGTCGCCGATCTGCTGCGCGCGCGGCGCGTCGCCGGCCCGGTCGGCTTCGTCGGCTCCGATTTCTTTCCGATGAAGTACTGGACCCAGCTGCAGGCGATGGCGCCGGACATCGTCTGGCGCGTCGAGGACGACCTCGTCCGCGAGGCGCGGCTCATCAAGAGCCCGCGCGAGCTCGAGGCCATCCGCTTCGGCGGCGCCACGGCCTCGCGGGCGCTGGTCAAGCTCATGGACGGCCTGCGCGCCGGCAAGAAGGAGGCGGAAGCCGCGGCCGACGCGGCGGCCGAGGTCGTGCGCGGCGGCGGCCATGTGCACATGATCCCGGTCAATCACGGCGATCAGATGCGCTACTTCACGCGCGACCCGCTCAACGGCTACAGCCAGGACGCGCCGAAGCCCGGCGACCTCGTGCGCGGCTGGGTCTATGGCCCGATGTTCCAGGGCTACTGGATCGATCCCGGGCGCACCGCCGTCTGCGGCGGTGCCCGCCCCAGCAATTCGCAGAAGCATCTCGTCGAATCCTGCGTCGGCATCGTCGAGAAGCTGATCGAGAAGATCAGGCCCGGCCTCCGGATGGGCGAGCTGGCGGCGATTGGCGACAAGGCGGTTGCCGAGTTCGGCGGCGTCAAGGATCAGGCGGCGGAGAAGTGGCCGCATTACGGACACGGCCTCGGACTGTTCTTCGAGAAGCCCTACATCTCCACCGTCATGGGCACGGAGGACGTGGAATTCGCCGAAGGCATGGTCATGGGCGTCGAGGCGTTCCTGTCCACGCCGGGCGTCGGCAGCGCCGGCTTCGAGCAGAACGTGATCGTCACCGCGAGCGGTGCCGAGCTGATCACGCCCGCGCCGAGCGTGTGGTGGTGAGGGTCAGGCCGCCAGCGCGCCGCCCTGCTCCTTGCGCCTGGCGACGAAATCCTTGAGCGCCTCGTCGATGGCCGGGTCGAGCGGCGGCGGCTGGAAGTCGGCCAGCAGCTGTTTCCAGATGGCGTTGGCCTTGTGCGCGGCGTCGACCGCGCCGGCCTCGCGCCAGGTCTCGAAATTCCGCCAGTCGGAGACGATCGGCGCGTAGAACGCCGTCTGGTAGTGCGCCAGAGTGTGCTGAGCGCCGAAGAAATGGCCCCCCGGACCGACCTCGGCGATGGCGTCGAGCGCCAGGCTGTCGTCGTCCACGACGATCGGCTGCAGGAACTCGCCGATCATCTGCAGCATCTCGGCATCGACGATCAGCTTCTCGAAGGAGGCGACGAGCCCGCCCTCCATCCAGCCGGCGCCGTGCAGCACCATATTGGCGTAGCCCATCACCGCGCCCCAGATCGACATCTCCGACTCGTAAGCCGCCTGCGCATCGACCGCGTTGGCGGCGCAGGCGTTGGAAGAGCGGTAGGGGAGCCTGTACCTGCGCGCGAGCTGGCCGCCGGCGAGCGCCGCGCGCGTATATTCCGGCGTGCCGAAGGCGGGCGCGCCCGTTTTCATGTCGACGTTGGAGGTGAAGCCGCCATACATGCAGGGCGCGCCAGGCGCCGCGATCTGAATCAGCGTGATGCCGGCCAGAGCTTCGGCGTTCTGCTGAGCCAGCGCGCCGGCGATTGTGGCCGGGGCCATGGCGCCCGAGAGGGTGAACGGCGTCAGCACCACGGGCTGGCCGTGCCGCGCCATCTCCAGCAGGCCCTGGATCATCGGTCCGTCGAGGCGGCGCGGCGAGTTTGAGTTGACGATGGAGAACAGGCTTGGCTCGCGCCGAAGCTGATCCTCGGAGATGAAACCGCGGGCAATGCGGATCATCTCGAGGGCGTCGCTGATGCGCTGCTTGCCGAGCGAATAGGGATGCCAGATGCGGTCGGTCAGGGTGATCGCGGCGTAATGGGCATCAAGGTGGCGCGTCGGCGCCGGCAGGTCGGCCGGCTCGACCGGGTAGCCGCTGAGGAACTGGACGATGTTGAGGCTCTGCGCCAGCCGCAGCAGATCGCAATAGTCCTGGAAGTTGCCGGGGCGACGGCCGCGGTCGAGATCGTTGACGTTGGGCGCGCTGGCGACCGTGCCGAAATTGATGTGGTTGCCGCCGAAGGTGAGGCTGCGCTCGGGATTCCGGGCATGCAGCGTGATCTCGGCCGGCGCCTTCGCCACGCTCTCCATGACCAGCCCGCGGTCGAAGCGCACGACCTTGCTGCCCGGCTCGACCTCCGCCCCTGCCCCCTTCAGCAGCGCCAGCGCCTCGTCGTCGAGGAACTCCATGCCGTGCTGCTCGAGGATGCGCAGCGAGGTCTCGTGCACCGCCTCGAGCTGATCCGCGCTCAGCACCTCGATCGGCTTATAGGGATTGCGGTAGGTGCGCCACGGCAGCTGCTTCAGCCCGCCGGCCGTGCGCCGCTCGCGCCGCCGTCCGCCACCCTCACGCGTCATCACGCCACCCGCTACTCGCCCAGATGTATATACAACCTCCGCCGCCATCCGGCCAGTCGTCGAACGCCTCAAGCCAGCGGCATGCGGCGGAAGCGGCCGGGCGCGAAGCGGTCCTGGTACTTGTTCATCGGGCCGTGCCGCTCGAAGTGCCGCCGCAGGAAATCCAGCCGGTCCGGCGCCAGGGTGACGCCGAGGCCGGGCCCCTCCGGCACCGGCAGCAGGTTGTCCTTGGGGCGGAACGGCCCTTCGGCGATCACGTCGTAGGGCTGCATGCGGAACAGCGCCTGGTTGGGCTCGCGGATCCATTGGATGGCCGCGCAGACATGAAGGTAGGCGGCGCTCATGATCCCGGAGTCGCCGCTGTAGCACCAGAAGTCGATGCCGGCCGCCTCGCAGGCGCCGACGAAGCGCTGGAAGCGCAGCAGGCCGCCGAGGATCGCCGGGCTGCTGACGAAGGCGTCGGGCACGCGCTGCTCGACGGCGCGCGCGAAATCGAGGTTGTGGGTGGAGAAGGGGATGCGCGTGTGCTGACGCAGGACGCGCATCTCCTCGATCGAGCCGACCGGATCCTCCCAGTTGCGCACGCCGAGCGCCTCCAGCGCCGGGGCGATCGCCCGCGCGGTCGCCACCGAATAGGCATGGTTGGTGTCGACGCGGATCATGACGCCGTCGCCGAGCCGCCGGCGCAGCAGCTCGATGAGTGCGATGGACGGGCGCGGATCGGCGGTGGAGAGTTTGCCTTCGAAGAAGGTGGCGCCGTGCTCCTCGTGCTGGCGCAGGCAATAGTCGGCGACGGCCTCGGGCGTCTCCTCGCCGCCCTTGCCGTCCCAGCGGCCGCGGAAGGCGAAGTACTCGGTGAAGGGGATGCGCTTGCGGACGGCGCCGCCGAGCAGGTCGTAGAGCGGCCGATTCCAGGCCTTGCCGCGGATGTCCCACAGCGCCACCTCCAGCCCGCCCCAGGCGTGGATGCGGTCCCAGTCGTGGATCGACTGCACGCCGCGCCAGGGCGGCATGCACACGCCCTCGCAGCCCTGGATGTCGACGGGATCGCGGCCGGTCAGCGCCGGCGCCAGCTCCTCGGCGATGAGGCGCGCGCTCGAGGCGCCCGGCGACTCGCCGAGCCCGACGATGCCGTCGCTGGTGAACACCTGGACGATCGTCTTGGTGAAGCCGGGCAGCTCGCCATAGGCCCAGTCGTACGGCACCTCCAACGGAACGTTGACGACCGTCGCCTCGATGCGGTCGATCTTCATCGCCTGCCCCCTCCCCGGCTTGTGACCGCCGGCATCTTGCCGTCTAATGCGGCCGCGTCAAACCGCGGGAACGAGGCCCATGCGCGCACGGATCGGCGACATCGAGATGACCTACGAGCTGGACGGGCCGGCGCAGGCGCCGATCGTCATGCTCAGCCACTCGCTGGCCACCACCCTCGAGATGTGGAAACCGCAGCTGCCGACGCTGACGAACGACTATCGCGTGCTCCGCTACGACATGCGCGGTCACGGCGGCAGCAGCGCGCCGGGCGGCGCCTACAGCTTCGCGATGCTGGCGGGGGATGTGGTGGCGCTCCTCGACCATCTCAAGATCGACCGCGTGGCGTTCGTCGGCCTCTCCATCGGCGGCATGATCGGCCAGTATCTGGCGATCCACCATGCCGACCGCCTGCGCTGCGTCGCGCTCTGCAGCACCACCAGCGCCATCCCCGAAGCGGGCCGCGCCATGTGGGACCAGCGCATCGCGGCCGTCGAGTCCAGCGGCATGGCGCCGCAGGTCGACTCGACCCTGGAGCGCTGGTTCACCGCGCCCTATCGCGCCGCGCATCCCGAGGTCATGGCCTGGGTCGGCGGCATGATCCGCGGCACCCCCGCCGCCGGCTTCATCGGCTGCGGCCGCGCCATCCAGGGGCTGAACCTGACGCCGGAGCTCTCGAAGATCAGGGTGCCGACGCTCGTCCTGCCGGGCGAGAAGGATCCGGGCACGCCGCCGGCGCTCTCCGAGGTGATCCACGTGGCCATCGCGGGATCGGACTATGCGGTGGTGACGGACGCCGCGCACCTCGCCAACATCGAGCAGGCGGGGATGTTCAACGAGATCCTGTCGGGCTTCCTGAAGCGCAAGATGTAGGCGAACCTACCGCCGCTCCGCCGGCGACCAGGCGGCGGCCAGCGCCAGCGCCGCGTCGATCTCGGCGCCGGTCATCTTGGCGCGCACGCGCGGTCCCAGGCGCGCCAGCTTGGCCTCGACCTCGGCCGCGTCGCCGCCGCGCCCCGCCAACTCGTACCATTTGAGCGCCTGCGTCAGGTCGGGTGCGATGTCGTCGAAACCGTACTCGTAGATCACGCCGAGGGTGAGCTCGGCGCGCGCGTGGCCCTGGCCCGCCGCCGCCTCCAGCGCCGCCAGCATCTCGCGGGGATCGCGCGGGATGACGAGGCCCTCGTAGTGCAGGCGGCCGAGCGCGTACTGCGCCTCGGCGCTGCCCTGCCGGGCGGCGAGGCGGAACCAGGCGGACGCCGCCTCGAAATCGCGCCAGCGCACGCCCTGGCGGTCGCGCAGCATCTGGCCGACGCGCAGCTGGGCGGCGGAGTCGCCCCGCTCGGCCAACGGCCGCCACACGGCCAGCGCCGCCGCATAGTCGCCGCGGCCGTAGGCGACGAGGCCGACGCGGTAGTCGGGATCATCAGCGCCGGCGGCGGGCGGCAGCGCGGCGAGCGCGAGCGGCAGGGCGACGGCGAGCACGGCGAGTCGGGCGATCACGGGCGACCTCCTTCTCCGGTCCATGGCCGCGCCATCATAGCGCAGGCGCGACCGGCGCGGTGTGAGCCGCGTCACGGACCGCCGCGGCCCTTTCCCGGCGGGGGCGGAGGTTGTATATACAACCTGCGCAGCCTGTTCTGCGCCAGCGAGATTCCCCCTCACCCTAACCCTCTCCCCACGGGGAGAGGGGATTTGAACGAGGTTCCTCATGAGCGCGAGCGCGATCCCCTCCTCCGTCACCTATGCCGTCATCGGCGCCGGCATCCATGGGCTCAGCACGGCCTGGCACCTGGCCATGGAGCTGGAGGCCAAGGGCAAGGGCGGCGGCAAGGACATCGTCGTCCTCGACAAGACCGGCCCCGGCGCCGGCGCCTCCGGCATCGCCTGCGGCTGCGTGCGCAACCTCTACATGACCGAGCCGCTGCACGCGATCCTCCGGCATTCGGTCGACGTCTGGATGCACGACCCCGTGCGCTTCGGCTTCCAGCAGGTGGGCTACGTCTCCGCCGGCGAGGCCAACCAGCTGCCGGACTACGAGAAGCTGCATGCCAGCCAGAACCGCGTCGGCTATCCCTCGGATCTCTATGCGGGGCAGGAGGCGAAGAAGTTCCTCAAGGGCATCTGGCCGGACTTCAACGTCGAGGGCATCGACGTGGCCCTGCACGAGAAGCCCTCGGGCTATGCCGGCACCCGGCAGGCGGTGGCGGGGCTGGCGCAGAAATGCGCCGACCATGGGGTGCGCGTGCTGTCGGGCGTCGAGGTCACCGGCTACGACCGGCAGGGCGGGCGGGTCACCCGGCTCAAAACCAACCAGGGCGACATCAAGGTCGACGCGGTCGTGCTCGGGCTCGGCGCCTGGACCGGAAAGCACTGGGAGATGCTGGGCTTGCCGGACACGCTTGACCTGACCTATCGAGACGGCGCCACGGTCAAGGGCAAGGACATGTGGACCTACTGGCGGCTGCTCGAGGGCGAGGTCTATATCGACAAGCCCTACCGCACGGCCGACGACCGCGACCCGCCGGTGCTGCATGTGGAGCTGATGACCACGCCAGTGCACGAGAACGGCGACCCGAAGGGCCGGGAGCTCGCCGACCACCTCTACGTCTACTGGAAGAACGGCGCGGAACGCATGGAAAAGCCTGGGGTTCAGGGCGGCACGATCCCGATCAAGATCGGCCCGAAGGCGACGCTCGATCCCTATGGCTGGGCGAACGACGAATATCAGGCGGAGCCCGAGTTCGCCGACTACCTGACCGGCGCCATGGCCCAGCTCATGCCGCGCTTCCGGGATCACCGGAAGAAGTTCAAGGAGCGGCGCAACGGCGGCATCGGCGCCTTCACCCCGGACAACGTGCCGATCTTCGACTGGGTCGCGCCGAACGTCTACATGATCGCCGACAGCAACCACGGCTTCAAGATGACCGGGGTCGGCAAGCTGGTGGCGAAGCTGCTGGCCGGCCAGAACCGGGTGGCCGAGCTGGAGCCCTTCGCCTTCTCCCGCTTCGCCGAGGGCCGGACCTTCGGGGCGAGCAACTCGCACTGCCCGTGGGTGTGACGCAAAAGCGGCGGATGAACCCCATGTCCAGCGAGGATTGACCGGGCGGTTTGTAGGGGCGGGTCTCAGACCCGCCCTTTTTTGGTAACCGCGGATGGACGCAGATGAATCGAGCACTGGACCCCATGCCCAGCGGGATTGGATCAATGCCGGTGTCTGCCGGGTCAAGGGCGGCTCTGAGAGCCGCCCCTACAAGGGGTCCCTTCGAAAAGCGGCGGATGAACCTCATGCCCAGCGGGGATTGACCAGGCGTCGGGGTCGTAGGGCGAGCGGCGCTCGCCCAACGATGGTTGGAGCAAGCTCCCTCGACTGCGGGCGTCGGCGGCACGAAGGGCGAGCGCCGCTCGCCCGAAGTCCGTTGGGGCCAAGCTCTGAAGACAGCGCGGTGGCGGCGAGGGCGAGCGCCGCTCGCCCCTACACCCCCGAAATCGAGCGATGGACCCCATGCCCAGCGGGGACAGCCGCTTGACGAGGTCTCCTGGCTGGATCCCCTCCGAGGGAGAAGCGAGTTTTTTTGCGACCGGCTGGCTGCGGGCAGCCGGTGATTTCGTCGTCGCGAGGATGCGACGACGGTCTGCTGCGGACCTATCCACGATGTCAAATATCGAGGCTTGAGAATAAGAACAAATAACGAACTTGTCAATGAGTGTCGACCCCCTGCACCCGTCAGTAGTGATACCGGCAGGCGACGATCTCGAGTTGCTGCGAGTCGCCCTTGCCGGAGACGCGGTAGACCAGGCGGTGGTCGCCGGTGATGCGACGTGACCACCAGCCGGCAAGATCGCCCCTCAGCGGTTCGGGCTTGCCGATGCCTTTGAAGGGGCTGCGGCGAGCGTCCTTGAGAAGCTCGTTGATCCGCCGCAGAACGTCGTCGTCGGTCTCCTGCCAATGGACGTCGTCTTCCCACGCCTCATCGGTCCACAGGAGCTTCATTCGCCGCGGGCAGGCTTTTCGACGGCCTCATGCGCGGCGACCCGGCCGGCCTCGGCGCTCTTGATCGAGCGCAGCAGCCGCTCGGCGTTCGCGGGGCTGCGCAGGAGATGCAGCGTCTCCACCATGCCCTCGTATTCCGCCTCGGAGAGCATGACCACGGTGCGGGCATTCTGCCGCGTGACGCGGAGCGGCGCGCGGCTCTTCCACACCTCGTCCATATATTTGGCGAGGTGCTGCCGGAAATCGGTGTAGGACACGTGGCTCATGGGCGACCTCCCACTTTCGATATGTACATAAATACGTACATGTACTTAAAAAGTCAAGGCTCGCGGAACGTTGGACGGCCGTTGACCGCGGCGCTGCCAGCATGCGTAGTTTCCGAGCCCGACTGAACGGCACGCAGGCAGAGAGGAAGCCGTGACAGAGAAGAAACGATTTGGCGTCGGCATGGCGGAGGAAAAACGGCCCGCTGAGTCCTCTCCGCCACCCGTTGCCAAAGACCAGGCCGGCCGCGGCGCGGAAGTGGTCCGCCGACTGCGCGGGAGCGGCACGGTCAGGATGACCACCGACGAGATCATGGGGTTGATGCGCGGCGAATGATCACGCCGTGAGGGACCACCGGGGCCGATCGCCGAAAGGAGACCCGGATCGACGTCGTGCGTCCTTCGACAGGCTCAGGATGAGGGGTTTTCTTCGTGCCACCAAGATTCGCCCTCGTCCTAAGCTTGTCGAAGGACGGCTGTCGGTGATCGAGGAGAACGCCTCGCTGTTCTTCGAGTCCGACGACCACTACACGCAGGGGCTTCGGCTCACCTTGCCGGAGACGCGATAGACCAGGCAGTGACCGACGCGATTACCAACCGGCAAGATCACCCCTCCGCGGTTCGAGCTTGCAGAACGTGCTCCGCCGCCCTCATAGGCGCTTCTTTCCGCGTGCGCGGGCGGGTCGCTTTGCAACCGTGACTCGCGTGCCTTTGAGGCACAATCCCCGGGCGTGGGCGGGATTGTCCTTCGTTCCGGCGGGTGGCGGTTCCATCTCGATCGGCCATTCGTCGGATTCCAGAGCGGCCACGCTGCGCAACGTCTCCAGCGCCGGGGCGAGCAGGTCGGCATCGCCATCAATCGGATACACCGCATGCACCGGGTAGGAGTACTCCGGCGCACCCGCCACGAGCCGAAGCTGTCCCGAGTTCAGGTAACGCCGCGCCGTACGCAGCCGGAAATATCCCGAACCGCCGGACTGGAGGATATACGATAGACCCAGAGGGCCGAGGCCGACGCAGAGACCGGGGTGGGCCAGATCAGGAAAGCTCATGTCATGGCGCGCTGAGAAGCGCGGGCCCCAATCGACGTACACGTAGTCCGACACTGCTGGATGTGCGCCCGTGCCGGTGGTCAGGAGGACCAGCTTCTCCTCCAGCAACTGCTCGATTCGCAGACCCGGCAGGTTTTGCGGCCTGTACATGATGGCGATGTCGAGGACACCGGTCGCCACCTGCTTCGTCAGCTCTCCCGGCACGCTGACCTCGACCTTGAGCGCGATGTCCGGCGCCGCTGTTTTCATCCGCAGCAGCCAATTCAGGAGCAGCGGATTCCACAGGCTGACCTCTCCGCCGACCGCCAGCAGCGCGCGGCGACCGTGCGGAATCGAGACCTGATGGCAGGCGCGCTGCCAAGTCTGCACGAAGCTCGGGGCATATCTCAAGAACTGCTCGCCGGCAGCCGTCAACGCGGCGCCGGCTTTGTTCCGCACGAACAGACGGCGGCCCAGGCGCGACTCGAGCGCGCGCACCCGCGCGCTCACCGTCGTCTGCGTGATGTTCAAGCGTTCGGCTGCCCGGGCAAAGCTGCCGGCGTCGACGATCTCGAGGAACGTTCTCGCGAGCTCGACAGCCATCGGCTTCGCACCTCGGCCCGGGGACTTCGGATCCTTCGCTGCTAAGGTCCGATGCTATTCAATGTCAAGCAGAACGATGGCGCCCCGGAGGATGCGGTTCCATCCGCCGGAACGGCTGGCCCGTCGGGTCGATCGGCTCCGATCTCAGGAGTCGTTCCGCCACGACACGCAGTCGTCGTCTCCTCGAAGCCTGTAGCCCCGGTCGCACACCCAATCGTTGCCGGAATAGTCGATGTGAGCGTTCTCCGGCACGTCGAGCTTTCTGCACGAGGATCCGTGCCGTTGGTATCCGCGTTCGCACGTCCAATCGTCGCCAGACCGGTTCAGATACGCGCGTTCGGGGACGGCGACGGCCACACATGCGCTGTCCTCGCGTCGATACCCCCGTTCGCACCTCCAACCGGGTCCATAGCGCTCGTCGACGAGGTAGGCGTGCGCGGGCACGACGATGGCCTCGCAGGCGCCGTTCACCTCGCGGTACCCGAAGTCGCATTCCCAACCCGGCCCGACGACCGAGGTCACGGGATGTGCGTTTTCCGGCACCTCGATGGCGACGCACTGGCCGGCCACCTCGCGATAGCGGCGGCGGCATTCCCACCCGTCGCTGTCATAGATGGCGTCGACGAGATAGGCATTGTCCGGAACCTCGATGGCCACGCAGTCTATCCCCTCGCGGCGATAGCCCCGGCGGCATGTCCAACTGTCGCCCGACGGAGCGAGATAGGCGTTCGCCGGAACGTCAACGGCAACACATGCCTCGCCCTTCCGCTGGAAACCCCAGTCGCATTCCCAGCCGCTTCCGAACATCGCGGGATGGGCATTTGCGGGCAAGTCCACGGTCGCCGAGTCCGCAGCGGCGGCGGGGAAAGCCATCGGTGCAAGCGCAGCCGCAAGCGCCAGCCAGAGCCTGCGGCCGCCAAGGGTCGTCGCGATCACGCTGGTCACCGTTCTACTGGATCACCGATCCGGTGTCGGCCGCCGCGGCGCCATCCGCGGCCGGAAGGTCCCGCTTCATCAAACCGGCGGCACAGAGGTCGGCCGCATCGTCGTATTCCTTGCCGGCGATCTCGGCCCAGCCGCCCTTTTCCACGAAACTCTCTCGATTCCATGCGCTGTCGATATCCTTGAGCGACGCAAGCTGAATGCCCGCATCCGCCGCTCCCATGAATCTCTCCATGCAGACGGCGGCGGCAACTTGCGCCTGCGCCGCGCTGGCCGAGTCTTCGGCCATTTGTCGCGCCGTCGCCCCCGTCACCCACCCGCCCCACGTGAACCCGAGGACGAGGGCGACAACGACGGAGCCGACGCAGGACCAGAACAGCGCCGTCTTGGTCGGCCGATACTCGCGGAAGCTGTGACCCACGTTCGCCATTGGAACCTCCTTGTCTTTGATCGTTTTTCGGTCGACGACTCGATTGTTCTCCCGAGCGGCCATGTTGCAGGCCCTCGAAGGGCCGGGGAGAAACCAACGGTCGCGGCTGGCCCACTCGCCTTGTCGGCGCAGCGAGAGCCCACTCGACGCTCCGCGTTGTCGCAGGCGCCTGTGGACGATGTGGGTTGTGGCAACGACGTGACAAGAGAATAATAATCATTGTTGACTGCAACTTTCTTGCACGATCCGGCGACGCGTCCCACCCGCGCCCTCCGACCGTCCCGGGGACGGTCGCATCGATGCCACTCGACGGGGACGGAGGGGCGACGCAGCTTGCGGGGCATGAATCGGAGAATCACAGGCGGGCGCGGCGGGCTGCGCCGGCGGGCGGCGGGCTGGGGCGTGGTGCTGCTGGTCGCGGCGGCGCCGGCGGCGGCGCTTGGCGACGACGGGCAGCGGCTGTCGGTGATCGAGGAGAACGACTCGCTGTTCTTCGACTCCGACGACCACTACACGCAGGGGCTGCGGCTCGGCTGGCTGGGGCCGGACGTGGCGGACGGGAGCGGCTGGAACGCGCCGTTCGACGCGCTGGCCGACCTGCTGCCGGTGTTCGGGGCGGCTGAGTCGGAGCGGTCGCGCCGCTATGCGCTCTCCACCGGCCAGAGCTTCTTCACGCCGAGCGTGATCTCGGCGGACCCGCCGGACCCGACCGACCGGCCCTATGCCGGCTGGCTCTATCTCGGCGCCAGCCTGCTGCAGGACACCGACCGGCGCGGGCTCGAGCATCTCGAGCTGCAGCTCGGGGTCGTGGGGCCGGCTGCGCTCGGCGAGCCGGTGCAGAGCTTCTGGCATGCGCACATCGCCGGCGCGGAGCCCGAGGGCTGGGACTCGCAGCTGGAGAACGAGCCGGGGCTCGTGCTCTCCTACGAGCGCAAATGGCGGCTGGCGCTGGCGGGCGACGGGCGCGCGGGCGTCGACCTGATCCCGGAGCTGGGCGCCAGCCTCGGCAACGTCTTCACCTATGGCGAGGCCGGGCTGCTGCTGCGCTTCGGCCGCAACCTGGAGGCCGACTACGGGCCGGCGCGCATCCGCCCGGCGCTCTCGGGCACCGACTACTTCAACCGCGACTATCTCGACGGGGAGTTCGGGCTCTACGGCTTCCTCGGCGCCCAGGGCCGCGCCGTGGGGCGGAACATCTTCCTCGACGGCAACAGCTTCCGCTCCGGCCCCTCGGTGGACCGCGAGCCGCTGGTGGCCGACCTGCAGGCCGGCCTCTCCCTCTTCTGGGGCGGCGGCGCGCGCCTCGACGTGAGCGTGGTGCACCGGACGGAGGAATTCGAGGGCCAGCGCGGCGCCGACATGATCGGGGTGGTGAGCTTTGCGGCGGGGTGGTAGGGGGTGGCGCGGTTCCAGCCGAAACCGCATTCCAATTCAATCCGGCCGACGTTTTTCACACCGGAAGCCCCGCATTGCGGAATCCCTTGAACAGCTTTTCCAGGCTAGCGGGATCGCCAATCGGCATCAGACGGAGAAGATAGGACCGCCATTGCTCGGCGTCGTTGCCGGGATACTCGGCCATTTTCTTGCGTTTGAGCGTCATAAATCGCTGCATGGCAGCGTGCGCGGTATCACGCTGGCCGAGGTTCCAGAGCGCTGCCGCCAGACAGGCGAGAACTTCATCATATGCCCCGGAAATCCGGGCGAAGCCGTTGACCGCGTCAGCAAAATTGCCTTCCAGATATGCGCCAAGAGCGAGTGCGTAAAAACAGGTCTCCGGCACGAGAGGGTTAAGTTTGAAAGATTCAGCGGAGTAGCTTAGGCCCTCCGCGACATGACCATTGCAGGTCAAGGCGAGGCCCAGCAAACACATGCTGTATTGATCATTCGGATTCTGCACCAATGCCATATCGGCATGGGTCTTGGCGGCATCGAAATTGCGGTTGCAGTAGAATTGCGCGGCCGCAAGTGCCCGGTGGGCGTTGCTGTTGGCAGGATCGATCGCGACCGCCCGTGCGGCCATGGCGAGCGCTTCCCGCCCAGCGACGTCTTGATTGTTACTCCAATCGCTTTCGTATTCGGCCAGATATCCGAGCGACAGTTCGGCATAGGCAGAGGCAAAGCCGGACTCACGCGCGATGGCCTCGCGCAGCAGGGCCCGGGCCGCTAGAATACCCTCCATGCTGCTTCCCTGCTGAAGGAATCTGGCTTTCAGGAACAGGTCGTAGGCTTCATAGTCGATGGCCGGTTTTCGCAGTGTCTTTGCCATCTCGAACGCTTGGACGCGGGCCGCCAGCACGGCGACAATACGGTGCACGATGTCGTCCTGGAGCGCGAAGATATCGCCGAAATCACGGTCAAAATGTTCGGACCAGAGCATCGTGCCATCGGCGGCATGAATGAGGCTCGCGGTGATACGGATGCGATGCTCCGCCCGCCGCACGCTGCCGCGCACCAGATAGTCGGCATCCAGTTGGCGCGGCCTGCCTTCGCCAGACTGGGCATATTTCCTGGCCGAAGCTTGGGTGATGACCGCCAGGTCGGCGAAACGGGAAAGCCCGGTATTCAGATCTTCCGCCAGTCCCTCGGCGAAGTGCAGCTCATCGGTATTTTGACCGGGCAGTTCGAGAGGCAAGATGGCGATCGAGGCCTTCGTCCTGCGTGCCACGATGACGGGAACCGATGCTTCGGCAGATGCGGTCAGCCCGGTCCGCGGCGCTGACGCATCCTGTATGATTTGCCGGATCAATGCGTCTGGCTCCACGCCCAGCTCACGATCGAGCTTTTCCCGGAACTCCTGATAGTGCCTGAGCGCGAAGCTGCGATTGTTCATGGCAAGATGCGCCCGGATCACCGACTGGTGGGCCAGTTCGCAAAGCGGATCGACAGACAACAATCGGCCGGCAACCTCTAGGCTTTGCTTGTGATCCGCCTCGCGCTCGAGAACCCGAAGCAGCCTCGCTGTCGCCTCGCACCACAGATTGTCCAGTGAACGGCGGTTGTCGTCGATCCAGTCGGCGAAAGCGATATCCCCCGGCACAGGACCTTCGAAGAACTGGCCGCGCCGCAGGGCGAATGCCCGCTCCAGAGTCTGCCGGTCGTCGGCACGGCGGAGCCGGTGAAACTCGGCAACATCGGACACAATGGCCGTTCCATTGCACGAGATGGCGCCATCGGTTGCGATATCGAAGACATCGCGGGCATGGCCGAAATCATGACGCAGATCGACGAGCAACTGACGCAGACTCGCCCGGGCCTGAGCCGTCTGCCGGTCCGACCACAGCAACGCGCAAAGCTGATCGCGGCCAACCGGCTTGCCGTCGGCCAAGGCAAGACAGGCCAGCAGTCCAACACCCTTGCGCGACCGGATCGCAATCGAATCGCCTGCCGAAGTCTCAAAATTGGGCGTGCCAAAGAGATGAAACCGGTAGGCCGTCATGAAATCTGCTCCGACCTCGGCGCACTTGATCCGTTGTCCGGGTTAATTGACTTCAACATAGCAGAATTGACGCCCTAATGACGAGAGCTTGACGCCCCGATTGGCAATTGCCTGACGGCGCATTGGTAGATCGGCGTTCATGGAACAGCACACAGCGTTCCGCGACAGGAGAAAATACCATGCGCTTCGATATCCTCGATGAATATTCCACTCTGGTGCCATTTGGACTCGGCATATCCAAGCAGAATAGGGTTGTTCAGTATCCGGCCGCCGCGACCAAGGCAGTCAAGCCCTGCGCTGTCGCCAATTGCGACGGCCGCCTGAAAATTTTGTTTAAATTTGTGAAAGCACTTGGTCAGTTCAGAGGACGCAAAGCTGCGTGTTAGATTCTTTTTGCCTTCACTGGAGCTTATCCGGGAAAAGCCATGGACAGGCTCAACCGCGATGGTCGCGCTGATGCTTTCCCTTCACATGAGATTCGGGGTCAGAGAGAGATTTTGCACCCCGGCCAGCGCCCCTATCCAATACTCACTCTGCCGGCAGGAGCGCCGGAGCGCCCTTGTTCTTGATCAAGAGCACCAGGAATTTCGCCGGCTCGGTGCTGCTGGCGTTCCGGTCGACGAGATGAACGTCGTCGGGGCCTTCATAGAAGGATTGTCCCGGCGTCAGCGTCACCTCTTCCCCGCCCTTCAACTGCATCACCACGGAGCCCTCCAGGACGTAGACGAACGCCTGGGCGTCGTGGCGGTGGATCGCGCTCGACCCGCCGGGCACATGCTCCACCGTTATCATCAGAACCTCCTTGCCGGGATCGTCGGCAAGATCTTTCGTCATGAGCGGCACGACCTTCGGCTCCTCGGCCATCGCCGTTCCGGCCGTCAGGCATAGCAAGACCAACGCAGCGAGTTTGGTCGTCATAGTCGCCTCTTTGCTTCGATTGGTGGATACGGGATCAGGCTTTTGCCTGTGAGCGGCGGAGCCATTCGTCGAAACCGATGCGGCCGAGGCGCGCCTCGCCCAACGGCACGAGCGAGCGCTCCTCGACCCGGCCGCCGAAGTAGCGGGCCTCGGGGTCGCGCACGACTTCACGCGGGTCGCCGACCGCCTTCAGGTAGCGGGCGATGATCTCGTTGAACGGCGCCCGTTCCGGGCCGGCGATCTCGACGATGCCGTTTCGCGGCGGCGCGAGCGCCACGTCGGCAACGATGGCGGCAACGTCGTCGGCCGCGATGGGCTGGAACAGGCCGGGCGAAATCCTGACCTGGTTTCCATCCGCACCCGCCGCGGCGATCCCCTTGAGGAATTCCAGGAACTGGGTGGAGCGGATGATGGTGTAGGGGATGCCGGAGGCCTCGATCAGCTTCTCCTGGGCGACCTTGGCGCGGAAATAGCCATTGTCGGGCATGCGGTCGGTGCCGACGATGGAGAGCGCGACATGGTGGCGGACGCCCGCCGCGGCCTCCGCCGCGCCAAGGTTGCGGCCGGAGGTCTCGAAGAATTCCAGCACCGCCTTGTCTTCAAATGCGGGCGAATTGGCGAGGTCGATCACCACCTGCGCGCCGGCCATGGCCCCCTCGAGGCCCTCGCCGGTGATGGTGTTGACGCCGCTCTGAGGCGAGGCGGCGACGACCTCGTGGCCAGCCTGACGCAGAATGGCGACGGTCTTCGAGCCGATCAGACCGGTGCCGCCGATGATGACGATCTTCATGGGTCACCCTCCCTTGTCCACGGCTGGAAACAGGTTCGAATGCAAGCGAGGACGTCTTCGGCCGCAACGCGCGTGCATGATGCAAACCCGTTACAGGTCGTCGCGAGATAGCGCTCGCGCCTGGCGCTCGAAATCCGACAACCCGTCTGGTCCGTGTCTCCAACGCAACCGACAGGCGGCCAGTGTTCGACCCTGAACCGACCTTCGTGTCGTATAACCAGCGGATCGTTGAGGCTACCGGCGAGCGGCCCTTCGCACAACGCGAATCAGGAGCCTCACGGCCCTCCCCGCTCCTTCAGCTGTCAGGCCCTCACCCTAGCCCTCTCTCGCTTCGCGGGCGAGGGGACCCGATCGAGCGGCCCGCGCGATCGAGTGCCCCTTCCCGGCGCCCGCAGGCGCGGCGAGCGGCAGCGCTATTGCTGCGTGGTGCCGTCGGTGGGCTCGGACTCCGTGGGCGTCTCGCTCTGTCCCTCGGGGCCGGCGGCGTCGGAGTTGCCGGGCTCCACGACCATGCACCCGGTGCCCGCGGATTCGCAGGAGAGGTTGACGTGGCTGCCCTCCATGAGGGACCCGACATTGGCGCTTTCGTCCAGCGTGTAGGACTGGCCGTCGTCGAGCACCACCGTGCGGCTGGTCTCGTCGATCGACTGGACGGTCCCGCTGACCGTGGGGGCCGTCCCCTCGGCGAGGGCCGCGCCGCGGCAGCCGTTCCCTGCAGCCGGCGCCGGAGACTGGCATCGAGCGCGGGCGAGCGCCGCTCGCCCCTACGGGGCATGCCGTGTATCCTGGCGCTGCGGCGGGACAGGGGGCATCGTGGAATTCGGCGGGCCGGGGCGGATCAGCGACTGTCCGGCGGCGGTTGCGCGGCGGTTTCCGGGACGGGAGGCGGCGGTGCTGGGCGAGGTGCGGCTCAGCTATGCCGAATTGGCGCGCGAGGTCGACCGCTGCGCGCGGGGGCTGCTGGCGGCGGGGATCGGCAAGGGCGACCGCGTCGCCATGCTGTCGACGCCGCGGCCGGAGTACCTCGTCGTCCTCCTGGCGACGATCCGCATCGGCGCGATCTGGACCGGGCTCAATCCGGTGCACGGGCTCGACGAGTACCGGCAGGTGCTGGAGGACTGCCGGCCGCGGCTGCTGTTCGCCTTCCTCCATCTGCGCGGGCGCGACAACCGGGCGCTGCTGGCGGAGCTGCGGCGCGCCTGCCCGTTCCTCGAGGGGCTGGTCGCGTTCGATCTCACCAGCACTCACCCTCACCCTGTCCCTCTCCCGCCGAGCGGGAGAGGGGACGCTGTCGAAGCGGCCGGTTTCGGTCGCCCTCTCGCCCGCGCCGCGGGAGAGGGTGGGGGTGGGGGTGAGGGCCTGACCCGGCTGACTCCCGGGACGAGCGACGACGATGCCGGCGCTGTGCCCTATGACGACTTCCTGCGCGCGGGAGAGTCGGTGGGCGCGGAGTCCTATGCCGCGGCCGCGGCGGCGGTGCGGCCGGCGGACATCGCGCTGCTCGTGCATACCTCGGGATCGACCGGGCGGCCGAAGGGGGCGATGATCACGCACGGCAACCTCGTGCATTGCGCGCGCGTGCAGCTCCAACTGCTGCCGGTGGCGCCGCTGCGGGCGCTGTGCAACCTGCCGGCCAGCCATATCGGCTGCAGCAGCGACATCGTCTCCTACACCTTGGCCGGCGGCGGCACGCTGGTGTTCCAGGAGCGCTTCGATCCGGCCGGGGCGCTGGCGCTCATCGAACGCGAGCGGGTGAGCTGGATCCTGCAGATCCCGGCCATGCTCCAGCGCATGCTGGCGGTGCCGGACCGCACGCGCTTCGACACCTCCAGCCTGCGGGTGGTGCTGTTCGAGGGCGCGCCGATGCCGCCGGCGATGATCGCCGAGTTGCAGGGGCTGGGCGGCACGGTCCACACCACCTGGGGGATGACGGAGACGACCTGCTCCGTCACCTACACCGAGGCCGGCGACGGCATCGCGGTGCTGGCGCAGACCGTGGGGCGGCCGGCGGGCTGCGAGGTGCGCATCGCCGGCGCCGACGGGCGGCCGCTGCCGGCGGAGTCGGACGCGGCCGGCGAGATCCTGGTGCGCGGCGCCTGCGTGATGGCCGGCTATTTCGAGCGGCCGGCGGAGACGGCGGCGGCGATCGACGAAGCGGGCTGGCTGCATACGGGCGACATCGGCCGCTTCGGCGCGGACGGGCGGCTGCGCTTCGTCGGGCGGATCAGGGAGATGTTCAAGTCGGGCGGCTACAACGTCTATCCGCGCGAGATCGAGACGGTGCTGGAATCGCATCCGGCGGCGGCGCTGGCGGCGGTGGTGGCGGTGCCCGACCCGCTCTATCACGAGGTGGGCTGCGCCTTCGTCATCCGCCGGCCGGGCGGCGCGCTCGACGAGGCCGAGATCGCCGCCTTCTGCCGGGCGCGGCTCGCCAACTACAAGGTGCCGAAGCGCTTCGTCGTGCGCGACGCGCTGCCGATGCTGGCGATCGGCAAGCTCGACAAGGCGGCCCTGCGCGACGAGGCCCTGCGGCTGCGCGGGGCGGCCGAGTCCCTTCCCGCGGACGGCGCGAGGATGGAAGGGAGCTAGCGTTTATCTTTTCGGTCCTTGGTTGCACGACCGCCGTGCGTCCTTCGACAAGCTCAGGATGAGGGCGAATCTTAGTGGCACGAAGAAAACTCCTCATCCTGAGCCTGTCGAAGGACGCACATCGCTCATCCCAGCCTGTCGCGGCCGGAACGAACCGCGGCGCACAAGCTGTCAGGGCTGGATCGTGTGCTGGAAGGCGGGGGCGAGGTGGTCTTTCCAGGACTGCAGGCGCTTGGGGTCGTGGAACGGCAGGCGGTCCTCGATCTTCTCCAGGCCGGGGAAGACGAGCTGCCCCTTGGGCGCGTAGGCGATACCCTGGCGCGCCTCCTCCTGGACGAAGAGCTCGGCGTGCTTCCGCGCCTCGGCGACGTTGCCGAGCGCGACATGGTTGGCGATCAGGTTCTTGCGCATGGCGTTGCGCGGCGTGCCGATCGGCGCCAGCGCGTCGATCGAGGCCTGGTACCGGCCGTCCTCGTAGAGGGCCCAGGCGTGCACCCAGTGGAACCAGCGCTCCGGCACGCGGCTGTGGTTGAGAACGTCCTTGATCTCCGTGACGGCGCGGCCGGCGCGGCCGGTGAGGGTGAGCATCTCGGCCCAATCGACGCGCAGGCCGCTGGTGTCCTCGGGGATGGCCTGGACGGCGGCCAGGCGCAGCGCGGTGTCGTAGCAGGTCTCGGCGTTGGCATGGTCCTTCTCGTAGAGATAGACGGCGCCGCGCACCCAGTTGCTGTAGTAGTCCTTGGCATCGAGCGACATCGCCCGGTCGGCGGCGGACGCGGCCTGCGCCATCGTCACCTTGTCGTCCCAGTTGAAGACCCAGGCATGGAGCAGAGAATAGGCGAGGTCGGCATGATAGCGGGGGACGTCGGGCTGGAGCTTGATCGCCTCCTCGTACATGCGCCGGGCCTCGACGTTGGCGTCCCTGCGGAAATAGAGATAGAAGCTCCAGCCCCTGACGAAGTAATCGAATGCCTTGTCCATCGTGGTAAAGTCCCTTTCAGCAGCCGCGGGTCGCGCCGACCTTTTGCCGTGACGGTCAATCCGGAAGGCCGGCGCGCCGCAGATCGGCGACGAAGGCGCGCAGCACCTCGGGATCCTTGAACGGCTCGATCGCCTCGGCCGACAGCCGGTAGCTCGGCTGCTCCGCCAGGATCTGGCGCGCGACGGCGCGCGCCTCCTCGAGGCGGCCGAGCCGCACGTAGGTGGCGGCGAGATCGCGCCGCATGTAGCTGGTGAGATTGGAGACGCGGGTGAGCGCGGCGAGCGCCTCCTCGTAGCGGCCGTCGTGGTAGGCGGCGATGCCGAGGACCCAGTCGTACCAGTCGGGATGGATCGGGTTGAGCCGCTTGGCCTGGGCGATCATCGCCACCGCCTCCTGCGTGCGGCCGACATGGGCCAGCGCGTCGGCCATGTCGGCGAGCAGGTCGGCGCTGTTGGGATTGAGCTCGAACGCCTTCTCGTAGCAGGCGATGCAGCGGCCGAAGTCGCGGCCGTAGAGCGAGGCGAGGCCGAGGCACTCGTAGGCCTCGAAGTCGGCCGGCGCCAGCGACACGGCCTGGCGGGCGAACGCCCGCGCCTCGGCTAGGGCCGCCTCCGGGTCCGGCGTCCAGCCGCCGATCGCCGCCTGGATCAGGATGTAGGACATGCCGCCATAGGCGCGCGCGAAGGCGGGGTCGAGCTTGATCGCCTGGCGGAAATAGCGGTGCGCGCGCCGGTTCGACTCCGCCGTCCAGTCGTACCAGATGGCCTGGCCGCGCAGGTAATAGTCGTAGGCCTCGAGGCTGTCGGCCGGCTTGCGCAGCGACCGCTCGCGCTCGTACACGGCGACCTGCGAGGCCACCGTGGCGACGATACCGTGGGCGATCTCGTCCTGCACGGCGAACAGGTCCTGGAGGTCACGCTTGTAGCGCTCGCCCCACAGATGGCGGCCGGTGCCGCCGTCGACCAGCTGGACATTGATGCGGACCATGCCGCCGGCGCGCTGCACGCTGCCCTCGACGACGTAGCGCACGCCGAGCTCGCGCGCGACCGTCTCGATCTTGATGGCCTTGCCCTTGTAGGCGAAGGCGGTGTGGCTGGCGATCACCGACAGCTCGGGGAAGCGCGAGAGGTCGTTGATGAGGTCGTTGGTGATGCCATCGCTGAAGTAGCCCTGGTCGGCCTCGCCGCTGAGGTTGTCGAGCGGCAGCACGGCGATCCACGGCGCCATCGGCAGGCCGCGCCCGGCCTCGACGGCCTCGGGCGGCGCGGCGCGGACCCGGTCGGCCGGCGGCACGACGCGGAAGACGCGGACCGGCTCCGGCATGTTCTTCAGCGCCTGGTCGCCGAGATCCTCGAAGCGCACGTCGATCTTGCCGCGGACATAGCGGTAGACGTCGCCGGACAGGCAGATGCCGCTCGGCTCGGCCAGGCTCTCCAGGCGGGCGGCGACGTTGACGCCGTCGCCGAAGACGTCGTGCTCCTCGACGATGATCTCGCCGAGGTTGATGCCGATGCGGAAATGCAGCTGCCGGTTCTCCGGCGTGCCGGCGTTGCGGGCGAGCATGGCGCGCTGCACCTCGAGGGCGCAGGCGAGCGCCTCGACCGTGCTGACGAACTCGGCCAGCAGGCCGTCGCCGGTGGTCTTGACCACGCGGCCCTCATGGCGGGCGATCTCCGGCTCGAACAGCTCCTTCAGGTGGCCCTTGAAAGCGGCGTGCGTGCCGGCCTCGTCCGCCTGCATGAGGCGGCTGTAGCCGGCCACGTCGGCGGCGAGAATGGCGGCCAGCCTCCGCCTCATGCCGGTTCCCTCGTCCAACCCGCGGCCCTGGACGAGCGGCGATTTTCCGGGAACGGACATCGGCTCTTCCCCAGCAGTCTGCAACGCGGCAGTCCGAGCCGCCATCATCGCGCAGTCGGCGCGGGAGTCAAAGCCTCTTGCCGGGCGGCCGGCGGTCGGGCGAGCGCCCGCGCCGCCCCCCGGCCCTCTGCCGGGAAGCGCGCCATCCAGCGCGAGGGTGCCTGCGGTCATGATCGATATCCGTTCCGCCGCCACTCCAGCCTGGAACGGCGACGCGCACTGTGATGCAGGTCACAGGTTTGCGGGGGCGGGCTTCTTTCCTGAGCCATCCTGCCCGAGCCATCCTGAAGACATTGGATCCGTCCTCTGACGGTTCTCAGGCGGTCGCAGCGGGGAGCAAGGGCTTTCCGTGGAGGCAGCTGAAGCGGTCAGGGGTGCAGGCATGCCGCCGCACGCCAGAGCAAGACGATCACTCGACGTTGAGGTCCCGGCACTCGCCGCAAAGCAACACTACAAAAGGGGCGCGGCATCAGCGATCAACAGGAGCGCAATTGGACCAAGGTCCAATTGTCGTTCGCGCTGGACTCCCTCAGCCTGGGTAGGTCTGACAGCGCTGTTTCGACGCGGCTTGCCGGCAGGCGCGGCCCGTCTATCCTCGAGGAAGGAGCCGTTCCGACATCCTTCTTATCGACCGCAATCCAGACGAAGAGGGGCCGGCTGGCCATGTTGAAATCCATAGGACGTCTGAGATTCATCGCCGCTCTGCTTTGGCCCGTCATTGCGGGCGTACCGGCGCTTGGCGCCGAATGCCTGGACGTGAAGGTTCCCGATAGTGCGAAAGTCGGCAGCACCGACCTCGTGCTGAACGGCTTGGGCATCCGCAAGGCGACCCTCCTGAAGGTCAAGGTCTATGTCGCCGGCCTCTATCTGCCTCAAAAGGCGACCGATGCCGGGCAGATCCATGGCGAGCACCCTTGGCGGATCGTGCTTCACTTCGTGCGCGACGTCGATGCGTCCGACATCCAAGACGCCTTCGATGAGGGATTCGAGAAGACGGCCGGTGACAAGCTCGCTGCGCTGCGTCCACGGATCGACGCCCTGAATGCGCAGATCGTCGACTTCAAGAAGGGGCAATATCTCTCGCTTGCCAACGATCCGGCCGAGGGCGTCGCGGTCGACGTGAACGGTGCCGGCGGCAACGCCGTCAAGGGGGCAGACTTCGCGACCGCCCTTCTGGCGGTGTGGATCGGTGCCGAGCCACCGAACGAGGAGCTCAAGACCGGCCTGCTCGGCGGCGGGTGCGAGTAGTCGCGCCAAAGGCCGCGGAGCCGGCCGACGCAGCGATCAAGTAACCAGCCCTCCCGACTGATCAACGCGCGCGACCTAAATTCCGCAGGATCGCCACCAGTTGAGCATGCTGCGGTGTTTTCGGATCGCTCAGCAGGTCAATCGGGTGGGCATCAGTCAGCCGCGACAGCTGGACCAGCAGGCGGATGCGCGCGCGCCGCGTCGACTTCAATTCGGATGAGCGGCGCGTGAAGAAGATCTTGAACAGCTCGCCGTCCCCGAGCATGTCATCGAGCTCGCTCGCCGTGACGTAGATCAGAAACAGCAGGAAGATCCACATCTGGACCACGATGAAGTGGTCCCAGCGAAAGCTGCCCAGAAGCTGGTGCAGGAAACCGCCGCCACCCAGGATGCCGCTCTGGATCAGGTAGTGGATCAGCGCCTCCAGGAGGCGCACGACGAAAACAAGGAGCGTGTAGACGACGGTCTTGAACAGGACGGGCTGTACCAGCGGCGCATGATCGAAACGCCGCAGGAAAGGCATCATGTTGGCGACCAGAACGGTCTTGCCGACCACCAGAGCCGACGTCGTGGCCAGCATGAAGCCACTGAACTGAATCAGGTAATCGGCCAGCAGGAGGCGTTTGGAAAACAGGATGAGGTTGAATCCGACAAAGAAGAAAATGGTTGGCGGCAGCATCTCGCGGAACTCGTGCAGCAGGAAGGCGCGCACCCTCGCCCAGCGCCCCGTGCTGGCCACCGCGATCGCGTGATTGCCCATGGATTCCTCCGCTTGATGACCTGACTGTCGGTGACTCCTGCCGCTCAGACGGTGGGGCGGCATCGGGCGCCGGGTCACGGGCGACCGAGTGGGCCCCCCGCAGGGCGGCGGTCGCTTCGATCACAGATGCGGCGACGGAGTGAAGGCTCTTGATGAACCCGACAAATATTCGCCGCTCCTCGATTGTTCGGATTTCTTAGCGACTCTGGAGGCTCGGCGACCCGGCTCGGCCCTTTCCGGGGCCCCTATTCCGGCAGGGCGTTGCTGACATAAAGGGCCTTCAGCGCGTCGCTCGCCCGGGCGCGGCCGAAATGGCGGGTGAAGATGCTGTCGATGGCGCTGCTGCGATAGAGCCGCGCCAGGGTGCGGTCGACGAGGAAGCGGAACTCGGTGTCGCCGCGGGCCAGCGCCAGGGCGTAGGGCTCCTGCGTCAGGTACTGGTCGGAAACCTGGAGATCGCCGGCGCCGGCCTCGATGAGCAGGCCGGCGAGGATCGTGCGGTCGGCGAAATAGGCGGCGAACTCGCCGTCGCGCAGCCGCTTCAGCCCATCCTTGTGGTCGCCGACCGCCACCACCTGCGCGGCGATCTTGCGATCGGCGAGGGTGTTGCGCAGGGCGGCCTCGGTGGTCGTGCCCTCGAGCACGCCGACCGTTTGCCCGGCCAGGGCCGTCAGGCTGCGCGGACCGTCGGCGCGGACCATCACGCCGGCGCCGTCGATGAAGGTCATGAGCGAGAAATCGACCAGCCGGCGCCGCGACAGGGTGACGGTGGTCGGCTCGCACAGCAGGTCGACGCGGCCGGAAGCGACCGCATCGAAGCGGTCCTCGGCGGTGACGGCGACATAGGCCACCTCGAGCGAATCGAGGCCGAGCTCCGTCTTCGTCGCGGCGGCCACCTCGCGGCAGAGATCGACGATGAAGCCGGCCGGCTCGCCGATCTCGCTCCGGTAGGAGAAGGGCGGCGCATCCGTGCGGTAGCCGATGGTGAACTTGCCGGACGCGCGCACGCGATCAAGGGTGGCGGCATCAGCCGCCGACGGAAGCAGCAGCAGCGCGACAGCGACCGCTAAGAAGACCCGCATGTATTTTTGCCCCCTGGCATCGACATTCATTGACTTCACAGGAGTTGCCCTGCCGGTCACCGGCAGGAGACTCGGATCAGCATCTTGCGTCCTTCGACAGGCTCAGGATGAGGGATTTTCTTACTGCCACAAAGACTTGCCCTCATCCTGAGCCTGTCGAAGGACGCACAAGCGGACATGCCGCCCTATCGATCCTCGAATACTATCCGCGCCGAACGCACAGGGCGCAATTGGACGTTGGTCCAACGGTCATGCCGGCAGCGGAATGAATTCCGTCTCGCCGGGCACCGGGGCGAAGCGGCCGTCCCGCCAGTCCGCCTTGGCCTGCTCGATGCGCTCCTTGCGGCTGGAGACGAAGTTCCACCAGATATGGCGGGGGCCGTCGAGCGGCGCGCCGCCGAGGAGCAGGAGACGCGCGGGCGCCGCGGCGCCGGCGGCGGGACGGATCGTAACGGCCCGGCCGGAGGCGAGGACCAGCAGGCGGCCGGGCGCGAACGCCCGGCCGTCGATCTCGATCGCGCCCTCGAGCGGGTAGACTGCGCGCTCCGGATAGGCGGCATCAAGCGGCAGCGACGCGCCGGGAGACAGCGTGGCGGCGGCGTAGAACAGCTCGGAGCGCGTCCTCACCGGCGAGCGGCGGCCGAACAAGGCACCGGCCATGACGCGGACGCTCTTGCCCTCGCCCTCGAGCAGCGGCAGCGTCGCCGCGGGATAGTGGGTGAAGTCGGGCGCCGTCTCCTCGTCGCGCTGCGGCAGCGCGACCCAGAGCTGGATGCCGGAGAGCGGCTGCGGCTGCCGGCGCGACTCGGCGTCGGTGCGTTCGGAGTGGACGATGCCGCGGCCGGCCGTCATCCAATTGACGTCGCCGGGCGCGATCGGCTGCAGGCTGCCCAGGCTGTCGCGGTGGAGGATGCTGCCTTCGAAGAGATAGGTGACGGTGGCGAGGCCGATATGCGGATGCGGGCGAACGTCGAGGCCGCTGCCGGCGGGAAACTCCACCGGGCCGAACTGGTCGAAGAAGACGAACGGACCGACCATGCGGCGCTCCGCGGCCGGCAGCACGCGGCGCACCTCGAAGCCGTCGCCGAGATCGCGGGGGCGCGGCAGGACTTCGATCTCGATCGGGCTGCGCGTGCCGCGGTCGGCCGCGGCGGTGTCCCGGTTCATGGCGCCTCCTCCTCCGCAGACTAGCGCCGTTCGAGGCAGGCCGAAAGGGAAGAAGGGATGACAGCCATCTTCGCATGACCCGGAGTCTTGTCGCGCTCGCTTTCGCCGCCGCGAGCCTCGCCGGCGCGCCGGCGAACGGGCAGCTCGACCCGGAGATGTTCGAGCGCTAGGCGTTCAAGCTGAAGTAGCCGCGCGCAACATAGACCCTCACCCTATCCCTCTCCCGCGAACGGGAGAGGGACTCGATTGTGCGGCTCGCTCGATCGAGTCCCCTCGCCCACGCAGGGGGAGAGGGTCAGGGTGAGGGTGCGTCAGCCCAATTCTGCCTTCGAGTCCTACGCGCCGGCGCGGGACTTGCCCTTCTTCGCGGCGCCGTAGACCATCGGCACGGCCGCTTCGGTGGCCAGCATGCGGAAGGTCAGGCTCTCCTGGACGTAGAGCCGCACCGTCGTCGCGGTGTGGTCGAGATAGCCGATGGAGAAATCCTGGCCGACGACGAGCTCGAAGTCGCCGCCGCGCTGGCTCAGCACGACAGCGCCGTTGACGCCGGGCGCGGAGACGATCGGGCCGTCGAGCAGGCGTCGGACATATTCGAGCAGCGGGAAGCCCGCCGGGGAGATGGTCTTGGTCAGGCCTTCGTAGCAGCGCGGACCGAGGGCAATGGCGTAAGGCCCGGCGACGCCGTTGACCGACAGCGTGTGCACGGCCTCGGCGACGACATTGTGATAGGCGAAGTAGTCTTCGGTCAGGGTGAGCGCGGGATGCTCGGCGCTGTCGCAGATGCCGGCGATGCCCGCCGCCGGGTAGCCGTGAAAGACGAGACGGTCCTCGGCGATGGCGATCTGGTAAGCCGCCATGCGCACGGCATCGAGATCGGGATCCTTGGAGCCGCGCGCCACGGCCTCCAGCTCGACGCGCGACAGCTCGAACGGCAGCCGCAGCTCCACCAGCGGCTGCACGCGGCGCAGGCGCGCCTCGAGGCCGGTGACCGGCGGGTCCGACCGATCGGCGAGATCGTCGGTGCGGCCGACATTGACCGCGGAGGCTTCCCAGCCGAGCGGGCCGGTGAAATCCACGAGCCGGCGCGCCGCCAGGGTGCCCTTCAGCGTGCGCCGCGCCTCGTCATCGATCGCCTTCCACGCCGCCTCGGAGACCGGCGCCAACTCCCGCAGAAGATCGTTCATGTTCCCGTCACCTCGCGCAGGCTGCCGATGCCGAGCGAGCCGTCGCCCGCGCCACCGTCCGCGACCGCGCCGCCGGCGCCGGCAGCGGCCTCCTCGACCTGCGTGATCGGGCCCTGACTGTAGAGATAGGTCCGCATCTGCTCCTCGAAGCCGGGCGCGTTCCGGCGCAGCCACTCGAGGAGCATCATCGCGTGCTCGCGCTCCTCGTCCCGGTTGTGGGCGAGGATGGCGCGCAACTCCTGATCGCCGGCGGTATCGACCCGCTGATCGTACCAATCGACGGCGTCGAGCTCCTCCATGAGCGAGACGATGGCGCGATGCCGGTCCTTGGTCTCCGGCTTCAGCGCCGACTCATTTTCATGAAACCCCACGGAGGTGGCCATTCGGGATCTCCCCTTGTGTTCCAGACCTTAGTCCTAGACCCGCCATCCTAATCCGCTCCAGCCCGGCGGACGAAGCGACAAAATAGAAGCCGCCGACTCCCGGAACCCGTCACGGCCGCGGATTGTTCCACCGACACTGCCGGCGCCTTTCCGGCGGTCCACCATCGAGGGAACTGCCATGAATGACAAGGTCTACAGCGTCACCGAGATCGTCGGCTCCTCCCGGACATCGATCGACGACGCCATCCGGGGCGCCGTCTCGACCGCCCACCAATCGCTGCGCAATCTCGACTGGTTCGAGGTGACGGAAATACGCGGCCATATCGAGAACGGCGAGGTCGCACATGTCCAGGTCGGACTGAAGATCGGCTCCGCTACGAGGCGAAGCCGGGTCCGTCCTGAGCCCGGCCGTCAGGAATAGGCGATCAGCCGGCCGCAGGCGATAACGGCCACCCACAAGGAGATCGAGACGGCTCCGGCAATCCGCGCAGAGGCCGGGGGGTGCTGCAGGTCCCAGCTTGCGACGCGCCGCCAGCCACCGAGATGGAAGAGCACGGCATTCGTTCCGGCGAGCGCGATCACCGCCAGCTTGGTCAGGAAGACGGTGTTGCGCGACAGCGCCACCGCCTCGGTGACGAACAGCAGCACTCCCATGGGCACGGCGAGGCAAAAGCCGATGACAGCCAAGCGCAGCAGATGGCGGGCCAGCCCCTCGGCCGACAGCCAGCGCCCGGCGCCGATCAGCCGCAGATCGAGCCCGACGATCGAGCCGACCAACAGCACGAAGCCGAGGATATGCAGGATCTCGACGATCGGATAGAGCAGCGGCGACTGCCGCATCGCCTGGCCGACGGCACCCTCCTGCAGCCACAGCAGCCAGGCCGGCCCGCCGGCATGATGCTCCATCAGCGCAGCTCGACGGACATGCCGTTCACGATGATGCGCTCCGCCCGCATCTCCACGGGATCGGTCTTGTGCGGATAGCCTTGCACGGAGACCGTGTCGCCGACCCTGAGCATCTCGGCCTCGAGCCCGCGGTTGATCATGCGCCGGGGCGGCGACAGGATGATCAGCCAGGTCTTCTCCGGCGTCTCCAGCCGCAGCGTGCCGTGCGGGTTCTCGAACGTCACCTCCTGGATCGTGCCGGTGAGGTCGAGCAGCTGGGTGGAGTCATACCCGCCCCAGCCGTGATGCGCGGCGGCAGGCCGCATGGCAAAGGCGGCGGCAAGAGCGACGATGACCGACAGCAGGACGGAGAATTGCAGGGTGCGGATATCGGGCCGCATCGGCGGTGACCTCCCTGAGCTGCGAGCGCACGAACGGTCGGGCCCGCCGACGAGGCGGCGGCCATCACAAGATGTAGGATGCCGGCACGGTCGGCCAAGGGGGCGGCGGCGCGGCCGGGCGGAATTTCGTTTGACTTGCCCATGCGAATGGCGTTCAGTTTGTGATGCAATCGATGTTTTGGCTTGCCTTGGCTGTTTCGTCTCATAGGGCGCCCGTTCAAGACGCTTCCCAAAAATTTTGGTTGTAGCAGGCCGCGCGATGGTCGCGCGGTCGATGACGCACGTTCGCGTGCACTACCAATGGAGTGACTATGGCTATCGGTACCGTTAAGTGGTTCAACCCGACCAAGGGCTTCGGCTTCATCGTCCCGGCCGACGGCTCGAAGGACGTGTTCGTGCATATCAGCGCGGTCGAGCGCGCCGGCCTCGGCCAGCTGGTCGAGGGTCAGCGCGTCAGCTTCGACGTGACGATCGAGCGCGGCAAGAGCGCGGCCACGAACCTCAAGGCGGCGTAACCTCGCTGTCAAACAACGACGGCCCCGGCGGCGACGCCGGGGCCGTTTTCTTTGCAGGGCCCGCAAAGGCAGACCTCGATCGACTATGCGCTGGGTTTCAGCCGCTCGGCGAAGAAGGCGAGCGTGCGGTCCCAGGCCAGCTTGGCCGCCTCGGCATTGTAGCGTTCGGCCGACATGTCGTTGTTGAAGGCGTGCTGCGCGCCGTCATACATATGCAGCGTATAGGAGACGCCCGCCTTGTCGAGCGCCTCGCGGAAGGCCGGAACGCCTTCGTTGATGCGCTCGTCCATGCCGGCATAGTGCAACAGCAGCGGCGCCTTGATCTTCGCCGCGTCGGCCGGGTCGGGCGCACGGCCGTAGTAGACCACGCCGGCATCCAGCGTCGGATCGTTGACGGCGAGCTGGCCGACCTGACCGCCGCCCCAGCAGAAGCCGACGGCACCGACCTTGCCGTTGCCGTCCGCATGGCCGCGCAGGTAGGCGACCGCCGCGACGGCGTTGGCCGCCGTCGTCGCCTGGTCGAGCTTGCCGATCATGTCGCGCGCCTGGTCCTCGTTGTCGGGCGTACCGCCGGCTGGCGACAGGAAATCGACCGCCAGAGCCATGAACCCGCCCACGGCGACGCGGCGGGCGACATCCTCGATATGCGCGTTGAGGCCGCGATTCTCGTGGATGACGACGACGGTGCCGAACGTGCCGCCATCCGCCGGCTTGACGAGATAGCCCTTCACCTCGCCGCCCTGGCCGGGGAAGGCGACCTCGCTGGCGGCGATGCGCGCATCGTCGGCGGCGACCACGGCCGCGACGGCGCGGTTCTCCAGCAGCGGCAGCACCGCCATGGCGGCGGCCGTGCCGCCGGTCAAGGCTGCAAGCCGATCGAGGAAGGTGCGACGGTCGAGCGGGGCGTGGGCGTATTCGTCGTAGAGATCGATGATCCGTTGATCCATTAGTCCCTCCCTGATGGCTGGCTGGGGCTGACCGACGAGAACACTGGGCCATAGCGCCCTATTCCAACGGAAGGAATTTTTCGGTGGCCGGGGAAGGAATTTTTCGGTGGCCGGCGGCGGCTTGGCTACAGCCGACCCGCCTCGGCCAGGCCGAGCGCCGCGCCGAGCCCCAGCATCAGCATGGCCGTCAGGAGATCGGCGGTGCGCAACGCCCGCCGGCTGCCGGCCAGCGTCGCCAACCGCCGGCCGCCCGCGGCCAGGCCGAAGAACCACAGCGGCGACACCAGCATCACGCCCAAGGCGAACATGGCGCGGTCGCTGCCGGCGAAACGGACGGCCACGCCGCCGACCACGCCGATCATCTCGAGATAGACCTGCGGATTGAGGACGCTCAAGGCGAATGCGGTCGCGATGGCGCGGGAGCGGCCGCGCGGCGCCTCCCTGTCGATGCGCGCATCGTTCAGCACGTCGAGGAGGAGCTTCCCGCCATAGGCGCAGATGAAGGCGGCGCCGCACCAGCCGGCGAACCTCGCCAGCGACGGGAACGCCGCAAGGGCGGTGCCGAAGCCGGCGGCGCCGGCGGCGATCAGGACGAGGTCGGCGACCGAGCAGATCGTCGCGACCTCGATGGCCGCCCTGCACCGCATGCCCTGCCGCAGGACGAAGATGCTCTGCGGTCCGAGCGTGCAGCACAGGCCGACGCCGAGCGCCACGCCCTGGATGAGGATCGACAGCAGATGCGCCGACATCGTCCCTGCCCCCTTGCCCGCGGCCGGGCCCGACATCGGGCCGGCCCCTTGCTTTCCCGTGTTTCCAGGACCATGAGGGCGCCGGCGCAATAGCGGCAGTGACGCCTGTCACGCGCGCGGCGACAAACCGCGCCGCGAGTGATTGCCGTCACGCGAATCGAAGGCGAGACTCCCGCGGCGGCCGGCGCCCGGCGGGGAAACGCGATCACGATTCGGTGAGCCTCGCCAATGGATGCCGCAGGGCGACGATTGCCAAGCGGCGGCAAAGGCCCATATTGGTGAGACATCGGCGATCGCGAGACGAAGGCGGAGCATGCGCTCGACCCGGCTGCCATTCCTCCACAGCTTGCTGGTGCTGATCGCGGTCGCGGCGGCGCCGCTTCCCGCCCGCGCCGATCAGGCCCCGTCGTCCGCGGTGGCAACCGCGGCCGCGGACTTCGACGAGGCCTGGCGCATCGTGCGCGACCGCTTCTATGACCGCGGGATGCACGGGCTCGACTGGGACGCCGTCGGCGCCAAATATCGGCAGGCGGCCGCGGCGGCGACCGGCGAGCGCGCCGTGGCGGAGGCGATCAACGCCATGTTGGCGGAACTCAAGGCCTCGCACCTCGGCTACTACACGCGCCAGGACACCGCCTACTACGACCTCGCGGACATCTTCTCGCGCAGCCTGCGCGACCGACTCAAACCGGTGTTCTCCGGCGGCGAGGTCGCCTACACGGGAATCGGCATCTTCACCCGCCGGATCGAGGACAAGACCTTCGTCAGCGGCGTGCTCGACGGCCTGCCGGCGGACAAGGCGGGCCTGCGCGTGGGCGACGAGATCCTCGCGGTCGACGGCGCGCCGTTCGAGCCGATCGATTCCTTCGCCGACAAGTCCGGCCGCAAGGTGACACTGGACATCCGGCGGACACGCGACGGCGCGCCGCGACAGCTCGACGTCGTGCCCCGGCGCATCGAGCCCAACGAGACCTATCTCGAGGCCATGCGCGCGAGCAGCCGCATCATCGACCATGCCGGCGTGAAGATCGGCTACATCCACGTCTGGTCCTATGCGCGCGGCAGCTACCAGGAGCTTCTGGAGCAGCAGATCTCGAACGGCCCGCTCAAGGATGCGGACGCGCTGATCTGGGACCTGCGCGACGGCTGGGGCGGCGCCGACCCCGCCTATCTCGACATCTTCAACGCCCGCGCGCCGACCATGCTGACGACCGGCCGCGGCGGCGACCGCTCGGTGGTCAACGCCCGCTGGCGCAGGCCGGCGGCGCTGCTGATCAACGGCGGCACGCGCAGCGGCAAGGAGGTCCTGACCTACGGGTTCAAGAAATACGGCTACGGCGAGGTGGTCGGCACGCGTACCGCCGGCGCCCTGCTGGCCGGGCGCGCCTTCCTGCTCTCCGGCGGCGGCCTGCTGCTGGTGCCCGTCGCCGACGTGTCGGTCGACGGCGAGCGGCTGGAGGAGCGCGGCGTCACGCCGACGATCGAGGTGGCGCGCGACATCCCCTATGCCGCCGGCGCCGATCCGCAGCTCGATCGCGCCGTCGCGGAGCTTGTCCGGTCGGTCGGGGGGTGAGGCCGATTGCCGCCGGGGCGGCCGGCAGTCTCCGACAGGTCAGCGCACCGCGCGCAGGCGCGTCCGGCCGCCGCCCATATGGGCGCGCTCCCACTCGGTCATGTAGTCGCGCGTGAGCGGCACCGCCTCCTGGCGCCGGGCGAGCTGCATCTGGAAGACCATCTGGCCGCCATGGCGGAAGCCCAGCTCGCATCCCGTGAGGTAGAATTCCCACATGCGGCAGAAGCGCTCATCGTAGAGCGCGCGGACCGCGTCGCGGTTGGCGGCGAAGCGCTGGCGCCAGGCGCGCAGCGTCTCCGCATAGTGCAGGCGCAGGATCTCAATGTCGGTAACCCACAGTCCGACGTCCTGCACCGCCGCCAAGACTTCGGAGAGCGACGGCGCGTAGCCGCCGGGGAAGATGTATTTCTGCACCCAGGGATTGGTCCCGCCCGGCGGGTCCATACGGCCGATGGAATGCAGCAGCGCCACGCCGTCCTCGGCGAGAAGCTCCTTCAGCTTGCCGAAGAACTCCCGGTAGTGCGGCACCCCGACATGCTCGAACATGCCGACGGAGACGATGCGGTCGTAGCGGCCGGGCTCCTCGCGGTAGTCGCGCAGGTGGAAGCGGGCGCGGTCGGCGAGGCCGAGTTCGGCGGCGCGCTCGCGGCTGATCTTGTGCTGCTCCGTGCTGAGGGTGACGCCGGTGACGTCGGCGCCCGCCTCCTGCGCCAGATAGAGCCCGAGCCCGCCCCAGCCCGAGCCGATGTCCAGCACCGTCAGCCCGGGCCGGTCGAGCAGCAGCTTGCTGGCGATATGGCGCTTCTTGTTCTCCTGCGCGGTCTCCAGGCTGTCGCCTTCGGCGGCGAAGTAGGCGCAGGAATACTGCCGGTCGCGGTCGAGGAACAGGTCGTAGAGCTTGCCCGACAGGTCATAGTGGTGGGCGACGTTGCGGCGCGCGCGGCCCATGGGGTTGTACTGCCGCAGCCGGCGCGTGAGCGTGTTCAGCAGCGTGAACCAGACCGTCCGCTCGAGGTTGCCGTAGTTCCGGAGGGCGATCTCCAGGAAGTCGTAGAGCGTCCCCTCCTCGATCGTCAGCGTCCCGTCCATGTAGGCTTCGCCGACGGACAGCGCCGGATTGAGCGCCATGCCGTAGTCCTGGCCGCGGCCGGCGAGACGGATGGTGCAGCGCGGCGCGCTGCCGTCGCCGAAGCGGTGGGTGCGCCCGGCGCCGTCGATCAGCCGCAGGCTGCCGACCCGGACGATGGATTTGAGGAGCGCCGCAAACAGCATGCCTTGACCGACCCCGCTTTCGATGCGCGACGCCAGGCAAGATAGCGGTGCCGGAGGGGGTTGGCCAGAATGGACGTAGGGGCGACCGGCCGGTCGCCCCTACAGCACGGTCGATGCTACCCGCTCGTCGCGGCCAGGCGCAGATTGCCGCGCAGCACCCGCTCGCGCGGCAGCTTGACGGTGACGACGGTGCCGGAACCGACATTGCTGGCGATGGTGAGGGTACCGTCATGCAGCTCGATCATCGCCTTGGCCAGGGGGATGCCGAGGCCGGTGCCCTCGTAGCGCCGCGACCAGGCGTTGTCGATCTGGCCGAAGGCGGTGAAGACCTTGGGCATGTCCTCGGCGGCGATGCCGATGCCGGTGTCGCTCACGCGGATCAGCACGTTGCCCTCGTCGTCGCGCACCAAGCCGACCCGCACCTCGCCGCCCATCGGCGTGAACTTGATGGCATTGGAGGCGAGGTTCACCAGGACCTGCCGCAGCTTGCGCTCGTCGCCGCGGATGCGGATCGTCTGTTCCATTCCCTCGCGGTGGATGGAGACGCCGGCGACCTCGGCGCGCGGCGCCTGCTGACGCACCACGTTGGCGATCATCTGGTTGAGGTCGATCTCGCTTTCGACCAGGCGCAGCTTGCCGCTTTCCGACTTCGAGTATTCGAGGATGTCGCTGATCAGGCTGAGCAGATGCGCGCCGCTTTCGTTGATGTCGCGGGCATATTCGCGGTAGCGCTCCTGGCCGAGCGGCCCGAGCAGCTCGCGCTTCAGCACCTCAGAGAACCCGATGATGGCGTTGAGCGGCGTGCGCAGCTCGTGGCTCATGGTCGCCAGGAACTCCGTCTTCGCGCGGCTCGCGCCTTCCGCCCGTTCCATGGCCTCGTGCAGCGCGCGCTGGGTGCGGCCGAAGCGCAGGAGAAACCGGGCTCGGTGGTTGAACAGCGGCCAGTTGATCGGCTTGGTGATGAAATCGGTGGCGCCGGCCTGATAGGCGCGGTCGATCGACGACACGTCGTCGAGGCCCGTCACCATGAGCACCGGCACGTGGGCGCCGTGCGGCCGTTTGCGCGTCTCCACGCAGGCGGCGAAGCCGTCGACCCGCGGCATCATCGCATCGAGGAACATCAGCTCCGGATGCAGGCGGTCGAGCAGATCGAGCGCCTCCAGCCCGTCCCCGGCCTCGTGGACGATGAAGCCGGAGACCTCCAGGGATTCGCGCATCAGCAGGCGATGCACCACGTCGTCGTCGGCTACCAGGACGACGGCGGCGTCGCCGCTCTTGCCGGCGGCTTCGGTCAGGCGATCTGTCGGCATGTTTCCTTCTCCTCGCGCAGCGTCTCGCGCAGCGCCATGCTAACCTTCTTGAACTCGGATTCGATCTCGACGAAGCGGGACTCGGCCTCGGCCAGGTCGTTCTGGCGGGCTCGCCCCTCCATCTCCGCGACGTGGTGCGCCAGCTGCTTCGCGCCCAGGCTGGCGCTGCTCGATTTCAGCCCGTGCGCGATGCGCCAGACGGCGGAGGCATCGCCGCCGGCGATGCCGCGGCGCAGCTCCTCGAGCGCCGCCGGCGCGTTCTCCAGATACATGCCGATCGCGCGCTCCAGGACCGACGGACCCTCGCCGCGGCGCAGCGACCGCAGGTAGTCGATGGTCGCCTTGTCGAGGGCGTCGCCGACATCCACGGTTTCATCGTTCGGCATCGGCTCGGACCTTTCCTCTGCTGGGGTGGCGGGCGTAGCTTCGGCTTCGGGCGGCATGGGCGCGGCGGCGGCGGCCGGAGCCGGCTCGGTGACGGCAGCCGGGGACGGCTCGGCGCCCGTCGCCTGCGGTCCTTCCGCCGGCGGCTGGGCCGCCGGAGCGGCCGCGTTCGCGGCCGAGCCATCCGCGGCGGCCGGCACCGCCGACGAGTGCTGTCGGCCGATCCAGCGGTCGAGGGCGACGCGCAGCTCGTCGAGCGTCAGCGGCTTGGTCAGATAGTCGTCCATGCCCGCGGCGATGCAGTTCTGATAGTCCTCGCCGCGGGCATTCGCGGTCAGGGCGATGATGGGTGTGCGGGCGCGGCCGTCGGTCTCCTCGCGCACGCGGATGATCTTCGCGGCCTCGATGCCGTCCATGTTCGGCATGTGGCAATCCATGAGGATCACGTCGTAGGCGTTCGACTCCCATCCCTCGATGGCCTGGCGCCCGTCGTTCGCCATGTCCACCTGGCAGCCCAGCTGGCGCAGCGCCTCACCGGCGACCTCGCGGTTCACCGGATTGTCCTCGGCGATCAGGATGCGGGCGGCGAACGGCGGCGCGTCGGCGGCGGGTTCCGGCGCCGCGTCCGCCGCCGACTTGGCGTGGATGGTCGCCGACAGGCAGTCGTACACGGCCGACTGGCGCACCGGCTTCAGCAGCCGCTCGACGCCGGCGATGCCGTCGGCGGCGTTCTCCTCCTCGTCGGTCAGCCGCGAGACCAGCAGGATGATGCGGGTCTGACCGATCGTGGCGTCCTTGCGGATCTCCTTGATGAGCCAGTCCGCGTCGAGTTCGCCCGGATCGATGAAGGCGACGTCGAAGCGCTGGCCGACGCGGCCCGCCAGCTGCAGCAGGGTCAGCGCCTCGTCCTCGTGGTCGACGGCGCGGCTGGAGATGCCGAGCGACGCCAGCTGCGCGCCGAAGGCCTCGCGGCTGCTGCGGGTGCCGTCGACCACCAGGGCGCGGATGCCGCTGAGCAGACGGCGCTTGGGATCCTCCGCCTCCTCCGTGGTGATGCCCAGCTGCACGGTGAACCAGAACATCGAGCCCTCGCCGATCTTGCTGTCGACGCCGATCTCGCCGCCCATCATCTGCACGAGCTGCCTAGCGATGGCGAGGCCGAGGCCGGTGCCGCCGTAGCGGCGGGTCGTCGACTGGTCGGCCTGAGCGAAGGATTCGAAGATGCGCTTCTGCGAATCGGCGGCGACGCCGATGCCGGTGTCGCGCACCTCGATGCGCAGTCGCATCTTGTCGGTGGCGATCTCGTCCGGGCGGACGTGGATCATGACCTCGCCGCGTTCGGTGAACTTGACGGCGTTGCCGACGAGGTTCGTCAGCACCTGCCGCAGGCGGCCGGCGTCGCCAACCAGCCGGCGCGGCAGATGCGGCGCGACGTGGGAGCCGAAGCGGAGTCCCTTCTTCTCGGCCATGTCGTTGAACAGGTCCTGCACCTCTTCGACGACGTTGCGCGGATCGAACGCCACCATGTCGAGCTCGATGCGGCCGGCCTCGATCTTGGCGAAGTCGAGGATGTTGTTGATGATGCTGAGGAGCGTCTTGGCCGAGCCGTGGATGATCTGGCCGAAGCGGCGCTGACGCTCGCTGAGCTCGGTATTGAGCAGCACCTCGGTCGTGCCGAGCACGCCGTTGAGCGGCGTGCGGACCTCGTGGCTGACGGTCGCCAGGAACTCCGACTTGGCCCTGTTGGCGGCCTCCGCCTTGGTCTTGGCGTCCTCGAGCTCGCTCACCGCCTGCCATAGGCTGGCGTTGGTCTGCACCAGCTCCTGCGTGCGCGTCTGCACCTGCTGCTCGAGCTCGTTGCGATGCGCGCGCAGCTTCTTGTCGCGCAGCTCGATCTGCTCGAGCATGCTGTTGAAGCTGTGGATCAGTTGCCCGACCTCGTCGTTTCCGCTCTTGGCGACGCGCTGGGAGTACTGCTTGTCGGTCTCGATCGCCCGCATCGCCACGCTCAGGTTCGACAGCGGCTTCGAGATCGCCGTGCCGAACAGGACAGAGACCAGCAGCGCCACCAGGATGGCTGCACCGAGCACGCCAATGCCGATCCAGAGATATTCCTGGAGGCGCAGATAGAGGCGGCTCAGGTCGGAGACGACGTAAAGCGTGCCAATGGCCTCGCCGTCGAGGAGAATCTCGACGCGCGCATACATGTCCTGCTCATCGCTGCGCAGCTCGTGCATGAGCGGGGTCCGCTGCCGCAGGTCGGCGACCGACTTGGCATTCAACGCGCCGCCGTTACGCACGAACGAGGCGACCACCCGGTCGTCGGCCCAGATGAACGCGTACTTGACGTGCGGCGTCGTCTCCAGGGTCCGCAGGCTCTCGGCCGCCGCCTCGGCGTCGTTGAAGGCTACCGCGGCCGTGCTGTTGGCGCCGACCACCCCGGCCAGCGTCGTCAGCTGCTCGAGCTGATCGCCGCGCAGGTTGAGATAGTCCTTGGTCATGACCACGGCCAGGGCCAGCACGAGCACGCCGGTGCTGGCGACGGCGATCATCGCCGTCACCTTGGTCCGGATCGAGATGTTGCGCAGGAATTCGATCATCGCCATCCGCCCGCGCTAGTTGACCACACGTTCGGCAAGGTTCAGCAGCTTCGAGCTGAGCTTCAGGCCGGACTCGCCGGCCACCCTGGCATTGATCTCGAAGCCGATGCGGTCGTTGCGCGGCACCATGTTGATGGTGGTGCCGCCGTCGACGAACCCGTCGGTGTCGCTGACGACGAGAGCGTGCGCCTCCTTCGCCGCGTCGACGATCTTCGCCAGCCGCGGCTTCTCCGAGGGGGCCACGTAGACGACCTGGCAAGGGTCCTTGCTCTTGTACGAGTTGAGATACTTGATGACGACCGCGCGGCCGCCAACCGACTTGCCAGCGATGGATTGGAAGGCGTCGCCGAAGTCATGCTTGCCGACGACGCAGACCGTCACCGGCGCGTCGGGCTCGCCGAACGCCGAATCGGGCCAGGTCGTGAACTTGGCGAAGTTGTAGATGAACGCGACCTTCAAGGCCTTCTCGCTGGCCTCCTGCGCCGGCGCGGCGGCCGACGGCATCGCCACGAGCGTCACGGCGACGGTCACGGCCGCGCCGCACCGGTGCAGCCATCCGGACAGACTCCGGGCGCCCGTGAGCTTGGCGAGTATGTCTGCCACGCGTCGCACCATGCGCCTCAGAAATTCACCGTGACCTTGCCGTACACCGACCGCTGAACCTCCGTCGGCGTGGTGTTGATCAGCTCCGGCGTGAACTCGAGATGATCGCTGGTCGCCAAGTTCTGCCCGACAATCGCCAGCTCGACGCCGTCGGTCGGGCGCCAGCCCAGCCGCAGATCGAACGTGAAGTAGGCGTCCACGCCGCGCTCCGGCAACTCGGACACGTAGCGCGCCCAGATGTCGAAGTCCCAATCGTCCGCGAGATCGAACGTCGACCGGACGGAGACCTGATGGTGCGGATTGCGGCCGTCGGTGACGGCGATCAACGGATCGGTGCTGCCGCCGTCGCGGTCGAAATCCATCATCAGGAACGTGTAGGCGCCGTGCAGCTGCCACCAGGATGCCGGCCGAACGTCGGCACCGACCTCGACTCCGTAGGTGTCGGCGCTGCCGCGGTTGCCGAACCGGGTCGTCAGGAGGCCGCAGGCCGGGATGGGCGCCGCGGGACAGGGTATGATCCCGATCGATTCGATCTCGACCGTCTGCAGGTGGTCGTAGATATTGTAGAAGGCCGCGATGTCGACCGAAAAATCCCGGTGCGGCTGCGCCCGATAGCCGAACTCGAAGGCGACGACGTCCTCCGGTCGCTGGTCGGGATTGCCGAGCACCGAGATCTGCAGCGGCAGAAGCGTGAAGGGCGGCACCTGCGGAAACGGCGGCGGCAAGGGCGGCGGCGACACCGAGTTCAAGGCGAAGCCGTCCTCCGCCTGCGACGGCGTGCGCGTGGCGCGCGAGGCGGCGAGCCAGATCGATTGCTGCTCGTCCGGCGTCCACAGCAGGCGCGCGGTCGGCTGGATTTCGAACTCCGTATAGCTGTTGTACTCGAACTTCGACCCGAGGGTAAGGCGCAGCTCGTCCTCGAGCAGCGTGATCTCGTCCTGGACGAAGGCGCTCGCCAGATGGTCCGTCCGGTGATCATCGTTCAGCGAGACGGTGAAGCTGTCATCGAACTCCGCCCCGACCAGGCGATAGCCGAGTCCCCAGATGATGTCGTTGCGGCCGCCGATCTGGAAGTGATGCTGGAAATCGACATCGAGCGTCTGCTCGCTCAGCGTGATCCCCAACTCGTCCCCCGAAACGATGTCGTAGTAAACCTGGAGCGCCATGTCGGAGCCGTTCTCGAAGTCGTGTGTCCAGCGGCCTAGCAGATTGGCGCCAAAGATGTCGTCGTCGGTATTGATCGGATTGCTGAAAGGCGGCGTGAATGATGCCTCACGACCCGTCGTGCCGACAACACCGCGGTAGATGTCGCCCTGAACAGTCAGGCCGTCGGGGCCTTCGGGTTCCCAGTCGAACCGGAAGCCGGCGCGCCCGATCTGCCAGCCGTCGGCCGCGTCGCCGCCGCCGATGAACTCCTGGCTGTCGCGGTTGAAGTACTTCACATAGGCGCGATAGAAGGCGTCCCCGTCGACCTCGCCGCCGTAGCGCAGGGTGGTGAAGCCCTGCTCCTCCGTGCCGCCGCCGGCCACGAACAGCCCGCCCTGGGTGTCGCGCGCCCGCTTGGTCACGATGTTGATCACGCCGTTGACGGCGTTGGCGCCCCACAGGCTGGCGCCAGGGCCGCGCACCACCTCGATGCGCTCGATGTCCTCGAGCACGGTGTCCTGGGCATCCCACAGCACTCCGGAGAACAGCGGCGTGTAGACCGAGCGGCCGTCGATCATGACCAGCAGCTTGTTGGCGAAGCGGCCGTTGAAGCCGCGGGCGGAGATCGCCCATTTGTTGGCATCGATGCGCGCTACCTCCATGCCCGGCACCATGCGCAGCGCCTCGGGGATGCTGGTCACGCCCGAGCGGCGGATATCCTCCTGCGTGATGACGAAAACGGCCGCCGCGCTCTCGGCCACGGATTGCGGTCGTCTGGAGGCCGAGGTGACCCTGACGTTCATCAGGTCCTCGATGCTGAGGTCGGTCAAATCCACAGGTGGCAACGCCGCGCACACGCTATTCGAGAACATCAACAGAGGCACGGCCGACACCAGGACCACACGCGACAGCGCAAGCAGCGCGGCGGGACAAAGCCCCGCGCGCCCCCACACGCGCCATGGGGCTCTGGTCGACATGGGGTCGGACGTCCTCTGATAAACCTTGGTTCCGATCTTCGACCGAAAGTGGTTAATTTTTCTTCAAGTTGTCGGCATTTAGGGCCCCTTTACGAGCCGCCGGACGCGGCCAAGATCCCCGACAGGCCAAGGTCTTGCGGGAGGCGCCGGAGGCGCAGTCCGGCCGCAGCCGACCCCGCCCGGGAGCCGGCGGTGGGCGAAATCACTGTCGTTCCGGTGGCAGTTCGGCCTTATGCTGCCGGCGAACCTCGACGGAGGCTGGGGCATGCGGGGATATCACGACATCGGCGGCCGGCCGGCGGGACCGATCGACACTGCCCAGCACGACTACGCGCTGTGGGAGAAACGGGTCGACGCCATGCTCGTGCTGCTGGCCGGCAAGGGCCTCATCACCGTGGACGAACTGCGCAACGGCATCGAGACGCTGGGCGCCGATGCCTACGAGCGGCTGACCTATTACGAACGCTGGATCGCCTCCATCACCCGGGCGCTGGTCGCGCGCGGCGCGATCACCACCGACGAGCTGGGGCGTCGCATGGCCGACGCGGCACGGCGGGCCGGGACGGCGGAATGACCATCCGGTTCCAGCCCGGCGACAGCGTGACCGTGCGGGTTGCCGCGCCGCCTGGCCACATCCGGACGCCGTACTACATCCGCGGCAAGAGGGGCGTCGTCGAGCGCATCTGCGGCAGCTTCGCCAACCCGGAAGAGCTGGCCCATGGCCGCGACGGACTGCCGCCGCGGCCGCTCTACCGCGTCCGCTTCGCCCAGGCCCAGGTCTGGCCCGACTATGCCGGCGCCGCGGGCGACACCGTCGACATCGAGATCTACGAGCACTGGCTCGAGCCGGCCTGAGGGAACCTTCCGATGCATGATGATCATTCCCATCCGCATGGCCACGATCATCCCCCCGATCGCGACGGCCCGCTCAGCGATTACCGGCTGATGGAGATCGCCGTGCGGGAGCTGCTGATCGAGAAGGGCATCCTGACCGCCGACGAGATCCGGCGCGCGGTCGAGGCCATGGATGCACGCAGCCCGGCGATCGGCGCCCGCGTCGTCGCCCGCGCCTGGGTCGATCCGGCCTACAAGGCGCGGCTGCTGGCGGCGGGCACGGCCGCCTGCCAGGAGCTCGGCATCGACATGGGGGCGGTCAGGCTGGTGGTCGTCGAAAACACCGCGCAGGTGCACAACCTCGTCGTCTGCACCCTCTGCTCCTGCTATCCACGCATGCTGCTGGGCCTGCCGCCCGACTGGTACAAGAGCCGCGCCTATCGCGCCCGCGCCGTGCGCGAACCGCGTGCGGTGCTGCGCGAGTTCGGCACCGAGATCGCTGACGACGTGACCGTCCGCGTCCACGATTCGACGGCCGACATGCGCTATCTCGTGCTGCCGCTGCGGCCGGCCGGCACCGAGGGCTGGAACGAAGAGCGGCTGGCCGGCCTGGTCACCCGCGACAGCATGATCGGCGTCAGCATCCCGCAGCTGCCTTCGGCCACCTGACGCCTCACCTGCGCGGCGCTACCGAACGCACACATTCCTTGCGCTGCACGATCATCCTGCGTCCTTCGACAAGCTCAGGATGAGGGGAAGTCTTGGTGGCACAAAGAATGCCCCTCATCCTGAGCTTGTCGAAGGACGCACATCGCCGATCCCAAGCTCCTGCAGGCGGACGTCCTCTGCCCGGCGCCGCGCCGGCCGCGATCATGACGATCGTCACGGAATTCGCGGCTGACGGTAAGCAAAACTTAACCATATACGCGAATCATATTACTTCTATGTGACGATACGCGGCGCTTGCTGCCGTTTTTCGACCGGGGTGAGGCACGGATGTTCGAGTTGTTGGTCATTGCCTGCGTCAACGGCAAGATCTGCGAGTACCAGCAACTGCCGCCGATCTACGCCAGCGAACAAGTATGCGCGCAGCAGGCCGCCATCATCGCCGGCATGATCCATGCCCGACACGACATCGGGGGCACGCTGAGCTACAAGTACCGGTGCAGCCTGGCCGAAGTCGCGACGCAGCAGATCGTCAGGCCCGTCGCGGGCCGCCACAGCTGATCAGCCGAAGCGGAGCTGCTGGCCGATTCCCACCCGGCGGGCCTTCTCCAGCATGGCGTGGCCGAGGGCGATGTCGGACAGGCTCAGCCCGCGGTGCCAGAACAGGATCGTCTCGTCGTCGCGCTCGCGGCCGGGCTTCCTGCCAACGGCGATCTCGCACAGCTCGGCATAGAGCGTCGCCTCGCTGAGCTTGCCGGCATCGACATGGGCCCGCAGGGCGCCGAACCTGCCGGCCCGCGCCTGGCCCCAATCGTCCATCACCATCTTGTCCATGACGTCGGTGAGCGACAGCTCGACCGCGCTCATGGTGCCGTAGGGAACGACCAGCGCGCCCTTCTTGACCCAGCCGGTCTTGAACAGCGGCTCAGGCCGCTCCAGCCGCGAGGCCTCGACCATGACGTCGGCGCCGTCGAGGCAGGCCTGCCAGCTGTCGACCGCGGCGACGGGCTTGCCGAGATCGGCCGACAGCCGCGCGGCGAAGGCCTCGCGGCTCTCCGGCCGGCGCGAATGGACGCGGATATCCTGGAAATCGCAAACCCGGTCGAGCAGCCGCACGTTCCAATAGGCGGTGCCGCGGGCGCCGACATGGCCGAGCCGACGCGGCCGGCGCGGGCCGAGGTACTTGGCGCCGAGGGCGGTCAGCGCGCCGGTACGCATGTCGGTGATGGCAGTGGCGTCGAGGATGGCGACGGGCATGCCCGTGGTCGGATCGAACAGGTTGAGCAGCGCCATCTCCGAGGGCAGGCCGCGCCTGTAGTTGTCCACGAAGTCGCCGACGATCTTGACGCCGGCCAGCTTCAGCGGCGCGACGTAGCCGCGCAGTACGTTGAAATGGCCGTTGAACGTCGGATCGGGCACCAGATGCATGCGCGGCTCGATCACCGTCTCGCCGCGGCCCTGCGCCATGAGGCCGGCTTCCACGGCATCCAGGATTTCCTGGTCGGTCAGCGCCAGCCGCTCGATATCCGGCCCGTTGAGCCAGGTGAGATGGATCTGGTTCATCGACCCTCGCCTCTCTCCCGGTGCATATGGGTTCGTAGCCGCATCAGCCGCTGACTGGAGCGGGATCGACGAGGTGCGTCCTTCGACAGGCTCAGGATGAGGGGTTTTCTTCGTGCCACGAAGACTTCTCCTCATCCTGAGCCTGTCGAAGGACGCAGGGCGATCATGCAGCGCTTCGTCCTGAACTAGGCCATCAGCTGCGCCAGCGCCGCGCGGTAGCGCTTGACGACCACATCCTCAGCGACGTGGCGGCCTTCGGCGACGACCCAGCGGCCGCCGACCATGACGTCGCGCACGGGGTTGTCGTTGCCGGCGAACACCAGGGCATCGAGCAGCAGGTCGCCGGACTTTCCGAAGAGCGCGGGCTTGTCCGCGTCGACGACGACGAGATCGGCGCGACAGCCCGGCGCCAGCCGGCCGATCGGCCGGCCCAGCGCCTGCGCGCCGCCGGCCAGGGCCGCGCGATACAGTCCCGCGCCGACCGAGGGCGACTGGTTGCCGCCGACGGCCAGCAGGTTGCGGCGACGATGGATCAGCCGCTGGCCGTATTCGAGCCAGCGCAGCTCCTCGACCGGGCTGACGGAGATGTGGCTGTCGGAGCCGATGCCGAAGACGCCGCCGTTGCGCAGGAACTCCGGCGCCTGGAAGAACCCGTCGCCGAGATTGCCCTCGGTGGTCGGGCAGAGACCGGCGGCGGCGCCGGTGCGCGCCAGCCTACCCGTCTCGCCCTCGGTCATGTGCGTGGCGTGCACCAGGCACCAGCGCGGGCCGAGCGGCTGGTGGTTCAGCAGCCATTCGACCGGACGCTGGTTCGACCAGGCGCGGCAATCCTCCACCTCCTTCACCTGCTCGGCGATGTGGATGTGGATCGGCGCCGTGCGGTCGAACTCGTCGAGGCCGGCGATGGCCTCTTTCAGCATCTCGGCGGTCACCGCCCGCAGGGAATGGGGCGCGATGCCGATGCGGACCTGAGGATTGCCGCCGTGGCGCTGCAGCAGTCGGTTGACCAGGCGCAGGAAGGAATTCGCATCATGCAGGAAGCGGCGCTGGCCGCTGCCGGCCGGCTGCCCGCCGAAGCCGCCATAGCCGTAGAGGACGGGCAGATGCGTCAGCCCGATGCCCGTGGCCTGCGCGGCGGTGACGATGCGCTCGGACATCTCCGCGAAATCGGCGTAGGCACGGCCCTCCGGGTCATGATGCAGGTAGTGGAACTCGCCGACCGCGGTGTAGCCGGCCTTCAGCATCTCGACATAGAGCTGGGCGGCTATGGCCTGCACCTGGTCGGGATTGAGCCGGCCGACGAAGCCGTACATCACCTGGCGCCAGGTCCAGAAGCTGTCGCCGCCGGGATCACCGGCCTGCCCCGCCTGCTCCGTCAGCCCGGCCATGGCGCGCTGGAAAGCGTGCGAATGCAGGTTGGGCATGCCCGGCAGCACCGGCCCGGCGACGCGCGGCGCCGACACCGCATGTCCGGCCGCGTCGGCGACGACATTCAGCAGCGTGCCATCGGCGCCGATCTCGAACAGCACGTCACGGGCCCAGCCGTCGGGCAACAGTGCGGACTCGGCGAACAACAGGTGCGCGGTCATTTTTCAGGAAGCGGTTGACGGGCCAGGGCGGCGACAATAGGACCATATCGTTGCAGTGACAACCGACGCATCGCCGATGCCGCGCCGCGCGCGCAATGACACGCCGCCCTGGGACAGCCTGTGGACCAACGGCCGGTTCGCGACCATGCGCGAGACCGGCGTTCCCTACGGCGCGCTCGAGGGCGCCGCTCTCGCGGTCCGCGACGGACGCATCGCCTGGCTCGGGCGGACCGCCGACCTGCCGGGCGATCCGCGCGACATCGCCCGCGAGGCGCACAATCTCGAAGGACGCTGGGTCACGCCGGGATTGATCGACTGCCACACGCACCTCGTCTATGGCGGCGACCGCGCCAACGAGTTCGAGCTGCGGCTCGGCGGGGCGACCTACGAGGAGATCGCGCGCGCCGGCGGCGGCATCCGCTCCACGGTGGCGGCGACGCGCGCGGCGAGCGAGGCGGAGCTGGTGGCCGCCGCCGACATCCGCCTGGCGGCGCTGCAATTCGAAGGGGTGACCGCGGTCGAGATCAAGTCCGGCTACGGGCTCGACACCGAATCGGAGCTGAAGATGCTGCGCGCCGCCCGCGCCCTCGGCCGGCGGCGGCCAGTGACCTTGCGGACCACCTTCCTCGGCGCCCATGCGCTGCCGCCGGAGTTTGAGGGTCGCGCCGACGCCTATATCGATCTGGTCGTGGGCGACATGCTGCCGGCGGTAGCGGCGGAGGCCCTGGCCGACGCCGTCGACGCCTTCTGCGAGCGGATCGCCTTCACCCCGGCGCAGACCGAGCGCGTGTTCGCGGCCGCGACGAAGCTGAACCTGCCGGTGAAGCTGCATGCCGACCAGCTCTCGGACCTCGGCGGCGCGGCGCTCGCGGCGCGCTTCCGCGCGCTGTCGGCCGACCACCTGGAATACACGTCCGATACCGGCGTGGCGGCCATGGCGGCCGCCGGAACGGTGGCGGTGCTGCTGCCGGGCGCCTTCTATTTCCTGCGCGAGACGCAGCTCCCGCCGATCGACACGCTGCGCGCCGCCGGGGTGCCGATCGCGCTCGCCACCGACAGCAACCCCGGCAGCTCGCCGGTGACCTCGATCCTGCTCATGCTGAACATGGCCTGCACGCTGTTCCGCATGACGCCGGAGGAGGCGCTGACCGGCGTCACGCGCCATGCCGCCCGCGCGCTCGGCCTGTCGGAGAGCCACGGCACGCTCGAGCCCGGCAAGGCCGCCGACTTCGCCGTCTGGGACATTGAGCGGCCGGCCGAGCTCGCCTACCGCATCGGCTTCAACCCCTGCCGTATCGTCGTACAGGCCGGGCTGCCGATCCGGATGGCGGACCTGGGACGCTGAATTCCTCGTCCTGTTGAGACTTGGATCAATATCGTGCGTCCTTCGACAAGCTCAGAGCGTGTGAGCCTATTTCGAGAGAATGAATGTCTGGAGCGAAGGGCAGGGCAGAGCGAGGACGAGCGTGATAGGGACTGATAGCTCATGGGACGAGCGCGTCGATGGTCGGTGGACTTGGCATCGTCATGCTGCTGCCGTCATCAGGCGGTGGCCGGCGAGGATGTTGTTGGTCAGGGCAAACATCTTCAGCACCGTCGCCACCTTTTCGCGACCGCGCACAGTGAA
>JBFXDS010000003.1:0-579003 GCA_050180895.1 Dongiaceae bacterium
TGTCAGCCGAGGGGCGAGACGGTCTCGGCCGGCCCGTTCCCGGGACTCAAACGGTCCCGGGAACGGGCCTCACTCTGTCATGATTCACACAGACAAGGGGCGAGCGGCGCTCGCCCCTCGTGCCGCCGCCGCGGCGTCAAAGTCCCGAATGAACGGGGCGAGCGCCGCTCGCCCCTGCATGTCCCCGGCCATCGTCACACGATCCAGCGGTCGTCGTAGCGCAGCGGCGGCAGCGGCGCGTCGTTGCGCTCGCGCAGCCCCATGGCGAGGTAGCGGAAGGCATCGGCCGCGTGGCTCGACCAGTCGTGCAGCGGCCGCGGCCGCAGCGCCTGCCGCCGCTCGTCCCATTCGGCGCGGTAGTGGCGCAGCGCCTCCAGCCCGCGCGCGCACCGCTCCGCGTCGAACCAGCAGCGCGGCAGCAGCAGCCGCGCCGCGCTGATGCCGTCCTCGATCCGGTGCGCGTCGAGCACGCGCGGCCGCACCCCCAGCCCCTGCAGCGTCTCCACCCGCGTCTTGCCGCTGCCCATCTCCTGCACCCGCGCGTCGTGCGGCAGGACGTGCTCGCCATAGGCGTGGCCGCGCGCCTGCAGCGCCCGCACATAGTGATCGAGCCCGACGCCCGAGGATTCGTAGTAGTCGATCAGCCGGATCTCGCGCCCCGCGCGCTGGCAGAACCAGATCGCCGTGGCGTCGCCGACCCCGAGGTCCCAGGCCGTGTCGACCGGCAGCCGCGGGTCGTGCGCCACGCGGCCGATGCGCCCCGCCGCTTCCGCCTCGGCGATCAGCGGCCCGTAATAGGCGCCGCGGATGGCGGCGTCGAACGAGCATTCGAACTCCTGCGCGTACTCGGCCTCGCTCATCGTCTGCCGCGCGGCGTCAAGCTCCGCCGCCGGCAGCAGGCCGGTCTCGCCGGCGCGGCGCAGCACGGCGCGCCAGTCCGGCATGGTCTTCGCCCGCTCGTAGAGCCGCCAGAACGCGTTCCGCCCCATCGGCGTGCCGATGAAGACCGCCCAGCCCCGGCGGTCGGCCAGCGCCGGGCGGATCACCTCGCTCCAGGCGCGCGGGTCCATCTGCGCGTACTCGTCCAGCACGGCGCCGTCGAGATAGAGGCCGCGCAGGGAATCGGGATCGTCGGCGCCGTAGAGGCTGATGCGCGCCCCGTTCGGCAGGTCGCAGCGCAGCTCGGTCTCGTGGAAGCGCGTGCCCGCGAACTGGCCGCCATAGTGCTTCAGATAGTCCCACGCCACCGCCTTGGCCTGGCGGTAGAACGGCGCGACATAGGCATAGCGCGGCGCCCGCAGCTTGTTCGCCATCGCCTTCAGCAGCAGCTCGCCGATGCCGAACACCGTCTTGCCGAAGCGCCGGTGCGCCACGATCGCCTTGAAGCGCGTGCCGTCCGCATGCAGCGCCGCCTGCTGCGGCCGCGGCACATAGCTCCGCAGCCGCTCGCCGCGGACCTCGAGGCCCTGCGTCATCTCCGTCCTCCGCCGTCCGATGAAAGAAAGAAAAAAGGCGGGTCGAAGACCCGCCCTGCCGCGACGCGGCCGCAACCGGCCGCGCGCTCGATCTATCTTCTAGTGTCGGGGCGACCCCATGCAGCCGCCCGGTTGCCGTTGGGTTGCCGGCTCAGGTTTGGACACGCGGAGCCGCGGAGTCGCGGAGCCCCAAGCCATCGCCGACCCGGTGCCTCGGCTCGATCGGACGCCCGGAGGTGAACCCCTCCGCGTTCTCCGCGGCTCCGCGTGCCAAAGATACTTGAGGGAGGACGCGCGATGTCGATCCGGGGCCGCCCGCGTCACCCCCGCGGCGGCCGGTCCGGGCCGGGCTCGCGCCGCGCCGGCTCCACCGAGATCACCTCGTATTCCGCGTCGATCACCTGCGGCCGGCCGGGCCGCGAGGCGTCGTCGCGCGCCGGGCGCCGCCGGCCGAGGAAGCGGTGCGCGAGGATGGCCGCCAGCACCACCGGCGCGATGATCAGGATCAGTCCCGCCGCCACGATCGCGATGGCGATCACCGCCGCCACCGCCACCGCGGCGACCGACGCCGCCTGCCACCAGGACAGCCGCCGGACCTTGAATTGCAGATGCTCGAATTGCCGCATCCCGCACATATGGTCCCGCCGCCGCTCTTTGTCAGGGGGCGCGTCCAAGCTGCCCGCGCGCCCACAGGCCGGGATCGGCAATTCACCTCCCTTCGACGGGTTCAGGACGAGGGAGCCTTGTGCCACGAAGATTGTCCCTCGTCCTGAGCCTGTCGAAGGACGCGGCAGGGTCGTGCGGGCGACACGCCCGCGGAAGTCGGGTCGCGGGCAGCGGCGGCATTGCGTTCGCCGCCTCTTGACCCTTCGACGCGGTCGCGTGAGCCGAAGCACGCGCGCGCTTGCGCCCTCACGGTCCCTCCCAGCCCGCCTTGCGCAGCCCGTCGAGGAAGTGCGCGCGATGGGCGGGGTCGACGTAAGGGTGGGTCATGTCCCATTGGCACTCGGCGTCTTTCGGCATGAGCCGATGCAATTCGCCGAGCGCGGCCCGCGCCTCTTCCAGCCGGCCGAGTTGGCCGCAGCAGGCGGCAAGCAACCGTACAACATATGATTCGGCCGCATGCCGAGTCCCGCGCGGGAGAGTTTGACGGCCTCCTCATGGCGCCCTTGATGATACTGCGCCAAGGCCAGGCTGTAGTAGAACTGGAAGTTCAGGGGTTCGTGTGGGCTCAGGCGCATCGCGCGCCCCCCGCCCCGACAGCCTCAGGCGGCAGCCAGATCCGTCTTGGCGAAATCCTCTCCCTTGTACAGCAGCGGTTCGTCGGTCACTTTGGCCAGGGCGTAGGCGAAGCAGTCGCCGAAGTTCAATCGCGCCGGATGATTGCCGCGCCCGAAACTGCGATACGCTTCACGCGCGACGTCGACCTGCTCCAGGGTCACGGGCACGACCTCGATGTCGGCCTCGACGAGGAAGAGCTTCAGATCGCGCCCGCCCTCCGGACCGAGCCGGTCATCGATGATGATCGCGGCCTCGAGGTAGGAGGCCGCGGAGAGAAGGCGTGTGGCGTCGGCTTCGATCCGCTCGTTGAAGTCCCGCACCTCCTTCTCTCCGAGAAGGATCGCCAGGAGCGCCGACGTGTCGATCACCATCGGCCTGGAAGACCGCGCTCGTCATAGCCGAGGATCTCGTCTTCCGTTCGCTGCCTGAGGACAGGCAGCGACGCACAGTGGCGCGCGATCTCGTCCAGGCGGTCCGCCAGTCGCCGGCCGCCCCGCCGCCGGGCCTCGATGCGCTTGAGACGTTCCTGGACGGCGATCCGGACCGCTTCGGTCAACGTCTCGCCTGTCGCGGCGGACAATCTGCGGACCAGCTCATAGGTCCGGCCGTCCTTGATGTTCAGAGACATCTGTCATCCATGGTAGAAAATTTCTATCCTTCTACAAGATGGCACCGAGCCATGCCCGGCGCAAGAGGCACAAACGAAAGGGGTCGCCGACTTTGCAGCCGCACGACCCCATACCATAATTACGCATATTAGCAACGGATGCCGTCTCCGTCAAGCCGGAATCCGATGGCTCTTCATCGTGCTTTTTTATTACGCGGATCTCGGCCAGTTTCAATCTCTTATGTATCTCGCGCGAGAGATTTCGATGCGTAAAACAGGATTCAGTACGCAAGTTTATGTTTTTCGCTTGTGTTCCTTCTTTGTTCGATATATGCTGGCTGATCCGATCTCTCCCACAGGAGCCGCCGCCGTGACCGACGCCCCCGCAAACCTGTCCGCCGCCGATGCCGCCTCAGCCCTGGCCGCTGCCGCCGGCGTCGCCGATCTCGCCGCCGCCGTCGAGATCGAGACCGCCGAGGGCGATGGCCTGCTGGCCGCCCTCGTCCGTCACGAGATCGCCCTCGGCCACCAGCTGAGCATGCAGTTCGCCGCCGCCGGCAATGCGGCGCTCGACGTCGCCCTGGCCGCCGGTGGGGACGCCGCGGCGGCCAAGGCCGCCGACCGCACCGCGGCGCGCCTCGGCGGGGCGGTGGCCCGCGTCATGGGCAATGTCCGCCTCGCCCTGCTCTCGTCCGCCGCACGGCCCGACGCATCCGAGGAGCAGTGGATCGGCGTCTGCTTCGAAGGCGAGACGCTGTGCTCCCCGGCCGAGGCCGAGCGCCGGCTCGCCGAGGCCAAGGCGGCGCGCGCCCGCGCCCAGGGCGCGCCCGTCTCTCGCGCCGGCGGCGACGCCCGCGCGGCGACACCCGCGGAGCAGGAGCGGGCTGCCGCCGGCCGCGCGGCTGCCGCCGAGCTCGCGGCCGAGGCCGGCGTGCCGGCGCTCGCGGCGGGCGCCGCCGAAGGCGACCGGGTGAAGCTGTTCCTCCGCCATGAGCTCGCCGCGGCGCATCGTCTCGTCATGCGCTTCGGCGGCCGCGCCGGCCGTCTGCTCGCGCAGGCCCGGCCCGAGGAGGATCGCGTCGAGGCGCTCCGCCTGGCCTTCGCCGCCGCCCGGCTGATGGCCCGCGGCCGCCAGGCCCTCGCCGCGCTTCCCCGCATCGGCCCCGGCCCGAATGGCGGCGCGCGCATCGTCGCCGGCTACTACTGGATCGGCGAGCACGACATGTTCGCCAATGACGCCGGGATACAGGCACCGGTCGAGGTCGTTGAACAATCGCAGGTGGCCTTCGTAGGGGCGGGTTTCAAACCCGCCCGTCGTGCCGCCGCACCAATGCGGGCGGGTTTGAAACCCGCCCCTACAGTGGACGGTCCGACGCATCTCCGGCGCGGCAGGTTGAGGAACGGCAATCCGTCGGGCGACTACCTGTCCGCGCCGCGCTGCGGCGCCTGCACGCGCGCCGGCGGGCGCTGCCGCCAGCCGGCCATGAAGAACGGCCGCTGCCGCTTCCACGGCGGCAAGAGCACCGGCCCGCGCACCGCCGCCGGCCTCGCCCGCAGCCGTGCCGCCCGCCGCACCCACGGCGGCTATACCGCCGAGATCATCGACCTGCGCCGCGCCGCCGCGTCTCATGCGCGTCGGGTGAAGGCGCTCGCCGCCGGCCTGAGGCAGCCTGCGCCGCGGATGGCCCTCGTCATCCCACTTCCGGGCTCGTCGCGCGGCTCCTTGCCCGGTGCGGAACGGTCGCTTCTCGCTGGACATGGGGTCCATCCGCTGTTTTTCATGGCGCCACCCCATCAAAGGAAGGCCGGGTAGTCGGGTATGCAGCGCGAGGCAATGGAATATGACGTGGTGATCGTCGGCGGCGGGCCCTCCGGCCTCTCCGCGGCGATCCGCCTGAAGCAGCTCGCCGCCGAGCATGGCCACGAGGTTTCCGTCTGCGTCGTCGAGAAGGGGTCGGAGATCGGCGCGCACATCCTCTCCGGCGCCGTGCTGGAGCCGCGCGCCCTCGACGAGCTGATCCCGGACTGGCAGGCCAAGGGCGCGCCGCTCAACACGCTGGCGAAAGAAGACCGCTTCCTGTTCCTCACCGCGGCCAAGGCGTTCCGCCTGCCGACGCCGCCGCAGATGCACAACCACGGCAACTACATCATCAGCCTCGGCAATCTCTGCCGCTGGCTCGGCACCCAGGCCGAATCGCTCGGCGTCGAGATCTATCCCGGCTTCGCCGCCGCCGAGGTGCTCTATGGCGAGGACGGCCGCGTCGTCGGCGTCGCCACCGGCAACATGGGCGTCGGCAAGGACGGCCAGCCGACCGACAACTTCCAGCCGGGCGTCGAGCTGCGCGGCAAGTTCACGCTGTTTGCCGAGGGCTGCCGCGGCTCGCTCACCAAGGGCCTGTTCGAGCGCTTCCGTCTGCGCGACGGCGTCGGCCCACAGACCTTCGGCATCGGCATCAAGGAGCTGTGGGAGGTCGAGCCGGCGCAGCACAAGCCGGGCACCATCGTCCACACCATCGGCTGGCCGCTCGACCGCCGCACCTATGGCGGCTCGTTCCTCTACCACATCGAGAACAACCAGGTCGCCGTCGGCTTCGTCGTCGGCCTCGACTACGAGAACCCCTATCTCAGCCCGTTCGAGGAGTTCCAGCGCTTCAAGACCCATCCCGCCATCCGCCCGACCTTCGAGGGCGGCCGCCGCATCGCCTACGGCGCCCGCGCCCTCAACGAGGGCGGCTTCCAGGCGATCCCGAAGCTCACCTTCCCCGGCGGCGCCCTCGTCGGCTGCACCGCCGGCTTCCTCAACGTGCCGAAGATCAAGGGCACGCACACCGCCATGAAGTCCGGCATGACCGCCGCCGAGGCCATCTTCGACGCCCTGCGGCAGGAGAACGTGACCGAGGTCACGGACTATCCCGAGCGGTTGCGGCAGACTTGGCTGTGGGACGAGTTGCACCGGGTCCGCAACGTGCGGCCGGGCTTCCACCGGGGTCTCTGGGGCGGTCTCGCTTATGCCGCAATCGACACCTATATATTGCGCGGCCGGGCGCCCTGGACCTTCCGCCACCACGCGGACAACACGACTCTCAAGCGGGCGGGCGACTGCAGGCCGATCGACTATCCGAAACCCGACGGCAAGGTGAGCTTCGATCGTTTATCATCCGTTTACCTTTCCAACACCAATCATGAGGAAAATCAGCCCTGCCATCTGACCCTGAAGGACGCGGCCGTTCCCATCGCGGTCAATCTGAAGGAGTTCGATGCGCCCGAGCAGCGCTATTGTCCGGCCGGCGTATATGAGATTGTCCGCGATTCGGGAGGGACACCGAGATTGCAGATCAACGCCCAGAACTGCGTTCACTGCAAGACCTGCGACATCAAGGACCCGACGCAGAATATCCACTGGGTGGTTCCCGAGGGCGGCGGCGGCCCCAACTACCCGAACATGTAGGCGGACGCGATATGAACTTGTGTAGGGGCGAGCGGCGCTCGCCCGTGTTTGGTCAAAGCGCCGACGACTGCGGTTGTGGCAAAATGGGCGAGCGCCGCTCGCCCCTACAGTCGATGGACCGAGATTGCAGGACCGCCAGTAGGAGGAGACCAGGCATGAATGACGTCAGGCGTGTGATCCTGCTGGGCGCGATGTCGGCGTTGTTGCTGGCGTCGGGACGGCCGGCGTCGGCGGCGGCGAGCCCCGCCGAGGGCGGCGCGGTCGGGTTCGGCGACTTTCTCGCCGGCATGCATGCCCAGCAGGCGCGCGATTACGATGCCGCCGCGAACTACCTCTCGAGCGCCCTGGCCAACGACCCCGACAACATCGACCTCCTGCAGCAGAGCTTCATCGCCCTGACCAGCGGCGGTCGTCTCGACGAGGCCGCGGACGTCGGCCGCAAGCTGGAGGCGAAGCAGGCGGGCTCTGATGTCGTCAGCCTCGTCCTGGCCGTGCAGGAGGTCAAGGCGCAGAAGCCCGATGCCGCGCTGGCGAGGCTCGCGGCGCTGTCGACCACCGGCTTGAACCAGTTCATGGTGCCGCTCGTCGGCAGCTGGATCCGGCTGGAAGGCGGCAAGCTCGACGAGGCGCTGGCGGCGCTGGCGCCGTTGGCGGACGTCAAGGGCGTGCAGGCCCTGTACAGCCTGCATGTCGGTCTCCTCAACGAGCTCGGCGGTCGGCCGGCCGCCGCCGCAGCCGCCTACGACAAGGCGGTCGGAGACCCTTCCAGGCTGTCCTTCCGCGTCGTCGAGATCATCGGCAACTACCGCTGGCGCCAGAATCAGGGCGATCAGGCGAAAGCCCTCTACGACAAGTTCCGCGGCGTCTATCCCGACAATCCCTTGCTGCCGCTGCTGGCGAAGCGCGATACGAGCGCCGCCGCCGTGCCGGTCGTCGGCTCCGCGCGCGACGGGCTCGCCGAAGCCTTCTTCAATCTGGCCTCCATCCTCTATCAGGAGGAGGCCCGCGACATGGCGCTGATCTACGACCGGCTGGCGCTCGATCTGCGGCCGGACTTTCCGGCGGCCCAGGTCCTGCTCGGCGATCTGATGGCGGCCGACCGCCACTACGCCGATGCCGCCGCCGTCTACCGCAGCGTCGATCCGGCCTCGCCGTTCGGCTGGCAGGCGCGGCTGGCGCTGGCCGACTCGCTCAACCGCAGCGAGAAGACGGAGGAGGCGGTGTCGCTGCTGCGCACGCTGAGCGAGGAGCGCAAGGACTCCGCCGATGCGCCGATGATGCTGGGCGACATCCTGCGCGGCGCCGAGCGCTTCGCCGAGGCGGCGGATGCCTATGACGAGGCGATCGCCCGCATCGGCGAGCTGAAGCCGCAGCACTGGAGCCTGCTCTACTACCGCGGCATCGCCTACGAGCGCAGCAAGCGGTGGGACCGCGCCGAAGCGGACTTCACCAAGGCGCTCGAGTTCGAGCCCGACCAGCCCTACGTGCTCAACTATCTCGCCTATTCCTGGGTCGACAAGGGCCAGAACTACGATCGCGCCCTGACGATGCTCAACAAGGCCGTCGAGCAGAAGCCGGAGGACGGCTACATCGTCGACAGCCTGGGGTGGGTCTACTACCGCCTCGGCAAATACGAGCTCGCCGTCGAGCAGCTGGAGCGGGCGATCGAGCTGGTGCCGCAGGATTCGGTCATCAACGATCATCTCGGCGACGCCTACTGGCGCGTCGGCCGCCGGAACGAGGCGCGCTTCCAGTGGCGCCGTGCGCTCAATCTCAATCCCGAGGATGATCAGATCGCGCCGATCCAATCCAAGCTCGAGAGCGGGCTGCCGGCGAAGTCGTCCTCCGGCTCGTGAGTGCGGTCGCGCCGGCGGTGCGGGGCGGGCTGCGGATCGCCGCGCCGGCCAAGCTCAACCTCTATCTGCACGTCGTCGGCCGGCGCGACGACGGCTATCATCTTCTCGACAGCCTCGCCGCGTTCGCCGCGATCGGCGACGAGCTGACCTTCGCGCCGGCGGCGGATCTGTCGCTCGCCATCGACGGCCCCTTCGCCCGCGATCTCGCCGCCGATGAGAACAATCTCGTGCTGCGCGCGGCGCGCGCGCTGGCGGCCGAAGCCGGCCGCGCGCCGGCGGCCGCCATCCGTCTCACCAAGCGCCTGCCGGTCGCCTCCGGCATCGGCGGCGGGTCGGCCGACGCCGCGGCGACTCTGCGCGGCCTCGATCGCCTGTGGAACCTCGGACTGCCGGAGCGGCATCTGGCGCGCATCGGCCTCGCCCTCGGCGCCGACGTGCCGGTCTGCCTCGCCGGCCTGCCCAGCTTCTTCGGCGGCATCGGCGAGGAGGTGACGCTTGCGCCGCCGCTCCCGAACGCCCATCTGGTGCTGGTCAATCCCGGCGCGCCGCTGGCGACGGTCGCCGTGTTCCGCGCCCGCGCAGCGGGTCCGCAGGGCAGCCGCTACACCGCGCCCGCCCGCTGGACGGAGCCGCCGGCGGATGCGGTCGCGCTCGCCGGCCTGCTGGCCAAGCGCGGCAACGACCTCACCGAGGCGGCCGTCGCCCTGATGCCGGCTGTCGGCGACGTGCTGGCGCTGCTCGGGCAGCAGCCTGCCTGCCTGCTCGCGCGGCTGTCGGGCAGCGGCGCCACCTGCTTCGGGCTATTCGCAAGCCGCGGCGAGGCACGCGAGGCCGCGGCCGCGATCGCCGCCGCCCGGCCGGGCTGGTGGGTCGTCCCCACCGGCCTGATGGCGGCGCGGGCGGACTTCGCCGTGGTTCCGGGCGGCTAGTTGCGCGGTATGGCGCGCCCGCCTATGGTGTCGCCGCTTCGCGCCGCTGGGGCGTCGCCAAGTGGTAAGGCAGCGGATTTTGGTTCCGCCATCCGGAGGTTCGAATCCTCCCGCCCCAGCCATTCCGACGACTTCAGAGCAGGCCGGCGCCGCGAGCCCATTTGTACTTGGCGCCGAGCACCGCAACGGGGATCTCGGTCGAGTACGGATAGGCCGGTATTCCGTGGTCATATAGATGCTCGGACGCCTTCTCGACCTCGACGTCGCCGGCCAGAGAGGCCACGACGGGCTTGTGAATCCCCTTGGCCTTCATCTCCTGGACGACCTCGGCAACGAGATTCGCGAAGACCATCGGCGGCGTGATGATCGTGTGCCAGTAGCCGAGAATGATCGCATGGATGCGGTCGTCCTCGAGACCCAGCTTGATCGTATTCTTGTAGGTGGTCGGCGGCTCGCCCCCGGTGATGTCGACCGGATTGCCCGCCGCGCCGAAGGGCGGGATGAACTTGCGGAAGGCCGCGTCGAGATCGCCTGGCATGGCCATCAGCTTGAGGCCGTTGTCGACGCAAGCGTCCGATAGCAGCACACCCGATCCCCCGGCGCCGGTGATGATCACGACATTCTCGCCTTTGGGCGTCGGCAGCACCGGGATGGCGCGAGCAAATTCCAGCATGTCGCGCAAGCTGCGAGCCCGAATGACGCCAGACTGCCTGAGGACGTCCTCGTAGATCTTGTCATTGCCGGCCAGCGCGCCGGTGTGCGAGCTCGCGGCTTTCGCCCCGGCCGACGTGCGACCGGCCTTGAGGACGACGACCGGCTTCGTCTTCGTGACGCGGCGTGCGACCTCCGCGAAGGCACGACCGTCCTTAAGATCCTCGCAGTGCTGGGCTATGATCTGCGTATTGTCGTCCTGCTCGAAGAAGGTGAGAAGGTCGTCCTCATCGAGATCGGATTTGTTGCCGAGTCCGACGATCGCCGACACGCCCATCTTCGCCGAGCGGCTGAAGCCAATGATGGCCATGCCGATGCCGCCCGACTGCGAGGACAGCGCCGCGTGGCCCTTGACGTCATAGGCCGTGCAGAATGTCGCGCACAGGTTCTTGTGGGTATAGTAGAAGCCGTAGATGTTCGGCCCCATCAGGCGGACGCCGTATTTTCGCCCGATCTCCTGAATCTCCTTCTGCCCGTCCACATTGCCGGTTTCGGCGAAGCCGGACGGGATGAGGACGGCGCCCGGTATCTTCTTCTCGCCGCACTCCACGAGGGCCTGCGCCACGAACTTGGCCGGGATCGCGAACACCGCGACGTCGATGTCGCCCGGGACGTCCTTGACGGATTTGTACGCCTTGCGGCCCATGATCTCCTCGGCTTTCGGGTGGATCGGATAGATCTTCCCCTGATAACCGCCGTTGATCAGGTTCTTCATCACCGAGTTGCCGATCTTCCCGTCCTCGGCCGAGGCACCGATGACCGCCACCGCATCGGGCTTCATGATGCGGTTCATCTGACGGACGATGTCCTCCTGTTTGGGCCGATATCGAGGTTCCTTCGGCGCGAAGTCGACGATGATGCGCACGTCGGCCGCGGTCGCGCCCTTGGACGTCGCGAAGACAGGATTGAGGTCCATCTCGGCGATCTCGGGAAAATCGCTGACGAGGTCGCCGACGTCCTTGATGAGATCCGCGAGGGAATCCCGGTTCACGGGCTCGCCGCCGCGCACGCCCTTCAGCATGTCGGCCGCCTGGATGCCGTCGAGCATCGAGAGGGCGTCCTCCTTGCTGGCGGGGGCAAGACGGAAGGTGATGTCCTTCAGGACCTCGACCAGGACGCCGCCGAGGCCGAAGGCGACGAGCTTGCCGAAGCTGCCGTCGGTAACGGCTCCGACGATCACCTCCTGGCCGCTTCCGATCATCTGCTGGATCTGCACGCCCTCGATCCTGGCGTCGGCCTTGTAGGCCCTGGCATTGGCGAGAATGGTCTCGTAGCCCTTCGAGACGTCTTCGGCGGTCTTCAGGCCGACCAGCACGCCGCCGGCTTCGGTCTTGTGCAGGATGTCCGACGAGACGATCTTGAGCACGACCGGGTAGCCCATGCCATCGGCGAGCTTGACGGCTTCCTGGGGCGAGTGCGCCAGACCTTCCTGGGGCACGGGGATGCCGTAGGCGTCGCAGATGAGTTTGGCCTCCGGCGCCGTAAGCGCCGTGCGGCCGGCGGCCTTCACGCCGTCGAGGATCTTTCGGACCGCGTTCTTGTCCCGGCTCGCGCTGCGTCCGGCCGGTTGCGTGGTTGGCTTCGTCATCGGGTCCTCCTGCGACGTCCTCTCAACGATCCTGGCCCTTCCGGTCGATCTCGAAGGACCGCGCTACTCGGCTGCCGCACGCGGAGCCTCGCCAAGGGCACCGGACGCCTTGATGTCGCGAATGCGGTCCTCATCGAACCGCAAGACGTCGCGCAGGATTTCCTCCGTATGCTCGCCGAGCAGCGGAGACCGCGTCACGTCGGTGGGGCTGTCCGACAGCTTGATGGGATTGCCGACGGTCAGGTACTTGCCGCGCGTCGGATGGTCCACCTCGACGATCGTACCCGTCTTGCGCAAGGACGGCTCCTCGGCGATCTCCTTCATGGAGAGGATCGGGCCGCAGGGAATGTCGTCCTTGTTGAGGATCTCCATGGCCTCGAACTTGGTCTTCGTCATTGTCCACCTCTCGATGGTGGCGAAGATTTCCGTGAGCCGCGGCAGTCGTGCGTCGGGCTTCGCGTAGTTCGGGTCGGTGATCCACTCCTCCTTGCCGATCACCTTGCAGATCTTGTCCCACACGGGCGCCTGGGTGATGAAATAGATGTACGCGTTGGGATCGCTCTCCCAGCCCTTGCACTTGAGGATCCACCCCGGCTGGCCGCCACCCGAGGCGTTGCCCGCACGCGGCACGGCCTCGCCGAACTTGCCATGAGGATATTGCGGATACTCCTTGAGTACGCCGTGGGCGAGGCGCTGCTGGTCGCGCAGCTTGACGCGGCAGAGATTGAGCACACCGTCCTGCATCGCGGCCAGCACCTTCTGTCCCCGTCCCGTCGTGTGGCGCTGGTACAGCGCGCTGACGATTCCGAGCGCCAGGTGCAGGCCGGTGCCGCTGTCTCCGATCTGCGCACCGGTCACCAAAGGCGGGCCATCATCGAAACCGGTCGTTGACGCCGCGCCGCCGGCGCATTGGGCGACGTTTTCGTAGACCTTGCAGTCTTCGTAGGGACCGGGACCGAAGCCCTTTACCGACGCGACGATCATGCGCGGATTGAGCGCTTGGATGCGCTCCCAGGTGAAACCCATGCGATCGAGCACCCCCGGCGCGAAGTTCTCGACCAGCACGTCGCAGGTCTTGACCAGCGCCTCGAGCACTTCCTTGCCCTTGGGGTTCTTGGTGTCGAGCGTGATCGAGCGCTTGTTGTGGTTCAGCATCGTGAAATAGAGGCTGTCCGCATCCGGGACATCGCGCAGCTGGCCGCGCGTAATATCGCCGATGCCCGGCCGCTCCACTTTGATCACGTCGGCGCCGAGCCATGCGAGCAGCTGCGTGCAGGTAGGGCCCGACTGCACATGGGTGAAGTCCAATATGCGGACGCCTTCCAGAGCCTTCATCGTATCGCTCCGTTGTTGAGAGCTTCGCAAAGAGGACAGAGCTACTTTTTGCGAAGCTTGCTTTGCGGGTTGAGGTTGCCGATCCTGCCGCTCTCGCTCCCGGCCGCGGGATCGATGACAGCGTTGACAAGGGTCGGCGTGCCGGAGTCGAGCGCCGCGTCGACTGCGCGCTTTAGTTCGTCGGGCGTCGTCGCTTGGACGCCGACCCCACCGAACGCTTCGATGATCCTGTCGTAGCGCGCGTCCTTGACGAAGACGGTCGTGGCCGGATCCGGACCGCCGGTCGGATTGACGTCGGTCCCGCGGTAGATGCCGTTGTTGTTGAAGACTACCGTGCAAACCGGCAGGTTGTAGCGGCAGATCGTCTCCACCTCCATGCCGGAAAAGCCGAAGGCACTGTCGCCGACCACCGCCAGCACGCGCTTGCCGGTCTCGACGGCGGCAGCGACCGAGAAGCCCATGCCAACGCCCATGACGCCCCAGGTGCCGACGTCCAGCCGCTTGCGCGGTTGGTGGATGTCGATGATGCCGCGCGCGAGGTCGAGCGTGTTGGCGCCCTCGTTGACCAGGATCGTATCCGGCCGCTCCCGGATGATGGTGCGCAGTGCGCCGAGTGCGCCGTGAAAATTCATCGGCGCCGAGTTCTGCATCAGCTTCGGTGCCATCTTGGCGATGTTCTCTTCCTTCTTGGCCTGGACCGTCCCGGTCCACTCCGCCGGCGGGACCGGCCAGTTGCCGCCCATCGCCTCGAGCAGCGCGGAGACGCAGGAGCCGATGTCGCCGACGACCGGCGCGGCGATCTCGACGTTCGAATCGATCTCCCGCGGCTCGATGTCGACCTGAACGAACCTCTTCGGCTGCGCGCCCCAGGTCTTGCCCTTGCCGTGCGACAAGAGCCAGTTGATGCGCGCACCGATCAACATGACGACGTCCGATTCCGCCAGTACCGTAGAGCGCGCCGCCCCCGCGCACTGCGGATGGGTGTCGGGCAACAGGCCCTTGGCCATGCTCATCGGCAGAAAGGGGATGCCGCTTTTCTCGACGAAAGCGCGGATCGCGTCGTCGGCCTGCGCGTAGGCAGCACCCTTGCCGAGGATGATCAGCGGTCGCCGGGCGCTCTTCAGCGCATCGAGCGCCCGCTTTACGGCCGAAGGCGCAGGAATTTGCGCGGGTGCCGGATCGGTGACCTTGACGAGCGATCTGCCGCCCGCCTGGGCATCGACCACCTGAGAGAAGAGTTTTGCCGGCAGGTCGAGGTAGACGCCGCCCGGACGCCCGGATACGGCCGCGCGGACCGCGCGCGCTACGCCGATGCCGATGTCCTGCGCGTGCAGCACCCGGAAGGCGGCCTTGCAGAGCGGTTTGGCGATGGCAAGCTGGTCCATCTCCTCGTAGTCGCCCTGCTGAAGGTCAACGATCTCGCGTTCCGACGAGCCCGAGATCAGGATCATCGGAAAGCAGTTGGTCGTGGCGTTGGCGAGCGCCGTCAAGCCATTTAGGAAGCCCGGCGCCGAAACAGTAAGGCAAACTCCGGGCTTCTTGGTCAGATAGCCGGCGATTGCTGCGGCGTTCCCCGCATTCTGCTCGTGCCGGAAGGAGATGACGCGCATGCCCGCGGCTTGCGCCATGCGGCCGAGATCGGTGATCGGGATGCCCGGCACGCCATAGATCGTATTGACGCCGTTCAGCCTGAGAGCATCGATGACGAGGTGAAAGCCGTCGGTCAGCTCCTGCGGGGCGTCGACTTCAGCTACCCTTGCCTCGATGCTCTGCGCCACCGCGGACATTCCATTCCCTCCCCAAAAGCCCTTGATTGTCGACGTCAGCCGAGAAAATCGCCGTGTTTCTCGACATGTGCACGAAGCCCGAAGGTGTGCTCGCGCACGAGACGCTCGGCCCGGTCCGCGTCGCGCGCGATCAGGGCCTCGATGATGTTCATGTGGTCGATGATCGAACGCTCCGCGCGATTGTCCTGGCGGATCGTGACCTTGCGGATGGCGCGCATATGAATGAAGAGGTTCTCCGTCATGTCCGCAATCAACTTGCAGCCGCCGAGACGGATAATGGTCTGGTGAAAGGCGATGTTCGCGTCCGAATACTCGGTGATGTGATCCGTGGGCTTCTCGTTCTCGAACTCCGAGAACAGGGCCTTGAGCCTTCTCAGGTCCAGGTCCGTCGCATGCTGGGTCGCGAGACGCGCCGACATGCTCTCCAACGCGGCCCAGACCGTTATCATCTCGAGGACTTCCGCCTTCGACTTCTTGACGACGAAAACCCCGCGGCGGGGAACGGAACGCACGAAGCCTTCTTGCTCGAGAAGTGTTATGGCCTCGCGCACAGGCGTGCGGCTTACGGCGAGATCCTCGGACAACTGACGCTCGTCCAGGCGGATTTCGTCCGCATGGTCGTAGATGTCCATTTCGGTAATCGCCTTCTTCAGCCGCTCATAGGCCATGTTCCGGAAACTGACGGTCGTATCGACGGGCTGAACCTGAAGCCGCGGCGGCGAACTCGCACGCGGCGCGCGCATGTTTGGTCCTACTTCCGGGGTCGTCACGGCTATCGCTCCACGCTCGGCTTCGCTCGGCATGCGAAAATCTTACATTTAGAATATTGTACACCAAGTTCCAGAATGCTCACAAGCCCCTTCCAGCGGATGCAACCGGCTGAAGCTGAACATCGCGATCGCACGTCGGTTCTCCTCGGCCGGCTATTCGGCGACTTGGCCCTGCGACCCGGCAGGCCGCAACCGGCGCAGCCCAGACGACACGACCGGCCAGAACAGCATGAGCACGGCCAAACCACACAGCGAGCCGACCAGGCCGTTCGACCAGAAGATCGACAGGCTGCCATCCGACAGCACCATGGCATTCCGGAAGTTGGATTCGGCCATGTCCCCAAGCACCAGGGCCAGGACCAGAGGTGCCAATGGGTACTGGAGTTTTTTGAAGACATAGCCGATGACGCCGAAGATCAGCACGAAGCTGATGTCGAGAAGCGCGTTGTTCACGGTGTACGCGCCGATTGCGCAGACCGTGATGATTATCGGAGCAATGATGCTGAAGGGAATGCGCAGGATCGCCGCGAAGATCGGCACCGTGGTCAACACCACCAGCAACCCCGCGAGGTTCCCGAGATACATGCTGGCGATCAGTCCCCAGACGAAGTCCGGCTGCTCGATGAACAGCATCGGGCCGGGTTCGAGGCCCCAAATGAGCAACCCGCCCAATAGTACTGCCGCCGTGGGCGAACCAGGGATGCCCAGCGTCAACATCGGCAACAGCGCGCTAGTGCCGGCGGCGTGTGCGGCGGTTTCCGGCGCTACGACGCCCTCGAGCTCACCGCGGCCAAAATTCGTGCCGCGTTTGGAGAAGCGCTTGGCCAAGCCGTAGCTCATGAACGACGCTGGCGTGGCCCCACCCGGCGTGATGCCCATCCAGCAGCCGACGACTGCACCGCGCAACGATGTCGCCCAGTACTTCGGCAGCTTGGCCCAGGTCTGCAGCACGACGCGCGGATTGATCTTCGCCCTTCCACCCTTGAAGGCGAGGCCTTCTTCCATGGTCAACAGAATTTCGCCGATGCCGAACAGGCCGATCACCGCGATCAGGAAGTCGAAGCCGCGCAGCAGTTCGTACCATCCGTAGGTCATGCGCAGCTGGCCGGTCGTCGGATCCTGGCCGACGGCGGCGAGCGCGAAGCCCAGCATCATCGATGCAATGGTCTTTGAGGGCGGTTCCTTGCCCATGCCGACGAAACTGCAGAAAGCAAGCAGCTGGACCGCGAACAGTTCCGCCGGACCGAAATCCAAGGCGAACGTGGCGATCAGCGGGGCCAGAAACGTAACGACGATGACGGCGAAGAGCGCACCGATGAAGGAAGAGGTGAAGGCACCCGTCAGCGCCTCCCCCGCGCGCCCCTGCTGCGCCATCGGGTACCCGTCGAAGGTCGTGGCCACCGACCACGGTTCGCCGGGAATATTGAAGAGAATCGAGGTGATGGCGCCGCCGAACAACGCGCCCCAATAGATGCAGGACAGCATGATGATCGCCGAGGTGGGCGACATGCTGAAGGTGAGCGGCAGCAGAATGGCGACGCCGTTGGCGCCGCCCAGGCCCGGCAACACGCCGATGAGGACGCCCAGCGAGATCCCGATGAACATGTACATGATGTTCGCCGGGTCGCCGAGGACGCCAAAGCCATCGATCAACGAACTCAATGCTTCCACGCAGGTCTCTCCCTAGTGCGGCGGTCTGCCGTTGCGGTCAGTAACCGAGCGCGTCTTCGAGTGGCCCTTTCGGCAACGGCAGCAGAAACCAGAGCTCGAAAATCAGGAATAGGGAGAGCGGCACGGCGATGCTGACGACGATGATCGTGGGCCATCGGAACCGGCCGAGCCAGCGCATGAACACGGCGATGAAGAGCGCGCTCGCCACATAGATGCCGATCAAGCCGATCAGGCCGACATAGATCGCCGACGGCACGAACATCTTCAGGACATCGCGAAGCTGCCCATGTCCGACGAAAGACCCGCTGGTGTTGAGGCGCCCCAAGAGGGTCAATGCGATCGTGCAAAGGCTCGACAGCACGATCAGCAGCCCGGTGTAGAACGGGAAATATCCCGGGCTTGGTCCGTCCTCGGCCCAGCCGATGCCCAGTCGCAGGCTGTCGGCGATCACCAGCCCGCCGACAGCGACAAGGATCAAGGCGACGACGACGTTGGCTGACCGGTTCGACACCAAGCTGTCGCCGGTTTCGTCTTCCTGCTTCATCCGGAGCCTCTCCGCGTGGAGTTCCGCCAGAGGCACATGTCCTCAAGCGTCGAAAAGTGGGGCCCCGGCACCATTCGCCGGAGCCCCGTTTCCGTCAGCCGCCGATGAAGCCGGCTTTCGTCATCAGATCCTTGTGCTGGTCGGCGGCCTTTGCCACCCAGGCCTTGAACTCATCGCCCGTCATGAAGCTCTGGTTGAAGGCGCCCTTGGCCATGAACTCCTTCCATTCGGGCGTCTCGCGAACCTTGGCGAACAGGTCGACATAATAGTCGACTGCCGCCTGCTCCACGCCGGCCGGCATGAAGATGCCGCGCAACATCAGGTACTCGATATCCAGACCCGCTTCCTTGCAGGTCGGAATGTCGCTCCAGGCCATATCCTCGGTGACCTTCTCCGTCATCGCGATACGCTTGCTGTCGAAAACGCACAGCGCCCGAGTCTGGCCGGCCTTCCAGAAAGAGACCTGCTCAATCGGGTTGTTCACCGTCGAATTGACGTGATTTCCGACAAGCGCCTTGGCAACGTCGCCGCCGCCCTTCTCCGAGATGTATTTGAGCTTCACGCCGGTCGCCTGCTCCAGGCCGACCGTAATGATCTGGTCTTCCTGCTTGGAGCCGGTGCCTGCCATGGCGAACTGTCCATCGGCCGCCTTGGCGGCGTCGACATACTCTTTCGCCGTCTTATAGGGAGATTCGGCGTTTACCCAGAGCACGAACTCATCGAGGGCCAGCATGGCGACCGGCGTCAGATCCTCCCAGCTGAAAGGGATCCCGGTCGCCAGCGGGGTCGTGAACAGGCTGGAGAGGGTAATGATGATCTTGTGCGGATTGCCTTCCGAGTCCTTCATGTCCAGGAAGCCTTCGCCGCCCGATCCGCCGGCCTTGTTCACGACGACCAGCGACTGGTCCATCAGGCCGTGCTTTTGGATGACGCCCTGAATCATGCGGGCCATTTGGTCGGCCCCACCCCCCGTGCCGGCCGGCACGACGAATTCTACCGTCTTGGTGGGCTTCCACTGGGCTTGCGCGTCGGCCACGCCGACGAAGCCGATCACGGCAAGTGCAGCCGGAATCAGCGATGGAATCGGAAGCTTGTACAACATGACGTCTCCTCCCTGGTGGTTACTCGGTGTGACCGCGTTCCCGACGGCACTTTTTTGGTTTTTTAGAGCTCTGCTTACCCGACAGGATCGCAGTCTGGCATTTATCATACTGTATCACGCATTAGAATACAACGCCCCGGGAGGCGCGTCCTCCTCAAGCGCTCCGTAACTCTCGATCGATCTTGCCGAGAAAAAGAAAAAGCGCGGCCCTGTCGGGTCGCGCTGCTTCTGAGAGGTTGCCGAGCCGCACTGGCCCGGATGTATTAAGCTGCTAGGCGTTCCTTGTCCGATTGCGAGGCCGCAACTCCGCAGTCATTTGCGATCGCCACGGGCGATTCGCCCTTCACCAAGGGTGCTTCGGCAAAAGCGCGGAGATCCCGATTCCGGATCAACTCAAGCAAGATTCCCGGCCGCCTTACGACCATCTCGACGATGGGAGCCGTCAGTACCAGGAGAATGGCAACGAAGACGATGGTGTTCACCGCGGAACCTCGGATGTTATGCTGCAATGCAACATATATAGCGCTCGCATCTTGGTTTGCAATGATGAAATTCATAATATGGTATACATAATACGAAAGTCGGCAATGCATGAGACACAACCCGCATTGCCTTCAGGCCGCCTATGGGCGGACCAAGCGGCCTGGAGCTTAGGTAGCCGGCGCTGCTTCCCTTGCCGCCACGAAGCTGCGCAGTATGCGAATCAGATCGCGTACGCTGATGACGCCAACGAGCGTATGACCCTCGAGCACCGGGACATGACGAATGCCATGGCGGTCCATCTTCTCCATGACGTCCGCCAGTTCATCATTCGGGCCGCAGGAGATGAGCGATTTGCTCATTAGATTCTCTACCGGCATTCGCATGATTTCTTGTCCTTTATCGACGAGCGCGCGGAGGACGTCGCGCTCGGAGAACATGCCGACCACCGTGGTGCCTTCGGTGGGGACGACGTCCGTAACGACCAAAGCGCCGATGTTCTCCCTCGCCATGATCTTGGCGGCCGCTGCCACCGGCTCACGCAGCCGCACGCTAATGATTCTCGTTCCTTTCTCCCGCAATATTTGTTCGACCCTCATGGGATCCTCCCTGTTGACGTCCTAACGGGGTCTCCGATGAAATGGAGGTCACGCTGGGCTGTGTAATTTGGTATACAAAATATCAAATGTCAATAGAACGGTGGCCATTACGGCGCGTCACCAGACGCTGTAGCCGCCATCGACTAGGTAGACGGCCCCGGTGACGAAGCTGGCCGCATCGGATGCCAGGAAGGCGGCGAGCGGCGCCACCTCCTCCGGGCGGCCGAAGCGCTGCATCGGCGTCATGTCCATCCACAGGCGGATCCAGTCCGCGCGACTTTTGCCAGTCTCGGTCAGCGCCGTATCGATGTAGCCGGGCGCGATGGCGTTCACCCGCACTCGGTGAGGCGCCCACTCGGCCGCGAGGGACTTCGTCAACTGTGCCACTCCCGCCTTCGAGGCGTTGTAGGCGGGCTGAACCTGCGGCCGGTCGACGATGACGGCGCTGTTCGACGACATGTTGACGATCGCGCCCCGGCCCTGCGCGACCATCAGCCGGCCAAACGCGCGGCAACAGCGGAAGACGCCGTTCAGGTTGACCTCGATGACCTCGAGCCACTCGTCGTCCCCGGTCTCGAGGGTCGGCGCGTTCCTGACGATGCCCGCGTTGTTGACGGCGATGTCGAGCCGGCCGTAGGTCTGCTGGACCCACTGGGCGACCTCCTCGACGGACCGCGTCTCGCGCACGTCGAGCCGGCGATAGACCGCCCGGCCGCCGGCGGCTCGGATATCGTTCGCCGCCGCCTCGCCGGTGGCCGGGTTGATCTCGGCGATGACGACGGTCGCGCCCAGGCTTGCCAGCGCCTTGGCGATCTCCTTGCCCATGCCCTGCCCGGCGCCGGTCACGACGGCGACCCGGTCCTGCATCTTCATCAGCTCGATCATGCTCTCCTAGCCCTTCACGGCGCCCAAGGTCAGGCCCTTGATGATGTGTTTCTGCGCGAACAAGAAGAAAAGGAACTGCGGCAGCAGCGAGATGATCGCCGCCGCCGCCATCACCGGCCAGTCGAAGGAGCCGTAGCCCTTGAAGTTGGCGATCGTCGTGGCGACCATCGGCGTCTGGCTGTAGGTGAGCGCGAGCGGCAACAGGAGGTTGGTCCAGACGCCGATGAACGACAGCACGCTCGCGGCGACAAGACCCGGGCGAATCGTCGGCACGATCACGAGCCACAGGATCTGCCAGGTTGACGCGCCGTCGAGGCGCGCCGCTTCGTCGAGGTCGACCGGCACCTCGCCGACGAACTGCCGGATGAGCCAGACGGCCAGCGGCAGGTTGAAGATCTGGAAGGCGAGGCTGATGCCGATCTGGGTATCGAACAGGGCGGTCCACTGATAGATGGCATAGAGCGGCAGGATGAACAGGATTTCCGGAAGCATGCGGATCACCAGCATGCCCACCTCGAAGGCCGACAGCCAGCCGCGGCGATAGCGCGCCAGGACATAGCCGGCGGGGAGCGCGAGCAGCATGGTCAGCGCCACGGACAGGAGCGAGACCGAGGTGGTCACCAGGAACGACTTGCCGAAATCGTTCGAGTTCCAGGCGGTGACGAAATTCTGCCACTTCGGCTCGAACGCCCAGACCGGCGGCGATGCCAACGCCTCGCGCTGCGTCTTGAGGGCGGTCAGCGCGATCCAGATGACCGGCGCCAGAAAGGCCGCGGAGATGGCGCCGAGCGCGAGGAAGGACGTCGCCTGGCCCAGGGCGCGGCGGACGCGCCATCTCGACTGGATCGTGCGGGCCGTGGCCAGTTCCATCAGGGGCTCGGCCTCCGCATCAACAGCAGATAGACGCCGGAGATGAGCCCCACCATCAGCGCGAACAGGGTCGCCGCCGCCGCCGCATAGCCCATGTTGAAGAACTGCCCGATCCCCTGCTTGAAGATGTAGAGCTGCGCGACTTCCGATGAGCGCGACGGGCCGCCCTTGGTGATGGCCCAGGCGAGCGCGAAGACGCGCAGCGCGTCGATGGTGCGAAACACCAGTGCCACCAGGATGAAGGGCTTCAGTGCCGGCAGAGTGATATGGCGCAGCATCGTCCAGCCGCTGGCGCCGTCGATCGACGCCATGTCGATGCGGTCCTGTGGAATGCCGGCGAGGCCCGCGAGCAGGATCAGGATGATGGTCCCGGTCTGCCACCAGGTGTCGACGAGCGCCAGGGTCGGGACGACCAGCTGTGGATCGCCGACCCAGTTCGGCTGCGGCAGGTGAAGCACGCCAAGAACGTAGTTCGCAATGCCCAGCGTGGGATCGAGGATCGTGGCGAACATCACCGCGGCCACGATGTCGGAGACCATCAAGGGAAAGACCACGGCGGAGCGGAAGAACCAGGAGCCCCGGACGTTGTTCGCCAGCAACAGCGCAATGCCAAGCCCGACGAAGAGCTGGAGCAGGACGGCCAGGACCGTGAAATAGAGGGTGACCCGGATGGAGTTCCAGAACGCGTCGTTGCCGAGCGCGCGGACGTAGTTGCCGAAGCCGATGAACTGCCAGCTGTCGGCTTGGCCGATCGACCAGTCCCATTGATGGAAGCCCGCCCACAACCCGAAGGAGACGGGGTAGATCGCGATCGCGCTGAGCACGAGCGCCGATGGCAACAGAAGCAGGATCGGGACGCGGCGGGTCATGGCTCCGGTGCAGGCGGACTCAACCGCAAAGAGTGCAAGGACGCAAAGAGGGGCGCCCCGACGGGGCGCCCCTGCGACTCTGCGTCCTTGTGCCTTTGCGTTTCAACGCGTCGTGCGGCTCGCCGGTTCGTTACTGCTTGTACAACCCAGCATCCTTCACGACCGCGGTCGCCTGATCCTGCAGCGTCTGCATGGCCTCGTCGAACGGCGTGCCCTGATAGGCGCCCTGGAGCGCGTCGACCATGCTCTGAATCACCTCGTCGGCCGAACTCAGATACATGATCGAAGGCTGGGCGATTGCCAGCGACTGGCCGACCGCCTCGCCGAAGCCGGCGGGCAGCTTCGCCTGGTAGGCAGGGTCGGCCCAGGTCGACAGCCGTGGGGACGCCAAGGTCTGCAGGCTGACCTGTTCGACCACATAGGGGCTCGTCGCCCACTGGACGAACAGCCAGGCCGCGTCCTTGTCGCCCGACTTCTCGGGAATGCTGAGGGCCCACGACCACATGGCGGTCTGCGCCCCGTCGGCGCTCGCGGCCGGCAACGCCTTGAAGCCGACCTTGTCGGTGACCGTGGACTGATTCGGATCGAGGAAGATCGGGGCGAAGAGGCTGGCGTCCGGACCGAAGGTCGCGGCCTTGCCCTGCGCGAACTGGGTCGTGGCCTCGTACCAATCGAAGGAGGTGACGCCAGGGGCCGACAACTTCATCAGGTCGACCCAGTACTTGAATCCGGCCTTGATGCGGGGATCGGTAAAGCGCGGCGCCCAGTTCTCGTCGAAATAGACAAAGCGGTCCTTGGCGTAAGGCGCCTTGCCCCAATAGTCGATAACGACGGCATTGAGCTCGTCGAGGATGCCGAGGCCGCCGCCGCGCAGGGTAGCGGCATAGGTGCCTTCGGGCAGCTGGAGCTTGCCGAGAGCCTCCATCCACTGGTCCAAGGTGGTGATGGCGGCGGCATCGATGCCGCTCTGCTCGAACAGGTCCTTCCGGTAGAAGAACATGTAGACCTCGGTCGACATCGGCACGCCGTAGATCTTCGGGCTGCTCGGATCCGGAAGCCGGAAGGCTGCGGCCGCCGCCGGCGAGAAGTCGTCATACTTGTACCAGGCGGGATCCGTGAGCTTGGGATTGTCGATCTGATTGTTCAGCTGGGCGAGCCAGTTGTTCGAATAGGCCGTGTAGCCGTTGATCCCCATCGACAGGAAGAACACGTCGAAGGGGGGCTGCTCGGAGCCCAGGCCGAGCGACGATCTGTTCCAGTAGGCATCCTCGGCGACCGTGGTCAGGTTGAGCGTGATGCCCGTCAGCTTCTCGAACTCCGGCAGCAGCGGCTCGATCGCCGTCGTCCAGGGATGCTTGACGAAAAGCAGATCGAGCGCCGTTCCCTTGAACTGCTGCCAATCGATCTTGGCGCTCTCCGGAGGCTCGGCCGCGCTGACAGGGGCCATCGCCATCGACGCGGCGACGGTCAGGCCGGCCAGCAAGAATCGAATCTTCCCCATCGTTTCGTCTCCCTGTGCTTGTTTGTCATTGGCTCGGGCGACCGCTGGCGTCATCCGTCGGTCGCGGCGCCGCATTCAGTATATGATTATAATGACCTTCCGATCCTGTCAATGTGATGGGAATTTGCGTCCGATTCCGCAAGCGCACGATCCGCTCATTTGCCGAGCTCGATCGCTTCCATTGCCGACTTCGGCGCCGTCTCCATGCGAAAGGCAAAGCCCTTGGCGTCGAAGGTCATGTGGAAGCTGTCGATCGGGACATTCCGCGTCGTGTAGCTGATGCCGGAAATCTCCACCACCCAGTCCTGCCGCGGCAGTTCCAGCAGCTTGGCGTCGGCCGGATTTGCCCGACGACAGACGAGCGTCTGCTCCTCGCGCACCTCCCGCAGGCCATATTCCTGATCGAGGGTCGCATAGAGCGACCGGTTCGGATTCGCGCCGACATGCGCACCTAGATCCGGCGCCAGGATCATGGGGATGATCGAGACCTCATGGATCATCGGGCGCCTGTCGAGTAGGCGCAGACGGGAAATCTCCCAAACTGCGCTGGCGTCGGCGATCTCCAGTCGGCGCGCTTCCTCGTCGGTCGCGGGCCGCCGGTCCAGATGTCGCAGCCGCGTCTCCAGCGACGAGCGCGCATCGAGGCTCAGGCCGTTGCGGAGCGCGCCGACCGTCGTCGTTTCGGCGCTGACGCGCGAGCGCGCCAGGAACGTACCGCGCCCCTGCTCGCGCCGGACGACCGCCTGGGCGGCGAGCTCGGCGAGCGCGCGCCTTACGGTCACCATGCTGACGCCGGCCATCGTCGCCAGCTCGGGTTCGGTCGGCAGCCTGTCGCCCTCCCGCAGCTCGTGCTCTTCGACATACTGGAGAATGAAGGACATCGTCCGTTCATAGAGAGACATCAACAACTCCGGTCGGATTAAGCTCGGGCTCACACCTGTCCTTCAGCACCGGTCCAGCATACATCAAGGTCCGTCTCCGGTACCGGCACAGGCGCGATCGGCGAGAACCAGGAGATCGGCATGGTCGAGAAGTCCGGTCACCGGCCAAGACGGATCGCGCCGGCCGGCCCGGAGCGCGGCGAGGCCGGCCGCTTTTCCCACGCCGGCCACCAGCAGCAGGATGGCGCGCGCCGCGCGGATCGTCTGCATGCCCATCGTCAGTCCCTCTCGCGGCACCGCCTCGTCGCTCGGGAACTGCTGTCGCTGGGCGGACCGCGTGGACTCGGACAACACCACGCGGTGGGTGACGCTCTGCCAGTCGCCGCCGGGCTCGTTGAAGGCGACATGCCCGTTCCTGCCAAGCCCGAGGATCGCAAGATCGAGTCCGCCGGCGGCGTCGATCGTACGATCAAAGTCCCGACACTCGGCGTCGAGGTCGGGCGCGTCGCCCCGCAGCAAGCGGATGCGAACGGGATCTGCATCGACCTGGCCCAGGAAGTGCCGCTGCAGATAGGCGCCGTAGCCGGCGGGATCGTCCGGACCGAACCCGACGAATTCGTCCAGGTTGAAGAAGCCGGCATCGCGGCAGGAGAACTCGCCGGCCCGATGCAGCGCCACGAGCCGATCGTACATACCGCGCGGCGTTCTGCCGGTCGGCAGCGCGATCGCCGCGGTCGCCTTGCGCCGGAGTAGGGCCGCCACGTGCGCCGCCGCCTGATCGGCCAGTTCCGAGGGCCCGACCATCCACAGCAGCTTCACGCACACACCCCGCTCAATCTGCGTCCGGCGGCCGTGCGGCGCGCGGAAACAGGGAGGTATAGCGACGGTAGATCTCTTCGTACTTGGCTGCGTTCGGTCCCGGCAGGACAGGCGGAGAGGACGGACTCGCCGTCATAGCCTGCGAGCCGGCAAGCGCGGTCAGCTGTGCGGCGCCCAGGGCGGCCGGCGACCTGTGCTCGTAGGCCTGCACGGAACGTCCCAGCATGTCGGCCGCCATGCCGAGCATCTCCCGGCTGGCCGTAGCGTGACCGGCCAGCACGACATGCCGTACTGGCGAGGTCTCCGACAGGACGTCGATGCAGCGGCGGATCTCGAACAGAACGCCCTCGAAGAACGCCCGGGCGATATCCGATGCCGTGTGCGAGAGGGTGAGGCCGTGGAGCGCACCGCGCAAGCTGGGATCCCAGAGAGCTCCCTGCTCGCCGCCGGCGAGATAGGGGGCGAAGAACAGGCGGTCGGCGCCGGGTGCCGCTGCGGCCGCGCGGCTCAACAGCTCCTCGTCCGTCCAGCCGAAGATGGTCGTCAGCCAGCGAAAGCCGGTGCCCGTCGCCAGCAGATCCATCTCTCGCCCGAACCAGCCGTCCATTGCATGGGGAGTCAGCAGATAGCGTCTTTGTCCATCGAGGAGCGGCGCCGTCACCGTATCCATGACGATGGTGCTCGATCCCATCGCGACGCAGGCGATGCCCGCCTCCAGTCCGGCCATCGCCAGAGCGCCGGCGACGGAATCGGCCGCGCCGACGGTCACGGGAATGCCCTCCCGCAGACCGAGCAGCTCGGCCCCGGCGGCGTGCAAGGTCCCTGCCACGGCATGAGCCGACTGCACCTCCGGCAGCAGGGCCGGATCGAGATCCCAGAGGGCGCAGAGGGCGGCGTCCCAGTTGCCCTCGGCAAACGCGTAGACCCCATAACCGGCGGCCGTCGATGGATCGGTCACGCCGCGTCCGGTAAGCGCATGACAGAGAAAATCCTTGGCCGACAGGATGCGGCGCACCGGCCGACCTCGTTCCTGCCAGTGATAGCGGAACATCGGCGCCAGATAGCGGCCGTCGATCGGCATGCCCGTGCGCCGGTAGAGCCAGTCGCGGCGCTCCGCATCGAGCCGGCGGCCGGCCCACGCATCGGCGCGACCATCGGTCCAGGTGATCGCTGGTCCCAGCGGTCCGTCGTCGCCCATGCAGACCAATGTCGGCAGCTGGCCGGCGAGGCCGATCGCCGACACTCGCTCGCGCCAACCCGTTCCGAGAGAGTGGCCGATGGCGGCCACGGCAGCAGCGGCGGCGGCGAGCCAGTGGCCCGTCTCCTGTTCGGCTTGGCCCGGGAGATCGGAACGGGTCGGAAAGGCGGCTTCGCCGGTCGCAATTGGCTGGCCCGTCGGATCGAGAGCAACGGCCTTGACGGCGGACGTGCCGAGATCGATGCCGAGCCGGAACCCAGTCATAGAGGGCAGCGACGACCCGGCCGGCCGTCCATTACGACTGGCCGGCGATGGACAACGCCGTCTCGTGCGCCGCCGCGAGCGTCTGCTCGATATCGTCCGACGAATGCGCGAAGGAAACGAACAGGTTCTCGAATGCACCGGGATGGAAGAGGACGCCGCGGTCCAACATGCCTTCCCACCATGAACGGAAGACGTCGTGGCGGGCGAAACGGGCGGCATCTCGATAGTTGCGGATCGGGCGCTCCGTGAACCACACCTGAAGGACGGGACCGACGCCCACGACATCGGCAGGAATGCCGGCCTCGGCGAAGATCGGCGTCAATCCCAGCCGGAGCCGGTCGGAGATCGCGAAAAGGCGGTCATACGCGCCGGGCGCAGCGAGTTCGTCCAGCGCCGCGTTGGCGGCGGCGACCGCGATGCTGTTGGCGCTGTAGGTGCCCGCCATCGACACGGTGCCGTCGGCGACCAGTGCCATCACCTCCTTGCGACCGCCCAGGGCGGCGACGGGAAAGCCGCCGCCGAGCCCTTTGGCGAAGATGGAAAGATCCGGCGTCAGTCCGTAGTGGCCCTGGGCGCCGCCCAGGCCGATGCGGAAGCCGGTGATCACCTCGTCGAAGATGAGCAGGATGCCGTGCTTCTCCGTCAGCGCCCGCATGGCCTCGAGATAGCCGGGCTCGGGCAGGATGCAGCCGGTGTTGCACATGACTGGCTCGGTCAGCACGGCGGCGATCTCATGGCCGTGCCGATCCAGCACGACGCGCAGGAGATCGGCGTCGTTCCAGGGCAGGACGATGAGGGAGCCATCCAGCCCCGGCGGCAGGCCCGGGCCCTGCGGCACCGGCACCGGCGCGCGATCCGGCCCGGCCGCGTTCAATCCGGGATGCTTGCTCCAATACACGCCGTCCGAGAAGCCGTGATACATGCCTTCGAAGCGCACCAGCTTGTTGCGGCCGGTGAAGGCGCGCGCGAGGCGGACGGCGTAGAGCACGGCCTCCGTGCCGGTATTGCACAGCCGGACCTGCTGCAGGCTGGGCACCGCCGCGATCATCTTGCCGATCAGCATCGTCTCATCGGCCGCGGGGAGCGCGAACACCGTGCCGCGGCGCTGTATGGCATCGACGACGGCGGCCGTCACCTTGGGCGGGCGGTGGCCCAGGATCATCGGGCCCAGGCCGAGCAGATAGTCGATATAGTCGTTGCCATCGACATCCCGCAGATGCGACCCCGTCCCCTGATCGACGAACAGCGGATATGGATCCCACCCCGAAAAGCGCGCGCGTGCGGTGCTGTTCACGCCGCCGGGGATGACTTCGCAGGCGCGCCGATAGAGATCGCCGCTTCGGGCATATCGGCGAGGGTTCTGATAGTGCATGCGCGAGTCAGGGCCTTTTCGTTCGACGACGCTGCGGCTGTTGAAGTTGCTGCCGCAGAAAGAATATATCATTATAATGACCATTGGTGAACGTCAACGCCGGTGCGATTTTCACGGTCATGCGAGGTTGAAGACGCACAGCGCCAGAGGCCGCCGCTGTTGCGTTCCGCGAGCTACTGTGACGTTTGCCCTTGCGTCGGCGCGGCTCAGAGTCTCCTGCGAGTGCCTTTGCAATGCCATGCCCGCTGGAGTAAGGAGTGCCGTCGATGCGGAAGCTGCGGCGGCTGCGCACGATGACCTGATCCGTGAACTAGGAACCGACCTGCCGCAAGCCGGTTGCCGAAGCAACGACCGGTGCACGGCGGCGGGCGCCAACAGCTTCACCTCCGAGATAGCCCGACCATGGTCACACGCGATTCTGAAATCTGGATGTGGTCCGAAGCCTGCGAGATGCTGGCGCGGGCCGAGCGCATGCATCGGCAGTTCTTTCAGCTGCAGCGGTCGCGGCGCACCCCAGCCTGGGAGCCGCCTGTCGATGTCCTGGAAACGCAGCGCGAGGTGCTGGTCCTCGTCGCGCTGCCGGGCGTGAACCCCGATCGCGTGGAGGCGGAGATCGAAGGCAGCGACCTGGTCATCCTCGGCAGCCGCACGATCCCGGAGGCATTGCGTGACGCCGTCATTCATCGGCTGGAGCTGCCGCAGGGTCGGTTCGAGCGGCGGGTCGCGCTGCCGGCCGGCCGCTATGACCAAGTCCGCCGCGCCGCCGTCGACGGCTGTCTCTTGATCACCCTCCGCAAGGCCGCATGAAGCGGCGGTGTCGGGAGCGTCGAAGTTATGAATGAGATGAAGCTTGTTCGCGCACCGGAGTCCGAGAGCGGCTCCGAGCAGCGCCTGCCCGAGCTGCCAGAAGATGCGCTGATCATTGTTCCTGTCCGGGGCTTCGTGCTGTTTCCCGGCACGATCTTTCCGATCACCATCAGCCGGCCGCAATCCGTCGCTGCCGCGCAGGCCGCGGTGCGCGGACAGCATCAGATCGGCATCCTCATGCAGCGGGATCCGGAGGTCGGGGAGCCCACGCCGATCGATCTGCATCGCATTGGCACCGTCGCCAACATCGTTCGCTATGTGACCGCCAAGGACGGTGCTCATCATCTCGTCTGCCAGGGTGAGCGGCGCGTCCGGATCGTCGATTTCCTGAGCGGCTGGCCGTTCCTGGTCGCCCGTGTGGCACGGATCGAAGAGCCGGACACGCGTACGCCGGAGATCGAGGCCCGTTTCCTCAACCTGCAGCGCCAGGCGGTGGAGGCATTGCAGCTGCTGCCACAGGTGCCGCAGGAGCTGCTCGGCGCGGTGCAGGCGATGACCGTGCCCGGCGAATTGGCCGACCTCGTCGCCGCCTATACGGATCTGAAGCCGGAGGAGAAGCAGGAGGTCCTTGAGACCGTCGACGTCGGCGCCCGGCTCGATCGCATGTCCCGTTTGATCGCCGGCCGCCTGGAAGTCCTGCGCCTGTCGAACGAGATCGGGCGGCAGACCAGGGCCGCGCTCGACGAGCGGCAACGCGAGATCCTGTTGCGCGAGCAGATGGCGACCATCCAGCGTCAGCTCGGCGAAGGCGACGGCAAGGGTACGGAGATCGCCGAGCTGGAGGCGGCCATCGGCAAGGCACAGATGCCGAAGGAGGTCGAGGAGCAAGCGCGCAAGGAGCTGCGCCGGCTGGAGCGGATGCCCGAGGCCGCCGCCGAATACGGCATGGTCCGCGCCTACCTCGATTGGCTCATCGAATTGCCGTGGGCCTTGCCGGAGGAGAAGCCGATCGACATCGCGGCCGCCCGCCGCGTCCTCGACGAGGACCACTACGGGCTCGAGAAGATCAAACGCCGGATCATCGAGTATCTGGCCGTGCGCAAGCTCGCGCCTCAGGGTAAGGCGCCCATCCTGTGCTTCGTGGGCCCGCCCGGCGTCGGCAAAACCTCCCTCGGCCAGTCGATCGCCCGCGCCATGGACCGGAAGTTCGTCCGCGTCAGCCTGGGCGGCGTGCATGACGAGGCCGAGATCCGCGGCCATCGGCGCACCTACGTGGGCGCGCTGCCCGGCAACATCATCCAGGCGATTCGTAAGGCCGGCGCGCGCAACTGCGTGATGATGTTGGACGAGATCGACAAGCTCGGCGCCGGCATCCAGGGCGATCCATCGGCAGCGCTGCTCGAGGTCCTCGACCCCGAGCAGAACAACACCTTCCGCGACAACTATCTCGCAGTGCCCTTCGATCTGAGCCGGACGGTCTTCATCACCACCGCGAACATCCTCGACAGCATCCCCGGCCCGTTGCGCGACCGCATGGAGATCATCTCTCTTGCTGGCTACACGGAGGACGAGAAGCTGCAGATCGCCCGGCGCTACCTGCTGCGTCGGCAGCTGGATGCCAACGGCCTGAAGCCCGATCAGGCGGAGGTCTCTGACGAGGCGTTGCGCCAGATCATCCGCCACTACACGCGCGAGGCCGGTGTCCGCAACCTCGAGCGCGAGATCGGCCGGGTACTGCGCAACGTCGCCGTGCGCATCGCGGAGGGCAGCGCCGGAAGCGTCCGCATCGGGGTCGAGGAACTCGACGTCATCCTGGGGCCGCCGCAGTTCGACAACGAAGTGGCGATGCGCACGAGCGTTCCCGGCGTGGCGACCGGGCTGGCCTGGACTCCGGTCGGCGGCGACATCCTCTTCGTCGAGGCCACGCGCGTGCCCGGCAGCGGCCGGTTGATACTCACCGGCCAGCTGGGCGAGGTCATGCGCGAGAGCGCGCAGGCGGCGCTGAGCCTGGTGAAGAGCCGCGCCGCCTCGCTCGGCATCGATCCCGCCCTGTTCGAGAAGAGCGATATTCACATCCACGTTCCCGCCGGCGCCATACCAAAGGACGGGCCGAGCGCCGGCGTGGCCATGTTCTCGGCGCTCGCCTCGCTGCTCACCGGCCGGACCGTGCGCAACGACACGGCGATGACCGGCGAGATTAGCCTGCGCGGCCTGGTGCTGCCGGTCGGTGGGATCAAGGAGAAGACAGCGGCGGCGGCGCGCGCCGGGCTGACCCGGGTGATGCTGCCGGCACGAAACCGGAAGGACCTCGAGGAAATGTCCGAGGACGCCCGAAGCAAGCTCGAATTCGTCTGGCTCGAGCGGATCGAGGATGCGGTAGCTGCGGGGCTGGAAGCTCGCGCGGCGGACGCGTCCGCGCCGGAATCCGGCGATATGCGCGCCGCCTAGTCTAGCGCCCGCCCTTGTCTGTCTTGCGACCCCTGGCTCACAGCGGGAACGGCAACGCGCATGAGTGTGTTGTTGCGGGGAAGGGATGTCGCCGAGCCGTGAAACGCCGCAGCCGCACTCAGAGACCATCGACCGACGTCCGATCGGTGCGGCCGTCACGCCCGAAGACGGCCGCGAGGCTTGTCTCGAAGCCGCCGGCGGCTCTTGGTTCGGGTGCGCCGAAGACAAGGCTGCGTCATGGCGGCATCGAGCCCGCTCCAGGCGACCCGCTGCGCCGGGTGCCGATGCGCGAACCCTATGCAGCTCGAAGCGGCGAGGAGCCGGAGGACTCGGGAACTCCCGGAACGGTCACCCGACGCAAATCAGCCCGCAGTTCGCAACACTCCGGTCCCGGCACGGCAAGCAAGAAGTAGTGCCTGTCGAGGGGACATCGGCCCTCGGCGACAGATAGGCTCAAGGGGTCACCTTCGGCTTCCACTCCCTGGCAAGCTTCTTCGCTGCTGATATCTGCTCCGGCTCCATCTTGCGAGCAAGGAGGTCACGGCTCTCGACTGCTCTGGCACGAATCGCGCCGTCCGGACTGTTGGCCGCTGCCAGGTCGAGCCAGGCATACGCGACCACATAGTCCTGCTGCACCCCCTCGCCGAGCGCGTACAGGATGCCGAGTCTGAACTGGGCCTCCGGGAGACCTTGATCGGCGGCCTGGCTGTAGAGCTTCACGGCCTCGCCCAAGTCCCGCTGGACGCCCTTGCCCTTGTGATGGAGATACCCGAGTTTGTAGCGCGCTCTGGCGTTCCGTTGCTCGGCCGCCGCGCGGTACCACCGCGCCGCTTCCGCGTAGTCTTGCGGCACGCCGTCGCCGCGCTCGTACATGGCGCCGAGGCTGAACTGGGCCTTGGCGTAGCCCTGCTCGGCCGCCAGCCGATACCAGCTGACCGCTGCCGCCTTGTCTTCCGGCACGCCGCGGCCGGTGTTGTACATGAGCGCGATGTTGAATTGGGCGGCGGCATCGCCTTGCTGCGCCAAAGGGTGCCAGAGTCCGATCGCCGATGCATAGTCGCCGCGCTCATAGGCAGCGACGCCATCCTCGAATGGCCCGGCCTGCACCACCGTTGCGGCAAGGGTCAGAGGCGTTGCCGCGACGATCACGCGGACCATCGCGACCGCCAGGCCGGTGAAGCGCTGATTGTCCCGGACCATTCTCATCTATGATTGGTCGAGGTTGGGACGGCGAACTCGTCCCTACGCCGTCCCAACCCCGTATGCGTCTGTGGTGGAGTGGTCGGCATCGAAAAAACCGAAGCCCTTGCCCGGATCTTGGGCCCCACCGCAAGCACGCGACAGTCCCGTCATTTCGCTCGCAGGACTTGGATAGTATTTTGTCTCGAAGTGCTGTCGAATGCAACAGATTCGACGCGACTCGATGGGATTTTCAACCCGCTTGCCGACGCGGCGGAACCTTGTCTTCCGCGACGCGGCCGCCGGCCAGCTTGACGATATGATCGGCCGCGAGGGCAACATCCGTTCGATGTGTGATGACGATCACAGTCCTGCCTCTGTAGGCCTTGGCGACGTTCCGCCTGACCTCTTCCTCCATCGCGGCATCGAGAGCGGTCGTTGCTTCATCGAGGATCAGCAGGTCGGGACGCCGGAGCAGGGCCCGCGCAAGGCCGACGCGCTGCCGCTGGCCCGCCGAAAGGTTAAGACCGCGCTCGCCGACCCAGCTGTAGAGCCCGTCGGACAGGTCGGGAAGGAAACTCGTGACGCCCGCAAGGGACGCGGCCTCCTCGATGTCCTCCATCGAGGCGTCGGGGACGCCGAAGGCGATGTTCTCGGCGACGGTTCCCTCGATCAACTCGAGATCCTGGCCGGCGACGGCGACCCGCGACAGCCAGCTACGGCGTTCGAACGACGTGATCGGCCGGCCGTCGGCAAGTATGATGCCGCCGGTCGGCTCGTAGAGACGGAGAATGAGGTTCACGATCGTCGTTTTGCCCGCGCCGCTCCGGCCCATGATTGCCGTCGTGTGGCCGACGGGTATGGTGAAGCTCGCGTCGCGCAAGGTCGGCTTGGTGCTGCCCGCATAGGTCATGGACACGCCTTCGAAGCGCAGCTCCTTCTTCAATCCCGTGAACGGCTCGTCTCCGTCCGGCGGATAGGACTTGTCCGAGCGATCCAGCACGCCGCCGACCATCCGGATCGACGCCTCGATTCCGCCCAGCTCGAGGAGGTGGATGTCCAGTTCGCGCATGTGAGGCTGGAGCCGATAGAGGAGGGCGACCGATGCGAGCGTCGCCGTGAACGGAATCTCGAGGATGTTCGCGGCGACGATCACCGCCCCGAGGACGGCGAGGTATCCGCTTTCGCTCAGCGGCGGGATCAGGTTCTGCAAGTGCTCGAGCGCGACGTTCGTTCGGTGAACGCGTCCGGACGCCTCGTCGAAGCGCTTCTGCGCGGGGGCTTCCTGAGCAAAGGCGCGGACCGTCCGCATGCCCTGGACCGCGGTCAGGATACGCTCCGTCAACTCATTCTTCGCAAGGGCGACCTTCTCGCCCAATTGCCGGGCCGGAGACGACAGGCGGCGGCGGATGTAGAACACGACCGCGGCGCCGCATCCGGCAATCGCCGTAATTTCCCACGAGATCGAGATCAGGAAGAGGACGAAGAAGCCGACGGCGCACGCGTTGATCGCGATGCGCGTGAGGCTGTAGTAGGCGCCGGCGATGCTTTCGGATTCACTCGCCAGGATGTTCACCAGTTCGCCGTCGTCATGGCGGCGGACATAGTCGTAGGAGACGGTCATGTACTGCCGGAAGATCTCCTCGCGCACTTTCCGGCCGACCGCGTGCCTGACCGTGGCCGTCAGAGCGCCATAGGCGAAATTCAGCAGCGCCTTGACCACGAGGGAGACGAAGATGAGCACGCCCAGCGCCGTCGTGTTTCCCCCGACGAGGCTGTTGACGACGCTGAACACCATGGCGAGCAGGTTGTCGGCGGCCAGGTCGCCGCTGTGGCCGAGGATGGAATAGATGAAGAGCACCACGAGCGTGATGCCGAGCGTCTCGGCGATGGCCGACAGCGTCCCCAGCACGAGCAGCAACGGGGTCGGGCGCGCATAGGTGGCGACGAAGCGCGCCAGGATCTTCAGATACGACATCGGCGACCGCGCCGCGCCGGCCTGTTCTGGCGGGTTGGTCACGAGGCGGACCTCTCGAAAGCATCGTAGCGTCCGATCTTCCAGGCGAAAGCCGCGAGATCGTCCGAGCCCATGACCTCCACGCGCGGAAGCGTCATCGAATCCATGCGGATCGAAGCGACGCCGTCGTTGGTCGTCACGCCGAGCTCGTAGCCGCACATCTTCAAGGTGTTGATGACTCGGTAGCTATGGATTCCGAACGGAAAGGCGATGGAGCGGATCTCGCTGCGGAGCCGCGTTTCCAGCTCGAAGCGCGAGGCGGCACCCTCGCGCAGCAGCTCCTCGGTTGACAGGCAGTCGGCGGCGCGATGGCTCGCGAGGTGGCTGCCGAAGGCGATTCCCTTCGCGTTCAGGGCCTCGATCTCGTCCCACGCCATGAGCGGCGCGGGCTCGCCGTAGTTGCTGTCCCAATCGGCGCAGCCCGCCACCTTCTCCGTGACGACGAAGACCTGCGCCTTGAAGTCGTAGCGCTGCAGGAGAGGCCACGCCGAGTCGAAGAAGTCGCGGTAGGCGTCGTCGAAGCTGAGCATGATCGGCCGTCCGCGCAGCGGCTCTCCCGAGCGCATGGCTTCGAGAAGCTCGCTTGCGGTGATCGCGTGATAGCCCTGCTGGCGCAGGAATCGCAGCTGCTGCTCGAAGACGCGCGGATCCACCCGGTAGCGCGCGAGCTCTGGCGCACCGCTCTCTGAGACCCGATGGTACATGAGGATGGGAACCTGCTCCGTGACCTCGTCGCGCTGTGCGTCGGATCTGCGGACGATGGCGCCGCCCCAGACGACCTGGCGCTCGACCTCGGGTTCCAGCGGCGAATCGAGCGGTGCCTGCCGGATGTCCGGGGCGACCGCTGCCAAGCCGTCGGTCGCGCGCCGGTAGACGTCGATGCGATAGAGATCGGTAATGAGCGACCGTTCCCGGTGAAGCCCCGGTGTTTCGGAGATCACCCGGTCGATCGTCTTGGCGCCGAACGGGTTGGCCCAATCGAACCCGGTGGCGTGCCGGTCGTCGGACAGGACGAAGGCATGGGTCGTCACCAGTCGCCCGCCCGGCGCGAGCGCCGACACCAGCCGGTCCGCAACGCGGCGCAGCTCGCCCGTGTCTTTGAGGAAGTACAGGACCTCGGAGCAGACGATCAGGTTCATCCGCTCGGGAATCACATCCTCGATCAGGTCGAGGCACTGGAACCGGACGTTCGCATGCTCGGCGCAGCGCACTCGCGCCCGCTCCAGGGCCGTCTCTGAAATGTCGGCTGCGATCAGCGACTGCACTCGTGAAGCCAGGTGCTGCGTGAAGTGGCCTTCGGCGCAGGCAAGCTCCAACGCGCGCTCGATCGGCTCATCCGGCAACAGCGCGAGAGTGCGGTCGTACTTCTTCTGCTCGTAGGGACTCGTATAGTTCCAAGGGTCGGGCGTCGCGAAGGTCCGGTTCCATCGAGCGCGGCGGTCCGCGGAAGATTCGGTCGCGAGTTCCGGCGGCAGCGCCCGGTGACCGTTCACTGCAACGGTCGGATCTGGCGCGCCTCCCCGAGGGCGGATCTCGCCGAGTTGCCGCTCGATGAAAATTGCGGCTCGCTCCCGATACGCGGGCGCACGGATCGATGGCGACGTTGGCGTACTGGCGGCCGCCAGCAACCTTCCTGCACGTAGGCCGCGCCAAATGGCATGACCGATGTCGATCAATTGCCGCTTGCGGCCGCGCTTCATCCGGAACAGCTTCGTGATGCGCCCGCCGACGTCGGCGGCGACCTCACGCATCAGCCGCAACCGCATCGCCGCGGGACTTCCTCCAAGGCAGTTCTCGAATCCCCAGGTCTCCAGGATCAGCCGTGCCAAGTCGCGCGACGAGATCGGGGCCAGCAACGGATAGTAGATCTCGTCGAGCCAGACGTTGCCGTCGGTAACCCGCAGATAGAGGTTATCGGCATGCGGTAGCGGCTCGATATCGGGCACGGGCCCGCGGACGTCGACCCGCTGTCCGTGCATTCGCCACAGCGTCTGCGGAGTCGCAAGCTCGTTCGCGCGCACGACTTGCGTCTCCAGGTTCTCCATGATGCTGCGGGTCAGGCCGGGTCGGCTGGACGTCGCTTCGAGCCGCTCGCAGATGGCGACAAGATGCGGCTCGGCCGTGCGCCAGATGTCCGTCAGCGCCCAGGGCGGACGGCGACCGCCGACGGACAACCCGTGGAACAAGCAGTCGCTGATGCCGTCGGCGTTGTCCCGCATGTCCGGGATCTGTTCCAGGAGGTCCAGCGCGGGCACGCCGGGGCGGCCGTTCGCCGCCTCGCAGGCCGCGCACCAGATGGCGAAGTACGTCCACCGCTCGATGACGGCACCGTCCCGCAGGCCGTCGACATAACGCGGATCGGATCGCTTGACGCGCGGATCCGCGGCGCGCGAAGAGTCGATGACCTGTCGGGCATTGCTGATCATATGCCCATAGTTGCTCGTCGCCGAACCTGGCCTCATCCGGTAGTAGGCGAGAGGCAGGGGGACGCCGACGAACGACGCGCCGGTGCGGGCGATCCGCAGCCACAGGTCCCAGTCCTCGCAGGTCTTGAGGCTGGTATCGAAGCCGCCGGCCTGAACGACAACCTGCCGGCGCAGGATCACGCTATGGACAGCGACGGCGCAGTGATGCCCGAACGTCTCGAATGGCGCGCTCGCGACCTCCCAGTTGAAGGACATCGGCAGCTCCCAGCCGTCGTCGGAAATGCGGACATAGCCGCAATAGACGACGTCCGCGTGCGGATTCTCGGCAAGCGCTCCGAACATGTGATCGAAGCAGTCGGCGGCGATCCAGTCGTCGGCGTCCAGAAACATCACTCGATCGGCGCGGGCATGCAGGAGGCCGGTGTTCCGGGCTTGCGACACGCCTCCCTGTGCCTGCCGCACGCACCGGATGCGGGGGTCGCGCGCCTGCCAGTCGGCAACGAGCGCCGGCGTCGAATCCGTCGACCCGTCGTCCACGATGATCGCTTCCCACGCCCGGATGCGCTGGACCGTGAGGCTCTGCAACGTCTCCGCCAGGGTGCCGGCGGCGTTGCGGGCGGGAATGACGACCGAGAGCAGCGGCGCGTCGTCAGGACCTCGGAGGAGCTGGCGCAGCCAGCGCCTGCCCTTCCAGACGGAAAGCGACAGATAGCGGCGGCGAAAATTGATCCAGTGGACGCGTACCTTCGCGATCAGGCGCGAGACGATGCGGCGAGGCAGGCTCGACAGTTTCAGAAGCGGCATTGTTTTCGGTCAGCTGCTGTGGATCTCGGTCCGGATTCCGTGCGGCGCTTTTGTCGGTCTTAACTCTGGCTGTTCTGCGTTTTGTTCGCGCTCGGATTTCTGTCCCGACTCTTCATTGCCTGTCTGGGCCGTGGCTTTGCGTTAACCACGTCTCGTCAGCGTCCGCAGCCCGGCGATGCCGGGGCAGCTGCCAACGAACGAGATATGGCTGGCTGTCGTGCGATAGGCAGTTTTTTCTCTTATCGCTCGACTTGACGAAGTTCCCACAGGCGATATGGTAGGGTACAACAAATGGACAAATTTGTCGCGTGTGATTTCGTAAATCGATGGGATATCCGGCAGCAAAAAGACCATCTGATCATCTGATCATTATCCTTACCGAATATTAGGACTTACAGGCTGCTGGCGCCCGCCGCCGCGCCACCTGGGAGCGTTGCCGTCTGCATGGATCGGCAGCGTAACCGGCTGTTCGAGGATTCCTAATCTCTCGCTGCTATATCGGGACAGAGCGGATCTGGAGTGCAAGCTTGAAGGACGTATCATCGATGGAGGAGTTGGTCTCCGTCATCATTCCCGCGTACAACGCCGCCGCCTTCATCGCCGATACCCTCGACTCGGCGCTGGCGCAGACCTACCGCTCCCTCGAGGTTGTCGTGGTGGATGACGGCTCGACCGATGCGACGGCGGATATCGTCGGCGCGGCGGCGGCGCGCGACTCGCGCGTGCGTCTTCTGCGCCAGCAGAACCGCGGCGTTGCCGCGGCGCGCAACCTCGGCATCGAGCACTGCCGAGGCACGCTGGTTGCACCGCTCGATGCGGACGATCTCTGGCATCCTGACAAGATTGCTCGGCAGGTGGCGGCGCTGCGCCGCGCCGGCCCGAGCGTGGGGATGGTCTATGCCTGGTCCTCCCTCATCGACGAGAGGAATCAGGTCGTCGTGCCCGCCGGCCACGTCGCGCATCACGAAGGCGCTGTCTTTCCGTTTCTGGTCATTCACAACTTCGTCGGGAACGCGAGCGTGCCGCTGCTACGCCGCGACCATGTGCGCGAGGTCGGCGGCTATGATCCCGGTTTGCGGGCGCGCGGCGGCGAGGGCTGCGAAGATCTGATGCTCTATCTGAGAATCGCCGAACGTTGCAACGTCGCCCTCGTCCCGGCTCTTCTGGTCGGCTACCGCATCAACGCGGCCAATATGTCCAACAGCCTGCCGCAGATGCAGCGGGGACACGACCTGGTGCTCGAGGCGGTGGGCGCGCGGCATCCGGAACTGCCGCGTCGGATGTATCGCTGGGCGGCGTCGTTCAACTCCATCTATCTTGCCCGCCGGAGTCTGCGGCGGGGACGGCCGCTCTCCGCCATGCGGTTCATTGGGCGCGCAATCGCACAAGATCCGGGCGCCCTGTTCGAGCCGCCGTTCCGGAGGACTCTCGCTGGCCTGCTGGCACGATTTTCGGGCAGTACCGGCGCTGGCGACAGTCTCGGCGAACCGGGTGTCACCTTCCCGGATCTATGCCGGCAGCCAAGCGCGAGCGCCATGCCGAAGACGGCTGCGTTCAGCCGGCGCCGCTACGCCTTTTTGAAGGCTCTCGCCGGTACGAGTCGCCAGAACGAGGCGATGCGCCAATCGCCGACGCCAACGTCCAGCAGCAAGCCCCTTGCCGTGGCTCCGGCCGATTTGGCAACGTGATCGGGCCGACCAACCGTTTGGGAGTTCCATGAAGATACTGGTCACGGGAGGCGCGGGTTACATCGGCAGTCACGTCTGCAAGGCGCTGGCCCGTGCGGGGTACCAGCCTGTCACCTATGACAACCTGTATCGCGGCCACCGCGCTGCCGTTCGATGGGGGCCTCTGGAAATCGGCGACCTGACCGACCAGGCGCGGCTTCGCGGCGTGATTCGACAACATCAGCCCGTTGGTGCGATGCACTTTGCCGCGCTGGCTTATGTCGGAGAATCGGTATCCGATCCCGCATCGTACTACCGCAACAACGTGGTCGGGACGCTGACGCTTCTCGATGGACTGCGCGAGGCGGGCATCCGAACGCTCGTCTTCTCCAGCACCTGCGCGACGTATGGTGCGCCCGTGCGCCTTCCGCTGACGGAGGATCACCCGCAAGAGCCGATAAATCCGTACGGTTCGAGCAAGCTGACGGCTGAACGGATGCTGCGGGACTACAGCGGCGCCTACGGCCTGCGGTCCGTTTCACTCAGATATTTCAATGCCGCCGGCGCCGATCCGGACGGGGAGACGGGGGAAGATCACGAGCCGGAAACTCACGCCGTCCCTCTGGCGATCATGGCCGCGACCGGCGCGGGTTCACCGTTCCGGATCCTGGGAACCGACTATCCGACGCCCGACGGATCGGCCGTTCGCGACTACGTCCACGTCGCGGATCTGGCGGAGGCGCACGTCGTTGCACTGAGGTATCTGCTGGACGGCGGCGCAACCGATGCGTTCAATCTGGGAACCGGCACCGGCACGTCCGTGCTGGAGTTGATCGCGTCGGTCGAGCGGGTCGGCGCGCGTCCTGTGCCGGTGCTGCGCAGCGCACGGCGCCTGGGCGATCCGCCCGTCTTAGTGGCGGACCCGCGGCGGGCGACAGAGATTCTCGGCTGGCGGCCTGGGTATCGCGGCATCGATGAGATCGTGCGGACCGCTTGGGCGTGGCATTGCCGAGACGGCCGGGGATCTATCGCTTAGGCTGTGGCGACGCCGGCGGCAGGCTAGCCGGCGACCGGTTCCATTCTCTGCTGGTAGTAGGCAACGACGAGATCCGACGACAGCGCGGTGCGTCCGCACTGCGGACATTCGACCGACAAGCCCAGCCGGCGGACGAGGAAGCTGTGAGGATCTGCATCCGCCGTGCACAGCACGACGTAGCCTTCGGGAAGTCGTCCGTCGAGATACATTCTGGCGCCCCTTTCGATGTCGGTCTTGTTATGGCGTTGCGGCGTGTGGCTGTCGGTCGCGGCGTCACTCTCTCGATGCCGCAGCCGGGGAGCGGAGTTTGGTCTTAGGCGTACGGAAGAAGGGCGGAGCGATCGCTCCGACTGCTGCGACTTCCATTCTCGTCATCACCCACACACGTTTCATTAGTCTGCCGCCGGAAGCGCAGGGATGCGCCCGTGACCGTCGGCACTGTTTCGAGCAATATACATGACGAGCATCGGGAAAGGAACTCAATCTCGTCGAATTCACGATATATTCGAGACGAAATGTGCGAGTAAACCATGTGCAGCCGCTGCCTTCTTCGGCACCGTTATGGTTAACGGGCGCGGCTCGCCGGCCAGTCGGTTCGTGGACCGCTTTCAATCGTCAGTGGCTCGGCTGAGGCAGGCCGCGCCGCCGCTGTGCCATCGACGCGAGACATCGGCGGAAACCGTACCGTCGGCGCGGCGCGCCGGCTGTGACGGGAATCACATTCGGAAAATTCGACTGCCAGTCTGGTGGAAATCAGACTGCCCGGAGATTCCGGGACAGTACGTCAATCGCCCGATTCACCCGCAGAAGCTTCAGCGCATCGCGGAGCAGGGTAATCACCTCGGCCGTATCGCGGGCGGACTTGCCCCGAATCAGCAACGTCGCGCCGTCCTGAGCAGTGCGCACGTCCAATTCGATTCCCATCGCCTCCGCCAGTTCCGCCTGCAGCTGCTGCAGGCCGGATGATGGGGAGATTTCGGTGCTGGCCGAAATCGCGATCGGTCCGCCCGGCAGCGGCAGATCGGGCGCGGCGAGGGTCGCCGTCGGTGCCGGCATGGCCCGGCTGGTTGGCGCCGTCGCATGCAGGCGGGCCGCGAGCAGCTCCGTTTCGCGCACCGTCAACCTTTCCGCAACAATGCGGCGCGCGAGCGCTGCCGGTTCGGCGGCGCTGAGCAGCGCACGGCCGTGGCCAAAGCTGATATTGCCCTTGTGCAGCGTGTCCTTCACTTCGTCGGGCAGGACCAACAGGCGCAGCATGTTCGTCACCTGGCTGCGGCTGCGTCCGGTCAGGGTGGCGATCTGCTCGTGAGTGCGTCCGTATCGGTCGATGAGCAGCTGGAACGCCTCTGCCTCCTCGATGATCGTCAGGTCGCGCCGATGAAGGTTTTCGAGCAGGCCGAGCTCAAGGGCGACGGCCTCGCTCAAGCCGTCGAAGACGACCACCGGCACATGGGCGACTTCCACCAAGAGCGCCGCGCGCCACCGGCGATAGCCGGCGAACAGCTCGTATATTCCCGGCCGCGCCGGATTCACCCGCACAAGCAGCGGTTGCGCCAACCCATTGTGCCTGATCGAAGCTGCGAGCGCTTCGAGATCGGCAGCCTCGAGGTGCCGCCGAGGAATCGAGGCCGCCGGACGGATCGAGAGCGTCGGCACGCGGTCCAGCCGCGGGCCCTGGCGTACGGTGGGTAAGGTCTGAGACTCCGGTCCGGGACGAGGAGTCGGCACCGCCGCATCAGAGAGGAGCGGCGCCGGCAGCGCAGCCGTCGACGTGCGGTGGTCGGCAAGGGATCGGTCGATGTCCGCGCGTTGCTGCGGCGCCAGCAAGTCCGACGGGACGGCGACCTGGGATACTGCAGTCGCCGCGTCCTCGGCGTTTGCGGTCTCGCCCAACCGCGCGGTCGCCACGTCGCTCCGCAGCAGACTCGTCATGGTTCCTCCTCGACGTCTTTGCCCATATCGTCGATGGTTTTGGTTAAGGCTTTGCTAATGCCCGATATCCTCCGCCGGCCTCCGGGGGAACAAAGTTGCCGACAGCGGTGTTCGTTGCCGATAGGGGCGTCGGGCACCTTACTATGTGTCGAACTATGTGCCGAATGGACGACGGAATCGCCCGAAGGCAGCACCATAGAGGACTATTTGATGGGTCTGGTGCCTCGGTCATCTGCATCATTCATATTCCGAGGTCATTCGTATGAACGAGTCATCTCCGTTCACGGTAGCAGCCGCGTTATCGACAAGGCCGGCACGACGGGCGCATATCTCGTTCTCGGCCGAGATCAATCCCATGACGACGGACGGCTTGATCAGTCTGTTGGCCCGCTTGGTCAACGACGGGTTCAACGATGTTCACCTTCTGATATCGACCGCCGGCGGCTCGGTCATGAATGGTGTTAATCTATACAGCCTGCTGCGGGCGTTACCGATCCATCTCACGACCCACAATGTCGGCAACGTCGATTCGATCGGGAATGCGATTTTTCTCGCCGGGCAAGAGCGCTACGCATGCCCTCATTCGACCTTTTCGTTCCATGGCGTGGGGCTGGATATTGCGCAGCGTTGCCGGCTCGAGGAGGCGAAGATCCGCGAGCACCTGAACTCGATCCTGAACGAGCAGCGCCGGATCGGCTCGATCATTCGGGAGCGCACGCGACTGAGCGAGCAGCAGATTCGGAAACTGTTCAGGGAGACTCAGGCCAAGGAAGCGGAGTGGGCGAAGCGCGTCGGCATCGTCCACGACGTGCGAAACGCCACGATCGCTCCCGGCGCGCCCATACACGCCTTGGCCTTCCCTCACTAAGGCGTCCGGGCGGTGACATGCTGCGCCGGTGGCGGCTGGCGTTCGACAAAGGGACGTTAATCACACTCCGATGTATGGGTCCTGACCGCGAATCGATTGCGAGGCGCGGGCATTCGCAATAAAGTTCCAACAAATTTAGTGCGAATCAAAAACAAATCCTTTGCGTGTAGGTTGGTTAGGATGGCAGCGGCACGTCTGTGCCCTCCAATCTGTCCGCACCGAAGGACACAATGATTGGAGAGCAACGATGACCGATTCCACGAACGTCCTGTCGGAATTCGCGCCGGCCGCCGTCGATGGAGTGCCGACCGATGTGCAGGTGGCGCAGGCCGGCGGGGCGATCGAGGTCACCGAGCCCAACGCGGCCTGGACGGTCATTCACCAACTCGCGCCGGGCGAGGCCCTTCACTTCGACTTTGATCCGGCCGGGGTTGCCAAGGCCGAGATCAAGGACGGCAACCTCGAGCTCACCTTCGACAACGGTGGTGTGGTCCTTGTTCAGGGCTACGACGCATGGTCGTCTGCGGGCGGCCAAGCGACCGGGCCGCTGGGCGGCATCGTCGACATGGCGCAGCTGGGCCAGGAGAGCGCGGCAGGCGGAGCGAGCGCGGCGTCCGAGCAAGCCGGAGTATGCACGACGCCGGGCGGAAACGTGGTCGACGTCCCCGTCCCGGCGCCGGGTGAGCAAGTGACGCTGGCGGTGCAGCCGGGCGATGCGATCCGCCTCGCCTGTTCGTTCAGCGACGTCTCGGGCACCGAGGTCGGCGATACCCTCCAGATGACGTTCCCCGGCGGCGGCATGGTCGTCGTCGAGAATTTCAGCGAGTGGATTGCGGCCCAGGGTGCGACCGTCACCGATTGCAACTGCGCTGGTATCAATACCGCCGACTTCGTCGTCGCGCTCGGCCTCAATCCGGAGGATGTCCTGCCTGCGGCCGGCGAGGGTGCGCAGGGCGGCCCGCAGCCACCTGATCATAGCGGCGCCGCCTTCACGCCCGGGCCCGGTCCGCAGATGCTCAGCGGCTATCCCTATCCGAATATCCTGCCGCCGACCGGCCTGGATTACGGTGTGCCGGAGCCGGAGGAGTCGTTCTTTCCTGCCGATGACGATGGAGGTGGGCAGAACGGCCCCCTCAATGACGTTCCCAGGGCGACGCCGGACACTGTCGCGGCGGTGACCAACACCGTCAATCTCGTCCTCGTCTTCGACCGCTCGGGCAGCATGGACGAGGATCCGAACGCGCCCGGCTTCACGACCCGCATCGACCTCGCGCGCGCCGCGGTGGCGTCGATGCTCGCGGCCTACGAGTCGGTGGCGAACGTCAACATCCTCGTCGTCGATTTCGCCGATACCGCGGCCAACTCCGGATGGCTGAGCGGTGCCGCGGCGGCCAATGCCTATCTCGCCGGAATCGATGCGCAGGGTGAGACCAACTACAACGGCGCTGTTCAGGAAGTCATCGCCAGCTATAGCAACGGTCTGCCGGACGCCGGCCAGTCGCTTGTCTACTTCCTGTCGGATGGGAAGCCCCTTCCGGCGGGCACCAGTCTCGCGGCGTCCGGCACGCTCGCCGATTGGGAGAACTTCCTTGCCGCCCAGGGAATCGACCGGGCGTTTGCCGTGGGCATGGGCCCCGACGTGGACGACTCCGACGGCGACCTCAGCGACATAGCGTTCCCCAACAGCGGCGGCAACGTCCTCATCGTGAGCAATGAGAGCGACACCTTCGATGCGCTGGTGTCTACGGTGGTCGAGGCCGGCGGCAACGTCGTCAGCGATCCCGTGCCAGACGAGTTCGGTACCGACGGCCCCGGCTCGCCGGCGATCGTGTCGATCGAGGTCGATGGCGATCTCTATGAGTTCGACGGGACGCAGATCACCAGGAATGGCGTATTCTTCAGTCTCGGCAGCACGCTCGTCGTCCTGACAGCGCTCGGCGGCGAGTTGACGTTCGACTTCGGCAACGGCGACTATAGCTACGATGCTCCGGGTCCTGCGGCAGGCGGTGTGGAGGTATTCACCTATACCATCGCCGACAGCAACGGCGACACGTCCTCGGCCACCCTCACCGTCAACCTGGACGAACTGCAGGTAGCGCAGCCGAACCGCGTGTTCGGGACGGACGGCAACGACGGCGCGCTCGTCGGATCCGCCGGCATCGACATCGTCGGCGGTGGCGACGGCAACGACTCGATCGACGCCGGCGACGGCGATGACCACATCAGCGGTGGCTCCGGCGCCGACACGATCAGCGGCGGCAGCGGCAACGACGTGATCGTCGGCGGCAACCAGGGCGAGGCCACGGACAGCCCTGGCGTCGTACGCCCCGGCGGCGCGGATCTCGGCGACCTGATCGACGGCGGCGACGGCGACGACGTGATCTTCGGCAATGAAGGGAACGACGTCCTCCTGGGCGGTGCCGGCAACGACACCATCCATGGCGGGAGCGGGCACGACACGATCACGGGCGGCGAGGGCGACGACGTCATTAACCTCGCCCAGGGCGGTGGCAACGACGTCGTGCGCTACACCAGCGTCCTCGACGGGCATGATATCATCAACGGCTTCAGTTCCGGCGCCGTCGGACCCGACGTCTTTGATCTGGACGGGCTCTTCGATTCGCTCGGCGTAGCCACGAGCGACCGGGCTGCCCGCGTGCAGATCGTCGACAGCGGCCCGACCGTCGACGTGAATATCGATGTGGACGGCAGCGGCACCTTCGGTCTGACGGCGGCGACGTTGGTGACGCCCAATCCGGTCACGGTCGGAACGGATCCTGCCAATCACGTGCAACTCGGAACCTTGTAGCTGCGCTGGCGATGGGCATGGTTTGCGTCGAACCTGCCGGCGCAGCCTCCGAGCGGAACATGTCCCTGTAGCGCGCGTCGAACCGGGGCATCGCCGGCAATGCAATGAATCGTGATCTTGGAGACATATGCCGCGGCCGCAAATTCTGCGCTATACTGTGAGCATCGCGAGGACGCCGCGGACGCGGCCGAACGAGATCATCCATCCAGCCGATACGTGGTAACCGTAAGGAAACAACCAGTGGCGGGGTGTCGCAGGCGTGACGATTGCTTGACTGGAGAGAGGAAAACATTATCCTCAGAATTTCGAATACCAATTGAAATATAATTAACAATAATTATGAGTGGCCGGGAAGTTGGGTTGGACGGCCAGCGCCGAAGAACGGAGTCTACCGGATGAAGGTGGCGATACTCGCGGGTGGGTCGGGCACGCGGCTGGCCGAGGAAACGGAGGTCAAGCCGAAACCGATGGTCGAGATCGGCGGGCGGCCGATCCTGTGGCATATCTTTCATCATTATGCCCACTACGGCTTCAACGAGTTCGTCGTCGCCCTGGGCTATAAGGGCGAGTACATCAAGAAGTACATGAGCGACTACTGCGCGTTGGAGTACAACATGACAGTTGACTTCGGCAGCAGCACGATCTCCAGGCACAAGAACAACCAGCTCAACTGGAAGGTCGACCTCATCGATACCGGCCAGGGGACGCTCACCGGCGGGCGCATTCTGCGGCTGAAGCCCTATGTCGGGACCGGGACCTTCATGCTGACCTGGGGCGATGGCGTGTCGGACGTTAACCTGCCGGAACTTCTCGCGTTTCATCGCAAGCACGGCAAGCTGGCGACCTTGACGGCCGTGCGCCCGCCGGCGCGCTTCGGCCATTTGGAGTTCGACGGCGACCAGGTGATGAAGTTTTCGGAGAAGCCGCAGACGGCAGAGGGCTGGATCAACGGTGCCTACTTCGTCCTCGAGCCCGGTGTCTTCGACTACATCGACGGCGATCACACGCAGTGGGAGCACGAGCCGCTGCAGCGGTTGGCGGCCGACGGCCAGCTGATGGCCTATCGCCATTCCTCGTTCTGGCAATGCATGGACACGCTCCGCGACAAGATCCTTCTGCAGAGCCTGTGGGATTCGGGAAAGCCGCCCTGGCGGATTTGGGAGTAAGACAGTGCGCATCTTGGTGACGGGACACAGAGGCTACATCGGGACGGTCGCCGTCCCGCTGTTCGCAAGAAACAAGCACGAACTGACCGGCCTCGACAGCGATCTGTACGAGCGCTGCACCTATGGCGACGGGCTGGGTGCTGCGAACGACATCCCGACGATCCGCAAGGATATCCGCGATGTCGAGCGCGCCGATCTCGCCGGCTTCGATGCCGTCATCCATTTCGCCGGCCTCTCCAACGATCCGCTCGGCAATCTGAACGCCGAACTGACCTATCAGATCAACCATGAGGCTACGGTGCGGCTGGCGACTCTCGCCAAGGCCGCCGGCGTCCCGCGGTTCCTTTTCTCCTCGTCCTGCAGCAACTACGGCGCCGCCGGCGACGACATACTGGACGAGACCGCCGCCTTTAATCCGGTGACGCCCTACGGGCGGTCGAAGGTGAAGGCCGAGCTGGATCTGGCCAAGCTCGCCGACGACCGGTTCTCGCCCACCTACCTGCGCAGCGCCACGGCCTACGGCGTGTCGCCGCGGCTTCGCTTCGATCTCGTCCTCAACAATCTCGTCGCCTGGGCCTATACGACCGGGCGGATCCATCTGAAGAGCGACGGCAGCCCGTGGCGGCCGATCGTTCATATCGAGGATATCGCCCGCGCCTTCCTGGCGGCGGTCGAGGCGCCCCGCGAGCTGGTCCACGACCAGGCCTTCAATGTCGGCATCACCAGCGAGAACTACCGCGTCCGCGACTTGGCGCAGATCGTCGGCGAGACGGTTCCCGGCGCCAGCGTCTCGTTCGCCGCGGACGCCGGGCCGGACCTGCGGAACTATCGCGTCAGCTGCGACAAGATCGCCCGCACCCTGCCGGCCTTCAAGCCAGTCTGGAACGCGCGACGCGGCGCTGCGGAGCTCTACCAGACGTTCGTGCGCCGCGGCCTCCAGCTCGAGGAATTCGAGGGGCCGCGCTACCAGCGCATCGGGCATCTGAAATCGCTGCTGGCGGACAAGCTGCTCGACGAGGCGCTGCGCTGGCGCGCGGCAGCCAGGACGACGGCGACGCCGGAGCTGGTGGTCGGCGGATAGAGGCGGCCGGCTGCACGCTGGCCCGCCACGATACAAGAAGGAAGAAGGTAGCCAGAGCATGTCTCGGACGTCCGGAGCCACCCTCACCTGCCGTTCCTGCGGAAGCGGCCGCCTCGCCCAGATCCTCGATCTTGGCACCACGCCGCTGGCGGATGCCCTGCTGACGGAGCAGCAGACCGCGACGCCCTCGCCGAGTTTTCCGCTCGAGGTCTATTTCTGTGCCGACTGCAGCTTGGTCCAGATCGGCGAGACAGTTCCGCCAGACGTCGTGTTCGACAAGGACTATCCCTACTACTCCTCCTTCATCGATGCGGTCGTGCAGAACGCCCGCGAGAACGTGCTGGACGTGCTGAGCCGGCGCCCGCTCGGGCCCGACAGCCTGGCCGTCGAGCTCGCCAGCAATGACGGTTATCTCCTGCGCAATTTCGTCGAGCGCGGCATTCCCGTGCTCGGCATCGATCCGGCGCCGGGTCCGGCTGAGGCCGCGCGCAAGGCCGGCGTGCCTACCCTCTGCACCTTCTTCGGGCGCGAGCTGGCCGAGCAGTTGCGCGGGGAGGGCCGGCAGGCCGACGTCATCTTCGGCAACAACGTCCTCGCCCATGTGGCCGACACCAACGGCTTCGTCGAGGGGATCCGCGTCCTGCTGAAGCCGGACGGCATGGCCGTGATCGAGGTGCCCTATGTGCGCGACCTCATCGAGAAGGTCGAGTTCGACACGATCTATCACGAGCATCTCTGCTACTTCTCGGTCACCTCGCTCTGCCATCTGTTCCGGCGTCACGGCCTGCATCTGAACCGGGTCAAGAAGCTGCCGATCCATGGCGGTTCGCTGCGCATCTATGTCGAGCCGACCGAGCGCATGGACGAGAGTGTCCGCAGCATGCTGGCCGACGAGGCGAGCATGGGGCTGACGAGCCAGAAGTTCTACGACGACTTCGCCCATCGCGTCGCTTCCTTGAAGACGGCCGTCGTCGGGTTGCTGTCCAAGCTCCGGGCGGACGGCAGCCGCATCGCCGCCTACGGCGCGGCCGCGAAGGGCAGCACGCTGCTCAACTACATGGACATCGGCCGCGACCTGATCGAGTACGTCGTCGACCGCAACACCCACAAGCAGGGCAAGTTCATGCCGGGGAAGCACATCCCGATCTATCCGACGGAGAAGCTGCTGGAGGACCGGCCGGACTATGTCGTCCTGCTCGCCTGGAATCATGCCGGCGAGATCATTCGTCAACAGCGCAACTACGCACAGCAGGGTGGAAGATTTGTCATACCCATACCCGAGCCACGCATCGTCGGACCGGCAGACGTCGCTGCTTAGCGAGCCTGTCGCGCCCTATCTGTCCACGCCCTGTCCCGCCTGCGGTGCGGCGCGCCTCGAGCCGTTCTACGAGGTCGCGAACGTGCCCACCGCCAGCTGCCTGCTCATGGAGACGCGGGCGGAGGCGACCGGCTATCAGCGCGGCGATATCCAGCTCGCGTTCTGCCGCGGCTGCGGGTTCGTGTGCAACGCCGCCTTCGATCCCGGCCTGATCCGATATACCTCGAGCTACGAGGAGACGCAGGGCTTCTCCGCCACCTTCAACGCCTTTCATCGCGATCTCGCGCGGGACCTGATGGACCGCCATCGCCTCGGCGGCAAGACGGTCATGGAGATCGGCTGCGGCAAGGGCGAGTTCCTGACCATGCTGTGCGAAATGGGCGCGAAGCAGGGCATCGGCTTCGATCCCGGCTATCGGCCGGAACGCAACACCAGCGAGGCGGCGAAGCGGATCGATTTCATCGTCGACTTCTATTCCAAGCGCTACGCCTCGCGCACGGCCGACTTCATCTGCTGCAAGATGACCTTGGAGCACATCCCGAACGTCGCCGAGTTCCTGCGCATCATCAGCGATTCCGTGGCCGGGCAGGAGGACACGGTCGTGTTCTTCCAGGTGCCCGAGGCCATGCTGATCCTGGACCAGCTCGGCTTCTGGGACGTCTATTACGAGCACTGCTCCTACTTCACCGCCGGCTCCTTGGCGCGGCTGTTCGAGGGCTGCGGCTTCGACGTGCTGGGCGTGTGGACGGGCTACGACGAGCAGTATCTGATGATCGAGGCCCGCCCGAAGCGGCGGGGTGCGGCGGCGCAAGCCGGCGGTGCCCCGAACATCGCCGAACTCGCGCGCAAGGTCGAACGGTTCCGCGACAGCTGCCGGGCGAATGTCGCGGAGTGGCGCCGCCGGCTGCAGGCCTTCAAGGCGGCCGGGCAGCGCACCGTGCTCTGGGGCTCGGGCTCCAAGGGCGTCTCGTTCCTCACCACGGTCGGCGTGACGGACGAGATCGCCGGCGCCGTCGACATCAACCCCTACCGCCAGGGCAAGTTCATGCCGGGCAGCGGCCACGAGATCCTCGCGCCCGAGGCCCTGCGGTCGCTGAAGCCGGACAACGTGATCATCATGAACCCGATCTATCGCAAGGAGATCGGCGAGCTGCTGTCATCGATGTCGCTCCACCCGAACATCATGACGGTTGCCTGAGGCGATCAGCGGGTCTGGGGTTTTTGCTTTCCGGATTGTGTGGTAGACTGGAAGGTGATGCAGGTTCCATAGCGACGACGGCCCGTGGGCCTCCGCATGAGAACGGTCTACGAAGTTTATCACGACAAGGACACCGCACCCGGACCGACGACGTCGGCGGTTACGCGGAGCCTACGTCGCGTCTACAAGGCAATCGTCCCGCGAAAGGCGCGCTATTGGCGCTATCAGGCGCAAACCTTCGTCTTCGACTATGGGCGATTTCGCTACCTCATGGAGGAGAAGCGACCCCGTCGCGATTTTTTCCGGCGCGCCTTCACCTACCTGACGGAGAACGGCATCTCCGGCGACTATCTTGAGTTCGGTTGCTACAACGGAACGACCTTCGGCTACGCCTATCGCTGCGCGCACCGCGCCGGGCACTCGGCCCGCTTCTGGGCCTTCGATTCGTTCGAGGGTTTGCCGTCGTCCGACGATTCCCGCGACAGGCACCCTCTTTGGCAGGCGGGAAACTTCGCGGCGCCCGTCGAGCAGTTCCTCGATCACTGTGCGATGCGCGGCATTCCCGGCGACCGAATGGAGGTCGTCAAAGGGTACTATTCAGATACGTTGCCGCCGGCCTCGCCGGCCCATGGCCGCCTCCCGACCGACATCGCCTTCGCCTACGTCGACTGCGACCTCTACACCTCGACCAAATCCGTGCTGGATTTTCTCGCGCCGCGCCTCAAGCACGGCATGATCCTCGCGTTCGACGATTATTTCTGCATGTCCCGCCAGGCGATCGCCGGCGAGCGGCTCGCGTTCCTGGAGATGGAGAAGGGCGCGTCGCGGTTCCACTTCCTCCCCTACATCCAATACGGCACGGCCGCGATGTCGTTCCTCGTCGAGGACCGCTCGCTGCTTCCGCCGTGACCATGGTCTGCTCAATTGGTAGTCGTTTCCGCCGAATCGTCAGGCATTTTCCGCTGCCCATAACTGTTCATTAACTGGAATTGGTGCTCCATGCGCAAGAGTCAGCGCGTGCGGATTTTGCAGCCCTGTGGATAGTTAACTATGGCGCGCTGTGGAATTTTCGAGCGAATTTTGTTGTATTGTAAGTGTCGCGGCAGGATTATATGTGCACCTACAAAAAATGAATGTTGACTGCTCTGGTGCCGAATCGGAAGTGCATCTTTGTCTTCGCTATAGCGTAGCTGTGCGAAGGAGGCTCGTTGTAGTCGGGGCATTGCGAAGGTGGTAAGGTGGTGTGGGGTCAACAGGGTTCCGGCAACGACCGGCCATTGGTGAGCATCGGACTTCCCGTTTACAATGGGGAGAACTACCTCGCGAAGGCGATCGAATCGGTCCTTGGCCAGACCTTTCGCGATTTGGAATTGATCATTTGTGACAATGCGTCGACGGATCGTACTCAGGCGATCTGCGAGGATTATGTGCGCCGAGATGCGCGCATCCGCTACATTCGCAACGCGCGAAATCTTGGTGCAGGCCCCAACTACGACCTCGCGTTTCACAGCGCGCGAGGAATATTCTTCAACTGGCTGGCGCATGACGACGCCATGGCTCCGACGTATCTTGAGAGGGCGGTTGCTTGCCTTGAGCGGACCCCGGACGCCGTCTTGTGCTACATCGGCATCACGGAGATCGACACGAAGGGCCAAGTGAGGCGCGCATACACGAATCATCTTCCCGGCGTCGATTCACCGCGCGCATCCATTCGTTTCGCCGGCATGATTCTTTACCGCCATCAGTGCGAACCCTTCTTTGGGCTGTTCCGACGCCAGGCGCTTGTCGGCTCCGGTCTGCATGGACTGTTCTGCGGGTCGGATCGCGTGCTGTTGGCGGAGATGGCGTTGCGCGGACCGTGCGTGGCGGTGCCTGAACCGCTGTTCCTTCATCGGGAGCACAACGAACGCTATACACGCGCCGTCTTGCTCGGGGATCGAACGAAAGCGAAGTCCTGGCAGGACACCAGTGCGGCGCCGCGGCGGCCCGGTTGCTCCATGTACAACCTCAGCATTTATAGCCACTACTGGCGGCTCGTGTGGAAGACGGTGCCTGATCGTGGGGAACGGTGGGCCTGCTACGGTCAATTGTTCCGCTGGTGGCTCGAAGATTACCACTTCCGCGATGTGATCAAGGACGTGCTGGCCACGATTCATCCGCGGTTGCTCGCCAATATGCGTCGCATCAAGCGGGCTTTGTTTGGCATCAGCCCATCTCCGCCCGGCAGCTTGCCCCCATTGAATGATGACTTGGATCAACCTCCCGAAACGCCGACGCGCGAGACGTCGACCGCAAACCGTGTCGGCGGTAACCTGGATGAGCCAACGACAAACGTCTCCCCGAGATTTACGAAAGGTGGCCGAATCCTGACGCCGCTTCGGGTGATCCGGACGTGGGTGATACTGATCTGCGGCGGCGGCGCGACATAGATTCGGGTTGAAGAACAATTGAGAATGATCGCCGCCGCTCCCGACGACGGTCATTCAACCCTGCTCAGCGGAGTAGCTGCTACGGCGGAATCCGATTGTTTCGAAAGCCTTCCGAAAGAGCTTGGGCGCCAGCAGCCGAATGAAGATCACGTAGGCGGCAATGCCGACGAGAACTTGGCATGCTAGAGCGACGATGGAGCTGGGACTCGGGAGAAGAGACCCGGCCATCAGAGTCGCGGCGGCCATCAGCAAAGTCGCCAGAGCCGGCAGCCAGACGTCGCGGAAAAGCCACGTCCACTTCCCGCCGAAAAGCCGGTTCGCCGCCACGAGGAACATCGGCACCGACAGCAGCATCGCCCCTGCATTGGCGACGGCCACCGCTTCCACGCTGAATTGTGCGGCCGCGAGGATGACCGCGACGCGCACCGCCATCACGGCAAGACTGAGCTTGAGCACGAGGTCAGCCCGCCCCAGGGCGTTCGTCGCAGCCGTCAGGATATAGTTCGTCGGTCCCGCCAGCGCGGCGAGGCAAAGGATTTGCAACAAGGCTGCCGCAGGCAGCCAACTCGACGTGAACATGGTACCAATCAAGGCGCTGCTCGTCACCGCAAGGCCTATGAAAGCGGGAAGGGCAACTAGATTCGCTACGGTCAGGAACTCCCGCATCGCCCATTCGAACGCGCCACGATCTTCCTGACGGGATGACAGCACTGGAAATGCAACCCGGTGAAAGACGCCGGAGATGGCGTTGTTGAGGGCTGTGGCCAGACGCTGTGCCACGGTGTAGAGCCCCAATACCACGGGACCGAGGAAGATGCCGATCATTAGTCGGTCGAACTGCAAGGAGACGTAGGAAACGACTTGATGGGCGACGCGGTGCTTGCCGAAGCGGACGATGTCGCCGAGGGCGCTGCGCGTGATTCTTACGCCCGGACGCAATCCGCTGACGACGATAATGAGAATTGCGCTCAAGAGCCGCGACACCAGAAAGAAAACGACGAGGCTGTAGATGCCGTAGCCGAGCGTCGCCATAGCCAAGGCGGTTACGAATGCGGTGCCCTGGGAAATGATGGAGCGGGTCGCCAGTTGGCGGAACTGGAGTTGACGACGCAGCATCGCGGTGTAGCACGCCGTAACGGCAATACAGGGCAGCGAAAGCGCCATCAGCGGCAGGATATCGTTGAGTTGTGGCTCGGAAAACAGGCGTGCTACCTGCGGAGTCGCTGCCCACAGAGCAAGCCCCTCCAGAGTGCCGAACACGAGCATCAGCCAGAACGTCGAGTCGAAATGTGACTGATCCAGGCTCACGCGCTGAATCAATGCGTCGGAGAAGCCGTTCTCGAGAAATGCTGCCAGGAACAGCGTGGCGACCAACGCCATCGTCATGACGCCGACGACATGCGGTCCCAGGATATTGCCGATGAGAATGAAGGTGAGGAGTTGGGAAAGCTGCTCGGTCCAGAGGTCGGCCGCCGACCACATCGCTCCGCGGGATGCTTGTGTAGATCTGGCTTGCGTTTCGGGCATCGGCCTCAAACTCTCGATGGAAGCTGCGCGGATTGTCCTAAATTCGGAAGACGCATCATCTCAGCCGGAACGCGCATCGGCTGAACGCTCGTCGCGGTCGGATATGCAGCTCATTCCCAGGAGAATTACGAACGTCGGAAGCCTCTTCGCATCCGGCTGAAAGGTCCGTTCGCAAGCGCCGAGTTTATCTTCTCGGGGCAGATTCGCCAACACTATTCCGTGCATTGGCAGACGAACCGCGACACGGACGCTCGAAGCGGGCGGCGGCGCTGCATCCGCGGGCGCAGATTAACCATGAAATCGTCCATCAGAACGGCACCCGCTGACCGCCCACACGGGTACCCAAAGTCTGTGTCCGGTGTGACCGGCTGCAGAAGCGGACGATGGTCCGGACGACAATGCTCGCAAAACAAGATGCAATGACGGCAGTCGCTAAGTGCGTCCAATCGAACCCGTAGCCGTACCAGTCGCCTAGTGCGATCACATACAGTAGTGGCGCGGTCGCAGCTGCGGAAAACCCCAGCAGCCACGCGGCGGTGAAACTGCGGCCGACCAGTAGGAGAGCAGCCGCGGTTCCGGCGACGAAATAGAGAAATCCAGCGATCTCATCGACGGGCACGAGTCTTCCTTCATCGACCAACAGTAGTGTGTGGGCGTCGCTATCTACGATCGCAGGCTCTCCGTCGATGAATATCTCCGATCGGCTCTTGTCATAGGTGGCCAGAACGTGCTGCCAGCTGCCGACGACGCTGCCTTCGGCGGTTTGCATCGGGAGGCTCATGCCATTGAGGCCTCGGCGTGGAGTCCGTACGCGCAAATCCAATTTTCCGTTCTCCTGTCCGAGTGTGAAATTCCGTTGCTGTATGTCCGTTGACAGGGAGACGATCCGAGCGGGGCCAGCTTGAGCTGAACTGGCTGCGGCAAATTCGACTTCGACGGCAAGCGCCTGGGAGCGGAGGATCTGTTCGCACAGCGTTTTCGGCGGCGCATTGCTCCGAATCAGGAGCGGCCCGCGGATGTCGAGGACGCCTCCTGCGATCGTCCAAAGCGGCGGCCCTTCGATCCGCGCGCTGAGGTCGTCGGATTTCGCCAGGCCGAGATTGGGAAGGCGGGAACCGTGGGCAGCGTCGAACGCATAGACGATCTGCGCACCGGCCTGTCGGCGCACAGCGCTGTTGTCGGCCGTCATCGGCAGCCGCGACAGCTGCCGAATGACCGCATCGTCCGGTACGCGGTCATAGATGGCCAGCCCGCGAAGTTTCCCGAGCCATGGCCGTTCCTGTGTCAATTCGTTGCCGACGAGCAGCGGATAGCGGCAATCCCATCCGGCAATGCTCAGGCCGCTATGGGTTATGGTCAGGATGCCCAGGATGGTCGCATTGCACAGAACGATAGCGCCGATGAGGCCCCACCTCAACATGCGGCCGGCTTCCGCGGAGATCGGAGCGGCGCTCTCCGCATCGGAACCATGCGGCCGACCTGCCGGCCCTACCCTATCCATCGCGTACTGCAGCGCTCTGCCGATAGCTGCGCCCGCGCAACCGAAGAGCGTCGCCAGAAGGAAATCCGACAGGCGCGGATGGCGCCCGACGATCGTCGCCTGCACCACCTCGATCGCAAGAGCGACCAAGGCGACGAGAACGGCCGATGCCAGCAAGGGTCGCCGGCCGAGCCGGTCCATTTGCAGATATGCCAGCAGTCCCATCGGCAGGAATGTCAGCAGGCGCTCGGAGAGCGTGGCCCAGATCGGCGGATGTATCTCCAGGCTGAGGCCGGTTTGCAGGGCATCCCAGACCGTGGCCCAGGAGTCGACCAGCGTCAGCGGCATCAGGCTTCCGAAGGCGACGGCCAGGATCTCCAGCAACAGCGTCAGCGACAGCAAGGCCGATCCGAGATCGATGCCTTCGATGGCTTTTCCACTCGCACGCTCCATTCAACAGATTTCCTTATACAAAAGACCTTAAACTGTAGAGAAGCTGATGATGGTTTTGTGATCTCGCTGTGATAGCCCTCGCCTAAACCCGCTTTTCCTTTGACCTGACTCCGCTTGGCCGAAAATATCGACCGTGGTGCGCCGGCCGCACTCTAGTCGAACGCGCCGTCGTTTCACATTCTTTGTCGCATCGGATTGCGGGCAAGTGCATCGGTGCCAGGAGCGTGCCCAGGATGAAAGCCGATGCGCATGACGGACTCGGTGTCGTCGATTTGCGGCCCGCGCGGGTCGTTCAGGGAACGACGTGGTCCGCCGTTGATCGCTGGACCCAGCAGATCGGGCAGCTTCTCACGTTCCTGATCGTCGGCAACATCGTCGGCGCCGAAGTCTTCGGCCAGATGGGGATGGCCCTGGTCTTCGCCCTGTTCGTTCACGCGTTTCTCGTCGATGGATTTGCGGAATCGATCATCCAGCGTCTGACGATCGATCGCGAGCACCTCGAGGCTGCCTTCTGGACCTTGGCGGCGCTTGGGCTGTTCGCTGCGGCGGCGGCGTTTCTGGCGGCTCCTTTGGTTGCCGCGCTGTTCGAACAGACCGTCCTGATCGATGTCATCCATTGGATCAGTCTGACGTTCGTCGTCGTCGGCATCAGCTCTCTGCTCGAAAGCTACCTACGCCGAACCTTGAGCTTCAGGGCGCTCGCTCTTCGATCCGCATTGGCCTATGGCGTGGCCGCGCCCGTGACCATCGCGCTGGCTGCCGCCGGCTATGGAATCTGGAGCCTTGTCGCCAACCAGCTGATTCTCCGGAGCGTTGAGATCGCCGTCCTCCTGGCCTTGTGCGGATGGTTGCCGCGGCCGACCGTCTCCGCATCGCATATCCGCGATCTCCTGAGCTTCGGGACGCACAGCATTGGATTTCGTGCCGTCAGCTACTTTTCGATGCAGATCGACCGGCTGCTGATCGGCGCGGTTCTCGGCGCGGTCGATCTCGGTCACTACGCCATGGCCCGGCGAATCGTCGACGGCGGGGTCTACACCCTCACCGGCTTCATGAATACGGTGGCGCTATCGGCCTTTTCGCCGTTGCAAGGTCACGACGACAAGTTGGCGGCGGCGCTGATCGCGGCGACTCGCTTGGCGAGCATCATCGTCTTCCCCGCCTTGATCGGGCTGGCGATCGTCGCGCCGCTCGTGGTCGGCCTGCTGCTCACGCCGGAATGGGACCCCGCCGCCCTGATCATCCAGATCCTGGCCTTCCACGGCCTCTTCCTGTCGATGGTGATGTTCCTCATATCCGTCGTCAGGGCCAAGGGGCAGAGCGGCACGACCCTCATCATCACGATGGTCGGTGCTGCCCTCAATGTGGCCGCGTGCGTCGGAGCGGTCAGCTTCGGGATCGAATCGGTCGCCATCGCAACAGTCGTGGTCGACTTGATCGTGTTTCCGATCTGGTTCCATCGGGCGGCGCGGTTGATCCCGCTGACCGTCGGTGCCTATGTCGGAAGCTTCGTGCCTGCCGCCGTTTCTACGGTCTGCATGACCGGCAGCGTCCTGCTCGCCGAGTATCTGCTTCAGAGCGTCGCGACGACCGGCGTCCGGCTGGCTGCGGCGATTGCCACCGGCGTGATCGTCTATGGTCTCGTGGTGTCGATCGTCGCGCGACCCGCTCTGGTCGAGATCGCACGGCTGATGCGCAAACGCTGAAGCCGCCGCCTGCCTACCGGTAAGCGTGGCTCCGAGGCTTCTTGCCCCGCAGGGTGCCGAGCAGGGCGTCGCGTGCCTTGAAGGCGATGGGCGGAGTCAGGGAGTGCAGCAAGGCGCGCATCCGCGTCCGCGTCTTTCCCGGCAGGAAGGTGATGTACGCGGCGTCCTTCAACGCCTCGGGATCCGGACTCCAGTAGAAGACCGAGATCGACTTGCGCGTGCGGTTGGCGGGACAGGTCAGCGGCGTCGGAAATCCATGCAGCGTTTCGCTGGTCGTCGGAAACAGGACGGCCCGGTTGAAGACGGGCGCCACCCGTGCGCCGCAGGACTTGGTCGCGGGATCCCAAAGCTCGAGTTCGCCGCCCCAACTCGGATCCCAGTCGCGGTTGAGGTATATGATCAGGTTGAGCCGACGCGTCAGCGGCAGGGATGGATGCTTGGTCCAATCGGCATGGATGTTGAGCCAGCCGCCGCGCACGGATTCGTGCAGGCCGCCGCCGTGAAACAGCGGATCCATCAGCAGGTCGTGGAACCCGGTGATGTACTGGATGTGCTCCAGGAACGCATCCGAGCAAAGCTGCATGAAAAACAGCTGGGTGAACGGCGAGAGGCTGTTGATCCCGCGCGACGTCTGTTTGCTCTCGTGCGTCGTCTCGTAGGTGATCCAGTCGCGGGCGTCGCGTTTCGGGAAGTCCGCAATCGTGCGATCCAGCAACTCCTCGTCGAAGAAGCCGTCCATCACGACGTGCGGATACGGGTTCGCCGCCTGATACGCGGCCCGCAGCGAGTCGCGCTCGCGCCGCAGCCGCGCCAGCGGCAACGATCTCTCGACGACCCGGTCGAACGACCAAGCGTCCTCGGCAACCTGTTCCAAGGCAACGCTACGCATCATAATTCGTTATTTTAACCAGCCCACATATTTAAATTGTTGTAGTATATTCGATGATGACCGGTCAAGAAATTTTGCTCGAATTGACCGGTGCGGCGAGGGTTTTCGGCCGTCGGTGACCAAAGAATCTTAACCATGGTCGCGACGGTCCCGGGGGAGCGAGAGACGTCCTGATCGTCGATACGGATCATCGTCGCGCGCAACGGCGGGCAGGTTGGCCGCCGCGTGTTTTGCGGGCACGCGAAATGATTTTTACGACTGTTCGACTTCCGCGGAAGGCCAAATAAAGTCATAATAAATCTATGATGTTTATAAACAAGTCCAGCCAGGCAACCGGTCGCGCCGCCCGATATGGCGGGGCAGTAGATCTGTCGGCCGGCCCGAACGGAAGAAGAGACGACGATGCGCGTTGTGGGGCTATTCAGTCGGGAACGGGCGGCGCTCGAGCGGTTTGCCGGGCGCTGGACGGACGGGACGGGAGATCCGGCGGGCGCGGTGCGCCTGCACGCCTGGCCGGCCGCGGCGCCGCTGCTGGGCGTGGCGACCGGCGAAGACTGCTATCCGCCGCTGCAGTGGGCGAAGGATCTGGCTGGCTCCTTCGCCCTGCTGGACGGCGAGGTTTTCGGCGCTAGCGCCACCCTGCCCGGCGGGCGGGCGCCGGGAAACGACGCGGCGACGCTGCTGGCGCTCTACACCGCCAAGGGGCCGCAGGCGTTGGCCGCCATGAACGGCGGCGCCGCCCTCGTCATCTATGATGCGCGCCGGCGCTGCCTGCTGTTGTTCCGCGACCGCTACGGCCAAGTGCCGATCTTCTACGCCGAACGGCCCGAGGGCCTCTACTGGGCGTCCGACATTCCGTCGCTGCTGGACGCTGGCGTTCCCACAACGCTCGACGTCAACGCGCTGGATTTCTTCCTCTCGGCCGGCTACGTGCCCGCGCCGTGGACCTTCGTCGAGACGATCCGCAAGCTTCCGCCGGGTCACTATCTGCAGCGGGCCGAGGACGGCGCCGTCGAGATCCGGCCCTACTGGCGGCCGACGGGGCAGCCCAAGCTGGCGCTGTCCGAGGAGGAGGCCGCCGGGCGGATCGGCGAACTGGTCGAGCAGGCGATACGCCGCCGCATACCGCCGGGAAGCCGGACCGGCGTGCTGCTGTCGGGCGGCGTGGATTCGGCGCTGCTCGTCGGCTGTCTCGCCTCCCGCCTGCAGGCTGAGGCCGAAGCCTTCACCTTCAGGTACGGCGCCTACGAGGGCATGTACAACGAGTATGATGCGGCGCACGAGACCGCCGAGCACTTCAAGGTGCGCCACTGCGGCCTCGACTACGGGCCCGCCGAGGTGAGCGCCCACATCGAGGACATGGCGCGCGGCTATGGCGAGCCCTTCATCTGGGGCATCCATACCTTCAACCTCCGCAAGGTCGCCGAGACGGGCATCCGCACGGTCTTCTCCGGGGCCGGGGCGGACAGCTGGACGATCCGCTGGCGCGAGGACCTGATCATGCGGTTCCGCCGGCTGCCGCTGCCGTTGCGCGGACTGGCGGCGGCAATGGTTCCGCTGGTGGCCAGGGTGCGGCCGGATATGGCGCGGCGCGCCGAGGGATTCCTCCATTGCGCGCGCACGGGTTTCCCGATCTGCGCCACGGCGCGGGTCATCCCCGATCACCAGCGCCGCCGGCTGTACCGGGACGCCGCCCTCGTCGACAGCGGCCGTCGGGCGGTCACCGACCTCCTGGAGACGATGCGCGCGGACAGCCAGGGCGAGAGCGACCGCGACCGGCTCATCTTCCTGCGCCAGCGCCTGTTCTTCTCCGAATGCAACCTGTTCTGGAACCACGTCTGGGCACGGGCCAGCAATCTGGCCATGCGCCACCCCTATGCCGACAACGATCTGCTCGACTTCACCATGCGGATGCCGCATGTCGGCACCGACAAGGGCGACCTGCGCAGCTACGCCGCCACCGTCCTGCCGCGCGAGAAGGCCTATGCCCCGAAGATCTTCCACAAGGTCCCGGTCGACGACTGGTTCCGCGGCCCGCTCCAGGGCTTCCTGCGCGAGCAGCTCGCCTCCGAGCGTCTGGCCCGCCAGGGGCTCTTCGATTCGGTTGCCGTCGGCCGGCTGATCGACGAGCATGTGCAGGGGCATCGCACCCATACCTGGCGGCTGCTGGCGATGCTGACCGTCACTGTCTGGCTCGATGCCGTGTTGAACGGGCCGAGGTCGGGCGCCGGGACGGTGCACCGGCTGCCCGCGGGCGCGGCGGCCCAGGTCTTGCAAGCGGCGGCGGCGCCTCCAATTTGAACTAAACGAGGCGTCCCCGCGCCGCGGGCGCCCCTCGTCGGTCGGCCAGCATTGCCGGCCGTGGCGTCATGGGAGCGGAAGACAGGACATGGACGTTCAGCTGGCCCGCACCTTCCTCGACGTGGTCGCGGGGGGAAGCTTCGTCCGGGCAGCGGAACGCCTGGGCATCTCGCAGGCTGCCGTCAGCATGCGTATCCAGGCGCTGGAGAGCCAGCTCGGCTGCACCCTGTTCCAGCGTGGCCGCGGCGGCGCCAAGCTCACGCCGGCCGGCCGCAACTTCCACCGCTACGCCGTCAGCATCAAGCAGATCTGGGATCAGGCCATGCTCGAGGTCGCCCTGCCGCAGGGCCTCGTCGGTCAGGTCCGGGTCGGCGGACACTATTCCCTGTGGCGGCACTTCCTGTCGCGCTGGCTCGCCTGGATGCGCCGGCACGGCGAGGGCATCGCCCTGCGGACGGAGGCGCACGGCAGCCGCACCCTGATGGAGCTGGTCAGCGACGGCATGCTCGACATCGGCGTCCTCTTCGACCCGGAGCAGCGCACGGGGTTCGTCGTCGAGCGCCTGTTCGAGGAACCGCTCGTCCTCGTGTCGACGAGTCCCGAATCGACGGCGCCCTACGACCACGACTACATGTTCGTCGATTGGGGGCCGGAGTTCCGCAAGTTCCATACCGCCTCGTTCCCGGGAGTCGCGCTCTCGGGATTTCAGACCGAGCTCGGTGCCTTCGCCGTCGAGCACATGATGGATTTCGGCGGCGCCGGCTATTTCCCCGAGCCGGTCGTCCGGCCGCTGCTGCAGTCCGGCCGCCTGCATCGCGTGAAGCGGGCGCCGCGCTACGTCACGCCGATCTTTGCGGTGTACCGCGAGGGCGACCCCGGCCCGGCGGTGCAGACCGCGCTCGACGGGCTGCGCGAGATCACCCGCGACGAGTCGGAGCGGTCGGCCCGCCAGAAGGCGTCGTGATCCCGGCTGCCGCCGGCGCGGTCAGCCGACCAGCCGTCCGCCGTTCAACAGCGCGAACCACTGCGGCTTCCAGCGCGCCAGCAGCAGCCCGGCCGCGATCCCGATCGTCACGGTGACGGCCACGCTGGCGGCGTAGTGCGCGATCATCCAGCCGTCGGTCTCCGCCGGCACCAGGTCCCACAGCAGGATCTTCACCTCCGCCAGCAGCGGGAAGTGCGCGGCATGGAGGAAGAAGGCGAGGCCGCCATAGCGCGCGACTCTGGACCCGAACGGCGTCGGCGCGAGGCGGATGAACAGGCCCCAGCAGGCAAGCACGCCGGCCAGCCGCATGGCCCGCGTCGACCAGGACAGCAGCATCGGCACGCCGTCGATGGCATAGGGCGCCAGCGTGCGCAGCGCCACCAGCACGATGTACAGCGCCAGGAAGGCCAGGGTCGCGTTCCAGCCGATCTCCACCGGCACGCCGCGCATGCGCACGAGCGCGCCGAGGTAGAAGAAGAACACCACGTCCGAGCGGAAGAAGATCCACAGGTCGTGGCCGGTGATCCAGGCGGCCCCGAGCAGGAGCGCGCCGGGGAGCGGCGCATAGCGCAGCAGTAGCCACAGCAGCGGGCTCACCAGCGCCGTCACGAACAGGTCGCGCACGAACCAGAACTGGAAGCCGACCGGATGGTGCGTGATGGCGAAGACCGCGTTGACGTAGTCGCGCAGGCCCGCCGTCGTGAAATCGATGTTGATCTCCTGCAACAGCCGGTTCGCCGGGTCGGCGGCATAGAGCAGCAACAGGATGCCCAGGAACACCGCGTTCCAGAACAGCAGCGGCAGGTAGAGCGAGACGAAGCGGCGGCGCATGCGCTGGAGCAGGGCCTCGCGCGGGTTGGCCTGCGGGTTGGCGGTGAACGAGAAGAACAGCCAGCCCGAGACCATGCTCAGCAGCGGCACGACGCTGAAGAAGAAGAAGAGGACGAAGCTGTTGACGAAGGTCGCCACCTGGTGCTCCCCGGTGTCGAGGCCGCGGAACGGGTTGGCGCGCGAGTTGGGATAGGAGTCGTAGTGCAGGAACACCAGCCCGACGATCAAGGTGATGCGCGCGAAATTGATCGTCTGCGACAGCTCGCGCTCGGTCAGCGCGCGGGCATCGCCGCGTAGGGCGCCGTAGAGCGCATCGCGCAATTTCGGGAGTGCAAACGCCATCTCACACGCTCTCTGCGTCAGGATTGCCGGGAGTTTCTTGCGCGGCCCACCCGACCCGCGCGAAGGTGCTCGTCGATCGTTCGGACGTTCTTTACGAGCGTCAGCAGTTTAGCACAAAAGCCGCGGATCGGCGAGCCGCCGGGCCGGAGAATCTGTGGTTAACGCGGGAATTCCAGGTCACCATCCATCGGTGATCATGAGGAAAAACCCAGGGGTTCCTTCTTGTTGGAGGTCGGGATCGACGATGTGCGTCCTTCGACAGGTTCAGGATGAGGGTCTTTCTTCGCGCCACACACAACTCCCCCTCATCCTGAGCCTGTCGAAGGACGCAAGGTGCTCGTGCAGCGGGTGCCTCCGCCTCAGCGGAAACAGATGACCGGCACCGTATAGTCCGCGGCGTCGGGCGCCGCGCCCGCATCGCCGACGCCGCCCGCCGCCCGCTCCCAGATTTCCACGCCGGCGCCGGCGCCGAATTGCAGGATCAGCGAGTTGCTGACCCCATAGGCCACGTCGTCGGGCCAGCCGGCGCTGAGCTTGGGCGCCACGATCCCGATCACATTTCCGTGATCGTCGATCAGCGGGCCGCCGACCGAGGCGTAGTCGAGGACGGCCGAGCTCTGCACGATGCCGTACACCCCGTCGGGGCTGGCGGTGCTGCGGACGACGCCGGCCGCGCTTTCCAGCGGCATGGAGATCCCGTCCAGGATCGGATGGGCGAAGGCGCTGACCGCCTCGCCCTCGGCCACCGGCGCGGTGCGGAAGAAGCCGTAGGTCGTGCTCGGGCTGCGGCTGTCCAGCACCGCCAGCGCGCTCAGCGGGCTGCCGGCGACGACGGCGACGTCGCGGAATTCGTAGTCGACAAGGATCGCCACCTTGCGGCAGCCCTGCACCTCGGCCCACGCCGTCAATAGCTGTCCCTTGGGATTGACGTAGAAGGCGCTGCCCACCGCCTCCGCCCCGGCCGGCACCGCGGCCGGCGCCGTGCCGCGGGTCGGCACCGGCGGCTTGGCGTTCGGCGCCCGGCGCGCCGTGGTCGACGCCGGCCGCGTCGAGGCCGGCCCGGTGTAGGTCGCCGCCCCCACGCGGCTCAGCGCGCCGCAGTTCGTGCAGCAGCCGTCGAGCGGCAGGGCGAGCGCGGCGAGGACGAGCGCAAGCGCAGCCGCGCGGCGCGGTCGATGTGCGCGCTTCGAAGATCCTCCCGGCCGCCGCATGACGGGTCGCACCTGCGGTTCCGTGCTGTCTGGTTATCCATCCCCGGAGCGATCCTAGCACAGATAGAGCCGGCGCAATCTCCTGGGATGACATCCGCGACCTTCGTGATAGGAATGCCGGATGGAGCGCTATAGGCGCATCGGTCGATGAGTCGATCAACTGAGGTCGGCGGAAGCGAGATTGCTGCGCCGCAGGGCCTCGCGCGCCCGGGGTCCTGCGTCAGCGGATGGGTGCCATTGGTCGGGCTCGCGGGCTTTTTCGCCTCGCTTGCGTTCATGTATGGCACGACGCTGGACTCGATTCACCGCAGCTTCGTGGCCTTGGCCGCAGCAGTGCTGCCGATGGTCGTCCTCGACCTCTTCGTGCTGCGCGTTCACCGCCGCGATTCAACGGGTCTCCTGTGGCAGCCGCTGCCGCCGGGCAGTGCGCTCGAGGCACGCAGCCTCCAGCGTGTCCTCGTGAAGCTGGTCGGTCTTGCCGGCACGCTCGCCCTCATCGGCGCGTGCTATTGGCTGTTCCCTCTCTATCGTGAGCCGTTCTACCAGCCGTTCTGGATGGCGCTGCGCGAGGTGGCACCCTGGTTCGCGCTCGCCGCGCTACTCTATTTCTTCTACGTCGACCGGCGCATGGCCGATCCTTACGACGGCTATTGGCACGCTGGCATGGCGGTGCTCGGCCGGCTCGATCGGGTGGATGCGGCGCAGCTCCGGCAGTATGCCCTCGGCTGGATCATCAAGGGCTTCTTTCTGCCATTGATGTACGTTCAGCTCACGAACGCTATCGGCGTAGTACTCAGTGCTGAGTTTCTCGCGGGCAATGCGGATTTCCTCGCGTTTTACCGGCTCGGTTGGAACCTCGCGTTTGCTGTCGATCTCGTCTTCGCCACGATTGGCTACTGTTTGACGTTACGCGTCATTGACAGTCACATCCGCTCCGCCGAACCGACTCTCTTCGGATGGGCTGTGACGCTCGCCTGCTATCAGCCGTTTTGGAGCCTCGTCTATGGCCACTATCTCACGTACGAAGACAGAATGCCCTGGGGCGTGTGGCTCGCTGGACTTCCGATGGTTCAGGTGTTGTGGGGCTGTGCGATTCTAGTGTTGCTTGGAATCTATGCTTGGTCGACAGCGGCATTCGGCTGCCGCTTCTCCAACCTGACACATCGTGGCATCCTCACGAATGGTCCATATCGTTGGACGAAGCACCCTTCATACATATCGAAAAACCTAGTGTGGTGGCTGGTTTCCATGCCGTTCATCTCGACCGTCGGTGTCGATGAAGCCATCCGCCATTGCCTGTTGTTGCTCGGCGTCAACGTCATCTACTTCCTTCGCGCCAGAACGGAAGAGTGGCATTTGTCCAGGGACCCGGCCTACGTCGCCTATGCGATGAGCATTGAGCGGCATGGCGTGTTGCGCGTGATTGGTCGCGCCGTGCCGCTTCTGCATTACACGCCACCGCCGCCGCTCGGCAGAGTATGAAACAAGGACGCGAGGAATTTCGCCCTAGATACGCTGGCCGTTGATACCGCGGGATTCGAGTATACGGCGGATGCTTTGCTATCCAGGCAGCAATTCTCGCTCAAATAGTCGGATCGCTTACAATCGCCTAACCGGCGCCGCCGTCACTACCGCCGGTTCCGCCGCCGCCGTCGCCGCCATCACTGCCGCCGCCACTTCCGCCGCCGTCGCTGCCGCCGCCAGTTCCGCCACCGCCGGTTCCACCGCCATCACTGCCGCCACCGGTGCTGCCACCGTCGCCGCCGCCGCCGGTGCTGCCACCAGTGCTGCCGCCACCGCCGGTGCTGCCACCGTCGCTGCCGCCGCCGGTGCTGCCACCGCCTGTGCTGCCACCATCGCTCCCGCCGGTGCTGCCACCATCGCTCCCGCCGGTGCTGCCACCATCGCTCCCGCCGGTGCTGCCACCGTCGCTCCCGCCGGTGCTGCCACCATCGCTCCCGCCGGTGCTGCCACCATCGCTCCCGCCGGTGCTGCCACCGTCGCTCCCGCCGGTGCTGCCACCATCGCTCCCGCCGGTGCTGCCTCCATCGCTCCCGCCGGTGCTGCCTCCATCGCTCCCGCCGGTGCTGCCACCATCGCTCCCGCCGGTGCCTCCATCGCTCCCGCCGGTGCTGCCACCGTCGCTCCCGCCGGTGCTGCCACCATCGCTCCCGCCGGTGCTGCCTCCATCGCTCCCGCCGGTGCTGCCACTGCTGCCACCAGTACTACCGCCGCCGTCGCTGTCACCGATGCCACCCCTGTCGCCACCATTCGACGTGCCAGGACTGAGCGCGTCATTGGCGGAAGCCGTCGTATCGTCTGCTTGAAGACTCGATCCCGCCGCTGGCTCAGGAAACACCGGGGGAATGAGATCCGGATTCTCCACGCTCGGAGGAGGGAGGAGATCGGTGCCCTGCGGTGCGACCGCGTAGGACGGCGGCGGCGTGATTGGAATCACGACCTCCGGCGTCGGCGTTGTTGGAGCCGGGACCGTTACGACGGATTTCTTCGTTGTGGCCGTCGGTGTCGTCGTCGCCGTGGTCGTGGCCGGCGCCGGTGTGGTGGCAACGGATTTCTTCACCTGGTCGCAGGCGCTGCGCGCACGCGATGAACCGCTGCGCATGCTGCTGCACACCTGCGCCGCCACGTCCGGCCGCAGCAGTTCGATCAGGTCCGGAACCAGATGGCTGGAACCATAGTCGTCGATGAACGCCAGCGCGTCCCGCGGCTGCTGCGTGTTGATGGCGCGCTGAAACGAGTCGAGTTCCGACATCTGCGCCACCGGACCCTTGGTGAAGGCAAGCAGGGCCGCGGCGCTCACGCCGAGCGGCAACAAAATCCTCAAGCCTCGGGGGCTCTTCTTCCACTCACCCATTGCAGCGCTCCTGTGCGGATGGCGGCTTGTTTTTTTGCCGTCCGCATTGATGTTGTTGTTCTCGCGCGACCCGACGACAGTCTACGCCGCGCGCGCATTTAATTCAAATTTGATCGACGAATTAACGATAAGAATCGCCGTCACTTTTTCGCCACAACAACGCCCGCGATATCGGCCCTCGCCGTCGCGGCCGGCGGGGTCGCTCGCTTGCTCGCCGCGGTCGCGGCATAAATCGTTCGAACGGAGTCCTGAATTCCTCGAGACGCGTTCGGTTCCTGGATTCCTGTTGCCGTTCCGCCCTCAGTCGTCGCCGCTGAACCCGCCGCCTCCGAAGCCGCCACCGAACCCGCCGCCACCGAACCCGCCGCCGCCGAAGCCACCGCCTCCGAAGCCGCCGCCTCCGAAGCCGCCGCCTCCGAAGCCGCCACCGAACCCGCCGCCGCCGAGCAGGCCGCCTAAACCACCGCCACCGAGCAGGCCGCCACCGCCGCTCCCGTTGCCGCTGCCATTTCCGTTGCCATCGCCGTCGTTGTCATTCCCATTGCCGTTCCCGTCCCCATTGCCGCTCCCATCGCCGTCGTTGTCGCCGCCGGGCGTTCCGCCGGATCCTCCGCCCGGCGTTCCACCGGAGCCGCCACCCGGCGTTCCACCGGAGCCGCCACCCGGCGTCCCGCCGGAGCCGCCACCCGGCGTCCCGCCGGAGCCGCCCCCCGCCGTCCCACCGGAGCCGCCGCCGGGTGTTCCACCCGAACCGCCGCCGGTGCCTTCGCCCGTTCCGGAGCCGCCGGCGGCTCTGCCCGAGGCCCTGGCGTTGCCGCCGTCGCTGTTCCTGCCGCCGGCGCGGACGACGATCGCCGCGGAGGGCTTGGCGGGCGCCGCCGCCGGCCCGGTGGCCGGCTCCGGGAAGACCGGCGGAATCAACACCGGTCCGTCGACCGGATCGCTGCCGGCCTCCGCATCCGACGCCGGCGCGGCGCCGATGACTGTGGCCTCCGGCGCGACGGCGGCTTGCGCCGGCGCGGCCGCGGTTCCGGCCGCCGGCGTCGCGGCGATGGCCGCCGTCAGCTTCGCGCAGGGAGCGTCCGCACCCGCGGCTCCGCTCGGCAGGCCGGCGCAGACCTCCGCGGCCACGTCCGGCCGCAGCAGCTCGATCAGGTCGGGGACCAGGTGGCTGGAGCCGAACGCGTCGAGGAACGCCAGCGCATCCTGCTTGCTCTGCGAGTTCACCGCGAGCTGGAAGGCATCGATCTCCGACATCTCGGCGGCCGCGCGCGTGCTGAAGGCAAACAGTGCCGCGGCGCCGACGCTCAGCAGAAGCCTCGAGCCTTTCTGGCTCGTTCTCCACTCGCCCATTACAGCGCTCCCGTCCCAGGGATAGCGATTTTTCGCGCGTCGTCCGCGCTCGATTCTAAACGCGCGACGCCGTGGGAGAGTTTACGCTTGCCGAAAGTTTAATTCAATTTTGCGCGACCGAATTAACCATAAACGGGCGCTCGGTCATTTTTTAACCACAGCTCTGGGCGGCGCTACCGGTCGCGGCGTCCCGCATCGGTGATCACCCGCGACGCGACGTTCAATCCGCCTTCCGGCGGGCGGACCGGACCAGCGGTCGACGGCAGGAAGGCCAACGACGTCAGCGCCGTATCCTTCGTGCGCTCGAACTTGGGTCCGGGGACGATCACGAAGGCGGGGGGGACCGGGCAGGTCTCGCAGGCATCGCGCCGGGATCGAGGCTCGGCGGCCTGCGCGGCAGGCTGCGGCTCCCGGCTCCGTGCCGCCGCTTCGCTGGATACGGTCGCCGTTGCCGGGGCCGACGCAGCCGTCTTGGGCGGCGCGGCGACCGGTGCAGCCTTGCTCGCCGCCGTCGAGGTCGCGGCGGCTGGCGCTGCGGTCGGCGTCTTGGCTGGAGCGGCCGGCGCAATGGTTCTGCTTGGGGCCGTCGCCGCCGCTGCCGGCTTTGTGGTGGAAGCCTTGGCGGTCGGCGCGAGGGCCGCCGCGTCCTTGGCTGGCGCCGCCGTGAGAGACTTGGCGGGTGTGCTGGTCGTGGATTTGGCCGGCGCCGCGGCCGACGCTCCGGCCGTGACCTTGGCCGGAATGGATTCGCTGGGAGTCGAAGCCGCCGCGGTCGCCGCCCATGTGGCGGCGGCGGACTTGGCGGTCGGCGACGGGGTGGTCATGCCGTCCTTGGCCGGTGCGGCGACGGCCGGCCTAGCCACGGGCGCGGCGGCCTTCTCCGGCGCCTGCGTCGAGGCCGCCGCGGTCGGCGCCGCGCCGGCCGCCTTTGCCGCCTTCTCGCACGCCGCCCGGGCCCGCGCCGTGGTCCGCGGCAGGCTGGCGCAGACGTCCGCCGCCACCTCCGGCCGCAGCAGCTCGATCAGGTCGGGAACCAGATGGCTGGTGCCGAAGTCGTCGATGAAGGCCAGCGCATCCTTCTTGCTTTGCGAGCTTATGGCCCGCTGGAACGCATCGATCTCGGACATCTCGGCCGAGGCGCCGGCGCTGAATGCCAGGAACGCCGCGGCGCCCAGGCCGAGCGGCAACAGTTTCCCCAAGCCGTCGCGGCTTTTCGTCCACCCACGCATTTCGGTGCTCCTTGAGCGGACGGGGACCGTCGGTTCGATCGTCCGCCTCGTTGTTTTGATTCGGTGCTCGCGCAACCCTGCAGCAAGTCTACGCTTGAGCCGAATTGATTTCAAATCCAATCGACAGATTAACCAAAAGAATCATATGGTTAGAGAATTATTGCCGGCGGCTTCCACTCGCCGCAGGCGACCGGCAAACTGGATGATGCTTGACGATGAAGCTGTTTGTTCCTATTGTGTTCTATACATTAAGCTTCGGCGCCGAGACGGCGGATCAAATTGACGTCGCACCCTCCCCGATCATGCCAATCGCCCGACACGCGGCGTGTCCCCCAGCCGACCCGTTCCGCTGGGCATGGGGTCCATCGCCCGGAATCGGAAAAAGCCGAGTCGAGGCGGCCTCGTCTGGCTGCCCATCGGTGGGCCGCTGGACGCGAGACACCCGGTCGATCCCGCTGGGCATGGGGTCCATCGCCCGGAATCGGAAAAAGCCGAGTCGAGGCGGCCTCGTCTGCTGCTCATCGGCGGGCCGCTGGACGCGAGACCCCCGGTCGATCCCGCTGGGCATGGGGTCCATCGCCCGGATTTGCCTCCGGCGTATCGCTTGAGTTATCCCGGCGTTGGTTTATCGTTAAGAAATGGACACTAAGAGGAAGGGGGTCGGCCGTGCTCGCCGGAACAGGGGCGTTGCGTCAGTCTCCGATCCCCGGACATTAGGCTTGCGAAGTGACGGCTTGCCGTGCCGATGCTAGTTTGAGTTCGAGAGTCGCGTCGTAGCAGGGGAAGCAAAGAACATGCGTGCGTATGTCAGAGTCCTGATGGCGGTGGTGGCGCTCGCGATGATGTCCGCCTGTGGCGGACCGAACGTCGCGGAAACCGTCACCGTGCCGGATGCCGAGCCTTATCGCCTCGACAACGGCGACCAGTTGCGAATCACCGTGTTCGGCCAGGATGCGATGACCGGCGAGTACACCGTGGACGGCAGCGGCAACATCTCCATGCCTCTGCTGGCGCAGGTCCAGGCGCGCGGGCTGACGGCCCAGGAGCTGGAAGGCGCGATTGGCGACCGCTTGGTTTCCGAGGGGCTGCTCGTCAGCCCCAGCATCAATGTGCAGATTCTGACCTATCGACCGTTCTTCATTCTCGGCGAGGTGGCTGCGCCCGGCCAGTTCGCCTACATCGAGAACATGACCGTGTTGACGGCGGTGGCGATGGCAGGGGGCTTCACCCATCGCGCCAACACCGATGGCTTTACCGTGACCCGCAAGGTCGGAAACAAGGTCATCGAGGGACGGGCGCAGCGCAACACCCTGGTCAAGCCCGGCGACGTGATCTACGTCCACGAGCGGATTCTGTGATGGATCGATATTGATGGCTCGAATCAGCAGATAGCCTTGGCGGCGTTGGCCGCCACGCCACGTTAGGGGAGACATCAATGGTGAAGTATGTGCCGCGCGCGCTCCTCGGAGCGGTGACCGCAACCTGTATCGCCTGGGCGGTGGCTCCGGCCGAAGCCCAGAACGCCCAGTATCAGCGGCCGTCCTACGGCGCCCGCGGGATCGGTCAGGGCGACTGGATTTTCGTGCCGCGGCTGCCGAGCGTCTTTCAGCGCCCGCGTCCCGACTATGATCCCAACGGCATCCGTCTGGGCAGCTGGATTCTCAACCCGGAGCTGACGGTCGGCACCAGCTACGACGACAACGTTTTCTTCGAGGAGAATAACGCCGACGACGATATCGTCCTTGAGGCGACCCCGGCGTTCCGCCTGCAGAGCGACTGGAACGTGCATATGCTGGGAATCGAAGGCTCGGTCACCGGCACGAAATATATCAACGAGGACGACGCGGACAATATACAGGGCGCGGGCACGGCTTTCGGTCGCCTCGACATCACGCGAGACGATCAGCTCTACGGCTCCGCATCGTATCGCCGGGAGACCAGCGTAGGTCAGGACGACGCGGACAACACCGGCGATATAACGGAGAACGACCGCTATATCGCGCGCGTCGGCTACATTCACCAGTTCTCGCGCATGAACCTGCGTGTGGATGCCCAGGGACAGCGCTACGACTACCTGGACTTCGGAGACAACGACCGTGATCGCAATCAGTTTGATGTCGGCACCCGACTCGAATATGCGCTTTCGCCCCGGATTACGCCGTTCATTGAGGGTGCAGCTGGACTTCGGGACTACGACGCCTCGGTCGACGATACCGGCGTGGATCGAGATCAGCAGCAATACTCCGCGCTGGTCGGGGCGCGGATTCTGATCACCGATCTGCTGCTGGGTGAACTCGCGGTCGGCGTTCAGCACACCGAGTTTGACGACCCGACATTCGACCCGCTCACCACGCCGCAGGTGTTCGGCTCGCTGATCTGGAATCCGACCGAGCTGACGTCACTGATTCTGCGAGTGCAGCGCACCGAAGATCCGACGACCGAGACAGGCGCGTCCAGCAGGGCGGCGGCGGCGGCTGGCCTGCGAGTGGAGCACGAACTGCTGCGAAATCTGCTGCTCTACGGTCAGGCAGGGTATCGCAACGACGACTACGAGGGCATCGACCGGATCGATCACAGGTTCACGGCCGGAGTGGGCGGCGAGTTCCTTCTCGATCGCAATTTCTCGTTCTTCGCCAACTATGGCTTCGAGACCCGCCTCTCCGATGGTGCGGACGAGGAATTCACGCGCAACCTCATCACCATCGGCGCCCGCGTCCAGTACTGACGCGCCGCCAGTCGCCGTTTTCAGAGGTTCCTGCCGAGCTGCGTCTTGAAGTAGGCGATCGTCCGGTCGAGGCCTTCGTCGAGCTGGACGGCGGGGCGCCAGCCGAGTGCCTTCTGGGCGAGGGTGATGTCGGGTCGGCGCTGCGTCGGATCGTCCTGCGGCAGCGGCTTGAACACGATCTTCGAGCCGGAGCCGGTCTTGGCCACGACCTTCTCCGCCAGTTGCAGAATCGTGAACTCGCCGGGATTGCCGATGTTGACGGGCCCGGTTACCTCGTCGGGTGCCGCCATCAGGCGCATCAGCCCGTCGATCAGGTCGTCGACGTAGCAGAACGAGCGGGTCTGGCTGCCGTCGCCATAGACGGTGATCGGCTCGCCCCGCAGCGCCTGGACGATGAAGTTGGAGACGACGCGCCCGTCGTTCGGCAGCATGCGCGGGCCGTATGTGTTGAAGATGCGGGCGACGCGGATCGCCAGTCGGTGCTGGCGGTAGTAGTCGAAGAACAGCGTCTCGGCGCAGCGCTTGCCCTCATCGTAGCAGGAGCGCGGCCCCACAGGGTTGACGCTGCCCCAGTAGGACTCGGGCTGCGGGTGCACCGTCGGGTTGCCGTAGACTTCGCTGGTCGAGGCCTGCAGGATCCGCGCCTTCACGCGCTTGGCGAGGCCGAGCATGTTGATCGCGCCGTGGACGCTGGTCTTGGTCGTCTGCACGGGATCGAACTGGTAGTGGATCGGCGAGGCGGGACAGGCGAGGTTGTAGATCTGGTCGACCTCCACGAAGAGCGGGAAGGTGACATCGTGGCGCATGACCTCGAAATGCCGGTGATCCATGAGTTGCGCGATGTTGTCCCGGCGGCCGGTGAAGTAGTTGTCGACGCAGAGGACGTCGTGTCCTTCCTTCAGCAGCCGCTCGCAGAGGTGGGAGCCGAGAAAACCGGCACCCCCCGTGACCAGAATCCGTTTCTGCAACTGAACCTCCTTGCGTGCGGCGGACCCACTCATTCGCCAATCGGCGGCGGCCCCTGATTAGACAGGAAATTCGTTAACGTCCACCCATACCGGTCGGCAGTGCGAGCACGCGCGTGCCCGGAAGCGGGGCGAGGGCGGCGTCGGCCAGCACCTCGTCGCGCCATATCGCCAGGGTCAGCAGGTTCCAGGTGAGCCAGTCCGGCGCGGCGCGGGTCGCGGCGGCGATGTCGCGGTCGACAAAGTCCGGCATCGCGTAGCGTTCGAAGGCGTCCTTCAGTGGACCGCTGGACAAGTAGCGCGCGAGGGGCAGGTCGCCGCCCGCCTTCGGGGCGTCGACGTCGAAGGCGGGCAGCCGCCGCTTGAGCAGGTCCTTCAACAGATATTTTATCCGGCCGTCGGCGATGTAGCGGCAACCGCGCGGCACGGCCAGGGCCTCCGCCACCACCGACCGGCTGAGGAACGGCAGCAACAGGCTCTTGCCGTGGGCATGCGCCATCTGCCGCCAGCGGCTCGCGCCGTCGCCGCAGAGGAACGTCATCATGTGTCCGAACTCGAGATGGGCGAAGAGCGGGTTCGAGTCCCGCTCTTCGGAGCGGAACCGCTCCGCCACATAAGCAAGTCGCGCCTCGCGGCGCTGTCGGACAGTGGTCGTCCCTAGGATCCGCTCGGCCAATGCCGAGTTTGTGAACATCGTGTAGCGCGCACCCAAGCCCAGCCAATCCCCGACTGGGACCTCGACCCGTTCCAGTCGCTCGATACGGCGGCGTAGGCCCTTGGTGTGACCCGACGGCAGCAACCGGGCGAGTCCCAGCGTCTTCGCGAGGTTGAGCAGATGGCGTTGGTCGAAGGCGAGGATATAGGGAAGAGAGGGCTTCAGGCCGAAGAGCGCATCGGCGAACTCGCCATTGATGAAGCGGGTCGGCGCCGACTGAAAAGTCAGCTGGAACGCGACCGATTGCGGCATGCGGGTCGGCTGGCCGGATCGGCGGATCATATCTATGAGAAGCTTCAGGTATTCGCCTTCCGAGGCCCAGAATGTCTGATGCCTGGTTCCCAGCAACCGGCTGGCCTGTTCGGCATAGCCGCGCTCGCGGGCAAATTCGGGGCTGTCGACGGCGCCACTCACCGTCGGCGTGCCGGGCGGCAAATAGGTGTGCAGGAGCGAAGAATCGATGCCGCCCGACAGTTGGTTGGCGCAGTCGTCCGCCACGGACAGCCGGCCGATCGCCCGTGCGAGCGCCGCATCGATGTCATCGAGCGACGGCCGATCCCTTCGCGGCCGGGCGATCAACGGGTCGAAGTGGCGGCGCTCCATCCGCCCGCTCTGCCACCGAAGATGCTCGCCATGACCGAGTCTGCCGATCGTCTGGACATAGGTCCGTGTTCCCGGCACCGTCCCGAACAGCAGATGATCGGCAACTGCGTGAGGGTCGAGCCCGCGCCGTTCTGCTGGGACCAGGGCAAGAGCGTCGCGGAAATGATCCGTGATCGTTGGCGGCTGGCCCGGGCCGTTGTCGACGATATAGACGTCGAAGTTGGATGTCGCGCCCCGCCAGGCCGCGATGATCGGGCCGCCGGACGCCATGCAATCGGCGAAGACGATCGTCGCCTCCTCCTGGCCCAGGACAAGCGCGTCCATCGCAGCCGTTGGATCGGGGCGCAGCATCGCATCGCGGAGAAGTGCCCCGCCCTCGCGATCCAGGCCCTGCCCGACGGCCAGCCGGGTGCCGTCCGGCACGACCGTCGCCTCCGGATTGGAGACGAGCAGCTGAAAATCGTGGGGTGTGGCGGCAAAGCCGATGCCCGAGCGTCCCTCTTTGGGATCCAGTATGGACATGAACCGTTCAAGAGCGGTTGGAGGATGACGGTGCCAGAATACGCGTGCCGGGGAGGGGAGCGAGGGTGGGATCGGCCAGCACCTCGTCTCGCCAGATCGCCAGGTTCAGTAGATTCCAGGTGAGCCAGTCGGGTTCGGCGCGCGTCGCGGCGGCAATCTGTCGGTCGACCAGGTCCGGCATCGCGTAGCGCTCGAACGCTCCCATGAGCGGCCCGCTTGACAGATAACGTCGGAAGGGCAGATCACCTCCCGCTTTCGGAGCGTCGACCTCGAAGGCGGGTAGTCTTCGCTTGAGCAGATCTTTCAGCAGAAATTTGACCCGGCCGTTGGCGATATAGCGGCGACGGCGGGGGACGCCGAGGGCGGCCATGACGACTGACCGGCTGACGAACGGCGTCAGCAAGCTCTTTCCGTGAGCGTGGGCCAATTGACGCCACCGGCTGGCGCAATCATCGCAGTAGAAATCCAGGATGTGGCCGAACTCGATGTGCGCGAAGAACGGATCGGCATCGTGCTCCTCGGAGCGGAAACGCGGCGCCACATAGGCGGCGCGTGCTTCGATGCGCTGCCGCACCATCGCTGCCCCGAGGATCCGCTCGGCCAGCAGCAAGTTCGTATAGATTGCATAGCGTGCCCCCAGACCTTCCCAGCTGTCGACCGGGGCGTCGATCTGCCGTGCCAGCTCGATCCGACGAAACAGGCCGGCGGCCTTTGTTCGTGGCAGGAATCGGCCCAGGTGCCATGCCCGCGCGAGATTCAGCCAGCGCCGTTGACCGAAGACGCGGGCATGGAAGCTGATTGTCTTCAGACCGAAGAGCGCGTCGGCGAATTGAGCGTTGATGAAGCCTTTTACCGGCAACTCGTAGCAGAGTTGATGGATGACGGAGTGCGGCATGCGGACCGGCATGCCGCCGAGCCGGATGACGTCGACGAGCAGCGACAGGTAGTCGCCTTCCCGCACCGCGTAGACCCGGTGCTGCGAGTCGAACAGCCGGCTTGCCTGCTCCGCGTAGTCGCGTTCGCGGGCAAACTCGGGACTATCGATTGTGCCACTGACCGTGGGTGCGGTAGCCGGCAGGTAGGTCTGCAGCAGCGACGAATCGATGCCGCCGGACAGTTGATTGGCGCACTGCTCTGCCGTGGCGAGGCGATCGGTCGCTTGCGCCAGGGCGGCGTCGATAGCTTCGAGAGGAGGCTCGTCGCTCCGCGGCTGGGCCACCAGCGGATCGAAGAGGCGACGTTCGGCTTTGCCGTTCTGCCATCGATAGGCTTCGCCGTATCCGAGTCGCCCGATGGCGGTGACGTAGGTACGCGTTCCTGGAACGGCGGCAAAGAGCAGATGGTCGGCGGCTGCCTTCGGATCAAGCATACGCCTTGCCGTCGGGACGAGAGCGAGAGCGTCGCGAAACTGATCGCTGATAACGGGTGGCTGATCGGGCTGCCCATTGTCGGCGATATAGGCCTCGAAGTTGGATGTTGCACCGCGCCAAGCTTCGATTGTTGCGCCGCCGGGCAGGGCGGCATCGGCGAAGACGATCGTGGCCTCTTGCTGCCCGGCGACGAGTTGGCGCAACGCGTTTGACGGTTCCACATGACCGATTGCCGCACGTAACCTCGTCTGGCCATCTTGATCGAGGCCATGTCCGACGGCGAGGCGCGTGCCAGCAGCGACGATCGTCGCTGCTGGGTTCGCCACCAGCAGCTGGGGGCCATGCTGCGCTGGTCGAGTCGCGCCTGCGCTCAAGGCCGGCTGGACGTCTTGAGCGGTCATACGATATCCATCGCGGTTGCCCGAGCGCTTTCGTCGGGCAGGCCCAGCAGCTTTACCACCTGACGTGCCGCTTCGGTGCCGGCACGTTCGACCGTAGCGCGCTCTGCTGGCGACCACGCCGTCAGAACATCCTCCTTGACCTGCCGTCCCCGTCCGGGCCGGCCGACGCCGATGCGCACGCGGCGGACTTCGTCCGTCTGGAAGGCATCGAGCACCGAACGGACGCCGCGGTGGCCGGCATCTCCGGCCCGCATACGCACACGGACGGACCCGAGCGGTAAATCGGCATCGTCATGGACCAGGATGCAGTCGGCCGGACCGAAGCCGACCCGTCGGCCGATCCGCAGCAAGGCAGGTCCGGTGACATTCATTGCTGTCAGCGGCTTGAGGAGATAGACGGTGCGGCCTCCGTTCCCGATGCGTGCGATGGTCGCATCTTCTTCTTGCGTCCATTCCGCGCCGAGGGAGCGGGCGAGCATGTCGAGCGCGCGATAGCCGGCATTGTGCGGGGTCTCCTCGTATGCATCGCCGGGGTTGCCGAGTCCGACGACGACGAGGGGGCGATCGGCGGAGTCCAGTCCCGCGACGTCCACGCTCTCGGCGGTCACCGAGTCCTGCGGGAGCAGCGATGCCGCGACGATCGCATCGAGATTGTCGACTTCCGATCCCTTGAGCAGCACGAGATCGCCGCGGCGCAGCCAGCCGCGTAGATGCCGGGCCGCGGCCTCGACCGAATAGAAGGCCTGCACCGCCTCGTCCCGGGGATTGCGCTTCGCCTTCAGGCATTTCGACGAATTTCTGCCGACGAAGAGAACGCAGTCGGCGATTTGCAGCGCCTGACGTGCGGTCGAGACATAGGCGGCCTCGGAGGTGCCCGTCGTATCGGAGATCGTCCCGATCACGACGACCTTGCGTTGCGCCCGTGCCTCCTTGACGAACTGCAGGGCAGCGGGGATCGACCAGAGCGGTGCCTTGTAATCGTCGCGGATGACAGTGAATCCGTCGGGGTGATCGACCGGGCGCATCCGTCGGCCGAACGGCGGAACCGTGCCGACGGCATCCACGGCGGCATGGAGCGGCACGCCCATGGCGACGCCCACCGCCAGGGCCGCAAGCACACAGGGCACAAGATGTGAACCGTAGAGCTGCGTGCGAACGAGATGTGATTGCTCTTCGTAGCGAATCGTGAAGGACAGGCCATCCGGCCAACTGGCGCGTATGTCTTCGGCGCGCAGCATGGCCTCCGGCGTCTGCCCATAGCTGATGACCCGTCCGGCGCAGAGCGATCGCATGCTGCGGACATGAGGATCATCGAAGTTTAGGATTGCGGTGCCGTGCACCGGCAAGGCTGCAATCAGCTTGCTCTTCTCGGCGGCGATCGCCTCGATGGAGCGGTACGTTCTTATATGGTCGGTCCCGATCACTGTCATCACGCCGATCTGCGGCCGCACCATGCGCAGCACGTGATCGAACACCAGCTTGCCCATCTTGGTGGGCGATAGTTCCAGCAGACAGAAGGCGTCCCATGGCCTGACGCGCAGGATGGTCCGGTCGAGGTGGGGCGGAGCATTGTAGCTGGCGGGGTTCGCCCGGCCCTTGAATCGCGTGGCCAGTACCGCGGCGGCCAGCTCCTTGGCCGTCGTCTTGCCGCAGCTCCCGGTGATCCCGATGAACGTGACGCGGCGCAGCAACAAAACCCGATAGAAGGGGACGAGCCTCAGCAAACGCCAGCCGATGGCTTTCAGGATTCGGCCTTCCCGCCACGCCTTCAGGACCTTCGTCCCAAGACGCCCGAGGGCGACGACTCCCGCGGCCGGCTTGCCGGCGCCCTCCATGCCTCTTCCTCCCGCCCTTCTGTCTTGTCCACCCATTCTGGAATCGAATTTCTGGGTGGTTGCAGAGTTTCGATACGGAAACTCTGCCGACAACTATAGCAGAAACCGCAGACCAAAGTACGCGGAAGAATGGTTAGTGCAGGTCATTAAGAATGTCTCCAGCACGAACACCCGAGCCTCGATGAGGCCTATCGGCGCTCTATCAGGATCTAAGGTATGGTGCTTGCCCATCGTTACGTAACTGGGTTCTCCGCGGCAGCCGGCGCTATGATCTGAAACATGCCCAACCGGGCTGCCCGGCCGCGGATTCTGCACGGCATTCCCAGCAACTCGAAGATGCGGTCGGCCGCTTCGGTAGAAGCCTCATCAATGATACCGAGAGTCGCTGGAGCGAACGGCGCCAGGACGTATTCATCCACTGGTTGGCCCGGCGCCGGCCGCCCGACGCCGATTCGTACGCGGCGTATCTCATCGGTGTGAAACGTCTGGAGAACCGATCGCACGCCGCGATGTCCGCCATCGCCGGATCGCATGCGCACCCGCACGGACCGAATCGGCAAATCCAGATCGTCATGTACGAGAATGCACTGCGCCGGTCCAAAGCCCAGCCGTTGGCCGACCATTTGCAGTGTTGGGCCGGTCACGTTCATCCGTGCTGCCGGCTTGATGAGATACAAGGTGCGGCCGTCGCGTTCGACGCGTGCGACCGCCGCATCCTGCTCTTCCGTCCACTCTGCGTGAAGAGTCCTGGCGAGAAGGTCGATCACGCGACGCCCGACGTTGTGGGGCGTCTCTTCATATTCTCCGCCCGGGTTGCCGAGGCCAACCACGGCCTGGATCGAGGCAGCCGCCTTGGTTGCCATTTGCACGGCGCCGCCTGGATCGGTCGGCTGGAGCAGCGCCTCGGCAATTGCGTCCAGGCGATCCTTCTTCGAACCTTTAAGCAGCAGGAGGTCTCCCGGCCGTAACCACCCGCGAAGATGTTGGGCGGCCGCCTCCGGGGAATAGAACGCCTGTAAGGCATCGTCTTCCGGATGCCGCTTCGCCTTGAGGCACTTTGCCGAGGCGTTACCCACGAAGATCACGCGGTCCGCCGCCTCCAACGCTTGGCGCGCGACCGTAACGTAGGCGAGGGCAGAGCTGCCGGCGTAGTCCGAAAGGGTGCCGAGTACGACGATTCGGCGCGTCGCCCGAGCCTCTCTCATGACTTGCAGCGCAGCAGGAATCGACCAGTAGGACACCTTGGCGTCATCGCGAATGATCGTGAATCCGTCGGGATGGTCGATCGGGCTCATCCGCCGGCTGAATGGCGGAACCGTTCCAACGGCCTCGACTGCCGTGGCGAGCGGTATTCCCATGGCGTGTCCTACCGCCAGCGCAGCAAGAACGCTGGGTAGAAAGTGCGTGCCGCAAAGCTGCGTGCGGACCGGGAATGATTGCCCCTCATGCCGGAGCGTGAAGGACAAGCGTTCCGGCCAGCGGGCGCTCACGTTCTCCGCCCGCAGAACCGCATCTGCAGCCTGACCGTAGGTGATGACATGCCCCGCGCAGCGCGACTGCATGCCGCGCACGAACGGATCGTCGGCATTCAGAACGGCCGACCCACGACGCGGTAATGCCTCGATCAGTCGACCTTTCTCAGTGGCGACAGCCTCTGCGGAGCGATAGATGCTGAGGTGGTCGGTTCCAATAACCGTCACGACTCCGATCTGCGGGCGAACCAGGGGGAGTATGCGATCGAACACCCGCTCGCCATCGTTTTTGACGGGAGCCAGCTCCAGGAGACAATAATCGTCCCATGGTTTGACCCCCATGATTGTCCTCTCGACATGGGGCGGGATATTGAGGTTCTCCGGGTTCCTCCGCCCTTTGTAGTGCGTGGCCAGCACAGCGGCGGTGAGTTCTTTGGCGGTCGTCTTGCCACAGCTGCCGGTGATCCCGATGAAGGTGACGCGGCGGAGCAGCAGTGCCCGGTACAGGGGGGCCAGCTTGAGGAGCCGCCAGCCGATAGCCTTGAGGACGCGCCCCTCACGCCAAGCGTTGAGGACCTTCGTCCCAAGACGTCTAAGGGTGGCGACTCCCGCGACCGGCTTGCCGGCGCTCTCCACGGTTCTTCCTCCTGCCCGTCTATTCTTGTTCGCCCCGTTGCGGAAGAAGGGGTAGCGTACGCACGTCGATGACGCGCGTTATCACGTACGGCGGGAGGCTTAGGATTCGCGAGGCGCGGATGGCGATGTTGTCCGCAAGTCGTTCAGCCTCTGCCCGATGGCGCGTCCGTATTTGGCCAGTTTCCAGCCGGTCTCTACCCTTGTGCGATAGGTCCAGTTGCCGGCGCGCTCAACCAGCGATTCCGCCGGGAACTGTTGCCGCAGCCAATCGTTGACCACGAGTTCGCACATCAGATGGACGCGGGCGATGGGGCTTCGGTTCTCCACCCAGTGGTACCGGCTGAAATCGCAATACCACAGTTCGCCGGGCCGCATGATGACCCGTTGCCCCTCGTGAAAGAAATACACTTCGTCATGGGTGACGATCGGGATGTGGAGACGGGGCCGCCCTCCCGCCCAACTCTCTCCCGGGTCCCTGTGTCTATAGATTCTCGCGCCCGGCGCCAGCCGTAGCAGGCGGACGCGTCGCTTGCTGCACTGAAAACTATCCAAGATTTTCTCGAAGTATGGGCACTGCTTCAGGATCTCGGTCTTGTGGAAAGGCGGCGGCCTTCCCGCCTGACGCACATAGCGGCCATAGTCGAGAGAGGCAGCAGGATCAATCTTTCCGCCTCGGGAGAACAAGGGGATAGAACTCCAGCCGCCTTCTGCTTCACCTGCATATGCATTGTAGTGCTCGTGATACGGACCGGCCTGCTCGGCTCTTGCCAGATCCGCGAGCAGGCGCTGCGGGTCGTACTGCATCGGTAGGCGATGAAGAGGTTTCATGGTCGAACCTCGTCCACCATTGGGACGCGGCCCCAAACGCACCACACTTTTCTGATCAAGCGATTGTCCTCGAGAAGGCCGTCGTGGCGGCTAGTTTCAGTATTGTTCTTAAGTACTGCCTACGTCCTATATATATAATTACAATAAACTATATGATCGGTCAAGCTATTAGATATCGGGATATTGCTCCGGCGCTGACTGAAGAACTTTCCAACGTCACCTATCTCTAAAGCTTCAGGGGCTATGTTGCTTTTCGTAATCTACGGTCATCTGCGCTAGTTACCGCTTTGTCTCTGCGGATAAGGAAGTGCGATGCCCGCTCTTGTGGGAGCATGCATCTCGGTTTCGACCGTAGAATGGAGCGGACGATTCGGCTTTTGCCTTCAGAGAGACGTTTACCAAATTTATCTCTTTTCAAATCTCGATGCTCCGCCCTAGGAATGAAGGAATGATTCGATTCTGTCGCCGCGGGTCCCTAGCCGTGTGCCGTGTTGATTCGGCGTGGGCCCGCTAGCCCCAGTTCACCATCCAGTCCAAGCAGCAAGAAACTAAGGAGCGTCGATGCGCGCCGTGGGACTGTTCAGCCGGGACCGGACGGCGATCGATCGTTTTACCGATCAGTGGAGGGGCATGACGCACAATGGGGCCGGCGCAGCGGTGCGGGTGCGCCGATGGCCTGCCGATGCGCCGCTGCTGGTCGTCGCCGAAGCCATTGCCTGCAACCCGCCGCTGCAATGGGCCGAGCGGCCGGATGGCTCCTTCGCGTTGCTCGATGGCGAGGTCTTCGGAACCAATGGCGCCATCGGACCTGCGGCCGGCCGCGACGCGGCGGCGCTGCTGGCGCTCTATGCCGCCCAAGGAGCCGAGGGGATCGGTGCCATGAACGGCAGTGCGGCCCTGGCCATCTTCGATGCCGGGCGCCGATCGTTGCTGCTGTTCCGCGACCGCTACGGTCAGGCGCCGGCGTTCTACGCCGAGCGGCCGGAAGGCCTCTACTGGGCCTCGGATCTGCCCTCGCTGCTGCGGACGGGCGTTCCCGGCACGCTCGATCTCCGGGCGCTCGATTTTTTCCTGTCGGCAGGCTACGTGCCGGCGCCGTGGACGTTCGTGGAAGAGATCCGCAAGGTCCCGCCAGCGCACTATTTGTACCGCGGTGAGAATTCTCCCGGCGAGGTGAAGCGGTACTGGACCATGACGGGACGGCCGAAACTCACTCTCTCCCGCGCGGAGACGGCGGAACGGTTAGGGGCGCTCATCGAGCAGGCGGTGCGGCGCCAGGCTGTGCCCGGCGGCCGGACCGGCGTGCTGCTTTCGGGCGGTGTCGACTCCGCATTGCTGGTCGGCTGCCTGGCATCGCGTCTCCAGACAGAGGTCGAAGCTTTCACCTTTCGCTACGGCGCCTACGAAGGCGAACTGAACGAGTTCGACGCGGCGCACGAGACAGCCGTACATTTCCAGGCGCCTCATCATGCCATCGACTATGGTCCGAGCGACGTCAGCGACAACATCGAGCGGATGGCACAGGGATATGGCGAGCCCTTCCTGTGGGGCATGCACACCTTCAAGTTGGGTCGGGTGGCGGAATCGGGCGTCGGCGCGGTGTTCTCCGGCGTCGGCGCCGACAGCGGCACTATCCGGCCGCTCGAGGACAAGATCATGAGCTTTCGCCGGCTGCCGGCGCCGGTACGCGGGCTCACCGCTGCGACAGTGCCCGCGATCCGCCTGTTCCACTCTAAGCTTGCCGCGCGCGCTCAGCTGTTTTTGCGCTGCGCCGATGGTTGCCTTCCGGTTACGGCGGTATCGGGGGGACTGTCAGACGTCCACCGTCGGCGCGTCTACCGCGACCCTGGTCTGGTTGACAGCTCTCGGCGCGCTGCGGACGCGCTGCTGGACTCGATGAGGCGCGACATCGTCGTGGAAGAGAGCGACCGCGACCGCCTGATATTCCTACGGCAGAGGCTTTTCATCGCCGAATGCAATCTCTTCTGGAACCAGGCCTGGGCTCGGACTCACAATCTCGCCCTCCGGCATCCCTATAATGACAATGATCTGCAGGATTTTGTCATGCGGCTGCCGCGGATCAACGCCGACAAGGAAGACCTCAGGCGATATGCCGCGACCGTGCTACCGCAGGATAAGGCGTACGCTCGCAAATTCTATCACAGGATTCCGCTCGGCCATTGGTTTCGCGGCCCACTCCGCGGATTCCTGCAGGATCAGCTCGCAGGCGAGCGACTGAATCGCCAGGGCGTGTTCGAACCTGGAGCCGTCTCTCGCCTCGTCGATGAGCATCAATCCGGACGTATTGATCACATCTGGCGATTGTTGGCTATCTTGTCCTTCACGGTCTGGCACGACACGGTCCTGAAGAGTGCCAGGGTCGGCGGGTCGTGACCGAAAGCGGACCCAGCCGACGCGCCTCGTCGCTCTGCCGAGCGCACGGGTTCGTCCAATGCCTGTGCGAAGAGGCAGAAAGGATCCGTTCCATCAGCGGGCGATGCTGGCGTCGCGGCAAGCATTAGATATCGGCGCGGGTTGCGCATCTATCGTCGGGTCAAGAAGTGACGCCAAACTATTGGTGTTAAAGGAAATGATTGACGAGTGATTCGGATAAGTCGTATAGGTGCCGGACCCCGGGGGATCACAGAGGGGGTAGCATCATGGCGCGGCAGGGGCACCGCGACGATGACGGCAGACCAGAGATGATCGTCGTCTACGGTGTGTTGTCCGTTTGTTGGTGTGTCATAGGGGTGCTGATCGGAATGTCGCTCTAACCAAGTGGCAAGAAGGGCGTGGGCGCGATTTAGGGTCTTCCCGAACGCGCGGGGTTTGGTGTGTACGCTGGGAGGCTGGGTGCCGCGCCGGCAAGTCTTTCGTTCGTCCCGATGGAGGCGCCGCTTGCATCGTGCTTGCGGCAGCCGGCATAAGCCAAAGGTGCTCGGTCCAGCACTCATTGGGTCGGATCGTAGATGGTCCCTTTCTCTTCTTCTATGGGCAGTCAGCAGCCTTGCCTCATATCAAGGTTGCATACCCCTCCGGGCTAAGCAGACGCCATGCGGAATGCACACGGGGCAAAGATGACCAGACGGAAAGAGTTTGGTCCCGCCGTCTGCCTTCACAAGATTCCACGCCGTTAAGAGTTAGTTCGTTTTCCCAGGATAAACGGCTGTCGTAGACTCGAACATCGCGTTTCCGTTCTGGAAACAAGGTCGCGCGAAGCAAAAAACGATAGTATCCGGGGCGCAGTGAACAGCACGCCAGAAACGACATCCGAACCGAAGCTGACGGGCGGCAGGATCGCGCGCCATGCCCTGTGGGCGGCAGCTGACAACTGGACGCAGCAAGCCGGACAGCTCGTCGCCTTTCTCGTCATTGGCAATATCGTCGGACCGGAGTTGTTCGGCATCATGGCAATGGCCCACCTGTACATTTTATTCGTGCACGCATTCCTGGTGGATGGGCTCAGTGAAGCAATCGTGCAGCGCAAAGACATCGAAGATGGCCATCTGGACGCGGCATTCTGGTTACTGCTGGCGCTCGGCGCCCTAGCCACCGGCCTCAGCTACTTTGCCGCAGATCTGGTCGCCGCCTTCTTCGGACGTGACGCGCTCGTAGAGGTCGTGCGTTGGATCAGCGTGAGCTTCATCATCGTCGGCGTCGCCTCGGTGCAGCAATGCATCCTGCGCCGGCATCTCGCATTTCACTCGCTTGCCGTTCGGTCGTTCGTGACCTACAGCGTCTCCGCGGTCGTGGGCATCGTGCTGGCGCTGCAGGGATACGGTTTGTGGAGTCTTGTCATATATTATCTCAGTCAGCGCGTTCTCGATCTGCTGATGCTGACGATTGGCAGCCGGTGGTGGCCGCAGTTCCGCTGCTCCCGGGCGCATCTTGGCGATCTCCTGCATTTCGGCGTCCATAACATGGGAGTCCGCGTTGTTGCCTTTGTTGGCCTCCAAGCGGAGCGGGTCATTGTCGGGTTCTTCCTCGGCGCCACCGAACTCGGGTTCTTCGGCATGGCACGGCGCATCGTGGGCAGCGCGTCCTACGCGCTGACCGGAGTCACGAATAGTGTCATGATGTCAGTCCTCTCGCGCCAACAGGTGGACAAGAGAACTCTCAACCGTACGTTGACAAATACCACACAGGTGATGAGTCTTGTGACTTTTCCGGCCTTCGTCGGATTGATCCTTGTTGCACCGGATGTAATAGGGGCGGCGCTTCGGCCCGAATGGCAAGGGCTAACCCTGATCTTGCAGATCATCGCCTTCAATGGGCTGTGGCACTGCATCACCTTCTATCTCAGCACCGCGCTGCGCGCTCTGGGCCGCGCCGATCTCACGTTTCGTTTCGCCTGTATGTCGGTCAGCGTCCGCGTCGTCGTTTCTTTGCTGCTCGTGAGGTACGGTCTCGAGGCTATAGCTGTGTCGAGCGTGACCATTACGCTGCTCGGTGCGCCGGCACTGCTGTACCTGGTTGCGCGCCATGCTGCCATTTCGCCGAGGAGCTACCTCCGATCATTCGCTCCGGCGGTGATCGCGACCCTGTTCATGGCGGGCTGCGTGGCGGCGACCGACCATCTGTTTCTGGAATCGTTCACCCTCTCAAGCGGTCTTCGGGCAGTCCTGCTGATCGCCACGGGTGTTACTGCTTATGTCCTAGCCCTGCTTGCCACGGCGCGCCAGTTGATCACGACGATCTGGCGCCAGATACGCACGGCCTGACGGTCAGCCCTTTCTAAATTTCGTCTTCGGTCGCGCTTTGGGATACGACGTCCCGCGCCATGCCGTCCGAGCGCAAGCGGGGGGCTTGCGGCCGAACTACTGAAGAAATTCGTATCTCTTGATGTCCGGGAAGCGCCGCTGCAGCAGGTCGGGTGCCCCGCCGAAGAGCGAGAACAGGAAGACGGCGGCGCGCTTGTAGTGCAGTTTCCTCGCCAACGACTTTGCGAGAAATGGGCGTGCCGACGTCCAGTCGCCATAGCGAATGTGTTCTCGGGCGATGATCCAGTTTGCGGTTGCCTCGGCCGCTCGGCGCAGGCGCTGTCGCTCCCGCTGCGAGAATCGGCCGACCAATTCGGGATTGCCGAAGATGCCTTCGATGAAGCGCTCGTGATAAGCTGCTACACGGCCATGCCGCTTGTACCACCCTCCCGGACGCCGACGGTAATCCAGCACCGGTGATTCGTTTCCGATATAGATGATCTGCCCGCGCGCTGCCAGACGGCACCAGTACTCATGGTCCTCGCCCACGGGCAGGTCGGCGCGGAACGTGCCGAGACCGCGCGCGACGGCCGCATCCATCAGAACATGGCCGCCGTTTACGAACAGGTTCCGCTCCAATATGAACCGGAGTACATCGCCCGACGGAGGATATCCGCGACGCGGCCGATACAGATCGCCGACTGGTTTCCCGGTCTCCGTGACGATGCGACACTGCCCGTAGCTTGCGATGGCATCCGACCCGTCGAGCGCGGCTCCCAATCGTGCAAGAGCCGTCGGGTGTAAACAATCATCGGAATCCAGGACCATCAGTCGTTTGCCGCGACTCGCGGCTATTCCCGTGTTGCGGGCCGCGGACGGTCCGCCATTTGCCTGGCGAATGAGATGGATGCGAGCGTCGGTGCAACGGCGAATACAGTTGACTGTTTCGTCCGTCGAGCCGTCATCGACGATGACGAGTTCCCAGTCGATTTCCGTCTGGGCAAGCACGCTGGCGATGGTTTCGTCGATGTATTCTTCGACATTGTAGGCAGCACACACGATTGAATACTTGGGATCCATGGCCATCGTCACAGCTGGGCCTCGTCACTACCATCCGGCAAGGTCAGGTGGGGTTCCACCCATCGCACACGGCTTTTCCTGTAGTCACTATGACACAACCCGCTCGGGTTCGCCATTCGAGTCGCGGAAAATGTGGCGAGATCGCGGCAGAGTCGCGCTGCCGAATTCTGATTTTCCTTCACATACACCATGGTTAAGCGACGTTCTTCATGAACTCGGATCGCTATTACCCTTGCCAAACCTCTTTGCGTTGGAAATACTGAAACTGTGGCTCGCAATGTTCAATTTCGGTCCAAGGGGATGATTCTGGGATGAGTGCAAAGCCCCTCTCCGATGCATTCGGTCGCGATGCGGGAGCCGTCGCGCGGCCTGTCTCGCAGCGGCCTCCCTGGGACTCGGGAACTCTCCAGGTCGATGTCACGCTGAACCTGCTGTTGCGCATGATCAAGCGCCGGAAGTGGCTGCTGATCTTAACGATCATTGTCGTTCCCCTGCTCGCGGCTTTCGCTGGCCTACAGCTGACGCCGCGTTACACGGCATCCACCGATATCGTCCTCGAGCCGCAGCGGCTGAATATTGCGGATATCCAGAGCATACTGACGCAGACGCCGGCGGGGTCCGATGCCATCGCCAGCGAAATCGAGATCCTATCCTCCCGTGCTCTTGCCGCGCAGGTGATACAGCGCCTGGAGCTCTTCCGTCTGCCGGAGTTCAACCCGTCGTTGCGGCCGCCGGGTTTGAGCGAACGCCTCGTCGACTCCGCTAAGAACATGGTCGGCCGCTTGCTCGGCGGCGGCGATGAGGAGGATGACACGGCCGATGATGGGGTCGATGACGGCAGCGAAGATGCGGGGCAACTGGCGGCGGAACCCGAGATCGAAATCGACAATGCGGAAATCATCGACGTCTATTTGAGCTCGCTCGCGGTCGAGGTGCGTGGAGGGTCGCGTGTCGTGGAGGTTTCCTATACCTCCGTCGATCCGCAACTCGCCGCGACGATCATCAATACGTTGGCCGATATCTACCTTGTCAATCAGCTGGAGGCCAAATTCGATGCGTTGAAGCGCGCGTCGGCCTGGCTCAACGAGCGCCTCGCCACGTTGCGCGAGCAGGCGCGGCAGTCAGAGGATGCGGTCGAGCAATACCGGGCCGAAGCGGGCCTCACCCAGGGCGTACAGGCGAGCATCGTCGCCGAACAGATAACGCGGCTGAACACGGAGCTCGGTGGGGCACGCTTTGCGCTCTCGACCGCGCAGGCGCGGCTCGACCAGGTGCGCTCCTTCGCCAATTCACCGGCCCAGCTCGAATCGCTGCCGGAGGTTCTGGACTATCCGGTCATCCAGCAGTTGGTGCAGCAGCAGGCCCTCCTCGACCGGCAGGTCGTGGACATGTCGTCCAGGCTTGGCGAGCGCCATCCCGATCTCGTCAATATGCGGGCACAGGCGCAGAGCAACAGGGAGCAGATCGCGCGAGAGATCCAACGGGTGATTCGCAGGATCGAGCCGGACGTGGACTCGGCGGGCGCGCGCGTGCGACTGCTGGAGGAGCAGCTGGAGAAGGCGCGTCAAGAATCCATCAAGTATACGGCGGACGAGGCAAAGCTGCGCAGCCTGCAGCGGGAGGCCGAGACCAACCAGGGTCTGCTGCAAACCTTCCTCGAGCGGGCGAAGGAGACGTCGGACCGGTTCGAGTTGGAGTCCGCCGACGCCCGTCTGCTCGCCAACGCGGTCGTGCCGACGAGTCCGTCCGAGCCGAAGCTGAAGATCATCATCGTGGCATCGATTGCGTTTGCCATAATGCTCGGTCTTCTGCTGGTTTATATCGCCGAGCAGCTCGACCTTACCATCCGCAGCGGCGACGACATCGAAAGTGTGCTCGGGCTGCCCTGCCTGTCGATCGTGCCGAGGCTCACCATGGTCGGCGGCCTGATCAATCCCCACGACTACGTGCTGAACAAGCCGATGTCGGCCTATGCCGAGGCATTTCGAAGCCTGCGTGCGTCGTTGTGGCTGGGCCGCGAGGAGGCCCGCGGGTCGTGCAAGTCGGTGGTAGTCATCTCGTCGAGGCCGGGTGAAGGCAAGACCGCGACGTCGATCTCGCTTGCGCGAGTTGCGGCTGCGGGCGGTGAGAAGGTTATTCTGGTGGATTGCGATGTCCGTCAGCCTTCTGTCGGCAAGGCGCTCAAGGCAGAGCCTGGTGCGGGGCTGGTCGATATCTTGAGGGGCGAGGTGAACTGGCGGCAGGCAATCAACAAGGATTCCGGCTCCGGCATGGACTATATCCTGATCGGAACCCACACCGCGAACTCGGCGCAGTTGCTGATGTCCGAGGCGATGGTTTCGCTGGTCCATTCGCTACGCGCCGAATACGACTTGGTGGTGCTGGACGCGCCGCCGATTCTCGCACTCTCCGATGCCCGAATCATCGCCAGCGTTGCCGACGGAGTCGTCTACTGCGTGCGGTGGCGCGATACGTCGCGCAGCGCGGTTTCCAGCGGCGTCCGTATTCTGCGCGGCATCGGTGCCCACATCGTGGGCGCAGTCCTCACGCAGGTCAATCTGAGCAGCCACGCGCGTGCCGGCTTCAGCGATTCGGAATTTTACAGCCGGAAGTACAGCGGCTACTACCGCAACTAGACCCGGGCGCTGTGACAAAGCGATCGATGGCCGGAGAACTGCAGGAGCGATCGAGCGGGCGTCGTCGATCTGCGGGCAGCTTGTCCGATCGCGGCGTCTTCGGCGATAGGAACACGTGTTGGCGAGATGAGCATGCTCGCCGGCTACTTTGCAGTTAGCGAATACCTTGCTGAGCAGGAGCTTGTAGTCGTGCGCAGAAGAAGTCGCAGGTCTCGTGTGCGGCGCCGTGTCCTTCTGTCGCTCCTCGCGGCCGGTGCTCTCGTGGTTGTCGTTGCGGGGGTTGTCGTTCTCGTCGGAGGATTCGACCGCGGGGCGTCCGGACCGGATTTGAGCGAACTTGCTGCCCGTGCCAAGAGCGGCGAACCGCAGGCGCAGCTGGAGTTGGGCACGTTTTACGCCGCCGGTTCGAAAGAAGTTCCGGCAAAGCCGGCGGAAGGATATCGCTGGATTCAGAAGGCCGCGGAACAGGGGTTGCCGGAGGCTCAGGAGGCCGTTGGGCGCATGCTTCTCTTCGGGGTCGGCGTGCCGGCCGATCCGAAGGCGGCGATGGGATGGTACGAGAAAGCGGCGCTGCAGGGACGGGCCGAGGCTCAGGGTCGCTTGGCGGGTTTCTATCATGAAGGAATTTCCGTCCCCCAGGATTTCGCGCGCGCCCTGGATTGGTACCGGAAGGCGGCCGCCCAGGGGCATGGCGAATCGATGTACAATCTCGGCATCATCTATGCCGAAGGGCAGGGGCAAGGACGCGATTTTCTCGTCGCCGGACAGTGGTTCAACAAGGCGGCGGAGCATGGCTACGGCTTCGGCGTGCCCGACCGATATCAGGAGGCGGTGCACTGGGCGGAGCAAGTGGAAAAATATCGCCCGGCCGCGGACAACGGAGATCCCGAGGCGCAGTACCGCCTTGCTGCGCTCCTCTATGGTCCCCAGGCCCGGGCGCGCAATGTCCCGCACGATAGCGAGAGGGCGATCAAGCTGTATCACTCCGCAGCGGCGAAGGGGCATGCGCAGGCGATGTACGCCCTCGGCGTGATCTACCAGGGAAAGATCGCCGACGACGGCTTCATCTTCACCGACTATGTGAAGGCGCACATGTGGTACAACTTGGCCGCGTCGCGCCTTCCGGCAGGCCGCGAACGTGACCAAGCGGCCAGGGATCGCGATTTCCTGGCGCGCTACCGTTTGACGCCGGAGGAGCTTGCCGAAGCGCAACGACTGGCCCGCGAGTGGGAGCCGGAGCCATCGATGTGACGACGGCAGGCGGGCCTGTGCGAAATCGACCTGAGAGCACAAAATCGGCTGTAGCACGATGGCTAGGACGGGTCGCGGGCCCGTCGGGCGAGGTTTCTTCATTCCCGATCCCACGTCATCTCGGATAGCGAATGAACGACAGACACGGACGAACCGCCAAGCGTGTATTGGCCGTCGCCTCCGGCGGCGGTCATTGGGTTCAACTGATGCGGTTGATGCCAGCCTTCGAGGGCACGGATGTCAGTTTCGTCTCGGTGAACACGTTTCGCCGGGACGACGTGCGCGATCATCGCTTCTTCACGATACCCGATGCGTCACGCTGGAATAAGCACATGTTCATTCCCATGGCGTTCAAGATTCTCGGGATCCTCCTGATCGTGCGGCCCCACGTTGTGGTCACGACCGGCTCCGCGCCGGGCTATGCGACGCTGCGGCTCGCGAAACTCTTTGGCTGCAGAACGGTCTGGATCGACAGCATCTCGCAGATAGAGGCGCTGTCGATGTCCGGGCGACATGCCGGCAAGGTTGCCGATCTCTGGTTGACCCAGTGGCCGCATCTGGCCAAGCCAGGCGGGCCGGAGTACTCGGGGACCATACTGTGATCTTCGTCACCGTGGGCTCCATGTTGCCGTTCGACCGGCTGGTCGAGGCCATGGATACGTGGGCGGCTGCGAATCCGAGTGTCGAGGTCTTTGCGCAGATCGGTGAGGGGCGGTTCATTCCCAAGACGTGCCGATGGGAGCGGATGATCGAGCCGGCCGAATTCGACGCCAAATGCCTGGAGGCCGAAGTCGTCGTCGCTCACGCGGGCATGGGAACGATACTGTCCACGCTGCAATCGCGCCGGCCATTGGTGATCATGCCGCGCCGCGCTGACTTGCGCGAACATACGACCAACCACCAGATCGCCACCGCGGAACGGTTCGGCGGCCGGCAGGGCATTACGGTGGTCGAGGATGCGCCGACCCTATGGAAGGTTCTGGAAGAGAAGAACTACCGGGCGCCGGAGAGCCAACTATCGAGCTTTGCGTCGGCCGATTTGATAGACCGCGTCCGGACGTTCATTCAGTCGTCCTGACGTCCGTCCAATGATGCCGTGAACGGTCGCCGTCAATTCGGCCAGAAACGATCGACGAGTTCCCGCGTATTGCGGATGTTGCCTCGGCTGGACGCCCCGAACACGATCGATCGGATGTTCGGTTGCCCGCACACCCACTCGATCGCTTCTTTCGGCTCGATCGCACCCGATGCGAACACCGACATGGCGATCGCGCGGAATTTCCTTTCCCGCAGCGCCCGGTCGTAGGCCTCGAATCCGCCGCACATGCGGAAGCCGAGCTTGTTGATGTTCGCGCAGACGATCGGGTTTTCGATGCCGAGCTCGTCCAGCACGTCCAGTAGCTTCGGCATGTTCATCGTGATGAAACCCGGCTCCGCGTTGTAGCGGGCTTTGACGTGGTTGGCGAAGATCCGGAACGACTCCTTGAGATTCAACCCCAGAAGCAGATCCACGAGCACGTTCTGAAGGAAGATGACCGGAGTCTTCAGCCCCTGGAACATTTTCATCTCGGCATCGATCAAAAGCGTGCCGGCACCTTCGATGTCCTTCTTCATCAAGGACATTCCGCCGCGCAACGCGGCATCCAGAAACCCTTCCTGCGGAAGAAACCGCTTGAGCGCGCCGATCATTCCGTATTCGGTGACGGCATTGTTGTACTTGTGCGCGTACGGCATGCACGGATAGAACTCGAAATCCCTGTAACGATCCGGATTGGCGCGCATATGATCGCAAATCTCGGCGATGCGGTCATGTGTCGTGCACATGAACGCTTTGATCCCTTCGCCGTAGGCGATGTCCAGCACGTCGATGATCGACTGCGCATCCGAAAAGCGCATGGACTGCGCCCGCGCTTTTTCCTCCGACATGTGGTTGATGCCGAAGAATTGGTTGTCCCCGAACAGCAAACGGTCCACGTTGAATCTCCGAGAGAAAAACTGCCGAATCAGACGGCGCGGCGGGATGCCGGCCGGGGCCAGGGGAACGAGAAGCTCTTCTTGCGCGCCGGCGTCTCGGGCAGCGAATCGTCCGCCCGCACCGATGCGCCCTTCTCGGCATCGGCGACCATCATCGAGATCACCCTGTCCGTCTCCACCGCGCTGGCGAAGGAATTCACGTTCTCCGAGGACTTCCTTTCGATGGAGCGGACGAAGTAGTCCAGTTGAGCCGAGAATTCCTCGCCGCGGATGTAGAACCAGACCGGCTCGGTCAATTCGGTCGTGTAACGGATGTTCCAACCCTGCTTGTAGCCCTCGGGGATCTTCGCGGTATCGCGCAGATAGACCTGGCACTCCTGACGGTCGGCGAAGATCCGACCGGTCGTGCCCCAGATCGTGATTTTCGTCGTCATCCGTCGACACGCCTCGTCGCTCCAGTTCACCGAGATCTGGGCGCTCTTGCCGTCGCGGAAATACAGCGTGCTGAAGACCTCGTCCTCGTTCGAGAAGATGCCGTTCAGCACGGTCCCGCCGACGCCGGACGGCGCGCCGAAGTACCAGTTCACCAGATTGATAGGATGCGCCGCATAGTCGTAGAGGCAGCCGCCGCCCTCCGAGCGTTGCGTGCGCCACATCGAGCCTTTCGGGCGGAGCATCAGCGGGCCATAGGCTTCGGCAAGCACATGCGTCACTTCGCCGACCGCCCCAGCGTCCAGTAGCCGCTTCACCTCCGCGAACGCGCCGACGAAGCGGTAGTGGTAGCCGACCTGTGTTACCAGGCTTCCCTGTTCGCCGAGCCGCGTCATCTCCTCGCCGTCACGTGTGGTGAGGCAGAACGGTTTTTCGCAAAACACGTGCAGGCCCTTCTTGAGAGCCGATCGCACCATAGGTGCATGAAGCTTGGGGGGCGTGGCGATGAGCACCGCATCCAGCTCCGCCTCATCAAGCATTGTGTCGAAGTCCGAGTACGTGCGTAGCCCCGTATATTTGTTCAGTGCGGCAAGCACATATCCGGCCGAATCGCAGACTGCGTTCACCGTCACGCGCGGATGGGCATTGATGAGGGCGAGATGGGTCAGGCCCATCTTGCCTAAGCCAACGACTCCAACTTTGAGCATTGCGCACTCTCTACTTTGCAGGGGTGGCCGTCTTGAGCGTGTCGGGTTAGCATTTGTTGGCCGGAAGACAACGTGGCAATCACGCCATAGTCAAAAGCGCGCGGACGACTTATCGCGCTAGTGCTGTTCTTAATCTTTCGTCGATATGAGAGACGTATTGCAGATCCTTTATGCTTTGCCCGGAAGCTTCGCCCACAGTTCGCGTCGCAGCCGTTGCCATAGGCTCCCTCGATATCGCAGGTCATTGTTGAATATGTAGGTCAGCGCGTCGGGAGACAGTCTGGAGGTATCGCGCCCATGCTGGTCGAGACGATAGCGGCGACACATGCCGACCGCATCCCACGCCGCGCGCGCCGCTTGACCCCCCACGTCATTGTGAAGTCCTTTGAGCATGTAAGCCCCGGCCAGGGCGGCAAGTCGCAACACCGAGGTACCGTATTTGTATTCAATGTAGAGTCTGTTGCGAACCAAGTAATAAAAGCGCCCGCCCGCCCAGTGAACTCGATGCTCCGGAGAGACTTTGTGAAAAATGGAAATCTCTGGCGCATAGAGAATACGGTAGCCGGCGTTAATAAGACGGTAAGAGACGTCCAATTCCTCCCAATAAAAGAAGAGGTCGGCATCATATCCGCCAACCGCCTCGAAAGCGGATCGACGGAGGGCATGACCCGCTCCGACGAAACGGGTCGTCACGAACTCGCGGTCCGATTGGGGCCTCAGACTTTTGGGATACCCCCACGAACGCTCGTCGTCGGCTCGACTGAAGAAGTTGAGGATGCGAAATCCGATCGCGGCAAGACTAGTGTCGCTCTCCAGGCGCCGAATTGCCTTTGCCACCTCGGTCTCGCTGCAGAATACGGCGTCATTGTCCAGTGACACGACGACGGGAGCGCTCCCGAAGCGTGTCGCAACGTTTCGGCCCCCGGGAATGCCGAGATTGCGGCCCGTAATCTCAAGATGCACGAGCGGTTTGTCAGCAACGTGCCGCCTCAGCCGCTCAATCGTGTCTTGACTGCTCCCTTGGTCGACGACCCAGACTCTCAGATTCACGTCTCTCTGGGCCAAGGCGCTGTCAATAGCGGCGATGGTATCATCGCTGCGATCCATCGACAGAATGATGATGTCCGCCTCTGGATGAGCAGAGGTCGAATCTTGGGACACGGGGTTCGGTTCGGGCAATTCGCTCGTTTCGTGCTGATCCATATGGCGGGCCGATCAGAATGCCGAGGGGCCGAAAAAGCCCTTGAATGCGGTCATCAGTAGGATTCTGAAGTCGAACCAGAGCGACCAGTTCTCGACATAGAAGATATCGTGCTCGACCCGCCGTTGCAGCTGATGGCACGTGTCCGTCGCTCCCCGCCAGCCATTGATTTGCGCCCAGCCGGTAATACCTGGCTTCAGCTTGTGGCGCTGGGCGTAGCCGGCGACGATCTCGTGGCAGAGCTTCTCTTCGGTCAGCATGTTGATCGGATGCGGCCGCGGACCGACCAACGACATTTCCCCACGCACCACATTAAAGAGCTGTGGAAGCTCGTCCAGGCTCGTCCGCCGCAGAAAGCGGCCGACCCGGGTGATGCGGTCGTCGTCGCGCCTTGTCTGGCGGCCGCCGCCAAGGTCCGTGGCTGCGTGGTACATCGTCCGGAACTTGTAGACATGCACCACGCGGTCATTCAAGCCGTGGCGCGGCTGCCGGAACAGGATCGGACCAGGTGAATCCAGGCGGATGGCGACCGCGATGAACGTCATTAACGGCAGGAACAGGAGCATCAGAAAGCTGCCGAGGACGAGGTCTTCGACCGCCTTGACGATGGTGTCGGATGCCCTGAGGGGCCGCGGCACCGCGGTCAGCAGCGGCAGATCACCGATGTTCGCCACTTCCCCGCTTCCGATTCGGTATCCGTAGCCGTGCGGGCTGAGCCGGATGTCGACAGGGAGCACCTTGAGCCGCTCGATCAGCGACCCGAGTCGTTGCTCGGCGGTCCAGGGCAGCGCGACGATCACTTCGTCGACCGCGTGGTTACGGACGAAGTCGATGAGGTCGTCCACGTTCCCCATGCGCTGGATGCCGTTGAGCGCGTTCGGCACGCGCGTCGCGCGGTCGTCGAAGCACCCGACGATGCGCCGGAGCGATCCGCGGGATCCTTGCGCGTGCTCGATGAGCTGCTGCGCTTCCGGGCCGGCGCCCAGCACGACGGCGGTGTCGCACCGCGCCGCCAGGGCGGCTGGCGCGGTCCAGGCGATGAGGAGACGCCACAGCGCTGCCGCCGGGACGGCGATGGCGCCGGCTGTCGCCAGCCACCGCTCGAGCGTGTGCGGCAAGGGGGTGAGCGCGCCCAGGATGAACAGGAAGCCGCCGACGCAGAGGAGGCCGACGATGGCGGTCATGGCGCTCCGTCCGCCTCGACTGACCACCTCCGGTCGGTAGCCGCCGGCGGCGTGGATCGTCAGGCAGGCGAGCGCCGCGCAGATGGTCGTCGCGGCGGTAAAGATGCCCGGGAAGATGCCGGGATCGATCGTTCCCAGTTGAGTCCGCGTGGCCTGGTCGAAGGCGGCCTGGTAGCCGAGCCAGCCGGCGAGGGCAAAACCCGTCAGGTCGAACAACGGCATGAGGACGGACAGCGATATCAGCAACCCGAACGCATGTCGCCGGGGAAGCACCATCGGCTGCCGCCGGGCGACGGGAACGGCCATGGGCTGTGAGACAGCTTCGGAAGCAGATCTACCTTTGGCAAGCTGCGCCATGTGCTTCACTTCAATCCTCCCACCCATTTTTTTCTGCCGTCCGCGATCCGGAGTAGCGACCGCGGGGCATGTAATCACGCTCTCTCCAGCATCAGGCAACGAATCGCCGCCATCATGTCGTCGAGGTTCCCGAATTTATGTGACGGGAATCACACCCCGCGGCGCACCGGCCAGCAAGGACCAGACTATCCGAACCATGTTACGACTCATCGTTGTGTTGTCCCCTTTCCCCCGTACAGCTAACGCGGACGCCGGGCGCGGGTTCCACGACCGCTCGCGCCGGCGAGGAACCGCACGGCGGCAAAAGACAGCAGGCCATGAGCCCTGGGCACCGTCGGCATCCTCTTCAGCGCATTACGGTCGATTCTCAAATCTCGCCGTGAAATACCCAAAAAAAATCGGCGAAACCCACCCAAATCGAGGACGCAACATGTGGCAGCATTCGTGCCACATTTGCCGCGAATAATCAAGCTTCTTGGACCACCGCGCACCGGCCAAGTCACGGAAAAAACAAGGTTAACGCGCCGCCGGCGATTCGCGCCGCCGCGCGGGCGCCCGATTCGGCAGCCGGTTGATCATTTCTTAAGCGATCGGGCCTTACGCTTGGTCGAGGTTTCCGGCGCGATCTCGGACGCGGAGGGACGACATGAAGATGACGATGGTCGGCTGGCAGCCGCTGCACGGCGGCCGGGTCGCGGTCTTTCTCCTGGAGCGCGGTTCGGCCGGTTCACCGCCGCATCCGATGTTCCGCTGCGGTAACCTGGGTCTGGCGCTCGCCGCCTGGGCCCTCGTGGCGCTCCCCCTCTGGTACGTCGTCGGATAGCCCGCGCCTCTCGGCCTCAAGACGGGGACCGGAGGCAGCCTTCCAGGCTCCGGTCGCCGGGAACCTCGCCGCGCAACAGCCCTTCGATCAGGCGTCTGAGGACGATGACGTCGAAGTCGCAGTCGATGTCGCGGCCCTGCCGCTGGTGCGGCAGCTTCAGGAGGAACGGCACCGCGCCGATGGTGTGGACATCGTCCCCCTTCCAGTCCCGATTGCCGTGGTCGGCGGTGATGATGACGGCCGTCCGATCCCACACCCCGGACTCCTGCATGGCCTGACGGACCAGCGCCAGGTAACGATCCGCCGCCGCGATGTTGTCGAGATAGTTGGCCTTGAACAGCGACAGCTGTTTGCGCTTGGCGTCGAACACCCACGGCGAGTGCGGAAATCCCGCATGGACGGCCACCAGATCGAAGCGCGGGTCCGCCGCGGTCGCGGCCGCCGCCGCCACGCTGCGCCGGAACTCCTCGATCTTGATCCTCCTGTACCAGAGCGGGTCGAAGACCGAGATCTGCGCCGCCAGCGCCTCGCCCAGGTTCCGCGATTCGGCGATCCGGGGATCGGCGAGATAGTAGTAAGTTTCGCAGCTGTCGTAGTCGCCGGCGAAGATGCGGCAATAGGGATGGTAGTACCCGACCAGCGCCGTGTGGATTCCGGCGTCCCGCGCCGCCCCGAACAGGTGGTCGAGGTCGTCGAGCGGCACGGCCGCGGCCGCTCCGTCCAGTGTGACCATCAGCGTATCGGCATCGACCGATTCGCCCGCCGTCACCCGCGTCCCCAGCCACAGGCTCGGCAGCGCCACCACCGTGAGGCCGCCGGCCCCGGTCGCGCGCGTGTAGTGGACCGACTGGGCGCGGAACTGATCGAACGTCTCGAAGTCGTAGCCGCCGCGTAGCGCGCCGAAGAGCGCGCGCTCGTCCAGTTCGTCGAACAGCAGCCAGAGGACGCGCGGACGCTCGCCGCCCGCGGTGCTGCCGGTCGCCGGCTCGCCCGCTTCCGCGGTCTGTCCGCCGCCCCCGGCCGCCGCTGGCGGGCTCGCCGCGGCGATGTGCCAGGCCGCCTGCAGCAGGTTCGAGACGGCGAAGGGCACCATCACGAGGCCGGCGATGTAGACGGCGCGGGCGAGCAGCGTCCGCGATCGTTGCCATAGCAGCAGCGCGAGGATCACCGGCGCCAGGCCGGCGGCGAGATACAGCGTGTTCTTGCCGCCGACGAACTGGCGCAGGAAGTCGCCGATGCCGAGCGAGATCGCCCCCGTGAAGACCAGGAACAGGATGTTCTCGAAACGGCTCGCATGCCTGCGGATGGCCCGCAGCACCAGGAAGGAGAGAGCCGCGCCGCCGAGGACGAGGATGACCAGGGCGATGTAGTCGACCCGCTGCGGCAGCGGCATCCAGTACTGGTCCGCCGCCGACGCGAAGATCATCTCGCGCCACCCGCGCATGAAGTCGAGGTTCCAGATCGACAGCACGAACAGCAGGTCGAGGACCCAACCGGGCCGCGCCAGGTCGAACGCCGCCGCCCGCGGCGGTCCGGACGCCCGCTGCGCCGCGGTCATCGCCCGGTCTCGCGCTCGAACCAGTAGAGGCGCCGGTTGTGCTCGGACACCGTCTCGGTGCGCACGATCCGCGCGAACCGCGAGAGTGCGGCCGCGAAGGCCTCCTCGCCATAGTCGGCGAAGATGTCCTCGCGCAGGGCCAGCATCCGCTGCACGGTCGGGTCCGACTTCTGCACGAACTCGATCACGCCGCTCCGTCCCAGGCCGGTGATCCAGTCGGCCACCTGGGGAAGCGGAAGGTTGCGGCCGAGCGCGAGATGATGCTCGAACGCCAGGCACAGCACGGCGTCGGGCCGCGTGCGGCCGTCGAGGCCGGCGCGCTCCCCCTGCCGCCAGCCCTGGTCGGGGCTGGGGTTGGCCGCATCCATGATCAGCGGCAGGAAGCGGCGCTTCGTCCCTTCCGCGCGGAAGAAGGCCTTCTCGATCGCCAGCTGGTCGAGGTCGAAGCCGATGACGGTCTCGGCGCCGGCGTCGAGCGCCGTCAGCGAGTAGTCGCCCGAGTTGCAGCCCAGGTCCCAGACGGTCTTCGGCCGCGTCTTCTCGACGAACTCGGCGACGAAGCGCCGCTTCGCCTGCTGCTCCTGGTCGCAGTAGCTGTTCGCGGTCGCGTAGTCGCCCCACACGGAAGGGCCGGTGTCGGCCGGCTTCAGCCCTTCGATCCACCGCCGCAGCTGCGTCAGGGTATAGCGGTAGGCCGCCTTCGGCAGCTTGCGCTTGGCCGCCTCTCCCAGCGAGTCTGTCGGTTTGGCGCGAGCCCGCGCCTCGAGCCGCGCCGGCAGCACGATGTTGCTCAGCGCCCGCCAGGAGAGCCGGTGCCGCAGCGGCAGCAGCCGGCTCATGTCGGCGAGTCCGATCCCCTCCAGGCTTCCGCGGTACCAGCTGTTATGGGAGATCCCGAGCGTCGCGCGGAGCAGCAGCGGGTTCAGGAACTGCTCGCAGAACTGGCGTTGGCCGACCCAGAACTCGCCCTCGCGGTAGCGCCGCAACGACAGGATATCGATGAACACCGGCCGCGCGCCGTCGAACTGGATGTTGTAGGCGCTGGCGTCGGACAGCGTGACGTCCTTCGCCAGCGCCGCGAGATGGAGATCGAGATGCAGCAGCGCCGCCGCCTTGAGCGCCGGAAACGGCCACTCGTACGGATAGGAGATGAACGGCAGCCGGCGATGCTCGAGCACATAGGTCGCGGCGGCGCCGGCCGGCGCCGCGACCTGCCCGCTGAGGTCCTGGGTCTCGACGGTCCAGCCCCGCCGTTCGAAGTCCGCGAGGACTCCGCTTTCCCGCACGTAGTCGAAGTCCGCCGCGCCGTCCGGACTCACCGTCCGGAAGATGCGGCCGTCTCGTTCGAAGATATGTCCTGCGGGGTCTCGGTAGGAGGCTGGATGAAAGGCGGCCTCCGGCATCAAGGCTCTCGCTGGTCCGTCTCCGAGTCGTCGGTTGCGGTTCGGCGATGTCCGATGCCCAGCGCGGCCTTCAGCTTCTGCCAGTAGAGGCCGATCACGGCCAGGCCGCCGGCGATGCTGGCGATGAGCGCCTGCAGCAGAATGGTGCCGGTGCCCGGATCGAGATAGGCCGCCGCCGGTTTCGGAAGCAGGAAAGCCAATGCGGCGAATACCAGGAAAATTTTCGTCTTTTTCATTTTTCCTCCCAAGGGAGATCCCACGGTTATCCGGCCAGTGTAGCAAATCGGCCGCTTGTTTGTAATGTTATTTTAATGCGAAGGAAACATCTCGGTAACATCCGTTAAGAGCCGTGTCCGTGTGCAGAGCCCGCACGGCGGGAGAGGGGACTCGGATCGAGCAGAGCTTATTTTGAAGGGGGGCCGGCGGGCGCGGTCGCGTGCCACAGAAATGATACACCCCCGCTCGCGACTCCCGAAATAGCATCGGTTTCGCAAGATTCGCGAAGAGGGTATGAAAGACGCGCGAATACTTGCTTTGGGGGGTGCTCTATTGGTTTCGCGCCCGTGAAACAATAGGGTTTCCGAAAAAATAATCTTAATTATTTCTTCGTCTCTGTTAATCAACGCTTAACGACTAATAACTAGTTTCTGGGACGGCTCTTTTCGGCCCGGACGTCGCAAAGGTTTTTCGACGGACCGGACGGTTCGGATCGAAGAGGTCGGACGAATGCTTCGGCGATTCGTCGGCGGTGCAAGGCCGCCGGGGACCGTCGGAGGGGGGTTCGTGTCAAATCCCGCACACGAAAACGACTGAGTCCATTCGGAAGTAGGGGGACAAGCACAGCATGCCGACCGCCGCCAGCACCAAATCCACCATCGTCGTCCGCGCCTCCGCCGATCTCTACCAGGGCGGCGCGCAGTTCCAGCTCATGGTCGACGGCAAGGCCGTCGGGGCCGTCCAGACCGTCACCGCCTCGCACGCGCAAAAGGCGTGGCAGCAGTTCAGCTTCACCGGCGATTTCGGCACCACCGGGCCGGGCAAGGTGGAGGTCGTCTATTTGAACGATCTCTGGGGCGGCACCGGCAAGGACCGCAACCTGTACGTCGATTCCATCAGCGTGAACGGCAAGATCTTCCAGTCGGAGACGGCGGGCACATACGATCGCGCCAGCGGCTCGGACCTGCACGGGGTCGAGCGGATGGCTTGGGCCGGCAAGATGGTCTTCGCGACGGACGGCACCGGCCCCGTGGCCGCCTCGACGTCGACGTCCACGTCCTCCGGCTCGACCTCCACCGCGAAGCCGTCGTCGTCCTCCGGCGCCGCCTCGACCTCGACGACGGCCGCCGCGAGCGGGTCCGATACCATCGTCGTGCGCGTTTCCGGTGATCACTACGACGGCGCGCCCCAGTTCAAGCTGATGGTGGACGGCCAGCAGGTCGGCGGCATCCAGACCGTCAGCGCGGTCAAGAGCAAGGGCCAGTGGCAGGAGTTCACCTTCAAGACCGATCTCGGCGCCGACGACGCGGGCAAGGTCGAGGTCGTGTTCACCAACGACGCGTGGGGCGGCGCCGGCAAGGACCGCAACCTCTTCGTCGACAAGATCACGGTGAACGGCGAGGTCTATCAGTCGGAGCAGGTCGGGGTGTACGACCGCGTCTCCGGTACCGACCTGACCGGCACGGAGCGGATGAACTACGCCGGCAAGATGGTGTTCAACGTCGCCGACGCCGACCCCGTGGCCGCCTCCACCTCGACGTCCACGTCCTCCGGCTCGACCTCCACCGCGAAGCCGTCGTCGTCCTCCGGCGCCGCCTCGACCTCGACGACGGCCGCCGCGAGCGGGTCAGACACCATCGTCGTGCGCGTCTCCGGCGATCATTACGACGGCGCGCCGCAGTTCAAGCTGATGGTGGACGGCCAGCAGGTCGGCGCCGTCCAGACGGTCAGCGCCGTCAAGAGCAAGGGCCAGTGGCAGGAGTTCACCTTCAAGACCGATCTCGGCGCCGACGACGCGGCCAAGGTCGAGGTCGTCTTCACCAACGACGCGTGGGGCGGCACCGGCAAGGATCGCAACCTCTTCGTCGACAAGATCACGGTGAACGGCGAGGTCTATCAGTCGGAGCAGGTCGGGGTGTACGAGCGCACCTCCGGCACCGACCTGACCGGCACGGAGCGGATGAACTACGCCGGCAAGATGGTCTTCGATGTCGGCGACGCGGAGCCGGCGCCGCGCGCGCCCTCGGGCGAGAAGCCGGCATCGACTCCGACCTCGACTCCCGAACCGGAACCCACGCCGGTCCCGACCCCGGCGCCCGCGCCGGCTCCGAGCGCGGGGGCCACCTCCATCGCGGCGCCGACGCAGACCATCCAGCTCAAGGCCGGCGCCACCCAGGCCGATATCCAGGCGGCGCTGAACAGCGCGAAGGACGGCGCGCTCGTCATCCTGCCCAAGGACGCCACGATCAAGATCACCAGCACGCTGAATATCGACGTATCCCACAAGAGCATCACGCTGGACCTCAACGGCAGCACGCTGAAGCAGGCGGCCAACATTTCTGTCATCGACGCCCACGGCAGCCACCCCTGGACCAAGAGCGTTGACATTTCGACCTCGGGCGGCGTGACGACGCTCAAGTTCTCCGGTACCACCGACCTCAAGGTGGGCGACTGGGTCAAGGTCGTCTCCGACGACATCCTGCCCGGCTCCGGCGAGAATCTTGAAGCGAAGAGCGTGCGGCTCGGGCAGGCGATGCAGGTCAAGTCGATCAGCGGAAACTCGGTTGTCCTCGATGGCAAGCTGCTCAACGCCGACCTCTACGACCACAATGTCCGCGCCTCCAAGTATGCAAGCGAAGATCTGGTGATCCGCAACGGCCACATCCAAGGCGATACGGGCCAGAACTGGGCGAAGACGCTCGTCAACGTGAGGACGGCTATTACGCCGACCCTCGACGACCTCGATGTGACCGACAACAACTACATCGGCATCAACGTCGTGGACTCCGTCTACGCGCTCCTATCGAACATCGATACGCGCAACATCATCTACAACGCGTCCAAAGGCTATTGGGGTTACGCCGTTCATAGCACCTCGTCTCTCGGTACGACGGTCGTCGGTCTCTATGCACAGAACGTGGGAAACGCGACGGACGACAATGCGAACAACGTCGGGGCGAACTCCTCCAACATCGCGGCCTATGGCGGGAACCTGGGCATGGTTGTGCGCGACTCGGTTGCCTATGGAACAACTGAGTCAGCCTGGGACCATCATGCTGAGGCCAGCTATGGAGTCTGGCAGAATCTTTACGCCTTTGATTCGGCAAGGTTCGTTTCGATGCGCGGGCTCTACAATACGATGACGGACTCCGTCGGCGTTAACATGGGCAAGGGCATTCAGGTGTTCGAGTGGGGGGTCAACGACGGGCGATACAATACGTTCGACAATGTCATCGTGCGCGAAACTGACAAGTATGGCGTGTATGGGGGAGGGGAGCCCCTCTACAACACGTTCGTGAACAGCACGATCGAAGCCTACAGCGGAGCGAAGGCCCTCAGCGCGAGTGCGGCCACTTATGCGGGGACAACGTTCAAGAATGTCACAACAAATATTGACACGATGAACGGTACGTCGGGTGGAGATTTGCTGTTCGGGGGTCTCGGCAACGATACGATCATCGGCAACGGCGGCAATGATGTCATATGGGGTGGTGCAGGTGTCGATCGATTGACGGGCGGTGCCGGCTCCGATCGGTTCCTCTACAACAACCCCGTTGAGTTCGGAGATGTGATCACCGATTTTGCGGTCGGCGCCTCAGGCGACGTGCTCGACCTCGGCACGCTCCTCACGCGCGTCGGCTACGAGGGGAGCAATCCGATCGGCGACGGGTATGTCCGCCTGATGCAAGCGCGCAGCGACACGTTGTTGCAGTTCGATGCCAATGGCGGCGGCAACAGCTACACGACCGTTGCCACGCTTACGAACGTCAATGCCGGCAGCATCACGGCCGACAACCTTGATCTGCTAGGTGTGAGCCCCGGCCAGCAGCTCATCGGCGGCCCCGGCAATGACCGCTTGGTGGGCGGAAAATACGGTGACTACTTCAAGGGCAGCGGCGGAGCCGATACGTTCGTCTTCGGGGGCTCCGCAACGGGCCACGATACCGTGATGGACTTCCAGGTGGGTGTCGACAAGCTGCAGATTGCGCGCAATATCGGCGGCAATGGCATCGACACGGCTTCTGAAGTCTTGGCTCATAAGGCGGCCGATGTTTTCGGAAATGTTACTCTCAATCTTGGGAACGGCAACGAGATCACGCTTGTCGGCGTCACGCCGGGCGAAATCACGGCTCAGTCAATCGTCATGAGCTGAGAGTCGTCAGATCGCAGGCAAATCGGACGGCGCCGCTTGGGCGCCGTTCGTGTTTGCGCGCTTGGGTCAGGGTGTAGGCGCTGGCAGCTTTCCCAGCCTGTGATTCAACTGCGCGAGATACAGGTTTTGAGGTTGGATCTTCGCCGGGTCGATCGGTTCAAACCATAGGCCCGTTGGAGACAACGATTCCGGTCGAGAAGAACAGAGAGCAACGATGTTCTGCTGCTTGGGTCCCCACGGAAGACCGTAGAGTCCAAACCCGGGCTCCTTCAAGTTGCACGCAGCGTTGCTCACGTTCCAAAGTGTGAAGCGAGCGCCGGCGTGAGGCATGGCCTTCTTTGATCCACCGGAATCATAGATGTTGTCCCCGCGACCAACATAAACGTTCGTGACTAGATTCTCAAAATTGATGTTTCCGTGGTGGTCGAATTCGAGATTGACGCCCGTCGAATTCATGATGACGTTGCCATTGGCGTAAGTGTCGAATGTGAACTCGTCGTTAAAATCTGTCTCGAAATTGATGCCGTCCATTAGCACATCGAGTGCTCCCTTCGGATTGATGCCGTCGTTCCCCGTTATTCCGGTGTATTTTGCTTCTAGTCCTTCATACCCCACGCCCGGATCAGCGGTGAATTCGATGTTCTGTATCGTCATGAACCTGCCAGAAACGTAGATTCCCGAATCAGCGTTGTGGATGCGCAGATTCCTCGCCCAAGAATTTGCGGTCTTAGTGAAGTTTACCGCATTGAATCCCTCCTCGGAGAACTGGCCCCCCCAGCGTGCCTTCTGAAACTTAATAGTAAGATCCTCAATGCCGACTTCCTGGACCGATGGGCTCCATTTGTAGATGGCAGCGTTCCATGCTCGCCGCGCGTCCAAACGAAGCGGCCGCTCCAGAGTAATCTTGTTGCCTTCGACACTAACAATCTTGGATATGAAGCGGATATCGGCGATCTTCTTGTTAGCTGGCATCGGATCGTCCGCCAGTATGTGGCGAACCAATGATTGGCTCTTGTCATGCTGACGGAGGCTGACGAACTGGCCCGCGCTCAGACCTGACGCGGATGTGAGAGTGAGAACTTGGCTTCCTCTCTTGGCGTCACTACTAAGCGCTCCGACAAGCTCTTCGTTGTCATCACCTTCGAACGAGATGAATCCGCAGCAATAGTGATATATGAGGACATCAACGCCGGAGCTCACCGCGCCCGCAACCCGTCCCACCGCTTCGGCAAGCGGCTTGGGGTAGTAGAGGGTGGTTCTATCTCTCCCGGCGCCACGGATAATCAGGTTGCTTGACGCAATTTTGACCTGCTCCGTGAGTACATAGGTACCGGCAGGGAAATAAACTACACCCCCGCCTAGATTTTGCACCTTGGTAATCGCTGCCTGGAACGCAGCATCGTTGGCGCTGGCCAACGAGATATCCGTTCCTACATTGGCCCCAAAGTCGGCAACTGAAACCACATTCTTTGTGATTGTAGGGATTGGAATCTCACCGGAGTGGTAACCGGCAAATGAAAAGTCCGGCAGGCGACTTGCAGGACTCCACTTCTCGCCGTTCTTCCCCCATAGCTTTGAATATACAGCGTCCGACGCATCTGCTTGGTCTGTGAGTGCAAGATCACCCGCGCCGACATGGGATAGAGCGCTTAGATAGAAAAGCGCCAGAAAGGTCATGCATACGCTGAACCGATGAACTGATCCGATCAAGATTCTCATCATACCAGTAGCCGCCCTTTCATCGACTTGCGATCAATCGTCTTAGCTTCCGTCGAATCCTCGCCGGGTCGGTCGCCTTTTTGGCGAGCGAAACATAGTGGGCAAGGCCTGACAGCCTGTTGAAGGGAAGCTGGAGCAATTCCGGCCACTCCTGCCCGATGATCTCCGATGCCAGTTTTTGGCTCCGCCGGAACTCATGCGGCAGTGCTAGCATGGCCTCGAAGATTGCCTGTTGAATGAATGGACAAAAATCCCGATAGACGAAATCGAGTCCGAAGGGCGGTGGCGCGCCCCAGCAGCCCAGCCTTTGCTCGATATAGGCTAAGTCAAGTTTTGTAAATAGATCGAAGTGATCAAGCGACTCCAGCCATCGCTTGGCTGCTTCGAGCAGTGCCGCATGTTGCGGCATGTCGAGGCGCCTGAGGAGCGAAGAGGGGTCGATTGTCCCATCGCTGCGGTCATCCCTGAGCCAATAGAATGCTCGCGCGACTTCCCCGCCCAACCCCGTGAGGGCGGGCCGCTTTGAGCCTAGCAAGCCAAATGTGTTGAAGAGACGAGGATTCTCGTCGCCGACGACATGCCCGGTGCGAGTCAGCCAAGCCTGTCGCTGCGGCTCGGTCGACTTGATGAGCGCCAGAGGATGATGCGGGATTCCGGCTATGGACGCTAGTTTGGCGGCAATTGCGCCGTCGACCTCTGTTCCGGGAACTAACAGCGTATATGCATGCAGGTTCCCGATGTGGGCGCGACTCAGCGCAAGAAGTGTTCTGGACTCGCGTCCGGCCGTGAGCGGCAGCCATGCCCCTTCGGGTTCCATGAGCGTAGCGATGACAGCCTTCAAGCGGCCCGCGATGTCTTTGACGGGACCTTCATGGCTTGTTTGGACAACGACCGGGCCGGCGGGCCAGACGCGGGTAGTTGTGAGATCGCCGAGATGAAGTCTATGGTTGGGAGGTACTCGCTTGAAGCCTGGGCTCGCCGTCAGCCCGAACGGCAGCCAACCCTTGCCGTCGATGTCGACAGCGGCGAGCAGATCTGTTCGAAGCTCTCGTTCATAAGCCTCGATACCCGTGATGAGAGCGGGGCTCGAAGCGATTGCTCCCGAATTCTCGTCATAGAAACATGGGAGTCTCGCTCCACTGTCCGTTATGATGCAGTCGAGCTGCGGATGGACCAGCACCAGCAAGTACCACCCTGCCCAGTTCTTGACCGCTCCCGCAATCGCCGACAACTCGGGCTTTGTGCCGCTCGTGGTGGTCACGCCGAGCCGAAGATCATGCGACATCATGCTCTGTGCAGTAACGTCGATGGGCTCGCCGAGAAGCCAGCCGAGTTGCGCGCCGCCTTGGTCGTGAACCCGCACGCTGTGCAGTTCCGGGTGTCTCGATAGGCGCCAATCGCCAAGATCCTCGGTGAGGAACGCTGGCGGTACCGGAACCTCCCGTCGCGTAAGGACGAACTGTCGCTGGAAACTGTCGAGGCCTAGCTTCGTCATGGTCTGTCCGGGATGTTCGACTACGGTTGAAAAAAGTACAGCGTCAGCGGTCCGCCGAACATCGAGGGGTCGCCGCCGCCATGGCCGATGTAACGTTTGAGATCAGGCCGCGGGAATCGACGCTGATAGATCTCGGCCCAAGGCAGATAGTCTGCGAACGCCAGGTTCTGCGTCTCCTTGGTATGGGGGGCGAGGACGGAGCGGTCGGCCAGGGCGCGCAGCAGGAAATCGACGGCCATGTGCAGCGATTTGTCGCCGATGCGCATGCCGTAGAGGTCGTAGCCTTGGCGGGCGGCGAGCTCCGCGGTCATCACCAGCGGCCAGATCGCAAAGCTCTGGTAGTGCAGGGCGCGCGCGCCGCGGCCCATTTCGCCGGGCAGGCTGCCGTCGGGGTTCATGTCCTCGAGCGCGCGCCGATAGGCGGCGATGCCCCAGTCGAAGAGGTAGGAATCCTGCGCTACGATCCCTGCCACGGTCGCCTGTAGTCCGCGCCAGTAGAGATGATTCTGGCAGCAGTCGCCGCCGATGCCCGGCCGTCCGGGCACCGCGATCTGGCGGCGGACGACGTCGTCGAGCCATTGCTCGATCTCCTGGCGCTCGTCGGCCTCGATGGAGGGGTCGCCGCGGACGATGGAGTAGGCAAGGGCGATGTCGGCGGCCGTCCACACGGCCGTGTACCAGCCTTGTTGGGTCGAGAAGTCCACGCGGGTCAGCGCCTGCGTCGCCGCCAGGCGCGCGAGATAGTCGGCCAGGCAGCGGGCCGCCTCGCTGTGTCCGGTGACGGCATAGCTCTTGGCCATGGCGATGGCCGTCTTCCGCAGCTCGTGAAAGGGGCGGGCGCGCTTCGACCACTCGGGGTTTATCTTGCCGTCGCTGAGATAGAGATACGGCACGGAGACGGGCTCTTCGATCGAAGCCGGCAGCGGCGGATGTCCGCAGGTCTTGTCGAACGGCGTCGTCAATGGCTGGAATGCCGGCGCGTCGGCATGGGCCTTCAGGAAGGCCCGTCGCGCCGTGACATCGAAATATGAGGCGTTGGGATCAGTCACCTTGAACTGCGAGGTTGCCGCATCGTCGGCTACGCCTCGCCGCGTTCCACCGGGAAGTCCAACGAGGCAGGCTAGCACAATGATGGCAAGCCGGATGGCGTTTGAGATCGTCTCCTCCCCGCGCAGTATGTTCCCGACATCGGCCAACAGTAACATCCGAGTCCGGTTCATGATTAACGCCATCGCCGACCTCGGCAGGCAACTATTCGAAGTCCGCTGTATTGTTGATTAACAGGCGAGTAGCGTTCTTCACCTATATCTCACAATCAAAGGTTGAACCATCTTTGTCCGTGTCGGTCTCCTTGACCGGATGCTTGAGATCGGCGACAAAAGGGGCGGCTTGATCGGCCAAGAGAAACGCAGACCGGGGCTCATGTTGGAAGGCCCCGAGGCGATGCACGAAAGCGGCGAGTCCGTAGGCCACGCTGGGGCAGCCGGAGGTTTAATGGTTACGTCGGTCGCGTGGCGGCATCGGAGTGCCGGTCGGCGATGACAGCGGTGCGCGGCTTCTATCTTCTGCTGCCGGTGCTTGTGACCGGCTATGCGGCGCTGGCACTGGCGATGCCCGGGAATTTTCTGCGGGCCGGCGTTCTCGGTGTTGCGGCAGCCATCGGGCTCCTGCTGTACCTGTTTCCGGCGACCTTCCTCGGACTCGCGATCTTCGCGCTGGCCGCCGGGCCCGAGTTCCTGCTCTACCCCACGCTGGACATCAACGAAACCAGGACGTTGCATCGTCTGGCGCTGCTGGCTCTCCTGGCGGTGAACATCTGGCGCTACGGCTTCTCCCTGCGGTCCAATCCGCCGCTCGTGGCGCTGCTGGCGATGTTTCTCATCAGCGTCCTGGCGGCGGATTTCCTGCCCACCCTCACGGCGTTCCAGATGGTCAAGTCGCTGATCGGCTTGAGCCTGCCCTTCTTCTTCCTGCATTGCGTCTATCGGCGCGACGCCATCGACCGCTATCTCAATCTGGTCGCCCTCATGCCGCTGTTCAGCGTCGTCGTCGGCATTGTTTTCGATGCGGCCGGCCTCATCCGCTCCGTCTATCCGCTGGAGTACACGGGCGTGCGCCGTCTCGCGGGCCTGACGATTCCCGCCTACCTCGCCTTCTACGGCTATGTCGCCTTCTTCGTCTGCTGCCATCAGATCCTGCGAACCGGCCGCGGCGGCTACTATGCGCTCGCCGGCATCAACCTTCTCATCATTCTCATGACGGGCACGCGCATGCCCATGCTGATGGCGGCCATCATGGGGGTCGCCGTCATGTTTTTTGCCCCCCGGCAGATTCTGAGCTGGTCGACGCGTCTCAAGGTCATGTTCGCGGGAACGGTCCTGCTTATGGCCGTTCTCTTCGTCCTGTGGCCGCAGCTCGAGCCGCGGCTCATGGGGCAAAGCACCGGCGGCGGAACCTCCGGACGGAATTTCATCTGGGAGTACTACATCGCGGAGATCGGCAAGAGCCCGTGGTTCGGCCGCGGGGTGGGCTCCGGCGTCATCTTGCTGGATACGATCGATGACTACCGCATCGAATATACGAATGCGGCGCACAACGAGTATCTGCGGCTGCTGATGGATGGCGGCATCGTCGGGCTCGTGCTGGTGCTCGTCGCGATGGCGCTGTGGGTGCGGTCGGAGTGCCGGTACATGGTGAAGGCGGAGCGCGTGCTGTTCCTCGGCTTCATGCTGACGTTCCTTCTCGCGTCCTTCACCGACAACACGCTCTCGTCGCCTCCGACGCTGGTCCTCTTCTTCACCCTGTCGGTGATGATCCAGCGGGCGCGTCAGCGCAGGTGGGAGTTGCCGCCCGCGCCGGTCATGGCCGTGCCCGCGGCGCCGCGGCCGCCGCCGTCTATGCGGCCGGTTGCTGGGGCGTAAGCCCGGCCGGCGCCAGCGCCGCGATCGGCGTGCCGTCGATGCCCGTCAGCGACGCGCCCAGCAGCGCCGCGATCGTGGGCGCGAAATCGTTCACCGATGTCAGGTGGTTGAGCCGCCGCGGATTGAAGGCGGGCCCGGTGGCCAGGAACATTCCGCGCGGCCGGTGGTCGCCGGTGCGGTTGAGCTGGTAGACTTGGTCCATCGTGCCGATCTTCGGCGATTGCACGCGGCGGATCGGTGCCTCGCGGTTCCAGTCGACCAGGAGGTCCGGCAGATCCGGCACGCGCGGGCCGTGATAGGCCGCGGCCGTCTTGACCACCCGCTTGACCAGCGGCTGGCCGCTGACGACGTCGACGATGGCGAGCAGGTCCTGGGTCAGCGCCTCGCAGAAGGCGTCGAATTCCCGGCCGGGCTGGATCATGCCTTTCGGCTCGCGGCCGATGACGTTCACGCGGATTCCGCCGGTGGCGCCGTTGTTGGTCACCTCGAAGCATTTCCGCTTGGTGCGGTCCGATTCGATCAGGCGGCGCTTGACCCCGTTCTGCCAGAGCTTCGCGCGCGCCGGCGCGAGCAGCTCCTGGATCGGGCGCGGCGTGTGGTCCCACACCTGATGCAGCGTCCGCAGCATGGATTGGCGGCCCTGCGGGACCTCGAAGCCCTCGATCTTCAGCAGGATCTGGTCGAGCAGCCGCGTGGCGGTGTAGTTCGGCCCCATGCCGTGGCTGCAGAACACCAGGACATTCGCGTCCGGGCCGGCCGCCTCGAGCAGCGCGCCCACGGCCCGGTCGATCGCGATATAAACGTCCTCGATGGGATCGCCCATCACCTCGCGCACCGCCGCGTCATGCAGCGGATGGCTGGGATCGTGTAGGTGCCAGCACCGGTGCCCGATCGCGTGCGCCTCGTGGAACACCGGCATCATGCAGTCCCAGCCGCCCTTCGACAGCAGGTGGAGCGCGATGCCCGTCTTCTTCTCGACCCGTTCGATGAGGTCGCGCTGGAAGCGCTGGTAGTCCTCGAGGCAGCGCAGCTTCACCAGGTCGTCGTTGCCGATGTGGTCGCGGCCGAAGCGCTGCTCGATCTCGTGGCTCAGCTCGGCGGGCGTCGTCTTGAACGCGTTGACGCCGGTGTGCGGCCACTCCATGGGCGCGTGGGTGCCCCAGTCCATGACGTGGACGCCGTTGATCTTCTCGGAGCGGAAGGTATAGGGCGCGTCGAAGACGGCGAAGCGCAGCCCGTCGCCGCTCAGCCGGTCCCAGAACGGTTCGGCGGTGAAGTCCTCGCGGCGGAAGATGCGCTGCTCGTAGGTCTCGGCGATGAAGCGCAGGAAGGCGTAGTACATGCCGTGCCGCGCCGGCGAGACGCCGGTGTAGAAGCTCGGCCAGACGCCCCCGGCCTCCAGCCCGACCGGGTTCTCGGTCTCGCCCCAGACGCTGCGCTCCAGCAGGCGCTTGAAGGTCGGCATCTTTCCGGCCTCCGCCCAGCGCTGGACGAGATCCTTGTCCATCGCGTCCAGGCCAACGATCAGGAGCCGGGTCAGCATGTCTCTGTGCCTCGGTCTGTTAAGGGGCCGCCAAGACAGGGTTATTCAGAAATGAAATGAGAAATTTTGCCCACCCGCTTTCAGGGCCTATTATTTTGGCGGGGAGTATGCCTTGTCGGCAGCGGTCCTGGCTAGCGCGCGACCTGTGACAAAAAGGGCGTATAAGGAAACCTGACGACAATACGGATGGCATCATCCCTGCTTACCGACTGATTCCGCTCCGTCGCCCCGCGAAACTGCCTCGCCGCCGCGGCGGAGCCGACCGGATGGGGGGTGGATCCGGTAGATGTCAAGCGACTGATAAGGCAGGGCTATTTTTGGCTGCGGGGGCTTGTTTTGCGGGCTCGCCACGCCGCCGCCGGTCCCGCCCGACCGTGCTCGGCCGCCCGATGCTGTGATAGACGAGCCCGGCATCCGTCATATCCTGCGTCTTGTAGATGTTGCGCATGTCGATGACGACGGGATACCGCAGCCGCGCGCGCATCTGTCCCAGGTCGAGCGAGCGGAATTCGTTCCATTCGGTCAGGATGACCAGCGCATCGGCGCCGTCCATCGCCTCATAGGCGTCGGTGCAGTAGTGCAGATCCGGCATCAGCTTGCGCGCCTCGGCCAGGCCTTCGGGATCGAAGGCCCGGATGGCGGCGCCGTCGTGCTGCAGCGCCGGGAGGATCGCCAGGCTCGGCGCGTCGCGCATGTCGTCGGTGTTGGGCTTGAAGGTGAGGCCGAGCACGGCCAGCGTCTTTCCCGCCACCGAGCCGCCGCAGGCCTGGCGGATGCGCTGCGCCATCTGGCGCTTGCGCGCGTCGTTGACGGCGATGACCGTCTCGACGATGCGCGCCGGGGCGCCGACCTGCTCGGCCGTGCGGGCCAGCGCCTGCGTGTCCTTCGGGAAGCAGGAGCCGCCGAAGCCGGGGCCGGCATGCAGGAACTTGCGCCCGATGCGGCCGTCGAGGCCGATGCCCGTGGCGACGTCGTGTACGTCCGCTCCAACCGCCTCGCAGATGTCGGCGACCTCGTTGATGAAGGTTATCTTCGTCGCCAGGAAGGCGTTGGCCGCATACTTGATCAGCTCCGCCGTCTCCAGGCCGGTGAAGAGGATCGGCGTCTCGATGAGGAAGAGGGGACGATAGAGCTGTCTCATCAATTCCTGCGCGCGCTCGCTCTCGGCGCCGATGACGACCCGGTCGGGGCGCATGAAGTCCGTGATCGCCGATCCCTCGCGCAGGAATTCGGGATTGGAGACGATGTCGAAATCCGCCCGCGGATTGGTCTCGCGGATGATGCGCGCGACTTCCCGGCCCGTCCCCACGGGCACGGTCGATTTCGTGACCACGGCCGCATAGCCCGTCAGCGCCTGCGCCACGTCGCGCGCGGCGGAGTACACGTAGGTCAGGTCGGCATGGCCGTCGCCGCGCCGGCTCGGCGTTCCCACGGCGATGAAGACGGCGTCGGCGCCGGCGACCGAGGCCGCGAGGTCGGTGGAGAACTTGAGCCGGCCGGCCTGCGCGTTGCGCGCGACCAGCGCGTCGAGACCGGGCTCGAAGATCGGGATCTCACCGCGCTTGAGGCTGTCGATGCGCTTGCTGTCCTTGTCGACGCAGGTGACCGAAAAGCCGAACTCGGAAAAGCATGCGCCGGACACGAGGCCCACATAGCCGGCGCCTATCGTTGCGATCTTCATTCTTGATTGTCTCCACTCACACGGCAAGCGCAGCGGGCTGGCGGTAGACCGACGGCTCCATCCTGCTCCCGGCGACGATTGCCGCCGGTGGTGCAGCCGGACTCACCGGCGATCCCTCGACGGGCGAGGAATGCCCCGATATCTAAATCATATCAGGTGATAGGATTTGATCGGGAGCGTAGCGCCAACATTGATTATTCTTGTTCCTTTTTGCCACAGTGGGCCACGACATGCAAATTCTTCCGGTGGCATGGCGCAGTGTTTACGTTAACGACGCGCAGGGTTTCCCTTAACACACTTTCCGCGAACGCGACTGCGCCGCCGTCTCTCGCCTAAACTGGATCGTCTCCACAGATCGATACTCCGACCCTTTAGTCCGCTCCTCGGACACGGATGATCTCGATCGCCGCGGCGAACAGGTGATAGAGCGTGCTGGCAGGAATGGCGTCGGCGGTGCAGCGGCCGTCGAGAGCGAAGACGTCCCGCCACGTGCCGGACGGGCAGTCCGCGAGATAGCTCGACAGCAGGCGGTCCGCCAGGTCGTCGGCCGCAGCCAGGAGGCTCCGGTCGCCCCGCGCTTCGTGCTCGACGAGCAGCGCCTTGAGATATTCCGTCTGCGGCCACAGGCGCCGGCTGTCGAGAAGCCGGTGTCCTGCTGTGTCGACCATATCGACGATGAATCCGCTTGCGGCATCGACGCCTAGGCGGCGGCCGGCCGAAAACAAGACGGCGCAGAGGTCGCCGACTTCCGGCCCGCCGGCGCGGGCATAGCGGCGCAGAAGCCAGACCCATTCCAGCATGTGGCCGGGATCGAGCCGCTCGGAGCCGAAGGCGTCCCCGGTCTCCCACAGGGGACCGTAGAACTCGCGCAGGAGCCCGTCGCCGGCCTGGAAGAAGCGGGTGCGGAAGAGCTCGAAGATCTCCGCGGCACGGGCCAGATAGGAGTCGCCCAGGGTTTCATGCAGGGCGAGGAAGGCCTCGAACGCATGCATATGGGGATTCTGCCGGCGCGGCAGCTCGCGCCGGTCGCTTTCCGCCCAGCCCCCGCCCGCGGTGGCCAGCCCACTGTCGACAAAGCCGATCGTCTCGTCGATCCACTGCCGAACCCGCACGTCGCCCGTGGCCCGCACGAACCAGGCGAGCGCATGCAGCACGAACGCGTGGTCGTAGAGATCCCGGCGGTCGTCGACGACATCGCCCTTGGCGGACAGGCGATGGACCCAACCCGGGCGTCCGTCAGGCGCCCAGGCCGCGCGGCGCAGGCGCTCGAGCGCGCGCTCCGCCAGCGTCAGCGCCGGCGCGCGCGGCACAAGCCCGAGATGCGCGGCGTGTGCGAAGACGTAGATCTGGCGTGCCTGGGTGCGGACCCGCAACTCCTCGAGGACGAGCGGGCGGCCGTCGAGGTCGAGCTTCTCCCAAAAGAACCCGGAGGCCGGATCGGTCCCGCGTTCGAGCCAGAAGGGAAGCGACCGACCGCGCATCCACGCAAGGTAGGTCTCGAGCATGTCGGTGTGCCGTACGCTGTCGCGCTACCAGGCCGGCGGCGATTGGCCAACCTCCCGAAGCGCCCGATTGACGGATTGCTTCAGCCGCTCGAGGCCGGCGGCGTCGCGGCCCTCGCATCGCGCGACGAGGATCGCCTGGGTGTTCGATGCCCGCAGCAGCCACCAGCCATCCGCCGTCCGCACGCGCACGCCGTCGATATCGTTGACGTCGGCGCCGCCGTCGCGCACGCGCTGCCTTATCTCCTCCATGATCGCGAACTTGCGCGCCTCGTCGACGGGGAACCTCACTTCCGGCGTGTTGACCACGGCGGGCCAGTCGCGCCGGATCTCCGACAATGGACGGGTGGACCGGCCCACGATCCCGAGCAGGCGGACGGCCGCATAGAGGCCATCGTCATATCCATAGTACGGCGCGCCGAAGAAGATGTGGCCGCTCATTTCGCCGGCGAGGGGGGCGCCTGTTTCCGCCATCTTCGACTTGATGAGCGAGTGGCCGGTCCGCCACATGAGCGGCCGGCCGCCGGCCTGTGCGATCTCGTCGAATAGCACCTGGCTGGATTTGACGTCCGCGATGATCGCGGCGCCGGGACTCCCCTGCAAGACCTCCTGCGCAAAGAGGATCATCAGCTGGTCCGCCCATATGGTGCGGCCCTCGTTGTCGACGGCGCCGAGGCGGTCCCCGTCGCCGTCGAACGCGATGCCGAGGTCGCAGCGGTCGGCAAGAACGGCGGCCTGCAGCTGTCGCAGATTCTCCTCGACCGTGGGGTCGGGATGGTGGGCCGGGAAGCGTCCGTCGATCGCCTCGTTGAGCAGGACATGGCGGCCGGGGAGGCGGGCGGTCAATGCGCTCATGACCTGTCCGGTGGCGCCGTTTCCCGCATCCCAGGCCACGGTGAGCGGTCGTCCCGGGCCGCCGCCTTCCGTCAACCCGCGGACAAGGCGCTCCACATAGCTCTCGAACACCGGGCGATCGACGACCTCGCCCAACGGGCCGTCGGTATAGGCGCCGGCCGCGGCGATCCGTCCCAGTTCCTGGATCGCCGCTCCGAAGAAGGGGGCCTTGCCCAGCACCATCTTGAATCCATTGTGGTCCGGCGGATTGTGCGAGCCGGTGACCATCAGGCCGGCATCGGCGGCCAGCGATTTGGTCGCATAGTAGAGCAGGGGCGTGGGCCCCAGGCCGACGCGCCACACCGTCAGTCCGCATTCGCGCAATCCCCGGACAACCGCGGATTCGAGCTCGGGCGACGTCAGGCGGCCGTCATAGCCGATGCAGACGGTCCGACCGCCGGCCTTCCGAACGGCCGTGCCGAACGCGCGGCCGATGGCGTAGGCATCGCCGGCGCTCAGTGTCTCGCCGACGACGCCGCGGATATCGTATTCGCGCAGGATGGTTGCATTGAGGTCGTGGGTCGCGGGCATGTTTGCGGATCGCATCCTGTTGGTTAACAGTGGGAAGACCGGCGCACGGCAGGCCCAGTGTATCTCTCACCTAGACTCCCGCCTCATGCCGGCGCAAGGGGAGTCTATGCCGCTCTGAGGGGGTAGTGCCGTCGACGCAGGCTATGGCTATAGCTGTGGCGCGGTTCTTTGCCTTGCCGAGCTTGAATATTCCAACAATATGTCGAAAAAGATTTACATCTGCTGATGTGAATAGCCTCCATACTAATGATTCGCTCTCCGTCAACCAGCCAATTCGCACCGATCGGGCACGAGCTTGGCATCGTCCGCGGGCATCGCCGGCGGCGTCCGCGGCCCGGCGTGGACGGGCATCCGCTCGGTTCGACGCTTGCCACAACCGCCCCCGTCCCTTTGCCTGTATGGACGGAAACGCAAGCGTCGGCGGATGTTGGTGACATATTGGGTGACGGTCGTTGATGCTCAACGCGACGTTTCCGTTGCTGACGGCTGCCGATAGCCTGTTCGCCTCGCTCCTTCCCGCGTGGGCGCGCATCCTGCTCTGGGGCGCAGTCGCCGGAGCGCTCGCCATGCTGATCTATCGGCTGGCGTCCGATCAGGTCGCGATCGCTCGTCTGAAGGCTCTCACGCGGAATCTGCGTCGCCGCATGCTCGACCCCGAGTTGGAACAACCGGAAGTCGGGCGGCTCGTCCGGGAAAATCTGAAAGCCTCGTTCAAGCTGCTGGGCAGGACGCTCCTTCCCGGCTTGCTGTCGGCTTTGCCGGTACTCCTGATCGCCGTCTGGATGGACACGTTCTATGGATACGCCGCGCCGGCCGGCGGAGAGCCGGTGAGACTCCGCACGGAGCCCCAGGAAGTGAGCGTTGCGGTCGAGCCTGCCGGCCTGCTCGCGCGCGGCGGTGCGGATCCGGCCGTCTTGCCGCCTGCGGCGGGGGACCGCCTGACTCTCGTCGCCGCTGGCGTTACTGCCTATGTTGGCAATCCCTTCTCACCGCCGGCGCCCGCGATCACGAAGCGCCGGTGGTGGAACACACTGCTGGCGAGCGAGGTTGGTTATCTGGACCCGCAGGCCGGCATCGACGAAATCGCCTTCGATCTGCCGCGCCGACGCCTTGTCGGCGGCCTGCCCGATTGGATCGCGGGGTGGGAAATGCCTTACTTCCTGAGCATTCTGGTGGTCGCAGCGGGCCTGAAGTTCGGCCTCAAGATCGAGTAGCGGCGCGACTTTCTCAGAGTTTCCGCGATGCTGGAGGTCTCACGTCTTCATGATGCCCTGGGATCGGTCGTCGAGCGCGCGCCCGGATTGTTTCGCGCTCTGGGCCGGCTCGAATCGAGTTGGATGGCGGAAGAACTGACGGACATCGAGATCGACCGGCCGATCTATGTCTGCGGGTTGGCTCGATCCGGCACCACGATCCTATTGGAGTCGCTCGCCGCCCATCCGCAGGTCGCGTGCCATCGATATCGGGACTTTCCGCTCGTACACATTCCCGTGTGGTGGAACTGGTTCCTCGATCGTGCAGCCGGCGGTCCGGCGGCCGCCGTGGAGCGCGCGCACAAGGACGGCATCTTCGTGACGCCGCAGAGTCCCGAGGCCATGGAGGAGGTCATCTGGATGTCATTCTTCGCGACCGCGCATGATCCGACGGTGTGCAACGTCATCGGCGGCAGCCACTCGGCGCCGGAGTTCGAGGCATTCTACCGCAATCATCTGCGCAAGCTCATCAGGATCCGCGGTGCGTCGCGCTACCTGGCCAAGGGGAACTACAACGTGAGCCGGCTCGGCTTCCTTCATCGCCTGTTTCCGGACGCGTGCTTCGTGATTGCCGTGCGAGATCCGGTGCAGCACGTGGCGTCGCTATTGAAGCAGCATCTCCTGTTTTGCGAAGCCGAGACGCAGAACCCCAAGGTCCTCGCCTATATGCGGCGATCCGGCCACTTCGAGTTCGGACTCGATCGACGGCCGATCAATTTCGGCGACGACGCGGCGGTGCAGCGGATCCAGGCCGCCTGGGAGCAGGGCGATCACGTGACAGGCTACGCCTTGGCGTGGGCCGCGACCTATGGCTTTGTCGCGACGCTTCTCGAGCGCGACGCGGCCCTCGCAAGCCGCGTCCTGCTGGTCGACTACGACGATCTCTGCGCAGATCCCGCCGGAACCCTGCGGCGCCTGTACAGCCATTGCGGCCTCGACGGCAGCGACGATCGCATCGGGACGCAGGGATCGCGGATTGCGTACCCGAACTACTATCGCCCCAATTTCTCCGACCGGGAGGGCGAGGTCATTCGGCGCTCGACGATGGATGTCGTGCATCGGTTCGACCCGCTCATTCGACGGGAAGTCACAGATTCTTAACGACGGTCTGCCTGCCGGAAAAGCGAGTGGACAAGCGCCCACGGTTTGGGCTGCCGGCGCTCAAATTTCCGGCTCCGTGACGGGAGCCTGGCGAGCCTGCCGCCACCGATCCGACGAATCACAAAATTGCCACAGGCTGCGGAAGGGGAGGTCGCTTGCAGTTGTCGGCGATGCGGGCAAAGTTCTCCGGCGAGGCTCCCGTCGTGCGCCTCCAACTCCCTGTTCGGGTGTTGCTTCCGACGTTGAGCAATTGAGCTGGGTGATAGTGATGGCGCGACGAATTGGGCTACCGACGAGCAGCAGCCTGATTGTTGCCCGCCGATCGCAAGGATGCGTCTTTGAAGACTGAGTTGAGGACGTTCCACCGGCAGCCGAAGATCGGCATCAGGCGCCGGAGCCGCCTTGGCGCATGTGCCTCCGGCTCCAGAGCGATGGATTCGAAGCAGTGTCGGCGGTGACGATAGTCAGATCCGGGCAGCTCGTCGGCCATCCCCCGGCGGGGATGGATCGTGCTGCCCCCGCGGAGGAGCTCGATCTTCGCGCCATTGCCCGCCTGCTGTGGCGTCGGAAGGGCCTGATCGTTGGCACGACCCTGGCGCTCACGATGCTGGTCGTCGTCGCGACGTTGATGATCACGCCAAAATACAGCGCAACCGCCTATGTCATGGTCAATCCCGGCCAGACCAAAGTGGTCGAAGCCATTGAGGCGGTTGTCTCCGGCTCGTCGGCCGATTCGGCGGCGGTGGAAAGCGAGGCGCGCATCCTGCGTTCGCGCAGTCTCGCCGATCGCGTCGTGAGGGAACTGGAGCTTCAGAACGATCCCGAGTTCAACAGTCAACTCGTCCCCCCGACTTTGGCTGACCGCGTGCTCGGATCCGTGAGGAATGCCGTCTCGCAGGTGAAGCAATGGCTCGCGGGAATCGGCGGTACCCCCGGCGGCGGTGACGCGGCGCGGACGCTGCAAACCAGAATTGTCGACAACTTTCTTTCCCGTCTAGAGGTGGGAATCGAGGGGCGGTCGCGCGTGATCTCCGTGACCTTCACGTCCCGAAGCCCGGAGACGGCGGCGGAAGTCGTCAATACGCTTGCCGATCTCTATATCGTCATGCAGCTCGAAGCGAAGTTCGCCGCCACGCGAACGGCGACCCGCTGGTTGAACGATCGGCTCACCGAGCTGCGCCAGCGCGTGGAGATGGCGGAAGACGCGGCGGAAAAATACCGCGCCGAGCATGGCCTTATCGCAAACCGGGACGTGATGATCACGACCGAGCAGGCGTCCGAAGTGGGCAGTCAGTTGGCACTTGCTCGCTCCCAGCGCGCCGAAGCGGAAGCCCGGCTGCGGGAGGTCGAGAGCGTGGCCGCCAATCCGAGCGGCGCCGCGACCGTCTCGGAAGTCCTGGGTTCCGACTTGATCCAGCGATTGCGCGTGCAGGAAACGGAAATACAACGCAAGGTTTCGGATCTCGGACAGACCTTGGGCCGCAATCATCCATCGATTGTCAGCGCCCGGGCCGAGTTGGTGGAAGTTCGGTCAAAGATCGAAACCGAGGTCCAGAAGATCGTCCAGAAGATGAGGAACGAGGTGGTCGCGGCCAAGGCGCGGGAAGCGGCGCTGGCCGAGAGTCTCGAGGAACTTAAGGTGCGTGCCGGAGAGCAGAACCAATTCGAAGTGAAGCTGCGCGCACTCGAACGCGAAGCCACGGCCAGCCGGACTCTGCTGGAGACGTTCCTTGTCCGCGCACAGGAGACGCGCAGCCAGGAGAGCTACCAGACGGCGGATGCACAGGTGGTATCGAGGGCCGACATACCTGGCGGGCCAAGCTCTCCGAGAACGAAACTCATGGTTCTCGCCGGATTTTTCCTCGCCCTGGGGTTTGCCATACTGCTGGCATTTCTGCTGGAGTTCCTGGACAGCGGGTTCCGCAGCGAGGAGCAGCTGGAACAGACCCTCGGCATAGCCTCCCTCGGCCTCGTCCCGTCGCTCAAGCGCTCGTGGGGCAAGAGCCAGCGGCCGTCGACCTATGTGGTCAAACATCCGGCCTCGGCCTATGTCGAATCGATCCGCGGGCTGTATACCAGTCTCCGCTTGTCGAACGGCGATCATCTGCCGCGGGTCGTTCTTATCGCTTCGTCCCTGCCGAACGAAGGCAAGACCACGCTCGCCGTGTCCTTCGCCAGCCTTCTGTCCGGTTCGGGCCTGCGGGCGCTTGTCATCGATACGGATCTGCGCAAGCCGGCGGTCCATCGGGCGCTTGGTCTCGCCGCCAAGCCCGGGCTGGTCGATTACTTGCAGGATCAGTCTCCCCTGACATCGGTGATTCAGCGGGATGCCTCCACGGGCATCGACGTCATCGCGGCCGGCGGGACGGGCGGTAAACGTCCGGACCTGCTGGGCACCGATCGCATGCGTGGGCTGCTCGATCAATTGCAGGCGACCTATGACGTCGTGATCCTCGATTCGGCACCGCTGCTGGCGGTATCGGAAACGCGGATCTTGGTCCGCATTGCCGACAAGACAGTGTTCCTGGTGCGCTGGGCCGATACCCGGCGTGATACGGCACTGCGCGGTCTCCAATATGTCGCGGAAGCCGGCAGCAACGTCGTCGGGGTCATGCTGACGATGGTCGATCTGCAGAAGTACGCGAAACACAGATATGGCGAGTTCGGCCATTACTATCGCCGCATCGAGGGGTACTACGCGGCATAGGCATCGGCGGGGGGAGTCCGCGGGGTATTTGTGACAGGCGCGGCACGAGCCGGTGGATGAAGGAGTTCGCGATGCTGCGCATCTCTCGCCGCAAGCTCTTGGGAAGCGCCGGGGCTGTCGCGGCGGCCCGTTTTCTTGTTCCGGCGCATGCCAAGGCCGCAGCCGGAACCTCTGGCCGGCTCAACGTTCGCGAATTTCCGGGTGGCATCGCCGCGGCCGTCAACACCGGACAGCCGCTCTATGCTCCACCCGGCGTCTATGAACTGCCTTCCCGCGTCGCGTTGAAGGAGCCGCTCGATCTTCTGGGTGATGCGTCCGACCCGCCCACCTTTCGATGGAAGCGGCGGGATGCGTTCATTCCCGGGCATGCCCCACTCAGATTCAGGCACTGTCGATTCGTCGATGGACCTGGATACCTCGTCAACATGGACGATACAGCCGCCGAGGTTCCCTATATCGGCGTCCTCGACTGCTCATTCGAGGCGGTCGGCGGCGTCATCGGTTGGCCGACGCTCGAACCGCTGCCCGGCAGCAGGCTTGGCCAGCTCGAGGTGCGGCGCGTGAGCGCAAGGAATGTCGGCCGCGGAATCATGGTCCAGGGTGGGACGACGGTCCGGTTCGATGTCGAAGATTATGCCTGCGACGGCTATACGCGGTTCGGTCTTCTCATCGGCCCCTCCGGACCACGCGGCGGAGCCTATCAGGCGGAGATGCTGTCCGGCGTCGTGCGGCGGACCAAGATCCTCAACGGGCGCCTGAAGGCAAAAGCCTCCAGCAACAACAACGGCGCCTACATCGCCGGCCGCAACGTAGAGCTGGATGATCTGCATATCGAGAATCTCGGCGACGGCCGCGCGCATGACACCGAAGGCCTGTATACCAAGGTCGTCCATCTGCGCGGCAGCAACGTCCGGATCGTGAATGCCGGCGGCAACCAGGCGCTCTTCGGCTGCAAGGGCGGCAACCCCAAGAAGCCGAATACCGTTCTCGGCTCCGATACCCTGTTCGAGAACCTCGAAATCGTCTGCACCGGCGAGCATTACGGCGCCGGCGTCTGGTTTCAGGCCTACGAGGGGGCTGTTTTCGCGAAAGTTCGGACAGTCGGTCTGACGGGACCCGCGTTTCGCATGCACGAAACCGCTGAAGGACCCATCGTCCTCCGCGAATGGCATGATATCGACGGGCATCGGCGAAAACCCACCGTGTTCCGGCTGCACGGGCCCAACGAGGTCGAGTTTGTCGGCTGTTCGGTAACGCCGCCCAAAGCAAACATCATTGAGAACGTTGGCGGGAAGGCCACCGTCCTCGAATCCGGCAATCGATGGTAATCGTGGCCCGTCTTTTCGAATGTCAGCATGGCCGTGGTGCACTTGGGGGGTGGCCGCGGTCGGCAAGGCATAGATCCCCTGGATCAAGACAGATGAAAGCAACGACCCGATTTCAGTCAGGCTGGTACAGGGCGCTGGCCCAGGCCTCGCACGCCATAGACCCGGGCACATGGCCATATTTCGCAGAGCGGATCCGCCGCCGACTTCTGGGCGATCGGCCGCTACTGCTGGAAAGCGAACGGGTTGAGAGCCTCTATGGCATTCATGTCGTAAGCCTGACCGAAGCGCTACGGAGTCTGGGTCTTCCGGAGATAAGCGAAGACCCCAGGAAACGTCACGCGGCTCTCTTCGACGAAGGAGAGCGCCGGATTGCCCGTCTTGGAGTGCCGTTTCAAAGTCTTTCTATCGCTGGTGAGGCTGATGTCCATTTGATTCATTCGGTCGCGTGCGCGGTGCGCCCTAGGCGAGTGCTGGAGACGGGAGTCGCGCTTGGCTGGTCCTCGCTGGTCCTGCTCAAGGCTGTGGAAGAAACAGGGGGGCATCTAGTGAGCGTTGATTTGCCCTATCCATTCTTACTGGGAAGCGCATGGGTCGGAATAGTAGTTCCGATGGAGTTGCGGAAGCGATGGACTTTGATCAAGAAGGCCGACTCCCTGGGTCTCCCTCAGGCTCTTCGCACCCAACCGGATTTCGACTTGATCCATTATGATTCGGACAAGAGTGCGGCTGGCCGTCGGTGGGCGTATCCCTTGCTGTGGAGCGTTCTGCGGCCTGGTGGCGTGCTGATCTCCGATGACGTTGGTGACAATGAGGCGTGGGCCGAATTCTGCCTGGAGGTTGCGCATCCGATGATAGTCGTTCGGCGGGGCCATTCGTTGGCAGGGATATTGAGGAAGCCTTGCATATAGGTCGCGGAGCTCATCTCGCGAACGAACGTCATGGCCTTGCGATCGGCTTTCCATATGCCGGCGAACGGTTCGGCGGCAGCACGATTTCTTCCCTCGTTCTTGCCCGTTCGCTTATGGATTGCGGCCACAGTGTTCGCGTGCTGTCGCACGGTCACGGCCCGCTCATGGAGGAAGCTTTGGCCAGAGGCCTGGATGTAGTCAGCCTGCCCCCTCTGACGACCGCTTCCGACCAATCGCGCTCCGACCGGTTCAGAATGGAGAACCTCCTGGCATTCGGCACATGCCGCAGGGCAATCCGCGATTTTTCCCTGGACATCGTTCACACGCATGATCTGGCGATGATGCGAACTTGGGCGCTTCCGGTACGAAGCCTGCGCAGAAAACTCGTTGCTCATTGGCGCAGCAACTATGGAGAGAGTTGGTCGGTGGACGCATGCTTGCGTTTGGCGCATGTGATCGTGGCCGTCTCCGAGTACAGCAAGAGCAGGCTGCCGTTGTGGGCTCGTGCGAAGACCATCGTAGAGTACAATCCGTTCGGCAGCATCTATGACGAAAGTCGACGACGGCATGCGCGCATGCGGATCCGGACGCAACTCGGTTTGCCGACTCAGTCGGCCGTCGTCGGTATCTTCGGCAACCACACGGTGCGCAAGCGAACGCACATTCTTGCCGACGTTCTCAACGTCGTGACGTCGACGACGGATGGCAGGCCGGTGTTCGGCTTGGCCTGCGGCCGGCGCATCGAACCCTATGACACGCAGCTTGACGAGAAAATCGCCGCGTTCCGGCTGGAGCAGCGGCTGCTTCGGCCGGGCTTCGTGCGTCCGGTCGAAGACTGGATGGCGGCCTGCGACGTGATCCTTGCGCCCGCCGAACGGGAGCCGCTTGCCCGCAATGTCCTTGAAGCACAGGGCGTCGGCGTTCCCGTCATCGTGTCGGAGGATGGGGGGTTGCGCGAACTCGTGACCGACGGCGAGACGGGGATCGTGCTCGATCCTTTCAAGACCGACGCTTGGATAGGGCATGTGAGGGCCATGCTCGATGAACGGGCTCTTTCCGAGAGGATATCGACACAGGCCCGACATCGGCTGCAGAACTTGTCCCCGGACCGTCATGCAAGCAGAGTAGAAACTATCTATAGAAGCCTGTTGTCCGGATAGCGGTGAGCAACGGGCGGCCGCTCCACCTCGGCCGGCCAAGGGCCGGGAGGAGGAGGCCCAGATCGCCTGATATCCATCGGCAAGCCGCATCGAATCATTTGGTTTGTAGAGATTGGATTTTGACAGTTCGGACGGACCGAGATCGCGCGACGACATTGTCGCTTGCCGGAGAGTCGAGGCCGCAAGCTTCCTGCGATGGAGATGAAGTCGCCGCTCTCCGTCGCGCATGTCTCCAACTGCCGGATGATGCCGTCATTTCATTCGACGTATTCGATACGACAGTGACGCGAATCTGGCGTGCGCCGTCGGACCTTTTTCTCGTTCTCGGTACGATCCTGCACCGTCGCGGGGTGACGGCCCTGGCTCCGGAAGCCTTCGCAGAGGTGCGGTCGCGCGCCGAACAGGAGGCCCGCAAGCAGCAGCCTGGCAGAGAAGCGACGCTCGGCGAGATCTACGCGTGCTTTGCGGCGTCCGCCGGCTTCGAGCCAGAGAAGGCCGAGGCCTTCGCTAAGCTTGAACTTTCGCTCGAAAGCCGCTCGGTTCGGCCGATCGTCGCAGTCCGGGACGTGGTGCGCGAACTCGCTGCCGCGCGACGTGTTGTTCTCACTTCCGACAGCTACATGACGGCGACGGACCTCGCGGCCATGCTGTCCCGGGCCGGATGCGGCCTGGAGGACATCCCGCTCGTCGTTTCGTCCGACCATCGCGCAAGCAAGCGAACGGGCGACCTGTATGACGTCGTGCGCCGGCGCTTTCCCGCGTCGCACTACGCTCATTTCGGGGATCGACGCAGAGCGGATGCCGAGAACGCGGCAGCTGCCGGGTTCGGCGGCTTCATGCTGCGCGGTCAGGCGCCCACGCGGTTCGAAATCGGGCTCGGCGCCGGCCGTTGGCATTCGCCCCTGGCGGCGTCCGGCGCGCAGGGATCCGCACGCGCGGCTCGACTCCAGGGTGCCGCGCCGGATATGCGAAGACGTGCCATCCGGGCCGTCGGCGCCAATGTCGCAGCGCCGATTCTCTGCGCCTTTGTCGCCTGGGTGCTCATGTCCGCTTCGCGCACCGGCGTCCGCCGCCTTCTTTTCCTCGCGCGCGATGGACAGATTCTCCACCGCCTGGCGGTCAAGCTCGTGCCGGCTCTGGGAGTCGACATCGACTGCAAATATGTTTACGGCTCCCGGCAGGCCCTCTATCTGCCTGCCGTCTTCCGGGTCGGAACCGACCCTTGGACATGGCTTTGCGCCGGCATGCCGGGCCGCACGGTGAGCCAGATCCTCGACCGCTTCGGTCTGACCGATGAGTCGACGGCGTCGATTGCAGGCGGCGAATTCCACCCGTCGCGGGTTCTCGATGAGCGGCTGGCAGCCCGGCTCCAGGCAAGGCTCGAAGATGAAGAGGTGTCACGACGGATTCTCGACATCGCGGCAGAGCGCCGTGACCTGGTGCGGCAATACTATGCGGACCAGATCGGCAACGAGAGCCGGGTGGCGATCGTCGATGTCGGTTGGAAGGGCCGTCTCCAGCTCTGCCTTCAGGCGATTCTCGACGAGCAGCCCGATCATCGCGGTCTGCAGCTCGACGGCTACTATTTTTCCCTTCAGGACAGCGCACCTGCACGATCCAGCGGCCGAGCATCGACGTTCATGTCCTATGCCGATCTGGCCAATCCGGTGCTCATCGAGGCGTTCACCATGGCGGATCACGGATCGCTGACGGGCTTTCGGGGGGGTGCGGGCGGCCTGTCCGTCGAACCGGTGCTGGGTGCATCGGCCGACGACGCGGCTTTCCAGCGCGATGTGCGAGAGCAGCAGGCCGCCGTGACGGATTTCCTCGACTGTTTCCTCGCCGGCGCGGATCTGGGCGGCTTCGATCTCGCGCGCGCCCTGGCGGATCTCCGGCAGCCGGCGATCGATGGTTTCACGCGTTTCGTGCGCACCCCGACGATGGAAGAGGCGCGCGTATTCGGCGACTTCACGCATTCGGACGATCAGGGCCATCATCAGGCGAGCCTGATCGGAGGGCCGATCTCGAAGACCGAAGCACTCGTCCTGGTGCTGCTCGGATCGAAACGGCCCGGATCGACGATTTCCTATTGGCCGCAGGCGAGCCTGCGGCGCTTGGGCGCCTCCAACCCGGCCCTTGCATGTGCCATCGGCCTGCTGGGCCGGGACAGGGCGCTCGCCGAACGGGTTCGCGCCTTTCTTCGCCGCGCCAGGAGCGCCCTGGGCGGAAGAAGGGGCCGGCGCTGATCCTCTCCGCCGGCCGCGCGCCCGATTGCACCGGCAGGATCACGCGCGATATGCCAAGGCGGCGGGTGCCGGTCGCGCGGTTCCCATGCGGGGGAGTTGTCGACTGGAGAAGAGCCGAATGAAGGTATCCGTTCTGATCGCCGCTTACGATGTCGCCGGATGCATTCCCCGCGCGCTGGCGAGCGTGCAGGCGCAGACCTGCCGCGACTGGGAGGTGATCGTAGTCGATGACGGATCGAGCGACGGAACCGCCGCGATCGTGGCGGCGTTGGCGCGGGATGATCCTCGGATTCGGCTGCTCCATCACGAGCGCAATGTCGGGCCGAGCGGCGCGCGCAACACGGCGCTCGATGCTGCGCGCGGCGATTGGATTGCGGTCCTGGATGCCGATGACTCCTGGCGCGCCGACCGGCTGGAGCGCCTGCTGGCCGCGGCGGAGCGGACGGGCGCCGAATTCGTCGCCGACAACCAGATCTTCTTCGACGACACGCTGAAGCGGGAGGTCGGGATCGCGATGGATCTTGCGGCCGACGTGGACCCTCTGACGATCGAAATACTGTTCGCGAACGAGCGCGAGGATTCGCCGCTGCGGCTGGGATTGATTAAGCCCCTCATCCGCCGGGACGCCATACGCGGTCGAAACCTCCGATACGACGAGACGCTGCGCTACGCGGAAGATCTGGATTTCTACGCCCGGCTCATCCTGAGCGACGTCCGGGCAGTCCTTGTGGCGGAGGCCTACTATCTCTACACGACCCCCGTCGGACCCGTGAGCGGTCAACGGTCTCGATCGTCGCGCACCATATCGAACGTTGAATCCCGACTGCGCATCTCGGACGCGTTGCTCGCACGCTTCGGCGATCGGCTGACGGCGCGTGCGAAGAGGGAAATCATGGCGTTCCGAAAGCGGGCCGAGCGCCGGATTGCTTCCCAAAGGATTACCGCACTTCGGTCTGCCCAGTCCTATGGCCGGCTTGCGTTGTTCTTGCTTGGTCATCCCCTCGCCGCTTGCAGATACCTGACGTCCTCGCGCACCTTTCGAACACTGAAATCACGCCGGCCGTCGACGATGTTTGTGCGTCCGTGACTGTGATCTGGGCCACTCCTGGGGACACGACCGCCGCAGTAGCGTGCATCGCATCTGATCCGACGTTAGGTTCGATAGAACGGATTGGGGCAGATTGTCGGCAGCTCGGAAAACGCGATGGTCTCGGATCCTGGATCGGCGCGCTGGAAGAAGTTGGAGCCAATCAGGAACTGCGTAATGACGTCTCGTTCGATCTGCTCGGTTACATCAGCCTCTTCCGGAATGACCTGGTCCAGCCTCACGGTGAGGATCAGGAGCCGCGCCCGCCTTCTGCCATGTCGGTCGATGAAGCGCGGCCAGTAGGCATCGACAAATTTACGGATCTCGCCATCGGCGAGGGCAAGGCCCGGCAAGTGCCTGCGCAGCATCGATGCGAAAAAATCATGCTTGAGGAATGCGACGCCAACGGTGCCGCCTACGGCCGCAGCTGTCACCGTGGCCAGACCGCCGAGGACCAGGACTCTGCGTGCGACCATGGCCAGACCCCTTAGCTTCGGCCGACGATGCGATCGGCCGCGCGCAATGCCAGCGCCGCCACCGTGAGGCTCGGATTCGCGGTCGGGCAGCTCGGGAAGACGGAGGAGCCGACGACGATCAGGTTCCGGACCCGGTGATGGATCTGGTCCGGATCCACCACCGAGTCTTGGAGCGTCCGCCCCATCCGCAAGGAACTCTGTATGTGACTTTCCGTGGGGCGAAGGCCCTGAAACCTGATCTCTTCGATCGGCAGCGGCGCGAGAACGTGTTGGAGTCGGGCACGCGCAGCATCGATACCCGCCAGCGCATAGTCGGTCAGGGCCGGATAGCGCACCTCCGGGACGTCATCGTTCCCAATCGCGACCCGGCTGTTGTCCGTCGGCGGATTCTCCACCGTGACGACCAGGGGAAGCGTCTGGCGCCAGCGTCCGAACTCTCGACGCAAGCCGTATGTCCAACGGTTGTCGAACATGATCATCGCCCCGCCATGTCTGCGCCTGAAGTCTCCGTCGACGAGCGCGTAGTTGATCCCGGAGGTTATCGACCCGCCATCGAGACCATCGACACCATCAAGCAGCACTTCCACCTGAAACCCAGCCTGCTCGTTGATGCCGACACCGGTGAGAGGCGTGCCCAGGCCAGATGACAGGAGGATTGCCGGGCCGTGAATCGCATTGGCGCCAAGGACGAACAGTGCGCCGCCCGCCGTGCGCCGGCTTGCCGCGCTTTCGAACCGGGCACGGCGAACGACGCCCGCCTCGACATCGAGATGGGTGACCTTCGCCTGGGTCAATATCGACAGGGACGGGTGATCGATGAGATGCTGAAACCCATTGTAGGCAGTGAACTTCGCGTTCACGGGGCACAGGCTGCACCGTGCGGACGCGCAACAGGGATTGCGCGTTGCGGTCGCCAGCCGGGCCCGGGCTGTGGGCATGGCGAAGTGATGATCCGGCTGAGCACGCTTCATGATTTCGTCCGGCGTACTCAACCGGTGCGGCGGCTGCGGATAGGGCCGGCTCCGCGGAAACATCACCGCCAAGTCGTCGGGACCGGCGATCTGCATCACGTATTCGGCTTCGCAGTAGTACGGCTCGAGATCGTCGTACGACAACGGCCAATCCTGGCCGATGTCATAGCGGCTCCGCGTTTCGAAGTCGTGTGGATGCATCCGGGGTGTCTGGCCGTACCAGCAGTTGGTTCCGCCTCCGAACCCGATCGTGAAGTTCCAGATCTTTTCGTGCGGCGTGGCAAAGGTCGATTCCGCGGCGATGGGAGAGTTGCGCCCCGCAGCGACCTGCTCCTCGTATGGCGTGGCCTCGCCTCGCTCGAGCATCAGGATTCGCAATTTCGGATTCAGGAGCAATGTCTTGTGCACGAAAAACAGGGATCCGAAACCCGATCCGATCACGACGAGGTCGTATGATTCTTCAACTTGGCTGGTTCGAATGAACGGCACGCCCTCGCTCCTGAACAATTCAACGCCGTGATGCGCCGCCAACCGAATAGAGATCGAACTCGGTTGCCTAGACTCAAGACAACCGAGGTCAGCTAGGTGGAGGCCGGCCTCAGCATTGCGGAATGCCACATCGAGCATCCGCTGGTGCCCATGAATCTCGTGTGCTCGTCTTCTCGATAGCGCGTCTCGGGGAGCGTTAGGGTTCCATCATCGGGAAGAATATTATGCGCCGTGAAAGTCGGAGGCATGGCAACCCAGCACTGGGTGGTCGTCGTCGGATGTTACCGAACTAGGACAATTCCCAACTTCCCCCTTATCTCTATGGCGCCCTCGACGCGATCATGCTGCGCGACTTCGCGCCAACCTTCGTAGCAGGTACGTCTGCTGTGAGAGGTGCGCGCCCGCACCTCAGGAGTGCAGTCCCAGTCAATATCGTCGATCAGAAGCAGCGAGCTTCGAGTCAAAGACGGCAACATATCGGCAAAGTCCCGGACATAGGCGTCCCCGTCATGTCCGCCGTCGTGGAGCACGAAATCGAAGCGGCGGCCGTCTCGTACAAGGAGCGCAATGACTTCAGATTTGTCGCCCGCTATTTGCTCGACGCCACCGTCCGGGAAGATGGCACGAAAAAGCTGCCGGCTGATCGATATCTGCGGCTCGAACCCATCGACTGTAATGAGCGCCGGCTTCTCTTGCGCCTTCGCCATTGCGATTGCACTCATCCCATAGGCCGTGCCGATCTCGAGGATGGACTTGGCGTCGACCATCTTCACAAGATGAGCCAGGAGCGCCAGCCTCGATCTGCTTGATGACGAGGCTGCAAAATGGTCCGCGACGGTTCCGTAGATCGGCTCAGGATAGGGATCCCCAATTTGCCCGACATGGGCCGCCACCGTGTCTAGGGCGACCGTCGTATCTTGATCCAGCTGAGGCACGTTCCTTACGGCATTCGCGACTCTGGTTGCTGCGGAGCTGCTCTTGACCACCACGATCGGAGGCGCCGACAGCGGTGCCACGAGTCGCTTTCGGATCGACCTCCATACACTCATTGTAACCTCCCGGATTGCTGGTCCGACCGAGCGGGGCGCAACGTCAGGCGGCGATTGCCGGCGACGCCCGTACGCAGGTTGCTCATGCCCGCCTGGGCTCAGCGCCGCAGGCAAGTCGAGCAAGTTCGAATATCCCGGTTGCCAGCAGAGTCACGACGACGCCCATGATCGCCAGCCTGTCACGGAGCGAAAATCGCGTATCTGAGGCTGCCGCTGTCAGCCGCCTGGCGGAGCTGCGAATGAGGGCCCGGCAGCACGATAGGAAGGGGGAGCGGCTCTTCGTGGACTGCCACTTGCCGCCGGTCGTACGCAACTGCTTGGCCATCAGCTGCGCGAGACTGCCCCGCGACGGATGGCTGACGACCATCTCCGGAACGTAGACGATAGGACGACCGGCACGCTGAATCCGGCGACTCAGGTCCCAGTCTCCCCCCGACTTCAAGTCCTGGCGAAAGCCGCCGAAATCGAGAAGCGTCTTGCGCCCGCTCATCCAGTTCGCCGTCACGCATAGGCCTTCCCTGGCATGTCTCGCCTGGTCGAAATCGAAAGCGGCTTCATACTTCTCGCACGCGCCGTTGTGTGCCCGGTCCGCGCGAAATACTACGATTCGGCCGGCAAGGACGGCGGCCTCGGGTTGCTGGCGCGCCGCCCGCACCGCTGCGGCCAGCCAGCCGGGATCGGGGATGCAATCGGCGTCCGTGAACGCGACGTATTCGCCCCGCGCCGATGTCCACCCGAGGTTGCGCGCGCGGTAAGAGCCCGGCACGGGTTCGGAGAGGACGGTGGCAAACGGGAAAGCCCGCGCAACCTCGCCCGTCTGGTCGGTCGAACCGTTGTCGACCACCAGCACCTCGAATCGGTCGCGCGGATAGGTCTGATCCCTGAGAGCTGTGAGGCACCTCGCAATCAGGTCCGGGCCATTCCAGACTGGGATGACCACACTGATGAAGGGCTGTTCATCCAAGGCAGCCATTGCATCAATTGTCCGTGGTCTGACGACGGACCATGGATACGGCTTTGTCGGTGTTGGAAAGAGAGCGTTGCAAGCGCGCCCGCAGCCGCGACAGATACCTCCGGCTTTCGCCGATCTTCCGCCGGACCATGCGAACCGTGCGGTGGGCGCCGGTCTCATCGAACAGGATCATGTCGGACGTGCAGATGACTGCCTTGGCCGTTCGGGCGGCGATGGCTTGCGCCTGCTCGCGTTCGCTTTCCAGGAAGAGCCACGCATCCTTCTTGTTGCGATAGACTTCCGCCTTGAAAGGGATGTGCGCCTTCAGTCGGCGCCGCTCTGCGGCTGATGGAAGATCAAGAAGACACAGCTCGCCATACTGGACACCGTGGCGACCTAGCCAGTCCTCGGTCTGCACCCGATGTTTTTCAAGACGGCTGCTCACCAGCGTCGCAACGGGAACGGTGGGAAGATGGAACGGCCGGGCTTCGCGCAGGAAGCGCTCGTAACGGGGGCCGTCGTCGTTCTCGTCCGGCGTCGGATCGACACAGAGCAGGCCGTCGATGTCGATGCAGGCTCGCTCCAGGGAATAGGGATGATGCATGAGGTTCCATTCGAACACGCGCGGCAACGGACAAACCTCGAAGATAAGGTCGACGTCCGGGTGCAGCACCTCAACACCATAGATCGCGCAGTACGAGACCTTCCAATGCCCTCCAGCCGCCGCAAAGCGTGCTCGCACGTTCGCCATCGTGCCTCCGGTACCCAGGCTATCGTCGACGACGAGAACGTTCCGCCACAGATCTGGGGTCGCTCGAATGCCAGGCTTTTCGCGGCGAATTCCATGTTGCAGCACGCGGCCCTCGAAGAACCCGTCGAGGTCGGTCAAGCTCGCATTGCGGTAGAGGGCGATCATGCCTGCCGGGAACATCCCGCTGCGCGGCACGCCCACAACGACATCGATATCGTGGGGAACGCGGTGGAGGTTCGCGCGCACCGTTTCTGCCAGGTCTTCGAACGAACGAAACTTCACGGCTTCGTTCCAAATATGCCCAAATTTATCGGGCCATGATTGTGACCGCCGCGATACTCCTGTTCGCTCGGACGGCGGACATCCTTCAGACCGTTACGCGCAAAAAGGCGAGATAATGAAGCTTCTGTAAAGATCGCCTTGTGCCAACTTGGATAGTCATCGTTGACTCCATAGAACAAGCGACCGTTAGCCCAGAGATACGGATCGGATCCTGGATTCATCATCCGCCAACCATCAAGGTGCGCATCATTGGGCGTGCCTCGACTATGCATCAGTACGGTTTCACATATCAGTTCGCCGTCAGGCACCCAGATTTCCAACCGGCCGCCCCGTTTGAGGACCCGAGCCCATTCCCGAACCGTGCGCTCTGTTTGAAACCACGGAATGTGTTCGAGGACGTGGCTGGCATAGACCACGTCGAAGGTCTCGTCTGGGAACGGCAGACGACGGCTGGCATCGCAAACATAGTCGACTTCGAATCCGCCGACGATACTGACGGTTTCGAATCCGTCGATTCTTTGTGCCCCCGGTCCTATTTCCAGGTTTCGCGTCGACTTGGATCGATTGCGCCAGCGCTTGACGGGGGAAAGCAATGCCCATTGGACCGGAGTTAGGAATTGGGATGCGATCCGCGACCGGATGGCGCGACGAACTCTCCCGCGCAGCCTGAAAGAGCGGCGTTGCAAGGAACCAATGCTGCTCCGGACTCTCACCGGGCCATAGCTGAAAATCCCCGGCCAACCAGCATCTCGGTCCATGGCTGCAATAACGGGCGCCGCCACAATGCACGCCTCGCTGCCCGCGTCCGCAATATTCATTCCGCGCAAGACAATGCTCCGCATTAATTTACGAGCAATCCGCCATAGTCCGCCACCGTTCGCCTGTGATCTTTCTGTGTCGCTCTCCCCGCGCAATAGGGAGAGGTACAATCGGACGACCGCGTGCCTGTAGGCCTCCCTCGTGAGAGCTCCTGTGTGTCAGACCATTCCGCTCCAATCATACCTTTGGTGGTAACGGAGCATTGCGTCCCCGTTCCTTACCTCCGAATCCGAGGGATGATCTTTTCCGCAACGCGACGGGCAGCGGGAGGCAGAGTCGGTAGCAGCTCGAGCATGAGCTCGACGACATACGGACGGGCAAAGGCCAAGAGCAGACCGGCATAGAGTGCTGCACCGAGTATCACGCAGATGACCAGCCGGACGACGGGCGACACGTCTTCGAGGATGGACAGTCGCGCCGCAACGACGACCGCGGCCATCAACGCCGAGGCGGCGGCCGGCTCCATGATCGATCGCAGCGAGCGAAGGATCGTCAGACCGAGGCCCTTGCGGAGCATATGAAGGGCGAACGGCGCCGAGACATGCGCGCGGGCCGTTTGTCCGGCCGCGACGGCGACCACCCCGAAGCTCACCGTCGCCAGGGCCGCGATCGCGTTCATCACGAAAGTCGCGACGCTCGACAGCAGCACCAGTTGCGTGCGGCCGAGGGCTGCGAGCGCCGGCTGCGCGAAATGCACCAGTGTCACGGGCGCGATCGCAAGCGCGAGTACCGCCATAATCGCGCCGCTCGCCTGCCATTGGCTCCCAAAGCAAACGACGACAAAGTCGGGCGCGACTGCTGCGGCGCCGACGAAGACCGGAAAGGCGACAAACGCCGTCGCGCGGGTCATGCGCAGATAGGCGCGACCGACGGCGGGCGCGTCGGGCAGGCGGGAGAATGCGGAGTATGCCGTCGCCTGGATCGGCATGACCGTGATCTGCATCAGGAAATAAAGCGAACGGGAGGCCACCCGAAACAAACCGAGCGCGACGGGCCCGAGAAAGACGCCGAGGACGAAATCCGGCACGCGGATGCTGAGTTGTCCGATCAAGCCTGCGCCCATCAGATTTAGGCCAAACCGGAGCATTTTCGCGCATTCGGTCCGCGAAAATACGAGCTTCGGAATCCAGGGAACGGTGTACCAGACGGTAAGTGTCTGCGACAGCGACGCGATGAGGCGCTGGGCGACGAGGGCCCATACGCCGAATCCGACGAACGCCATGGCAATGCCGGCGACGCCGCCGACGACATTGGCAACGACCATACGAATCGCAAGCACCTTGTACCCGAAGTCCCGCCGCAGCCGCGCCTCGTGAACGCCGCGCAGGGCATCGATCACAAGCGAAAGCGAGAGTGCGGCAAGGACGCCTGCGAACGCCGCCGAGTCGTATCCGGCACCGAGCGGCGTCGCCAGGGCGGCAAGTAATCCCGCCAGGGCGATCGAAGTGATCAGGTTCATCCAGAAAGCCGTGGCGGCGGCGGTCTCGTCCCACTCCTTCCTCTGAATCAACGCGTCGGGCAGGCCGCCGAACACGAGCCGGCGCGTGATGTCAATGAAGACGGAGGCGAACGCGACGAGGCCGAAATCGATCGGGGTCAGCAGTCGCGCCATCAGCGCGAAGACGATGAAGCTCGACATCATGGTCGAGCCTGCGCCCACGATCGACCAAATCGAGCTCGTGAAGATCTTGGCCCTGACGCTCATGGTGCGCGCGAACCGCCCGGCAACCGCACGCCAATCCGCCAGAGCACGTTGCCGCCTCTAGGCGGCGGCCTCCCGGAGCGCGCCCCCTTCATGGACGCCGTCCCCGAGGCGCCCGGCTGTCGTAGGCGGGATCGGTCGTCAGCACGACCGCCTGCTCGTTGGGGAGGTGACGCGCAAGACCGCCGAGGCGCGCCCGCACCAGAAGCCTCGACGTCGCGGTTCCCGAGGTCCGTCACGCCGCTGAGAATGAGGGGTCATTTACGGTCAATCGTATGCGAACCGAGCGAGGCTCAGGGAACGCGATGTTCTATCATCTATGGATGCGGGACGCGAGAGCGAGGCGGTGCCGCCGAAGGCTGGCTCGAACAACTGCCCGCGAGGCCGTGCCACAGTTTTGCTACAGCAGTTGCATGCCGTCCTATATCGATTGTGCCTTGCCGTGCGCTGTACTCTGTTCGCTGCGCCACCGAGCGAAACAACAGCGGCCTTATCATTACCACATGCTTAAGCCGATTTCTGCATCGGGTCCGGCTCCGGTGACGCGGACACCGCGGGGTCATGCAGGTGCGAGCGCATGGGATCGTCACGGGTCCGGCCACATTTTTGTCACGGTGAGTATATCCGAGCGAGAGAATTTGTCGCCCGACACGAACTCAGCACGTCATATGCCTTGCGGACAGTTTGCTGACCGCGGTGTTGCTTGGGCGTTTTCGTTTCCTGTGAAGGATGCTGCCGCGATCCAATGACAACCTTCCCCAGCATCCCTTACGCATCGCCGCGTCCCTGGCGTCGCGAATGGACGAGGGCACAAAGGTCCATTCTTCGCCTCCTCGAATACCTGTTCGTCCTCATCGTCCTGGTCATCTGCCTCAACGGGTGGCGCACCATTTTCGTCAGGGTCAGCGACAGCCCGTCGTCGCTGACCGAGGCGAATCTCGGCTTTCAGGTCGTCAGCGGCGCGCTGTATCTTGTCGCGGTCGCATTCCTTCTGGCGCATGCGCCGCGGTTCATCCGGTTGTGCCGGGGCAACTGGCCGTTACTCCTGCTCCTCGGGATCATCGTCGCATCGGCGGTATGGTCGCTCTATCCGCTGGTGACCTTCCGCCGCGCGACGGCGCTGCTGCTGACGACCGGATTCGGCGCCTATCTCGCCATGAGATTCAGCCCGGAGAGCGCGCTCAAGCTCGTCGCGTGGGCCTGCTGCATCGCGGCGGTCGCCAGTCTCGTCCTGGTCGTCGTCGATCCCCGCGTGGCCGTCCATCAGGCGGGCGACATCCACGAGGGCGCCTGGCGCGGCATCTTCGGTCACAAGAACAATATGGGCCGTTCGATGGCGTTCGCCGTGGTGACGCTCGCGGCGACCGCCTTCATTGTCGGCAGCGCCGCCAGGTTGGCGGTCCTTGCCGGCGCGCTGGTCTGCGGCGCGCTTCTGGCCATGTCGCTGTCGCGGACAGGATGGGTGGTGGCGTTCTTCGTGGTGATGGCGGTCCCGCTCTTCCTGGTGCTGCAGCCCAACCGCTTCTCGCGAGGCATCCGGATCTTCGCGGCCGGCTTGGGGGCGATTGTCGCCCTCACATTGATTGCCCTCGGATACAAGTACGGACTTGCACTCATGGGGCGGGACGACACGCTGAGCGGGCGCACCCGCCTGTGGGAGCTTGCGATCAACAGCGGCATGAAGCACTTCGCGCTTGGCGCCGGCTACCGTGCCTATTGGACGGAGGCGGGGTCCATGGATGTCACCGCGGAGACCAGCATTGGCGGCGGTAGCCTCGGGAACGGCCACAACGGCTATCTCGATACCTGGCTCGAGATCGGCCTGCTCGGATTCGCGGCGTTCTTGCTCGTCCTTGCCACCGCGGCGCGCCGCATCATGCGCAGCCTGACATTGACGCCCGATCCCGCGATCATATGGCTGGCAATGATCCTGAGCTACATGGCGATCTACGCATGGACGGAGCAGATCCTGATCCAGCAGAGCGAGATCACCTGGGTCATGTTGGTTGCAGTGCTCTTCTGGCTGACGCCAAACCGATCGAGAGTACGACTAACGAGGCCTGTTGCACCGAAGGCTGCCGCCTTGTCGGTGCCCAAGGCTGCCCGCCGACACGTCGGGGCAGATTCGTTCGGGGCGGAGCGTCCTCCCGTTCGGTTGCTAGAACCGTACACTTCCCGACATGACGAACCGAATTGATTGGGGCCGTCGAGTGACGAGGTGGAGCTGTAGTCGGCTCTGAGAGCGCTGGGGAATAGTGCGTGCGTGGCACGACGTCGAGCGCCCGATCGCGGGCGCTATCCTGACTTGACTGTGGCAGCACGAAGTAGACAGGGACGCTTGACATGAGAACCCGGGTTACGGGTAGTCCTCCGCCGCAACCGATGGTCAGCGGACGGGCACTGCGCAAGCGCATCTCTCGATATCATATCGCCGAGGGCGATGGCCCGATCGACCGAATCAAAATCGGCTGCGCCTTTGGCACGCTTAAGGCTGCATACTGGATCACAGCGCTAGTGCAGGATCGCCGCAAGGCGGATCTCGACTTTCCGTCTATCGTGTCGAACAAATACCGGTTTGCCTTCTGCGGCATTCCCAAGGTCGCCACAAAGAGCATCCGTGCCGCTCTACTGCGTTCGCCCGAAATCGCTGCGTTCACTGTCAATCGCGGCGCCGTGGCTCTCGCCGCGGAGGGCGACCCCTATCGGCACCACTATCGGTTCAGTTTCGTTCGGAACCCTTGGAGCCGCGTCGTGTCATGTTATCGCGATAAGATCCTGATCCAGCGATCGACGGTGATCGGCAAGATCGCGATCATAGCCGACCACCCCGGCCTGTCGCCGTCGCTTCCCTTCGATGCTTTCGTCGAGTGGCTGTGCTCGGAGGAAGGCAGCGATCGATGCGCAGACCGTCATTGGATGTCGCAACACAAATTTCTCATGGATGCCGCCGGCAGCATCGTTTGCGATTTCGTCGGTAGATTGGAGAATATAGAGACGGACTTCAAAACAGTCTGTGACGCGGTTTGCTTGCCACCGATCAAGCTGCCTCACGGCAACAGATCGACCGACGGCCAGGGACCATACGGCTATCGCGACATATACAATGACCGAACGAGGAAGCTCGTCGGACAACGCTACGAGCGCGACGTAGATGCATTCAAATATGTCTTCTGATTCGGACTGGTCTATCTTCGGCCTACGGCAATTGCATCTGTTATGCACGACATGGCGTGCGGTCGGCGGAAAGGCGCGATCGCGCCAGACCTGCCGCGCCGCTCTCGAGGCGGTGGTCGTCGTTCAAGTCAGCGGGACGGCGCAGCAGATGACGACATCGAAGCTCTTGGCCGGGAGGGGGTGGTACCGAAGGTCGCCGATGATGATCTGGGTGATGCGCTTGTTCCGTCTGGCCGACTCTTCGGAGATATCGATTCCGGTCAGCGTTGCATCAAGCCGGCGGCTCGAATGACAGGCGGCCGCCGCAACCGGCGTCGAGCACGCGCAGACCGCGCCTCTGGTACGCGAGCTGGTTAATAGGTCTGCGGCCCCGCCGACTCCGATCGCATCGCCATCGAACCGATTGATGCTGGCCAAGGAACGAGACGCATCGCTAGGTCGCTCCGATCTCCTCGCGAAACACGCGCTCGAATCCATCGATCATGCGCCCCAGGGCGAACCGTCGCTCGACCAGGGAGCTCGCGTCGGTGCCCAACCGGGCCCGCAAATCCGGCCGATCCCTCAGCCGCGCCATGCCTTCCTGCCATACCTGCGGGTTGTCCAATGAGGCGAGAATCGCCGCCGCCGCTCCCGTTTCGTCGCAGAGGGTTTCCCGCTGCATCGGGATGTCGCTGGCGATGATGGGCAATCCGGCATGCATGGCTTCCAGGATCGCGTTGCTCTGTCCTTCGTACACGGAAGTTTGGATGAAGACGTCGCACGCGGCAAGCAGCTCGCAGATGCCTGTCCGGTTCACGTTTCCGAGGAAGCGGACCCGGTCGCGGACGCGCAGATCGGCCGCCGCCCGCTCCAGCGCTTCGCGCAGTTCGCCGTCGCCGGCGATGAGGAGGACGATCCCAGGCACCTCCGCCAATCGCTCCAGCATGAAGCGATAGTTCTTCTGGGTCTTCATCCGGCCGACCGCAAGGAACGCGATCTCGTCGTCCGGCAGGCCGAGCGCCCGGCGCGCGGCGTCTCTCTGCGGCAGCTCGCGTGGCCACTCGATGCCGTTATGGACCACGCACAATCGGCGGCGGTAGCTCTCCGGATAGCGCGAGAAGGACGCGTAGACCGCCTCGGAGACGCAGACGATGCGTCGATACAGCCCGGTCGTGCCGCAGACCCAGTCCAGCCAGCGCATCGCCCGCCCGTAGGTCGAGCCCGGCGCTCGTTGCGAGGCGATCCGCGCTCTGACACCGGCCGTCGCGGCCGCGACCGCGCCGAAGATCTGTCCCAGCGGCAGGAAGCCGATCACGACATCGGGTTTTTCCCGCCGGATGCGATCGCGCAAGGCAAGGAAGACCTTGAGGTAGTCCAGCGGCGAAAGCCTGGGCTTCTCCAGGAAGGTATGGGTGTGAAGCTCCCCGCGAAAGACCGGAACTTCCTCATACAGGAACCAGACGCTCATGTGATGGCCGCGCTGGCGTAGCTGGCGGGCAATCCGGAGGAGCGCTTCTTGGGCGCCTGCGGCATTCATGAAAGAGGTGACGCCGACGATGCGCAGCGGGCGACCGGGTTCGGGAAGCGCCTGATTCACGACTCAAATCCACCCCGCCGCCCGGATGATATCCAGCGGAGCCGTATCCAGGCCACGGACCTCGCGATCGCCGGTGATCAGCGCGCACTCATGCTGTGCCGCAAGGGCGCCGGGCAGGCGATGCAGTCCATAGTCCCCGCTCAGTTGCGTCTCGAAGAAGGCGGATAGGTCCGCGGCAAGCCGATCTGCGCGCGCGCGCAGATCGCCCGTCGAGGCAGCCGAGGTCGCGGCCGTCCGGGCGATCTGGATCACGTCGAAATCGAGGCAATAGGGCGTGCGTTCGATGAAGGGGGTCCGCTCGAGCAGCGCCATGGCGCGGTCGAACAGCGCGTCGGCTGCCTTGTAGGGGAGTCTTCCCGCGGCATAGTTGATCCAGTGCAGGTGCACGATGCCGCCGACGTCACCGACCTCGGGGTCGTGGCGGATACGGTAGACGTTGCGGAACAGCGACTGCAGCAAGCGGCTGCGGTAGGCCTTCAGCAGCCCCGTGTCGCCGTCCACCAGCGCGTCGCTCGCGGCAAGGACGTCGGCAAGCAAGGGGGCTCCCGCCTCCTGGCACCGCTCCGGGGCCAGACGGTTGAGCGAGAGCAATATGGAGGGAGCGCCGCCGATCCAGTGACTGACACGCCAGGAATGGTGCGACCATTTGGCGGGCCAGCGCGGCATGAGATCCTCGTCGAACAGCTCATGCAACCGCCAGTCGCCGGCCGCGGCGAATGCCGGCGAAACATCGTGGCCCGCTGCTTGCAGCAGGTTCGCCGCGCCGAGAATGTAGGCCGTGAGATGCACGCTGGCGGTTTTCCGCGGATCGGCCGGCGCATTCAGCCCTCCGGCAAGCCGCAAGCGGCCGGCATGCGCCGCGAAAGCGGCGGTGCCGTTCGGCGTGATGAGATCGCTGCGTCCGATGAGCCACAACGCATAGACGACGTCGCTGACGTCCTGGGCCGGAACCTCGTCGGCGGGTTTTCCGGCTGTGACGAGACTCAGCGCGCCCGAATGGTGCCGTCGAAGATATGTCAGGACCCGGTCGGCATTGTTCGCGACGATGCTGCGCCGACGACGGGGAAGCTCGCCATCATCAGCGAGAACTCGTTCGATCGGGGCGTAGTGCGGGGCGGATGACATCATCGGCAACCGGCAACCGGCCTCGTCAATGACGGCCGGGCGCGGCCGCGCCGAATGTGAAGCCGGCGCAGATCGCTTCGAATCACGACTTCAGCAGATGCGAACGCCGGAGGCGGTGGGACACGATCAATCCGACCACCAGCCACGGCTCCACCAGATAACGCCAGGCGAATCGCCGCGGATTTGTGCCGAACCGATAGACCCACTCCAGGCCGATTTGCCCCAGCCAGCGCGGCGAGGTTGGCACCGTGCCGGCGAAATATTCGAGCAGGGCGCCGCAGGTCCAGATGCAGTTCGTGCGCAGGTTTTGCCGATTGTCGAGGATCCAGCGCTCCTGGCGCCCCATTCCCATGCCGACCATCAGGACATGCGGCTGATACGCGTTGATCTGGTCGATGACCGCTTGGTTTTCCGCGCCGTTCGACGCGAAGAAGCCGTGATGGCCCTCGAACCGGAGGCCGGGATATGCCGCGTGCAGCTTCTGGCGGCCGTTATGCAGGACCTCCGGCCGGCCGCCCAGATAGAAGATGCGCCAGCCCTTCCGGGCGGCCAGCGCCAGCAACTCGGGAAAACAGTCGATCAGGGCCGCGCGATGCTCGCGCCTGAGCTTCAATCCGTGGAGTCGCGCGAGCCATATCAAGGGCATCCCGTCGATGCGCACATAGGCGTGCTCGTGGAGTTCGGGAAAGGCCTGGTCGGTGAAGTATTTGTAGATCCCGTGCAGGTTCTGGCTGCCGATGATGCAGGTCGTCCGGTTCTCCACGTTGTCGTCGATCAGCTGCAGGATGCGGGCGATCGTCATCGGCGTGATCTTGAACCCCAGGATCTCGTGCGATGCGGGCGTGCTCACCATGATGCCTCACCGATGCAACCGGAAATTCCCGCTGCCGCGCGGGACGCGGCCGGGCCGACACGAATCATATCGAGGCCGCCTGCTGCGGCCTGTGCCTTTTTTGTGTCGCGGTCCCGGAAAGCCGCCGCTAGGAGGCCGCCGGCAGCGGAAGGGCCGCCTCGCGCTCGCCGAGAGCGATATCGGCATAGCGGTTGACGGCCCGCTCGACCGAGAAATCGTCGGCGCGGTCGCGCAAGGCCCGCGGCGACGGCGGCTTGTCGAGAGTGCGCAGGATCGCGGCCGCGAGCGCCGCCGGATCGGCCACTGGCACGAGGTCGCCGAAGCGCCCGTCGAGGAGGATATCGGCCGGGCCGCTTTCGCAATCGGTGGCGACCACGGGCGTTCCACAGGCCATCGCCTCGATCAGGACCGTCGGCAGCCCCTCCCAGGCGGAGGACAGCGCAAACACCGCGGCGCGCGCCATGTAGGCATAGGGATTGGCGGCAAAGCCCGGCAGATCGACATCTTCGGCAAGGCCGAACGCGCGAACCGCGTCCTTCAGCGTCGCCCGCTCCGGCCCCTCGCCGAGGATGATCAGCTTGGCCCGCCGCTCGTGCCGCAGGATGGCAAAGGCGCGCAGCAGAGTGAGGAAATCCTTCTGGGCCGTCAGCCGGCCGGCGCCGAGGACGACCGGCGGCTGGCCGGCGCCGAACCAGGGATGCGGCGTCTCGGCCAGGGCCTTCTCGCGCAGGCCCGGCGTGACGACGGGGTTGTGGATGACGTGCACCCGACGCTTGTCGAGACCGCTATAGGCGACGAGGCTCTCCGCCACCCCCCGGGAGACCGCGACGATCTCGTCGGCCAGCGGATAGAGCCGAGAAACCGCGCCATGGGCAAGCCGGATGACGCGCGATCTCGCGCGCGCGGCGTTGCGGGCGATCTGATTGTGCTCGGTGATGACGATCCGCGGCTTGCGGCCGCTCAGGCGGGCGGCCAGGATTGCGGCGATGTTGACGTGCACCAGCGCCGACAGCAGCGCCTGTGGGCGCTCGCGGCGCAGGTAGCCGGCGAGCCGCGGAATGCTGTACGCGGTGCGTCCTGTCCCGAGCGTGACGACACGGACATTGGCGGGGACGTCGGCGAGGCAAGGCCCTTCCGCGCGTACCAGGACCAGGTCGACATCGTCGCCACGATCGGCGAAGCCGCCGGCGAGCGTGAGCATGACCCGCTCTGCGCCCCCGCCGGCGAGGTCCTGGAGGAAGAAGGCGAGCTTGGATGGGGCGGGTGCGGTCATGTCTCTGCGTCGCGCAGGGTCACGCCAACTTCTATCTAGAGGCGCTTCGGCGGGCCATGAGGGTCGCGGCGCGTCCAAAAAATATCACACCGCCGTCGCGCGCTCCCGCGCCAAGCTTTGCTGTGGACGAGAACGAGCCGAGCCGGTCGTCCGCGGATTGTCGGTCGCCCGACAACCCCGCTTCTCGCCGCGCCGGTTCCCCACAGCCAGGCGATGACATTGCTCTTTCAGCCCAGGACATTCGACCGTAGGACGCCCGAGCAGATCAGGGATCACTACGACATCGAGCGGGAGCTGGCGGCCCGGCTGCGGCGGGCGTCGAAAGGGGAGCGGCGCGAATTGTACGCCAGCCTCTACGACGAATTGTTCCGGCGTGTGCCGCATCACTCGCAGCTCACCCGGAAGTCCTCACCGGAGGAGAGGGCCCGCGCCGCCGCGCGGCAGATGCGGTTCCTGCGGCGCTTCCTCCGCCGGGACGCAGCCTTCCTCGAGATCGGCCCGGGGGATTGCGCGCTGACGTTCCGGGCGGCCGACTCCTGCCGCATGGTCTATGCCGTCGAGGTGTCCGAGGAGATCACGCGGAACCTCGCGTTCCCGCGCAATGTCCGCCTCCTGCTTTCCGACGGAACCAGCATTCCGGTTCCGGACGCCAGCGTCGCCGTCGCCTACAGCAACCAGCTCATGGAGCATCTGCATCCCGACGATGCCGTCGAGCAGCTTCGGAATATATGCAGGGCTCTGGCGCCCGGCGGCATCTATGTCTGCATTACGCCCAATCGCATTAACGGACCGCATGACGTCTCGCGCCATTTCGACGCGGTCGCGCAGGGATTTCACCTCAAGGAATACTCGGTCGAGGAATTGGACGATCTCTTTCGGATGGTCGGATTTTCGAAGACCCGCGTTTACGTCGGGGCCAAGGGGTGGTTCATCGGATTGCCGACGCGTCCGGTGAAGCTGTGCGAGCGCATCTTGGGCCGGTTGCCCGACCGGTGGCGTAGAGCGATTGCTTTGAGCCTGCCGATGAAGGCGGTGCTCGGCGTCCGCATGGCAGCCACGAAGCCGTAGCCCCGAACGAGCCGGATTCGACGGGTCGCCTGCTCGAAGATTCTCGCCATCCGCTCGACGCGCGTGGCCCTCTTGGCCAGGGGAGCATCCGGGCCGCGGCCCGGCAATCACGAGGGTGACGGAATGGGGGGACAGCAGATTTCTCGCGGCGACTGCCCGTTGGTGAGCATCGGGCTTCCCGTCCGCAACGGCGAGAACTTTCTCGCCAAGGCGATCGAGTCGGCTCTCGCTCAGACGCTGCGGAATCTCGAGCTGGTCATCTGCGACAACGCCTCGACCGATCGCACGCAGGCGATCTGCGAGGCCTATGTGCGGCGGGACGGCCGGGTGCGCTACATCCGCAACCCGCGCGACCTCGGCGCCGGCCCTAACTACGATCTCGCCTTTCACCGGTCCCGTGGAACCTACTTCAAGTGGCTGGCTCACGACGATGTCATGGCCCCCGCCTTCCTCGAGAAGGCGATCTCGTGTCTCCGGCGCAAGCCGGGTGCGGTCCTCTGCTATGTCGGCATCGCCGAGATCGGTGCCGACGATGAGGTCCTGCGCATCCACGTCAACCACTTGCCCGGTGCCGACTCGCATCGGCCGTCGACCCGGTTCGGCGGAATGATCCTCAACAGTCATCATTGCGAGCCGTTCTTCGGCCTGTTCCTGCGCGAGGCGCTGGTCGGCTCGGGGCTGCACGGCTCGTTTCGCGGCTCCGACCGCGTCCTGCTCGCCGAGATGGCGTTGCGCGGCCCGTGCGTGATGGTGCCGGAACCGCTCTTCCTCCACCGCGACCACAAGGACCGCTACACCCGCGCTATTCTCCTGGGCGACAGCGCGAAGGCGGAGAGTTGGCTGAATACGAGCCTGCCGGCGAGCAGGCACGGCTGCTCCATGCGCCATCTCATCAAATACGGCCACTATTGGCGCCTCGTCGGCAAGACAGTCCGCGACGGCAGCGAACGGCGGGCCTGCTATGCGCAGCTCCTGCGCTGGTGGTTCGTGGACTACAACTTCCGCGACGTTGTCGGCAACCTGCTGGCCACCGTCCATCCGCGGCTGCTCGTCGCCGCGCGCGGCGTCAAGCGCGCACTGTTCGGGCGCCGGTCGCCGTCTCCGGGAAGCCTGCCTCCGTTGCTCGGCGGCCACGCCTATATCGCGCCGGACATGGCTGCCGGCGGCGAGGGCGCGGGCCGCCGGTACAGGGCTCCCCCCGGCGTCTACGCTCCCCGGCCGATCCGTCGGCGCAAGCTGTAGCCCGCGTGCCTGAAGGGATTTCTCGGTGGGTGGCTAGGTCACCGCCAGCCATAGTCCAAGGGCGATCGCGATCCACAGGATCGTGCCGGACACCAGTATGAACAGCAGCGTGCGCCGCCGCGGCCATTTGCGCGGCAGGCTGTGGCGGGCCCCGAGCGGACGTACGGTGGTCGATGTAAAATCAGGGTCGGACTTCGGTTGCATAGCTCGCGCAAATCCCAGCCAGGGCAATTCCGTACCATGAAACCCTTGCGCGACTCTTTACGCCCGGCGCTGCGGTTCGGACGAGGTCGGCAGGGCAGTATCTCGCAAGTGCGAGATATCACAGAGATACCACGAGTCGCCGCCCCGGCGATCCTTTAGCCTCGGCACGTCAATTGCCTGTCGGAGCCACGTTTTCCCCTTCGATCGAGTCCCGCGCGGCGATCGAGGTCTGGCCAGGGGAGCGCATGCGCACCGCCCACCCCGGGAGGATTTGGAGGCGACGATCGTCATGAGCGTCATTCGTCTCGACAGTCTTCCGCGGACGACGGTCGCGAGGTCCGCGGTCGAAAGCGAACAGCTTCCGCCGAAGCCGATCCCGCGGATGCTGGTGAGCGAGGCTCTGCGCCTTTACGACCTCCTCGTGATCGCCGCTGCCGGCACTCTCGGATACGCTCTCTATGTCTTCCCCGGCCCGGACGATTTCGAGAATCGGTACCCGGCCTCGATCCTGCTGGGATCGGTGCTGGCCGCCGTCCTGTGTCACGTCCTCGGCGCCTATCGGGTCGAGGCTCTCTTCTCCCGCTCGCTCGGGGCGCAGCGGGCGGTCCTCGCCTGGGCGTCGGCGTTCGCCATCATTCTCGCCGCTGCCTTCCTGCTGAAGTTCTCCAGCTTCTACTCCCGCGTCTGGGCCGTTTCCTGGCTGCTGTCTGCGGCCGGCCTGATGCTCGCCGGGCGCTACGGGCTCAGCCTGCTGACCTATCGCTGGGCCAATCAGGGCCGCTTCGCCAACCGCACGCTGATCGTCGGCGTCGGCGAGCAGGCGGCGCGCCTCGCCGACCACCTGCGCGCCCGCGGCGACGTGCGGACGCGGATCGTCGGCTTCGTCGACGACAAGGGCGTGCGGCTGCTGCCGTCCCGCAACTTCCACGGCTACCCCCTGATCGACGATGTCGGTCGCATGATGTCGCTCATCCGCCAGAACGCCTGCGACGAGGTGCTCATCGCCCTGCCCTGGTCCGAGGAGCGGCGGGTCGAGGAATTGACCATGCTGCTGGCCACGGCGCCGGTGCGCGTCCGGCTGGCGCCGGATCTCGCCGGCTTCCGCTTCGCCGACCGGCGGGTGACGGGCCGCGCCGGCGTTTCCATGCTGACGCTGTTCGATCGGCCCATCTCCGGCTGGTCCTATGCGGTCAAGCTGCTCGAGGACCAGGTGATCGCGCTGCTGGCGCTGGCCTTCGTCGCGCCGCTCCTGCTCGTCATCGCCGCCGCCATCAAGTTCGACTCGCCGGGGCCGGTGCTGTTCCGCCAGCGCCGGCTGGGCTTCAACGACCAGCCCATCGAGATCTGGAAGTTCCGCACCATGCGCAGCGAGTGCGCCGACGCCGATGCCGACCGGCAGACGACGCGCGACGACCCGCGGGTCACAGCCGTCGGCCGCTTCCTGCGCACTTCCAGCCTCGACGAGCTGCCGCAGCTCTTCAACGTCCTGCGTGGCGACATGTCGATCGTCGGCCCGCGTCCCCACGCTGCGGCGACGAAGGCCGGAGGACGGCTGTTCCAGGACGTGGTCGATCGCTACGCCGCGCGCCACTGCGTGAAGCCGGGCATCACCGGCTGGGCGCAGGTCAACGGCTGGCGCGGCGAGACCGACACGGTCGACAAGATCCGCCGGCGCGTGGAGTTCGACCTCTACTACATCGACAACTGGTCGGTGTGGTTCGATCTCTACATCATCATGAAGACCTTCATCGCCGTGTTTCGCACGGACAATGCCTATTGACTCCTCGCCTGATGATTGGCGTCGATTAACCCTAACGCGCGCGCACGCGCGCTGATGTCGCAGCCGGCGCGCAGAGAAGGTGGGGATTTAAGAAATCTTTAGAGAGCGCGTGCTTCCATGACGCAGAAGCATACGGAACGGTCGCCGCGCGGAGCCCGCAGCGGCGCAACGGAAACGGGAACAGGGCGTCCGACGTGAGCGTTGCATCGGCCAGATCGAAGACGGCGCCGACCGGCAGGAGCGGCCAGCAGATCATCCCGCTCGATCTGAAGCCGGCCCTGGCCCATCTCCATCCCGACGAGCACGCGACCATCCGCCTCGACGGCGTTCCCGAGGGCCTGCGGCTTTCGGCCGGCGCCGCCGACGGCGACAGCGCCTGGATGCTCGCGCTTGCCGATCTCGACGGCCTCACCGTCTCCGCGCCCGCCGACTACGCCGGCCCGTCGCCGCTGTCGGTCAATCTCGTGCGGCGCGATCCGCAGGGCGGCCCGCCGCAGGTCGTCTCGAATTTCGGCGTCCTCTTGACGCCCGACGGCGCGACGTCCGCCTTCAGCGGCCTCGAGCCGGAGGAGCGCGAGGGCAATTTCGATTCGGTCGTCCGCTTGCGCACGTCCCTCGGCAAGGGGCGCGGTCGGCTCAAGGTCAAGACCGCGAAGCGCCCGCTCGATTTCGGCAGTGCCGAGGCGACCGCGGCGTTCACCGCCCAGCGGTCCAGCGCGCATCTCGAGGCCCTGTTCCGCGGCGAGCTGGCCTACAACGACGGCGTCACGTCCGAGGCCAGCCTGGAGGTGGAGCAGCGCGTCGGCTTGGCGCGGGCGATGTGGGAAAGCGAAGCCGCCGCGCGGCTGGCGGCGGCGCAGAAGGAGTGGGAGGCGGAGCGCGCGCAGCTCGGCCTCCGGATCAGCGACCTGGAGGACCGGTTGCGCCGGGCGACCGACGAGATGGCGCGCGTCGGCGAGGAGCGCGCCGATTGGCAAGCCACCGTGCGCACGAAGCTCATCGAGGTCGTGACCCGGCTCAACGACGAGCATGCCGCCGAGCTGGCGCAGATCGAGCAGCGCCTGAAGCAGGAGGCCGAAGCCATGATCGACGCCGCCCGCGCCGACTGGCAGCGCCGTTCCGCCGGCTGAGTTTCCCGGCCATCCTGCGTCCTTCGACAAGCTCAGAGGCTGTGGAAGCTGTCAGGCACTCGGTCCTCGGGCGCACGTGTGGAAGGCAATGGCGGCTCCCTGCACGAGGAGCCGACGCGCCATCCGCGATGCGGGAGGGGCGTTCGAGACCTATATCGGAAGTCCGACGCGATGGACTTCCGACGGGACGATCATGGCGTTCTCGCTATTGCGCCGCGGTCGGCGCCGGGCGCCTGCCTGCTTGGCCGGCCTCGGCGCGTAGGCGGCTCGGCTGGAGCAGGTCGCAGCGGAGCTGCATGCCCAAAACGACCTGGAGCTGACGCGCGTGGTCGCCCTCGCCGCGGCGGTGGCGCGCCAGCAACTCGTGCACGGCCGCCGGCTCGAACAGTCCCTTGCCCCGCAGCGCGCCCTCGTTCATCTGCGCCGCGGCGAAGGCCGGCAGGCGGTCCCTGCGCCACCAGCTCGTGGCGGGCGACATGAGACCCCGCTTGCGACGGTCGAGAATAGACTCGGGCAAGATGCCGCGCAGGGCCCGCCGCAGGATGAATTTCTCGGTCCTGCCACGCAGCTTCAGGCCGACGGGAATGCGCGCGCAGAACTCGGCCAGCTCGTGGTCGAGGAAAGGCACGCGGACCTCCAGGCCGTGGGCCATGGAGGCGCGGTCGAGCGCTGGGTTGATCCATTCGGGCAGGCGGACGGTCTGCTCCAGATACTGTTGCTGCTGAAACGTCTGCCAGCTCTCAAACTCGGCCGGCGGCGGAATCGGCGGCGCATTCTCCTCGCTGTCGGCGAGCGAGGCGCGCAATACGGGAGACAACAGCCCGAGGCAAAGCTGAGACGACGGAACTCCATGCAGCGCCGCATAGCGCCGCATGTCCATGGCCGGGGGCAGCAGGATAAGCTCTCGCACCTGCTTCAGCCGCAGCCATCCGTGCAGATGCGAGCCGAAGCGCACGACCAACCGCCGCAGCCACAGAGGCAGGCGCGATAGCGGCTGCACCATCCGCTGTCGCCGGAAATGGAAATAGCCGCCAAGCAACTCGTCGGATCCTTCGCCGTTCACGACCACCTTGACCTGCCGTGCCGCGGCCTCGGCCAACATGAAGCGCGGGATCACGACCCCGCCGGGCTCTTCGCAGTACCATAGCGCCTTTTCGAACAGCTCGAAGCTGTCGTCCCGGCACATGACCAGCTCGTTGCGCAGGTTGTAGTCGCCGTAGCGGTCGAGCGTCGGATAGAGGCGGGACTCGTCCGCAGCGGGGTCCTCGAAACCAATGGTGAAACTGTGGATCGGCCGCTCGCTTAGCTGGCCGGCGAGCGCCGCCACCGCGCTCGAATCGATGCCGGGGCTGAGCCAGGATCCGACCGGCACGTCGCTGCGCATGTGCAGCCGCACCGCTTCGCGCAGCTTCTCCAGCAGGCCCTCGGCCCAGTCGTCGACGCTCAGCCGCTCGGACTGTTCGTCAGGTCGGGGAAAGCGCGGGGTCCAATAGCGGTGCAACGACTCCCGGCCGTCGTGGTAGAGCAGGTATTCCCCGGAGAGGAGCCGCCGCACGCCGCGGCATGGCGTCTGCGCGCCGAAGGCATAGCCGAAGCCGACCAACATCCTGTAGGCCTGCGGATCGGGCGAGAGATCGACCCCTTCGGCGAAGGCCAGGATCGGCTTCTGTTCGGACGCGAAATAGAGGCCTTGCGGCGTCACCGCGTAGTGCAGCGGCTTGATACCAAACCGGTCGCGCGCCAGCATCAGCCGCCGCTCGCGCGCGTCCCACAGCGCGAAGCCGAACATGCCGCGCAGGAAGCGCAGGCAGTCGGGGCCGTGATCCTCATAGAGGTGCAGGATGACTTCGACGTCCGACCTGGTGCGGAAGCGGTGGCCGCGGGCCTCGAGTTCGGCCTTCAACTCGACGAAATTGTAGATCTCGCCGTTGCAGATCAGCGTGAGAGTGCCGTCTTCGTTGGAGATCGGCTGGTCGCCGCCGGCGAGGTCGATGATGCTGAGGCGCCGAAAGGCGAAGCCCACGCCCGGCGCGCTGTAAAAGCCGTCGCTGTCGGGACCGCGGTGCACCATGAGACCGGCCATGCCGGCGAGCATTGCTTGGTCGGCCGGTCGAGTGCCGTCGGCATAGGCAACGCCGGCAATTCCGCACATTGGCTTTCCTTCGACTGCGGCCGCGGGAACGCGAAGTCTATAGCTTGATCTGGAAGGTACACAACTGACCGGCCGACTGGCTCGGAGGAGCCGTTGTCAATGGCGAGGTGCGCTGGACGCGATGAGCAGCGGCCGACCCCCTCATATATCTCTATCCGCTATCGCGACGTGCAGTACCCTGGGGTGCCATGCCGATTGTCCGGTTCTGGCACGACTCGGCCCAGGCGTGAACGCGACGAACTGACCGCTTGATCCGCCTCGGCGCTACGCCGCCGTATCGCTGGCGGCGCGGGTCTCGACCAGATCGCGGGCGAACTCCTCGCAGGCGGCCTCGCCTTCGCGCAGCTGCGCCAGCCCGGTCAGCCCGTTGAAGGCGGCGAAGTCGACCATCCGGCCGCGCGCCGCTTGGGTGGTGCCGTCGCGCAGCAGCGCCGCATAGACCTCGCCCACCGCATGGGCGATGGCATAGCTCGCCGAGACCGGCCAGGTCACGGCCGCGAACCCCATCGCCTCCAGCTGGCGCGCCGGGAGGATCGGGGTCTTCCCGCCCTCGATCAGGTTGGCGAGGCACGGCCCGTCGATCTCCGAGCACACCCGCCGCAGCTCCTCGACCGATTCCGGCGCATCCACGAACAGCAGGTCGGCGCCGGCCTCGCGATAGAGCTGGCAGCGCTCGATCGCCGCGTCCAGCCCCTCGACGGCGCGCGCGTCGGTGCGTGCGCAGATGACCAGGTCGGCATCGATCCGCGCGTCCAGCGCCGCCTTCAGCTTCGCCGCCATCTCCACCGCCGGCACCACCCGCTTGCCCTCCATATGTCCGCAGCGTTTCGGCGAGACCTGGTCCTCGATGAACAGGCCGGCGACGCCGGCGCGCTCGTAGCTGCGCACCGTCCGTGCCACGTTGGTCGTGTTGCCGTAGCCGGTGTCGGCGTCGGCGAACAGCGGCAGCTCCGTGGCGTCGCAGAGCCGGGCATACATCTCGGCCATCTCGGTCATCGTCAGCTGCTGCACGTCGGGCGCGCCGAGCAGGCTGGCGGTGGCGCTGTAGCCGCCGCAGGTCACGGCCTGGAAGCCGGCCTGCTCGGCCAGCCGCAGGGTCAGCGCGTCATGGGCGCCCGGCAGGATGACGATCTCCGGCGCCTCGATCAGCAATCGGAATCGGGTCGTGCGCTTCATCTCCGCCCCCTTGCGCCGGCGATGGCGCCGCGCTGCCGCTCCACGGTAGTCCAAGCGCCGCGCGCCCCGCAACGCGGTCGCGTGCGCTGCCGGGCTCGATGGGGTGGTCTTTGGTGCCTTGTCCCGGCAACCCATGCGGCGCTATGAGGGTTAAATGCCCTGCCTGCAGCCGGCCGGGAGGAGGGAGGTATGCCAGTGTCGATGGTTCGGCGCCGGATCACGCTGACGTTGCTCGTCGCGGCGGCGGCGATCCTGGCGGCCATGGCCGCCATCGCCCAGGACTCTGCCGAGACGACCTACCTGCAATACCAAAGGGCGATTCACGCGGCCGAGCTGTGCCGCCGGGACCGTCCGTTCGGTACGCCCGAACAGAACCGCATGGCCGTCTACATCGACGGCAAGATCGACAATGCGATCGGCGCCGGCCGGCGGCTGCAGTTGATCGAGCAGGCCAAGGCGGAGGTCGACAAGCTGGCCGACAATGACGGGTGCGGCGGCAAGATCGCCGGGATCCTCGACATCTACTACCAGGAGTTGGCCCCGCTGCTGGGCGGTGACCCATGAGGGCGCAGGTTTTTTCTGCCGGCCATGTCGATCCGCGGCCGGGCGGCGCGACTACGGATAGAGCAGCCTCGGCGGCGGAGCGATCGCACCGGCCGTGACGAAGCCGCTCGAAGAATGGGTACGTCACGCGCGAAGGAGCACGGGATGAGCAAGGTACGGATACTGGTTGGGACGCGCAAAGGCGCCTTCATCCTGACGTCGGACGGAAAACGCGACAGATGGGACGTCAGCGGCCCCCATTTCGCGGGTTGGGAGCTCTACCATCTCAAGGGCTCCCCCGCCGATCCGAACCGGCTATACGCGTCCCAGTGCAGCGGCTGGTTCGGCCAGGTGATCCAGCGCTCCGACGACGGCGGCAGGACCTGGGAGCCGGTCGGGAACAAGTTCGCCTATGACGGCGTCCCCGGCACCCACCAATGGTATGACGGCACCCCGCACCCCTGGGAGTTCGCGCGCGTCTGGCATCTCGAGCCGTCGCTGACCGATCCGGACATGGTCTATGCCGGAGTCGAGGACGCCGCCCTGTTCCGCACGACCGATGGCGGGCGGACCTGGCAGGAGCTGCCCGGCCTGCGCGGCCACGGCACCGGGTCGTCCTGGCAGCCGGGCGCCGGCGGCATGTGCCTGCATACGATCCTGTTGGACCCGCGCGACCTCCGCCGGATCTTCGTCGCCATCTCGGCCGCGGGCGCGTTCCGGTCCGAGGACGCCGGCGAGACCTGGCGGCCGGTGAACCGCGGCCTGCGATCCGAGGGCATTCCCGACCCTGACGCCGAGGTCGGCCACTGCGTGCACCGTATCGCCCTGCACCCGTCGCGTCCGAACGTGCTGTTCATGCAGAAGCACTGGGATGTCATGCGCAGCGACGATGGCGGCGAGTCCTGGCAGGAGGTCAGCGGCGACCTGCCCACCGATTTCGGCTTTCCCATCGATGTCCATGCGCACGAGCCCGATACCGTCTATGTCGTGCCCATCAAGAGCGACTCGGAGCATTTCCCGCCCGAGGGGAAGCTGCGCGTGTACCGCAGCCGGACCGGCGGGCACGAGTGGGAGCCGCTGACGAAGGGGCTGCCGCAGCGCGACTGCTACGTGAACGTGCTGCGCGACGCCATGTCGGTCGACTCGCTGGACCCCTGCGGCGTGTATTTCGGGACCACCGGCGGGCAGGTCTACGCCTCGGCCGACGCCGGCGACAACTGGGCGCCCATCGTCCGCGACCTCCCGGCCGTGCTGTCCGTGGAGGTTCAGACCCTGCCATGAGCGTCCGGGTCGTTCTCCCGACCCATCTGCGCAGGCTGGCGCGCGTCGCCGGCGAGGTGACGCTCCAGCTCGCGGGGCAGCCGACCCAGCGCGCCGTCCTCGACGCGCTGGAGGCGCGCTATCCGATGCTGCGGGGGACGATCCGCGATCAGGTCACGCACCAGCGCCGCGCCTTCGTACGGTTCTTCGCCTGCGAGCAGGATCTGTCCCACGCGCCGCCGGACGCCCCGCTCCCCGACGCGGTCGCGCGCGGCGCCGAGCCTCTCCTGATCGTCGGCGCCATGGCCGGCGGGTGAGGCTGCGCCTAGCCCGCGCCGTAGCCGACGATGCCCTTCAGCTCCAGGAAGTCGTGAATGGCCCAGTCGGCATATTCCCGGCCGTTGCCGGACTGCTTGTAGCCGCCGAATGGCGCGAAGGTGTCCCAGTCCGGATAGTTGATGTTCACCGTGCCCGCGCGCAGGCGGCGCGCCACGCGGCGCGCATGCTCGATGTCCTTCGACTGTACGTAGGCGGCCAGGCCGTACACCGTGTCGTTGGCGATCCTGATCGCCTGGTCCTCGTCGTCATAGGGCATGACGGAAAGAACCGGCCCGAAGATCTCCTCGCGGGCGATCGTCATGTCCTGGCGGACGTCACCGAAGACCGTCGGCCGCACATAGTAGCCGCGGTTGAGCCCCTCCGGACGGCCGGGTCCTCCGGTCGCCAGAGTGGCGCCTTCCTTGAGGCCCGTTTCGATCAGGCGCTGCACCTTGTTGTATTGCAGTTCGCTGACCACCGGGCCCAGGATCGTGTCCGTCGCCTTGGGGTCGCCGACCTTCTGCGTCGCGGACACCCGCTTGGCGATCTCCAGCGCCTCGTCATGCAGTCGCCGCGGCACCAACATCCGCGTCGGCGCGTCGCAGGACTGGCCGGTATTGCTGAAGCAGGTCTCGACGCCCTTGCGGACGGCGAGCTCGAAATCGGCGTCGGGCAGGATGATGTTGGGGGACTTGCCGCCCAGTTCCTGGGCGACGCGCTTCACCGTGTCGGCCGCCGTCTTCGCCACGATGATGCCGGCCCGGGTCGAGCCGGTGAAGGACACCATGTCGACGTCCGGGTGCCCGGCCATGACCTGGCCCACGGACGGGCCGTCGCCGTTCACCATGTTGTAGACGCCGGCGGGAAGTCCGGCGGCATGCACGATCTCGGAGAAGACGATGCCGCTGATCGGCGCGATCTCGCTCGGCTTCAGCACCATGGTGCAGCCGGCGGCGAGGGCGGGCGCCACCTTGCAGACGATCTGGTTGAGCGGCCAGTTCCAGGGCGTGATCAGCCCGACCACGCCGATTCCCTCCCTGACGATGCGGCTGCCGCCGCGCTGGTGCTCGAACTCGAGATCCTCCAGCGCCTTGATGGTCGCCTCCAGGTGGACGCGGCCGGCCCAGGTCTGGGCGTCGCGCGCCCAGCCCATGGGCGCGCCCATCTCGTCGGACACGGCAAGGGCGATGTCCTCGGCGCGCTGGTTGTAGAGCTCCAGGATCCGACGCAGCAGCCGGAGGCGCTCGGCCTTGCTGGTCTGGGAGAAGGCCGGAAAGGCCGCCTTCGCCGCGGCGACCGCGCGATCGACGTCCGCGGCGGAGCCGACGGAGATCTTCGTATAGGCCTCCTCCATCGCCGGATTGATCACGTCGAGCGCCGCCGGCGTCACCGGATCCACCCATGCGCCGTTGATGTAGAACTTCAGATGATTGGACATGGCCTTCGCTTTCGTCGGATTGTTGCTGCAGTTGCCGGGACGCTCGGCTGAGCGCTATATCCATACGACTATACCGCATCGGCGATTCGCCTGACAATCCGGCCGAGCCTCCCGCAAGGACGTGGCGGGCGTCGGCGCGGGCGTTTGTTCGGTCCGCCTGTGGTCGTCGGGAGAAAACGCAAATGCCGCCAGACGTGAAGCTAACCGAAGCAGACCGGCGCGCCGCGCTGATCGCCGCGGAGAAACGGGCCAACAGGCTGTTCGACGCCATCGAGCAGGCGGAGTTGGTCAGGCCGGGTCGGACCGAGCGGATGGTCGAGGCCGATATCTACGAGTTGGCTGCCCGGCAATTCGGGGTGGAGAAGCACTGGCACAAGCGTATCGTCCGGGCGGGCCCGAACACCCTCACGACGGCGATGGAGAACCCGCCCGTCAGAACGATCGCGCCGGATGACATCGTCTATGTCGACCTGGGACCGGTCTTCGAGGAGTGGGAGGCGGATATCGGGAGAAGCTACGCGCTCGGCAGCGATCCCGCGAAGAAGGCTCTGGTGGCCGACCTGCCGGTCGTCTTCGAGAGGGTGCAGGCGCATTTCAATGCGTCGGCCGATATCACGGGCGCCGAACTCTACGCCTTCGCGCAACGGACGGCATCCGAGGCCGGCTGGCTCTTCGGCGGTGAGATCGCCGGTCACCTCGTCGCCGAGTTTCCGCACGCGCATATACCCGGAGACAAGGACCTGGGTCGCATCGGGCCGCGCAACCCTACGCGGATGCGCGGCCCCGACGGCTTCGGGCGGGAGAAGCACTGGATTCTCGAAATCCATCTGGTCGACCGTGAGCGCAGGTTCGGCGGATTCTACGAGCGGCTGCTTGGTCTTGCCTAGCGCGGCGAACGGAACCGCGCGGCTTCGTCGGCGCCCTTGGTGGTATTGCCGGCGCTGTAGGAGTGGGCGCCGGTGCCGGCGAGCTTGCCGCCATCCACAATCAGATACTCCTCGCGGATGGGTCGTTTATCGAACCAGCATTCCAGGATCTCGCGCGTGCCGGCGGCGTAGCGCGCCTGCGCCGACAGGCTGGAGCCCGAAATATGCGGGGTCATGCCGTGATGGGGCATTGTGCGCCAGGGATGGTCCGCCGGGGCAGGCTGCGGGAACCAGACGTCGCCGGCATAGCCCGCCAGTTGGCCGCTCTCGAGCGCGCGGGCGACGGCATCGCGGTTGCAGATCTTGCCGCGCGCCGTGTTCACGAGATAGGCGCCGCGCTTCATCTTGGCGATGAGGGCGTCGTTGAACAGATCCTCGGTTTCCGGGTGGAGCGGCGCGTTGATCGTGACGACGTCGCAGACCCGCACCATCGATTCGGCATCCTTGTGGAACGTCAATCCCAGCTCCTTCTCGACCGCCTCGGGAAGGCGGTGCCGGTCGGTGTAGTGGAGCTTGACGTCGAACGGCTTGAGGCGCCGCAGCACCGCTAGGCCAATGCGCCCCGCCGCCACCGACCCGACCGACATACCCTCCACGTCGTAAGAGCGGGCCACGCAATCCGCGATGTTCCAGCCCTTTTTGACCACCCACTGGTAGGACGGGATGTAGTTCCGCACCAGCGACAGGATCATCATCACCACATGCTCGGAAACGCTGATGCTGTTGCAGTAGGTGACCTCGGCGACCGTGATCTTGCGGTCGATCGCGGCTTGTAGGTCGACATGGTCCGAGCCGATACCCGCGGTGATTGCCAGCTTCAGTTTCGGCGCCTTGGCGATCCGCTCCGCCGTGAGGTAGGCCGGCCAGAAGGGCTGCGAGATCACGATATCGGCATCCGGCAGCTCGCGCTCGAACGCCGAGTTCGGGCCATCCTTGTCGGAGGTCACGACCAGCTTGTGGCCCAGCCCTTCGAGAAACCGGCGCAGGCCGAGCGCGCCGGAGACGCTGCCCAGCAGTTCGCCCGGTCGGAAGTCGATCTGCCGTGGCGTCGGCAAGGTCTGCCCGCCGGGGTAGCGCTCCAGCATCGGCAAGTCGTCGCGAGCATAGGACTTGGGGTATCCCGATACGGGATCGTCGTAGAGCACGCAGACGACCTTGGCCATTGGTTCCTCCCAAGCTGCTGGAAATAGCATTCGTCCCGACGCCGGCTGCGCCGGTATGGGGCGACGCTAAGGGAGCGATGCGGCCGGCTCAAAAAAGAAGGGGCAATGCAGTGATAGGCGATTCCTATCGAGCTGCGCGCAACGCGGGCGGCAAGTGGCGTTCCATCTCGCCGCAGATGTCGAGTCTGCGGACGCAAGCGACGAAAGCACGCGCCACCGGCTGCTGCGGCTCGCGTTCTGGATGCACGAGTCCGATCATGTGCCGCGCCGCTGGCGCATCGATCGGAAGAGCGCGCAGCCAGCGCGGCATGCCCAGGAGATAGAGGGCCGCCTGAGTCAGGATGCTGGCCATGCCGCCGCCGCGGATATGGGTGTAGATACCCAGTATCGCGTTGCATTCGACGCGTGGAAGCGTGGCGTGCCCGGCCTCCTGGAAGATGGCATCGATGATGCGCCGGTTCTGCATGTCCGACGTCAGCAGGCAAAGCGGCACGTCCAGCGCCTCCGCCCAGGTCACGCTCGCGCGGCCGCGGAACAACGACCGGTCCGCGGTTACCAGGAAGTAGCGTTCGCGATAGAGCGGCACGGTGCGCACGCGCAGCAGCGGCTCGTTGTCGAGATAGGTGACGCCGGCATCGATGTCGAAATTGTCGAGCCCGCGTTGGATCTCGATCGAGCTCATCGACAGGAGCTTGATATGCACGCGCGGGTGCTGCGCCAGGAACGGCGCGGTCAGGAGTCCGACGGTGGCGAGAGCCGTGGGAATCGCGCCGATCGTAAGGCTCCCCGCCATGCCCCGCTTGGCGGAGCCCACCTCCTGCCGCAGGGCATCGCGGTCGGCGAGAATCCGGCGCGCCCATTCGAGAATGCGCTCGCCCTCCGCGGTGAGCCCGCGGAAGCGCTGTCCGCGCTCGACGATGAGGACGTCGAGCTCGCCCTCCAGCTCGCGGATTGCGGCCGAAAGCGTGGGCTGGGTCACGCCGCAGGCCGCGGCCGCCCGCCCGAAGTGGCGCTCGCGCGCAAGAGCGACGAGGTACTCCAGATGGCGCAGGATCATGGCGCCGGCATCTGTAGCGTTACCTCGTTCGGCGTGCAAACCGGACGGCGGCTGGCGGACGATGCGACATGTCCGGATCCGCCCGGCGATGGCAGCGGCGCGATGGCGGAGCGACGTTCTTTCCGATGATCGCTAGTTCGACTCCCGCGCGGCCGCGACGAGCACCGGCTCGGCCCGATAGAGCTCGGGGAACAGGCGCTTCAAGCTCTCGATCTTCGGCAGATCATGAATAACGATGTAGGGGTAGGTCGGATTTCTCACCAGGAAGTCCTGGTGATAGCCCTCGGCCGGATAGAAGGAGGCGTCGGGCTCGACCGCGGTGACGATCGCGGCATCGAAGACCTGTGCCTGGGCGAGCTGGGCGATATAGGCTTCGGCGATCCGCGCCTGCTCCGGAGTCGTCGGGAAGATCGCTGAGCGGTACTGTGTGCCGACATCTGGACCTTGACGGTTGAGCTGGGTCGGGTCGTGTACGGCCGAGAAATAGATCTGCAGGATGCGGCCATAGCTGACGATGCGGGGATCGAAGCTCACGCGCACGGATTCCGCGTGCCCCGTGGTTCCGGAGCTTACGAGGTCGTACCGCGCCGTCGAACTGTCGCCGCCGGCATAGCCCGAGACGGCGCTGCTTACGCCGTCGACATGCTGAAAGACGCCCTGGACTCCCCAGAAGCATCCACCGGCGAGGATGGCGACCTCGGACGTTGCCTCCGGCCCTGCCGGCTCGTCGAGTGCGAACGGCGGTATCGCTCGCGCGCCGTCGGCGGCCGCCGGCGAGGCGGCCGGGTTGACGCTTCCTGCGACCAGCAGCGCCAACAGGAGGAGAGCGGAGCGGATGCGCCGGGGCTTGCTTCGGTCCGCGGAACACTTCGGCAGATGGGTCATCGGTCAATTCCGCTGTCAGTTGAGCTTGATTGTCGGTCGCTGGGGCGACGCCGTTGATGCAGCGGCGTAGGCCGCTCGTCCGAGCAGCAGATACGGCGGAGGCCGCAGGTTTGCTACGGAAATAGCGGATTTCACGCACATGTGATCCGGCGGGATATCTTGTCAGGTCGATTGACGACGCGCTATATCTCGATGGCTATAGCGCTTCAGCCAACGCCCGCGCTCTCGGCCGGTGCCTTGAGCGTCGGAACCCTCAGGGAGGATGCGATGGACCCGAAGAAGACCGCGGTGGTTCTGATCGAGTACCAGAACGATTTCACGAGCGCCGGCGGCACGCTGCATCAGGCCGTCAAGCCGGTGATGGACAGCACGAACATGCTGGCTAACACCGTCGACACCGTGAACAAGGCACGGGCGATGGGGGCCACCATCGTCCATGCGCCGATCACCTTCACGGACGACTATCATGAGCTCAATCCGCGACCCTACGGCATCCTCAAGGGCGTCGTCGATTCGAAGTCGTTTCGGAAGGGGACATGGGGCGCCGAGATCGTCGATGCGCTTGCGCCCCATCCCGGCGATATCGTGGTCGAAGGCAAGCGCGGCCTCTGCGGCTTCGCCAGCACCAATCTCGACTTCATTCTCAGGAGCCGCGGCATCACCGACATCGCCCTCGGCGGGTTCCTGACGAATTGCTGCGTGGAGTCGACCATGCGGAGCGGCTACGAGAAGGGGTACAATGTCGTGACGCTGAAGGACTGCACGGCCGCCCTGAGCGAAGAGGAGCAGCGCTTGGCCGTGGAGAAGAGCTATCCGATGTTCTCGCGTCCGCTGTCGTCTCGGGAGTTCCTGGACGAACTCGGCGGCAAGGACGCAGCCGAGGCAAAGTCTCGCGGCTACGAAGCCGCCTGACTCACCTGCCCGGTCCGTGGAAACGTTCAGGCGGCCGTGCCGCCTTATTTGACTTGGCCCTGTCGCGTTGCTGGATTAGATGCGGCCCTTGACATAGCGCTAGATTGTTCTATATTCGTTCTAACGCGGCTTTAGTTGACGGCCGTACGGTCTTTGACATCGTGGATCAGAATCCTGGCACCATCTCCGCTGGACATGGGGTCCTTCGCCCATTTTCAGGACCGATGCAGGGGCGGCCCCATGTGCCGCCCGCACACCATCGCGCGGAAACAGGGCAACCACGCGGGAGTGCCCTACAACCTCGGTCTCCGCTGGGCATGGGGTCCATCGTTCATTTTTCGCTGTCGGTGAATCTCGTCCTGGCCAAGCCGTCCATGCGTAACTTTGTTTTCACGTCGGAGGCACTTGCGGGTCGGCGGCCGGTCGCGCGTCATCCAGCGGCCGCCTCCGCTGGGCATGGGACCGTCATTTTCGGCGGGAAGGACTCACGTGGAGCTGCGGAGAACGCGAGGGCTGTGACACCTCTGCTCCGCGTCTCCGCGTGAGTCGAACCCGACTTTTCCGCTGGGCATGGGGTCCATCGTTCATTTTTGAACTGCGCGCGACCCTTCCATGCGGACGGCCCAGGGCGAGAGGCGGTGCTCCATCAGTGGCTGTGGGTCAGCTTGGCGGTGATCTGCGCCACATGCCGGCCCTGGAAGCGGGCGCCGTCGAGTTCGTTGGCGCTCGGCTGGCGCGCCCCGTCACCGCCGGTGATGGTGCTGGCGCCATAGGGCGAGCAGCCGGTGATCTCGGCCACCCCCATCTGCCCCTGGAAGGCATAGGGCAGGCCGACGACGATGAAGCCCTGGTGCAGCAGGGTGATGTGGAACGACAAAATCGTCGATTCCTGGCCGCCATGCTGGGTGGCGCTGCTGGTGAACACGCTGCCGACCTTGCCGACAAGCGCGCCCTTGGCCCATAGCCCGCCAGTCTGGTCGAGGAAGTTGCGCATCTGCGCGCACATGTTGCCGAACCGGGTCGGGGTGCCGAAGATGATGGCGTCGTAGTTCGCCAACTCGTCCACGGTGGCGACCGGCGCCGCCTGGTTCAGCTTGATCCCGGATTTCCTGGCGACATCCTCCGGCACCAGCTCCGGCACGCGCTTGATCGTCACCTCCGTGCTGGGCACGGACCGCGCACCCTCGGCGACCGCGCCGGCCATCGTCTCGATATGCCCGTAGGCGCTGTAGTAGAGCACGAGGATCTTCGCCATCGCTTCCTCTCCTGGTCATCGGTTGGGGGCGACAGACATGCCGCGTTTCGCCGCCGCTGCCAAGTGGGGTTACCGCGGAGAAACGAAGGGGAGCGGCGTCAGCGTCCTTCGCGGCGCCAGGCCAGCATCGTCGCGCCGAGGCCGATCAGGAGAACGATGAGCGCCGGCAGCAGCGGCGCCTGGTTCACGCCGGTCACGACGTAGTCCTCGTTGGCGCGCAGCCCGATCCAGCCGCGGCCGGAGGGATCGCGGCCGGGCCTGACTTGGCGGACGTCGGGCACGCCGTCGCCGGCGACGCGGACGATGCCGCCGTTCGTCGCCTCGACGATGGGGCGCAGGCGGTCGCCCGTGGACCGGAGATCGGCGAGTTCGATCGGATTGAGGTCGCCGCTGGCGGCGAAGGCGCGGTGGCCGCCGTCGCCGACGCGGTAGAGGCCGGACTCCGCGGCCGGCATGACGCCGGTCGCCCGCCCGTTGCCGGCGTCGGTCATCGGCACGGTGACGGCCTCGCCGGCCGGCGTCGTCACCTCGACCGTCTTCGGGTTCTCGCCGAGGCTGCGGCGGGTGATCTCCAGGCGGCCGTCGATGACCATCGCCCGCAGATCCTCCTCCTCGAGCTCCGGCTCCTTCATCAGCCAGTGGGCAATGCGGCGCAGCAGCTCGGCCTGCGGTCCGCCGCCTTCATAGCCGCGCGACCACAGCCAGATCTGGTCGCTCAGCAGCTGGGCGACGCGGCCCTTGCCGTAGCGGTTGAGGATCAGCAGCGGCTCGCTGTTGGCGCCGCTCATCAGCGTCTGGCCTGTCTTGATAGCCGCCCGCGCCAGGCGGAACCAGCGGCCCCAGGTCGGCTGCGCGCCGCCGCCGGGCAGGTCGGCCGTCACCGGATGGCGCAGGCCCATTTCCGTCACCGCCGGACGGTAGCCCTGCTCGATGATCTCGCCGGTGGGCTCGCCCGGCAGCACGTCGCCCAGCGGCGACTGGTACAACCCGAGCGGGCCGCCCAGGCTGACGCCGGCGGCATCGAGCAGCGCGCCGCCGTCCTCGACGTACTGGGCGATGTTTTCGAAGTAGGCGCGCGGCAGCACGCCGCGGCGGCGGTAGCGGTCGAAGATGATCAGGTCGAACTCGTTGAGCTTCACCTCGAAGAGCTCGCGGATGGGGAAGGCGATCAGCGACAGCTCGTTGATCGGCGTGCCGTCCTGCTTCTCCGGCGGGCGCAGGATGGTGAAATGGACGAGGTCGACGGCGGGATCCGACTTGAGGATGTTGCGCCAGGTGCGCTCGCCCGCATGGGGCTCGCCGGAGACCAGCAGCACGCGCAGGCGGTCGCGCACACCGTTGATCACGGCGACGGCGGTGTTGTTGACCAGGCTCAGCTCTTGCGACCGCGCCTCGGCCTGCAGCTCCAGCAACGTCGGGCCGGGATGCTCGAGATGGACTGTGATCTCCTGATCGATGCCAATGGGAAGGTCGAGCGTGTCCCGCGGCTGTCCGTCCTGTAGCAGGATCACTCGGGCCGTGGCGCCGACCGGGCTCTCCGGCTGATCGTCGATGCGGACGGTCATGGCGACGTCCTGGTCGACGAGGCCGTAGGTCGGGGCCTTCGTCAACGTCAGCCGCCGGTCGATTTCGTCATCGGCCCCGGTCAGCAGCAGATGGACGGGCGCGTCGAAGCCGAGATCCTGCAGCGTCGCCGGCACGTCATGCACCTGGCCGTCGCTGATGAACACGGCGCCGGCGATGCGCCGCCCCGGCACGTCGCCGATGGTGCGGGCCAGGGCTTCGAACAGCCGCGTGCCGCCACCGCCGGCGGTGGTGCTGTCCTCGCCGGCCCGTACGACCCGGAGTTCCAGATGCGGCAGGGCGCGGATGCGCGTCTCGATCTCGGCCAGCGCCGCGGCCGTCTGCGCGGTGCGGTCGCCGATCTTCTGGCTGGCGCTGTCGTCGACCACCACCACCGCCACGTCGTCAATATAGCTGCGCTCCTCGCGCACGATGGAGGGGTTTGTGATGGCGCCCATGAGGCCGATGGCGGCCAAGGCGCGCCAGCCGATGCCGCGCGCGCGGCGCCACAGGCCGAGCAGCAGCACCAGCGCAGCCGCGGCGCCGAGCCCGGCGATGACCATCCAGGGTAGGACCGGCGACAGCTCGATCTGCAGGTTGCCGAACATCTACTGGCCCAGCCGCTCGAGGATGAAGGGCACGTGCACCTGGTCGGACTTGTAGTTGCCCGTCAGCGCATACATCACGAGATTGACGCCGAACCGGTAGGCCGTCTCGCGCTGATGCTCGCCGCCGGGCACCACGGCGAACATCGGCCGGCCTTCGTTGCCGACCGCCCAGGCGCTGGCCCAGTCGTTGCCGCCGACGATCACCGACGACACCCCGTCATTGACGTGCTCGTCGCTGCGCTCGACCCAGACCGCGCCGTCGGCCCAGCGGCCGGGGAAGTCCTGCAGCAGGTAGAACGACTTGGTCAGCACGTGGTCGAGCGGCACCGGCATCAGCGGCGGGATGTCCAGGCCGCGCGCGAGATCGCGCAGCCGCCGGATGCCCGGACCGTCATAGCCGGCGTTCGTGCTGCCGGAGCTCTGGTCCAGCGTGTCGAACAGGATCGTCCCGCCGCTGCGCAGAAAGCCGTTGATGCGACCGATCGCGAAGTCAGACAACGCCGGCTGGTCCGGCGAGACGGGCCAGTAGAGCAGGGGAAAAAACGCCAGCTCATCGCTTTCGACGTCGACGCCGATGGGCGAGCCGGTCTCGACCGCGGTGCGGTCGTTCAGGACACGGGTCAGGCCGATCAGGCCGGCTCGGCTGGTGGCGTCGAGCTGGGGAATGCCGGTCTTCACATAGGCAAGCCGCGTCTCCGCGGTAGCGGCGATGGCGAAGGCGTCCGGATCGCTGGGGTCGGCGTCCTGCGCGCGCACCGTCGCCGGCATCAGCAGCAAGAGCAGGAGTGCGGCCAGCCGCGTCGTCCGCCGCAGGCCCAGGAGCCCGCGCAACGCCAAGGCGATCAGGAGGTCGGCTACCAGCATCGCCGCGACGAGCGCGAGCAGCCAGGGCTTGAGGTCGGTCTCCGGCGACCGCGCAAAGCCGATATCGGCGACGCCGAACGGCATCGCGCCGAGGGTAGTATAGGTGGTCGTTCCGGTTGATATATTGAGAGCGCGTCGCGTGTTGCCGCGGCCGTAGTAGCCGGGCGGATGGCGTGGTTCCGCGGCGCCCATTGCGATCTCTGCGGGGGTCGCGGCCACGGCGATGGCGGGCGGCGCGGCCAGGCGGCCGAATCCATCGAGCGTCTCCAGAGGCGGCAACGCCTCTTCGGCCTCAGTCTCGACGAAGCCCTCGCTGAGCTCGACCAGCCGCTGCAGCATCTCGACGAACAGACCGGAGAGCGCCAGGCTCGACCAATCGGCGTTGGCGGTCGTGTGGACGAGCGCGACCCAGCCCCGGCCCCGGCGCGCGCCGGTGACCAGCGGCGTGCCGTCGGTGAGGCGGGCCCACGTCTTGTCGCCGAGGTCGATGTCGGGTTCGGCCAGAACCTGCCGGCGTACGGTGACGTCCGGCGGGATCGGCAGCCCTGCGAACGGGCCGGCGCTGGGGAACGGAGCCAGGCGGAGCGGCTGCGCCCACGACATCGCCCCGCCCATGGCGCGGTCCGTGCCGCGCAGGCGGACCGGCAGCAGCGGATCGCTCTTCTGCGCCAGCCAGGTGCCGGCGAAGCGGATGAGGACGCCGCCGCTCTCGACCCAGGCGGTCAGCTTGTCGATCTGCGCCTGCGTCAGATTGCCGATGTCCGCCAGGACGATGACGGCGAGCTTACCCTGGAGCAGCGGCTCGACGTCGCCATGGCGTATCTCGTTGAACGGGGCAAGCGCGCGCTCGACATAGTAGGTGTTGCCCAGCAGCGGCTGCTCCTCGCTCTGCGCGGAGCCGACGATGACGCCGACGGGGCGTCGCCGCCAGCCTTCGTCGAAGAGCACGGTGGCGCCGGCGGAGGCCTCCCCCTCGACCACCATGCGGGCCATGCGGTTCCGAAGTTCCGTCGGCAGCACGATCCGCTCCTCGGCCGTCGTGCTGCCGGCAGGGAAGGTCACGTCCTGCCGGGTCACGAGGCGGCCGTCGTCGGCGATGGCACGGACGGCGAAACTGCGCGCCGTGGTGCCGGACGGACGGGCCAGCCGGATCTCCAAGGATCCGGGTTCATGCGGGGGCGGCAACAGCAGGATCGGCAGGTTGTCGGGGACATCCCGCATGACCGTGAGCGGCCCCATTTCCTGCAGGCGGGCGGCAAGTTCAGTCCCCGGATCGTCCGCGCGGGTGACCGTTCCGTCGCTGATCCAGACGCTGTTGACGGACCCTTCGGGGTCGATCGCCCGCAAGGCCGCCAGGGCGGCGCGGCGGTCCGTGGGCCATGGCTGCGGCGTTAGCGATTGGATCACCCCGCGCGCTTGGCTGCCGGTCATCAGGCCGCTGACCGCCATCGATTGGCCGTCGGCGCGCGGTGCCGTCGTCAGCAGCATGACCGAGCGGTCCTCTCGTTCGGCGCGGTCGACGAGGTCGGTCATCGCCTCCAGCCGCTGCGGCCAGCGCGGAGCCGCGGTCCAACCGTCATCGACGACCAGGAGCAGCGGTCCGGCCGCCTGGAATTGCCGCACCGGGTTGATGAGCGGATGCGCCAGCGCAACGATCAGAATCGCCGCCAGCAGCATGCGGAAGATGATCAACCATAATGGCGTCCGGTGTGGCGTTTCTTCCCGCGGGATGAGGTCCAGCAGCAGGCGAATAGCGGGGAATTGCAGCCGCCGGGGCGCCGGTGGGGTCAGCCGCAACAGCCACCACAGCAGCGGCAGGCCGGCCAGGGCCAGCAACATCCAGGGCGCCGCGAAGGCAAAGCTGCCGAGCGTCCACATCGCCTAGAACCTGTCGCGATCGGAGAGTTGCTGGTAGAGCGCCAACAGTGCCGTCTGCGGCGGACTGTCGGTGCGCGTGCGGGCGTAGCTCCAGCCGACCGCACGGGCGATCGCTGACAGTCCCCGGTGATGGGCTTCGAACTTGCGGGCATAGTCGTCGCGTACCGATTCGACTCGGCTCAGCAGCAGCCGGCCTTCGCCCTCGAGGCCTTCGAACTGCACCCGGCCGGCAAAGGGCAGCAACTCCTCGGCGGGATCGAGGATCTGCAGCAGGTGTCCGTGAATACCCTGATTGGCGAAGCTCCTCACCATCGCCTCGATGTCCGCCAGAGGCGACAGGAGATCGCCGAACAGGACGATATGCGCATGGCGCGGTAGCTGTTCGATGCGCGGCAGACTGTCCTTCTGCGTGCTTGGCCGCAGGATCTGGATCGCCAGCCGGTTGAGCGCGGCCTGGCCCGTCGCGGGACGCCGCCCGGAACCCATCAGCGCGATGCGCTCGCCGCCACGCACGAGAAGAGCGGCCAGCGCGATCGTGAGCAGTTCGGCCCGCTCGAGCTTCTCGGGGACGTCCGCGTGCGAGCGATATCGCATCGACGGCGACCCGTCGCGCCACAACCACACGCTTTGGGCCGCGGCCCATTCCGTTTCGCGCACGAACAGGTGCTGCGACTTGGCCGATTTGCGCCAGTCGATCTTGGTGACGAGGTCGCCGGCATGATAGCGGCGGAACTGCCAGAAGGTTTCGCCCTGGCCGACACGGCGGCGGCCATGGACGCCCTGTGCGACGGTCAGCGCGATCTGCTGGGCCGCCACCTGCAACGGCGGCAGCGTCGAGGCCAGGTCCTCGGCATGCTGCCGGAGGGCGAGGGGCTCGGCCATCACCACGTCGACCGGTGCGTCACGTCAGCGGCGCGCACAGGCGTTTGATGACCTCGTCCAGCGTCACCCCGTCGGCGCGGGCCGAGAAGTTGAGCGCCATGCGATGGCGGAGCACCGGATCCGCCAGCTCCAATACGTCGTCGACCGATGGGGCGAAGCGGCCGTCGAGCACGGCGCGGGCACGGCATGCCAGCATGAGAGCCTGGCTCGCGCGCGGCCCCGGTCCCCACGCCACGTGCCGGCGCACTTCGTCGATATCGCTCGTTTCGGCGCGGCCCGCCCGCACCAGAGTGAGGATGGCATTGACGACGCTCTCGCCCACGGGAATGCGGCGGACGAGCCGCTGCGCCGCCAGCAGCTCCTCGGCGGTCATGACTTCGACGGCCTTGTCCTCCTGCGGACCCGTCGTGACGATCAGCATCTGCCGCTCGGCGTCCAGGTCAGGATAGGAGACGTCGATCTCCATCAGGAAGCGGTCGAGCTGCGCTTCCGGCAGCGGGTAGGTGCCTTCCTGCTCGAGCGGATTCTGCGTGGCCAGAACATGGAACGGCGATGGCAATGCATGGTATTGGCCGGCGACCGACACGCGACGCTCCTGCATGGCCTGCAGCAGAGCCGACTGAGTCCGCGGACTGGCCCGGTTGATCTCGTCGGCCATGAGCAGCTGACAGAATACCGGTCCGGGAATGAAGCGGAACGACCGGCGGCCGGTATCGCTCTCTTCCAGGACCTCGGACCCCACGATATCCGCCGGCATCAGGTCGGGCGTGCACTGGACGCGCTTGTCATCCAGGCCGATGACGACGCCGAGCGTTTCCACAAGCTTCGTCTTGGCGAGGCCGGGCACGCCGATGAGCAAGGCGTGACCCCCGGCGAGCAGCGTGATAAGTGTCTGCTCGATCGTCCTATGCTGGCCGAAAATGACACGCCCGATGCTCTGTCGCACTTGGCGGAGGCGGTGGCCGAGAGCGTCGATTTCGCTGGCCAATTGGTCGGCGGACGTTTCGTCGGCGGGCATTGCGGGGGTCAGGACCTCGATATTCGTCACGCCGGCCACTCCATTGCTGATAAGTGAACAGTCTCGACCATGCCCGGCACGCCACCCTCGGTGATCGATCTGCTCAAGGACCCGCGCGCAAGGGCGGCGGGCGATCCGGTCGGGACTTCGGCGCGGCAGCAGTTCTGCGGCGATATCGACATGCGCATTGGCCGAGACGGAACTTGGTTTTATCACGGTTCACCGATCGGCCGCAAACCGTTGGTCAAGCTGTTCGCCTCGATTCTGCAGCGCGACAATGAGGGTGACTACTGGCTAGTAACACCCGTCGAACGCGGCAAAATTAAGGTCGAGGATGTGCCGTTCACCGCGGTGGAAGTGACCGCAGCCGGCTCCGGCCGTTCGCAGTCGTTGACGTTCCGCACGAATCTCGATGACGAGGTTACGGCCGATGCTATCCATCCGATACGGGTATCTTACGCTCCTGGCAGCGAGGAGCCTCGTCCCTATATCCTGGTGCGTGACGGTCTTGAGGCCCGCATACTCCGCCCGGTCTTCTACGAGCTGGTCGAGCTCGGGGAGGTGCGGCGCAGCGGCGGCGAAGAGGTTTACGGCATATGGAGCAGGGAGCAGTTCTTTCCGTTGGGGCGCTGCGGATCGGCGGCGTGAACCGCGACCATGTCCTTGCCCGGTTTGCAATGGCTCCGCTGCCCGGTACGCGCCGGGGCGATCATGACCTGAACCCCGATCTGCTGCCTGGCGGCCCCCTGGTCCGCGCTGCCGTGCTGGTGCCCTTGGTCGATCGACCGCAGGGGCTCACCATCCTCTTGACCCGGCGAACCGATCACTTGCCGGCCCATGCCGGCCAGATCAGCTTTCCGGGCGGACGCTGCGAATCCGACGATTGCGATGCCGTCGCCACGGCGTTGCGCGAGACCGAGGAAGAAATCGGCCTTGCTCGCGATTTCGTGAGCCCCATCGGCCGGCTCGACACCTACATCACGCGCACAGGATTCGAGGTGGTTCCCGTCGTCGGCTTGGTTGTTCCGCCTGCGAGCCTGAGACCGGATCCGGACGAGGTCGCCGAGGTGTTCGAGATCCCGCTTGACTTCATCCTCGATCCGGCAAGCCGACAACAGCACAGCAGAATCTACGCCGGGGCGACCCGTTATTTCTACGTATTCCCATGGGGTAACTACTACATCTGGGGGGCGACAGCCGGGATACTGGTCAATTTGGCGGAGCTGCTGCGAGACCCCCCATGAGGGCGCTGTTGGCAATCGTCATACCCCTGGCGCTGCCGACGATACTGTATTTCATGTATACGGCACTGGCGCGTCGCCGCTCCGGCGCGGGCCAAACTCCGGCCGCGCCGATGGAGATGCCCTGGTCGTGGCTGCTCGTTGCCGGCGGCATCCTCGCTACCGTGACGTTTGTCGCTTTGTACGTGTTCGAGGATCCCGAGCGTGGGCAGTATCATCCGGCCCAGGTTATCGACGGCGAGATCAAACCCGGCTATTTCGACGACGACACATCCAACTGAATGCCGCCCAAATCGTCGATGCAGCCCAGCGACCGGCTCGAACCTCAACCCTGGATAACGGCCCCGGAGACGGTCGCCGTCATGACGGCCCTTGCGGCGGCGGGCGGCGAAGCGCGCTTCGTCGGTGGTTGCGTGCGCGATGCGCTGCTCGGGCGCAAGGTCAACGATGTCGACATAGCCACGCACGAGCCGCCGGAGCGGGTGATGAACCTGCTGGCGCGCGCGGGCATCAAGGCGATTCCGACAGGCATCAAGCACGGCACGGTCACGGCAGTGATCGGCGGCCGCCATTTCGAGATCACGACCCTGCGCCGCGACATCGAAACCTACGGTCGCCACGCCAAGGTCGAGTACACCGATGACTGGCAGGCCGATGCGGCGCGCCGCGACTTTACCATGAATGCGCTGTTCTGTGGCGCGGACGGGACGGTGTACGACCCGTTCGGCGGCCTCGCGGACCTGCGGGCGCAACGCGTGCGCTTCGTCGGTGATCCCGAGGCGCGCATTCGCGAAGACGTGCTGCGCCTGCTGCGCTTCTTCCGCTTCCACGCCCACTATGGCAAGCCGCCGCCAGACGCGGTCGCGCTCGCCGCTTGCCGCGAGCTTGCGCCGTTGCTGCCGACGCTCTCGGGCGAGCGCCTGTGCGGGGAGACGCTGAAGCTCTTGAGCGCGCCTCATCCGGCCGATGTGGTCGAGCTCATGCAGGAGGACGGTGTGCTCAAGTATTTCCTACCGGAGGCGACCCGCATCGATCGCTTGCGCGCACTGGTTACGATCGAGGAGTCCTTGGCGGGCGAGCTTGCCGCGCGTGTGGAACCGATTCGCCGTCTCGCCGCCTTGCTCGATGGTAGCGAGCCGAGTGCGCTGGCGGCGGCCAGGCGCCTGCGCCTTTCCAATGCCGAGCGCGACCGGCTCGTCGGCCTGGCGTCCGATGCGGACCTGTCGCCCGGTCTTTCGGAATCGACGCGCCACAGGCTCATCTATCGATACGGCCGCGAGCGCTATCGGGATCTCGTGCTCGTCCGCTGGGCCGATGCGGTCGCCGGCGCCAATTCCATGGACCGTGGCAGGGAGGAGGGGTGGCGCGAACTGCTGCATGCCGGCACCAGATGGGCCGCGCCGCGCTTTCCGATCAGGGGCCGTGACGCCGTGCGGCTCGGCGTCCCCCCGGGACCCGCCGTGGGACGTCTGATGGCGGCGCTGGAGGATTGGTGGATCGCGGGAGACTTCCAGGCCGATCGCGCGACATGCCTGGCCAAGCTGGAGGAGCTTGCGGCTACGGCCACATGACTTCTGGCGGCAGGCTCATCAGGATGGCCTCGATGTTGCCGCCGGTCTTCAGGCCGAACAACGTGCCGCGGTCATAGAGCAGGTTGAACTCCACATAGCGGCCGCGGCGGATGAGCTGGCGGCGCCGCTGCTCCGCCGTCCAGGGCTCGTTCATGTGGCGTCGCACGATCCGGGGATAGACGTCGAGAAAGGTGGTTCCGACGTCACGAGTGAACGCGAAGTCCGCCTCCCAGTCGCCGCTGTCGAGATTGTCGTAGAAGATGCCGCCGACTCCGCGTGGCTCGTTGCGGTGCTTCAGGTAGAAGTACTCGTCGCACCACTGCTTGAAGCGCGGATAGTAATCGGCACCGTGCCGGTCGCAGGCCGCCTCGAGAGCGGCGTGGAACTCGGCAGTATCGAGGGGATCGGGGAACATCGGCGTCAGGTCGGCGCCGCCGCCGAACCACCCGATCGAGGTCGCGATATGGCGCGTGTTCATGTGCACGGCCGGCACCAGCGGTGATTGCATATGGGCGACGAGGCTGATGCCGCTGGCCCAGAACCGGCCGTCCTCGGCTGCGCCGGGGATCTGCTTGCGGAACTCGTCGGAGAAGGAGCCCCAGACGGTGGAGATATTGACGCCGACCTTCTCGAACACCCGTCCGCGCATCACCGACATGACGCCGCCGCCGCCGTCCGAGCCGTCGTCGGTCGGCCGGCGCCATTCCGCGCGTTCGAAACGAGCGGCCGGGCGATCGCTGAACGTGCCCGTCAGCTCCTCCTCCAGCCGCATGAATTCCGCGCAAATCCTGTCGCGCAGTTCGGCGAACCACGCGGCAGCGGCGGATTTTCGGCGATCAACGGGCGACGTCGGCATTCGGTGCAGGAAATCCGTTGGTCTGGCGCAGGGCTTCACCCAACACCATTGCGGCGGCGACCGCAACGTTCAGCGCTCGCATGCCCGGCGCCATGGGAATCATCAGTCGTGCGTCGGCGGTGGCATGCACATCAGACGGCACGCCGCTCGTTTCCCGCCCGAACAGCAACGTGTCGGCACGATCGAAGGCGAACGACGTGTAGCGTGCGGAGGCCCGGGTCGTGAGCAGCACCAGCCGGCCCGCCCGGTCGCTTCCTGTCCGCCACACGCTGTAGGCACTCCAGGAACTGTGGCGCGTCAGATCAACCGCCTCGAGGTAATCCATGCCGGCCCGGCGCAACCGTCGGTCGTCGAAAACGAAGCCGCACGGCTCGATGATGTCGACGGCGATACCCATACAGGCGGACAAACGCAGGATCGTACCCGTGTTCTGCGGGATGTCGGGTTCATAGAGAGCCAGTCGCATGAGGCGGAGCGTCGGATCGGACAGGCGCTTTGCAACTCCAGAGGTTTTCAATTATACCGCTGCCCGGCAGGTAGGGGAGCCGGGGGCGATTCCGCGTCGGTTTGTCGCAGACCGGGGGAACCGGCAGACGACGGGCGGATGATATAAACCGGCGATTTTTCCGACTGCTGGCCGCCCTGGGCAGGGCTAGCGAATGCGAGGGATTCGAACGATGGCGCATGGCGCACACGGCGGGGGCGGGGCGGTCGCGTCCGCGGGACATGACACAAGCGAGACCCGACGCGACTTCCTGATGCTCGGCACCGGCGCGATCGCGGCCTTCGGCGTCGCCGCGACCGCTTGGCCGTTCATCGATCAGATGAACCCGTCAGCCGACGTGCTCGCCCTCTCCACGACCGAGGTCGACCTGTCGAAGGTCGAGGTCGGCCAGAGCATCACCGTGATATGGCGCGGCAGCCCGGTCTTCGTCCGCCGCCGCACCCCGGAGGAGATCAAGGCTGCCGAGGACGTCAACCTCGACGAACTCAAGGACCCGCAACCGGACAGCGCGCGGGTCAAGCCGGGCAAGGAGGAATGGCTCATCCTCGTCGGTGTCTGCACCCATCTCGGCTGCATCCCGCAAGGCCAGAGGGCGGGCGACAACCGCGGCGAGTATGGCGGCTGGCTGTGCTCCTGCCACGGCTCGCAGTACGACACGTCCGGACGCATCCGGAAAGGACCGGCCCCGCAGAATCTGGCGGTTCCGCCCTACAGCTTCACCAGCGACACCGTCGTTCTCATCGGTGCGGAACAGGAAACCAACAGGGCCTGATCATGAGCGACGCGCCACGTTTCAAGAATCCGGTGGTGCGATGGATCGACCATCGCATGCCCATCTTCACGTTCCTGCATCATCAACAGGTCTATCCGGCGCCGCGGAATCTCAACTACTGGTGGAACTTCGGCTCGCTCGCCGGGATCATGCTGGTGGTGATGACCATCACCGGCATCGTGCTGGCGATGCACTACACGCCGCACGCCTCGCTGGCATTCGACAGCGTCGAACGCATCATGCGCGACGTGAACTACGGGTGGCTGATCCGCTACCTGCACATGAACGGCGCGTCGATGTTCTTCATCGTCGTGTACATTCATATCTTCCGCGGGCTCTACTACGGGTCGTACAAGGCGCCGCGCGAGCTGCTGTGGATCATCGGCATCGTCATCCTGCTCTTGATGATGGCGACCGCCTTCATGGGCTACGTGTTGCCCTGGGGGCAGATGAGCTATTGGGGCGCCAAGGTCATCACCAGCTTCTTCACCGCCATTCCGCTGGTCGGCCAGGGCATCACCGAATGGCTGTGGGGCGGCTTCACCGTCGGCAATCCGACGCTCAACCGGTTCTTCTCACTGCACTACCTTCTGCCGTTCGTGATCTTCGCGGTAGTGTTCTTGCATCTGTGGGCCTTGCATCACAACAAGTCGAATAATCCGCTCGGCATCGACATCAAGGGCCCGCAGGACACCATTCCCTTCCACCCCTACTACACGGTGAAGGATAATTTCGGGATCGGCGTGTTCCTCCTGTTTTATGCGGGCTTCGTCTTCTTCGCGCCGAACTTCTTCGGCGAGCCGGACAACTACATTCCGGCCAACCCGCTGGTCACGCCGGCGCATATCGTGCCCGAGTGGTACTTCCTGCCGTACTATGCGATCCTGCGCGCGGTCGACGACAACTTCATCGGCAGCTGGATCCTGTTCGGCTACACGCTGATCGACGCGAAGCTTGCCGGCGTCATCGCCATGTTCGCCTCGATCATCATCCTGTGCTTCCTGCCCTGGCTCGACCGCTCGCCGGTGCGCAGCGCCCGTTTCCGTCCGGCCTATCGGTGGTTCTTCTGGATCCTGTTCCTCGATGCGCTGATTCTCGGCTGGGTCGGCGCCAACCCGCCCGACGGGCTGTGGAACGGCATTCCCTTCCTGTTGATCGGCCGCATCGCGACGGCCTACTACTTCGCGCACTTCATCATCATCATGCCGCTTCTGAGCGTGTTCGAGCGGCCCGATCCGCTGCCGCACAGCATCAGCCAGCCGGTGTTGACGCCGGGCGGCTTCGCTCCCGCCCGGGCTCACGCCAAGCCTATGGAGAAGGCATGATGCGCAACTCGTGGATGCCTGCCGTCGCCGCTCTCTTCCTCGCGATCGGCAGCGGCTCGGCCGCGGCTGCGGAAGGCGAGATCGCACTGCCGCATGAGGAATGGTCGTTCAACAGCATCTTCGGCACTTATGACGAAGCGGCGCTGAAGCGTGGGTTCCAGGTCTATCACGACGTGTGTACGGCCTGCCATTCCCTGAACCTCGTGAGCTACCGGCACCTCTCCGGGATCGGCCTCGGCGAGGAGGAGATCAAGGCGGTGGCGGCGGGGGTGCAGGTCACCGACGGCCCGAACGACGAGGGCGAGATGTTCGAGCGGGCCGGATTGCCGTCAGATCGCTTTAAGGCGCCGTTCCCCAACGAGCAGGCGGCCCGCGCGGCGAACAACGGCGCCTTTCCGCCCGATCTGTCGCTGATGTGCAAGGCGCGGATCGGCGGCCCCGACTACGTCCATGCGATCCTGACCGGATACCAGGAGCCGCCGACGGGTTTCCAGCTGAACGAAGGCATGAACTATAACGCCTACTTCGCGGCCGGCGCGCACCAGATCGCCATGCCGCCGCCGCTCAGCGACGGCGCCGTCACCTATGCCGACGGCACCGAGGCGACGGTGCCGCAGATGGCCCTGGACGTGACCAACTTTCTCTGCTGGACGGCCGAGCCGAACCTGAACCAGCGCCATCAGATGGGCGTGGGCGTGATGCTGTTCCTGATCGTGCTCACCGCCTGCCTCTACGCCGTCTATCGCAAGGTGTGGTCGGGCCTGCATTGAGCTCCCGCGACAGCGCCATCGCCGGCATCGACCACACGCTGGTCGGCGTGCACGATCTGGAGGCGGCGCGCGCCGCGTGGCAGAGGCTCGGCTTCACGCTCACGCCGCGCGGGCGTCACATCGGTTGGGGCACCGCCAACTACTGCATCATGCTCCAGCGCGGCTATGTCGAGCTGCTGGGCATCGTCGATCCTACCCAGTTCACCAACAACCTGGACCTGTTCCTGGCCGAGCGCGAAGGGCTCCTCGGCCTCGCCTTCCGCAGCCGCGACGGCGATGCGACGGCGGCCTGGTTGCGCGACCGCGGCTGGACGCCGGACGGTCCCAAAGACCTCAAGCGCGCCCTGGAGCTGCCCGAAGGCGAGGTGTTGCCGGCCTTCCGGCTCGTCCATCCGCCGCCGGAGGCGACGCCCGGCCTGCGCGCCTTCTTCTGCCAGCATCTGACGCCGGATATCGTTCGCCGCAACGACTGGGTGGTGCATCCCATCCGCGCGGCCGCGCTGCAGGCGGTGGTCACCGTGGTCGAGCGGCCGGCGGATCTCGCCGCCGCCTATGTCCGGCTGTTCGGCCCTGATGCGGTCGCCGGCGAGGAGGGGTCGCTGCGGATCGATACGGGCGAGGGCGATCTGCTCTTCGTCACGGCCGACGGGCTGCAGCGGCTCTATCCCGGTCTCGAACTGCCGCGCCACGCGCCGCCCTGGACGGCGGCGATGCGGATCAGCGTCCTGATCCTGATCGATGCGGCCGACTATCTCGACGCCAAGGGCGTGACGTTCGTGTCGACCGAGGCGGGGATCGCGGTGGCGCCGGATGAGACTAACGGCGTCATCGTCGAGTTCGTGCCGGTGGGGGACTGACGGCGCCTCAAACGTTGAAGCGGAAATGCATGACGTCGCCGTCCTGGACGACGTAGTCCTTGCCTTCCGAGCGCATCTTGCCGGCGTCCTTGGCGCCCTGTTCGCCGCCGCAGGCGACGAAGTCGTCGTAGGCAATGGTCTCCGCCCGGATGAAGCCGCGCTCGAAATCGGTGTGGATGACGCCGGCGGCTTGCGGCGCGGTGGCGCCGCGATGCACGGTCCAGGCGCGCGCCTCCTTCGGCCCGGCGGTGAAGAAGGTGATGAGGTCGAGCAGCTTGTAGCCGGCGCGGATCACCTGTGACAGGCCGGTCTCCCGCAGGCCGAGGCTGGCCAGGAACTCGCGCTGCTCGGCCGGATCGCTCAGCGTCGCCACCTCGGCTTCGATCGCCGCGGAGATGACGACGGTCGCGGCGCCCTCGGCCTTGGCCTTCTCGGCGACGCGGGCGGACCATTCGTTGCCGGTGGCGGCCGCGCTCTCGTCGACATTGCAGGCATAGAGCACGGGCTTGCCGGTGAGCAGCTGCAGCTGCCTGAAGAGCGGTTGCTGCCCATCGGCGATCGGCACGCTGCGGGCCGGCTTGCCGGCGCGCAGGGCCGCCAGCACCGGCTCCATCACCGCCAGCAGCAGCTTGGCGTCCTTGTCGCCGCCCCGCGCCTTCTTGGTCGTGGCGTCGACGCGGCGCTCCAGGCTCTCGAGGTCGGCCAGCATCAGCTCGGTGTCGACGGTCTCGGCGTCGCGGATCGGGTCGACGGTCCCCTCGACATGGGTCACGTCGGCCTCGAAGCAGCGCAGCACGTGGATGATAGCGTCGACCTCGCGGATGTTGGCGAGGAACTGGTTGCCGAGGCCCTCGCCCTTGCTGGCGCCGCGCACGAGGCCGGCGATGTCGACGAAGCCGAGCTGGGTCGGCACGACCTTGGCCGACTTGGCCAGGCGCGCGAGCACGTCGAGCCGCTCGTCCGGCACGGCCACGCGGCCGACGTTCGGCTCGATGGTGCAGAAGGGGTAGTTCGCCGCCTGCGCTGCCGCCGTCGCCGTCAGCGCGTTGAAGAGAGTGGACTTGCCGACGTTCGGCAGCCCGACGATGCCGCATTCGAAGCCCATGGACTAGCTCTCAGCCATCAGCAGTCAGCCATCGGCTTTCGGCGGCGCGCCGGCATCCGCTGACGGCTTTTCTTTCGGCGGGCGCGGGTTGATCGTCACGTCGACCTTACTCATGAAGCGGTTCTCGTCGCCGGCGACGAGGAAGGGGATGGCCTCGGCCACGGCCTCGACCAGCTTGTCGACGGCCGGCTGCTCGTCCTTGGCGAAGGGCCGCAGCACGTGGCCGATGACCATCTCGCGGTCGCCGGGATGGCCGACGCCGAGGCGGACGCGCCAGAAGTCGGGGCCGAGATGGGCGTCGATGCTGCGGATGCCGTTGTGGCCGCCGCTGCCGCCGCCCCGCTTCACGCGGAGCTTGCCGAAGACGAGGTCGATCTCGTCATGGATGACGATGACGCGCTCCGGCGGCAGCTTGTAGAAGCGGGCCGCGGCGGAGACCGACTCGCCGGACAGGTTCATGTAAGTCTCGGGCTTCAGGGCGATGACCCGTTCATCGGCAATGGTCCCTTCGGCCACCTGGCCGCGGAATTTGTTGCGCCAGGGACCGAAGCCATGGCGGCGGACGATCGCGTCCACCGCCATGTAGCCGATGTTGTGCCGGTCGCCCGCGTGGCCCGGGCCGGGATTGCCCAAGCCGACGAGCAGCAGCATCGCCGGCTACTTCTTCTTGTCGCCGCCCTTGGCCGGAGCCGCCGGCGCCTTGCCTGCCGCAGCGGGTGCGGCCCCAGCAGCCGGCGCGGCTCCAGGAGCGGCGCCCGTGGCCGGAGCCGCAGCGGCGCCTTCGGGCGTCGCCACCGCAGCCGTGGCCGCCGCGGCCGCCTGCTCCTCCGCCTCGGTCTTGTGCACGGTCGGCGGGGCGATGGTGGCGATGGTGAAGTCGCGGTCGGCGATGGCCGGCTTCACGCCCTCGGCCAGCTTCACCATGCTGATATGCACGCTGTCGCCGATGTCGAGGCCGGCCACGTCGACGATGATCGCGTGCGGGATGTTGCCCGCCTGGCAGTAGACGTCGACCTCGTGGCGGACGATGTTGAGCACCCCGCCGCGCTTGATGCCCGGCGACAGCCCCTCGTTGGTGAAGGTGACGGGCACATGCACGCGTACCCGTGTCTGCTCGCTCACGCGCATGAAGTCGGCATGGACCGGCCGGTCGGTGACCGGGTCGAAATGCACGTCGCGCGGCAGCACCCGCTCGGTCGTGCCGTTCACCTTGATGTCGAAGAGGGTGGTGTAGTAGCCGGTCTTGTGGATCTCGCGGTCGAGCTCGCGCGGCTCCAGCGAGATCAGGGTCGGGGTCGCCTTGTTGCCGTAGACGACGGCCGGGACGCGCCCGGCGCGGCGGGTCGATCGGGCGGCCCCCTTTCCGGCCCGCTCCCGCAGCTCTGCCATCAGGCTGTGGACTTCCGTCATTGCATTGGTCCTCTGTGAGCGAAAGGCGGTGCCGGCCTCCAGGGGTGCCCGGCGCCGCGAAGGCGGCAGGTTATAGGGGATCGCCGGGCGGCTGACAACCAGGGGGCCCGCGGCTTCGGCCCCGAGACCGAAAAGCGACGGATGAACCCCATGTCCAGCGGGAAATGGCGTCCGGCGAGATTTTCAACCGCGGATGAATGCAGATGGACGCGAATGTCCCCTCACCCTGTCCCTCTTCACCCTGTCCCTCTTCCGCCGGGCGGCCATATGGGGCCGCCCCTACACCGGTTCTGCAAAATTGAGCGATGGACCCCATCCCCAGCGGAGATCGTCGGCGAGGGTCGTAGGGGCGAGCGGCGCTCGCCCTTGGTGTCGTGGCTCGACATCGGGTCTCGACGACGATCGTTGGGCGAGCGCCGCTCGCCCCTACGCTATCGAAAGCGGGCGATGGACCCCATGCCCAGCGGGGGCAAGGCAGAAGACTCGCCGCAGAGACGCAGAGACGCGAAGAAGCGGGCAGACTTCGGAATAGGTCAGGAGATGCGACCTATTTTCGGAAATCTGAACAACGAGCCCATGTAAAGGAAGTTAACGGGCCTTTGTGAGACAGAAGGGGACATCGCGGCGATGCGGGATCGCCATGGCTATAGCCTGATCCACGATGTCAAACATCGAGCCGATGGAGCGCACTCCATCGATAATGGAACATTATAAGAACTTAGTGCGCAAAAAGTCAAGCTCAGACTACTTTTATGCTTCAAGGACCCGTCGTACCGACGGCTGCCGGGCGATGCAGGACGGCGGGGGCGCGGCTGAAGGTCATGCGGCCGCGCTTGAAGCCATAGAGCGGCGGGGCCAGCTCCGCCACGGCCTCCTCCGGCGCGGCGCAGTCGAGCACGACGAGATCGGCCGGCCGGCCGACGGCGAGGCCATAGCCGTCGATGCGCATCAGCGCCGCCGAGCGGGCCGTGATCATGTCGAAGCACTCGCGCACGTCGCTGCGCGCGCCGACCTGGCCGATATTGGCGTAGAGGTTGGCCATGCGGACGAGCGAGCAGTCGCCGAACGGCGTGAAGGGGTTGAGCACGTTGTTGGTCGACAACGAGCAGTTGACGCCGCTCTTCAGCAGCTTGTGCGCCAGCGTGACGCCGCGCATGACGCTGTGGTCCATGTGCCGGCCCATGAGATAGAGGTCGGTCGACGGCAGGACGGTGAGGGCCACGCCCGCGTCGGCCATGCGCCGGGCCGAGATCTCGAAGCGCTGCGGGTCGGCCGCCGACAGCTTGGTCACATGGCCGATGGCGACGCGGCCGCCATAGCGGAACCGTTCGGTGCATTCGCAGACATAGAGCAGGTCGAGGTCGTCCGCCTCCGGGCCGAAATCGAGATGCATGTCGATATCGACGTCGAACTCCCGCGCCATGGCGAAGACGCGGTCGATCTGGCCGTGCGGGTCGCGGTCGGTGTAGGGAGCGGCGCCGACGACCCGGCAGCCGCGCTTCAGCGCCTCGACCATCAGCTCGTCGGTGCCGGGATTGTTGAGCAATCCCTCCTGCGGGAAGACGCAGATCTCCATGTCGACAGCCCAGGCATATTCGCGCAGCAGGGGCAGCACGCCCTCCAGCCCGCGCAGGCCGATGCCGGGATCGACCTCGAGCTGGGTGCGGATGTGGGTGGTGCCCTGCAGGATGCAGCGCTCGAGCGTGCGCTTCGCGCGGTCGTAGACATCTTCGGCCGTGAAGGCCTTCTTCGCCTTCGCCACCTCGGCGATGGCCTCGTCGAGTTCGCCGCGCTCGGCCTTGCAGCGGTCGAGGATGCGGGACTTGTCGAGATGGATGTGCGTCTCGATGAAACCGGGGGAGAGCAGGCGGCCCTGCAGATCGATCTCCGGCCCGGCGGCCGGCAGCGCCGGTGCGATGGCGGCGATGCGGCCGCTCTCGATGCCGACATCCGTCTTCGTGTCCGGGCCGGCATCGGGCAGACGGGCATTGCGCAGGATCAGGTCCATGCGGCGACCTCCTTCACGGCCGCCGTCAAGGGGCGGCTGCGTCACTGTTCCCCAATCGCCGGGGCGGCGCAAGCGAGGCGGACGTTCGCCGGGCCGCGCACGCCGGCGAGAATCGCGGCGGCTACTGGCCGGAGAAATAGAGGCGGCGCAGGGTGCGGTCGGTGCCCGGCTCGAAGTAGCCGGCACCCGGGCGGTCGCCGTCGATCCAGTCCGGGCTCTCGATCAGATGCTTGCGCCGGAGTGCGGCCGCCGGCGTCGAGCTGGACCTGAACCCCAGCGATTCCCGGAAGGCATAGTGCGAGAACAGCCGCATGAATTCGCCGAGATAGATGTCGGCGATGGCGGGATTGCCGCGGATGATCAGCATGTTCTCGTCGTTGGTGTCGGTGGACGCCTTGGAGAAGTTGGCCGAGCCGACGATGACGATCGGCTGCGGCCCGAGCGGGTCGATGAGCATGTACTTGGTGTGGACGTAGAGGACATGCGCCTCGTCGACGATGCGGTCGATCTCCGCCAGCCAGCGGTCGAAGTTGTTGAGGGCGACCTTGTTGCCGACGGAAACGACCGTGTTGGGACGGCGGCGGATACGGTCGATCTCGGCCGCCTGTTGACGATAGGTACGGCCGTTGCCCTTCTTCTCCATCAGGGCGAACCGCAGGACCGCGTCCTGCCGATCATAGACTTGCACGAAGCGCTCGTTCATGCCGAAGGCGAAGGTGGCCAGCAGCGCCCGCTGGGATGCGCCGGCGAGCGCGGCATACCAGTCGAGCGCGGCCAAATCGGAGCGCGGCGAGAAGACGGCGACGGTCTCTTCGCTCCAGGGCGCCGGCGGGGCCGGCGTGGCGGCATCGTTGGCGAGCGCCGTCGGCTTGCGCGTCAGGTCCTTGTCGAGGGTCAGCCAATACTGGTGGTAGGTCTCGGCGATGGCGTCGTCGCGCACCAGATGGGCATTGTTCGAATGGCCGAAGATGCCGTTCTGGCTGAGGTTGGTGGAGCCGGTCCACACCTGGCGCGAGACGCCGGCCTGGCGGTAGACGAGGAACTTGTTGTGGGCGAACTGGCCGGAGCGGGTACGCGCCTTGGTCAGCCCGGTGATGCCGCTGCCGTCGAGCGCGGCTTCGTTCTCCTCGCGCTGGGTGTCGCCGTCATAGAGGATCTTGATGCGGGCTCCGCGCGCCTTCGCCGCCTTGAAGGCGTCGTAGATGCGCGTGTTCTTGAACTCGAAGAAGGCGCCGAGCAGCTCATCGCCGGCGCCGGCCTGGGCGATGAATGCCTCCAGGCTCTCGACCAGACCGCGCGACAGCCAGTCGAAGGCCGGCTTGCCGTGCACCTCCGGCCGCTGGTTCTGGAAGCGGCGGGCGTATTCCTGCGAGGCGACGGCCCCGCGGTTGAAGAACACGGCATGCTTGCCCTGGTCGACCCGTTCGGTGGTGACGGTGAGGGTGACGGCCGGTCCGTCGGCGAGGGAGTCCGGCTGGCCGGTGCGCGCGACCAGGCGATAGCTGTAGGTCTGGTTGGGCGAGACCGAATAGTCCGACCACTGAAAGGTCTGCAGCGGATGGCGGAACGAGCTGACGGGGACGCCGGGGTCCGGGTCGGGATCCACCGTGGCGAAGGTCTTCATCCCCGACAGCCAGATCGCCTCGCCGTCGGCAAGGCGATGGCGCTGGATGGCGAAGCCGAGGACGCGGCGGGCGCGGATGTCCGCCGCCGCCATGTCCCAGCCGATGAGGACGACATGGGTGCCGGCGACCGCCAGCGCGGTCAGGCCGTCCTGCTGGTCTTGGGCGCGCATCCGCCACCTCCCCTGCCGTCCGGCGAGGACACTCCGGCGACGTTACAGATGCAATCATGGGACCGGCGCCGGCACTGTGAGGGGCATCACAGCTTCAAGCTCCGGCCTAGGCGGGAGCGTCAGATGGGCCGCAAGACCGGTGGCGGGTCGGCCGACCTCACGCCGGCAGACCGACTTCAGACATCCGTCGACGAAATGCTGACGGTCCGTCTCGTGCTAGCATCGCCAAGGCTAGGCCGACTGGTTGTCATGCCGGCGAAAGCCGGCACCTGAGTTCACGTTCGAAGTGCAACACCCTGCTAGTGTGGTGTTGCGATGGGGACGTTCTATGAGCAGCTCAGCGCGGCTGAGCGTAAGACGATTGGCCGGCTGTGCGGGGGCCTTGGGGAGTCCTACCCCACATGTTGCGCGAAATGCGCCAGGGTGCGCTCGCGGGCGGCATCGGCGCTGGCGGCGTCGTAGTCCTTGCGCTCGTCGCAGTTGAAGCCGTGGCCGGCCGGATAGGTGTAGACCGGCACATCGGGCGCGGCGGCGCGGATGCGGGCGACGGCCTCGGCCGGGATGTGCGCGTCGCGCTCGCCGAAATGCAGCATCAGCGGCACCTTGGGCCGCTCGTTCAGACGATTGGCGATGTCGCCGCCATAGTAGCCGACGGCGGCGGCAAGTCCCGGCACCGGCCGGCAGGCGGCGAGCCAGGCGATGCTGCCGCCCCAGCAATAGCCGACGAGCCCGACCTTGCCGAAGCGCCGCAGCTCGGTCACGGCGGCGGCGGTGTCGCGCAAGACATCGTCGTAGGGGACGCGCTGGCGCACCGCCCGACCCTTGGCGATGCTCGCCTCGTCGTACCCGACCTCGACATCGCGCTCGGCCCGGTCGAACAGGGCGGGCGCCAGGGCGGCGTAGCCGGCGGCTGCAAAGCGATCGGCGACGCCGCGGATGTGGCGGTTGACGCCGAAGATCTCCTGGACGACGACGATGCCGCCGCGCGGCGCGCCCGCGGGGGTGGCGAGATAGGCGGTGAATCCGTGGCCGTCGGATGCTGTCAGTGTGACGTGGGTGCCCATCGCGTGCTCCTTGCCTGCTTCGCTCCTCAGAATGGAGCGCTGGAACGGCATCATGCGTCCTTCGACAGGCTCAGGATGAGGGACTTTCTTTCTGCCATCAAGACTGCCCCTCATCCTGAGCCTGTCGAAGGACGCAGGGTCGGTCACGCAACGCAGATAAGGTCCTGCATGCCGGAGCGCGAAAGCGGGAGTCCAGGGCAAGCGACCAGCCTTGCAATCCTGGATTTCCGCATGCGCGGGAATGACAGCGGAGGACGCGGTGCGTTGAATGGCACCGGCGCGGGCGCCGTCAACGCTCGCTAGTCGAACAGGCTGGAGACCGAGCGCTCCTCGCTGATGCGATGCATGGCCTCGGCCATCAGCGGGGCGATGGTGAGCTGGCGGATCTTCTGCGAGACGCGCACGGCCTCGGTGGCGGCGATGCTGTCGGTGATGACCAGGGAATCGATCGGCGAGGCGGCGACGCGGGCGACGGCGCCGCCGGAGAGCACGCCGTGGGTGACATAGGCGGCGACCGACTTGGCGCCCTTCTCCTTCAGCGCGATCGCCGCGTTGCACAGGGTGCCGGCGGAATCCACGATGTCGTCGACCAGGACGCAGCGGCGGCCGTCGACGTCGCCGATGATGTTCATGACCTCGGAGGTGCCGGCGCGCTCGCGCCGCTTGTCGATGATGGCGAGATCGGCGTCGAGCCGCTTGGCGATGGCACGGGCGCGCACCACGCCGCCGACATCGGGCGAGACGATGCAGAGATTGCCGTTGCCGAGCCGCTCCTGGATGTCCTTGGACAGCACGGGCGCGGCGAACAGGTTGTCCGTGGGGATATCGAAGAAGCCCTGGATCTGGCCGGCATGCAGGTCGAGGGTGAGGACGCGGTTGGCGCCGGCGACGGTGATGAGGTTGGCCACCAGCTTGGCCGAGATCGGCGTGCGCGGCCCCGACTTGCGGTCCTGGCGGGCGTATCCGTAGTAGGGGAGGACCGCGGTGACCCGGTGGGCGGAGCCGCGGCGCAGCGCGTCGATGCAGACCAGCAGCTCCATCAGGTTGTCGTTGGCGGGGTAGGAGGTGGACTGCACGACGAAGACGTCCTCGCCACGCACGTTCTCGTGGATCTCGACGAACACCTCCATGTCGGAGAACCGGCGGATGCTCGCCTGGGTCAACGGCAGGTTCAGGTAAGCCGCCATCGCCTCGGCCAGGGGCCGATTGCTGTTGCCGGTGAGAATCTTCATCCGCGCCACCCCGATGCAGCGCGCCGCTCCCACGGCGCAGCCCCGACCGCCAAGGCCGGCGGACATTATCAACCCGTCATCTGGCTGTAAACCGGCGGGCGATGGCGGGCTGGGCGACGCTTGGCTGTCGATCGGCGCGAGGAAGACGAACCACAAAGTTCCCAGCGACTGCGTCGACCCGCGAGGCCCCGGCTTTCGCCGCTACCGCATGCACGCATCTCTGCAGAACCATCCTGCGTCCTTCGACAAGCTCAGGATGAGGGGAGATCTTACTGGCACGAAGAAAAGCCCGACTCGTCGCGGCGATGCGCGCGGCGGTTGTGGAGGCTGCTCCAGCGGCGTCGCAACCGCCGAGGCGAAGTCCAAGAGGCGACGCGATTTCTCGATCGCAGTAAAGGTTTATTAATCTTCTGGGCGTAGTGGACATGGCGTGGCGGCAATCCGTGCCGTCGCGCAGGACCACAACGTTTAGGAGTTCACTATGGCTATGAAGAAGACCACCAAGAAGCGCACGAAGAAGGCCGCTCCGGCGCGCAAGCGGTCGGTCAAGAAGACGGCGAAGAAGAAGTAGCCGTCGCGGCGCGCGAGCGCCGCTCATCGATATCCACCACGGCATCTCCCGGAGAAGCGGTTTTGGGGACCGCGGCTCCGGGAGATGTCATTTTGGAGCATCGCCGCCGGACGCCGGTGAAACGATTGAAACGTCCGGCCGCAACGATTGCAACACTCCATGATGCCGTTGTGACGCGGCCGCGCGAAGTCTCTGCGCACCGAATCCGATGGGGAGTGCGCAAGATGGAACGTGCAGAGGGCCGGCCGACCTTTTCCGCAACGACAGGCCTGGGGCGGCAGGCGAATGGCATCACCGAGCGCCGTCACGAGACGTTGGACGGCATAGAGATCCTCCGCAGCTTGACGGCGGAGGCGCGGCGCAGGCTCGCCGCGCGCTGCATGTGGCGGGACTTCGATCCACGGCAGCAAATCGTCGGCCATCTGGAGGACAGCCGAACCGTGTTCCTCCTAAGCGCAGGCAGGGCCCATGCCGCCATCTTCTCGGAGAACGGCCAGAGGGTGACGGTCCGGGACATCAATGCCGGCGAGATGTTCGGCGAGTTCGCCGCCATCGACGGCGAGTCGCAGGCGGCAACGGTGGAGGCGGTCACCGGATGCACCGTTGCCACGATGTCTGCGGAGGCGTTCTGGGAGGTGTTGCGCACCGAACCCGCCGTGATGGCCGACGTTCTGAAGCGCATGACCGGCCAGATGCGCGTGCTGTCCAAGAAGCTCTTCGAGCTGGCCACGCTGGCGGCGGGCAAGCGGATCCAGACGGAGCTGTTGCGCCTGGCCGAGCCCGCGGCGAGCGCGGCGGGCAACGCCGTGCTGTACCCGGCACCGACCGACGCGGACATCGCCGCCCGCGCGGGGACGTCGCGTGAGACCGTCAATCGGCGACTGAAGGAGATGATCGAGACCGGCGTGATCGAGAGGCACGGCCGGACGATGGTCATCCCGGACGTGGAGAAGATGCGACGGTTGCTGGCGCCGCCTTCGACCGACTGGGCGCGCCCGGGCGCGCCCGGCAAGGGATCCGTGGCTCCCTGGGGCACGACGTTCGCCCGCAGCCGGCCGGCGCTGCAGGAGAGGCCGTCGAACACCGTCGAAATCCGACGCCGACCTTCGCTGCCGCGTCTGGCTGATGATGCGGCCGCGGCTTCGCGGGCCGTTACCCTGGAGCGTCCGGCGGCTTGTAGGCCCTGAGAAACACCTCGACCGCGCTCTCGACGATGGCGTCCATCGCCGGCGCGCCCGGATCCTCGATGTCGAGCAGGCGGCGCAGGTAGTCGGCGCCGTGGATCATGCCGAAGAACTGCTCGGCCGCAACGCGCGGCTCCGCGACCGCAAGCACGCCGCGGGCGGTCGCGGCGCGCAGATAGTCGGCCAGCCGCTCGAGCACGCGCCGCGGCCCGTTCTCGTAGAAGACGCGGCCCAGCTCCGGGAAGCGCCCGCTCTCCCCGACGACGACGCGGTAGATGGCGCGCGGCTCGGGCGCGCTGGTGAAGTGGAACTTGGCACGCGCCACCTGCAGCAGGACCGCGCGGACATCGTCCGACTCGGCCTCCCGCGACCACAGCATCTGGGCGAAGCGCTGGCACTCGCCGCCGATGATGGCGGCGAACAGCTCGGCCTTGTTGGTGAAGTGGGCGTAGAGCGTCGCCTTGGAGACACCGGCCTCGCGGGCGATGGCGTCCATGCTGGTGGCGCCGTAGCCCTCGGCCATGAACAGCCGACGGGCGGCCTCGACGATCTGCCGGACCTTCGGATTGGCCGCCAACTCCTCCGGCCGCTGGGCAAGCACCTCGATCGCCATGCGGGATCCGCTATCCTCTTAAGGTGAACTGTACTGTTCAGTTTCTTCTTGACGAAAGATGGACCGAAACCTACCTTTCGTCAAGGACTGAACTAAACGGTTTAGTTCTTTCCGGTTCGAATCAGTGACCTATTACACAGGGACGCCCTGGCCATGCGCAAGCTGCTTCTGCCGATCGGTCTTGGTGTGCTCATCCTCGCCGCCGGCGCCGGCGGCTGGTACTGGTGGACGCACGGGCGCTTCGTCGAGACGACGGACAACGCCTATGTCGAAAGCGACATCTCCAGCATCAGCCCGAAGGTCGCCGGCTACATCCATCGGCTGAACGTCGTCGACAACCAGCAGGTGCGGGCCGGCGACGTGCTGGCCGTCATCGACGACCGCGATTTCGCCGCCCGCGTCGGCCAAGCCAGGGCCGCCGTGACCGGCGCGCAGGCCGCCGTCGTCAGCATCGACCGCAAGATCGACCTGCAGGCCGCGCTGATCGACCAGGCGGCCGCCGCGGTGGAGAGCGCCGAGGCGGAACGGGCGCGCGCCCAGCCCGAATATGAGCGCTACAAGAAGATGGTCGCCACCAACATCGTCGGCAAGAGCGACTACGACCGCACGGCCGCCGACCTGCGCAAGGCCGAGGCCGAGCTGGTCCGCGCCAAGGCCGAGCTGACCGCCGCGCGCGGCCAGCTGGTGGTGCTGCAGGCCGAGCGCGAGGAAGCGCTGGCCCGGCTCGAGCAGGGCAAGGCGGCGCTGGCGGTCGCCGAGATCGACCTCGACAACACCATCCTCCGCGCGCCGGTCGACGGCGTGGTCGGCAACAAGGCGGTGGAGGTCGGCCAGTACGTGCGGGCCGGAGCCCAGCTCATGGCCGTGGTGCCCCTGCCCGAGGTGCACGTCGTCGCCAACTTCAAGGAGACGCAGCTCGAGCGCATGCGGCCGGGCCAGCGCGTCGAGATCTCCGTCGATGCCTATCCCGGCGTGACGCTGGAGGGTTCGGTCGAGAGCTTCGCGCCGGCGAGCGGCGCGGTCTTCAGCCTGCTGCCGCCGGAGAACGCGACCGGCAACTTCACCAAGATCGTGCAGCGCGTGCCCGTGCGCATCGCCGTGCCGGAGGACAACCCGCTCGCCGGGCTGCTGCGGCCGGGGCTGTCGGTCGAGGTCCGCATCGATACGCGCGCGGCGGAGGATGCGCCGACGCTCGCCGGCGGCGTGTTCGGCGTGGCGCAGGCGGCGCAGTAGAAGCGACCGGCCGGTCGCCCCTACGGACCATGTGCCTCCGATGGATGAGTCCAACGCCGCGCTGAGATTCGACGATCTCGATTCCGTGCCGGAGCCGGATGCGGTTCCCGACGCGCCGGCGGAGCCGGTCGTGACGCCGCGGCAGTGGGCGGGCTTCATGGCCATGGTCGTCGGCATGTTCATGGCCATCCTCGACATCCAGATCGTCGCCAGCTCGCTGTCGGAGATCCAGGCCGGGCTGGCGGCCAGCGCCGACGAGATCAGCTGGGTGCAGACCTCCTACCTGATCGCCGAGGTCATCATGATCCCGCTCTCGGGGTTCCTGTCGCGGCTGCTGTCGACGCGGACCGTGTTCGTGGCCTCCGCCACGGGCTTCACGCTGGCCAGCCTCGCCTGCGCGATGGCCTGGAACCTGGAATCGATGATCGCCTTCCGCGCGTTCCAGGGCTTCATCGGCGGCGCCATGATCCCGACGGTGTTCGCCACCGCCTTCATCCTGTTCCCGAAGCGGCAGCAGGCGCTGGTCTCGGTGATGATCGGGCTGGTCGCGACCATGGCGCCGACCCTGGGGCCGACGCTCGGCGGCTGGCTGACGCAGACCATGTCCTGGCACTGGCTGTTCCTCGCCAACCTGCTGCCGGGCGCCGTGGTCGTCCTGGCGGTGGCGCTGCTGGTGGATTTCGACCGGCCGGACTGGAGCCTGCTGAAGGGTTTCGACGCGCCCGGCCTGCTGTTCATGGCCGTGTTTCTCGGCAGCCTCGAATACGTCGTCGAGGAAGGGCCGCGCTGGGACTGGTTCGAGGACCGGTCGGTCGCGACCTTCGCCGTCGTCAGCGCCGTCGCGGCCGCGTTCTTCTTCATCCGCATGTTCACCTATGACCGGCCGATCGTCTGGCTGCGCGCCTTCCACGACCGCAACTTCGCGATCGGATCGCTCTACAGCTTCGTCATGGGGATCGGGCTTTACGGCTCGGTCTACCTGCTGCCGCTGTTCCTGGCGCGGGTGCGCGGCTGGAACAGCCTCGACATCGGCATCCTCATGATCGTCACCGGCGCCTTCCAGTTCCTGTCGGCGCCGGTGGCGGGCGCCCTGTCGAAGAAACTCGACCTGCGGGTCATGCTGGCGCTCGGCCTGCTGCTGTTCGGCGCCGGCGCCTGGCTGCAGAGCCTGGCCACCGCCGAATGGGGCTTCTGGGAATTCTTCCTGCCGCAGGCCGTGCGCGGCTTCTCGCTGATGTTCTGCTTCCTGCCGATCAACACGCTGGCCCTCGGCACCCTGCCGCCGGCCGAACTCAAGAACGCCAGCGGCCTCTACAACCTGATGCGCAACCTCGGCGGCGCCATCGGCCTGGCGGCGCTCAACACCGTGCTGATCGATCAGGCGGCGCTGCACACGTCGCGGCTGGGCGAGAGCGTCACGGCGTCGCGGCCGGTGGTGCAGGGCTTCCTCGATTCGGTCACCGAACGGTACATGGCGCTCGGCATTCCCGATCCGGACATGGCCGCGCTGCGGACGCTGTCGGACATGGTGGAGCGCCAGTCGCTGGTGATCACCTTCAACGACACGCTGCTGTTGATGGCGGCCGTGTTCTTCGCCGCGCTGCTGCTGATGCCGCTGATCCGCAAGCCGAAGGCCGCGGCGGCCGGGGCGCACTGAGGCTTGCGCTCGCGCCGTTCTTTTGCCAGTAAGGCGCCGTCTCGCACCGCCCACGGGAGCCTTCGCTCGATGCCGATCCAACAGCCTCGGACTGCCGCACGCGACCTGCGTCCGCTCGCCGGGCCGGTCCTGGCCATGGTGGCGATCGTCGCAGCATCGAACTGGCTTGTGCAGTTCCCGATCAACGACTGGCTGACCTGGGGCGCCTTCACCTACCCGTTCGCGTTCCTGGTGACCGACCTGACCAACCGGCGCTTCGGTCCGGCGGCGGCGCGGCGCGTGATCTATGCCGGCTTCGCCGTCGGCGTGGTGCTGTCGGCGCTGCTGGCGACGCCGCGCATCGCCGCCGCGTCGGGCCTGGCCTTCCTGCTGGCGCAGCTCCTCGACGTCACCGTGTTCAACTGGCTGCGGCAGCGGAGCTGGTGGCGGGCGCCGTTCGTGGCATCGGCCCTCGGCTCGATCGCCGACACCGCGACCTTCTTCGGCATCGCCTTCATCGGCACGGGCCTGCCCTGGATCACCTGGGGCATGGGCGATCTGGCGGTGAAGCTGGGCTTCGCCTTGTTCTGCCTGGCGCCCTACCGCGCGCTCATGTTCCGCATCGGGCCGGCCTGGGCGCCGACGCGCGCCTGATCCCGCCTACTTCACCACCAGCTCCGTCGAGCGCTGCGACAGCGCCTCGCAGCCGCGGTCGGTGACCAGGACGGTGTGGCCGTTGGTCATGGCCACGCCGCGCTCGGAGTCGAACAGGATGATGTGGATGAAGAACACCATGCCCGGGGCCGCCGGCTCCGGGTTGCCGTGGTAGAACATCGGCCAGTCCATCCAGTTCGGCGCGAAGGTGGTGCCGAGGCTGTAGCCGGTGGCGTTCAGCCGATGGGCGCGGTGGCCGGCCGCGTCGCAGACGCGCGCATAGGCGTCGAACACCTCGCCGATGGGGCGGCCGGGCCTGAGCGCTTCCTTGCAGGCCTCGAGCGCGTCGACGCTGACCTTGTGCATCTCGCGCTGGCCCGGCAGCGGCGCGCCGATCGGGATCGTGCGCATCAGGCAGGCGTGGTAGTGGCGATAGGCGCCGGCGAACTCCAGGGTGAGCTGGTCGCGGGCGTCGAGCCGGCGGCGGCCGCTGAAGTAGCGGCAGAGCAGCGCATCCGGGCCGGAGCCGATGATGTATTCGTTGGCGGGGTCGTCGCCGCCGCCGCGGAAGACGGCGCCCTGCATGGCCGCGATGATGTCGCCCTCGAAGGCGCCGGGCGCGGCGAGGCGATGGGCCTCGTCGAGGGCGAGGTCGGCCAACTCGGCGGCCCGGCGGACATAGGCGAGCTCGGTCGCGCTCTTGACGACGCGCAGGCGGCTGACGAGGTCGGACGCATCCTCCAACTCGCAGAACCCGTCGAGCGCCGCGTTGAGGCGCAGGGCGTTGCGGCCGGTGAGGCCGTAGGCCTCGTACTCGACGCCGAGCCTCCTGCCGGTGCAGCCGAAGCCGCGGAGGATGTCGCGCAGCTCAATCGCGGGCCGGGCCTCCGGGCCGTCGACCCAGATGCGGATGTCCTCGATGACCGAGGTGTGCTGGGCCTGCAGCAGGTCCGGCGCGCGCGTCAGCAGCATCAGCCGGCCGTCAGCGCCGAGATAGAGGCACTGGAAGAAGACGTAGCCGAAGGTGTCGTAGCCGGTCAGGTAGTACATGCTCTCCTGCCGGAACATCAGCAGCCCGTCGAGGCCACGCTGCTGCATCAGCTCGATCGTGCGCTGCCGGCGGTCGGCGAATTCCTCGCGGGTGAAGTGAAGGGCCATTGGACGTGGTCTCCAGAAGAGCGTCATCGGATGGAGGCCCTCACCCTAGCCCTCTCCCACTTTCGTGGAAGAGGGGACTCCATCTGTGTAGCGGCACTATCGAGTCCCTCTGCTGCGTGCGGGAGCTTTGCAAAATAGAACGGAACAGCTCGATGTTCTTGCCTCGATTCTGATCCGTTCTCTTCCTGATTCCGGTTCGTCCAATGTGCATGGCAGTTTTGCAAAGCTCCCACGTGCGGGAGAGGGTTAGGGTGAGGGTGTGTTACTCGGTCAGCGCAATCACGGACAGTCCCCGCCCGTAATCCGTCTCGCCCGCCAGAGTCGCGCGGCGATAGCTGAAGAACAGGTCGGCCTCGGCGCAGGTGTCATGCGCGGTGCGCTCGACGGCGGCCAGGCCGAGACGCTCCAGCCGGCTGGCGACGTAGCCCGGCAGGTCGAACATGAAGCGGCCGTCGCGCTGGCTTGGGACGAAGAAGCGCCGGTTCCCCGGATCCTGCTGCAGGAAGGGCTGCGGGAACTCCGGCCCCACTTCGTAGGAGGCTTGCGCGATGCAGGGGCCGACGGCGGCGCGGATGCGGGCCGGGTCGGCGCCGAGCCGCGCCATCTGCCGCACCGTCGCCTCGACCACGCCGCCAAGCGCGCCGCGCCAGCCCGCATGGGCGGCGCCGATGACTCCGGCCTCGGGATCGGCGAAGAGGACGGGCGCGCAGTCGGCGGTGCCGATGCCCAGGGCGATGCCCGGCCGCGTCGTCACCATGGCGTCGACCTTGGGACGGGCGTCGAGCGGCCAGGGTTCGCTCACCTCGGCCACCTCGGCGCTGTGGATCTGGTAGGCGGTGGCCAGCGCCGCCGGCGGCAGCCCGATCACGGCCAGGGCTCGGCGGCGGTTCTCCATCACCTTGTCGCGGTCGTCGCCCGATCCATAGCCGCAGTTGAGCGCGGCATAGATGCCTTCGCTGACGCCGCCGCGGCGCGTGAAGAAGGCGTGGCGGATGGGACGGCAGTCCTTGAGGGCGTCGGCCTGGATCATGATCCCTCGACCTCATCGAAGCCGGGCGGCGCGGGCAAGGTTGGCGCGGCGATCGCCAGCGCCTTGAACAGGGTGCCCATCTGCTCGAGATGGAGCAAGCGCTCCGTCGCGGTCCGGATGTCCTCGGCCTGCCCCGGCGTCGCCCGGCGGGCGAGGGCGGCGGCGCGCGCGTGGATGCCGAGACGCTCGAGCAGCGTGTTCTGCGCGATCGGTCCATGGACCGATGCGCCGGCCTCGCGGGCGGCGCGGGCGAGCGCGCCGAAATCGACATGGGCGGCGAGGTCGGCCGTGCCGGGGTCGGCCAGCACGTCATGCTTGCGGTGCCGCCGCACGGCCTGCAGGCTGTCGCCGAAGCCGCTGCCGTCGTGGCCATAATCGACGAGGAGCGCTGCGCCGCCGTCGTGGACCACGCGCCGGCCGATGGCGGCGGCCAGCGCGATGCCGGCCGGACAGACCTCCACCACCGCGCTGTCGCGCGCGGGGAGCGGCAACGGCGCGGCCAGCGCGAAGGTGGGGCCGGGCGCGCGCAGGGCGAAGACCAAACCATCGCCGTCGTCGTCGAGGGTCACGACGCGCTCGTGCCAGCGGCCGCCGCGGAAGACGAACTGGTGAATCGGCAGCGCGTCGAACAGCTCATTGGCGAGCAGGAGCAGGGGGCCGGCCGGCACCTCGTCGAACAGGTCGTGCCAAGTGGGTGAAACTTGCGCCGCCGCCTGCCGCAGGCTCTCCGCCTGGCGCGCGCGCAGGAGGGAGCTGGTCTCGACCATGTGCAGGTCGACGGCGTCGTGGAAACCCGCGATGTTGCGCGTGCCGCGCAGCGCGTCGGCCATCAGCGTACCGCGGCCCGGGCCGATCTCGACCAGCCGCACGGGGTTCGGCCGATCCATGGTGTGCCAGATGGCGGCGCACCACGCGCCGAGCAGCTCGCCGAACATCTGGCTGATCTCCGGCGCCGTGATGAAATCGCCGGCGAGGCCGAAGGGGTCGCGCTGCGTGTAGTAGCCGTGCTCCGGATGGCCGAGCGCCGCGGCCATGTACTCCGCCACGGGCAGCGGCCCGGCGACGCGGATGCGGCGCGCCAGCTGTTCGCCGAGCGGGGTCATTTGGCGATCTGTGGCTCCACGCGGCAGGCACGCCGGATCAGATAGGCGCCGGCGGTGAGCATGGGCAGCGACAGCCATTGTCCCATGGTCGTGCCTGCGGCAATGAAGCCGAGGAAGGAATCGGGCTCGCGGAAGAACTCGACGAAGATGCGGGCGAGCGCGTAGCCGGCCAGAAACACGCCCGTCACCAGCCCATGCCGGCGGCGAATGGATTCCTTGTTCATCAGGACAAAGAGCACGACGAACAGCAGGATTCCTTCGAGGCCGGCCTCGTAGAGTTGGCTGGGGTGGCGTGGCAGCGCCAGGGGGTCGCCCGGGAATACCATGGCCCAGGGGACGTCGGTCGGGCGACCATAGAGCTCGGCATTGACGAAATTGGCGAGCCGGCCGAGGAACAAGCCGATCGGGACGGCCGCGGTCACGATGTCGCAGAGCGCCAGCAGCGGAATCTTGCGCCGGCGGGCGAACAGGACGAGCGCGATGATGACGCCGGCGACTCCGCCGTGGAACGACATGCCGCCGTGCCAGACCTGGAGGATCTCGAGCGGGCGGGCGAGAAACTGGCCGGGCTGGTAGAACAAGACATAACCCAGCCGCCCGCCGAGGATCACGCCGATCGTCGCCCAGACGAGGAAGTCGTCGATCTGCAATTTCGTGATCAGCACCGGCGGCTTCCGGGCGAGCCAGACGCAATAGCGCCAGCCGATCAGGAGTCCGACGATGTAGGCGAGCGCATACCAGCGGATCGCGAACGGGCCGATCTCGAAGATGATCGCGCCGATCTCGGGGAAGGGGATGGCGAAGAGCATGGACGTTGCCCTTATAGAGATCGACCCTCGGCAAGACAAGGCGGGCAGCCCGCCGGTCGGCAGCAAACGTTGCAGCGGCCGCGGCTGCTGCAGATATAATGTCGTTCATCACGCAGCCGCAGAAGGAGCAGGCCGATCATGCAGACACAAAACCCGTTTCTCGACGATCTCGCGCGCATGGCGCAGGGCGTCGTCGGCGGCTTGAGCGGCCTCAAGCAGGAGATCGACGCGCGCCTCAGGGAACAACTCGAGCGCGTGCTCGGCCGCATGGACCTGGTGAGCCGGGAGGAGTTCGAGGTCGTCAGGGCGATGGCCGCCAAGGCCCGGGACGAGCAGGAGGCGATGGCCGCGCGCCTGGCGGCCTTGGAAGCCAAGCTGGCAACGCCGCCCGACAGGCCCGCATGATGCCTAGCCACGAAGTGAGGGCGACTTATCCCCGTCTTTTTTGCAGTGCGGTCAAATCGGCTATTGCACCCGTATAGCGCTTTTGGCACCCTACTAATGGTGGGTTGAGCGTTTCGGGTGGCCACATATCGGGGTCCGGTGCACCCACCCCGGAGGGGAACCTCGGCGGACGGCTGCCTTTGCGGGGACAGTATGGCCCTGGCTTCGACGCATCGCTCGCCGGACGGCTTCAATCCCATCGATATCCTGGAGGAACTCGTCAGCGCCAACGAATGGCGCTTCGACCGCACCACCGACGCGGAAATGGTCGTCGAGCTGGCCGGTACCTGGTGCGACTACCGCATGTACTTCGTCTGGCAGGAAGATCTCGGCGCCATCTACTTCTCCTGCCTGTTCGATGCCCGCATCCCCCAGGCAAAGCGGGCCGCCTCCCACGAACTGCTGGCGCTGATCAACGAAAAACTGTGGCTCGGCCATTTCGACCTGTGCTCCGAGGAGCTGGTGCCGATGTTCCGCCACACGATCCTCCTGCGCGGCCTCGGCGGCGTCTCGGTTGAGCAACTGGAGGATGTCGTCGATATTGCCTTCAGCGAGTGCGAGCGCTTCTTCCCCGCCTTCCAGTTCGTGCTGTGGGGCGGCAGGAGTCCGCAAGAGGCGCTCGCCGCGGCGATGCTGGAGACCATCGGCGAGGCTTAGACCATCATGCTCATAGGCGATTCCCTGCTGCTCGTCGGCTGCGGCAAGATGGGCGGCGCGATGCTGCGCGGCTGGCTGCGGCGCGGCGTCCGTGCGGACGACGTCGTCGTCCTCGAGCCCAGTCAGGCGGCGCTGGCCGATCTTGCGGCCCAGGGCGTCCGGCTGTTCGCGGATGCCCCCGAGCTGCCGGCCAAGTTATCCCCGTCGGTCGTCGTGCTGGCGGTCAAGCCGCAGATGATGGACGGCGTCGTGACGGGACTGGCGCGGTTCGTGCGCCCCGAGACGGTGTTCCTGTCGATCGCGGCCGGACGCACGATCGCCTATTTCGAGCAGAAGCTCGGCGCTGCCGCAGCCATCGTCCGAAGCATGCCGAACACGCCGGCGGCCGTTGGTCGCGGCATCACCGTCGCCTGCGCCAATGGACATGTCAGCGCCGACCAACGGGTCCGCTGCGACGAACTGCTGGCGGCCATCGGCGAGGTCGCCTGGGTGGAGGACGAAGCGCTGCTCGACGCGGTGACCGCGGTCAGCGGCGGCGGCCCCGCCTATGTTTTCCTGCTGATCGAGTGTCTGGCGGAGGCCGGGGCCGCCGCGGGCCTGCCGCCGGACCTCGCCATGCGCCTCGCGCGCGCCACGGTCTCCGGCGCCGGCGAACTGGCGCGCCTGTCGCCGGAGCCGGCGGCGGTGCTGCGCCAGAACGTCACCAGCCCGGGCGGCACGACGCTCGAGGCTTTGAAGATCCTGATGGCGCCCGACGGGCTGCAGCCGCTGTTCACCAAGGCGATCGCCGCGGCGACGCGCCGCTCGCGCGCGCTGGCGGGTTAGCCGATCGCCATGGCCGAGATCCGCTCGAGCGCCGAGCGCGTGCGCCAAGCCCTGATCGCGCTGGGCCATGCGCCGGACATCCGCGAATTCGGCGAGACGACGCGGACGTCGGCCGATGCCGCGGCGGCGATCGGCTGCACGGTCGGTCAGATCGCGAAGTCGCTGGTCTTCCGGGCGGCCGGCTCAAACCGGGCGGTGCTGATCATCGCCAGCGGCGCCAACCGGGTGAATGAAAAGCTGGTCGCCGACGCGCTGAGCGAGCGCATCGTCAAGGCCGATGCCGCCTTCGTCCGCGACAAGACCGGCTTCGCCATCGGCGGCGTGGCCCCGGTCGGCCACACGGAGGCGCCGATCGTCGTCATCGACGCGGACCTGCTCCAGTACGCGGAGATCTGGGCCGCCGCCGGCACGCCCAATGCGGTCTTCCGGCTGACCCCCGCGGCGCTCGTCGCCATGACCGGCGGGCGCGTGATCGCGGTCAAGTAGCGGCGGCCCTTATCCGGCGCCCCTGTCGACCCTATCTCAATCGGAGATAGGCGATGCCGAAGTCAAGGGAGTTGGACGATGGCAAAGAGGGCTCAGGCGAAACCTGCGGATCCGGGCACGCGCGTCGTCGATGCGGCGCTGCGTCTGGCCGCGGCGCGCGGCTGGTCCGGCCTCGCACTGGCCGACATCGCGGCGGCGGCGGCGATCTCCCTTGCCGATCTCTACGCGCTCTATCCGTCGAAGGCGGCGATCCTCGAAGCGCTCAGCCGCAACGTCGACCGGCAGGTGCTGGCGGGCCTCGATGCGGAGGCCACGGAAACGCCGCGGGACCGCCTGTTCGACGTGCTGATGAGGCGGTTCGACGCGCTGGCTCCCTATCGCGAGGGACTGGCCGCGGTGGCGCGCGATGCCCGGCGCGACCCGACCATCCTGCTGTGCGGCGCCGGGCAACTGGCGCGATCGATGGCGGCGATGCTGGAGGCGGCAGGGATTTCCTCCGGCGGCTTGACCGGCGCGCTCAGGACGAAGGGCTTGGCGGCGATCTACCTGGCGACCCTGCGGGACTGGTTCGGCGACGATACGGCCGACAAGGCGAAGACCATGGCCGCCCTCGACGCCCGGCTGCGGCGGGCCGAGTCATGCGTGCGCTGGTTCGACCGCCGGGGCCGAGCGACCGGCTGATAAAGTTCATTAACCAAATTTTTGCTGCACTGCAAAAAACCCTTGACGCTAGTGCAGCATGATCCCATATTCGGTTGGTCGTTGTGCAGTGCAGCAATTTTCTCGCAGGCGTTCCAGACCCAGATAGGGAGTCTCTCTCCATGGCCAAGGCCAACCCATCGTTCCCGTCGTTCGATACCGAAGCGTTCAAGGTTCCCGATTTCTCCAAGTTCTACGGCGATTTCAACAAGGCGGCCGCCGATTTCGGCAAGCTCTTCGTCAACGGCAAGGCGCCCCTGTTCGATGTCGAGGCGGCGATTGCGTCGCAGCGCAAGAATGTCGAGGCGCTCACCACCGCCAACCGCGTTGCGGTCGAAGGCGTGCAGGCCGTCCTGCGCCGTCAGGCCGAGCTCGCCCGCGAGGCCATCGAAGAGCTGTCCGCCGCCTCCAAGGAGTTCACCTCCGCCGGCAGCGCCGAGGACAAGCTCCTGAAGCAGACGGAGCTGGCCAAGTCGGCGTTCGAGACCGCGCTGGCCAACATCCGCGAGATCGCCGGCCTGGTGCAGAAGACCAGCGACGAGGCCGTGTCGGTGATCAGCAAGCGCGTCGTCGACAATTTCGACGAAGTGAAGAGCGCGCTGCAGCCCAAGCTCGCCTCGAAGAAGTAAGCACCGGTCGACCTCCCTCGACCGACGTGCCAAAGGCCGTCCCGCCGCGAGGCGGGGCGGCCTTTTCCTTTTCCGTCCGCAGCCGCTATAGGTGACGTCCGTCCAGCAAGGGAAGAGGCGAGAGGTGGCCAACGACAACCCGCCGGCCAGCGAGCCGCTCATCGGCTATGACGACTTCCGCAAGGTCGACATCCGCGTCGGCACCATCGTCGCGGCGGAGCCGTACCCGGAGGCGCGGCGGCCGGCGTTCAAGCTGACGATCGATTTCGGCCCGGCGATCGGCCGGCGGCGATCCTCGGCGCAGATCACCCGCCACTACCAGTTGGACCGCCTCGTCGGCCGTCAGGTCGCCGCGGTCGTCAACTTCCCGCCCAAGCAGATCGGCAAGTTCATGTCGGAGGTGCTGGTGCTCGGCTTCCCCGACGACGAGGGCGAAGTGGTGATGATCGCCCCGGACCATCCGGTGCCGGACGGCGGGCGGCTGTACTGAGAGCCCCTACGAGGCGGTCAAGGCCCGCAGGCGGGTGAGCAGGGCCATGGTGGGGAAGCCGTCGGGCACCGCGCCGATCTCGCGCTGGAACTGCCGGATCGCCACCCGCGTCTTGCGGCCGATGACGCCATCGGGCTCGCCGGCATCGTAGCCGCGGACCGCCAGCAGGTTCTGCAGCTCCAGCTTGTCGGTGCGCGAGAGCTGCGGCTCGGCGCGCGGCCACGCGGTGACGAAGGGCTGCCCCCCGGTGATCCGGTCGGCCAGATGCGCGACGGCGAGGGCATAACTGACGGAGCGGTTGTAGTCGAGGATGGTGCGGAAATTATCGAAGATGAGGAAGGCCGGGCCGCGATGGCCGGCGGGCGCGATGATCGAGGCCGGCGTCGCGGCCGCCGGCAACGCCATGCCGTCGATGCGGCGCACGCCCAGCGCCGTCCATTCAGCCACGGGCTTGGCGATGTCGAGCTCGGCCTGGTCCCAGGGGAAGTTCGCGGGCAGGCGGACCTCGGCGCCCCAGGGCTGCTCCGGCCGCCAGCCGAAGGCGGCGAGGTAGTTGACGGTCGAGGCAAAGACGTCCGGCAGGCTGCGCCAGATGTCGCGGTGGCCGTCGCCGTCGCCGTCGACGGCGTACTGGCGGAAGGTGGCCGGCATGAACTGGGTCTGGCCCATGGCGCCGGCCCAGGAGCCCTGCATGTCGGCGGGCGGAATGTCGCCGGCCTCGAGGATCAGCAGCGCGTCGATCAGGTTGCGGCGGAACACCTCGGGCCGCCGGCTGTCATAGGCCAGGGTGGCCAGCGCCTCGATGACGTTGTAGCCGCCGGTATGGGTGCCGTAGGCGCTCTCCAGCCCCCAGATGGCGACGACGACCTGCGGCGGGATGCCGTGCGGCCGGGCGGCGCGCTGCAGCGCCGGCAGGTTCTCGGCCAGGCGCTGGCGGCCCATCTCGATGTTCTTCGGCGACACCGCGGTGTCGAGATAGGACCAGATGGGGCGCGTGTATTCCGGCTGCACGCTGTCCTTGGCCAGCACGTCGGGGTTGGGGCGCACGCCGCGGAAGGCGCGATCGAAGGTGGCGGCCGAGACGCCCGCCGCCAGCGCCTCGACCTTGAGCTGGCTGCGCCAAGCGGCGAAGCCGGCTTCGACGGCGGCGGAGCCGGAACTCGGCTCCGGCTGCTCCAGGCTGTGCGTCGCCGACTGGCAGGCGGTCAGGAGCACGGCGGACAGCAGCAGTGCCAAACGCACGGTCACGGGTTCACCTCGTCCTTGCCAATTGCGAACTGGATATGCGTTGCCGTCCCGCCTGTGCGTCCTTCCCCGGGTTTAACCCGGGGACCAAGCTCAGGATGAGGGAGAATCTTGGTGGCATGGAGAACGACTCATCATCCTGAGCGTGTCGAAGGACGCAGGATGTTGATCCGAGTCTCCCGTCGCGGACAAGCAAGGTCAACGGCCCCTTAGTTCATCTCCAGCGGCCGCGCCTTCTTCGGCGGCGGGAACAGGCGGTCGAGCTCGGCGAGCTGCGCCGGGGTCAGCGGCCGCTCCAGCGCGCCGAGGTTCTCGCGCAGGCGGTCGCGGCGGCCGGTCTTGGGGATGACGATCACGCCGTCCTGCGCCAGCAGCCAGCCGAGCGCCGCCTGCGCCGCCGTCAGGCCGTGGCTCTGGGCGAAGGCGGCGAGCCGGGAATCGCGCGCCAGCCGCGACTGCTCGATCGGCGAGTAGGCCATGATCGGCACGCCGCGCTCGCGGCACCAGGGCCGCAGGTCCCATTCGATGCCCCGCCGCGCCAGGTTGTAGAGCACCTGGTTGGTGGCGCTCGCGCCGCCGTCGGGCAGCGACCACAGCTCGGCCATGTCGGCGGTGTCGAAATTGCTGACGCCGTAGTGGCGGATCTTGCCGGCCTTCCGCAGCGCGGCGAAGGCGGCGACGGTCTCGGCCAGCGGCACGCTGCCGCGCCAGTGCAGCAGGTAGAGATCGAGGCGGTCGGTCTTCAGCCGCTTCAGGCTGCGCTCGCAGGCGGCGACCGTGCCGGCGCGCGAGGCGTTGTGCGGGTAGACCTTGCTGACCAGGAAGACCTCGTCGCGGCGGCCGGCGACGGCCTCGGCGACCAGTTCCTCGGCGGCGCCCTCGCCGTACATCTCGGCGGTGTCGACGAGGGCGAGGCCGAGATCGAGGCCGAGACGCAGGGCGGCGATCTCCTCGGCGCGCGTGCCGCGGTCGCCGGCCATCTGCCAGGTGCCCATGCCGAGGGCGGGGACGGTTTCGCCGGAGGGGAGGGTGACGGTCTTCATGGCGTGAGACTGGCCGATGCCGGCCGGCGGGGCAAGGCGGCCACGAAAATGTCCGAAGGACCCATGCCCAGCGGGGAATAACCGGATGGGCCGCCTGTAGGGGCGAGCGGCGCTCGCCCGGCGACAGGACCCCATGCCCAGCGGGACAGGCCGCTGGATGCGCGCCGGATTCCCGCTTCCCGATGGCGGGATCGACCGCCGCGGAATTGCGGCGGCCCTCAGGGTTGGACTTATTCACGATGTCAAAGACCGGTCCGGCCAGCTTGCCGGGTGACAGCCGCTGGCCGGATATATGGAACAATTTAGCAACAAACGCGATGGCGTCAAGAGGGCAGGTGGGAATGGACAGGGTTTCCATTCGGCCGGCAGCGCGGCGGCCAAGCCGGCGGGACCGGCCGATGACGCCGGAACAGTTCGTCGCCAAGTGGGAGGGCTCGCAGCTCGGCGAGCGGCAGGCGGCGCAGGAGCATACGCCGGCTGTGTGCCCGCGGTGCGAACCTCGTATGCTACCGGTTTGAGAAGGCGCGGGCGATGATCGAAGCGGGGCAGACGACGCGCGGGACTAGTTCATTTCCACACATTGTCGGGAAGTTGCAGCCCGCTATACTCTGACTCACCAATCGGAACATCAGGTTCAATATCGAGCTGACGCAGCAGCGTCATCAACTGTCTGGTGTGCTGAGCCAGGCAATAAGTCTCCCCTAGAAGTAATTGGTGCACCGTCCGTGGGCCATGGAACGTGTTCACAATGACTTCGACGTCCTTTCTTGAAGCGTTACTCCACCAGCGCTCGATGCACTGAATGATGGCTTCGCCATCGGCAAGCAGCTCATGCAACTCCACTTCCGGCAACGGCTCTCCGAAATCGGCAAATACACGCGGCGTTGTGAACACCGGAGATGCAGGGTCGGTGATTAAAGCCCTCACCCGTCTCGCATGGCGCAAGACGTGACCGACAAGCCCATAGTAAGTTCCATGCGGTACATAGACCCGACCATCGCTGAGCGTAAACTTGTCTCCATTCGGCATGTAAAAAGCATCGATCCCCTCCATACCAGGAGTTACGTTGCGATATGTAGAGGGGGGGAGCTGCCTAGCAAATCGAGCCCATGCTTTGATCAACGCTATGATGCGCTCCACGACTTCTTCTATAGGAAGCACCGTATTGGTCTTCTTGATCCCGAGAAGCTCGTCAATCTTGTCCAAATCCTGGCCTGCCGCATAACGCTTTCCCTTGACCACCACAGGGATGCACTTGACGCCTATTTCCTCCAACTCCTTGAGAGCGGACGGATTGGTCATGAGATTAATGTCCTCGAATTCAACTCCACGGGCCCGAAGATGCCCGACTACTCGCATGCAGTTGCTGCAAGTAGGGGCGCGAAAGACTCTGACCTTCTCGTCAACTGGCGCGTTCATGTCGGCCTCCCGCCCGTACGTCCTTGCTGAACCCCGGCTATTTCTCAGGTCCACACCATATCCAAATGAAGAGAAGCCGCAGGGAGAATCTACAGGATTGCGGCTACTCGGTCCGGACCATCCATTGCTTAGTTTGGCTTTAGCCCAAGCTTTGTGGCTAGTTCAGTGTAGACGGCAAAATCATTATGGATCTTTGCGGCGAATTCATCCGATACAAGAATTGTAGGCTGAAGACCATGTTCTTCCAGAGATTTCGTCAGTTCAGGATCACTGGCAACCATCACGGCTACCTTCGTGAGCTCGGCAAGACGCTCCTTTGATATCCCCGCGGGGGCGAACAATCCGTACCAATCCCCCATATTAAATCCTGGCAGCGTCTCACCGATTGTCGGCAGCGATGGCATGACCGACCAACGCTTCGTACCGCTAACAGCGAGCGCCCGAAGCTTGTTGGCCTGAATCAAGGGCATTGTTGCAACGAACGAGGGGTAGCCTATTTGTACCTCGCCGGATGCGATCGCGATCGCAGATTTAGCGGTACTCGGATATGGCACATGCACGGTCTGTATATTGGACATTTGGTTGAACAGTTCGCCAATAAGATGCGATGTGGTCCCGATACCCCCCGATCCATAGTTGAGTTTTCCCGGTTCCGAGCGCGCCAACTCGATCAACTCCTTCACATTGTGAACGGGCAACTCGGAATTCACCACCAAAACGGCGGGGCCTGTCGCGACCAAGACGACAGGAACCAGATCACGTTCTACATTGTGGCTCAAATCAGCATACAACGCAGTCCCTAGGACCGCGCTTGTAATCCAGCCAAGCGTGTAGCCGTCAGTTGGTGATGTGGCAACTTTGGCAACCGCTATCGACTGCGACGCGCCGGGCATATTCTCGACAACAACCGCCTGCCCCCAATATTCAGACATGCCTTTGGCAACCAGACGCGCCGTGAGGTCACCCCCGCCGCCGGTTGCGGACCCTACTACCAATCGAACCGACCTTTCGGGATAGCTCTGCGCCAATGCCCCATGATCCGGAAATTGAGCAAGTATGATCGCTACTGTAAGTAGCCAAAGCTTGTTCGTCCGAGCTTTCCACACGTTCTATACCCTCCCCTGGAGCGGCCATCATTGTAGGCCGACTTTCTGCTGCAACATATCCCACTGTGAGCTCATAGCATCATCAAGTGACTCCGTTAGATCATCGTTTTCCTATCACCTAACTGAGTTACTCCCATATTCACTGTATCGTACCGTACGGTATCAAATTGTCACGATAAAGTCACCATCAATATCAAACAATCTTAGAGGCCGAAATTTTGCCGCAGATCGGGAAATACTCTGCTCACCTGCTTCTGCCATCGATGCGTAGGAGTGCATTCTCTCACGCGCCGTACCGGCACGACAGTACTCTGCGAAACTTACGCCTTAGGCAAAAGAACACACAGGAGGGAACTGCGCCTCGTCCTCTATCTAAAGCGTCTCACCGACTTCCAGGTCGAATGCACCGTGTCGCATATCCGCGGCCATTGCAGCTCACGGAGCCTTCCGTGAGAAACACAGCTTGGCGCTGATCTTTGATGCTGGCGGTCAGCGCCGCGCCCGAATCCACGCGAATGAAACCGACCGAGATGAAAACTTTGGTGCGGTGTCTTATTCCGACACTTTCATTGCCAACTAGGGTATCATGTTTAGAAGTGCTTCCTTGCATCAATTGCCCCCTGTGTGACTGAAGGCGTCATTTTTCTAGGGACGAGGGCATGGTCGAACGCGTTGCGCTGATCACGGGCTGCGGCAAGCTAGACGGGATAGGTGCCGCATGTGGGCGAGCGTTGGCCTCCGCCGGGGTGATCGTGGTCGTCAGTTCGGTGCCGCGGAAGGACGGGCGAGGGTCGCCGGATCTTTATACCCTCGTGGAGCAACTGAACGCAGCCGGTGGCAAGGCGTCTGCCGTCACCGGCGATGTGAGCGTCGAGAAAGATGCGGCCGACATGGTTTCGGAGACGGTGCAGCGGCACGGCCGCCTGGACATCCTGGTCAATAACGCGGCTGCGGCGAAGGGAAAGGACCGAGCGGCGATCGAGGACGTGCCGCTGGAAGCCTGGGAACAACAGATGGCTATCAACGCCACCGGAGTCTTCCTCATGTGCCGGGCCGCTGTGACGCCGATGCGCAAGCAGGGTTGGGGCCGGATCATCAGCATCTCGTCGACTGCCGCCAAGGTCGGAAGCAAGAACACGGCGGTCTACTCGGCGACCAAGGCGGCGGTCTCCGGCTTCACGCGGGCGCTCGCCATCGAGCTCGGCCCATATGGGATCACCGTCAACGCCGTCTGTCCCTTTGGGGTCGTCACCGGCCGAGCGATGGAAACGGCCGCCCAAACAGTGGGCAGCAGTGACCCCGAGGCGCTCGAAGCATTTTTCGCGGCCAAGGCGCAGAATATCCCAGTCCGGCGACTTGCTCGAACCGAAGAGGTGGGCGCGATGGTTGCCTATCTGGCTTCCGAGGCCAGCGGCTTCGTGACCGGTCAATCGCTCAGCATCTGCGGCGGCACCACCTGATGCCGCGCTGCGGCGTCGAGCAAATGCAGGCCTATCGCTACAAACGACGATGCTGGAGAGGGGCGGGAAAGAGCACGTCGGCGGCGAGACGGGCGAGCGCCGCTCGCCCCTACGGCGGATGGGCCGCGCCTACACCGGCAGCCACAGCCGGGCGCGCAGGCCGCCCTGGGGCGAGTCGAGCAGGGTGAGGTCGCCGCCGTGGCCGCGGGCGACGTCGCGGGCGATGGTGAGGCCGAGGCCGATGCCGCCGGTCTCCGGGTTGCGCGAGGACTCCAGGCGGACGAAGGGGCGGAACACGTCTTCGCGCTTGTCGGGCGGGATGCCGGGGCCGTCGTCGTCGATCGTGATCTCGACGCCGTCGCCGCGGCGGGCGGCGGCGATCCAGATCGCGCCGGCATGGCGCTGGGCGTTGCCGATCAGGTTGGTGAGGCAGCGGCGCATGGCGTCGGGCCGCAGGGTGAGAGTCAGGTCGGCGGCGGCGGTCAGGGTGATCACGGCGCCGTCGCGCTGCGCCGCGCCGGCGACGTCGCGCAGCAGCTCGGCGAGGTCGGTCTCGGCCGGCGGCTCGCGGCCCTCGCCGCGGGCGAAGGCGAGATAGCCGCCGAGCATCTTTTCCATCTCCGCCACGTCGGCCTTGAGGTCGGCGGTTTCCGGCGTCTCGTCGAGCAGGGCGAGGGCCAGCTTCATGCGCGTGAGCGGCGTGCGCAGGTCGTGCGAGACGCCTGCCAGCATCTCCGTGCGCTGGGCGATCTGGCGGCGGATGCGGTCGCGCATCTGGTTGAAGGCGGCGGCGGCCTGGCGCACCTCGCTGGCGCCCTCGATGCGGAAGCCGGCGCTGTCGCGGCCCTTGCCGAAATCCTCGGCGGCGCCGGCCAGCTGGCGGATCGGCCGCACCTGGCTGCGCATGAACAGCACGGCGACGGCGAAGAGGGCGAGCGAGCTGCCGACCATCCAGAGAATGACGACGTAGGTGGTGGAGCTGAACAGCCGCCGGCGCGGCGCCACCACCTCGAGCACGCCGCCAGTGAGCTGGACGTGGATCTCGACGGCGGTCTCCAGCGAGCGCGTGTCCGTCAGGAAGGGACGCTGGACGAACTCGGAGAGCGCAAGGTCCAGGTTGCGGTCGACGAGAGTGGCGCGCAGCACGCCCGGCAGCTCGGGCAGCCGGGCGCCCGGGCGGTAGCCGATGTCGAGCTGCGTCGTGTCCTTGACCTCGGCGAACAGGCGGCCGAGCGCCTCCGGGTTGCGGTCGGGCGGCAGCAGGGCGATGACCAGGGCGATGTCGCCGGCGACGCTGCGGGCGAGGCGCTTGGTGACGGTGTCCCAATGCGTCTCGTAGAACACGGAGGTGGTGACGACCTGCAGGAGCAGCAGCGGCGTGACGATGATCATGACCGAGCGGCCGAGCAGCGAGCGCGGCAGGATGCGCCGGAGCCAGATCATCGGCATGTCGTTGGCGAGGGCGAGGGCCATGGCGGACCTATCCGGCGAGAACGTGATGAGCGGGCGTAGGGGCGAGCGGCGCTCGCCCGCGTCGCCACCGCCACGACGGTCGGAGTCTTGCATCGAACAGGGGCGAGCGCCGCTCGCCCCTACAAGGGGTCGTCATCATGTCAATCCGGCTGCAGCAGATAGCCGCGGCCGCGGACGGTCTGCAGGTAGCGCGGGAAGCGCGGGTCGGACTCGATCTTGCGGCGCAGGCGCGTCACCTGCACGTCGACCATGCGGCTGCCGCCGGCCGGATCGGATTGCCGGCCGAGCTCCTCGCGCGACAGCGCCTGCCCGGGGGCGCCGGCGAGGGCGGCGAGCAGCGCGGCCTCGCCGGCGGTGAGCCGGATCTCCTGGCCGCCGCGGCGCAGCGCGCGGCGGTCGAGATCGAAGCTGAAGCCGCCGAAGCGCAGTTCGCGCCGACCCGCCGCCGGCTCCGCCGGCACGCGCCGCAGGATGGTGCGGATGCGCAGCACCAGCTCGCGCGGCTCGAACGGCTTGGCCAGATAGTCGTCGGCGCCGGTCTCGAGGCCGGCGATGCGGTCCTCCGGCTCGCCCATGGCGGTCAGCAGCAGGATCGGCACGCCGTCCTTCTGGCGCAACGCGCGCGTCAGCTCCAGGCCGTTCTCGCCGGGCATCATGATGTCGAGGACGATGAGGTCGAAGGCGAGGCCGTCGAGCCGGCGGCGGGCATCGCCGGCGTCGGCGGCGACGGTGACGCGGAAGCCCTGCTCGGAGAGATACTTGCGCAGCAGCTCGCGCAGGCGCTTGTCGTCGTCGACGACGAGGATGTGGGACGGCTCGGCGGCGGCTTCGTCGGTCATGCCGCATTATAGCGCCGTTGGGATTCCGTCACAAAGCGCCCCCCGACCGCGTCGACCCGCAGGGAGATGATACGAGGACTGCGGACTCCGCCTTGTCACCCCCGGCGAAAGCCGGGCCCTTACACTCTGGACTCTGGCATATGGGCCCCGGCTTTCGCCGCTATCGTATTCACACAAGTTCGCGAGTCGAATCAATTGCTTGCAGGAGACTGGGATTACCGACGTGCGTCCTTCGACAAGCTCAGGATGAGGGATTTTCTTCGTGCCAGTAAGATTTTCCCTCATCCTGAGCTTGTCGAAGGACGCAGGATGATTCTGCAGAGATGCGTGCATGCGATAGCATTCGCCGGGGTGACAACACAAAGAGCGGCCCGACTCAGTGTTTCCTCTCGTGGCCTCCGTCGCACGACCGGCGTTGCGTCCTTCGACAGGCTCAGGATGAGGGGCAGTCTTGGTGGCACGAAGATAAGGTCCTCATCCTGAGCCTGTCGAAGGACGCAGGTTGTCGATCCAAGTCTCCCCACGTCTGTCTTTATGACCTTCGTGCCTTCGTGGTGGATTTTTTGCGTCGCCGGAGCGCGATTGCGCGGCCCGCGGCGGCGGGCATAATCGCGGACTCGGTTCTCAACTGAAGGAGGGGATGGCCATGAGGGTCGGATCTGTCTGGATCGCGCTGCTGGCCGCGGCGGCGGTTTCGTTCGGCGCCGGCGATGCGCAAGCCGCGGGCGAATGCAAGGCGCAGTCGCCGGGGGTGCCCGGGCCGTCCTATGTCTACTTCGCCGTCGGCAGCGCCAAGATCGACGATACCGGCAAGACCGAGATCGCCGAGGTCGCCGATCGCGTCAAGGCCATGTACATCCGCAGCGTCTGCCTGCTCGGCAGCGCCGACAAGCAGGGCAGCGTGCAGGTGAACGCCGCCCTGTCGGTGAAGCGCGCCGAGGCGGTGGCCGCGGCGCTGGTCCGCGAGGGCGTCGCCGCCGACGTCATCACCGTGGTCGGCAAGGGCGAGACCTTCGGCGATTCGCTCGAGCTGTTCGAGGACAACCAGCAGGACCGCAGCGTGAAGATCACGCTGACGAAGTGAGGGCGCGGGCGGATCGGGCGGCCGGAACGGAAAGCCGGCGGCGCGACGGGCACGCCGCGGGATCGGGACAAGTCGACCATGACCCCTCCCGCGAACGGGAGGGGTCATGGCCGCGATCAGCCCTCCTCGGCGTCGCCGCCGAGGCCGGGCCTACTGACCCGTGCTGCTCTGCTGCTCGATCTGCTGCGCTTCCTTGGTCTGGAAGTCGGGCGCGACCTCGAGCTGGTCCTGGCTGTAGCTGACGGTCATGATGTCGTCCGTCGGCGAGACCTGCACCTCGTTCCATTTGAGGCCGACCGACTTGCCGCCGATGCCGAGCATGCCGCCGACCTTCAGCACGACGCCGAGGATCTTGCCGTCCTGGTCGAAGACGATGTCCTGGACCGACCCGACCGCCTCGCCTTCCATGTTGTACACGGACGTGCCGATCAGCTTGTCCGCGCGCATGTCCGTCGCATTCTCGGCGGCAATGATCGCCTCGGCGGGAGGCGGCGTCGCCGGCGCTTCGCCGGCGGCCGTATCGGCCGGCGGCTGGGCGGCGTCGCCCGCCGGAGCGCCCGGCGCCTGATCCTGCGCCATCGGCTCCGGCGGCGGCGTCTGGGTCGTGGGACTCTGCGCCGGCGCGCCGGTGGTCGAATCCTGTGCCACGGCCGGCGTCAGCATCAAGGCGGCAAGCGCCGTCGTCAGAAGCAGCCGTTGCAACATCTCACACCTCCTTGGATTCAATCCAGCTGGGCGGGCTGGGAGTGCCCGCAAGAGGATATGTGAGATCGGCAGCGAAGATTTCGAAGAGAACGGCAGGCGGCGCCGATGTGTTATTTCGCGACTAAAACTATCACGGCTTTGTCACAGCGCTGTCGGCCGCGAAGAACCAGAGATGAACCGCCGATCAGCGCAGGAAGGTGAAGAGGCCGAAGCGCTGTCCGCGGGTGACCGGCTGCGCCTCGTGCAGCAGGTTGCAGGAGAACACGACGCCGCCGCCGGCCGGCGGCCGGTAGAAGCGGCGCCCATATTCGGGAAAGCACAGGCCGCCGCCGTCGAACGCATCGTTGAGGTTGACGCTGAGCGCGAAGCGGCGCGGGCGCGCCGGATCGCCGGCATCGTCGCGGTGCGCGCGGAAATAGCCGCCGTCGCCGGCGTCGTAGCAGCCGATGCGCGCCACCTCGTAGGAGCGGACGCGGAACTGGAAGGCCTTGAAGACCTCGGGGACGACGCGCGCGAGCAGGCGGTCGCGGACGGCGAGGTTGGTGGGGTTGGCATCCTCGGGAATCAGGACGTCGGTGCGGCGCTTGACCGCCCCGTCGCTGCGCGCCGCGTAGTCGGCGCGTCCCGGCGTGCCGCGCGTGACCTCGTTCGCGCGCTTGTCGCCGCGCTGCCAGAACGCGATGAGCCGGCGGCACAGCTCCGGCTCGAGGATGCCGGGAATCGACAGCACGGGGGCGTGGGCCCGCGCCTCGGCCGCCGGATCCGCCGCGTCGAGCCGGCGGCAGAGCGCCAGCGCCGCGGCCGGCGCGCCGGCGCCGGCGAACAGGCCGGCGACCCGCTGGTTGCGGTCGAGCACGGCGACCTCGGCCGCGCCGAAGCGGGCGAGCACCTCGCCGCGCGGGTCGGCGAGGATCGCGAACGGCAGCGCATGGGCCTCGACCAGCGCACGATTGTCGGCGGCGTCGTTGCGCGAGACGGCGAGGAGGCGCGCATCGGCGGCCGCCAGGTCCGCCTGCATGTCGCGCAAGGACTGGAGGGCATCGGTTGCGGCGCCGCGGCAGAGCAGCACAACCACCGGCCGGCCGGCGACCTGCTGATGATGGAACGCCATGGCCTCGCCGCGGTGGTCCTGCAGGACCGTCGTCGGCGCGAAGTCGCCGAGGCGAAGGGGAGACGGTTGGTTCATCTTGCTATCGCCGCGGGCCGGCCGTCGGCCGCAGGAATTTGTTCCGGTCGTGGTCGCCGACGAGGCCGAGCAGGACCTTGCGGAAGCCGTCCACCGCCTCGGCGCCGGCGCCGCGGTAGGCGCGGGCGACGAGGGCGCGCTGCCCCTCGGTCAGGCGGCGCTCCAGCTCGGCGCCCTGCGGCGTCAGTTCGAGCAGCCGCTGGCGGCGGTCGCTGGGGCCCGGCCGCTGCGTGATGAATCCCTGGCGCACGAGCTGGGCGAGGACACGCGACAGGCTCTGCTTGGTGATCTTGAGGATGCCCAGCAGCGCCGAGACCGGCATGCCCGGATTGCGGCCGACGAAATAGATGACGCGGTGATGGGCGCGGCCGAAGCCGTACTGCGCCAGCATGGCATCGGCCTCGGCGGTGAAGTCGCGGTAGGCGTAGAACAGCATCTCGATGCCCTGGCGCAGATCCTCCTCGCGCAGGAACAGCGGGTTGGCCGGGGATTTTATGTCAGCCATGTTGACATATTCTGCCGATTCGGATAGCGGTGGCAAGACAGATCGACAGACCTTCACCGACCCACTCCCGCGCGGGAGACTCCGCAAGCGAGGCTCGCCATGAGCGTATTGCCCTTCGACGATCGCGACGGCGTCATCTGGTTCGACGGCAAGCTGGCGCCGTGGCGCGAGGCCAAGGTCCACGTGCTCACCCACGGCCTGCACTATGCGTCCTGCGTCTTCGAGGGCGAACGCGCCTATAACGGCCGCATCTTCAAGTCGACCGAACACAGCGAGCGGCTGCACAGATCGGCCGACATCCTCGGGTTCAAGATTCCCTGGAGCGTCGCCGAAATCGACGCGGCGAAGACGCTGGCCATGGAGACCAACAAGTTCCGGGATTGCTACGTCCGGCCGGTGGCGTGGCGCGGCAGCGAGATGATGGGCGTCTCGGCGCAGAAGAACACCATCCACCTGGCGATCGCCACCTGGGAATGGCCGGCCTATTTCGCGCCGGAGACCAAGACCAAGGGCATCCGCATGACCTTCTCGAAATGGAAGCGGCCGTCGCCGGAGACGGCGCCGACGGCGAGCAAGGCGGCGGGGCTCTACATGATCTGCACGCTGTCCAAGCACGCGGCGGAAAACGACGGCTACGCCGACGCGCTGATGCTGGACTGGCGCGGCCAGATCGCCGAGGCGACGGGCGCCAACATCTTCCTGGCGCAAGGCGGCAAGCTGCACACGCCGAAGCCGGACTGCTTCCTCGACGGCATCACCCGGCGCACCGCCATCGCGCTGGCGCGCAAGCGCGGGATCGAGGTGATCGAGCGCGCGATCTTCCCGGACGAGCTGGCGAAGACCGACGAGGTCTTCATCACGGGCACCGCCGCCGAGGTGACGCCGGTCGGCGAGATCGGGCCGCACAACTTCCAGGTCGGGCCGATCACCCGCCACCTGATGGCCGACTACGAGGCGCTGGTGCGGGCGGGGTGAAGGGGCGCCATTACCGCGCGGGTGGTTTGCATGTCCGCCCTGCGTCCTTCGACAGGCTCAGGATGAGGGAAAATCTTCATGGCACGAAGAAAACCCCTCATCCTGAGCCTGTCGAAGGACGCAGGATCGTGATCCCAACCTTCAAAACGCCATCGCGTCTACGCCGTCAGAGTTTCGGCCGCAGGGCGGCGGTCCGGTACCAGGGGCGCTCGCGCTCGTAGGCGGCGGCGGCGCGGAAGACGCTGACGTCGTCGTAGGTGCGGCCGACGACGGAGAGGCCGGTCGGCACGCCGTTCGCGGCCAGGCCCGAGGGCATGCTGACGACCGGGCAGCGGCTCATGATGTTGAAGCATATCGTCATCAGCCAGTTCTCGATCCTGCCCTGCGGCTTGCCGTTGATGCGGAGCTGCCGCTTCACGTAGGACTCGCCGGCCTTGGTGGCCGGCAGCGGCAGCGTCGGGCACAGCAGGATGCGGTAGGTCCGGAACAGCGCCCCCAGCGATTTGTACATCGCGGTCTCGATCTCCAGTCCCCTGAGATAGTCCTCCTTGCGCGTCGACTTCGACCAGTCGGCGAAATCCAGCGCGTAGTCGGTCATGATCTTGCGGTGCTTCTTCGCGTAGCGCGCGACCTGCGGCGCGAAGATCGTGCCGAAGTGGGCCGCGGCCGCGGCGACCACGTCGTCGCGCCTCCAGCCGAGATCGACCTCCTCGACCGTGGCGCCGGCGCTGCAGAACAGCTCGGCCGCGGCCGCGGTGTTCTTCGTCACGTCCGGGTCGATGTCGTACTGCGCCGGATTGAGGCAGAGCGCGATGCGCCAGCCCTTGATGTCGCCGAGCGCGGCCGGGATGCGCAGCTTCGGGCGCAGCGAGACGATGTCCTCGGGATGCGGGCCGGACATGACGTTCTGCAGCAGCGCGCAGTCGGCGACGGTGCGGGCCATCGGGCCGATGTGGCAATACTGGTCGAGGTTGAAGGGCGGGCTGTCGGGGTTGCGCCCGAACGGCGGCTTGAAGCCGACGACGCCGCACATGGAGGCGGGGATGCGGATCGAGCCGCCGATGTCGGAGCCGCTGGCGAGGGGCGTGATGCCGGCGGCCAGGCCGGCGCCGGAGCCGCCGGACGAGCCGCCGCAGGAATATTGCAGGTTCCACGGGGTGCGCGTGACGCCCCACAGGCGCGAGTGCGTCCAGGGGGCGCAGGAGAACTCGGGCGTCGCCGAGCGCGCATGCATGATGGCGCCCGCCCTCAGGACGCGGCCGATCGACGGGTTCGTTTCGTCGGCGACGAAATCCTTGTAGATGAGCGAGCCGAAGGTGACGCGCTCGCCCTTGACATAGGCTTCGTCCTTGACGGCGACCGGCAGGCCGTCGAGCGGGCGCAGGCGGCCGTCGGTCCGCATGTATCTGGCTTCGGCCTGCTTCGCCTGCTGGAGCGCGCGGTCATAGTGCTTGATCGGGAACGCGTTGATCTTCGGATCGACCTTGTCGGAGCGCGCGATGACGGCCTGCATCAACTCGACCGGCGAAAGCTTGCGCGCCCTGAAGCGGCCGAGCGCCTCGGTGGCGCTCAGGTAGCAGAGTTCTTCGTCCGACATGGTTCCCCCTGTGTTGCGGAAACACCGCGCCGCCGCGATCTCCGCCGCAGAGCGATCCGGAGCGGAGCTTAGCGCAGGGGCGCGGAGAGCACAAAATCCGCAAGGCCGCGCGACCGCACCGTCGCGGCCCGAGCCTTGCAATGCCGGTCCCGGACGACCAGATCGCTCGCAAGCCGCAGTCCTCGGGAGGTCGACTCATGGACGTTGCCCGCAAGACGATCCTCGTTACCGGCTCCACCGACGGAGTCGGCAAGCTGGTGGCGCGGCGACTGGCCGCGGCCGGGGCGCGCCTGCTGCTGCACGGCCGAAACCGGGAGAAGGGCGACGCCGTGCTGCGGGAGATCCGTGCGGCGGCCGGCGACCGGGTCGAGCTCCATGTGGCGGACCTGGCATCGCTGCAGGACGTGCGCCGCCTGGGCGCAACGGTCGCGGCAGCGCACGACCGTCTCGACATCCTGATCAACAATGCCGGCATCGGCTTCGGGCCGCGCGAGGCGATGCGCCGCGAGGTCAGCCGCGACGGCCACGAGCTGCGGTTCGCCGTCAACTATCTCTCGGGTTTCCTGCTGACGCACCTGCTGCTGCCGACGCTCGAACGAAGCGCGCCGGCGCGGATCGTCAATGTGGCGTCGGCCGGGCAGTACCCGATCGACTTCGACGACGTGATGCTGGCGCGCAGCTACGAGGGCATGCGCGCCTATCGGCAGAGCAAGCTGGCGCAGATCATGTTCACCTTCGACCTGGCCGAGCGGCTCGCGGGCGTCGGCGTCACGGTCAACTGCCTGCATCCCGCCACCTTCATGGACACGAACATGGTGCGCGAGAGCGGCTATGCGCCGATGAGCAGCGTCGAGCAGGGGGCGGAGGCCATCCTCCATCTCGCCACGTCTCCCGATCTCGACGGGCGGACGGGGCTCTATTTCGACGGCCAGCGGCCGGCCCGCGCCAACGCCCAGGCTTACGATCCCGCCGCCCGCCGCCGGCTCCGCGAGTTGAGCCGGCGGCTGACGGGCATCGTGTCGGGATCGCAGTCGGTGGCATCGGCCAGCCCGCCGCGAGGGGTATGAGAGCTATTCCGCCGCGTCGGGCTTCGTCGACCAGCGGCCGGCGGCCGTGTCGTCGCTGTCGCGCGCTTCGACCCATTGCGGGCCGCCCGCCGTTTCCTCGAGCTTCCAGAATGGCGCCTTGGTCTTGAGCCAGTCGATGAGGAAGGCACAGGACTCGAGCGCCGCCTGACGGTGGGCGGAGGCGGTGGCGACGAAGACGATGCGGTCGCCCGGCTCCAGCCGGCCGTAGCGATGGATGATCAGGCTGGCCTGCAGCGGCCAGCGATGCCGCGCTTCGGCCTCGATCTCCGCGAGCTTCTTCTCGGTCATGCCCGGATAGTGCTCGAGGGTCATGGCGCCCACGGCCGCGCCGCCGGCAAGGTCGCGGACCAAGCCGATGAAGGTGGCGATGCCGCCGACATCCTTGCGGCCGTCGGTCAGGCGCGACAGCTCGGCGCCGACGTCGAAATCTTCGCGCTGGACCTTGATCATGATCGGGACATCAGCAGTCAGCCATCAGCAGTCAGCATAGCAAATGGGGTGTTGGCGATGAACAGCCGAGTCCGGGCGGACTGCTGTCTGCCGATAGCCTTCACCCGCCGGTCACCGGCGGGAAGAGCGCCACTTCGTCGCCGGCCTTCACCGGATGGTCCATGCCGGCATATTCCTGGTTGACGGCGACGCGGACGATCGAGCGGTTGGCCAGCGCCGCGGCATGCTTGGGGCCGCGGGCCGCCAGCCAGTCGAGCAGAGCGCCGACGGTGGCCACCTCGGCCGGCGGGGTCACCGCCTCCTCCCCGATCCCGACCTTGCTCTTGAGCCACGCGAAATAGAGGACTTTCATGCGGCCACCGAAATGGCTGGAGTCAACAAGCCGAACAGCTTGACCTTTAGCGCGTGCCCGCCCATGATTCAATTATCAGCAGCAAGAAGGGAGGCAGGTACGACGCATGATCCCATCTGTTGCAACGCTGGCCAGGAGGGTGCCTTAACAGCATGACTCCGCCGGGCCAGCATCCGACATCGCAGTTGCCAATTCTGATATAAGCCCGGCCGTAGCGCCGGGCCGGAGGGTCGTTGACCCTACCCAAGCGAAACCCCGCCGCCGGGAAGGCCGTTGCGGGGTTTCGTGTTCCCGGAGGCGCGACAAAATCGATCAACGCATCTCGTTGAAGGGAAGGAAATCCACCATCGTGCCGGCGGCGAGTTGGGTGATGTTCTCCGGCAATTCCACAAGCCCGTCGGACTGCACCAGCGAGGACAGGATGCCGGCGCCGTCGCGCGGGAATTTGCGGGCGACGAGGCCGCCGGCGCCGTCGCCGACGAGGCGCGCCCGCACCCATTCGCGGCGGTCGCGCTTCTTGCGGTGGTCGAAGTCGGCGCGCACCCGGAAGACGGTCGGCGCCAGGTCCGTGGCCCCCATGAGGCGCAGGAGCATCGGCCGGCCAAGCCGCAGGAACGTGACCATGGCCGCCACCGGATTGCCCGGCAGGCCGATGAACGGCACCGGGCGGTCGTCGGCGTCGATCTGGCCCATGGCGATCGGGCGGCCGGGCTTGATGGCCAAGCGCCAGAAATGCAGCCGGCCGAGCGCCTCGACCGCCGCCTTCACATGGTCTTCCTCGCCCGAGGAGACGCCGCCGGAGGACATCAGCAGATCGTGCTCCCGGGCGGCGGCGGCCAGCGACCGGCGGATCGCCTCGTCCCGGTCGGGGAGGATGCCGAGATCGGTGACGGCGGCCCCCAGCCGGACGAGCAACGCGCGCAGGATGTGGCGGTTGCTGTCATAGACCTGGCCCGCGGCGAGGGGGCTGCCGGGCTCGGCCAGCTCGTCGCCAGTCGAGAACAGGGCGACGCGCAACGGCCGGTTCACCGGCAGCCGCGTCAGGCCGATGGACGCGGCGAGGCCGATATCCTGCGGCCGCAGGCGCAGGCCGGCGGGGAGGATCTCGCTGCCGGCGCGGACGTCCTCGCCGGCCTTGCGACGGTTGGCGCCGCGCTTGATGCCCGGCCGGATCACGACCTCCACGCCGTCCAGGCGGCAATCCTCCTGCATCATCACGGTGTCGGGACCGGCCGCGCCGCCGTCGCCGGCGGGCATCACCGCGCCGGTGAAGATGCGGACGGCCTCGCCGCGCTTGACGGGGCGACCGAGCGGATGGCCGGCGGCGGCCCGGCCCGCGACCGGCAGCCGCGTCTCGCGGTCGGCCCGCAGGTCGTCGAAATAGACGGCGTAGCCGTCGACGGCGGAATTGTCGTGCGGCGGCACGTCGATCGGTGCCACCACGGTCTGGGCAAGGATGCGATCGACGCAGCGGTCGAGCGGCAGCGTCTCGCTGTCGACGACCGTCACCAGCCGGCCGAGCAGCAGGTCCAGCGCGTCGTCCAGCGGCATCAGCGGTCCGCCGGCGGCAAAGCAATCGTCGGTCAGCTGAGCCATGGTCTAGCTCCCAACTCGCTGCTCACGGCTCGCGGCGGACTTCAATCGACAATGGCCGATGATGAAATCGGCGATAGCCGCGATGTCGTCGATCGACAGCACCGGCAGGGGCGATTGCGGCAGCGGCACGTCGCTGGCGACGGCGACGATATGCGGGTCGCCGGGATGCAGCAGCGGCTTGCCGTTCGGTTGACGGTAGACCTCCAGCTTGGGGTGCGGCTCGCGCTTGAAGCCCTCGATGAGCAGGAGGTCGACCGGTGTCATGTGGCGGATCAGCTCGGCGGCGCCGGGCTCCGGCCCCCCGCGATGCTCGTGCATCAGCGCCCAGCGGTTGGCCGAGGCGACCAGCACCTCGCTGGCGCCGGCCATGCGATGGACATAGGAGTCCTTGCCGGGCTGGTCGATGTCGAAGCTGTGATGGGCGTGCTTCACGGTCGACACGGTCAGGCCGCGGCCGATCAGCTCGGGTAGCAGGCGCGACGTCAGCGTCGTCTTGCCGCTGCCGCTCCACCCTGCCAGGCCGAAAATCTTCATGGTCCTGTCATCCCACGGTGACTCTCGGCACGACCGACCCGGAAGTCAATCGCAGGAGCGGTCGAGCCGGCATTTGCGCCGCCGCGGCACAGGCGGTTATACCGTTGCCGTCAGCAACGGAGTCGCGAGCCTATGGCGATCCTCGTCACCGGCGCCGCCGGGTTCATCGGGTTCCACGTGGCGGCGGCGCTGTGCGCCCGCGGCGAGACGGTCGTCGGGATCGACAACCTCAACGACTACTACGACGTGTCGCTGAAGCAGGCCCGGCTGGCGCAGCTGGCATCCGCTCGCGGCTTCAGCTTCGAGCGCGCCGATATTGCCGACCGTGCGGCCGTCGCGAAGCTGTTCGCCGACCATCCCCAGATCGACCGCATCGTCCATCTCGCCGCCCAGGCCGGCGTACGCTACTCGCTGGTCAATCCCTTCGCCTATACGGACGCGAACATCACCGGGCAGGTGACGCTGCTCGAGGCGGCACGCCGGCTGCCCCGGCTCGCGCACATGGTCTATGCCAGCTCGTCGTCGGTCTATGGCGGCAACACCAAGCTGCCCTTCGCGGTCACCGACCCGGTCGACCGGCCGATCTCTCTCTATGCCGCGACCAAGCGGGCGGGCGAGCTGATCGCCTTCAACTACAGCCACCTCCACCGGCTGAAGCTGACGGGCCTGCGGTTCTTCACCGTCTACGGGCCGTGGGGCCGGCCGGACATGTCGGCCTATCTCTTCACGAAGGCGATCCTCGCCGGCCAGCCGATTCCCGTGTTCAACAACGGCGACATGCGGCGCGACTTCACCTATGTCGACGACATCGTCGCCGGCGTCGTCGCCGCCCTCGACCGGCCGCCGGCGGACGGCGGCAGCGAGCCGCCGCATCGCCTCTACAATCTCGGCAATCACCGCAGCGAGCCGCTGATGCGCTTCATCGAGGTGATCGAGCAGGCCTGCGGCCGCAAGGCGGTGATCGAGTTCAAGCCGATGCAGCCCGGCGACGTGCCGGAGACCTATGCCGATATCGACGCCTCGCGCCGCGATCTCGGCTTCCTGCCGCGCACGACCATCGACGAGGGGATCCCGCGATTCGTATCCTGGTTCCGCGCGTATCACGGCGCATAGGCTCGGATGCTTGGATCGACATGGTGCGTCCTTCGACAAGCTCAGGATGAGGGCCTTTCTTTGTGCCACACAGGTTTATCCTCATCCTGAGCTTGTCGAAGGACGCACAGGCGGGACTGCAACGCATCGATAGCTGATGAACCGGGTCCGATGGACCCTTGGGGGAAGCATGGCGAAGCGCGGCGCGACGAAGACCGGCCTCGATATTGCGCGGTTCCGCGTACCCGAGGGCGGCAAGGGTTTTCGGCTGAAGGACATCGATCCGGCTGACAAGGACGGCCTTCCCGACCGCGCCGCGGCCGAGGCGGAGCTGGATGCCGACGTGCTCCGCATCGACGAGCTCCAGGACGTGATGTACGCGCAGGGAACACAGGCTCTGCTGTGCATCTTCCAGGCGATGGATTGCGGCGGCAAGGACGGCACCATCCGCAAGGTCTTCGGCCATGTCGATCCCATCGGCATCGTCTCCGCTGCCTTCAAGAAGCCGAGCGAGCGCGAGCTGGCGCAGGATTATCTCTGGCGGGTGCATCAGGTCGTGCCGCCGCGGGGATGCATCGGCATCTTCAACCGCTCGCACTACGAGGACGTGCTGGTGGTGCGCGTGCATCGCCTGGCGCCGGCCGCGGCGATCGAGCAGCGCTACGACCAGATCAACGCATTCGAGAAGCACCTCGGCGAGAACGGCGTGACGATCCTGAAGTTCTTCCTGCACATCTCGAAGGAGGAGCAGCGGACGCGGCTGCAGGAGCGCGTCGACGATCCGAAGAAGCGCTGGAAGTTCAACCCCGGCGACCTCGCGGAGCGGACCCGGTGGCGCCAGTACATGGACGCCTACGAGATCGCGCTTCGGCGCTGCAGCACGCGTTGGGCGCCCTGGCACGTGATCCCGGCCGACCGCAACTGGTACCGCAACGCCGTCGTCGCCCGCATCGTCCGCCGGGCGCTGGAGGGGATGGACCTGGCGTATCCGAAGCCGGGCGGCGACTTCTCGAAGATCGTGGTCAAGTAGCAAATCGCCGAGATGTGGCGCATCTCTTCGGTCTGGGATCGGCGATGTGCGTCCTTCGACAGGCTCAGGATGAGGGATTTCCTTCGTGCCACCAAGATTGCTCCTCATCCTGAGCCTGTCGAAGGACGCAGGCTAGCCATGGAGCCCAAGAAAAGCGGTCAGGCGAAGAAGTCCAGCAGTGCGTCGGCGCAGGCTTCCGGCGCCTCCTCGGCGATGAAATGACCGCAGTCGAGCGGGACGTCGCGGACATCGTCGGCCCAGCGGCGCCAGACGACGAGCGGCGACTCTTCCTTGCTGGCGGAATAGCCGCGGCCCCACACCACCAGCACCGGGCAGGCGATCCTGCGGCCGGCGTCCCGGTCCGCGCGGTCATGCGCGCGGTCGATGCCGGCGCCGGCGCGATAGTCCTCGCACATCGCCGACAATACCGACGGCCGGCGAACCTGTGCGACATAGGCGGCGACCGCGCGCGGATCGAGCGCGTCCCTCCGGCCGGCCCAGCGCTCCAGCAGGTGAGTCACGTAGAATTCGGGTTCGGCGCCGATCAGCCGCTCCGGCAGCGGCGCCGGCACGGCCAGGAACGGCCAGTGATAGGTGGCGAGCGCGCGGTCGGCGTCCATCTCCTCCCAGACGTCGAGCGTGGGCACCACGTCGAGCGAGGCGAAGCGGGTGACGCGTCCGGGGTGATCCAGGCACAGGCGGTAGCCGACGCGGGCGCCACGGTCATGGCCGGCGAGCGAAAAACGCTCGTGGCCGAGCGCGGCCATGAGCGCGACCATGTCGCCGGCCATGGCGCGCTTGGAATAGTTGACATGGTCGGCGTCGGGCGGCGGCCCCCTGCTGTCGCCATAGCCGCGCAGGTCGGGCATGACCAGCGTGAAGGACTGCGACAGCCGCGGCGCGACGCGATGCCAGATCACATGGGTCTGCGGAAAGCCGTGCAGGAGCAGGAGCGGCGGACCGGCGCCGCCGGTGCGCAGATAGATCTCCGCATTCCCGACGGCGATCCGGCGTTCGGCAAAATCATCGAGCAGCATCGCGGTCTCCCCGATCAGACCGCCTTGGCCAGGACGGGCCGGCGTGGCAGGCGGACGCGGAAGGTCGTGCCCTTGCCCAGAGCACTCTCGACCCAGATGCGGCCGCCATGGTGGTCGACGATCATGCGGCTGATGGCGAGGCCGAGGCCGGTGCCCTGGGGCTTGGCCGTCAGCGTGACGCCCACCTGGTGGAAGCGCTCGAACACCGCGGCGTGATGCTCGGGCGCAATGCCCGGCCCGTTGTCGGCGACGCTGAGCGTGACGCTCTGCGGGTCGGCGACGACGGAGAGGGTGACGCGGCCGCCGGCCTCCGGGCAGAACTTCACGGCGTTCGACAGCAGGTTGACGGTCACCTGCATGAGCCGGTCGCGGTCCGCCCGGAGAGTCGGCGCCGTCTCCGGCAGGGCCAGGTCGAGGCGCACGCCCTTGTCGCGGAACAGCTGGCTGGTGGCGGCCGCGCCCTCGCGCGCGACCTCGGCGAGGTCGACATCGGCCATGTGCCATTCGAGGGTGCCCGACTGGATCTTCGAGAGGTCGAGCACTTCGTTGATGAGCCGCGTCAGGCGTTCGCTTTCCTTGACGATGATGGCGAGGAACTCGCCGCGCTTGTCCGGCGGCAGCTGGGGGTTGTCGTGCAGGATCTCCGAGAAGGAGCGGATGGAGGTGAGCGGCGTGCGCAGCTCGTGGCTGACCGTGGAAACGAAATCGTCCTTCAGGCGGTCGAGCTCCTTGAGCCGCTCGTTGGCGGCGCGCAGCTCGCTGGTCGCGGCCTCGAGCTCGCTGGACTTCTCCTCGAGCCGGCGACTGTACTCGATCACCTGCGAGGTCTCGTCGAGGATACGCATGACCTCGTCGATGCCGAGCGGCTCTTCCTCGGCGACCGTGGCGATCATGACGCGGGCCGAGGCGGTGCCGATGGCGCCGGCGAGCAGGCGCTCGGCATGGCGCACAAGCTCGCCGTCGACGGCGAGCTTGCCGACATCCAGCCGCCGGCGACGGGCGTAGTCCTGGAAGGCTTCGGCGGCGCGCCCGGGACCGAGAAAGCGCGCCACCAACTCCTTGAGGTCGGCCAGCTGGGCGGTGCCGCGCCAGAGGCGGCCGGCCTCCGCCTGCGCCAGGGCATTGACGAAGAGGGCCGCCTGCGTGCGCTCGAGCGCCGATTGGCCGGTCAGCAGCGACACGCCGACAAGCGCGCCGATATTCACCAGCATCGACCAGAACAGGCTGTGGGTGATCGGATCCAGTTCGGCCAGACCGAAGAGGGCGTAGGGCTTGAGCGCGGCGATGGAGAACGGACCCTCGTCGACGAATTCGACCGGCAGCCAGCCGGAGCGGGCGAGCGACGGCAGCAGCAGGGTGTAGGTCCAGACGAGGAAGCCGCCGCCGATGGCGGCAAAGGCGGCCGGCGTGCTGGCGCGGCGCCAGAACAGCCCGAACAGGATGGCCGGGAAGAACTGCGCCACCGCGGCGAAGGAGATGAGGCCGATCGCGACCAGGGCATAGCGCTCGCCGACCAGCCGCATGTAGAGGTAGCCGAGGAACAGCAGCACGGGGATCGCCAGGCGCCGGATCGTCAGCAGGAACGGCGCGACGTCCGGCCGTTCGGCCAAGCCGAGCCGGCGCCAGCGCAGCAGGGCCGGCATCACCAGGTCGTTGGAGACCATGGTGCTCAGCGCCACCGTCTCGACGATCACCATGCCGGTGGCCGCCGAGAAGCCGCCGATGAACACGAGCAGCGCGAGCCACGGCTGCGCCGCCCCCATCGGCAGGGTCAGCACGACGGTATCCGGGTCGACGCCGGCAGGCCCCAGCAGCCCGCCCGCCAGCGCGATCGGCAGGACGAAGATGTTGATGAGGAAGAGGTAGAGCGGGAACAGCCACAGCGCGCGGTCGAGATGGCGCTCGTCGATGTTCTCGACGACGATGATCTGGAACTGCCGCGGCAGGCAGACGATGGCCGCCATGGCGAGCAGCGTGAGGGCGATCCAACTGAAGCCGCCGCTGGTCGCCTCGAACGACAGCAGGCGCGCCAGGTCCGGATTCGCGGCGGCACGCCGGAACAGGTCGCCGAAGCCGTCGAAAAGGGCGAAGACGACGAACAGGCCGGCGGCCAGGAAGGCGACCAGCTTGACGATCGATTCGAAGGCGATAGCGGCGACCAACCCCTGATGGTGCTCGCTCGCCTCGATATGGCGCGTGCCGAAGAGGATCGCGAACGCCGCGAGGAAGACGGCGGCCCAGAAGGCGGTGTCCTGGAAGATCGTCGCCGGGCCGCCGCCGGACAGCGCATTGAGCGCGGGATCGTGCAGCAGGACGGTGAAGCTGATCGACACCGCCTTGAGCTGCAGCGCGATGTAGGGGACGACGCCGATCACGGCGATGATGGCGACGAGGCCGGCCAGGGCGGCGTTCTTGCCGTAGCGGGAGCCGATGAAGTCGGCGATGGTGGTGATACGGTTGGCCTTGCTGACGCGCAGGATCTTGCGCAGCAGCAGCCAGCCGAGACAGAAGACGAGCGTGGGGCCGAGATAGATCGGCAGGAAATCGAAGCCGCTCTGGGTGGCGCGGCCGACGCTCCCGTAGAAGGTCCAGGAGGTGCAGTAGACGGCGATGGAGAGCGCGTAGACGACGCTGGAGTCGATCAGGCTCCGGCCCCGGCCGGCGCGCTTGTCGCCGCAGTAGGCGATGGCGAACAGCAGGCCGATATAGACCGCCGAGACCAGGATGATGAACCAGCCGGGCGCCATGCTCAGGCGTCCTCGTTCCGGCGCCGCGTCGACCGCCGCTCCGCGATCCAGGCGACCGCGGCGATGATCGCCAGCCAGGTACCGAACAGGTAGAGGTAGAGCACCGGCAGGCCGAACAGCATGCCGCCGCGCCCGAACAGCAGCAGCAGCGGCGGATTGAGCAGCAGAAGGGCCAGCAGGAACAGGCCGATCAGGCGGTCGCGGCGGCGGAGGTCGTCGAGCATCGTCCGCGACTCAGAACTGGCGTTGCCCGGCGCGGATCCGCGCCGTCATGTTGGTAGCCGCCAGCAGTTCCGCGAGGCTGGTGACGCCGCGCTCCTCCAGGCGCTCGATCTGCCGGACGAGGATGGCGGCGGTGACGAGGGCGTCGCCGAGCGCGCTGTGCCGCCGCAGGAAGTCGATGCCGAGACGGGCGGCGACCGCATCGAGCGAATGATCGGGCTCGGCCGGATCGATGAAGGCCGAGATCAGCAGGGTGTCGAGGATCGGCTGGTCGAATCGCAGGCCGCAGGCGACCGCGCCCTTCTCCAGGAACTTCAGGTCGAAGGCGGCGTTGTGGGCGACGAGGACGGCGTCGGCGGCGAAGGTCTGGAACTGCGGCAGCACCACTGCCAGGGGCGGCTTGTCGGCGACCATCTCGTCGGTGATGCCGTGGAACTCGATCGACGCCTTCGGAATCGGCCGGCCGGGATTGATCCGCCGGTCGAAGGTCTCCATCGTCAGCACGCGTCCGTTGACGACGCGCACCGCCCCCAGCTCGACGATGTCGTCGCCCTCCGACGGGCGCAGCCCCGTGGTCTCCAGATCGAACACCACAGAGGTGATCTGCCGCAGCGGCCGCTCGGCCCAGGCGCCGGTTGGCAGCGGTCGCTCCAGCAGGTCGAAGTCGTAGAGCTCCGGCCGGGCCGGATGCGGACGGGCGGGCGCCGCCGCGACCGGTTCGGCGGAGGACAGGGGAAGGCGCAGCAGCGCCTCGCCGGTGCGTCCGTGCTGGCTCCAGAGATCGCTGCCGTGCCGCTGCAGCACCGCCCGGCCGCTCAACGGGCCGAGGCCGCCGACCAGCGGCCGGTCGAGCCAGTCCTCGATCGCCGCGGCGGGGACGGGCGCGCCTATCCAGATGATGTCGAGATAGACGCGCCGGTCCGCGCGCGGAAAGCTCACGTCGAACTGCGAGATCCCCGAATGCTCGCAGAGCTGCCGCAGCAGGTGTTCGAGCAGGACGAGCAGCGACAGGCTGTCGCAATAGAGCCAGGCCGGCAGGCCGACGGCGGTCAGCCGCAACGGCGAACCGCCGGCGAGGCGCCGCTGCAGCGAGGCCAGGAGGTCGCTCGAATGGATCTCGGCCAACGGCCACTGGCCGCCGCCCGTTTCGCGATAGCCGCGGGCGAGAGATTCGAGCCGTTCGCTGAGGGCGGCGCTTTCGTCGAGGATCACGTTCTGGAACGTCGCCCGTTGTTCGCGCGGCAGGTCCGGGTGATGGGCGACGGTCTCGATGGCGGCCCGCAGGTTGGCGAGCGGCGCCCGCAGGCCTTCCGTGGCCAGCTGCAGCAGGTCGTCGCGCCGCGCCGCGGCGGCCATCTCGCCGCCGACGTCGCGCAGGGCCAGGACATAGCCGGCCGGCAGCCGGTCGGTACCGAGGACGAGACCGAGGCGCGCCTGCAGCAACCGCCGCCCGTCGGCGGTGCCGCAGACGAACTTGCCGCCGATGGCGGCGACGGCGACCGGTCGATGGCGGAGCCGATCCAGCGCGTACTCGACCGGCTCCCGGGTAAGGGCGGTGAAGATCGACCGGCCCAGCCCGAGGGCGAGCGGCGGGTCGATGAGTGCGGCGGCGGCCTGATTGTAGAGCAGGATCTGATGCTGCAGGTTGCAGACGATGACGCCTTCGCTGAGATCGAGCAGGACGGCCTCGAGGTGGCGCTTCTGCTCCTCGGCGCGCTCCGTCGCGTCGCGCAGCGCCGCGGCATTCTCCTGCGACGCGCGCTGCAGGCGCTGCCGCACCACCGCCACGGCCGCGGCGAGATCGCCCAGCCAGTGCCGCCGGCCCAGCTGCAGGCCGTGATCGGGGTTGTCGCGGGCAATGACCAGGAGATCGAGCGCCAGACGGTCGAGCGGCGCGGCGACGCGGCTGTGCAGCAGCCAGAAGACGGCGAGAACGCCCGCGAGAACCACGGCGCCGGCGACGGCGGCGGCCGAGGCCGTCGGCTGTCCGAGCGCCAGGGCCAGCACGCTCATCGTCGCGAGGACGAGACCGGCAAGCGCCGTGCCCAGACGCAACAGCCAGGTCGAGGCGCGACCGGTCGTCTGGCCATCCGCCACGGCGATCAGTCCCGTGGCGTCACGAGCAGCTGCCTCACCCGCTCCACGACCTCGCGCGTCGAGAACGGCTTGGTGATGTAGTCGTCGGCGCCCAGCGCCAGCCCCTTGTCGCGCTCGATGTCGCGGCCCTTGGCGGTGAGCATGATGATGCGCATGCCCGCCCATGCCGGATTGGCGCGCACGGTCTGACAGACATCGAAGCCGTCGCGCTTGGGCATCATGGCGTCGAGCAGCACAGATCGGGCGGCTCCGCGGCGATGGCCGCCAGGGCGGCCTCGCCGTCGTTGGCGACGCGCACGCGATAGCCCGCCTGCTTCATCAGGAACTCGAGCGACAGGACGATGCTCGCCTCGTCGTCCACGACCAGAACGGACGCAGCCATCGGCGCGGCCTTCCCCGTTGTTGGCGCGGTTCCCCGCCGGATTGCAGTCCGGCGGGGAACGGCGCTTTTCCGCGGCGACGATGCTAGCACAGGATCGGCGACTCCGGGCAACCGGCCGCCGATCCCCCGAGGGCGGGCGCGCTATGTCGCCCCGAAATGCACGCGGTGCTCGACCTCGGCGTACCTCTCCGACGCCGTCTTCTCTGGGCGCAGCAGCGAGACGAGAATGCCCGCGAGGAACGCCAGCGGAATGCTGACGATCGCTGGGTTCTTGAGGCCGAACCACGCCGTCTCGTTCTTCAGGATGTCGATCTGCACGGTCGGCGACACGTAGATCAGGATCAGCGCCGCCGCCGTGCCGGCGACGATGCTGGCCACCGCGCCGGCCGTCGTGCACTTCTTCCAGAAGACGGAGAGCAGCAGGGCCGGCAGGTTGGCGCTCGCGGCGATAGCGAAGGCGAGGCCGACCATGAAGGCGACGTTCTGCCCCTCGAAGGTGATGCCCAGCACGATGGCGATGATGCCGACCGCGATGGCGGCGATGCGGGCGACGTTGAGCTGCTCCTTCTCGGGCGCATGGCCCGCGCGGACGACGTTGACCCAGATGTCGTGGGCGAGCGCCGCCGAGGCGGCCAGGGTCAGGCCGGCGACGACCGCCAGGATGGTGGCGAAGGCGACGGCCGAGATGAAGCCGAGGAAGGTCTCGCCGCCGACGGCTTCGGCCAGCAGCGGCGCCGCCATGTTGCCGCCCTTGTCGATCGCCGTGATCACCTGCGGCCCAACCAGCACCATCGCGCCGAAGCCGAGGATGAAGGTGAGCAGATAGAAGAAGCCGATCAGGCCGGTGGCGTAGAACACCGATTTCCGCGCCGCCTTGGCGTCCGGCACCGTATAGAACCGCATGAGGATGTGCGGCAGGCCGGCGGTGCCGAACATCAGCGCCAGCCCGAGCGAGAACGCGTCCCAGGGGTTGGTGATCAGCGAGCCGGGGGCGAGCACGTCCACGGCGGGCTTGGCCGCCGCCGCCGTCGCGGCGGCGTCGACCGCGGGAGCGGCGGCCGTGTTGTACAGCTCGGCTGCCCTGGCGAACAGCGCCACCGGGTTGAAGCTGAAGTAGGACAACACGAGGATGCAGAGCAGGAACGCGCCGCCCAGCAGCAGGATCGCCTTGATGATCTGCACCCAGGTGGTGGCGATCATGCCGCCGAACAGCACATAGAGCAGCATGACGACGCCGACGATGATGACGGCGATGCTGTAGTCGAACCCGAACAGCAGCTTGATCAGGTTGCCGGCGCCGACCATCTGGGCGATCAGATAGAATGTGACGGTCGCCAGGGTACCGAACGCCGCCGCCAGCCGCACGGGCGTCTGCCGCAGGCGATAGGCGACCACGTCGGCGAAGGTGTACTTGCCGAGATTGCGCAGCGGCTCGGCGATCAGGAACAGCACGATCGGCCAGCCGACGAGCCAGCCGGTGGCATAGATCAGGCCGTCGAAGCCCTTGACGGCGACCAGCCCGGCGATACCGAGGAAGCTCGCCGCGCTCATGTAGTCGCCGGCCAGGGCGAAGCCGTTCTGGCCGGCGGTGATGTTGCCGCCGGCGGCGTAGTATTCCCGCGTCGACTTGGTCCGCTTGGCCGCCCAGTAGGTGATGCCGAGGGTGAGGCCGATGAAGACCAGGAAGAAGGCGATCGAGACGGCGCTGACTTGCCCGACTGTCGTTTCCGGTGTCATGGCTTACCCCGCATGTTTTCGATGGCCGGGTCGTAGACCCTGTTCGCCCAGCGGACGTAGATGTAGGTGAGCAGCCAGGCGCCGACGATGACCAGGGCGCCGAGCAGGATTCCGATGCTCAGGCCGGCCGTCAGCAGTTCCCCGAGGAATTCCTTCCCGAACGCCACCAGGGCGATGAAGCCGAAATAGATGACGACCATGAGCAGCGTCAGAGTCATGGCCACACGCGTGCGGCGCGCCGAAAGGGCGCGCAATGCGGAAGATCTGTCGTCCATCGGAACCTCCTGAGGATCGGCGCCACGGTCCGGTCGCCGGCGGCCGATGCCGGCATCGGACCCGCCCTTACCCGTCGGCGCAGCCCGCAATATGGCTCCGAGCCGACCTCCGGCGTTTGACTTGCATCAATCGGCGGCGTTCTTTTCGCCCCATGAGCGCCCTTGCCACCTGGTTCCGCCAGCGGGTCGCCGACGCCATGCAGGTCGAGATCGTGATCGGCCGTGAGGACGAGACGCTGATCGGCGTCGTCGGGCGGATGCGGGCCGGCGATGCCGGCTGCGCCGTGATCGTCGACGCCGCCGGCCTTGCCGTCGGGCTGCTGGATGCCCGCGACATCCTCCGCGGCGTCGTCTTCGAGGCCTCGCCCGAGCGGCCCGTGCGCAGCGCCCTCGCGGCAGGTCCGTCGGTCGTGCGGGTGGAGGACCTGCTCTATCTCGCCGTTGCGCGCATGGTGCGCGACGGCGCCGCGGCGGTCATTGCCGTCGATCCCGCTGGCCGCCCGCGCGGCGTCCTGCGCCGCGATGCGGCGCTCGGCATGGCCCTGGGCGGCGTGTTGGAGGCGCTGGCGCGGGCCGACCTCGGCGACGATCTGGCTGGACTAGCGGCGGCCAAGGCGGCGCAGCCGGCGGTCGCGGCGGCGCTGCAGGCGGAGAACCAGCCGGCGCAAGCCGCGCTCGAATTCATCAACACGGCAAACCTGGCGGCCGTCGCGCGAACCTGCGAGATGGCGCGCGCCGGGCTCGCCGCCGACGGGTGGGGCGAGCCGCCGGTGGCGTTCGCCGTCATCGTCATGGGCTCGGCCGGGCGCGGGGAAAGCCTGCTCTCTCCCGACCAGGACAACGGCATCATTCTAGCCGATCATCCGGCGGCGGCGGGCACCCGAATCGGCGACTATGTCGCCGAGTTTGCCCGACGGCTGACCCGCGACCTCGCGGCCGTCGGATTTCCGCTCTGCGCCGGCAAGGTCATGGCCACCAATCCGGCCTGGCGGATGACTCTGACAGAATGGCGCACGCAGGTCGACGAGTGGGCGCGCGCGCGGACCAACCTCGCCATTCTCAATGCCGACATCTTCTTCGATTTCCGCTGCGCCTACGGCGACGCGGCGCTGGCCGCCGAGCTGCGGCGGCATGTGACGCGCGCGGCGCAGGGCAACGGACCCTTCCTCAACCAGATGGCCTGGCGGCAGAGCGAGGAAGGCTCGAGCGTCGGCTTGTTCGGCCGCCTGATCGGGCGCGAGGGAGAGGGGGGCGATGCCATCGATCTCAAGCTCCACGGCACCCTGCCGCTGGTGGAATCGGTACGGCTGCTGGCCCTGTGGGCCGGGATCGAGGAGACGGGAACGGCGCCGCGCCTGGAGGCGCTGCTCGGCCGCCAGGCGATCGGGCGCGTCGACCATGACGAACTGCTGGACGTGTTCGACCTCCTCGTCAGCCTGCTGCTGCGGCGCCAGGCAAGCGACGCGCTCGCCGGGCGGCCGGCGGGCACGATGCTGGTGCCCGGAACGCTGTCGCGGCGCGAGAACGAGCGGCTGGTCGAGGCGCTGCGGCGGATCGAGGCGTTCCGCAAGCATGTCTCGGCACGCCTGCTCGGCGCGTTCACCGGCCCTGGGCTGTGACTGGCGCGCCGGTTACCCGACCCTGTCGTAGAGCCGTGCGAGCATGTCGCCGTAGCGCTCGCGGATCACGTGGCGGCGGATCTTCAGCGACGGCGTCAGCATGGCGTTGTCGGTGGTGAAGGGCTCCGGCGCGACGGCGAAGCGGCGGATGCGCTCGATCGGCGACAGCTTGGCGTTGACGCGGTCGACGGCGGCGCCGAGCGCGCGCAGCAGGTCGGCATCCTCGGCGAGGGCGGACAGATCGCCGGGCTTTCCGCCGCCGCGGGACCAGCGGGCCAGGAATTCGGCCTCGGGCACCAGCAGCGCCACCAGATGCGGCCGCTTGTCGCCATGCACCATCGCTTGGCCGATCTCCGGCTCGAGGCAGAGGAAGCCCTCGATCCGCGCGGGCGAGACGTTGTCGCCGCCGGAGAAGACGATGATGTCCTTCTTGCGGTCGGTGATCTGCAGATAGCCGTCCTCGTCGAGGGCGCCGATGTCGCCGGTGTGCAGCCAGCCGTCCCGGATCGCGGCCGCGGTCGCGGCGGGATCGCTCCAGTAGCCCTGCATCACCGACTCGCCGCGCACGAGGATCTCGCCGTCCGCGGCGATCGCTACCTCGATGCCCTCAAGCGGCGGCCCGACGGTATGGAGCTTCACCTTGTGGGGCGGGTTGACGCTGACGATGGGCGAGGTTTCCGTCTGACCGTAGCCCTGCAGCAGCCGGATGCCGAGCGCGGTGAAGAACAGGCCGATCTCGATGTTGAGGGCGGCGCCGCCGGAGATCATGGCCTTGAGGCGGCCACCGAAGCGGCGACGCACCTTGTCGCGCACCAATCTCTCGACGACGATGTCCTGCAGGCGCTGCAGCAGCGACAGGCTGCGCGGCCGCTCGTAGCGCCGGCGCCCGAGCGCCACGGCCAGCTCGAAGAGGCGCCGCCGCAGGCCGCTGCTCTTCTCGGTGGCGCGGGTGATGCGCTGATGCATCACCTCGTAGAGACGCGGCACCGCCAGCATCAGGGTCGGCCGCGCCTCGGCGAGGTTGTCGAGCAGCCGGTCCACGCTTTCGGCATAGTAGATCTGGGCGCCGAGCGACACCGGCAGGAACTGCCCGGCGGTGTGCTCGTAGGAATGCGACAGCGGCAGGAAGGACAGGAACACCTCCTCGCCCAGCCCGAATTCCGCCAGCAGGCGCTTGCAGCCCCCGAGGTTGCTCAGGATCGAGCCGTGGGTGAGCACGACGCCCTTGGGCGTGCCGCCGGTGCCGGAGGTGTAGATGAAGCAGCAGGGATCGCCGCGCTTCAGCAGGGCGATGCGCTCGTCGACCTCGCTCTCCGGCCGCTTGGCGCCCTGGACGAGCATCTGGCTCCAGCCGATCACCTGGACCGGCGGCTCCTGCGCCAGGTCGAGCGGCTCCATGCTGACGATGAAGCGCAGCTCCGGGCTCTCGATCGCCGCCGGCAGGAGCCGCCGCGCGATCGCCTTGCCGGAGATGATGGCGCCGGTCGCGCCGCTATGCGTCAGCACATGCTGGTGGTCGGCCGCGGTATTGGTGGTGAAGGCCGGCACCGTGACCGCGCCGGCGGCCATGATCGCGTGGTCCGCGATCAGCCATTCCGGCCGATTCTCCGCGACCAGCGCGATGCGGTCGCCGGGTGCGATCCCGATATCGATCAGGCCGCGCGCCAGCAGGCTGACCTGCCGGCCGGCATCGCCATAGCTGAGCGGCCGGTAGGCGCCGTCTTCCTTGCGCCAGAGGAAGGGTTTGCCGGACAGGCGCGCGGCCTGCTGGAAGAACATCTCCGGCAGGCTGCGCAATGCTTGATAGTCCATCCGGGCTGATGACGGCGGGAAGCGGCGAACGGCCGTCACCTATAGCGCGGCCGGTCGCTGTTGGGGAAGGCGGCTGTTCAGGGCGGGACCGCGTTGCTAGGGTGCCGCCGGCAAGGAGCGGGGAGCAGCATGACCGAGCGGTATCTGACGGGACGCAGCGCCATGGTCACCGGCGGCGCGTCGGGCCAGGGACGCGCGATCGCGCTGGCGCTGGCCGAGCGGGGCGCGCATGTCGCGATCGGCTCCTACCTCGCCTCGCAGGGGACATTGCCGACGGACGAGGACAGCTATTTCCCGCCGCGGGCCGAACTCGACGCGGTCTGCCGCGAGATCGAGACGCAGGGCGTCAAGGCGGTCGGCTGCGATCTCGACGTGCGGCGGATGGAGTCGGTCGAAGCCTTCCACGGTGCGGCCGTCGCCGCCTTCGGCCGCGTCGATATCCTCGTCAACGTCGCCGGCATCGCCGCCGAGCAGCCGATCTGCGGCCACAGCGAGGCGCTCTGGCTCGATATCATCGACACCAATCTCAGCGGCTACTTCCGCACCACGCGCCTCTGCCTGCCCGACATGATCGAGCGCAAATGGGGCAGGATCGTCAATATCGCCTCAACCGCGGCCTCGGTCGGGGCCAAGGACAATCCGGCCTACTGCGCCTCGAAGGCGGGCATCCTCGGGCTGACGCGCTGCGTCGCCCTGGAGGGGGCGCCGCACGGCATCACCTGCAACGCCATCAGCCCCGGCTTCGTCAACACCAGGATGCTGCGCTCCTCGGTGCGGCGCTGGCTCGCCGCCGAGGGCAGCGGGCGGACGGAGGAGGACTACATCGCCGGCATCGCCGCCGGCTATCCGCGCAAGAGCATCATCGAGCCCGAGGAGATCGGCGAAGTCGCCGCCTTCCTTTGCCGGGACGCGTCCTCCGGCATCAACGCGGAAGACATCACCGTCGCCGCCGGCTCGCTGTGGTGACGGACAGGAGGTTGCCATGCCCGTGAGCCATGATTTCCGCGACAAGGCCGTGCTGGTGACCGGCGGCACGCGCGGCATCGGCGCGGCGACGGTGCGCGCCTTCCTCGAGGCCGGCGCGCGCGTCGCCGTCAACGGCCATACCGACGACTCGACGCAGCGGGCGGTCGCAGGGCTCGGCAAGGCCGCCATTGCCGCGCCCGGCGACATCGGCACGGTGGCCGGCTGCCGCGCCGCGGTGGCGGCGGCGGTTTCGGCCTTCGGCGACCTCGACATCCTCGTCAACAACGCCGGCGTCTTCCGCGAGGTGCTGATGGAGGACAGCGACGAGGCGCTGTGGGACCGGACGATCAACATCAACCTCAAGGGCACGTTCTTCGCGTCGCAGGCGGCGCTGGCGTCGCTGCGCCGGCGGCGCGGCAACATCGTCAACGTCGCCTCGGAATCGGGGGTCATGGGGAACCTGCGCTGCACGGTGTACTGCGCCTCCAAGGGCGGCGTGGTCAACCTGACGCGCGCGATGGCGATCGAGCTGGCGCCGGCCGTGCGCGTCAACGCGGTCTGCCCGGGGCCGATCGAGACCGACATGACCCGCACCGGCGCGCCGGCCGGCGTGGACTACGAGCAGTACCATCGGGCGTTGCAGGACTATCCCTTCCTGAAGCGGATCGGCACCGCCGCGGAGGTGGCGCAGGCGATCCTCTACCTGGCATCCGATGCAGCGGCGTTCGTGACCGGCGCGGCGCTGTCGATCGACGGCGGCAGCACGGCGGGGAAGTAGCAGGGTTCAGGGACGGCTTGGATCAGCGGTGTGCGTCCTTCGACAGGCTCAGGATGAGGGCTTTTCTTGGTGCCACAAAAATTCACCCTCATCCTGAGCTTGTCGAAGGACGCACGAAGGTGATGCAACGCATCGCCTGCGGCACTTGATACCGGACGGACGCTAACGTGGCGGCGCCGTGGTGCCGCGGTGGATCAGGGTGGGCGCCAGGACGATGTCGGCCGGGCCGTCGGCGGTCTTGTCGATGCGGGCGAGCAGAGCCTCGGCGGTGCGCTTGCCCAACTCGCGGCTGTGCGGATTGAGGGTCGTGAGGTCGATCCAGGGGAGGGCGGAGACGTAGATGTCGTCGAAGCCGGTGACGGACATGTCCTGGGGCACGGACAGGCCGCGCTCGCGCAGCACGGCCATGGCGCCGATGGCCATGAAGTCGTTGGCCGAGACGATGGCGGTGGGCGACCGGTCGAGGGCCAGGAACCGGGTGCAGGCGCGGCGGCCGGCGTCGATCGAATAGTCGCCGGGGGCCACTAGCCGCGAATCGAAGACGGCGAAGCGCCGGCGCATCTCATCGAGATAGCCGCTGAAGCGGTCCTCGGCCGCGCTCGAATCCTGCGGCCCGCAGATGAAGGCGATGCGTTCGTGGCCGAGCGCGGCCAGATGCGCGACGGCGGCCGCCGTGCCTCGCCGGTTGTCGATGCCGACATAGTCGGTGGCGAGGGTGCGGTGCCGGCGGTTGAGCATCACGAACGGCACGCCATGCTGGCGCAGCAGCGCCACGTCGGGGCTGTCGGCGGCCGTGGAGGCGAGGATCAGCCCGTCGAGCCGCTTGTCCAGGAGGTGGCGCAGATAGGCGGTCGCCTTCTCCTTGTCGTAGTCGGTGTTGCAGAGCATGAGGTTGTAATGCTTCGCCCACAGCACGTCCTCCATGCCGCGCACGAGGTCCGGGAAGAACGGGTTGGCGATGTCGGCGAGCAGGACGCCGACGGTCCAGGTGCGCTGCAGCCGCAGGCCACGGGCCAGCGACGAGGCGCGGTAGCCGAGCCTCTCGGCGGCGGCGGCGACCTGCTCGCGCGTCTTGGCGCGCACATAGCCCTTGCCGCTGAGGGCGTTCGAGACGGTGGACGGGGCGACGCCGCAGGCCTGCGCCACATCTTTAATCGTTACAGTGGGTTGCCGCTTGTTCGTCATGTCGGATCATCGTCGCACGGGTGGTGCGAGAGTGCTATAGAAATCGATTTCGGAAATCGATTTCGGTTGCTATAGTCCAGCATGAAAACGGCGGCCCCTGGAGACCGCCAGAATGGGGAGGCAACAATGTCGGATCGCAAGGACCTGTTCGTTCAACTGCGGCAGGGCGGCCGCGGACGCCGCGAGGCCCTGCGCCTGCTCGGCGCCCTGGGGCTGGCGGCGGTCAGCTTGCCGGTCGTCGCGCGCCGGGCGCGGGCGCAGTCGGATCTGCTGGTCTTCGACTGGACCGGCTACGAGATCCCCGAACTGCACAAGCCCTACATCGACAAGTACGGCGCCTCGCCGGAGATCGCCATCTACGCCGACGACGAGGAGGCCTACGTCAAGATCAAGGGCGGCTTCCAGGCCGACCTCGTGCATCCCACGAGCTACGCCATCGGCCGCTACCGCGACCAGGGCATGCTCAAGCCGATCGACGTGACCCGGCTGTCGAACTGGCCGGACGTGCTGCCCGAGGTCGCCGGCGTCAAGGGCTTCACCACGGGCGACCAGCGCTGGTTCGTTCCCTGCGGCTGGGGCTACAACTCGGTGATCTATCGCAGCGACATCGTCGAGCCGAAGGAGGATTCCTGGAACCTCCTGTGGGACGAGCGCTATGCCGGCCGCATCTCCAACGCCGTCGAGATGGACGGCTCGGTGATTCCCGCGGCCATGGTGCTGGGCGTCCCCGATCCCTACGACATGAACGACGAGCAGCTGGCGCAGGTGCAGGTGCTGCTGGAGAAGCAGCGGCCGCTGCTGCGCTTCTACTGGACCGATCCGGCCGAACTGGAGCAGGCGATCGCCGCCGGCGAGGTGGTGGCGGCCTATGCCTGGGCGGCCTCGGCCTCGACCCTGAAATCCAAGGGCGTGCCGATCGCCTACATGACGCCGAAGGAGGGCGTCGTGGTCTGGATCGACGGCTTCATCATGCTGAAGGACGGGCCGGGCAAGGAGCAGAACGCCTACGACTATATCGACGCCTGGCTGTCGCCGGAGACCGGCGAGTACATGCTGGGCACCTACGGCTACGCCCATTCCAACCGCAAATCCTTCGAGCGGGTGAGCGCGGAGCGACTCGCGGACATCGGCATCTCCTCGCCGACGGACCTGCTCGCCCGCGGGATGTTCCTGCGCGAGATGGAGCCGGCGCTGCGGCAGAAATACATCCAGATGTACGAGAACGTGCGGGCCGGGCTGTAGCGCACGCACCCTCGCATGTTCGCCGTGCTTGAGACCCCCCACCCTACCCTCCCCCTCAAGGGGGGAGGGATATCCATGCAGCGCTCCGCATTCCCTCCCCCCTTGAGGGGGAGGGTAGGGTGGGGGGTGCCGCGGCCAGCCTCTCAGCCATGGCTGCGCTCATGAGTGGAGCGCCGGTGCGCCGCAACGCCAGCGTTGCGCAGGCGATGGCGGCGGCGCTGGCGCGCCACGGCGTCGGGCTCGTCTTCGGCCAGTCGATCCCCTCGCAGCTGCATCTGGCGGCGCCGGAGTTCGGCATCCGCCAGATCGCCTACCGCACCGAGAACGCCGGGGCGATCATGGCCGATGCCTTCGCCCGGGTCTCGCACCAGGTGGCCGTGGTGACAGCGCAGAACGGCCCGGCGGCCACGCTGCTGGTGCCCGGCCTGGCCGAGGCGCTGACCGCCTCGATCCCGCTGGTGGCGATCGTGCAGGACGTGGCGCGCGGCAATTTCGACCGCAACGCCTTCCAGGAGCTGGATCACCTGAGGCTGTTCACGGGCTGCGCGAAGTGGGTGCGTCGCATCCACACCGCCGACCGCGTCGACGACTATGTCGACATGGCCTTCGCGGCGGCGGCCGGCGGCCGGCCGGGACCGGCGGTGCTGCTGGTACCCTTCGACCTGTTCGGCGAGGCCGCGGCGCCGGCGCCGCCACGCACTGCCGTGCTGGGGTGGTATCCGCTGGACCGGACGGTCGCCGATCCGGCCCGAGTGGCGGCGGCGGCGGCGCTGCTGGCGGCGGCGCAGCGGCCGCTGGTCGTGGCCGGCGGCGGCGTGCATCTCTCCAATGCGGTGCCGGAGCTGGGGCGGTTGCAGGAGCTCGCCGCCCTGCCTGTGGCGACGACGACCATGGGCAAGGGGACGGTCTCCGAGTCGCATCCGCTGTCGGTCGGCGTCATCGGCTATTTCATGGGCACCGGCGGCACGGCCAAGTTCCAGCGCGAGCTGGTGTCCGAGGCTGACGCGATCCTGTTCGTCGGCACGCGGACCAACCAGAACGGCACCGACTCCTGGACCCTGTTTCCGCGCCGCGCCGCCTATATCCATCTCGATATCGACGGGCTGGAGATCGGCCGCAACTACGAGGCGCTGCGGCTGGCGGGCGACGCCAAGCCGACGCTGGCGGCCCTGGCGGACGCGCTGCAGCGCCAGGACCTGTCGCGCCGGCAGGCGGCGCGCGCGGCGCTGGCGGCGCGCATCGCCGACGGCCGCCGCAAGCATGAGGCTGAGGCGGCGCCTCGCCTGCGCGCCAGCGCCCGGCCGGCGCGGCCCGAGCGGCTGATGGCCGAGTTGGCGCGGCGGCTCACCGACGACAGCATCGTCGTCGCCGACGCCAGCTACGCCTCGATCTGGGTCGCCAACTATCTGCCGGCGAGGACGGCGGGCATGCGCTTCCTGACGCCGCGCGGCCTGGCCGGTCTGGGCTGGGGCCTGCCGATGGCGCTCGGCGCCAAGCTGGCGCGGCCCGAAAGCCCGGTCTGGTGTGTCGTCGGCGACGGCGGCTTCGCCCATGTCTGGTCGGAGCTGGAGACCGCCCGGCGCCACGGGTTGAAGGTGATCGTCACGGTGCTCAACAACCAGATCCTCGGCTATCAGAAGCATGCCGAGGACGTGCTGTTCGGCGCCCACACCTCGGCGATCTACTTCGAGCCGGTGGACCATGCGGCGATCGCGCGCGCCTGCGGGCTGAACGGCGTGCGCATCGAGGACCCGGCGGACTATGGCGCGGCACTGGAGCGGGCGATGGATGCCGACCGCGCGACGGTGATCGACGTCCTCACCGACCCCGATGCCCATCCGCCGGTCACCTCGTTCGAAGGGCGGCTCTGAGGCAGAGGCGCGCGCTTGCGATGATCCGTCGAGAGCTACCACGGCACTCATGCATTTCTGCAGGGCCATCCTGCGTCTTCGACAAGCTCAGGATGAGGGAAAATCTTGGTGGCACGAAGAAAGAACCCTCATCCTGAGCTTGTCGATGGACGCACGTCGCTTATCCGATTCTCCCGTAAGGGATTGATCCGACTCCTGTGAATGCCGTAGCGGCTTTCGCGGGGTGACATCAAGTTGACGCTCAGACAGGATCCCAGGGACGCATCATGATCTATGCCGAGTACATTGAGCGCGACCGCTTCATGCCGCTGGAGATCTTCCGCCATCTCGGCGACCAGTCGGCCTGGACCGATCCCGAGGATTCGCTGGTCGGCTCCTTCGGCCGCACCATGCGGCTCGGCCGCATGCCCAGCTACATCGCCTTCTGGAAGTGCAAGGGGCTCGGCCGGCTGGACGAATGGGAGGCGCATTTCAACAGCCCTGCCGCGGCGCACGACCATGCGGAGCGCGCCACCCACCGGGCCATCCACCTGCAATATGCCGGCTGCTACGACGAAATCGTGGAGGGTCCGCCGGTCGACCGCGACGCGCTCCACTACATCGAATATTTTGCCGCTCCCGCCAAGACCACGGATGCGGCGATCGCCACGCACTTCCGCAAGCGGGCGGCCGGCCATCCGGCGGCGACCCTGAACTTCGTGCTGCGACGGATCGGCCAGCTCGGCCCCGATCCCGGCAACCTGTCGGTCTGGAGCTGCGCCGATTATGCGGCGCTGGAGCCCTTCGCGCGCGCGCCGCTCGACGAAGACCCGTTCCGGCCGACCGACGTCGGCGTCTACCGCTGGTTCGGGAAGGAGATCCTGTAGCCCGCATTCCTGCTTGGAACGGCCGGCGGGCGCGCCTATATCGCTGGCAAGCCTTCGGTTCTCCCCAGCACGGATGACGATCATGCAGACAGCCGCCGCCGCGACCGGACCTGCCGACTCCGGCGCCCTGCCCGAATGGGACCTGCGGGATCTGTATCCCGGCCGCGACTCGCCAGAGCTGCGCGCCGACCTCGAAAAGGCGGCGGCCGAGGCCAGGGCCTTTCGCCTGCGGTTCCAGGGCAAGCTGGCGGCGCTGGACGGCGCCGGCCTCGGCGGGGCGGTGGCGGGCTACGAGGCGATCCAGGAGGTGCTGGGCCGCATCATGAGCTACGCGCAGCTCGTGCATGCCGGCGACATGACCGATCCGGAGATCGGCCGCTTCTACCAGACCATGCAGGAGCGGGTGACCGACATCTCGACCGACCTGCTGTTCTTCGCGCTCGAGCTCAATCGCCTGGAGGACGCGGTTCTCGACGAGAAGCTGAAGGCGCCGGCGCTGGCGCGCTACCGGCCGTGGCTGCGCGACCTGCGGGCCATGCGGCCGCACCAGCTCTCCGACGAGGTCGAGCAGCTCCTGCACGAGAAGCAGATCGCCGGCCGCAACGCCTGGATCCGGCTGTTCGACGAGACCATCGCCCATCTGCGCTTCCCGCTCGACGGCCGCGAGCTGACCTGCAACGAGGTGCTCAACCTGCTGAGCGACCGCGACGGCAAGGTGCGCAAGGCCGCGGCCAAGAGCCTGGGCCAGGTGCTCGGCGCGCATGTGCGGGAGTTCGCGCTCATCACCAACACGCTGGCCAAGGACAAGGAGATCGAGGACAAGTGGCGCAAGTTCGCGCGGCCGGTGTCGTCGCGCAACCTCGGCAACTTCGTCGAGGACGAGGTGGTGGACGCGCTCGCCAGCGCGGTGAAGGCGGCCTATCCCGCGCTGTCGCACCGCTACTATAAGCTGAAGGCCAAATGGCTCGGCGGCGACCGGCTCGACTATTGGGACCGCAACGCGCCGCTGCCCGACGATGCCGACCGCAGCATCGCCTGGCCGGAGGCGACGAAGACGGTGCTCGAGGCCTATGCGGCCTTCTCGCCGGACCTGGCCGCGGTCGGCCGCCGGTTCTTCGACAGCCGCTGGATCGACGCGCCGCCGCGGCCGGGCAAGGCGCCCGGCGCCTTCGCGCATCCGACGGTGCCGAGCGCCCATCCCTACCTGCTGCTCAACTATCACGGCAAGACGCGCGACGTGATGACCCTGGCGCACGAGCTCGGCCACGGCGTGCATCAGGTGCTGGCGGCGCCGCAGGGCGCGCTGATGGCCGACACGCCGCTGACCCTGGCCGAGACCGCCTCGGTGTTCGGCGAGATGCTGACCTTCCGCGCGCTGCTGAAGCAGGAGAGCGATCCGAAGCGCCGGCGCGTGCTGCTGGCCGGCAAGGTCGAGGACATGCTGAACACGGTGGTGCGGCAGATCGCCTTCCACGAGTTCGAGACGCGGCTCCATGACGAGCGGCGGGAGGCCGAGCTGACGGCCGAGCGCATCGGCGAGATTTGGATGGAGGTCCAGTCGCAGAGCCTGGGGCCGGCGCTGCGCTTCGACGACGACTACCGTGTCTACTGGAGCTACATCCCGCACTTCATCCACACGCCGTTCTATGTCTACGCCTACGCCTTCGGCGACTGCCTGGTGAACTCGCTCTATGCGGTCTATCAGGGCGCCGAGACGGGCTTCGCCGAGAAGTACCTGGACATGCTGCGGGCGGGCGGCACCAAGCGGCACAAGGAGCTGCTGGCGCCCTTCGGCCTCGACGCCTCCGACCCGGCCTTCTGGGCCAAGGGCCTCGGCGTGATCAGCGGCTTCATCGATGAACTGGAGCGGATGTAGGATTGCCGCCGCAGATGCACAGGGATGAACACGGACGGGATTTCGTGAGGTTCCGAGCGGGCACGCGGCCTCAAGCAGGGCATCGCCACCCTGCGTCCTTCGACAGGCTCAGGATGAGGGGGAATCTTTGTGGCACGAAGATTGGCCCTCATCCTGAGCCTGTCGAAGGACGCACAGCGCTGATCCCGTCCTCCTTCGTCATCAGCCAATGACCGACTCCTCGGAGGATAACCGGCTCGGCGGGCGGATCCGGCGGTATGCGCGGGTCGGGACGGCGGTGGGCGGGCTGGCGGCGCGGATCGTCGGCGAGCGCTATCTGGGGCTGCAGCTCGACCGCGGCCAGCACGCGGCGGAGCTGCGGGCAGCGCTCGGCGGCCTCAAGGGGCCGCTGATGAAGGTGGCGCAGATCATGGCGACGATCCCGGACGCGCTGCCGAAGGAGTACGTCCAGGAGCTGGCGCAGCTCCAGGCCGACGCGCCCTCCATGGGCTGGCCGTTCGTCAAGCGCCGGATGGCCACGGAATTGGGGCCGGAGTGGCAGAAGCGGTTCAAGAGCTTCGAACATACCGCCGCGCATGCGGCCTCGCTCGGGCAGGTCCACCGCGCGGTCGCCCATGACGGCCGGCCACTCGCCTGCAAGCTGCAGTATCCGGACATGCAGTCGGCGGTCGAGGCCGACCTGCGGCAGCTGCGCATCATCTTCTCGATCTACGAGCGCTACGACCGCTCCATCTCCACCCGGGAGATCCATCCGGAGATCGCGGCGCGCCTGCGCGAGGAGCTGGACTACGAGCGCGAGGCGCGACACATGGCGCTCTACGGCTTGATGCTGGCGGACGAGGCCGCGGTGCATGTGCCGGAGGTCGAGCCGAAGCTGTCGACCAGGCGGCTGCTGACCATGAACTGGCTCGACGGCCAGCCGCTGCTGCCGTTCATCGCCGCGCATCCGGATCCGGCCGTGCGCAACCGGGTGGCGCTCAACATGTTCCGCGCCTGGTACGTGCCGTTCTACTATTACGGCGTCATCCATGGCGACCCTCATCTCGGCAACTACACGGTGCGGCCGGACGCGTCGGTCAACCTGCTGGATTTCGGCTGCGTGCGCATTTTTCACGCCAGCTTCGTCAAGGGCGTGATCGACCTCTACAACGCGCTGCTCCACGACGACTGCGACCTCGCGGTACATGCCTACGAGTCCTGGGGCTTCAAGGGCCTCAACCGCGAGGTGATCGAGGTGCTCAACCGCTGGGCCCGCTTCGTCTACGGGCCTTTGATGGAGGATCGCGAGCGCCGCATCCAGGATTCGACGTCCGGCGTCTACGGCCGCGAGGTGGCGGAGGGCGTGCACCACGAGTTGCGCCGCCTCGGACCGGTGACGCCGCCGCGCGAGTTCGTCTTCATGGACCGCGCCGCCATCGGCCTCGGCTCGGTATTCCTGCATCTGAAGGCGGAGATCAACTGGTACCGCCTGTTCCAGGACCTGATCCACGGCTTCGACGTGAAGGCCGTGGAGAAGCGCCAGGCCAAGGCGCTGAAGGCGGCGAAGCTGCCGGGGGCGGGCTGATGAAGCGGGGAATCTGTTCCGCACCTACGCCAAGTGTGTTATTTTTTGACAATGAGCAAGTACGAGCCTCTGCAGCGATATCTGGAGGGATTGACGCAAGACGAGTGGCTTGCATCATTCAGCGATATCGAAAGAATCTTGGGATTCGGGCTTCCGCGGAGTGCCCATGACTACGCGGCATGGCGGGCGAACGAGCGCGATCCGCGATCCTCTCACAAGGGCGCTTGGCTCGATGCGGGATGGCGCGCGGACGAGATAAGTCTGACAGCGAGGCGGGTCACCTTTAGGCGGAACAACACACGCCCTTTGCGAACAGCCCGGAAGGTCGAGAAATCTAGGGCTGGGTCGCCCGAACTCATATCAGTTTCCACACCGGAGGTGGAGACGGCGTGCACAATCAGCTTGGCGTGGGCTCCGATCGGTCCGGTCGAACTTGACCCGGGCGGTAAGTTGGCTTTTCCGCGTGCTTCATCGTCCCCTGGTCTCTACCGCTTTACCCTTGAGCTTGCAGGACGAACGACGGTTTACATCGGAGAGGCAGACAATCTTACCCGTCGGTTTCAGCATTATCGAACCCCAGGTTCACGCCAGGAAACGAACGTACGTCAACGCTCTTATGCTTCAGGTGATCAGGAATGGCGGGCGGATCTCCGTTTCGGTGATCGTTGCTACTGCAAAGATCAGGAGAGGCCATCAAGAGCGCCGAGCGGACTTCTCTTCAAAAGCAGAACGGGTCCTCTTCGAGCATGCGGCTCTGCTAATGAGCCGTGTTCCGGAGTCGTTATTGCCAACAAATGAGCATGGTGGCCGGTATCGCTGGTTTGAGGGCTCTGAGAGAGTCAACGAGAATCTAGCAGTGCCCGTCGTACCGCCTCCGGTTCACGGTCGATGACCGTCAAGAACGCGCGCGCGGCGCCCGATGGCGACCGGTGCTTCTGCTCCCAGTCCTGGATCGTGCGCTTGCTGACGCCGAAGTGGCGGGCGAAATCGTCCTGGGACATGCCGACCTTCCTGCGGATCGTGCGCACGTCGATAGCCTTGGGGACGCGCACGCGATATTTCGACTTGTCCATCCTGCCCTCGGCGATGGCGAGGGCCTGCCGCGCGCTCCTAATGATGCGTTGACCTGCCTTTGACATGTCTCTTCACTCCTGCTCTGTAGACCTCCACCATTGACTTCAGCACGTCGGCCAATTGACGGCGCTCCGCCGGAGTCAGATCGACTTTCTCTCCCTTCGCGAAGACGTTCAGTAGAAACACCGGAATATCGGGACCGCTGAAGAACGTGATCACGCGGTAGCCGCCGCTCTTTCCTTTGCTGCGGCCAGCGAAGCGGAGCTTGCGCGCCCCGCCGGTTCCGGGAATCTTATCGCCAGCGTCGGGATGTATTGCCACGAACTGCGCGATCGCGTCACATTCCGCCTCGCTCAATCCGGCGCGCTTCGCGTCGGCCAAGTAGTCAGGCGTTTCGATGACCGTCTGCATGACGCGATTCTTACTATATACGGCAATGCCGTACTATGCAAGCGGAGGAGTGCAGGCGCGCGCGCCCGTCCGCAGCACGATATCCCCTGCATCGACCCAGATCGTCGAACCACGGGCGCGCCGCGCGCCCCTACGATTCGGAACGCCAGAGCCGGCGGCGGTGCGCGACGTGGTCGAGGCGGGCGGCGGTGGCGTCGTCCATCGTGGCGGGGACGTGGCCGGCGGGTTGCGGCGGATCTGTGGGCCAACCCAGGGCGGCGAGGACCGGTTCGGATTCGTAGTAGTCGGAGAGCGCCGCTGCCAGCAGCGCGCGGAATGCGTCAGACATGGCGCGCTCGACCGCGCGAACGGCATTCCCGCGCGAGGCTTCGTCCGACCGGGTGAACAACTCGGGTCCACCGGCCTGTGCGGCGATGGCATCCAGCACGGCGTTGTGCGGCTCGGCATAGGCGGCGAGGGGCAGGCCGGCGCGCGTGGCGCTCGGCAGCCTGTCGTCGCCCGGCAGCAGCGTGTCGAGCACGGCGGCGATGAAGTCCGGCGTCATGCGAGGTCCCGCGCGAGGTCGTCGGCGAGCTTGAGGGCGAGAGCGCCGATGGTGGAGGCGGGGTTCACGGCGCCGACGGTGGGAAAGAGGCTGCCGTCGGCGACGATCAGGTTGGGCACGGCGTGGCAACGACCGCGCGCGTTGGTGACGCTGGTGGCGGGATCGCGGCCCATGCGGGCGGTGCCGAGCAGGTGCCAGCCGGTGAGCGGCGCCAGCGGCAGGCGGACGACGCGCCAGGCGCCGGCGGCGCGCAGCATCTCCTCGGCGCGGTCGAGGCCGAAATCGAGGCTGCGGCGCGAGTGCTGGGACAGCGTGTAGTCCAGCTTCACGCCCGGCAGGCCGTCGGCCTCGGTGCGGTCGGTGAGGGTGACGCGGTTGTGCGCCTCCGGCAGGTCCTCGGCGAGGACGAGGATGGCGACGGAATGGCGGAACTCCTCGCGCAGCAGGCGCTGGGCCTCGCGGCCCCAGGCCGGCTCCAGCCGCAGCGCCTGCATCAGCGGGATGTTCTCGCGCGTGACCTGCAGATGCACGCCGCGCTTGAAGCCGCGGCGCGCGTCGGTCTCGTAGAACTCGTGGGAGTAGAGGGCGCAGCCGATGGGGCCGACCGGCCCGTCCAGCTCCTCCTTGAACATGCCGCGGACATAGGCGGCGGGATGGAACATGAGGTTGCGGCCGAGCGCCGGGCTGTCGAGGCCGGAGGCCAGCAGCAGGCGCGCCGTACCGATGCCGTTGCCGGCGACGGCGACGCAGGAGGCCGGTTGGTCGATCGTGCGGCCGTCGGCATCGCGATAGATGACGCCGGTGGCGCGGCCGGCCTCGACCGTGACCTGCTGCACGACGCAATGCGGGCGCAGTTCGACGCCATTGGCGATGGCGTGCGGCCAATAGGTGATGTCGGTCGAGGCCTTGGCCCTGTTGACGCAGCCCTGCTGGCAGGGGCCGCAATAGTTGCAGCCGGCGCGGCCGTCATGGGCGACCGCGTTGATGGCGGCGTCGACCGGCCACCAGTGCCAGCCCAGCGTGTCGAAGCCGCGGGCGGCGGTCATGCCGAGACGGCCGAGGGCGAGCGGCGGCATGGCGCGCGGCAGCTTCGGCGGATAGGCGGGATCGCCGGCGCGGCCGCTGACGCCCATGGCGGTGTCGTTGAGGTCGTAATAGGGCTCGAGATCGAAGTAGTCGAACGGCCAGTCGTCGCCGACGCCGTCGAGCGTCCGCGTCTTGAAATCCGAGGGATGCAGGCGCGGGAAATGGGCGGCCCAGTTTATGGTGGAGCCGCCGACGCCATTCCACATCAGCGGCTTGATCGGCGAGCCGCTATCGTCGATCGGGTGGTCGGCGGAGGGCGAACGGGTCGGCGCCTTCAGCCGCAGGTTGGGCGAGGTCGCCCATTCGGCGAAGGTGGCGCGCTGCCAGTCGCGTCGCCAGGCCGGCATGGCCGCCGTGTCCACCCAGCCGCCGCGCTCCAGGCAGACGATGCGGAGCCGTGGCACCTGTTCCGACAGTCGCGTGCAGAACGCCGCGCCGCCCATGCCGGCGCCGACGACGACCACATCGACGGGGTCTTGCTTCATCGGATCGACAATGGCTCGGTTCGCCGGCCATTGTCACCCCCGCGGAGGGGCGAGCGGTACGCGATTCAATTCTATGGATCTCTATGGATCGCATCGACGAAGCTGGGACCCTGCGCCCTGCGTCCTTCGACAAGCTCAGGATGAGGGATTTCTTTATGCCACCAAGATTTTCCCCTCATCCTGGAGACCTTTGCACGGGAGGCGAACCATGATTCTCTATCGAGAGGTATGGAAGGGTGGAGAGTAGGATGGCTCGCAAGCGGATCGGTCAGATGAGTTGGCTCGATGGAGCGATTGAGCAGCGTGCAAGTCGGCGGCGCGACCGGCTGGGGGAGATCGCGGGTCTGATCGATTGGCGTCCGTTCGAGAAGCTGCTGTCGGGGATCCACAGCGCGGCGCGGGGAGAAGCGTCGTACCCGCCGCTGATGATGTTCAAGGTGCTGCTGGTGCAGCGGTGGTACGACCTTTCGGACCCGGCGATGGAAGAGGCTCTGTACGACCGGCTGTCGTTCCGGCGCTTTGCCGGCCTGGCGCTGGAAGACGACACGCCGGACCATTCGACGATCTTCCGCTTCCGCGATGCGTTGACGCGGGGCGGGCTGATGGCGCCGCTGCTGGCCGAGTTGATGCGCCAGCTGGACGGCAAGGGCGCCATCCTCAAGCAAGGGACCCTGATCGACGCCACCCTCATCCAGAGCGCGGCGCGGCGGCCGCGCATGGATGAGGACAAGGTCAGCCCGGTCGATCCGGACGCCCGCTTCGGCGCCAACAACGAGCGGCGGCGCTTCGTGTTCGGGTACAAGCTGCATGTGGCGGTCGACGCCGGCTCGGCCCTGGTGCGGGCGCTCGTCGTCACGCCGGCCAATGTTCAGGAAATCTCGTGCGCCCGCGCGCTCGTCCAAGGCGACGAACTGGCCGTCTATGGCGACCGCTCCTACGATGCCGGGTCGTTCCACCGCGACTTGGCCGAAGCCGGTATCGCCGACGGTATCCTGCGCCGCAACCGGCCCACCCATCGCCTCGGTCCCGACGAGGTGGCCCGCAACCACGCCCTGTCGCTGCGCCGCCGTGCGGTCGAGAAGCTGTTCGGCACGTTGAAGCGCAGCTACGGCTTCACCCGCGTCCCCTACTTCAACCTGGCGCGCAACGCCACCGCCCTCGCCCTGGCCTGCTTCGCCTTCAATCTGCGACGATGGCAGGCCATCGTCACGGCATGAGTCTGTCCGCTGCCGGCCAAAACGCTGCAAATTGGCCCTCGCCAACGGCAGCTGTGCTGGCCACGAAACCCTGACTTCACTCACTGCCATCAAATGATCCTTCTCCCCCTCCCGCGCAAAGGTCTCCATCCTGAGCTTGTCGAAGGACGCAGGATGATAATGCAGCCCCAAGGAAGAGCGCGAGGAAAGCGGCGCTACGGCTCGCGCTCGTAGGCGTGGCCCTCGACCTCGCGGTAGACGCGGGCGAGGTCGGGCGGGCCGGCGAGACTGTCGATCAGCGGCCGCAGCGGCGCGTTCGGGCCGTGGCGCAGCAGCAGGGCGCGCGCCTCGCCGTAGCTCATGCGGCCGGCGAGGCGGGCGGTGAGCCGGTCGTACTCCTGGCGCGGCAGGAAGGCGGCGTAGCCGAAGGCGACATAGGCCGGATCGAGGCGCAGCACCTCGATGGCGCGGCGGATCTGCGCCGGGGTATAGGCGGTGGCGCCGCCGAAAGAGCGCGCCAGCCACGGGCCGAGCCGTTCGGCATAGGCCTTGGCCGCGCGCCGCCGGCGCCAGTCGGACAGGATTCCCATCGCGCCTCTCGCGAAGACGATGACCGTTTCGCTACGGTTCCACGATACGCGCGACTTATGGCTGCTTGGTAAAGGAAAACGGCATGGGTGGGGTGCGGCGGGCGCCGGTTGCAGATGCGCGCTTTGATCTTTTCTTAACCATGTCCTCGATCGGTGGCTTCGATCGAAGGGATTCACCACAAAGCCACAAAGGGCACAAAGAAAAGAAGGGTGATCGTCGCTGCGCGCCGGAGGCCCTTCGTGTCTTTGCGGTGAAATCCACCGAACCAGGTAAAGAACGCCGGCGGAGGCGAGGGGACGTTCCGCGCAGCGCGATGCGCAGAACGTCCCTGGTTCTCACTCGGCGGCGGCCTTGCCGATCTTGGCGGCGAGGCCGAGCCGTTCGGCGACGCCCTTGCCGTAGGCGGGGTCGGCCTTGAGGAAGTGGCCGATCTGGCGGAGCTGGATGAACTCCGGCACGCCCGCCATGGCTGCCGCGATGTTGCCGAAGAGCTGGTCGCGCTGGTCCGGCGACATCAGGCGGAAGAGGGCGCCGGCCTGGCTGTAGTCGTCGTTGCCGGCGCGGTGGTCGTAGCGGTCGGCGTCGCCGGAGATGCGCAGAGGCGGCTCGCGGTAGGCGGGCGCCTGCTGCGGCCCGGCGAAGCTGTTGGGCTCGTAGTTGACGGAGCCGCCGCCGTTGCCGTCGGACCGCATGAGGCCGTCGCGGTGGTAGGTGTGCACCGGGCAGCGCGGCCGGTTCGCCGGCAGGCTGTCATGGTTGACCCCGAGGCGGTAGCGATGCGCGTCGGCATAGGAGAAGATTCGGGCCTGCAGCATCTTGTCGGGCGAATGGCCGATACCCGGCACGATGTTGGACGGCGCGAAGGCGGCCTGCTCGACCTCGGCGAAGTAGTTCTCCGGGTTGCGGTTGAGCTCCATGATGCCGACCTCGATCAGCGGGTAGTCCTTGTGCGGCCACACCTTGGTGAGGTCGAACGGGTTGATGTGGTAGGTCTCGGCCTCCGTCTCCGGCATGACCTGGACGCAGACGCGCCATTTCGGGAACTCGCGGCGCTCGATCGCCTCGAACAGGTCGCGCTGATGGGTCTCGCGGTCGTCGCCGACGAGGCGCGCGGCCTCCGCGTTGGTGAGGTTGGCGATGCCCTGCTTCGACTTGAAGTGGAACTTCACCCAGAAGCGCTCGCCCTTGGCGTTGATGAAGCTGTAGGTGTGACTGCCGAAGCCGTGCATCTGCCGGTAGTTCTTCGGCAGGCCGCGGTCGGAGAAGAGAATCGTGACCTGGTGCAGGCTCTCCGGCGACAGCGACCAGAAGTCCCACATCGCCGTGGCGCTGCGCATATTGGTCTTGGGGTCGCGCTTCTGCGTGTGGATGAAGTCGCTGAACTTCAGGGGGTCGCGGACGAAGAAGACCGGCGTGTTGTTGCCGACCAGGTCCCAATTGCCTTCCTCGGTGTAGAACTTGATGGCGAAGCCGCGCACGTCGCGCTCGGCGTCGGCCGCCCCGCGCTCGCCGGCGACGGTGGAGAAGCGCAGCAGCAGATCGGTCTTCTTGCCGACGGCGGAGAAGAGGTTGGCGCGGGTGTAGCGCGTGATGTCCTGGGTGACGGTGAGGGTGCCGTAGGCGGCCGAGCCCTTGGCGTGGACGATGCGCTCGGGAATCCGCTCGCGGTTGAAATGCGCCATCTTCTCCAGGAGATGGAAATCGGCCAGCAGGACCGGGCCGCGCGGCCCGGCGGTCAGGCTGTTCTGGTTGTCGGCGACGGGATTGCCGCCGGCGGTGGTCAGGACGGGAGCCTCGCTCGATTTGGCTTTGCTGCTCATCTCTACGTCTCCTCTGGTGGGCCTCAACAAGCGCCAGACAGGCGGCCGTGGCCGAAATCGGTCGGCGTCGGCCGGTCGATCCCGGTCGCGCGCCGCCCGAAGCGTTGCCACGCCTTCTCGTGCAGATGATAGGCGACAGTGTTGCAGAGCGGCTCGACCAGCGCAACCGCGCCGCCGACCACAACGCTGCCGGTGAGGAGATAGGCGACCGTGAACGCGACCGTGAAGTGCACGCAGGCGAAGGTGATGGTCTTCATCATCGGTCTCTCCTCCATTGGTAGCCGTCCCATCGGGGCGACCGGGCGGCCGCCCCGACGGATCTCGCTATGCGGCCAGGGCCGCCGCCCGGGTCGCGGCCTCGCCGTCGAGCGTGGCGGCGACGGCATGCACCACGGCGGCGATGCGCACGGCGGCCTGCACCTGTTCCGTCGTCACGCCGTGCTCGCGCACCACTTTCTCGTGGGCGTCGATGCACATGCCGCAGCCGTTGATGGCCGACACGGCCAGCGACCACAGCTCGAAATCGACCTTCTCCACGCCCGGCTTGGCGATCACGTTCATGCGCAGCTTGGCCGGCAGGGTCTTGTAGTCGGGCGCCGACGCCAGGTGCAGGAAGCGGTAGTAGATGTTGTTCATCGCCATGATGGAGGCCGCCGCCTTGGCCGCGGTCAGGGCCTCGGGCGTCAGCTTCGGCGCGAACTCGGCGGTGAGCGCCTCGCTCACCGCCGAGTTGCGCGCGGCCAACGCGCTGGCGACGAACGCGCCGGCCTTCTGCTGCTCGCTGAGCACCGTCTCCGCCGCCAGGCTCGACAGGTTCAGCTTCAGGTCCTTGGCGTATTCGGGCAGTTGGGACTTGAGGGATTCGATGGACATCGGGAGTTCTCCTCCGAGGGGTTCCTGCACCGCCTCACATCCCTCTCCCGCCTTCGCGGGAGAGGGGTTGGTGAGAGCGGCGTGCGTTACGCGGCCTTCAGGACCGGCTCGCCCTTCTGCCAGTTGCAGGGACAGAGCTCGTCGGTCTGCAGGGCGTCGAGGACGCGCAGGACCTCCTGCGGGTTGCGGCCGACGCTGAGGTCGTTCACCGAAACGAAGCGGATGATGCCCTCGGGATCGACGATGAAGGTGGCGCGCAGGGCGACGCCTTCCTGCTTGTCGAGGACGCCGAGCGCCGTCGACAGCTCGCGCTTGATGTCCGCCAGCATCGCGAACGGCAGGTCCTTCAGGTCTTCATGGTTCTGCCGCCAGGCGAGATGCACGAACTCGCTGTCGGTGGAGACGCCGTAGACCACCGCGTCGCGATCGTTGAAATCGCCGTTCAGCTTGCCGAACGCGGCGATCTCCGTCGGACAGACGAAGGTGAAGTCCTTGGGCCAGAAGAAGACGATCTTCCACTTGCCCTCGTCGGACTTGTCGGTGATCTGGGTGAAGGCCTTCTTCGGATCGGTCGAGACCACGGCCTTGAGGTCGAAGGCCGGAAATTTGTCGCCAATGATTAGCATTCTCAAATACTCCCTCGAGAGAGTTGGGGTTGGGGGGCTGCCTTTAGGGTTGCTTGACGTAAAAGGAGATAGTCCCCATTTTATAATCGTTCAAATTGATTATTTCGTTCAAACTGATTGATGAAATCGATGGAAACTCTGCCCACCCTGAAGCAGCTCCGCCACCTCGTGGCCCTGGCCGACCACCGCCATTTCGGCAAGGCGGCCAAGGCCTGCTTCGTCACCCAGTCCACCCTCTCGGCCAGCATCAAGGAACTGGAGGGCATCCTGCAGGCGCCGCTGGTCGACCGTACCAACCGGCGCGTCGCCTTCACGCCGCTCGGCGAGGCGACGGTGGAGCGCGCCCGCGGCCTGCTCGACCAGGCGCAGGAGTTGGTGCTGGCGGCCGAGGGCGAGCGCGCGCCGCTCACCGGCACTGTGCGTCTCGGCGTGATCCCCACGATCGGGCCGTTCCTGCTGCCCCGCATCCTGCCCGCGCTGCGCGAGGCCTGGCCGCAGCTCCGGCTCTATCTGCGCGAGGACCAGACCGATGCGCTGCTGGCGCAACTGCATGACGGCCGGCTCGACGTCCTCGTGCTGGCGCTGCCCTACGACTGCGGCAACGCCGAGACCGCCCTCCTATTCAAGGACCGCTTCAGCCTGGGGCTGCGGCACGACCATCGGCTGGCACGGGCCAAGAAGGTGACGCCGGCCGAGGCCGAGTCGGAGACGCTGCTCCTGCTCCAGGAGGGCCATTGCCTGCGCGGCCATGCTCTCTCCGCCTGCCGGATCGGCGACAAGCAGCATGCCGATGCGTTCGAGGCGACCAGCCTGCACACCCTGGTGCAGATGGTGGACAACGGCCTCGGCGTGACGCTGCTCCCGCAGCTGGCCCTCGACGCCGGCATCCTCAAGGGCACGGACATCGTCACGCGGCCGCTCGACGTCGAGCAGCCCGCCCGCGACATCGCCCTGGTCTGGCGCAAAGGCACGGCGCGGGCGGAGGAATTCCAGCTGCTGGCGCAGGAACTGAAGCGGCTGGCGCGACAGACCTCAGGCTAGCGGTCGGCCGCGGCCTCCGCCGGCGAGAGGCTCATGGGCGTGAAGGTCTCGACCATCGATTCGCGCATGATCGGGCCATCGTTGACAAACCGGTCCGCGCGGAAGATCGAGGCGCCGATCACATGGGTTATGGCGCCGCCGTCGTCCATGAGCGGCAGGACGATTCGTTCGCCGACCTGCGAGCGCTCGGATGCTAGGTAGATGTGTCCACTGCAGTGCATTGCCGCAGGCTCCTCGACGATGCGCAGATAGCGCCGCATGACGTCATCGAGCAGGCCCGACGCAATGATGTCTTCGAAAAAGCATTGAGTGATGTTGCGGCCGTAGAAGCGATGGATCTCCTCCCCCGCCAGGCGCATGCGAAAGCGGCGTTCCGCCGGGAGGAAATCGCACATCCAGACGTTGGCGAGTATCGGGCCGATCGCCGTCGGATCGATCGCCATGCGCGGCGGGGCCAGATCATCGCCGCGCCGCTCGAGCCAGTGGGCGAGCAGGCGCCGCAGGCGCTCGTCTTTGACGTGCGCGAAATCTTCCAGGTCGAGCGGACGGCGCATCGGGCGGGTCATCGCAGGCTCATGCGCAGGCAAGCATAGCGGACAGGAGAGAGCACACCTAACGCAAATGCCGCCTTGAGCTTTCCGGACCTGTCCGGCATTGTGGCGCCCGCCAGTCAGGGGCCTAGCGGGACCACTCCAGGATGAAGATCGGCATACCCAGGGAGCGCCGGGAGAACGAGGCGCGCGTGGCGGTGTCGCCCGACACCGTGAAGAAGCTGGCGGCGCTGGGCGCCGAGATCATGATCGAGACGGGCGCCGGCCTGGGCTCGGCGATCCCCGACGGCGCCTATGCCGCCGCGGGCGCCCGCATCGCCGTCGACGAGGCGGAGGCGCTGCGCGACGCCGACCTGGTGCTGAAGGTGCAGCGGCCGCTGACCGCCGCCGAGGGCGGGCCCGACGAAGTCGCCCTGATGAAACGCGGCGCGGCATTGATCGGCATCCTCGCGCCCTATGCCTCGAAGGACCTGGTTGCCGCCTATGCGGCGCAGGGCGTCGACGCCTTCGCCATGGAATTCCTGCCGCGCATCACGCGGGCGCAGACCATGGACGTGCTGTCGTCGCAGGCCAACCTCGCCGGCTACCGCGCGGTGATCGAGGCAGCGGCAGCGTTCGGGCGCGCCTTTCCCATGATGATGACGGCCGCGGGCACGGTGCCGGCGGCGCGCGTGCTGGTGATGGGCGCCGGCGTGGCGGGCTTGCAGGCGATCGCGACGGCGCGGCGGCTCGGCGCCGTGGTGTCGGCGACCGATGTCCGGCCGGCGGCCAAGGAGCAGGTGCAGAGCCTGGGCGCGACCTTCGTCGCGGTCGAGAACGAGGAATTCAAGCAGGCGGAAACCGCCGGCGGCTACGCCAAGGAGATGAGCGACGGCTACAAGGCGAAGCAGGCGGCGCTCATCGCCGAGACCATCAAGAAGCAGGACATCGTCATCACCACGGCGCTGATCCCGGGGCGGCCGGCGCCGGTGCTGGTCAGCGAGGAGATGGTGAAGAGCATGAAGCCGGGCTCGGTCATCGTCGACCTGGCGGTGGAGCAGGGCGGCAACTGCCCGCTGTCGGAGCCGGGCCGGATCGCGGTCAAGCACGGCGTCAGCCTGGTCGGGCTGCTCAATATTCCCAGCCGCATCGCCGTCGATTCGAGCGCGCTCTATGCCCGCAACCTGCTGGCCTTCCTGACGCCGCTCGTCGACAAGGAGACGAAGGCGCTGAAGATCGACTGGGACGACGAGATCATCAAGGCGACGGCGCTGACGCGCGGCGGCCAGGTCGTGCATCCGTCATTGGCCGGCTGAGGGAGGCTGCAACATGGATTCCGCGACCCTGGCCGAACAGGCCGTCGATCTCGCCGACCGCGCCCGCAACCTGGCCGAGCAGGCCGTGGCGCTCGCCAACCAGGCGCCGGCCGTCGCCGAGCATCAGCCCTTCGTGGCGCTGTTCACGGTGTTCGTGCTGGCCTGCTTCGTCGGCTACCACGTCGTCTGGCGGGTGACGCCGGCGCTGCACTCGCCGCTGATGGCGGTCACCAACGCGATCTCCAGCGTCATCATCGTCGGCGCGCTGATCGCCGCCGGCACCGGCGAGCTGAACTTCTCGGAGATCATGGGCTTCGTCGCCATCGTGCTGGCGTCGGTCAACATCTTCGGCGGCTTCCTGGTCACCCACCGCATGCTCTCGATGTTCAAAAAGAAGCAGAAATAGGCGAGTCTAGGAGCGCATTGCCGTGAGTTACGACCTCGCCGCCCTTCTCTACCTCGCCGCCTCCGTCTGCTTCATCATGGCCCTGAAGGGCCTGTCCTCGCCGCAGACCTCGCGCGCCGGCAATCTGTTCGGCATGGCCGGCATGGTGATCGCCATCGCCACCACGCTGATCCTGTCGGTGCGGCCGAGCGCGCTCAGCTACGGGACCATCATCGCCGGCATCGTCGTCGGCGGCGCCATCGGCACCTTCATCGCCCAGCGCATCCAGATGACGGCGCTGCCGCAGCTCGTCGCCGCCTTCCACAGCCTGGTCGGCCTCGCCGCCGTGCTGGTCGCCGCCGCGGCGTTCTACGCGCCGGAGAACTACCATATCGGCACCGCCGACGACATCCACAGCTCCAGCCTGATCGAGATGGGCATCGGCATCGCCGTGGGCGGCATCACCTTCACCGGCTCGATCATCGCCTTCGCCAAGCTGCAGGCGCTGATGAGCGGGGCGCCCATCACCTTCCCGCTGCAGCACCAGCTGAACGGCCTGCTCGGCATCGCCATCGCCGTGCTGATCGCCTGGCTGGTCGTCGACGAGAGCCAGACCGCGTTCTGGCTGCTGGTCGGCGTCTCGCTGCTGCTGGGCTTCCTGCTGATCATCCCGATCGGCGGCGCCGACATGCCGGTGGTCGTCTCCATGCTGAACTCCTATTCGGGCTGGGCGGCGGCCGGCATCGGCTTCACCCTGTCGAACAGCCTGCTGATCGTGACCGGCGCGCTGGTCGGCTCCTCCGGCGCGATCCTCAGCTACATCATGTGCAAGGGCATGAACCGCTCGATCATCAACGTGATCGCCGGCGGCTTCGGCACCGACACGAGCGCGGCGGGCGCGGCCAAGGGCACGACCGACAGGCCGGTCAAGTCCGGCAGCGCCGACGACGCGGCGTTCCTGGTGAAGAACGCCAGCTCGGTCATCATCGTGCCCGGCTACGGCATGGCCGTGGCGCAGGCGCAGCACGCGCTGCGCGAGATGGCGGACGTGCTGAAGAAGGAGGGCGTCAAGGTGAGCTACGCCATCCATCCCGTCGCCGGTCGCATGCCCGGCCACATGAACGTGCTGCTGGCCGAGGCCAACGTGCCCTATGACGAGGTGTTCGAGCTCGAGGACATCAACCGCGAATTCGCCTCGACGGATGTCGCCTTCGTCATCGGCGCCAACGACGTCACCAACCCTGCGGCGAAGACCGATCCGAAGAGCCCGATCTACGGTATGCCCATCCTCGACGTCGAGAACGCCAAGACCGTGCTGTTCGTCAAGCGCTCGATGGCCTCGGGCTATGCCGGCGTCGACAACGAGCTGTTCTTCCGCGACAACACGATGATGCTGTTCGGTGACGCGAAGAAAGTCACCGAGGACATCGTCAAGGCTTTCGGGCACTGAGCGGCCAATTGAATTGTCGTTCCGGCGAAAGCCGGAATCCATGAACACGGCCCGTGAGTATGGGGTGCCGGCTTTCGCCGGCATGACGGCCGTGGTTTATTCGTATCAGCAACAGTAACCCCGGTGAGGGCATCATGGAATTGCTCACCGACAAGATCGAATCGCCGATCGGCGACGTGCTGCTCGCGGCTGCCGACGGCAAGCTGATCGCGCTCGAATTCGCACAGGTGCATGAACGCTTCGACGCCGATCTCAAATCGCGCTTCGGCGACTGCACGCTGAAACCCGCGCGCAATCCCTTCGGCTTCAGCGATCGCGTCCGCGCCTATTTCCGCGGTGAGCTCACGGCGCTCGACGACATCCCCGTCGACGGCGGCGGCACGGCGTTTCAGCGGAAGGTATGGGCGGCGCTGCGGGAGATTCCCGCTGGCGCGACCAAGAGCTACAGCGAACTGGCCGCCGCGGTCGGTCGCCCGAATGCAGTACGCGCCGTCGGCATGATCAACGGCCGCAACCCGATCTCGATCGTGGTGCCCTGCCACCGCGTGATCGGCAAGGACGGCTCGCTCACCGGCTATGGCGGCGGCCTCGACCGCAAGCGCTGGCTCCTGCAACATGAAGGCGCGCTGCTGGTGTAAGCAACGCGCCTGACAAATACGAGATGGTAACGTCTGGTGAGGCGTCGCGGCCGCCTCGAGCGCCGAGGGCTAATAGCCCTCCCGGTCCATGCGCTTGCGCATCAGCTTGCGATAGCGCCGCACGGCCTCCGCCTTCTCGCGCGCCCGCCGCTCCGACGGCTTCTCGTAGTTGCGGCGCAGCTTCATTTCGCGGAAGACACCTTCGCGCTGCATCTTCTTCTTCAGAACGCGCAGCGCCTGATCGACATTGTTGTCGCGGACGAGAACTTGCACGGGCCTTTCAGTCTCCTTTCCTGGACATCTTGCACAGACGAGCGCCGCGGTCCGGGCCCTACGCCCGGCGCACACGGCACGCCCTTCGGAATGGGGCGAACTACTAGCACATGGTTCGGAAATTGTGAAGGGTCGTAAACCCCTGGTTTCCGGGCGGTTTATTGGAATTTCGTGGCGAAGCCCCAGGGGATTGCCCATATTGGGGCCATGGCCATCCTGAAGATCGCCCGCATGGGCCACCCCGTCCTGCGCCGCGTCGCCGACCCGGTGGCGGACCCGACGGCGCCGGAGATCCGCCGCCTCGTCCGCGACATGCTGCAGACCCTGGAGGACATCGGCGGCATCGGCCTCGCGGCGCCGCAGGTGCATGTCTCCAAGCGTGTCGTCATCTTCGAGGTGCCGGCGGAGCGGGCGGCGCGCGACAGCAGCGCGCCCGAAGCGCCCGAGGGCGTTCCCCTGACCATCCTCGTCAATCCCGTGATCGAGCCGCTGAGCGAGGAGCATGAGCTGGGCTGGGAGGCCTGCCTGTCGGTGCCCGGCCTCACCGGCGCCGTGCCGCGCTGGACCCACATCCGATACCGCGGCTACGGCCTCCAGGGCGAGAAGATCGAGCGCGAGGCGCAGGGCTTCCATGCCCGCGTCGTTCAGCATGAATGCGATCACCTCGACGGAATTCTCTACCCGCAGCGCATGACCGACATGACCATGCTCGTGTTCAGCGAGGAGCTGCGGCACGGCGCGCCCAAGGGCGCGCCCGGCATCGGCCGCGACGAGGCGGCGGCGCTGGCGGAGGGCTGAGCGGTGGATCGCGACGCCCAGCGCGAGGCCCTGCTCAAGGCGACATTGCCGCATGTGCCGTTCGACGGCTGGACGCGGACGGCGCTGCTGGCCGGGGCGCGCGACTGCGGCATCGAGACGGCGCTGGCCGACAATGCCTTTCCCGGCGGCATGGCCGAGCTGCTCGACTTCTATCATCGCACCGCCGATATCGAGATGGTCCGGGCGCTGGAGGCGCGGCCGGATCTCGCGGCGATGAAAATCCGCGACAAGGTGGCGCTCGCCATCCGCCTGCGGCTGGAGGCCAATGCCGCGCATCGCGAGGCCATCCGCCAGGCCTTGTCGTTCCTGGCGCTGCCGATCCATGGGCCGCTTGCCGTCAAGTGCCTCTACCGCACCGTCGACGCGATCTGGTACGCGGTCGGCGACCGCTCCACCGATTTCAGCTTCTACACGCGGCGCGGGTTGCTGGCCGGCGTGTATACCAGCACGGTCCTCTACTGGCTCAACGACAAGTCGGAGGGCTTCGCCGACAGCTGGGCGTTCCTCGACCGACGCATTGCTGACGTGATGCGGATCTATGATCTGCGCGCCCGGGCGGACCGATTCGTCGCACAGTTGCCCGATCCGTTCCGCCTCTTCCGGCGGCCGACGGGGCGGTAGCAGCGTCGCTCTGACGCTATCGCACGATACAAGGGCGACCATATGGGGTCGCCCCTACATTCGCCGCTTCAATCGCGTGATATGGCCCATCTTGCGGCCGGGGCGGGCTTCCGCCTTGCCGTAGAGGTGGAGCTTGGCGTCGGGATCGGAAAGGATGTCCCGCCACCGACTCGCCTCGTCCCCGATCAGGTTCTTCATCACGGCGTCCGAATGATGGGCGGTGGAGCCGAGCGGCAGGCCGCAGACGGCGCGCACGAACTGCTCGAACTGGCTGGTGACGCAGGCGTCGATGGTCCAGTGGCCGGAGTTGTGCGGCCGCGGGGCCAGCTCGTTGACCAGGATGTCCCCTTCCTTCGTCACGAACATCTCGACGCCGACGAGGCCGACGAGGCTAAGCGACTCGGCGATGCCGCGCGCGGTCGCCTCCGCGCGCCGAACGGTGCCGGGCGCAAGGCGGGCGGGCGCGATGGTCTCGTCCAGGATGTGATGCCTGTGCCGGTTCTCTACGGGTGGGTAGAGCGCGACCTCGCCGTCGACGCCACGGGCGACGATGACCGACGCCTCGAGCGCAAAATCGACCTCGGCCTCGAGGATGCCGAGATCCGCGCCCATGCGTGGCCACGCGGTGGGAATATCCGATTCGCGGGCGATGCGGACCTGGCCCTTGCCGTCATAACCGAACTGCGCGCTCTTGAGGATGCAGGGCAGGCCGATGGCGCGCGCCGCCGCCGCCAGATCATCCGGTCCCGATACGGCGCGGTAGCGCGTGACCGGCACGCCGGTCGCGGACAGGAAATCCTTCTCGCGCAGCCGCTGCTGGCAGATATGGAGGATGCGCGGCGCAGGCCGGGTCGGCTTGCGCGCGGCCAGCAGCTCCGCCGTCGTATCCGGGATGTTTTCGAACTCGAAGGTGACGACATCGACGTCATCGGCGAAGGCGGCGAGCGCCTCCTCGTCGTCGTAGGCCGCGACGGTGGAAACCGCGGTCACCTGCGCCGCGGGCGAGTCGTGATCGGGGCAGAAGACGTGCGTTCGGAATCCAAGACGTGCCGCGGCCAGCGCCGTCATGCGTCCGAGCTGCCCGCCGCCGAGGATGCCGATGGTGGCGCCGGGGGAGAAAGCTTGTCCCTTGTCAGCCGACATGGCCAGCCACCAGGACGCCGACTCCGGCACCGATAAGGATTGAACCGCAGAGACGCAGAGGCGCAGAGAGAATCGAAACCGCAGATGAAAGCAGATAGACGCAGCTAAGGACTCTTGCGCCTTCGGCGCCAAAGGAACATCTGCGTTGATCTGCGTTCATCTGCGGTTCAATTCACTTGAAAGACTTGTCGCTCGCCTCTCGGTCTCATTCGGCCCGTTCCCTCCGCGTCTCTGCGGTGAACCGACTCAGTCCTTCGGCTTCTCGGCCACGGCGGCGGTGCGCTGGGCGCGCCAGGCGTCGAGGGCCTTGGCGATCTTCACGTCGCCGAGCGCCAGCACGGAGGCAGCCAGCAGCGCCGCGTTGACGGCGCCGGCCTCGCCGATGGCGAGGGTGCCGACGGGCACGCCGGCGGGCATCTGCACGATCGACAGCAGGCTGTCGAGGCCTTTCAGCGCCTTGCTCTCCACGGGCACGCCGAACACCGGCAGCGGCGTCAGCGACGCGACCATGCCCGGCAGATGGGCGGCGCCGCCGGCGCCGGCGATGATCGCCTTGAGTCCGCGGCCCCGCGCCGCCTCGGCATAGGCGTACATGCGCTTGGGCGTGCGGTGCGCGGAGACGATGCGGGATTCGTGGGCCACGCCGAGCGCGTCGAGCGTCTCGGCGGCGTGGCGCAGCGTCGCCCAATCCGACTGGCTTCCCATGATGATGCCGACGAGCGGCGACCGCTTGGCCATGCGCGTGCTCCCCTGTGCCGGCCGGCCGGCGAAAGAGGGCGCGATTATAAAGAGGGAAGGGAGGCGCGCAAGCGAGTGGCCGCGTGTCAAACCGTGCGAGTTGCGGCGAGGTGCCCCGAGGGGCAAGCTGGGACGCTGGCCAGCACAAGGCAGGGAGGTCTATCGATGACGGACATAGAGCCGCCGCAGAACCCGACGCCGTATGCTCCGGAAACCTTGGCTCACCTTTGGGAGGAGCATACGCGACATGAGTTCGCGACCCGCGACGTGGAAGAGACTGTCGCGACCATGGTCGAAGACGCCTACGTCAATCATATCCCGGTGCTGACCGGCGGCGTCGGCAAGCCGGCGCTGCGGGACTTCTATGCGCGGAGTTTCATTCCGCGCATGCCGCCCGATGTGGAGTTGATCCCGGTGTCACGGACGATCGGGCTCGACCAGTTGGTCGATGAGATGGTCTTCGCCTTCACCCATACCGTGGAGATGGACTGGATGCTGCCGGGGATCGCGCCCACGGGTCGGCGGGTGGAAGTGCCGCTCGTGGCGATCGTTCATTTTCGCGACGGCAAAGTGGCGCATGAGCACATCTACTGGGACCAGGCGTCGGTGCTGGTGCAGATCGGATTGCTGGACGCGGACAAACTGCCGGTCGCCGGGGTCGAGAGCGCGCGCAAGGCGCTCGACCCGACCTTCCCGGCGAAAGCGCAGCATCGGCGCGCGGTCTGACTCTCGTTCCTCGATGTGGGGGCGCTTGCGACGAAGCAGGCGAGACGTGCGCTGCGCCACCATTCACCAAAAAGGAAAGGCGCGTCGGCGGTGACGACCCCTTACGGCGCCGTCGAGACGCTGAAGGGCGGGCTGACCGCCAGGGTCATGTAGGCATCGTCGCGCATGAGGCGGATCTCGTAATCGCCCGCCTCGAGCGGCCCGCCGATCGCCGCGTCGTCGAACGTCGCCGTGCCTTCGACGGCGGCGCCGGTATAGAGGAACGCCAGATAGTTCATCTGGTCGGGATCGCCGGCGTGGTAGATGCCAAGCCAGTCGCGGCGGTGGCCGGGCGCGTTCTTCCAGGTCACGACCACGGCCTCGGTGTCCGCATAGTCGGGCCTGTCGACGCCGACCTCCGGGCGCACGCCGGGCTCCTGAATCCAGAACGAGGCTCGCGCCAACTCCGCGCCGCCGGCGGCGACGAGCACGGCGTCGTAGGCGCCGACCGGCAGCTGGGCCGTGCCGAAATAGACGACGGAATTGCGGTCGGTGCCGTTGTTCGTCGGCATCGTCAGCAGCGGCGCCGCCGGCGGCTGGCCGTCCGCGACGACGATCACGCGGCCATCCTCGATGCGGCCGTCGTCGCTCGCGGCATGGAACCGCACGGCGAGCGGATCGCCGCGCGCGACGGCGCGCCGGTCGAGCGAGACCATGGCGGGCGCCGGTCCCGGCGCCGCCTGGAAGGTGGCGACGAGCGCGTGGTGATCCGACGGCCAGGGCGAGATGCCGATGTCGATGTCCGCCCCGCCGGTTTCGCCGACCAGTTGGCTGGCGACGGTGGTGGACTCGCCGAGCGCGTAGATCCGGTCGATGCGGTCGACGGCCTCGTCGGGCAGCAGATGCGGCACCGGGTAACCGGCGGTCCAGGTGATCCCGGGGTTGGCGACGGAATCGGGGTGCGTCTCGCGGTAGGCGTCGCGGAAGCCGGCCTCGGCCAGTGCCTTGCTCACCGGCCATTCCAGCGGATAGCGCACCTGCGGCCGCGCGGCGGCCGTCGCCGCGGTCCAATCGAGATGCGAGGGCGCGTTGAAGTCGCCACCGATGACGACCGGGATACCGGCCGCGGCGAGCGGCGACAGCTGGGTGATGTAGAGCTCGATCTCCGGCAGCCGCGTCTCCGCCTCGATCGCCAGCACCTCGGCCGCCGTCTTGCCGTCGCGCACGGCGTAGGGGCCGTAGGGATCGGCAGTCAGATGGATGTTGGCGACGGCCACGAAGCGGCCGGGCCGGATCTCGGCCAGCGCATAGTCGGCATCGGTCGCCGGAGGCGCGAACAGCGGATATTTCGAGACGATGTGGCGGCTCTCCATGGCGTAGGGCCAGCCGAGCGCCTCGGCGAACGTCCGCGTCTGGCCTTCCGGCTCCTGCAGCAGGAGGATGTCGGGATCCGCCGCGCGGATGGCGTCGAGCGTGCGGCCGAGATTCACCTGGTCGCCGCCGAGCCAGATGTTGAAGATCATGACGCGCAATTCCACGGCATCCCCGGTCTGCGCCGCTGCCGCCGGCGTCAAAAACAGGGCCAGTGCCGCCAAGACAAGTTGCAGACGCCGCATTGTCCCCCTCCGTCGCCTCGGCCTGCGGTATCCAAAGCCGTCGATGTGACCCAGGTGTGACCGTCCGATGAATTCTTACCTGTCATCCAGGACGACGATGTCGACGTGGCGTTCCTCGACTGCCATGCTCTTTCAGTTCCCCAGCATTGCCGCGTTGGTCCGCCGCAAAGCACCCTCCGGCGGCGCCTCCGGCAAGGTCGTTACCGGCAGGACGGCGCGGATGCGGTCGTGGAAATCCTTGATCGCGTGCTCGTAGTCGGAGAGCGGGCCCGGCTCATACCCGTGATTGCGCAGGCCCATCTGCACGCGCTCGCTCAGCACCTGGTCCTCGAGGCCGACCTGCGTGTTGATGCGCGCGTTGAGATAGCGCAGCACCTTCATCTCGCGCCGCGCATCCGGCCGCCGGAACACCGGATAGCGCATTGTGCAGGTCTCGGCGCCGGCGGGCAGGATCTGGAACACGTCCATGCTGTCGGGATAGATGTCGATGCCGATGTTCGGGACCATGGAGAAGAACAGCCAGGTGCGCCGGACATCCTCCGGCAGGTCGGTCAGCACGTCGGGCGCCAGCTTCTGGTACATCCGCTCCGTCCAGTGGGTGGAGGGCTTGTCGCGCAGGACGCTCTTGCTGTAGGCGACGCCATGCTCGTTGATCACGCCCAAGAGGTCGTTGTCGAGCATCCGGTGATAGCCGGGGTGGCCGACCGGGACGTGGTAGTTCTCGAGGTTATTGTCGACGGCGACCTTCCAGTTGCATTGCCAGGTGCCGATCCAGGGCGCATCGACCGGCTCCATCTCCTCCAGCCGGTAGGGCCGCGCCACCTCGACGAAATCGCCCCACATCTCCGCCAGGCTCGCTCCGGGACCGGTGACGCGCACGAACACGAGGCCGAGGAGAACCTCGACCTCGACCGGCTTCAGCCCGAGTTCCGACTTGTCGATGCCGCGGAACGTCTTCTCCGAGGGCACGGCGGCGAGGCGGCCGTCGAACCCATAGGACCAGCCGTGATAGGGGCAGGTGATGCGGCCGCGGCAGCTGCCGGCGCCATCGAGCAGCTTCGAGCCGCGGTGCCGGCAGGCGTTGGCGAAGGCGCGGACGACGCCGTCCCTGCCGCGGATCGCGACGATGGAATCGCGCAGCATGTCGAGCGTCGCGAAGTCGCCGGGCTTGCGCAGCTGGTTGACGTGGCAGACGAACTGCCAGGACGGCCGGATCAGCCGCTCATACTCCAACTCCGTGAGTTCGGCGTTGAAGTAGGTCCAGGCCGGGAGACCGCGCACCAGCGTGGCGTTGCTCGCCCGCGGCAGGATCGTGCATGGCTGGTTCATGGCGGTTTCCTCCATATCGACTAGGCTCCCGCCGCGAAGTGGGGCGGGAAGACGCTGGCGAGGTAGGCGCGGACGGTCTTGCGGGCAGCGGCGCGATCGAAGCCGTCGCCGGCGACGAGGATGTCCTGCCACAGATATTCGATGGCGCCGATGAGGCCGATGGCTGCGGCCTCCGCATTCACGTGGTCATAGCCGCTGCCGACGAGCTCCTCGCAGATGCGCACGAGGTCCGCATGGTAGTTGAGGTCGATCGCGTCGACGCGCTCCAGATAGGCCCGCCGCGCGGCGGCCTCGCCCCAGAAGGCGTACCACACGGCGACCTTGGCGGAATCGCTGACCTCCGGATCGAAGGCAACCTCGATGAGCTGCTCGAGCGCACGCACGGGATCGCCGGCGGCGCTGGCGATGGCGCGGCGGCGGGCCTGATCGAACTCCTGCGCCAGATGCTCCAGCGCTTCGAGAAGCAGGGACTCCTTGCGCTTGAAGTGCAGGATGACCGTTCCCGGCGATACGCCGGCGGCCTCGGCCACCCGCTCGATGGTCGTTCCCGACAGGCTGTGGCGGGCGACGACCCGGATGGCGGCATCGAGGATTGCCGCGCGGGTCTGGCCCGATGCGGTCCCCTGGCGCCGGACGAAAAGGGTGGCGACTGCCATCTAATGACCTGTTTCTAAAAGGTTTATATCACTGAATGAATATTCATTTATCACAGAAAAACGGTCGCTGTCAAGCTGTCCGCAGTTGCATCGGTGGTGCAATACGAGTGATGATTTTCCGCCTGTAACTGATTTGCCTTGGCGCCGTGAAATGAAGACCGATGACAAGATTCTTCAGATCATTCCGGTTGTGGGTTCGCGCAGCCTAGGGGTATTCGCAATGCACGGCTGGATGCGAGACAGCGTCGATCCCGGGGTTTCCCACAAATCCACCCACACCTCGTCGGGGATCCGGCAAGCATCGCGCTTCGCAGCGCCCACGCCGAGCGACAGGGCGGGCGATCGGAACCGAGCCAGCAGACCCGGGTTGCCCGACATGGATGATGGATCGGAGCGCCCAGTGAACGAGGTACGGCGCGGCGGATGCCTGTGTGGAGCGGTTCGGCTGGAGGCATCCGGCGAGCCGTACCGGGTGGGCATCTGCCATTGCCTCGACTGCCGCAAGCACCACGGCGCCGTGTTCCACAGCTATGCGGTGTTTCCCGCGGCGGCCGTGAGCGTCACCGGCAGGACGGCCGACTATCGCGGGCGCCATTTCTGCCCAGTGTGCGGATCGTCGCTCTTCGGCCGTTCGGGCGGCGAAATCGAAGTTCCCCTCGGCATCTTCGATGCGACAAGCCAGTTGAAGCCCGCTTACGAACTCTGGGTCCGGCGGCGCGAGGACTGGTTGCCCCTGTTCGATGTCGCGCGCCGCTATGACGGCGACCGTGACGGCGCGGGCCCGACCGAGCCATAGTGAGCGCCTTCGGGCGCACCGCCGTCATCGAGCCTTATCGCGCACATCCGTGTTCATGGGACGCTTTCACGGGATGACATCCAGTGGGTTGGCGCTGTTTTGCTGTTTTGATCGTGCTGTTATAAAATGAGAATCCCGCAGATTTTCGCCCTTTTTTGAGCACCCGATTCCTCAGGCCGCTCCCTCTCAGGCGATGATGTCCGGCAGCAGCTTGCTCTCGATCTGCGCCATCTGGTCCTTCAGCATCAGCTTGCGCTTCTTCAGGCGCTGGAGCTGGAGTTGGTTGAAGGGCGCCGTCTGCTGCAGGCTGGCGATGGCATCGTCGAGATCGCGATGCTCCTGCCGCAGTTCTTCGAGCCTGCGGCGAAGATCAGCCAAGCTCGGCGTCACGCCCGAATCGGTGGGGGAGTTCATAACTAAATTCTACTCTCAACCGGCCAGCGCGTCACTGATTCGGGCTTGTCGCTGGCCGCGCGGCTGCTAAGACTGCGGCGCAGTAGCGCAATGGCAAGGGACGGGCCGTGGCCAGCATTCGACGCATCGGCATCCTGACGAGCGGCGGCGACTGCGCCGGGCTCAATCCAGTGATACGGGCGGTGGTCAGCCATGCAACCGGCTTCGGCTGGACCGTGGTCGGCATCCGCAACGGCACCGCCGGACTGCTGGCGCGGCCGGTCGAGGCCGTGGAGTTGGACCAGCGCGCCACCGGCAGCGACATGCTGCGGCTGGGCGGCACCATCCTCGGCACCACCAACAAGGGCGACCCCTTCGCCTTCCCGATGGCGGACGGCCGGCTTGCCGACCGCTCCGAGGAGGTGATCGACGGCTACCGCCAGTTGCGGCTCGATGCGCTGATCGGCATCGGCGGCGACGGCAGCCTGAAGATCCTGCGCGAGCTGGCCGCCCGCGGCGGCATCAAGCTCGTTGGGATTCCCAAGACCATAGACAACGATCTCGGACTCACCGAGCAGTCGATCGGTTTCGAGACGGCGGTGCAGGCGGCGACCTCGGCGCTCGACCATCTGACGCCTACCGCCGCCAGCCACAGCCGAGTCATGGTGCTGGAGGTGATGGGCCGCGACGCCGGCCACATCGCGCTGCATGCCGGCATTGCCGGCGGCGCCGACGTGATCCTGATTCCCGAGATCCCCTACAAGTTGGCGCGCATCGCCGCCAAGATCGAGGCGCTGAAGAAGGATGGCCGTAACTTCGCCCTCGTCGTCGTCGCCGAAGCGGTCGAGACGGAGGATGGCCAGCCGCTGATGACCCAGCATACGGGTGGGCAGGCGACCTATGGCGGCATCGGCCACTATATCAGCGAGCGCATCGCCGAGCTGACCGGTGCCGAGACGCGCGTCACCGTGCTCGGCCATGTACAGCGCGGCGGCACGCCGGAGCCCGGCGACCGCGTCATTGCCTCGGCCTTCGGCGTGCAGGCGGTCGAGCTGATCGCCGCGGGCCGCTTCGACCGAATGGTCGCTTGGCAGAACCGGCGCGTCGTCGACGTGCCGATCGCCGAGGCGATCGCGCATTTCCAGTCGGTCGATCCGGGCGGCACGTTGGTGACGACCGCGCGCGGCCTCGGCATCGCCTTCGGCGACTGAGGCCGCTGCTATGTCCGGCGCGGCGGATCGCTCGTTCTGGGCGTTCAGCCTCGCGCTCTACGGCCGGCCCGGCGTGGCGCCTGTCCTGATCGGGCTACAGGATCGTCTCGGCCTCGACGTCAACATGCTGCTGTACTGCTGCTGGGCCGGCGTCGAGGGTATCGCGCTGTCGCGCGCCGAGCTGACGGCGGTGGAAGCCCTGGCCGAGCCTTGGCAGGGCGAGGTGGTGCGGCCCCTGCGCGCGTTGCGGCGGCGACTCAAGGGCGGCTTCGGCGGCCTGCCGGCGGATCGCGTCGAGGCCTATCGCAAGCGGCTGAACGAACTGGAGATCGACGGCGAGCGCATCGCGCAAGAGGCGATGGCCGCGCTGCTGCAACGCCGCCGGGACGACGGCAGCGGAGCGACGGCCCGCGTCGCGGGGAACCTGGCGGCGTACCTGCAACTGCGCAAGGTTGCCGTCGGCGACGCCGAACAGGCCGATTTGCGGACGCTCCTGCGCGCCTGTTGTCCCGATGCGTCCGCCGCGGCGGTCAGCTTCGCTTCCGAGTAGCGCGGCGGGTGGGGGATGCGGCGTCCTTGTCCGGGAGCTCGCCCCAGCGCCTGACCAGTTCCGTCTCGAGGCCGAAGAGGTCGAGCACGCGGCCGACGCTGTGGTCGACGATATCCTCGACCGAGGCCGGCCGCGCATAGAATGCGGGCACGGGCGGGGCGATGACGGCGCCCATCTCCGACAGCGCCGTCAGGTTGCGCAGATGGCCGGTATGCAGCGGCGTCTCCCGCAGCATGAGCACAAGCCGGCGGCGCTCCTTCAGCACGACGTCGGCGGCGCGCGTGAGCAGATTCGAGGTCACGCCGGTGGCGATCTCGGCCATGCTGTGGACCGAGCAGGGCGCGATCACCATGCCCATGGTGCGGAATGAGCCGCTGGCGATCGGCGCGCCGACGTCGCCGAAGCCGTGGACGATGTCGGCGAGGGCGCGCACGTCCTTGGGCGTGAGGTCGGTCTCGTAGGCCAGCGTCATCTCCGCCGCCCGCGACATCACCAGGTGAGTCTCGACCGGAAGCTTTGTGAGCACTTGCAGCATGCGGACGCCGTAGATCGCGCCGGAGGCTCCGCTGATGCCGACAATGATACGGTTTCTCAAGGACATGACCGATGTCAGCCGGCGCCGCTAGGAGCGCGGAAAAGACTCCAATTTACAAGGCTCGGCGGCTGGGATTAGCATCGTGATGGTGCAACGGTTCGATTACTGATCGGAGGGTCGAGCATGGCCGTGACAGAGCACGTTGACGCGTTGAGGGCCAAACATGCTGAACTCGAGCATCTCATTGAAGAAGAAGAGCACCGCCCTCACCCCGACGACCTCGTACTCGCGGAACTTAAACGGCAAAAGCTTCGGATCAAAGACCAAATCGCTACGCTGAGCCGCCAATAGCGGCGGTTAGAGACAACGCGGGCTTCGGGCGCAAGAGCCGAACCCGACGCTCCAAGGCCGGAGAGCAGGTGTAGGATGAGTCCGGCCGGCATCGTTAGGTATATTTTCGAGCGCCCGCTTCCAGCGGGCGCTCGGTAACAGCCGATCCTGTCGAACGCATCACCGTGCGCCGCAACGGTCAGGTAACGGCATCGACGACGGCGCGAATATCCATGACGAATCGGGCGTAGTCGCGCTTGCGGGTTTCCGGATCCGGCGCCCGCAGCAGCGCCGAGGGATGCACCGTGGCCAGCAGGAACCTGGCCAGCGGCGAGGGGACGAAAGTCCCGCGTCGCTGCACGAGGCGGAAATCCTTGCCGAGCAGCGCCTGCGCGGCCGTGGCGCCGAGGCAGACGATGGCGGCGGGCGCGACGGCGGCAATTTCCGCGTCGAGCCAGGGGCGGCAGGCGGCGATTTCCATCGCGCCCGGCTTCTTGTGGATGCGCCGCTTGCCGCGCGGCACCCATTTGAAGTGCTTCACGACATTGGTGACATACACGCGCGTGCGGTCGAGTCCGGCCTCGGCGAGCGCGCGGTCGAGCAGTTGTCCCGCCGGCCCGACGAACGGGCGACCGGTTACGTCCTCGACGTCACCGGGCTGCTCGCCGACGAGGATGATGCGCGCCGCCTCCGGACCTTCGCCGAAGACGGTCTGCGTTCCGAGCTTGTGGAGCGGGCAGGCCGTGCAACCTGCGGCCGCCTTGCGCAGTCCGGCCAGCCCCGCGCGCGGCGGGATGAAGCGACGTGCCGTATCCGGCGGTAGTCGCGCCATTGGTTGCTCCGGTCTCACGACGGCGTTCCGCGCTGCAATCCGCCAACGAGACAATGCCGCCGGCGGCCCGATCGTTGCATCGCAAAGCCCGCACTGCCGACGCCGACATTTGCCACAAAAAAGGCCGGAGTTTGCTTCTCGCGTCGCTGCTGCGACGTCGCCAGATTGTCGGTCCACGGCGTCGCACAAGCAGCGATGTCGAGAGTGGCGTGTCCCAATCAATCACGGAGGAATCGATGAAAAAGACTCTACTCGCATTGTCCACCGCAGCATTCCTGGGCTCGACCGGACTGGCGCTCGCTGAAGACGTCAACGGCACCATCCAGGCCGTCGATCCGGCTGCGCGGACGATCCAGCTCGAAGACGGCAGCATCTTCACCGTGGCGGAAGGCGTCGCGCTGGAGGCCCTGCAGCCCGGAACCGAGGTGACCGTTTCCTACGAAGAGACGGATGGCATGAAGACCGCGACGCAGGTCGTGCCCGCCCAGTAGGCCCGATGACCGGAGGGCGGGCCGGGCCGCGCGGGTCCACCTCTTTGATTCCGGCGCAGCGACGCTTCAAGCGTCGCTGCAGCTGGTGCCGGCCGGACCGATGAGGAGCGACTTGACGGGTTCGTCGATGTTCGCATGGGCGACGAGACAGCGGATCGCGGAGGTCGGAATGACCGTGGTCTCGCCGGCGATGGGGATGTCGAGGGTCTGCTGCGGCGTCCCGGGCAGCGCCAGCTTGGCCGTCCTGTAGCCGCGGACGAGCCCGACGAGTTGACCGGTGCGGGCATCGAAGACGCCGGCGCCGCTGGTGCCGTAGCTGACGGCGGCATCGATGAGGCCGACCGGCCCGCTGACGGCCAGACGCGTGTCGGCCGCCGGCGGGACGATCTGGCTGACGACGCCGCTGACCACGGTCCCCCGCCGGCCCCACGGGAACGAGACGACCCAGACATTGTCGCCGAGACGCGCGCCCGATTGCAGCGTGACCGGCGTGACGTTCGCGAGCGCCGCCTCGAGGATCGCCACGTCCGACTTCTCGTCGATGCCCAGCAGCCTCGCTTCGACGCGGGCATCGCTGCCGGGTGCAATGGCATAGACGGTCTGTGCGGTCTGCGGTACCAGCAGGTGTGCTGCCGTCAGGATGAGGGCGCGCCCATCGCCACGGGCAATGGCGACGCCCGAGGCCCAGCGGTGCACCCCGCCCGCGCGTTCCGCATAAAGCTGGATCGATGCGGCCAGGGATTGGGCGATGACGTCCTCCGGCACCGCGGCGGGCGGCGGCGATGCCGTCGCCTTCATCGCCGATCCGCTGGCATTGACCAGCGACAGAGCGGAAACGCCCAGCCCGAGAAGGGCAAGCACGAGCAGGCCGATTCGATTCATTCCGCCACCCCACCTCCGCAGTTTGCGGATACCCCAACGATCGTCGTACCGTCGATCTTACTGTCGCTCGATATGGTAAATTTACGATTAACCATATCGGATTCGCGAGGAATGTTCATCATCCATGCGACGGCGAGGCCTATTCCAGCTCCTTCGCCTGTTGCCGCAGCACGAATTTCTGCACCTTGCCGGTCGAGGTCTTCGGCAGCGGGCCGAAGACGATCGTCTTCGGCGCCTTGAAATGCGCCATGTTGGCGCGGCAGAAGGCGATCAGCTCGTCGGCCGTCGCGGCGGCGCCGTCCTTCAGCGTCACGAAGGCGCAAGGGGTCTCGCCCCACGTCGCGTCGGCCCGCGCCACCACGGCGGCCTCCAGCACGGCCGGGTGACGGTAGAGGACGCCCTCGACCTCGATGGTCGAGATGTTCTCGCCGCCGGAGATGATGATGTCCTTCGAGCGGTCCTTGAGCTCGACATAGCCGTCGGGATGGAGCACGCCGAGATCGCCGGAGTGGAACCAGCCGTCTTTGAACGCCTCGCCGGTCGCCTGCGGGTTCTTGAGGTAGCCCTTCATCACCACATTGCCGCGGAAGAACACCTCGCCCATGGTGCGGCCGTCGGCCGGCACCGGGGCCATCGTCTTGGGATCCGCCACCATCAGGCCGTCGAGCACCGGATAGCGCACGCCCTGGCGGGACTTGAGCTGCGCCTGCTCCTCGAGCGGCAGCCCGTTCCAGTCGTCGTGCCAGTCGCAGACCACGGCAGGCCCGTAGACCTCGGTGAGGCCGTAGACATGGGTGATGTGAAAGCCCATGCGCTCCATCTTCTCGATGACGGGGGCGGGCGGCGGAGCGGCGGCGGTCATCAGCTCGACGGTGCGGCCGAACGCCCGCTTCGTCGTCGGGGCGGCATTGATCAGCAGGTTCATGACGATGGGTGCGCCGCACAGATGGGTGACGCCGTGATCGGCGATGGCATCGAAGATCGCGCCCGCCTCGACCTTGCGCAGGCAGACATGCGTGCCGTTGAGGGCGGTGACCGTCCACGGGAAGCACCAGCCGTTGCAGTGGAACATCGGCAGGGTCCAGAGATAGACGGGGTGCGGCGGCATGCTCCAGACCAGGGCATTGCCGAGGGCGGTGAGATAGGCGCCGCGGTGGTGATAGACGACTCCCTTGGGGTTGCCCGTCGTGCCGGAGGTGTAGTTGAGCGCGATCGCCTGCCACTCGTCCGTCGGCGGCGACCACGGGACGTCCGGATCGCCGGTGTCGAGGAGCGCCTCATAGTCCGTTTCGCCCAGGCGCGCGCCGCCCGGGCCCTGGGAATCCGCGATGTCGACGATCAGCGGCCGGCGATCGAGCCGCTCCAACGCCTTGCCGACGACCGGCGCGAACTCGGTGTCGGTCAGCAGCACCTTGGCCTCGCCGTGCTGCAGGATGAAGGCGATGGTCTCGGCATCGAGACGGATGTTGAGCGCGTTGAGCACGGCGCCCGCCATGGGAACGCCGAAATGCGCCTCGAAATGCGCGGGAATGTTGGGCGCCATGACGGCCACCGTATCGCCCGGCCCGACGCCGCGCCGCACGAGCGCCGAGGCCAACCGACGGCAGCGGGTATAGCTCTCGGCCCAGGTAAAGCGCGCCCGCCCGTGGATCACGGCGGTCCGCTGCGGGTAGACCGCGGCGGCGCGGGCAATGAACGTGAGCGGCGACAGCGGCACGTGGTTGGCCGGGGTCTTGCCGAGATCAGTCTCGTACTGGCTGGTCGTCGCGGTCATCACAGCATCCTTCTGCTCTCGCCATCATAAGCGGGGACGGCATCCCGGCAATACTCCCCACCGCCACCGGCGCCACCATATTCGACTTGTTGAGAGGGTGCCGGCTTCGCATCATGCTGGCAGACACAACATGGGTAGGGAGCCCCCGCATGCTGCTGCACCTCAAGTCTTGGCCGGATGTCGAGGCCTACCTGAAGCAAAGCGTCGGCATCATCATTCCCATTGGCTCGACCGAGCAGCACGGGCCGAACGGGCTGATCGGCACCGATGCCATCTGCGCCGAGGTCGTGGCGCGCGGCGTCGGCGAGGCGGCGGGCGCGCTGGTGGCGCCGACCATCGCGGTGGGCATGGCGCAGCACCATCTGGGATTCGCCGGCTCGATGACGCTGCGGCCCTCGACCCTCATTGCGGTGGTGCGCGACAACATCGTCTCGCTGGCGCGGCACGGCTTCCGCCGCTTCTATTTCGTCAACGGCCACGGCGGCAACATCGCCACGGTGAACGCGGCGTTCTCCGAGGTCTATGCCGAGGCCAGCCTGGCCGGCAGCGGCAACCGGCCCGACATCAAATGCCGGCTGCGCAACTGGTGGGAGGCGCCGGCGGTGAAGCAGCTGAGCCGCGAGCTCTACGGCAACGCCGAGGGCAGCCACGCGACGCCATCGGAGGTGTCACTCACCTGGCACGCCTATCCGCAGGCGGTGCGGCCGATGACGCTGGATCCGCCCATTGCGCCGACCGGCGATTTCGCCGATGCCGACGACTACCGCCGCAATTTTCCGGACGGGCGCATCGGCTCCAATCCGGGGCTGGCGACGGCGGAGGCCGGGCAGCGGTTTCTCTCGGCCGCGGTCGAGTATCTGGCGGCCGACTATCGGGCATGGGCGGCGAATTGAGGCAGATAGTGCAGATGATTTTGGGATAGTAGATGGAGGGCGAACACGCAGGGTGAGATTGCCGGCTTGGCAGCAGGTATAGGCTCACACACAATCCGTGCGACTATCGACGGGGGAGGAGACGGATGGCGACAAGAAAGGCGAAGCCGAGGCCGAAATCGCGTAAGCCGGCCATCAGGAAGAAAGCCGCCCCCAAGCGGCCGGCTGCGAGGAAGGCGGCCAGGACGGGTTCGGCGCGCGGGCCCTCGACACGGGAGCGGAGGGCAGCCGCGTCCGCGCCGAAGCGGCGCTCCGGCAAGTCGGCAAAGCCCAAGGCACGCGCGCGCAAAGCGCCGGCCAAGGCGCAGAAATCGGCGGCACGACCGAAGCGGCGCACGCCGCGGCTGGCGGTCCCGCGCGCCGAGGCGCCGGACCGGAAGGCGATGCTGGAAAAGGCCCTGGCAGACCGGCCGCAGGAAGGCCAGCGGGTGGCGGAGGCTGCGGCGGGCTGGGCTGCGGCGCATGCGCGCTCGCTGGCCGATCCGGCGGGTTTCTGGGGCGAGGCCGCGGCGGAGATCGACTGGATCAGGCGGTGGGACGCGGTCCTGGACGACGCCAACCCGCCGTTTTATCGCTGGTTCCGGGGCGGCGTGCTCAACACCTGCTACAATGCGCTCGACCGGCATGTGGAGAAAGGGCGCGGCGAGCAGGCGGCGCTGATCTACGACAGCCCGGTCGCCAACACCGTCAGAATATACTCCTATCGTCAGCTGCGCGACGAAACCGCGCGGTTCGCCGGCGTGCTGGCCGCGGCCGGCGTCGGCAAGGGCGACCGCGTCATCATCTACATGCCGATGGTGCCGGAGGCGGCGATCGCCATGCTCGCCTGCGCCCGCATCGGCGCGGTGCATTCCGTCGTCTTCGGCGGCTTCGCCGCCAATGAGCTGGCGACTCGCATCAACGACGCGACGCCGAAGGCGATCGTCTCCGCTTCCTGCGGCGTCGAGGTGAGCCGGGTGATCCCCTACAAGCCGCTGCTCGACGCCGCCATCACCATGGCCATCCACAAGCCGGACCGCTGCATCATCCTGCAGCGGCCGATGGAGCGGGCGGAACTGATCCCCGGCCGCGATGTCGATTGGCAGGAGGCGATGGCGCAGGCGCGGCCGCAGGACTGCGTGCCCGTGCCCGCGACCGATCCGCTCTACATCCTCTACACCTCGGGCACCACGGGACAGCCCAAGGGCATCGTGCGCGATAATGGCGGGCACGCCGTGGCGCTGCATTGGAGCATGCGGAACGTCTACGGCATGGCGCCGGGCGAGGTGTATTGGGCGGCCTCGGACGTCGGCTGGGTGGTTGGCCATTCCTACATCGTCTACGCGCCGCTGCTCTATGGCTGCACGACCGTGCTCTACGAGGGCAAGCCGGTCGGCACGCCCGACGCCGGCGCCTTCTGGCGCGTCATCGCCCAGCATAAGGTGCGGGCGCTGTTCACCGCGCCGACCGCGTTCCGCGCCATCAAGCGCGAGGATCCCGATGGCAAGCTGATCGGCGCCTACGATCTCGCGGATTTCCGGACGCTGTTCCTGGCCGGCGAACGCTCCGATCCGCCGACGCTGGAATGGGCCGAGGAGCATTTGAAAGTGCCGGTCATCGATCACTGGTGGCAGACCGAGACGGGCTGGGCCATCTGCGCCAACTGCGTCGGCATCGAGCTGTTGCCGGTGAAGCACGGCTCGCCGACCAAGCCGGCGCCGGGCTGGGACGTGCGCGTGGTCGACGAGGGCTGCCACGAGGCGAAGCGCGGCGACATCGGCGCGCTCGTCTGCAAGCTGCCGTTGCCGCCGGGCTCGCTACCGACGCTGTGGAACGCCGACGAGCGTTACGTGCGGTCCTATCTCGCCGCCTATCCCGGCTACTACCAGACCGGCGACGCCGGCTACATGGATGCGGACGGCTATGTCTATGTGATGGCGCGCACCGATGACGTGATCAACGTCGCCGGCCACCGCCTGTCGACCGGCGCAATGGAAGAGGTGCTGGCGGCGCACCCGGACGTGGCGGAGTGCGCGGTGATCGGCGCCGCCGACGAACTGAAGGGTCAGGTGCCCATCGGCTTCCTCGTGCTCAAGGCCGGCGTCGGCCGCGACCCCGCGCATATCTGCAAGGAGGTCGTGCAGATGGTGCGCGACCGCGTCGGACCGGTGGCCGCCTTCAAGACCGCGACGGTGGTGAAGCGGCTGCCGAAGACCCGCTCCGGCAAGATCCTACGCGGGACCATGCAGCGGATCGCCGACGGCCAGGACTACAAGATGCCGGCGACCATCGACGATCCCGCGATCCTGCCGGAGATCGCCGAGGCGCTCGGCGTCGTCGGCTATGCCAAGCCCGCGCTGGCGCGCTCGCTGTGAGGGCGGCTAGGCCGACGCCCGCGCGGCGCCGATCAGGCGGTCGAGGCGCTCGCTCTCCGAGACAATGACGCCGAGCATGCGTGCTCGCTGCTCTGGCGCCAGAGTCGGATTGTCGCGCAGGATCTCCGCCGCCGAGCGGATCGAGGTGAGCGGCTGCCGCAGTTCTTCGCGCAGTTCGACGGGGGCCGTAGTCGCTCCGCTGCGGGCCGCGGGCCGGCGCAGGGCGAAGCAGCGGCCGATGCGCGAGATTGACTCGACCAGGGTAAAAGCGACCGCCTCTGCGATAAGATAGAGGCGCTCCTGGCCATGGCGTCGGACGATGTCGGGGATGGGGTCAGCGGGTCTCCCGACGTCACGAAGCCGGGCGTGAGCTTCGGCTTCCCGTTCGGGAGACAGCGGCTGGCGAAGGGGAGCCTCGATCGGCCGGGCGTTGCGGGTCAGCCAGCTCTGTTCGGTGTCGGTATAGGGCCACATGGGTGCCTCCTATGCAGGCAACTTCCTCCCATCGGCCGTTTCTTTTGTCGGGCAGCTATTGCTGCGTCGCACAATACCAGAAATGAGATCCAGACAGCAGAAGTTCAAGATCATTGCTGCTATGCACAAAATACAGACGAGAACTGCGCCGGACCGCAGCCGGGGCTCTCCGGTCTCAGGGCTTGCGGCCGCCGAAGATGGCGTGACCGGCGGCGAACCAGTGGACATCGACATCGACAAGGCCCGCCTCGTGCAGCCACCGCAGCTGGTCGAACAGCGGTGACGGCTTGTCGCCGGGATCGCCGTCGGGGTCGCGGAAATAGTTCCAGCGCAGCCGCTCGAACTGCTCGAAGGCCGCGAGATGGCCGTCGAGCTCGAGGGCGCGCCGTCGCACCATCTCGTCCCACTGCTCGGCCGCGACCTCGAAGCCGCGGCGCGTCATCGGCTGCACGATGTCGGCGATGACGAGCGCGCCGCCGCCGGCCAGGGCAGCGGCCATATCGGCGTAGAGCACGCGCTTCTGCGGGCCGTCGAGATGGTGGATGGCGAGCGAGGAGACGACGGCGTGCACCGGCTCCGGGAAGCGGCGCCAGGCGCGGTCGTCGATGTCGAATGCCGCCACCGTCAGCCGGTCCGCATGCTCCCGGCAGGTCCCGTCGGTGGCGCGCCGCATCTCCGCCGAGCCGTCGAGGGCGAGCAGACGACAGGCAGGGAAGCGCTCCAGCAGCGCCCGGCTCAACAGCCCCTCGCCCGAACACAGCTCGACCAGACGGGCGCCGGCCTGCGGCGGCGGGATGAGATCGATGATCGTGCGGATCTGGCGCTCGCGCTCCGGCACGAAGTAACGGCCGTAGTCCAGGAACGTTCGGGAGCTGCCCTCGTCCCAGGTCGATGCGGACTCGCCGGTGGGCATGCCGGCGGCGCCTACGAACTCTGCTCCGGCAGGAACTTCGCGAGATCGGCGAGAGTCCCGCGGCGGCTGGCGTCGTCGGGCTTCGCCGGCTCGGCCGGGGTCGCGGGCGCACCCTCTTCCTTGGCCGCGGCCGCCCGCTCCAGCGCCTTGCGGGCGCGCAGCACGACGGCGTTGAGGTCGCTCTGCGTGCACAGCCCGAGCAGCACCGGGTCGCGCGGGCGCAGATTGGCGAAGTTCCAATGGCTGCGGTCGCGCACCGCGGCGATGGTTTGCTTGGTCGTGCCGATCAGCTTGGAGATCTGCGCATCCGTCAGCTCCGGATGGTGGCGGACCAGCCAGGCCACCGCATCCGGCTTGTCCTGCCGCTTGGCGACGGGGGTGTAGCGCGGCCCCTTCGTCCGCGGCGCCGGCAGCGGGATGGTTGACTTCTCCATCTTGAGGCGCGCCGTGGGGTCGGCCTCGCAGCGCGCGATCTCCTCCTTCGTCAACTGGCCGTTTGCCGTCGGATCGAGGCCGACGATGCCGACCGCCACCTCGCCGTCGGCGATGCCCTGAACCTCCAGCGAATGCAGGCCGCAGAACTCGGCGATCTGCTCGAAGGTGAGGGTGGTGTTCTGCACCAGCCAAACCGCGGTCGCCTTGGGCATCAGCAACTGTGCCATCGAATTCCTCCCGTAGCTCGAACTCCGCCGCCTGCGACCCGCCGGACATCCGCCCGGCAAGCCGTCGCTTCGACCGATCCCAGATGTGGGACTAGATCAGCCAGAATGCGAGGGAAGGGCGGGAAATAGCACCGTTTCGGCGGGTCTGCCAGGGCAAATTCGGGCGGGGAGGGCCCGCCGCTCAGGCGACGTGCAGATAGCCGGTCATCCCCGTAGCCTGATGCTCGATGATGTGGCAATGCAGCATCCAGTCGCCGGGATTGTCGGCGACGAAGGCGACCGTCATCCGCTCCTTCGGCGACAGCAGCGCGGTGTCGGCGAAGTAGGGCGCGATCTCGCGCTCGTTCGAGCGCAGCACCTTGAAGGCGAAGCCGTGCAGATGGATCGGATGCGGATGCGGCGTCGCGTTCTGCAGTTCGAGGATGTAGCTGCGGCCGCGCCGCAGCCCGGCCAGCGGCGGCATGAGGGCCGGGACCTCCGACCAGGCCTGCTTGTTGATCGACCACAGCATCGGCTGCGGCACCGCCGAGCCGCAGATGACGGAGCCGGTGCCGGCTCCGGCGGCGAAGGCGAAGGTCAGCGTCTCGGCGTCGGCGAGATCGGGCTCGGGGATCGGGTTGGGGGGCAGCCGCACATCGGCGCCGATGAGCGGTTGTGTCGGCAGCACGGTGCGCAGCGTAACCATGGTCCAGGGCGCGGAGGCCGAAGTGTTGACGAGGCGGATCTCCGCCCCAGGGGCGGCGGGCGCGCGCAGCGCGAGGTCGGCGCGCATGCCCGGCCCGAGCGACAGCAGCCGCAACGGCAACGGCGTCGCGAGCGGGTGACCGTCGAGCGCGATGATCATGGCCTCCGCCGCGGCACCCTCCAGGATCACCTTGAAGATGCGGGTCACGTCGACGTTGAGGAGGCGCAGGCGGCAGAGCCCGCCGGCTGGCAGATCGTAGGTCGGGGCAAGCGCACCGTTGATCGTGTGGATGCCGCCGAAGGTGCCGGCGCGCGCCGCCGCGCGGGTCGTCGTCAGCGGGTTGAACTGCCCGGCCTCGTCCAGGTTCCAGTCCTTCGCGAGCAGCAGCAGGTCGGCATCGAACGGCGTCGGCTCGCGCTCCTCGACGATGAGGGCGCCGGCGAGGCCGCGGTTGAGTTGCGTCAGGCTGTCGTAATGGGGGTGATACCAGAAGGTGCCGGCATCCGGCGGCGCGAACTCATAGATGAACTCCGCGCCGGGCGCGACCGGCGCCTGCGTCAGGTTGGGGACGCCGTCCATCGCGTTGGGCAGCCGCAGGCCGTGCCAATGGATGGTCGTCGGCGCATCCAGCCGGTTGACGAGGCGCACGCGCAGCCGTTCATCCTGTCGCACGCGCAGGACGGGATTGGGAAAGCCGTCGCCATAGGCAAGGGCAGGCGTCGTCGTCCCCGGCAGCAGCGAGACCGGCCGATCCTGGGCCACCAGCGTATAGTCGCGTGCCGTGCGTCCGTGCAGAGCGAGCGCGGGCAGCGCGACGCACAGCGCGCCGGCCCCGGCCCGGGCGAGCAGCCCGCGGCGCGACAGGCTCATTGTCGCGCTCTCCAGCCGGCCTCAGGCAAGCAGGGTGACATGGTTGTCCCAGTGGCCGTCGGCATCGATGTCCGCCACGAGCGTCTCCACGCGGATGCGGCGGCCGTCGACGAGATAGAGCGCGCCGGTGCCGCTGGTGATCAGGAAGCGGTCGGGATCCGGCAGCGGCGCCAGCCCGCAGGAGTCCGTCAGATCGACCATGCCGAGGAAGCCGCCGTCCACATCCCAGAAACCGATAGTGTTGCCGCGCGGCGACGATGCGGCGATGGTCCGTCCGCTGCAGTCGAGGCAGATGTCGCCGCAATAGTTGTCCATCTTCCGCAGGGCAGTCTCGGGCGCCGACAGCAGTCGGATGCCCTCGTCGCCGCGATGGATGCCGACCAGGGGTACCAGGGCCGAGGAGTCGCCCTCGAACTGCATGCCGATGGCGACGGTGTCGTCCGCGGCGCGGGCGAGATGGCGGATGCTCAGCTGGTTCAGCTCCGGGGCGAGACGGAACTCGCGCAGCAGCCGGCCGTCGCGTCCGTCGATATAGGCGAGCGACGGCGTCATGGTCGAACGGTTGAGCTTGGCGCGGCCGGTCTCCGGCGTGGTCAGGATGCCGCCATTGGCGACGACGAGCGTCATGCCGTCGGCGAGCCACGACAGGTCGTGCGGGCCGGTGCCGTAGGTCGGGAACTCGCCAATGCGCTTGTAGCCGTCGGCCGCGTCGCGGATGCCGAGGACGCCCAGGCCGCTGGCGATGTCGTTTTCGGTGCTCAGGAGGTGGCGGCCATCGGCCGAGAACACGCCGTGGCCGAAGAAATGGTGGTCCGCGCCGGCCTCCAGCTCCATCACGGGCGCGCCGTTGGCGGCGTCGAACACGACGGCGAAGCTGCCGGGCCGGCGGGCGAAGACGACGGCCTCGTCGCCGGCGGGCCGCAGGGCGATGGCGTGGCCGCGGTCGGGCAGCGGCAGCTGGAACAGCATCTCGCCGGCCACATCCAGCCCGGCGACGGCGAAATCGCCGTCCAGAGTCCCCTGCGCGCTGAGGTAGCGGACGCCGGTCTCGCGCGCCGTCGCCGCGGACGGCAGGCCGAGCGTCGCCGCCAGGGCGGCCAGGAAGCTGCGCCGGTCAATCGCCATCGAGACTGTTGAATCCTATGGAGACGCCGAGCGCGCCGGCGAGATGGGTGGAGGCGAGGCGTTGGATGTCCTTCACGGCGACGCGCAGCTCTTCGACCTTCGGCCGAAGCGCCGGATCGGCGATCGCCTGCTCGAGCGGCGCGCCGACGGATGTCGCCGCGGCCAGGGCGCGCTCGAAGGCATCGTCGATCACGGCGGCGAAAGCGTTGCCCTCCATGGTGTTGCGCATGACGGCCGCGAAACCCGGCCGGCCTTGCCCGCTGCCGCGGTACATGGCGTCCAGGCTGCGCAGGTTCATCTCGATGTTGCGAAGGGAGCGGCCGCTGCGCCAGGATTCCGCCAGCCTGGGCTTGGCCGAGGCGGCATCGTTGCCGAGCGGGCGCAGCAGCTTCTGGTCCGCGATCGCCTGCAGCAGCGTCATGAAGCCGTCGAGGAAGGCGGCCGTCGCCTCCCGGTCGTCGCCGAAATTCGGATTGCCGGGGCCGGGTTCGATGATGGATGCCGCGAATCCCTGCTCGGCATCGCCCCACTCGCGCACGACCTCGGCGGCGATGTTGGCGACGTTGGCGGCGATGGCGGTGAGCAGGTCGCAGCGGAACTTGCCGGACGGGTCGCCGGCGTCGCCCGGCGACGCCTTCTCGTCGAACAGCAGCCGTTCGAAGGCCGGGAAGCCCTGCAGCGCGACCGTGCCTTCGCCGGCGGCGACGGCCGAAACGGCGGCTGGATTCATCGCCTGGAGCGCCTGGGCATATTGCTTGCCGGCGCTGTTGTGCTTGTCCGGCCAGAATGCCAAGCGCTCGAGGCGCTGCTGCAGGGTGATCGGGCCGAGGCGCAGGGATTGCGCCGCCATCCAGGCATCCATGGCCGAGTCGTACGCGCTGCGCAGGGCCGGCAGGCCCTCCGGGCCGGGTCGCGCACAGTATCCTGTCGTCGCGTCGCGCAGGGTGGAGGTCGCCTCGGCGAGCGACCGATAGCGCGGGGCCGCATAGTCGAGCGCCAGCGCGCGGTTGAGCGCAGCCCGATCCAGCGCCGTCGCTGGCGATGCCAGAACCAGGGTCGCCAGCAACCCGACCGCCAGGCATCTGATCATGCGGGATGCGAGCGACATGGCGTCGGGCTCCCTCACAGGCTGCCGAGGAACCGTAGCAGATCCTGGCGCTCGTCGGCGGGGAGCGCGACAAACCGCCGCTGCGCGGTCGCTGCCTCGCCGCCGTGCCACAGGATCGCCTCGATCAGGCTGCGCGCACGGCCGTCATGCAGGTAGAAGGCATGGCCGTTGACCGCTTCGCTGCGGCCGATGCCCCAGAGCGGCGGCGTCCGCCATTCACGGCCGTCGGCCTCGCCTTCCGGCCGGCCGTCGGCGAGTCTGTCGCCCATGTCGTGCAGCAAGAGGTCGGTATAGGGGTGGATCTCCTGCGACGACAGCCAGGGCTGCTGCGAATCAGCGGCCGTGACGAAGCGCGGCCGGTGACAGGCCGTGCAACTCGTTTCGGCAAACAACCGCTCGCCGTTGCGGATGTCGGGATCGTCGGCGCCGCGCCGCGGCGGCGGTCCGAGGTTGTCGAGATAGAACAGCAGCGCCTGCATCACCGAGTCCGGCGCCTCGACATTGCCGAATTGCGGCGTGTTGCCGGTCGGCGCGGCACGGCAGGCCGTCTGCCGCGCCGTGCAGTCGCCATGCCCGTCGGGCTGCAACGGGCTGGAGATGCCGATATCAAGGGACAGCGCCATAGCGGCCTGCCGCTCGAGCGTCGGCTCCGCCGCCTTCCAGCCGAAGCGGCCGAGCAGGGCACTGCCGTCATTCTCGCTTCCCACGAAATTCGGCCGACCGGAGATTCCGTCGCCGTCGAGATCGTCGGGATCGGCGGCCGCAAGGATGTCAGCCTCGGGAATCCGCGCCAACAGTCCCATGCCGACGATGGCCGGCGTCAGCCGCGGCGACAGCATCATCGCCGGATGCAGTGGGCCGAAGCCGAGGTCCGCGATGCGGTAGCGCGGCCGGCGCAGTTCGATCCGCTCGCCGTCGTCGAGCACGATCGGGACCGGCTCATAGTCGACCCGCAGAAGGCCCTCGACGGTCTGGCCCGGCGTGCCCAGGGTCTGGATCTGCGCGCCATAGGTCGGCTCGGGGATCGTCGCGGCACCTGTCTGCGACGATCCGGTGTGATCATCGGCGGGGATGCCGAGCTTCGCCACCAGCGACACGGTGGAACGCGCGGCACTATCGGGCAGCGGCGGCTGTCCGCGACCGTTGCGCACATGGCAGCCGCTGCAGGAGCGCGCGTTGTAGAGGGGACCGAGGCCGTCGGCCGAGCGCGTCGAGGCCGGGGCCGCCACCCACAGCCGCTCGAACAAGGCCTGGCCGACCGCGAAGGTCAGCCGCTGCTCGAACGGAAGTCCGGCGAGGGGCTGGGAGAACGCGTTACGCTCCTCCGCCGCGGAGATCGCGACGGCCAACTCGATGGCCGATGTCTGGGACTCGTCGCTTTGCGCAGTTGCGGCAAATCCGGCGATGGCCGCGAGGGCAACGATCCCGGCGAGTGCCGGCCAGATGACGCTGCGACCGCAAAGGGCAGCCCTTGCGTGGGCGAGACGACGCATACCGTCCTGCGTCCGTCGTGCTGATCCTGCCGCAGTCGTCGAGTTTCGGCGGCAACGGCGGCAGGATCTGCTCCCCCTGGATCGCTACTGCACGACCGCCGATGGGTTATCGAGGCTGTCCGAACCCTCGACCTCGATCTGCAACCCGAGATCGGCGACGACCGCCTCGACCGACTTCGCCTGCTTGACCAGCGCGGTCACGACAGTATCGAGGATCTTGTTTCCCTCGGGATTGTCTTCGGCCAGCATCTGGTCATAGGCCATGCGGCCGCTGTCGGCCGTATCCTTCATGACTTTCATCGCCGCCAGCGTCGCGTCGAAATCGGTGAGCAGTTGCGTGTTGGCGTCCGCTGCCTTTGCCGCGGCCAGCTCGGCGAGGCTCGGCCCGCTGACGGTCGAACCATCGACCCGCGTGTAGCGGCCGGTGTAGATGGCGATCATGCCAACCTGGTCGTAGTAGTGCGAGTTGTGCGTGTTGTCGCTGAAGCAGTCATGCTCCTCTTCAGGATCGTGCAGAAGCAGGCCCAGCTTCATACGCTCGCCCGCCAGTTCTCCGTAGGACAGGCTGCCGAGACCGGTCAGGATAGTGGTGAGGCCCGCTTGCTCGTCGGCAAGAAGCGCCGTCCGGGCGGCGCCGTCCGCACCCCAGGCGGCGATGATCTCCCGGAGGTCGTCGATCAGCAGGTCGGCCGCGGCCGTCAGATAGGCCACGCGCCGGTCGCAGTTGCCGCCCGTGCAGCTGGTCGTGCTGAAGTCGGTCGCCGGACGCGCGCCGCTGCCGGGGCCTGTGCCGTTCAGGTCTTGCCCCCACAGCAGGAACTCGATCGCGTGATAGCCCGTGGCGACGTTGGACTCAACCTCGCCGGCCTCATGCAGCTTGCCGATGAGCTCCTTGTTGATGGTCGAGGCATCGATTGTTTCGCCGCCGAGCGCGATCTCCTTGTTCGCGATCACATCGGCGACGTAGAGCGGATTCTCGTCGGAGCTGTCGCCATAGCTGCCGTCGACATAGTCGATCAATCCCTCGTCCAGCGGCCAGGCATTCACCTTGCCCTCCCAATCGTCGACGATGGCGTTGCCGAAGCGATAGCCCTCGGTCTGCTGATAGGGGACGCGTGCGGCGCGCCAGGCGTCGCGGGCTTTCGTCAGCGTCTCCTCCGTTGGATCGGCCACCAGCGCCGCGATCGCGGCCTTCAGCTGCTCGGCTGTGGCGAGGGAATCCTCGTATTCGGCAAGAGCGATGTCGGCATAGGTGACAAGAACATCGCGCGGCGCCGGCGCATCCGCCGCCGCCGGGCCGGCAATGAGCAGCGCAGCGCCCACCAGGGCAGGCATCCGGAAGATCTTCATGACGTTACCTCTCAGACGTTTGGGTTCTCTTGGCGGCGGCCTTGCGGGGGTGGGCGCCAGGGGCGCTCAGGCAGCCGATGTCAACATGTCGCCGGTGCGGCCCGATTCGGCGTCGACCAGATCGCGCAGCAACGGCTTGCACTTGCCGCAGATCGGCCGGCATTGAAGCTCGCGATAGACGGCAGCAACCGACCGGCCGCCGGTCTGGCGGATAGCGCAACGCGCCTCGCGGTCGGTGAAGCCATTGCAGTTGCAGACATACATGGGATCAGGGCTCTCGCTGGCGGCAGACCTATGATGTTGTGATGTTGATGTAGCTCAATTAAGAATGACTTGCAATATCATTCGCAGCGGGCCGGTGTGCGCCAGGACGACGCATCCGACATCCCGAAAAGCGGCGGGAGAACGAAGTCAGGTGATCGGGCTCACGACGGCAGGGAGGCCGCGCGCATCACGCGGTGGCGGTCGTCAGCATGATCTTGCCGATATGCGCACTGGATTCCATCAACCGATGGGCATCGGCTGCCTTGGCCAGCGGGAAGGTCGCATGGATCACGGGCGCCACGAGACCTGACTCCAGCAACGGCCAGACCCTGGTATGCAAGGCTGCGGCGATGACGCCCTTCTCGGCGACGGAACGCGGCCGCAGCGTCGAGCCCGTCAGAGTCTGGCGCTTGAGCATGAGCGGCATCAGATTGATCTCGACGGTACTGCCCTTGAGGAACGCGATCTGCACCAAGCGACCCTCGAGCGCGAGAACCTTGAGGTTGCGCGTGACATAGTCGCCCCCGACCATATCGAGGATCACGTCGACGCCGCGTCCTTCGGTCGCCCTGGTGACGACGTCGACGAAATCCTCGGTGCGGTAGTCGATCGCGAGGTCGGCGCCGAGACGCTTCGCGGCCGCGCATTTCTCGGCTCCACTGGCCGTCGTGAAGACGCGGGCGCCGAAGGCTTTGGCGAGTTGGATCGCGGTGGTGCCGATGCCGCTGGTGCCGCCATGCACGAGGAACGTCTCGCCGCTCTGCAGCCGGCCGCGATCGAAGACGTTGGTCCAGACTGTGAAGAACGTCTCCGGTAGCGCGGCCGCCCGCACCATGTCATAGCCTTTGGGCGGCGTCAGGCACTGCGCGGCCGGCGCGGCGCAATACTCGGCATAGCCGCCGCCGGCAACCAGCGCGCAAACGGCGTCGCCGACGCGCCAGCCGGTAACGCCGCTGCCCAGCGCAACGATCCGGCCGGCGATCTCCAGGCCGGGAATGTCGGTTGCGCCGCGCGGCGGTGCATAGCCGCCCTGGCGCTGCAGGACGTCCGGCCGATTGACGCCCGCGGCCTCGACCTCGACCAGCACCTCGCCGGCGCCGGCCGCAGGCACGGGACGATGTCCGGGGACGAGCGCATCGGGGCCGCCGAACTGCTTGATCTCGATGACGGTCATGGTGGTCGGCAGTTCGGCGCCCATCGTAGGAACTCCCTGGCTGGCGAAAGGAGGCGCCCGTCTAGTATGATCGCGCTGCCGAGACAAGTTCGATCATCCGGAAGGCTGCCGTCATGGACATCGAGGAGCTTGAGCCGCGAAAGAAGCCGTACGCGCCACGCGACCTCGACCGCATGTCGATCGAGGAACTGCAGGACTACATTGTCTCGCTCGAGGCCGAAATCGCGCGTGTCAAAGCCAAGGTCGACGCCAAGAAGGCGCATCTGGCGGGTGCCGCCGGCCTGTTCAAAACAGGCGACTAACCCATTGATCGGACTAAGATCACAAAAAATCTACACCTTGGTTAACCCTCTTAACCATAAATTAACGCTTGCGTCATAGGTTCAGTAGCAGACGATCCCTGCCATGGGGATCTCTCGAGGGTCGCTTCCGATCCTTGTTGACGCCTCCCTGTCTAACTTGCCGCCGATCCCAGGATCGGCGGTTTTCTTTTGCGCGGGCTGGCAAAAGCGTCGCAGGAATGCAACAGAAAAACGCCGTATGCGCGGAAAAACTGCGCTTGACGCAATCCTGCAATGCAAATTAGCGTCCGGCTTGGCAAGTTACACAGGTTGAGGCTGACACAATAAAGAGGGGCCGCCGCCGGTTTTCCGGCCGTTGCGGCCCTTCATTTTTGCACAGCCCCTTGCATCTCCCGCGGCTCCGGCGTTTCGTGCCGCCTCCCCTCCGCGGCAGGACGTTCGCGATGGCCGACCCCAAGTTCCTCCAATTCGATACGCTGAGCTTGCATGCCGGCCAGCAGCCCGACCCGGCGACGGGGGCGCGGGCCACGCCGATCTATCAGACGACGTCGTATGTGTTCCGCGATACCGATCATGCCGCGGCCCTGTTCAACCTGGAGCGGCCCGGACACATCTATTCGCGCATCTCCAACCCGACGGTCGCCGTGCTGGAGGAGCGCGTCGCCGCCCTCGAAGGCGGCGTCGGCGCCGTCTGCACGGCCAGCGGCCAGGGCGCCCTGCATCTCGCCATCGCCACGCTGATGGATGCCGGCAGCCATATCGTCGCCTCGGCTTCGATCTATGGCGGCAGCGTCAATCTGCTGAAGCTGACCCTGCCGCGCTTCGGCATCGCCGCGAGCTTCGTGCATCCGCGCGATCTCGACGGTTTCCGGGCCGCCATCCGGCCGGAGACGCGCCTGGTCTTCGCCGAGACCATCGGCAATCCCAACCTCGAAGTGCTCGACCTGCCGGCAGTGGCCGACATCGCGCACCGCGCCGGCCTGCCGCTGCTGATCGACTCCACGTTCTCGACGCCCTATCTGAACCGCCCGATCGAGCACGGCGCCGACCTCGTCATGCATTCGGCCACCAAATGGCTCGGCGGCCACGGCGTCGCCATCGGCGGCGTGATCGTCGACGGCGGTCGCTTCGACTGGGAGGCGTCCGGCAAGTTCCCTACCCTGACGGAACCTTATGCCGGCTATCACGGCATCGACTTCGCCGAGGAATTCGGTCCGCAGGCCTTCGTCATGCGGGCGCGCGCCGAGGGCCTGCGCGACTTCGGCGCCTGCATGAGTCCGGCCAATGCGTTTTACATCCTGCAGGGTGTCGAGACCCTGCCCCTGCGCATGGCCCGGCATGCCGCAAACGCGCAGCAGGCGGCGGAGTTTCTGCAGACGGATCCCGCCGTGCTCTGGGTCAACTACCCGGGCCTGCCCGACCACCCCGATCACGCGCTCGCGCGGCACCTGTTCCCCAAGGGCTTCGGCGGCATTGTCAGCTTCGGCATCAAGGGCGGGCGCGCGGCCGGCCGCACATTCATCGAAGCCCTCCGCCTGGCCTCGCATCTCGCCAATGTCGGCGATGCCAAGACCCTGGTGATCCATCCCGCAAGCACCACGCATCAGCAGATGGATGCCGAGGCGCTGACGGCGGCGGGCCTGAGCGAGGATCTGATCCGCCTGTCCATCGGCATCGAAGACTTTGCCGACATCCGCGACGATCTCGCCCAGGCTCTCAAGGCATCGCAGAAGGGCTGAGCGATGGACCTCAGCGTCGACGGCCGGCCGGCCTTTGCCGCTACCGGCGGCCGGACCTTCGATCCGAAGCTGCCGACCGTGGTCTTCATCCACGGCGCCGGCATGGATCACACCGTGTGGGCGCTGCAGACACGCTACTTCGCCCATCACGGACGATCGGTGCTTGCCGTCGACCTGCCCGGGCACGGCCGATCGGGCGGTCCGCCGCTGCGGTCGATCGGCGCGCTGGCGGCATGGGCCACCGGTGCGCTGGATGCGGCCGGCGTCGCCGGAGCCGCGCTCGTCGGCCACAGCATGGGGGCGCTGGTCGCCCTGGACGCCGCGGCGCGCGCACCGGAACGGATCCGCAGCCTGGCGCTCCTCGGCGTCGCCGCGCGCATGCCCGTGCATCCGGAACTGCAGGAAGCGTCCGACCACGCGCGGCGGCTGGCGCCCGAGCTCGTTGCCTCGTGGGGGCACGGGCGCAGCGGCCATGTCGGCGGCAATCCGGCGCCCGGCCTGTGGATGATGGGCGGGGCACTCAGCCTGCTCGAACGTGCCCCGGTCGGTGCGCTCGCCGCCGATCTGCGGGCCTGTAACGACTACGACGGCGCCCCCGCCGCCGCGCGCGTGACCTGCCCGACGCTGCTGCTGCTCGGCAGTGCCGACCGCATGACGCCGCCGGCGAAGGCCAAGCCGCTGGCCGCGGCGATCCGTTCGGCGCGGACCGTGGTCCTTCCGCATGCCGGCCACATGCTGATGACCGAACGGCCGGACGCGGTGATCGACGCGTTGGCGGAGGTGGTTTGAAGCAGTTGCCTGCCTCGCGTCTGCCTTACACGATGACGACCTCGCCCCCTCGTTGCCGCACGATCGGACAGACCTGCCCATCGAAGGCCGCAGCTGGCAGAAGGGACGCCGGACGATTGTTGTAGGTAACGAGCGGCGAGGTGAACAAGACCGTATCCTGGCGCGCGCTGCCGTTCACGGTTCCCTCGAAGATGTCCTCGCGCCACGGCATCGGGCGTGCCGCGGCAGCGTACAGTTCCATGTCGAAGCCGAAATAGCGCTCCGCTGCAACCCGCACTTCCGATTCCAGCTCGGGATCGCTCGGAGATACAGAGACCTGACGGTTCGAGTACGCGATGTCGGGCCAGCCCAGCAGCGTAATCAATGCCTTCAGCGTTTCGTCGAAGCGCTCGGTAATGCCGACGACCGCATAGTGCGAGCGCAGGTTTTCGATGGCCGTGGCCAACGTCGCGGCCGTGCACGGCACCCTTCGATCGGCGACACCGGCCATCTGACGCGTCTGCAGGTTGTCGATCAGTCGCCCTTGTTCGATCAGCGTCGTCACGGGTGTATCGCGCGACCACTTGCGATGGTCGACGCCGAACCGGACTTGCGACAACAGGCGAGCGACCGGATCGCGGAGCAACGTGACGTAGACCACCGGCCTCGGCAACCGGCGATGGATGCCGAAGGGGAAATGTCCGGACAGGTAGTCATGTGTCTCAAGCCGATCATCGGACAGAGGTTTGAGATTCCCCGACTGGTGGTCATGGATCACGAGTCGTTGATCGGAAAGAGGATCGAAGCTCAGGAGTCGCTGATCTCGTTCCGCGCGCGCGAGCACCCCACGGCGCGGCGACCGGATGCGACTGGCCTGCTTGTGGAGAGCTGCGGCTACCGCCGCCATGATGTGATCCAGGGTCGTGCCGCCCGTCTTGGGGACGTGGGTAAAGACGATCGTGTAGAGTGAAGGATCGATGCTCGGCGTGAGACCGGAATAGCGGGTAGCAAGCGTGATCCGGATTGGCGGCGTCCGTGCTGTGGGAATCTCCTGGGCCATATGCGACGACACGCGATTCGATGCTCCTACCTGATCTGCCGATAGCGCGACCGGCCCAAGCCAGCATCGCCGCCTCTTACGCCCGGCCACAAGGATGTCTGCGGAAGAGTCCAGCTTAGACCGATCCTATTCAAGATACCCAAAAGCCCGGAGACCGTCCGAGCTTGCTGCGACGATCGGGGCCATATCTGCTCCGGCTACGCTCCGCCATCGTCCGATGCCTGGCGATGGCCTGATTGCGCTAGCCAACTGGCTCAGCCGATCCTGCGTAAATGGCCACCTCAGCAGATGGAGGATTTGCGAGATGGTTTCCAGGGGCTCGTTGCACAGCTGTTCATAGCGCACGATCATGTGCCGATCCGGCAGGCTTGCGCGGCACCAAGCATTTGCCTCGAGATTGGCCTTCGACCACAGCTGCGCCGCTGCAACGTTCGATTCGTCGCCAGGGTCGTCCCCGAAGACGGCGGCGTAGTGCTTCCTGACCTGTCCGTGATTGCGTGAGATCGCCATATCGCGACCGTCACGAATCAGGTGGAGAAAGGTCATCCCCGGAAACAGCCGATGGAGGTAGGGCAGCACATACATGCTGCGCGGCCCCTTGAAGCCCCACGGGCCCCTGCCGACATCGAACCGGCCGCAGTAGGCGCTCGCGCTCTCCCGCAATCTGGCAAGAGCTGGCTCGCGCACTTCGGCGGGCAGGTCGTCGAGCCTGTAGTTCAGGCTCCTGGTATGGCGCAGAGTCGCGTTGATCCACAGGTCGTAGAACACAGTGAAATCCCACGCGTCCCCGGCGGAGCTTACTCGTTCGCCCATATACGCGCCGTAAAGCATGAGGGCCGCCCGCAACGCGCGTGTTCCCGATCCCCCGGTCGCGCCGATGACGACCGGCAAACGCGCCGCAATCGAGTCGTCCGCCGACCCGGTGCTGTCCGATATCAAGGGTGCCCTCGGCCGCGACCGCCACATTGAGCAGCAGCAAGTTCCTGCCAACGCCGCGATCGTCCGATCATGTTGCCTTTCCTACTGCTCTGACTGGCGGTGAAGTACGGCCGAGCATATCGACTTCGGCCGTCGCGATCCAGTTGCACGCTTGACAGGATGAAACCTGTTGTGTCGATAAGCCGGGTTGCCAGGGGATCGTCCGCAAGGGACTGGTCGCCGCGGGCGCGGAAGGTGTATCAGCGGAGCATGATCGAATCGGGACCGCCTACATTGTCGCCGACATCACTAGAGTGGCTCAACGATGCAAGTTTCAACGCACCGGTTCTGGTCGCCGGTCTGCCGCGCTCAGGCACGTCGATGGTGACGGGATTGCTCGCGCTTTGCGGCCTTTGGCTCGGTCACACGGTGCCCGGCGGCAAGGAGAACGTCCACGGCTTCTTCGAGAGCGTGGTTCTGCGCGAGAGGGTGCAGAAGGAGATCCTACGTCAGGGAAAGTTCGATCCGTTGGGTGTACGGCCCCTCCCGTCCGCAACCTGGCATCCCGTCGTCAGGAATCTACGCGAGGTCGTCGGCGCGGCGCTTGCCGCGCAGCAGTACGATGGCCGGCAGATCTGGGGGTTCAAGGATGCCAAGCTGACGCTCACTTGGCGTCTATGGCATCAGCATTTTCCACGGGCGCGCTGGATAATCGTCCGGCGCTCGGACGACGAGGTCATAGCCTCTTGTCTGCGGACCAGCTTCATGAAACAGCACTCCGGCGATCCGGCATTCTGGCGGCAATTCGTCGCCGACTACCTCGAGCGGCTTGCGGCGCTGCAGCGGGAGGTCGGGTGGAGCAGGTCGATCGAGGCGGGCGACCTAGTGGCGGGGCGTTTCGATACTATGGAGCGGATCGTCGGCGAACTGGCGTTGAATTGGCGAGTGGACATGGCACGAGCGTTTGTCGCGCCAGAACGCTGGAACGTGCAGCAGCCGATCGCATGAGGGACTCGATGGAGGCACCCCAGTTCCTCTGCATAGGCGCGCACAAGTCCGGCACGACCTGGCTGTACGAGAACCTGAAGCAGCACCCGGCCGTCTGGCTGCCGCCCGTGAAGGAGCTGCACTTCTTCGACGGACTCCCGAACATGGCGAAGATCGCACAGCGCCTGAACGATGCCATCAAGGCCCAACTTGCCGCCAACGCCGTGACCGATCCGGTGCAGCTCGACTTCCTGCGGCGGTTCGTTCTCGACCAGCCCAAGGACATAGCCTGGTATCGATCGCTGTTCAGAGATGCCGGAGGCCGGACCTGTGGGGATATCACGCCAGCCTATGCCGTGCTCAGCGCCGCCACCGTGGCACGCATTCATGCCGCGCTGCCGTTGGCGCGCATCATCTTCATCATGCGCGATCCGATCGACAGGGCGTGGTCGCACTTCCGTTTCAACGCCGGCAAGCAAGAACGAAGCGTGGAATCGTACGAGCCTGCGGATTTCATCAAGCATTTCGACTCGGTACCGTCGGAATCGCGGACCCGATATACGCGCACGATCGACGCGTGGGAAAGCTGCTATCCGCGCGACAACATCCGCTATCTTTTCTACGATGATATTCGTGCCGACCCGAATGGCTTGTTGAGGTCGGTCTGCGCGTTTCTCGGCTTGGAGTTCAAGCCGGACTACTTCTCGACGCGGCGCGATCAGATTGCGCGCAAGTCGATCGAGCTGCCGATTTTGCCGGACCACCAGCGCTATCTGGCGCGCAAATATCACGATGAGATCGCGGCTTTACAGCAGCGGTTCGGGGGGCACACCGACCGATGGCTGGCGCAGTGCAGGCAGCTGCTGCAGGCCGGCGATGGGCGGATCACGCAACTCGCCGACGTGAAGGGTTGAGAGGGTGGCTGCGGGCAAGCACGTCGTCGTCTGCGGCTATTCGCGCAGCGGCACGACGATGTTCTACAACATGCTGCGCACGACTGTGACCAACTTTCATTTCTTGGAGCGCGAGCAGCCGGCCCGGGCCGTCATCGCCGCGTCAGCTGACGATCATGTGACGAAGCGGCCGCTCGACATCTTCGACATCGACAACATCCTTGCCGCCAATGTCCAGAGGAAGCAGGTCTTTTGCATCATTCTGATCCGCGACATCCGCTCGATCGTCACCTCGTTCCACCAGAGCGTGCCGAACGACTACTTCATCGGCTTCGACCGTCAGTATTTCATAGACCACGACAATGGCACCGCCAGCCTCACGAACCCGGGAATCGTCCAGATCCACAACGCGATTGCGCGGACCTGGCAGCGCCGTGATCTCGTGAAGATCATCTTGAGGTACGAGGATATTCTCAGGGACATGGAGACGATCCAGGGCCAGCTCGGAACGGTGATCGGCTTCGACTACCGGGGTTCCTTCCGCGACTTCTACAAGCACGAGACGCCGCTCGGTCTCGAGCGGGCGCTCAATGCTCGTCGTCCCCCCGACCCCGAGAACATCGAGGCCTGGCGTTCGGAGCGGCACCGCGACCGCATCAGGGATCAGTTTACGCGCTGCCCCCAGCTGCTGGAACTGCTCAGGATCTACGGCTACGAGACAGGCGACAGCTGGTTCGATGCCTATGCGCGCGAGCCGCCGCCCGCGACCTGAGCGGGCGCCGAAATTCGCCAGTGCTGCCTCACCCAGGGGTCGGCGACGTCTTGCGGATCGGGTTTGCCGTGAAAGCAGACGAGTCGGGCGCCGGCCGGCAGGCCGCGGCCGCAATGCACCTTGTAGGAAACGAGGTGTCCCGGCAGGACGTCCTGCCAATAGTCCGCTCTGTCGACGGTGAGTTCGATCCAGCGCTGGTCGCCGAGATTCCAGGGCGGGTCGGCTTCGCGACGGCAGCGCTCGATCGCGGCGCGCGGATCGCGGGCGAACGCACTCCAGATGCCGTACCCGAAATCCGCGGCGATGTTCATGATCGAGGAGTTGAAGCCCCAGTCGCGGTAGAACGGCCGCACGACGCAGAACGGGCCGTCGTAGGAGGCGAAACCGTCGATGTTGCCGACGATGACGGTGTCGAGGTCGATGAACAGGACGCGCCCGGGAACGGGGTGGCGGAACAGGGTCAGCTTTCCCCACCAGGTCGGCAGGTTCGGTACGATCGGCAAAGTCTCGCAGGCGATCCCTGCGGGATCGTCGGTGAGGCAGACGAAGCGGTGCGGAACCGACAGGTGGCGCGACACCATGCCGTGCAGGATATTGACATAATCGGCGCTGTATCTCGTGCCCCATTTGAGGCAGGCGACAGTCAGTGGCGGCGAATCCCCCAGCATGGGGCGGATGATCAATGATGGCGGCTTCAACGGCAAGGGCCGGGCGGTCGCCCGCCCGGCCCTGTTCGTTGTCGCGAAGGCCGGCCTTAGGCGGCCTTGCCTTCGATGACCGTCGGCTTCGCCGCCGCCTTGGTCTCGATCTTGATGCTGCGCGGCTTCATCGCCTCGGGCACCTCGCGCACGAGGTCGACGTGGAGCAGGCCGTTCACCAGGCTGGCGCCGGTGACCTTGATGTGGTCGGCCAGCTCGAAGCGGCGCTCGAAGGCGCGTCCGGCGATGCCGCGATAGAGGAACTTGCGCTCCTCGTCGGACTTGCCGAGCTTGCCGGCGATGACGACCGAGTTCTCCTGCGCGGTGATGCTGATGTCGCTCTCGCCGAAGCCGGCCACCGCCATGGTGATGCGGTAGGCATCTTCGCCGAGCACCTCGATATTGTAGGGCGGGTAGGAGAGGGCGCTCTCGTCGACGCGCGTGGCGGCGTCGAGCAGGCGCGACATCCGGTCGAAACCGATGCTGGAGCGGAACAGGGGGGAGAGATCAAGGGTGGTTCGCATTGCCATATCCTCCATCGAGCAACATGGTGGGGCGGAACTGCCTCCGCCGGGCTGGGCCGGACCCGCATGCGGCATCCGGTCAGGCCTGAGATAGGCGCGGGCTTTCGGGAATCAAGGGGCCCGAATCAAGAGGGCGGCCGCTGCCGGCCGCCCGTGGCGAAGCTATCGTTAACGGCGGCGGTTACTTCTTCAGCCCGATGCCCTGGAAGCGCTTCTGGAACTTGGCCAGCTGGCCGCCGGAATCGACCAGCCGGTGCACGCCGGTCCAGGCCGGGTGCGACTTGGGGTCGATGTCCAGCCGCAGCGTGTCGCCCGCCTTGCCGTAGGTCGAGCGGGTCTTGAAGCTGCTGCCGTCGGTCATCACCACGTTGATCTCGTGGTAGTCCGGGTGGATGCCCTTCTTCATGGTCGGCTCCCGAAAAGGAAGGGGCGGGTTATAGCCAAGCCGGACGGGCGGGGCAAGGCGGCGGTCAAAACAACGGAGAAAAATCGCGCAGGGCCAAAAAGCGCCGATGGACCCCATGTCCAGCGGCGCCGGCCCCCGATCGCCGCTGGACGAGGCCGGCCGCCGGAGCCGCGTCGGGGCGGCGCGACATTCCGGTCGGCCGCCTCCGGACCGCGACGGTTTTCCCACGGACGACAAAACAAAGTAGCGTAAAAAACGTAAAATCTCATCGTTCACCCCGAGGTCCATCACATTGTGCCGGTGAGCGAGAAATCTTGCTCTTTGCGATTGACGACAGAGCTCATCCTACAGTATGTTCTTTATATGTTCAACAAGAATACGCGTTAGAACGGAAGGAGATGACGATGCAGAAAGAGTTGAGCGGACCTGCAACGGCAGACACCGCGACGGCGGACGCGGGCGGCGAGGGCGGGCTGCCGGTGCCGGCGGACGCGGAGGCCGAGGCGCTGGCGCTCTCCGGCAGCCGGAACGTGATGTTCGCCGACCGGCTGGCGGAGCAGGTGGCGCTGTGCCAGCCGCTGCCCGCCGACGAGGCCGGCCGGAGCTATCGGGTGGCGGCGACGATGGAGGCGCTCAAGGCGCTGGCGCCGCGCAGCGCCATGGAGGGAATGCTCGCCGGCCAGATGGTGGCCGCGCACACTGTCGGGCTCGCGCTGATGGGCGAAGCCGTCCGCGACGGGCAGCCGATCAAGAACATCGAGACGTTCCTGCGCCAGGGCACGCGGGCCATGGCGCTGTTCGCGCGGCAGATGGAGCTGATGACGCGGCAGCGCGGCCGGCAGCGGCAGAGCCTGCGCATCGAGCACGAGCAGGTGGGCGCCGACGGCCGCGTCAGCGTGCGGGCGGAGGAGGAGCGGGTACGGTGACGGCGCCGGACGCCGCCACGGGCGCCGCGGTCTGCGGCGCGCGGCTGCGCGAGGGCGGACGCTGCGCGCGGCCGCCCGCCGCCGGCAAGCACCGCTGCCGCCGCCATGGCGGCGTTCCCAACTGGGGCGCGCCCAAGGGCAACCGCAACGCCTGGAAGCACGGCGCCGATACCGCCGCGGCGATCGCCCGGCGCCGCGCCGTCAGCGCCTTCCTGCGCGAATGCTACCGGACCATTCGCGAGATCGAGCGGGGGTGATCCAGACGCTGTCGATCTACGTCATGCAGTACAACTTTGTCCCACAGTCGCCAGCCCGGACGCGTTACTTCGCGATGGCGGCTGGCGTGTCGCAGATGCGTTGGTCGTTATCTGATATCGTGCATATGATCGATAAAGGGAACCCAACAGGGTGTCTCAATGAGTGTCGGGCGACCCATCAAGAATTTTGAGCGACCGGACGGGAAGCGGCGCCTTTCGATCGTGGTGCGTGACGATGGACTCTTTCAATTCTTTGAAGATAGCGAGCGGTATGACGAATACGGTGATGGCCTGTACTGGGCACCAAGCTATTTCTCTGGTATTTACCCAAGTGCCGAAGCAGCCGAGAGTGATGCGCGACTAATAATTCCCTGGCTGCGGGATCATCCGTCAAACTGACCCACTACACTCGTTGGTCCCGCGTTGACGACCATCGACGAGTCAACTCGCAACGGCTTGGCCGCACCGGCGCCGCCCGCGCTGCGTCGGGTGCTGGGAACGCCGCTGCTGGTGTTCTACGGCCTCGGCGTCATCATCGGCGCCGGCATCTACGTCCTGGTCGGCAGCGTCGTCGGCGCCGCGGGTGCGGCGGCGCCGTGGTCGTTCCTTCTGGCCGGCGTGCTGGCCGGGTTGACCGCGCTCAGCTATGCCGAACTCGCCGTGCGCTATCCGGAAGCGGCCGGCGCCGCCGCCTACGTCAAGGAAGCCTTCGGATCCGACCGCCTGTCGCAGCTCGTCGGCCTCGCGGTCGCCGCCGTCGTCGTCACGAGCACGGCTTCCATCGCGCGCGGCGGCAGCGGCTATTTCCAGGCCTTCGCGCCGTGGCCCGACCCGCTCGTCACCGGCGGCACCGTCCTGCTGTTCGCCGCCATCGCCTGCCTCGGCGTGCGCGAAAGCGTGGGCTTCGCCGCCGTCCTCACGCTGGTGGAGATCGGTGGGTTGCTGTTCGTGATCGCCGCGGGCTGGCCGGCGCTGCAGCTGCTGCCGGAGCGGATCGGCGAGCTGATGCCCGCCGCCGCGCCCGACCTCGTCGGCGTCGCGGCCGGCGCCTTCCTGGCGTTCTTCGCCTTCATCGGCTTCGAGAACCTGGCCAACATGGCGGAGGAGGCGGCGACTCCCGAGCGCAGCCTGCCGCGCGCCATCCTGATCAGCCTCGGCATCAGCACGCTGCTCTACGTGACCGTCACCGCCGTGGCGATCCTGGCGCTGCCGCTCGGCGAACTCGTGGCCTCGCCGGCGCCGCTGCTGCTCGTCGCCGCGCGGGTCGACTGGTTCTCGGTTGAGCTCTTCGCCGCGGTCGCGCTCGTCGCGGTCGCCAACGGCGTGCTCATCGAGCTCGTCATGCTGGCCCGGCTGCTCTACGGCATGGCGCGGCGCGGCTGGCTGCCGCGCGGCCTCGCGGCCGTCAGCCGCCGTCGCAGCGTGCCGGTCGCGGCGACGCTGTGGGCCGGCGGCGTCGTGCTCGCGCTGACCGTCGCCCTGCCGTTCGTGTCGCTCGTCGCGGTGACCAGCACGATCACGCTGCTGGTCTTCGCGATCGTCAACCTGGCGCTCTGGCAACTGCAGCGCCGTCGCCCCCGCGCCACCGGCTTCCGCGTGCCGCGGTTCATTCCGCCGCTGGCGGCGATCGCCAACGTCGTGCTGGCGTTGGCGCAGTTTCTGGCCTGAGGGCGGCCGCGGTCGCAGATGGGCTGGGCGACGCGGGGCGCCGGTCTCTCCCCTAGTTTCTCTTTGGGGACGCGCAAGAATTTCTCGTTTGCGGGCGCGGGCGCGGCCGGCCTATAGGGGAAAACAGCGCCGATTTGAGCATCAGCTTGCGGGCGCTTAACAAATGCAGCTAAAGCGAGGCGAACCCGCCCAGCATGGCTGCGCGGGTTTCTTCATGGGGGCGCGGCGCATGCGCAGGCGGACCGACGCGACATTCTCCGACGGGAGTCGGCGGCGGCGACGTCGCAGCCGCAGCGCGCCGTCTCGCCGCGCCGCCGCGTTCGCACGCCCGTCGTCCGCGAAGGCCGGCCATCTCCCCGGCTGCGCCTTCGCATGCGGGGCCGTCGCCGACCGCCGGTCGGCGACGATGCCGCTGCCGTTTCGAATTCTCCGGGATTCCCCGGGAAAGGAGGTGGTGCAGCGGATGACATGATCGACGGGGACGACTCTGTCCCTCATTTCTCCCTTCTGATTGATGCTTCCTCCCAACTCAGGTGGATGCCACGTGCATCCACCTCTTTTGTTCGGGGATTTCTCGATCGGGCGATGCTCCCGCGATCGCAGAAGAACGACTCACCCTCACCCTGGCCCTCTCCCGCTCGCTCGCGGGAGAGGGGACTCGGGTGGAGAGGCTTGTCTCGATAGCCCCCTCGCCCGCGGAGCGGGAGAGGGTGGGGTGAGGGCCAGCCTCGGCCTCCGCGATCCCGGCGCCGATCGGGCGATCGTCAAACGGGACCGAGGCTGATCCCTAGTTTTTCTCGATTGTGCGGCGTCGTCCGTGCCGTACTCTTCGCGCATCGAAGGCGGCGGGAGGATTCGGCGATGCAGTTCGGCAGCAACGGGCTCGGCGACACTCTCAGACGCTGGCGCGAGCGGCTGCGGTCATGGCCGCGGCCGTCCGTCGATGACGAGGCATCCGAGCCGCGTCCGCGCGACCGCCACTACGAGCTGTGGGCCTGCGCGATGGCGCCGGAGTATGTCACGCTCGCGGCGATGATGGCGCTGGGCGAACGCGACGCGACCGAGACCGACGGCCATCGGCGCACGGAGTAGAGCCGAAGCCGAACTCGAGAAGATCGGCGGAGTCGCGTCCTCCGCCCGCGGATCAGCAGTTCGACCACTCGCCGGCGTAGTAGCAGCCATTGCTGTCGCCGCCGACCCAGGCGCCGGAGGTATTGTCGTAGTGGCTCCAGCCGTTGGAGCCCTGCTCGCCGCTGCCATAGCGCGAGACGTAGCCGCCGCCATAGATGTTGCCGCGCGGATTCGGATCATCCATCACGCCCCAATAGCCCTGGGCGTCCAGCCAGTAGTGCCCCGGCGGCAGGCCGTTCTGTGCCATGTAGATCTGCAGGTCGGCGGGCGCCGGCTGGCCGTTGACGGTGTAGTAGGTCTCCGCCGCCGACGGAAGGGCCGCGAGCGCAACGCCGGCGACGAGAACTGCCTGCATGAGCTTGCGCATGGACGTCTCCTTCCTGTTGCTTGTTGGCGCGTCGCGCGCCCGCGACGACAGACCCGATCATCGATTGCATCGGGATGCGGCGTCTATGACAGCCGTCACAATCCGGGCTTGCAAGAGGCGCGGGACCTTGGCCAGGATCGCCGGCGATTCTCAAGCGCGGACCGCCGTCGGATCCCATGCCCACGCCGATCGAGATCTTTGTCGATGCCGATGCCTGCCCGGTGAAGGAGGAGGTGTACCGGGTGGCCGACCGCTATCGGCTGAAGGTCTACGTCGTCGCCAACAGCTTCATGCTCGTGCCGGCCGATCCGCTGATCGAGCGGGTGACGGTGACCGCGGGCTTCGACGCGGCCGACGACTGGATCGCCGCGCGCGCCGGGCCGGGCGCCATCGTCGTCACCGCGGACGTGCCGCTGGCGAGCCGCTGCGTCAAGATCGGGGCCGCGGTGGTGGCGCCCACGGGCCGCGCCTTCACCGCCGACTCCGTCGGCATGGCGCTGGCCACCCGCAACCTGATGCAGGAGCTGCGCGCCATGGGCGAAGCGACCGGCGGCCCGAAGGCCTTCTCGCGGCGCGACCGCTCGCGCTTCCTGTCGGCCCTCGACGAGGCGGTGGTGCGGCTGCGGCGCGCGGGTTTCGGATAGGCGCGAACCCGCGCGCCTACGCCGGCGGGGTCCAGCCGGCGGGAAGGCGCGGCGGCTCGACCGCGGCGATCTCGCAGAAGGCGTCGAGCATGGCGGAGAAGTCCTGCCCGCCATGGCCGCGGGCGCGCGCGGCGCTGAACATCTCGCGCGCCGCGGCGGCGACCGGCAGCGGCAGCTTCGCCGCCTGCGCCGCCGCCAGGATGACCGACAGGTCCTTGTGCGCGAGATCGATGGTGAAGCCGGGAGTCGTATCGCCGGCCAGCGCCTTGTTCGGCCAGTTGATGCGGAGCTGGCCGTTGGTCGCGGTGGTGCCGTAGAGGACCTCGAGCGTCCTCGCGATGTCGAGGCCGAAGCGCTGCGACAGGGCGAGCGCCTCGGCGTTGAGCTGGCAGGAGACGACGGCGAGGTAGTTGTTCACCAGCTTGGTGCGGATGCCGCTGCCGGTCTTGCCGCAGTGATGGATGGTCGTGCCCATGGCCTGCAGCAGCGGCAGCACGCGGCGGAAATCCGCATCGGACGCGCCGACCATGAACAGCGACTCGCCGTGGTCGGCATGCGCGGCCAGGCGCCCGACCGGCGCGTCGACGACCGACAGGCCGCGGGCCGCGGCGGACGCGGCGAGAAGATCGGTGGTGCGCGGCTCCACCGTGCTCATGTCCATGACGATCTGGCCGGCGCGGCCGTTGGCGAGGACGCCGTCGGCGCCGAGCACCGTGGCCTCGACCTCGACCGAGCTGGGCAGCATGGTGATGACGATCTCGCTCGCCTGGGCGACGCCGCCGGCGCCGTTCGCGGCGCGCGCCCCCGCCGCCTCCAGCACCCGCACCGGCTCCGGGTTGACGTCATGCACGACGAGCTCGAAGCCCTTCCTGCGGAGGTTGGCCGCCATCGGGCGCCCCATCCGCCCGAGACCGATGAATCCGATCGTCGCCATAGGCCCTCCCGCGAACTCGTGCGCTATCTATGACCCTCACCCCCACCCTCTCCCGCTGCGCGGGCGAGGGGGCTAACGAGACAAGATGTTCCAGCAGCGTCCCCTCTCCCGCCAAGCGGAAGAGGGACAGGGTGAGGGTGAGTCATTCTTTCTTACTTACTGGCCGAGCACGCCCTTGAGGGCATCGCCGGCCTTGTCGGCGCCCTCCGGCACGAGGCTGCCGCCGGTGCCGCTGCCGGTGACGGCGTCGGTGGCGACGCCGCCGACGCCTTCGGTGAGGCCGCCGGTGCCGGTGGCCAGCCCCTTCAGCTGGCCCTCGATGTCGAGCGACGCGACGGCGCCGCCGACGCCCTGGGCGAGCGCGTCCACGATCTGCTCGGCGACTTCGGCCGGGGTGGCGCCGCCCTTGTCCTTGCCGATGTCGGTGAGGTGGATCTCGGGCAGAGCGGCGCCGAGGTTCTGGCCCTGCAGCAGGTTCGAGCTGACATCGACCCGGCCGTTGCGGATGTAGAGGTTCTCGATGATCAGCTTGGTGCCGCTGCCGGAACCGGAAGAGGACGACGCGCCGCCGCCGCCCTGAGCGTTGGCGTAGGCGTCGACGTTGGCGCGGATCGCATCGATGTTGTTGCCGGAGGCGAGGATCTCGTAGGCGACCGCCGGCGCGTTGACGACCACCTCCTTGAGGACGATGGCGTCGCCGGTGACGGAGGCCGGATCGAGGGTGACGCTGATCTCGTCCAGCTTGAAGGCGTGCGGGCCGGAGAAGCCGCTCGGGTTGCCGACGACCAGCCCGCGCAGGGCGCCGCTGGCCGAGGTGATGGAGACGTCGGCCTCGTTCAGGGTCACCGTCGTCTTCGTCGCCTCCGAGCCGATGCTCTCGACCGCCGTCTTGACCGCCGAGCCGAGCCCGGTGAAGAGGAACACCACGATCGCCGCGACGGCGACGACGACCACGCCGCCGCCGATCAACAGAATGCGCTTCATCGCCAATCCCTTTCCTCGAAAAACAGGTCCGGCGCGGGGAAACGACGGGAGCGCGGCCGGACGCCGCCCGCGGCACAGTCTGGCGGGAGACGGTCCGGCAGGCAAGCCCTATCGAGTCTGACCCTAATTCATCGACGAGATCGCACCGCGCGACTCGGCTCTCGACCTTCAGCCCGATGTCGCCGGCGAGAATCAGGCCGAGGAAGGCGAGGCGCACTCGCCGAGGGCGACGATGCCGGCGATTGCGATGCCGAGCGAGCCGATGCCGACCCAGACCGCGTAGGCTGTGGCGACCGGCCGGCCGGGCGGGGTTCGTATCGGCGCCGATCGGGCCGGGATCGACGCGGCGGGCGGCGCGAAAGAATGCGGTGGTGAGAGGGCGGCGGGGCCGCTAGCATCCGCGCCGATTTCCCGCAAGAACGCGATCGCGCCATTTCCCATGCCGCCTGCGGACGCACAGCCGCCGATGCCGACCAGCCAGGAGCGCGCGAAGGGCCGCGACCTCCGGCGGCTGCGGCGGCTGTGGCCGTTCCTGCGCCCCTATCGCGGGCAGATCGCCGGCGCCGTCCTGGCGGCGGCGTTGGCCGCGGCCATGGTGCTGGCGCTCGGCCGCGGCATCGGCGCGCTCATCGACGAGGGCTTCGGCCGCGGCAACGCCGAACTGCTGAACCAGGCCCTCGTCATCATCATCGCGGGGACGGCGATGCTGTCGGCGGCGACCTATGCGCGGGTGTCGCTGGTGTCGTGGCTGGGCGAGCGCGTCGTCGCCGACATCCGCCGCGCGGTCTATGACCGCGTCATCGGCCTCAGCCCCGGCTTCTTCGAGCTGACGCGCACGGGCGAGGTGCTGTCGCGCCTGATCGCGGACACGACGGTGATCCAGTCGCTGGTCGGCGCCACCGCCTCCACGGCGCTGCGCAACCTGCTGCTGCTGGCCGGCGGCACGGCGATGATGATCGTGACCAGTCCGCGGCTCGCCGGGCTGGCGCTGCTGGTGCTGCCGCTGGTCGTGCTCCCGATCGTCCTCTTCGGCCGCCGCGTGCGCCGGCTGTCGCGGGCGACGCAGGACCGCGTCGCCGACGTCAGCGCCTATGCCGACGAGAGCCTGCAGGCCGTGCGCACGGTGCAGGCCTTCACCCACGAGGCGATCGACCGCCGGCGCTTCGCCGAGCGGCTGGAGGCGACGGTGGCGACGGCGATGTCCTATGTGCGCGCCCGCGCCCTGCTCGCCGCCACCGTCATGCTGCTGGTCTTCGGCGCCATCGCCGTGGTGCTGTGGATCGGCGGCCACGACGTGCTGGCCGGACGGCTCAGCGGCGGCGACCTCTCGGCCTTCATCATCTATGCCGCCTTCACGGCCGGCGCCGCCGGCGCGCTGGCCGAGGTGGCCGGCGACCTGCAGCGCGCCGCCGGCGCGGTCGAGCGGCTGGCCGAGCTGCTCGACGCGGCGCCGGAGATCGCCGCCCCGGCGGCGGCGCAGGCGCTGCCGGAGCCGGCGCGCGGCGTCGTGCGCTTCGACAGGGTCGTCTTCCACTATCCGTCGCGGCCCGACCGCGCCGCGCTCGAGGGCTTCGACCTCGCCGTGCGCGCGGGCGAGCGGGTGGCGATCGTCGGCCCGTCGGGCGCCGGCAAGACGACGGTGTTCCAGCTGCTGCTGCGCTTCTACGACCCGCAGGCGGGCAGCGTGTCGATCGACGGGGTCGACCTGCGCCGAGCCGCCCCGGCGGCGGTCCGCGCCCGCATCGGGCTGGTGCCGCAGGAGCCGGTCGTCTTCGCCGGCGACGCCTGGGAGAACATCCGCTACGGCCGGCCCGACGCGACCGACGCGGAGGTGCGCGCCGCGGCCGACGCCGCCCACGCCAGCGAGTTCCTCGACCGCCTGCCGCAGGGCTTCGCCACGCCGCTGGGCGAGCGCGGCGTGCGGCTCTCCGGCGGCCAGCGCCAGCGCATCGCCATCGCCCGCGCGATCCTGCGCAATCCCGCCGTGCTGCTGCTGGACGAGGCGACCAGCGCGCTCGACGGCGAGAGCGAGCGCGCCGTGCAGCAGGCGCTGGAGGTGCTGATGAAGGGGCGCACGACGCTGGCGATCGCGCACCGCCTGGCGACCATCCTCAAGGCCGACCGCATCGTCGTCGTGGACCAGGGCCGCATCGTCGAGCAGGGCACGCATGCGGAGCTGGTGCGCCGGGGCGGGCTGTATGCCCGCCTGGCGGCGCTGCAGTTCCAGGACGTCCCGTCGTCGGAACTGCCGGCGCCGACGTCAGCGGTCCGGTGAGGTGAGTTTTGAGTGATGAGTTGTGAGTGGTGAGCTGCGAGCGGTGAGCTACGAGCAGCACTCATAGCTCACAACTCATCACTCACCACTCAGCGCTGATCCAGCTTCAGCTCGATGCGGCGGTTGCGGCGGTAGGCGATCTCGTCCTCGGCGGGATCGAGGGGTCGGTTCTCGGCGAAGCCGGCGGCGACCAGGCGGTTCGGCGGCACGCCCTGGCTCTGCAGGAAATTGACGACGGCGATGGCGCGCGCCGCCGACAGCTCCCAGTTCGACTGGAACTGCGCAGTATAGATCGGCCGCCGGTCGGTGTGGCCGTCGACGCGCAGGATCCAGTCGATATCGTCCGGGATCTTGGCCGAGATCTCCAGCAGGGTGCGCGCGAACTGGGCGAGCTGCTGCTTGCCGCCCTCGCCGATCTGCGCCGAGCCGACGTCGAACAGCACCTCCGACTGGAAGACGAAGCGGTCGCCGACGACCTGGATGTCCTGCCGCTCGCCGAGCACCTGCCGGAGCTTGCCGAAGAACTCCGAGCGGTAGCCGGCGAGCTCGGCGACCTTGTTGGCGAGGGCCTCGTTCAGCCGCTTGCCGAGCTCGGCGATCTGCACGCCCTGTTCGTCGGCCTTGTCTTCGGAGGCGTCGAGCGCCGCGGCCAGCTGCGCCAGCTGTTGGCGCAGCGCCAGAACCTGCCGGTTGAGCAGCTCGACCTGCAGGCGCGAATTCTCGCCGAGCTGCTTCTCGGCGGCGAGGTCGCTGCCGGCCTGCTCGGCTTGCGCCTCGCTGGCCAGCAGCCGCCGGGAGAGATCGTCGCGCAGGGATTCGAGGGCGGCGATGTCGCCGAGCAGGGCCGTGATCTTCGCCTTGTCGGCATCGATCGCCTTGTAGGCGTTCTCCAGCTCGACCAGCCGCGCGTCGAGCGCCGCCTTCTGCTCGGCGACGGTCTTGAATGCCGTCTCCGAGTCGTCCTGGGCCGCGGCCAGCGCCGCCTGGCTGTCGGCGACCTGTCTGGCGAGGTCGTCGCGCAGCTTTTCCAGCGCCGCGATCTCGGCCAGCAGCGTCTGCATCTTCTCCTTGTCGGCGTCGATCGCCTTGTAGGCGCTCTCCAGCTCCTGCGACTTCTGCGCGAGGGCGGCCTGACTCTCGGTCGCGTCCTTGGCCAGATCGTCGCGCGCCTTCTGCAGGGCGGCGATCTCGGCCAGCAGCGTCTGCATCTTCTCCCTGTCGGCGTCGATCGCCTTGTAGGCGCTCTCCAGCTCCTGCGACTTCTGCGCGAGGTCGGCTTGGTTCTTCGCCGCGTCCTTGGCCAGATCGTCGCGCGTCTTCTGCAAGGCGGCGATCTCGGCCAGCATCGTCTCGATCTTGGCCTTGTCGGCGTCGATCGTCTTGAAGGCGTTTTCCAGCTCGGCCAGCTTCTGGTCGAGCGCCGCCTTCTGCTCCGCGGTCTGCTTGGCGGCCTGTTCCGCTTCGGCGCGCGCGGCGGCGATGGCCGCCTCGAGCGCGGCCCTGGTTTCGGCGGCGCTCTTCTTGCCGGCCTCGACCTCGGCCAGGGCGGCGAGCAAGGCCGCCTTGCTTTCCTCGGCCTGCGCGTTGGCCTTGTCGATGTCGGCGCGGAGGGCGGCGATGGCATCCTTGTCGGCCTTGCCGGTCTGCAGCAGCAAGGTGATCCGCGATTCGAGCGCGGCCTTGTCCTCGCCCGCCTGGGCGAGCTGCGCGTTGGCGTCGGCGAGGCCGGCCGCGAGCGAGTCGCGTTCGCCGAGAATTACCGTGAGCCGTTCCTGAAGCTGGTCGCGCGCGGCGGTCGAACTGTCGAGCTGGCCCCGCAGCTCGCTGAGATCGAGGCGCAACCCCTCGCTCGTCTTCTGCTCGAGCGCGAGCAGGTCGCCGAGCTCGGCCACCTGCTGGTTGAGCCTGGCCAGCGCCTCGTCGCGGCCGCTGAGGGCGCGCGACAGGAACACCTGGGAGATGACGAACACCATCAGCACGAAGATGACGACCATCAGCAGCGTGCTGAGGACGTCGACATAGCCCGGCCACGGCTCGAAGTGGCGGCGGCGTCCACGGGTCCCGGCGGCGGCCATGACTCAGCCTCCCAAGGCAAGATCGGCGACGGACCGGCCACGCGCCTTGCATGACCGCCCCGCGTCCTTCGACAAGCTCAGGATGAGGGATAGTCCTGGAGGCACGAAGAACGTACCTCATCCTGAGCTTGTCGAAGGACGCGGGGCGTCAATCCAAGCATGAGGATGTCCGGCGTCACGATTCGGTATCCTACCGCTGGCCTTCCCGCTGGCCTTCCTCGGCGATGGCGGCGATGGTGCGGGCGACCATGCGGATCTCGCTGCGCAGCTCCTGCACCGAGACTTGGCGACCCGTCGTCAGCTCTTCAAGCAGCCGGTTCATCTGCAGGTCGACGTTGCGCAGGTGGAAGCGGCTGGCCTCGTCGATGCCGAAGCCGCCGGTGTTGGCCAGCTCGGTCAGGCGCGCCAGCATCGGCCGGATCTCGTTCTGCGTCTCCGCCAGCTTCATCATCAACTGCTGCTCGGTCCGCATCTGGTCGGTCAATGTGCCGAGACGTTCGACCAGCCCCTGCAGGTTGTTGTTGGCCTGGATGCGGCTCTCCTCGCCGCGCGACATGGTCCGCTGCAGGTTCTCCAGGCTGTCGGCGGTCTGCTCCAGCAAAGCCTGGATGTAGGCCGGGACCGATTGCTCGCCGTCGCCCACCGGCCCGCTGCCGGAGAGTCGGGTCATGCCGGACAGCCAGTCCTCCAGCTCGTTGAAGAAGCGGTTGTGGGCCTGGCTCGCCTGCAGCTCGAGAAACCCGAGCACCAGCGAGCCGGCGAGGCCGAGCAGCGAGGAGCTGAACGCCGTGCCCATGCCGGCGAGCGGCGACTGCAGTCCGGCCTTCAGCTGATTGAACAGGTCGTTGGCGTCGCCGGTGACGCTGATGGTCGACAACGTGTCGGCGACGCCGCCGATCGTCTGCAGCAGGCCCCAGAACGTCCCGAGCAGACCGAGGAAGACCATCAGCCCGATGAAGTAGCGGGCGATGTCGTGGCTTTCCTCGAGCCGCGCGTTGATACCGTCGAGCAGCGAGCGCAGCGACAGCGCGGACAGGCTGAGCTTGCCCTTGCGCGCGCCGATCATCGCCGCCATCGGCGCCAGCAGGCGCGGCGGGCGGTAGTTCGTCGATTCGAGCTGTCCCGTGCGGAAGCGTTCGATCCAGCTGATCTCGCGGTTGATCCGCCACACCTGCCAGAAGATGTAGAAGGTGCCGATGAAGAAGACGATGACGATGCCGAAATTCAGCGCCGGGTTGTGCCGATAGGCGTTGTAGAGCTGCGTGTGCAGCAGGGCGGCGAGCACGGCGACGGCCAGAAGGCCGGCGGCCATCCAGGCGAGATAGCGCGTCGGCCGTGTCATCACCTCTCCTGGCGTCGCGGCGGAAGCGGGCCCCAGGACGCGGCCGGTCATTGCGACAGCGGGATGAGGTCGACCCGGTCGGCCGGCTCCTCCTGTGCCGTATTGCCGAGGGCGCGGATGTCCATGCGCTCCATGCCGATGCCCTCGGCGGTCAGATAGTCGCGCATGGCCAGTGCCCGTCCCAGCGAAACGCCGCGGGCGTGCGTCGTCTGGTCCTCGTTGCCGGCGGCATAGGCCAGCACCTGGACCCGCAGCAGATAGTCCCCGTGCAGTCTGGCGACGAGCGCGCTCAGTTGCTCCTTCGCGGGCTCGGGGAGCGCCACCGCTCCGGGCTCGAACGGCACGCGCACCATGCCGTCGATCGGCGGCATGGCCGCCGTCTGCGCGGCGGCGTCGGTCGCATCCGAGTTCTCGGCGGCATCGGCCGAGACGTCGAACGCGTCGCCGGCCGCCGGAGCGGTCGCCGTGGCGTTCTCCGGCGACCCGAAGCCGTCGAGCGACGTCGATTCGATCGGCGTGGTCGGCACCGCCGTGAAGGTGGTGTCGGGGGTGGCCTCCGGCGGCCAGGAGAATCCATTGGCGGTTCCGCTCGACGAGGTGACCAGCCGGCTTATCGGCGGCTGCGCCGGCGGCGTCAGCAGCCCGTTCTCGGCCGCGATGCCGGCCGGCGCCGCGTCCGGCACGGCCTCGGCCGGAGCGCCGTCCAGCACGCTGTCGTCGACGATGACGTTCGGATTTTCCACATCCTGGGCGGCGGCGGGCGCGGCGGCCAAGGCGGTGCCAAGGACGGCCGCGGCAAACCAGGAAGCCGGCGCCGCACCGCGACGGCGCTGCAAAAGATTGAACCCGATCATGATGCTAAGGACATCCGCTCCCGTGTGGCCATGCCGGCGTGAGGCGCCCGCACTATAGTCCAGCCGCCGGGAATGCCACAACCCGCCTTGGGCTTTCGGCGGGAGTCAGCCGGTGCGCGCCTTGCCGGCCGGCGCGCCCGTGCGGACGGCCGACCGCAACAGCTTGCCGATGGCGGCATGCAGATGGGTATTGGCGGCAAGGGTGCTGCCGCTTGCCAGCATGTCGGCGCCGCCGTCGATCTCGCTGACCGAGCCGCCGGCCTCGCGCACGAGGACGATGCCGGCGGCGATGTCCCAGGGCGACAGGCTGTCTTCCCAGAAGGCTTCGTAGCGGCCCGCCGCCACATAGGCGAGGTCGAGGGAGGCGCTGCCGAAGCGCCGCACGCCGGCGGTCGCCGCCAGGGCTGCGTCCATCTGGTCGACGAAGGCGGCGCGGGCGGCCGCGTCGGCGCTGCGGCGGGGCGCGATACCGGTGGCGAGCAGGCTGTCCTCGAGCTTGCGGCGCGACGACACGCGGATGCGGCGGTCGTTGAGATAGGCGCCGGCCCCCTTCTCGGCCCAGTACATCTCGTCCTTGATCGGATCGTAGACGACGCCGGCGACCAGCTCACCGGCCCGCTCCAGCCCGACGGAGATGGCGAAGTGCGGGATGCCGTGCAGGAAGTTGGTGGTGCCGTCGAGCGGATCGATCAGCCAGCGATGCTCAGGATCGCTGCCCGCGACAACGCCGCCCTCCTCCATGAGGAAGCCGTAGCCGGGCCGCGCCTTGTGCAGCTCGCGCCGCAGGATCTTCTCCGAGCGCAGGTCGGCGGCGGAGACGAAATCGCCCGGCCCCTTTTTCGAGGTCTGCAGATGCTCAACCTCGCCGAAATCGCGCTTGAGATCGCGCGCGGCCCGCTCGACGGCGCGGATCATCACGTTGATGAGGGCCGAGCGCCGCGCCATCAGCGGCTCCGGTTCTCGCCCAGGCGCCGGCATCTGGACAAATCAGGGGACTCCGACCGATGGTTTGCAGGAGATTGGGACGAGCGACGCGCGTCCTTCCCCGGGTTTAACCCGGGGAAGGACGCAAGGCGATCCTGCTATCACTCGTCAATCCTTGGCCCGCTCGACGTAGCTGCCGTCGGCGGTGTTGACGACGATGCGCGTGCCGGCGGCGATGTGCGGCGGCACCATGACGCGCACGCCGTTCTCCAGCTTGGCCGGCTTGTAGGAGGACGACGCCGTCTGGCCCTTCACCACCGGATCGGCCTCGACGATCTCCATCACCACCGTGTCGGGCAGGGCAACCGACAGCGGCGTGCCTTCGTGGCTCTGGATGCTGACGACCATGCCGTCCCTGAGAAACACGGCGCCGTCGCCGATCGCCTCCTGGTTCAGGATGATCTGGTCGTAGGTCTCGTTGTCCATGAAGGTATAGAGGTCGCCCTCCTTGTAGAGGTACTGGTAGTCCTTCTCGTCGAGCCGCACCCGTTCCACCACGTCGCTCGAGCCGAAGCGTTCGTTGAGCTTGGTGCCGGCCTTGATGTCCTTGAGCTCGGCCTGCCAGTAGGAGCGCCAGTTGCCCATCTGCACCTGCTGCGCCTTGACCACGCGCCAGAGCTTGCCCTGGTACTCGATGATGTAGCCCTGGCGAATTTCGTTGCCGTTGATCTTCATGGCGCTGACTGTCGTGTTTGGGGGCCGGAAAAAGCGGCGCGGAAGCTATCAGCTTGGTCGCACCGAGTCCACGGCTACGACCGCAAGACGGCAGGAAATCCGGCGGCTAGAGACTATATCGTCTCGCGCCTTTCGCGGCGCCACTGGTCGATCCGGTCCCACAGGCGAGCGATGGCGACATCGGGCGGGATGGCCTCGTCGCGCTCGGCAGACGCCCACCCCTCTTCGACCTTGGTGCCGATGTCTGCCGTCCGCAGGCGTTCGGCTGCCTCGGCCCGGTCCAGCACATCGAGGGCGTCGGCGACAACGTCATCGACCGATGCGTAGCGGCCGCTCTTCACCTTGTCGGCGATCTTGCGTTCAAGCTCGGGCTTGATGGCGATCGTCATGGGCACCTCCTTGGCAGACTGGCGGACGCTTGGCGCAGCCAGCTGATCGGGCGAGTTGAACGCCGTCACCCCATCGCCGGATCGACGGCCACCGGCGGCGTCTCCGCGGCGAGGCCGCCGGCCAGCGCCGCCACCGGCGCCGGCTTCAGGCCGAGGCGGCGGCAGATGCCGAGGGTGAGGTCGGCGCGGTTGAGGGTGTAGAAGTGGAACTGGTCAACGCCCTCGGCGGCGAGCGCGCGGCACTGTTCCGTCGCCACCATGGCGGCCACCAGCTTTCGCGTCTCCGGGTCGTCGTCGAGGCCGTCGAACAGATCGCTCAGCCAGCCGGGAACAGCCGTGCCGCACATGCGGCTGAACTTCACCACCTGCGCGAAATTGCCGACCGGCAGGATGCCCGGCACCAGCGGGGAGTCGATGCCGGCGCGGGCGGCGCGGTCGCGGAAGCGCAGGAAGATCTCGACGTCGAAGAAGAACTGGGTGATGGCGCGGGCGGCGCCGGCGTCGAGCTTGCGCTTGAGGTTGTCGAGGTCGCTGGCGGCGTCGCGGGCCTGCGGATGCACCTCCGGAAAGGCGGCGACGCTGACCTCGAAATCGGCCACGGCGCGGATGCCGGCGACGAGATCGGCGGCATAGGTGTAGCCGTCGGGATGCGGGCGCCAGCCGGCGCTGTCGGCGGGCGGATCGCCGCGCAGCGCGACGATATGGCGGATGCCGGCTGCCCAGTAGCGGCGCAGCAGCGCGTCGATCTCGGTGCGGCTGCTGCCGACGCAGGTGAGGTGGGCGGCGGCGGCGAGGCCGATCTCGTGGGCGAGTCGCGTGACCGTGGCGAAGGTCGTCTCGCGCGTGCTGCCGCCGGCGCCGTAGGTGACGGAGACGAAGCGCGGGCGCAGCGGCTGCAGCGCGGCGATCGTCGCCCACAATTGCGCCGATGCCGCCTCGCTCTTCGGCGGAAAGAACTCGAACGAGACCTTGGGTGGCGCGGGGGCGGCGAGCGGCGCGGCCCGCTCGGCCATGGCGGTGCGCAGGCGATGGATCATGCGGCGGCCCTCCGTCCGTTGGCCGCGGCGGCCGGGCGCGCCGGCGCGCGCACGGCCTGCCAGATGCTGACGGTCAGCGGCTTGCCCGGCAGATGCCGGACACGCTCCGGCCGCAGGCCGGCGGCGCGGCACCATTTGCTGACCTCCGCGTCGGCGAAGCCCAGCCGGCGATGGGCGTGCTCGCTGCGTAGCCGTTCGAGCCCGTGCGGCGCGAAATCGACGACGATCAGCCGGCCGCCCGGCCGCAGCACGCGCGCCGCCTCGGCGATCACGCGCGCGGGGTCCTCCGCATAGTGCAGCACGCGGTGGATGGTGACGGCGTCGAAGCTGGGCGCGCCCCAGGGCAGGCGATACATGTCGGCCTGGCGCACCTGGCAGTTGGCGATGCCGGCGTCGTGAAGAACGGCGCGCGCCGCGATCAGCATGTCGCGCGACAGGTCGATGCCGATGGCCCGGCGAACCCGCGACGCGACCAGCTCGAGGATGCGCCCGGTGCCGGTGCCGATGTCCAGCAGGTCGTCGACGCCCTCGGCCGGCAGCAGACGCAGCAGCTCCGCCTCGACGCGCGCCTCGTCGACATGGAGTGAGCGCAGGGCGTCCCAGCGCGCGGCGTTCTTCCGGAAGTAGGCGGCCGCCGCGGCGGCGCGGTCGGCGCGGATCGCCGCCAGGCGCTCGGCGTCGAGGCCGAGGCGGGCATCGTCCCGCGGCAGCAGCTTCAGCACCCGGCGCGCCAAGAGGCTCGGCGCGCCGCGGTCGGCCAGCCGATGGAAGACCGCCGTGCCCTCGGGGATGCGGTCGAGCACGCCCGCCTCGCACAACAGCTTCAAATGGCGGGAGACCCGCGGCTGGCTCTGGCCGAGGATCTGGCAGAGATCGCCGACCGTGAGGTCGCCCTCCGCGCAGAGTGCGAGGATGCGCAGGCGGGTCGGCTCGCCGATGGCCCGCAGGCCGCCGAGCAGCTCCTCGAGAGTACCGCCGGCCGGCGGTGTTGCGTCAACGTCGTCCACAAATATAACTATATAACAATATCGTTATATTTGCAAGCCGATCGACGACAGCCGGAGCGGGGCTCAGCCGCCCGGCAGGATCAGCACATGGGCATCGGCCGGCCGGCCGTCGCCGCCGTTGGTCGGATAGACGTCGTCGGGGCAGGCCGAGAGGACGAGCACGCAGTCCAGCTCGGCGCGCAGCTCGATATAGTCGCCGGGGCGGCAGCGCGGGCGGCGGAACTCGATCGCCCGGCCGCGCCGCACCGGCGCGCTCATGAACAGGTTCCACGGGCTGGGCGTGACGGCCGAGCGGAGTCCAAGGCCGGCCAGCGCGTCGTGCAGATTGTCCGTGCAGTTCGGATGATCGGCGCCGCGGCCGAGCATCGCGAACATCGGGCCGCTGCAGGCGGCGATCAGCGTATCGTGTTCGCCCGGCGAGGTGTCGGCGACGAGGGTGAGAATCGGCCGATAGCGGTTGGTGACGAGGCGGTCGCCGACATCGAACAGGATCTTCTGCCGCACCTCGCGGCAATGCTCCAGCGAGAGGAATTCCGCGGCGTCGGCACGGACGAACGCCCAGGTATCGACCACCTGCGTGCCCGGCGTATTGACGATCCGCGCGTGCGCGCCGGCGGGCAGCGCCAGGGCCCGGCCGCGTCCGGCGGGAACGACATGGCGCGGCGCACCAGTCATCCCGGCCCCGCCCGCAGGAAGTCGGGGAGAACGGCGACGAAATCGGCGCCGATGGCGGCAAGCGCCGCGCGGTCGGCGGGCGTCGCACAGGGGGCGGCGACGCAGGGCACGGTCATGAGCTCGCTCCACCACTCGACCAGGGCGCGCGTCTCCGCCGTCGGCGCAGGGCCGTCGACATCGCCGAAGACGACGTAGTCGGCGCCGGCCTCGGCGAGCTCCATGGCGTCGTGGCGGCTGGCGCAGGTCGCGCCGACGATCCCGTCCGGCCCGAGGCGCCGGCGCGCCGCCGCATAGCCGGACGCCGCGGCGAGATGCACGCCGTCGACCTGCAGCGCCGCCGCCAGTTCGACGCGATCCTCGATCAGCAGGGCGGTGTCGCGCTTGTGCGCCGCCGCGCGCAGCCGATCGGCCGCCGCGCGGACCGCGCCGTCGCCGCCGCGCAGCAGCAGACAGGCGACATCCTCCGCCGCCAGCGCCTCGGACAGCATCGCCAGCGCGCCGTCGTCCGCGCCCGTCAGGCGCGGCGTCACCAGGTAGAGACGGCCCTGCGTCGGTGCGCTCAGCGTGCGGACCTCGGCGTCCTCAGCCCTTGCCGTGGAGGATGTCGATGATCTGGTCGAGCATCTTCAGCGCATCCTCGCGCTTCCGCTGGAAGCTGTTGCGGCCGATGATCAGGCCGGTGCCGCCGCCCTTGTAGATCTCGCGGGCCTCGCCGAGGATGCCTTCGATGTCCTTGGCCGCGCCGCCGGAGAACACCACGAGGCGGCGGCCATTGAAGCAAGCCTGCACGACATGGGCGATGCGGGCCGAGAGCGAGCCGATGTCGATCTTCTCCTTCTCGTAGACCTTCTTGGCCTCGGCCTGCTCGAGGAAGGCGGTCGGCGGCTTCACCTTGATGATGTGGGCGCCGAGCAGCGCCGCCATGTGGGCGGCATAGGCGCAGATGTCCATTGCCGTCTCGCCGTCCTTGGAGAGCGTGCCGCCGCGCGGGTAGGACCAGACGACGACGGCGAGGCCGGCCGCCTTGGCCTCCTCGGCCATGTCGCGGATCTCCTCCATCATGCCGAAGGCGTCGTCGGAGCCGGGATAGATGGTGAAGCCGATGGCCGAGCAGCCGAGGCGCAGCGCGTCGCCGACCGAGGCGGTGACCGCCTGGTCCTTGGCGCTGGCCAGGCTGTTGGCGCTGTTGACCTTGAGGATGGTCGGGATCTGGCCGGCGAAGGTATCGGCGCCGGCCTCGATCATGCCGAGCACCGAGGCGTAGGCCGACAGCCCGGCGTCGATGGCGAGCTGGAAATGGTAATGCGGGTCGTAGGCCGGCGCGTTGGCGGCGAAGCTGCGCGCCGGACCGTGCTCGAAGCCCTGATCGACGGGCAGGATGAGCAGCCGCCCGGTGCCGCCGAGCTTGCCGTGCATGAGGATGCGGGCGAGGTTCGCCTTGGTGCCGGGGTTGTCGCTCTCGTACCAGGACAGGATCTTGCGGACCTGCGGCGTCATCTGCATGGCGGCCTCCCGAGAATGATTGATGATCCCGCCGCAGCGGGGGCCTCTGGATAACGGACGGGCCGCGGAATTTCAATCGCCGAGCCATGCCCGGCAGGCGGCGGCCGGATCGTCGCAGTAGAGCAGGTCGAGCGCCGCCGGCCGCCGGCGATGCAGGGTGGCGCCGGACTGGGCCGCGATGTCCGCGAGCCGCCGCGCGACGGCGTCCGGTCCGCGATAGCAGACATGGCGCAGGCCCTGGCGGACGGCGGCCTGCGCCAGGTCGGCGCGGTCGGCGCAGTCGAGCACGGCGACGAGGCCGGCATCCGTCCGGCCGCCGCAGGCCAGCCGGATGACGGCGTCGAACCAGCCGGCCCCGGCCGCGGCGGCGGCGCCGGGCGCGCTCCACAGCTCGACGGCGACGCCCAGGGCTGCGGCGGCCTCGCGCGCGGCCCGCGCATGGGCAAGCTCATGGATGACGACGGCGCGGGTCCGCATGGCGGGATCATAGGGGCGGGGACGGGCGGCGCGCCAAGGGGCATCGAGGCCCAGGGACGCCGCGGCCGAGGGCGTTAAGGATTGGGCAAGAAATTCGTCAAGGAGTGTAAATCAGGTCGGTCGTAGTCTCATCGTCGACCGCCGGACGCAGAGGCGACCGGCGGCAACGAGGAGCATCGGGTGCCGCATGGGCATGATCCTGCCGTTTCCCTCGCTCGAGGAGCGCCGCCGCCACAGCGGCGCGGCCGACCTCGACCGCGCCCGCCGCGATTGGACCATCCTCAGCGGCTATGATCGCGACGCCGCGGCCGCCGCCATGACGGAATTCTATCGCCTGTGGTTCGCGGCCGCCGAACGGCAGGGCTATTTCGACGAGCGCAAGCCCAGCGACAGCGAATAACGCGCCGCACACCTGCCGCGCAAAATCGCCAAGCCTGTGACCGCGGTCACGTCGGCGGCGCCGGTGGTGAGCTATGGTCCCTGACGTCGGCGTGCGCACGCGCCGTCCGACATTCCAGACGCTGCCGAGACGGGCGTGCTGGCGGTTCCCCTCCCGGACCGCCGGCACGCCCACCGCATCCTCCGATCTGCTCGGCGGCTCGCCCAAATTTTATGCGCGCTGCACAATTCCAGGCAACGACGTTGCGCCGTGAAAGATTTTATCCACAGGACACGATACAAAAAATTCATTTTATTTCAAAAATTTATATCTCTACCCTCGCGACTATTCCCTAACTGGCACGAGGTTTGCGCTATATCGTTGCAGTGCAGCAATATCGTGGTTCTGCGACCGCGATGCCGCCGATCCTCCCAAGGGAAAGGAGCGCCTCGATATGCTCAAGATGCTGATCCTCGTCTGCGCCCTCGGCGTCTCGCCCGCGGACTGCCGCCCGCACTCGGCGCTCGACGTCGTCAGCGGACCCGATGTGGCCAATCCCGTGATGTGCGGCCTCCATGGCCAGGCCTATGTGGCCGACACCGCCCTGGCCATCCGGCGGCACGACGATGAATATCTGAAGATCATCTGCGTCAGGCCGGGCGCGCAGGCGGCATTGGCGGGCGGGGGCCACTGACTCGGCATCGATCGCCGCCTGCGGGCGACCGGAGGGATAGAGGCGAGGCGGCGGTGCCGTTCACCCGATCGCTCCTGTCCTACAGACGCAACGGCCGCGGCAACGCCTTGAATCTGGGGTTGCAGGGCGGCGGGGCGCATGGCGCCTTCACCTGGGGCGTGCTCGACGCGCTCCTGGCCGAGGACGGCCTCCGCTTCGACGGCGTCAGCGGCGCCAGCGCCGGCGCGATCAACGCCGTGGCGCTCGCCGCCGGCCTGCTGGAGGACGGCGCGGCGGGCGGGCGCGCCAAACTGGCCGAGGTCTGGCAGGCGATCGCCGCGACGGTTCCCATCCCGCTGCTGCCGATTCCGGGCCTCCCCGTGCCCGGCCTCGCCGACGAGACCGTGCTCGGCCTGGTGACCCGGCTGGTCTCGCCCTATCAGTTCAATCCGTTCGATTTCGATCCGCTGCGCGATGTCCTGATGCGGACGATCGACTTCGCCGCCCTGCAGCGCCGGCCTCCCGTGCATCTCCACATCTCCGCCACCGACATCGCCGACGGCAGGCCGCGGGTCTTCACCGGGTCGGAGATCACCTGCGACGTCGTGCTGGCCTCGAGCACCCTGCCGCAGCTGCGCCAGGCCATCCGCATCGGGCAGCGGCACTATTGGGACGGCGGCTATTCCGCCAATCCGCCGCTCCTGCCGCTGCTGTTCGAGCGCGATGCCGCCGACACCCTCATCATCCTGCTCGACACGGCGGAAGACGCGGACGTGCCGACGAGCACGGGCGCCATCGCGCTTCGCATCGGCCGGCTCGCCTTTCACGCGCCGCTGCGCCGCGAGATCGAGTTCATCGAGCGATGGCGCGAGCTGGCCCGCCGCCGCGTCATGCTCGGCAGCCGCCGGCTGAGGCGCCTGCGGCAGCACCGCTTCCATCTGATCGAGGCGGGCGAGGCGACGGCTGCGCTCGAGCCCGTCAGCAAGCTGGTCCCGGACCGGCGGCTCCTGGAGCGGCTGCGCGATGCCGGCCGCGCCGCCGGGCGCGCCTGGCTCGACCGCCACGCCGAGGCGTTCGGCGTGCGGTCGACCGTCGATCTGGCGGCGCGGTTCCTCTGACCTCCGGATCAGCCGAGCTTGCCGATCGCCACCGCCGTATCGACCATGCGGTTGGAGAAGCCCCACTCGTTGTCGTACCAGGACAGCACGCGCACCAGCCTGCCCTCGATCACCTGCGTCTGCTTGAGGTCGAAGGTGGAGCTGGCGGGATTGTGGTTGAAGTCGGAGGAGACCAGCGGCTGGTCGTTGACCGCGAGGATGCCCTTGAGCGGGCTGTTGCCGCCTGTCGCCGCCTCGACCACGGCCTTGTTCACCTCCTCGACGGAGGTCGGCCGCTTCGGCACGAACTTGAAGTCGATCATGGAGACGTTGGGCGTCGGCACGCGGATGGAGGTGCCGTCGAGCTTACCCTTCAGGTCCGGCAGCACCTCGCCCACGGCCTTGGCGGCGCCCGTGGTGGTCGGAATCATGGAGAGCGCGGCGGCGCGGGCGCGGTAGAGGTCCTTGTGCAGGGTGTCCAGCACCGGCTGGTCGCCGGTGTAGCTGTGGATAGTCGTCATGAAGCCCTGCTCGATGCCGATCGCCTTGTGCAGCACCGCCGCCACCGGCACCAGGCAGTTGGTCGTGCAGGAGGCGTTGGAGACAACGGTGTGCCCCTTCTCCAGCTTGCCGTGGTTGACGCCATAGACGACCGTCAGGTCGGCGCCGGTCGCCGGCGCCGAGACCAGCACGCGCTTGGCGCCCGCGGTCAGATGCTTGGCGGCGTCGTCGCGCTTGGTGAAGAGGCCCGTGCATTCGAGCGCCACGTCGATGCCGAGCTCCTTCCAGGGCAGCTTGGCCGGATCGCGCTCGGCGGTTACCCGCATCCAGCCGCGGCCGGCATCGATGGCGCCCTCCTTGGTCTTCACCTCGCGGTTGAGCGGCCCGTGCACCGTGTCGTAGCGGAGGAGATGCGCGTTGGTCTCGACCGGCCCGAGATCGTTGAGCGCGACCACCTCGATATCGCGGCGGTCGCTCTCGATGATCGCGCGCAGCACGAGGCGCCCGATGCGTCCGAAGCCGTTGATGGCGACACGTACAGCCATGATGTCTCTCCCGGTGTAGGGGCGACCGGCGGGCCGCCCGCAGTCGGATCAAACGGGCGACCGGCGGGCCGCCCCTACAGTTGCGCTTTCGCCGCCGCGACGACCGCCGCGGCGGTGATGCCGAAATGCTTGTAGAGATCGCCGGCCGGCGCCGAGGCGCCGAAGCCGGTCATCCCGATGAACGAACCGGCGGTGCCGAGATAGCGTTCCCAGCCGAAGGATCCGGCGGCCTCGATGGCGATTCGAACGCCGCCGCCCAGCACCTCCGCGCGATAGGCGGCGGGCTGGCGGTCGAACAGCTCCCAGCAGGGCAGGGAGACGACGGCGGCGCCGATGCCCGCGGCCTGCAGCTTCGTCCGCGCCTCGACCGCGATCGACAACTCCGACCCGGTGGCGATCAAAGTGGCGCGTCGCGTGCCCTCGGCGGGCAGCAGGACATAGCCGCCCTGGCGGCAGAGATTGCCGTCGGCGGGGGCGGTCCGCAGCGTCGGCACGGCTTGGCGCGTCAGCGCGATGATCGACGGGCCGCTGTTGGCCAGCGCGAGCTGCCAGCACTCGGCGGTCTCCACCGTGTCGGCCGGGCGGAAGACCAGCAGGCCGGGCATGGCGCGCAGCGCCGCCAGGTGCTCGACCGGCTGGTGCGTCGGCCCGTCCTCGCCGAGGCCGATGGAATCGTGGGTCATCACGTAGATGACGCGCTGCCCCATGAGCGCCGACAGGCGGATCGACGGTCGGCAGTAGTCGGTGAACACCAGAAACGTCCCGCCATAGGGAACGATGCCGCCATGCAGCGCCATGCCGTTCATCGCCGCGGCCATGCCGTGCTCGCGCACGCCGTAATAGATGTAGCGGCCGGCGAAATTGCCGGCCGTGATCGCCGCCATCTCCTTGGCCTTGGTGTTGTTCGAGCCGGTGAGGTCGGCGGAGCCGCCGATCAGCTCGGGCATCGCCGGCGCGAGCGCATCCAGCACCTTCTGCGAGGACTGGCGGGTCGCCAGCTTCGGCGCCTCGGCGATGGCGGCCGTCTTGACCGCGGCGATCGCCGCATCGACGCCCAGCGGCAGCACGCCCTTCGCCCGGCGGTCGAACTCGACGCGGTCGGCATGCGCGGCGTGACGCTTCTGCCAGGCCTCGTAGGACGGCCGGCCGCGCTGCCCGATGGCGCGCCAGGCGGCGAGGACCGCGTCGGGCACGACGAAGGGCGGATGCCGCCAGCCCAGTTTCTCGCGCGCGCCCGCGATCTCCTCGGCGCCGAGCGGCGCGCCATGGGTGGCTGCGGTGCCGGCCTTCTTCGGCGCGCCATAGCCGATGACGGTGCGGCAGGCAATGAGCGACGGACGGTCGGCGCTCTGGGCCCGCTGCAGCGCCGCCGCCACCGCGTCCGGATCGTGGCCGTCGACGCTCTCGACGCTCCAGCCGCAGCTGCGGAAACGCGCCGGCTGATCGTCGGACACGGCCAGCGATGTCGGCCCGTCGATCGACACGTTGTTGTCGTCGAAGAGGACAATGAGGCGGCTGAGCTTCAGATGGCCGGCGAGCGAGATCGCCTCGTGGCTGACGCCCTCCATCAGGCAGCCGTCGCCGGCGATCACATAGGTGCGGTGGTCGACGAGATCGCCGCCGAAGCGCGCCGCCAGGATGCGCTCCGCGATCGCCATGCCGACGGCGTTGCCGAGGCCCTGGCCGAGCGGCCCCGTCGTCGTCTCGATGCCGCCGGCGTGGCCGAACTCCGGATGTCCCGCGGTGCGGCTGCCGAGCTGGCGGAACCGCTTGATCTCGTCCAGAGTCATGTCGGCATAGCCGGTGAGATGGAGCAGCGCGTAGAGGAGCATGGAGCCGTGGCCGGCCGAGAGCACGAAGCGGTCGCGGTCGGGCCAGTCGGGATGCGCCGGATCGAACTTGAGGAAGCGGCCGAACAGCACGGTCGCGGCATCGGCCATGCCCATGGGCATGCCGGGATGGCCGGAATTGGCCTTCTCCACGGCGTCCATGGCGAGCGCGCGGATGGCATTGGCCATGTCGCGGTGGCTGATCCCCGGCACGGCGGCAGAGGCGGGGCGCGGGCTGGCGGCTTCCATGCGGCTCGATCCGATCTGTCGAAGAAGGCCGGGCAGAATTCGCCGCGCAAATTGCCGGCCGAGCCGGGAATCGTCAACCGAGCAGTCGCGCGGCAGATATGCGTCACTCGGTTGACGGAACGCCGCGCGCAAGCCTATGCTCGCAAGAATTGAGGAAACGCCGTGAAAACTTTGCCTAAGAGCCTGAAAAAGCGGCAATGTCGCGGATGATGAGCGCCTTGGAACAACTCGATGCCGCGATCGGCCGCCTGGAGGCGGCGGTCGACAAGCGCCTGGGCAAGGACCGGGTGGAGCGGGACCGCCTCAACGAGGAGCTGAAGAGCCTGCGGCAAACGCATGTAACGCTGCAGAGCGAGGCGCGCACCGTGTCGTCGCGCCTGGACGCCGCGATCGGGCGCCTGCGCTCGGTTCTCGAAGGTTAACGTCGGGGCACGCGCCATGGCCAACGTCGCCGTCACCGTCAACGGACGAACCTACGACCTGACCTGCAACGACGGCCAGGAACCGCATCTGCGCGCGCTGGCCACCGAGATCGGCGGCCGGGTCGAAGATCTGGTCAAGACCATCGGCCAGGCCGGCGAGGCCCGCCTGCTCCTGATGGTCGGCCTGCTGCTCGCCGACGAGCTGGCCGACGCCAATGCCGAGATCGACCGCCTGCAACAGGAGCAGGGGCGCGCGCCGGCGGTCGACGAAGAGGGCCTCGCGACGTCCCTCGAGCGGCTGGCGAAGCAGATCCACGATATTGCGGCGCGGGTCGAAGCAGCCTAAGTATCTGGAACGGGCGGGTGCTGCGCGGTGCGACAGGACGACTCGTTCCCGGGGCCAACATCTACCTCTAGGGAGCTGTCCCTGCCGGGGCTCCGGCCTCGGTATCACGGCGCCCACCTGCGCAAGCAGGCCACGAGGAACCCATGCGTGCCATCGGCCGATGCGGCCCCGCCCGGCTCACCATATTGCGCCACGCGGTCCTTCGGGGCCGCGTTTGCTTTGCGAAGGGTGAATTGACTCAAGCTCTGATCGCCGATGCCGCCGAGACCGACGCCGCCAAACGGTCGCTTCGCAGCGCCGCGGCCGAGCGCCGCCGCGCGGCCGCGGCGCCGGAGGCCGGAGCGCGCGTGCGCGACAATTTTCTTGGCGCCGTCCGGACGCCCGCGGGCATTCCCGTCTCCGCCTACTGGCCGCTGGAGGACGAGCTCGATCCGCGGCCGCTGTTCATGGAGCTGCACCGCCGCGGCCACCCGGTCGGCCTGCCGGTGATCCTCGGCAAGGGCCGGCCGCTGCTGTTCCGGCGCTGGCATCCGGAGGCGGCGCTGGTGCGCGGCGCCTTCCGCGTCATGACGCCGCCGGCCGACGCGCCGGAACTCGTTCCTACGCTGCTGCTGGTGCCGCTGCTCGCCTTCGATCGCGCCGGCTACCGCCTCGGCTATGGCGGCGGCTTCTACGATCGCACCATCGCCGGGCTGCGCGCGTCCGGCGACGTCCTGGCCGTCGGCGTCGCCCTTGCGGCGCAGGAAGTCGCGGCCGTCCCGCGCGACGACACCGACCAGCCGCTCGACTGGATCGTGACGGAGCGGAAGGCGATACGCACAAGCCATCAGCAATCAGCAGATAGCAATCAGCCGCCCTCACGCGCTGACCTGCAGAATGCTGACGGCTGACGGCTGAGAGCCAATCCTATGCGCCTCCTCTTCTGCGGCGATATCGTCGGCCGCTCCGGCCGCGACGTGGTGGTCGAGCATGTGCCGCGCCTGCGGCGCGAGCTCGGGCTCGATTTCGTCGTCGTCAACGGCGAGAACGCCGCGGCCGGCTTCGGCATCACCGAGAAGATCAGCAACGAGTTCTACGCCGCCGGCGTCGACGTCATCAGCACCGGCAACCATGTCTGGGACCAGCGCGAGACGGTCGGCTTCATCGACCGCCATCCGCGGCTGTTGCGGCCGATCAACTTTCCGGCCGGCACGCCGGGCCGCGGCGCCGGCCTCTTCGCGGCCGCCAACGGGCGCAAGGTCTTCGTCGTCAACGTGATGGGCCGGCTGTTCATGGATGCGCTCGACGATCCGTTCGCCGCGGTCGAGCGCGAGCTGGCGCCGCAGCGCCTCGCCGGCACCGCCGACGCCATCATCGTCGACGTCCATGCCGAGGCGACGAGCGAGAAGATGGCCATGGGTCATGTCTGCGACGGCCGCGTCTCGCTGGTGGTCGGCTCGCACAGCCATGTGCCGACCGCCGACCACCAGATCCTGCCGAAGGGCACCGCCTACCAGACCGACGCCGGCATGTGCGGCGACTATGATTCGGTCATCGGCATGGACAAGACGCTGCCGATCCAGCGCTTCACCCGCAAGCTGCCGACCGAGCGGCTGTCGGCGGCGATGGGGCCGGGCACGCTGTGCGCGGTCTTCGTCGAGACCAACGACAAGACCGGGCTCGCGCGCCGAGTGTCGCCGGTCCGCGTCGCCGGGCGGCTGGAGCCGGTGATGCCTTCGATCACGTAAGGGAGCATCGAAATAAAGCCCGTCCCCGGGCGCAACGGCCTTTGATAAGTCGACCTAAGCTGGGCATCCCGATTGCAGCGTGGCGAACGGTCACGATAGTCAAGCAACGATGCCTTGACGCTGGTTGAGTTAGCCACTAGACATTGTTTGTCCTGCCATCGTGGCGGACACGTCTCGTAGGGTGTTCCCTCGGGACGATCAGGCTAAGGGCTGTGCCCCTTGCAATGGAGATGTGTCATGCAGCTGACCAAGCTGACGTTCCCTGTCGTTTCCTTTCGTCACCTCGAAACTCCGTTTCAAAAGCAAGGTTATCGCGATTATTTCGCGATGATTGAGGTGGATGACCTGCCGGATCTTGCAGGGTGGCGCAAGATCAACGTGCGCGATCCCAAAATGACCGGCGCTGTCCCTGAGGCGATCAGGCAGAGCGTTCGAGAGAATCCCGAGCTGTTTGCATTCATGAATCGGGGAATCGTCCTTTCGGTCGAATCTGTCCAATTCGACAATAAGACCAACAAGGTGACGCTGGCGCTACGGGACCCTGCTCTGCATGGGCTCCTGGACGGCGGTCATACGTACAGCATTCTGCTAGAGGAGCGAGAGGCACTAGAATCCCCTCAGTACGTCCGACTTGAGATCCTCGAGGGTTTCAAGCCTGAGGAAATTCCGAACCTCGTGGATGCGCGTAACACTTCGAATCAGGTTCGGGATCAGAGCCTGATGAACCTAAGCGGCGAGTTCGAGAAACTCAAGAAGGCCCTGGCAAAAGTTCCGTACGCAGATCTGATCGCGTACAAAGAATACGAGGTGCTGCCAGACGGGGAACCGAAGCCGATTGATGTCCGTGACATCATTGCAATCCTAACGGCATTCGAGCGTGATCACTTTGACCAGAAGACCCATCCGATAAACGCATACCGGTCGAAAGCCGCATGTCTCCAGCACTTCAAGGAACACAGGCAATCCTACGAGAAAATATATCCCCTCGCAGCGGATATTCTTGAGCTGTACGACCTGATCCAGCTTCACTTGCCCGATCTTTACAATAAGGTTCGCGGAGGAAAGTTCGGCCATCTCACTGGCGTGACGACTTATAAGGGAAAACGACGAGCCAAACTCCACTTCATTACCAAAGAGTCCAAGTATGGCGTGCCGGCCGGGTTTACCTACCCAATTCTGGGCGGTTTTCGTGCGCTTCTTGAGGAGAAGGGCGGCCGCTATGTGTGGGGGAAGGAACTGGATCCGCGCCAGTTGATTGCAAATGGCCTCGGGGAGACGTTAGCGGACACGATTGGCAACTTCGCGTTGGATGCGAGGAATCCCTCGAAGACCGGCAAATCGCCGCTGGTCTGGCAGGCCTGCTATCAGGCGGTACGTGTCGCGTATCTGACAGCAGAGTAATTCTGCGATGCATCCGCCGGGAGGTTGGTCGACCTCCTGGCGGACACCGTTGTCAAACCTAGTTTCCGATCAAAAAACTCTTTTTGCCTGTGCCGCAATCTTGCCACATTGGCCCACTAGCTGAGGCGCGCCGGATTCCGCGCCCCCAGCAAATGTGGTAGAAGCTGCAACCTTGATTCGCAGGGCTTAGAGCCGATTCGCAAAAAATGGCCGGACACTCGCAATTCAAGAACATCATGGTCCGCAAGGGCGCCCAGGACGCCCGCCGCGGCCGGCTGTTCACCAAGCTCATCCGCGAGCTCACGACGGCCGCCAAGCAGGGCCAGCCGGATCCCGCGATGAATCCGCGGCTGCGCGCGGCGATCGCCGCGGCCCGCGCCGCCAACATGCCGAAGGACACCATGGAGCGCGCCATCAAGCGCGGCGCCGGCGGGGCGGAGGATGCCAACTACGAGGAGGTCCGCTACGAGGGCTACGGCCCGGGCGGCGTCGCCATCATCGTCGAGGCGCTGACCGACAACCGCAACCGCACGGCCTCGGAGATCCGCATGGCCTTCTCGAAGGCCGGCGGCAACCTCGGCGAATCCAACAGCGTCTCCTTCATGTTCGACCGCAAGGGCGTCATCCGCTATCCGGCCAAGACGGCCAGTGCGGACGAGATGTTCGAAGCCGCGCTCGAGATCGGCGCCGAGGACGTGTCGAGCGATGCCGAGGCGCACGAGGTCGTGTGCGGGATCGAGGCGTTCTCCGCCGTGCGCGACGCGCTCGAGGCGAGGTTCGGCCCGCCGCAGGAAGCCCGCCTCGACTGGCGGCCGCGCAGCAGCATCGCCGTCGACGCCGAGACCGCGGACTCGCTGCTGAAGCTGCTCGGCGCCCTCGAGGACAACGACGACATCCAGACCGTCGCCGCCAACTTCGAGGTCGCCGACGACGTCATGGCCCGGCTCACGGCGTGAGGTTGTTCCGCTTGCCCGCCATATCCCTCATGTCGTCGCCGGGCTTGACCCGGCGATCCAGTGCTTCAGCCGAAAGACGCCGCAGTCGCGCGATGGATCGCCGGGTCAAGCCCGGCGATGACAGCGAGCATGGGTATGACCGCCGGAATTCCGATCGACGCGGCGCGGCAAGGGACGCGCAGCGTTGATGCGCCTCCTCGGCCTCGATCCGGGATTGCGGCACACCGGCTGGGGCGTGATCGACGTCGACGGCTCGCGCCTGCGCTTTGTCGCCGCCGGCGCCATCCATCCGGCGGCCGGCCGGCCGATGGCCGAGCGGCTGGTGGAGTTGCATGACGCGCTCGCCAAGGTGATCGCCGAGCACAGGCCGCAGGAGGCCGCGGTCGAGGAGACCTTCGTCAACCAGAACGCATCCTCGACCCTGAAGCTCGGCCTTGCCCGCGGCGTGGCGCTGCTGGTGCCGGCGCTGGCCGGGCTCGCCGTGGCCGAATATCCGGCCAACCTCATCAAGAAGTCGATCGTCGGCGCCGGCCATGCCGAGAAGGCGCAGATCCAGATGATGGTGCGCCGCCTGCTGCCGGGTTGCCTGCTGCAGTCCGCCGACGCGGCCGATGCGCTGGCCGTGGCCATCTGCCACGCCCACCACGCCGCGACGCGGCGGGCGTGGAGCGCAGCGGCCGCCGGCAATGCCGTGCCGGCGGTCAGGTAGAGGGGCGATGTTGACGACATTGCACAACCACCGTGCGTCCTTCGACAGGCTCAGGATGAGGGACGTTCTTGGTGGCATGAAGAAAGACCCTCATCCTGAGCCTGTCGAAGGACGCACGGCGCCGGTCCGAGTCCTTCGCGCCGAGCTGGGCTCCGCGTCATGATCGCTAAGCTCACCGGCGTCGTGGATTCGACGACGGCGGAAGCGGCGGTCGTCGACGTCGGCGGCGTCGGCTACCTGGTGTTCTGCTCGTCCCGCAGCCTGGGACGGCTGCCGGCCGCCGGCGGCGCCGTCAGCCTGTTCGTCGAGACCCATGTGCGCGAGGATCATATTCATCTCTACGGCTTCATCGACGCGGCCGAGCGCGAGTGGTTCCGCCTGCTGACCACGGTGCAGGGCGTCGGCGCCAAGCTGGCGCTGGCGATCCTCGGCGTGCTGTCGGTCTCGGACCTGACGCAGGCCATCCTGGTCCAGGACAAGACCAGCCTCGCCCGCGCCAACGGCGTCGGGCCCAAGCTGGCGGCGCGCATCGTCGCCGAGCTGAAGGACAAGGTCAGCGGCATCGCGCTCGGCCCGGTCGCGGCCGTCGCTGCGGCCACCGAGCCGGCCGGTCCGGTCGCCGACGCGGTCTCCGCGCTGGTCAATCTCGGCTACCGCCGCAGCGAGGCGTTCGGCGCCGTCGCCCAGGCGGCGCAGCGGCTCGGTCCGCAGGCCGCACTCGATGCGCTGATCCGCGCCGGCCTCAAGGAGCTCAGCGCATGAGCGATCCGCGCGTGGTCGCGGCGGCGCCGGTCGCGGAGGACGCGGTCGAGGCCTCGATCCGGCCGCAGAGCCTCGACGAGTTCGTCGGCCAGCAGCAGCTGCGCGACAACCTCAAGGTCTTCATCGCCGCGGCGCGGACGCGGCGCGACGCCCTCGACCACGTGCTGCTGCACGGCCCGCCGGGGCTGGGCAAGACGACGCTGGCGCAGATCGTCGCCCGCGAGCTCGGCGTCGGCTTCCGCATGACCTCCGGCCCGGTGATCGCCCGCGCCGGCGATCTCGCCGCGCTGCTCACCAATCTCGAAGCGCGCGACGTGCTGTTCATCGACGAGATCCACCGCCTCAATCCCGCCGTCGAGGAGATCCTCTATCCGGCGATGGAGGACTTCCAGCTCGACCTCATCATCGGGCAGGGGCCGGCCGCCCGCTCGGTGCGCATCGACCTGCCGCGCTTCACCCTGATCGGCGCCACCACGCGCTCCGGCCTCATCACCACGCCGCTGCGCGAGCGCTTCGGCATCCCGCTGCGGCTGCAGTTCTACGCGCCGGAGGAGCTGGAGCGGATCGTGCTGCGCGGCGCCGGCGTGCTCGGCGTCGAGCTGGCGGCGAGCGGCGCCCATGAGATCGCCAAGCGCTCGCGCGGGACGCCGCGGGTCGCCGGCCGGCTGCTGCGGCGCGTGCGCGACTTCGCCGCCGTCGACGGCGCCCGGCGGATCGATGCCGCGGCCGCCGACGCGGCGCTGCGGCGCCTCGAGGTCGACGCCCAGGGCCTCGACGCCATGGACCGGCGCTTCCTGCGCTGCATCGCCGAGAACTATGACGGCGGGCCGGTCGGCGTCGAGACGCTGGCGGCCGCGCTCTCCGAGCAGCGCGACGTGATCGAGGAGGTGATCGAGCCCTACCTCATCCAGCAGGGCCTGCTGCAGCGCACGCCGCGCGGCCGCATGCTGTCCGGGCAGGGCTTCCGCTATCTCGGCCTCGCCATGCCCCGGCACGCGGCCGAGCAGCTCGAGCTGCTGAGCGGCGCGGAGGCGGACGATGGGTAGCAAGCCGTTTCCGGATCGCAGCTCCGATCGCTTGCATGATCGGAGTGCGTCCTTCGACAAGCTCAGGATGAGGGAAAATCTTTGTGGCAGTAAGAAAGCTCCTCATCCTGAACTTGTCGAAGGATGCGCCCTGCCGATCCAGGCGATTCCTACTCCGAGGAGGGACGCGATGAGCGGCACCGTCCACCGCTTCCCCGTCCGGGTCTATTACGAGGACACGGACGCGGCCGGCATCGTCTACTACGCGAACTATCTGAAGTTCGCCGAGCGGGCACGCAGCGAGTGGCTGCGGGAGCTCGGCGACGCGGAGCGCGCGGCGCTGACGGCGGGCGGGCTGGTCTTCGTCGTGCGGCGCTGCGCCGTCGACTACCTGCAGCCGGCGCGGCTCGACGATCTGCTGGAAGTGGAGACGCGCGTCACCGCCTTCGCCGGCGCCACGCTCGAGCTGCAGCAGATCGTGCGGCGCGCCGCCCTCGATCTCGTCGTCCTGCAGGTGGCGCTCGCCTGCGTCAATGCCGCCGGGCGGCCGGCCCGGCTGCCGGCCGTGCTGCGCGCGGCTCTCGCAACCGTTCTGCAAGCCTGAAGGAGTACGCCCAAGCGATGGCAACACAACTCGCGCAGGCCACCGACGTCCAGGCCGTGCCGACCGAGCCGCTCCAGGTCGAGGCGGTGCCGACCGCGCCGGTCGAAGCGGCGCTGCTGCCCGGCTCCATGCCCGTCGACACCGACATGACGATCACCAGCCTGTTCCTCAACGCCGACATCGTCGTCCAGATCGTCGTCGTGCTGCTGATCGTGGCCTCGTTCTGGAGCTGGACCATCATCTTCCACAAGCTGATGCGGCTGCGCCGGCTGCGCGCCCGCGCCAAGCAGTTCGAGGAGTCGTTCTGGTCCGGCGGCTCGCTCGAGGACCTGTTCGACCGCATCGGCGAGCGGCCGCCCGACCCGATGTCGTCAGTGTTCGTCGCGGCCATGCGCGAATGGCGCCGCTCGGCGGCGAAGGGCCTGCTTACCTCGACCGAATTCAAGGCCGGCCTGCGCGAGCGCATCGAGCGCGTCATGGACATCACGCTCGGGCGCGAGATGGAGCAGCTCGAGCGCCACATGGTCTATCTCGCCTCGGTCGGCTCCTCGGCGCCGTTCGTCGGGCTGTTCGGCACGGTGTGGGGCATCATGAACAGCTTCGCCGCCATTGCCGCCTCGAAGAACACCAGCCTGGCGGTGGTGGCGCCGGGCATCGCCGAGGCACTGTTCGCCACCGCGCTCGGCCTCGTCGCCGCCATCCCGGCGGTGCTCGCCTACAACAAGCTTTCGGGCGACATCGGCCGCTACGGCCACCGGCTGGAGGCGTTCGCCGGCGAGTTCAACGCCATCCTGTCCCGCCAGCTCGAGGAGCGCCGCTGATGGCCGCCACCTTCAATCCCGGCGGCGGCCGCGCCCGCTACGCCCTGCGCCGCCGCTACCAGCCGATCACCGACATCAACGTCACGCCGCTCGTCGACGTCATGCTGGTGCTGCTGATCGTGTTCATGGTGACGGCGCCGCTCCTCACCGTCGGCGTCCAGGTCGACCTGCCGAAGGTGCAGAACGAACCGATCACCACGCAGGAGGAGCCCCTGGTCGTGTCGGTGCAGAAGGACGGCAACATCGCCCTCATGCAGACGCCGATCGAGATCGGGCAGCTGGTGCCGCGCCTGCTGGCGATCACCAGCAACAAGCCGGACACCCAGGTCTATCTGCGCGGCGACCGGACCATCGCCTATGGGCGCATCATGGAGGTCATGGGCACGCTCACCGGCGCCGGATTCACCAAGGTCGCGCTCATCACCGAGCTGCCCGACGAGCCGGCGGCTGCCACAGAAAAGCCCAACAATTGAGCCATTGAAGCGGCCATGAGGACATGTCGCGCGCTGCCATCGCCGGCCGTTGCCGCCGGCGTTGCCGGACGAGATTCGACGGCCGGGCCGAAGCCAGCCGCCGGCGCGCGCCCGCCGGTGCCGGTCTGCTGACGGCATGGGCAAGAGCGCGTTTCTGTCCGGGCTGCTGCATCTGGCGGTGATCGTGCTCACCGTCGTCGGCCTGCCCTGGCTCTACGACACCGACGAGGTGCTGCAGGCGACGCCGATCTCGATGATCTCCGAGCAGCAGTTCGCCGAGCTGAAGAGCCAGAAGCCGCCGGCGCAGAAGACGCAGCCGAAGGACGAACAAATTCCTGAGGCGCCGACGGCGCCGCCGGTGGCCGAGCCCGTCGTCGAACCGGAACCCGAGCCGGAGCCGGAGCCACAGCCCGAACCAGAACCGGCGCCGGCGCCCGAACCCGAGCCGCAGCCGGAACCTGAGCCGGAGCCCGAACCCGAGCCGCAGCCGGTCGTGCAGCCGGAGCCCGAACCCGAGCCGCAACCGGTCGTGCAACCGGAACCGCAGCCCGAGCCCGAGCAGCAGGTCGTTGCCGCGCCGGAGCCGCAACCCGAACCCAAGCCGCAGCCCGTCGAACCGCCGAAGCAGCAGATCGCCGAGGCGCAGCCCAAGCCGGTGCCGCCGAAGAAGCCCAAGGAGCCGAAGAAGAAGCCGGAGACGAAGAAGAAGGACGAGCCGAAGAAAGAGCAGGTGGCGGAGGACGACACGTCCTGGCTGAAGAACGTGGAGAAGAAGGTCAAGGACAAGAAAAAGAAGCAGGCGGCCCAGCCCGCGCAGACGCAGCAGGCGGCCCTGCCGCCGGCCGACTACGACGGCCCGCCGCTCACGGAGGGAGAGAAGGACCTGATCCGGCAGCAGATCCAGGGCAACTGGATCATCGACATCGGGATGCAGGGCCTGGAGGACATGAAGGTCGAAGTCAGGGTGCGCATGAATCCCGACGGCTCGGTCCAGTCGGCCAAGGCCGACCCCGGGAGCTCGAACGGCCATCCGAACTGGTCGATCTTCGCGAAGAGCTGCGAGCGCGCGGTGCTGAAAAGCAGCCCGCTGCGCATGCCGCCGGACAAGCCGTACGCGGCGTGGGGCACGATGACGCTCGTGTTCAGCGCCCGCGAGATGCTGGGTTATTGATGCGCCGATTGGCGCCTGTGATGGACGGTCGCGAACTGCGCCGACGTTGCTCGGCAGTCGCTGGCTGATCCGGTAGAAGAGGGGAGATCGCAAGGCAATGAACGTCGTCACATGGATACGAGGGTTCTTCCTAGTTTCCCTGGTCGTCGCTTCGGCGCAGGGAGTCGCTCACGCCGAACTGCGCATCGACATCACCAGCGGAACGGTTCAGCCGCTGCCCATCGCCGTCACCGATCTCTATGGCGCCGATGTCGGCGCGGAGATCTCCGGCGTGATCGCCAGCGACCTCGAGAGCTCCGGCCTGTTCGCGCCGATCGACAAGGCGGCCTTCATCCAGACGCCGCAGTCGCTGCAGGCGACGCCGCGCTTCGGCGACTGGCGCGTCATCAACGCCCAGGCGCTCGTCACCGGCAACGTGCAGCCGCAGCCCGACGGGCGCATCCGCGTCGAGTTCCGGCTGTGGGATGTGCTGGCGGAGCAGCAGATGGCGGGCCTGGCGCTCACCGCGCCGCAGAGCAACTGGCGGCGCATCGCGCATCGCGTCGCCGACGCCATCTACTCGCGCCTCACCGGCGAGGACGGCTATTTCGATTCGCGCATCGTCTACATCGCGGAATCGGGGCCGGAGACGAAGCGGGTGAAGCGGCTGGCGATCATGGACCAGGACGGCTGGAACCATAAGTTCCTCACCAACGGCAACGATCTCGTGCTGACGCCGCGCTTCTCGCCCTCGACCCAGGAGATCACCTATCTCTCCTTCACCAACAACCGGCCGCGCGTCCATCTCCTCAATCTCGAGACCGGGCAGCAGGAGGTGCTCGGCGACTTCCCCGGCATGACCTTCGCGCCGCGCTTCTCGCCCGACGGCAATCGCGTGGTCATGAGCCTGGCCAAGGACGGCAACACCGAGATCTACGCCATGGACCTGCGCACGCGCCAGGTCAGCCGCCTCACCAACAATCCGGCGATCGACACCTCGCCCAGCTATTCGCCGGATGCCGCCAAGATCGTCTTCAACTCCGACCGCGGCGGCTCGCAGCAGATCTACGTGATGAATGCCGACGGCAGCAACGTGCAGCGCATCTCCTACGGCCAGGGCCGCTACGGCACGCCGGTCTGGTCGCCGCGCGGCGATCTCATCGCCTTCACCCGCATTTCCGGCGGCACCTTCTATATCGGCGTCATGCGGACCGACGGGAGCGGCGAGCGCATGCTCTCGCAGGGCTTCCTCGTCGAGGGACCGACCTGGGCGCCGAACGGCCGCGTCCTGTCGTTCTTCCGGCAGGACGGCGGCGGCCCGACGCGGCTCTACACCATCGATCTCACCGGCTACAACGAGCGCGCCCTGAAGACGCCGCAGGACGCGTCGGACCCGGCGTGGTCGCCCTTGATTCCCTAGGAATCGGCGAATATGGTGCCGCATGACACGGAGTCGGGGCGTGTTCGGCGTCCGATGGGGCGCGAACTCAAATGCGCGACGCCCGCAGGAACGGGATGGTTCCTTCCAGATGTCGTTGAACTAAATTCCTCACAAAAGGGGTAAGGGGTAGCAAAGATGAACCTGAGAATCGCCATGACGTTTGCCGCCGGGCTGCTGCTCGCCGCCTGCGCATCGGACAGTTCGATCCCGACAGACAGCTCCGGCGCTTCGGGCGGCGCCGGCACCATCCAGCAGGGCTCGATCGAGGACTTCCAGGTGAATGTCGGCGACCGCGTGTTCTTCGACTACGACAGCTACGAGATCCGGCCGGACGCGCAGAACACGCTTCAGCAGCAGGCGGCGTGGCTGCAGCAGTACGGCCAGTACTCGGTTTTGATCGAGGGCCACTGCGACGAGCGCGGCACGCGCGAATACAACTTGGCGTTGGGCGAGCGCCGCGCCAATTCCGTGCGCAACTACCTGATCGCGCTCGGCATCGACGGCAACCGGATCCAGACCATCTCCTACGGCAAGGAGCGGCCGGAAGTTCCGGGCTCCGATGAGTCGGCGTGGGCGCAGAACCGCCGCGGCGTGACGACGCTGTCGCAGTAGTCCGGCGTTTCATAGTGCCTTTTACGGGCACCGCTCGGCCACGCGATGGGCAGCGATGGCCGGGCGGTGCCCGTTTCGTTTGGCGGCGATGTTCCGGCGCGGTCATTGCCACAATTTCGCCGCTAAGTTCATGTAACGTTCCAATTCTGCGGCGTATTGTCGAAGCGGAACTGTGGCGCAGGAGCGCCCATTTTTCTTTCTATGGACGGAGGACGGAGATGAGCCGCCGGTGCTTTTGGCTTCGAGGTTTGGTCGGCGGCGCGATCCTGCTGGCGGCGGTGCCGGCGTCCGCGCAGGATCAGAGCGCCCTGGTCGCCAATCAGGAGCTGCGCATTCAGCAGCTGGAGGGGCAGATCCGCGCCCTCAATGGCGAGCTCGAGCAGATGAGCCACCAAGTGCGGCAGATGACCGATCGTCTCGACAAGCTGGTCGCCGACATCGATTTCCGCCTGCGGGAAGTCGAAGGGAGCGATCAGGGGATGTCGATGGGGGAGGCGGCGCCGGCGGGGGAGGAGCCGTCATCGTTGGCGGCTGCGCCGCCGGCATCCGGCGGCGACCTGTCTCAGCCGACCGCCGGCCAGTCCGGCACCAACCAGTCCGGCACCGACCAGTCCGGCGTCGGCCAGCCGCGGGTGCTCGGCACGATGTCGCAGAGCCAGCTGGACTCGCAGAAGCAGCGGCTCAACCCCAACGCCGATCCCGCGGCCGCTGCCGCGGCGGCCGGCGGCGCCGGATCGTCCGCGGCTCCCGGCGCTCAGACGGCCGCCACCGGACCCTACGTCCTGGAGGGCGCGACGGCGGACGAGCAGTACCAATATGCCTTCGATCTGCTGCGGCAGAACAAGTACGGCGATGCGGAGCAGGCGCTGCGCACCTTCGTCGATCAATATCCAGAGCATCCGCTGGCCGGCAACGCCAGCTACTGGCTGGGCGAGACGTTCTATGTGCGGCAGGACTACGACAACGCCGCGCTCACCTTTGCCGAAGGCTTCCAGAAGTATCCGCAGGGCGGCAAGGCGCCGGATTCGCTGCTCAAGCTCGGCATGTCGCTGGCGGCGCTCGGCGAAACCGGGGACGCCTGCAAGGCGTTCGGGGAACTGGCCGCGCGGTATCCCAAGGCGTCCGAGGGTATCAAGCAGCGCGCCGCCCGGGAGCAATCGAAGAACGGCTGTCAGTGACGCCCTGCTGAGACCGCCGCGGCCTGCGAGGCGGCGTGCCCATGCAGGAAAATTTTCTCTTCACCCGGCGCTCGGCATCCGCTCATATCATGCGCCGCATGACCAGCCTGCGTCCTTCGACAGGCTCAGGATGAGGGCCAATCTTTGTGGCACGAAGAAAGAACCTCATCCTGAGCTTGTCGAAGGGCGCAGGGCGCCGATCCCAGTCGCCCGAAGTCACTGGCGTCGTGGCGCGCCCGGACGCCTCTGAAGGGGGACGGCAACTCGGCCCGCTCTCCGCCGCCGAATTCGATCGCCTGATGCGGGCCGTCGGGCCGTTCGAGGCACGGCCGCGGATCGCCGTCGCCGTCTCCGGCGGCGGCGACAGCATGGCCCTCGCGCTGCTCGCCGTCGAATGGAGCCGGACTCGCGGCGGCACGGTCGTCGCTCTCACCGTCGACCATGGCCTGCGTTCGGAGAGCGCGGCCGAGGCGCGCCGGGTCGGGCGCTGGCTGAAGGCGCGCGGCATCGCCCATCGCGTTCTGCGCTGGCAGCCGCCGGCGGCCCTGCGCGGCGGGCTCCAAGCCGCCGCCCGCGCGGCGCGCTATCGGCTGCTGACGGAGTGGTGCCGGCGCCGCGGCGTGCTGCATCTGGCGCTGGCGCATCACCGCGAAGACCAAGCCGAGACCTTCCTGCTGCGGCTGGCGCGCGGCAGCGGTCTCGACGGCCTCGCGGCGATGACCCCCGTTGCCGAGCGGGACGGCGTGCGGCTCGTCCGTCCGCTGCTGGCGGTCGGGCGCGCCCGGCTGCGGGCGACGCTGGCCGCGCGCCGCCAGCCCTGGCTGGAGGATCCGTCGAACGAGAACCCGGCCCATGCCCGCGTCCGCATGCGCCGGCTGCTGCCGGTCCTGGCGGCGGCCGGACTCGATGCCGCGCAGCTGGCCGACGCCTCCGCCCATCTCGGCCGCGCCCGAGCCGCCCTCGACGACCAGGTCGCGGCTCTGCTCGCAGCGGCGGCCGCGGTGTTCCCGGCCGGCTATATCCGACTCGACCCGGCGCCGCTGCGGACCGCGCCGGCGGAGGTCGCGCTGCGCGCCCTCGCCCATTGCCTGCTGACCGTCGGCGGCGCGGACTATGCGCCGCGGCTGGCCCGATTGATCCGGCTGCATGACGCGATCCGCGCCGACCGGCTCGGCGGCGGCGCCACTCTGGGCGGGTGCCGCGTGCTCCCGCGCCGCGCCGCGCTCCTGATCTGCCGCGAGCCGGCCATGGCGGCGGAAGAGATGGCGCTCGTGCCCGGTGGGTCCGCGACGTGGGACGGGCGTTTCCGCATCGAGCTGACCGCGGGCGGCCCGCCACGCGCGCCGGCCGGTCTCGTCGTCCGCCGTCTCGGCGCCGAAGGTTGGGCGAGCCTCGCGGCCCGCGATCCGGCGTTGCGCCGGCATCCGATCCCGCCGCCGGTCCGGCCGAGCCTGCCGGCGGTATGGGCGGCCGCCGGCATCGTCGCGGTTCCCCATCTCGACGTTGGTCCGGTCCCTCGCCACATGAAGGCCACGGCGCTGTTCCAGCCGGGGGCGCCGCTGGCGCGAACAAGGTTTACAGTTGCTTAATTGAGCGCCGGCATTATCTGTATCTACGTATCGCTATTCCTGTGTTAGGGTCGGGCCCAGGCTGTGGGTGGCCGGCCCGGGTCTGCGGCGAAAGGGTCTAACGCACTTGAATCTTTCGAAGAATCTCGCCCTCTGGGTGGTCATCGCGATCCTGCTGGTGGCGCTCTACAACCTGTTCGGCGGCATGGCCGGCGGCGGCGGACAGGGCGACCGGTCCTATTCGGATTTCCTCACCGCGGTCGACGCCGGGCAGGTGACCGAGGTCGTCATCGACCGCGACAACATCACCTGGAAGGACCAGGGCACCAACACCTACACCACGACCAAGCCCGACGATCCGGCGCTGATCCAGCAGCTGCACAGCCGCGACGTCAACATCAAGGTGAAGCCGGAGAACAACGAGAACCCGATCCTCTACGCGCTCATCAACTGGTTCCCGATGCTGCTGCTGATCGGCGTGTGGATCTTCTTCATGCGCCAGATGCAGTCGGGCGGCGGCAAGGCCATGGGCTTCGGCAAGTCGCGGGCGCGCCTGCTGACCGAGAAGACCGGCCGCGTCACCTTCGAGGACGTCGCCGGCATCGACGAGGCCAAGCTGGAGCTGCAGGAGATCGTCGAGTTCCTGAAGGACCCGCAGAAGTTCCAGCGGCTCGGCGGCAAGATCCCCAAGGGCTGCCTGCTCGTCGGCCCGCCCGGCACCGGCAAGACGCTGCTGGCCCGCGCCATCGCCGGCGAGGCCAACGTGCCGTTCTTCACCATCTCCGGCTCCGACTTCGTGGAGATGTTCGTCGGCGTCGGCGCGTCGCGCGTGCGCGACATGTTCGAGCAGGGCAAGAAGAACGCCCCCTGCATCATCTTCATCGACGAGATCGACGCCGTCGGCCGCCATCGCGGCGCCGGCCTCGGCGGCGGCAACGACGAGCGCGAGCAGACACTGAACCAGCTGCTGGTCGAGATGGACGGCTTCGAGGCCAACGAGGGCGTGATCCTGATCGCCGCCACCAACCGGCCCGACGTGCTCGACCCGGCGCTGCTGCGTCCCGGCCGCTTCGACCGTCAGGTCGTGGTGCCCAATCCGGACATCCTCGGCCGCGAGCAGATCCTGAAGGTGCATATGCGCAAGGTGCCGCTGGCGCCGGACGTCGATCCGCGCGTCATCGCCCGCGGCACGCCCGGCTTCTCCGGCGCCGACCTCGCCAACCTCGTCAACGAGGCCGCGTTGCTGGCGGCCCGCAACGGCCGCCGCGTCGTCACCATGGCCGAGTTCGAGAACGCCAAGGACAAGGTCCTGATGGGCAGCGAGCGCAAGTCGATGGTGATGAGCGAGGACGAGAAGAAGCTCACCGCCTATCACGAGGCCGGGCATGCGCTGGTCGGCCTCAACGTCCCGAAGCACGATCCGCTGCACAAGGTCACCATCATCCCGCGCGGCCGCGCCCTTGGCGTCACCATGTCGCTGCCCGAGCGCGACCGCTACGGCATGGCCAAGATCGAGCTCGAGTCGAAGATCGCCGTCATGTTCGGCGGTCGCATCGCCGAGGAGCTGATCTTCGGCCCGGAGAACGTCACCACCGGCGCCTCCAACGACATCCAGCAGGCGACGAACCTCGCCCGCCGCATGGTCACGGAATGGGGCATGTCCGAGAAGCTCGGCCCGCTCAAATACAGCGACAACGAGGAGGAGGTCTTCCTCGGCCACTCGGTGACGCAGCGCAAGAACGTGTCGGACGCCACGGCCAAGCTGATCGACGACGAGATCCGCCGCATCATCGACACGGGCGAGAGCGAGGCGCGCCGCATCCTGTCGGAGCACATCGCCGACCTGCACAAGATCGCCGACGCCCTGCTCGAGTACGAAACCCTGTCCGGCGAGGAGGTTCGCGCGCTGCTGCGCGGCGAGCCGATCAAGGTCGGCGGCGGCGATGCCGCGCCGCCGCGCGCCCGCTCGTCGGTGCCGACCAGCGGATCGTCGGCGCGCGACGATGCCGGCAAGGGCCGGCCGCCCACCGGGCTGGAGCCGGAGCCGCAGCCCGGCGCCTGAGGCGCCGGACGCCGAAGCCCCGCCCCGCGCGGGGCTTTTCTTTTGGGTCCACCCCGTGGATTGCGGATGGGGCTTACATCGCGGGCGGCGCGTTCGTATAAGTAGGGATCGGTGGCCGCATGGGCCCGCCGGGGGAACATGCCGCACCAGACTCCGCTCATCGCCACCGTCGTCGCCGGCCTGGTGCTGGCGTTCCTGTTCGGGGCGGTCGCCAACCGCCTGCGCCTGTCGCCCCTGGTCGGCTACCTCCTGGCCGGGGTGGTCGTCGGTCCGCACACGCCCGGCTTCATCGCCGACCAGTCCCTGGCCACCCAGCTCGCGGAGATCGGCATCATCCTGCTGATGTTCGGCGTCGGCATGCATTTCTCCGTCAAGGACCTGTTGTCGGTGCGGGCCGTCGCCGTCCCCGGCGCGATCGCGCAGATCACCTGCTCGACTCTTCTTGGCATGGGCCTGTCCTGGGCGATGGGCTGGCCGACCGGCGCCGGCTTCGTGTTCGGGCTCGCCCTCTCGGTGGCCAGCACCGTCGTGCTGCTGCGGGCCTTGCAGGACCGCCACCTGCTCGACACCGATCGCGGGCGCATCGCCGTCGGCTGGCTGATCGTCCAGGATCTCGCCATGGTGCTGGCCCTGGTCCTCCTGCCGGCCCTGGCCGGCCTTCTCTCGGAGACCCGGGCGATGTCGCCGGTGAGCCTGCCGACCGCGGGCGATATCGCCGGCACCCTGGCGCTCACCATCGGCAAGGTCGTCGCCTTCGTCGTGCTGATGCTGGTCGTCGGCCGCCGCCTGATCCCCTGGATCCTCCACTACGTCGCGCATACCGGCTCGCGCGAGCTGTTCCGCCTGGCGGTGCTGGCGATCGCCCTCGGCGTGGCCTATGGCGCGGCCACGCTCTTCGAGGTGTCCTTCGCCCTCGGCGCCTTCTTCGCCGGCATGGTGCTCGCCGAGTCCGAATTGAGCCACCAGGCCGCGGCCGAATCCTTGCCGCTGCGCGACGCCTTCGCGGTCCTCTTCTTCGTCTCGGTCGGCATGCTGTTCGATCCTTCGATCCTGATCCGCCATCCCCTGGCCGTGATCGCGGCGCTCGCTATCGTCTGGATCGGCAATTCCGGCGTCGGGCTGCTGCTCATGCGCGCGCTGCGGCAGCCGCTCGGCATCGGCCTGCTGATCGCGGCGAGCCTCACGCAGATCGGCGAGTTCTCCTTCATCCTCGGCAATCTGGGGGTGGCGCTGGGGCTGCTCTCGGGCGAAGGGCGCGACCTGATCCTCGCCGTGGCGATCATCTCGATCTTCGTCAATCCCGCCTTCTTCGCGGCCATGGACCGCGTCCGGCCGTTCCTGGAGCGGCGCATGGAGACCGCGGAGGAAACGCCGCCGGCCGAGCCCGTGGGGCGCGAGCTGCCGGTGTCGACATTGTCTGATCACGCGGTCGTCATCGGGTTCGGCCGGGTCGGCAGCCGCATCGGCCAGGCCTTGCAGAGTGCCGGGCATCCTCTTCTCGTCGTCGAGGACAACGACGACATCGTGAAGGAGCTGCGCGCCGCCGGCGTGGAGGTCATCACCGGCAATGCCGCGGCGCCCGAAGCGGTCCGCGCGACGAATCTGGGCCGGGCGCGCTGGCTGTTCGTCGCCGTCCCCAACGCCTTCGAGGCCGGCCAGATCATCGAGCAGGCGCGCACCATCAATCCGTCTCTCCCGATCATCGCGCGCGCCCATTCCGACGCCGAGGTCGACTATCTGCAGAGCCTCGGCGCCAACGTGACCATCATGGGCGAGCGGGAGATTGCGGACGCGATGGTCCAGCATGCCCTCGGAACGCCTCCGACGCCGAGAGCCCGGATCGACGGCGCGCCGGCACCCGATTCGACCGCCCCCGTTTTGAATTCCGATACGCTGGGCGCCGCGGTCGCAACGGGAGAGGGATGATCGGACCGGAGCTCTATCTCAAGCCGACGGGGTTGCTCGTCGGCGCCGGAGCGACCAATGCCTGTGCCGCGGGCGCGGCGGCCCGGCTCGCCGGCGGGCCGATCGCCGTCACCGCGGCGGAACTGATCCGCCGCGACGGCACCGCCCGCGATGTCAGCGTCAGCAGCCTGGCGGACTTGCGCGCCTGCCGGCGCCGCGGCGAACGCGATCTGTCGGAGGCCGTCGAGCGGCGCCTCGACGCAATTCTCGCGCCGCGGCCACCGTTCGCCGGCGTGGCGCTCGACCGCCCGCGCCTCATGGGCGTCATCAACGTCACGCCCGACAGCTTCTCCGACGGCGGCCGCTATGCCGCGCGCGAGGCCGCGATCGCCCACGGCCGCGCGCTCAGGGCGGCCGGCGCCGACATCCTCGACGTGGGCGGCGAGTCGACCCGCCCCGGCGCCGCGCCGGTCTCGATCGACGAGGAATGCGGGCGGATCGCCCCGGTCGTCGAAGCGCTGGCCGGCGAGGGCGCGCCGGTCTCGATCGATACGCGCCACGCCGCCGTCATGCGCGTCGCGCTCGCTGCCGGCGCGCGCATCGTCAACGACGTGACCGCCCTTGCCGGTGATCCCGGCAGTTTCGAGGCGGTGTGCGAGAGCGGAGCGTCCGTCGTGCTCATGCACATGCAGGGCGAGCCGCGCACCATGCAGCAGGAGCCGGCCTACCGCGATGCTCCGCTCGACATCTACGATTTCTTCGCCGAGCGCCTCGCCGCCTGTGCCGCCGCGGGCATCCCCCCGGCGCGCATCGCCCTCGATCCCGGCATCGGCTTCGGCAAGCGCGATCCGCACAACCTCGCCATCCTCGCCGACCTCGCGCTCTATCACGGCCTCGGCTGCGCGTTGCTGCTCGGCGTCTCGCGCAAGAGCTTCATCGGCCGCCTCTCGCGCGGCGAGGACGCGGCTCACCGCCTCGCCGGCTCGCTCGCCGCGGCGCTCGCCGGCCTCGACCGTGGCGTCCAGATCCTCCGCGTCCACGACGTAGCGGAGACGGCGCAGGCCGTGGCCGTCTGGCGCGCGATCGCGGGCGCATAGACGGGGATACCGGCACGACGACTCTGCGGTCCTTCGACAGGCTCAGGATGAGGGACAGTCTTGGCGGCAGAAAGAATGCGCCTCATCCTGAGCTTGTCGAAGGACACAGGATGGTGATCCGGACTTGCCGAGACAAGCGCGGCGAGCCATTTGATTGGCACGGAGTCCCCGGAAGGAGGCGGTCATGAAGATCTCTGCTGCGATTCTTGCGGTCGCGCTGGCGGTCGTCGCGCCCACTGCGGCCGAGGCTCAGTCCGCGGCCGACGCCCATGAGTTCGCCTTCGTCTCCATCGAGGGCGAGCCGATGCCGCTGAGCGCGTTCGCGGGCAAGGCGGTGCTGGTGGTGAACACCGCCTCCTTCTGCGGCTTCACCCGCCAATATGGCGACCTCCAGGACGTGTGGGAGCGCTACCGCGACCGCGGCCTCGTCGTGCTCGGCGTGCCGTCCAATGATTTCGGCGAGCAGGAGCCGGGCAGCGCGGCCGAGATCAAGGAGTTCTGCGAGGTCAATTTCGACGTCGATTTCCCGCTCGCCGAGAAGACGCATGTGGTCGGCGCGGCAGCCCATCCCTTCTATCGCTGGGCGGCGCGGGAGCTGGGCGAGGCCGCGGCGCCGCGCTGGAACTTCCACAAATATCTGGTGGCGCCGGACGGCCGCCTCGTCGCCTGGTTCCCCTCGAAGACATTGCCGTCTGCCGACGAGGTGATCGTCGCCATCGAGTCCAACCTGCCGGGCTCGTAGCAGAGGCGCCGCTCTGCGGCCGGAGAAGATATTCCCGCGGCGAGTGGGCGGCGTCCGAAGCAGGGCGCGAGCCACGGCGGCGAGCAGCGCCTGGCGGCAGTCGGTGCCCTTCTTCCGCCGCGAATCCCGGTATACTCTTTCACCATGACCCGCCAGCTCTTCGGCACCGACGGCATCCGCGGCGCCGCCAACCTCGAGCCGATCACGGCCGAGACGGCGCTGAAGGTGGCGCTCGCCGCCGGCGCCCAGTTCACCCGCGGCGACCACCGCCACCGCGTCGTCATCGGCAAGGACACGCGGCTCTCCTGCTACATGCTCGAATACGCGCTCACCTCTGGTTTCCTCGCCGCCGGCATGGACGTGCTGCTCACCGGTCCGCTGCCGACGCCGGCCATCGCCATGCTCGCGCGCACCATGCGCGCGGACCTCGGGGTCATGATCTCGGCCTCGCACAATCCCTTCGACGACAACGGCATCAAGCTCTTCGGCCCCGACGGCTACAAGCTCTCCGACGAGATCGAGGCGGCGATCGAGGCGCGCATGGCGCAGGGCAACGGCGCGCCGCTGCCGACCGGAACCCGCCTCGGCCGCGCCAGACGCATCGACGACGCGCCGGGCCGCTACATGGAGTTCGTCAAGAGCAGCTTCCCCAAGGGCCTCAGTCTCGACGGCCTCAAGATCGTCGTCGATTGCGCCAACGGCGCCGCCTACAAGGTGGCGCCGACGGTGCTGTGGGAATTGGGCGCCGAGGTGGTGCCCGTCGCCGTCGAACCCGACGGCACCAACATCAACCGCGACTGCGGCGCCGTCTCCACCGCCTTCATGCGCGAGCAGGTGGTGGCCCACGGCGCCGATCTCGGCCTGGCGCTCGACGGCGATGCCGACCGGCTGATCGTCGCCGACGAAACCGGCGCCGTCGTCGACGGCGACCAGCTCATGGCCCTGGTGGCCCGCTCCTGGGGCGAGGCCGGCCGCCTCGCGAAGGCGGGCGTCGTCGCCACGGTGATGTCCAATCTCGGTCTCGAGCGCTTCCTCGCCGGCCTCGGCCTGTCGCTCGTGCGCACGCCCGTGGGCGACCGCTACGTCGTCGAGCGCATGCGCGCCGACGGCTACAATGTGGGCGGCGAGCAGTCCGGCCACATCATCCTCAGCGACTACGCCACCACCGGTGACGGACTCATCGCGGCGCTGCAGGTGCTGGCCGTGCTGGTGCAGTCCGGCCGCCGCGCCAGCGAGGCCGGCCGCCTGTTCCAGCCCTTCCCGCAACGCCTCGTCAGCGTCCGCTTCGGCGGCGGCCGGCCGCTCGAGGACGGCATGGTCAAGTCCGCGATCCGCGCCGGCGAGACGGCGCTGGGCCAGGCCGGCCGCATCCTCGTCCGCAAGTCCGGCACCGAGCCGGTGATCCGCGTCATGGCGGAAGGGGAAGACGAGAAGCTCGTCGGCCGCGTCGTCGACGACATCGCCGCGGCGATCCGGGCGGCCGCGGGATAGATCAGATGACGTAGGGTCAGCCTCACCGGGATCTGCACCCTGCGTCCTTCGACAAGCTCAGGATGGGGGCTGTCCTTTGTGCCGCAAAGACTTCCCCTCATCCTGAGCTTGTCGAAGGACGCACCGCGGAAACTGCAGGGACTTCAGTCCGCGCCAAACTCAGCCCGTCGACCCCGCCTCGCCCGCCCGCCGGCGGCCATCCAGCCACTCGGCAGCGATCACCACGACGCCGCTGGCGATGATGAGGGCGGCGCCGAGGAAGACGGCGAGACGCGGCACGTCGCCCCAGATCAGGAAGGACAGGGCGAAGGCCGACAGCAGCGACGTGTATTCGAACGGCGCGACGAGCGAGGCCGGGGCCAGCCGGAAGCTCTCCAGCAGCAGGTACTGGCCGGCGGCCCCGGCGAGGCCGAGCGCCATCATGAGCGCGATCTCCGACAGGTTCGGCTGCGTCCAGGTCCAGGGCAGCGTGACGGCGCAGGCGACGACGAAGGCGGCGTTGGCGAACAGCATCTGCATCATCGTCGTCTCGAAGGCGCTGATGCGGCGCACGAGGATGTTGGAGTAGGCCCACAGCAGCGCGGCCAGCAGCGTCAGCAGGATCGGACCTGCACTCACCGCGCCGCCGGGCTCGCAGGCAGCGACGACGCCGACGAAGCCGAGGCTCGTGCCGGCCCAGCGCTGCCAGCGCACCTGCTCTTTCAGCAGGAGGACCGACAGCGCCGTCACCATCAGCGGCGCGGCGAAATAGATCGTGACCAGCTCGGCCAGCTGCAGGTCGCGCGCCGCGCGGTAGTAGCAGAGCCACGCCCCCAGGATGACGGCGCCGCGCAGCAGCAGCGGCCCCTTGTTGACGGAAACCAGCACCTGCCGCACGAGCGGCCCGCGCCCGATCGCCAGGCACAGTACGGTGATAGTGACGCTGCGGACGAACAGGATCTCCCACACCGTGTGCCCGGTCACCAGCCACTTCACGATCGCGTCCTGCAGCGAGAACAGGAAGTACCCGGCCACCGCCAGGGCGACGGCGACCATCAGGGGCGACTGCTGTCGGGCGGAGCGGGGAATCACCGATGCGAGCGAGCTGGGAGATCGCCGATCAAGGATCGAAAAGTGCGTGTCTTCACGCCGCCTTGATCAACACATCTGCGGGGATCTTCAGTTCTTTGTGCAGGCGCCGGATCATCGCCAGGGACAGGGGGCGTTTGCGATTGAGAATCTCCGACACCTTCGACTTCGAGCCGATGATTTTGACCAGATCGGCGCGCTTCATGCCCATCTGGTCCATGCGAAACTTGATCGCTTCGATGGGATCGACGAGCCGAGGCGGACGGATACGCGCCTCATAGGCGGCGACGATGGCCGCCTGGGCGCGCAATCGCGCCCCGTCCTCTGCAGTCGCGGCATTCATGAGTTCGGACACGAGTGCGCGCGCAGCCTCGTAGTCGTTCGGCGTTTCAATCACGATGAGCCTGGCCTTCATCAAATCGTCCCCACATCAATGCGGTCATACTCCGCATGGGTGCCGAAGAAGCGTATGTCAATGACTCCAAAACGGTAGTTGACTGCGGCCACGAGTCGAAACCGGTTGCCGGAAATGTTGAACACCAGCCGGTTGCCGCCAATGATGCTCGCCAAGGCGAACTGACGCTTGACCTCCGCCGGAGTCGCCCACTCGCCGGCGCTCGCCTCAGCGAGCCAAGCGTCGAACTGCTTCCGCGCCGCCGCGATGCCGACATGACCCGCTCGTTTGACGAAGTACTCCTCGACAATCAACCGCCCGTTGACGAGCATTCGGCATTCTAGCAGTTCCCAAAAAAGGAACCACTGAAAAAGAGTACTGGGATTCGTTGATCAAACGACCGCCAGCTGGAACTGCGGCGGTTCGTGCGCCAGCTGGGCGAGGATGGCGAGGCCGCGGCGCAACTCGTCGCGGCTGCGGGCGGCGGCGAGGCAGATGCGGATGGCGCGCGGGGGGCGGCTGCCGATGGAGAAGACCTCGGCGGGCGAGATGACGACGCCGCGTTGCCGCGCCTCGGCGGCGAAGTGCATCGGTGCCCAATGCTCCGGCAGGGTCAGCCAGCAGTGGAAGCCGGCCGGGTGGGCGGCGTAGGGGAAGCCATGCAGCATCTCGCGCGCGATCGGCTGGCGGGCGATGGCCTCGCTGCGGTACTGGGATGCGAGCCGCTCGCCGGTGCCGTCGGCGATCCATTGGCTGGCCAGCTCCGCCATCGGCGGCGAGGCCATGAGGGTCGTCGCGCGCACCGACGTTGTCACGCGCTGCACGAACTCCGGCGGCACGGCGGCATAGCCGACGCGCAGGCCCGGCGCGATCGCCTTCGACAGGCTGGCGAGATAGAAGCCGATCTCCGGCGCATGCGACACCAGCGGCGCCGGCCCGTCCTTGACCAGGAAGCCGTAGATGTCGTCCTCGACGATCGCCACGCCGTAGCGCCGCGCGATGTCCGCGATCTCGCGCCGTCGCTCGACCGGCATGTGCGCGCCGGTCGGGTTCTGCAGGCTCGGCATGCAGAAGAGCGCCTTGGCGCGGCCGCCGCGGCACGCCTTCTCGAAGGCATCGGGCAGGATGCCCTGGGAATCCATTGCCAGGCCGACCAGCTCGAAGCGGAAGAGATCGGCGATCGCCTTGACGCCGGGATAGGTCAGCGCCTCCGTCAGCACGACGTCGCCGGGTCCGGCCAGCGTGCCGAGCACGACGGCCATGGCGTGCTGCCCGCCTGAGGTGACGACGATCTGCTCCGGCGAGACCTCCAGGCCGTGCCGCCTGATCCACGCCGCGCCGGCGGCACGATGCTCGGGCCGACCGCGATGGGGCTGGTAGTCGAGCAGGCAGCCGACTCCCTCGCGGCCGACCATCGCCTGCAGCGATTGCGCGAGCAGCGCGTCGGCATCGGGCCGGACGGGGAAGTTCATGCTGAGATCGAGAACGCCGTAGCCGATCGCCGGCTCCGGCATCAGCGTGGCGAGCGCACGCTGCCCGCCGCGCACATAGGTGCCGCGTCCGACCTCGCCCTTGATCAGCCCGCGCCGCTCGGCCTCGGCATAGGCGCGCGTCACCGTGCCGACGGTGATGCCGAGCCGATAGGCGAGATCGCGATGGGTCGGGAGGCGGTCACCGTCGCGCAGACGGCCCTCGCCGAGGTCCGCGGCCAGCGCATCGACGATGGCGAGATAGCGTGGACCGGGAAGCTGCGAGAGATCGGGCTGCCAAATTGTCATGGTGACAATGTTTCGCTTGAACCGAAATCAATGTCAAGACAATACTTAGATTGTCGCGATATTGTTCTGCGATATAACGGAGACATAGGAGGATTGTATGGATACAATCTTGAATGCCCATCGGTCGGCTGCCAGGGCGGTCGGCCGCAAAGAGCCTGCATCAGGGTTCGCAACCTATATCGTGGCGGCCGTGCGGAACCTGATGGGCGTGGCGGAGCGGGCACGGCAGAGGCGCGCGTTGCTGGCGCTCGACGACTGGATGCTGAAGGACATCGGCCTCTCCCGCGCCGATGCGCAGCACGAGTACCTCAAGCGGTTCTGGCAGAAGTAAGGTCGACCGTCATGCAGCTGTCGCTCTATCAGGTCGATGCCTTCACCGACCGGTTGTTCGCCGGCAATCCGGCGGCCGTGTGCCCCCTGGATACGTGGCTGCCGGACGCCGCAATGCAGGCGATCGCCGCCGAGAACAATCTCTCGGAAACGGCATTCTTCGTTCCGCGCGGCGCCGACTACGATCTGCGCTGGTTCACGCCGACCGTGGAGACGGACCTGTGCGGCCACGCCACGCTGGCCTCCGGGTTCGTGGTGATGACGCGGCTGACGCCACAAAGGTCGAGCGTGCGATTCCATACCAGGAGCGGGCCGTTGACGGTGACGCGCCAAGGCGACATGTTCGCGATCGATCTTCCCGCGCAGCCGCCCGAGCCGTGCGCCATGCCGCCGAATCTCGTCGCCGCCCTTGGCCGCAAGCCGGCGCAGGTCCTGGGTGCGGTGAAATACCTGGCGATCTACGACAGCGAGGAGGAGGTCGCGGCGCTCGCGCCCGATCTCGCCGCATGGGCCCATGCCGACCGCGACGGCGTCATCGTCAGCGCCCTGGGGCGCAATTGCGACTTCGTCTCGCGCTACTTCGCGCCGCACGCCGGGATCCCCGAGGATCCCGTCACGGGTTCCGCGCACTGCACGCTGATGCCGTATTGGGCGAAGCGGCTGGGCAAGACCAGACTGCACACGCGCCAGATCTCCGCGCGCGGCGGCGAGCTGTTCTGCGAGCTCAAGGGCGACCGCGTCGTCATCGCCGGCCATGCCGCGTTCTATCTCGAGGGGCGCATCCATGTCTGACAAGGCCCTCGCGGCGGCGCTCCTGGCCGCCGGCGAAGGTCCCCGCTATGGGCATGGCTTGCGTGACCTGTTCGACCTGCAGACCGACGCCGTCTTCCTCAACCATGGCAGCTACGGGCTGACGCCGCGCCCGGTGCTGGCGGCGCAGGCGGCATTGCGGGCGGAGATGGAGGTCCAGCCGGTTCGTTTCCTGGCGCGGCAGCGGCTGCAGCCTCGGCTGCGGGCCGCCGCCCAGCAGCTGGCGCCGTTTCTCGGCGCCGATGGCGCGGACCTGGCGTTCGTCGACAACGCGACGACAGGCATCAACGCGGTCCTGCGCTCGCTGCCCCTGAAGCCCGGCGACGAGATCCTGATCACCGACCACACCTACGGCGCGGTCCGCAATGCGGTGCGCTATGTCTGCGCGCGCTCCGGCGCCGGCATGGTGGAGGCGCGGCTGCCGTTCCCGAGCGGCGGCGCCGACGACATCGTCGATGCGATGGCCGCCGCGCTCTCGCCGCGGACACGGCTTGCCGTGCTCGATGCCGTCACCTCGATCAGCGCCCTGGTGATGCCGGTCGCGCGGCTTGCTGCGGCCTGCCGCGCCGCCGGCGCGCAGGTGCTGGTCGATGCCGCCCATGCGCCGGGCATGCTCGATCTCGATGTCGCGGCGCTCGGCGCCGACTGGGTCAGCGGTAATGTCCACAAATGGCTGTTCGCGCCGAAGGGTTGCGGCTTCCTGTGGGCGCGCCGGGCGCTGCAGGGCGATCTCCATCCGACGGTCATCTCGCACGGCTTCGAGCAGGGCTTCGCCAACGAGTTCGATTGGACGGGAACGCGCGATCCGACCGGGTGGCTGTCGATCCCGGCGGCCCTCGCCTTCTATCGCTCGATGGGCGATGGCGCCCTGCGCGCCCGCAATCACCGCTTGGCGGTCGAGGCCGCGGCATTGCTGGCGCAGCGCTGGGGCACCGAGACCGGCGCGCCGGCGGACATGCTCGGCGCCATGGCGGTGGTTCGGCTGCCCGGGTCGCGGCCGGCCACCTCTGCCGCCGCGCAGGCGCTGAACGACGAACTGTGGGAGCGGCATCGGATCGAGGTGCCGGCGATGGCCATCGGCGCGCATCTCTGGCTGCGCATCTCGGCCCAGATCTACAACGAGCTCTCGGACTACGAGCATCTGGCGGCGGTCGTCGCAACGCTGTGACGCATCGTCGGGCAGCGTTCATATCGCCTGGTTCCGGCTCGTCGGCCGCTGTCGCGCAAGTCTCGGATACAAGGCGCGGATATCGCGGCGGCAGGCGCGCTCCTAGTCTCCGCGGTCTTGTCATGTCATCGGAGGGTTCGACCATGCCCATCGGTTTCACCGCCAAGGCAGTCCGCCCCACCGCCGCCATTGGCGGTTCGGGACTCGTCGCGAGGCTGCTGACCACGCTGCTCGGCTGGAGCGCCCGCGCGCGCGAGCGGCGATCCTTGTACGGCCTGGACGACCACCTGCTGAAGGACATCGGCCTCACGCGCGCCGACGTCGAGCGCGAGGCGAGCAAGCATTTCTGGCAATAAGCCGGAAGGCGGTCAGACAGATGCTGCGCCGCATTGACGCGGTGCAGCATAGCCCATAGGATGCGCCGCTTTTTATCTCAGCCGCGACAGGGGAGTCCGGCCGTGAAGCCCGCCGTCCGACCGCGCCACCCGCAATTCTCCTCCGGGCCCTGCGCCAAGCGGCCCGGCTGGTCGCTGGCCGCGCTCCAGGCCGCCTGCGTCGGCCGCTCGCACCGCTCGGCCGAGGGCAAGGCCAAGCTGGCCGCGGTGATCGCGCGCAGCCGGGCGATCCTTGGCATGCCGGCGGAATTCCGACTCGGCATCGTGCCGGCCTCCGACACCGGCGCGGTCGAGATGGCGCTGTGGTCGCTGCTGGGCGCGCGCGGAATCGACCTGCTGGCCTGGGAGAGCTTCGGCAAGGGCTGGGTCGCCGATGTCGTGCAGCAACTGAAGCTCGCGGACGTGCGCGTCTTCGCGGCGGACTATGGCCGGCTGCCCGACCTGCGGCAGGTCGACTCCGCGCGCGACATCGTCTTCACCTGGAACGGCACCACCTCGGGCGTGCGCGTGCCCGACGGAGAGTGGATCGCGGCCGACCGCCAGGGCCTCACGATCTGCGACGCCACCTCGGCCGCCTTCGCCATGGACCTGCCCTGGGACAAGCTCGATGTCGTCACCTGGTCCTGGCAGAAGGTGCTGGGCGGCGAGGCGGCGCACGGCATGATCGCGCTGTCGCCGCACGCCGTCGCGCGTCTTGAGAGCCACAAACCCGCCTGGCCGCTGCCGAAGATCTTCCAGCTCACCAAGGGCGGCAAGCTGATCGACGGCGTCTTCAAGGGCGATACCATCAACACGCCGTCGATGCTGGCCGTCGAGGATGCGCTCGACGGCCTGCGCTGGGCCGAGACCATCGGCGGACTGCCGGCGCTGATCGCCCGCAGCGTGGCCAACCTCGCGGCCATCAGTGGCTGGGTCGAGCGCACGCCCTGGATCGCGTTCCTGGCCGAGGATGCCGCGATCCGCTCGCCCACCTCCGTCTGCTTCCGGATCGCCGACGGCAAGGCCGCCGGCGCCGTCGCCGACCTGCTCGCCGCGGAGGGCGTCGCCTACGACATCGGCGCCTACCGCGACGCCCCGCCCGGCCTGCGCATCTGGGCCGGCGCCACCATCGAGACCGCCGACCTCGAGGCCCTATTCCCCTGGCTCGACTGGGCGTGGGCGGAAGTACAGAGGTGACCGGGATCGATAGCATGCGTCCTTCGACAGGCTCAGGATGAGGAGCTTTCTTCGTGCCACAAAAATTGCCCCTCATCCTGAGCCTGTCGAAGGACGCAGGGTGGCCCTGCAGTACTGAGGAGTCGCTATGCCCAAGGTTCTGATCGCCGATGAATTGAGCATGCATGCGGTGGCGATCTTTCGCCGGCGCGGCGTGGAGGCGGACGTGCGTACCGGGCTGAAGCCGCCGGAGCTGACGGCGGCCATCGCCGACTATGACGGCCTCGCCGTGCGCTCCGCCACCAAGGTGACGGCCGAGATCCTGGCGGCGGCGCCGAGGCTGAAGGTCGTGGGCCGCGCCGGCATCGGCATCGACAACATCGACCTGCCGGCGGCGACCCAGCGCGGCATCGTCGTCATGAACACGCCGCACGGCAACTCCGTCACCACGGCCGAGCACGCCATCGCCATGATGATGGCGCTCGCCCGCCAGATCCCCGCCGCCGACAAATCGACCCAGGCGGGCAAGTGGGAGAAGTCGCGGTTCCTCGGCGTCGAGCTCACCGGCAAAACCCTGGGCATCGTCGGCTGCGGCAACATCGGCTCCATCGTCGCCGAGCGCGCCCACGGCCTGAAGATGAAGGTCATCGCCTTCGATCCCTTCCTCTCCGACGAGCGCGCCCGCGACCTCAACGTGCAGAAGGTGGCGCTCGACGAGCTGCTCGCCCGCGCCGACATCGTCACCCTGCACACGCCGCTCACGGACTCGACCCGCAATCTGCTCGACGCGGCGGCGCTGGCCAAGACCAAGCCGGGCGTGCGCATCGTCAACTGCGCGCGCGGCGGTCTCGTCGTCGAGGCCGACCTCAAGGCCGCCATCGAGTCCGGCCACGTCGCCGGTGCCGCGCTCGACGTCTTCGCCGAGGAGCCGGCGAGGCGGAACCCGCTGTTCGGGCTCGACCAGGTCATTGCCACGCCGCATCTCGGCGCCGCCACCGCCGAGGCGCAGGAGAACGTGGCCGTGCAGATCGCCGAGCAGATGGCCGACTTCCTGCTCACCGGCGCGGTGAGCAACGCCCTCAACATGCCGGCGGTCAGCGCCGAGGAGGCGCCGAAGCTGCGGCCCTACATGACGCTGGCGCAGCAGCTCGGCTCCTTCGCCGGCCAGCTCACGCATTCCGGCCTCAAGAGCGTCACGATCGAGTACGAGGGCCAGGCCGCCGAGCTGAACACGCGCCCGCTCACGGCCACGGCGCTGGCGGCGCTGCTGGCGCCGGTGCTCGACAGCGTCAACATGGTGAACGCGCCGCTGCTGGCGCGCGAGCGCAACATCGAGGTGACGGAGATCAAGCACGACCGCCCCGGCGATTACCAGTCGCTGATGCGGCTCGCCGTCGCCACCGACCGCCGCACGCGCGACGTCGCCGGCACGCTGTTCGGCGGCGACAAGCCGCGCATCGTCGAGATCAAGGGCATCCGCATCGAGGCCGAGCTCGGTCGCCACATGCTCTATACGACCAACGAGGACAAGCCCGGCTTCATCGGCCGCCTCGGCACGCTGCTCGGCGAGGCCGGCGTCAACATCGCCACCTTTCATCTCGGCCGCAGCGCCCCCGGCGCCGACGCCATCGCCCTCATCGAGGTCGATCAGCCGCTCTCCGATGCCCAGCTGGCGCAGGTCCGCGCCATCCCCGGCGTGGTGCAGGCGGAGTCGCTGGTGTTTTAGAGCTGCAGGTGATCAATGACATCGGTGGAAAGAGCCATGGGCGGAGCGGAGCCCCACGATACTTCCCTCGCCCAAATATTTCTCATGCGAGGGGTGAAAAAGAATCGTTCGTCAAGCCGCCCGTCCTTTGCCAAATCTAGGGCCGGAGAGGTGCCCCATGGATGGCGACAGACTGAACCGAATCGATCAGGTCACGGCGGCGATGACCTATCTGGTGCCCAACGGCAGGAAGCCGGTGTCCTACCAGTACGACCCGCCGCCGGGCGTGCCCGTGCGCAGCGGCGTCTACGAGGACCGCCCCGTGCAGATCCGCAACGCGCGCCTGCTCGAATCCGGGCTGTCGCTCGATCGCGAGGGCTTCGCCATCCTCCCGCACGTCACGCGGGCCAGGGACCTCGCCGACGCGGCCGAGGTGAAGTCCGTCTACTATCCCGAGGCCGAGTGCCTGGTGAAGCAGGCGACCGGCGCCAGCCGCGTGCTCGTCTTCGACCACACCATCCGCAGCGCCCCGCTCGCCGGCACCGGCCGCAAGGGCATCCGCGAGCCGGTGAAGCGCGTGCATAACGACTACACCGTGACGTCCGGCCCGCAGCGCGTGCGCGATCTCCTCCCCGATGAGGCGGAGGACTTGCTCAAGCATCGCTTCGCCATCATCAACGTCTGGCGCCCGCTCCGCCGCACCGTCGAGGACACGCCGCTCGGCCTTCTGGACGCGCGCTCGATCGCGCCGCAGGACTTCATCGCCACCGACCTCGTCTATCCCGACCGCGTGGGCGAGACCTACGCCGTCGCCTACAACCCGGCGCACCGCTGGTTCTACTACCCGCGTCAGCGCGCCGACGAGGCCGTCCTGCTGAAATGCTACGACTCGGCGGAGGACGGCCGCGCCCGCTTCCCCGCCCATTCCGCCTTCGACGATCCCACCGCGCCGCCCGACGCGCCACCGCGCGAGAGCATCGAGCTGCGCACGCTGGCGTTCTTCCCGCCGGAGCATTGATCCGCCGGCCGCGCCCGACGTAGCGAAGGGATCGGTTGCGCGCGCCGCCCAACCCCGATAAAGACGCTGGCTCCAGCGACAGGGAGGAGCCCCATGCCCGTGAACGTCCTCTATCGCACGACGGCCACCGCCACCGGCGGCCGCGACGGCGAAGCCGCCACCAAGGACGGCAGCTTCAAGGTGAAATTGTCGACTCCCAAGGAGCTCGGCGGCGCCGGCGGTCCCGGCAACAATCCGGAGCAGCTGTTCGCCTGCGGCTATGCCGCCTGCTTCATCGGCGCCATGAAGTTCGTGGCCTCGCAGGGCGGCCCGAAGGTGCCGGCCGACGCCACCGTCACCGCGACCGTGGGCATCGGCCCGCGCTCCGAGGGTGGCTTCGGCCTCGACGTGGCGCTCGACGTCTCGCTGCCGGGCGTGGCGAAGGCCGAGGCCCAGGCGCTGGTCGAGAAGGCCCACCAGGTCTGCCCCTACTCGAACGCCACCCGCAACAACGTCCCGGTGCGCCTCAACGTGGTGTGAGCCGGCGTCGGCCCCGTGGCGGCGTGCTTCGCGCCCGGCGGGTTGCGTCCGCCGGGCGCGAGTGCGGAGTTCGGCTGGCCGCGGTCGCCCGGTTCGTGGTCCACGCGATGTGGCCAATTGTAGGGGCGAGAGGCGCTCGCCCCCTCCGATAGGCAGGCACTACACCGCCGTCGGCTGCATGATGCAGTAGATCTTCCGCACGTAGCCGTTGCTGCGCCAGTCGCAGCGCGTGCCCATCGGCACGAAGAAGGTATCGCCGGCGCGGAAGGTCTGCGCCGGGCCGCCCTCCTCGGTCAGCGTGACCGTGCCCTCCAGGATGTGCATCAGCTCGTGCCGCGGGAAGGCGATGGTCTTGCGGTGGTAGGCCGTCGAGTCCCACACGCCCACGGTCCATTGCTCCGTCAGGTCGGCGAAATACGGCTTGTCGCGCTGCGCCGGTGCCGGCGTCAGCAGCAGCTCCGGCGCCGGTCCGGCGGCGGGCGCCAGCGCCGCGTGCGGGTCGGGCCGCAGCACCTCCAGCACTGCCGGGTCCGGCGGCGTCAGGCCGGAGGGATCGTCGAAGATGACGAAGAACTTGCGCACATAGCCGTCCTGCCGCCACACGCAGGGCAGTCCCTTCGGGATGACGAAGCTCTCGCCGGCTTTGACGGTGACGGCGCGCTCGCGCGCATCGACGATCGTCACGGCGCCTTCCAGCAGGATCATGAACTCGTTGACGGAGTAGGGCGCCAACGTCCCTGTCATCGCCGTGCAGTCCCACACGCCGGCCGACAGCCCGATCGCCTTGTCCTCGAAATAGACATGCCCGCGCTGCACCGGCGTCCCCGCCGTCAGCTCGCTTGCCGGAATCTCCGGCCATGCGGCGAGCCCTTGTCCCGCCGGCCCCTGCGGCTCGAACCGGATGATCTTCCCCGCCGCCATGCCCGACCCTCCTAAGATTCAAAATCACAGATGAACACAGATAAACACGGATGGTGATCGGGCGCAGGCCGACCCGCGCCGAGAATCTCTATCCGCGTTCATCTGTGTTCATCTGTGGTTCCATAACCTTCTCTGCGCCTCTGCGTCTCTGCGGTTGATCTACGGCGCCCGCAGCGGCACCGAGAGGTAGGCGCCGAACTCCTCCGGGAAGTGGCAGCTCACCCGCGCATGCACGCGCCCCTGGCGGTCGTCGAACTCGGCCGCGGGCGCCAGCGGCAGCGCCGGCGTGTGCCAGACGCCGGGATGGAAGTAGATGCCGAAGCTGCCGTCGCAATAGAAGCCGGTGAACTTCTCCGGCGCGATGTCGTCGCCCGGCAGCGCCAGCGGCACGATGTACGGGATCTTCTTCCGCGGGAAGAACAGCTGGCCGCCGTCCGGATGGTAGTTGGCGTGCCAGACCAGCACGCGCGAGCGGTCGGGCGCGGCCGTCGTCTCCGAGGCCTCGCTCGGATCGCGGCTCCAACCGATCAGGTAGCTGTCGCCGACGGCGTCGTTCCGGCCGTAGAGCACCTCGCCCTTCCAGAAGAAATGGAAGATGCCCTCAGTCGTGCCGCCCTGGTCGCCGGTATCCGGATCGACCGGCCGCCAGCCCAGCGCCGGCCAGCGCACGATCTCGATCTTCGCCGACGGAAAGTCGCGCTCGATGCGGCCGTATCCCTTCAGCGTCTCCTCCGTCGCCTCGACGACTCGGATCTCATGCTGCGCCATTTGCTCCGCGATTTTCGGTGCCGCCCTGTGTGCCATGATGCTCCCCCGGTTGAAGCACGACTCATGCCAGTGTGATGCGAGACGGTTGACGCTGCAAGCCGATCGCCCCTCCCTTCGACAAGTCCGGATGAAGAAATTTTTGTGGCAGAAGAAAGAACCATAGCGCGCGTCTTCGACTCGTCCGCCTCTGCTGCAGGGCAACCACAACGCAATCGGCCGCCGGCCGATTGCCGCGGCGCCTGTCGCCCCTACGCCCGCTCGATCGCCGCCATGATCTCCGCCACCGCCGCCTCGTCAGAACCGCCCTCGCGGCGCAGGCCCTCGACCGTGCCCGTGCGGTCCTCCGCCGGCCGGTTCTGGCTCATCTTCCATTTGCCCTCGAGCCGCGCGATCGGCAGTTCGAATCCGACGATGCCCTTGAGCTGCGCGCGGATGAAGTCCGCCGGCGCGTCGGCGACGGCCCATGGCGACGTCCGCCCCGCCTCGTGCGTCTCGGTCAGCCGCGTCACCAGCCGCAGCAGCCGCTCCGCGTCCTCGAAGACGCGCAGCGCGCCATAGGCATGCACGGCGACGTAGTTCCAGGTCGGCACCACCTTGCCGGTCTGCCGCTTGGTCGCATACCAGCTCGGGCTGACATAGGCCTCCGGTCCCAGGAAGATCGCCAGCGCCTGCACGCCGGCGTCGGTCCTTCGCCACTGCCCGTTGGCGCGCGAAACGTGGCCGGTCAGCGTGCCATAGGGCGCCGGCTCCGGGTCCAGCAGCATCGGCACGTGGCTCGCCTCGAGCCCGTCGGCGCCCAGGGTGACGAGCGTGCCGAGCACCGCCCGCCGGATCGCCTCATGCAGCACGGGCACGCGCTCTTCCCGAAAATGCGGCGGCAGGTACATGCGGCTCTCCGGCGTGGTGCTGGTTCGACAATGTTCAGGCGTGTACTCATAATCAGGCTGACAAGGGTGGCTTGTCCAAGGTCCGCTTCTCCCCCGACAGCGACCCAACGGAGGACATCCCGGCATGTCGTAGAAGTGCCAGGAACGGACACTCTGGGCTGTTGGACCAAGGTCCAATTGATCCCCTCGCGGGTCGCCTGCTACCCGTCCCCCGGGGCACGTTCCCCGGCTACCTCGACGGCGGTTGGCGCACAATGACAAGACTCTGAGTGCCGCATCCTCCATGTGATCGGTGCGTGTCGGCAAAGCTAAAGGCCTAGCTAGGGAGATTCAGAATGAAAGTAGGAGCGTTGTTAAGGCTGGCAAGTGCTGTAGGCTTGATTTTCTGTATCTACGCCGCGGCAGCAGCGTCTGCTCAGCAAGTGAGCAGGGACGACGCTCACGAGATTGCCATCGAGGCATACATCTATTTCTATCCGCTCATCACGATGGACCTAACGCGCTTGCAGCTGACCAACGTCGAGCCGGACAAGGTGCCGCTGCGCAACCCCATGAACATGTTTGCCAATGTCCCGGAGTATCCGACAGCGGATGTGAAGGTCGTCGTCCGGCCGAACTTCGATACCCTCTACTCCAGTGCATGGCTCGACCTTTCAAAGGAACCGATGATCGTCTCCGCGCCTGACACGGATGGACGGTACTATCTTCTGCCCATGCTCGACATGTGGACGGACGTGTTCGCCTCGCCGGGTTGGCGAACCACCGGAACGCAGGCGGGTGATTACGCGGTTGTCGGTCAGGGCTGGACGGGCACGCTTCCCGAAGGCGTCGTCCGTATCGATGCACCGACCCCGCATGTCTGGATCATCGGTCGCACCAAGACGGATGGGCCAGCCGACTACGATGCGGTTCACAAGATCCAAGCGGGCTACAAGATCACGCCGCTGTCCCAATGGGGCAAGGCGCCCCAGCCCGTGAAGGCTGATATCCAGCCCGGCGTTGATATGAAGACGCCGCCGAAAACCCTGGTCGATACGATGCCGGCCGGGAAGTATTTCGCCTATGCGGCCGAGCTTCTGAAGCTGCATCCCCCTCATATCACCGATCAGCCCATCCTCGCGCGGATGCAGCGCGTCGGCATCGAGGTCGGCAAGAGCTTCGATATCGATAAAACCGAACCCACTGTGAAGGCGGCACTTGAGAACGCACCAAGCGCAGCCCAGGCGCTTATGGGCTGGAAGCTTCGGACCCTGGCAAGAGTGGCGAACGGATGGTCGATGAACACCGACACGATGGGCGTCTACGGCAACTATTACCTCAAGCGAGCGGTCATCGCCCGGGAAGGTCTTGGCGCCAACCTGCCCGAGGATGCGATCTACCCCTTGAATCTCGCTGACCAAGCCGGTGCTCCGCTCGACGGCGCCAATGACTACGCGATTCACTTCGATAAGGAAACATTGCCGCCCGCGAGCGCCTTCTGGTCTATCACGCTTTACGACCGTGACGGTTTTCAGGTCGCGAACAGCCTGAATCGCTTTGCCGTCAGCAGCTGGATGCCGTTCAAATACAATGCCGACGGGTCGCTCGACTTGTACTTTCAGAACGAGAGTCCGGGCCCCGATGCCGAAGCGAACTGGCTGCCGGCGCCGAAGGGACCGTTCACCCTGACCATGCGCCTCTACGCGCCGAAAAGCGAAGCGCTCATTGGCAAGTGGAACCCGCCGCCAGTCGTGAAATCTCCGGACGTATCGCCGTTGAGCGCGCAGTGAGAGTGCACGTGGCGACCCGACAAGCCGGTCCAACCCGATCTCCGATTCCGAGCAGCGACAGCGGCCAAGGCAGGTCTGCTTAGGGTCAAGACCGGCAAATCTCGGAGTGAGCAATGGTCTCCGGTCTGCCTCCCGAAGCGGACCTCTGATTTACGATCTGTGAATACACGCCTGGACTGTCGGGTCCGTCTGAACGTGAATGGGCGGACGCCGCGCGTCTTTCGGCTGCTCCTGCGAGCCGATTGGCGCCGGCCTGGAAACGACGCAACGAATCCCTCAACATGATCCTTTGGCGTCGATCCGATTTATCGCAAGAAGGAGGTGCCGCATGCCGTTCGATTTCGCCGGCAAGAGAGTCATCGTCACCGGCGGCAGCCGCGGCATCGGCCGCGCCATCGCCCTCGGCTTTGCCGGCGCCGGCGCCGGCGTCTCGATCTGCGCGCGCGGCGCCGAGGCGCTCACCGCGACCAAGGCCGAGCTCGACAAGGTCACGAGCGCGGCGCACGCCGCGGCCTGCGACCTGGCAAATGCCGACGCCATCGGCCGCTACGTCGGCGCGGCCGCCGCGGCGCTCGGCGGGGTCGACATCCTCGTCAACAATGCCACGGGCTTCTTCGAGTCCGATTCCTGGGCCGCCTGCCTGGAGGTGGACCTCCTGGCCGCCGCGCGCATGGCCGCCGCGGCGGAGCCCTTTCTCGCGCGATCGGGACAGGGCGCCATCGTCAACATCGCCTCGATCTCCGGCCTCAGGCCCTCGGCGACGATTCCGGCGTATGCCGCCGCCAAGGCCGCGCTCATGCAGTACACGACGTCGCAGGCGCTGACGCTGGCGCCCAAGGGCATCCGCGTGAACTGCGTCGCGCCCGGCTCGATCGAGTTTCCCGGCGGCTATTGGGAATCGGTCAGGCACGCGGATTCCGCGGCCTACGACCGCGTGCTCGCCGGCATCCCCTTCGGCCGCATGGGCACGCCCGCGGAGGTCGCCGACGCCGTGCTCTTCCTGGCCTCGCCGCTCGCCCGCTGGATCACGGGCCACACCCTCGTCGTCGACGGCGGCCAGGTGCTACAGAGGTGAGGGTGACTCGACGAATGTCTGTTGGGAGCGGGCAGGCGAGCCGTGTCGCACGCCTGAGTACCTTCGGCCGGCGCAGCGATCGGCCGATGTCAAAGGCCAAGATCGGCTAAAAGTCGAGTGATAGCCTGAATCTGGGGTGAAATTCAGGCGTGTGAGGTGTCCTCGATCCCTCGGTCAGCCGACGCGGTTGGCGCCGGCAAAATGGCGCATCTGCTTTGTCTGGCGCGACGAAGCCGCATACGACGTGGAGATCGTGGACTATCACTAGACCAGGCCGGCGACGGGGGGCGAGGAGAGGAGAGCGATGGCCAGATTGTTGCCGCCGGTGACGCCCGGCGAGATCCTGCGTGAGGAGTTCATGGCGCCGCTGGGTTTGAGCGCCAACCGGCTCGCCGAGGCGCTCGGCGTGCCCGCGAACCGGATCACCGCGATCCTGAACGGCACGCGCGCCGTCACGGCCGACACAGCACTCCGCCTGGCCCGCTGCTTCCGCACCTCGCCCGAGTTCTGGCTCAATCTCCAGGTGCTGCACGACCTGGAGGTCGCCCGCCGCGCCTCCGACAAGGCCATCGCCAAGACCGTGAAGCCATTGCCGCGCAGGGCGGCGTAACCGCGATGTTCGAGTGGCATAAGGAAGCCAACTTGAATTTTGTGATTTTGAATCTGACCCCAATAGCTGAACCTGCGTCGGATTTGAATCCTGCCGCTTCGGCAGTTTGCGCCCTACAGCTCTGCTTCCCGGACCGGGGACGCTCGCGATGGACCGAGCTTGAGGATGGTCTCGACCATGACGGGCTCGTCGATATCGGCCGGTGCCTTGCCGGCGGGCTTGGCCAACTCGGCTAGGCTTTTCACCTTGCCGAACGCCTCCCCGCCGCCGACGGCCTTGGCCTCGGCGTCATAGTAGTCGAACCAGGGCAACCCGGCCTTGGCGTAGGCCCTGGCGGTCGGCGGCTCCGTCGGCGCCCGTTCGCCGGTGGCGGCGAGCCAGGCGGCCGCGTTGAGGATGGTGACGAAGCAGCGACGGCCATGGCGCTGGTCGTAGTCCGCCAGTTCGTATGGATCTGTGTATATCTCCTGCTTCATGCGGCCGCCGGCGCTGAGCCCCATGGCGGCCCCCACCGGCGCGCAGGGGAAGGCGGCTTGCCGGTGGAGAACCATCGATTCGTTGCGCGCCTTCACCAGCGCCTCGTAACGCTCCGCCTTCATCGGAAAGACGACGATCTGCACGCCGCCCCATTCGGCCTCGCCGGTGAGCTGTTCCTCGACGGAGTAGCCCTCGCCCAGGGGCATGGCGACGAACTGGCGGATGACGCCTTTCTTGACGCAGTAGCCGTCGAGCCAGGGCTGCCTGGGAACGGCGAGGTAGTCCTGCGGGTCGCGGTTGAGGTTGTTGGTCCAGCCCTCGCCGGTCACGGCGTTGATCTTGCCGGTGCCGATCTTGACGGCGAAGGGATAGCCGTCCCGGCCGCCGTCGGCGCGGAAATAGATCCACATCGCCTCGGCCTGGTACATCGGCAGCATGACGCCGCCGCGCTTCAGCCAGCTTTCCGGCAGCCGCGGCGCGTGGTCGTCGAGATGGCGCAGCGGAAAGCGGCCGAATCCCGGCGGCAGTGGATAGGTCTTGCCGTTGTCCGGGATGCGCAGCGTGCGCTGGAAGTCGATCGCGCAGACCGCATCCGCGTGCACGTCGGGGAAGCGAAAGACGAGGCGGTCCTGTTCCAGGGTGATCATGTCTGTCTCTCTCCTGTTTCACCATGCCCCGTCGCGCACCTCGCGCACCAGGCGCAGGATGGCGTGCTCGGGGGCCTTCTTCAGTTCGCGCAGCAGCTCGGCGAAGATCTGGGGCCGCCGGCGGATGATCTCCTGCAGGTCGCTCGACACCTTGCCCGCCAGGGCCAGGAGCACGTCGGCGTCCTCGCCCAGGTCGCCGGCCAGGCGGACGATCGTCGCCTCCGACGGCGGCGCCACCTCGCCGCGCTCGACCTTGCTCAGGTAGCTCGGCTCCACCTCGATACGCTCGGCCACCTTGCGCAGGCTGTAGCGCGCCTCTTCGCCCTGCCGGCGCTCGCGGGCGGCCCGCACATACTCGCCGAAACCACTCATGTAGACTATGTACGAACTAGTACACATTTTGTCAAGATCACATCAAGCTCACACTTGCAATGTTCTCTATGTGTTCTATATTGATTGAGTTGAGAGCGAAGGGCTGTCCCTTCGCATGGGTATTTGACATCGTGGATCAGGAGATTTCGAACCGGCCGCTTTCGGAGCGCCAGCGGCTGGAAGGGCGACCCGTTGCTTGCCGGCCCGCATGACATCGGTCGCCCGCTGTCCAGCGGCCGTCTCCGCTGGGCATGGGGTCCATCGCTCGATTTTGGATGAGGTAGGGGCGAGCGGCGCTCGCCCTCGCGCCACGCCGCCGTCCTCGGAGCTTGGCCGACAGTCTTCGGGCGAGCGCCGCCCGCCCCTACGCCCCAACGTCATCCCCGCTGGACATCTAGGGGATGCACACAAGTGTGCGAGTCGAATCAATTGCTTGCAGGAGATTGGGATGACCGGCGCGCGTCCTTCGACAGGCTCAGGATGAGGGATTTTCTTCGTGCCAGTAAGATTTCCCTCATCCTGAGCCTGTCGAAGGACGCAGGATGGTTCTGCAGACATGTGTGCATGCGATAGGGGCTGGACATGGGGTCCATCGCTCGTTTTTCCGACGACCGTCCGGGACGCGCCCGACCCATGGACGGATCAGCCATGCGTAACTTTGTTCCGTCGTCGGAGAGAAACCCGAGCGCGCCGACGGTGCGGTCCCGCGCCATCCAGCGGCAATTCCCGCTGGGCATGGGGTCCATCGCTCGTTTTTGCCGCCCGTCCCCTGGACCGGCGGCGCCTGCGTGGTAAACCTCGTCCGCGCAGTCTGTAGCTCCGGTGGTTCGCGCTCATGGCAAACGTCGCGGTGGTCGGCTCCCAGTGGGGGGACGAGGGCAAGGGCAAGATCGTCGACTGGCTCTGCGAGCGGGCCGACCTGGTCGTGCGCTTCCAGGGCGGCCACAACGCCGGCCACACCCTGGTCATCGGCAACCGCACCTTCAAGCTCAGCCTCTTGCCCTCCGGCATCGTGCGGCCGGGCAAGCTCTCGATCATCGGCAACGGCGTGGTGGTGGATCCCTGGGCGCTGCTGGCCGAGATCGATACGCTGGCCGGGCAGGGCGTCGCCGTCACCCCCGACAACCTGCTGATCGCCGAGAACGCGCCGCTCATCCTGCCGCTCCACGGCGCCCTCGACCGGCTGCGCGAGGCCGCGGCCCACGGCGACCGCAAGATCGGCACCACCGGCCGCGGCATCGGCCCGGCCTATGAGGACAAGACCGCCCGCCGCGCCATCCGCGTCTGCGACCTGGCGGCGCCGGAGATGCTAGGCGAGCGCATCGACATGCTGCTGCAGCACCACAATGCCCTGCTGCGCGGCCTGGGCGCGCCGGAGGTCGACGGCGGGGCGCTCCGTCGGTCGCTGCTGGAGATCGCGCCGCGCGTGCTGCCGTTCGTGTCGAGCGTCTGGCAGCGTCTCGACGAGGCGCGCCGGCGCGGCGACCGCATCCTGTTCGAGGGTGCGCAGGGGATCATGCTCGACGTCGACCACGGCACCTATCCCTACGTGACCTCCTCGAACACCGTAGCCGGCACGGCCGCGGCCGGCAGCGGCATGGGCGTCGGCGCCATCGACTACGTGCTCGGCATCACCAAGGCCTACACCACCCGCGTCGGCAGCGGCCCGTTCCCGACCGAGCTGACCGACGCGATCGGCGAGACCCTGGGCGAGCGCGGCCACGAGTTCGGCACCGTCACCGGGCGCAAGCGGCGCTGCGGCTGGTTCGACGCCGTGCTGGTGCGCCAGGCGGTCAAGGTCGGCGGCATCCGCGGCATCGCCCTCACCAAGCTCGACGTGCTCGACGGCTTCGACAGCCTGAAGGTCTGCGTCGGCTACAAGATCGGCGACCGGACCTACGACCACCTGCCCGCGGCGACGGCGCTGCAGGCGAAGGTGGAGCCGGTCTACGAGACGCTCGAGGGTTGGTCGGAATCGACCCGCGGCGCCCGCTCTTGGGCGCAGCTGCCGGCGACCGCCATCAAATACATCCGCCGCGTCGAGGAGCTGATCGAGGCGCCGGTGGCGCTTCTCTCCACCAGCCCGGAGCGCGACGACACCATCCTGGTGCAGGATCCCTTCGCCCCATGAGTCCCGCGCCAAAACCTGTAGGGGCGAGCGGCGCTCGCCCATCGCGCCACCAACGCGGCCATCGGAGTCTTGCACCCATGTGGGCGAGCGCCGCTCGCCCCTACAGCGGATAGACCGTGGCGATTGAAACACCCGGTACACATTCCTAGGTAACCCGCATGCGCATCCTCGTCCTGCAGAACGACCCCATCTCGCCCGCGGGCACCGTCGAGGAGCGCCTGCGCGCCGGCGGCGCCGCGCTCGACACCCTCCGGCCGCTGCAGGGCGAGGCGTTGCCGGCCTCGCCCGAGGGCTATGCCGGCGCCGTCGTGCTCGGGGGCGCCATGAGCGCCAACGACGATGCCGCCTATCCGGCCCTGACGCCGATGCGCGATCTGCTGCGGGCGTTTCATGCCGCCGACAAGCCGCTGCTCGGCATCTGCCTGGGATCGCAGATCCTGTCGCGCTGCTTCGGCGGCCAGGTGCGGCGCCACAACGTGGTCGAGTTCGGCTACACGCCGCTGGCCCTTACCGATGAGGCACGCGAGGACGCGTTGCTCGCCGGCCTGCCGGACCCGCAATGGATCATGCAGTACCATGAGGACACCTTCGACCTGCCGGCCGCCGGCGTCCGGCTGATGACGGGCGAGGCCTGCCTCAACCAGGCGTTCCGCGTCGGCCGCGCCACCTACGGCTTCCAGTGCCACTTCGAGGCGACGCCCGAGCTGGTCCGCCACTGGTCCGCGGCCACGCGTCCCTATCTCGACCGCGCCTTCGGCGAGCGCGTGCCGGCGACCCTGGAGCGGCTGCAAGCGGACATTCCCGAACGCGCACCGGCGCAGCGCGCCTTCGCCGAGGCGGTGACCGACCGCTGGCTGGCCCTCGCCGGCTGATCCGCGGCGCCTCTTAGGCGCCGATGCCGGCCTTCTTCAACCCCTTGCGCAGGTAGGTGGTGTCGGAGTCGTGCCGGAACGGGGTGACATGCAGCACCCAGCGCATGGCCTCCGTCGCGTCGACCGTCCGTCCGCCGGCGATCTTGCGCGCATAGGCCTCGAAAAAGGCCTGTGCGTTCTGCCGCGCCTTGGCGCGCTGGCCGAGATAGGCATAGGCTGCGGCCAGGAAGGCGCGCGTATCGATGAAGGCGTCGGGCGCGCGCTCCATGATCGCCACCGCCTCCTCGTGGCGCGCCGCCATCACATAGGGCAGTCCGGTGAAGCCGACATACCAGTCGGGGTAGCGCGGGTTGAGACGGTAGGCGGCCTCGGCGAGCTGGATGCCGGCGGCGGCGTCGCCGAGCTGCGTGCGCGTCTGGCCCATCCGCGCCAGGCAGTCGGCATCGTTGGGATTGAGGGCGAAAGTGCGATCGAGGTGTTTCTCCGCCCGCTCGAACTCGCGGCGGTAGAGATGGACTTGGGCGAGGATGGAATGGGTGATGTGGTCGGAGTCGTCGAGCTCGACGGCCTTGCTGGCATAGGCGAAGGCCTGGGTTTGGCACTCCGCCCAGCGGTCCCAGTGATGGCAGTTCCAGTCATTGTAGTAGACGAGCGCCAGCCCGGCATGAGCGCGGGCATAGTTCGGATCGATGTCGAGCGCACGCGAGAACAGGTCGCGGGCCTGGGCGACGCCGCTCGGCTTGTGGCGGTGCAGCGACTCCTTGCCGCGCAGCCAGCAGTCGTAGGCGGCCAGGTTGTCGTTTCCATATTGCTTGGCCTTGCGCAGCCGCTCCTCGTCGATGCGGATGGCGAGGGCGCCGGCGACGGCGCGGGTGATGCGGTCCTGCAGCTCGAAGACGCTCGCGGCCGGGGCGTCGTAGCGGTCGGCCCAGACGTGGTAGCCGGTCGACACGTCGCTCAGCTGCGAGGTGATCCGCAGCGCATTGTCGTCACGCCGCACGCTGCCCTCGAGCACGTAGGTCGCGCCCAGCTCGGCGCCGATCTGGCGCCCCGGCTTGCCGGCCGCGCCGGCGGCGAAGGAGGAGTTGCGCGCGACCACGCGCAGGGTGCGGAAGCGCGACAACTCGGTGACGATGTCCTCGGCGATGCCCTGCGCGAAATAGTCCTGCGCCGGATCACCCGACAGGTTGGCGAAGGGGACGACGGCGATGCTGGGGTGCGAGCGCGACGGCAGCTGCAGGCGGATCGCCGAACCCTCGACGATCTGCCGGTAGAGCGCCTCGGTCTCTGCCGCCGGCGTCACCTCGAGATGGGTCTGCAGGTATTTCCTGCAGCGCTCGTACTGACGGATGGCGCTGCCACGCGCGCCCTGGGTCAGGTGCGCCTTCATCAGCGAGCGATAGGTGGCCTCCGACGAGGGGTCGAGCGCCAGCAGCCGCTCGCCCACGGCGATGGCCCGCTCCGTCGTTCCGTTGGCGGCATAGAGGTCCAACAGCCGGTTGAACGCGGCCATCGCCAATTCGCGGAACCGATGCTGCTCTTGGCTGCGCCACTCCTCGAACGGCTCCGCCGCGATGTCGAGATTGGCCAGGAAATCGCCGCGATAGAGGTCGAAGGCCCGCGCCAGCCCGTCGGGAGACCCCGCCACCGCGACGGCCTCGAAGGCCTGCACGTCCACCTCGATTCCCGTCGGATCAAGGTAGAGCTCCTCGCCACGGGCGCAGATGCCTGGCACCGGCGCTATCTGAAGCGTCTTGCGGACGAGGTTGAGGGTCTGGCGCAGGGATCCGCGCGCCTGCTGTTCCCCGCTCTCGGGCCACAGCAAGGTCGCCAGCTGCTCGCGGCCGTGGCGCGCGGCCGGCTTGGCGGCCAGGACGGCCAGCAGGGCCTCGGCGCGCCGGGTCGGGAAGCGCAGCGGCGGTTCAGACCCAAGGCGGGCCTCGAACGCGCCCAACAACCTGATTTGCAGCGCCATGGGCGTGCGTGTCTGACGGATGGCCTCTTCGGCGGTGTGATCCCGCTCACACTCGGCGGGAATTTAAGCGCAGATCGCGAAAAAGGAAATGATCGAACCGCCGATTTGACGGCCACCGTGCCGGTTTGTGACGCCGCAGTGACGCCCAATGCCTATTGTCTGGCCGCATCGGTTCACCACTCCGGCGGCAACGGAGCGCCAGTGGGTGGAGACCATCAGGACGAGAGGATACCATGGAGGCGTTGTTGCGTAATTGGCGCGCCGTTAGAATCGGCCCCGACTCCGGGCCGGCGATCACGCGACCGATCGTCGCCATTGCCGCGCGGGCGGCCCGGCGGTTCTCGGCGGCAGTGGAGCGTTATCGCCAGAACCGCGCGTTGGCGGCGCTCGACGACCACCTGCTGAAGGATATCGGCCTGACGCGCGCCGACGTCACGCGCGAAACTGCCAAGTCTATCTGGCGGGACGACGCGACGGCGGAAAATTCCGGAACGAGTGAGATATACAGATAAGGATGGAGACCATGCCCCTTCACGATGCACGCGGTGTCGCCGTTTCCACCGACAACCGGCAATCGCTCCGGCGCTATGAATGGGCGCTCGGGCTGCTGCACAGCTACTTCAACGATCCTCTGGCGGTGATCGACGAGGCCCTGGCGGAAGATCCCGATTTCGTCCTGGGCCACTGCTTCCGGGCCGGGCTGCTGACGACGACCACGGACAAGGCGGCCGAGCCCATGCTGCGCGAGAGCGTGCAGGCTGGCGAGGCGCTGGCGGCCAAGGCGAACGACCGGGAGCGCCGGCATCTTGCGGCCGCGCGTGCCTGGCTCGACGGCGAGTTCGAGCGCGCGGTGGCGCTATACGGCAGCATCACCATCGATTATCCGCGCGACAGCCTCGCCCTGCAGGTTGCGCATATCGGCGACTTCCTGCTCGGCCAGTCGTCGCAGCTTCGCGACCGGATCGCGCGCGTGCTCGTCGACTGGGATGACTCCGTGCCAGGCTATGGCTACGTGCTGGGCATGCACGCCTTCGGCTTGGAGGAGATGGGCGACTACGGCCGCGCCGAGGAGCGCGGTCGCCGGGCCCTTGAGCTGAACCCACGCGATCCCTGGGCCGTGCACGCCGTCGCCCATGTCATGGAAATGCAGGGACGACTGAGCGACGGCATCCACTGGCTGACCAGCCGGACTGACGACTGGGCGCCGGAGAATGGCTTCGCGTTTCACAACTGGTGGCATCTGGCGCTGTATCATCTGGACCTCGACCAGCATGACCGCGTGCTCGAGATCTACGATACGGGCGTCCGTCCGAAGTCCTCCGAGCTTCCGCTGGAGATGCTCGACGCCAGCGCCTTGCTGTGGCGGCTGCATCTGCGCGGGGTGGCGGTGGGCGACCGCTGGGCTGAGCTGGCGGACGTCTGGGAGAAGCGGACCGACGACGCCTATTACACCTTCAACGACATGCACGCGATGATGTCGTTCGTGGCCACCGGCCGCGAGACGGCGGCGCGCCGGCTCCTCGAGCTGCTGGTCCGGCGGTGCGAGGGCGGCGGCACGAATGCGATGATGACGCGAGACGTGGGACTGCCGGTCTGCCGCGCCATCCATGCCTTCGGCCGCGGCGACTACCGGACGGTGATCGACGAGCTGATGCCGGTGCGTCCCATCGCCAGCCGGTTCGGCGGCAGCCACGCGCAGCGCGACGTGCTGAGCCTGACGCTGACCGAAGCGGCGATGCGGGGGAACGACGCGCGGCTTGCCCGGGCACTCGCCTCCGAGCGCACCGAGTGGAAGCCGTCCAGCCCGTTCAGCTGGAGCTTGACGGCGCGGGCGCGAGAGCTCGTCGGCGATGCGGACGGCGCCGGCGCCGCCCGCGTCAAGGCGACTGCCGCCCGCGAGAAGGGCCGGCGTGCCGCCTGACGACGGCCTATTGCACGCCAGCGGTCGGATTGCTGCGGCCCGTTCGGAAAATCGCGAACGGGCCGCTTGCGGGAAATCTCAGGCCGCGCCGAGACGCTGCTCGAGCGCCTGGGCCTTGATGGAGCGCTGCAGCTTCTCGAAGGCGCGGACCTCGATCTGACGCACGCGCTCGCGGCTGATGCCGTATTCCTTCGACAGGTCCTCCAGCGTCGTCGGCTCGTCCTTCAGCCGCCGCTCGGTGAGGATGTGGCGCTCGCGGGCATTGAGACCCTTCATGGCGTGGGTCAGCAGCTTGCGGCGCTTCGACAGCTCCTGCTGCTCGGCCAGCACGATCTCCTGGCTGTCGCTCTCGTCGACCAGCCAATCCTGCCATTCGCCGTCGCCGTCGATCTTGAGCGGCGCATTGAGGGAATGGTCCGGGGCCGCCAGACGCCGGTTCATGTTGATGACGTCGTCCTCGGTGACGTTGAGGTCAGTGGCGATCTTCTTGACGTTCTCGGGCGAAAGGTCGCCTTCCTCGATCGCCTGCAGCTGGCCCTTGAGCTTGCGCAGGTTGAAGAACAGCTTCTTCTGCGCTGCGGTCGTACCCATCTTCACCAGCGACCAGGAATGCAGGATGTATTCCTGGATGGCGGCGCGGATCCACCACATGGCGTAGGTGGCGAGGCGGAAGCCGCGGTCGGGCTCGAAGCGCTTGACCGCTTGCATCATCCCGACGTTGCCCTCGGAGATCAGCTCGCTGACCGGCAGGCCGTAGCCGCGATAGCCCATGGCGATCTTGGCAACGAGCCGCAGATGGCTGGTCACCAGCTGATGCGCGGCCTCGGTGTCGTTGTGCTCGCGCCAACGCTTGGCCAGCATGTACTCCTGGTCCGGCTCCAGCATCGGGAACTTGCGGATCTCCTGGAGGTAGCGGGCGAGATTGCTCTCGCTGACAACCATCGGCAGAGTCTGCGTTCTCGCCATGTTGGCCTCCTCGGACGGGAGACGGCGACGCCGTCGTCCCCTTTTTGCACTTGCTAAGTATGACTGATTTAGTCAGGTTGTCAAGTTAATCAGACTAAATTGGTCAGGTATAGGTTACTTAGTTACCCTCTAGAAAGTCTATCAAGGCTTTCATGTCATTCGGCAAATCAACCTCCCACCGCATCGGCGCGAGGCTGCGTGGATGGCGAAACCCCAGGAGATAGGCATGCAGCGCCTGTCGGCGGAACCCCTGCATCGCCTCCCGGTTCCGTCCCGCGAAGACAGCCGATCGGGCCGCCGTCATCCGGCCGTAGACCGGATCCCCGAACACCGGGTGGCCGATTGCCGCCATATGGACGCGGATCTGATGGGTCCGGCCGGTGGCCAGCCGGCACTCCACCAGGCTAGCCGCCGACCCCAAGCGTCGCAGCACGCGATAGCGGGTCAGGGCGGCTTTGCCGCCGCGAGACACGACGGCCATCTTCTTGCGGTGGGTCGGATGGCGGCCGATGCTGCCGCTGATTTCGCCTGCCGCCGGCGTCGGCGTGCCCCAGACGACCGCCTGGTAGGCCCGCTCGATGTCGTGCGCCGCGAAGGCCGCGCTCAGCGCCCGGTGCGTCCTGTCATTTTTTGCGGCCACAACCAATCCGCTGGTATCCTTGTCGATCCGATGCACGATGCCCGGCCGCAACTCTCCGCCGACGCCCGACAGAGACGCGCCGCAATGGGCGATCAGCGCGTTGACCAGCGTCCTATCGGGATTGCCCGGCGACGGGTGCATGACCATGCCGGCGGGCTTGTTGACGACGATCAGATCCTGGTCCTCGTAGACGATGTCGAGGGCAATGGCTTGGCCTTGCGGCGTCGCAGGATGAGCCTCGGGGACGATGATGGCGAAAGTTTGACCCGGTTTGACCCTGTAGGAGGGGTCCGATATGGTCGCGCCGCTTGCCCGGACGTTGCCCGCCTCGACCAGTGCCTTGACGCGGCTGCGCGAGAGATCGGGCAGGCGTTGGGCGAGCAACCGGTCGAGACGGGTGCCCGCATCGGTCGGCGCGGCCGTCACCTCTTGTTCCCGTGAAACCGTCATCCTGCTCCGCGAGCTCCTGTGAGTCAGCCGGCCAGCGAATCCAACACGCGCAATATGAAGGGCCTGCTGGCGCTCGTCATCATCATGGGCGTGTTGATCGTCGCCGGCCTGATCGTCGTGGTCGTGACCATCGCGATGCGGCTGAGCGGATCGGGAACGGAGGCCACCGCAGCGAGACCGGGGTTCGAGACGCTCGACCTGCCGGTTCCGGCAGGCTGCCAGGTCATGGAGATGGTCGCCGCCGATGATCGGCTGATCCTGCGCCTCGGCAGCGGCGAGCGCTGCAATCAGATCATCGTCGTCGACGCGGTGAACGGCCAGAATCTCGGAACAGTGCGGCTGATGCCGCAGTAGATCTCGTCATTCGTCATGCCGCTCCATGACCTTTGTGCCGGCGCAACCGAAACGCGAAGGCCAGGGTCACGACGCCGAACAGGATCGCATAGATGGCGATGAGCCAGATCAAGGCGAGGGCTCCCGCACCCGGCATGAGAAAAAGCGCGACGCCGAAGAGGACGGAGAGCGCTCCGCTCAGGATGAGCCACCACTCGTTGTCGATCTGCTTGCGCAGCCGAATGGCGCCGACGATCTGGAAGACACCGATCGCGACCGACCATCCGGCGATGAACAGCAAGAGGATGAGGGCGGTTATATCCGGCCAGACGAATGTCAAAATTCCGGCGGCGATGCCAAGAAGGCCGACGATGGCAAGCCACCAGCGCGGCGCCTTCGAGGTCCTGCCCATGACGGCGGCCACCAAGGCGGACACGCCGTCGACCAGGGCGAAGGCGCCGTAGAGCAGGACCAGCGTCACGAGCGTAACGCCGGGCCACGCCAAGGCAAGGATGCCGAAGAGGATGGCGGCGACTCCACGGACTAGGAACAGCCACCAATTGTCGGCAAGCGCATGCAGGAGCAGCGGAGCCGGGAGACTCGGGTCGGTTCGAATGGACATGGCGGATCCCCGATTTGCGCCCTGGATCAGTAAGGATATCCGGAATCTGCTTCGTTCGCGAGCGGATGTCGTTGCCGGGGGCGACGATATCCTTTCGGCGTTCCGGCCCGCAACATGCGCGGCGCTTGACTTGCGGCTTGCTCCGACGGCCCGGCTAGGGGAGAAAGGCCAGTCCGAACGCAAGCCGTGGGAGGCGGGATGGATTTTCGCAGCGACAACGTCACGGGCATGGCGCCGGAGGTGCTGGCGGCGCTGGCCGACGCGAATCATGGCTCGGCCCTGGGTTATGGCGCCGACGACATTACGCGCCGTCTGGAGCGACTCTTCGGTGAGCTGTTCGAGACTGACGTCACGGCGTTTCCCGTCGCCACCGGGACAGCCGCCAACGCGCTGGCCCTCTCGGTCATGGCGCCGCCCTATGGCGCGGTCTATTGCCACGAGCTCGCGCATATCAATGTCGACGAGTGCGGCGCGCCGGAGCTGTTCACCGGCGGCGCCAAGCTGATCGACCTGCCGGGAGCGCATGGCAAGCTCGATGCGGCGCTGATCCTGGACGAACTGGCGAAGGGTGCGCAGGGCAACGTTCACAATGTCCAGCCGGCGGCGGTCAGCCTCACGCAGGCGACCGAGCGCGGCACGGTCTACCGGCCGGCCGAGATCGCAGAGATCGCGGAGACGGCGCATAAGCACGGGCTCAAGGTGCATATGGACGGCACGCGCTTCGCCAACGCGGTCGCGAGGCTGGGCTGCGCGCCGGCAGAGGTCGGCTGGCGGGCCGGCGTCGACGTCCTGTCGCTCGGTGCTACCAAGAACGGAGCGATGGCGGCGGAGGCGGTCATCTTCTTCGATCGCGACCTGGCCGCGCGCTTCGGCTTCCAGCGCAAGCGGGGCGGCCACCTGTTCTCGAAGATGCGGTTCGTCAGCGCACAGCTCGAGGCGCTGTTCAAGGACGGCCTGTGGCTGAAGCACGCAGCGCACTCGAACCAGCTCGCGCGCCGCCTGGTCGACGGCGTGGCGCGCATTCCCGGCGCGAAGATCCTCGATCCCGTCGAGGCCAACCTGTTCTATGTCCGCATGCCCGAGCCGATCCTCGCGGGGCTCGAGGCGGACGGCTTCAAATTCTATCGCGAGGGCGGGCCGGAGACGATCCGGCTGGTGACGGCGTTCAACACGGAGTCGGCGCAGGTCGACGCGTTCATTGCCAGTGCTGCAAAGCATGCGGCGGAGGCGGCACGGTCATCGGCGGCATAGGAGTGGGGGCAGCTCACCCTGCAGCGGATCGAACGGGTGCGCTTCTCAGATCGTCGAGTAGGCGGTGGCGGCATGGGGGCCGAGGGCGCGCAGGTGGGCGGCCAGGGCGTCCGGCGACAATGCCGGGTAGGGGCCGCCTTCGAGATCGAAATGACCGAAGCGATCGGTGCCGCGCACGAGCCGCGCGGTGATCGGCGGACCGCTTGTCTGCCTGACCCGCGTCGGGGCGTAGCGGATGGCGAAGCCGACACGGGTCGCGTCGGTGGTGTTCGGGCCGGAGGCATGCGGCGTCAGGCCATCGTGGAGGGACGCCTGTCCCGGCGACAGGCGGACGTCGACGATCGTCGCCTGGTCGATTTCGACGGCGATCTCCTGGCCCCGGGTCAACATGTTGTCATCGGTCTTGTTCTCGAGATGGCGCAGCCGGGCACGGTGGCCGCCGCGCGAATAGCGCATGCAGCCGTTCTCCGGCGTGGCTGCCGTGAAGGCGATCCAGGCGGTGAGCACCTCCATCGGCTCAAGACCCCAATAGTTGACGTCCTGATGCCAGGTAATCCGTTTCTCGGTGCGCGGCGCTTTGATGAAGAGGTCGGCGCTCAGGACCAAGAGGTCTTCGCCCAGGATGGCGGCGACCGGACCGGTGAGCCGCGCATCGCGCATCAGCGCGTCGAGCGCGGGCAGCAGAAGATAGGCCTTCTGCAACCAGGGCGCCGGATGGGCCTCGAGCGCGGGCGTCGGCAACATTGCGATTTCCGCAGCCCAACCGGCGGCCTCCTGCGGCGTGAAGACATCGAGCGGAAACAGAAAGCCGTCGCGTCGATAGGCCTCGACGGAGGTCGAGGGTAGGGGGAGCGTCGTCATGACGGTCATGGCTTGACCACCAGTTCGTCGGGAAAATCCGAAAAGCGCTCGGCGCCGCTCGGCGTGACCCGGAAAGCGGCGCTGATCTCGATGCCCCAGTCGTCCTGCCAGACGCCGGGAATGCAGTGGAAGGTCATGTTCGGCCGCAGCACGGTCGTGTCGCCCGGCCGCAGGCTGGCCGTCTGCTCGCCCCAGTCCGGCGGATAGCCGAGACCGATGGAGTAGCCGATGCGCGAATCCTTGACGATGCCGTGGCGGGCGATGACGGCGCGCCAGGCGGCTTCGACCTGCTCGCAGGTCGCACCGGGCCGGGCCGCGGCAAGCGCCGCGTGCAAGCCTTCGACGACGATCTTCGCCGTGTCGGCGAGGCGCTGCGGCGGCTTGCCCAGATGCACCGTGCGCGCCATGGGGCAATGATAACCCTGACGCGAGCCGGCCAGTTCGATGATCGTCGCCTCGCCGCTCCCGAACGGCGCGTCGCTCCAGGTGAGGTGCGGCGTCGCGGTGCCGGCGCCGGTCGGCAACAGGGGGCAGAGTGCGGTATAGTCGCCGCCGAATTCCGGCGTCCCTGCGATCTGGGCGCGGTAGATGTCGGCGACCGCGTCGCACTGGCGGGTCCCCGGCACGACGCGGTCGATGGCCACCCGCATGGCTCCCTCGACCAGCCGGGCTGCCTCGCGCATGCGCGCGACCTCCGCGTCGGACTTCACGATGCGCACCCAGTTGACGAGACGGTCGCAGTCGGCGAAGCGGGCGTCCGGCAGGTCGTGGCGAAGCGCGTCGCCGGCGCGCATCGAGAAGTAGTGGGCGTCCGCTTCGAGCCCGATGACGGCCGATGCCCATCCGCGCCCGCGGATGTAGTCGGCGACGAAATTCATCGGGTGCTTGGTGCGGTTCTGCACATAGTCGTCCGGATAGGCCGCGATGCCGGACTCCGGCAGGTCCGTCGTCAGGCGCGCGGCGGCGGCGTCCTGACCGCGTCCGATCCAGATCGGCTTTTCCTCCGCGGCATGCACAAGCACGCACTGCGGCACATAGAAGGACCAGCCCTTGTAGCCCGTGAGATAGTCCATGTTGGCGGGATCGCTGAGCACCAGGAGGTCGAACCCCGTCTGGGCCATCGCCGCCTTTACCCGGGTCCGCCGCTCGACATACTCCCGCGCCTCGAACTGGCCGCCGATCATCTCACCAAATCTCTCAGAATGTGTACAACTAGGGGATGCAGCAGTTTCTTTAGTCCGCGTATTCTTGACATTATCACCATCTCGGTTGCTCCCGTCTAGTATTGTTGTACACATCTATATTGAAAATCCAGCCGAGCCATGTCATCATCGCCGAGGTTGGAACCGGCCGCTGGCGCCGGCTGCCCAACGAGACGAGAAAAAATGGGAGGCGAATCATGACGGATATGCAGGAGAGCCGCCGCCGATTGTTGACGGGTATCGCCGGCCTGGGCATGGCGGTTGCCGTTGCCATCGTCGCCGCGCCGCCGGTCTACGCGGCCTCGACGCTCGAGACGGCGCGCGCGAACGGATACATCAGGGTCGGCTTCGCCAACGAGGCGCCTTTCGGCTACGCCACGCCCGAGGGCAAGCTGACCGGCGAGGCGCCGGAGGTGGCGAAGGCGATCCTCAACAAGATGGGGATCGCGCAAGTGGATGGCGTGTTGACGGAGTTCGGCTCGCTCATCCCGGGCCTGAAGGCCGGCCGCTTCGACATCATTGCCGCGGGCATGTTCATCAATCCGAAGCGCTGCAAGGAAATCGCCTTCTCCGAGCCGAGCTACGGCATCGGCCAGGCTTTCCTGGTCGCCAGCGGCAATCCCAAGGGGCTCAAGGACTACGGATCCATCGCCGCCGATGCCGGCCTGAAGCTGGCGGTGATGGCGGGCGCGGTCGAGGCAGGCTACGCCAAGGACTCCGGCGTCAAGGAGGATCAGCTGGTCGTCCTGCCCGACGGGCCGAGCCTGCTGGCGGCCGTGCAGGCCGGTCGTGCCGATGCCGCGGCGCTGACGGCGCTATCGATCGCCAACCTGGCGTCGAAGGGCAACGGCGTCGAGATGACGGAGCCGTTCGCCATGGTCGCCGGCAAGTCGGTCATGGGCCATGGCGGTTTCGGCTTCCGCAAGGAGGACGCCGACCTCCTCGCCGAGTTCAACAAGAACCTGAAGGAATTCCTCGGCTCGAAGGAGCATCTCGACCTGGTAACCCCCTTTGGCTTCGGTAAGGGCTATCTGCCGACCAAGACGACGGCGGAACTGTGCGCTGAGTAGCAGAGGCCATAGCCACCGAGGAGCTAGCCGACCGTGACCAATAGTCGGCTAGCCCTCGTCTACCTGCTCGGGTTCGCCGGCGCGATCGTCGTCGCCAGCTATGCCGGCTTCCGCGACTTCCTCCCGGTTCTCCTCGAGGGAACCCTCGTCACGATCGAGATCACGGCGATGAGTGCCATGGTGGCGGTGCCTTGCGCCGTCGCCGCCGCCCTGGCGAAGATCTATGGCGTGCTGCCGCTCCGCTGGCTGGCGGTCGCCTATATCGAGATCTTCCGCGGCACCTCGGCGCTCGTTCAGCTCTTCTGGCTGTTCTTCGTCCTGCCCCATTTCGGAATCACGCTGGAGCCGATCACCGCAGCCGTAGTCGGACTCGGCCTCAACCTCGGCGCCTATGGCGCCGAGGTCGTGCGCGGGGCGGTCCAGGCGGTTCCGCGCGGCCAGTGGGAGGCGTCGACGGCCCTCAACATGACGCGCGCGATGGCGTTGCGACGCATCGTCCTGCCGCAGGCGTTCGTGGCGATGATCCCACCCTGGGGGAACCTGTTCATCGAGCTGCTCAAGGCGACATCCCTCGTGTCGCTCATCACCATCACCGATCTCACCTTCAAGGCGAAGGGGATCAGCGACGTGACCTTGCGGACGGCCGAGGTCTTCAACGTTGCTCTCGTGATCTATCTTTGCATCGCCCTCGTCATCACCTATGCCATGCGGACGCTGGAACGCTCGGCGACGAGAGGCCTGGCTCGCGGCAGGAGCGCATGATGCTGTTCGACTGGGCGTTCACGCTGGAGATCCTGCCGCTCCTCGCCCGCGCCGCGATCGTCACCGTCGAGGCGACGCTCCTGGGGTTTGCGCTGGCGGCACCCTTCGGCCTGCTGCTGGCGATCCTGCGCATGGTGCCGGGTCCCTATGTCGCCCCGGCGGTGATGGCGTTCGTCGAGTTCATTCGCTCCACGCCGCTCCTGATCCAGATCTTCTATCTCTATTTCGTCATCCTTCCCGCTCTCGATATGACGCCGTCCGCGTTCGCCGCCGGCGTCTTCGCTCTCGGCATCCACTATGGCACCTATTGTTCCGAGGTCTATCGGGCCGGCCTGGAAAACATCCCGCGCGGGCAGTGGGAGGCGTCGATCGCGCTCAACCTCAGCACCTACCGCACCTTTCGCGACGTCATCCTGCCGCAGGCGCTTCCGCCGGTCGTGCCCGCGCTCGGGAACTACCTCGTCGCCCTCTTCAAGGAGACGCCGTTGCTGGCGGCGATCTCCGCGCTCGAATTGATGTCCGTTGCCAAGAGCATCGGGTCGGATACCTTCCGCTACAACGAGCCGATCACGCTCGTGGGCCTGTTCTTCCTCGCCATGAGCCTGATCTCCGCCGCATTGATCCGCTTCGTCGAGTACCGGCTGAATGCGAGGTACAGGTGACGACGCCCATGGTCCGCTTCGAGGGCGTCAGCAAGCGGTTCGGGCCGCTGACCGTGCTCGACGACCTCAATCTGGATATCGCCGCCAACGAGAAGGTTGCGATCATCGGTCCGTCCGGCTCCGGCAAGACCACCGTTTTGCGGATGCTGATGACGCTCGAGCGGATCGACGGCGGCGTCATCTGGATCGATGGCGAGCCGATGACGCACATGCAGCGCAACGGGCAGATGGTGCCGGCAACGGCGGCGCACTTGCGCCGCGTGCGCGGCAAGGTCGGCATGGTGTTCCAGCACTTCAATCTGTTCCCGCACATGACGGCGCTGAAGAACTGCATGGAGGCGCCGGTGACCGTCCTCGGTCTTTCCAAGCAGGAGGCGGAAGCGCGCGCCGCGGAGCTGCTGGGCATGGTCGGGCTCGGCGACAAGAAGGGCCATTATCCGAGCCAGCTCTCTGGCGGTCAGCAGCAGCGGGTGGCCATCGCCCGCGCGCTGGCCATGCGGCCGAAGGTGATGCTATTCGATGAGGTGACGTCGGCGCTCGATCCGGAGCTGGTAGGAGAAGTGCTCAACGTCATCCGCAAGCTCGGAGCCGAGCACAACCTGACGATGATCATGGTGACCCACCAGATGGGCTTCGCCAAGGAGTTCGCCGACCGCGTCTGCTTCTTCTACCAGGGCAAGATCGCGGAGGAGGGGGCGCCGGCGGAGATCTTCACCAATCCCAAGAACGAGCGGACGCGGCAGTTCCTGCGCGCGGTGCTGGAGGCCGGATGACATCGCCAGCGTTGCAGAAGGAGGCGGGGAACGGCAGGCACCGGCCGCTGCCGACACCCTCGCGTGAGCGCTTCGAGCGGCTTTATGCGACCATCCGCGACCGCATCTGTCTGCTGGAGTATCGACCGCTCGAGCATCTGTCCGAGGAGGAGTTGGCCGCCGAGTTCAATGTCAGCCGCACGCCGATCCGGCGGGTACTGAGCCGGCTGGAAGCCGAGGGGCTGGTGGAGAGTCGGCACGGCGTCGGCACGATCGTCACAAGCATCGGCTTCGAGACGCTGGGCCAAGTGTACCAGCTGCGCCTGGAGCTGGCGATTCTCATTGGACGTCTCACGCCGATTCCCCGCAGCGCGGAAGACTTGGCGCGCGTCCGCGCCCTGCTGGCGCGCTTCGACGGCCTGGAACGGGAGCCCGATCCCAAGGCGTTGTCGCGGCTCAACATGGATTTCTATCAGGAGCTGCGCGCCATGACCGGGAACATCCCGTTGCGCGACATCAGCGATCGCCTCTATTTCATGACCCACCGCATCTGGATGGCCTCCCTGCCGCATCTCTACTTGCAGGACGAGATCGTGATCTTCCGGCGCGAGGTGGCGGACATCCTGGCCGCCATGGAGATCGGCGACCTCGATGCCGTCGGTTATATCCGCCGCAGCCATATCTCCATGGCCTTCAGGCGCCTGGAGCGTTACGCCGCCGCCGCGGCCGGATTGGAGTGACAGAACGGTCATGCGACCCTCGCCGATCTCCGCCACCATCGATCTCGACCGCGACGGCGTTCAGCATGGCTATTTGAAGCTGCCCCATTCGCGCGATGATTCGGCCTGGGGCGCGATCATGATACCGATCGCGGCGATCAAGCACGGGGAGGGGCCCACGGCCCTGCTGACCGGCGCCAACCATGGCGACGAGTATGAGGGGCCGATCGCGCTGTTCGACCTCGCTCACGAACTGGATCCGGCACGGGTGGCCGGCCGGATCATCATCGTGCCGGCCATGAACTATCCGGCCTTCCGCGCGGGCACGCGCACCTCCCCGATCGACCGAGGCAACCTGAACCGCGCGTTCCCCGGACGGCCGGACGGCACGGCGACGGAGAAGATCGCCGACTACTTCCAGCGCCAGCTGCTGCCGCTCGCCGACTACGTGCTCGACATCCACTCCGGCGGCAAGACGCTGCAGTTCGTGCCGTTCGCCGCCGCCCATGTCCTGGCCGACAGGGCGCAGCAGGAAAAATGCGTGGCCGCCATGCGGGCCTTCAACGCGCCCTTCAGCATGATGCTGCGGGAGATCGACAATGTCGGCATGTACGACACGGCGGCCGAAGAAATGGGCAAGGTGTTCATCTCGACCGAACTCGGCGGCGGCGGCGGCGCCACCGTCCTGACCGTCGACATTGCCCGTCGTGGCGTGCGCAATGTCCTGATCCATGCGGGCATCCTCGATGGCACGGTCGAGGGCCGCCCCTCCGTCAATCTGGATATGCCGAGCGGCGACTGCTACGTCGCGAGCGAGAGCAACGGATTGTTGGAAATGCGCGTCGATCTGGGCGCGGCCGTGCGCAAGGGCGAGGTTCTCGCCCGGGTACACGGTCACGAGCGCACCGGCGCCGCTCCCATCGAATATCGGGCGAAGCTCGACGGCATCCTCGCCGGGCGCCACTTCCCCGGACTGGTCCAGATCGGCGATACGATCGCCGTCGTTGCCGTGCCGACGGGCTGAACGCCGCACGGCATCAGTCGGGCCGCCGCATGTAGAAAGAATCGTCCACCGACGCGTAGAGCGAATAGCCCAGCCGTGCGATGGGCCGGGCGTCGACGATGTCGACACGGCCGTCCTTGATCAGCCGGTCGTCGATGTGGACGCCGACCACTTCGCCGATCACCAGCACCTGCCGCTCCGCCGGATCCCAGGCCGGCAGATCGACGGTCTGCAGGTAGCGGCACTTGAGATGAGCGGGACTCTCCGCCACCCGCGGCGGCTTCACGAGGCGGGAAGGCAGGGGCGTCAGCCCCGCCGCGCGCATCTCGTCCGCGCCGGCCGGGAGGTGCGCCGAGGTCAGGTTCATCTGCTCGCGCAGGTCGTAGGTGGCGAGATTGCACACGAACTCGCCGGTCGCCTCGACGTTGGCCAGGCTGTCCTTGATCGGCCGATCGGGCTTGCGGCCCTGTGGCGCGAAGGCGACGAGCGGCGGGGCATCGCCGACCGCATTGAAGAAGCTGAACGGCGCCAGATTGACGTCGCCCTCCGGGTTCAAGGTGGTGATCCACCCGATCGGCCGCGGGACGACCAGGCTCTTGAACGGATCGATCGGGAACGGCAAGGCCGCGCGATCGGCCCGAGGCTGATAGAACATCTCAGTCTTCTCGTCGACAGGGAGCTAGAGGAACATCTCGCCATGCTGCTCGAGCAGCACGGTAAGCCGGTCATAGGCATCGTCGAGGTGATGCGTCAATGTCGTCACGCTGCGTTCGGGGTCACGGCGGGCGAGCGCGGCGAGGATGGCGCGATGCTGGGCCAGGACACGCTCCATCTGGCCCGGGAGCGGCGCGCTCAGATGGCGGACGCGGTCGAGTTGGGCCTTGGCACCGCTGATGATGCGCCACAGGCGCTGCAGGCCGCTCAGCTCGCTGATCATCCGGTGAAACTGGTCGTCGCAGGCAATGAAGTCGACGTAGCGGCTGCGCTTGGCGGCACGCGCCTGCTGTTCGATGAGATCGTTCAGCCGCTCGAGATCGTCCTCGCCGATCTGCATGGCGGCCCGCTTGATGCCCTCGACTTCCAGGGCCCGGCGGATGAGCCTCCCTTCCTCCAGCTGAAGCCGATCGATGAAGGCGACGAAGGTGCCCGACTGCGGCCTGACGTTGACCAGCCCCTCGTCGGCGAGCTGCCGCAATGCATCTCGCACTGGCGTGCGCGAGATGCCCAGCTGGTCGGTGATCTGCTTCTCGACGATGGTCGCGCCCGGCGGCAGCCGCATGGTGATGATCGATTGGCGCAGCAGGCGGTAGACCTGATCGGGTATGGGCTGCGCACGATCGATCTGTGCGACATCCGGCAACGGGGCGGATGTCTGGGGGACGCCGGCCCGGGTTCTGACCGGATCGTGTCGGCTTGCCTCTGCGCTCATGCGGCGGCAACTAGAATATTAGTATATCTGTTGAATTGCCAGGCCTGCACGTCACTGTGGCGTGTCGCATCGGCGTGGCTGTCCCGTCGGAGCGGACCAAACCGAATCCGCCGCGACGCAACAGGGAGGATGTCATGGATCAATGGAAGAGGCTTGGCTTGGCGGCGCTGTCGATCGGCGCCGGCGCCCTGGCGACGGCGCTGCCGGCGGCGGCGCAGATGAAGTATGACGGCGTCACCGTCAACGTCGTCACCTTCACCGGCCCGCAGATCGCCGAACCGCTGCAGCGCCGGGCGCCCGAGTTCCAGAAGTTGACCGGCGCCAACGTCAATGTTATCACGGTGCCTTTTTCGGACCTCTATCAGAAGCTGTTGACGGATTTTGCGACCGGCACCAACAGCTATGATGCCGCGGTGTTCGCGCCGCAGTGGATGGTGGATTACATCGAGCCCGGCTACCTCGAAGACATCACCGAGCGGGTGAAGAGCGATACCGCGCTCAAGTGGGACGATATCGGCCCGTTCTTCCGCGATTTCAGCGCCACCTACAACGGCAAGGTCTACACCATCCCGCTCGATGGCGACTTCCAGATGGTCTACTACCGCAGCGATCTGCTGCAGCAGGCCGGATTGGCGCCGCCAAAGACCTGGGACGACTACATCGCCATCGCCAAGGCCTTCCAGGGCAAGGACCTCGACGGCGACGGCACCGGCGACTACGGCTCCTGCATCGCCAAGAAGCGCAGCGCCCAGTCCTACTGGATGATCCTGTCCGTCGCGAGCGCGTACATCCAGAGCAAGGGGACCAGCCAGGGCGTCTTCTTCGACACAGAGACGATGGCGCCGCTGGTGAACAACGAGGCGTTCAAGGCAGCCCTGGCGGCCTATGTCGAGACGACGAAGTACGCGCCGCCCGACGAGATCAATCTCGATGTGGGCGACACGCGCGGCCTGTTCACCAGCGGGCGTTGCGCCCTCACCCTCGATTGGGGCGACATCGGCACGCTGGCCATCGATCCGACGACCTCGAAGGTGCAGGACAAGGTCGGCGCAGCAATCCTGCCGGGAACGGCGAAGGTGCTCGACCGCGCGAGCGGTCAGCTCGCGGACTGCACGGCCGAGACCTGCCCCTATGCCACCGACGGCATCAACCACGCGCCGTTCGCGGCGTTCGGCGGTTGGTCGGGCGCGGTCAACGCCGCCAAGGACGAGACGGTGAGAAATGCGGCCTACGACTTCCTCTCCTACATGAGCCAGCCGGAGCAGGCGAATGTCGACGTCACCATCGGCAAGACCGGCTTCAACCCCTATCGAACCTCGCAGTTCGAAAGCCTCGATCTATGGCTGAAGGCGGGCATGAGCGAGGCAGCGGCCGCGAACTACCTGGGCGCCATCAAGGACAGCCTCAACAGCCCGAACATGGTGCTCGATCTGCGCGTGCCGCAGAACCAGCGTTATGAGCAGATCGTGCTCGACACGACCGTGGCTCGGTTGCTGGCGGGCGAGATCGATATCGAGCAGGCGGTCGCCGAGATCGAGACCGGCTGGAACGAGATCACCGAGGAACTGGGCCAGGACACCCAGCTGAAGGCCTATCGTGCGGCGCTCGGATTGAAGTAGCTTTCGTCCCGCAACGACGGGGGCGACCCAGCCGGTCGCCCCCGCGGGTCCCTCGCGCCGCCGGACGGGGGACAGGGAGACGCGGTTCTCGATAGTGTATCCGAGAGCATGAGCCGCAGCGACCGAATCGCCGCCTGGACGGACCGCGCCTCGCCGTCGGTGTTCGTCATGCCGGCGGTTCTCGTGGTGCTGGCGCTCTCGATTTTCCCGCTCATCGTTTCGCTCTATCTCTCGCTGGCGCGGGTGAAGTTCGAGAAGGGCGGAGTCTCCGTCAATTTCGTCGGCCTGCTCAACTATAAGAAGCTGCTGTTCGGCTCGCAGCAGTTTCACCTATTGGGAAAACTCGTGCCGATCTCGCCGGTCGGATGGCTGTTCGTCGCGGTCGTCGTGGCGCTGTTGGTCGTCTGGCTGCTTGCCAGCATCCGCCGCGGCGCAACGGTCCTGGGCATCGTCGGGCGTGGCCTCGTTGCGGTCGCGGTTATCGCTCTGGCATTGCTGGTAGCGACGGCGGCGAGCCCCGGCGGGCAGCTCGGCACGCTCGGCGTGACCCTGATCTACGTGTTCATCGGCGTGGTCGTTCAATATGCGATCGGGTTGGGCCTGGCGATGCTGTGCGTGCAGAATCTGCGCGGCCGCGGTTTCTTCCGCGTCGTCTTCTTCCTGCCGATGATGATCACGCCGGTCGGCGTCGCCTATACCTTCCGCATGCTGACGGATACGACGAAGGGACCGTTCGCGCCGCTGTGGCAGTGGTTCGGGCTCGCCGACTTCGCCTGGGCCAGCACCGCCTGGGGCGCCCGCGTGGCCGTCATGATCGGTGACGCCTGGCAGTGGATTCCCTTCATGTTCATCGTGCTGCTGGCGGCGCTCGAGAGCCAGCCGCGCGACCAGATCGAGGCGGCCCATGTCGACGGCGCCAATCGCTGGCAGATTTTCCGCTTCATTACATGGCCGGTGATCCTGCCGGTGACTCTCACGCTGGTTCTCATCCGGGTGATCGAAGCCTTCAAGATCGTCGACCTGCCGAACGTGTTGACCAACGGCGGCCCCGGCATCGCCTCGGAATCGATGACGCTCCATGCCTATGCGACCTGGCGGGCGCTCGATCTCGGAGGGTCCGCCGCAGTCGCCTACATGCTGCTGTTCATCGTGACGTTCTTCTGCATCGCCTTCGTCAAGCTGATGCCCGCCCGCCGCGCGGGCGCTGCCGCGGCATAGCCGCGATGACCGGCCTCCGGCGACGACCGGCGCTGCGCGGCATCAACGATCCGGCTCCGGCCTGGGCGGTCCTGTCCTATGCCGTGCTCGGCTTCTGGGCGTTCGTGGTCCTGTTCCCGCTCTATTGGCTGGCGGTCACGTCGCTGAAGCTGCCGATCGATGTCAATGACGGGCCCGACTACGTCCCGTGGGTGGATTTCGTGCCGTCCCTGCATGCCTGGCGTTACATCTTCGTCGACCTGTTCGTCGATACGGCGCGTCCCTATCTCAATACCGTGGTGGTCGGGCTCGCCAGCTCGGCGATCGCGCTCGGCATCGGCAGCATGGCGGCATACGGCCTGGCGCGGCTGTCCTATCGGCCGCGGCTCGGCACCATCTTCATGTTCATCCTCGGCGTCGGTGCCGCCATCGTCGCGATCGTGATCCTGGGCGTGCCCTGGAAGGTCGGCGCGGCGGCGGGAGGGGCGCTGTTCATCCTGCTCGCTCTCAGCCTGCGGCGTTTCTTCACGCGCACCCTCAAGAACGAGGACATCGCATTCTGGATGATCTCGCAGCGCATCCTGCCGCCGGTGACCGTGGTCGTGCCGATCTTCGTCCTGTTCCAGCAGGTCGGGCTGCTGGATACCCGGACGGCGCTGATCGTCACCTACGTGGCGGTCAACGTGCCGATCGTCGTCTGGCTGATGCGGGATTTCTTTGAGAGCATCCCGCTCGAGCTGGAAGAGGCGGCCCTGGTCGACGGCTGCTCGCGCTACCGCATCTTCTGGTCGATCGTCCTGCCGCTGTCGAAGCCGGGGCTGGTGGCGACTTTCATCCTGGTGCTGATCATGGCCTGGAACGAGTATCTCTTCGCGCTGTTCCTCTCCAGCGCCAACGCCCAGACATTGCCGCTCACCGTGGCGGCGCAGAACGCCACGCGCGGTCCGCAATGGTGGTACATGTCCGTGCTGATCATCATCATGATCCTGCCGGTCTCGCTGCTGGCCGTCCTCCTTGCCCGCTACATCACCCGCGGTCTGTTGATCGGCGCGGTCAAGGGCTGAACCGATCTGTAACGATCCGCTGGCGCGCCGCCAAGATTCCTGCATACTGTGCGCTGCAACAACGCGGGCGGAGCATCTTGCGCCGTCTCAAAAAGGTCAGGGAGAACGCCATGAAACTTGAATATTCGGAAAGAAGAAGAGTGGGCTGGACGGCGCTTGCGGTCATGCTGTCGGTATCCGCGGTTGCGGCTGCGGACCTCGCAACGGCAGCAGCACAGGCTGTCAAGCGCGGCGGCACGCTGGTGCTGGCGCGGCCCGAGGAGCCGCTGTCCTGGAACCCTTATACCCAGGGCGACAACGGTTCGATCTATGCCATCGAGCAGGTCTGCGACTCGCTGACCGAAGCCGATGCCACCGGACGCGGCTTACGTCCCGGACTGGCCGAATCGTGGGAGATTTCAGCCGATGGCCTGACCTATACATTCAAGTTGCGCGACGCCAAATTCAGCGACGGCTCACCCGTCACGATCGATGACGTGGTGTTCTCGCTAAACAAGCTCAACGACCCCAGCGCCGCCTATCAGTTCCTGCTGAAGCCGGTGCAATCGATCGAGCGGGCAGATGACAGCCATGTCCGCGTAGTGCTGAAGGAGCCATATGCGCCCTTCCTGTCGGTGGTGTCGATCTTCGCCTCGGCCATCGTCAAACAGGCCGCGTTCGAGGCCAACCCCGACGAGTTCGCCAACAAGCCGGTGTGTTCCGGCCCCTTCATGGTCGAGAGCTACGAGCGCGGCACGAAGACCATCCTCGCCAGGAATCCCCACTACTGGGAGACGGGCGCCGACGGTCAGCCTCTGCCCTATCTCGACAAGGTCGAGCTGCTGTATGTGCCGGATACCAACGCCCGCGTGCTCGGTCTGCAGAACGGCGACTATGACGTCGCCGCGATCGTTCCCTTCAACCAGGCCAAGAGCATCGGCGAAACGCCGGGCCTCAACCTGGAGGCGGCGCAGATCTTCCGGCTCGACTACGTCTATCTGAACCACAGGCAGAAGCCTATCGACGATAAGCGCATCCGCCTGGCGATGAACTACGCGGCCAATCTCGAGGCCATCAAGAAGGCGGTATTCTTCGACTACGGGGAGTTGCCGAACGGCTTCAATCCGAAGATGAATTTCTGGTCGCCGGACGTGAAGCGCATGTCCTTCGACATCGAGGCCGCCAAGAAGCTCGTCGCCGAGGCTAACTACGACGGCACGCCGATCAAGCTGATGATCGACACCGGCAACGCACCCTCCAAGCAGGTCGCGACCATCCTGCAGCAGGGTTGGAAGGAAGCCGGCCTCAATGTGGAGATCGGCGAGATCGACGGCAGCAGCGCCTGGACGATGGTGGTGGAGGGCGACTATCAAGCCTATGTCAGCTACATCACCAGCGACATCAACGACGATGACCAGTTGATCGCCTTGCAGACCGATCCGCTGGAGGAGGGCACGCAGGGATTCTTCTCGCGCTACAAGAACGAGGAGGTGACCAAGCTGCTCACGCAGTCGCGGGCGACGACGGATCCGGCGGAGCGCGGCAAGTTCTTCGCGCAGATCCAGGAGATCGTCTACAACGACGGCTACAGCGTGCCGCTCAACTACACGCCGTCCGTCAATGCCTATCACGATCACGTCAAGGGCTGGCAAACCCTGGCGACGGGGTGGTGGTGGTTGAAGGACGTGTCGGTCGAGAAATAGGGCCGGGATCGGTTGATGTGTGCGGGGGCGGGCGCGATTGCCCGTCCCCGTCCGATCAGGGCCTGAGTCTCAGTATCATCAGCTAGGCGGCACGTGCTCCGTTTCATCGTCGGGCGCCTCGTGCAATTGATCCCCGTGCTCATCGGCGTGTCGCTGGTAAGCTTTCTCGGCATTCATCTCGTGCCGGGCGACCCCATCCAGATCATGCTCATGGGGCGGGCGACGCCCGAGACTCTCGCCAAACTGCATACCGAACTCGGTCTCGATCGGCCGCTGTGGGAGCAATACCTCTCCTTCGTGGGAAATGCCCTGCAAGGCGATCTCGGGCGCTCGCTGGTGCAGAAGGCGCCGATCTCGACACTTGTCGCCGACGGCCTCGTCGTCTCGCTCTATCTTCTGGTATATGGCGCCGTGCTTTCGGTGCTGATCGCCGTGCCCCTGGCTATGTGGGCGGCCGCGCGGCGCGACCATCTGCCCGATCACAGCATCCGGTTGATCGGCATGGTCGGGTTCGCCATGCCGCCGTTCTGGATCGGTCTCCTGCTGATGGTGTTCTTCGGCCTCCAATTGGACTGGTTTCCCATCAGCGGATTCGGCGAAACGCAGCTGGAGCACCTTTACCACCTCTTCCTGCCTGCTCTCACCATGGCCTTGTTTTTGGCGCCGATCCTGATTCAGTCCTTGCGGTCGTCGATTCTCGAGGTGCTCGAGGCCGACTATATCGAGGTGGCGCGAGCGAAGGGCCTCAGTCCTCTCCGGATTCTCTGCAAGCATGTGCTGCGCAACGCGGCGATTCCCGTCATCACGGTTCTGGCGGTGAACGTCGGATTCCTGCTGTCGGGCGCCGTCATCGTCGAAATGGTGTTCACGATCCATGGCCTCGGATCGCAACTGGTGCGTTCCGTCAGCTTTCGCGACTATCCGACCGTACAGAGCCTGGCGCTGGTCTTCGCCATCATCGTCATGGGAGTCAATCTCCTGGCCGATCTCGCCTACATGGCGATCGATCGGCGCGTGGCGCGGAGCTGAGTCATGGCAACGGTCGAGACTGTCGGGCCGTCGGCGCTGCCAAACCGGGTGTGGCGCGAGATCCAGGGTTGGTCGGTCAGTCTCAGGATCGGCGGCGGTCTGCTGCTGTCCATCCTGTTAGCCGGTCTGCTCGCGCCCTGGTTGACGCCTTACGACCCCTACTACCAGGACTATGACAAGCTGCTCCTGCCGCCGTCCTGGGCGCATCCCTTCGGCACCGACATGAACGGCAGGGATATCCTGACGCGCGTCCTCTACGGCATCCGCATCGACCTTCAGATCGGCTTCATTACCACCGTCGTGCCGATGGTCTACGGCGTTATCCTCGGCGCCGTCTCCGGCTATGTCGGCGGCAGGGTCGACATGCTGCTGATGCGCCTTCTCGACGTCGCCATCGCCTTTCCCTTCCTGGTGCTGATCATCGTCATCATCGCCATATTGGGGCCGGGAGCGCACAGCATCTATATCGCCGTGTTCCTCGTCGGTTGGACGCTGTACGCGCGGCTGGCGAGGGCCGAGATGCTGGTCGAACGCAACAAGGACTACATCCTGGCCGCGCGCGTGCTGGGATTCGGTCGCTGGCGCATCGTCTTCCGCCATGCGCTTCCCAACATCATTACGTCCTCGATCGTGTTCTCGATGTCGGACTTCGTGCTCAACATCCTGCTGGTCTCCGGCTTGTCCTTCCTCGGCCTCGGCATCGCGCCGCCGGAGCCGGAATGGGGCGCCATGATCGCGGAGAGCAAGGACTATATGCGGCAAGCCTGGTGGGTGACGACCATGCCGGCGCTCGCCATCGTGCTGACGGGAACGGCTCTGAGCCTGATCGGCGATGGGCTGGCGCAGCGGTTCGGCGAGAGCCGGCGAGGATTGTTGTAGGCGATGGATGCACCCGCGGTCATCGCGCCGAGGCAGGCGGCGTCCGAGGACGACATCCTGGTCGTTCGCGGCCTGACCACCCGGCTCGGCGGCCGGCATGCGCGCATTCGCGCCAATGACGACGTCCATCTGGCGGTTCGGCGCGGTTCCACGCTCGGCATCGTCGGCGAATCCGGCAGCGGCAAGTCGGTGCTGTGCCGGAGCATCCTGCGACTCCTGCCGGCTTCCGCCGATCCGCATGTCACGGGTTCGATCGAGTATGACGGTCGTGATCTGTTACGGCTGAACGAGTCGGAGATGCGTCGGTTGCGCGGCACGGAACTGCGGATGGTCTTCCAGAACCCAATGACCAGCCTCAACCCGGTCTGGCCGATCGGCGACCAGATCACGGAGGGTCTGCGCGTCCATGGTGGCCTGTCGATGGCCGAAGCCCGCGCCGCCGGCATCGAGCTCCTCGGCCGGGTGGGTATTCCCAGCCCGGAGCGACGTTTCGACGAGTATCCGTTCCAATGGTCGGGCGGCATGCTTCAACGCGCGGTCATCGCCATGGCCATGGCCGGCTCGCCCAAGCTGCTGTTCGCCGACGAGCCGACCACGGCTCTGGACGTGACCATCCAGGATCAGATCCTGGCACTATTGCTCGAACTGCAGGAGCGCACGGGCATGACGCTGGTGCTGGTCTCGCATGATTTGGCTGTGGTGGCCGAAACCTGCGACCGCATCGCCGTCATGTATGCCGGCCGCATCGTCGAGGCGGCCCCGACCAAATCCATCTTCCGGTCGCCGCGCCACCCCTACACGCTGGGCCTGCTGGGTTCGATCCCGCATCTCGCCGCCGGTACCAGCCGTCTGACGCCGATCCCGGGCCAGCCACCGGATCTCGCACAGCTCGGGCCAGGCTGTCCGTTCGCGCCGCGTTGCGCCCATGCATCGGCCGATTGCGCGACCACGCCCGTCCGTCTCGCGCCTGTCGAGACCGATCACCACACCGCTTGTCTGCATCCCGAGCGCATTGCGTGAGCGGCGGCATGATGAACGGCGGCAGCGTGGCCCTGATCGATATCGCCGGCGTTGCCGTCCATTTCTCCGCGCGCCGCTCCTGGATCGACACCGTCGGTCGAGCTCCTCGCCAAGTGGTACGGGCTGTCGATGGCGTGGACGTGGCGATCGGCGAACGCGAGACTCTCGGCCTCGTCGGCGAAAGCGGCAGCGGCAAGACGACGCTCGCCCGCACGCTGGTGCGCATCTACGAGCCGACTGCTGGCGATATCCGCCTCAAAGGACGCGCGCTCGCCAGTTATCCGCGCCTGGGCGACGACGGTATCTGCCGGCAGATCCAGATGGTGTTCCAAGATCCGTACTCGTCGCTGAATCCGCGCAAGACGGTCGGCGCGGCGCTTACGGAGGTGTTGCTGTTCCACCGGCTCTGCGACTCTGCCGGCGCACCAACCGAGGTGGCGCGGTTGCTGCATGAGGTCGGCCTGCCCGAGAGCATCGCCGGACGGCTGCCGCTCACCCTCAGCGGCGGCCAGCGCCAGCGCGTCGGCCTCGCCCGTGCGCTGGCGGTGAAGCCGTCCTTCATCGTGCTCGACGAGCCGGTGGCGGCGCTTGACGTCTCCATCCAGGCCCAGATCCTCAACCTGCTGAAGGACCTGAAGGACCATGCTGGCGTCGGCATGTTGCTGGTGGCGCACGAACTTTCCGTTGTGCGCCACATGTCCGATCGCGTCGCCGTGATGTATCTCGGCCGCATCGTCGAGATCGGTACCGCCGCCGCGATCTTCGAACGTCCGAATCATCCCTACACGCAGAGTCTGCTACGGGCGGTACCGCGCCTAGTCCCCGAACGGCGGCGTCGGGCGGCCGTGCTCAAGGGCGACATTCCCAGCCCTCTGGACATCCCCGGCGGATGCCGCTTCCATCCGCGTTGCCCGAAGGTACAGGACATCTGCCGGCGCGACGATCCGCCGGTCACAACCATTGAGCCCGGCCATCTTGCTGCCTGTCATTTTCCCGGCTGAGATGCCGGAGCAATCAGGAGGTTCCCATGTGCGACAGTTTCGTGGCTCTGCCAAGTGCGACAGCGACGAAGACCACGCTCGCGGCGAAGAATGCCGACTGCGAGATCAACGAAGCCCAGGCGGTGTTGCGGCTGCCGCGACGCAGCTACGCCGAGGGCGCCATGCTGCGCGCGACCCACATCGTGATCCCGCAGGCGCGCGAGACGCATGAGATCATCGTCGACAAATCGTACTGGACCTGGGGCGGCGAGATCGGTGTCAATGAGCATGGCGTCGCCGTCGGCAACGAGGCGATCTTCAGCACTGTCGAGGAGAAGGGTGACGGACTCATCACCGGCGATCTGCTGCGGCTCATGCTGGAGCGTGCGCGCACCTGCGAAGAGGCGTTGCAAGTCTTCGGCGAGGTGCTGGCCGCGCACGGTCAGGGTGGGAATTGCGAGCTGCGCGGCAATTCCCATTTCGATTCGAGCTATCTGGTATCCGACAAGACATCGGCATATGTCATTGAATCTGCCGGCCGCCAATGGGCAGCGCGCAAGGTCGAGGGCGTCGGCGCCATTTCGAATGCGCTGACCATCGGCAAGGATTGGGAGCGCTGCTCTCTGCCGCAGAACGGCAATGGCCGGACCGATTTCGGCGCGACCTACGCCGACCAGAGCAAGGCGGCGAGCGGCGCCGCCCGCCAGAAGGTTGCCTTCGAGTGGCTAAAGCAGCATGAGGGCAGGATCGATCTCCGCACCATGGCCGACCTCCTGCGCCAGCATCCGGAGGACTATGATCCGGCCGAGGGCGATATCTGCACGAACATCTGCATGCATGCCGGGCCGCACCCCGATCGCGTCTGGCAGGCCTGTGGCGCCATGATCATGGAGGCGGCGCCGGAGGGGGCGATGGCCTGGGTGACGGCGACCTCCGGCACCTGCCTGTCGGTGCTCAAGCCTGTCTATTTCGGGGTGCCCATGCCGGATACGGGGCCGTCGCCGCGGGAGACATACACGGAGGGCGCCCTGTGGTGGAAGCACGAGCACCTGCATCGCCGCGCTATGGCCGCCTTCCATACTCTCGGCGTCGACATCCGCGCCAGCTTCGAGGCGCTGGAGGATGGGTTTTTCGCTGAAGGGCGCAAGTTGATCGCGGCGCCGGCGCGGGAGAAGACGGAGTTCATGGCGGCCTGCTGGCGCCAGGCCGGGGAGGCGGCTGACCGTTGGATCGCGGATCTCGATCGCCGCAATTTCACGTTCCAGCATGTTGGCTCGGCAGGTCTGTGGGACCGGTTCGATCGAGCCGCATCCATGCCGTGGGTGCAGTAGCCATGGTCAAGGCACGCAAGCCGGAGACGCGCCGAGTCAAGGTCGGCCGCTATGACGTGGTGACCTACAGCTACGGGGACGGCGGCGACACGCTCTTCCTGCTGAATGGAGGGCCTGGCATTCCCTGCAACTATCTGCGCGATCCGCTGTTGCCGCTGGTCGATACCGGCTATCGCGTCGTCACCTATGATCAGCTGGGCACCGGCGCGTCCGACCGGCCGAAGGACAAGTCGCTGTGGACGATCGGACGCTATGTCGAGGAGGTCGAGACGGTGCGCAAGGGGCTTGACCTCGGCAGGATTCACCTGCTCGGCCACTCCTGGGGTGGCTGGCTCAGCATCGAGTATGCGCTCAAGTATCAGAAGGCACTCAAGTCGCTGCTCCTCTCCAACACTTGCGGGGACATGCCGCACTTAGTCGGCGAACTCGATCGCCATCGCGCGGCGCTCGGACCAGAGACGGTCGCCATGATGCAGCGCTTCGAGGCCACGGGCAATCTGACCCATCCGGCATACCAGGCGGCGATCACCATCCTCAACTACCGCCACGTCTTCCGTAGTGACGACTGGCCGAAAACCGTCCAGGACGCATTCAAGAAGCTCAACATGGATATCTACGGCACCATGCAGGGGCCGAACGAGTTCCTCTATGTCGGGAACCTCAAGGATTGGAACCGCATCCCCGACATGCACAAGATTTCGGTGCCGACGCTGATCATGTGCGGCCAGCATGACGAGCTGACGCCCGCCTGCTCCATGCGGATGCACAATGCGCTGCCCGATTCGGAAATCACCGTCTTTCCGAATTGCTCGCACATGGCGATGTACGAGGATCCGCAAGCCTATCTTGCGCGGATAACGGCGTTTCTCGACGCACGACGGGACAGGCGGCGATCCTGAGAATCCGTCTGCGGCGTAAGCCGGCGGTCGTTCGAAGGGTGGGCACCTTGTGGCAGTTCCGCCGGCGGAGGAGCGGCAAGCAAGACACTTGATCGAGGCGGACGCTTGCCCTATTGGAGAGCGTCGGCCTTACGATGTCCCCATCGTCTAGAGGCCCAGGACGGCGCCCTCTCACGGCGCAAACCGGGGTTCGAATCCCCGTGGGGACGCCAATAATATCAATAACTTAGGGCCTATCATCGTATTAAAAGCCGAACCATTCGGTAAGTTTTCGGTAGTATGCGTGGCGGGGCAGTGGATCGGCGGCCCCTCACGCGAGGGGCTAGAGCCTTTTCACGACTGGTGGCGATAGCCTGAGTTGTGGAGATAGTTGGCACATTCGGCGTGGGAGAAGGTAGCGAGGGCGTCGGTGATGGAGGTGATGAGGGCGTCGCGAGAGCGTGCCGCGGCCTTGCGCAAGATCGAATTGAGTTTGGCGAAGGCTTGCTCGATGGGATTGAGATCGGGGCTGTAGGGCGGCAGATAGAGCAAGGTGGCGCCCGCCGCCTCGATCGTCTGGCGGATGCCGGCGACTTTGTGGCTGCTGAGGTTGTCGAGGATGACATAGGGTTTTGTACCGTGAGTTGCAGTCGTCCCGCGAGCATGCCGTTTGAGGCTGTCCGCGTCGAGTCCGGCGGCGTGCGCGAGCGCTTGTGGAGTGAAGCCTTACTTCACGGTCCAGGTTTGGATAGAGGCGAGCTATGCCTCGATCCTTGTTTGAGGCGGTGAGCCCGACATCGTTCGTCCTATCCCTATAGGCTACTACCAGGCGGGCGCACGGCTATCGCTATGCTTGGCTGTACGAGACGATCGTCGAAATGGTGAACCAGACGGTTGTCATTGAGGAATTTAGTGCATTCGAACTGCGCGAGGAGCAGTGGCACCTTGCAACCTTCACGGGGAGGTCCTTTACGCCAGCCGACTTCGCTGATTAATACGGATGCCCCGGCGCGGCTATAAGGCCCGGTTACCCTTGTTCCGATCCGCAGAAATGAATGCTGTTCCTATGACGAGAGGCGTTTCATCTCGGCACAAAGGTCCTGCTTACCCTCGAAGCCAATCCCAGGTAGTTCCGGCATGGTGATATAGCCATCCTCGACAGCCACGCCATCGGGAAATCCCCCATAGGGTTGAAACAAGTCAGGGTACGATTCATTGCCACCCAGGCCGAGGCCGGCCGCGATATTTAGCGACATCTGATGGCCGCCATGCGGAATGCACCGGCTCGGAGACCAGCCATACTCCTTTAGCATCTGAAGGATTCTTATGTACTCCACGAGGCCGTAGCTTAGGGCGCAATCAAATTGCAGCCAGTCCATTTCCTTGCGCATGCCGCCATATCGAATCAGATTTCTGGCATCTTGCATCGAGAAGAGATTCTCTCCAGTGGCCATGGGTTTGGCGTAGTGACTAACAAGCTCCTTCTGCAACTCGAAATCGAGAGGATCGCCGGGCTCCTCGTACCAAAAGAGATCATATGCAGATAAGCGCTTCGCATACTCAATTGCGGTATTCAGGTCGAAACGACCGTTCGCATCGACAGCTAGGTGCTGACCCTTACCCAGAATGCTGAGAACGGCTTCGATGCGCTTCAAATCATCGCCAAGCGGAGCGCTTCCGATCTTCATTTTGACAACGTTGTACCCACGGCTGAGGTAGCCCAGCATTTCATCTCGGAGTTTGTCGAGGCCCTTATCGGGGTGGTAGTAGCCACCGGCCGCATACACGAAAACTCGCGGATTCACCTCGCCGTTGCCATAACGCTCCGACAGAAGGTGAAATAGAGGCTTGTCGGCGATCTTAGCTGTGGCGTCCCATACTGCCATATCGATCGCGCCGATGGCCGCAGACCTCTCGCCGTGTCCGCCTGGTTTCTCGTTGAGAAACATGAGGGCCCAAATCTTGAACGGGTCGAGATTCTCACCAGTCTCATCGAGCGTGGTGCTCGCTTGAGCTTCTAGTATGCGCGGCCGGAAGCGCTCGCGGATCAAGGCACCCTGCCCGTATCGCCCGTTGGAAGTGAAGCCGTAGCCAACCACCGGCTTGCCGTTCCGAACTGCGTCCGTCTTGACAGCTACAAGGCTCGCCGACATATTATTGAAGTCGATAAATGCGTTACTTATAGGTGTAGCGATTGAAACTGTTCGTTCTCTTATATCAACGATACGCATTTAGTCACCGGATGTTTCTTATCTAAGGTCTATGGATTGATAGAATATTGTCTGACGTTGGCCTGAGCACTTCAAATGCTGAGATGTAATAACGGCATGCATTTTGGTAATCGACTGTGGAGGTAACTTGGCTGCAGGATTTTTCTGCGCTGTGCAGCACCGGTAGCTTCTCACGTGCAGCCGAGCAGCGCCATGTTACCCAGCCCGCTTTCAGCCGCCGTATTCATGCGCTTGAAGAATGGATGGGTGTCAAACTGTTTGATCGTGGCACACATCCCATCGCTCTTACTGAGGTCGGTCGATGGTTCCGTCCGGTAGCCGAGGACATATTGCGTCGAGTCCTTGCGGCACGCCAGGAGGCTCAGGCGATCGTCGAGGATACGAGGTCGACACTCCATTTCGCCGCGACCCATGTACTTTCTTGGACCTTCTTTCCATCATGGCTTCGCGCATTGACCGATCGGCTGCCCCATATGGGGGCCATTCGCTTAGTCTCCGACACATTGAGCGCCTGCGAGGAACTGATGCTGCAGGAGCGGGTACAATTCCTGCTTTGCCACTACCATCCTAAGGTAGGAAACCGTCTTGAGCCTTCCATATTTCAGTCGGTGCGCGTTGGCGATGACACATTGGTTCCTGTAACAGCTCCGGAGAACATATCGGCTCAGCCGGTGCCTGGTGAGGCCATCCATGTCCTGTCCTACAGTGACGAGTCGGGTCTCGGTCAAATCGTAAAATCGATCCGGGGAGAGGCCTTATTGGATGTTAACCCGCAGCCGATATTCACTTCACATCTGGCCATTGTGCTGAAGACGATGGCCATCGAAGGGCGCGGCATCGCATGGCTGCCAAAGAGTCTCATCCTTGATGAGCTCGGCGACGGACGACTTGTCGAGGCTGGCCGAGGGTACGAGGACATCCCTGTGGAGATTAGGCTATTTCGGCGTCGAGTTAGTGAGGCGGAAGGAGTAGAGTTGTTCTGGCGGTTCTTTCAGTCGGATTCGTTCTAAGATTCGAGTCGCAAGAGGCTTCAGTCGCGCGGTTGTGTAATCTCCCACCATAGGCCTGTATCACATCGTGTGTTGCAGGCTTGTCCAAAATGCATGACTCAGCCATGCTTTGGCTCCGGCTCATTGCGTTCGAAGGTGGACCCCTGCTGTACTTCAAAAAATGAAATGCAGAATAGTAATTATGTTATGCCCAGAATGATAGCGTAATGAATGGGGATTTTCTGCGCTATATCTTGACAAATTGGTGCGGTGACCTGCAAGTTGACCTCCAGTTGATCTCACGCTGTCACGCGCCCCTGTAGCGTCTGCGCCTAATGAGGCGAGCTTCAAGAAGCGTCCGATCGGGCGGTTCGGGAGGGTTCCATAGCAGATCGGTACGAATACTCTGCCTTATTAGACTTTGGGACTTCGTTGGGTCGCAAGGCGGGACTACCGCAGGATCGAGCCAGGACTCAGGCAGAGATCCTCATCGAAGCGGATCTGATGGGGCATACTACCCACGGCCTCAGCCTGCTACCGAACTACCTCAAGGAATTGGAGTCTGGCACCTCCAATGCGAGCGGCGAACCAAGCGTGCTCTCTGATCGAGGTGCTACGGTGCTATGGGATGGCAACAGCGTTCCCGGGACATGTCTTGTTGCTTCCGCGGTCGCAGAGGCCCTTCCTCGCACTGCAAAGCATGGTGTCGTCACGTATGTGATCAAACGTAGCGGCCATATCGGCGCATTGATCTCGTATCTTCAGCGCGCGACCGAGCGTGGGCGCATCATGATACTGATGACGACAAACCCGCTCGCGAGATCCGTCGTACCTGCTGGCGGCATCGATCCTGTGCTCGCTCCCAACCCGGTTGCATTCGGATGCCCGACGGAAGGAGATCCCATACTGGTCGACATCAGCACGTCTGCTGTGGCGAATGGATGGGTCAGACGTTGGGCGTCCGAGGGGAGGCAGCTTCCGGCAGATTGGGTTCAGGATTCAAGAGGCAACCTCACGCGAGACCCAGGGGCACTGTTCGGTTCTCCGCCTGGCGCGTTGTTGCCGCTTGGCGGTATCGAACTTGGGCACAAGGGTTTCGCGCTGGGTTTGATGGTTGAAATACTGACCGGCGGGCTTTCTGGCGTCGGCCATACCGGAGCGCCAACCGACGCTGGCAATCTTGTGTTTATGCAGCTCATCGACCCACGCGCATTTGGTGGACTTCCGCTGCTCAAGCGCGATACGAGCATCCTTGCGGACGCTTGCCGGACAAGCAGACCGCGATCGGAAGGGACCGCGGTGCGGATGCCGGGTGACAGAGCACTAGCGCTACGACGCGCCCAGCTTTCGACCGGCGTGGAGCTCCATCAAACGACCATGCCAAATCTCCGGCCATGGGCTGATAAGCTTGGCGTCGCGCCTCCGCAGACCAAATGAGAAGCCGCTAAATCTGTTAGCAGCAGTGCTAGTTGACTAAGTTCAGAGCGCTTAGCTCGGCGAGCCGTGCCGCTGAACTTACAGTCAGCGGTAGAGTGTATGAAACCGAAGCTGTTTCGGGGGAGATGGTGAATTGCGTCGACTCAACCAAATCCACGGACTCAAGAGTTTCTACGTCGGACTGATTTACGTTTTCATTGGCTCCGTAGCATTCTTCTGGTCTCAGGAGTATGAGATCGGTAGTGCGACCCGTATGGGGCCCGGCTACTTTCCAGCCCTACTGGGCATCGTTCTCGTGGGGCTCGGCACGTTATCGATCATCAATGGTTATAGGGCGACAACGCCCGATCCAATACCGAAGTACAAACTTGAACCACTCTTCCTCATACTAGCTAGCATCATTAGTTTCGCGCTGTTGATCGAAAAGACAGGCCTCGTCGTCGCCATCTTTGTATCGGTATTTCTTGTCTGCTTCAGACGCGCGCTGACGAACCCCATTGAGGTATTTCTAACGTTCGCTGCGTTGGCGGTGTTCTCGGGACTCGTATTTGTTTACCTCTTCGGCATGGCTATTCCGCTGTTTTGGTGGAGCAACTAGGAGCACAGACGGATCGGTGAATAGTCATGATGGAAGCTCTCAACAACCTGATGTACGGGTTCGGAATTGCGCTGACGCCATCAAACTTCCTGTATTGTCTGTTAGGCGCTGTGCTTGGCACCGTGGTGGGTATTCTCCCCGGCATCGGCCCTGTCACTGCGGTTGCGATTCTGCTTCCGCTTACGTTTGTAATGGATCCTATCGGCGCGCTCATAATGCTGGCCGGCATCTACTATGGCGCCAAGCATGCTGGCGCAACAACGTCGATCATGCTCAATATGCCAGGTGAGCCAGACGCAATCGTAATCTGCTTCGATGGTCATCCTATGGCTAGGCAGGGCAGAGCCGGACCGGCGCTTTGCATGGCGGCGCTGTCGTCTTTCTTCGCTGGATGTATCTGTATTCTCGTCATAACTTTCTTCTCTCCCCCACTTGCCCAAGCTGCTCTTTCATTTCAGGCGCCGGAATACACCGCTACAGCGCTTCTGGCGTTGGTTGGCGCCTCCGTGCTGTCGAGAAAATCAATCGTGAATACGCTTGGCATGGCCACGTTGGGTCTCATGATCGGAACTGTTGGAATGGACATCAGTTCGGGGGTCGTGCGCTTCACCTTTGGCGAAGAACGGCTTGTCGAGGGCATCACCTTTATACCCATTGCGATGGGCCTCTTTGCATTCGTAGACATTTGCTACACGCTTGGCTCTTCTCAGCAGCGCATCGAAATTAGAACCAAATTGAGAGATCTCGTACCCAGATGGTCGGACTTCAAGGCATGTATCAACCCAATTGTCAGAGGCACTGCCTTGGGAGGGGTGCTCGGCATTCTTCCTGGCACCGGACCATTGCTCGCTTCTTTTGGCTCTTATTCAATCGAGAAGAAATTGGCGAAAGATCCGTCGCGATTTGGAAACGGAGCGATTGAGGGCGTCGCAGCTCCCGAGGCTGCCGCCAATGCTGCGGCCTTCACCCACTTCATCCCGATGCTGTCGCTGGGAATTCCCGCTGGGGCTACCATGGCGCTGCTGCTAGGAGCCATGCTGATTCAGGGCATCCCGCCAGGGCCGCAAGTGATGACTAACCACGCGGATCTCTTCTGGGGTTTGGTGGCCAGTATGTGGATCGGCAATCTCATGCTGCTCATCCTAAACCTGCCGCTCGTGGGCATTTGGATCAAGATGTTGGAGACCCCTTACCGCTTCATTTATCCGTTGATCGTCGTGTTCTGCTTGATCGGCATCTACTCCGAGAGACATCAGACATTTGATGTGCTGATTTGCGCGGGCGTTGTTTTGGTCGGCTTCGTGATGGAGAAACTGGACTGCTCGCCCGGCCCACTCGTGCTGGGTGTGATTCTTGGCCCAATCCTCGAGGATAATCTCAGACGATCGATGCAGATCTCTCGGGGAGATCCAACGATCTTCCTGACGCGGCCAATTAGCCTCGGCATTACAATCTTGATAATAGCCCTGTTAGCAGCATTCACGCTGCCAGTTCTCCGCCGTACATCGAAGGTTATCAAAAAGGCCGAGGCTCAGTACATGGAGTAAGCTAGACTGAGCATGGGTCCTGAGACACCACCAAAACAGCGTACTGGCTACCGGATCTGCTGCGCCGAAGACAGAACCTGGGATCAGTTTACCAGGGCAGTTCGCGCAAATCGTTGTAGTTCCGCCCGGACACCTTTCCTCGGGAGTCTGTTGCAAGCTTGATCACGATCGCGGCGCCCTCCTCAGGTGTGTGCTTTCCACGGAAATTGTTGAAATCTGTTGCAACGTGGCTTGGCGCCGCCCCGAAGACTTCGATCGGGATGTCTGCGAGCTCGCGGGCGTAGTGCGCTGTCAATGCGTTAAGTGCTGTCTTGGAACTGGCATACAACATCGATGTTTGCCCGGCCCAAGCTTCTTCATCACCAATCGAGCCACGCAAGCTGGTTACATTGACGATGCAACCGGCTCGCGAGCGTCGAAGGAGCGGCAGAAAAGCATTTGTGACACGGACAACGCCAAAGACGTTCGTGTCATACACGCTTTGAAAATCGTCGATAGTCTCCTCGCTCGGCTTGCGCTTGATGGCATTCACGCCGGCGTTGTTGACGAGTACGTCTAGCCTCGCATGCAGCTTGTCTATCATTTCGACCGCCGCCGAGATTGACGACTGGTCAGTCACATCAATGCGAATAGCCTTGACATCGCCATCGTTCGCGAGCTCGGCAGCGGCGGCATTGCCACGGGCGAGATCTCGCGCGCCTAGGAATACTGACTGCCCAGCACGGGCCAGACCGCGGGCGACTTCCTTGCCGATTCCTTTGTTTGCACCCGTTACAAGCGCGATACGCTGGGCAGTCATCTAGTCACCACCTTCAAGTCGACCCGAGAGGGCGGCCGTCGCCCACTCCCCTCGTAGAGATTTGCTTCATGCGCGCAAAACGCCCGCCGCAGACAACCTATTGGACAGCAGCCGCAGCCATGCCCTCCTTGTTCTCCTTGGTCCATGTGTCCCATCGGGTGACCTCGGATTTGACGAGCTCAGCAAAGTCATCCTGGCCGGTGCCCGGGATGATGAATTGGCTAGTCAGTTTCTCCTTTACATCTTCTGCTTGCAGAACCTCATCCACATCGTGTCGGATCTTGGTCACGATATCCTCGGGTGTACCCGCGGGTACTGAGAGCCCATACCGGTTGCTGCCTGGGCCATTGTAGCCCTCAAGGCCTGTCGCCTCTTCGAACGTTGGGACGACAGCAAGCAATGGCAGATCGGACTTCTGACTAATAGCCAATACCTTCAGTGCGCCGCTCTCCACATGCTGCATTGCGCTGGAGCATGGAACAATTGTGACATGCGCTTCCGAAGCGAGAATGGCGATCATGCCCTTGGACGATCCCGTATAGCGAAGAAACTCCATCATTGGGGTTTTCGTCAGCAGAAAGAGTCGCGTGAAGGCCACCTCTCCAACACCGCCAGTCCCATAGACGGCCGCATTCAGCTTTTTCGGCTCGGCCTTCGCCATGGCAAGTAGCTCAGCCACGGAACCTACCGGTAAGGAAGCACCGACGACAAGGCAGTTTGGCGCCGACCCGATCAATGCAGCCGGAACGAAGCTGCTGATTCGATCGTAAGTGATATCAACGTCCTCCGGAGGCGTAGCCATTAGATCGCTCGTCATGACCAGCATGGTGTAGCCATCGGGCTTCGCGTGCGCTACGTGGGCTGCGGCGATCCGATGATTGGCCCCGACGCGATTCATGACAACGGCTGGTTGGCCCCATTTTTCAGAGAGTTTCTGAGCCACGATGCGCGCTAGCAAGTCTCCCGTACCGCCCGGAGGAGCACCTGAGTTTATCTCCACTCCGCGTTCGGGAAAATCGGCGGCGTTTGCAACTGTGCCCATGCACAACAATGGTAAGCACGCCGCGCAAGTGAGCAGATACTTGGATAGATTCAGCATGTCTCCTCCTCCCTTCCGATCTTTGATGATTTATGAGCCACATTCTCGCGCATCTTAGTGCCTACATTAGCCGGAGCCGCAAAATCCAATGCGAAAATATGATTACCATATGTCAAATTGGCACGATGTAACGCTCGGATTTTCTTGACAAAAATCGACCAAAGCCGATCATCGTTAGTATCGGCTGCTCTAATCAGTTTCTCGCGGAACAAGTGATCTCGGTTGCGCAGTTCAGTGCCGGCCTGAACGGTCAGTCATAAAGGACACGTGCCATGGAGAACAGAGTACAGGCGCCATCCGGACATGCCGATCCGACGCGACCGGTGCCATCAGTACTTAGCCAGCAAGAGTTGGAGGTATTCGATCGGGACGGATTTGTGATGCCGCAGTTTCGCTTGTCTTCCGACGAAATAGGCCGGTTGCGTGGCCTGATCCTACGGCTCGTTGCTGAGAACCCTCAGTTCGAAGACTTTCTCATGCCTGGCCCTCATGTCCCCGGAAGCGGCGGTCTGAATTTGAAGAGCTTTCCAGGTTGGATGGAGTTCGCAGCTCATCCCAGAATCCTAGACATGATCGAGCAGATTGCTGGTCCCGACATTATCCTCAGGGGAACGGCGGCCTTCTACAAACGCGCGGGGAAGGGGCCGGCGACCGCATGGCATCGCGATGCCACGGGCCAGGCGATAACACCGCTTATGGGAACCCATGTCTGGATCGCTGCCTCAGATACCTATGTCGAGAATGCCTGTCTTCGGCTCATCCCCGGATCGCACAAGGGCCGGACAGTCGGAAGGCATTCTCTGTATGGGTTCGACGGTCGACACGCGGACGGGTCGGTGGGCAACGCGGTCCTCGCCGAGGATGAGTATGACGAGAAGCAGGCGGTCAGCGTAGAACTGGAAGCCGGACAGATGATCATATTCGATCTGTTCACGGCGCACGCTTCCTGGCCCAATTCTGGCACACGGGAACGCGCAAGCTATGCGCTCCGCTACATACCGGCGACAAGTTTCTATGATCATGACGCCGCCGCAGCGAAGGGACGCACTGACACGAACTACGGACACCACATGCGGCCGCTGATCCTGGTCCGCGGTACGAATCGGGCAGGCAACGATCTGCGTCGCGGTCATCCAGAGTATGAAGGCGGGGGGCACTCCTAAGTCTGGCTATCGTCGATGGAAGACGTTGAGTGAAGCTGCCTATTTCCTTCGTGGCAGTGATCCCGACAAGTGGGGAAGTCTTGTATCATCAATCGACTGGGATGACGGCATCCCTGCTGTCTCGGACTCAAAAATGATTGTGCTTGGCGGCGACTACGAACACACCCTGGGAATGGGACTGACAGAGCAGGATGTACGCGCGGGTATTATCTACCGGCCGCACGCTAATGCGGCAGAATTCTTGAATGTGGTGCTGAACAAAAGTGATTTTGAGATCAGTGAATGTTCACTTGCCAATTATTTACTGTATCGAGGGAATGACGACGACTGGTTGACGGCTATACCCGTATTTCCCATCAGAGCGTTTCGCCATGGCGATGTGGTGGTGCGCAAAGACAGCAAGCTGCGTGAGTTTCGGGAACTAGCGGGACGCAAGGTCGGCATACGTGACTATTCGCAGACCCTCGCGGTCTGGATGCGTGGGATTTTGAAAGACGAGTATCAATTGGACTGGCGCGATGTCCACTGGGTCTCAGTGCAAGACCAACGCTTCTCGGCACCGCAAGGTGTGAAACTCACCACAACGCATGTCGATCTTGAGGAATTGCTCATCATTGGCGAGATCGACGCGGTGATAATGGGTCCTCTAAGGGACTCATCAAGACCACCGGCGGAAAGGCGCTTGCGACCTCTCCTCGATAATCCACGCGAGGCGGAGATCCGCTATTTTGGGCGCACTGGTGTGTTTCCGATACGGCATACTATCGTGCTCCGGAAGGAAGTGCTCACGCGTGAGCCGGGTGCGGCGCGAGCGGTATTCGATTCCTATGTAGCGGCGAAGAAAACCGCGCTGCGGCGCCGGCTTGGCGCCACGCTCGTGCCATGGGGTGAGCAGGCGTGGAGTGAGGCCTTGGCCGTGTTCGGCAGCGACAGCCATCCCTACGGATTGACGGACGGCAATAGGAAGCAAGTGAGTTTGCTTGTCGGGTATCTGTTGGATCAAGGATTCATCCGGCATGGGCTCAATGTCGATGAGCTGTTCGTTCCAGGCAGCGTCGATTGGCGCGAATAAGCGGTCTCTAAGCGAATTTCAAGAAAGGAAGACATCTAATGGCTGAGCGCAAGCAGGTCGGGTTCATTGGCATCGGGCTCATGGGTCACGGTATTGGCAAGAACATCCTCGAAAAGGGGCATGCCTTGACTGTGCTCGGGCACCGAAATCGAGGACCAGTCGACGACCTGCTGCGCCGTGGTGCGAAGGAGGTCAAGACTGCAGCGGAGCTGGCACGCAGCACTGATATAATCTTCATATGTGTAACTGGTTCACCCCAAGTCGAGGAGGTCGTTTTTGGCAAGGACGGGCTACTTGAGGGCGTCACAGCCCGCAGCATTGTAGCCGACTGCTCGACCGCTGAGCCCGATTCGACTGTTCGGATCGCCGCGGCGATTGCTGAGCGCGGTGGTCGTTTTCTTGACCTGCCCTTAGTGCGAACGCCGAAAGAGGCAGAGGAAGGTCGGTTGGTGGTGATTGCTGGAGCTGATCCGGCGACGCTTGACGAGGTTCGTCCTGTGCTTTCAGCCTTTGCCGAAACGGTCTTCCATGCTGGTGACGTTGGTTCTGGTCATCGACTAAAGCTGATACACCAATATCTGGTGATGGCCGTAGCGGCTTCAGTCGCGGAGGGCATAACCACAGCGATTAAGACCAAGGTCAACCTGAAAGCGCTCAGCGAGATAGTAATGTCTGGTGGCGCCGACAGCGTGATGTTTAGGCGCTTCAGCAAATACTTTCTGGATGGTGATGACAGTCTGGCCAAATTCGCGATCCGAAATGCTGCCAAGGATCTGCGCTACTACACGCATATGACTGAGACAGTGCCGGCTGCGAGCTTCGTTGCCGAGTCCGTGCACCAACTCTTGCAGTTCGCTATAGTCCATGGCCATGGAGACAAGTATCTGCCGCACTTGGTCGATGCGCTAAGTGATCTTAATCGCGCCCACGACTAGTAGGATCATGCCCCCAGTCCAATAAGCGGACGCCTGGAGCCGGCCGTGTTGGCGACCCGCAAGCTACCGGCGCGACTGTCACGCGATTGTCGGGCCACTCTCAGTCCGGAAGACCGTCTCTACAGCACCGCCGAGCTGATCGCCGCCGCGACCGGCCATGACGCCCTCCTCGTCTCCCCGACGGAGCGGATGAGCGCCGAGGTCTTCGTCGCGCTGCTCGGTGCGGTCCGCGCGGTCGCCACCTTCTCCGTCGGCTTCGAGCATATCGACCTGGCGGCCGCCAGGTCCGCGGCATCGTCGTGACCAACACGCCCGAGATGCTGACCGACGCCACCGCCGACATCGCCATGCTGCTCATCCTGGGCGCCGCGCGGCGCGCACCCTCAAGGAGGCGACCATCCGGCGCTTCTACTACTAAACCCACGATCAGCTACGCCGCCATCTCGCCGACTTCGTCACGGCTTATAACTTCGCCCGACGGCTCGACACGCAAAGGCTTCACCCCCTACGAATATATCTGCAAAACCTGATCGATAGAGCCGCAACGCTTCAAACTCAACTCGCATCATCAAATGCCGGGGCTAGAGCGTTTTTGAGGATGATGGAATCGGAAGGGGATTCCCAAGGGGGAGTTTTTGTGATTCACGATACTCGCGGGCGACGAAGCGAGGATCGAGATGGGGAAGCCCTATTCACAGGATTTAAGGGAGCGAGTAATCGCGGCGATGAATAGCGGGGGTGAGGCCTACAAGCTGGCGCCGCTGTTCCGGGTCAGCGTGTCATACATCTACAAGGTTCTGGGGCGTCGGCGAGCGACGGGAGAGACGACGGCGCGGCGCTGGGCCGGCGGTCCGAAGCCCAAACTGGCCGAGCAGGACGATGCGCTGCGCGCGCGAGTGGCGTCGACGCCGGATGCCACGCTGGCGGAGCTGCGGGCGTGGCTCCTGGCCGAGCGTGGGGTGGCGGTAAGCACCGGCTGCCTGTGGAAGAGGCTGCGGCATCTCGATCTGACGCTTAAAAAAAGTCGGCGCGTGCGGCCGAACAGGACCGGCCGGACGTCGCCCGGGCGCGTCAGGACTGGCGCGCCAGCCAGGCCGGGCTGAACCCGAAGCGCCTCGTTTTCCTCGACGAGACCGGCGCGGCGACCAACATGGCGCGCCGCTACGGCCGCTGCCCGCGCGGACAGCGCCTCGACGTTGCTGTGCCCCACGGCCACTGGCAGACCACGACCCTCGTTGCCGCCCTGCGCCAGGAGGGCATCACCGCACCTTGCCTGTTCGATGGCCCGATCAACGCAGACTGCTTCCGGGCCTATGTCGCGCAGTGTCTTGCCCCGACACTCAACCCCGGTGACATCGTCATCCTCGACAACCTCAGCAGCCACAAAGTCGCCGGCATCCGCCAGACGATCGAGGCGGCGGGCGCCACCTTGCTCTATCTGCCGCCCTACAGCCCCGATCTCAATCCCATCGAGCAAGCCTTCGCCAAACTCAAGTCGATCTTGCGCAAGGCCGCGGCACGCTCTCGCGACGCCCTCATCACCTCCATCGCCGACGCCCTCGCTACCTTCTCCCACCCCGAATGTGCCAACTATCTCCACAACTCAGGCTATCGCCACCAGTCGTGAAAAGGCTCTAAACATCTAGGTCAGGATCGCCATGCTGGTCAGCTCGGTGCCGTTGTCGGAGATGCACGACAGGGGGCCCGGCCGCGCACGACGATGACAGCTCAGTTCGCCCACCGACGCTGGTGACAATCGTGGCTATCCCAGCAGGTATGTACTTCCGTTTTCTAGCTATAAATCGATGACAAGGTATGAGCTGATTGCGCGAGAACAACAGGGTGCAAATTTGTCGTTTCGACGTTTATCGTCCGCACTTAGGAATGAGTCCCGATGATCCACTACCCCTTCGAAGACTCGTGTTATACACAATCCGCAAACTCCCTGCTCACACCCCGATTGCACATCGATTCCGTGAGCAAGGAGCGCTTCAAGTGCCGTGCATCCAGCCGATACTTCGACGGTAATGTTTGAGCGCGCGAGTTGGAGTAGGAAGGGTCGATCATGCCCCGTCGGGGCGGGTGGCGAAAAATATTCCTTATGGAGTGTGTGCGTAGGCCACACTAGATGCGCTGCGCGTTCGACGGCTAGCATGAAACCCGTGGGGCCGCAGAAGTATAGATGGCAATCGTTACTACGCTTGTCGAGAAGCGCATTGAGGTTCAATAGCTGGTCGGTAGGGCCGCCATCAAGGTGTAGATGAACATAACCGCGCAGCGCTGGCGCAAAGAGAATGTCGCGGAAAACCATACGCTCAGGTTGTCTAAGACAGTAGTGGAGTTCGAATGATTCTGATCTAGCTGCCAAATGGCGCGCCATGCAAAGCAAGGGCGTGATGCCAATGCCGCCTCCAAGTAGGATTCGATGGCCAGCGCCTGCCACGAGGGGAAAATTGTTCCGCGGGACACCAATCCTAACCACATCGCCCTTCTTGGTTTGGTCATAGATTCTAATTGATCCCCCACGCCCTGTGGGTTCGCGCTGCACTGCGATAAGGTAGTGATCTCGATCTTCGGGGCCGTTGCAAAGCGAGTATTGCCGAACAACTCCTTTGTCGATGTAGACATCAATGTGTGCGCCGGGCGTAAAGTCTGACAACGAAACACCCTCCGGTTTGAGGCGGTAAGACCGGACATCGAGTGCTTCGTCAGTGACTTCGAGGACACGAGACGTTAAGAGTCCCCCTTCCACCGCCCCTCTCTTGTTGGCCTATGCGGCTTTTGTGCTATAGCCCAGCCCGATCGCAACGTGGGGGGCCACATGAGCCGTGAATCGAATTTCCGGAATAGACTCACAACTGCCTGGCTGGGATATGGCTGGACATTGGGCACATGGCGTTAGATCTTTTCTACTCTTCTGTATCTGAAACATTCGGGTACACGACATTGTGCGTTGCCGGGCCCCAACCGGAAAACCGTCGAGTCGAGAGGACTAAGGCCAGGCCTCTACTTTGCGGCATTGATCGCTTCTTGAATCCACCTGTCGACTTCAGCTTGATGAGCGGTGACCCATTCTTCAGCGTGGCGCCGAATATCGGAGAGAGCATTCTCACCTTCGTGGATCTTCCAATTCTGAGCATTGACATCCTCCACAGGAATCGATGCCAACTCAAATAGTCTTTTCGCAGCTGGATTGCTCTCTAAAAAGTGCGGGCTGGCCATTATGCGCTGAGTATTGATCGGAAACCCAACATTCTTGCCTTCCGCATTTTTGGTATCTACCGTCTGGTCTCCTTCGGGCAACGAAACGAACGGTACCTCCAGCCATTCGACGTCACGACCAGGGACCAACACGCTATTCAACCAAAGTGGTGCGTACGTATAGTACAGTATCGGTTTACCAGCCTTTATCTTGGCGATGACGTCTGCTTTAAGCACATTGAACTGACCCTGCTGGTGTGTGACGGTGTCTCGAAGTCCGTATGTGTCGAGATGATGCTCGATCACCCTCTCGCATCCCCATCCGGGAGGACAGCCATTCAACTGCGCTTTACCGGTTCCTTCCGAGTCAAAAATCATTGCTATCTTCGGGTCCTTGAGCTGCTCCAGATTGGTGATCTGCAATGTGTCATAGGTCTTCTTGTCGATCAGATATCCCTGCGCACATCCCTTTAGAAGATCACCGACAAGTGTTAGTTTATCTGGTCCCCCCGCTTGTTCGATGAATGCCTGCTGCAGGGGATCCCAATGGTCCGCGACATAGTCAACGTCACCCTGCGCCACGGCCACATGAAGAACGGGAACGTCCATCTCGATCGCTGGTCTAACGTCGTAACCCAGACGCTCCATCGCGATGTTGACGACCTCTGTTTGAAATAAATCCTCCAGCACGCCAACCACATGCCCCGGCTGGACAGTAATACCCTTTCCGGGGAGGTCGGTAGTGAACCCCCGCGACGATAGAACTAGGACTGCACACGAACTCGCCACTGCTACAGCGGTTCGGAGTAACATCTTCGTAAATCCTGTCACGTTTGCCTCCTGCGTGATGTTTGTTCGCGTAACCTTTCGATGCTAACCCAGCTGTGTCCTTCGTCTTCCGAGGACGTGCTCCCTCTGTGGTGGTGCATTCCCACTCCCCCAAAGATGCGCCAACAGGGGATCAAGATGACAACGCAACGCGGTGCGGCATGGCGCAAGATCTGCGGCTCATCGACGGCGCTACATCCGAAATTGCGGATTGATATCGTCTACTGCAGCGGTTTGTACGCAGTCACCTGCACCTCAAGCTTAGAATCATAGATGAGGTCCGCACGAACAGTCGCTCGGACTGGGGGATCAACTGGAAAGAATTCTTTGTACACCCGGTTGTACTCCTCAAAGTCACGAGGATCCTGCAACCACACCATCACTTTGATGATATCGCGCATAGTGCATCCCGCGTCCTTGAGCGTTGTCTCGATCTGGCGCAGAACCGTTCTTGTCTCTTGCTCGATGTTTCCATGGAGAAGATTTCCGTCCGGTCCAAGAGCGAGCTGTCCAGATACAAAAACAAAGTCTCCAGCACGGATCGCAGCTGAGATAAAATCGAGCTTGTGCGGGTAAACCTTTTTACCCTTGGTCGTCGTTTTTGAAGTCGGCATTCCTGTGGTCTCCATGGTTTCCCTCTCTAAGAGGCACGATCGTTGGTCGCTGTCGTCAAGCGTTGCAGGGGGTAAGCGGCGTGTTTGCCTCTACCGGTTGTGATTCTGGGTGACTCTATCAGCCCACCATGCTCCGAGGAGTGGTGTCGTGCTCTCCATGTAGGAGAAGCGACCCGGGCGAGCTAAATGGGAAAGCAAGCCCTGATGTTGCACTTCGGATATCCCATTGTCTTCGGATAGGCCAGTACGCCACCGCTTGTAATAATAGGTGGCTCGCTCCTCGAAGTCCGAGAGCTTCGTCGTGTTGCTTGGGAAGCAGCATCCGAGCGTCGCCTTTGTCTTATGAGGCCCGTTCGGATGTAACTCGACATACCAACATGAGTCCAACGTCAAGCACAACAACGTACACGGCAAGATACAAATGAAGTTTGTTCCTTCTGCGGCGTGCCCTTCCAACGTCTCAATGTGCGGAAACGCGTGTGAAAGATCCTCCTCAAGTAGCGCGCGCGTGTTTGAATCATGCTTCTCTCGAAGATTGACCCAATTGCCGCGCGTACGTGTCTCGACGTATTCGCATTTCTTCTTTTGAAGTGTTGTTCTATGCACCATAGGTACGTGGTACTGTTCAACCGCATTCTCAATATGAAGTTTCCAATTACAGTTCAATTCATATTCTTGTTTGCATGTCAAGACTAAGTCGGTACAATTATAGGATTCCATTTGCTCAGGAAGATCGCCCAGGTAGTCGCAGAGAGGCTCAGCATCGTTGTCAAAATTTAGGAATACGAAACCACCCCAGCTCTCAAGTCGTATCGGGATTAATCCGTACTCTGCTTTGTCAAAATTGTGCGTCTTCTCCATACCCGCGCACGCTTTGAGAGATCCATCGAGATTGTAAACCCAACCATGATACGGGCAGACGAAATGACGGCACTTGCCGTCACCGGTCGCGATACGTGCGCCACGATGACGACAGGTGTTTGCAAACGCTTTGAGGCTGCCATCGTTGGCTCGCACAATAATGATAGGCGTGCCGACGAAATTGACAGTTCTGTAATCCCCAGGGTTTGGGATGCTTTCCGCGCGACCGAAAAAATTCCATACTTTTCCGAAGATGCGGTCTACCTCAAGTCGATAAAATTCATCGGAGTTGTAGCACCAGTTAGGCAGTGTTTCCGCGTCGAGCAGGGGCCGCCTAATGTTAGCGTAGGTGTTGGGGTCAAACATCGCGGTCGATAGACCTCGCTCACACAAGCTCGACATCGAGTGTCTCCTTTCTTCTACTCTCAAAGATCACGCTCATAGCATCGGTACCTGGGTCACCGAGCCCGCGATTCAGGAATGCGGGCTCGTCATCTGTCGGATATTGGCCGTCCCGCCTTCAATCACACCAAACCGGCCTCCTTCCACAGGAAAGTCAGTACGACGGAGTTGAAGACTTAGGTAGCGGAGGCAACTCACCCGAAGGAAAGATGCAAAATTGGGTACCTCGCCTCGGCTCTCAATGACCTCATCGTAGAGTATTGTGATGAGCTGGTTCGTAGTGACTTCGGAGCGTCTTGCTATCTCCGCAATTACGTCCCAAACCATATTCTCCAGACGTAAGCTTGTTACGACTCCCCGGATCCGGACAGAGCGCGATCTGCTTTCATAGAGAATCGGGTCAGCTTTGGCATATATGCTGCACATCAGAGCCTCCAAAACGTTCCTATCGCTGACATCGCCGCAACTCTGCAGATGGGATTATTCCACACGCATCCGTGAAGCTTGGTAATAGCGGGCTATTTTTTCATTCATCGCTTTGCTCTTCTCAGGCGGTAGACGCACGGTTAGACTGATTCGTCGACGTGCGATGATACAAAAGACCGAGAGAGGACCTCAGGGCTATGACAGCTGAAACGACGGATCTGGTTATCAAACGAAACATAAGTCGAGCAGATCAGAAGCTCTTGCGTAATCTGGATGGAGTTCCCACCGGTTGGGTCACTGATGCGCAGGATGGTCGAGGAGCACTGATGCACTCGATCCGGCCGATAACCCGCAATCATCACTTCGTCGGCTCGGCGATTTGCATCGAGACCAGACCGTTGTACAACATGGCCGTGCTCGCGGTGTTGCCGCATCTGCAACCAAACGACGTTGTGGTTGTGGCAACCGGTGGAAGCGACGAAGCTGCGTGCTTTGGAGATTTCATGACAGGCATGGCACGCAATTGTGGCGCGGTCGGCTTGGTCACAGACGGTTTGGTCCGCGATCTTGCCGGGCTGAATCAGGTTGGTGTTCCGGTGTTTGCTCGGGGTTTGTCCCCGAACCCTCCGTTCCGTGACGATGGTCCGGGAAGGATTGGCTTCGCGGTTACCATCGGTGGCCTGGAGGTCAAATCGGGAGACGTTGTCGTTGGCGATTCTGATGGCGTAGTTGTGCTTCCGCAAAGCGATCTGCACGCCGTGCTCAAGCGACTGGACAGCGTTAGAGCTAAGGAGAAGGAGGCGGAAGCTATGGTTCGTGCGGGTAGAAAGTCTCTCACAGGACTTATTCCAGCGCTTGCGGCGAAGAGCGTTCACTATGTTGATTAAGGGGACGACGCGTTCGCTATTTTCCTCGCTTCTGCTCCAATCTCCTCCGATCAGCAAGCCCAAGTTAGGATAAGCACTTTGCATCGTCATGCTCCGGTGTAGCGCGATGAGGCTTGCAAGAGGGTTATCCGCCACCTGAACGCAGCGCCAACACAATATCATCGCGCGAGACGGTTCCGATGACGGCGCCAATGCCATCTGTAATGGCCACGGGCTCTGGTGTGTCTGCTAGCGCGTTAATGACTTCCTGGAGGATGGTATCGTGCGGCAGCTTCCGTAGTGCGACACCGCCATGGGCAACGGCGATTGGGCGCATCACATGTGTGGCGGTTAGAATCTGTAACGGCGAGATGTCTTTCACAAATTCGGCCACATAGTCATTTGCTGGGTGGAGCACCACTTCTTCGGGCGTACCAACCTGTACGAACGCGCCGTCCTTCATGATGGCAATACGATCCCCAAGCCGAACGGCCTCTTCAAGGTCGTGGGTAATGAACAAGGTAGTCTTGCGCATTTTTTGGGAGAGCTTTGCGAACTCGGCCTGAAGCTGTCGCCGGATGAGTGGGTCGAGAGCGCTGAAGGGCTCGTCCATCAGCAGAATGTCTGGATCGATCGCTAGCGCGCGGGCAAGCCCAACGCGCTGCTGCATTCCACCGGAAAGCTCGTCCACATAGCGGCGCTGCCATTCGAGCAGGCCGACGATCTCAAGTTTCTCGCGCGCGATCGCCTGGCGCTCCCCACGTCTGAGACCCCGCACCTCTAGCCCATAAGCAACGTTCTCAATTACGGTCTTGTGTGGTAGGAGCGCCACATTCTGGAACACCATCCCAATCTGGTGCGACCTGAGATGGCGTAGTTCGAAATCGTTGAGACCGTTCAGCTCCTTACCAAAGAGGCGCACCCGGCCAGCGGTGGGTTGGATCAATCGGTTGATGTGGCGGACAAGTGTTGATTTTCCGCTGCCGGAGAGACCCATGATGCAGAAGATCTCACCACTGCCGACCCTGAAGCTTACGTCGGCTACCGCGACGACGCAGCCATGACTAGCGTGGGCTTCACGCGGCGACAGCCTTCCGGCCATGAGGTCCGCCGTGAGTTCTGGCGAGGGATGTCCATAGACCTTCCACAGTTTTTCGCACTCGATGGGTGGCACCTCGTGTATCGCTGCCACGCGGTCTTCAGCCGAGACCCCGGGTGTCAAAGTCGCATGCGGCTGCCCACCACCACCTTCGACCAGCAGCGGCCTCGACGGTCTGTGTGTTGGATGGGCGATCGACATACTGGCACTCCCGGACTTGGCTGGGGAATCCGATCACTAATGCTTATGAGCTAAGACGAACATTGGTCGCGCTAGTAAGCGAACCAGCCCAATTGGTCCACGGGTCGCTATGTTGATGGAGTGTCTTGCTTGAGCACCAAGCGCTTGGGTAATGCGATCGAGAATCATCGCAAGGAGGACAATCCCAATCCCGCCGATCGCGGCGAGTCCCATATCGAGACGGCCGATACCGCGCAGCACCGTTTGTCCGAGTCCTTCGACGGCGATCATCGATGCATAGACCACCATCGCCAGTGCCATCATGAGAGTCTGATTGAGCCCGGCCATGATGTTGCGTATGGCTAGTGGCATCTGTACCTTGGTGAGCACTTGCCGGTGGGTCGAGCCGAAGGCATAAGCAGCCTCCACTGCAGTCAGCGGAACACTACGAATACCGAGGCTGGTGAGGCGAATTATCGGCGGTAGCGCAAAGAACACTGTAACGAATACGCCTGGGACGTTACCGATACCAACCAGCATTACGATTGGCACGAGATATACAAATGCAGGTAAGGTCTGCAAAACGTCGAGGAGCGGCCGGAGCAGCGCCTCGAAACGGTCATTGCGCCCAGCTAGAATGCCAATTGGGACACCGATGACCACGCAGACCGACACTGCAGTGAGGATGATTGCGAGCGTGATCAGCGTGTCATGCCATATGCCGAGCAAGCCAATCGCGAACATCGCGAATGTAACAAAGACGGCTGTACCGAAGCCGGCGAGTTGCCAAGCGAATAGGAAAAGCACGATGAGGAAGATGGTAGGCGGAACCGATAGCAGGAATGTTGTGACCAGATCGAGGAAGTACGCCATAGGCATTCTAATGGCTTGAAAAAATGGGCGGAAGTTGTCTGCGGTCCAATCAACCGCAAACTGAACCCACTGCTTCAGGGGAAGCGTGTAGTACTTAAAAGGGTCCAATAGTAAGTCACTTTCCATCGGATGCTCTCCCTGAACTTGAGCGCAAGTCTGCCTTATTCTGGCAGTTGCCATCAGCTTAAAGGCGCGAACTGCGCGGCAGCGTATCGTCCTGCTCCCTCCCGTTGCGAGGTTGATACTTGTCGGAAGTAAACGAGTCTCTGTCCGTGCCAAACATGTTGGCGCGGACAGTGTCGATATGGACCCGCATCAGCTTTTCTGCCATCAGAGCATCCCGCTGCGCGATCGCACCGACTACGCCACAATGGTGCTCCCAGTATCGCCGGGCCCCATACGACGACAAAGCGAGCCTCTGCATCCGACCCCAGGCAGCCTGCGTCCGAACCGCGTTAACCGCATCAAACAGTACCAATAACAGAGAATTGTGCGCGGCCTCAGCGATCAACCGATGCAAAGTTCCGTCCCAGAGTTCATAAGCGGGCAATTCGACAGCAGCTTCACTTCGACGCAATGCCTGCTGCATGTTGCGGATTTCGATAGGCGTGGCACGCACCGCGGCAAGTCTGGCGATAAGCGGCTCGAGATAGCCTCGGACTTCCATTAGTTCCGCAGGGCTGGTGCCGCCGCTGGCCATGATGAGGTCTCGTTCGTTCCGCAAGGGCCGATTGCCGACAAAGGTGCCCTGTCCGACATGTCGCCAGATGGCGCCCTCCGCCTCCAAAAGCGCCAGCGCTTCGCGCAAAGCGGCACGGCTTACGCCGAGCCCGGCCGCAAGCTCCCGCTCGGCCGGCAGCCGACTATTAAGCGGCCGATTGTTCTTCAGTAGGTAGCCACGCAGCTTTGCCAGCGCGTCCTCACAGCGAGAAATCCTGTGGCCACTGGACATCGCGTCGCTATCTCGAAGGCAGCGACGATGGACTTGATCGACCGGAGCCGCGCAAGTACCCGCTTGTCGATCCGTCCGATAGAGCTGCCGGCGCTGGCTGGGCTCTGACGCAGCTGATCCCGTAGCTCGCAGACAATGAAAAGCACGGTCGTCCTACCGCTTTGTTCCGCTGCGCGCTCCATATCTCCGACTTCGATCCGACGACCATCGTTTGGACCAGTTGGAGCAACTGGTGTTGTATCGCATAGCCCGCATCACTTGCCGATCGCGCCGCGCTCGCGAGACCAAATATGTGCAGGTCCTTACGCCGAGCTGTGAGCAGCCCATACGCACCTGCGCATGGGACATCCGCGTTCGTCGCATAGTCTTGCGGCATTTATCGCTCCTCGATCACGCTGCTCAGACTTGCAGGCGTAACGCTCCTTCAGATTCGAACCGCTCGCAAGCCATTCCCTAAATCGATGGGGCATATCCTTGATGTAGATGTGTAACTAGCTAAATCAGCAATCTTTTTTCCTGATACCGCATAGAACCATTCTTGAGATTGGTATCAAAGACTCCGTTGATTCCCGCCACCGGGTAGTGAGATACGGCCGGACTGAGCCCAGGGCGTGGAGGAGAGTTTGATCATGGGAAGTTGGACGTTTCGCAACAAAGACACGGAAGCGACAAGCTACTATCCGCGGTTGTTTGGAAGAAGTTATGCAGTAGCAGCTCACCACTATCTCGCTGCCTATGCGGGTTCCGAGATCTTGCGCAGTGGTGGCAATGCGGTCGATGCTGCTGTCGCAGCTACGCTTGTTGAAGGAGTGGTTGATCCGCATATGCACACATTGGGCGGGGAGTGCCCAATGCTGATTTACAGCGCCGAGCAGAACTCCGTCTGGTGTGTGAATGGCAACACACCCGCTCCCTCCCGCGCAACTCCGGCCGCTTATCGCGAGCGCGGTCTGGTGGACGTGCCGGATGAAGGCGTGCTGGCAGCAGGTGTGCCGGCCGCTTTCGGCTCATTGGTCACTGCGCTTCAGCGCTTCGGTTCGCTTCCCTTCTCGGTGATCTCCGCGCCCGCGATGGAGCATGCGAAGGCAGGTTTTCCGGTGCATCGCGGGCTGCTTGCGCAAGAGAGATTCGGACTCGCCGATTTAGAGGAGAAAATGAGGGGTCTATGGCACAGTAGCGCGGCACTATATCTGCCCGAGAGCAGGCTTCCGCGCGAAGGTGAACTCATTCGCAATCTGCCACTCCACGACATGCTGGACTATGCTTGTCGAGCTGAGCGAAACGCAGTGTCGCGCGACATAGGTTTGAAAGCCGTCTTTGACTGCTTTTACAAAGGCGACATTGCGGCAGCGCTCCATGCTCACACGGTCGCGCAAGATGGGTTATTCGAGCGTGAGGATTTTGCCCGCTTCACCGTCGATATTGAGGCACCAGTCAAGTATGCTTTCGGCGGCTTTGACGTTTACAAATGTGGGCCCTGGAATCAGGGCCCAGCTCTACTTCTGTCGCTCGGGGCATTGGAGAACTTCAATCTGCATGGCCTCGGCCACAACTCCGCCGACTATATCCATGTGGTCATCGAGGCTATCAAGCTCGCCTATGCCGATCGCAACCAATACTTTGGCGATCCGAACTTCGTGGATGTGCCGATCACTCAGATGTTGTCGCGTGAATACGGCAAGCTCCGGGCTGGCCTTATCGATACCGAGCAGGCAAGTGACCAGATTCGCCCGGGAGATCCGGAAACGCCTGCGGCTGCACTCGCAACCTCGCGGCTTCCGCACCTCAGTCACGGCTCTCCTGGCACCGTTCATGTCGATGTAGTTGACAACCACGGAAACATGGCGGCTTTCACACCGAGCGGTGGATGGCTTAAATCTTCGCCCGTGGTTTCGGCGCTTGGGTTTCCGCTGACTAACCGTCTAATGACTTTCTATTTGGGGCCTGACAACCACCCTAATAAGGTGCAGCCTGGGAAGCGACCACGCACCACCATTAGCCCCTCGCTTACCTGCGGGAAAGACTCACGCATGGTCTTTGGAAGCATGGGAGGGGACCAGCAAGACCAGTGGCAACTGCAGTTCTTGTTGAATGTCGTGGTGTTCGGTATGGACATTCCGACGGCCATTGATGCCCCGAAGTTTAGCAGTTCGCACTTCTCGGCCTTCTTCGCACCGCATGATAGTGCCCCCAATGCAGTTCGACTCGAGCCACGAATTGCAGCCGGACATATAGAAGAACTTCGCCGCCGCGGCCATCAGATCGAACTCGCCGCAGACTGGACTGAAGGCTTCATTCTCGCAGCGCGCCATGATCTCGAAACTGGCTCCCGCGAGGCGGCTTGCGATCCGCGGTGCGCCAAAAGTGAGATCTTTGCTCCGGCGGCTCTGAGCTGGTAGCTTTCTTGCTCTTTCGAGACCCCCGTCCGCTCGACTGGAGATACTGGCCGTATCCTTCGATCGCTGCTCGGCGTCGGAGTCCATCGTCGTCACGCAGCACCATACCGTTCCGCCACGTCTCGATCTCCGCCTTCGTCAGCTCGGTGATGAGGCGATCGGCGAGTGGCTTCTGTAGGACGTGCAGTTTGAGTCGCCGTCGGTGTCGTCGCCAGATCTCTTCTCAGGTACTTGACGTAGCATGGCAGGGAGAGACTTCCGAAGGAGCTTTGCTGTCGAGAAGGGGCCGTGCTAACTTAATTTGCAGTTTGGCAACTGCCTTGCGGCTATGTCCCAGGAGAGCACGATCCTGATTGTCGCCGATGACCCAGACACGTGGTCATCGGCGATGCGCGTGCTGGAGGAAGAGTATCAGTACGAGACGCTGATCTGCAGGGACGGCGCGCAAGCGGCCGACTCGGTGCAGGCCAACGACGTCGACCTGGTGATCTGCGAGCAGACCGGCGCGGCCTTCGACGGGATCAAGGTGTTGAGCGGGCTGCGCGTCTCGCACCCGCGAGTCGTGCGCATCCTGGTCAAGGATGGCGGCGGCGCCGTCTGGGACAAGCGGGCGATCATGGAAGCGGCGATCTATCAATACCTGCGTTTGCCGATCGACCCGGACCAGGTCGGGCTGGTCGTCAAACGAGCGCTGGAGACACGCGAGCTGGCGCGCCGTCACCGGCTGCTTAGCCGCGAGCTGAAGTTCTCCGAGGACTCGCCGCTCATCGACGGCAAGGCGCTGCCGGGCCTGCGCAGCGCCAGCCACCGCTTCGAGAAGCTGGTCTATGCCAGCGAGAGCATGGCCGAACTGTGCGAGCTGGCGCGGCAGGCGGCGCAGACGGAGCTGCCGATCCTGATCCAGGGCGAAACCGGCACCGGCAAGGAGCTGCTGGCGCGCGCCATCCATTTCAACAGCAAGCGCAACCAGAGCCCGCTGCTGGTGCAGAACTGCGGCGGCATGCCGGACGAGCTGCTGCAGTCCGAGCTGTTCGGCCACAAGCGCGGCGCCTTCACCGGCGCGGTCAGCGACCGGCTCGGCCTGTTCCGCGCGGCCGGCGGCGGCACCGTGTTCCTCGACGAGATCTCCGAGGTGTCGCCGTCGTTCCAGGTCAGCCTGCTGCGATTCCTGCAGGACGGCGAGGTGAAGCCGCTCGGCTCCGACCAGGCGGTCACCTGCGACGTGCGCATCATCGCCGCCTCCAACCGACCGCTGGCGGCGCTGGTGAAGGCGAAGGAATTTCGTCAGGATCTCTATTTCCGCCTGAAGGGCTTCGAGCTGGAGGTGCCGCCCTTGCGCCGGCGGCGCGAGGAGATTCCCGTGCTCGCCGAGTTCTTCGCCCAGAAGCATGCGGAGGCCATCGGCCGGCGCATCCTCGGCATCTCCGCCGACGTGCTGGAGCAGCTGAAGCTGCACGACTTCCCCGGCAACGTGCGCGAGCTGGAGAACGAGGTGCGCCGCATGGTGGCGCTGGCCAAGGACGGCGAGTTCCTGACCCGCCGCCTGCTGTCGCCGACGATCACGGCGCTGGCGCCGCAAGTCCCGGCCGACGACCCGATTCCCGATCTGCTCGACGGCGATACGCTCAAGGAGAAGGTGGAGGCGCTGGAGAAGCACCTGGTGCGTGACGCGCTCGCCCGCCATCGTTGGAACCAGAGCAAGGCGGCCGCTGAATTGGGCTTGTCGCGGGTCGGCCTCGCGAACAAGATTAAGCGCTACGAACTGGAGACCTGACGGACCATGCCATGAGTTCCGCAGACGAAGACAAAGCTTCGGTCGTGCGCTTTCCCCAGTCTCGCGTGCGGCCGCCGGCGGAGCCCGGCGGCTTCGCCGATCTCGGCATCAGCCGGCTCGCCACGCAGATCGGACTGACCAGGCGCGATGCCTACGGCCACTGGTGCAGCCGCTGCCGCGGCATCTGGTTCGGCTATCTGCTGGAAGCCGAATGCCCGGTCTGCCGCTCGCGCGCGGGGTGACGGGCGACCGTCTGCAGCCCGCCCGGCTGCAAATGTAGTTTTCATTACTCCTGTAAAGTTTCTTTGCTGCACTGCTGCAGCGAATGTCGTTTGGCATGTCGGCGTGGCAGCTAAGTCGTTCTCGGGCAGGCGTTTTCATTGCCGGAGGAGAGCTGGCACGGAGTTTGCTCAATCAACCGTGAAAGCGGCGATGCCGCCGAACGGCGAGATGGAGAACTCAGGTATGGCCAATCTGCTGTGGCTCCAGGGCGGAGCCTGCTCCGGCAACACCATGTCGTTCCTCAATGCCGAGGAGCCGAGCGCCTGCGATCTGGTGACCGATTTCGGCATCAACATCCTCTGGCATCCGTCGCTCGGCATGGAACTCGGCGACAATCTGCAGAAGATGCTGCGCGGCTGTGTTTCCGGACAGATCCCGCTCGACATCTTCGTGTTCGAGGGCACGGTCGTGAACGCCCCCAACGGCACCGGCGAATGGAACCGCTTCGCCGGACGGCCGATGAAGGACTGGGTGAGCGAGCTCAGCAAGACCGCGCAGTTCGTCGTGGCGATCGGCGATTGCGCCACCTGGGGCGGCATCCCCGCGACGGCGCCCAACCCCAGCGAGTCCCAGGGCCTGCAGTTCCTGAAGCGCAACCACGGCGGCTTCCTCGGCAAGGCCTTCCGTGCAAAGTCCGGCCTGCCGGTGATCAACATCCCGGGCTGTCCGGCGCATCCGGACTGGGTGACGCAGATCCTGGTAGCGGTGGCCGCGGGGCGAGGCGGCGACATCGGCCTCGACGACCTGCAGCGGCCGAAGACCTTCTTCACCAGCTTCACCCAGACCGGCTGCACCCGGAACATGCACTTCGCCTACAAGGTCTCGGCCACCGAGTTCGGCCAGCGCAAGGGCTGCCTGTTCTACGACCTCGGCTGCCGCGGGCCGATGACGCACTCGCCCTGCAACCGCATCCTGTGGAACCGGCAATCCTCGAAGACGCGCTCGGGCATGCCGTGCCTGGGCTGCACCGAGCCGGAGTTCCCCTTCTTCGAACTGGCGCCCGGTACGCTCTTCAAGACGCAGACCGTCATGGGCGTGCCCAAGGACATGCCCGCCGGCGTCGACAAGACCGGCTACGTCAAGCTCACCGCCGCCGCCAAGGCCGCCTCGCCGGCCTGGGCCGAACAGGACATCTTCGTCGTCTGATCCGGACGGCGACGCGCGATCTCAGGAGAACGATCCCATGGCTCAGACAGCAGTGCACACTCTCGACATCTCCCCGGTCGGGCGGGTGGAGGGCGATCTCGACGTGCGTGTGGACGTGCAGGACGGCGTGGTCGTCAACGCCTGGACCTCGGCCGAACTGTTCCGCGGCTTCGAGGTGATCCTCCGCGACAAGGATCCGCAGGCGGGGCTGGTGGTGACGCCGCGCGCCTGCGGCATCTGCGGCGCCTCGCACCTGACCTGCGCCGCCTGGGCGCTCGACACGGCGTGGCAGACGGAGGTGCCGCGCAACGCCATCCTGGCGCGCAACCTCGGCCAGATCACCGAGAGCCTGCAGAGCCTGCCGCGTCACCACTACGGGCTCTTCATGATCGACGCGACGCACAAGAACTACCGCAAGAGCCCGTACTACGAGGAGGCGGTGAAGCGATGGGCGCCGTTCACCGGCACCCACTACGAGCACGGCGTCACTATTTCCGGCCGCCCCGTCGAGATCTATGCGCTGCTCGGCGGTCAGTGGCCGCATTCCAGCTACATGGTGCCGGGCGGCGTGATGTGCGCGCCGACGCTGGCCGACGTGACCCGCGCCTGGTCGATCTTGGAACACTTCCGCAAGAACTGGATCGAATCGATGTGGCTCGGCTGCACGATGGAGCGCTACGAGCAGATCCGCTCCTACGACGATTTCCTGGCCTGGTTGGACGAGAAGCCGGAGCATGCCAACTCCGACCTCGGGATGTACTGGCGCATGGGAGTCGACATCGGCCTCGACAAGTATGGGCGCGGGCACGGAAGGTTCGTGTCCTGGGGCTATCTGCCGCACGAGGACAAGTACAACAAGCCGACGATCGACGGCCGCAATGCCGCCGTGATCATGAAGAGCGGCGTCTATGACGGCGCGTCCGACACGCACAAATTGATGGACCAGTCCTTCACCCGCGAGGACACGGTGCATGCCTGGTACGACGAGCCGGGCGGGCTGCATCCCTTCGACCGCGTCACCAAGCCAGTGCAGAAGAACGCGAGCGATCATAACGGAAAATATTCCTGGTCGACGGCGGTGCGCCACGACCAGGTCGGCCGCCTCGAGGCAGGTCCCCTGGCCCGCCAGGTGATCGCCGGCGGCAAGCACGGCGAGGCCTGGCAGCATTACGATCCGCTGGTGCTGGACATGTACAGGAAGATGGGCGGCGCCAGCGTGCTGCTGCGTCACTTCGCGCGCATGCACGAGGGGGTGAAGCTTTACCGCGAAGCCGAGCGGATCCTGCGCGAGTTCCGGCTGAACGATCCGTGGTACGTCAAGCCGACCGAGCGGGACGGCCGCGGCTGGGGCGCCACCGAGGCGATCCGCGGCGCGCTCTGCCACTGGATCGAGGTGCAGAACGGCAAGATCAAGAACTACCAGATCATCGCGCCGACCACCTGGAACGTCGGACCGCGGGCGAGCAACGGCGAGCGCGGCCCGATCGAGCAGGCGCTGATCGGCACGCCGATCGCCGACGCCGGCGATCCTGTCGAGGTCGGCCATGTCTGCCGCTCCTACGACTCCTGCCTGGTCTGCACCGTCCATGCGCACGATGCGCGCAGCGGCAAGGAGCTGGCGCGGTTCCGGACTGCGTAACTGCAGGGCCCGGCCCGCGGTGATATAAGAACGGCAATGAGCAGGGCAAGGCAGGCCCTCTGCCGCACGGGGAAAACTGTTCCCTATCGTCGCCGGACCACCGGCATCGAACGGCCCCGGGAAGAGGGACATAGCGCCATGAAGGGGGAACCCAACGGCCTCCTGAAGCAGATCGCGGAGATGCTGGAGAGCGGCCTCGAAACGCAGACCGAGCCCTTTCCGGAGACCGCCAAGGAATTCGCGGACATCCTGACGCAGCTGCGCAAGCTCGACCCCGCCGATCTCGAGTCGAAGCTGGTCATCGGCGGCTTCGTCGACCATCCCTACGGGCCGGAGCAGCAACGCTGCCAGGAATGCATGTACTACCTCGTGCACCGGCGCTGGTGCGACTTGCCGGAGCTGTCGGTGCCGGTCGAGCCCGAATGGTGGTGTCGGCTGTGGCGGATATAGCGGTCGCCAAGGCGTCGCCCGTCGGCGACGACGAGCTGAGAGCGAGGATCGCCCGGCTGCTCGCCGACGGGCTGGAGACCGAGGTGTATCCGCGGGCCGATACACCGGAAGAGACGCAGGCGATTATCGCCCGCCTGCGCACCGAGGCCGGCGCCGACCTGGAGAAGCGGCTGCGCATCGGCGGCTTCACCCTCGACAAGGTGGAGCATGGCGGCATCGAGCAGCTGTGCGAGACCTGCATGTACTATCTCGTCCACCGGCGCTATTGCGAGCTGCCCGAGCTCGACATGCCCGTCGAGCCGCAGTGGTCCTGCCGGCTGTGGCGGATCTGAGCGGGCAGCGCATGCTGTCGATCATCGGCTGCGGCAACCTGAACCGGCGCGACGACGGGGTCGGCGTGGTGGTCGCTCAGCGCCTGCAGCGATGGCTGACGGAATGGGCGGACCTGCCCGTGCAGGTGTTCGATGCCGGCACCGACGGCATGGGCGTAATGTTCCGCGCCCGCGGCTGCGATGCGCTGGTGCTGGTCGATGCCTGCCGGACCGGAGTCGAGCCCGGCGCCGTCTATGAGGTGCCCGGCAGCGAGTTGGCCGAGGCGCCGGCCTCCGGCCTCAACCTGCACGAGTTCCGCTGGAACCACGCGCTCTATGCCGGCCGGCGCCTCTATGGCGAGGCCTTCCCGGCCGACGTCACGGTTCTGCTGATCGAGGCGGCCGACCTCGGCTATGGGCTGGAGCTGACACCGGCGGTCGCGAGCGCCGCCGATTCGGTCGTCGCCCGTCTGAGCGACATGGTCGGCGCCTATGCGGTGCGCCGCGCCGCCGAATGAGCGGCGCCGCCGTCATTCGAATCCGCCGCGGCAGCCTGCTGTTCGACGTCGCGCTGTATGAGCGCTACTTCCGCGGCCTCGACGGCGTGATCCTGCTACGCCGGGACGGCGACCTCCTGATCCTGCCGGTCCGCCACATGGCGGCCGGCGGCTACCTGATGAAGCTGCGCTCGGCCCGCGGCGAGCGCGTCGTCACCGCCGTCGACTTCTTCCGTGACAACGGCCTCGACGACACGGACGAGCGCCAGTTGCGCGTCGGCTGGAACAGCGACCTTTCGGCCTTGGTGGCAATCGATGTCTTTGTGACTGCAAATTAAGTATGCAGTTCGTAAGATAGATTGACAGAATGCATGACGTTGTGCATTCTCGCTACGCAAAGAGAAAAGGCCGAGACGAAATCGGCCCCCCGGGAGGTAGGGAGGATGGATACCAGCCGAGTCGACGCGCAGGTATCGGCCGCGATCCGTGCCATCGAAACCGAGGACGCCACCCCGGCCGAGAAGGTCGAGATGCTCATGGAGATCGCCATGGGTATCCAGCAGCGACCACGCACGCCTGCCGATCTCGCTCAAGCGCTGGTCCTCTATCGCCACGCTCTCGAACTCTGCCCCGCTGACGCGCCGCTGCTGACGGCGCGGGTGCGGGCGTGCCTGGCGACGGCGCTGCTGGCCGCGCCCGGCGGCGGCACCGACAGCCTCGAAGCGGCGCGCGACGCGCTCGAGCAGGCGATCCCGGCCCTGAAACAGCAGGGGCTGCCCGAGGAGGTAGCCGAAGCCGAGATGAATCTCGGCCTGGCGCTGCAATCGCTCGCCGGCGCGGGGCGCGGCCGGATTACCGACTCGATCGCCGCCTACCAGCGGGCGTTGCGCGTGTTCGACCGCGCCGCCCATCCCAAGGAGTTCGCCATCCTGCAGAACAACCTGGCGACCGCCTTCCTGGCCATCCCGATGACGGACGAGCGGGCGAGGATGCGCGAGGCGCTGGCCGTGCAGTCGTTCGAGGAAGGGTTGAAGGTCGTCACCCTGATCGACCATCCGGTCGAATATGCGATGCTGCAGAACAACCTGGGCAACGCGCTGCAATACGCCTCCTCGAGCCACGCGGTGGAGAACAACCTGCGCGCGCTCGAGGCCTATGACGAGGCGCTGAGGGTGCGTACGCCGGCGACGGCGGCGCTGCCCTACGCCAACACCATCGCCAACAAGGCCAACTGCCTCCTGAATCTGCCGGACGATCCGGCCCGTCCCGCATTCGGCAACCGCGCCAACCTGAAGCAGGCGCAGGCCTATCTCGACGAGGCGCGCGCTATCTTCCTCGAGCATGGCGAGATCGAGAAAGCGCGCCTCGTGGCAGAGACCCTGCAGCAGGTCGTGCGCGAGTTGCTGGCCGCTGCCGACAACGGCGGAGGACGCGCGGAGGCGGTGGCGTGAGCCCATGCCGGGACCTTCGATCGCAACATCGTGGAAGAGGAAGCAAGGAGTGACACTGGTGCAACTGACGATCCTGGGCGCGATCCTGGCCTTCGTCGTGGGCAGCGTCGCCTCCGTCGCCGGCGGGATCGTCGGCGGCGTGATAACCGGCGGCCGCCATCTGGGCCGCGAGCTCGCCGCTTTCATGGGCGGCTTCTACGGTCCGCTGGCCGGGGTCGGCGGCGTCCTGCTGGGACTCGTCATCGTGGCGCTGGTCCGCTGAGGAATAAAATCATGTGGGACATGGCAAAGAACTCGATGCAGCTGTTCTTCACCGGCAAGCTGTTCGCCGATTCGGGAGCAGCCTATCGGCAGATCGCCATCGGCATCGTCGTGACGGCGGCCCTGCTGGTGGCAGCGGCGCTGGCCGGGGCGCCGGCCTGGCTGGCGGCCGCGATCGCCGGCCTGCTGGGCGGGGCGCTGCAGCCCTATCTGTTCCGTAACCTCAAATACCGCTGATCCGGGCACGCGCCGTGACCGCCGCCGCCCGGGCCCTCTCGCCGCCGGAAGCGGATACCGCCGATCACGCGGCGATCCTGCGCGACATCGAGCGGCTCGAGCAGGTCTTCGCGGCGTGGGACGCGACGCACCAGGGCGCGGTCAGGGCCTACCGCGAATCGATCGACGCCTACAACGCCGAAGCCTTCCGCCGGCTGATCCGGGCGGTGAAGGCGGAGCCGGCGGCGCTGGCGGCGCTGCGCGCGGCGGTCGCCGACGACCTGGTCTACGGCGTCCTGCGCCATCACGGGCTGCTGAAGCCGAGCCTGCAGGAGCGCGTCGAGGCGGCGCTCGACTCCGTGCGGCCCCTGCTGGCCTCCCACGGCGGCAGTGTGGAGTTGGTCCGCGTCGTCCCGCCGGCGGCCATCGAGGTGCGCTTCCTCGGCGCCTGCCAGGGCTGTCCGGCCTCGGCGCTCACCTTTCACGCCGGCGTCAAGAAGGCGGTGCAGGAGCGCTGCCCGGAGATCGCCGAGGTGCGCGAGGTCAAGGGATTGAGTGGCGCCGGCCGCAGCGGCGTCAGCTTCGTGAGCCCGTTCGCCCTCAGCCAGGACGGCGACTGGCGCGATGCGGCGGCGTTGGCCGACATCCCCGAGGGCGGCGTGCTGGCGCGGGAGATCGGCGGCGAGCCGGTGATCCTGTCGCGCAACGGCGAGGTCGTGAGTTGCTTCCAGAATGCTTGCGCGCATCTGGGCATGCCGCTCGATGCGGGCGAGGCGCGCGATGGCGTTCTCACCTGTCCCTATCATGGCTTTCAGTACGCGCTGGTCTCCGGCGAATGCCTCACGGCGCCGGAGGTGCAGCTGCAGGCGCACGCGGTGCGGGTGATCGGCGCCCGCGTCGAAGTGCGGCTGGCGGGCTGAGCCATGCGGGTCTCGCTCGCGCAACCGCATGGTGTCCGACGCCCGCAGAGTCGCGCGGCAGCGGCCGTGAGCGCCCTGCCGCTGGCGCGGTCGTCCGGCGCCCGGGTCGTGCTGGGCGGCGCGGTCGATGCGGCGGGGCTGACGCAGCCGATCGCGCCGGCCGCCGGCATCCTGTTCGGTCCGCGCGGCGCGCTGCTCGTGCGTCCGGGCGGACCGCTCGTCGTCTGCGACACCGGCCACCACCGCCTGCTGATCTGGCGCCGCGTGCCGGATACAGACAACGTGCCCGCCGACATCCTCATCGGCCAGCCCGATTTCGGTCGCGAAGGCCGCAATGCCAAGGGCGATGCCGGTGCGGTCACGCTCAACGTGCCGACCGGCGTGGCCAGCGACGGCCGCCGCCTCGCCATCGCCGATGCGTGGAACCACCGCGTCCTGATCTGGCACGACATCCCCACCTGCAGCCACCGTCCGGCGGACCTGGTCCTCGGCCAGGCCGATTTCGACCGGACGGCGCCGAACCGCGGCGGCGCTCCGGCGGGCGACACGCTCTATTGGTGCTACGGCGTCGCCTTTCTCGGCGAATCCCTCGCCGTGGCGGACAGCGGCAACCGCCGCGTCTTGCTGTGGGAGCGTCTGCCCGAGCGCAGCGGCCAGCCGGCGGACCTGGTGCTCGGCCAAGCGAGCTTCGACTGCCGCGACGAGAACGCCGGCGAGGGCGGCGGGCCGCGCGGCATGCGCTGGCCGCACGCAGTCGCCGCCGCGGCAGGCGCATTGTTCGTCGCCGATGCCGGCAACAACCGGATCATGGCCTGGGACCATATTCCCGGCACGAACGGCGCGCCCTGTGACGTCGTGCTCGGTCAGCGCGACCGGCGCGGCCTCGATCACAACCAGGGCGCCTACTGGCCGACGGCGGCTTCGCTCAACATGCCCTACGGGCTCACCGTCTCCGGCGACCTCCTGGTGGCGGCCGACACCGCCAACTCCCGCCTGCTGGGCTGGCCGCTCGACGGGCTCGCCGAGGGCGCGGCGGCGGAGCGGCTGGCGGGCCAGCCCGACTTCACCGCCAAGGGCGACAACCGCTGGGACGTGCCGGCGCGCGACAGCCTGTGCTGGCCGTACGGCATCGACGCCTGCGGCAAGACTCTCGTGATCGCGGACTCCGGCAACAACCGGGTGTTGCTGTGGGAGCGCGCCGATGACTGAACGAATCGCGCCAGTCATGGAGGGGCGCGAGATCCGCGTGCGCGGCACGGTGCAGGGCGTCGGCTTCCGCCCGACCGTCTGGCGCCACGCCACCGGCTGCGGACTCTGCGGCGAGGTGATGAACGATTCCGAGGGCGTGCTGATCCGGGTCGGCGGCGCGGCCGGCGCCATCGACCGCTTCGTCGAGCTGCTGCGCAGCGATGCGCCGCCGCTGGCGCGGGTCGACACCATCGAAAGCGCGCCCCTGGTCGAGCCGCCGTCTGCCGCGCCATTCCGCATCGCCGAGAGCCGCCCCGGCGCGGCGCACACGCCGGTCGGGCCCGACGCCGCCGTCTGCGCGGCCTGCCGGGAGGAGGTGCTGAGCCCGTTCCAGCGCCGGTTCCGCTATCCCTTCACCAACTGCACGCATTGCGGCCCCCGCTTCTCGATCGTGCAGGCCGTGCCGTACGACCGCGCCGGAACCACCATGGCGCCGTTCCCGCTCTGCCCGGACTGCCGACGCGAGTACGAAGACCCGGCCGACCGCCGCTTCCACGCCCAACCCGTGGCCTGCCATGCCTGCGGACCGCGGGCGCGGCTGATCCGGCTCGACGGCCGCGCCGTGTCGTTCGACCAGCATTCCATGCTCGACGACGTGGACGCTGCCGGCAGCCTGATCGCCAAGGGCGAGATCGTCGCGATCAAGGGGCTGGGCGGCTATCACCTGGCCTGCGATGCCGCCAACGCTGCGGTGGTCGAGCGGCTGCGCGCGCGCAAGCGCCGGTTCGCCAAGGCCTTCGCTTTGATGGCGCGAGACCTCGCGGTGGTGCGCCGCTACTGCACCGTCTCCGCGGCGGAAGCGCAGCTTCTGGAGAGTCCGGAAGCGCCGATCGTGCTGCTGGAGGCCGACGGACCGGAGCGGCTGCCGGCGGCGGTGGCGCCGGGCCTGACCACCTTCGGCTTCATGCTGCCCTATACGCCCCTGCACCTGCTGGCGCTGCGCCGGCTCGCGCGGCCGGTGGTGATGACCAGCGGCAACCTCTCGGACGAGCCGCAGGCGACCGACGATCTCGATGCCGTGCAAAGGCTGTCCGGCATCGCCGATTATGCGCTGGTCCACGACCGCGCGATCGCCAACCGCATCGACGATTCCGTGGTGCGGGTGATGGCCGGCGCGCCGCGCCTGCTACGCCGCGCGCGCGGCTACGCCCCGCGGCCCCTGCGCCTGCCGCCGGGATTCGAGGCGGCGCCGGACCTGCTCGCCATGGGCGGCGAGCTGAAGGCGACGTTCTGCCTGGTGAAGGACGGCGCCGCCCTGCTGTCGCAGCACCAGGGCGACCTGGAGGACGCACGGACCTGGGACGACTATCTGACGAACCTGGCGCTGTTCGCCGATCTCTTCGATCACGCGCCGGCGGCCGTCGCTGTCGACCGCCACCCGGACTATCTGTCGCGCAAGCACGGCCTGGCGATCGCGCGCGACCGGGGCCTGCCGCTCGTCGAGGTCCAGCATCATCACGCCCACGTCGCGAGCTGCCTGGCCGAGAACGGCGTGCCGCTCGGCGCGGCGCCGGTGCTCGGCGTGGCGCTCGACGGGCTCGGCTATGGCGAGGACGGCGCCCTCTGGGGCGGCGAGTTCCTGCTTGCTGACTACGCCGGCTACCGCCGCCTCGGCACCTTCAAGCCGGTGGCGATGCCCGGCGGCACACAGGCGATCCGTGAGCCCTGGCGCAACACCTACGCGCATCTGATGGCCGAGCTCGGCTGGCCGCGCTTGGCGATGAACTACGAGGGACTCGGCCTGCTCCGTTTCCTCGCCGCGAGGCCGCGGGCGGCGCTCGACGCCATGATCCGCGGCGATGTCAACAGCCCGGCCGCCAGCTCCTGCGGACGGCTGTTCGACGCCGTCGCGGCGGCACTGGGTCTCTGCCGCGAGCAGGCGTTCCACGAGGGGCAGGCGGCGGCCGAACTGGAGGCGCTGGTCGACGCGCGCGCGCTCCGCGAAGAGGACGAGGCGCTCGCCTATCCCTTCGCCATCCCGAACTTGCCCGGCAGCAAGCTGCCCTATATCGAGCCGCTGGCGATGTGGATGGCGCTGCTGGGCGACCTGATTCTGGAGACGCCGGCGCCGGTGATCGCGGCGCGCTTCCACCGCGGCCTCGCCAAGGCGGTCGCCGCGATGGTCCATCGCCTCGCCGGCGAGGGCGGCGATGCAGCGCCGTTCGATACGGTCGCGCTGTCGGGCGGCTGCTTCCAGAACAGAATCCTGCTGGAGGAAACGATGCGCCGCGTCGCCGCCGCGGGATTCCGCGTGCTGACGCAGGCGCAGGTGCCGTCGAACGACGGCGGCCTGGCGCTCGGCCAGGCGGCGATCGCCGCGGCGCGCCTGCTCACCGGCCGACGGGAGGGTTAGACCATGTGCCTCGGCATTCCCGGACGAATCGTTGCCATCGACGACGCCGCGCGCAAGCTCGCGACCGTCGAGGTCGCCGGCGTGCGCCGACGGGTCAACGTCGCCTGCGTCGCGCCTGCGGACGCGCCGCTCGACACGCTGCTCGGCGCCTGGGTGCTCGTGCATGTGGGCTTCGCCATGAGCCGGATCGACGAGGCGCAGGCGGCGGAGACGCTCAAGATCCTGACCGAGCTCGGCGAGGCTCAGGCCGAGATCGCGGCGATGCGGTCCACGGGCACATGAGGAGGCGGCGATGAGCGAGCATGGCGCGCTGCGGTCTCTCTATCCGTTCCTGCACGGCGCGCGCCACGACGCCAACAGCCTGCGCGACGGCTTGCTGGAATCGGTCCGCCAGAAGGCCGAGGAGTCGCGCGCGGCCAATGCGGCGTTCTTCGCCGGCCAGGCCGAGGTGCTGGTGGCCGCGGCGCAGGCGATCGCCGGCGTCTATCGCCGCGGCGGCCGCCTGTTCGCTATGGGCAACGGCGGCTCGAGCTGCGACGCCGCGCATATCGCGGTCGAGTTCCTGCATCCGGTCACCGCCGGCCGCCCGGCTTTGCCGGCCGTCAACTTGGCGGGCGATCTGGCCATGCTGACGGCGGTCGGCAACGACGTCGGCTTCAAGCATGTGTTCGTCCGGCCGCTGGCGGCGCAGGCGCGCGCCGGCGACGGGCTGGTCGGCGTGTCCACCTCCGGCAATTCGGAGAATCTCATGGCGGCCTTCCTCAAGGCCCGGGAGATGGGCCTGGTGACGATCGGGCTCGCCGGCAACGACGGCGGACAGATGGCCCGCTCCGGCGCCGTCGACCACTGCCTGGTCGTGCCGACGCAGTCGATCCACCGCATCCAGGAGTGCCACGTCACCGCCTATCACATCCTGTGGGACTTGGTGCACACGCTGCTGGCCGACGATCGCGGCTCGGCGCACGGCAGGGAGGACCGCCCATGAAGTTCGTCGACGAGTATCGCGACCGCGAGAAGGCGCAGGTGCTGCGCCGCGAGATCGCCGATCTTGTCGCCGGCATCGACGTGGCGAAGCGCCGGCCGCTCCATATCATGGAGGTCTGCGGCGGACACACCCACTCCATCTTCCGCTACGGCATCGAGGACATGCTGCCGTCCTGTATCGAGCTGGTGCATGGGCCCGGCTGTCCGGTCTGCGTGCTGCCCATGGGGCGGGTCGACGATTGCGTGGCCCTGGCCGAGCGTCCGGAGGTGATCTTCACGACCTTCGGCGACGCCCTGCGCGTGCCGGGCTCGAACAAGAGCCTGATGCAGGCCAAGGCCGAGGGCGCCGACGTGCGCATGGTCTATTCGCCGATGGACGCGCTGGCGCTGGCGCGCGCCCATCCCGGCCGCGAGGTGGTGTTCTTCGCGCTCGGCTTCGAGACGACCATGCCGTCGACGGCGCTGACCATCCTGCAGGCCGAGTCCGAGGGCATCGACAACTTCTCGGTCTTCTGCAACCACATCACCATCATCCCCACCATCAAGGCGATCCTCGATTCGCCCGACCTGGAGCTGGACGGCTTCCTAGGGCCGGGCCATGTCAGCATGGTGATCGGCACCGCGCCCTATGCCTTCATCGCCGATCACTACAAGCGGCCACTCGTGGTCGCCGGCTTCGAGCCGCTGGACGTGCTGCAGTCGATCTGGATGGTGGTGAGGCAGATCGCCGAAGAGCGCGCCGAAGTCGAGAACCAGTACGCCCGCATCGTGCCGGACGACGGCAACGCCCCGGCGCTCGACGCCGTCGCGCGCGTGTTCGAGCTGCGCGCGTTCTTCGAATGGCGCGGGCTCGGTTCGATCGATCATTCCGGCGTGCGGCTGCGCGACGGCTATGCCCGCTTCGACGCCGAGCACCGCTTCCCGCTGCCGCATCTGCGCATCGCCGATCCGAAGTCGTGCCAATGCGGCGAGGTGCTGAAGGGCGTGATCAAACCGCCGCAATGCAAGGTCTTCGGCACTGCCTGCACGCCGGAGACGCCGATGGGCGCTCTGATGGTCTCGTCCGAGGGCGCTTGCGCCGCCTACTATCAGTACGGCGTGAAGCCGCTGGGCGACGACGTCAAGGGGGCGGCCTGATGGCCCTGCTGGCCGCACCGCCTGTTGCCACCCGACCGCGGCGCGACCGGGTCAATCTGCGCACCGTCACGCTGGCGCACGGCGGCGGCGGCAAGGCCATGCGCGACCTGATCGACGATGTCTTCCTGTCGGCGCTGCCGGGCACGCCGATCGGGCCGATGGAGGACCAGGCGCGGGTCGAGCTGGCGACGATCGCCGCGACCGGCGACCGGCTCGCCTTCACTACGGATTCCTATGTGGTCGACCCGATCGAGTTCCCCGGCGGCGACATCGGCAAGCTCGCGGTCTGCGGCACGGTCAACGATCTCGCCGTCGGCGGCGCCCAGCCGCTCTATCTCTCCTGCGCCGTGATCGTCGAGGAGGGGCTGGAAGTCGACACCCTGCGGCGCATCGCGCGCTCCATGGCCGTGACGGCCCGCGAGGCCGGCGTCGCGATGGTCACCGGCGACACCAAGGTCGTGCACCGCGGCGCTTGCGACAAGATCTTCATCACGACCAGCGGCGTCGGCGCGATCCCGCCGGGGCGCCGGTTCGGCATCGACCAAGCCCGGCCCGGCGACGTGGTGCTGGTCAACGGCGTGCTCGGCGATCACGGCGCCGCCATCCTGGCTGCGCGCGGCGACATGGCGCTCGACGTGCCGCTCGCCAGCGACTGCGCCGCGCTGAACGGCCTGATCGAGGCCCTGATCGCTGTGGCGCCCGGTTTGCGATTGATGCGCGACGCCACCCGCGGCGGCATCGCCACCGTGCTCAACGAGATCGCCGAGTCATCCGGCGTCGGCGTCGTCATCGACGAGGCGAGCACGCCGATGCGCGACGCGGTGAAGGGCATGTGCGAGCTGCTCGGCCTCGATCCGCTCTACCTCGCCAACGAGGGCAAGATCGTCGCCGTGGTGGCGCCGGAAGACGCGGGCGCGGCGCTGGCCGCCCTCCAGGCCCATCCGCTCGGACGCGAGGCGCGCGCCATCGGCCGCGTCGTCGCCGACCGTCCCGGCCGGGTCGTCATGGAGACCGTCTTCGGCGGCCGCCGTATCGTCGACATGCTCGTCGGCGAGCAGCTGCCGCGGATCTGCTGAGCCATGCACGAGATGGGCATCACCCGGAACATCGTCGCGATCGTCAGCGAGCATGCGGGCGAGCGCCGGGTGCGCCGCGTCACGCTCGAGATCGGCCGGCTCTCCGCGGTCATGCCCGATGCCATCGCCTTCTGCTTCGACGTGGTGGCCGCCGGCACCGCCTGCGAGGGCGCGCGGCTGGAGATCGAGGAGGTGCCGGGCCGCGCCGAATGCCGCTCCTGCGGCCGCGACGTCGCGCTGGACGGGCCGCTCAGCCCCTGCGGCGCCTGCGGCTCGCGGCTGCTGCGGCGGACCGCCGGCGAGGAGCTGAAGGTCAAGGAGATGGAGCTGGAACTCGGTTGAGGTCGGACCTCGAAGGCGAGGCCGACCGAGGGAGGAACGAGCGATGTGCGCGACATGCGGATGCGGCGACACGCAGGAGGTCAGCGTGACCAAGCTGGCGGACGGGACGGACGGCGCCGGCCACGATCATCACCACCACCATCATCACCACGACCATGGCGGCGATCACGATCACCACCACCACGACCACGGCGACGATCACCATCATCACGACCATCACCATGACGCCGACCATCATCATCACCATCACGGGAACGAGCCATCGGCCGCGACGGTCCGGCTGGAGGCGGAGATCCTGGCCAAGAACCGGGAGATCGCCGAGCGGAACCGCAGCTGGCTCGCCGGCCGCGAGGTGCTGGCGCTCAATCTCGTGAGTTCGCCCGGCTCGGGCAAGACGACCCTGCTGGAGCGCACCATCCGCGATCTCGGCGGAAGCCGCGCCATCGCCGTCATCGAGGGCGACCAGGCCACGCCCAACGATGGGCAGCGCATCCGCGCCGCCGGCGCCGCCGCCGTGCAGATCAACACCGGTACGGGCTGTCACCTGGAAGCCGACATGGTCGCCCGGGCGATCGGCATGCTGCGTCCGGCGTTCCGATCGCTGCTGTTCATCGAGAACGTCGGCAATCTGGTCTGCCCGGCCCTGTTCGATCTCGGCGAGCGCGCCAAGGTGGCGATCCTTTCCGTTACCGAGGGCGAAGACAAGCCGATGAAGTATCCGCACCTGTTCCAGGCGGCGCGGCTGGTGTTGCTCAACAAGATCGACCTGTTGCCGCATCTCGACTTCGACCTCGACCGCTGCCTGGCCTGCGCGCGCGACGTCAACCCCGAATGCCCGGTCCTGCCGGTTTCGGCCCGTACCGGCGAAGGGTTGGACCGCTGGTACGACTGGCTTCGGAGCGAAGCGGAGGCGGGCGTCGCGGCCTCGGCCTGATCGGGCGCAGAGAGGCTTTCTTCTAACCAAGAAGGGTTGCACCATGCGTAGAAATCTCAGGATCTTTGGTCATCCAGACTCGCCCCGTGAAGACCCGTTGAGCAGCGTGTCAGCGCCGCTGTGCCGGCCGCCATGGCCAGACGCCGCCCAGCGACTGGGTCACGGCCTCGCCGGCGACGAGCAACGGCTTTGACATTCGACGCACGTCCTCCGGCGCGAATCGTTCGCGCGGTCCGGAAAGCGAGATTGCGCCGTAGAGCGCCTGCTCCGGGCCGAAGACAGGACATGCGATTGCAGCGCACGCAGCGTCCCGCTCCCCATATGAGACGGCGATTGCCTCAGGAAGGTGCTTCTTTTTCAGGACATCAGGATGTTCGAATGCACGCAGTATCTTTCCGGGAGCGCCGCGATCGATCGGCAACAGGTCGCCCGCCCGAACACTGTCAAGCGTCGAGTGCCGAGAATCGATGCGAAACAGACACACCCGCGTCCGCAGATCCTGGCGCACATGGAACGAAGCGCTTTCTGTACCCCGCTCGACCAAACCCTCGAGGACCGGAAGAACAAGTGCCCGAAGCTGGTATGTATTCTCGTAGGCGCGGCCAAGTCTGAACGCAAGAGGGCCAAGACCATAGCGTTGCTGGTTGTTCCGCATCACCATGGAGTGCCGCTCAAGCGATGCTAAAAGTCGCAGGACCGTACTTTTGTAGAGTCCCGTTTCGCGAGAAAGATCGGCGAGCGTGAGCGACGTTGCTGCTGTCTCGAGCGCCAATACGATGGCAAACGCTCGGTCGACTGCGGCAACGCCTCCTTCACCTCTTCGGATCGTTGATCGTTTCGGCATGCGAATCCGGAGTTCCTGCGACGCCTGCGCCCACTATCATGCTTATTACGGGGAAATACTGTGCTCCCAGGCCGTCGCCGATGGCCTGATCGAACAAACGATCGACTCGACGGGCCCCGGCAGCATCCACGCCGGCTTCGGCCGCCAGTTCGAGCGCGTAGGAGAGGTCTTTCTTTGCATACTCTACCGAAAAGGCTCTCAGCGGGAATTCTTGGGGGACAATTGCCTTTGCACCATGATTTCTCAGCGCGAAGCTGTCTCCGGAGCCCTTGGTCATCGTATCAAAGATCAATCCGGCGTCGAATCCGGAATGGCTCGCGATGGCGTAGGCCTCGGCTAATGCCGCCACGGTTTGAAACAGAACCATGTTGTTGAGTATCTTGGCGATTTGTCCGCTGCCGACCGTGCCGCAGTGGGTGATATCACTGGCGACAAGCGCGAGGAGAGGCTTGACTTCCTCGAACGTATCCGGAGCTCCGCCGACCATCACCGACAACGTGCCGGCTTCCGCTGCCTGCCGTGTACGCGCGACGGGAGCGTCGAGATAGCGCACGCCGCGAGCTGAAAAGGCGGCGGCCAGCTCGCGCGTCACTTTTACTCCTGACGTGCCCAGGTCGACGAAAATCTGCCCGTCATGGACATGATCGAGGATTCCGCCCGGTGCATATGCGAGTTCGACGAGCGTCTGCCCGGACGGCAGCGAGACGAATACGATGTCACTGCCGCGGATCGCGGCACCGGCACTCTCGCTGGCCTTTGCCCCGTCCTGTACCAAGCGCTGAACAGGGGCCGGATCGAGGTCGTAGACTCGGATACGATGGTTGCTCTTCCTTGTCAGATTCCGGCAAATCGGTTCGCCCATCACCCCGAGTCCGATGAATCCAATGGTCAGGATTTTCACGACTTCCTCCGGTGCTTCAGGCCGTCGGACGGAGCGGACTATCGAGACCCCAGTACAAGCCCTTCGCCTGCTGGTACAAGCGGAAGCCGCCGAGGCCCTTCTCGCGGCCGATGCCGCTTTCCTTGAAGCCGCCAAAGGGAGTCGATATCGACAACTGTTTATACGTATTGAGCCAGATCGTGCCGACATCCAGGCTGCGCGCCACGCGCCAGGCCCGCTGATAGTCGGAGGTCCACAAGCCGGCCGCAAGGCCGTAGACGGAATCGTTGGCCTGTTGCACCAAATCGTCCTCGTTCTTGAAGGGCAAGACACACAGCACGGGGCCAAAGATCTCCTGCTGGCAGATCGACGCGGAGTTCTCGAGATTTGTCAGAATCGTTGGAAGATAAAATGCGCCCGCCTCCAGGCGTGAATCACTCGGCCGTCCTCCGCCGAGAACAATGCATGCCCCCTCGGACTTGGCCGCGGCCACAAGGCGCTCGATGCGATCGCGGTGACCGAACGAAGAGATGGGGCCCATGTCGGCGTCGGGCGCATCGGGGACATCGACGCGAATGGCGCCGGCGCGCTCCACCAGTGTCGAAAGAACTCGGTCGTAGACGCTATGCTCGACAAACAGCCGCGACCCGGCGACGCAGGATTGGCCACTGCCTTCGAAGATTCCGCCTATGACCGCCCGGATGGCGACGTCGATGTTCGCGTCGGCGAACAAGATGTGAGGCGACTTGCCGCCGAGTTCGAGGCACACCGGCATGAGCTTCTCGGCGGCGATCTGAGCGATGCGTCGGCCGCTGTCGGTCCCGCCGGTGAAGGTTACCATCTTCACGCCGGGGTGACGGACGAGCGCGTCGCCGGTGACCGCGCCGAGTCCGGGCAGAACGTTCAAAATGCCCGGCGGAATGCCGGCGTCCAGCGCGGCGCGCCCCAGTTCCAGCGCGGCCGACGGCGTGATCTCCGATGGCTTGAGCAAGACCGCATTTCCGGCGGCGAGAGCGGGGGCGACTTTCTGGGCTTCCATGGTGAGCGGCGAATTCCAGGGCGTGATTGCCGCAACGACACCATACGGTTCATAGGCGGTCATGGAGATGTAGGAGCCGCGCGCCGGCGTGATATCCGAGCCGCACGTCTCGCAGACGGCCGCATAGTAGCGAAATGTCGCCACAGCCGAAGCCGCCTGCGCGCGGCACTCGCCAGCAATCTTGCCGTTTTCGCGCATCTGCGCGCGCCAGAAATCTTCCGCGCGCGACGCGATTATGTCGGCCAGTTTTGAAAGAAGTCCCGCGCGTATGTGCGGCAGCATGTGCCGCCATGCGGGAGCGTGCGCAGCCCGGGTGGCGGACTCGACAGCCGCAGCGACCTCGCGGGCTGAGGCCGCGCTCACCTCGTAGTTGACCTCTCCGTTCGCCGGATTGACGGATACGATGGCGTGGCCCGTGTTGTCGATCCACTCGCCGTCGATCAGCAGCGGCTGCTGGCGAGTCCTCTTAGGCAGGTTCATATCGTCCGTCGCTCTCGATCGGGTGAGCTGCTAGCGTTGCCACGGCATCTCCGCCCGGTAGCGGCTTTCGAACGCTTCGATGTCCGGGAGGTACTGCAGGATCAGCGCGACATCGTCGAGCCCCTTGAGAAGACGTTCCTTGATGGTCGCCTCGATAGGAAAGGAATACTGTGCCCCGTCCGGACCGACAACGATTTGGAATTCCAGGCTGATATCTATGTGAGCGCCCGGCCGCTCATGCAGTTGCCGGCGCAACGTCTCGCATGCGGTGCTGGGCAATTCGACCGGCAGCATCCCATTTTGCAGCATGTTGCCGTGAAAAATGTCGCCGAAGCTGGGTGAGATGATGGCGCGGATCCCGTAGTCGACCAGCACGTAGACCGCCGCTTCACGGGCGGAACCGCAGCCGAAGTTCGAACCGGTAACGAGGATGCGCGCCTCGCGGTACGGCGCCTGGTTGAGGATGAAGTCCTGGCGCTCGCTGCCGTCGGCGGCAAACCGCATATCGTGAAACAGATATTGCTGCAGTCCGTCGCCTCTTGCTTTTCGTAAGAAGCGAGCCGGCACAAGTCGGTCCGTATCGACGTTGTTCATGTCGATGGGCGCTGCCAGTGCTTCAAGCCGGTTGAACGGAATCATGGGATACTGGCAATCGCCTATTGCATGAGCGTGCGAACATCGGCCAACCTGCCGGTAACCGCCGCCGCCGCCGCCATCGCAGGGCTCATCAAGTGGGTGCGCGAGCCCTTTCCCTGTCGCCCTTCGAAATTGCGGTTGGACGTGGAGGCGCAGCGCTGGCCGGCGGGCACGCTGTCGCCGTTCATCGCGACGCAGCTGGAGCAACCGGACGCGCGCCATTCGAAGCCGGCCGCCCGGAAGATGCGATCCAGACCCTCGGCCTCCGCCTGGCGCTTCACCGCGGTCGAACCCGGCGAAACCCAGGCGGGAACCACCGCGGTCCGGCCGTCGAGAACGGCCGCCGCGGACCGCAGATCCTCGATCCTCCCGTTGGTGCAGCTCCCGATGAAGACGCGATCCACCTTGACCTGATGGATCGGCATACCCGGGACGAGCTCCATGTAGCGCAGCGCATGCTCCATCTGGGCACGCCGGTCTGCATCGGATGCCGCAGCCGGGTCGGGGACGACGCCGGTAACCGGGATCGCCTGTTCAGGGGTCAGGCCCCACGTGACCATCGGCGCAAGCTCAGCCGCCGGGATCCCGACCTCCCGGTCGAAGCAGGCCTCCGCATCGGTCGGGAGCTCTCTCCAGAAAGCAACGGCCTTGTCCCATTGAACGTCCGTCGGCGCATACGGCCGCCCCGCCAGGTACTGGAACGTTACGTCGTCGGGGGCAACCATACCCGCGCGCGCGCCGGCTTCGATCGACATGTTGCAGATGGTCATGCGCTGTTCCATGCTCATGCCGCGCAGCGTCGTTCCTGCATACTCGATGACATGGCCGGTGGCGCCGGCGATTCCGATTTTCGCAATGATCGCCAGGATCACATCCTTGGCCGTCACATAGGGACCGAGCCGACCGTCGATCGTGATGCGCATATTCTTCGGCAGCCGCTGCCATAGGCATTGTGTCGCCAAGGCCTGCTTCAGCTGAGATGCGCCGACGCCGAATGCAAACGCCCCCATCGCGCCATGGGTCGAGGTGTGAGAATCGCCGCAGGTGATCACCATGCCGGGCTGGCTGATGCCGAGCTCCGGCCCTACGACATGAAGGATTCCCTGGCGTGCATCGTCGATCCCGAAATGCTCGAATCCATGTTCTCTTGCGTTGCGCGCCAGATAGTCGACAAGCCCTCGTGCTTCGCCGTCGGCAATGCCGCCGATACCGGAATTGCGGTTGATTGTTGGGACATAGTGATCAGGTGAGCCGAAAGTCTGTCGCGGCCTGCGCACCCTTCGCCCCTCCTTTGCCAGAGCACCGAAGGCATGAAATGATCCTTCAGCGACAAAATTGACATCGATGTAGAGCAGTACTTCATCCGCTCCACGCGAAACGATGGCGTGACGTCGCCAGATCTTGTCGAATAGAGTGCGGGCCTTCACGGCAAGCTTCTCATTACGAACAGAGACTCAGTATGGCGCAATGCCTGCAGAATTGGTGTGGCAGAGATTGCTGCAAGCTGGGGTGACTTGTCTTGCGGACATACCGACAATAGCTCATGTACTTCACTATCCGGGCTAAATCAGATTGTCGTGAGTTGATCCTCGGGCGTGCCATATCGACGCTCCATCTGCTCGATCTCGGGTAACCCGACGATATCCGTCATCTCCTTGAACGTGGCCATCTGGCTGCGAAGATGGGCGATGGTGCCGGTGCGTTTGAGCTCCGAGAGCATGTGCTGAACCGCGGGAATCGCTGCAAGGATTCCGTACAATGCAAAGTTTGCTAGTTTGAAACCCATGCGGCCGAGCTCGTCAGCCGGGATGTCCGGGGTCTTGCCGCTGGAGGCCATGTTGTAGAGAAGCGGGAATCCTCTGAAATGCGCAGCGATTCGTTCGCACTGAGCGCGTCCGACCGGCGCTTCGATGAAGAGCATGTCGGCGCCCGCTTCTCGATATCGCTCGCCCCGCTCAAGGGCGGAGTCGATTCCCTCCACGGCGATCGCGTCGGTGCGGATGATCAAAACCAGGTCCTGATCCTGGCGCGCATCGCAGGCGGCCTTGATCTTTCCGATCATTTCCGTGGTTGGGATAACGCGCTTGCCTGCCAGATGTCCGCACCGCTTCGGCGAGACTTGGTCTTCAAGATGAATAGCGGCGACGCCCGCTTTCTCGAAATCCCTCACCGTTCTGCGGACATTGATCGCATTTCCGTAACCCGTATCTGCGTCGGCGACCACGGGCAGGCCCGACGCATCGGCAATGCGGCCGGCGTTGTCGATCATCTCGCTGGCGGTGAGGAGACCGATGTCGGGCATTCCGAGGCGTGTGAGGCTGGTCCCGAATCCCGTCATGTACACGGCCTCGAATCCCTCCCGCGCTATCAGCCGCGCCACGAATGCATCGGCGGCGCCAGGAGCCATGACGCAGCCGGGGCGGGCGAGCAACTGACGTAGCCGCCTGGTCTGACGCTCGCTCATGCCTGTTTCTCCGTGGTCGTCGGCGCGAAATAACTTCGTTCTGTCTAACAGAACGACAGTTCTTTTTTACTTTGAGCCACGCTTGAAGCAGTGTCAAGCATCTACGTGCCGCACAGCGAGCGAATCCGAAAGCGAACAATCGAAGTTCAATGGCGCTTGACAACCACACTCATGTCGTGCACGTTAAAAAAAGAACTGTCGTTCTGTCAGACAGAACGACATTCAATCTGGCAGTTCTGTAGCTTGTGCAGCAGGGACAAGGAAGCACTTCAGTATGCCCACAGTCGTTGAACAGCTGGCCGGTCTTTCGCGGGAAGTCGACTACAAGATGCTGCCCGCCGACGTCGTGAAGGAAACGAAGCGGCGGATCCTCGATACCCTTGCTTGTGCAATGGGAGGGCTGGACAGCAAGCCGAGCAAGGCGGTCAGGTCGCTCGTGCCGGAGACGCACGGCAAGTCCCAGGCAACAGTCTGGGGCGGCGGCCGGACGACGGGGATCATGGCCACGCTCGCCAACGGGACCGCGCTCAGATACCTGGATTTCAACGACGTTTATTTCGGGCGCGACCCCTGCCACGCGAGCGGCGATATCGCTCCGGCCGTCGCCATGGCCGAGATGGTGGGGGCGAGCGGCAAGGAGCTCATCTCCGCCGTGGCCCTGGCCTACGAGGTCCATATGCGCCTGTGCGATTTCGTCGGCGAGCCGACGATCTGGCTGCGCGGCTGGGACCACGTGACCAACATTCCCTATGCTGCGGCCGCCGCCTGCGGGTACCTGATGCGCCTGCCCGTCGACAAGATCGCGCACGGCATGGCAATCGCGGGAATCCAGGGGAATACGCTGGCAGAGCTACGGCGCGGCAAGATCCCGAGCCAGAAGGCGTTCGCTGAAGCGAAGGCGGCATCCGATGGCCTGATGGCCGCGCAGCTGGCCGAACAGGGCATGACCGGCAGCGAGCTGGTGTTCGAGGGCGACTTCGGCCACATCAAGGTCGTGGGTGGGTCCTGCGATCTCAAGGCCCTCGTCGCGCCGATCAAGACGTTCTCGGTGACGAGGACGCAGCTCAAGATGCATGCCGTGGAATCGATGACCCAGGCGCCGGTGCAGGCCGCACTCACGATCCGCGATAAGCACAAGCTGAAGCCGGAGGAGATCGAGCATATCGAGATCGGGATGTACGACTACGCGTTCGACAAGCCCGACTGGGACGACGGTAAGCTCTACCCCGACACGCGGGAGACCGCCGATCACAGCTATCCCTATTGCATCGCCGCGGCGCTCCTCGACGGCGTGGTCGGCCCGAAGCAGTTCACGGACGAGCGGATCACCTCGTCGGACATCCGCGGCCTCATGGACCGCACCTCGCTCGTGCGCGATCCCGAGGTGCAGGGCCTCTTCCCGGCCACGCTTCCCGGCGCCGTCACCATCAAGCGCAAGGACGGCCAAGTGTTCCGAGAGGTAGTCAAGTATCCTCTGGGGCACCCGCAGAACCCGATGCCGGACGGCGTCATCGAAAGCAAGTTCAGGATGTTGTCGGAGGGCGTGCTGTCGAGGGCCCGCGCCGATGAGATCATTCATGCTGTGTGGACGCTCGAGGAGATCAAGAACACGCAAGAGTTCACAGCCCTGCTGGGCAAGTGACCGGAACGATCAACTGACACTCAAGGGAGGAGTACTATGAGACCGACCATCCGTTGCAATCGGCGGAGCTTGCTGTTCGCCACCTTTTTCGCCGGCGTCGTGCTGGCAATGTCGGGCGGCGAGGCCGACGCGCAGGAAGCGGGCAATGTCAAAGTCGTCATGGGGACGAGCGCTCCGATCACGAGCATCGTCTACCTGCCGACGGTTCTCGCCGATCGCCTGGGGTTCTTCAAGGAAGAAGGGATCGATTTCACGCTCGAGCAGTTCAACGGCGGCTCCGCCGCCGCCGCCGCGTTGGTGAACGGCAGCGTCGATGTTCTCACGGGAAACTACAACCACACCATCCAGTTGGCGGCCCAAGGCAAGCATGCGGTAGCCTTCGCGCAGATGACCCAGACGCCGGGGCTCGTCCTTGCGATCTCTCCGAAGGCCACGCGGACGATCCGTTCGATCGAGGACCTCCGAGGGGCGAATGTCGGCGTCAGCGCGCCCGGCGGCGGTTCCGACATTCTTCTGAAATATCTCCTGGGGCGCGCGGGCATTCCTGCATCCGAGGTGCCGGTTGTCAGCATCGGCCTGGGAACGACGGCCGTGGCCGCGATGGAGTATGGTAAAGTCGATGCGGCGGTGATGCTGGATCCCGCGGTATCCCAGCTGAAGATGCGCGTGAAGCCCGCAGAACTGCAGATCCTCATCGACCTTCGCAAGCCCGAAGAGGTGCAGAAGCAGTTCGGCGTGCCGTCCGTACCCACCGCCTCGTTCTACACGACGCCCGAGTGGCTGGCGGCCCATCCGGAGACGGCGCGGAAGCTGGCGCGGGCCTTGTCGAAGTCGCTCGACTGGATCAGGGCCCATTCCGCCCAGGAGATGCTCGCAAATCTCCCGGAGGATTTCGCGGGCGGCGAGCCCGACGTCTATCTCGAAGCGCTCGAGCAGAACAAGGTCGGGGTCGCCCAAAGCGTGCGGATCGATGAGCACGGCGCCGAGTCGATCCTGGAGATGTTGACACCCGTCCTGGCTGCCGATGCGCCCGTCGACTTGGCGAAGACGTTTACGAACGACTATATCCCCTAGAAAAGTCTTCCCCCGAATGCAGCCGGGTCAGCCGGGTGCGGGCTCTCGGATTGCCATTGAGCAGAGCCAAAACCCGCTCTCGTGTTGATCCGGCTGTTGCTGCACCCCCGCACGGCTGGTCATGGTTGCCAGCGTAATCTCTACAGGCGACTCTCCGATGGTCTTACTGGTTGACGACTATTACGACTCTGCGCCGCGAAGAGCCGCAAGAATCTTCGATGGACATGAGTGCAGCGAATGTTGACACAGAAGGCCAAAGCGCGCAGCCAGGACCGCGGCGACATCGAGAAGCCGCTGATCGCGCTGGATGGCGTGACGATAAGCTTCGCCCTGCCGGATCGCGACTATGTCGCGGTGAGGGACATAAACATGTCCGTCAAGACCGGCAGCTTCTTGACGATCATCGGCCCAACCGGATGCGGCAAGACAACGATCCTCAATGCCATCGCCGGGCTGCTTCGGCCGGCTTCCGGCAACGTTCAGATCGGCGCCGCGCCGCTGCGCGGCCTCAATACTCGCGCCAGCTACATGTTTCAGCGCGATTCGCTTCTGCCATGGAAGACGGTATTGGACAATGTCGCTCTTGGCCTGATGTGCCGGGGGGTCGGTCGGCAGGAACGGACGGAACGCGCCCGGGAATGGATTGCCCGCGTGGGTTTGGTGGGATTTGAGGACGCCTACCCGTCCCAGCTGTCGGGCGGCATGCGCAAGCGCGCCTCGCTCGCCCAAGTCTGGATCGTCGAGCCGGATATCCTGCTCATGGACGAGCCGTTTGCGGCACTGGATGTGCAGACCCGTCAGCTGATGGAGAACGAGCTGCTGGATCTGTGGAGCGGATCGGGCACCACCGTGCTGTTCGTGACGCACGATCTCGACGAGGCGGTCGCGCTCTCCGATGAAGTGCTGCTGCTCTCGGCCGGTCCCGCCAGCCGCATCGTCGGTCAGTATCCGATCGAGATTCCGCGGCCCCGCAATCTGCTCGATATCCGCTCGACGGCGGCGTTCAGCGAAAGGCACAAGACCATCTGGTCGGATCTCAGGAAGGAAGTGATGATCACCTATGAAAAGCGCTTCTCACGTGCGTCCGGCTGACGCCTTGCCCGCCAAGAGCGCAAAGGATGCCCGTGTGAACCCTCTGCAACGGCGACGGAAGAGCGCCCGCCGACATCGGGCCGTCGTCCGCGTCGCTCAGATCCTCGTCGCCGTCGTCACCGTCGGTCTTTGGGAACTCGGGGCGCGCTTCGGCATCCTGGATCCGTTTTTCGTGTCGCAACCCTCGCGGATTGCGGCGCGGCTTGTCGAGTGGTTCGGCCAGAGCGAGGTCTACGAGGATCTCGAGGTGACGCTGATCGAGGCCTTCCTGGCGCTCGTTATCGGCGGGGCGCTCGGCCTCGTCCTGGGATTCGTGTTCGCCAGACTCCATCTGCTGGCGGAGATTCTCGACCCCTACATCAAGATCGTCAACTCGATGCCGCGCCTGATATTCGCGCCGCTCTTCCTGCTCTGGTTCGGCATCGGCATCTGGTCGAAGGTGGCTCTCGGCGTGAGCCTCGTGTTCTTCATCGTCTTCTTCAACACCTATCAGGGCGTGCGGGACGTCGACCGCGTCCTGGTGGACAACACGCGGATGCTCGGCGCCTCCGAGCGAGACCTGTTCCGCCACGTCTTCCTGCCGAGCGCGCTGACATGGATCTTCGCCAGTCTGCATGTCAGCGTCGGTTTCGCGATCATCGGCGCCGTCGTCGGCGAGTATCTCGGGGCATCGCGCGGGATTGGATACCGGATCGCGCAGGCGGAGGGCACCTTCAACACCACGAGCGTCTTCGCCGGCCTCACGCTCCTTGCCGTCGTGGTGTTTCTCGTCGATGTCGTCGTGTATCGGGTGGAACGGTACCTGCTGCGGTGGAAGGTCGGCGCCACGGCACAGGAGACCGCCCCTTGAACGGAGCTCCGGGCTGCATCCGGCGGAGCAGAGTGGTATGAGGCCGGAGGAGGGGCGGATGGAGGATGCTCTGGATCGAAGCAAGCTGCGCTTCGTCGATGTCGGGGGCATACGCACCAGATATTACGAGGACGGCGAGGGCGAGCCGCTGGTCCTCATCCATGGCGGTCATTTCGGTTTTGTGGACTCGCTCGACACCTGGAGCCTCAATCTCAAGGGACTCGCACGACACTTCCGTGTTCTCGCGCTCGACAGGGTCGGACAGGGATACACCGGCAGCCCGACGCGGGATGACGACTACACGCAGGACTTCACCCTGCGGCATGTCCTGCAATGGCTGAACGTCGTCGGCCTCGAGCAGGCTCATCTGCTGGGCCACTCGCGTGGCGGCCTGGTCGCAGCTCAGGTCGCCCTGGAGCGGCCGGGGTTCGCCAAGTCGGCCGTCATCGTCAACAGCGCAACGTTGGCGCCGGAGTCCGACGATCCGAGATTCGCATGCGGCGCGGTGCTGGAAAGCATTGGCGTCGGCTCGCATGTCGGACCCTGGACTAGGGACGAACTGCGGGTGGAGCCGGAATCCGACTCGTTCTCTCATACGCATATCACGGCTGAATACATCGACAGATATCTCGAGATGGTGAACCTGCCGTCCTTTCGGGAGGCGGAAGCGAAAATGCGCGACGGGCTGGCGAACAAGCTTTTCAAACCGAACCTGAATCTCGCCCGGGCCGAGGCGCTGCGCCGCGTCGACGAGCGGGGCATGCCCTGCCGCACGCTTTTAATCTGGAGCTTCAACGACAATCTCGCGCCGCTGCGGGAGGTCGGATTGCGCCTCTACGACCGCATCTGCGCGAAGACCCCGGTCTCGGACCTCTATGTCTTCAACCAAGCGGGACATTATCCCTATCGAGAGCACCCGCTGGAGTTCAACCGTATCGTCACGGCCTTCTGCCTTTCGTAATCTCATCGCCAGTCCACTCACGATGGGCTGGCGCCGTTCCCCAGCCCGCCATGTGGACCGACGGGTGACCGGTTGCGCTTGCCTTCCGACGGCACGGCGCGAAAATTTGCACAAACTTGACAAACATCGATGTGCGAGGCGACGAATGCCGTAGCGCTGCGGAGCACAGGTCTGCTGCCGATATGGGCCGCCACTGAGGAATTGCTTAGTGACATTCTCTATTTCGACCCGACGAGCGCCTGCGGTGTCGCGCCGCGATGTTGCCGACATCCGGTTGGTCATAACGGATAACCCGCCGGTCAATGCGCTCGGCCAGGCCGTGAGAGAGGAACTGGCGCGACAGCTCTCCGAGGCGGAGATCGATCCCGTCGTGCGGGTTGTCATCCTGATCTGCGCTGGCAGTGGCTTCTTTGTGGGGGCCGACATATGTGAACTCGGCAGGCCACGCCTGCCGCCGCGGATCTTCGAGCTTGCGCACCAAATCGACGCAATGCGCACGCCGGTGGTTGCGGCGATCCACGGCAATGCCCTCGGCGGCGGACTTGAGATTGCGCTCGCCAGTCACCGGCGCATCGCGACCCGTGACGCAAGGTTCGGCCTGCCGGAAGTGAAGCTCGGCCTCATTCCGGGCGCCGGCGGCACACAGAGATTGCCGCGGCTGATCGGTATCGAGAAGGCGGTGGACGTCATTGTTTCGGGCCGGAGCCTTTCGGCATCGGAAGCGCTGGAGGTCGGCCTCGTCGACGAAGTCGTGAAGGACAATCTGGAGGAATCAGCGCTTCGTCTCGCGCGCCGGCTTCTTGCCAGTCCGGGTTCGCCCATTGCCCGCACCTACGGGAGCGAGCCTCTTCTTGTTCCATCGCCAGACTATTTTTCGAAGCTGCGCCAAGCGGAGGCACGCCGTACGCGCGGGCAGAAATCACCGTCCCGCTGCATCGACGCGGTCGAGTTGACCACGCGACTGACTCTGAGCGAAGGCCTGCGACGAGAACGGGAGATCTTCGTCGAACTCGAAGCAGATGAACAATCTGCGGCATTGCGCCATGTGTTCTTCGCCGAGAGGGAGGCGGCCGTCGTTCCCGACATCGGGACGGAGGCCGGCCGGCCGGTGGCCCGGGCGGCCGTTCTCGGCAGCGGCACGATGGGCACGGGGATCACCATGTGTCTCGCCAATGCGGGCATCTCCGTCCGCCTGACGGATGCCTCGGATGCGGCCTTGCAACGCGCAAAGGCGACAATCGAAACGACCTACGACGACGCCGTCGCGCGCGGGCGAATCTCCCCCGACGAGAGGGCGGCGCGCCTGCGGCTCGTCGAATTGACCGCTGGTGTTGCAGAAACCGTGGCGGGCGCGGACATCGTGATCGAGGCCGTGATCGAGGATCTGGCCTTGAAGCTACGGCTCTTCGCCGAGCTCGACCGCGAGGTTCCGCGTGGCACGATCCTTGCGTCGAATACCTCCACGCTCGACGTCAACGCGATGGCGTGCGCGACCGCTCGCCCGGAACGGGTGCTGGGGCTGCACTTCTTCAGTCCGGCGCATGTCATGCGCCTGGTCGAGATCGTCCGGGCAGACAAGACGTCACCGCAGGTACTGGCCTCCACGCTGCGGCTGGCACGGCGGCTCGGGAAGGTTCCCGTGGTCGTCGGCGTCTGCGACGGCTTCGTCGGCAACCGCATGCTGGCACAACGGACGCGGGAAGCGGAACGGCTGTTGGCATCTGGAGCACTGCCGCATGAGATCGATCGCGCCATGACCGACTTCGGCTTTCCGATGGGCCCTTTCGCGGCGGCTGATCTTGCCGGTCTCGACGTGGGGTGGCGGGTTCGGCAGGCACGTGGCACGCCGCTGGAAATCGCTGACAGGCTCTATGAGATGGGGCGCCTCGGGCAGAAGGTCGGAAGAGGGTACTATCGCTACGAGGCGGGTGAGCGGACTCCCCTGCGCGACCAGGAGGCGGAAGCTCTCATCGTGGAGGTCGCGCGCCGCCACGGATTCGCACAGCGCACATTCACGCCTGGCGAGATCATCGAGCGCCTGCTCTATCCATTGATCAACGAAGGCGCGCGCATCCTCGAGGAGGGAGTCGCGCTTCGGTCCGGGGACATCGATGTCGTGTGGATCCATGGATATGGCTGGCCGGCCTGGCGCGGTGGACCGATGTACTATGCCGGCACCATCGGTCTCGGCGTCATCAGAGATCGTCTTCGGGAGCTTCACCAGGAGTTCCGGCATCCGTCTCTCCAGCCTGCCGGTCTTCTGAGTCTCCTGGCAGATCGGGGTCAGAGCTTCGAGGCAGGAACGTCGGTTCGGTAGCCGGACGCAGTGTCGCCGAGACGGACGGTCGCCTTCAGCAGAACGTCTCTGGCTGCACTTGGACCGACAAAAATTTCGAAGACTCCGGGCTCCAGTCGTGGGACGAGATCGGGGCCGAGGAACGCGAGTGCATCGGTTGCAAGCGCGAAGCGGACGGTCTCCCGTCTTCCAGGACGAATCGTGACTTTGGCGAATCCTTTGAGCTCGAGCAGAGGCCGGGTAGTGCTCGCGACGGGATCGCGCAGGAACAGCAGGACGGTTTCCTCTCCCTCGACATCACCGGCATTCGTCACCTCGACCTCGATCGTCAGTTGTTCGCCCGGCCGCAGCTCTGCGGGATGAACGCGCAAATCGCCGAAGACGAAACGCGTGTAGGATAGACCGTGCCCGAACGGGAAGAGCGGTTCGACAGGAAGATCTATGTATTTGCTGGTGTAGGAAAGCATCGCGTTGGCCGGTCGGCCCGTGGGCCGCTGAGCGTAGCAGATCGGCACCTGTCCGACATCGACAGGCCAGGAGATGGGTAGCCGGCCCGCGGGATTCGATCGCCCGGTGAGGACGTCGCCCACGGCATGCCCGGCCTCGCTGCCCAGGAACCAAGCGGCAAGAACGGCATCGGCCCGCTCGAAGAGCCAGGGGACCGTGAGCGGACGCCCCGACGACAGCAGGACGACGACGGGCTTGCCGAGTTCCAGCACGGACTGCGCCAAGTGACGCTGCTGGCCGGGCAGACCGAGGCGCACGCGGCTCGCGGCTTCGCCGCTCATCGCCGGCGACTCGCCGAGACAGAGGACGACCAGTTCGGCAGTACGGGCTAAGTCGAGGGCGGCCGCCAGATCGCTCGTGTCGTCGCCGTCGATCGCGACGCCCTGCGCGCAGGTCACGTCGCAGCCCGGCAGTGCCCTGCGCAAGCCGTCCAGGAAGGCGACGGCGTCTTCCGCGAAGCCGTTGGCCGCCGCGGGGCCGAGCATTTCTCGCTTCGTGTCGGCCAGCGGGCCGATCAACGCCAGGCGGCGGAGACCGGGGCGCAGCGGCAGCAGATTCCCTCGGTTCGTCAGCAGGACGATGGAGCGCCGGGCGGCATCGCGCGCCAGCGCTCGGTACGTCCCGCGATCGGCGAAGTGTCGGCCGCGCCGATAGGGATCGTCGAACAGGCCGAGCCGCGATTTGAGATCGAGAACGCGATGGACGGCGGCATCGATCTCGGCCATGGCCACGCTGCCGCGCTGCAAGGCGATCGGCAAGCCGCGGCTGTAGGCTTCGCCGTTCAGGTCGATGTCGATTCCGGCCCGCAGCGCCAGCGCGGCGGCATCGGCGAGGTCTTCGGCGACGCCGTGGGGCACAAGCTCGGCGACGGCGGCGTAGTCGCTGACGATGACGCCGGCGAAGCCCCACTGGTCGCGCACCAGATGCCGCAGGATCGCCGCGTTGGCGCTCATGGGTACGCCCGCGAGATCGACGAAGGCGGCCATGATCGCTGCGGCACCCGCCGAGGCGGCGGCTTGAAAGGGCGGCAGGTAGACCTCGTGCAGGGTCAGCTCCGACATGTCGATCGATGCATACTCCCGGCCGGCCGTCACCGCGCCGTAGCCGGCGAGATGCTTTGCCGTCGCGGCGAGGCTGTGTGCGGCCGTCAGATCGCTGCCCTGAAATCCCCGGACCTTGGCCTCGGCGAATCGCGAGGCCAGGTACGGGTCTTCGCCGGGGCTTTCGGCGATACGGCCCCAGCGAGGATCCCGCGCCACGTCGAGCATCGGCGCGAAGGCGAGGATCAGCCCGTCGGCGGTGGCCTCGTCCGCGGCCGCGCGCGCCGTGCGCTCCCACAGGCCGGGGTCGAAGGCGGCCGCTTCGCCCAGCGGGATGGGAAAGATCGTCTGATGGCCGTGGATCACATCTGCGGCGAACAGCAGTGGAATTCCCAGGCGCGCCTCCTCTATCGCCACCCGCTGCACCTCGCGCGTCCGCTCGACTCCGCGGAGATTGGAAAGGTTGCCGAGCCGTCCGGCGCGGATGGCCGTCATGTAGTCCGCGGACACGCGCGGTCCCGTCGCGACGATTTCTGCGGTCAGCATGGTGAGCTGGCCGATCTTCTCCTCGAGGGTCATCGCCGCGAGAAGATCTGCAATGCGGGTTGTCGCGTCCGGCTGTCCTACGGTCGAGGACAAGTCTATGATCCCGCCGGGATGATGATGATCGCCTCGTCGGCGCCCAGCGCAACCTCGCCGGCGACATGCTCTCCTGCGCGGCTCGGATCGGTCGAGATCTCGATGCGGCCGTCGAAACCGCCGCCCAGCCGGATGGTTTTCGCCTCCTCGTCCAGGTTGAGCAGGACGGCGATGCGTCGGTCTTGCCAGCGCCGCATATAGGCAAGCGCCTCGCCCTCGATCGGCAATAGCGTCCAGTCGCCGATGGCAAGAGCCGGTTCGCGTCGCCGCAGCGTAAGGAGGGATCGTGTCAGGGAGAGCATTGAACGCCGATCCTTCTTCTGCGCCTCGACGCAGAGTTCGGCAAAGTTCTCGGGCAGCGGCAGCCAGGGCTCGCCCGTGGTGAAGCCGCCGTTGGCCGCGCCGTCCCAGGGCATGGGGGTGCGCACGGGGTCTCGTCCTTGGGTGCCGCCGGGCATGTTGATCCCAAAGGGATCGCGCACGCGGTGAGGCGGGATCCGGATGCTCTCATGACCGAGTTCGTCGGCGTAGTAGAGTGTCGGCGTGCCGCGCAGCGTCAGGAGGAGGACCATGGCGACGCGGGCCTGCGCCGGTCCGAGGCGGGTCGCGACGCGCGGCTGGTCGTGGTTGCCCAGGACCCAGTTCGGCCAGGCCCCCGGCGGCAGGGCGGCGTCATACTCGCTGATCAAGCGCGCGAGGGCGGCGGCCGTCCACTTCGAGCGCGTCCATGCGGCCCACAGAAGCGAGAAGTTGAAGGGCAGGTGGACAGCGTCCAGATTGGGGCCATAGTACGCAACGAGGCGGTTCAGCGGCAGATAGAGTTCGCCGATCAGCGGCCGGTCGCCGGGATATTCTTCGAGCACGCGCCGCATCTCTGCGGCGATATCCAGGATTCCCGACTGATCGGCGCTGTACTTCGGAATCAGGCGGCGATATGGCGGATCGTCGGCGCCGAAGTTCGGATTGATCGGGTCGTCCCGGAACTGCGGGTCCTTCGCCAGGTGCCAGAGGACATCGATGCGGAATCCGTCGACGCCGCGCGTCAGCCAGAAGCGGAGCGCATCGTGCATCGCCTTGCGCACGTCCGGATTGCGCCAGTTGAGATCGGGCTGCTCGGCAAGGAAGGCATGGTAGTAGTATTGGCCCGTCGCGGCATCGAACTCCCACGCATTGCGGCCGGTCGCCAGGCTCATCCAGTTGTTGGGTGGACCGCCGTCCGGGCGCGGGTCCCGCCAGATGTACCAGTCGCGCTGGGGATCGCTGCGAGAGCGACGCGCCTCTTGGAACCAAGGGTGCCGATCGGAGGTATGGTTGGGGACGAAGTCGAGGATGATCCGAATGTTGCATGCATGCAGGGCCGCAACCAAGCGGTCGAAATCGGCGAGCGTGCCGAATATCGGGTCGATATCGACGTAGTTCGAGATGTCGTATCCGAAGTCGGCCATGGGCGAGGGGTAGAAGGGTGAGATCCACACGGCATCGATGCCTAGCCACGCCAGATACTCGACGCGCTCGATGATTCCCCGGAGATCGCCGATGCCGTCGCCGTCGCTGTCCTGGAACGAGCGCGGATAGATCTGATAGATGACGGCCGACTGCCACCAGGGCCGGTCGCCCGTCGCCACGTCAGACTCCCTCCCGCAGGTGCGGGCTGTCGAAGCCGAGTTTCCTCAGGCCGTCATGCACTTCCGCGCAGCTCATGAACAACTGCCAGAGGAGGCCGCTGCGGTGGTTTTCGATCATGCCGACGATCGGCCCCTGATCGATGGCGAGATACGACTCGGCGTACCAGTTCCGGCTCTCGCAGAACGAATCTCTGAATCCGAACTCGCCCCAGATCCGGTCCCCTAGGCGATCGTAGAAGTGCCGCAGCGCCTGCATGCAGTGGTCCGGGCTGTAGGGAAACGACGAGAGAGCCGCGGTGGGCGTGATCACGCCGAGATCGTTCTGCGGCGCGTGCGCGCTGTATCCCTGGTCATTGTCGCTGGCGGTGAGCCCCCAGCAGTGGGCGCCGTAGCCTTTGTAGGCCCGAGGGTTGCGGATGCAGTGCTCGCGATTGATCAGGACGTGCCGGACGTTCTGTTCCCAATAGTCCGCATAGATATCCTTGAGCCCCCGCGGATCGAGCCCGAGGAATGAATAGTGCGCGAAGAACAGCGGCCCGCCGTAGTCCGGGCCCAGCGGCAACTCGATATCATAGTAAGAGCGCCCGTTCCGGAAGTCGCGGCCTTGCGCCCAGCCACGATGATAGACATCGGCGGAGATGGGATAGCATGGCGAGGCGGCGGCCAGCACATAGGTGATCAGGCACTCGTTCCAGCCGCGGATCTCATGGTTCATGCTCCAGCCGTTGTTCGGGCTCCAATGCCAGAAGAGGACAGTGGCGTTGTCGCGCGTATGCCAGTCCCACTCGACCTGCCGCCACAAGCTGTTGATGCGATCGCGGAGCTCTCCTTCCGCCGCGTTCCCGGCGGAGAAATATTGGCGGGCGCACAGCAGCCCGGCGATGAGGAACGACGTCTCGACGATATCGCCGCCGTCGTCCTTTCGGGAGAACGGTATCGTCCGGCCGGTTTCACCATGCATGAAATGCGGGAACACGCCATGATAGCTGCTCGCCTTCTGGAGGAAGCGGGCGATCTTGAGCAGGCGGGCCACCGCCTCGTTCCGGGCGATCCATTCCCGATGGGCGGCGACCACGATGGCCATCACGCCGAAGCCGGAGCCGCCCGACGTCACCGTCTCCTGGCCGTAGCCGAAGACGCTGTTGCTTCGCTCGCGGCTCAGGCCGCTCGCCGGGTGGGCAAACTCCCAGAAGTAGCGGAACGTCTGCCGTTGGACATGGTCGAGCAGCGCGTCGTCGTCGAGGTCGCGCGGTCGGTCGTTCATCGCCTGCTCCGCACGTGCTTCGGGCGAGGCCCGTCAGTGCATGAGGGAGCGGCCGATTGTCAAGGGACTCAGACGGCCTGCAGCTCCGCTTCGGCGGGTCGGTATCTCGGCGCGGTGCGGTGCTGCTGGCGAACCGCCGGATGAGCCGGGCCGTGCAGGCGCCGGAAGTTGAGCGTGCGCGTGTAGAAGCCGTCCAAAGCGGGGCTGCTGCCGATGCCGATGACGGATGCAGTCGCGAGCTCGCTTCCAAAGATCGACCTGATGAGGCGGCAATGCTCCTCATTCATGCAGGAGGTGGTGTCTTCGAAGAAGACCCACATCGGCGCATGCAGCAGCAGGCGGGCGAGAGCCAGACGCTGTTCTTCGTCCGCCGTCAGCACCTTGTCCCACCGCTCCCTGTCACCGAGCCTGACGATCAGGCGATCGAGACCGACGCGCTTGAGCGCGGCACTGACCGCAGCATCCTCGAAGCGTCCGGGGTCGGCCGGATAGGTGACTGCGGCGCGCAGTGTCGACGCCGGAAGATAGGGTCGCGGCGGCATATACATCACGTCTTGCGGCGGCGGCTGCAGAATCGTGCCGGTGCCCGAGGGCCACAACCCCGCCATCGCTCTGAGCAGCTGATACTTGCCCTGCTCGGGGCAGCCCGCGATGAAGACGCGTTCGCCGCGGTGAACTTCGACCAGCTGCTCTTCAAGTGCGGCCGCCCCGTCGGGAAACAGGATGCCGAGATTTGCGAAGGCGAGTTTGCCGCCCGGATGATAGTCGACGGCAATGCGGCCCGCACTCGCCGTCGGCGTGCTCAGGTTCAAAAGGTTGGCGCGGAAGCTCACGACGCGCAGGAGCGTGGCGCGCCAGTCGGCGATATTCGAGACATTGTCCACGAACCAACGAAGCGCTTGCTGGACCTGGTTGAACGCCCCGACCACCATCGCCAAGCCGCCGAGCGACAGCTCGCCGAACATGTAGCCGGGCAGGGCGACGAGGACCGGCACCACGAGGGCCAGCCATCCATAGCCGGAGGTGATCCAGGTCAGGCGCGCCAAGCCGTTTGCCAGCTGGCGTCCGAGCGTGACCACGGTCGTGATGGTGCCGTTCATGGTCTGCCGCTCATCGGTCTCGCCGCCGTGAAACGCGATCGCCTCCGCGGACTCGTGGATGCGAACGACCGCGAATCTCAAGTCCGCTTCGCGCGCGTAACGTTCGGCGTTCAAGCGGATGAGCGGACGGCCGACGAGCCAGGCCAGCCAAGAGCCGGTGAATGCGTAGAGCAGCGCGCACCAGACCATGTAGCCGGGGATCGTGAAGGAGCCGCCGTCGTCGAGCCTGAAGACGACCTGATCGGACAGGATCCACAGCACGCCGGAGAAGCTGACCAGCAGCAGGGAGGATTGCAGAAGGCCGAAGGCGAGAGACGCGGACAACTCGGCAAGGTGCCTGGCGTCGGCCTGGATGTACTGGTCGGGATGAGTGCCGGCCTCGCCGGCATGGGCCAGCAGGTAGGGGCGCTTCGGCGTCAGCCAATTGTCGAGAAGGTCGTGCGTCAGCCACTCGCGCAACCTGATCTTGATCGTCTCCTGCAGCCAGGTCTGCGTCACGACCAGGAGCAGCAGCCCGCTGACAATGGCGAGGAAGGCAAGGATTTCACCGCCCAGATTGGCGAACGCCCGCTGCTCGAGCGTGTCAGTGAAGGAGCCGTTCCATTCATTCAGCCGGATCTGGCCGTAGGCGACGGCGCAGACAACCAAGACCAGCGAGACGGCAAGAAAACCGAGCCGGACCCGGTGAGGCGACCGACCGAGCGCGCGAAGCAAGGTCATGAGCTGCGCAGCGACGCCACGGTCGACCATGCCCGGCGCTCGCCTGGTTGACGCTATCGCAGCCTTTTGCGCTTGCATGCCATCCCGTTCCACCTTAGAGCGGAAGCTGGACTGCTTGCGGCTCTCGGGAGTTCCAGCCGCCGCAAGGCCAGCAGTCCCTCACCCACACGTTAACCGTAAAGAATTTATGATTTGTTAACCCGCGCCCGTCAGTGACCGCGATCACGCTTGCGGTCGGCGCAGTTCATGCCTCAGCCACTGCCGTTGGCCACCCCCGTTGTATCAGTCACAATTATCTGGCTTGATCGACCAGTATTCGATCTGGAAGATCCCAGGACGCAAACGTCAGACTCTTGCGTCGTCCCCAACCGGCCGATCTCGTCCCGGCCGGCTCACGATGAGATCGATAGCCTTGTCGCCCCTCATCCGAGCATGACGGTAGCATGATCGAGGATTCGCTGATTTTCAATAGCGAGTTTTGTCGGGCCCCCGCCAAGGTTGCGGGACTCGGAAGAAAAGCATGTTAGAGCAAGCCGCTATGGGCCGCATCGAACAACTCCTGGAGGCCATGACGCTTGAGGAGAAGATCGGCCAATTGAATATGCTGACCGCCGATCTGGCAGTGACCGGCCCCGGCATGCCGGCCGACTACATGGCGGCGCTGCGCGCAGGACGGCTCGGCAGCATGCTCAATCTCTATGGTGCCGAACTAACTCGCGAGGTCCAGCGCGTGGCGGTCGAGGAGACCCGTCTCGGCATTCCCTTGATCTTCGGTTACGACGTCGTCCATGGCCACAGGACGATCTTTCCCATCCCACTGGGCGAAGCGGCTGCATTCGACCCCGATCTCTGGGAACGGACGGCGCGGATCGCCGCGTTGGAAGCGGCCGCCGAAGGCCTGACGCTCACCTTCGCGCCGATGCTGGACGTGACCCGTGACCCGCGCTGGGGGCGGATCTCCGAAAGCGCCGGCGAAGACACCTGGCTCACCTGTCGCCTGGCCGAGGTGAAGGTCCGCGGATTCCAAGGACAGGACTTGACGGCACCGTCCGTTGTCGCCGCGACGGCCAAGCATCTTGCCGCTTACGGCGCGGTCACGGCCGGCCGCGACTACGCCCAGGTGGAGGTGTCGGAGCGCTCGTTCCACGAGATCTACCTGCCGCCCTTCCGGGCGGCGACGGACGCCGGCGCCGTCGCCTTGATGCCCGCCTTCACCGACCTCGCCGGCGTGCCAATGACGGCGAACAGGGCTGTGCTGCGCGATCTCGTCCGGGAAGGTTGGGGGTTCGACGGCGTGATGATCAGCGACTACAACGCGATTGCCGAGTTGGTCCCGCATGGCGTTGCTGCCGATATCGCGGAGGCCGCCGCACTGGCTCTCAAGGCCGGCGTCGATATCGACATGATGGCCAGCGCTTATACGCAGGGGCTGCCGGTCGCGCTGGAACGTGGCGCGGTGACGATGGACGACATCGACGGGGCCGTGAGGCGGGTGCTCATGCTCAAGGCGCGTCTTGGACTGTTCGAGGATCCCTACCGGGAGGACGCGCCGGTCATCGACTCGGATCGGCGCGCCGTACACCGGGCGACGGCCCGCGAAGCGGCATGCCGCTCGATTGTCCTCCTCACCAATCGGGACAATCTGCTGCCGATCGTCCGAGCGCCGCGGCGGATGGCCGTGATCGGCCCGCTCGCCGATGCCCGCGAAGAGATGCTGGGGCCGTGGTCGGGAGCGGGACGTACGGAAGACATGGTCACCTTCCTGGAGGGAGTACGCAAGGCATGGCCGCAGAGCGAGGTCACGCATGCCCCGGGAGTCGGCATCGATGACGAGGATATGAGCGGGATCCCCGCGGCCTTCGATGTCGCCCGCCATGCGGATATCGTCATCCTCTGCGTCGGCGAGGCCCGCTGGATGAGCGGCGAGGCGGGCTGCCGGGCCCGCCCGGGGCTTCCGGGCCGCCAGGCGGCGCTGGCAGACGCCGTACTCGATTCCGGCAAGCCCGTCATCGTGCTGTTGGGCTCAGGGCGGCCGCTGACGGTGCCCTGGCTGTTCGAGCGGGCGGGGGCGGTGCTGGCGACCTGGTATCTCGGCAGCGAAGCCGGGCATGCCGTCGCCGACGTGCTGAGCGGCCGATGGAATCCCACCGGGCGCCTTCCCGTCTCGTGGCCCATCGACGTCGGCCAGATCCCGGTCTTCTATGCCCGGCTGCCGACGGGACGACCGTTCAATGCGCAGTTTCGCTATTCGAGCAAGTATCTGGACATGCCGAACGAGCCGTTGTTCCCGTTCGGCCATGGTCTGTCCTATACGCGCTTCGCGCTCCACAACTTGCGCACCAGCCGAGCCGACCTGCGCAACGGCGAGAGCCTGACGGTCGAGGTTGATGTCTCCAACGAAGGGGCGGTCGCCGGCGAAGAGACCGTCCTGCTGTTCGTGCGCGACGTCGTGGCCAGCATTTCTCGGCCGTTGCTCGAGCTCAGGGGCATGGCAAAGATCGCGTTGGCGGCGGGTGAGCGCGGCACCGTCCGGCTGACAGTAGCGGCCGACGCCTTCGCCTTCCTCGGCGAGGATCTGACCCCGAGGCTCGAGCCCGGGCTCTTCGAACTGTTCGTTGGGGCGGCCGCGCACCCGGACTCGCTCCTCAAGACCTGTATCAACCTGCTGCCAGGCTGACCGCTTCTGAAAGCGATCACGTTTTTCGCCGGATTGTTTCACGCGAAGCAGCCTGTCGCGTTTGGGACATGCAATGCCGGATAATTCCCGGCTGATGGTGTATTTTTGTCTTAGGTGCGACATATCGCCGCGAACTTGGTCCCGCTGTGTTAATCTTGTGGTAACCACGTTTGTCGGATATTCCGCCGGGGTTCGGACGGTGCACGAGTGATCGGACCGTTTGATGGGCTCTGCGGATATGTCCGCTCACTCGGAATAGGAAACAGCAAAGTAGATGCAGGCATCGTGGGTTCGGGCCGCGTATTTCGGCCTCGTCGTAGCGTGTGGAGTTGGATTTTGGGGAGAGATCGCGACAGCCGCGGCAGATGACGACCGCCCCAACATCATATTGATCCTCTCGGACGATGAGGATATCCGGATCCACAAATACATGCCGAAGACGAAGGCCCTCATCGAGGATCAGGGCATATCCTTCGACAACTACTTTGTGACCTACTCCTTCTGTTGCCCGTCGCGGGCAACGATCCTGCGCGGGCAGTACTCGCACAACCACCGCATCCAGGGAAATGTCCTGCCGAGCGGGGGCGCGCACAAGTTTCGCATTCTCGGCCACGATCAATCGACGGTCGCGACCTGGCTGCAGGCAGCCGGCTACCATACCGGTCTCTTCGGCAAATATATGAACGAGTATGAGCCGGAGGAGCAGACCTATATTCCGCCGGGCTGGGACGAATGGTACGCCGCCGGCCACGACTACTACGACTACGTGCTGAACGAGAACGGCCGGCATGTCTCCTACGGCCATGGGCCGGAAGACTATCTGACCGACGTTATCTCGCGGCACACGGTCGCGGCGCTCCGGCGCGTCGCCAAGGCCGGCAAGCCGTTCTTCTTCTATGTCGCGCCCTATGCGCCGCATGGGCCGGCGACGGCGGCGCCGCGCCATGCGCATCTGTTCACCGATACCCCTTATCCCCGGCCCCGCTCGTTCGACGAGGCCGATGTCAGCGACAAGCCGTCGCTCATTCGCGATCTGCCCAGGCTCGATGCGGAAAAGATTGCGTGGATCCAGGGCCAGTATCGCGCCCGGCTGCGATCGCTGCAGGCGGTGGACGATCTCGTCGAGAATATCGTGGCGACACTCAAGGAGACCGGCGCGCTCGGCAACACTTACATCATCTATACCTCCGACAATGGCTGGCATATGGGCGAGCATCGCCAGTGGTTCGGCAAGACGACGGCCTACGAAGAGGACATCCGGGTCCCCTTCGTCATGCGTGGTCCGGGCGTGCCGAAGGGCGTCAGGCTCGCGCCGTTTGTCCTCAACAACGATCTGGCGCCGACATTTACCGCTCTCGCAGGGGTCATTCCGCCGAGCTTCGTCGACGGCCGTTCGTTCCTGCCTCTGCTCGACGATCCCAAGCAGCCATGGCGCCAGAGCCTCGCCATCGAGCGGCGGCAGCGCGAGTCCTTCGAGCTGGTCGGACCTGCCAGCTTCCAGGCCTTGCGCACGGCCGACTGGACCTATGTCGAGTATGCCAACGGCGAACGCGAACTCTATGATCTGCGGGCCGATCCGGATCAACTCGCCAATCTCGCGGGGACCGCGGATTCGGCGCTGCTCGGCCATCTGTCCTCTCGGCTCGCTGAACTGGCCAACTGCGCCGGAGTCTATTGCCGCAACATCGAGGATGCGCCGCTGATACCGGTCGTGGCCGTGACAGCAAGCCAATAGACCCGTCCGTTCCGGTCAACGTCTATACCGCCGCGCGGGTCGTCGTCGAGGTCTACACGGCGTCGGCGCCCCACACCTGTCGGGCGACATCGACGATCAGGCGCAGTTTCGCCGTCTCTGCCTCCACGCTGATCTCGTTGCCGTGGACGGTGCTGGAGAAGCCGCACTGAGGGCTGATGGCGAGATGCTCCATCGGCACGTAGCGGGCGGCCGAGTCGATCCGGCGCTTGAGGTCGCCGGCGGATTCGAGTGCGGGCGTCTTGGTGGTGACCAGACCGAGGACGAGCATCTTTCCCTTCGGCAGGTAGCGTAGCGGCGAGAAGTCGCCGGCACGTGGCGTGTCGTATTCCAGGAAATAGCCGTCGACAGCGATCTCGGAGAACAGCGGCTCGGCAACAGGATCGTAGCCGCCGTCCGCCACCCAGGCGCTGCGGAAGTTGCCGCGGCAGAGATGGATGCAGACGGTCATGCCCGGCGGCCGGCCGCGGATCGACTCGTTGATCAGGCGGGCATAGATGTGCGGCAGCTCGTCCGGGTCGTCGCCGCGATCGCGCGCGCCCTGCCGCAGCTTGGCATCGCAGAGGTAGGCGAGGTTGGTATCGTCGAGCTGCAGGTAGGTGCACCCGCGGGCCGCAAGATCGGCAATCTCCTCGCGATAGACCCGGGCGAGGTCGTCAAAGAACTCCTGGATGTCCGGATACGCCTTGCGGTCGATGCTGGCGCGGCCGCCGCGAAAATGGGCCATGGTCGGGGAGGGGATGCAGAGTTTGGGGACGCGTCCCGTGACCGACTTCAGGAACTCGAAATCGGCGCCGGCGATCGGCCGCGGTCGGCGCAGCTTGCTCGCAACCTCCAGCCGCGGCGGCGCGAAATCGATCTCCTGGTCGCCGCGGTGGAACTTCGTCGGCATCCCGCCGCGGACGACGATGCCCTCGATCTGCTCGAGAAAGTCAATGTGGAAATAGGTGCGTCGAAACTCGCCGTCGGTGATGCCCCGCAACCCGATGCGCTCCTGCAACGCGACGGCGTCACGGATGCAGCGATCCTCGACCTCTCGCAGTGCCGCGGCGGAGATCTCGCCCGCTTGCTTCCTGGTGCGGGCCGCGATCAGTTCCGGCGGCCGCAGCAGGCTGCCGACGTGATCGGCGCGGAAAGGCGCCCCGCGTGTGTCCGGCATGGAAGCCCCCGACAGAAATGGCGCAGACCATGGTCGCACCCGATGCTGAAGCCTGCAAGCGGACCTCATCCATCGGATAGGCAGCCGTAGGGCGGCAGGTCACCCGATGTGTTGGCGCTGCCGGTCCGCCCGTGTACAGTCGTGCCGGGCGCCCAAGCGCACGGCGACAGAGCGCGGCGTCCAGGGAGGTCCGCATGAAGATCCGGCGCCGGCGCTTTCTCAATATCGCGGGTGGCGCGCTCGCCGCCCCGTTCCTCTGGCGCGGCGGCACGGCGCGCGCCGCCGAAGTGACCCTGAAGATGCATCACCTCTTGCCCCCGATGGCGGCGGGGCCGTCCCGCTTCCTCGCGCCCTGGGCGAAGAAGGTCGAGGCGGAGTCGGACCAGCGCATCAAGATCGACATCTATCCGTCCATGCAGCTCGGCGGGACTCCGCCGCAGCTGTTCGACCAGGCGCGCGACGGAGTCGTCGACCTCATCTGGAGTCTGCCCGGCTACACGGCCGGGCGCTTTCCGCGACTCGAGACGTTCGAGCTGCCGTTTGTGGCTGCGCGGCGTGCCATCGTCAATGCGCAGGCCGTTCAGGAATTCACCGACACCCATCTCGGCGATGAGCTGGCCGAGGTGCACCCGATCTGCGTCTGGGCGCATGATCGCGGTGTGGTTCACTGCCGCAAGAAGGTGACGAGCCTCGAGGATCTCGCCGGACTCAAGATCCGCTTCCCGACGCGGCTCGCCGGTGAGGCCCTGCAAGCTCTCGGTGCGAGCCCGATCGGGATGCCCGTCCCGCAGGTTCCCGAATCCCTGGCGCAGGGCGTGATCGACGGCTGCGTCGTGCCGTGGGAGGTGGTTCCCGGCCTCAAGCTGCAGGAACTCGTGACCAGCCACACGGAGATCCCGGGCTCGCCGACCTTTTATACCGCCACGTTCTTCCTGGTCATGAACAAGGCCCGCTATGAGGGCTTGCCCGCCGATCTCAAAGCCGTCATCGACGCCAACTCCGGCCTTGTTGCCGCCCGCATGGCCGGAACGGCCTGGGACGAGGCGGCGATTCCCGGCATGGAGGCGGCCAAGTCGCGCGGCAACGAAATTGTCACGCTGACCGAGGAGGAAGCAGGGCGCTGGCGCGAGAAGACCAAGCCGGTCTGGGACACATGGCTCGCCGGCACCAAAGACCGGGGATTTGACGGTGGAAAGCTCCTGGAGGACGCCCAGGCCTTGATCGCCAAGTACGACCAGGCCTAGGGCCGGATCGTGACCGAAAACGAGGACGCGGCCGGATCCGCAGGGTCCGCCGGCGTCGTCGACCGGGTCAGCTCAGGCTTGGCCGTGGCTGGCGGCGTAATGCTGGTGCTCGTTGCGGCCCTGGTCACGGCGAGCGTCCTGCGGCGGTGGCTGACGTCCTATGCGATCCCCGGCGATTTCGAACTGGTGCAGATCGGCGTAGCCGCCGTCGCCTTCTCCTTTCTGCCGCTCTGCCAGCTACGCCACGGCAACATCTTCGTCGATGTTTTCACCGTCGGGGCCGGGCCGCGGCTCCGGTCCGGGCTCGACGGCGTCTGGTCGCTTGTCTACGCCGCCGTCGCCTGTTTGATCGCCTGGGGTATGGCCGTCGGCGCCAGCGAGACGATCGCCAGCGGCACGACGAGCATGGTGCTGAGCATATCGTTCGGTTGGGTCATCGCGGTCTGTGCGGTGCTGGCCGCATGGCTCGCGCTGGTCGCCCTGGTCACGGCCGCGCGAACATTGCGGCGGTCGCGGTCGTGAGCGGTCCCGCCCTTGCCGGCCTGTCCTTCGCCGCCATGCTTCTGCTCATGGCGTTGCGCATGCCGATCGGCTTGGCGATGTTCGCCTGCGGCAGCGTCGGCTATGCCGTCCTTGCCGGCACGGCGCCGCTCCTGAACTACATCAAGTCGACGCCTTACTATCTATTCTCCAACTACACGCTGTCGGTCATCCCGCTGTTCATCCTCATGGGATGCCTCGCCGAACAGGGCGGTCTCTCGCAATCGCTCTTCCGTGCCGCCCATGCCCTGATCGGCCACCGTCGCGGCGGCATTGCAATGGCGGCCATCGGCGGCTGCGCGGCGTTCGGCGCCATCTGCGGGTCATCGGTCGCCACCACCGCTGCGATGGGGCGCGCAGCGCTGCCGGAGCTGCGGCGCTATGGCTATGCCGACAGCCTGGCGACGGGAACGCTCGCGGTCGGGGGCACGCTGGGCATCCTCATTCCGCCGTCGATCATCCTCGTCGTCTATGCGATATCGACCGAGCAGAACATCGCCAAGCTCTTCATGGCCGCACTGATTCCCGGCCTGATGGCGACGGTGTTCTACATGGCGGCGATCGCCTGGATCGTGCGGCGGGACGCCTCGGCAGGACCCGCGGGCGTGCGTCTGTCCGTGGCAAGTCGGTGGCAGGCTCTGCTTGGTGCGTGGCCGGCTCTGTTGATCGCCGTCACCGTCGTCGGCGGGATCTATGGTGGGATCTTCACCCCGACGGAGGGGGCGGGTGTCGGGGTGATGAGCACGTTCTTTGTCGGCGTGGCACTGCGCACCCTCAATTGGTCCCGGATCAGTACGGCTCTTCTGCAGACCGCGCAGACCTCGGCCATGATTTTTCTCATCCTGCTGGGAGCCGAGATCTACAATGCCTTCCTGGCGTTGTCACAGCTACCGCTGCTGTTGACGGAGATAGTCGGCCAGCTTGGCCTGTCACCCTATGGCGTGCTTGGCGCCGTGCTCCTATTCTATGTCGTGCTCGGCGGGGTGATGGATGAGCTGGCGATGATCCTGCTGACGCTGCCGGTTTTCTTTCCGATCGTGATGGGCCTGGATTTCGGTCTGTCGGGGGAGGAGACGGCGATCTGGTTCGGCATTCTCGTCCTGATCATCGTCGGCATCGGACTGACGGCGCCGCCGATCGGACTCAATGTCTTCGTCATCCATGGCATCGCCCGGGATGTGCCGCTCATGGCCATCTATCGTGGCGTTCTCCCGCTTCTCGCCACGGATTTCCTACGCCTCGGCCTGCTTCTCCTGTTTCCGGGCCTGGCCCTGATCACCGTTCGTCTGCTGACCTGAGCGGCGACCACCCGGACATACCCGGGAACTGACGTTGCCGGCGGTGTGTTGATTTCCTTGGAGTCTCCAGCCTTGTGCGCCAGCGGCAAGGCCGATCTCAACCAAGGGAAGCACCGTGCGCGATCCTTCTTTCGCATCGAGGAGAGGGCGAAGGGCGGCCCCCGCAACGGCCAGTGCGAATTCGGAGGCGGCGGCGAGCGGGCCGCTTCTTCGTCCTGGCCGCAACGCATGGCGCTTGGAGAGAGCCGGTCGCGTGGCTGTGCTCGTCGACGCCGCGGCGTATTTCGCCGCACTGCGGCGCGCGATGCGCAAGGCGAGGCACGTCATCTATATCGTCGGCTGGGACATCAACAGCCGGACGCGCCTCGTGGGAGAGAGCGGCGAACCCGACGATGGGTTGCCGGCGACGCTCGGCGACTTCCTCTGTGCTCTGGTCCGCGACAATCCGGATCTTTCGATCAAGCTGCTGCTCTGGGACTACTCGGTCGTCTATTCCTTCGAGCGAGAGCCGATGCCGTCGTTGACATTGCAGTGGAAGACCCCGCCGCAGATTGAGCTCTGCCTCGACGACGTACTGCCGATCGGCTCCTCGCATCATCAGAAGCTCGTCGTCATCGACGACGCGGTCGCCTTCTGCGGCGGCCTGGATCTCACGGTCCGCCGGTGGGACAGCTCCGCGCATCGGCCGGCGGATCCTGTCCGGACCGATCCGGCGGGGATGCCCTATCCGCCGTTTCACGACGTCCAAATGCTGGTCGATGGATCGGCGGCACAGGCCTTGGCCGAACTGGTGCGCCGGCGCTGGTCGCATGCAGCCTGCGAGAAGCTGTCGCCGGTTCGGGCGACTGCGGATCCGTGGCCGGAAGCGGTCGCCCCCGATTTCCAGGACGCATCTGTCGCGATCTCGCGCACGGAGCCGGCCTATATGGACAGGCTCGAAGTTCGTGAGGTGGAAACGCTCTTCCTCGACATGATCGGCGCGGCTCGACGTTCCATCTACATCGAGCAGCAATTCCTGACTTACGCGAAGCTGGCGCCTTGTCTCGCCGACGCCCTGCGGGAAAAGCCGCAGCTCGAGGTACTGGTCGTCGTTCCGAAAACCCATCACAGCTGGATCGGCGAACGGGCCATGCTCGTCGGGCGCAGCCGCTTCATGGAGCATCTGCACGGCGCTGGCGTGGGAGATCGGGTCCGGCTGATGCATCCGCAGGTCTGCCGGGATGGCCAGACCGCGGATGTCATGGTGCATTCCAAGGCGATGATCGTCGACGATCGGCTCCTGCGCATCGGCTCCGCTAATCTCTGCAACCGCTCGATGGGGACGGACACCGAATGCGATCTGACGATCGAGGCCGCCGTCGCCGCTGATCGTGCCGGCATCGCCCGCATTCGCAACCGCTTCATCGCCGAGCATTGCGGCGCCGGCGTTGCGGAGGTGCATGCATTAATCAGGAAGACGGGCTCGGTGCTGGCTGCCATCGATGCGCTTGCGGGCCGCGGCCGCTGCTTGCGGGAGATCACGCTGGAGCCGTCCGGGGCCGAGGAGATGTTGGCGCCGATCGAGGCGCTGGCGGATCCGGAACGTCCGATCGATGTCACGAGCTTCATCAACGGATTCGGAAACGCGGTGCCCGCCCGTCGTCGCTTGCGTGATGTTGCCAGGATCGGCGTTGCCGTCGCCGCCGTCCTGCTCCTCGCGCTCGCTTGGCGGTACACGCAGTTGTCGGACCTGACCAATCCCGGCGTGCTGCAGGCATTCATGGCCAAGGCGGCCGCGACGGCCTGGGCGCCCCTCATCGCCGTGGCGATCTTCGTTCTCGCCGGCCTGGTCGGCCTGCCGGTGACCGCGCTGATCGCGGCGACGGCGGTGACGTTCGGCGCCTGGCCCGGCGTTGCCTACTCCGCTGCGGGTGCCATGGCCAGTGCGCTGGTCACCTACGCTCTCGGTTCGTGGATCGGGGCCGGCGCTTTGCGACGCCTGATCGGGCCGCGGCTCAGCCGCATCCGGCGCGGCATCGCCCGGCAAGGCATCCTCGCGATAACATCGATTCGGCTCGTGCCTATCGCCCCCTTCACGCTGGTGAATCTCGTGGCTGGGGCGTTGCGGATTCCGCCCGTGGACTACATCGTGGGCACAGCCCTCGGCTTGGCGCCGGGGCTTCTGGCGATGTCGCTTCTGGGCGATCAGATATTCGAGATCTTCAGCGATCCGTCCTTGTCGGAGATCGGCGCCTTCGCCGGCCTGCTAGTCGCCTGGATCGGCTTCTGCATCGGCTTGCAGGTGCTGTCCTCGCGGGCGAAGGGCCGCCGGCGTTGAGTCGCACGAGCGGATTCGCCCGCCTCCTCACCTGGAACATCCGCGGCGGGATCGGCCCCGACGGCCGCTACGACCTTGGCCGGGTGGTAGCCTTGGTTCGCCGGCACGATCCGGACATCGTGGCTATCCAGGAGATCGATTCCCGCGGCCGGAGCGACCCGCTCGGCGCGCCTGTGGCCGTTCTCACGCACGCACTGGGGAGCCACGTGGCGGAGGCTCGCACGATCGTGGCCGCGGATGGCCACTACGGCCATGCGCTCATCAGCCGCTGGCCCCTGTCGCCGCCGATTCTTCACGATATTTCCGTCCTCACGCGCGAGCCGCGGTTCGCGATCGAGACCACCGCGACCACATCGTCCGGACCGCTTCATCTGGCGGCAGTTCATCTCGGCCTCAGCATCGGTGAGCGACGGCGGCAAGCCGTCAAGCTCGCGGAGATCGCCGCCAGCGGCGCGGTCGCCTCGGTCATGCTGGGTGACTTCAACGATTGGCCGTGGCGCGGCGTCGTCCGGGGGGCCCTGGCCGAGGCGCTTCCTGGCCGCACGCGGCATCGCACATATCCCGCCTGGTGGCCGCTCCTGCTGCTCGACCGGATCTACTGCCGTCCCGCGGAATCGCTGGCCCGCAGCTGGGTCGACCCGACGGCTTGGCGGATTTCCGACCACCTCCCGGTCGTCGCCGACATCCGGCTGGCCGCGGCGTGAGCCCTGACCCGCGTCAGGAGTTCAGCCGCGAGAAGCGTCGTCGCGCAGCAGCTGCAGGAGATACTGGCCGTAGCCGTTCTGCTTCAGCGGATCCGCCAGCCGCTGCAGCTGCGCCGCGTCGATGAAGCCCTGGCGGAATGCGATCTCCTCGAGGCAGGCGATGCGCAGATCCTGCCGGTCCTGGATGGTGCGCACGAACTCGCCGGCGGCGAGCAGCGAATCATGCGTTCCCGTGTCGAGCCAGCAATAGCCTCGCCCGAGGCGCTCGACCCTCAGGCGCCCGCGAGAGAGATAGGCCCTGTTAACGTCGGTGATCTCGATCTCGCCGCGGGCGGAGGGTCGCAAGTCGGCCGCGATGTCGACGACGTCGCTGTCGTAGAAATAGAGTCCGGTCACCGCCCAGCGCGATTTCGGATGGGTCGGCTTTTCCTCGATCTCCGCCGCGCGGCCGGCGGCATCGAAGCTGACGACGCCGTATCGCTCGGGATCGCGCACCTCGTGGGCGAACACGGTCGCGCCGTCGCTCCTCCGGTTCGATTCCTGCAGCAGATCGATCAGTCCGGCGCCATGGAAGATGTTGTCGCCGAGCACGAGCGCGCTGGCTCGGCCGGCGAGATATGAGCGGCCGATCAGGAATGCCTGCGCGATGCCTTCGGGCCGGGGCTGCGCCGCATAGGTGAGGGCGAGCCCCCATTGCGATCCGTCGCCGAGGAGCTGGGCGAACTGCGACTGCTCGTGCGGCGTCGTGATCACCAGGATGTCGCGGATGCCCGCCAGCATCAGCGTGCTCAGCGGGTAGTAGATCATCGGCTTGTCGTAGACCGGCAGCAGCTGCTTGCTGACCGCCCGCGTCACCGGGTAGAGCCGCGTGCCGGTGCCGCCGGCCAGGATGATGCCCCTGCGCGCCGCGCCCCTGGTCATGTCGGGCTCGCTTCGATGTCCGGCAGTACCCGCGCCAGGCTCGCCTGCCAGGGTGGGCAGGTGACGCCGAACACGGCTTCGATGCGCCGGCAGTCGAGGCGGGAGTTCGCCGGCCGGCCGGCAGCCGCCGCGAAGTCCGCCGAACTCGTCGGTCGGACCACTGGCGCCGTATCGGAATGGGAACGGAGCTCGAAGATGCGACGGGCAAACTCGTACCAGGTGGTCGCGCCCGCGCCGCACAGATGGTAGGTGCCCCAGGGCTCGGCCAGCGTCGGCAGCTTCCCGGCGATCTTCGCGATGCCCACCGCTAGGTCGGCCGCGGCCGTCGGGCTGCCCGTCTGGTCGTCGACGACGCGAATCTCGCGTCGCTCGCGGCCGAGCCGCAGCATCGTTTTCACGAAGTTGTGTCCGTGCGCGCCATAGACCCAGCTGGCGCGAAGGATGATATGCCGCGGGGCGCAGCGGCGCACGTCGGCCTCTCCCGCTGCTTTGCTGGCCCCGTAGACATTGATCGGCGCCACCGGATCGTCCTCCACATACGGCCCGCGCTTCGTACCATCGAACACATAGTCGGTCGACAGGTGGATCAGCGGAACGCCCGCGCTTGCGCTCGCCGCTGCGACATGGGCGGCGCCGTCGCGATTGACGGCGAAGGCCGCTTGCGCCTCGCTCTCCGCTCGATCCACGGCCGTGTATCCCGCGGCATTGACGACGAGGTCGCATCCCGCGGCGCGAATTGCGCGCTCGACGGCGGTCGCGTCCGTGATATCGAGCTGGCTATGCGGGAGGCCGACGACCTCAGTTCCCGGGGGCCAGGGCGTCCGCATCAGTTCGGTGCCGACTTGCCCACCGCTGCCGATGACGAGGATGCGCATCCGCCGGGCACCGGTCGCGGATCTAGAGATGCGCCCGGCCGATGGCCAGACCGAGTCGCTCGCCGCCATAGCGGCCCCCACAAATCGCCTCCCACCAGTCGCGGTTGTCGACGTACCAGCGCACTGTCGCCTCGAGGCCCTGCTCGAAGTCCGTCCGGCAGGACCATCCCAGCTCGAGCTCCATTTTCGACGGATCCATGGCGTAGCGCCGGTCGTGGCCGGGCCGGTCGGCGACGAAGCCGATGAGCTCCCGGTGCGGACGGCCGGAAGGACGCGGCCGTAGCCGATCGAGGACCACGCAGATGCGCTCAACGACGGCTAGATTGGTCCGTTCGCAGCGGCCGCCGATATTGTAGGATTCGTTCACTCGGCCTCGCTCCAGCACCGCGCGCAGGCCGCGGGCATGGTCTTCGACATGCAGCCAGTCGCGGACCTGGTCGCCGCGGCCGTAGACGGGCAAGGACTGTTCGGCCAGCGCCTTGATGATCATCAGCGGCACGAGCTTCTCCGGAAATTGGTTGGGTCCGTAGTTGTTCGAGCAGTTGGTGATGATCGTCGGCAGCCCATAGGTGGCATGCCAGGCACGCACCAGATGGTCCGCCGCCGCCTTGCTGGCGGCATAGGGCGAGCTGGGTGCGTACGGACTCGACTCCGTGAACAGGCCCGTCTGAGGCAGCGAGCCGAACACCTCGTCCGTCGAGACATGCACGAAGCGGAAACGGTCCTTGCCGGGGTCGTCGAGTCCGCGCCAGTAGTCCAGAGCGGCATCGAGCAGAGTTTGTGTCCCCACGACATTGGTCTCGATGAAATGCGAGGGACCGTCGATCGAGCGGTCCACATGGGTCTCGGCCGCCAGATGCAGCACGCTGTCCGGCTTGTGGCGGGCGAAGACCTCGCGGACGCGCTGGCGGTCGCAGATATCGGCCTTCGTGAAGTTGTAGCGAGAGTTGCCCTCGATTGCCGAAAGCGCCGCGGGATTCGCCGCGTAAGTGAGCTTGTCGAGATTGAGGACAGCGGCATCCGTCTCGCCGATCAGCTGGCGCACCACGGCCCCGCCGATGAAGCCCGCGCCGCCCGTGACGATGATGCGCGAGGTCATGGCCGCCAATCAGAACAAGGCCGTCAGCTCGGCGAGCCGCGGGTTGCGGCGGTCCCGATCCGACAGGATCGCCTGCTCGCGCGAGACGGGCCAGGCGATGGCCAGCGCCTCGTCGTCCCACCGCAGCCCATGCTCATGCGCGGGCGCGTAGTAGTTGCTGAGCCGGTAGAGCACTTCGGTATCCGGGACGAGCGTGCAGAAGCCATGGGCGAACCCGGGCGGTATGAAGATCTGGTTCCAGGCCTCCGCGCTCACCACGGCGCCGACATGCCGTCCGAACGTGGGCGAGTTCCGCCGCAGGTCCACCGCCACGTCATAGATCGCCCCGCGCGCCACGCGGATCAGCTTCGCCTGGGCCATCGGCGGCAGTTGGTAGTGCAGCCCGCGCACCGTCCCCGCCGCGGCCGACAGGCTGTGGTTGTCCTGCACGAACGCGACGTCGATGCCGGCCTCCGTCAGCGCCCGCCGGCTGTAGGTTTCGGAGAGGAACCCGCGGTGGTCGCCATGCCGCGCCGGCGTGATCAGCCGCACGTCGGGTATCGCCGTGGCCTGGATCTCCATTGCGTCCTCGATGCGGGGTCGCCGCCTGCCATGCATCAGACGGTACTATGGTTAATTTCCGATAAAGGTGCCACAAGCGCCGCCGCGCCGTGGCGCCGGTCCGATGGCCGTGGCAGATTGCGCCCCGCGACTGCGGTGGACCGACGGGATAGAGATCGTGCATCTGCTGGGCTTCGATACCGGGGGCACCTATACGGACGCCGTCCTTTTCGAGCCTGCCGCCGGCGTTGTCGTGGCTTCCGCCAAGTCGTTGACGACGAAACATGATCTGTCCATCGGCCTGCGCGGCGCCCTGGACGCCGTGCTGCAAACGCCGGTCGAGGATATCGCCCTCGTCTCGCTGTCCACCACGCTCGCCACGAATGCCATCGTCGAAGGGCAGGGCAGCCCGATCTGCCTGTTGCTGCTGGGCTACGAGCCGTCGGCGCTGGATCGGGCGGATTTGCGGCGCGCGCTGGGGCACGACCCCGTGTGCTTCATCGACGGTGGTCATGCGGCCACCGGAGAGGAGCAGGCGCCGCTCGACCTCGCGTCGCTCGAGGCGGCCATCGAACGGCATGCCGCCGGCGTCGCCGCCTTCGCCGTTTCCGGATTCTTCTCGGTCCGCAATCCCGCGCACGAGATCGCGGCGCGGGATCTCATCCGACGCCTGACCGATCGGCCGGTGACCTGCGGTCACGAGCTGACGTCGAAGCTGGACGCGCCGCGCCGGGCGCTGACCGCCGCCCTCAACGCCAGGCTCATCCCGCAGTTGCAGCAGCTCGTCCACGCCGTGGAGGGACTCCTCCGCGAGAAGGGAATTCGCGCCCCCCTCATGGTGGTGAAGGGCGACGGCTCGCTCGTGTCGGCCGAGTTCGCCCTCACCAGGCCGGTAGAGACAATTCTCTCCGGGCCCGCGGCCAGCGTCGTCGGCGCGCGGCACCTCGCCGGTGAGAGCGACTGCATGGTCGCTGATATGGGCGGCACCACGACGGATATCGCCCTGCTCAATGGCGGGCTGCCCGTGCTCGATGGCGAGGGCGCTACGGTCGCCGGCTGGCGGACGATGGTCGAGGCCGTGGCCGTGCATACCTACGGCCTCGGCGGCGACAGCGAGGTCCATCGCGACGGCAATGGCCTCGTCATCGGGCCGCGGCGGCTGATGCCGCTCAGCCTGCTGTGCCGCCAGCATCCGGCCATGCTCGAGGTCCTGCGCGATCAACTCGCGGCGGAGCGCCTTGCGCCTGGATCCGGCCGCTTTGCCCTGCGCAACCGCGCGCTCGATACGGGAATGGACGGCTTGGCGCCGTCGCAGGCCCGATTCTGGGCGCTGCTTGCCGAGGGACCGGTGCCGATGGCCCAGTTGGTCGGCGGCTACGCGGCGGCGAAGGCCGTCGAGCGGCTCGTCGATCGGGGACTCGTCGTGCTCAGCGGCTTCACCCCCAGCGATGCCGCCCATCTGCTCGGCCTGCACGGCGCCTGGTCGGTCGACGCCGCAAGGCTGGGCGCCGCCATTTGGATCCGCGAGGACGAAGCGACCGCGCGGCGCCCCGACGCGGATCCGGAAACCTTCGCCCGCCGAGTGATCGAGGCGACGGTCCTGCAGACCGGCCGGGCTCTCGTTGATGCCGCGCTGGCGGCGGAGGACGGCACCGATCTCGCCGCCGGCGGCCCGCTCGGGCGCCGGATGGTGGATCGTGCGGTCGGTCCAGCGATGGGCGGCGGCCTGCTTCTCGACCTGTCCGTGCGGCTGAACCGCCCGCTGGTCGCGATCGGCGCGCCCGTCGGCAGCTACTATCCGGAAGTCGCCCGCCGGCTCGGCACCCGGCTCGCGATTCCCGCCCACGCCGGCGTCTGCAACGCGGTCGGCGCCGTGGCCGGCGGAATCCTGCAGTCGGTGACCGCTCTGATCACCGCGCCGAGCGAAGGTCTGTTCCGCGTCCATTTGCCGGTCGGCAACGCCGACTTCACCGATGTCGAGCGCGCCGCCGCCCATGCGACGGCCGAAGCGTCGACTCTTGCCGCCAGCCGGGCGCGGGCCGCCGGCGCCGGCGATGTCGAACTCCGCCGCCGCCGCGCCGACAAGGTCCACCGCGACTCCAACGGCTTGCAGATCTTCATCGAGAGCCGGATCGACGTGACGGCCTTCGGACGACCGCGCTTGGCGACGGCCTGACGTGAGGCCGCGCTACGCGGTCAGCACCAGCGTATCGGCCGGGCTCCAAGACAGCCACAGCTCGTCGCCGATGGCGAAGGCGGGCGTCGTCGTACGCGCTTCGTTGGGTACGTTGACATTGACGGGAATCCCGGCGTCGTTCTGCAGGAATACGGCGCTTTCGTCGCCATAGTATGCCACCTCCGTGACGCGGCCGCGCAAGCGGATGCGGTCGGCGTTGGGCTCCGCCCGATCGAGGCGGATCTTCTCCGGCCGCACGGCAATGCCGACATCGCCCTCGGCGGAGCCCGAATGGGGCACGGAGATGCGGCCGAGCCCGCGGGCATCGACGATGATGTGATTGCCGTTGACGCCGGACACCTTGCCTTCGAACAGATTCATCTTGCCGATGAAGTCGGCGACGAACCTGCAATTGGGGAATTCGTAGAGGTCGGCCGGCGGCGCGATCTGCCGCACCTTGCCCGACTCCATGACGGCGATGCGGTTGGCCATCGACAGCGCCTCGTCCTGATCGTGAGTCACGATCACGAAGGTGATGCCGACCGACTGCTGCAGGCGAACCAGCTCCAGCTGCATCGCCTCGCGCAGCTTGGCATCGAGCGCCGACAGCGGCTCGTCGAGCAGCAGCACCTTCGGTTGCTTGACCAGTGCGCGGGCGAGGGCGACGCGCTGGCGCTGGCCGCCGGAGAGCTGGTTCGGCATGCGGTCGGCGAACCTCTCCATCTTGACGAGGGCGAGCGCTTCGGCGACCCGCCGCTTTGTCTCGTCCGCGGGCACGCCGGTGACGCGCAGGCCATAGCCGACGTTGCGCTCCACGCTCATATGCGGAAACACGGCGTAGGACTGGAACACCATGTTGACCGGTCGCTTGTCCGGCTCGACCCCGGCCATCGGCTGGCCGGCGATGAATATCTCGCCTTCGGTCGGCACCTCGAAACCGGCCAGCATGCGCAGCAGCGTCGTCTTGCCGCAGCCGGAAGGTCCGAGCAGGGCGAAGAATTCGCCTTCGCCGATGCTGAAGTTCGCGTTGTCGACGGCGACGACTGAGCCGCCGAAGCGCTTGGAGATCTGCTGGATGGAGATGATGGGTTTATGCTTATCCATGGCCGAGCGACTTCTTCAGGGAGCGGGACTGAGCGACCATCGCGAACAGCGTGACCGTCAGTGTGACGACGATGAGCACGGTCGAGGCGGCATTGACTTCCGGCGTCACGCTGAACCGCACCATCGAGTAGATCTTGACCGGGAATGTCGTCGATCCCGGTCCGGACGTGAAGAAGGTGATGACGAAGTCGTCCAGCGACAGGGTGAAAGCGAGCAGCGCGCCGGCGACGACGCCGGGGATCATGTAGGGAAAGGTCACGTTCCAGAACGTCTGCCAGGGGCTGGCGCCGAGATCGCGCGATGCCTCCTCCAGCGATTCGTCGAATCCGACCATCCGCGAACGCACGACCACGGCGACGAACGGGAAGCAGAAGGCGATATGGCTGACAGTGACCGTCAGCAGGCCGAGCGGAACGCTGAAGAGCGCGAAGAACGACAGCATGGCGACGGCCATGCAGATCTCCGGGATCACGATCGGCAGGTGGACCAGGCCCTCGAACGGCCCCTTGAGGGGAAATCGGTAGCGGTAGAGCGCCAACCCCAACATCGTGCCGATGACGGTCGAGACGAGGGTCGACCAGAAGGCGATGATCAGGCTGTTGATGAGGGCGTCGTGCAGCGAGATATTGTTATAGGCCTGCACGTAGTATTTGAAGGTGAAGCCCTGCCAGGTGATGTTCCGCTTGCTGTCGTTGAAGCTGAAGACGATCAGGGAGATGATCGGGAAATAGAGGAACAGGAAGCCGAAGACCATGACCGCCTGCAGCCAGCGCTTGCGGCCGTACTCCAGCGGCGCCGGGCGGGTCTTGGCGCGGGTGCCGCCGACGGTCGTCGGCGCGGCTGCCGTCGTCGTTGCCATCAGAGGTCGACCCCTTTCGACCGGCTCGCCAGGATGGCCCGCAGCCAAAGCAGGATGAACGTGGTGTAGAGCAGCAGGAACGACAGCGCCGATCCGAAAGGCGGATCGCGCGCATCCCGGAACTGCCGGTCGATCAGCGTGCCGATCATCTCGCTGTCCGGGCCGCCCAGCACCTTGGGCTGCAGATAGGCGCCGACCGCGAGGATGAAGCACAGCAGCGTTCCCGAAACGATGCCGGGCAGGGCAAGCGGCACCAGGACATTGAAGAACGTGCGCCACTGGCCGGCTCCGAGGTCGAGACTCGCCTCGAGATAGGACTTGTCGAACTTCTCCAGGGTCGCATAGAGCGGCAGCACGAGGAACGGCAGGTTCACATACACGATCCCGATGATCACCGCCCACTGGTTGTACAGCAGCTCGAGCGGCTGGTAGGGCGGCAGGGTCCCCTCCAGCCCCAGCAGACCGGCGATGCCGTCATAGGTGCTGCCCAGGCCCTGATTGAGGAAGCCGTTGGTGCGCAGGATGGCGATCCAGGCATAGGTGCGGATCAGCTGGTTGGTGAAGAACGGCAGCGTCACCAGGAGCAGCAGGGGAGTCTTCCACTTGGCCGGAGCGAAGGCGATCCCCATCGCCATTGGGAAGCCGAGCAGCAGGGTGGCGACGGTCGTAATGGTGGCGATCCAGATCGATTTCCAGATGATTCCGAGATGGATCCACTCGAACGAGCGCACATAGTTCGACAGCGAGAACTCGTAGACGATTTGACCCTGCGGTCCCCGCAGCATGAAGCTGTAGACCCACACGATCAGCAGCGGCAGCGTGAACAGCACGAGGATCCAGAACGCCGCCGGCAGCGTGAAGATCGCGAAGGACAGCCGTTCGTTTCGCCAGTCGCGCATGGTTGTGGATCGCTCTAGACGCCGCCGCGGCCGCCGGCGATGGAAACCGCTCGGCCGCCGCAGGAGCGCCCTTTCTCCGCTGGCGTGCGGTCAGATCGGAGAAAGGGCATGCGGTGTCGTCCGCTCGTTCGTGGAGCCGTGCGTCGCTCAGGCTGCCTGGATCGCGGTCCAGGCGTCGTCGTACAGCCGGGTGCTGTCGCCCACGTCGACGAGGCTCTCGCTCTTCGCAATGATCTCGTCGGCCGGATAGATGCGCGGGTTGGCGAGGTCTTCCGGATTGACCAGCTCCCGCGCCGCGGCGTTGGAGGTCGCGTAGCGGATGGTGTTGGCGATTTCCGCCATCACTTCCTTGTCGTGGATGTGGTTGAGGAAGGCGTGTGCATTCTCCGGGTGCGGCGCGTCCTTGGGGATGGCGACGCTGTCCGTCCAGACGTTGGTGCCTTCGACTGGCACGGCATAGTCGAGGTCGTCGTCCTCTTCCATCACCTGGATGATGTCGCCGTTCCACTCCATGACGACATCGACGTCGCCGGCAACGAGCATGTTCTGCCCCTCGTCCGGCGCGAAGGCCTTGATGTGCGGCTTCTGCTTGATGATGAGGTCGCGCGCCTTGGCAATCTCGTCCGCATTGGTCGAGTTCATCGGAAAGCCGAGATACTTGAGCGCGATGCCGATGACGGCCCGCTGATCGGCGAGCAGAGCGATCCGGCCGGAATATGCATCGCTGTCGAACAGCACTTTCCAGCTCGTCGGCGGTTCCGACACTTTCGATTTCCGGTAGCCGATGCCGAGGGTGCCCCACATGTAGGGCAGCGAATGTTTCATGCCCGGGTCGTACTTCGGGTCGGCGAACCGGGGATCGATGTTGGCGATGTTGGGGATCTTGCTGTGGTCGAGCGGCTCCAGCAGCCCGACGGCCAGCATGGTCTCGACCATGTAGTCGCTCGGCACGATGACATCGTAGCCGGGGTTGCCTTCCTTCAGCTTGGCATAGAGCTCTTCGTTGTTGGCGTAGAGGTCCAGCTGCACTTCGATACCGGTCTTGTCGGTGAAGGTCTGCAGCGTCGTTTCGCCCGTGTAGGTGTCCCAGTTGTAGAAGTTGAGCCGCTTCTCCTCTTCCGCCCGTGCGTCCTGCGGCCAGGCGGCCAGGACGCTGAGGGCGCCCGCCGCTTTCAGGAGTCGCCGGCGCGAGACGATTGGGAAGGGTGCTTTGACCATGATGAGCCTACCTCCGTTGGTTTCGTTGGCCGCATGGCTGCCAGCGGCCGAAAAATCAAGGCGATTTCGACGCCATCGCGGGCAATCGCCACCTTGTTACTTGGAATTGTATAGAAACCGATTGGCCATGGCCAGCGCGAGGCGTGAAGCAAAAAGCCTGCGATCGTAAGAGTTTGGCCGGCGATTCCGAAAAGGTGAACCGATTCCTCGCCACGGTTCGATCCGGCGGTCAGGCCGTCTGCTGGTCCTCCACCGGCTTCAGCCGGGTCGCGGCAAGTTCGCCCGCCGCGTCCAGGATCGGGTAGGCCACCGACGTCAGGTGCGAGTTGATGCGCTTGAGGTCGCGGATCACGTCCAGATGCAGGCTGCTGGTCTCGATGCTTTCCGTCCGGCCGCGGCGAAGGCGCTGCAGATGGCTCTCGGAGGCGAAGCGCTCCAGTTCTCGGAAGGCGACCTTCTCCTCCAGGAGCCGGCGCGCCATCCTCACGTCGCCGGAGATGAAGACGTTGAGCGCCAGCTTCAGGTTCTCGACCAGCCGGCCGTGCATGTCGCAGATCTCCTGGAAGCCGTCGGTCGAGAACTGCAGCTTGTTGCGGATCTTCTTGCTGGCCAACTCCATCAGGTTCTTGTCGATGATGTCGCCGACATGCTCCAGGTTGGTCGTGAAGGTGATGATGTCGACCGCGCGCCGGCCGTCCTCGGCGGCCAGGGTTTCCCGGCTCACCTCGGTCAGATAGAGCTTGATCGCCTCGTTCAGCGTGTCCAGGCCGTTGTCCAGTTCCTCGACCTCGTGAAGCAGCTTCCGGTCGTCGTGCCGGAACACGTCCAGGGTCTGGATCAGCATCTTCTCGATGATGTCGCCCATGCGCAGGGTTTCGCGTGCGGCATTGGCGATCGCCACCGCCGGCGATTCGAGGGCGCCGCGGTCGAGATGGCGCGGCCGCACCGTGGTCTCCGTCTGCGGCCGCTCCGGCAGCCAGTGCGCGCACAGCTTGGCCACCGGTCCGACAAGGGGCAGGAACACCGCTGCCAGCGCCAGGTTGAATCCGGTATGGAAGTTCGCCACCTGGCGCCAGGGCTCCGCCTCGATCCAGCCGACGTAGGGCGCGACGAGCGGAAGCAGCGGCAGGAGGACGACCACGCCGGCGAGGCGGAAGATCAGGTTGCCGAGCGGAACGCGCCGCGCCTCGGGCTCCGAGCGGGCGGTCGCCAGCAGCGGCAGCGCGGCGCTGCCGAGGTTGGCCCCGAGGATGAGGGCGAAGGCCAGTGGTAGCGACATTAGCCCGTGCTGCACGAACGCGATCACCAGCAGCACGACGGCTAGGCTCGATGTCGACATCATCGTCAGTAGCGCGGCGACGACGACGGCCATGACCGGGGCGTCCTCGAGAGCGATCACGATGTCGGCCAGGATCGGCGATTCCCGCATCGGCACGCCGTTGGCGGCGATCATCTGCAGCGCCAATAGGACCAGCCCGAGGCCGATGACCGCGCGCCCCAGGTCGCGCCGCCGCGTCGCCTGGCTTGTCATGAACATGGCGACGCCGCCGAGGATAAGCAGCGGCGACAGCGCCGGGATCTGGAAGGAATAGACCTGCGCCACCAGGCTGGTGCCGATGTCGGCGCCCAGCATGATCGCCAGCGCCGCCGCCGTGCTGACCAGGCCGCGCGAGGCGAACGAAGCCGCCATCATTGCCGTCGCCGTGCCGCTCTGCAGCAGCAGGGTGATGCCGAGCCCGCCCAGCAATGCCGAGAAGCGGTTGCCCATGCTGTGGCCCAGCCGTCGGCGGAGTTCGCCGCCATAGGCACGCAGCACGCCGGTACGGACCATCCTGAGGCCCCACAGCAGGAGCGCTGCCGCGCCCAGCAGATTCAGCAGGAAGGTCGTGCCGTTGATCGATACCTCCACGCGCGGGTAGTTGATGTACTGTCCGCGGCGCGCTTGCCGCGTCCGCCGCATTGTGTCGTCTAATTGTAACTTATCTGCAATAATCGATCGCCGGCAATGTTCCCAGCGTCCGGTGCTGGCGCGTCAGCGACGCGTGCGCGGCCGCTCGAAGGCGCCGTTCGCGGCCAGCATGGCACGGGTCAGCGTCCGGTCGTTATGCTCCATCCGCCAGGACAGAAGCTTCTGAGCGTGCGCCAGCACTTGCGGCAGATAGGCCGGATCCGCCGCGAGGTTATTGTGGTGCCAGGGGTCCGTCTCGGTATCGAAGAAAAGCGGCGGCAGGGCGGTGAAGTGGACGTACTTGTACCGTGGGCCGCGGATCACACTGAGCGAGCACTGGTCGCTGTCGAGGCCTAGCGCCTGCTCCGGATCGAGATCGACCACGTCGCTGAAGTCGAACTCCCAATGCGCTTCCTGTCGCCAGCCGGACGGCGAGCGGCCGGCGATGAACGGCAGCAGCGACCGACCGTCGCACTGGATCGGCGTCTCCAGGCCGAGCCAGTCGAGGATCGTGGGCATCAGGTCGACCGCCTCGGTGAAGGCCGATACGACGCGCCCGCGGCCGTCGTCCGCCGCCGGGCGCGGGTCGCGGACGATCAGCGGGATGTGGTAGGCCTCGTCGAAATAGCCCGCCTTGCCCCACATCCAGTGATCGCCCAGCATCTCGCCGTGGTCACAGGTGAAGACGATGAGCGTCTGGTCGTACTCGCCGGTGGCCTTGAGATGGGCGATCAGCCGGCCGATCTGGTCGTCGACCTGGGTGATCATGCCGTAGTAGGTGGCGCGCAGCTGGCGCAGCTCGATGTCGTCGATATCCCGCAGGCTGTGCGGATAGTGCTCGTTATAGGCGCCGATCTCCGCCATGGCTTCGAGGGCATAGGCGAGATAGGGATGCTGCGCCGCCTCCGCGCTGGGCGTCGCTGCCCGCCGCGGCAACGGCACGGCCGCCGGGTCGTACATGGCGTTGTACGGCTCCGGTGCGATGATTGGCGGATGCGGCCGCAGGAAGACTCCGTGGACGAACCAGTCCTGCTCCCGCCGGACTGAGAGATAGCGCAGGATCGAGTCGGCCATGAAGGTCGTCTCGCTATCCGCGGCGGTGAAGATCGGCGGTGCGAAACTATGGCCGCGGCCGGCCGCGCCCGGATAGCCGGCGACCGGTCGGTAGACGTCGCGCCGGCCGCGCGGCAGGTCGTAGCCCTTGGCCTTCAGGTCGGCGATCCAGGCAGCCATGTCGTCGGGTAGTTGCAGCCCCACGGTCATGCCCGGCAGCACGCCTTCATAGGTCTTGAGCGCCGGATCGTCCGGCGCGTATCGCCGCGGGTCCGGGCTGGTGTCGGTATAGCCGAACAGGGTGGGGTCGTAGCCGGCCTTGCGCACCTCGAGCGCGAGATTGGTGAAGCGGGCGTCCAGCGGGGTGCCGTTGCGCAGGCTGCGATGGTTCATCATGTACAGGCCCGTCAGCATGCTGGTTCGCGCCGGGCCGCACGGACTGGCCTGGCAATAGTGGTTGCGGAACAGCACGCCGTCGGCCGCCAGGGCATCCAGATGCGGCGTGCGGACGCAGGCATGGTCGAGGGCCGAGAGGCACTCGCCGCGCCACTGGTCGGCAGAGATGAACAGCACCTTGCGCGGCGCACGGTCGGGCATGGTACCGGCTATCCCGTCCTGACGGCATCGAGGTGGCGGCCGAAATCGCCGCCGCCCATCAACGTCTTGCACCGCTCGAAGCGGTTGACGGCATAGGCCCAGAAGTCGTCGACGGGGTTCTCGTTGACGACCTGGATGATCCCCCAGAGCGTCCACAGCAGGTCGGACATGGCCTTGTACATCACCATGCGTCCGACCTGCGCCGCCGGAGGTTTGCCGCCGAAATAAGCCTCGGCCAGAGCAGCGTCCTGGTCGGGCCCGAAGCCGGCCTCGACCGAGAGGTCGCCCAAGTCCCACATCGGATCGTTGTTGCCGGCATATTCCCAGTCGATGATGAAGATGCGCGCGCCGGTGTCGAGGAAGTTCTCGGCCAGCGGGTCGCAGTGGCAGGGCCTGAGCGGCGCCGGGCGCGCGTTGAGGGCCGCGCGCACCGCCTCGGCCTCCTTCTGCACATCGGCGTAGCCATCGGGAATGCGCGCCTCCTTCTTGCGCAGATAGTCCAGGTACTCGTCCATCTTCTGGAACAGGTCGAAGGTCGTGGCGAAGCTTCGGCCGCATTCATGCATCCGCCGGAACGCCGCGGCGGCGCGGGCCACGGCGCCGAGATCCCGGAACCGCTCGCCGTTCATCGTCGCGGCGCCGTCGACGAAACGAGTCAGCATCAGCCCGTCGCTCTCGTCGAAGAACAGCAGCTCGGCGTTGACGCCCGCATCGGCCGCGATGCGCGCGGCGACGGCCTCGTGCCGCCGGTTGATGTACTCGCTGGTCCCCTCGCCGGGAATGCGCAGCACGAACCGCTCGCCGCCGCGCGTGATCTTGTAGTTCCGGTTGGTCAGCCCCGCGAGACGCTCGATGGCCGCGTCCCGGCTCTCGGCGCCGGCGAATCCGGGAATGCGCGCCAGCGCCGTTCGGACCTCCTGCAGGCTTTCCATGCTACGGCCAATCAGCTGCTTGGGAGATTTGGATCAATGCGGTGCGTCCTTCGACAAGCTCAGGATGAGGAGTATTTTTTCGGCCATCAAGACTACCCCTCATCCTGAGCTTGTCGAAGGACGCAGGGTGGTCGTGCAGCATCAGGCCTTCAACCGCTCGTTCTTAGGATCGTAGAGCGCGCCGTCGTGCCGGATCGCCGGGATCGGCTCGCCGAAGACCTCGATGGTGAAGTCGCGATGCGCGGTCTCCTCGACTGGGATGTAGCCATAGACGATCGGCTTGCCGACGGTGTGGCCGAAATTGCCGCTCGTCGTGACTCCCAGCACCTTGCCGTCGCGCAGGATGCATTCGCCGCCGACCGCGCCGGCGAAACGCTCCAGCGTGAAGGTGCAGAGCCGTTGCCGCGGCCCCGCCGCCTTGGCCTTCGCCAGCGCCGCGCGGCCGATGAAATCGCCCTTGGCCAGCGAGACGCGGAAGCCGAGGCCGGCCTCGAACGGCGTGTAATCCGGCGTGATGTCGCTGCTCCAGTAGAGATAGCCCTTCTCCATGCGCAGGCTGTCGATGGCGCGGTAGCCGGCATTGGCGATGCCGAAATCCTGCCCCGCCTGCCACAGGAGGTCGTAGACATGCGCCGCGTACTCCGTCGGGATGTGCAGCTCCCAGCCGAGCTCGCCGACATAGCCGATGCGTACCGCTAGCACCGGCGCGGCGCCGAGCGTGACCGGCTTGCAGCGGGCAAAGGGCAGGGCGGCGTTGCCGACATCCTCCTCGACCACCGTCTCCAGCACCCGCCGGGCCAGCGGTCCGCACAGATTGACGACGGCCCGCGACGAGGTGACGTCGCGCAAGATCGCCGTCCCGTCGCGTGGCAGATGGCTGGCGATCCAGTGGAAATCATGCGTGCCGAAGGTGCTGCCGGTGACGATGTAGTAGTGGTTCTCCTCCAGCCGCGACAGGGTCAGGTCGCACTCGATGCCGCCGCGCTCGTTGCAGAGCTGCGTGTAGATGACGCTGCCGGCAGGCTTGTCCACGTCGGCCGCGGCGAGCCGCTGCAGCGCCGCCGTCGCGCCGGGTCCGATCAGCTCGAACTTGCTGAACGAGGTCTGATCGATCAGTGCGACGCGCTCGCGCACGGCGCGGTGCTCGGCGGCCACCTGCGGAAACCAGTTCGGCATGTCGAACGACGGGATGTCGACGGCCTCGACGCCCGCCGGCGCGAACCAGCTCGGCCGCTCCCATCCGCCGCGCGACCCATGGACCGCCCCGAGGCCGGCCAGCCTGTCATGCAGCGGGCTGCGCCGGATGCCGCGCGCCGAGCCGTGCCCGGCCTGCGGATAGCCGACCGCATAGTATTTGCCGTAGAGATCGACGGCGCGCGGATAGAGGAAATGCGCCGTCGCATGGTGAAAGGAGAAGCGTCGGACATCCAGCGGCCACAGATTGAGGCTGGGCTTCCCGTCGATGATCCACTCGGCCATCATCTCGCCGGCACCGCCGCCGCCGGCGATGCCGTAGGTGAAGCCGGCGCAGACGAAGGCGTTGTCGAGTTCCGGCGCCTTGCCCATGACGAACTCGCCGTCGGCCGAGAACGGGATCGGGCCGTTGACCAGCTGCCGCACGCCGATTTTCTCGACGATCGGCGTCCGCTTGAACGCGGCTTCGGCCAGCACCTGGAAGCGATCGAAATTCCCCTCCAGCAGCTGCTGGCCGAACTCCGGCGGGATCCCCGCTTCGCCGAACGTCGGCGTGCCTTCCTCCCAGCCGCCGATGACGATGCCGCGCACCTCCGGCTTGTAATAGATGCGTAGGTCGGGGTCGCGGAAGGTCGGCATGTTCTTCGGCAAGTCGGGGATCGGGTCGGTGATGAGATATTGATGCTCGACCGCGATGGCGGGCACGCGCATGCCCATCAGCAGCCCGATCTCGCGGCTCCACATGCCCGCGGCGTTGACCACGGTGTCGCATGCGATGGCGCCTTCGTCGGTCAGCACGCGGGTCACGCGCCGGCCGGTCCGCTCGAACCCCGTCACGCGGAGGCCCTGGCGGAGGCGCGCCCCGTTCATGCGGGCGCCCTTGGCCAGCGCCTGCGTGACACTCGCGGGATCGACATAGCCGTCGCCCGGCAGGTAGGCGGCGGCCAGCACGCCGTCGATGTCGAGGATGGGGCAGAGACCGCGCGCCTCCTCGGCGGAGATGATCTGCATCTCCAGGCCAAAGCTCTTGGCCGTCGTCGCCGCGCGCTTGATCTCCAGCAGCCGGTCCGGCGAGCTCGCCAGCCGCAGGCTGCCCACCTTCCGCCAGTCCGTCGCCTGGCCGGTCTCGGCCTCCAGCCGGTCATAGAGGGCGACGCTCCGCTGCAGCATCCGCGTCAGGTTGCGCGACGACCTGAGCTGGCCGACGAGCCCGGCGGCATGCCATGTCGCACCGTGCGTCAGTCCGCTCTTCTCCAGCAGCAGCACGTCCTTCTTGCCCGAGCGCGCCAGGTGGTAGGCGATGGAGCAGCCAATGATACCGCCGCCGATGATGACGATCTCGGCGTGGTCGAACGAAGGTTTGCCGGTCGTCGCCATTTCAGCGGACGCACGTCATCGGGCTTGTAGGGGCGAGCGGCGCTCGCCCATGCCTGCTGCAAGGTTCCGTCGGCTGTCGGAAGCAGGGCGAGCGCCGCTCGCCCCTACAACGGAAACGCCCCGAAACACGAAGTCGCCGCTCAGCACTTGATCCGCTCCATCTTCGGATCGTAGAGCGGCGTCAGGTGGATCGCCGCCGGTACCCGCTCGGTCGCCACCTCCAGCTCGTAGCGGCCGGCGGTCAGCCAGTCGGTCGCCACACCCTCGGCGTTGCGCACATAGCCGTAGCCGATGTTCTTGGCCACGGTATAGCCGTAACCGCCGCTGGTCAGCCAACCGACCTGTTGTCCATCGCGGAAGATGGTCTCGCGGCCGAGCAGCACGATGTCGGGGTCGTCGACGGTGAAGCCCGCCAGCCGTTTCCGCAGCGGCTTTGCCGCTTGCGCCGCGAGCGCCTCGCGCCCGAGAAAGGGCGTGTTCTGCCGGAGCTTCACCGCCCAGCCCAGGCCGGCCTCCAGCGGCGTATGATCGGGGCCGATGTCGGAGCCCCAGGCGCGATAGCCCTTCTCCAGCCGCAACGACTCGATGGCGCGGTAGCCGGCGTTGGCGATGCCGTGCGCCCGCCCTGCCGTCATGATCGCCTCGTACACGGCGGCGGCTGCTTCGACGGGGATATGCAGTTCCCAGCCGAGTTCGCCGACATAGGTGACGCGCAGCGCCCGCACGGGCGCGCCCGCGATCATCGTCTCGCGCCAAGTGCCGAACGGAAAGGCGGCCGGCGTGACATCGGCGTCGGCCACCGCCGCCAGCACGTCGCGGGCACGCGGCCCCATCAGCGACAGCACGGCATAGGCCGAGCTCACGTCGAGCAGGCGCGCGTCCAGCCCGTCGCGGATGTTGGCGCGGATCCAGGCGAGGTCGTGCGTGGCGAAGCCGGTGCCGGTGACGACGTAGTAGCTGTCGGCGGCGAGCCGCGACACCGTCAGGTCGCACTCGATGCCGCCGCGCTGGTTCAGCATCTGCGTGTAGACCAAGCTGCCGGGCGGCCTGGCCACATCGTTGCTGCAGATCCAGGACAGCGCCGCCTCGGCGCCACGGCCGACCACCAGGAACTTGGCGAAGGAGGTCTGGTCGAACAGCCCGACGCGCTCGCGCACCGCGCGATGCTCCTCGCCGACCGCGTCGAACCAGTTCTGCCGTCCGTAGGAGTAGATGTCGCGCGGCTCGACCCCCGCCGGCGCGAACCAGTTCGGCCGCTCCCAGCCGAGCTTGGAGCCGAAGCAGGCGCCCTGCGCCTTGAGCCGGTCATAGAGCGGCGAGACGCGCACGGGGCGCCCGCTCTCATGCTCCTCGTGCGGCCAAGCCATGGCGTAGTGCTTGGCATAGGCTTCGAGCGTGCGCGTCAGCACCCAGCGGCGGTCGCGATGGATGCTGCCGAAACGGCGGATGTCGACCGGCCACAGGTCCATGGGCGGCTCGCCGCCGGCGACCCACTCCGCCAGCGCGCGGCCGGCGCCGCCGGCGCTGGCGATGCCGAAGGCGTTGAAGCCGGCGCCGACATAGAAGCCGGCCAGTTCCGGCGCCTCGCCGAGGATGAAGTTGCCGTCCGGCGTGAAGGATTCCGGCCCGTTGATCAGTTGCTTGATGCCGGCCGTCTGCAGCGCCGGGATGCGGCCGAGCAGCCGCTCCATCATCGGCTCGAAATGGTCCCAGTCGGAATCCAGCAGCGTGAAATGGAAGCCTTCGGGAATGCCGTCGAGCGCCCAGGGGATCGGGTTCGGCTCGTAGCCCCCCACCACCAGCCCGCCGACTTCCTCCTTGCCGTAGAGCAGGCGGTCAGGATCGCGCAGCGTCGGCATGTTGCGCGGCACGACGTCGATCGACTCGGTGACGAGATACTGATGCTGCACCGACTGCAGCGGCACCGACACGCCCGCGAGTTGCCCGACCTCGCGCGCCCACTGGCCGGCACAGTTCACGGTCACCTCCGCCGTGATGTCGCCGAGCGCGGTCGAAACGCCGACCGCGCGGCCGTTGGCGATCTTGATCCCGGTGACGCGGCAATCCTCGACGATGCGCACGCCGCCGGCGCGGGCGCCCTTGGCCAGCGCCTGGGCGATGTCGGCGGGATTGGCCTGGCCATCGGTCGGCAGGAACGCGGCGCCGACGACGTCGCCGATCTCCATCGCCGGCCACAGCTTCTTCGCCTCGGCCGGCGTCAGGATGTGCATGTCGAGGCCGAAGCTGTGGGCGGTCGTCGCCTGCCGCTTGATCTCCGTCAACCGCTCGGCGTTGCCGGCGAGGCGCAGCCCGCCGTTCATCTTCCAGCCGGTGGCCTGCCCGGTCTCCGCTTCCAGCTTGGCATAGAGCTCGACGCTGTATTTCAGCAGCTGCGTGATGTTGGCGGAAGTGCGCAGCTGGCCGACCAGCCCGGCCGCGTGCCAGGTGGAGCCGCCCGTGAGCTTGTGCCGCTCCAGCAGCACGACGTCGCGCCAGCCGAGCTTCGCCAGATGATAGGCGGTGCTGCAGCCGATGATGCCGCCGCCGATGATGACGGCGCGGGCCGCGGACGGGATCGCTGTCATGAACGTCTCAGATGTGTCTCAGGCTCGCATGCGCCCGTTCGAAGCGGGAGAGGTAATCGTCGGTATAGGCAACATAGTCGAAATCGAGCGTGGAATGATGCTCCGCCACCATGCTCCACATCGCCTCGCGCAGCAACGAGGCGCATTTCATCGCCTGATAGCGCCGCCACAGCTCGGCGGTGAGCGGCTGGTCGAAATAGGCTTCGAGCAGCCACCGCTCGTCCGCCTCGGCCACGGCGTTGTTGGAGCAGAGGTTGCCGAGATCGAACAGCGGGCTGTTGAAACCGGCATAGTCCCAGTCGATGAGCCACAGCCGCCGTCCGTCGTCCATGAAATTGCCGGCCAGCAGGTCGTTGTGCCCGAACACCACCTCGACCGGCCCGACCATGGCCTCCAGCTCGGCGCCGATGCCGAGCAGGCGCGGCAGAGCCGGCACCATGCGGCTCCCGCAATCCGTCAGCGTCCGGCCGTAGTCGCGGAAGATCTGGAACACCCAGAAGATCAGCGCCGGCCCGCGGAAATGCCGGGGAATCTCGCGGTGGCAGCGCCGCAGCAGCGGCATGATGCGGCGCAGGGCTTCGGGCGACCGCACATCCTCCGGCCCATAGGTCCGGCCGTCGATATGGTCGAACACGATGGCGCCTGGCTCGTGATGGATGACGGCCGGCGACAGCCCGGCGGCGGCAGCGGCCCGGCTGGCGGCCAGCTCGTGGAAGCGCAGGATGCCGTGGACCGGGATGTCGTCGCCGATGCGCACGAAGAAGCGGCGGCCGCGGTCCTCGACGACGAAATTGGCGTTGGTGATGCCGCCCGTCAACGGCTCCGGCGCCACCGGCCCGGACCAGCAGGACAGCGCGGCCGCCCGCGCGCGCGCGTCTCCGCCGCCCATCCCGTTCACGCCAGCCCGTAGCGTTCCCTGACCCGGCGGCTCCAGGCGCTGATCAGCCGGTCGGCGATGATGCCGATGCAGGCGACGGTGAGGCCGCCGATGAGGCCGCGTCCGGCATCCGCCTTGGACAGTGCCCGGAACACCTCCTGCCCGAGATCGGCGGTGCCGACCATGGCGGCGATGATGTCCATCGAGAGCGCCAGGAACACCACCTGGTTGATGCCGAGCATGATCTCGGGCAGCGCCAGCGGAATCTGCACCCGCCACAGCAGTTGCCGCCGCGTGCAGCCGGAGACCTTGCCGGCCTCGATCATGCCCGGCGGCACCTGCCGGATGCCGTGGTTGGTGTAGCGGATCGCCGGCGCCACCGCGTAGAGGATGATGCCGAGCATGGCCGCCACGTCGCCGACGCGCAGCAGCATCACCGCCGGGATCAGGTAGCAGAACGCCGGGATCGTCTGCAGCGTGTCGACGACGACCGCGAGGATGCGGTTGGCGACCTCGTTGCGGGCGGCCAGCACCCCCAGCGGGATGCCGATCGCGCAGGCGATGACGCTGGAAACGCTGACCAGATACACGGTGGCCATGGTGATGTCCCACAGGCCCGAGACCGCGCAGAACATCGTCAGCCCGACGACCAGCAGCGCCAGCCTCCAGCGCCCGAGCTGCAGCCCGGCGAGGCCGAGCAGCGCGACCACGCCCAGCCACGGCAGCGCCAGCAGGAAATCCTTGAACGGCCTGAGGAGGTTCTGCACCAGCCAGGCCCGCCCCGCGTCGATGCTGTCGAAGAAGTTGACGTTGATCCAGCGGATGATGTCTTCCCAGAAGGGGCCGGTCGTCAGGGTCGCCGAACGCGGCAGCACGCGCAGTTCGGGCACCGCCAGGCTCAGCAGCGTCGTGACGACGAGGATGCAGCCCGCCAGCAGCATGTAGGGGTGCCGCTGCCAGAACGGCAGGCCCGGTACCAGCATGGAGGGCGGCCGCGCCGCCGCCGCTTGGCTGATCCGGTCGAACACGATGGCCAGCACGACGATCGCCAGCCCCGCCTCCAGCGCCGGCCCGATCTTCAGCGCCCGCAGCGCCAGCAGCACGTCCTGGCCCAGGCCGCCGGCGCCGATCATCGAGGCGATGATCACCATGTTGAGCGTCATGTTGATCACCTGGTTGACCCCGACCATCAGCAGCGGCCGCGCCGAGGGCACGAGGATGCGCCACAGATGCTGGCGGCGGGTGCAGCCCGCCATGTTGCCGAAATCCTGGATCTCCGCCGGCACCTGCGTCAGCGCCAATGTCGTCGCCCGCACCATCGGCGGCACGGCGAAGGCCATGGTCGCGAGCATGGCCGAGACCGGGTTGTTGCCGAACAGCAGCAGCATCGGCACGAGATAGGCGTATTGCGGCGTCGCCTGGGCGATGTCGAGCAGCGGCACGATGACCGTGCGGTTGAAGCCCGGCCGTCGGTAGCCGAGGATGCCCAGCAGCAGCCCGACGGTCACGCCGAGCGGCACGCTGATGACCACGAGGGCCATCGTGCGCATGGCCCCGGTCCACTGGCCGAATAGGGCGAGGTAGAGGAAGCCCAACCCGCCGACCGCCGCCAGCCGCCAGCCGCCATAGCTGTAGCCGATGACGGCGACCGTCGCGACCACGCCGACCCATGACAGCGGCGGCACCGTCGCCGCCGCCTCGCCGGTGCCCAGCGAGACGCCGCGCTCGAACAGCGCGTAGGCGATCTGCAGGGGGATGTTGAGGACGTCGGCCAGCGCGCGCGTCACCGCGAAGAGGTTGGCGATGACGATCTCGCGCATGATGTAGTTGGTCCAGGCCGACAGCGGCAGTTGCCAGCCCTTCGGATAGATGTCCGTCCAGGGCAGCGCCTCGCGCAGGAGATACAGCGCCAGCGTGCCGGCCAAGGCGGCGAGCCACAGCCAGCGCCACACCGACCAGGGACGGCGAGGTTCGGCTGCAGCGATGGCGATGGTCACGAAGCCGCCTCGATGCCCGCCAGCAGATTGACGACGCTGCCGCGGTGGATTTGGCCGATGATGCGGTCCTCCCCGTCGATGACGGCAAACGGCCGGTCGGCGGCCACGATCTGGGCGGCGAACGTCGCGACGCGCGCGACGGCCGCCACCCGGCCCGCATAGTCCGTCGTCGGCACGGCGGGTGTCATGAGCGCGCGGGCGGAGATGACCTTGGTGCGCTGCACGTCGCGGGTGAACTCGCGGACATAGTCGGTGGCCGGCTGCGTCACCAGCTCTTCCGGCGTGCCGATCTGGATGATCTCCCCGTCCTGCATGATGGCGATGCGGTCGGCGAGCCTGATGGCCTCGTCGAAGTCGTGGGTGATGAAGACGATGGTCTTCTGCAGCATGCTCTGCAGCCGCAGGAACTCGTCCTGCATCTCGCGCCGGATCAGCGGATCGAGGGCGGAGAACGGCTCGTCGAGGAACCAGACGTCCGGCTCGACGGCGAGGCTGCGGGCGATGCCCACGCGCTGCTGCTGGCCGCCGGACAGTTGGCGTGGGAAATACAGCTCGCGGCCCTTGAGGCCGACGAGTTCGATGACCTCGCGTGCCCGCCGCTCGCGAGCCGCCCGGTCGACGCCCTGGATCTCAAGTGGGAAGGCGACATTGCCGAGGACGGTCAGGTGCGGCAGGAGGGCGAAGTGCTGGAACACCATGCCCATCTTGTGCCGGCGGATCTCGATCAGCTCGCGCTCGGTCGCCTGCAGCAGGTCGCGGCCTTCGAAGATCACCGCGCCGGCCGTGGGCTCGATCAGCCGCGACAGGCAGCGCACGAGCGTCGATTTGCCCGAGCCCGACAGCCCCATGATGACGAAGATTTCGCCGCGATGGACGTCCAACGTCGCAGCGCGGACCGCCCCGATCAGCCCGGCGGCCACGAGTTCCTCGCCCGTCGGCGGAGTCGGGTGCGCGCGCAGCACCTCCTTGGCGTTCCGACCGAACAGCTTCCAGACATCGCGACAGGCAAGCTGAACGGGACGAGTGCCGGTCAGTGCTTCCGGAACTGCCCGTGTCGTCCCCGTTCGGGTCATGAGATTCACGGTTCTACCATAACAAGTGAGCGGGCCCGGGTCCGCCCGCTCACTCCATACGCACAACAGTTTCCGCGCAGTGGGAGACTCAGCTGCCCGAATTCGCCCAGCCGCGCCACTTGCTCTCGTTGGCGGTGATCCAGCCCTCGGCGACCTCTTCGATGGTCTTGCCCTCGAGGTCGACCTGGGCGCCCAGCAAGCCCAGCTCCTTGGCGTCCATCGTGTAGTTCTTCGCCACGTTATAGGCGACCGGCCAGGTGTTCTTCATCTCCTTGTTGGCGTACTTCCAGATCTCGCCATGCGGCTTGCCGCAGTCATACGCCATGTCCGGATTGAGGCCCCATGCCGGGTCGGTGTAGCACTCCGGCGTGTATTCCGGGAACTCGACCCACTCGCCCTCATACTTCGCCGGCGCCCAGTGCGGCGAGTAGATCCACAGCATGATCGGGTCCTTACGGTCGACCGCAGCCGCGAGTTCGGCGAACATTGCCGCGTCGGTGCCGGCATGGATGACCGTGAACGGCAGCCCGAGGGAAACGACGCGCTCGTCGTCGAATCCTTCCCAGGTGACGGGCCCGCCCAGATACCGCCCGTTGGGCGCCGTATCCGGCGTGGCGAAGGCCTCGGCGCATTTCGGATCCTTCAGCGCTTCCCAGTTCGGCAGTCCCGGGCATTTCTCCTTCATATAGATGGGATACCACCACTCTTCCTTGGCCTTCGGGCCGAGCTGGCCGAGACGCTCGGTCAACCCCGTGGCGTCGGAGGCGACCATGCCCTCGCCGGCGGTCGTGTCCCAGTATTCGAGGGCGACGGTGATGTCGCCGGTGGTAAGGCCGGTGGTCAGGCTTGAGATATAGTCGGCAGGTACCAGTTCGACATTGTAGCCGAGCCGCTTGAGGATTCCGCCGAGGATGTTCGCGTTGATGTTCACGCTGGTCCAGTCGAACAGCGCGATCTTGATCGGATCTTGCGATTCCGGAGCGTCCGCCGCGGCCGGCGCCGCGGCGCCGGCGAGAAGGGTGCCGGCGACGGCCGCTGCCAGGCCCGTTACGCGCATCTTCCGCATCATTTAAGGTGACTCCCTGTGCTGTTTCCTGTGCGCCCGCATGCTTGTCCTCGATGGTCGAGAAATGGTGCGGGCTTGATGTCGAGCTATCAAAGCGCGGACGCTGCGGCGTCGCAAGCGGTTCTTTAACCTCGGCGCACCGATTGGTCTAAAATTGGTCCTCGGCGAGGCCGAGAACGGTTTCCGCGCCGCCGGCGACGGCGGCTGCCAGCGCCGCTGCTTGCGGCAGGATGTTCGCCGCATAGAAGTGCGCAACGATTCGCTTGGCGTCGAGGTTGTTGCTGCCCGTGGTGCCGTTTGCCGGCCGCCGGTACGCCGCGAGCGCCAGTCTCGCCAGCAGCCAGCCGCCGGCCGCCGTGCCCACCAGCGCGAGATAGGGCGTCGCCCCGGCCAGGGCCTTGCTCCTGCTGGCGCCGCCCGTTTCGATTAGCCACTCCGTCGCTTCCGCCAAGCTGCGGATGCCGTCGGCGAGCTGGTCGGCGATCGCCCGGAGATCGTCCTCTCCGGCGCCCCTGAGCGCGGTCAGCGTCGTCCGCATCGTCTCGATCAGTTGGCGCACCGCCACGCCGTCGTCGCGCATCAGCTTGCGGCCGACGAGGTCCATGGCCTGGATGCCGTTCGTGCCCTCGTAGATCGGCGCGATGCGGGCGTCGCGGAAATGCTGCGCCGCGCCCGTCGCCTCGATATAGCCGATGCCGCCATGGATCTGCACCGCCGTCGAGGTGACGGCGCAGCCGGTATCGGTGCACCAGGCCTTGACCACCGGAGTCAGCAGATCGACGGCAGCCTGGTGCCGGTCGCGCTGCGCTGCATCGGGATGGCGCTTGGCGCGGTCGAGATGGCCAGCGGTGAAGGCGATCAGTCCGCGCATCGCCTCGATCCGCGCGCGCATGTCCGTCAGCATCCGCCGCACGTCCGGGTGGCGGATGATCGGCACGGGCGACGGATCGCTGCTCTCGGCATCGCGGCCCTGCAGGCGCGCCCGCGCGTAGTCGCGCGCCTGCTGGTAGGCGCGCTCGGCGATCCCCAGCCCCTCGACGCCGATGGAGAGGCGGGCATTGTTCATCATCGTGAACATGTACTCGATGCCGCGGTTCTCCTCGCCGACCAGCGCGCCGATGGCGCCGCCGCCGTCGCCATAGGCCATGACGGCCGTCGGGCTGCCATGGATGCCGAGCTTGCGCTCCAGCGAGACGCAGCGCAGGTCATTGTGCGCGCCGAGCGTCCCATCCGGGCGGGCGTGGAATTTCGGCACGATGAACAGCGAGATGCCCTTGATGCCCGGCGGTGCGTGCGGCGTGCGCGCGAGTACCATGTGGACGATGTTCTCGGCCATGTCGTGTTCGCCGTAGGTGATGAAGATCTTCTGCCCGGTGATGCGGTAGTGTGCGCCCTCGCGGACCGCGCGTGTCCGCAGCGCACCGACGTCGGAGCCGGCCTGCGGCTCGGTCAGGTTCATCGTTCCGGTCCACCGGCCGCTCACCAGGTTCGCCAGATATGTTTGCTTCTGCGCGGCGCTCCCATGCGCCGCCAGCAGTTCCACCGCGCCCTGGGTCAGCAGCGGGCACAGGCCGAACGACATGCAGGCCGACGTGACCATCTCCTGCACCGCCAATGCCAGCGACCAGGGCAGGCCCTGGCCGCCATGGGCGGGATCGAAGGGCAGGCCGTTCCAGCCGCCGGCGACGAACGCCGCATAGGCCTCGCGGAATCCATCGGGGGTGCGCACGACGCTGTTCTCGAGCCGGCTCCCCTGTTGGTCGCTCGTGTGGTTGAGTGGGGCCACCATGCCGCCCGTGAACCGGGCCGCCTCCTCCAGCACCGAGCGCACCAGGTCCGACGTCGCCTCTTCATACCCGGGCAGCGTCGCGATCTCGTCGATGCCCGCCAATTCCTCCAGGGCGAACAGCAGGTCGGCAACGGGAGCCGTATAGGTCATGTGCGGCGCTGGTCCCGTGTCTCTGCGTCTTTGCGGTTCAACGCCGTCATACCACCTTGCTGGGGTTCAGGATGTTGTCGGGATCGAGTGCCTGCTTGATCCGGCGCATCAGCTCCAGCTCCAGCGGCGCCTTGTAGTGCCGCATGTCGTCGCGCCGCAGCCGGCCGATGCCGTGCTCGGCGCTGAAGCTGCCGCCGAGTTCGGCGACGATGTCGTGGACGATGCGGCTCAGCTCGTGTTGCCGCGCCAGGAACGCCGCGCCGTCCATACCCTCCGGCTGATAGAGGTTGAAGTGGATGTTGCCGTCGCCGACATGGCCGAACGCGATCGGGCGGACTCCCGGCTGCGCTGCCGTTACCGCCGCGATCGCCCGCGGCAGGAACTCCGGCACGCGCGACACCGGCAGCGAGATATCATGCTTGATGCTGGCGCCGGCGAATTTCTGCAGCTCGACGATCGCCTCGCGTGCGAACCACAGCCGCCGCGCCTGCTCCTCGCTCTCCGCCACGGTGGCGTCGGCGATCAGTCCGTCGGCGAGCGCCGTTTCCAGCGTGCCCTCCAGGGTCGCGCGCAAGCCGCTGTCGGCCACCGCCGCCGACAGCTCGATCAGCACATAGTAGTCGCGCCGTTCTGCCAGCGGCTCGACGACGTCGGGGATGTATTTGCGGCCGAGATCGAGGCCGATGCGCGGCAGCAGCTCGAAGCTGGTCACCGCGTCGCCGCTGGCCGCGCGGCAGCGCGCCAGAAGCGCGATCGCGTCGGCGATCTCGTTGACCGCCGCGAAGGCCGTGACGCGCTCGCGCGGCTTCGGGAACAGCTTCAGCACCGCCGCGGTGATGATGCCGAGCGTGCCCTCGGCGCCTATGAACAGCTGCTTCAGGTCATAGCCGGTGTTGTCCTTGCGCAGCCCGCGCAGCCCGTCCCATACCCGCCCGTCCGGCAGCACGACCTCGAGGCCGAGCACTAGGTCGCGGGCGTTTCCGTAGCGAAGCACGGCGATGCCGCCGGCATTGGTCGAGAGATTGCCGCCGATCTGGCAGGTGCCCTCGGCCGTCAGGCTCAGCGGGAACAGCCGGTCGGCCTCGCTCGCGGCGTCCTGGACCTGGGCCAGGATGCAGCCGGCTTCGACCGTGATCGTATAGTTGGCGGCGTCGATGGCGCGCACGCGGTTCATGCGCGACAGGCTGAGCAGGATCTCGCCGCCGTCCGCCGACGGGATGGAGCCGCCGCACAGGCTCGTGTTGCCGCCCTGCGGCACGACCGGAACCCGCGCCGCCGCGCACAGGCGTACGACCGTGGCGACCTCCGCCGTCGATCCCGGCCGGACGAGGAGGGGTGTGCGCCCGCGATAGCGCTGGCGCCAGTCGACCAGGCTCGGTTCCAGGCGCGCGGCGTCGTCGCTCCAACCCTTCGGCCCCACTGCGGCCTTGATCCCGTCCAGCAGGTCGCTCGGGACGGCGTGCGGAGGGTTCATCTCGTTCATGCCGCGACCCTAGCGCGGATCGCCGTGCCGTTGTAGGGGCCGCGCCGCCGCCCGCCGCAGGCGGTCGTTGATGGCGCGGCCGAGGCCGCGGTCGGGAATCGGCATGACTGCGATCCCGGCGAGGCCGGGCCGGTCCAGCGAGCGCAGCATCGCGAAGAGATTGGCCGCCGCCTCGACGAGATCGCCGCCGAGGCTCAGATTCTCCATGAGCGCGGCGCCGGCCGATGGCGACGGACCGAAGGCGAGCAGGGCTTCGCCCGGCCGCGCGGCGGCAGCGTGCATCCGCAATGGCAGGTCCGGCGCATAGTGGCTTGCCAGCAGTCCCGGTGATTTCGGCGTCTCCGTTGACGTATCGCTTGAAGATGCCAGCGGTCCGATCACGGCGGCCAGCTCTTCCTCGGTCACCCCGCCGGGCCGTAACAGGAGCGACGTGGGGCCGGTCAGGTCGACGACCGTGGACTCGATGCCGATCGGGCAGCGTCCGCCGTCGAGGATCATCGCTGCTTTGTCGCCGAGCGACTGCGCGACATGCGCCGCCGTCGTCGGGCTTACCTTGCCCGAGGCGTTGGCGCTCGGCGCGGCGAGGGGCCGGCCGCAGGCGGCGAGCAGGGCCTGCGCAACCGCATGGCGCGGCATGCGCAGCGCCATGCTGTCGAGGCCGGCGCTCGCCAGCAGCGAGACCGTGCTGTCCGCCCGCCGCGGCAGCACCAACGTCAGTGCGCCCGGCCAGAATCGTTCCGCCAGGAGGTCGGCACGACGATCGAAGTTCGCCTGCGCGCGGGCGGCTGCCGAATCTGCGACATGCACGATCAGCGGGTTGAAGCGCGGGCGGCCTTTGGCTGCGAAGATGCGCGCCACGGCGCGGTCGTCGGTCGCATCGCCGCCCAGGCCGTAGACCGTCTCGGTCGGAAACGCGACCAGTTCGCCGGCCAGGATCAGCCGCGCCGCCGCCGCGATGCCGTCGCCGTCCGCGGCAACCACATTGGCATGGGGTGAAGTCGTCTCGGATTGCATGACGATCCTGCGTCCTTCGACAGGCTCAGGATGAGGGGAAATCGTCATGGCACAAAGGAAATCCCTCATCCTGAGCCTGTCGAAGGACGCATATTTGTCGATCCCGGTCTCTTGCAGCTGACTTGAATAACAAAGGAGCCGCTCTTGACGAGGCGGCTCCCGTGTTTCATCTCGGTGGCGCAGCCCATCCGCGGTCATGAGACCCGCGCCCGAGTCACCGCAAAGGAGTTGCGGCGGCTATGAAAGTGATCGCCGTAGCGACCACAGTGTCCGTGAAGGGCAGCGATTTCTGCACAACTTCACACTAAAAAATCTAGTCCTCTTCGAATCGGACTTCAAGAGATTCATGCAGCTTTTTCGCCGCACCCGGACAATCATATTGCGGATCGAGATTGGGATCGCGCAAACGATCGATGATGGCGCGAGGCCGGCTCGTCCGCGCGCTCAGGCCGCCCGGCCGCGCACCACGAAATGCGGGTTGTCGAACCCCGGCTTGCCGTAGGTCAGGTCGGCGCCGTCGAGCGTTGTCACCCGGCCGCCGGCAGCCAGCACGATCGCGTGGCCGGCGGCGGTGTCCCATTCCATCGTCCGCCCGAGACGCGGATAGAGGTCGGCGACGCCTTCCGCCACCAGGCAGAACTTGAGCGCGCTGCCGGCGATGCGCCGGCCGCCGACGCGCTCGCCCGCCAGGAACGCGTCGAGCGCATCGGAATCGCCGTGCGAGCGGCTCGACAGCACGATCGCGCCGTCGGCCGGCGGTCGCCGCGCGCCGATGATGCGGATGGCGTCCTCCTGCCGCTTGCGCGCCGGCCGCGGCACGATCCCGCCATAGGTGGTCGCCAGGGCCGGGATATGCACGACGCCGAGCAGCGGATGCCCGTCCTCGATCAGCGCGATGTTGACGGTGAATTCGTCGTTGCGGCGGATGAACTCCTTGGTCCCGTCGAGCGGATCGACGAGCCAGAATCGCCGGCTCGGGTTGGCAGGCCCGTGCACGTCCGGGATACGGCCGGCGGCCACGGCTTCCTCGGAAACCACGGGCACGCCCGGCAGCAGCTGCTCCAAGGCCGGCAGGATCACCGCCTCCGCCGCCTCGTCCGCCGCCGTCACCGGCGAGGCATCGGCCTTGGCCCGCACCTCGATCGCGCCGCGGTAGAATTCCAGGATCACCGCGCCGGCGCGCTCGGCAATGGCCTCCACTGCTGCGAGCAGGCTCTCGTCGATCGTGGCGCGTGGGCTCCCGCTCATGCGCGGCCGCTGCGGATCTGTCCCATCATCTGCCTCCTGAACGCCGCGGCTCGCGGCTGCCGGATGATAGGCGACGACCACCCGCCCTCAAGAGGAAAATGCGCCGCCTCGGTCGATCCGCGGTAGGGGCGAGCGGCGCTCGCCCTCTTTGCACAACTCCGGCCGTCGGCGTTTGAACGAACACGGGCGAGCGCCGCTCGCCCCTATCAAATCCCGGCACCGAGCGTACGCACCCTCACGCCTGTGCACGGAGCATGCGGGGCCTGCGTCGGACGGCATTGCCGGAGGCGACTCCGTCCCGGTAGAGTCGGTGCCGCCGTCCCGCTCACCTCGCCGCGTCGATCCACGCCATGACCACCGAAGCCTTCGCCTGGACACGGGCCTTCGTCCGGCCGGGCGCGGTCGTCTTCGCCAGCCTGTTCGCCCTCGACTCGATGGCGCGGGCAACCCTCTCCACGGTGATCCCGCTGCAGGCCTACGCCGTGCTCGGCAGCGAGCGCGACGTCAGCCTGCTGTTCTTCGCCGTCGGCTGGGTCGGCATCGCCGCGACGCTTTTCATCCCCGTGCTCGTCCGCCGCTTCCGCCCGCGCTGGGTCTACACCATGGCGGCAGCGCTGCTGGTGCTGGCGCCGCTGCTGCTCGCCCTCGCCAGCTTCGCCGGCTTCGTCGCCGGCATGTTCCTGCGCGCCTATGCCGCCGCCTGTCTGCTCAACCTGCTCAACCTCTACATCATGGCCTATATCCGCAAGCGCGACCTGTCGCGCTCGGAGCCGCTGCGCACCCTGTTCTCGGCCGTGGCCTGGTCGATCGGCCCGATGCTTGGCCCCTATCTCTACGAGGAGTTCTCCCCCAACTGGGCCTTCGGCCTCAGCGCCGCCTGCGCCGTCCTGCACCTCGCCTATTTCTGGTGGCTGCGGCTGGAATACGGCCCGGCGCTGGCGCCCGGCCAGCCCGTCAACACCAATCCCTTCCCGCATATCCGCCGCTACGCCGCCCAGCCGCGGCTGGTGCTGGCCTGGCTGCTGAATTTCGGCCGCGAGACCTGGTGGGTCGCCTTCTTCGTCTACACGCCGATCCAGATGAAGGAGCTGCTGCCCGGCGGCGTGACGATCGGCGGCACCGTGCTGCCCGGCGGCTTCATCGGCGGCTTCGTCGTCTCCTGCGGCACGGTCCTGCTGTTCGCCTCCCATGCCATGGGCTGGATTGCCCGCCTGGCCGGGCTGCGCCGCCACATGATGGTCTGCTTCCTGCTCGGCGCCGTGGCGACGGCCGCAGCGACGGTCGCCACGGACTCGCCGGGCTGGCTGGCGGCGGCGCTCCTCGCCGGCGCTGTCGGCGCGGTCGGCCTCGACGCCGTCTGCGTCGTGCCCTACCTGCGCGCCGTGCGCGCCCGCGAGCGGCCGGAGATGACCATGGTGTTCAGCCTCTACCGCGATTTCGCCGGGCTGGCGCCCATGGCGCTGTTCGCGCTGCTGCTGACCTTCTTCGAGATGCCGGCGGTCTATGCCGCCGTCGCCCTCGGCATGGCCGTCTGCGCGCTCCTCGCCCACTGGCTGCCGCGGAGCATGTAGCCGCCATGTCCGCCGGCCGCGCTGATCCCGTCCGGAGTGCGGTCGCCGCCAATCTCGGCCTGCTGCTCATGGTCGTCATCTGGGGCGCCATGTTCCCGGCCATCGAGCGCATCCTCGAGACCTGGGACGTGATCTCGGCCACCGCCGGCCGCCACACCCTGGCGGTCGTCGCCCTGCTTCTGGTGCTGGCGATCCGTGATCGCGGCGTGCCGCTGCGCCGCTCCATGCCCTGGGGCCGGCTGCTGCTGCTCGGCGTCCTCGGCATGAGCCTGACCTCGCTGATGATGACGCTCAGCATCGAGCTCTCCAGCGGCGTCTCCGCCGCCATCGCCTCGGCGACGAACCCGATCACCTCGGCCGTCACCGCGCGGCTGCTGCATCGGGTGCCGCTGCTGCCCGGCATCGTGCTCGGCGCGGCATTGTCGACGGCCGGCGCGCTGGTCGCGATCATCGGCGGCGCCGGCGCCGCTGTGACGCTGGGTGGCGGCGAATTGCTGGTCATCGCCGCCAACGTTCTCTGGACCTGGTATTCGATGATGGCGCAGCGCTGGCTCGCCGGCTATTCCCAGCTGCACATTGCCGGCCTCACCGCGCTCACCGGCGTGGCCGGCCTCTATGCCGTGATCGCCGTCGCCGGCGCCTCCGGCCTCGCCGCGTTCCATGTCGACCTGTCGCCGGAGCCGCTCCTGTTGCTGCTCGTCGCTGGCGCCTCCGTCGCCGTCGGCAATTCGCTCTGGCACTACGGCGTCAGCCGCGTCGGCGTCACCCTCGCCGCGATGTACGGCAACCTGATCCCCGTCGTCGCCGCCGCCATCGCCTTCTGGGCCGGCACCCCGCCGACCGCCGCCCAGCTCCTCGGCGCCGCCATCATCATCGCCGGCGTCCTCTACGCCCAGACCCTGGCGCTGCGGCGGCAGGCCGCTCAGGTCGCCGCGGCGGCGGCCGACGCATAGCGCGGGGTGCGGCATCGCCGCCAAGCCGCTCGCTATTCCCCTGCTCGTCGCGCGACGAGCAGGGGAACGACCTAACTGATTGCCGAAGAGCGACTGAACGCACTCATCACGCCGCCGTCGCCCCATAGCCCGGATCGCGCTTCCGCAGATAGGCGTCCGCCAGCTCGACCAGCCGGTCGCGGCCGAAGCTCGGATCGTGCCCGGCATGCACCACGCGGACGGGCATTGTGCGCAGCCGCCGCATGGTCCGGACATAGGCGGCGATGTCGGAGTGGGAGAGCTCGTCGAGCAGCGGCCCGTCATAGATGGCGTCGCCCGAGAACAGGATGCCCGTCGCCGCCTCCCACAGCCCGATGCTGCCCGGCGAGTGCCCCGGCAGGTGCAGCACCTCGAAGCGCCGGTCGCCGGTGTCGACCCTATCGCCCTCCTCGACGATGCGCGTCGCCCGCGCCGGCCGCACGCGGTAGCTGCGGAGGTCGTAGCCGGCGTGGGGCAGGGCGGTGATCAGAGATCCCTCCACCTCGTAGCCGGCGATGCGCAGCTTGCGCAGGTCGCCGGCGTCGAAGTCGTCGGCGATCAGCGTGTTGCGCTCGCTCGGCGCCTCCAGCCCGGCGGCCTCGAGCCGGTGCACCAGGCAGTCCGTGAACTCGAAATGCCCGCCGACATGGTCGGCATGGGTGTGGGTGGCGACGGCGATGACGGGCTTGTCGATCAGGTGCCGCGTCGCCTCCGCCAAGCTGGCGATGCCCATGCCGGTATCGATGAGCAGGTCGCGGTCGCGCCCCCGCACATGCCAGATGTTGCAGCGCATGAGCGGCACGACATGCGGCTCCCACAGCAGGGTGATGTCGTCGTCGATGCGGCGGGTCTCGAACCAGCGCTCGGCGATCTCGACGAGCATGCGCGGCCTCCGGCGGGCTGTCGGGCCGTCCGAGCGTAGCGCAGCCGCGGCGGCTCTGCCAGCGAGGTCGCCCGATGTTTTACGTAGTGCATTTCTGCGTAGAATGGCCCCGGAAAATTCGCAGCGGACGGGAAAATATGGGTCTCTGGCTGGTCGCCGCCGGCCTCAACGGATTGATTGCGGTCGCCATGGGCGCCTTCGCCGCGCACGGCCTGCGCGCCGCGCTCGATCCCGTCGCCCTCGGCTGGGTCGAGACGGCGAGCCGCTATCAGCTCTGGCACGCCCTGGCGCTGCTCGGCGTCGCCCTGCTGATGCGCGAGGACACGCGGCCTTGCCGCCGCCTGCTGCATCTCGCCGGCTGGGCCTTCCTCGCCGGCATCGTCCTGTTCGCCGGCAGCCTCTACCTGATGGCGCTGACGCCGGTCCGCGCCCTGGCCTGGGTCACGCCGTTCGGCGGCGTGACGCTGCTGGCCGGCTGGGCCGTTCTCGCCTTCGTCGGTCTGCGGCGCTGGCGGGTGCCCGGCGCGGACTAATCCTTGCCGCCCCGCTCGGCCACCGCGGGCGCGGCCGTGTCGCGCTCATAGACGTCCTTGCGGAACTGCACCGTGCCCGCCGCGTCGACCCAGGCGGTGTCGTAGACCAGATGCACCGGCAGCGGCGCGGCGAGCGTCACGCCGCGGTTGCGCCCATCCTTGATCACCGACTCGATCCGTTCCCGCGACCAGGCCGGATCGTCCTTCAGCAGCAGGGCGGCGAAGCCGAGCGGGTCGGGCAGGCGCACGCAGCCGGAGCTGAGGAAGCGGTCCGCCTTGGTGAACAGCGACGGCTTGTTGGTGCCGTGCAGGTAGACGTCATAAGGATTCGGGAACAGGAACTTGGCCGGTCCCAGCGCGTTCTCGGGGCCGGGATCCTGGCGCAGCCGCAGTCGCATCTGCTTGGCCTCGGGGCTGAACCAGTCGATGGTGCTGGGGTCGACCTCGTTCGCCGGCTCCTCCGCCCGGTAGACGCGGATGCCGCTGTAGTGCGCGAGATAACCAGGGTCCTTGCGCAGCTTCGGCAGGAAGTCCTTGCGGTAGATGCCGGACGGCACGTTCCAGTAGGGATTGAACTCCAGCCGGTTGATGGCGCTGTGCAGTTCCGGCGTCCGCCGGTCCCGCCGCCCGACGATGACGTTGAAGGACGCCGTGACCGTCCCGCCCTGCACCAAGGTCAGCTGCGGTCCGGCGATGTTGACCATCACATGGTCGTCGCCCCAGTCGCGCGCCTGTTCGTGCAGCCGGCGCAGATTGTAGGTCATCGACGCCAGCCGCGACTCGACCGGCAGGTTGAAGGCGTCGATGGTGCCGTGGCCGATGACGCCGTCGACGGCCAAGCCGTGACGGGCCTGGAAGGCGCGCACCGCCTCGGCCAGCGCGCCGTCATAGAGGGCGGGATCCTCGGCGTTCTCGGCGAGGTCGCCCGACGCCAGCAGGCGCTGACGCACCTGCAGGATGCGGCCGTCGCGCGCGCCGGGTTCGAGCTTGGCGCCGGGATTGACGGTCGGCCAGCCGCCGCGCTCGGCCATTGCGCGGTAGTTGCCGATCGCCGCGCGCAGCCGCCAGAACGTCGGGTCCGGCGGCAGCCAGCGCGGCAGCTCCTCGTCGAGGCTGTCGCCGACCGCGCCCACCGCCTGCGGATGCGGGCCGGGCGCGGGGAGATCCTCCGGGTCGACGGCGCCGCCGGCCAGGGCGGCGCTGAGGAGGAGGTCGAGTTCCGCCAGCGCCGCCGGCGTCGCGGCACCCTGGTGCAGCGCGGCAGCGGCGAGGTCGGCGCCAAAGGACACGGCGCCGCTGCGCTGCAGCCGCTCCATCGCGGCCAGCAGGCGCTCGCCCTGGGGCTGCAGCCCGGCGCTGTTCACCCAGACCGGCTGGTGGTTGCGCTCCTCGTAGATCTGCCGGAGGACGGCGGCATCGACCGAAACCAGTTGCTGGAGGGTCGACCCGTCGCTGGCGAGATCGCGGATCGCCTCGACGAGCGCCGGATCGATCGCCGGCGCCGGTGCGCCCGTCAGCGGCAGGACCGGGCCGCGGTCGGCCTGCGCTTCGGCCCAGGCCGGTTCTGCGGGCTGCAGCAACAGCGTCGTCAGAGCGAGGAGGCAGAGCCCCACCGCCCGCAGTCGACCGCCATCACCCGGCTGCGCCCGCCTTGCGCGGCCGCCGAACTCCGTCATGATCGAGAACCCCCGCCGACCCGTACCCGCGGAGAATACACAAGAAACGCGGGCAAGTCCCGGCCCCGCTCCGCCCCGGTCAGTTCGCCGCAGCCACCAGCAGCTCGGCGTCGCGGCCGTAGATGTCGGGGCGGAACTGCACGGCCCCTGAGTCGTCGACCCAGGCGGTGTCGTAGACGAGGTGGACCGGCACCGGTCGCGCCAGGGTGATGCTGCGGTTCTTGCCGCGGCCGATCGCCTGCTCGATCTTCTCGCGCGTCCAGTCCGCATCGTCCTGCAGCAGCAGCCCCGCCAGTTCGACGGCGTTCGGGATGCGCACGCAGCCGTGGCTGAGGAAGCGGCGGTCGCGCGCGAACAGGCGCGGGCTGTTGGTGTCGTGCAGATAGACGTCGTAGGAGTTCGGGAACAGGAACTTCGCCTTGCCCAGGGCGTTCTCGGGTCCGGGATCCTGCCGGTAGAGTCCGCCGACCTCGCGCATGTTGTTCTTGGCAAGATAGTCCGGGTCCCTCGCGATGGCCGGCTGCACCTCCAGCCGGGCGATGCGCGGCGGCACCGTCCAGAACGGGTTCAGCTCGATCCGCTCGACCTCGCTATCGACCTCCGGAGTCTGCCACTCCGGCTGGCCGACGATCGCCACCTGCTCGAAGACGGTCCGGCCGTCCTTGACCAGCCGGTACCGGGCGGCGGCGATGTTGACGGCGATGTAGGAGCGCCCCCAGTCGCGCCCCTGCTGTTGCAGGCGGCGCAGGTTGGCGGTCATCGTCGCCAGCCGCATGCCGATCGGCACATTGAGCGCCTCGATCGTTCCCGGGCCGATGACACCGTCGCGCGCCAGGCCATGGCGCGTCTGGAAGTCTTCGACCGCCTGCCGCAGCGCCGCGTCATAAAGGGGCGATGCGATATCCGCGTCCCCCAGTTCGCCGGCGGCGGCCAGTCGCGCGCGCACGGCGGGAATGCGCGCATCCGTGGTGCCTGGCTCGAGCTTCCGGCCGTCGGGGACGGTCGGCCAGCCGCCGGCCGCCGCTACGTCGCGATAAGCGGCGACGGCATGGCGCAGTGCCCAGAAGGCCGGATCGGCCGGCAGGCGCTCGGCGAGGAAGCGCGAGGGATTCGGCACCGTCGACGCCTGCAAGGGTTCGCCGGCCGGCGCCGCCATTGTTGGGTCGGTCGCGCTGACCGCGCTGTCGAGGAGGGCGCCGCTGAGGAGAAGCTCGAGCTCCGCGCGCGCCGTCGTGGCGGTCGCCGTGCGTCGCTGCTCCGCGGCCGGCATGATCCTCGGCAGCGCCGGCGCGCTGGCGTCGCGCGCTTTGGCCAGCGCGGCGAAGAGCTGCGCGCCGCGCGCGGTCAGGCCGCGCGGGCCGACCCACAGCGGGACATGCCCGTTGCGGCCGTAGTAGGTTTGCAGGAACGCCAGCGTCTGCGGGCGGAGATCGCGCAGGTCGTCGCCCGGCTGGGCGAGTGCGGATCGCAAGGCGATGTCGATACTGGCGGCATCCCCCGCAGCGACCGATGTCCCCGACTGCGGCATGGTCGGACGCGGTCCCATCGCGCAAGCCGCCAGCGTCAGGGCCACGACGAGAATCGCCGTCGTCGGCAACGGCAGGCGCGGAGGATGTGAACGGCGTTTGATCATGTCTCGCGGACCGCAGCTGTGATCGGAAGGCGCGCCAGATTAGCCTGCGGTTGTAAAGCGATGGTTGGCGTGTAAGCTTAATTTGGCGTTGATGCTGCATCGTGCAAGAGCCCATCAAGCCATTGGCCGGAGTGACGAAGCTCGCGCCGCATGAGCGCGGCGCGATGTCGCAACCGCGGTTGGAGGTTTCATGACGACGCTGCTTGTCACGCATCCGGCCTGCCTCGATCACGATCCCGGCCGCGGCCATCCCGAGAGCCCGGCGCGGCTGCGGGCGGTGCTGGCGGCGCTGGAGGCGCCGGAGTTCGCCGCCCTCGAGCGCGGCGCGGCGCCGTTGGCCGAGATTGCGCAGATCGCCCGCGTCCATCCGCAACCCTATGTCGATCGCCTCCTCGATGCCGTTCCGCGCGCCGGCTATGTGGGCCTGGATGCCGATACCATCATGTCGCCTGGCTCGGGCGAGGCCGCCCTGCGTGCCGCCGGCGCTCTCACGGCCGCGGTCGACGCTGTGGTCGCTGGTACGGCGCGCAACGCCTTCTGCGCAGTCAGGCCGCCCGGCCATCACGCCGAGTCGGGGCGGCCCATGGGCTTCTGCCTGTTCAACAACGTAGCCGTCGGTGCGGCGCAGGCGCGTGAGGTCCACGGCCTCGCCCGCATCGCCGTCGTCGATTTCGACGTCCATCACGGCAACGGCACGCAGCATATGTTCGAGGAGGACGCCGACCTGTTCTACGCCTCGACGCATCAATGGCCGCTCTATCCCGGCACCGGCGCACCCGACGAGACGGGCGTCGGCAACATCGTCAACGTGCCGCTGGCGCCGATGTCCGGGTCGCGCGAGTTCCGCGCGGCGATGAGCGGGATCATCCTGCCGGCGTTGCGCGGATTTCAGCCGGACATGGTCATGATCTCCGCCGGCTTCGACGCCCATGTCGACGATCCGCTCGCCTCCCTGCAACTCCTGGAGTCCGACTACGAATGGGCCACGCGGGAGCTCATGGCCGTCGCCGAGGAGTGCTGCGGCGGCCGCGTCGTCTCCACGCTCGAAGGCGGCTATGACCTGGAGGCGCTCGCCGCCAGTGCCGCCGCCCATGTGCGTGCGCTGATGGCAGCCTGAAGCATCGACCGCTCCGGAAGCGCCTCGGGGCCACCCTTGCTGCGCCCTTGTCGGGTGTCTAAACTCGCCGCCGATTCGCCGGCCGCGGCCGGTCCCGGCCGGCAAGCGGAGAACCGATGGCCGACAACAATATCCCGGCGGACATCGCAAAGCTGAGCTTCGAGGAAGCGCTGTCCGAGTTGCAGACGCTCGTGAAGTCGCTCGAGAAGGGCGACAGCAAGCTCGACGACGCGATCAACTCCTACCAGCGCGGCGTCGATCTCAAGCGGCATTGCGAAGCCAAACTGCGCGAAGCGCAACTGAAGGTGGACAGAATCGTGCAGGGCGCCGACGGCAGCATCGCGACGGAACCTGCAAAGATCGATTGAGTCATTGACGTGCAGCGCCTGGAATCTGCCCTCGGCGAAGCTGCGGATGCGGTCAACCGCACCCTGGATCGCCTCGTTCCGCCGGTCGACGGTGCCGAGCGGCGCGTCGTCGACGCGATGCGCTATGCGCTCATGGGCGGCGGCAAGCGCATCCGGCCGTTCCTGGTGCTGAACAGCGCGCGCCTGTTCGATACGCCGGAGACCGGCGCCCTGCGTACCGCCGCTGCCATCGAGATGATCCACAGCTACAGCCTCGTGCATGACGACCTTCCGGCGATGGACAATGCCGACCTGCGGCGCGGCCGGCCCTCGGTGCATCGGCAGTTCGACGAGGCCACCGCCATCCTCGCCGGCGACGGCCTGCTGACCCAGGCCTTCGAAGTCGTCGGGTACGCGGAAACGCACGCCGATCCCCTCGTGCGGGCGAATCTGGTCTTGGCCCTGGCGCGGGCCGCCGGCACCGCCGGCATGGTCGGCGGCCAGATGATCGACCTTGCGGCTCAGCATGCGGCGCTCGATCTCGAGTCGATCACGCGGCTTCAGCGCATGAAGACCGGCGCCATCATCGGCTTCTCCTGCGAGGCCGGCGCTATCCTCGCGAGCGCGCCCGTCGAGGCGCGGCAGGCGCTGCAACGCTATGCCGAGGATCTCGGGCTGGCGTTCCAGATCGCCGACGATCTTCTCGACGTCGAGAGCAGCGCCGCCGTCACCGGCAAGCCGGTCGGCCAGGATCAGGTCGCCGGCAAGGCGACGTTCGTCGCCGTGCTCGGTGTCGACGAGGCCCGGCGACGCGCCAGGCTCATCTCCGACCGGGCGGCCAGCCATCTCGAGATGTTCGGACAGCGCGCCGACCTGCTGCGCGACATGGCTCGGTTCGTCGTCGATCGCCGCTCGTGAGCGGGCGATGACGGTCGTGGAGCGTCAGTATGAAGACGCGGGCCTCAACGCCCACCACATCGCCGCGACAGTGTTGCGGGCGGTGGGACAAGAAACCAGGTTGGCGCCCATGCGCGCCTGATTCAGCGCCGCCCGCGGCGGCGCAAGGTCATGCATCGGCAAATCGGATTCCCCCGTGGAACAGAGCATTCCCCTTGCGTCAACCGTGACCGGCCCGGCGGCTACGCCGTCCTGGCAGCGGGAGGCGCGAACGCTGTGCATGATCACGGCGCCGATCGCGGCGGGTTTTCTCGCCGAGATGGCGATGAACTTCACCGACACGCTCATCATCGGCCGCGTCGTCGGCGGCGTCGCGCTGGGCGCGGTCAGCCTCGGCGCGCACATCCTGTTCAGCCTGCTGGTGGCCTGCATGGGAGTCGTCTCGGTCGTCGGCGCCTTTGCCGCGCAGAGCCACGGTGCCGGCGATCGCGCTGCGGTGGCCGGCGCTGTGCGGCAGGGGTTCTGGGTGGCGACGATTCTGTCGCTGCCGGCCACGGCGGCCGCCTGGCACCTGGCGCCGGTCCTGCGCTGGCTGGGCCAGGACGAGCAGGTCGTGGCCATCGCCGACGACTACCTGAAAGGGTTGGCGTGGTGTTTCCTGCCGTACATGTGGTTCACCGTGCTGCGCAACTTCCTCACCGCCTTGGCGCGCACCGTCTCCACCATGGTGATCAGCGTGGCGGCGATCGGCCTCAATTTCGTCCTCGTCTATGGCCTGGTGGTCGGCGCCTTCGGGTTGCCCAGCCTCGGCGTGCGCGGCGCCGGATACGGCACCACGCTGGTATGCTGGGTGATGTTTCTCGCCCTGGCGGTTCATGTCGCGATGGCCCGCGGCCTGCGGGAATACCGCATCTTCGCGGGAGTCCTCCGGTTCGATGCCGCCCTGTGCGGCCGCATCGTCCGGATCGGCCTGCCGGCCGGCGGCGTCTCCGCCGTCGAGTCGGGTCTGTTCATGGCGGTGCAGTTGCTCATCGGAACGCTCGGCGTCATCGCCCTCTCTGCCAATCAGATCGCCTTCACCTTCCAAGGCATCGTCTTCATGATCCCGCTGGCGCTCAGCCACGCGGCGGCGGCCCGCGTCGGATTCAACCTCGGCGCCGGCAACCTCGCGGCCGCGCGCCAGTCGGGCTTCGTCGCCCTCTCGCTCAGCGCGATCTACATGGCCGCGATGGCGGCGTTCATGTGGACGCATTCGGAAGGGATCGTCGCGATCTTCCTCGATTCCGCCGATCCCACGGCCGCCGCGGTGCTGCCGCTGGCGGCCGCGCTCATCGTCATCGGCGCGGTCTTCCAGATCGTCGACGGCACGCAGATGGTCGCCATGGGCGCCCTGCGCGGCCTCAATGACACCATGGTCCCGTTCATCCTGGGGCTGCTCGGCTACTGGGTCATCGGACTGACGAGCGGCTATGTCCTGGGCTTTTCCTTCGGCTACGGCGCGATCGGACTGTGGTGGGGGCTGGCGCTCGGCCTGACGGCGTCGGCGACGCTGCTGACCTGGCGCTTCCACCGCCGGACGCGCGCGCTGCAACGGATGCAGGCCCGGTGAGGTCCCCGAAGGAGCCGGCGAAGACGCGGCTCGATGTTGCGCTGGTGGAGCGCGGCCTCGCCGACAGCCGCGCCAAGGCCCAGGCTCTGATTCTTGCCGGCCTCGTCTATTCCGGCGAGCGTCGCCTGGACAAGGCCGGCCTGCCGGTGGCGCGCGCGCAGCCGCTGGAGGTGCGCGGCCAGGACCATCCATGGGTGTCGCGCGGCGGCGTCAAGCTTGCGCATGCGCTCGACCACTTCGGCATCGATCCCGCCGGCGAGACCTGGCTCGACATCGGCGCCTCGACCGGCGGATTCACCGACGTGCTGCTGACGCGCGGCGCGGCCAAGGTCTATGCCGTCGACGTCGGCCACGGCCAGCTGGCCTGGAAGCTGCGCCGGGAGCCGCGCGTCGTCGTGCTCGAGCGCACGAACGCGCGGCGCCTCACGCGCCGGGAGATTCCCGACGCGGTCGACGGCATCGCCTGCGACGCCAGCTTCATCGGCCTCGAGACGGTGCTGCCGGCGTCGCTCGCCCTGGCGGCGCCGCGCGCGCGGCTCGTCGCCCTGATCAAGCCGCAGTTCGAGGTCGGTCCCGCGGAGGTCGGCAAGGGCGGCATCGTCCGCGATCCCGCGCTGCATCGCCAGGTGTGCGACCGCATCGCCGCGTGGCTCGGCCGTCAGCCGGGCTGGACCGTCCTCGGCGTCATCGACAGCCCGATCGCCGGCGCCGACGGCAACCGCGAGTTCCTGATCGCCGCCCGCCGCGGCTTTTAGCTCACCTGCGCTCCGGCAGCGGCGCGCGCAGCGTGCCGGCATCGTCCAGAAGAGGACCGAGCACCTGCGCGACCGGCTCCAGCAGCCGGACGAGGCGCACCAGCCTGGCCTCGTCGCGCGAGGGTTCCACGCCGCTCATGCGGCGGAGCAGGCCGGCGAAGCTGCGGTCCTCCTCGGGGAACTCCACCAGGTCGATCGCCGCATCCTCGGCGAGGCCCGCCTCCTTGCGGGCCAGCCGCAGCGCCGCGGCATAGCCGCCGAGCTCGTTGACCAGCCCGTTGGCGCGGGCATCGGCGCCGCTCCACACCTGGCCCTTGGCGACGAGGCGGATCTGCTCCGGCGTCATGTTGCGTCCGGCCGCCACCTTGGCGAGGAAATCGGCGTAGACGCGGTCGAGGGCCGCCTGCAGGCGGCTCCAGCCATGGCTCGAGTAGTCGCGGTTGGCGCTGTCCATGTCGGCGTTGGCTCCGGCCTGGACTCCGTCCCAGGCGATGTCGAGCTTCGCCCACATGTCCGACAGCACGACCTTGCCGCTGATCACGCCGATCGAGCCGGTGATGGTGCCGGGATGGGCGACGATCTGGGTCGCGGGCGCGGCGACGAAATAGCCGCCGGAGGCGGCGACGTCGCCCATGGTGACGATGACCGGCTTGCCCTCCGCGCGCGCCCGGTCGACTTCGCGCCAGATGGTGTCGGAGGCGACGTAGGAGCCGCCGGGACTGTCGATGCGAAAGATGATCGCACGCACGGTCGGGTCGTCGATGGCGTCGCTGAGGGCGTCCGACACGGTGTCGGACTCCATCGCCACCTCTTCGAACAGTGGCTCGGCCGTGCTCGAGGTCAGCTGGACCGGCCCCAGCCCATAGACCAGCGCGATGCGCGGCGCGTCGGCGGGCGGGCTCAGGCTCGCCGCGTAGTCGGCAATGGAGAGCTGCCGGGTGTCGGCGTCGGTCCGGTCGTCGACGGCCATCTCCACCTCGTCCCAATAGCCCAGGCGGTCGACGAGCTTCTCCGTCACGGCCTCCTCGGCCAGGAACGGGCCGCGGTCGATGAGCGCGCGCGCCGCGGCGGCGTCGATCTGGCGGCCTTGCGCGATCCCGTCGGCAATCTGCTGCACCCAGGAGTCGGCGAGCCGCTGATAGTTCTCCCGCACCGGCGGCGGCATGCTGGCGCTGGTGAGCGGATCCATCGCGCCCTTGTATTCCTCGCGCTGGCTGATCCGCGGGACGACGCCGATCGCATCGAGGGCGGCCTTGAGGTAGGGACTTTCGAGCCGCACGCCGGTCAGCCCGACGTCGCCGGAGGGCTGCAGCCAGATATCGTCGAAGGCGGTCGCCAGGTAGTAGCTGGTGTTGCCGTCGCCGACCTCGCCGAAGGTCTCGGCGAAGGCGACGGCGAACTTCCCCTGCTGGCGGAACGCCAGGACGGCGTCGCGGATCTCCTGCGCTCGCGCCATCTGCAGGTCGCCGGCGCCGATGCGGGCGACCAGGCCCTTGATGCGTCCGTCGCGGCCGGCGGCGTCCAGCCCCTCGACCAGATCGCGCAGCGGCAGCTCGCTGCTGAACGACGCCCAGGCCAGCGGTCCGGTCGCGCCGCGTTCGGAGATGCCGTCGGCGAGATCCAGCGTCAGCACCGCGCTGTCGGGCACCGCGTGCCGCGCACCCGGGAAGAAGGCGACGACGACGGCGGAGACGGCGGCGACCAGCACGACGGCGGCTCCGACGATGGCGAACAGACCGCAGACGACTCGGCGGATGAATCGCAAGACGCTCATGGCTCGGATCGATCCTTCGATGTGTGGCTGATGCGGCGGAGCCGCGGCGACGGTGCATCATAGCCGCGGACGCCCGGACTGTCGCGCGCGATGGTTATGGCTGGAGATCCAGCGGCAATGGCGCGGCCACGGCGATGCCGCTCATCTCCACGGCACAGGCATAGCTGATGGCCTCGACGCCGGCGGCCATCGCCCGCTTCAGCGCCCGGGCATAGGCGGGGTCGATGTCGGCGGCCACGGTGAAGCGCCGGCAATCGGTGCGTTGGACGACATAGAGCATCACCGCGCGGAAGCCGGCGCGCACCATGTCGGCCAGTTCGTCCAGATGCTTGGCGCCGCGCGCCGTGACGCAGTCCGGGAACTCGGCGGCATCGGTGCGCCGCTTCAGATGCACGTTCTTCACCTCGACGTAGCAGGCCGGCGACCGGCCGCCCTCGAGCAGGATGTCGATGCGCGAGCTGCGGCCGTAGCCGACCTCCCGCCGCAGGCCGGTATAGCCCGCCAGTTCCGCGATCCGGCCGCCGCGGATCGCCTCGGCGGCCAGCGCGTTCGGATGGCCGGTATTGATCCCGACCAGGCCGTCCTCGACCCGGACCAGCTCCCACGTGAAGGGCAGCTTGCGTGAGGGCGACGCCGCCGGCGACAGCCAGATGTCCGAGCCTGGGCGATCCAGCCCCAGCATCGAGCCCGGGTTCGGGCAATGCACCGTCGCCGTCGTCCCGTCCGCCAGCTCGACATCGGCGAGGAAGCGCTTGTAGCGGCGGATGAGCCGGGCCGGGACGAGGGGAGAGGTAAACTCCATGGGGGTGATGTGCGGGTCGGGAGGCGAGCGGGAGGGCTTGCGGCAATCTTAACGATGTTTCTTAGCGGTCTTCATTAACCACGCTTAAATATTTTACAAAACTCTGCTTGAAGTTATCGAATTCTTAACGGTAGGCTTCGGTCGACCTGTCCAATCAAGAACGGGATCGCCTCGATGTCGTGGGTGTCGGCCGTCTTTGCCTACTCGCTGCCTTTCCTCGGCGTGGTGCTCGTCATCACGCTGGTGCATGAGCTCGGTCACTTCCTCGTCGCGCGCCGTTGCGGCGTGCGGGTGGAGGCCTTCTCCGTCGGCTTCGGGCGCGAGCTGCTGGGCTTCACCGATCGTCACGGCACCCGCTTCAAGCTCTGTCTGCTGCCGCTCGGCGGCTACGTCAAGATGTTCGGCGAGCAGGGCTTCATGCGCGACGCCAACGGCCGGCTGCGCCTGCTCGACCGCCACGAGCGCGAGCGCTCGTTCTTCCATAAATCCATCGGCGAGCGGGCGGCCATCGTCTTCGCCGGGCCGCTGGTCAACATCCTCTTCGGCGGCGCGGTGCTGGCCGCCCTGATCTTCACCAACGGGCTGGCCGTGCCGTCGCCGACCATCGGTAGCGCCGCGGCCGGGAGTCCGGCGGCGGCGGCCGGGCTGCAGGCCGGCGACCGCGTGCTTGCCGTCGACGGCACACCGGTCAGCCGCATGGACAGCCTGCTGCAGGCCATCGCCCACGACCCCGATCGCGTCCTGTCGCTCGACCTGCGGCGCGGCGCGGCCGACATCCGGGTCGTGGTCGACCTGCGCGACGTGCCGCCGGGCACCGCCTTCGGCATCGCCGCCGCTGGGCGCGAGCGCATCGCCGTCGATCCCGGCACGGCGATCGTCGAGAGCGCACGGATCACCGGACGGTTCGTCGCGGACAGCGCCGTCGGCCTCGCCGAGATCGTCGCCGGCGAACGCCGTCTCGACGATCTCGCGGGCCCCGTCCGCATCGCCGAGATGAGCGGCCAGACCTTCGTCGATCTCGGCATTGCCGGCGTCGTCCTGTTGACGGCGCTGCTCTCGGTGAACATCGGACTCGTCAACCTGCTGCCGATTCCCGTGCTCGACGGCGGCCATCTGGTCTTCCTCGGCATCGAGGCGGTACGCCGCCGGCCGCTCAGCCCGCGCGTGCTGCGGTTTTGCTCCATGGGCGGCCTGCTCGCCATCCTCGTCATCTTCGTATTCGTCACCGGCCACGATCTGGCGCGGCTCGACCTCTTCCGCTTCGACTGAGATCCGGACGACGTCCGCGGCCCCACGGGTTCCGGTTGCATTCGCGCCGGACCCGACCCACATTAGCCGTGACGATAGTCGCGGTTCGCGCTGGTCATTATGGCAAAGACATTTTTCACAGCCGCCCTCGTCGCGGCGGGCTTGGCGGGCTGCTCGCTGTTCTCGGAGTCGACGCCGAAGGATTGGACGCGGGCCTCGGGCAATCCGGATCAAACGTCGGCCGATCTCAGCGCCTGCCGGCAGCAGGCCAACGCCGTCATCAAGCGGGATGCCGATATCGACAGCGACATCGCCGCCGCCCGCTCGGACCCGACCGATCGCACCGAATCCCTCGTTCTCCCCGGCGTCAACCAGTTCGAGCGCGAGCAGCGCTACGACCGCATCGTCAACGACTGCATGCGCCAGCGCGGTTACGTCCTGCCGGAAAAGAAGTCGCTCTTCGAATAGCCGCGATGGGGGAGCCGCGCATCGTCACCGCTGCGGTGCTGATCATCGGCAACGAGATCCTGTCCGGCCGCACGCGCGATGTGAACCTGGCCTACCTGGCGGCCGGATTGACGACGCTCGGCATCCGCCTGCGCGAGGCGCGCGTCGTCGCCGACCTGGAGGCCGATATCGTCCGCGCCGTCAATGAATGCCGTGCCCGCTACGACTACGTCTTCACCACCGGCGGGATCGGCCCGACGCATGACGACATCACCGCCGAATGCATCGCCAAGGCCTTCGGCCTGAAGCTCATCCGCAACCCGGAGGCGGTGGCCCGTCTGGAGCCGCACTATGCGCCGGGCATGCTGAACGAGGCGCGGCTGCGCATGGCCAACACGCCGGAGGGCGCGATCCTCATTGACAATCCCGTCAGCGCCGCGCCCGGCTTCCAGATCGGCAACGTCTTCGTCCTCGCCGGCGTGCCCGCGATCATGCAGGCGATGTTCGATGGGCTGAAATCGCGGCTGGTCGGCGGCGCGCCCGTGCTGTCGCGCACCGTCAGCGCCTTCGTCGGCGAGGGCACGATCGCCGCCGGCCTGGGCGCGCTGCAGAAGCGCTACGCCGATCTCGACATCGGCAGCTACCCCTTCTATCGGCAGGGCCGGTACGGCGCCAGCTTCGTGCTGCGCGGCACCGAGCCCGCGCGCATCGAGGGCGCCGCCGCCGAGCTGCGCACGCTCATCGTCTCTCTCGGCGCCGATCCGATCGAGGGCGAGCCGGCGGCGCAGTAGCGTCTATTCGGCGCCGTCGCGCAGTCGCAGCAGCCGATAGGCCGCCTGCCACAAGGTCAGGATGTCCCGCCAGTCGCCGGGCTCGAGGTCGGCATGCGCCAGCCGGCCGACGACGTAGAGGTGAGCCCGTCCCGGCGGCAGGGCGGCGCCCAGTTGCAGGCTCTCGCTGACCGGGATGATCCGGTCGTCCCGTCCGTGGATGAGGAGGACGTTGCGCGGTGCAGCCGCGAGGTCGCGGCCCCTGACATCGAGCGCCCTGAGGTTGCGGCGCAGCGCCTCGGGCAGGCCGGCCATGAGCGCTTGCGCCCGGTCTGGGTCCCGGTTGGCGAGCAGCGCATGCACCGCGCGGCCTTCCGGCCCCAGCAGCGTGACGAGGTCGGCGATGTCGGCGTTGTCGTCGACCAGCCGTCGGCCGGCCATCGCGCGTAGGGTGACGCGATCGCGCAGGTCCATGATCGCGCCGGAATTGGCGCTGACGAACAGCCACTTGCCGATGTCGTTGGGCGTACCCTTGGTCCAGGCGCCGCCGTCGCCGTCGCGGTGGAAGCCGGTGGTGAAATAAGTGACGACGGCCTCGACGTCGTAGTAGCCGCCGATGCCGACCATGAAGTCGACCTTGTCGCGCAGCGCCGGCTCCAGTGTCGCCAGCAGCGCCGGCCCGACGGCGTAGGAGATGGCGGCGATGCCGATGGGCCGTGGCGCCTCGGTCGCCGGGAGGAGATCGTTCCGCGCGCGGTCGAGGTAGGCGAGGGCGTCGGCGATCTGCCGGATGTTCTCTGCGCTCACCCGCTGCGCGCGCAGGCTGGCGATGTCCGGCACCAGCACGGCGAAGCGGGCGCGTGCCAGGATCACCGCGAGATCGACCAGCCGGCGGTCATCCTTGCCGTCGGGCGCCAGCCCCGGCACCAGCAGCAGCGCCGCGCGCGGCGCCTCGTCGGTGGCGTAGAGATCGGCGGCGTAGCTGCGGTCCTCGACGGCAAATCGGATCGTCCGCCGCAGCGCCGCCGCATCCTCCGGCGCAATGCCGGCGGCGGCGCTGTTGGTGCCCAGCGCGCCCAGCAGCCGGGCGCTCTCGATCGTGCGGCCGCCCGGGCCGCTCGCCAGCGCCAGGCCGGCGCCGGCCGCAAGCAATAGGAGGATGATAGGGAACCGCTTTGACATCCGCAGGAATCCACTCCGCGGATGTCGCAGCCAATCATGGTGAAAATGTGGGGTTGTTGCGTCTGAGGCGGCGGCCCATGGCGCTGGGGTTGAACCCCGGCACCACCGCGTCTAGCCTCGAACCGCGCCCGGCCCGCTTGGCGGAACAGGCAGACGCACGGGACTTAAAATCCCGAGGCCCGCAAGGGCCGTGCCGGTTCGAGTCCGGCAGCGGGCACCATGATCCCCTGCTGGGCCGGCTGCCAACATTAGGCTGCCGCCGGCCCTTCCGTGTGCGGCACTCATTTGCGGCCGCGCTCGGCGGCCTTCGGGTCTTCCGACATTTCGCGTGCGGTCTGATCGCGACCATGGTCGTGGCTGTCGCCGCGGCCCATGTCGCGCGCGATCTGATCGCGGCCGTGCTGGGGCCGCTTGCGCGTGTCTTCTGGCTGGAGCTGTCGTTGTCCTTTCCGAGGAGTCTGTTGCATGCGGTCCTCCGTGAGCCGATGGAGCCGACCCTTCCTATCGTTCAATGAATCCGCGGCGTCGGCGTTCCCTGCCTCGTTGGTCCCGGCGGTCGGAACTAGCTCCGGTGCCGAAGGTTGATCGACGACATCGCCATCCCGCGAATTCACGAGGAGGACGCCACATGCGAATCACGATGACAGCCGCGGGGCTGCTCGCCGCTCTCACCGCCGCGCCCACGATGGCCGTCGCACAGGAGGCGCCGGGCACGACCGCCGCCCAACCCGCCGCCGTGGGGCTCGATGCCGCCGACATGGAGTTTTTCCGCGGCGCGCTCGGCGGCGGCAAGGCGGAAGTCGCGCTCGGAGAGCTTGCATCGGAGAAAGCGGACAGCCCCGACGTCCGGCAATACGGCCAGCGACTGGCCCAAGATCATGCCGGTGCGAACGAGAAGCTCCTGGAGATCGCGCGGCAGAAGCAACTCGACGAGCCGGCGGACCTGCCGCCGGATGCGAAGCAGCTCATCGAGCGGCTGTCCAGCCTCTCCGGTCCGGAGTTCGACCGCCAGTACATCATGGAGATGGTCTCCGGTCACGAGACGACCATCGCCTCCTTCGAGCAGCAGGCGGAAGGCGGACAGGACGCGGATCTGAAGAGCTTCGCGGCGGAGGCATTGCCCACGCTGCGCGGCCATCTCGATCAGGCCCGGACCATCCAGGCCTCGCTGCAGAACATCGCCGGCGCGCCGCAGGGGGAGTCGCCGGGAACCACCGGCGAGGCGGCGGAGGGCGCCGGTCTCGAAGCCGGGACGCAGCCCGGCGCCGGCTCGGATCAGCAGCCGGCGGACACGCAGACCGACCCCGAATAGCGTCCGACTCTGACGCTACCCGCCCGCGACAGCCTGGCCGTCGTCGTGGGCGAAGCCGTTTGCTAGCTGGTCCTATTCTGGTCTTGTCATGGACTATGAGTGATCCTAGGCTGCGCGAATGGCATGGAATCGCCCGGCGGGATCGCTGGCGCTGGCGGAGGCGCAGCCGCTCTATGCGCGTCTGATGCGCGAGCTGAGCGCGGAGATCGCGCAAGGGTCGGTGCGGCCGGGCGACCGCCTGCCGGGGGAGCGGGATCTCTGCAAGCACTTCCGGGTCAGCCGCGTCACCGTCCGCCGGGCGCTCGGCGAGCTGCGTGATCGCGGCCTGATCGAGCCGGACGGCACGCGCGGCTGGTTCATCACCTCGATCGCGCTGGGCGAGCCGAACGCGCTCATGAGCTTCAGCGAAATGGCCCGGAGCCGCGGTCTCCGGCCGAGCTCGCGGGTCCTGAAATCCGAGGCCCGGCCGGCGACGATCGACGAGGCGGAGGCCCTGCGCATCGCGCCGGGAACGGCGCTCTTTGATCTCGAGCGGGTGCGCCTGCTCGACGATGTCTCGGTCGCGCTCGAGCGCAGTCGCCTGCCGCTGCCGATCGCCCCCTCCCTGCCCAAAGCGAACCTGGCCGGCGGCTCGCTCTACGAGGCGTTGCGGCGCGACGGCGTCGTGCCGGCGAGCGCCGACTATGTGCTGCAGGCGATCGCGGCCGAGCCGCGGCAGGCAGCCTTGCTTGAGGTGGAACCGGCGGCGCCCTTGCTGATGGCCACGGCGACCTCGTTCGACATGAAGGGCAAGCCGATCGAGCTCAGCTGCAGCGTCTTCCGCGGCGACCGCTACCGCTTCCGAACCACCCTGCACCGCGCGGAGGCGGGGACAGGCGCCGTGCGTCCTTCGACAAGCTCAGGATGAGGGTTTTTCTTTGCGCCACGACGATTGCCCCTCATCCTGAGCTTGTCGAAGGACGCAGGATGGTCATGCAAGCCGGGGACGTGTGCATGCGCAAGCGCACGAACGGGAGGAGTCGCGGGTGACGGTCGCGGTGCTGGGGATCGATCTGGGCATGAGCGGCGCGCGCGCCGCGGTGATCGATGGCGCCGGCAAGCTGCTCGGCCGCGGCCGTGCCAGGCACCCCGCGTCTGGTCAGGTCGACGACCGGATCGAGCGCGACCCGATGGATTGGATCGGCGAGGTCTTTGCCGCGGCTCGCGCTGCGCTTGCCGATGCCGGCCGGCCGCGTGTCGAAGCCATCGGTATCGGCGCGCTCGGTCCGTGTCCGGTCCTGCTCGATGCGGACCTCGAACCCGTCGGTCCGGCCCCGCTGTTCTCCATCGACAGCCGCGCGCAGCCGCAGCGGCGGCGCCTGATCGACAGCCTCGGCCTGGCCGACGACGATGTCGGCCAGGACCATGTCGTCCCGCGGCTCCTGTGGATGCAGGAGAACGAGCCGGCGCGTTTCGGTCGCGCCGTGCGAGTCGTCGATGCCGCGGGATTCGTGGTCGCGCGGCTCACCGGTCGCGCGGCGATAGACCCGATTACCGCGCGCGATCATCGGCTGCCCGATCTGGAGTCTCCGGTGCCGCTCCCGGAGATACTGCCTGCCGACCGCATCGCCGGCGGCTTGGTGCCCGACGCGGCGGCGCAGCTCGGCCTGTCTGCGGGAACGCCGGTGACCGTGGGCACCTATGACAGCTATGTCGATATTGCCGGCGCCGGCGTTGCCACGTCCGGTGATGCCTGCATGCTCCTGGGCACGACGCTGATCCTCGGCCGCGTGACCGCGGAGCGCCACGCCGCGGCCGGGCTGCGCGCCACGCCGCATCTCGGCGAGGGATGGTTCTTCGGCGGCTGGACGTCCGCCGCCGGCACGGTGCTGAACTGGGCGCGCGACGTCTTCGGCGAAGCGGCGGAAGCGGCGGCGCGCGATCTGGCGCCCGGGGCGGGCGGCCTCGTCGCGCTGCCTTATCTCGCCGGAGAGCGGGCGCCGATCTGGGATCCGTTCGCGCGCGGCGCGGCCCTCGGGCTGACGCTCGGCACGTCGAAGCCCGAGCTCTACCGCGCGATGCTCGATGCCGTCGTGCTGTCCGGGCTCGATCTCGCGACGCGTCTGGGCGAGGTCGCCGGCCTTCCGGATTGTTGGCGCGCAGGCGGCGGCGGCACCCGCCATCCCGCCTGGGCGCAGGCGATGTGCGATGCCCTCGGCCGTCCGGTCGAGATCGTCGCCCATGCCGGCGAGGCGGTGCCGCCCGCACTGCTGGCGCTGCGGGCGCTCGGCCGCGGCGCCGAGCCGCAGATCGCGCGCACCTTGCTGCCGGATGCCGGCCGCCACGCGCGCTATGGCCGGCTCTATCCGATCTATCGCGATCTCTATCCGCGGCTCGCCGACGCCATGCATGCGCTCGGGCGCTTCGCGGAGGAAACGGCAAAGGAGGACTCTTGACGTCAGGAAGCATGCGCGCCGCGCGGCTGCACGGCATCCGCGATCTGCGCGTGGACTCGATCCCGGTGCCGTCGCCCGCGCCGGGGCAGCTGCTGGTGCGGATCGAAGCCTGCGGCGTCTGCGCGACCGACGCCCGCAAGTACGAGATCGGCGTGAACGACGGCGAGTACCCGTTCAATCCCGGCCATGAATGGGTCGGCCGCATCGCCGCCGTCGGCGACGGCGCGAATGGCTGGCGCGTCGGCGAGCGGATCTACGGCGACACCTATGGCGGCTACGCCGACTACGCCGTCATCCCCGCCGATGCCATTCCCTGGTCGCGCGGGCCCGTGCGTCTGCCGGAGTCGCTGCCGCTGGAGCGTGCGGTCTTCCTCGAACCGCTTGCCGATTGCCTGCATGCCGTGCATGACCAGGCGCGGCTCGAAGCCGGCCAGCGCGCGCTGGTGCTGGCCGCCGGCTCCATGGGCCTCAAGATCATCGCGGAAGCGGCGCGCATCGGCGTCCGCGTGCTGGTCGTCGAGCCGATCGAGCAGCGCCGCCGCGTCGCGCAAGACTTCGGCGCCGAGGAGACGGTCGGCATCGAGGATTGGCCGGCCGCCGTCAAGCGCTGGTCGGGCGGCGTGGGCGTCGACGCCGTGCTGCTCACCGTCGGCGATCCCGGCCTGGTGCAGCCGAGCATCGCCGCCTGCCGGCCGGGCGGCCGCGTCGTCCTGTTCGCCGGCTTCGGCGACCGGCGGGAGGCGACGCTCGATGTCAACATGATCCACTATCGGGAGATCGCCGTGGTCGGCAGCGAATGGGTGGGGACGCCGCCCAACCAGCGCCGCGAGCGCTACGACCAGGCGCTGGAGCTGCTGGTCGGCGACGCCTTGCCGGTCGACCGGCTGGTCACGGCGCGCTGCGGCTTCGACGATCTCGAGGAGGCCCTGACCCGCCGGCAGCGGTTCCAGGGCTTCAAGACCATGTTCGTGCCGGGAGAGCGTGCATGAGCGGCAAGGGAGTCTTGCGCAGTGACGGCCGCGCCGTGATCGTGGCCATCGACCATCCGCTGTATTCCTGGCCGTGCCGGGGCCTGGAGAATCGGCGCGCGTTGATCCGCACCGTCGCCGAGGCCGGCGCCGACGGAATCATCGCCTCCTACGGCACGATCCGCGATCTGCGCGAAACGTTCGGCGCGGCCGCGCCGATCCTGAAGCTCGACCTCACCACCGTGACACTCGGCTCGTCCTACGCGATCACGGAATATGTCCCGGCCTGGAGCGTCGAGGACGCGCTGCGGCTCGGCGTCCAGACCGTGCTGACCTATGTCCAGCTCGGCGCGAGCTTCGAGCTGGAAGCGCTGCGCGTCGCCGGGCAGCTCGCCGCCGCTTGCGACCGGCACGGACTGGCCTATCTGTGCGAGATCATGCCGGTCGAGAGCGAGCGGTTTCCCGATGCCGCGGCGCCGGACGCCATCGCCGCCGCCTGCCGCACCGGCGCCGAGCTCGGCGCGCACCTCATCAAGACGACCATGCCGGTCCCGCCCGAGGCCGTCGCCGAAGCGGTCGGCTGCGGCGTGCCGGTGATCCTCGCCGGCGGCGCCATCGCCGACGACCGGGCGCAGCTCCTGCGCCAGGTCGGCACGGCCCTCGCGCACGGCGCGGCGGGCGTCGCCTTCGGCCGCAATGTCTGGGGCGTGGCGGATCCGGCGGATATGGTGCGCAGCCTCTGCGAAACGGTCCATGGGAGGTCGGCGAAAGCATGAGCGGTCCGGCCGGCAGCGGCGCTCGTCTCGATGGCCGGGTCGCGGTGGTGACCGGGGCCAGCAGCGGCATCGGCCGCGCGACGGCCGCGCTGCTCGCCGCGCGCGGCGCGCGGGTGCTGGCGACCGGGCGCGACGCCGGCCGGCTCGCGGCGCTCGAACGCGCCGCCGGCGCGACCGTCCTCTCGGCCTCGCTGGACACCGCGCCCGCCTGCGCGCGCGTCATCGCCGAAGCGCGGCGCCTGGGGCCGGTGGCGATCCTGGTCAACTGCGCCGGTCGGCCCGGCTATCTCGACCGGCCGATCTGGGAGCAGGGCGCGGAGGATTGGCGCGCGACCATGGCGATCAATCTCGACGCGCCCTTCGAGCTGACGCGGCTGGCGGTCCACGACATGCGCGAGCTGGGCTGGGGGCGCATCGTCATGGTCAGCTCGACCGCCGGGCAGGCGGGCGGGCCGGCGATGTCGGCCTACTGCGCCTCCAAGCACGGACTGCTCGGCCTCATGCGCTCGGTCGCGCAGGATGTGGCCGCGATCGGCGCCACCTGCAACGCGGTGCTGCCCGGCTGGGTGCGCACGGAGATGGCGGAGCGCGACGCGGAGCAGGAGGCGAAGCGCAGCGGCACCACGGTCGAGGCGGTGTGGACCGCCCGCGCCGCAACCTCGCCGGCGAAGCGCGTGGTGCGGGCCGAGGAGGTCGCCGAGGTGATCGCCTTCCTCGCCGGCGACGCTGCGAGCGGCGTCAACGGCGAGGCCATCACCGTCGCGCTGGGCAGCCCGTGGTGAGGCGATGAACGAGATCTCGCCCGCGCCCGTCCTCGAGGTTGGCGGCTCCGCCGCGGCCGATACGCCGGCCATCGAGTGCCGCGACGTGTGGAAGATCTTCGGCCGCGATCTCGCGGCCGCGCTGGCCGCTCTGCGCGGCCAGGGTTTGGACAAGGCCGAGCTGCTGGCGCGCTCGCGTTGCGTGGTCGGCGTGGCCGGCGCCAGCTTCAGCGTCCGCCGCGGCGAGGTATTCTGCGTCATGGGCCTGTCGGGCAGCGGCAAGTCGACGCTGGTGCGGCACATCAACCGGCTGATCCAGCCGACGGCCGGACAGGTTCTCATCGACGGCCGCGACATCGGCCGCCTCTCCACCGCCGAGATGCGGCGCCTGCGCGCGGAGAAGATGGGCATGGTGTTCCAGAATTTTGCCCTGCTGCCGCACCGCACCGTCAGCGAGAACGTCGCCTTCGGGCTGGAGCTGCGCGAGGAGCGGCGCGAACGGCGCATGGCCGCGGCGGCGGAGATGCTGGAGCTGGTCCGGCTCGGCGGCTGGGGCAACCGCTGGCCCGACGAGCTCTCCGGCGGCATGCAGCAGCGCGTCGGCCTGGCGCGCGCGCTCGCCGGCAATCCCGACATTCTCCTGATGGACGAGCCGTTCGGCGCGCTCGACCCGCTGATCCGGCGGCAGCTTCAGGAGCAATTCCTCGAGCTGTCGCGGGTGATGCGCAAGACCACGATCTTCATCACCCATGATCTCGACGAGGCGATCCGGCTCGGCACGCGCATCGCCATCATGCGCGACGGCCGCATCGTCCAGATCGGCACGCCCAACGAGATCGTCCACAATCCCGCCGACTCCTATGTCGCCGAGTTCGTCAGCGGCAGCTCGCGGCTCAAGCTGATCCGCGCCGCCGACATCATGCAGCCGCTCGCGGATCGCGATCCCGCGGCGCTGCCGCCGGCTTGGCCGCGCGCGGCCGCCGACACCGATCTGGAGCGGCTGATCGACGCCGATGCCGGTCCCGACGCGCCGACGGTCATCCTCGACGACCGCGGCGGGCCGGTCGGGCTGGTGAGCCAGGATACGCTGCTGCGCGGCCTCCGCCGCATGCGGGCCGCAGCGGCGCCCGACGCGGCCGCGACGGTGGACGATCCCGGCTCAACCGCCGGCACGGCGTCGGCCGCTCGGCGGCCCGCCCCGGCGAAGCCCGGCTTCAGCCTCGCCGCCGCCCTGGCTGGGCCCCTCTGGCCCGCCCGTCACGGCCTGTGGCTGTTGTTCGCGGCCACCCTGTTCGGCGAGGTCGTGGCGCTCGTGCTGATCGGGCAGGCGCTTCTGCGAGAGGGGGAGGGCGGGGCGCTCGCCCTCGGCGCCAGCCTCTTCCTCCTCGTCCGCTTGTCGCTCGGCGGCGGGGCGGAATGGGCGCGCGAGCTGGCGGCCCGCCGCCGGCGCGGCGATCCCGCGCGCCATGCCGGCCGCGCGCCGCAGCGGACCCTGCTCGGCGGCGCGTTGCTCGCCGTAATCTATGCGCTGACGCTCTACCGCTTCGTCGCGGCGGAGCCCGCGGCTGTCGTGACCGATTTTCCCATGCCCAAGGGCCTCGACGCGGCGACCGCCAAGGTCATCGACGTCGGCGTCGACTGGATGAAGCGGAACTGGGTCGACTTCTTCGACGCGCTGACGGCGATGCTGCGCGCCACGCTGAACTTCGTCGAGCTGGTCTTCGTCGCCACGCCCTGGCCGGTGGTCGCCCTCTGCTGCCTGGCGATCGCCTGGCGCCTGTCCGGCCCGCGCACGATGATCTTCACCGCCGCCTGCCTCGCCTATCTCGGCCTGCTCGGCTTCTGGGAGAAGAGCATGTCCACCATGGCGCTGATCGCCACGGCGGTGCTGATCTGCGTCGCGTTCGGCCTGCCGCTCGGCGTGATCTGCGCCAAGAGCCGCCGCATCAATGCGGTGATGGAGCCGATCCTCGACGTCATGCAGACCTTGCCCACCTTCGTCTACCTGATCCCGGCGGTGGCCTTCTTCTCCATCGGCAAGCCGCCGGGCGTCATCGCCACCGTCATCTTCGCCCTGCCGCCGATGATCCGGCTGACCGCGCTCGGCATCCGCCAGGTGCCGGCGCATGTGCGCGAGGCGGCCGAGGCGTTCGGCGCCACGCCGGTGCAGACGCTACTCAAGGTCGAGCTGCCGCTGGCGGTGCCGTCGCTCCGGCTCGGCGTCAACCAGACGATCATGATGAGCCTGTCGATGGTGGTGATCGCGGCGATGATCGGCGCCGGCGGCCTCGGCCTCGACGTCATCCGCTCGCTGCAGCACCTGAAGACCGGCCAGGGAGTCCTGGCCGGGGTCGCCATCGTGCTCTGCGCGATGGTGCTCGACCGCATGGTGCGCGGCCAGGATCCGCGCAAGCGGGACGGGGAGAACTGACGAGTCGATCTGCATTCAACAGGGAAGCCGAGAAAGCAACGAAAGGAGAGGACGACCATGCGGCAGACATTGCGACAGCTCATGCTGGCCGGCGCCACGGTGCTGGCCCTCACCGCCACGGCGGCGGCGAAGACCCAGGTGGTGATCGGCCAGCTCGACTGGCCGGGATCGCGCGCCATCGAGGAGGTGCTCAGCCAGGTGATGACCGAGTATCTGGACGCCGACGTGAGCACGATCTCGGCGGCGCAGGAGGCGATGTACGAGGCGCTCGACAAGGGCGACGGCTCGGTCGACGTGGTCGCCGACATGTGGACCGACCATCTGCCGGCGCAGATGCAGGCCTATGTCGTGCCCGGCAGCCGCGAGACCATCATCCTCAACGACACGCCCTATCTCGGCACCGAGGGCATCTTCGTGCCCACCTACGTGGCGCAGGAGAACGGGGTCAAGAAGCTGGCCGATCTCGCCAATCCCGAGATCGCCAAGCTGTTCGACAGCGACGGCAACGGCAAGGGCGAGCTGTGGGCCGGCGCCGTCGGCTGGGAATCCACCAACCACTCGGAGGTGCGCGCCAAGTCCTATGGCTTCGCGCCCTATTTCGAGTTCACCACCGTCGACCAGCCGGTGTTCCTGGCCCAGCTCAAGGACGCCTACGAGAAGAAGCAGCCGATCGCCTTCTACTACTGGACGCCGGAATGGATCTTCGCCGCCTTCGACCTGACGAAGCTGGAGGAGCCGGAGTTCAACGGCTACACGACCGAGAGCGCTAAGGGCACCGAGCGATACAACGCGAACGGCTGCTACACCTTCTACCAGCCGGCCGAGCGCAACGACTGGCTGGAGGCGAGCAACATCACCTGCGGCCAGCCGCCGACCCGGGTGAACATCGCCCATTCCAAGGCGCTGGCCGAGCGCGATCCCAAGGTCTCGCAGTTCCTGCGCCAGGTGACGCTCGACGCCGATGTCGTCAACCAGTGGATCCTGGCCATGGAGGTCGACGGCCGCAATGTCACGGACGTGGCCAAGGAGTGGATCGACGCCAACCGCGCCATGATCGAAAAGGAATGGCTGGCCGGCCTGCGCTGACCGGCAGGGAGGGACGGGCGCCCGCCCGTCCCTCCACTCTGACCCTATGACTTGCCCTCACCCTATCCCTCTCCCGCAAGCGGGAGAGGGGACGCTGTGGACGTTGCCGGTTTCGGTCGCCCCCTCGCCCGCGCAGCGGGAGAGAGGGTGGGGGTGAAGGCGACTACCGCTGTGCCGTCGGCAGCGTCGCGACCTGCGCGCCCGTGGTCTCGTCGATCACGAACACCTCGAACTGACCGAGGATGAAGCCGCAGCAATAGGCGGCGTCGATCCGGTAGCGGCCGCCGGGCTCGGCCTGGAACGCGACGATCTCGTGCGCCCGGTTGCCGTAGAAGGTGGCGTAGGGATCGTGATGCCGGACCTTGAACTGGTGCTCGCCCGGCGACACGCGCACCCATGGCGCCGGCCCGGTCGAATCGCCGTCGACGGCGACGATCTGAATCCAGCTGTTGTTCTGGCTCACGGAATAGCTTTCGGCCACCGCGCCGACCGCCACGACGGCCGCGGTCTCGTCTGCGGCGGCCGGCCCATGATAGGTCGGCGCGCCGGTCATGCAGCCGGCAAGCAAGAGAGCCAGGACAGGCAATATCGTCAGGACTGCGCTCGCACGTCGCATCGCCTTCCTCCCTGCGGAAGTTCGTTGTTGCTACGGTCGGAGCTTACGTCCGGATGCGCCGGCGGTCCACCGCCGGGTGCGCCGCCTGCGTGGCTTACGGCCCGGTCAGGCGGACCTTGCTGTCGCGCAGCGTGCGGGCGATCTGCTGGCCCGAATGCTCGTCGATCGCGGCGAGCTCGAACTGCCCGAGATAGAAGCCGCAGCAATAGGACCCGTCGATGCGGTAGCTGCCGCCGGGCGCGGCGTCGAACTCGATGTCCGCGTACCGGATGTTGCCGTAGATGGTGGCGTAGGGGTCCTGGTGCCGGATCGTGAATTTGTGCTTGCCCGGCGCGACGCGCAGGGACTGTACGCGCCCGGTCGCCTTGCCGTCGACGGCGGCGATCTGGATCCACGACTTGTTCTGGCTCACCGCATATTGCTCGCTGGGGACGCTGACGCTGACCGTCGCGGCGTTCGTGTTCGTCGGCGCCGGCTCCCGGTAGCTGGGTGTCGCCCCGGTGCAGCCGGCCAGCAGCCAAGCCGCCAGAGGCAGCGCGGCAAAGAGTCCCCTTACTGTCCGCATCGCTCGTCCTCCAAAAGGCATCCGCCCTTTCGCGAAGCCGAGCCTAAGGGGCGGCGGTTAAGGAACGCTTAATCATCCGGCCGGCCGATTGCCAACGCGGCGGCTCCGGCCTAAGGTCGCCCGGCGTTCGGGCCGAGGCGGCGCGCCGGGGTCCGCCGGACATGGTAAAAATTCCTGCCCCGCCCCGCCATGCGCATCCTCTTCATCCACCAGAACTGTCCGGGGCAATACAAGCACTTGGCGCGCGCGATGGCGGCCGGGGCCGGCAACCAGGTCGTCTTCATCACCCAGCCCGGCAAGCCCGACATTCCCGGCGTGCGCAAGATCGAGTACAAGCCGGCGCGCAAGCCGACGGCGGAGACGCATTTCTACATCCGCGGCCTGGAGGCCAATGTCCTCAACGGCCAGGCGGTCGCGCGGACGGCCGCGGCGGCGAAGAAGGCGGGCTTCGTGCCGGACATCGTCTGCGCCCATCCCAGCTGGGGCGAATCGCTCTACATCAAGGACGTCTATCCCGACGCCCCGCTGCTGGCGTTCTGCGAGTTCTACTACCGCGCCGACGGCGCCGACGTCGGCTTCGATCCCGCGCATCCGGCCACGCTCGACGACCGCTGCCGCGTGCGCACCAAGAACGCCACCCACCTGCTGACATTGGAATGCATGGATTGGGGCGTCAGCCCCACGGACTGGCAGCGCGCCCAGTATCCGCCGGAGTTCGTCGGCCGCATCTCGACCATCCATGACGGCATCGATACGACGGTGGCGGTCGCCGATCCCGCGGCCGTGTTCACCCTGCCGGACGGCCGCCGTCTCGCCCGCGGCGACGAGGTCGTCACCTACGTCGCCCGCAACCTCGAGCCCTACCGGGGATTCCCGTCATTCATGCGCGCGGTGGGGGAGCTGTGCCGCCGCCGGCCGCGGACGCAGTTCCTCGTCGTCGGCGGCGACGAGGTCAGCTACGGCTCGCGGCTGCCGCAGGGCGAGACCTACCGCCAGCGCATGCTGAAGGAAGTAACCGTGGATCCGGCGCGCGTCCATTTCCTCGGCCGCATCCCCTACGACCAGTTCATTCGCGTGTTGCAGGTCTCGTCCGCGCACGTCTACCTCACCTATCCCTTCGTGCTGTCCTGGTCGATGCTGGAGGCGATGGCGGCGGAGTGCCTGCTGGTCGCGTCCGCCACGGCGCCGGTCGCCGAGGCGATCGAGGACGGGCGCAACGGCCTGCTCGTCGACTTCTTCTCGCCGGAGCGGATCGCCGCGCGGATCGAGGAGGCGCTCGACGGCGGCGCGCGCTGGCACGAGCTGCGCCGCGCCGCGCGCGACACCGTCCTGCGGCGCTACGAGCTCCGGGACTGCCTGAAGCGGCAGCTCCGGCTCATCGAGGATGTCGCGGCGCGCCGCCGCCCGCAGGACGTCGACGCGCCGCGATAGTCCGCCATGGTCCGGTCAGCGCCGGATCACGTCGACGATCTCGCCGGAGTAGGGATCGACGGAGACGATGACCGGCCGCCCGTAGCGGTCGACCGCCTTGGCTGAAATCACGTCGCCACGCAGCTTGATGTCGCGCAGGTCGTCGAAGCCGTTGCGCTTCATCACGCGGGCCGCGTCATTGCCGTCCAGGCGCGGCCCGCGGCGGTTCCAGTCATCGTCGTCGTCCCAAAAGCCTTCTTCCCACGGCCATCGGGCTTCCCGTTCCACCCGTCGCCAACGGCCGTTGTTGTCCCGGCAGACGACCCAGCCGTCGTCGTTGCGGCAGGCGCGGCTGTAGTAGGTCTCCTCGCGGCCCTCCGACCGGCGCTGCGTCGCCGGCGTGTCGTGGTCGCCGCGTCCTTGCGCCGCCGCGGGCAGCGCCGCGGCGCTCAGCAGGAGAACGCCGAGGAAGATCGTGCGGAGCAGGTTCGCCATTTTGGGTCTCCTTCCATCCATGCGTCGGGTCAGCTGCGGAATTTCCGCTTGGCGATCTCGCCGGTGTAGGCGTCGATATAGAGCTTCACCTTGCGGCCGCGGGGGTCGATCGCCTTCACCTGGTAGAACCGGCCGGCGAGCATGGGATCGGTGATGTAGCTGTAGTTGTGCCGGGCCAGGTTGCGCACGATCCAGCGCGGCGGCACCATGCCGTGGTTGCCGTAGCCCCAGCCGTTCCCATAACCGCGGTCGCGGTTGCCGCGCCAGTCGTTCCCGTACCCGTAGGGGGGATAGGACCAGCCGTAGTTGCGGCCGCCGTTGTCGTACCGGTTGCCGTCGACCTGAATGATCGCGCCCGACCGGCTGTTGCCGAATGTGCTAGGGTCGCCCGCGGAGGCCGGCACGGCGGCGGCGGCGATCAGCGCGGCGGCACAGGCGGAGAGCAGGAACTTGGTCATGATGCGCGTCCTCCTCGATTGGCTGCATCTCATCGGCGCGCATCCTGCAGCATCGCGCCTGAACGGAGTTTGAGCGTGGCGTTCATATCTCGTTCAGATGCCGGGGCGTAGAGGTGGGCCGATGATGCTCCCCTCCCCATTCCCCGACCTGGATTTGGCGCCGTGACCAGCCGCCGCAGCGTCATGTTCGGCCTGCTCGGCCTGCTCGCGATGGCCGGAGCGCCGCTGCCGACGGCGGCGGACAGCCACCAGAACCGCAATTCGTTCAGCCCGGAAGGGCAGGGGGGTGGCGGCTGCCTGCCGCTGAAGAGCGTCATCCGGTCCGTCCGCCAGCAGTTCGGCGGCCGCGTGCTCGATGCCGATCGCGGCGGCGGCGGCGTGTATCTGGTCCGCCTGCTGACCGGCGACGGTCAGGTGCTCGACATCGCCGTCGATTGCGCCAGCGGTCAGGTGCTCGGGGTGCGCGGCGGGTGAAGCAACCGGAAGGTGAAGCAACGTGCGCATTCTCGTCGTTGAAGATGATCGCGATTTGGCCCGTCAGCTGAAGAGCGCGCTGAGCGGCGCCGGCTACGCCGTCGATGTCGCCCATGACGGCGAGGAGGGGCACTTCCTCGGCGACACCGAGCCCTACGATGTCGTCATCCTCGATCTCGGTCTTCCCGTCATGGACGGTGTCAGCGTCCTCAAGCAATGGCGGCGCGGCGGCCGCAAGATGCCGGTCCTGATCCTGACCGCGCGCGACCGCTGGAGCGAGAAGGTGGCGGGATTCGACGCCGGCGCCGACGACTACGTCGCCAAGCCGTTCCAGATGGAGGAGGTGCTGGCGCGCATCCGCGCCCTGATCCGCCGCGCCGCCGGCCATGCCTCGGCCGAGCTCGAATGCGGCGGCCTCGTCATCAACTCGGGCACCGGCCGCGTCGCCGTCGACGGCGCGCCGATCAAGCTGACGGCCCAGGAGTTCCGGCTGCTCGACTACCTGATGCATCACAAGGGCAAGATCGTCTCGCGCACCGAGCTGACCGAGCATATCTACGATCAGGATTTCGACCGCGAATCGAACACCATCGAGGTGTTCGTCGGCCGTCTGCGCAAGAAGCTGGGCGCCGAATACATCCATACCGTCCGCGGCCTCGGCTATCGACTCGCCCCGCCGGGCGAGAAGGACTAAGCCAACGCCCCACTGAACACCGCGCGGGGATGCGGGGTTCCCCGGAGGTGAGTATTCGGACTCCCAGTTGGCTGATACGCCCTCACCCTATCCCTCTCCCACTGGCGTGGGAGAGGGGACTCGATCGAGCAAGCGGCCCAACGGAGTCCCCTCTCCCGCTCGCGGGAGAGGGATAGGGTGAGGGCGTCGGCCAACCATGAGTCCCGTCGAAAAGAAAGCGTCCCGCCGACGCTTGCTCGCCCCGAGCTCCATCGTCGAAGATAGGCGCGCGCCATGATCCCGCCCCGCCGCCTCAACTCCCTGGCCCTGCGTCTCGTGCTCGCCGCCGCGCTATGGATCGGCGCGGCGCTCCTCGCCGGCGGCTTGGCGCTCTCGGCCATCTTCCGCGACTACGCCGAACGCAACTTCGACGCCCGCCTCACCGTGCTGCTGGAGAGCCTCGTCGCCGTCACCGAGCTCGACGACCAGGGCCGCCCGCAGCTCACCCGCGGCGTTGGCGAGCCGCGCTTCGACCAGCCCTATTCCGGCTGGTACTGGGAGATCGATGCCGGCAACGAGCCGCTGCTGCGCTCGCGCTCGCTGTGGGACGAGCGCCTGCCGCTCGCCGCGCAGCCGATGACGACCGAGCCGGTGTTCGACAATGCCGTGGGGCCCAACGACGAGGCGCTGCGGGTCGTCGAGCGCGAGTTCGCGCTGCCGGGCGCCCTGCGGCGCTTCCGCTACGCCGTCGGCGGCGACCACAGCGAGATCGACGACGAGGTGCGGCGCTTCAACGCGACCCTCATGTGGTCGCTCAGCATCCTCGGCCTCGGCCTCTTGGCGGCGCTGCTGATCCAGGTCCGCTTCGGCCTGCAGCCGCTGCGCCGCATGCGCCAGGCCATCGTCGCCGTGCGCACCGGCCGGGCGCAGCGGCTGGAGGGCGAATTTCCAGTCGAGATCGCGCCGCTGTCGGACGAGCTCAACACGCTCATCGAGCACAACGCCGCCGTGCTCGAGCGCGCGCGCACGCAGGTCAGCAACCTCGCCCATGCGCTGAAGACGCCGCTCTCCGTGCTGGCCAACGAGGCCGCCGCGGCCGGGCCGCTCGCCGACACGGTGAAGCGCCAGATCGCGGCCATGCGCCGCCACGTCGATCACTATCTCGCCCGCGCCCGCGCCGCGGCGGCGACGCGCGTCATCGGCGTGCGCACCGACGTCGTCGTCGTCGTCGAAGACCTGCGGCGCACGCTCGAGCGCATCTATGTCGACCGCGGCATCCGCATCGACGCGAAGGTCGCCGCCGGCTTGGCCTTCCGCGGCGAGCGCCAGGATCTCGAGGAGATGCTGGGCAACCTGATGGACAATGCCTGCAAGTGGGCCCGCGCCGGTGTCGCCGTGGCGGCGCAACGGGACGCCGACCGCGTCGTCGTCACCGTCGATGACGATGGTCCCGGGCTGCCGGACGATCGCCGCGCCGCCGTCTTCGATCGCGGCACGCGGCTGGACGAATCGGTCCCCGGCAGCGGCCTGGGTCTCGCCATCGTGCGCGATATCGCCGAACTCTACAGCGGCACCATCGTGCTGGGCGAATCGCCCCGCGGCGGCCTGCGCGCCACTCTCACCCTGCCCGCGGCGACCGCATAGTTGCGGCCGTGCATCCGCAACCGCTGCTCGGCCAGGGTCACCCGCCGGGGGTGGAACGTGCTCGCGAAGCCTCCCGCTCGACCTCTGTCGACGTGACGGCAGCCGGTTGACGCGCGCGACCGTCCGGCGGCCGGGTTGCCTGCGCATCGCGCGCCAGCCGGGACATGGCAACTTCCACGACCCGGGCCAGCAGGGACGGAGACAGTGAGCGCCAGAGGAGCATTTTCTTCGGTGAAAGTAATTGTCACTCGCATCGACTCTGCGCGGCGCTCCGCGTAAATGCAAGTGAAAACCACTCGCATCCATTTGCCTGGATTGAGCCGAACTGCGGCCGGATTCTTGACTGTCGGCCGCGATGCTGCCCATGTGTGCCGGGGCAGCGTGTTCGATGTCCGCCGGGCGATGCCGCTTCCGTGCCGATCATTCGTTGATGGAGGGGTCAGATGAAGGGTGCCAAGGACGTCATCGTGCAGTTGAACAGGGTCCTGACCAACGAGCTGACGGCCATCAACCAGTACTTCCTGCATGCCCGGATGTACGACAACTGGGGCTTCGCCCGGCTGGCGAAGCACGAGTACGACGAGTCGATCGAGGAGATGAAGCATGCGGACAAGCTGGTGAAGCGCATCCTCCTGCTCGAGGGGCTGCCCAACCTCCAGGATCTGCACAAGCTGCGGACCGGGGAAGACGTGCCCGAAGGGCTCGCCGCCGACCTCGCCCTCGAGCGCGCCAGCCGGACGACTCTGCTGGAGGCCATCGGCGTCTGCGAGAAGGGCCAGGACTACGTCTCGCGCCACATCCTGCGCGACATCCTCGACGACACCGAGAAGCACATCGATTTTCTCGAGACGCAGCTTGAGCTGGTGAAGAAGGTCGGCCGCGAGAACTACCTGCAGTCGCAGACCCTGTCGTCCTGACCGCGCTCCCTGGCCGCGACCTATCAGGCTGGCGGACATCGCCGACTGGGATACACTGGCGGAATGGAGGAACTTGCCATGGCCGTCACGCAGCTCGACAAGGGCAACGCCTTCCGCGCCCTCCATGAAGGGCCGCGCGCCTTCGTCATCGCCAACGTTTGGGACGCCGGATCGGCGCGCATCCTGGCGGGCCTCGGCTTTGCCGCGCTCGCCACGTCGAGCGCCGCGTCTGCGGGCACGTACGGCGCGCGCGACGGCGGCATCGCGCGCGACCAGGCGCTCGCGCACGCGCGCGCCGTCGTCGGTGCGACGGATCTTCCCGTCTCCGCGGATCTTGAGAGCGGCTTCGGCGACACGCCGGAGGAGGTCGCCAAGACCTACCGCGAGGCCGCGGCCGTGGGACTCGTCGGCGCCACCCTCGAGGACGCCAGGCCCGGACGCAATCCAGACAAGCCGCTCTTCGGCATCGCCGAGGCGACGGAGCGCGTCGCCGCCGCGGTGGAGGCGACGCGCAGGCTCGGATTCCCGTTCCTGCTCACCGCGCGCGCCGAAGGCTTCCTGCGCGGCAGCACCGATCTCGCGGACGCAATCAGGCGCCTGCAGGCTTATGAACGGGCCGGCGCGGACGTGCTGATGGCGCCCGGCCTGCCGGACCTTGCCGCCGTGAAGGCCGTGTGCGCCGCGATTTCGAAGCCCTTCAATTTCATGGTCGGCATTCCCGGGAAATCCTTCCCGGTCGCGGCGCTGGAGGCGGCCGGCGTGCGCCGGATCAGCCTTGCCACTTCGCTCTATCGTGCGGCGATGGGCGGGCTCGTCGACGCCGCGCGCGAGGTGAAGGAGAAGGGCACCTTCGCGTACGTCGACACGTCGCTCCCCTCGGCGGAGCTCGCCGGCTTCATGCGAGCCTAGGCGGCCGTTCGCCGGCCCGCGCCGGTCGGCCTTGATTGCCCTTGTTCTGATCCGCCGGTGCGCAAAGCACCGGCTCGATGTTTTTGACATCGCGGATCAGTCGAAGACGAGGCGCCCCAGCGGCTGGATGCGCGCCGTCAACGCCCGCCCCGGTTGTCACCCCGGCTTCCTCACACAAGTTCGCGAGTTGAATCAATTGCTTGCAGGCGACTGGGATTACCGACGTGCAGGATGAGGGATTTTCTTCGTGCCAGTAAGGTTTTCCCTCATCCTGAGCTTGTCGAAGGACGCAGGATGGTTCTGCAGAGATGCGTGCCTGCGATAGCGGCTTCCGCCGGGGCAACATGGGAGCTGGGCGCGGTCGGCGGAGCGGGGGTCGACTAAGTCGGTGAGAACTCAGTGGCGCCCCCTTCCTCCGCTGGGCATGGGGTCCATCGCTCATTTTCGGACCGCGGCGAATCCGGCGACCTGCCGCGCCGCGATCCTGAACGGCAGATGAACCGCGGCCTCAGAGTCGGTTCAGTCGCAGCCGGCCATAGTGACGCCCACATGGCCGGAACATTGCCGCGTCGGAGATGTTCCAGGCTGGTCATTGGCAGCAAGGAAAGGATGTCGACGATGTCATTCGCACGTTTGGGCTCGGCCCTGATGCTCACGGTCGCGCTGGGCGCCTGCGCGAACAACGAGATCGGCGGCATGGGCGGCAAGGAGATGATCGGCACGGCGGCCGGCGCCGCGCTCGGCGGCTGGGCCGGCTCCACCATCGGCCACGGCAGCGGCCGGCTCGCCGCCACCGCGGCCGGCGTCTTCGTCGGCGGCCTCATTGGCAACCAGATCGGCCGCTACATGGACGACCAGGATCGCCAGCTCGCCAGCCGCGCCGAGTACGAGGCGCTGGAGCGCTATCCCGACGGCCAGTATTCCCGCTGGGACAATCCCAACAACGGCAACTACGGCTATTCCGTGCCGCAGAGCACCTACCAGAACAACAGCGGCCAGTACTGCCGCGAGTATCAGACGACGGTGGTCATCGACGGCCGCCCGCAGAACGGCCACGGCACGGCCTGCCGCATGCCCGACGGCAGCTGGCAGCTCGTCGGCTGACCCGCGCCGATGAAGCGGAGGAGTTGATCGTCATGCCATCGCGCAACCGAGCGTCCCGTGGGTGGGACCGGCGGCTGGCGCTGGCGCTGTCCGGCGGCCTGGCCCTCGCGGGCCTCGCGGCGGCGGCGCCGGCGTCCGCCGACTATTTCGACGGCATCACCGCCTACGAGAACCGCGACTACCCGACGGCGCACCGCGAGTTGCAGCCGCTGGCCGATGCCGGCGATGCGCGCGCCCAGCGCCTCGTCGGCCTGATGTACCGCGACGGCCTCGGCGTGCGGCAGGACTGGATCCGCGCCTACATGTGGTTCGAGCTGGCCGACCGCGGCGGCCAGCAGGGCGCCGCCGAGCTGCGCAACGATCTGTCCGAGCGCATGCAGATCTCGCAGATCGAGGAGGCCGAGCGCATGGCGGGGTTGTGGCAGCCGGTCCGCACCTATGCGGGCAACGGCGGCGGCGCGCCCTCCATCACCGCCGAGACTCTGCCGGCGGCCTCGAGCTACGACGGCCCCCTATCCCGCCAGCAGGTCGCCGACCTGCAGTGGCAGCTCGCCGTCCACGGCTACGACCCCGGCGCGTCCGACGGCAGCGTCGGGCCGCAGACGCAGACGGCGATCCGTCGCTATCAGCTCGATGCGGGCCTGCCCGTCGACGGCCGGCCGTCGGTCGCGCTGCTGGAGCATCTGCAATACACCGACCCGCCGGTGATGAACCGCCAGGTCGCGCGCGCCGGCGACGGCGATCAGCCGGGCTATGCCGCGCCGGCCGACATCGCGCCGTCCTACGGCGACGAGACCTGGTACGACGAGCCGCCGCAGGCCATCGGCGCCGCGCCCAGCCTGAGGGCGATCTATACCGTCACCGTGCAGCAGGAACTCGCCCGCCGCGGCTACCATGTCGGCGCGGCCGACGGCGTCCTCGGTCGCCGCACGCGCGCCGCGATCCGCGACTATCAGCGCGATCACGGCCTGCCCGTCACCGGCGAGGTCTCGCTCGAGCTGGTCAACCACCTGCGGCTGGTGACGACGACCGCGGCGCTACCGAACTGACGGGGAGCAGCCCCAGCTCGGTCAGCTCGCGACGCAGCCGCTCCGGCGACTGGAAGTGCAGGCCGGTCAGGCCGACGGCCTCGGCGCCCGCCACGTTGGCGGCGGAATCGTCGATGAAGACGCAGTCCTCGGCCGCGAGACCATAGGTTTCCAGCAGGTGGCGGTAGATGCGGGCGTCCGGCTTCACCAGCCCGATCTCGCCGGAGACGACGATGCCGCGGAACCACTCGAAGAACGGGAAGCGCGGGCGGGCGATCGGAAAGGTCTCGTGCGACCAGTTGGTGAGGGCGTAGAGCGGAGTCTCCTGCCGCCGCAGCTCGTCGAGGATCGCGACCGTCGCGTCGATCGGCCCGGGCACCATCACCTCCCAGCGCTCCCAGAAGGCGCGGATCTCGGCCGCATAGTGCGGGAACCGCCCGGCCAGCAGCGCGATGCCCTCGTCGAAAGGTCGCCCGGCGTCCTGCGCCCGGATCCAGTCGTGGGTGATCACGGTGTCGAAGAACCGCTCGAGCTCGTCGGCATCGGGGATCAGCTCCTCGTAGAGCCGCCGCGGGTTCCATTGCACCAGCACGTTGCCGAGATCGAAGACGACGGTGCGCGGCATCAGGCGCGCCCGATGCAGACGCGGTCCATCAGCCGACGCATGAATGCCTCGCAGAGCGCGAGCTGCTCCAGCGTCACCCATTCGTCGGGCTTGTGCGCCTGGTCGATGCTGCCGGGGCCGCAGATGATCGCGGGGATGCCGCTTTCGTGGAACAGCCCGGCCTCGGTGCCGAAGGCGACCTTGATCGTCGAATTGCCGCCCGAGAGCGCCTTGGCCAGCTCGACGATCTCGCTGTCGACCGGCGTGGCCAGGCCGGGAAAGGCGGAAATCTCATTCCAGCCGAAGCCCGTCTCGGCGGCGATCGCGCGCATGGCCGGCTGCAGCGTCTCCTCGGCGAAGCGCCGCACCTCGTCGAACATCGCCTCGACGTCCTGGCCGGGCAGGTAGCGGAACTCGAAGTCGAAATGGCAGTCCTTGGGCACGATGTTGAGGGCCGTGCCGCCGTGGATCACGCCGGTATGCACCGTCGTGTGCGGCACGTCGTAGTCGTTGTCGAACGGGCCTTCGGCGGCGAAGCGCCGGGCCATGGCGCGCAGCTTGACGATGACCTCGGCCGCCATCTCGACCGCGTTGACGGCGCGCGGCGCGAGCGACGAGTGGGCCTCCAGCCCGCGCACCTGGCAGCGCACGCTCTTCTTGCCCTTGTGCCCGACCGTGACCTTCATGCTCGTCGGCTCGCCGATGATGCAGGCCTTGGGCCGCACCGGCATGTCCCGCAGCAGGTCGAGCAGCCGGCGCACGCCGACGCAGCCGACCTCCTCGTCATAGGAGAAGGCGAGATGGATCGGCGTCTCCAGACCGCGCCGCAGGAACTCCGGCACCGCGGCGAGGACGAGGCCGAGGAAGCCCTTCATGTCGCAGGCGCCGCGGCCGTAGAGGCGCCCGTCCCGCCGCTGCGCCTGCCAGGGGTCGGAGGCCCAGTCCTGGCCGTCGACCGGCACCACGTCGGTATGGCCGGAGAGGGCGATGCCCGGCCGGTCCGCCGGTCCCAGCGTCGCATACAGATTGGCCTTGCCGCCGTCGGCGCTGGAAACGAGCCGCGACTCGACGCCGAGCCGGCTCAAATAGTCGCGCACGAAGCCGATCAGCTCGAGGTTCGAGTTGCGGCTGGTGGTGTCGAACGCGATCAGCTTGCCGATCAGGTCGAGGCTGGCGGCCGAAGGACTCACGACGAAAGGTTCCCTGGCTGGTCTTGAGGCTTGCCCGGTAGGGCCGGAAGGCGGCTAATATGGCCGAGCGGCGGCGCGGAGCCAATGCCCAGAATGATGGTCTGATATGAGGAAAGGCGCACCGTGCCGCGCGTTGTCCCAGATGTCCTGATCCGCCACGATCCTGCCGCCGACGGTGCCCTGCCGGTCGTGTTCGACTCGCCACACAGCGGCAACGTCTATCCGGCCGATTTCGATTTCGCCGCGCCGCTCGACGTTATCCGCCGGGCCGAGGACGCCTTCGTCGACGAGCTGTTCGCGTCGGCGCCGGCTCGCGGCGCGGCCCTGCTCGCCGCGCTGTTCCCCCGCAGCTATGTCGATGCCAACCGCCACGAGCATGAGATCGACACCCTGCTGCTCAACGAGCCGTGGCCGCATCCGATCGTGCACAGCCACCGCAGCTCGCGCGGCCTCGGCGTGGTGCGCCGCCTCGTCCGGGCAACCGTTCCCGTCTACGACCGGCGGCTGAGCGTGACCGAGGTCGAGTCGCGCATCGCCCGCTGCCATCGCCCCTATCACGACGAGCTCCTGCGCATGATCGACGAGGCGCACGGGCGCTTCGGCGCCGTGTGGCACGTCAACTGCCATTCGATGAAGTCGACGGCCAAGGGACGGCCGCGGACCGATTTCGTGCTCGGCGACCGCGACGGCGTCACCTGCGACGGCGAATTCACCGATTTCGTGGCGACGGTCCTGCGCGACCTCGGCTACAGCGTCGGGCTCAACCACCCCTTCAAGGGCGCGGAGATCGTCACGCGCCACGGCGCTCCGGCCGCGTGCCGCCACAGCCTGCAGATCGAGATCAACCGCGGCCTCTACATGGACGAGGAGAGGATCGAGAAGAGCGCCGGCTTCGGCCGCTTCCAGGAAGATATCGACGCTCTGATCGCCGCCATTACCGCCTACGCGCGCGAACGGCTCACGAGGCAAACTGCTCGGTCAGGATCCGCTCCTCGAGATTGTGCTCCGGGTCGAACAGCAGGTTTAGGGTGATCCGGCGATCCTCGCGCACCTGCACTTCCGCGACGTCTCGGACCTCCGTGAAGTCGGCGACGGCGCTGGCCGGGCGCTTCTCATATTCATGGATCTCGAAGGTGACCTGGGCCGAGTGGGGGAGGATGGCGCCGCGCCAGTGACGCGGGCGGAAGGCGCTGATCGGGGTCAAAGCCAGGACGCCGCTGCCCAACGGTAGAATCGGTCCGTGCGCCGAAAGGTTGTAGGCGGTGCTCCCGGCCGGCGTGGCCACGAGGACGCCGTCGCAGATCAGTTCCTGAAGCCGCACCACGCCGTCCACGCGGATGCCGATCTTGGCGGCCTGGCGCGTCTCGCGCAGCAGCGAGACTTCGTTGATGGCGTGCGCCCGCGCCGTCTTGCCCTTGACGGTCTTGGCCACCATCAGCAGCGGGTGCAGCCGCTCCTTGTGGGCCTTCGCCAGACGCTCCGGCAGACCGGACTCGTCGTACCGGTTCATCAGGAACCCGACGGTGCCGCAGTTCATGCCGAAGATCGGCACGCCCTTGCTCATGAAGCGATGCAGGGTCTCCAGCACGAAACCGTCGCCGCCGAGCGCGACGACGATGTCGGCAGCCTCGGGGTCCTCGGTTCCATAAATCCGCTGCAGCCGGCCGAGCGCATCCTGCGCCTCCTCGGTCTGCGCGGCGACGAACGCGAATCTCTTTCTTCTTGCGGAAGTTTTTCTCATCGGCCGCGCGGGGTGACGCCAGGGTAACGGCGGCGGAGTATAGCGCGGGCGATCGAGGGCGCCAGCGGAATGGCGGGACGCCCCGTCACCCCTCGGTCGCGGCGCCGCCCATGCTCGGCCGGTCGATCGCCACCGCCTTGATGAGCGCGAAGACGTCGCGGCCGACGCCGAGCTGGAGGTCCTGCACCGACCGGGCCGTCAGCCGCGCCCAGATGAGTGATCGCCGATCCGCGCCGAGCGCGAGCTTCAGATCGACCTCGCTGTCGCTGCCGGCGACGGTCTCGACGATGCGCGCCGGCAATATGTTGAGGATGCTGATGTCGCGCGGCGGCGTCAGCGCGATCGAGACGTCGCGCGGCCGGATGTTGACGCGGACGTTCGCCCCGATCGTCAGGCCGAGCCGGCTCGTCCGCAGCTGTCCGCCGTCGAAGGCAAGGAGCGTGAGGCCGAAGCGGTCGTCATGACCTTCGACGCGGGCGCGGATCAGCGCGCCGGCCTCGTAGCTCCCGGTCAGCGACCGGAAGTCCGCGCGCCCCAGGATGTCGTCGACGCCGCCGACGGCCGCCGCGCGTCCGTCGACCAGCAACGCCACGGTGTCGGCGAGCCGGATGATTTCGCCGAGGTCGTGGGTGACATAGACGATGGGCAGCCGGAGCTGGTCGCGCAGCCGCTCGACGAACGGCAGGATTTCCTCTTTCCGGGACGCGTCGAGCGACGCGAGCGGCTCGTCCATCAGCAGCAGCCGCGGATGCGCGAGGAGCGCGCGGCCGATCGCGACCCGCTGCTTCTCACCGCCCGACAGGCTCGCCGGCCGGCGGTCGAGAAGATGGCCGATGCCGAGCAGGTCGACGATCTCCGTCACCGACGTCGCGCCGTCTCCGGACGGCGCCCGCCGATGCCCATACAGCAGGTTGCTGCGCACGCTCAGATGCGGGAACAGCCGGCCTTCCTGGAACACATAGCCGAGGCGCCGCCGCTCCGGCGGCACGTCGGTGCCGCTGTCGCTGTCGAACAGGACCGCGTCATCGAGCACGATGCGGCCGCGGTCGGGCCGGATCAGGCCGGCGAGCATGTTGACGAGCGATGTCTTGCCGGAGCCGGAGCGGCCGAACAGCGCGGATACGCCGTGGCTGGGCAGGCTCAACCGGACGTCGAGCCGGAAGTCGCCCAGCCGCCGTTCCGCGACGATGTCCAGCACCCGGCCTACCTCCCGATCCGGGCGTGGAGACGGCGGGCAAGGACCTCGGAGGCGACCAGCGCCACCAGCGCCAGCAGGACCGATATGATGGACAGGCGGAGCGCCGCCAGGTCGCCGTCGGGGACCTGGGTGTAGGTGTAGATCGCCATCGGAATCGTTCGCGTCTCGCCGGGGATGTTCGAGACGAAGGTGATGGTGGCGCCGAACTCGCCGAGGCCGCGGGCGAAGGCCAGGACCGCGCCGGCTAGGATGCCGGGCGCCATGAGCGGCAGGGTGACGGTCATGAAGACGTCGAACGGCCGGGCGCCCAGGGTCCGCGCCGCGGCCTCGAGCCGGCGGTCGACGGCCTCGAGCGACAGCCGCATCGCCCGGACCATGAGGGGAAAGCCCACCACCGCCGCCGCCAGCGCGGCCCCCTGCCAGGTGAAGATGATGGTGATGCCGAGCGTATCGTAGAGCCAGCCGCCGATCGGGCCGCGGCGGCCGAACAGGACCAACAGGATGAAGCCCACCACCACCGGCGGCACGACCAGCGGCAGGTGGACCAGGCCGTCGACCAGGACCTTCCCGGGAAAGTTGCGCCGGGCCAGCACCCAGGCGACCAGGACCCCGAACGGCAGGCTGCAGGCGACGCTCCAGAACGCCACCCGCAGACTCAGCCGGATCGCCTGCAGTTCCTCGTCAGTTAGTGGCAGCACTCGTGCCGCTTACCGTGAAGCCGTAGTCGAGGAACACTGTACGGGCTTGCGGGCCCTTGAGGAAGTCGTAGAACGCGCGGGCGGCCGCGTCGTCCTTCTCCGCGATCAGCGCGACCGGATAGACGATCTTCGGATGGCTGTCGGCGGGGAATTCGGCCACCACCTTGACCTTCTTGCTGATCGCGGCGTCGGTCGAATAGACGATGCCGGCGGCGGCTTCGCCGCGTTCGACCAGGGCGAGGGCGGCGCGCACGTCCTTGGTCCGGGCCACCTTCGGCTCGACCTGTGCCCAGATGCCGAGTGCCTCCAGGGCGGCCTTGCCGTAGCGGCCCGCCGGGACGCCCTCCGGCTCGCCCATCGCGAGCTTGCCGTCGCCGAGAATGTCGGCCAACGGCGCGTTGGCCGCCAGCTCGACGGACAGGCTGCTGTCGTTCGGCGCGATCAGCACGAGCTTGTTGCCGAGAAGGTCCTGCCGGCTGTCGGCAACGATCAGATTCCGTTCGGCCAGATAGTCCATCCATTTGGTATCGGCCGAGATGAAGATCGCCGCCGGTGCGCCGTTCTCGATCTGCTTGGCGAGATCGGAAGTCGACGCGAACGAGTATGTGACCGTCCCCTTGCCGTCCGCCGCGTAGAGCTTGGCGACGTCTTCGACCGCGTTCTTCGTGCTGGCCGCGGCGAAGATCAGGAGATCGTCGGCGGCGGCCTGGGATGCCGCGACCGCGAGCCAGCCGACGGCGACGAGCAGCTTGAGCATTCGAATCATGGATCGACCTCCCGGATGAATTTCCTCCGTTATATTCCATCGAATATAGCGCCGTCCAGAGCTGTCCGAAGCAGGAGCTTCGACCGCGTGCCGGGCGATCTCCTGGTCAAGCGGGGCAAGCTCGACCGACGCGGGTTCGATCGCACCCTCCGCGTCCGCGGTGAAGTCCTGATAGCCGACGCGGTGCGGACGCGCGTCGGCGCGCCGGGGGCCAATATGGCGAATGGACAGTTGCGTTCAACACTGCAACACTTTTGTCGTTCGAATCTGCTTGCGGCTTGAGGAACAGGAACACCGAAATGACACGCCTCAGCATGATCATGCTGTGCGGATTTTTAGCTGTAAGCTTGATGGCTTGCGAACGAGAGGAACAAGCTGGCACAGATAATGACCAGAAGATTGGAGGCCCGTACTACTTCCAAAGCTTCGAAGGAAAATCTCACCCCTGGATGCCTGTGGGGGAAGTGCAAGAAGATGACAAACCGGATGACGCATATTATGCCGCCTACTTTGATTCAAATGGACGTATCGTCCGCTTAGAGAAGTATCTGTCCAGTCACCGACAATGGACATACGAGTATGCATATGACTCTAACGGTAAAGCCGTAGCCGGGCGCTACGTTGATGACAAAACAAACACGGTCAAGGATCTCGTCTTCGATTCTGACGGTAAACTTACTCTAGAATAATAGGGGTCAGAGTTATTCATGAGAGATCAAGATCTGTTCAAAGCTGCAATGACGGCCTGGACACCAAGCAGCGGGCTATAAGTCAGGTTTTTAAGCGTTTGGAGGAGGAATGAACGAGCGTCCAATTCCCGAAGCGGCTCTTCGGGACAAAGATTCAGTAGACATGTTGCGCGTGTGGATTGCCGAACAGAAGCTATTAAAATTGGTATGTACGCAGAAACAATGAGTGTATCAGAAGAAAGAGCTTGGGGGGTAATTCTTGCAGATGTGACTCGCCACATCGCAAAGGCACTGGAAGCACAATATTCTATCGCCGCAATCGACAGCATATCAAAAGTTCGCGAGAATTATATAAGAGAGCTTGCCGCTCCGACTTCCGAAGTCAAGGGTGACTTTTTGGATTGGAAAAAAACCTAGGGCGAATTTGAATCGGAGTCGCCTAGTTGATCAGCCGCCGGTGACGCTCATATGGCGTCCGACCGCGGGCCGCGTATGCCGCCGGTCGATGATGAAGTCGTGGCCTTTCGGCTTGCGCGCGATCGCCTCGTGGATCGCCGCCTCCAGCAGGGCGTCCGACTCGCTGTCGCGCAGCGGCGCCCGCAGGTCCGAGGCGTCGTTCTGCCCGAGGCACATATAGAGCGTGCCGGTGCAGGTGACGCGCACGCGGTTGCAGCTTTCGCAGAAGTTGTGCGTCAGCGGCGTGATGAACCCGAGCCGGCCGCCGGTCTCGCGCACGCGGACGTAGCGCGCCGGCCCGCCGGTGCGATGGTCGGTCTCGTCGAGCGTCCATTTCTGCGCCAGCCGCGCCCGCACGACCGAGAGCGGAAGATACTGGTCGAGCCGCATTTCGCCGCCGATATCGCCCATGGGCATGACCTCGATCAACGTGAGGTCGAAGCCCTCGTCGCCGCACCAGGCGATCAGATCGTCGAACTCGGCCTCGTTCACGTCCTTGAGCGCCACCGCGTTGATCTTGATCTGAAGGCCGGCCGCCTTCGCGGCCGCCAGGCCCTCCTGGACCTTGTCCAGCCGCCCCCAGCGGGTAATGGCGGCGAATTTCTGCGGGTCGAGCGTGTCGACGGAGACATTGACGCGCCTGATGCCGAGGGTCTTCAGCTCCCGAGCGTACTTGGCCAGCTGGCTCCCGTTCGTGGTCAGCGTCAGCTCCTCGAGCGCGCCGCTCTCGAGGTGGCGCGACAGCGCCCGGAAGAGATGCATGATGTTCTTGCGGACCAGGGGCTCGCCGCCGGTGAGCCGCAGCTTCTTCACGCCCAGGCGGACGAAGGTGCTGCACAGCCGGTCCAGCTCCTCGAGGGTCAGGATCTCCGCCTTCGGCAGGAAGGTCATGTCCTCCGCCATGCAATAGACGCAGCGGAAATCGCACCGGTCGGTGACGGAGACGCGCAGATAGCTGATATGCCGGCCGAACGGATCGATCATGCGGGACGCGGAATGGTTACCGTTGCGTTCTATCCCACCAAATATAGCGGTTTCGCCGGGAGTTTCCAGCCCCGGACCCTTGCGAATCCGGCCGGCCGGCCCTTCGCCGCCTCATCCCAGGAGCAGGCTGTCGTCGCTGAGGCTTTCGCCGCGCTGCCTCGCGAACAGGGCCAGGAGGTCGGGCACGTCGAGGCCCTGGCGGTCCGCCCCGGCGACGTCGAAGACGACGCGGCCGTCATGCAGCATCACCGTGCGGTCGCCGTGATCGAGCGCCTGGCGCATCGAGTGGGTGACCATCAGGGTGGTCAGCGTCTGCTCGGCGACGATCCGCTCGGTAAGTCGAAGCACGAAGTCCGCCGTCCGCGGGTCGAGGGCGGCCGTGTGCTCGTCCAGCAGCAGGATCTTCATCGGCCGCAGCGTCGCCATAAGCAGGCTCACCGCCTGCCGCTGCCCGCCGGAGAGCAGCCCCATGCGGTCGCGCATGCGGCTCTCCAGCCCCAGCCCGAGCAGGCGCAGGCGGTCGCGGAAGTCCGCGCGCCGGCCGCGGTCGACGGCCATCCCCAGGCCGCGCCGCGTGCCGCGCGCCGCCGCCAGGGCGAGGTTCTCCTCGATGGTGAGGTCGGCGCAGCTCCCGGCCATCGGGTCCTGGAACACGCGCGCGACGAGCGCGGCCCGCTTCGGCGGCGGCCAGCCGGTGATGTCCTGCTCGTCGATCCCGACGACGCCGGCGGCGATCGCGGCGTCGCCGGTCAGCACGTTCAGGAGGGTCGATTTTCCCGCGCCGTTCGAGCCGATGACGGTGACGAACTGGCCGGCCGGGATCTCCAGGTCGAGGCCGCGCAGCGCATGCGTCTCCATCGGCGAGCCGCGATTGTAGACGACGGCGATGTCCCGCATCCGGATCATTTGCTGCGGCCGCTCAGCAAGGCGCGGATGGGGTTGCGGGCGCCCGGCAGGATGAGGGCGGCGGCGACCAGGATGGCGGTGACCAGATTGAGGTCGGAGGCGTTCAGCCCGAGGAACTCGGCATTGAGGGCCAGGGCGACCGCCAGCCGATAGACGATCGAGCCGACGACGCAGCCGACGACCGCGAGGATGACGGAGCGCGTGCCGAAGAGCGCCTCGCCGATGATGACCGCGGCGAGGCCGACGACGATCGTGCCGGTGCCCATGGTGGCGTCGGCGAACTTGTTGATCTGCGCGAACAGCGCCCCGGCCAGCGCCACCAGCGCGTTGCTGACGGCCATGCCGACATAGGTCGTCGCGGCGGTGTCGACGCCCTGCGCCCGCGCCATGCGCGGGTTGGCGCCGGTGGCGCGCATCGCCAGCCCGTAGTCCGACAGCAGGAAGCGCGCGAGAAGCGCGACCGCGGCGATGAGCACGATGCCGGCCACGGCAGGATCCAGATACCGCCCCCCGAGCCCGAGCCCGGCCAACGGCGACAATATTGTGGGCTCGTTGAGGATGCCGATGTTCGGCCGGCCCATGATGCGCAGGTTGATCGAATAGAGCGCGATCATGGTGAGGATGCTGGCCAGCAGATGCAGGATGCCGAAGCGCAGGTTGAGGAAGGCGGTGATGAGGCCCGCCGCGGCGCCGGCGAGGATCGCGGCCGCCGTCGCCGCGAACGGGTCGACGCCGGCGACGATGAGCGCCGCGGTCACCGCCGCGCCCAGGGGAAAGCTGCCGTCGACGGTCAGGTCGGGAAAGCTGAGCACGCGGAACGACAGGAAGACTCCCAGCGCCACCAGCCCGAAGATCAGGCCGATCTGGATGGCGCCGAGGAAGGCGGTGAGACTCATCGACGTCCGCGCCGCGGCCAAGACGCCGCTTTACCCACAATGTCCGGTCTGATTATCTGCGGCCGCACCGCGAATCCGAGGAGTTCCCCCGCGTGAGCCCGGCCACCCTCGCACCGACCGGCGACCGAGTCCTGCGCGGAATCGCCTTTGCGCTGATCTCCTTCACGATCTTCTCCTGCGCCGACGCGGTCGTCAAATGGCTCAGCGCCGGCCATTCGATCTTCCAGATCATCTTCATGTCGACCCTGTTCGCCTTCATCCCGGTCGGCGCGCTGGTGCTGCGCGACGGCGGGCTCGCGGCGCTGCGGCCGCGCCATCCCTGGCTCGTCGCCCTGCGCGCGCTGCTGCTCGCCGCCGACATGGTGCTGGTGTTCTTCGCCTTCACGAAGCTGCCGCTGGCCGATGCCTACGCGATGCTGTTCGCGTCGCCGCTGCTGGTGACGGCGCTGTCGGTCCCGCTCCTCGGCGAGCGCGTCGGCTGGCGGCGGTGGACGGCGGTCGCCGTCGGCTTCCTCGGCGTCCTCATCGTGCTGCGCCCCGGCTTCGCCGCGCTCAACCTGGGGCATCTCGCGGCGCTGGCCTCGGCGCTGCTCTTCGCGCTGTCGCTGATCGTGGCCCGGCGCATCGGCAACAGCGAGACCGGCAGCCTGCTGCTCGTGTCGATGATGGTGGCGCTGCTGGCCGTGAGCGGTCCGGTCCTGCCGGCGGTCTATGTCGGCTCGACGGCGGGCGATCTCGCGCTCCTCGCCGGCCTCGGCCTGCTCATGGGCCTCGGCCATCTCGGCCTGATCCAGGCCCTCCGGCTGGCGCCGTCGGCGGTCGTGGCGCCGTTCCACTATTCGCAGATCGTGTGGGCGGTGATCTTCGGCCTGCTGCTGTTCGGCGATCGGCCGGAGCAATGGATGATCGTCGGCTCCGCCGTCATCATCGCCAGCGGCCTCTACATCCTCTGGCGCGAGACCGTGCGCGGCCGCCCGGCGCACTGACGGCGGAGCCCCGCTACTTCACCACCTCCTTGGCCTTGGCGACGACCGCCGCGGGAATGGTGATGCCCATCGTCTCAGCCGCGCCAGGGTTGACGACCAGCTCGGTGATCTCGATGCCGGCGACGGCGATGTCGCCGGGCTTCTCGCCCTTCAGCACGCGCAGCACGATCTGGCCGGTCTGTCGCCCCACGTCGTAGTAGTTGAAGCCGATAGCGGCGACGGCGCCCCGCTTCACCGAATCGGTGTCGCCGGCATAGACGGGGATTTGGTTGTCGGCGCCGACCTTCAGCACCGCCTCGAGCGCCGAGACGATGGTGTTGTCGGTCGGCACGTAGATGACGTCGGCCTTGCCGACCAGGCTCTGCGCCGCGGCCAGCACGTCGGAGGATTTCGGCGCCGCGGCCTCGACGATCTCCACCCCGCTCGCCGCGGCGTTCTCCTTGAGCAGGTTCAGCAGCGTGACGGCGTTGGCCTCGCCCGGGTTGTAGGTGACGCCGATGCGCTTCGCGTCGGGCGTGATCTCCTTGATCAGCTCCAGATGCTTGGCGATCGGCGAGAGGTCGCTCATCCCCGTGACGTTGCCGCCCGGCTTCTCCAGGTTCGTCACCAGCTTGGCACCGAGCGGGTCGGTCACCGCCGTGAAGACCACGGGGATGTCCGTCGTCGCCCCGACCACCGCCTGGGCCGACGGCGTCGAGATCGGCACGATCACGCTCGGGTTCTCGCCGACGAACTTCTGCGCGATCTGCACCGCCGTGCCGGGATTGCCCTGGGCGCTCTCATAGACGAACCTGAGGTTCTTGCCGTCCTCGTAGCCGCCGTCCTTCAGCGCGTCGCGGATGCCGTCGCGGCACGCATCGAGGGCCGGATGCTCGACGATGGCGGTGACGGCGACGACGGCCTCCTGCGCGGCGGCCGCGTGGCCGAGCAGGAGACCGCCGAGAGCCAGTCCGGCGCACCCGAGCAGGCGGCGGCGCGGAAACGACATGGAATCCTCCCTCTTTATCTATCTTTGTCCGGCTGCGTGGCGGACGCGCATCCGGTCGGCATCAGGCAACACCGCCGGTCCGGCGGCGTCAAGCCGGATGCGGGACGCCGGCTTTCGGGGGCGGAGATGACTCCGCCCCGAAGCTGCTCAGGACGCAGGCTGATGGTTGGGGAAGAAGAGCTGCTGGCCCTCGATCTTGAAGTCGCCGATGGCCTGCTGCCCTTCGGGCGAGACGAGCCAGTCGACGAAGGCCTGCCCCTCGGCCGCCTTCACATGCGGATGCCGTTCCGGGTTCACCAAGATGACGCCGTACTGGTTGAACAGGCGGCTGTCGCCCTCGACCAGGATCTCCAGATCGCCCTTGTTCTTGAAGGAGAGCCAGGTGCCGCGGTCGGCCAGCGCATAGGCGGCCATGCCGGCGGCCGTGTTGAGGGTCGGCCCCATGCCCGATCCCGTCTCGCGGTACCAGCCGCCGGAGGCGGCCGCCACGTCGACGCCGGCTTCTTTCCACAGCCGCAGCTCGGCCTTGTGCGTGCCGCTGTCGTCGCCGCGCGAGGCGAAGGGAGCGCCGGCCGCGGCGATCTTCGCCAGCGCCGCCGGCGCGTCGCGCAGGCCCCGGATGCCGGCCGGGTCGCCCGCCGGTCCGACGATGACGAAGTCGTTGTACATCACGTCGAACCGCTTCACCCCGAAGCCGTCGGCGACGAATTTCTCCTCCGACGCCTTGTCGTGCACGAACAGCACGTCAGCGTCGCCATTCTGCGCTTCCTTGATCGCCTGGCCCGTGCCCTTGGCGACGACGCGCACCGCGATGCCGGTCTTCTGCGTGAACAGCGGCAGCAGATGGTCGAACAGGCCGGAATCCTGGGTGGAGGTCGTCGACGCGACGGTGATGAAGCGCTCGGCCGCGGGGAGCGGCGCCGCGAGACAGCCGACGACGACCGCGCAAAGTCCGGTCAGGAACACGCGCCTCAGCATGGGATCCTCCTCCTCTTCCGGTGGGCCGGCCGGCTTACCACAGCAGCTTGCCCGCGACAAAGGCGGCGGCCTCCGCCGTCGCGGGTCCGGCGAAGAAGTCCGCCGCCGGCCGGTGCTCCAGCAGCCGGCCGCGATGCAGGAACACGATCTCGTCGGCGAGCCGGCGCGCCTGGCCGAGGTCGTGCGTCGTCATCACGATCTTCGTTCCCGTCAGGTCGATGGCCGAGATGATCTCCTCGACCGCCCGCGTCGCCGCCGGATCGAGGCTCGCCGTGGGCTCGTCGAGGAACAGCACGTCCGGCGCCGTCGCCCAGGCGCGGGCCAGCGCCAGGCGCTGCTGCTCGCCGATGGAGAGCTGCCGCGCCGCCTGGTCCGCCAGGGGCCCGAGGCCGGTGTCGGCGAGGACGTCGGCGATCCGCGCGGTCCGCAGCCGGCGGGGAATGCGGCGCAAGCGCAGCGCGTAGTCGATGTTCGCGCGCGCCGAGCGGCGCAGCATGACCGGATGCTGGAACACCATGGCCTGCCGGCGCGCGGCAGGGGCGGCCGTGGCGCCGAGCCAGCGCACCTCGCCGCCCGTCGGCCGCAGCAGGCCGTGGCACAGGCGCAGCATCAGGCTCTTGCCCGCGCCGTTCGGGCCGAGGATGACGGTGCGCGGGCCGCGCGACAGCGTCAGGCTGATACCGTCGACGAGGCGCTTGCCGGCGGCCTCGAAGCGGAGGTTCTCGATGCGCAGGGGCAGGATCGTGCCGTCGGTCATGGCCGCGCTCACGCCTCGCGGCGCGCCGCGTCGCGCAGGACGAAGGCGGCGCCGTTGATGACCAGCGACAGCGCGATCAGGATGACCCCGAGGCCGAGCGCCAGCGCCAGGTCGCCCTTGCTCGTCTCCAGCGCGATCGCCGTCGTCATCATCCGGGTGACGTGGTCGATGTTGCCGCCGACGATCATCACCGCCCCGACTTCCGCCGAGGCGCGGCCGAAGCCGGCGAGCACGACCGTCACCAGGCTGAAGCGGCCGTCCCACAGCAGGGTCCAGATGGCGCGGCGCGGCGACGCGCCGAGCGATGAGAGCTGCTCGCGATACTCCGCCCACAGGTCCTCGACCACCTGGCGCGCCAGGGCGGCGATGATCGGCGTGACCAGGATGGTCTGCGCCACGATCATGGCGGTCGGCGTGAACAGCAGGCCGAACACCCCGAGCGGCCCGCTCCGCGACAGCATGAGATAGACGACGAGGCCGACGACCACCGGCGGCAGGCCCATCAGCGCATTGAGCAGGACGGCGACCGTCCGCCGGCCGGGAAACCGGAACAGGGCGACGGCGGCCCCGAGCGGCAGGCCGATGACGCCGGCGGCGGCGACCGCAATCAGGCTGACCTGCAGCGACAGCAGCACGATCTCCAGCAGGTCGCTGTCCTGCGTCGCGATCAACCGGATGGCGGCAGCGAAAGCGTTGGCGATGTCGGACATCGGAATGGGGAATGTCTCGGTCGGTGCAGCGGGGATGATGCCGCATCGGCGGCGTCATGCAAGCCGCATCGGACGATGGTCCGATATCGTCCCGGCCGCTCGCCTTGCGCCCCCGCCGCACGCGCCGCATATTGAGGACATGGCTGATTTCGTCCTCCGGCCCGATCCGGACGATCCGCGCCTCACCCGCCGCGTGCCCGGCCTCGACCAGGATGGCCGGCGGATCGAGACGGCGGTGGTGGTGGAGCGGCCGCTCACTCTCTTCCTCAACGGGCAGGAGATCGTCACCATGATGACGATCGCCGACTATCCGGACTATCTCGCCGTCGGCTACCTCCTGAACCAGAACATGCTGCGGCCGGACGACGAGATCACCGGGATCGAACACGATCCCGAGCTGGAGGTCGTCGTCGTCCGCACCGAACGCGAGACCGATTTCGAGGACAAGCTCCGGAAGAAGACGCTCACCTCCGGCTGCGCCCAGGGCACCGCGTTCGGCGACGTCATGGAGAAGTTCGACGGCGTCCGGCTCGATCCCGCCGCGATCCTGAAGACCTCGTGGCTGTACGCGCTGTCGAAGCGGATCAACCTGACGCCCAGCCTCTATCTCGCGGCCGGCGCCATCCACGGCTGCGTGCTCTGCGAGGCGGACCGGCCGCTGCTCTATATGGAGGATGTCGGCCGCCACAACGCCATCGACAAGATCGCCGGCTACATGCACCTGAAGGGCATCGGCCCCGAAGGCAAGATCTTCTACACGACCGGGCGGCTGACCTCGGAGATGGTGATCAAGACGGTGCAGATGCGCATCCCCATCCTGATCTCGCGCTCCGGCTTCACCGCCTGGGGCGTCGAGCTGGCGCGCAAGGCGGATCTCACGCTCGTCGGCCGCGCCAAGGGCCGGCGCTTCATCGCGCTCGCCGGCGAGCACCGCCTCCGCTTCGACGGCGACCCCGCCGCGGTGGAGGACGAAGGCGCCCGCCACCAGCGCAAGGGCAGCCTCGTCGAGGACGCGGTGTAGGCCGCTGCCGGTCATGCCTCTGCGCTTGTGGACAGGGATCGGGGTTGCATGACCGCCCTGCGTCCTTCGACAAGCTCAGGATGAGGGAAAATCTTCGTGGCACAAAGAAAACCCCTCATGCTGAGCTTGTCGAAGCACGCACGGCGCTGGTCCGAGACTCCGCCGGAACGATTGCCTCTCGTCATCGGCGCGCTGCTTCGGGCCGTGTTCGCGCACCGTCACCGAATTCCAATCGGCTCTCTGTTCTCTAGATCAACCCGGCGACGATGTTGATCGTGAGCGCCAGGATCACGACGTTGAAGAAGAAGGCGAGCACGCCGTGCGCGAGGGCCGTGCGGCGGAGGCGGTGGCTCTCGATCTGCACGTCGGAGACCTGGAAGGTCATGCCGATCGTGAAGGAGAAATAGAGGAAGTCCCAATAGTCCGGCGCCGCGCCGCCGGGGAAGGCGAGGCCGCGGGCCTCGCCGTGGGTCGAACTCTTTGCGTCCCCGTAGAAGTGGTGGGCGTAGTGCAGCGCGAACATGGTGTTCATGAAGACCCAGGCGAGCAGGATGGCGATGATGGCGAGGGCCACCCGCGGGCCGGCGGAGGCGGGCGGCTGATCGCGGATGCCGTGCAGCTCGAAGGCGATCGCCAGCAGGGTGGCCGCGGCGGTGGCCGCGCTCAGGACCAGGACCACGTAGCGGCTCTCGTCTTCGCGCAGGGCGCGCTGGCGCATCCCGGCGGTGGTGGCGCGCGCCATCATGATCCAGATGGCGGCGAGGAAGGCGAATGCGGCGAGGTCGAAGGCGGCCAGCAGCCGCGCGCTCTCGCCGATGCGCGTGGGCAGGACCAGATAGGCGAGGAGCCCGAGCAGCGCGGCGACCGTCAACCGCGCATGCTGGCGCAGGTAGCGCGTGCGGCGGGCGAAGCGGGACGCAAGGCGGCGCTCGTCGGCGGAGGTCATCGTCTGCCCGTGATCGACTCGCTGGATCCCGAGTTTGATGCGGACCCGGCACCGCATCAAGGTCCGCAGTCCGCGTTCCCGATGCATCTTTGCCCGATGCATCTTTGCCCGATGCATCTTTGCCCGATGCATCTTTGTAGGAGCGCGCGCCCGTCCATCCGCCGCCGAAGGCCGTCGCGTAAGGCACGCCTCATCGACTTGTAGGGGCGAGCGGCGCTCGCCCCTCGAGCCGCCGGCGCAATCGTCGAAGCCCTGAATGAATGGGCGAGCGCCGCTCGCCCCTACAGCAGCCGCGGGCGCCGGGCGTGCCAGTCGCGGATCGACCGGCGATAGCCCTCCGGCATCGGTAGGGCGGCGAGCTGCGCCGGGTCGAAGAGCGCGGCGGCGCTGTGCTCGTCGCTGACGCGGACGTCGCCGGCGCCGTCGTAGCGGCAGCCATAGGTGACGATGACCACCTCGCGTCCCGGCCGCGCCTCGTACAGCCAGCAGTCGAGGATCGCCGCGGCCGCGACATCGATGCCCAGCTCCTCGCGGATCTCGCGCACGACGCAGGCGGCCGGCGCCTCGCCGGCCTCCAGCCGGCCGCCCGGCAGCTCCCACTCCCCGCGCTCGTTCTTGAGCAGCGCCACCCGGTCGCCGACGAACACCACGCCCTTGACCGAAACCGGAAAGACGGGCGGCGCCGCCGTCACGAGCGGGGCCGCTGGCCGAGGGCGAACTGCACGGCGAGGGAGAGGAACACGAGCGCCGACAAGCGCCGCATCAGCGCCGCGACCTGCCGCGCGCGGCCGGACCGGTTGCGCAGGGCCCCCGTGATCCCGTCGACGAGGCCGGCCACGGCGATGTTCACCAGCGTGCCGCCGATGTTGAACAGCAGCCCGAGGAACAGGATCTGGCCGGCGACGCTGCCGCGCGCCGGATCGACGAACAGCGGCAGGAACGCCAGGATGAACAGCGCCACCTTGGGGTTGAGGAGGTTGGTGAGCAGCCCCTCCACGAAGACGCGCCCCAGGCCCGCCGGCGGCCGGGCGACCTGCGCCGCCGCGGCGTCGCCGGAGCGCCAGGCCTTCCAGGCCAGGTAGAGCAGGTAGCCCGCGCCGGCATATTTGACGACCTGGAACGCCGCCTCCGACTGCAGCACCAGCGCCGACAGCCCGACGGCCGCCAGCAGGCTGTGCAGGAACGAGCCGGCGGCGATGCCGAGCGCCGAGCTGATCCCCGCGGCCCGTCCCTGTCCCGCGCTGCGCGCGATGACATAGGTCATGTCCGCCCCCGGCGTCAGATTGAGGGTCAGCGCCGCGACGAGGAACGGGATCAGCGTTGCGGGATCGGGAACGAAGGACGGCATGAGCGTTACACTAGCCGTCCGGCCGTCTCTTGCCCAGGTTGACGCTGGCTGCCGCCGGACGGGCCTGCAAGGGAGTGGGATTCGTGGTCAAAGCGCCGTGGTGATCAGTTGCTGATACGGCTGATCGCGAACGGCGGCGGATTTGAGCACGATCCCCACTTCAGCCTTTGGTCGGTGTCGAATTTGACGGTGTAGAGGCATCGGCCGCTTCGTGGCCGTGCTCGTGCCTCTCCACTAAAGCACATCCCGCTTTAGTGAGATCGTTATATCGACACCCCCCACCCTACCCTCCCCCTCAAGAGGGGAGGGAAGACCGAGCAACCCGATGAATGTCCCTCCCCCCTTGAGGGGGAGGGTAGGGTGGGGGGTACGTCTTGATGATTCCATCTGTTTGCGCGCCGCTCTAAGTCGTGCCGAAACGGCGGTGCGCGTCGGCGCACCGCGATCAGGCTCTCCGCAACGCCTTGGCCCGTGCGGGGAGCGTCCAGCCCGGACGGATGAAGTGGCAGGTGTAGCCCTCGGGGTAGCGCTCCAGATAATCCTGGTGCACGGGTTCGGCTTCCCAGAAATCGCCGGCGGGCGCGACCTCGGTCACGACCTTTCCGGGCCAGAGGCCGGAGGCATCGACGTCGGCGATCGTGTCCTCGGCGACGCGCTTCTGTTCCTCGCTCGTGTAGAAGATCGCCGAGCGATAGCTTGTCCCGATGTCATTGCCCTGCCGGTTTCGCGTGGTCGGATCGTGAATTTGGAAGAAGAACTCCAGCAGCCTGAGGTAGCTTGTCCTGGCGGGGTCGAAGACGATTTCGATCGCTTCCGCATGCGTGCCGTGGTTGCGATAGGTCGCGTTCGGCACGTCGCCGCCGGTATAGCCGACGCGCGTCGAAATCACGCCCTCCTGGCGGCGGATGAGATCCTGCATTCCCCAGAAGCAGCCGCCGGCGAGCACTGCGCGTTCCTGTGTCATCCTCTATCCTCCACCTGGTCGAGATAGGCCCCGTAGCCCTCCGCTTCCATGTCGTCGCGATGGATGAAACGCAGCGAGGCGGAGTTGATGCAGTATCGTAAGCCGCCGCGATCCTCGGGGCCATCGGGAAAGACGTGGCCGAGATGGCTGTCGCCGTGGGTCGAGCGGACCTCCGTGCGGACCATGCCGTGCGAAATGTCGCGCAGCTCGTTGACATTGGCGGGCTCGATCGGCTTCGTGAAGCTCGGCCAACCGCAGCCTGAGTCATATTTGTCGGAAGACGCAAACAGCGGCTCGCCCGAGACGATATCGACGTAGATGCCGGGCTCCTTGTTGTCGAGATATTCACCGGTGCCCGGGCGCTCCGTGCCGCTTTGCTGCGTTACGCGATACTGTTCCGGCGTCAGTTTCGCGATGGCGTCGGCATTCTTGCGGTAGCTGCTCATTGTCCTTCTCCTTTGGCGACGGTCGTCGGACTGGCGCCACGCCATGCCGCGAGTCCAAGCCCAGCCGATCGCAGAGTCAAGCGACCGATACAGCGCGCGGTGTGGTTTCATCGGCGCATGGGAACGGTGCGCTTTCGTGAGGAAGGCTCCGAAGTGGAACGGTGCCCGGGATTACGGTGACAGTGCAGTTAGTCTCATGTCCCGTCTGGTTCTAGTCCTTCCCGATCTCTCATGTGATTCCGCCTTCAGGTCGCGGCCTTGCGACTGGCTTCCAAAACCACTTTCGCGATCTTTGCATCGGGCGCTATGTAATTCCGCCCCCTAGCCTGAGCCTACATCCTGATTCCTTCATCCAACCAACGATGTGTGTAATAGAATCAGAGTGAGTTTCCCGCGGTGGAGCAAGCAAGATCTCAGAAAGTCCCCACTTGGATCATTTCGGGCAGCGTCTGCGGTCGCTCAACAGATGCAGAGTGATCGGACAGCAGTTCCGCATGTCGGGCAGACGCCGATCGCAAGATCGCAGTGCATATGCCAGTGTGGAAACGCCAGCACGAACCGATCGTGACAGGTTCGACACTCGACCTTTCCGGCGCCGGCGCGTTGTCCGCATTGCGGGCAAGCATCCGTGCGGTCCGCACTGAGACTCGATCGCGCCTCCTGGTCCGTTATCTCAATTGCGAAGGCGTGTGCGCAATCGCGGCAACCATAAGCTATCTGCATCCCTGCGTCCTTTTGGCTCCGAGTTTCAGCGGCCGTTATCTCATCAACGGAAGCATGAGGCTGATACTCCGCAGCGGCATCGGCCCCAATCTCACCGCTCTCTCGATAGCAGCGGCAACAATTGCCGAAGAAAGAACATATTGACAACTTCGGATCTCAACCGTAAATTAGAACATTTAATGAACACACACTCTGGAGACAATCAATGATTGCTGGCTCCGCCTCCACCGCTGGGCATGGGCTCCATCCTTCGGTTCCGCCGGCCGGTCCCGCCCTGCCGCCGCACCGCCGCGGTCGGCTCCGGAACGGCGCCGCGCCCGGCGATTTCCTGGCCGCCCCGCGCTGCGGCGCCCGCACCCGCGCCGGCTGCCGCTGCCGCCAGCCGGCCATGCGCAACGGCCGCTGCCGGCTGCATGGCGGCCTCAGCACCGGCCCGCGCACGGCCGCCGGCCGCGCCCGCTGCGCCGCCGCCCGCCGCACCCACGGCTTCTACAGCGCCGAGACCACCGCGCTCCGCCGCGCCGGCGCCGCCCATTGCCGCCGCATGTCCGCGCTGCTCGCCCTGGCGCGGACGCCCCGCACCGCTGGGCATGGGGTCCTTCCGCCGAATCCGTCGAACCGCGCGGGCGGCCATGCCCCGAGCCCAACGACGGCCGCCCCCTCGACCGCCTCCGCGCCTCCGCGTCTCCGCGCGGAATCGTCCGGCGCCCGCGGCGCCTCCGCCGCTGGGCATGGAGTCCTTCCGTCGAATTCCGTCACGACCCCGCCGGCCGCTCGCCCCATCCACCGGCCCACCCCGCGTCCGGGCCTGGTCCAGCGCACCCTCCTGGGCGGCACCGCCCTCGGCCTCGGCCTCCCGGTCCGCCCGCCCGTCGCCGCTGGACATGGGGTGCTTCCGTCGCTTTCCGGCCGCGCCGGTTGACGCCCCCGCCGCCCGCGGTCCACAAACCCCGCCATGGACGACAAGCGCATCTACCTCTTCGATAGCACGCTACGCGACGGCGCCCAGACCCAGGGGGTCGATTTCAGCGTGCCCGACAAGCAGGCGATCGCCCTGGCGCTCGACCAACTCGGCATCGACTATGTCGAGGGCGGCTGGCCCGGCGCCAACCCCACCGACGATGCCTTCTTCCAGGATCCGCCGAGCTTCGGGCGCGCCCGCTTCGTCGCCTTCGGCATGACCCGCCGCCCCGGCCGCAGCGCCGCCAACGATCCGGGCCTGGCCGCCCTGCTCAACGCCAAGGCCGCCGCCGTCTGCATGGTCGGCAAGAGCTGGGACTTCCACGTCGATGTCGCGCTCGGCATCAGCCGCGCCGAGAACCTCGCCATGATCGGCGACAGCGTCGCGTTGGCGAAGGCGAAGGACCGCGAGGTCATGTTCGACGCCGAGCATTTCTTCGACGGCTACAAGGCGAATCCCGCCTATGCCCTGGCGTGCATCCGGACGGCGCATGAGGCAGGCGCGCGCTGGGTCGTGCTGTGCGACACCAACGGCGGCGCCCTGCCCGACGAGGTCGAGCGCGTCGTGGCGACGGTCTGCGAGAAGATCCCGGGCAGCCATGTCGGCATCCACTGCCACAACGACACCGAGAATGCCGTCGCCAACAGCCTCGCCGCGCTGCGCGCCGGCGCGCGCCAGCTCCAGGGCACCCTCAACGGGCTGGGCGAGCGTTGCGGCAACGCCAACCTGGTCTCGCTGATCCCGACCCTGATGCTGAAGACCGATTTCAAGACCGGCATCGACGCGGCGGGCCTGCGCCAGCTCACCCACGTCTCGCGCCTGCTGGACGAGCGTCTCAACCGCGCGCCCCTGCGCAACGCGGCCTATGTCGGCGAGTCCGCCTTCGCCCACAAGGGCGGCCTGCATGTCTCCGCCGTGGAGAAGGATCCCCGCACCTACGAGCACATCGACCCGGCGCTGGTGGGCAATCGCCGCCATATCGTCGTCTCCGACCAGTCCGGGCGGGCCAACATCCTCGCCCGCTTCCGCGACATCGGCCTCGACGTCGAGATCGACGACCCCAAGGTCGCGACCCTGGTCGAGACCGTCAAGTCGCGCGAGTATGACGGCTATGCCTATGACGGCGCCGAGGCCAGCTTCGAGCTGCTGGCGCGGCGCGCCCTCGGCGGTGTGCCCGACTATTTCCGCATCATCCGCTTCCGCGTCATGGACGACCGCCGCTGGAATGCGCGCGGCGAGCTGGTGACGGAGTCCGAGGCCACCATCACGCTCGAGGTCGGGGGCGAGAAGCAGATGACGGTCGCCACCGGCAACGGCCCCGTGAACGCGCTCGACTCGGCCCTGCGCAAGGGGCTCCTCGCGACCTATCCGCAGCTGTCGGACATGCGGCTCGTCGACTTCAAGGTCCGCATCCTGACCCCCAATGCCGGCACCGGCGCGGTGACGCGCGTCATGATCGAGAGCGCCGACGGCCACGGCGCCCGCTGGAGCACGGTGGGCGTGTCGCCCAACATCATCGACGCCTCGTTCAATGCGCTGAACGACAGCATCAGCTGGAAGCTGTTCCGCGACGGCGCGGCGGCCGGCGGCACCGGCACGGCGAGGCGCTGAACCCGCCGGGGATGTGCCCGTCGCGGTCGCGTGATCACATGGCCGGCACCGATCGCAGCAAGGAGGAGTCAGAACGCCGCTCCGGCCCGGCCATCATTCTCGTCGAGCCGCAGCTCGGCGAGAACATCGGCACGGCCGCGCGGGCGATGCTGAATTGCGGCCTGCACGAGCTGCGCCTCGTGCGGCCCCGCGACGGCTGGCCGAACCCGAAGGCGGTCGCCGCCGCGTCCGGCGCCGACGAGGTGATCCGGAACGCGCGCCTGTTCGACAGCACGCCGGCCGCGATCGCCGATCTCAACCGCGTGTACGGCACCACGGCGCGCCATCGCGGCATGATCAAGCCGGTGGTCACCCCGCGCCAGGCGGCGATCGAGATCCGCGCCGCCGGCGCGCGCGGTGAGCGCGTGGGCGTGCTGTTCGGCCCGGAGCGCACCGGCCTCCTCAACGACGACATTCCGCTCGCCGACACCGTCCTGCAGGTGCCGCTGAACCCGGCCTATTCGTCGCTCAACCTGGCCCAGGCGGTGCTGATCGTCGGCTACGAATGGTTTCAGGCCGCGACGGACGCGCCGCCGCGCCAGCTCGTCACCAACGAAACGCGCCCGGCGACGAAGGCGGAGCTGCTGAACTTCTTCGCCCACCTCGAGAAGGAGCTCGACGATTGCGGCTTCCTGCGCCATGCCGACAAGCGGCCGGTCATGGTGCGCAACATCCGCAACATCTTCCAGCGCGCCGACCTGACCGAGCAGGAGATCCGCACGCTGCACGGCATCGTCAAGGAGCTGGCCCATGTCCGCGTGCGCAACAGGCGGCGGACATAGATATAGATCACGCGTCGCGCGGCGTGCCGTTGCCTCTGCGTGCGCGCCGCAGGAAGAACAGCTGCACCAGACGGCCGTTGGCCAGCGAGTCGCCGAATCCGTCGCCGGCGCTGTGCCACAGCAGGGGGCGAAACAGGACGAGCCGGTTGAACCGCATCGGCACCGTCAGCGACCGCTCCCATTGCGCGGCGTCGTTCGAATCCGCGCCGAGGATCCGGTCGAGCGCCTCCTTCGGCGTCGCGGCATCGCAGCGTGCGAGGTCGGCCGCCGACACCGGGGCGCTGTCGGTGCCCGAGCGGCGGTGGCGGAAGAAAAGCGTGCCGTCGCGACAGTCCTCCGGCCGGCTCAGATAGAGGACTCCCGACCAGTCGACCCCGACATCGACATGCACGCAATAGCGACCGGTATCGCCGGCCAGCGTTAGCCGCAGGGCGCCGTGAGCGCGGTCGGCCGCGCCCGCGAGGGGCTCTCCGGCGACCCACGACAGCATGCGGTCGGTATCGGCGAGCAGCAGCTTGTCGGCGGAGTTGCGGCCGGCATAGTTGGCTTCGGCCTGCGGTGCCGGATATTGCAGACGAAGCGCGGCTTGGCGAATCCCCTCAGGGTCATCATAGACATCGTCGACGACGATCAGCGATTTGAACATTGCCCGGCCAGCGCGCGCGGAAGGAATGATTTCAGTCTAGCGCTATATGCTGCCGTCCGTCATGCCCGGCGAATCCTTATCCTCGATCGTTGCCGTCATCTCCCCGATGCTCAGCCGACGTCCTTGTCGCCCTGCCGAGGCGCCGGCGACAGCTTGAAGCGGCACATGCGCCCGCCGCGGACCATGCACTCCTGATGATCCACGTCGGCGCCGGCAAAGCTCCCGATGAGTCCGAGGTCGAAGCGGCACACGTCCGGAAACTTGGCGGCGAGGTGGTGGAACACGCAGTTGCTGGCCTCGATCGTGTCGGCCGCCTCCGGCGATGCCACGCGCGCCGCGTAACCGAGCTCCTGCATGATCCTGGCCATGGCGGCGACCCGGGAGGTGGGGTCGGCCGACTGATCGCCGGCGGCCCTGAGTTTCCGGCCGACATCGCGCCCCATCCGCTCGAGCCTAGCACCGACGGCGTCGCGGCCGACCTCGGCCGCCATCGCCTCCATGAGAAGCTCGGAGAACCAGGAATATCGTCGCGGAAACAGCTCCGCCCCCCGGTCGCTCAGGAGGTAGAGCTGCTCGGGCCGGCCGCCGGACGGCTGAGTGTTGCCGCGTTTGACGAGGTCGTCACGCTCGAGGGCCGCGAGATGCTGCCGGACGGCGTTCCGCGTGATCCGCAGCTTCTCCGACAGGTCGTCGACGGTAAGGCCAGCCTTATGGCGCAGCAGCAAGGACAGCAGTTGCTGCTGGCGCTCTCCCAATGTGTCCAACACGTCGGTCCGCTCCTCCAGGCGGCATCTTAAAGCGACTGGCCGCCCGGGTGCCACCAGCAATACATATAAAACATATTTTACTTGATTAATTGTCTTATATGGACCATCCTGGCATGAAATCAACCAAGGAGGTTCGTATGATGCTCACGCGCCGCAGTGTCTTGGCCGCTACGTCGGCCGTCGTCCTTGCCAGCACGAACGCTGCTCTCGCGGGGGAGAGGCTGCAGCTTGCCGCGGTACCCACGGTGCCTGCCAAGGTCGCGGAGACAAAGGCGGCACTTCGCGATTTGTGGCTCGGCCATATCTTCTGGGTGCGCGGCGTCGTCCTGGCGAGCTTCGCCAAGAACGGCCCGGCAGCCGCGGCGGCGGAGCAGGCGACCGTCGCCAACGCCAAGGAGATCGCCGGCGCCATCATTCCCTTCTATGGCCAGGAGGCGTCGGATAAGTTGTTCTCGCTGCTTGCCGGCCACTATGGCGCCATCAAGGAGTACCTGGACGCGGCCATGAAGGAGGATTCCGCGGCCGGCGCGACGGCGACCGAGCATCTCACCGCCAACGCGGAGGAGATCGCCGTATTTCTGTCGGGCGCCAATCCCAATCTACCCAAGGATACGCTGCAGGAACTCCTGCTGGCGCACGGAGGGCACCACCTGCAGCAGATTCAGGAGGTGCAGGCCGGACAATTCGAGAAGGAGGCCGTCACCTGGTCGGCGATGAAAGGACACATCTACGTCATTGCCGACGCCTTGACCGATGCGCTGGCAAAGCAGTTCCCCGAAAAGTTCTAGCGCCCGCTGCCTCGACGCCCGGCGCTCGCGGCATCAAGACGGGTGCCGCGACCGCCGGGTGCAAGCTGCGACATGCTCTCGGAACGCCGTCAGCCACAGGGGCTACGACGGCGGGAACATCTTCCTTGCCGCTTCCTCGATCTCCGCCGGCGAGACGTCGCGGACGTGATGCGCGATGGTCCATTCATGTCCGAAGGGGTCGCGCAGTTTTCCAAAGCGGTCGCCCCAGAACATGTCGGCGGGCGGCATGACCGATGTCGCGCCGGCCTCGACTGCCCGCGCGAAGGCTTTGTCGGCGTTCGGCACCTGCAGGTGGATCGTCACGGTGGTGGAGCCGACGATATCCGGCGCGCGATTGCTGTCCTGTTCAGGGAACTCGTCGGACAGCATGATCTCCGACCCGCCGATTCTGAGCGTGGCGTGCATAACGCGCTGACTATCCGGCATAGGCATGCGAACCATCTCCATCGCACCAAAGGCCCTCTTGTAGAAGTCGATGGCGCGCGCCCCGCTGCTGACGATCAGATACGCGGTGACCGTCTGGCGTCCCGTCGATGGCGGCGCTTTCCGGGCTGCGGGTCGCTTTGCGGGAGTCCGCTTCGCGGTCTTGGGCCGTGCCGCTTTCTTGACCGCCTTCTTCGCCGCTCTCGCCGTCGGACGGCTCTTCCTCGCCGCCGTCCGTCCAGCACTCTTCCTGGCCGTCTTGGCCCGGGATTTCTTGGCCATGGCGCATTCCCCTGTGGATGGTTGAGAGTCACGGCGATTCCAATCCTGAACCATGACAAGCGCAAGCCCTAACCATTGACGCTACGGGCCGGCGCGTGTAGAAGCCGCAGCCTCATTCCCGAGAAAGCGGGTGGTCGTTCCGGCGACGGCCCCGTCCGGCCGCAGGGTTTGGAACTATCGGGACAACATATTGAGATAATTAAAGGATCTGACATGTCGAAACGACAGCAGTCGAAGCACAAGATCGATCGCCGCCTCAACGTCAACCTCTGGGGGCGCGCCAAGAGCCCGATCACCAAGCGCGAATACGGTCCCGGCCAGCATGGCCAGCGCCGCAAGAAGCCCTCGGAATACGGCCTCCAATTGCTCGCCAAGCAGAAGCTCAAGGGTTACTACGGCAACATCGGCGAGCGCCAGTTCCGCCGCATCTTTGCCGAGGCCGCGCGCCGCAAGGGCGACACCGGCGAGCACCTGATCGCGCTTCTGGAGCGCCGCCTGGACGCCATCGTCTATCGTGCGAAGTTCGCGCCGACCATCTTCGCCGCGCGCCAGCTGGTGAACCACGGCCACGTCAAGGTCAACGGGCGCCGCGTCACCATCTCGTCCTATCGGGTGAAGGACAACGACGTGATCGAGCTCAAGGAGAAGTCGCGCGAGATGGCGCTCGTGCTCGAGGCGACGGCCTCAGGCGAGCGCGATGTGCCGGACTATCTCAACGTCGATCACAAGGCCATGCGGACGACGTTCCTGCGCGCGCCGCAGCTGGCCGACGTGCCCTATCCGGTGCAGATGGAGCCGCAGCGCGTGGTCGAGTACTATTCGAGCTGAGCGGGTCCATCGCGGTTCGCATCGAGGGCCGGTCCTCCGAGGATCGGCCCTTGTCGCTTCCGGCTGCCCTCACGGTTACTCGACTGTGCCTACTTTACAAACCGGCCATGCGCCGCACATAGGGGCGGAGCAGCAAGAGCCGGTGCGCGGCATGACATCGACGATTCCATCGGTCTTCGTCTCCCATGGCGCCCCCACGCTGGTGATGGAGGACATCCCCGCGCGCCATTTCATGGCGATCCTTGGAGAACAGCTGCCGCGACCGAAGTCGATCCTCTGCATCTCCGCGCACTGGGAGACGACTATGCCGACGGTCAGCGCTGCCGTCGCCCCGGAGACGATCCACGACTTCTATGGCTTTCCGGACTCGCTGTATCGGCTGCGCTATCCGGCGCCGGGCGCACCAGCCTTGGCCGAGCGCGTCGCCGGGCTGCTGGGCGGTGCGGGCATCGGCGGTGGCATCGATGCAGCGCGCGGGCTCGATCACGGCGCCTGGAACCCGCTCCTGCTGATCTACCCGGACGCCGACATCGCGGTGACGCAGCTCTCCATCCAGTCGAGCCTCGATCCGGCGCACCACGCCGCCGTCGGCCGCGCGTTGCGTCCGCTGCGCGACGAGGGCGTGCTGATCCTGGCAAGCGGCGGCGCCGTCCACAATCTGCGCCAGTTCCATGTCGATCGGGAAATGCCGGCGCCGTGGGCGGTGTCGTTCGACGATTGGCTGGCCGACCGCATCGTCGCTGGCGACGAATCCGCCCTGGTCGACTACCGGGAGACTCGGTCGGAGGCGCGGCTCGCGCATCCGCGCGACGAGCATTTCATGCCGCTGTTCGTCGCCCTCGGCGCCGGCGGCGGCAAGGGGCGCGCGCTCCATCGCAGCTTCGCTCACGGCAGCCTCAGCATGGCCGCCTTTGCCTGGGAATGATCGCCGCTTCGGGTCGCGCCCGAGGCATGTCTCAATCCACGGACTTCCGTCCCGCCTCCAGGTATCGCTTCAGGGCGAGGGCATTGTTGTGCGCCGTATCCGCGGCGGAATAGAGCAGCGTCAGCCTGCCCGCGCGCATCTTCTTCCGGAGCAGGGTGGTCTCGGTCGTCTTGCTCGCGAGCTCCTTGCTGTAGCGCCGGCAGAATTCGGGCCAGCGAGCCGGATCGTGGCCGAACCATCGCCGGAGGTCCGCGCTGGGGGCGATGTCGCGCAGCCAAAGATCGATGGCCGCGTCCTGCTTCTTGATGCCGCGCGGCCACAGGCGATCGACGAGGACGCGGAACCCGTCGGTGTCGTCTGCCTCATCATAGATGCGCTTGACGCGGATCATCGTTCACGTGCCGGGCGTCCGCGGGTTGCCGCCGTGATCGCCTATGGCGTCGATAGCCAGCAAGGCATGGGCATATGCTCCGCCGGCCCGCATCTCTGCGGCCACCCAGATCGCTTCCATGATTTCGTCGGGCGTTGCCCCCGACCTGTGGGCGAGCCTGGTATGACCCCGGATGCAGTAGGGGCACTGCGTAACGTGCGCCACGGCAACGGCGATGAGCTGCTTGATCTTCGCAGGCAGTGCTCCGTCGGCAAAGACCTTCTTGCTGAACTGTTCGAATGCCTCATGGATGTCGGGTGCCAGAGCGCGGCGCCGGGCTGCCAGATCCGCTGTCGCGTTTGGATAGGTTGCGCTGGACATCAGCCTCATCCCTTTCCGGCTGGGGGCTCTCATGATGAAATTTCGGGCCATCGGCGTTTTGTTGCCGCTCGTAGGACCAATCGTCCGCCAGCTCATGCATCATGCAGGGCGGGGAGCTGAAGCTCCCCAGGCGATCGTCGTCGGGTGCATCTATTGTGGGCACCTGGCTCGGCGGCAACGCGGCGGCCAGCGTCGGCTGCGACTGCAGACCTGCCTCTGTCACGATGACGTCCATGGCGATATCGTGCGGTTGTGGATGAATGGTGGCGAGGCGGGAAAACTCGTATCCGACGCCGACGACGAACGGCCGTGCGGGCATCGCCGCCAGGGTTCGGTCGTAGTAGCCCCCGCCATAGCCGAGGCGATAGTTGGCGCCGTCGAAGCCGACCAGGGGCGCGAACACGAGCGTGGGCTGCAGGAGCGTGCGCTCCGCCGGAACAGGGATGTCCCAGATGCCGCGAGACATCGGCATCCGCGGACGCCACTCCCAGAACTCCAGGGGCCTGTTCTTTTCGACGACGACCGGCAACGCCGTGCGGAATCCCTGATCGATGAGCAACCGCGCGACGCCGCGGAGATCGACCTCGCCCTTGAACGGCCAGTAGAAACCAACGATGCCGTGGGCCGCCCGCGACAGGATGCTCGTCAGATGCGGCATGATCTCCGATCGAAGGCGGGCGCGCTCCGCTTGCGGGGTGGCTACTCGCCGCGACAGCAGTTGCGCGCGTTGGCTCTTGCGCCAGCTTCGTATCTCGGCCCATTCATACATGGCTGATACCGCCGATCCGTCGTGTCGCACTACTGGGCGGCAACCTGTCGGAAGCCGGCACCAATGAGATTGGCGTTGGCGAACTCCCAGTTGACGAGATGGTCGAGAAATGTCGCGACATAGTCGGCGCGCCGGTTGCGATAGTCGACGTAGTACGCGTGCTCCCACACGTCGATTGTGAGCAGCGGAACCTGACCGGTGACTAGCGGTGTGCCGGCGTTGGACGTGGAGGTGATCCGAAGCGCGCCGCCATCGAGGACAAGCCAGGTCCAGCCGCTGCCGAAGTGATCGACGGCGGCGGTCCTGAACGCTTCGGCGAAGGCGTCGAAGCTGCCGAAGGAACTGGATATGCTATGGGCGATCTGGCCCTCGGGCGCACCGCCGCCATCCGGCCGCATCGATTGCCAGTAGAAGGCATGGTTCCAGGCCTGCGCGGCGTTGTTGAAGAGCGCGGACCGGCCTTTCTCCGATGCCGAGGCGATGATGATCTCCTCGAGCGGCCGGTCGGCCAGCGTCGAACCCGCAACCAAGGCATTCGTCTTGTCGACGTAGGCCTTATGGTGCTTGCCATGGTGCAGCTCAAGCGTTGTGGCCGAAATATGCGGCTCCAACGCATCGAGAGCATAGGGAAGGCTGGGCAGCTTGATCGGCATCGGTCGACTCCTCCACCGCGCAGTGCGCCGGCCATTCCGATATCGGACGGGCCATGCATGGCGGCAAACGAATTTTATTGGCCGTTGTCAGCAATTTCCTTGATATTAATGACGCATTCAGGCCTGCGGACGGGCGCATGGACATCGAGCTTGCGCGGACGTTTTTGGAGATCGTCGCGACCGGCAGCTTCATCCGGGCCGCCCAGCGCCTGCACGTGACGCAGACGACCGTCAGCGCCCGCATCCGCTCGCTCGAGGATCAGCTCGGCCGCCGCGTCTTCGTCCGCAACAAGGCCGGGGCGTCGCTGACTCCGGCGGGCGAGGAGTTCCTGCGCTATGCGCCGGCGCTCGTGCAGATATGGGAGCGGGCGCGCCATCAGGTCGCGGTGCCGCCCGGCCGCCGCACCGTGCTGGCGATCGGCGGCGAGCTCAGCCTGTGGGATCCGTTCCTGCTGCGATGGCTTCTCTGGATGAAGGCGGAGGCGCCCGACGTCGCCCTGCGCGCGCAGGTGGGGTTGCCCGAGGGGCTGATGCGGCGGATCGCCGAGGGCGTGCTCGACATCGCCGTGATGTATGCGCCGCAGATACTTCCCGGCCTGCGGGTCGAGCAGCTGTTCGAGGAGCGGCTGGTGATGGTGACGGCGAACAAGCGCGCGCGGAAGAGGAAGGGCGACGACGGCTACGTGTTCGTGGACTGGGGGCCGGACTTCACGATGCAGCACAATCTGCGGCTGCCCGACCTGGCCAACCCGGGCGTCGTCGTCGGGCTGGGACCGCTCGGGCTCGGCTACATCCTCGCCGCGGGCGGTTCCGGTTATTTCCGGCGGCGCGCCGTGCGCCCGCATGTCGACAGCGGCCGGCTGCGTCTGGTCAAGGGCGCGCCCGAGTTCCGCCATCCCGCCTACGTCGTTTATGCGGAAGGCGCCGATCGCAGCGTGCTCGATCCCGCCCTGCGCGGGTTGAGGCATGCCGCCGCGGCCGAGCGCGAGGGGGCGGCGGGGTCGGGATGAGCCGCGCTGCCGCTCACGCCGCCTTGGTGTAGATGCCCTTGGAGTGGAGCAGCTCGCGCAGTTCGCCCGAGCCGGCCATCTCGCGCACGATGTCGCAGCCGCCGACGAACTCGCCCTTGACGTAGAGCTGCGGGATGGTCGGCCACTGGCTGAAGTCCTTGATGCCCTGGCGCAGCGCCGGGTCGGTCAGGATGTCGATGCCCTTGAACTTGACGCCGAGCTGGCTCAGCACCTGCACGACCGCGGCCGAGAAGCCGCATTGCGGGAACACGGGCGTGCCCTTCATGTAGAGCACGACATCGTTCTCGGCGACGTCCTGCTTGATGCGGTTGAAGACCGGATTGTCCATTCGTCGTTTCCTTTCTATTTCGGCACCGCCGTCTGCAGGGCCAGGGCGTGCAGCTGGTCGCCCATCTTCCCGCGCAGCGCCTGGTAAACCATCTGATGCTGCTGGATACGCGTCAGCCCGGCGAACTGTGTCGCGGTGACGTGCGCGGCGTAGTGGTCGCCGTCGCCGCGCAGGTCTTCGATGACGACCACGGCGCCCGGCAGGGCCTCCTTGATCAGCCGCTCGATCTCCACCGCATCCATCGCCATCGCTCGTTCGCTCCTGACCTATGCGGCGCCCATGTAAGCCGGCAGCCAGCGCTCGTTGGCGTCCTGCAGCCGTGCCACGGATATGGCCCCGACTTCGGGGAGAGTCAACGCGCTGCCGCCGGTCTGCCCGATAACCATAGCCGGGACGCCCCAGCTCTTCGCCTCCTGCAGCAGCGGCTCGACGAAGGCACGGCCTACCGTGACCACGTAGCGCGCCTGATCCTCGCCGAACAGCCAGGCATGCAGGGGGATCTCAGCCTGGAGCGTCGGGTTGATGCCGGCGCCGACGCCGCCGGCCATGGCCATCTCCGCGAGCGCCACGAGCAGGCCGCCGTCGGCGACGTCGTGGCAGGCGGTGAGCCAGCCGCGGCCGATGAGCTTGCGCACGAGGTCGCCGTTGCGGCGCTCGGCCTTGAGGTCGACGGGCGGCGGCGGGCCGTCCTCGCGGCCGTGAATCTCCCGCAGATAGAGCGAGCTGCCGAGATGGCCGGCGGTCTCACCGACGAGGATGATGGTCTCGCCGGCGGACTTGAAGGCGAGGGAGACGGTCTTCTCCACGTCCTCGATCAGGCCGACGCCGCCGATGACGGGCGTGGGCAGGATGCCCTTGCCGTTGGTCTCGTTGTAGAGCGAGACGTTGCCGGAGACGACGGGATAGTCGAGCGCCAGGCAGGCCTCGCGCATGCCCTCGATGCAGCCGGCGAACTGGCCCATGATCTCCAGCCGCTCGGGGTTGCCGAAGTTCATGTTGTCGGTGATCGCGAGCGGCTTGGCGCCGACGGCGGTGAGGTTGCGCCAGGATTCGGCGACCGCCTGGGCGCCGCCGCGCTTCGGGTCGGCGAGGCAGTAGCGGGGCGTGCAGTCGGTGGTGATGGCGAGCGCGCGGACCGAGTCGGGCAGGCGGACCACCGCGGCGTCGCCGCCGGGACGCTGGACGGTGCGGCCCATGACGAGATGGTCGTACTGCTCCCAGATCCAGCGCTTGCTGGCGAGGTCGGGGCAGGCGATGAGCGTGTCGAGGTCGGCGAGCGGGTTCTTCGAGAAGGCCAGGGCGGCGGAATCGATGTCGGGGCGGGCCGGCGTCGGCGTCCAGGGGCGCTCGTAGACCGGGGCCTTGTCGACCAGCGGCTGCACCGGCAGGTCGGCGACGACCTTGCCGCCCATCGTCAGGACGAGATGGCCGCTGTCGGTGAGGCGGCCGACCTCGGCGAAATCGAGCTCCCACTTCTCGAAGATGGCCTTGGCCTGCGCGCGCGCCTCCGGCTTCAGCACCATGAGCATGCGCTCCTGGCTCTCGGAGAGCATGATCTCGTAGGGAGTCATGCCGGGCTCGCGCGTCGGCACCTTGTCGAGGTCGAGCTCGAGGCCGAGGCCGCCCTTGCCGCTCATCTCGACCGAGGAGGAGGTGAGGCCGGCGGCGCCCATGTCCTGAATCGAGACGATGGCGTCGGTCTGCATCAGCTCCAGGCAGGCCTCCAGCAGCAGCTTCTCCATGAAGGGGTCGCCGACCTGCACGGTCGGGCGCTTCTCCTGGGCGTCGTCGGAGAACTCGGCCGAGGCCATGGTGGCGCCGTGGATGCCGTCGCGACCGGTCTTGGCGCCGACATAGATCACCGGGTTACCGACGCCGGCGGCCTTCGAATAGAAGATGCGGTCGGCGGGCGCGAGGCCGACGGTCATGGCGTTGACGAGGATGTTGCGGTTGTAGCTGGAGTGGAAGTTGACCTCGCCGCCGACCGTGGGCACGCCCATGCAGTTGCCGTAGCCGCCGATGCCCGCGACCACGCCGGCGAGGAGATGGCGGGTGTTCGGATCGTCCGGCGCGCCGAAGCGCAAGGCATTGAGGTTGGCGATGGGGCGGGCGCCCATGGTGAAGACATCGCGCATGATGCCGCCGACGCCCGTCGCCGCGCCCTGGTAGGGCTCGATGAAGGAGGGATGGTTGTGGCTCTCCATCTTGAAGATGGCGGCCAAGCCCTCGCCGATGTCGATGACGCCGGCGTTCTCGCCCGGGCCCTGGATGACGTGCGGCGCCTGGGTGGGCAGCGTCTTCAGCCAGACCTTGGAGGACTTGTAGGAGCAGTGCTCGCTCCACATGACCGAGAAGATGCCGAGCTCGGTGAGGTTCGGTGCCCGGCCCAGGATCGACAGGATGAGATCGTACTCGGCGGCGGAGAGGCCGTGCTCGGCGATCACGTCGGGGGCGAGGGCGGCGGGCGAATCCATGGGCGCGTCTTTGTGCCTGTCGGGGGGTGCCGGCGTCAACGGAGCGCGGGGCGGCCATCGAAAAATGACGGATGGACCCCATGCCCAGCGGAGAGTCCCGCGAGCGGCGCGGCGCCGGCGAGGAGGCGGCGGGCGCGCGGGCTCTGGCGGGACGGTGAAAATGACGGATGGAGCCCATGCCCAGCGGGAGAAGGGGTCACCACGGAGGACACAGAGCGCACGGAGGAAGATTGATTGCGCGCTGCGCGCGCAGGCATCCGATTCGGTTCTCCGTGGGCTCTGTGTTCTCTGTGATGGACCTTCGGGAGGACGAGAACGGGCCGGGCCATCGGCGATTGTGACGGATGGACCCCATGCCCAGCGGAGCGCCCGCGCATGAGGGCGATGAGGGCGCGGACGCGGCGGCCGTGGGCGCGGGCTTCGGCCCGGAGTTCGCGGATGCGAGCGGAGTAGCCGCCATGGGTGAGGCGGGCGCGGCGCGCGCGGGCGAGACCCTCGGGCGTGCGCGGCCCGGTGCTGAGGCCGCCATGCATCCGGCAGCGGCCGTTGCGCATGGCCGGCTGGCGGCAGGCGCCGCCGCAGCGGGTGCGGGCGCCGCAGCGCGGGGCGGCGAGGAAGTCGCCCGCGCGGTTGCCGTTCTTGAGCCGGCCGCGGCGCTCGGGTGGGAGGGTGGTGGTGGAGGACTCCGAAAATGACGGATGAAGCCCATGCCCAGCGGGAATCGCTTCACGCGGAGCCGCGGAGGGGTTCGTGGGGCCGCCGGCGAGGTTGTTCATAACCAACTCCCAAAAGTTCTTGCTTCGTTGCTAAGAACATTTATAGTACTTAGATCGCAGATCGTCAAGTCTGCGGGCTTTCTAGAATTCTATAGGAGGAATACTATTCCTGAAGAGGACTATCGTCGAATACACCCGATAAGTTCGGCATCTGGTGGGATTCGCTGACGGAAGCGCAGCAGGAGGACATCACGGCAATCGTGTTGCAGTTGCAGCACCGCGGTCCGACGCTGCCGCTCCCGTACTCGAGCGGGATCATGGGATCGCGTCATGCGCACATGCGGGAATTGCGGATTCAGAGCGGCGGGCGGCCGTTGCGCGTGTTCTACGCGTTCGATCCACGGCGGGCCGCGATCCTGCTCATTGGCGGGCGACAAAACGGGTGACAAGCGGTTCTACGAAAAGTTCGTCCCGATCGCCGATCGGCTTTACGACGAGCACCTGGAGGAGTTGAGGAAGGAGGCCACGAATGGCCGGTAGGCATTCATTTTCCGAACTGCGGGCGAAGATGTCGCCCGAGGCACGGGCGCGCGCCGAGCAGAAGGCGCTGGCGCTGGGCCGCGAGGTGGACCTGGCCGAGCTGCGCCGCGCGCTGCGGTTGTCGCAAGAGGAACTCGCGCAGACGCTTCAGGTCGGCCAGGCCGCCGTTGCGAAGATCGAGAAGCGGGCGGACATGTATGTGAGCACACTGCGCCGCTTCGTCGAAGCCATGGGTGGCGAACTGCAGATCGTGGCGCGCTTCAGGAGTCACGAGGTGCAGATCCGCACATTCCGGGAGATCGGTGATGACCGGGAGAAGGAATCAGATGCTTCGCACGCGGCAGAGTAACCGGATGCGCTCGGCTCCCCGGGGCGACGAACCCGCGGTCGAGATCGAGCGCGGCACAGGTAATGTGTTCGCCGATCTGGGCTATCCGGATGCCGAGGAGCGGCAGACCAAGTTGCGGCTGGCGTATGCGATCAATCGGATCGTCGAAGAGCGGCGGCTGATGCAGGCGGCTACGGCCGGGTTGCTCGGGATCACGCAGCCGAAGGTGTCGGCGCTGCTGAACTACAAGCTGGCGGGATTCTCGGTGGAGCGGCTGATGACGTTCCTGACGGCGCTGGATCGCGACGTAGAGATCGTCATCAAGAGGAAGCCGCGTTCGCGGCCGGCGGCGCGGATCAGCGTGGTGGCACCGTGACGTGACAGGGCGAGGTTCGGAGATGCGGGTGACGTCGGTGTTCGGCCACGAGCGACTGCAGGATTTCCCGCCGCCGCTGCTTCAATGCTGCCAGAGTTCCCGCTTCGTCATGCTCCATGAGATGGCTGTAACCAACCACGTCGGCGGCCATGATGGCGGCAAGGCGGCGTTGCGAGCGCTCTTCGGCCATGTGTCTCCATTGCCCCTGGAGAGCCCAATTCAACGGATTGTATGTGCGGTCTATTGCCAAATCTATCCGGGGCCGGATGTCCGGATTGGGTCAACAGCACCAGTCCGGCGACGTCCGCTTAGAGTCTGATTCAAGGTCAATAGCTGCTGTCCCAAGCAGCGCCGGCGACGGAAGAGATGTGCCAAACCCGGAAATAGCTGACCAGATCCCTGGTGATGTGGGCAGCAGTCCAAAGGAAGAGCAGGCGCCCGGCCGAACGGTTCGGCCCTCAGGGTGTCCCGAGCTGCGAACCCGCCTCAGGGCCGCTTGAGCCGCTCGAAGTCCGCGAACGGGTTGTAGAGCGTCTTTATTTTCGCGACGGCCTTTGTCAAAGGATCGCTGCCGAGGAACAGCGCTAGAGCATCCATCAGCGGCTTGCTGGATCGGAGCGCTGCCTCGCACTCGGCCGCCGTGGTCACCTTCTTCTTCTTGTAGTCGAGGTTGAACTTCTTGGCGCCCTGCATCGAGCGATAGACATTGCTGAGCTGGTGGGCGAGGAACTCCTCGTGATCTTCGTAACCGGGGAGGGGATCGTTGTTCCTCTTCTTGATCAATGGGCTCGCGTACCGATAGGCGTGGACCATCTCGTGAAAGAGCACCTCGTCGGCGCGTGAGCCCGGCATCTTTCCCCAGGAGGAGTAGGTGAAGAAGTCGAAGGAATACGCCACGCGAACGGCCCGGGTGCCGACGTAGGCCTGGGGTGCCCACGTGACGTTGGCATTGCCGGCACCCAAGAATTCGACCTGATCCGAATCGTAGGGAATGATCCAAATCGGAAGGGTCCCGCTGGTGCGAAGCATGTCGAGCAGACACCGGCCGACCGTCGTCGCTCCGATGTAGCTCAGCAGCGCCCGGACGCGCCCTTCGTAGTGGACCGCTGCTGGGCTCGGATCGGCAATGTAGTCCCACTTGTTCGGCGCCAGCCGGACCAGCTCCTCGATCTTCTGGCTCTCGGTGATCTCGCCCTTCGCGAATCGCGCCGCGACCGTTGCCCGAACCGCCTCGTCCTTCTTCGAGCCGTTGATCGTGATCGGATAGGGATCGAACTTGATCATGCGGTCCTCCTTGCGGGTGCAGCCGCCGATACCGCGGACGTTCGTCGGGTGGCGGTGCTCTTCGGGTCATCGGACAGGACGCTTATCATGATCCGAGAAGCCGGTTGTTGCCGCACTCGCCGCGACCATGCCTCTAGGGGCCGTTCGCGATGGTTGGCGCATTGTAAGTGGTGATCGACCGCGTCTCCAAGCACCTATGTCGAGTTCCATGACAGCGCCGGAAAGATGGAAGGCTCGGCGTTCCTGCGCAATGTGATCGAGGCCTTTCCCTACAGATCCACATCGTGCTCACCGATAACGGCATGGCCTTCGCCGATCTGCCCAAAAACAGGGATCTATCCGGCACTCGTTTGCTCGGCCCACACATATTCGATCGCGTCTGCATCGACAGCGGTATCGAGCACAGGCTTACCAAGCTCTACCTTCGCTGGACCAACGGCCAGGCCGAACGCATGAACCGGACCATCAAGGACGCCACCGTCAAGGTCTTCCACTACAACCTGGAAAGCCTCAAGGCCCATGTCCTCGCCTTCGTCACCCGCCTACAACTTCGCCAAGCATCTTAACTTAGTAGAGTGGCGGATGTCTGCTTGGGGTCAAAGGCAGCGGTCAACGCATGTCTGTGATATATCCGCTCAGGGGGCAACTGCGGACGTTTGCGGCTCAGATGGTGGTTTGGATCAATAAGGTGCGTCCTTCGACAAGCTCAGGATGAGGGGCAGTCTTCGTGCCAAGAAACCTTTCCTCATCCTGAGCTTGTCGAAGGACGCACGGGCGGGTATGCAACGCGGCGACACCGGACGCACTCGATTTCACACGCAACTCCTACCTGACGTCTCCTCATGAACGATGTGACGACGCCGCGCGGCGCGGGCGCAGCGCAAATCCCCTGGGCGCCGCTCGCGGGCGTCATCGCGATGGTGGCGATCTTCGCCGTGGCGCAGGGGCTGACCTATCCGCTGCTCAGCTTCATTCTCGAGCGGCAGGGCGCCTCGGCGGGGCTGATCGGCCTGTCGGCGGCGATGACGCCGCTCGGGCTCATCGCCGGGTCGACGCTCATCCCGCCGCTCACCCGGCGGTTCGGCGCCGGCCCGCTGGCGCTCGCCTGCGCGATCCTCGCGGGGACCTCCCTGGCGCTCATCGGCTGGACGCGCGACGTCGTCCCCTGGTTCCCGCTGCGCTTCGCGATCGGCCTCGCCATCGGCCCGCTCTTCGTCCTCAGCGAGGTCTGGCTCATCGCGCTGTCGCCGCCGCAGCGGCGCGGCCGCATCCTCGGCCTCTACACGGCGGCGGTCTCGGCGGGCTTCGCCGCCGGCCCGCTGAGCCTGATGCTGGTCGGCACCGAAGGGTGGCCGCCGTTCCTGATCGGCATCGGCGCCTTCGTCGTCTGCACGCTCTGGCTCGCCGCGATCCTCCGCCGCCTTCCGGCGCTGGGCCGGGACGGCGGAACCGCCTCGGTGCGCACCGTCGTGCGGTCGGCGCCGACCCTGCTCTTCGCCGTCTTCACGACGGCGGCGTTCGAGCAGGGGCTGCTGTCGCTCCTGCCGGTCTACGGGCTGAGCTACGGCATCGGCGAGCGCAGCCTCGCGGCCCTGCTCGCGGTGCTGATCGCCGGCAACATCGCGCTGCAGGTGCCGTTCGGGCTGGCGGCGGAACGCTGGACGGCGCGGTCCGTCTCGATCGCCTGCGCCCTGGCGACGCTCGTCGGCTGCCTGCTCCTCCCGCTGCTGATCGCGACGCCGCTGGTCTGGCCACTCTGCTTCCTGTGGGGCGCGGTCTCCTTCGGCGTCTACACGCTGGCGCTCATCGAGCTGGGCGAGCGCTTCTCCGGCGCCATGCTGATCGCGGCCAACGCCGCCTTCGCGCTGGTCTGGGGCGTCGGCGGCATCGCCGGTCCGCCGGCCACCGGCGCGGCGATGGACCTCGTCGGGGTGCAGGGGCTGCCTGCCGTGCTCGGCCTGCTGTATCTCGCCCTGGTTCTGGCGCGGCTCCGGCGGTGAGCCCGGGCGGGCGCTACGGGGGGCATGTAGGGGCGGGTCTGAGACCCGCCCCTACAGCGGCTTATCCGTGCATATATCTCTTCGTCCTGCGACGGAGCCGAACGATGCTATCCTATAGTCGACGACGGGCGATGCGATAGGCTGCCGCGCAGCGGGAGGTGAGCGGTGAGAGGAAACAGGTCTGCTCGGTTTGCCGCTGCCGGTTTCGCCCTGCTCCTCGCGGGCTGCGCGGACACGCCGGAGCCGGCGCAGCCGTCGGCCATCGTCGGCCCGGTGTGGGTGGCGGAGGACATCGCCGGCCGCGGCATCATCGACAACTCGCGGATCACGCTGCAGCTCGGCGCCGATGGCCGTGCGAGCGGCCGGGGCGGCTGCAACGGCTATGGCGGCGGCTACAGCCTGGCGGGCGAGTCGCTCCGCTTCGGCCCGCTGGCGGCGACGCAGATGGCCTGCGCCGAGGCGCTCATGAACCAGGAGCGGCGCTACTTCGACGCGCTCGCGGGGACCGCGCGCTACGCCCTGGCGGACGACGGCGCCCTGCTGCTGACGACGGTGGACGGGCGGCAGATCCTGTTCCGGCAGGAAGACGCCGCCGAGTCGCTGCGCGCCGCCTATGCCTGCGACGACGGCACGCGGCTCGACGTGACCTTCGATCCGCAGGCGGGCACGGCCGCGGTCTCCGTGAACGGCGCCGCGCCGCTCCTGCTGCCGCAGGCGCCGGCCGGCTCCGGCTTCCTCTACGAGACGCCCCGGCATTCGCTGCGCGGCAAGGGGACGGAGGCGAAGTGGACGGTGGGGCGGAAGGTGCCGGTGCGGTGCGTGGCGGGGTGAGCGCCGGGGCGCGCCGGACGCCGCACGGATCGATCCCGCGGCTGTGACGGCCGGCCGCGCCTCTTGTGACGCCGGCGTGACGGTCGACGGCTAGGGTCCGGCCGACATCGCGCGGGCTCGCGGCCGCTCCGCTGCATGCGAGGCGGTCAGACCCGCGCGATCCTTGCTGGTTTCGAAGAGGGATATCGGTCATGGCCATCACCTGGAACAAGGGAGTCAAGCGCGCGGGCCGGCTCAAGGTCTATGCGGACCCGTCGCTGAAGAAGGGGGCGTGGGGCGCGCTTCTCGGCGCCTCAATCCGCGAGTTCAACCGGCTCGCGAAGGGGCACAAATTCGGGGTCACGCTGGAGGAGACGGGCGATCCGCCGGTCGTCGGCGGCGGCGCCGACGTCTCGGTCGCGACCGCGGACGGGCAGATCACGTTCAAGTATGACGGGCTGGAGGAGCGGATCGCGTTCGACGGCGCGCGCCTGCACGGCCGCACGCGGCAGGTGCGGCGCGACGACGGCATGGAGAAGGCCTACATCTTCCTGCCGGCGATGCCGCTGATCAACACGCCGACCGGCCGCCGCCCGGTCGGGCCGGAGATCATGAAGCTGATCGCGGTGCACGAGTTCGTCCATGCCTGCGGCCTGACGGACGCGGAGCATTCGAGCGACGACCTCTTCCAGGGCAACCCCAACGTCGACTACGGCCAGAACGCGGCGCGCGACCGGGCCATGGGCCGGCAGGGCAACAAGACGATGTGGATGCCGCCGCTGTTCCTCTCGGCCGCGACGGCGCGGCGCGTCAAGGACAACTGGAGCTGAGCTTTCCCCGCCTTCGCCGCGGTGGGCGCCGGCCAGGGGAGGCGAATCTTGCACGCGGAGACGCGGAGACGCGGAGGTCGCCGACCTTTGCACGCCAGGAAGGCCATCCCACAGGGCATGCAGGTATCGGCATGCATGCCGGAGACTCGGTGTCCTCCGCGGCTCCGCGTGCAAACCTTGCCCTGCCAGCCGGCATGTCCGCCGTGCGTCCTTCGACAAACACAGGAAGAGAAAAAATCTATGTGGCACGAAGAAAGCACC
>JBFXDS010000004.1:0-444439 GCA_050180895.1 Dongiaceae bacterium
ACCCGCAAAGCTCGCCCTCATGGCCGTCCTGCGCAAACTCCTCTGCAGCCTCAACGCCATGATCCGAGATCAACGCGACTGGAGCGAACCCCTCACACACACAGCTTGAACAACACAGTTGCTACAAGGGGACCAACCGGTCAATCCCCGCTGGGCATGGGGTGCTTCGACCGTTTTCGCGGTCACCCCGGCCGTCCCGGCTCGCCGGCGATCTCCAGGATCAGCTTCTTGCGCACGGCGGCGGCGAAGCTGTTGCCGTCGTCGGCGGTGACGACGAAGCTGGCGGGGCCGCCGATGATCTGGCGGGCGAAGGCGCCCTCGACGTCGCCGCTCACCGGCCGCCCGCCGCAGTCGCGCTCGCGGCAGAGGATGGCGAGCCCGTTGATGACGATGCCGGCGGCGAGCGCGGCGCGGCGCGCCTCCTGCAGCGGCACGCCGCCCCAGCTGTAGGCGCTGTCGGCGGAGACGTCGATCACCTTGCGCAAGCCGTCGAGGTCGTTGTCCTCGATCAGCGCCTGGCCGACGGCGATCGCGCTGCCGATCGCGTTCGGCCCGCGGGCGCGGCGCGGCACCGACAGCAGCTCGTCGGCGAAGGCCTGGGCGCTGGCGGCGCCGTCGACGATGCGCCAGGGCACCACGATCTCCTGCGAGGTGAAGTCGCCCCACTCGACATAGGTCACGGCGATGCGCTGGGCGAAGCCGCTGGCGATGGCCGCCAGCACCTCCGGATGGGTGAGGGCCTCGGCGTAGCCCTGGCGCTGGAAGCGGATCTCGCCGTCGTCGATCGAGCCGGAGGCGTCGGCGAGCAGCACCAGCTCGAGGTCCACCGTGTCGGCCGCCGCGCCGTTCGCCGCGAGCAAACCGAGTCCAACTCCGCACAGCATCGCCGCGGCCAGCCGGTGCAGCATGCCCACCTCCGAGGTTCGGATTGTCCGGTAGCTGTGTCATATCGGCGCGTTGCCGTCGAGGCGCGATCGCGCCGACCACCCGCGATCACACGCAGACGTGATGCGCGCGGGCGGCGCAGGGAGGGCGATCCGCGGCGTGCGAAAGGCGCCGACCTGCAGGCTGACGCACCTGTGACATGGATCACGGCCCGATGAATTGCCGCCGCTGCCAAACCCGGGGACAGCCGTGCTATTCGCTTGTGTCGCGATGCGCCAACATGTGATCCCGATGACTCTGACCCTGCTCGCCCTGGCCGGCTGCGCCGGCACCGGCGTCATCGACTATGTCCGGCTGGAGCCGGGATATCGGCCGCAGCAGTTCGCCTATGCCGCAGGCGGGCGCGACCTGAGGACGGAGATTCAGGGCAACCCCTTCGCCATGCCGCAGGCGGAGTTCGACGCCGCCGTCACCGCCGCCATGCAGGGCGCGCACTTCGGGCCGGCGACGAACCTCACGACCACGCCCGGCGAGACCGCGCGGCCCGACTACCGCGTGCGGCTGCTGTTCAACGGCCCCGCCGCCGGCAGCGGCGCCCTCCTCTGCGGCGGCGCGCCGGCGACGATCGCCCCGGCGGCGGAGAACGGCAACGTCCGGCTGCTCGCCGCCTTCTGCAACGGCGCCGATCCGCTGAGCTATCTCACCGCCCATGCCGGCGGCATCCAAGGCGTGCAGGATCCGGCCTTCCGCGACTTCATGCGCCAGGTCACGACCAACCTGTTCCCGCCGCAGAACCGCCAGGAACAGGACCGCGGCTGCAGGCCGCCGGGCAATTGCTGATCGCTCGATCAGCATTGCCGTTGCTTCCGGCCGCACAAGCAAAACCCAGGACAGAACATGCATTTAGGCCGGGATATTCAGGTCGTTGGCGCCGCCAACTATGGGTTTGACTTCATCGGCTGTTGACCTATGATCCCAGCGCCTATTTCGGTCGCGTTTGCGGGCGCCGGCCGACCATGGAGCGCTGGAACTCGCCCGCCGCGGACATCATGCAATTTGCCGATTTAGGGCTTAGCCCGGACGTCCTGCGCGCCATCGCCGACGTCGGCTACACCACACCCACCCCCATTCAGGCCCAAGCCATTCCGGTCGTGCTGACCGGTCGCGACGTGCTGGGCTGCGCGCAGACGGGCACCGGCAAGACCGCCTCGTTCACCCTGCCGATGCTGACCATCCTGGCGGCCGGCCGGGCCAAGGCGCGGATGCCGCGCTCGCTGATCCTCGAGCCGACGCGCGAGTTGGCCACGCAGGTGGCGGACAGCTTCGATCGCTACGGCAAGTACCACAAGCTGAGCCAGGCCCTGCTCATCGGCGGCGAGTCCTTCACCGACCAGGAGCGCAAGCTCGACCGCGGCGTCGACGTGCTGATCGCCACGCCGGGCCGTCTGCTCGACTTGTTCGAGCGCGGCAAGATCCTGATGAACGACGTCAAGATCCTGGTCATCGACGAGACCGACCGCATGCTCGACATGGGCTTCATCCCGGACGTCGAGCGCATCGTCGGCCTCTTGCCGCGCATCCGTCAGACGCTGTTCTTCTCCGCCACCATGCCGCCGGAGATCCGGCGGCTTGCCGACGCCTTCCTGATGAATCCGAAGGAGATCACCGTGACACCGCCGGCGTCGCCGGCGACCACGGTCGTCCAGGGCATGGCGATCGTGGCCGAGCGCGAGAAGCGCGAGGCGCTGCGGCGGCTGATCCGCGCCGAGCAGGTGAAGAACGCGCTCATCTTCTGCAACCGCAAGCGCGACGTCGACGTGCTTCATCGCTCGCTCGAGCGCCACGGCTTCGATGTCGCGGCGCTGCACGGGGACATGCCGCAATCGCGGCGGACGGAGACGCTGGAGAAGTTCAAGCGCGGCGACGTGACCCTGCTGGTGGCGAGCGACGTGGCGGCGCGCGGGCTCGACATCGTCGGCATGTCGCACGTCTTCAACTTCGACGTGCCGCTGCATGCGGAAGACTATGTGCATCGCATCGGCCGCACCGGCCGCGCCGGCCGCGAAGGCCGCGCCTTCACCCTGGCCACGCCGCATGACGGCAAGTACGCCGACGCCATCGTAAAACTCATCGGCCGCGACATCCCGCGCATCGAGATCGAGGGCATCTCGCAGTTCGCCTTCGAGGCGGGCGACGGCAAGCGCCGCCGCGGCCGCGGCGGCGATCGCCGTGAGGGACGGGCGCGGCCGGCACCGCTCCCGGGCCGGCGCGAGCGGCAGTCCCACGAGGAGACGCGGGCGCATCGGCCGGAGCCGCACGACCCGGTGCCGGCGCCGCGGCCCGAGCCGCGCCAGGACCGTGGCCGTGGCGGCGACCGTCCGCGGCACAAGCCCGAGCCGCGTGAGCGCGAGGACGACACGCCGATCGTCGCTTTTGGCGATCACATGCCCGATTTCCTGCGCAAGCCGGTCAAGCTGCCGGCCCCGCCGAAGAAGAAAGCGGACGCCGCCTAGAGGAGATCGCCCGATGCAGACGATCTTCGTGATGGTCAAGTGCGAGCTCGGCAAGGCCTATCAAGTCGCCGACGAGGCCGTGCAGAACGTCGAGCAGGTGTCGGAGGTGCACTCGATCTCCGGGCAATACGATCTGCTGGTGAAGTGCTACCTGCAGGATGGCCAGGACATCGGCCACTTCGTCAACGAACAGATCCACCGCCTGCCCGGCGTCAAGGATACCTTCACCCTGATCGCCTTCAAGGCGTTCTCGTAGAGGCGCGGCCACATAGACGACGGCCAGTCGTCCCTGCAGATCAATCCCATCCCGTATAGAGTCCCAAACCCCGCTTCTTGATCTGGCCGCCGATGACGGCGCGCTGGATCTCGGAGGTGCCCTCCCAGATGCGCTCGACTCGGATGTCGCGATAGAGGCGCTCGACGGGATTCTCGCGCATGTAGCCGCGGCCGCCCAGGATCTGCACCGCCTTGTCGATGACGCGGCCGGCCATTTCCGAGCAGTAGAGCTTGAGCGCGCTGGCGCGCGCATGGACGATCTTGCGGTCCTGGCCGCGGTCGAGCTGCGCGGCGATGCGGTAGAGCATCGATTTCGCCGCCATGATCTCCACGGCCATGTCCGCCAGCATGAACTCGATGGCCTGGAAATCGCGGATCGGGCGGCCGAACTGCACGCGGCCGGCGGCGTAGTCGTTGGCGATTTCCGTGGCGCGGATGGCGGCGCCGACGCAATGGGCGCCGAGCTCGAGCCGCGTGTCGGTGAACCAGTCCTTGGTCAGCTCGTAGCCCTGGCCGACCTTGCCGAGAACGCGGGACTCGTCGAGCTCGACCTTGTCGAAGACGATCTCCCAATGCTCGAAGGCATAGTTGTGGGTGAAGCGGGGCACGCGCTGCTTGGTCACGCCGGGCTGGTCGCGGTCGACGATGAACAGCGTCGGCTTGTCCGGATCGCCGTCGACGTGGGCGTGGACGAGGATGATGCTGGAAGCATTGGCCGAGGTGACGAACCACTTCTCGCCGGAGAGGATGTACCTGCCCTTCCGCTTCACCGCGCTCGTCCGTACCATCCGCGGGTCGGAGCCGGCGTCGGGCTCGGTGATCGCGTAGCAGGCGCGGCCTTTGCCGGCATTGATCGGAAGGAGATACTTCGCGCGCTGCTCGGGCGTGCCGTGCTTCAGCGGCAGAGCCGCGGTCCACACGACTGTCCACAGGCCGTTCGTCGCCTTACCCAACTCCTCGTGCAGAAGAATCTGCTGAAGGTGGGTGAACCCCTGCCCGCCGTCTTCCTTCGTGTGATTGAAGCCGTTGAGGCCGTGATCGATGACGGCCTTGCGGATTTTCGCCAGGGATCTCTTCGAGAGTCCTTCGTTCTCGTCACATTCAATTTCGTATGGAAAGAGATGTTGTTCCACGAACGCGCGAACGCGCGATTGGAGATCCCGCTCTTCCTTCGACAACTGCAAGTCCATAATCATCCCCCCACCCAGGGCGCCCACATTGGGGCGCGCCCTACATCATCGCGAATCCTGCGTAGGGACGGCCTTATGGGGCCGCCCGATCACCAGCGCGTCGAGTGCGATGCAGCCCTGCGGGCCGCACAGCACCGGATTGACGTCGATCTCCTGGAACAGGCCGGCGATGTCCGCCACCATGACGGAGAAGCAAGCGAAGGCCTCCGCCAGGGCGTCGATGTCGGCCGGCGGCCGGCCGCGCCGGCCGTCGAGCAGCGGCCGGGCGCGCAGCCGGTCGATGAGCCGGCGGGCGTCGCCGGCATCGAAGGGCGGCAAGGCGAACCGCCGGTCGTCCATCGACTCGATCAGGATCCCACCGGCACCGACCATCACGATCGGCCCGAACTGCGGATCGTCGAGGGCGCCGAAGGCGAGCTCGGTTCCCGGCCCCGCCATCGGCATGACCAGCACACGCGGGCCTATGCGCCGCGCCAGATCGTCGTAGGCAGTGCGGACCGCAGCCGTGTCTGGCAGGTTCAGCCGCACACCGCCGGCGTCCGATTTGTGCAGGATGCCCGGCATCGCCGTCTTGAGCACGACGGGGTAGCCGACATCGCCCGCCACGACCACGGCCGCTTCGCCGCTCTCGACAACGTGGTGCGGCATCGCCGGGATGCCGTAGTCGGCGAACAGCGCCAAGCTCTCGGCCTCGTCGAGCGCGTCGCCGCGCCGCAGCCGCGGAGTCCAGTGCTCCCTGGCGCCGGCTGGCGCCGGCGCCGGCGAGACGGGCGGCCGGGCGCGGAAATCGCGATGGGCAAAGGCGGCGCGCACCGCCGTCATCATCGGGCCCAGGCCGACGAGGACTGGATATCCGGCGCGCGTACAGCGCACCGCCAGATCGTCGTTGCCGATTGTGGCAAGATTGTTCGACATCAGCACTGGCTTGTCAGTGCGCGCGGCAACGGCCTGCACGATGCGGGCATAGCTCTCGTGCAGCGAAAAGCCGCTGCGGGTTTCCGCGCAGAGGATGCCGATGGCCGTATCGGGATCGTCGACCAGCGCCTGCAGGCAATCCGTGAAGATGTTCTCGTAGTCGTGGCCGGTGCCCCAGGCATCCAGCGGATTGGTCGGCTCCAATCCGTATTCGAGGCGGGCCGCGAGCTTCCGTTTCGTGGCGTCGCCGATGCGCGCGTAGGGCACGCCGTGCGCGACCGCCAGGTCGATGGCCAGCTCGCGCAGGCCGCCGGAATCGTGCATCGTCGCGAAGCCACCCCTGGCCACGCGCCGCGGCTGCGCGAGCAGAAGCAGGCAATTGGCGAAGCCGTCGAGATCCTCGACCTCGATGACGCCGTAGCGATCGAACACCGCCTGATAGGCGGCGTGGTTGCCGGCGAGCGCGCCCGAATGGCTGAGTGCGAGGGCCGCGCTCTCGGCGGTGCGCCCGACCTTCAGAACGACGACCGGGATGTCGCGCGCCTTCGCCTTCTCCAGGCCGGCGACGAATCCCGCCGGATCGCGCACCGTTTCCAGGAACAGCCCGACCACGCGCGTCGAGGGCATGTCGAGGGCGAAATCCAGATAGTCGGCGACGGTCGTCGCCAGCTCCTGACCGGCCGAGACCGCGAGATTGAAGCGGAAGCGCCGGTCGGTATGGCAGAGGCCGGAGAACGCCGAGCCGGAATGGGTGATGAAGGCGATCTCCCCACGCTCCAGCCAGGGCGGCGGCGGGAAGCCGCAGACGCGCAGCGCATGATCCAGGTTGTAGAAGCCCATGCCGTTGCCGCCGCAGATCTGCAGCCCGGCCGCCAGCGCCATGGCCGCGATGCGCTTCGTCAGCGGCGGATCGCCGTCATCCGGCAGGTAGCAGCTGGCGAAGATGGTCGCCCCTTGCGCGCCATGCCGGATCGCCTCCGCGAGCTGCGACTCGATGCGGGCGTTCGCCACGCCGATCACCACATGGTCGACGGTCTCCGGCAGCGCCGCCAGCGATGGATGGCAGGGCAGCCCGTCGATTTCCCGGTAGTTCGGATTGACGAGGTAGAGACGACCGTCGAAGCCACCCGCGCGCACCGCGCGGATCATGCCGTTGCCGACCGACTCGAACTTCGGCGATGCGCCGACGAAGGCGATCGATTCCGGCGCCAGGAGCGAAGACAGCCGGTGCCTGCCGCCGTCGGCCCGCGACGGTGGCGCGACCGCCGAGTGGGGCGTCACCGGGAGGTGCCGCGCAGGACGTCGAGCGCCGCGCGGGCGCGCACTTCGGCCTCGCGCGCCGCGGCGAGCGCGGCCTCGAAGCGTCGGCGCATCGAGTCCACCTCGTCGCCGTAGAGGTCGAGGACGAAGACGGGATCGAGCGCCGCGATCAGGCGCCCGAGCTGCGACGAGGACGGCTCGTCCCGGCCGTCGATCCAGTCGAGCAGCATTGGCAGATCGACGCCGACCTGTTGGGCCAAGTCGGTGGGCTGCAACGCGGAGGCCGGAAAGAGCCGGCGCTGCAGCGCCGCCGACAACCGGGCGCGATGAGCGGCCGATTGCGGCGAACCGGGGGGGGCGACCGCGAGACCGCGAACGCGCTCGGTATCGTTCGCCGGTCCACCCGCCCGCGGGAAGTGACGAGGGAAGACGGCACCGAGGAAGGTGCGGCAGATCCGCTTGGCGGCCGGCAGGTCGAACGTCTCCGGCAGGATCAGGAGATCGGCCCAGAGCCCGTCGCTGATGGCGTTGAGGCCGCGCGCGACATCGGCCGGGTCAATGCCGACATAGCCGCCCTTTTCCACCAGTTCGGCGCAGAAGGCGTGGGTCTGCTGGAAATAGCGCTCTTCGAGTTCGGAGACGACGCTCCGATACAGCGGACGCGACTGCGCTTCCGCCCAGAAGGCGAACCACACGACGACCTTGTCCGCGGTGCAGATCGAGGGATCGAAATCGGCCTCGATCATGGCGTCGAGGCCGCCCTCGGGCGAGCCGCCAGCGGCGGCGATCTTGGCCAGCCACAGCGATTCGTGCTCCTCCGCCAGCTGCGCCAGGGTGGCCGCCAAAAGCTGGTCCTTGCTCTTGAAGTAGAAGTTGACGATCCCCGGCGAAAGCCCTGCGGCGCCGGCAACATGGTTAAGCGTGGTGCCGGAATAGCCGACCCGGCCGATGGTGCTGATTGTGGCGTCAATCAACTGCCTCTGACGGGCCTCCTTGACGACACTGGGCTTGGGAGTTTGTTGTGGATCCTGGGTCATTTCACACAATCAATAGAGGCTTGTAAGTTGCTGGAACGTAACAAAAACTTCGCTGCAATGCAAACCCAATCTACAGGCTCGGACTCGACACTTCAACGGCGGTCATGCTAGCCTTTGTATGGTTGTTCAACAGTCTGACTGTTCGCTCAATCAAAATCGAGCCGTGACACATCGGATTCCTTAAGGAGCCACATCCCATGACCCGCACACTCACCAAATCAAACGCTCACTTCCGGAAAGCGGCGCAGCGGCTGCCGCTCGGCGTCAGCTCAAATTTCCGCTACTGGGGTGATGACAAGACGGTCTACGTCAAGCGCGGGCGCGGGGCACGGGTCTGGGATCTCGACGACAATGTCTATGTCGACTACCGGCTGGGCTATGGCCCGGTCATCCTCGGCCATTGCCATCCCGAGGTGGATGCGGCCGCGCGCGAGGGCCAGCAGGTCGGCACCGTCTTCGCCCTCGGCACCGAGCGCGAGCTGGTCGTCGCCGAGCTGATCCACGACCTGATGCCCGGCGCCGAGCTGGTGCGCTTCTCCAACTCCGGCACCGAGGCGGTGATGGCGGCCCTGCGGCTCGCCCGCGCGGTCACCGGCAAGGACGGCTACGTCACCTTCGAGGGCTCCTATCACGGCCTGTTCGACGCCGCCATGTGGCGCGTCGACCTGGAGAACTACCACGACAACAGCCGCGAGCCGGAGATCGTCACCTACGGCCGCGGCATCCCCGGTCTGCTCAAGGGCCTGTTCTGGCAGGTGCCCTACAACGACGCCAATCGCCTCGAGGACGTGCTGAAGCAGAACGCCGGCAAGATCGCGGCCGTCATGATCGAGCCGATCCTCGGCAATTGCTGCGGCATCCCGTCGAAGCCAGAGTTCCTGCGCGCCGTGCGCGAGCTTTGCACCAAGTACGGCGTGCTCATGATCGTCGACGAGGTGAAGACCGGCTTCCGCGTCGCCAAGGGCGGCGCCCAGGAGCTTTACGGCGTGCAGGCCGATATCTTCACGGTGGCCAAGGCCATGGGCAACGGCTACCCGATCGCCGCGGTCTGCGGGCGTGAGGAGCTGCTGCGCCAGTTCGGCCACGGGGTCGCCCATGGAGGCACCTATACGGCCCAGGCCATGTCGCTGGCCGCGGCCGAGAAGACGTTGACCATCCTGCGCGACACGAACGTGCTCGCGGACATCGCGAGCTACGGCCGGCGCATGCAGGAGGGCATGACGCAGATCCTGAGGCGGCGCGGCATTCCCCACAGCTTCGCCGGCCATGAGAGCATGGGCGGGCTGTTCTTCGACGCCAAGGCGCCCACCAACTACCGCGACTGGAAGAACAGCGACTACAGCTTCTACGACGCGCTGGCGGCCAACCTGATCGATCGCGGCGTGATGTGCGAGCCCGACTCGCGCGAGCCCTGGTTCATCTGCGCGTCGCACGACGAGAGCTGCCTGGCCGACACGCTCAAGACCTTCGAGGCGGCGGTCGACGTCACCCTCGACGAGGCGCAGCATGGCGGCGCCCACGCCAAGATGTGGAACGCCACCCAGGGCGACATGCAGGAGAAGCGCGCGGCGGTGGCGGCGGGCACCGCGGCCGAATAGGCAACGCGCCTTCTGGAGGCGAGACGACGGCCGGCCCGCAAGGGGCCGGCCGCCTTGCTTTCTGGGCTTTCTAGGCGAAGGACCCCATGCCCAGCGGGGATTGACCGGTTTGCCGAGGTCGTAGGGGCGAGCGGCGCTCGCCCCGAAGACGTTGAGGCCAAGCTCGGAAGACGGCGCGGGCGGCGCAAGGGCGAGCGCCGCTCGCCCCTACCCCATCGAAATCGAGCGATGGACCCCATGCCCAGCGGGATTTGACCGGCTCGTTGGTGCCGTGGGGTGTGCGGTTGCCGGGCGGCCACGCTTGTCCCCGCCGAAAGCGGGGATGGCCGCCCCTACGCTCGATGATCGAAAATCGAGCGATGAACCCCATACCCAGCGGGGATTGACCGGTTCGTCGCCTTGTAGGAGCGGGCGGCGCTCGCCCGAAGACCGTGGGGACCAAGCTCCGAAGTCGGCGCGCGTGGCACGAGGGCGAGCGCCGCTCGCCCTATCCCCTGTAAATCGAGCGATGGACCCCATGCCCAGCGGTGATCGTGAGGCATAGAGGCTTGTAGCCCTGCGTGGCGCCCTGGTCCGTGCCGATGGGGGCGAGTTTGTCCGGTGGCCGACCCGGCGAAGGGCGGCGAGGCTGATGTTCCTATCCACGATGTCAAAAATCGAGTGGAGGATCAGACCTCCGGATTAGAACAATATAGGAACTTGCCGTCTCTCGTCAAGCGCAGCGCGGGCGGACGAACCACGAAAGCCGGCCGTAAGGGGCATCGTGCTACGGTGCCGGCCATGGCCGCGCCACTCGACCCCTATCTCAAGAAAGAATCCGCGCTCAATGCCAGGTTCCGGGGGATCGATGCGCTCGATCGGAGTGAGTGGAAGGCCGTTACCACGCAGAATGCCAATGACGTGCCGCTGGACGCGGAGCGGGCCTGCGTGGCGCGCGTCAAGTCGTCACATAAGGGGATCGGCGACCGCAAAGCCCTGAAGCACCTCATCGCCGGGGCCGTCGATCAAGCCTATCTCGACGAAATCTGCACGATCCGCGGACTGGAGCGGCTCGATCTTGCATATCCGGTGACGGCCAAGAGCCTCGATGGTCTTCGCGCGCTGGGGCGATTGCGGCACCTGAAAATCGACAGCCCGCGCAACATCGCCGACTTTACGCCGCTGCTCGAACTGCCGTCGCTGAAAACCCTGCTGGTCGAGAACGCCAAGCACATGGCGGATATCGCATGGCTGGCGGGCGCCCATCATCTCGAGGTCATCGGGATCGAGGGCAGCATGTGGACGGCGCAGAAAATCCCGACCCTGGCCCCGTTGGCCGGGCTGAAAGGCCTGCGCGCGTTCTTCGCGACCTCGACCCGGCTCGGCGACAAGGATCTTTCGCCTCTGGCCGAATGCCCCCGTCTGGAGCTCCTGGGCTGCGCACAATTCGTGCCGCGCGAGGAATTCGAACGCCTGCACCGCATGAAGCCCGATTTGATCTGCTCCTGGTTCCATCCCAAACTCTGGGACGCGATCAAGAACATCCGGTGACGGGGGACAGGGCTCCATCGATGCCGGGCCGCGCGGCGCTCGCGCATGTTGGTTGTTCGCGATCAATGAAGAACGGGGGCGAGCGCCGCTCGCCCCTACGTCGGTTGGACCGTGCCTACTCGTCCCCTCGCGGCAGCAGGACGGCGGACTCGGTGGCCCAGGTCAGCCAGACCTGGCGGCCGCGGGCCTCGGTGTTGTCGAGCGAGCGCTGGGCGTTCTGCAGGGCAACCGCGACGCGGCGGTTGAGGCCGGGCACCTCGACGTAATAGTGGCTGCGGTCGCCGAAATAGGCCTCGGCGCCGACCTGGCCGGCGATGGCGTTGGCCGAGCCGGCCGGCGCCGACCACTCGATATGCACCTTCTCGGGCCGCACCGCCACGGTGACGGGCGCCCCGGCCCCCAGCTGCTGATGCTGGCCGACCGGCACATGCAGGTTACCGACGGAGCCGAGATCGACGATCGCGTGGCCGTTGTCGACGCCGCGGATGGCGCCGTCGAAGAAGTTCATCGAGCCGATGAAATCCGCCACCTCGCGGCAGTTAGGCGCCTCGTACAGCCTGGTGGAATTGTCGATCTGCAGCGCCTTGCCCTTGGACATCACGGCGATCCGGTCCGACAGGGTGAGCGCTTCCTCCTGGTCGTGCGTCACGAAGACGAAGGTGATGCCGACCGACCGTTGCAGCTGACGCAGCTCGATCTGCATCTCCTCGCGCAGCTTCTTGTCGAGCGCGCCGAGCGGCTCGTCGAGCAGCAGGACCTTGGGGCGGCAGACGAGCGCCCGCGCCAGGGCGACGCGCTGGCGCTGACCGCCGGACAGCTGGTGGGCGCCGCGATTGCCATAGCCCGTCAGCTTGATCATCTCGAGGGCGCTGTTGACGGTGTTCGCCATATCGGCCTTGCTCAGGCCCTTCTTGCGCAGTCCGTAGCCGATGTTCTCCGCCACCGTCAGGTGCGGGAAGATCGCGTAGCTCTGGAAGACCATGTTGGTCGGCCGCTCGTTCGGCGGCACGCTCGACATCGGCTGACCGTCGATGAGGATCTCGCCCGTCGTGGGGAACTCGAACCCGGCCAGCATCCGCAGCAATGTGGTCTTGCCGCAACCGGACGGCCCCAGCAGCGAGAAGAACTCGCCGCGGCGGATGTCGAACGACACGTCGTCGACCGCCCGCACGGAGCCGAAATGCTTGGCGATGCCGCGGAGAGAGATGAAGCTGTCGTCGTTGCCTGCCATGGCCCGCCTAGAATGCCGTCGGTTTCTGAGACTCCACGCCGCGCCGGCGCGCCCAATCGGCAAGGACGACCACGACGAAGGACATGACGAGGATGCAGCTGCCGAGCGCCAGAACCCCCGGCAGCTTGTTGGGGAACCGCAACTGGCTCCAGATGAACAGCGGCAGGGTGGACTCGTTGCCGGCGAGGAAGAAGGCGATCACGAACTCGTCGAACGACGTCGTGAAGGCCAGCAGCAGGCTCGACACCACGCCCGGCAGCGCCAGCGGGAACGTGACGCGCCAGAACGTCATCCACGCGCTCTCGCCGAGATCGAGCGACGCCTCCTCGAGGTTCTTGTCGAAGCCCTGCAGCCGGGACATCAGGACCAGCATCGACAGGGGCACGCACTGGACGACATGGCCGGCCCCGATCGTCCACAGCGACAGCGGAATGTCGAACACCTTGCGCAGGATGACGAGCGAGGCGACGCCCAGCACGATGCTGGGAATGACCAGCGGGATCATCATCACCCCGACGATCGGTCCCTTCCCCGGCATGCGGTAGCGCGTCACCGCCTTCGCCGCCAGCAGGCCGAGGATGGTGCTGATAATGGCGACGGTCACGCCGACCTTGACGCTGTTCTCGAGCGCCGCCATGAGCGACGGGTTGTTCACCATCTCCACGTACCAGCGGGTGGTGAACGCCTTCAGCGGAAAGGCGATGTAGATGCTGTCGTTGAACGAGAAGGGCGGCAGCAGCAGCACCGGCCCGTACAGGAACACGACGAAGCAGACGGCGTAGATACCAAGCCAGTCGAGCCGCATGCCCCGGTTCACGACGTCAGCCCTCCCGCGCCTTCATCTTGCCGTAGCCGACGGACCACAGGAAGGCGCAGACCATGCCCGTCACGACCAGCATCATCACGATCGACAGCGCCGCGCCGAGGGGCGCGTTGTTGGCCTTGCCGAACAGCGACTGGATGATGTTGCCGACCATGATGCCGGAGGTGCCGCCGACGAGCGACGGCGTGATGTAGTCGCCCACCGTCGGGATGAACACGAGCAGGCTGGCCGCGATCGTCCCGGGCAGCGACAGCGGCAGGGTGATGCGCCAGAACCGCTCGAACGGCGTGTCGCCGAGATCGGTCGCGGCCTCCAGCAGCGAGCGGTCGATCTTCTCGAGCGAGACGTAGATCGGCAGGATGGCGAAGGCCAGCCAGGCATGCGCCAGCGTGATGATCACGGAGCTCGGGTTGTAGAGGATGAAGTCGAGCGGCTCGCTGATGATGCCGAGATAGATCAGGCCGGAATTGATGACCCCGTTGAACCCCAGGATCACCTTCCAGGCGAACACCCGCAGGAGATAGCTGGTCCAGAACGGGATGGTGATGATGATGATCCAGAGGATCTTGTGCTTGGTGACCCGGAAGGCCAGGAAGTAGGCCATGGGATAGGCCAGCAAGATGATGACGATCGTCGCCACCAGCGACATCAGGATCGATTTGAACAGCAGGATGAGATAGATCGGCGTCTCGAAGGGGAAGGGTATGCCGAGGAAATACGCCCCCTCGCCCGGCTTGAAGATCGTCCAGTAGTTGTTGAGGGTCGGGGTGGTGTCGATCTCGAAGTAGATCTGCGTGAAGAAGCTGAAAGCGACCATGCCGCCGAGCGGAACGATCAGCATGGCGATCATGACGATCAGCGTCGGCGACAGCAGAAGATAGCCGCGCAGCGGTTCCACGCGCAGAAGCAATGCGCGAACGCGATCTGCAATGCGGGGTGTAGCCCGCCGTGCGACGGTCAGGTCGCCTGCCGCACTAACCATTATGTACTGCGCTACCGGTTCCGCCTGTCGTCACCCGGTCAGCCTCCCATGCGGAGCTTGCCGCCCCGCTTCGTTGGCATGACTGTAGCCTTCGGCCGCCGCGATATGAAAGCTCTTTTTTCGACCATTTCCAACCATTTCGGGGCCACCTTGCGCTGGGAGCGGTGCAGGCCCTACAGTGGCACGATAAGGAAGAATCTCAAGATCAACGATGACCAAGGAGGCTGGAGCGTCATGAAGACATCGGAGTTCAGGAGCCGGCTGGCGGACGGAACGCTCTCCCGCCGGCAGTTCAACAAAATGCTGACGGCAGCCGGCCTGACCACGGTCACCCTGCCGTTGATCGGCCGCTCTGCACGTGCCGAGGACCAGGCGATCTATTTCACCTGGTCGGGATATGACGACCCAGGATTCTTCCCCGGCTATGTGGCGAAGAACGGCACCAACCCGGACATGCCGATCTTCGCCGACGAGGAAGAAGCCCTGCAGAAGATGCGCGCAGGCGCCACGTTCGACGTCGTGCATCCCTGCAACAATTCGCTCCCCCGCTGGGTCGATGCGGGCGTGCTGCAGCCGATCGACACCTCCCGCCTTTCGAACTGGCCGGACGTGTTCGACACCCTCAAGACATTCGAGGGGGCCCAGCAGGACGGCAAGCAGTATTTCGTTCCCGTCGATTGGGGGAACACCTCGATCATCTATCGGACGGACCTCGTCGACATCCCGGAAGAGTCGTGGACCCTGATGTGGGACGAGCGCTACGCCGGCAAGCTGTCCATGGCCGCCGCGGCGGAAGAGACCGTTCCCATCGCCGCCGTCGTCGCCGGCGCGGCCGATCCATTCGACATGACCGACGAGGAGATGGCCAAGGCGAAGGACCTGCTGATCAAGCAGAAGCCGCTCCTTCGTTTCTACTGGGATACAAATACCACCATCGAGCAAGGCCTGGCTTCGGGCGAACTCGTCGCCTCGACCGGATGGAACAGCTCCGCCGTCGTGCTCAAGAACCAGGGCGTCGCCGTCAAATTCATGAACCCCAAGGAAGGCATCTTCACCTATTGCTGCGGCCTGGTGTTGACCAAGGACGCGCCGCACCCGGACAAGGCCTACGATCTCCTGGATGCCATGATCGCGCCGGATGCGGGCAAATGGCTGGTCGAGACGCAAGGCTACGGACATTCGAACCGCAAGACCTTCGGGCTGGTCGGCGAAGCGATGCTGGCCGAGCGCGGCCTGCCGAACGACCCCAGCGCGTTCCTGAACAACGGCATCATGTTCAAGCCGAACAAGCGCCTGGAAGAGATCAGCGGCTTGTTCGAGGCCGTGAAGGCCGGGATCTGACATGATGGACAAATCCGAACTGATCGATCGCCTCGCCGAGCGGACGCTGACGCGGCGGCAACTGACGCGCCTGCTGGCCGGCGCCGGCCTGGCGATGGTGACCATGCCGATCGTGCGCCGGCCGGCGCGCGCCGCCGGCGACCTGACCTTTTTCACCTGGAGCGGTTACGACGATCCCGGCTTCTTCCCGCAATACGTGAAGACGCACGACGGCCCGCCGGACATGCCGGTCTTCGCGGACGAGCAGGAAGCATTGACGAAGCTGCGCGCCGGCTTCGTGGTCGATGTCGCGCATCCCTGCAGCGGCCGCATCGCGATCTGGCGCGACGCCGACGTCATCGAGCCGATCGATACCTCGCGGCTGTCCAACTGGGGTGACGTCTTCTCCAGCTTGAAATCGATCAACGGCGCCGACGCCGACGGGCAGCAGTGGTTCGTGCCGGTCGACTGGGGCAACACCTCCGTCCTCTATCGCACCGATCTCGTGGACATGCCGGAAGAGTCCTGGACGCTGCTGTGGGACAAGCGCTACGCCGGCAAACTCTCGATCGGCGAAGACATCACGGATACCGCCGTCATCACCGCCCTGCTGATCGGCGCCCAGGACCCCTACAACATGACCGACGAGGAAATCGGCAAGGTGAAGGCAAAGCTGATCGAGCAGAAGCCGCTGCTGCGCTTCTACTGGTCCGACAACTCGGCGATGGAGCAGGCCCTCGCGTCCGGCGAGATCGTCGCGTCGTCGGCGTGGAACAGCTCCGCCCTGACCCTGCAGAACCAGGGCGTGCCGGTGAAGTATGCGATTCCCAAAGAGGGCATCCTCAGCTGGTGCTGCGGCCTGGTGCTGGCGAAGGGCGGCCCGAACCGGGACAATGCCTACGACCTGCTCGATGCCATGATCGCCCCGGACGCCGGCCAATGGCTCATCGAGCAGCAGGGCTACGGCCACTCGAACAAGAAGTCGTTCGAGCTCGTAAGCGAAGAAGAGCTGACGAAGCGCGGCCTGCCGAAGGATCCGGCGGCGATGCTGGCCAGCGCCCTGTTCGGCCGCACGCAGCAACGTCTGGCGGACCTGCAGTCGATGTTCGAGTCGGTGAAGGCATCGATCTAGACGGATCGCGACGCGGCCGGCGCGCCAATCGCGGCCGGCCGCATCTTCCCGCTCACGCACGGAACGGGACCGCGGGTTCAACGCCGGCGGGCGGCTCATGCTTCGGAATCGGCAGAGAGGACAAATGCTGACCAACCAGAAGTACGACACTGCCGAGCTGTGGGAAAAGGACCGCGAGCACATCATCCACCCCTGGATCGACCTCGGCACGGCCAAGACCCGCGAGCCGATGGTCATCGCGGAATCCGAAGGCGCCTACGTCTACGATTCCGAGCGCCACCGCATGCTCGACGGCATCGGCGGCATGTGGTGCGTCAACATCGGCTATGCCCGCGAGGAGATGGCGCAGGCGATCGCCGACCAGGTCAGGGCGCTGTGCTACTACTCGCCCTTCGGGCTGATCTCGACGCCGCCCTCGATCGAGTTCGGCGCCCGGCTGGCGCAGTACGCGCCCGGCGATCTCAAGCACGTCTTCTTCGCCACCGGCGGCTCGACGGCGGTGGATTCCGCGCTGCGCTTCGCGCAGTTCTACTTCAACTACATCGGCCAGCCGCAGAAGAAGCACATCATCACCCGCGAATACGCCTATCACGGCAGCACCTATCTGTCGGCCTCGGTATCGGGCAAGCCGGGCGACCGCGGGCTGCTCGAGTTCGTCACGGATACCGTGCATCACCTGCCCGTGCCCAATCCCTATCGCCGTCCCGACGGCATGTCCGAAGCGGAGTTCTGCGACGCCAAGGTCAAGGACCTCGAGGACAAGATCCTCGAGCTGGGGCCGGAGCGCGTCGCCTGCTTCATCGCCGAGCCGCTGCTTGCGTCGGGCGGCGTGATCGTGCCGCCCGCGGGCTATCAGCGGCGGACCTGGGAGGTGTGCAAGAAGTACGATGTGCTCTACATCTCCGACGAGGTCGTCACCGGCTTCGGGCGGCTCGGGCACATCTTCGCCTCGGAGCCGGTGTTCGGCATCGTGCCGGACATCATCACCTGCGCGAAGGGATTGACCTCCGGCTATATCCCGCTCGGCGCCTTCCTCCTCTCCGACCGGCTGTACGACCGCATCACCGGCGAGGACGCCAAGGGCAAGTTCTTCACCAACGGCTTCACCTACTCCGCGCATCCCGTGGCCTGCGCCGCCGGGCTGAAGAACCTGGAGATCATCGAGCGCGAAAAGCTGTGCGAGCGCGTGCGCGAGCTCGGCCCCTATTTCCAGGAGCGCTTCGCCACCCTGCGCGATCTCCCCGTCGTGGGCGACGTCCGCGGCAGCCACTTCATGGTCTGCGTCGAGTTCGTCACCGATCGCCAGACGAAGGCGGTGCCGCCCGCCGAGTGGGAGATCGGCATGCGCATCATGCGCAACACCGTGCCGAAGGGACTGCTGGTGCGGCCGATGGCCCATCTCGTCGTGCTCTCCCCGCCGCTCATCATCACGCGGGCGCAGATCGACCAGGCCGTCGAGGCCCTGCGCGCCGGCATCAAGGACACGATGGACGAGCTGACGCGCGAAGGGCTCTGGCGCGGGTAGTCCGGTCCGGCTAAGGCGAACCGTTTCCCCGCGTCGGATGCTGCCGGCGGCGCCAGGACGGGCATGCTATGCTCGACCTCATGGGGCACGGCTAGACGGATCACAGCTCTGATGACGAACGCCGCCGTCGACAGTCCCAACGTCAAGCGGATCAATCTGGCCTTGCAGGGAGGCGGCTCGCACGGCGCCTTCACCTGGGGCGTGCTCGACCGCCTGCTCGAGGACGGCCGCCTGAGCATCGACGGCATCTCCGCCACCAGCGCCGGCGCCATGAACGCGGCGGTCGTGGCCCAGGGCCTGATGGCCGGCGGCCCCGATGCCGCCCGCGCAGGGCTGGAAGCGTTCTGGCGTCGGGTCAGCCAGATGGCCGGACAAGGCCCGATCCGGCAGACCTGGTTCGACCGCGTGCTCGGCGGCTACGACCTGGATTTCTCGCCGTCCTACCAGATCTTCGATTTCATGACGCGGATCCTCTCGCCCTATCAGCTGAATCCTGCCGACATCAGTCCATTGCGCGAGTTGCTGGAGCAGGCGATCGACTTCGACCGCCTGCGTCAATGCACGGACACCAAGCTCTTCGTTGCCGCCACCAACGTGCGGACGGGCAAGATCAAGGTGTTCGAGACGCGGGAGCTGTCGGCCAGCGTGCTACTGGCATCCGCCTGCATCCCCCTCATCTTCCAGGCCGTCGAGATCGACGGCGAGCATTACTGGGACGGCGGCTACATGGGCAACCCGGCGCTCTTCCCGCTCATCTACAACTGCACCTCGGCGGACGTCGTGATCGTCCACATCAACCCGATCGACCGTGACGACGTGCCCATGAACGCCCGCGACATCCTCAACCGCATCAACGAGATCAGCTTCAATTCTTCACTGATGCGCGAGATGCGGGCGATCCAGTTCGTGACCGACCTCATCGACCAGGACCGCATCCGCGACGGCGGGCTCAAGCGGATGCTCATCCACTCGATCGAGGCGCAGGACGTCATGTGCGGGCTGGGCGTCTCCAGCAAGCTGAATGCCGACTGGGACTTCCTGACCCACCTTCGCGATGTCGGCCGCGAGCGGACCGAACGCTGGCTCGCCGCCAACTTCGAGCGCATCGGCGTGGAATCGACCGTGGATGTCCGTTCACGTTTTCTCTAAGTTAGAAATTATATATTTTATATATAGTTATACGATGAAATACATGTAACGCATCCGCTCGAAGCGACGGGCGAAGCTGAGCGGATCGCGTCCTGTCGGCCTTGCGGGTGTGATCCGGATCATGGCCAGCGTTAACGCATTTGTGTTGACGTCCGCGGCAAGCCGCCAACAATGCGGGCGCAGGGGTGCGCCGACGCGCCGATCGCAGCTGACGCCATCGTTGACGCAGGGGGATCACGTGCCAAAGACGCCGCCGACGCGATCGCTTTCGGGTATCGAGCTGTTCTCCGGCCTCGACGAGGAGGAGCGCAAACGCATCGAGGCACGCTGCCGCTGGCGCATCTTCCGGGCCGGCGAGCGCATCCTCGAGAGCGGGACCGAGAGCCGGGAGGTGTTCTTCCTGGTGCATGGCACCGCCAGCGCCCTCAACTACTCGCTCTCCGGCCGCGAGATCGCCTTCGCCACCTTCTCCGCCGGCGACTATTTCGGCGAGCTGTCGGCCATCGACGCGCAGCCCCGCTCCGCCAGCATCGTCGCCACCGAGGAAAGCCTCGTCGCCAGCGTCTCCGGCCAGGAATTCCTGGAGCTGCTGCGCCAGCGGGTCGAGGTCACCTTCAAGGTGTTCCAGCGGCTCGCCGGCATGGTCCGCGCCAGCGACGTCCGCATCATGGAGCTGAGCACGCTGGCCGCCAGCGCCCGCGTCTATTCCGAGCTCCTGCGCATGGCCAAGCCGGAGCTGGCCGTGCCCGGCCTCTGGGTGATCCATCCGCTGCCGCCGCTGCGCGAGATCGCCAGCCGCGCCAGCACGACGCGCGAGACGGTCAACCGGGCGATCACCCAACTCTATCCGACCGGCCTGATCCGGCGCAAAGGCCGCAACCTCTACGTCACCGACAAGGCCAAGCTGCAGCTGATCATCAAGGAGCTGCAGCACACCGGCAAGGGCCACGACTGAGCCGGGCCCTACTGGATCCAGATCTCGACCGAGGACGAGGCGCCGCCGCTGTCGATGACGGTGATGCGGGCGGCGCCGGCGCCGTCGGGCCGGACCTGCGCCTGCCGCTTGAAGGGCGGCGATCCCACCGGCGTTCCGTTCACCAGCCAGAGCAGCGGCATCCGCCCACCGTCGGCGCGCAGCAGCAGCGGGTCGAGGAGTCCGCCGCCGCGGCTCAGATCGACCGTGGCACCGTCGGCCGGGAAGGCGATCCGCGGACCAGTGGCGGCGAAGGCCGCCGCGAGGGCCGACGGACCGGGATCGAAGCGGCGGAGCGGCAGCGGCAACTCGGCATTCGAGGACAGAACGGCGCCCTCCGGCGGTGCGGCGGCGAAGACGGGAGACTGGCCTTGCGGCCGCGGCAGCAGGTCGAAGACCTCGAACAGCACGGGCGCGGCGGCGTCGCGGCCCATGCGGCCGGGCGAGAACGTGCCGTCGGGCCGGCCGACCCAGACGCCGACCGTATAGGCGCTGTCGTAGCCGATGGCCCAGGCGTCGCGGAACCCGTAGGACGTGCCGGTCTTGTAGGCGATGGCGCGGCCATGCTTGCGGTTGCCCGAGGCCAGCATGCCCGGCGGCGGCGGGGTGTCCCTCAGGATGCGCGTCAGATACCAGGCGGCCGGCGGCCGCATGATGGCGACCGGCGCGCCGACCGGTGCGTCGGCGCCGTAGCGCAGCGGTCGCACGGTTCCGCCGTCCGCGAGGCCCGCATAAAGCGCGACGAGGTCGGCCAGCGTGATGCCGGCGCCGCCCAGCACGATCGGCAGGCCCGGCGTGCGCGACGCCTCCGGCAGCCGCAGCGGCGTGCCGGCCGAGTCCAGGGTGCCGGCGAGCCGCATCGGCCCGATCCGGTCAAGCAGCGCGACGGCCGGCAGGTTCAGCGACAGCTGCAGCGCCTCGCGCGCCGTGAGCTCGCCCCGATAATGCTTGTCGAAGTTCTCCGGCGCGTAGTCGCCGAACCGCATGGGCCGGTCGACGACGATCGTCTCGGGATGGATGACGAGGTCGTCGAAGGCCATGCCGTAGACGAACGGCTTCAAGGTCGAGCCCGGCGAGCGCACGGCCTGCACCATGTCGTTCTGCCCCAGCCGGGCGCTGTCGAAATAATCGCCGGAGCCGACATAGGCGCGCACCGCGCGGCCGTCGTTCTGCACGACCAGGAGGGCGATGGCGGCGCCCTCCTCCAGCTTGCGCTGATGGCGCCGCGCCAGCATCTCGAGCTGCGACTGCAGGCCGCCGTCGATCGCCGTGCGGATGACCGGCGACCGCGGCTCGGTCCGGCGCAGCCGCTCCGCCAGATGCGCGGCCAGGCGCACGGCCGGGCGCCGGTATGCCGACACGGGATCATCCGCCGCTTCCGCCGCCGCCTGCGGCGTGAGCAGGCCGGCCGCCGCCGCCCGCGCAATGACCCGATCGCGGGCGATGCGCGCCGCCGCGGCGTTCCGGTCGGGGCGAAGGCGCTCCGGCGACTGCGGCAGCGCCACGAGGAGCGCGGCCTCGGCATCGGTCAGCCGGTCCGGCTCCTTGCCGAAATAGAAGAGCGAGGCGGCGCGGACGCCCTCGAGGTTGCCGCCGAAGGGCGCCAGGGTGAGATAGATGCCGAGGATCGTCTCCTTGTCGTAGCGCGCATCGAGTTGCAGGGCGCGCGCCATCTCCACGAGCTTGGCGCCGATCGTGCGCGGCCGCGGCTCCAGCAGCCGCACCGTCTGCATCGTCAGCGTCGAGGCGCCGGAGACGACATGCCCTGCCCTCGCCCACTGGAGCGCGGCGCGTGCGAGGGCCAGGGGATCGACGCCAGGATGGCTGGCGAACCGCTTGTCCTCGTAGGCGACGAGCATGCGCCGGTAGCGCGCATCGACCTCGCCGACCGTCACCGGAAGGCGCCAGATGCCGTCGCGGGCCGTGAACGGCGTCAGCAGCCGGCCGTCCGCGTCGAGCACCAGCGTCGACTGGTCCGCCAGCCGCGCCAGGTTCGGCGGAAACAGGCGGTCGAGCGCGACCGCGGTCGCGGCGACGACGAGGGCGACGGCCGCAATCCCGGCCGCCCAGCGTCTCGCTCTCGACCCCATCGCGCGCCTCTGCGGCCTACGGGAGCGGCGTGACCGTGACTATCCCGCTCGCGGTGCGCGCGCGGTACTGCGGCTGGTACATGTCCTCGACCTGCGCCGCGGGCAGATGGTAGGTGCCCGGCGTCACCGCGCGCACCAGATAGGCGACCGTGTAGGACCGCCGGCTCCAATCGAGATCGAAGGCCGCGACGAAGCGATCGTCGAGGAACTCTGTGTAGAGCGTCGGCGTCAGCTCCGGCAGCCACGGCAGGTCCTCCGTCGACCGCGTATCGGCCAGGCGCGCATTCTCGACCTCGAAGCCGGCCGGCAGGAGATCGACGAGCAGCGCCTGGTTGTAGAGATCGACGTTCGCGTTGCCGGAGATCACCACCACCAGCATGTCGCTCTGCCTGACCGACGTCGGCATCACCTCCTCGCCGGCGAGCGTGTAGTAGCGCCGCTCGATCGTGAAGCCCTGCGCCTCCGCCGGCAGGGCCTGGACCGGCGCGCCCATCACCGTGGCCACCGTCCACACCGTGTCGGTGCCGGCGTTGGTCACCTTGACGCCCTTGGCCAGAGCCTCCGCATCGGGCCGCAGGCTCAGGGCGTCGCGCCGCGGCGCCTGCGCGGCGCCGTCGACCTCGAGCAGCATGTTGCCGGGCTTGGCGCCGGCGACGGTGTAGGCGGCCATGACGAGCCAGGCCTGCTCCTGCGTCGTCAGGTAGGTCTGGCCGAACTGGAGGCTGGCGAGACGGTCCATGAGCGGCGCCGGATCCTCGCCGCCCACCCGGCTCTCGATCATCAGCGTGATGATGGCCGCCAGGTCGCGCAGCGACGAGCCGTAGTCGCGCATCCACCGCCGCTCGCGGTCGACGCGCGCGATCGCCGCCTTGAAGGCTTCCGCCGCCCGCTGCTGGTCGCCGAGCAGCGCCAGGGCCGCACCCATCTGCGCGGCGGCCAGCGCAGACGGCGCGCGCTTCAGATAGTTGTCGTGCAGGTAGCGCAGGCCGCTGATGTCGCCGGCCTTGGCCGAGGCGAGCACGTAATAGGCATAGGCCCGCGCGCCGATTGCCTCGCTGTCGTCCAGCCGGTAGTTGCGGCTGTACGCATCGAGCCATTTCAGACCTTGCTCGACGGCGAAATCGGGGACGGTGTAGCCCTGCTGCCGCGCGCGGAGCAGGAACTCCATGGCGTAGCTCGACAGCCAGTTCTCGGCCTGCGAATCCGAGCTCCACAGGCCGAAGCCGCCGTCATAGCGCTGCCGTTCGATGACTCCGTAGACGGCGTTCTGGACGCGCGATCTCACGTTTGCATCCGCGCGCTCGTCCTGCACCTGCCACAGCTTTGCGACGTCGCCGACATAGAGCAGCGGCAGCGCGCGGCTGGTGGTCTGCTCGAGGCAGCCATAGGGATAGCGGTCGAGCGAGCGCAGCAGCCCCGGCACGTCGAGATTGGGGATCGGGCTGAAGCTGGCATAGAGCTCGCCGCTGCCGGGCACGAAGCGCTCCAGCGCCGCGCTGCCGAGCGTCAGGCTCTCGCCCGGCGCCAGGCGGCGCGCGGTGCGCTCGAGGACCGGCAGTTGCGGCGGCCGCACCCCGATGCGGAGGTCGCGGTCAAGTCGGAAGCCGCCGGGGCCGGTAACGGACATGGCGATGCGGCCCTCGCCCGAGCCGACGGCCTTGATCTTCACCCGCGAGGTCGCGGACGCGCCGACGCCGAGCTCAGGGCCGATGGCGGGCATCTCCGCCAAGGTGACGGCGCCGTCCGCGACGAGGCCGACCTCGTATCTTCCAGCCGCGCCGCCGACATTCTGGATGGTGAGCGACAGCTCGCTGTCGTCGCCGGAGGCGAGGAAGCGCGGCATGGAAGACAACACGACCACGGGATCGCGCACGATGAGCGCCGACTCGGTCGCGCCGACCTTGTCGCCGTCATAGGCCACGGCCATGAGCCGCAGCCGGCCGTTGAAGTCCGGCAGGTCGAGCGGGATGCGCGCCCTGCCCTCCGCGTCCAGCGCGACGATGCCCGAGAACAGCGCCACGAGCTGGATGGTCGGCGGCGGCGCGCCGCGGCGGGCCATGGCCTCGCCATCACCGCCGCTGCGGATCGTGCCGCGGCGACCCTCCTTGCCGTTGATCAGGTTGCCGTAGAGGTCGCGGAGGTCGATCCCGAGCCGGCGCTTGCCGAAGAAATAGCCGACGGGATCCGGAGTCTCGAAATCCGTCAGCTGCAGGATGCCTTCGTCGACCGCGGCCAGCGTGACGTAGGCTTCCCCCGGGGCTTGCCCGGCATCGGCGGCGCCGGACACCGTCACGGGAATCTCGACGGTCCGGCGCGGGGCGGTCTCGGCCGGGAGGTCGAGGGCGATCTGGAGGCTGCGGTCCGCGGGATCGAGCGGGACCCAGGCGACGCCGACCGCGCGCGACGGCATATGCGCGGCCTCCGCCGGCGAGGGCCGGTACGCCGTCGCCAGCACATAGGCGCCGGCGCCCCACGCCGCATCGACCGGCAGCTCGAGGCGCGTGCCTTCCGTGGTTGCCTCGATGCTTCGCGTCTCCAGGATGCGGTCTGTGGCGATGGCGACGAGGACCGGCCCATCGAAGGGCGGCGTGATGGAGATGACGGCGGTGTCCCCGGCCTTGTAGATCTCCTTGTCGGCGACGACCTGCAGCTTGTCCGGCGTGCTCGCCGTGCCCGGCGCCGCCCACCAGCCGGAGGAGAAGCGAACACTGGCCGCGGCCCCCGTCGCAGGATCGAAGACCTCGAGCCGGTAGCGGCCCCACGCGACGCTGCGCGCGATGCGGCCGGGCGCATCGGCGGCAATGGACAGCTCGCCGCTCTCGCGCGGCTGGTCGCGGACGACGACCTCGTAATCCCAACTGCCGTTGCTGTAGTACCACTGGTAGTCCCAGTCCTCGTAGACGAGCTGGTAGCGCAGGCCGGCGGCCGCGGCCGGCGTGCCGTCGGCATTGACGGCGACGACCTCGAAGGCGGCCTCGCCGCCGTCCGGCACCGTCTCGTCGCCGAACAACGGCTTGATGCCGAGCTGCAATGTCCGGTGCCGGATCGGCAGCTCGATGGTCTCGATCACCGGGCGGCCGCCCAACTCGTAGACCTCCACCGTCAAGGTCGCCTTCAGTGGCTGCGGCGTGTCCGGAATCTCCGCCAGCTCGATCGGCAGGCTCACCTTGCCCTCGGCGTCCGTGCGCGTGTCGTCGAGCGGCACTTGCACGACGCTGACGACCTCGTCGGCCAAGGTGAAGACGAAGCCCGGATAAGTCTCCGGCGGCCGGTCCTGCCGGGAGATGGCGAGGCTGGCCTTGACCGGCAGGTCGCTGGCGGGCGCGCCGTAGAGATACTTGGCGTCCACGGCGACGTTGAACGGCTCGCCGGGCGCGACATGGTCGCGGTCGGGAGTCAGGCCCACCTCGATGCGGGCCGGAACCACCTCCTCGACCAGGAAGGCGATGGAGCCGACGGGATCCCCGGCGGGATCGAGATAGGCGTAGGCGCTCCAGCTTCCGGTACGCGCCGCCGGCGAGATCGGGACGGTCAGGTGGAAGCCGCCAGCCTTGCCGTCGGTCAGCGTGCGTTCCAGCGCCAGGGCGCCGTCGGGCCGATGGACCTTGACCGTGAGCGGCACGCCGTCGATGGCATGGCCGGCGCTATCGCGCAGCAAGGCCATCAGCTCGACCGGCTCGCCCGGGCGATAGACGCCGCGGTCCGTATACATGAAGGCGTCCGTGGCGCCAGGCGCCAGGCGCCCGCCGACGCCGCGGTCGCTGAGATCGAAGGCCGGCCGCGTAAGGTCGATGAAGACGAAATCGCCGTCGCCGCCGAGCGCCATCATCGCGGTCGCCGTGCGGCCGGCCTCGCCGCGGGTCAACCCCGGCGCGAAGGACGCGGCGCCGCCCGCGTCGCTGGTCGCGGCGCCGAGCTCCTCGTTGTTGCGGGCATAGAGCCGGAGATCGACTCCGGGGACCGGCCGGCCCGTCGCCAGCGAGCGGACGAACACGCGCAGCCCGTCCGCGCCCGTCATAGTCGTGAGGCCGAGATCGCTGATCACGAACCATTGGGTGGCGCGGTAGTTCCAGTACTCATCGGCCGCGGTCGAGGTCTCGGCGGTCAGGACATAGATGCCGGGGACGGTCTCCGGCAGAACCTCGGAGATCGGCACCAGCGTCGTCACGCGCGCGTTACGCTCGGATTCGATGGCGATCTCGCCCTTCCAGACGAGGTCGCCGAGATCCTCCGGGATCTGGTCGCGCTCGTAGCCATCGATGGCCCGCAGCCAGCGCCCCTGCCGGATCTGCTGCACGAGGTTGCGGTCGGTGATGCGCAGGAGTTGGAGATTTGCCTGACCGACGTTGACGCTGACGAGCGGGATGCCGGCGCTGCCGACCTTGGGCAGCACATAGGCGGAGCCGGGGAAGCCCAATGAGGCGGTGCGGTCGCCGATGTCGAAGGCGACGCTGTCGGTCTCCGCCAGCGGCTCGTCATTAATGCTGCGCAACCCCTTGAGCGCGGTGACCGTATAGCGGGCGCCGAACTCGAGCCCGTCGATGCAGAGCGTGTCGTCGGTGACGGTGAAGGCCGGCGTCAGCGCCGGCTCGATCTTGATATAATCCTCGTAGTGGATGTCCTTGACCGGCTTCAGATAGTCGCGGAACTGCAGACAGGCGCGAGCGCGATCGCCATCGGTCTGCGTGCTGGTGTTGATGATGCGGAAGGCCGTCGCTCCATAGAGAGTCTGGATGCGATCGGCGACCTTGCCGTCGTAATCGAAGTTGAGGCCGGCCTGATAGGCGAGGATCGCCTCGCGGGCGCGGTTGGCGTCGTCGAGGACGCCGCCGAGCGTGAACAGAGCCCGCGCCCGGTCGGCGGGACGATCGGCGGCAAGCCGGGCCGCGTAGGCGGCGGCGATGGCGTCGTTGGTACGGCCGAGCGCGCGCAGCGCCCGCGTCAGCCCCAACCAGGTCTCGACATCATCCGCACCGAAGGCGACGGCGCGCTCATAGCCGACGGCGGCCTTGCCCCATTCGCCGCGCTCGGCCGCGGCAACGCCTTCGAGCCGGCTCGCGCGCGCCTCCAGCGTATCGGGCGTCTCCGGGAAGCGCGCCTGGATATCCGTCACATAGGCATCGGTCGCCGCCGCGTAGTCCGGCTGCTCCTGGGCATGCAGCGGCGAAACGGTAAACAATACGAACAAGGCAATGGTGATGAAGCGTGACACGGTCGCGGACTCCCCGTTGCAATCCCCACAACGCGCGCGCGGCGATGGGTGGCGAATGCCTTCGTTCCTATGAACTCAGAAATTCCATGGATTGATGGCCGATCTATGGCATGCCGGTGAAATGAATGGCGACCGGCCCAGCATACCCGATTCCGCCGCCGCCACACAGGCGAACGGACGCGGCCCTTGCGTTCCCGCGCGCAGCTTCTACATTTGCCGCCGATCATGACATCGCGCCCGCTCCGACCGGCACGACCGGCGGTCCCCGACGGTCCGCCATGGATTCGCCCCTATATCGTCACCTTGGCCGTGCGCCCGGGGGTAACCCCGAGCGACAAGCCGCCGGTGCGCATCTTCCTCGGCACCGAGGACGAGCAGTATAGGGCGGAGCGCGTCTTCTTCTTCGCGATCGAGCGGCTGCGCGATCCGGCCCGGGTCTACGAGATCCATGTGATGAAGAATCTGGCCGGCTTCGTCCGCAAGGGCTGGCGAACCGGCTTCACCAACTACCGCTATGCCATCCCGGATTTCGCCGGCCGCGCCGGCAAGGCGATCTACAACGACGTCGACCAGATCTACACCGCCGACCCGGCGCTGCTGTTCGACCTGGAGATGGACGGCCACGGCTATCTCGCGGTTTCCGCCAACGACACGTCGGTCATGCTGATCGACTGCGCGCGCATGGTGGAATGGTGGTCCCATGATGCGGCCATGCACCAGACAAAGGAGCAGCTGCTCAGCAAGGTGAAGGGACAGCCGGGGCTGTGGGGCCCGCTGGATCCCGGGTGGAACGCGCGCGACATGGAGTTCGTCGAGGGGCGGTCGATGCTGCTGCACTACACGGCCATGCACACCCAGCCCTGGCATCCCTTCCCCAAGGACTACGCCTACCGCGCCCATCCCCTCGCCGAGGTGTGGCATCGCCTCGAACGCGCCGCCGACGCCGAGGGCTACCAGATCTTCACGCGGCAGCGGCCGAGCCCGATGCTCGCGGAGATCGTCGGTCTGCACCGGCAGGCAGCCGGCGCCGGCCGGTCGCCTTCGACGGTGCCGGCCGCCATCGAGAAGTTGGCAGCGACGCTGCAGGTCGCGTCGGTGCTCCGGCTGGACCTCGATGCCATCGCCAGCGACTGGCCGCCGCAGCGCTTCGATGCGGTGATCGCCGGCAACCTGCTGGAGCGGCTGCCGGGCGAGGACGTGCCGTGGCTGCTCGACGTGATGTTTCGACAGGCCGCCAAGCTCGTCTATGTCGCGGTCGTGTGCCATGCGACCGACGACGGCCCGCGCTGTCTCCGGCCGGCCGGCTGGTGGCGCGAGCAGATCGTCGCGGCGGCGCAGCGCTGTCCCGGGATCGTCTGGCGGCTCGACGCGATCGATCGCGACCGGCGTGGTCGCGCGACAACGGTGGCCTATCAGTCGAACCTCGCCGCCGCCAGACCGGTGCCGCCGCGCGTCTGGGTCCTGGCCGGGCCGCGGCGCGGCGACCGCTCGCAGCTCTTGGCGCTCGCCGAGGCGCTCGGCTGGCCGTACGAGGTCAAGGACCTCCGCTACAACCGGCTGCATAACCTGCCGAACTGGCTGCTTGGCGCGTCCACGGCCAGCCTCGACCGAGCATGCTCGCCCGCCCTGGCGCCACCCTGGCCCGACCTGATCATCGACGGCGGCAAGCGCAGCGTGCCGGTCGCGCGCTGGGTGCAGCAACGGGCCGGCGGCCAGGCGCGCTGGGTGCATGTCGGCCGCTCCTGGGCGCCGTTGACCCTCTTCGACCTGGTGATCGCCGCCCCGCAATACCGGCTGCCGCCGCGCCCCAACCTGCTGCTGCTGGCGGGGCCGCTGCACCGGGTCACGCCGCAACGACTGGCCGAGGCCGCCGCAGCCTGGCGCGACCGGCTCGATCCCCTGCCGCGGCCCTGGCACGCGCTGCTCGTCGGCGGCAACTCGCCGCCCTACCGGCTCGATGCAGCGGCGGCGCGCCGGCTCGCCGACGCCGCAAACGCGCTGGCCCGGCAGTCCGGCGGCTCGTTGCTGGTCACCACCAGCGCGCGCACGCCAACGGACGTGGCGGACGCGCTGTTCGACGCCCTTTCCGCGCCTGGTTATCGGCATCGCTGGCAGGCGGAGGCGGCCGACAATCCCTACATGGCCTTCCTCGCCCTGGCCGACGGTTTCATCGTCACCAGCGACAGCGCCTCGATGCTGGCCGAGGCCTGCGCCACCGGCAAGCCGGTGGCCATGTTCGACCTGCCGCGGCGGCCGAGCGTCGTGGGACGGCTGCTGGCGGCGACCGAGCGGCTGCTGACCGGGCATGGCGCGCGCAAGAACTACCGCGGCATGCCGAAGCAGCAGGACTGGCTGGCGCGGAGCTTCGACCGGCTGGTCGAGCGCGGCGCCTTCATGCCGCTGCGCGACCTGCGCGAATGCCACCGCGCGCTGATGGCAAGCGGCCGCCTGCACCGACTCGGCGAGGCACCGCCGCAGACGCGCGGCGAGGACGGCGACGACATGGCGCAGGCCGTCGCCTGCGTCCGCGCGCTGATGGCCGGCGACCGCCGCGTGGCCTGACGTGCCGGACGCCGCAGCCGACGCCGCGACGGCCCCCTTCCTCTACCTGCCGGTCGAGGTGGCGGCGCGCGAGCTCGACGCCAAGCTGATGCTCGCCGTCTTCGCCGTCGATGCCGGGTACGAGGTCGTCCTCGGCCAGAAGTGGCTGATGCAGCGCAACCTCGGGCGGATGCCGCCGGGCATCGTGCTGTTCAAGACGCTGACCGCCCTCGACGCCCAGGTCATGCAGGCGGCCCGCAACCACGGCCACCGCGTCGCCGCGATCGACGAGGAGATCCCCGGGCTGGTCGCGCGCAACGAGGGGCTGCGCTGGGTGGCGCCGGCGGCCGTGGAGTCGAGCGACCTGATCTTCGCCGTCGGCGACGAGCATCTCGAGGCGCTACTGTGGAAGTTCCCGGATGCGCGGGAGAAATACGCGGTGGCCGGCAACCCGCGCTGGGATTTGCTGCGGCCGGCGTTCGTCGGCGCCCATGCGCCGGAGGTCGCGCGCATCCGCGGCGAGCACGGCCGATTCGTCCTGATCAACACCAACCTCGGCTTCACCAACTCCGGCAAGGGGACCACCGAGCAGATGGTCCGCAAGCTCGAGCGCGGCGGCAAGTTCGACCGCCGCAAGCCGGACGATGCCGCCTTCCTCGCCGAGCATCTGCGGCTGGAGCGGGCCAGCCTCGCGGGCATCACCGCCCTGCTGCCGCTGCTGGCGGCGGCCCTGCCCGAGCACCGCATCATCGTCCGCCCGCATCCGAGCGAGAAGGCGGCGACCTGGGCCGCGATCACCGCCGGCCGGCCGCGGGTCGAGGTGGTGCGCCACGGCTCGGCCGTGCCCTGGATCCAGGCCGCCGACCTGCTGCTCCACACCTACTGTACCACGGGGGTCGAGGCCTTCGCCCTCGGCCGGCCGGCGATCTGCTTCCGGCCGGCGGAGTCGCCGGTGCTCGACAACTACCTGTCGCCGGTCATCAACATCCCGGCCCGCACCGTGGACGAGGCAGTAGCGCAGGCGACGGCGATCATCGCCGCGGGCGACGGATTTGCCTATCCGGCCAGCTACCGGGCCCGTTTCGACCACGCCTTCGCCGCGCAGACCGGCAGCCTGGCGGCGGAGCGCATCGTCGGGCTGCTGACCGAACGATTCCACGTCGGCCTGCCGCCGACGGCGGCGCGCGCCGCCTGGGCGCCGGGCCGCGGCTATGCCCGCTACGCCCTGTCGAAGAAGCACAACCGCGGGCTGATGCCGGCGCTGACGCCGGAGGACCTCCGCCGGCGGCTGCAGCGCTATGGCGAGGTCGTAGGGCGGATCCCGCGCTTCACCATCGAGCCCTGCGGCGACCGCGTGTTCCATATCCACGGCCGCAACGAGCGCAGCGCCTCAGCCGAGCCGAGTTGGCTGCCGCGATGGGTGCGGCGCCTAGCCGGCGGCGTGCCGGCCGAGTAGAAAATCGGACAGTTCACGCGGCCATGAAACAATGAGCGAACGGCCGGCGGTGCCGGGTTGACGGGCCTATCGGCCGCTTGCTACCGCTCCGCGCCCGCCCCGCAGCCGCAACCGGAGAACGCCCTTGCCGCCGATCAGCATCCCAACGCCCGCACTCGACGGCAAATCGATCCTGGTGACGGGCGGCACCGGCTCCTTCGGCAAGGCCTTCGTGCGGCACCTGCTGGCCAACCACAGACCGCGCCGGCTGGCGATCTTCTCGCGCGACGAACTGAAGCAGTGGGAGATGGCCGGCGAGCTGCCGCAGGAGCAATATCCCTGTCTGCGCTACCTGATCGGCGACGTGCGCGACGCGGCGCGGCTCGACATGGCCATGCGCGGGGTCGACTACGTGATCCACGCGGCGGCGCTGAAGCAGGTGCCGACGGCGGAATACAATCCCTTCGAGTGCATCCACACCAACGTCATCGGCGCCGAGAACATCGTGCAGGCGGCGCTGCGCAACCGGGTGCAGCGGGTGATCGCGCTTTCGACCGACAAGGCGGCCAACCCGATCAACCTCTACGGCGCCAGCAAGCTCGCCTCGGACAAGATCTTCGTCGCCGGCAACAACCTCTCGGGCACGCCTGACATCCTGTTCGCGGTGGTGCGCTACGGCAACGTCATCGGCTCGCGGGGCAGCGTGGTGCCGCTGTTCCGCGACCTCATCGCCAGGGGTGCCGACAGCCTGCCGATCACCGACGAACGGATGACCCGCTTCTGGATCACGCTGACCCAGGGCGTGCAGTTCGTGCTGTCCTGCCTCGCCCTCACGCGCGGCGGCGAGATCTTCGTGCCGAAGATCCCGAGCATGCGCATGACCGACCTGGCCAAGGCGATGGCGCCGCAGCTGCCGCATCGGGTCGTCGGCGTGCGGCCCGGCGAGAAGCTGCACGAGGTGATGGTAACCGAGGACGATTCGCGCTCGACCGTGGAGCTCGACGACCGCTACGTCATCGAGCCGTCGTTCCACTGGTGGAAGCGGCGCTCCTTCGCCGAGGACGGCGCGGCACGGGTGGCCGACGGCTTCCGCTACGCCAGCGACACGAACACGCAGTGGCTGGACGTGGACGGGCTCAACCGCATGTTGCGGGAATCAGGGTTTTGAAACGGACTTGACGTCCGCCTCGGACGCCCCATTCCGGCTCATTCGACAGCGAAGACCGTCTGCGCGCCGTCGCCGAACTGGTAGACGGTGAAGGCCTCTGTCTTCTCGCCGCTCATGCCGGGCGATCCCGCCGGCATGCCCGGCAGAGAAATGCCCGTCACGTCCGGCCGCTCCCGCAGCAGCTTGCTCACGATCGCGACCGGCACATGGCCCTCGACGACGTAGCCGCCGATCAAGGTGGTATGGCAGCCTTCCAGCGCCTCCGGTACGCCGTGCTGCCGCTTCACGAGGGATAAGTCCTCGGCGTCGGTAACGGCGACGACGAAGCCGCTCCGCCGCAGTTCCTCGGCATAGCCGAGGCAGCAGTCGCAGTGCGGGCTGCGAATGAGGCTCGCCGTCTCGGCCGCCTGCGCGGCGACCGATGCGAGGCTCAGCAAGCCGGCCATCAACGTCGTTGCAAGCCGCGGCATCGGTCCTCCTTTGCGCATCCGTCTCGAATTGCTGCGGCTGCGGCGCCGCCAAGACCCGCAACCTAACGGCGCCGGTGCTGCGAATCCACGCACAATCGGGACACAAAATCGCGAGGTCGGGCTTTCATCTGCGCCTCGTTGGCCATTGTATGGGCCTCGGTCGGCGCCACGGGCGCCCGAGCGGGTGCCGACGACCCGAGCGCCAGCTTCCCGCACGTGCGCCGACGCCGGTCAGTTGTTCGGCAGCGTAAGCCCTTCGAGCTGGCCGAGCCGCTTCATCGCCTCGGCCACGCGGATCGTCTGGTAGCTGATGCCCGCGGCGTTCAGGCTGGAGCCGGCCTGGTAGGGATATTTCTCGAAGTCGGCGAAGAACTCCTTCAACTTCTGCTGCACGGGCACGAACAGCCACATGTTGTCGGCGTACCAGCGGATATACATGCCGGACTCGTTCGGCCCGCGCTCGTAGGGATCGGCGCGCAGGTTGATGATCGTCGGCCAACCCGTGACGTCGCGCGTGCCCGTGGCGATGTTGCCGCGCTGCACGGCGAAGTGGACCTTCCAGTCGAAGACGCGAATGGCGTTCAGTTCGCCGCCCTGGCCGAAGTAGAGATACTCGGCGCGCGGGCCCTTCTTCGCCTCCCCCTTCAGGGCCGGCAGGAAGTTGTAGCCGTCGAGATGGACCTTGAAGGTCTTGCTGCCGGCCTTGTGGCCTTCCAGCAGCTTCTCCTTGATGTTCGGCTCGCCAGCCGCGGCCAAGAGCGTCGGCATCCAGTCCTGGTGCGAGATGATCTCGTTGATCTGCGTGCCCGGCTTGACCACGCCGGGCCAGCGGACGATGAGCGGCACCCGGTGCCCGCCCTCCCAGGTCGTGCCCTTCTCGCCGTGGAACGGCGTGCAGCCGCCGTCCGGCCAGGTAACGATCTCGGCGCCGTTGTCGGTGGAGTAGATCACGATGGTGTTGTCGGCGATGCCGAGATCGTCGAGCTTCTTCAGCAGCTGGCCGACATGGCCGTCATGCTCGACCATGCCGTCGGCATAGAGGCCGATGCCGGTCTTGCCCTCGCTCTCCTTCTTCAGATGCGTCCACACGTGCATGCGCGTGGTGTTGAACCACAGGAAGAACGGCTTGCCCGACTTGTTGGCGCGATCGAGGAAATCGAGTCCGGCGGCCAGGAATTCCTCGTCGGCGGTCGGCATGCGCTCACGCGACATCGGACCGGTGTCCTCGATCGTCTGTCCGCCCTTGCCGTCGCTCTTGCTCTTGAGCACGCCGCGCGGCCCATACTTCTTTCTGAACTCCGGGTCCTTCGGGTAGTAGTAGGTTTCCGGCTCCTCCTCGGCGTTGAGGTGGTAGAGGTTGCCGAAGAACTCGTCGAAGCCGTGGACGGTCGGCAGATGGCTGTCGCGGTCGCCGAGGTGGTTCTTGCCGAACTGGGCCGTGCTGTAGCCCAGCGGCTTCAGCAGGTCCGCGATCGTCGGCGCCCAATCGGGGATGCCGTGGGGCGAGCCGGGCATGCCGATCGTCAGCAGCCCCGTGCGGAAGGGGTGCTGGCCCAAAATGAATGCTGCGCGCCCCGCCGTGCAGGACTGTTCGCCATAGGCATCGGTGAACAGCGCGCCCTCGCGCGCGAGGCGGTCGATGTTGGGCGTGCGATAGCCCATGATGCCGTGGTTGTAGGCGCTGATGTTGTGCACGCCGATATCGTCCCCCCAGATGACGAGGATGTTCGGCTTGTCTGATTTGGGCATGTCTCTCTCCCGTTTGGACGAAGCAACAGCGGGCGGACGCGCAGGCGACGAGTCCGATGAGCGTCAAAACCCCCGCCGCCGCTGGCGAGAATGCTCGCGATGGGGCAAGGGTTGTGCCGTCAGAGATGTCGGGTACTGACCTTGGCACCGAATGGCCAAGACCATGCAAGCCACGCGCCGCGCGCGCAATTGGACCTTGGTCCAATGTATCGCAAGCGACGATCCCGGGGCATGCGCGCGGCCGATCTGGCCAAAGGCGATGGCGGCGCGACGGCCGCGACGGCTTCCTCGCTGGGGGTTGAGGCGGTCAGCGCCGTTCAGCCCATCGGTCGAGACTCACACCTCCGTCCCGAAGGCGCGGTCATTCTCGGCGACGAGGCGGGCGAGGATGGCCTGGGCTTCGGCCAGCAGGCGGTCGATGGTGGATTCGTCCTCGAGATCGGCGAAGACCGCGACCTGGAGCAGCAGGCCGTTCACCTGCGTGACGGCGACGATGTTGCCGAGGACGATCTGCGCGTCGTCGCTCCGGGCGCGGCTGATGAAGGCTAGGTAGGCGGCGTTGGCGTCGCGCGCCTTGAGACCGAGATTCGTCGTCTCGCCCATTTCCATGCGCACGCCGGAATCCCGGGCGAAGCGGCCGATCGTGTCGTCGAACCGCCGGCGCACCTCTTCGTCGATCTGCGCATTGAGAGCATCGTTGTCGGACAGTTCGGAATAGGTCGACGCCAGCAGGTCCAGCAGCATCTGCCGCGACATCGGCAGGCGCAGCGGGCGGCCATCCTCCAGGGCCGCGGCGACGACAACCGCCGGCTTGGCGAAGGCGCGCACGCCGCGGCGCGACGCGGCGAGGGCAGCGCAATCGCGCCAGATCGACAGAATCTGCGCGGCGCCCTCGACGGTCTTGTCGAGAAGATGCAGCACGAGGGCATCCTGGAGCTGCGCGCGGTCGAGCGCGCAGTAGTCCGGCGGCGGCCGGAGGCGCAGCCGGTGCTCGGCGATGGTCGCTTCGGCCGACTGGACGGCGGGCGGGCCGTAGGTCGCGGTATTGCCGGTGCCGGCCACCTCGGTGCCGGCGCAGGCGGCGAGCGTGCCGCAGACCGCGAGCGCGAACAGTCCCTTGCAGAGGCGCATGATCGGTCCCACCCGTTCCGTATCGGTCCAACGGTTTCGCCGCCGGCCGCGCGGGGCTTGTCGCCCGCGGTTTGCTTGGTGAGGAAGTCTACGGGAGAGGACGCCCTGGGTAAAGTTAACGCGCTGCCATCTCGCCCCACCGCGCGCCATTCCGGGACTGCAGACCACCATGCGCGCCTGCCGGCGCGAGCCTCAGGTGCGCATGGCGGCCCACTTCAAGAAACCGGCAGCGGATCATTCCGTTCGAGATGAATCGGACTACAATACTCGAGCAGGGATCGTTTCGCGGGAGCCGGCACATGTCCGATGAGGAACGCTTCGAGGGCGGATGCCTGTGCGGGACCATCCGCTATCGCGCTACGGCGCGACCGCTTCGCGGCGTCATCTGCCACTGCTCGATCTGCCGCAAGCACTCCGGCGCGCCGGCCCTCGCCTTCGTGCATTTCCCGGCTGCGGCGTTTACCTGGCTCACGATCGAGCCGAGCTGGTATCGCTCGTCGCCCTACGCGATGAGAGGCTTCTGCGCGACCTGCGGCAGTACCGTGGCCATGCGCGAGGAGGTGCTCGGCGATCGGGTGCAGGTCTGCGTCGGCAGCCTCGACGAGCCGCATAGGGTACGGATCGACGACCATGTCTGGACGCAGGAGCGCGTCGCCTGGTTCGACGTCAAGGACGAGCTCCCGCGCTTCCGGCAAAGCAGCTCCGCGGTGCCGTCCAAGGCGCTGGCGCCGAAGTGACGGCGGGTTGACGGTCCCACGGACGCTTGGTAGGCGTGCCGCTCGCGCAACCGCGCGTGCCAGGAAAGGCCGAGATTTGGCGCCGAGGACAGCTTCCGGGACTGCCGTGACGGGCCTCGGCCGCAGGATCCGGGAGCCGGACGCGTGAGCCGAATGGACGCGCGGTTCCTGCCCTACGGCCGGCACGAAATCGACGACGACGACATCGCCGCGGTGACGCAGGTCTTGCGCGGCGATTGGCTGACCACCGGGCCGGCGGTCGACGCCTTCGAGGCGGCGCTGGCAACGCGCACGGGAGCGACATTCGCCGTCGCCTGCGCCAGCGCTACGGCCGGGCTGCATCTCGCGACGATGGCGCTGCGGCTCGGACCCGGCGATCGCGTTATCGTTCCTGCCATCACCTTCCTGGCGACCGCCAACGCGGTGCGCTATGTCGGCGCCGAGGTGGTCTTCGCCGACGTCGATCCGGAGACCGCCCTGCTGACGCCGGCGACGCTGGCCGCAGCCCTCGAGCGCGCGGGCGGCGCGGTCAAGGCGGTGCTGCCCGTGCATTTCGGCGGACGCACCGTCGATCTCGCGGGCATTGCCGCCGTCGCGGAGCGGCACGGTCTCGCGGTCGTCGAGGACGCCGCCCATGCCATCGGCACGACCTATGGCGCCGGCAATGCGCCGCGGACTCCGGTGGGCGACTGCCGCTACAGCCGCATGGCCGTGTTCTCGTTCCACCCGGTCAAGACCGTCGCCATGGGCGAAGGCGGCGCCGTCACCACCAACGACCCCGCGCTGAAGGAGCGGTTGGCGCGGCTGCGCAACCACGGCATGGTGCGCGACCCTGCGGCATTCGAGAACCGCGACCTCGGCTTCGACGCCGACGGCCGGCCCAACCCCTGGTATTACGAGATGCCCGAACCCGGCTATCACTACCGGGCGACCGACATCCACTGCGCCCTCGGCCTCAGCCAGCTCGGCAAGCTCGACCGCTTCGCCGCGCGGCGCAGCGCCCTCATGGCCCGCTACCGCGCGCTGCTGGCGCCGCTGGCGCCGACCATCCGCCTGGCCGCCGCCCCCGCCGACTGCGAGCCGGCCTGGCACCTGTGCACGGCGCTGATCGATTTCGCCGCGGCAGGGACGACGCGCGCGCGGGTGATGGCGGCGCTGCGCGCGCGCGGCATCGGCACGCAGGTGCACTACATCCCCGTGCACCGGCAGCCCTACTACCGCCGACGCTACGGCGACCTGCACCTGCCCGGCGCCGACGCCTACTACGCCCGCTGCCTGAGCCTGCCGCTGTTCCCGGCCATGGCCGACGACGACGTGGACCGCGTCGCCGAGGAGCTCGCCGCCGCCGTCGCGAACCCGACAAGCGCGCATTAACCTTAAGCGGGAAAGTAAACTTCCCATGCGGCGATCGCGGCGCCGTGATCGTCGACCCGCGTGATGAAACTCCCGGACTGTGATACGAATCACAGAGGGCGATCGGGGCGCAGGCCACAGTCGCCCGCATGACTCTCGAGGAATCCACTCTCTCCGTCGTTCCGGTGCGCAGGCTCATGCAGGATGGCGTCGTCGCGACCCGACTGTCGCTTGCGGACATCACGCATGACGCCGTGAAGCGCATGCATGCCTACTGGCACGGCAAGTGCCGGGCGGGACGATTGCCGGGGCGGCCGGACATCGATCCGCTCGAATTCCCGTGGGCGCTGGGGCTCGTCTGCCTGCTGGACGTCCGCCGCAATCCGCTGACGTTCCGCTACCGGCTGGACGGCAGTACGATCGCCGAGCGCCATGGCGCGGACTTCACGGGGCGGTCGACCGACGAGATGCGGCCGGACTTCTACGCCACGATGCTGCGCAAGCATTTCTCCGAGGTCGCGGAGACGCGGCGGCCGTCGCTCTACCGCATCGGCATCCGCTATGGCGGACAGGCCAAGACCTACCTGCGGCTCGCCCTGCCGCTGGCCGGCGACGGCGCGACCGTCGACATGATCATGACCATGTCCGACCGCATCAATCCCGATCTCGAGGACGACCGCGGCGGCGACCTGCTGCTGCGGTAGCGCCCGGGACCGGTTGTTTCTTTTCCCTGGCCTCTCCGGCGGCGCATGGTCTATGTGGACGCGGCCCGGATCCGCGGGCTTGTGGGGACATGAGGCTTGCGCAAGGAAGTCAAGGGCGGCGCGCGGGATCCCGATCGCGTCCGCGACCAGTACGAGGACCATTGGAGCGTGGTCCTCGACAGCGCCCGGGAGGTCGTCGCGGCCGAGCCGAAGAACCTCGCGCGCGCGGTCAATCTCTGCCTGGCGACGTTTGCCGCGCGCCCGCGCAAGCTGCGGCGCATCCGCGGCCGCGGCGTCACCGCGCTGCTGGCCGGACGGCCGCTGCCGCCGCGCCTAAGCCCGCGCTGCGTCGACATGATCACGCGCGTCGCCATCACCGACCTGGTGGCCGGCTGCTGCCGCGACGACACCCGGCGCATCATCGAGCTGGGCAGCGGCTGGGGCGCGAACCTGTTCTATCTCTGGCTCGGCGGCGCGCCGCGCGCGGCCGACTACGTCGCCCTGGAGTATACGGAGACCGGACGCCAGGCGACGCAACTCCTGGCCAGCCTCGAGCCCGGCCTGTCGATGACGGTGAGACCGTTCGACTACCACCGGCCCGACCTCTCGGAGTTCCGCAGCGGCGATAGGACAGTGGTCTTCACCAGCTTCAGCATCGAGCAGATCACGCATCTGAACGACGCGCTGTTCGAGGAGTTGCTGGCGATTCCCGGCCTCGACCGCGTCGTGCATATCGAGCCGGTCAGCTGGCAGCTCCTCGACCAGACCGCGATCGGTCCGCTGATCGGCGGACTCTCGCATGTCGTCCCCCCGCGGCTGTCGCTCGAGCTGGATGTCCGCCGGCGCAGCCGCTCGACCGGCTACAACACGGACCTCATCGGCAGGCTGCGCCGCCTGGAAGGCGCCGGACGGATCCGGATCGAGCGCATCGAAAAGAATTACGTCGGGCCCAACCCGCTCAATCCGGGAACGGCGATCGTCTGGCGGCCGGCGTAAGAATGCGGTGGTTCAGCGTCGCAGATGGAGCCCACGCAAGGCGGCGAGTCGTCTGCGAGGCTGCGGGAGACGGGATCAGCAAACTTGCGTCCTTCGACAGGCTCAGGATGAGGAGTCTTTCTTCGTGCCACCAAGATTTTCCCTCATCCTGAGCCTGTCGAAGGACGCAGGATGGTCATGCGATCCGAACAGTGCATACCGTAGATAGAGGAATCCAGCGGCATGCTGTTCAATTCCTTCGAATTCATCTTCGGATTCCTGCCGCTGGCGGTCCTCGGCTTCTTCCTGATCTCGCGCCGGGGAAGCCGTCCGCTCGCGGTCGCCTATCTGTCGCTGGCGTCGATGTTCTTCTACGCTTGGTGGAATCCCTGGTACCTGCTGCTGCTGCTGGCCGAGGTGGTGTTCAACTTCCTGCTCGGACGGCGGCTGGCGCGGCCGGACGTGGCGCCGCGGGAGCGGCTGCTGCTGACGCTGTTCGGCATCGGCACGATGCTCGTCGTGCTCGGCTACTTCAAGTACACCTACTTCATCCTCGACATCGTCAACGCGCTCGGCGGCACCTCCTGGTCGGCCGGCGCCATCATCCTGCCGCTCGGCATCTCCTTCCACAGCTTCCAGCAGATCGCCTATCTGGCCGACAGCTACAAGCGGAAGGCGCCGCGCTACCGGTTCGACGAGTACTGCCTGTTCGTGACCTTCTTCCCGCAGCTGATCGCCGGCCCGATCGTCCATCACAACGAGATCGTGCCGCAGCTGCAGTCCCCCGCCCTGCTGCGGCCGCGCGGGCTGAACATCTCGCTGGGGCTGGCGATCTTCTCGGTCGGGCTGTTCAAGAAGACGGTGCTCGCCGACGGGCTGGCGCAGATCGCGAGCCCCATGTTCAACGCCGCGGCCGCCGGTACGCCGCTGCTTCCCTCGGAGGCATGGGCGGCCGCTGTCGCCTACACCCTGCAACTCTACTTCGACTTCTCGGCTTATTCCGACATGGCCATCGGGCTCGCGCGGATGTTCAACGTGCGCCTGCCGGTGAATTTCTACTCGCCCTACCGGGCGACCGACATCGCCGACTTCTGGCGCCGCTGGCACATGACGCTGTCGCGCTTCCTGCGCAACTATCTCTATATCCCGCTCGGCGGCAACCGGCGCGGACGGGCGCGCCAGTGCATCAACCTCATGATCACCATGCTGTTGGGCGGGCTGTGGCACGGCGCCGGCTGGACCTTCGTGCTGTGGGGTGGCCTGCACGGCCTCTATCTCGTGATCCACCGGCTGTGGAGCCTGGCGGTGCCGCCGGCGCGCAGCCCGAGGGCGGCGCTGGCCCGGCGGCTGTTCGGCTGGCTCGTCACCATGCTCGCCGTCGTCATCGCCTGGGTGTTCTTCCGCGCCGCCGACCTGCCGACGGCGCTCGGCATCCTGCGCAGCATGGCCGGCCTGCAGCGCAACGCGCCAGGCGCGTTCGACGACGTGGTCAGCGACGGCCTGCCGCTGATCCTCGCCACGGCGCTGATCGCGGTGGCGATGCCGAACGTGATCGACATCTTCCGGCGCTACCGGCCTGCGCTCCTGCCGCCCATGACGTTGCGGCCGATCCATGCCGGCCTGCGCGCACTGCAGTGGCGGCCGCGGCCCTGGGTCGGCGTCGGCGTGGGCGCGCTGGCGGGATGCGGCCTCATCGCGATCCTGGGTTGGCGGTCCGAGTTCCTGTATTTTCAGTTCTGATGCCTCAGGCAGATCCGACAGGCGGCCGGCAGGTCGCCGCGACATGAGCAGATCGCAATGACCTTGAAGCTGGAAGACGCGCGCGGACACATGACGCCGAGCATCGGCACCGGCTCACGGCCGCGCCTGCTCGTCTACAACCTGGCTTTCGCGCTGACCGGCGCGGTGCTGCTGGCGCTGATGGGGATGTCGTATCTGTTCCTGACGCGGACCGGCGACACGATCGCGCCAAGCCTGGCGGCGGCGCGGCAGGAGACGGAGGACGTGCGGTTCGGATCGGCGCTGTTCTTCCGGCCCGTGCCCTATAAGCTCGCGCTCTACAAGCTGCGCAAGCCGGAGGTGGCGATCGTCGGCTCGTCGCGGGCGATCGAGTTCATCCGCCGCGGCTTCACCCGCTCCATGGTCAATCTCGGCTCGATGCGCGACCTGCTGCAGATCCGCGCGCTGCTGGAGGCGATGTTCCGCGTGCACCGGCCGAAGCTGGTCATCCTCACCATCGATTTCTGGTGGTTCAATGCGGCTCGCACGGAAGAGGCCGCCGACCTGCAGCCGGACAACGAAGGCCAGCTCTCGCTGGTGCAGCTGGCGCAGCCGTTCGTCTGGATCGGCGAGGGCAAGATCGGCATCGGCGATTTCGTCGCCGGCGCGCTGTCGCCGCGCTTCGCGCCGCGCGGCATCGGCGTCGCCGCGATCTACGACGGCGCCGGGTACGATCGCGACGGCGCCTACGACTATGGCGGCGACCTGCGCGGCAAGCGGCGGCATAGCGACTGGAAGTTCCAGCGGACCCTCACGCGCATCGCCGAGACGCACGGCCACAACAAGTTCAACGTGCGCACGCCGCTCGATCCGGAGCAGTGGCGGAATCTGGTCGAGATCGTCGACATGGTCGAAGCGCAGGGAAGCGAGCTGATCCTGGTCGTGCCGCCGGTGAGCGACCGGGTGGCCGACGCGCTCAGCGCCGACGGCGACGCGATCCTGCTGCAACAGATGAACGCGCGGCTGGCGGGGCTCGACCATCCGGTCTTCGATTTCCACGATCCCACGGCGCTGGGCTCGGGCGAATGCGAGTTCATCGACGGCTTCCATGGCGGCCGCGTCACCTATCTGCGCATGCTGCAGGCGATCCTGCGCTCCGGCCGGACGAGACTCGGCGCATATGTCGATCCCGCCGAGATCGACCGGCTGATCGCGGCGAACGCCGGACGGGCGCTGCTCAAGGAGGACCTGCGGCCGGGCGAGCGGGAGACGGATTTCCTGGAACTGGGCTGCGTGAAGTAAAGGCCTCGCCGGCCCGACAGTGCAGAAGCGAGAGCTACCGCACGCGGAACAGCGGCTGAAGCGGAGAGCACCGCAGATACTGCGTCATGGCGCCCTCCTCCACCGCCTCGCGCAGGATCGGGAAGACCTCGTCATAGACGCGCAGGAGCCGGTCGACGTCGTCGTCCGTGTGGGCGTAGGTGACGTTGTGGGTGCCGAGCGAGAGGATGCCGCGGGCCAGCACTTCCTGCATGAACAGGGTCTTGATCTCCCACTGCGAGCAGGCGGGCGTGTCCGCGAACAGCAGGAAGGTCCAGCTCGGATGGCCGGCGGCGCGGGCGAAGCCGCCGATGCCGTGCCGCTCGATGCGCGCGCGCGTGCCCTCCAGGATCTTCCGGCCGGTGCGGCCGAGCGTCTCCACCACCGGCTCGCGCGCCAGTTTGGCGAGCGCCGCCGAGGCGGCCGCCAGCGACAGCGCCTCGCCGCCCATGGTGAAGGAGAAGAACACCTCCTCCATCAGCGCCATGATGTCGGCGCGGCCGACGACGGCGGAGAGCGGATAGCCGTTGGCGATGCCCTTGCCGAGGCAGGCGAGATCGGGCGTGACGCCGAACAGCTCCTGCGCGCCGCCGTTGGCGAAGCGGAAGCCGGTGATGACCTCGTCGAAGACGAGCACGGCGCCATGCTTGCGGGTCAGCTCGGCCACGCCCTGGAGGAAGCCGGGCGCGGGATCGGCGACGTTCATGGGCTCCAGAATTACCGCGGCGAACTCGTCGGGATGTCCGCGGAGCAGCCGGTCGAGGGAGTCGAGGCTGTTGTAGTCGAAGCGGTGGGTCAGCGCCTGCGTCGCCGCGGGCACGCCCTTGTTGCGCGCGGTGCTGCCGATGTACCAGTCCTGCCACCCGTGATAGCCGCAGACGGCGACGCGGTCGCGGCCGGTGAAGGCGCGGGCGACGCGGACCGCGCCGGCGGTGGCGTCGGAGCCGTTCTTGCCGAAGCGCACGCGCTCGGCGCAGGGCACCAAGGCGACGATCTGCTCGGCGACCTCCAGCTCGAGCTCGGTCGGCAGCGAGAAGATCACGCCCTTGTCGAGCTGCGCGCGCACCGCCGCCGACACGTCGGGATCGTTGTAGCCGAGCGTGACCGACGCCAGGCTGCTGATGAAATCGATGTACTCGTTGCCGTCGGCATCCCAGAGGCGGCTGCCTTGCGCCCGCGCCGCGTAGAACGGCGAGACGCCATAGGGGAACTGCGTTCGGCTCTTCGAGAAGGTCTGCGTGCCGAGCGGGATGGTCCGCTCGGCGCGGGCGAGCAGCTCCTCGGAGCGGTGATAGCGTTCGGACATCAGGTCGTTCCTTTCCGGACGGTCGAATGGGCGGCATCGGCCGCCAGCGACCGCTGATAGCCTTCGTTGGTCGGTGCCCGCCCCATCATCGCCGCGATCTCCGGCCGCGCCGCCAGCAGCGCCAGCACGTCGGCGGTGCCGAAGGCCGGATTGCCCGGATGGAGCGCGCCATAGATGGCGGTAATGAAGTCCAGGTCTTCGGGCTCGTCGACGACCCAGCGCAGATGCGAGAGATCCGTGGGCTGCGCGAGATTGCCCAGGCGGAAGCGCTGCGGATGGTTATAGATGAAGGGCGTCACATGCTCGCGCTCCGACGGCAGGGCGGCCTCGCGCCAGGCGGCTTCGAGGCAGGGCAGCGCCACCACTTCGGCATCGAGTCCGTCGGGATAGGTGCGTACCAGCGTATTACTCGTGTAGTCGTAGCCGCCGGCCGCGTGCAGATCGACGAGCCGGTCGATGACCTCGGGATCGGCGAGCGGGCAGTCGGCGGTGAGGCGGACCGCCGCGCGCGGTGAATGCCGCAGCGCCGCCCGGTAGAAGCGGTCGAGCACGTCATCGAGCGAGCCGCGGAAGCATTCGACGCCGAGCGACCGGCACAGCGCGGCGATGGCGTCGTCGCTGGCGTCGGTGCTGGTGGCGACCACCAGCCCGTCCAGGCGCCGCGCGCGGCGCAGGCGCTCGATCTGGCGCTCCAGCATGGGCCGGCCGAGGATCGGCTTCAGCACCTTGCCGGGTAGCCGGCGCGAGGAGGCACGGGCCTGGAGGATGCCGAGGATCATCGCCGCTGCGGGAGATCCGGGGGTGTCATGGCGGCTCTTGTAGCCAAACGCGGCCGTCCCGCCAAAGGCAAAGACGGCCGCCGGGCTTGCCTCCCTGCCGCACCCGGTCTAGGAACGCGGGCCATGACGACCGTGACGCTCGGCCCCGTTCGCCGTCTGCTGCTGCTCGGCGGCGGCGATCTCCTGCTCCGGCTGGCCGAGACGGGCCGCCGGCGCGGCCTCGCCGTGGACGTCATCACCTCGCCGGATCAGGCCAAGGAGATGCTCCCGGGCGGCCGCAACCTGACGGCGGCGTTGCGGGAGATCGGCGTCAAGCCAGCGGTGATCGGCAAGCTCCGGGATGCCGGGACGGCGCGGATCATCGGCAACATGACGGCGACGCTGGCGCTGTCGATCGGCGCGCGCTGGATCTTCGGCCGGACGCAGATCGAGCAATGGTTCGGCGGCAAGCTGCTCAACCTGCACGGCACCCGGCTGCCGCAGAATCGCGGCGGCGGAACATGGTCCTGGCAGATCCTCATGGGCAACCGCTTCGGCTTCTGCCAGCTGCATCTGGTCGACGCGGGCGTCGACACCGGCGCGATCCTCGCCACCGAGGAATTCGTCTTCCCGCCAGCCTGCCGCACGCCGCAGGACTACATGGCCCACGCCGCCGATCAATACGTCACGTTGATCGGCGCGCTGCTGGATTCGATGCGGGCCGCCCCGCGCGCCTTCTCCCCCACGGGGCAGCCGGGCTATCTCTCGAGCTATTGGCCGCGGCTGGACACGCCGACGCATGGCTGGATCGACTGGCACTGGGAGGCGCCGTTCATCGAACGCTTCATCTGCGCCTTCGACGATCCCTACGCCGGCGCGCTGACCATGTGGAACGGACGCGCCGTGCATCTGAAGCGCGCCTTCGTCAGCCGCGAGGACCAACCGTTCCATCCGTTCCAGGCCGGCCTGGTCTATCGCACCAACGGCCGCTGGCTCTGCATCGCCGCCGCTGGCGGATCGATCGTCGTCGAGAGTTTGCGCGACGACAACGGGGCCGACAGGCTCGACCAGGTGCGCCCCGGCGATGCCTTCGCGACGCCGGCAAAGAAGCTGGAATCGCTGAGCAAGCGCGTGCAGTTCGATGCGCTCGGGCTGAAACGCTGACTCAGGTCCCGGGTTCGAGCAGCGACCAGCTGAGCGGCGTACCCCGCGCAATGGCGCGGCCGGCGCGGCGGCCGAGGATTTCCGGCAGATGCTTGGGCGGCAGTCCATAGCCGGGACGGATCGATCGCACGTTGTCGGCGGTGAGCTGAGCGCCGGCAGGGATGTCCTTGACGGCATAGAGCGAGCGGCGGAACGTTTTGTTGCCCTTCTCGCTCGCCTCAAGGTCGTAGTTGACCTTGCCGAGTGCGGTCCAGGCGGTGCGGCAGCCGCCGATCATCGCCGTCAGCTCCTCGGGCTCCAGAGAGAATTCCGCATCCTCTCCGCCGTCCGCACGACGCAGCGTCAGGTGCACCTCGATCAGCGAGGCCCCCAGGGCAACGGCGGCGACAGGTACGGCGATGTTGCGCGTGTGGTCCGAAAGGCCGGTCACCACATCAAAGGACGCGGCCAAGTCCGCGATGGTGCGGAGATTGCTGTCTTCGGGCGGCGTCGGGTAGCCGCTGGTGCAATGGAGCACGGCGATTTCCCGACAGCCAGCACCACGGGCGGCCGCGATCGCCTCACCAATCTCATCCAGATTTGCCATACCCGTCGAAATGACGATCGGCCTGCCTGCCTGGGCGACTCTCCGGATGAGCGGGAGGTCGACGATCTCAAAGGAGGCGATCTTGTAGGCTGGCGCTTCGAGCTTCTCCAACAGTTCGACCGCCGTTGGATCGAAAGGTGAGCTGAACAGCGCAATGCCGAGCTCTCGAGCTTTCGCGAACAACCGGGGGTGCCATTCCCAGGGCGTGTGAGCTTTTTCATACAGCTCGTAGAGCGTGCGGCCGTCCCACAACCCGCCCTCGATGCGGAAGCCGGGGCCGTCATGGTCGATGGTGATGGTGTCGGCCGTATAGGTCTGCAGCTTGACGGCGTCGGCGCCGGCCGCCTTCGCCGCCTCGAGCAGGGCGAAGGCGCGGGAGATGTCGCCGTTGTGGTTGCCGGACATCTCGGCGATGACATAGGGCGGATGGCCGGGCCCGATGCGGCGTCCGGCGATCGTGATCTCGGCCATGCGGGCGGTCTGCTGCTCTTCTCTGCTGCCGTCTAGAGATAGGCGCCGAGCGGCCGTCAGGCAACCGGATTGCCGGCCAATGCGCGCAAGGCGGCGCAGACGCGTGCGGCTCCCTGGCCGTCCACCAGCCGCCGGCCGGTGCGGCTGAGCGTCTCCCGACGGCCCGCGTCGGCGGCGAGCGCTGCCACCGCGGCAGGGAGATCCCACTCGACCTGTGCGGCGTCGACCGCGACATAGCCGTCGCCGACCATGGCCTGGACCGCCTGGCGTTGGTTCTCGGCGATGACGACGGGAATGAACGGCACGCCCATGAACGCCATCTCCCACATGGTGCTGCCGCCGGCGCAGACGGCCAAGTCCGCGGCCGCCATCAGCGCGGGCATGCCGTCGCCGGGATCGCGCAGCAGGCGACAGTTGGGAATCTGCCGCGCGCGGGCGTCGATCGCCTCGGCATGCGGATTGCTGCCGCCGATCACGACGACGAGCTCTGCGGCCGGCGACACCGCCGGCGCGACCGCAGCGACGACGCGGGCGGTGACGTTGTCCGGGTCGGCCGCGCCCAAGGTGATCAGGATTTGCCGGACCTGCGGCGGAAATGTCCGCACCGCGCCGCGCCAGCGCGTGAACTCCTGACGCAGGAGGGCGTATTCGGTGCCGAGCAACAGGCGCGTGTGGTCGGCGCGGCGGCGATAGAGATCCGGCGCCGCATGGCGGTTCTGGTTGACGACGAGATCGTCGACATAGGTGTCGATCTCGCCGTTGTCGTCGAGCGCCGCCAGCTTGAGACCGGCCTGGCGCAGCCTCTGCCGGTAATCGACCCCGAGATGGTAGCCGTCGACGACCACGATCCGCGCGTTCACCCGGGCGGCCGCCGCGAGCGTCGCATCCGCATCGCCGGCGCTGCCGGCGGCGGCAGCGATCTCGGTCACCGCGAAGTTCTCCTCGACGACACGCTGGCGCAGCGACGGCGCCAGCGAAGCGGCGCAGAACTCCGCCCGTCCGCCGGCCTCGCGCCAAGCCTGCGCCAGGGCGAGGCAGCGCATGACATGACCGCCGCCGATATTCGGGCCGCCATCGGTTCGCAGGACCAGGGCGGGAGCCGTTGCCATCGGCCTATCCCCGCGACGCCGGCCACAGCGACGGATCGAGCAGGGTCGGGTCGTCGCCGGCCAGCGCCGCCAATTCCTCCGGCAGGGGCCGGGCATCGGCCGCCCCGGCGATGATCTGCCGCAGCTCCGCCGCCGACGTGACCCCGACGATGACGCTGTCCACCTCCGGCTGCTCCAGGACGAACCGCAGGCAGAGCGTCAGGCGCGAGAGCCCACCGCGCTCAGCCACGGCGCCGACCGCGCGCAGGCGATCGAAATGAGGCGCGAAATGGCCGGGCAGGCTCGCCGGCTCGGCCAGCAGGGCGCCCTGCAGGAAGGCCGAACGCGCGTGTATCTCGACCTGCCGGCGCCGCAGGCGCGCCAGGGTGCCGTCCTGCAGGAGACGCTGATCCATCAGGTTGACGGGAACCTGCACGACATCGAGCGGCATCGTCGCCTGCGCGAGATCGAGCTGCGCGCGGCTATAGGCGGACACGCCGACCTTGCCGACGACGCCGGCGCGTCTAAGCTCGGCCAGGAACGCCGCAAGGCGCTCGGCGCCGGGCTTGCGCAGGTCATCGGGCCGGTGCAGGAGCAGCGCATCGAGCGACCCCCGCCGCAGCCGCGCCAGCGAGCGCTCGACGGCGCTTCGCCATCGGCCGATCTCCGCCTCGTCGATGCGCTCGCCTTCGGCAGGCGGAAGCTTGGAGACGATGCGGGCATCGGGCTGCCGCTCGAGCAGGCGGCCCAGGATGATCTCGCTGTCGCCGTAGGCGGGGGCGGTGTCGAAAAGCGCGATACCGGCGTCGAGCGCAGCGGCGACGATCCGCTCGACCTCGGGCTCCGATACCCGGCCGCGCTCGTTCGTGACCCCGTAGGAAAGGCCGAACTGAACGGTTCCCAGTCCCAGCTTGCGGATGACGACGGCGCTCACAAGGTTCAAGACAGGGCATACGGCCCAGGACAGTCGGCACAATAGACGCTCCGTCCGCGGAACGGTAGCGTGTCGCGCCGGCGGGACGCCTTGACCCGGCGAGGCCGGCAACTTAGAACCAACGGCGTCCCCGCCGCGCGCTCCGGCCACAGATCGATTCGAGTGAGACCGGACAGCTCCAACGGCCGATGCGATAGTTTCCGAATGCAAGCGACAAGACAGAAGTCCCGGCCGACCGGCGTGATCAACATCTTCTTCACGACGTCGCCGTTGCGCGCGTCGATCGTGCTCGGCAGCCTCGTCCTGGCGGGTTTCGCCGAGATGATCGGCTATGCCACGCTGCTTCCGGCCCTCACGGTCGCCGTCGGCAGCGACACCGGCGCCGAGCCGTCCGCGCTGCAGACCGCCATCACCTGGGCGCTGACGACGGTCGGCATTCCCACCGGCAACCTCGGAATCCTGCTGCTCATCGTCTTCGCGGCGATCGTGGCCAAGAACCTGATGATGACCTATTCGATGAATTTCGTCGGCTATGAAGTCGCCAAGGTAGCGACCGGCCTGCGCCTGAGGCTGATCGATACGCTGCTCGGCGTGCGCTGGAGCTATTTCGCACGGCAGCCGGTCGGACGCTTCGCCAATGCGGTCAGCAGCGAGGCCGCCCGCGCTTCGGAGGCCTATGCATCGGCGGCGAGCCTGATGGCGAACCTGGTGCAGGCCGCGGTGTACGTGACCCTGGCCCTACTGGTCTCGTGGCAGCTGGGCGTCATCGCGCTCGCCGTCGGCGGCATCATCAGCTACGCGCTCAAGCCCGTGGTCCGCATGTCGCGCAAAGCCGGCCGCCGCCAGACGCAGCACACGCACCTGCTGGTCGCGCGCCTGACGGATACGCTGATCGGCATCAAGCCGCTCAAGGCGATGGCGCGGCACGTGCGCTTCGGCGCCCTGTTCGCAGCCGACGCGCAAGCCGTCAACAAGGCCCTGCGGCGTCAGGTCTGGGGCAAGCAGGCGGTGCGCAGCGGCCAGGAGATCATGCTGTGGGCGATCGCCTGCGGCCTCCTCTACGTCGCCACGACCTTCTGGAAACTGCCGTTGCAGGAGCTGATCATCATGGGGGCGCTGCTGTTCCGCACCGTCCTGATGTTCAACCGGGCGCAGCAATGGTATCAGATGGCCGCGCTGTCGGAGAGCGCGTTCTGGAGCATGCGCGAGACGATCGCCGAAGCGGAGCGCGAACGCGAGAGCTTCCCGGGCCACGGCGTTCCGCGCTTCCGCAACACCTGCCGGTTCGAGAACGTCACCTTCGCCTATGGCGACCATACGGTCCTGCGCAACGTCTCGCTGACCATCCGGGCCGGCGAGATCACCACGCTCACGGGCGGATCGGGCGCCGGCAAGACGACGATCGCCGACCTGCTGCTGGGGCTGCACCGCCCGAGCAGCGGCGAGATCCGCATCGACGACACGCCGCTGGGCGACATCGACCTTCTGCATTGGCGCGAGATGGTCGGCTACGTGCCGCAGGAGGTCATCCTGTTCCACGACAGCGTCCTCGCCAACGTCACGCTCGGCGATCCCGAGTTGGGCCGCGACGCGGCGCGGGCCGCGCTGGCCGCAGCCGGCGCCTGGGATTTCGTGTCGCAGATGCCGCAGGGCATCGACAGCATCGTCGGCGAGCGGGGAACGCTGCTGTCGGGCGGGCAGCGCCAGCGCATCGCCGTGGCGCGGGCCCTCATCCATCGGCCGTCGCTGCTGATCCTCGACGAGGCCACGAGCGCGCTCGATCCCGGCACCGAGGCGGCGATCTGCCGCAACCTCAAGGATCTGGTGGCGCAGACGGGATTGACGATCGTCGCCATCACCCATCAATCGGCCTGGGTCGAGGCGGCGCACCGCGTTTACCATGTGGCGCACGGTCAGGTCAGCGAAGCGCCGCCCGTGGCCGCCTGACTCGAGCCCGCAGCCGCAAAGACTCGGCAAGCGGCTTGTCGGTCGGAACCCGATTTGATAAGACGCGCGCGCCAAGCGGGCGCGATCGCGTCATCGTCCCGCAGCGATACCACGTTCAGCCACGAATGACACCGACTCCTACGAGCAACGATACCCTGTCGCAGCGGCCCGGCGGCTTCGCCACCTTGACGGACGCGCTGGACTATGCGGCGCGCGGCAAGACCGGATTGAACTTCTATTCGGCGCGCGGCGAGCTGGCGCGGGCGCTGAGCTACGCGGAGTTGCGCGAGCGCGCCGTCGAGACGGCGCGCGGCCTCGTCCAGGTCGGCTTCCCGCCGGAAGCCCGCGTCGTCCTCATTGCGGACACCGATGCCGATTTCACGATCCTGTTCTTCGCCTGTCAGTACGCCGGATTGCTCGGCGTGCCCGTGTCCCTGCCGACGACCCTAGGCGGACGGGAAGCCTATGTCGCCGGCCTGCGACGGCAGCTCGTAGGTTGCGGCGCATCCGCGGCCGCGGCATCGGCCGAACTGCTGCCGTTCCTGCAGGAAGCGGCGACCGGCCTGGACCTCCCGCTGATCGGGACGGCGAAAGATTTCTACGACCTACCGAAGGCGGGCGCGGATCCGCGGCCGTTCGGACCGGGCGACCGCTGCTATCTGCAGTACTCGTCGGGCAGCACGCGCGCGCCGCTGGGCGTCGACATGCCGCAGCGTGCGCTGATGAGCAATTGCGACGCCATCATCAATCACGGCCTCAAGCTGCGGCCCGGCGACCGCTGCACCTCGTGGCTGCCGCTCTACCACGACATGGGCCTTGTCGGCTTCATGCTGACTCCCCTGGCGTGCCAGCTATCGATCGACTACCTGACGACACGCGATTTCGCGCGCCGCGCCCTGCTCTGGCTGACCCTGATCTCGCGCAACGGCGGAACGCTGTCCTACAGCCCCTCCTTCGGCTACGACCTTTGCGCGCGCCGCGCCGAGACCGCCAACAACCTCGATATCGATCTCTCCACCTGGCGCGGCGCCGGAATCGGCGGCGACATGGTGCAGCCCGGCGTGCTCCGGCGCTTCGCCGACGCGTTCACGTCCTATGGCTTCCGCGAGACGGCGTTCGTGCCGAGCTACGGCATGGCCGAGACCGCCCTCGCGGTCAGCTTCGCGCCGCTCGACACCGGCGTCCGGATCGACCTCGTCGACCGCAAGCGCATGGCCGACGAACGGCTGGCCGTGCCGGCTGCCGACGATCATCCGGAGAGCGCGCGCGGATTCGTCGCCTGCGGCCGGCCGCTGCCTGGCCATGTCGCGGAGATTCGCGACGACAACGGCAAGGTCCTGCCGGAGCGGCATATCGGCCGCATCTTCGTCAAGGGCCCGAGCGTCATGGCCGGATATTTCCAACAACCCCAGGCGACGCAGCACGTGCTCGACGCCGGCGGCTGGCTGGATACCGGCGATCTGGGCTACTGGCTCGACGGCCAACTCGTCATCACCGGCCGCGCCAAGGACCTCATCATCGTCAATGGACGCAATATCTGGCCGCAGGACCTGGAGTGGGCGGTGGAGGAGCTGCCGGAACTGCGGCGGGGCGATGCGGCCGCATTCTCCGTCGACGGCGAGAACGACGAGGAGGACGTGATCCTGCTCGTGCAGTGCCGGATGTCGGATCCGGAGGCGCGTAGCGCGCTGGTGCGCGCCGTGCAGGGCGTGGTGCAGCGCACGGCGGCGATCGAATGCCAGGTTAAGCTGATCGATCCGAAGGGACTGCCGCAGACTTCCTCGGGCAAGCTCAGCCGATCCCGCGCCAAGACCAACTACATCTCCGGCATCTACGGACCGCCGGTGCCGGATTCGCCGGTATCCCCGACGCGTACAGCTGCTCCGGCCGCGCCGGCCGGTTGACGGGCAATGCCGCGGACGGTTGCCGTTACCGGAGCGACGGGCTTCGTCGGCAGCCACATCGTCGGACAGTTGAGCCGTGCCGGCTGGCAGGTGCGCATCCTGACGCGGCGGCTACCGGTGAATCCGCGGTTCGGTGACGCCGCCATCGAAGCCGTCATCGGTGCCCTGGAAGACCGGCATGCCCTCGCCCGCCTGGTCCGCGACGTCGATGCGGTGGTGCACGCGGCTGGCAAGATCAAGGCACGCTCGCATGCCGAGTTCTTTGCCGCCAACGCGACGGGCACGCGGCTGCTCGTCGAAGCGGCCATCGCAACCGGCAACCGGCCGCGCTTCGTCCTGATCTCGTCCCTGGCGGCGCGGCGGCCGCAGATCTCCGACTATGCGGCGAGCAAGCTGGCCGGCGAGGCCGAATTGACGCGGCTCGACGGCGACCTGCCCTGGTCGATCCTGCGACCGCCCGCCGTCTATGGACCCGGCGATCGCGAGACCCTGGCGTTCTTTCGCGCGCTCCGGCTCGGGTTCGCCCTCCTGCCGCCGGCGCGCGACGCGCGCCTGTCGCTCCTGCATGCCGCCGATCTGGCAACTGCCGCCGCGGCCGCCCTGGAACCCGCCGCGGCCGTCGCCGGCACGTTCGAGATCGATGACGGGCATCCCGCCGGCTACGGCTGGGACGAGTTGGTGCGGACGGCGGCGCGGCATCTCGAGGTCAGGCCGGTGCGGCTGCGGATTCCCGGTCCGCTGCTCCAGGCCGCCGCGCAGGCGAACGCGGCGATTCACCGTTTAACCGACAGGACCGCGATGCTGACCCCGGGCAAGGCGCGGGAGATGCTGCACCGGGACTGGACCGTACGCGATGGAACGTACACCGCCGCGACAAACTGGCGGCCGGCGGTCGATCTCGACAAAGGCTTTGCCGAAACAATCGCTTGGTACCGCCGGCACCGCTGGCTGTAACAATAGGTAACAAATTGTCATTTCACGGATTCACCAGTTTTCACAAGTAATGCCTTGTGATTCGAGGCGTCGTCGGCCGTCGACGGGGAGACGAGGGGTCGGAGACGAGAGAATTCAGCAGTCGATGGTTGGGGGAATTGTGGCCGGTGCGGACGACGACATCCTGGGCGCTGTCACGACGGCGCTCGAACCGTTCCGCAAAGGCGGCGCCCCCATCACGGCCGACACCGACATCTCCCAGGACCTGAACCTGGATTCGGTCGCGGTGTTGGATCTGCTGATGGAGCTGGAAGAGAAATTCGACGTTTCGATTCCGCTCAATCTGGTGCCGGAGATCAGGACGGTCGGCGAACTCGCCGGCACGGTCCGAAAACTGAGGGAAGGTTGAGTGCGCATGGCCCTGTTCGATCAGTTCGCAGACCTCATCCGATCGCACGCCGCGGTGAAGGCCGTCGGCGCCGATCCGTTCGGCGTCAACATGGAGCGCGTGACGTCGCCAACGGAGGCGATCGTCGAAGGGCGGCCGACGATCCTCGTCGGCACCAACAACTATCTCGGCCTCACGTTCAACGCCTCCTGCATCGACGCCGCCGTCGAGGCCCTGGAGACGCAGGGCACCGGCACGACCGGATCGCGCATCGCCAACGGCAGCTACGGCGGACATGCCGAGCTGGAAGCGGCGCTGGCGCGCTTCTACGGGCGTCGTAGCGCCATGGTCTTCACGACCGGCTATCAGGCCAATCTCGGCATCATCTCGCGGATCGCCGGCGCCAAGGACTACCTGATCATCGACGCCGATTCGCACGCCAGCATCTACGACGCCTGCAAGATGTGCCCGGGCACGGTGATCCGCTTCAAGCACAACGACGCCGCCGACCTGGACAAGCGCCTGCAGCGCCTCGCCGGCACCGAGGGCAACAAGATCATCGTCGTCGAGGGCATCTACAGCATGCTCGGCGACCAGGCGCCGCTCGCCGAGATCGCCGCGGTGAAGCGCAAGCACGGCGCCTATCTGGTGGTGGACGAGGCCCATTCGATGGGCGTGCTCGGCAAGACCGGCCGCGGCCTGGCCGAGGCCGCCGGAGTCGAGGCCGATGTCGATTTCATCGTCGGCACCTTCAGCAAGAGCCTCGGCGCCATCGGCGGCTTCTGCGTCTCGGACCATCCCGACTTCGACGTGCTGCGCATCGCCTGCCGCCCCTACATGTTCACAGCGTCGCTGCCGCCGTCGATCGTCGCTTCGGTCACTGCGGCCCTCAAGGTCGTCGAGAGCCGGCCGGAGCTGCGCACCCGCCTGTGGGCCAACGTCAACACCCTCTATGACGGACTGAAGCGGCGCGGCTTCGCGCTCGGCCCGCAGAAGGGCCCGGTGGTCGCGGTGCAGCTGCCCAGCCCCGAGACGGCGATCCAGACCTGGCAGGCGCTGCTGCAGGCCGGCGTCTATGTGAACCTCGCCCTCCCGCCGGCGACGCCGAACGGGCTCTCGCTCCTGCGCTGCAGCGTGTGCGCGGCGCACAGCCGCCATCAGCTCGAGCGGGTGATCGAGGCCGTCACCGACGTGGCCTACGAGGCCGGCATCCTGGGCGAGCCGGCGCGCGCTGCCGGCTGACCCGTCCCCCGCGTCAGCGGAACGCGCCGCGCCGATGGAGACGCCAAGCCAGGGCCGGTGCGGCGAGCAGCGGATGACGCCGCTGCCAGTCCGTCGCCCGCATGGCGACGCCACTGTGGCGTTCGATCTTCCAGAGGATGTAGTCGACGCCGCCGTCGAAGGTGAAGGCGCCCTTGGCGAGGCGGAGCGCGGAGAGCAGCTTGCCCAGCAGGCGCCGCCGGCGCCAGGCCGCTGCGGCGCCACGGCGGGCCTGCGCCGGCAGGGCGAGCGAAAGACGCCCGTCTTCGGCGATGCGCGCCTCGATCCCGGCGGCCTGTAACGCCGGCAGGCTCAGCCCATCGTAGCGCGCGCCGTCCGCCGCGTAGACGAGCCGGGCGCGGTCGAGTCCCTCCGTGCGGAGCTCCGCGCCATAGGTCGCCTCGAAGGCGCGGGTCCAGAAGGCCGCCGGCATGAAGCTTCCCTCCATCAGCCCGGCCGTGCGCAAGGCCAGCGTCGACACCGCGTCGGCGAGCGCGTCGACGACGGCGGCGCGGACGGTGTCGTCGCGCGCGAAGGGAAGCCGCACCGGCTGGGCGAAGCGAGCCCAGAAATAGGACTGCAGGGCGCGCGGCGAAACGGCGCGCCGGAACTGCGCCAGTGTGACGACGGCATATTTGGCGCGCAGGCTGCGCTCGCGCCAGGGAATCTCGATATAGAAGACGTTGGGCGGCAGGACGGCATTGGCCCAGGCCGCCAGCCGGCCGTCATAGACGCGCCGATAGTCGTCGACCAGCAGGTAGAAGTCGTACACCGGATCCTCTGCGGCGGTCGGATCGCCGCGTCTGAGGCAGGAGCCGTAGAACAGTACGGCCTGGATCGCCGCGCCGTGACGGCGGAGGATCGTTTCGACCAGAGTCGCCGTGGCCGCGCCGACGGGAAGCGCGACCTCGGCGCCGATCAGCGCGGACAGCCGGGCACGGGCGGCGGCCCTCATATCAGCACCGCAGAAAGGTCGCCTGCCGGTCGGCCCGCAGGACGACGGGAACCCCGGGATCGGGCCGGAAGATCTCGCCATCGAAGACGAGCGGTGAATCGAGGATGAGACGGCATTCGCGGACCTTGCCGCTGCGATAGCCGCAGGCCGCCATCCACGGCCGCGGGCGGCCGCGCAGGACCGGCAGCAGCGCGCGCCACAGGCGCTGTGGGGGAAAGCCGATGCGGGTATAGCGCAACGCTCCCGTCCCCTCGCCCCAGAAGGGCATGACGCCGAGGATCAGCCGTTGCAGCGTGGTCGCCAGAAACAGCAGCTCGTCGCGCGGCTGGGCCGGCGTCCCATCCAGTTCGACCGTCATGCGTTCGCCATGCAGCATATTCGCTCCGCGACGGCCGGTCACGAGTCGGAACAGGGCGAGCGCCAGCGCCAGGGCAGCGGCGGCGTTGTGCCGGGCGCCGAGCGGATGCACCTCGGTCCTCGCGGCCATGATGCCCTGATAGAACGCGGCGGCGCCGAGGAACATGCCGTGGACCGGCGCCTCGTCGGGCGCGCGCTGCAGCGACAGCACTGGACGCCGGAGCGTCTCGCGCGCGGCAGCCCCGTCGGGCGCGGCGCGGCACAGCCTGTCCAACGAGCGGGCGGGGTCGCCGCGCAGCCCGACATCGGCCGCGATCAGGTTGGTCATGCCGCTCGGCAGCAACGCCAGCGGCGGCGGCGCGGCGAAGCCGGAGCCGTTCAGCAGTTCGGTCAGCACCTTCTGCACCGTGCCATCGCCACCAGAGACGATGATCAGGCTCACCTCCCGGCGGGCGAAATCTCGCAAGGTCTCGGCCGTCGCCTGCACGCTCTCGAGCTCGACATGCAGCAGCTCCGGATGCCGGGCAGCCGCCGCGCGCATCGCCGGCATGCGCTGCCGGTTGCGCTGGCTGCGCGGATTGCTGATCAGCCCGATGCGAATCATGCCGCCGTCGACGGCTCCGCCAGCCAGGACCGGATCGGCTCGCCCGACCGCTGGCGCTGCAGCGCCTGGCCGATGCGCAGGAAGTGGAAGAGCAGCGACAGAATCGTCCAGGCGGCGACCGCCAGCAGGCCGAGATCCGGCCGACCGGCGACGACCGCCACAGTGAGAATCGCGAGGTTCGGATTTCGGCGCGCCGTGACCAGCCGGAAGGTGGAATCGACAGGCCGCCAGGCATGCAGCTCGACTCCGTAGCGCCAGAGGAAAAAGCCCTCCTGCAGGCGGCCGACGACGTAGCCGATGACGGCGACCCAGGCGGCGCCGGCGAGAAGCAGCGTTTGGCCCTCGGTCGCCCCGGCGGCGACGCCGAAATACCAGGCTACGTACCAGAACGGCGGATGCACTAGGTCGATACCATGGTCGAAGACGTTACCGAGCTTCGACGAGGTCAGGGTGACGCGTGCCAGCTTGCCGTCGACGGTATCGAGGAAGGTCATGAACCAGGCGGCCACGACGCCGAGCAGAAAATGTCCCTCGGCGAACAGCCACATCGCCAGCAGCACCAGCAGCAAACTCGCGGCGGTGACGAGGTTGGGCGAAAGACCGCGCGCCGCACACCAGCGGGTGGCCCAGAAGGCCGGCCACGGCCACACCCATTTGGTGACGAAATCGGTGACCCCCTTGTAGGCGGCGCGGAACATGCGGCGCTCGACGGCGATCGGATCGGTGTCGTCGAGCGACAGGACGAAGGGCGCGGCCCGCTTGCGCAGGGCGTGGTTGTAGCTCGATCCGAGTTCGTCCGGCCCCAGCGCCGGAACGCCGACGGCGGCAATGTCGTCCGGCGTGTTCCTCGACTGGCGCAGCAGTGCGACGGCCTGCCTGGCCCGGTCCGCAGACACGTGCGCAGCGGCTGCTACAACGCCGCCGCCATCGGCCGCCGGCACGACCAGCAGACAATTGGGCGAGTGAACCAACGCCTTGACGAGGCTGTCTTCGATGGCGAAGTCGGTGCGCACGAGCACGATCGGGTCATGTCCCGCCGGCAGCGGATAGCCCTCGCCGACGGCATCGTCGATGCCGGCCCGCGCGAGCATCCGGCGGTATCGCTCCTCCTGGCCGAGGCTCCACAGCGGGACCGCGCAACGGTTGACGAGGACGGCTGTCCTTGCCCGCGCGCGCGCGGCGGAGTCGATGGCATTCGTCGGGTCGGTCATCCACGAGGCATCTGGAACGGTCGGTGCAGAAGTACCGGTCCGGCGCCGGTGCTTCAAGCCCATTGCCGGTCGGCGCTTGACCTGAGCGGTCGGGCGGGACATGAACGGTCCGTCGAAACGGTCGGTGCCCCGCATCCGCATGTTCACCCTTGCTCATCTGTCCGACCCGCATGTGAGCCCGCTGCCCCTTCCCCGCATGACCGAACTGGCGGGCAAGCGCATAACCGGCTTCCTGTCGTGGAGATTTCGCCGCAATGCCATCCATGGCGGGCCGGTCCTCGAACGGCTGACGGCGGACCTGCGGGAGTCCGCGCCCGATCACATCGTCGTCACCGGCGACATCATCAATATCTCGCTGCCCGGGGAATACAGGCTCGCGGAAGCGTGGCTCCGCAGCCTCGGCCCGCCCGAACGCGTCACCATCGTTCCGGGCAACCACGACGCCTACGTGGCGACGGCATGGCCGGAGTCGATCGGCCTGTGGGCGGACTACATGGCGGGATCCTCCCCAGGTGAGCCGACACGGGAGACGCCCGTGCGCTCCGACGAGGATTTCCCGTTCGTGCGGATCCGCGGCGCGCTGGCCCTGGTCGGCGTCTCCACAGCCTGCCCGATGCCGCCCTTCAGCGCCGCCGGCCGGATTGGCGCGCGCCAGCTCGAGGCACTGAAGCGCCGGCTGACGGAACTCGGCCGCGCCAGCCTCTTCCGCGTCGTCCTCATCCACCATCCGCCCTTCGACGGCCACAGCCAGCGACGCAAGGGCCTGCATGACGGCGCGGCGTTCCGCGCCGTCATCGCCGAGGCCGGCGCGGAACTCATCCTGCACGGCCACACCCACAGGTCGGGCCTCGGCAAGCTGGCGACGCCCGACGGCAGCGCGCCGGTGATCGGCGTGCCCTCGGCGTCGGCGCAGTTCGAGCATGACGGCCGGGGTCACGGGCAGTATCACCTCTATCGCGTGCAGCGCGACGGCAAAGGCTGGCGCATCGACGTGGACGTGCGCGGCGTGCTGCCGACGCTCGACCGCTTCGCGCGCGAAGGCCGCTTCTCGCTGGCGGTACCGCAATAGTGGCGGCTGACGCGGGGGCCGGACGGCTTGCGGGCAAGGTCGCGCTGGTGACCGGCGCCGGCAGCCCGAGCGGCATCGGCTTCGCCTGCGCGCGCATCCTCGGCCGCGAGGGCGCGCAGCTCGCACTCTGCTCGACCACCGACCGAATCCGCGAACGCGCCGCGGCGCTGGAGTCCGTGGGCATTCCCGCGCTGGGCGTGGCCGCCGACCTCACCGACAGCGCGCAGGCGAACGCGGTGGTCGACGCAGCGCTCTCGGCCTATGGCCGTATCGACGTGCTCGTCAACAATGCCGGCATGGTCAATGTCGGCGAGGCCGAGGTACAGCGCGATCTGGCGGCGACCTCCGACGCGGAATGGCGACGCGGCATGGACATCAACCTGACGACGGCGTTCCACGTCACGCGTGCCGTGCTGCCGGGCATGATCGCGCACGGCTATGGCCGGATCGTCAACCTGGCGTCGGTGACGGGACCGGTGGTCAGCAACCCGCGCTCGGGATTCTACAGCGCGGCCAAGGCCGGCATGGTCGGGCTGACGCGCAGCCTCGCCGTCGAGGTGGCGCGCCAGGGAATCACCGTGAACGCGGTGCTGCCGGGATGGATCCAGACGGGATCCTCGACCGAGGCCGAGGCGATGGCCGGCAGCCACACGCCGGTCGGCCGTTCCGGCACGCCGGAGGAAGTGGCCGAGCTGGTGGCGTTCCTGGCTTCGAAGGCCGCAAGCTACATCACCGGCGCGGCGATCGTCGTCGACGGAGGGAACAGCGTGCAGGAATACAAGGGTCCGGGGGACGGCTACTACTGATGGCGCAGCTGCACTGGCACGGCAGGACAATCGTCATCTCGGGCGGCGCCGGCGGCATGGGCCGGGCGATCGCCACTCGCTTCGTCGCCGACGGCGCCCATGCCTATCTCTGCGATATCGACCGGGCCGCCCTGGACGAGGCCGTCGGGCAGCTTCGCGCATCCGGCGCCGGCGAGGCGACGGCCGTCGCGGCCGATGTCACACAGGTCGCCGACTGCAGCCGCGCCGTCGAGACAGCCGCCGCAAGCGGCCGCCTCGATCTGCTGATCAACGCCGCGGGAATCTGGACCGAAGGTCCCTCGGAGACCGCCGCCGAAGCCGAGTGGGACCGGGTCCTCGACGTCAATCTCAAGGGCACCTTCTTCATGTGCCGCTACGCCATTCCACACCTGGAAAAGGCCGGCGGCGGCATCATCAACATCAGCTCCGACGCCGGCATCATCGGCACCAAGGGGGCGGCGATCTATTGCGCCTCCAAGGGCGGCGTCAACCTGCTGACCAGGGCGCTGGCGCGCGAGCTGGCGGAGCGCGGCATCCGCGTCAACGCCATCTGCCCGTGCGACGTGGACACGCCGATGATCGAGTATCAGGCCAACACCTTCGGCCATGGCGATCCCGAGGGCTACAAGCGCGCCCTCCTCTCCATCTATCCGCAGGGCGCGAAAGCGCGCTTCATCCGGCCGGAGGAGATCGCGGCCTTCGTCCATTTCGTCGCCTCGCCGGAGGCGGCGCCGATCACCGGGGCGTGCCTATCCATCGATTTCGGCACCACCGCCGGCCTGTGATCACTCGACCGGCTTCAGGCGGTAGCGCAGCAGCCGCTTGGCCTTTGCTAGCTTGGCCTGGAGATCGCGCCGGTTGCGCGCACCGAGATGGATCAGGCCGTAGCGATAGGTGTAGCTGTCCTGCACCGATTCCGAGAGGCGCTGGCCCGCCGCGGTGGTGACTTCCACATGCGCATCGGGGATCGCCGCCTGCAGACGCGCGATATCGCGGGCGCCGGGCACCTGCTCGACCAGGTGATCGCGGTCGACGCGCAGAACGCAGCTGGCGGCGATGCGGTGCCGGCCCTGGCGGCGCGTCGGCGACACCGGCTGGCCCGTCGCCAGCTCGACGACATACTGATGCGTCAACGTGCCATCGACCTTCTCGTACAGATCCGAGAATTGCGGGCTGAAGCGCGGGTTGATCTCGATGATCATCGGTCTCTCGCCACGGCCGTCGACGAAGAACTCGATGTTGAACAGGCCGTTGTCGAAGCCGATGCGGCTCAGGATCCGGCGCGCGATGTCCGCCATGGCGTCTTGCGTCGCGCGGGACAGGCGCGACGGATAGTCGAAGCGCGCGAAGCTGACGCGATTCGCCAACCGGACCGAATCGACGACGCCGATGACAGTCATCTCGCCCCGTTGCATCAGGCCGTCGAGCGTGCATTGCCGGCCGCCCAGCAGCTGTTCGGCGATCAGCCAGTCGGCGCGTACGGGCGGCGTGCCGCGCGGCACCGGCGGGCGCGCGCTCTCCATCAGCTCCTGGAAGGCGGCGGTGTAGGCCGGCAGACCGGCCCGCGACTGCGCCAGCGCGCGCTCGAACGCGGCGAACGAGCCGATGCGGAAGCCGAGATAGGACATCGAGGACTTGACCGGCTTCAACCAGAAGGGAAAGGCAAGCTCGAGATCCTCCGGCCGATAGGCGCGGCGCGGGTCGAGGAGCTGGAACCGCGGAACCGCCTCCGGCACGACAGCCGCCTGCAGCATGCGGCTCCAGCCTTTGTTGTTCAGGGCCACAACCGATGCGAGCGACGGGCCGTTGAGATTCAATCGCTCGGCGATGGCAACAGCCAGGATGCTGGCGGGATAGTCGTCGAACGCGACGATGCCGCGCGGCGGATCGGCCAGTTGCCCGGCTTCGGCGACGGCGTCGGCGATGAAGGCGCTCGGTCGGCAGAGTTCGGGATCGTCGGCCTGCGCAAAGTCGCCGATCGGCACGAACCGGAAGCGCTCCGGCCGATCGATCCTGGCCAGCCAATGGCTGTCGTGATCGGTCAGTCCGACGGTCAACACCGTGCAGGGTCGGCGGTCCTCGGACAAGGCGACAACAAGGGCCTGCGGCTTGCGGCAGGCTGAGCGCGACCGGACTCGCATGACCGTTCGGACGGATCGGATTGCCGGGGATTCGAGCGTCATTCGTTCCGCCGCATGGGCGGCGAATAGGGTTTTCCGCGGGAGCGACCGCCGAGTATAACGGCGGCAATGAAAACAATCGACGCCTATGTCCTGCGGAAGACGCTCGGGCCGCTGCTGGCCTGCATTGCCATCGCGCTGGTGGCCATGCTGCTCGAACGGATGCTCCGCCTGCTGGACTTCATGGTCGACAAGGGCGGGCCGTTCTATCTCGTGCTGAAGATGCTGGCCAACCTGATCCCCCACTATCTCGGCCTCGCCATCCCGGTTGCCTTCTTCGTCGGGATTTTGCTGGCGGTGATGCGGCTCAGCAGCGACAGCGAGCTCGACGCGATCCATGCGATGGGCGTCGGCCTGCGGCGGCTGCTGATCCCGCTGATGGGCCTGGCCGTGGCGCTCCTGATCGCCACCGCCATCATCATCGGCCTGCTGCAGCCATACACGCGGTACGCCTACCGCGCGCTCGTCTACACCGCAACTCACACGGTCTGGAACAGCGCGCTCGAGCGCGGGACGTTCTTCACCGGCCTCGGCGACCTCGTCATCATGGTCGACGACATCTCGGATGGCGGCCGCCACCTGTCGGGCATCTTTCTCTATCAGACGGAGGCCGACGGCAACACGACGACGATAACCGCCGAGGACGGCAAGCTCTATCGCTCGCGCACGGATTTTCGGCTGATCCTGAGCTTGGGCCAGGGAACCTGGATCCAGAGCGATCCGGGCGGCGGGCACAGCACGGTGCTCACCTTTGACCGACTGGATGTGCCCCTCGACATGGCGCTTGGCCCGATCCGGGTGCGCCCGCGCGGCGAAGTCGTGAAGGAATTGACCCTGCCGGAACTGTGGAATGCCCGCGACGGCCCGCCGGCCGGCCTCACCCGCGCGATGATCGTCGCGGAGATGAACGCGCGCCTGGTACGGATCGTCTCGCTGTTGGTCCTGCCCCTGCTGGCCGTGCCGCTGGGCATCGTCTCGCGCCGAGCGCGGCGGAGCGTCGGCGTCGTCGCCGGCCTCGTGCTGCTGATCTTGTTCCACAATACCCTGCGGTTTGGCGAGAGCATGGTGGAGGCTGGCGTTCTGGATCCCATCGTCGCGTTGTGGTTGCCCGCGGCAATCTTTGCCGTCATCGGCGGCTGGGCTTTCCATATGGCGAGCAAGCGTCCGGGCTACAATCCGGTCAGCGCAACGCTCGATCGCGCCAATGACTTGATCGATGCCGTCCGGAGGCGGCTCTCCTGGCGGAGTCAGCCCGCGTGATCTCGATCGCAGGCCGCTATGCCTCGCGCTCGCTCCTCAGCCATCTGGGGTTGACCCTCTTCGGCTTCGTCAGCTTCATGCTGCTTCTGGAGATGATGAATCGCGGCGACGATGTCGTCGCGCGTCATGGATCCGGGGCTGGGACGCTGCTCAGATATGCCGCCCTGCGGCTTCCCGATCTCGCCAACTTCATCCTGCCGTTCGCCGTGCTGATCGCGACATTGCTCATGCTGGCCAAGTTCGCCCGCAACAACGAGATCATGGCGCTGAAGGCGAGCGGATTTTCGTTCTATCATTTCCTGTCGACCCTCGTGCCGGTCGCGCTGCTCGTGGGGCTGCTGCACTTCCTCGTCGGCGATCAAATCGTGCCGCGAACCGCGCGCGCACTGAAGGAGTGGGACGCCACGGCGCAGGTTGCCGGCGGAACCTCCGACTCCGGCACGGCGAATCCGGCCGCCGCCTCGACGAGCGATGCCGTTTGGGTTCGCGATGGCGCGTCCAATGTCCGCATCGATGCCGTTCTCGACGAGGGCAAGGAGCTCCGCGGCGTAACGGTTTTCGTGCGGACGGCGGACGCGATGCTCAGCGAACGTCTTCTGGCGGAGCGCGCGGTATACGACGGCACCGGCTGGCACCTCATCAACGTCCAGAGGCTGTCGTTGGCGGGCGGCCAGGAGCGCCGGCCGGAGCATCTTCCGGAGTTGGCATGGGCGACGTCGCTGACGCCGGGCCACTTGGCCGACCTCGCGGCCGACCCGGCGGTGCTGTCGCTGTCGGAGATATGGCACTATGTCGCCAGCCCCGAAGTCGGCAACCGCCCCGTGGATTTCTACGAGACTTGGCTTCTGCGCAAGCTGGCCGTCCCGCTGGTCACGCTGATGATGGTCCTGCTGGCGGCGCCCGTCGCCCAGGGGCTGCAGCGTCACGGCGGGCTCGGCGCGGGACTTGCCGTCGGCGTCGGGCTGGGCTTCCTCTATTTCGTCACCGACGGGCTGCTGTTGACGCTGGGCGAGATGGGGGCGATCCCGCCGGCGGTCGCCGCCTGGACGCCGACCGTCCTCTTCGGCGCTCTCGGCATCGCCGCCCTGCTGAAGATCGAGGGCTACTAACGGCCGGAGCCCCGGGCTTCGACCGCGCCGCGACACCACGTCGCAATACTTTGGATTCTCTTGGTTTTCCCCGGCAAATGGACTTGCGAAAGCGGCGTTCGGCCACTACATTCCGGGTCGCGCCGGCCCGACTCGCGCCCGCCTGAATCGGAGACTCCATGGCAGCAGGCCGCAATATCTGGAAGACCCGCACGCATAATCTCGGCCGCATGACCATGGACGAGCTCGTGCGCGCCTACTTCACCTATGGCGCCATCCAGACCTATCTCGTGCTCGCGGCGGTCAGCTTGGCCCTGACCGCGATGCTGGCGACGGCGCTGCTGCCGCTGGCGCTGGCGGCGCTGCTCGCGATGCTCGTCTACCCACTGGTCTGGTACCTCCTGCACCGCTACGTGCTGCACGGGCGCTTCCTCTACAAGTCGCGGTGGACGGCCGCCGCCTGGAAGCGCATCCATTTCGATCATCACCAGGATCCCAACGACCTGCGAATCCTCTTCGGCGCCCTCTACACGACGCTGCCGACGATCGCCGCCGTCACCATCCCGATCGGCTGGACCATCGGCGGGCCGGCCGCCGCGGCCACGGCCTTCGCCGCCGGCCTCCTCACTACCTGCTTCTACGAGTTCTGCCACTGCGTCCAGCATCTGAACTACACGCCGAAATCGCAATTCCTGCAGCGCATCAAGCGGCTGCATCTGGCGCATCACTTCCACAACGAGACCGGCAATTTCGGCATCACCAACTATCTCTGGGACCGCCTCTTCGGCACCTACTACGCCAAGGCCAAGGACATGCCGCGCAGCGCCACCGTCTTCAACATCGGCTACACAGCCGCCGAGGCCGCGCGCTTCCCGTGGGTGCAGCGGATGTCCAACGGCGTCCGGCGCGACGGCAGCCCGCGGCCGTTCGGCTCCCGCGCATCCGACGCAGAACGGGCAACCGACCTCTCGACACAGGACGTCATGCGCTCCAGCGGCGCATGACGATCCCCGCCGCCGGCGCGGACGATCCGCAGAGCGCGTCGTCCGGCCTGCGCGTCGCGCCCGTCGCGGGGCGCCGCGATCTCGATCGCTTCATCCGCCTGCCGGCGCGGCTCTATGACGGCGCCAAGGGATTCGTCGCGCCGCTGGTGATGGAGCGGCGCGATGCGCTGCGGCCCGAGACGAACCCCTATTTCAAGCACGGCACCGCGCAATACTGGCTGGCCTGGCGCGACGGCCGGCCGGTCGGCCGGATCAGCGCGCAGATCGACCAGCTCTACCTCCAGCGGCACGGCGCCGACACCGGCCATTTCGGCTTCCTCGACGCCGAGGACGACCCCGTCGTCTTTCGCGCGCTGCTCGGCGCCGCCGAGCAATGGCTGGCCGGGCGCGGCATGCGCCGCATGCTCGGGCCCCTCAGCCTCTCCAGCAACGAGGAATGCGGCCTGCTCGTCGAGGGATTCGAGGCGCCGCCGATGCTGATGATGGGGTTCGCGCCGCCCTATGCCGCCGGGCATCTGGCGGCGCTGGGACTGCGCAAGGCCAAGGACCTCGTCGCCTATGACCTAGTGATCCCCGATCCCTCCCCTGCCAGCGTCCTGCGGCGGATCTCAAGGCTGCCGGCCATCACCCGCGCCGCGCTGCGGCCGCTGGACATGTCGCGCTACGACTCGGAGCTGATGACCGTCATCGACATCTTCAACGATGCATGGTCGGAGAACTGGGGGTTCGTGCCCTTCACCGAGCCGGAGATGCGGCATGCCGCTCGCAGCATGCGGCCGTTGATCCGTCCCGATCTCGTCTGGATCGCCGAGCTGGACGGCGAGGCCGCGGCCATGATCGTCTGCCTGCCGAACCTGAACGAGGCGATCGCCGGGCTGAACGGCCAGATCCTGCCGTTCGGCTGGATCAGGCTGCTGTGGCGGCTGAAGGTCGCCGGGCTGAAGACCGGACGCGTGCTGCTCATGGGCCTGCGCAAGCGCCATCACAAGTCGGCGATCGGCACCGTGCTCGTCTACGCCCTGCTCGAGCGGCTGCGCGTCAGCATGCTGCGCGCCGGGCTCCGCCGCATCGAGCTGTCCTGGGTGCTGGAAGACAATCTGGCAATGCGCCGCGTGATCGAGGACGTCGGCGCGCATGTCTACAAGACCTACCGCATCTTCGAGAAGGAGATCGGGTGAAAGCGCCGCAGCTCCGCTTCACGGCGCTGATCCTGGCCGGCAGCCGCGCCGACGATCCGGTGGCCCGGATGGCCGGCGTGACGCACAAGGCGCTGGTGCCGGTCGCCGGCGTGCCGATGCTGTTGCGCGTGGTGCGGACGCTGCGGCAGGCGCCGTCGATCGGCCGCCTCGTCCTCTGCATCGACCGGTCCGCCCTCGATGGGCTGGATGCCGCCGCCACCGCGGAGCTCTCCGCGGAGATCGCGCTGGTGGCGCCCGACCGCACGCCGAGCGCCAGCGTGCAGCGCGCGCTGCGGGACGTCGCGGATCCGCTGCCGCTGCTGGTGACGACGGCGGACCACGCCCTGCTGACGCCGGCCATGGTCGAGCATTTCTGCGCCGCGGCGCCGGCCGACGCCGACGTGGCGGTGGCGCTGGCCACAGCCAGGACCATCCGCCGCGACCATCCGGACACCCTGCGCACCTACTACCGCCTGGCCGGCGAAGGCTACAGCGGCTGCAACCTCTTCCTGCTGCGCAGCGCCGCCGCGCGCAAAGCCGCCGCCTTCTGGTCGGAGATGGAGCGCCATCGCAAGCGGCCGTGGCGCCTGGTGGCGGCGATCGGTCCCCTGACTCTGCTGCGCTTCGTCACGGGCCGGCTGACCCTGGATGCGGCACTGCAGCGCCTCTCGCGCATCATCGGCGCCACCGTGCGCGCCGTCGACATGCCGTTCGCCGAGGCCGCGATCGACGTGGACAAGCCCGCCGATCTGGCGCTGGCCGAGCGCATCCTCGCGCGGCGCGCGCGATAGTCCGCGCTCAGCGCAGGCGGCCGTCGGCGACCAGGCGCTCCACGCGCTGCAGGTCGCCGGGATAGTCGACCTCGCCCCAGGCCATCCCTTCGATGCTGGCGGTGCCGACGCGATGCGATTTAGCCAATTGGTCGATCACCTTGAGATAGAAGGACTTGAGTCCTTCGGTCGTGTGCATGGCGCGGTCCGCGGCCTCGACGAACAGGCGGGGGCCGTCGTCGCGAAACAGCAGGACGCCGATCGACTCCGCGTCGGTCTGCGCGGCCGGCAGGGTCTTGCCGATATCGAGGAGCCGCGTGCCGTCGAGATGCACCTTCATGTCGTCGGCATCGTAGTAGGCCTTGCGGTCGATCGTGACAGTGATCGGCGCTGGTTCACTGCGAAGCAGCGTCTCTCCCACCGCCTGCTCGAACAGCGTGTCGCCGTTCACCAGCAGGAAATCGCCGTCCATCTCGTGGCGCGCCAGCCAGCAGCTGCCGAGATTGTCGGCGACATTGTAGAAGGGGTTGAAGACCGTGCGGATCGCCAGCCCGGGCCGCACCAGTCCGGCGAGCAGAGACTCGACGAGCGCGGCGCGGAACCCGACGACGACGACGATCTCGTCGATCCCGCAACGCGACAGGATGTCGACCTGCCATTCGATCAGGCTTTTCGGCCCGAGCGGCAACAGGCATTTTGGGCGTTCGGCGGTCAGCGGCAACAGGCGCGAGCCCTGGCCGGCGCTCAGGATGACGGCTTTCATAGGTACGCGGCGCAGCTTGTGGGCGGGTCCGGCGTCTGTCAATGGACGGGGAATGCCGGCGGCGATAGACTGCCGTCATCGCAAGGCCCGTGGCGATGCTGCTGCCGCCCCGCCCCTGGCCGCAGACCGCGGAGCCGTATGCCGCCCGAGATCCAAGCCTGCCTGCCGCCCCGTCTGCATCCCGTAAGCCGCATGTTTCTCGATTCCTTCCTCGCCGGACGGATCACCAAGCAGGATTTCCTCTGGGCCTTCCACCTGCCGAATTCGGACTATCTGCCGATCGCGCAATGCATCGTCCGGACCCTCGCGGAACTGGCCGAGAATCGGACTTTGCACCTCTAGACCGCTTTGCTATAACCCGCCGCGCCGCGCCCTGCCACGTTGGCATGCGTCGGCCTTGATCCCGGGTAGCTCAGTGGTAGAGCAAGCGGCTGTTAACCGCTTGGCCGGGGGTTCGAATCCCTCCCCGGGAGCCATTTCGGAACGAAACCGTGAACCCAGTTCGCCGTTTCCAACACGCCTCCGGACGCCATGAGCGTCCGGAGGCGGTGTTTTCGATCCTGGCCCGCGGCGGCGCACCTGTCGCAGTTCGTTGTTGGCAATGCCATGGGTAATGCGCGCGTTCTGCGCAGCCCTCCGGCACTAGGCACAACCCACCGGAATCCTTCGACGTGCTCATGGCATGACGCAGCGACGTCGAGCAACAGGCGAATACAGCGAGTTCTCCAGGAGAGAATAGGCAGGGAATTGGAGTAACATCGGCCATTGACCATGAAATAGTGCAACAGTTTGTTGCACAATCCAGTATGCGCGTCGTGGAGAATCCATGTTGAACATTCCAGCCGACATCTATACCGAGCCCGATGCCTCGCCGGATACGCTGGCCAATCTGGGCCCGTTGCGGCGCTTGGCCGGGGTATGGGAATCCGATCAGGGGGTGGACATCAACCCCAAGGCGGACGGCCCCGAGCGGCGCATGTTCCGGGAGCATATCCGGCTGGAGCCGATCGACCCGCAGACCAACGGCCCTCAACTCCTCTATGGACTACGCTACCACACCCATATCAACACGCCGGAGGAAGCCATCACCTTCCACGATCAGGTCGGTTATTGGCTATGGGAGCCGGCCACGGGGCTGATCATGCAGACCATCGCCATTCCTCGCGGGCAAGTGGTGCTGGCGGGCGGAACGGCGAAGCCGGACGACGATCACATTTCAGTGGAGGCGCGGCGTGGCGATACCCGTTTCGGCATTTGCTCGACCACATTTCTGGAGGAGGCGTTTCGCACCGACTATTACCGCATTGACATCACCTTCAACGGTGACGGCACCTGGACTTATGTAACGCGCACCGATCTGGCGGTAAGGGGCAAGGCGCCGCCGTTCGACCACCGTGACACCAACACCCTACGGCGGATCGCACCACCTGTGCCGAACCCGCTCGTCAGTCTGCTGAAGGATGGCAAAACGGGCTAGCAGGCCGTCGACGCCAACCTCCTTGACCGCCACCATCTCGATCTCGTCGCTCCTACGATGCACCCTTCGACGGCCTTGCCGGTGCTGCGGAACGCGCAACCCCGTGGAGGCCCAGCTAGCTGCGTCGCACCCTTGCCCGTTGAAAGAGCGCACGGGCCACGCTGTTGGGGAATTTGACGCTTTCGAGCATCCACATCGGCCACTCCTGCTGCAGCGACGCCGGCGGCGCACGAACAGCTCGCACAGACAGGCCGACCAGGCGGAACAACACGCGCGCCCGCGGCGCGTGATAACGATCAGTCACCAGGATGACCGCCGAGATGCCGCGATCGGCCAGCAGCCGCGCGGTCTCCGTCGCATTCTCGAGGGTGTTGCGCGACCTCGGCTCGACCAGCAGTGCCATGTCCGGAACGCCGGCAGCGAGCGCCAAACCGCGCATCACCTCCGCCTCCGGAACCGCGCGCTCGCCACCGCCGCTCAGCAGCAGGACAGGTGCGACACCGGCCCGATAGAGCGCGACCGCCGTCTGCACGCGACGTTCGATCGCCCGGCTGGGCCGACCGTCTCTGAGGGTCTTGGCGCCGAGAACGACGATGGCACCCGCACGGCTGCCTGATGGAGCGGCTTTCCCGGCTGACGATGTCTCCATTGCAATCCCGCGTCGACAGCTCGACGTCGTGCTGGAGTCGCGTATTCCAGGATTAGGCTGCGGGCCGGCACGGCGTCAAGCCGATGACCGCGATCCTCGTGCGCGATCCGGCCGCCGTCACCGCAACCCGCGTGCCATCATCGGAGCACGACGCCGCGCGATCGAGGACGGCGGTGTGATGTCTCGCCAAACATACCGGCTGGCCGGACCCGCCGCCTGCCAGCTCGACCGATCCGTCGAAGCAGTAGACGACGCAGTGAAGCACAGCCGGCAGATCGACCGATCGCGCCGAATCCAATTCGAAGACATCCAACCGCGCGTGAAGCCTGGAACGATCGACCATCAGATTGAAGTCGCGGATCGGTCCGCCGAGCAGTCGGCATTCCGCCGGCTCATCGCCGGAGAAGACGAAGGGCTCGAATAGACGGTCGAGGCGACGCGTCGGCGCGTCGCCGACCGTGAGATCCATGCCGTCGCCCTCGACGACCATGATCGTTCGGTCATAGCCGGGGAAAGCGGAGAACGGCCCCGAACGCTGTACCGCCGCAATGCTGACGCGCCAGCGGAAGCCGCCGCCGAGATCGGCATTCGGCGGATCGATGGCGATTTCCGTTGTCGTGCCGAAGCCGTTCTTCCAGGGCATGACGCGGTAGTGCGAGGCGTCGATCATCCGAATGGCAAACGACCCACCGACGGGCGAACTCCGACCGAAGTCTGTCATTCTGGTTTCCCCTCCATCGACGCCGACAACGTTGCGTTCAAATTCCTGCTACACGAAGTCGCGGTTCAGGTGCTTGGCGGCTGAACGGCCAGCCTTGCACTCCGCTCGTCGGCCGGTGGAAGCCGAACCGCTTGCGCACTCGACACAGCCTTTTGACTTTTTCTCGCGTGCGTGGCGGTATATGACAGCAACCAGATCGACGCGTGCGCGGATGACCAATCAAGCATTGGTTCAAAGAACGGCCATCCCCACGGTTGACGATATGCGATGATGATGAGGGAGGTAGATACCATGTTGCGTGACCAAGAACCCGTTCACGGCACATCCTCGACCACCACGGCAAAAGCCACGCGCCGCCGCTTTCTGAGGGGAGCAGCAGCCACCGCGGCCGGTGCAACAGCTGCTGTCGCGATGCCGAACGTTTCTCGGGCGGAGACCGTCGTCCTAAAAATGCAGGGATCATGGGCAGGGACCGACGTCTTCAATGAAATGGCCGAAGACTATGTCACTCGCGTGAATGAGATGGCCGGGGGACGCCTGAAGATCGACTATCTGTTGGCCGGCGCCGTCGTGAAGCCGTTCAGTGTGCAGGACGCGGTGCATGAGGGCGTGCTCGACGCGGCGCATACCGTCCCCGTGTATTGGTACGGCAAGAACAAGGCGGCGTCCCTGTTCGGCTCCGGGCCGATCAACGGCACCAACGCCGAGCAGACGCTGGCATGGATTCATCAAGGCGGCGGCTATGACCTCTATGTAGAGCTCGTTCAAAAGATCCTTGGCCTCAACATCGTCGGGTTCTTCGCCCTGCCGATGCCGACGCAGCCGCTCGGCTGGTTCAAGAAGGAGATCGCATCCGCCGACGACATCAAGGGCCTGAAATATCGAACGGTCGGCCTCGCCGCCGATCTGTTCCAGGAAATGGGTGCGGCCGTAGCCCAGCTGCCGGGCGGCGAGATCATCCCGGCGATGGAGCGCGGCGTCATCGACGCCTTCGAATTCAACAACCCGACCTCCGACAGCCGGTTCGGGGCCCAGGACGTGAGCAAGATCTACATGCTCGGCAGCTACCATCAGGCGATGGAATTCTTCGAGATCATGTTCAACAAGACGAAGTACGAATCGCTGCCGGCCGAGCATCAGGCCATCCTCAAATACGCGGCCGAAGCGGCGTCCACCAACAACTATGCGAAGGCGATGGACTACTACTCGGCCGACCTGCAGAAGCTCGTCAACGATCACGGCGTCAAAGTCCATCGGACGCCGGACTCGGTGTTCGATGCCCAGCTGGCCGCCTGGGACAAGCTGACCGTCAATCTCAGCCAAGACCCCTTCTTCGCCAAGGTGGTCGAATCGCAGAAGAACTGGGCGAAGCGCGTCGCGTATTACCACTATATCAACACGGCGGACTACAAGCGCGGGTACGAGCACGTGTTCGGCCCACTCGGGTTCTAAGTCGCCGGGTCCAGCTTGTCTATCGACTGACCTCGTTAGGGCGGTGCCATTCGGCGCCGCCCTAATGTCATCGCGGGCGAGCACGTTCAGGGGGAAATCGAGCCGGCAATGCACGCATTCCTGTATTTCGTCGACCGCCTCACCATGTGGACCGGAAAGGCCTTTTCATGGTGCGTCGTCGTCCTCACCCTGGGCGTGAGCTACGACATATTCGTCCGCAAGGTGTTCGGCGCGCCGACCGCATGGGCCTATGACTTCAGCTACATCATGTACGGCGCGCTCTTCATGATGGCCGGCGCCTACACTCTCTCGCGCGACGGCCATGTCCGTTGCGACGTCATCTACCGGCTGCTTCCGCCGCGGGTCCAGGCCGCCCTCGACCTGACGCTGTTCATCATCTTCTTCTTTCCCGGCGTGCTGGCTCTGGTCTATATCGGCGTTCACTTTGCCAGGCTCTCATGGAGTTACAATGAGGTCAGCAGCTTCAGCCCCGCCAATATTCCGATCTACCCGTCGAAGACACTGATCCCGATCGCCGGCATACTGCTCGTCCTCCAGGGGATTTCCGAGGTCGTCCGTTGCATCCGCTGTATTCGTACCGGGCAATGGCCTGAGCGCATCCGCGACGTCGAGGAAACCGAGAGCGTCATCCTGCACGAGCGCGAGGACATGGCGCGCCTGGGAGAGAAGGAATGACCGACCCACAGGTGGCCATTCTGATGCTCGCGCTCTTTGTGGTCGCGATCTTCCTGGGTTTTCCCATCGCCTTCACGCTCATGGCGATGGGTGTGGCCTTCGGCTACTACGCCATGGAGGACAGGATCTTCAACCTGTTCGTCACGAACACGTACGACGTCATGGGCAACGACGTGCTCGTGGCCATTCCCCTGTTCCTGTTCATCGGCTACATCGTCGAGCGCGCCAACATCCTCGATCGCCTGTTTCACAGCCTGCAGGTCGCCGCCCGGCCCGTTCCGGCCTCGCTTGCTGTCGCCGCGCTCGCGACCTGCGCGATGTTCGCCACCGCGACCGGCATCGTCGGCGCCGTCGTCACCCTCATGGGGCTGCTGGCATTTCCCGCGATGCTGCGGGCCGGGTACGACACGCGACTGTCGGCGGGCGTGATCTGTGCCGGCGGCTGCCTGGGTATCCTCATTCCGCCGAGCATCCTTCTGATCGTATACGGAGCCACCGCGGGCGTCTCTGTCGTCAGGCTGTACGCGGGCGCCTTCCTGCCCGGATTCCTCCTGGCCAGCATGTACATGGGCTATGTGATCATGCGTGCCGTCCTGAACCCAAGACTGGCGCCGAAGCTGCCGAAAGCGGAGTCCGGAGTATCGTTCCTGCAGATCGCCTGGGATCTGCTGACCTCCTTCGTTCCACTGGCCGTGCTGATCATGGCGGTCCTGGGCGCAATCGTGTTCGGTTGGGCGACGCCGTCGGAAGCGGCCGCGGTGGGATCGCTGGGCGCACTAGCCCTCGCGGCTGCGTATCGCGCCCTCACGTGGGAACGTCTGCGCGAGTCGGTGTTCCTGACGGCGCGCACCTCGGCGATGGTCTGCTTCCTCTTCGTCGGATCAGCGACCTTCGCCTCCGTCTTCGCCTACCTCGGCGGCAAGGCGCTCGTCGAGCAATGGGTGCTGGGGCTAGAACTCTCGCCCATCATGTTCCTGGTCATGACGCAGTTCATCATTTTCCTGCTCGGGTGGCCGCTGGAATGGACGGAGATCATCATCATCTTCGTGCCGATCTTCCTACCGCTCTTGCCGCATTTCGACATCGATCCGCTGATGTTCGGCATCCTGGTCGCACTCAATCTTCAGACGGCATTCCTGTCGCCGCCCGTGGCGATGTCGGCGTTCTATCTCAAGGGCGTGTCGCCCGCGAACGTGGATCTCATGGATATCTTCCGCGGCATGCTGCCATTCATGTTCATCGTGATCCTCAGCATGGCGATCGTGTATGTGTTCCCGGGTATAGCGCTCTGGTTGCCGAGCTATCTCTACGATTGACCAGATCTCGCGACTCTTGAGCTGGTGTGGAACGGAACGTGGTTGCTGACGAATTCAGTGCGGTCGCTGCGCGCGCAGCCATAGACGTCGGGCGGATCACGTCGGAAGAACTGGTTGCAGCGTGTCTCGAGCGGATCCGGGCGATCGATCCGACGATCCAGGCCTGGGCCCATCTCGACCCGGAATACGCGCTTGCCCAAGCGCGCGCCGCCGATCGCGCGCGTCAGGAAGGCAAACCAATGGGGCCGCTTCACGGCATCCCCGTGGGCATTAAGGACATCTTCGACACTGCCGACTTGCCCACGGAGAACGGCACCGTCCTGCATGCGGGCCGCCGGCCGCCGCGGGATGCGACGACCGTATCGCTCCTGCGCGCCTCCGGCGCGGTGATCATGGGCAAAACGGTCTCGACCGAGCTGGCCGTCTACGGTCCGGGCAAGACGAGGAACCCGCACGATCCGGAACGCACGCCGGGTGGATCCTCCAGCGGGTCCGCCGCCGCCGTCGCCGCCGGCATGATTCCCGTCGCGCTCGGCTCGCAGACGAACGGGTCCGTGATCCGGCCCGCATCGTATTGCGGAGTCTTCGGCTACAAGCCGACCCATGGGCTGATCCCGCGGACCGGCGTCCTCAAGCTGTCGCGTCACCTCGACCATGTCGGTGTCTTTGCGCGCAATGTCGAGGATCTCGCCCTGATCGCCCAGCCGCTGATGCGTTTTGACCCTCGCGATCCCGACACGCGCCCCCAGACCGAACCCGACCTCATGGCCGCGGCCGCAAGTGCACCACCCGTGCAGCCGCGATTGGGCTTCGTACGCTCGCCGGTCTGGGACCAGGCAACCGATGATGCGAAAGCCGCATTCGCGGAGCTCGTTGACGAACTTGGAGATCGTGTGGCCGAGATGCCCCTTCCCGGAGGCTTTGATGAGGCGCTGGCGGTCCATAGGACAATCTTCGAGGCTGACTTGGCACGCAACCTTGCCGACGAGTACGATCGCGGCCGGGAGAGGTTGAGCCCGACATTGCGGGAGATCATCGAGCGCGGGCATCGCTGCCTTGCGGTCGACTATATCCGGGCGGTGGACCGCATCCCCATCCTCGCGGCGTCGCTGGAAACGATGTTCGAGTGGTGCGATGCTCTCCTGACTCCGGCGGCGGCCGGCGAAGCACCGTCGGGTCTGGATTCGACGGGCAGCCCGGCATTCTGCACCATCTGGACTCTATGCGGCGTCCCGGCGGTAACAGTCCCGATTCTTCAGGGCGCCGCCGGTTTGCCGATCGGCGCGCAACTCGTGGGCCCGCGCGGAGACGATGCGCGGCTGCTGCGCACGGCGCGATGGCTGGTCAACAAAATCGGCCAGTAGCGCAAAAGCCCCCGGTCGCCGCACCGGCAGGTAAGGCCTCAGCTCTCGGCTTCCGGCCGCCGCAAAGCGCCGTAGAAATCGGCGATCATCAGGGCTGCTCCGATCGCGAAAACGATAGTCAGCGGAATGGACGCGATCGTATACGCCAGCCACGCCCAAAATATCAGGGCGATCAGAATCGCGATCGAAGCGGCAATCCGTGTGATCATTGGGACCCTCTTCCTCGTGCGCAACGCCGATCTTCTTCGACTGTCGGGGTTCGTGCAAGCGCTTTGCGGCACGCCCCTGCGCGTTGAAGATGGTCAATTCTGCCCGGGCGCCTGGACATTGCGCCGGGAAGGCCCGTTAGGCGGGCTGGCGTTTCGCCGAACGACCCTTGTCGCCCAGGTCGACGACCCGGTGCGCATTGCTGGCATGATCGAGAACCAGCGACGAGACGTCGAAAACTTCGTCCGACCAACAATGCGCCACCGTCAAATCGCTCAGCGCATGCGCCATGAATTCAGCCTCTGTCATTCGCAGGGCCTGCCGGAAGCGCCGCCGGATGCGGGCGGTCATCTCCGAATCGCCGACTGTGTAGTCGCCGACGCGCGGGCCGAGGAATGCCGCCACGACGCTGCCGTCCGGCATCGTGCCGGCGATGGCGCAGGGATCCTGCAAGCCTTCAGCGATCGTCTGGCCTGTCGACACCGCTTCGTTGCCGTGCCGATCCAAGGACAAGCGCGCCAAGGAGATGCGCAGGTGGAAGTCGCCCAGGCGCTTCAGCAGCCGCTCCAGCTGGCAAATGAAGGAGTCCGGGCCGTGGGACGGCACCGGCCGCGAACAGCGCACCCGCTTGCGCGCGGCCAAATCATCGAACGAATACACGGTCGCCTGCATAGCTTCCGTCCTAAGAGGGTTAACAAGGCGTTAACAAATTAACTATTTATATCAATGTTTTATCAGAGAATAGCAGCCGTCGCGGAGACAAACTTGTGGCAACGGGCCGGCTGCTCGACACGGACTCACGCGGCCAGCGGCACCTGGATGGTCATGACCAGGCCGCCAGAGGCGCGATTCTCGGCGGCGACGCGGCCGCCGATGGCTTCGATGTTGCGGCGGACGATCCACAGGCCGATCCCGGCGTGAACCGCGCCCGGCTCGGAGGCGCCGGCCGTCTCGACGGGGGCCTCGGCGGGCCCCTTCGGGCGGTTCGAGAAGCGACGCTCGAAGATGCGTTCGAGATCGTCGGGCGGAACGCCCGGCCCTTCGTCGGCGATGATCATGTCGGCCCAACGCTTGTTGCGCCGGAGCGCGACATTGATGCGTCCGCCCTTGGGGGTCACGCTGATCGAGTTGTCGACGATGTTCTCGACGACGGTCTCCAGCAGGTCCTCGCTGGCGCGCACGACCACGTTGTCCTCGACGCTCGTGGCCAGCTTGAGCCCGCGACTCTCGATCACCGTGCCGTAGGCGACCATCATCCTGGTCAGCAGCCGCGACAGGTCGACGCGCTGCCGCGGCGGGTCGAGCAGTTCCGCCATCGCCTCGTCCATGCGGCGGGCGGTGGACACCAGCTGATCGAGCCGATCGATCGAATTCTCCAGCACGGCCATGGCGCGCCGCCCGCGCGTCTCGCTGGTCGGGACGATGCGCTTCAGCGGCTCCAGCGATTGCCGCATGATGGCGATCGGCGTCTTCATTGCGTGCGCGTTGTCCTCCGCGGCGTTGCGGATGCCGTCGGCCGAGGCGCGCAGCGTCTGGATCAGGCGATCCATCTCCTCGGCCACACCCGACAGCTCCACCAGCTCGTTCTGCGACGCAAACGAAAGATCGCCGGCGCTGCCCATCCGGAGGTCGCGCGCGAGCCGCCGGAAGCGCAGGATCGCGCGGCGGATGCTGAGGAACACCGCCAGGGTCAGCAGCGCCATCATGAGATAGATGACGGCGGCGACGCGGACCTCGAAGCGCATCCATACCGGCTCGGCCAGCGAAGTGCCGAGCAGGCTTTCGAGCGGGTGGGAGACGACGACCATCCAGCAGCCGGCCGGAGTCAGAATCGGGGTGATGGAGGTCAGGACTTCGTCGCGTCCCTCGGGGTCGCGATACCGCCTCGCCAAGGTGACATTGCCGGTGCAGGTATCGGAGACGTTGTCGAGGAGTCCCTGCCGCAGCAGCTCCTCCTGCTCGCGCTGCAGGGCATCGCTCGAGACGACGGGCGAAGAGGCGACGAAAAAGAAGCCGGTGACATCCTGCTGGGCGACCGGCCGGAACAGCACCTTCAGCCGCGTCGCCGGGCTGCCGAAACGCTGCAGCTCGTCGCCGATGGTCAGCAGCGGCGATGGGTCCGCCCGCTGCAGCAGCGGGCGCAGGCCGAGCCCGACGAGGCGTCCCCGCTCCTGCGTCGCCTCGATCAGCAGGGCTTGACGGTCCTCCTCCGCCTGCTTGAAGGTCTGATAGAGGGCGACCGGCACCGCAATGAAGACGATGATCAGAAGGATCAGTCTGCTGGCGAGCGAGCGCTCGCGTCGTCGCGATGTCGGCGCCTCCATGCGCAAGTCCGGCTAGTCGGCGTCACACCAGCGATAGCCGAACCCCGGATAGTTCTCGATGCAGGAAAAGCTGTCGTCGACGTCGCGAAACTTCTGCCGGATGCGCTTGATGAAGGAACGCACGTTGACGCGGTATCCCTCCTCGCCGTAGCCGGCAATGAAGTCCTTGCCGCGGACGAGATCGTAGATCTGCCGGTAGGACACATCGATATCGTTGGCGCTGGCGAGAAGCCGCACGATCTGGAACTCGGTCAGCGTCAGGTCGACGCGCTTGCCGTCGTAGAATGCCCGGTTGATGTCGGTCCGCAACTCGAGCTTGCCGCGCGTGAAGATCGCTCCCGCCTCGCCCGCGGCTTCGCCGCTGCCGGGCCGCTTGGGGCCATCGGTGATGAGGCGCAGGCGCTGCAGGATGATCGACAGGCTGCGGGACTTCTCGATGAAGTCGACCGCGCCCCAGCGCAGCGCCGCCTCCTCGTAGATCTCGTCGCTCAGCACCGTGAGGAAGATCACCGGCGTCTGCACGTCGTCGTCGCGCAGCCGGCGCAGCACGGCCAGCCCGTCGACGCCGGGCATGCGCCAGTCCAGGAGGATGGCGTCGGCGGTGCCGCCGTCGGCGAAGTAGCGCAGCGCCGACTCGCCGTCGCCGAAATCGTCAATCTCGTAGCCGCTTTCCATCAGGTTGAGGCCGAGGGACTCACGGAACAGCGCATCGTCGTCAACGACGACGATACGCTTACGGGGTTCGGCGATCGGCTCGCGGCCGACCGTTACGTTCCCTGCTTCAACTGTGCTAGGCATTGGTCGTCGGATCCTCCTGTTGCCTCGTTGCCCGTGACTTCGTAGGTCAACGCCCGGAACTCCTGGGTGTTGATATCCGCATAGAAGAAGATCGTAAGCTCGCAGTCGGTTCCGCTGTAGGTCCAGACCTTGGCCGGCGGCTTCTCCTCCTGCTTCGTCGGCAGGCCGAGCAGAGCCTCGGTCTCGCCGAAGTCCAGCCCGACGAGCTCCTTCGGATCCGGGCCGGCGGCAGCGGGCACGGCCCCGGCCGCGGCTTCCGGCTTGTGCTCCGGCAGCGGTACGACGTCCGGCGGCGCGGGTGGCGGCGCCGGCGGCGTGGGCGAGGCCGCCGCGGGTTCCGCCGGGGAAGCGACGACTACCACGGAATGGGTGCGAGGTTCGTCCTGGCATCCTGTCGCAACCACCGCGACCAGGATCGAAAGCGAGGCGCAACGCCACATGGCTCCGTTCCCGCAATCCTCTGTGGATCGTGACGCCGCCCGACGGTGGCGGAACCGTCGATTATGTCGATTATTCCGGCGAGAAGGCAACGAATTCAAGAACCTGTCAACCCGGTTTCTTCGCCTTCAGGACGGCCCAGTCGGCGGCGCGCAGGGCGCTCAGGAAGTTGAACTGGCCGGCGCCCTGCAGCCATTCGCCGCCGTCGATGGTGACGACCTCGCCGTTGATGTAGCCGGCGCCGTCGCACAGCAGGAAGCTGGCGAGATCCGCGAGCTCGCCATGGGCGCCGACGCGACCGAGCGGGTTCTTGGTCTCGAAGGTGCGGGCAAGGTCCGGCCGCGGCACCAGCCGTTCCCAGGCGCCAGGCGTCGGGAACGGACCGGGCGCGATGGCGTTGAGGCGGACGCCACGACCGCCCCACTCCACCGCCAGGCTGCGCGTCATCGCCAGCACGCCGGCCTTGGCCATGGCCGAGGGCACGACATAGGCCGAGCCGGTCCAGGCGTAGGTGGTGACGATGCTGAGAACGGCGGCGCGCCCGCCGGCCGCGAGCCAGCGCCGGCCGCAGCCGAGGGTGACGTAGGCGCTGCCATGCAGGACGATGTTCAGCACCGCGTCGACGGCGCGCGGCGAGAGCTCCTCGGTGCGGGCGATGAAGTTGCCGGCGGCGTTGTTGACGAGGGCATCGAGCGGGCGCACGGCCCAGATCTTCTCGAGCATGGCCTCGACCGCGGCGGCGTCGCGGATGTCGCAGCCATGGGTCTCGACCGCGACGCCGGTCTCCGCCGCGAGCTTGGCGGCGGCCTCGGCCAGCACCGCCTCGCGCCGGCCGCAGATGACCAGCTCGGCGCCCAGCTCGCGGAAGCGGCGGCCCATGGCGAGGCCGAGGCCCGTGCCGCCGCCGGTGATCAGGATGCGCTTGTCCTTCAGGAGATCGGGCCGGAACATCGGCGGCACCATAACAGAGCGCGCCGGCCGGGCAATGCCGGCACGCGCGGCCGATCGCGCGTCAAATCGGCTCGAAGGCGGGCGGGCCGGGAGGACAAGACATCCATGAAATGGCCGGCCGAGCCGAAGAGCACGTCGGACTCAGCGGGTGTCCGGTCGCCCCCGCTAGTCGCGCTCCGCGCCCAGGGCGGCCTTGACGGCGGGGCGGTCGGACATGCGCCGGCGATGATCGTTGACCTTGGGGAAGCGGGCGGGGTCGACGCCGTCGCCCTCCAGCCAGCGGGCGACGGTGAAGAGGTAGGGATCGCAGATCGTGTAGTCCTCGCCCGTCACCCAAGGGCTGGCGAGCATCTCGCGCTCGATCAGCTCGAAGCATTCGCCGACGGACTGCGGCACCTTCTTCCGCATCGCTGCCATGGCCTCGGCGTTGTCGGCATCCACCCAGCGATAGCCGCGCAGGCGGTGGGCATGGGCGACGTGGACGGTGGCGCAGAGATAGTTGTTGAAGGCCTGCACCCTGGCGAAGGCGAAGGGATCGTCGAGCGGCGCCAGCTTCGCCTGCGGAAAGCTCTGGGCGACGAAGGCCAGGATCGCAGGAGTCTCGGTCAGGATGCCGCGGTCGGTCGCCAGCGCCGGCACCCGGCCCTTCGGGTTGATCGCCAGGTATTCGGGCTTGCGCTGCTCGTCGGCGCGGAAATCGAGGCGCACGGTTTGATACTCCGCGCCGGCTTCCTCGAGGGCGATGTGCGAGGCCAGGGCGCAGGTGTTGGGCGCATAGAACAGCTTGAGCATGGGATTCTCCACGGCCGGTCGCGCGTCGGCAGGCGTTATAGCATACCGACCGATCCGACGCTGCCGAGGATCGCGGCGGGCTCGCATGAGCTGCGCCTGCGGATCCGGCGCCTTCGACGGCGCAGGCCCACGGGAGAGCGCTCCACGTCGCGTATCCCTTCCCTCCCCCAACACGGAGCTATCCGGCTCGGGACGAAAAGCGCCAGATTCTGCACGCCGCCGAAGATAAATAGGGTCAAGGTACAGCTGCCGCGCGTCGGAGGCAGTCGCCGGGACCGTGACCGACAGGATCGCGGGGAACGATTTTCGATCATCGAGGGTTGATTTACATCCCCTTTCCGGGTTAGCACGGCGGCAAGGCGCGTATCGTTCCCATCATCGGGGGTGTCGTGGAGGATCTGCTTCAGGAAACTCTCACCGCTGAAGTCTACGGCAATGGGGTGCTCCTCTGGGGCGTTGCAATTGCCGGCGCCGCCGGAATCTATATCGGGCTGCTCGCGCTTCGCCGTGTACTGATCGGCCGGTTCGCACGATACTCGGCCGCCGAGGCCAACACGCTCAGCCACATCATCGGTACCGTTGCGCACGCGACGCAGCATTTCCTCATTGCCGCGCTCGCGCTCGGACCGATCGCCTATGCGCTGATCCTGCCGCCGCAGATCGAAGGCATCCTCTCCGCGATCATAACGATCGCGGTCATGCTGCAGATCGGGCTATGGAGCACGGCGCTGCTCGGACTCTGGATCACGCAATCCTTCCTTCGCCGGGCGGCACACGATCCGGAAGGCGCGAGCGCGGCGCAGCTCATCCGCCTGTTCTGCCTCATCGGCATCTGGTCCGCCATCCTCCTGCTCACGCTGAGCAACTTCGGCATCGACATCACCGGCTTGGTGGCGGGCCTCGGCATCGGCGGCATCGCGGTAGCCTTCGCGTTGCAGAGCATTCTCAAGGACCTCTTTGCCTCGTTGGCGATCATCCTCGACAAGCCGTTCGTGGTCGGCGACTTCATCATCTTCGGCGAGCAGCTCGGATCGGTGGAGAGGATCGGCCTCAAGACGACACGGGTGCGCAGTCTGTGGGGCGAACAGATCAGCGTCTCCAACGACGACCTGCTGTCGTCGCGCGTGCGCAACTACAAGCGCATGTCGGAGCGGCGTGTCAGCTTCGACGTCAGGGTCGTCTACGAGACTCCGATGGAGAAGCTGGAAGGGATACCCCACCGCATCCGCGAGATCATCGAATCGCTGGAGGGGACGCGCTTCGACCGCTCGCACGTCGCGGCCTTCGAAGACTACGGGCACCGCATCGAGACCGTCTACTACGTCCTGAGCCCGGACTACAACGCCTACATGGACATCCAGCAGCGCATCAATCTGGGCATCGTCCGGCATTTCACAGAGACGGGTATCGCCTTCGCCTATCCGGTACGCCGACTGCTGCCCGACGGCAACGTCAGCCCGATGGTCAGCCCGTCCGGGAAGCCGGCGCGCAGCAAGGCTGCGACGACGCGCTGAGGCCGGGACCGGCAGACCGCCGGCCTATCGCACATCGAAGGCGGCGGAGGCGTAGGTCTTGCGCAGGCGCTCGGCGGTGGCGGCGGCGTCCTGGGCGCCGGCGGCCGGGCCGGGGAGCAGCTTCACGGTCAGGCTGGCGGTGACGCGGCCGCTGGAGTGCGCGCGCCGGTACCAGTTGTCATAGATCGGATTGAAATAGGGATCGCCCCAATAGCCGATGGGCCGGCCACAGTCCCAGCGGCAGGGCGGGCCCGAGATGGTGCGCAGCGGCGCCGAGACGTAAGGCGGGCCGGGTGGCGGATCGACGATGGTGATGTCCACGTCGGCGCTCTCGCTCTGCAGCTGCAACGCCGGATAGCCCCGCTCCAGCGCCAGCTGCGCCGCGCGCCACAGCGCCAGATCGCGGGTGCGCTGCCTCTCGCCGACCAGTCCGTAATCCTGGTCGGCGTCGCCATGGGCCGACAGGCTTGGGGTGACGTACGTCACTGTGTAAAGGTCCGGCGCCAGCGCGGTCTCGGAATAGCCGTAGTCGCCGTTCGCGCTCAGCGCCGCCATGGCCGGCACGGTGGGCGGCGGCTGGCTGGCGCAGCTCGCGGCGAGGAGAAGGCACGCGCCCAGCAGCGACCGGCGCGCTGTTGACAGGTTCATGCGCATAGATCGTCGAAGTCTATCACGGCATCCACGACGGCGAATACGGGAAACTCGGATCCGGCCCGCGCGGCGCCGCGATCCGGCTTGCGGGTACAACCGAAACCAAGCATCTTGCCCGCGACCGTCGGGCGGCAACGTCTGCGGCAAATCGGGGGTCGGAGTCTACCAATGTCGGCGTTCGCGTTCTTGGCCGGAGTGGTCGTCGCTGCCGTCGGCGTCATCGGCATCGCCCTGGCGGGTCCCCTCCTCTGGGATCTCGTCCGGTTCAAGCGCGGCGTCTACCGGATCGACCCCGGCCGCATCGCCGGATATGCGGAGCGCTATTCCTTCACGCAGGGCGAACCCATCGACCTCTTCATCCATTCGGACCAGCCGCTGACGGTGACGCCGCTGCGGCTCGCCGAGGCCTGGGAGCTCGTGGGCGACAGCTTCAGGCTCGGCGCCCAGCGTCAGGACAACCGCTTCGATCGTCGACGCGGGATGCGCTGGTCGAAGAGCGCGACAATCGATTCCCGGCCCCTTCCGCCGGGGCTGTACCAGTTCCTGCTGCGGCAGGACGCGAACCCGGCGGCGCGCTTCGCCATCCCCATCATCATCAAGGACGGCCGGCCGCATCCGCTCAGCGTCGTGCTCACCACCAATACCTGGGACGCCTACAACACCTACGGCGGCATCTCGCACTACGAGAATCACTATGTCTGCCGCCTGTCCTGGGCCCTCGCGCGGATATTGAAGCGGCCGAGCTGGATCTCCGAATGCGTGCCGCGCCGGCGGCCGAACGCCCTCTTCTCCGAAGAGGTGAAGGACGCCGATTTCGACGGCGCGTACAGTTCGTTCCTCGTGCGCAACGAGCTGCAGTTCCTCGTCTTCCTGGCACGGAACGGCTACGCCTACGGCGTCTATGACGATCGGGACATGGCGCACGACCCGATCCTGCAAGAGGCAAGCGCGCTGGTGTTCTGCGGGCATTCCGAATACTGGACCGACTCGATGTTCTACCCGTTCGAGCGGTTCGTGGCGCGGGGCGGCAAGGTGTTCCGCGCCATCGCCGGCATGGAAGGCCAGGCCTCATTCACGCCGCTCGGGCTGAGCTTCGGACACCGGCCGGAGGATATGATCGCCAACGGGCTGGTGGGAGCGCACACGGACCCGGAAGGGTCATTCACCGCCGCGCCCTACCGCGTGCTGCGCCCCGACCACTGGGTCTTCGCCGGAACCTCGCTGCGGCTCGACGACCTGTTCGGCGCCGAGAGCGCCAACCGCCCGTCCTTCGACATCGCCGGGCATCAGCACCTGCGTGGCACGATCGACCTCGAGGGCCAGCCGCAGAACGGCGCCAGCGGGTTTTTCACCAGCAAGGTGGGACCGGGCAGCGGCGCATTCTCGCTGCTGGCGGTCGGCACCAATCCGCGCGGCCCGGCGCAGATGGTCTACCGCGACACGCCAGCCGGAGGCTGGATCTTCAATGCCTCGTCGATCGCGTTCAACGGCGCGCTCTTCCGCGACGCGGCCGTCGCGCGCATCGTGCGCAACCTGATGGACGGCGCCATCGGCCGGTCACGCCAAGGCGAGAGGGTGCCGTCCGACGGCTAGGGGTTTTCCCGATGCGGGGCGGCGACCGGCTTCGACTCGGGTGAGCCCTTCTGCCGCAGGAAGATCGAGAGGACGACCATGGCGAGGATGGCGAGGAACTCGCTCTGCCAATTCTGCAGCGATTCGAACCAGAATTGCGAGCCGCCCAGATAGTCGAGGAACGGCTGCGGCGCCTGGCCGTGCTCCCGGCGCTGGAGGTTGTCGAGGCTGGCGCCGCTCAGCGCATGGATGACGAACGCGGCCAGGAATAGCAGGAGGAAGGCCAGGCTCAGCGAGTTCTGGTAGAGGCGCATCGCCCAACCGCCGGCGCGCACGGGCCAGGGCGCCGCCGGATCGGTGTGCGCCGCCGCGGGATCGGCATCCACCGCCTCGATCTTGTCCGGGTCCTTCGACTCCGCCGACCCCCGCTGGTAGAGGAAGACCGTCAGCACGACATAGGCGGCCATCTGCAGGAATTCGCTCTCCCAGTTCTCGGCGGTTGCCTCCAGGAACTGCGCGCTGCCGAGATAGGCCAGCAGGCCGATGCGGGCGAGGCCGTGCGCGAGCCGCTCGTCGTTGAACACGGACCAGCCGGCCGCGACCTGGCCGGCCCAGGCGAGGACGAACATCCCCGCCAGCACGATCGACAGGCCGTTTTCGCGCAACAGGCGATGCATGCGATTCCCGCGTCGATCAGGGACGACGGTCGAGAAACGCCGATGGCGCGTCGGAGGTTCCGCCGCGCCTCGCCGGGCGGGGAGGAAATAACATCGATGCGCGAATTTCGGCGGACGGCTGCCGGCGCCGCTCTAGACTACGGCCGTGAGAGGAGTGCCGCGACCATGCCGGACGACGAAACCTTCTACGCCGCCCTCGCTGCACGCGACCCGGAGTACGAGGGCGTCTTCTATGTCGGCGTGCGGACCACGGGGGTGTTCTGCCGGCCGACCTGCCCGGCGCGTCCGCCCAAGCGGGAGAACTGCGAGTTCTTTCGCGACGCGCAGCAGGCGCTGCTCGCGTCCTATCGGCCGTGCCGGAGGTGCCGACCCCTGTCGCTGCCCGACGAAACCTCCGACGTCGTGCGCCGGCTCGTCGACGCGGTCGAACGCGCGCCCGACAAGCGCTGGCGCGATGCGGATTTCGACACCCTCGACGTCCATACCTCGACCGCGCGCCGCCAGTTCCGGAGACGGTTCGGCATGACCTTCGTGGCCTACGCCCGGGCCCGCCGTCTCGGCGCCGCGTTGAAGGCCATCCGCGCCGGCGAGCCCGTCATCGCCGCCCAGCTCGAGGCCGGCTACGAGTCGGGCAGCGGCTTCCGCGATGCGTTTACGAAGATCCTGGGCGCGCCGCCCGCCAGCGGCGTGGCGCGCGCCCTCTTCGCCGCCTGGCTCGATACGCCGCTCGGCCCGATGACGGCGATCGGCGACGAAGAGGCGCTCCACCTCCTCGAATATGTCGACCGGCGCGGGCTGGAACGCCAGATCGAGCGGCTGCGCATCCGCACCGGAGCCGGCATCCTGCCCGGCCGCACCAGGCCGATCGCGCAGATCGAGAGCGAGCTTGCCGGCTATTTCGCCCACCGCCTGACGCGCTTCGAAACGAAGCTGGCCCGCCTGGGATCGCCGTTCCAGAATGCCGTATGGGATGCGCTTCGCGCCATCCCGCCGGGCGAGACCCGCAGCTATGCCGAGATCGCCCGCGCGGTCGGCAAGCCGCGGGCCGTGCGCGCGGCGGCTCAGGCTAACGGCGCCAACCCGTTCGCCATCGTCATCCCCTGCCATCGCGTCATCGGCGCCGACGGCGGCCTCGGCGGCTATGGCGGCGGACTGACGCGCAAGCGCTGGCTCCTCGACCACGAGCGGGAGTCGGCGGACGGCGGCGCCGGGATTCGGCGACAAGCGTAGATGCGGCCGGCCTTGCCTCGGATGTTCGACGATCCGCGCCTGCGCGCGGTCGCGGCCACGTCGCCGTCGGGGCCGATCCGCCTCCGCGCCGCGATCCAAGTCCTGGACCGGCGCCTGCGCTATCGCCGCGACCTGCGGCGGCGGCTGGCGATCGGCCCGCACATGATCGCGGACATCGGGCTGACGCCGGAGGAGGCGCAGCGCGAGGCGGCGAAACCCTTCTGGCGTCCATAGCCGCCGCAATGCGGGGCGACGGCCGGCGAGTCAGGCCGCGTAGCCGGCGGAGCGGGCGCGGCTGATGCCGAGGGCGAGGATGCGGTGCAGGAGGGCGGGATAGGCGAGGCCGTCGTGGCGGGCGGCGTCGGCGAATTCCTCGACCTTGGCGATCTCGGGATTGGGGTTGGCCTCGAGGAAGTAGGGAGTGTCGTCGGCGGAGAGGCGGAAATCGACGCGGGCGTAGCCGTCGAGCTCCAGCGTCCGGCAGATGCGTTTGGCAAGCCGCTGGATGCGGACGCGCAGCTCCGGGGCCAGCTTCTTGGCGGGGCCGGCGACGATGCCGCGGCGCTCCTGATACTCCGGGTCGTGCTTGAGCTTCTCGGTGGCGATGCGGGTGGCGCCCTCCGCGTCGCTGCCGAACTCCAGCTCCCAGACCGGCAGGCAACGCAGCCGCTCGTTGCCGAGCACGCCGACATAGAGCTCGCGGCCCTCGATGTACTGCTCGGCGATGGCGTCGGTGCCGATCTTCTCATGCACGAAGGCGACGCGCTCGGCCAGCTTGTCGTCGGCATCGACGAGCGATGCCTGGGCGATGCCGCGCGACGCGTCCTCGCTGATGCTCTTCACGATGAGCGGGAAGCCGAGGCGGGCCGGCCGGCGGATCTTGCGCCCCATCGGGAACACGGCGAAGGCCGGCACGGGGATGCGGTGATAGTGCAGGAGCTTCTTCGAGAGCGCCTTGCCGCGGGCGAGCATGAGGCCGCGCGGGTTGCAGCCGGTGTAGGGAACGCGCATCAGCTCGAGGTAACTGGCGACGTTCTGGTCGTAGGCGGTCTCGCCGTGGAACTGCTCGAGCAGGTTGAAGACGACGTGCGGTTTCCAGGTCTCGATCTGGTATCGGATCGGTTTGAGCTCGTCCTGCACGCCCAGCGGCTTCACGTCGTGCCCGGCCGCCCGCAGGGTGCTGACGACGTCATATTCGGTCTTCCACTCGAAGATCTCCTTCTCGCTGCGCCCATCGAGCGAATCCGGCGGCACGAGATCCGGATGCATGAGCACGAGCACACGAAGACGCTTCATAGGGCGAACCACTGACGGCGCGAGGGATTGTACAGCGAGTCGACGGTCCTGGCGATCAGCAGCACGGCGAAATCGACGACCAGCTGCCGCTCCGAACCGACCGCGCGCAGCCGCAGGTCTCGGCAGCGGGCGATCATATCGGCGAGAACCGCGTCCATCGCCGGCTGGTAGTCCCGCGTCCACTTGGCGACAAGGCGTCGGATCTTCGCGCGGTTGCGCCGCAGGAACACGGCGGCGGCCGGCGACCGGCGATGTCCGGGGCCGTCGATGAAGAGGCGGCGGAGATCGCGATCGTAGACGGTCGGCGGGTCGAGGGCATAGAGCGCCCGCTTGCGCTCGTAGTGCTCGGCGAGCGTGCGGCCGAGCCGGCGCAGCGGATCGATCTCCAGCCGGCCGGTGAGCAGCGGCCGCTCCGTCGCGATCTCGGCCATCAGCTCGTCGACATAGTCGAGCTTCTTCAGGGCCGGCCAGCCGGCGTAGCGCCGACGCCAGTCGGAGCGCGGCTTGAGCCAGACCGCGAAGGTCTCGGCGAAGTCCTCGTCCGGATGGCTCTGGGCGTACCACAGGCGGAGATGCTGGACATAGTTCTTGCTGGCGGGATTCGGGCGATAGTGGTCCGGGTAGCGGGTCGACGAGCGGCCGAACAGCTGCTGCCAGCGGCGCCGGCGCTGCAGCCGGTAGGAATGCTGCAGCACGTGCCCGGCCTCGTGGCGGAGGATGCGCATGCATTCCGGCACCGTTCCGCCTTCGACGTCGTCCATCATCTTGCGCTCGAGCCGCATCAGGCGGGGATGGGCGAGATAGAAGGGGATGGCGATGCCCGGCGTGGCCACGGGGCTGAACCATTCGTCCGAGAGCCAGGCGTGCGGCGTGATCCGCAGGCCGCGCCGGCCGAGCTCGTCATGGAGGTCGCCGAGGCGGTCCTCCAGCCAGGTGCCTTCGACGGTGACATCGAGATCCTTGAGCCGCAGCCGCAGGAGTCGTTCGTCCGGCCAGGAGGTCCAAGCAAATCGACGCGGCATCGTGCTGTGAAATCCGGGGAGGGAACCCGCTCCGATCGTGTCACCGCCCGCCAGGTCAAGCAAGCGGCCTCGATGCCCCAGCCCCGCCCATGACAGCGGTGGCGCCGCCGTCCGGCCGGCGGCGCCACCCCTCCCCTCGCGTCCCGATGTGCCTAGTTGCGCTCTTGCCAGCCGGGACGGGCACTCACTCCGTCGGCCAGGTCGGCAGGCCGACGATCGGCTCGGGTGCCGGTGCTGGCGCGGGTTCGGGCGCGACCGGGGTCGGGGCCGGCGCTGTCACCGCGGCCGGCCTGGGTTGCGCCGTCCGCTTGCGCTTCACCGCAACCTTGCGGGGCGCTGCCTTCTTCTTCGGCTTCGCCCGCCTCGCCGGCGCCCGCCGGGCGGCAACCTTCTTGCGGACCTTGGTCACGCTCTTCTTCTTCGAACGGGCTGCTGCCCGCTTCGTCTTCGCCTTCTTCACTCGAGTCTTCGTCTTCGATTTTGGCTTGCTGCCACGCTTGGCAGACCGCTTGGTCCTCGCTGCTTTGGCCATGCGATTGGCTCCCCTGTTGGTTGGTCGAACCGCAGCGACAGTAGCGGGGACGCGAGAAATTTGCGAGATACATCGATATCGGCGGTCCCGCCCCGCGGCCGCCCCGGCCGGCTAGGAATACCGGCTTCGGCCCGAAGATTAACGGCGCCCCGGCAGCTCGGCCCTGTCTGCCGAGCACCGGCGGGAGCCTTCGGCGATCCTATGCTGCCGCACGACACGCGGCTGCACGAGCTGGCGGCGGATGGCGGCCCGGCCGACACCGGGTCGAGACGGCGTCAACGAGGCCGCCCGACGATGGCTATCCCTCCAGCGGCCGCAGCAGCTCGCGGGAGATGATGTGGCGCTGGATCTCGCTGGTGCCTTCCCAGACGCGCTCGATGCGGGCGTCGCGCCACAGCATCTCGAGGGGGAGCTCATCCATCAGGCCCATGCCGCCGAGGATCTGGATGGCATGATCGGTGACGCGGCAGCACATCTCCGAGGCGAACAGCTTGGCCGTGGCGGCATCGCCGTTGGTCATGGTGCCGTTGGCGTACTTCCAGGCCACCTGCATGGTCAGGAGATCGGCGGCGCGCAGCTCGGTCGCCATGTCCGCGAGCTTGAAGCTGACGCCCTGGAACTTGCCGATGGCCTGGCCGAACTGCCGGCGGGTGGCGGCCCACCGGCTCGCGACCTCGAGCGCGCGCTCGGCGCGGCCGCAGCAGTTGGCGGCGACGAGGATGCGGGTGTTGGCCAGCCACTTGCCGGCCTGGTCGAAGCCCCTGCCCTCCTCGCCCAGGATGTTGCGGGCGGGCACGCGGCAATCGCTGAAGCTCAGCTGGTAGTTGTGATAGGTGCGGTGGCTGACGGGGCGCGGGCCGCGGCGCAGCTCGAAGCCCTTGGCGTCGCCGTCGACGAGGAAGGCGGTGATGCGCTTGCGCGGGCCCTTCTTCGTCTCGTCGACGCCGGTGACGGCGAACAGGATGACGAAATCCGGGCGGCGCACGCAGGAGATGAAATGCTTGCTGCCGTCGATGACGTAGTCGTCACCGTCTTTCCGCGCGCGGGTCTGGATGTTCATGGCGTCGGAGCCGGCGTTGGGCTCGGTGAGGGCGAATGCCTCCTTGCGCTCGCCCTTCACGGTCGGGATCAGGTAGACGTCGCGCTGGTCGCCGACGCAGGCGTTGAGGATCTCCGAGGGGCGGCCGACCCAGCCGGACAGGCCCCAGGTCGACTTGCCGAGCTCGCGGTCGAGCAGGCTGGCCGAGAGGAAATCGAGCCCGCCGCCGCCGACCTCCACGGGCATGGCGGCGGCATAGAGCCCCTGCTCGATGGCGCGCTTCTGGATCTGCTTGCCGAGCTCGGGCGGCACCTCGCCGCGGCGCTCGGTCTCGCGCTCATGCGGGAAGATCTCCTGCTGCATGAACTGGCGGACGGTGTCGACGAGCATGCGCTGTTCGTCGGTCGGCGTGAAATCCCAGGCCATGGTCGTCACCCCTCGCCCGCCCGCTCCCGGTGGTTGATTGATTGACCGACCAGCAAGCGATGGATTATTCTCACCATCACAATGGATTATCTATCCACGCATTGTCAAAGAGCGCAATGCGGGAGACACGGCAAGGGAGGCTGATATGAAAGCATATGAACTCGCGCGCGAATTCGCTGCCGGGCGTGTGGGGCGCCGCCGGCTGCTGCGGGCGATGGCCTCGGTCGGCATCACCGCGGCGGTGTTTCCGGCCGTGATGCGGCCGGCCGCCGCCGCAGATGTCGACCTGACCGTGTTCACCTGGGCGGAATACGACGCCGCCACCTTCCATCAGAAGTTCATCGACAAGCATGGCGGCTCGCCGGAATTCAGCATCTTCGGCGAGAGCGAAGAGGCGCTGCAGAAGCTGATCGGCGGCTTCCAGGCCGACGTGGTGCATCCCTGCACCGCGGACGTCGGACGGTGGAAGGACGCCGGCGTCATCAAGCCGCTCGACACCGCGCGCCTGGAGCAATGGGACAACGTGTTTCCCAGCCTGAAGGGGCTGAAGGGCCTGCAAATCGAGGGTGTCCCTTATTTCATGCCCTGGGACTGGGGCAACGAGTCGATCATCTACCGCACGGACAAGGTCGAGTTGCAGGAGGAGACGCTCGCCCTGATGATCGACGAGCGCTACCGCGGGCAGATGTCGATGTACGATTCCGTCGATTCCATGACCGGCCTCGGCGGCAAGATCCTCGGCATCCAGGACCCGTTCAACGCCACCGACGTCGAGATCGATCAGATCGTCGAGGTGTGGAAGAAGATCCAGGCCAACATGAAGTTCTACTGGACCGACAGCTCGCAGGTCGAGCAGGCGATCGCCGCCGGCGAGCTGGTGGCGAGCTGGGCCTGGAACGAAGCGGTGATCAACCTGAGCAGCCAGGGCGTCCCCGTGAAGTACATGAAGCCGAAGGAAGGCCTCTTCACCTGGGTCTGCGGACTGGCGTTGGGCAAGAACGGCGAGGGTTCCGAGGATCAGGCCTACGACTTCCTCAATGCGATGCTCGATCCGGACTCCGGCAAGAACCTGATCGAGAGCTTCGGCTACGGCCACGCCAACCGGAAGAGCTTCGACCTGGTCGATCCCGAGCTGATCGCGCAGATGGGCCTGTCCGACCTCGACGGCATGCTGGCGACGACCAATTTCTACGACGTGATCCCGCCGGTGCAGCGCGAGAAGCTGGTCGGGCTGTTCGACCAGGTGAAGGCGGGCATCTGACGCAAGAACGAGCGGCCATGGCCCGGAAGGACATCAAGGATGCGCGGCGCGCGCAGCTGATCGAGGCGACCATCGATTCGATCGCCCGCTACGGTTTCGCGCGCACCACGCTGGCCGACGTGGCGCGGCAGGCCAAGCTGTCGCAGGGCATCGTCAGCTTCTACTTCGCCAGCAAGCAGGATCTGCTGCTCGCGACGCTGCGCCACATGATCGCGGATTACGAGGCGTTCTCGGACGCGGCGGTGCGGCGGGCCGGGCCGTCGCCGGCGGCGCGGCTCGACGCCATGGTGGCGGCGGACTTCGACCCCGCCGTCGCCGGCCGCAGGCAGGTAACGGTGTGGTACGCCTTCTGGGGCGAGACGCGCTGGCGCAAGGACTTCCTCCGCCTGTGCGCGGACCGGGCCTCGATCTACCAGGAGCGGACGTGCGAGATGGTGCAGCAGGTGATCGACGCCGGCGGCTATCGCGAGCTCGATGCCGCCCCCATCGCGCGCGGGCTCAACGCGATGATCGACGGGTTGTGGCTCAACATCCTGCTCGATCCCAAATCCTGCGACCGCAAGGAGGCGATCCGCGCCTGCCGGGCCTATCTGGCGCAGAGCTTCCCGCGCGAGTTCGGCCGACAACCGCGCGTCGCCAGCGCCGCGTAGCAACCGATCGTCCCCGAGGCGAAACGAGACGCGGCGAATCCGAAGCGCCGCGGCGCTTCGCGACCGCGCCAATGGAGGTGTGAGATGACTGCCCTGCCGCAACGACTGCCCGAGAGTTCCGACGATGCGGTCGCGTCGACCCAGACCCTCCCGGGCTGGACCTACAGCAGCGCTGAGTTCTTCGAGTTGGAGAAGCACCACCTGCTGCTTGCCAACTGGCAGGTCGTCTGCCACGTCAGCGACCTGCCTCGGCCCGGCGATTTCGCGACGCTGGACATGCTGGGCGAGCGCGGCTTCGTCGTCCGCGGCGAGGACGGCGAACTGCGCGCCTTCCACAATGTCTGCCGCCACCGCGCCGCCGCCGTCGTGCGCGGCGAGACCGGCTCCTGCCGGCAGGGGCTGCGCTGCTTCTATCACGGCTGGACCTACGGGCTCGACGGCCGGCTCAAGGCGATCCCGGGCGAGGCTGGGTTCCCGAACCTCGACAAGAGCCGCTTCGGGCTGAAGCCGCTGCAGATGGAGATCTGGTCCGGCTTCGTCTTCGTGCGGTTCGCCCCCGGCGGCGCCGCGGGCGGCGCCGGCGTGGCCGAGCGGCTCGCGCCCTATGCGCGGGAGATCGCGGCCTACCGCCCGGCGGAGATGCAGCCGCTGGGCCGCTCCTGGGAGGTCGAGATCGTCGTCGACTGGAAGAACGTGATGGACAACTACCTCGAAGGCTACCACGTCCCGGTGGGTCATCCCGGGTTGTTCCGGCTGTTCGGCAACAGCTATGTGGTCGAAGTGCAGCCGGGCAACGTCAACCGCGCCGTCGGCCATCTGCGCGACAAGGAGTCGGCGAACTGGAGCGAGCGCCACTATCAGCGGCTGCGGCCGACCGTGGCGCATCTCGATGCTGAGCTCGCCGACAGCTGGCGCTACTACACGCTGTTGCCCAACATCGCCTTCGACGTCTATCCGGAGTTCATGGACTTCTTCCATGTCATCCCCGTGGCGCCCGGACGGGCGAGGCTGCGCGTCCGCGCCTACGGCCTGCCCGGCGCCGACCGCAACCTGCGCGCGGCGCGCCGGCTCGTGCACCGCGTCAACCGGCTGGTGCAGCGCGAGGACGAGGAGCTGATCGCCTCGGTCCAGGCCGGCCTCGGCACCAGCGCCTACGGCTCCGGCTACTTCTCGGAGAAGGAGGCGTGCCTGCAGCAGTTCCACACGCTGATCCGCGACACGATCCCGGTGGCGCGGCTGGCGGCGCCGCCGAAGCCCGGCAGCATGGCCGACGTCAACGCGGCGATGGGCTGAGCCATGACGCATCCCCTGCCCGCGGCCGCGCGCGCCTGGCAAGAGAAGGTGCGGCGCTTCGTCGATGCGGAGCTGATCCCCTTCGAGGTCGAGGCCGAGATGAACGGCGGCGAACTGCCCGATGAGGTGCGCGCGCGGCAGCGCCGCAAGGCGAAGGAGATCGGGCTGCACGCGCTGGCGATCCCGCGCTCCCATGGCGGCCAGGGGCTGAGCGCGCTGGAGCAGGCCGTCATCGCCGAGCAGATCGGCCGTGTCACCAACGCGCTCGGCTGGTGCTATTCCTCGACGCCGCCCTGGATGCTCGAGGCCTGCGCCGACAACGCGCATCAGATGGAGACCTGGGTCCGCCCCAACATCCGCGGCGACCGGCACGAATGCTACGCCATCACCGAGGAGCATGCGGGCTCCGACGTCGACGCCATCCGGGCCACGGCGCGTCGCGACGGCGACGACTATCTGCTGAGCGGCGAGAAGTGGCACGTGACCGGCGCCAACCATGCCGACCATTTCATCTTCCAGGCCAAGCTCGCGGACGGGCCGCATGAAGGCAAGCACGGCCTGTTCTTCGTCGACATGGACACGCCCGGCGTGACCCTGGTGCGCACGCCCGCCTACAGCCACAGCTACGCCTCGCATCACCCGATCTATCGGTTCGCGGACGTACGGGTGCCCGCCGCCAACCGGATCGGCGCGGAAGGCGACGGCATGGGCTTCACCTACAGCTGGTTCCGCTACGAGCGGCTGGGCATCGCCGCGCGCTGCTGCGGCGCGGCGGCGCGCCTCATCGACGAGGCGACGGCCTTCGCCAAGGAGCGGCGCCAGTTCGGCCAGCCGATCGCCGACTTCCAGGCCGTCCAGTTCATGCTGGCCGACAGCCTGACCGAGCTGTGGGCCGCGCGCCTCATCACCTACCGCACGGCGGAGGCGATCGACGCGAACGAGGACGTGAAGGTGCTGCATGCGCAATGCGCGATGGCCAAGCTCTATGCCTCGGAGATGGCCAATCGCGTCGCCGATCGGGCCGTGCAGATCTTCGGCGGCCGCGGCTATATGCGCGAGAACGTGGCCGAGCGCTTCTTCCGCGAACTGCGGGTCGATCGCATCTGGGAGGGGACGAGCGAGATCCAGCGCCTCATCATCGCCAACGGCCTCTACAAACGTGGGCAGAGCGCGCTGGTGGAGTAGCTCGAAACCGGATTGGTCATGCAGCCAAGCTGCCGATCGCCACGAGCGAGAGGATGGCCAGGGCTATCCGCCGATATCGCTCCTCCCCGGTCCGCTGGAAGAGTCTAGCGCCGATCCACGCGGCGACGAGGTAACTGGGGGCTAGTAGCGCCGCGAGGAGCAGGACGTTCGGCCCGACGAGGCCGCGAACAGCCAGGACGAGGACCGTGACCGCGTCGATCACGCCGAAATAAACGATGCAGGTGGCGCGCACCTGACTCGCCGTGTCCGGTCCGGCCAGGAGGAAGAACACCACCGGCGGACCGGCCATGCCGACGCTGCCGTTGAGAAGGCCGGACAGCAGGCCCGCTGCCGCTGTGGCGCCGGATGCCGGCGGGCCGCGATATCGCCACCCGAACGCCAGCGCAGCGACAGACATCAGCACAATCAGGGAGATGCCCCACCGCAAGATGGTGGCAGGAATGGCGATGAGTGCCAGAGCGCCCAAGGGCACGGCGAGAGTCGCGGCGAGCGCGAGCAGAGCCAGTCGGCGCCAATCGACCAGACGCGCACAGGTTCCGATGAAGGGGACGGTCAGGACGATCTCGAGCAGCAGGCCGACAGGGATGGCCGTCACCGGTGCGTAGATCGCGCTGAGGCTCGGGATCATGATCATGGCCGAGCCGAAGCCGCTGAAGCCGCGGACGATGCCGGCAAGCCCAACGGCCGCCATGGCGAGCAAGAGCGCCGGATCGGCAATCCATGCGGCGACGGCGGACACGCGGCCAGGAGAACCGATTCGAGAGATCGATCGAAATGAACTTTGGTTTCGTCATGTTTCCGGCAGATCGCCCGCGGGCCGCGAGTGGCTACGATCATTGCCGGGCGCCCTGCCGGGGCCACACCCCTCTCCGACTGTGCCTCGATGCGGGCCGCCGCTAGTCCGGCTCCTCGGCGTATTGCCGCGCGCCGTCGGGGATGACGACGCCCGGCAGCTTGCGCGAGGTCCAGATATGGATGGCGGCGCTGAGATCGGGAGGTTCGTCGAGGGAGCCGCCCTTGACCGTGATCGTCTCCGGCGCGCCCACGGCTTGGTGCCAGAGCCGCGCGCCGCAGTCCGGGCAGAACAAACAGTGCAGCGTGCGGCCGCTGTCGGTCGGGCGCGACCAGGATTTCGGCGTGCCGCGCGTCACGCGGAGCGCCGCGCGCCGGACCTCGACCGAGATGCCGAAAGCGGAGGCCGACTGCCGCCGGCATTCACGGCAATGGCAGACATAGACGGCCCGCGGCTGGTCGGCGATCTCGTAGCGGACGGCGCCGCATTGGCAGCCGCCGGTCAGCGGCCCGGCTTGCGCGCCATCGGTCATTCCAAGCCTCCAAAGCTGCGCCCCCCGAACGAGGCGTCGGCCCGCAGACTAGCAGGATTCGAGAGTCGGCGGACCGGCGGTCAGCTGGCGGCGCCGGCCTGCAGCAGAACGGCGGTGAGCTGGAGGCAGATCCCGAGGACGAAGACGGCGGCAAAGAAGAGGCGCTCCTGGGCCGCGCTGAGCGGGCGCCGCGACTTGGCCGGCGATGAACGGTCCTGGTCGTGCATGGCGGCGCTCCCCTCCAGTGTCGCGTGCAGGAGATACGGCGCCTCCATGTCGCGCGTGTGTCCATCGGTGTTTCGATTGTTTCAACGCGGCGGGGAGGCCGCTTGTCGCGTCGGGCGGGTGGGCGTATCACCGCAGGGGGAACACGGGTCTTCTCATGGACGCGATGGTCGGCGGACTCCTCGTCATGCAGCCGGATGCCGCGGCGGCGCAGATCTTCCCGCATATCCGCATCGTCATGGGGATCGTGCTCGGGCTCGGCGTCACCCGGCTGCTCACGGGCACGGCGCGCTTCGTGCAGCATCCGCAGCGCCGGCGTGCATCCTGGGTGCATCTGGGCTGGGTCCTGTTCATGCTGATCTCCCTGACCCACTTTTGGTGGTGGGAGTTCTGGCTTTACGGCATCGCCGTCTGGACCTACGAGGCCTATCTCTTCCTGATCGTCTATACGGTCCTGCTCTACTTCCTTTGCGCCCTGCTCTATCCCGACGACATCGACGAGTACGACGGCTACGAGGACTATTTCATCTCCCGGCGGAAGTGGTTCTTCGGCCTGCTCGCCCTCACCTTCCTGTTCGATCTCGCGGACACGCTGCTGAAGGGCTATCCCCACTTCGAACGGTACGGCCTGGAATATGCCGTGCGCACGCCGGTCGCCGTGGCCCTGTGCGTGGCGGCCATGTTCGTGGCCAGCAGAACGCTGCATGGGGCCTTCGTCATCGTCAGCCTGATCTACCAAGCGTCGTGGATCCTGCGGCTGTTCCGCACCCTGACCTGACGGCGACCCCGCCGCAGGACTATGTTCTTATTGCGGCACCGGCCCGCGGCGGGCTCATGCTAGCGGACACGAGCGAACGGAGGAGTTCCCGGAAATGCCGTCAGCGACCGATTGGACGACCACCGTGCAGCCGAAGCCGGAGGACTACGGGTTCGACCTGGATCGGGCGCTGGCCTCGGTGGTGGGCGTGCGGGCGACCGTTCCCGAGGACGCTTTCACGGCCGAATCGCTGGGCACCGAGCGCGCCGGCAACGGCGTCGTCATCGACAAGGACGGCATCGTCCTCACCATCGGCTACCTGATTGTCGAGGCGGATTCGGTATGGCTCAGCCTCGGCGACGGGGGCGGCGCCCCTGGCCATGTGCTCGCCTACGATCAGGAGACGGGCTTCGGCCTGGTGCAGCCACTGGCCCGGCTCGACCTCCCCGCGCTGGCCTTCGGCGATTCTGCCGCCGCCGAGGTCGGCGCGCGCGTGGTCGTCGGCGGTGCCGGCGGACGGCAGCACTCGGTGGCCGCGCATATCGCGGTCAAGCAGGAGTTCGCCGGCTACTGGGAATATCTTCTGGAGGAGGCGATCTTCACCGTGCCGTCGCACCCGATGTGGGGCGGCAGCGCGCTGATCGGACCGGCCGGCGAGCTGCTGGGCATCGGCTCGCTGCAGCTGCAGCGTGAAACCCAGGGTGGGCGCCGCGAGGACCTCAACATGATCGTGCCCATCGACCTGCTGAAGCCCGTCCTCGGCGACCTGTTGACCCTCGGCCGGCCGAATCGGCCGCCGCGGCCGTGGCTCGGCCTCTACGCGACGGAGATCGAGGACCGGGTCGTCGTCGCCGGCCTGGTCGGCCAGGGACCGGCGAAGGCGGCAAAGCTCAGGCCGGGCGACGTGCTGCTGGCCGTGGCCGGGACGGCGGTGCACGGCCTTGCCGATCTCTACCGCCGGGTCTGGTCGCTCGGCCAGGCCGGGGTGGAGGTGCCGCTGACCATCTATCGCGATGGCCGCACGGTCGAGCAACGCCTGCTGTCGGCCGACCGCAGCCGCTTCCTCAAGCGCCCGAGCCTGCACTGAGCGGCGTTCATGCCTGGTCCGGAACCCCGCCGGTGCTGCTATACATAGGAAACCATTGGCGCTATACATAGGAAACTACAGGTCTTAGACTCTTCGAGCCCGCACTCGTCGAGACCAAGCCAAGTGTGGAGGCATGCGCCTGCCATTGCCTCTGCGGTTGCCGAACCAGGGCGAGGGATCGGGATGTCGAGAGTCGGGGACGACGCACCCCGGGGGTCCGCCGAATTCGTTCGCCGGGGCGTCGAGTCTCGCCTCCTTCTCGGGGCGGTTCTTGCCGGCGTTCTCGCTGCGTTGCCGCTCCTGGGGTTGCAGCTCTATCGCGGCGCGAGCCTCGACGGCGCCGACGGCCGGTTCATCGGAAAGGCGCTGCTCCTCCTGGCCACCCAAGCCGTAGGAAGCCTCGCCGCTGCGCTCTACCTCCTCCGTTGTCTCCGCCGCAGTCGCGCGCCGTCGTCGCTGAAGGAGCGAGTGCCCCCGCTACAGACGCATCCCATGGTCGGCCGTTTGGTGGGCGGCCTCGCCCACGACTTCAACAATCTTCTCACCGTCGTCATCGGCAATCTGGACTTGGCCTTGGAGCGGCTCGAGGGCGAGGCCCGGCGGCCGGTCGAGACCGCCCTGCGCGCCGCGCAACGCACCGCCGCGCTGGTCCACCGGTTGGTCGCCTTCGCCGGCCGACAAACGCTGATACCCGAAACGCTCGACCTCAACCGGCTGACGACAGGCATGGAAGATCGGTTGCGGCCGATGCTGGGCGAGGCCATCGACCTCGAGCTCAAGCTGCGGCCGGAATTGTGGCCGGCCTCGGCCGACCGGAGTCAGGTCGAGGCCGCGCTGCTTCAGCTGGCAAGCAACGCGCGCGATGCCATGCCCGCCGGCGGACGGCTGACGATCGCGACCGACAATGTGCATCTCGACGCGGCCGGTGACGACAGTGGCGCGACCGCCGGCGACTACGTCATGCTCGACCTGACCGATACCGGGACCGGGATGCCGCCTCATGTCCTGGAAAACGCCACCGAGCCGTTCTTCACGACCAAGGAAGTTGGCCAGGGCTCCGGTCTCGGGCTCAGCATGATCTATGGGTTTGCCCGGCAGTCGGGCGGCCGCCTCGCGATCTACAGTGCGCCCGGTCACGGGACGGCCATCCGCCTGTACCTGCCGCGGGCCGTCGTGCAGCGCGTCACGGCGGCGAGACCATTCTCCTCGTCGAGGATGACGCCGAGGTGCGGCACCTCGTCTCGTCGCAGCTCGATGAACTCGGCTATCGCGTCATCGAGGCCGCCAACGGACCGCAGGCGCAGCACATCCTCGGCAGCGGTGCACCGATCGACCTCCTGCTGGCCGACCTGATGATGCCCGGCGACATGACCGGGGGACAACTGGCCACGGCGGCGCGACGGCAGTGGCCGAGGCTCAGGGTGCTGTTCACCTCCGGGTCCGGCGCGGATTCCTCCCTTCCGTCCGGCGCGCATTTCCTGGCCAAGCCCTATCGGCGGCGAGAACTAGCCTCCAAGGTACGGACGCGCTGGACGCGCCGGATTGACATCCCGGTCGGCGCGGCGAACGGTTGCCATGAGCGGATCGCAACGTATGCTGCCGTCGCTCGGTTGCCACAGCATCGACAGCTGAAGTTCGCAGATCGCCCCATGCCCCGCATTCTCGTGATCGACGACGACGAGATGGTGCGCAGCACCGTCAAGGCCATGCTCGAATCCCGCGGCCACGAGGTGGCGGTCGCCGGCGACGGCGACGACGGGCTTCGCCAGCTGCGGAAGCGGCCGTTCGACCTCGTCCTCTGCGATATCTTCATGCCGAACAAGGACGGCATCGGCACGCTCCGGGAGGTGCGGCGCACGAACGCCGACGTCCCGATCGTCATCATGACGGGCGGCTCGCCCAGCGCCGGTCGTCTCGGCGAGCGCGCCGACGTGGACTATCTGCATATGGCGCGCCTGCTCGGGGCGACCCGGACGATCGGCAAGCCGTTCACGATCAATCAGCTGACGACGCTCGTCGAGCAGGCGCTGACGGCGGGGAGGCCGCAGCCGCCGAGCGGATCGGCGTCGTAGGCGTCGTCCCGTGGGAAGGTTCGGATGGGAAGTGCCGCACGCCTCCCATCAGCAATTACGCCAACCTCCGATGCGACGCCGCGCCGTTGCCAACGTCCGCAATCCCGGCTTAGCTGCGGCGGGGAAAACGCGTCGGTGGAGGACCCATGCTGCAGGCGGTGCGCCTGGTCGCCCAGGTGCTGCTGGGCGTGGCGCTGTTCGAGGTCGCGCTCGGCGCGCTGTGGCCGGTGGTCAGCCTCCAACTCAAGGAGCAGCAGGTCGGCACCGAGGTCATCAGCGTCGTCGGCGCCGCCTACTATGCCGGCTTCGTCGCGGGAACGCTCACCTGCTTCCCCATCATCGACCGCGCCGGCCATATCCGGGCGTTCAGCGTGTTCGCCGTGCTGGCGGCCAACGCGACCCTGCTGCATGTCGTGCTGCCGCATCCGCTGGCCTGGGTGGTGCTGCGGGCGATCACGGGATACGCCATGGCCGGCGTGTTCACGATCGTCGAGAGCTGGCTCAACGACAAGGCGACGAGCGAGACGCGCGGCCGCATCTTCGCGCTCTACATGATGGTCGCCTGGGGGATGAGCGGCTTCGGCCCGCTGGGCCTCAACATCCCCGATCCCAACGGAACCGTGCTGTTCTGCCTGATCACCGTGGTCATGGCCTCGGCCATCATGCCGCTCGCCCTCACCAAGGTCGGCAACCCCGACATCGGCCATCGCGCGCATTTCGGCATCCTCCGGCTCTATACGATCTCGCCGCTCGGCGTGCTCGCCTGCTTCGCCTCCGGGTTCATCAACACCGGCCTGTTCGTGCTGCTGCCGCTCTATGCGCTCCAGCTCGACTACAGCGAGGCGCAGATCTCGGTCCTGCTCAGCGTCTCGCTGGTCGGGCCGCTGTTCATCCAGTATCCGGTCGGCTGGCTCGCCGACCGCTTCGGACGTCGGCCGCTGATGCTCGCCACGACGATCGTCGCCATCGTGCTCTCCGGCTTCATCGTCAATCTGACGCCGGGGAACTTTCTCTGGTTCGTCAGCCTGACCACGCTGCTCACCGGCATGATCTCGCCGCTCTACGGCCTCGGCGTCGGCCAGACCAACGACTACGTCTCCAAGCAGGACTTCGTCGCCGCCAGCGCGGGCCTGCTGTTCGCCTGGGGCATCGGCGCCTCGGTCGGGCCGGTCGTCGCCGCGCCGGCCATGCGACTGTTCGGCGCCAACGGGCTGTTCTACTTCGTCTCGGCCTGCCATGTCCTGCTGGCCGGCTTCATCGCCTATCGCATGATCGCGCGGCGCGCGCTGTCGGCGAAGGAGCAGAGCAACTTCGTGCCGGTGCCGATCACCCAGGGCACCTACGGCGCGCCGGAGCTCGATCCGCGCGGCGATGAGACGATCACTCCGACCGCCGCCGGTCGGGCCATCTCGGCCGCCGTCGATTGAGCCGCGGCTGACGCCGGAGAAGGAGGGTTGAGGCCATGACCAAGAATGTGCAGGTGCTGCTGGCCAGCCGCCCGCGGGGGTGGGTGACGGAGAGCGATTTCCGCATCGTCGAGCAGCCGGTGCCGGCGCCGCGCGAGGGCGAGGTGCTGGTGAAGAACCTGTTCCTGTCGCTCGATCCCTACATGCGCGGCCGCATGAACGACGCGAAGTCCTATGCGGCCAATGTCGCGCTCGGCGCGGTCATGGTCGGCGGCACCGTCGGCGAGGTCGTGGAGTCGCGTAATCCGGCGTTCAAGCCCGGTGACATCGTTCTGGGATATTCCGGCTGGCAGCAATATGGCGTCGGCGACGGCAAGGGGCTGCAGAAGCTCGCGCGCCGCAGCTTCCCGCTCTCGCTCTATCTCGGCACGGTCGGCATGCCCGGCGTCACCGCCTGGATCGGGCTGCTGAAGCTCGGCCAGCCGAAGGCGAAGGAGACGGTCGTCGTCGCGGCCGCCTCGGGCGCCGTCGGCAGCGTCGTCGGGCAGCTCGCCAAGCGCCAGGGCTGCCGTGCGGTCGGCATCGCCGGCGGCCGGGCGAAGTGCGACTACGTCGTGAAGGAGCTGGGCTTCGACGCCTGCATCGACTACAAGGCCGGCCGCTTGGCGGCGGACCTGGAGGCGGCCACGCCCGACGGCACCGACGTCTATTTCGAGAATGTCGGCGGCGAGGTGCTGCAGGCCGTCATCCCCCGCCTCAATCCGTTCGCGCGAATCCCGCTCTGCGGCCTGATCGCCGACTACAACGCCACCGGTCCCCAAGGCATCCCGGACCTGCGGCAGTTCCTGTTCAAGCGCATCAAGTTGCAGGGCTTCATCTGCTCGGACACGCCGGAGCTCTGGCCGGAGGCGCTGCAGCAGCTCGCCGATCTGGTGGAGGACGGCAGCCTCAAATATCGCGAGACCCTCGTCGAGGGCATCGAGAACGCGCCGCGCGCCTTCGTCGGCCTGTTCAAGGGCGAGAACTTCGGCAAGCTGATCGTCAAGCTGGCGTGAGCGGCCATATCGACAGCTACTACGCGCGCACGGCCAATCCGGCGCCGCCGCGGCCTTCGCTTGCGGGGCAGGTCGAGGCGGATGCATGCGTCGTCGGCGGCGGGCTGGCGGGCCTCTCCACGGCGCTCGGCCTCGCCGAACGCGGCAAGAGCGTGGCCGTGCTGGAAGCACGGCGCGTCGGCTGGGGCGCCTCCGGCCGCAACGGCGGCTTCGTCGGGCCGGGATATGCCGCCGATCTCGACCGCGTGATCAAGCGGGTCGGGCTGGCGCAGGCGCGCGCCCTCTATGCGCTGACCATGGACGCGGTCAACCTCATCCGCCGCCGGATCGAGCGCCACGGCATCGCCTGCGCGCCGGTTGCCTCGGGCATGCTGCGCGCCTGGTGGACCGACGATGCGGAGGAGGCGCGCCGCCTGCGCGACCGAATGCGGGAGTCGCTCGGCCTCGAGATCGAGTTCTGGCCGCGCGAACGGGTGCGCGAGGTGCTGGTGACCCGGCGCTATCACGACGCGCTGTTCTATCCCCACACGTTTCATTTCCATCCCCTGAACTACGCGCTGGGCATCGCCCGCGCGATCGAGGCGCAGGGCGGGCGGATCTTCGAGACGTCGCCGGCGACGGCGCTGCGTCTCGACCGGCCCGAGAAGATCGTCCGCACCCCGCAGGGACAGGTGAAGGCCCGCGACCTGGTCATGGCCTGTGGCGGCTATATCGACGGGCTGCATCCGAAGCTCGCCGGCGCGATCCGCCCGGTCGCCACCTGGGCGATGGCGACGGAGCCGCTCGGCGACCGCCTGCGGGAGGCGATGCGCGGCGATCACTGCGTCATCGATTCCCGCTTCGACTTCGACTACTACCGGCCACGGCATGGGCACGACGACCATGGCAGGAGAGCTGGTGGCCGCGGCGATCGCCGAGGGCGACCAGCGCTACCGCGCGTTCGCGCCCTTCGGCCTGGCCTGGACCGGCGGCCCTCTCGGCCTCGCCGCCGTCGAAGCGGCCTATCGCTGGTATCGCTTCAAGGACTGGCTGAAGGGGTGAAGGCGCACTCGTAGACGCGACGACATGGGGTCCGCCTTCTTCCATCAGCCCATCATAACGCATTGAAATAGCAACATTCACACACCAGATGTTTCCTAGACAACCCTTCCAAGGCCCCCAACACCCACCACCGGTCGAATTTCGCGATAGCCGGGGGCCCTTCCGAAATCAGTCGTCATCGACAACTATTGTCGGCGGAGCAACGCGAGTGAACGGATGCCTCCTCCCAAATGAGGGGTGCGTGAGCACGGCAAATCGCGCTATCGTCTATCGCGTCTTTTTGAAACGGAGGTTGGAAATCTCCGAAATGCCTACACGAATGAGCTGTTAGCTATTCCTAATTCGAACGTATGCCCCGAATCAATCGAACCGCCCGGCTACCCAGCGCCCCCCTGACGGAAGTTATCTTCGAGCTTCGCTGGGCGTTGCAGAGCTACCCTGGGCAGCCACCGCTGCTCAATGCAGACCCCGGGCTGTTTCCGTTGATCCAGCGCTTTACTGTCGGAATGAAGAAGGGCGGCTTCGGCGTGACCAAAGATCTTGGACCGCCAAGTCAAATAGTTGGACATAACATCGCGCGACGCTTTTACAAGAAGGTAGACCTTCCGTTCCCCCTCATGCAGATCGGTCCAGGAATTTTCGCGTCCAACGATGGACCGCTATACGAATGGTTCGCATTCAAAGCTCAAACGATGCGAGGATTGGAGGTTTTGCTTACGTCCTATCCGAAGGTCGAAGGGTACGAGCTCTCCCCTAATTATCTCGAACTGCGGTATATTGACGTGTTTGACGCATCGCTGCTGGGTAGTGCATCGGTACTCCACTTCCTTGAGCGCGGAACTTCTATTCGCCTCCAACTGCCGCCGTTCCTGTGCGACATGAACATTTTCAGTGGTGACCCACAAGGGAGGATTGTAGTCAGCCGCGAGGTCGCCGGGTGCAACGAGTCATCGTTCACTCTTGATCTCGGATCAGCAATACGCAGCGGCTCAGAAAGGATCGTCCGGATGGAGACCAAGGTTAGATCTGTTAACAACGGCGTCCCAAAGTTAAAGACTGACAAGCGGTTTCTGAAAGAGATAGATGGCTGGCTTGAGTCAGCGCACGGTATCACGAGTCCCTTCTTTAGAGATTTGATGACAGAAGACGTAATGAAGCAATTTAAGAAGAAGAAGCCGTGATCATGGACTCGACAACAAATATTACTGATCTTCTCTGGGATACGCTCGTAGGCGAAGAGCGCACCGTGATGCCGCGAGTCAAGAAGGACTCCGGCGCGGAATCGGCTGTGACAAAATTTGGCGACGAAGGGGTTCAATCATCCACGACGTCCCTACCTCAGACAATGTTGCTGAGTTGGTCTGACCTCCTTGAAGCCGGCATTACGCGAAGATTGTTCGATCGTTTGACCAGAATTGCTATGCAGCCGGCCGGATGGCGTGGACCAACCTCGAAGCCTCTCCGTCATGAATCACTGAAGCTGTTTATCAAGTTCTGGTCAACCGTCCGGGAAGATGCTGTTGAACCAGAGCTTGCCCTGACGCCCGACGGCTCCCTTCAAGCGGAATGGTACAAGTCTGACCGCCAACGTCTCGATGTGACTTTTGTCGAGCCGAAAGCAATCTTTGGGCTTTTCGGAACCAACAGTATTTTGGAGGGAGCCGAACCTGCGACTACCGTAGCGGCATTGCTCAAGGGTCACCCTGCGAAGCCATTGCAGTGGAGTTCGCGGTGATAGTACCAACGTTTGCTGAGCGACAGGAGCTTGCTCGGTATATCGATGAGATCAATAGGCTAAAGGGAAACAGACCTGCAGCAGCAGCATTCATAGATCTTCCCAGTGCCGACGCTTCCACGCATCATCTCTCAGTGAACTCACTTGAAGTCGAGTCGATAGATCAGATTGCAGCATACCATCGGTGGCGGACACAACCTGCGGATGGCAAGGCTGCGCTCTGCGTTCACAAGGTACACGTGTATAGCGAGGCCGCTAGAAAGGCAGGTGTTCAGTTGAACTATAACAAAAGCCTGTCCCGTTGGGAATTCCTCGGCCGATCCAAGACCGCAGAGGAAGCGTACAAACACCGGCCGGTTGCAATAAAAGACAATCCGTTCGGCTCTCCGTCACACTGCGGCGTTGAGTTCGCACGGGTAATGGACGCAAACGCCGCAGCAAAATTTGCTCGACGTCTCGTCAAGGGCAAATTTCATGTTGTTTCTGCAAGAAAGAAATAAGGTGAGCGCACGTTCCTGTAGTTACGATGCTATGTAAGGCTATGCGGACGATGCGATACGCTGCATAGGCGGTCCACCCCCGCATATTACTCCATATCGCCGCCTCAGGCCGCCAGGACGCGCGCGGCCGGAAAGCGGAGGGTGACGGTAGTGCCGGCGTTGGGCGCGCTGGCGATGGCGAGCGAGCCGTCATGCAGCTGCATCAGGCCGGAGGCCAACGACAGGCCAAGGCCGACGCCCTCGTACTTGCGCGCCAGCGAACCGTCGGCCTGCTGGAACGGCTTCACCACCTTGCCCAGCTGATCCTCCGACATGCCGATGCCGTTGTCGGCGATCGCCAGCAGGCAGTCGCCCGACGCATCGAGGCCGCCGCTGACCGCGATACGGCTCTCCTCGCCGGAGAACTTCACCGCGTTCGACAGCAGGTTGACGAGCACTTGGTGGACCGCGCGGGCATCGGCGCGCACGGGCGGCAAGCCGCCATCGAGCCGGCACTCGATGGTCGCGCCCTTCTGCTGCGCCGCCTCGGCGACGCTGCCGACGGCGGCTTCGACCGCTTCGCCGAGCGCGATCGGCTCCTCGTCGAGCTCGTAGCGGCCGCCCTCGATGCGGGCGATGTCGAGGATGCCGTTCAGCGAGTCGCGCAGGCGGGTGCCGGAGGCATGGATATCGGCGGCATAGGACAGGTAGGCCGGGACACCGATCGGCCCGAGCATCTGCTCCTTGAGCATCTCGGAGAAGCCGATGATGGCGTTGAGCGGCGTGCGCAGCTCGTGCCCCATGTTGGCGATGAACTCGCTCTTGGTGCGGCTGGCGGCGATGGCCTCCTGCAGGGCGGCCTTCTGCGCCGCCTCGGCGCGACGGCGATCGGTGACGTCGCGGAACGTCCAGATGACGATGGCGCGCGGCTCGTGCCGGCGCTCGAACCGGTGCCGGCCGCCGCGAAGCTCCGAGCGGCTGACGACCAGCTCGACCGGCACCTCAGACCCGTCGCGGCGCGCCAATGTCTCGGCGACCGGCTGACCCGTCGCCGTCCGATCCGCGGCTTCGCTTCCGAACAGCGATGCGGCTGGGCGGCCGAGAAGCGCGTCGACGGATTCGCCGAGCATGCGCGCGGCCGTCTCGTTGGCATGCTCGATGCGACCGGTGTGATCGGCGATGATGATGCCGTCGAAGCTGTCGTCCAGCACGGCGCGCATCATCGCCGTGCGGTGCAGGAGCGCCATGCCCTTGCGATAGATGCGCGCCGCCAGCGTGTCGGTGCCGCGCATGAGCGCGGCCAGGAACGATATGCAGAGCACGGTGATCCAGACGACGACGTCCAGGCTCACGGGCGCCGCGGCCTGCAGCGCGATGCTGCCGCCGACCAGCAGGACGCTGCCGCCGCAGACGGCGGCCAGGCCGTGTCGCCACGGCCAGCGGGCGAACCGGGCGCCGCAGAGGGCGGCCAGCAGCAGAGCAACGCTCCAGGTGATCAGCGGCCCGCTGCGCAGGAGCATGCGGCCCTGGAGGATCGACTCGTAGCCGAGCGCCTGGACGACCGCGCCGGGCAGGACGCGATGGACCGGGACCGAGGCGAGGTCGCCGAGCTCGACGGCGGTGGCGCCGACGATCACCAGCTTGTCCTTCAGCCGCGCGGCATCGACGCGGCCCCCCAGCAGGTCCGCGAACGAGATCCGCGGCAGGCTCTGCGGATCGATGCCATAGTCGAGATAGAACACGTCGGCCGGCGGACGCTCCGCCGCGGCGAAGAGGGCGCCCATGGACGGAACGAGATTGTCGTTCCACGGCTCGGCCAGCGCATAGAGCCGGATGAGCCCGTCTTCCCCCGGCTGCAGGTTGACGGAAGCCAGGGACGCATGGGCGCCGAAGGCGGGCAACGGGCCGGTGTAGCGAACCTCGCCCTCGGCCCGTCCGAGCGACGCATGCTGCTTGAAGATGGGCAGGACGACGCGGTGCCCGGCACGCGTCAGGGCGTCGGCCAGGGCGGTGTCTCCCGCCGAAGTCGAGGCCGAGCTGAAATCGATATCGAGGGCGATGCCGCGCACGCCGGCGGCGGTCAACCGATCGATCAGCGCCGCGTGCAGGTTGCGCGGCCAGGGCCAGACGCCGATGTCGGCGAGGCTGGCGCTGTCGATCTCGACCACGACTAGGTCGCCGGACGCCGGCCGCTGGGTCAGGCCGAAGCGGAGATCCATCAACCGATGCTCGATCTGCGGGATCACGCCCAACCCCGTCAGCGCCAGCGCCGCTCCCAGCGCGATCGCCGGCGGCGAGGCGCAGACGCGTAGAACCGCTCGCCAGCCGGCGCGAAAGACCCTGGTCAGCATGTCAGCGCGCGCCTCGCGACCCGATGTGAATCAGATTGGCCATCCGCAACGGCCGGCCGGTCATTTCTTGCCGCCGAGCAGGCCGCCGACCGCGCCGCCGAGGCCGCCGACGACGCCGCCGACCGCACCACCGAGTCCGCCGACCGTGCTGCCCACGGCGCCACCGAGCCCGCCCACAGCGTCGCCGACGCCATCGCTGAGCCCGCCCACGGCGCCGCCCACGGCACCCGCCGCTCCGCCGACGGCGCTGCCGGCCGCTCCGCCGACGGCATTGCCGACCGCACCGCCAAGGCCACCGACCGCGTTGCCCACGGCTCCGCCCACGCCTCCGACGGCGTCGCCCAGGGCCCCGCTCACCCCGCCGACCGTCTCGCCGAGACCGCCGGAGACCTTGCCGATGGCGCTGCCGACGGCGCTGCTGGTTTGCGTGACGGCGTTGCCGACTCCCGCAACCGCCGATCCAACGGCGCCCGTGGCGCCCTCGCCGCCGATGCCGGCTCCGCCGGCGGGCGACTGCATCAGCCCGGCGGTATCCGTCAGCGGAATGCCGCTCTCGTCCACGCGGATGCCGTGATAGGTCGGCTCGACGATCGCGATCTGGCCGCCGTCGACGAGGACGGAGGCGGCGCCGTCCTCCGACGTCACGAGCACGCGCCCTTCGTCGACGCGCACGCTGTTCATCTGCGGCTCGACGGTCACCAGGAACCTGGTCCCCTTGACGACCGCGGCGACATAGGGGGCGGTCACGCCGAAGGAGCGGTTCTTGCGCGGCTCGACGTCATAGAAGACGCTGCCGAGCGACTGCATGAAGCGGTCGAGGAGGCCGCCCGGCTCCGGCTCGGCGATGCGTACCTGCGAGCCCGGCTGGATGATCAGGCGGTCGCCGTTGCGCGACAGGAAGACGACAGCGCCGGCACCCGTGCGGATCTCGCTGCCGATGGAGACGACCTGGCCGACGGCGAGGCGCGCGGCCGGCGCCGTGCCGCGGCGCAGCGTCGCCTCGCCGCTGACGCCGTCGACCCGCCAGCCGGCCGTTCCGACCCGCGCCTGCGGGTCGATAGCCGCGAGTTCATCGGCCGCCGCCGGAATGGCTGCGGACAGCACGACGCCCAGAAGCGCCGCGCCGACAATGGAACGCATAAGAGAGGAAAACATCCGCGCCTCGTCATTCTTCTGACGCCGACGCACCCCGCAAATCCGCGGCGATCGCCGGACAATGTTCTATTTTTATAAATGAAGAATAATAAAAAGTTAAATAAGCTTCATTTACCACGAATATTTGTCACGATAACCACGATTATTTACTGAAAAAGGCGGGCGCGTCTTCACGACCGCCCCACACCGATGTCACCCGCGCCTCGGGCGACCTGATCGAGGGCGCGGCGGGCGACCGCACCAATCGGCAGATTGGTCAAGCGCCGCTACTGGCGCGCGCGCTGATTTCTGCCGATAATATCGCGTGCGCTCGTTTTGCGCGACCGCACGACACATGGGGAGGAGAACATGCTGCAAAGAAGCCTGATGGTTTCCGCATTTGCGCTGGGACTGGCGGCGATGGCGACGCCGGCCCCGGCGCAGGACAACATGGAGAAGCTCGGGCAGTTCAAGACGACGGGCGCCTCCATGGACATGGAAACGATTCCGCAGACCGGCGACTATGCCGATGGCCTGAAGAAGAATCTCGAACGCATCAAGCTGCCGGCCGGATTCAAGATCGGCCTCTATGCCGTCGTTCCCGATGCGCGCCACATGGCGATCGGACCATCGACCGGCATGGTCTTCGCCGGCACGCGCAAGAGCAAGGTGTGGGCGATCACCGACCGCAACAAGGACCGCGTGGCCGACGAGGTGAAGATCTTCGCGCCCTCGGTGCAGTTCACCTTGCCGAACGGCGTCTGCTTCACCAAGGACGGATTCCTCTACGTGGTCGAGCAGAACCGCGTGCTGCTGTTCCCGGCGGCCGAGTTCTTCTACGAGGGGCCGGATGTCGTCGCCGTGCCGATTGTCGAGCAGGGCAAGCTGATCCCGGTCGACGAGGAGTCCTACAACCACACCGCCCGCGTCTGCGACATCGGACCGGACAACAAGCTCTACCTCTCGCTGGGACAGCCCTTCAACGTGCCCGCGCCGGAGAAGGCGGACCTCTACAACGAATGGGGCATCGGCGGCATCATCCGCATGGACCGCGATGGCAAGAACCGCGAGGTCTATGCACGGGGTATCCGCAATTCGGTCGGGCAGGACTTCAACCCGGCGAACGGCGAGCTGTGGTTCAACGACAACCAGGTCGACGGCATGGGCGACGACATCCCGCCGGGCGAGCTCAACCGCGCCACCGGCCCGGGGCAGCATTTCGGCTTCCCCTGGTACGGCGGCGGCAAGGTGCGCACCGAGGAGTACAAGAACTCCGATCCGCCGGCCGACGCGGTGTTCCCGCAGATCGAGCAGGTGGCCCATGCGGCCGACTTGGGCATGATGTTCTATAACGGCCGGATGTTCCCGGCCGAGTATCGCGGCGGCATCTTCAGCGCTCAGCACGGATCGTGGAACCGCACGACGCCGGTGGGCGCGCGCGTGATGTTCACGAAGCTGAACGAGGACGGTTCGGCCGCCGAGAGCAGGCCCTTTGCCGAGGGCTGGCTCGACAGCGCGACCGGCGAATATCTGGGACGGCCGGTCGACATCGCCCAGCTGCCGGACGGCTCGATCCTCGTGTCCGACGACACCGCCGGCGCGATCTACCGCATCTGGTACGAGAACTGAGACGACACTCTGCGTTGCGGCACCCGGGCGCGCCTGCCCGGGTGCCGGACGATAAAGCCGCAAGCCATCGTCGGAGGCCGTCCATGGACCGCTCCTTTGCCGTGAGCTTCCGACTGATGGGAATCGCTTGCATCGCGGCGGCGCTCGCGGCCGGGGCCGCGCCGGCCCGGGCGGCCGACGCGGCAGCTGGTCGGCAGAAGGCCCGGGTCTGCCAGACCTGTCATGGCATCGACGGCGTCGGCAAGATGCCGACCGTCCCGAACATCGCCGGCGAGAGCGAGATCTATCTGGCGAAGCAGCTCAAGGCCTTCCGCTCCGGCGAGCGCACGGACCCGCAGATGTCGATCATGGCGAAGCCGCTGACCGACGAGGAGATCGCCAACCTGGCGGCGTGGTACGCGTCGATCGGGTTCACGGTGCAGGTGCCCGAGTAGGGACGGCCCGGCCGGCGCTCAGGAGGCGATCGGCAATTCGCGGCCGAACGGCGCGTCCGCCGAAATCTCTGCGTCCAGCTCGCGCGCGTAGCGGTGGCCGGCATGAACCGCGTGGGCGATGGTCGCGGGGGCAAAGGCGTCGCCGATCGCCGTGACGGATTTGATGCCGGCCGCGCGCAGCGCCTCCGGATCCGCCGCCAGCGCCAGGTAGAGGCCGTCGTCCGGCAGGCGCGCCGTCACGGAGACGACGAATGCGCAGGCCAGCTCCGACCGCCGGCCGGTGAAGACGCAGGCGGTCTCGACGTGATCGCCGCGGAACGCGGTGACGTTGCGGTTGGCGACGATCCGGATGTCCATCTCCAGGAGGCGCGCCTGGATGCGTGCGTGCTCGAGCGTGTTGTGCGTCCAGTGCGACGCGGATTCCTCGGGCGTCACCAGCGTGACGGCGATGCCGCTGCCGCGCAGCTTCTCCGCCAGGACGCCGGCCATGTAGTAGTGGTCGTCGTCGAAGACGATCGCGGTCGTCCCGGGCGGCGAAGTGCCGCTCATGATGTGGTCCGGCGTCAGAACCTTTGGGCCGTCGAAGCCGGGAATAGGCAGGCTGTTGGCGCGCCCGACTCCGTCGCCGCGCCAGCGCGCGCCGGTGGCGATCGCAACGCGCGCGCAGCCCAGCTCGCGGACATCTGCGGCCGTCATCGCGCTGGTGCGATAGATCGCCACGTTCGCCATCTTGTCGAGCTGCAGCAGCCGGTGATCGCGCACGCGCGCCCAGGCGGCAAGGCCGGGCAGGCGCGCCTCGCGGCTGACACGGCCGCCGAGCTCGTCCGACGCCTCGGCGAGATGCACGGCATAGCCGCGCTGTCCGAGCGCGCGCGCGCACTCCAGGCCGGCCGGCCCGGCGCCGACGACGAGCACGGAATCCCCGGAGCCCCTGCCGGCAATGATCTCCGGGTGCCAGCCGCGGCGCCACTCCTCGCCCATGGTTGGATTCTGCGTGCAGCGCATCGGCGTCATCGTGTAGTCGCCGCTGACGCACATGTTGCAGCCGATGCATTCGCGGATGTCGTCGAGGCGGCCCTCCTCGATCTTGCGCGGCAGGAACGGATCGGCGATGGATGGCCGGGCCGCGCCGATCATGTCGAGGATGCCGCGCCGGATCTGCGATACCATGGCATCCGGCGAGGTGAAGCGGCCGACGCCGACCACGGGCTTGCTCGTCAGCGACTTGACGAAGGCAATGTGCGTCTCCTGATAGCCTTCCTCGGCGAAGCGCGAGGTGACGGAATCGTTGGCCCAGTCGCTGACGTTGACGTCCCACAGGTCGGGCAGCTCGGCCAGCATCGCCACGACGTCGCGCCCCTCGCTCGCGCTGGTGATGCCCTCCTCGCCCAGCAGCTCGTCGACGGCGAGGCGCACGGCCACCGCGCAGGTGTCGCCGACCGCCTCCTTGGTGTCCTCGATCAGCTCGCGGAACAGCCGGGCCCGGTTCTCCAGGCTGCCGCCATATTCGTCGGTCCGGTGGTTGCGCCGCTTCTGCAGGAAATGCATGGGCAGGGCGATGTTGTGGCCGGCGTAGCAGTAGACGATGTCGAAGCCGACCTTCTTCGCCCGCAGCGCCGCGGCGCGGTGCCAGCGGCGGTAGTCGCGGATATCGGCCTTGTCCATGGCACGGGCCTGGACCGGCGCGTGCCAGGTGACCGGCTCATGCGACGGCCCGATCGGCGCCTCGCGGCTGTGGTAGTTGGCCGTGCTCGGGCCGTGATGCGTCAGCTCGATGGCGGCGAGCGCGCCGTGGCGATGCACGGACTCCGCCATCAGCGCCAGCGCCGGCATGTCGCGGTCGTCCCACAGCCGCCCTTCCGGAAAAGGCAGGATGTCGCTGGTGGGGTGGATGTCGCATTCCTGCGTCGAGACCACGGCCCAGCCCCCCTCGGCCTTGACGCCGCGCATCGCCGCCTCGGCGCGCGGCATCACATGGCCCATGCCGCTGCAATGCGGCACCTGGTAGAAGCGGTTGCGCGCCGTCTTCGGCCCGATCCTCACCGGCTCGAACAGGATGTCGTAACGCGGATCGCGCGGCATGCGAGGCCCCTCCCCTTTCACCACATGGAGTCGACCCGGCAGGCCCCTCCTTTTATCCAGTTTAACGGACTGACCCGACGGTCGAAACCTGCGAGGACTATTCCGCCGCCGAGGAGAGGATCGGCTCGACGGCGCGCAGCTGCTCCAGGGGGATGTGGCAGGCGATGCGGTGGCCGCTCTCGCTGCGGTGCTCGGGCGGTGGGGTGGTGTCGCAGATCTCGCCGACCTTGCGCGGGCAGCGCGTCGCGAAGGGGCACCCGGCGGGCACGTTGCGCGGGCTGGGCATGGCGCCCTCCAGAACGATGCGCTTCTGCTGCCGGTCGGGATCGGCGATCGGCACGGCCGACAGCAACGCCTCGGTGTAGGGGTGGTAGGGCGGGCTGAACACGTCCTCCACCGAGCCGAACTCGACGACCTTGCCCAGATACATCACGGCGACCCGGTCGGCGAGGTAGCGCACCACCGACAGATCGTGCGAGATGAATAGCATCGTCGCGGCGCGCGTCGACTGCAGCTCCAGCAGCAGGTTGATGATCGCCGCCTGCACGGAGACGTCGAGGGCGGAGACCGGCTCGTCGGCCACGACGACGTCGGGATCGCCGGCCAGGGCCCGGGCGATGGCGACGCGCTGCTTCTGGCCGCCCGACAGCTGCCGCGGCTTGCGGTCGACGAAATCGGCAGGCAGCTTGACGACCTCCATCAGACGCCGCGCCTGCTCGCGCACGGCCGCGCCGGAGAGGCGGCGCAGCCGCCGCAGTGAGCGCTCGATGGTGAAGCCGACGGAATGGCTCGGGTTGAGGGTGCTCTCCGGGTTCTGGAACACCATCTGCAGCTTGCCCTTCACCTGCGGCGTGCGGTCCTCGACCCGGACGCCGCCGATCTCGTCGCCTTCGAGCGCGACCGTGCCGTCGGTGGCCTTCTCGAGGCCGGTGAGCACTTTGGCGAGAGTCGACTTGCCGCAACCGGATTCGCCGACGACGGCGAGCGTCATGCCCCGCGTGGCGGCCAGGCTGACATCGTTCAGCGCCTTGATCTCGTAGCTCTCCGAGCCGCTGAAGATGCCGGTCGAGGTCTCGTAGTATTTGCGGAGATGATCGATATCGAGGACCAGCTCGGCCGCGCGCCCGTCCGCGGCAGCGGCGGACGCGGCCGCCTGCGGCCGTTCCCAGTGGGGCAGTTCGAGGACGCGGACGCACTGGACGCGATGGCCGGACTCGCCGGGCATCGCGACGGTCTCGATGCGGCCCGCGGTGCAGCGCGGGATCTCGACATACGTGCACCGGCTGGCGAAGATGCAGCCGGTCGGGCGGTGCAGCGCCGGCGGAACATGGCCGGGAATGGGCACCAGCGGCGAGGAGTGCTTGTCGCTGCCGAGGACCGGCAGGCAGTCGAGCAGGCCGCGCGTATAGGGGTGGCGCGGATCGCGGAACACATCGCCGATGGCGCCCTCCTCCACCAGCTCTCCCGCATACATCACGCCGATGCGGTCGCAGACGCGGACGACCGTGCCGAGATTGTGGCTGATGAAGACGAGGGCGGAGTTGTGCTTGCGGCGCAGCTCGCGCACGAGATCCAGCACGGCCGCCTCGACGGTGACGTCGAGGCCGGTGGTCGGCTCGTCCATGATCAGCAGCGACGGCTCGGCCATCAGCGCCATGGCGATGACCACGCGCTGCTGCTGGCCGCCCGAAAGCTGGTGCGGATACCGTTCGAAGACGGACTCCGGATCCGGAAGCTTGACCTCGGCGAGCATGTGCAGGGCGCGGGTCCGCGCCCCCGCCTCGCCGGCCCCCTGGTGGATCATCGGCACTTCCATGAGCTGCCGTCCGACGGGGATGACCGGATTGAGGCTGCTCATCGGGTCCTGGTAGACCATGGCCATGCGGCGTCCGCGCAGCTTGCGCAGCTCCTCCTCCGACATCTTGGCCATGTCGCGGCCCTCGAACAGGATGCGGCCGCCGGTGAGACGGCCGACGCCGCCGAGATAGCGGACGATGGAGAACGCCACCGTGGACTTGCCGCAGCCGGATTCGCCGACCAGCCCGATCGCCTCGCCCTGGGCCAGCTTGAAGCTCACGCCGGGGACGACGTTGATCTCGCCCGCCCGCGTGAAATAGGAGATGCGGGCGTTGTCGAGCTCGAGGACGGGGACGTTCGCGGAAGGGCTTTCGGCCATCGGCTGACTCAGTCCCGCAGGCTGATCTCGCGCAGCCCGTCGGCCAGCAGGCTGAAGCCGACGACCAGCGAGGAGAGCGCGAAGGCCGGCGCCAGCGCCATGTGCACCTCGCCGCCGAGCATGTAGCTGTAGGTGTCGCGGATCATGCCGCCCCAGTCGGGATCCGGCGGCCGCAGGCCGACGCCGAGGAAGCCGAGGGTGCCGATCAGGATCGCCGTGTAGCCCATGCGCAGGCAGGCGTCGACGATCAGCGGCCCGCGCGCGTTCGGTAGGACCTCCATGAGCATGATGTACCAGGCCGGCTCGCCGCGCATCTTGGCGGCGGCGACATATTCGCGCTCGCGCAGCTCGAGCGCCTGGCTGCGCACCAGACGCGCCACCTGCGGCGAGGCGACGAACGTGGTGGCGGCGATGATGTTGAGCGCCGAGGGGCCGAGCTTGACCATGATGATGATGTAGAGGACCAGCACGGGGAAGGCCAGGATGACGTTGCACACCTGCATCAGCAGCGCATCGACCCAGCCGCGGTAGTAGCCCGCCAGGAGTCCCATGATGCAGCCGACGACGTAGGCGCAGAGCGTCGCCAGCGGCGCGATCGTCAGGACGAGGCGCGAGCCGTAGATGATGCGAGAGAGGATGTCGCGTGCCTGGTCGTCGGTGCCCAGCCAGTGCTCGGCGGAGGGCGGCGCCACCGGGCCGATGAGATAGTGGTTCTCGTTCGGGTCGTAGGGCGCAAGAAGCGGCGCGAAGATGGCGACCAGGCACCAGAAGATGACGAGCGCCGCGCCCACCATCCCGACCGGCGACTCCCGGAGCAGCGCGATGCTGTGCAGCCAGCCCGGCAAAGCGCGGCGCTTGGCCGGAGGTTGGGCGGATGGAAGGACGCCGATGCTCATGGGCCCCTCAACTGAACCGGATCCGAGGATTGAGCAGCATATAGGCGAAGTCGCCGATGAACTGCGAGGTGACGACCACGAGGACGGCGAACAGCGACGCCGCCTCGACGGTCGCCACGTCGCCGTAGAGCGACGCCTCGACGATCATGCGCCCGAAGCCGGGAAAGGCGAACACCGCCTCGACGACGACGACGCCGGTGAAGAGGAAGTTCAGCTGCAGCAGGATGGCCGTGAAGGGCGTGATCAGCGCATTGCGCATGGCATGCTTGACCACCACCTCGCGGAACGACAGCCCCTTGAGGACCGCCGTCCGGATATAGGGCCGGGTCATGACCTCGACCATCGAGGCGCGCACCATGCGCACGAGATATCCGAGATAGTAGGCGGTCAGTGTGGCGATCGGTAGCACCAGCTGCGCCGAGATGGGCCACCCGCTGCCGGTCTCCAGCCCCGCGGTGCCCGGCAGGATCCCCATCCAGACGACGAAGATCGTCAGCAGGATGGCGCCCATGCAGAATTCCGGCACCGAGGTCGTGATCGTGCTCAGCACCGACACCACGCGATCGATCAGCGATCCTTCCCGCATGCCCGCGGTCACGCCGAGGATGATCGACAGCGGCGCGATCACCGCGAAGGTGATCAGGGCCAGCATCGCCGTATTGCCGACCCGGTCCCAGATGAAGGTGGCGACCGGCGTCCGCCACAGGTGCGAATGCCCGAAATTGCCCTGCAGCAGGCCGTTCATCTCGCCCCTGTGATTGGCGATCACGCCGAGCCAGGAGAGGTAGCGCTCGAAGAACGGCCGATCGAGGCCATGCTCCACATGATAGGCCTCCAGCTGCGCCTGGGTCGCGAATTGGCCGAGGGCGGTGCGCGCGAGATCGCTGGGCGAGAGCTCGAACGTCAGGAAGACGAGGAACGACACCACCAGCAAGGTGAGCACCAGGGTAGCCAAGCGCTTGGCGAAAAACCTGGCCATGGTGGGCTAGCCGGGAGTGCAGAGGGGCGGGCGGCTGCATCGCAGCGCCGCGCACCGGAACGCCGGACAGGACAAGACCAGACGCTCCCTCTGCGGATCGTCCGGGCGATTCGGCGCCCGCAGCGCGGTCGTCGCGCCTGATCTCTGCCGTTGCACTCTGATCAAGTGGCCGCAGGCAGGACGGGGCGCGGCATCCATGACGATGCCCGCCCCGCCCCTGTCTCGCCTAGGCTTCCAGCGACCAGTCCCACGGGAAGATGTACTGCGTGGGATGCGCGGCGAAGCCCTTCACCTTCTTGTCCATGGCCATGAACACCGACCGCCACAGCGGCTGCACGACCGGGCCCTCCTCCTGCATCAGGACCTCGATCTTCTCCACCACCTTGCGGCGTTCCTCGACGTCGAGGAGGCCCTCGGCCTCGGAGAGCAGCTTGTCGAACTCGGCGTTCGACCAATGGCTCTCGTTCCAGGGCACGCCGGTGCGGTAGGCGAGGCCGAGCACCATGACTCCCAGGGGTCGGTGCGTCCAGCTGGTGCAGGCGAACGGCGCCGTCTCCGCCGTCCAGATCTCCCAGTACTGGGCGCCCGGCAGGACCGAGACCTTGATGTTGATGCCGGCCTGCTTCCACATCTCGGCCATGGCGTTGCAGGCGCGCGCCTCCCAGTCGTCGTCCGCATTGGCGAACAGTTCGGCCTCGAACCCGTCGGGCTTGCCAGCCTCGGCCAGCAGCTTCTTCGCGCCTTCGATGTCCTGCTTCATGAAGGGCAGCTTGGCGTATTCCGGATGGATCGGACAGACATGGTGGTGCTCGCCCGGCAGGCCCAATCCGGCATGGGCGACGCCCAGCACCTTCTCGGTGTCGATGGCCAGCCGCATCGCCTTGCGGATTTTGGGATCTTTCCAGGTGTCGTGGATCGGCTGCATGCGCGCCACGGCGGTCTGCGCCGTCGCCGACTCGTAAAGCTGGATGTGATCCATCTTGCGCACGGCGGCCAGTTGCGAGATCTCGGCCCGCCACAACCCGTCGACCTGGCCCGAGGCCAGGGCGCCGAGCGCCGCCGCCGGATCGTCGCCGTGATCGATATATTCGACCGTATCGAGATGTCCGCCGCCGGCCCAGTAGGGCTCCGACCGCTTGCGCACGACGCATTTCTTGCCGAGCTCGTACTCGACCATGTCGGCCCAGCCCGTGCCGATGGAGCCGACGCCCGGGAACTTGCCCTCCGAGCTCGGATGCATCATCGGGAACGGATAGTGGAAGAAGTGCTCGGGCACCGCCAGCTGGGGGACCCGGGCATTGAGCCGCACCGTATTGTCGTCGACCTTCTCGACGGCATTGGCGTCCCACAGCGCGTCGCCGGCGTCGTTCATCATGTAGCCCTTCATCAGGCCGAGGACCGACGAGCCGGTGGCCGGATCGAGGCAGCGCTTGATGTTCCAGACGACGTGATCGGCGAGGAACGGCTCGCCGTTTGACCACTTCACGTCCTTGCGCAGGCTGAGCGTCCAGGTCTTCAGGTCGTCGCTCGCCTCCCACTTCTCGCACAGCCACGGCCGCGTGATGTTGTCGGAGCCGGTGATCGTCAGATATTCGATGACGTTGCGCGACATCATCGAGTCCTGGATCCAGGAGTATGTGTGCGGACTCTCGATCGGCTGCACGCGCATGGAGAGGCGGACCGTGCCGCCCGCGGCGCGCGCGGACTTCGTCAACCGGCCGGTCTCCGGCAGGCCGGCGATCGAGAAGGCGACGGCCGACGACAGGCCGAGCAAGGTGGATGTGCGCAGGAACTCGCGGCGGTTGACCTTGCCGTCCTTGAATTGCTGCGCCAGCTTCGGCAGGTAGGAGTGCGTGTTCTCCAGAAGTGTTCTGAGGCTCATCTGTTGCGTCTCCCAATCGTATGCTGAGGTTCTGTCCTTCACACAAGTGGTCGGCCGGCGACGGTAAGCGCGGCTCTGTCGCGCCACAGCCTCCCCTTCTTGTTCTTTATTCCTGCCTAGCAGAACACTCTTTGACAGCGAGTTTCAAGACATTCCTTGCTGCCGTGCCGAGGACGACCGACAACGGCTGTCATGTCGCCGCCGCAAATCTGGACCGTTGCCCAATACCGACTGTGATTAACCGATTCGCGACGAAGCCTCCCTTGGCGCGGGCGTGAGGCGCGCCACGACCGCAAGCGCCGTTCTCGCCGCCGCTGACAGGGACGGCGTCCCCGTGCCATAGTCCGGCAGATCCTCACGGCATCGGCCATGGAACAGAGCACGATAGTACGTCACCGCGCCCGCCGACGCGATACGCAGTCGCGGCGCGCGAGCCTCCATCAGCTGCCCTGGCGGCGGCTCACCAATCCCTACCCGCCGGTCGAGCTGCTGTCCGCCGATCAGGTCGAGGCGATCCATCGGGCCTCGCTGGGAATCCTGAAAGAGATCGGCATGCGCGTGCTGCTGCCGGAGGCGCGCGCGATCCTGAAGCAGGGCGGGGTGGACCTGGACGAATCCACCTACGTCGCGCGCTTCGACAGTGGGCTCGTCGAGCAGGCGCTCGCGACGGTCCCGGCCGAATTCACGATCCATGCCCGCAATCCCGTCCACGACATCGTCATGGGAGGCAAGCACGTCAATTTCGGCACCGTCGGCGGACCGCCGCACGCGCATGACCTTGAGCGTGGCCGCCGTCCCGGCACGCTCGCCGACTCGATCGAGCTCATCAAGCTCGCCCAGAGTCTCAACATCGTCCATTTCCTCTCCGGCGCGGTCGAGCCGATCGATATCCCGGTGCCGGTCCGGCATCTGGTGTGGATGAACGCGACTCTGCGCCATATGGACAAGGTTCCCTTCGGCTCGACCATCACGCCGCAACGCATCCATGACGTGTTCGAGATGGTGCGCATCGCCCGCGGCATCACCACCGAGCAGATGCTGCGCGAGCCCAGCTACTATTCGGTCATCAACACCAACTCCCCCATGGTGCTCGACGGGCCGATGGCCTGGGGCGTGATCGAGTTCGCGCGCCTCAACCAGGCGCTGTGCATCACGCCCTTCACCCTCGCCGGCGCCATGGCGCCGATCACGCTGGCGGGCGCGATCGCGCAGCAGAACGCCGAGGCGTTGGCCGCGATCACGCTCTCGCAGCTGGTGAAGCCGGGCGCGCCTCTGATCTATGGCGGCTTCACCTCGAACGTCGACATGCGCAGCGGCGCCCCCGCCTTCGGCACGCCCGAGTACATCAAGGCCTGCCTGATGGGCGGCCAGATGGCGCGGCGCTACAGGATGCCGTACCGCTCGTCGAACACCAACGCGTCGGTCTGGCCCGACGCGCAGGCGACCTACGAGGGCGCCATGTCGATCTGGGGCGCGTTGATGGGCGGCACCAACATGCTGCTGCATGGCGTCGGCTGGCTCGATGGCGGGCTGGTGGCCTCCTACGAGAAATACATCATCGATGCGGAAATGCTGCAGATCATGGCCGAGTTCTTCCAGCCGGTCGTCGTCGACGACTCGACCATCGCCGTCGACGCCATCCGCGAGGTCGGCCATGGCGGGCATTTCTTCGGCGCGCAGCACACGCTGGCGCGCTACGAGACCGCCTTCTACACGCCGCTGCTCTCGGACTGGCGCAACTTCCAGCAGTGGAGCGCCGACGGCTCGGTCGACGCGACCCACCGCGCCACGAAGATCTGGAAGCAGCTGCTGGCCGACTACGAGCCGCCGCCGCTCGACCCGGCGATCGCCGAGGAGCTGCAGGCCTATGTCGACCGCCGTACCCAGGAAGGCGGCGCGCCGATTGTGTAGTTGTCAGTTGTCAGTTTTGAGTTATCAGTCCGACTGATCCCCAACCATGCGCATCAGCATCTTCCCCCAAGACCCGCGGCCGAGCGGGTGGTACGCGATCTTGCCGGAGGCGCCGCCCGTACGGCGGCTGAGCGGACGGCAGACCGCCGACTGGATCGTCGTCGGCGCCGGCTTCACCGGCGTGGCCACGGCGCGGCGGCTTGGCGAGCTGGCGCCGAACAGCCGCATCGCGCTGATCGAGGCGCAGCGCGCCGGCATGGGCGCCTCCGGCCGCAATGCCGGCTTCATCATCGACGCGCCGCACAATGCCGACGCCTCGGCCGAGCAGGACGAGGCGAACCGGCGCATCCTCCGGCTCAACCGCTTCGCCATCGCCTGGCTGCAGGAGCTGGTGGAGCAGCACCAGATCCGCTGCGACTGGCGGTCGCGCGGCCAGTACCGGGTCGCGGTCACGCCGCGCGGCGTGCGCGGCACGGAGCCGATCGTCGCGATGTCGCAGGCGCTCGACCTGCCGCACGAGGTCCTGACGCGGGAGCAGATCGCGGAGCGGCTCGGCACCGCCTACTACGCCGCCGCCGTGCACCAGCCCGGCACCATCCTGATGAATCCGGCCGCGCTCGTGCGCGGCCTGGCCTATTCGCTGCCGGCCAACGTCGACCTCTACGAGGAGTCGCCGGTGACGGCGATCGAGTACGGCCCGCCGCACCGGCTGCGGACGCCGGAGGGCGAGGTCGCCGCGCCGAAGCTGATCCTGGCCACCAACGGATTCACCGACGGCTGGGGCTTCCTCGAGCGCCATCTGATCCGCATCGTCACCTATGCCAGCCTCACCCGGCCGCTCACCGACCGGCAGCTCGCGACCATGGGCAGCGACGAGAACTGGGGCGTCACCTGCTCGATCCGCATGGGCTCCACCGTGCGGCGCACCGCCGACAACCGGATCATGATGCGCAACCGCTTCCGCTACGGCGGCGACACCGCCGTGAGCGGCGACGAGCTGGCGCAGGCGCGCCGCAGCCATGTCGACGCCATCAAGGCGCGCTTCCCCCAGCTCGGCGAGCCGCAGATCGAGCACACCTGGGGCGGTTTCGTCTGCCTCTCCCGCAACGCCGCCCCCTACTGGGGCGAACTGGCGCCGGGCGTGCTGGCCTCCGTCTGCTGCAACGGCGTCGGCGTGCCCAAGGGCACCTTCGCCGGCCGCGCGCTCGCCGAATACGCGCTCGGCCACGATAGCGACCTGGTGCGCGACCTCCTGTCCTTCCCCAAGGCCGCCAACCACGGCCTCGGCCGCTTCATCGGCCTCGCCACCTCCCTGCGCCTCAAATACCACCAGGTGCTGGCCGGCGCGGAGCATTGAGGATTTCTCGTACGCGATCGTTGTACATGATGGGCGGGGGCGTAGGGGCGAGCGGCGCTCGCCCTCCTTCAACCTGCACGTTCGAGCAAGCCGCAAAAGAAAGAAGGGCGAGCGCCGCTCGCCCCTATAGCAATTTGACGCTCGGCTACAGCGCCATCGCCAGCTTGCGGCCCTCGTAGAAGGCCATCGAGGCGGAGCGGGCGGCGACGGCGTCGCCGATCGTGTGCACCTCGAGGCCGGCGCCCGCCAGCTCCCTCGTGAGTCGGTCCTCCGGCGTGTTGGTGGTGGCGAGGACGAGGCTGTCGAACTCGCGTTCCTCGAACTCGCCGGTGTAGAGGTTCATGAGCTTGGCCGTGCCGCCCTTCCATTCGGAGAGCGCCGTGGCCAGCAGCACCTCGACGCCGTACTTGGCGAACCGCTCGCGCAGGGTGTCGCCGGTATGGCTGTAGTCGAGCGCGGCGCCGGCCTTCTCCGCGGCCGTGACGACCGTGACCTGGTGGCGCTGCTGCGCGAGGTGGAGCGCGGTGCCGCTGGCCGGCCACCAGCCGTTGATGTCGTCGAGCAGCAGCACACGGCTACCCGGCGTCACCTTGCCCTCGAGCACGTCGTGGGCGGTGCAGACATTGTCCTGTTCGGCGCCCGGCAGCTTCGTCACATGCGGGAAGGCCCGCTGGAATCCCTCGCGCGACGGGTTGGAGCCGGTGCAGAGGATCACCGCGTCCGCGCCGGCCTGGGCGATGTCCGCCCGCGTCATCTCCGTGCGCAGCCTGACTTGCACCTGCAGCTTCTCGAGCTGCGTGCGATACCAGTGCAGCAGCGTGCCGATCTCGCCGCGCTCGGGCTGTCCGGCGGCGAGACGGAACTGGCCGCCGAGTTCCCCGGTCTTCTCGACCAGGGTGACGCGGTGGCCGCGGGCGGCCGCGACGCGCGCGGCTTCAAGCCCGGCGGGCCCGCCGCCCACCACCAGCACATGGCGCGGCTTGGCCGCCGGCGGCGCGGTATCGCCATCCCACTGGTGCTCACGCGCGACCGAGGGGTTGGAGATGCAGGACACCCAGTAGTCGCGCAGGCGGCGGCCGAGGCAGAGCTGGTTGCAGGAGATGCAGGGCCGGATGTCCTCCGGCCGCCCCTCCTTCGCCTTGTTGGCGAGATGCGGGTCGGCGATCTGGCCGCGCACGATGCTGACCATGTCGGCGCTGCCCTCGGCGATCACCTTCTCGGCGTTCTCCGGCGTCTTGACGCGGGCCTCGGCGGTGATGCGCGCGTGCTTGACGACCTCCTTGAACTTGGCGGCGTCGGCCGTGCCCAGGAACATGGCGAAATGGAAGGACGGCACGATCTTGGCGAACTGGTTGAGATAGCTCCCGGTGCCGCAGGAGAAATAGTCGACCAAGCCGCGGGAATCGAGATAGGCGGCGATCTCCTGCTTGTCGGCGATGCTGAGGCCGCCCGGATAGGGCTCGGCGCCGGAGATGGTCATGCCGATGACGTAGCGCTCGCCGCAGGCCGCGCGGATACCCCGGCAGATCTCGACCGTGAAGCGCAGCCGGTTTTCCAGGCTGCCGCCCCACTTGTCGTCGCGCTTGTTGGTGAGCGGCGACCAGAACTGGTCGATGAGGCAGTTGTAGCCGGCGAACAGGTCGGTGCCGTCGAAGCCGGACTCCCGATCGCGGCGCGCGGCGGCGACGAAGGCGGCGATCAGCTCCTCGATCTCCGCCTCCGTCATGGCGTGGCTGCCCCACTGGTCATGATAGGAGGGCACCCCCGAGGGCGACCAGTAGGGCTCCCAGGAATTGTCCTGATCGCCATGGCCGCCGACATGGTAGGCCTGATGCATCATCACCGTGCCGTGCTTGTGGCACTCGTCGGTGATGCGGCGGAAATGCGGGATCACCGCGTCGTTCTCGGCGAGGAAATTGCCGCGGATGAGCACGGCCGTGCGATGCACCGGCGCCGGCTCCACCACGATCATCGCCGCGCCGCCGCGGGCGCGCTCGCGGTAGTAGCCGAAATGCCGGTCGCCCGGCAGGCCCTCATGGCTCATGTTCGCGGTGTGCGCGCCGAAGACGATGCGGTTCTTCAGCTCGAGGTCGCGCAGCTTCACCGGCGTGAAGAGATGCGGGAAATGCATGGGCATGGCGATTCGGCTCCTCCCGGGCGGCTGCTGGACTCGCGGCTCTGCATTCCCGCTTTCGCGGGAATGACAGTCAAGTAAATCCTGTGGCGGGACTCTCGCACAACCGTTCTGCGTCCTTCGACAAGCTCAGGATGAGGAAAAGTCATCGTGGCACGAAGAAAAATCCTCATCCTGAGCTTGTCGAAGGACGCAGGATGCCAGTCCCAGCCTCCTCTTGCCTACAACCTAGCGCCGTGAGTCCATGGCCTAGTCCGCCAGCCGGCTGTCGATCTTGATCTCCGAATGCAGGGTGCGATGGACCGGGCATTTCTCGGCGATCTCCAGCAGGCGTTGGCGCTGCGTGTCGTCGAGCGGGCCGGCGAGCGTGATCTCCCGCTCGATCCGGTCGATCTTGCCCTCGCGGGTCTCGCAATCGGCGCAATCCGCGGCATGGATCTTGGCGTGCGCGAGATGGACGGACACGCGCTCCAGCGGCCATTTCTTGTGGTCGGCATAGAGCCGCAGGGTCATGGAGGTGCAGGCGCCGAGCGCGGCCAGCAGCAGGTCGTAGGGATTGGGCCCGAGATCGCTGCCGCCGGCTTCGACCGGCTCGTCGGCGCTCAGGCGATGGCGGCCGACGCGGATCTCCTGCGCCAGGCGCCCGACGCCGCGCGCCGCATCGGCGCCGCGCTCGCTGACCGTCACGGTGCCGGCCGCGGGCGCGGCGGGCTCGGACCGGCGCGCCTCGGCCGCGCCGATGTAGCGTGTCGCCCAGGCCGCCAGCAGATCTGCGACATAGACGGCGTCGGCGCGCCGCGTCAGCAGATGGTCGGCGCCGTCGAGCGAGATGAAGCTCTTCGGATGCTTAGCCGCCTGGAAGATCGCGGCCGCGTTCTCGATGCCGACGATCTGGTCGCGCGGCGCGTGGAAGATCAGCAGCGCCTTGCCCAGCCGCCCCAGCATCGCCGCGTTGTTCTGCTGCGCGATGTCCTCGAGGAACTGCTTGCGGATACGGAACGGGCGGCCGGCCAGCAGCACCTCGGCCTCGCCCGCCGCCTCGATCTCCGCCCGCTTGTCGGTGAAGAGATGGGCGACATGAGAGGGCTCGGCCGGCGCGGCGATGGTGGCGACCGCAACAGCCTCCGGAATGCTGTGCGCCGCCGCCAATACGGCCGCTCCGCCGAGACTGTGGCCGATCAGGATCCTCGGCGCCTCGTACCGTTCGCGCAGGAAGTCTGCCGCCTTCACAAGATCCTGCACGTTGGAGCTGAAGTTCGTGTGGGCAAAATCGCCCTCGCTGGTGCCGAGACCCGTGAAGTCGAAGCGCAGCACCGCGATGCCGTGCCCGGCCAGCGCCTCGGCGATGCGCCCGGCCGCGAAGATGTCCTTCGTGCAGGTGAAGCAGTGCGCGAACAGCGCATAGGCGCGCGGCGGGCCTTCGGGCAGCTCCAGCCGGCCGGCCAGCATCGCGCCCTGCGCGCCCGGAAAGGTCAGCTTCTCGAAACGCGGCGACATCGGCGACTCCGCTCGTGAGGGATCCAGGCCGCCATCCCAGCACCCGCAAGGGGTTTGGCGCAATATGCAGGTCATCGCAGACCCGCCCTGCGTCCTTCGACAGGCTCAGGATGAGGAAGAATTTTTGGTGGCATGAAGAAGGGCCCTCATCCTGATCCTGTCGAAGGACGCAAGATGCCGATCCCAATCGCCTGTCGACGTCTGGCGGGAACAGTCCGTTCGATTGTCTTCGCGAGTCGACGGGGAGCGGTGGCGCGGCCGGCCAGGCTCCGCTAGGTTGCGCTCCCTTCCAACAATCGAATGCAGACATGACCGACGCCGATTTCGAACTCATCGAGAAAGCCACCGTCTTCCAGGGCTATTTCCGCATCGATCGCTACCGCTTCCGGCATCGGCTGTTCGCCGGCGGCTGGAGCGGCGAGATCAGCCGCGAGGTGTTCGAGCGCGGCCATGCCGTGGTCGTCCTCCCCTACGACCCCGAGCGCGACGCCGTCGTCATGCTCGAGCAGTTCCGCATCGGCGCCGCGGCCGCGGGCGAGCCGATGTGGCAGCGCGAGGTGGTCGCCGGCATCATCGACGCCGGCGAGACGCCGGAAGCGGTGGCGCACCGCGAGGCGCGCGAGGAGGCCGGCTGCGCGATCCGCGACCTCGTCCCGATCTACCACTACCTGGTCAGCCCCGGCGGCACGAGCGAGACCGTCCGGCTGTTCTGCGGCCGGGTCGACAGCCGCGGCCTCGGCGGCATCCACGGCCTGCCGCAGGAGCACGAGGACATCCGCGTCGAAATCGTGCCCTTCGCCGAGGCGCGCGCCCGCCTGGAGAGCGGGCGCATCGGCAACGCCCCGACCATCATCGCCCTGCAATGGCTGGTGATTAACCATGACGCGCTGCGCGCCCGCTGGCTCGGGCCGCCGTCATCCGCGGCTTGATCGAGGGTTCGCCGCCCGGCTAGTCTCCGCAGTTCCGCCTTTCACGGCATCGGTTCGCATCGGCCATGGATATCCGCGACGGCTTCACCGGCACGGTCGGCAACACGCCGCTCATCAGGCTCCGCAAGGCGTCGGAGCTGACCGGCTGCAACATTCTCGGCAAGGCCGAGTTCCTCAATCCCGGCGGCTCGGTGAAGGACCGCGCCGCGCTGGCCATCATCACCGACGCCGAGGCGAAAGGCCTGCTGCGGCCCGGCGGCGTCGTCGTCGAGGGTACGGCGGGGAACACCGGCATCGGGCTGGCGCTGGTCGGCAACGCCCGCGGCTACCGCACGGTGATCGTCATCCCCGAGACCCAGTCGCGGGAGAAGAAGGACGCGCTGCGGCTCGCTGGCGCCGAGCTGCGCGAGGTGCCGGCGGTGCCTTACAAGAACCCGGAGAACTACGTCCATGTCTCCGAGCGCCTGGCCAAGGAGCTGGCGGCCCGCGAGCCCAACGGCGTGCTCTGGGCCAACCAGTGGGACAACCTCGCCAACCGCAACGGCCACTACACCACCACCGGCCCGGAGATCTGGCGGCAGACCGAGGGCAAGGTCGACGGCTTCGTCTGTGCCATCGGCACCGGCGGCACGCTCTCCGGCGTCAGCCTGTTCCTCAAGGAGCGCAACCCCGGCATCCGCATCGGCCTGGCGGATCCCGTCGGCGCCGCCATGTACAACTACTTCAAGCATGGCGAGTTGAAGGCGGAAGGCAGCTCCATCACCGAGGGCATCGGCCAGGGCCGCGTCACGAAGAACGTCGACGGCACGCCGGTCGATGCGCCTTACCAGATTCCGGACGAGGAGGCGCTGCCCATCATCTTCGACCTCGTGAAGCATGAAGGGCTGTGCCTCGGCGGCTCCAGCGGCATCAACATCGCCGGCGCCATCCGCCTCGCCCGCGAGCTGGGGCCGGGCAAGACCATCGTCACCATCCTCGCCGACTACGGCGCGCGCTATCAGAGCAAGCTGTTCAACCCGGCGTTCCTGCGGACGAAGAACCTGCCGGTTCCCGCGTGGCTGGCATAACGGAGCGGCCGCCATGACCGAGCTCGTTTTTCGCGACAACGCCTACGCCAAGTCCTGCGCCGCGACCGTCCTCGCGGCCGACGCCCGCGGCATCCGCCTCGACCGCACGGTCTTCTATGCCGAGAGCGGCGGCCAGCCGGGCGATATCGGTGTGCTGATCCCGGCGAGCGGCGCGCCCATCGTCATCGTCGACACGAAGAAGGGCGCGGCGTCGGACGAGGTCCTGCACATCCCCGCCGAAGGGACCGCCCTGCCCGCATCCGGCACCGCGGTCACCGCCGAGATCGATTGGGATCGGCGCCATCGCCTGATGCGCATGCATACCTGCCTGCACCTGCTCTGCGCCGTCGTGACCGGCGACGTCACCGGCGGACAGGTGAGCGACGGCAAAGGCCGCCTGGACTTCAACCTGCCGAATACCCAGCTGGACAAGGAGCACATCACGGCGGAGCTGAACCGCCTGATCCGCGAGGACCATCCGGTCAAGCCGCGCTGGATCTCGGACGCGGAGCTGGCCGCCACGCCGGACCTGGTGCGCACCATGTCGGTCAAGCCGCCGATGAACCAAGGCCGGGTGCGGCTGTTGGACATCGAGGGCGTGGACCTGCAGCCCTGCGGCGGCACCCATGTCGCGCGCACCGGCGAGATCGGCCGCGTCGAGGTGACGAAGATCGAGAACAAGGGCCGCCAGAACCGCCGCATCAACCTAGCGCTAATCGGCTAGGGTCGGAACGCCATGCGTTGCATGCCGTCCGTGCGTCCTTCGACAAACTCAGGATGAGGGGCAATTTTGGTGGCACGAAGAAAGTACTTCATCCCGGGCCTCCTCATCCCGAGCCTGTCGAGGGACGAAGGACGCACGACGTTGATCCGAGTATCCTAAATGCCTTACGCCAATCCCGAGAGCCTCGTCAGCACGGCGTGGCTCGCCCAGCATCTCGCGGCGCCAGACCTGCGCGTGGTCGACGCCACCTGGTACCTGCCGTCGCAGGGCAAGGACGGCCGTACCGAATATGACGCCCGCCACATTCCCGGCGCCGTGTTCTTCGACATCGACGAGATCGCCGACACCGCCAGCGGCCTGCCGCACATGCTGCCGAGCCCGGAGAAATTCGCGGCGCGCGTGCGCAAGCTCGGCCTCGGCGACGGCAACCGCATCGTCGTCTACGACCAGCACGGCCTGATGAGCGCGGCGCGCGTCTGGTGGATGTTCCGCGTCTTCGGCCACCGCGACGTCGCCGTGCTCGACGGCGGCCTGCCCAAATGGATCGCCGAGGGCCGGCCGACCGAGGATCGCCCGCCGCAGCCGCGCGAGCGGCATTTCACCGCGCGCTACAACCACCTGATGGTGCGCGACCTGGCGCAGGTGAAGGGCAATCTGTCGAGCCGGCGCGAGCAGGTGGTCGACGCGCGCTCGGCCGGCCGCTTCGCCGGCATCGAGCCGGAGCCGCGACACGGATTGCGCGGCGGCCATATTCCCGGCAGCGTCAATCTGCCCTTCACCGATCTGCTCGACGCCAAGGACAAGACGCTGCTGCCGGCCGAAGCCATCGCCGCCCGATTCCGCAAGGCCGGCGTCGATCTCGCCGCGCCGGTCGTCACCAGCTGCGGGTCGGGCGTGACCGCGGCCGTTCTCGCCTTCGGGCTCCACCTCATCGGCCATGGCGACGTCGCCCTCTACGACGGATCCTGGGCCGAGTGGGGCCGGCCGGGCGACACGCCGGTCGAGCCGTGAGGATCCTGCCCTACGCCGACGCGGCCTTTCCCGATCTGGTCGCGCTGTGGGACGCCTGCGGCCTCAACGTCCCCTACAACGACCCGGCGCAGGACATCGCCCTGCTGACCGCGAGCGCCAATGCGGCGCTGTTCCTCGGCTACCACGGCGAGCAACTGATCGGCAGCATCGTCGTCGGCCATGACGGCCATCGCGGCTGGCTCTACCGTCTGGCCGTGGCGCCGGAGTTCCGCGGCCTGGGATTCGGCCGCGCCCTTGTGCGGCATGCCGAAGCCTGGCTGCGCGAGCGCCGCATCCGCAAGGCGCAGCTCATGATTCGCGACACCAACGCGGCCGTGCGCGATTTCTATGTGCGCATCGGCTACGGCACCCAGCCGCGCCTGGTCATGGCCCGCTGGCTCGACACCGGCGAGGACGATCCCGGCGCCGGGCAGATCGACGTCGTCGTCACCTATCTCGAGATGACCGCGCGCCCGGTCCGCCCGACCCTGCCGACCCCGGCCGGCCGGCTGGCGCTGCTGCGGGCCGAGGCGCCCTCCGTCGCCTACTACCGCTATCTCTACAACTCCGTGGGCGAGCCCTGGTTCTGGGCCGACCGCCGGCGCCTGGACGATGCGGCGCTGGCCGCCCAGATCCACGACCCGAAGGTCGAGATCTACGTCCTCTACGTCAACGGCGAGCCGGCCGGCTATGTCGAGCTGGACCGCCGGCCGGAGCCGGACATCGAGATCGCCTATTTCGGCGTCTTCCCGCAGTTCGTCGGCCGCGGCTTCGGCCCCTATCTCATGAACTGGGCGGTCGACCAGGCCTGGTCCTACGGTCCGGCGCGCCTCATCGTCAACACCTGCACGCTCGATCACCCGAAGGCGCTGCGCACCTATCAGCGCGTCGGCTTTGTCGCCTACAAGCAGGAGCGCAAGTCGATCGACGATCCCCGCCTCGCCGGTCTGATCCCCGCCCACCTGGAGCCGCGCCTGCCGTAGGCGGAATTGCTGCTGGCGATGCAATTGAGTTCGTCACCCCCGCGAAAGCGTCCTTCGACAAGCTCAGGATGAGGACAAATCTTTTTGGCACGAAGAAAGACCCTCATCCTGAGCTTGTCGAAGGACGCACGGCGTCGATCCAATCTCCGGCAACCTCTAAAGCAGATCGTTGCCGGTTTGGCTTGGCAGCGGGCCGCCGTCGCGGCACACTTCACCGGGCGCCGTTGGAACGGGTGCAAGGATGACCGACACGTTCTTCACCGAGGCCCGCGACGAGATGGTCGGCGTCATCGCCGCCTATGCGCAGCTGTCGGCCGACAAGATCGGCCGCACGGCGTTCGCCGACCGCGTCATGGAGGTCATGCGCAAGGTGCCGCGGCACGAGTTCGTGCCCGCCGAGCTGCGCCACCTCGCCTATATCGATTCGCCGCTGCCGATCGGCTACGAGAAGACGATCTCGCAGCCCTTCATCGTCGCGCTGATGACGGACCTGCTGGAGCTGACGCCCGAGGACAAGGTGCTGGAGGTCGGCACCGGCCTCGGCTACCAGTCGGCGATCCTCGCCGAACTCGCGGCGCAGGTCTGCACCGTCGAGATCATCGAGGAGCTGGCCGCCGAGGCGCGCAAGCGGCTGGCGCGGATGGGCTACAAGAACATCGCCTACCGCATCGGCGACGGCTCCAGCGGCTGGATGCAGCACGCGCCGTTCGACAAGATGATCGTGACGGCGGCGCCAGATCTCATCCCGCCGTCGCTGCTGATCCAGTTGAAGCCGGGCGGCCGCATGATCATCCCCGCCGGCATCGAGGACGCGCAGCAGCTTCTCCTGGTGGAGAAGGACGCGGGCGGCCGCACGCGGACCAAGGAACTGATCCCCGTGCGCTTCTCGACCTTGGTGACAAGCAACTGAGCGCGACTACGGCTGCTGCAAGATCATCCCCCGTCCTTCGACAAGCTCAGGATGAGGGGCAATCTTGGTGGCACAAAGAAACGCCCTCATCCTGAGCTTGTCGAAGGACGCACATCGCCGATCCCGGTCTCTTGCACGCGACAAGCTTGACGAGTTCACCCTCCGTCGAGCGTCTCCGCCAATCGCTTCAGCAGCGACGCGCGCTCGCCCGCGCTGTTGACCGGAAAGCGCGACCAGGCGTCGGCGGCCTTCAGGTCGGCGAAGAGGCCGGCGAGGTCTTCGTGGAAATGCAGCCAGGCGCGGCCGCCGCGGTAGAAGCTGCCGCGCTTGCGCTCCGTCAGCTCCGGATGCCGGCGGCGCACCTGCCGCAGCAGATCCTCGAGCCGGTCGAGCGCGGCGCCCGTCGCATGGCGCATCAGTGGCGGAGGATCTGGCTGAGGAAGAGCTTGGTGCGCTCCGAGCGCGGGTTGTTGAAGAACTCGTGCGGCTCGTTCTCCTCGATGATCTCGCCGTAGTCCATGAAGATCACGCGGTTGGCCACCCGGTTGGCGAAGCCCATCTCGTGGGTCACGCACAGCATGGTCATGCCGGATTCGGCCAGCTCGATCATGACGTCCAGCACCTCCTTGATCATCTCCGGATCGAGGGCGGAGGTCGGCTCGTCGAACAGCATGATCTTCGGGTTCATGCACAGCGAGCGGGCGATGGCGACGCGCTGCTGCTGGCCGCCGGAGAGCTGGCCCGGATATTTGGCCGCCTGCTCCGGGATCTTCACGCGCTCGAGGTACTTCATCGCCGCCTTCTCCGCCTCGGCCTGCGGCATCTTGCGCACCCAGATCGGCGCCAGCGTCAGGTTTTCCAGCACCGTGAGATGGGGAAATAGATTGAAGTGCTGGAACACCATGCCGACCTCGCGGCGGACATGCTCGATGTTCTTGAGGTCGTGGGTCAACTCGACGTTCTCGACGGTGATGCGGCCCTTCTGGTGCTCTTCCAGCCGGTTGATGCAGCGGATCATCGTCGACTTGCCGGAGCCCGACGGCCCACAGATGACGATGCGCTCGCCCTTCTTCACCGTGAGGTTGATGTTCTTGAGCACGTGGAACTGGCCGTACCACTTGTGCACACCCTCCATGCGGACCATCACCTCCTTGCCGACGGTCATGGTCGACGGAGCGGCAGCGGCGGCAGCGGCGTTGCTCATAATGGTCCCTCCGGTCAGCGCCTGTAGCCCCGGCGGAGCTTGCGCTCGAGATAGATGCTGTAGCGGGCCATGGCGAAGCAGAAGATGAAGAAGCCGAAGGCCGTGAAGACATAGCCCTCCTTGCCCAGCCCCTGCCACTGCGCGTCGCGCGTCGAGGCCTGCACGGTCCCCAGCAGGTCGAACAGCCCGATGATCGTCACCAGCGTCGTGTCCTTGAACAGGCCGATGAAGGTGTTGACGATGCCGGGAATGACGATGCGCAGCGCCTGCGGCAGCACGATCAGGCCCATCATCTTCCAGTAGTTGAGGCCGAGCGCCATGGCGCCTTCGTACTGCCCCTTGGGGATCGCCTGCAGCCCGCCGCGCACCACCTCCGCCATGTAGGCGGCGCTGAACAGCGCGATGCCGATCATGGCGCGCATCAGCTTGTCGAACGTCACGCCCTCGGGCAGGAACAGCGGCAGCATCACCGAGGCCATGAACAGCACGGAGATCAGCGGCACGCCGCGCACGAACTCGATGAAGGCGGTGCAGAGCAGCCGGATGACCGGCATGTCCGAGCGCCGCCCCAGCGCCAGCACGATGCCGATCGGCAGCGACGCGACGATGCCGACGCTGCCGAGGATGATATTGAGGAACAGGCCGCCCCACAGGCGCGTCTCCACCACGGGGAGCCCCAGGCCGCCGTAGTAGAGGAAATATCCGACGACCGGATAGACGACGAAAAGGACGATCGCCGCGTATTTCTTGCCGGGGATGTTTTCCACAAGCAGCCAGGCGATCGCGCCGAATTGAAGCGCCAGCCCGACGACGATCCGCCAGCGCTCCTCGAACGGGTAGAAGCCGAACATGAACTGCCCGAACCGGGCGCGGACCATGGTCCAGCAGGCGCCCTCGAGCGTGCAATCGGCCCGCGAGGTGCCGGCGTTCCAGTTCGCCGAGAAGATGGCCCAGTCGAGGAACGGCGGCACGGCGAAGACGACGACGGCGGCGGACAGCAGGGTCAGGATGATGTTGAGCGGCGACGAGAACAGGTTCTTGTACGCCCAGCCGATCACGCCGACCTCCGATGCCGGGGGCGGCAGGTCCGGGCTGGCGGTGTGCTCGCGCGTCAATGTCGTGTTGGCCATCGGCTACCGCTCCACCAGCGCGATGCGCCGGTTGTACCAGTTCATGAAGGCGGAAATGCCGAGGCTGATGACCAGGTAGACCCCCATGGTCATGGCGATGCACTCGACCGCCTGGCCCGTCTGGTTCAGCGTCGTGCCCGCGAACACGCTCACCAGGTCCGGATAGGCGATGGCGACGCCGAGCGAGGAGTTCTTGACCAGGTTGAGATACTGGCTGGTCAGCGGCGGCACGATGACGCGCAACGCCTGCGGGATGATCACCAGCCGTGTCGTCGTCCCCGGCCGCAGGCCGAGCGCATAGGCGGCCTCGGTCTGGCCGTGGCTCACGGCCAGGATGCCGGCGCGCACGATCTCGGCGATGAAGGCAGCCGTGTACATCGTCAGCGCCAGCAGCAGGGCGAGGAACTCCGGCTGCACCCACCAGCCGCCGGCGAAGTTGAAGCCCTTGAGCTCCGGATAGTCCCACGACCAGGGCAGGCCCGTGACCAGCGCGGCGAGGACCGGCAGGCCGACGATGAGCGCGAGCCCGACCTGGCCGGTCGGGAACTGCTGGCCCGTCGCCAGCTGCCTGCGCTTGGCCCAGCGGGCGACGACGACGGTGGCGACGATCCCGATCAGGAAGGCGACGGGGACGGCGGCAAATCCCGGCTCCGGCACCAGGCCCGGGGTGTAGATGCCGCGGGCGTTGACGAAGAACGCGTCGGCGATCGACAGGCTCTGCCGCGGGCCGGGCAGCGGCGTGATCAGCCCGAAATACCAGAAGAAGCACTGCACCAGCAGCGGGATGTTGCGCAGCGTCTCGACATAGACGGCCGCCAGCTTTCCGATCAGCCAGTTGCGCGACAGCCTGAGGATGCCGATGACGAAACCGAGGATCGTGGCCAGGACGACGCCGATGACGGAGACGAGGAGCGTGTTCAGCAGCCCGACCACGAAGACCCGGCCGTAGGTCGAGGTCAGCTCGTAGTGGACGAGCGATTGGCTGATCGGGAAGCCGGAGATGTTGCGCAGGAACTCGAAACCGGAGGCGATGCCGCGCTTGGCGAGGTTGGTCGTCGTGTTGTGGATGATGAAGGCGGCGAACAGGACCAGCGCCAGCGCCACGACGACCTGGAAGACGATGCTGCGGACGCGCGGATCGCGCCAGGCCGGGGGCCGGGCGGCGATCGGTTCAGCGTGGACAGCCATGGCGTATCCGGAGAGCGGTCAACCGCGGTCGAACGCCTGCGGGTGCGCGCGGTCGCAACATGGCCGGCGCACCCGCAGTCGCTCTCGCTCTGCCGCTAGCGGATCGGCGGGGCGTACAGCAGGCCGCCCTTGCTCCATAGCTCGTTCAGGCCGCGCGCCAGACCCAGCGGGGTCTTGAGCCCGACGTTGCGTTCGAAGCTCTCGCCGTAGTTGCCGACCTGCTTGATGATGTTGTAGCCCCACTCGTTCGACAGGCCGGTCATCTTGCCCATCTCGCCCTCGACGCCGAGCAGCCGGCGGACTTCCGGGTTCTGCGAGCTGGCCTTCTGCTCGTCGACGTTGGCCTGGGTCACGCCGAACTCCTCGGCGACGATCATGGCGTTCAGCGTCCATCGCACGATGTCGCCCCAGCGGTTGTCGCCGTGGCGGACCAGCGGGCCGAGCGGCTCCTTGGAGATGATCTCCGGCAGGATGATGTGCTCGTCCGGCTGGGCCAGCACCGAGCGCTCCGCCGCGAGGCCGGAGGCGTCCGTCGTGTAGGCGTCGCAGCGCCCTTCGTCGTAGGCCTGGCGCGCCTCCTCGTTCTTCTCGAACACGACCGGCTTCAACTCCAGGTTGTTGGCGCGGAAGTAGTCGCCGAGGTTGAGCTCGGTCGTCGTGCCGGTCTGCACGCAGACCGACGCGCCGCTGAGCTCGAGCGCGCTCTTGACGTTGAGGTTCTTGCGCACCATGAAGCCCTGGCCGTCGTAGTAGTTGACGCCGGCAAAGTCGAAGCCGAGGTCGGTGTCGCGCGAGAACGTCCAGGTGGTGTTGCGCGCGAGGACGTCGATCTCGCCGGACTGCAACGCGGTGAAGCGTTCCTTGGCGTTGGTCGGCACGTACTTGACCTTCGTCGCGTCGCCCAGGACGGCGGCGGCGATGGCGTTGCACATGTCGACGTCGAGCCCGGTCCATTTGCCCTGGTCGTCCGGCGCGGCGAAGCCGGCCAGGCCGGTCGTCACGCCGCAATTGAGGGTGCCGCGACCCTGCACGTCCGACAGCGTGTCGGCCTTGGCCGGGCCGGCCATTGCGACGGCGGCGACGGCAGCGGCCGACGCCAGGAATTTCCATTGTTTCATGATCCACACCTTCCCTGGTTAGCGAGCGATTTTGTCGTCGTTATCGTTGGGCCGTGCCTGGGCGACGCATGGCCGCCGCCGGCCCCTGACCCCTGCTTTAACACAGCCCTCGCCGATGCCACAAGCCTCCGCCACGCAGGAGAACTTGAGGGATGGCCAAGAAAAACTATTCCTTGGACACGCTGTTGAGCCCCGTCGGCAATCATCCGGAGGCGAACCACGGCATCGTCGATCCGCCGGTCTATCGGGCGTCAACGGTGCTGTTCCCCGGCGTGGCGCGCTTCGAGGCGGCGCGGAACGACCGCACCGCCATGGTCGACGGCCTGACGCTGTTCGGCACGGCTCCAGCTGGGGCGGCTATGAGGGCCTGATCCTCCCGGTGAAGCCGGAGCTGTCGCGCACGGCGACGGCTTGGACCGCCGTGGGTCGTCTTCCGGCTGCATGCGGGACTGGAGGATGCCGACGACCTCACCGCGAACTTGGACGAGGGCGGCGCGCGGCCGGCGGCCTGGCCATCGCCAGAAAGCAACGGCCGCCGGGGATACCGGCGGCCGCGCTTTGCATCCCCGCGTGCGCCCGCGGCTACATCGACAGGCGGAGGGTCGAGAGGCTCGCCGCGATCTGCGCGAAGACCGACTCCAGGTCCTCCGGATCCGGCGCGTTGAAGAAGTACTCGCCGTTCTCGTCGGGATCGCTGGCGATCTCGTTGAGCAGCTGCAGCGCGTCGGCATGCTGTGCCCCATCGAGGTCGAAGCCGATGACGTAGAGCTTGATGCCCTCGGCCTTGACGTTGTCCGCGAGCTTCTTCAGGCGGTTGTTGAGGTTGTTCTGCACGGTGATCGCCGTCCCGCCCTGCGCGACGGGCGGGGTATTGTCGTCGACCGATTGCAGGACGCTGATCGTGCCGTGCGCGGCGTCGTCGTTGGTGCCGGCGCCCTCGTTGAAGCCGAAGCGGCCCTTGTAGGCGTCGCCGGCGCCGCCGACCTGCTCGCCGTCGGTCAGGAGGATGATGGCCCGCGTGCGCTGGAACGGCACCGTGGTGACGGCCTGGGTGAAGGGAACGCCCGGCGTCAGCACCTCCCATCCCCAGTAGAGGCCCTGCTCGATGTTCGTGTTCCCGTCCGGGTCGCTTCCTTGAATAGCGGCGATCTGGTCGCGGATCGTCGCCTTGGTCGGGGTCAGCGGGATGATGCCGCGCGTCAGGCAGCGCGTGCAGTCGGTCGAGCCGGGATTGGTGTTCCGGCCGGCGACCGTGCCCGGCTTGTTGTAGGACTGGGTCGGGTCGATGAACTTCATGAAGCCCGAGTACTTCTTGTTCACGACGCTGCCGTTCGTCGCCCGCTCGGTATAGGCTTGGCCGGTCGGCCACAGCGGGTTCGGCACCGCCACCGGGCGGCTGGTCAGGCCGTTGCCTCCGTTGACGATCGACCCGTCGGCGTTGTCGAAGACGTAGTAGTCATAGGCGTCGTTGCCGTTGTTCGTCGTGTCGTGATCGAGGAAATAGGCGTTGTTGCACTGCTTCTCCCGCCAGTCGCCGGCGTTGTTGTTGACCCACCGCGTGCCGGCGGGGCCGTTGGGATCGCCGTTGCCGTTGTTGTCGCGCCAGCGGCCGCTGCGCGGCTCCGAATCGTCCACTGCCATCGGCTCCCAGCCCATCCACTGGCGCTGGCCGGCGCCGGTGCCGACGGTCACCTGGCCGCGCACGATGTCGGCATCGTTGTCGTTCCAGGCGTCGCCGAGATAGCGCGCATAGATGCAGCCGCTCCACCCGCCGGCCAGGTCGTTCGGATTCACGAGCAGAGGGACCTGGGAGTTGTTGGCCCAGTAGAGCACGTTCTGGCTCTGGCCGGTCACCGGGTTCGTGAACGCGGTCACCGACGTGGTCGTGACCGAGCTGAAGGCCACGCCCTGCGTCGTCACGCGCGTCTTCGCGTTCCAGGGCACGAAGCCCATGTTCAGCAGGTCGTAGGTGGTTCCGTCGACGGTCAGCTGCGGCGAGGTCGCGTTGTCGCCGTAGATCGTATCGATGAAGGAGACGGCCGCATCGCGCGCGGCGATGATCTTGGCCTGCGGGCTCTCCATCGAGCCGGACAGGTCCATGGAGATCACCACGTCGAGAGCCTTCACCGCGCGCGCCACCTCAGTCACCGCGTGCACGGTGAGGGTTTCGAAGCCGAGGACGCGCATGAACGTGGTCGGGATGGTCGCCTCGGCCGTCAGCTGCAGCTTTTCCTTCCCGGTTTCGCCGCTCTCCACGGGAGTCCCGAGCGTGACCTCCGCCTGCATGAATTCCGCGTCGTAGGGCGTGTTGAACTGCGGCAGCGCGACGGACGGGAAGTTGGCCGCGAAGAACTTCTTGATGTCTTCGTCGCGGGTGTCGGAGAAGTACACCTTGCCGCCGGCGAGCGCCGCCGCGTCCAGCGCTTGCGACAGGCGCGCTTTCGTCAGGAAGCCGCGCGCCGTGTCGGTGGCGAGGCCGAGCGCGCCGACCAGCGGGATGATCGCCGCCGCGACGATGACCGTGACGTTGCCGCCCTGATGGCGGCGGAACCGACCGAGCTGCCGCGCGAAGCGACGAAGAATTCCACCCTTGCCCATTTCTCGTCCTGCCTTTTGTCCGGCGATGCGGACCCTCGCTGTGACTCCAAGCCCGCCCAACCTAGGCGCGGCGGCATTAACGTGCTCTCAACAAACAGGCTTAATCGCCTGCCTTTGAGCCGACTTTCGGACGACGCCGCGGCGTCGCTGTCGGCGCATGCCGGTCATCGCCCCCTGCGCGCGGCGCTCAGCAACCGGGATCAGTCGTGAACAGCGTGCCGCGCGGACGCGTGAAGGTGGCGTGCCGAACGACGGCCGGTTCGAAGATGCCCGTGAGCAGGAACGGCTGATAATCGTAGAAGACCTCGGCCACGATGATGTTCTCGCCGAGTCCCACCTCGAACGTGCTGGGCATGACGGCGTCGTCGCCCGACGTGCCGAGCACGCTGTTGGCGGACGCGTAGGCCCCGCCGCCCTCGCACTGCCATTGGATCACCGCGGCATCGACCGTGGGCTTGTAGACCGACGACACGATCACCCGCCCCCGCGCCGCCAGATCGAACGGCAGCGTCTGCCGGTCCGCCGCGACGTAGATGTCGTCCAGGATCGCCGTCGACATCGAATTGGACTGCGAAACCAGGTCGGCGACGGAGGACGACGCCCGATCGAGCTTTTGATGCAGGAGGATGTAGCGGCCGGCCTCGAAGCAGCCGGTCAGGATCATGACGAGCGCGGAAACGACCAGGCCGAACTCGATGGCGACGGCGCCGACCTCCTGGGTCCAGAAGCGCCGGATTGATGCGGGGATCATCATGCGTCTTCCCATGGTTTAGGCTTCTTCGCCCTGGATCGCGTCCCACGGCTCGTTGCGGATCACCACGCGCGCGGTGAGATGGATCTGGCCGTCGTCGCCCATGAACTGCGCCATGAACGGCGTCATCACCTGCCAGTCGTACTCGACCGTGTACTCGACGACCTGTTCCGCGGTGCCGACGCCCGCGATGCCCATGTCGCCGTCCCACTGGCCGTTGCCGTTGATGTCGTCGTCCACGTCGAAGTCGTCGATCCCGGCCTCGAACGTGCCGTTGCCGTTGTTGTCCGTGAACGGCTCCGGCTGGTTGACGTCGGTGAAGCTGTCGTAGACCAGGAACGTCGTGACCATGTCGTCGGTGTCGAGCATCCCGAAGGTATACTGGTCGACGATGGCGACGATCTGCTCCTCGCGGTCTGCCGGATCCTGGACCGAGCCGGTCATGCTGAAGCGCGCTGCCTCGCGCAGCGCGCCTTCCATCGAGGCCTGCGTGAACATCAGCATCGCCACCTCGAACATCCCGACCAGGATGAGGCACAGGGGCGGCAGCACCAGGGCGAACTCCAGCGCCGCGGCGCCGTCGTTGGAACGCCCGAACCGGCGCAGCTGCCGGCCGAGCCAACCGTTTCCAATGCGCATCAGTTTCGCCCTCCGCCTCATGCTCCGCGGCGCCGCCCGACCCCGGTGATCCGGCGTCGCCGGCCGCCTCGAATCACCACCGATAAACGAATCACTTTGACACGAGCCAGATAAATAAAATGATAATGAAATAACTCACAAGTACTTTGTTTGGTTAAATAATTTTCTTACGATATCTTTAACACGCAGGCGCTTGCTCGACCTCGGAGGCCGCCGCGCGCCCCGCTTTCCGGGCGTCCAACGGCGAGCCCTTCGCCGCCGCGGCGCCGACCTTTCGCCCGGCCGGCCTCGCGGTTTTGCGAATCCCGACAGCGTAGGGCATCCACGCTTAACGGTTCCTTAAGCGCCAAGGTAAAGCGCCAACAGTTCCGAGTCCGCGACCGCTCGGGACGCCGCCCTGCCGGGCGATTGCGCGAGCGCCTCCTTCATCGGCGGGCTTGATCGGCGCCGCCGCAAAAGCGCGGCAAAATCAGCGAAATCTCCGGCTCCCCGATTAAGCAAGCATTAATCGTTACCGAGTACTTTAGTGCCGTTGCTAAGGAAGTCTTGTGACAGCGCGGATACGGCGGTTCGGATTCATGGGAACTTCGCTAGAGACATCGGCGACCTCCGCGGATGCGGGGCGCGAACGTCGTCCACGGCGTCGCGTCAACCATATAGCTACACCGGTCGTTAAGAGCCCTCGTGTTTTGCTTCCTTCGGGATGCGACATACGAGGAGTGCCGACCGGTGATGAACATCATCCGCAGGTTCGTCATGGACGAGGGCGGTGCGACGGCCGTGGAGTACGGCTTGATCGCGGCGTTGGTGTCGATTGCAGCCGGGGGCATGGTCATGAACCTCGGCAACATCGTGCAGCTCGTCTACGAGTACGTGCTGAGTGGCGTGACCAGCGCCGCGCAGCTCTAGCCCGAACCGTCAGCCTGCCTCGGTCTCGTCGGGTTCGCCGCGCGCCGCGGCTGCGGCGGGTCTGACCATGTTCGCGAACCTCCTCGTCAGCCAGATCGTCGTCGCCGCCTTCGTCGGCCTGCTGATCGCGGCCGCGATCAGCGACGTGCGGCAGCTGATCATACCCAACCGCTACTGCGCGGCGATCGTTCTGCTCTATCCGATCTACGTGCTGACCGCACCGCTGGGCGTCGACTGGAGCGCCGGCGCGATCGTCGGCGCCGTCGCGCTCGCCATCGGCTTCCTGCTGTTCGCCATGCGCCTGGCCGGCGGCGGCGACGTGAAGTTCTTCGCCGCCGTGTCGGTGTGGGCCGGGACCGATCTGCTGGACCAGTACGTCTTCGCCACCGCCCTCGTCGGCGGCCTCATCGCGATCGTCATGCTGATCCAGCGCAAGCTGGCTTCGCCGCGTGCGGCGGCGGCGCGCCCTGGCTTCCTGTCGCGCAGCGTCGCCACCGTCAATCTCTTCTTCGGGCGGGCGGCGGCGCAGGCGAGCGCGATGGCGGTCGGCGCGAATCCGGGCTCGCCCGGACCGCGGCATGCCGAAGACTCTGCTTCTGATTCGAATCCGGGCCGTCCCCAACCGGTGGGGACACTTCCGTACGGCGCGGCGATCTCCTTTGGCGGGATCGTGGTGGCCGCGATGTTGCTGATGAGAGGTTGAAACCATGAACGTCAAGAGCGTGATCCTGATCGCTGCCGCCCTGCTGTTCGCAGGCGGTACCGCCTTCGTCGCCAGCCGTGTGATGGCGCCGCAGCGGGCCGCTCCCGTGGCTCAGGCGCCGAAGGAAGAGCCGGCCAAGAAAGTGCTGGTCGCCAAGGGCAATCTTCCTGCCGGCACCTTCATCAAGGAAGAGGACGTGACGTGGCAGAAGTGGCCCACGGACGGGGTCAACGAGGTCTACCTCATCGAGGGTCAGGCCGATGCCAGCACCGTCGTCGGCGCCGTGGTCCGCAAGGGCATCGTCGCGGGCGAGCCGATCACCGAGGCGCGGATCGCGCGTCCCGGCGACCGCGGCTTCCTTGCCGCCGTCCTGACGCCGGGCATGCGGGCGATCTCGATCGACGTGAACGAGCCGTCGAGCGTCGCCGGCCTCGTCTTCCCGGGCGACCGCATCGACGTGCTCCTGAACATGCAGTTCACGCTCGAGTCGTCCGAGGGCGAGACCTCGAACTACCGGCCGCAGACCTCGGAGACGGTGCTCGAGAACGTGCGCCTGCTGGCGACGGACCGCAACCTCAACGACATCGAGGGCGATCCGAAGAAGATCAAGACCGTCACCATCGAGGTGACGCCGAAGCAGGCGGAGATGATCAAGGTCGCCGCCTCCATGGGCCAGCTGGCGCTCAGCCTGCGCGGCCTGGCGAAGCCGGACGGCCAGGGCTCCGGCCCGACCGTTGCCAGCGCCGATGCGATGGCGACCCCGGCCAGCTTCTTCACCCAGACCGCGACGGAAACTCCCGGACCGAACAGCGGTCCGCAGACGGCGCCGAAACCGGACTCGCTCTACGGCGAGGAGCCGCCGGCGCGGGGCGAGTCCTACACGTTCGACGTCGAGGTCAGCCGGCCGATGCAGGAGCTGATGGATCCGGACGGCGATCTCGTCCAGATCGTGCGCGGCGCCCCCACGGGCGAGCCGGCCATCCAGAACGTTACGCCTCATTGATTTGGCCAATAGGGGGATTCCACAGATGAATATTCTTCGCTCTGGGGCGGCATCGGCGATTGCGCTGCTGATGCTGACCGTCGCGCCGGGACCGCTGATGTCGGTCGCCGAAGCCCAGCAGGTGACGCGGGTGACATCCGGCAACGCGCTGTCGATCCAGGTCAACCAGGGACAGCTCGTGCGCATCGACAAGCCGGTGCAGTCCGTGTTCGTGGCCAACTCGGAGATCGCCGACGTCGCCGTCAAGTCGGCGCAGCTGATCTACGTCTTCGGCAAGCGGCCGGGAACGACCACGCTCTATGCCGTGGGCGAAGGCGACGAGATCCTGGCCAGCGTCACGCTGACGATCACCCACAATCTGTCGCGCCTCGACCAGACGATCGCCGAGATGATGCCTGGCCGGAACATCACGGCGACCTCGATCGAGGGCGGCATCGTCCTCAACGGCGCCGTGTCCTCGCCCGGCGAGGCGGAGGATGCCCGCCGGCTGGCGGCGCGCTTCATCGGCGCCAACGAGGAGGTCATCAACCGCCTGCAGGTGACGGCGCCCAACCAGGTCAACGTGCGCGTCCGCATCGCCGAGGTGAACAAGCAGGTGCTGCGCAACCTCGGCATCAACTGGGACGTGGCGATCCAGCAGGGCGGCTTCGCCTTCGGCCTGTTGACCGCGTTCCCGTTGGGTCTCTCCAACGTGGTCGCCGGCGGCACCAGCGGCGCAACGACGCCGACCGTGTCCACCGGACCGCTCGACCTGACGGCGACGATGGACCTGCTGGCCGAGGAAGGGCTCGTCTCGTTGCTCGCCGAGCCGAACCTGACGGCGCTGTCGGGCGAGACCGCCACGTTCCTCGCCGGCGGCGAGTTCCCGATTCCCGTCTCCCAGGACACCGACACGATCACCATCGAGTTCCGGCAGTTCGGCGTCAGCCTGGCCTTCACGCCGACGATCCTCAGCCCCAACCGCATCAGCATGCGGGTGCGCCCGGAGGTGAGCGCGCTCAGCGCCGACGGGGCGATCAACACCCCGAACGGCCTCAGCATCCCCGCCCTGACGGTGCGGCGCGCGGAGACGACGGTCGAGCTGGCCAGCGGCCAGACCTTCGCCGTCGCCGGCCTGGTGCAGAACACCAACCGCATCACGGCCGACGAGATTCCCGGTCTCGGCGACATCCCCGTGCTCGGCGAGCTGTTCAAGTCCGACAAGTTCCAGCACAACGAGACCGAGCTGGTGATCATGGCGACGCCCTATGTCGTCCAGCCGATCTCCAATCCCAATGCGCCGGCGCTCCCGACCGATCCGGTCATGGGCGCCGAGGGCACGCAGCGCCTCGCCGGCGCCCCCGGCGCGGCCGCCGGTGCCTCCGGTCAGGCCGGCTTCGTCATCGAGTGAGGTATACAGCCATGACAAACAATCGCACGTTCCGGTACGCCTGCTCGGTGCTGGCCCTCTGCCTGACGCCGCTCGCCCTGTCGGCCTGCACCGACCATCGGCTCGTCACGCACTCGACCTGGAAGCAGCAGGAGGCGTTCGCGCAGCCTGAGGTCCGTCGCGTCGACGTGCAGCACGTGATCCCCTTCGCGCCGAAGACGCTCGAGCTGTCTGACGTCGAGCGCGAGGCGCTCGCCATGTTCGTCCGCGACAACAACCTGCAGGCCGGCTCGCACGTCTCGGTTGCCGCGCCGGCGAAGACCGCCGCCCAGACGGCGCGTTCGCGCAACCGTCTCGCGTCGGTCCGCAACGAGCTGCAGCGCGCGGGCATCTCCAGCTCGATCGTGCAGGCCGAGGCGACGACCGACCAGAGCACCGGCGAGGAGGTCGTCGTGTTCGCCCAGACCGTCGCGGTGCTGCCGCCCGATTGCCCGGGCTACAACACGCCGATCGCGCTCGACTACGAGTGGCGGCCGAACACCCGGCTCGGCTGTGCCAACGCCATCAATCTCGGCCTCATGGTCGCCAATCCGAGCGACCTCGCCCAGGGCCGGCCGCTCGGCCCGGCTGACGGCGAGGCCATGGCGCTGGGGGTCCAGCGGTACCGGAGCGCCGGCACCTTCCCCACGGGTGAAGGCCAGGCCAACGTTCCGTTCCGCGTCTCAACGAACTGATAACGGGAGCCATCTCTCATGAGCTTTGCAATGAACCTGCGCCGCGGCACGGCCGTCGCGGCCGAGCCGACGCTCGGCGCGTCCTCCGTCCAGGCGGACTGCGTCGCCTTCGTCGCCGACCCCGAGACCCACGGCGCCGTTACCCAGGTGTGCGGGCTGCACTTCCCGGGCCTTCAGGTCCACAACGGCGGGACCAAGGAGGCGGTCGACTATCTCGCCGCCGGCGCCCCGCCGCGGATCCTGATCGTCGACGTGTCCGATTCGAACAAGCCGCTGTCGGCCATGCTGCCGATCATCGCGGCATTCGCCGAGGACACGCGCGTCATCGCCATCGGCGCCGTCAACGACATCGAGCTCTACCGCGAGATGATCGAGGCCGGCATCAGCGACTACCTGGTGAAGCCGATCGGCGAGAAGGCGCTGACGGTCGCGCTTGAACGCGCCGAGCAGCGCAAGAGCGCAGCGGCCGCGGCGCCCGAGCCGGCGGCGCAGGTGGTTGCCGATCCCGGCAAGCGGTCGGTCGTCGCCGTCATGGGGACGCGCGGCGGCGTCGGCGCCAGCACGCTGGCCATGAACCTGGCATGGCTGATTGCCAATGAGCACAAGCGCGAGACCATGCTGGTCGACCTCGACCTGCAGGGGGGCACGGTCGCCCTCGCCCTCGACGTCGAACCCTCGCACGGCCTGCGCGAAGTGCTCGACAATCCGAACCGGATCGACAGCCTGTTCGTCACCAGCGTCGCCACGAAATGCGGCGATCGGCTGCACGTCCTGGCGGCCGAGGAAGCGGTCGACGACGAGGTCCACTACAACACCTCGGCCGTCTCGCTCCTGCTCGACGAGCTGAAGAAGAATTCCGCCTCGGTGATCGTCGACCTGCCGCGCAATGCGCCCGGCGCGCGCGCCGTCGTGCTGGCGGCGGCGACGGAGATCGTCGTCGTCACCGACCTGACGCTCGCCGGCCTGCGCGACGCCATCCGCCTCTACACGATGGTGCAGCAGGTCGCGCCGAGCGCGCGCGTCATCTTCGTCGCCAACCGGGACGGCGGGCGCGAGGGCACGGTCTCGAAGGCGGAGTTCGAGAAGGCGCTGGGCAAGCCGATCGAGTTCGTGCTGCCCGAGGATGCCAAGGCCAACCAGGCCGCCGCCAACGCCGGCAAGCCGGTGGTCGCCGCGGCGCCTGGCAGCAAGGTGACCACGATGCTCAAGACCTTGGCCAAGCGCCTCACGGTCGCCGACGGCGACAAGAAGCAGAAGAAGTCGTTCTGGTCCCTGTCGAGGAAGTAACAGATCATGGCTGCAGTGCCGCCAATTGAAGGAGCGATGGGTCGGGGGAGCGGGGCCGAAGGCGCCGATCCCCTGGCCGGTCTCGGGCCGATCATCGCCAAGCTCCAGCCGATCGTGAATCAGCGCCTGACCGAGCAGGGCGCGAACAACCTGTCGCGTCACATGCTCGCCCTCAAGGTCGGCGAGATCGCCTCGGCCGAGCTCGAGGCGATGCAACACAATCTCAACCTGCTCGAGCGCCGGACGCTCATCGGCGCGCTGATCAGCAGCCTGCCGGCAACCGGCGCGGAGGCCGGGACCAACGGTCACGCCGATGGCAGGTCGACGACGATGGTTCCCGTGACGGCCGCCGCGGCGCAGCCCGCCGTCGCTCAGAATTCGGCCGGCTCGCTGTCCACGCCGGGGCAGATCAAGACCATGTCGACCAAGGGCCAGGACGCCGCCAGCGCGGCCAGCCGGCAGAGCGTCGAGGAAGCCAAGCTCAAGATCCAGCCGCTGGTCGTCGACCGCATCGACATCGGCGCCGCCGCCCGGCTGGACCGCGACGAACTCGGCCGCCAGATCGGCGAGCTCGTCAGCGAGATCCTGCGCGAAGAGCGCATCCGACTCAACCAGCGCGAACAGAAGGACCTGGTCGAGCTCCTGCTCGACGACATGCTGGGCCTCGGCCCGCTCGAGCCGCTGCTCGCCGAGGAGACCATCACCGACATCCTCGTCAACGGACCCTACCAGGTCTATGTCGAGCGCAAGGGCAAGCTGGAGATCACCGACGTCAAGTTCCGCGACAATCAGCACGTCCTCAACATCTGCAGCCGCATCGTCTCGCAGGTCGGCCGCCGCGTCGACGAATCGCAGCCGCTCTGCGACGCGCGACTCCTCGACGGCAGCCGCGTCAACATCATCATCCCGCCCCTGGCGATCGACGGACCGAGCATCTCGATCCGTAAGTTCTCCAAGAAGGGCATCACCCTCGACATCATGGCCAAGCAGCGGAACGTCTCCGAGAACATGGCCAAGGTGATGAAGATCGCCGCCCGCTCGCGGCTGAACATCCTGATCTCCGGCGGTACCGGCTCGGGCAAGACCACCTTGCTCAACGCCATGTCGCAGCTGATCGACGTCGGCGAGCGCATCGTCACCATCGAGGACGCGGCCGAGCTGCAGCTGCAGCAGCCGCACGTGGTCCGCCTGGAGACGCGCCCGCCCAACCTGGAAGGCGTCGGCGAGATCAACATGCGCGACCTCGTCAAGAACGCGCTGCGTATGCGTCCCGACCGCATCATCCTCGGCGAGGTGCGCGGCGCCGAGGCGCTCGACATGCTGCAGGCCATGAACACCGGCCACGACGGCTCGCTCGGCACCATCCACGCCAACCGTCCGCGCGAGGCGCTCACCCGCCTTGAGAACATGATCGGCATGGCCAGCGTCAGCCTGCCGGCCAAGGCGGTGCGCACGCAGATCTCGTCGGCCATCGACATGATCGTCCAGGTGAGCCGCATGCGCGACGGTATGCGCCGCGTCACCCACATCATGGAAGTGGTGGGCATGGAAGGCGACGTCATCACGACGCAGGACCTGTACACCTTCGAGTTCGAGGGCGAGGACACCCAGGGCAACATCAAGGGCAACTTCAGGTCCTCCGGACTGCGCCCGCATTTCCTGCCCAAGGCGTCGTACTTCGGGCTCGATCGCGCATTGATGGAGGCCATGTGATGTCCTGGCTGAAGCCCCTCATCGACAGCGGGATGACGCCGCTCGACATTGTGATCGTCGCCGGCGCGCTCCTGCTGGCGCTGATCCTGGTCATCGTCGCCTTTGCCGCCGGCGCCAGCCAGTCCAAGCAGCGGCTGAAGCGGGTGACGCAGCTCGCGCAGAAGGCGGACGCCGCCGCCGGCCGTTCGGCCGTCAACGTCAAGCGCGCCACCGCCGACAGCTCGATCGCGGCGCTCGACTACATGATCAAGCGCTGGATGCCGAATCCGCAGAAGATGCGCGGCCGGCTGCTGCGCACCGGACGACGCATCTCGCTCGGCCAGTACCTCTCCTTCTGCGGCGTGCTGGCCATCGTCGCCACCGGCGTGCTGAAGGTCGGCCTGGGACTCCCGTTCATCGCCTGCCTGTTCGTCGGCATCGTCGTCGGCATCGGCATCCCGCACTTCGTCATCGGCTTCCTCGGCAGGCGGCGCCAGAACAAGTTCAACGCGCTCTTCCCCGAGGCCATCGATCTCATCGTCCGCGGCCTGAAATCCGGTCTGCCGGCCTCGGAATCGATCCGCGTCGTCGGCCAGGAGATCACCGATCCCGTGGGTGTCGAGTTCCGCGAGGTCTCCGACCAGATCAAGTTCGGCAAGACCATGACCGACGCGCTGTGGACGGTCGCCCCGCGCATCGACACGCCGGAATTCCGCTTCTTCATCATCAGCCTGTCGATCCAGCAGGAGACGGGCGGCAACCTGGCGGAGACGCTGGAGAACCTGGCCCAGGTCCTGCGGCGGCGCAAGCAGCTGAAGCTCAAGATCAAGGCCCTGTCCTCCGAGGCCAAGGCCAGCGCCTACATCATCGGGTCGCTGCCGTTCATCATGTTCGGCATCCTGCTGCTGATGAACTACGGCTATGCCAGCCAGCTCTACACGGATCCGCGCGGCATCATCCTCGTCGGCTGCGGACTCGTGAGCTACGCCATCGGCATCGGAGTCATGGCGAAGATGGTGAGGTTCGACATATGAACGAGCTCGTCGACTATCTGCCTCCGGGCGTTACCCCGGAGGATGTCGTCATCTGGATGGCGGCCGCCTCCGCCTTCCTCACGGTCATGGCGGTCTGGTTCGGCCTGATCGTGCCGCAGCAGAGCTCGCGCCGCGTTCGCGAACTGGCGCAGCGCCGCGAGCAGTTGAAGGCCGGCGTCGTCAGCCCGACGCGCCGGAAGAACCGGCAGGCGTCGACCAGCTTCATGCGCCAGGTCGTCACCAAGCTCAACCTGCAGCGCAGCCAGCGGGCCGAGCTGATCACCCGCCGCCTGCAACAGGCGGGCTGGCGCTCGAGCGACGCCGTCATCCGCTATCTGTTCTTCAAGACGGTGATGCCGATCATCATGGGCATCGTCGCGGTGGCCGCGCTGTACGGCGTGAACATCTATCCGATGGAGAACGCGTGGAAGATGCTGGCCACCGCCGGCGCCGTCATGTTCGGCTTCATGGGGCCGGACCTCTTCATCAAGAACGCGGTGCAGAAGCGGCAGACCGCCATCCGCAAGGGATTGCCCGACGCGCTCGACCTGATGGTCATCTGCGCCGAGGCCGGCCTGAGCCTCGATGCCATGCTGAAGCGGGTCTCCGACGAGTTCGCGCAGTCCTGCCCCGAGCTGGCCGAGGAGCTGCAGCTCACCTCGCTGGAAGTCGGCTTCCTCCCCGACCGCCGGCAGGCCCTGCAGAACCTGATCAACCGCACGGACATGCCGGGCATCCGCGGCGTCGTCAACGCCCTCATCCAGAGCGACAAGTACGGCACGCCGCTGGCCCAGTCGCTGCGCGTGCTGTCGCATGAGTTCCGCGAGGAGCGCATGCTGCGGGCCGAGGAGAAGGCGGCGCGGCTGCCGGCCATGCTGACCGTGCCGATGATCGTCTTCATCCTGCCGCCCCTGTTCATCGTGCTCATCGGTCCCGCCATCCTCCGGCTGGTCGACGCGCTCGGCAACTTCGGCTGAACCGGCCGGCGCCAGGATCGTCGCGCAGCAATCGCAATCGCCGCCGCCGGCCTCGCCGGCGGCGGCTTTTCTTTGCCCGCCGGGGGAACCACGCCGCATGGGAACGAGGCTGGGCGCGGTTACAATTTGATTCAATTTGAATCAACCCGACTTGGAGCCCTTTGCTACGAAAGGCGGCCGCAGACCTCGAGGGGTCCGGGGAACATCCGGTCGGGGTTCATGGATGCGGGCATAAGCCCCGGCCGGACTCTGCCCCCGTTTCGAATCCGGCGGCCTGCCCCTCGCAGGGGCAAGGCGTCTCCGCTACTCGTCACGAATACGTCGGCGCGACCGGCGCCGGTCGGCTCGCAAAACAGCTCGGGCCGAGGGCTAGGGATCGTACTGGTCCATCTCGGCCCAGGCATCGCTCATGTACCAGACGAGCAGGCCGACCGGTGCGGCGAAGATCAAGACCAAGCCGGCACCGACTGCTTCAAACCATCCCATCGCGCTGCCCCCTCCACATCCCCTCGGACTCGCCTAGCTCGATTCTCCCGGAATCGTCAACGTCGAACGAGGGCTGCAGCGGCGGAAGTTGTCATCATCATGACACACCCGAACCGCGATGGATGCTGCAAATCTCCGCCCCAGAAAAAGCTCGAGAACGAGCATGGGGGACGATATCGCCCACCCTCACCTAGGCGATCGTTCGCCGGCGCAGGCTCCTCTGCCGCTGGCGACGGGTGATGTCGGCTGATCCCTGCGACCTATCCGCTCACCGAGTATTCCTGCGGGGGAGAAAGAGATGATCCAGCATTCCACCACGCCGACAGATGAGGTCCGTCCGGATCTGGGTATCGACCTCGGCACCTTTCAGTGCGGAAAATCCATGCTGACGCGTCGCGAGCATCAGATCCTGGGTCTGTTGAACAGGCATTTCGGCCTCCTGGTGACCTGGCAGCGCATCGGCGACATGCTCTACTGGAACGATGCCGACGGCGGTCCCGACAATCCGAAGAATGTGATGTCCGTCGCCATCCACGGCCTGCGCCGCAAGATGCTCGACACCGGCTATCAGATCGTGACGGTGCCGAACGAGGGCCTCATCCTGCGATACCGCGACTATGTCGGCCGCGCCTTGAGGACCGGAACATAGAGCGACGCTCCATCCGCGCCTTGCGCGACGCACGATGGCGGACCTCGGCGTTGCGGGCCCGGCGAGCGCAGACGCCGCGAGGCGGCGCGCTAGCCGCGCAATGTCGGCCGGCGCGTCGGTCTCGCCCGCGGCGCCAGCGCGGCGTCGCTTTCCGCGAAGATGCCGTGGAACTCCGCATAGACGGCGCCGGCCAGAGCCGCGTTGACGATGATCAGGAGCAGCCCGAGAACATCCATGCCGGAGGAACAACGCCGCACTGCCCAAGTTCCCCACGCCATCCCGACGCGATGCGGAGAGGCTGGGCCGCAGGCCGCTGCCTCTCCCGACGTCGGCCGCCGCGGACAATCTCCCGCCGGGGCCTTCCCCCTCGATGATGGCGCCGGCAAGACAGCCGAAACGCCTCCCCGATCTCGCTCTACCCTACCAGGCCAGCAAGCTCAGGACAGCTGCGATCGCGGCTGCGGAACCGAAGATATAGAGCGCGGTATACATACCCTGATCCGTCGAGCGGTGCCGCGGAAGAGCAATCGTCCCGGACACCGTGTTCCGAATGATTCAGGCCGTGAAGAGAGCCAAGCCGACGCCGACAAGGACGAAGCACAGCGCCATGCTCAACATGATACGCTCGAACATCGGAGCGGCCCTTTCTATCGCCGGAGGGAAAACGCCATCCAAACGACAACGTCGGAAGGTGGTAAAATATTCCCCGCCGGAAATTAAGGATAACGGGTTGCGGCGCAGGATCCCCGCGCGCGACCGTACCGGTCGCGGGCGAGCCGATCCCACGACCCTCTGGTCGGCGGTCACGGCGCCGAAAACCCCGTGATGATGGCCGCAAGCACCAGAAGGAACGGCAGCGCGACGATGACCATTCCAAAGAGCGACGCGCAAACGAGCGCCGCCTCGATCACCGCATCGGCAATGTCCTGCCAAGACATCTTCTCCTCCAGCGTTCTGCTGCCGGGACGACCGAAGACAGAGGCGATCCATGGCACGCGATCGAGGGAATCGCTGTGATGCGGCTCACGCCCCGCCGCGGAGTCGGTCGGGACCAGCCGGCGGTGACCAGTACCTCGACTCGAGCCGTCAGCCTCCGACCAGAGGGACTGACCTGAATATTACAATGATATCAGTGTATTGGCGACGCAGAGCAAGCACCGCCTGCTGGGAAAGGCAGGTGAACTCCGACCGGACACGCGGTCGGCACTCGGCAGGAGCCGGAAAGCCGCGAGGACTGACACGCCTCCGGCCGCTTTGGCCGGCCGGCTTCTAGTCGAGGCCGGAGGAGCTTCAGCTCTGCCGTTGCTCCGCGAGCATCCGCCACGTTTTCGTCCGTCAGTGAGCCGCATGTTCAACCCTTTGGGAGAGCGCGGATGGGCAGATTGCTCGGTCGCCGGGTTCTCGAGGTCACCGGTGCCATCGCCGCCGCGGTCAAGATGACTCTCAAACAGCGGTCGGGCGGCCACCCCAGCGAGTGACACCCTGTCCCGCTATCATCCCAGCGGGGCTTTTTCTCTCGTCGGAAGGAACTTAATTCGAGCGCGCCTCGTTGGTGCTGTTGCGCAAATGAGCTGCCGCGCCAGGAGGCGCCAATGGGCAGCATCTTGGTCATCTATGGGGATGAAGCGGTCCGGCAAACCATCGGGAAAATTCTCGAACTGGATTCGCATTTCGTGGCGTTGGCCGCAGATGGCGAGCACGGCCTTCCTAAGCTGCGGCGGCAGAATTTCGATCTCGTTATTTGCGATGTGGAGGACAATTCGGTCTCCATGGCCCAGCTTCGTCAGCTCTGCGACGACAAACCGATGATCTCAATTCTGGAGAGCAGCGACATGGCAAGGGCGGGGTCCGAAACCATGCGAACCCTCGCCAAGCCATTCGAGGGCGCCGATCTGCTCATCCTTGTACGCACACTCATCAAGTCCGAGGCGTGAGTTCGTTTTGCGCGCGTCACAGCGACCTGCGTCCGATAGTCCAAGTCGGACTGCCTGGCGCTTGGTTCTGCATGGGGTTGGCGCTAGCCAGCGAAGACGCGAGCCATTCTTCGACAGGTCTTCGACGCCATCAATCCGATTGCAATCGCATAAGTGACAACGCCGACCGCAACCTGACAGGCAAGCCCCGCGACAGGAGTCAGGCTCGACAGCTGCGGCGACACAGTGAGGACCACGGCAGTCATCAATGCGGTCGCGCCCAACGGTGCCCATACACCCCCCATCAACCGGAACCACCGACGGGCGAATAGGCGATTCACCCACAGCATGAACATGGGGACCGACAGAAACGAGATTGCGACTATGGTGCCTGCAGTCGCGACCACGTCGATCTGCGCCGCCGCCAGCACCGCCGGCACACGTATTGCCGCGGACACCAGACTAAGTCGGAGCACGAGGTCTGCCCGCCCGAGAGCGTTGGTCGCTGCCATCAGGATATAGTTGGTGGGTCCGGCGAGCGCGGCGGCGCACAGAATCTGGAGCACGATCGACATCGGTGCCCAACTCGGCTCCAGCAAGACCTCTATCAACCGGTCGCTCGTGACGGCAATTCCCATGAAGACCGGGAGGGCGATGAGATTGGAAAACGTCAAAAAATCCCGCATCACCCGATCGAACGAGGAGCGATCGCTCTGGTGGGATGACAACACCGGAAACGCAACCCGCTGAAGAACACCTGATATGCCGTTGTTCAACGCGGCGACGAGCCGCTCCGCCATGGAGTAGAGCCCGAGGACCACCGGCCCGAGAAAGATTCCGATGATGATTCGAGGCGACTGCAGGCTGAGATAGGCGACGACATGCTGGGCGACGCGATGCTTGCCAAAGCCGGTGATGTCCCTGAACGCTCTGCGCGACAGCTTTAACCCGGGCAGCGACCGGCTGACGGCGATCACCAGGAGCGCGCTCAGGATTCGGGAGACAAGAAAGAACGCGACCAGGCTATCGATGCCGTAGCCAAGCCTTGCCATGATCAGCGCGGTGGCAAAGCCGCTGCCATAGGCCAGGATGGATCGGATCGCAAGCTGGCGAAACATGAGTCTCCGCCGGATCATCGCGGTGTAGCACTCTGCTACGGCGATGCAGGGCAGTGCGGCAGCCATTGGCGGCAGAATGTCGGCGAGCTGAGGTTCGGAGAAGACCACGGCGATCGCGGGCGCTGTCGCCCAGAGCGCCGCCCCGCCCAGAACCCCAAGACCGAGCATGAGCCAGAAAGTCGTGTCGAAATGGGTGTCCTCCAGCTGCGGCCGCTGGATCAGCGCGTCGGAGAATCCTTGCTCGATGAATGCAGCGACGAACAGGATCGTCACGAGTCCCATCGTCATCACGCCGACCGGACCCGGCCCCAGCATGTTGCCGACCAGAATGAACGTCAGGATCTGGCTTGTCTGCTGCGTCCAGAAGTCGGCCGCCGACCAAATCACTCCCTTTGATGCACGCGCAGCCGCAGGCTTCAGCTCGAGGTCGGACATCGTCACTCCGTTGATGCGACGACCGACACTCGACAAACATCTCCGAAGCGCGAGCGAAGATGCGGCCGGCGAAGCAAGCGCGATCGTTTCCGGGTAGCAGACTATTGAACCACGAAGCGCTGCCTAACTTCAGCCGGCAAAATTGACGTGACGAATTTACACGACAACTTTTCCTGATGAGCACCGGTGCTTACATACAAAAAATTGATGCATCGCGTTTTTCTCGAATCTTTCATGCGTGTCGCGGAACGATTTGGGGTACACTTTGTTGAGGTTCTGTCGGTCCGAGGTCCGGCAGTCAGGACAGCATAAAAACGAGGTGGGCGGATGTCCGCGGGCAGCGAGCTGCACGAAAGCTTGCAGCGCGAGGAGGAGGTGGCCGGCCCGTCCGAGCGGAGCTTCGGACTGACGTTCGCTACCGTCTTTGCTCTCCTCGCCGGGCTGCTGCTGTGGCGCGGCAGCGGATGGTGGCTCGCAGCGATCGGCCTTGCCGCTGTCTTTCTCGCCGGCGCCGTCTGGGCGCCCGGACGCCTGCGCGGACTGAATCGGCTGTGGCTCCAGTTCGGCCTCGCCCTCCACGCGATCGTCAGCCCGTTGGTGATGGGCGGTCTGTTCTATCTGGTGATCACGCCGTTCGGCGTGGCGGCGCGGTTGTTGGGGAAGGACTTCCTGCATCTCCGCTTCGAGCCGCAGGCCGCGACCTACTGGATCGAGCGCCGGCCGCCCGGACCGGAGCCGAAGACCATGCGGAACCAGTTCTGAGGCGATGATGACGTCAATCCTGAGCGAACTCTGGCGCTACATGGGTGCGCGGAAGAAATATTGGCTGCTGCCCGTGATGCTGATGCTGCTGATGTTCGGCGGCCTGCTCGTGCTGGCCAAGGGCTCGGCCGTGGCGCCGTTCATCTACACGGTCTTCTGAGGCCGTGCGCATCCTCGGGCTCTCGGCCTTCTACCACGACAGCGCCGTGGCGCTGATCGAGGACGGGCGTGTCGTCGCCGCAGCCCAGGAGGAGCGTTTCTCGCGCAAGAAGCACGACGCCCGCTTCCCGCGCCAGGCGTTGGAGTTCTGCCTGGCGGCCGGCGGCACCGGCTTGGATGGCATCGACTACGTCGCCTTCTACGACAAGCCGTTCCTGAAGTTCGAGCGCCTGCTCGAGACCTACCTGGCCTTCGCGCCGGAGGGCTTCCGCTCGTTCCGGATGGCAATGCCGCTGTGGCTCAAGGAGAAGCTGTTCCAGAAGCTGCTGCTGCGCGACGAGCTCGAGCGCCAGACGCCCGGCTTCGACTGGCAGAACCGGCTGCTGTTCGCGGAACATCATCTGAGCCACGCCGCCAGCGCCTTCTTCCCCTCGCCGTTCCAGGTGGCGGCGGTGCTGACCATGGATGGCGTCGGCGAGTGGGCGACGATGTCGACGGCGATCGGCAGCGACAACACGCTCGACATCGTACGCGAGATCCATTTCCCGCATTCGCTCGGCCTGCTCTACTCGGCCTTCACCTACTACACGGGCTTCAAGGTCAATTCGGGCGAGTACAAGCTGATGGGGCTGGCCCCCTACGGCGAGCCGAGATACGCCCAGCGCATCTTCGACCACCTGATCGACCTGAAGCCCGACGGCTCGTTCCGGCTGGACATGTCCTACTTCGACTATTGCACCGGACTGCGGATGACCAACGGCAAGTTCGACGCGCTGTTCGGCGGGCCGGCGCGCAGGCCCGAGGAGCGGCTGACCCAGCGCGAGATGGATATCGCGGCCTCGATCCAGGCGGTGCTCGAGGAGGCCGTCCTCCGCCTCACGCGCGCATTGCGCGACGAAACCGGGCAACGCAACCTCTGCCTCGCCGGCGGCGTCGCTCTCAACTGCGTGGCCAACGGCAAGGTGCTGCGCGACGGCCGGTTCGAGCGCATCTGGGTGCAGCCGGCGGCCGGGGATGCAGGCGGCGCGATCGGCGCAGCCCTCAATGTCTGGCATCAGTACCTGCAGCAGGAGCGGCCTCCCAGCAATGCCCTCGACGGCATGCGCGGCGCCTATCTCGGGCCGGTCTTCGGGCAGGAGGAGATCGAGCGGCGACTCGCCGCATCGGGGGCCCGCTTCACGACGCTCGCCGATGACGAGACCGTCGCCGCGACGGCCCAGGCGCTTGCCGATCAGGCGGCGGTCGGTTGGTTCCAAGGCGAGATGGAGTTCGGCCCGCGCGCGTTGGGCAACCGCTCCATCCTGGCCGATGCGCGCTCGCCGGTGATGCAGAAGACGCTCAACCTCAAGGTCAAGTACCGGGAATCGTTCCGGCCGTTCGCGCCCGCCGTATTGAGCGAGGACGCCGCCGACTGGTTCGATCTGGAGAACGGCAGCCCCTACATGCTGATGGTCGCCGACGTCGTGGAGCGCCGGCGACGGAGGATGAGCGCCGAAGAGCGTGCCCTGTTCGGGATCGACAAGCTCAACGTGCCGCGCTCGGAGATTCCGGCCGTGACGCATGTCGACTACTCGGCGCGGATCCAGACGGTCCACAAGGAGACCAATCCGCGCTTCCACAGCCTCATTTCGGCGTTCAAGGCGCTGACCGGCTGCCCCGTCCTGGTCAACACGAGCTTCAACGTGCGTGGCGAGCCGATCGTCTGCACGCCGGAGGATGCGTTCCGCTGCTTCATGGGCACCGAGCTCGACCTCCTCGTCGCCGGCAACTGCATGTTGCGCAAGGCGGACCAGGATCCGGCGCTGCGGCGCGACTACAAATCCGCCTTCGAACTCGATTGACCGGCGCGCGGCAGCCGAATCCGACAGATGTCCCGCGGAAAAGCAGCGTGGCGCGGCGTCGCGGTCCTCGCGCTCCTCGCCGCGGCTCTCGGGCTCGTGCTGGCGACGAGCTCTCATGCCCGACAGTGGGCCCACGGCCAGGCGCGACACTGGTTCTTCCACCTGCTCTATCGTCCCGACACCCCTGAGCAACTGGGCGACGGGCGTCCGGCGACGGATATCGTCCTGCATTCCCCGATGGGACTCGCGCAAGACGCGGCCGGCAATGTGTATGTGACCGATCGGAGCCGCTTCTTCGGTGGCTACCTGTACCGCGGCCAAGTCGTCTGGAAGATCGGCCCCGACGGTCGGGCACGGATCATCGCGGGCACGGGATACAAAGGCGGGTCTCCGACCGGTATTCCCGCCCGCAACGCCGACCTGGGCACGCCGGAAGGGGTGGCCGTGGACCGCGGCGGCCTCGTCTACGTGGCCGACAGCAACAACAACGTCGTCCTCCGGATCGAGGCCGACGGGACTCTCGGCCGCTTTGCGGGGACCGGCGAACGCGGCGACGGCGGCGACGGCGGACCGGCGACGGAGGCTCGGCTCAACCAACCTTACGACGTGCGGTTCGATGCGGCCGGAAACCTCTATGTCGCGGACTATGGCAACCACCGCATCCGCCGGATCGCGCCGGACGGCACGATCGCGACGGTCGCTGGCACCGGCGAACCGGGATATACCGGCGACGGCGGGCCGGCGACGATGGCGCGGCTCCGCGGGCCGTACGGCCTCATCGTAGGCGACGACGGCCGCCTCCTCATCGCCGACAGCCAAAACAACGTCGTACGGGCGGTGGACGCCGCCGGCGTCATTTCCACGATCGCCGGAACGGGCGAGCAGGGATTCTCCGGCGATGGTGGCCCGGCGCGATCCGCTCGCCTCAACTACCCGGAGTCGCTGGCCATCGATGTCACGGGGCGCATCTATGTCGGCGACGAACACAACCACCGCGTGCGCGTGATCGAGCGCGACGGAACGATCGACGAGTTTCTCGGCACGGGAGCGCCTGCCGGCTGCGCGGAAGGCGTGCCGCGCACGGCATGTGAAGTCAATGTGCAGAATATGGTCATCCGTGCCGACGGCTCCATGCTCGCGACCGACCGCGGCAGTCGCCGGGTAGTCCGCATCGCCCCCGATGGCATGGTGACGACGTTTGCCGGAATTGGCGTCGATGACACTGCCGCGGAGTGATCCAGCCGAAGCGGTTGCTCCGCTGGAGCGCCTCGTGATCATCACCTGAGCCCGGAACGGTCAGCGAGAGAATTCGATGCTTGGACTGCTTGCCCGATCGACGATCGTTGCCCTCGTCCCGGTCGTCGCCTTCTTCGCAGGCAGCCGCTTCCTCAGCTTCCATCCCACGGTCGTCGAATCGCTTCCGTTCCTGAGGCCCGTGGTCGGCGGCGCCTACTTCGGCCGCCTCGTCCCCATCCAGCTCAGGCCCGAATGTGCACACTACGACTCTCGGGTCAGCTACCTGCTGAAGCCTGGTGCTTGCCGGTTTGACGAGGTGCTCTTCGACACCGAGGTGTCGGCCAATTCTTTCGGGCTGCGTGACGATGAGGAATCGCTGATCGCTCCCGACGTCATCGTGGTCGGCGATTCCCACGCGATGGGGCATGGCGTGGCCGATGACGAGGCCTTTCCGGCCGTGCTCGAGCGGAAGCTCGGGCGCAAGGTGCTGAACGCGGCGATATCGTCGTTCGGCACGGCGCGAGAGATGATCTTGCTGCGCAACCTCGATACGAGTGCCGCGCGTGTGATCGTGATCCAGTACTGCGACAACGATTTGCGCGAGAACCGGGCGCTTCGGCCGGACGGTACGCTTCCCATCCTGAGCGAGGGCGAGTATCGACGACTGGTCGACCGGGCCTCCGCGGGATATCGGGATTGGCTGATGCCCGGGTTCGGTGTGCTCGAGCGGGTGGTCGCGAAACTTGAGAAGATGGCTTCCGGCGGCGCGGAAACGTCAGGGGCGGAGAACCCGCATGCGCGGGCATTCCGCGACGCCGTCGCCCAGTCGGTCGACCTGCTGAGGGGTCGGACCGTGCTTGTCGTAGAACTGAATGGCGGCGGTCGGCCCCTGCCGGGCTTCCTCGATGCCGCGCGCCAGGACGTCGCGGATCTCGGCCTGGACATGACGTTCCTCGACATCGCTGCTGTTTTGCGGCCGGAGGATTTCCTGCCCGTGGATGGACATATGCGGCCGTCGGGACACGAAAAGGTCGCCGCGGCGCTGGCTGCCGCGCTGGCCGACAACCCTGGCAACCCGCAACCATAGGGGTTTGCCGCCATGCGGTCGAAGGCCATGCGGCGGCTGCCCAACCGCAGCAGCAGGCGCCGGCTCGCGTTTAGGTCTCTGAAAGATTGGGCGACCCCGGCAGGACTCGCCTAGCGCCGCCTTTCCAGCTTTGGGCGGATTTCCGCCACTCCGACCGCATCCTGATTCGTCCATGAAATTCAGCGCGATACCTTAGTATTCTGATGCCCAGCGTATTCTGATGCCCGCGCTGAGACTAGCATCATCATGCAAACTTCTGTCTCGGCTAGACGATTCCCTCTCTGCTCGGTGGCGCATCCGTAGGAAGTGCCTGCCTGTTCGCCTCGACGCACCTCCCATTTGGTAGGCCGCTTTCGTTCCTATGGGCTGCGACGGCCCACTATCAACTCCCGCAGCATGATCCGCGCGAGCGCTTCGGGCGCCGATGCCGCAGCCCCGAGCTGCGTAGCCTGGCTCTTGGTGCCGTAGCTCACGGTGATGAGATCGATCGCGGCATCGGTCGTGTATGTGCCTGTGTAGATCTGGCCGTCAATCTCGATCTCGATCGGCACCGGCTGTGGCATGTCTCGGCCCTCCGTCTGGCACCAGCCTGTTCCGATCTTCGCCGCTCGTCTCCCCCCATTTGGTAGGGCCGCGTTCGTTCCCAACTCACGGAACCCCCTTTGCCCGTCCGCGGTTGTGTGCCTGAAGCAGCGGGAGAGAAGCAATGAGCTACGGCCGCTTCGGCGCGATGATCGTGACGTCGACTATCGCCATGTACGGTCTCATGTACTTCAATACCTACGCGCTCAGCCACGTTTGGTTTAGTCAAACGCGCGCCTGGATGGCGCTGGTGATGGGCGCGACAATGGCAGTCGTCATGCTGACCTTCATGCTGGGGATGTATAGGAACAGGCGAGCGAACTTTGCCATCGTGGTCGGCAGCGTGGCGGTGTTCGCGGGTTCGCTCTGGCTCGTCCGCAGTCAGGAGACTGTCGCCGATGTTTCCTATATGAAGGCGATGATCCCCCATCACTCGATCGCGATCATGACCAGTGAACGGGCTCATATTCGCGATCCTCGCGTGCGCGAGCTGGCCGATGGAATCCTCGATGCGCAGATCGGAGAGATCGCTGAGATGAAGCAACTGATAGCTGACCTTGAGCGGAATCCGCCTCCACCGGGAACCCCCGACTTGCCATCGATCCACTGATCTGTCATCTATCCGATATAAAGGGTCGCTCTCGAATCTCCGTGACACCGCTCGATTGTGAGCGTCGAATACCTGCATCAGTCGGAAGCTCGGAAAACCAACGGAGCGCGCTGCTTAATACTTGGCGCGGCGGCATCAAAGCCGCAGGGCGCGCCCGCCCCGCCTCGCGCGGGGCTTTCTTTGTTCTCATCACGACAAGCTTTCGTGAAGCTCAGATAAGATGCCGTTATAGCCCCGCTCGCTCGCGGGCTTCTCTTCACCGCGGGTCATGCTGGGCATCGCGTCAGACCGGCAGCCCCTCTCGTCGCATTACAATAAGAGACGCTTAAGCGTCACCGCTTTTGAGATGGTGTTCCTTATGACACGTCCACTCGAAAAGATAGATTTCATGCGTCGAAAGGAACAAACTCTTTGCGATGGCTGTTCACCGCGACACAACGGAATAGGACCGACTCCTAACCGTTGTAGATCTCGCAAGAAGAAAACAGAACCGCAGGAAAGAAAGCGGCATGGGTGGAACCCCATCTCCGTCATTTGTCGGTGTTTTGAACCCGCCGTCGGTCGAGGCGATATCGGGTCGCGATCGGATCGACGCGACACATCGTCCCTCGCGCGATTTTCTCAGCTACATCGACCAGTTCAGAGCCGTTGCAATCATTTTCATTGTCGCTGGCCACTCGTTTTTTCTCATGGACTGGGACCAACAGGCGCTCTTGCCGCGGGCGGTCACAGCCATCGTGGCGGACGGCACGCTCATGTTCTTGTTCATCGCCGGGTTCCTCTTCAAACACCTCATGGGGCAATATGATACGAGGAAGTACTACTTCGCGAAGCTGCGGAACGTGATTCTTCCATACATGCTCGTTTCGATACCTGCGATTGTCAGACTTCTGATGTCTCCGCATGAGCATCGGTTCATTCCGAGCGATTTTTTCGATTGGAGCATCTGGTGGCAGGTGCCATGGCTGTACGCGACCGGAGCGCATCTGGGGCCGTTCTGGTTCATCCCGATGATCGCTGTCATCTACCTGATCGCGCCGCTGCTGGTCTGGTTGGATCGTGACGGGCGCATCTACTATGCGCTGCCTGTGCTTTATGTGGCGTCCCTCTTCATCCATCGGCCCGAAAACAATCTTGGGGTATTGCATGCATTTCTGTTCAATCTGCCGATCTATCTGTTGGGCATGTGGAGCGCCGGCAACTTGGATCGGGTCCTCGCATTTGTCGCGCGCTTTCGCGTCCCCATGATTCTAGGTTGGGCGACCCTAGTTGCGTTGGGTGCCTGGGTGCTGGTGGATCCCGACAACACGTTCGCCCCTGACCTATTCGCATTGCCTGATGACATCATCAGCTGGATCACGATCCAAAAGACGATCCTAACCTTCCTGCTGCTCTACTATCTCCACAAGCATCAACGCCTCATCGGCTCGCGCCTGCGCCCGATCGCCGCGGCCAGCTTTGGCATATTTTTCGTGCACTTCTACATCCAGACAGCGATCTGGATACTGAAGGGGAAGCTGGATTTCTCCCTGTCCGGAGGCGTGATCGGCTATCTCGCCGTCACCGCCTTTTTGTTTGTCTCTTCGTTCGCCGTTGTCACTGCTACGAAAGCTATCTTCGGCTCCCGGAGCCGGATTCTTATCGGCTCGTGATCGACGTCGGCCGGCGACGTGGGCCGATCAATCGGTCGGCGACATGGCCGGCTGCGAGACCCGGCACCGGATCCTCAGCGCGATCGAGCGATTGCCGGCGACGGCTCCGGCCGAGGGCGAGCGCATCCAGTGAAACGCGCGAGTCTGCCGAAAGGAACCATTCGAGCGGGCGCCTTGTTGGGCCTCTGCTTGCGGCGTTTACTTTCCATGTAAACGGGGGAAACCTGATCCATGCAGGTCAAACGTATCGTCGCCAACATCGCCGCGGAGGATGTCTCGGCAGCCAGGCATTTCTATCAAGACATCCTCGGCCTTGATGTCCTGATGGATCACGGCTGGCTCACGACCTACGGCTCAGCCCGGAAGATGAGCGTGCAGGTCGGCATCGCGTCCGAAGGCGGCTCCGGCACGCCGGTACCCGATCTGTCGATCGAAGTCGATGATCTCGACGCCGCCTTGCGGCGCATGAAGAAGGCTAAGGTCGCGATCGTGTATGGCCCCGCTGATGAACCCTGGAGCGTGCGCCGATTCTATGTGCGAGACCCATTCGGTCGGCTCATCAACATCCTGATGCACACCTAATCCTGCCCGCGCAGCCGCCAGAATGCCCCGCCGTCGCGAAATGCGGGCCGCTGGTGAACGAGCAAGCGCATCAGCGGGCTTAGAAATCGCTTCCGATACGCTTCCGATTCCGAATAGGTCGGTTTCGGCTGCGGTGATATTCCATTAATTTGTTGATTTATCGTGAGATTTGGCGACCCCGGCAGGACTTGAACCTGCGACCACCTGCTTAGAAGGCAGGTGCTCTATCCAGCTGAGCTACGGGGTCGTGAGTCCTAGTGCGTCCAGCGGCCGATCCGATCGTAGCGGAAGTTGTCGCTGTAGCTCTTCGGCCGGATCGTGCGCGCCTGCGGCTGCTGCACCGTGTAGGCATAGCCCTGCCTCTCGGCATGGGCGACGGCCTCCTCGAGCGTGTCGAAGGCCAGCCGCACCTGCGTGCGCGTATTGCCGGAACTCGTCCAGCCCATCAGCGGATCCAGCTCGCGCCGCGCCTCCGGCTCGAATTCGAGGACCCATTGCCTGGTGCCCGCCCGGCCCGACTGCATCGCCGTCTTGCTCGGTTGATGGATTCGCGCGCGCATCCGCTCCTTCGCCTCACACCTTGCCGCCCGGTGCCGGGCCGGCCTTGTATCGCAAATGGTCGGGGCGACTGGATTTGAACCAACGACCCCCTGCTCCCAAAGCAGGTGCTCTACCAGACTGAGCTACGCCCCGGCACGGGCCCGGCGCGCCGAAAATAGGGGCATCGCGACGCCTTTACAAGGTGCCGCCGCCGCCGCGTGTTTCGGCCGGCACGTGCCCTCTCGCGAATCTCGCGGCGCGGTGGTAAAGAGATGCCTCGGCTTTCCTGACTTTGGCGCCTGCCGGACAGCCGGAGGCGCGGACGGGGATCGTCTCTTGCTCGGACGGCGACGGCTTCCGGCGATCGATGTGGGCCAGCGGTTCCGCAAGGCCGAGGCGGCCGGCATCGTCTGGCAGGTGTCGTCGGTCTTCCAGGGCACCGACGGCAAGAGCTACGCGCGGCTGGTGCGGACGGACGACGAGAGCATGCGCAAGACCGTCGCGCTCAGCGCGCTGGCCCGCGACGGCCACTACCTGCCGGTCGCGCCGCCGGCGACGTCCGACTGATCACGCCTCTCCTCCCCCTTCAACGGACCAGGCCCGACCATGTCCAGTCGCACGCTCGAATTGACCGATCGGCTCTACGACTATCTGCTCCGCACCTCGCTGCGCGAGCCGCCGCTGCTGGCCGAGCTGCGGGCGGAGACGGCCAGGCTGCCGATGGCGGGCATGCAGATCTCGCCCGAGCAGGGGCAGTTCATGGCCTTCCTCGTGGAGACGATCGGGGCGCGGCGGACGATCGAGGTCGGCACCTTCACGGGCTACAGCGCGCTGTGCGTGGCGCTCGCCCTGCCGGCCGACGGCAAGGTCGTCGCCTGCGACGTCAGCGAGGAGTATACCGCCGTCGCCCGGCGCTACTGGTCGCGCGCCGGCGTCGCCGCCAAGATCGAGCTGCGCCTGGCGCCCGCGCTCGACACCCTGGGCAAGCTCCTGGCCGAGGGTGCCGCCGGCGGCTTCGACTTCGCCTTCATCGACGCCGACAAGCGGGAATATGACGGCTACTACGAGGCGGTCCTCGAGCTGCTGCGGCCCGGCGGCCTCGTCGCCATCGACAACGTCCTGTGGAGCGGCGCCGTCGCCGACCCGGCCAAGCAGGACGACGACACCCGCGCCATCCGCGCCCTTAACGAGAAGCTGAAGGACGATCCGCGCGTCTCCCTCAGCCTGCTCCCCATCGGCGACGGCCTCACCCTCGCCCGCAAGCGATAGCATTCGCCGCCGAACCGCGCGCGGCATTCCGATCGCCGCGCCGCGCCTTGAAAAGAACCGCGGCCGTCGGAGACGTTCGGCTCCAATCAGCGAAAGGATCAAGGACATGCCTACGATCAGCACCAAGGACGGCGTCGAGATCTTTTACAAGGACTGGGGCACGGGACAGCCCATCGTGTTCAGCCATGGCTGGCCGCTCTCGGCGGACGATTGGGACGCGCAGATGCTCTTCTTCCTCGGCAAGGGCTTCCGCGTCATCGCCCACGACCGGCGCGGCCACGGCCGCTCCGCGCAGACCGGCGGCGGCCATGACATGGATCACTATGCCGACGACCTTGCCGCCTTGACCGCGCACCTCGATCTGAAGAATGCGGTGCATGTCGGCCACTCCACCGGCGGCGGCGAGGTCGTGCATTACCTGGCGCGTCACGGCGAAAGCCGGGCGGCGAAGGCGGCGATCATCGCCGCGGTGCCGCCGCTGATGGTAAAGACGGCGGCCAATCCGGGAGGGCTGCCCAAGGAGGTCTTTGACGGCTTTCAGGCGCAGCTCGCCGCCAACCGTGCCCAGTTCTACTACGACATCCCGGCCGGGCCGTTCTACGGCTACAACCGGCCCGGCGCGAAACCCCAGCAGGGGGTCATCTGGAACTGGTGGCGCCAGGGCATGATGGGCGGCGCCAAGGCGCACTACGACGGCATCGTCGCCTTCTCCCAAACCGACTTCACCGAGGATTTGAAGAAAATTAACCTGCCGGTTCAGGTGATGCACGGCGACGACGACCAGATCGTGCCCTACGCCGATTCCGCGCCGCTCTCCGCGAAGCTGCTGAAGAAGGGCGTGCTCAAGACCTACAAGGGCTTCCCCCACGGCATGCCGACCACCGAGGCGGCGACAATCAACGCCGACCTGCTGGCCTTCATCCAGGGCTAGCCGAGGCAGAAACTGGCGGCGGCTCGATCCATTCCTCGCCCTTTGTGGGGCTAGGGGCGGAGTTTGCGCGCGGCAGCGCGTCAGAATCGGGCATCGCCCGGCGTCCTTGGACAGGCCCTCACCCCCACTGCCGCTGCGCGGGCGAGGGGGCGATCGGAACCGGCCACGTCCGCAGAGTCCCCTCTCCCGCCCGCCCGCGGGCGAGGGCCAGGGGTGAGGGCCTGATCCCGCGGCCCGCGCGCCTTGCGTCGCTCGATGCACTATTGGGTGCCGGAGTCGCCGCTTTGACCCCTGGTTACCCGGCCGGAACCGCTCTGGAAGGGGTTATTTGACGGGAATGTGACGGAGGTCACGCCCGGCCTGGGCGCGGATGTGCGCCCCGTCACCCACGTTAACCTTAGAGCAACCCATAATTAAGGCGTCCTTCAGCGGTCGCGGTCGACACTGTTCATGGTCAAGAACTGACCGGCCCGCTAGGAGAACCTAACGTAGGAGAACGACCATGTGGAAAGCTCTCGTCTGCCTCGCCGCGTTCGCGCTCCCCTTGCCGGCCATGGCCGCCGGCAGCATGGCCTGCAGCAAGCGCGACGACGTGCTGTCGCAGCTCGGCAGCAAGTACAAGGAAGCGCCGTCGGCCGTCGGCCTCGCCAACAACGGCGGGCTGATCGAGGTCCTGACCAGCGACGACGGCTCGACCTGGACCATCATCGTCAGCATGCCCAACGGCACCAGCTGCCTGCTCGCCGCCGGCGAGAACTGGCAGCCGATCGAGCGCGTCGCCCAGGGTCCGCAGATCTAGGGGTCGGCGCGACCGACGTAGCGATCGCGGGCCGCCGCCGGCGGCGGCCCCTATTCGGCGGTGCCGAAGGTCTGATGCAGGACGCGATCGCCGGGCTCGATCCTCAATCGAGCCGCCGTGCCGCCATTGAGCTCCAGCACGGCCCGCGCCGGCTCCCCCGATGAGATCGTCGCCGTCGACCCGGGAATGGCGCGCTCCGCGATATGGACGATGCGCCCATCCGCGGCGATGAACAGCATATCCAGCGGGATCAGCGTATTCTTCATCCACATGCTGATCATCTGCGGCGCCGGGTAGAGGAAGAGCATCCCCGCCTCCGCCGGCATCCGCTCCCGAAACATCAGCCCCTGCGCCCGCTGCTCCGGCGTGACCGCCAGCTCGACGGCGAAGCGGTGCGAGCCCGATGCGCTCTCCACCGTCACCTCGTCGCGCACAAAGGTCTGCAGCTCGGCCCGCGCCGGCACGGCCAGGATGACCGCCAGCCCGACGATGCCCAAGATGCGTACGATCATTGATTGCACGGCCATCCCGCGTCCTTCGACAGGCTCAGGATGAGGGGAAGTCCTGGTGGCATGAAAGAAAGAACCTCATCCTGAGCCTGTCGAAGGACGCAGGGTGCCCATCCCGGTCTCCTTGGTTTTCATCCTCTGGAAGATCTCTGGAAGATAGTGTCTTACATGGCCGCGGTCGAGCCAGCCGCGGTCAGCAACAGCGCCTCTTGCGCGGCCCTCGCCAGCGCCCGCACCTCCTCGCGCACCGCGCCGTCGCGCGGCTCGTCGGCGATGGTGGTGAACCAGTGCGGCTGCGGGCTGCGCCCCTGGCTGCGGTCCCAGCGCAGGCCGCGCAGCACGGCGTCCGCGGCGGCCGTCGGCGGCACCGCCGGATCGATGCCGTTGAGCGTCGCCCACAGGCCGGCCCAGCAGCGGGCGACGGCCCAGGGATTGTAGCCGCCGCCGCCCAGCGCCAGCACCGCCGGCGCCATCGGCATCAGGCGCCGCACGGCCCGCCACAGCGCGCGGTTGGAGAGCGCCAGCCGGCTCATGGGATCGTCGGCCAGGCCGTCGGCGCCGCATTGCAGGACGATCGCCGCCGGCCGCAGCCGCTCGGCCAGTGGAACCGCCACCTCCTCCATCAGCAGCGCCAGCTCGCTGTCGTTGAAGCCCGCGGGCACCGGCAGGTTGAGCGCGCTGCCGCCGGCGCGGTCGGTCAGCCGGCCGGTGTAGGGCCAGCGCCCCGCTTCGTGGATCGAGAGGGTGAACACGCGGCCGTCGCCGGCGAAGGCATCCTCGACGCCGTCGCCGTGATGCGCGTCGAGATCGACATAGAGGATCGGCACGACGCCGCGGTCGAGCAGCGCCAGCAGGCCGAGCGCGGGATCGTTGAAGTAGCAGAAGCCGCTCGCCCGGTCGCGCCGGCCGTGATGGGTGCCGCCCGCCGGGTTGAAGACGATGCCGCCGTCGCGCAGCAGCTCGGCCGCCTTCAGCGTCCCGCCGCAGGCGGTCGCCGGCCGGCGGAAGATCTCGGGGAAGACCGGATTGCCGTTGCGGCCGATATTGTAGCGTTCGCGCACCGCCGCCGGCACCTGCGGCTCGGTCTCCGCCCGCATGACCGCGGCGATGTAGTCGCGGTCGTGGAAGCGCGCCAGCTGCTCCGGCGTCGCGATCGGGCTGTCGACATACTGCCGCTCGTCCAGCCAGCCCATGGCGCGGATCAGGTCGAGCGCGGCGGAGACGCGCGGGATCGCCAGCGGATGCCGCGCCCCGTAGCTCGAGGTCCGGTAGATCTCGCTGCCGATGAGGAAAGGACCCCGGTGCATTCGCGGGCCACCGCCTACGTATGACGACAAGACGCCGCATGATAGGTGCGTTGGCTCGGGAACGCGAGCCTGCGCCCTCGGCCGGCGTCTGCGACCTCATGCTCGCCCCGCCGGCCCATTTTCCATTGGCACTCTGCGCGCCCCGTACTAGGGTCCCCGGCGCCGATGTCGCTTCGGGCGTCGGGGGAGGTCGTCGCGGCAATGATTCAGAAGACCAGTCTGGCCGGCGTTCTCTTCGGCCTGTGGCTGCTGCTGTCAGGCCATTTCGAACCACTCCTGCTCGGCTTCGGGGTCGCGTCGTGTCTGCTCGTCGTCGCGATCGCGCACCGCATGGACGTGGTCGACCACGAAGGGCATCCGGTACACATCGGGCACCGCGCTCTCCTCTACTGGCCGTGGCTCCTGCGCGAGATCGCCAGATCGAACGTCGAGGTCGCACGACTCATCCTGCACCCGAAACTGCCGATCAGCCCGGAGTTGGTGCAGGTCTCGGCCAGCCAGAGGACCGACCTGGGCCAAGTGATCTACGCGAATTCGATCACCCTGACCCCAGGCACGGTGTCGGTGGAACTGGAGGACGGCAAAATCCTCGTGCACGCGCTGACGGAGGCCGGCGCGACCGCCCTGGAGGCCGGCGAGATGGACCGCCGCGTCGCGGCCATGGAAGGTCGCGGCTGATGTTTTCGGCGGCGACTGCAGCCATCCTCGTCACGATGGCGATGGCGCTCGCCCGCGCATTGCTCGGCCCGACGGTCTTCGACCGGATTCTTGCGGTCAACATGTTCGGCACCAAGATCGTCCTGCTCATCGCCGTGTATGGATTCCTGACGGGCCGGCCCGAGTTTCTCGACATCGCTGTGGCCTACGCGCTGATCAACTTCATCAGCACGATCGCCGTGCTGAAGTTCCTCCGTTACGGCGATCTCGGCGGCGCCGGCCGCCGCGAGGACGTCTGATGGCCGCGATCGCCGATCTGCTGAGCTGGAGTCTCATCCTCAGCGGCTCGTTGTTCGCGATTACCGGCGGCGTCGGCGTTCTGCGGCTGCCCGACTTCTACACGCGTCTGCACGGCGCCAGCATCACCGACACGGCCGGCGCCGGCCTCATCATGCTGGGCCTCATGCTCCAGGCGGGGCTCACGCTCGTCACGGTCAAGCTCGTGCTGATCCTCGCTTTCCTGTTCCTTACCGGCCCGACCGCCACCCACGCGCTGGCCAGAGCGGCGCTCATCAGCGGCGTGAAGCCGTGGCAGCGCCGCCTGGAGGAGACCGAGTCATCGAAAGCCTGATCGACATCCTCCTGCTTCTTTTCCTCGCGGCGACAGCAGTCGCCATCGTGCTGCTGCGGAACCTGTTCGCCGTCGTGATGCTGAGCGGTATCTACAGCCTGCTTTCCGCCGGACTCTTCGTCGTGCTCGATGCCGTCGACGTCGCATTCACCGAGGCCGCGGTCGGCGCCGGAATCTCGACCGTCTTGATGCTGGGCACGCTGTTCCTCACGTCGCGCCAGGAGAAGCCGCCGCTGCGACCGGCCGTACTCCCTCTCGCGATCGTGCTGGCGACCGGAGCGGTGCTCGTCTACGGCACCTTCGACATGCCGCATTTCGGCGACCCGTCGGCGCCGGTTCACGGCCATGTCGTGCCGCGCTACCTTGAGGAGTCGGCGGCGGAGGTCGGCTTGCCCAACGTCGTCACCTCGGTCCTCGCCAGCTATCGCGGCTACGATACGCTGGGCGAAGTGACCGTCATCTTCACGGCTGGCGTCGGCGTGCTGCTGTTGCTCGCGGGTTCGCACCGGAGAGCCGGCGGCGGACGCGAATGAAGCATCACCTGATCCTCCGCGTCGTCGCGAAGTTGCTCATTCCGTTCATCATGCTCTTCGCGCTCTACGTTCAGTTCCATGGCGACTACGGCCCCGGCGGCGGCTTTCAGGCCGGCGTGATCTTTGCCGCTGCGATCATCCTCTACGCGATCATCTTCGGCCTTGAAGTCGCCCGCCGCGTCATGCCGCTCGCCCTCGTGCGCGTCATGGTCGCGGCGGGCGTCCTGATCTATGCCGGCGTCGGCGTCGCGTCGCTGCTGAGCGGCGGAAGCTTCCTCGACTATTCGGTGCTGGCGCACGACCCGGTGCACGGTCAGCATCTCGGCATCCTGCTGATCGAGCTTGGCGTCGGCATCACCGTCGCCGCGGTCATGATCGTCGTCTTCTTCATGTTCGCCGGACGCGGGCGCTAGCCGATGGTCGTCGGGCTGTTCAACTACTGGATTGTCGTCGTTCTGATGATGATCGGATTCTACGTCGTCATCGCCCGCGGCAACCTGGTCAAGAAGATCATCGGCCTCAACATCTTCCAGACCTCCGTCTTCGTCCTCTACATCAGCATGGGCAAGGTCTTCGGCGGCACCGCGCCCATCCTGGCCCCCGGCGTACAGGCCTATTCGAATCCCCTCCCCCACGTCCTCATCCTCACCGCGATCGTCGTCGGCGTCGCGACGACCGCGCTCGGCCTGGCGCTCGTGGTTCGCATCCGCGAGGCCTACGGCACGGTCGAGGATGATGAAATTCACGAGCAAGACTTCCGATCGTGATTCAGCCGCATCTTCCCGCGCTGCAAGTGGTCATCCCCTTGCTGGCGGCCCCGGCCTGCATCCTGCTGCGGCAGGCCTCGCTGGCCTGGCTGATGTCCTTTGCAGTCGCGTGCGCCTCCTTCGGCGTCGCCGTTCTGCTCCTGCGGCAGGCGGCCGACGGGCCGGCGATATCCTACGCGATCGGCGGCTGGCCGCCCCCCTGGGGCATCGAATATCGCATCGACGCTCTCAATGCCTCCCTGCTCGTGATCGTCAGCGCCGTTAACGCGATCGTCATGATCTTCGCCCGCGCGAGCGTTGAGCGCGAGATCGAAGCCGACCGCATCTATCTCTTCTACGCGGCCTGGCTACTCTGTTTCACCGGTCTGCTCGGCATCGTCGCCACGGGCGACGCCTTCAACCTTTTCGTCTTCCTCGAGATCTCGTCTCTGTCCTCCTACGCCCTCATTAGCCTGGGACGAGATCGGCGCGCGCTGACGTCTGCGTTCCAATACCTAGTCCTCGGGACGATCGGGGCGACGTTCATCCTGATCGGGATCGGCCTCGCGTACATGATGACGGGGACGCTCAACATGGCCGACCTCGCCCGTCGCCTGGCGGCCGCCGAGGGCAATCGCACCGTGCGGGTCGCCCTCGCCTTTGTCGTCGTCGGCGCCAGCCTGAAGCTGGCGCTCTTTCCGCTCCATGTCTGGCTGCCGAACGCCTACGCCTACGCCCCCTCGGCGGTGAGCGCCTTCCTCGCCGCGACGGCCACGAAGGTGTCGGTCTACGTGCTCCTCCGCTTCGTTTTCACGGTTTTCGGCGCAGGCTTCTCCTTCGGTGTCCTGCCGCTCGACGCCATCCTGATGCCGCTCGCGCTCGTCGCCATGTTCGTCGGCTCGCTCGCGGCCATCGTCCAGGAAGACGTCAAGCGGATGCTGGCCTATTCCAGCGTCGCGCAGATCGGCTACATCGTGCTCGGCATTTCCTTCGTCACGCAGGATGGCCTGACCGGTGGCATCGTCCACATCTTCAACCATGCTCTCATCAAGGGCGCCATGTTCATGGCGATGGGCTGCGTCTTCTTCCGCCTCGGCTCGGTCGCCTTGAGCGACATGCGCGGGATCGGCCGGTGCATGCCGTGGACGATGGCGGCCTTCGCCGTCGGCGGCTTCGGCCTCATCGGTGTTCCCGGCACCGCGGGATTCATCAGCAAGTGGTATCTGGTCGTCGCCGGTATCGAGGCCGGCTGGTGGCCGGCCGTGCTGGTCCTGGCCAGCTCGCTGTTGGCGGTGGTCTATGTCTGGCGGGTGATCGAGATCGCCTATCTGCAGCCGGCGCCCGCCGGCCGTCCCGCGCCGGCCGAGGCGCCGTTGTCACTCCTGCTGCCGACTTGGGTGCTGGCCGCCCTCAGCATCTACTTCGGCATCGACAGCGAGCTCACGGTCGGCGTTGCCCGGCACGCCGCCGCCCTTCTGCTCGGCGCCGGGTCATGATCATCTCGCTCGCTCTGGCCGTACCGTTCGCCGGCGCCCTGCTCGTCGCGCTCGCCGGCCGCTGGCCGAACCTGCGGGAAGCCGCGACGCTGCTGACGGCAGCCGCGCTTTTCCTGGCTGTGGTGCGCTTGGTGCCGGGAGTGCTCGACGGCGGCCGCCCAGCGCTCAGCCTGGTCGAGATGCTGCCGGGTCTGGACATCGCCTTCCGCGTCGAGCCGCTCGGCCTCCTGTTCGCCTGCGTCGCGTCGCTTCTCTGGATCGTCAACTCCGTCTACTCGATCGGCTACATGCGCGGCAACCAGGAGGAAAACCAGACCCGCTTCTACGTCTGCTTCGCCGTCGCGCTGGGCAGCACGATGGGTATCGCCTTCGCCGCCAACATGCTGACGCTGTTCCTGTTCTACGAGGCGCTGACGTTGTCCACCTATCCGCTGGTGGTCCACTCCGGCAAGCCGGAGGCGCTGCGGGCCGGTCGTGTCTACCTCGGAGTTCTGCTGACGACGTCCATCGGCCTGCTGCTCCTGGCCATGCTGTGGACCTGGTCGGTCGCTGGCACGCTGGAGTTCCGCCCCGGCGGCATCCTCGCCGGTCGCGTCGGCCCGACCGAAATTGGTCTGCTGCTGGCGCTCTACATGTTCGGCATCGGCAAGGCTGCGATCATGCCGGTCCACCGCTGGCTTCCCGCCGCCATGGTGGCGCCGACGCCTGTCAGTGCCCTGCTGCACGCCGTCGCCGTCGTCAAGGCCGGCGTCTTCACCGTCGTCAAGGTCATCGTCTACATCTTCGGCATCGACACGCTGCGGCCGGTGGCCGAGGGGGGCTGGCTGGTCTACGTCGCCGGCGCCACGGTCCTGATTGCTTCGATCATCGCGCTCCGTCAGGACAACCTGAAGCGGATGCTCGCCTATTCGACCGTCAGCCAGCTCTCCTATGTCGTCCTTGCCGCGGCCGTGCTCGCGCCGCTGTCGATCGTCGGCGCGGCCCTTCACATCGCCGCCCATGCGTTCGGCAAGATCACGCTGTTCTTCGCCGCCGGATCGATCTACACCGCCGCGCACAAGACCGAGATCAGCCAACTCGCCGGGATTGGCCGCCGCATGCCCTGGACCATGGGCGCCTTTGCCATCGGGGCTCTTTCGATGATCGGCGTGCCGCCGACCTTCGGCTTCGTCAGCAAGTGGTACATGCTGACGGGCGCCTTGCAGGCGGGGCAGCTCTTCGCCGTCGCCGTCATCATCGTTAGCACCCTGCTCAATGCCGCGTATTTCCTGCCGATTGTTCATGCCGCTTTCTTTCGCAAGGCAACCGATGAAAACGACGTCGCGCACGGCGAGGCGCCGCTTCCGATCGTGCTTGCCGTCGTCGCGACGGCCGTCGGGACGGTCCTGCTCTTCGGCGTCGCCGGCCTCCCGCTCGACATCGCCTATCGGATCATCGGAGGACCGCCGTGACGCCCCGTTTGACCATCCGCATCCTCTGGATCGTATTCGCGGTCATGCTCGCGGCGACTGTGGCGGTCGAGTGGTTCGTGCATCCGTATGGCTTCTTCGTCGTCGACGGAACGTTCGCCTTCAACGCCTGGTACGGCTTTGCCGCCTGCGTCGCGCTGATCGTCGTCGCCAAGCTTCTGGGCATCGTCATCAAGCGCCCGGACGACTACTATGACCGCTAGCATCCCCTGGCCGGCGGTCCTGCCGCCGGGCCTCCTGCTCGTCCTCGGCGGGCTGCTGCTGCCGCTGGCCAACGGCATCGTGCGGCGCGGACTGGTTCTTCTGTTGCCGCTGCTGACGCTCGCGCTGATTTGGCAGGCGCCCGAGTCGGGGCAAGCCGGCGTTCCGTTTCTCGACTACGTGCTGCTGCCGGTGCACGCGGACGCGCTGTCGCGTTTGTTCGCCACGATCTTCGCGATCATGGCCTTTGCCGGGGGTGTGTTCGCGCTTAACCAGGCCCACCCGGCCGAGCTGGCCGCGGCCCTGGTCTACGCCGGCGGCGCCATCGGCGTGACCTTCGCCGGCGACCTGATCACCCTGTTCGTCTTCTGGGAGACGATGGCGCTCGCCTCGACGGTCGTGCTGTGGGCGGCCGGCGAGCGCGCGGCCGCCGCCGGGTTCCGCTATCTCCTGATCCACCTCCTCGGCGGCGTCGTTCTCATGACCGGCATCGTCGCCCATGCCGCCGCAAGCGGTTCGGTCGCTTTCACGGCCATGTCGCTCGATGGCGTTGGGTCCTGGCTGATCCTCGCGGGCTTCCTGCTCAATGCGGGCGCGCCGCCGCTCTCGGCCTGGCTGCCCGATGCCTATCCCGAGGCCTCGCCGAGCGGCATGGTGTTCCTCTCCGCCTTCACCACGAAGACCGCGGTCTATGCCCTGCTGCGCGGCTTTCCCGGGAGCGAGATACTGATCTTCTTCGGGCTCTACATGGTGTTCTACGGCATCATCTATGCGCTGCTCGAGAACGACATGCGTCGCATCCTCGCCTACAGCATCGTCAACCAGGTCGGCTTCATGGTCGCGGGCATCGGCATCGGCACGCCGACGGCCCTCAACGGCGCCGCGGCGCACGCCTTCGCCCACATCATCTACAAGGCGCTGCTGCTGATGTCCGCCGGCGCCGTCCTCCATATGACGGGCAAGCGCAAGTGCACGGACCTCGGCGGCCTCTACAAGAGCATGCCGCTGACCGCGCTCTTCGGCATCGTCGGCGCGCTCTCGATCTCCGCCTTCCCGCTCACCTCCGGCTTCGTCAGCAAGTCGCTGATCTCCGAGGCCGCCGCCTATGAGGGCCTCGCCGTCGTCTGGTTCCTGCTCGCCGCGGCGTCGGCCGGCGTTTTCCTGCATGCCGGCATCAAGTTCCCGTGGTTCGTCTTCTTCCAGACGGATTCCGGGCTGAGGCCGGCCGAGCCGCCCGCCAACATGCTGCTGGCCATGGCGCTCTTTGCCGCCCTCTGCATCGGCATCGGCGTCTATCCGGAGCCGCTCTACGCCCTCCTGCCCTTCCCCGTCGACTACGTCCCCTATACCGCGCCGCACGTCGTCTCGCAGCTGCAGCTCCTGCTGTTCTCGGGCCTCGCCTTCTCCGTCATGTTGCCGCAGATGCGCCGGACCCTCACCATCAGTCTGGACGTCGACTGGTTCTACAGGCGCTTCGGCGCGGCGCTGGCGCGCGAATCGATCGCCCTGGCCAGCCGGGTGCGCGGCGGCGCGGAGCGCTCGGTGCGGGACCGCGTCGATCGCCTCGTCGCGTTCTTCCGAACCCATGGACCGGACGCGGCCCTGGCCCGTTCCTGGGCGACGGGCACCATGGTCTTGTGGGTTGCCGTGCTGCTCGCGATCAACCTGATCCTGTACTACATGTGAACCCTGGACATTCGTGAATCACTGCTCGCACGGACGCAGCTCGACAAGTGCGTATTCGCCGAGACCGGGCACGATCCCGCTCACTGCTCGGCACTCGCCCGACCAGCACAATCCGTAGTCGGCGGCGAATTCCGAATGCGTCAGCCGCAAGGCCTCGATCGGCCGGGCCGCCGGTCGGTAGGCCCACCAGCCGTCGCGCAGCACGGCGCCGTCCGGCGGCTCCATGCCCGCGCCGCTGCCCTTGATGCGCGCCTCCTCCAGCACCAGCTTGCCGTCGGCGATGCGATAATCCTCCTGCCACTCGACCTTCTCGACCGAGTGGGTCCAGGTCAGCGTGAAGGCCTCCGTCGCCAGCGTCGCGGCCAGCGCGCCGGCGGCGAGGCACAGCCCGCTCATGCCGGCTTGCGCGCCAGGCGCTGGTGGCGCCACCAATGCCAGCCGCCGACCGCGGCCGCCAGGGCGAAGCCGGCCGGATCGGTCCAGGGTAGCGCGAACACCAGCAGCACGGCGGCCACGGTCGCGCCGATGCGCTCGGCCCAGCTCGCCGGCCCGACCCACCAGCCGGTCGCCGCCGCCCCCCACAGCCCGATGGCGAGAACCGCCTTGGCGAAGACGTAGGCGACCTCGAGCGGCGTGCCGCCCTGCAGCATCAGCGCCGGCGTGTAGACGAACATGAAGGGCATGACATAGCCGGCGATGCCGAGCTTGGTCGCGGTGAGGCTGATCCTGATGTGCGAGACCTTGGCGATCGACTGCGCCGCCAGGCAGGCGAGCGCCACCGGCGGCGTCAGGTCGGCCATGATGCCGAAGTAGAACACGAACATGTGGCTGACGATGAGCGGCACCCCCAGCTCGAGCAGCGCCGGCGCCGCCATCGCCGCGGTGATGATGTAGTTGGGGATGGTCGGCAGCCCCGTGCCCAGCACCAGGCAGGCGATCATGGTCATGACCAGGGCCAGGAACAGGCTGTCGCCGGCCAGGTGCAGGATCATGCGCGCCAGCTCGCTGGCGAGGCCCGTCAGCGTCGTCGCGCCGATGAGGATGCCGACGAGCGCGCAGGCGACGCCGACGCTGAGCGCGCTCTTCGCCGCGTCGGCCATCGCGTCCAACAGCATGCGCTGCGTCTCGCGCCCGCCGCGCACGAAGAAGCTGGCGCCGACCAGCCCGGCGACCAGCAGCACCGCCGTCGTCTCGATCGGCAGCCGCGCCAGCCGGTCGAGCGCCGCCGCGGCGACGCCGAGCCCGATCCAGAACAGCACGCGCAGCGCCCGCGGCCCGACGCCGCCCATGACGGCCGCGCCGAGGATCAGCATCGCCGTCAGCATCAGGCCGATGGTGCCGGCGAACAGCGGCGTGAAGCCGTCGAACAGCAGGAAGACGAGCGCGGCCAGCGGCAGCACCAGGTGCCAGCGCTCCGTCAGCGCCCGCCGCGCGCTCGGGCAGGCCTCCTTGGCCAGGCCGACGAGCCCGTGCTTGCCGGCCTCCAGATGCACCATCCAGAACACCGAGGCGAAATAGAGCAGCGCCGGGATCACCGCGGCGATGGCGATCTCCGCATAGGGCACGCCGATCGTCTCCGCCATGATGAAGGCGACCGCGCCCATCACCGGCGGCATGATCTGGCCGCCCATGGCCGCCGTCGATTCCACCGCCCCGGCGAACACCGGCCGGTAGCCGAACTTCATCATCAGGGGGATGGTGAACTGCCCGGTCGTCAGCACGTTGGCGACGCCGGAGCCGTTGATGGTCGCCATCATGCCGGAGGAGACCACCGCCACCTTGGCCGGCCCGCCCTTGTGGTGGCCCACCGTGCCGAGCGCCACGTCGTTGAACAGCTTGATCATGCCGGCGCGCTCCAGGAACGCGCCGAACAGGATGAACAGGAAGATGAAGGTGGCGGAGACGTAGGTCGGCACGCCGTAGATGCCCTCGGTGCCGAGATAGAGCTGGTCCACCACCTGGCCGAAATCGAAGCCGCGATGCACGAGGAAGCCCGGCAGCTCGCGGCCGAAGAGGGCGTAGGGCACGAAGGCGATGCACATGATCGGCAGGCTCCAGCCCATGAGCCGCCGCGCCGCCTCGAACACCAGGGCGACGACGAGCGTGCCGACGACGAGGTCCGTCAGGTCGGGATCGCCGGCGCGCAGGATGATGTCGCCCTCGAACGCCCAGTGATAGAGCCCGAGGGCGAAGGCGAGCGCGCCGAGCCCCCAGTCGTACCAGGGGATGCGCCGCCGCAGCCGCCCGCGCCGCACATCGAACAGCAGGAAGGTCAGCAGCAGCAGGAACCCCACATGCACCGACCGCAGCACGATCGACGAGATCGGGCTGAACGCCGCCGTGACGATCTGGAAGAACGAGAAGGCCAGCGCGATCCCGAACACGATCCGCGCCGCCCCGCCCTCCAGCCGCGCCGCCTCCGCCCCCTCCAGCGCCGCCTCGCTGGGCAGCTCCGTCTTGGCCGATTGGTCAACGGCCATCGTCAAGACTCATATCGCCTGGCATAACGGCCGTGCGTCCTTCGACAAGCTCAGGATGAGGAAAATTTTTTGTGGCACGAAGAAAAGCCCTCATCCTGAGCCTGTCGAAGGACGCACGGCGCCGATCCCAGCTCTGCATCTCCGTCTCAAGCCTTTCCTCGAAGAACTTTCATTCCCGACCAGGATGAGGAGCAGTCTTCGCGGCACGAAGAAAAACCCTCATCCTGAGCCTGTCGAAGGACGCACGGCGCCGATCCCGGCTTTGCAAGCCTTCGTCGAAGAGCGTTTGCCTGGGTGCTCAGTGTAGTTGCGCGCGAGACGTGAGATCAGGTCCCAGTCTCCTCGAACCAGGGCTTCCTTCTTCGCCCTGCTCCACCCCTTGATCTGACGCTCCGCCGCGATGGCATCGGTGATGCGCTGGAACTCCTGCTGGAACACCAGCTCGACCGGTCGGCGGGATTTCGTGTAGCCGCCATAGGCTCCCGCATTGTGCTCGCTCACGCGCCGCTCCGAGGCGCTCCAATCGCCGCGCGCCGACCCGACATAGTAGCTCCCGTCGCGACAGCGGAGCATGTACACGAACCCGACGACCTCGGTCACGTTTGCCTGCTCTCAGAAAACACCGTTGCAAGACAACCGTGCGTCCTTCGACAAGCTCAGGATGAGGGCCAATCTTGGTGGCACTAAAGATATCCCTCATCCTGAGCTTGTCGAAGGACGCATGGTGCTGATCCCGGCGATTTACGGCATCACCCCCTGCTCCTTGTAGTAGCGCTCGGCGCCGGGGTGGAGCGGGATCGGCATGGACGACAGCGCTCTCTCCAGCCGGATGCCCTTGCCCGCCACATGCGCGGCCTCGAGCGCCGGCAGGTTGTCGAACATCAGCTTGGTCATCTGGTAGGCGAGGTCGTCGCCCACGTCGCTGTGCGTCACCAGGATGTTGGTGATCGCCGCGGTCGGCACGTCCGCCTCCTGCTTGCCGTAGGTGCCTGCGGGAATCGTGCCGGCGATGTAGGCGGGATCGCCGATCGCGGCGACCACGTCGGCCGGGATCGGCACCACGACGATGTCGATCGAGGCCGCGAGGTCGCGGATCGAGGCCACGCCCAGCCCGGCCGATTGCAGCGTCGCGTCGAGCTGCCGGTTCTTCATCAGGTCGACGGATTCGGCGAACGCCAGATACTCCACCTTGGCGAGGTCGTCGTAGGTCAGGCCGGCCGCCTTGAACACGGCGCGCGCGTTCAACTCCGTCCCCGATTTCGGCGCCCCCACCGAGAGCCGCTTGCCCTTGAGGTCGGCCAGCGTCTTGATGCCGGATTCGGCGCTGGCCACGATCTGGATGTAGTTCGGATAGAGCGCCGCGATGCCCCGCAGCTTGTCGAGCTTGGCCGGGAAGCCGGCGTCCGCGTTGCCGGCCCAGGCCAGGCTCACCGCGTCGCCGAGCGAGAAGGCGATCTCGCCCTTGCCCTGCTGCAGCAGGTTCAGGTTCTCGACCGAGGCCTTGGTCGCCTGCACCGATGACTTGGCGCCGGCGATGTTGTCGCCGTAGAGCTTGCTCAGCGCCACGCCCAGCGGATAGTAGACGCCGCTGGTCCCGCCGGTGAGCACGTTGATGAAATCCTGCGCCGCGGCCGGCGGCGCGAAGGCGGCGACGGCGAACAGCGCGATCAGAACCTTTCGCATGATGATCCTCCCGGTTGCCGGTTGACCGCGCAAACCTAGCCAGCTTGGCCCGTCCTGGCCAGCATCGCGGCCCGCTGATGAAACTTTAGGCACCGCCGCCGGCCCGCCGGCTTGTCGCGCCGGGGAGGCGCCGCTAGTCTGCACCCTCCAGTCCTCGATCCCCGCAACAGGGAGACGACAGCGGCCATGGACCTGACCGGCGAATACCGCATTCCCGCGCCGCGCGAGGCGGTGTGGGCGGCGCTCAACGATCCGGAGATCCTGAAGCAGTGCATCCCCGGCTGCGAGGAGATCGTCAAGCTCTCGGACACCGAGATGACCGCCAAGGCCACCGCCCGGGTCGGCCCGGTGAAGGCGAGCTTCGCCGGCAAGGTCACGCTCTCCGATCTCGATCCGCCCAACGGCTACAGGATCTCCGGCGAGGGCCAGGGCGGCGTCGCCGGCTTCGCCAAGGGCGGCGCCGACGTGCGGCTGCGGCCGGACGAGACCGGCGCCGGCACCGTCCTAGCCTATACGGCGAACGCCTCGGTCGGCGGCAAGCTGGCGCAGATCGGCTCGCGCCTCATCGAGGGAACCGCCAGGCAGATGGCCGACCAGTTCTTCGGCAAGTTCGCCGAGGTCGTCGGCGCCGCCGCGGCCCCGGCCGGCGCGGCGGCAGCGGCGCCCGTGGCCGCGCCGCCTCCCGCACCGGCGCAGCGCGGCCTGCCGCCGCTCGTCTGGGTCGGCGGCCTCGTCGCCGTCGTCGTCATCCTGCTGCTGATCTTCGGCGTCGACTGGTAGGCGCCGCCATGGCGAAGGAGCACCGCTACGCCGTCACCGTCGAATGGACCGGCGACCGGGGCGGCGGCACCAGCGGCTACAAGGCCTACGCGCGCGACCACGAGATCCGCGTCGACGGCAAGCCGCCGATCCCCGGCTCCTCGGACCCCGGCTTCCGCGGCGATCCCGCCCGCTACAACCCGGAAGACCTGCTGGTCGCCTCGCTCTCCGGCTGCCACATGCTCTGGTACCTGCATCTCTGCTCGACCGCGGGCATCGTGGTCACGCGCTACGTCGACCGGGCCGAGGGCACGATGATCGAGACCCCCGACGGCAGCGGCCGCTTCACGGGCGTCCGGCTCAAGCCGGAGATCGCGGTGACGCCCGGCGCCGACCTGGCCAAGGCCCGCGCCCTGCACGCCGACGCCCACAAGCTCTGCTTCATCGCCAATTCCGTGAACTTCCCCGTCACCCACGAGCCCACGATCCGCGAACAGGGCTGAGCGCGCCACCTTTGTAGGGCGGCCGCCGCTGAGCGAAACGCGCCGCCGGGGTCGTAGGGGCGAGCGGCGCTCGCCCTGGACGATGCAACGCTCGATGTTCGCGGCTGTCGCACCAGGGTAGGACGATGGCGGGCTCGGCGCGAAGATCCCTGTAGGGGGCGCGCGCCCGCGCAACGGACAGGCGGCCCGACATGGCAACGCTCCGTGCAGCGGATATCCTGGCCGAGACGCCCCCCGTCGCCAGCCTCGTCGGCGGCGGCATCGTGCTCGCGCACGCGGTGCGTGACCTCATCGCCACCGCGGTGCCGCGGCAGGACGTATCGCCGCGATAGCGTCGATGCCGCCGTCGTTGGCGGTCATACCGCTTTGATGTACCATTCCCGAGCCCATCGCGCAGCGGGGACTTTGCGGAGCGCCACGATATGGAGCGCCGGCTGGCGGCCGTGCTCATCGCCGATGTCGTCGGTTATGTCCGCCTCAGCCAGGCCGACGAGGAGGGAACGCGCGCCCGCTTCCAGGCCGACCTGCGCGAGGTCTTCGAGCCGGCCATCGCCGCCCGCCACGGCCGCCTCGTCAAGACCATGGGCGATGCCCTCCTCGTCGAGTATCGCAGCGTCGTCGATGCGGTGCGTTGTGCTGTCGAGATCCAGCGTCTGAAAGCCGAGCGCAACGTCGCCGCTCCCCAGGCCGGGCGGCTCGCCTATCGCATCGGCATCAATCTCGGCGACGTGATCGTCGAGGGCGACGACATCCATGGCGACGGCGTCAACATCGCCGATCGCCTGCAGGAGCTGGCCGATCCCGGCGGCATCGCGGTCTCCGGCTCGGCCTACGACCAACTGAAGGCCGTCGTCGAGGTCGGCTACGTCTATCTTGGCGAGCAGGCCGTGAAGCACGTCGCCCAGCCGGTGCGGGTCTATCGCGTGCTCCTGGACTCCGCCTCGGCCGGCAAGACCATCACGACGGCGAATCCACGGCGGAGCACGCGGCGCTGGGCAGCGGCCGCGGCAGCGCTTGTCGTGGTGATCGTCGCCGGCGTCCTGGCCTGGCAGCGGCCCTGGGAACCAGAAATCGAGCCTGCCAACACCGAGCGCATAGCCCTGCCGTTGCCGGACAAGCCCTCGGTGATCGTGCTTCCGTTCGCCAACATGAGCCCCAATGCTGACGAAGAGTCCTTTGCCGATGGCATGACTGAGGATCTGACCACCGATCTCTCTCGCCTGTCGGGGCTCTTCGTCATCTCCCGCAACACCGCCTTCACCTACAAGGGCAAGGCGGTGAAGCCGGCGGACGTGGCGGAGGAGCTTGGCGTCCGCTACATTTTGGAAGGCAGCGTCCGGCGCAGCGGCGACGAGGTCCGCATCAACGCCCAGCTCATCGATGCCATCAGCGGCGGCCACGTCTGGGCCGATCGCTATGACGGCCCGATGGCCGACATCTTCGCCCTGCAGGACAAGGTCACCTACGCCATCGTCGATGCCCTGGCGCTTCGCATTACGAACGCGGAACAGGCCACCCTCAATCAAAAGGAAACCAGCGTGCCGGCCGCCTACGAGGCATTCCTGCGCGCATGGGAACTCCTACGGCGCCGGACATCGGACGATTTCGCCAAGGCCGTTCCCTACCTTGAGCAGGCGGTCAAGCTCGATCCGAAGTACGGCCGCGCCCATGCCGCGTTCGCCCTGATGTATGCCGTCAGCTACGATCGCGGCTGGAGCCACAGTCTCGGGATCTCGGACGTTGAGGCTTGGCAGAGGGCCAAGCGATACTTGGTGGAAGCGCAGAAGTACCCGACCGCGTTGTCGCATCAGACGGCAGGCGTGATCTGGTGGATCAACAGCCGGGACGATGAAGCCCTCGCGGAGTTCAAGGAGGCGATCACGCTCGATTCGAGCGATGCGCTGAGCTACGCCTATATCGGCGCAATACTGATCCGTCGCGGCCGCGCCGCGGAGGCGATCGGCCACCTTCGCACCGCCATGCGGCTCGATCCGCACTACCCGCCTCTCTTCATCGACTTTCTCGGCCGGGCCCAGTTCGCGTTGGGACAGTTCGAGGACGCGGCCGCCGCCTTCGAGGAAACGGTCCAGCTGAGCCCCGACGATGAATACGGGTATCTCCTCCTGGCGGCCGCATATGGGCAGCTTTCGCGCACGAAGGAGGCCGCGGCGGCCGTGGCGCGTCACAACGAAATCAACATTCGGCGCGGCGGCATTCCGGTCACGATCGACTATGCCTCATACATGAATTTCATCAGAACGGCGGATCGACGACGGTTCCTCGACGGCCTCCGCAAGGCGGGGGTGCCGGAGTTCCTGTTCCGCAGCGAATTTGCCGAGAAGAACCGGCTGACCGCCGACGAGATCCGCCAGCTGTTCTTTGGCAACCGGCTGCGCGGGCGGTCGCTTCGGTCCGGCGCCGAGCGCGCGGCATCCGTCACCAAGGACGGCCACGCCGCCATATCGGGCGATTGGGGTAACTTTGCCGACAGTGACCTTGGTTTCGACGGCGACCAGGTCTGCTTCTACAAGCGCTATTGCGGCGACGTGTTCCGCAATCCCGGCGGCACGAAGGCGTCGGAGAACGAGTTCATCTGGTACAACAACGGTCGCGCCTTCACGTTCGCGCAGGTGGACTGATCGGCAGGTCGTGCCGGCGCCGAACCTACTTCGTCGCCTCCGCCCAGATCGCATCATATTGTTCCCGGACCTCTCGTGGGCATACCGGCATGAATTCGGGCTCCATGCCCGGCGGCAGCGTCATCTCCGGCGCCGAGGCAAGGTCGGTCGACAGGAACGCCTCGCTCCCGAGAATGCCGTTGGCGGCCAAGGCATATTCCGAGCTCAGCGCCGCCGCTTCGGGGTCCATCATGAAATTCTGGAAGAGCCTGGCGTTTTCAAGGTTGGGGGCGTCTTTGAGCACGACCAGGTTGTCCATCCAACTGGAAAAGCCCTCGCGGGGAAGGATGTACGCCACCGTCGGCTTTTCCCTGCGTACGATGAGGGCGCCGGGGCTCCAATAGTAAGCGATCGACACGTCGCCCGAGATCATTCCATCGACGCCGTACATGATCGACCCCCAGCGACGCTTTGCATCTGCCAACAGTCCGGCCAGCGCGGCGAGAGCCTCGTTGTCGCTCGCGCATCTAGGCTTGTCGAGATAGCGCAGCGCGGCATTGATGATGTCGCTGCCGTCGGGAAGGATGCCGATCCTGCCTTGCAGCTCCGCCGGCGGATCGAAGATCAGCCCGAGAGTATCGGACTCGCCGGCGTAGGCGGCCTTGTCGACGATGAGGCCGATCGTACCCCAGTGGTTGGGCACGCTGTAGTTGCGCCCGCGATCCCAGAAGACATCGATCCAGCGCGGATCGACGTTTTTGAAGTTCGCCATCTGGTTGGGCTTGGTCTCGGCGAGCAACCCCTCTTCGATCATCGTTTGCACCGCCCAGTCGTTCGGCACCACGATGTCGTAGCCGGCATTGCCGGCACGAATCGCGGTCAGCAGCTCGTCGTGAGTCGTATACGCGTCGACCGTGACGTCGACGTCATGCGCCTGTGTGAACCTCTCGACGAGCTTGGGGCTCATGTACTCGGGCCAAGTAAAGATGTGCAACTCGCCGTCGGCCTCGGCCGACCCGGCCGCCAGTATCGTCCCGGCGAACAGCCCAAAAAGAAGCGACTTCATATCTTGCTCCCAACCGACCCGACCCGCTTGCCCGCTCAGGAAGCGTCATGCCTATCCGGCACGTCCTTCAGACACGCACGAACAGGGTTGCGGCCCATCATAACAGACACGCGCAACCAGACGGCGCACATGATCGCCTGTCCAGCCGCCCGCGCCACCGGTCGCGACTGCGACGATCCGCGCGAGCATCCCGCGTTCGGTGTTGTTGAGACCGTGTGGGGTGCCTGCGTCAGGTCCTGTTGGTGTTCGCGGCAAATTCGATGCCAATTTTCCGTCACCACGGCGCGGGAAGTATGGCCTCATACCACTTCCTCATTATTCTCAATTCTCATCGTTCTCCTCGTTCTCCAAGACCAATCCACGCGCCGACCGACTGCTTTACGCATAGGGCAGCATTCCTGTCTTGTGTTCTTTTTTTGTTCATGCTATATTTTACCGCATCTGACATACCACCCCGCGGGGAAAACATGACCCAGGATGAAATGCATGTCGCGGCCGACGAAGCGGCGGCGGCGCTGGCGCGGGCCGCCGGCGTGGCCGAGCTGGCCGTTGCGGCCGAGGTCGAGACCGACGGCGCCGACGCGCTGCGCGCCGCGCTGCTCGCCCACGAGCTGGCCGCCGATCACCGGCTGGCCATGCGCTTCGCCGCCGCCGGCAACGGCGTGCTGGATGCGGCGATCGCCGCGGACACGCCCGCCGGCGCGGCCGCGGCCAATCTGGCGGCCGCGCGTCTCGGCAACAGCGCCGCGCGCTGCATGACGCGCTTCCGCCAGGGATTCGCCGCGCTGGCCAGGTGTCCGCGCGCCGCGGATACGTCGCCCGCCTGGATTCCCTACAGCCTCGGGGACGAGCCGCTCTGCTCGCCGGAGGAGCAGGCGCGCCGCCTGGCCGAAGCCAAGGCCGAATTCCTCCGCTGTCGAGGCCCCGAGGAGGCGTCGGCGGACAGCCGGCCGGGCACGCCGGAGGAGCAGGCGCGCATTGCCACGGCCCGCGCCGCCGCCGACTCCATGCTGGCCGAGGCCGCCGTCCCCGCCCTCGCCGCCGCCGCGGCGTCCGATGCCGGCCTGCTGCCGCGGCTGCTCGCTCACCAGCTCGCGGCGTCGCATCGCCTGATGATGCGCTTCTCCGGCCGCGCCGATGCTGCCCTCGAAAGCGGCGGCGCGGTCGCGCACACCGACGCCCTGCGCCTGGCGGCGACCGCGACGCGCCTGCTCGGGCATGTCCGCCAGGGCCTGCTGTCGCGGTCGTCACTCGCCCCCGGCCCGGAGGGCGGTCCCGGCCGCCCGGTCGCCGGCTACTACTATGTCGGCACCACCCTCCCTCTCCACGGCGCCGGCTACGCCAACGATCCGGGCGCCGCCGACGCCGGCGCGACGCCCGCGGCCGTCGAACCGCGGAACCGCGGCCGGCTCAAATATGGCAATCCCTCCGGCGACTACATACGTGCGCCGCGCTGCGGCGCACGCACGCGCGCCGGCTGCGCCTGCCGACAGCCGGCGATGCGGAACGGCCGCTGCCGCTTCCACGGCGGCAAGAGCACCGGTCCCCGCACCGCCGCGGGTCTGGCCGCCAGCCGCGCCGCCCGCCGCACCCATGGCGGCTATTCCGCCGAGATCGTCGACCTGCGCAAGGAATCCGCCGCCCGCGCCCGCCGTCTGCGCGCGCTGACTGTCGCGGCCGTGCCGACGGTGCTCGTCCTTCCCGTCGGCGCTCTCCGTCCTCCTGTCTTCGCTGGACATGGGGTCGATCCGTCGAAATCGACCGCCGCCGCGCGACGCGGAGGACCGGACCGGGCCAACGACGACATCGAGCCCCCTCTCCCGCGTGGGAGAGGGCTAGGGTGAGGGTCGTCGGCACGTGGTCACACTGTCGCAACCGGCTACTGCGCGTTCGTTCTTGACCTGCGTCAACGACCCACGGAAACTATCCGTCAACGTCAGGCGCGCAGCCCGTGCGCCGCGCGGGAGGGACCGGGCGGCCGTCGCCGCCCGAGGCAGATGGGGCCGGCGCCAGCCGGCTTGGTTCACAGGGAGGTACTTCATGCCCACCGTATCCATGACGGTGAACGGCAAGGCAGTCTCGGCCGATGTCGAGGCCCGCACGTTGCTGGTTCACTATCTGCGCGAGAATCTGGGACTCACCGGCACCCATGTCGGCTGCGACACCAGCCAGTGCGGCGCCTGCGTCGTCCATGTCGACGGCAAGTCGGTGAAGAGCTGCACCATGCTCGCCGCGCAGGCGCAGGGCGCCAAGGTCACGACCATCGAGGGGCTGGCGACGAACGGCAAGCTGCATCCGATGCAGGAAGCGTTCCGCGAGAATCACGGGCTGCAATGCGGCTTCTGCACGCCGGGCATGGTGATGAGCGCGCTCGATCTCGTGCAGAACAACCCCAACCCCGACGAGCATGACGTGCGCGAGTGGCTGGAGGGCAACATCTGTCGTTGCACGGGCTACCACAACATCGTCAAGGCCATCCTGGCCGGCGCTCAGGCGATGCGGAAATAGGGAGGTAGCCATGGCACCGTTCATCGGACAGGCCGTCAAGCGCAAGGAAGACTTCCGTTTCCTCACCGGCGGCGGACAGTACACCGACGACATCAACCGCCCGCGCCAGACCCACGCCTACATCCTCCGCTCCCCGCACGCCCACGCCAACATCAAGAAGGTCGATACGGCCAAGGCCAAGAGCGCGCCGGGCGTCGTCGCCGTGTTTACCGGCGCCGACTATGCCGCCGACCAGAAGGGCGGCCTGCCCTGCGGCTGGCTGGTGAAGAACAAGGACGGCTCGCCGATGGTCGAGCCGCCGCATCCGCCGCTCGTCGCCGACAAGGTGCGCCATGTCGGCGACCATGTCGCCGTCGTCATCGCCGAGACGCGCGAGCAGGCCAAGGACGCCGCCGCGCTGATCGACGTCCAGTACGAGGAGCTGCCGGCGATCATCAGCACCGGCGACGCCACCAAGGCCGGTTCGCCGCAGGTGTGGGAGCAGGCGAAGAACAACGTCTGCTACGACTGGGAGCTGGGCGACAAGGTGGCGACCGACGCGGCCTTCGCCAAGGCGGCGCACGTCGTCAAGATCGACCTCGTCAACAACCGGCTGATCCCGAACGCCATGGAGCCGCGCGCCGCGATCGGCGACTACGACCGCGCCACCGGCGAATACACGCTCTACACCACCAGCCAGAACCCGCACGTCATCCGCCTGCTGATGGGCGCCTTCGTGCTGCAGATCCCCGAGCACAAGCTGCGCGTGGTGGCGCCGGACGTCGGCGGCGGCTTCGGCTCCAAGATCTATCACTATGCCGAGGAGGCCATCGTCACCTGGGCGGCCGGCAAGATCGCGCGGCCCATCAAGTGGACGGCGGAGCGCAGCGAGTCCTTCATGTCCGACGCGCATGGCCGCGACCATATCAGCCATGCCGAGCTCGCCATCGACAAGGACGGCAAGTTCCTCGGCCTCAGGGTCAGCACCGTCGCCAACATGGGCGCCTATCTCTCGACCTTCGCGCCCTGCATCCCGACCTACCTGTACGCGACCCTGCTCGCCGGCGTGTATGCGACGCCGGCGATCTATGCCGAGGTCAAGGCGGTGTTCACCAACACCGTCGCGGTCGACGCCTATCGCGGCGCCGGCCGGCCAGAAGCGTCCTATCTGCTCGAGCGTCTCGTCGACAAGGCCGCCCGCCAGCTGAAGATCGACCGCGCCGAGCTCAGGCGGAAGAACTTCATCCCGCGCGACGCCTTCCCCTACCAGACCCCGGTCGCCCTGCAGTATGACAGCGGCGACTACCACTCGACGCTCGACATCGCGCTCAAGGCCGCCGACTACGCCGGCTTCGAGAAGCGGCGCGCGGAGGCCAAGGCCAAGGGCAAGCTCCGGGGCATCGGCATCTCGACCTATCTCGAGGCCTGCGGCATCGCGCCGTCGGCCGTGGTCGGCTCGCTCGGCGCCCGCGCCGGGCTCTACGAGTCGGCCGAGGTGCGCGTCCACCCGACCGGCAGCGTGACCGTCTTCACCGGCACGCACAGCCACGGCCAGAGCCACGAGACGACCTTCTCGCAGATCGTGGCCGATGCCCTTGGCATCCCGATCGAGAACGTCGATATCGTGCACGGCGACACCAACAAGATCCAGTTCGGCATGGGCACCTACGGCTCGCGCTCGCTGGCGGTCGGCGGCTCGGCTCTGACCAAGGCCCTCGACAAGGTGGTGACCAAGGCCAAGCGCATCGCCGCCCATCTGATGGAGGCGTCGGTCCAGGACGTCGAGTTCAAGGACGGTGTCTTCAAGGTCGTCGGCACCGACAAGAGCGTGCCGTTCGGCAACGTGGCGCTCACCGCCTACGTGCCGCACAACTATCCGATCACCGAGCTCGAACCCGGGCTCGATGAAACCGCCTTCTATGACCCCCTCAACTTCACCTATCCCGGCGGCTGCCACATCTGCGAGGTGGAGATCGATCCGGAGACCGGCGCCACCAAGGTCGTCAACTTCGTCGCCGTCGACGACGTGGGCAAGGTCATCAACCCCATGATCGTCGAAGGCCAGATCCATGGCGGCGTGGCCCAGGGCATCGGCCAGGCGCTGCTGGAGAACTGCGCCTACGATCCCAAGACCGGCCAGATCCTCAGCGGCTCGTTCATGGACTACACCATGCCGCGCGCCGACGATCTGCCGTCCTACAACGTGCAGACCCACAACACCATGTGCACCCACAACCCGCTCGGCTCGAAGGGCTGCGGCGAGGTTGGCGCCATCGGCTCGCCGCCGGCCGTCATCAACGCCGTGCTCGACGCCCTGGCGCCGATCGGCGTCGCCGACATCACCATGCCGGCCTCGCCGCATCGCGTGTGGCAGGCGATCAACGGCGCCAAGGCCGCGTAAGGGAGGACGAGACCATGTACGACTTCAACTACGTTCGTCCCGCCTCGCTGGCCGACGCGGCCAAGGCGCTGGCGGGCAAGGCCGACGCCAAGATCGTCGCCGGCGGCCAGACCCTGCTGCCGACCATGAAGCAGCGGCTGGCCCAGCCCTCGGATCTGGTCGACCTCGGCGCCGTCGCCGAGCTCAAGGGCATCAAGACCGAAGGCAACGCCCTCGTCATCGGCGCCATGACGACCCACGCGGAGGTCGCCAAGTCGTCGGCGGTGAAGAGCGCGATCCCGGCCCTGGCCGCGCTCGCCGAGGGCATCGGCGACCCGCAGGTGCGCAACCGCGGCACCATCGGCGGCTCGATCTCCAACGCCGACCCGGCCGCCGACTATCCGGCCGGCCTGGTCGGGCTCGGCGCCACCGTCGTCACCAACAAGCGCAAGATCGCGGCCGACGATTTCTTCAAGGGCCTGTTCGAGACGGCCCTCGCGGCCGACGAGATCGTCACCGCCGTCAGCTTCCCGAAGCCGGACAAGGCGGCCTACGCCAAGTTCCCGCAGCCCGCCTCGCGCTTCGCCATGGTCGGCGTCTTCGTCTCGAAGAGCGGCAGCAACGTGCGGGTCGCCGTCACGGGCGCGGGCCCGAAGGTGTTCCGCCAAGCCGAGATGGAGAAGGCGCTCGCCGCCAGCTTCTCGCCCGACGCCATCAAGAACGTGAAGGTGTCGGCGTCGGGGCTGAACAGCGACATCCACGGCAGCGCCGAGTACCGGGCCCACCTCGTCGGCGTCATGGCCCGCCGCGCCGTGGCCGCGGCCGGCTGACCCACGCCTCGCCAAGGGAAAAGGCCGGACGCTGCGGCGCCCGGCCTTCTTCTTGCCCCGATGACAGGCTCAGGCGCGCGCCGCGTACTTCATGGCCAGGCGCGGATAGAGGTCGCGGACGCGGTCTTCCCGCCACGGCTTGCCGGTCGGCTTGATCTCGTCTTCGATCTCCCCGGCGCGGCCGCCGCGCGACGGCAGGTCGCCCGTCATCTCCTCGTAGACCGTCATCGCCACGTATTGATAGCCCTCGTAGAAGGCTTGCTCGGGATCGATCTCGATATCGGTCAGCGTCTCCGGCGCGGCGACCACCGCCTCGAACGTCCTGCGTCCCAGGGAGATCAGCGTCGCCCGGAAGTTGGCGAAGGCGTCGTCGCTGCAGCCGCCGCCCATGATGTGGGCCGCCGCCCACAGCTCCCAGCTGAAGGCCCGGTCGTCGCACTCGTCGAAATGGATGCAGAACCGCGCGACATCGGCCGCGGGGAGGCCGCGCAGCGCCGTGGCCAGCAGCTCGCACTTCAGGCGCATGTCGCCGCTGGCCGAGTTGTTCACGCCATCGACAATGCTCCAGAACTTCTCTCGCGTCATGGGACTCCTCGGCTTGCCGGCGTGGACTATAGAGGATTCGGAATTGATGAAATGTTAAATGCGACTCGCGGATTCAAGCGGTCGTCGTCGACATGTCCCTCTGCGGCGACGCGGATCATGACGTCCCGCGCGACGTTCCATTCGCCCGTTGCCGACAAGCGTGGTACAGTCCGGCCGTCGCTGACGCCGGCATGGGAACGTGGCGAGACATCCATTCCATGACCCCCTCCTCCCCGACGAGAATTTGCCTCTGCAGCCTGGCGCTGTTCGGCGGAATCGTCGTCGCCGGCGCCGCGCACGGGGCAGACCTCACCGTCAAGGAGGTCATCGGCCGGCTGACGCAATCGACTCCCGCGCGCGTGGCCGACTTCGCCGGGCTCGATCTCAGCTACCTCGATCTGAGCGACATCGACTTCCGGCGCGCCAACCTGGCGGGCGCCGATCTCTTCGGCAGCGACCTGTCGCGCGCGAACCTGTCCGGCGCCAATCTGTCGCGCGCCCGCCTCGACCGCACGATCATCATCGGGACCAACTTCGCCGATGCAAATCTCACCCATGCGAGCCTGCTGCGGCCGGCGGCCTTCTCCAGCTTCGACGTCCGGGCCGACGAGGCGCCCCGCTTCGCCGGCGCGGACCTGTCCGGCGGCCATGTGTTCGGCCGCTTCAGCGGCGGCGACTGGCGCGGGGCCAACCTGGCGGCCGTGCGGATGGGGGCCGGCCGTTCGGAACGGGAGCTGCTGTCCCGCACCGACCTTGCCGACTGCGATCTGTCGGGTGCGAACCTGGCCGGCGCCGATCTGGCCGGCGCGCTCCTGGCTTTTGCCGACTTGACCAACGCCGATCTGTCGTCGGCGAACCTGAACGGAGTCGATCTGTCGCGCGCCGATCTGACGGGCGCCAACCTGACCGGCGCCAACCTGGCAGGCGCCGACCTCGATGGGACCATCCTGAAGAACGTCACGGGCCTGGACCGGGCCAGCGGGCTGGAGGCCGCGCGCAATCGTACGAAAGCGATCGACTAGGGCACGGATTGCTTGGCTGGCTCTGATCGCCGCGCTCGCTGGAGCGCCTGCGGCATCGGCGCAGACGACCATCGAGCGCGTGGACGTGGCGCTGGTTCTTGCCGTCGACGTCTCCGGGTCGGTTGACGACGCCCGCTTCGTGCTGCAGATGGAAGGCGTCGCGCGCGCCTTCGAGGATGCCGAGGTCCAGCGCACGATCCTGTCCGGCCGGCACGGCGCCCTCCTCGTCACGCTGGTCAATTGGTCGCACCGGCCGCGAATCGCGATTCCCTGGACCGTCGTCGCGAACGCCGCGGACGCGGCGAACTTCGCCGCCCTGGTTCGCCGGGCCCCGCGCGCGGCGGAGGATTTCACCTGCATGTCCCTGATGATGCACGTCGTCGCCGACAAGGTGCTGCCGCTGATGCCGGTGCCGGCCGATCGCACGATCGTCGACGTCTCCGGTGACGGCCGCGACAATTGCAACCCCCGGGTCGCTGTCGACCACATTCGCGACGAGTTGATCGACGCCGACGTCACGATCAACGGCCTGCCGATCCGCGAGGGAAAGGAGGCCGAGACGATCGCGCAGTGGTACGAGGAGCACGTTATCGGCGGCATCGCCGCGTTTCTCCTGCCCGCAGACGGCTTCAAGGACTTCGGCCGGGCGATCCGGCAGAAGTTCATCCTGGAGATCAGCGGGCCGGATCGTCGACACGACGCCGCGGCTCCCGCGGGTCCCGGATGATAATTGCGGCCCCGCGAGGAAACGGCTAGTTTTCGCCGCCGCCCAGACCCGAGAGACCTCCCGCCATGGTGCTTCCCGCCTCGGTCGACGAGACGCTGAAACTGCTGACCGCCGGCAAGTACGTCGCGGATCGCAGCCTGGCGACGGCGCTCTTCCTCTCCCTCAAGCTCCATCGGCCGCTGTTCCTCGAGGGCGAGGCGGGCGTCGGCAAGACCGAGATCGCCAAGGTGCTGGCGACGGGGCTCGGCCGCCGGCTGGTGCGCCTGCAATGCTACGAGGGTCTCGACATCGCGTCGGCGGTCTACGAGTGGAACTACGCGCGCCAGATGATCGAGATCCGCCTCGCCGAGGCGACCGGCGACAGCAACCGCGAGACGCTCGGCGCCGACGTCTTCTCGGAACGGTTTCTCATCAAGCGTCCGCTGTTGCAGGCGCTGGAGACGGACATCGCCGGCGCGCCCGTGCTGCTGATCGACGAGATCGACCGCACGGACGAGCCGTTCGAGGCCTATCTGCTCGAAGTCCTCTCGGACTTCCAGATCACCATCCCGGAGATCGGTACGATCCGCGCCCAGGAGCCGCCGATCGTGGTCATCACCTCCAACCGCACCCGCGAGATCCACGACGCACTGAAGCGCCGCTGCTTCTATCATTGGGTCGACTATCCGGATTCGGCGCGCGAGCTCGAAATTCTCAAGGTCAAGGCGCCGGGCGCCGCGGCCGAGCTGTCGCGCCAGGTCGTAGGGTTCGTGCAGGAGCTGCGGAAGCGCGACCTGTTCAAGCTGCCGGGCATCGCCGAGACGATCGACTGGACCGACGCCCTGCTCCAGCTCGACCGCATCTCGCTCGACCCGCAGGCGATCAATGACACGCTGGGCGTGCTGCTCAAGTACCAGGACGACATCGCCAAGATCCGCGGCAGCGAGGCCGCGCGCATTCTCGATCAGGTCAAGACCGAGCTTGCCGCCGCGCGCTGATGCTACGGGGTCTCCTGCGCGCCCGCCGGCATTCCCAGCAGCGTCCGGATGACAGCCACGAGCTGGCTGGGCGTGAACGGCTTCGCCAGCGTCTGATCGGCGCCGAAGCTCTCCGCGAAGCGGAGCAGATGAATATCCGTTCCGCCGGCGCCCCCGCCGGAAATCGCCAAGATGCGGACAGTAGGGTAGCGCTGCCGCGCCTCGCGGATCGTCTCGAGCCCTTCCTGCTCGGGCATCAGGATGTCCGTGATGATCGCCGCGACCGATGTGGTTTCCAGCAGTTCGAGCCCGACCCGTCCATTCTTGGCGGTGACCACCTCGAAGCCGGCCGTCTGCAGCATGTCGACCAGAGTCGCGCGCACCAGCTCGTCGTCGTCGATGACCAGCAGGCGTATCGATCCCTGATCCATTCGTCTTGACGTTTTCCTATCCATTGCCCACATCGAGCAGGCGGCGAACCTTGCGGGCCAGGTCTCCCTTTGTAAACGGCTTGGCGAGCCAATCGATCTCGGCGCTCTGGGCGCCGTCCGGCCCAAAGGCGTTCTCCGTGTAGCCGGACATGTACAGGACGCGGAGAGTCGGCCGGCGCTTCACCGCCTCGCCTGCAAGCCCGGGCCCATTCAGCTTGCCGGGCATGATCACGTCGGTCAGAAGCAGGTCGATCTTGCCTTTCGCCTCCAGGATCTTGAGGGCCGACATTCCATCGGCCGCCGTGAGCACCTGGTACCCCAGGCTCTGCAGCATCGCGACGACGGTTTGTCGGACCGACTCGTCGTCCTCCGCCACCAGAACGGTCTCCCGACCCCGCGGCGAATCGGAATGAGCGTCGCGGGCCTCTCCTCCAGCCGCTTCCGTCCAGTCGGTCGTCGGCAGGTAGATCTTGACGGCCGTACCGACGCCTACCTCGCTGTAGATGCGGATGTGACCACCCGACTGCTTGACGAAGCCGTACACCATGCTCAGACCGAGTCCCGTGCCCTTGCCGGTCGGCTTCGTGGTGAAGAACGGATCGAAGGCCCGGGCCACGACCTCCGGCGTCATGCCGATCCCCGTATCGCTCACGAACAGCGCGACATAGCGTCCGGGCGCGATCTCGGTCCCGTCGACCACGGTCGCCTCGCTCAACTGCCGGTTTGCAGTCTCGATGGTGAGCGTACCGCCGTTCGGCATCGCGTCGCGCGCATTGACGGCAAGATTTAGGATCGTCGACTCCAGCCACGCCGGGTCGACCCGGAGGGACCACAAGTCCGATGCAAGCTGCATTCGAACGGCGATGCCTGCCCCGAGCGTGCGTCGGAGGAGTTCGCCCATCTGCGCCACATGATCGTTCAATTCGACGCGCCGGGGCACCAGCATCTGCTGGCGGGCGAAGGCGAGCAGACGTTGCGTCAACTCGGAGCCGCGCTTCGCCGCCTCGCTCGCCAGCCTCACGCGGGTGAGGTTTTGCGGATCCTTCGGCATCGACAGCTCGATCAGCTCGAGGCTCCCGAGGATCACCGTCAGGAGATTGTTGAAGTCGTGCGCGACCCCGCCCGTCAGCTTGCCGACGGCCTCCATCTTCTGAGCTTGCGCCAGCTGCAGCTCGCGGTTCTTGCTTTCGGTGATATCGAGCACGAATCCGAAGCCGATGCGGTGGCCGTCACGCCGCTCGACCTTCATGACGTCCCGCACCCAGATCACGCGGCCGTCCGGCCTCACCAACCGGTACTCCCTATAGTGATCGCGCGGGGAGGCGTGGAAGGATGCCGCCTCCTGCTGGAGTCGACCCTTGTCCTCCGGCGCTACGAGGGCCAGCCAATCCGCCTCGTCGCCGAGAGCCTCGGGACGGATGCCAAGGATCCGCTCGATCTGCGGCCCGAGATAAAGGTAGCGTCGCGCGTCGATGTCCCAGCTATACGGCACGACATCGGTAGATTCCACGAGATGGCGAAATCGCCGCTCGCTTTCCTCCAGGGCGAGTTCGGACCGTCGCCGGTCGGTGATATCCAGCCCGACGCTCACGACGTAACCAATGCCACCGTCGACATTCTGGATCGGCGCCCTGATGCCGATCCAGCTGCTGACCGCTCCCGCCGCATCCCGATAGTCGATCTCGTAGAAGCGTTGCGTCTGCCCGGTTTCGATGACCAGCCGATCGCGTTCCTGGATCTTGCGCACGTAGTCGTCCGGATAGACGTCGGCAATGCTCTTGCCGCCGAACCATTCGATCGGGTGTCCGACATCGGCCGCCAGATGAGCGTTAACCAGCACGTAGCGTCCGGCCAGGTCCTTCACGCTGACGGTTGCCGGTATGGCGTCGATGATGGCCCGCAGCAGGCTCTGGCTCTCATGCAAAGCCGCTTCCGCCCGCTTGCGTTCGGTGATGTCGAGACCGACGCTGACAATGTGCCTGACCTGTCCCGTTTCATCGCGCAGCGGCACCTTTCTCACCAGCCAAGTGCCGAGCTGTCCATGTCGGTCCACATACTCGTCCTCGAAGAGCGGCGTCGGCTCGCCGAGCGCGATCAGCCGTCGATCGCGCTCGGCTGACTTCCGTGCGTACTCTTCCGGAAACAGGTCGCCGACGCGTTTGCCGATGATCCAATCCATGGGATGACCTGCGTCGGCGGCCATATCCGCATTCACCAGGATATACCGGCCGTCCAGGTCTTTGACGTGGATGGATGCAGGGACGGCGTCGATGACGGTGCGCAGCAAGTTGCGACTTTCCTGCGCGGCCGATTCGGCTTGCTTTAGTTCGGTGACGTCGAGCGAGACGCTGACGACGTACTGCGGCGGTCCGGCGCCGATCCGGATCGCCACATCCATCGCCAGCCAGACGGAAATGCCTCCATCGGTGCCCGTATAGACATCCTCGTAGGGTCGAGCCGGCGTCTCGCCCCTGAGCGCCCGCTGATCGCGATCACGGAAGATCACCGCATACTCCGGCCGATGAACATCCTCGATCAACTTGCCCGGGAACCAATCAGCGGGATGGCCATGATAGGCGGCGCTGGCCGCGTTCACGAGGACATACCGTCCCTCCATATCCGTCACGCTGATCAAAGCCGGTACGGCATCGATCACCGCCTGCAGAAGGACCCGATTCCGCTCGAGCTCGGCCTCGGCCTGCATGCGATCCGTGATGTCCACATCGATCGTGACGATGTGCGTGACCGCACCGGCATCGTCGCAAATAGGCGCCTTTTGCTCGAGCCATATCGTGGTGCGGCCATCCGGTTCGTTGAATTCGACCTGCCCCACCGGCAGCGGCCGGCCCGTGGCAATGACCGCACGATCACGGACAGCGATGCGCTGCGCCAAGTCTGCAGGATAGACATCCGCCAAGACCTTGCCGTTAAACCACTCCGTAGGACGTCCGTAGTAGTCGGCTTCATAGGTATTCACGAGCACGAAGCGCCCGTCGCAGTCGCGGACGGTGATGGCCGCGGGAATCGCGTCGATCAGGGCGCGCAGCAAAGATTGGCTCTGCCGCAGCGCCTCTTCCGTTCGCATTTCCTCGGTCAGATCCTGGACGATCCCGACCAGCGCCGTGACCCGGCCATCGCCGTCGATCTCCGGCTGCAGCTCGATCGAACATCGCCGCACGTTGCCGTCCTGCCGCATGACGCGCACCTCACAGGACGGCGTGTTGGTACCGGTTGACGCGCGGCGCACCGCATCGTGGAAGCGGTCCCGATCGTCGCCATGGAGAGCCGCAGCGACGGCCGCGAGGCTGGGAGCGACTATCCCCTCGTCGATGTCCAGAATGCGGCACAACCCCTGGGTCCAGGTGATAGGCCCGGCAGCGGCGCTCGATCGGAAGCTTCCAACACGCGGCATCACTCGACCGTTCTCATGGCGAGTCACCGATCTCGACATTTCCCCGCTTTCGACGCGCTCGTCCATCGGTATTTCGGTCCGCTGCTTGCCGCTGGCGGCGATGGGTGTGCACGGCCTAGTTTCAATTGCAAGCCGGCTCGGTCACGCCATTATCATGCCTGATCCTCGGGCACCGAGACGGCCACCCGATGTTTGCTTTTTGTTCCGAAGCGCGTCATAAGCATCGACCGCCATGACATCTACAACCGAAAGTGGGCTGCTGGGGAACTACCTCGGACACACCGATTCTGATGGTCGCCTGGCCGAGAACATCATGCATTTCGCACGCACCTTGCGCGCCGCGGGTCTGCCGGTTGGTCCGGGCAGGGTGCTGGAGGCGATCAGGGCAACGCGCACGGTCGGCCTCGGCCATCGGCAGGATTTCTATTGGGCACTGCACGCGACCCTAGTGAACCGTCGCGAGCAGCGGGAGCTCTTCGACCAGGCATTTCACATCTTCTGGCGCAATCCGCGGCTGCTCGAACGCGCCATGGCCATGCTACTTCCCCAACTGCGCGGCGGCGAAGACTCCGAGGACCAAGTGGAGATGAGCCGCCGCCTCGCCGAGGCCCTCGCGCGCGAGGGCGGCGGCACGGATCCGGGCGGCGAAGACGCGGGAGAAAAGATCGAAATCGACGCCGTCATGACCTATTCGGACCGCGAACTCCTGCAACGGATGGACTTCGAAAAGATGTCGACCGAGGAGGTCGCCAAGGCGAAGCGGCTGATCGCCGTGATGCGCCTGCCCATCATGGCGGTGCCGACTCGACGCTTTCGTCCGGACGCCATCGGCCACCGGATCGACATGCGCGCGACACTGCGGGCAGCATTGCGCTCTCCCGACAGCATTCCGCTACGCCGGCGGATGCCGCGGCGCCGTCACCCGCCGCTCGTGATCCTTTGCGACATTTCAGGCTCGATGAGCCGCTACGCGCGCATCATCCTTCACTTCATGCACGCCATTACCAACGACCGGGATCGAGTCTACACTTTCTTGTTCGGTACCCGACTGACGAACGTGACACGGCATCTGCGCCACAAGGACATCGACGTCGCATTGGAAAAGGTCGGCCAGACCGTGGAGGACTGGTCGGGCGGCACGCGCATCGGCAAATGCCTCGCCGAGTTCAACAACCACTGGTCGCGTCGCGTGCTGGGCCAAGGAGCGGTCGTGCTGTTCATCAGCGACGGGCTCGACCGCGACTCCGGCGAAGGACTGGCAAAGGAAATGGAACGGCTGCACAAATCCTGCCGGCGCCTGATCTGGCTCAACCCTCTCTTGCGTTACGCGGACTATGAACCAAGATCCATAGGGGCGCGGACGATCATGCCGCACGTCGATGAATTCCGCCCAGCCCACAACCTGGACAGCCTCGCAGATCTCACGCGGGTGCTGAGCCAACCCGGGCTGCGCCGGCTGGAAGCTAAGAGCGAGTGGGTCGATGTGCTGAGGCAGCGACTGAACGATTGACGTCCGAAGACATCGCCAGAAGAACTTGTGGAGATGAGGCATGACCGGCTATCGCGACGATATCCTTGAACAGGCAGGGCAGTGGCAGGCCCAGGGCAAGCGCGTGGCGCTGGCGACAGTGGTCGCCACCTGGGGGTCTTCGCCCCGGCCCGTCGGCAGCCAGCTCGCGGTCGACGAATCCGGAGCGATGATCGGATCGGTCTCGGGCGGGTGCATCGAGGGCGCCGTCGTGCATGAAGCGCTCGCCGCGATCAAGGACGGCCAGCCGCGGCTGCTCGATTTCGGAGTCACCAATGAGCAGGCCTGGGAAGTCGGCTTGGCGTGCGGCGGCAAGGTCCAGGTCTATGTCGAGGCTCTGCGATGAGGTCGACCACCCTCGAACGCCTGCTCAAGGATAGGGCGGCGAAGACCCCAGTGGTTCTCGTTACCGACCTAGCCTCCGGAGCGCAGGCGCTCGTCTATCGACGCGACGTATCGGGCGAGCTTTCCCTCGACGGCGACGCCCTCGTCCGCATCCGCAAGGCGTTGGAGGCGGATGACAGCGGCACCATCGAGCTTGGCGGCAAGCGCTTTTTCCTGCATGTGCAGAATCCGTCCCTGCGCCTTGTCGTCATCGGCGCCGTCCACATCGCTCAGACGCTGGCCCCTATGGCGGCGCTGGCCGGCTACAGCGTCACGATCATCGACCCCCGCCGATCCTTTGCCACCGACGCCCGCTTTCCCGACGTGACCCTAATCGGCGAATGGCCGGACGAAGCGATGGCGACGATGACGCTTGATCGCCGCACCGCCGTGGTCACCCTCACGCACGACCCCAAGCTCGACGATCCGGCCTTGCAGACGGCCCTGCGGTCGGACGCGTTCTACGTCGGTGCACTCGGCAGCCGGAAGACCCATGCCGCGCGTCTCGGCCGGCTGAAGGCGGCCGGCTTCACCGACGCGGACTGCGCACGCATCCACGGTCCCGTCGGCCTCGACATCGGCGCCCTGTCGCCGGCGGAGATCGCGGTTTCCATTCTGGCGCAGATCACGGCCGTGCTGCGTGGCGCCGGCGGCGACCGCCGCGAGAAGGCGGCATGATCTTTGTCGACCTGCCGGCGTCCGAGGCCGCCGGCGCGCTTCTGGTTCACAGCATCCGGATCGGCAAACTCGCCTTCCGGAAGGGGAGGCTGCTGTCGGCCGACGATGTCGCCGCTTTGGTCGAGGCCGGCCAAACCATCGTCACGGTCGCCCGGTTGGAGTCCGGCGACATCGGCGAGGATGCCGCCGCAACGCGCATCGCCGAGGGGCTTGCCGGCCCGAACGTGACGATGGGAACAGCCTTCACCGGCCGCTGCAATCTATTCGCCGCGACCCCCGGCGTTCTCATGGTAGACCGCGAGCGGCTCGATCGAATCAATCTCGTCGACGAAGCCGTCACCGTCGCGACCTTGCCGCCGTTCGACCCGGTCGACGCCCGCGAGATGGTGGCCACGGTCAAGATTATTCCCTTTGCCGTTCCCGGCGCCGTGCTCGCGACCTGCCTCGACGTGGCGCGCGCGGGCGAACCGCTCATTCGCGTTGCAGCCTTCCGTGCCCGGGCGATCGGCTTGATTCAGACGCGCCTGCCCGGACTCAAGGACAGCGTTCTCGATAAGACCGTCGAGGTCATGAACGGCCGGCTTGCGGTGCTCGCCTGCCCGCCGGCGACGGAAATGAGGTGCGCGCATGAATCGACGGCAGTGGCGGCAGCCATCACAGAACTGCGCCGTGGCGGCGCCGAGATGGTGCTGATCGCCAGCGCTTCCGCCATTACCGATCGCCGCGACGTGATCCCGACCGCCGTCGAGCGCGCTGGCGGCCGCGTCGAACATTTCGGCATGCCGGTCGACCCGGGCAACCTGCTGCTGCTCGGCCGTCTCGCCGACGGCGCGCATGTGCTGGGCCTGCCGGGCTGCGTGCGATCGCCCAAGATCAATGGCTTCGATTGGGTGCTCCGGCGACTCCTTGCAGATATCCCGGTGACCCCGATCGACATCATGCGGCTGGGCGCGGGCGGGCTGCTGAAGGAGATTTCGACGCGCCCGCAGCCACGTGCCGGATCGGAGACGTCGCCTGCCGTTCCGCCACAAGCCCCCCGGATTGCTGCGGTGGTCCTGGCCGCGGGACGATCGAGCCGCATGGGCACCGCCAACAAGCTGCTGGCGGATGTCGACGGCGCGCCGATGGTGCGCCGCGTCGTTGATGCCGCGCTGGCCTCGGACGCCAGACCCGTCGTCGTCGTCACGGGCAACGATCAGGGCAAGGTGCAGGCGGTGTTGCGCGGCTGCAAGGTGTCGTTCGTGCACAATCCCGCTTACGCTGACGGCATGAGCTCGTCGCTGCAGGCGGGCCTCGCCGCCCTTCCCGGCAGGGTCGACGGAGCACTCATCTGTCTCGGCGACATGCCGCTGGTGACCCCGGCCGTGCTCGACCGACTGATCACCGCCTTCAACCCGCTCGAGGGGCGCGCCATCTGCGTGCCGACCTGGAACGGGAAGCGCGGGAATCCCGTGCTATGGGCCAAGCGGTTTTTCGGCGAGATGGCCGAACTCGCCGGCGACGTCGGCGCTAAGCATCTGATCGGCGAGCACGCCGATCTCGTCGTCGAAGTCGCCATGCCCGACGACGGCATCTTGGCCGACATCGATACGCCGGAGTCGTTGGCGGCCTTGCGGCAGTCCGGAACGAGGGAAGCATGACGGCACGGAGGCAGGTCGCGCGGCACGACGGCTGTTGCCGCAACAGTCGATATGGGAATGGGAGGAGCGTGAAATGAGAATTGTCGTCGTCGGGGCCACCGGCACCATCGGCAAGCCTGTCACAGCGGCGCTGCAGGGCCGACACGAGATCGTCAAGGTCGGCAGCAAGAGCGGCGATCATCAGGTCGACATCAAGGACAGCGGTTCCATCCGCAGGCTGTTCGAGAAGACCGGCCGGTTCGACGCGCTGGTGTCCTGCGTCGGCAAGGTCCACTTCGGTGACTTCGCCAAGCTGACCGAGAACGAGGTGATGATCGGTCTCAAGGACAAGCTGATGGGCCAGGTTAACCTTGTTCTCGTCGGCCGCGACTTCATCAATGACAACGGGTCCTTCACGCTGACCAGCGGTGTGCTGAGCCACGATCCGATCCGCTATGGAGCCTGCGCCAGCCTGGTCAACGGCGCCATCGACTGCTTCGTGCGCGCCGCCGCGATCGAGCTACCGCGCGGCCTGCGCATCAACGTCGTCAGTCCCGGCCTGCTCGACGAATCGGCGGACGCCCTGGGCGACTACTTCCGCGGCCACGAGACAGTACCCGGACGCCGCGTGGCGAATGCCTATGTGAAATCGGTGGAAGGCGGTCTGACCGGCGAGGTTTTTCGCGTGCTGTAGCTCTGTTTGCCGCTTACGGCTCAATGCGGTGCCGCCTCAGGAAATCGAGGACGGCTGCGGGACCGCCGAGGTCGTCGAAATTGGTGTGCGTACCCTCCGTAAACCATTTCGACTCCTTCGGCTGGCGGGCAGCAGCGAACAGTTCGCGTCCGTAACGGATCGGCACCACCCCGTCGCGATCGCCATGCATCACGAACAGCGGGCAGCGGAGGTTGCCGATCTTGGCCAGCGAGTCGAACTTGTCGCGCACCAGGCGGCGAACGGGAAACATCCAATACCGACTCTGCGCCACCGCCGCGACCGAGGTGAATGGCGCTTCGAGCACCACCGCCGCACAGCCCTGCTCCACGGCCATCTGGACCGCGACGGCCGTGCCCAGCGACTCCCCATAGAAGACCATGCGGTCCGCCGCCACGCTCCGCTGCGTCAAGAAATCGAGGGCCGCGCGCGCGTCGGCATAGAGCCCCTCCTCGGTCGGCCGCCCGGGATTGCCGCCATAGCCGCGATACTCGACCAGCAGCGCTCCCAAACCCGCATCCAAATATGGCCGCAACCGGTCGGCGCGATGCCCGATATGGCCGGCGTTGCCGTGAAAGTAAACGAGCACCGGCGCCTGGGGCGAGGGCGACGCGCGGTACCAGGCGAGCAGGCGGAGCCCGTCCGCGCTCCGGGTCTCGACAGTTTCCATGACGCCCTGGAGTCCCGCCTCCGTCAGGCTCGGCGGGCGCATGTCGGGCACGTACAGGATGCTGCGCTGAGCCACGAACAACAGGACCAGCAGGGCGACGTAGACGGCGGCAATTCCGCCCAGGATCGCACTCATCGACCGACCCGCGCGGCTATGGCGCCGACCGGTCGCGCTCGGCTGCCAACTGGGCCGCACGGAACGCCAGGAAGTGCCTTGCCGCATCAATCCCCTCGGTCCGGCACCAGCCGCGGAAACCACCGAGCCCGCGATCGCCATACTCAAGATCGGCGGCGATCGTGCCGCGGATGCGCAGCCAGCGCACCGTCGATTCCGGCAATCCGCCGCGACGGGTGAGCTCGCGCATCTGCCGCCGATAACCGTCATGCACCTCGGCGCTGTTGAGGCCGCAATATTCTGTGACACCGTACATGTACGCGACCTGCTTCAACTCGGCGCCGCGAGAACGGGGCTCGGCTCTCACCGCGACGGCAAAGGATGTCACCGCCGCCGCAGCAAGCACGGCCGCGCAGACCAAGGCCGTCGATGAAGACGCGCACATGGCGCAGTGTCGCCGAACGGCGCCACGCCCGCAACGATCAAGCTCACTTGACAGCCGACCCATCGAATCAGTTAGCGTGATTGAGGAGAATCAAGCAGATGTACCGCCTACCGATCGTGGCAAGCCTCGTATTCGGCTTGCTGTCCGGCTGCAGCGCCAGCGAGGAGCAGCGCGTGGCAAAGCTGCTGGAGACCGACCCGGCGCCGGCGAGATTCAGTATCTGCCACGGCAACTCCTGTCGATTGCGAACGGATGTGTCGCTGTCGGCGGCGGAGTGGGCGCAGGTTGCGGCGCTGTTCGATCCCGCGCCCGCCGATGCCCTTGCCGAGCGGCACCGGATCGCACGCGCCATCGGACTGCTGGAGACATTCGCCGGTCGCCAGGCGGATACGCTCGGAGACGCGCCTGGCATGGGTGTGCATTGGAATCCGGACGGCCAGCTCGATTGCATCGACGAGGCAACCAATTCGACCACCTATCTACGGATGATGGCGGCAGACGGCTTGATCCGATTTCACGATACCGGGTTGCCGGCGAACCGCTTCGTCATCACGGCCTGGGGCCCGAGCAACACCGCGACGATCACCGAGACGGCGACCGGCAAGAGTTATGCCGTCGAGTCCTATTTCCGCAGCAACGGCGAACCGGCCTATGTGATGCCGCTCGAGGTCTGGAGGGCCGGGTGGGTGCCGGAGGACGGCGCGCCGCCGGAGGCCTAGACTAGAAAGCGCCGCCGGATACCAGCGGCGGACTACCAAGCGTAGTCCGGCTCCTCCCGATCAAGCAGGCGCTTGAGCGCCGAGAAGTGCTGCCGGGCGAAGCCGGACATGTCGCAATTGCCGAAAGTCGCCTTGGCGACCTCGTCCTTGACGTGACGCAGCGGCCGGCCGGTCGACATGGCCAGGACCTGCACCTGACAGGCGCGCTCCAGGAAATAAAGGTCGTCGAATGCCTCGGCGACGCTGCGGCCGACCACGATCACGCCGTGATTGCCACAGAACAGGACGCGCTTTTCCGCCAAACAGCGTGCCAGACGATCGCCTTCGTCGATGTCGAAGACCAAGCCGTTGAAGCTGTCGTCATAGGCGACGTCGTCATAGAAGCGCAGGGCGTTCTGATGGGCCGGTTCGAGCCGTCCGCCTTCGACCATGGTGAGCGCCGTCGCGTAGGGCATGTGCGTGTGCAGCACGCAGCCCGCCCGCGGGCTGGCCTTGTGGATACGCGAATGGATGTGGAAAGCGCTGCTTTCGGCTTCGCCCTCGCCTTCGACCGTACGGCCGTTATAGTCGACGACGATCAGATCTTTAGCCTTGATCTCCGACCAGTGCAGGCCGAACGGGTGCAGCAGGAAGCGATCCTCCGCGCCCGGCAGCATCACCGTGAAATGATTGTCGATGCCCTCATGCAGGCCGAACCGCACGGCCAGCCGCAGCGCCGCCGCCAAGTCGACCCGAGCCTCCCAGGTGGCATCCGGCGTCATCCTGGGTTCGGTACTGCGCACGAGGTTCATCGTCGTCTCCATCTTCGAACGGCGGATCCACCGCCTGTCCCGGCCGCCGCACGATACAGGCCTGCCGGTGTTGCGGCAATGCTCACCCCAAGACATGGATCGCCGCGAAGAACGCGGCGAGCAGCCCGGCATCGAGGCGACCCTCGCTGCGGACGCCGGAGCAAAGATCGAGGCCGAACGGGCAAACGCGCCGGACGGCCTCGGCGGCGTTCTCCGGCGTGAGGCCACCCGCGAGAAAAACCGGCCGGTCGACGGCCTCGACGACGCGGCGGCTCACATCCCAGTCATGCACCCTTCCGGTGCCGCCCAGCACCTTGACCGCCAGCTTGGGATTGCCGGAGTCGAGGAGGAACGCGTCCACCCACGGCGCCAACGCCTGGGCCTCGGCGATGACGTCCTCGTCGGCGACGTGCAGCACCTGCACGATTTTGACCTGCGGCAGAGCCATGCGGATGGACCGGTGGGCGCCCGCCTCCACCTGGTCCACCAGCTGCACCGTATTGGTGCCGCAGCGGCCCACATGGTCGACGATCGCATCGCCGGCGGTCTCGCTGGTCAGCAGGAACGTCGCGACCGGGGGCGGAACGCTGGCGGCGATCTCCGCGATCAAGCCGTCATCGATGACTCCTGGCCCGCTCGGCATCCTGGCAACGAGACCCAACGCCGATGCACCCGCCGCCACGGCAAGGCGCGCCTCCTCGACCGACATGATGCAGCAGACCTTCACCCGGGGAGCCGGCATCGCGCTGGGTTCGTGCAAGTTGCCATCACGTTTCGCGGCGGCACGCTAGCGCATCGCGGCTGGAAGCGACATATGTATTGCGGCAATCCCTCCGAGGTGCACGCATGGCCAAGCTGCTGCCGTCCTCCCTCGCCCTGCTGCTGTTGACGGGTTGCGCGCTGTTCGTGCCGTTGCCGCCGCCAACCACCGTCGAGCAGCGGCTGGCGGCGTTTCCCGTCACGGGACTGCCTTTGCAGCGGCCGGTCACGATTTACTGGGACGAGCATCAGATCCCCTTCATCGCGGCGCAGACGGATCACGACGCCGCCTTCGCCCTCGGCCTCGTGCATGCGCATCTGCGCCTGGGACAGATGGAGATCCTGCGGCGGATTTCGCAGGGACGTGTATCCGAGATGGGCGGTCCGCTGGCGATCGATATCGATCGTTCCCTGCGTATTCTCGACCTCGGCAAGGCGGTGCCGGCCATTCTCGCGGCCATGCCCGACGAAAGCCGGGCATGGCTCGATGTCTTCGTCGCCGGCATCAATCACTATCAGGCGACCGCGGCGCAGCTGCCGCACGAGTATGCGTTGCTCGGCCTCGCACGCGAGCCGTGGCGGGCGGAGGAGATCCTTACGATCGGCCGCCTCGCCTCGGTCGACATCACCTGGCTGATCTGGTTCCGGCTGCTCGGCCTGCGCGACACGCCGCAGTGGCCGGCACTGTGGGCGCGCATCGCCGCGGCTGGCGCCGCGTCTGCCCCGAGCTTCACCATGCCGACACAAGTCGGCCTGGAACAACTCGAATCCCTGCTCATCCGCAGTGGCAAGTCGGGCAGCAACAGTGTCGCCATCGCCGCTTCGCGCACCGCCACCGGCAGCAGCCTCATCGCCACCGATCCGCATCTGGGCATCTCCCTGCCCAACCTCTGGCTCATCGCCGGCATCAGCTCGCCGTCCTATCACGCCGTCGGCTTGATGGTGCCCGGCCTGCCGTTCGTTGCCGTCGGGCGCAACGACCAGATCGCCTGGGGCGGCACCAATCTGCGGGCGGCAAGCAGCGATCTGTTCGACGTCAGGGATCTGCCGCCGGAACAGATCACGACTCGAACGAGCAGGATCGCGGTGCGCTGGTGGTTCTCCGAAGAGGCCGAACTGCGGGACACGCCGTACGGGCCGATGATCTCGGACGCGCCGGTGCTGCCGTCGCGGGACGGCGAGAGTCTGGCGCTCAGTTGGATCGGCCATCGACCGACCGACGAGCTGACGGCGATGCTGGCCGTGAACCGGGCGCGTGACTGGAACGAGTTCCGCGCGGCACTCACCGGCTTCGCGCTGTCGTCGCAAAACTTCCTCTATGCCGACGCGCGCGGCAACGTCGGTCAAGTCACCGCCGCCCAGCTACCGGCACGGCCGAAGACAGCCCCGACCGACATCGTCAGGCCGCTGGCCGACGCGGCGGCATGGCAGCACATCGTCCCAGCTGCGGATCTGCCGAGCACCTACAACCCGCCGGACGGATTCCTCGCTTCGGCCAACAATCGGCCGGCGGACGCCGCGATCCTCATCGGTTATTTCTTCTCGGCCGACGATCGCATCCTCCGACTGCAGGAATCGCTGACGGCGAAGACAGACTGGACCGTCGACGATCTGCGTCGCCTGCAACTCGACACCTATCGACGGTCTGCCGTCCTCCTGCGCGATGCCTTGCAGCAGCGCTTGACCGAGATCGGCCAATCTTCCGCACACGCCTATTCGGAACAGCGCGTCCTTGATCTGGTCGCCGCATGGGACGGCACTTATGCGGCATCGTCGGCGGGCGCCCTCGCATTTGAAACGCTCATGGCCGGCTTCGTGGCTGCCGCCTATGACGAGCCGACACGCGCCATCCTCGATGCCGGCGGTAACCTCTATGACTTCCTCGCCGAGGACCTGTCGCGACTCGACGATGCGGGGTTCACCGCAGCGCTGCGGTCGGCGCTGCCGGAGGCGGCGCGTGCCGTCGCGCGTTACGGAAGCTGGGGCGATATACACCGCATGCCTGTGCAACATATGCTCGGCGGTCTGCCGGTGATCGGGGGACGCTATCAATTCGGCGACCGCCCCGCGGCCGGTGGCAACGAGACCATCCTGAAGACCGCCTATTCGCTGACCAGCGAGCGTCATGCCACCCGCTACGGCACGCAGGCGCGCCATATCTCCGATCTGTCCGATCCGGACGCCAATTGGTTCGTGCTGCTCGGCGGCCAAGACGGCTGGTTCAACAGCAGCAGCTTCGCCGATCAGGTGGATCCGTTCATGCGCGGCGAGTTGATTCAGGTTCCGCTGTCGCTCGACAAGGTGCGCGCCGGCTTCACTCATCGCCTCGACCTTGTGCCATGATCGACGCGACGCCGCTTCTGCGCGCCTATGCGCATCGGCGGCGGGCACAGCTGGCGGCCGAGAATGTGGTCGAGCGGCAGGAGGCGCAGCTGTTGCAATTGGTACGCCGCGCCACCGAGACGCCGTTTGGCCGCGCGCATGACTTTGCCCGCATCCGCACGGTCGCCGACTTCCAGGCTCGCGTGCCGCCGCGCTCCTACGAGGCATTCTGGCGCGACTGGTGGCAGCCGCACTTTCCGCGACTGGCCAACGTCACCTGGCCCGGGGCGGTCCCCTTCCTTGCCGTGTCCTCCGGTACGACCAGCGGCGCGTCGAAATACATCCCTGTTTCGAACGCCATGCTGCGCGCCAATCGCCGCGCCGCACTCGACGTCCTGGTGCATCACGTCAGCCGGCGGCCTGAGAGCCGTGTGCTCGGCGGACGGACATTCATGCTCGGCGGCTCGACCGACCTCAAGGAAGAGGCGCCGGGGATTTTCAGCGGTGATCTTTCGGGCATTGCCGCCAAGCGCACGCCGGCCTGGGCGCGACCCCTCACCTTTCCGCCACCGGCGATCGCGCTGATGCGCGACTGGGACGCCAAGATCGCCGCCTGCATCGACCGCGCCGCGACGGCCGACATCCGCTGCATCACGGGCACGCCGAGTTGGCTGCTGATCCTCTTCGATCGCCACGCAACCGCCCACGGCCTGCCGTCGGCTGCCAGCGCGCTCTATCCGAATCTGGAACTCGTCGTCCATGGTGGCATCAATTTCATGCCCTACCGCGACCGCTTCGAGGCGTTTCTGGCCGGCAGCCATGCCGAGTTGCGCGAGGTCTATCCCGCCAGCGAGGGCTTCATCGCCATCGCCGACGAAGGACCCGCGGACGGGCTCCGCCTCATCGTCGACAACGGCCTGTTCTTCGAGTTCGTGCCGGTCGAAGAGCTTGACGCTCCAACGCCGCGCCGATTCTGGATCGACAATATCGAGAGCGACGTCAACTACGCCATCCTGCTGACCAGCTGCGCCGGTCTTTGGGCCTACATTCTCGGCGATACCGTGCGCTTCCTGTCGCGGCGGCCGCCGCGCCTCGCGGTCACCGGCCGAACCAGCTACATGATGTCGGCCTTCGGGGAACACCTCATCGGCGAGGAAATCGAGGATGCCGTGGCAACCGCAGCACACGCGATTACGGCCGATGTCAGCGATTTCGCCATGGGAGCCATCTTCCCCGAGCGCACCGGCGATCTCGGCCACCACCTGATCTTCGTCGAGTTCGCGACTCCGACAGATGCGGCTCGCGTTACCGCCTTTGCCGAGGTCTTCGACGCGCGTCTCGCTGAATTGAACGACGACTACCGAGCCCATCGCGCCGAGGGGTTCGGGATGGGACCGCCACGCGTTCACGTCGTGGCGCCGGGGTTCTTTGCAGACTGGATGGAGGCGCGTGGCCGGCTCGGCGGTCAGAACAAGGTGCCCCGGGTCATCAACGATCCACAGCTTTTCGCCGAGTTGCGCGCGTTTGCCGAGCGCTGAGCCGAAATCCGCCGCTCGCGCATTCCTCCCGATAGGTTACAATCGGATATGGACGAAGTCGTCTACGACCACGGTCGGATCGATCGTGTGCGGCTTGCCCGGCTGAATGCTCGCTCCGACACTCGCGGCTTGACTCATCTTGCAGGTCATGCAGCGGCACTTGTTGCAACCGGTGCGATCCTGAGCCGCGCCGTCGGTAGCTGGTGGGTAGTTCCGGCGACGGTGCTGCATGGTGCTGTCCTCATCTTCCTGTTCGCGCCCCTGCACGAAACGATCCATCGCACCGCGTTCAGGAGTCGCTGGCTCAATGACGGCGTCGCGTGGATGATCGGGCTGATCCTCCTGCTGCCGCCCGAATATTTTCGGTTCTTCCACTTCGCGCATCATCGCCACACGCAGGATCCGCATAATGATCCGGAGCTGGCGTCACCCAAGCCCGCGACGTCGGCGCAATGGCTGCTGCATGTTTCGGGGTGGCACTATTGGCGCGCCGGGATCACCGGGTTGGTCGGCCATGCTCTCGGGCGAGCCCCCGAGCCATTCCTGGCCGCCCCGCGCACGGCCGTGCGGGTCGTCACCGAGGCGCGCGTCGTCCTGACGATCTACGGGTTTCTCGCCGCCGGCGCGTTCGCTGCAGGCTGGTGGGCGCCGCTAACCTATTGGGTCTTGCCGGCCCTCGCCGGTCAGCCGCTCCTGCGGATGTATCTACTGGCGGAGCATACGGGCTGCCCGCTTGTACCGGACATGCTGGCGAACTCCCGAACCACGTTGACCAACGCCGTTGTGCGCTTCTTCGCGTGGAACATGCCCTATCACGCCGAACATCATGCGTTTCCCTCGGTGCCGTTCCACGCGTTGCCCGAGCTGCATCGCGACCTGCGGGCCCATCTCAAGGTCACTGCATCCGGCTATATCGCGGCGCATCGCCAGATCCTGCGGAGCCTATGATTGCAGACGCTCTGGGCGAGCGTAAACCTTTGCCCGAAAGGCGGCGACCAGCTTCTCCATGTCGGGAGCAATGGGCCGAGGCTCGACCACTGGCGGCATGTGAACCTGGATCTCGGCGAGCAACCCGCGCAACGGTGCAGGCGCCTTGCGCTTCGTGACATAGAGCGCCTGGGACGCGACGGCGGCGAGCGCGGCCAACGCGGCCTCGAGGCAGAAGGCTGCGTGTTCCTGACCACGCCAAGCGATAAAGGTGGGCGGCGCCGTATCGTTCTGCCCGAAGCCGCCGCCCTCGCTGCCGGGCAGGAAGGTGCGTTGGGCCGCGCGCTTCGCCTCCTCGGCATATCCCACCTGCACCATGCCGAGGCAACCCAGATAGCCCTCGCCGGCCTGCAACTGATCGGGCAGGAGGGAATATCGTCCGTCGAGCAATTTCGAGGTGTGCTTGTCGGCGATGATGCAAAGATCCGCGGCTGCGGCCGCCAGCGCGTCGAGAGCCGGATAGGCAGCGGCATTGTGATAGCCGCCCGTGCTGTAGACGCGGCCGTGTGGATAGCGGCCATCGGGCGGCAGGTAGACAGGATTGTCGGTGATCGCGCTGAGCGAGCGCTCGGCGACCTCTCGCGCCTGCGCGAGAGCGCGCCGCAGCTGGCCGAGCACGCGCGGCAGGATGCGATAGCTGACCGGCGCCTGATACGGCCGGCGTTCGCTGTTGCCTTCGGCCAGCAAATCCCGCAGCGAACGGAGCGCAGCCGCCTCATGTGGATCGTTCCACAGCTCCTCGAACTCCGGCGCGAAGTGCGTCAGCGGCACCAGTATCGCCTCGGCTGACAGCGCAAAGACCTGCTCGACCAGCGGCAGACGCCGTTCCATAGCGATCACCGCATCAGCAACCAGCGCGCTGGCGCAGGGCGAGCCGTTGATCAGCGCCAGGCTTTCCTTCTCTGCGAGATCGGAGCTCGCCGCCAGATCGCTGAACAGCGGCGCCAAGCCGAGGATCTCACCGGCGCCGCCTTGTCCCATGGCGGACACGGCCGGCAACCGGCGACCATCCAGGAGCTGCGCCACCGCTTGGGCCAAGGCAGGGGTGACCGCCGCATGACCTTCGACATAGTTAGCCAAGCGCGCGAAGACGATGCCGCGCGTCACACGTTCGGGCAGCGGCGGACCGAACGCAGCATACGCGCCGACCGGCGGCTTCCTCGCATGGTCGCGCCGCTCTTCCGGCTTCAGGCGCACGCGGGCAAACTGACCGTAACCCGTGGTTACGCCGTAGATGGTGACATTCGGATCACCGTCGATCAGCCGCATGAAGGCGGCGCGGCACTCCGCCATGCGTCGCAGCGCAGCGGTGGAAAACGTGACAGCCTCACCCTGCCAAGCGGCCCTGGCATAGTTGTCGGCGGTGAAGTCTTCGCGCGAATTGAGCAGAAGAGTCATGACGATACAGCTTTGTTGTACAAGCGCATTGAGGTCTGAAAGGGCGAGATCTGCGAACTGATAGCAGACTGCGACAGGAGGATACAGCGCCTGGAATCCAATGTTTTTGACCCCCGGCGAGCCCTTTAGACATGGTTAAAGCCGCGCTTGCTTTTCTTCGCCGTGGCGCTCAAAGTATTGAACATTGTCCTTCGCGGATGGACGTCCGTGACGACCGCGGGCGGGCGCTCGTCGGTATCCTGATGATTGGACGCTCGGGCAGGGGCAAGCCATGAGGGTCGCTAGAGCAGAGTGAGCGTAATGAACGAACGTCAGCAACCCGGTGGTTCCGCGAGCGGGGAAGGCTCGGAACTGCACGGTACGATCAAGTGGTTTAATCCCGAGAAGGGTTATGGTTTCGTTTCGCCGGCCGACGGATCTCAAGACGTATTTCTGCACATTTCTGCCCTCAAGCAGGCTGGATTGCAGGACGCGCCGGAAGGATCGACGATCCATTGCGAGGTGGGACAAGGCCGCAAAGGCGTTCAGGTCCTGCGCGTGATCAATCTCGATCAAAGTACGGCGACGCCGCGCCAGCAGCAATCGCAGCAACGGCCGCGACGACCTTTCCCGCCGCGTGGCAACAGCCCGCATCACGGCCACGAATAGCTGCCGTTCGACCATCGCGGGACATCCCCCGCCGGCGCGGGGCGGCTACGGCGCCCGGGGACTAGTGAAGAGATTGATCTGCTCGCCACACGGGCGAGATGCGGAGGTCGGACAGTCATGACTGCGGATCTCCGTTCCGGCCTCCAATCCGGCCTCGAGTTCATAAGCTGTCATCGAACATCGTGAGCATCGACTCGCGCGAGTTCCGCAAGGCTCTCGGTTGCTTCGCGACGGGTATAACCGTGGTCACCGCGGCCTCGCGTGACGCGGGGATGGTCGGCATCACCGCGAACTCCTTCAACTCGGTCTCTCTCGATCCGCCGCTCGTGCTGTTCAGCCTGGATCGCCGGGCCTACAGCCTGCCCGCTTTCCACGATGCGGGGCAGTTCGCCATCAATGTCCTCGGCGGCAACCAGCGTCAGCTGGCCGTGATCTTCGCCACGCCGATGATCGACAAATGGGATAACGTTCATTACGAACTTTGGGATACCGGCTGTCCGATCCTGACGGATGCGCTGGCCAATTTCGAGTGCAAGACCCAGCATATCTACGACGGCGGCGATCACCTGATCTTCGTCGGCCGGGTGCGGAAGATGCGTTTCGCGCAGGAAGGCGAGCCGCTCCTGTACTTCCGCGGCGGCTACCGGCACATCGGCGACCCACGCTAGCCGTACGCCGCCGTCGTTTGCGAACTTGCGTTCGCGACGGCAACCAAGCCGAAGAGTTCGCCGCTCGCCTTGATCCGGCGCTGCTGGGTGGCATGATCGACATGGATCAGGCCAAAGCGCTGGCTGTAGCCGTGCGCCCACTCGAAATTGTCCATCAGCGTCCAGGCGAAATAGCCCTTCAGCGGAATGCCCGCATGGATGGCGCGGTCGGCCTGTTCGAGATGTGCGACGAGATATTCGGCTCGGTCGAGGTCGAGAATGCGGCCGTCGGGCTCGACCGCGTCGAGGAAGGCGGCGCCGTTCTCGGTGATGTGCAACGCCGGCGGTGCATAGTTTCGATGCACGTAGGCCAGAATGTCATAGAGCGCCGGCGGATGCACCTCCCAGCCGATGCCGGTGTAGAGGCCTGGCGGCTCCACGCGTCTGAAGCCCGCGGGCGGGCAGTCGTCGCCGTCTGCGATTACCGACCGGCGATAGACGTTGATTCCCAGATAGTCCAAAGGCACCGAGGCGAGATCGCCGTCCTGAACCCTCGGCACCAGTTCGCCATAGAGACGCAGCATGTCCTCCGGATACGCGCCGCGGAACAACGGATCGAGATACCAGCGGTTCTGCAGGCCATCGAACCGATGCGCCGCGGCGACATCCTCGCGCCGTTCGGTCGCCGGGGTGGCGGTGTTGAGATCGAGGACGATACCGACCTGTGCCTGTGGGACGTTGGCGCGGATGATCGGCACCGCTCGGCCATGCGCCAGCAGCACGTGGTGGCTCGCAACCAGCGCGCCCTTGGCGCCAAGCTTGAGGCCGGGCGCGTCCTCGCCGAACGCATAGCCGGACCAAGTGAAGGTCAAGGGCTCGTTGAAGGTCGTCCAATGGCGCACGCGATCGCCGAGGCGACGCGTCACCGTATCGACATAGGCGACGTAGTCGTCGGCGATGCCGCGACGCAGCCAGCCGCCGCCATGGTCCTGGAGCGCCTGCGGCAGGTCCCAGTGGTAGAGGGTGACGAAGGGCGCGATCCCGCGCGCAAGCAACGCATCGACGAGGCGATCATAGAATGCCAGTCCCTCCTGCTGCACCGCGCCGCAACCCTGCGGCATGATGCGCGGCCAGGCGATCGAGAAGCGATAGGCATTCACGCCCAGCCGCCGCATCAACGCCACGTCATCCGGCCAGCGATGATAGTGGTCGCAGGCAACGTCGCCGGTGTCGCCGCCGCGGACAGCGCCCGGTGTATGCGAGAAGCGGTCCCAGATGCTCTCGCCGCGACCATCTTCTGCCACGGCGCCCTCGATCTGGTAAGAAGCGGTGGCCGTTCCCAGCACCATGCCGGGGGGAAAGCGGAGCGCGCTCGCCCGCGCGCGCAGCCGCGCCAGTGCCTCAGTGCGATCGGGCTTCATACCGCCGCTCGACCCATTTCAGCATGCTGGCCGCCGACAGCGTGAGCACGATGTACAGGATCGCCACCGTGTTGTAGGGCGGAAACACCAGGAAGTAGGCCGACTGAAACTCGCGCATGCGCTGCAGCATGTCGCGCACCGACAGGATCGACAGCAGCGAGGTGTCCTTGAGGATCGCGATGAATTCGTTGGCGAGCGGCGGAATGACGATGCGGAGAGCCTGGGGAAGCACCACCAGGCGCGCGACCTGCCAGTTCCTCAAGCCGAGGCTGCGGGCCGCCTCCAGCTGGCCACGCGGCACGGCTTCGATGCCTGCCCGGAAAATCTCGGCCAGATAGGCGGAATAGCCCAGTGCCAGCGCAATGATGCCGCGCGTCATGTTCGGCAGGTTGATGCCTTCGCTGGTCGCATCCTTGACGGTGCCGCTGAGCGGAAATCCGACATAGAGGATGATGACGAGCATCGGGATGCCGCGCGCCACGTCGATGAAGAACTCCGAGCCGATGGCAAGCGGATGGCGGCCGTGGATGAAGGCGCCGAAGGTGAGGATCGCCAGGAAGACGCCCGAGATGGCGAGGGCAAAGCCGGGCAGCTTGTATCGGTCCGGCAGGAAGGCGACGCGCCAGACGACCGGCGCATCGGTGGGCGCCAGCGCCAGAGGAACGAACGCCGCCGAGACACGCTCCCGCTCGGCCAGCGCCTGCAGAGCATCGTCGACCGTCGCCGTGCTGCGCGTCTTCACGGTCTTGCCGTCGCCGCCCTCGTACTCGCCGAAGCGGACGGCATCGACCAGAGTCTGCGGGGTGCCCTTGACGATGGCCACGTCCTTCTCGAAGGAGCCGACCAGGACGAAGGTCTCGTGCGGTTGCAGGAAGAAGAACGCGGAGGCGGCGATGAGCGCCAAGCTCGCGCCGGCATGCAGCGGCAGGGTCCATCGCTTCGGCCGCAGCAACCGAAGGCCGGCCCAGACGAGTCCGAGGATGGCGGCGCCGGCATAGGCAAACACGCCGGCGCGCAGGGTGACCATCAGGCCCGAAGCGAAGCCGGCATGGGCGATCAGCAGGAGATAGGCCAGCCCCGCCAGATTGAGGGCGGCGAGGCCGCCGAAGGCGAGGCTCACCCGGCGACGGTTTCGGGCAGTCGGGGCGGAGAGAAGGCCGGCTGCGACGAGGCCGCCAGACAGCACGAGATAGGCCAGAGCACCCCACTGCAGGACAGCGACGGAGTGGGCCAGCGCCTCGGGCGTCAGTTGACGCGGTGTCTTGCCCTTAGCAATGAGCTCGGACGTGAAGGGATCGACGCCGTTGGCGACAACGGAGTCGACGAAGGCCGAGATATCCGCCACGCCGGCGACGAACGCCGCCAGAGCGAGGTTGGCGCCCGCCGCGAGCCAACCGAGCAGGCGCGGGCGCGGGCGGTCGAGCTGCTGCCGGACATGCAGGAACGGCACGACGCAGCCGAGCAGCAGCATTGCTAGGAACAGGAGAAAGCCGGAGAGCAGTTCGCTGGCACGATCCTCGACGCCGAGAATCTGCACCAGGGAACGCCGGTAGTTCGAGGAGGCGGCGAACAGGTAGACGAGGAACGGCGCCGCAACCAGGATGACGAGGTTGCTGGGCCGGATGCGCTTCAAGCTGCCCATGACGCTCCCCACTTGCGTCCGACGGCGACGGTCGCGCGATGCCGCCAGACGGAACGTGCCCGAACCACGGTCGATTCGGGCACGTCGCAGGACCTGCGGACGGGCGTGACCGTCCGGATCGGGCCGACGTCTACTGGGTCGCCGCACCCCAGTACTTGGCCATCAGCTGGTCGAGGGTGCCGTCGTCCTTGATCGCTTTCAGGCCCTCGTTGAAGCTGTCGCGCAACGGGTCGCCTTCGCGGAAGACCAGGCCGAGCGGATCCGACTGCAGGCCGGTGATGCCGACGACGAGCTCGCCGGCGAACTCCTGCTCGTAGGCCACGGCGGAGGTGCCGTCGATGATGACGCCGTCGACGTCGCCGTTCTTGAGCGCGGCCACGGCGGCGGCGAAGGTGTCGTAGAGGCTGACGTTCTCGCGCCCGACCAGCTCCTCGGCCAGCTGCGCGTTGGTGGTGGCGGTCTGCGCCGCCAGCTTGCGGCCGGCCTTGAAGTCGTCGATGGTCAGGCTCTTGTCGGCGACGCGGAGCAGGACCGACTGGCTGACGACGATGTAAGGATCGCTGAAATCGACGATCTTGTCGCGCTCGTCGGTGATGGAGACGCCGGAGACGACCATGTCGAACTCGCCCTGCTGGAGCGCGGCGAAGATGCCGTCCCATGCCGTGGTCACGAACTGCGCCTTGCAGTTGATGCGCTCGCAGATGGCGTTCATCACATCGACGTCGAAACCGACGATCTGGCCGGTCGCCTCGTCGACCGTCTCCATCGGCGGGTAGGTCGTGTCGGATCCGACCTTCAGGACCTTGCCGCCGAGATCGGCGGCCACCGCGGTCCCTGACATGACGGCGGCGGCCAGCGTAGCCGCCAGAAGCCTCTTGATCATCTTGGCTGTTCCTCTCTGAAACGTTGCGACGTTCCGGCTTACCGATGAGGTTCATCTAGCCCGATGCGCCGACGCGAGGCAACGGGCGCCGCCCCAAGCTGTGCAACCATACCCGCGCGATTGGTATGAAAATGGTTGGCCGCCACGACCCCATGGGTCCATATGGCTTGCGCCGGTTTTGCCGCATCGTGTAGCTTCGGCAGAACGTTGGAACCGCGCACCGGGGCTCGGACCGCCGGTAGAATTGGGCCAGCTTCGGCCTTCAGGACCAGCGATCGATTCAGCCATGACGAGGGACGCATGACGAAGAAATGGGGAGCGGAAGAGTTCTGGGGCCTCGGCGCCGAGTTCGATCCGCAGTGGCTGCTCACCGACGAGCAGAAGCGCATCCAGGCGCTGATCATCGACCTGGCGCAGAAGGAGATGCGCGACAACGCCATCGAGTCGGACAAGAAGCTGCTGTTCCCGCGCAAGAACTTCCAGGTGCTGGCCAAGCACGGCCTGCTCGGCCTGTTGGTGCCGAAGGCGCTGGGCGGCATGGGCCAGAACCATGTCGCGGCCGCCATGGTGGTGGAGACGATCGCGCGCTACGCCTGCCCCTCCACCGCCATGTGCTACACCATGCACACCGGCGCCGTCGCCGCCGCCCTCTTCCGCCACCACGACAATCCGACGATCCAGGACATCATGCGGCGGATCGACAAGGACTGCCTGGTCGGCACGCTCTCCTATTCCGATCCGGAGACCGGTTCGCACTTCTGGTACCCGATCTCCTCGGGGGCCGAGAAGGTGGACGGCGGCTACCGCGTGCGCAAGAAGGCGTCCTGGACGACATCGGGCGGCTTCGCCGACTGGTACGTGCTGCAGACCACCAGCCCGGACTTCGGCGGCAACTTCTCCGACCTCACTTGCTGGCTCGCCTTCAACAACGAGGTGAAGGCGGAGCCCTCGAAGTGGGACGGCCTCGGCCTGCGCGGCAATCAGTCGGGCACGCTCGAGCTCGACAATGTCGTGCTCACGGCGGACCGCATGGTCGGGCCGAAGGGCGACGGTGCCAGCTCCAACGACGAGTGCGTGGATCCCTTCTTCCTGCTCTGCTCCTCGGCCTGCTGGAACGGCATCTCCATGGGGCTGATCGACATCGCCAAGCGCCACACGACGATGAAGAAGCACGTCGATGTCGGCATGCGCGTCGCCGACTATCCCACCATCCAGGACTATGTCGGTGAGGCCATCACCGACACCAACGCCAGCCGCGCCTTCGTCTTCCTGATGGCGAAGGCCATGGACGCCGCGACCAACGACTGCGACTGGTCGATCCACACCGACCTGAAGGCGCTCCCACGCGCCCAGTTCCTGCACTGGATGTGGCAGGTGAAGTTCAGCGCCGCCAAGAACGTGGCGCATGTGACCGACAAGATGCTGCATGCCTGCGGCGGCACGGGCTACAAGCCCGGCCTCGGCATCGAGCGCTACCTGCGCGACGGCAAGGCCGGCTGGGTGATGGGCCCGACCAACGAGGTGCTGCGCCAGTTCGTCGGCAAGGCCGCCCTCCTCGGCTTCCAGTCGCTCGACTACTGGAACCAGGCGATCAACGAGCGGGTGCTGAACAACGAGCTGAAGAAGCTCGACGCCGCCGGCAAGAAGGCGCTGGCCGAACGGCTGCTCAAGGAAGCGACGCCGAAGGCGGCGGAGTAGCAGGCCGGCTTTTTGGCCGGTCCGGCCTCGGCCGAGTTCGATGCGGGGCGGGCCTTGGGGTCCGCCCCCTTTGCTTCGGCGTGCCGCCTAAAACACGCGGATCAAAGCTATTGTAATTTACGTATTCGCCTCTTTCTGGTAACGCGCCAGCCCGGCGGCGTCATGTCTCTTTGCTGATCCACGATGTCAAAAATCGACCCGCCGGCGTCGCACCCACGGAAGAGAACATTATAAGAACTATACCCGATCGGAGTCAAGGAATACTCTCACAGGGCGGTGGCTGATCGCAGCCGCTCGCGAAATGAGCGATGGACCCCATGCCCAGCGGGGGAGGCCCCGAGGGCGGTCTTCCGCAGGGTGCCCCCGGGGTGGGCGCCCGGCGTAGGTGCCGCGGTCGCCGAGGGCGGGCGGCCAGATGGGGCCGTCCCTCCGGAGGGGAATGCTGAATTTGAGCGATGGACCCCATGTCCAGCGGAGAGGGCGCGGTTGAGGTTGCGCAGGCGGCGGGCGGTGTGGGCGGCGCGGCTGCGCAGGCCGATCAGCGCGCGGGTGCGGTAACCGTGGGTCAGGCGGGCCGTGCGGCTGCGCGCCAGGCCCTCGGGCGTGCGCGGGCCGGTGCTGAGGCCGCCATGCAGGCGGCAGCGGCGGTTGGCCATGGCGGGCTGGCGGCAGGGGCAGCCGGCGCGCGTCCGGGCGCCGCAGCGCGGAGCCTGCAGGTAGTCGCCGGAGGGATTGCCGTTCTTGAGGCAGCCGCGGCGCTGCCCGGGCGCGGCATGGCGCTTGCGGACCGCCGCCGGATCCGGCTCAGGCGTTGCGGGGGCCGGATGCGAAACGGCTTCCCAGGCGGCGGGCGGCGCTGCGACGACGCGCACCTGCGGGAGAAGCCGCTGCACGCCCTCCATCAGGCGCGCAGTGAGCCCGGCCATGCGCAAGGCCTCGCGGTTCGCGCGCTCATCCCAACCGGCGACCGCAGCGCGACCGAGGAACCGACCTGCGTGGGCGCCGCATTGCATCGCCAAGGCATGGCCGGTGCAGAACTCGTCTAATTTGTCAACCGGTATGAGCATTTATGCGTAACCATGCCTGACGCCCCTTGGGAGCGGAGGATCCTTGGCGCCCGAATGCCCTCAAACGATCTCGACCGTATCGCCCTCGGATAGAAGGCCCTCGACCAGAACGGCGCAATATATCCCCGCAAAGGTCGCATGGGCCTGCGCCACGTTGCGAAAGACCTCAGGATTGTGCTCGCCGGTGTCCGGATCGAGCGAGATCATCCTGCAACGCGGATCACGCTCCAGGATGGCCAGCTCCGCCTTGGATCCGAGGCGCAGCCGGCGGCCGACCAGGTCGTCCTCGGCAAAGCCGCAGTCCGAAGCGAGGTCGAGATAGATGTTGGCCCGGAAGCGCCGTTTGTCGACCGGGTGGCCCAACTCCTCGCCGATCTGCCTCACGGTCTGCAGGCCGATCAGCGACACGGGGCGACAGTCCGTCAGCGCCCTGGCGGAGCGCACGAGCGTGACATGGTTCTCGCCACGCAGCCCTTCTCCCAGCATGGCGATCAATGCGGGGGCATCGATCGCCATGGTCGCGCCCGAAGGCGTCACGACGTCCAAGGCCATGTCCCCCGGTTCGGCGTCCGCCGGGTTGACGCCCGGCGCGATGCTCGTCGCTTCGACCAGATTCGGCGGCCTGGCCGCCCGTGCCGGAAAGCGAAACTTCGGCCGATAGAGCAGCATTTGCGACTGTGCGGTCGCGTTCAGGTATGGGAATCCTTTGCGCGCGGCCGAGTTCCTGAAGGCGTAGCAGCGGTCGCCATAGAGGCCGGAGAAGCTCATGTAAGCGTCCACCACCCGCTCGCCCGCCATGCTCTTCACCGGATAGCGCCACAAGCTTTCGATCGTACCGACGACTTTCATGGAGCAATGTCCCTTGACCTGATGCAAAGCTAGCGGTTTGCCCAGAAATCAGAAAACTAATAAGATTGATCGTCACTATTGGTATTTCTAATGAAACAGACGCCGCTTCTGGATCTCGCGCTGCTGCGCTCGTTCGTCGCGATCGCCGAGACGGAGAGCATCACCGCCGCAGCCAGCGTCGTCGGCCGCTCGCAAGGCGCCGTCAGCCAGCAATTGCAAAGGCTCGAGGCCTTGTTCGGCTGCAAGCTCGTCGATCGTTCCGCCGCGAAGCTGAGCCTGACATCGAGCGGCGAAAAGCTGCTGGCGAAAGCGAACCGAGCCCTGCTCCTGAACGACGAGATCGTCGCGAGCATGACGGATACCGATTTCGCGGGCGAAGTGCGGCTCGGCGCAGCCTATGACATCGTCGCGGCGGTGTTGCCGGAGGCGCTGCGACGCTTCCGCGAGGCCCGCCCCGACGTTCGCGTCCACCTGACCAGCGACACGAGCCGCGGCCTCATGGCGCGGCTGAAAAACGGCGAGATCGACCTTGCCCTGACGACCGATCGCGTGGACGACGGACGCGGCCGGATGCTGTTTCGCGAGCGTCTCGTCTGGGTCGGCGCGCCCGATGGGCTGGCCTATCGCGCGAAACCCCTGACGGTTGCGCTGGGCGACGAGCGGTGCGCGTTTCGATCTGCGACGATCGAGACCCTGGCTCGCGCAGGTCTCGACTGGAGGCCGATATGCCAGAGCGGCGGCCTGGAGGCCGTGCAGGCGACATTGCAGGCGGATCTGGCGATCGCCCCCTTCCTGAAGCGCACGGCGCCGCCGGGACTGGCTGTCCTCACGAGCCGGAGGCTGCCCGTCTTGCCGGAATTCCATGTCGTGCTGCGCGAGGCCGCCCGCGTCAAGGAGCCCGCGGTCGAAGCGCTGAGGACGCTTCTGGTCGAATGCCTCCCGTGAGAAACCGGTAGGGGACGCTACCCGAACGACCTGCGGCTTCGCGCTGGCACCGCGACGGACGAGGCCGAGTCCCGCAGGCGCCCCGATCGGAGCCGGAGCATCGTGCGGATCGTCGACCAAGAGGGCGCGCCCGGCAAGCGACCGCGGCCTGACGCCGAACAAGGCCCGCTTGACCTTGAGCGCGCCGGCGAGCAACCGCGGGTGAACAGCGCCGAGCAAGGTCGCCGCCGCCTCCCGAAAATGGTAGCCGCGAACCACCAGCGGACGAGGTGGCCATAGCAGGTCCACCGTTCGCGGCGGTCGCCGACCGTCTTCCGCACGACCCCCCAGTAGTGTCCGTAGCGGACGAAGAAATGCAGCGAGCTCCTGAACCGGCCCGCGGGGCGGCTCGTGTCCCACCACCGCCCCACCTCCTCGGGATCGCCCAGCATGACAGCCCGCGTGTAGCGGTCCGCGTGGTCGCGATGCAGGAGCAACGGCTCGGGCAATGCCACGCAGCGACCACGCAGGCCATCTCGGCGAGCAGCACACGGTCGGCCCCGCGGAACAGGCCCGTGCAGGCCGGAGCCGACGAGCGCCTCGCGGCGGAACGGGCCGAAGAACGGCTCGCACTGATGGCGATGGAGGAGCATGCCGGCAAAGCGGGCGGAGGGACATCGAAAAGGCAGCGGCGCCACCTCTCGGGCCGGCGGGATGGCCGGGCCAGGAAACCCCGGCCACAACGGACGGTTCCTACTCTCTTGCGTGAAATCGAACCGCCAGCTCGTTGATATAACGGACGAAATCACCTGAAACCAAACACCAAAATCGGCCATCAGGCTCCCGCGGCACCGACCTCGCCGGCGCGCCGGTGGAGCCGCCGCGCGTAGTCGTCGGCCAGCGCATTGAGCGCGGCGGCGCAGTCGCCAGCGAAGGCGGAGCCATGCATGATGGCGAGCGTGTGTGGCGCCAGGGCGGCGAGGCGGCGGATGGTGGGAGCCGTATCGGGCGTCAGGCAGGCAGCGCGAAACGCCTCGTCGGCCTCGATCGCCGGACCGACGACGTCGGCCGAGGTGAGCGCAGGACCGTTCCCCAGATGGCTGCCGAGATCGCCGCAGAGGAGCGTCCCGGTGACTTCCTCATAGAGGACACGCGCCTCCCAACCATGGGGAACGTGCGGTGTATCGATGTGGCGCACGCGCTTGCCGCCGAGATCGATGACCTCGCCGTCGGCGAGGCCACGCGGCAGGCGGTCGGCGAGGTCATTGAGCGAGACGTCGCAGCCGAGGGCGCCGTGGGCCACCGCGGCGCGCGGGGCGGCGGCGAGCCACTGGTTCATGGCGCCGCATTCGTCGGCTTCGACGTGGCCGAAGCAGATCCAGCGCAGCCGATCGAGCGGCAACACCCTGGCGGCGGCGGCCGACACCAGAGGGAACAGGCCGCGCATGCCGCAATGGAAGAGCAGGGGCTCGTCGGCGTCGATCAGGAACTGGTTGAAGGTGAAGCCGGCGGGCGGCGCGACCTCCGCCATCCAGGTCGAGAGCCGGTAGATGCCGCCGGCGATCTCATCGACGCGGGTTTCCATCAACGTGTCCTTTTCCTATGATCGAAGCCGAAACTAGAGCGTGTTAACGAACCTCTATCCGCGCCGTGTTTCAAAGTGATTTCAGGGGTCCACGGCGGCGCCGGTATTTGACATAATGCGAGTCGTCGGGCGGCGATTCCCACGCCGACCCATCACTGCAGGGACCGGGGCGGTACCGCCTCTGCCGCCGGAACAGGCAAGGAAGTCGCATGACTCTGGATTTGAATCGCCTGCTGGCCGGACGTCGCGGCGAGAAGTATGAACTGAACGAGCGCTACCTGAATGCGCAGCTGGTGCGGGTGCTCAGGACCATCGGCTATGACGTCAACTTCATCTCCGGCGAGGGCCCCTACCTGACCGATGCCGCCGGTGCGCGCTATCTTGACCTGCTCAGCGGCTTCGGGGTGTTCGCCATCGGCCGCAACCATCCGACGGTGATCGATGCCTTGAAGCAGGTGCTCGATGCGCGGCTGCCGAACCTCGTGCAGATGGACGTGTCGCTGCTGGCCGGAATAGTGGCGGAGCGCCTGCTCGCCCTCACCGGGCAGGACCGCGCGTTCTTCTGCTCGACGGGGTCGGAGGCGGTGGAGAGCGCGATCAAGTTCGCCCATGCCGCCACCGGCCGCGGCAAGATCGTCTATTGCAGCCACGCCTTCCACGGCCTGACCATGGGAGCGCTGTCGCTTAACGGCACCGAGGTGTTCAAGACCGGCTTCACGCCGCTGCTGCCCGACTGCGTGCAGGTGCCGTTCAACGACCTGCCGGCGCTGGAGGCGGCGCTGCGCGGCAACGACGCCGCCGCCTTCTTCGTCGAGCCGATCCAGGGCAAGGGCGTCTACATGCCCGGCGACGACTACCTGCCGGAGGCGCTCAAACTCTGCCGCAAGCACGGCACGCTGTTCATCGCCGACGAGATCCAGACGGGCATGGGACGCACCGGCAGGTTCCTGGCCTGCGAGCATTGGGGCGTGGATCCCGACATGGTGCTGCTGTCGAAGGCGCTGTCCGGCGGCTTCGTCCCGGTCGGCGTGCTGCTGACGAAGCAGTGGATCTTCTCCAAGCTGTTCGACCGCATGGACCGCGCGCTGGTGCACGGTTCCACCTTCAGCAAGAACGACCTCGGCATGGCCGCGGCGCTGGCAACCCTGAACGTCATCGAGGAGGAGAAGCTGATCGCACGCGCGGCCGTGCTGGGCGAGGCCATCCTCGGCGATTTCCGGGCGTTCCGCGACAGGTACGAGCTGGTCAAGGACGTGCGCGGCAAGGGGCTGATGATCGGCATCGAGTTCGGCATGCCGCGCAGCCTGATGCTGAAGGCCGCCTGGAACCTGCTCGAGGCCGCCAACAAGGGCCTGTTCTGCCAGATGATCCTGATCCCGCTGTTCAAGGACCACCGGGTCGTCTGTCAAGTCTCGGGCCCCGGCGTGCACATCATCAAGCTGCTGCCGGCGCTCACCATCACCGACGCCGACCGGCTGTGGATCCGCGACAGCTTCGACAAGACCATCGCCGACTGCCACCGCGTGCCCGGCGCGGTGTGGGACCTCGGCCGCAACCTCGCCGCCCACGCGGTCAAGGCACGGGCCGGCCGCGCCGCGTAAGGGCGCATTCCAGAGATCGAAGGCACCGGTAGCGGACGGCGGTGGCGCGCACTTGATGACGCGCGAGGGCAGCACCACGTTCCTGTCATGGCCGCGCGCATCGTTCTTCTTGCCGCCCTGCTGACGCTTACCGCCGCGGCGTCCGCCCAGGAGCGCTCCGTCCTGGCCCCCTATCGGTTCCAGGGACCGGTCAAGGAGCTGACTCCCGCGGATCGCGCCCGCGCGGACTCCTACCGCAGCCAGCTGCAGCGGCAGCAGCTCGATCTCGACCGCGCCGATGCGCTCGGCCGGCTCGATCCGGTGGAGCGCCGGTCGCGCCTCGAGACGCAGACGGAGCTGAATCGCATGAACGACCTGCTGCGCGCGCCGGAGCCCTTGCCGCTGCGCCTGCCGGCCACGCGCGCCCTGCCCTCGCTTTCCGCGCCGACGGTGCCGCGATCGCCCTGACGCGCGGCGCGCTCCTGTCGCCTTACCGCCCGACGGGATAGAGTCGCGGCATGTCGCGGCTTTGCGGGCATCTTGCTTGGCCGACCCTTCTCCTGATCGCGGGAGTTGCGCGCGCCGACGAGCCGATCGTGCATTTTCCCACTGTCATGCCGGACGGGACGAGCGTGCAGCTCGCCGCGCGTCTCGTCAGGCGACGGCCCGTTCGCGGCGATCGTCCTGCTGCATGGCTGCGACGGCACCGATCTCGACTCCGATTGGGTCGCGCGGGCGTTCGGCGACTGGCCCTACGCATTCCTCGACGTCGACAGCCTGGGGCCGCGCGGACGTTCCGAGGTGTGCACCCGCTATCTCGACGTCACCCCGAACGAGCGGGCCCGCGATGCGCACGCGGCCCGCGCGTGGCTGGCGCGGCAACCCTTCGTCGACCCCGCCCGCATCGCCGTCATGGGCTGGTCGCATGGCGCCATGACCGCGCTGGAGGCCGTCGCCAACCGCGACATCAATGCGCCGGACCGCGCCGAGCCGTTCGCCGCGGCCGTCGCCTTCTATCCCTATTGCCCGCTGAAGCTGCCCCGCCCCGACGCGCCGCTGCTGCTGTTCATCGGCGGCGCCGACGACTGGACGCCACCCGGCGCCTGCCGGGCCATGCAGCCGGTCGGCGACGGGCTGCCGGAGTATCAACTGGTCGAGTATCCGGACGCGACGCATGCTTTCGACTGGGCCGAGGCGCCGCCGACCTACTTCGGCTACAGTCTCAGATATGATCCGGTCGCGACCGCAGACGCTTACGCGCGCGTGCGCAGATTCCTCGCCAAGTATCTCGAATAGCCCGCGGCGCTACTTGCTGCGGCCGTCTCCGGCCATGGCGGCGGTGACGCCGAGGCCGACGAAGATGCCGCCGGTCACGTAGCGCTCGGCCTTGAGGAAGCCGCGGCTGCGCTTCAGCCAGCCGCCAGCGGTGCCGGCCAGCAGCGCGTAGGCACCGTCGGTCAGCAGGCCCATCACCGCGAACAGCAGACCGAGGAAGGCCAGCTGGAACGGCTCGGCGCCCTTGGCCGGGCTGATCCATTGCGGCAGGAAGGCGAGGAAGAACAGGGCCGTCTTCGGATTGAGCAGGTTGACGACGAAGCCGTCGGCATAGAGCCGCCACAGGCTGCGCCGCGGCAGCTGCAGGTCCCCCGCCGGCGGCTCGCCGCGGGTGAGCAGCCGGCGCAGGCCGACATAGATGAGATAGGCGGCGCCGACATACTTGACGATGGCGAACGCCAGCGCCGAGGACATCAGCAGGGCCGACAGGCCGATGACGGCCGCCGTCACATGCACCAGCGTGCCGGTGAAGATGCCGAGGACCGAGACGACGCCGGCCAGCCGCCCCTGCTCGACGCTGCGGGCGACGATGTAGAGCACGGCCGGTCCCGGCGTGATCAGCAGCAGGAACCCGGCGACGGCGAAGGCGCTGATGGCGCCCGGATCGGGCAGGACGAAGGACATGGCGTCAGCTCCCGCAGGACGAAGCGGCGGCGATCTAAGACAGCAGTTTCCGCGGAACGCAACCCCCCGGGAGGCTGCCGGCGCCTATGCCAGCGGCTCGAGGTTGCCGATCAGGGTCGGCAGGTACTCCGCCACGGTCGGGTGGATGTGCATGGCCCGCTCGATCACGTCGTAGGTCGCGCCCGCGTACATGAGGTCGAGCAGGGTGTGGACGATCTCGTCGCCGCCGATGCCGAGGAGCGCGGCGCCGAGGATCTTCCTGCTGTCCGCGGCGACGAGGATCTTCATGAAGCCGTTGGTCTCGCCGCGCTCGCGGGCGCGCCCGACCGAGGTCATGGGCAGCTTGCCGACAAGCGCCGCGAGGCCGGCGGCGCGCACCTCCTTCTCGGTCATGCCGGCGCGGCCCAGGGGCGGATCGATGAACAGGCCGTAGGCGGCGATGCGGTCGGAGACCCGGCGCCTGCCGCCGTCGAACAGGTTGGCGGCGACGATCTCGTAGTCGTTGTAGGAGGTGTGGGTGAAGGCGCCGCGGCCGTTGACGTCGCCGATCGCCCAGACGCCCGGCACGTTGGTGCGCAGCTCCTCGTCGACGGTGATGTAGCCGCGCTTGTCGGTGGCGATGCCGGCGGCCTCCAGCCCGAGATCGTCGGTGTTCGGCCGGCGGCCGACGGCGAGCAGCAGGTGCGTGCCGACCACCTCGCGCGGCGCCCGCCGGCAATCGAGCCTCACGGCGATGCGCTTGCCGCGGCGCTCGACGGCGATGCAGGTCGCATTGAGGCGGACCTCGACGCCCTCCCGCTCGAGGATGCCGCGGATCGCCGCGGAGATGTCGTCGTCCTCGCGGCCGATCAGGCGGTCGCCCATCTCGACGATTGTGACCTTGCTGCCGAAGCGGCGGTACATCTGCGCGAACTCCAGCCCGATATAGCTGCCACCGATGATGATCAGATGGCCCGGCAGGAAATCGACCTGCATCATGCTGCTGTTGGTCAGGTAGTCGACCTGATCGAGGCCCGGCATGTCCGGGATGAGGGCGCGCCCTCCGGTATTGATGAAGATGCGCTCCGCCTCCAGCAGCTCGCCATTGACTCGCACGCTGTGCGATCCCTCGAAGCGGGCGTGGCCACGATAGAACGTCGCATTCGACAACCCTGTCATCCAGCGCGCCACGCCGGCGCGTGACTTGCCGGCGACCGCGTCCTTGCGCTTCTTGACCTGCTTCATGTCGACCCTGACGCGGCCGACGGCGACGCCGTACTCGGCGGCGCGGCGCGCCATCTGCGCGGCATAGGCGCTGGCGACCAGAGTCTTGGTCGGGATGCAGCCGGTGTTGACGCAGGTGCCGCCGGGAAACTTGCGCTCGATGATGGCGGTCTTCAGGCCCTCGCTGGTCAGCCGGTCGGCAAGCGGGGGGCCGGACTGGCCGGTGCCGATGACGATGGCATCGAATCTGGTCGCCATGGATCGCTCCTTCGGGCCGGGAGACGGCCTCGCATCGGATAGTACAAGGGTAGCGAGCCGGCCGAACAGCCCTCCCCGCTCCGACCGGTACTCGCTGCGGATCAGGGCACCGGCTGGAGCGGCAGCGACGGGCCGCCTGCCGCCACGGGGAAGTCCGGCGAGACGCAGCGGTGACGCTCGAAGGTCCGTCCAGCGGTGTCCTTGACCAGATGCAGGGTGCGCGTGAAGAGGTGATCGCGCGCGGCGCGTCCGATATTGATGAGCGCGGCATCGGCCAGGCCATCGCGGAAGAGATCGAGCACGCGCTGCCGCGCCGGTTCGTCGAGCGCGTCGAGTGCCTCGTCGATCACCACCCAGGCCGGCTTCTGCAGCCGCAGCCGCGCGAAGGAGAGGCTCTGCTGCTCTTCCTCGCTCAGCTCGCGGTCCCAGCGCGCCGCGCGGTCGAGCGACTGCGACAGGTGCCCAAGCCCTGTGCTCTGCAGCGCGGCGACCAGTTCGGGCTCGGCATAGGCGACCTCGGAGGCCGGATAGGCGAGCGCCGCGCGCAGCGTGCCCGGCGGCACATAGGGACGCCGAGGGACGAAGGCGACCTTACGTTGCGCCGGGCGCAGGATGCGGCCGGCTCCCCACGGCCACAGGCCGGCAATGGCGCGGAACAGAATGGTCTTCCCGGCGCCAGGCTCGCCGACGATCTGTACGCGCTCGCCGGGGGCAATCTCGACCTGCCGTTCCCTGAGCATCGTGCAGCCCGTGGGCGTGGCGATCTCGAGGCCCTCGAACCTGAACTTGTCTTCCGGATCTTCGGCGAATTCGATCCGGCTTGCGGTCTCGTCGAGGGCGTCCATGGTGACGACCGCCTCGCGAAAACTGGCGACGCGCAGCAGGGTCGCGCGCCAGTCTGCGATGGTGCTGAAATTGTCGATGAACCAGCGCAACGCCTGCTGCACCTGAATGAACGCACCGACGGCCATCATCAGCCCCCCGAAGGAGAGGTCGCCGCCGAAATATCCGGGCGACGCCACCAGGATCGGCGCGATGATGGTGAACCAGCCGTAGCCGGCGGTGACCCAGGTGAGCCGCGTCGTCGCGCCGACGATCCGCCGCATGACCTCGAGGACGCGGTCCAGCTCGGAGCCGAGGCGTTGCTTCTCGTCGGCCTCGCCGCCCTGGAGCGCGATGGCATCGACATGCTCGCTGACGCGGACGAGCGAGAAGCGCAGATCGGCCTCGCGGGCGTAGCGCTCGGCGTTGAGCGGAATCAGCGGACGGCCGACGCGCCAGCTGAGCCAGGACGCCACGCCGGCATAGGCCAACGCGCTCCACACGAGATAGCCGGGGATGACGACGCTGCGCCCATCCATGTCGAACGCCACGCTGTCGGAGAGAATCCAGAGGACGCCGATGAAGCTGCCGAGCAGGAGCGACGACTGCAGGAGGCCGACGCCGAGATCCGTCGACAGCTCCGTCAGCTGCCGCGCGTCTTCGTGGATGCGCTGGTCCGGATTGACGCCGATCTCACCGGCGCTGACGAGGCGGAAGGCGCGCCGCGGCGCCAGCCACTCGTCGAAAAGGTCACGCACGAGGCCCTGCCGCAGCTTGACCTTGGTCATGCGGTTGAGCCACATCTGCGCGACGTTGAGCGTCAGCAGCGCGCCGGCGATGATCGCGAAAACAATGATCTGCTCGCCGAACTCCCGCAGATCCCGGCGCGCCAGCGCGTCGTAGAACGGCTGGTTCCAAGCGTTCAGCCGGATCTGGCCGAAGGCCGTGGCGCCGATGACCACGACGAGGGCGCCGCCGAGGAGGAAAAGCGTGTTGCGCTCCGGCGAGGCCATGAAGGCCCGGACCATCATCAGGGCCTGGGTCAGCAGGCTCCGGCCGGCGGGCGGCGTCGCTTGCGGGACTGTATTCGACAGCTCGCTTGGATTGTCGTTCGGCATCGAACACTCTCCATTTCTCCGCATGTCGTCGATCAGCGGTTGGGAGATCGCCGGAACGGGCGGTCTGAATCCGGCCGCGGCCCGAGTCCTATATAGGCATGCTCCTCGATAGCAGAGACATCCGCGACACGTGCGGGCTGGGGGAAACCCAGCCGCAGATCGGCCCTACGCCCGCACGCGCGTTTTCTCGGGATCGTAGAAGGGGAAGCGGACCACCTTGGCGGGGATGCGCTTCTGGTGTCCGTCGAGCTTGCCGATCTCCACTTCTGTGCCGAGCGCGGCGCAGGAGACGTCCATGCGGCAGAGCGCGAGGCTCTTCTTGAGCAGCGGGCTCTTCATGCCGCTGGTGACGACGCCGACCTGGGCGCGGCCCTGATGCACGCAGTCGCCGTGGCCGGCGGCCTCGCCGCCCGCCAATTCGAGGCCGACGAGCACACGCTGCGGGATTTCCTTGCGCTTCAGCAGCGCCTCGCGGCCGATGAATTCCTCGTTGCCCTTGAGGGCCACGGTGAAGCCGATGCCGGCCTCGAATGGATCGGTCTGGTCGCTGAACTCGTACCCGAAGAAGATCAGGCCGACCTCGATGCGGACCATGTCGAGCGCCTCCAGGCCGAGCGGCGTCAGGCCGTGCGGCTTGCCCGCCTCCCACACCGCATCCCACACCGCGAGCGCGTCCTTCGGGTGGCAGAAGATCTCGAAGCCGAGCTCGCCGGTGTATCCGGTGCGGCTGACGACCACGGCCGGGCCGTTCCAGTCGCCGATGCGGGCGATCGTGAAGTGGAACCAAGCCAGCTCCGTCAGGCTCGGCTGGCCCGGCGGCGTCCATACCACCTGTTTCAGGATCTCGCGGCTCAGCGGGCCCTGCACGGCGATGTTGTGCAGCTGATCGGTCGAGGACTTGACCCAGGCCTTCAGGCCGCGCTTCTCCGCCAACTCGCGCAGCCACCGGCCGTCATACTCGTCGCCGCCGATGAGGCGGAAATTCTGCGGACCGAGGCGGAATACCGTGCCGTCGTCGAGCATGCCGCCATGCTCGTAGCAGAGCGCGGTGTAGACCACCTGCCCGACCGCCAGCTTGCGGATATTGCGGGTGCAGGCGACATGCAGCAGCGTCTCGGCGTCCGGCCCGAGCACCTCGAACTTGCGCAGCGGCGAGAGGTCCATCACCACGGCCTTCTCGCGGCAGGCCCAGTATTCGTCGACGGCGCCGTGATTGTTGTACTTCGTCGGCAGCCAGAAGCCGCGATACTCGGTGAAGTTGCGGGTGAGCGCGGAGGTGCGCGGGTGAAACGCGGTCTCGCGCGTGAGCCGGGGTTCTGCGTCGGGGGCCATGCGGAAGGCGATCGCTCTGCTGAAGGTTTGCTCCGCCGGATAAATGCGGAGATGGATGTCCGTCGGATTCCAGCCGTTGGCGGCGTCGATGTCGTCCGGGCAGGCGGAGGAGGCGCAGACGATGTCGGTCATCGCCCGCAGCAGCACGTAGTCGCCCGGCCGCGACCAGGGCTCGTCGAGGAAATAGGCGTTCTGGGCACTGATGCCCGTGTTGTAGAAGAAGTTGATGGCGGGCCAGCCGCCGCGCGCCTCCACGCCGAAAGGCGCCAGCGCCGCGTTGAAGTTGTCGGTGCAGTTGACGTGGCCCGGATAGCCGAGCGCGTCGTAGTAGCGCGCCGAGCAGGCGAGACCGAAGGAGTCGTGGCGGCCGACGGTATCGCGAACGACCTCGACCAACGGCTGCAGGTCGTGATCGAAGAACTTGGAGTAGAGCCCGGGACCCGGATAGCCGAGGCCGATCATGCTGCGCGTCGCCGTCATGTCGAGGCAGCGCTCGGCGCCTTTCTCCAGTCGGCGGGCATCGAAGGCCTGGAAGTCGGAGCACTGGCGGCCGGCGACGTCGATGATCTGGATGTACTCGCCGGCCTTCACCAGATAGCCCTTGGCCGTACAGCGGTCGATGCGGATCTCCTCGCGGGGATCGGCGAGCGGCTCGGGCAGCGGCGGAGCGACGATGTTGGGCAGGGCGGCGCGTTCGACGACGACGGAGAGATCAGTCGGCGGATCCTGTGCGTCGACGGCCATCGGACCGCCAGGCGCATGAAAGATGGCGATGCAGTCGCGCTCCGCCGTCAGGTGCACCGTCTCGCCGGGTAGGGAGTCGCCGTCGAAGACATGCGCCGTCCTCTCGAGCCGCGGGGGCAATCCGCGGCGGCGAAGGGTGGCCCCGATGGCGCGGGCGTCGTCGCCGGCGCCCGCGAGAAGGTCGTTGATGCCCGGAGATTCCGTTGCCGGCCGGAGCCCGAGCGCGGCGAGGTCTTCGCGTCCGCCCGCCGCAAAGGCAGCCACCTCGCAGCGCTGGCGGCCCTCGCGGTCGACGATGGCAATACGGTCGCCGGCGAACACCGGCAGGATGATGGCGCCGCCGCCGGCTACCCGGTAACGCTCGGTACCGGGCTCGAAGGCCGGCAGGCCCGGCTCGCGGATGATCGGGACTCGCGGCGTGTAAGGCGTGTCGTTCATGCACCGGATATTCGGCGATCGTCCCGTGCATCGCAAGGAAAGCCTCCGGCAACAAGCGTGGTGGTCTCGGACGGGGATCGTGTACTGTCGACGCAGGCCACAAACTCACCTCAATATCGGAGGACACCTATGCCCAGAACCATGCGCGCGGCGGTGCTGCGTGAACTCAAGACGCCACTCGGGATCGAAGAGGTGCCGATGCCGGAGCCGAAGCCCGGCGAGGTCCTGATCAAGGTCGTGGCCTGCGGCGTGTGCCACAGTGACGTGCACGCCGTCGATGGCGACTGGGATCCGCTGCCCAAGCTGCCGCTGATCCCCGGACATGAGGCGGCCGGGTTCGTCGCCGCTTGCGGCGCGGGCGTCGGCAGCGTCAAGGAAGGGGATGCCGTCGGCGTGCCCTGGATGTGGAGCGCCTGCCTCGAATGCGAGACCTGCCTCGGCGGCGACGAGACGATCTGCGCGAAGGGCGAATCCACGGGCTACTCCATGCCGGGAGGCTATGCCGAATACATTGTCGCGCCCGCCGCCTTCGTCGGACGGCTGCCGGCGACGGCCGACATGGTCGGCCTTGCGCCGGTCCTCTGTGCCGGCGTCACCGTCTATCGCGGCCTCAAGCGCACGCGCGCGCGGCCGGGCCAGTGGGCCGTGGTGTTCGGGGTCGGCGGCCTCGGCCATCTGGCGGTGCAATATGCCCGGGCCATGGGATTGCGCGTGGCCGCCGTCGACATCGCCGACGACAAGCTGCGCCTGGCCGCCTCGCTCGGCGCCGATGTCGTCGTCAACGCGAAGCAGGCGGATCCGGTCCGCACGCTGAAGAAGGAACTGGGGGGCGGGCCGCATGCAGCGCTGGTGACGACGCCGGCGACGGCCGCCTTCGATCAGGCGATCCGTTCGCTGAGGCCCGCCGGAAGCTGCAGCTTCATCGGCGTTCCCGGCCGCGACGGCGACCAGTTGCCGGTTTCCATCGGCCGCCTCATCGGCCGCGAGCTGTCGCTGCGCGGCTCCAGCGTCGGCTCGCGCCTCGACCTGGCGGAGGCGATCCGCTTCGCCGCCGACGGCCAGGTAACCGTGAAGGTGGAGCGGCAGCCCCTGGACGCCGTCAATGCGGTGTTCGACCGCATGCGGCGCGGCGAGGTCGTCGGCCGCGTCGTGCTCGACATCGCCGCCTGACAGGCCGTCAACCCGCCGGCGAAGGATGAAGGCCTAGTGCTTCGGATATTTGATCCGGGCAAGCGCAACCCATGGCATCCCACCACGGCGCACGCCTTCACCATTTCTCTTGCATTCATGCCGTTTCCTGTCCCATATTGTCCCATGACGGCGCATGACAACGACGACTTTGTTGCTACCAACTGCTACCATTTCGGAGACGGGACATGGCGACCTTGAAACTTACCGACCGCGTTGTGCAGGGGAAGAAGCCGCCGGCAGAGGGCTATGTCGAGTTGTGGGATTCGCATCTGCCGGGCTTCGGCCTTCGGCTCAGTGCGCATGGCAAGCGATCGTTCCAGGTCATGACGCGGGTCAACGGCCGGCCGGTGCGCTACAAGCTCGGCACCTACGGTATCCATCCGACCGAAACGCTGGCCGCTGCACGTGACGAGGCCCGAAGGGTATTCAGCGATGCGCAGAAGGGCCTTGCCCCGAGGGCTGCCAAGAAGGCGGCGGCGCTGGCCGCTGCGCGCGCCCGCAAGTACACGTTCTCGGCGGTCGCCGCCGACTACCTCGCCGACGCGGCGAAGGATCTGCGGACCAAGGACGAGTTGAAGCGCAAGATCGAGATCGACCTCGAACCCGAGTGGGGCGAGCGCAACATCAACGAGATCACCCGCGCCGACGTGAAGGACGTGATCCGCCGGAAGGCGCGCACCACGCCGATCGCGGCTAACAGGTTGCTGGCCCTGATCTCGGCCATCTTCAATTGGGCTCTGGACGAAGACATCATCACCGCGTCGCCCGCGGTGCGGGTCAGGCGGCCGGGCACCGAGACGGAGCGTGAGCGCGTCCTGTCGGATGCCGAGTTGCGCGACGTGTGGGAGGCGGCAGGCCAACTCGGTTATCCCTATGGCCCCATCTATCGGCTGGCGGCCGTGACCGGCCAGCGGATCGGCGAGGTTGCCGGCCTGCGGCGCAGTGAGATCGCGGGCAACGTCTGGAGCCTGCCCGGCGAGCGCGCCAAGCGCGGCAAGGGCCACGCCATCTATCTCGCGCCACTGGCGCAGGAACTGCTGGCAAAGTTGCCGCGCAAGGGCGATCTGCTCTTCACCAGCCATCGATCCGATGACAGGAAGCCGACGGGCTTTTCGCTGGCGCGTCGTCTGCTGCGCGAGAAAACGGAAGCGGTGCGGCAGGAGCGCGGCGAGACCGAGGCCATGCCGGAGTGGACGCCGCACGACCTACGGCGCACCTGCGCCACAGGGATGCGGACCCTGCGCATCGATCGACTGACTGTCTCCAAGGTGTTGAACCACGCCGAGGCCGGCGTGACGAAAACCTATGACCGATACAGCATGGATGACGAGCGCCGCACCGCCTGGGAGGCATGGGCGCGGAAGATCGAGAGCATCATCCAGCCCGGCCCCGACAACGTCGTGCAGATGGTGCGGGCATGAGCACCGACAAGGAAACTGTTCGGTTCAGCGCCCGCGCTTGGTTGGACACGGCGAAGAAGTCAAAGCTCGGTAAGGGCGATGCTGCCAAGTGGCAGACCCTTAGGCTTGCGGCCATCAACCTGATGATCGCAGACGGTTCGACCCGCGAGGTGATTGAGTACGTCAATTTCATTCTGGGCCAACCGCTGATGAGAGAATGGGGAGACGGTGGCGATGCGCAGCGTGCCCGTGGTCGTGCGGCTGCTGCAAAATTCGAGGCCGAATACTACGCCCGCGCCTATCGAGAGAAGAATCTAGACCCGTCTAAAGAGCAGCACATAAAACCTGCGGACGTGTCAGAGGTGGCGCGCGTCTATGCGGCCGAGGTTGGCAAGAGCGTCGATGCCTGCCGGTCGCAGATTCGCAAGCTGCGGGACAGGGACGATTACCAGACCGAAGTTGGTTCCTTTCTGCTCGAAATGGTGAAGCCGCTGCCGACCGGCACGTAATCCCATTTAGTGCCATGCCCACCGCGGCACATAGCGGTTAAGGGTTGCCCGGTTCATGATTAGCCGGAGCAACACGCTATGGAACGATTTCTGCGCCGACGTGACGTTGTAGCGATCACCGGCCTTTCCCGTTCACAGGTCGATCGGCTGACGAAGGCGGGCCAGTTTCCCAGCCGCGTCACGCTCGGCCCAAATTCCTCGGCATGGCTGGCAAGCGAAGTGCAGGCATGGATTGCCGAGCGCGTTGCCGCGTCGCGCGCGAAGGCGCCGCAGGCCGCCTAGATGCGCCCGACCCTGACCCTCATTCGCGGCGGGCTTGATCCGCCCGACGCAAAAGCAATCGGCCCGCCGAAGCGAGCCGATGCCGAAGGAATTGATGAGCGGGAATGTTGCCACCGACAGAAGTACACCGCCCGCCCCGCCCCGTCAAATCCTTCGAGCCTGTATCGGCGCAAGCCGGCTGTTGCGGCCCTCGTGGCCGCGTCACTTGAACGGAGGATTTGAACGATGACGACTGAGAACTGCGGCGGCTGCCGCTTCCACGATACGGCGGGCCGCAACAACCGGAACGGTGAGTGCAAGAATCCTGAGTCGCGCTGGCACGGCATCGTGATCGGCCCGCAAGGCGCTTGTCCCGGCTGGATCGAAACGCCGCCGATCATCCCCGACGACGAAACGCCGATCTGAGGCCCGCAGTTGTGATTCGCTCCGTGTCCGACTCCGAGTCCGCGCGGTGCGATGCTGGCGCTGTCCAACGCCAGCGGGCCGGGGTGCCCGTAAATGCGACGTGCCCCGGCCCCCTCTCTACTACAGCCGAGGGCGCAGCGCCATGACACCCGCGGAGATCGCCAGTGCCCTCAAGGCGAAGCCGGCCAAGGGCGGCTGGATTGCCTGTTGTCCCGCGCATAAGGACAGCACCCCGAGCTTGTCGATCGGCACGGGCGACAACGGCAAGGTCATCTTCAAGTGCCATGCCGAGTGCTCCCAGGAAGAGGTGATCGAGGCGCTGCGGTCGCGCGGGTTGTGGGGTGGGGCGAACGGCAAATCCGACTCAGTTCGGTTTGCCGATCCACCGGGGCGTCACCCCGATCTCGGCGAGCCGGACCACAAGTACGAGTACACGACCGGCGAGGGCAGGACGCTCGGTTACGTCTACAGGTGGGAGGCGCGGCCGGGACGGAAAAAGGAGATTCGCCCACTGTGGCGGATCGACGGCCTGTGGCAGTGGAAGGCGGCCCCTGACCCCCGCCCGCTCTACGGCTTGGCCGAGATGGCAGAGTTCCCCGACAAGCACGTTCTCGTCGTCGAGGGCGAGAAGTCGGCAGAGGGTGCCCGCGACCATATCGACAGCCATTGTGTCGTCACGTGGCCGGGCGGGACCGGTGCCGTCGCTCACGTCGATCTGTCGCCGCTGAAAGGCAAACACGTTTGTCTTTGGCCAGACAACGACGAGGCCGGGCGCAAGGCGATGCGGGCCATCGCCGATCGCCTGACAGATGCGAGAGCGGTACGCGGCGTGAAGCTGCCGGCCGGACTGCCCGAGGGCTGGGATCTCGGCGACGCCGTTCCCGTCAACCTCGATCCCGTCGCCCTCGTCGGCCGCGCCGTCGATCTGCGGCAGGAACGACTCGCCAGCCTTCCGATCAAGAAGGCGACCGCCCTGGCCGCCGCCAATCTCCCGGCCATCCGCTGGGCCGTCCCCGAGCTGGTGCCCGACGGCGTGTCGATCCTGGCCGGGCCGAAGTCCCGCGGGAAAAGCTTCATCGTGCTTGACCTCGCCCTCGCCGTGGCCAGCGGTGGACCCGCCCTCGGCAACATCATCTGCCCCAAGGGTGACGTGCTCTATCTCTGCCTCGAAGACAGCGAGCGTCGCGTCCGCGACCGGATGAAGGCCATCCTGCAAGACCGGCCGACCCCCGAAGCCCTCGACTACGCCACAGAATGGAAGACCGTCGACGACGGCGGCATGGCCGATATCGAGGCATGGATCGCCGGCCACCCCAGCGCGCGCCTCGTTATCGTCGACGTACTCGCCAAGGTGAAGGGCAGGCCCGACCCATCCCGCGGCGTCTACGACCAGGATTACGCGACCATCGGCCCCTTCCACGCCCTCGCCCGATCCCGGGGCCTCGCCATCATCCTTGTCCACCACACCAACAAGGGCGCCGCCGCCGATCCCGTCCTGCGCATCTCCGGCACCATGGGCCTGTCCGGCGCCGCCGACACAACCCTTGTCCTCTCCCGCGAGGCCCGCGAGCTGCACGGCACCCTCGACGTGCGAGGACGCGACGCGCCCGAGCGCGAGATCGCCCTCCAGTTCGACCCAGATACCGGCTGCGTCATCCAGCTCGGCGCCGCCGCAGACTTCCGACTCTCAGAAGGCCGACGCGCCATCCTTCGCATCCTCAGCCAGAACGTGGACCCGATGACCCCCGCCGATGTCGCCCAGGCTCTCGGCAGGAACCGCAGTTCCGTCCGCTGGCTCCTCACAACCATGCACAAAGCCGGCGAGATTTCGAAGCTGCCGAACGGAAAATACTACGTCACGCGGACGTGAAAGGAATTAGTTCAATGCGTTGCACTGAAACTGTTGGTGCTGTTGGCCCTGTTTGCGCTGTTGGCGATGTTGGAGGCTGTTGGCCCCCCCCTCCTTATACCACCCCCCAACACCCCCAACAGTCCAACAGGCTACGCTACGTCACTCACACACAACGCCGCGTTTCATTACCCCGAAATATCAGGGTCACAGTCTCACGTTCGCGCCGTCCTGATACGTCCTGCGCCGCTATGTGCTTTTGACTATCCATCAACAACGGTTGCCGAGAAAATATCTACTTTTCCAATGTGTTATGTGGTATCAACTTTCATGAATTCGTCGATTAGTAGCGAGATAGTTGCAAAGCCCGTAGAAACCGCCCTGGCGCGCTCCGGCCTTGATGCCGGTATTCCTGCGTCCGGCGCCTTGCCGCGCACCACGGGCCATCCTGGCGAACTGGCGGGGCATCCTGGCGACGATGCTGACTCGCGCATCGCCGCCCGCCTGGCGCAGCTACAACGGGGCCATCCCATCGCAGCTGCACGATGCGTCATCGTGGACGCTCCCGGCGAGCCGACGACACTGGTGCTCTACACCGACGATGGGGCGCTCGGCTCCATCCAACTCGGTCCTGCCGATGCCGTCCGCGTCGCATCCGACCTGCTGCTATCCGCCCGGCGCCGGCTGGGCCGTCCCTTCACCACAGAGGAACCTATCCATGACTGACACCCTGACGATCCGCCTGCCTGACGGCGGCCACGCCACCATGCCGGCCAGCTATGCCTGGCTGAACCTGCACACCGGGGAGGTCCGCGTCGGCCCGCCGACAGCGCTGAATAAGGCGGCTTCGAACGAGCTGGCGATGATCAAGACCCTGCCGTGCTATCCGGCCGCCCGTGCTGCGGTGCTCGGCAAGGGCCAGGTCGAGGCGGAGCTGAAGCGGACGACGGACGCGGCGATGTCTGCGGTCGAGACGGCGGCGGAGATGGTGCGGCAGCGTGAGGCCGCGGTTGCGGCGCGCGAGGAGCAGCAGCGTGCGGCATGGCTGGAGCGCAACCGTGAGCTGGAGCGTCGGGCCGATGCGCTGGCGTCCGACCGGGCGGCGGTGACCGCTGCACTGCAGGAGGCTGACAATCGCGTCCATGCGGCCAATGAGGCTGCGGCGGCTGCCATTGCGGAGCGTGACGGTCTGCTGCGCTTTGTCCGCGCTGCGGGCGAGGGAGCGGCGGCATGAGCGAACAGGTAGGCCCGAACGAGAGTTCGGTATCGGGTACGGCGGATACGCACCTGTTGGAGCGCGCCCGCTGGTTTGACGGCCGCCGAGCTGAGGCCGAGGCGCAGCAGGACACCATCACCGTGAACGGCCGGCTGGTGGACACGTCGCCGACTGCAAAGCCCGCCCCGCTTCCCGAGGCGCAGCCGGTGATGCCTGCCAAGTCCGGGGCCGATGCTGCGCCGCCGGATAACCTCAAGCCGCCGATGGTGTTGGGTGATCGCGAGCCTGCCCCGGTCGCGGAGTGGATCGCGGACATCCGCAAGACGGGTGAAGGCGTGGCTGCGCTCGAACAGTGGCCGGAGCACGCGGAGAACATCCCGTTTGCTGCCCCTGTGTTCGCGAACGTCGTCAACTCGATGCCGGCGGATCATGCGGACCTGGCGATGGGGTTGATACAGGAGCTGCGGGAGCTACGGCCCGCCGCCTATGTGTCGCTCTTGAAGGCGTTTGCCGGCCTTGGCCGTCAGGTCAGTACGGTAGCCGGGGACTATCGCAGCATCGGCAAGCCCATCACCCAGCAACAGAAAGGATCGAATATGCCTGAAGAGTACAATTTCGCCGGCACCCCGGCCGAGATGAAGGAGCAGCTCGCCTCCCTCAACGAGGAATTTCACGGGGAGTATGCCCGGAACGGCTTGAGCATCAAAGCGCGGCGCATCGAGGGGAAGCGGAGGGCGCTTTACAGGATTTTGCATCCTGGCATGAATGCGCCCGAGGGTGTGTTCTGATGAGCAGCGCGGTTGAAACGCGCCGGCACCTTGCGGAATTCAGCTACTTTGGGGCGAATGCCGAGTCGTGGCCGCTCGACATCGCCACGCACCGCTATGTCGAGGCTCGTTCGTACCCGACGAAGGACGCGGCGCTGACGGCAATGCTGACTCCGGGGTTCTTCGATCCGTGTCGGCGTCAGCGCGGCGCCATCCGCGAGAACGACCGCATCGACGTGCAGATCGGCGAGCAGTCGGCGGATGCGTGGTTTCTGACGGTGGCCGTCGTCTCGGTCGGCGCTGCGAAGTCCGATGATCCGATTGTCGTCAAGCAGATCGGCCCGGTGACGAAGTCGAAATGAGCGATGAAGCCGAAATCATCGTTGTGGATACCGCTCCGGCTACGCTGCCGGCGGCTGACGGCGAAGCCTTGCCGCTCAAGCGCGGGCCGGGGCGGCCGAAAGGCGTCAGAAACCGGGATCGGGTCGCGACGATCGAGCGCGTCAACAAGGAGGCGGACCCGCTCGGCTTCCGCATCCGGGCGTTGCGGCGCGGGTGGGTGAAAGCGGCACCAGACGAGAAGGCGCGTCATCGCGAGAAGATTCCACTGACGAAAGACGAGATGCTGAAGCTATCGCGGGAGCTGGAGGACAAGGTGCTGCCTCGCCTGCGTTCCTTTGAGGTGAGCGGCGTCGGCGACGTGACCACCAACAATGTCTTGGTGAATCACTTCTCGGTCAATTCGACCGAGGGCGAGCAGAAGGTGGCGAACCTGCTGCGCCGCGCGATGCTGCGCAACCCTGATCTCGTCCCTACTCTCGAGCCGGAGGCTGCCGATGCGGCTGAGTGAAATCCTGGCGCGGATGACGCCTGAGGAGCGGGCGGCGCTTGAGATTCAGGCTGCGGCCGATGCTGCGGTGACGGTGTGGGAGCCGTTGACGAACACGGAAAACATTCTCCAGCCATCGCCACAGCGGCTCGCCTATGAGAGCGCGGCCGATTACACGCTGTACGGCGGGCAGGCTGGCGGCGGCAAGACAGACCTGTTGGTCGGTCTGGCGCTGACTGCGCATAAGCGCAGCCTCATCATGCGGCGCGAGATCAAGCAGGTTGCCGCGATCGTCGACCGGATCACCACCATCATCGGCACGCGCGACGGATACAATGGCGGAACGCACCGATGGGCGCTGCCGGCCGACCGCATCCTCGACCTGGGCGGCTGCAAAGACCCCGGCGACGAGCAGGCGTACCAGGGGCAACCGCACGACTTCATCGGCTTCGACGAGTTAGCGCAGTTCCTGGAGTTTCAATTCCGGTTCATCGTCGCCTGGAACCGCAGCACGGACCCGAATCAGCGCTGCCGCGTCGTGGGTGCGAGCAACCCGCCGACGACGGCCGAGGGTGAATGGATCATGCGCTTTTGGGCGCCGTGGCTGGAGGAAGGCTATTCCAACCCCGCCATGCCCGGCGAGCTGCGATATTTCCTGATGATGGAGGACGGCGACCGGGAGGTTGAAGGCCCCGATGCGGTCATGGTCAACGGCGAGCTGCTGACGCCGCGGTCCCGCACGTTCATTCCCTCCAGCGTCGACGACAATCCCTTTCTCCGCACGACCTACAAGGCCACGCTGCAAAGCCTGCCTGAACCGCTGCGCTCGCAGATGCTACGCGGCGACTTCCTCGCCGGGCGTGAAGATGATCCGTGGCAGTTGATCCCGACCTCCTGGGTGAAGGCGGCGCAGGAGCGATGGCAGACGACGCCGCGGCCGTCATCGCGCGTCGACAGTCTCGGTGTTGACCCTGCCCGTGGGGGTCGTGACGACACGGTGATCGCGAAGCGTCATGGCGACTGGTTTGACAATCTAATCGTCACGCCCGGCGGCGAGACTCCCGACGGTCCGACGGTGGCCGCCCTGGTCATCTCGCACATGAAGGAAGGCTCCGCTGCGCACGTCGACCTGATCGGCATCGGCTCCAGCGTGTACGATCACCTGAAGGGGAACCGGGTCAATGTGATCGGCATCAACGGGTCCGAGGCGTCGGTGCAGAACGACAAGTCCGGTAAGCTCGGCTTCGCGAACATGCGCAGCCAGCTCTGGTGGCGGATGCGCGAGGCATTGGAGCCGGACGTGGTTCATCCGCTCTGCCTGCCGCCCGATCCGCGTCTGCTGGCTGACCTGTGTGCGCCGAGGTGGAAGCTGACGGCGCGGGGCATCCAGGTCGAGTCGAAGCCGGACATCATCAAGCGATTGGGCCGCTCACCGGACAGAGGCGATGCCGTGGTCTATGCGTTGGTCGAGACGCCGCGGAAGCCGCGCATTCCCCTTCACCTGCTGCCGACGCGGGCGAACAGCTCCTACTCCGTCCACCACTGGAGGCGATAGATGAGCGACATCGGCGCCGGGCCGCGATGGGGCGTGAGATGAGCGGCATATTCGATCCGATCTTCGAGGCGATGAACGACAACATGGACGAGCTGGACCGCAACTTCGAGCGGCTGCGGTCTGGCGAGATTACCTACGCTGAGTGGTCCCGGAGATTGACCGCCAGCAAAGAGCAGCACGAGGCGATTTCGGCGGCGGGCAAGCGGCTGGCCGGCCGGCAACCATACGAGGTGAACTGATGGCTTTCACAGGCGACGGGATACTCTCATCCCCACGACGTAACGAGGGCCGGGCGCCGCGCTCGGGCCGTGGCATCCGCTTGCCGGATGTCTCCGACGTGCCGCAGGTCGGCGTCACGCGCGATCCCGGCTTGGATGTTCGCAACATCGGGGCGCCGATTGCCGATGCCATGATGGGAGCGGCGAGTGATATCCAGCGTGCCCGCGATCCCATCCTGCAGGCTGCACAGCGGCAGCAGAAGCAGATCGACGCCAATGCAACGTCGGAAGCCTACATCGCCTACCAGCGCGCCGGCATGGACGATCTGAGCCGACGCCAGCTTGAGGACGACACAAGCCGCGAGACCTTCGCCAGGGACTATGACGACTGGCTCGACGCCAAGGTCGGCGAGGTCATGGCCACTCTTCCCGAGGGCGTATCGGAGGAGGCCCGCGCGGACCTGCAATTCCGGCTGCAAAACCAGCGGCTATCGCTCTACGAATCCGCCGGCCGCCTCCAGCTGGTGGCGATGCAGAACAAGTCCCTGGACCTGATCCAGCAGCAGTCGAACACGATGGCGGCGCAGGCGATGCGCTCGCCGGAACTTCTCGACGATATCCTCGCCATGAATGACGACGCGCTGGCGCCGTTCGCGGGCACCTTGGGCGCGGACTCCGAGCGCGACGTGCGGGCGGCTTCCCGAAGCTCCATCATCGAGTCGGCCCTTGGCGGTCTGGCCGATAGCGGCCGGTTCGGCGAGGCCCGCCGATTGCTCCAGTCGGGGAGATTCGACGCCGACCTGTCGCCTGACCGGGTGGAAGTCATCGGCAATCGCATCGATCGGGCCGAGGAGAAAGCCCGTGTCGAGGCAGAGCGTGCCGCCGCCCGTGCGCGCAATGAGTTCCTGTCCGGGTTCGAGGACTACGCCGCCTATCTCCAGAACGGCGGCACACCGACCGGCCGCTACACGACGGAGAACGTCAAGCAGGCCATCGGCGGCGCGGATGGCGAGAAGCTGGCGGCCGAGCTGTCCCGTGCGGAAGAGTTCGGAAAGCTGAAAAGCAAGGTCGAGTTCGCCACGCCTGCGGAGATCACGGCGATGGTGCAGAAAGAGGCGGCGGACCTGTCCTCGCCGGCTGAGTTCCGAACCGAGCAGGCCGAGCTGGCGAGCCTTGCCCGCATCATCTCCGACCGGGAAACACGACTTGCCCGTGATCCTGCCGCCTACGTCATGGGCGCGGACTCCGTGCGGCAGGCTTATGAGCGGATGCTGACCGTCACTGGCGATCCCACAGCGACACAGGAAGAGCGGACGCAGGTGACGGCGGACTACGCCAATGCTGCCGAGGCTGAGCAGCTGCGGCTGGGCGTACCGGAAACCGCGGTGCGGCTGCTGCCGAAACCTCACGCCGATCAAGTCGTCGCGCGGTTCCAGTCGCAGGTTCATGGCGGCGAGAACGCGGCGAACCTGATGCAGTCGATGGCCGAGCAGTGGGGCACCCGCTGGCCGCAGGTCTATGGCGAGATGGCGGCCGATCTGCCGTCCGCTGCCGTGGTGATCGGGTCCGGTATGTCTCCGGCTGCGGCGACGTTGCTGGCCGAGGCGGCGAAGAGTCCGAAGGCGTTGAAGGACGCGATCCCGACGGCGACACAGACCGAGGTGAGAGACGCGGTGTCTGCCGAGCTGTCGCAGTTCGCGGCGACGGTCATCGGACAACCCGGAGGCGTCAACACCATCGGCGTATGGCAGGAAGGGACGGAGCTGCTGGCCCTGTCCTATGTCGCCAGGGGCGATGATCCGCAGACGGCGGCGGAGCGCGCGGCCGGCGAGACGGTCAACGACAAGTACATCTTCCGGGACACCTTCCGTATCCCCATCGAGGAGCCGAACCCGGAGAGGATTGCCGGCGGCGCGGCATGGGCGCTCTACATGCTCCCCGCTGACCGCTTGAGCAACCTGCCGACGTCGCTGTTCGGTCTGCCGCCCGAGGACGTGCGGCCAGCGTATCGCGCTGCGCTCGTCAACAAGGGCTATTGGGTGACGGCGCCCGACGAGTCAGGGCTGGTGCTCTATGACGAGACCAGCTCGGTCGTGCTCGTGGACGGCAAGCCCTACACGCTGACCTGGGAGCAGCTGCGCAATGCGATACCTGCGGAGCCTGGGCCGGGCGAAGGCTTCATCCCGCGCGAGGAGTTCTTCGGCGAGGGGCCGCAGCCGCCGTGGGGAACACAGACACCGCTGTTGCCGCCCCTGCCATGAGTTGCGCGCGGCGGCTTCGGCCCGTCGTGCAGCACAGAGGGCCGGTCGGGTGCCGTTCCCTGGCCGGCCCTCACGAGATCACGGCGTCCCCGCGGGCGCGGAATCGCCGTGGGGCGGGCTGGGAGCAACCGCAGACACTCCCAGCTCGCCCGTCTTGAGCTTGGTAGGGGCGGTGGGACTCGAACCCGACGCTAACAGACTCACTTGCCGCTTGCCTTCCAGTACGCTTGTGGTATCATCTCCAGTACGAGAGGAGGTGATGCGATGACGGAAGAGAAAGCGCGCGAGAACCGACTGCGCCGGATGGCGGAGCGTCGGGGATTGTGCATAGAGAAGTCGAGACGCCGCGACCCCGGCGCGTTGACCTACGGCAGATATTGGCTGCTGCGGGGAAAGGGCAGTGTCCGGGAGATCGTGCGGGACTTGCCCTACGACTACGACAACGACCGCGAATGCACGACAACGCTCGACGAGATTGAGAAGGCTTTCGAGCTGCCCAAGCGTCGGCCGAAGGCCAAATCGAAGTAGGACCGCGCCGGCCGGCTGCCGGCAGAGCGGGCGACGCCGTCGCTATCAACGACGCCGCCGCCCTGACCACCAACCCCTAAACAGGAGGGAATGATGGCTACCAAGCGTTCTACCACAAAGGCGTTGAAGGCGAAGGCCGTCCGCGCTGTCGCGGAGACCCCCACCCCCTCATCGTGCAGCGTCGGCGATCTGTACGTGAGGTGCCGAGACCTGAGAGGGGCGGTCGAGCGCGTGCGTTCGATGAAGGACCCGAACAGGGGCGAGATTGATCGGCTCGTGATGAACGCCTGCCTAGACCGCACCGAGGCGCTTGAGTTGGATGCGTCTTACATGGATGCCCGCAGCGCGCGCGGCGCGCTGTGGCAGCTTGTCCTGGCATTTGTTCTGGTCCGCCAGATGGTCCCGGAGGCCGAGGGCAAGAAATTTCGTCGGATCGGACGCCTGTTGCGATCCGTGCAGGACTACATCATCAGGACCGACGCGACCGATGGGGATTTGGAAGTGGGGACGCTGCTATCAGTGCCAGACTGGCGGTGGCTGCTCAATGATATCAAGAAGTATGGTGTTCGCCGTTGCGAGGCGGCTGAGAAAGGCGGTGCGTCATGATCGGCGAGAAAAACGCCATGGCGGCGATGGAACTGTACGACATCAGGACGAAGCTCTATGCGCTATCAGAGTGTGTCCATGGCTTCGACCCGCGCGCCGTCCATGCTGCCAATACGCAGGCTTTCCTGGGGCGCGAGATCGCGGGTTGCGCCGCCGAAGTCCACAGGATCATGAACAGGGTCCTCGGCAGGCCGGAGGACGCCGACGACGAGGACAACGAGGACGCGGCCGAGGAAGGCGGTGCATCATGACCGCCGACATCATCAAGCTTGCCGGCGCAACACGGCGCCACCGGAAGCCGAAGCCGCCCGGCGGCGGGCCGGCACCGAAATGGGAGGACGTTCCCCGCATCCTCCGACAAGCCGCCGCTGACATCGAGCGGCAGGGGCTGGAGAGCTTCAACACCGAAGAAACCGACAGCATCCGCATCGGGGCTTGGAAGGTCCGTGACTCTATCGCGTACGGCGAGAGCAACGTCGACTACTACGGCAGGCCCTGGACTTCGGTTATCGACCGCTGACCACCGGGCCGGCGCCCGCACCGCCTGCACAGCCCCGCCCTCACCGGCGGGGCTTTTTGTTACCAATGGCGCTACCATTTCCCGAACCGGCCGAAGCTTCGGACGCCGAACTAACCGCTAAAACATTGAACTTACGGCGCTATTTTCCCCGCGGCGCAGGTCAATGTTTCGGATATTTGATCGAGAGGATCTCGAGCCCGAGGTCGCCGGTAGGACGCTTCCAGACGACGGTGTCGCCGACGGCGGCCCCAGTCAGCGTCTTGGCGAGCGGCGAGACCCAGCTGATGCGGCCGTGCTTGGGGTCGGCCTCGTCCTCGCCGACGATGCGGTATTTGCGTTTCTCGTCGTTGTCGTCGACTGTCTCGACGACGGCGCCGAAGCCGACGCGGTCCGCCGGCTGGCTGTCGGGATCGATCAGGACCGCGCGCTCGATGCGCTCCTGGAAATAGCGGATATCGCGCTCGATCGTCTTGAGATGCTCCTTGTCCAGCATCTCCGGCTCGCCGTTCTCGGTCAGTTGGCGGCGTTCCTCCTGGAGCTTGGCCAGTTGGTCCTGCAGGGCCTTCAGGCCGGAGGCGGTGACGTAGTTCGGGTGCGGACTCTGGGGCCGTTCCGGCAGTTCGTCGCCGGGCTGCTCCCCGTCCTGTTCTTTTACAAATGCGCGACTCATGTCCGCTCTCCCTCGATTGGGATGGCCTTTCAGCATAAGTCCGGACGGCAATAGGATTCCAGGTGATTGTTGCGGAGGCTCGGATCGGCTTAGATCGCTGCCGGACCGGTCGAAAGGATACCGCGAATGGCAGCCGCTGATGTTAGCGCCACTGGCGTTAGTTGTGCATTCGAGATCCGCAGCAACCTGGGCGAAGGTCCCGTGTGGCACGCCGGGGAACAGAAGCTGTATTGGCTCGACCTCCTGCGACCGGCCGTCTACCGGTTCGATCCGAAAAACGGTGAAAACGAGCAACTGGCTGCCGATATAGGAAACTACATCGGCGGCCTGGTGTTCCGTGGCCGTGGGGGATGGATCGTGGTCAAGGAGGACGGCATATCGGCGGTCGACGGCGCGAGCGGCCGCCGCCAAGTGCTGCTGCACCCCGAGACCGACCTGCCCGGCAACTGGTTCAACGACTGCAAGTGCGACCGGCAGGGCCGGCTGTGGACAGGCAGCGCCGATCGCGGCGAGAAGGACCCGAGCGGAAATCTCTACGTCATCGGCGCCGACCTGCGGGCAATGCGGGTGGACAGCGGGATCATCTGCGCCAACGGGCCTGCCTTCAGCCCGGACGGCAGGGTCTGTTACTTTGCCGACAGCTATGCCCGGCAGATTTTCCGGTACGACGTCGACCCGGCCACGGGACAAGCAGGACCACGCCGCATCTTCGCAACCGTGCCGGAAGACGCCGGCTTCCCCGACGGCATGACGGTCGACGCCGAGGGGTTCCTGTGGAATGCCCATTGGGACGGCTGGCGGGTTACCCGCTACGACCCCGATGGCCGGATCGACCGCGTCGTCACCCTGCCCGTGCCGCGGCCGACGGCGCCCGGCTTCGGCGGCGGCGACCTCGGGACGCTCTACATCACCAGCGCCTCCGGCGGCCTCAGCGACTCGCAGCTGAAGGAGGCGCCGCTCTCCGGCAGCCTGTTCGCCTGCGAACCGGGCGTGCGCGGACTGCCGGAACCGATGTTCGCGGGTTAGCCGACGCCATGCCGCGGTTCGACGTGGTCATCATCGGCGGCGGCGTGATCGGCAGCGCCATCGCCTATTTCCTCGCCGGCCCGGTCGGCTTCAAGGGATCGATCGCGGTGGTCGAGAAGGATCCGACATACGAAACGGCGGCGACGCCGCGCTCGGCCGGCGGCGTGCGCCAGCAGTTCTCCACGCCCGAGAACATCCAGATGTCGGCGTTCGGCGCCGCCTTCATCAAATCGGTCGGCGAGCATCTCAGCGTGGAGGGCGAGACCGCCGAGGTGCCGTTCACGGAATGGGGTTATCTGTTCCTGGCGACGGACTCGGGACTCGATACATTGCGCGGCAACCACACGACGCAGACCTCGCTCGGCGCCAAGGTGGCGCTGCTGACGCCGTCGGAACTGACGGCGCGGTTTCCTTGGCTGAACGTCGAAGATCTGGTCGGCGGCTGCTATGGGCTGGCGGACGAAGGCTGGACCGACCCGTACGGCTTGCTGCAGGCCTTCCGCCGTAAGGCTCGCGCGCTCGGTGTGACCTATCTCACAGACGAAGCGGTCGGGATCGAGCGCGCCGACCATCGCGTCGCAGGCGTGACCTTGCGCGACGGCGGCCGCCTCGGCTGCGGCGCCGTCGTCAATGCCGCCGGCTACCACGCGCACAAGCTCGCCGCCGCCGCCGGCATCGATCTCCCGGTGCGGCCGCGCAAGCGCATCGTCTATGTCTTCGACTGCCGCAACGGGCCGGAGCAAGCGCCGCTGATCGTCGACCCGACCGGCGTCTGGTGCCGGCCGGAGGGCGCCGGCTTCATCGGCGGCATCTCGCCGGCCGAACCCGACGATCCCGATACCATCGACCTCGAGATCGACTACCGCTGGTACGAGGAGGTCGTCTGGCCGACCCTGGCGCATCGGATCCCGGCTTTCGAAGCGATCAAGCTGGTACGCGCCTGGGCGGGGCACTACGACTACAACACGCTCGATCAGAACGCCATCCTGGGTCCGCATCCGGAGCTCAAGAACTTCTATTTCGCCAACGGCTTCAGCGGGCACGGCCTGCAGCAATCGCCGGCCGTCGGCCGCGCCATCGCCGAGCTGATCGTGCATGGCGGCTACCGCAGCATCGATCTCGGCCGCTTCGGCTACGAGCGCGTGCTGCGGCAGGCGCCGTTGTTCGAGATCAACGTGGTCTGATTCCTCCTACATTCCCGCGACGATCATGCCCTCGGGATATGTGACGGCGTAGCCGAAATCGATCACGCGCTCCTCGGCCGGCTTGAATTCGTAGGTCCAGGCGAGGACACCCTTGTGGTCTTGCCAGTCCTCGGTCGTCGGCTTGGTCGTGCCGCCGAGCGTGTCCACGTCGATGCGCTCGTCCTGGGAGACCGGCAGGGCATCGAGCACCGTGATCTCCATCGGCCGGGCGTGATGGTTGGCGACCTCGACGCGATAGCGGCGCTCGATGCGGCTGCTCTCGGTGAACAGGCCGCCGGTCGACTGCTCACCCGTCGCGAGCCGGTATTCGATGCGCACCTTGTCGTCGACGCCGAAGCCGAACTGCTCCTCCTCCTGCGGGCGCAGCATGTCCATGACGTCCGTGCCGACGAAGGCGCCGTCGCGGAACACAGAGACCTGGCCGGGCAGCAGCGGCTCGACACCGTTGTAGGTGACGGTGGCGTAGAGGTGGGCGAACGGCGTCCGCTTCGGCACCGCGCGCACGGCGAGCGCGGCCGACAGCTCATGGGTGGCGATGGCGAATTTGTGCGGCGCGGCGTCCGACGGGACCGTGGCACTGCCGGGGATGCGGTATTCTGCGGCAAACTCGCTGGCAACGAGTCGGGCGTTCATCTGGGCGAGCTTGTCCTTCCCGTCGCGCGACTCGTCCATGTCGGCCATGTTCTGCGGCTCGGCGCTCGGCGCAGGCGCTTCGAGCGCGCCGCCGAGGGCGCCATAGTCCGCTCTCTTGCGCTCCAGCTCCGCAATCTGAACGAACCACGTCGCCATCTCCGGCAGCACGGCGCCGACGGCAGGCTGCGCCGTCGACAGCGTGAGCGCGACGCCGCTCCAGTCCTCGCCCGTCCGCTGCCGCACCTGACCGAGTTGCGCCAGGCTGACGCGACCGGCCTCGCTGTCGAGGCGGGCGTCGTAGAGCGGCTGCCAGGTGGCGTCGGGCAGCTGGTAGCTGAGGCGCAGCGTCGCGTTTCCGGCGACCGCGGCTTCCAGGTTGATGCGGGCGACGACCGTGGCGGTACGGCCGGTGTGGATCTGCCCCAGCTCCTGCTGCAGCCTGGCGATCTTCGCGTCGATGTCGCGCATCTCGATCTCGGCCACGCGCATGCCGCTGCGCGCCTCGGCCGCGCCGCCGCTGAGGGCCGTCCACGCCGCCTGCCACTTCGCCGGGTCCATGGCGCCGCGGACGATCTCCTCGTTGGCGGTCGTCGGCATGTCGCGGCCGATGGTGGCGATGAAGTCGAGCTGGACCTGCAGCGCGGCGATGCGGTCGGCGGCGGCGTTGCGGCGGTCCTGCAGCGCCTCGATCTCTTCCTGCAGGCGCCGCTCCAGCGCGCTGACCGCGGCCTCCTCATAGAGGGACTTGGTCTCCACCGAGCCGATGACGATGTCCTTGCCGCCGTCGCCGCTCACCCGCACGGAGTCCGGGAACAGGCTGGCGGGGAGATCGTGGATGACGAGGGTCGTGGCGCCGGCAGGCAACGCGGCCTCGATCACCCGCGTCACTTCGGCGCGATCGGGAAAGACCGTGACCGCCCTGATCGGCGCGGTGGCCGGCAGGTCGGCGGCGAACAACGAGCCGCAGGGAACCAGGATGGTGAACAGGGACAGCATACCCATGCGGGTCAACATGGCATTTCTCCGATTGTGGACCGGGGCGCCGGGCGCGCCCCCAAACCTGATTGCCGGCGAAAAATGGCGAAAATGCCGTGGGCGGAAGAAATACCGCGTGGTTAACGGCGCAGGATGCGTTCCTAGCGAAGGACGCATCCCATCCACCGGCAGCCGCCGCTCCACACAACGGGCACCGGGTTGTCTTTGGCGGCGATTGCTCCATGATGCGGAGAGCGAAACGACGTGGGAGCCGCCATGTCCCGAACCGCGCTCATCTCCATTCTGTGCGAGGACCGCACCGGGCTGATCGCCGCCATCACGGGTCGGCTGTTCGACCTCGGCGCCAATCTCGGCGACACGACCTTCGCGGTACTCGGCGCCGGCGCCGAGTTCACCAGCGTGTGCGAGCTTCCCGAAGGCGTCTCGCTCAGCCAAGTGGAGGACGAGCTGCGCCGCCTGCCGGAGCTGCGCGGCGCCAAGCTGTCGGTCAGCCCATTCTCCTACGAGCCGACGCACGGGCCGACGGCCCAGATCACCCATCGCATCGAGATCGTCGGCCCGGATAGTCCGGGCCTCATCGCGCGGCTGTCGGAAGCCTTCGTCGGCTACGGCGCCAACATCGTGCGGCTCAACTCCAAGCGCATCGCCGGCCGCGGCGGCGTCGACTACGCGACGCGCATCGCCGTCTCGATCCCGTCGGGCAAGGAACAAGTGTGCCTCGCCACCGTCGGCAACACGGCGGCGGAGCTGAAGCTGACCTGCCGCTGGGACAAGGCGGGCTAGGGTAAGGCTAGCCGCCGTCGGCGGCCGTCAGGCCGGTCAGCCAGCGGAGATCGTCGCGCAGGCGCGAAGCCTGCCGTTCCAGCCATTGGTGGGCGTAGACGCTGGTCGAGCGGCAATGCCGGGCCGCCTGCTCCGCCGTATCGAGGGCGGACTGCAGATCGCGGCGCAGCTCCTCGATCGCCTCCGGACGGTCGGCCGCGGCAAGCACGTCGAGCATGCACACCTTCAGCATGAAGACGAGGTCGCGATGCGCGGCGCCCGGCGGCGGTCCAGGCATCCGCAGCAGCGCCCGGGCATGGCGGACGCCGGCGGCGGAGCGGCGGACGAGGGCGCGGCCGGGCTCGCGGACCGTGATGACCACGAGGCCGCGGCGCGCCAGATCCTGCAAGCGCCCCTCGACGACATCCAGCGTCGGTTGCACGGGCGGCGCCATGATCCGCCGCACCAGATCGGAGACGCGATCGAGCGTCAGCGCCCGTGCCATGACGATGCCGAGCAGCGCCAGCTCGAGCGCCTGTTCCGTGCTCAGGGGGACGAGTGCGCGCGACCGCGCCGCCGCCGAATTGGCGGCGCCGATCCAGACGACGTCGGCGGCGTCATGCACCAAGACGGCCGGCAGCCGGGTTCCGGAGACGACGCGGCGCGGCATCTCAGTGCAGCACCCGCTTGTCCGGCTCGACAAGATGCGGCGGCGGCGCCGACAGCTGTTCGAGGGCGGCGAAGTCCCAGGCGCGCCAGGGCAGCACCACCGCGGCGCTGGCCAATTCCACCCCGGCGCACATGACGGCATCGATGGTCAGGCGGACGGCCGCCGGCGGCAGCCAGCCCTGCAACAGCTCGGACACGCCGGCGCGCAGGTTGCGCTGGGCGCAGGCAATAGCGTGAATCATGCGCGCTTCGTCCGGCGAGAGATTGGGGCAGCGCCGACAGCGCACGTCGATGGCGCGGATGGCGGCGACGGAGGAGTTGTAGAGAATGCCGTGCAGGCTCGGCGTCGCGCCGGCGGCGCCATGGGCCGACAGATGCTCGAGCAGGTCGTGGCCGCCGCAGCGGCTTTCCTTGGCGCAGGCCACCCAGATGCGGATGCCCTGCAGGAGCATGGTCTCGTCCGGTGTAAGCCCGGCCGTGCGCTCGACCGACGGCAGCGTGCCCTCGGCCCGGTGCGGCGCACGTCCCAACGACGCCAGCATGGCGGCGGATTCGCGGCCGGTCAGCCGCTGGCCGGCCTGGGCGAGGCAGGCGGCGAAGTCGAAGGCGGCGCGCACCAGGGCCGGCCCGCCCTCCCGGGTGACCAGCCAGGCGGCGACGGCCTCGGCGGTGGCTTCGTCGCCGATCTGCGCCGCCATGACGAGACGCAGGACACAGCTCTCCGTCGGCGAGAGATGCAGGCGGTCCATGCGGGCCGGCGGCGTCTGCCGGCGGCAATGCCGCTCGATCGTCCCGATAAGCTGGCCGAAGGCCGACAGCGCCGCCTCGACCTCGGCCAGGCCGAAGACGTGGCGGTAGGTCGCGGCCAGCAGCTCCAGCCTGCCCTCGCCCGCGCGGTAGCGGCGCAGGCTCCAGACGACGATCTGCTCGGGCAGCGACAGATCGAGGGCGGATCTCATGCCGGAGAAGTCGTCTTCGAGCTCGCTGAGCGCCACGTCGGGCCTCCTTTCGCCTTGCTCGCCGATCCCGGCCGCGCGGCGGGGATACCGGCTTAACGCTGCAATTGATAATCATTATCATTTGCAGCGTCGTCAAGGCCGAAATCGCCAATGCCAGCGGGCAGCTTGCGCCGTCCGCCCGGCTACTCCGGTCAGGCCGTGCCGGCTACTCGGCCGGCGGCGGCTTCCTGTCCGCTGCAGCGGTGCCGACCCGCCGCGCCGAGGCCCAGCGCGTCACGACATAGAAGACGGGCGTGAGGACGAGCCCGAAGAGCGTCACGCCGATCATGCCGAAGAACACCGCGGTGCCCAACGATTGCCGCATCTCGGCGCCGGCGCCCGTCGCGATGACCAGTGGCAGCACGCCGAGAATGAAGGCGAAGGAGGTCATCAGGATCGGCCGCAGCCGGGTCCGCGCCGCCTGCACCGCCGCATCGAAGCGGCTCCGGCCGTGGTCCTCGCCCTGCTTGGCGAACTCGACGATCAGGATCGCGTTCTTCGCCGCCAGCCCGATGAGCACGACGAATCCGACCTGGGCCAGGATGTTCACGTCCATCCCCCGCCAAGTCAGCCCGCTGACGGCGGCGAGCAGACACATCGGCACGATCAGGATGACGGCCAGCGGCAGCGCCCAGCTCTCGTAGAGGGCGGCCAGCACCAGGAACACGAAGACGACGGACGCCGCGAAGACGAACAGGCCGGAGCCGCCGGCGAGCTTCTCCTGATAGGCGAGCTCGGTCCATTGGAAGCCGAACCCATCGGGCAGCCGTTCGGCCGCGAGCCGCTCCATCTCGGCCAGGGCATAGCCGGTCGAGTAACCGGGCAGGGCGTTGCCCTGCAGCTCGGCGGCCGGATAGAGATTGTAGCGGCTGACCCGGTAGGGGCCGGTCATGTCGCGGAAGCTGGCGACGGAGCCGATCGGCACCATCTCGCCGCCATCGTTGCGGGTCTTCAGGTTGGCGATGTCGCGGATGTCCTGGCGGAAGTGGCCGTCGGCCTGTGCTGTCACGCGAAATGTTCGCCCCAGAAGATTGAATTCATTGACGAATGCTGATCCGACATAGACTTCGAGCGTCTCGAACACGCGGTCGGCCGGGACGCCCAGCATCTCCGCCCGCACGCGGTCGATGTCGGCATAGATCTTCGGCGTGCGCGTGTTGAACAGCGAGAACAGGCCAGTAAGACCAGGGGTCTGGCTGGCCGCGGCCAGCAGATCCTGGGTTGCTTCCTCGAGCGCCGGCAGCCCGCGGCCGCGCTGATCCTGCACCATCATCTTGAAGCCGCCGGAATTGCCGATGCCGCGCACCGGCGGCGGCGGAATGGTGATGATGAAGGCGTCCTGGATCGACCCGAGCCGCGCCGTCAGATCGGCGAGGATGCGGTCGGCGCTCAGGCCTTGCGCCGCGCGCTCGGCAAACGGCTTCATCGGCGAGAAGATGGCGGCGGCGTTGGGCGCGTTGGTGAAAGTGGCGCCGTCGAACCCGGCGAACGGGACGGCGTGGGAGACGCCGTCGGTCTCCAGGATGATCTGGGCCGCGCGGCGCACGACCTCGTCGGTGCGCGCCAGCGACGCGCCCGGCGGCAGCTGCACCACCGTGATCAGATAGCCCTGGTCCTGCTGCGGGATGAAGCCGGTCGGCGCGCGACCGAACTCCCAGACGGTCAGCCCGATGAGGCCGGCATAGACGACCAGCACGATGGCCGCCATACGCACCAGCCGACGCGTCAGCCCGGCATAGCCCCGCGCCAGCCCCTCGAAGCCGCGGTTGAAGCCGCGGAAGAAGGCATGGACGGGCCGCAGCAGCAGGAACGGCCGCTTCTCCTCCGCCTCGTGCTTCTTGAACAAGAGCGCGCAAAGCGCGGGACTGAGGGTCAGCGATGTGATGAGGGAGATGATCGTCGCCGCCGTAATCGTCACGGCGAACTGCCGGAAGAACTCGCCGGAAATGCCGGGAATGAAGGCCGCCGGGATGAAGACGGCGGAGAGCACGAGCGCGATGCCGATGAGGGCGTTGCCGACCTCGTCCATGGTCTCGTGCGCGGCGTCGCGCGGACTCAGGCCTTCGCGCAGGTTGCGCTCGACGTTCTCCACGACCACGATGGCATCGTCGACGACGATGCCGATCGCCAGCACGAGACCGAACAGCGACAGGTTGTTGAGGGAGTAGCCGAAGGCGGCCAGCACCGCGAAGGTGCCGATCAGCGATACCGGGATGGCGATGATCGGGATGATCGAGGCGCGCCAGGTCTGCAGGAACAGGACCACGACGATCACCACGAGGAGGGTGGCCTCGAAGATCGTCTTGATCACCTCCTCCACCGACTGGGCGATGAACTCGGTCGGGTTGTAGACGATGTCGTAGCGCAGACCGGGCGGGAAGGACCGCGACAGCTCCGCCATGGTCGTCTGGAGGAGCTCCGCCGTCGCTAGCGCATTGGAGCCGGGGCGCTGGAAGATGCCCAGCGCCACGGCCTGCCGTTCGTCGAGATAGCTGTTGACGTTGTAGTCCTGTGCCGCGAGCTCCACGCGACCGATGTCGCGGACGCGCGTCACCCGCCCGTCCGGCTCCGTCTTGACGACGATGTTGGAAAACTGGCGCGTGTCGACGAGCCGGCCGAGCGTCTCGATATTGAGCTGAAAGGCGCCGGGCTGCGGCACCGGCGGCTGGTTGAGCACGCCGGCCGCCACCTGCACGTTCTGGGACTGCAGCGCCGCCACCACCTCGCCGGCCGTGAGGTTGCGCGCCGCCGTCTTTTCCGGGTCGAGCCAGATGCGCATCGAATAGTCCCGCGCGCCGAAGACTCGCACATCGCCGACGCCGTCGAGGCGCGCCAGCACGTCCTTCACCTGCAGGGTCGCGTAGTTCGAGATGTAGAGCTGATCGCGCGACTCGTCGGGCGAACTGAGGTGGATGACCATCATCAGGTCCGGCGAGTTCTTGCGCACGGTCACGCCGAGGCGCCGGACCTCCTCGGGCAGCCGCGGCTCGGCCACGGCGACACGGTTCTGAACCAGCACCTGCGCGGTATCGAGATCGGTGCCCAGCGCAAAGGTCACGGTGATCGACAAGTTGCCGTCGCCGGTCGCCTGCGAGACCATGTAGAGCATGTCCTCGACGCCATTGATCTCCTGCTCGAGCGGCGTCGCCACGGTGTTGCTGACGACCTCGGCCGAGGCGCCCGGGTAGGTCGCATTGACGACGACGGTCGGCGGCGCGATCTCCGGGTACTGCGCCACCGGCAGCGTGAAATAGGCCACGCCGCCGATCAGGGTGATGAAGACCGACACGACGGTCGCGAAGATCGGCCGGTCGATGAAGAAGTGCGACAGACGCATGTCCGTGGGCCCGTGGTCTAAATGGCCGGGGTCTACTGGGCCGGTCTACTGCGGCCGCTGCAGGACGCCGGACTCGATCTTGCCCGGCTCGGGCGCCACCTTGGCCCCGGGCCGTGCCCGCAGCAGGCCGTTGATGATGATCCGGTCCGTCGGCTCGAGGCCTTCGCGGATGATCCGCAGGCCGAGCGGATCGTAGCCGGGGCCTGGGCGCACCTGCTTCGGCACGACGGTGCCGTCGTCGGTCACCGTCATCACCAGCCTGTTCGACTGGTCGGTGACGAGCGCGCTGTCGGGGATCATGATCGCCTTGTACGGCTCGGAACCAGGAATGCGGATACGCCCGAACTGGCCCGGCGTGATCAGCAGGTCGGGATTGGGGAACTCGGCGCGCGCGCGGATCGTGCCGGTGGCGCGGTCGACCTGGTTGTCCACGAAATCGAGCCGCCCCTTGATCGTCCACCGCTCTTCGTCAGGAAGATGAGCGAATACTTCGGCACCGCCTTCCCGCGTCGACCTCAGCCTGCCGCTCGCGGCGGCGCGCTGATAAGCGAGAAAATCGGCCTCGCTCAAGTCGAAGTTGAAATAGATCGGATCGAGCGACACGATGGTCGCCAGCAGCGTGGCCTGATTGCCGCCACCGTCCGCGATCAAATTCCCGACGCTCACCCGGTGCTGGCCGATGCGGCCGCTGATAGGTGCCGTGATTCGCGTGAACTCGAGGTCGAGTTCGGCCTGTCTGATCGCGGCTCTGGCCGCCTCCACCGCCGCGGTGCTGCTGGCCGCCTCCTGCGCGCGCTCGTCATATGTGCTCGCGGCTACGAAATCCTCCTTTCGCAGCCTGCCTGCCCGGGTCAGCTGGCGGTTGGCCAGATCCAGGCGCGCGCTCGCTTCGTCCAGCTGCGCCCTGGCCGAGGCGAGGGCGATCTCGTAGGGACGCGGATCGATGACAAACAGCAGATCGCCCTTGTTGACGATCTGGCCATCCTCGAAATGGATCGACTGGAGGTAACCGCTGACGCGGGCGCGCAGCTCGACATACTCGACCGCCGCGAACTGGCCGGTGAATTCGTCCCACTCGACGATTTCCTGGTACAGCGGCGCGGCGACCGTGACGGCCGGCGGCGGAATCGATACATTCGCCGCCAAGGCGTCCGCTTGTGGGACCATGGTCTGGTACCAATAAAATCCCGCCGCTGCGCTTGCGACGAGGATTCCGACGCCGAAGAGCCAGGGTGCGCGGGATTTCCGGCCCGGCGGAGGCGCTGCAGGAGCCGGCGGCGAAGATTGCGGACTCTCGGTCCCCTGGGTGGTGTCGCTCATCCGTCCCGCCTCCCGTCGCAGCTCGCCGACCCCGCCCTCGACGAGGGCTGATCACCTCATCTAGGCGCGCCTGCCTCGCGGTCAACCCTGCAGTTGCGCTGGACCTCCCATACGGCGCCCCAATATTGCAAACTTCCTTCCGGGTTCCACGGGCACCTTGCGGTGACCGCGGGGAGGCGGAGGCCATAGAGTCTCCGTCGCCCTACCAGACCATAGATGAAGTCGCTAGCATATTACTGAAACACGGGGAGAAAATGCCTCCGCCTCGGATGCGGGGCGAAGCGCGACAGCGGCGACCGAGGGGAGACATGAAGGTCATTGTCATGGGCGGCGGCGTCATCGGCGTGACGACCGCCTGGTATCTGGCGGCGGCGGGCCACGACGTGACCGTCATCGACCGGCGCGACGGCGTCGGGCGAGAGACCAGCTTTGCCAACGCCGGCCTGATCGCCCCCGGCCATGCCTATGCCTGGGCAAGCCCGCGGGCGCCGCTGACTCTACTGAAGTCGCTGGTCAGCCGCGATACGGCGTTGCGCTTCCGCCTGAAGGCCGACCCGCACATGTGGGCCTGGAGCCTGCGCTTCCTGGCAAACTGCACTACCGAGCGCAACCGCGCCAACACGGTCGTGAAGGTGAAGCTGTGCAGCTACAGCCGCGAGGCGCTGATCGCCCTGCGCAAGGAAACGGGCATCACCTATGACGAGACGACGAAGGGTGCGCTCTATCTGTACCGGGACAAGGAACATCTCCGCACCGGACTCGCGAACATGCAATTGCTCAACGACCACGGCGTCGATCTCAAGGAACTTGACCCGGACGGCATCGCTGCGCTGGAGCCTGCCCTTGCCCATTTCAAGGGCAAGCTCGCGGGCGCGGTCTACGCTCCCAAGGACGAGAGCGGCGACGCCTTCGCCTTCACGGAAAAGCTGGCGGCGATGGCCGCCGCGCGCGGCGTCGCCTTCCAGTTCGGCACCAATATCGGCGGCCTTGCCGCGAGCGGCGATCGGATCGAGGCTGTGGTCACCGACAGGGGCCGCATCGCCGGCGACCACTATGTGCTGGCGCTCGGCAGCTACAGCCCGCTGGCCGCGCGGAGATTGCCGATCAAGCTTCCGGTCTATCCGATCAAGGGCTACTCGGTGACGATACCGGCCGAAGGCTTCGATGGCGCGCCGATGATCGGGGGCGTCGACGAGCAGTATCTCGTTGCCTTCTGCCGCATGGGCGACCGGCTGCGCCTGACGGCCACCGCGGATTTCGCCGGCTACGATACCGACTACGAGGCGAGGGACTTTTCGGTCATGCTGCGCGTGGCGCGCGAGCTGTTCCCCAACGCCGGCGCCTTCGACCGGCCGAGCTTCTGGGCGTGCCTTCGGCCAATGACGCCGGACGGCCCGCCGATCATCGGCGGCACCCGCTATGGAAATCTCTGGCTCAACACCGGTCATGGACATATGGGCTGGACCATGGCCTGTGGCTCCGGCCGCATCGTCGCCGATCTGATCCAGGGCCGGGCGCCGGATATCGACGTCGCAGGCTTCAGCCCGGCGCGCTATTGACCTATTGACCGGCGTCTAAGCGGGGACGGCGACCAACCTGCCGCGGTCTCGGTTCTCACGGATGAGGAAGCAGAGCAGGCCGGCCAGGAGCGCCGTGACCAGGGCCACGAGCCACGTCCACCGATAGGTGGCAAACAGGTCGAACAGCACGCCCGCCATCTGCACGCCGACCGCCGCGCCCAGGGCGTGTCCCGCCGTCAGCAGCCCCATGCTGAGGCCCATGATCTTGAGACCGAGATGGCTGGCAGCCAGGCTGGCCGTCACCGGCACGGTCGAGTAGTCGAAAACGCCGAAGATCACGGCGAAGGCGACGAGCAACTCGTAGCTCGGGGTCTCCACCAGAATCATCAACACGATGAAAGACAGGCCACGGACGATGTAGATGGCGCCCAGCAGCAGCGGCCGGTTCACGCGATCGCTGAGCCAGCCGGCAAGCACCATGCCGCCGAGATTGAAGACCATGAGCAGGCCGAAGGCATCGCTGCTCTGCGGTACGGAGAAGCCGCAAAACACGGAATATGGGATCAGATGGCCTTCGATGACGCCGGAGGTCGTGATGCCGCAGATGAAGTAGCTCCAGAACAGGAGATGAAATGTCGGCGAACGGAGGAGGAAGCCAAGCCGGTCCGCGAACGGATCGACCGTCGCCGCGCGGCGCGGCGATCCCACCACAGCGCGCACCGGCCGGATCGCCGTCAGGATCACCGGAACGAAGGCGATGATGGCGATGCCGAAGGCGACATAGCTCGTGCGCCAATCGGTGTGCTCGAGCACGCGGGCGAGGATCGGAATGACGATGAACTGTCCCGCCGTGGCGCCGGCCGTGGCGATGCCGACGGCCAGACCGCGCCTTTGGCTGAAGGTGAGGCTAACGACGGTCGAGACGACGTGCGTCGCCGCCGTGCCGAAGCCGATGCCGGCGACGACGCTGTAGGCGAGATAGAATTGCCAGACATTCTGCGCGCCCGCCGCCAGCAGAATGCCGCCGCCGACCGCCGCCAGCCCGGCGGAGAGCAGCAGGCGCGGGCCGAAGCGGTCGACCATGTTGCCGACGATCGGCGAGGCGATCGCCATGACCAGCTGCGCCAACGAGATCGCTCCGGCGGTCGTCGTGCGACTCCAGCCGAGTTCCTTCTCCAGGGCGTCCATGATCTGGCTGACGGAGGAGCGCGCGGAGAAAGATACCGCCAGGGCGAGGAAGCAGACGCCGACGATGATCCAGGCGGCGAGGTCGGGCTGCTGCCGGGAGGGAGCAGCGATTTGGCTCTCCGGAACGGACACGGGCGCCATCATAGGCGGGGAAAGTCGCCCCCGGTCATGCACCGAAAGCCGGGGCTACATGCAGGAAACGCCGATGCTCGGCCACCAGGTTTCGCAACGCGGTCGACGCGTCAGGGCAATCCCTCGCCCGCCTGCTCCGTATCGTCCTCGCCGTCGCGACGGCTTCTCCGGCGGACGAGGCCGCCGACCTTGGATTTGCGGTGAGCAGGACGCGGAATCGGCGGACGCGGCGGCGCCATATGCTGCCGCACGGCTGTGGCCGGCTGGATGCCGTATTTTCCCATCAGTCGGTAGAAGGTGACGCGGGAAACGCCGAGCTCGCGGGCGGCCCGTTTGATGTTGCCGCTGTTGACGCGCAATGCGTCGCGCATGAGCTTGCCCTCAAGTTCCTGGCGCGCGGTAGCCAGATCGGGCAGCGCGATGCGGTCGCCCTCGGCCGATTCCGAGAACGTAATGTCCTGCGCCACGAGCCAGCGGCCTTCGGCCATGACAACGGCGCGCCGGATCGTGCTGATGAGCTCGCGCACGTTGCCGGGCCAGCGGTAGCGCTGCATCTTCTCGAGCGCGCTGTCGTGAAACCCCAGCTTGGGCAGCTTCAGCTCAGAGGAGAACTTGCGCAGCAGATAGGTGGCCAGCAGCTGCACATCGTCCCCCCGCTCGCGCAGCGGCGGCATATCGATCGTCAGGGCGTTGAGCCGATAGTAGAGATCCTCGCGGAACCGGCCGTCCTTGATCGCCGCCTCCAGGCTGACGTTGGTGGCCGCGATGACACGGGTATCGACGGTGATCGACTTGGTGCCGCCGAGCCGCTCGATGGTCTTCTCCTGCAGGAAGCGCAGGAGATGGCCCTGCATTTCGACCGGCAGATCGCCGATCTCGTCGAGAAATAGGGTGCCGCCCCGCGCCGCTTCGATACGGCCGATCTTCTGCTTGATGGCGCCGGTGAAGGCGCCGCGTTCGTAACCGAACAGCTCCGATTCGATGATGCTGACCGGCAAGCCCGCGCAGTTGATGGAGACGAACGGTCCCTTGCGAAAGAGCGAGCGGTCATGCATGGCGCGCGCCACCAGCTCCTTGCCGGTGCCGGTCTCGCCGGTGATCAGCACGGGCGCATCGACTTCGGCGAACTTGCGGATTTGCTGAAAGACGCGGGCCAGCGACCCGCTCGCGCCGACGATATGGGCATCTCCCCGATCGTCGGCAGCCAGCATGCTGGCCGCGCGCAGATCGCTGTTCTCGAGCGCCACCAGGCCGGCGATATGGCCGAGGCTGAACATCAGCCGATCACGGCAGACCGGCAGGCTGTGAAAATCGTGAAGCAGTCCCTTCGCCACCAGGGTAGCAAGCTCTGGAGAGCGCGCCAACGCCGGCTCGATCAATGCAATCAGGCGCAGCCGCGGCGCATGCTCCATCAGCGCAGCCGCACCGCGCATGCCCGCCGCATCGATGGCGGCGCCGAAATAGAGGAGGCCGGCGATGGGATGCAGGCGATCGATCTGCGGACGCGCCTCCTCCACGGAATCGCAGGCGGCGAGGCGGATGTGACTGGCTTCGAGCGCGCGCCGGAGTGCCGCAGGATCCTTCGATTTGTCGAAGTGAACCGAGACGACGGCGTAGGGCTGGCTGATCGGCAGGGGCGGTGCGCCGTCCTGATTCCCAGACTGGGTCATCATCCTCCCGAGGCGGGCTGTTGACGCTTCTCCGCTCGTCGCCGGATCGAGTCAACGATACCTGAATTCCGTTAATGCTGACTGACAGCCCGTGGTTACCGATACATTAACCGCGCCTCGCCGCCGACACTGCCGACCGCGCAACGCAGGTATGTTAACCCATGTTGCTGCTGTGCAACTGGATAGGTCCTGACGGCAACGCCCCCGACGTCCAGCCCCCGACTACACTAGACCGATCAGGCTCTGGTCGATATCGCAATCCACCTTCAGAACGGCCGAATCCCGAGTGTAGATGTTGAACACCGCGCCATCGACGGTCTCCTGGCCAAGCGCCGTCCAACCGCCCCCGGCGTCGACCGAATCGCCGGGGCCACCGAACACGTAGAGAGTTCGCGAGTCGTCGGTGAAGCTGAGCACGTCATCGATGCTGAGCTTCACATGCATTCCCGCCGACCCGAAATCGTCGTCGAGACGCAATGCCGAGTCGATTGAAGGACCGTCGTCACGGTCGATGGGATCGGTCATATCGCATTGCTTCTTCTGAATTCCGGCGTTTCCGCAAAACAGGCGCATGTTATGCCAACGAGCAGCCGAAGGCGATAAGGATTTGCTCAGGTCTCGATGCGCCATCGGCCACGCGTCGATCTTAACGATCAGATGCGTCTCGGCGGCGAGGATATCGTCGGCAACGATAAGGGCCCGGCGGAATTCGCCGGTCGATGCTTTTTCACACGTCCGCCGCCGAGGAGCTCGCGTCGAGCCCTTCAGCGGCGGCCGTACCCACCCACGGTTCGATAGCGGAGAGCCAAGCAATCGGGCACTCGTCGCGCCTGGTCCCTTAACGTCCGCGGATTCTGCGAGTTTTATCTGAATGCGAATGCAGAGATCGTGCCAAGAACGTTCAGAGCAATAACACCTATCAATATTAGCAAATTCCAGATATCCGGGAGGCGCTTGTGTGGCGGTCGGGCGTTCATCGGACTCGGCGGCCTTACATGTTCCGGGCCATCGCGTCCTTCGCACTTCGATGCAAGCGCTTGAGAATCTTGCCGCATATCATTGAATTATCTTATCTTTTCTATCATCATGAATCCTGGAACGCGCCTGGATTCACTCATGTAAAGATAGCGTACACGACGCGCGGACCGTCGCCCCGCCGGTCGAGAGCTTTCGAAGAATCGTCAAAGGGTTGCGGGCGAGACTGCCGACTGTACAGGTCTACAACACTTGTCGGCGGTTCCGTCACTGTCGGTATCGCGGTCGCGTCAACCCGTCCTATCGGCAGCGTCTCCCGAACCAGTCAGATCATCCCATAGGATGACTGGTGGCGCCGAATAGACAGGCGGACGCGCCGGCCTATCCGCATGGCGCAGTACCCGTTTCAGCTGCGGCGCATTGTCTTGCGGCGCGCGGATTTCTTCCGTCGATGCCGGTCGGGTGCGTCGGTCAACGCTGGCCCTTTTTGTTGCTGCCTTCGTCGGCATTCTCTTCCGAGCTTCCCAATCTGCATGCTCTGCGCGACGATCAGCCGGCGCCCGGGCGGGATCTTGCCCTTGCGAGCGACCGTCGCGCATAAGATCAATCAATTTCCATGCCAAGGATCGGGCGCAGCCCTGCTGCCGATGGCGGGAGCCTCGCTGCCATGCGGCCACCGGATTGGCTTTCCATGACTCAGGGCGCGCGATATGGCGATGCCGTCGGCGAAACGCTTTTGCGCAAAGCTTCGATGCGGTTCAAACTGCGGCGGCGTTCGCCATTGAGACGGGAGAGAGCACAGTGACGGCAAAGACACGGATCGGCTTCATCGGCGTCGGGCTGATGGGCCACGGTATGGCGAAGAACATCGTCGAGAAGGGCTACCCCCTCACGGTCCTCGGCCATCGCAACCGGAAGCCGGTCGAGGATCTGATCGGCCGCGGGGCGCGCGAGGCGGCGTCGGCGGCCGATCTCGCCCGGCAATCGGATATCGTCTTCCTGTGCGTCACCGGTTCGCCCCAGGTCGAGAGCATCGTCTTCGGCAAAGACGGCCTGCTGGAGGGCATGTCCCAGGGCAAGATCGTCGCCGACAGCTCGACGGCGGAGCCGACCTCCACCCTGAAGGTGGCCGAGGCGATCCAGGCGCGCGGCGGCCGCATGGTCGACACGCCGCTGGTGCGGACGCCGAAGGAGGCCGAGGAAGGCCGGCTCGGGGTCATGACCGGAGGCGACGCCGCGACGCTCGCGGAGATTCAGCCGGTGCTGAAGACCTTCGCCGAGATCATCGTGCATGCCGGGCCGCTCGGCGCCGCGCACAAGCTGAAGCTGATCCATAATTTCCTGGCGCTGGCCACCGCCGCTTCTGTCGCCGAGGCGATCGTCGCGGCGATGAAATCAGGCGTCGACCTCAAGGCATTCACGGAGATCGCGACCTCGGGCGGCGCCGACAGCGTGATGCTCCGGCGCTTCGCGAAATACTACCTCGAGGGCGACGACGGCATGGCCAAGTTCGCCATCAGCAACGCCACCAAGGACATGCGCTACTACACGCATCTGGCGGAGGCGACGCCGGTGGCGCACTTCATCGGCGAGGCCGTGCATCAGCTCTACGCGCTGGCCGACATGCACGGCTTCGGCGAGAACTACATCCCGCGCCTGGTGGACGCGCTGGCGCAGATCAACCGCGTCAAGCCGCCGTCGGGGTCTTAGACGCCGCCGAGGACGATATCCGCCGATTTGTCGAGGTTGGAGGCGGTGCTGCTGACGAGATTGACCGTGGCCAGCGTGTACTCGAAGCCGGCGGCGCCGTCGAGATTGAGCTGCAGCGTGGCCGTCGTGCTGGATCCGCTCGAGAAGCTCCACTGCACCGCCGCCTGACGCTCCGCGCTGGTGTCGAACGCGGGGCCGAGGCTGTCGAACAGGGCCGTCAGATCGATGACGTCCTGGCCGCCGCTGGCGTTGGCATCGAAGTTATTGATGGTGTCCGTGCCGTTCGCGGCCGTATCGAGCACGTCGGCCATGGCAAGGTAGGCGATCCGGATGTCGCCGTTGTTGGCGTTGATCGTATCGTTGCCGGCGCCGCCGATGATGGTGTCCGTGCCGCCGCCGCCGCTGAGCGAATTGTTGCCGCTGTTGCCGACGATGAGGTTGGCGAGGCTGTTGCCGGTGCCGCCGATGTTGCCGGAGCCGGTCAGGATCAGGGTCTCGACATTGTTCGCCAAGGTGTAGGTGACCGAACTGTACACCGTGTCGCTGCCCTGGTTGGCACTTTCGACGACGACGTCGGAGGAACTGTCGACGATATAGACGTCGTCGCCGGCGCCGCCGGTCATGCCGTCGTTGCCCGAGCCGCCGTCGAGCGTGTCGTTTCCGTTGCCGCCGTTCAGGGTGTCATTGCTGCTTCCGCCGATCAGCGAATCATCGCCGTCGCCGCCGCTGAGATTGTCGGTGCCGGCGCCGCCGTCCAGCGTGTCGTTTCCAGAGCCGCCGGTGAGGGTATTGTTGCCGCTGTTGCCGACGATGACGTTGTCGAGGGCATTACCGGTGCCGCTGATGTTGCTGCTGCCGGTCAGGATCAGGTTCTCGACATTGTTCGCCAGCGTGTAACTGACAGAACCCTGGACGGTGTCGAGGCCCTCGTTGACGTTCTCGACGATCACGTCGGACGCGCTGTTGACAATGTAGAGGTCGTCGCCGGCGCCGCCGATCATGCTGTCGTTGCCCGAGCCGCCGTCGAGCGTATCGTTGCCGTCGCCGCCGTTCAGCGTATCGTTGCTGCTGCCGCCGCCGAGCGAATCGTCGCCGGCGCCGCCGAAGAGCTGGTCGGAGCCGTTGCCGCCGATGAGCGTATCGCGGCCGGAGCCGCCGATCACCGTGTCGTTGCCGCTGCCCGCGTCGATCAGGGAGCGGCTGACGCCAAGGGCGGAGATATCGATGGCGTTGGCGCCGCTCGAGACCTGCAGCTTGGTGACGGAGACGGTCCCCGTGGCGGCGGCGCCGCCGGCGTCGGCGACCGTGTAGGCAAAGCTTCCCGCGCCGGCGGTGCCGTTGGCGGTGTAGGTCACGGTCGAGCCTGAGAGATTGACGGAACCGCCGGCGGCCCCGCTCACGCCGGTTACGCCGAGGGTCCCGCCCTCCGGATCGCTGTCGTTCTCCAGCAGGGTGCCCGCGTCGACCGCAATGGAGGTTCCGGTCGACACCGCCCAGCTCTCGTTCTCTACGATGGGCGAATTGTCGATCTCGATGGCAGTAATGGTGAAATTGGCGGAGACGGCTCCGCCCTCGCCGTCGCTGGCCGTGACCGTGACCGTATAGACGTTGCCGCCGCCCGGGCCGCCCGTCGCCGCCGTGGCCGAGAGCGAGCCGGAGATGAGGCCCGTCGCCGCATTGATCGACAGGCCTGTCGGCAGGCCGGCCGCGGAATAGGTCAACGTGTCGCCGTCAGGATCGCTGAATGCCGGCGCCGCGTTGATCGAGACGCTATCGCCCTCGAGGAACGCGCGGTCGCGCGTCGCGCCCGTCTGGATCGTGACGATGCCGTCGATGCCGTCGATGCCGACGTCGTCGTCGTTGACGATGACGACCGCATTCTGGCCGTTCACGAGATTTGGCAGGTTGATCGAACCCGCCGTGAGCTGCATTGGCTCGAGCGCCGTGGAGTTCACGTCCCGCGTGCCGTAGATGAAGATGCCGTTCTCCGTGATGTCGATCACGATGCGCGGCAGACCGTTGACGTTCGGCTCCCAATGCGCCGAGATCGCGGCGCCGTCGAGGAAGCGGGCAAAAGAGTCGGTTGCCGGCGTGTACGCGCCACCCGTCTCGAACTCGAGGATGCCGGGATTGAAAAGATCCTGTCCGTTCACGGCGATGCCGATGCTGTTGTCGAGGGTCGCCAGCACGATATGGATGGTGGTGTCGGCCGGGTCGACGCCGGCGGGGATCTCGAAATTGCGCGTATGCGTCGTGTTGCCGGAACCGTCCCCCGAATTCATGCTGCCGTTGACGATGGTCGGACTGCCTTCGCCGGCGTCGTAGCTGCCATTGCCGTTCTGGTCGACATAGACGACCGGATCCGCCTGTGCGACCAGGACCGGCGCCGGATTCGTGACATTCAGATTGAAGGTGTCGGACGTCGTCCCGCCATTGCCGTCGGCGGCCGTGACGGTCACCAGGTAGATGCCGTTTGACCCGGGCCCGCCCTGCGACGCGGAATGGTGGAGCGTGCCGGAAATGACGCCCGTCACGGGATCGATGGAAAGGCCGGTCGGCAGGCCGGTGGCCGAATAGGCCAACACGTCACCGTCGACGTCCGCGAAGTTGCCGGAGACATCGAGGGTGAAGGCCGCGCTGTCCGCCGCGCCATCGTCGGCGACCGCAACCACGATCTGCGGGGCATCGTTGACCGGGTTGACGGTGACGTTGACCGTCGCGGTGGAGGTGCCGCCGTTGCCGTCGGAGACTGTGTAGGTGAAGCTGGCCGGGCCGCTGTAGTCGGCCGCCGGGGTGAACACCACGTTGCCGCCGACCAGCTGCACCGTGCCGTTCACCGCGCTCTGGACCGAGACGATGCTCAGCGTATCGCCGTCCATGTCCGTGTCGTTGCCGAGGAGGGTCGCGGCGGGGATGGTCAGCGTTGTGTCTTCGTTGGTCGAGACGGCGTCGGCGTTGGCGACCGGCGCGTCGTTCACCGGATTGACGGTGACGTTGACCGTGGCGATGGAGGTGCCGCCGTTGCCGTCTAAGACGGTGTAGGTGAAGCTGGCCGGGCCAGCGTAGTCGGCGGCCGGGGTGAACACCACGTTGCCGCCGACCAGCTGCACGGTGCCGTTCACGGCACCCTGGACCGAGGTGATGGTCAGGGTGTCGCCATCTACGTCCGTGTCGTTACCCAGGAGGGTCGCGACAGGGATGGTCAGGGCCGTATCCTCGTTGGTCGAGACGGCGTCGGCATTGGCCACCGGCGCGTCGTTGACCGGATTGACGGTGACGTTGACCGTCGCGGTGGAGGTGCCGCCGTTGCCGTCGGAGACTGTGTAGGTGAAGCTGGCCGGACCGCTGTAGTCGGCCGCCGGGGTGAACAGGACATTGCCGCCGACCAGCGATACCGTGCCGTTCACCGCGCCCTGGACGGAGGTGATGGTCAGGCTGTCGCCGTCGATGTCCGTGTCGTTCCCGAGGAGGGTCACGGCGGGGATGGTCAGCGCCGTGTCTTCGTTGGTCGAGACGGCGTCGGCATTGGCGACCGGTGCGTCGTTCACCGGATTGACGGTGACGTTGACCGTGGCGATGGAGGTGCCGCCGTTGCCGTCGGAGACGGTGTAGGTGAAGCTGGCCGGGCCGCTGTAGTCGGCCGCTGGCGTGAACAGGACGCTGCCGCCGACCAGCTGCACCGTGCCGTTCACGGCACCCTGGACCGAGGTGATGCTCAGCATGTCGCCATCCACGTCCGTGTCGTTGCCGAGCAGCGTGGCGACCGGGATCGTCAGGGCCGTGTCTTCGTTGGTCGAGACGGCGTCGGCAGCGGCGACCGGCGCGTCGTTCACCGGATTGACGGTGACGTTGACCGTGGCGGTCGAGGTGCCGCCGTTGCCGTCGGAGATGGTGTAGGTGAAGCTGGCCGGGCCATTGTAGTCGGCCGCCGGCGTGAACAGGACGTTGCCGCCGACGAGCTGCACCGTGCCGTTGATGGCGCCCTGGACCGAGGTGATGGTCAGCGCATCGCCGTCCACGTCCGTGTCGTTGCCGACGAGGGTCGCGACAGGGATGGTCAGGGCCGTGTCTTCGTTGGTCGAGACGGTATCCGCGTTGGCGACCGGGGCGTCGTTGACCGGGTTGATCGTGACGTCGACCGCCGCGGTCGACGTGCCGCCGTTGCCGTCGGAGATGGTGTAGGTGAAGCTGGCTGGGCCATTGTAGTCGGCCGCCGGGCTGAACACGACGTTGCCGCCCACCAGCTGCACCGTGCCGTTCACCGCGTCCTGCACCGAGGTGATGGTCAGCGTGTCGCCATCCACGTCCGTGTCGTTGCCGAGCAGAGTGGCGACCGGGATCGTCAGGGCCGTGTCTTCGTTGGTCGAGACGGCATCGGTATTGGCCACCGGTGCGTCGTTGACCGGGTTGACGGTGACGTTCACCGTCGCAGTCGAGCTGCCACCGTTGCCGTCGGAGACCGTGTAGGTGAAGCTGGCCGGGCCGGCGTAGTCGCCGGCCGGCGTGAACATCACGTTGCCGCCGATCAGCTGCACGGTGCCGTTCACCGCTCCCTGCACCGAGGTGATGGTCAGCGTGTCGCCGTCCACGTCCGTGTCGTTGCCGAGAAGGGTCGCGACAGGGATGGTCAGGGCCGTGTCTTCGTTGGTCGAGACGATATCCGCGTTGGCGACTGGCGCGTCGTTCACCGGATTGACGGTGACGTTGACCGTGGCGATGGAGGTGCCGCCGTTGCCGTCGGAGACGGTGTAGGTGAAGCTGGCCGGGCCGCTGTAGTCGGCCGCCGGGGTGAACAGGACGTTGCCGCCCACCAGCTGCACGGTGCCGTTCACCGCTCCCTGCACCGAGGTGATCGTGAGGGTATCGCCGTCGACATCCGTGTCGTTGCCCAGCAGCGTCGCCACGGGGATTGTGAGGACGACATCTTCGTTGGTCGAGACGGCGTCGGCGTTGGCGACCGGTGCGTCGTTGATCGGGTTGACCGTGACGTTGACTGTGGTGGTGGAGGCGCCGCCGCTGCCGTCGGAGACGGTGTAGGTGAAGCTCGCCGGGCCGGCGTAGTCGGCGGCCGGGGTGAACACAACGTTGCCGCCGACCAGCTGCACCGTGCCGTTGACGGCGCCCTGGACCGAGGTGATGGTCAGCGCATCGCCGTCCACGTCCGTGTCGTTGTCGAGCAGCGTCGCGACCGGGATCGTGAGGGCCGTGTCCTCGTTGGTCGAGACGGCGTCGGCAGCCGCGACCGGGGCGTCGTTGACCGGATTGACGGTGACGTTGACCGTGGCGATGGAGGTGCCGCCGTTGCCGTCGGAGGCGGTATAGGTGAAGCTGGCCGGGCCGCTGTAGTCGGCCGCCGGCGTGAACACGACGTTGCCGCCGACGAGCTGCACCGTGCCGTTGATGGCGCCCTGGACCGAGGTGATGGTCAGCGCATCGCCATCCACGTCCGTGTCGTTGCCGACGAGGGTCGCGACAGGGATGGTCAGGGCCGTGTCTTCGTTGGTCGAGACGGCATCGGCCGCAGCGACCGGTGCGTCGTTGACCGGATTGACGGTGACGCCGACCGTGGCGGTCGACGTGCCGCCGTTGCCGTCGGAGACGGTATAGGTGAAGCTCGCCGGGCCGGCGTAGTCGGCGGCCGGGGTGAACAGGACGTTGCCGCCGACCAGCTGCACCGTGCCGTTCACGACGCCCTGGACGGAGGTGATGGTCAGCGTGTCGCCGTCCACGTCCGTGTCGTTGCCGAGCAGCGCGGCGACCGGGATGGTCAGGGCGGTGTCTTCGGCGGTCGAGACGGCGTCGGCAGCGGCCACCGGAGCATCATTCACTGGGTTGACCGTGACGTTGACCGTGGCGGTCGAGGTGCCGCCGTTGCCATCGGAGACGGTGTAGGTGAAGCTGGCCGGGCCGTTATAGTCGGCCGCTGGTGTGAACACCACGTTGCCGCCGACCAGCTGCACCGTGCCGTTCACCGCGCCCTGCACCGAGGCGATCGTCAGGCTGTCGCCATCGACATCCGTGTCGTTGCCGAGCAGCGTGGCGACCGGGATCGCGAGGGCGGTGTCCTCGTTGGTGGCCACCACGTCTGCGGCCGCAACCGGCGCGTCGTTGACGGGGTTGACGGTGACGTTGACCGTCGCCGTGGAGCTGCCGCCGTTGCCGTCGCTTACCGTGTAGGTGAAGCTGGCCGGGCCGCTGTAGTCGGTCGCCGGTGTGAACACCACGTTGCCGCCCACCAGCTGCACCGTGCCGTTGACGGCGCCCTGGACCGAGGTGATGGTCAGCGCATCGCCGTCCACGTCCGTGTCGTTGCTGAGGAGGGTCGCGGCGGGGATAGTCAGCGCCGTGTCTTCGTTGGTCGAGACGGCATCGGCATTGGCGACCGGGGCATCGTTGACCGGGTTGACCGTGACGTTGACCGTGGCGGTCGAGCTGCCGCCGTTGCCGTCAGAGACGGTGTAGGTGAAGCTGGCCGGGCCGCTGTAGTCGCCGGCCGGCGTGAACACCACGTTGCCGCCGACCAGCTGCACCGCGCCGTTCACGGCACCCTGGACCGAGGTGATGGTCAGGGTGTCGCCGTCCACGTCCGTGTCGTTGCCCAGGAGGCTCGCGACAGGGATGATCAGCGCCGTGTCCTCGCTGGTCGAGACGGCGTCGGCAGCCGCGACCGGCGCGTCGTTCACCGGGCTGACGGTAACGTTGACGATCGCGGTGGAGGTGCCGCTGTTGCCGTCGCTCATCGTGTAGGTGAAGCTGGCCGGGCCGTTGTAGTCGGCCGCTGGGGTGAACAGGACGTTGCCGCCGACCAGCTGCACCGTGCCGTTGACGGCGCCCTGGACCGAGGTGATGGTCAGCACATCGCCGTCCACGTCCGTGTCGTTGTCGAGCAGCGTCGCGACCGGGATCGTGAGGGCCGTGTCCTCGTTGGTCGAGACGGCGTCGACATTGGCGACCGGGGCGTCGTTGACCGGATTGACGGTGACGTTGACCGTGGCGATGGAGGTGCCGCCGTTGCCGTCGGAGGCGGTATAGGTGAAGCTGGCCGGGCCGCTGTAGTCGGCCGCCGGCGTGAACACGACGTTGCCGCCGACGAGCTGCACCATGCCGTTGATGGCGCCCTGGACCGAGGTGATGGTCAGCGCATCGCCGTCCACGTCCGTGTCGTTGCCGAGGAGGGTCGCGGCGGGGATGGTCAGCGCCGTGTCTTCGTTGGTCGAGACGGCGTCGGCGTTGGCGACCGGTGCGTCGTTGATCGGGTTGACGGTGACGTTGACCGTGGCGGTCGACGTGCCGCCGTTGCCGTCGGACACCGTGTAGGTGAAGCTCGCCGGGCCATTGTAGTCCGCGACCGGCGTGAACACGACGTTGCCGCCGACCAACTGCACCGTGCCGTTCACCGCTCCCTGCACCGAGGTGATGGTCAGGATGTCGCCGTCGACATCGCCGTCGTTCGCCTCCAGCGTCGCCACGGGGATGGTCAGCGCCGTATCCTCGTTGGTCGAGACGGCATCGGTATTGGCCACCGGTGCGTCGTTGACCGGATTGACGGTGACGCCGACCGTGGCGGTCGACGTGCCGCCGTTGCCGTCGGAGACGGTGTAGGTGAAGCTGGCCGGGCCGGCGTAGTCGGCGGCCGGGGTGAACAGGACGTTGCCGCCCACCAGCTGCACAGTGCCGTTCACCGCGTCCTGCACCGAGACGATGCTCAGCGTATCGCCGTCCACATCCGTGTCGTTGCCGAGCAGCGTCGCCACCGGGATCGCGAGGGCCGTGTCTTCGTTGGTCGAGACGGCGTCGACGTTGGCGACCGGGGCGTCGTTGACCGGATTGACGGTGACGTTGACTGTGGTGGTGGAGGCGCCGCCGTTGCCGTCGGAGATGGTGTAGGTGAAGCTGGCCGGGCCGGCGTAGTCGGCGGCCGGGGTGAACAGGACGTTGCTACCGACCAGCTGCACCGTGCCGTTCACCGCGCCCTGGACCGACGCGATCGTCAGGCTGTCGCCATCGACATCCGTGTCGTTGCCGAGCAGCGTGGCCACGGGGATCGTGAGGGCGACGTCCTCGTTGGTCGAGACGGCGTCGGCAGCGGCGACCGGGGCGTCGTTGACCGGGTTGACCGTGACGTTGACCGTGGCGGTCGAGCTGCCGCCGTTGCCGTCAGAGACGGTGTAGGTGAAGCTGGCCGGGCCGTTGTAGTCGGCCGCCGGGGTGAACACCACGTTGCCGCCGATGAGCTGCACCGTGCCGTTCACGGCGCCTTGCACCGAGGCGATCGTCAGGTTGTCGCCGTCCACATCCGTGTCGTTGCCGAGCAGGGTGGCCAGCGGGATGGTCAGCGCCGTGTCTTCGGCGGTCGAGACGGCGTCGGCAGCGGCGACCGGGGCGTCGTTGACCGGGTTGACCGTGACGTTGACCGTGGCGGTCGAGCTGCCGCCGTTGCCATCGGAGACGGTGTAGGTGAAGCTGGCCGGGCCGTTATAGTCGGCCGCCGGGGTGAACACCACGTTGCCGCCGATGAGTTGCACCGTGCCGTTCACAGCGCCCTGGACCGAGGTAATCGTCAGGCTGTCGCCGTCCACGTCCGTATCGTTGCCGAGCAGCGTGGCCACCGGGATGGTCAGCGCCGTGTCTTCGGCGGTCGAGACGGCGTCGGCAGCGGCGACCGGGGCGTCGTTGACCGGGTTGACCGTGACGTTGACCGTGGCGGTCGAGCTGCCGCCGTTGCCGTCAGAGACGGTGTAGGTGAAGCTGGCCGGGCCGCTGTAGTCGGCCGTCGGCGTGAACACGACGTTGCCGCCGACCAGCTGCACCGTGCCGTTCACCGCGCCCTGCACCGAGGCGATCGTCAGGCTGTCGCCATCGACATCCGTGTCGTTGCCGAGCAGCGTGGCGACCGGGATCGCGAGGGCGGTGTCCTCGTTGGTGGCCACCACGTCTGCGGCCGCAACCGGCGCGTCGTTGACGGGGTTGACGATGATGTTGACCGTCGCCGTCGAGCTGCCGCCGTTGCCGTCGGAGACGGTGTAGGTGAAGCTGGCGAGGCCAGCGTAGTCGACCGCCGGGGTGAACACCACGTTGCCGCCCACCAGCTGCACCGTGCCGTTCACCGCGCCCTGCACCGAGGCGATCGTCAGGCTGTCGCCATCGACATCCGTGTCGTTGCCGAGCAGCGTGGCCACCGGGATGGTCAGGGCGGTGTCTTCGGCGGTCGAGACGGCGTCGGCGTTGGCCACCGGGGCGTCGTTGACCGGGTTGACGGTGACGTTGACCGTCGCCGTGGAGCTGCCGCCGTTGCCGTCGCTTACCGTGTAGGTGAAGCTGGCCGGGCCGCTGTAGTCGGTCGCCGGGGTGAACACCACGTTGCCGCCGACCAGCTGCACGGTGCCGTTCACGGCACCCTGGACCGAGGTGATGGTCAGGGTGTCGCCGTCGACATCGCCGTCGTTCGCCTCCAGCGTCGCCACGGGGATGGTCAGCGCCGTATCCTCGTTGGTCGAGACGGTATCGGCATTGGCCACCGGCGCGTCGTTCACTGGATTGACGGTGACGCTGACAGTGGCGGTGGATGTGCCGCCGTTGCCGTCGGAGACGGTGTAGGTGAAGCTGGCCGGGCCATCGTAGTCGGCCGCCGGGCTGAACAGGACGTTGCCGCCGACCAGCTGCACCGTGCCGTTGACGGCGCCCTGGACAGAGGTGATGGTCAGCGCATCGCCGTCCACGTCCGTATCGTTGCCGAGCAGCGTCGCGACCGGGATCGTGAGGGCCGTGTCCTCGTTGGTCGAGACGGCGTCGGCATTGGCGACCGGGGCGTCGTTGACCGGATTGACGGTCACGTTGACCATGGCGGTCGAGGTGCCGCCATTGCCGTCGGAGACGGTGTAGGTGAAGCTGGCCGGGCCGCTGTAGTCGGCGGCCGGCGTAAACAGGACGTTGCCGCCGATCAGCTGCACGGTGCCGTTGACGGCGCCCTGGACAGAGACGATGCTCAGCGCGTCGCCATCGACATCCGTGTCGTTGCCGAGCAGCGTGGTGACCGGGATCGTCAGGGCCGTATCTTCAGCCGTCGAGACGGCATCGGCATTGGCGACCGGCGCGTCGTTGACCGGGCTGACGGTGACGTCGACCGTGGCGGTCGACGTGCCGCCGTTGCCGTCGGAGACGGTGTAGGTGAAGCTGGCCGGGCCGTTGTAGTCGGGCGCTGGGGTGAACACCACGTTGCCGCCGATGAGTTGCACCGTGCCGTTCACGGCGCCTTGCACCGAGGCGATCGTCAGGCTGTCGCCGTCCACGTCCGTGTCGTTGCCGAGCAGCGCGGCGACCGGGATCGTCAGGGCCGTGTCCTCATTGGTCGAGACGGCATCGGCATTGGCGACCGGCGCGTCGTTGACCGGGCTGACGGTGACGTTGACCGTGGCGGTGGATGTGCCGCCGTTGCCGTCGGAGACCGTGTAGGTGAAGCTGGCCGGGCCGCTGTAGTCGGCCGCTGGGGTGAACAGGACGTTGCCGCCGACCAGCTGCACCATGCCGTTCACGGCACCCTGCACCGAGGTGATGGTCAGCGTGTCGCCGTCCACGTCCGTGTCGTTGCCGAGCAGCGTCGCCACCGGGATCGTCAGGGCCGTGTCTTCGTTGGTCGAGACGGCATCGGCCGCAGCGACCGGCGCGTCGTTGACCGGGTTGACCGTGACGTTGACCGTCGCGGTAGATGTGCCGCCGTTGCCGTCAGAGGCGGTGTAGGTGAAGCTGGCCGGGCCGGTGTAGTCGGCCGCTGGGGTGAACAGGACGTTGCCGCCGACCAGCTGCACCGTGCCGTTCACGGCACCCTGCACCGACGTGATCGTGAGGGTATCGCCGTCGACATCCGTGTCGTTGCCCAGCAGCGTCGCCACGGGGATGGTCAGCGCCGTATCCTCGTTGGTCGAGACGGCATCGGCATTGACCACCGGCGCGTCGTTCACTGGATTGACGGTGACGTTGACCGTGGCGATGGAGGTGCCGCCGTTGCCGTCGGAGACGGTATAAGTGAAGCTGGCCGGGCCGTTGTAGTCCGCGACCGGCGTAAACAGGACGTTGCCGCCGACCAGCTGCGCCGTGCCGTTCACCGCGGCCTGCACCGACGCGATGGTGAGGGTGTCGCCGTCCACGTCCGTGTCGTTGCCCAGGAGGGTCGCGACAGGGATGGTCAAGGCCGTGTCCTCATTGGTCGAGGCGGCATCGGCATTGGCGACCGGTGCGTCGTTCACCGGATTGACGGTGACGTTGACCGTGGCGATGGAGGTGCCGCCGTTGCCGTCGGAGGCGGTGTAGGTGAAGCTGGCCGGGCCGCTGTAGTCGGCCGCTGGCGTGAACACCACGTTGCCGCCGATGAGCTGCACCGTGCCGTTCATCGCTCCCTGCACCGAGGTGATGGTCAGCGCATCGCCGTCCACGTCCGTGTCGTTGCCGAGCAGCGTGGCGACAGGGATGGTCAGGGCCGTGTCTTCATCGGCGGTCACCGCGTCTGCGGCAGCGGCCGGCATATCATTGATCGGGGTGACGTTGAGCGTGACCGTCTGGCTGTCGCCGCCCCCATGACCGTCGTCGACGGTGTAGCTGAAGCTCCCGGCAGCGCCGTTGGCGTCGGCCGCCGGGCGGAACACGAGGCCGCTTAGCTCGGTCGGCGTCAGCGTCATCCCGCTGATAGCGGGCGTGGTCCCGTCGGCCAGGTACACCGTCCCGATTGCCGCATCGGGAACGTCCGTGACGGTAATGCTGAGCGCATCGCCGTCGGCATCCACCGGCGGATTGATGCTGAGGGACGTGTTGCCGGAATCCTCGGCCACATCGAGTGTGGTATCGGGGTCGGCCATCGGCGGGTTGTTCCGCGGCGTAGTCGTTCCAACGACCTCGCCGCCGTCGCGCATGACGCCGCCGCGATGCGGCGACCCGTAGCCGAGCTCGGTCCCGGCGAGCGCTCCGGCCGCGTCGAACGAAGTCATGAACTCGGCGGCGACGACGCCGCTGGGACGGAAACCGGAGCCGTTCTGATCGTCCGCCCAGGTCGGTGACGACATCTCCGCCACGGCATCGCGCCCGGCGGCCGAGGCGAGGAAATCCTCGATTCCGGCGTCGCCGCCGGCCAAGAACTGCTGGACGACCTCGCCCTCGAGAACGATGACACCGCCATCCGCCAGGGTGACGATGATCTTGCCGCCGCTGACCTCGACCTGTGCGCCGGCGAGGCTGACGGCGAGCCTTATCTCCGGCACCGCATCAAGATCGACCTCGATCCGCTCACCCGCGGCTGGCGCCCCGACGAGAACAGGCGTCATCGCCTCGGGCAGCGCCGCGATCTGTGGGTTATCGTTCAGGTGGTACTGGATCCGACCCTCATCTTCCGATCTTGCGGGGGTCTGTTCGATCTCGGCGATCAGCGTTCCGTCCGGGGTCACGATGAATATGAATCCTGCACTTATGGATGTTCGGGTCGTTGGTGGACGCCGGTGCGGATGAGCCGTGCCCGCCGAGTCAGTTTCTATCTGTCAAGATGCAAATTCTGGGGAAGAACTGCTAAAACTGGGTAAAACTGGATGCGAAGGCGCTGCGTATGTCAGCCAAAGGGGTGCGGCAATTTGACACGAATGCCGGCACCTCTTCCCTTTACGAACCGTTAACTGCGCAATCGGATCGCTGCAGACGCTGCCGGCATCTGCACGCGGTCACCCGTGAGGGAGGGTTCGCCTACTGAGCGAGCCAGCCGCCATCGACGGCGAGCACATGCCCGGTCACCATCGCGGCTGCGTCAGAGACAAGGAACAGGATGGCGGCGGCCACATCGTCCGGCGTTGCCAGCCGTCCCAGTGGCGTGCGGGCAACGATCTCGGCCCTCATCGCGTGATCCGCAAGCAGCCCGACGGTTAACGGAGTCTCAACGAACCCGGGCGCAACCGCATTGACGCGCAACCGCTGCGGCGCCCATTCGATCGCCAGCGCCCGCGTCAGATTGACGAGCGCTCCCTTGGTGGCGTGATAGGCCGGATTCGGATAGAGGCCGTTGCCGACCAGCCCCATGATCGAGGCGACGTTGACGATGCAGCCGGATTGCCGCGGCAGCATCGCGCGGGCGGCCGCCTGCGCCATCAGGAAGCAACCGGTGAGGTTGACGGCGATGATGCGGTCCCACACCGCCGCCTCATAGGTCACCGACGGCGATCGCGCCGCGATCCCCGCATTGTTCACGAGGATGTCGAGCCGGCCGGCGGAAGCGGCAACCTCGTCGACGGCGCGGCCGACCGCCGGCACGTCGGTGACATCGAGAGGCTTGGACATGACGGGGAGACCGGCTCGGGCGAGTCCGGCTGCCGCCGACGCAACGGCAGCCGCATCGATATCGGTGAGACACACGCCGGCACCGGCCGCGGCCAACGCCCTTGCCGTCGCGAGACCGATTCCATGGGCGGCGCCGGTGACGATCGCCTGCCGGCCATCGAGCCGAAACCGATCCAGAGTCGCCAATGTACTGTCGTTCATGCGGACGAAGGTCTGTTCCCGACCGAAGCTTGCCCGATCTCGCCAAGGATGGAAACCCGATGGCCACCGTTCCAGCCACCCGTGCATCAGCAGGTTGTCATGTGCAGACGGGCGGGCTATGTGGTTATGGTTACGCCGCCCGCAAGACCAGGAACGGCACTCTCCGTGAGACAGATGACATTGTCTCCCTACACAGCGTCGGATCCGGAATACGGGCTGATCGCGGCAAGGGGCGGGTCGGTAGCGGATGTGCGCCCCACCCGCGCCGGCACGAAACGGTGGCAAAGCAGATGATGCCACCTGCAATCGACTCATGATCGTCGAGATCGGACATTTCGCGCTCGTCCTGGCCTGCTTCGTCGCCTTGGTTCAGGCCGTATTCCCGATGTGGGGGGCGCAGCGCGGCATCGTCTCCTGGACGACGTTGGCGCGACCGGCAGCCCAAATCCAGTTCCTGCTGGTGCTGGCCGCTTTCCTCGCACTCGTGCAGGCATTCGTCGTCTCCGACTTCTCGGTCATCGTCGTCCTGCAGAACTCCCATTCGTTGAAGCCGCTGCTCTACAAGATCACCGGCGTGTGGGGCAACCACGAGGGCTCAATGGTGCTGTGGGTCCTGATTCTGGCCCTTTTCGGCGCACTGGTCGCGACCTTTGGCGGCAACCTGCCGGCAGGACTGCAGGCGCGCGTGCTGTCGGTCCAGGCCATGATCGCCTTCGGGTTCCTGGTCTTCATCGTCGCCACCTCGAACCCGTTTCTGCGGATTGTCCCGCCACCCGCCGACGGCCGCGATCTCAATCCGCTGCTGCAGGATCCCGGTCTCGCCTTCCATCCGCCGTTCCTCTATCTCGGCTATGTCGGTTTCTCCATCGCCTTCTCCTTTGCCGTCGCCGCCCTCATCGAAGGACGTGTCGACCCGGCATGGGCGCGCTGGGTCAGGCCATGGACGCTGCTCGCCTGGTGCGCCCTCACCCTCGGGATCGCCATGGGCAGCTGGTGGGCCTACTACGAGCTCGGATGGGGCGGCTGGTGGTTCTGGGATCCGGTCGAGAACGCGTCGTTCATGCCCTGGCTTGCCGGCACGGCGCTCCTGCATTCGGCCATCGTCGTGGAGAAGCGCGATGCGCTGAAGACCTGGACCATCCTGCTGGCGATCATCACCTTCTCCCTCAGTCTCGTCGGCACGTTCCTGGTCCGCTCGGGCGTGCTGACCTCGGTCCACGCCTTTGCCGTCGATCCCGAGCGCGGCGTCTTCATCCTCCTCCTGCTGGCGGTCGCGATCGGCGGCTCGCTCGCCTTGTTCGCGTTGCGCGCGCCGTCCCTGACGGACAGCGGGCTGTTCGCCCCGATCAGCCGCGAGGGCGGCCTCCTGCTCAACAACCTGTTCCTTTCCGTGGCCGCCGGCGTCGTGCTCGTCGGCACGCTCTTCCCCCTCTTCGCCTCCGCCTTCGGCTATGCCGTCACCGTCGGCGCGCCATTCTTCGATCTGGTCTTCGGCATCCTCATGACTCCGCTTCTCTGCGTGCTGCCGCTGGGGCCGCTGCTCGCCTGGAAGCGCGCGGATCTGGTCGGCGCTCTGCAACGCATCTGGGTCGCCGCCCTGGCCGCCGCCAGCCTCGTCGTAGCGCTGCTCTATGCGATGCGTGGCGGTCCCGTGCTGGCGATGCTGGGCCTCGGGCTGGCAGTCTGGCTCGTGGTCGGCGCGGCGGTCGAGTTGGCCGACCGGATCAGACTGTTCCGGGTTCCCGTGACTGCCAGCTGGAGCCGGCTTCGCGGCGTTCCGCGCGCAACATTGGGGATGACGCTGGCCCATGGCGGGCTCGGCATCGTCGTCGCCGGAATCGTGGCGTCGACGACCTGGCGAACCGAGGATATCCGGGTCATGCGGCCGGGCGACACGGCGACGATCAGCAGCTATAGCGTCCTGTTCGACGGCGTCGACAAGATCGAAGGGCCCAACTACGCGGCCGAGCGCGGCAGGTTCGCGATCCGCCGCAATGGCCGTGAGATCGCCTGGATGTACCCGGAGAAGCGTTTCTATCCGGTGCAGCAGCAGACCACGACCGAAGCAGCAATCCGAACGACGGGATTCGGCGACTTGTATCTGGTTCTCGGCGACGACCAGGGCGACGGTGCGCGCGCGGTGCGGATCTACCACAATCCTCTCGTGCCCTGGCTGTGGGCGGGCGCCATCGTGATGGTGATCGGCGGATTGATTTCGCTCGCCGACCGTCGCTACCGCGTCGGCGTTCCCGGACGGCGTTCGCCGCGTGCCGGGCCCGCGGCAGTCGGGACGACCGTCTAGCCGAGCCGCCGATCGTGAGGCGACGCGGAGCCCGGGTTCACTCAGCGCTGGCGTCACTGTGGTTGACGCTGGCTGCCGCCGTGCTCTCCATCGGAGCGGGAGTGGGCAACGCCGTCGAGCCGAACGAGATGCTGGCCGACCCTGCGCTCGAAGCCCGGGCTCGCGAGATCAGTCGCGGCCTGCGCTGCCTCGTCTGCCAGAACGAGTCCATCGACGAATCGCAGGCTGAGCTGGCGCGCGATCTGCGGCTGCTCGTGCGGGAACGCTTGGCAGGGGGCGACAGCGACGAGCAGGTCGTGCAGTTCATCGTCGATCGCTACGGCGACTTCGTGCTGCTGCGCCCGCCCCTGAAGCCGGCGACTTATCCGCTGTGGGCGGCGCCGGTCGTCCTGTTGGCGATCGCCGCCGCCATCCTCGCTGCCTACCTGCGGCGGCATCGGCGCGGCGCACCACAGTCGCCGCCGCTGAGCGCCGAGGAGCGGGCCCGCGTCGACGAACTGCTGAAGGCCGATCGGGAGCCATGACGATCTGGCTGATCCTTGGCGTCATCACCGTCGGAGTGCTCGTCGCACTGACAGCGCCGCTGTTCCGCCGTCACCGAGGAGGACTGCCGCGGCCGAGCCACGAGATCGCGATCTATCGCGACCAACTGGCCGAACTGCAGCGCGAGGTGGATTCCGGGCGCATCCTGCCGGTGGAGGCCAGGCTGGCGGAGGTCGAGATCCAGCGGAAGATCCTCGCCGCCGCGGACTCCGTCGATCCGGCGGAGAACGAACGCGCAGCGCCACACCGTCTGCCGCAAGCCGTCGCTCTGCTGCTGGTCGCCGCCATCGTGCCGATCGGCGCACTCGCCGTGTATCTGTCGGTCGGCTCGCCCGGCGAACCCAGCCCCCCCTTCGATCCGGCCCGCGCGGCGGCGCGGGTCCAGGCCGAAGAACGCGCCCGCGAGATGACGGTGCTGGTCGAGAAGCTGGCCGAACGCCTCAAGCAGGAGCCGGACAATCTCGAGGGCTGGGCCCTCCTCGCCCGCTCCTACAGCGCGCTGCAGCGGGATGCAGACGCGGCCGCGGCCTACGAGCGGGCGTACGAGTTGTCGGGCCGGAGCGTGACTTATGCCGGCGATTACGGCGCGGCACTGGTGGCCGCCGCCGGAGCGCACGTCACGCCGGCGGCGCAGGCCCTCTTCGCGCAGGTCCTCGAAGCGGACCCGAGCGAGCCGCAGGCCCGGTTCTATCTCGCTCTCGCCAAGGCGCAGGCCGGGCAGGCGCGGGAGGCGATCGCGATGTGGCGTTCGCTCGAGATCGACTCGCCGCCCGACGCGCCGTGGGTACCGACGGTGCGCGAGATGATCCGGAACGTCGCCGCCGATTCCGGCATCGATCCGGGATCGATTCCGGCGACAAGCCGGGCGCCGATCCGTCAGGCGTCGGGCCCGAGCGACGAAGACATCGCTGCGGCGCAATCGATGAGTCCCGAGGACCAACAGAAGATGATCCAAGATATGGTCGCCGGTTTGGCCAAACGCCTCGAAGCGAACCCGGACGACCTCGAGGGCTGGAAGCGGCTCGGCCGCTCCTATTTGGTCCTCGAAGATGCCGCGCGCGCCAAGCAGGCCTACAGCCGCGCCCTCGCCCTGGCCCCGACCGACATGGCGCTGCTGGGAGACTATGCGCAAGCGACGCTCCTGGCGTCCGGCCCGGCGGCACTGCCGCAGCAATCGGTGGATGCGCTGCGGACGCGACTCGACTCCGACGGCTCCGATCCCACAGCGCTCTGGCTTGTGGGGCTGGCGGAAGCCGACGCCGGCAACAGCCGGGCCGCGGCAGAGCTGTGGGAGCGCCTGCTGCCGCAGCTGCCGCCCGGCACGCCCGCGCACGACAACCTGCGCGCGCGCATCGCGGCGCTTCCGCCCGCCGGCTGACCCCATGGTCAATGGAGCTTGAGCCGCGGCTCCGTCCGCCGCCGGATCAGGTTGACCAGCGTCATCAGGCCGACCCAGATGAGGCCGTGCAGCGCCAGCTGATGCTTCTTGTAGAGCATCAGGTAGGCGAGCCGCGCGATGGCGCCTTCGAGCATGACGCTGCCGAGCAGATTTCCCATGATGTTGCCGACGCTGCTGTAGCTGAGCGAGATCAGCGAGCCGTAGTCCCGATAGACAAAGGTCTTCAGCGGGCGGTCCCGCAGACGGCCGCGCAGCGACGCCGCCAGCAGCATCGCCTGCTGGTAGGCGGCCTGCGCGCGCGGCGGAACCGGATGGTCGCTGCCGGGTTGCGGGCAGCTCGCGCAGTCGCCGAGCGCGAAGATGTTGTCGTCGCGCGTGACCTTGAGAGTCTGGTCGACGACGAGCTGGTTGAGACGATTGGTTTCCAGGCCGTCGAGCCGGCTGAGGAACTCCGGCGCCTTGATGCCGGCGGACCATACCTTGATCTCCGCCGGCAGGAACCGGCCGCTGCGGGTGGCGATCCCCTCCTCCGTCACCTCCACCACCTGCTCGCCGGTGAAGACCTGGATGCCCAGGCGGCGCAGCTCGCGGTCCGTCGCCTCGGACAGGCGCGGCGGCAGGGCCGGCAGCACGGCAGGCGCGGCCTCGATCAGGCTCACCTCGACATCCCGCCCGGGATCGATGCGGTCGAGGCCATAGGCGATGAGCTGACGCATCGCCTTGTGCAGCTCCGCCGCCAGCTCCACGCCGGTGGCACCGCCGCCGACGATGGCGATGCGGAGCTTGCGGTCCGCCTGCTCATCCCGGAGCTGAGCCCGCAGGCAGGCATTCAGCAGGCGCCGCTGCACCCGCTCCGCCTGCTCGTGGGTGTCGAGGAACATGCAGTGCTCCTTGACCCCGGGAATATCGAAGTCGTTGCTGGCGCCGCCGACGGCGATCACCAGCGTATCGTAGGAGACGGTGCGAGCCGGGAGGACCTCCTGGCCGTCGGCGTCGCGGATCGGCGCGAGCCTGACCTGCCGCTGCGCCCGGTCGAGGCCCTCCATCCGGCCCTGCTGGAAACGGAAATGGTGGGCCTTGGCATGGCCGAGATAGATCACGTCGTCGTTGTGCGGCCCCATCGTGCCGACTGCCACCTCGTGCAGAAGCGGCTTCCAGACATGAGTGAGGGCGCTGTCGACGAGAGTGACCTGCGCCCGCCTGCGTTTTCCGAGCGTGTGGCCGAGCTTCGTCGCCAGCACGAGGCCGCCCGCGCCGCCGCCGACGATCACGATGTGATGGAGACCGCTCGACATGCCCGATATGCGAGGTCTTTGCAGATTTCCGAAGACGGAATCCTAGCGCCTGCCGCGACCAAGGCAATCGCGAACGCGGAGGTCAGCATCGTCGATGCCTCGACCCGGCTGCCTGCCGATGAGGCAGGACCCGCCGAACAGTGCGGCATGGTCCGGCCCGGCAACTTCGTCGATCGCAAGCACACGGTAGGCGCCGGCATCCGGAAGACGTTCCTGGAAGCCTAGCCGGGCGCGACCGGTTCCTCAGTTGCGGTAGGCGACCCCGGGCAACACACACAGCATCTCGAACAGCAGGTTCGCGGCGGTGAGCGCCGTGTTGCCGGTAGGGTCGTAGGGCGGCGCCACCTCGACCAGATCACCGCCGACGAGATCGAGGCCGCGGCAGCCGCGGATAATCTCCAGCGCCTGCGGCGTCGTCAGTCCGCCGATTTCCGGCGTGCCCGTGCCCGGCGCGTAGGACGGATCGAGGCCGTCGATGTCGAAGCTCAGATAGACCGGCCCGCCCTTCACCTGCTCCCCCACTTCCACCATCAGCGGAGTCAACGATTTGTGCCAGCACTCCTCAGCCTGGACGACGCGGAAGCCCTGGCGCCGCGGCCAGTCGAAATCGTCGGCGGCATAGCCGGTGGCGCGCAGCCCGATCTGCACGACGCGCTTGCAGTCGAGCAGCCCCTCCTCCACCGCGCGGCGGAAGGGCGTGCCGTGCGCGATCTTCTCGCCGAACATGGTGTCGTTGATGTCGGCATGGGCGTCGACATGAACGAGGCCGACGGGTCCGTGCATCCTCCTCATCGCCCGCAGGATGGGAATGGCGATCGTATGGTCGCCGCCCAGGGTGATCGGCTTGCAGCCGTGCGACAGGATCTCGTCATAGGCGGCTTCGATGATGCCGATCGACGCCTTGAGGTCGAAGGTGTTGATGGCGACGTCGCCGATGTCGGCGACCGACAGGCTGTCGAAGGGCGCCGCGCGGGTGGCCATGTTGTAGGGGCGCACGAGGCAGCTCTCGGCGCGGATCTGGCGCGGACCGAAGCGGGCGCCGGCGCGGTTCGACGTGCCGATGTCGAGCGGCACGCCGACGAAGCAGACGTCCAGACCCTCCGCCGAGGGCAATGTCGGCAGCCGCATCATCGTCGCCGGGCCGCCGAAACGCGGCATCTTGTTGCCGCCGAGCGGCTGGTGCAGGACCTTGGTCATGGGACGCCTCCACTCACGGGCATGGTCGCTCTTGCCGCAACACTATCGCCGCGCCCCGGCGGGCGCCAGCGCTGCCCCGCCCGGCCTATTCCTTGACCGCCCCGGTCAGCGAGGCGACGTAGTGCTCGACGAAGAAGGAATAGAAGATCGCCACGGGGAGCGAACCGAGGAGCGCGCCCGCCATCAGCGATCCCCAATGGTAGACATCGCCTTCGACCAGCTGGGTCAGCACACCCACGGGCACCGTCTTCTGCTCCGTCGAGGAGATGAACGCCAGCGCGTAGATGAACTCGTTCCAGGACAGGGTGAAGGCGAAGATGCCGGCCGAGATGAGGCCGGGCACGGCGAGCGGCAAGACGATTTTCCACAGGATCTGGATGCGGGTCGCGCCGTCGATCAGGGCGCATTCCTCAAGCTCGTACGGAATGCTCTTGAAATATCCCATCAGCAGCCATGTGCAGAAGGGGATGAGGAAGGTCGGATAGGTGAGGATCAGCGCCCAGTTGGTGTCGTAGATGCCGAGCCCGAAGACCATGATGGCGAGCGGGATGAACAGGATGCTCGGCGGCACGAGATAGGCGAGGAAGATGAGCAGGCCGACCGTCTGGGCGCCCCGGAATCGCAGTCGCGTGATCGCATAGGCGGCCAGAACGCTGGCGAAGATCGACAGGGCGGTGGCGGCGATCGCCACCGTCATGGTGTTGAGCAGCCACTGCGGATAGTCGGTCTGGAACAAGAGCTTGTTGATGTTGGCGAGGGTCGGGCTGGTGATCCAGAAGGGGTTATGGTCGGAGAAATTGTAGAGCTCGTCGTTCGGCTTGAAGGTGGTCACGCCCATCCAATAGAAGGGGAACAGCAGCACGATGACGAACAGCGCGAGCGGGATATAGACAGTCACCACCCGCCGCGGCAGCCTCTCGAGGTAGCCCATGCCGCCCGCGTCGGCGGCGACCGCGGCGGCCGGCTTGGCGTTGTCAGTCATCGGCGCTTCCCTGCTGCCATTTGCGGCGCTGCAGGCCGTAGTAGCTGAACACCGTCGCCGCGACGAGGAACGGGATCATCGCCGTTGCGATGGCCGCGCCTTCTCCCAGCGCACCGCCGGGAATCGCGCGCTGGAAGGCCAAGGTCGCCATCAGGTGGGTGGCATTGAGCGGCCCGCCGCGAGTGATCGCATAGATGAGTTGGAAGTCGGTGAAGGTGAACAGGACCGAGAAGGTGAGCACAACCGCCAGGATCGGCATCAGCATGGGCACGGTGACGTGCCGGAAGCGTTGCCAGGCGTTGGCGCCGTCGAGCGCGGCCGCCTCGTACATCGACGGCGAGATGGTCTGCAATCCCGCCAGCAGGCAGATGGCGACGAAGGGAATGCCGCGCCAGACATTGGCGACGATGACGGACCAGCGCGCGTTCCAGGGCGTGCCGAGAAAATCGATGTAGACGTCGATCAGTCCCATCCGCTCCAGCGACCAGGAGATGATCGAGAACTGCGGGTCGTAGATCCACCAGAAGGCGATAGCCGACAGCACGGTCGGCACGATGTAGGGCAGCAGCACGATGGCGCGGATGAAGGCCTTGAACGGGATGGCGTGGTTCAGCAGCAACGCCAGCCACAGCCCGAGGGCGAATTTCGCGACCGTCGCGACGATGGTGTAGACGAGCGTGTTGAAGACCGACAGCCAGAACACGTCGTCGTCAAAGAGCGAGACATAGTTCTCGAAGCCGATGAAGACGCCGGGGCGGCCGATCCGAACGTCGGTGAATCCCATCCAGATGCCGAGGCCCAGCGGATAGGTCAAAAACAGCAGTAGAATCGAGGCCGCCGGCAGCATGAAGAGCACCGACAGCACCGTGCGGTTGTCGAGCGCCCGCGCCAGCGCGGCGAACGGCGGCTGCTTCTTCCGCGCGGCAATCGCGACGCTCACGACCGAGCGAATCCTCGGGAATATACGAAGCGCGGTCTGGACCCGCCGCAGGTCCATCGTGCGTCCTTCGACAAGCTCAGGATGAAGGACAATGTTCGTGGCACAAAGAAAACCCCTCATCCTGAGCTTGTCGAAGGACGCACATCGCCTAAACAGCGGCCGCGCCCGACCGGTCTGTCCCAAATCGGGCGCGGCCCGGAAACGTCACACCTTGTAGTAGCGTTCGGCGCGCTTTTGCGCCTCAGCAGCGGCATCCGCCGGCGATTTGTCACCCGATGCGGCCTGCGCCACCATGTTGACCATGACGAAGTCGGCCATCACGCCGGCTGAGGCATAGCCCAGCGATCCGGCGTAGCCCGGCCACTGCATGTTGGCCATCAGGTCGCGATAGGGCGTGTGCTTCGGATCGGAGGTCCAGATCGGGCTCTTCTCATACTCGCGCAGCGGCTGGCTGAAATAGCCGATCGAGGCCTCCTGCCACGGCACGTACTGCTCGCGCTCCAGCATGAAGCGGATGTAATCCTTGGCCGCGTTCGGATACGGGGTGTAGGCGAAGATCATCGCCGGCACGGTCAGATGCAGCTCGGTCGGATGGCCGACCGGACCGACCGGCAGGATCGCATGGCCGATGTCGTCGGCTAGCGCCTTGATCTTCGGGTCCTCGGACGTTTTGGCGGCGTAGTAGACGGAGATGCCGTTGATGGTCCAGGACACCTGGCCGTCGAGGAACGCCTTGTTGTTGGACGGGTCGAGCCAGGACAGCGTGCCCGGTACGAAGGTCTTGTAGAACTCCTTCGCATATTCCAGCGCGGCGACGGTCTCCGGGCTGTTGATGACGACCTGGTCGTTCTCGTCGACCATCTTCCCGCCGAAGGCCCAGACCAGCCAGTGGCACCAGGTGTTGGCGTCGCCGACCGCGTTGCCGAGCGCCAGCCCGCCGGGCTTGCCGTTGGCGGCCAGCGCCTGGGTCAGCTTGAGCATGCCGTCGAAATCGCCCGGCCATTCGTCGAAGCCAGCTTCCTTCAGCGCGGAAGCGCGATAGACAATACGGGCGCCGGCAGCGCCGAGCGGAATCGAGATCCACTTGCCGTCGCGCATGCCGAACTTGCGGCAGACATCGTACCAACCGCCGTATTTCTGATCGAGGTACTCGCCGAGGTCGGTCAGATCGAGCAGCTTTTCCGGATACTGGTGGGCGTCGTCGTACCAGCCATAAACGATGTCGGGTCCCTTGCCGACATTGGCGGCGACCGCGGACTTCGGACGCAGGTCCTCCCAGCCCTGGCTCTCCACTGTCACCTGGACGCCGGTCTGTTCCGTGTATTTCTGCGTATTCTCGAGCCACAGTTTCTCGTCGCCGGCGACGAACTTGACTGGTCGCAGCACGCGCAGCGTGGCGCCGTCCTCCGGCTTCAAGTTGAGTTCCTGCGCTCGTGCCGGCAGTCCCAGCCCTCCGCCGACCGCGGCGCCAGCGATCACACCGGCACCGATCTTCAGCGATTCGCGTCTCGTAAGCTCTCTCATCGATCCTCCTCTCAGGACGGCCGTCCGTCTTCTCCGGTCTCGTCAATGCATCAGGTTGATGCCGGACTGCGCGTCGAACAGGTGGACGCAGTCGAGGCGCGGCGCGAGGGTGATGCGCTCCCCCGGCCGGAAGTTGTAGCGGTCGGCAAAGGCGCCGCAGATCTTCTGGTTGCCCACGCGGGCGAACACCAGCGTGCTGGCGCCGGTCGGCTCGACCACCTCCACAACCGCGTCGAAGCCGCTATCGGTGACGTCGAGATGATCCGGACGCACGCCATAGTGCACCGCCTGCCCGTCCCGACCCGGCGCTCCCCCCGGCAGCGGCAGCACTGCGCGGTCGCCGGTCTCGACATGGGCGCGACCGTCAGCGCTGCGCACCGTGCCCGGTATCAGGTTCATCGCCGGCGAGCCGATGAAGCCGGCGACGAACAGGTTACGGGGGCGGTCGTAGATGTCGAGCGGCGCCCCCGCCTGCTCGATGCGGCCGTCGCGCATGACCACGATCTTGTCGGCCATGGTCATCGCCTCGATCTGGTCGTGCGTGACATAGACCGAGGTGGATCCGAGGCGCTGATGCAGGGCCTTGATCTCCGTGCGCATCTGCACACGAAGCTGGGCATCCAGGTTGGACAGCGGCTCGTCGAACAGGAATACCTGCGGATTGCGGACAATGGCACGTCCCATGGCCACACGCTGACGCTGGCCGCCGGAGAGTTGCCGCGGATAGCGGTCGAGATAATCCGTCAGGTTCAGGATCTCGGCCGCACGCTGCACCTTGGCAGCGATCTCCGCGCGGTCGACCTTGGCCAGCTTCAGGCTGAAGGCCATGTTGTCGAATACCTTCATATGCGGATAGAGGGCGTAGTTCTGGAACACCATGGCGACGTCGCGGCTCTTCGGCGGCACGTCGTTGACGACGCGCTCGCCGATGGCGATCTCGCCCTCGGTAACCTGCTCCAGTCCGGCGATCATCCGCAGCAGAGTCGACTTGCCGCAGCCCGACGGCCCCAGCAGGACGACAAAGGAGCGATCGTCGATGGTGACGTCGATGCCGTGGATGACCTGAATGCTGCCGAAGCGCTTGACGACCGAACGGACGTCGACCGTGGCCATGGATTGTCTTCCTCCCTCGTCGGTCGCCGGCGCGGTCTTTCTTGTGAGATTCGGCGCGCTCGGCGGAATTCAGGACGAATAGACGTTCCCGGGTCAAGCGGGAATTGACGTCCCGGCAGGCCCGGGTTACCCGCCCGCCATCTTCGGCAGGATGTAGATCTCGCTGTCGGGCGGAATCGGCAGGAACGAGGGCTCGCGGTAGATCAGGTCGTTGATGGAGACGGAGACGCCACGATCCAGGATCACCTTGAGCTTCGGATGGTCGGCCCCCAGGCGGGCCAACACTTCCTGCATGTTGGCCGCCTCTATGTGGAACACCGTCTTGCCGCCGGCAGCGGCCTTCATGGATGTCGGCAGGACGACGCGCACCATCACCGTCCCTTGCCGTTGCTCTCCATCGCCTTCAGCACGACCGGTGGCGACATCGGGATCTCCGTGAGCCGCACGCCTGCCGCCGCGGAGATCGCGTTGGCGACGGCCGCCAGCGGCGGCACGATCGAGGTCTCGCCGACCCCGCGCACGCCGTAGGGATGGCCGGGATTCGGCACCTCGACGATCACCGTGTCGATCATAGGCAGGTCGGAGCAGACGGGGATGCGGTAGTCGAGGAAGCCCGGATTCTGCAGCCGTCCGTCCTTGCCGTAGATGTAGCCCTCGTTGATCGCCCAGCCGATGCCCTGGGCAGCACCGCCCTGGTACTGGCCCTCGACATAGCTCGGGTGGATCGCCTTGCCGGCATCCTGGATCACGGTGTAGCGCTTGACGAGGGTGCGTCCTGTTTCCTTGTCGATCTCGGCGTCGCAGAGATGCACGGCGAAGCTGACGCCGGCACCCTCGGCATTGATCTCGTTGTGGCCTGCGATCGGGCCGCCGGTGGTGGCCGCCTGCTTGGCGATGTCGGCGAGGGACAGCGGCTCGAAGGTTCCGGCATTGGCGCCCGCGGGCTTGGCGTAGCCCTTCTCCCACACCACGGCCTCCGGCGGGATGCCCCAGATCTTCGCCGCGCGACCGCACAGCTTGCCGATGCAGTCTCGGGCGGCCTCGATGGTAGCCATACCCGTGGAGAAGGTGGTGCGGCTGCCTTCGGTGATGTCGTTGTAGCCAAGCGAGCTGGTATCGGCGCAGACCGTGCGCACCCGGTCATAGGGGATGCCCAGCTCCTCGGCCGCGATCTGGCACATCGAAGCGCGAGAGCCACCGATATCGACCGTGCCGACAGTGAGCACAACGGTGCCGTCGATGTGAACGTTGAGCGACACGGCGGTCTGTCCACCGAAGTTGAACCAGAAGCCGGCGGCCATGCCGCGGCCCTGATTCGGGCCGAGCGGAGCCGTGTAGTTCGGGTGCTTCTTGGCGGCCTGCAGGCACTCGATGAGGCCGATGCGGTTGTATTTGGGACCGTAGGAGGATTTCGTGCCCTCCTTGGCGGCGTTCTTCAGGCGCAGGTCGATCGGATCCATGCCGATCTTCTTCGCGAGCTCGTCGAGGACGCTCTCGACGCCGAAGGCCACCATCGGCGCACTCGGGGCGCGGTAGGCGGCGAGCTTCGGCCGGTTGGAGACGACGTCGTATCCAATGGCCTTGCAGTTCTCGAGGTCGTAAGCGGCGAACGCCGACATGGCGCCCATATCGACGAGCGAGCCGACGAACGGCCCGCCGGTGAAGCGGATGTCGGCGAGGCCGGCGGTGATACGGCCGTCCTTCCTGGCGCCGATCTTGATGTCCATGCTGCTGGCCGCGGTGGGGCCGGTGGCGCGGAACACCTCCTCGCGGGTCATCACCAGCTTCACGGGGCGATTGGCCTTGCGCGACAGCGCGAGGGCGACCGGCTCGATGAAGACGGTGGTCTTGCCGCCGAAGCCGCCGCCGATCTCCGACGGCGTGACGCGCAGCTTCGCCACGTCCATGCCGAGCAGGGCCGCGGAGACGTTGCGGATCATGTAGTGGCCCTGGGTGCAGACCCAGAGTTCGCCCTGCCCGTCCGGCCCGACATTGGCGAGGCAGGCATGCGGCTCGATATAGCCCTGGTGCGTCGCCTCGGTCCTGAAGCGGCGCTCGACGATGACGTCGGCCTGCCTGAAGCCGGCTTCGACGTCGCCGTGGCCGAACTCGTGGCGGTAGGCGACGTTGGACGCCCTCTTGGGCGCCGGGTCGACGCCGCCCGTGATCATGTCGTCATGCAGCAGCGGCGCGCCGGGCTTCATGGCCTCGTCCACGTCGGTGACGTGCGGCAGCACCTCGTAGTCGACCTTGATCAGCTTCAGCGCCTTGCGGGCGATCGAGGCGCTGGCGGCGGCGACGGCGGCGACGGCGTGGCCGTCATAGAACACCTTGTCGCGGGCCATCACGTTCCAGAGGACGTCGCGCAGCGCGGGCTCGCGTTCCTTGAAGTCGTCGCGCGTCACGATTGCCTTCACGCCCGGCAGCTTGGCCGCCTTGGACACGTCGATCGACTTGATCTTCGCGTGGGCGTGCGGGCTGCGCAGGATCTTGCCAATGAGCATGCCCGGCGCCACGGCATCGGCGCCGAACTTGGCGCGGCCTGTCACCTTGTCGATGCCGTCCGGGCGGATGGGACGCGTCCCGACGACGTCGAACTTGTGGGTGGCGGGATCGAGGTTGGGATCAAGCGGCATGGATCAACCCTTTCTCATCTCAGCGGCGGCGGCCTGAACGGCGCGTACGATCTTGTCATAGCCGGTGCAGCGGCAGAGATTGCCGGCCAGCCCGAAGCGGATCTCGGTCTCTGTCGGGTTGGGGTTGTGGTCGAGCAGTGCCTTGGCGGCGACCAGGAATCCGGGGGTACAGATACCGCATTGCAGAGCGGCGTGCTCCAGAAACTTCTTCTGCAGGGGGTGCAGCTTGTCGCCGCTGGCGAGACCCTCAACGGTGCCGATCTGACGGCCCTCGGCCTCGGCACCCAGCACCAGGCAGGAGCAGACCAGGCGGCCGTCGACGGTGACGCTGCAGGCGCCGCAATCGCCGGTGCCGCAACCTTCCTTGGCGCCGGTCAGGCCGAGCCGGTCGCGCAGCACGTCGAGCAGCGTCTCGTCGGCCTCGCAGAGAAATTCGACGGCGTCGCCGTTGACGGTGGTGGAGACGTGGACCCGCGACATTACTTCCCCCTTGCGCGCTTCAGGGCGATGGCGGCCGCGCGGCGCGCCAGCACGCCGGCCACTTTGATGCGAAATTCCTTGGTGCCGCGCTTGTCGTCGATCGGCCGGCAGGCCGCCGAGCAGGCAGCAGCCAGCTTGTCGAGCGCGACGGCATCGATCTTGGTGCCGATCAGAGCCTTGGCGGCCTCCGGCACCAGCAGCACCCGCTCTGCCACGGCGCCGAGCCCGACGCGGGCGGCGGTGCAGACGCCCTTGGCATCGAGCGTCAGGTTCACGCCGACGCCGACCACGGCGATGTCCATCTCCGTGCGCGGGATGAATCTCAAATAGGCGTCGCCCGACCTGGGCGGCCGCTTCGGCAACAGAATGGCCTCGACCAACTCGCCCTTCTTCAGCGAGGTCTTACCCGGACCGGCGGCGACCTTCTCGACCGGGATGTTGCGCTTGCCCTTGGGGCCCGCGACCACGGCGACGGCCCCGGCAGCGACCAGGGCAGGCACGCTGTCGGCGGCCGGCGAGGCGTTGCAGAGATTCCCGACGAGCGTGGCGCGACCCTGGATCTGGTGCGAGCCGATGAGGTTGGCGGCCTCGACCACGCCGGGCCAAGCCTTCTTCAGGGCCTTATGCTCGCCGAGTTCGGCGCCGGAGACGGCGGCCCCGATGCGGAAGCCACCGCCCTTCGCGGTGATGTCGCGCATGCCCGGGATGCGCTTCACGTCGACCAGCAGGTCGGGCGAAATCCGATCGGTCTTCATCTGCACGAGCAGGTCGGTTCCGCCGGCCAGGATTCGCGCCGATCCGCGTGCCTGCGACATCAGGGTCACGGCCGCCTTGACCGTTCCCGGAGATTCATAACGCATGGGCCTCGCCTATTGTTGTTTCGCTCCCCGCGCCCGTACGCGTGGACGGCCCTATCCATAGCAAGTCCGCGGCGGTGAGGCGAGGCCCGTCAGGACAACAGTGGCATAGTCTGTACAGAGGCCTGTATCCGAGTTGGAACTTTTTTCGAAGCGCAGGGTTTTGACCGTGCAGGAGTATGCCTTCGGGGTAGCATGGCGGGGGGATCAAGCGGGGCGAACGTGCCGGGAGCGAGGAGGTCCCCTCCTAAGGGGTCAGCACGACCGCAGTGTCAGCCACACGGGGAAGCGAAGCGCCGTGGCGACCATCGGCGATCAGGCACCAGCAGCCTCGATAACCTGCTGCAAGTTCTTGATAAAATTTCACAACTCTCTGTATTTTCCCAATTAAATCCAGATGAACGGGTGCGACAGGCGGCGCCTGGCCGGTACCCAATCCATACCGAGCTCAGCGTTACATACGCGGCATACACGCGGGGGAAGAGATGCCACCACATCGTGAGGCCGTTGCCGAACTGACTGCAAATGGCCCGGGGGGCGCCCCCCTAGACCGGGTGCACGCCGAAGAGGTCGACAGCGCGTCGGTACCGCATTTGCGTGATCTGCTGCAGGCACTTCAAGCGGTGCGAGTCGGCGACTTCTCGGTCCGGCTCCCCGGCGACCAGACCGGTCTGACCGGCAAGATTGCCGATACCTTCAACGACATCGTCGCCGCGAACCAGCGGATGGCGCAGCAACTCGAGCGGGTTGGGCAGGTCGTCGGCCGCGAGGGCAAGACGCGGCAGCGCGTCAAGTTCGGGCTGTCGAGCGGCGCCTGGGGCGAGATGGAAAGTTCGGTCAACATGCTCATCGACGATTTGCTGTGGCCGACGACCGAGGTGACCCGCGCCGTCGCCGCGGTCGCGCAGGGCGACCTTCTGCAGACCATGCGGCTCGATGTGGATGGACGTCCCCTGAAAGGAGAGTTTCTGCGCTCGGCCAACATCGTCAACAGGATGATCCAGCAGCTCGGCGTCTTCACATCGGAGGTGACGCGCGTTGCCCGCGAAGTCGGCACCGACGGCAAGCTCGGCGGCCAGGCGCAGGTACGCGAGGTTACCGGCGTATGGAAGGACCTGACCGAGAGCGTCAATTCCATGGCCAGTAACCTGACGGCGCAGGTCCGCAACATCGCCGAAGTCACTATCGCGGTCGCCAACGGCGACCTGTCGAAGAAGATCACCGTCGACGTCCGCGGCGAGATTCTGCAGCTGAAGGAAGCGATCAACACCATGGTCGACCAGCTGCGGTCGTTCGCCTCGGAGGTCACGCGCGTCGCCCGCGAGGTCGGCACCGACGGCAAGCTCGGCGGCCAAGCCATCGTGCCCGGCGTGGCCGGCACCTGGAAAGACCTGACGGATTCGGTGAACGCCATGTGCGGCAACCTCACCGACCAGGTGCGCAATATCGCCCAGGTGACGACGGCGGTCGCCCGCGGCGACCTGTCGCGCAAGATCACCGTCGACGTCCGCGGCGAGATCCTGGAGCTGAAGGACACCATCAACACCATGGTGGACCAGCTCAATGCCTTCGCGTCGGAAGTCACCCGCGTGGCCCGCGAGGTCGGCACCGAAGGCCGGCTCGGCGGCCAGGCGCAAGTGCCGGGTGTCGCCGGCACCTGGAAGGACCTGACCGACAACGTGAACTTCATGGCGAGCAACCTGACCGCCCAGGTGCGCAACATCGCCGAGGTCGCCACGGCCATCGCGGGCGGTGACCTGTCCAAGAAGATCACCGTCAATGTCAGCGGCGAGATCCTGCAGTTGAAGGAGACCATCAACACGATGGTCGACCAGCTCAACGCCTTCGCCGGCGAAGTCACGCGCGTCGCCCGCGAGGTCGGCACGGAGGGGCGGCTCGGCGGACAGGCCAACGTGCTCGGCGTCGCCGGCACCTGGAAGGATCTGACCGACAGCGTCAACTCCATGGCCAGCAATCTCACGGCGCAGGTCCGCAACATCGCCGAGGTGTCGACGGCGATCGCCAACGGCGACCTCTCCAAGAAGATCACGGTCGACGTGCGCGGCGAGATCCTGCAGCTGAAGGAAACCATCAACACGATGGTCGACCAGCTCAACGCCTTCGCCGGCGAAGTCACGCGCGTCGCCCGCGAGGTCGGCACCGACGGCCGGCTGGGCGGACAGGCGGTCGTGCGCGGCGTCGCCGGCACCTGGAAGGACCTCACCGACAGCGTCAACTCCATGGCCAGCAACCTCACGGGACAGGTGCGCAACATCGCCGAGGTCGCGACGGCCGTGGCGCAGGGCGACCTGTCGAAGAAGATCACGGTGAACGTCAGCGGCGAGATCCTGCAGCTGAAGGAGACCATCAACACGATGGTCGACCAGCTCAACGCCTTCGCCGCGGAAGTCACGCGCGTCGCCCGCGAGGTCGGCACCGACGGCAAGCTCGGCGGCCAAGCCCAGGTCCCCGGCGTCGCCGGCACCTGGAAAGACCTCACCGACAGCGTGAACTCCATGGCCGGCAACCTCACCGGACAGGTGCGCAACATCGCCGAGGTCGCCACCGCCATCGCCGGCGGCGACCTGTCGCGCAAGATCACCGTCGACGTACGCGGCGAGATCCTGCAGCTGAAGGAAACGCTGAACACGATGGTGGATCAGCTCAACCGCTTCGCCGGCGAGGTGACGCGCGTGGCCCGCGAGGTCGGCACCGAGGGCAAGCTGGGCGGCCAGGCCCAGGTGCCGGGCGTCGCCGGCACCTGGAAGGACCTCACCGACAACGTCAATTCCATGGCCGGCAATCTCACCGGACAGGTGCGCAACATCGCCGAGGTGACTACGGCCGTCGCCCGCGGCGACCTGTCGCGCAAGATCACTGTCGATGTGCGGGGCGAGATCCTCGAGCTGAAGAACACCATCAATACGATGGTCGACCAGCTCAACGCCTTCGCCTCCGAGGTGACGCGCGTGGCCCGCGAAGTCGGCACCGAAGGCAAGCTCGGCGGCCAGGCGCAGGTGCCGGGTGTCGCCGGCACCTGGAAGGACCTGACCGACAACGTGAACTTCATGGCCAGCAACCTCACGGGTCAGGTGCGCAACATCGCCGAGGTCGCCACCGCCATCGCCAGCGGCGACCTGTCGAAGAAGATCACCGTCGACGTGCGCGGCGAGATCCTGCTGCTCAAGGACACGCTCAACACCATGGTCGAGCAGCTGCGATCCTTCGCCGCGGAGGTGACGCGCGTCGCCCGCGAGGTCGGCACCGAAGGTCGGCTGGGCGGTCAGGCCGTCGTGCCGGGCGTCGCCGGCACCTGGAAGGACCTCACCGACAACGTCAACCTCCTGGCCGCGAATCTGACCACCCAGGTGCGCAACATCGCCGAGGTGACCACGGCCGTCGCCCGCGGCGACCTGTCGCGCAAGATCACCGTCGACGTGAAAGGCGAGATCCTCGAGTTGAAGAACACCATCAACACCATGGTGGACCAGCTCAACGCCTTCGCCTCGGAGGTGACCCGCGTCGCTCGCGAGGTCGGTACCGAAGGCAAGCTCGGCGGCCAGGCCCAGGTGCCCGGTGTCGCCGGCACCTGGAAGGACCTCACCGACACGGTCAACGTCATGGCCGCCAACCTGACAGAGCAGGTGCGCGGCATCGTCAAGGTGGTTACCGCCGTCGCCGACGGCGACCTGAAGCAGAACCTGGCGGTGAAATCCAAAGGTGAGGTCGCGGCGCTGGCCGAAACGATCAACAACATGACGGCGACGTTGGCCATCTTCGCCGATCAGGTCACCACAGTCGCGCGCGAGGTCGGCGTGGAAGGCCGGTTGGGCGGCCAGGCCAACGTGCCCGGCGCGGCCGGCACCTGGAAGGACCTCACCGGCAACGTCAACCTGCTCGCCGCCAACCTCACCACGCAGGTGCGCAACATCGCCGAGGTTGCTACCGCCGTCACCAAGGGGGACCTGACCCGATCGATCCAGGTGGACGCCCGCGGCGAGGTCGCCGAGCTAAAGGACAACATCAACACGATGATCGACAACCTGCGACTCACCACCGATCGCAACACCGAGCAGGACTGGCTGAAGACCAACCTCGCGCGCTTCACCAACATGCTGCAGGGTCAACGCGACCTCGCCACCGTCGGCCGCATGCTGCTGTCGGAGTTGACGCCGCTGGTCGACGCGCAGCAGGGCGTCATCTACCAGCTCGACACCGACGATCCGCCGACCCTGAAGCTGCTCTCCGCCTATGCCGACGACAGGCAGGACGGGCATCCGCAGCGCATCAGCCTCGGCGAGGGCATGATCGGCCAATGCGCCGCCGACAAGCGGCGTCTGCTGATCGCGGAGATGCCGCCGAACGTCACCCCCATCGGCTCGGGACTGCTCAAGGTCATCCCCAAGAACATCATCGTGCTGCCGGTGCTCTTCGAGGGCCAGGTCAAGGCGGTGATCGAGCTTGCCTCGGTGGCGGCCTTTACCGCCCTGCAGACCTCGTTCCTCGAGCAGCTGACGACCGGCATCGGCATCGTCCTCAACAGCATCGAGGCAACGATGCAGACGGAGGGGCTGCTCAAGCAATCTCAGCAGCTCGCCGCCGAGCTGCAGACCCAGCAGAAGGAGCTGCAGCAGACCAACGAGCAGCTTGAGCAGAAGGCGCAGCAGCTGGCCGAGCGCAACGTGGAGGTGGAGCGCAAGAACCAGGAGATCGAGCAGGCGCGCCGGGCGGTGGAGGAGAAGGCCACCGAGCTGGCGCTGACCTCGAAGTACAAGTCGGAGTTCCTGGCGAACATGTCGCACGAGTTGCGCACGCCGCTCAACAGCATCCTCATCCTGGGCCAGCAGCTGAGCGAAAACCCCGAGCGCAATTTGACGCCAAAGCAAGTGGAGTTTGCCCGTACGATCCACGGCGCCGGCACCGACCTCCTGAATCTGATCAGCGACATCCTCGACCTGTCGAAGATCGAGTCGGGCACTGTGAGCATCGACGCGGAGGAAATCTTCTTTGCCAATCTGCTCGACATGGTCGCGCGCCCCTTCCGCCACGAGGCCGAGCAGCGACGACTTTCCCTCGACGTGCAGCTCGATCCGAATCTCGGCCGCAGCATCGTCACGGACGCGAAGCGCCTGCAGCAGGTGCTGAAGAATCTTCTGTCGAATGCCTTCAAGTTCACCGAACATGGTGGCGTCCGGCTCAATGTCTCGACCGCCCCCAGCGGCTGGAGCGCCGACCACCCAACCCTCCATCAGGCCCCCACCGTCGTGGCGTTCGAGGTTTCCGACACCGGTATCGGCATCCCGCTGGAGAAGCAGAAGATCATCTTCGAGGCATTCCAGCAGGCGGACGCAAGCACAAGCCGGAAGTATGGCGGCACCGGCCTTGGGCTGGCGATCAGCCGCGAGCTCTCCAACCTGCTGGGCGGCGAGATCCAGCTGCGGAGTACGCCCGGCGTCGGCAGCGTCTTCACCCTCTATCTGCCCCTCAGATACATGGGCGCCTCGCTCGCCGCGCGGCCGCTGTCGGGCGCTACGATGTCGGCGTTCCCGGTAGTGGACTTGCAGGTCGTTCGGCAGGCCGAGCGCCCGATCGAGCAGATTCCGGACGACCGGCACGAGCTTCAGCCGGACGACATGGCGCTGCTGATCGTCGAAGACGATGCGCACTATGCGCGTGTTATGGCCGACCTGGCGCGCGACAACGGGTTCAAGGTGCTTGTCGCCGCCCGCGGCGCCGACGCGCTGGCCCTCGCCCGCCAGTATCGGCCGGCGGCCGTGTCGCTCGACGTGTTCCTGCCGGACATGCTGGGATGGACGGTTCTCAGCCAGTTGAAGCAGGATCCGGCGACGCGCCACATCCCGGTGCAGATCGTCACGCTCGACGAGGACCGGCAGCACGGCCTGGCGCGCGGCGCGTTCTCCTTCATGAGCAAGCCGACGACCACCGAGGAACTGGATGCGGCCCTGATGCGCATCCGGGACTATGCCGCGCCGCGCCGCAAGCGCCTGCTGATCGTCGAAGACAATGCCGCCGAACAGCTGAGCATCACCCAGCTGCTCGGCCAACACGACATCGACATCGTGACTGCTGCCACCGGCGCCGAGGCCCTTGGCGTTCTGCGCGGGCAGTCTTGCGACTGCGTCGTTCTCGACCTGCGGCTGCCGGACATGTCGGGATTCGACGTGCTCGAGCGGCTGCGAGATGACGACAGCATGCCCGACCTGCCCGTGGTGGTGTACACCGGCCGGGAGCTGTCCGCCGAGGAGGACGCGCGGCTGCATACCATGGCCCGCAGCGTGGTCGTGAAGGGCGTCGAGTCGCCCGAGCGGCTGCTCGACGAAACCGCGCTGTTCCTGCATCGCGTCGTCTCCGACCTCCCGTCGGAGAAGCAGCAGATGCTCGAGCGGCTGCACAGCTCGGATGAGGATCTCGTCGGTCGGACCGTGCTGCTGGTCGACGACGATGCGCGCAATATTTTCGCCCTCAGCAGCGTGCTGGAACGCCGGGGCATGAAGGTGCTGACCGCTACAACAGGCAACGAAGCTATCTCGCTGATCGATTCGACGCCGGGGTTGGCCATCGTGTTGATGGACATCATGATGCCCGAGATGGATGGCTATCAGACCATGCAGGCGATCCGGGAGAAGCCCGCATTCCGCCGCCTGCCGATCGTCGCGCTCACGGCCAAGGCGATGAAGGGCGACCGCGAGAAGTGCCTGGAGGCCGGCGCCTCCGACTATCTCGCCAAGCCTGTCGACACCGAGCAGTTGCTCTCCGCGCTGCGCATGTGGCTGCATCGGTAGAACCGGCATGACCGTCGACGAAAAGGTCAACATTCTTCTGGTCGACGATCAGCCGGCCAAGCTGCTCAGCTACGAGACCATCCTGCGCGAGCTCGGCGAGACGCTGCTCAAAGCCAATTCGGCCCAGGAGGCATTCCAGCATCTGCTCAGGACCGACGTTGCGGTCGTCCTCGTCGACGTTTTCATGCCGGACCTGGACGGCTTCGAGCTTGCTAGGATGATCCGCGAGCATCCGCGCTTCCAGAAGACGGCGATCATCTTCATATCCGCCGTTCTGCTCACCGATCTCGACTTCCTGCAGGGCTACCGCTACGGCGCGGTGGACTACATCTCCGTGCCTGTCATTCCGGAGATCCTGCGAGCCAAGGTCAAGGTGTTTGCCGAGCTCTATCGCAAGACCCAGCAACTCGAGCGCCTCAACCGCGAACTGGAGCAGCGCGTGGTCGAGCGGACGGCGGCACTGGAAGCCTCCACCGCAGAACTGCGCAAGAATGAGGAGCGTCTGCGGCTGGCGTTCGACGCGGCCCAGATGGGATGGTGGGACTATGATATAGCCGCCGACAAGGTGACGTGGTCGTCGAGCCTGGTCCGCATCATGGGCTTCTCCCCGGAGTCGTTCGGCGCGACCCTCGAAGGTGCGCTCGACCACGTCCATGCCGACGACCGGCAGCGGTTCCTCTCTCTCGTACGGCAGGGCATCGCAGAGAAGAACGGCGGCAGCTGCGAACTTCGGTTCATCCGTCCGGATGGATCGTTCCGATGGTCCCTGGCCGCCGGCCAAGTGATCCGCGATGCCAAGGACCGGCCGACCCACTTCGCCGGCGTCGACCTCGATATCACCGCGCGCAAAGAGGCGGAGGAACGCCAACTCATGCTCGTGCGCGAACTCGACCACCGGGCCAAGAACCTGCTCGCCGTCGTGCAATCGGTGCTGCATCTGAGCCATGCCGAGACGATGTCGGAGTTCATCGCTTCGGTGGACGGCCGTATCCGCGCGCTGTCGCGGGCGCACGATCTGCTCTCGGAGACGCGATGGCAGAGCGTCGAGCTCGGCCGCATCGTCAAGGAGGAGATCGCGCCCTTCGCCGCCGATCCGGCGAGAGCCATCAGGGCCGAAGGCCCGGCCGTCTCGTTGCATCCCGCATCGGCTCAATCCGTGGCTCTCGCCCTGCACGAGCTCGTGACCAATGCCGTAAAGTACGGCGCGCTGTCCGTGCCGCAGGGCGCAGTCGCGCTGTCATGGCAGCTGGATCCGGAGGCCGTGGTATTGCGCTGGATCGAAAGGGGCGGCCCTCCCGTGCGCGTGCCCGGCCGCAAAGGTTTCGGCACCCGCGTCATCAGCGCTAGCATCGAGCACCAGCTCCGCGGGAGCGCCGTCTTCGACTGGCATACGGATGGCCTGCAATGCTCACTGACGATCCCGCGGAGCAGTTTCGATGCGACCCGGCGCGCCCACAACGGCCAGCCGGAAAGTGTGCCGATCGAAACCGCACACCCACGGATCCCGATCCGGGGCCGCCAGATTCTCCTCGTCGAGGACGAGGCGCTGATCGGAATCATGATGCGCAACGTGCTGACCGACCTCGGCTTTACCGTCGTCGGCCCGATCACCGATGTGGCGCGGGCGCTAGCCGCAGCGAAGGAGGGCTCCATCAACGGCGCCATCCTGGACATCAATCTGGATGGTGAGCCGATCTATCCGGTCGCCGACGCGCTGACGCGCCGCGGCATCCCGTTCCTCTTTCTGACCGGCTACGGCGCGGATGGAATCGACCGTCGATATGCGCACGTCCCCGCGCTCGAAAAGCCGATCGAGCCGGAGACGCTTCGTCATCTCTTCGTCGAGGCTTCAGCCGAGCACGGCATGTCCGCCCGACCGCCCGAGGACATCGCCATCCTGCAATAGGCAAGCGCGCCATGGGCCGTCGCCTTCACGGGCCGCGGCCGGCCTGCAGATTCTTGCGTACGACCGCGATGATGATCAGCGTGAACGCAGCGAGACGCAATAGATAGATCCAGCTCTGCTCTTCGCGCGGGATCCCGCCGAGCGCCACCAGCCCCTGGTTGAGGGCAAGCAGCCAGAAAGCGCAGGCGAAGGCCACGAAGAGGCCGTCGCCGGTTCTCCTCCAGAAGCGCAGGAAGAACAGGCCGGCGACGACGAAGCCCATGGTGATCGCCCCCGAAACGAAGTGGAAGATTGGATATCCGAACATCGCACAGCTCCCCTACTCGGCTTCCCACACGAAGCCGTAGAGCAAGACCGCGATCGCGGCTAGTGACGACAGATGTCGCAACGGAACCAGGTTAACGTCGGAAAAGAGGACGGCATCAGCGAACAGGAATATGCTGTTTGCCGCCAGCCCGACGAAACAGAGGGCGCTCCACAGCAGCAGCTTCGTCCGGCTTCGCCGGTAGCTCCGGATCAGCAGGACGGCGCAGAGCAGGCTGGTCGCCAGGCACAGCAGATAGACTGTCGCTGGGAATATCTGCATGATCGCTCAATCCTTCTTCACTTTGAATGCGTCGGCGAATGTCTGAATCTTCTCGTTCGGTGCGGCCAGGACGGCCTTGACGACGGCGAGCGGCCGCGCCGCATAGGCCGCCTCGAGTTCGTGAACCGCACGCTCCAGTTCGGCCGTCGCCGCCCTGTAGCGATATTGGCCGCTCTCCTCCGTCACCAGCCCCGCTTGCTTGAATTTCGCGAGGAGATCCGCGACCAAGCCCAGACTGCCCCGCAGTTCCCGGTTCAAATCGTCGGCGCTCCAGGATCGTGCCCGCTCGCGCGACATCAGGAGCAGCAGCTCAAGCGCCCAGACGGACTTGAGATTGTCGCGGATGAGGCGCTGGAGAGCTTCCGGAATCAAGCGACCCCCGGGCGATTGCTGGAGCGCATCAACGGACGGCGCGCGTGGACCGGACGAGGCGTCAGCCTTGCCGCGGGCATGTCGTCAATGCTCGATCATGGGTGGGATCGATCGGGCGGTCAACATTTCGCCGGAAGATTCGGTCTCGCGCGCATCACGCCGGCTGCGCGCGGCGGTCGCCGCGGGGGATTTTGCGGTACTGTTTCCGCATTCCAGTTCAGCAGGCTGTACTCCTCATCGGCCGTCGGATAGACGATCGCGGCGCGCCGGCCCGGTAGGCGCGCCCAGGCCGAGGCAGCGCGGCAGCGGTTCGGCGTCGTCCGGCGGATCCATCCGTAGAGTGGCTCCCACTCCGGGAACGAGAAAGTCAAAAGCAGCATCAGCGCTTGCGTGTTCCAGGGGTCTTGCGCCGCCGGACTGTGGCTGCAGCGGCGCGCTTCGGCGGCTCGGGCTTGGGCCGGGGACCGTAGTTCTTGAACTTCTCGACCACATGGCCGATCTCGGCGTCCGACAGGGTCTGCGCGCCGCCGATCTGCAGCGCCAGATAGTACTGCCGGGCCAAGGTCTCCAGCTCGACGGCGAGCCACAGCGCGCGCTTGAGGTTGGCGCCCGTCGCGATCATGCCGTGGTTTGCCAGCAGGCAGCAGGTGCGCCCCTCCAGCGCGCGCAAGGCATTCTCCGACAATTCCTTGGTCCCGTAGGTCGCGTAGGGCGCCACGCGGATCGTCGGCCCGCCGGCGGCGGCGATCATGTAGTGGATCGCCGGGATCTCCCGGCCGCAGATGGCGAGCGTCGTCGCGTAGGTGCTGTGGGTATGGACGACGGAGCCGACCTCCGGCCGCGCCCGCATGATGTCGAGATGAAAGCGCCATTCCGACGAGGGCTGCATCGGCCCCGTCCAGCTCCCGTACCCGCCCTCGAGCCGCATGCGGGCGATGTCGCCCGGCGCCATCTCGTCATAGGGCACGCCCGACGGCGTGATCAGCATCGCGTCTCGGTAGCGCGCGCTGATGTTGCCGGAGGTGCCCTGGTTGATGCCCAGGGGGTTCATCGCACGGCAGGACTCGACGATGCCGCGCCGCAGTTGAAGCTCTTCCTTGGTCATGACCCGGTCTTCCGTCAGCAGGGATTGAGAGCGTCGCCATGCGGACGCCCTCGGCGGCGCGTCCTCCGCGACCAATATCTTATATGAATCGGCGACGAGGATGCGGCAGCCGAACGTCTTCAGCAGCTTGACGACGCGGGTGCCGATGAAGCCGCAGCCGATGAGCACGACGGTCATCTCGCTGAGCTCCGTGCCCGTCACGTTTCGGCCGGGCGCGTTGGCCAGGGGGATCTGCCGCGCCTTGCAGTCGCCGAGCCGCCGGGCGACGACGGTCCCCACGAGACTTTCGCCGATGACGAGCAAGGCGGCGATCAGGACGACCGTGGGGTCGCTGAACCCGGCCAGGGCCTCGCCGATGTTTCAAACTTCATGTGCGCTCCCTACTTCACCCGGTAGCGGGTGAGGGCATCCTCGTTCAACTCGATCCCAAGGCCCGGCCGGGTCGGCAGCGAGATGCGGCCGTCGACGACCGGCAGCTCGACGCTGCACAGGTCCTTGCGCAGGGCGGAATCCGACAGCGCCGCCGGCAGGAACTCGATGAAGGTGCAGGTCGGCGATAGGACCGCCAGATGCGCGGAGGCGGCGATGCCGATCGCGGACTTCCAGCAATGCGGGACCACGGCCAGGCCGCGGTCGCGCGCCATCATGGCGACCCGGCGCGCCTCCGTGAGGCCGCCGACGCGCCCGACATCCGGCTGCACCACGTCCAGCGCGTTGCGATCCATCAGCTCGCGGAATTCGAAGCGCGTGTTGAGCCACTCGCCCGCCGCCACGCGCACCGGAGACGCCGTGACCAGCTTGGCATAGCCCTCGATATCGTCGGAGGGAAGCGGCGTCTCGATGAAATAGATGTCCTGGTCGGCGAACATCTCGACGGCGCGCAGCGCCTCCTTCCAGTCGCCCCAGCAATAGGCGACATCGACCATCACGGTCATATCCGGCCCGATCGCCTCGCGGCAGGCGCGGACGATCGTGGCGATCTCGCGATCATCCGCGATCTGCAGGGAGTTGTGCGAATAAGGACCCTTGATGCAGATCTCCAGCTTCACGGCACGGAAGCCCAGCTGCTTGGCCTTGATCGCGCGCTCCACCAGCACGCGCGTATAGGTTTCGAGATCGTCGCCCTCCGGCAATAACGAGGCATAGGGCGTGACCGCCGGGTTGACGCTGCCGCCGAGCAGCTGCCAGCAGGGCTTGCCCTCCGCCTTGCCACGCAGATCCCATAGCGCCATGTCCAGCGCGCCCATAGCGCAGATGCCGAGCCCGCGCCGGCCGGTCATTGCCGAGCCCGAATACATCCTCTCCCAGAGACCTTCGACATCGGTCGGATCCTGCCCGACCAGCATCTCGCTGAGGCCGAGGCCCATGATGTGCGTGCCCGGCGCCTCGATCATCGCGCGGGCGACCCAAGGATTGGTATCCGTCTCGCCGATACCGACGAGCCCCTCGTCGGTATGGATCTTCACGACCAGATCATCCTGGGCCGAGGAGCAGGCATCGGCGCGATAGCTGGGCACGAGGAGGACGAAGCACTCGATCTTGGCGATTTTCATGGTTGGGTACTCGCATCTGTCCGGATGTTCTGTTGCGTAGCGGCGGTCGCGCCTCGCCGATCAAGGCCCTGCCACTCCGCGCGCTGAGCCAGATCGTCGAGCGGAAGATGACAGCGGATGGCGAGGCCTGTCGCGGTCCGGCGCCAGGGCGGCGCCTGCTGCTCGCAGATGGCGCCGGCCTGCCAAGGACAGCGGCCGGCAAAGGCGCAGCCGACGATGTCGCCGCCGCTGCCCGATCGCGGCCGCAGCCTCGAGCCTCGGGCGCGCGCCTTGCCGGGGCCGGGCACGGCCATCAGCAGGCTGTGCGTATAAGGATGGAAGGGCGGGGCGAAGATATCGGCGGTTCGCCCGACCTCCATGAGCTGCCCGCGGAACAACACGCCGACCCGGTCGGCGAGCATCCGCACGACGGCGAGGTCATGGGAGATGAAGAGCATCGCGACGTGATGCTCGGCCCGCAGGCGCCGCAGCAGGTCGAGTATGTTGGCCTGCACGGACACGTCGAGCGCCGACAGGATCTCGTCGCAGAGCAGAAGCTCCGGCTCGGCGATCAGGGCGCGCGCGATGGCGACGCGCTGCCGCTCGCCGCCCGAGAGCTGATCGGGATAGCGGCTTGCATAGCCGGAATCGAGGCGCACGTCGTGCAGAATGGCCGAGACGCGGTCGCGAACCGTGCGGCCGTCGAAATCGAAGAACATCTCCAGGGGCCGGGCGAGAATGGCCCCGATCTTCGCCCGCGGATTGAGCGACGCGTCGGGATTCTGAAAGATGTACTGGATGCGGCGCAACTGATCGCCGGATCGCTCGCGCGCCAGTCCGGGCAAGGGCTGCCCCTTGAGCCGGATGCTGCCGGTCGTCGGGCTGATGAGACCGCTGATGGCGCGCGCCACGGTGGACTTGCCGCTACCGGATTCGCCGACCAGCGCGACCGTCTCGCCGCGCCCGACCGCCAGGCTGAAATCGCGGACGATCGTGACGGGCGATCCGCCGAAGAGACGCTGCAGCCGCCCGCCGCTCGCACCATAGGACAAGGCGACGTCCTCGAGATCGAGCAGCGCCGGCTCCGGCGCCTTGTCGACGGTCGCCGCCAAGGGCGAGGCGCGGGCGGCGAGCGCCGGCGCCGCGAGCGCGCGCCAGCGCTGGCAGGCGACGTCGTGGCCGGGCGCCACCTCCTCGAGTCGCTGCCGGTTCGTGGCGCAGGACGGCTCGGCGAAATCGCAGCGCGGCTGGAACGGACAGCCGATCGGCAGATCCTGTCGCCGCAGCAGGCCCCGCAAGGGCCTTGCCGACGAATCGCTCGGCTCGTCGATGCGCGGGATCGAGCCGATCAGCCCCCGGGTGTAGGGGTGACGCGGCTGATGGAACAGCTGCTGGGTCGGCGCGATCTCCACCATGTGGCCGGCATACATGACGCCGATGCGGTCGGCGATCTGCGACAGCAGCCCGAGGTCGTGGGTGACGTAAAGCATCGCCATGCCGATGCGGCCGCGCAGCTCGATCAGCAGCTCGACGATCTGCTCCTGCGTCGTCACGTCGAGCCCGGTGGTCGGCTCATCGAGGACGACGAGATCGGGATTGCAGGCGAGCGCCATGGCGATGCAGACACGCTGCTGCTGGCCGCCCGAGAGCTGATGCGGATAGCGGCCGACGAGGTGCTCCGGCTGCGGCAGGCCGACGAGGCCGAACAGCTCGGCGACGCGCTCTCCGGGGTCGCGCGCCGACGCCTTGCCGTGCTGGGCGAGGATCTCGACCACCTGCTCGCCGACGCGAATGCCCGGGTTTAGAGCGGTCGTCGGATTCTGCGGCACGAAGCTGATGCGGTCGCCGCGAAGCCGGTCGAGCTCCGAACGCCGCAAAGCCAGGAGATCGCGGCCATCGAACCTGACCTGGCCGCCATCGACGCGCCCCGACGGATGGCGGTAGCCGAGCAGCAGCAGGGCGACGGTCGACTTGCCGCAGCCGGATTCGCCGACGAGCCCGAACACCTCGCCGCGGCCGATGGCGAAGCCGACCTTGCGCAGGACCGGCAGCCAACCCTCGTGATGGCGGTAGGAGACCTCGAGGCCCGTCACCTCGAGCAGCGGCGCGCGGCTGCTCATCGCTCGCCGAGCCGCACCGTGCGGCCGAGGATGCGCGCCAGCCCCTCGGTGAAGAGGTTGAGCCCGACGACGAGCGATGCCAGCGCCAGGCCGGGCCCCAGTACCGTGATCGGCGACACGATCAGCAGGGCACGGTTCTCGCTGATCATCAGGCCCCATTCCGGGGTCGGCGGGCGCACGCCGAAGCCGAGGAAGCCGAGCGAGCCGATGAGCACCGGCGCATAGCCTGCGCGCAAGGCGAACTCCACCAGCAGCACGCTGGTGGCATTGGGCAGCAGCTCGCGGCGCATCACCGACCAGGCGCTCTCGCCGCGCAGCCGCGCCACCGTGACGAAGTCCCGCGTCGCGATATCGAGCGCCGCCGCGCGCGCCATGCGGGCGATGCGCGGCGTATAGACGAGGGCGACGACCAGGATGACCAACCCGGGATTGCCGGCGACCTCCGGCCCCGCCGCCGCCATGGCCAGGAGGGCCAGGACGAGGAACGGAATACTGATGAGCGCCTCGAGCAGGCGTTGAAGCAGGTTGTCGAGCCAGCCGCCGATGTAGCCGGACAGCAGCCCGACAATCGCGCCGACGACCAGGCCGAGCCCCGTTCCCGAGAGCGACAGCAGGATGACGATATGCGCGCCATGCACGACCCGGCTGAACACGTCGCGGCCGAGTTGATCGATGCCGAACGGGTGCGCCCAGCTCATGCCCGACAGCGGCATGCCGGCCCCCATCTGCGCATAGCCATAGGGCGCCCAGAACGGGCCGGTGGCGGCGACGACGAGATGGATCGCGAGAACGACCGCGCCGATGCGGAAGCTGTTCGGCGTGCGCGCCCAGCGCGCGAGGAGCGGAGGCCGGCGCGTCGCCGTCGGGCTCGTCGCGGTCGTCGACATCGCCTAGCCGCTCCTCAGCCGCGGGTTCAGCAGGATGGCGCCGACATCGGCGATCAGGTTGGCGGCGATGTAGACACCGGCGGCCAACATCACCGTCGCCTCGATGACCGGCAGGTCGCGCAGCTGCAGCGCATCGACCAACAGGCTGCCGAACCCCGGATAGGCGAACACCTTCTCGACGACGACGACGCCGCCGACCAGATAAGCAAGGTTGAGCGCCGTCACGTTGAGTGTCGGGACGAGCGCATTCGGCAGGGCATGCCGCAGCAGCACCCGGCGCGGCGGCAGGCCTTTGAGCTCGGCCATGCGCACATAGTCGGACTCCAGAACTTCGATGAGGTTGTCGCGCAGCATGCGCACAGCATAGACGGCCATGACGATGGCGAGGGTGATGGCCGGCAGCATCATCGCCTCGATGTATTCGCGCAGGCCGGAGCTCTGATCGACGAGCGAGATCGCCGGCAGCAGCGGCACGGTGATGACAAAGATGATCATCAGCACCGTGCCGAGGAGGAAGTCCGGCATCGAAAGCAGGACGAGCGTCAACGCCGACAAGCCATGATCGACCGCCCGGTCGCGCCGCACGGCCTGGATGAGCGCGGGAACAAGCGTGAGCGGGATATAGAGGATGAAGGCGTAAATCGACAGCAGGACCGTGTTGAAGATGCGCGGACCCAGGATGTCGACGACCCGGCGGCCGCTTACCAACGACTGCCCGAAATCACCGGTTGCCAGCCCGCCGAACCAGCGGCCGTAGCGGATCAGCGACGGCTGATCGAGCTGCAGGCGCGCGCGCACGGTGGCGAGCGCCTCCGGGGTTGCATCCCGGCCGAGGACGCGCGTGGCGACGTCGCCCGGCAGGATCTCGAGCATGCCGAAGACGATGAAGGAGACCAGCAGGAGCGTGAGGAGCGAGAGGAAAACCCTGCCGATCACGAGGCGGGGTATGGTCATCGCGACTCCGCCTTCCCCGCTGGATCATGCAAGCGTGGCGCCCCGGGCCAAGTCGGGCCAGGGGCGCCACGATCTTCCGCTAGTTGCTGCAGCTCAAATCTTCGAAGTTCAGATTGAAGTTCTGCGCCAGCGGCACATACCCCGAGCACCCCTTGCGCAAGGCAAGCACTTGATGCACGAACATCGGGATGATCACGCCGCCCTCGGTCGCGAGCATCTTGCCGGCCTCCTGATAGAGCTTGGTGCGCTCGGCCGTATCGACCGTGGTATTGGCCTTAAGCAGCAGGGCGTCATAGTCCGGGCGCTCCCAATGCGTCTCTTTCCACTTCGCGCTCTGGGTATAGGCGACCGCGAGCCCCTCGCCCGGCGGCCGCATCGACCAGGCAGAGGTCACGATGGATTTCTTAAGCCAGACCTCGTCCCAGAAGCTCTCCGCCGGCGTCACGATGACGTTGATGTCGAAGCCGGCCGGCTTGGCCATCTCGGCGAAGACCTGCGCCATGCGCACCATGCCGGGAACGCCTTCGGCCGTGTAGAGATCAAAGCCGAGCCCGTCGGGGTGACCGGCCTCCGCCAGCAGCTTCTTCGCGAGATCCAGATCCTGCTTCGGCGCCTCCGTCACATAGCTCGCCGGGCTGCCGAGCGGCACCGGACTGTCGGCGCCGGCCTGGCCGTAGCCGAGCAGCACGGTGTCGATCATCGCCTGACGATCGACCACGGCCTTCAGCGCCTGGCGGACCTGCGGCTTGTCGAACGGCGGCGTATCCACCCACATGGACACGGTCATCGAGTTCGAGGCGCCGGTCTGCAGGAGCTGCACGTTGGGGTCGTCCTTGAGGGCCGGGATGACCGAGGGATCGACGTTCAGCACGAGATCGACCTGGCCGGCCTTGATGGCGCTCACGGCGGCCACGGGCTCCTGCGCCACGGTGACGCGCAGGCACTCGGACTTGGGCTTGCCGGCATCCCAGTAGTTCGGGTTCTTGCGCAGGATGCGGACCGGCGCATTCGGCGTGAACTGCTCCTGCATGAAGGGGCCGGTGCCGTCGCCCTTCAGCCGCAGATCCTCATGCTTGGCGCCGTCGGGCACGATGTTGGTGAACTTGTTGGAGATCAGCACGGGAAGCTCGACGACCGGCTTCGGCGTGGTGAAGGTGACGGTGTAAGGGTCCGGCGCCTTGATGCCGTCGGGATCGAGGAACTCGAGGACCGCCAGCGCGCCCGAGCCCAGCGCCGGATCGAGCATGCGCTTGAAGGTGTAGACCACGTCGGCCGAGGTGAAGTCCTTGCCGCTGTGGAACTTCACCCCCTCGCGCAGCTTGAACGTCCAGGTCAGGCCGTCGTCGGACACGGACCATTCCGTGGCGAGCTCGGGGATGACGTTGAAGTTGTCGTCGACATCGACGAGGCGGTTGTACACCGCGAACGTGTGATAGGCGTCGTCGCCCGAGTGCATGTCGGCGGGATCCATGGACTGCTTCTCGCCGCTCCACTCGTAGCCCAGCACCTTGACGCATTCGTCGCCGGCGGCGGCAAACGCGCTGCCGCCCGGCAGCATCAGCGCTCCCGTTGCCGCCAGGGCGGCGGCTGACACCCAGATCCCGATTCTCATGGCATTTTCTCCCTGTCCCGTATCGTTGTTTGCCCGAGCCGCCCGCCGTCCGACGCAACACGGGACCGCCGCCCGGTATGCATTCCGAAATATCGGAATGCAGTTCAAGTATATAGAATTGGACAGTACTCGTGGCGGCTTTTGCGAGTCAAGAAAGAGAAGCGTCACGCCGGAACTTGCTGGAACAGGCTCGCCGTCATGCCGCCATCGACGACCAGCACATGCCCGTTCACGAAGGACGAGGCCGATGAGGCAAGAAACACGACGGGCCCGCACAGCTCCTCCGGTCGCGCCCATCGCCTCGCCGGCGTGTGGTCGACGATCATCTGATGGAATCCCGCGTCGGCGGTCAACGCATCGCTCATCGACGTCTCGAAGTAGCCGGGCGCCAGTGCGTTGCAGGTGATGCCGCGGTCGCCCAGCTCGGACGCGAGAGCGCGCGTCAAGCCGACCACGCCATGCTTCGCCACGACATAGGAGGCGATCCCGGGGCGCGAGAAGAGCCCGAGCACCGAGGCGATGTTGATGATCCGGCCATAGCCGCCGCGGGACATCACCGCCGCCGCCTCCCGCGCCATGAGGAAGAGCGCGGTGAGATCCACCTCCATCACCCGGTTCCAGTCTGCCAGCGCATGCGTCTCGGCGGTGCCATAGATGGCAATGCCGGCATTGTTGACGAGGATGTCGAGACGGCCGTGCCTGTCGGCGGCGGCACGGATCGACGCGGCCACCCGCTCGGGGTCGGTCACATCGAACGCCATCGCTTCGACCAGGAGACCGCGGCCGGCAAGCAAAGCGCGACGCCTTTCGAGGCCGTCGTCGTCGATATCGTTCAGGATGACGTGAGCGCCTGCTTCGCCGAGCGCTTCGGCCATGGCAGCGCCGAGACCGCGCGCGGCTCCCGTCACCAGCGCCACACGACCCTCCAGGCTGAACATCTCGCTCTGCCGGTGGGCCATTCCACCACCCTAAGCCGAGGCTTGCGTCGGCGGCTGCACGAGCTCGATGGTGAAGCCATCGGGATCCCGGAGGTAGCAGGCATAGGCCCCGGCGATCGATCCCGATTCGACCAGCACCGGCTCGGACACGAACGTCACGCCGCCGGCCGCGAGCCGCTTGTGGGTCTCGTGTATCGAGTCGGTCGCCAATGCCAGGTGGGCGGCACCGACGTTGCAGGTGCGGAGATCCAGCTTGATGCCTTTCGGCGCCACATATTCGATGAGCTCGAGGTGATGGCCCGACGGCGGCGGCGGCGCACCGGGAATCCGCAGGAAGCCGATGCGCAGATTCGCCCCCTCGAAGCCGACGACGCGCTCGATGAAGCTGCCGACCCTGACTTTCGTGCCGACGAGCTCGAACCCGAGGCGATCGCGATAGAAGGCGATCGAGCGGTCGAGGTCCGAGACCGTCCAGGAGGTGTGCCATACGCTGAGGATCATGCCCGTGCCCTCCGGGAAGCATCCGATTGCGCCCTGTCCGGCCGCCGAACGAGAAAATCGCGCATCCGGACGCATCAAGCAACGGGCCGTCCGACGGCGCGCCGATTCCGATATGCCGGATTCATGGACAAGCAACTGGAACCGGCTCGCGCGCATGTTAGCCTTCGGCCGTCAAGAACCGGCAAGAGCTTATCATGACGATCACCCTGCGCGGCATGACCTGGGCGCATCGGCGGGCCATCGATCCGCTGATCGAGACGTTGCCGGCGTTCCGCCGGCGGCGGCCCGACATATCCGTCGCGTGGACCTCGCGGCCGCTGCACGGATTCGAGTTCACACCGGTCGAGGAGCTGGCGCGGCAGTACGACCTGATCATCCTCGATCATCCCTTCGCCGGCGATATCGCGCGCAAGCGATATCTGCGGCCGCTCGATGATCTGGTCGATCCGTGGCTCGAGACGGCGTTCGTCGGGCCTTCGCTGGCCAGCTACCGCTATGACGGGACGCTGTGGGCGCTGCCGGTCGATGCGGCGTGCCAGGTCGGCGCCATCAGGCCGGACCTGATGACCCGGCTGGACCGTCCCGTTCCGCGCAGCTGGGACGAGCTGCTGGCGCTCGGCGCCGCCGCCCGACGCCATGGACTCCATCTCGCCATCGGCCTGCGCGGCGTCCATAGCCTCATGACGTTCTTCACCCTGTGCGCCAATCTCGGCCGTCCCTGCGGCACCGATCCCGCCGGTCCGCTGCTGGAGCGCGACACGGCCAAGCAGGCGCTGGCCGCAATGCGCGCCCTCCTCGCCTGCTGCCCCGCGGAGGCGCTCGACTGGAACAGCATCGAGCTGCACGACGCGATGGTCGCGCGCGACGATCTCGTCTGCTGCCCCGCCGTCTATTGCTACGCGACCTATGCGGAGGCCGATGTCCGCGCGCCGCTGCGCTTCTTCGACCTGCCGGGACCAGCGGGGCCGCGCGGATCGACGCTGGGCGGCACCGGTGTCGGCGTCTCGGCGCACGGCAGGCATCCGGAAGCGGCGCTGGCCTATATGCGGTTTCTCGTGGAGCCCTCGACCCAGCGCGCCTTCGCGGCGCACCACGGCCAGCCGGCGCGGATCGAGGCCTGGGAGGACCCCGCCATCGATGCGCGCTTCGGCGGCTGCTACGGCGCCACGCGCGCCACGATCGAGGCGGCCTGGATCCGGCCGCGCTATGCCGGCTACCTCGACTTCCAGGCGCAGGCGGGCGCGCTGGTCGAGCGGCATCTGCACGGCGACCTGGCGGAGGACAGCCTGTTGGAGCAGCTGGAGCGGATGCACCGCGCGGGCGCGCGTCAGCCGAGCCGCTGAGGCGCGCCCAGCCGGTCCGACAGGCGCGCGGCGGCGGCGCGAACCTCGGCGACGAACTTGTCGCGGTTGGTCCGACCGAGGCGCTGCTCCGGCGCCACGATGCTGATCGCGGCAACGCATTGTCCCGCGGCGTCGATGACCGGCGCCGCGACGCAGCCGGCATGCTCGTTGGCTTCGTTCAGCTCCGTGGCATAGCCCTGGCGGCGGAACCTGCGGACCTGCCGCATCAGCCGGTCCACATCCATGATCGCCTTGCCGCTGGGCGACTGGCGGGTGGTCCTGCGCAAGAGCTCACGGAGCGCCGCATCATCGAGATCGGAGACCAGGAGCCGCCCGGCCGCCGCCCAATTGACGGGAACCCGCGAGCCGACGCGGCTGATGATGCGGATCGGCCGGCTGCCCTCCTGCTTCACCAGCACGAGCATGACGTCGTTCTCGAGCACGGAGAGCTGGACCGTCTCGCCGGTCGCGGCGCACAGCTCCTCGACGATCTGGCTGCCCTCCTTCAGGAGATCGATCTCGCTGCGATAGACCATGCCGAGCTCGAACAGCTTGCGGCCCAGGAAGAAAGCGCCGCTGCTTCCCCTGCGCTCGAGATAGCCGGCATCGCCGAGAGTGCGCACGAGTTCGTAGGCCGTCGATTTCGGGATCCGCAGCGAACGGACGATCTCCGCCACGACCAGGGGTTCGCCCCGCTGCAGCATCAGCTCGAAGATATCGAGCGCGCGACGCACGCTGCGCGAGCCGGCGCTGTCGTCGGAGGTGTCAGCCGTACGCCTGGTCCGTCGCAATGCCATGGATCCTGCCGATCTGGATTTTCCAGCATTGTGCACTAGCGTCCAGGATTTTGCACTGCTATCTTGGCCGCCGCGACGGGTGGTGCAGAGGGGACATGAGGATCACCGAGATCGAGGTCATCGAGCTGAGGGTGCCGGGGTGGACCGGCAACACCTTCGACGGCTCCTATGACAACTGCGTCGTGCTCGTCCATACCGATGAGGACGTCACCGGTCTCGGCGAGGTAGACAGCGTTCCGTCGGTCATCCGCGCCATCATCGAAGCGCCGCGCTCGCACACGCATGCGATGGGTCTTCGCGAGGTCCTGGTCGGCCAGGACCCGACCGACATCAGCGGCCTCTGGGACCGCATGTATGACGCGACGAGCTACTACGGCCGGCGCGGCGTCGTCATTCACGCGATCAGCGCCGTCGACATCGCGCTGTGGGACATCTGCGGAAAGATTCGCAACGCGCCGCTCGCCGAGCTGCTCGGCGGGCGGCGGCGCGACCGCGTACTCGCCTACGGCACGGTCTACCCGCTGGGCGAAACGCCCGACGACGTGCGGCGCAATATCGATCGCGGGCTGAAACTCGGGCTGCGGGCGATCAAGATTGTCGCCGACCCCTTCTGGCGCGACGACCTGGACAAGACCGCCGGCCTCATCCGCGCGGCTCGCGAGCATGTCGGGCCCGATATCCGGTTGATGGTCGATGCGGCGACGGCCTGGAGCCGGGCGGAGGAAGGTCTGCCGCTGATGCCGATCTTCCGCGAGCATGGCTTCTTCTGGGTCGAGGCGCCCCTGCCGCTCGACGATCTCAAGGGCCATGCCCGCTTCCAGGGCTTCGGCGTGCCGATCGGCGGCGGCGATCTCGGGCTCACCACCCGCTTCGAATATGAAACGATGTTCGCCGTCGGGAAGATCGACATCGCGCAGCCGGACGTCACCATGGTCGGCGGCCTCACCGAGCTGATGCGGCTCAGCGCGATGGCGCGTGGCCTCGGCAAGCGCGTCGTGACGCATGGCTACAAGTCGAACATCACCATAGCCGCCAATCTGGCGTTCCTGGCGCAGCACTGGGCGGACGAGCCGCTGGAATTCTCCACCAGCCAGTCGTCCCTGCGCTGGGAGCTGACCAACGAGAGCTTCCCGATCGACAAGGACGGCATGGTCGCCGTGCCGACGGCGCCGGGGCTGGGCGTGAGCCTCAATCGGCAGACCGTCGATCGATACCGCGTCAAATGACGCGGGCGGCACGCGGGCGGGGATCACGATGACATCGGCAATAGCGCAGGTCGAGGTGATCCCCATCGTGGCGCCGGAGCAGGCACGGGACGATCTCGACGGCACGGTCGAGACGGTGATCGTCCGCATCACCGATGCGGACGGGCGCCACGGCATCGGCGAGACCGACGCGCCGGCGACGGTGGTCAAGAGCTTCATCGAGATGCCGACGGCGCATCTATGGAGCCAAAACCTCGTCTCCCTGCTGGTCGGCGCCGACCCGATCGAGATCGCCGGCCTCTGGCAGAAGATGTACGAGGGCACGTTCTGGCCCGGGCGGCGGGGACTCGGCATTCACGCGCTTTCGGCCATCGACATCGCCCTTCACGACCTGGCGGGCAAGCAGCTGGGCCTGCCGGCCTACAAGCTGATGGGCGGCGCCCGGCGCGAGCGCCTGCGCCCCTATTGCACGATCTATCCGGGCCTCGCCCATGGCCGCCCGATCCACGCGCTGATGGCGGAGATCGAGCGGCAGTTCGATGCGGCGCGGTCCAGCGGCTTCCGCGCGGTCAAGATGGAGGTGCTGTTCTACGAGCTGGTGAGCGACCGCGAGCTGGTCGACCTCATCCATGAGGGGCGGCGGATGCTCGGCGACGACGTGCTGATGGCCCTCGACTTCGGCTATCGCTGGCACAGCTGGCACGACGCGAAGTGGGTGCTCGACCGGGTCGCCGACTGCGACATCTATTTCGCCGAGGCGACCTTGCAGCACGACGATCTGCCCGGCCATGCGCGGCTGGCTGCGCAAAGCCCGATCCGCATCTGCGGCGCCGAGGCGGCCGCCACGCGGTGGGAGATCCGCGAGTGGATCGAGACGGGCGGCGTCGCCGTCGTTCAGCCGAACATCGGACGCGGGGGCGGTCTGACCGAGATCCGCCGCATTGCCGACATGTGCGAGCTCTACGGCGCCCAGGTCGTTCCCCATGGCTGGAAGACCGGCATCACCTCGGCCGCCGGCCGGCATTTCCAGGCTGCCTGCCCGGCCGCGCCGCTGTTCGAATACATCTCGCCGCACGTCTATCCGAGCGCGCTGCGCCGCGAGCTCGTCTCGCCCGAGCCGACGATCGAGGACGGCGCCATGGCCCTGCCGACGGAACCGGGCCTGGGCATCGAGCTGAACGAGGACCTCGTCGAGCGCTGGCGCGTGGACAAGCGCTGAGCAACTGGTTTCCATGCTGCGCAACCGAGTGCTAGTCGAAGTCTAGCGTTTGCGCGCGGCGTGTTGCACGGCCACCGCATGGCTGGCATGGGTAGAAAACGAGGAGTACGATGTCTGCAGCAGACGATCGGTCAACGAGTCGGAGGCCAGGGCGAGGCGAAATAAGAGTCGAGCTTCACGGCCAACTTGCCTCCATCATAAACCGCGCCAGACCGCCGAAACCGGGCGAGGATGTTATGATAGCGATGGTAGCGGAGGAGGGAATCGAACCCCCGACACGCGGATTATGACCCCGCTGCTCTACCAACTGAGCTACTCCGCCACATCTTCCCATCGGGCTGTGGGGTATATGGCCCGCCGCCCGCGCCTGTCAAGCAAGCCGCCGCGCCGGATCTACTGCGTCGCACCGGCGAAGGCCCGTCACACGTCGCCACGAGCGCTGGCTGACACGATGACATAGCCATCGGGATCGCGCAGCCAGATCTCGCGATGATTGGCGTTGGGATTGACGTGCGGACCTTCGAGGATCTCGGCCGGCAAGGCGCGCGCGCGACGGCGGCCGCGAAGTCTTCGATCTGGAACCACAGGAGGACGCCGCTCCCATAGGATTTGGCCGCAGGATCGCCCATGTGCGGATGCGCGTGCGCCTCCCAGGCATGAAGCTGAAGAATGAGCGTCCCGGTTCCGTCGACGAGCCGCTCATACCGGCGCCGCCATGGGCGCTCCGGCAGCCGAGCAGGCGCTGATACCAGCGACTGCTCGCCGCGACGTCACGTACGGCGATCAAAGGCTGCGGTTGGCGGTTCCGTCACGCCGACATCGCCCGGCCGCGGCGGCATCGCTCACGCCTGCGGCGGTCGAATCCACAGATCCTCATAGTGGCTGTAGACCAGGATCTGCCCGACCCGCCCGCCGTCGCGGGTGAACGGCAGGAACAGGGACTCGTTGCCGACATAGCGGTTGCCGGGCTTGGAGACCGGCTCGCAATCGTACAGCACGGCCCCCTCGGTCGCGACATAGCGATAGTTGTCGAGAGCGTCCTCGGCCTTGGCGGCGAAGTAGGCCTCGGCCACGCGCCGCCCCGTGGGATCGGCGCCGCGCGACTCCACTTCGCGCGTGCCGACCAGCCGATAGACGAAATCGAGCGGCGGCCCCCACTGCACGTCGACTAGCATGATGCCCGGCAGATAGCGCGTGATGCGCGCCGGATCGAGATCGTCCCGGTGCGGCAGGGCCCGATCGCCACGCAGCGCCGCCCAATGCTCGTACATCTCGCGCACCTGCGGGCTGCAGACGTTCAGGAAGCCGAGTGTCTTGTATCGCAACGTCATGCGCCTGCCCGCCAATACGGCCGAGTGTGGCCGGAGGTTCGGAATCCGGCGCAGGCCTGTCAAGGGCCGCGACAGCGTCCGCCCCGCCGCCGTGTTGAGCAGCCGTCAAAGCTCGACGGCGATGGATGCCTGTCTCGCCGTCCGGAGCGCCTGGTATAGCAAGCTCCAGTCCTGCATGACCACGATGCAGCGCGGATTGCCGCAAGGGGGCGGGCCGTGGAGACAGAACCCGCCGTCAGGAAACCCCGTCTTTACTGTCAGTTTGACCCATACCACGCGGCCGTGCTGCCGGTGATTCGCCGATGTGCCGCCCCGATCGACGCCGTCGAAACGCTGGGCATACTCTCCCGGAAAATCGTAGATCTCGAGCGCGGCATTCTCGGCGACCGTCAGCCGATGCCCGAGCGGTCCCGCCATCTTGCCCGCGCGGAGCTCCTGCACCTTTTCCCATTCGTGAATGTGCGCGGCCTGGTGTCGCAGAGTCGCCAGGCGGATCGACCTGCCGGCCACGACGCCGACGATGACTCCGTCCCGCGGGCGGTAAGTAAGATGAGGGCCCATCGGCACTCCTCGATCCCTCCGACGCGGGAGCATAGTGCAGCCCTCGACTCCGGATCAAGGAACCCGGCGCTCGTCGGCCCGATGTCGAATCCGGCTTCCCCCGAACGACAAGGGTGATCGAGAGCGCCTCCGGGCGGAACTGGCCGCGGCCGATGCCGATGCCGGAACATGGGAGACCGACATGAACGGAACGACACTGACCGCCGCCGCCCTCGCGGTCGCGCTTGCCGCCCCCGGATTGGCCCGCGCGGACGCCCCGACGACGGGCGAGACGCCGGTCGCCGCCGCCCCGGCCGAGACGAGGAGCGGCTATGTCGAGGCCAACGGCGTCAACTATTTCTACCGCATCTACGGCAAGGGCGAGCCGCTGCTGCTCCTGCATGGCGGGCTCGGCTCGATCGACATGTTTGCCCCCATCCTGCCGATCCTCGCCGCGCAGCGGCAGGTGATCGGCGTCGACCTCCAGGGTCATGGCCGCACCGCGCTCGGCGAGCGTTCCATCAGCTTGATCGCCATGGGCGACGATGTGGCCGCGGTCCTAGAGGAGCTCGGCTACGGCCAGGTCGACGCGCTCGGCTATTCCATGGGCGCAGGCGTCGCCTTCCGCTTGGCCGTGCAGCACCCCGAAACCGTGCGCCGCCTGGCGCTGGTCTCGGCCGGCTTCGCCCAGGACGGCTTCTACCCGGAGATGTTGCCGATGCAGGCGCAGGTTGACGCCGCCATGGCCGACCAGATGAAGGAGACGCCGATGTACAAGTCCTACGTCGCCGTCGCGCCGAAGCCGGAGGATTTCCCGCGGCTGCTCGACCGCATGGGCGAGCTGATGCGCACGCCCTTCGACTGGACCGACGACGTCAAGACCCTGACGATGCCGGTCGCCCGTGTCCGGCGGGATCGAAATGGAGGAGCCTGTGACATGACAAACCTGGAAGAAGCAGGCCACCGCACGCTTGCCGGAACGTGCCTGTGCGGCGCCGTCGAGTACGCGGTGGCGGACGCGTTCGCCTACGCTTCGAACTGCCATTGCTCGCAATGCCGGCGCGCGACCGGTGCGGCGTTCAAGCCGTTCGCCGGCATCGAGCGCGACAAGCTGCGCCTCACCAAGGGCGCGGACAATCTCTTGGTCTTCGGCGACGACGGCAGCCACGACGCGCGCTGCAAGCGGTGCGGTTCGTTCCTCTATTCGGTCGTCCGCGACGGCGCCTTCGTGCACGTCGCCATGGGAACCCTCGTCGACGATCCGACCATCCGCCCGACCAAGCATGTATTCGTCGGCTCCAAGGCGCCGTGGTTCACGATCACCGACGACCTGCCCCAATACGAGGAGCACGTGACGGCTGCCGGCCCCATTGCTCGATAGCGACGAGCGTTTCGGGGTCGAATCGGGGGTCAGCACATTCGGGGTCCGCGACCGGGAGATCTCGGGGCGGGCGTCGATCGAGAGGTTCAGAACCCAAAAGACCGTTGAGCCGGCGGTGGTGGCGCGAGGCAAACGCCCTCCAATGCGAGCATGCGGATCTTGGCGGTCGAGCCGCCCGGCGCCGAGAAGCCGCCGATCTTGCCGCCGGCCGCCAGAACGCGATGGCAGGGGATGAAGAGCGCCACCGGATTCCTTGCCATGGCCTCACCGACGTCGCGCGCGGCCTCCGGTCCGGCACCGAGCTCCTTTGCCAGGGTGCCGTACGTCGTCGTCCGACCCCATCCAACCCGCCGCGCCGCGGTGTAGATTTGCTTGAAGAATGCGCTCTGTTCGCTGAGGTCGAGCACGAAGTCGGCAAAATTCGTCTCGTTGCCATCGAAGTACCGCTTCACCGCAGCGACCGCCTCCGCCACCTCCGGGGTCGGCACGCCGGGTTCGGCGCCGCCCGGCATCCGGCGCCGCAGAATCCGCTCGGTCGCCTCGGCGCCTCTCGTCGGCAACTGGAAGCGCGTGATGCCCGCACCGTTCCAGGCGATGCCGCAGAATCCGCCGGCCGTCTCGAAGACGAAGTAGTGATGCGCTATCTGGCTCATGCCGACGCTCGTGCGTTCCGATAGTTCAAGAAAAGATCGCAACGACACGGCGCTGATTCAATCCGATTCTTGCGCCATATCTGGCTATCGATGATGGTCCGCCCGAAAATGTCTCACGCCGCTTGTGCCGCTGCCCTCCGCGCGCGCGATCCAGCCGCCGCCGAGCAGGCGCTCGCCGTCATAGAAGACGCAGGCTTGACCCGGGGCCACACCGTATTGCGGCTCGGCGAACGCCACGCGCGCCGCCTCGCCCGCCGTGAACACCGCCGCCGGTACGGCCGGCGTGGTCGAGCGCACCTTAACGGCGACGCCGAGTCCCCCGCCCGCCGCGGGTGCCGCGCCCAGCCAGTTCACGTCGCGCAAGCTCATCGCGACTGCCGCCAGCGCCGACTTCGGCCCCACGATCACACGCTTCCGCGCCGCGTCGAGGCGCACGACATAGAGGGGCTCGCCGCCACTCTGCGGGTCGGCGATGCCGATGCCCCGCCGCTGGCCGACGGTGAAATTGATGATGCCGTCGTGCCGCCCGAGCACGCGGCCGTCGACATGCACGATGTCGCCCGGCTCCAGGGCGCCCGGCCGCATCTTCTCCACCACTCGCGCATAGCGGCCGTCCGGCACGAAGCAGATGTCCTGGCTGTCCGGCTTATCGGCCACCGGCAGGCCGAGGCGCGCGGCCATCGCGCGCGTCTCCGCCTTGCACAAGCCACCGAGCGGGAAGCGCAGGACGTCGAGCTGCCCTCGTGTCGTCGCGAAGAGAAAGTAGCTCTGGTCGCGCGCCGCGTCGGCGGCGCGATGCAGCTCCGGCCCGCCCACGCCCGCCACGCGCCGCACATAGTGCCCGGTGGCGAGCGCCGCGGCGCCGAGGTCGCGCGCCGTCTTCACGAGGTCGCGGAACTTCACCCGCTGGTTGCAGCGCACGCAGGGGATCGGCGTCTCGCCCCGCAGGTAGCTGTCGGCGAAATCGTCCATGACGGCCGAGCGGAAGCGGCTCTCGTAGTCGAGCACGTAGTGCGGGATGCCCAGCCGGTCGGCCACGCGGCGCGCGTCGTGGATGTCCTGTCCGGCGCAGCAAGCCCCCTTGCGCCCGACGGCAGCGCCATGGTCGTAGAGCTGCAAGGTGATGCCCACGACGTCGAAGCCCGCCTGCCGCATCAAGGCAGCGGTCACCGCGCTGTCGACCCCGCCGGACATGGCGACGACGACCCGCGCGCCGGCCGGCAGATCATGTTCCGTGCTTGCGCTCATGGCCGCGGACTATAGGCGAAAGCCCTGTCCGCGCAATCGCCGCCGACACCGAGAGGGTATGGGCAGGCGCGGCCGCTCGCCCGATGTTTCGGGCCAACCTTCGTCGCGTATCATCATCACCGCCGATGCAACCGTTCGGCCAGCCGCCGCAGCGGCGCCGGATCGCGGATCAGGTCGAGTGCCGCCGAGAAATGCCCCATCGGTCGCAGGAACAAGCTCTCCGGTGGAATCCGCCAGCGCTTGGCCAGCGCCGCGCCGCGCGGGAACGGCGTCACGTCGTCGGCCGTGCCCAGCACCATGATGATGTCGCGCGGATCGAGCGCCGGGGTCTCGACCGGATCGGTCAGGGGCCGCCAGCGGTCGACGGTCAGCGGCGACCATCCGGCCGCGCGCAGGCGCGCCGGCAGCCCTACCAGCTTGGCGATGCTGCTGTCGAACGACAGCCCGCCGACGTCTTCCGTCGTGGTGCCCAGGAACACGGCATCGGGCCGGTAGACCGCCGGCCAATTGCCGCAGTGGCTGGCGACCAGCTGGCTGGCCAGCGCGCCGAGGCTGGTGCCGCCGACGGCGACGCGGCCGCGGCTGCTGCCGCGGCACCAGGCGACGAGCATCGCCATCTCCCGCACCTCGGCGCTGAACAGGTCGAGGGCGGCGGTCGGCGGCCCGGCCAGGAAGGGCTCGCCGCCATACCAGCCCGGCGGCCGCCGGCGGTTGTGCCAGGGAGCCTCGATGCGGACGACGCGGACGCCGAGCCGCACCAGGTCGGCGACGCCGTCCTCGACGCCGTCGAGCGACTCGATCTCCACCGCGAGGCCGTGGCCATCGACCAGGCTCGGCGGGTCGCTGACGCCGACCGGCTCGAATACATGCGCCCAGGCGGTTTCGCCCACCGCCGGGTCGCCGCTCGGATAGCGCAGCCAGTACTCGACCGCGTGCAGGCCGCGGATGCGGCGCGACTCCTGGATCGTCGGCGGCGGGTCGGGCGGCAGGTAGGCGCCGGCGATGTTGGCGAGCCGCGCGCCATGGCGGGCCTCGACTTCGGCCGGCCGGGCGATGGCGAACTTCACCGCCGGCAGGACCCGGCGGAAGCGCAACGGCAGGAACGCCAGGCGGCCCTTCATGAAGCTGTCGCTGGCGCGCCGCCGCGCCCGCTCGACCAGCACCAGACGCTCGGCGCCGGCGGCCGGCCCGCCGAAGAAGGCATGCTCCCATTCGCGGTTCATGGCGTCGTGGTCGGCGCGCAACTCGGCGATACGGCGCAGGGCGCGCACCAGCCCGCGCTCCGTCCCCGCCGGCACGCGCGCGAGCGGAACATCGGCGGCGAACCGCTGGAGGTCGCCCTCGGCTTCCGCCGCCGCGGCCCAGGCACGCGACAGCGGCATGTAAGCGGCCAGCCCGACCTGCAGGACGAGGCGGTCGAACCAGGGCCGCGTGATCAGCGACCCCAGCCGCGACGCCAGCAACCGCCCCGGCAGATCCTGCGGCGCCGGCGGCCGTGCGCGGCCGGCCGGTCGTCGCGACGCCGCGGGGCGGTTCGGATCGGCCACGCGACTTACTTGTCGGACATCATGTTGCGCGTTCCCGCCGGCAGCGAGACGGTCAGGCCGTCCAGCTCTTCGGTGATGATGAGCTGGCAACCGAGCCGCGAGGTCTGCGTCAGGCCGAAGGCGAGATCGAGCATGTCCTCTTCGTCTTCGCTGGCCGTCGGCAGGAGCTCGTACCAATCGGGATCGACGATGACGTGGCAGGTCGAGCAGGCCAGCGATCCCTCGCAGGCGCCTTCCAGGTCGATGTTGTTGCGATGGGCGATCTCCAACACCGACAGGCCGAGCGGCGCATCGACGTCGAGGCGCGAGCCGTCGGTTTTGATGAACGTCATCTTGGGCATCCACTCCACTCCTCAACCCCGCCTGCGCAAAGGCCGGCTTCCGTGCCACAGGCGGCGGCGGGCCGTCAAGCGCGTGCTCCCGAGTCGCGCAGCCGGCGGACCGCGCCCACCAGACGCTCGATGGCGAAGTCGATTTCGGCGTCCGACGTGAACCGGCCGACCGCGATGCGGAACGACCCGTTGGCCAGTTCGTCCGGTAAACCTAGCGCCCGCAGGACATAAGACGGCTCGACCGCCGCCGAAGTGCAGGCCGAGCCCAGCGACAGCGACAGTTCCGGCACGTCCGCGAGGAGCGTCTGGCCGTCGACTCCCGGCACGCAGATATTGAGATTGCCCGGCAGGCGCCGCTCCGGATCGCCGTTGAGCGTCAGGTCCGGCAGCGCCGCGGTCAGCCCTCGGAGCAGCCGGTCGCGCAGGCGGCGCAGCCGGGCCGCCTCGGTCCCTAGCTCCGCGGCAGAGATGGCGCAGGCCTCGCCGAGGCCGACGCAGAGCGGCGGTGCCAGGGTGCCCGAGCGCAAGCCCCGCTCCTGGGCGCCGCCGTCGAACAGCGGCTCGAGCCGCACGCGTGGTCGCCGCCGGACATAGAGCGCCCCGATGCCCTTGGGTCCGTAGAGCTTGTGGCCGGAGAGGCTGAGCAGGTCGATCTGCATCGCCTCGACGTCGATCGGCACCTTGCCGGCAGCCTGCGCGGCGTCGGTATGGAACAACGCGCCGCGCGACCGGCAGAGCGCGCCGATCTCGGCCAGGGGTTGGACCACGCCGATCTCGTTGTTGGCGGCCATGATCGAGACCAGGCCGGTCGGCTCCTCGAGCACCCGGGCCAGCAGCTCTAGGTCGAGGAGCCCGTTGGCGCGCACCGGCAGCAGCACCGTCTCGACGCCCTCCTCGCCCAGCCGCTTGACGCTTTCCAACACGCACTTGTGCTCGGTCACCAAGGTGACCACGCGTCGGTGCTTCTGGCCGGTGAAGCGCATGGCGCCCTTGATCGCCAGGTTGTTCGACTCGGTGGCGCCAGAGGTGAAGGTTATCTCGCGCTCGTCCGCGCCGATCAACCGCGCCACCTGCAGCCGCGCACGCTCCACCGCCTCGGCCGCCTCGCGTCCGTGGCTGTGGCTGGTGGAATGCGGGTTGCCGAACTTCTCCGTGAAATACGGCAGCATGACCGCGAGGACGCGCGGATCGGTCGGCGTCGTCGCCTGGTAGTCGAGATAGATCGGCAGCTTGGGCTGGTTGCGCCCGTCGGTGCCTGTCGATATCCCGTCCATCCTCGCCCCCCTCATGCCGCGCTCAGACCGTCGACGGGTCGCGGCCGCGCCCGTGCCCGCGCCGCCAACTCGCGCCACGCCGCGAGGAAATGCTCGACGTCCGCGGCGCTGCTCTGCCAGCCGAGGCTGACGCGGATGGCGCTGCCGGCCGTGGCCGTATCGACGCCCATGGCCTGCAGCACGTGCGACGGCCGCACCTTGCCCGACGAGCAGGCCGATCCGGCGCTGACCGCAACGCCCGCGAGATCGAGCCCCATCACCTGCAGCTCGCTGGACAGGCCCGGCAGCGCCAAGCAGCTCGTGTTCGGCAGCCGCGGCGCATCGGCGCCGAAACGCCGGGCGCCGGACACGGTCGTCAGCACCTGCCGCTCCAGATCATCGCGCAGATCGCCGAGCGCGGCCAGCGCCGGCAGCTCGGCAGCGGCGATCTCGGCGGCGACGCCGAAACCGACGATGCCCGGCAGGTTCTCGGTGCCGGCGCGGCGTCCCCGTTCCTGCCCGCCCCCGCGCAGACGCGCGGCAAGCGCGACGTGATCGACGACAATCAGCGCGCCCACGCCAGGCGGCCCGCCCAGCTTGTGTGCCGACAGGCTCAGGAGATCGGCGCCGAGTGCCGCCACGTCGACCCAGATCTTGCCGGCTGCCTGCACGGCATCGCAATGGAGCAGGGCGCCATGCGCGTGGGCGATGCGCGCCGCTTCGGCCACCGGCTGGATCACGCCGGTCTCGTTATTGGCCAGCATCACCGACACCAGCGCCGGTGCCGATACCGCCGCGAGCATATGCTCCAGCGCTGCCAGGTCGACGACGCCGCAGCGATCCACCGGGATCAGCGCGCACGCTGCCGCCTTGAGGACGGAGTCATGTTCGATGGCGGAGGCCAGCACGTGCGGGTGTCCGCTGCCGCCGATGGCGAGGTCGTTCGCCTCGGTGCCGCCGCTGGTGAAGACCACCTGGCCGGGCCGCGCGCCGACGAGCGCCGCGACCTGCTCGCGCGCCGTCTCCAGCCGGGCGTGCGCCGCCCGTCCGAAGCCGTGTACCGACGAAGGGTTGCCGGTCTCGGCTAAGACCGCGCTCACGGCGGCCGTCACCGCCGGCCGCACCGGCGCTGTCGCGTTGTAGTCGAGATAGGTGGAGCGCCGCATCGGCCGTCGGAATAGCACGCCGACGGCGTCTATCAACCGTTTTGTGGCCGGCTCGGTCGCGACGACGCCTCGGTTTGCGGAGGCGCCGGCAGATCGTCGACGCCGTTGCCGGCGGCGGCCTGTGTCTCCAGCTGATCGATGCGGGCCTGCAGCCGCGACACCTGGTCGAGCAGCCCGTCGATGGCGCGCGCCACCGGATCGGGGATCTCGCCCGTCGGCGTGCCGTAGGCGCGGAACTCCCGGTTCTGAGCCCGCGGCATCACCACCTTGGCCGGGATGCCGACGACGGTGACGCCGGCTGGCACGTCGGCGACGACCACCGCATTGGCGCCGACCCGGGCCCCCTCGCCGACTGTGATGGGCCCGAGCACCTGGGCACCCGAGCCGACGATGACGCCGTTGCGCAGCGTCGGATGCCGCTTGCGGTGAACCTGCGCCGCCGAGTTCACGGACGGAGCGACGCCGCCCAGCGTAACGCCTTGATAGAGCGTCACATCGTCGCCGATCTCGGCGGTCTCGCCGATGACCAGGGCCATGCCATGATCGATGAACAGCCGACGGCCGATGACCGCGCCGGGGTGGATATCGATACCGGTCACCATGCGCCCGAGATTCGAGATGAAGCGGCCCAGCAACAGCCAGCCGCGCCGCCAGAGCCAGTGCGCGAGGCGGTAGAACAGCAGCGCCTGGAAGCCCGGATAGGCGACGACGACCTCGAAGCGCGACCGCGCCGCCGGGTCGCGGGTCATCATGGAGTCGATTTCGTCGCGAAGCGTCTTGAAACTCATGGGACCGGCCATGCTAGTATCTGCCGCGCCGCTGGGTCGGACTTCGCGGCGAAAGTCGGCTAAATGCAAGCGCTTAAGCTCGCATATAATATGTCCGACTAATCTGGTCAAGTTTGGTTGGACACGAACAACTCTACCGGAACGACGTTAAGCTTGGATTGAACGCGCGGTCATCCGGGAGGACGCCATCTTAACGTTTTAAGCGAAGGTATCGCTAGAAATGCCTGAAATCATAATCAACGGTCCCGCCGGGCGCATCGAGGGCCGCTATCAGCACGGCAAGCAGACGAACGCGCCCATCGCGCTCATGCTGCATCCCAATCCCCAGCATGGCGGGACGATGAACAACAAGGTCGTCTATGCCTTGTTCCAGGCCTTCCAGCGCCGGGGCTTCTCCGTCCTGCGCTTCAACTTCCGCGGCGTCGGCCGCTCCCAGGGCAAGTACGACCGCGGCGAAGGCGAGCTCAGCGACGCCGCGTCGGCGCTCGACTGGCTGCAGGGGGCCAATCCCAATGCCAGCGCCTGCTGGATCGCCGGCTTCTCCTTCGGCGCCTGGATCGGCATGCAGCTGCTGATGCGCCGGCCCGAGATCAGCGGCTTCATCTCTGTGTCACCGCCCGCCAACATGTATGACTTCGGCTTTCTGGCCCCCTGCCCGTCCTCCGGACTCGTCCTGCAGGGCGACGTCGACGACATCGTACCGCAGGAGGCGGTGAACAAGCTGGTGCACAAGCTGTCGCATCAACGCGACATCCAGATCGATTACCGCATCATCGAAGGCGCCAACCACTTCTTCCACGAGCGGATCGACCAGCTCGCCGCCGAGGTCGACGACTACCTCGCGACGATCATGCGCCCGCGCCGGGCCAAGGTCGGGGCGCGGTAGGCCGACACCCCGCGTGCTATCGGGTCAGCGCCTGGTGCAGGCGGCCCCCGCTCATCGGCCGGCGGACGCCCGTGGTGGTCGGCAGGCTGAGCGGCAGGCCGCGCAGCGAGCGCACCGCCAGATAGGCGAAAGCCTGCGCTTCCAGGGCGTCGCCGTTCCACCCCACAGCCTCCACCGGCGCGACCGGCATGCCCAGCCGGTCACCCAGGGCAGCCATGATCGCCGGGTTGTGCCGCCCGCCGCCGGCGATCAGCCAGCGGCGCGCCGGCCGCGGAAATAGCTCGCGCGCCCGGGCCGCGGTGGCGGCCGTGAATGCGACCAGCGTGGCCGCCCCGTCGGCAGCGCTCAGATGCCGCAGCGGCACCGGATCGAAGGCGTCGCGGTCCAGGGATTTTGGCGCCGGACGGTCGAAATAAGGATTGGCCAGAAGCGCCGTCAGCACGTCTAGATCCACGCGCCCGGCACGTGCGAGCGCGCCGTCGATGTCGACCGGTCGCCCGCTGTGGCGCAAGGCCCAGTCGTTGAGCATGGCATTGCCCGGCCCGGTGTCGAAGGCGACGAGATCGCCGTCGATGCCGCTCTCGCCGATCCAGGTGACGTTGGCGACACCGCCGACATTCAACACCGCCAGCGGCCGCGGGAGCCCCGTCGCCAGCGCCGCGTGGAACAGCGGCGCCAAGGGCGCCCCTTGCCCGCCATCGGCGATGTCGGCACTGCGGAAATCGTTGATCACGTCGATGCCCGTCAATTCGGCGAGCAGCGCCCCGTCGCCGATCTGCCAGGTGCGCCGCCGTTCCGGCTCGTGCAGGATCGTCTGGCCATGGAAGCCGACGATATCGACCTGCGCCGCGGCGAGGCCATTCTTCGCCAGCAGCGCCCGCACCGCCTGCGCATGGCGCTCCGTCAGCTCGCGCTCGACCGCCGCGACATCGCCACGCCCGCCCAGCACCGCCCGCAGGCGCGTCTGGAAGGCCGCATCGTAGGGCTCGGTCAGCCACGCGCCGCAGGAGACCGCCGCCCGTCCGTCGGTTTCGACCAGCGCCGCGTCGACGCCGTCGCAGGACGTGCCGCTCATCAAACCAAGCGCGAGAAGGCGTTCCTTGCCAAGCATGCGACCCGAACATGCAGCCTGCCGCTCATTTGAGCGGCGCGAGCGACTGTGTTACATGACGCGGCCCTTGCGGCAAGTCCGCGCCATCGAGACATAGATTTCGAGCATGCAGTTCAAATCGGAGTTTCTGCGCGAGATCGTCGCCCGTGGGTTCCTGCATCAAAGCACGGACCCGGCGGAGCTCGACGCGCTCGCCGCGCGCAAGGTGGTGACCGCTTATATCGGCTTCGACGCGACCGGCGACAGCCTGCATGTGGGCCATCTCGTCGGGATCATGCTGCTGCGCCATCTGCAGCGCAGCGGCCATCGGCCGATCGTGCTGATGGGTGGCGGTACCACCAAGGTCGGTGATCCCTCCGGCAAGGACGAATCCCGCAAGCTGCTGAGCGAGGCCGAGATCGCCGCCAATATCGCCAGCATCAAGCGGATCTTCTCCCGCTTCCTGACCTTCGGCGACGGGCCGACAGACGCCCTCATGGTCAACAACGCCGATTGGCTCGACGGGCTGCAATACATCCCGTTCCTGCGCGACTACGGCCGGTACTTCTCGGTCAACCGGATGTTGTCGTTCGACAGCGTCAAGCTGCGACTCGAGCGCGAGCAGCCGCTGAGCTTCCTCGAATTCAACTACATGGTCCTGCAGGCCTACGATTTCCTTGAGCTGGCCCGCCGCCACGATTGCGTGCTGCAGATGGGCGGCTCGGATCAGTGGGGAAACATCCTCAACGGCATCGAGCTGGCGCGCCGGACCGACGATCGCACCCTGTTCGGGCTGTGCGCGCCGCTGATCACCACGGCGAGCGGCGCCAAGATGGGCAAGACGGCGGCGGGCGCCGTCTGGCTCAACGCCGACCGCCTCGCCCCCTACGACTACTGGCAGTATTTCCGCAACACGGACGATGCCGATGTCGGCCGTTTCCTGCGCCTGTTCACCGATCTGCCGCTGGACGAGATCGCCCGCCTGGAGGCGCTGCGCGACGCCGGGATCAACGAGGCCAAGATCGTGCTGGCGAACGCGACGACCGCGCTGGCGCACGGGGCCGAGGCCGCCGCTGCCGCCGCCGAAACGGCGCGGCGGACATTCGCGGAGGGCGGCATCGGCGATGCGCTGCCGACGTTCGAGGTTCCGCGCGCCGAGCTGCAGGCCGGCATCCCTGCCTTCGAGCTGTTCCGCCGCTGCGGCCTCGCCGCCAGCAATGGCGAGGCGCGGCGCCTGATCAAGGGCGGCGGCGGGCGCATCAACGACACCACCGTCGCCGACGAGACCTATCTCGTCACCGCGGCCGATGTGAGCCCGCAGGGTATCGTCAAGCTGTCCGCCGGCAAGAAGAAGCACGCCCTCTTGCGGCCGGTGTAGATCGGTCGCCGCCGCCCGCACTACTTGCTCGACCCCGGCAACGCCGTCGGCGGCGGAGGGGCGCCGCCCTCGCTGTCGAAGATATTGAACAGGCCGCGCAGGAATCCGGGCGCCAGCGCCGCCAGCGGGTTGACCGATATCTGCGGCTCATCGAGCGGACCGGTCGCATGATAGGTGGCGGCGAACATGCCTTCGCCTTCGCCGCCGCTGAGGATGAAGCCGATGACCGGGATGTCGTTGACGATGCTGTTGAGCGCATAGGCGGGCACGATCGTTCCCTCGATGTCGACCGCCTGCCGGTCGAAATCGATGAAGCCGGTGCCGGTCAATCCGATCGACGGGCCGTGAGCGCGCGCCAGCTTGATGTCGAGCCGGCCATCGGTCCTGGTGAAGTCGCTCTCGAAGCGGTTGAACTGGAAGCCTTCGCCGGTCAGCACGTCGACGAAACCGGTGAGCGTCGCCAGGGTCAGCAGCCGCGCCAGCACGGAGGCGCGGACGACGCGGAAATCGGCAATCTCCGCCTTGCCGACCAGCGGACGCCCGGGCGCCGCATCGTCGGCCTCGCCGGTGATGCTGAGCGTGCCGCCCTTCACCGTCTCCATGATGTCGAAGGCCCGGAGTGTCGCGCCTGCATCCGGCGAGGCGACCGACAGCCGATGGCGCCCGCCTACCGGCTCGTAGCGGACCGACAGCGGCGCCGCTTCCGGCAGCGTCGCGTCGAGCACGATCTCCTCCCAATACTGCCCGTCATGGCGCAGCGACACCGACACGTTGTCGAGGCTGCGATTCTCGCCCAGATGCACGCGGCTCAGCCTGGCGGCGCGCAGGGTGAACGGCGGGGTGCTGTCGTCCGCCGCCGCGTCGCTGCCCTTGACGATCGGCTGCGCGTCGATCTCGCCGCCGGCGATCACGATGTCGGCGCGCCGGCCAGCGAACGCGATCTTCACGCCCCTGAGGTCGGTGCGGCCGAGACGCAGCTCCGTGAATTCGACTCCGCCGAGGCCGCCCTTGTCGTCGAAGCGCGCAGCGCCCGTCGCTGAGAGGTCTCCAGCGACGACGGAGAAATCTGGGATCGTGCGCACCCGCTCGCCCGCGAGGTTGAGCGCGACATAGGCGTCGCCAGGCGTTCCCGCCGGCTTCGTCCAGCCAAGGGTGGGGATCGCCAGCGCCGCCTCGGCCAGCTTGAGTTTCAGCTCGACCGTGGCGCGCTCTTTCGGCAGGCGCGTGTAGGTGACCGCCACATCGACCGGCCCGTCGACATAGGGACGGTAATCGTAGCCCATGGCGGCCCGCTGCGCGGCACCGAACCGGCCGGACGCGGCGATGCGCCGCGTGAACTTGCCGGCGCCGAAATTCTCTTGCCAACGAAACTCGATGGGAGCGCCGCCGAACTTGCCCGTCCCCGCCAGCGTCATGCCCGCGCTATCCAGCCCCAGCTTGGCCGCGCCGCCGCTCAGGTCTTGGCCGAGCATGGCCTGCTTCACGGTGGCGTCGGCGAGCTCCGCGCTCGCCGTCACCTCCACCTGGTCGAACGCCAGATCCTTTTCCGCGGGGAAGCGGAAGCCCAGCGTGGCCGTCGCCGTGCCCGCGACGTTGTCCAGGGCAATGCCGAGCTTGCCCGCGTATCCCAGCGGCGGATGGTCGAGGATTCTCAGCGTCTCGGCCAAGGGACCGCGCAGGCGGCCCTCGATGTCGATGATCTGGTCCGGCTCGTCCAGACCGCTGATGCGCAGGGTGCCGCTGTCGATCTCGATCCCCTGCACATGGCCGCTGGTGAAATCGATGTCGAACGTCCGGTGGGTGAAATGGGCAGTTCCGTCGGCGCCTTCCACCGGCGGCAGCGGATCGAGATAATGGACGGTCAGCCCACTGCCGGCGATGGTGCCCTCGAAGCGGTCGATGAGGGCCACGTCGGGATCGCCGCCCGGCATGGTCAGGCCAATGTCGGCCTCGACCCGATCCGCCGTCCCGGCGGGGATATGCGCGGCGATCCAGTTGCGCGGATTGGGCTTCACCTCCAGCGGCCAGTAGCGCGACAGCTCCCCGAGCGCGACGTTCTCTGCCGTCAGCTTGGCGACGATGCGCATGTCCGCGGCCGTGCCGGTGCCGGTGCCGGCATGGACGCCGTCGACGGTCCCGGCCATCGTCAGCCGCGGGCCCTCGAACTGAACGCTGGCCCTGGCCAGGGTCAGGCGGTCGGACGCCGGATCATAGCTCGCTGCCAGGGCCAGGCTGCTGATCGGCAGCGGCGACTCGAAGACGTCCGGCATCGTCAGCGTCCCGGCACCACCGGCGAGGTCGAACGTCGTGCTGCCGATGCGACCGTCCAGGTCCATCGTCGAGGTGAGCTTGCCGTCGAGCGTGATGTCGGCGCCGGCGAAACGCGACAGGACCGGATCGATCGCCGCCAGCGCGCTGGCCTGGACACCGGCCATGTCGGCCGTGAGGGCGACCCTTCGAGTCCCGGAGTCGTAGGCCACGGCCGCATCCAGCCTAGCCGGGTTGCCGAGCCGCTCGACCTCGAGCTCGAGCCGGCCGGAGATTCCCCGCGCGTCGCGCGCGAGTGCGATGTTCGCAGCCGGCGCATGCCAGGAAAACCCGGTCGTCCGGTCGATGAACGTGAGTTGACCATCGGTGATGGTCGCCCGCGTCAGATAGCCGGCGGGAAGCGACGGATCCGGCGGCGATAGCAGGGCTTCGAGGAAGCGCGCCGCCACCGGCGACGCCTCGTCGCTGGCCCGCGCGGGATCGTCCGACGCCGCCTGGACGAAGCGGAAGTGGCCGTCCGCCTCGCGCACGATGAAGAGGCGCGGCCCGAAGACCTCGATGGCGGTCGGCGCCACCATCCGATGCAGGGCGAGGGCCCGCGCGCTGAGCGTGAGCGAGAGCGCGGGGATCGCGGCGATCGTCCGGCCGCCGGCATCCTGCATGCGTACGCCCGTCGCGCGCAGATCGAACGTGCGTTCCCAACCACCCCAGCTCAACACCGTATCCGCGATCGTCACCTGGAACGAGCCGTCCGCCGGCGTCAGCGCGTCGACAAGATAGGGCGTGAGGAAGGTAAGGCGGACCGGCTCATCCTGGCTCAGCCGCCAGGCCGCGATTCCCCCGAGCACGAAGAATCCGGCCAGTACGGCTGCCAGAACCTCCAGCAGCAGTCGCGACGACCGGCGGATCACGACGACCGGTCTTCCGCGGCGGCTGTCGCCGACGCCGCCGCCTGTGGTAAGGCAATCGCTGAGTCCGGCACGGAGCGGCGTCGCAGCATGTTCCATTCACCCCTTGTCATCACCCCGGCTCGGCTGCCGCGGCCCGGCGATGACGAACGCGCAAGGCGCGGCCTCGACCGCTGGCGCGAAGAGGCCGGCCAATGCGAGGATCTCAGCCTCGCCGCCTTCGCGACGGCATTCGCCGACGATCCGGCCGGGCGCGCGCTGCTCGAGGCCGTGTTTGGCAACAGCCCCTTCCTCGGCCGCTGCCTGCTTCTCGAGATGGCTGCCGTCGCTCGTCTTGTAGACCATGGCGCCGATGCTGTCTTCCGCGAAGTGGTGAACGCCGTTCACCAGGCCGCGGCCGTCGATGGCGACAACAACAGGCTGATGCAGGCGTTGCGCGCCGCGCGCCGGCGCGCCGCTCTGGTCATCGCTGTGGCCGATATCGCCGGTCTCTGGTCGCTCGACCAGGTCACCGCCGCCCTCAGTGCCTTCGCCGATGCCTGCATCGGCGTCGCCGCCGCCCACCTGCTGCGCCGCGCCGCCGAGGCCGGCGACCTCGCCCTGCCATCGATCCAGGATCCGGCGCGCGGCTCCGGCCTCGTCATTCTCGCCATGGGCAAGCTCGGCGCCTGCGAGCTTAACTATTCGAGCGATATCGACCTCATCGTCCTCTACGACCGCGAGAAGGTCGACTATCGCGGCAGCCGCAGCCTGCAGGATTTTTTCGTCCGCCTCGCCCGCGACCTGCTGCGCCTCCTGCAGGAGCGCACCGACGACGGCTATGTCTTCCGCACCGATCTGCGGCTGCGCCCCGATCCCGCGTCGACGCCGCTCGCCCTGTCGGTGGCCGCCGCCGAGACCTACTACGAAGGCATGGGCCAGAACTGGGAGCGCGCGGCGATGATCAAGGCGCGCGCGGTCGCCGGAGACATCGCGGCCGGCGAGTTGTTCCTGCGCCGCCTGCGCCCCTTCGTCTGGCGCAAGCACCTCGACTTCGCCGCCATCCAGGACATCCACTCGATCAAGCGGCAGATCCACGCGGTCAAGGGCCACCGCGACATCGCCGTCGGCGGCCACAACATCAAGCTCGGCCGCGGCGGCATCCGCGAGATCGAGTTCTTCGCCCAGACCCAGCAGCTGATCTGGGGCGGCCGCAATCCGGCGCTGCGGCAGTCGCGCACCTGCGAGGCGATCCGCGCGCTGGTCGAGGCCGGACGCGTCGCCGGCCGGACGGCCGACGACATGATCGAGGCCTACCGTTTCCTGCGCCATGTCGAGCACCGCCTGCAGATGGTCGACGACCGGCAGACCCAGACCCTGCCGCCGGCCGGCCGCGAGCTCGACGCCTTCGCCCGCTTCGCCGGCTTCGCCGAGACGGAGGCGTTCGCCGCCGAGCTGCTGCGTCATCTCGGCAACGTCGAGGATCACTATGCCGAGCTGTTCGAGGAGGCACCGCCGCTCGGCGGCCCCGGCAACCTCGTCTTCACCGGCACCGACAACGATCCCGAGACCGTCGCCACCATCGGCCGCCTGGGCTTCACCGACGGCGCTTCGATTTCCAACGTCATCCGAGGCTGGCATCACGGCCGCTACCGCGCCATGCGCAGCACCCGCGCGCGCGAGCTGCTGACGGAGATCACCCCGAAGCTGCTGGAGTCGCTGGCGGGCACCGCCCATCCCGACACCGCCTTCGCCCGCTTCGACGGTTTCCTCGCCCGCCTGCCGGCCGGCGTGCAGCTTTTCTCGCTGCTTCACGCCAACCCCGGTCTGCTCGACCTCATCGCCGAGATCATGGGCGGCGCGCCGCGGCTGGCCGAGCATTTGAGTCGCCACGCCTATCTGCTCGAGGCCGTGCTGGCGCGCGGCTTCTTCGATCCGCTGCCGCCGCTGGAGGCGCTGCGCGCCGAGCTGGACGAGGCGCTGCGCCAGGCCAACGACTTCCAGGACGTGCTGGACATCGTGCGCCGCTGGACCAAGGACCGCCAGTTCCAGGTCGGCGTGCGGGTGCTGCGCCAAGTTGCCGACGCGGATGACGCCGGCGCGCCGCTGGCCGACATCGCCGACGCCGCCGTCGCAGCGTTGCAGCCGCATGTCGAGCAGGAGTTCGCCCGCCAGCACGGCCGCCTGCCCGGCGACGGCATCGCCACTGTCGCGCTCGGCAAGCTCGGCAGCCGCGAGATGACGGTGACCTCGGACCTCGACCTCATCTTCATCTACGACGTGCCGGCCGATGAGGCCTCCGTGGAGTCCTGGGACAGCCGTCTGTCCGACGGCGCCAAGCCGCTGGCGCCGATCCACTACTATGCGCGGCTGGCGCAGCGCCTGATCAACGCCATCACCGCGCCGACCGGCGAGGGCCGCCTGTTCGAGGTCGACATGCGCCTGCGTCCCTCCGGCAGCCAGGGCGCCATCGCCTCCAGCATCGAGGGCTTCCGTCGCTACCAGGAGGAGAGCGCCTGGACCTGGGAGCATATGTCGCTGACGCGCGCGCGCGTCGTCGCCGGCGCCCCCGCGCTGGCGCGACGCATCGAGGAGGTACTGCGCGCGATCCTCGCCCGGCCGCGCGACCCGGCCAAGCTGGCCGCCGACGTGCGCGACATGCGCCGGCGCATCGCCCAGCAATATCCCGGCGATCAGTTCTGGGACATCAAATACCGCCCCGGCGGCATGCTGGACGTCGAGTTCATCGCCCAGTTCCTGCAGCTCCGCCACGCCGCCGCCGATCCGCGGGTGCTGCATCCCAACACGACCGAGGCGCTGCGGCGCCTAGCCGCCGCAGCATACCTCGATTCCGCCGCAGCAATGGAGCTCATCGTCGCCGGCCACCTGTGGCATCGCCTGCTCGGCATGCTCCGCCTCACCGTCGGCGCCGGTCTCGACGACGACGCGCTCACCGACGGTCTCGGCCGCACGCTCGCCGGCGCCGCCGGCGCCGGGGACATCGGCGTGCTGCGCACGCAGGTCGAGGCACACGCCGACCGGGTTCGTGCGCAGTTCGACCGGTTCGTCGACGACGGCTGCTGACGCGACGAAACAATCGAAACGAACTCGCGGCTGACCGCAGCAACCGACCACGCGGAAATCCGGCTGGCTGTGCGCGGCGTCACAGACGGATACGGGCGGCAACCCTAAGTTCCGCCCAACGATTCAATAAACCGACGATTCGAGAGGATGTCATGGCAGCCGCATTGATCGAGGATCCCCGCACGACGCTCTATCGCCAGAAACTCGCGGCGCTGCTGCGCCGGCCGTCCTGCCGCTGGATGTCCTTTGCGATCGGCACGGCGCCGATCCACCGCAGCTTCTTCGCCGACGTGGCGGCCGCCGTCGAGGGCCTGCCGACCGGCGACGTGCGGCAGCAGAGCGGCGTCAGCCATCGCCAGGTGCAGTATGGCGTGCGCCTGCGCGTCGCCGTCGACCACGCCGCGTACGACCGCGAGCGCGACCTGCTGATCGTGCCGCCGGAAGGCGCGCTCGACTCGCTCGATGGCCAGACCAGGCTGGTCAGCGCCTGCGTCCTTCTCGGCCTCGACCTCGAGGGGCGCGGCCATCAGTGGCTCGACAGCGAGTGCGCCGCCCGGATCGCCGGCCACCTCTACCGGCTCTACGAGACCGTCGCCGCCGATGCAACCGAGGCGGATCTGGCGGAAACGCTGCAGCGCTTGGCACCGCCGTCGCCGCAGGACAAGCCGTTCTTCGAGGTCGCCGCCGACATCCTGTACCATTGCCGCGCCACCTTGCGCGCCAACCTGCGCAGCCATCCGTTGCAGCCCGGCAGCTTCATGCGGATCGTGCGCACCAGCCAGCGCGCACGGCTGCACGATTCGCTGCTCGAAGGCGCCGGGCGCCGGGAGCGCGGCCCGCGCCGGCCGGCCGTCGGCGTCCTGCCCCGTGCCTCGCGGTTTCTGGCCCTCCAGGCGCTGCAGCCGGCGGCGCTGCACGCCTAGCGGTCATCCTGTCTGCAGGGAGCGAGCGGCGCTCGGCCCTCACGCCAGCGGCGATCGAAGGGCCTCGCCCCGACTACCGCGAGTGAGCGCCGCTCATCCCTCATCGCCTGCGCGGTCGCATATTTGGGGTCAGAGATATTCCTTGTTGCGAATGCGGCGTGTGTTGCCGATTGTGGTTAAATTCCGAATGAAACCGGAACTGCCGATCGATTTCTCACGCGATAACCATCCTGCGATCTAGCGCGGCGCGCCGCTGCAGCTTACATTTCAAGGATCAACAAAGGTTCGGCGCGCTCGTCCGCGCAGGGCCGCAACGAACATAAGATGATTGGAGAGTTGTCATGGCAACCGCATATATTGAGGAGCCTCGCGCCACGCGCTATCGCCAGCGTCTGGCGGCGCTGCTGCGCCGTCCCTCCTGCCGTTGGATCTCGTTCGCCATCGGCGCCGCACCCGTCCATCGCGACTTCTTCGCCGATACCGCTGCGTCCATCGAGGGCCTGCCGACCGGCGGCATCCGCGAGTGGAATGGAGTCAGCCGCCGGCAGGTCCAGTACGGCGTCCGCCTCCGCGTGCTCGACGGCGCCGGCCGCGCCACCTACGAGGCCGAGCGCGACCTGCTGGTGGTCCCGGAGGAGGCGGAGTTCGACAGCCTCGACGGTCAGGCGCGGCTGATCGGCGCCTGCGTGCATGTCGGGTTGGCGATGAAGGGGCGCGATCTCCAGTGGCTCGACAGCGAATCCGCCGCCCGCATCGCCGGCCACCTCTACCGTCTGTTCGAGACCATCGCCGACGGCGATTCCGACGCCGAGGTCGCCGAGAAGCTGCAGCTTCTCGCACCGGACACGCCGCAGGAGCGGGAGTTCTACGATTCCGCCACCGAGATCCTGCAGCACCGGCGCGCCACCTGGCTCGCCAACATGCGCGTCCGTCATGCGCTCGAGCCCGGCAGCTTCATGAAGATCATCCGCGTCGACCGCCGCGACCGGCTGCACCGCCTGCTGCTGCAGGGCACCAGCCGCAAGGCGCCAGCGCCGGTACGGCCGAGTCCGGCAGCCAGCCGCGCCAAGCGCTTTCTGGCGCTGCAGGAACTGGAGCCGATGGCGCCGCCTCTCCTCCGCGCATAGACGGCGCGGCGCCCAGGGAGCTGACGCGCCGCGGCGGCAGCGCCGCCGCGGCGCGACAGCTCAGACGGTTGGCGGCAACCGGGATAGAGCCGACCGCGAATCGGAACACCCCCAGCCACTTCCCCGCCCAAAGCCCCTCGCCCAGGAAACCGACACTGAACGGGGCGACGAGCAACCACGCTGAGCTTTGTCGATGGGCGCCACGCGGGCCGCGTCCGCGGTCTGCAGCGCGCGAAAATAGCAGAGCCACGACGCGCCGGTCGCTAGGCCCGACAGTATCAGGGAGGCATAGCCGCGCGGCGGGAACGCCGCGAGCGAATGGATGTGGTCGGTCGCCGCGAGGAGGCCGCCGAGCGCCGCGACGATGACGGCGGTGCGGATGAAGGTGGCAAATCCGGATCGATGTCGGATACGCCGAGCTTGACAAAGATCGCCATCGGAGCCGCGAGGCCGGCGGAGAGCAATACCCATATCTGCCAGGGTGCGACCGCGGTTCTGAACATGGCTTCGACCACCCGCCGGCAAGATTGACGCGCGCGTCGACTGACAGCCGACCCCGGCAGCCCGGCAAAGGCAAGGCCGATCTGCCGCGTCGTGTCATACCACCGACCGTCCCGCGCTGCTCTATCCGGCATGGCGCAAGGCCGCGCACGGTGTATGATCGCGGCGGGAGGCGTGCCGCCCCTGCCTGTTTCCCGGCCGAGGCGCGGACGGTACGCTCTGCACGTCGCGGGGGGAACAGATGACCTTCACGCAATTCTGGCCGCTCTATCTGCGGGCTCATCGGCTGGCGGGAACGCGAGCCATGCACTACGCCGCGACCGCCGTCGGCGTCATGGCGGCGATCGAGGCCGTGATCGCGCAACAATTCTGGATCTTCGTCGCCGGCATCGCCCTGGCCTACGCCATGGCGATCGCCTCGCACTGGTTCATCGAGCACAACCAGCCGCTGATCCGCGTCAATGCCGTTTGGGGTGCCGTCGCCGATCTGCGCATGATCTGGCTCGCCCTGACCGGCCGGCTCGGGGATGAATTCGCGCGGTACGGCATCACCGAACTGGACGGCATCGACGCATCCGACATGCCGAGGACGCCGGAAAGGGACCGACCAAGCCCCATTGGCATGCCGGGGCGGCGCGACTTGGCCGCAGCGGAGCGGGTCCTCGCCGCGCTCGACGAATTCGATGGCTTCGCGCGCCATGCGATGCGCTTCTACGGAGCACGCGTCTACCGATATGCGCTGCTGGTGACCGGCGCGCTCGGCCTCCTCGTCGGACTGGTCGATCTGCGCGATTTCGTCGAGCCGACGAGCAAGCTCGCCTATCCCCTGGTGCAGCAGGGCCTGCCGATCCTCGCCTTTGCGCTCGCGCTTGCCTCGTCCTGCGCCGGACTGCTCACCGCCGGCCGATATTCGCGCGCCATCCATGACGGTTTCGTTGCACTGACGGCCGACGCCTCGTCGCCCTATCGCGTGGCGGCGAATGCCGTCCCCTTCGGTCTGCGGGCCGAGCGCCTGTTTGCCCGCGAATCGTCGCTGCGCCGCGCCTCCCTGGCGCTATCGGCGCTCGGCGCTATCGCCTTCGCCGGCGCCGAGCTTTTCGAGCACGGCCTGTGGTGGGCGCTGTGAAGATGGCGGTAGCGCCGCACCCCGCCGGGCACGACGGCAACTCGTCCCTCGATGCCGACCACTGAACATTGCATCCCTTCGACCCCGACACGCCGAACGTCGTGATGCTCTGAGCGTGATCCCAGTCGCTGCCGCTCCATCACATGCGGAGCCGCGCTGGCAGCCATGCGCGGAGCGGATTTTCGTCGCCCCCGACGGCCTGCTACCTTGCAGCGATGAGCATTCTAAACGTCGCATCCAGCCCGCAGCCGTGGCGCTCGCTGGCAGCTGCGATCGCCTGTGCGGCCGTGGCCGGAGTCGCCTCGGGCATGACTTGGCCGGTGCTCGCCCTCATCCTCGACCGCCAAGGCTATGATGCCACGCACATCGGCCTCAGCTCGATCAGCCAGTCGATTTCGGTTTTCGTCGTCCTGCCGCTGGCGCCGCGGCTGCTCGCGCGCTGGGGGTTCGTCCGCACGACGGCCGCCGGCATCGTCGGCGCCGTCGCCATGCTGCTCGCCCTGCCGCTGTTTCCCGACATCTACGCCTGGATACCGATCCGCTTCATCCTCGGCGCCAGCACCGTCACGTTCTACACGGCCTGCGAAATCTGGGTGAACCGGTTGGCGGTCGAGGAGTCGCGCGGCCGCACCATCGGCATCTTCGGCTTCCTGTGGTCGGGCGGCTTCGCGGCCGGACCGCTCATCATCGCGCTGACCGGGAGCGAAGGATGGACGCCGTTCATCGTCACCGCCCTGCTGATGTCGGCGGCGGCCTTGCCGTTGGTGCTCGCGTCGGAACCGCCGGCGGCGGCAGACGGGTCGCAAGCGGCGGGCCTCTTCGGCTTCGTCCGCTATGTCGGCCTGGCGCCGGCATTGATGGCCGCGGCCCTCCTGCTCGGCGCGCTCGACTACGCCAACGATGCCTTCCTGCCGCTCTACGGCTTGCATCACGGACTGTCCCAGGCGGAGGCCCTGGCCATGCTCACGGTCCTGCTGGGCGGCTATACCGTCGCCCATATCCCCTGCGGCTGGCTGGCGGATCGCGTCGACCGCCGCCGCCTGCTGCTGGCGATGGCCGCAATCGCGGCCGCCGCATACCTCGCGGTACCCGCGGCGATCGACGCCCTGTGGCTCGCCTGGCTCCTGCTCTTCATCGTCGGCTGCGCCCTCAGCGGCTTGTGGACCGCGGCGGTGGTGCTGATCGGCCAGCGCTTTGCCGGCGCCGAGTTGTCCGGCGCCTATGTCGCCGGCGGCATCCTCTACGGCCTCGGCAGCCTTGCTGGACCGCTGCTCGCCGGTCTGTTCTCCGACCTGGCCGGCCTGGCCATCGCGCCGCTGGTGCTGGCAGGGTTCTGCCTGGTCTATCTGCCGATCGGGCTGCTGCGTGACCGCCGAGCGTGACTCTGGCCCCGATAACTCTCGTCCGCAACCGGCATGATATCTCTCCTGCGGCACGGCTGCGCGCGCGAGTTCGCGATACGCATCGAGGCCGGGAGTGCGGATCTCCGTACTCTTCGCGCCTCCACGTGCAGTGACCGGTTTACGCCCGCTTGTTCCCCACCCGCGCCGCCAGCGCCGCCGACAGGAACTGGTCGAGGTCGCCGTCGAGCACACCCTGGACGTTGCTGGTCTCCACGTTCGTGCGCAGGTCCTTCACCATCTGGTAGGGCTGCATGACGTAGGAGCGGATCTGATGGCCCCAGCCGATGTCGGTCTTGTTGGCCTCGACCGCCGCCGCCGCCGCCTCGCGCTTCTGCAGCTCCTGCTCGTAGAGCCGCGCCTTCAGCATGGCCAGCGCGGTCTGCCGGTTGCGGTGCTGCGAACGGTCGATTTGGCACTTGACGACGATGCCCGTGGGGATGTGGGTGATGCGCACGGCGCTCTCGACCTTGTTGACGTTCTGACCGCCGGCGCCGCCGGAGCGCATGGTGTCCACCTGCAGGTCGGACTCCTTGATCTCGATGTCGATGTCCTCGTCGACCACCGGGAACACCCACACCGAGGCGAAGCTGGTATGCCGCCGGCCCTGGCTGTCATAGGGTGAGATGCGCACGAGACGGTGCACGCCGCTCTCGGTCTTCAGCCAGCCATAGGCGTTGTCGCCGGCGACGCGGATGGTGGCCGACTTCAGCCCCGCCTCCTCGCCGGCGCTCTCTTCGATCAACTCCAGCTTGTAGTCGTGCTGCTCGGCCCAGCGCATGTACATGCGCAGCAGCATCTCGGCCCAGTCCTGGGCCTCGGTGCCGCCGGCGCCGGCATGGATCTCGACGTAGCAGTCGTTGGGGTCGGCCTCGCCGGAGAGCAGGCTCTCCAGCTCGCGCTTGGCGGCCCGCGCGCGCAGGTCCTTGAGCTGCGCCTCGGCCTCGCTCACCGAGCCCTGGTCGCCCTCGGCCTCGCCCAGCTCGATCAGCGTCAGCGCGTCGTCGAGCTCGCGCTCCAGCGTGCGGTAGGCCGTCATGGCGCCGTCCAGATGCGTGCGCTCGCGCATCAGCTTCTGCGCCGCGGCCCGGTCGTTCCAGAGGTTCGGGTCCTCGGCCCGTGCATTCAGCTCCGCAAGCCGCTTGACCGCGTTGTCCCAGTCAAAGATGCCTCCGCAACAGGGCCAGGGAAGCCCGGATATCGCCGGCCACGGCTTCGATCTCTGCACGCATGGTTGTACTCCCTCGATTCGGTTCTCAACTGTCATGGCCGGGTTCGACCCGGCAATCCACCCCTTCAGCCGCACGATGTCGCTTGTACCCGGCATGGATGCCCGGCTCAAGGCTTGGCCTCGGGCCGGCCGCAGGCCGGACCCGGGGGCCGGGCATGACAGCGGAAGGTGATCGGCAGGAGCGGTCCCCGCGTCAATAGAGCCCGCCGGTTCCCGTCGGCACCGCGCTGGCGCCGCCGCTGTTGCTGAGCACGTCGCCGGAGCCGCCGATGACGACGACCTGACCGTTCGGTTCGGTGCCGGGCTTGAAGGATTCGAGGATCACGCGGCCCCCCTCGCCGGTCGGCCGCTGTCCGGTCGCGAGGTCGATGCGGACGAGGCGAAGGTCCGGCGGGACGCGGAACGGCGTCGCCGGCTTGTCGGCCAGGGCCTCGGTCATGAAGTCGCGGAAGATCGGCGCGGCGATGGCGCCGCCGGTCTCCTTGCCGCCGAGGCTGCGCGGCTGGTCGTAGCCGACATAGACTCCCACCGCCAGGTCGGGCGAGAAGCCGACGAACCAGGCGTCCTTGCTGTCGTTGGTGGTGCCGGTCTTGCCGGCCAGCGGCTTGCCCACGGCGCGCACCGCCGTGCCGGTGCCGCGCTGCACCACGCCCTCCAGGATCGACACCATCTGGTAGGCCGTGCGCGGATCGAGGATCTGGTCGCGGACGTCCGGGATCTGCGGCACCGGCTGGTCGGCCCAGGCGGCGACCCGGCAGCCGACGCAGGATCGATCGTCATGCCTGTAGATGGTGTCGCCGCGGCGGCCCTGGATGCGGTCGATGAAGGTCGGCGTGATCCGCTTGCCGCCGTTGACGATCATCGCATAGGCCGCGGTCAGCCGCAGCGGCGTCGTCTCGCCGGCGCCGAGCGACATCGCCAGGGTCGGCATCATGTTGTCGACCACGCCGAGCTTCTTGGCGTACTCGACCACTTTCTCCATGCCGACGGCCTGGGCGACGCGCACCGTCATCAGATTACGCGACTTCTCGATGCCGACCCGCATGGTCGTCGGTCCCAGAAAGTCGCCGCCGTAGTTCTGCGGCGACCAGGGGGGCAGGCCCGGCCCCTGATCGATGATGACCGGCGCGTCGAGGACGACCGTGGACGGCGTGTAGCCGCTGTCGAGCGCGGCCATGTAGACGATCGGCTTGAACGAGGAGCCCGGCTGGCGCATCGCCTGGGTGGCGCGGTCGAACTCGCTCTGTTTGAAGCTCCAGCCCCCGGTCATGGCGAAGACGCGGCCGGTATGCGGATCCATGGCGACGAGGGCGCCGCTCACCTCCGGTATCTGCCGCAGGGCGTAGGTGTCGGGCGGATACTCCTTGCCCTCCTCGGACGTCTCGACCTTGGCGACGATGACGACCTCGCCGGGCTGCACCGCATCGGACGCCTTGCCGATGGCGGGGCCGACGATCTTGCCGTCCTTCGCCAGCCGCGCCCAGCGGAGCTCGGCCAGCGGGATCGTCCCCTCGCCGCCGTCGGCAAAGCCGATCTTGGCTTCGCTGTCGTCGGCGCCCAGCACCAGTGCCAGTTGCCATTCGTACAGGCCCTCAGGAACCGGCACCATGCCAAGCCGCTTCTGCCAGTCGTCCCCCGGATCGACCTCGGCCACCGGACCGCGCCAGCCGTGCCGCAGGTCGTAGCGCACCAGGCCGGCGCGCAGCACGCGGTCGGCGATCTCCTGGAGTTTCGGATCGAGCGTCGTGCGGACATAGAGGCCGCCCTTGTAGAGGTCGTACTCGCCGAGCATGGCCAGTATCTCGCGCCGCACTTCCTCGCCGAAGTAGTCCGCCGTCACCGTCTCCGTGGTGTCGCGCCGGCGCGCCTCCAACGGCTCGGCCAGCGCCGCGTCGGCCTGCTCGCGGTTGATGACGCCATCCTGCAGCATGCGGCCGATGACCCAGGCGCGACGCTCCTTGGCCCGCTCCGGTCGCTGCACGAGATGGTAGTCGCTCGGCGCCTTGGGCAGGCCGGCAAGGTAGGCCGCCTCGCCGATGGTCAGTTCGTCGAGCCGCTTGTTGAAGTAGCTGAGCGCCGCGGCGACCACGCCGTAGGAGCCCTGGCCGAGATAGATCTGGTTCAGATAGAGCTCGAGGATGCGATCCTTGGAGTAGGCCTGCTCGATGCGGAAGGCGAGGAGAGCCTCCTTCAGTTTGCGCTGGTAGCTGACCTCGCCGCTCAGCAGGAAGTTCTTGGCCACCTGCTGCGTGATCGTCGAGGCGCCGACCGGCCGCCGCCCGCTGCCGAAGTTCCGGATGTTGGTGACGAGCGCCCCGACGATGCCCGGGAGATCGACGCCGGGGTGGGTATAGAAGGTCTTGTCCTCGGCCGAGAGAAAGGCGTCGATGACCGGCTTCGGAATCGCCCGGATCGGCACGAAGACGCGCTTCTCGACGGCATGCTCCGCCAGCAGCCGCCCATCGGCCGCCAGCACGCGGGTGACGATCGGCGGATCGTAGTTTGCCAACTGCTGATAGTCCGGCAGTTCGGCGCTGAACCTGTTCAGGGCGAAAAGGAGCGCGATCACCCCGAAGAAGCCGAGGTTCGCGAGCAGCCCAAGCAAGGCGGAAAACAGTTTCATGGCCGATGAGCCGACGCGCTCTGAAACGGATGCCGGATTATAGCTATATATTTGTGGCGGAACAGCGTCACGCCGACGCCGGAAGGGAGGCGTTCAGCGCCCGCCGGGGGTCAGCGGAATCCCTGCTGCCACTCGAAATATCGGTCCAGGGCGTCGCCGATGGCGGCGGCGAGCACCCGGCGATGGCGTTTCGAGGCCAGCGCGGCCTCGTCCTCCGGGTTCGAGAGATAGCCGAGTTCGAGCAGCACCGAGGGCACGTCCGGCGCCTTCAGCACGACGAAGCCGGCAAAGCGGTGCGAGTTCCGCAGCACCAGCGTGCGGTCGGCCAGCTCCTCGCTGAGCAGGCTGGCAAAGCGAGCCGACAGATTCTTGGTCTCGCGCTGGGCGAGGTCGATGAGGATGCTGGTCACCATGGCGCTCTGGCTCGACAGGTCGACGCCGGCGATCAGATCCTCCTTGTTCTCGCGGGCCGCCAGCGCGGCGGCCTCGGCGTCGGACGCGTTCTCCGACAACGTGTAAACGGATGCCCCCCGCAAGGCGCTCTTCTCGATATGATCGGCGTGCAGGGAAATGAAGAGGTCGGCCTCGGCCGTGCGCGCCACGTCGATGCGCTGGCGCAGCGCCAGGAGCCTGTCCTCCTCGCGCGTGAGGATGACCTTGTAGCGTCCGGTGGCATCGAGCAGCGCCCGCAGCTCCTTGGCCATCTGCAAGGTGATGTCCTTCTCCATCGCGCCATTGGCGCCGACGGCACCGGGATCCTTGCCGCCGTGGCCGGCGTCAAGCACGATCACCGGAATGCGGTCGCGCTTGCCCACGGCCGGCTTCTTCGGCGGCAGCGCGGCCGGCGGCGTCAGCATCGCGATCTGGGTGCCGGCAAGCGCTTCGTTCTCGATCTCCGGCACCGGCGGCTTGGCCGGCGGAATCGGGTAGCCGTTGCCGGCTGTCGTCGGCGCTGCGGCACTCGCTTCCATCCTGCTCGCGGCCAAGTCCGGGAGTCTGACGGCTTCGGTGGAGGCCACCTGAACCCGCCGCGACGTCGCCGCGGCGGGTGGTATCGCCGTCTCTTCCTCGGCCGTCGTCAAGACGTCGCTGATCGCCGCCGCCAGATCCGGGGCGCCGGACTGCAGGTCCACGAACACCCGCGCCGGGGTCGACCCCGACGCCGCCAGCGCCTCGGAGCGGGCGACATGCGCCGGCTCGGCCAACTCGAGGATCATCCGGCTGCCGCCGGCACTCTGCTCCGTATGTACCGCTTTGATCAGCCCGCGCCCCGCCGGAGCCTCACCGGCAAGCCGCACGCCGCAGCCCTCGAGCGCGATGACGATGCGCTCGGGATCGGTCTGCGGTTCGATCCGGTAATCGGCCGGGGCACTGAGATCGAGCACGATGCGCGTCCGGTCGGTATGCACGCCCAGCCGCACGTTAACCACATCGCCGTCGGCGAATCCGGCGGACGGGAGCATCGCCACCAAGCACGCGGCCAGAAGGCAGCGGAAAACCAGTAGGTTGAGGGGACTCTTCTGCATCGGCGTTAGATATATATGTGACAAGGCATTGTCGTCTATAAAGAATTTATCGAGAATTGAATCGGCCGATCGCTGCGATCCGCCCGTGCAAACCCATTGTCGAAGCCGTCCGCTATGGTTATCTTCGATTCGTTGGCCGACTGCGTGTCACACAACACAGGGCAATTCCGGCGCTCCCGAGCCGCGTCAGGCGATGATCAGCCGGCGGCGAAACACTGGCAGCGTACGGCCGAAGGTCCTGCGGCAGCGTAGCGGCGAACTGGTTACGCAGTCCTTAACCCTAAATGGCGAACGTGCCGCCGGCATGGCCGCCTCCGGGCCCGCAAGTGTGCGACAGACGGCCGTGCCGCAGATCGCCATTCGATAGGTCGAGATGACTCAGACCCGGATATTGAACAACCGTTTCGCGCCGCCGCCCATCGGGACGACCGACGGGTGCGCCGGACGCGCATTGGAGATTTCAAATAATGACAAAACGTATGCTCATCGAAGCCACCCACCCGGAGGAAACACGGGTCGTCGTGGTGGACGGCAAGCGCCTCGAGGAGTTCGACTACGAGAGCGCGAATAAGCGTCAACTCAAAGGGAACATATACCTCGCCAAGGTCACCCGCGTAGAACCGTCGCTCCAGGCGGCGTTCGTCGACTACGGCGGCAACCGCCACGGTTTCCTCGCCTTCAGCGAGATCCATCCCGACTATTACCGGATTCCCGTCGCCGATCGCGAAGCGCTGCTCGCCGAGCATGCGGCGATGGCGGCGGAGGAAGCGGCCTCCGAGGCCGAGGAGGACTTGGCCGCCAACACCCGCGCCGACCTCGCCGCGGGCACCGGCGACCTCGCGTCCGATGTCGAAAGCACCGCCGGGCCGCGCGGGACCGGCGACGGCGACGCCGCGGAGGCCGGCGACCCATCGGAGGTGGACGACTCGGAGGTGGGCGACGGCGAGGCCATGCCGTTGCGCATGGCCTCCGAAAAGCTGCTCGGGCCTGAGATCGAATCGGGAGAGGCCGCGGCGATCGAGACCGTGGCCGAGGAGAGTGAAGACGGCGAAGACAATGTAGCCGAGACGCCCGCGACGACGACGCCCGACGAGGGTGAACGGGCGCCCGCTCCCCAGGAGACCGCGGGTTCGGCGACGACGCTGGAGACCCTCGGCGGCGATGAGGCCGAGGACGTGCGGCGCCGACGGTCACGACCGCTAAGACGCTACAAGATCCAGGAAGTCATCAAGCGGCGGCAGATCATGCTGGTGCAGGTGACGAAGGAGGAGCGCGGCAACAAGGGCGCGGCCTTGACGACCTACCTCTCCCTCGCCGGCCGCTACTGCGTGCTGATGCCGAACACCGGGCGCGGCGGCGGCATCTCCCGCAAGATCACCAGCGCGATCGACCGCAAGCGTCTGAAGTCGATCCTCGGCGAGTTCGAGATTCCCGACGGGATGGCGGTCATCGTCCGCACCGCCGGCAGCGAGCGCAACAAGACCGAGCTGCGGCGCGACTACGAGTATCTGCTGCGCCTGTGGGACGAAATCCGCCAGCTCACCCTGCAATCCACGGCCCCCACCCTGATCTACGAGGAGGCCAGCCTCATCAAGCGCGCGATCCGCGACCTCTATTCGCGCGACATAGAGGAGGTGCTCGTCGAAGGCGAGGACGGCTACAAGGCGGCCAAGAACTTCATGCGGACCTTGATGCCGAGCCATGCCAAGCGCGTGCAGCTCTCCAAGGACGAGTCCAGCCACCTGTTCCACCGGTTCCAGGTGGAGAGCCAGCTCGACGCGATCCACAATCCGGTCGTCGGCCTGCGGTCGGGCGGCTACATCGTCATCAACAGCACCGAGGCGCTGGTCGCCATCGACGTCAACTCCGGCCGGGCCACGCGCGAGCGGAACATCGAAGAGACGGCGCTGCGCACCAACCAGGAGGCGGCCGACGAGATCGCCCGCCAGCTGCGGCTGCGCGACCTTGCGGGTCTCATCGTCATCGACTTCATCGACATGGAGGAGAACCGCAACAACGCGGCCGTGGAGCGGCGTCTGAAGGAAGCCATGCGGCACGACCGCGCCCGCATCCAGGTCGGCCGGATCAGCCCGTTCGGCCTGCTCGAGCTGTCGCGCCAGCGCCTGCGGCCGAGCCTGATCGAGGCCAGCACCGAGATCTGCCGCCATTGCCGCGGCACCGGCCATGTGCGCTCGACGGAATCGACCGCCCTGCACGTCCTGCGCGGGATCGAGGAGGAAGGCATCCGCAACCGCAGCGCCGCGCTCAACATCACGGTGCCGACTGCGGTCGCCCTCTACATCCTCAACAACAAGCGCGCCGCGCTGGCGGAGCTCGAGCAGCGGCACAATCTGCGCTTGACCGTCGGCGGCGACGACACGTTGATCCCGCCCGATTACCGCATGGAGCGCCTTAAGACTCTGGCGGTCGCGGCAGAGGTGCGGCAGCCGATCAGCCAGCCGGACATCGTCGCCGAAGATGAAGACATCTCCGAGGAGGACGATGAGGCACCAGCGCCGGAAGCGCAGGCTCCGGATGCCGGTGGCGCGCGCCGCCGGTCGCGCCGGAGACGCCGGCGGCGCGACGATGGTCGGCCGTTGCCGGTCGGCGACGCGCCGGGGCGCGTCGCCCAGCAGCCACTGTCGGATCCCAATGCGAGCGACGAAGGGACCGCCGGCGACGAGCGCACTGAGGTCGATGAGGGGACGCTGACGGGCGAAGCGGCAGCTACAGCTCGCCCAATCGCGGAGTTGCAGGACCAGGAGGGTGAATCAGGCCGCCGCCGCCGCCGCCGCGGACGTCGCGGCGGACGTCGCCGCAGACGGGGCGGCGAACGGCCGGCGGGTTCGGTCGTCACCGACGAGGGCGGTGTGGCGGCTGCCTCCGCAGACGACTCCGAGAGTACGAACGGCGAAGGTTGGGTCGGGGAGGACGAATCCTGGGCCACGGAAGACCCAGCGGCGGATGCGCCACGCGAACACACGGCCGAGCCGCCCGCCTATCACGACCAGGCGTGGCCGCCAGGGGATCGCCTCGGGGACGAGCCGGCGGACAACGGGGACCACGATGACGGCCCGCGGCCGGAGCCGGCGGACGATTTGCGCACGGACGCGGCAACGGACCGTCCCGAAGCGGTTTCCGGCGAGACGCCCTCGCTGCATGGCGCCGCCGATTTCAGCGGCAACGGGTCAGCGCCCTCCGCTCCAGCGGATGCGGAAGCCGAAGCGGATGTCGAGTCGAGCGGGCAACAGCCCGCAGGACCGGCGCGGCGCGGCTGGTGGAAGCGCTTGATCGAATAGTCCAGGCTATCTCCGCCACGCGATCAATCGTTCGGTGGCGGCGGCGATGTCCGCCGTCGATCCGGCAAACGAGAAGCGCACGAACCGATGGCCGCGCTCGGCATCGAAATCCATGCCGGGGGTTGCGGCGACGCCGGTTTCGGCAAGCATGCGCCGGCAAAACTCGCTGCTGTCGTTAGTGAGGCGCGAGACGTCCGCGTAGACGTAGAACGCCCCGTCCGCAGGCGCCAGCCGATCGAACCCGGCGCTTGGAAGTTGACGCAGCAACAGCGCGCGGTTCTCCGCATAGCGGCGGACATTGGCCTCGAGCTCATCTTGGCAATCGAAGACCGCGGATGCGGCGATCTGCGGCAGGGTCGGCGGCGAGATGAACAGATTCTGAGCGAGGCATTCGATGGGGCGCAACAGCTCCATCGGCGGGATCATCCAACCCAGCCGCCATCCCGTCATCGAGAAATACTTCGAGAAGCTGTTGACGACGATCGCATCGTCGCCGAGGGCGAGCGCGGTCGTCGGCGTCATGCCATAGGTGATCCCGTGATAGATCTCGTCGGAGACCAGCCGAATTCCCCTGGCATGGCAATGATCGTAGAGCCGGCGAAGCGAGTCGGCGTCGATCATGGTGCCCGCCGGGTTCGACGGGCTGGCGATGATCAAGCCGTGCACCGGGCCGTCGATCTGATCCAACAGTTCGGGCGTCGGTTGAAAACGCGTCTCCGGTCCCGTGGGAAGATTGACCGGCGATATGCCGAGCGCGGCGAGAATGTTTCGGTAGGCCGGATAGCCCGGCGCCGCCAGGGCGACACGGTCGCCCGCGTCGAAGCTGGCGAGGAAGCCCAGCAGAAATGCGCCGGAGGACCCGGTGGTGACGACCACGCGCGCCGGATCGACGTCGACGCCGTACATGTCCCGATAGTGACGGGCGATGCGCTGCCGCAGGGCCGGGATGCCCAGGGCCTCGGTATATCCGAGTTGCTCCCCGGCCAGCGCTCGCTGGGCCGCCTCGACGACCGCCCGCGGGGCACCCGTGCTCGGCTGGCCGACCTCGAGATGCAGAACGTCCTCGCCGCGCACGGCGCGCGCGTTGGCGTCGCGCAGCACCTCCATGGCGATGAACGGCGGCACCGCGGCGCGGCGCGCGATCTTCAGCGCCACGATCAATCCGCCTGGATGACGGCGAGGCCGTTGCCGCGCGGATCGTTGCGCGCTTCGCAGCTGTCGGAATCGTCCGGCAGCCCCTTGCTGCACCAGAGCGCGTTGACTCGCCCGACGGCGGCCGTTCGTTCGAGCACATGGCCGCGTTGCGACAGGTCGGCAACGACCGAGTCTCCGACGCCATCCTCGTAGGCGACGCCCTTCCCCGTGCCGGCATAGAGCACGCGTCCCGCCGCCATCGCCGTGCCCAGCGGCTCTCCGCGCACCACGGCATCGAGGAACGCGGCGATCAGTGCCTGGGTCCCCCGGGCGCCGCCGGATGCGGCTCCGACGAAATCGACCGTGCCGTCGTCGGGGTCGATCGCGATCATCGGTCCCAGCGCAAAGGCGCCGTCCTGCGTCGGCGCCGCCGCCAAGATGACGCCCGTGCCCGGAATGACGCGGCCGTTGCCGAAGGGCCGGTTCAGTGTCACCTCGCAGGCGATCGCCAAACCGTCGCCGTCGGCGACGACGAACCCGGTCGCACCCGAATCGCCGCCTGCGAATGCCGCGCCGGTACCCGCGACGGGCGCGGCCGAGTCCGGAACATAGTCCTGCATCAGCGATTCCATGCGACTTTGCGACAGCCGCGTGATCGCCTGTCCGCCGTTCGCGCCGTCCGCCTCCAGCAGTCGGCCGGCCTCCGCCACGGCGCGCTTGGCGGCCTCCACGAACAGGTGCGCGCGGTCGACGTCGCCCCCTGCGGCATAGCTGCCTCCCTGCGCGAGCATCGCCGCCAGATGTGCGCCCAGCAGGCCGCCGTCCGCAGGTGGCGGCGCAAAGTAGGCCGCACGCGCGCCGATCCCGACGACCAGCGCGTCGCGCACCCGTGGCTGCACCGCGCGCAGCGTATCGTTGGACAGCGCCAGGTCGGCATCCTGCGCCGCCAGCGCGAGGCGAATCGCCAGCGGTCCGGCGTAGAGCGCGCCGGCGCCCTCCCGGCGGATCTGGCTGATCGTCCCGACCAGATCCAGTTGCCGGATGCCGTCGCCCTCCCGGGCGATGCCGCCGTCGGCCCGACCGAACACGCGCGCCGACTCGGCATCGCCGAGCAGTGCATAGGAGTTGGCCGCCAAGTCCGCGGCCAAGGCGCGGCTGACCGAGGTGCCGCGCGCCAGTTCCTCGGCCGGCGCCAGCAGCTGGCTCCATTTCATCCGGCCATGCCGGGCCTGGAGGAACGCCATGCCGCGGGCATTGCCCGGCAACCCGATCGAGCCGTCGGCCGAGGCTCGCGGAAGAAAATCCAGGACGTAGGGACGGTCGGCGTCCGGCTCGTGCACCAGGCAGACGCCGCCGCCGCCGAGCCCGGCCGACGAGGGCAGCGTCACCGCGAGCGCGAAGTAGAGTGCTGTGGCCGCATCCGCGGCGCTGCCGCCGGCGGCCAGCGCATCGCGCGCCGCGAGCACGGCGCGCGGCTCGTCGGCGGCGACCGCTCCGGCGAAGCCGGAGACGCTGCCGATCTCGCCGGAAACCCGCTGGTTGCCGCTCTCGCATCCGGCGACTGCAGCCGCCAGGAGTCCCGCACAAAGCCATTGACACGACCGTCGCCGGTACCCAGCTTTGCTGGGACGTGAGCGGAAATCGAACTTGATCAAGCGTTTCTTCTCCTTCGTCTGCGCGTCCGTGCTGGCTGCGTCGTCGGTGCTGCATGCCGACGCGGCGAGTGCGCGCGTCACCTTCATTCGCGACGCGGAAATCGAAACTATCATCGCCGGATATGCCGCGCCACTGTTCGAGGCGGCCGGGCTTCCCGATCCATCGGCCGTTCACGTCTATCTGATTCAGGACGACTCCATCAACGCGTTCGTCGCCGGCGGGATGAATCTCTTCATCTATACCGGCCTGCTGCTGAAGACCGAGCGCCCCAACCAGCTGATCGGCGTGATGGCGCACGAGACCGGCCACATCGCCGGCGGCCACCTGGCGCGGCTGCCGGAGGCGTTGCGCACGGCCACCATCGAAGCCATCGTCGCCTGCATCCTCGGCCTCGGCGGCGCCGCCGCCACCGGCCAGGGCGCCGCGGCGGCGGCCTGCCAACTCGGATCGCACATCGGCACGCAGTCGCTGCTGAGTTTCACCCGCACGCAGGAGTCCGCGGCCGACCAGGCCGGCCTGTCCTATCTCGACGCCACCGGGCAATCGGCGCGCGGCACGCTGGAGTTCCTGAAGATCCTGAGCCAGCAGGAGGCGCTGCTGTCGGGGCAGCAGGATCCGTACATGCGCACGCACCCGCTGACGCAGGATCGCATCGATGCCGTCGCCGCCCACCTCCAGCGCTCGCGCTTCACCAACGCGCCCGACCGGCCGGAGTTCGTGATCGGCTTCAAGCGCATGCAGGCGAAGCTGCGCGGCTATACCGAGCCGCTGGCTCGCGTGCTCCAGCGCTACCCGGAATCCGACGATGGCCTCGAGTCGCGCTACGCGCGCGCCATCGCCTATTACCGGCCGGGTCAGCTCGACCTGCGCAAGTCGGTCGCACTCGTCGACAGTCTCATCGCCGACTATCCCGACGATCCCTATTTCCAGGAGCTCAAGGGCGAGATCCTGCTCAAGGGATCGGGTCAGGCGCGCGAGGCCCTGCCCTACTACCAAGCGGCGGTCAGCGGCGCGCCGCATTCGCCGCTGCTGCGGCTCGAGCTGGCGATGGCGGAGATCGCGACCGAAGACCCGGAACTGATCCGCAAGGCCATCCCCGAGCTCGAGGACGTCGTGCGCCAGGAGCCGCGGAACCGCGACGCCTGGCACCAGCTCAGCATCGCCTACGGCCGCGACGGCCAGCTGCCGATGGCGGCCCTCGCGCTCGCCGAGAAGGCCGCCGCCACCAGCGGCCCGGGCGCCCGCAGGCAGGCCCGGCAGCAGGCCCAGCGGGCCATGCAGGGGCTGCCGGAGGGCTCGCCCCCCTGGTTGCGCGCCCAGGACATCTACAACCAGATGGACCGCGACGAGGAGTGACCGCCTGCGGCGGTCGCTGACATTCGCGTGAGCGGACTCCGACGGTGATTGTGGCGGGCCGCCGGATGGGCGATGATCGGCGATGCCGCAACTCGGCCAGAGACAATGCAGATGATCGGGATTCGCTTGCCGGCGACCGCCATGGCGGCGCTGTTGGCCCTCGGACTGATCGCTTCGCCCGCGTCCGCCCAGCAGAACGAGACGCTGACGGACCAGGGGAAGATCGAGCAGACCATCCGCGACTATCTGCTCGCCCATCCTGAAGTCATCGTCGAGGCGCTCGAGAAGTACCAGGCGCAGCAGGAGAAGGCGGCGGCGGAGCAGCAGGCGCGCGCCATCGCCGAGCGACGGGAGGAACTGACGCGGGCACCCGATGCGCCCGTCATCGGCAATCCCGACGGCGACATCACCGTCGTCGAGTTCTTCGACTATCGGTGCCCCTACTGCAAGAGCATCGCCGGCAGCGTCGCCGATCTGGTCGAGGCGGACGGCAATATCCGTTTCGTGCTCAAGGAGTATCCGATCCTCGGCGCCGATTCCGAGTACGCGGCCAAGGCGGCGCTGGCGGCGCGCATGCAGGGCAAGTACCGCGAGTTGCACTTGGCGATGATGGGCTTCAAGGGCAAGGTGACGAGCGACGACGTGCGCCGCCTCGCCGCCGGTGTCGGCCTCGATGTGGACCGTCTCGAGCGCGACATGCAGAGCACCGTGGTCGCCGACTCGATTAGCCGCAATCTCGCGCTCGGCGAAGCCATCGGCGTCAGGGGCACGCCCGCCTTCGTCATCGGCGACGAACTGATCCCCGGCGCCATCAGCGTCGAGGAGATGCAGAAGCGGATCGCCGTTGCCCGCAAGACCGAGGGCTGAGCGGCTCACGCCCTCGCATTGGCGGCGTGCGTCCTTCGACAGGCTCAGGATGAGGCAGAATCCTGATGGCAGAAAGAAAGAACCTCATCCTGAGCCTGTCGAAGGACGCAGGGTGCCGCTCCCATTTCTCCTGCCGTGAGTCGCGGCAGATGGCCGGCGCTGCGCGCCGGCCCTCCGCCCGCCCACGTTACTTGGCAATATAGCTGCGGTGGATCCAGTCCCCGGACGCGCCCGAACGAGTCTCGAAGGCCGCAGCCGTGTCGCTGTCGCGGCTAACCAGAGTCACGCCGGCCGGCAGGCCCTCGCGACGTGATTTCGCCGAGTCGATCTCGGAGAGGAACGTCGCGGCGTCGGCGGCCGTCATGGATTTGCCGCCGGGCCCGGCCAGCCGTTCCGCCACCGCCTCGGTGGCGCTCGCCTCCAGCAGCCGCGGCCACTGCTTCCGGAACAGCAGCGGCGATGCATAGATGTCGCCGCCGCTGATCGTGCCGTTGACGGCGTAGAGATACCCGACGGCGTCCGGATGCTCCTCCGGCAGCTTCGCGAGCGCCGCGATGCTCTGAGCGACCGCCTCTTCGACCTTCTTGCTCTCGAGCGTCAGCTGCAGGCTCGTCGGCGAGGCGGGTGCTGCGACGTCGGCGCCGAGCAAGGCCGCCAGTTTTTCCTGCGTCTTGGCCACCGCGTCCCACACGCCCTGCTGTGAGCGCTCCGACTTGGCGGCCAGCCGGAGATCCTTGCCGGCCAGGATATTCTCGGCGCTGGCGAACGCCTGCGCCGATTCCGCGCCGCGCGCCGACCAGCGTCCATGCTCGACGCAGAAGGCGGCGATCGGGGTCTTCTCCGATCCCGGCGGCAGGATGAGATCGACGGAAAGCACGCGGTCCTGCTGTCCGCCCTTGACGATGTCGCCCGCCTGGACGAAGAGCGTCCAGTCTTTCGAGATGTTCTGCACCTGAAGCTCGTTGACGTCGCCGGTCTCGTAGACCACGGCCTCGCCGCTGGCGAGCGCCTCCGCCAGCGTCAGATACCGGCCTGCCGCGGCCTTGCCGGCGGCCGCGGGATCGGCATGGATGAGAAAGATGCTGAGATTGTCGTTCTGATAGGGGCCGGAAATGCGCGCCTCGGCCGCGCTCGCGGCGGTGAGGCCAAGGCCGGCGGCCAGCGCGATCGCCGGCGCCCAAGCTGCTCTCATGGAAGTCCTCTCCCAGTCGTTGACCGACGGATCGGACCTTTCGCTCTCTGCCCCCCACCCGCACGCACCATGCCCGGCGAATGCGGCGGAATCGCGGCGTCCGGTTGCATGCTGCTGGCCCTGCCCTTAGCCTTCCCTGCAAACGGAGGGAGGCACGCCCATGGACCTCGAAGGCAAGACCGCCATCGTCACCGGCAGCTCGCGCGGCATCGGCAAGGCCGTGGCCAGGCGCTTCGCCCGCGACGGCGCCAAGGTGACGGTCAACTGCGTCAGCACCGTCGACAAGGCCAAGGCCGTCGCCGACGAGATCCGGAAGTCCGGCGGCGAGGCCATCGTCGTGGCCGCCGATGTCTCGAAGAAGGCCGCCGCCGAGCGCCTCGTCGCCGAGACGATCAAGGCCTTCGGCCAGGTCGACATCCTCGTCAGCAACGCCGGCATCGTCATCGACCGGCCGTTCGTCGACAGCACCGACGAGGACTGGACGCGCGCCATCGAGAACAACCTGCACGGCTTCTTCAACATCACGCGCGCCGTGCTGCCGCACATGATCGGCCGCAAGCAGGGCCGCATCATCGCTACCGGCTCCTGCATCACCGAGGTCGCCGATTTCGGCGGCAACTACTATTCCGTCTGCACCGCCTCCAAGGGCGGCATCATCGCCATGCTCAAGCCCATGGCCGCGGAGGTCGCGCGGCACGGCATCACGGTCAACGCCGTGTCGCCCGGCTACATCGCCACGGAGATGCTGGGCGAGATCGATCCGGCCGGCCTCGAGGCGACGTTGCGCAGCATCCCGATGCGCCGCTACGGCAAGCCCGACGACATCGCCGCCGCCATGGCCTTCCTGGCCTCCGACGAGGCCGGCTACATCACCGGCCAGACGCTGCGCGTCAACGGCGGCATGTCCATGGGCGGCTGACCGCGGCCTTCGAAGACCGGCGGATGACCGCCATCGACCATCGCGTCGATACCGCGCTCGCTGCGGTCGTCCGCGCCATGGGTGCGGTGCTGCTGGGCTTCGGCCTCCTCAGCGTCGCCAACGGCGCGCTGTTCGCGCTGATCGGCGTCCGGCTGGCAGCGGCCGGAGTGTCGTCGATGACCATCGGCCTAATCATGTCCGCCTACTTCGTCGGGCTGCTCGCGGGATCGTTGAGCGGCGACCGCGTCATAATGCGCGTCGGCCATATCCGCGCCTTCGCCGTGTTCGCCGCCGCCGCCGCCATTACCGTGCTGGCGCTGGCGATGACCGACGACTTCGCCCTGTGGTCCGTCCTGCGCGCCATCGCCGGCTACTGCATGGCCGGGCTGTTCATGACCATGGAGAGCTGGCTCAACCACCGCGCCTCCAACGAGATCCGCGGCCGCACCTTCGCCGTCTACGCCGTCGTCAGCGCGGCCGCCGTCGCCGCCGGTCCCCTCCTGCTCAACCTCGGTGATCCCCACGATTTCGAGCTGTTCTCGCTGGCGGCCATCCTCTATGCGGCGGCGCTGCTGCCCGTCGCCCTCACCCTCACCGGCAATCCGGAGATGGCGCCGCGCCGGCGTCTCAGCCTCAAGCGACTGTTCGCGATCTCCCCGCTCGGCGTCATCGGCTGCCTGGCCGCCGGCCTGGTCAACAGCTCGTTCTACGGCCTGGGCGCCGTCTACGGGCAGTCGGTCGGCCTCTCGCCCGCCGCCGTCTCCGCCTTCCTCACGATCACGCTGGTCGGCGGGCTGGTGGCGCAGTTTCCCATCGGCGTCCTGTCCGACCGCATGGACCGCCGGCATCTGATGCTGTACCTGACCCTCGCCGCCGCCGTCGCGGCCGCGGCGATCGCGCTCTTCGGCGTCAGCGCCTTCCTCCTGCTGGCGGCGCTCGGCTTCGTCATGGATGCCCTGGCCCATCCGCTCTACGGCCTCAGCGTGGCGCAGGCCAACGACTATATCGCTCGCGACGAGTTCGTGCCGGCCGCTGGCGGACTGCTGCTCGCCTACAGCATCGGCGCCAGCATCGGCCCGACCGCGTCGTCGCTGGCGGTCTCTGCGCTGGGACCGAGCGGCCTGTTCGCCTTCATCGCCGCCGTGCTTCTGGCCTTGGCGGCCTTCACCCTTTATCGCATGCGCCGCCGCGTCGCCAAGCCGGTCGCCGACCAGGGCGAGTTCGTGACCATGCCGCAGACCACGTCGGTTGCCGCCGAGTTCGACCCGCGCGCGCCGGCGACGCCATCGCCGCCCGACGCGCCCGACGAATAGACGGAGCACCGCCATGGCAGCCGATCCCGCGCTCTTCGCGCCCGATTTCCAGGAGCAGCCGTTCTGGTGGGACGCAGCGCCGCGGCCCGTCCTGCCGGAACGACCGCTCCCGGCTAAGGTCGATGTCGCCGTCGTCGGCTCCGGCCACACAGGCCTCGTCGCCGCGCTGACGCTGGCGCGCGCCGGCCGCCGCGTCGCCGTCTTCGATGCCGGCGATGCCGGCCAGGGCGCCAGCTCGCGCAACGCCGGCTATGTCGGCCGCTCGCTGAAGCACAGCTTCGGCGAGCTGATCGAGCGGCACGGACTCGATCGCGCGATCGAGGTCTACCGCGACATGCGCGCCGCCTTCGACTGGGTGTTCACCTTGGTCGAGCAGGAGCAGATCGCCTGCAAGCTCGTCCGCTGCGGGCGCTTCGTCGGCGCCCGCTCGCCGCGTCACTACGAGGCCATGGCCCGCGAGTACGAACTGCGCGAGCGCCACCTCGGCGAGCCGTTCGCCATGATCGACCGTGCCGGTCAGCAGCGCGAGCTCGCGTCCGACTTCTATTGCGGCGGCGCCATCATCCCCGACCACGGCTCGTTCCATCCCGGCCTCTATCACCTGGGCCTGCTCGACCGCGCCGTCAGCGCCGGCGTCGAGATCCACGCGCGCACGCCCGTGACGGGCATCGTCCGCGAAGGCGACCGCTTCGCCGTCGCAACCGGCCGCGGCACGGTCGGCGCGCGCGACGTCCTGGTCGCCGCCAACGGCTACGTCGACAAGGCCGTGCCCTGGTTCCGCCGCCGCCTGGTGCCGTTCCACGGCTACATCGTGGCGACCGAGCCGCTGCCGCCCGAACGGATCGAGCGGATCCTGCCGAACGCGCGCACGGTCATCGAGTTCACCCACAACATCTTCTTCATGCGCCGCTCGCCCGATGGCGAGCGCCTGCTGTTCGGCGGCTACACCGGCGGCCCGGTACCGAGCCTCACGGCGATGGCGACGCGCCTGCACGCCGCCCTGCTCCGCATCCTGCCGGACCTCGCGGGCGTGCGCCTGTCGCACGCCTGGACCGGCAAATGCGCCGCCACGTTCGATCTCTACCCGCACATCGGCGTGCATGACGGCGTGCACTACGCCCTCGGCTACTGCTTCGCCGGCGTGCCCATGGGCAGCTGGATGGGAATGAAAGCCGCGCTGAAGATCATGGGCGCCGCCGATGCCGGAACCTCCTTCGACTCCCTCCCCTTCCGCACCGCCCCCTTCTACACCGGCAACCCCTGGTTCGTGCCGCTGGTGATGAAGTACTACGACTGGCAGGATCGCCGGAGCCTGTAGGGACCCCGTCATCGATTGCCCCACCCCCGTCCCATGCGATAAACATGACCGCTAGGTGATTCGGGGGAGGCCGCATGGCCGGCGCGCCGAAGATTCTCGTCGTCAACGGGCCGAACTTGAACATGCTGGGCGTGCGCGAGCCGAGCCTCTACGGCCGCGACAAGCTGTCCGACGTCGAGAAGCTCTGCCGCAAGCAGGGGCGCCAGCTCGGCCTCGCCATCGATTTCCGCCAGTCGAACCACGAGGGCGAGATCGTCGGCTGGCTGCAGGAGGCGCGCGGCGCGCATGCCGGCATCGTCATCAACGCCGGCGCCTACACCCACACCTCCGTCGCCATCCTCGACGCGCTGCAGCTGACGGAGCTGCCGATCATCGAGGTGCATCTCTCCAACATCCTCCGGCGCGAGAGCTTCCGCCACCATTCCTACGTCAGCCTCGCCGCCCGTGCGGTGATCTGCGGCCTCGGTCCGGCCGGCTATCGCTTGGCGCTCGATGCGCTCGCCGAGATCCTTGGAACGACGAAGGACGTCTGATGCCGAAGTTCGATGTCGACGACGCGCTCGTGCGCAAGCTGGCGGCCCTGCTCCAGGAAACCGGCCTGACGGAGATCGAGTACGAGGCCGGCGAGCAGCGCATCCGCGTGACCCGCGGCGGCGGCGTCGTTGTCGCCGCGCCCGGGTCGATCGCGACCTCGGCCGCCGCAGCCGCGCCGTCCGCGGCGCAGCCGGCTGCGGCCGAAGGTCCTCCGCCCGGCGCCGTCCTGTCGCCCATGGTCGGCACCGCCTATGCGGCGGCCGAGCCGGGCGCCGCGCCCTTCGTCAAGATCGGCGACAAGATCACGAAAGGTCAGACGCTGCTGATCATCGAGGCGATGAAGGTGATGAACCCGATCCCCGCGCCGCACGGCGGCACCGTTCAGGACATCCTCTTCGGCGACGGTCGCCCGGTCGAGTACGGCGAAGTCCTGATGGTCGTCTCCTAGGAAGACGGACCGCGGCGACGAAAAGAAAATCGAACCCGCAGATGAACGCAGATGCACGCAGATGCAGCTTCCCCGTAGGCAACGGCGTGCTTGAGGGGTGGGACCGCGACCGTGCGTGCTTCGACAAGCTCAGCATGAGGGACTCTCTTTCTGTCAAAAAGACTCTCCCTCATCCTGAGCTTGTCGAAGGACGCAGGGCGGATCTGCAAGCACGCGCGAAGCGCATCCGCGTTCATCTGCGGTCATCTGCGGTTTCCATATTCTCTGCATCGGGTTCGCCTTCAGCCCATGTTTGAGAAGATCCTGATCGCCAACCGCGGCGAGATCGCCCTGCGTATCCACCGCGCCTGCCGCGAGATGGGCATCCGCACGGTGGCCGTCCATTCGACGGCCGACGCCGACGCCATGCATGTCCGTCTCGCCGACGAGAGCGTCTGCATCGGCCCGCCGCCGTCGCGTCAGAGCTACCTCAACATGCCGGCCATCCTGTCGGCTGCCACCATCGCCGGCGCCGACGCGATCCATCCCGGGATCGGATTCCTCGCGGAGAACGCCAAGTTCGCGGCCATGGTGGAGGAGCACGGCTTTGCCTTCATCGGCCCGACGCCCGAGCACATCACCGTCATGGGCGACAAGGTCGCCGCCAAGGAGGCGGCGAAGTCGCTGGGCATCCCCATCGTTCCCGGCTCCGACGGCGCCGTGGACACGGACACCGAGGCCATGCGCATCGCCGACGACATCGGCTATCCCGTGCTGATCAAGGCCGCGGCCGGCGGCGGCGGCAAGGGCATGAAAGTGGCGACGGCGCGCGGCGAGATGGTCGAGGCGCTGAGCCTGGCCCGTGCCGAGGCCAAGGCCAATTTCGGCAACGACGCCGTCTATCTCGAGAAGTATCTCTCGCACCCCCGCCACATCGAGATGCAGATCCTCGGCGACGGACAGGGCCGCGTGGTCCATCTGGGCGAGCGCGACTGCTCGCTGCAGCGCCGCCACCAGAAGGTGCTGGAGGAGGCGCTGTCGCCGGCGCTCAATGCCGACCAGCGCGCCCGCATCGGCAAGCTCGCCGCCGACGCGATGACGACATTCGGCTACCGCAGCGCCGGCACCATCGAGTTCCTGTTTCAGGACGGCGAGTTCTATTTCATCGAGATGAACACGCGCCTGCAGGTCGAGCATCCCGTGACCGAGATGATCACCGGCATCGACCTCGTGCGCGAGCAGATCCAGATCGCCACCGGCGCACCGCTCGACGTGGCGCAGGCCGACATCAAGTTCACCGGCCACGCGATCGAGTGCCGCATCAACGCAGAGAACCCGGAGACCTTCCTGCCGTCGCCCGGCAAGGTCACGGACTATCACGCCCCCGGCGGCCTCGGCGTGCGCGTCGATTCCGCGCTCTATGCCGGCTATCGCGTGCCGCCCTACTACGACAGCCTGATCGCCAAGCTCGTCGTCCACGGCAGCAGCCGCAACGAGTGCCTGATGCGCCTGCGCCGCGCGCTGGAGGAGTTCGTCGTCGGCGGCATCGACACCAACATCGCCCTCCATCGCCGCCTCATCGGCGCCGCCGACTTCATCGACGGCGCCTACGATATCCGCTGGCTGGAGAACTTCGTCGCGCCGCGGCCGTAGCCGCGGACCGGGCGCGCGCCGCCCTCAGCGCAAGCCGGAACCGCAGCCGCGCCGGGAACCGGCTTCGCCGGCCGCCCCTCCCGACCGCGTCGCGCCCGCTCCCGCCCCGCGCGAGGCGTCCGCGTTGGCGCCGCCGCCGGTCGTGGCGGTGCAATCCTGCTTGCCGTCGCAGGCGGCGGCGATCTGCATGGCCGCTGGTTTCCGCTCCTGTTCGCTGCCCGGCACCGTCCGCGCCGACGCCGGATCGGCGGCGACCGACAGGAAGAGCGATGCCGCAGCCGCGGCGGTGATTACGAGTTTTCGGTCGAAACGACCGGCTCCTCGCCCGGCATTCGCAGTCGATACTGCGGACGCATCTGTGGTCATGTCGGTTGATCCAAATTCCAAAACAAAATGAAATACTCGGATATCGATCGGAGAAAATAATCCCGTCAATCTATTGTTAATAATTTATCGCCCCGGAGGTTAACGAGGCGTTAAAAGTAAAAACTCGGTTAATTTTGAATCTTCCGGCACCGCACGCGAACCGGCGTGCGGCCCGCCGGATCAGGCGGCAGCCGTGACAACCGGGTTCGCCGTCTGCCGCTTCGATCGCAGCATGGAGATCAGTTCTCGCCGCGAGTTCTCCAGGTAGGCTTTCTCGCGCGCGTCCTCGCGGTCGAACACTTCGAGGCAGGAGAGCTTGATCTCGACAAGATCGAGCAGGGTTTCGAGCGAGCGCTGCGACAGGGCGGACATGGTTCGGCTCCGGCGGGTGAGAGGGCGGATGGTCGGCGGCTCCGACTGGCGGCGGCGCTCCTGCCGACGCCGGACCATGACTCGATGGTATGACGAGGATGCGACCGCTACGGCACAGTTCGTAAGAGCTTGTAACAACTGCCCCGCTCTTGCCCCTCGGAATGATGCAGCACGTCGAGTTCCGCCCTGTCCGCCTGCTCGCGTCGGAGCGGCGTCTCTCGATGAGGACGCACCCGTCCCGCTGGGAAGCCGCGCCCTCTCCCGTCTTCGTTGTGCTGAGCCGTTCCGCATTCCTGACCCAATGCGGAGTTCGGCGTTGCGGTCACGGATCGAGTTCGTAGTATGCCGACCTGGAAGGGCGGCTACAAACTGGCGTGCGCTGGGTGATGGATTCCGATGTGAGATCGTGCCGGCTCGCCACAGCGCCGAGGGCGACCATCGCAAGCCTGACCGGAGAATGAGGTTCCGATGAGCGACGTAATCGACAGACCCCTTTCAGACATCGACCCGGAAGACTCGCCGTTCCGTCCGCACACCTCTCATTGGGGCGTGTTCTCGGCGCGCTGGTCGAAGGGCCGGCTCGAGGTCCGTCCGCATCCGGACGATCCCGATCCCAACCGCATCATCGAGAATTTCCCCGGCGCGCTGCGTCATCGGGCGCGCGTCGCGCAGCCGATGGTCCGCCGCGGCTGGCTCGACCGCGGACCCGGGCCTGACGACCGCCGCGGCCGCGACGAATTCGTGCCGCTGCCGTGGGACAAGGCGCTCGACCTGCTCGGCGCCGAGCTCCGCCGCGTCCGCGACACCCACGGCCCCGGCGCTGTCTTCGGCGGCTCCTATGGCTGGGCGAGCGCCGGCCGCTTCCACCACGCCCAGAGCCAGGTCCACCGCTTCCTCAACACGGCGCTCGGCGGCTACGTGAAGTCCGTCAACAGCTACAGCTCGGGCGCGGCCTCCGTGATCGTGCCGCACGTCCTCGGCGACTACGTGAATCTCACCATGAACAACGTCTCCTGGGAGCAGGTGGCCGATCACACGGAGATCGTGCTCGCCTTCGGCGGCATGGCCCTGAAGAACAGCATGGTGGCCGGCGGCAGCGTCAGCCGCCATGTCGAGCGCGGCGCCATGGATCGCGCCCGGGCGCGCGGCTGCGCGTTCGTCCTCATAAGTCCGCTGCGCACTGACCTCCCGGAGGAGGCGGGCGCCGAGTGGATCAGCAGCATCCCTGGCACGGACACTGCCCTGATGCTGGGGCTCGTCCATACGCTGGTGGCGGAAGGGTTGCACGACCGCGCCTTCCTCGAGCGCTACACGACCGGCTGGCCCGTCTTCGAGCGCTACCTTCTGGGCGAGACCGACGGCCAGCCGAAGGACGCCGCCTGGGCCGCCGCGATCACCGGCGTCGAAGCCGAGACTATCAAGGCGCTGGCCCGCCGGCTGCACGGCCGCCGCGCGCTCATCGTGGTGTCGCACTCCCTGCAGCGCGCCGAGCATGGCGAGCAGCCCGTCTGGATGGGCGCCGTGCTCGCCGCCGCGCTCGGGCAGATCGGCCTGCCGGGCGGCGGCTACGGCTACGCGATGGGCGCCATCGCCTATTACGGCCGGCGCGCCAACGCCGTCCCGATGGCGACCCTGCCGCAGGGCAAGAACGGGGTCGCGGACTTCATTCCTGTCGCGCGCATCGCCGACATGCTGCTGAACCCGGGCGCGCCCTACCGCTACAACGGCGAGACCCGGACCTATCCGGACATCCGCCTCGTCTACTGGGCCGGCGGCAACCCGTTCCACCACCACCAGGATCTCAATCGTCTGCGGCGCGCCGTCGCGCGCGTCGACACCTTCGTCGTGCACGAGCTCGGCTGGACGGCGACGGCGCGACACGCCGATGTCGTCCTGCCCTGCACCATGACGCTGGAGCGGGAGGACATCGGCGGCAGCTCGCACGACCCCCTGCTGGTGCCCATGCATGCCATCTCCGCGCCCTACGGGCAGGCGCGGGACGACTACGCGATCTTCGCCGACCTCGCCGAGCGCCTCGGCGCACGCGCGGCCTTCACGGAGGGCCGCAGCGTCCGCCAGTGGCTGGAACACCTCTACGAACCCACGCGCGAGGGCCTCGAGAAGGCGGGGCTGCCGGCGCCGAGCTTCGCCGAATTCTGGGCGGGCCACGGCCTCGAGCTGCCGCAGGCGCCGGACGACGGCGGCTACCTGCGCGCCTTCAAGGAGGACCCGGCCGGCGCGCCCCTCAAGACCCCGAGCGGCCGCATCGAGGTCTTCTCCGCGACCATCGCCGGCTTCGGCGAACCGGATTGCCCCGGCCATCCCGCCTGGCTTCCGCCGGCCGATGCCCCGTCGGCGCAAGCGCCTCTCAGGCTCGTCGCCAATCAGCCGAGCACGCGCCTGCACAGCCAGCTGGATTTCGGCGGCCACAGCGCCGGCGCCAAGCATCGCGGGCGCGAGGTCGCGCGCATGCACCCCGACGACGCGGCGGCGCGCGGCATCGCGGACGGCGACATCATCCGCCTCTTCAACGCACGCGGCGCCTGCCTGGCCGCTGTGCGCATGACGGACGGCATCCGCCGCGGCGTCGTTCAGCTCCCCACCGGCGCCTGGTACGACCCCGTGGATCCCCAGGAGGACATGCCCCTCTGCGTGCACGGCAACCCGAACGTGCTCACCCGCGACGTCGGGACTTCCGCACTCGCCCAGGGCTGCACCGGCCAGCTCACGACGGTCCAGGCGGAGCGCTTTACCGGCAACCTGCCGCCGATCCAAGCCTTCGACGGTCCCGCGGCAGGCGGGTAGGCGCGGCGGCGTCTACCTGCCGGTCCTGTGAGCATCTGCGCCCGTGAGGCACGACGGCCCGGACTTTCGCACGGTTGACCGGCCGGGTCCGCAGTGACAGGTTAACCAGGCTGGTTAGCGGCGAGGCGCGACGATGGCCGAGGCGACGATCCTGCAATTTCCCCGGCGCAAGATGCGTGCGCATATGCGCGCGATGACCGGCGCGGGAAGCGAGCGGCTCCTGGATCTCGCCTGCCTGTCCATGAGACTTGCCGAGAGCGCCCTGCGTCGCCCGCGCGGCGGAGAGGCAGTGACGACCGCTTTTCTTTGCGCCGGGATCATCCTCGGCGCGATCGACCGCGACGAGTTCAAGCTCGACAGTTAGGGCTCGCCGATCTCCACGGCCGCGCCGGCGCCGATCTCCCCGCTGTCCAGCGCTTGCAGATACACGCCGCAGAACATGTGGCCGTAGGCCTTCTCCAGGATCTTCGGCAGATTCAGGTCGCGGGCGCAGGTCGCCGGGTTCACCGTCGTGGCGCCGCAGCGGATGGTCTCGTCCACGACCCTGCAGCGCACCGGGCCGAGCCGCAGGGTCCGGCCCACCCATCCCCGCTCCGCCCACGGTGTCAGCCCCTCGACATAGAGGTTCGCACGGAAGCGCCGCCGGTCCACATCGCCGCCGGCGGGCCCGGCCAGGGCGCGGACGCTCGCTAGGTTTATGAGCGAGATGACGGGCGCTTCGATGTTGCCGAAGTAGAATCCCGTACCTTCGACGAAACTGGGCGCGCCATGCTTGCCCTCCCCGAGAAACTCGGCGAAGAACGCGTCGAGCTGCGCCCGGCCGGTCGGCTCGCCAGCACACGCCGCGATCAGGGGCAGGCCGTTGCGCCGGATCGTCAGCATGCCGTCGGGCTCGTCGTAGCTGGGCGTCAGCTCGGCCAGCCGCTCGTCCTTGGCATGCATCAGCATGTGGAAGCTGGTCTTGAGCTCCCAGCGCGGCGCCGCCGGCGTGATGCCGGAATCGCCATGCGCCACCGCGAAGCGGCGATCGTTCGGCAGCGTGCGTCCGGCTGCGATCGCCACCCGCTCCAGCTGCTCGCCCGCCAGCCCCTTCACGGGATAGCGCCAGATCTCTGCGACGGTACCGCTCATGCTCTCCCGATATATGGTCGCGAATGGAGACATGCTCCGGACGAGACGCTCCTCCTTGTCACCGCGATCAACGCCGGCAGATGTCGGCGTTGCCGATCGGTCCGCTCAGTTTTCGCCCTCGGCAACCGCGCCTCGGTCCCTGATCTCGCCCGTGCAGGAGGTCTCGCTCTGGCAGGCGCCGACGACATCGTAGACATGGCCGGCTTCCGCTTCGAAGGTCGTCGAGAAGGCGATGGGCCAGGACAAGGATGAGGACGCAGATTTGACTTCACCGGTGATGGCATGGCTGCCCGGGAGCACCTCGGCGCGGTTCTCCCACATGCCGACATCGACGCCGTCGATCTGCCTGACGTCGGCCGGCGTGCTCGAGAGATCGAGCGACGACCACACCAGCGTCGCGACATTGCTCTTCGGCCGCTGCTCGCCCTCATAGAGTTGGGCCTCGCCGCATCCGCCGAGGAGCGCCACCGCGGCCAACGCGGCGGAAGTCCGCAGGAGCATCCTCATGATATCGTCCTCCCCTTTCTGCTCGACAGGTCTCCTCGCTTCACCGTAGCCATGCCGCGGTTCCGCGTCACGCTTTCTTCGCGGTTGCCGGTTTCTGCCCGTGCCTGCCGACGGAACTCTGCCGCAAAAGCTCTTGACGCCGCGGAGTTTTGTTCTAATATTGTTCCCAACTGCGCCGCTACGGCCAGCCAGCCCGGCAAGGCGGAAGCGCCTGCGAAGGTTCGATTTTTGACATCGTGGATATGATCTCGGTGCGACGGTCGGATCGCACGCGTAACGTCCTCGTAAGACGCGGCGTTATTACGTAAAATACAATAGCTTTAATCCTCGCGTTTTCGGCTCCCGGACCCCGCCACGCTCGGCGAGTCCCCGCGCATTCGCGGCCGGCCGCCTCAGCGTGTTTCAAGCCGGCATCCGCAGGCTCGGCCCTCCAGCGGCGTCCTCCGCTGGGCATGGGGTCCATCGGCGCTTTTTGATGGTCGCGAATCTTTCCCGCGATTCCCTGCTGACAAGCCGCGCCGCATCGGCCATCGTCGGAACCGTCGGTTGCGGATCGGTCGAATGGTTACCCTGTCCCCGCAGATGCTGCTGCGTGCCTATGCCCTCGGCGTGTTCCCGATGGCCGAGAGCCGCAACGACCCGGAGATCTACTGGATCGATCCCGAGCTGCGCGGGGTCCTGCCGCTCGAATCCTTCCACATGCCGCGGCGGCTGAAACGCACCATCCGGCAGCGGCCGTTCGAGATTCGCTGCGACACCGATTTCGAGGGCATCATCGAGGGCTGTGCGGCGCCGGCGCCGGGCCGCAAGGACACCTGGATCAACAGCCAGATCTACCTGCTGAACCGCCAGCTGTACCAGATGGGCTTCGCCCACACCGTCGAGTGTTGGCGCGACGGAGTCCTGGTCGGCGGCCTCTACGGCATCTCCATCGGCGGCGCCTTCTTCGGCGAGAGCATGTTCAGCAGCGAGCGCGACGCCAGCAAGGTGGCGCTGGTGCATCTGGTCATCCGGCTGAGGAAGGCCGGCTTCCTGCTGCTCGACACGCAGTTCGTGACGCCGCACCTGCGGCGTTTCGGCGCCGTCGAGATCAGCCGGCCGGACTACCGCCAGCGCCTGGCGCGCGCGATCGCCGCGCCGGCGCGCTTTCAGGGCGCGGTCTCCGACGCCGAGGTGGAGGCATTCTTGCAGTCGAGCACCCAGACGTCATAGACCGGATGCTCCATGGCCGAGAGCGCCGGGCTCGAGGCGAACATCCAGCCGACGAACTGCGTCACCGGCGCCTCGCCCTCGTGCGTCTCGATGATCTCCAGGAACGCGGCGCTCTCCGGCGTCTCCTCCGGCGGCCGCTTGTCGCAGGCGCGGGCGGTGATCTCGAGGTTGCCGAAGGCCACGGTCTTACCGACGGGCACCTCGAGCGGCGAGACGCGCGCCGACACCTTGTCGAGGGCCTGCAGCACGGCGATCTCGTAGGGATCGGCCCGCGCCGCCGTGGCCGCCGTCAGCAGGGCGAGTCCGGTCAGCGCCGCGGCGAGGCGAGAGCTAGCCACGCTTGCCGGTCTTGCCGTAGGGATTGTCGAGCGATTCGACGAGGCGCTGCAGCACCTCGCGGATCTGCGCCTCGTCGCAGCCCATGAGGATCGCGTCCTCGAGCGCGTCCTGCGCCATCTGCTGCAGCTCCGTCAGGTTCTCGTTGAGGACCTTGATCTTGTCGACGCAGGACACCGGCTGGCCGTCGGGCTGACGCCAGATCGGAAGCTGGAGCTTGTCGGCGGGAGGGGTCATCGTGGCGAGCAGAATATCAGCCGAATATGGCCGCGCAATGGCACGCCTCAGCCCGGCCTGACGGCGGCAAACCGCAACCTGACATAGTCGGCGGTCCAGCGCCCCTCGGGATCGCAGAGCTTGGGACACAATTCCGCGGCCACCTCGCGCAGCAGGCCGGCGCGCTCCGCCGCCGCCACGCGCCGCGTGAAGTTCTCGGTGAACAGCTCGAGCCAGCCGACGATATCGCCCGGCAGCGGCGTCGGCCGAGGGATCAGCTCGATGGTCCGGACCGCGAAGCCCTGCGCCTCCAGGAGCTCGCGGTATTCCTCCGGCGTCGGGAAGTACCAGGGCACGGCCGCCCGCCCATCCAGGCCGCGACGGTCCAGGGCGGCCACCATCGCCGTCGAGATATGCCGCACATTGCCGTGCCCGCCCATCTCGCCGACGAACCGCCCGCCGGGCTTGAGCGCCCGCCAGACGCCGGCGATGACGTCGACCGGCCGCAGCATCCAGTGCAGGGCCGCATTGGAGAACACCGCATCGAAGGCGCCATCGAACGTCAGCGCCTCACCGGACATGACTCGCACATCGAGTCCGAGCGCCCGCGCCGCCGCCACCTGCGTGGCGCTGCTGTCGACGCCGACGACATCGGCGCCGAGATCGGCGAGCCGCTTCGTCAGCGCGCCGTCGCCGCAGCCGAGATCGAGGATGCGCTCGCCTGTCCGCGGCGCCAGCAGTGCCACTACGGGCTCGCCGAGATCGGCGACGAAGCGGGCGTTCCGCGCGTAGAGATCGGGATCCCAATGCTGCGTGGCCGGAGCCTCTGCCGGCGGAGCGAAGGTCATGGCGTCTGCGTCGAAGGTGCCGCGCCGCCGCCCTGCTTGTCGAGCCCGCCGAACACGAAGCGGCCGAGGAGGTCGACGATGTTCACCGGATCCTGGGTGACCGGAATCCGACCGCCCGCCGCGATCATCGCCTCGTCGGCGCCGGGCTGAAGCTCCAGATAGTTGCCGCCCAGCAGGCCGTCGCTCAGGATGCGCGCCGAGGTATCGGTCGGTAGCTTGACGGCATCCGTGATGCTCAGGCTGACGACCGCGGTATAGTCCTGCGGGTCGAGGGCCGTGTCGACGACGCTGCCGACCTTGATGCCGGAGAGACGCACGTCGCTGCCGCGCCCCAGCCCGTTCACGCTGTTGAACTTGGCGGTGACGAGATAGCCGCTGACGCTGCCGGTGTTGGAACTCGTGTAGGCGAAGATCAGGAAGGTGACGGCGATGATGAGGACGACACCGCCCATGATGGTCTCGATGACGTTGCGGTGCATCGACGCGCCTCGCGGTTACGACGGGATCCAGGGCTCGTAGTCGCCGGTGCCCCGGGCGCGCTGGCCGCCCTTCAGCGTGTGGCCGGGCGGCCGGTAGGCGCGATCCGTGCCCGTCAGGTTGGGCTGATGCGGCTTCTGCCAGGGGCGCGGCCGCAGCGCCTCCGGCTTCGGCGGGTCGACGACGATGCGGTGCAGCCAAGCATGCCACTCCGGCGGCACTCGCGAGGGCTCGGCTTCGCCGTTATAGAGCACCCAGCGGCGCTCCCGCTTCCGGCCCTTGCTGCGCCTGTCGCGGTAGTAGCGGTTGCCGGACGAATCGGTACCCACGAACTCGCCGAACAGCCAAGTGTGCACGCGCGTCCCGAGTGACATCGGCATTCGTCTCCGGAAAAGGCCGCATCGGATGGGGGCGGACTATTGCATCGGCCCCGCGGCCCTGTCCAGCCTGGACAGTCCTGCGCGGCCAGGTCTAAGGAAGCGCAGTCAGAACGCACATCGAGGCCGATCCTGTCTGTCACCGATTCCACTCCGCCGCGCGCGACGCCTGCGTCGCGTTGGATCGGTGCCGGCCTCGTCCTTCTCTCGGCCACGACCTTCGGGCTGGTGACGACGCAGTCGCGCCTTGCGTACGACGCCGGCAGCAACGCGCTGACGCTCGTCCTGGTGCGCGTCGTGCTGTTTACCCTCCTCTTCGGCGCCTTCCTGCCTCTGCGCCGCCAGCCGGTCCGCCTCGGCGTTACCGGAATCGTCGCCACGCTCTGGATGTCTGCCTTGCTGCTGGTGATGTCTATAGGCTATCTCGGTTCCGTCGCCTACATACCGGTCAGCCTGGCGGCGCTTATCTTCTACAGCTTTCCGTTCTATGTCGCCCTGCTGGCCTGTGTCAGCGGCCGCGAGTCGATGACCCGTCGCAAGGCGGCGGCGCTCGTCGTGGCCTTCATCGGGCTGGCCCTCGCGCTGGGACCGAGCTTCGATCATCTCGACTGGCGTGGCATCGCCTGCGCGCTTGTCGGCGCAGTCGCCTTCGCGACGACGTTCGCCTTCGGCGGCGCGGTCATGCGGCAGAACGACCTGCTTCTGGTCAACGTCTGCATCAACGCCTGGATGGCGCTCGGGTTGGGAGCGTACATGCTGGCGGCCGACCGCATCGCGCTGCCGGCCACGTCCCTCGGCTGGATCGGCCTCGGCGGGGCAACGCTGTGCTATCTGATCGCCTTCACGGCCTGGTTCCTCAGTCTCCGATCGGTCAGCCCGATCCGCGTCGCCATCCTGTTCAACATCGAGCCGCTCGTCACCATCGCGGCGGCGCGGATCGTGCTGGGAGAAGAGCTGACGCCGATCCAGTCGCTCGGCGCCGGCCTCGTCGTCGCGGCAATCGTCGGCATGACCAGCTTCAGCGGCCGACGTTCCACCGACACGCCGCCGGCCTGAGCTAGACCGGATCGCGGCACAACGCCTGGGCCATGCAGTGGACGCCGCCGCCACCCATGGTAAACATGGTCATGTCCGGGTCGTAGACCTCGAAGCCGGCGGCGCGCAGCGTCTTGTTCAGTACCTTCGAGGCCGCCGTGGAGATGATCTTGCCGTCGCCGAGCGACATGACGTTGCAGCCCAGCTCCATCGTGTCGCGGTAGTTCACGGGCACCAGCTCGATCTTCTTCGATTTCAGCCAGTCGAGGATCCAGTCATCGGTGGTATCGAGGCAGACGGCCGCCAGCTTCGGCCCGAGCATGCAGACCATCAAGTCGATATGGACATAATGCTCGGCGATCGGCGCCAGCTTCACCTCCCAGCCCTTCTCTTCCAGCCAGCCCTTCACCTGCTGCGCCGCCGGCTCCTGCGTGCGCTCGCCGCAGAAGCCGATGAGCACGCTGTTCGGCTCGATGACGTCGAAGTCGCCGCCTTCGAAGGCCGAGGCCGTGATCATCTTGAAGATCGGGATGTCCTTTGACTGGTAGAACTGGATCACCGGCGCATACTCGCCGCGCCGCCACCACTGATGCATCTGCGTGACCACGGCGCCGTAGGGCGTCATGAAGCTGGAGTCGCGCGCATACACCTGATAGGGCAGCGCCTCGTCGGGCTCCAGCAGATGCACGGTCACGCCGGCCTCCTCATAGGCCTGCACCATCTCGCGGTGCTGGCGCATGGCGAGTTGGCGGTCGAACTTGGCGCCGCTGCGCAGCGTCGCCTTGGAGATCGAGCTGGTCGGCAGCCACTTGAAATTCACCGGCTCGCACAGCAGCACATCGCGCAGCTTGCCGTACTCGGAATTCACGCCCCAGCCGTTGGCCGCGCCGTTGCCCGTCTTCGTCATCGCAGCACTCCTCCCGCTCTACAGTCCGCCATGCTAGCAGCCGCGACGCCCGTCGCAAGGCTACTCACCCAGGGTGTAGGTATAGCCATCGACCGACAATGCCTGGCCGGAGACGCGCGCGCCGGCGCTCGAGCACAGGAACAGGATCATGTTGGCGATGTCCTTCGGGTCGACGAAGGTCTTCATGGCGGAGTAGCGCACCATATCCTTGCGGACCTGCTCCTCGGCGCGGCCGCTGGCCTTGGCCTCGGCCCTGATCACCCGCTCGATGCGGTCGCCCTCGACGGCACCCGGACAGATCGCGTTGACGCGGATGCCGAACGGACCGAGCTCAAGCGCCAGCGACTTGGTCAGGCCGACGATCGCCCATTTCGCCGCGGCGTAGGGCGTGCGCCGCGCGAAGCCGAAGATACCGGCCGCCGACGAGAGGTTGATGATCGCGCCGCTCCCGTTCTTCTTCAGCACCGGCGCCGCCCGCCGACAGCACAGATAGGTCGCGTCCAGGTTGACCGCGAGAGTGCGGCGCCAATCCTCCGGCTTCAGGTCCTCGATATTGCCGGTCGGGCCGGCGATGCCGGCGTTGTTCACCATGACGTCGAGGCCGCCGAGATGGGCCGACGCCTCATCGAACAGACGGTCGACCTGAGCTGCATCGGAAACATCGGCGACCGTCATGCCGAGCGTGGGCTGCGCCGTCTTGAAGCGCTTCAACCCGGCCTCGTCGATGTCGCAGACGTGAACTTTGGCGCCGGCGGCAAGAAAGGATTCGGCGGTGGCGTGGCCGATGCCGGTCGCGGCAGCGGTGATGATGACGCGCTTGTCCTTGATATCATCGCTCATGGGCATGCTCATCGCTTCAGTGGCAGGTTGACGTTGAGGTGATTGCCGCCGTCGACCACCAGGAACTGCCCGGTGATCGCGCGGCCGCCCTCGATGAACCACAGCGCCGCCTCGGCGACGTCCTCCGGCATTGTCATCCGCTTCAGTGGCGCGGACTCCGCCACTCTTGCCTTGAAGGCTTCGTATGCCGCCTCGTCCATGGTACCGCGCGTCCAACGCGTGTCGACGAAGCCGGGGCAGACCGCGTTGACGCGGACCTCCGGCGCCAAGGCGCGGGCGAGCGACAAGGTCAGCGTATTGAGCGCACCTTTCGACGCCGCATACGCCATCGAGCTGCCCAGGCCGGTGAAGGCCGAGTGCGAGGAGATGTTGACGATTGCGCCAGCGCCGGAGGCCGTCAGCGACGGCGCCGCGGCGCGCGCCATCTGATAGGCGCTCTTGAGGTTGACGGCGAAGATGCGCTCGAAATCGTCGCCGGTCAGCGACTCCAGATCCTTGGCGGGGACGAACTTGGTGATCCCGGCGTTGTTGACCAGCGCGTCGAGCCGGCCCCAAGCCGCGACCGCCTGCGCCACCAGCGCCTGGCAGTCGGCATCGCGCGCGACGTCGCCGCGGGCGACCAGCGCCTCGCCGCCGGCGGCGCGGCAGGCCTCGGCGGTCGCCCGCGCCTCGGCTTCGCTTTTCGTGTAGTTGACGAGCACGCGCCAGCCACGCGCCGCCAGGGCGCGGGCGATGGCGGCACCGATGCCGGTGGCGCCGCCGGTGATGACGGCGGCCCGCGTCACGGCTTCCGGTTCACCCGCGAGTCGGCGATGACGCAGAGCATCTCGAACATCAGGTTGGCGGCGTTGAGGGCGGTATGGCCGGTGGGATCGGCGAGCGGCAGCACCTCGCAGATGTCGCCGCCGATCAGGTTCATGCCCTGCAGCCCGCGGATGATCACCTGCGCGTCGCGCATGGAGAGGCCGCCCGGCTCCGGCACGCCGGTGCCGATGCAATAGACCGGATCGAGACCGTCGATGTCGAAGGTGATGTAGGTCGGGCCGGTGCCGCAGACGCGGCGGCACTCCTTGATGACCTCCTTGCGCCCCATCTCCTCGAAATCGTCCATGGTGACGATGCGCATGCCGACATCGTAGCCGTACTGGATGTCGTCGTCGCCGAAGCGCGTGCCGCGCAGGCCGATCTGGATGGAGCGCTTGGGATCGAGGATGCCCTCCTCCACCAGCCGGCGGAACGGCGTGGCGTGGTTGATCTTGGTGCCGAGATAGGTGTCGAGCGTGTCGGCGTGGGCGTCGAAATGCACGGCCCCGAACGGCTCGCCCCTGAAGAGGCCGCGCAGGATCGGCAGCGTGATCGTGTGGTCGCCCCCGGCCGCGATCGGCGCCACGTTGTGCTGCGCCAGGGTCCTGAAGAACGCCGTGATCCTGTCGACGCTCTCCAGCAGGTCGAACGGATTGACCGGCGCGTCGCCCATGTCCGCCACGTTGCACAGGCGGAACGGCGCGATGCGGCTGGTGGCATTCACACGCCGGATGATGCGCGACATCTCGCGGATCTGCGCCGGGCCCTGGCGCGCCCCGGTGCGAAACCCTGTACCGAGATCGAAGGGCACGCCGACCAGTGCGATGTCCACCTTCGACGGGTCGTTGACGCGCGGCGTGCGCATGAAGGTGGCGGCCTCGGCGAAGCGCGGAATCACCGCCGCGTTCAGCGGCTGCAGCGACGGCTCGTTGGCGGTATCGGGCATGGCGGTTCTCCCAGGACAACTCGGAGAGTGGGAGCCGCGCGCAGCGGAGTCAACGCCGCCGGGCTTGGAGCCGATGCACCCCGCATGGTCTACTCTGCCGGCATCGCGACCATACGCGGGGGACATATGCCGCTCATCGATCGCGCCGTCATGCACCGGGTCAGCGTGGGCCTGGCGCTCCTGCTTTCGGCCTGCGTCACCGAACCTGCCATCGAGACCATCACCGGCAAGCCGATCCCGGAGAGCGAGGTGAAGGCGACGATCCTGGCGCTCGCGCGCGGCGAGTGGGAGACCTTCGGCCGGCAGCGGGTCTATTGGGAAGACGGCGTGCAGGTCATCAAGCCCGTGGGGCTGTGGGAGGACGACCGCCTCGGCAGCGCGCGGGTCGCCGAATACTGGAAGGTCCTCGACCCGGACTCCGACCTGACGGGGCAGGACTGCGACGCTCCCTGGTCGGCCGCCTTCATCTCCTGGGTGATGATCCGCGCCGGGGTCGATCCGCGGCAGTTCACGCGCTCCTCGGCGCACCGCACCTATTTGAGGACCATCATCGCACATGCCGACGATCCCGGTTTCAAGCTCACGCCGCGCGCGCCCGCCGACTATGCGCCGAGGCCCGGCGACCTCATCTGCCGCGGGCGCGGCCGGGATCGCAACATCGCGGACTATCTGTCGCTGCCGGACGGCGCCGAGCTGCATTGCGACCTGGTCGTCGCCAACGCGGACGGCAAGCTGGAATCGATCGGCGGCAACGTGCGGCAATCGGTGTCGCTGTCGGAGCGGGAGGTCGACATCGAGGGCAAGCTGCCGCCGCCCTGGTTCGTCGTCATCGAGAACCGCTATCCCGACCCCGCAGTGCCCGTAGCGTTTCGGTGATATTTGAAACCCACCCCTCCCGGTTGCTAGCATCGCGCCAACAAACGGCAGGGAGGAACAGAATTCATGTCGCCACGCAAGGCCGCGCTGACGCCGGCGAAGAAGACGGCGCTCGACTGGGTGAAGAGCCACGAGCCGTGGCTGTCGCAAACCCATAGCGAGATCTGGGACTTCCACGAGACGGCGTGGCGCGAGTACCGCTCCGCGGAATACTACGTAAACCTGCTGCGCGCCCAGGGCTTCGAGGTCGAGGAAGGCACGGCGACGATGCCGACGGCGTTCCTCGCCACCTGGAGGAACCGCAAGGCCGGCAAGGGCGGCCCGACCATCGCCTCCTATGCCGAGTACGACGCGGTGCCCGGCAACAGCCAGGAGCGCGTCCCCTACAAGAAGCCGCGCGCGGGCCTGCACAAATACGCCGCCGGCCACACCGACCCCCACTCCGCGCTGGGCTGCGGTGCCCTCGGCGGCCTGCTCGCGGCCAAGGCGGCGATGGAGACGCACGGCATTCCCGGCACGCTCAAGTTCTTCGGCGAGCCGGCGGAGAAGGTGTGCGGCTCGAAGCCGATCCACGCCGCCCACGGCTACTACGACGACCTCGACGCGGCCATCAGCTTCCACCCCGCCTATTTCCGCAGCTACTCCAACACCACCATCTGGGACACCCACTGCGGCTCCTACTGGAGCAAGATCTACACCTTCGAATGTCCGCACCCGGAGACCTGGTCGGCGATGGGCGCCAGCGACAGCGCCAATCCGCACACCTCGGCCCGCGCGCCCGGCGCCATCGACGCGGTGTGCCTGATGTACACGGCGGCGAAATACACGAAGGAGGCGATGCTGCCGCATACCGGCACCTGGACGATCAACGAGGCGATCCTGGCGGCGGGACAGGCGACCTCCGACAACCTCGCCCCCAATTTCAGCCAGATCCAGTATTCGAGCCGGGCGCCGACGCTGGCGATGCAGGAGCGCATCTTCGCGGTGCTCGACAACAATGCCAGCCATGCGGCGGGCATCGCGCACTGCACCCTGCGCAAGGGCTGGGTGACGAAGACCCGTCCCGGCCTGCCCAACCACGTCATGGCCGCGCTCTGCTACGCCAACCTGGAGCTGGCGGGACCGCCGGCCTGGGGCGAGGAGGCCAAGGCGTTCGCCCGCCAGATCCAGAAGAACCTCGGCCTCAAGCCGATGAAGGAGCCGCTCATGCGCGAGATGGGCGAGCTGATCGCGCCCGAGGCGGCCGAGGCGATCCTGCGGCGCGACCTGCCGGCCTGGCAGAAGAACTACACGTCGGACGACTACACCGACTACACCTGGCACTGCCCGACGGTGCGGCTGATGATCGGCCGCGCCACGCTGGAGCCGCCTCAACCCGGCTACCACTATCCGGACTGGGCCTGGAACGCGCTCGGCGGCTATTCGCCGACCATCGACCCCACGGTGTTCGCGGCGGCCCGGACCATCGCCCTCACCTTCCTCGACATGATGACCAAGCCGGCCGCGCTGGCCGCGGCCAAGACCGAGTTCCGCGCGCGCAGCGGCGGCGGCATCGGCGGCAAGGGCTGGGTGCCGCCCCTGCTCGGCCGGAACTTCAAGGCGCCGATCCACTATCGCTGGCCGGAATATGTGACGACGCCGCGCGGCCGGGAGTGGTGGATCCCCGCAGGCGCCTGACCAGCGCGGGAGGGAGGGTCGACATGCAAAACTCGAAATTCAACCGTATCGTATTTTGCGTATGATCCGAAATCCGGGTGAACATGCGTCGCTTTGGTCAATAATCTGTTCAGTGGCAGGCCAAGAGGGCGGCAGTACGCGTTTCAGCTTGTAGGTGAACATTATAGGAACTTACGCCAGCGCGTGTCAACTGGATTCTGCAGATCCTGACGACCTGACCGAAATCAACCTCAGCCGGGGCCCCAAGCCGCCGGCGAGAAGGCCGATGACGGCGGGAACAGCAAGGAGAGGCCGGGCCTGGGGCAACGTTTCAGAAAACGATTCATATCGCTTGCACCACCAGGGTGCGTCCTTCGACAGGCTCAGGATGAGGGAAAATCTTGGTGGCACGAAGAAAGCTCCTCATCCTGAGCCTGTCGAAGGACGCACAGCGCTGATCCCAAGCTCATGGCCGATCTGCTCGGTCGGGCGACCTCATATCGTGCAGCGCACCAGTCGGGGCATTGACGCCGGACATCGGCATCGGCAGCTTGCGCCGACGACAACATCCTGAGGCAAGCGGTGCGCATCCTCGTGCTCGGCGCCGGCGCAGTCGGCGGATATTTCGGCGGCCGGCTGGCGGAGGCCGGCGGCGACATCACCTTCCTCGTGCGCCCGCGGCGGGCGGCGGAGCTGGCGGCCGACGGGCTGGCCATCGCGAGTCCCGCCGGCGACGCGGCGCTCGCCGTGCGCACGGTCACCGCGGCGGCGGCGCCCTACGATCTCGTCCTGCTCTGCTGCAAGGCTTACGATCTCGCCGCTGCGATGGAGAGCGTCGCGCCGGCAGTCGGCGCCGGGAGCTGCGTGCTGCCGCTGCTCAATGGCCTGCGGCATCTCGATCTGCTGGACGCGCGCTTCGGCGCGCCGCGCGTGCTGGGCGGGCTGTGCGCCATCGCCGCCACCCTCGGCGAGGGCGGCCGCATCCTGCATCTCAGCGAGTTCCATCGCATGGCCTTCGGCGAGCGCGACGGCCGCCGCAGCGAGCGGGTGACGGCATTCGCGGCGCTGGCGGCCCGGGCCAAGTTCGGGTCGGTCGCGAGCGACGCCATCCTGCTGGAGATGTGGGAGAAGTGGGTGCTGCTGGCGACCCTGGCGGGCATGACCTGCCTGATGCGCGCGCCCGTCGGCGCCATCGTGGCGACGCGTGACGGCGAGGCGCTGACCGACGAACTGCTCGGCGAATGCAGCGCGGTCGCGGCGGCGTCCGGCTTTGCGCCGCGCGCGGCGTTTCTCGAGCGGACGCGCGGCATGCTGACGGCCCGCGGCTCTCCCTTCACCGCCTCCATGCTGCGCGACATCGAGCGCGGCGGCCCGACCGAGGGCGCGCACATCCTCGGCGACCTGCTGCAGCGGGCGCGCGCGCTCGGCGTCGCCGCACCGCTGCTGCGGGTGGCCGCCTGCCATGCGGAGGCCTATGAGGCGCGTCGCGGAGTCGGCGAAGCGACGGCGTGAACCGGTCCCGGAGCTACCCATGCGCCAGGACATCCGGTTCTGAGGCCGGGTCGCGGGCCTCGGCCATGACGCGACGGACGCTGCCCGATCACCTCGCGCCGGGACTCGATATCGTCTCGATCGGACTCAACCCGTCCATCTACTCGGTGGAGCGCGGTTTCTACTTCGCACGGCCGGGCAACCGGTTCTGGCCTGCGCTCAACGCGTCCGGCCTGATCCCGGAGCCGCTCGCGCCGTCGCCGGAGGCGGTCGAGCGTCTGTTCCGCCAATATCGCATCGGCTTCACGGATCTGGTGAAGCGCGCGACGGTGCGCGTGGCCGAACTCTCCGACGATGACTATGCGCGAGGCGTGCGGCAACTGCGCGAAAAACTCGGGCGCCATGCGCCGGCGATCGCATGGTTTCACGGCATCAGTGGATACCGGCGGTTCCTCGCCCATGCGGCGACGCCGCGCGCGGAGATCATCGCCGGGCTGCAGCCGGAGCGGATCGGCACGAGCCATGTCTTCGTCACCCCCAATCCGAGCGGCGCCAACCCCATGGCGGCCCCGAAGCTGCTCGTCCCGCTCTATCGGGAACTTGCCCGACTGCGCGACGCACTGACGTCCACCGGCAGCTAGGCGCCGCTTGTGGACTGCATGACCGCCTTGCGTCCTTCGACAAGCTCAGGATGAGGGATAATCTTGGTGGCACGAACAACGTCCCTCATCCTGAGCTTGTCGAAGGACGCAGGGCGTCGATCCAGTCCACCTGCCTAAAATTTTGGGGTCGGAGTGGAAGCGTGCGGCATATGATTACCCGCGTGCAGCGCGGAGCGCCGGCGCAGGGTTGACATGTCGCATCGGCCTGCATATATGCGCGGTCATGACCGGGGTTTGCCTGCATCCTGCCGAGGTTCTGGCGTGCCGCTGCCATCTCATGATGCGCGGCGGCCGTTCGCAGGCATGCCCGTAAGCCTCGGGGGCGTGGCCGCCATCTGCGGCCACACGGCGCCCGAGGCGAAATCTCCTTAACCCCAGCTCGGCAACGTTTCCATTTTCAGACTCAGTCTCGCCCCTCCACGGGGCCGAGGAGGTGCCCATGTCCGCGCATGTCATGTCGGCGACGCGCAACCCGACGATCTTCATCAGCGAAGAGGATTTCGATCGACTCGACCGGCTCGCCACGAGCGGTCAATCGGCGAACCTTCCGGTCGCCGCCTTCCTCGCGGCCGAACTGGACCGCGCCGTCGTCCGCCCTGCCGACGAGATCGCGCCGGACATCGTGACGATGAACGCGCGCATCACCTTCCGCATCGGCGACGAGCCGGAGGCGCAGACACGCACCCTGGTCTATCCGGAGGACTATTCCGCCGGCAGATCCGACGCGGACCGCCTGTCGGTCATGACTCCGCTGGGCGCCGCCCTCATCGGACTGCGCGCCGGCGACCATATCGAGTACGAGACCGTCGACGCCGCGCGCCGGCGCGTGGCGGTGGAGGCCGTGGTCCGCCCATCGCGGCGATGACTCCCTGCGCCGGGTGACAGCGGCGCCCCTGGCTGGCATGGTGTCGGCGATGCCATCGCTCGTCAGGGATCGCCGCATGACGGAGGAGACGCCTGCGCTGCCGGCCTGGCTCTGGCCGGCCTTGCCCGTGCTCTTTGTCGGCTTCTGGTGCGCCATGGCCTACCTGCTGGGCTTCCTGTCCGGCTGGCGGCGTCTGGCCGCGCACTATTCCGCAGCGATGCCGACCGCCGGCCAACGCTTCCGCTTCCGGTCGGCGAAGAGCGGCGTGATCCGCTACAACCACTGCCTCAACTTCGCCGTCGCGCCGAACGGACTGCATATCTGGCTGCTGCCGCCCTTCCGCCTGGGAAACCCGCCGCTTCTGGTGCCCTGGACCGACATATCCGCGAGGCCGGTGCGGGAGCTGCTGTTCGGCTGCATCGCGCTGAGCTTCGCCCGCGCGCCCGGCGTGCGGATGAGGATCGCCACCAGGCTCGGCGAGCAGATCGCCGCGGCGAGCCGCGGGGCGCTGCGGATCGGGCGAGACGACTCCTGAACACGACGCCACGCATCCAAGATGCAGGGCAATCGCATTGAATATTTGAGCGCACCGCGAAGGATTGTTGGCACGCGGAGAATGCGGAGGTCATCGAGCTTTTCGATCCCGTGCAATCTACCCAACTCCATGCGGAGCCTGCGCGTCGCGGCAGTCGATTTGGGTATTCTCCGCGTCTCCGCGTGAAAAAGCCTTCCCGCTGGCCCGCACCGTGGTCAAATGCGGCCGCCGTGCATCCAAGAGAGAGACGAACGCCCATGCCCGCTGAATCCATCTATCTCGACTACGACCGCGCCGCGCTCGACCTGCAATACAACAACCAGCGGCGCGTGCCCGGCTTCGACGACTACGTCGCGGGCTGGCAGCGGGAGAGCGCACGGGTGCGCGCGGCGCTGCCGGGCCCGCGCGACGTCGCGTTCGGCCCGACCGCCGACGAGGTGCTCGACATCTACACCCCGGCAAGGGCGGACGGCGCCGCGCCGGTGCAGGTGTTCTATCACGGCGGCTACTGGCGCTCCTTCAAGGCGAGCGACTTCGCCTTCGTTGCCGAGCGCCTGGTCGAGGCCGGCGCCCTCGCGGTGATCGTCAACTACGCGCTGGTGCCGACGGTGCGCATCGGCGAGCTGGTGCGGCAGTGCCGGGCGGCGCTGGCCTGGGTGCATGCGAACATCGCACGCTACGGCGGCGACCCCCGGCGCATCTACGTCTCCGGCCACTCGGCGGGCGGCCACCTCACGGCGATGATGACGGCCGCGGCGCCGCAGCCGGGCGAGCCCGACACGCGCGGGCTGGTGCGCGGCGGCGTCGCCCTCAGCGGGCTCTACGACCTCGAGCCGATCCGGCTGTGCTACCTGCAGGAGACGCTGCAGCTGACGCCGGCGGAGGTGACGGCCTGCAGCCCGGCGCGGCACCTGCCGGCCGCGTCGGCGCCGTTGGCGCTGGCCTACGGGGCCGAGGAGTCGGCAGAGTTCGCGCGCCACTCGACCGAATATGGCCGCGCGCTCGGCGAACGCGGCATCGCCTGCTCGGTGCGCGCCCTCGCCGGGCACAACCATATGAGCATCTGCACGGCGCTCGCCGATGCGCGCAGCGAGCCGCTGCGGCTGATCCTCGGGCAGATGGGACTCGGCTGAGATTTGCGCCGCCGCCGGCCGCCAGACGATCTGTGATGCCGGTCACAGACGGCGGGCGGCGATTCATTGACCATGTTCCCATGACAATTCGTCCGGCCCGTGGGTGGGCGACAGGTCGAAGCGACAAAACATAAAGAGCGGAACAGCCGACTTTCGGGGGCGCAGGCAGGCATGCCGGCGCCCCTTTTCTTCGGCAGACGCGCCGCGCTCTCTCAAAACAAAATCCCCTTCCCCGCATGGGGAAGGGGCAGTCAGGGAGATTGCAATGGGACAGGCGCCGTGCGTCCTTCGACAGGCTCAGGATGAGGCTCTTTCTTTCCGCCGGTCAGATTGCCCCTCATCCTGAGCCTGTCGAAGGACGCACGGCTGGTCTTGCAGATCAGTCGAAAAGCGACAGGCTGGGGAAGATGCCGACGCCGCCGGTGCCGAGGCCGACGCCGAGATTGACGCCGACGGAGCTCTTCTTCTCCGCTTGCTTCGCGGCCAGCGCCTTCTTCAGCGCCGCGTTCTCCTGCTTCTGACGCTCCAGCTCGGCCTGGGCGGCGGTGTCCTTGGCCGCCGTGCCCTGCGTCGGCGTCGCCGCATAGCTGCGATAGGCATCCTGCGTCTGCGCTTTGGCGGCGGCCTGCTTCGCCTGCTCCGCCTTCTTGCGCTGCTGCGCGTCCCAGGCGGCGAGCTGAGGCGCGGCCGCGTCGAGCAGCGCCGCATGCTGCGCCGCCGTGAGAAAGCCGGTTGCGGTCTCCCCGCGGTCGGCCTGCCAGGCGGCGATGGCGGCGCGGCTCTTCGGACCGAGCACGCCGTCGCTCCCGCCGGTGCCGTGGCCGAGGAGGGTCAGGGCCAGCTGCACGCGGCTGCGGCCCTGGCGCGTCAGGCCGATGCCGCGATCGACCTGCTCGGGCGCCGGTTCGGCGCTCGCGGCCGGCGGCAGGGCGGCGACCTGTTCGGCGGCAGCGGACTCGGCCGGCTTGGCCGCGAGATCCTGCAGCCGCAGGCGCGCCAGCGAGGCGAAGGTGCCGTCGGGGAACTGGGCGAGATAAGCCTCGAACGGGGCCGGGCTCGCGCTGTCCTTGATCGAGTCCCAGAACACGACTTCCTTGTCGACGGCCGGCGCCGCGACCGGAGCGGCCGGCGAGGCCGGCGGCTCCGCCGTCGCCACGGCCGCCGCCGGCTGGAAGTAGAAGCTGCTGGTCAGCGAGGAATCCTCGCGCGGGACCTGCTGGCCGTGGGTCGAGGCCTTCACGTCGTTGCGGACGCGGATCATCATGTCGGAGATGCTGAGGCCCGGCGTCTCCATATGGTTCAGCAGCGCGGCGGTGAACGGGCTGTGCGGGCCGTCGCCGTCGAGCGCCACCTTGTCGGGCTCCGTGGCGTAGACCACCATGCTGCCGGCCTGCGCGTCGACCAGGGCGAGGCCGCGGCCGACCGCGGCCGACCGGGTGGCACCCATGGAGCGCGCCAGCGTCTGCGACAGCGGGTTGTCGCGGCAGGCGTCGAGGAAGACGAGGTTCACGCGCGGCTCGCGCTCCATCAGGCCGAGCACGAGGTTGAGGTCCGTCGCCTCGAAGTGGAGATCCGTCTCGTCGGTGAGCCGGGCGTCGACCGGAATCAGGTAGTTCTCGCGGGCGACCTGCATGCCGTGGCCGGCGTAGAAGAAGAGGGCGACGTCGGCACCCGGCAGCTTGCGGGCGAACTCGCGGATGATCAGCTCGGTCTCCGCGCGGTCGAGGTCGATGCCTTTGGACACTTCGAAGCCGAGGCGCTGCAGGGCCGCCGCCACGCCGTCCGCGTCGTTCGTCGGGTTCGGCAGGTGGGGGGTGAACCGATAGGCGGAGTTGCCGATCACCAGGGCGACCCGGCGCTCCACGGCGGCATCCGCCGCGGACGCGAGGATCAGCGCCGCCAGCAGCGGCAGCAGGAACCAGATCGATTGCGCCAGACGGCGACCGGTGTCTCCGGCCGCGACCGCCATGCGGACCTTGGGCGCGACATGCGTCGTCATTTCTCTTGCTCCCTTCGGCTTGCCTCCGGACGTCCCATCGCGGGGCCGCCCATGGCTGAAACATATGAAACAACGGCGGGCGGCGACGTGACGGCGGTCACGCTCTGCATGCACGGCGCGGCCCAACAGATTGAAATCGCGGCTGGCCGTGACGGCCATCACGGCCGGGAAGCCGCGTCTGCGCCCTTGAGCCGGCGGGGCGGAGGATGTGAGATGGCGGCAACGACGAGGGAGCGCCGATGACCCAGGCCAACGGTTCGCCGTCCGCAACCGATATCGATCGCCAGTTTCAAAAGGCGCTCGAGCATTTCCAGGGCAACCGCCTGGCCGAGGCCGCCGCCCTTCTCGACCAGCTGGCCCCGCATTGCGACATGCGCGCCGAGTTCTTCCGCCTGCGCGGCCTCATCGCGCTGCGCAACCGCGACGCCGCGGCGGCCTTGGACGCCCTGCAGCGGGCGGCCCGGCTGGCGCCGGAGGCGGCGATCCACCAGGTCGACCTGGCCGAGCTCTACAAGGCAAGCGGGCAGGCGGCCGAGGCGATCCGCCACTACCAGCAGGCGCTCCGGCTCGAACCCAAGGCGGTGCTGGTGCACATCGCGCTCGCCGGCGTGCTGGCGGCCACCGGCCAGGCGCGCGCGGCGGTCAACGAGCTCGACCAAGCCGTCGCCACGGGGAACAACCTGACGGTGCTGCTCTCCGCCGCCCTCGCCTATCGCGACCTGAAGCAGGCGGACGCGGCGATCCGCTGCCTGCGTCGCGCGCTGGCGCTGCGCCCGGACGATCTCAACATCCGCGCCCTGCTGCGCGACATGCTGACCAGCCAGATCCGGCCGTGGCACTTCCGCATGATGAACGATGCCGCCCGCAACCGGGCCTACGACGCCGCCATCCGCCGCGCCGTCGGGCCGGACACGCAGGTGCTGGAGATCGGCACCGGCTCCGGCCTGCTGGCGATGATGGCGGCGCGCGCCGGCGCCAGGCGGGTGACGACCTGCGAGCAGGTCGAGGCGATCGCCGAGACGGCGGCCGAGATCGTCCGCCGCAACGGCTATGCCGAGCGCGTCCGCGTGGTGCCGAAGCGCTCGACCCAGCTGAGCGTCGGGCTCGACCTGCCGGAGCGCGCCGACCTGCTGATCTCCGAGGTGCTCAGCGACAAGCTGCTGGGCGAGCAGGTGCTGGGCAGCACGGCGCATGCGCGCCAGCACCTGCTCAAGCCGGACGCCGCCGTCATCCCGCGGGAGATCGCGGCCGTGGTGCGGCTGGTCGGCGGCGCCTTCCTCGGCGAGGCGGCCTCGGTCGGCACGGTCGACGGCTTCGACCTCTCGCCCTTCAACGTCTTCGCGCCCAGCTCGATCTCCATCAGCATGGAGTCCGGCCTGATCGAGAGCTACAGCGACGACGTCGAGGTCTTCCGCTTCGACCTGCGCCGCGACGGCCACCGTCCGGAAGAACGGCGGCTGCAGCTCACGGCGCAGCGCGACGGCAGCGTCGTCGGCGTCCTGCAATGGCTGCGGCTGCAGCTCGACGACGTCGCCAGCTTCGAGAACCGGCCGAGCGAGCAGTTGGCGCCGTCGGCCTGGCGCCAGGTGCTCTACCCCTTCCCGACGCCGCTTCCCGTGCGCGCCGGCGAGACCGTGAATCTCTGGGCCAAGCATGATCTGGTGAACCTGGCCTTCGCGGCGGTGACGCCGTCGTGACCCCACGACGATGACGGCCGCGCCGCAGACCGACCTCGACGGCCTCGTCGCCCGCATCCCCGACGGCGCGACGCTGGCGCTGGCGGCGGACTACTACAGTGGCTGCGCCATGGCGGCGGTGCGGCGGCTGATCGCGCGCGGCGCGCGCGACCTGCATCTGATCGGCATCCCGACGCTGGGCTTCCAGGCGGACATGCTGATCGGCGCCGGCTGCGTGCGCACGGTGGAATGCGCGTCGGTGACGATCGGCGAGCACGGGCCGGCGCCGCGCTTCGTCGCCGCGGTGAAGGCGGGCACGCTGCGCGTGATCGACGGCACCTGCCCGGCCATCCATGCCGGCCTGCAGGCGGCGGAGAAAGGCGTGCCGTTCATGCCGCTGCGCGGGGTCATCGGCTCCGACCTGGTCGCCCAGCGCGCCGACTGGACGGTCGTCGACAACGCCTTCGGCGAGAACGATCCGATCCTGCTGGTCAAGGCGATCCAGCCGGACGTCGCCCTGTTCCACGCCGCCCTCGCCGACCAGCGCGGCAATGTCTGGATCGGCGTGCGCCGCGAGCTGATGACCGCGGCGCACGCGGCCCGCACGACCCTGGTGACCGTCGAGGAGATCGTCGCGCATGACCTGCTGGCGGACGACCGCTGGGCCGCCGGCACGATCCCCGCCCTCTACATCACCGCGGTGGCCGAGGCGAAGAGCGGCGCCTGGCCGCTCGGCCTGCGCGGGCGCTACGGCGCCGATGCCGCGCATCTCAAGACCTATGTCGAGATGGCGCAGAGCGAGGAAGGATTTCGCCGTTACCTGGCGCAGTTCATTGCCCCGATGAACGGTCCCGGCCGCCCTCCTTCGGCATGAGCGCCAGATAGGGCTGCGCCTCCTTCACCGCACGGGCGAAGGAGGGGCGCTCCAGCAGGCGGCCGAGATAGGCCGCCGCGTGCTTGTGCGTGTCGCCGAAGGGCATCAGCATGTTGGCGTAGAACAGCGGCGGCGCCGCGGCGCAGTCGGCCATCGTGAAGGCATCGCCCATGACCCAGGGCCTTGCCTCCATGTCGCGGTCGATCATGCCGACGGCGGTCCGCAGCAGGGTCCTCGCCTCCTCCACGCCGTAGCCGTCGTTCCGTCCGGGCGGGCGCAGCCTGTCGGTGACGATCTTCTGCATGGGCACGTTCACGTACAGGTCGAAGAAGCGGTCGCGCAGGCGCGTCTGCCGGGCGACGTCGGGGTCCGCGGGAACGAGCGGCGTCCGGCCCGGATAGTGCTGCGCCAGGTACTCGATGATGATGCTCGACTCCGGCACCGTGCGGTCCCGCGCCTCGTCGCGCAGCACCGGGAACCGGCCGATGGGCCAGATCTTCTTGAAGGCGGCGGCGGAGGCCGCGTCGAACAGGTCGACGATGGCCGGCTCGAAGGGCGTGTCGTTCTCGTACAGGGCGATGAGCACCTTCTGGCAGAACGACGACAGCGGATGGAAGTAGAGCCTGAGAGACATGCGGTGGGTTCCCTTTCGTTTGGCGACCAGTCGCAGACCACGTCATTGGTAGGGGCGAGCGGCGCTCGCCCTCTTGATGCCAGCCGCCCACGGTAGTCGTCGTGGCAAAATAGGGCGAGCGCCGCTCGCCCCTACAACGCCGACACTCCTGTATAGTCGAGCGAGACAAAGCGGGATCGACATCGTGAGCGATTCGTATTCCCCGGACGAACTGCTGATCTGCACCATCGCGCGCATGCTCGACGGACTCGGGCATGTGGCGGTGGGGGCGGCCTCGCCGATTCCGGGGGCGGCCGCGCTGCTGGCGCGCGCCAGGTCGGGCGGACGCCTGCGCGTCTCGCTGCTCGGCAGCGAGGACCACAATTTCTTCACCGACGGCGGGCGCGAGCTGTTCGACTGCGCGGCGCAGGGACGGATCGACGCCTTCTTCCTCGGGGGCGGGCAGATCGACGGCGAAGCGAACATCAACCTGGTGGGCCTCGGCGACTATCCGGGCCTCTCCGTGCGCTGGCCCGGCACCTTCGGGGCGGCGCAGCTCTATTTCCTCGTGCCGCGGGTGATCCTGTTCCGCGAGGAGCACAGCCCGCGCGTGCTGGTTCCGCGCGTCGACTTCATCAGCGCGCCCGGCACCAGCCCGGCGCATGTCTACCGGCCGGGGGGACCGCAGGCGCTGGTGACCGGGCTCTGCGTCTTCGCCTTCGAGCGGGCGCGGCGACGCTTCCGCCTGGCATCGGTGCATCCCGGCCATTCCGCCGCCGAGGTGCGCGCCAACACCGGCTTCGACTTCGACGCGCCTGATGAAGTGCCGCCGACTTCCGCGCCGGACGCCCAGTCGCTGGCGCTGATCCGCGGCCGCATCGGCGGCGAGATCGCCGAGATCTATCCGGCGTTCGCGCGCCGGCTGGCGGCCTCGGCGCCCGGCGCGGCCTGAGTCGGCGCCGGATGGGTCAGCAGGCGATAACCATCGACGGCCGTCGGCACGGGGAGCAGCCAGAGACAGGGGGCGGATTTCCGCCAGTCGCTGCGGTGCAGCATACCACATCTAGTGTACGCCGCCAAATTTAACACAAAATCTGTTGCAAGTCGGTTAAGCATGTCCCACTATAGCTGGGTTGGCGCGCGGGACGGACTACTATTAGTCGCGTCGACACAATCGTCTACCGGCAGTTCTTCATACGCGGAGTCAGGGTGGTTGGGGCCTGCCGGCCTGTCGTCACCAAGCGCAGTATCGGGGAAGAAACATGCGAATCGAGCGCCGATTCACGGAGACCGGAACATCGCCCTACGCGGAGATCGCCTTCCGCACGACCACCAGCGAGATCAAGAATCCGGACGGCTCGATCGTCTTCCAGTTGCGCAACATCGACGTGCCGGCCGACTGGTCGCAGGTCGCCTGCGACGTGCTGGCGCAGAAATATTTCCGCAAGGCCGGAGTCCCCGCGCGCCTGAAATGCGTGCGCGAGGGCGACATCCCGGAATGGCTCTGCCGCCACGTGCCCGACGAAGAGGCGCTGGCCGGGCTGGAGCCCGAGCAGCGGACCGTCGGCGAGACCAAGGCGACGCAGGTGTTCGACCGGCTGGCCGGGACCTGGACCTACTGGGGCTGGCGCGGCGGCTATTTCGACGGCGAGGAGGACGCCCGCGCCTTCTTCGACGAGTTGCGCTACATGCTCGCCCGCCAGATGGGCGCGCCGAACTCGCCGCAGTGGTTCAACACCGGCCTGCATTGGGCCTACGGCATCGACGGCCCGGCGCAGGGCCACTACTACGTCGACTTCATGAACGGCAAGGTCACCGCCTCGCGGTCGGCCTACGAGCACCCGCAACCGCACGCCTGCTTCATCCAGTCGGTCGCCGACGACCTCGTCAACGAGGGCGGCATCATGGACCTGTGGGTGCGCGAGGCGCGGCTGTTCAAGTACGGCTCCGGCACCGGCAGCAACTTCTCCCGGCTGCGCGGCGACGGCGAGCGGCTGTCGGGCGGCGGCCGCTCCTCGGGCCTCATGAGCTTCCTCAAGATCGGCGACCGCGCGGCCGGCGCCATCAAATCGGGCGGCACCACGCGGCGCGCCGCCAAGATGGTGACCGTCGACCTCGATCACCCGGACATCGAGGAATACGTCAACTGGAAGGCGCGCGAGGAGCAGAAGGTGGCGGCGCTGGTCACCGGCTCGAAGCTCTGCAGCAAGCATCTCAACGCCATCATGCAGGCCTGCCACGCGCTGAGCGGCGGCGAGGAGCGCTTCGACCCCAAGGTCAACCGCGAGCTGAAGAAGGCGGTGCGCGCCGCCCGCGCCGCGCTGATCCCCGACAACTACATCCAGCGGGTCATCCAGTTCGCGCGCCAGGACTACGCGGCGATCGACTTCAAGACCTACGACACGGACTGGGACTCGGACGCCTATCTCACGGTCTCCGGCCAGAACTCCAACAATTCCGTGCGTGTCACCAACGACTTCATCCAGGCCGTGCTCGACAACGGCGACTGGAACCTGATCCGCCGCACCGACGGCAAGGTTCACAAGACGGTGAAGGCCCGCGACCTCTGGGAGCAGATCGGCGAAGCGGCCTGGATGTGCGCCGATCCCGGCGTGCAGTTCGACACCACCATCAACGAGTGGCACACCTGCCCGGCGAGCGGCCGCATCAACGCGTCGAACCCGTGCTCCGAATACATGTTCCTCGACGACACGGCCTGCAACCTGGCGTCGCTGAACCTGATGGCGTTCCGGCGCCCCCTTGATGAACCTAATGGCGGGACGTTCGACACCGTCGGCTTCTCGCACGCGGCACGGCTGTGGACGATCGTGCTGGAGATCTCCGTGCTGATGGCACAGTTTCCGTCGCGCGAGATCGCCAGGCTGTCCTACGAGTTCCGCACCCTCGGCCTCGGCTACGCCAATATCGGCGGTCTGCTGATGGCCGCGGGTCTGCCCTATGACAGCGAGGCCGGCCGCGCGCTCTGCGGCGCCATCACGGCGCTGATGACGGGCGTGTCCTATGCGACCTCGGCCGAGATGGCGCGCGAGCTCGGCTCGTTCCCGAGCTTCGAGCGCAACCGCTCGGCCATGCTGCGGGTGATCCGCAACCACCGGCGAGCCGCCTATGGCGAACCCGGCGGCTACGAGGACCTGTCGATCCTGCCTGTGCCGCTCGACCTTGAGAACTGCCCGGAGCCGGCGCTGGTGACGGCGGCGCAGCGGGCCTGGGACGACGCCCTGTTCGTCGGCGAGACCTATGGCTACCGCAACGCCCAGGCGACGACGATCGCGCCGACCGGCACCATCGCGCTGGTGATGGATTGCGACACGACCGGCATCGAGCCGGACTTCGCGCTCGTGAAGTTCAAGAAGCTGGCCGGCGGCGGCTATTTCAAGATCATCAACCGCACGGTGCCCGCGGCCCTCAAGACGCTGGGCTACGGCGAGGAGCAGATCGAGGAGATCATCCGCTACGCCGTCGGCCACGGCACGCTCGACAGTGCGCCCGGCATCAATCATGCCGAGCTGAAGGCGCGCGGCTTCACGGCAAGCACGCTGCAGGCGCTCGAGCAGAATCTCGCCGCCGCCTTCGACATCCGCTTCGCCTTCAACCGGTGGACGCTGGGCGAGGAGTTCTGCACCAAGGGCCTGGGCTTCACCGCCGCGCAGCTCAACGACGTGTCGTTCGACATGCTGACGGCGCTGGGATTCAGCAAGCAGCAGATCGAGGAGGCCAACACCTTCTGCTGCGGCGCCATGACGCTCGAAGGCGCGCCGCATCTCAAGGCCGAACACCTGCCGATCTTCGACTGCGCCAACGCCTGCGGCCGCATCGGCAAGCGCTTCCTGTCGGTCGAGAGCCACATCCGCATGATGGCGGCGGCGCAGCCCTTCATCTCCGGCGCCATCTCCAAGACCATCAACATGCCGAACGCGGCGACGGTCGAGGAATGCAAGGACGCGTACATGCTGTCCTGGCGGCTGTGCCTCAAGGCCAACGCGCTCTACCGCGACGGCTCCAAGCTGTCGCAGCCGCTGGCCGCGTCGATCCTGAGCGACGACGAGGACGACATCGAGGAGATCATCGAGGCGCCGGCCGCGGCCAAGGCGCCGCTGGTGGCCGAGCGCATCGTCGAGCGGGTGATCGAGCGCGTGGTGAACCTGCGGGCCAAGCGCGAGCGGCTGCCCAACCGGCGCAAGAGCTACATCCAGAAGGCGATCGTCGGCGGCCACAAGGTCTACCTGCACACCGGCGAGTACGAGGACGGCAGCCTCGGCGAGATCTTCATCGACATGCACAAGGAAGGCGCGGCCTTCCGCAGCCTGATGAACAACTTCGCCATCGCCATCTCCATCGGCCTGCAATATGGCGTGCCGCTCGAGGAGTTCGTCGAGGCCTTCACCTTCACCCGCTTCGAGCCGCACGGCGTGGTCGAGGGCAACGACGCCATCAAGATGGCGACCTCGATCCTCGACTACGTGTTCCGCGAGCTGGCGATCTCCTATCTCGGCCGCACCGACCTCGCCCATGTGCAGCCGCACGACGTGCTGCCCGACAGCATGGGCCAGGGCGCGGCGGAAGGCGCCCTCGCCGCCGAGGAATCACAGGCGCTCGACGCGGTGAAGCGCCTGGCCAGCACCGGCTATGTGCGCAACCTCATCGTCTTCCACGGCGCCCGCAACGGCGAGGCAAAGGCGAACGCAGGCATAGATGCAGAAGTCGGCGCCGCGGCCTATGCCACCGGAACGGGTACAGTTGTCGCCGCCGCCGCCGTCAACGGCGGCGGCCACGCGATCACGGGTCACGGCGCGGTTGCGGCCGCGTCAGCCATCGCCCGCCCCGACACCGTCGGAGCCGTGGCGGTCGATGCCGCATTCGCCGAGGCGTTGGACGACCGCTTCGAGCGTATCCGCGAGGCACGCCTCAAGGGCTATGAGGGCGATGCCTGCGGCGAGTGCGGCAATTTCACCCTCGTGCGCAACGGCACGTGCATGAAGTGCACGACCTGCGGGGCCACCAGCGGCTGTTCGTGAGAGAGCCGGACGGCTGCCGGTCGCGAGGGATTGGAGGTCAGCTCTCGCTGTTGTGTTCTCCCTGTGAAAACTTCCGGGTCCGCGGACGACGGCACGGGCCCGGATTTTTGTGGGGGAGTAATCCGGTGCGTGTCTGTCATTGACCTTTGTCGTAAGGCGAGATTTGATCGAGCCGCCTCGTGATACGATCAGACAGTACTGTGTATCCCATGATCGATTGGCGCGAACACTTGACGGCCGATCCGAAAGTCTGCGGCGGGCAGCTGTGTGCTAAGGGCACGCGCGTGTTGGTGACGAACATTCTCGACAGCTTGGCCGAGGGCGCGACACAGAACGAGATACTGCGTAGCTATCCGACGCTCCGGCCCGAGCACATTGAAGCATCGCTCGCCTATGCCGCTGAGTTGGCGCGCGAGGAATCGCTTCTACCCATACGCTCGGCGTGAAGATCAAGCTGGACGAGAACCTGCCGGCCGAATTGCTCGACGACCTTCGAGCTGCCGGATGTGATGCCGCAACCGTGGAGGAAGAAGGGCTAACCGGCACGTCCGATGACGTTCTGCTGGAACACGTTCGTCAAGAAGGTCGCGCCATCTTCACTATGGACAAAGGTGTTGCGGATGTTCGTGCCTATCCACCGGACCGTTATGCCGGGATTGTCCTGTTCCGGCCGGCGAGCGCAGGGCGGGGCGCAGTCCTAGCATTTGTGCGCGCCAATCTTGCACTGATTCTGGAACAGTCTCTCACCGGTCGATTGTTGGTCGTAAGCGAGCGTGGCATTCGCGTACGCTGACGGGCTTCCGCCTCTCACCTACACACCCTCGATCACCTTCACCCCCATCTGCGTCGGCACGATCTGCGTCAGCCGGAAACCCGCTGCCTCATAAAGAGCGCGAAACTCCGCTTCCGATCGTTGCCGGCCGCCGGTGCAGACGAGCATGTTGACGTCGTTGGCGGCGGCGCCGCGGCTCGCGTCCGACTGGTCGATGCGCGGCGGGTAGATGCCCTCGATGGTCAGCAGCCTGGCGTCGGCGCGCATCGCGCGGCGGCACGTCCTCAGAATGTCGGTGGCGCGCGCGTCGTCCCAGTCGTGGAGCACGTGCTTCAGCAGGTAGGCGTCGCCGTCGGCCGGCACCTCCCGGAAGAAGTCGCCGCCCCGGATCTCGCAGCGGGCGGCCAGGCCTTGCGCGCGCAGATCGGCGCCGGCGCGTTGGGCGACCGGCGGCAGGTCGAAGAGCAGGCCCGTGAGCGCCGGGTAGGCCTCGAGGATGCCGGCGAGGAGCGCGCCGTTGCCGCCGCCGACGTCGACGATCTTCCGGAACGGCGAGAAATCGTAGGCGGCGGCCACGGCGACCGCGATCTGCCGGGTGAAATCGGCCATGGCGGCGTCGAAATTGGCGGCCTCGTCCGGATGCTCGCCCATATAGGCGAAGGGCTCCATGCCGAAGACGCGGCGGAAGGCCGGCTCGCCGGTCTGCACGCTGTGCATCAGGTCGCCCCAGGCCTGCTGCGTGATGCCGCCGAACAGCAGCGCCGCGGCGCGCATCGAGCCCGGAACGCCGGCGCGCAGGCAGGCGCCCATCGACGTCAGCGCGAACCGGCCGTCCGCCTCCTCCGCGAACACGCCGGCGCTCACCAGCAGGCGCAGCACGCGGCGCAGTGACGGCGCGTGGGTGCGCGTCGCCGCGGCCAGCTCCTCATGGCCGCGCGCGCCGTCGGCCAGAAGGTCGGCGACGCCGAGGCTGGCGGCGACGTGGACCGCGCGCGACAGATAGAAGCCGGTGATCATCCGGAATAGCGCGAAGGGCGGCGGGAGCTCGGGTGCGGACATCGCGGGTATCCTCCTGCGAATGCGGGGCGGGCCGCGAGCATGCCGGATCGCCGGAGCCGCGTCTTGGACGAATGTTACCGGCACGGAACGGCTATCGATCGACGGAGGGCTCGCGTATCATCGATCTCGTTTTCTTCGACGGCACGACAATGGACCTGACGTCTTTCCGAGAGTCCACGGCCGATCCCAAGCCGCCCGCCGACCTCGGCTTTGCGCTGCAGGCGCTGTGGTGGGATGCCAAGGGCGATTGGGACAAGGCGCATGAGTGCGCGCAGGCGCGCGACGACGATGCCGGCATGTCCGTGCACGCCTATCTGCACCGCAAGGAGGGCGACCTCTCGAACGCCGGCTACTGGTATCGACGCTGCGGCAGGCCGCCGGCGACCGTCACGCTCGAGCAGGAATGGCAGGCGCTGGCGGAGGAGCTGCTGGGCGCAGCGTGATGCCGTCGTGACCGCGCAATAAAAAAGGCCCGGATGGCAGCGGTGTGCCATCCGGGCAAGTCGCGCGAAGGGAGGATCATTTCGCGCGTAACCGGGACAATCAGAATTCCGTGGTCGTGCCGGGCGTCGACGCCTTTTGCTGGTCGCCGGCGCCCGGCCCGTGAAGACCGGCGGCGCGCCTCGCTAACACGCCGGGATCGGGTCCCCTCCTGACGGCGTTTCGTATCTCCATGTTTCGACTCCCTGTTTAACTTGCCGGTCGACTCTGCTGGCCGACCCTCGTGCCGTTGCCGGCGGTGCAGGATCCGCGATCTCTCGCCGCTCCTGCCTGCATAGATACAAATTCCATGCCAATTCTGCTGCATCGCACATGCACAACATATTTTGTATATTTATCATATAATTAGGTAGTTTGTGGAATGCTGCGTCGCACAAACAGGCGGGCGGCGAAGTGCCCGTTTGACCGGCAACCCGCCGCACTTCTGCCCATGGAATCGGCGCCGATCTTCCGGCCGCGGGACCCCTACGGCCGAGCACTTCGCCGGGCCGCCGCCGCGGCGACCCAGAAGGCGACCGCGGCGAACGCGGCCACGGCGAACAGCATCCACAGCACGGCGTCATAGCCGCCCGCCGCCGACCAGAGGAGCGCGGCGCCGAGCGGGGCGCCGGCCATGGCGGCCATCGCCGGCGCCGCCAGCGCGCCGTTGACGGCGCCGTACCCCTCGCGCCACATGAGATCGGGAACCGCCGTGCCGCGCACGATGGTCATGATGCCGTTGGCGCCGCCATAGAGGACCGCCGCCGCAAAGAGCATCGCGGTCGAGCGCGGGAAGGCGATCAGCAGAAGCACCGCCAGCGGCAGGCCGAGCAGCACGATGCGTCCGGTGGTCGCCGTGGGCAGCCGCGAGCCCAGCAGGAAGACGACGAGCCGGCCGGCGACCTGCGCCGGTCCGATCAGGGCGACGGCGCCGATGGCGACGGCCGTCGGCACCCGCCGCTCCGCCAGCAGCGGGATGAGGTGGAACGTCAGCGCCGAGAAGGTCGCGTAGTAGGCCGTCAGGCTTGCGGCCAGCGCCCAGAACACGGGGTGGCGGAGCGCCCGCCGGATGGCGTCCCGACTCTGCGCGCCCAGATCCTGCATCGTCACCGACGCCGAGCCGGGACGCGGCCCGTCGCGCAGCCATAGCGCGTGGATCGGCAGGCAGATGACGAGATTCGCCAGTGCCAGCGCCAGCAGCGCGTCGCGCCAGCCGAACCGCTCGATCAGGAGCTGGGTCAGCGGCACGAAGACCGTGCTGGAGAATCCGGCGACGAAGGTGACCACGGCGATCCGCGCGCGGTAGGTGCGGGGAAAGCGCCGCGCCAGCACGACGAACACGGGCTCGTAGAGGGTGGCCGCCATGCTCAGGCCGATGCCCACCCAGAGGGCGTAGAACGCGGCCTGATGTCCGACCTGGGACCAGAGGGCGAGCAGCGCCGCGCCCAGGATCGTGCCCATCGTCATGATGGCGCGCCCGCCGCGACGGTCGATCCAGGATCCCACGCCGTAGGCGCAGACACCTGCGGTCAGCAATCCGAGCGACAGGGCGCCGTTGAGCGCCGTGCGGCTCCAGCCGAGATCCTGCTCCATCGGCACGACGAGCAGGGAAAAGCCGTAATACAGCGTCCCCCAGGACACGACCTGCGCCACCGCGAGGGCGACGACGAGCGGCCAGCCGCCGGCGGGCTCGTCGGCCCCCGCGGGGGACGGGGGTTCGCGCGAGGTCATCCGGACGGACGGAGCCGCACCCTCAGCGCTCCCCGCGGTTCGTCCACAGCTCCCAGCGTTGGCGCAGGCGCACGCCGAGGCCGAGGACCGGCGGCGGCGGCAGGGCCTGCGGCTGGCCGAGCGATTCCACGTCGGCGATCAGCGGGTTGTCGACGCCGCAGGCCATGTCCGCCGCCAGCAGGCCGGCGATGGTGCTCTTGGTGACTCCGACGGCGTTGCAGCAGACGGCGGCATAGACGCTCGGCGCGACGCGGCCGAAACCGGGCGCGGAATTGCGCGACAGCGTGACGAATCCGGCCCAGCTATGCTCGAACGTCACGTTCGGCAGCATCGGAAAGCGGGCGCGGAACGCCGCCTCGTGATCGCGCCGCACCGCCCGGTAATGGGCGGCGCCGACGCGGAAGCCGGGGCGGTAGTCGATGTGCTGGCGGATCAGGATGCGATGGTCGCGGGTGTAGCGCATGGTGCAGCCGGCGAAGGCGTTGGCCGGCGTGATTCCCCAATCATCCTCGCCGCCGAGCGCGGCGCATTCGACCGGCGCCAGCGGGCGGGTCAGGCTGGCGAAGGCGGCGAAGACGAGGAGACGCCGCGCGTAGAACCCGAACGCCTCGGCGAAGCCGTTCGTGCACAGGATCAGCTTCGGTGCAAAGACGCTGCCGCCAGCCGTCTCCAGGCGGACGCCGTTCTCGTAGCCGACGCGGACCACCGGCGAGCGCTCGCACAGCGTCACGTTGTCCGGCAGGGAATCGGCGAGGCCGCGCGTCAAGGCCGCCGGATTCATCAGCGCGCAGCCCGGCGTGTAGACGGCCGCGTGATAGTACGGGGTGCCGATCTCGCGCCGGAGCTCCGCGGCGTCGAGCCAGCGATAGGGCTCGCCCAGCGCCTGCAACTCGCGCGCGAACGGCTCGAGCACCTGCGCCCGCCCCCGCTCGGAGACCGCGGCATGATACTTGCCGCGCCGGCTCCACTGGCACTCGATGCCGGCCGCCTTGACGAGGCGATCGAGCTGATCGATGGCCGCGCGCGACAGCCTGAGATAGCGATGCGAGCCGTCGAGCTCGTCGAGGCTGCTGCCGACATTGTGCGGCAGATCGATGGCGAAGCCGGAGTTGCGGGCCGAGGCGTTCTCGCCCACCTCCTGCGCCTCGAGCAGGAGGATGCGATCGTTCGGCCGGTTCTCCGCCAGGCGCCGCGCCGCCGCAAGACCGGCATAGCCGGCCCCCACGACGGCCCAATCGGCGCGCCGGTCGCCGGCGAGCGACGGCCGCGGCGCGCGCGCCGGCAGGATGCGGTTCCAGCCGTTGGTCGCGTCGTCGGCCGGCAGGACGCGGATGTCGGTCATCGTCGGCACGAGGGCTGCGGCGACCACCTATTTCAGGAGCGAGCCGAGCATACCCCGCACGATCTTCCGGCCGAGCGAATTGCCGATCTGGCGGGCGACGCTCTTGGCCATCGCCTCGGCCAGGCCCTGGCGGCGGCCGTCGCCGAGGATGATCTTCTCCATGGCGCTCCGCTCGGGTTTCGGCTGCGCCGCGCCGCGCCGCGACGGCGACGACTGCGGCGACGGGGACGGCCGCGTCTGAATTTCCTCGGGCCGCTGCCAGCTGCCCGTGCCGGCGACGCCGGCATCGCGGGTCGTGGAGGCCGGCGCGGGCGCCGCGCCGCCCTGCAGCCGCTCGAAGGCCGACTCGCGATCGACCGTCTGCTCGTACCGGCCCTTGAGCGGGCTCGTGCCGAGCAACGCCTGGCGCGCCTCCGCGCTGATGGCACCGATGCGCGAGGCCGGCGGCAGGACGAGAGCGCGCTCCACTATCGAGGGCGTGCCCCCGGCGGCGAGGAACGACACCAGCCCCTCGCCGACGCCGAGCTCCATGATCGTCTGCGCGGTGTCGAGCTTCGGATTGGGGCGGAAGGTCTCGGCCGCCGCGCGTACGGCCTTCTGGTCGCGCGGTGTATAGGCGCGCAGCGCGTGCTGGACGCGGTTGCCGAGCTGGCCGAGGACGATGTCCGGGATATCCAGCGGGTTCTGGGTGATGAAGAAGACCCCGACGCCCTTGGAGCGGATCAGCCGCACCACCTGCTCGATCTTCTCGAGCAGCGCCTTGGGCGCGTCGGCGAACAGCAGGTGCGCCTCGTCGAAGAAGAAGACCAGCTTCGGCTTGTCGAGGTCGCCGGCCTCCGGCAGATTCTCGAACAATTCCGCCAGCAGCCAGAGCAGGAAGGTGGCGTAGAGGCGCGGGCTCTGCATCAGCCTGTCGGCGGCGAGGATGTTGACGGCGCCGTTGCCCGCGGGATCCACCATCATCAGGTCGGCCAGCTCCAGCGCCGGCTCGCCGAAGAACAGGTCGCCGCCCTGCTGCTCGAGCTGCAGCAGGCCGCGCTGGATGGCGCCGACCGTGGCGGCGCTGACATTGCCATAGGTGGTCGTCAGCTCCTTGGCGTTGTCGGCCACGAAGCCGAGCATGGCCCGCAGGTCCTTGAGGTCGAGCAGCAGCAGGCCCTCGTCGTCGGCCAGCTTGAAGACCAGCGTCAGCACGCCCGCCTGCACCTCGTTGAGGTCGAGCAGCCGCGCGAACAGCAGAGGCCCGAGATCGGAGACGGTGGCCCGCACCGGATGCCCCTGCGTCCCGAACAGGTCCCAGAAGATCGTCGGAAAGCCGCGATAGGGATGATCGGCGATGCCGAGCGCGGCGAGCCGCTCCTGGATCTTCGGCGTCGCCGCGCCGGGCTGGCTGAGGCCGGCGAGATCGCCCTTCACGTCGGCCATGAACACGGGCACGCCGCGCGCCGACAGGCCCTCGGCGATGACCTGCAGGGTCACGGTCTTCCCGGTGCCGGTCGCGCCGGCGATCAGCCCGTGGCGGTTGGCGTAGCGCGGCAACAGCTCGAGCGGAGCCGTTCCCTTGGCGACGACGATTCCCGGCACGTCCGACATGCGGCATTCCCCTGCTGGCGACCCGATGATGGCGGGTTATCGGCCGGCCCTGTTCGCGCTGTCAAGCACGGCTGGATCGACCCCGGCGGAGCCGATATGCTGCGCGCCGTTCGCACGGGAGAAGGAGCAGAAATCATGGCCGGACAGATCGAGGCCCGCTTGGCCGACCGCAAGATCGAGCTGCCGAAGGCGGCCATACCCGTCGCCAACTACGTGCCGGTGGCCGTAGCCGGCAGCCTCGCCTTCGTCTCCGGACAAGTCACGATCTGGAACGGCGAGTTCCGCTACAAGGGCAAGCTCGGGCAGGAGTTCAAAGTCGAGGACGGGCAGGCGGCGGCGCGCCTCTGCGCCCTCAACGTCGTCGCCCAGCTCAAGAACGCGCTCGGCGACCTTGACCGCGTCAAGCGCTGCGTCAAGCTGACGGTCTTCGTCAATTCGACTGACGATTTCCCGGATCAACCGAAGGTCGCCAACGGCGCCTCCGACCTGATGGTCGAGGTGTTCGGCGACGCCGGCAAGCACGCGCGCGCGGCCGTCGGCGTCAACGTGCTGCCGCTCAATGTCGCGGTCGAGGTCGAGGGCGTCTTCGAGATCGCGTGACCGGCTCTTGGCGGGCGCGCCCGGACGCCTGATATAGGCGAAGAAGTGTTGTGGAGTCGCAGGATCGTGCATGCCTGACGGCCGCGAACCGATGCAGGTCCGGACCATCGAGGCGATCGCGGGGGTTCCGGCCGCGGCGTGGGATGCCTGCGCCGGCGCCGACAATCCGTTCGTCAGCCACGCCTTCCTGACGGCGCTGGAGGACAGCCGCTCGGTCGGCGCGCGCACCGGCTGGCTGCCGCGCCACGTCCTGGTCGAGGACGGCGCCGGCGCCCTGCTGGCGGCGGCGCCGATGTATGTGAAGAGCCACTCCCAGGGCGAGTATGTCTTCGATCACGGCTGGGCCGAGGCCTATGAACGCGCGGGCGGTCGCTACTACCCGAAGCTGCTGGTGGCGGTGCCGTTCACGCCGGTGCCGGGGCCGCGGCTGCTGGTGCGGCCCGGGCCGCTGGCGGACGAGGTGCGGGGCGCCCTCCTCCATGGCCTCGTCGAGATCGCCAAGCGGACGAACGTTTCCTCGCTGCACGTCACCTTTCCGCAGGCGGAGGACGCGCGAGGCCTGGCGGAGGCGGGCTTCATGCTGCGCCTGGGCTGCCAGTACCACTGGACGAACCGCGGCTACCGTACGTTCGAGGACTTCCTCGCCGATCTGTCGTCGCGCAAGCGCAAGGCCATCCGCAAGGAGCGGCGCGAGGCGCTGGCCGGCGGGATCACGATCCGCGCGCTCGGCGGCGACGAGATCAAGTCGAAGCACTGGGACGCGTTCTTCGCCTTCTACATGGACACCGGCGGCCGCAAATGGGGGCGGCCCTACCTGACCCGCGCCTTCTTCGAATGCCTGGGCGCGACGCTCGCCGACCGCACGGTGCTGATGCTGGCCGAGCAGGACGGCCGGCCGGTCGCCGGCGCCCTCAACCTGCGCGGGGCGGAGGCGCTCTACGGCCGCAACTGGGGGTGCCTCGGCGACTTCCGGTTCCTGCATTTCGAGGCCTGCTACTACCAGGCGATCGACTATGCGATCGCCCACGGCCTGCAGCGGGTGGAGGCGGGGGCGCAGGGCGAGCACAAGATCCAGCGCGGCTACCTGCCGACGCCGACCTGGAGCGCGCACTGGCTCCGCGACCCCGGCTTCGCCGAGGCGGTCGAGGACTTCCTCAGGCGCGAGCGCGCCGCGATGGAGGCGGAGATGCGGGGGCTGATGGAATATTCGCCGTTCCGGCGAGATGAGGAACGATCTCAACCGACGACGGATGTGACCTGACCGTCAAGACGGCGTGGATCGCTTGCGCTTTTCATGAGCACTCCCAGACTACGCGCCGCCAATCTTCGGTTGGCAGGATCCGATAGGGCGTACAAGTCAGCAATTCGTTAACCATTGCCGTAGATCATATCGGCACATTGGATTCCATCCCAAGCGCCTACTTCACCTGACGACACCAGATGAGCTGTGATTCACGCCGCCGCCGATACTGAAGACGAAGCGACGCTCAAGGGAAGCACAGCCAGCATCGTAAGCCGGTTGCAAAGCGGCGGCGTCGCAAGAGGCGCGGTCGGGATGCTCGTCTTGCGGATCGTGCAAGTCGGACTCGAGTTTCTTTGCGGCTTGGCGCTCGCCCGACTGCTCGGTGCGTCCAGCTACGGGGCCTATGCATTCGCGCTGTCCTGGGTTGGCCTCCTCGGCATCCCGGTAGCTCTGGGTTTCGACCGCCTCCTGATCCGAGAAATCGCCAAGTTCAGGGCGCGCGCCGAATGGGCGTTCATGCGGGGAATCCTCCGTCGAAGCAGTCAGTTCGTGATCCTTACGTCAATTGCCGTGGCAGGAGCCGCCGCGGCTGGCTCCTACGTGCTCACCGCGGAGCCGGGCTCAGAAATGGGCGTTACGTTGCGAGTCGCCCTGATCATCGTCCCGCTGATCGCCGTTGCGCGCCTGCGCCAGGCCGCTCTCCAGGGTCTCGGTCATGTCGTCCAAGGCCAATTGCCGGAAAGCTTGGTGCAACCGGGCGTCCTGCTGTGTCTTCTCGGCGCGGTATACATCGCTGCCGACGCGCCTCACACCGGTCTCATGGCTGTGATCTTGCAGGTGGCCGCGGTGGCCGCCGCTTGCGCGTGGGGACATTGGCTGCTGCGCCGGTCACTGCCCGCCGGCGTCAAGATCGCAAAGCCGGAATATCGGACTGGTGCCTGGCTCCTCGCCGCCGGACCCTTTCTCTGGATTCTCGGCATGAACGTCGTCGTCACCTATACCGACGTCATCATGCTCGGACTGCTCGTCGGGTCGGAGCCGGCGGGCGTTTACCGCGTGGCGAGCCAGATGGCGGCGTTCGTCGCATTCCCGCTGACCGCGGTGAACATGGCTTTCGCCCCCGCCATCGCCAGCCTCTATATCCGCAACGACTTATCCGTCCTGCAACAGAAGGCCACGATCTCGGCCCAGGCGATTCTCGCAATGGCGCTGCCGATCGCGGCGATCCTGATCCTGTTCGGACGACCGATTCTAGCCCTGTTCGGCACCGAATTCGTGGCGGGTTACTCCGCCCTTGCCATTCTCGTGGGCGGCTACTTGGTAAACGCCGCGATGGGCACGTCGGGATATCTGTTGATCATGACGCGCCACGAACGGGCTGCAGCCGTGACCTTCTCCTGCAGTGCGGCGATCAATGTCATCGGCTGCCTGCTGTTCATTCCTGCGTGGGGCGTGGAAGGGGCCGCCCTTGCGACCGCGTTGAGCGTGATTGCGGTAAGCATGATCTTTGCCGTCGTGGCGTATCGGAAGCTCGGAATTCAACCCACCGCGTTCCCGTCGGTTCGGTCGTCAACTGTCGGAACGCATCTATGACGACCGACGGCCGAAGAAGGGCGCTCGTTACCACCACGAGGAGCGGCTCAGATCGCGACTTCGAAGCGAAGCTCTTCCGGGCCTACGCGAACGCGATATTGAACGACACGATCCCGTAGCCTCCGGCCGATATCTATCCGGCTTGGCCGATCGCCGCCGGGTCCGTCAACAGCGTCGATTCGCTCGGCTTCCGCGCGACAACCACGATGCCCACGGGTATCAGCGCTCCGCGGTCCACTGCAGAATCGATGCTCGACAACAGCCACGACCAGACGGCGTTGAGGGCAGCCGCTCCGCACCCGAGCACCGGGACGCCAAGCAGGGTACCGGGGAGGATAAAACTGGTCTGGTGATGGATGAATGAGAGGATTCCGCCATAGGGTCGCGTCACGATCTGTGCGTAACCTGCATCCTCCAACAGAGCCTCAAGTCCCTCCTGCGTGAAGCGGAAGTAGTCATGCGGGAGTTCGTGCCGCCGGCTCAGATGGGGAACACTTAGGATAAGCGCCCCACCCGGTTTCAAGACTCGATGAAACTCCGCCACAGCGCGCCAGGGTCGCCGCAGATGCTCAAGAACCTGATGGCAGACGACAGTGTCGTATCGTTCGGCCGGCACGTGAGGCATCTCGCAAACATCGCCGATCCATGTCGGTCGGTCACCTGCCCGCGGCGCGATGTCGATCGACTCGTACTGAGACGCTGTTTCCAGGATGACATTCCGCCAGGAACCGCGGCCCGACCCCGCGTCGAGAACCAGCCCGGCACAGTGATCCGCCATCACCGGTCGGCACGCCTTCCATAGTGCATACGTCGTTGCGGAGAACAGCCTCGCTGACCGGTCGCTTGCCTCTACGTGCCGGTCGAGAAAGGTCTCGCGGTTGCGCTTCAGAGTTTGGATCAGGCTCATGGATTGAATGCTGACGAACCCGGCTTACTTGACGCCGCGTGACCAGCGAAGCACGGTCTCGCGATCCGGGACGACGGCGCCGCGACGCTCATCCAGCTCCAGTCGCCGCATTTTCTCCAGCACCATCTCGAGAAGTTGCCGATTGAAGGAGATGAGGTCGGCGACCAGACCGATCAGGAACGTCATGAAGCCGATAACCAGGAGCACGCCGCCGAGAATGAGCGACTGGATATGACCAACCCCGTCGCCGACCGCCCAGAAGTAGAGAAAGCGAAGAACGGGTATCGCGCCCGCCGTCGAGAGGGCGAGTCCCAGAAAGAAGAAGACCCGCAGCGGCTTGTACATCGCGAACATCCGCAGCATGGTCGTTCCCGAGCGCGCCAGGAAGTGCGGGATGCTCTTGAATAGGCGCGACGGGCGATTCATGGGATTCGTCTTGACCGGTACCGACGCGATGGCCAAGCCGCGCCGGCCGGCGAAAATCAGCATCTCGATCGTGTAACTGAAGTTCGAGAGAATGTTGAGCTGGAACGCCGCCCCGCGCGAGATAGCCCGGAAGCCGCTCACCGCGTCGGGCACCTTGGTCGCGGATAGTCGCCTCACCACCCAGCTTCCCACCGCCTGCAGCCGCTTCTTCAGCGGCGAAAAATGCTCAAGCTGATCCGTCTGCCTGTCGCCGATGACGATGTCGGCGCGGCCGTGCAGGATCGGCTGGATCAACTTCGGGATATCGGCTCCCGCGTACTGGTTGTCGCCGTCCGTGTTGACGATGATGTCGGCGCCCAGCCCGAGGCAGGCATCGATACCGGTGCGAAAGCTGCGCGCCAGACCCCGGTTCCTCGGGTGGCGGACGTAGTGGTCCACTCCGGCCGCCCGCGCCACCTCGGCGGTACGATCCGTGGAGCCGTCATCGATCACCAGCACTTCGACGATATCGATACCGTCGATCCGGCGAGGAATATCGGATACCGTGCGCGCGAGCGTCTCTTGCTCGTTGAAGCACGGAATCTGGACGATGAGTTTCATGCGCCTGCGGGTAGATGGGCAAGCCGGTGGCTGATGCAGGCTTGTTAACCTCAAACTCCTCAACGAAGCGTAAACGGCCTACCTGAAGGGCAGGAACAGAGGCTCGGGAGAAGGCGCTTCCGTCGGCCGGAACAGCCGGTCCCCCCATCGGAGGGTGACAGCCCCCGCGGCGCTGTCCGGCGTCAGCACATGCGAGCCGGCGGCGAGGCGCACCGGCTGTCCGGGGGCATAGGGCGCATCATCGATCATGATGGGATCGGCCGTTTCCACGGTATAGGTTCCCGGGATGAGAATCTCGAATCGCACCGGTTTCGGCCCGTCGAACTCCAGTCTCTTGCCCGCGACATAAACCCTGCCCCAGTGGTGGACATAGTTCTCGGTCAGCGCCGCCCGGTCCGCCTCCAGGAGCGCGTAGTCCGGCGGAACCCTGTGCGTTCCGGACATGGCGTCAGCCAACGCCGGCATGTCGGCAAGAACGAAGACGGGTGCCTGTCGGGCGATGGCCTCAGCGAGGACAGGGCGCTTGGCAGCACGGTACGTCTCCATTCCCCAGGTGCTCATGAAGAAGCCGGTCTGAGGAAAGGTGGCGATCATGGATGGACCGTCGATGTACGGTACGGGCTGGGGAAACATCCTGTGGATGACATCGACGACCTGCCGCCCGGCGCGCGTCGCGTCGACGGCGTTCGTCTGGTAGTGGAGGGCGAGGCTGACCGCCGTCACGCCGACGAAGGTTGCAATCTCGGCCAACGCCAATCGGCTGCGATTCTCCTGCACCATCTGCACGAGGCGATCGATCACGATCCCGCTGACGACCACGGCGGGCGAGAGGATGAAGACGTAGAAGTAAGGGAACGCGTTCCGATAGGCGAGTACGGACAGCACCGGAATCCAGAAGGCGCCGAAGATCAGGAGATGGCCCAGCGCTCCTTTCCGCCCGCGAATCGCGTCGACGCTCACAAGCACCACGCCGCTGATCATCAGACCCCAGACGACGGGGTTGCGAACGAGATGAACGATCAGCTCGCGCCAACGCAGCAGGAGGCCGTTCGTGAACATCTTATCGGCCGTACCCACCGCAAATCCCGCAGCGTCGATCGATTCGGTCACGGGCAAGGTCAGGCGATGCCATTCATACAAGAGCGCAAGCCCGGCGACGAAGGCGAGGCCGAAGGCCACAGTCTGCGCCCACATCCTGCGTCGCCGGTCGGCCAGCATGAGCATGGCCGCAAGAAGCGCACCGAGCACGGCAAGGTGAAGGGCCGCCTTTATCGTCACCATTGCCGCGAGCGCCATCAACAGGCCGGCGCCGCCTGCGGCTCGCCAACAGCCCGACCGATAGAGGAGCAGGCAAAGCGCGGCGAGGAATAGAAAAGCGGCGATGGGATCGGCGCGAAAGCTCGTCCCATGCTCGATGACGTTCGACACGCTGAGATAGGCGAGGACCGCGAACAGCGCGCCGGTTGCGCTCAGGAACCGACGGGCGATCAGGTAAGTCAGCCCGGCAGAACCTACAGCGAGACCGTACATGACCAGACGGGCGGCCGTGATCTGCGATATCTCGTCACCCGCCACGCGCGGCAGCCACCAGAACAGGTGGACATGAAAAACCTGGAATTGCGCCGTCAACTCGCCGCGCAGATACTGATGGACATGGGAAAGGTAGAAGAACTCGTCCCAGTTGACGTTAAGGAGGAAGACGAGCCGGAGCTTCAGGACGAGAGCAGCTGCGATGAGCAGCGTCAGTCCCCAGTTCATGACGCGGACCGTCCGTAGTGGGGAAGAGTTGGCGCCGTCCGCCGCCATCTGAACCGACATCGCGGGCAATATCCCCCAAAGGATGTATCCACCGACGGACATGCGCCGGTTCCGCCAGAAATAGAGCGGGCCGCGAACGTTCCTACCGCGGCTATGTTAACTTTTCATTGACGCCCCTTCCGAAGCGACAGGCTGGAGCAGCCCATGCCCCCTTCACCCCGCATCGAGATCGAGTACTGCACCCAGTGCCGCTGGCTGCTGCGTGCCGCCTGGATGGCGCAGGAGCTGCTGACCACTTTCGAGCAGGAGGTCGGCGAGGTGGCGCTGAAGCCCGGGACCGGCGGCGTCTTCGAGGTGCGGGTGGACGGCGAGACCGTCTGGTCCCGCAAGGGCGAAGGCCGCTTTCCCGATATCAGGGAGCTGAAGCAGCGCGTGCGCGACCGCGTCGCGCCCGAGCGATCCCTCGGGCACACGGACAGGTCGGCCGAATAGACGGAGAGGCTAAGTCTCCACCAGCGCCGGCAGCTTCGGCTCGCCCGGCGGCGGCAGCTGCGGATCGGGGTAGCTGAAGACGAGCTTGTCGTCCTTCACGTCGACGCGCACCGTACCGCCCTTCTCGAGCTTGCCGAACAGCAGCTCCTCGGCCAGCGGCTTCTTGACGTGCTCCTGGATGACGCGGGCCAGCGGCCGCGCGCCGTAGAGCGGGTCGAAACCCTTCCTCGCCAGCCAGGCGCGGGCGGCGTCGCTCAGCTCGATCGTCACCTGGCGGTCGGCGAGCTGGGCCTCCAGCTGCATGACGAACTTGTCGACCACGCGGGCGACGACCTCCGGCGGCAGGTTGGCGAAGGCGATCGTCGCGTCCAGCCGGTTGCGGAACTCCGGCGTGAACATCCGGTTGATCGCCTCGGTGTCCTCGCCGGTGCGGACCTCGCGGCCGAAGCCGATGGCGGTCTTCGCCATCTCCGCGGCGCCTGCGTTGGTGGTCATGATGAGGATGACGTTCCTGAAGTCGACCGACTTGCCGTTGTGGTCGGTGAGCTTGCCGTGGTCCATCACCTGCAGGAGGATGTTGAAGAGATCGGGATGCGCCTTCTCGATCTCGTCGAGCAGCAGCACGGCATGCGGGTGCTGGTCGATGGCGTCGGTCAGCAGGCCGCCCTGGTCGAAGCCGACATAGCCCGGCGGCGCGCCGATCAGCCGCGAGACCGTGTGGCGCTCCATGTATTCGGACATGTCGAAGCGGATGAGCTCGATGGCCAGGCTGCGCGCCAGCTGGCGCGCCACCTCGGTCTTGCCGACGCCCGTGGGACCGGAGAACAGGTAGCAGCCGATCGGCTTCTCGGGCTCGCGCAGGCCGGCGCGCGCCAGCTTGATCGCGCTCGCCAGCGCGTCGATCGCCTTGTCCTGGCCGAAGACCATGGTCTTGAGGTCGCGCTCCAGGTTCTGCAGCGTCTGCTTGTCGTCGCTGGAGACGCTCTTCGGCGGGATGCGCGCGATCTTGGCGACGATGGCCTCGACATCCTTGATGCCGATCGTCTTCTTGCGCTTGCCCTCGGGCAGCAGCATCTGCGCCGCGCCGACCTCGTCGATCACGTCGATCGCCTTGTCCGGCAGCTTGCGGTCGTTGATGTAGCGCGCCGCCAGCTCGACGGAGGCGCGGATCGCCTCGGCCGTGTAGCGCACCTTGTGGTGCTGCTCGTAGTAGGGCTTGAGGCCGCGCAGGATCTTCACCGAATCCTCGATCGACGGCTCGTTGACGTCGATCTTCTGGAAACGACGGACCAGCGCGCGATCCTTCTCGAAGTAGCTGCGGTACTCCTTGTAGGTGGTCGAGCCGATGCAGCGGATGGTGCCGCTCTGCAGCGCCGGCTTCAGCAGGTTCGAGGCGTCCATGGCGCCGCCGCTGGTGGCGCCCGCGCCGATGACCGTGTGGATCTCGTCGATGAAGAGGATGGCGCCCTCGTGCTGCTCGAGCTCGTTGAGCACGGCCTTCAGACGCTCCTCGAAATCGCCGCGATAGCGCGTGCCGGCGAGGAGCGCGCCCATGTCGAGCGCATAGATGGTCGCCGCCTTCAGCACCTCCGGCACTTCGCCATGGATGATCCGCCGCGCCAGGCCTTCGGCGATGGCGGTCTTGCCGACTCCGGGATCGCCGACATAGAGCGGGTTGTTCTTGGTGCGGCGGCAGAGGATCTGGATCGTGCGCTCCACCTCAGCCTCGCGACCGATCAGCGGATCGATCTTGCCGCTGTGCGCCTTCTTGTTGAGGTTGACGCAGTAGGCGTCGAGCGCCTCGGTGCCGGTCTTCACCACCTTCTCGCCCTGGGCGTCGGAATCGGCGCCGCTCACGCGCCGCGGCTCGGAACGCGCGCGCGCCTTGGCGATGCCGTGGCTGATGTAGTTGACGGCGTCGAGCCGCGACATCTCCTGCTCCTGCAGGAAGAAGACGGCATGGCTCTCGCGCTCCGAGAACAGCGCCACCAGCACGTTGGCGCCGGTCACCTCCTCGCGGCCGGAAGACTGGACGTGGATCGCCGCCCGCTGCAGCACGCGCTGGAAACCCGCCGTCGGCTTGGCGTCGCCCACGGCGCTGCCGACGAGGCTCGACAGCTGATTATCGACATATTCGATCAGATCCCGCCGCAGGCGGTCGAGGTCGAGGTTGCAGGCGCGGAAGACGGCAATGGCGTCCTGGTCCTCGGTCAGCGCCAGCAGCAGATGCTCGAGCGTGGCATATTCGTGACGCCGCTCGTTGGCGAAGGCGAGCGCGCGATGCAGGGTCTGTTCGAGCTTGGGCGAAAGCATCGGCCGGCTACTCCTTTTCCAACGTGCACTGCAGAGGATGCTCGTTGCGTCGCGCGAAGTCTATGACCTGGGTCACTTTCGTTTCCGCCACCTCGTAGGTATAGACGCCGCAGACGCCGACCCCGCGGCGGTGGACATGCAGCATGATGCGCGTCGCCTCCTCGCGGCTCTTGTTGAAGAACCGTTCGAGCACGTGTACGACGAATTCCATCGGCGTATAGTCGTCATTGAGCAGAAGCACCTTGTACATCGAGGGCTTCTTCGTCTTGGGTTTGCTCTTGACGACGACGCCGGTCTGCCGGTCGTCCCGTCCGATCCTATCGTTGTCGCTCATCACCGGGCGGCAGTCTCCACGCGAAACGCGATCTCACGATCGCGACAATGATATGGGATCACGCCAATATCCGCAAAGCCCCTTGAGGGATTTTGCCGACGGCAACCGATTTGTCGCAGCCGATCGGAGCGATGCGCCGCGCTTCAAAAGAGATTGGGTATGCCGCCCAGGCCGTCCTCGCGCACCTGCAGCCAGAAGCGGATCTGCGTCTGGTCCTGCTGGCGGCCCATGGGACCCAGATATTCGCCAGCCGGAATCTTGCGCGGCGGATTGACCGCGATTTCGGTCCGATCGCGCGCGAAGAGGAAATCGGCGAAGCGGACATCGGCAAATCCGTCCTCCGAATAGAGCCAGGCATGGTAGGCGAAGGCGCCGTTCCGGCAGGCGCTGCCCACCCAGTAGAAGTCGCCGGAGAAGAGCCGCAGGCCGACCGGCGCGCCGGCGAACTGCCGGCTCTGCTCGAGCAAGTCAACGAACTGCCTGAACTCGGCCGGCGACAACTGTGCCTCCGACCGCCGCCATCGCCACGGCGCGAAGACATCGACCAGCGAGACATCGAAGCTATTGGCGCGGCCGCGGGCCCGCGCCACGAGATAGGCACCGCCGGTTGCGTCGGCCGTGATCTCGTAGCTTCTCACCTGCTGCTCATAGCGACCGTTGTAAACCAACCGAAACCGATCGGGCGTACCCTGGCCGCAGGCCGTCCGGATATCGGTTCCGTCGAGGTAACTGAACCAGGTCGCCTTGCGGACCACCGGATTGTCGGTCTCGCCGCGATAGGTGCAGCCGATCGACAGAAGCATGATCGCGGTCACAGCCGCGATACGGGGGATCCAGGCAGAATTGCCGCGCAGCAGCATGGTAGGTCCAGAGGTTCGCCCTATGTTCGATTATGGCAGAATCTTCGTAAAAAAGCGGTTAATTAAGACTTGACGTTAATGCGACATTAAAGATTATGGTGCTATGGTGGTCTAGAATCAGTCATTTTCTGGGCGTCATTGTGGTACGCTCAGTGATCTGCGTACGGGACAGGGAAATGACCAGCGTTATCGGTCACCACGGGCGGGCTTCGCGAGGGTACGGGTTCTGGACGATTGTGGCGGTCGCCTTGGCGGTCGCCTTCTATATGGCCTCCGGTCGCGCCGAGGCCAAGCCCACCTCGGCCTCGATCATCGTCGAAGCCGACAGCGGTACCGTCCTCTACGAATCCAATTCGAAGAGACGCAGCTATCCCGCGTCGCTCACGAAGATGATGACGCTCTACCTCCTGTTCGAGGCGATCGAGGCGAAACGGTTCGCCCTCGACGATCTGCTGCCCGTTTCCGCGCACGCGGCCAAGCAGCCGGCCACCAATCTGGGGCTCGGCGTCGGCCAGCAGATCAGCGTGGAAAAGGCGATCCTGGCGCTGATCGTGCATTCGGCCAATGACGTCGCCGTCGTCGTGGCCGAGGCGGTCGGGGGAACAGAAAGCCAGTTCGCGGCCAAGATGACCAAGAAGGCGCGCGAACTCGGCATGAAATCGACCGTGTTCCGCAACGCCTCGGGGCTTCCCAATCCGGCGCAGGTGACGACCGCCCGCGACATGGCCATCCTGGCGCGGGCCGTGGTCGCGCGTTTCCCCGATTTCTACGGCTACTTCTCGGCCGAGAGCTTCTCCCATCGCGGCCGCGTCTATAAGTCGCACAACCGGGTTCTGCAGAGCTATCCCGGCGCCGACGGCTTGAAAACGGGCTACATCCGTGCGTCCGGGTTCAACCTGGCCACGTCGGCCATGCGCGACGGACGCCGCATCATCGCCGTCGTTCTCGGCGGCAGCAGCGCCCGCGCGCGCGACTTGAAGATGATCGGCTTGCTCGATCAGGGCTTTGCCCTCGCGGCGAAGAAATCGGCGACGCAGGTGGCCGCCAACGCGCTGCCCCAGCCGCCGGCGAAGGCCACCCGCACGGCCGCGGCGGGCAAACGCCTGATCCCGCCGGTCAAGCCGGAGATCGACCCGATCGCCGACGCGATCCAGGTCGCCAGCCTCGACCCCATCGGCGCGCCGGCGACCGAACCATCGGCGGCGCCGTCCCGTGAATTCACCTGGGGCATCCAGGTCGGCGCCTTCAACAGCTATCAGCCCGCCCTCAAGGCGGCGACCCGCGCCAGCAAGCGCGTGGCCGACCTGGTCAAGGATGCGCAGCTCGTCGTCGACGAGACCGCCAAGGGCAAGAGCAAGCTCTACCGCGCCCGGCTCGTCGGCCTCTCCAAGCACGACGCCCAGGCCGCCTGCCGGCAGCTGAAGAAGAAGGCGATCGATTGCCTGGTGTTCCAGGCGGACGTGGAAATGGCGATGAATCCGGCGCCGTAGGCGCTGTCCTCACCACGCCGGCGGCGGCTGTCCCGCCGCCTTCAAGGCCTCCGCCAAGGACTGCTTCAACCGCTCGAGGCCGTCCGCCGTCGTCGCCTCGCAACGCGCCACCAGCAGATCCTGGGTGTTGGAGGCGCGCAGCAGCCACCAGCCGTCGGCCGTCTGCACGCGCACGCCGTCGATGTCGTTGACCTCGACGCCGCCGCTCGCCTGCAACCGCTGCTTGATCTCCTGGATGATCGCGAACTTGCGCGGCCCGGCGCAGGGGAAGCGCGCCTCGGGCGTGTTGACGAGGGCCGGCAGGCCGTCGCGCATCTCCGCGAGGCTCTGGCCGGAACGGGCCACCAGCCCGAGCAGCCGGACGGCGGCATAGAGCGCATCGTCGAAGCCGAGATAGTGGTCGGCGAAGAAGATGTGGGCGGCGAATTCGCCCGCCAGCGGCGCACCCGTCTCGACCATCTTCGATTTGATGAGGGAATGCCCGGTCGCCCACATCAGGGGCCGGCCGCCGGCGCGGGCGATCTCGTCGAACAGGACCTGGCTGGACTTGACGTCGGCGATGACGGTGGATCCCGGCCGCTCCTGCAGGACCTCGCGCGCGAACAGCACCATCATCTGGTCGGCCAGCACGATCCGCCCGCGGCCGTCGACGGCACCGAGGCGATCGCCGTCGCCGTCGAAGGCGAAGCCGAGGTCGCAGCCATGGGCGCGCACGGCGGCCTGCAGCTGGGCCAGGTTCTCGGCGACCGTCGGATCGGGATGATGGGCCGGAAAGCGGCCGTCGATGGCCTCGTTGAGCAGGATGTGCCGGCCGGGCAGGCGCGCCGTCAGCGCCGCCATCGCCTCGCCGGCGGCGCCGTTGCCGGCGTCCCAGGCAACCGTCAGCGGCCGGCCGGGAACACGGCCGCCCTCGCCGATGGCCGCCGACAGCCGCGCGACGTAGCGGTCGAACACCGACACATCGCGGACGGGTCCCGGCGTCTCGACCGCGACGTCGCCGGCGGCCGCGATCTCGCCGAGCTCCTGGATGGCGCGGCCGAAGAAGGCGGCCTTGCCGAGCATCATCTTGAAGCCGTTGTGATCGGGCGGATTGTGCGAGCCGGTGACCATGACGCCGGCGTCGGCTCCAAGCGTCAGCGTCGCAAAGTACAGCATGGGCGTCGGGCCGCGGCCGACGCGCCAGACCTCGAGCCCGCACGCGCCGAGCCCTTCGACCAGGGCCGCCTCCAGCTCCGGCGAGGTGAGCCGGCCGTCATAGCCGACGCAGACCGTCCGCCCCTCGTTCCGGCGCACCACGGTGCCGAAGCTGCGCCCGAGCGCATGGGCGTCGTCCGTCGACAGCGTCTCGCCGACGACGCCGCGAATATCGTATTCGCGCAGGATCGTCGGGTCGAACCGATGACGTGCCCTCATCGGCGGCGGCGGTCGCTGCCGGTTGCGCTCGGCCGGCCGATGCTGTGATAGACGAAGCCGGCGTCGGCCATGTCGGCGGGGTTGTAGATGTTGCGCAGGTCGATGACCACGGGCTGGCGCAGACGCTCGCGCATCTGCCGCAGGTCGAGCGAGCGGAACTCGTTCCACTCGGTCAGGATGACCAGCGCATCGGCGCCGTCCATCGCCTCATAGGCGTCGGTGCAGTAGTGCAGATCCGGCATCAGCTTGCGCGCCTCGGCCAAGCCTTCGGGATCGAAGGCCCGGATGGCGGCGCCGTCGTGCTGCAGCGCCGGGAGGATCGCCAGGCTCGGCGCGTCGCGCATGTCGTCGGTGTTGGGCTTGAAGGTGAGGCCGAGCACGGCCAGCGTCTTTCCCGCCACCGAGCCGCCGCAGGCCTGGCGGATGCGCTGCGCCATCCGGCGCTTGCGCGCGTCGTTGACGGCGATGACCGTCTCGACGATGCGCGCCGGCGCGCCGACCTGCTCGGCCGTGCGGGCCAGCGCCTGCGTGTCCTTCGGGAAGCAGGAGCCGCCGAAGCCGGGGCCGGCATGCAGGAACTTGCGCCCGATGCGGCCGTCGAGGCCGATGCCGCGAGCGACGTCGTGCACGTCGGCGCCCACGGCCTCGCAGATGTCGGCGACCTCGTTGACGAACGTGATCTTCGTGGCCAGGAAGGCGTTGGCCGCATACTTGATCAGCTCCGCCGTCTCCAGGCCGGTGAAGAGGATCGGCGTCTCGATCAGGTAGAGCGGCCGGTAGAGCTGGCGCATGACCTCCTGCGCGCGCTCGCTCTCGGCGCCGATGACGACCCGGTCGGGGCGCATGAAGTCGCCGATCGCCGATCCCTCGCGCAGGAACTCCGGGTTCGATACCACGTCGAATTCGGCCTGCGGCCTGGTCTCGCGCAGGATGCGCGCGACCTCGCGGCCGGTGCCGACGGGCACCGTCGACTTGGTGACGACGACGGCGTAGCCGGTGAGCGCCTGGGCGATCTCGCGCGCCGCCGCGTAGACATAGGTCAGGTCGGCATGGCCGTCGCCGCGCCGGCTCGGCGTGCCGACGGCGATGAACACCGCGTCGGCGCCGGCCACCGCTTCCGGCAACTCGCCGGAGAATGCCAGCCGGCCGGCTTGCGCGTTGCGGGCGACGAGATCGTCGAGACCGGGCTCGAAGATCGGGATCTCGCCCGCCCGCAGCCGGGCAATCCGCTCGGCATCCTTGTCGACGCAGGTGACGGTGACGCCGAACTCGGAAAAGCAGGCGCCGGACACGAGGCCGACATAGCCGGCGCCGATCATCGCGATCTTCATGGCGTGCCGCCCGCGCGGCTATGCCGCGCGATGATCTCGCGCACGGCCGGCCCCAGGGCCGGATGCCGCAGGCCGAACGCGACGGTCGCGGCGATGAAGCCGGCCTTGTCGCCGCAATCGAACCGCTCGCCGGCGAACCGATAGCCGTGGAACGGCGCGCCGCCGATCAGCTTGGCGAGGGCATCCGTCAGCTGGATCTCGCCGCCGGCGCCAGCTTCCTGCCGGTCGAGCATGGCGAACACGCGCGGCTCGAGGATGTAGCGGCCGATGACCGCAAGCCGCGACGGCGCCGCCGCCGGCGCCGGCTTCTCGACCAGCCCCTTGACCTCGACCAGACGGCCGTCCGTGCGGCCGGGGCTGAGCACGCCGTAGCGCGCGGTATGCTCCGGCGCCACCTCCATCACCGCGATCATGTTGCCGCCCGTCGTCCGATGCGCCTCGGCCATCTGCTTCAGACACGGGACATCGCCGAGGATCAGGTCGTCGGGCAGCATCACCGCCACGGGCTCGTCGCCGACCAGGTGGCGCGCGCACCACACGGCGTGCCCCAGCCCCTTGGCCTCCTGCTGACGCACGCAGATGATCTCGCCCGGCGGCACGATCATGGCCGTCGCGGCCGCCAGCTCCGCCTCCTTGCCGCGCCGGCGCAGCGTCTCGTTCAGCTCGATCGCGAGGTCGAAATGGTCCTCCATCGCGCTCTTGCCGCGCCCGGTGACGAAGATGAACTGCTCGATGCCCGCGGCCTTCGCCTCCTCCAGCGCATACTGGATCAACGGCTTGTCGACGATCGGCAGCATCTCCTTCGGTATCGCCTTGGTCGCCGGCAGAAAGCGCGTGCCGAGACCCGCCACCGGAAAGATCGCCTTGCGCAACGGCTTCATTCATTAACTCTCTTGCTGCGGGATGGGGGATTGCCGGGTGGCTTTTCTGCCACACGCGCCGCCGGCCTGGCAATTCATTCGCCTGTGATCAATTTCAGGTGCCAAGAAGAAGGTCCTTGGCCTGGTTGATCTTGGCAGCCAGATAGTTCGATCCCCCCTGATCGGGATGGATCTTCATCATCAGGCGGTGATGCGCCGCATGGATGTCAGCTTCTGCGGCCCCCGGCTTCAGCCCAAGCACCTCGTACGCCTCCGCCCGCGTCATCACCTCGGAGGCATGCGGCGTCGCATCGCCCGATCCTTGTCCCGCGGAGCCGGCGGCTCGCCAGCCGGTGCCGTGGATGCGGTCGACATAGGCTTCGATCAGCGGTAAGCCGTCGGGGTCGTCCAAACGGCATTCCGCCCGCACTTCGAGCAGCTGATCGAGGGTCAGTTCGGCAAGGCGCCGGTCGCGATGCCGGCCGGCGAGGACGCGGCCGTCGAGCGTGCCGGTGTCGTGGTCCAGCGTCATGCGCAGGTATCTCGTCTCGATCTGCGAGATCCCGTCCTGCGATGTCTGCGCGAAGCCGTCCGCGCGGGGCCACAGCGCGCCCCACCTCAGCAGCATCGGCAAAAGCCCCGCGATGGCGAGGAAGACGGATCCGAACGGAACCCGCAGGATCAGGAGGGCGACACCGAGGATCGCGAAGCAAAAAGCGGTCCGCCGGGTTGCCGTGGCCAGCTTGGCCGGCTGCGCCGTCGTGTACACGCGCAGCAGGGCGAGGACCCCGAGCAGAATGAGGAGTCCGATGGCGAGGTACGATATGAACATCGCCGTTGCCGGGCTGCCTAGGTTTTCGCGACCTGCGCCGTCAGCAACCGCGCCGCGCCGCCGGCTCGCCGACTGTACGCTTCGAGCGCCGGACGGCCCCCCGCGGCGTAGACCGCGACGGCGCTCAGGAGCTCCCGCAATTGCTGCGCGCTCCCGGCGTCGAACGGACAACAGGCCCCGTTCGTCAGCCGGGCGATCCGGCGGAAGGCGTCCGCGGCGATTTTGTCGCGGCCCTCATGGAAGATGAACACGGGCACGCCGAGCAGGCCCAGCTGACCCGCCTTCTGGCACAGGGTCTCCACCTCTTCTTCCATGCAGTCGCCAACGAACACGACGGCATTGACCTTGCGTTGCCTGGTTTCGGCAACAGCGTGCCGAAGGACCCTGCCGATCTGGGTCTTCCCGCCCAGGCAGGTCACGGCCGTCATCCGGCGCAACAGATCGGCGGCGTTACCGAGCCAGGGACTCGCCTCGAACTCGCGGAAGCCTCGGTAGAAGACGAGCTGGATGTCGAGGCCGCCGAGCGTCGCCGTCTCTCGGAACATCTCGGCCTGGATCTGGCAGGCCTGATCCCAGGTCGGCTGACGGCTGGCCGTCGCGTCGAGGGCAAAGATGAGGCGACCGCGCTGACCCGCCGGCCGGACCGACGGCGTGGCCGCGAGCTTGCGCAGGAACGCGTCGACCTCAGCCCGCGCCCCCGGCTGGTCGGGCAGCTTGCCGGGATCAGACGCCATGATCGCAAGACCTCGTCATTCACAACATCTAGTGTCGGCCCGACCACGCGTCCAGCATGGCCGGAATGCGACCGTCAGGCCGGCCGCACCCAGACCGCCGTATCGTGGAAAGTGCCGCCGCCCTTCGGCGGGCCGGGTTCGTCGCTCACCAGCGCGTTGACGCCGATGCCTTCCTCGAAGGCGCTGTTCGGCCAGACGCTCTCGATCACGACCACGCCGCTCCGCAGGCCGTCGAAGGGCCGGGCATGGACGACGATCGAGGCCTGCCGGCTGCCGACGCGGACCCGCTGCCCCGCCGCAACGCCGAGACGCGCGCAATCCTCGGGATGGATGAGGGCGGTCGGCCGCACCTCGCGTTCCTGAGAACCGGACGTCTCGGTGAAGGTGGTATTGAGGTACTGGCGCGCCGGCGCGGTCACCAGCCGGAACGGATAGGTCTCGTCCACGCTGTCGTTGATCGGCGCGAAATCCGGCAGCTTCGGCAGGCGCGCCCCGTCCATGCCCATGCCGGTCCAATCCGGCTTGAAGCGGAACTTGCCGTCGGCATGGCCGAAGCCGTCGAGGAAATGCATGGACTCGAAGCTCAGGGAGCAATCGTGCCAGTGGCTGCGATGCAGGGTCTCGGCATCGGGCAGGCCGGAGGCCTTCAGGGTCGCGTCCATCAGCTCCCATTCGGTCATGCGGAAGCCCGGATGGTCGGCGCCCAGGCGCTTCGCCAGCTCGCAGAGCACCCAGTGGTTCGACCGCGCCTCGCCCAGCGGCTCCACAACCTTCCGCGTCACCTGCAGGAAGGTATGGCCGCTGCCCTTGTAGAAATCGTCATGCTCCAGGAACGTCGTCGCCGGCAGCACGATATCGGCCATGGCCGCCGTGTCGGTCATGAACTGCTCGTGCACGCACACGAACAGGTCGTCGCGCAGGAAGCCCTGCCGCACCTTCGTCAGGCTGGGGCAGACGGCCAGCGGGTTGGTATTCTGGATGAACAGCGCGGTCACCGGCGGGCCGTCGCCGAGATCGCGTTTGTCGCCGGTCAGCACCGCGCCGATGCGGCACTGGTCGAGGATGCGGATCGAGGGGTCGAGGCGATCGAGTCCCTTGATCAGTCTGTCGTCGATCCGGTAGAGCCCGCCATTGCTGTAGAGCGCCCCGCCGCCGCGATGCTGCCAGGCGCCGGTTACCGTCGGCAGGCAGGCAACGGCATGGATGTTGACCGAGCCGTTGCGCAAACGCGAGAAGCCGTAGCCGACGCGGATGAAGCTGCGCTTCGTCGAGCCATAGAGCCGCGCGAACTCGACGATCTGCCGGACGGGAACGCCGCTGATCTCCGCCGCCCACTCCGGCGTGCGCATACGCAGATGCGCTTCCAGCTCTTCCGGCGCGTCGGCGTACTTGGCCATATAGGCGCGGTCGGCGTAGCCCTCCTTGAACAGCACATGCATGACGCCACAGGCGAGCGCGCCGTCGGTGCCCGGCCGCACCATCAGATGCATGTCCGCCGCCTCGGCGGTGCCCGTGCGGTAGGGATCGACGACGACCAGCTTCGCGCCGCGCGTCTTGCGCGCCTGCGCGATGTGGCTCATGACGTTGACCTGCGTGGACACCGGGTTGCCGCCCCACACGACGATCAGGTCGGCCTCGTCCATCTCGCGGCCATCGATTCCGCGGCGGGCGCCGACCGCGGCCAGCCAGCCCGCGTCGGCCAGCGAGACGCAGATCGTCTCCAGCTGGCGCGAATAGCGTTTCACATGGCGCAGGCGGTGGATGCCGTCGCGCTGCACCAGCCCCATGGTGCCGGCATAGAAATATGGCCACACCGCCTCCGAGCCATGACGCTGCTCCGCTCGCAGCAGCGCCTCCGCCGTCTCGTCGAGCGCCGCCTCCCACGAGACCGGCGCGAAGGCCGACATGCCCTCCCCCTTCGGGCCGATGCGGCGCAGCGGCCGCGTCAGCCGCTGCGGATGATGCTGGCGCTCGGCGTAGCGCGCGACCTTCGCGCAGACGACGCCGGCCGTGTAGGGGTTGTCGCGCGCGCCGCGCACCCGGCCGATGCGATAAGGGTCGAGGCGCTCCACCTCCAGCGCACAAGTGCTGGGACAGTCATGCGGACAGGCGGAATGGGCGATATCCAGCGGCATAGCCGCCGACTATAGCACGGCGCCGCCGGGCCGACGAAAGCCGCGTCGAAACGCCAAGATTGTGGCGGACGACGTGGGTTGCCTCGGCTATGGTGCCCGCCGACCATCGCGTTCGCACCCGTCGGGAGACCCCCTTGCCTCGCAAGACCAATGCCGCCCCCGTTGGCGTCGTCGTCATCGGCACCGGCACCATGGGCGCCTTTCACGCCGAGACCGTCGCCGGCCTGAAGCAGGCCGCGCTGATCGCCGTCGTCGACCCGGCGGAGCGGCAGGCCAGGGCCGTTGCGCGCCGCCTCGGCTGCCGCGCTCTCGCCGACGCGGCGGAGGCGCTGGCGTTGCCGGGCGTCGAGGCCGTGGTCATCGTCACGCCCGAGAAGGTCCGCCAGGCGCCGGTCGCCGCGGCGCTCGCACGCCGCCTGCCCATCTTCCTGGAGAAGCCCCTCGCCACGACCCTCGCCGAGGGCAAGGTGCTGGCGCGCCGGATCACGGCCGCGGGCGTGCCGTTCCAGATCGGCTTCCAGCGCCGTTTCGATCCCGCCATCCTCGCCATCAAGGCGGCACTTTCCAACTGGGGACCGCCCGAGGTCCTCCGCTCGCTGACCCGCGACCCCGTGCCGCCGAGCCTGGAGGCGGGCCTGCGCTGCGGCGGCATCGTCATGGCGACCCTGATCCACGACATCGACTGCGCGCAGTTCCTCGCCGGCCCGATCCGCAGCGTCTTCGCCCGCGCCGGCAAGCTCGTCGCCAGGCACGATCACCCGGAATGGCGCGACACCGTCGTGGCCACTGTCGAATTCGCCAGCGGCGCGCTGGGCACGCTGGAGGCCAGCTGGCGCGCCATCTACGGCTACGATTCTCGAGTCGAGGTGCATGCGCGCGGCGGCATGCTGCAGGCCGGCGGCGCGCGCGGCGGCAGCTGGCACGGCCGCGACGGCGCCAGCACCCGCTATCCGGCCGGCTTCCTCGACTGCTTTGCAGATGCCTATCGGCGGGAGATTGCCGGCTTCGTCCGCGCGGTCCGCAGCGGCACCGTGCTGCAGCCTGGCCTCGGCGACGCGCTGTCCGCCCTCCGCGTCGCCGACGCGATCCAGCGGTCGCTCGCGACCGGCAAGGCCATCGCGCTCGCCTAGGAAGATCCGTTCTTCACATGTCGGTCGCGCAAGCGCACCCGCAGCCCCGCTCCTCGCCCGGCAAGGGTATCGCCTACATGCTGGCTGCGGCGGCCACGCTCACGGTGATGGATGCCGGCGTCAAATGGCTGACCGATCACTATTCGGTGCCGCAGATCGGCTTCATGCGCTATGCGATCGGCATCTTCGTCGCCCTCGGCTTCGCGCTGCGGCTGGGCGGCCTGGCGACCTTGCGCACCAGCCGTCCCGGCGGCCATGCGCTGCGATCGGTCTTCAATCTCGGGACCATGCTGACGTTCTACTACGCGCTGGATCTGCTGCCGCTCGCCGACAGCATCTCGATCGGCTATGCCGCGCCCCTGATCATGACGGCGCTCTCCGTCCCGCTCCTCGGCGAGCGCGTGGGCTTGCGACGCTGGTCGGCCGTGATGGTCGGCTTCGTCGGCGTCGTCGTCATCCTGCGGCCGTCGGCCGCCGGCATCAGCCCGGGCGCTGTGTTCGCCCTGGTCGCGGCGCTGCTCTACGCACTGACCCTGGTGACGTCGCGGCAGCTCAGCGCGACAGAGAGCAGCCACACCATCCTGTTCTACTATTCGCTCTTCGTCGTCGTCGCCTTGGCCGGAGTGATGCCGTTCGTGTGGGTGACGCCGCGCCTGGAAGACCTGTGGCTCATCTTCTTCGTCGGCGTTGCCGGCAGCTTCGGCCAGTTCTTCCTCAATCAGGCCTTCCGCTACGGCGAGGTGTCGCTGTTGGCGCCGCTCGATTATTCCGGCCTGGTCTGGGCCGCTCTGCTCGGCTTCCTCCTGTGGGGCGATATTCCCGGCATGTTCGTTTGGGTCGGCGCCGCCATCATCGTGACGGCCGGCATCTATATCGTCCGCCGCGAGGCGATGCTGCGCCGACGCGGCAAGCCCGGCGGGTCCTGATCATGGACAGCGTCGACTGCGTCGTCGTCGGCGCGGGGGTCATCGGGCTCGCGGTCGCTCGCGCGCTGGCACTGGCCGGCCGCGAGGTGATCGTCCTCGAGCGGAGCGACGTGATCGGCGGCGAGACCAGTTCGCGCAACAGCGAGGTCATCCATGCCGGCCTCTACTACCCGACGGGCAGCCTGAAGGCGCGGCTGTGCGTGGCCGGGCGCGAGCGGCTCTACGACTACTGCCGGTCACGCGGCATCGCCCATCGCCGCATCGGCAAGCTCATCGTCGCCACCGCCGACAGCCAGCTGCCCGCGCTCGCGGCCCTGCAGCGCAAGGCTGTCGACAACGAGGTGCGCGACCTGGAGACGATCGACGCAGACCAGGCGCGGCGGCTGGAGCCGGCCGTGCGCTGCGTCGCCGCCCTGCTGTCGCCCTCCACCGGCATCATCGACAGCCACGGGCTGATGCTCAGCCTGCAGGGCGAGGCCGAGGACCACGGCGCGATGGTCGCCTATGATAGCCCCGTGCGCGGCGGCGCGGCGACCGGAAACGGCTTCGTGCTGGAGGTGGCCGGCGTCGCGCCGATGCAGCTGGCCTGCCGCGCGCTGGTCAACGCCGCCGGCCTCGACGCCCAGGAGGTCGCGCGGGGCCTGGCGGGCCTCGATCCGCACCACGTCCCGCCGCGTTTCCTGGCCAAGGGCAACTACTTCACCCTGAGCGACCGTTCGCCGTTCAACCATTTGATCTACCCGATGCCCGCGGCGGCCGGCCTCGGCGTGCACGTCACCCTCGATCTGGCCGGCCGCGCCCGTTTCGGTCCCGACGTCGAATGGATCGAGGCCCTCGACTACGACATCGACCCGCGGCGCGCCGACTCGTTCTACGACGCCATTCGCCAGTACTACCCGGGGCTGCGGGACGGCGCGCTGCAGCCGGGCTACACCGGCATCCGGCCGAAGCTCCAGGCGCCTGGCGGTCCGCCGGAAGACTTCGTCATCCAGGGCCCGGAGATTCACGGCCTGGCCGGCCTCGTCAATCTGTTCGGCATCGAATCGCCCGGCCTCACCGCCAGCTTGGCCATCGCCGACGAGGTCATGCGGCGGCTGGCGTGAATGCCTGCCCTTCTCTCGGCGCGGATGCTATGCTTCGCGGCGCAGGGCAGCCAGCGGCGGCGCGGGAGGGATCCATGGTGCGCAGACTCATCGCCGAGGTGATCGGGAACCAGCAGCTGCTGACATTGCCGCGGACGGCGTCAGTGCGCGATGCGGCAAGAGTCATGCGCGAGCGCCATGTCGGCTCGGTACTCATCGCCGCAACCGATCGGCTCGAAGGTATCTTCACCGAGCGCGATATGGTCTTCCGCGTCGTGGCCGAGGGCCGCGATCCCGATGCCACGGCGCTGGCGGACGTGATGACCGCCGATCCCGATGTCCTGCCGCCGCAGGCAAGCGCGCTCGACGCGCTGCGTCGCATGCAGGACGGCGGCTATCGCCACCTGCCGATCGTCGACCGCGGCCGACTCGTCGGCATCGTCTCGCGCCGCGACTTCCAGGGCGAGGAAAAGGCACGCCTCGACGAGGAAAGCGGCCTCTGGGAGAAGATCGGCTGACGCCGCGTCGCGATCAGACCGGATCGCCGGGCACGCCGAAGGCGGGCGCCGACGACGGCTCCAGGGCGCGGGTGACGTAGTCGTTCATCTGCGGCTGGAAGCGCACCCACAGCCGGTGCAGCGTCGAGATGGGGTTGCCTTCGTCCCAGTCGACGCGCAGGTCGACGAGCGGCCAGGCCTGCTCGTGCACCGCCAGCAGCCCGGCGGATCTGACCGGCCCGACCTCACCGCCTGCCACCAGGCCCGCTTCCAGCGCCAGCAGCAGCCGCTCGGCCAGGTGCATGTCGGGATGCGCGGCGTAGCTGCGCGTCATGGCCTGCGGCACGTCGCGGTTGCTGAGCAGATTGCCGGCGGCGACGCAGTCGGCGGCAGCAGCCGTCGCATGCGTGCCGAGCGTCCTTGCCCCAGTATGCACGGCGGTTTCGCCATGGCGGTCGATCAGGGCGACTTGCCGGTAGTCCGCATGCGGCGCCTGCTCCAGCAGTCGCGCCAGCGCCAGCGGCGCCGACAAGCCCGAGGCCATCAGGTCGAGGCCGCGCGGCCCGAGCCGCGGATCGGTGACGTTCTGCGTCGCCACGGCGCCGACGCCGGCCCGCGCCCAGGGGCAGCGGCTGGCAACGGCAATGCTCGATGTCGTTATGGCCACGCCGAACATGCCGGTGCGCGCGCAACGCCCGGCGATCGAGAAGGTCATGCCGCCCCGGTCTCCCTGCCCATCTTCACCCACGCGCCTTATAGCAGGCGGCGGAGCAGCCGTCAGCCGCCGGCGGATCTCTGTCCCTGGGTGGCAAAGAACGAGGCCACCTTGGCCTGGGCCGGCAGCTCGATGACGGCATCCACCAAGCGTGCCGTCCGTGCCGCCCTGCCGCGCACCACCATGCCTTCGTTCGGGTTCGCCATGGGATTGCGGGCGATCGGCACGGCGTCCGCTGCCGTGTAGACGCAGATGTAAAGGCCGCGCGGCTGCGCCGACCGGTTGGCGTCGGAGCCGTGCACGAGCCGCGTATGCATCAGGCAGACGCTGCCGGCCGAACCGGTGATCGGCTGCTGCGCCGGCCGCAGGCGGGCCGCCACGTCGGCACTGATGTAGCCGACGAAGGTGCCGCCGTCGAACAGCGAGTGCAGCGGCCCGCGATGCGACCCCGGCACGACCGTGAGGCAGCCGTTCTCCGGCGTCATCTCGTCGAGCATCAGCAGCGCCGTGACGATGTCGTCGTTGGTATGCGGCGTATAGGGAAAATCCTGATGGTAGCCGACCTCGGTCTTCGAGCCCGGCAGCTTCACGTTGATCTTGCAATGATGGAACTTGACGTCGGGGCCGATCAGGTCGGCGACCATGTCGACCATCGCGGCATTCTTCACCACGTCCATATAAGCGGCGGAAATGTCGGAGGGATTATTGACGCGGCGCAGCGCCGGGCGCGCGGCCGAATGCTCCTCCCCCATGTCGAAGCGCGGGCGGCCGTCGATCGTGGGCGGCCCGAACGGCACCGCATGGACGCGGCTCTCCTCGATCCAGCCTGCCAGCTCGCGCCGCAGCGCCGCCAGCTGCGCGTCGGTGACCGCGCTCTCCGCCACGAGATAGCCGTCGCGCCAGAACTGCTCGATCTGCTGTTGGCTCAGCATGCCGCGAACATCTCCTACTTAGGCCGCCGCCGGCGCGCCGCCTTGGGCCGGATGCCGGCCCATTCGGGGCCGGTCGGCGAACGGTGCGCCTCGTCGTCGGGAATGACGGCGTCCACGTCGATCTCCATCACCCATTCCGGCCGCGCCAAGCCCTGGACGATCAGGCCGGTCGAGCAAGGATACACCCCTTTCAACCATTTGCCGATCTCCCGGTAGACCGGCTCGCGGTAGGCGCGATCGGTGATGTAGACCGTGATCTTGCAGATATGCGCCAGCCGGCTTCCGGCCTCCTCCAGCAGCTGCTTGACGTTGCGCATGGCCTGCTCCGCCTGTTTGCGCGGATCGCCGATGCCGACCATGTTGCCCTGCAGGTCCTGTCCCACCTGGCCGCGCAGGAAGACGTGGTTGCCGGCGCGCACGACCATGCAGAGGTCGTTGTCCAGGCTCTGCTCCGGATAGGTGATCTTGGTGTTGAACTTGCGCAGCCTGACGTGAGCCATCATTTCCCCCGAGCGTATGCGGTCGCCCCTATTTCTTCTGCGGCTGCATCACCTTGTCCGACAGGCCGGCCGCCTTCTTCACGAACCGCAGCGGCGCCGACCAGTCGAAATTCATGTAGACCGCGTTCAGATGCGCAAACGGCGGCGATTGCGCGAACAGCTCGAAGGTCACGCGATGGCCGGCATAGTCGGAGTTGAGCAGATCGCGGGCGAAGGCCAGCAGCTTGCGCCGGTCCTCGGCGGCCCAGTTCTCGTTCACCGAGTAGTATTTTTCGAGCAGCGCCCTGGTCTCCGGATGCTCGAAGGCGGCGCTGTCCGGCGTCACGCAGATCTGGCCGCCGCAGAGCTCGCGCGCCAGGTGCATCATCGCCGGCAGCCGCGAGCAGGCATGGACGCGGCCGGTATAGAGCAGCGACTGGTTGGGCATCAGCAGCCCGGCCGGGCTGCGCGTCGCCGTCGCGATCGCGGCGGTCAGATGCGCGTTGATCGTCTCGCGGTAGCAGGCCAACTCCGCCAGCTTCTCCCGCACCGCCTGCTGCTGGTCGAGCCCGGTCTGCTTCACGTTGAACAGGGCGGCGCCGATCATCATGTCCGCGATCTTCAGGATGCGCTGCACGAAGGGAAAGGCGCTGTAGCGGTGTAGCGTGCCCCGGATGAAGCTCGCGGCCCGCGTGTGGCGGTAGAACAGCACGTTCTCCCAGGGCACGAGCACGTCGTCGAAGACGACCAGCGTGTCAACCTCGTCGAAGCGGTTGGCGAGCGGGTAGTCGCGCGCCGGCGCGCGGCCGGCGAAGCCGGTGCGGCAGATATGCTTCACGCCCGGCGCGTTCATCTCGCAGATGAATCCCAGCGCGTAGTCCGAGAGCTTGTCGTCCCCCCAGTTGGCGATCGTCGGCTTGACGAAGGCCTGGTTGGCATAGGCGGCCGCCGTCTCGTACTTGGCGCCGCGCACGACGATCCCCTTGTCCGTCTCCTTGACCAGATGCAGCAGCATGTCCGGATCCTGGTCCTGCGGCCGCTTCGAGCGGTCGCCCTTCGGATCGGTGTTGGCGGAGACGTGGAAGGTGTCGGAGCGCAGGGCACGGAAGATGTGGTTCTCGATGTTCTGCGCGAACTGCGGGTCGACCTCGTTGAGCACGTCGCGGCCGTCATAGAGCGACCACATTTCGCCGATGGTCTCGTCGCCGACGCGGATGACGACGCCGCCGATGTCGTCCATGACCGCATCGACGGCGCGCCGCTTGGCCTGCCAGTCCTCCGGCGTGTGCGGCAGCTTGTAGCCGATGCAGCAGGGCTCGTTCGCGTCCTTGTCGACATAGGACATGATGTCCTTCGTCGCCGCGTCGTGCGCCATGTCGTAGATGCGGGCGCGCACGTCCACGATCGGCTTGAAGGTGGGATGCGTGGTGACGTCCTTGACCTTCTCTCCGTTGATCCAGACCTGCCGCCCGTCGCGCAGCGACTCCCGGTATTGCTCGCCCGTCCTGATCATTCCGCTGCCTCTCCTTGGTGACTTGCCGTGTTCAGGAAGCTCAATCCCTACAGATGTCATGCCCGGGCTTGACCCGGGCATCCATCGTGCCGCTGCGCCATGGATCGCCGGGTCAAGCCCGGCGATGACAACGGAGGGGGCGGCCCATGAGAATGGGAAGCAATCTTGACGGGGCCCGCTTAAACAGGAAAATATTTAATACTGAGCCAGAAGATCGGAATTTCCGATGCAGTTCACCCTGAAACAGCTGCGCTACTTCGCCGCCGCAGCGGAGCATGCGAGCGTCACCGCCGCGGCCCGCGCCGTCCGTGTCTCCCAGCCCTCGATCTCCGAGGCCGTCGCCCATCTCGAAGATGTCTTCGACCTCCCGCTCTTCGTCCGCCACCACGCCCAGGGCCTGTCGCTGACGCCCGCCGGCCGGCGCCTGCTGCTGGAGACGCGCAGCCTGCTGGCCCATGCCGAGGAGCTTCGGCAGAGCGCGCGGGGCCTCGCCGACGACCTGGCCGGCGAGCTCGACGTCGGCTGCTTCATTACCTTCGCCGCGCTGCTGATGCCCGGCCTGCTCGCCGCCTTCGCCGCCCGCTTTCCCGACATCCGGATCAGGCTGCACGAGGATCACACGGAGGCGCTGACGGCCGCCCTGCGCAGCGGCCGGTTCGACCTCGCCCTCACCTACGATCTGAACCTCGGCGCCGAGCTGGCGTTCGAGCCGCTGGCCGAGGTGCCGTTCCACGTCATCCTGCCGGCCCGCCACCAGCTCGCGCGTCAGTCCGCTGTCTCCTTGCGCGAGCTGACCGACGAGCCGCTGGTGCTGCTCGGCCTGCCGCAGAGCCGCGACTATTTCCTGTCGCTCTTCTACGGCCTCGGCCTGCGACCGCGCGTGGCCCACGAGACGCCGTCGTTCGAGATGGTGCGCGGACTCGTCGCCAACGGCCACGGCTATTCCGTCATGCACTCGCGGCCGGTCAGCGATCAGGCCCTCGACGGCATGCGCCTCGCCTACCGCCCGGTGACCGAGAAAATCCGGCCGACCCGCCTCGGCCTCGTCCGCCGGCGGGATATCCGCCTCCGCCGCATGGCCGCCGCCTTCGCCGATTTCTGCCGGGAACACCTGAAATCCGGCGGCCCGATGACCCTGAAGCCGGGCCGCCGGACTTCGCCCTAGCCCTTGGCCATCTCCGGCCGGCGGTAGTACCACGGCCGCGTCTGCTCGAGCTGGGCGGAGAGCTGCAGCAGCGTCGCCTCGTCGCCGAAGCGCGCCGCGACATGCACGCCGACCGGCAAGCCGTCCTTCGTCCAGTGAAGCGGGAGCGAGGCGGCCGGCTGGCCCGTCATGTTGAAGATCGAGGTGAAGGGCGAATAGCGGATGATGCCGTTCGGCCCGAGCCGGTAGTCGAGGAAATCCGGGTTGCTCATGGCGAAGCGGCCGATGCGCGCCGGCGGCTCGGCCAGCGTCGCCGTGATCAGCATGTCCTGCGTCTCGAAGAAGCGCGCGATCTGCCGGCCGGTCGCGTGGATCGTATTGATGGCGTGAAGATAGTCCGGCCCGCCGATGCTATTGCCATACGCCACGGCGCCGCGGGTCGACGGCTCGATCTCGTCCGGACCGGGCTCGTGGCCCAGCGCCTGCGCCCGCAGCTTGATCGACAGGGCCGTGCCGCAGGCGACGACCCTGGTCCAAGCCTGCACGGCCCCCTCGAAATCGAAGCTCGGCTTGGCCTCCGTCACCTCGTGTCCGAGCTCGGCGCAGAGTCGTGCCGCATCCTCCACGCCCGCCGCGCAGTCCGCATGGATGGGGAGGCCGTGGAGCGTGGTCTTGCAGAACGCGATCCGCAGCCGCCGCGGCGGCGTCTTGATCGCCTCGGCATAGGGCCCCGCCACATGCGGCGCCGCGTAGGGCGCGCCGACGTCGGCGCCGTGGCAGGCGTCCAGCATCACCGCGCTGTCGCGCACCGAGCGCGTGAGTACGCCGTCGATGGCCATGCCGCCCCAGCCCTCGCCGGCCGCCGGCCCGTCCGGCAGGCGCGCGCGCGTCGGCTTCAGCCCGAACAGGCCGCAGCAGGCGGCGGGGATGCGCACCGAGCCGCCGCCGTCGCTGCCATGCGCCATCGGCACGATGCCGGCCGCCACCGCGGCGCCGGAGCCGCCGCTGGAGCCGCCGGGCGTGCGCTCGAGGTTCCAGGGATTGCGCGTCGGCCCGCCATAGACCGCCGCCTCCGTCGCCGGGCTGATGCCGAGCTCGGGCGACGTCGTCCGCCCGAAGGCGACGAGGCCGGTGCGGCGCAGGCGGATCCAGATCTCGGAATCGTAGGACCACTGCAGGCCGGCGAAGAAGCGCGAGCCCGCGTTCGTCGGATAGCCGATCGCCTCGCAGCCGAGGTCCTTGAGCAGGAACGGCACGCCGGTGAACGGCCCGTCCGGCAATCCCGCAGCGATCGCCGCCTTCGCCCGGTCATAGGCCGGATGGACGATGGCGTTCAGTTTCGGATTCAGCCGCTCGGCGCGGGCGATCGCCGTCTCCAGCAGTTCGCCGGCGCTCACCTGCCGCCGCCGCACCAGTTCGGCCAAGCCCATCGCGTCGTAGCCGTCATACTCCCTTATTTCGCCCATGCTTTCGGTCCCCTTATGCGGCCGCAGCCGCCGTCCCTCGACGATCCGCAGAGAGGCACAGAGATCCCATCGAGTCAAAGCGGTGTCTCTCCACATGATCGACCGCGCCGCCGGTCTGGGATGCCGCTTGCTTGACCGGCCGCCGCGCGCCGCGCTAGCGTCCTTCGATCGAAAGGCCAGAGCCAAATCTGGCGGCTCGCCAAGCAACATACATCAGGGAGACGTCCATGAGGCACCGGGATACGCTGAAAATCGGCAAGGGTTCGCGCTGGTCGCGCCGCGAGGCGCTCAAGCTCGGAATCGGAGCGGCGGTTGCCGCCCCCTGGGTCCGCAACGCCAAGGCGGCCACGATCGAGCTGCGCTGGCTCGGCTGGGAGCACTACAACGTCAAGGAGCTGACCGCCAATTTCGAGGAGGCGAACGGCGTCAAGGTGAGCGCCGGCTTCTTCGACGGCAACTCCGAGGCCTACAACAAGCTGCGCGCCGGCGGCACCAACGATTTCGATCTGGTGATGGCCGACGGCTTTTGGCCGCGCCTCTACGGCAAGCAGGGCCTCACCCAGCCGGTCGACTACGGCAAGCTCGCGAACATGAAGGACGTGTTCCCCGAGTTCACGCCGCCGAACTACATGCTGCTGCAGGAAGAAGGCGGCGCCAACATGATCGCCGCGCCGAACTGCTGGGGCGGGTATGGCCTGACCGTCAACACCGACAAGGTCGATGCCGCGGATTCGGAGTCGGTGAACCTCCTGTTCAACGACAAGTACAAGGGGCACCTCTCGACCAGCGCGCGCTTCGAGGAGAACATCGCGCTGGCCGGCATCCTCGCCGCCCACCAGATGGGCACCATGGACAAGGAGCGGCCGGACGGCAAGCCGTTCAACCCCTATGTGCTCACCGACGCCGAGCTGGAAGAGTGCAAGACGCTGCTCATCAAGCAGAAGGGGCTGCTGGTCAACCGCTGGAACGACGAGGACACGCTTGAACGTCTGCTGCGCGCGCAGGTCGTGTGGGCGTCGCCGGAATGGTCGGGCATCTATCGCCGCATCCATTTCGACAAGCTCGACGGCAAGTCCGACCTCAACATGAAGCACGTGCTGAAGCCGACGGAAGGCGGCCTCGGCTGGGTCGACACTTGGGCCATCACCAGCGGCGTCACCGACAGCGAGAAGCTGGAGGTCGCCCACAAGTGGATCGACTTCCGCCTCGCCAAGGAGAACATGAAGACGGTCGCCACCGACATCGGCTGGGCGCCGACCGTCGACGTGCGCGACCTGCTGGAGGAGCGCTACGTCGAGACGCTGTTCCTGAACCAGACCAGCGCCATCAAGGGCCTCTTCCAATTCGATGCGCCCTCATCGCCCGAGAAGTGGGAGCGCATCTGGTCCGAGGTCGAGGCGAGCTGAGCCGACCGCGACGCAGAGGTGATCGAGGTTCGGACGTTCGGAGGGCGGGTCTCGATCCCGCCCCTCCGGTGAGGGCGAGCGCGCGGCGATGACAGGCTCGGTTCTCGAACTGGCCGGGGTGGAGAAGAGCTTCGGCCCGATCCGCGCCGTCGACCGCGTCGATCTCGCCGTCGCCGCCGGAGAATTCTTCTCGTTGCTGGGGCCGAGCGGCTCCGGCAAGACGACGCTGCTGCGCATCATCGCCGGGTTGGAAACGCCGGACCGCGGATGCGTCGTCATCGCCGGCCGTGACGTGACGCGGCTGCCGCCCTACGAGCGCGGGATCGGCATGGTGTTCCAGGACTTCCTGCTGTTCCCGCACAAGACGGTCGCCGAAAACATCTGCTTTCCCCTGAAGATGCAGAACAAGACGCGGGCGCAGCAACGCGAGCATCTCGACTGGGTGCTCAAGCTGGTGCATCTCGAAGGCCTGGAAGGGCGCTATCCGCACCAGCTGTCCGGCGGCCAGAAGCAGCGCGTCGCCCTGGCCCGCGGCCTCGTCGCCCGCCCGGCCCTGCTGCTGCTGGACGAGCCGCTCGCCAACCTCGACCGCGAGTTGCGCAAGGAGATGGAGGTCGAGGTCCGCCGCTTCCAGGTCGAGCTCGGCATCCCCTTCGTCTACGTCACGCACAACCAGGAGGAAGCGTTGACCATGAGCGACCGCATGGCGGTCATGCACCGCGGCCGCCTGGAGCAGGTCGGGCCTAAGCTCGAGGTCTACGCCAAGCCGGCGACGCCGTTCGTCGCCTCCTTCGTCGGCGCGCCGAACCGACTGCGCGGGCGGATCGCATCCGTCGACGGCGCGCGCGCACGGCTCGACTGCAGCGGCGTGCCACTGCTGATCGCGTCGCCCGCCGGCGCGGCCGTCGGCGACGCCGTCGACTATTTCGTCAAGAGCGAGCGCATGCTGGTGACGGCGGGCCACGCCCCCGCCGACGGCATCCGCAACGTCCTGCACGGCACGCTGCGGGACGCCATCTTCAAGGGCCAGTATGCCGACTACCTCGTCGGCCTCGGTGAATCTCTCGAGCTGGTCGCGAGCGGCCCATCGGATTTTGCCGGCCTCGGCAAGAATCAGCCGGTCACGCTCAGCTGGCCGCCGGAGGCGGGCGATGCGTTCCTGGCGGCGGACGGTCTCCCCGGATGATCGATCGCATCCTCCGCCTGCGCCGCGATCCGCGCGTCCGCGCCGCGATCATGATGGTCCCGGGCGCCCTGTTCATCCTGCTGTTCCTGCTGATCCCCCTCCTCTCGATCATCGTGTTCAGCTTCTGGCGCACCGAGAGCTACACGCTCATCCCCGACTGGAACGTCGACAACTATCGCACCATCGTCACCGAACGGACCTATCTCACCTTCCTCTGGCGCTCGATCATCATGGCGCTCGCGGTCTCGCTCGTCTGCCTCGTCTATGCCTGGCCCGTCGCCTATCTCATCGCCAAGCATGGCGGACCCTACCGCCTGATCCTGCTGCTGCTGACCTCGGCGCCGTTCCTCACCGGCGTCATCCTGCGCGTCACCGCGATCCAGCAGATCCTCGGCCCCATCGGCCTCGTCAACATGGCGCTGACCACCTTCGGGCTGGAGCCGATCGAGGCGCTCATGTACTCGAACGTCGCCAGCGCCATCGGCCTCGTCTATCTGTGGATCCCCTTCATGGTGCTGGCGATCTACCTGTCGCTGCTCAACTTCAATTTCGAGTTGCTGGAGGTGGCAAAGGTCTGCGGGGCGCGGCCCTGGCGCGCCTTCGTCGAGGTGACCTGGCCGCTCAACTGGATGGGCACGGCCATCGGCATCGTGCTGGTGTTCGTGCCGACGCTGGCGGCGACGGAGACGCCGCGCTTCCTCGGCGGCGTCAACGGCGCCATGTACGGCAACATCCTCGAGAACCAGTTCGGCTCGACCGGCACCTGGGCGCTCGGTTCGACCATGGGCGTCGTGCTGTTCCTGACGTCCATCGCCTTCATCGCCGTCGTCTGGCGCTCGGTCGACCTGCGCCGCAGCGGCTTCACCGGCGCCGGGGCCTAGCGCGGTGGCCGCGGTCAATCCCGGCGAGAGGGTGGCGGTGTCGCTGCAGACGGCGATGCTGCTGCTGCTCTATCTCTTCCTCTACTTCCCGATCTTCTACATCGGCTACCTGTCGTTCATGGACAACAGCGTCTGGCCGTTCCCGCCGGAATTCACCCTCGAATGGTACGATCGCCTCGAGATCATGAGCGACTTCCACGAGGGGCTGTTCAACTCCATCAAGATCGGCCTCGGCAGCGGCCTGATCGCCACGCTGTTCGCCGGCATCGCCTGCATGGGCCTGCTCAAATATCCCGTGCGGTGGCGGCACCTTATGGCCGTCGTCTATCTCTCGCCGCTGTTCGTCGCCCACGTCCTCATCGGCATCTCCTCCCTGATGTTCAACCGCAGCGTGCTCGGCCTTCCCGGCAACCTGCTCTCGGCGATCCTCGCCAACGGCACCTACTGCATCTCCTTCGCGTTCCTGGTCATCCTGGCCCAGCTCGTGCGCTACGACTGGCGGCTCGACGAGGCGGCCATGGTGTTCGGCGCGCGCCCGCTGCGCTGCTTCTGGGAGATCGCGCTGCCCAACATCTGGCCGGCGGCGTTCGGTGCCTTCCTCGTGAGCTTCATTCTCGCTTTCAACAACCTGGAGATCTCCTTCTATAACCTCGGCGCCGTGCCCACCTTGCCGACCATCGCCTGGGGCACCCTGCGGCATGGCATCGAGCCCGAGCTTTATGCCCTGGCCTCGATCGTCAACGCCCTCGTCTTCCTGATCCTGATCACGCTCTACTTCCTGGCGCGGCTGGGGTTGGTGCGTTTCGGCGCGCGTGTTTGAAGCGGGCGTCCGCACGTGACTCGATTCCGGCGCTGCCCTTTACAACCGTGCGAATCCTGCCTCACAATCCAGCCTGTCGCGTCCCATGCCGGGACGCGGCGCTGTTTGGGGCCAGAAAAAAGACCTGTGGGAGAGTGAAGGCGGGACATCGCCGCCCGACAATGCGTGCTGCTTCAACTGCCACGGCGTGAGCCGCGAGGTCGCGGGAAGGGGGACTATGCCGAAGGCGATAAGAATATACGTACGATGGGTCGAGGCGGTGAACCGCGTGGTGGGCCGGGCCGCGATGTATCTGGTCCTCGCCATGATGCTCGGACTGATGTTCGTGTCCAGCTCCCGGGCCTTCTTCGGCGTATCCTACATCTGGGCCGTGGAGATGGCGCAGTTCGCCCTGGCCGCCTACTACCTGCTCGGGGGCGGCTACTCCATGCAGCTCCAGGGGCACGTCCGGATGGACCTGTTCTACAGCCGGTGGTCGCCGCGGGGACAGGCCATCGCCGACACGCTGACCGTGTTGTTCCTCATCTTCTACCTCGTGGTTCTCCTCATCGGCGGCATCTCCGGCACGATCTACGCGCTGGAGTACGGGCAGAAGAACTATTCCTCCTGGGCACCACCCCTGGCGCCCATCAAGATCATCATGTGCATCGGCATCGCCATGATGCTCCTCCAGGCGATCGCCCTGTTCTTCAAGGACTTGGCGAAGGCGACCGGGAGGCCGCTCGAATGAGCTACGAGCTTATCGCCGGGCTGATGTTCGCCGGGATGCTGCTGCTGCTCGTCACGGGGCAGCGCATCTTCGGCGCGGTCGGCTTCGTGGCCGCGGCCTCCGCCCTCTTCCTGTGGGGCGAGGGCGCCGTGGAGATGCCGTTCAACGCCAGCTTCGTGCTGCTGAACTGGTATGCGATCGTCACCCTGCCCCTGTTCGTCTACATGGGCTACATGCTGTCCGAATCCGGCATCGCGAACGACCTCTACCGGATGTTCCATGTCTGGGCGGGGCCGCTGCGCGGCGGGCTGGCCGTCGGCACGGTCGGCCTGATGGTGGTGGTTTCCTGCATGAACGGGCTGAGCGTGGCCGGCATGGCCATCGGCGCCACCATCGCCCTGCCGGAGATGCTCCGCCGCGGCTACGACAAGCGGATGATCTCCGGCGTGGTCCAGGCCGGCAGCACCCTGGGGATCCTGATTCCGCCCAGCGTCGTTCTCGTCCTCTACGGCATGATCGCCCGGCAGCCGGTCGGTCAGCTCTGGCTGGCGGGCGTCTTCCCCGGCCTCATGATGGCCAGCCTGTTCATCCTCTACATCGTGGTCCGCTGCCACTTCCAGCCGCAGCTCGGGCCGGCCCTGCCGCCGGAGGAGCGGCAGCAGATCACCCGGGGCGAGAAGATCAGGCTGCTCAGCGCCGGCATCATTCCCCTGGTGATCTTCTTCGCGATGACCGGCCTGTTCATCATGGGCTACACCAGCCTGGTCGAGAGTTCCGCCGTGGGCGCGACGGCCGCCACGCTGGCCGCTCTGTTCCGGGGCAGGCTGACCTGGAAGGTCATGGAGGAGACGATCCGCCAGACGCTCTCGATCAGCTGCATGTTCATGTGGATCATCCTGGCGGCGCTCTGCTTCGGCGCCGTCTTCGACGGCCTCGGCGCGGTGAACGCGATCCGGACGCTGTTCCTCGAGACCTGGCATCTCGATCCCTGGATGATCATCGTGATGATGCTGATATCCTTCATCATCATGGGCATGTTCCTCGACGATACGGCCATGCTCGTCATCGTCGCGCCGCTCTACATCCCCTTGATCGTCTCGCTCGGCTACAGCCCGATCTGGTACGGCATTCTCTATACGATCACCTGCCAGATGGCCTACATGACCCCGCCGTTCGGCTATAACCTGTTCCTCATGCGGGCGATGGCGCCGCCCGAGATCACGCTGGGGGATATCTACCGCTCGATCGTGCCGTTCGTGCTCGTCATGGCCCTGGCCATGGTCATTCTCATGGTCTTCCCCGAGATCGCCACCTGGCTGCCCGACTGGTACTACGGCAGATGAGGTTGCGGCGAGGCGGGCGAGCGGCGATGATGCACGGTGGCCATCCGGCCTCGACGAGGAGAGAGCCAAGGAAAGGCTAGACTGCCAACCAGGAAGGTTTCGCCCGACGGCGTGTCGGGCCAATCCAGCACCGAGAAAGGGAGACGGTGAAATGAAAGAACCCGGCAAGCTGAACAAACGCGAGTTTCTGAAGAAGGCAGGCGTGGCCACGGCATCGGCCGCGGCCGCCACGACGCTCGGCGCCCCCTATGTGAAGGGCCAGAGTCCCATCCGCTGGCGACTGCAGACCTATGCCGGATCGGCCCTGGGCGAGCATGTCATCAAGCCGTCGATCGAGGCGTTCAATGCCGCGGCGAACGGCGAGATGGTCATCGATCTCTACTATGCCGACCAGCTCGTGCCCCATGGCGAATTGTTCCGGGCGGTCCAGACCGGGACGATCGACGCCGCGCAGAGCGACGACGACTCGATCGCGGCGCCCGTCGACGTGGCCATCTTCGCCGCCTACTTCCCCTTCGCCTCCCGCTATTCGCTGGACGTGCCCGCCCTGTGGCACTGGTACGGGCTGAAGGAGATCTGGGAGGAAGCCTACGGCGAGGTGCAGGGCGTCACCTGGCTCAGCTCCGGCGCCTGGGATCCCTGCAATTTCGCGACCACCAAGCCGCTGCGGTCGCTGGAGGACCTCAAGGGGCTGCGGGTCTACATGTTCCCGACCGGCGGCCAGTTCATGCAGCAGTTCGGCGTCGTTCCGGTGGCGCTGCCCTACGAGGACGTGGAAGTGGCGATCCAGACGGGCGAGCTGGACGGCGTGTCCTGGTGCGGCATCACCGAGACCTATACCGTCGGCTGGGCCGACGTCACCAAGTACTACCTCACGAACCCGGTCTCCGGCGCCTGGGCCGGCTCCTACTTCGTCAACTCCGACAAATGGAACGCCGTGCCCGAGCACCTCAAGGCGCTGTTCCGCCTGTCGATCGACAACTCGCACTACTACCGGCAGCACTGGTACTGGTGGGGCGAGGCGCACTACCGCACCAAAGGCGGCAAGCTGGAGCTGACATCCATTCCGGCGAACGAGTGGAAGACCGTCGAAGATGCCGCCCTCGTGTTCTGGGACGAGATCGCGAAGAAGAGTCCCCGCTGCGCCAAGGTCGTGCAGATCCTCAAGGACTACCGCGCGACCATGGAGAAGGCCGGCCCGCCCTACCGCTACGGCTGAGCCGAACCGCCGGCCGCATGACGGCGGCATTCGTCGCGGCGAGAGCGGACGCGGACGCGTCCGCTCTTTCCGTGCGTGAAGGACCACCAGGAACGGACGGATCATGCCCGCCACCCTCGACCTCGACACCCTCAAGCGCCTGATCAAATCCGGCGAGATCGACACCGTGCTCATCTGCATGGTCGACATGCAGGGCCGGCTCATGGGCAAGCGCTACACCGGGCATTTCTTCCTGGAGAGCGGGGCCAAGGAGGCGCATGCCTGCGACTACCTGCTGGCCATCGACATGGAGATCGAGCCGGTGCCCGGCTACAAGGCCTCGTCCTGGACTCGCGGCTACGGCGATTTCACGCTGAAGCCGGACCTCGGGACTCTGCGTCGAATTCCCTGGCTGCCGGGCACCGCACTCGTCATCTGCGACGTCGTCGACCATCACGGCCATGACGTTCCGCATTCGCCGCGACAGATCCTGAAGAAGCAGGTGACGCGGGCGAAGACGCTCGGCTTCGACGTGATGATGGCGGCGGAGCTGGAGCTATTCGTGTTCGACGAGTCCTACGAGGCGCTGCGCGCCAAGGACTACAGGAACATGAAACATGGCGGCTGGTACATCGAAGACTACGTCATCCTGCAGACGACCAAGGAGGAGCCGCTCATCCGCGCCATCCGCAACGGCATGGACGGCGCCGGCGTGCCCGTCGAATGCTCGAAGGGCGAATGGGGCCCGGGACAGGAGGAGATCAACCTCAAATATGCCGAGGCCGTGGAGATGGCCGACCGCATCGCCATCTACAAGAACGGCGCCAAGGAGATCGCGCATCTCCAGGGCAAGGCCGTGTCCTTCATGGCCAAGATCGACCACGGCCTGGCCGGCAACAGCTTCCACCTGCATTCGTCGCTGTGGAAGAGCGGCAGGCCGCTGTTCTACGACAAGACGGCGCCGAACCGCATGTCGAAGCTGTTCTGCCACTATCTGGCGGGACAGATCGCCGGCCTGCGCGAGGCGACCTATTTCTTCGCGCCCTACATCAATTCCTACAAGCGCTACGCCGCCGGCACCTTCGCGCCGACGAAGGCGGTATGGTCGTTCGACAACCGCACGGCGGGGTTCCGCATCCTCGGCGAGGGCCCGGGCATGCGCTCGGAATGCCGCGTGCCCGGCGCCGACGCCAACCCCTACCTCGCCTTCGCCGCCGCGCTGGCCTGCGGGCTCCACGGCATCGAGAACAAGCTGACGCTGGAGCCCGCCTTCCAAGGCAACGCCTACGAGGGCAAGAACGTCCGGGAGGTGCCGAAGTCCTTGCGCGACGCCCTGGCACTGCTCGACAAGTCGAAGATCCTGCGCGCTGCCTTCGGCGACGACGTGGTCGACCACTACATCCACGCCGGCCAATGGGAGCAACAGGAGTTCGATCGCCGCGTCACCGACTACGAGCGCGTCCGCATGTTCGAGCGGGGATAGGCAGCTGTCAGCTATCAGCCGTCAGCAAGCAGACTGGCAAATGGTCATTGCAAGCGGTACATCGATGCCTGATAAGCTGACGGCTGATAGCTGACAGCTGAGAACTCCCGATGCCCTTCACCAACAAGACCGCGATCGTCACCGGCGCCGGCGGCGGCATGGGCCTCGCCATCGCCCGCGACCTGCTGGCCGCCGGCGCGCGCGTGACCATGATCGATCTGAAGCCGGAGCGGCCGCCCGACCTGCCGGTCGACCGCGCGCTCTACCTGATCGGCGACGTCACCGACGACACCTTCATCTACAAGGCCATCGCCCATGCCTTCCACGAGACGGGGCGGCTCGACTATGTGGTCAATGCCGCCGGCGTGCTGTGGTTCGGCCGCGACAAGTCTCTGGTCGAGATCGACCTCGATCTGTGGGACAAGGTTCTGGACATCGACCTCAAATCGATGGTCATCACCGCGCGCCATGCCGTGCCCTTCATGAAGCAGACCGGCGGCGGCGCCATGGTCCACATCTCCTCGATCCAGTGCCTGCGCGGCGACGACAAGCCGCAGGATGCCTATCAGGCGGCCAAGGCCGGCATGATCGCCCTGTCGAAATCGCTCGCCATCCAGTTCGCGCGCGACGGCATCCGCTCCAACTGCATCCTGCCCGGCCCCGTCGATTCGCCGATGCAGGATCGCTGGCGCGACAACCCCGCGCAGAAGGCTGCGGTCGCCGGCGCCGTGCCGCTCGGCCGCGTCGGCAGCCCGCAGGACATCGCCGACGCCTGCCTCTTCCTGCTCTCGGACAAGGCGTCCTACATCACCGGCACCGAGCTCATCGTCGACGGCGGCCTCACCGCCCGGCCGTAGTCCCGCCCGACTCTCCACTGTCACCCCCGCGAAAGCGCTAGGGTATGCACACAAGTTCGCGAGTCGACTCAATTGCTTGCAGGAGACTGGGATGACGGACGTGCGTCCTTCGACAAGCTCAGAGCGTGTGAGCCTATTTCGAGAGAATGAATGTCTGGAGCGAAGGGCAGGGCAGAGCGAGGACGAGCGTGATAGGGACTGATAGCTCATGGGACGAGCGCGTTCG
>JBFXDS010000005.1:0-382557 GCA_050180895.1 Dongiaceae bacterium
CAAGATGGTCGTCATAGTCGCCTGCATGCGCAAGCTCCTCACCATCCTCAACGCCATCCTTCGCGATCGAACCCCATGGCGACCCGCTTGACCCGCAACACAGTCGCTGAGCCTGTCGAAGGACGCAGGATGGTCGTGCAACGCGGTATGCGCGCCACGGGAGAGGATGGGGGCGAGGGCGATGTCCCTGCCCTACGCCTTCTCCACCTTCAGCATCGTGCCGTCGACGCCGACGACCTTGACGCGCTCGCCGGCCGGTAGGTCCGGCCCTTGAGCCCGCCACACGCTGTCGCCGACCCGCACCTTGCCGATGCCGTTGACGATGCCCTCGTCGAGGTTCAGCACGCGGCCGATGTACTGCTCGCCGCGGCGATTCAAGGTGGCGTCCGCGGTCTCGATCGGATTGCTGCGGATGTAGTACTTGGCAGCGACCACGGAGGCGAGCGCCAGCGCACCGAAGACCAGGAACTGCACCTGCCAGCTCAGCGTCACGCCGATGGCCTCGCCCAGGATGAACATCACCAAGCCGGTGATCCCGGCGGCGATCCCGATCCACAGCAGGAAGAAGCCCGGCGCCACCATCTCGATGATGACGAGGATGAGGGCCAGCACCCACCAGTGCCAGAACTGCAGCGTCGAGAAATACTCGGCCATCGACCGTCTCCTCCCTTACGATCGCCCGGGGCCGCTTGAGTTGCCGAGCGCCTGCTTGGCCAGCTCGGCGATGCCGCCGATGGCGCCGATGACGCCGCCGGCCTCGAGCGGCATCAGGATCAGCTTCTGGTTCGGCGCCGCGGCGACCTGCTGCAGCGCCTCGATGTATCTCTGGGCGACGAAGTAGTTGACCGCCTGCACGTTGCCGGTGGCGATCGCCTGTGAGACCATGCTCGTCGCCTTCGCCTCGGCCTCGGCGGCGCGCTCGCGGGCCTCGGCGTCGCGGAAGGCGGCCTCGCGCCGGCCCTCGGCCTCCAGGATCGCCGACTGCTTCTCGCCCTCGGCCTTGAGGATGGCCGCCTGGCGGAAGCCCTCGGCATCCAGGATGTTGGCGCGCTTGTCGCGCTCGGCCTTCATCTGCCGGGCCATGGAATCGACCAGGTCCTTGGGCGGGGCGATGTCCTTGATCTCGATGCGCGTGACCTTGATGCCCCAGGGCTGGGTCGCGTCGTCGACCACCTGGAGCAGCTGGTGGTTGATCTTGTCGCGCTGCGACAGCAGCTCGTCGAGATCCATGGAGCCCATCACCGTGCGGATGTTGGTCATCGTCAGGTTGAGGATGGCGAGCTCCAGGTCGTTCACCTCATAGGCCGCCTTGGCGGCATCGAGCACTTGATAGAAGACGACGCCGTCGACGCTGACCATGGCGTTGTCTTTGGTGATGACCTCCTGGGTCGGCACGTCCAGCACCTGCTCCATCATGTTCATCTTGGCGCCGATGCGGTCGAACACCGGCATGATGAAATGCAGGCCCGGCGCCAGCGTGCGCGTGTATTTGCCGAACCGTTCGACCGTCCATTCGCGCCCCTGCGGCACCTGCTTGACGGCGAGGACGACATACACCACCGCCAAGACGACGAAGAACAGAAATGCACCCAAGACGACGTCCATAGACTTGCCCTTTCCCCCGGTAGAAATTAAAATTAACTTATTGTAAATTAATAATTCAGCAATAAAATAACTTGATGCCAGTTATCTACTGGATGACCCGTGTTTCCGGTAGCACGACCGCAGATCCGCCCTCGATCGACCCCGCGCTGCCGACATCGCCGATCTGCAGTTCCTCGATCCGCTCGGCCCGCTTGCCGACCTTCTCCGTGGAGATGCGGACCTGGCGGACGTCCTCGGCCGCCTGCTCGAAATGGCGCTGCAGCTTGCCGGCGCGCTCGTCCAGCCGAAGGACGTCGTCCAGCAGCCGTCGCAGCTCCGCCTGGATCAGGTGCGCCTGCTCGCGCAGCCGCACGTCCTTGAGCACGGCGCGCACGGTGGTCAGGGTCGCCATCAGCGTCGTCGGCGAGACGATCCAGACGCGCGCGCGGAAGGATTCCTCGACCAGGGCCGGGAAGCTGGCATGCAGCTCCGCATAGACCGCCTCGCTCGGCAGGAACATCAGGGCCGACTCGGCGGTCTCGCCGGCGACGATGTACTTCTCCGCGATCGACCGGACATGCGTTCGCAGGGCGGTGGTGAATTGCCGGCGCGCCTGCGCCAGCGCGGCCTCGTCGCGCGCTTCGCGCATGGCGCGATAGCTCTCGAGCGGGAACTTGGCATCGAGCGCGATCGGCCCCGGCGGATTGGGCAGCAGCAGCAGGCAGTCCACCCGCGTCCCGCCGTTGAGCGTGGCTTGGAAGGCGTAGGCGGAGGGCGGCAGGGTGCCGCGGACCAGGTCCTGCATCTGGATCTCGCCGAAGGCGCCGCGCGCCTGCTTGTTGGCGAGGATGTCCTGCAGCCCGACGACCTGGGACGAAAGCTCGGTGATGGTCTTCTGCGCCGCATCGATGACGGCCAGCCGCTCGCGCAGGTCGGTGAGCGACTTGCCGGCCTGCGTGGAATGCTCCTGCAGGCGGTCGCCGACGCGCCGGCCCAGATCGGCCAGCCGGTCCTCGAGGTTGCGGCTCAGCACCCGTTCCTGGGTCTGCAGGCGCTCGGCGAGGACGGCCTGCGCGGCGGCCTGGCTCTCCGACATCTGCGCCAGCCGGCCTTGCAGTTCGGCCACGGCCTGTGCCATCGGTGCGGTCACCGACTCCAGGCGCGGGCGGCGCAGGACCAGGACGATCGCCAGAACCAGCAGCGCCGCCGCCACCGCAAGGCCGCCCAGAAAGATGGGATCGGAAAGCAGGCGCGGATCGATCAACCGGTTCCTCCGAAGGACAACGGTCCTTCTTAGACCGATTCGCGGGGCGGCGGAACAGCGGTGAAACACCCTGCCGGCCAGGCGGGTGCCCGGCTTGACGGCCCAGGGGCGACGCCATACCTAGACGCCACCCGGTTGACGCGTGGGACCATGGCCAAGCTGGACATCATCGTCGCACCCGATCCGCGCCTGAAGATCAAGTGCGCGCCCGTGGACAAGGTCGACGCCTCGGTCCGCAAGCTCATGGATGACATGCTGGAAACCATGTATGCGGCGCCCGGCGTCGGCCTCGCCGCGCCGCAGGTCGGCGTCGCCAAGCGCGTCATCGTCGTCGACGCCGCCGCCAAGGGGGAGCCGCCGCAGCCCTACCGCATGGCCAATCCTGAGATCGTCTGGGCCTCCGACGAGGACAACACCTACAACGAGGGATGTCTCTCGCTGCCGGAGCACTATGCCGACGTCGTCCGGCCCAAGGCGGTGCGCGTTCGCTATCTCGACCATGAGAACGAGATCCGCGAGCTCGAGGCCGATGGCCTGCTTGCCACCTGCGTGCAGCACGAGATGGATCATCTCGACGGCATCCTGTTCGTCGACCACATCTCCGCGCTCAAGCGCAACATGATCCTGCGCAAGCTCCTCAAGGCGAAGCGCGCGGGAATCTTCGAGCCGGATCGCGCGCGCGCGCTGTAGCCGACGCGACGGCGTATCGCGGCCAGGCTCCAGCCGTACTAAGCTGGTCCCCTCGCCGCCCGAGGTTGTGATGTCCCGCCTCCGCTTGGCCTTCATGGGCACGCCCGATTTTGCCGTCCCAGCGCTCCTCGCCTTGACCGAGGCCGGGCATCAGCTGGCGGCCGTCTATGCGCAGCCGTCGCGTGAAGCCGGTCGCGGCCAGCAGCCGCGGCCGTCGCCGGTCCAGGCGGCCGCGGTCGCCCGCGGCCTCCCGGTCCACACACCGACGACGCTGAAGACTCCCGAGGAGCAGGCGGTCTTCGCATCCCTTCGGATCGATGCGGCTGTCGTCGTCGCTTACGGGCTGTTGCTGCCGAAGGCGATCCTGGCGGCGCCGCGTCTCGGCTGCCTCAATATCCATGCCTCGCTGCTGCCGCGCTGGCGCGGCGCGGCGCCGATCCAGCGCGCTCTCATGGCGGGAGACGCCGAGACAGGCATCACCATCATGCAGATGGACGAGGGCCTGGATACGGGGCCGATGCTGCTGCAGGAGCGGCTGCCGATCAGGCCCGAGGATAACTTCGGCACATTACACGACAGGCTGGCCGCGGCGGGGGCCCGCCTGGTCCTGCGCGCGCTTGATGAACTGGCGGCGGGGCAGGCGGTGGTGCGTCCCCAGCCTGCCGATGGAGCGACCTATGCCGCCAAGCTGACTCGCGACGACGAGCGTCTGGATTGGCGCCGGCCCGCCCTCGATCTGATGCGGCAGGTGCGCGCGCTCAGCCCGCGGCCGGGGGCATGGTTCGCCCAGGACGGCGATCGCCTGCGGGTGCTGGCGGCCGAGCGCGTGAGCGAGACGTTCGAGGTGGCGCCGGGCGTCGTCCTCGACGATCGCCTGACCGTCGCCTGCGGCCGCGAGGCGTTGCGCGTCACGCGCATCCAGCGGCCCGGCAAGGCGCCCCTGCCAGCCGCCGACTTCCTCCGCGGCTACCGGCTGCCGCGCGGGACGCTGCTGCCGCTGCCGGCGGAGCAGCCGGGATGACGCGGTTCAAGCTGACCCTCGAATATGACGGCAGCGGCTTCGTCGGCTGGCAGCGGCAGGACAACGGTCCCTCCGTGCAGCAGGCGCTCGAGGAGGCGATCCTCAAGTTCTGCGGCGAGACCGTCGATGCTTACGCGGCGGGCCGCACCGATGCGGGCGTGCATGCCCGCGGACAGGTGGTGCATGTCGATCTCGCACGCCAGACCAAGGCCGATCAGGTGCGCGACGCCGTCAATTTTCATCTGAAGCCGGCGCCGATCTCGGTGCTGACGGCGGAGATCGCGGCGGCGGATTTTCACGCCCGCTTCTCGGCGACGGCCCGGCTCTATCTCTACCGCATCGTCAACCGGCGCGCGCCGCTCGCGCTCGACCGTCACCGCGCCTGGCTGGTCGGAACGCCGCTCGACGCCGCGGCCATGCACGCGGCGGCGCAGCTGCTCGTCGGGCATCACGACTTCACCAGCTTCCGCGCCGCGTTGTGCCAGGCCGCCTCGCCGATGAAGACGCTCGATGCCCTCGAGGTGAGCCGCCGAGGCGAGGAGATCCACATTGCCGCGCGGGCACGGTCGTTCCTGCACCATCAGGTGCGCAACATGGTCGGCACGCTGAAACTGGTCGGCGAAGGCAAGTGGACGAAGGACGATTTGGCGCAGGCCCTCGCCGCGCGCGATCGGTCGGCCGCCGGGCCGACCGCCCCGGCCGAGGGCCTGTATCTGACGGGCGTCCTGTATTGACGGCAGGGCAAGATGCCGGCCGAGCAGCTCAGAGCATCATCCGATAGGTGATGGCGTCCAGTATCCGACTCAACAGAAAGTCGAGCAGAATGAATCCGCCGGCCATCAGTCCGTCGACGTTGAGGGCTCTGCGCGCCAGGAACCAGAGATACGCATACCAGAGAAGGCGGGCCAGCGAGCCGAAGACGATGGCCTGCTCCAGCGACGCCCATCCCAGCATCAGCGGGCCGTAGGCGAGCAGCAGCACGCCATAGCCGATGATGGCCGACCAGTTGTAGACGACGATGTATCCCACATACGCCTCGGAGCGCTGCAGCCAGCGGCAGAGCTCGAAGCTCGCGACCGGATAGATGAACCAGGCCACGATGTATTTCAGGATTTCGATGAGGAGGATCCGCGACCAGCTCGACCCCAGCGGCACGTACTGGATGATAGTCGTAAAGAGCAGCGCCTCCGCCGGCGCGACCAGGAAGGCGACCTGGAAGGAGCGCCAGAATCCGCTGAGGGAGCGGTCGAAATACTCGAGGCCGCGCTCGTCCAGATGCACGAGGCGCCAGAGGCCCTGGACCGCGTAGTTGATTTCCGTGAGTGTCGGCATCAGCCGGCGGGACGGTCGGCGAAGTAGCCGTCGAGCACCGCCGCGTAGGTTTCGGTCAGCGCCCGGATGTCCGCGAGCGGGACATGCTCGTCCACCTTGTGCATTGACGCACCGGCGAGCCCGAACTCGGCCACAGGGCAATAGTCCTTGATGAATCGTGCGTCCGAGGTGCCGCCCGTCGTACTCAACTCGGGCGTCCGTCCGGTCACCTGCTCGACCGCGCGGGCAATCAGGTCCGACAGCGGACCCGGCGGCGTGAGGAAGGATTCCCCGCTGACGGAGATCGCGAGGTCGTACGTGCCGCCGACGGCGTCGAAGTCGCGGCGCAGCCGCTGCTCGAGGCTTCGGCCGCTGTGGCGATCGTTGAAGCGGATGTTGAAGCTCGCCCGCGCCACGGCCGGAATGACGTTGCTTGCGGGGTTGCCGACGTCGACGGTGGATATCTGCAGCGTCGAGGCCTGGAAATGAGCGGTTCCCTCGTCGAGCGGCGTTTCCGTGATGCGCGTCAACATCCTGATCAGCCGATGGATGGGATTGTCGGCCAGATGCGGGTAGGCGGTGTGTCCCTGCACGCCATGCACCGTCAGATGGCCGGTCAGGCTGCCGCGTCGTCCGATCTTGATCATGTCGCCCAGCCGCGTCGGGTTGGTCGGCTCGCCGACGAGGCAGGCGTCCAACCGCTCGCCGCGGGCGTGAAGCCATTCGAGCACCGGTTTCGTTCCGTTGACCGCGGGTCCCTCCTCGTCGCCCGTGATCAGCAGGCTGATGGCGCCCGGAAGATCGCCCTCGCGGCGTGCGATGAACCCGGCCGCCGCGGCGACGAAGGCGGCGATGGCGCCCTTCATGTCGGCGGCCCCGCGGCCGAAGAGCCGGCCGTCGCGGATCTCGGCGCCGAAGGGGTCGGCCGACCAGGCCGCGCGGTCGCCGACCGGAACCACGTCGGCATGGCCGGCAAAGCAGAAATTGGGGCCGGCGGCGCGGCCGGCCCGGGCATAGAGATTGTCCACCGCCACGGTGCCGGGTGCCGAGAATGTCAGACGGTGACAAACGAAGCCGACCTGCTCCAGCGTCCGCTGGAGCAGGTCGAGCGCGCCTGCGTCCGCCGGCGTCACGCTGGGACAGCGAATCAGATCACGGGCAAGTTCGATCGGGTCGATCGCGGCGCTCACGGAAATGCCCGGCCGCTCAATCCCGCAGCAGCTCGTTGATCGACGTCTTGGCCCGGGTCTTCTCGTCGACGCGCTTGACGATGACGGCGCAATAGAGTCCCGGCCCCGGACTGCCGTCCGGCAGCGGCTTGCCCGGGAGCGTCCCGGAGACGACAACCGAGTAGGCGGGGACGCGGCCGTAGTGCACCTCGCTGGTGGCGCGGTCGACGATCTTGGTCGAGGCGCCGAGATAGACTCCCATGGACAGCACGGATCCCTCTTCGACGACCACGCCCTCGGCCACTTCGGCGCGGGCGCCGATGAAGCAGTTGTCCTCGATGACCACCGGACCGGCCTGCAACGGTTCCAGCACGCCGCCGATGCCGGCGCCACCGGAGATATGGCAGTTCTTGCCGATCTGGGCGCACGAGCCGACGGTCGCCCAGGTATCGATCATGGTGCCGCTGTCGACGCGGGCCCCGACATTGACGAAGCACGGCATGAGAATCACGCCCGGGGCGATATGGGCGGATCGCCGGACGACGCAGTTGGGCACGGCGCGGAAACCGGCAGCCTTGAAGCGATTCGCACCCCAGCCGGCGAACTTGGACGGCACCTTGTCGTACCAGGCGGCTTCGCCCGCCCCGTCGAACTTGCCGCCGCCGGGGATCACGACGGAGTCGGCGAGTCGGAAGGAGAGCAGCACCGCCTTCTTCAGCCACTGGTTGGTCTGCCACTGGCCGTTGCGCTTCTCGGCGACCCGCAGTTCCCCCTTGTCGAGCAGATCGAGCGCGCCGTCGACGGCCGTACGTATCTCGCCGGTCGTCGAGCTGTTGATCGTGTCGCGCGTCTCCCAGGCGGCATCGATCGCCGCCTGCAGCTGCTCGGTCGTCATTGGATGTTCCGGTCGCCGAAGCCCTGCGTCGACGGGAACATGGGGCAGGGGTCGGAAGGTGTCAATGTCAGCGGCGCGGCGGCGCCTCTGCCAGGGCGGCGTCAGTGACTTGGCGCGGAGCCGAGGCCGACGGCATGCCCGCTATCCGGCCCAGCCATGCGACGAGATCGTCGGTTACGTGATGGACATGCTCTCCTGCGACGCCGTCCTGCGCCCACTCCGCCTCGGTGCGGACGAGGACGGTGGTCATGCCCATCTGATGCGCCGGAAGCAGGTTCTTGGCCAGGTCCTCGACCATCACCGCGCGCTTCGGGTCGATCCAGTGCCGGCGCACCAGGATGTCGTAGACGAACGGCTCCGGCTTCGGGAAGTAGTCGGCGGCCACGATATCGAAGATCGCGGCGAACCGGTGTCCGACGCCGAGCCGCGCCAGCACGTTCTCCGCATGCTTCGCCGATCCGTTCGTGAACACGATCTTGCGGCCGGGCAGTCGGCCGAGCGCCTGATCGAGATCCGGACTGGGCGGCACGGGCGTCACGTCGATGGCGTGGACGAAGTCGAGGAAGCTCTGCGGATCGACCTGATGATGCAGCATCAGGCCGCGCAGGCTCGTGCCATAATCGTGGAAATACTGCTTCTGGATGCGATAGGCCTCGACGGGATCGATTCTGAGAAACCGGGCGATGAACGCACCGATATGTTCGTCGACCTGCGCGAACAGGTTGCAGGAGGCCGGATAGAGCGTGTTGTCGAGATCGAAGATCCAGGTCTCCGCCTGCTGCAAAGTCGCGGCCTTGCCATTCATGGAGTGGTTAGCCGCGGCTGACAAAGGTGCCGACGCCGCGCTCGGTGAAGACTTCGAGCAGGAGGGAATGCGGCACGCGGCCGTCGAGGATGACGGCGCCTTCGACGCCGCCCTCGACCGCCTCGATGCAGGTTTCGAGCTTGGGGATCATCCCGCCGGAGATCGTGCCGTCCGTCATCAGGCTGCGGACCTGCGACACCGTGAGGTTCTCCAGCAGCTTGCCCTCCTTGTCGAGGACTCCGCTGACGTCGGTCAGCAGCAGCAGGCGCGCCGCGCCGACGGCGGCGGCGATGGCGCCGGCGGCCGTGTCGGCGTTGATGTTGTAGGTCTCGCCCCCTTCGCCGGCGCTGACGGGCGCGATCACCGGGATCATCCCGCCCTGGGCCAGCGTCTTCAGCACATGCGGATCGACGGTCTTGGGATCGCCGACGAAGCCCAGATCGATCTCTTGCCCGTTCTTCGTCAGGACCTGCTTCGTCGCGACGAGCAGGTTGGCGTCGCGTCCGGACAGGCCGACCGCCTTGCCGCCGGCGGCGTTGATGGCGCTCACGATGTGCTTGTTGGTGCTGCCGGCCAACACCATCTCCACCACCTCCATCGTCGCCGCATCGGTGACGCGCAGGCCGTCGATGAACCGGCTTTTGATCTGCAGCCGGTCGAGCATCTGGTTGATCTGCGGCCCGCCGCCATGGACGACGATCGGATTCACGCCCACCTGGCGCAGCAGGACGATGTCCTGCGCGAACACGCCGGCCAGCTCCTTGTTCACCATGGCATGCCCGCCATACTTGATGACGAAGGTCTTGCCGGCGTAGCGCCGCATGTAGGGCAAGGCCTCGGTCAGCGTCCGGGCGGTGCGGAGCCAGTGCTTGGTCTCTGTATAGTCGATCTGCGTCATTGCTCGATCTGGGGTGGAGGCGGGCGCAATCTAGTCGAATCGGGGGGGTACTGCCAGCGTCGCCAACGCGGCCCGCAGCTCGGGAATCCCGGCGCCGGAATGGGCGCTGGTCGTGATGACGTGCGGATGCGCGGCCGTATGCTGCGCCAGCTCCGCGCCGAGGCCGGCAAGCCGGCGCGCGAGCTCCGGCGGCTTCACCTTGTCGGCCTTCGTCAGCACGACCTGGTAGGAGACGGCGGCCTGGTCGAGGCGCTTCATGAAACCGCGATCGACCGCCATCGCGCCGTGCCGCGCGTCGATCAGCAGGCAGACGCGGCGCAGGCTGGGCCGCCCGCGCAGGTAGCGTTCGATCAGCCCGGTCCAGTCCTTGATCTTCGTCTTGGCGACGCGGGCGAAGCCGAAGCCCGGCATGTCCACCAGCCCGAGCCGGCCGCCGAGGTTATAGAAGTTCAGCTGCTGTGTCCGGCCGGGCGTGTGCGACACCCGGGCAAGCGTCGTGCGCCCGGTGAGCGCATTGACGAGGCTCGACTTGCCGACGTTCGAGCGGCCGGCGAAGGCGATCTCCGGCAGCCCGACGGGCGGCAGCGCCCCGTCGCGGTCGCATCCGGCGACGAAGCGGCACTCCTGCGCGAACAGGCGTCGTCCCGCCTCGATGTCGATCTCGCCGCCGGATGCGCTCATGGCTTTATCTTGTAGCCGATGCGGAACAGGCGGTAGGTGATCGCGCCGAGGCCGGCGACGACGAGGATGACGACGGCGATGCCGGTGGCCACCGATCCGTCGGCATGGCCGGTGCTGCCGGCGCGGAAGCCGTCGATGATGTAGAACACGGGATTGAGGCGCGCCGCCTGCTCGCCGGCAGCCGGAAGCGTGGCGATGGAATAGAACGTACCCGACAGGAATCCGAACGGGATGACCAGAAAGGTCAGCGCCGCGGCATAGTGGTCCCACCGCTCCGCCCACAGCCCGACGATCGTGCCGAACAGGCCGTGCATGAGGGCGCCGCCGACGGCGAAGAACAGGAGCAGCGGCCATGACTCGATCGGCAGGTCGACGAAGAGCAGCATCGGGACGGCCACGGCCGCTCCCGTGACGATGCCCATCGCGGCCGAGCTGCAGGCATAGCCGACGGCGATCTCCAGCGGCGTCAGCGGCGCCATCAGCGTGTCGGCCAGGATGCCTTCCATCTTGTCGAACAGCAGCGATTCCGACGCCGTCCCGAAGGCACGCTCGCAGACGGCGAAGACGATCAGGCCGGGCGCCAGGAACTGGAGCAAGGTGAGATCGCCGACATAGAGACCGGACGGGCCGCGTGCCAGCGCGAAGACGGTGAGGAACAGCAGGCTCGAGACGACCGGCCCGAGGACGCTGTAGAGATACCCCTTCAAATCGCGGCGAACCTCCTTGGCCATGAGGGAGAGCAGGCCGCGCCAATTCACCGCTCCGAAGCGACGGGGAGCAACGCGCGTCGTCATGACCGCCGGATCAGGCCTTCAGCCTGTAGCCGCGGGCGAACATCCAGTAAGCCAGCGCCCATAGCAGCGCGTTGACGATCGTCAGCACCGCGAGTCCGGCGGAAAGCGACCCGTCGGCGTGGCCGGTGAAGCCGTAGCGGAAGCCGTCGATCATGTAGAAGAACGGATTCAGATGAGCGACTCCCTGCCAGAATCCCGGCAGGCTCTGGATGGAGTAGAAGGTCCCCGACAGGAAGGCGAAGGGCGTGATGATGAAATTGGTCACTGCCGCCATATGGTCGAACTTCTCGGACCAGATGCCGCCGATGAGGCCGAGGAGCGAGAGCATCAGCGACGCCGCGACGGCGTGGAATAGGACGAAGAAGGCGTCGTGGATGGCGGCGGGCGTCACGGCCATCATGGCCAGCCACATGACGATGGCAACGGCGAGACCGCGGGTCATGCCGCCGAGGGCGAAGCCGCAGGTCAGCTCTCCCGGCGACAGCGGCGGCATCAGGGCATCGACGATGTTGCCTTGGATCTTCGCGATCATGATCGACGACGAGGTGTTGGCGAAGGCGTTCTGCACGATCGCCATCATGATCAGGCCCGGCGCCAGGAACGCCTCGAACGGCACGTCGCCGATCCGGTGGACCGCGTCGCCGATCGCCAGCACGAAGATGGCGAGATAGAGCAAGGTGGTGACCAGCGGCGCCAGCAGCGTCTGCGTCGCCACCTTGACGAACCGCCGCACCTCCTTGGCGTAGAGCGTCCACAGGCCGAGCCAGTTGACGGCGCCGAATGCGCGCGGGGCAGGCGGGAGCGGCTGGGTCATGTGCATTCTGATGCCGTGACCGATGGCGCGTGGCGCGGCGTGTGTGGGGCAGGGGGTGACATCAGTCGGTGGCGAGCTGCCCGACCGGCAGCGTGCTGGCGCCTGGCGGCGCATGCTCCCAGCGGTGATGGACCGTACGCTCCGGGAACGGAATTTCGATCCCTTTTTCGTCGAACACCTGCTTCAGACGCCGATTGAACTCGCGAGCGACATCCCATTGCCGCATCGGGCGAGTCTTGATCCGCGCCCGGATCTTGACCGAAGACTCGTCGAGTTGGTTGACACCCTGGACGTCGATCGGCTCCAGGATTGAGCGCTGAAACAGCGGATCGGATTGCAGACCGGCCCCGATTTCTCGTACGACGGACATGACCCGATCGATGTCTTCGCGATAGCTGACCCCGATGTCGAACACGGCGTAGGCGAAGTCTTTCGTCATGTTCTTGATTGTCGCGACGGAGCTGAACGGAATCGTATGGACGGCGCCAGCGACATCGCGCAGTCGGATGGTCCGGATCGTCATCGCCTCGACCACGCCGGAACGGCCGTCGAGGTCGATGACGTCGCCGATGGCGATGGTGTCCTCGGCGAGGATGAAGATGCCGGTGATGACGTCCTTCACCAGCGTCTGCGCCCCGAAGCCGATGGCGAGCCCGGCCACGCCGGCGCCGGCCAGCAGCGGCGCGATGTTGAGGCCGAGCTCCGACAGCACGATGAGCGCGACCATCACGACCAGCAGCACGCGGAACGCGTTGCGCAGCAGCGGCAGCAGCGTCTGCAGGCGGGCGTGCCGTTCGGCATCCTGCCATTGGCCCTGGCGGCGCCGGATATAGCGCTCGATGAGCTCGTTGACGATTTCCGACAGGACCATGGCGGCGAACAGAATGACGACGATCGTCACCAGGCTGCCGAAGACGCGCCGCCCGAAATCGCTGGTCAGCCAGGCGAAGGCATGCAGGCCCCAGACCTCCAGCAGCGCGAGCGCGAAGAAGAGATAGACCGCGCCGTGCAGAACCGCCTCGAGGAAGGGCAGATACCGGTTCACCCGCGTTTCGAGGCCCGGGAAGCGGAGCTTGAGCTCGTGGCTCAAGGCGAATCCCCGGGCCACCAGGCGGCGCAAGGCGGTGGTGACGAGGCGCGCCAGCGCGATTATGACGATGGTGAGGATCGTGGCGCGGAACAGGAAGCGGAAGCCGCCGGTGATGTCGAGGATCCACACGACATAGATGGCGAAGACATAGGCGATCGCCAGGAAATGCCACACCTCGGCGATGCGCTGGCGCAGCGCCGACCAGACACCGGTCCCGCCCTCGCCGACGAGCCAGCCCCTGACGGTGGCGCGATTCTGCAGGATGAGGATCGCCAGCATGGCGACCACGACCAGCCCCACGGTGCGCAGCAGCAGGTCATAGACGTGGAGCGGCAAGCCGAGGAGCAGCGCCGCTTCGGTCAGGAAGTAGCCGTAAGCCGCGACGACGGTCAGCCGCCGCAGCCATATGACGATATAGTTCGCCGTTTCGTCGCTGACCGGAATCAAGCGCAATTCCGCCGCCTTGGGCGAGAAGACCGCGCGCGCCACTGCACCGATGACGCGTGTGGCGACATAGGCGTTGATGATGGTGAGCGCGACCAGCCGGGTCACCTCACTCGGCTTCGTCGCCGGCAGCACGCCATAGACGACCGTAATGAACACGGCGATCGGCAGCAGCTCCAGCAGAAGGCGCGCAAGCTCGATCGGGATGCGCATCCAGAAGCTGGCGACCGAACGGCTTTCCAGCAGATGCAGCGGGCGCCGGAGCAGGCGCGCGACGAACCAGTCGGCGGCCAGGGCCGCGGCCAAGATGAAACTGATTTTCAGCAGCACCTCGAGCCAGCGGGCACGGACCGTCGGATCGGCCAGTTGGGCGGCCGTCCAGCTGATCAGCCGCGGCAGGTCGAGGACGGCGGTCGCCGTCGTGACCAGGGCGTCGCTGATCTGTCGAACCCGTTCGGACAGCGACGACAGGATGACGGCGCCGATGCTCTCCGGCTCGATGGCGTGGGGCTCTGCCGCCTGCGCCGCCTTCAGCGCCTGCAATTGCTGGATCAGCTTCTCGCGAGCCGCCGGATCCTGCAGGGTCGTGACCAGTGCATCGATATCCTGCTCGGAGACGGCCGAGGGCTGGCTCGCCGGCGCCTGCGCCGCGGCGCGCGGCAGCGGGGCGACGAGAAGCAGACAGGCAATCAGGATGAATCGCCCCCATCCCGGTCCGGGACGAATGTCGGCACGGCGGCTTAGCATGGCGCGCGAGACTAACGGTCCACCCCTGGTCTGTCATATGTTTTCGCCGTGAGATCAAGGGGAACGGGAGCGCCGCCGCTTGGCGATAGGGGCTTGCGGAGGCGAGGCCGGCTGGCGGGCTTGCCCGCTGGGAGGGTCGTCGCGGACTGTATGACGGGTGATATGATGGCGGTCACGTTTCGGGGGGAATATTCGGTCCCACCGGCATGTTCATGGGGCGCGACACGATCCGCCCGATGCCGGCGACAGAAGGAGGCAGAGCATGCGATATTCCCACGGTTTGCTCATGGCGGGCGCGCTGGCGCTGGGGCTACCTCTGGCGTTGCCCGTCGATCTCGGCTGGGCGGCCGGCGGTGGCGGCAGCTCGAGCAGCGGCGGATCGAGCGGCGGCAAGTCCAACACATCTAGCTCGAACAGCGAGTCGGCGCTCTACGCCGACGCAAAAGCGAGAGTCGAGGCCGAGGACTATCGGGGCGCCATGCCGATCCTCGAGAAGGTCCTGGCGAAGAACTCGAGCAATGCCGATGCGCTCAACCTGATGGGCTATTGCAGCCGCAAGCTGGGTGATTTTGATGAGGCTCTCGAATACTACCAGAAGGCGCTGGCCATCGACGCCGACCATATCGGCGCCAACGAGTATCTCGGCGAGCTCTATCTGCAGATGAAGGACCTGCCGAAGGCCGAGGAGCGGTTGAAGGTCCTGACCGAGGCCTGCAACGGCTGCGAGGAGCAGGAGGAGCTGGAGGAGGCGATCGCCGACTACAAGGCCAACAACAGCTGAGGCCGGCCGGCTATCGCCGCTCGGAGAGCCGTATCGTCAGATACCCCCGCGCCTCGCCATCCGTTTGGCTGACGGTGGCCATGCCCTCGAACAGGCGGCGCAGCGGCACCCAGTAAGGCTCGAGCTCCACCCGGTAGACATCCAGGATCAGTACGCGGTCGCGGTGGGGGTCGAACGCGCCGATCGGCGAAAAATGGCCGTAGTCTCCCTCGCCGATCACCGCGGCCATGTAGAAGTTCGCGATCACCAGCAGTCCGGGAATAGTTTCTCCCTCGACCAGCACCTGCCGGAGGCGCGCGAGGTCATCGGCGGTTCCCTGCGGAAGGGGAACCGCCTCGATCTCCGCCGGCCCGGCGCCGGCGGCCGTCAGGCTGCCTGTCAGCAGCTTCGCCAGGCGCAGGAGGCCGACGCCTTTGCCGTCGTCCTGTCCGACGCCGGTTCGCCATTCCGCGCTGTCGAGCCTGTCCAGCAGACCCTGCTGCGTGACCAGCTTCGCGCCGGCGCTGCGCGCATGGCCGGCGCGGGCCGCGTTCACCACCATGACCGCCGAGGCGAGGGAGCAGGCGCACTCCGTATACTGCCCGACATAATAGGGCGCGAGCGTCCAGTAGGCGGGGGCGGCAGCAGTCCGCAGATACGCGGAATCCTCGCGCAGCAGCGAGACCCACTCCGCATATTTGCCGCCGGTGCTCGCCGGCGCCCTCCGGGGATCGTCATTCACGAGATCGGCCTCGCCTCTGCTGTTGAGTTGACCATGTCTGCCGATGCCGGGCCGGCGTGCCCGCCGTCGGCGCCGCGTCCGCCGGAAAACTCGCCCGGCAAGTCGCGCGCGTCGGCGACGACATGGATCGCCAGCGGCTCGACTCGCCCGCGGATCGCGATGTCGTGGCGCTCGAGCTGGGCGACGTCAAGCCCGGCATGGGCGGCAACCGTCTCCGAGAAGACCAACTGGCATCCGTACTCCTTGGTCAGGGCCTCGAGGCGGCTGGCCGTGTTGACGGTGTCGCCGACGGCGGTGATCGAGGTGGCGCGGCCATGGCCCATCTCGCCGACGATGGCCGGTCCTGCGTGGATGCCGATGCCGATCCGCAGGGGTTCGGCGATGTCATGGCTGAGGCTCTGGTTGAGCGCGCTCAGGCTCTCCGACATCGCCCGCGCCGCCGCCAATGCCCGCCGACAGCCTTCGGCGGGCCGGCCGCCGACGCCGAACAGGGCCATCACGCCGTCGCCGATGAACTTGTCGAGCTGGCCGCCGCTCGCCTCGACGGCCGTTCCCATGGCCCGGAAATAGCGATTCAGCAGGAAGACCAGATCATAGGGGAGCTTGTGCTCGGCCAGCTGCGTGAACGCGCGCAGGTCGGCGAAGAGGACCGCGATCTCCTCTTCGTGTCCCTGGAGATAGCCGGGCCGCGGTTGCGCATCCCGCACGCTGGCTGTCGGCGGCAGGATCGGCACCACCGCCACGTCGCCCAGGGGGCGCGTCTGGCAGGCCAGCCGGACGTTGGGCGGGGCGCCCACGCGGTCGAGTACCTTGCGCTCCTGGTCGCCGGGAGGCGCCAGCCGCCCCAATCCGTCGGAGATGCGCACGCGGCAGGTCGAGCAACGGCCGCGGCCGCCGCACACCGAGGCGTGGGGGATGCCGGCGATCCGGCTCGCCTCGAGGATCGTCGTCCCGGGCTGGACGTCAGCCCGTTCGCCGCCCGGATAGGTGATGGCGATGGCACGGCGCCGACTCAGCCAACGGCGCGTGCCGCGCGCGGCCAGCGTGCCGAACAGCACGGCTGCGAAGCCGATCAGGAACCACCGCTCGATTGCGTACAGGACGCCGAGGCCGGCCTCGTCGGGAAACCCGATGCGCAGGCCGGCCTGTTCCAGCCAGACCGGGTCGGCCGCCAGCCGCTCCACCTCGCGGCCGCCGGCGACAAATCCCAGCAGCCCGAGGACCGGAACCAGGAGGGCTCCCGCATAGGCGTACGGCATCGCGCGCGCATACCAGGGTCGCAGTCGCAGCCAGAAATGCAGCCCGATGCAGCCATGCAGCCAGGCGACGACGAGGACAGTCGCCTGCTGGATGCCGCTCCCGGGCTGGAACACCCAGATCACCAGCAGTTCGTAGGTATAGGTGTCGGCGGTGCCGTAGAGCTCGTGGGCAAGCCGGGTCCCGATAATGTGAATGGCCAATAGCGGCGGAATCAGGAGGCCGACGATCAACTGCGTCGCTTCCCAGGCCGGCATGCGCAGGCTGCGTCGCCGGTAGATCGACCAGAATGCCAGCCCCAGATGCGTGAACAGCGCGACATAGAGGACGACGGTCCCGATCGGGCCTCGCCAGAGCCCGAGAAACGGCCCGCGGCCGGCTTCCATGGCGGCCAGCGAGATCAGCCCGAGCGCATGGTTGAGGAAGTGCGTCAAGATGAAGGCGAACAGGATCATCCCTGTCGCCAGCCGGATTCGGGCGATGAGGCTGCGCGCTTCGATCATCGGCCGAGAGCTCTCACGTGAGCTGCAAATGCGGCGTCGTCATACCTGCCATGATAGCAGACACCGCGTCGACGCCGGGTCGCGCTTGCAACGGCTCGACTCGCATGTGAGTTATACCGCCGACATGGACGATGCAACGACGCAACGCCTGCTCGCGCGCGAGCGCCGCCGGGCCGAGCGGCAGCGCCTGCTGGCCAGCGGGCCGCCCTCGCCGTGCGTCAGCATCTGCCGGCTGGATGATGCGACAGGCCTGTGCGTCGGCTGCCTTCGCAATATCGACGAGATCCGCGACTGGATGATCATGCCGCCGGCCGAGCGGCAGGCGGTGCTCCAGCGCATTGACGGGCGCCGGCGGCAATCCAGCGCTTCCAAGGCGACATGACCGAGGCGCCTGCCGAGGCAGCGGCGTACAAAGACAGGCTCAGCGTCGGGGCGGGCCTGCTTCTCTTGGCCGTCATCACCGTGCTGTGGGGTGTCAACTGGCCGGTGATGAAGCGCGCGGTCGCGGAGGTGCCGGTCTGGACCTTCCGCAGCATCTGTCTCGTCGGCGCCGGCGCCGGGTTCATCCTCATCTGCCGGCTCGCCGGGCAGAACCTGCGCATCCCCCGCGGGCAGGTCGTGCCGTTGCTGATCGCGAGCCTGTTCAATGTCACCATCTGGCACGTTTGTTCCGCCACCGGCCTCGTGCACCTGGAGGCGAGTCGGGCATCCATCATCGCCTTCACCATGCCGCTGTGGGCGGCATTGTTCGCCGCGCCGCTGCTGGGCGAGCGCCCGACCGGATACACCATCGCCGGCCTCGCCGTCGGCCTCGCCGGCATGGCCGTCTTGATCCTGCCGCAATACGAGGCCGTCCTGGCGGATCCCGTCGGTCCTCTCGTCATGACGATCGCGGCCATGTCGTGGGCGCTCGGGACGATCGCGGTCAAGCGCTATCGTTTCACCATGCCGGTGTCGGTGCTCACCTCCTGGCAACTGCTGCTGGGCGGAATTCCCATCGTGATCGGCGCCATCGTCTTCGAAGGCGATTTCGCGATCGGCCTCGTCAGCCCGACCGCCTGGTTGGCGACGGCCTATGCCGTCGTCGTCGCCACGCTCTTCTGCCAATGGGCCTGGTTCAAGCTCGTTCGCCGCTTCCCGGCGGTGGCGATTGCCGTCGGATCGCTGGCGATTCCGGTCGTGGGTGTCGTTGCCAGCGCCGTCGGCCTGGGCGAGCCGATCGGGGCGGACGTGATCGTCGCCCTCGTGCTCGTCGTCACGGCGCTGTTCTTCGCGCTGATTCTGCCCGCGCGCCGGACCCCGGGGTGAACCCGCCTTGTCGAGGCGACGACCGGTTCGATAGACTGCGGCAGAACTGACGACGGGAGCGCGCGTGCGCCTGCCGCGTTGCGCGCCGAGGCAGCTTCGGAGACCGCAATGATCGGAAGAGCGGCTGTTGCAGGAGTGGCGACGATCCTGATGGTCGTTGTGCTCGGCGCCGCCCCCGGCGATGCCGCCGATGCCAACCGGCGCTTCAGCGTCCGCGGCCTCGGCACCACGCCGTGCAGCAGTTATCTCGATGTCCGTGCGGGGAGTGGCCGCGAGTCCGAGCCGTTCGTGCATTGGCTCACCGGCTTCGTCACGGCCTACAATTGGCTGCAGCCGGATACGTTCGACATCTCGGCCGAGTACAATTCGACCGGTCTCCTGATCTGGCTCGACTACTATTGCAAGGGGAATCCCGAGAGCAAAATCATCGATGCCGCGCTGGCCTTCGTGAGGGTGGTCTATGACAAGCGCATGAAGTCCGAATCCTAGATTGCCCAACGGGACATCGGGCCGATGTCCCCTTCCTCCACCGAGCCGGCAGTATCATGTCGCACTATTCGCTGCTCACCCTCATCGGCAAGGGATTGCGCCGTCATCGCGACTGGTCGCCGGCGTGGCGCAGCCCGGCGCCGAAGCCGCGCTATGACGCCGTCATCGTCGGCGGCGGCGGGCACGGCCTGGCCACAGCCTACTATCTGGCCAAGAATCACGGCCTCCGCAACGTCGCCGTCCTCGAGAAGGGCTGGCTCGGCGGCGGCAATACCGGGCGCAACACCACGGTCATCCGCTCCAACTACTTCTATCCCGAGAGCGCCGGCGTCTACGATCTGGCGCTGCGGCTCTATGAGGGCCTGACGCAGGACCTCAACTTCAATCTGATGCTCAGCCAGCGGGGCCTCGTGATATTGGCCCATTCCCCGCACGAGATGGAGCTGTTCGCGCGCTGGGTGAACGGCATGCGGCTGAACGGCGTCGACGGCGAACTGCTCGATGCCGTGGATGTCCGGCGGCTCGTGCCGATCGCCGACGTCTCGGATCGCGCCCGCTATCCGATCGTCGGCGGGCTGCTGCAGCGCCGCGGCGGCATCGCCCGTCACGACGCGGTCGCCTGGGGCTATGCGCGGGCCGCCGATTCGCTCGGCGTCGACATCATACAGGGGTGTGAGGTCGGCGGCTTCCGCATCGAGGGTGGCCGCGTCACCGCGGTCGAGACCAATCTCGGCGTCATCGAGGCAGGCGCGGTCGGCCTTGCCGTCGCCGGCCATTCGGGCGTGCTGGCGGCCAAGGCGGGGTTTCGCCTGCCCATCACCAGCTACGCCCTGCAGGCGATGGTGAGCGAGCCGGTCAAGCCGATCCTCCACAAGGTCGTGACGTCCCTGACCATCGGGACTTATGTCAGCCAGTCGGACAAGGGCGAGCTCGTCTTCGGCGCCGGCCTCGACCTCTATCCCTCCTATGCGCAGCGCGGCAACCTGCCGGTCGTCGAATCCGTCATCGCCGGCCTGACCGAGATGTTCCCGATCTTCCGCGAGCTGAAGCTACTGCGCAAATGGGCCGGGCTCGTCGACGTGGTCAGCGACTCCAGCCCCATCCTCGGCCCATCGCCGGTGAAGAACATGTATCTCAATTGCGGCTGGGGCACCGGCGGCTTCAAGGCAATTCCCGCCGGCGGCTACCTGCTGGCCCACCTCATCGCCAACGGATCGCATCACCCGCTGTCGGCGCCCTTCGATCTCCGGCGCTTCGCCACCGGCGCGCTCGTCGACGAAGCCGCCGCCGCCGGAATCGCGCACTAGGGCGGGCGATTCGATGAAGCGCGAGAATCGCACTGGAACCGTTGGATCAACATTGTGCGGCCTTCGACAGGCTCAGGATGAGGTCTTTCTTCGTGCCACCAAGATTTCCCCTCATCCTGAGCTTGTCGAAGGACGCACCACGGTCGTGCCAGCCGACATGAGCCATTCCCCGCAATCTCCCGGCCCGCCATGCTGCTGATCGACTGCCCCTATTGCGGCCCGCGCAACGAGAATGAATTCCGCTACGGCGGCGAGTCGCATGTCGCGCGGCCCGGCCCGGCGCCGGAGGTCGGCGATGCCGCCTGGGCCGACTACATGTTCAACCGCGCGAACGCGAAGGGCCCCCACCGCGAGCGCTGGTGCCATGTGCATGGCTGCGGCCAGTGGTTCAACATCTTCCGCGACACCGCCACCCACGCCGTCCTCGCCGTCTACCGGATGGGCGAGCCGCCGCCCGAGGATGGGGAATGAACAGCCAGCCCAACCGTCTGGCGCAAGGCGGCGCCGTCGATCGCGGGCGGCCGCTCGCCTTTACCTTCAACGGCCGCCGGCTGCAGGGCTTCGCCGGCGACACCCTCGCCTCGGCCCTGCTCGCGAACGGCGTCAACGTCGTCGGCCGCAGCTTCAAATACCACCGTCCGCGCGGCATCTATGGCGCCGGCGTCGAGGAGCCGAACGCCATCGTCGATCTCGTCTGCGGCGGACGGCACGACCCCAATGCGCGGGCCACGCTGGTGGAGCTGGCCGAGGGCATGGTCGCCAGGAGCGTGAACTGCTGGCCGAGCGTCGAGCATGACCTGTTCGGCGGCCTCGACCGGCTGCATCGCTTCCTGCCGGCCGGCTTCTACTACAAGACGTTCATGCGGCCGTCCTGGCATGCGCACGAGCCCTACATCCGCAAGTTGGCCGGCCTCGGCACGGTCGGCACCGAGGTTGACGAGACCCGCTTCGAGACGCGCCACGCCCATTGCGACATGCTCGTCGTCGGCGCCGGCCCCGCCGGCCTCGCCGCCGCGCGCGTTGCCGCCGCTGCCGGCCTGCGGCTGATCCTGGTCGACGACCAGCCGCGCTGCGGCGGTTCGCTGCTGTGGCAGGACGCGGAGATCGACGGCCGGCCCGCGCAAGCCTGGGTGGACGAGACGCTTGCGCAGATCCGCCGCAACGCCGACGCGCTGGTCCTCACGCGCACCACCGCCTTCGGCTATTTCGACCACAATTTCCTCGCCCTCGTCGAGCAGCGCCCCGGCGCCGCGCCCGGCTGGGCGCCCGAGCGCCTCTGGAAGGTGCGCGCCAAGGGGGTCGTGCTGGCCACCGGCGCGATCGAGCGGCCGCTGGTCTTTCCCAACAACGACCGTCCGGGAATCATGTCCGCGGCCGCCGTGCGCCAGTACATCCGCCGCTACGGCGTACGGCCCGGCCGGCAGGCGGCCGTGCTGACGAACAACGACAGCGCCTATGACGCGGCGATCGAGCTGCGGCGCGCCGGCGGCGAGGTCGCGTTGCTGGACATTCGCCCCGAGCCCCCGCCGGCGCCCCTCGAAGCCGCGCGGGCGAATCGCATCATGGTCCGGCCCGGCCGGACGATCATCGACGTGCGCGGCCGCTCCCGCGTGACGGCCGTGCGCATCGGTGGTCCCGACGCGGCCCCCGCCGACTGGCTGCCTTGCGATCTCGTCGCCGTGTCCGGCGGCTGGACGCCGACGGTGCATCTGCAGAAGCAGTCCGGCGGCGCGCTACGCTATGACGAGTCGGTTGCCGCCTTCGTGCCCGACCGCTCGGTGCAGGACGAGCGCAGTGTCGGCGCGGCGCGCGGCCTGTTCACGCTCGCCGCCTGCCTCGCCGATGGCCACGAGATCGGCGCCGAAGCCGCGCGCTTCCTGGGACGCGCCGTCGACCTCGCGCCGCCGCGCGCCGGCGACGAAGCGCCCGCCTATTCGATCGCGCCCTCCTGGCAGGTGAACCTGCCGGGCGCGCGCCAATGGGTCGACTACCAGAACGACGTCACCGTCGGGGACATCCGTCTGGCGGTGCGCGAGAACTACGCCTCCGTCGAGCATCTGAAGCGCTACACCACCCTCGGCATGGCCACCGACCAGGGTAAGACCAGCAATCTCAACGGCCTCGCCCTGCTGGCCGAGGCCACCGGCCGCGCCATTCCGGAGGTCGGCACCACCACCTTCCGTCCGCCCTTCGTCCCGGTGTCGCTCGGCGCCCTGGCCGGGCAGCGGCGCGGCGCGCTTTACGCGCCCGTCCGTCGCCTCCCCGCCCATCGCGAGCACGCCGAGCGTGGCGCGGTGTTCGACGACTATGGCGGCTGGCTGCGGCCGGCCTGCTATCCGCGCGGCGGCGAATCGACGGAAGAGGCCATCCGTCGCGAGGTGCTGGCCGTGCGCACCGGCGTCGGGCTGTTCGACGGCTCGCCGCTCGGCAAGCTGGAGGTCGCCGGACCGGACGCGGCGACGTTCCTGAACCTGATGTACTACAACGAGGTCGCCAACCTGCGGCCGGGCCGCATCCGCTACTGCCTGTTGCTCAGCGAGAACGGCAAGCTGTTCGACGACGGCGTCGTCGCCCGCTTGGCCGAGGATCGCTATCTGCTGTCGCCCTCGAGCAGCCACGCCGCAGCCGTCGCCGCGGCGCTCGAGGAATGGCGTCAGTGCGAATATCCGGGAATGCGGGTCTCGATCGCGAACGTCACGAGCGCCTGGGCCACGTTTGCGGTCACCGGTCCGCGCGCGCGCGCCGTCCTCGAGCGCCTCGACACCGACATCGATCTCGACGCCGCGGCGATGCCGCACATGTCGCTGGCGGCCGGCAGCATCGGCGGCGTCCCCGTCCGCATCGCCCGCGTCAGCTTCACCGGGGAGGTCAGCTTCGAGATCAGCGTGCCCGCGGGCTACGGCGCGGCGCTTTACCGCCGGCTCGAGGCGCTCGGCGCGGCGGAGCGCATCACGCCGTTCGGCATCGAATCGCTGATGATCCTGCGCGCCGAGAAGGGCTACATCCTGATCGGCCGCGACACCGACGGCACGACCGAGCCGCAGGATCTCGGCGTGACCGGCCCGCTGCGCTCGAAGCAGATCGATTTCGTCGGCCGTCGCTCGCTGCTGCGGCCCGATTCCAGCCGCCCCGACCGGCGCCAGCTCGTCGGCCTGGCGCCGACGGAGTCCGGCCGCGTGCTTCCCACCGGCGCCCACGTCATCGAAACCGCCGGCAGTGCGCAGCGCAGCCTCGGCTACGTCACCTCCAGCTACATGAGCCCGGCGCTCGGCCGCGCCTTCGCCCTCGCCCTGGTCGAGGCCGGCCGCAGCCGCATGGAGTCGAGCGAAACCGTGAGCGTGTTCGCGCTGGGCCGGATCTCGACGGCCAGAGTCGTCTCCCCGGTGTTCTACGATCCGCAGGGCGAGCGTCTCCATGGCTAGGATTCAGAGAGCCTGGAAGGATGCAGGATGATCATGCAGAGTACGATCCGCGAGGCTGAATCGTGATGGCGACGTTCAGCTTGCAGCACACCTCGCCGCTCCGCGCCCGCTTCGGCGAACCGGCGCCGGCGATCCGCCGCTCCGGCTTGGAGATCGTCGAAGCCACGGTCGCCGCGCAGCTCCTGCTCTCCGGAGACCTCGGCGCGGCGGACGTTGTCTATGCGGTCGGCCGCGCGACCGGCAGCAGCCTCCCGGACCAGCCGAACCGCAAATCCGGGGTCGACCCCTATGCCGTCTGGCTGGCGCCGGACACGCGGCTCCTCGTGTGCGAGTCCGGTGATCGGCATGCCCTGCACCGCGACCTCGCCGTCGCGCTGTCCGGTCGCTTCGCGGCGGCGTCCGACGTGACCGACGGCCTGGCCATGCTCGATCTCCGGGGCGAGCGCCTGCCCGATCTCCTGGCCTGGGCCTGCGCCCTCGATCTCGATCCGCGCCGCTTCGCCGCCGACCAGTCGGCGCGCACCCTGTTCGCCGACCTGCCCGTGCTTCTGTACCGGCACGGCGGCGGCGTTCGCCTGCATGTCGATCGCAGCGTGGCCAGCCATCTCTGGACCTGGCTGGACCAGGCAGTGACAGCGGTCGCGCCTTGAGCCGGCGCGGCCGGCTCCCTCAGGCGAGGCTTTTCCTCGCCTGGAGACGGCCCAGAAGCAGCCAGAGGGCGATTCCCATGTTCAGAAGGTTCCAGGCGATGCCGTTGAGAAAGGCTGCCTGATAGGAGCCCGTCAGGTCGTAGATCTCGCCGGACATCCAGCCGCCGAGCGCCATGCCGACCACGCTCGCCATCAGGACGAGACTCACGCGGGCGCCCGCCTCGCGCGCGGGAAAGTAGTCGCGCACGATGAGCGCATAGCTCGGCACGATGCCGCCCTGCGCAAGCCCGAACAGCGCCGAAACGACGTAGAGGGAGGTCAGGCCGTCGAACGGCAGATAGAAGGCCAGGGAGAGGCATTGCAGCGCGGAGCCGAGAATCAGCGTCCGCAACCCGCCGATGCGGTCGGCGATGAGCCCGGAGCCGAGGCGGCTGACGACGCCCAGTCCGAGCATGATCGACAGCATTTCCGCCCCGCGCGCCGTCCCGTATCCGAGATCGGCGCAGTAGGCGATCAGATGCACCTGCGGCATCGACATGGCGACGCAGCACGCAATGGCCGCGACCACGAGCAGGATCTGGAGGTGGGCCGCGGACATCGGCGGCCGGTCCGCGGCCGACGGCGCCGGGACGGTGCCGCGATGATCGCCGACGGCGGCCCGTTCCTTGAGCAGCAGCGCCAGCGGCATCATCGTCACGACGCAGAAGACGCCGATGATCATGAACGACGAACGCCAGCCGATGGCCGCGATCGAGTTTTCCATGACGGACGGCCAGATCGCGCCGGCGAGATAGTTGCCGCTCGCCACGATGCCCACCGAGATGCCCCGCCATCGACGGAACCAGAGCGAAACGTCGGCCACCAGGGGACCGAACGTGGCCGAGCTCCCGAGCATGCCGATGAGGAGCGCCTGCGCCAGCACGAATTGCCAATAAGAGGTTGCGAACGCCGCCGCGACGAAGCCCAGGCCGAGCAGCGGCGCGCCCAGGATGAGCGGCAGCATGATGCCGAACCGGTCGGAAAGTCGCCCCATCAGCACGCCGCCGATGGAGAAGCCGATCATCGCGGCGGCGTAGGGGAGCGAAGCGCCGCCGCGGTCGACGCCGAACTCGGCCTCGATCACCGGCAGGACCACCACGGGCGCCCACAGGCCCACGCCGCCGATCGTGCTGAGCGCGAGCGACGCCGCGAGCCGGCGCCAGGCGTAGCTGCTGTCGGCGGTTCTCGCCATCTATAGCGGCGCCAGCGAGACGATATCCCGCTTGAACGGCGGCGCGTCGCTGCTCTCCGGCGCGTCCAGTTCCTGCGCGTAACGGTGCCCCGCATACACGGCCGCGGCGATGGTGCCGGGGGCGTGGGCGTCGCCGATGAGCCGGACCGATCTGATCCCGGCCGCGGCCCAGTCGTCGCGGCGCGCCTTGAGGTCGAGATAGAGGTCGTCGCGCGGCGTGCGCGCCGTCACCATGAGAACGGCGTCGCAGGGGATCGTGCTGGTCTTGCCGGTGAAGGTGCAGGCGATGTCCACGCCGCCGCGCATGACGCGCATCAGCGCGCGGTGCGGCCGGATGTCGACGCCCAGTTCCAGCAGCCGGGTCTGGATCTTCTCCTGCTCCAGCGTGTTGCGCGCCCAGTTGGACGCTTCGCCGGCCGGAGTCGCCAGCACCACCTGGTAGCCGTCGCGCGCCAGCAGCTCGGCCAGCACGCCGCCCATGTAGTAGTGGTCGTCGTCGTAGAGGACGACGCGCGCGCCGGCTGGCCGCATACCGGCCATGATATCGTCGGGCGTCAGCACTTCGACATGCGGCTCCATCGGCAATGGATGATGGTGGAAGCGCGCCGTGCCGTCGCGCTGCCAGATGCTGCCGGTGGCGATCGCGACATGCTCGGCGCCGGCCTCCAGCACCTCGTCGGCGCCGAGTCGGCTGTCGCGGTAGACCTCGACCTCGGCCATCTGCGGCAGCTGCTGCAGCCGGTAGTCGCGCACCCGCGCCCAGGCGGCGAGGCCGGGCAGCCGGCTCTCCAGCGTTACGCGGCCGCCCAGCTCCCGGCCCGCGTCCGCCAGGACCACCCGATACCCCCGCCGGCCCAGCGCCCGCGCGCATTCCAGGCCGGCCGGGCCGCCGCCGACGATCAGGACCCGCGCGTCGGACTCCTTCGGCCGGATGCGCTCGGGGTGCCAACCCCTGCGCCACTCCTCGCCCATGGTCGGGTTCTGCGTGCAGCGCGACGGCGATTGCGTCATGTCGCCGCTGACGCAGATGTTGCAGCCGATGCATTCGCGGATGTCCTCCAGCCGCCCCTCGTCGATTTTCCGCGGCAGGAACGGATCGGCGATCGACGGCCGCGCCGCGCCGATGAGGTCGAGGATGCCGCGCCGGACCTGCGACACCATGGCGTCCGGCGAGGTGAAGCGGCCGACGCCGACCACCGGCCTGGTCGTCAGCTGCTTGATGCCGGCGACATAGGCCTCCTCGTGCCCCTCCTCGGCGAAGCGCGAGGTGCGCGAGTCGTTGTCCCAGCCGGAGAGCGTCACGTCCCACAGGTCGGGGATCTCGGCCATCAGCGCGATGACCTCGTGCATCTCCGCCTTGTGCAGGCCGGCAGGTCCGAGCAGCTCGTCGATGCTGATGCGCACGGCGATGCCGCAGCGGTCGCCGGCGGCGTTCTTGACGTCCTCGGTGATCTCGCGCAGCAGCCGCGCGCGGTTTTCGAGCGAGCCGCCATATTCGTCGGCGCGGTGGTTGTAGCGCCGCGACAGGAAGTGCTGCGGCGCGCCGAAGCCGTGCGCCGCGTAGAGGCAGACGATATCGTAGTCCATGTGCTTCGCGCGCACGGCCGCGTTCACGTACCAGCGGCGCAGATTGGCGATGTCTTCCTTGTCCATCGCCCGCGCCTGAACCGGATCGTGGCTGTAGGTCACGATCGGCGTGTGCGAGGGCGCCAGAGGGATCTCGCGCGTGTAGAGGTTGGGCCCGTTCATGCCGGCATAGGCCAGCTCGATGCCGGCGAGCGCGCCGTGGGCATGCACGCGCTCGGCCACGCGCGCCAGCATGGGCATGTCCTGGTCGTCCCACAGGCGGAGCTCGATGAACGGCGTGATCTCGGAGGTGTGATGGATGTCCGTCTGCTCGGTGCAGACGACGCCCCAGCCGCCCTCGGCCTTGACTTCCCGCATGACCGCCATCGCCGTCGGGTCGCGGAAGCCGAGGCCGTTGCAATGCGGCACCTGATAGAACCGGTTCTTCGCCGTCACCGGCCCGATGGGTACCGGCTCGAAGAGAATGTCATAGCGTGGATCACGAGGCATCCTGCTCTCCCGTCAGCGCCGCAGCTCGACGATCGCCCGACGCGCCAGCGCATCCGCGCGCTCGTTCTCGGGATGGCCGGCATGGCCGCGCACCCAGTGCCAGCCGATGTCGTGCCGCGCGAGCGCCGCGTCCAGCCGCTGCCAGAGGTCGATGTTCTTGACCGGCTTCTTGTCGGCCGTGCGCCAGCCGTTGCGCTTCCAGACATGGATCCACTGCGTGATGCCGTTCCTCACATACTGGCTGTCGGTATGCAGGCGCACCTTCGCAGGCCGCGTCAGGCCTTCCAGCGCCATGATCGCCGCCATCAGCTCCATGCGGTTGTTGGTGGTCAGGCGCTCGCCGCCGAGGAGTTCCTTCTCATGTCCGTCATAGCGCAGCACCGCGCCCCAGCCGCCCGGGCCGGGATTGCCGCTGCAGGCCCCGTCGGTGAAGATGTCGACGATCTTCCCGGCGGGCCGTTCTTCGGCAGTCGGTTGTTCTTTCATCCTGCGTACTCTAAACGAGCGGCGCGGCGTCGCAAGGAAGGGCGGTCATGGCAGGGCGGCTGAAGGACAAGACGGCCATCGTCATCGGCGCCGCCCGCGGCATCGGCGCCGGCATTGCCGAGGTGTTCGCGGAGGAGGGGGCGCGCCTCGTCATCGCCGATACGCTGGAGGCCGAGGGCCGGGCGACCGCCGACCGGCTCGGCCGGCAGGCGCCGGCGCTGTTCCACCGGGTCGACGTCAGCAGCCCGGCCGACAACAAGGCCGTCGTCGCCGCCACGCTGGCGCGCTTCGGCCGGGTCGACATCCTCGTGCAGAACGCCGGCATCTATCCGATGACCATGATCGCCGACATCGACCCGACCGAGTGGGACCGGGTGCTGGCCGTCAACCTCAAGGGCGTGTTCCTGGCGTTCCAGGCCTGTCTGGCGCCGATGCAGGCGCAGCGCTACGGCCGCTGCATCTTCACCTCTTCGATCACCGGCCCGCGCGTCACCAGCCCCGGCCACGGCCACTACTCCGCCAGCAAGGCCGGCATCCTCGGCTTCATCCGCGCGGCCGCCCTGGAGGCGGCCCCCTTCGGCATCACGGTCAACGGCGTGGAGCCCGGCAACATCATGACCGAGGGCATCCGGCAGCACCGCTCGCCCGAATTCATCCGCACCATGGAGGCGGCGGTGCCGCTCGGCCGCCTCGGCACGCCGCGCGATGTCGGCCATGCCTGCGCCTTCCTCGCCTCGGACGAGGCCGCGTTCGTGACCGGCACCACCATCGTCGTCGACGGCGGCCAGATCCTGCCGGAGGCCTAGACCCTCACCCTATCCCTCTCCCGCTCGCGCGGGAGAGGGGACTCCGTTGGTGCAGTTGCTCGATCGAGTCCCCTCTCCCACGAGTGTGGGAGCTTTGCAAAATAGAACGGAACAGCTCGATGTTCTTGCCTCGATTCTGATCCGTTCTCTTCCTGATTCCGGTTCGTCCAATGTGCATGGCAGTTTTGCAAAGCTCCCACGAGTGTGGGAGAGGGCTAGGGTGAGGGTCGTCGGGCGACACGCCAATCCGCCAGATTCACCAGCAGGACGCCGGCCAGGATCAGGCCGAAGCCGCCGAGCAATGTCAGGTCGGGCACTTCGCCCAGGCTCAAGGCCGACAGCAGGATGCCCATCGCCGGCACGGCCAGGAACGACAGTGAGCTGGTCACCGCCGGCAGTGCCCGCGAGATCGAGGTCGCCGCCCAGAAGGCGAAGGCGGTGGCGATCGGCCCGTTATAGACGAGCACGCCGATCAGCGGCAGCGACCAGTCCGGCTCGGCGTCGCCTTCGACGATCATGGCCACGGGCGTCACGAGGACCGCCGCCAGCAGCAGCTGCCAGGGCGTCAGCTGCAGCGGCGACAGATGCCAGCGGTGGCCGCGGATATGCAGCACCGAGATGCCCCAGATCATCGCCGCCACCATCAGCAGCAGGCTGCCGGTCAGCACGTCGCGGTTGCTCCAGTCGAGGCCGAGGGGGTTGAACAGCACCGCGACGCCCAGCAGGCCGAGTCCGACCCCGGCCCATTTGAGCGGCCCGATCGTCTCGCCGAGGAACAGCATGGCGCCGGGAACGACCCACAGCGGCGTGGTGTAGACCAGCACCGCCGCGCGTCCCGCCGTCACATGGCTGAGGCCGAAATTCACCATCGGCTGGAAGATCGCCATCTGCGACAGCGCCACGCTCAGCAGCACCGGCAGGTCGCGGCGCGTCGGCCAGGCGAGACGTCCCGTCGCCGCCAGGAAGGCGAACAGGCAGAGCGCGCCCAGCCAGAAGCGCGCGCAGGCGAACCACAGCGGCGTGATGTAGCCGAGTCCCACTTTCATGGTCGGCCAGTTGGCGCCCCATACGAAGACGACCAGCGCCAGCAGCCCATAGGCCTGGCTGCGCGTCAGCGGGGCGGAGCGGGAGGTGGCGTCGGCCGTCAAGGGGAACTGCGGGGGTGGCGTCGGTTGTTGCAAGCGAGGCGCGACACTATCATCATCGCAGCCTCACCTCGCAGAACTCGGGTTGCGGAATAGCGGGTCGGCATGGGCGTCGCAGCTACGATCGAGAACAAGCTTACGGCCGCCCTGCGTCCGACGCGCTTGAAGGTTGTCGACGAGTCGCACCTTCACAAGGGCCACGGCGGCTATCGCCCCGGTGGGGAATCGCATTTCCGCGTCGAGATCGTCTCCCCGGCGTTCGAAGGACAGAGCCGCGTCGCCCGCCAGCGCCGCATCTACGAGATTCTTGCCGACGAACTCAAGGGCGGCGTGCATGCGCTGGCACTGACAACACTGACTCCGGGAGAGGATCTGTAGCGGCAGGCCCGTCAGGCGTGCCCGGCTACGTCCCCGTATAGAACTGCGGCCAATGCGTCTTGACGGTCTCGCTGTCGCTGGCGAGGGCATGGCAGGTGTCGAGGAACGCCGGGCGTCGGGTCTCCGCATCGGCGTCGCCCCATTTATTCCGGGCGGAGAAGATCGTCTGATAGGCGACGGTGGCGATCGCTACCAGCATTTCCGTGTGATGGGTGCAGCCCACCGGCCCGCCGAACAGGTCCTTGACCCTCTTGGTCCAGCCCGGACCGATGCGCGCGCCCTTGATCGTCGCATATTTCGGCGTGGCCCGCGGGCAGATCTCGAAGGGGCTGGCCTCCGTCGCCGTCTCGATGTCCTGGACGACCAGGTCGTCGTCGAGAGTCAGCCGTAGCCACATGTCGTGGATCGGCTCGTCTGCCTTGATCTCGCCGCGCCACTCGTTGGGAAAGCCGTAGGTCTTGGTGTCGGTCATGCGGCCCTCGATGTCCCACAGCCCATCGGTGCGCTGGTAGCCCTGGAACTCGTAGCGGCGCGTGTGCAGATGCTTGCGTTCGACGGGCGCGGACAGCGGCGACATCGGCGATCTCCTTTCGGGGGCGCGCCGAAGCTATCGACAGGGGGCGGCGACAGTCAACCGCGCGGCGCGCGCGGCGGCTATGCCGCCAGCGCCTCTTCCAGGAGTCCGCTGACCTCCGTGAGGTCCACGTCGCGGGCGATGAAGGCCCGGCCGATGCCGCGCGCCAGCACGAAGGTGATGCGGCCGCTCTGCACCTTCTTGTCGCGGCGCATGTGGTCGATCAGCCGCTCGATGTCCCACACCCGGCCGGCGACGGCGGCCGGTTCGGTCGGCAGGCCGATGGCAGCCAGATGGCGCTCCACCCGCGCCGCCTCCTCCGGCGGACAGAGTCCCAGCCGGGCCGAGAGGTCGAACGCCATGACCAGGCCGATGGCGACCGCCTCGCCATGCAGCAGCTCGTCGGAATACCCGCATTCAGCCTCCAGCGCATGGGCAAAGGTATGGCCGAGGTTGAGCAGGGCGCGGGCGCCGGATTCGCGCTCGTCTTCCGCCACGATCTTCGCCTTCGCCGCGCAGCTCGCGGTCACCGCCTGCTGCCGCGCCGCCGGGTCGCCGTCGCACAGGGCGCTGCCATGGTCCTCGAGCCAGGCGAAGAAGGCGGCATCGCCGATCAGGCCGTATTTCACGATCTCGGCATAGCCGGCCAGCACCTGGCGGCGGGGCAGGGTGGCCAGCGTGTCGATGTCGGCCAGCACCAGGCGCGGCTGGTGGAAGCTGCCGACCAGGTTCTTGCCCCAGCGCGTGTCGATGCCGGTCTTGCCGCCGACGGAGCTGTCGACCTGGGCCAGCAGCGTCGTGGGAATCTGCACGAAGTCGATGCCGCGCAGCACGACTGAGGCGGCGAACCCGCCGAGATCGCCGACGACGCCGCCGCCGAGCACCGCCAGGGTCGAGCCGCGCTCGAGGCGCGCCGCCAGCAGTTCATCGATCACCTGCTCCAGATGCGTGAAGCTCTTGGTCTGCTCGCCCGGCGGCAGGACGATCGGCCGGCAGTCGATGCCGGCATCGCCCAGGGCGCGCGTCAGGCTCGGCAGGTGCAGCTCGGCCACCGTGCGGTCGGTGAGGACGGTGAGGCGCGGCTGCGCGAGCAGCGGCCGCAGATGACCGCCGGCGCCCGCCAGCAGGCCGCGGCCGATCAGGATGTCGTAGCTCCGCGCGCCGAGCTCGACCCGCAGGCGATCGGGTTCGATCACGGCGCCGCCGCCTGCCGGGCAACCGCTTCGGCGCCGCGCAGATGGGCGGCCAGCGCCGCCATCACCCGCTCCAGGGTCACCTCCGGCGGACCATCGACGCTGTCGACGGTGATGTCGGCCTCGGCATAGAGCGGATAGCGCGCCGTCATCAGCTCCTGCAGCCGGGCGCGCGGGTCGGCGACCTGGAGCAGCGGCCGGTCGTTGCGCCGCGACACCCGCTTCATCATGAGGTCGAGGTCGGCGCGCAGCCAGACCGAGACGGCGCGCTCGCGGATGCGCGCCCGCGTCTGCGGGTCCATGATCGCGCCGCCTCCGGTCGACAGCACGTGCGGCGGGTTGTCCAGCAGCCGCAGGATGACGCGCCGCTCGCCCTCGCGGAAATATGTCTCGCCGTAGCGCTCGAAGATTTCGGGAATCGTGCAGCCGGCCGCTTCCTCGATCTCGCGGTCGGCATCGACGAACGGCAGCTCGAGCCGCTGGGCCAGGCGTCGGCCGATACAGGTCTTGCCGACACCCATCAGCCCGACGAAGACGATGGTGCGGGAAACGCGCGGGGATTGCGGGTCGGGCATGATCCTGCCGGTCGCTTCAGTGTCGCGCTGGTCGTTGAATCGCACGCCTACCACGGATAGAGTGCCGCATTGTCGCCATAGTCGAAACCTAGCATGAATCGGCATGGCTGTCGCAATGGGGGCGACCCTTCGGGTCCGGCGGCCGCGTCCGGTGAACGCACGATAGCTGTGCAATGAGAAGATTCCTTTATAGCATGCTCCTTCTGCTGCTGGTCGTGATCGTCATCGGCCTGGGCGTTTCGGCCTTCTACGAAGTGCCGCGGCCGGCCACCATGATGGAAAAGACCATTCCCAATGACCGCCTCGCGCCGCAATAGCTGGCGGCTGCGCATCGACGTGACGGGGTTTCTTCCGGTCGCCTGCATCGGCCTGATCGGATGGGCGGCCCTGGCCGGGTCCGCGGCGGCGCAGGTCGGGGAGCCGGCCCAACTCCTGCCGAGGGTGACCCCGGACTACGGCGCCGCGCCGCCCGCCGCCGCGCCCGACAGCGGCGGCGCCGTCGATCCGGCCGCCCCTCAGGGATTCGAGATCGATACCCTCGATGCCGTCGGCGTCGGCTACGCCGGCACCCTGGAGCCGGGCAACGGCGGCCTCGGCTTCGACATGTGGCGCGGCACCGACCGGGCCAAGCTGGAGCGGCTGCTGCCGCTGCTGAAGCCGCCGACCTCGCCGGTCCTGGCCGAGCTGACGCGACGCCTGCTGCTGTCGAGCGCCGCCGCCCCGGCGGGCCGCGGCGGCGGGCGGAATCTGCTGCCCGTGCGCGCCGAGATCCTCGGCAACATGGGCCTGGTGGAGGACGCCATTGCCCTGCTGCGCCTGGTGCCGGCTGATCAGCGCGACCCGGAAACGGCGCGACTGCTGACCGAGCTCTCCTGGCGTGCCGGCGATGTTGATGGCGGCTGCGCGGTGGTGCAGGACGCCATGCCGCGCGTGCCGGTCGATGAGTTCTGGCAGCAGGCATCGGTCTTCTGCCAGCTGCGCGCCGGCCAGACCGATGCGGCGATGCTCGGCCTCGACCTGCTGCGCGAGCAGGGCGAAGGCGACGAGGTCTTCTACGCGCTCGCCGATGCGCTCGGCGGCGCCAGTCCGGTCGAGATTCCGCCGCTGACGGTGGTGTCGCCGCTCTACCTGGCGATGGCGCGCGCCGCCGGCTTGCCGGTGCCGAGGGTCGCCATCCACGAGCCGCCGCCCCTCATGCTGGCGCTCATCGCCGAGGATCCGGACGCCCCGATCGAGTCGCGCCTGGCGGCGGCCGAGACGGCCGCCGCCGCCGGCGTGCTCTCGCCGCAACACCTGGCCGCGTCCTACACCGCCGAACCGGCGGATCCCGGCACGCTCGACAAGGCTCTCGACTTGCCGGATCTCGGCGCCACGCCGGCGACCCGCGCCGTCCTCTACCAGGCCGCGCTGCGCGCCGAAGCAGCCGAGCAGCGGGCGCGCCTGCTGCAGAAGGCGCTTGCGGCCGATGTGCTGGACCCCAACTACTGGGCTCGCCTCAAGCTCTATCTGCCGCTCCTGGCGGACATTCCCGCCGCGCCGGAGCTGTCCTGGTTCGCCGCCGATGCGGCGCGCCACCTCTTCGCCGGCGGCCGGCGGCACGCCGCCAGCGAATGGGTCGCGCTGCTGCAGGGAGACGAGGACGCGCCGAAGCTCGTGGCGCTGGAGTATCTGGCCGGCGAGGATGGCGCGACGCCGGATGTCGAGGCGCTGCTGCCCGCGGATCCGTCGCGCGCGGCGCGGCTGCGCGCCCTGTTCGCCGCCGTCGAAGAGCCGGCGGAGCCGTCGATCGGCGGCTTGGAGTCCTCCTCGCTGGCGGCCGTGGCGGCGCCGGTCCTGCCGCGGCAGAACGTCAATCTCTGGCTCGATCTCGGCGACGCCGCGGCGAAGAACCGCGTCGGCGAGACCGTCCTGCTGACGCTCGTCGGCCTGGACGCCACGGGCCTCGCCGCCGCCGATCCGCAGTGGCTCGGGCGCGGCGTCGCCTCCCTGCGCCGCATCGGCCTCGCCGAGGACGCCCGCCGCCTCGCCGTCGAAGCCGCGATCGTGAATGGACTTTGAGGGCTGGAGTTGATTGAACCGGCACCACCCACCCTAACCCTCCCCCTCAAGGGGGGAGGGAATGCCGCATCGCATGCACTTCCCTCCCCCCTTGAGGGGGAGGGTTAGGGTGGGGGGTCATGGGTCGGACAGAGGCATTGCCCTCCCGCCACCTCGAATCCTTCGTCGAGATGCTCCGCGCCGAGCGCAATGCGGCCGACAACACCGTCGAGGCCTACCAGCGCGACCTCGCCGACTTCGCGACGTTCCTCGCGCGCCGCGGCGCCGATCTCCCGACCGCCGACGCGGCCGCGATCCGCGCCTACCTGGCGAAGCTCGACCGCGCCGGCATGGCGCCGCGCACGGCCGCACGCCGGCTGTCGGCGATCCGCCAGTTCTACCGCTTCCTCGTCGGCGAGGGGGTCCGCGCGGACGATCCCGTCGCGCTCATCGACTCGCCGCGTCAGGGCCGCTCCCTGCCGAAGCTGGTCAGCGAGGCCGAGGTCGGCGGGCTGCTGGAGGCGGCCGGCGCCCTGCCCGACGCCGAGGGGCTGCGGATGACGGCGCTGCTGGAGCTGCTCTACGCCACCGGCCTGCGCGTCTCCGAGCTGGTCGCCCTGCCGGTCGCATCCGTCGTGCGCGACCGGCGCGTCCTCGTGGTCCGCGGCAAGGGCGGCAAGGAGCGGATGGTTCCGCTGCACGACGCCGCGCGCCGCGCCGTCAATACCTGGCTCACCGCCCGCGCGGCGGAACTCCGCAGGCGCAGGAAGGACGGTACGTCGCCCTGGCTGTTCCCCTCCCACGGCGGCAGCGGCCATCTCACGCGCCAGCGTCTGGGCCAGCTCCTGAAGGAGCTCGCCGTCGCCGCCGGCATCGATCGCCGCAAGGTGTCGCCGCACGTGTTGCGTCACGCCTTCGCCACCCATCTGCTGAATCACGGCGCCGACCTGCGCAGCGTCCAGAAGATGCTCGGCCATGCCGACATCGCTACCACCCAGGTCTACACCCACGTCGCCGGCGAGCGCCTCAAGGCCCTGGTGCGCGATCATCACCCGCTGGCGAAGCGGGCACGGACCATGAAGGGGTAAGGCCGTCCGGGCGACCTCATGTGGTCCCCTCCGATGCTTGACGTATGTCACCATTGATATTAAAGTGACATACATGGAAAAGACGCAGATTTACCTTCGCAAGGAGGAGCTGGATGCGCTGCGCAGCGCCGCCGCGCGGTCGGGACGCAGCGTGGCAGACCTTGTTCGCGAGGCGATCCGCAAAGTCGTGCTCAAGCCGCCGGCCGGGGGTCTGGTTGCGATCTGGGACGGCGAACCGAAGCGGTCCTCCATTGACCACGATAGCGTTCACGACGAGCCCTGATGCGGCAAGGAGAAGCGGCTTTCGTCGATAGCGGGGCATGGATCGCCCTCGCGCTCTCCCGCGATCCGCTGCATGCGCCTGCACGAGAGCAATGGGATCTGCTGCAGGGGGCGGGCGCCAAGCTTCATACGTCGATCCCTGTCGTCATTGAGACGTTCACATTTCTCGATCGCAACGCAAATCGCGACGTCGCTCTGGCATGGAAAGAGGCCGTCTATAAACCTGGGGCTGTAAAGATTCTGCCCTGCGAACTGCGCGATCTGGAGCAGTCATGGACATATTTCCGGCGCGCCGGCCTGCACAAGCTCTCGGCCGTTGATGCCACGAGCTTTGCGATCATGAAGCGCACGCGAATTCGACTTGCGTACGCATTCGACCGACACTTCGTCGTGGCCGGGTTCAGGCTGGTGGCATAGTGACGAGAGCTGCCGCATTCTCCGCGCTGCGGCGTCTCACGCCATGACGGAGCGGCGACGATCGACGCGCGACGGAAGCACACTGTCTCCGCGCCTTCGTACGATGGAGCGGGCGGCGAAACGTGGCAACGCCTTCGCCCAGTACAACCTGGCTGCACATCTCGCGTCAGGCGATGAGGTCGAGCGCGATCTCAAGAGAGCTGTTTTCTGGTACCGCAAAGCGGCCGCGCAGAAGGACCCCGAAGCCATCTATAACCTTGGGCTCATGCAGATCTTTGGCGAGGGACTCAAAGCCGATATTGAGCGCGGCATAAGAATGCTGGAAAGGGCCGCGCGACTCGGATCGCCTGACGCCCAGCAACTCCTCGGCGATGTGCTTGTGCGCGGCGCCTGGGGAAGGAGGCCCGATCCCGAACGGGCCGCGTATTTCTATCTCCGTTCGTTGACAGATGGCCACCCCCGGGCCGCGATGTTGCTCGCCGCAGCCCTCGAAGGTCGAGGCAGGATCGGCCGCGTTCAGCTGATCAAGGCGTTGAATAGGATAGCGGTGGAAGGCGTGAAGGCAGTGCATTTCGACGCCATCGGGCCTCAAGAGGAGAGAGTAGGGGCGACCCCATGTGGTCGCCCCTACCGGTTCACGCCCGCTCAATGCGGGCCGCGTAGCAGCCGGGCTTGGCGTAGTGGACGTGCAGATAGTCCGCGCGGTCGTCGCCGAAGAGGCGCGCGATCGCGTCCTCGAGCTCCTTGCCGTCCACGACATCGGCGCCGACCATCATGCCCTTGTCGTCGAAGGCGCGCACCGACAGCAGGCGAAGGCGCAGTTGCTCCGGCACCTCATCCACGGCGTCGTAGATTGTCTCGCCCTTGCGGACATAGATCGCGTGGCTGGCGCGATAGGGCGTATCCGCCGGTTGATGCTCGAAATGCGTGAGGATCACCTCTTGCCCGGGTTCGGCGTCCGTCAGGCTGACGCGGCAGGGATAACCCGGTTTCCCGTCCGCAACGCGGCGGACCGCGCCGCGTGCGGCCAGCTCCTGGTCGGATAGCGAGAAGAGGCCGGCGAACGTCTCGGCCGGCAACCCCGTGATACGAAAGCTCATGCTCGTCTCCCCATGCTCTGACTGAGCCTCAATCTGCCGGAGCCGAGGCGGAGCCTGCCATCCGTTTCTTGCGCTGGAATCGCCGTATCGTCGAATGATCTGGATCAATCCGTTCGGCTCGGCGTTATGCGAGGTTTGCGATCATTGACGATGGATATTGGGAGTTCCGAGCATGAGACGCCACCTCCGGGTTCTTGCTGCCACGCTGTCGATGCTGACGTTGTCGATCGCGCCGGGTATCGCCGCCGAAACCCAGACGACGGTCAAGGTGGCTCTGCTCGACATGTCCAGCCTCATGCCCACGGGCATGATGGGTTACGGCCTGATGGGTCCGGGCATGATGGGCCCGGGATGGGGGCAAGGGCCGGGGATGATGAACCCGGGCGCGCCCGGCCCAGGCATGATGGGCTACGGCATGATGGGTCCGGGAATGATGATGGGGCAGGGCATGATGGGCGGCATGATGTCCATCCGCCTCGACAAGCCGACGGTGAAAGCCGGCGCGGTGACGTTCGACGTGACGAACTGGTCGCGCAGCGTCCTGCACGAAATGCTCGTGGTCTCGGTCGACAATCCGACGGCCCCGCTCCCCTACGACTATCCGCAGGCGCGGGTGCCGGAAGATCAGGTGAAGCTTCTCGGCGAAGGCGGCGATCTGCAGCCGAGCGACTCCGCCGGCTTCGAGGTGACGCTGGCTGCCGGCTCCTATCTGCTGATTTGCAACCTGCCGGGGCACTACGCGGCGGGCATGGCCGTACCGCTCAGTGTCACGCCCTGATCACGCCACCCGGTCGGCCGGCGCCTTGCCGGCGAGGAAGGCCGTGACGTTGTCGATCACGCGCATCCCCATGGCCACCCGCGTCTCGCGCGAGGCGCTGCCGAGATGGGGGAGCAGCACGACGTTCTCCAGCGTCAGCAGCTCCTCGGAGACCTTCGGCTCCCACTCGTAGACGTCGAGGCCCGCCGCGGCGATGGTGCCGTCCTGCAGCGCCTTGATCAGCGCCTTCTCGTCGACCACGTCGCCGCGCGCCGTGTTGACCAGGATGGCCGAACGCTTCATGCGCTTCAGCCGCTCGGCGTTGATCAGGTGCCGCGTCTCCGGCGTCGCCGGACAGTGCAGCGAGACGAAATCCGCTCTCTCCAGCACGTCCTCGATCGAGGCGCACCGCGTCGCCCCCAAGGCCTTCAGCTCTTCGGCCGCCGGCGGGTAGGGGTCGTGGAACAGCACGGACATGTCGAAGCCGTGATGCGCGCGCTTGGCCACCGCCTTGCCGATGCGGCCGAGCCCGAGGAGGCCGAGCGTCTTGCCGGTCACCTTCGTGCCCATCATGTGGGTCGGCCGCCAGCCGGTCCACGCCTTGGTGCGCACGTGACGCTCGCCCTCGCCGGCCCGGCGCGCGGCCATCAGCAGCAACGTCATGGCGATGTCCGCCGTGCAGTCCGTCAGCACCGCCGGCGTGTTGGTGACGGCGATGCCGCGCGCCTTGGCCGCCTGCAGGTCGACGTGATTGAAGCCGACGCCGAAATTGCCGAGGATCTTGCAGCGCAGCGGCTCGGCGCTCAGCACCTCCGCGGTGATCTTGTCGGACACGGTCGGCAGCACCGCGTCGGCGTTCCGCAGCGCGCCCTGCAACTCGGCGACGCTCAGCGGACGGTCGTCCCTGTTGAGCTGCACGTCGAACAGCTCCGCCAGCTTCTCCTCGACCTCCTTCGGCCAGCGCCGCGTCACGATCGCCTTCGGCTTCGCCATGGTTTTCTCTCCCTTTCTCTAAGTGATTTCTGCTCAGCGGATACGCTGGTTGCGATTCGCGGCTTGCATCATCGCCGTGCGTCCTTCGACTGGCTCAGGATGAGGGAAAGTCTTCTGGCACGGAGAAAGGCCTCATCCTGAGCTTGTCGAGGGACGCAGATCGTCGATCCCAAGCTCCTCTTCGAGCCATCTCTCCCCGACGGAACCGCGGCCGGCTTGCCGAACTGCGACATGGAATGCTTCGTCATGACGCGGCCCGTCGTCGGCGCTTGCCGGCGGTCGGCTCGGCCTCCATATGCGTTGCCGTGCTCTGCCGCGATCCCTTGGCCTCGGCGACGATCCAGTCGCGGAACAGCTTTGCCGGCTTGCTCAACGGCACCTCCTGCGGGACCAGCAGGTAGAAGCCGCGGCTGGAGCGCAGCGTGGCGGTGATCGGGCGGACGAGGGCGCCGCGGCTGATGAAGTCTTCCGCCAACCGCTGGCCGCCGAGCGCGACGCCCTGGCCGTCGATCGCGGCCTGGATCAGCACGAGATAGTTGTCGAACTCGAGGCCCTTCTTCGTCGGCTTCCAGGGCACGCCGAAGTCGCGCAGCCACGCCTCCCAGGTCACCCAGTTGCGGTCGTATTCGATGAGATGCAGCAGCACCTCGTCGAGCAGCTCGCGCGGCTTGCGCAGGGAGCGGCGACCATCGAGATAGCTCGGCGCACACACCGGGAAGATCTCGTTGTCCAGCAGATGGATCGCCTCGACGCCCGGCCACTTGCCGGAGCCGTAGCGCACGGCGAAATCGATGCCGGCGGCCGCCAGGTCCGAGACCGGCGCCGATGCCACCACCTTCAGCTCGATGTCCGGATTGACCGCGCGGAACTTGGCGATGTGCGCCATCAGCCAGTAGGAGGCGAAGGTCACGCTCGTCGCGATCGTCACGTCCGCCTTCGGCCCGACGCGGCGGATGTCCATCACGGTGTTGGCGATGTGCTCCAGGCTCATGGTCACGGATTTGAACAGCCGCAGCCCGAGTACGGTCAGACGCAGCGCCCGCGGCTGCCGCTGAAACAACTGTGTCCCCAAATAATCTTCCAGGATCTGGATCTGACGGCTTACCGCCGCCTGCGTCACGTTCAGCTCCTGCGCGGCGCGCGTGAAATTCAGATGCCGCGCCGCCGCCTCGAAGACCACGAGGCTGTTCGCGGGCGGCAGCTTGGCACGCAGTCCGACCATCAGGAAAAGTCATGTATCCGATGAGAATTAGTGCAATTCACGCAGGTTATGTGACGTGATCCAATAGTCAAGGTCATTGGTGAAGAAAATGGCCGGAGAGCCGCAGCCGTCGGCGCCGGACAGAGGAGGATTGTCATGCCGAGATGCTCCGCCGTCGGAGAGCTGCCCGCGATCAGGATCGTCGATGAGGGCTACGGCGTGATCGTCGCCGATTCGCCCGATCTCCTGTGGACCGCGATGCAGGATGCCCTCCGCCGACGGCAGCAGGGTCAGCGGCCGCAGCTTTCGGTCCACGCCGGTCCGGTCGACTTCGCCGACGCCATGCGCCGCGTCGAAGACGAAGTCTACGACGTGACCTGAACCGCGGTTTCAACGCACGCGAAAAGGGAGAACGCCATGCCAGGACGCCCCGCTCTGTTCATCCCCGGCCCGACCAACATGCCCGACGCGGTGCGCCGCGCCATGGACATCGCGCTCGAGGACCATCGCGCGCCGGACTTCCCGTCCTTCACCCTCGGCCTGCTCCAGGACCTGAAGAAGGTGTTCAAGACGCGCGCCGGCCAGACCTTCCTCTTCCCCGCCTCCGGCACCGGCGGCTGGGAGGCGGCGATCGCCAACACGCTCTCCCCCGGCGACAGGGTGCTCGCCGCCCGCATCGGGCAGTTCTCGCATCTGTGGATCGACCTCTGCCAGCGCCACGGCCTCGATGTCGACGTCGTCGACGTCGAGTGGGGCGAGGGCACGCCGGTCGAGCGCTTCGCCGAGCGTCTCGCCGCCGACAAGACGCATCGGATCAAGGCGGTCCTGGTCTGCCACAACGAGACGGCGACCGGGGTGACCTCCGACGTAGCGGCCGTCCGCAAGGCCATGGATGCGGTCGGCCATCCTGCACTGCTCTACGTCGACGGGGTCAGCTCGGTCGCCTGCATCGATTTCCGCATGGACGAGTGGGGTGTCGACCTCGCCGTCGCCGGCTCGCAGAAGGGCTTCATGCTGCCGCCCGGCCTGGCCATGGTGGCGGCGAGCCCGAAGGCGCTGGAGGCGGCCAAGACGGCGACGTGCCGCCGCTGCTTCTTCGATTTCGCCGACATGATCCGCGCCAACAAGGACGGCTACTTCCCGTACACGCCGGCGACCACGTTGCTGCGCGGCCTGCGCGCCTCGCTCGACCTGCTGTTCGCCGAGGGGCTGGAGAACGTCTTCGCCAGGCATCGTCGGCTGGCCGAAGGCGTGCGCAAGGCGGTCGCCGCCTGGGAGCTGAAGCTCTGCGCCCGGCAGCCGCGCTGGTACTCCGACACCGTGAGCGCGATCCGCGTGCTCGACGGCTTCGACGCCGACGCGGTCGTCAAGGTCGCCTACCACCGCTACGGCCTGTCGCTCGGCGTCGGTCTGTCGAAGGTGGCGGGCAAGGTCTTCCGCATCGGCCACATGGGCGATCTCAACGAGCTGATGGTGCTGACCGCGCTCGCCGGCACCGAGATGGCCCTGCGCGACGCCGGCATCCCGCTCGCCCTCGGCAGCGGCGTCGGCGCCGCCCAGGAGCATTTCCGCCAGACCGCGCACGCGCTCGACGTCGCGCGGGCGGCATAGGCGCCGGCCACCCATCGCATCTGTAGGGGCGGCCCGCGTGGCCGCCCCGGGGCGACCACATGGGGTCGCCCCTACAGTGGTGCGACCGCCGACAAACGAAGGACGACACGATGGACATCCACGAATACCAGGCCAAGGAGCTGCTGTCGGAGTTCGGCGTGCCGGTGCCGCGCGGCGGCCTCGCCTACAGCCCGGAGCAGGCCGCCTACCGCGCCCGCGAGATCGGCGGCGAGCGCTGGGTCGTGAAGGCGCAAATCCACGCCGGCGGCCGCGGCAAGGCCGGCGGCATCAAGCTCTGCCGCGACGAGCACCAGGTGTGGGACGCCGCCGACGCGCTGCTGGGCAAGCGTCTCGTCACGCATCAGACAGGGCCGCGCGGCAAGGTCGTCTACCGCCTCTATGTCGAGGCGGCCACGGAGATCGCGCGCGAGTTCTATCTCGGCCTCGTGCTCGACCGGAAGAGCGAGCGGGTGATGGTCGTCGCCTCCGCCGCCGGCGGCATGGAGATCGAGGAGATCAGCCGCGACAAGCCGGAGACCTTGATCCGCCTCGCCGTCGATCCCGCCGTCGGCATGCAGCCCTTCCAGGCCCGCGAGCTCGCCTTCGCGCTCGGCTTCGAGTCCGGCCAGGTGGCGAAGGCGGTGGAAACGCTGCTCGGCTGCTACCGCGCCTTCCGCGAGCTCGACGCCACCATGGTGGAGATCAACCCGCTCGTGCTCGCCGCCGACGGCCGGCTGCTCGCCCTCGACGCCAAGATGAGCTTCGACGACAACGCGCTGTTCCGCCGCCCGCACATCTCGGAGCTGCGCGACAAGTCGCAGGAGGACCCGCGCGAGACCCGCGCCACCGACCGCGGCCTCTCCTATGTCGGCCTCGACGGCAGCATCGGCTGCATCATCAACGGCGCCGGCCTCGCCATGGCCACCATGGACATGATCAAGCATGCCGGCGGCGAGCCCGCGAACTTCCTCGACATCGGCGGCGGCGCCACGCCCGAGCGCGTCGCCAAGGCCTTCGCCCTCGTGCTCTCGGACGAGCGCGTCGAGGCCATCCTCGTCAACATCTTCGCCGGCATCAACCGCTGCGACTGGGTGGCGCAGGGCATCGTCCAGGCGCTGCAGAAGGTGGAGATGACCGTGCCGCTGGTCGTGCGCCTCGCCGGCACGCATGTGGAGGAGGGCCGCCGCATCCTCGAGGCCAGCCCGTTCCCGATCATCGCCGCCGACAGCCTCGCCGACGCCGCCGGGAAGGCGGTCGCGGCCTGGCGGAACAGTCAACCCGCCAAGCCTCTGCTGAGGGCCGCGTCATGAGCGTTCTCCTCCACGCCGACACCCGCGTCATCGTCCAGGGCATCACCGGCAAGATCGGCAGCTTCCACGCCCAGGAGATGCTGGCCTACGGCACCAAGATCGTCGGCGGCGTCACCCCCGGCAAGGGCGGCACGACCCATCTCGGCCTCCCGGTCTTCAATTCCGTGCGCGATGCCGTGTGCGAGACCGGTGCCACCGCCAGCATCGTGTTCGTGCCGCCGCCCTTCGCCGCCGATTCGATCATGGAGGCGGCCGATGCCGGCATCCGCCTGTGCGTCGCCATCACCGACGGTATCCCTGCCCAGGACATGATCCAGGTGAAGCGCTACATGCGCCGCTACAAGGCCGAGCAGCGCATGACCCTGGTCGGCCCCAACTGCGCCGGCGTCATCAGCCCCGGCAAGGCGCTGCTCGGCATCATGCCGGGACACATCTACAAGCAAGGTGCCGTCGGCATCGTCGGCCGCTCCGGCACCCTCGGCTACGAGGCGGCGGCGCAGATGCAGGCCCTCGGCATCGGCGTCTCCACCAGCGTCGGCATCGGCGGCGACCCCATCAACGGCAGCTCCTTCAAGGACATCCTGGCGCTCTTCGAGGAAGACCCGGAGACCAAGGCCGTCATGATGATCGGCGAGATCGGCGGCCCGCAGGAAGCCGAGGCCGCTGGCTTCATCCGCGACCACATGTCGAAGCCGGTCGTCGGCTACATCGCCGGCCTCACCGCGCCCAAGGGCCGCCGCATGGGCCATGCCGGCGCCATCATCTCCGCCTTCGGCGAGAGCGCCGACGAGAAGGTCGAGATCCTGCAGGAGGCCGGCGTCACCGTCGCCCCCAATCCCTCCGAGCTCGGCTCGACCGTGGCGCGGGTGTTCGCAAAGGCGGCGTGAGGTCATGCACATCCGGTCCATCCATCGTAGGGGCGAGCGGCGCTCGCCCCTGTCGCCTCAAACCGGACAGCCGGAGTCCGGCATCGAGCAGGGCGAGCGCCGCTCGCCCCTACGGCCCTCGGCAACCAGTTTCGCGTGCCGTGCCTCCCTGAGCCTGGCACCCTCCCCGCGCGGGGAGGGGGGCCCTTCTTCGGGATGACGGCGGCCATGGCCGCCATGGCGCGCCTGCCGCGGCCGGAGGATCAGCGCGAGCCGGTCATCGGCCGCGACGCCTACATCGCCCAGGTCGTCGACCTGCTGTTCGAGCGATTCCTCGAGGTCGTGCGCTTCCGCCAGCCGGAGATCGAGGTCAGCCTCGCCGGCGACCGGCCGCTCGACGGCCTGCCGCCGCCCCTGCTGCTGCGCGCCCTGCAGGCCTGCGGCATCTGGTTCCAGCTGCTGGCCATCGCCGAGGAGAACGCCACCGTCCGCCGCCGCCGCCAGATCGAGCGCGACGGCGGCCCGGACGCGCTGCCCGGAACCTTTTCCCACGTCGTCGCCCGCGCCGCTGCCGCCGGCGTCGAGCCCGGCGCGATCCAGCGGCTGCTCGACCGCGCCCTGGTCCAGCCGGTGCTGACCGCGCACCCGACGGAGGCCAAGCGCGTCACCGTGCTGGAGATCCACCGCCGCATCTACCGCCTGCTGGTCGAGCTCGAATCCCCGCGCTGGACGCCGCGCGAGCGCGACGACCTGCATCGCCGCCTGCGCGACGAGATCGACCTGCTCTGGCTCACCGGCGAGATCCGGCTGGAGAAGCCGACCGTCGAACAGGAGGTCGCCTGGGGCCTGCACTTCTTCGACGAGACGATCTTCGGCGGCATCCCCGAGCTACTCGACAAGCTCGACGCCGCGCTCGCCCGCCACTACCCGGACGTGCGCTTCCGCATCCCGCCCGTCTTCCGCTTCGGCTCCTGGATCGGCGGCGACCGCGACGGCAACCCTTTCGTCACCGATGCGATCACCCGCGACGCGCTGCGCGCCAGCCGGCTCGCCGTCCTGCGCCGCTACCGCGGCGAGCTGGACCGCCTGCTGCGCACGCTGAGCGTCGCCGCCCACGGCACCACCGTTCCCGCGGCCTTCCTGGAGCGCCTGCGCGCCGAACTCGACGCCGGCGGCGACCGCGCCGCGATCGAGGCCCGCAACCCCGGCGAGGTCTTCCGCCAGTTCCTCGCCTGCATGCTGCGCAAGCTCGACGCCACCCTCGCCGCGGCCGGACAGGGGCAGCCGCCCGCCGGCGGCTACGCCGATGCCGACCGGCTCGTCGCCGATCTCGCCGCGCTGGAAACCGGGCTCGCCGGCGCCCGCTGCGGCTCGCTCGCGCGCAGCCTGGTGCGGCCCGTGCGCCGGCAGGTTGAAGCCTTTGGCTTCTGCGCCGCCAGCCTCGACATCCGCCAGAACTCGATGGTCGTCAACCGCACGCTGCAGGCGATCTGGCGGCAGCACCATCCAGGTCAGACGTCGCCCCGCCCCGACGGCGACGCCTGGAAATCCTGGCTCCTCGCCGAGCTGGCGCGGCCGCTCGATTCCCAGCCGGTCTTCTCCGATCTGCCCGCCGAGGCGAGCGACACGCTCGCCACCTTCCGCCTCATGCACGAGATGAGCGCCGACCGCGCCGCCCTCGGCGCCTTCATCCTCAGCATGACGGCGACCGCCGCCGATCTCCTCGGCGTCTACCTGCTGGCCAAGTACACCGGCCTGTTCGCCGATGTGCAGGGCGTCGAGCGCTGCGGCCTGCGCATCGTCCCGCTGTTCGAGACCATCGCCGACCTGCAGCGCGCCCCCGCCATCCTGCGCGAGCTGCTGTCGGTGCCGCTGGTGCGCCGCACGCTGCGTGCTCTCGGCCGCACCCAGGAGGTGATGCTCGGCTATTCCGATTCCAACAAGGACGGCGGTTTCCTCGCCGCCAACTGGGCGCTGTTCAAGGCGCAGATCGACCTCGCGCGCATCGGCCGCTCGTTCGGCGTCGCGATCGCCTATTTCCACGGCCGCGGCGGCTCGGTCAGCCGCGGCGGCGCGCCCGCCGGCCGCGCCATCGAGGCGCAGCCGCCCGGTTCCGTCCAGGGCCGCCTGCGCATGACCGAGCAGGGCGAGGTCGTCTCCGCCCACTACGCCAACCGCGGCAGCGCGCTCGCGCACATGGAGCTGCTCGCCGCCAGCGTCCTCAGCCACAGCCTGCGCACGGGCCCCGGGGAATCAGGCCACCCGCGCGCCGCCGATCCGGAGTTCGACGAGGCCATGGAGGCGCTCGCCGGCGTGTCCTACGCTGCCTACCGCCAGCTCGCCGATCATCCCGGCCTCGTCGCCTACTATCACGCCGCCAGCCCGGTGGCGGAGCTGGCCTGGCTCAAGCTCGGCTCGCGCCCGGCGCGCCGCTTCGGGGCCAAGACGCTCGACGACCTCCGCGCCATCCCCTGGGTCTTCGGCTGGAGCCAGAACCGCCACCTGATTCCCGGCTGGTATGGCGTCGGCACGGCGCTTCTGCGCTTCCTCGAGATCCGCGGCCCGTCGGCGCAGGAGCTGCTGCGCCGCATGTTCCGGTCGTCGCCGGCCTTCCGCCTGATCGTCGACGAGGTCGAGAAGACCCTGCCGCTCGTCGACCTGGAGATCGCCCGCCGCTTCGCCGCCCTCGTCCCCGACGCGCAGGTGCGCGAGCCGATCTTCGCCATGGTCGAGGCCGAGTATCACCGCACCGTCGCGATGATCCTGCGCGTCACCGGCGAGCCGGCCCTGCTCAGCCGCTTCCCCAACCACCGCGCCCGCCTCGACGGCCGCCTCCCCATGCTCGCCCGCGCCGGCGACGCGCAGGTCGACCTCCTCCGCCGCGTCCGCGCCCGCCCGCCGTCATCCACCGAAAACGAAGACTTCGTCCCGCTCCTCCTCTCCATCAACTGCGTCGCCGCCGGCCTGGGCTGGACGGGGTAGGGAAGGAAGAATTCACCGCAGAGACGCAGAGGCGCAGAGAAGAAATGAAACCGCCGATGAACGGCGATAAATGCCGATTGACCTTCGCATGCCGTGCGCCTGGGCCCGCGGGCACATGTAGGGGCGGGTCTAAGACCCGCCCCTACAAACCACATCGATCCTGCGCGCTTCATCAAGCTCAGGGTGGGTTTTTTCCCCGATGTCACGAAAGCATCGCCCATCCTGGGCTTGACCAAGCGCGCACGATGGACGCGGAAGGCGCAAATATATCTGCGTTCATCTGCGGATATCCGCGTTCATCTGCGTCCCCCTTTCTTCTTCTCTGCGTCTCTGTGTCTCTGCGGTGAATCCTTGCCAGCCGCCGCACCACTCGGCATGAATGCGCAACACCGACAGCGGAGGACAGCATGAGCTTCAAGATCGTCGAGCAGGCCCCGGCGCGCCTCAACCGCAGCGAGCTGGCCGTCCCCGGCAGCCAGCCGAAGCTGTTCGAGAAGGCCGCCGCCTCCGCCGCCGACGTCGTCTTCCTCGACCTCGAGGACGCCGTCGCCCCCGACGACAAGCCGCAGGCGCGCAAGAACGTCATCGCCGCCATCAACGACGTGAACTGGGGCGCCAAGACGCTCTCCGTCCGCATCAACGGCCTCGACACCCACTACATGTACCGCGACGTCGTCGACGTGCTGGAGCAGGCCGGCGACCGCCTCGACCTCATCATGATCCCAAAGGTCGGCACGCCTTCCGACATCTACGCCCTCGACATGCTCGTCACCCAGATCGAGACGGCGAAGGGCCGCAGGAAGCGCATCGGCTTCGAGCTGATCATCGAGACCGCCCTCGGCATGCAGAACGTCAATGAGATCGCCGCCGCCAGCCGGCGCAACGAGTCCCTGCATTTCGGCGTCGCCGACTACGCCGCCTCGACCCGCGCCCGCACCACCGGCATCGGCGGCGCCAACCCGGACTACGCGATCCTCACGGAGCCCGATGCGGCCAACAAGCGCGAGACCCACTGGGGCGACATGTGGCACTACGCCATCGCCCGCATGGTCGTCGCCGCGCGCGCCAACGGCCTGCGCCCCGTCGACGGCCCCTTCGGCAACTTCAGCGACCCCGACGGCTTCCGCGCCGCCGGCCGCCGCGCCGCCGTCTTGGGCTGCGAAGGCAAATGGGCCATCCACCCCTCGCAGATCGCGCTGGCCAACGAGGTCTTCAGTCCCAGCGAGGCGGAGGTGACGAAGGCCAAGCGCATCCTCGAAGCCATGGCCGAAGCCGCCAAGGCCGGCAAGGGCGCCGTCTCCCTCGACGGCCGCCTCATCGACTACGCCTCCATCCGCCAGGCCGAGGTGCTGGTGAAGAAGGCGGAGCAGATCGGCGACGCCGGCTGATCCGCGGCGGGCAACAGGCCGCTGGCCCGCCGCGACGGCCGGGGGCATAATGTCGCGCCGGCCGCTGTTTCGGGGCCGGCGCTTCGGAGGGGATAGCCATGGACATCGTTGGGCTTATCATCCAGCTCATCGCGGGCGCGGTCGGCGGCAACATTGCCGGCACCGCGCTGAAGAACTTCAGTCTCGGCACAATCGGTAACTCGATCGCCGGCATCGTCGGCGGTGGCATCGGCGGGCAGATCCTCGCCGCGCTGCTCGGCGGCGGCGCGGCGATGCCGGACGCTGCGGCGGCGACCGGCGGCGGAACGGATATCGGCGCGATCGTCGGCGACATCGCCGGCGGCGGCGTCGGCGGCGCCATCCTCATGATCATCATCGGCCTGATTCGCAAGGCGATGGCGAAGTCGGCCTAAGAGTCCTTCCGGCCGCGGGCCGGCCGGAGCACAGCATGCCTCATCGCGTCGGCCCGGCCGCGGCCGGCGCGATGGGCCGACCCGCCATCGGCGGACGAACGAGCGTCTGCCGCGTGACAGTCCGTGCAACGTCCTGCATCCGCGAGCTGTCTTCCGCCGCGGCGTCCGGCGGCGGTCCCCGTACCTCCCATTCGGGGGAGTGGCGCGGATATCGGGTTTCCGACGCAACGCCGTTGTTACGGCGATGCCATGGCGGGATGATGGCGTGGGCGTCAACCCGCGGGAGTGGCGGCGCTGCTGTCGCCGTCCGCGACCGGAAGAGGCGCGGCGGCCGTGCCGCGCGGGCGGAGGGAGGCAGGCATGTTCAACGAGACGACATTGCTGGCGGACGCGCTCGGCCGCCATCTCGCCGAGACCTACCAGCGCATCTATGGCGGCCAGGAGCCGGAATTCGGCCGCATCCTCGACAGCGCCGGGAAGCTGGTGATCGAGCGCATCGCCAACAGCGACGCGCTCTATCACAACACCAACCATACCGCGCTGGTGACGCTGGTCGGCGAGGCTATCCTGCGTGGCCGCCTGCTCAGTCGGCGCGTCGAGCCGGCGGACTGGCTGCATTTCATGTTGGCGCTGCTGACCCACGACATCGGTTATGTGCGCTATCTCTGCGCCGGCGACGAGGACGACCGTTTCGTCGTCGACGAGGCCGGCACGATCGTGCGGCTGCCGCGCGGCGCGTCGGATGCGGCGCTGGCGCCTTATCATGTCGACCGCTCGAAGATCGCCGTGCGCGCCCGCTTCGCCGCCGTGCCGGCGGTCGACGCCGAGCGCATCGCGCGCGCGATCGAGATGACCCGCTTTCCCGTACCGGACGACGGCCGGCATGAAGAGACCGACACCGAGCCCGGCCTGGTGCGCGCCGCCGACTTCATCGGCCAGCTCGCCGATCCGCTGTATCTGCGCCGGATGAACGCCCTCTACTACGAGTTCACGGAGACGGGCATGGCCGAACGCTGCGGCTACACGAGCCCCGCCGACATGGTGGACAAATACCCGGCCTTTTTCTGGAACATCGTCGAGCCCTATATCGGTGACGCGTTGCGCTATCTCGAGTTGACGATCGAGGGCAAGCAGTGGATCGCCAACCTCTACAGCCACGTCTTCACGATCGAGCATCAGCGCCGCCGGCTTGGCCCGCAGCACGCCATCGGCGATGCCGGTCCTGTCGGCGCCGCGGTGCCCGCGCGTTGAACCGGCAACGGCGGGACGGGGCGCTCAGCGCCTGACCGGGGCGGGGCCGTGTCCGCGGCGGATCACGATGGCCGGCCGCGGATTTTCGCCCGGCCCACCAGCGCCGAGACGAGGCTATGAACCTCGTCGTCGAGGAACGGCTTGCGGACCAGCGGCCGGTCGCGGAAGGCGGCGGGAATCTTCTCCGGGGCGTAGGCGGTCACGAACGCGAAGGGGATGCCGCGGCGGGCGAGCACGGCTGCGATCGGCTCGACCGGCTCGTCGGCCAGAAACACGTCCAGCAGCGCGGCGTCGAGCGGCTCCTTCATGGCGATCGGCAGGGCGGTCACGACCTGCGCCACCGGGCCGACGACCTTGCAGCCGACGTCCTCCAGCAACGTCGCCAGATACATCCCCAGCATCAGCTGGTCCTCGACGATGAGTATGTGAGGCGCCCTCCCCGCTGAAGCCTCCACTGTTGGGTTCCCCGCTGATGGATGCTCGTACATCCGGGACCCCCGCGAAAACACCCGCGGCCACGCCTCCCGTTGTGGCAAGCAACGCGGGATCGTGCGCCGTGTTCCGCGCCGACGACCGTGACAAAATTGCGGCGAGGATTCGGCCGGGTATGGGCCGCTGCCGCAGGGGTAACGTTTGGGCCGGAATTTTTGCTGCCCGCCGTTTTCGCTGCGATAGATTAGGCGGCCGGGTTGTATTGCAAAAAGCACTACACTATGGTAGACAGTGTTGATCTGGAGGAGGTAGTCATGCGTCGTGCCGCCAAGCGAAAAGAGCACCCGCTGTCGATGCGGCTGCCTGAAGCCGACATTGCCATCATCGACCGCGCGGCGGGATTGCGCGGCCGGTCACGCACCGATTTCGTCCGTGACGCCGCGGTGCGCGCGGCCGAGGAGGTGCTGATGGAAACGACGCTCGTCCGCATGACTCCGGCCGGGTTCAGCGCCTTCGTGAAGGCTCTCTCCGGCCCGGCGACGCCGGTCCCCGAGATGGTCGAGCTGCTTGGGCGTCCGGCGCCCTGGGAAATCGGCAAGTCGCGGCGGTGACGGGCGCGGATCTTGGTCCTGTCCGGCCCCGAGCCGCTGACCTCGGCTCACGATGTCTCGCGGTTTTCCTGCGGCAAGCCCGCTCTTGATACTTGGTTGAAGACGCGCGCGCTGTCCAACCAGGAGAAGGGGTTCACCGCCGTCATTGTCGTCCACGAGGACAGCCGCGTCGTCGGATACTACGGCCTCGCGCCGACCGCGGTCGTTCCATCGGCGTTGCCCCGTTCGATCCGCACCGGCCAACCGCCCGATCCGGTGCCCTGCCTGCTGCTCGGGCAGCTCGCGACGGACCTGGCGTGGGTCGGGAAAGGCATCGGCACCGGCCTGCTGAAGCACGCGCTCGGCCGCTGCGTGGCCGCCGCCAATCTTATCGGCGGTCGCGCCCTCGTGGTGCGCGCCATCGATCCCGAGGCCGCCGCCTTCTGGAGCCGGCGCGGCTTCCTGCCGTCGAGAGACGATCCGCTGCTGCTGTTTCGATCCATGGCCGACATCGCCGCCTCGATCGCGCGAGTCGTGGTCGTCCCGTGATCGAGGCTGTGACGTGCGGCGGCGCGGCGCCGGCTCGTCGACCGCGCCAGGTTGCTCACTCCGCTAGCGGGTCGACGACCTTCAGGAACGAAAACCGCCGGAAGTCCCGGTCGTGCGTGCAGATCCTGTTCACGCCGTGCTGCCGCAGGATCGTCGCCAGATGGATGTCCGGCACGAGATTGCCGCGCGCGGGAATCTCGCGCGCCGTCTGCCGAAACGCGTCCCAAAAGCCCTCGCTCTCGCCGAGCGGGCGGACTTGCGGCAGGGCGAGCAGGGCCTCGATGTTCTGCAGGGCGTCCTGCGGCGACAATGGCTTGGCGAAGATCGCCGGGTGCGTGGCGATCCGCAGGTACGCCATGACGGTCGGCCAGGCCAGATACACGATCTCGCTGCCCGCAGCGCATGCCTCGAGGCACTGGCGCGCGCGCTCATGCAGCGGGCTCCCCGAGTCGGACGCGTAGAGCAGGATATTGGCGTCGAGCGCGAAGCTCACGCGGAGGCGTCCATCGCTGCGTAGAGCGCCTCCTTGTCCGCAAGGTCGATGCGGGCGCCCATGTCGCGGCTGATCCACGCGAACCGCGCGCCTGCCGTCTCCGGACGTGACTCGGCCAGCGCCCGCGCCAGCAGCTCCGAGGCGAGCTTGCCCAGCGATTTGCCCTCGGCCTGCTGCCGCCGCTTCAGTTCCCCCAGAACGGGATCGTCGATGTCGAGCGTAGTCCTCATACATCAGATGCTATATATATACGCATCAGATGTCAATCTATGCCTCTTGACAGCAACCAACAAAGTTCCTATTTTGTTCAGACACGTTGGCGCCAGCCGACGAGCGGTCTTTGACATCGTGGATCAGTCTGAGATGAACGTCGCGCGAGCCGTGCCGGCGCGGCGATACGATCAATCGGGCGCAAAGGCCCGCAGTCAATCGTGCCTACGCATAATGCGACAGGGTTGAATTGCGAGTTTTGCGAGTCGACCTTAACCTCCCACGGTCCGCCTCTGTGCCCCCAGCGTCGGCGTCACGCGTCTTCGTGTCCTTCGTGGCTTCGTGGTGAACCTTCTTCCATCCGCTCGCTGGACATGGGGTTGATCGCGCGGTTTCGAACCGATCTCCGCTGGGCATGGGGTCCATCGTTCAATTTCGGAGACCGATGTTGGGCGGCCTCACTTGGCCACGCCGCCCGCACGCTCACACGGAAACCGGGCGCCCGCTCGGGGGGCGCCCTTACGTCCCGACGACCCCCGTCCTCGCTGGACATGGGGTTCATCCGTCACTTTTCGGGTCCCGGTTCCCCTTCCAGCGGTGCCGGGTCCAGGAACCGCCGCAGCACGTTCCCGGTGATCCGGGCGACGTTGTTGTCGTAGCCGTTGTGGCCCAGGCTCCCCGCCCAGGCGATGGAGCCGGTCGAGAACACGGCCCCGCCGTTGGGCGTCTCGAAGAACACCATGTCCGCCCGCACCCGCGGGTCTTCGATGCCGTCGAGGCCGGGATAGGTGGAGATGATCTCCTCCGGCGTCATCAGATAGACGTTGGAGTGGTTCTCGGAGGCGGCCAGCACCAGGGCATGGGGCGGGGTGCCCAGCCGGGGATCGACGATGTCCAGCTCCAGCCCGGCCGCGCCGCCGCCGACCGCGCCGAAATCGCCGATCCTCTCGTCGGCGCCGATGCCCTCGAAGATGAAGGCCGCGCGCGGATCGAAGCTGTCGGGCTGGCGGCGGTAGTAGGAGGAGACGTCGAAGCCTTCGGAGCCGAAGCTGATGCCGACCAGCTTGTGCGAGGACCACCCGTTGGCCCGCCACAGCCCGCTCATCTCGCCGGTGAAGCTCAGATAGTACTCGCCGGCGTCGGCGATCCAGGTGCGGGTGCCGTTCTCACCGCGCCGCACCTCGATGACGCCGGGCAACTCCGGGTGGAAGGCGATGCGCCAGTAGAAGCCGTTGCCGCCGAGATACATCAGCCGGCCGCCGCCCTGCAGATAGTCCTCGATCCCCTGGATCATCTGGCGCGAGTGGTATTCGGGGTGGGTGCCGGTGAGCACCGCGCGGTAGGGCTTGAGGGCGGCGGCGCCGGCGCGGTGCAGCTCCTCGTCGGTGATGATGTCACAGGGCTGGCCGATGGCCTCCAGCCAGTCGATGACATGCAGGTCGGCGTTGAAGTTCCACAGCTTGTGCCTCGGCCGCGTGTTGAGGATCGGCCGCAGCCGCGAGCTATAGCAGGAGCCGCTGCCGTCGGTATGCACGTCGTAGGTGGAGACGCCGAACTCGCGGCGTGCGTTGAGGAACAGCTCGGTCGGCCCGAACTCGAGCAACGAGCCGTAGGTGATCTCGGCCAGCGGGTCGTCCCAGCCGTGATGGCTGTTGGCATAGGCCATGTAGGTGGCGGTCGAGGCGAGGAACGCCACCGGCGCCGTCGCCTTGCCCTTCGGCGGCCGCACGAAGAATGGCACGAACGCCTCGTGCCCACCGTCCTCGCGCGGCGCGCCGCAGGCGAGCTTCACCGCATAGACGCCGCTCTTCATGTCGCTGGGAATAGAAACCTCGAAGTCTGGCTCCCAGCCCGCGTCGTAGAGATCGTCGTCGTGGAAATGGATGGCGGCATAGTGCTCGGGCTTCTCCGTCCAGCGATGCACTTCGCCGTTCCACAGATGCCCGGTCATCGCCCGCGCCGGCAGGTTGACGGCGACGCCGTCGCGGCCCTGGCCGGAGATATCGACGATGTCGTCGCTCGGGATCTCGCGCGCGAAGTCCCAGGCGGCGGCGGCGGCCAACTCTCCTTCGCCGGCGCGTCCGGCCAGGCGCGGCGCCTCCATCTTGCCGTTGTAATGGCCGCCGGTGACCAGCCGGCCGCCGTCGCGGTGCCGGACATGCGCGGCCATTAGGAAGGGCGTCTCCGGCGGCGGGGCTGGCGCGATGTCGGCAACGGCCTCGACGGCGGCCGCGGACATGTCGTGCGCCCGGCGGCGCAGCGGCGTCTGGCGCACCTCCACGGCCTTCGTCTCCTGGTCGTAGCGCGCGGACACCGCATACCACGCCCTCGCGTCGAGGGGCGCGCCTGTCGAGACGGTCTGCATCCGTCCGCTGCCGTCGCCGAGCCGCAGGGCGAGCGCGCCCGCCGCGTCGAGGATCAGCGCATAGCCGGCCCGGCGGTCGTCGTCCCAGCGCCCGAGCAGGGTCTGCGCGCCGCGCCCCGGCGCCGTCGGCCAGATCAGCGCTTGCAATCTGAAGCTCGCCAGTGCCTGCAGCGTCGCGTCGGGCGGCACGCGGACATAGGAGCCGGCATGGATCGGCTGGCGCCGGCCGGGATAGTCGCCGTTGGCCGGATGCGCCACCGGGCGCTCCTTGTAGCCCGGCCCCTTGGCTGAATCGTCGCCGCACACCAGCCGCACGATCTCGGCGCGGTAGCGCGTCGCGCCGGTCTCGCAGCTGACCATGACCTTGATCGAGTCTCCGGGGCGGACGCTCCAGGCATCCGCATAGCCGACGATGGCGAGCGTCACGGTCCCTCTATTCGATCGGCAGGTCGCGCCCGGTCAGTTCGCGCCAGCGCAGCTTGAACACCGCCCACTCGGCCTCGGCGCGCGAGCGGAAGACATGGCCCGGCACCGGCGCGATCGGATCGCCGGCCCGCTCGCCCATGCGCGCCAGCACCCACTCCCGGTGCCGCTTTGTGCAGAGGATGACGTAGCGGCCGGCATTGGCGCCGCCGCGCATGCGGTTGAGGACGCGTTGCAGCTCGCCGCTGTGCCGGCCATAGATCCGCGCCTTGAACTCGTGCGCCAGATCGAGACGCTCGGGATCGATCTCGTACATGGCGGCACTCCATCAGGTTTCGCCGGGCCTCGCAATCCGGCCGCCGCATCCCCATCTATCCCGAACAAAGATTGAACCGCTTGGCGCGCGACGGATGTTTCCAATCGCGAGGCCGGTTCTGCTGTGCTACTAGTCCGCCGCCGCGTTCGGCCGCGTCGGAGCGAAGCGGCCTATTGCCGGTCCCGGGGATGCCGACCTATCTCGATTTCGAAAAGCCGATTGCCGAGCTGGAAGGCAAGATCGCCGAACTCCGCCATCTCACCGACGCCGGCGATATCAACATCGCCGACGAGGTGGCGAAGCTGCAGCAGAAGGCCGACCGGCTGCTGCGCCAGACCTACGGCAAGCTCAGCGCTTGGCAGAAGACCCAGGTGGCGCGGCATCTGGAGCGGCCGCACAGCGTCGACTATATCGGCGGGCTGATCGAGGATTTCACGCCGCTGGCCGGCGACCGCGCCTTCGCCGAGGACCGCGCCATCATCGGCGGGCTCGGGCGCTTCCGCGGTCGCTCGGTGGTGGTCATCGGCCACGAGAAGGGCGCCGATACCGCCACCCGCATGACGCACAATTTCGGCATGGCGCGGCCCGAGGGCTACCGCAAGGCGCAGCGGCTGATGGACCTCGCCGACCGCTTCCACCTGCCGGTGGTGACGCTCGTGGACACGCCCGGCGCCTATCCCGGCGTGGATGCCGAGGCGCGCGGCCAGGCCGAGGCCATCGCCCGCTGCATCGAGACCTGCCTGAAGCTGCGCGTGCCGCTCGTGGCGGCCGTCATCGGCGAGGGCGGCTCCGGCGGCGCCATCGCGCTGGCCGCCGCCAACCGGGTGCTGATGCTGGAGCACGCCGTCTATTCCGTCATCTCGCCGGAAGGCTGCGCCTCGATCCTCTGGCGCAGCGCCAAGGAGGGGACCGAGGCGGCGGCCGAGGCGCTGAAGCTCACGGCGCAGGACCTGCTGCAGCTCGGCGTCATCGACCAGATCGTGCCGGAGCCGATGGGCGGCGCCCACCGCGACAAGACGGCGGCCATCGCCGCCCTCGGCGACGGGCTTGAGCAGATGCTCGTCCGCCTCGTCAACGGCAGCAACCTCGACCTGCGCCAGGAGCGGCGCGAGAAGTTCCGGGAGATGGGCAAGCGGGGATTGAGCTAGGGGTCCGCGCCGCGCCCGCTCAGGAGCGCCGCGCCTCGCCTCCTTGCGCGGCGATCTTTCCGTGGCAGTACTTGTACTTGCGGCCGGAGCCGCAGGGGCAGGGGGCGTTGCGCGCGGCGCCGCTCCAGGTGCTGGGGTCGTTGCGGTCGACCGGCCGCTTCGGCGCCTCCTGCCAGCCCGCGTCGGGATTGCCCGGCGTCTGGCCGCCGGCGACCGCCAGCGCCGCCACCGGCTCCGGATGGACCGCTTGCACGCGCGCCGCCGGCGGCCGCGCCTCGACCTCCTCGGGCCGCTGCACGCGGATCTCGATATGGCTGAGGACGCCCGTCACGGTCTCGCGGACTCGCTCCAGCATCGCCTGGAACATCTCGAAGGCTTCGCGCTTGTACTCGTTCAGCGGGTCGCGCTGGGCGTAGCCGCGCAGCCCGATCGCCTGGCGAAGATAGTCGAGCGATATCAGGTGCTCCTTCCACGACTGGTCGAGGATGTTGAGGAGCATGTTCTTCTCGGCCATGCGCAGGATTTCGGGGCCGTAGTTGGCGGCCTTTTCCGCCATCTTGCGGTCCGCGGCCTCGATGATGCGCTCGCGGATCTGCGTGTCGTCGATGCCCTCTTCCTTGGCCCAGTCGGCGACCGGCAGATCGAGGCTGAGAATGCGCAGGCATTCCTCGTGCAGACCCTTGGTGTCCCACTGCTCGGCGTAGGCGTTCTCGGGGATGTACCGGGCGACCAGATTTTCGACGACCTCGTGCCGCATGCCCGTGATTTCTTCCGACACGTCGTTGGAGCGCATCAGCTCCTTGCGCTGCTCGTAGACGACCTTGCGCTGGTCGTTCATGACGTTGTCGTACTTTAGCAGGTTCTTGCGGATGTCGAAGTTGCGCGCCTCGACCCGCTGCTGCGCCTTCTCCAGCGCCTTGTTGACCCAGGGGTGCGCGATAGCCTCGCCCTCCTTGAGGCCGAGCTTGCGCAGCATCGAATCCATGCGGTCGGCGGCGAAGATGCGCATCAGGTCGTCTTCGAGCGAGAGAAAGAACTTCGAGGCGCCGGGATCGCCCTGGCGGCCGGAGCGGCCGCGCAGCTGGTTGTCGATGCGCCGGCTCTCATGCCGCTCGGTGCCGATGACGTAGAGGCCGCCGCCGGCGAGCGCGACCTGCTTGTTCGCGGCGACCTCGGCGCGGATCTCCGCCGTCCTGCGCTCGCGCTCTGCCGCGTCTTCGATGCTGCCCGCCTCCTGGCGGATGCGCATGTCGACATTGCCGCCGAGCTGGATGTCGGTGCCGCGGCCGGCCATGTTCGTGGCGATGGTCACGCCGCCGGGCGCGCCGGCCTGGGCGATGATGTAGGCCTCCTGCTCGTGGTAGCGGGCGTTGAGGACTTGGTGCGGAATCTTGCGCTCCTTCAACAAGGCCGACAGCGCCTCGGACTTCTCGATGCTGACGGTGCCGACCAGCACCGGCTGCTGGCGCGCGCGGGCCTCCTCGATCGTGGTGATGATGGCGTCGTACTTCTCCTTCGCCGTCCGGTAGACCTCGTCGTCGTGGTCCTGCCGCACGCAGGGGAGGTTGGTCGGGACCTCGATCACCTCGAGGCCGTAGATGTCCGCCAGCTCCGCCGCCTCGGTCATCGCCGTGCCGGTCATGCCTGCGAGCTTCGGATACATGCGGAAGTAGTTCTGGAAGGTGATCGTGGCGTAGGTGGCGGACTCGCGCTGGATCTTGACGCCTTCCTTGGCCTCGAGCGCCTGGTGCAGCCCTTCCGAGTAGCGCCGGCCCGCCATCATGCGGCCGGTGAACTCGTCGATGATGATGACCTCGCCGTCCTTGACGATGTAGTCGGTGTCGCGGCTGAACAGTTTATGGGCGCGCAGCGCCTGGTTGATGTGATGGACGAGTGTCACATTGTGGAAGTCGTAGAGGTGAGCGCCCTTCATCAGGTCGGTCTCGCCCAGCAGCTTCTCGATGTGCTCGACGCCCTGCTCGGTCAGCGTCACCTGCTTGTGCTTCTCGTCCTTCTCGAAGTCCTCAGCGCCGAGCTTCGGAATGAGCGCGTTCACCCGGACGTAGAGCTCCGACGAATCGTCCATCGGGCCGGAGATGATCAGCGGCGTGCGGGCCTCGTCGATCAGGATGCTGTCGACCTCGTCGACGATGGCGTAGTTGAAGTCGCGCTGCACCATCTGGTCCAGCCGGAACTTCATGTTGTCGCGCAGGTAGTCGAACCCGAACTCGTTGTTGGTGCCGTAGGTGATGTCGCAGCCATAGGCCGCGCGGCGCTGGACGTCGTCGATGCCGGGGACGATGCAGCCGACGGCCATGCCGAGGAACTTGTAGATCTGGCCCATCCACTCGGAATCGCGGCGGGCCAGATAGTCGTTGACGGTGACGACGTGGACGCCCTTGCCCTCGAGCGCGTTGAGATAGACGGCGAGCGTCGCCACCAGCGTCTTGCCTTCGCCGGTCTTCATCTCGCTGATCATGCCGCGATGGAGCACCATGCCGCCCATGAGCTGGACGTCGAAATGGCGCTGGCCCAGGGTGCGCTTCGCCGCCTCGCGCACGGTGGCGAAAGCGTCCGGCAGGACGTCGTCGAGGCTTTCGCCCTTGGCGAGGCGCTCTTTCAGCCAGTCGGTCCGTCCGCGCAGATCCGAATCGGAGAGCTTCTCCAACTCGGGTTCCAGGGCATTGATCTGCTGGACGGACTTGTGCAGGCCCTTGATGAAGCGATCGTTGGCGGAGCCGAAGAATCGCTTCGCGAGAGATGAGATATTGAGCATCCGCTTGAGCAGTTCTATCCGTCAGGAAAACATTAACGCGCCGTTGCGACGGCGGGGCCCGGTGGTCGGTCTGCGCGACCCCTGACAGATAGGCGCGCCGCCAAATCCTGTCAACGACCGGCTCCGCACTGGGAACGACTCTGGGCGTGGCCACCGGTCTTCGAAAATGCGGATTATCGCACCATCTGTGTGCTTGTTGCAGGCCGACCTGCCGTGCATATTGCGGCTTGGCTGGGGGCTTCCGGGTTGCGACGGTGCTACTCGCCCTTGCCCGCAAAGGACCACCTCATGACAATCCGCAGTCTTGGCGCTTCGCTGGCATTCGCCCTGTTGGCGGCCATGCTGGCTTCGGCAGCGGCCCAGGAAACCCAGCCCGCTCCGGCGCCATCGCAGAGCGCGCCGCCGGCCGCTTCGCCGCCGCCGGAGACGGTCGTGGCGATCATCAACGGCGCCAAGATCACGCGGGCCGATGTGATCGCCTCGGCGCGGTCTCTGCCGCCGCAGTACCAGCAGCAGATCGACGCCATCTTCCCGGCCCTCATCGATCGGCTGATCGATCTGACGCTGCTGTCGGACGAAGGCCGTGAGCAGAACCTGCAGGACGACTCCGAGGTCAAGTCGCGCGTCGCCCAGTTCACCGATCAGGTGATCCAGGAGGTGGTGATCCGCCGCCATATCGAGACGATGATGACGGAGGAGGCGATCAAGGCGCGCTACGAGAAATTCGTCGCCGAGCAGCCGGCGCAGACGGAGGTGCATGCCCTGCACATCCTTGTCGCTTCCGAGGCGGAAGCCAAAGACGTCATCACCCAACTCGCGGGCGGTGCTGATTTCTCCACCCTGGCGAAGGAAAAATCGACCGATCCGTCAGCCAAGCAGAATGGTGGCGACCTCGGCTACTTCGCCGCGGGCGACATGGTTCCGGAATTCGAGCGGGTCGCCTTCGCGCTCGAGAAGGGGCAGAGCAGCCGGGAGCCGGTGCAGAGCCAGTTCGGATGGCATGTCATCAAGGTCATTGACCGGCGCGAGAAGACCCCGCCGACCTTGGACGAAGCGCGCGGACAGATCCAGGAACTCCTGTCGAGCGAGCTGGTGACGTCCTATGTCACCTCGCTGCGGGCGGACGCGACGATCGAAATATTCAATCCCGACGGCACGCCGAAAGCGCCCGCGCAGCCGCAACAATAGATAGATTCGATGCTGCCGCGCTCCCCCCTTGCGCCCGCGGAGGCGCCGGCGCTTCCGCCGATTGCTGGCGTCCGACTAGGTGCCCGCGCCTGCGGCGTCCGCTACCAGGGCCGTCCCGACGTGTGCCTGATGGCCTTCGATCCAGGCACGACGGTGGCCGGTGTCTTTACCCGGTCACTGACGGCTTCCGCGCCGGTCGAGCGCTGCCGTAAGCATCTGAAGGGCGGCCGGGCGCGGGCCATCCTGGTCAATTCCGGCAATGCCAATGCCTTTACCGGAAGGGCGGGAACAGCCAGCGTCGACCGCACGGTCAGGGCGGCAGCGGCGGCGCTCGGCTGTCGGTCGACGGAGATCTTCGTCGCCTCCACCGGCGTGATCGGCGAGCCGTTGCCTGATGACCGCATCACCGCCGGGCTGCCGGCCCTCGTCGCCGATCTCGACGTTGATACTTGGGCCGCTGCCGGGGCCGCGATCATGACCACGGACACCTTCCCGAAGCTGGCCACGCGCACGGCACCGATCGACGGCGTGACCGTGACGATCAACGGCATCGCCAAGGGCTCCGGCATGATCGCCCCGGACATGGCGACCATGCTGGCATTCCTCGCAACCGACGCGAAGATCCCGGCGCCGGTCCTGCAGGGGCTGCTAGCGCGGGGCGCCGACCGCTCCTTCAACTGCATCACCGTCGACAGCGATACCTCCACCAGTGACACGCTCATCCTTTGCGCGACCGGCCGGACCCCGCACCGCCCGGTGAAGACCGCCGGCGACCGGCACTTGGCCGATTTCCGCGCCAAGCTCGAAGAGCTGCTGGTGGAGCTGGCGTGCCTCGTTGCGCGCGACGGCGAAGGCGCGCAGAAGTTCATCACCATCGACGTGACCGGCGCTGCCTCCGACAGGGCGGCGCGGCGGATCGGCTTGGCCGTCGCCAACTCGCCGCTGGTCAAGACCGCCATCGCGGGCGGCGACGCCAATTGGGGCCGCATCGTCATGGCCGTCGGCAAGGCCGGCGAGAAGGCCGATCGCGACCGCCTGGAGATTGCCATCGGCGGCGTCGTCATCACCGAGAAGGGGCAGCGGCGTCCGGGCTACGACGAAGCGCCGGTCGCCCGCCATATCCAGGGCCGCGAGATCGCGATCGCCGTCGATGTCGGCGTCGGCAAAGGCAAAGCGCGCGTGTGGACCTGCGACCTTACCCACGGCTATATCGATATCAATGCCGATTATCGGAGCTAGGAGGCGGCGGACTTGCCGATGGCTGACGCGGAGCTCCGGCTGGAGACGTCGCGGCTGATCCTGCGGTCTCTGCGGCGCGACGATGCGCCGGAGATCCAGCGGCTGGCCGGCGAGTGGGAGGTGGCGCGCTATACGGCCAACATCCCGCATCCCTACGCGGAGGGGCTGGCAGAGGCGTGGATCGCCAGCCATCGCGACGATTTCGAGATCGTCTTCGCCATCGAGCGGCGTGCCGACGGCGCCTTTGTCGGCTGCATCGGCCTGGAGCCGGACACGGACTCGCGCGAAGCCGAGTTCGGCTACTGGATCGGCAAGCCTTACTGGGGCGCCGGCTATGCCACGGAGGCGCTGCAGGCTCTGGTCGAGCACGCATTCTCCGTCTTCGACATCGATCGTGCCCGTACCGCCGCGATGCCCGAAAATCGGGCCTCGATCCGCGTGCAGGAAAAGGTCGGATTTCAGTATGCCGGCGTGAAGCGCCAACGCGCGCCGGCGCGCGGCGGCGACATCGGCGTCGAACTGCGCGTGCTCGACCGGTCGCGCTGGCAGGCGCTGAAGACGCCGCCGCCGTTGCCCATCGTTCTAGTCACTGCGGTCGCGCTTCTCGATGCTGACGGCCGCGTGCTCATCGCGCAGCGCCCGGAAGGCAAATCCATGGCAGGTCTATGGGAGTTTCCCGGAGGCAAGGTACATGCGGGCGAGACGCCCGAAGCGGCCCTCATCCGCGAGTTGAAGGAGGAACTCGCCATCGACGTGAAGGAGGCTTGTCTGGCGCCCTTCACCTTCGCCTCTCATCGCTACGAGACGTTCCATCTGCTCATGCCGCTGTATGTCTGCCGCAAGTGGGACGGCATCGTCGCACCGCAGGAAGGCCAGCGGACGAAATGGGTCGATCCGAAGCAACTCGCCGATTATCCGATGCCGCCCGCCGACAAGCCGCTGGTGGCGATGATCCGGGACTTCCTGTAGGGGCGGATATCGCATCCGCCCCTCACCGGTCGGTTCTAGGGCTACTTCACCAACCCTTCCGCCTTGAGCGCCGCCTGCACCTGGGGACGGCCGGCGACGCGCTCGAGGTATGCCTTGAGGGTCGGCCATTTGTCGAGGCTGACCTTGAGATGCGGCGCCCAACTCAGGATGGTGAAGAGATAGGCATCCGGCGCGGTGAACTTGTCACCCGTCAGATACGGCTTACCGTCGATCTGCGTGGCGAGAAAATCGAGCCGCTGGTTCAGTCGCTCGATCGCGACGGGTCGGTAGTCTTCGGGGACTTTCGGATTGAACAGCGCCCCGAATCCCTTGTGCAGCTCCGCGGTGACAAAATTGAGCCATTCCTGCGTGCGGTAGCGCTCCATGGTGCCGGCCTTCGGTGCCAGCCCGCTCTCCGGCTTCTGATCGGCGATGTATTGCAGGATGACCGGAACCTCGGTGAGCACCTCGCCGTTGCCGAGCGCGAGTGCCGGCACGTAACCCTTGGGATTGATCTTGGTGTAGTCGGCGCCGCTCTTGGTCTTCTTGGTGCCGAGGTCGACCTGTTCGAGGTCGAAGTTCAAACCTGCTTCGCGCAATGCGATATGCGGCGCCAGCGAACAGGCGCCAGGCGTGTGATAGAGTTTCATGATCCTCCTCCTTCGATTTTGGGGCATGGCGTGCGCCCACAGTTATGAGTTGTGCGACAGCCGCGCAAGACGTGTCCTTCGAGTGCGCAAGTTACCGGCCGGTGAGCGCGCCGCCATTTGCGGCATCTGCGGGAATCGCGAGCCGATTAAATAATTCTTAAGGTCAATCTACAATTTACCAGGTAATTTCCGGAGAATTTACCGGATTTACCGACGAAAGTCATTGCGCCTTAACTCCTGGCTGGCACAATCTCTGACGATACCGAGAATGTCCAATTCGGCATCGCTTGTTTCTACCTTCCGAGGACGTGCCACATGGCTGACGCTGGACGCGATCTCATCAGTGCGATCAATGCGCTTGCGACGGAGATCGAGCGCGGCATCTTCGTCGCCCAGGGCATCGCCGTCGGCACCATCGGCAATCTCGATGAGGACCGCGATCGCGCGATGGTGCGTTGCCGCCAGGCGATCGCGCTGCTGGAGGCCGGTGGCGCCACGGCGGTGCCGCGCGGCGAAATCTCGGCCGCGATGCGTCGCCTGGAAGGTATGCTTGCGCGCGAACAGCGGCTGGGCAAGGCGCCGCGCATCTGCGGCATGCAGTAACGGCTGCGTCGCCGGCGCGACCTCCGATCCCTCTAATTAACGCCGCTGTCTTCCGTCGTCGATGTCGAGCGCGTCGGAGAGGCGCGTGCGCGCGCTTCCCGGCGACAGCGCCTGCTGCTGGCTCGCATGCGGCGCCCAGGCGGTCATGGTGATGATCTGGAAGCTGGCCGGCAGACGCCCGTCGCGTTGGCCCCATCGGCGGCGATAGAGCTCCTCTGCTCTGGCGAACAGCATGCGGCGAACGAAGCGTCTGTCGCGCGCCTGCACGGCATTGGTCTCGCCCATGCCGCGGAGGTCGCGCGTCAGCCCGAGCACGTCCGGATATGTTGCCGTCACCCGTTCGCCGTCCACCACCGGCAGCGCGAATCCGGCGCGCTGCAGCAGGCCGCCGGCGTCGCGCAGATCGGCGAAGGGTGATACCCGCGGGCCGGCGCCGCCGGTCTCGGCAAGCTCGGCCTCCGTCAGCGCCTGCCGCAACTCGATCAGCGTGTCGCCGCCGAGCATGGCCGCGAGGAACAGACCGTCGGGCTTCAGGCACTGGCGGATCTGCAGCAGGCAGCCTGGCAGGTCGTTGACCCAGTGCAGCGACAAGTTGCTGATGACGAGATCGAAGCTCTGCGGCGCGAACGGCAGCAGCTCCTCGTCGCCAGCGAGCGTCGGGCTGCCGTTGGCGGCCGCGCGCCGGGCCATGGCCGGCGACAGGTCGCACTGGACCAGCATCTCCACGCCGCCGCGGCCGGCCAGCAGCGCGGCGACCTCGCCGCCGTGGCAGCCGAGATCGAGGGCGCGCGGGAACTTGCGCGTGATGTCGTCGAGGCGATCCGCCAGCCGTTCCGCCACCTCGCGAAAGAGAAAGTCGTGCGCGGCCAGACCGGCGGCGGCGCGGTCGCGATGAAGCCGCACCAGCCGGCGGTCGAAGATGTTCATCGAGTCCGACATGCGGGGGGCGGGCGCTCGGCGGAGAGGCTGCGCTAGAGCTGTCGCCCGCCGGCCCGCGGCCCCACCGGCCGCTCGCCCTTGATCGTCGTGCGGTGCATCAGCCGGCGCTGACCGTCGTAGTCGTTGACGGCGTAGTGGAGGGTGCAGCGGTTGTCCCATACGGCGAGATCGCCGGTGCGCCAGCGCAGCCGGCAGGTGAACTCCGGCTGGGTCGCATGGGCGAAGAGGAACTCGAGCAGGGGCTTGCTCTCGGCCGTGGTCATGCCCTCGAAGCGCGTCGTATAGATGGCGTTGACGAAGAGCGCCTTGCGGCCGGTCGCCGGATGCACGCGCACGGCCGGATGCACCGTCTCGCGGTCGGCCTCGGGATTGTTGCGCTCGATGCCGATGGACCGCGACACGGCCAGGTCCTGGGACACGCCGTCGACGCCGTAGGGCTTGCCGGTATGGATGGCATTGAGGCCGTCGAGCAGGCGCCGCAGCCCCGGCGACAGCGCCTCGTAGGCGGCGTACATGTTGGCGAACAGGGTATCGCCGCCATGGCTCGGCACCTCGCGGGCATAGAGCACGGAGCCCAGCGGCGGCTCCTCCAGGAAGCTGAAGTCGGAATGCCAGGCGTTGCCGAACGTGCTGATCTTGCGCTCGTCTGCCTCCTTCAGCACGGCGATGATGTCCGGATGCTCGTCCATGTGCTTGATGTAGGGCGAGCGGCTGATCGGCCCGAACCGGCGCGTGACGGCGAGATGCTGCTCGGGCGTCAACGCCTGGCCGTGGAAGAAGATGACGAGATAGTCGTGCAGCGCGCGCTCGATCGGGGCGAAGCCGGCATCGTCGAGCGGTCGCGACAGATCGATGCCAAAGATATCGGCGCCGAGCGCGCCGGCCATCGGCCGGATCTCTATCCGGGATGCGCTGCTCATTCTAGTCCGCCGCCTCCAGCACGATATTGAAAACGCCCTTCAGCGCGTCAGCTTCGATCTCGGACGCGGGCAACAGCGCGACGATGACGCGTTCGCGTGCACTGACCTCGATGCGCCGGAGTACGCCGTCGGTCGCGTTGCCCGGCTCGCCCGCCACATACATCTGCGTCACCAGCGGCTCGACCCCCGGGCCGGAGACGGCGAAGTGGATATGCGCCGTGCGGCCCGGATAGGGCACAGGCTTGATGGTGCGGAACCGATAGGCGCCGTCGGCGTCGGTCAGTGTCTGGCCATAGCCCTGGAAGCCATCATCCGCGGGCGCGGGATTGCGGTCGCCCGGATGATGGTAGCGGCCGTTGGCGTCGCACTGCCAGATCTCCACGCGGGCGGAGGGGACCGGACGGCCGTCAGGCGCAAGCACCCGTCCGGCCACGTGCGTCACCGTACCCAGGGCCGGCGTCGGTGTGCCGGCTACGCGCACGAGGTCGTTGTCCGAATCGAGCGGCAGCGTCAACGGATAGAACGGCCCCTTGGTCTGCCGGGGCGTCGGCGCCAGCACCGCCGCTGCCGGCCGCAACAGGCCGCCGGCCGTGGCGGCGGCCAGGCTGCCAAGGACAAGCCGGCGGCCCGGATATCTGTGCATGTCGCGCTCTCCTCGCCTCGCTATTCAGCCATATGGGAATGAGACGCGCAAAGGCCAATCCGGGAATCCTTTTGCGCCTCCGGCCGGATTGACAGCCGCCGGTGACGCGGGCCCAATTCGTCGATGCATCCCGTCGCCACCCTTGCCGTGGGGCTGAAATGGGGCGGCAGCCGCCTCCTTGATATCGTGCTGCCCCCGCGATGCCTCAAATGCGGTGCTGCGGTCGATGCCGTCGGCGCGTTGTGTGCCGGCTGCTGGCCTGCGGTCGCCTTCCTGACGCCGCCGCATTGTGCGGCCTGCGGTCTGCCGTTCGAGTTCGATCTCGGTCCGGACGCGCTATGCGGCGCCTGCGCGCGCGAACGTCCCGTGTTCGCGCGGGCGCGCGCGGCCTTCCGCTATGAGGACGGCAGCAAGGACCTGATCCTGCGCTTCAAGCATGCCGACCGTACGGATTCGGCTCCGGCCTTTGCCCGCTGGATGGCGCGCGCCGGTGACATGCTGGTCGCCGACGCCGATCTGATTGCGCCGGTGCCGCTGCATTGGTTGCGCCTGTTCACGCGACGCTACAACCAAGCGGCGCTGCTGGCCTCGGCCTTGGGCGGGCTGTCCGGCAAGCCCGCCGTCAACGATCTGCTCGTCCGGCGGCGGCGGACGCCGTCGCAGGGTGGCCTCGGCGCGGCTGCCCGGCGCCGCAACGTCGCCGGCGCCTTCACCGTTCATCCGCGGCACCGCGTGCGCGTGGCGGACAAGCGCGTGCTGCTCGTCGATGACGTGCTGACCACCGGCGCTACGGCCACCGCCTGCGCTGGAGCCTTGCTGCGGGCCGGCGCCGCCGCCGTCGACGTGCTGACCTTGGCGCGCGTCGTCCGGCCCGCCGCGTGACGCGCGCCGGGCAGGCCAACGGGCTGCCGAGGGGTGACAAAGATGCGACGGCATGCCACCTATTGTAGGCACCAGTGTGAGGGGTGACCGGCGGCCGGTCATGGCGAAGATCGAAATCTATACCACCATGTTCTGCCCCTATTGTTTTCGGGCGAAGAAGCTGCTGGCGCAGCACGGCGCGGACTTCACGGAGATCGACGTCATGGCCGATCCGGCGCGGCGGCGCGAGATGATCGAGCGCGCCGGCGGCCGGCGCACCGTCCCGCAGATCTTTATCGACGGGCAACATGTCGGCGGCTGCGAAGAGCTTTACGAACTCGACGAAGCCGGCAAGCTGGCGCCGTTGCTGCGGGCCGTGCCGGCATGAGCGCGACGTTCAAGGCCGCCTGCGTCCAGCTCAACGCGGCGCGTGATATCGCGCCCAACATCGCCGCGGCCACCGCCCTGATCCGCGAAGCCCACGCACGGGGCGCCCGGTTCATCCTCACGCCCGAAAACACCAGCATGATCGAGCCGAAGCGGCCGCTGCTGCTGGAGAAGGCCAGGCCGGAGGCCGATCACCCGGGCATCCCCGCCTTCTCGGCGCTCGCCGCCGAGCTCGGCGTGTGGCTCCTGATCGGCTCGATGCAGATCAAGCTCGATGCTGCCACTTGCGCAAACCGGTCGTTCCTCTTCGACGACCGCGGCCGCATCGCCGCCCGCTACGACAAGATCCACATGTTCGACGTCGATCTTCAGGGCGGCGAGAGCTATCGCGAATCCAAGACCTTTCGTTCGGGCGATCGCGCCGTGGTCGCCGACACGCCCTGGGGCCGGGTGGGTCTCACCGTCTGCTACGATCTGCGTTTCGCCTACCTCTACCGCGCCTTGGCGCAGGCGGGTGCGAGCTTCCTGACCGTGCCGGCGGCCTTCACGGTGCCGACCGGGCGCGCCCACTGGCAGACGCTGCTGCGTGCCCGCGCCATCGAGACCGGGTCGTTCGTCTTCGCCCCCGCGCAGTGCGGCGAGCATGCCGAGGGCCGCAAGACCTACGGCCACTCGCTGATCGTCGCGCCCTGGGGCGAGATCCTGGCCGAGGCCGGCGAGGCGCCCGGCATCATCGACGCCGAGATCGACCCGGCCAAGGTCGAGGAGGCCCGACGCATGGTCCCGGCGCTCCAACACGACCGCCGGTTCGCCGCGCCTGAGAGTCCGTCGATCGGGTCGCTGCGCGCCGCCGGCGAATAGGGCAGCAACGATCCGCGCGGTCGCCGGTCGGCACTTCCTACTCGGCGGGGCGCTCGACCTTGGCGGCGATCTGCTCGGCCGCCGGGCCGGCGCCGCGGCGCGCGCGGCGATAGCGCGTCAACTGCTGGTCGGCGAGGACGCCGATGAGGATGACGCCGCCCATGACCGCGAAGTTGAGGGAGCTGGGGATGCCCAGCAGGTTGACGAGGTTCTGCAGCACCTGCAGCAAGGCGCCGTGCAGTGCAGCAAAGGGTTCAGATTGCCTCCGCAGAGGCAATCCATCGCCGCCTTACGCTCTCCGCGTTTCGATCTTATAATCAGGGCCAGAGTCGTTGATCGGATGCGGATGGTCCGTGGGCAATCTTGTCGGCGCTGCATTTGCCCGAAACGAAAGAGACGGCCCCGGGCAAAGCCCGCCCCAGTACTTCGTTGGTGGATCAGGCGGCTGTGCCGCCCACCGTAAGGGCTTCGATCTTCAGCGTCGGCTGGCCGACGCCGACGGGGACGCCCTGGCCGTCCTTGCCGCAGGTGCCGATGCCCGGGTCGAGGCGCATGTCGTTGCCGACCATGCTGACCTTGGTCAATACGTCCGGGCCGTTGCCGATGAGGGTGGCGCCCTTCACCGCCGGGCCGATCTTGCCGTCCTCGATCTTGTAGGCCTCGGTGCAGGAGAACACGAACTTGCCGGAGGTGATGTCGACTTGGCCGCCGCCGAAATTGACGGCATAGAGGCCGCGCTTCACCGACTTGATGATCTCCTGCGGGTCGTGCGGCCCGTTCAGCATATAGGTGTTGCGCATGCGCGGCATCGGCGCGTGGGCGTAGCTTTCGCGCCGGCCGTTGCCGGTCGGCTCCATGCCCATGAGCCGGGCGTTCTGCCGGTCCTGCATGTAGCCGACGAGGATGCCGTCTTCGATCAGCGTCGTGTACTGCGTCGGCGTGCCTTCGTCGTCGACGGTGAGCGAGCCGCGCCGGTCGGGGATCGTCCCGTCATCGACGACGGTGACGCCCTTGGCGGCGATGCGCTGGCCCATCAGGCCGGCGAACGCGGAGGTCTTCTTGCGGTTGAAATCGCCCTCGAGGCCGTGACCGATCGCCTCGTGGAGGAGGACGCCCGGCCAGCCGGGGCCGAGCACCACCGGCATCTCGCCGGCCGGCGCCGCGACCGAGCCGAGATTGACGATCGCCTGGCGCAACGCCTCGTCGGCGGCCGCCTGCCAATGCGCGGGGTCCAGATAGGCGGTGTAGGCGGTGCGGCCACCGGTGCCGTGGCTGCCGGTTTCCTGCCGGTCGCCTTCGCCGACGACGACCGTGACGCCGAGCCGCACCAGCGGCCGGATATCGCCAACGCGCACGCCGTCGGGACGGAAGATCTGGACCGCCTGCCAGACTCCGGAGAGGTTGACCATGACCTGGCGCACGCGCGGGTCCTTGGCGCGAACGTAGCGATCGATCTCGGCCAGCAGGCTGACCTTGCGTCCGAACGGCACCAGCGCCAATGGGTTGTCGTCGGTGTAGAGGCTGCGATTGGTGCCGCGCGGTGGCAGCGCCAGGGTGCCGCCTTGACCGGCATGCACCGCCTTCACCGTCTGCGCGGCGCGGCGGATCGCATTCTCGCTGAGCTCGCTCGCATGGGCGTAGCCGGCGGCTTCGCCGGAGATGCCGCGCAATCCAAAGCCCTGGGTCGTGTCGAAGCTGGCGCTCTTCAGCTTGCCGTCATCCCAGCTGAGCGCCTCCGATTGGTTGTATTCCAGGAACAGCTCGCCGTCGTCGGCACCGTGCAGGGCATCGCCGACGATACCCTCGATGCGGCTTCGGTCGAGGCCGGCGCGGGTGAAGAACAGCTCATCGGTCTTGATCAGATCGGCCATGACGGACTCCACGGGACGGAGGTTAGGACCTCTTCCATCATATAGGGCGACCGCGCCGCGATGACACGCGGGTCGCCCACGGCGGCGCTCCCTGGACGACGGTCTAGCGCAATCTGCGACACAACGCCGCAACAATCGACAATCGGGGAGTATCGGGCGGGGATTTCAAGTGAATCCTCGCCCCTTCAGGCTTCGGCTCCTGCGACCAGAGGCGGGTGGCGCGACGAATGTCCGGCGGACGCGGCACGAGGGTCTTCTGCCGCCTTCGCCGACCATCGCCGCCCGGGCGTGGCGACGGAGGCGTGCCGGGCGCGGTGGAGCGTCGGCAAACCGCGGTCGGCGCGACAATCTGCCGGGATGGCGGTACTTGTGATGGAGGAACGAGCGGTGTAGGGTCCGCCCCGTCGCGGCGCGGCGACACGACGCGCCCTTCGACATGCTCGGGAAGAGGGCCGCGGGGGCGGCGTCGGATCGGCGACGGATTTTCAGACGGAGCGGAGATGGTGGCGGCAAGAAGAGGGGCCTTCTGGGCGACGCTTTCGATGGCGCTGTTCATGGCGGGGACGGCGCTTGCCGACAAGCCGCAGCCCGGACAAATGAACCTGCAGCCGCCGGCGACGCCGACCATGGAGCGGCTCGTCGCCTTTCACGACAAGCTGCTGATCATTATCACGCTGATCGCGCTCTTCGTCCTGGGACTGCTGGTCTACGTGATGTTCCGCTTCAACGAGAAGCGCAACCCGACGCCGTCGAAGACCTCGCACAATACGGCGCTCGAGGTCGCCTGGACGGTGATCCCCGTCCTGATCCTGGTCTACATCGCGGTCCAGTCGTTCCCGTTCCTCTACTTCGCCGATCGCACGGGCGAACCGGAGATGACGCTCAAAGCCACCGGCCATCAATGGTACTGGTCCTACGAGTATCCCGATCACGGCGATGTCGCCATCGACGCCAACCTGAATTGGGACGCGACCGGTGAGGATCGTCTGCTGGCGACCGACAATCACGTCATCGTGCCGGTGAACACCAAGATCCGCTTGCTGACCACGGCCGCCGACGTGATCCATTCCTGGGCCATGCCGTCCTTTGGGATCAAGCTCGATTCGGTGCCGGGCAAGATCAACGAGACTTGGTTCGAGGTCACGCGCGAGGGCGTCTTCTACGGCCAGTGCTCCGAACTGTGCGGCAACGGCCACGCCTACATGCCGATCGTCGTCGAAGCCGTGTCGAAGGAGGCGTTCGACGCCTGGATCAAGGAGCAGCAGGCGGCGATGAACGGCGGCACCCCCGCCACCTCCGTCGCGCAGGCGCAAAGCTCGAACTGATCATTCGCTGAGGGAAGCCAACGATGAGCCCGGTTCACGTCCACCACGCCGATCACGGTCACGCGCATCATCCGACCGGCTGGCGGCGGTTCGTCTACTCGACGAACCACAAGGACATCGGCACGATGTACCTGGTGTTTGCCATCGTCGCCGGTCTCATCGGCACGCTGTTCTCCGTGCTGATGCGCCTGGAGCTTCAGGATCCGGGCTTGCAACTGGCGATGTTCGGGACCAACGATGCGCCGAACGGCCAGCACTGGAACGTGATCATCAGCGCCCACGCGCTGATCATGATCTTCTTCATGGTCATGCCGGCGATGATCGGCGGGTTCGGCAACTGGTTCGTGCCGCTGATGATCGGCGCGCCGGACATGGCGTTTCCTCGGATGAACAACATCAGCTTCTGGCTGCTGATCCCGTCCTTTCTGCTGCTGCTCGGCTCGGCCTTCGTCGGCGAGGGCGCCGGCACCGGCTGGACCGTCTATCCGCCGCTGTCCAGTGCGGATTTCGGGCATTCAGGACCGGCCGTCGACATGGTGATCTTCTCGCTGCACCTGGCGGGCGCCTCGTCGATCATGGGCGCCATAAACTTCATCACCACCATCTTCAACATGCGGGCACCCGGCATGACGCTGCACCGCATGCCGCTGTTCGTCTGGTCGATCCTGGTGACGGTATTCCTGCTGCTGTTGTCTCTGCCGGTATTGGCGGGCGCGATCACCATGCTGCTGACCGACCGCAATTTTGGCACCGCCTTCTTCAAGGCCGACATGGGCGGCGATCCCATCCTGTTCCAGCACCTGTTCTGGTTCTTCGGCCACCCCGAGGTCTACATCCTGATCCTGCCGGGCTTCGGCATGGTCAGCCAGATCGTCGCGACCTTCTCGCGCAAGCCGGTGTTCGGCTATCTCGGCATGGCCTATGCCATGGTCGCCATCGGCCTGGTCGGATTCATCGTCTGGGCGCACCACATGTTCACGGTCGGCATGGACGTCGACACGCGCGCTTACTTCACGGCAGCGACCATGGTCATCGCCGTGCCGACGGGCATCAAGATCTTCAGCTGGATCGCCACTATGTGGGGCGGCTCGCTGCGCTTTACCACGCCGATGCTGTGGGCGATCGGCTTCATCTTCCTGTTCACGGTCGGCGGCGTCACCGGCGTCGTGCTGGCCAATGCCGGCGTCGACAACGCCCTGCACGACACCTATTACGTGGTCGCGCACTTCCATTACGTGCTGTCGCTCGGCGCCGTATTCTCGATCTTCGGCGGCTTCTACTACTGGTTCGGCAAGATGAGCGGCCGCCAGTATCCGGAATGGGCCGGCAAGGTGCACTTCTGGCTGTCCTTCATTGGCGCGAACCTGACCTTCTTCCCGATGCACTTTTCCGGCCTCGCCGGCATGCCGCGGCGCTATCCGGACTATCCGGACGCGTTCCACCTGTGGAACGAGATTGCCTCTTATGGTGCCTATATCGGCGCTTTCAGCGCCGTCTGGTTCGTGGGCCTCGTGATCTACACCCTGGTGTCCGGCAAGAAGGTCGCCGCGAACCCGTGGGGCGAGGGCGCGACGACGCTGGAATGGACGCTGCCGTCGCCGCCGCCGTTCCACTCCTACGAGGAGCTGCCGGTGATCAAGGCGGCCGGGCATCACTAGGTCCAGTGCTACGCTAGGGCAAGACTCCCGGTGTCGGACATCACCATTTCCTCAGCAGCCGGAGACGACACGGTACCGGGAGCCGGTGCGCGCGTCGCCGACTTCGTCGAACTGCTCAAGCCGCGGGTCATGTCGCTGGTGGTGTTCAGCGGCGTTGCCGGTCTGATGGTGGCGCCGGGCGAATTGCATCCGGTGCTGGCGGCCGTGGCGATCCTCTGCATTGCTGTCGGTGCCGGCGCCTCCGGCGCCATCAACATGTGGTATGACCGCGACATCGATGCGGTCATGCAGCGGACGCGCCATCGCCCGATTCCGGCCGGCCGCGTCGATCCGCACGAGGCCGTCAGCTTCGGTGTCGTGCTGGCCATCGGAGCCGTCGCCCTGATGGCGCTCGCCGTCAACTGGCTCGCCGCCGGACTGCTGGCGCTGACCATTGCCTTCTATGTCTTCGTCTACACGATGTGGCTGAAGCGGCGGACGCCGCAGAACATCGTCATCGGCGGCGCCGCCGGTGCCTTCCCGCCGATGATCGGCTGGGCCGCGGTGACCGGCGGCATCGACTTGGCGCCGGTTGCGCTGTTCCTGCTGATCTTCATGTGGACGCCGCCGCATTTCTGGGCGCTGGCGCTCTATCGCTCGGGCGACTATGCCAGGGCGGGCGTGCCGATGCTGCCGGTCGTGGCCGGCGCGCGCGCGACGAAGGTGCAGATGCTCGTCTACACGGGGCTGCTGTTCCCGTTGGCGCTGGCGCCGTGGGCTCTCGGCGTGACAGGGATGCTCTATGCCGCGGCCGCGACGATCCTCGGCGCGCTCTTTGTCCTCGCTGCCGTGCGCGTCTGGTTCGATCCGGGTGAGCGCGCGGCGCGGCAGATGTTCGCCTTTTCGATCCTCTACCTGTTTTTATTGTTCACCTTGATCATTGTCGACAGATCCCCCGGCTTGGTCGGCGGGAGCTTGGCATGATGGCGCGCTCGCTGCCCGATCCGGCCAGAAACCGTGGCGATGAGCCGATGCGGCGTCAGCGCGCGCGCAACCGGGCCGTCCTTCTCGTTCTGCTCGCATTGGTTGCGCTGATCTATGTCATCTCGATCGTGCGCATGGGCGGCGGGTGAGGGCTGAGTGATGACCACTCCCACGCTCCGCCGCCGCAATGCCGCCGTCGTCCTGCTTTCGCTCGGCGTCGTCGCCGGCATGGTCGGCCTCGCCTATGCTTCGGTCCCGCTCTATCGTCTGTTCTGCCAGGTGACGGGCTTCGGCGGCGCGACACAACGAGCGGAGGAGGCGCCCGCCGCGGTAGCCGGCACTGCCATCACGGTGCGGCTCGACGCGAATGTGAACGGCGCGCTGCCCTGGCGCTTCTCACCGGAGCGGCCGCAGGTGACCTTGGCGCTGGGCGAAAGCGCGACCATGGTCTACCGCGCCCAGAACCTCTCGGACCGGCCGCTGGTCGGCACCGCGACCTTCAACGTCACGCCGTTCGCCGCCGGTCCCTATTTCAACAAGCTGCAGTGCTTCTGTTTTGAGGAGCAGGCGCTGGCGCCGGGCCAGAGCGCGGAGTTGCCGGTCAGCTTCTTCATCGATCCTGCGATCCTCGACGATCCCGAGACGAAGGACGTCCATACGATCACGCTGTCCTACACCTTCTTCCGTGCGGCGGATCAAGGCGCGGCCTCGGACGTCGGCACCGCGTTGGCGGCAACAGCGAACGGAACAGTCAACTGACGAACGAACTCGAGGCAAGGAAGGCCGTATCATGAGCGACGCTCACGCCGCGCACGAAGCCAAGCACCCCTACCACTTGGTCGATCCCAGCCCGTGGCCGATCGTCGGCTCGACCGCCGCGCTGCTGCTGACCGGCGGCCTCGTCATGTTCATGCACGGCATCTGGGGCGCCGGCGGCACGGTCATCCTGGCGCTCGGCATTCTCGGCGTGTTGGCGACGATGTTCTTCTGGTGGCGCGATGTTGTGAAGGAGGCAACGTTCCAGGGCCATCACTCGCCGGTGGTGCAGATCGGCCTGCGTTATGGCATGGCGTTGTTCATCGCCTCGGAGGTGATGTTCTTCGTCGCCTGGTTCTGGGCCTACTTCAACGCCAGCCTGTTTCCGACCGAGGCGATCGGCTCGGTGTGGCCGCCGCACGACGTGCAGACCTTCGATCCGTTCGAGCTGCCGCTGCTGAACACGCTGATCCTGCTGCTCTCCGGCGTCACCGTCACCTGGGCGCACCACGCGCTGCGCGAAGGCGACCGCAAGGGCATGCTGCAGGGCCTGGCGCTCACCATCCTGCTCGGCGCGCTGTTCACCTGCGTGCAGGCCTACGAGTACAGCCATGCCGCCTTCTCGTTCCGCGGCGGCATCTACGGCTCGACCTTCTTCATGGCGACGGGTTTCCACGGCGCCCATGTCATCATCGGCACGATCTTCCTCATCGTGTGCTGGTTCCGCGCCTACGCCGGCCACTTCAAGCCCGACCACCATTTCGGCTTTGAAGCGGCAGCCTGGTATTGGCATTTCGTCGACGTCGTCTGGCTGTTTCTGTTCACCGGCATCTATGTCGCCGGCGCGGGCGCGACAGCCGGAGGGCATTGACGGATCGCAAACCTGGCCGGCCGGTCGCCCTCGCCGAAGGGCGTCGACACGCGATGACCGGCGCCTACTATCCGCCGCTGTCGCCGTTCGGCACGGGGCTGGCGTGCAAGTGCCCCCGCTGCGGTCGCGGCAAGCTGTATGCGGGCTATCTCACCCTCGCCGAGCGCTGCAACGTCTGCCATCTCGATCTGCGCAAGGCCGATTCGGGCGACGGGCCGGCGGTGTTTCTCATCTTCATTCTCGGCGCCCTGGCGGTATTTCTCGCCTACCTGCTGCTGTTCGTGCTGATGTGGCCGGAGTGGCTCAGCTGGCTGATCCTGGTGACGGTCGTGCTCGGCGGCGCGGCGGTGCTGTTGCGTCCGGCCAAGGCCATCATGGTTGCGCTGCAGTACAAGAACCGCGCCGGCGAATTCGGGGAAGGGTAGCCGCCAGCGCCCATCGGACGGCTTGTGGCCGACGGCTGACGCTGATAGCTGACAGGGCATGCATTTCCGCCCGACATTCTGGCCGACGATGTTCACCCTGCCGGCGTTGGTCGTGCTGCTCGGACTCGCCACGTGGCAGCTCGAGCGGCTGCAGTGGAAGGAGGGGCTGATCGCCGAGCGCACCGCGCGTACTACGGCGGCGCCGATCGGCCTGCCGGTGCCGGGCGCGCTGCTTTCACCGGAGGCGCTTGCCGACCTCGACTATCGCCGCGCGCGGGCAGCGGGCCGGTTCTTGCACGACCGCGAGATGTACCTGGCGGCGCGCACCATGCAGGGATCCGTCGGGTATCAGGTAGTCACCCCGCTAGAGCAGGCGGATGGCTCGTTCGTTCTCGTCAACCGCGGCTGGGTGCCCGACGACCGCAAGGACCCGGCCGCGCGGCCCGACGGTCAGGTCACCGGCACGGTCGCCGTCGAGGGCGCCATCCGTATCCCCGGCCGACAGCACTGGCTGCAGCCGGACAACGAGCCGGCGAAGAACCTGTGGTTCTGGAGCGATCTGGCCGCCATGGCCGGCCACGCCCGCATCCCCTCGGACCGGCTGGTGCCGGTGTTCCTGGAGGCCGGCGCGGCGCCCAACCCCGGCGGCCTTCCGATCGGCGGGCAGACGCGCGTCAACCTGCCGAACGACCATCTGCAATATGCCATCACCTGGTTCGCGCTCGCCATCGGGCTGGCGGTGATCTACGTCGTCTACCACCTGCGCCGGCCGTAGAGTCGGCGTGGCCTCTTGTTCCGAACGGTTGGACGGCCTGGCAAGCTGGGATCGTCCTGGTAGAGTGACGGCGCGGCCGAGCGTGATCGGACGCGACATCTGGAGCCGCTGCATGTCCGCCTATACCGAGCTCGAATCCCGCTTCCATCGTCTGTACGCCCTGCGCAATGCCGTGGGCATGCTGCATTGGGACATGGCGACGATGATGCCGGCGGGCGGAGCGGACGCACGGGCGGAGCAGGTCGCGGCCCTGCAGGTCGTCTGTCATGAGGTGCTGGCCGATCCGGCGGTGGCTGACCTGCTCGACCAGGCGGAGACGGGGCGCGCCAACCTCGACGAGTGGCAGTATGCCAATCTGGCAGAGATGCGGCGGCAGTGGATCCATGCCACCGCGCTCGACGGCAAGCTGGTGGAGGCGCTGTCGAAGGCGTGCTCCACCTGCGAGCAGGTCTGGCGCAAGGCGCGGCCGGCCGGCGATTTCGCCATGGTGAAGCCGGCCTTGGCGGCTTTGCTGAAGCTGGTGCGCGAGGCGGCGCAGGCCAAGGCCGCGAAGCTTGGCTGCTCGCCCTATGACGCGTTGCTCGACGAGTACGAGCCGGCTGGCCGCTCCGCCGAGATCGATCCTATCTTCGACGACCTCGCGGCCTTCCTGCCGGCGTTCCGCGACCGCGTGCTTGAACATCAGGCGAAGCGGCAGGCGCCAGTGAAGCCGGCGGGGCCGTTCCCCGTGGAGAAGCAGCGGGTGCTCGGCGAGAAGCTGATGAAAGTGCTCGGCTTCGAGTTCGAACATGGCCGCCTCGACGTCAGCCTGCATCCTTTCTGTGGCGGTGTCCCCGATGACGTGCGCATCACCACCCGCTACAACGAAGGCGACTTCACCCAGGCCATCATGGCGGTCATCCACGAGACCGGTCACGCACTCTACGAGCGCGGCCTGCCGCCGGACTGGCGCCACCAGCCGGTGGGGCAGCCGCGCGGCATGAGCGTGCATGAAAGCCAATCGCTGCTGATGGAGATGCAGGCGAGCCGCTCGCGGCCGTTCATCGGCTTCGTGGCGCCGCTGGCGCGCGACGCATTCGGCGGCGACGGTCCGGCTTGGGACGAGGACAACCTGCACCGGCTGTACACGCGCGTGCAGCCGGACTTCATCCGCGTCGATGCCGACGAGGTGACCTATCCGGCGCATGTCATCCTGCGCTACCGGCTGGAGCGCGCGCTCATCGCCGGCGACATGACGCTCGACGACCTGCCGGCGGCCTGGAACGCGGGCATGCAGGAGCTGCTGGGCATCATGCCGCCCTCGGACCGCGAGGGCTGCCTGCAGGACATCCACTGGTACGACGGCGCCTGGGGCTATTTCCCGACCTATACGCTGGGCGCCATGGCCGCGGCGCAGCTCTTCGACGCCGCCTGCCGCGCCCGGCCGGAGATTCCGGCGGCGATCGGCAGGGGCGACTTCGCGCCGTTGCTCGCCTGGCTGCGCCCCAGCGTGCACGGCCACGGCTCGCGTCTCTCGACGCGTGAACTGCTGATTCACGCCACCGGCCGGCCGCTCGATCCCGCCGTCTTCAAGCGGCACCTGGAGACGCGGTATTTGAGTTGATGTCGGCAAGAAAAGAAATATTTATCAATATGTTGATGGATACATTCCCCACCCTTGCACCACCAGGGTGTGACCAGTAGGGTAGGCATCGCGCCACCCAATTACCCGGCATTCGGAGCCTGACCGCCTTGCGCTACATCAGCACTCGGGGCGCCGCCCCGGCGCTCGCCTTCGATGATGTGTTGCTCGCGGGGCTCGCCCGCGACGGTGGCCTCTATGTGCCCGAGACTTGGCCTCGGCTGACCGACGACGAGATTCGGGCGCTGGTCGGGCTGGACTATGCGGAGATTGCGATCCGGGTCATGCGACCCTTCGTCGACGGCCGGGTCGAGGAGGACGTCTTCGCCCGGATCGTGCGCGAAGCCTATGCCGGCTTCGGCCATACCGCGGTCGCGCCGCTGAAGCAGCTGGATGGCCGCACCTGGCTGCTGGAGCTGTTCCACGGGCCCACCCTGGCGTTCAAGGACATGGCCCTGCAATTGCTGGGGCCGCTCTACGACCATGTCCTGGCCAAGCGCGGCGCCCGCGTCACCATCGTCGGCGCCACCTCCGGGGATACCGGCTCGGCCGCCATCGAGGCGTTTCGGGACCGCGCCGCCGTCGACATCTTCATCCTGCATCCGCTCGGCCGCGTCTCCGAGGTGCAGCGCCGGCAGATGACGACCGTGCGCGCGGCCAATGTCCGCAATATCGCCATCGAGGGCACCTTCGACGATTGCCAGGATCTGGTGAAGGCGATGTTCAACGACCACCGCTTTCGCGATGACCTGAATCTCTCGGCGGTAAACTCCATCAACTGGGCGCGGGTGATGGCGCAGACCGTCTACTACGCCGCCGCCGCTGTGGCGCTGGGCGCGCCCGACCGGGCCGTATCCTTCGCCGTGCCGACCGGCAATTTCGGCAACGTCTACGCCGGCTACGCCGCGCGGGCCATGGGTATGCCCATCGAGCGGCTGATCGTCGGCTCGAACCGCAACGACATCCTGGCCCGCTTCTTCGCCAGCGGCCGCTTGGCCATCGAGGCGGTGCATCCCTCGCTGGCGCCGAGCATGGACATTCAAGTCTCCAGCAACTTCGAGCGCCTGCTGTTCGACCTCTACGATCGCGACGGTCCGGCCCTGGCCCAGGCCATGACCAGCTTCCGCCGCAATGGCCAACTCGCCGTCGGCGACGGGCGTTGGAAGACGGCGCGTGCCGTGTTCGACGGCTACCGCTTCGACGACGCGGATACATTGCAGGCGATCGCCGGCGTGTACCGCCAGACTGGCGAGCTGGTCGATCCACACAGCGCCATCGGTATCGCCGCCGCCCACGCCGCCGCGCGCGACCGTGGCGGTCCGGTGGTGGCGTTGGCGACCGCCCATCCAGCGAAGTTTCCCGACGCTGTCGAGCGGGCCGTCGGCCTGCGGCCGCAACTGCCGGACCGGCTTGCCGACCTTCTCGACCGGCCGGAGAGCGTCGAGGTTCTGCCCAACGATCTGAAGACGGTCCAGGGCTACGTCCGCAGCCGCCGCCTCAAGGGAGCCGCCTGATGGAGGGTCAGTTCGGGAGCAACGGGATCGACGGCATCCGCGTCACCCGCTTCGACAACGGCCTGACCGTCGCAACCGATCCGATGCCGGGGATCGAGACGGCCGCGATCGGCGTCTGGGTCGGCGTCGGCACGCGTCACGAGCCGGCTGCCATCAACGGCGTCGCCCATCTGCTGGAGCACATGGCCTTCAAGGGCACGCAGCGCCGCAGCGCCCGCGACATCTCCGTCGAGATCGAATCCGTCGGCGGCCATCTCAACGCCTATACCTCGCGCGAGAACACCGCCTACTACGCGCGCGTGCTGGCCGACGATGTGCCGCTCGCCCTCGAGATCATCGCCGACATCCTGCAGCACTCGACCTTCGACGAGACCGAGCTGGCGCGCGAGCGGGCGGTCGTGCTGCAGGAGATCGGCCAGGCCGAGGACACGCCCGACGACATCATCTTCGATTATTTCCAGGCTACCGCCTATCCCGGCCAGGCGCTGGGGCGTCCGGTGCTTGGCACGGCCGACATCGTCGGCAACCTGGCGCGCGACGCCATCCGCGGCTACATGCGCGAGCACTACACGGGCGAGCGATTGATCCTGTGCGCCGCCGGCAAGGTCGATCACCGGCAGCTGGTCGATCTCGCCGCCAAGGCATTCGTGGACCTGCCGCGCGCGGATTTCGGCCCGGCCGAGGAGGCGCGCTATGTCGGCGGCGACTTCCGTCGCCGGCGCGATCTCGAACAGGTCCATCTCGTGCTGGGCTTTCCGGGCGTCGGCTACGCCGATCCTGACTACTACGCGGCCACCGTCTACTCGACGCTGCTCGGCGGCGGCATGTCGTCGCGCCTGTTCCAGGAGATCCGCGAGAAGCACGGCCTGGTCTACAGCATTCACAGCTTCGCTTCGTCCTATGTCGATGGCGGGCTGTTCGGCATCTATGCCGGCACCGGTGCCGCCGAGGTGACGGAGCTCGTCCCGTTGATGTGCGGTGAAGTGGTGAAGGCGGCGGAGACCATCGACGCCGAGGAGGTGCGGCGCGCCCGCGCCCAGTTGAAGGCGGGGATTCTCATGGCACGCGAAGGGCCGAGCGCCCGCTGCGAGCAGTTGGCGCAGCAATTGCTGGTCTATGGGCGGCCGCTGTCCCTGGACGAGATCATGTCTCGCGTCGATGCCGTCGACGTGCCGGAAGTATCGGCCGTCGCCCGCCGTCTGCGCGCCGGACCGTTGACCGTGACCGCTCTCGGGCCGGTCGACCGCCTGGAGAGCTATGATGGAATTGCGGCCCGGTTGATGTAGAGATATTCATCGGGGCGGCGTGCTTCGACAGACCCGGCATGAGCGCTCTTCCTTTGCTGAGCGCGTCGAAAGACGCGGGGTGTTTGTGCAGCGGTGTCGGCCCAGGTAAGACGCTTCAACTCCGTCCTCGATCCGACAGGCGTTGACGCCGCTTCGTGCGGCGCGGTCTGTTGGCCATGATCCGCTTCGGTCTCGCCCGCTTCCACATCCCGGGCGGCAACCGGCTCGAAGGACCGCGCGTCTATCTGCGCCCACCGCGCAACCGTGATTGGTTTGGCTGGGCCGACCTGCGGGAGAAGAGCCGGGCATTCTTGACCCCCTGGGAACCAAGCTGGTCTGCCGATGCGCTGTCGCGGGCGGCGTTTCGCCGGCGCCTGCGTCAGACTGCGGTCGAGTGGAGCGAGGATACAGGCTACGGCCTCCTGATCTTTCGCAGGGAGGACGATGCGATCCTCGGCGGAATCAACCTCAGCAACGTGCGCCGCGGCGTGGCGCAGGCCGTCAACCTCGGCTACTGGATCGGAGAGCCCCATGCCCGGCGCGGCTATATGACGGAAGCACTCTATGTGCTGTTCCCCTTCGCCTTCGACAGGCTGGGGCTGCACCGCATCGAAGCGGCATGCTTGCCGCACAACCTCGCCAGCCGCGGCCTGCTGCAGAAGGTCGGTTTTCGAGAAGAAGGGCATGCGCGCCAATATCTGCGCATCAACGGCAGCTGGCAGGACCACGTGCTCTACGCACTGCTGCGCAGCGACATTCATAGCAGGACGTAGGCCGTGACCGAAGCCTCAGGCGTGGCCGGCGTCCCCGGAGAGCATGCTGAAATCGATACCGATCTTGGTGATCGCCCGCTCCCACTTGTCATCCAGGTTGTCGTCGAACAGCAGCTCTTCGTCGGCCGGCACGGAGAGCCAGCCGTTGGCCTGGATCTCGGCGTCGAGCTGGCCGGGGCCCCAGCCGGCATAGCCGAGCGCCAACAGGCTGCGCCGAGGTCCGCCGCCGGCGGCCATCTCCTTGAGGATATCGAGCGTCGCCGTCAACGCCACCTGGTCGTCGACGCGCATGGTGCCCGACTGGAGGTAGTCGGACGAATGCAGCACGAATCCGCGGCCCTGCTCCACCGGTCCGCCGAAATGGACGCGGATGTCGTCATTGCGACGGTTGGGACCGATCTCCAGTTGCTGCAGCAGGTCGTCGAAGGTGATCGAGCCGACGCGGCGATTGACGACAAGACCCATGGCGCCGTCGGCACTGTGCGCGCACATGTAGATCACCGACCGGGCGAATCGGGGATCGCGCATCTGCGGCATGGCGACGAGCAGTTGTCCCGTGAGATAACCGGCGTCGGGGGTGGGCTGCTTGGTCATGAATTTGAGCTAGTCGTTGCGCTGGTCGATGGCAAGTAGCGCCCTGATCCTGCAACCAATTATACACGGTTTTGTGAGTTCATGGGGCGCGCAATTGCGGCGGGCTGCCCATATAATAGCGTCAATGGTTCAAAGCGTTACCTGGTCGGCGTGGTGCCTTCGCCTGGGCCTTGCAGGTGCAGCGGGACTGTTCGGCGTGCCCGCGGCCGGCGCAGCGGAGCCGGGAGCTTCGGCGTGGGTGCGCACGGAGCAGAGCGCCGTCCGCCTGATCTCGGCGACGACGGCCGCCGGCGCCGCGGCGGAGTTGCGCGTCGGCCTCGAGTTCGAGCTGCAGCCGGGATGGAAGACCTATTGGCGCTCGCCCGGGGATGCCGGATTTCCCGTCTCGGTGGATTGGGCAGGCTCCACCAATGTCGCGGCCGCGACGATGTCGTGGCCGTCGCCGCACCGCTTCTCGCTCTTTGGCCTCGATACCTTCGGCTATGACGGGCACGTCGTCTTTCCCATCGAGGTCCGTTCGGCGGATGTCGGGGCGCCCGTCGCGCTCGATGCCAAAGTCAACTATCTCGTCTGCGCCGACATCTGCATCCCCTATGACGCGCGGCTGACGCTGACGTTGCCTGCCGCTACCGCCGCGCCGACCGATCATGCGCAGTCGATCGCGCGCTACGCGGCGCAGGTGCCCGGCGACGGCGCGCGCCAAGGACTCGCGCTGGAGCGGGTCGCGCTCGGCGGCACCGACGCGTCGCCGGTGCTCGAGGTCGTCGCACGCTCCACCGTCGTGCCGTTCGACAAGCCTGATCTGATCGTCGAGGCGCCGGCGGGACTCCGTTTCGCGGCACCGTCGACCGACCTTCTCGACGGCGGCACCCGCGCGATGCTTCGAGTTCCGATCTCCGTCGACGATCCGACGCTGGCGCTGCGGGATGCGGCGCTGACGCTGACGCTCGTCGATGGCGCCAGAGGATTGGAGCAACGAGTGGTCGCCGGGATCGGCACCGGCGACGCTCCGGCGGCATCTGCCGCGATCACGCCGTCGCTCGCCGCGATGCTGTTGGTTGCACTGCTCGGTGGTCTCGTTCTCAACGTCATGCCCTGTGTGCTGCCGGTGCTGTCGTTGAAGCTGCTGGGCCTGATCGGCCACGACCGCGAGGACCGTCGGCATCTGCGGCTGAGCTTCCTGGCCTCGGCCGCCGGCATCCTCGCGGCGTTCGCGGGCCTGGCGGGCGTGCTCATCGCGCTCAAGGCCGGCGGCGGCATGGTCGGCTGGGGTATCCAGTTTCAGCAGCCCTGGTTCCTGATCGCCATGATGCTGGTGCTCACCGTCTTCGCGGCCAACCTGTGGGGCTGGTTCGAGGTTCCCTTGCCTGGCGCGATCGGGCGCTTGGCCGGCATGGGCGGCAGCGGCGGCCTGGCTGGGCATTTCGGCACCGGCGTGTTTGCGACCCTGCTGGCCACACCCTGCTCGGCGCCGTTCGTCGGTACCGCCGTGGCGTTCGCGCTGTCGCGCGGTCCGGGCGAGATCATCGCCATCTTCCTGGCCCTCGGCGTCAGCTTCGCCGCGCCGTACCTCCTGGTCGCCGCCGTTCCGGCCGTTGCCCGGCTCCTGCCGCGACCGGGACGCTGGATGATCTGGCTGCGCCGCTCACTCGGCCTGCTGCTGGCGGGAACCGCCGTCTGGCTGTTGACCATCCTTGCGGGGACCCTCGATGACACCGCCCTGTGGCTCGTGGGGGCGCTGATCGTCGGCGTGAGCGCGGCGCTGTGGGGGTGGCATCGTCTGCCGGCAAGTCTCCGCGTCGCCTCGCCGGCCGCGGTCGTCCTGCTCGCCGTGGCCGCTCTTGCCGTGCCGACGCAAATCGCGACATCGCGATCGACCGATGGCGTCGACCGGCCGGCCGGGTTCTGGCAACCCTTCGACGAGCTTGCCATCGCCGGGCTGGTGCGCGAGGGCAAGACCGTGTTCGTCGACGTCACCGCCGACTGGTGCGTCACCTGCATCGTGAACAAGCGGCTGGTAGTCGACGCGACAGATGTCAAGACGCGCCTCGCCGGCCCCGGCGTCGTCGCCATGCAGGCCGACTGGACGCGGCCCGACGATCGTATCGCACGCTATCTGACTGCCAACGGCCGCTACGGCATTCCCTTCAATGCCGTCTACGGCCCTGGCGCGCCCGACGGCATCCTGCTGCCGGAACTGCTGAGCGAGAGCGCGGTGCTCGATGCGCTGACGAGGGCGGCCGGCGGCTGACCGAGGCCGGGCTGGACTCCGGCCCATCCGTGACTATCTTGTAGGTCCACCCGTCCGGCGCGATCGGCGCCGGGGGATTCGCTTCCTTCCAGACCCGCAAGCTCCGAAAGGACAGACTATGGCGATCAAGGTAGGCGACAAGATTCCCGCCGCGACTCTCAACTACAAGACGGCCGACGGCATCCAGAAGATCGGCACCGACGAACTGTTCAAGGGCAAGACCGTGGTGCTGTTCGGACTTCCCGGCGCCTTCACCCCGACCTGTTCGGCAAAACACCTGCCGGGCTTCGTCCAGCATGCCAAGGACATCAAGGCCAAGGGCGTCGACACCATCGCGTGCCTGTCGGTGAACGATGCCTTCGTCATGGACGCCTGGGGCAAGGACCAGAAGGTCGGCGACAGCGTGCTGATGCTGGCGGACGGCAACGCCGAGTTCTCCAAGGCGGTCGGGCTGACCATGGACGGCACGGGCTACGGCATGGGCCTGCGCGCCAGCCGCTATGCCATGGTGGTGAAGGACGGCATGGTCAAGGCGCTGAACGTCGAGGCGCCCGGCGCCTTCGAGGTGTCGAGCGCGGACGCCGTCCTGAAGGTTCTCTAGCGTTCCGCCGGCGGCATTGCGCGCCGCGGCCGCGAAGACGGTGGCGGCCGTCGATTTCGAGACCGAGCGCGATCGGCACCCATGCCGCGGCGATCACGGTTTTCCGCAGCCCGCCCATGATTCCGCCGTTTCCGCAGGATCGCGATAGGCGAAGCGGCGGAGGCGGGCACCTACGGCGCCGGCGGCACGAGGATCGCCAGGCTCGGGCCGCGCTGGCGCATCCACTACTACGCCCGCCTGTCGCGCATCGACGTGCGGGGCGGCGACTGGGTCCGGCGCGGCGAAGCGGTCGGCGCCGTTGGTCGTCGCGACGCTCGTGCCCTATCCCTGGCGCGTCTCGGGCGAGCCGCAAGGCTGGCGGAAGATGCTCTTCCTCGATCCGTCCGCCGAGTTGCCGGAGTGAGCGGCCGTCAGGACTGCGCCGACACCAGGCCCTGCTGCTTCAGGAACCGCTCAAGGCCGACGACGACGCGCTGGTGGGTGCCGATCATCAGCAGTTTGCGGCCGTGATGCGCCTCGACGGCGAAGTCGATGCGGCGGCCCTGAACCGCCGTGACCTTGGCCGTGGCCTTGATGCGGGCACCGACCGGCGCCGCCGCCAGGTGACGGACGTTGACGGCAGTGCCGACGGAGACCTCGCCGTCCTCGCAGCAATCCTCGATCAGTTCGGCGGCGGCGGCCTCGATGAAGAGGATCAGCGAGGTGGTCGCGACGACCTCGACGTTCACGTTGCCGACCGCCGCGGCCGTATCGTCCTCCGTCGCCTCGATGGTGACGGAGGTCTGTTTGCCGATCCTTGGAAGCCGCATGTCGATGGGACTCCGGGCGCTAGAATTTCTCCACCCACGGCCGCAGGTCCATCTCCAGCGTCCAGGCGTTGCGCGGCTGCGCATGCAGTTGCCAATAGACCTCCGCGATCGACTCGTCATGGAGAAAGGCATCGGGACCGCGGTCGCGCTGCGAGCGATTCGGGCGATGCTCGGCCGCGATCTGCCCGTCGATGATGACATGGGCGACGTGGATCCCCTTCGGCCCGAGTTCGCGGGCCATGCTCTGCGCCAGCGCGCGCAGGCCGAACTTGCCGACGGCCAGGTTGGCGAAGTTGGCGCCGCCGCGTAGCGAGGCTGTCGCGCCGGTGAACAGGATCGTGCCGCGCGACCGGGGGGCCATCGCGCGGGCCGCCTCGCGCCCGATCAGGAAACCGCCGAAGCAGCCGATGCGCCAGCAGCGTTCGAACTCCGCCGCTTCCGTATCGACGACGGCCCGCGGCAGGAAGGCGCCGGCGTTGTAGACGACCAGGGAAGGCTCGCCGAAATCGCGCTTCACTGCGGCGAACAGCTCGATCACGCTCTTCTCGTCGGTGGCATCGCAGCCGTAGCCGCGGGCGCCGAGATCCTTGGCGATGGTCGTCACCCGGTCCTTGTCGCGCGCGACAGCCGCGACCAGCAGGCCGGCCTTGACGAACCTGCGGGACAGCGCCGCCCCCAAACCGGGACCGACGCCGACGACGATCGCGACATCGCTCGATGCCATTGCCGATTGCCCTCAGCAATCATTTGTTGCCCATTCGTCTATGAATAGCCGGTTAACGGGGGGCGCCGTCAACCGTGCCGAGAGGTCTTCCCTGAGTCGGGGGCACGGTCCTGCAACGGGTCGAAATCACGTTCGAGGTCAAGCGCGTGGCAGCCGCTGCGCCGCCGCCCGGCGGTCGTCCCGATCGCAGTGCGGGCACGGCGCTGTTAGCGTTTCGATAAGGTAAATGACTGTTCCGCCACAAAAAAGTCATCCTGCGGTCGGTCGTTTACCGGTCCATTTAAGGGTTCGTTCATAGGTTGAAGGCATTCTCCTTCGCGGGACATTTCAGGAAGGAGACCCAATCAATGAAGACCCTGATCAATTTCGTGAAGGACGAGTCCGGCGCCACCGCGATCGAGTACGGCCTGATCGCCGCTCTCGTTGCCGTCGGCCTGATCGCCGCTCTGACGGCTCTGGGCGACTCGCTGTCCGAGATCTTCTACTTCGTGTCCACGACTCTCGACACGGCGCAGCAGTAATCGTCCTCGACGCCTCCAGCCATCGGCAGAGGCGTCTGGATCGAACATCAGTGGTCTTCCGGGCGGATCAGCGATCCGCCCGGAAGAATACGACAAGAAGGGCGTGCGCTCCGTCGCACGCCCTTCTTGCTTTTGTAGTCATCGTCATCGTGTGCCGCCCTGTTTACACGATGTTAGGCATCCAGCCCTATGGTCGCCTCGCGGCCGTGGTACCGAGCACGAAAGTCCGCTTCCGCAGGGATTGGGGCCGAAGGGTCATGATGCTGCTCGACATCCAGCCGGTGGCTCCGTCGGATCCGCTGACGCCGTGGGTGCCAAAGATCGCAACGGTCGCCCGCCCTCGACCGCTGCTGTTCGGGACATAGGACGCCATGTCGGATACGGTGATCGGACAGACGCCGCCGCGCTTGCTGCCGGCCGAACCTCCCCGGGCGATCGCTGGCTACGACTCCGCACCGTGGAATCGCCGGTTGCGGCAGCAGTTCCTGCAGTCGCTGCGCGCACATTCGCTGTTTATCGTCATGGTCGTGACCTATGTCGTCGCGGGTTGGTTGACACCGCGTCTCACCGGCGTCGCGGTTCCGTTCTCTCCGGATCTCTACAGCACCAAACTGTTCGTCCTCACGGCCGCGTTCCTTGTCGTCACCGGCATCGGCTACCTGGCCTACATCATGATCGCCGTCAGGCCCGCCCAACTTCTGTGCTATCTCGGCGCTAGCTTGCGCGATCGTGTCGTCGTGCTGGATCGCCTGTGGACCGCTTTGCCGGTGTTTCTGCTGCTGCCGCTGCTGATGTCCACCTTCACCTACTTCAAGTTCCTCATCCCGTACGTCCGGCCTTTCACGTTCGATCACACCTTCGCGCAATGGGATCGAAGTCTGCACCTCGGCTACGAGCCCTGGGAACTGCTGCAGCCGATCCTGGGCTATCCGTTGGTCTCGGCGGTCGTCAATTCGATCTACAATTTGTGGCTCTTCGTCTTGTTCGGCGTCCTCCTGTGGCAGAGCTTCAGCTTGGCAAGACCACGGTTGCGGATGCGCTATCTCATCAGCTTCGTGCTGATTTGGATCCTTCTGGGACATGTCGCGGCGACCCTGCTGTCGTCGGCGGGGCCGGTCTACTACGGTCGCGTCACCGGCCTCGGCGATCCGTTCGCACCGCTCATGGCCTATTTGCATCAGGTGGACCAGGCGATTCCGCTGCCAGCCCTGGTCGTTCAGGAGATGTTGTGGCACTCCTACGCGAACCGTGATCTTGGTGTCGGCAGCGGCATCTCGGCGATGCCCAGCCTGCACGTCGCCACAAGCTTCTCCTTCGCGCTGCTCGGCTTCGCGATTCGGCGCTGGCTTGGCATCCTGTTCGTTGCCTTCGTCGCTGCCATCATGGTCGGCTCGGTCCACCTCGGCTGGCACTATGCCATCGACGGCTATGTCGCCATCGTCGGCACTTGGGCGATCTGGTGGATGGTCGGCTGGTTCCTCGATTGGCCGATGGTCGCGCGTCTGCTGTGGGGTGATCGCACGGCAGCCGCGGCCCGTCATTAAGCCGATCTTAAGGCCGCCAAAGCTAAGCTGCTACCTCAGCCGCCCTGCCTCCGTCCCGGCGGCAGCTCCTACCTGTTAAGGCCCGGGCATGTCGGTCGACTACGTGGCACCATCCGGCAGCAACGCGGCCCTACGCGACGCGAGCGCGCGGACGACGACGATCCTGCTGCGCTCTCTGCGTGCGCACACGCCGTTCATCGCACTGGTCGCAGTCTATGTGTTGGCGGAACTCTATCTGCCGGCCTGGCTCGGCATCGCTGCACCGTTCAAGCCGGCGTTCTCCTACAACTTTTTCGCTTCGATGAGTGGCCTCACGCTGGCCGTGCCGGCTTGCCTCTATGTGCTCTACGTCATGGTCTTCGTCCGGCCGCCGCGGCTGCTGGTGCATCTGGCCGGTCAGTTCCGACGTTTCGCCAATGCGGAGCGGATCGTCACCGTGCTGCCGGTGTTCCTGCTGTTCCCGTTCTTCGGATCGGCGTTTTCCTACTTCCGCGTGTACATCCCGAGCTTCCAGCCCTTCAGCTGGGATCCGGCCTTTGCCCAGTGGGACAACTGGCTGCATGGCGGTATCGCGCCGTGGGAGTTGCTGCAGCCGATCATCGGCTATCCCTATGTCACGGCGATCATCAACGGCTTCTATCATCTGTGGTTCGTCGTGATGTTCGGGGTCGTGCTCTGGCAGATGGGCAGCCTGAAACGGCCGCGGGTGCGCATGCAGTTCTTTCTCACCTTCGTCTTGCTGTGGGCTCTCCTGGGCAATGTGGCGGCGACGCTGCTGTCTTCCGCCGGGCCGGTCTATTTCGGCCGCGTGACGGGCCTGCCCGATCCGTTCGCGCCGCTCATGGCCTATCTGCACGCCGCCAACGAGGTAGTGCCGGTTCTGGCGCTCAATGTGCAGGATATGCTGTGGACGTCCTATATGGAGAACGGCTTGGCGATCATCGGCGGCATGACCGCGATGCCGAGCATGCACATGGCGACCTGTACCTCCTTCGCGCTTGTCGGCTTCGCGGCCGACCGGCGGCTCGGTTGGTTGTTTACGGCATTCGCCGCGATCGTGCAGATCGGGTCCGTCCATCTCGGCTGGCACTACGCCATCGACGGATATGTCGCGGTGGTCGGCACCTGCCTGATCTGGCTGGTGGTCGGCTGGCTTCTCCGCCATCCCGTCGTCACACGCCTGCTCTGGGGAACGGAGACCGCCGCCCGCGGCGTCTGACGGACCCTCGCTTCCGCCTCAGTTCAGCACGAATTGCACCGGCACCACGAATTCCAGCCGCGCGTCCTGCATCTCCGCGGGCGCTGCCGGGAGCGGCGCGGCGCGGCGGATCATCGCCTCGACCTCCTCGTCGAGGACGGTGTGGCCCGAGCTCTTCTCGATGCGGTAGCTGAGGACACGGCCGTCGCGGTCCATGGTGAAATGGAGCAGGGCGGTGCCCTGGAGGTGGCGCACGCGCGCGCGCCGCGGATACTTCTTGTGGCGCTCGAGCCAGGCCTGCAGCAGGACGAGGTAGTCGGCGTCACCCGCCCGCGCGCTGGAGGTAACATCGGAGGCGCCGCTCCGGGTGTCCGGCGCGCCGTCGCCAGTGTTGCCGGCGGAGGTCGAGACCTTGTCGCTCTCTTGCTCGCCGGCCGTCGCCGTCACCTTGGCTGTCTCGACCGCGTTCGGCGGCGCCGGCGCCTGCTTCACAGGGGTCTTCTGCGGCGCGGGCCGGGCCTTCGCGACCTCCAGGGGCGCAGACTTGACCGGCTCCGGCTGCGCGGCGGCTTTCTCCTCCGGCGGGGGCTCCGGCGCTACCGTTTCCGGCGGCAGCTCGGCGATCTCGCGCGGAGCGACCGGCGTGTCGTTGTCCGGAACCGGGGGCAAGGCGACGGCATCCGGCGCGACCGCCGTCAGCGTCGTCTCCGGTGTCGGCTCCGCAGCCGTCTCCGGCGTTCTGTCGTTGTCCGGTTCGGGCACCGTCGGCGCGACGGCATCGACTGCGGTCGCCGTCACTGTCTCCGGCTCGGCGGGAACCGTCGTCTCGGCGGCGTCGACCGTCTTGGTGACCTCCTCTAGGTCGGGTGCCGTATCGACGGTCTCCAGCTCCGGCGCGGTTTCGCTCCCCGGCGTTCCCGTCGATCCGCCGACGGCCGCCAGGGAGACGACGATGCCGGCGCTGCCGGCGCCTCCCGCGCCGGCCGGGCGGTCGTCGAGCAGCAGCGGCACGAGCACGGCACCGTGCAGCAGCACGGCCGCGATGATCGACGCGCGGCTGGCGGCTCGCTCCATCGTTCCGTCACCGCGCCTTCACGGGCGTAGCCGGCATGGTTCCCTCGGCGATCAGCGAGACCTTGGTGAACCCCGACTGGTTGACGAGGGCGATCACCTCCATCACCCGGCCATAGGCGAGCGCCTGGTCGCCGCGGACATAGACCGTGGTCTCCGGGTCTTGGGGCGCCAGCGCGGCCAGGCGGGGTTGCAGCTCCGTCATCGTCAGCGGCTCTTCGCCGAGATAGACGGCGCCGTCGCGCGTGACGCTGACGATGACCGGTTCGCGCGGCGGCCCGATCGGCGTCGCGCTGGTCTTCGGCAACTGCAGCGGCACGCCCACCATCATCAACGGCGCCGCGACCATGAAGATGATCAGCAGCACCAGCATCACGTCGACCAGCGGCGTGACGTTGATGTCGGCCAGAGGCCGATACTCGCCGTCGGCGCCGCCGCTGTCGGATAGCCGGGCGGCCATTATTCGGCCGCGTCCCGCACGGCGGGGCGCTCGCCGCCGCGCCGCGTCAGCTGCGTCGTCAAGTCGGCGATGACGGCCGATGTCCGCTGTGCCGTGCGGCCGAGGGCTGTCGTCAGCTTGTTGTAGGCCACGACCGCCGGGATAGCAGCGATCAGGCCGAGTGCGGTGGCGAACAATGCCTCGGCGATTCCGGGCGCGACGACGTCCAGACTGGTGTTGTGGGACGCGGCGATCGCCGTGAAGCTGTTCATGATGCCCCAGACGGTGCCGAACAGTCCGATGAAGGGTGCAGTCGAACCGACGGTGGCGAGGAACGGCAAGCCCGGCTCGATCGTGCGCAGTCGCGCCGCCATGACGCCGCGCATCGCCCGCTCGCAGCGCTCGCGCGCCTCGCCGGCGGTTTCGTCGCCGGCGCGCTCCGCTGCCTCGCGCGCTCCGGCCTCCAGGACGGCCGCGGCCAGGTCCGAGGACGGCCGCGCCGCTGCGCCGCCGCGGACCGCGTCCTCGAATTGCCGGACCTCGCGGCGCAAGCGAGCCAACCGTACCGCCTTGTCGAAGATGACGGCCCAGCAGCCGATCGAAGCCAGCGCCAGCAGGATCATCACCGCCTGCACGATTGCGTCGGCCTGGAGGAAGAGGGCAACCGCCGACAGATCGTGCGCCGGCGGCGGCACGGTCGTAATCAGGCTGGGGTCGGCGGCGAGGTTTGGATCGGCCGCAACCAGGTTTGGATCGGCAGGGATGAGACCGGGATTGGCGGCGGCGTCCGGAGGTGCGGTCGTCGGGTCCATGCGTCTTCGTCCTTACTTGCTGATGCTGACGGAGGCGCGGGTGCTGACGGCCAGCGCCTCGACGCAATCAGCCGTCTCGCCGGCACCGCCGCGGCAATCCAGCACGTCATTCACCAGCACCGAGCCGATGCTGCCGCACGCGAGTGCATCGACATCGAACAGCTTGACGGATGTCTTGCGCGCGCGCAGCGGTGCGACGTCGACGGCGATGCGGCGGGCGATGATTCCGTCTGGACCGAACAGCACGAGGTCGAGCTTGTAGCCTGTGAAACCGTCTGCCGACATGTTCTCCAGCACCAAATGGATGCGGCAGCTCTGCTCCCTGTCCTCGAGCTTGTTGAGCTCGAGGCGGACCTGCTCATCGGCCGCATGCATTGTCCCGGTCGGGAATGTCAGCAGGAACGCCGTGGCCATGCCGATCTTTGCGGCGAAGGCCGACGAAAGCCATGCGTCCTTTCGTGAGAGGCGCCCGTTTCGAATGCGACCCGTCACGGCTCGGTCGAGGGAAACGGCGCGCCGCAATCTCGGCACGATATCGCGTGGTTGAGTCACCGAATCCTCCTCGTCCCGCGGCTGTTGCAAGAACCGCCGCAGCCGACATCATCGACAACCGGGACATCCATCGCATGATTGCGGCGCGGCAATCTCGATGGCCGTATATCAGCCGATGAGGCGGTGGCGGCGGCGATGCTGGCTTCCTTGCGCTTGGCTTTGGGCTCGCTATTCAGTCATGCTCCGTCTGACGCCCCGCCGGACGTTCATGTCGAGCTTCGACGTCGAAGCCGGGACGTCACTTGGTCAGAATCAGTCCGCCTCGGCTCGTCTGTTTGAGCCGGTAGACATGATGGTCGTGCTGGATCACGACTTCGCGCGACGCGCCGAACAGTTCGGCGCTGCGGACATGCCGGATCGTCGCCCCGGCCGGCGGCTCCGGCCGGCTGATGTCCCTCGCATCCTCTCGCCCGCTGGTGTGCTCTGCCATCGGCGTCTCCCGTTCCGTCATGATCGCTCATGCCCTTGCTTCGGACACACAACGCTCCCACGCGATGGCGTCGGAACGCGAGGTTACTCTAAGGGCATGCCGGCACTATTGCAACTGCAAATCATTCGCATTCTAGGGCGAGTGTCACGACACGCCAAGGGCGCGCCGGTCTATCGAGCGATTCTCGATATCCTCGGTTCGCGTGCGGTCGTTCCGCCATAGCGGACACTTCGTCGGGGCAACTCCCTGTCGAACAAAAAGGATTTTTGAGGCCCCGGGGTCATTTTGCAGAATCAATGTTTGCCCATGCCGGGAACGGCTATGGTGTTCGGAGCGAGAATCGCGGCCCTGCGCATCGGCGGCTTGTCCTGCGGTCGGCGCCGGCTTAAGTACTGCTTTCTTGCACTGCACAAACGCTGAACGACGCGCCGCGATGACCGATCTGACGCTTGCCCATGGCCTGAGCTTTAGTGACCTGTATCGCGCCGAAGGCTTGGCCCGCATCGACGACCTGTTTCGTGCGCATCTCGCCGGTGTCGACCAGGATCTGACCCGCAGGCTCGTCGAAGCCAGGGCGCAGCCGGACGCGCTCGATGCCAAGGCGCAGTCGGACCTGCTGCTCGCCCTCGCCCCGCATGCGGAGGACTTTATCGGCGGCCTGTTCGGCATCCGCCCGGAGGTCCAGGCCCTGGCCGCCCGTCACCACGAGCTGGCGCCCGTCTACGCCTGCAAGCGGCTGTTCGTGCAGCGCCGGGCGCAGCGCGCCCACAAGCCCGAGGAGGCGGCCGGCTTCGACGCCGCCGCCCTGGAGCAGGCGCTGGTCGCGCGGCTCGGCGGGCCGCTGACCGAGTTGGCCTTCGCCGGCCACGTCATGGCCTGGCTGGACGACGAGGCGGCCAATGCCGAGGCCATCGACCTCGCCACCCGCTATGCCGCCTGGGCGCTGCTGACCGAGGCCGGCCGCGCCCGGCACGGCCGCGGCGTGCTGTTCAAGGCGCCGCACAAGATCGACCCGCATCATCTGCTGCCGCTCGAAACGACCGAGCGCCATGGCGTCGCCCTGATCGAGCTGCCGGAATCGCATCTGCGGCGGCGCGAGGGCTTCAAGCTCACCGACGCCGGCCATGATCTCGTCGGCGGCCTCGACCACGCCCACTACTGCATCTTCTGCCACAACCAGGGCAAGGACTCCTGCGCCAAGGGGCTGAAGGAGAAGGACGGCAGCTTCAAGAAGAGCGTCTTCGGCGTCACGCTCGCCGGCTGCCCGCTGGAGGAGAAAATCTCGGAGATGCACACCCTCAAGACCGAGGGCGTGCCGATCGGCGCCTTGGCCATGATCGCCGTCGACAACCCGCTGGCCGCGGCGACCGGCCACCGCATCTGCAACGACTGCATGAAGGCCTGCATCTACCAGAAGCAGGAGCCTGTCGACATCCCGCAGGCCGAGACCCGCATTCTCAAGGACGTGCTGGCGCTCCCCTGGGGCTTCGAGATCTACGGGCTGCTGACGCGCTGGAACCCGCTCAACCTGCGCCACCCCTTGGCCAAGCCGGCGAGCGGCCGCAAGGTGCTGGTCGCCGGCCTCGGGCCTGCGGGCACGTCGCTCGCGCACTACCTGCTGAACGAAGGCCACACGGTCGTCGCCGTCGACGGCCTCAAGATCGAACCGCTGCCGGCCGATCTGTCAGGCGTGGACCTGCGCGGCGACCGCGTGCCGTTCCGGCCCGTCCGCGACATCGCCGAGCTGTGGGAGAGCCTGGACGACCGCGTCATGGCCGGCTTCGGCGGCGTCGCCGAGTACGGCATCACCGTCCGCTGGGACAAGAACTTCCTGAAGATCATCCGGCTGCTGCTGGAGCGGCGCGACGGCTTCGCCATGTTCGGCGGCGTGCGCTTCGGCGGCACCATTACGCTCGACCAGGCCTTCGCCATGGGCTTCGATCACGTCGCCCTGGCGCTGGGCGCCGGCAAGCCGACCATCCTCGACCTGCCCAATAATCTGGCGCCGGGCGTGCGCATGGCCTCGGATTTCCTCATGGCCCTGCAGCTCACCGGCGCGGCCAAGACCGATTCCATCGCCAACCTGCAGCTGCGCCTGCCGGTCGTCGTCATCGGCGGCGGCCTCACCGCCATCGACACCGCGACCGAGGCGATGGCCTACTACCCCCTCCAGGTCGAGAAGTTCCTGGCGCGCTATGAGATCCTGGCGGCCCAGATGGGCGAAGCCGCTCTGCGCCGCCGCTGGACGACACCGGAGCTGACCATCGTCGATGAGTTTCTCGGCCATGCCCGCGCCATCCGCGCCGAGCGCGCCGCCGCCGCGCGCGAAGATCGACCGGCTCGCGTGCGCGAGCTGGTCGACGGCTGGGGCGGCGTCACCATTGCCTACCGGCGCCGGCTCATCGATGCGCCCAGCTACACCCTCAATCACGAGGAGGTCGGCAAGGCGCTCGAGGAGGGCATCCGCTTCGCCGAGGGCCTGACGCCGGTTGCCATAGAGACCGACGAGATCGGCCGCTGCGCCGCCATCCGGCTGTCGCGCGCCGCGTCGAACGACGAGGTGACTCTGCCGGCCCGCGCCGTGCTGGTCGCCGCCGGCACCCGGCCCAACACCGTCCTGGCGCGCGAATATGCCGAGCAGTTCGGCTTCGACGGTCAATACTTCCAGGCCGTGGACGAGCAGGGCGCGCCGGTGAAACCGGAGAAACTCGCCAAGCCGAAGGTGGTCCAGGTGCTGCAGAGTCTGCGCGGCGATGGACGCTCCGTCAGCTTCTTCGGCGATCTGCATCCGTCCTTTGCCGGCAACGTGGTGAAAGCCATGGCCAGCGCCAAGCAGGGCTGGCCCGTCGTGGCCCGCATGCTCGACCGCCTGCCGTCGGCGGCAGGCGACGGCGCCGCCTTCGTCGCCGAGTTGAACCGGCGCTTTCGCGCGCGGGTTCATGCCGTGGCGCGCCTGACGCCGACCATCGTCGAGGTGATCGTCGAGGCGCCGCAGGCTGCCGCCAACTTCCAGCCGGGCGAGTTCTACCGCCTGCAGAATTTCGAGACCCTGGCCCACCGCGTCGACGGCACCACGCTGGCCATGGAGGGCCTGGCGATGACGGGCGCCTGGGTCGATGTCGAACGCGGCCTGGTCTCGGTGATCGCCCTGGAGATGGGCGGCTCGTCCGATCTGTGTTCGCTGCTGAAGCCCGGCGATCCCGTCATCCTCATGGGTCCCACCGGCCATCCCACGGAGACGCCGGCCGGCGAGACGGTGCTGCTGGCGGGTGGCGGCCTCGGCAACGCCGTGCTGTTCTCCATCGGTCGCGCGCTGCGCGCCGCCGGCTCCAAGGTGCTCTACTTCGCCGGCTACAAGCGCATGCAGGACCGCTACAAGGTGGCGGAGATCGAGGCCGCGGCGGACGTGGTGGTCTGGACCTGCGACGAGGCGCCGGGCTTCAAGCCGGGCCGGCCGCAGGATCGAACGCATGTCGGCAACATCGTCGACGCCATGGTCGCCTACCAGGAGGGCCGGCTCGGCGGCAGGCCGATCGACCTCGGCGAGGTCGACCGCATCATCGCCATCGGCTCCGACGGCATGATGGCCGCGGTCGGCCGGGCCCGGCACGAGGTGCTGAAGCCCTTCCTGAAGCCCTCCCATTGCGCCATCGGCAGCATCAACTCGCCGATGCAGTGCATGATGAAGGAGATCTGCGCCCAGTGTTTGCAGGCGCATGTCGATCCCCTGACGGGCAAACGCACGGTGGTGTTCTCCTGCTACGACCAGGATCAGCCGCTCGACCAGGTCGATTTCAAGGTGCTGCGCGAGCGCCTGAGCCAGAATTCCGTGCAGGAGAAGCTCACCGCCGCCTGGATCGACCGCTGCCTGCGGCAGATGCGCTACCGCGCGGCGGCGGAATGACGGATTGTCCGCGTCGGCATGTGGACCCCCGTGAACCTGTCAAGTTGCGACGTTTGCGTGTCGTGTTCCGGCTACCAGCCGTCGCGGCGGACGGAGCGGCAGGGGCCGCCGGCCGCTACCGTAACGCGTTTGATCTGGAAGGATAATTCCGGTTAAGGCCATGACCGGCCCCGCTACCCTGCTGATCGCCTGCGGCGCGCTGGCGCGCGAACTGCTCGCCCTCATCGAGGCGAACGGCTGGCGCGACATGGCCGTCACCTGCCTGCCGGCCCACTATCACAACACGCCCGAGAAGATTCCCGAGGCCGTGCGCGCCAAGATCGGCGAGAGCCGCGGCCGCTACGCCCGCATCTTCGTGATGTATGGGGATTGCGGCACCGGTGGCGCGCTCGACCGCGTGCTCGCGGAGGAAGGCGTCGCGCGGATGCCGGGGCCGCACTGCTACGAGTGGTTCGCCGGTCCGGACGACTTCGCCGCCATGATGGAGGAGGAGCCCGGCACCTTCTTCCTGACCGATTACATGGTGCGCCATTTCGATCGCCTGATCGTCGAGGGGCTGTGGCTCGACCGTCACCCCGAGTTGCTGCAGGATTATTTCGGCAACTACCGCAAGCTCGTCTATCTCGCCCAGAGCGACGATGCGGATCTGGCGGCGAAAGCGCGCGCGGCCGCCGCGCGGCTGGGACTTGCTTACGAACATCGCTTCACCGGCTTCGGAGAGCTTCCCGTCCATCTGCGTCAGGTCGTCGCTCCGACGGTCGTTGTCTCGGCGCCCCCGGCCGCCGCCCCGGCGCCGGCGGCCCGGCCGCCGGCCAAGCGCAACCTGTCGTTGTCGCGACGCCGGGCGCGGCGTCGCGCCGGCGCCCGGTAAGGTCATCATGGCTCAACTCACCATCGTTTACTGGCGCGACATCCCGGCCCAGGTGATCGTCAAGGCCGGGCGGCAGGCAGCCAAGCGGCAGCTCGCCGAGCGCTTCGAGAAGGCGATCGACCGTGCCGCCATGAAGGCGAAGCTGCGCGATACCGATTCCTATCTGGCTGAATGGCGCCGCGCCGATCCGGTCGCGTGCGGTGACGACCTGGAGACCGAAGCCGCGGCCGCGGCCGCGCGGCTCGAGGCCGATTATCCCGATGAGCGGCTCGCTCGCCTTGTCGCGGCGGGCGGTGTGGAGAACAAAGAATCATGAGTGTCGTGGGTATGCATCGTTCGGCCGGCCGCCTGGAGGCGGCCTTGCGCGCCGGCCATTTCGTCATGACGGCCGAGACGTCGCCGCCCGATGCGGGCACGGCCGGCCCGGTGCTGGAGCGCGCCGGCTGCCTCAAGGGGCTGGCCGACGCGGTCAACGTGACCGACGGGGCCGGCGCGCGCGCCCACATGTCGGCGCTGGCCGCCGCCGCCATCCTGGCGCAGCACGGCATCGAGCCGGTGCTGCAGTTCACGGTGCGCGACCGCAACCGCATGGCGCTGCAGGGCGACCTGCTCGGCGCTTCGGCGCTCGGCGTGCCCAACATCCTCTGCCTGCACGGCGACGACGCGAAGAAGGGCGACCAGCCCGAGACCAAGCCGGTCTACGACATCGACAGCCGCGAGCTGATGCGCACGGCGTGTTGCCTGCGCGACGAGGGCGCGTTGCCGTCCGGCCGCGCCGTCGAGCCGCGGCCCGGCCTCTTCATCGGCGCCGCCGATTTGCCGGTGGATCCGAAGCCCGGCTGGCGGCCCGATAGCCTGCTTGCCAAGATCGACGCCGGCGCCGATTTCGTGCAGACGCAGTACGCCTTCGACCTGGCGCTGCTGCGCCGCTATCTCGCCGCTCTGGCCGATCACGGCATCCCCGACCGTCTCTTCATCATCGTCGGCATCGGCCCGCTGGCCTCGGCCAAGACGGCGCGCTGGATGAACGAGAACCTGTTCGGCGTGCATGTGCCGGAGTCGCTGATCGCGCGCCTGGAGCAGGCCCAGGACCAGCGCGCCGAGGGCCGCCGCATCTGCGTCGAGCTGCTGCAGGAGCTGGCCGAGATCGAGGGCGTCGCCGGCGCCCACCTGATGGCGCCGCGTCAGGAGCAGGCCTGCGCCGACGCCATCGCCGAGTCGGGATTGCTCAAGCGCCGCAAGGCGGCGTGATGAAAAAGAGTTGAACCGCAAAGACGCCAAGACGCAAAGAGACCGTGCAATGCCGTGTCGCGCGCATGATCGGGGTGCGTCCTTCGACAAGCTCAGGATGAGGGAAAGTCTTACTGGCGCAAGGAAAAGCCCTCATCCTGAGCTTGTCGAAGGACGCACGGTGCTGATCCCAATCTCCGGGAGCAGACGTCCGGTTTCGCGCGCCGCTCGGTATCTTTGCGCATTTGCGTCCTTGCGGTCGGCCCATCGCCTGCAGCGGCACGAGGCATCGCGAGGGGACTGAGATGTACGCCGTCCGCCTCTGGTCCGTCCGCCACGCGCGCCTCATGGAGCGCAGCTACCGGCTGCTCGAATCGACGCTGCTGGCCCTGGCGCCGCTGCTCGCGCGCATCGGCCATGCGCGGCTGGAGGCGCCCTTCGCCTGGACCGAGCGCAAGCTGAAAGGCCTGCTCTTCGATTGCCAGATGTGCGGCCAGTGCGCGCTCTCCTCCACCGGCATGTCCTGCTCGATGAACTGCCCGAAGAACCTGCGCAACGGGCCCTGCGGCGGCGTGCGCGCCAACGGCCATTGCGAGGTCAGGCCGGAGATGAAATGCGTCTGGGTCGCCGCCTGGGAGGGCGCCCAGGCGATGAGCGGCGGTCGCGCCATCCTCGAGGTGCAGCGGCCGGTCGACCACAGCCTCAAGGGCACCTCCTCCTGGCTGCGCGTCGTCCGCGACAAGGCCACGCCGATGCCACAGCCGTCGCAGGCGGCGCCGTCGTGACCTTCGACCGGCTCTACGATCCCGGCGCGCCGCTGCCGCGCCTGCCCGGCCATGTCTCCGACGGCCGCCTCGAGCGGGTTCTGCGGTCGCGTCGCTTCGCCGTGACGGCCGAGCTGAATCCGCCGGATTCCGCCGATCCGCGCGAGGTCTACGAGCGCGCCCTGGTCCTGTCGGAGGTGTGCGACGCCATCAACGCCACCGACGCCTCCGGCGCCAACACGCACATGTCCAGCGTCGGCATCTGCAGCCTGCTGACGCGCGCCGGCTATGCCGTTGTCATGCAGATATCATGCCGCGACCGCAACCGGATCGCTATCCAGGGCGACGTGCTGGGTGCGGCGGCGATGGGCGTCGCCAACATCCTGTGCCTCACCGGCGACGGCGTGCAGGCCGGCGACCAGCCGGGCGCCAAGCCGGTGTTCGACCTCGACAGCATGTCGCTCCTGCAGACCATCCGGCTGATGCGCGACAAGCACCAGTTCCTCTCCGGCCGCAAGATCACGGTGGCGCCGCGCGTCTTCCTCGGCGCCGCGGCCAACCCGTTCGCGCCGCCCTATGAGTATCGCCCGCTGCATCTCGCCAAGAAAGTCGCCGCCGGCGCCGATTTCATTCAGACGCAATATTGCTTCGATGTGCCGCTGCTCCGCCGCTTCATGGACAAGGTGCGGGAGCAGGGGCTGCACGAGAAGGTCTTCATCCTCGTCGGCGTTGGTCCGCTCGCCTCGGCGAAGACCGCGCGCTGGATGCGCGCGCACGTGCCGGGCGTCCACATCCCCGACGCGATCGTCACGCGCCTCGAAGGCGCGCAGAACCAGAAGCAGGAAGGCAAGCGCCTCTGCATCGACCTGATCCAGGAGATCCGCGACATCGAGGGCGTTGCCGGCGTCCATGTCATGGCCTATCGCCAGGAGGAATATGTGTCGGAGATCATCGCCGACTCCGGCATCATGAAGAACCGGCAGCCGCGGCGGCTTGCGAAGGAGAAAGTGGCATCATGACCGATACCGTTGTCAGCTCGGCGACCAAGGAGGTCGTCATCGGCTTCGAGCGGCCGTTCGTCCTCATCGGCGAGCGCATCAACCCGACCGGCCGCAAGCTGCTGGCGGCGGAGATGGCGGCCGGCGACTACAGCCGCGTGCGCGCCGACGCCATTGCCCAGGTCGAGGCCGGCGCCCACATGCTCGACGTCAACGCCGGCATCCCGCTCGCCGACGAGCCGCGCATCCTGGCGGAGTGCATCCAGCTCGTGCAGTCGCTCACCGACGTGCCGCTCTCCATCGATTCCTCGATCGTCGCCGCGCTCGAGGCCGGCCTTGCCGTGTACAAGGGCAAGCCGCTGCTGAACTCCGTGACCGGCGAGGAGGAGCGGCTCGAATCCGTGCTGCCGCTGGTGAAGAAGTACGGCGCCGCCGTCGTGGCCATCTCCAACGACGAGACCGGCATCTCCGAGGATCCCGACGTGCGCTTCGAGGTGGCGAAGAAGATCGTCCACCGCGCGCGCGACCACGGCATCCCCTATTCCGACATCGTCGTCGATCCGCTGGTGATGCCGATCGGCGCGCTCGGCCAGGCCGGCCGGCAGGTGTTCCACATCATCCGCCGCCTGCGCGAGGAGCTGAAGGTCAACAGCACCTGCGGTGCCTCCAACTTCAGCTTCGGCCTGCCCAACCGCCACGGCCTCAACGCTTCGTTCCTTGCCATGCTCATCGGCGCCGGCATGACCTCGGCCATCACCAGCCCGCTGCACCCGGAGATGATGACCGCGATCATGGGCGCCGACGTCGCCATGGGCCATGACGAGCATTGCGCCCGCTGGATCCAGAAGTTCCGCGAGCCGCCCGCCGCCGGCGAGGACTCCGGCGCCCGCCGCGGCCGCGAAGGCCGCCGCCGCCGCGGCGGCGGCGATGCGGGTGCTCCCGCCGGCGACGCCGGCGCGGCTCAGTGAAGCCCATAGATGAACGTAGCGACCTTCATCCGCTGCACCCCCCACCCTAACCCTCCCTCTCAAGGGGGGAGGGATGCTCATCCGCTGTCTTTCTTCCCTCCCCCCTTGAGAGGGAGGGTTAGGGTGGGGGGTGCTTTTCAGACAAACGCGTTCATCTGCGGTTCCCCTGAATGACCCCCGCCCCCTCCAGGACCGACGCGCTCATCGTGTTCATGCCTTCGGGCAAGCGCGGACGGTTCCCGCTGGGCACGCCGGTGCTCAAGGCGGCGCGCAGCCTCGGCGTCGACATCGATTCCGTGTGCGGCGGACGCGGCATCTGCGGCCGCTGTCAGGTGGAGGTGAGCGAGGGCGAGTTCGCCAAGCTCGGTCTCACCTCGAAGGCCGCCAACCTCTCCGCCTTCGGCGCGGTCGAGCAGCGCTATGCCGACCGCCGCGGCCTCAAGGAGGGGCGGCGTCTGTCCTGCTCCACCCTGCTGCAGGGCGACATCGTCATCGACGTGCCGCCCGACAGCCAGGTGCACAAGCAGGTCGTGCGCAAGCGGGCGGAGATGCGCGCCATCGAGCTCGATCCGGTGGTGCGGCTGCACTATGTCGAGGTGATCGAGCCCAACATGCACGATCCCTCCGGCGATTTGCAGCGGCTGATGCAGGCGCTCGAGGCCCAGTGGGGGCTGACCGGCCTCGACTGCGACCTGCGGGTGATCCAGCATTTGCAGAAGGCGCTGCGCCAGGGCGACTGGACCGTCACCGTCGCCGTCCACCACGGCAAACAGATCACGGCGGTGTGGCCGGGTTTCCACGACAAGGCCTACGGCCTCGCCGTCGACGTCGGCTCCACCACCATCGCCGGCCATCTCTGCGAGCTGTCGACCGGCGACGTGGCGGCCTCGGCCGGGGTCATGAACCCGCAGATCCGCTTCGGCGAAGACCTGATGAGCCGCGTCTCCTACGTGATGATGAATCCCGGCGGCGACGCCGACATGACGCGCGCCGTGCGCGAGGCCGTCAACGGCCTCGCCGCCAGCGTCGCGGCCGAGGCCGGCATCGACATCAAGGACATCCTGGAGGCCACCTTCGTCGGCAACCCGATCATGCACCACCTGCTGCTCGGCATCGATCCGACCGAACTGGGCGGCGCGCCCTTCGCGCTCGCCAGCGACGCCAGCATCACCGTCTGGGCCAGCGAGATCGATCTGCGCATCCACCCCAACGCGCGCATCTACGTGCTGCCCTGCATCGCCGGCCATGTCGGCGCCGATACCGCCGGCGTCATCCTGTCGGAGGCGCCGCACGAGGCCAACGAGATGACGCTTCTCGTCGATGTCGGCACCAACGCCGAGATCGTGCTCGGCAACCGCCACCGCCTGCTCGCAGCCTCGTCGCCCACCGGCCCGGCCTTCGAGGGCGCGCAGATCTCCTGCGGCCAGCGAGCCGCCCCCGGCGCCATCGAGCGCGTGCGCATCGACGCCGCGACCCTGGAGCCGCGCTTCAAGGTCATCGGCTCCGACAAATGGTCCGACGAGCCGGGCTTCGCCGCCGAGACCAAGTCGATCGGCGTCACCGGCGTCTGCGGCTCCGGCATCATCGAGGCGCTGGCCGAGATGTATCTGGCGGGCATCATCACCCAGGACGGCGTCATCGACGGCGCGACGGCTGCGCGTTCCGCCCGCATCCAGCCCGACGGCCGCACCTTCTCCTATCTGCTGCACGATGGCGAGCCGGTGCTGCGCGTCACCCAGAACGACGTGCGCGCCATCCAGCTCGCCAAGGCCGCGCTCTATGCCGGCGCGCGGCTGCTGATGGACCGCATGGGCGTCGACCAGGTCGACCGCATCACCCTGGCCGGCGCCTTCGGCAGCCATATCGACGTCAAGTACGCCATGGTTCTCGGCATGATCCCGGACTGCGATCTCGCCAAGGTCACCTCGGCCGGCAACGCGGCCGGCACCGGCGCCCGCATCGCCCTGCTCAATCTGGCGGCGCGCGACGAGATCGCCCACGTCGTGCGCTCGGTCGAGAAGGTGGAGACGGCCGTGGAGCCGCTGTTCCAGCAGCATTTCGTCGAGGCCATGGCCATCCCGCACAAGACCGCGCCCTATGCCAGCCTGCGCGCGGCCGTGCCGCTGCCGCCGCCGAAGGAGGCGCAGGCCGCCGGCGAGGACGGCTCCCGCCGCCGGCGCCGGCGCGGTTGAGGGCGGTCCGGCCGCTGCGGTGAACCAGAAGGTTCCTTGACCGCCGGCCTGCGCTCGTTGCGAGATCGCGCGAGCAGGAAACCGGACAGGGAGGTCGCCCCATGAAGGCTGTCGGCTACCGCAAGAGTCTTCCCATCACGGAGAAGGAGGCGCTGCTCGACGTCGAGCTGCCCGTCCCCGTGCCCGGTCCGCGCGACCTGCTGGTGGCGGTCAAGGCCGTGTCGGTCAATCCGGTCGACACGAAGGTGCGCATGCGCGCGGCGCCGCCCGCGGGAGAGACGAAGGTCCTCGGCTGGGATGCCGCCGGCGTGGTCGAGCGCGTGGGCGCCGCGGTCACGCTGTTCAAGCCCGGCGACGCGGTCTTCTATGCCGGCTCGATCGCCCGCCCCGGCACGAACGCCGAATGCCATCTCGTCGACGAGCGCATCGTCGGCCGCAAGCCCGCGAGCCTCTCCTTCGCCGAGGCGGCGGCGCTGCCGCTCACCGCCATCACCGCCTGGGAGCTGCTGTTCGACCGTCTCGGCCTGCGTCCCGGCAAGCCGGCCGACGCCGGCAGCCTCCTCGTCATCGGCGGCGCCGGCGGCGTCGGCTCGATCCTCATCCAGCTCGCCCGCCGCCTGACCGGCCTCACCGTCATCGCCACCGCGTCGCGGCCGGAGACCAGGGCCTGGTGCCTGGAGCTCGGCGCGCATCACGTGATCGACCATGCCGAGCCGCTGGCCGCCGGGCTCGCGCGCATCGGCCTGCCGCAGGTGCCCTATGTCGCCGGCCTCACCGCCACCGACCGGCACTTTCCCGCGATCGTCGAAATCATCCGCCCGCAAGGCCGCTTCGCGCTGATCGACGATCCGCCGACGCTGGACATCAACCCGCTGAAGCGCAAGAGCGTGTCGGTGCATTGGGAGTTCATGTTCACCCGCGCCGTCTTCGAGACCGAGGACATGATCGCCCAGCACCGCCTGCTGAACGAGGTGGCCGACCTCGTCGATGCCGGGCTCCTCCGCACCACGCTCGCCGAGCGGTTCGGCGCCATCGCGGCGGACAACCTGAAGCGGGCGCATGCGCTCATCGAGAGCGGCCGCTCGCGCGGCAAGATCGTGCTGGAAGGTTTCTGAGGTCCGCCCCGCGCGGGGCGTGGTCCGCCCGATCGTCCGCGCCGCCGCCCGGCTCAGGCCGCGGCGGCGGCCGGCCGCGAGCGCTCCTTGGGAAAGGCGATGGTCACCGTCGTGCCGCCGCCGACCTCGCTCTGCAGCGTGAGCGTGCCGCCATGCACTTCGATCAGCGACTTGCACAGCGGCAGGCCGAGCCCGGTGCCGTCATGCGTGCGCGTCATGAGGTTTTCGACCTGCGTGAAGGGCTCCAGCACATGCTGCAGCAGATGCGGCGCGATGCCGATTCCCGTGTCGGCCACGCCGAGTCGCACGCCGCCGTCGGCGTCGATGCCGGCGGTGATGTAGATGTCGCCGCCCGCGGGCGTGAACTTGATCGCGTTGGACAGCAGGTTGAGCAGGATCTGCTTCACCTTGCGGTGGTCGGCCCGCACCGGCGGCAGCGGCGCCAGCCGCTGTCCGATCGTCACGCCGGCCTTGGCCGCCCGGTCGGCCACGACGTGTACCGCGGACTCGACGATCTCCGGGATCTCGCAATCCTCCTCCTGCAGCTCGAACTTGCCGGCCTCGATCTTCGACAGGTCGAGCAGGTCGTTGATCAGGTTCAGGAGCATGACGCCGCTGGCGTGGATGTCCTCGACATAGCCTTCATATTGCGGCGCGCCCAGCGGCCCGAACATCCGCGTCTTGAGGATCTCGGAGAAGCCCAGGATGGCGTTCAGCGGCGTCCGCAGCTCATGGCTGACATTGGCGAGGAACTGCGACTTGGCGGCGTTCGCCGTCTCGGCCCGGGTGCGATGGTCGGCGTTCTCCTTCGCCAGCCGCGTCATCTCGGTCGTCAGCCGCTTCATCTGTCCGCGCGATTCGCCCAGCTCCTCGATGGTCCGCTCGAGGCGGAATTCCCGGTCGCGCAGCAGCAGCTCCTGGTTCTTGAGCCGGGACACGTCGGTCCACACCCCGACCGTGCCGCCGTCGTTCATGCGGCGCTCGCGCGCCAACGTCCAGCGGCCGTCGCCGAGCTGCTGCAGCACGGGGGCGTCCAGTTGTCGGCGCTGCTCCATCCGCTCCGTGACCCAGCTCTCGACGCGGCCCATGGCCTCGACATACTGCCCGCGCTTGGCGCCGGCGCGCATGATGTCTTCCCATGCGGCGCCGGGCTGCAGCAGGTCGGCGCTGAGCGCATAGAGTTCGCGGAACTTGCGGTTGCAGACCACCAGCCGGTCGTCCCTGTCGAACAGCACGAAGCCCTCGTTGAGGCTGTCGACGGCGTCGCGCAGCCGGGCCTCGGCGTCGCGCGCGCGCGCCTCCGCGTCGCGCAGCTCGGCTTCGGCCTGCCGGCGGCGCGCCTCGCTGCGGCGCCGCTCGGTCAGCAGCGCGCCGGTCAGCAGGACGGCGAGCGCGACCGCGCTGGGCAGCAGGGCCGTGGCCAGGTGGTCCGAAAAAGGCAGCAGCGCCGCGCCGAGCGCCGCGCTGGCGCCCATGAGAGCGAGCGGCATGGCGGCCCTGCCCGACAGCGGGCGCGCGGCCCGCGATGCGGCGATCTTCGTCATGGGACTCCGGGACATCTCGACTGCGGCCGCGGTCCTGCTCGGCCGCGGATCGACGATGCGCCGGGAGCGTTAACCTTTGGTAATCGCGCGATTAAGCGCGATGGTTGAGGCGGGTTTCGCGCGTCTTTGTCGACAATGCGAGCGAGCGGCGGCCTCGGGGCCTCCGCCCCGCTGCCGGAGCGGCCGCCTCGGCCGGCGACCGACGAGGATCTGTCGGCGCGGGCGGCGTCAGGCCATCGCCGCCATGCGGTCGGGCTGGGGCAGCATCAGGCCCCACATCTTCTCGAGGTTGTAGAAGCGGCGGACCTCCGGCCGGAACAGGTGCACGACGACGTCGCCGCCGTCGATCAGCACCCAGTCGCCCACGCGGGCGCCCTCGATGCCGACCTGCCGGACGCCTTCGGCCTTGAGCTTGGCCTGCAGATGTTCGGCCATGGCATGAAGCTGGCGCTGCGACCGCCCGGAGGCGATCACCATATAGTCGGCCATGCTGGATTTTCCGTGGAGGTCGATGACGACGATGTCGTCGGCTTTGTCGTCGTCGAGCGACGTCTCGACCATGGCGAGAAGCCGGCGGGAGGAGTCAAGGGACGAGGTCCCTTGGGCCTGATGACGTTGCGGAATTGTGGTCACCCTCGCGTTGTTGCAGCGGTCCCGGTGGTTAACCCGATGGACCCGGCGCAGGCTCCGACCGGGCGGACCGGCGCCGGGCGCGGATGGCCGTTGCCGAGAGCGGACTGAGCGGCCCGACCAGGAACACCCAGGCGGGCGGCCGCCGCTGGCGCAATGCCCCGCTCGCCGATTCTGGCACCCGATTCCTTGCGAATCGGTGAGCGGCCGGGCTGGCCAACGCCCTTAAACAATAGGAAGGGCGGGCAAAAACCGCAACGGCAACGGTGTTAAAGATCTGTTGCCAGTCTTTCCACCGGTCGATCTGCGCCAGGTTGTCGGCCCCCATCAGCCAGATGAAGCGGTCGCGCGGGAAGCGGCGGGCCAGCTGCCGCAGGGTTTCGGCCGTATAGAGGGTCTTCAGCTCGGCCTCGATGCCGGTTACCCGGATCAACCGGTGGGAGGCCACGGCCCGCGCCCCCGCCAGCCTGTCCGCGAAGGGCGCCATGCCGGCCACCGGCTTCAGCGGGTTCTGCGGCGACACCAGCCACCACACCTCGTCCAGCCGCAGCCGCCGCAGCGCCATCAGGCTGATATGCCGGTGCCCGGCATGGGCCGGATTGAACGACCCGCCAAGCAGCCCGATGACGCGGCCGCGGGGCCGCGTTGGCCCTGGTTCCGGCCCCGATCCGCAGGGCCGGACCCGCGGCGGCAGCTTCGCGCGGAGCAGAGCGCTCAAGCGTGGCGCCGATGTCCCTCGAACCGTTCCCGCCCACTTTGCGGTGGAGGGGAGGTGGAGGGTGTTGGCGACGTTGGAATTTGACCCGGTGCCCGATGCCGATGCGGCTGTCGATGCTCTACAGCAGAGCAGCTGTAACTCAGACAATGTTCGATGCGATCACTCATGGATCCGGTTGCCGCGGCGATGGTCTGTTGAAAGACTGCCGCGCAAGGTTGGCGCGGTCAATCCCAGGCCGGCCAACGTCTTTTTCCGCTGATCGACGGTGATCGCCGGATCCGCGGTCACGCGCTCGTTGCCCGCATGAACTCAACTGTCATCCCCGCGAAAGCGGGGATCCAGGGCAAGCGACGGGTCTTGCGCCCTGGATTCCCGTTTTTCTCGGGAATGACTACGCGCGGAAACACAGACACTCGCCAATGCGATTGCCCTGGGGTTAGGTGTCGAGCATCTGCGGCCGCAGGACCACGCGCATGGTCATGGCATTCACCAGCATCTTGTCCCAGCTCACGTTGGGGAACTCGCCGGCCACGTCGGCCCCGATCTCGTCCCACATAACCATGGCGTGGCGCTGGGCGTTCGACTTGGTGACCACCGTCAGTAGCTTGCGCGGCCGCGCGCGCCAGCGCGAAGGCGAAGAGCATGATGCGGGTGACCCCGGCGCGGGTCATGACGGAGACGTCGGTCGCCACCTCCTCCGGTAGCCCCCGATGCATGCGCCCGCCCATGCCCGCATACTCGTCCTCGCTGTTCTCGCGCACGATCACCCAGTCGAGTTCGCGCGCCGTCACCCCGCGCAGCGGCATGCGCTGCCGTGATCAGAAGTCGCCCGATGGCGTATGCTCACCAAGTTCAACAAGAGTCACGGCCTTCCTTCGAACCAGACTGATACCCTTGTTTTGCATCGACTCACGCAGACTACCGCGCATACGATTCGCAGAACTGACGAAATGGGCCAATTTCTCTTTGGCGAGTAGAGCGCCGTACACGCCAGGATGTGCGCATTGGTCCCGAATCTCTTTCAATCTGTGAAAGAAGCCCAGAACGTCAGCTCGCGAAGCCGGGGCAATCAGTTGTCGCTTCCATATCATGTTAGCCTTATCCACGAGATTCGTGCATTCGATCAGCCGAGCGACATCCCGCTTCGGATTTGGTTCGCCTCCATAGCGACGCTTGAATACATCAATCGCTTTGCTCTTTCGGTTATCAGAAATCGACTGCCAACAGTCCTCACGAACCGGTGCAAATTGGCATAAACCAAGCGCTAGGTCTTCGATTTCCAAAGCCAGCGCAAGGAATGCAAGGCGTCCGAGTGGATGGAATAAATCGTTATAGCGAAGGACGCCAATGACCCTATTGATGTGAATGACGTAGAAGACCTCACTGTCCGTGCTGCCGAAAAGTTCGACGGCATCTACAATTGTCGTGTCGGAGCTCAGGAAGGGTTCCGGACGTTCCATTACATCATCTACGATGGATGCATCCGGATCCGCTTCTTCCTCCTCCAGGCCCCAGTTCTCAAACCAGAGAATTCCTACCATTTGCCCATTAGAATCAATCACCCGAGACGGATTATTCAGGGGGTCCAGATTTGGATCGTCACCGGGGTCCAGTAGTCCCTCTACACTGAGAAGATGAGTACCCGCGGGAATGTCGGGGCCCAGTGGGCCACAAATCGCCTTTACCGCAAGCGACGACGAAATCTGTTCGAAGAGCGACGTGTCCATCTGCCATCTCCGGCTAGAATTGCCGCCGCTTGCACGAGTATCGACGGCGGGCTACAGCAGGTGCGCAATACATCGCGGGCGAAAAATCCGCTGCGATCAACGATCCCCGCGGATGGTTGGGTGGCGATGCTATGTCTGATCGACAATATTGGCTAGATCAGATTCTTCGCTGCGGCTATGGCAATGACGACCGCGACGACCGGACGATGGCCTGACCCTTAATCCCAATCGAAGTCGTCGTCCTTGGATAATCCAAGCTGAACCGCCCGGTCAGCGATCCGACTCACGACGGCGTCAATCTTTGCATCGGACGCCAAGCCATGTTGGGCGTGCGGTTCTGGTCGGATGATCGACATCACGTCGATTGGTTGAACCGTTTTGGTGTCGGCGTTCGCCTCTTTGGCGATCTGAACTCGCACGTCCGCGCAATCCTGACAGATGACAACCTTTGATTTCTTGCCCGATTGCAGGTCGATTACCCACCGCTCGTGGAAGCTGAATGAATACTTGAATTGTTTTGAGGGACGAACGCACTGATTCTTCGAGCGCTGGCACCATGGGCAGGTCCAATCGTCGGGAAGCTTGGCATAGTGAGCTGAATGGGTTACGTCGGCTGCATATCTGAGTTCTTGAGCGTTGGGCGGCTTGTCCGCTTTCAAGCGTTTGTTCCTTCGCCACCCCTTCACGCTGGACACCCGAATTGGTTTCGGGGCTGAAACAGACTCGAACTGACTGATATCGACGTCCCATTGGCGCAGCGCATAAAAGATCGCATTAAGCTTGGCGTGGTGCTCTACTGAGTCTGCGTGATGCCGGTGCTCCGCTTGCTCATACCAATGTTCATTCGTGGCGGCTAATTCGGCAATTCGCTGCGCCAATTCGAATCGTCGGCCCAATTGTTCCTCGCGAAACGTCCACACCTCCCGTAGTTTTGCGCTGTCGATTTCGTGCGGCTGATTTGGGCGAGCGATCACGAATTTTCGAATGTCTCTGGCGGTAAACGAGAAATCGGGATGCGCTTGGACTTGCTTCTTCGCCCTCGTGTCCACGACGTTGCAGTCCTCACAGATGATCGTCCTATCGAAAGCTGAAATTGCGGGTGCCGACCGTCTTGCAAACCGCTCCGAATTGGTGGTGGCGAAGAATGCCGGAAGCCGCCCAACGTGGTCCGCCAGACACTTTTCGATGTACCGGCCCATGTGATCGTGATGCTCGACCAAATGGCACATTAGCTCGCCATGTTGGTTGACACGAACAATGTCCGGCTTCCCGCGATTGCAACCGGGACAGGCCCAATCCGTTGGCGTCAGACACCACCACCGGTTTAGATCGAACGCGGCAACGCGAAACTTCTGTGCGAGTGCGATGGTCTGCGGATGCCACACGCCGTCTAAGCCCGGTGGCACGCGCTCTTTCAAGAACTCAAATAGCTTTTGGTCCGGTAGGTTGTCGGTTCCGTCTTGTTGGTCATTTTCGGACATGACCAAATCATGCCGAGACCCAAGAGGCGGATCAAGGCTGGACCGAAACTCTCAACCCCGTAGGAGGGGGAACATATCTATGGCAACCTCGGAGAAGGATGTTCAGGAAGGAATGAAGCGCCTTGAAGAGCACTTCGGCTCTCGGATAGGCATGTTAGGGTTCACGCTCGTTATGCTGTCGCAGACGGGCAACCGTTCGATGTAACCTTCTTCGAACGGGAGCCAATAACCGACGTTCAAATCGGTCCCAAACTTTTTAGCGCAATGATATATGGCGCTGGCCCAAACAAGATCGCAGAATTGCTGAACCACCTGGAGTTTTCGGGCGGTACCACCGCAGGCAAAGGAGAAATCTGGACCGTCAATCCGATGACCAAGGGCGATTTCACGAAAGAGGAATTAGACGCTGTTGACATGAAAGAGGCCGAGGAACGCGTCGGACCGAACGGCGAAACCCTCCGCGAGATGATCAGGGCAACCTATCACTGCAAATCGAAAGACGAGGAAGATCGATATCTTCGTCGGTTCATCGCGTCGTAACCTTAGAAGGGGGTCGACCAGGGCGGCCCCCCTTTTGGCTCAGACTAGGGGTCGCTTCACGACCTCCCGGAAGATCAGGAAATTGTAGACCTCTCGCAGGGCATAAAAGAGCAAATACCCGTCATCTGCGGCTAGCGGGGCAAACGGGTACGCACCGAAGCGACTTTCAGCGTGTACCGTCCTGATCCGGTCATCACTGTAGTGCTCCAGATACCTGTTGCCGGTCAGCTCTTCGCCCGCGTTAGTTTCGAGCCACGCCATCCGGTCATATGAAGTCGGGTTCATATAACCCTCTGCCTGCATCTCTCGCTCAATGATCGAGTAAGAAGCGTCCAAGCCGACATATAGAGCGTGCGTGGCTTCCTCAAGGAACATCCGATACCCACTCAGGATACCGAAACGAACCATAGCGTTCAGGCCACGGATGAAAAGGTGGTCCTCAATATCGATAGCCTCGAACATCCTCGATTGAAGGTCGGCGGGAAGATCGCCGCCACGAACAACGTATGGGTGTGATCCGCCAAAGGCGGGTGGAAGCCTAATGTAGTCGTGAAAGGCGAGTTCCTGCTTGGACATGCGCCGTAGTTCTTGGCTGATGCGGTTTCGGGCTTTCTCCGTGGTCAGGTCAAGATTGTCAGATATCACCACCTCACACGGCATGGGATGGAACGCGACGATTCCCGCTTCCCAAGCAAGTGGGAGCGTCAAGGCGGAGATTAGTCGGACCTCTTCCAGCTTCAACAAGTCTACATCGCTGTAGTACTCACACGGGTCTTGCCACGAGTCGTCAAACGTGGCAGCGGTCCATACAACGTCACCCTCATTGACGTACCCGGCATCCGGTCGGACGAACGATTGACGCCAGTACGACCCACGAGGGGAGTACATGCGGGCTACAGTTCCCTTGATTGGGCGTGGTGGTGAGGGTCGGAGTAGTTCAGTCTTCTCTGTCATAGGCGGCAGAGATACCGCCGATTCTCAGGGATTGCCATCCCGCCGTGCACCGCTTGTGCACCTAGACTAGCCCCGGAAACCCGCACTTTCCTAGGGTTTGGGTTTGGGGCTTGAACGCTAACGTGCTTCACGACATAGATCCGCGCATGCCTGCCTCGAACGACAGGTCAACCCATCTGAAAGAATAGTACGGTGTCAGACCGCCGACGCCTCACGCGTTGTCTCCCTGAACCGCTCCCACCACCGCCTCCGTCACCTGCCGCGTCGTCGCCTTACCCGCGAGTCCGGCGTGTGCAGCGCCGGGTCCGCCGTCACCCGCTCGATCGCCCGCATCAACCGTGCGGCGGCCACCGGCTCGCCCAGATGCTCCAGCATTAGCGTCGCGCTCCAGAACGTGCCGATCGGATTCGCGATGCCCTTGCCCTTTCCCGCGATGTCGAAGGCCGAGCCGTGGATCGGCTCGAACATCGAGGGGAAGCGGCGCTCCAGGTCGAGGTTCGCGGTCGGCGCGAGGCCGGGCGAGTCGGCCAGCGCCGCCGCCAAGTCGGAGAGGATGTCGGCATGCAGTCCCTGGGTCAAACCGGTCAAATCCGGGGATGGCGACGATGGTGTCGAGCGCCTGCGGCCGCAGCGCCATGCGCATAGTCGTGGCGTCCACCAGCATCTGGTCCTGGGTCACGTCCGGGAAAGTCGCCGGGCCACCGGCCTACCACCGCCGACCACCTTGACAAGAGCGTCGATGTTCTCTATATGTTCAAACTTGACTGCATCCCCTCGGGAGGGCAGTCGGTCGATGTTTGACATCGTGGATAAGGGCTACCTGAAGGGGGCGTTCATGCGCCGCCCGTGCCCGCGGCTGCGGCGAGGTTCGGCCCGTTAACTTCCTTTACATGGGCTCGTTCCTCAGATTCCGAAAATCAGGTCAGCGTTGCTGACCAGTTTTCCGGCGGACAGTCCCGCTGGATTCTCTGCGTCTCTGTGCCTCTGCGGTCCAACTTTCCTTGTCGGCGGCGTCGCCTCCTTCGCTGGACATGGGGTTCATCGCTCATTTTCGTGTCCGGAGCGATGACCGCCTGGTCGGGCGGCCATGCGTGACTTTGTTTTCATGTCCGGACGACGTTGCGATCCAATCGCTCATGCCTGACAGCGACGGCAAAGCGTGCTGGCCGGCGACCTGCGGTTGGCTTCGGGTCCGGTCAGGTGTGATCCAGCGGCCGTCTCCGCTGGGCATGGGGTCCATCGATCATTTTTCGATCGCGGACCGAGTTTGCGTAAGAGCCTGCCCCAGACCAGATCCGGGGTTGTTTTGCGAGAATCGAGGTCGATACCCCCTCCCTGGGCAGGGGACCGTCCTACGGCCGCAGCTGGCCGGTGCCGCGCACGACGTACTTGTAGCTGGTCAGCTGCTCCGCCCCCACCGGCCCGCGCGGGGGCAGCTTGCCGGTGGAGATGCCGATCTCGGCGCCCATGCCGAACTCGCCGCCGTCGGCGAACTGGGTCGAGCTGTTGTGGATGACGATGGCGGCGTCGACCCGCTGCATGAACCGCTCGGCCGCCGCGGCGTCGGCGGTGACGATCGCCTCCGTGTGGCGGGAGCCGTGACGGTCGATGTGGGCGATGGCGCCGTCGACGCCGTCCACCACCTTCACCGCCAGGATGGCGTCGAGATACTCGGTGTCCCAATCGGCGGCGCTGGCCGGCCTCACCCGCGCGTTGAGCCTCTGCGTCTCGGCGTCGCCCCGCACTTCGCAGCCGGCGCCGATCAGGTCGTCGAGGATCGGCGGCAGCAGGCCGAGGGCGCGGCGATCGACCAGCAGCGTCTCGGTGGCGCCGCAGACGCCGGTACGCCGCATCTTGGCGTTGAGCACGATCTGCCGCGCCATCGCCGGATCGGCGGCGCCGTCGACATAGGTGTGGCAGTTGCCCTCGAGATGCGCGATCACGGGGATGCGGCTCTCGGCCTGGACGCGCTCGATCAGCGAGCGGCCGCCGCGCGGCACGATGACGTCGATATGCTCGCTCATCCGCAGCATCTCGCCGACCGCCGCGCGATCGGTCGTCGGCACCAGCTGGATCGCGGCCGCGGGCAGGCCGGCGGCGCGCAGGCCCTCGACCAGGGCGGCATGGATGGCGCGCGAGGAATGGAAGCTCTCGGAGCCGCCGCGCAGGATCGCCGCGCTCCCGGCCTTGAGGCAGAGGCCGCCGGCATCGGCCGTCACGTTCGGCCGCGACTCGTAGATGATGCCGATGACCCCGAGCGGCACGCGCACGCGCTGGATGACGAGGCCGTTGGGCCGCGTCCATTCCGCCAGCACGGCGCCGATCGGATCGAGAAAGGCCGCGATCTCCTCCAGCCCCTTGGCCGTGGCCTCGATGCGCTTCTCGTCGAGCCTCAGCCGGTCGAGCAGGGCGCTCGTCAGCTTCTTCTGCGCGGCCGCCGCCATGTCGCGCGCATTGGCGGCCAGGATCGCCTCGCGTCCCTCCCGCATCGCCGCGGCCGCCGCGATCAGCGCCTTGCGCTTGGCCTCGGCGGTCGCCAGAGCAAGCTCGGCCGCCGCGGCGCGCGCGGCCCGGCCGATGGCCTGCATCTCGGCGTGAAGATCGGTCTTGGTTGCGGCTTCGGCGGTCATGTCTGCGTCAGCACGAGGTCGTCGCGATGGATCATCTCGTCGCGGCCACGGTAGCCGAGCAGGGCTTCGATTTCACCGCTTTTGTGGCGCATGATCCGGCGGGCATCGGCGGCGGAATAGGCGCAGAGGCCGCGCGCCACCTCGCGCCCGTCCGGGCTCAGCACCCGCACGGCATCGCCGCGTTCGAACGCGCCCTCGACGCCCGTGACGCCGGCGGGCAGCAGGCTGCGCCCGCCCATCAGCGCCTTGAGGGCGCCGGCATCGACCGTGAGGGCACCCACCGGCTTCAGCGACCCGGCGATCCAGCGCTTGCGGGCGGTGAGGGGGTTGGCGGCCGGCAGGAACCAGCTGCAGGCCGCACCGTCGGCGATGGCCTTCAGCGGATTGAGGCGGCGGCCATCGGCGATGGCCATGCGGCAGCCGGCGCCGACGGCGACGCGCGCCGCCGCCAGCTTCGTCACCATGCCGCCGGAGCTGTAGCCGGGCGGCGCCTCGCCGGCCATGGCCTCGATGTCAGGCGTGATCTCCCGGATCTCCGGGATGAAGCGGGCCTCGGGCGCACGGCGGGGATCGGCGCTGTAGAGGCCGTCGATGTCCGAGAGCAGGACCAGGGCCTCGGCGCTGATCATGGCGGCGACCCGCGCGGCCAAACGGTCGTTGTCGCCGAAGCGGATCTCGGAGGTCGCCACCGTGTCGTTCTCGTTGATGACGGGCACCGTGCCGAGCCGCAGCAGCGCGTTGATCGTGCTGCGGGCATTGAGATGGCGGCGGCGCTCCTCGGTATCGTCCAGCGTCAGCAGGATCTGCGCCACCGTGATGCGATGGCGCGCCAGCGTCTCCTGATAGGCGTGCGCCAGCTGGATCTGCCCGGTGGCGGCCGCCGCCTGCTTCTCCTCGAGCCGCAGCTTGCCGCCGTCGAGGCCGAGATGGCGGCGGCCGACGGCGATGGCGCCGGAGGTCACGATCAGCACCTCCTGCCCGCGTCGCCGGCACTCGGCGACGTCGTCGCCGAGGGCGTCGAGCCAGTCGCGGCGGATGGCGCCGCTCTCCTCGTCGACCAGCAGCGCCGAGCCGATCTTGACGACCAGCCGTCGCGCCGACAGCAGCCGATCACCGGCCGCGGCTTGTGAAGCGAGGGCGGTCATGTTGTTCGCGCCGTTTTGTCGGCGCGTGGCTTGCGGGACGTCACGGGGCGCGGCGTGATGCGCGGCAGTGTCGTGGGCTCGGCTTGAGGCGTGGCCTCGGTTGCAGCCTCACGAGAGGCGCGCATGGCCTTGTAGGCTTCGCGCATCACCTCGCGCACGCCTGTGCCGGTGGCGCCGGACATGCGGCGGGGCTCGACCTTGGCGGCCTTCTTGAGGGCGCGGGCCTTGACCTTGATCTCGGGCTCGCCGAGGGCGTCGCACTTGTTGAGGACGACGATCTCCGGCTTGGCGGCGAGCAGCGGGCTGTAGGCCTGCAGTTCGGCGCGGATGGTCTTGTAGGCCTCGGCGACGTTCTCGTGGGTGACGTCGACCAGGTGGATCAGCACGCCGCAGCGTTCGACATGGCCGAGGAAGCGGTGGCCGAGGCCGGCGCCCTCATGCGCGCCCTCGATCAGGCCGGGGATGTCGGCGAGCACGAACGCGGCGTCGTCGATGCGGACCACGCCGAGCTGCGGGTGCAGGGTGGTGAAGGGGTAGTCGGCGATCTTCGGCTTGGCGGCGGAGACGGCGGCCAGCAGGGTCGACTTGCCGGCGTTGGGCAGGCCGACCAGGCCGACGTCGGCGATCAGCTTCAGGCGCAGCCACACCCACATCTCCTCGCCCGGCCAGCCCGGCTCGGCCCGGCGCGGGGCGCGGTTGGTGGAGGACTTGAAGGAGGCGTTGCCGCGGCCGCCGTCGCCGCCCTTGGCCAGCACGGCGCGCTGGCCCGGCGCGGTCAGGTCGGCGAGCACGGTCTCCTTGTCCTCGGCCAGGATCTGGGTGCCGACCGGGACCTTGATGACCAGGGTCTTGCCGGCGGCGCCGCTGCGGTCCTTGCCCATGCCGTGATGGCCGCGCTCGGCGCGGAAATGCTGCTGGTAGCGGAAGTCGATGAGGGTGTTGAGGTTCTCGGCCGCCTCCGCCACCACGTCGCCGCCGCGCCCGCCCACGCCGCCGTCGGGGCCGCCGAACTCGATGAACTTCTCGCGCCGGAAGCTGACCGCGCCGGCGCCGCCGGCGCCGCTCTTCAGGTAGATCTTGGCCTGGTCGAGGAACTTCATGCGCTTAGTCCAAACAGCAAGGGCGGGTCCGAGACCCGCCCCTACACGATAGCTCGGATGCGGGTGGACCTGCCCGTCAGCCCGCCGGCTCGATCGACACGAAGGTGCGGCCGCCGGCGGCGCGCTTGAAGCGCACGGTGCCGGTGGCGGTGGCGTAGATGGTGTGGTCCTTGCCCATGCCGACATTGCTGCCGGGATGGAAGGTGGTGCCGCGCTGGCGAACGATGATGTTGCCGGCCGGCACGAGCTCGCCGCCGAAGCGCTTGACCCCGAGCCGCTGGCCCGGCGAGTCGCGGCCGTTGCGCGAGCTGCCGCCGGCTTTCTTGTGTGCCATGACCCGTTACTCCTTCTTGGCCTTCGCCGCCTTCGGCTTGGCCGCCTTCTTCGCCGCCGCCTTGGGCTTCGCCGCGCCGGCGGCCGCCGCCTTCTTGGCCGAGGCCTTCTTCGCCGCCTTGGCGGGGGCCTCGTCTTCGGCCGGGGCCGGCGCCGCCGCGGCCTTCGAGGGCTTCTGGCCGTCGGTCAGGATCTCGGTGATGCGCAGGACGGTGAGGTCCTGGCGGTGGCCGTTCTTGCGGCGGTGGTTGTGGCGCCGCTTCTTCTTGAAGACCAGGATCTTGTCGCCGCGCCCCTGGGCGATGACCGAGGCGCCGACGCAGGCGCCGGACACCAGCGGCGCGCCGACGGTGACCTGGTCGCCCTCGCCCAGCATGAGGACCTCGCCGAGCTCGAGGATATCGCCGGCGGCGCCGGGCAGGCGCTCGACCTTGATCACGTCGTTGGCGGCGACCCGGTACTGCTTGCCGCCGGTGCGGATGACTGCGAACATGACGAAACGGCCAAAATCTGCGCTAAACAAAGGCGCGGGCGCCAGCGGCCCCGCGCGGGAGGGCGGACTATAGCGGCGAACCCTCCTTAGTCAACGGCTTTCCCCGGCGCCGGCCCGTCCGCGGCGGGGGAGGGAGGGTCCAATGCGAAAACTCGAAATTCAACCGTATCGTATTTTGCGTATCCGTGTCGGTGACACACTGGCAACATCGTTTCTCTCGCAAATCTCTCGCCGACCGTTTTTTACGATCTCCCGCCTTCGGAGGATATGGAAAAGAGTATAGGAACAAAACGTGTCTATGGCAAGGACTTTTTTCTGCGCCGGGCGGGGGACTCCCCGGCGGGTGGCGGACGGAAGCTTTTTGGCACGCGGAGACGCGGAGGCGCGGAGGAGGATCGCGCGGGGCGGGCCGGCTTGCTTACTCCGCGGCTCCGCGTGAACAGAGGGATTGTCTGGCGCGCTGCCGCGCGGACCCCCCACCCTGGCCCTCCCCCTCAAGGGGGGAGGGAATTTCTATGGCGGGGGAGGGTTTATGGCGCGGGGAGGTGGAGGATCCGGGTGACCGGGCCGTGCTTTTCCCAGCCTTGGACGGTGAGGCGGCCGGCGGCGGGGTCGAGGACGGCGGCGAGGCGAGTGTAGGGGTTGGCGACGGGAGGGGCGACCCAGGCGAGGGGGTCGGCGAGGTTGTCTATACAAGCGGAGAGGCCGGCTTGGCGGGCGTGGCTGTCGTAGCCGCGTGGCCGGCCGCGGCCGAAGGTGGGAGTCAGCCAGTGGTTGGCGACGCAGGCGGGCGCGGCGGTGACGGCGGCGCGGTCCTCGGTGCGCTCGATGATGCAGCCCGCGCTCGCCGACGCGCCGGCGAGGATGAAGAGGGCGGGCAGGCAGATCGGCGTGTCGATGAGGGCGGCCTTCGCCGCGTCGTAGGTGGCGCAGCTCTCGAACACCCGGCGCAGCAGGTGGCAGGGCGGAAGCGCCCGGCTGCGGCCGACGGCGATGCGGTCGGCGAGCCAGTCGGCCGCCAGCAGCCCGGTGCGGCGGCGCAGCGGCGCCTGGTTGATGGCGGCGGCGAAGCGGCCGGGCGCGAGCGCGGTGAAGACGCCGACGAAGCCGGGCCAGGTGATGTCGAACCACGGGCCGACGGGTGCGTCGCGGCGGGCGACGACGGCATGGCGGCCGACGCCGTGGAACGGCCAATCGAGGGTGCGGCGCAGGACCATGCCGCGCCCGTCGGCGGCCGGCGACAGGCCGGAGGTGCAGGCCCATTCGTAGGAGAGGTTGAGGCCGTGGAGGCCGCGCCGGCCGAGGGCGGCGGCGACCGCGTCCATCTCCGCCAGATAGGGGTTGCCGGCGCGGGCGAGCCAGCCGCGGGCGCGCCAGTCGAGCAGCGCCACGAGCGGCGGCGTGAACTGGCGGCGGGCGGCGGCGATGAGCGCCTCGGCCTGCGGCCGCGTCCGGCGCAGGAGTTCGACCGGCCCGCCCGCGCCGATGTCGATGACGGGGATGGAGGGGAGGGGTGCGGTCATCGGCACCAATGTGCCCCGGATCGGCAGGGTTTTGTAGGGGCGGGTCCCCTGGGTTCGGCCGTAGGCCGGCCCGAGGACAAGCTCAGCCCCGCCTTCGGTCCAGCAGCATCGACGCGGGCGAGGCTGAGACCCGCCCCTACATAAGGACCGGTCGCGCCGAGCTCACTTCTTCGCACGGAGACGGGCGAGGAAGAAGCCGAGGGCGATGGCGACGATCGCGCCGGCAATGGCGCCGCCCAGCGTGCCATCGAAGAGGCGGGACACGCCGAAGCGGCTTTTGCCTTCGGTCGGGTTGGCGGCGACCAGCGCAGCGACGATCGCTTTCGTCCGCCCCAGCATGGCGTCGAAGGAGTCCGATCCGTCGTGGCTGTCATAGAGATTGACGGTAGCGCTGATGCCGTTGAGTTCGGTCATGCTGATGATGCCGCCGATGTGCCTCTCGGTGCCGCCCTCGCGGAGGCGTTGCAGCACCGCGATGTAGATGGCCGAATCGTCTTGCCCGATCGTGCCGAGCAGGCGCGTCTCGCCGGCTTCGACAGGATAGGCGTCGCCGAGTTCGGCCCTTACTTCGTCGACGCGCTGGCGCACGATTTGCCCGATATCGCCCTTGGTCAGGGTCTTGCCGCCATCCTGCTTGTCCGCCACGCGCCGCATCTCGGCGAGATAGTCGGCAAGCGGGAGATCGACCGGCGTGACCCGACCGTTCCCGCCCAGCTGCGCGCCGATCAGGACATAGGGCGTGATCTCGGTCTGCCCGGCGCGATAGCCGGCCAGGCTTTGGCAGTCGGCCCAGAACTCGACGAGCTCGCCGTAGCCGCGCTGCATCCTGGCGGTCAAGTTGAAGACCGTCGCATCGACGTCGTTGCTGCGATCGAGCGCGCAAAAGCCGGGCGGCGGCGCGATGTGCAGGACACGGCCGCCGACGGTGATGTCGGCGGCAAGGGCCGCGGCCGGCGAAGCGACGGCAACGGCGAGGGCGAGGGCGCGGAGGAGGTTCATGGGCCTTGTGCCGAGGATCGGTGGGTCGGTCGGCGATTCTTATAGCGCGAGTGTTAAGGAAAGGTCCCGTTCGTCACCACATCGATGCCCTTGTCGGGGCGGGTTTCAAACCCGCCCCGACATGCGCGTGGCAACGGTTGTGTTCCTTGACCCATTGGCCGGAGGTGGGGGAACCTTTGGGCGGCGAAGGCGGGGGCGGGACCATGACTGCTCAACAATTGCTGGCGGGGAAGCGGGCGCTGGTGACCGGGGCGGCGGCGGGGATCGGCGCGGCGATCGTGCGGGCGCTGGCCGGGGCCGGGGCGCGCGTGGCGGTGACGGATCTCGATGCGGGGGCGGCGACGGCGCTGGCGAAGGAGGTGGGCGGCGGGGCGGCGGCGTTCCGGCTCGACGTGACGGATGCGGCGGAGACGGACCGGGTGTTCGACGTGGCCATCGCCGCGTTCGGCGGGCTCGACATCGTCTGCGCCAATGCCGGCATCTCCACCATGAACCGCGTGACCGAGCTGACGGAAAAGGAATGGGACGCCAACATGGCGGTGAACGCCAAGGGCGTGTTCCTCACCAACCGCGCGGCGGTGCGGCGCTGGCGCGCGGCGCGCGCGCCGGGCGTCATCGTCAACACCGCCTCGATGGCCGGCAAGACGGGCGCGCCGCTGCTGGCGCACTACGCCGCCAGCAAGTTCGCGGTGGTGGGCTTCACGCAATCGCTGGCCAAGGAGGTGGGGGCCGACGGCATCCGCGCGAACTGCGTGTGCCCCGGCTATGTGCGCACCTCCATGCAGGAACGCGAGCTGGCGTGGGAGGGCAGCCTGCGCGGCCTGACGCCGGAGGCCGTGCGGACGGAGTACGTGTCGCTGACGCCGCTCGGCCGCATCGAGGAGCCGGAGGACGTGGCGGACGTGGTGCTGTTCCTCGCCAGCGACCTCTCGCGCTTCATGACCGGCGAAGCGGTCTGCGTGACGGGCGGGGCGTGGATGGATTGAGGGACGGAGGACCATGGGTTAGCGCGATCCATGGCACTATCGTTCGCCGGCGGAGGGAAGCCATGAAGGAGGTCAAGAGAAAGCGCCTGGAGGCGGCGGGTTGGAAGGTCGGAAGCGCGGCCGATTTCCTCGCGCTCGACAATGAAGAAGCCGCGAGCGACCTGAGGACCGACAAGGTCGCCATCTGTCGCGCCGTCGGAGGAACAATCGCGCAACATGATGAGATGCAACGAAGCGATGGACAGGGCCGGCGTGACGACGATCAGGAAGAAGAGTTAGAATAGGACCACAAGGCAAGGATGCCGGATCATGCAGGTGGAACTCCCGCCCGAACTGGAGGAACTCGTTCGACGCCGGATGGCCAGCGGGCACTATGACTCGCCGTTCGACGTCGTGCGCGAGGCGCTGCAGCTGCTCGAGACCTATGACGAGCTGAGCCGCCGGCGCAACGCGGAGATCGGCCGCAAGATCGACGAAGGCCTGGCGCAGCTCGATCGCGGCGAGGGTATCTCCGGCGACGAGGCCCGCCGCCGGTCGAAAGCCGACCTGGCCGCGCGCCTCGCGTCCCCCCGGTGACGGCGTATGTCGTCGCGCCGGCGGCGAAGGCGGATATCGACGAGATAGCGCTCCACATGGCCGCTGCCGATCGAGCGGCCGCCGAAAGGTTCATCGACGACGTCTACGATGCCTTCGACCTGCTGGCCCTGCACCCTGGCCTGGGCCACCATCGTCGCGACCTTACGGACCGGCCGGTCCGCTTCTGGACCGTCATGCGCCGTTACATGATCGTCTACCGCGACCGTTCGCCCATCGAGATCGTCCGCGTGCTGAGCGGCTATCGGGATATCGCGACTCTGCTCGGGTGATCGTCAACCGCGTCGATGGCCGGCAAAGCGGGAGCACCACAGCTGGCGCACGACGCTGCCAGCAAGTTCGCGGTGGTGGGTTTAACGAAATCGCTGGGCACCCGCGCGAACTGCGTGTGCCCCGGGGGATGTGGCCGACGTGGTGCTGTTCCTCGCCAGCGACCTCTCGCGCTTCATGGTCGCCGAGGCGGTCTGCGTGACGGACGGGGCGTGGATGGATTGACGGGGCGGCCATATGTCCGCTCGAATACTTTGGATGGACTTCTTACGAAGGACGATCGAAGCCATGACCATCAAATCGGACGCTCTTGGATTGCCTAATGTTGGGGTCAGACACATGTTTTCGCACCCTAACCTACCTGAGGGTCATGGTGTAGAAGGTTGCGTTATTTCCGGAGCGTTAGCCGATTGATCGCTCATTGCAGAACCGTCCCAAACCTCAAACTTGCCGTTTGTAAATGTGACGCCCTCACCGAAACGAGCTGTCACCGTGTCTAGGGGCTTAAATCCGTACTTGCCGTCATCATCCACCGTCACCGCGTCGAGCTTCGATACCCACGTGAATCCCGGGTACATCTGATCTGGGGCGGCGAAATTCTTTGGATCTCCCTTCAAGTGCCCGTAGAGATACTTGGCAAATTTCAGCGGACCTCTTGGCCGCGAATATGCACCACCCCGCATACTTTCGGCTGAATCGGTGGCAACGTTACTGACCTCAATGATGGTATGTCTCACATGCTGTGCGGCACTGACCAATGCAGCGCATGCCCGTGGGCGCAGTAGCCCGAAGTTCTCCAGGCCATGCTCGAAGCGATCACTGACCCACTTCGCATCCTTGTGACAGATCGCGTCTCCATGGAATACCAGCCTCATGCGCGCTTGCTCGTCCAAGTACGGCGACAGCTTCATGGTGCCGCTCTCCTTGTAGCCCCATTCCGCTGCAAGCTGAATGTCATCAATGTCACGATCGAGTAGATGTTTGCGAAGTGCGGCAGTCTTCAGGTTCTCGACCGCCATGAAAAGGTGCGCCATCGCCAGAACCTCACTGCCCAATGTCCAGTGACGGAGTGCGACTTGATATTGTGCGATCGCACGCATAAGCCGCGCTCGGTCTGGGTTTGCCACCAAAGCTGCAAGCAGGGAGCGAACGACACCAACATTAAGCACTCTGCCAGGAACTATCGTGACCGGACGTTCGGGCAGGAATGCCTGGAAGTATTCCCGCTCATCAATGCCATCTGTAACTTCGAACGCAATGTCAGCGTCGAGTTCGCCAACGTAGGCGTTTGCGGTGAGGCCGATGATGTACGCTATTTCTCTTGCACCGTTGACATAAACGTCAATGGCTTGTCGGACGGACTCTGCTGAACCTCGAATCTCGACCCAGAGATCTTCGGGGATCAAATGATCCATTTTCCTGTCAATATAGCGTGTGCGAAACACCATGCGCGCTGGCGGGCTGTTATCCAGCTGATAGTTCACAGAGTAGAAGTCATCTTGTTTGAATACGGCGCTAGCTTGAGCGCGCGCTACTACTACGTACTGTTTCGAGGCGATCACGGCGCCATGCTCCGTAGGACATCAAAAGGAGCAATATAGCTGATTCGTCAGGCCCCCGGCTTCACCGCCGTCGCCAGAAGCGCCGCGTTCGGGATCTCCACGCCGGCGGGGGTGGCGAAGGCGCGGGCGTCGGCGATGACGGCGGCGAGGATGCTCGCCTGAGCGGCCGGCGTCTGGCGCTCGAAGATCAGGCGGGTGCGGACCATGCCGTCCTGCAGCAGGCGGGCGATCTCCTCCGGCTCGGTCGCGCGCCAGCGGATGTCGAGGTCGCGGCCGGCGATGGCGGTGAAGCCGGCGGCGGCCAGCAGGCGGTCGCGCGTCTCGGCCTCGGCGAACTGGAACATCGGCGGCGCCGGCGGCAGGCCCACCTCCAGGTCGCCGAGGCGCTGGAAGCTCTTCAGCAGGAGGCCGAGCAGCGTGCCGCCGGCGGCGGGGCCGTGCCAGACCGTGTAGGCGAAGCGGCCGCCGGGCCGCAGCACGCGGAAGGCCTCGGCGATCGCCCGCTCCGGCCGCTCCATATGCAGCAGGCCGAAGCAGCAGGTGACGGCGTCGAAGTTGTTATCGTCGTAGGGCAGGGCGTCGGCGCTGCCGACGCGGAAGGTGAGGGCGGGGAAGAGGCGGCCGGCGCGCGCCGCCATCTCCGGCGCGATGTCGACGCCCTCGGCGATGGCGCCGCGGTCGGCGGCGGCCTTGGCCAGATGGCCGGTGCCGGAGGCGACATCGAGCAGGCGCTTGCCGCCGAGGTCGCCGAGGCCGTCGAGCAGCGGGGCGAAGGCCTGGCTGGTGAAGCCGAGGATGACGTCGGCGTAGGCGGCGGCGTTGCGGTTCCAGCCGTCGCGCTCCAGCGATGTGAATGTGTCTGCCATGCCCACCCCCGCCAGCCGCCGCTTGCGGCTCGTGGCACTCCGTCGCAGGCAAGCGATGATCCCACGCAGCTGCGGCGGCGGCAAGGCAGGGGCGAGCGGCCGGCCCTGCGCGAGTCCTGCGCCTTCGCCGCCGCGCGCCGATCCGTTACCCCAGCGCCTTCGCCAGCCTGCGGACGGCGGCGTCGACCTGGCGCTCGGGCAGGGCGGCATAGCCGAGGATCAGGCCCTGGCGCCGGGGTTGGCCGATCCCGCGGCCGCTCCCCGGGCCGATCCAATGCACCGAGAGCGCCGGGGCGGCGATGCCCGCCGCGGCGGCGCGGCGGCTGGCCTCGCGGTCGTCCATGCGGGCGGCGAGACCGTCCTGCAGGTAGCCGACCAGATGCATGCCGCCGGGATCGGGGCCGAACTGCAGCAGGCCGCCGAGATGGCGCTGCGCGGCGGCCACGAACAGCTCCTGCTTGATCCGGTAGCGCCGCCGCTGGCGGCGCAGATGAGCGCGGAGATGGCCCTCGGCGATGAAGGCCGCCAGGGCCGGCTGCGCCTGCATCGTGGGCTGCTCGTCGAAGGCCTGCTGCGCGGCCACGAAGGGCTGCACCAGATGCGGCGGCACGACGAGGTAGCCGAGGCGCAGGGAGGGGAACAGCAGCTTCGCGAAGCTGCCGGCATAGAGCACGCGCCCGTCGCGGTCGAGGCTCTGCAGCGGCGCCGGCAGCCGGCCGGTGTAGCTCCATTCGCTCTCGTAGTCGTCCTCGAAGACCCAGGCATCGACCCGCCGCGCATGATCGAGGAGCGCCAGGCGGCGCGCCGCGCTCATGGCCATGCCCAGCGGATACTGGTGCGAGGGGGCGACGCAGATCAGCCGCGGCCGCGCCGCGGCCCGCCGGCCGGCCTGGACCGACAGGCCCTCCGCGTCCACCGCCACCGGCACCAGCCTGGCGCCGGCGGCGACGAGGGGCCCGCGCAGCGGCGGGTAGCCGGGATCCTCCAGCCAGACCGGATCGCCCGGATCGAGCAGCAGGCGCGCGGCCACCGTCAGCGCCTGGCGGATCCCCGACACGACGACGACCTGACCGGCCGCCGCTTCGACGCCGCGCGCCGCGGCCAGGTAGTGCGCGATCGCGGCGCGCAGCGGCGGATGGCCGGCCGCCTCCTTGCCGGCGACGAGCGCCGGCGCCGGCTGCCGCCAGCTTTCCCACAACAGCCGCCCCCACAGCTTGAAGGGGAAATCGGCGCAGTCCGGCTCGCCCGGCCGCAGCAGCCCGGCGGTCGTCACGGGACGGTTGGCCGGCGCGATCAGCGCCTGCCCGCGCGGCGCCAGCCGCGGACTCTGCCCGCGACTTTTTCCCGGAACGCCGACGGGGAGGGGCGGGCGCTCCGGCAGCTCGGCGGCCACGTAGGTGCCGCGGCCGCGGCGGGTCTCCAGGTAGCCTTCGCTCATGAGCTGCTCGAGGGCGAGCAGCACCGTGTTGCGGGCGACGTCCAGCTCCTCCGCCAGGGCGCGGCTCGACGGCAGGCGCGCGGCCGGGCGCAGGCGGCCGCCGAGGATCAGCTGCAGCAGCGCGTGACGGACCTGGCGGTGCAGCCGCTCGCCGCCGGCACGCTCGACATGCACGGGGACCGGCGGCGCGAACGCCGCGGGCCGCTGCTGCGCGCGGCGCGCGCGTGGTTCCTTCTTTTTGGACGCGGTGGTTCTTTTCATCGGCGCGCGGCGGATTTACTAGGAATGTGGTCGTCGAGTGTCGTGGGTCTCCATCGATTTCCGGCCGCAAGACCAAGGAACCAGGCCCGCCGCGGGCGGCGGATACGAGGGCCGGCGTTCGGAGCCGACGGAGTGCCCCGTGAGACGGCAGGGATCGTCCTGCTGCGACCCTGCCGAGGCGCGCTCAGCCTCACCGACGATCGACGGGAGCCGCAGCCGGCAGGGCTGCGTGGGGTGGGAGACAGAGCCGATGGTTTCGGTCGTTGCGCTGCTCTGCGCCGCGATGATCCCGCGGGCGGAGTGTACGCACCAAACTGCAATCGACGTCATACGGATGGGAGACGCCGCGAACGAGCTGGTCTGCATGCGCGACAGCATGATGACCTTGGCGTCGCTGGCGATCCGGGCGAGGCCGGACGAATACTGGAAGATCGTCTGCGCCGCGCCCGACGGGGCGGTCCTGGTCGGGGAGAGGGACGACGAAACGGACAAGTGAAGCCCCTTCCCGGCCGGCGCGGACCGGCGCCCCCGCGGGCGGGAGCGCCACAGTCCGACAACGGACGGCGGGCGACGATATTCCGCGCCGCGGCGGACGCGCCCGGCGCGGTCGGTTAACGCTTCGAAACGCCGGTTGCGACTGACCATTCTGGCCAACCCGACACCGGAACAAGGCGCGCCGTCTCGTCAGCGGCTCAGGCGCCGAGCCTCGAGCGAACAGGCGGCAACGCCGATCGGGGGTCGGCTGTCCCGGCCCCCGGCCGCGGATCGCTCTCAAGCGGTGCAGCGTCTATGCTGCGCCCAGCCGCATCATCGCCAGCGCGGCGCGGCCGTTGGGGCCGTAGGGATTGCCGAGGGTCTCGGCCATCTCGTTGTGGTGGTAGTTGAACGCCTTGATGAGCTCGACGGGCTTGCCGGCCTTCGTCACGGCCTCGGCGAAGACGCGGTTCTGGCGCTGGAACTCCGGCGTCTCGAAGGTGCCGTAGGAGACGACGAGAGGGGCCGTCAGCCTGTCGATGTGGTACTGCGGGCTCATCGCGTTCTCCATCGCGTCGGTGAACTTGATGTAGCTGCGGCGCCAGGAGAGGCGGACCGGGCGCATGTCGTACATGCCGCTCATGCAGAGCCCGCCCTTGATCAGGTCGGCGGGCAGGCCGAATTCGGCCGGCCAATCGGTCACCAGGGCGACGGCGCAGAGATGGCCGCCGGAGGAGTGGCCGCCGACATAGAGCCGCTCTGGATCGCCGCCGAAGCTCGCGGCGTTCCGATAGACCCAGGCGACGGCGCGGCGGACTTGCGCCGCCAGCACGCCGAGATCGCCGCCGACCTTGTCCACGCCGGCGAAATCGAGGGCGACGTAGTGCGCGCCGGCCCTGACGAACATCTCGGCGGGGTAGCCGTACTCGTGCGCCGAGCCGTAGAGCCAGATGCCGCCGTGGATAAAGACGAAGACCGGCGCCCTGGGCCGGTCGGTGCGGTAGATGTCCAGCGTCTCGACGTCGGTCGGGCCGTAGGCGACGCGCTGCGGCTTGCCGAGGCGCTTGCGCACGGCAGCGCTGCCGGCGTAGAGCCGGTCGGCCACGCGCTGACCCAGCGGCTCGTAGTATTCCTGCTTGTAGGCGGCGTCGAGCTCGAGCTGGTCGTAGTCGAGGAAGACGAGGGGGCCCTTCGCATGCTTCGGCGGGCCGATCTGGCATTGCTGCGCCAGGGCCGGCGTCGCGGCCATGGCGGCGGCGGCCAGCACCACGCGGCGAGTGATATGCATGAGTGGACCCTCCCGCTCGTGACGAGTCGCTTGCGGTTTGACGCGAAGGAGCGCTCGCCCGTCCCCAATGGATTGAACCACAGAGACGCAAAGACGCTGAGAGGAATTTTTGGCCGCCGGCGGGTGCCGATCGCAGCCTTCACTTTCGCCGCCATCCGGCGGGCGACGAAGCGCCGCGCGCATGCGCGTTGGAGAGCGGGCGCCGGTCGGCTATTGTCGCGGGAACGCCGTCGTCCACGGGAGCACGCATGACGCCGCTCGCGCCGCCGTTCCGGGCGGCCACCATCGAGGATGCCGCGGCGCTGGCCGAGCTGGTGAACCATGCCGGCGAGGGCCTGCCGCTCCATCTCTGGGGCAAGCTGGCGGCGCCCGGCGAGACCGCCTGGGAGGTCGGGCGGCGGCGGGCGGCGCGCGCGACGGGCAGCTTCTCCTACCGCAATGCGACGGTGGTCGAGGCGGAGGGGCGCTGCGCCGGCGGCCTCATCGGCTACGACATCCCCGACGCGCCGGCGCCGATCCCCGCCGACATGCCGGCGATGTTCGCGCCGCTGCAGGCGCTGGAGAACCTGGCGCCCGGCACCTGGTACGTGAACGTGCTGGCGGTGATGCCGGCGTGGCGCGGGCGCGGGTTCGGCACCCGGCTCCTCGCCCTGGCCGACGCGACGGCGCGGGCGCGCGGGCGGCGAGGCCTGAGCGTCATCGTCGCCGACGCCAACGCCGGCGCGCGCCGGCTCTACGAGCGCTGCGGCTACCGCGCGGCGGCGGCGGGCGACATGGTGAAGGAGGACTGGGACGGCGCGGGGCGGCAGTGGGTGCTGCTGACGAAGCGCCTCTGAGCGGGTGCGGTCCGGGCGATGGACGATCCGGCGTGACCGGCGGCGTTAAGAAGTGTTAAAGTCGCGGCGCGAGAACGCGGCCAGGGTGCCGGCGACGCCCAGGGGGCGGTTGGATTCTGCGTGACCATCCGGGGCGGAGGGGGAATGACGCGCTCCACTCACATCGATGCCAGGGCCGAGGCCGTGGCCGACGACGACGCGATGGCGGCCGGCGACATCGCCTTGCCCGCGGACCTGCTGAGCCCGCTGCACGAGCAGCCATCCGCCCGTGCCGGCGCGGCGGCCGAGGCGGCGCGGCGGCTGCGCGACGAAATCGCGGCTTCGGCGGATTTCCGGGAGGCGCCGACGCTCGCGGCGCCTGCCGCATCGCCGGAGGCGGGGACCGCGCCCGCGGCCCTGCCGGCGCCGGGCGCGCGGCCGGGGCCGCGGCTGGAGCGGGTGCCGACCCTGGCCATTCGGCCGTCGGCGACCCTCGCGCGGCAGCGGCTGGACGCCGCCGACCTGCGTGAGCTGGCGGCCTCGATCAAGGGCAACGGGCTGGCCCAGCCGCTGCTCGTGCGCCTGCTCTCGGAGCAGCCGCGCATGTACGAGCTGTTCGCCGGCTACCGGCGCTGGCGGGCGGCGCTGGCGGCGCGGGTGACGCATGTGCCGGTCATCGTCTTCGACGGGCTGCACGACGCCGTCGCGCTCGAACTCAACCTGCTGGAGAACCTGAACCGCCGCGATCTCACCCTGATCGAGGAGGCGGAGATGTTCCGCCAGCTGGTGGACCGGCACGGCCGCACGGCCGGGCAGATCGCCGCCCTCACCGGCCGCAGCCTCAACCAGGTGAAGAACATGCTGTGCCTCGCGGCGCTGCCGGATTCGGTGAAGGCGCCGCTGCGCAGCGGGCAGATCAGCTTCGGCCATGCGCGCGTGCTGCTCGGCGCCGCCGATCCCGCGGCGCTGGCGCGGCGCATCGTCGCCGAGCGGCTGACGGTCCGCGAGACCGAGGCACTGACGGCGCTGCCGGCGGCCGCGGACGTCGCGCCGCCGCGGCCGGCGCCCGCCGACGGCGCCTGGCGCAGCGACACGCGGCTGCTGCAGGCGGAGCTCGGCGTCGCCGCCGGGGCCGCCTTCGAGGTGCGCACAGACCGCAGCCAGCCGGCGCTGGTGATCCGCGGCCGCAGCGAGAGCGAGCTCGAGACCGCCGTCGGCCTGTTGCGCCGGGCGCTGAAGCTGTTGCGTACAAGCGGCGCCGCCGCCGCGGAATAGGTGCGTCCTTCGACAAGCTCAGGATGAGGGAAAATCTTACTGGCACGAAGAAAGGCCCTCATCCTGAGCTTGTCGAAGGACGTACGGCGCTGATCCCAGCCGCGCGCAGACACCGCGTCGAGCGATGAGATGAACTCGGCGGCGCGGACGCCGACATTTACTCCGGCCCCGTTTCTTCGGAGCGCCGTTTGGCAGGCTCCCGCCCGTTCCGCAGACAAAATATGGCGCGGCGAGCGCGAGAGCGCCCTTGGCGATTCGTACCGGTCGTGTCTATGATCCGCAGCAATTCGCGCGCGGGCGAGCCGTCGCGCGGCGACGGGGAGGCGGATGCAGGCGGGACGGGGCGTCGTCGGACGGACAGGCGGGGCGGTGCTGCCGCATGCGATCCTCGTCGCCTTCAGCGCGGCGATCCTGCTGCCGCTGCTGTGGCTGGCGCGCGTCGCCTTCACCGACAAGCTCACCGCCTACCGGCTGCCGCCGGAGTGGGTGGCGCTGCGGCCCGACAACTTCATCGAGATCTTCGAGCGCTTCGGCTTCGCGCGCTACTTCCTCAACAGCATGGTCGCCGCGGTCGGCTCGACCGTGATCTCGCTGCCGCTGGCGACGGCCATGGCCTACGCCTTTGCCCGCTTCGCCACCGGCGGGCTGCCGCTGCGCCTCTTCGTGCTGGCGAGCCAGATGCTGCCGCCAGTAATCCTGGTGCTGCCGCTCTACACGATCTTCCTGACCGCCGGACTACTCAACAGCTGGACCGGCATCGTCATCGCCCACTTGACCATCAACATCCCGTTCCTGGCCTGGATGCTGGTGGCCTTCTTCCAGGGCGAAGTGGTGCAATTGGAGCAGGCGGCGCGCGTCGACGGCGCCACCCGCTTCCAGGCCTTCTTCCGCATCGCCGTGCCGGTGGCCGCGCCCGGGCTGCTGGCGGCCGGGCTGCTCGCCTTCATCCTGAGCTGGAACGAATTCCTGTTCGCGCTGCTGCTCACGGGCAAGCCGACAAACACGCTGCCGGTCGGCCTCGCCAGCTTCCAGACGCAGCGCGGGGTGGAGATCGCGCTGCTCGCGGCCGGCACGCTGGTGTCGATCGTGCCGGTGCTGGCGCTGCTGCCCTTCATGCGCCGCTATCTGATCAAGGGTCTGTCGCTGGGGGCGCTGAAGTGAGGGAGATGAGCGTAGGGGCGAGCGGCGCTCGCCATGTCGATGTTGTGCGGCCGATGGAGGGCGACCGCCGGTCGCCCCTACAAGCGCGGTCGTCGAGTCTGTAGCATGCCGGACACAAAACAAACCAAGGGAGAGAACGCCGATGAGGAAACTATTGCTTGCGACTGCGCTCACCCTGGGCCTCGCGACGACGGCCCGGGCGGAGACCATACACATCCTGATGGAGACGGTGCCGGACACCACCTACATCCAGGAGCTGCTGCCGGAGTTCAAGACGGCGACCGGGATCGATGTCGAGATCGAGGCGATCAGCTACATCGACATGCATTCGAAGCTGGTGCCGCAGCTGGCCTCGCCGGCCGGCGGCTATGATGCCATCGTCGTCGACTTCTACTGGGTGGCCGAGTTCAGCAAGGCCGGCTGGATGATGCCGCTCGACGAATTGATCGCGCGCGACGGCGTCGACACGTCGGTCTACCTGCCGCCGCTGATGAACCTGGTCGGCAAGGTGGGCGACGTGACCTACATGCTGCCGTTCTACAACTACTCGATGGGCATCATCTATCGCACCGACCTGCTTGCCGACCCGAAGGAGCAGGAGGCGTTCAAGGCCAAGTACGGCATGGATCTCAAGGTGCCGGAGAGCTGGGACGAATACCGCAAGCAGGTCGAGTTCTTCTCGCGCGACACCGACGGCGACGGCAACCGCGATTTCTTCGGCACCATCAACCAGGGGCAGCGCGGCGACTGCATCTGCATGCAGTGGTCCAACTACCTCTATGCCAACGGCGGCCAGTACCACGACGCCAGCTGGAAGGCGACCTTCAACGGGCCGGAGGGGATCAAGGCGGTCGAGGATTTCCGCAACGACATCGCCAAGCACGGGCCGGTCGGCGCCGAGAGCTTCTGCTTCGACGAGCCCAGCACCATCTTCGCGCAGGGCAAGGCCTACAGCTTCGTCACCTTCAACATCCTGCTCGCCGGCTTCAACGATCCCGCCAGCTCGAGCGTGGTCGGCAAGGCCGGGATCGCGCCCAACCCGGGTGGCGGCCTCAACGGCGGCTGGGGCTGGGCGATCCCCAACTCGAGCCAGAACAAGGACGCGGCCTGGACCTTCATCAAGTGGGTGGAGTCGAAAGACACGGTGAAGAAGCGCACCCTCGCCGGCGGCGCGCCGACGCAAGCCTGGGTGTTCGACGATCCCGACGTGGTGGCGAAGCGGCCCGAGATGGAGAAGCTGAAGACGCTGGTGGCCACGGCGCAGGAGTTTCCGACCTTCACCTACACGGTCGACATGGTGGAGGTGCTGGGCCGCGAGTTGAACCTCGCGGTGACCGGCCAGAAGGACCCGAAGGAGGCGCTCGACCTGGCGGCCGAGGAGTTCAACAAGCTGGCGGCGAAGGACGGGCTGCTGAAGGAGTAGGCGTATCAGGACGTAGGGGCGACCGGCCGGTCGCCCCTACACGCGTTTTCATGTCCGCCGCCGCCGTCCTCTCCGGGAACGACATCCTCCGCCGGGACCGCCGCTTCGGCTGGCTGCTCACGGCGCCGGGGCTGGCCGTGCTCATGCTGGTGGTGACCGGTCCGCTGCTGCTCGCCATCGTCAACAGCGCGTTCGAGTACACGCTGGTCCGGCCGGGCTATCACACCTTCGTCGGCCTCGAGAACTACCGCGGCGCCTTCGCCGAGGCCTATTTCGGCGAATCGATCTGGGTGACGGTGAAGTTCGTCGTCGCCGTGGTGGTCCTCGAATTCCTGATCGGCTTCACCGTGGCGCTGATGCTGAACGGGGTGACGCGGTTCAAGAACATCTACTACCCGATCCTGCTGATGCCGCTGCTGATCAATCCGGTGGTGGTGGCGCAGATCTGGCGCATGTTCCTGCATCCGGAGCTCGGCATCGTCAACTACCTGATCGGCCTCGCCGGCGTCGCCAAGGTGAACTGGCTGGGCGATCCCTCCATCGCCTTCTGGACCGTGGTGCTCGTCGACATCTGGCACCAGGTGTCGTTCATGATCATCCTGCTGCTGGCCGGGCTGTCGGCGCTGCCGCGCGAGCCCTACGAGGCGGCGCGCGTCGATGGCGCCTCGCACCTGCAGGCGTTCCTCCACATCACCCTGCCGCTGATGCGCCCGGTGATCGCGGTGACCCTGCTGATCCGCCTGATCTTCGCCATCAAGACCTTCGACCTCGTGTTCATCATGACGCGCGGCGGGCCGGGCACGGCCACCGACCTCATCAGCTACTTCATCTACCGCTCGGCCTTCTTCGGGCTCGACATCGGCCAGGCCTCGGCCATCTCGGTGGTGCTGCTCGTGGTGGTGCTGGCGCTCACGGCCTATCTCTACCGCTACATGCGCTCGCTGACGTGAAGGAGAGGCCGACGTGTCCATTGTAAAGGCGGGATGCGGCCGTCGTAGGGGCGAGCGGCGCTCGCCCCTGGCGTTTGAGTTGAACCCGCGAGCGATCGCGTCAGCGGCACGACGGGCGAGCGCCGCTCGCCCCTACGACGGCAAATAACCTCCATGGCCGATATCAATCTCATCAACGTGAACAAGGTCTATCCGCCGGACGTGAAGGCGGTGGAGGACGTCAACCTGCATGTCCGGGACGGCGAGTTCATGATCCTGCTCGGGCCGTCGGGCTGCGGAAAATCGACGACCTTGCGCATGATCGCCGGGCTGGAGACCATCACCTCGGGCGACCTCTATCTCGGCGAAAGTCGGATCAACGACGTCGACCCGCGCGACCGCAACCTGGCGATCGTGTTCCAGAACTATGCGCTCTACCCGCACATGACCGTGCGCGCCAACCTCAGCTTCGGCCTCCGGCTGCGGCGGCGGCCGGCGGCCGAGATCGACAAGCGGGTGAAGGAGGTGGCGGGCATGCTCGGCATCGAGCCGCTGCTGGGGCGCAAGCCGGGCCAGCTCTCCGGCGGCCAGCGTCAGCGCGTCGCGCTCGGCCGCGCCCTGGTGCGCGATCCCGTCGCCTTCCTGTTCGACGAGCCGCTCTCCAATCTCGACGCCAAGCTGCGGGCGAGCATGCGCACGGAACTGGTGAAGCTGCACCACCAACTCGGCCGCACCATCATCCATGTGACGCACGACCAGGTCGAGGCCATGACCATGGGCGAGCGCATCTGCATCATGAAGGACGGCCGCGTCGTGCAGGTGGGGCGGCCGCTCGAGGTCTACCGCAACCCGGCGGACACCTTCGTCGCCGGGTTCCTCGCCAGCCCGCCGATGAACCTGCTGGAGGCGCGGCTCGATGCCGACGAGCTGACCGGCATGGTCGCCGTCCATGGCGGGCTGCGCCTGCCGATCCCACGCGAGTTCGAGGCCGCCTACGCGCCCTATGCCAACAAGCCGATCATCCTCGGCCTGCGGCCGGAGGACATGTACGAGGACCCGGTCGTCGGCGGCGCCTCGTTCGACGCCCGCGTGGTGGCGGTGGAAGCGCTCGGCCCGGAGACGGTGCTGGTGGCGGAGATCGCCGGCGGCAAGGAGATCGCCGCGCGTCTCGGGCGGTCCTTCGGCGCGCGCGTGAACGAGACGCAGCGCCTGCACGTCGATCCGCGGCAACTGCAGCTGTTCGACCCGGAGACTACTCTGGCCATCCCGCGTCCGCACCTATAGGAGGAGGGCCGCGGCGGCGGCTGCCGCCCTTGCGGCGCGTGGATCGATCGGTTACGGTCCGCGCGCCCTCGGCCCCGGGCATGGGCGCTGGCAGGACCGGACGATGGAGAGGTGCCGGAGTGGTCGATCGGGGCGGTCTCGAAAACCGTTGTACCCCTTGCGGGGTACCGAGGGTTCGAATCCCTCCCTCTCCGCCATGCTCCCGTTAGTCTTTAGAGATCAAACGCTTACGGCCCAATTCACTCCGCCACTGTAGATGTGCATGTAGCAGTGTTGTGGGTGGAATGACAAGCACGAAATGGCGCAGAGAGTCCATGTTAGCATCGCGTTTATGGGGCTTCGTGCTCCTCAATCCAGCCGAGATGGCGAACGTGCGCGTATGTTCTTCGGCGCTGGTCGGTTGAGCAATGGCAGGGCTCATGCGGCGGCAAGGATTCCACAACGAACAGGTTCAAATCGGGGGCCTGCAGTCAATGATACTTGCGATTGATAGAAAGTGAGATTCCGCGTGCCACAGCGTGAGTGAGAGCGGTCGCGGGGACTCGAAATCACCAAGAGGAGGCTTGCCGGGCTGGGAAGTCGACATTCCGGCAGCGTGAGCGCCGCGATGAAAGTTTGGATCCGCTAGACTCGGTCAATACAAGGGCGGCTCATTAGCCCCATGAGAGCTGCCCCGGGAGGCGATGGGAGGGACGAAGCTAAATGTTCCCTCACACGCCCCTCGTCATTTTTAGCGCAGAGGCCTACGGCCTTCGGGGTCGCCGCCCTCGCTCCGCTATAGTGCGGGCGCAAGACAAGGGGTACGCGATGAGCCGTGTTTGGGCCGACGTGGACTTCCACCGCGAGGGGAAGCAGACCGCGTTCTTCTATCTGCCGCAGTCGGTGACGCACTCCGGGTACGGGCATGTGGCAACACCTGTCGCCGTGCTGCGCAACGGCGACGGGCTCGCGGCGCTGCTGACGGTTGGCAACCACGGCGACGAATACGAGGGCTAGGTGGTGCTGCGCCGCCTGATCCGCGAGCTGGAGCCCTCGCGCATCCGGGGGCGCATCATCGTGGTGACGGGCCGCCAACGCACCGGTGACCCCGGCGGGTGTGCGCGTCTCGCCCATCGACGGCCGCAACCTGAACCGCGTCTTTCCCGGCAATCCCGACGGCGCCAACGTTCGCCATGGCGCACTACTACGACAGCGTGCTGTTTCCCATGGCGGACGCGGCTCATCGACATCCATTCCGGTGTTACCTCCCTGGACGGACTCCTGCCGCTCGCCTCGCTGTGCCTGTCGGGCGATGCGGCGGTGGATGCGCGCGCGGGATCTGCTGGCGACCTTCCATGCGCCCGTCCCTTGATCGCATTTTCCCAGGATAACGGTAGGTTCAATCCGCGACGGCACCGGCCCGCTCTGTCAATTCGGTCTTTGATGTAGATCGTCTACACGCCGCGAACGCAAAAGCGATATGCTTCGGGAAGGGCAAACGCGCTCGGCGCTGTCATCGGTGCCGAAAAGTTGAACCCCCTATCGGCGTCCAATATTATTACGCGCCGTATCATGGTTGTCCTGACTGTAGCCCCAGTGATGAGGAATCCATCACTGCTGCCTGCAAGTCAGGCACACACCATCGAAGTATGTGCCTGACTGGATAGCTTGAAAGCCTATTGCGGGATGCTGATCCCGACAGTCTTGATCAACTCAGCATAGGTCTTGATTTCGTTCTGGATGAACTTAGCGAACTCCTCGGGTGAGTTTGCCACCTTCACAGCTGCGCTCTTCTTCATCAGCTTCTGCATCTCTTCTGCTTCTAAACATTTCGCTATCTCAACTCGAATGGCATCGATGATCTCTGGCGGTGTACCGGCCGGCGCGACCATGCCATATTCGGCCACGACGTCGAAGCCATCGATCCCGGCGGCCTCGTTCACGGTCGGCACATCCGGCATGGTTTGCAGGCGCTGTGCGCTGGAGACAGCCAGAACCTTTAAGGCACCAGATTCGATATAAGGGAGCGAGGCAATGCCGCTGCCAAAGAACACCTGTGGTTCCCCGCTCAGCAAAGCCGGCAGCGCTTCGCCAGTTCCCTTGAAGGGGACGTGTACCATGTCGGTGCCAGTCCGATACTTGAAGAGTTCCATCGCTAGGTGGTCGGGCCCGCCGATGCCCGAGGAGGCGAAATTTATCACGCCGGGTTTTTCCTTAGCGAGCGCGATCAGCTCCTGAACGTTGTTCACGCCGAGTGAGGGGTGTGCAACCATGACGAAGGCCGCCGTCGCCATCATCGTGATTGGAGCGAAGTCCCTCTCTGTGTCGTAAGGCAGCGACTTAAATAGCCCCGGGTTGGCCGTGAACGGGTTGGAGACGAAGAGAAGGTTGTAGCCGTCGGGTGCAGTTCTAGCGACGTGGCTGGTGCCGATCTGGCTGCTTGCACCGGGCCGGTTTTCGACCAGGACTGGCTGGCTCCAATGCTCCGACATCGATTGTGCGAGTTGTCGCACGAACGTGTCGGAGCCGCCGCCGGCCGCGAATGGCACCGTGATGTGCACTGCGCGCTCGGGATATTCGGCGGAAGCGTTAGACGGAAAGATTGTCAAGCCAGCGACAAAGGCCAGCGAGAGCAACGTACGGATTGGAAACTTCATGTGATCCTCCCATTAGAACGTTTTGTGAGCCGCTTAGATGGAAGCCAAACCAGGTAACAGCTCGCGTTTTATGTTGTAAGCGCGCGCCACTCCATATAAAGTATCTCCATATGAAGATACATGTCAACAAGCTGCCTAGCTTCCGAGCCAGCTTGAGTTTTGAGAACAGCTCACGCTAGCTCTTAGAATTGTTTGTTTCTATCTATCGGAATCGAGACCTTCATCCAGGTTCCCGGGTCGCGCCAGACCGATGCATTGACAACTAGCTTCATAGGAAGATATTTGAAATTGAAGGACTGGGTCGATGGAAGCTCAATTTTCAGGGCATCCTCATTCACGAAACGAGATCGTTTTGATTCGAGGAAGGGCGTACATCGGTGGAAGAGCTTTCCAAACTGGAGAATAGCCGCAACGCACGCGCCGTGATGGAACGGTTGAATGAGGAAGCGAGTAAATTCCACATCTGGCTTCGTACCCAGGCGAACGCCCCGGCGCAGCGGCCTTGGTTCAAGGTCACTGATCTGCAGGCCGCTGGTCGCATGGCCGAGGGGCGAGTCGGGGCCGCCCAGATCAAGAGTGTGGCCCATCGCTGGCGCTGGTCAGAGATCTCACCATTCCTCGGCCGCATCGCCGACGTGGCGAAGAACGCCGACGTGCCTCCGATTGAATTTGCCGACCGACAGCAGTTCCTGTTGACCAATCCAGGGCTGGGCAACCGCTTGCAGATTGCTGCGACGATTCGCTGCGCGGTTTCGATTTACAATCCCGGTGACCTCGCCCCAGTACACCTGCACACTCCCAATGCCAGCCGCACCATCCTATCGGAGTTCGGCGGCTATACGAATGTTGAGGGGGAGCGCTGCGAGGCGGCCCGCGGCGATCTCATTCTGACGCCCAACGGCTGCTGGCACGATCATGGTAACGATGGTGCGCAGCCGGTTGTTTGGGTCGATATCCTCGATTGGCCCCTGATGGAGTTCCTGGACTGCATCTGGCTAGACGGTGACTTCTCAGAGCCGGATGGCAATGCCAGCGTGCAACCCACGAAACATCCGCCGGGGTATTCGCGCTCGATCTATGGAACCGGTGGACTGGTTCCCACCTTTGTCAGCCATCGCCGCGGCATTGGCCATGACGTTACCCCGTACATTCATTTCCGGGGCACCGATATCAGCAATGCTCTGGCGGGACTGCGTCGCGAAAAGGGCAGCCCGTTCGAGGGAGTTGGTCTCGATTTCGTCAACCCGGTCAATGGGAGTTCGCTGTTTCCGACCCTTGCCTACGGTGCCCAGATGCTAAGGGCCGGCGAGGAGACGGAGTACAAGCGGGAGACCTCGAATACGGTTTACATCGTACTGGAAGGCAGCGGCCAAACCGAGATCGGCGGGCAAACTTTCGACTGGGAAAGGAACGATATTTTCGTTGCACCGAACTTTCTTTGGCGCAAGCATGCGAACGCAGGATCGAAAGATGCCATTCTATACACGATATCCGACCGGCCGCTGATGGAGAAGATCGGCCAGTACCGCGCGCAGGGGATGTGGAGCGGCGGCACCATCGAACAGTTGTTTGCCTAGCGGCGGGAACGATCAGAGGCGGGCGGTGGGTTGATCGTCAGGGTAAGCGAGTCCCGCTTGGTGCACGCACGTGTCGGGCCCTATGCGGGGTAGCCATGGACGAAGTCGAACGGGCCATTCGCGACCTTGTGATTGCGAACCGAATCCTGGCACGGGAGAACGTGACGGATGCTTACGGGCATGTCAGCGTTCGACACCCGCGCGATCCGGAGCGCTTCCTGCTATCCTGTTCGCGTAGCCCAGAGCTGGTCCAGGAAAGCGACATCATGGAGTTCACCTTTGACGGCGCGCCCGTAGGCGGCGGCGATCGTCACCCGTACCTGGAGCGCTTCATTCACGCCGCGATCTATGAAGCTCGGTCGGATGTCAATGCGGTTCTCCACAGTCACGCTGAAGATGTTCTGCCCTACACTATCGCCAATGCCGAACTGAAGCCTGTCATTCATTCAGGCAGCGTGATCGGCGCCCATGTCCCGAGATGGGATATCCGGCGCAGGTTCGGTGATACGAACATGCTGGTGAGCAACATTGAGCAGGGTCGGGATATGGCGCAAGTACTTGCGACCCATCGCGCCGTACTGATGCGCGGCCACGGTTTTACCGGGGCAGGACGTTCGCTAGCGGATGTAGTGCGAATTGGCGTCTATCTGCCGCGCAATGCCCGGGTGCAGACCATCGGCGCGCGGCTTGGCGAGGTAGAGCCGTTGACACCGGGCGAAATCGAAGCGCGATCCAACTTGTTCAACCCCGACAGGATGGAGATGTGGCGCGCCTGGGAATACTGGGCGACGAGGGCGGGCTGCGAAGATCTCCTGGGTCCTCCGCCTACCCGCCCGAGAAGTGATGCTGCCGCCCAGCCGAGATAGGCGGGTTATCTGAGGCGAGCCTCAACGGGGATAGAGAGCCTTAATGCTCTCAAGCTTGTTCAGAATCTGCTCCAGTAGCGTATTCAGTGACTTGCGCTCAGAAATGGAGAGGGTTTCCACCGTCTTGCTGATGACCGAATACATCACGGCTTCGGTCAACGCGTCGTCGGTGACGGAACGCCCCTTGGTTGTCAGTCGAATGTTACATACGCGACGATCCCGGGGATTGGCAGTCCTCTTGATCAGGCCGAGCTTCTCGAGCTGAGTGAGCTGTCGAGTCATCGTTCCCGACGGAACCAGCAGTGACTTGAACAGGTCGGTCGGTCGCAGCTCGTACGGCTCGCCCGCGCGCCGCAGGGCAAACAGCACGCGCATTTCCGGCCCGCTCACACCGAACTGTTCCGCGATGCGGTCATTGTCGCGGATCAGATAGATGCCGATGAGCAACAGGCGCGTGCGGATGCTCTGGACAAGGGCGTTGAGGTCCGGCCGCTGCTGCGCCCATTCCCGGAGTGCCGCCCGCGTTCTATTAGGAAACGCAGCGTTGCCGCGCTCCTCGCTGCGCGTCCGCCCGCGGGAGCGACTCTCGGTTGCCGCGGTACGCTTTGCCGAATCCATCTCAGTGGTCCTTCCGATAACCTGCTGTTCCCGGCAAGCAAACTCTCGATGCTCAAAATCGTCGGAACCGCGGTGTTCTAATACGCTGCTGGACCATATCTCAACACTCTCCAAATGAAACCTACTGTGACGTAAATCGCTATACCTAACAATCCATAAGTGGATCAGGTGATGCCTCACTTTGGCGTCGGTGGAGCGTCACGAGCAGGTCGACGCCGCGCCCCCTATGGGACGCGTCGCCGACATGCTGGACCGCGTCGATGTGGAAGAAGGCGACGATCTGGTCGGTCGCTGCAAATTGCAACGCTTTTCGACAAGGCCGATCGCAAGCTGTTCCCGATCGTCGCTAACGAATGCCCAGAAGCGCCATGGCCGTAAACGCCCGTGATGGGGCGGCAGCGGCGGGGTCGAGTGCCGTGACATCTCGGCCATACCGGGCCTGGATCTCCAACAAGCCGCGGCATGGTCTGGGCGGTGATCAGCTTGAGTGGGTCCATGGCGGCGATCCTTCTCGTCGCTGCCTAACTGAGTTTTTCTCGCTTGCGCCGCAAGGCGGGCAGGGTTCCTGCGGTCACCAGACCAACCATCAGTAGCAGGATGGCTAGGCTGATCGGCCGCGTGATGAAGACCGTCGGATCACCCCGCGCAATCAGCATGGCGCGCCGCAAGTTCTCTTCAAGGATCGGCCCTAGCACCAAGCCGATGACGAAGGGCGCGGCCGGGCAATCCAGCCGGGTGAGGACATAGCTGATGCCTACGAGTACAGCGCAAGCATAGACATCAAACGCCTCCAGGCGATCCGAATAGACGCCGATCAGGCAGAAGACGACGATCAAGGGATAGATAAACCGGTAAGGCGTTTCCAGCATCTTGATCCAGACGCCGACGAGCGGAAGGTTGAGGATGAGCAGCATCAGGTTACCGATCCACATACTGCCCACCAATCCCCAGAAGAGGTCCGGATGCTTGGTCATGACCTCGGGGCCGGGGATGATGCCTTGAATGAGCATGGCGCCGAGCAGCAAGGCCATGGTCGCGCCGGCCGGAATGCCGAGCGCTAGCATTGGCACGAAGTGCGTGAAGGCGGCCGCATTGGCTGCCGCCTCCGGGGCGGCGACACCCTCGATGGCGCCCTTGCCGAACCGAGCGGGCTCTTTCGCCAGTTTCTTCTCGATCGCGTAGGCGCCGAAGGATGAGACCATTGGCCCGGTGCCGGGAAGGATGCCAAGCGCGGCGCCCAGCGACGTTCCGCGCAATGTCGGCATGATGCAAGCCTTGATATCCGCCCAGCTTGGCATCAGGTCACGCAGCTTCGTCTTCACTCTGACCCGCATTTCCGGAGATCCTAGTGTCATGCAGATATCCGTAAAGGCAAACAGGGCCAGGATGACCGCGACGAAATTCACGCCTTCGGCGAGATGGATGTCGCCCGCGGTGAAGCGCATCACTCCGGAATTCACGTCGGTACCGATCGTGCCAACCAGCAGACCGAGGATCGACATGCTGATAGCGTTCAGCAAGGATTTTCCCGAGAGGACCGATGTGCCGACGAGAGCCAGAAAGATGATACAGGTATACTCCGGGGCCCGAAACGACAGCGCCACCTTCACCAGCGCCGGTGAAAAGCAGGCGATGATGATGACGCCGACGCATCCCGCGAAGAACGATGACAGCGCGGCCATGCAAAGGGCCGGTCCAGCCCGCCCCTGCCTAGCCATAGGATAGCCGTCGAGGCAGATCACGATCGAGGACGGTTCGCCTGGCATGTTGAGCATGATCGATGTGGTTGATCCGGCATGATTGGCGCCGTAGTAGATGCCGGCTAGCATGATGAGGGATGCGATAGGATCCAGCTGCATCGTCACCGGCAGCAGAACGGCAATCGCGGTGATCGGTCCCACACCAGGCAGGATGCCGACCATGGTGCCCAGCAACGCACCAATGAAACAGTGTAGGAAATTGCTGGGGCTCATCGCCACCTGAAAACCGAACAGCAGGTTTTGAAGAATTTCCATTGTGTCTTACCAGCCTCTTGTCCTGCGGCCCGCATGTCCCGACCCGCGTTGGTAACGGGCAAAGCCATATACGAACTTAGTCGGGATTCTGGCGCCATGCATGTTGCGGAATAGCGATCTCGCACGCGGTTTGCCGCGCCCGAGTCGGTCCCCTTAGAAAGGCCAAAGGAACAGGGGAATCGGCATGCCGAAAAAATGCACGAAGGTGACGCTGCTAAACGTGGCCAGTACCGCGAAGATCAGGATGACCTCGATCGGATGGGATCTGATCCGCTGCATGCAGGCAAACAGGATCGACACGAAGATCGCTGGAACGAGACCGGCATGGCCGATAGTGAAGCCAAAGCTGACAATGCTGAAGAGGATCAAAGCGAGGGGCTTGAGGCTTTGCGGCCCGTCTTCCTCGTCCACCGTCTTGCTGCGCAATGCCTGAACGATGGCCGCCGCACCAAGAAGCGTCAGCAGAATGCCGAGCATGGCGGGGAAGTAACCCGCACCCATCTGGGTCGCGGTGCCGATCGTGTATTCTTGCGCCCAGATGAACCCGACGATTCCGATCCCCATGAAGATGAGACCGGACGAAAGCTTTCTGGGATTAGTTCTCCCAGCAAGGCGTTTGATCATCTTCCCCTCCTCCCACGATGGTTATCTTGTTTAGTTGGTTCTCGGCGCACCCTCCGTCGTCCTTATTCACGACCTTAGTGGGGAGCCCGCCCTGCGGGTGATCGAAGCGCTGGAGGCGTGGCAACGAACCACTGGATCTTTGCTCGGATGCACCCGCACCACCAGGTCCGAATTCCGCCGCAATCCTCCCGACTATCGTTAGCCGCCATGCCGGCTTCTGTCTCGGCCGGCTCTCAACAATGCCAATTTATCAAGCAGGACATTAGCTTCGTAAGAAGTATCTTCATATGGCGCTATTTGTCAACGTTCGACGCCGAGGTTCGCGCGCCGAACGAGACGCTTTGCGAAACCGGCGACGCTGCGACGATGCTCGTGCAAATCCTGCTCCCCTAGCCGATGGTGCGCTTCAGATTACCTTCAAGCCAAGCCTCGATGTTCTCCACAACCTGACCATAGCTCAAACGATAGTTCTCCTCGATGACGTAGCCGATATGCGGCGTTAGCAGCACGTTGTCGAGCTTGCGCAAGGGATGGTCTACGGCCAGCGGTTCCACTTCGAACACATCAAGGGCCGCGCCGCGAATGCGTCCGGCGGTAAGTGCGTCGACAAGTGCTGCTTCGTCTATCACTGCACCGCGGGAGGTGTTGATGAGAATGGCGGTTGGCTTCATCAGCGCAAGTTCGCGCCTACCGACGAGATGCCGGGTCGCGTCATTGAGCGGCACGTGCAGCGTCAGAATGTCGGCTACGCGGAAGAGGTCATCCCGCGATACGGCAATGACGTCTGCGGCGGTAGCCTTCTCCTCCGTTAGGGATCGCGACCAAGCGACGACCGACATTCCGAAAGTCCTGCCGATCCGTGAGACGTCGCTGCCAATCCGGCCGAAACCGGCAACGCCAAGAACCTTCTCGCGCAGCCCCATGCCGAGATGCGCTTCCCAGGCACCGGCCTTCATGGATGCTGCAGATGGCGCGAGATGCCTTAACAGGCCAAGCGCCAGAGCCCAGGTGAGCTCGACCGTGGGATAGCCCAGCGTCTGGGTACCGCAGACCGGGATTCGGCGAGTGATGGCAGCGGCAAGATCCAGTGCCGCATTCCGCATGCCCAGCGTCGCGATGAGCTCGAGGTCAGGCAGGGATTGAATGATCTGGCCGGAGAATTGGGTGCGCTCTCGGTTCAACACGACAACGTGAAAACCAGCGAGCTGCGCGACGAGTGCTTTCGGTTCCGCAATGCGAGTATGAAAGAACGTGACGTGAGCGCGACCATCCAATCGGTGCCAAGGAGCACTCAATTGTGCCGCTTTTTCTGCGTCGTCAAGGACAGCGATCTTCTTGAGCATGAGTGCAACCTCATGGGGCAGTGGGAAGAGTGCCAGCGCATTTATCTTTGGATGAAGAATTATTGTATATCAAGAATCGCCTCCCTGCAGCCGGTTAAAGGGCCGACTGGTGGTCATGCCCGGCCATCGGGCGGCAATATCGAGCAGGGGCATGTCCATGGTCATGGCGGGAGCCGGAGATCCACGATCCCTGATGCGATTGACAAATGTCTTCATATGAAGATATAGTAATAGAAAAGACGCGGTCGATGCAGGTGATACTAGAGCGACACGCGTTCTACGCGTGATGCGCTTTCGGCCGGGATCCATAGATATACCCAGGGAGGATGAAGTATGAAGAGCCCAATTCGTACCCTTGCTTCGTTCGTCTTTGCTGTCGGTATCGTCGGTTCGGCGCCCAGCGCCGCTGGCGAGTATCCGGAACGGCCCGTTAACATCATCGTGCCGCTCGCAGCGGGTGGCGGTGCTGATCTCATGGCGCGACAGCTTGCACAGCAACTGTCCGAGGAGTGGGGCCAACAGGTTCTAGTGATCAATCGACCGGGCGCTAGTACGCAGATCGGCGCCGATTCCGTCGCGAAATCGAAACCGGACGGCTACAACCTACTTTTCACGTCCAACCCCCACACCGTCAATCCGGGGCTGTTCAAGACGCTGCCCTATGACACAGAAAAGGACTTCGCACCGATCACGCTGCTCGCGGAGGTGCCCCTTCTGCTGGTTGCCCATCCGTCGCTGGGCGTCAACAGCGTTAAGGAAGTCATTGCGCTCGCAAAGGAAAAGCCAGGCACCATCAACTATAGCGACTCTGGCATCGGCGGCCCGGGCCACATGGCCATGGAGGTGTTGAAGTACAAAACCGGGACAGACATGGTGCACGTGCCCTTCAAGGGGACCGGCCAGGCACTTCCGGCTCTGCTAGGCGGAGAAACGCAGCTGTCCTTCGCCAGCGGCATTGCCACCCTACCATATATCGAATCTGGTGCACTGAAGGTGCTCGCGGTATCCGGCGGCCACCGCATCAAGTCGCTGCCGGATGTCCCGACGGTCGCTGAAGCCGCCGACATCAGGGATTTCGCCGTGGTGAGCTGGTATGGCCTATTGGCATCAGCCGGCACGCCGAAGGAGGTTGTCGACAAAATTCAGGCGACGGTGGCGAAGGCCCTCGATACCGAGGCGATGTCACAGCTACTGGAAAAGAGCGCCGGGGTGAAAGTCGCTAGCTCCCCGGACGAGTTCGCCCAGTTCATCCATAACGAGATCGAGTCCTATAGCGAAGTCATCAAGGCGGCTAACATCGTCGTCGAACAGTAGCCTCGGCGGCGCCCGTACCGCACTCAAACGAGACGTCGTGCACGGAATGGAGGGGAAGGACGCCAACAATGCCCGATCTGCCGTTGACGATTGCTTGTTGGGATTACGACCGTACGCGCGCACTGCTTGAAGAAAGGATCAAACCAGACGGAATCTCGCTCACCTACCTCAACCTGCCGGTTGAGGAAACTTTTTTCAGAATGCTCCGCTACCACGAGTTCGATGTCGCGGAGATGTCGCTTTCTTCCTATGTGCTCTCGCTCAACGGCGAGAGCGCTCCTTTCATCGCGATACCGATCTTTCCATCACGATGTTTCCGCCATGCCTCCATCTACGTATCGGCGAAGAGTGGAATCAGGTCGCCGCAGGACCTCATTGGAAAGCGCGTTGGCGCCCCGGAGTATCAGATGACAGCGTCCGTTTGGATTCGCGGCATTCTGGCCGAGGAATACGGTGTTCCGGTGGAGAGCGTCACCTACTACACCGGCGGCGAGGAATCGCCCAATCGCTCGGAGAAGCTGGCACTGCAGTTGCCGCCGGACATTAGGGTGCAGCGTATCGGCCCGACGCAAACATTGTCGCGGATGCTCGAGGCGGGCGAGATCGACGCGCTCTACACCGCCCGAGCGCCGTCGTCGTTCTACAGCGGCGGCGCCAAGGTCCAGCGCTTGTTCGAGGACTATGCCGCGGTGGAGGCTGCCTATTTCGAGAAAACTAAGATCTTTCCGATCATGCACACCGTCGTCATCCGGCGCCGGCTCTATGAGCAGAATCGATGGATCGCGCAGTCGCTCTTCAAGGCGTTTGCGGCGGCGCAGCAGGCGGCCTATCGGGACCTACACCAGACGGCTGCCCTGAAGTTCATGCTTCCCTGGCTCACCCACCACCTGGAGCAGACCGAGGCGATCATGGGTTGGGATTTCTGGACCTATGGGCTGCAGCCCAATTTTCGGACGCTCGAGAAGTTTCTCCAATACTCGCACAGCCAGGGTCTGGCGGCGCGTCTCTTCCGGCCGGAAGAACTCTTCGCCCATGAAACGTTCGAATCGTTCGTCATTTAAGACTCCAACTGGACGATCGCGCGCCAGCGCGTCGGACAAGATAAAGAACAAGCGCCCGCAAGGTGTGGCCGAGGTGGTGAATCCGAGGGGATTGCATGAAGGCGAAACAAGAACCGATGCCAGCCGCGAGAGGATGCAAGAGACTGCGATAGAACCGGGCCTGCCGATCATCGACGCGCATCATCATCTCCGAGACCCGGAAGGAGGCCAGCGCTATCTGTTGCCGGAGCTTCTCAAGGATGTACACGCCGGCCACAACGTTGTGGCGACGGTGGCGATTGAGATCGGCGCCATGTTCCGGGCCCGTGGCCCGGCAGAATACCGGGCCGTCGGCGAAACAGAATTCCTTTGCGGCGCCGCTGCGATGGCGGCGAGTGGGCGGTACGGCAAGACTCAAGTCGCCGCCGGGATCGTGGGCCGCGCAGATCTGATGCTGGGAGACCGTCTGCAGCTAGTGCTAGAGGCGCACATAGCTGCCGGTGGCGGCCGCTTTCGCGGCGTTCGCATGCTGACCGCCTGGGACGATGCATACGTGCCAGCACATTGGCAGAAGGCAGACATCAAGCTGATGCCGCACCTGCTCGCGGATGCGACCTTCCGGCGTGGTTTCGCGTGTCTGGCGCCGAACCACCTCTCCTACGATGCCGTCATTTTCTTCAAGCAGATTCCTGAACTGGCGGATCTGGCTCGGACCTTTCCAAACACGACCATCATTGTAAACCACATGGCAGGGCCGACGGGGCTCGGGCCGTATGTTGGGAGGACCAGCGAGGTGTTTGCCCATTGGCGCAAAGGAATTCGGGAACTAGGCGCTTGTTCGAACGTCTACATTAAGATCGGCGGCATTCGCCAAGCGGGCATCCCGATTCCCGGCCGGGCTTTCGGCGAGCAAGGAGCCTATCGTACGATGCCATCATCGGCGGAGCTGGCAGCGGCTTGGCGTCCCTACATAGAAACGTGCATCGAAGCGTTCAGCATCCGGCGGTGCATGTTTGAAAGCAATTTCCCGCCGGAGAGCATCCTGGTCGACTACGTCACCCTGTGGAACGCATTCAAGCGAGCAAGCGCCGGCTGTACCGACGAAGAACGCGCCTTCCTGTTCTGCGGCGCGGCGGCGACAGCCTATCGCCTGCCAAACATAGTCGAGATGATGCTGCCGGCGGGGGAACAAGTCGCTACGCCGGCAGTCAGATAGGACTCAAGCCGCGACGCTCAGGCGTCGGGCGTGGTCTTCCGCGATTCATACTGGCTGACCCTTGCGCCGTCCTGCGGCTTCAGGAATAGGAAGCCTGGAATACTCAGGAGCGGGATCAACGCCACCAGCAGGAACACTTGATGGAAATCGTCGGTCACTAGGCTGTGAGCCGAGATTGCGACGGAGCTAAGTAGCGTGGCGCTGATCGAGACCCCGAGACTCATACTGATCTGCTGCAGCACGCCGCCGAGGCTAGTTGCGCGGCTCAACTGCTCGGACGGCATGTCAGCATAGGCAAGCGAGTTGGCACTCATTAACTGGGTGGCCCGGACCAGGCCAAAGGCCATGGTATAGATGGCGATGTACCAATGTGGCGTGTCCGGGGTCATGAACGAGAAGCCGACCATCATCACGGAAGAGAGGATCGCGCTGACGATTAGGACGTGCTTGAAACCGAATGTCTTCAGCAGCGGAATCGAGATCAGTCGCACAATCATGGCGCCCACGCTGGCGAAGAAAGTGAGGGATCCGGAGACAATAGCGCTCATGCCGAAACCTACCTGCAGCATGAGCGGCAGCAGGAAAAGAGCGCCGTTGATGCCAATGCGGCACAGACCGCCAGCTAGTGTGCCAACAATGAAGGAGCGGAAGCGGAAAAGCGAAAGATCGATCGCGGGCGATGTCACGCGGCGCGAGTACCAGACAAAGGCGCACAGGAAGCCGGCGGCAACGATCCCAATGGCGACAAGTTCCGAGAGCGGCGTGGCTGGATCTGTCAGGCTCTCGATGCCGAATTGCAGTAGTGCTAAGCCAGAGCCCACCATCAGAAAGCCGGGAACGTCGAAACCGACCCGCAGGTCGCTGGGCGGCGCGTCGATGAAGCGCAGGCAGAGCAGGATCCCGGCCAGACCGAAGGGAATGTTCACGTAGAATATCCAACGCCAGGATACGTAACTGGTCAGCACGCCGCCGAGCAGGGGACCGATGGCCGGTCCCAGCAAGGCGGGCAGGCTCATATAGATCATGGCGGTGAAGAGTTGCTCTCGCGGGAAGCTGCGCAGCAGGATAAGCCGACCCACTGGCGTCATCATGGCTCCCCCAAGTCCTTGAAGGACGCGAGTCGCCACCAGCATCTCGAGGCTGGTGGCCATGCCGCAGAGGATGGAACCGAGTGTGAAGATACAGAGTGCCAAGCTGAAGATGCGGCGCGCACCGAAACGATCGGCAAACCAACCACTGATCGGGATGAAGACGGCGAGGGTCACGGCGTAGGCCGTAATAGCCAAGTTCATCCGCAGGACCGTGGTGCCGAGCTCGCTGGCCATTTGCGGAATAGCGACTACGATGATCGTCGAATCGATCTGCTCCATCAAGAAGGCAAAGGCAACGACCAGGGGAATGAACAGCCGCAGGCGTGGATCACGCTGGGTCGCGAACATCTCTTCTTTGGTTTCCCCGGATGGATGTGCCAGCGTCTCGTCCTGGTCGTCTTGAGATTTCATGGTTTCAACCGGACGCAGCCGCTCGCGGTAGGCAGCTTACTCGCCGTGCTAGGTAACGGCCGGCGCGCCTTCAATATGCTAGGCCTCGTCGACTACTTCGAAGGCAGCATTTCGCCCCGCGAGCCGGCCGGAGGTGAAGGCCCATCCGATGTGATGCCCATGTCCCTGCAGCAGCGCTCCTCCCTGCCCGGCGGAACCCGCCCCGAAGAGGCCGGCGATCGGTGTGCCGTCGCGCCGCAGGATTCGGAACTTTTCGTCGATAGCGAGGCCTCCATTGGTGGTCGTGATGTAGAGCTGCATCGGTCCCAGCAGATGGAAGGGAGGCTGCAATCCCTTCGCCGGATCGCTCTCCCGTCGGGCCATCGCCATGATCTCAAGTGCTTTGACGAGGGCGGCGGGATCCATTCCGGCCAAGAGCGCCAGCGCCTTAACATCGCGATGGGAGTGGTGGAGATCTGGTCGGCTGCGCCGATAGTCCGAAAAATAGGTATAGGCCATGCCCGGCGCGGTCGAGATGAAGTGGGGCCATTGATCGAATTTCCTGGCAACGACATCGTCGCACAGAACAAAACCTCTCTGTTCCGGCTGATCTACGAATGCGGCGATAGAATCTTTGCCGTCATAAAGAACCGCGGAGCCCATCTTATTCACCAGCACACCGCCACCTGTAAGGAAAGTGCTTTCCGGAGCCAGCGAGGTGACCAGGAAACCCATCATGAATGGTCGAATGATGGATGTCGGTAGGTGCTCGAGGGACCAGCGCATAACCCGGGTGACAGAATGGTATGGCGGGATCAGTTGGATGAGCTTGCGGCGCGGCGGCGGTACGAACCGTAGCTTCATCATCGCCACGCTACCGTTGAGGATGTATCCACCCAGTTCTTCTCCCAGCAACTGACCGTCGCCGGTACTGCTCGGATTGATGGCCTGAATGGAAGCTGCCTGAGCCGAGATGAAGCGTTTCTTCAGATCGGCGCTGCCGGCATAGTCGCCGGAGGCAAGTACCACCCCGCCTCTGGCGGCGAACTCTATTTCGCCCCCAGCAGTGGACCTTGCGACGACCCCTTTCACCCTCCCGCCGTCGCTGATCAATCGGATGACGCGCATACCAGTACGGATATCGACGCCAAGCCGGCGGGCGCGCCGCGTGCAGTGGAAGATATAGGCGCGCGCGTTCGGGACCACGAGGTGTAGGCGCTGCTCCTTGTGAGGCGGCTCCGCGATTGGGCCGAAGAACTCGACGCCGAGGGATGTCAGCCAGCGGACGGTGTCTGCCAGGTTTTCGGTCAGGATCCTGCAGAGGGCCGGATTGTCCTTTACCTCGTTTGTGGGCTTGGACTTCAGCATATACGCTTGGTGCCGGGTGGGAGAATCCTTGATTCCTTTTTTCACCTGTTGCGGCGTGGCCGTGGCCGTCAGGACACCTACGGACCATGCCGTCGTGCCGCCGGGATGATCGTTCTTTTCCAGCAGGATCACGCTACGCCCGAGGGTGGCACCCTCTATCGCAGCCGCCAAGCCGGCGCCACCACCGCCGACCACGATGATGTCTGCGATGTTGCCGTTCGCGCTGTTCATCAAATCACTCCGGCTCCTGAGTGCCTCACGATCTCTGGCGGCGCCCCGGCCGGGACGGACCGCGATGGCGGAATTGTCCCGGGAAACCATCTAGGCGGATCACGAAAGTGCTGACTCAAATCTGCCCCCGATTTTCTTCTGCAGACCTCCGGGATCTCAACTTAGCGACGCGGCATCCTTCTCTTTCCGATACCTGAAGTGGCCGCCGTACCGTTTGGAAAGTAGGTCGTCGAGGAAGCCGACGGCGGCGGGATGCATATCGCTGGCTGGCGTTGGTTCAGGAATGAAGTGCCCGAAGCGGTCGCTTCCCCTGACCAGAGTCGCCGTGTCGGTGTCGAAGCGCAATTGCCGCGCCGATGTCTTCAGGTAGCGCACAGCAAAGCCGATACGCCGACCACTGCTGCTGTTTGGCGCTGAACCGTGAATGATCATCGGATGGTGGAATGAAAACTGGCCGGGTTCGAGCACCAACTTGGTCGCTTGCGTCTCATCGACCTCGACAGCAATTTCCTGACCCTGCAGAAGCATGTTGTTCTTCGTGAACCGCGCCTCATGCTGAACGACTTGCTTATGCGAGCCGCCAAGCACCTTGAGGCAGCCATTCATCTCATTGCTGGGGGTGAGGGCGATCCAGGCTGAGACGATGTCGTTGGAATCAAGCCCCCAGTAGGGCGCATCCTGGTGCCAGGCGACGAAGTGCGGATCGTTGGCATTCTTGATGAAGAACGACGTCGACCAACACAGAATGTCTGGGCCAATGAGGCTCTCGACAGCGTCCAGCACCGGTTCGAGCCGGATGAGCTCATTTACCCAGGTTAGGACCACATGCGACTTTTGTCGCAGCACCTCTCCGGATTGGCCGCCATACTCACTTTCGAAAGCCTCCACCTTCCGTAGGTATCCTGCTGCCATTTCACCCGACATCGCACGCAGTGGGAACAGGTAGCCATTCTGCCGATAATGCTGCACTTGCTCAGTCGAAAGCGATGAATGAGGCATTGAAAGTTCCTCCACATGAAGATATTGATCTTATAAGGGAGAACCTACCGAGGTCAATAAGCGGCGGGCGCCTCAAAGGGACCTCGGTGCTGTCCGGCTGAAGGCTTGAGACGGCGGCGATGTGCTGATGCTTTGGAAGAGCGAGATGGACCGCCAATGGCATACACCGGTGCAGCCACGCGGAAAAAAGCGCCTGACAACGGTGTATCAGCGCGCCATCGGACAACCATGAGAGGGGGGAGCGACCATGAAACCATCGGCATCCGACATCCAGTACTGTCTCGACCGTCTCGCGATCGAGGACGTTCTCAATCGCTATTTCCAGGGCATCGATCGGCATGACTTCGGTCAGGTGCGCTCGTGTTTCAGCGACGACATCAGGGCGATCCATCACAATTCGCCCGTTATCGAGGGTCTGGACAATTTAATCCCAGAACTTGAAAAGCGCGCGCATGCGAACGGGATGCGCGTGATGACCCACTTTATGGGCAACATCAACGTTACTATGATCGGGACAGACGCTGCACTTGCCGAGACTAACGCGCTCTCATTCCACGTTCATGAGAAGGAAAGTGGGAACGAGATTGACATGCGGAGCCTGCGCTATCTCGACAAGCTGAAGCGGATCGAAGGCAAGTGGCTCATCTGCGAAAGGCGCCACACCCTGGACTGGAATTGCTGGCGGAGTGCCGCCTATGCAGTCGCTTTCGCCGAACGCGTCAGCCAACACCCTGTCTTCGCGTGATGTTTGGCGCCGAAGCTGTGGCGCGCCCCAGCGCCTGTTACGGACCGGGCTGGCGGATGCCGCAAATGTTGATCACCTTCTCTTCTGTGTAGCTTAGGATTTCGCTCAAGCTCTCCTCCCGACCGACGCCAGAATTCTTGAATCCGCCATAGGGCACGCCACGGAAATGTGTGCCCACGCCGTTGATCCAGATGTAGCCGGCATCGACGGCTTGGGCGATGCGCATAGCGCGGCTGATATCCTGTGTCCAGACAGCAGCGGTCAAGCCGAGGTCGGTGTCGTTAGCCATCGCAATCGCCTCGGTCTCCGTCTTGAACCTGAGAATCGACATAACGGGGCCGAAGATCTCCTCTCGGGCGATGCGCATGTCCATGCGCACGTCGCCGAACACCGTCGGCTCGACCCAGTAGCCCGATGCGAAGGTAGTGCCCTGGGGTCGGCCGCCACCATGCAGCAGCACAGCACCTTCGCGCTTGCCGAGTTCGATATAGGTCAGAACCTTGTCGTACTGCGCCTTGTTGTTAATCGGGCCCATATCAGCCTCCGGCGAGAGGGGATGGCCGACCCGGATCCGGCGCACACGTTCAATGATGCTGTCGCGGACGGAATCGTAGATATCTTCGTGCAGCAGGATGCGGCTCATGGAGCCGCAGGACTGCCCCTGCCAACCGAAATTCATGCCGCGGACGGCCGCATCTGCGACAGTGCTCCGATGTGCATCGGGAAAGGCGATGAGGGGGTTCTTACCGCCGAGTTCCAGGGTGATGGTCTTGACGGCGGTCTCGGCAGCAACCCGCTGGATCGCCTGGCCGGATGCCGCGGAACCGATGAACGCGATGCGCTTCACCTTCGGATGCCGCACCAGCGCCTCGCCGGTCGCGCGGCCGCCGGTAACAATGTTGACCACACCTGGCGGCAGGACCGACGCGCACAGCTCGCCGAGAATCGTTGCGGAAAGCGGGCTCTGCTCCGACGGTTTGATCACGATGGTGTTGCCAGCGATGATGGCCGCGGCAAGGCGGGACGCGGCAAAGGCAACGGGATGGTTAAACGGGATGATGCGCCCGACCACGCCGTAGGGCACGCGCATCGTCAAATGTATGTTTTCCGCGCTGGCCGGGTAGGTCTCGCCCTTGATCTCCAGGGCAAGGCCGGCAGCAAAGCGCATGCGGTCGACCGCAGTCGTGACATCCGCGCGCATCGGCCCGATTGTGTTGCCGGTATCGAGCGCTTCTGTCCGTGCAATATCCTCGGACCGTGCGAGAATCGCGCGTGCGAGTTCGTATATGTATCTGGCGCGCTGCTGCATCGATAACGCCGCCCAGGACGAAAAGGCATTCGCAGCGGCGCTAACCGCTGCTTCGACATCGCGGGCTCCGCCGGCCGGAACCCGCCCGAGATGAGACTCATCGGCCGGATTGATGGAATCGATCCAGGCGCCGTCAAGGCTTTCCACCAGCTCGCCGTTGATCAACATCCTGCCGGTGGTGACCGTCGAAGCGTCCATGTCTCCTGTCTCTCTAGCTGCCCGCCGTAGAACGCGCTCAGAAGGATGAATAGCCGATGCAAGCCTCTCCCAGGGAGGCACCTATATGTGATCGGCGGCTGCGCCAAGCCGCTCCCGCTCTGCGCGATGCCACAGCTGTGACTGTCGACCACTTTCCAGCGCTGCCGGGAATCCAAGTTTGCATGAAGATGTTGGCGGCTGCTACGCCCAAAGGGTGCCATACTGCCTTCTCTCGCCAGCATGGCTTAAAGGTCTGATTTGCAAGTACATTGACCTCTAACACGAAACGAAGTATCTTCATTTGAAGGAAATTGTCAACGATGAACCGGTAAGAGCGCGTTTCTGGAATTTTGCTTGTGCAGCGCTCATCCCGGTGTTGTGCATACGCCGCCGTATATCCAGCGCGTTGCGTCCCGGCGCGCTTGTCGTCGACGGAGAAGGGCATGGATCTTGGAATAGCTGGTCGCATCGCGATCGTCTGTGCATCTAGCGGTGGGCTCGGCCGCGCCTGCGCCGAGGCGCTGGTTGCAGAAGGCGTTGATGTCGTGATCAACGGGCGCAGCCGTGAGCGGCTTGAGGCGGCCGCGGCGCATCTGCGGTCGCTGGGTTGTGGCAAGGTCACGCATGTCGTTGGCGATGCGACCGCAGCGCAAGGCCAGACGGCTCTTCTCGCAGCATGTCCAAAGCCCGATATTCTCGTCAACAACGCGGCCGGTCCGGCGCCTCTCTACTTCATGGATACCAAGGCCGATGACTGGGTCGATGCTGTGCAGGGGAACATGCTGGCGCCGCTCAATTTCCTGCGCGCGGTTCTTCCCGGCATGCGAGCGCGCAGGTTCGGCCGCATCATAAACATAACCTCGGCAATGGTGACGACGCCCCGGCCGCATATGTCCATGTCTGCCGGTGCCCGTGCCGGTCTCACCGCTGCGATGAGGGCCATCGCTCTCGACGTCGCCAAGGACAACGTGACGATCAACAATCTGTTGCCCGAGCGGTTCGACACGGATCGCCAGCACTACATGGCGCAGGAAGCCAGCAAGCGCGAGAACATCACGTACGAGGAGGCGCGCGCGCGGCAGGTCCGCAGCATCGCTGCGCGGCGCCTCGGCGATCCGAAGGAATTCGGGGCGACCTGTGCGTTCCTCTGCAGCACGCTCGCTGGGTTCATATCGGGGCAGAATGTCCACCTGGATGGCGGTTCCTATCCGGGTCTCGTCTAGTCGGAAGCAGAATGGGTGTGGCCTATCTGCGTTTCGCAGCGTGGATCGCGCGCAAGCCCCTGGGAAGAGGAGGAGCTTACATTGCAGGAGTATGACTACGTCGTGGTAGGAGCCGGCTCCGCCGGATGTGCGGTTGCGGCACGTCTGAGCGAATCGGGACAACATCGGGTTGCGCTGCTCGAAGCGGGCGGCAATGACGACCGATTTTGGATCCGGACTCCGATCGGGTTCGGAAAGCTATACGAGGACCCGACCTGCAACTGGCTCTATCAGGGCGAGCCGGAGCCAAATCTCGGCGGCACCAGAAGCTTCCAGGCGCGCGGCAAAGTGCTGGGCGGCACCAGTTCAATCAACGGCATGGTCTATATGCGAGGCCAGAAGGAAGACTACGACTACTGGCGCCAGCTCGGCAATGTCGGCTGGAGCTACGACGACGTGCTGCCATACTTTAGGAAGTGCGAAGACAACGAGATCGGCGCCAACGAATATCATGGAACCGGCGGTCCGCTGCGTGTCGCCAACGTGCCACGCCACGAACTCGGCGAAGCCTTCATCTCGGCCGGCGAGCAGGCGGGTTTTGTGCGCAATACCGATTTCAGCGGAGCCTCCCAGGATGGGTTTGGCTATGTGCAGATGACGATTCGCGATGGTCGTCGCTCCAGCGCTGCCGAGGCCTATCTCAAGCCAGCGCGTAATCGCCGTAATCTGCATGTCATTACCGATGCTTTGACGATACGGGTACTATTCGAGCGCAATGCGGCGACCGGTGTTGAAGTCATGCGACGTGGAAGCACCGAATGCATTCTCGCGCGCCGGGAGGTAATCCTTGCTGCTGGCGTGTTCAATTCGCCCCAGTTGCTGCAGCTCTCCGGTATCGGCCCCGCCGACCACCTACGCGCGCTCGGTGTTTCCGTGATGGTCGATCTGCCGGGTGTCGGCGCGAACTTACAGGACCATTTCACCGTGAGTGCCAACTTCCGCTGCGCGCGACCGATCACGCTCAATGATGACGTCAACAGCCGCGCGCGACGGATGGCGATGGTTCTCAAGTATCTGCTGTTCCACGGCGGGTCGATGGCCATGCCGGGGGCTTATTGCGCCGGCTGCATTCGCACCGATCAGGCCCTGGATTCGCCGGATGTTAAGCTCAATCTCCAGCCCTGGAGCAGGGCGATCATCGGCAAGGCGGGCAGCGGCTTTGGCCTGCATCCGTTCTCCAGCTTCGGAATCTCTATGAACATTCTGCACCCGGAGAGCCGTGGGACGGTGCGCATCAAAAGTGCGGATCCCACGATTGCGCCCGAAATCCGGTTCAATTTCCTCGCCGCCGAGGAAGACCGCCGGAAAGCCGTTCTCGGCTTTCGAGCAATCCGGAAGGTGGCGACCATGCCCGCCATCGCAGCCTATATCATGGAGGAAGTCTCTCCGGGTCCGTCGATACAGTCAGACGAGGATATCGAGGCCTTCTGTCGTCGCGCCGGCCGTTCGAGCCATCACGGCACCAGCACATGCAAAATGGGGACAGATGCGCTAGCCGTGGTCGATCACAGATTGCGCGTACGCGGCATCGGTAGGCTCCGCGTGATCGATGCGTCGATCATGCCACGTCTAGTCGGGGGAAACACTAACGCGCCAGCGATCATGATAGGTGAGAAGGGTGCCGCGATGGTGCTGGAGGATACCTGAACGTCACACACATGGGATGGCCCGCATGGAGGCCGGCACAATGACAAGACGTCGTTTTCCGCCGCTGACCATGGATGCAATGACACCCGAGCAACGGACTGTTGCCGACTGTGCCGTCAGCGGACCGAAGCAGCGGCTTGGTGATTCGTTGAATCTCTGGCTCCGCAGTCCGGGTGTGGCGGCGCCGGTTCACCAGTTGGGGGAGTATGCCCGCTATTCAAATACGCTGTCGAACCGGCTCAAGGAGCTGGCAATATGTCTGGTGACACGGCACTGGCAGACGCAATCCACCTGGGACATGCATTACGCCGTAGCAGTGCGCGAAGGAATCGATGCCGCTGCTCTCGACCGTATTGCCGCCGGCGACGAGCCCGCGGACCTCAGCGGCGACGATCGGATCGTTTATGACTTCGTCGTCTCGTTGCTTGCTGGCGGGAGCATGGCCGATTCCGTCTTTGGCGCGGCGAGGCGCCGCTTTGGGGAAGCCGTCATGGTCGATCTCATCGGCCTGGTCGGCTACTATTGCTTGGTGTGCCTCAACAAGAACGTCGACATCGTACCGGTTGCTGACGCCGGCCCCTAAGGCTGTCGAGCGTCTGTCGCCTTGGCGCAAGGCAGTGCTGGTTGCGATTTGCAAACACCGCAGGGTCAATTGTTCCAGAGTCCCGGCTTAGCTGACCGATCTACACCTTCCTCAGCCTGATTTCGACCTGCTGCCTTTGAGCGTACTTGATCGTGCGAAAGCGCAGATTGTCGAATGAAATCAAAGAAGGACGGGGTTGCGGGGACTCGCAACCGCCGCGGAGTAAGAATCCACGCTCTCTCAGCGATCGATATCGCACTGCACGATCTCGCCGGAAAGCAGCTCGGTGTGCCGGTCCACCGCCTGATGGGCGGCGCCCGCACCGATCGGCTCGCGCCCTATGCCACCATCTTCGTCGAGCATCGGGCGCAGGCGAGCGTGAGCGAATATGTCGATGCCGTCGCCGCCAAAGCTGAGCGCGCGCTCGCGCTGGGTTTCCGCGCCCTCAAGGTGGAAATGCTATTGGGAAGCGTCGCGGCGGACGCTCAGATCGTGGACACAATCCGGAGTATCCGCCGGACGATCGGTCACAGCGTCGTGCTGATGGTGGATTTCGGGTACCGCTGGCGGGACTGGCACGAAGCGCAATGGGTCCTGACGCGTATTGTGGACTGTGACATCTATTTCGCCGAGGCGACGCTGCAGCACGATCTTCACGGCCATGCGCGGCTGTCGGCTGTCAGTCCAATCCGCATCTGCGGCGGAGAATGGGCAACCACCCGGTGGGAAGTGCAGGAGTGGATCACGTCGGAAAGGTGGCCGTCGTGCAACCCGACCCGAGCCGCATCGACGCGCCGATGCCGTTCAGCCCCGCGGCACTTCCGACTACTGCCGCACCGTCCTCGCCGCAGGCGACGCATTTGAAGTGGTAAGCTAAGTCTTCGATTCAACGATACGACGGCGCAGCGACGTGATGTGCTCATGCGTTGCAGCAACTGCGCGCTCTTTGTCGCCCCGCTTCATCGCAGCGAAGATTGCCTCGTGCTCCGCCTGAGTGCTTTCGAAGTCTTCTCTCTGCCAAACCCTGAAAAGCCAGATGCGGCCAAGCCGCTCATGCAACAGATTCAGCGTGTCGCGCAGCACACTGTTCCCGGCAGCCTGTGCGATGGCGGCATGGAAAGCCCGATCCACCTGCATAAACTGTTCCATGGCCTGGGCAGATAGATACCTGCGGCCGCCCTGCAAGAGTCGTTCCATAGCTTCGATATCCCTGGGTGCAGCCCGTTCGGCTGCCAATCCGGCACAGTGGGACTCGATAACCCATCTTGCTTCCATGAGTTCAAGGATCTCGTTCAGTGAGTCAGACCGGACGAACACGCCCTTGCGCGGGACAATCTCCACGAGCCCTTCCAACGCCAGCCGGTGCATTGCTTGATGGACGGGTGAGCGGCCGATCTTCAGCAGGTGGCAGACCTCGGACTCGTTTATGTACTGGCCCGGGCGAAACTCGAGTGTCATGATCCGCCGCTTTATGGCGGCATAGGCTTGGTCGGCCAGGGACAGCTTGCGCCTGGGGTCCGATTCCGGAGCCAGGCCGGCCCTTCCACGTTCATTTCTAGCTTTCATGGGCTGGAGCACCGGTATCCGCTTCGGCGCGATGGGCGGTCATTATCTATTCGTGAAACAAGAAAACAACTGGCAACTGCAGCGCCCGTCGTGCGCCATTGGATGGAACGCGCAAGAACAGCCAAGATGCGGCGTGTGGCGCATTCGTGGAGAAAACTCCCGAGGTTGCCCGGCTGAACTGTGGGCGCTCAGCTTTTTGCAGTTCGACATCGGATTGGACATGTGATATATCACAGAATCAAGCGAGGGGCGCCAAACGGCTCACCTGCTCTCCGCGGCGCCGGCCAAGGGCAGGACGGGAGAAGATTGAGATGTCGCAAGTGCTTTCCAAGGCTGCAGGTACCGAGGCACCCGTATTCCGGAGAGAGGTGGCGGAGACGTTGCTGCGTTACGGCCGCATGGTCGTCGACCGGGGCTACATCCACAACTCGCTCGGTAACATCGTCATCCGGGTACCCGACCCAGCCTATCCGGACGGCGTCGCCTACACCAAGCACGCCGGCGTCTCGCTCGAGGAAATGACGGTCGACAACATCGTCATCACTGACATTCCCGAAGGAAAACTGCTGTACGGCACGACCATCACCAGCGTCGGCCACAACCTGAACCGGGAAATTCTCCGGCTGCGCCCCGACATCAACGCGGTCATCCACGTCCACCACGATGAGACGATCGCATTGCTTGCCTCGGGCATCCTCGACACCATTAAGCCAATTTCCTTGGAGTATCCCTACGTCATGGCGAAGTGGGCACATGTCGTCCCGTCGCATCTCGATGTCGAGGAGGACGTGTCGCCGATCAAGGAGTTCATCCAGGATACGAATTCTGTGGTCATGGCGCGCCATGGCATCACCACGCTGGGGCGACACATCTCGGAAGCCTATCACCGGCTCAACACCATCACTTCGGAAGTGCGGCGAAACGTCTTGACCGAGATGCTCTGCGCTTTGCGCAACACCAAGGGCGACTACCTCAAGCGTGAGGAAGTGGAGTGGATGCACAAATTCGCCGAAGGGGTCATCTACCCACGCCCGCCCCACTGAACGAGGCGGGTTGCCGGAGGGCCGCACGGCAATCGTCTCCCCACGGACCCGCGCAGGCCTATCGTTCAAACGCGGCAAAGTGCCGGTCATATACTTCGGCGCGGAGCGCCGTCCAGCAGGCGACGACATCGTCGGCTGAGACCGGCGCTTCCCGCCCGGGCGTCGTCAGGCTCGTATAGATGCGGTTCTTGACCTCGTATCGCATGAGGATGGGCAGACCGCTGAGGACTCCGGACAGCGCCGAGCGGGCATCGAGCGGCCAGAGCCGGTCGAGGGCACGGCGATGCTCACCCAAGGCGAACATCTGCTGCTCTTCCGATCCCCGGTCGGCGCGGATGGCGGCGCGCCTTGCACGTGTCGCCTTCTCGTCGACGTCGCCCCGTCCGTCCAGCACGATGCCGTAGATCGCTTCCGCGGCCCCGGCCGAAACGAAGCCCCGCTCCAGATCGTCGAGCACATGCGCGGGATCGCGCTCCAGCGGATCGCCGTATCCCCCGCCGCCCGGCGACTGGAAGCGCACGATGTCACCCGCCTGCAGATGGAGCACGTCAACCTTGCGGACGCTCCTTTCAGCGTTCGTGCCGGGGTTGACCAGCGTCGAGGCCATGCGCACGCCGGGCAGACCGCCATGCACGCCCCAGGGATCGAACTTGGTCCGGTCGATTCCGCGGGCGATCACCTTCGCATCCGGCGCCAGGACCTGGAACTCGATGCCGACGCCAAGCCCGCCGCGGAAGCGGCCCGGCCCGCCGGAGTCGCGTGCGAGCCAGAACCGCCGCATCAGCATGAAGGTCTCTGCTTCGAGGATCTCGGCCGGCGTGTTGCGCAGAAAGCCGAACATGAAATCGACGCCGTCGAAACCGTCGGCCGTCGGTCTGCCGCCGGAGCCGCCGACGCACGGATTCACGACATTGATGCGTCGGCCGCCGCGCTCGTAGTCGGGTACCGACAACATGACGACCGTCGAAACGCCGGATCCGGCGGCCGGCACCTTCTCCGGGACCGCTTGGCCGAGCGTGGCCAGGATCAGGTCGATGATCCTCACGCCGGCCAGCGACCGCAGGCCGATGGAAGCGGGAAACACCGGGTTCAGCAGGCAGCCCTCGGGCAACTCGACGGAAAGCGCGCGAAAATATCCGGCGTTGGTGGGAATGTCCGGGTCCTGGCTGATGACATAGAGCGCGAGCCCGGAAATGACCCAGGGATGGACCTTTCCCGCCGTCGGCACGTTGTAGGCGGCGGCCACCTGCGGATCGGTTCCGGTGTAGTCGAGATGAATGTGGCCGTCCTCCACCGTCATCGTCAGGTTCAGTCGGATCGGAACGTCGGAGATCGTGTCGTCTTCGACGTAGTCGGTGAACCGGTAGGTGCCGGCAGGGATCTGCCGGAAGATACCGCGCGCCTTGATCTCCGCATACAGCAGCAGGTCGTCTATGACGGTGCTCAGCTTATGTCGCCCGTAGCGCTCCGCGTGCGCCTTGACTTTGCGGCTGGCGAGCATCAGCGCGGCACGAACGGCCTGGATGTCGCCCCAGACCTGCTGCGGGATCCGCACATTGTTCTTGATGATGTCGCGGACGTCCTCGTTCACCTGCCCGCGGCGGTAGAGCTTGACGGGCGGGATGCGAACGCCCTCCTGAAACGTATCAGTCAAGCTCGGCGCGATGCTTCCGGGCACGCTTCCGCCAATGTCCGAGGAATGGACGAAGCCCCAGGCGAAGCACAAAATTTCTCCGTCGACGAAGATCGGCATCCAGATCGTCAGATCCGGAACGTGCGTGCAGCCCGCCTTGCTGAGGAACGGATCGTTGGTCATGACGATGTCGCCATCGTGATACTTCGGGATCGCGCGGATACAATCCGCGAAGGGCAATCCCAGAAGCACGCTCGCCCCCAGCGTCCGGGGATAGGCGAAGAACTCGCCATTCACCGTCGCGAGCGCGACGCCGAAATCCTGCGTTTCACGGACGAAGGTGGTGTGCGCCGTGCGGGCGAGAGTCACACCCATCTGTTCGACGATGGCGCCGAACATCTTGGCGAACACTTCGATTTCGATCGCGTCGGTGCTCAGGGCGGCGATATCATCGGATTTGGCTGTCAACGGGGTCACGCTCCCTGTTCGAAGCTGGTGGACTCAGTTTCGCGTCAATCGGGCGAAGCCGAATTCGTCGATCACGCCCGTCCAGCCATCGTGCACGAATATGGTCGTGTCGTCCTGGTCTACCAGGCATGGCCCGGCGAAGGCATCGCCTGCAACGAATTGCGATCGGAGGAAGATCGGTAGCGGCCGCCGCCTGCCGTCGATGAATACTGGCCGTTTCTTGACCGCTCGCAGCGGACCGTCTCTCGTCGCAGCGATCAGCGGCAACGCCGGCTTGCCGGTATGTCCGACCAGCGTCAGCCGCGCGTTGATGAAATCGACGGGGATCGTCGCGTCGGAGAGGCCGTAGAGCGCGCCGTATCGTTCATGGAAGGCGTTGGCGAACGAGCCGGAATCAGGTGCGGCGAGAAGCTCGTCGGTCAGCAGTACGTCGATGTCGAACCCCTGACCCTGGTAGCGCATATCCGCCGAGCGGAGCGCCGTTAAGCGCTCGATATACGGTGCCTCCCGCCGCAGCAGCTCCGTTCCTTTCGCCTCGGCCGCGGCAAACCACTCAGTCACCCCGGCCAGATCGATCTCGGCAAGAGGCTTGTGAAACGTCTGCACATGATCGACTCGGAAGTCGGCGAGAAGCGACCCCCAGGCGCAAAACGTGCCCGGCGAAAGAGGGATCAGAATCTTCCGCAGACCCAGCGTCTCGGCCAGGGCGCAGGCGTGGGTTGGGCCGGCACCGCCATAGGCGAGCAGAGTAAAGCCACGCAAGTCGAGCCCCTTGTGCGCCTCGACCCGGCCGATTCCGACCATGAGGTTCGAGGTGGCGACGCGCAGCACCCCGGCCGCCAGTTCGTCGGGGGTGTAGGAGGTGCCGTGAGCCAGCGCCGCGTAGGCGGCCTGCGCGAGATCCGGCTTGATGGTCAGGCGCCCGCCGAGAAAGGCCGTCGGTTCGATGACCCCGGTCACGACATAGGCGTCCGTAACGGTTGGAATGGCGCCGCCGCGTCCATAGCAGGCCGGTCCGGGATCGGCGCCGGCGCTTTCCGGGCCCACCTTCAGGACGCCGAGATTGTCGAGCCGGGCGATCGAGCCGCCGCCCGCGCCAACCGAGACGACATCGACGGCGGGAAAGATGACCGGGAAGTCGCCGATCTGGGTTTCCGTCGAGTAGGGAATCTGCGCGCCGGTCAGCGCCGCGACCTCCGTGCTGGTGCCGCCCATGTCGAAAGCGATCATTTCCTCGATGCCGCATATCTTCGCCACATGTGCCGAGGCGATGATCCCGGCCGCCGGCCCCGACAGCAGCGTCGTACCCGGACGCAGCTTCGCCAGCGAGGCGGGAAGCATGCCGCCGTTCGACGTTGTGACGTTGAGGGGGGCCGTCATGCCCGTCTTGGAGAGATTGGTTTGGAGCGAGTTGAGGTATTTCGAAATGATGGGCGCGACGTAGGCGTTCATGACGGTCACCATCGCCCGCTCGTACTCGCGGATCTCCGGCCATGTCTCCGAAGAAAGCCAGACCGACAGGCCTGGATGGGAGCGGCGGATGAACTCAGCCGTCGCTATCTCGTGCGCGGGATTCTTGAAGGCGTTGATGAAGCAGACGGCAACCGCGTCGACGCCCAAGCCCGTCAGACGCGTCATCGACTCCGACAGGCTGTCCATGTCCAGCGGCGTCTCGACGCGGCCGTCGCTGCGCATGCGTTCCCTGACCTCGGCCACATAGCGCTTGCGGACCAGCGGCTCGGGCTTCGACGTATAGAGGTTGAACGGGTCCGGCATCTGCATGCGGCCCATTTCGATGATGTCGCCGAAGCCGCTGGTCACCAGCAGCCCGACGCGCGCACCGGACCGGGTGAGGATCGAGTTCAGTCCGAGCGTCGCGCCATGCACGAAGTTGATGCAGGCCTCGGGCTTGTGGCCACCGGCCTCGAGGATGCCGCGAATTCCTTCGACGACTCCCGCCTCCACCTGCCCCGGCGTCGAGGCGGTCTTGAAATAGCTGATCTGCCGACTCTCTGTGCCGAAGAGTGTCACGTCGGTGCAAGTTCCGCCGATATCGACGCCAAGCAGATACGTTTCTTCGCTCATGGGTCCTTCCGGCAGCATTGCAATTGCGTCGACGGGTGAGGTAAGGACGTCCGTTGGCGCCGACGCCGGGAACGCGGATCGTTCAACGTCTGCGCATCCCCCGGCATTCCAGGACGCAACGTCCGTCGATTCGCGTTGCCGACGGCGAGCGCCGGCAGACGCGGCGTCCGCCGATGCGGCCGGCCGGGATCGCTAGTCGTCGGGCACCGCTAGGCCTGCACCGCGAGTTCATTGGCGAATACGTACAGGGTCGGATGCATCTTAAAGTTTGTCACCCGCTTGTGCATGAACGTGAAGATCGACTTCCAGATCGGTTGGATGACAGGTCCGTCCTCCTGCATGATCTTTTCGATGACGGCCATGTGCTCGCGCCGCTTCTCGACATCCACCGTCCCCTGGGCCTTGCGGAGTGCCGCATCGAAGTCGGCATTCTTGTATTCCGAGTCGTTCCAGGGCGCATCGCTCACATAGGACAGGGCGAGCGCCATCGTGCCGAGCGGCCGATGCGACCAGCGGGTGATGCCGAATGGCGCCTTGCTCCAGGCCTCGGCATATTGCGAGGCCGGCAGCAGCTTGAGGGAGACACGAATTCCCGCCTCCTGCCAGTGCTCCACCGTCGCTTCGGCCATCTTGACGAGATAGCCGTACTGCGCCGGTACGTTCAGCTCGAGATCGAGCCCGTTCGGAAACCCGGCCTCCGCCAGCAGTCGCTTGGCCTCCTCGACGTCGCGCTTGAACGGCGGCAGCTTGGCGTACTCCGGATGGATCGGCGCTACGTGGTGATGCTCGCCTGGATCGCCGAGTCCCTGAAGGGCGACGGCAACCGCGGCCTCGGGATTGGAGGCACGGCGCAATGCGTTTCGCACGCGCACGTCGCTCCATGGCGCCATAGTCACCTTGCCGCGTATGAGGCCAGTCGCGCCGGTGGACGCGGTATAGAGGACCAAGTCGGGAATCTGTTTTAGCGCTTCATACTGGGCGGTGTCCGCCTCGTAAGTGCCGTCGATCTGGCCGGCCGCCAGGGCGCCGATCGCGGCGTTCGGATCGTCGCCGAGATCGACGAATTCAAAGCTCTCGAGATGGGGCCCTTCGCCCCAATAGTCGGGCCGCGCCACGAACTTCGCGTTGCGGCGCGGCTGGAACTCGACCAGTTCGAAGGGGCCGGTGCCGTTCGCGCCGGGGCCGAAGATGCCGTTGCTCTCCGGATCCATCATCGGCAGTCCATAGTGGAAGAGGAACTCCGGGATCGCCAGTTGCGGCGTTTTCAGGTTGAGCCGCACCGTGTGGTCGTCGACCTTCTCGATCGCATTGGCATCCCACAGCCGCGTATGCTTTTGGCCGTTCTCCTCATACTGCTCGAGCAGTGTTCCGGTGAACAGGCCGACCGTCGAAGAGCCGTTCGCCTCGTCCAGCGCGAACTGCAGATTCCAGATCAGGTCGTCCGCCGCGAACTTGCGGCCGGAATGGAACTTGACGTCGTCGCGCAACGTCAGCGTCCAGGACGTCAGATCCTCGTTCGGCGTCCAGCCGGAGAGCAGCGACGGTCGGGTGATGTTGTCGGGGCCTGTTCTCGTCAGGAAATCCAGGACCTGCCGCGTCAGGTTGCTTCTCTGTGGACTGTCGATCGTGAAGGGCCGCGTGACCTCGTCGATCGGCATGGCGATCCGCAGCGTGCCGCTGGGGCTGCTGGCGGCATGGGCCGGCCGCGACAGGCCGGACACGACCCGATCCGCAAACGCGTAGGCGGCGGCGGACGACATGCCGAGCATGGTCGCGGTCCATAAGAACTCGCGGCGGCTCGCCTTGCTCTCTCGCAGCTGCCGCTTCAAAGTCGGAATGTATGGATGCTCTTGATCGCGAATCATATCCCGTCTCCCTGGGCGGGAGCGTTGATTTCGACCGCCCTGCCTCACGGCCGGTCCTGCTCCCGATGCTTCCGGGGAGGCTAATGCAGCCGGTCTTCTATTGCAACTGTGATATATCACTCGTAGGATCAAAAGACGACCCCGGCGCCAGCGTCCCGCATCGCGGCGTGCCGCGACGGAACATATCATGCGGCGCGACGAACGCCATCAAAGTCGAAACCTAGGGAAGCCATGCGGTTCATCGCGAAGCGAAGCCTGGGCGCTCTCATCACCTTGTTGCTCGCTTCATTCCTGGTGTTCGTTTTGCTTGAGGCTACGCCCGGGAACGTTGCCAACAAGCAGCTCGGGCCGTGGGCGAGCGACGCATCGAAGCAGATTCTGTTCGAAGAGATGAAGCTCGGCGATCCGCTCCTCGTCCGCTACGGGCGGTGGCTCGGTGTTCTGCTTGGCATCATCGACGATCCGCTCGCCCATACCGATCTCGGGTTCGCCGATCCCCGCGGCGCGCGCTATTTTGGCAATTTCGGTTATTCCCAACTCTACAAGGTGCCGGTCAACGACATTATCTGGGACCGTCTCGGCAACACCGCTCTGCTCGGGGCAATCTGCTTCCTCGTCTTCATCCCCCTTTCGATCCTGATCGGCGTGCTCGCGGCGGTCTACGAGGGCAGCATCGTCGACCGGATTCTGTCGCTCATCAGCGTGATCACGACCTCCGTGCCGGAGTTCGCCTCCGCGGTCATTCTGATGGGGCTGTTCGTGGTCTGGCTCGGCTGGCTTCCCGGCACGAGCAATCTCGACACCGACCGCGGCTGGTCGCTCGCCTCGCAGCTCGTCCTGCCGACGGCGGTGCTTGCGCTCTATATCACCGGCTACGTCGCGCGAATCGTTCGCGCGTCGATGGTGGCTGTCCTGCACAGCCCCTACATCCGCACGGCCCGTCTCAAGAATCTCCCGCCCACGACGGTCATCTTCGTCCATGCGTTACGCAATGCCATGATCGCTCCCTTCACCGTGATCCTCCTGCAGGTTAGCTGGATCATCAGCGGTGTCGTGGTGACCGAGGTGATCTTCGGCTATCCCGGCTTCGGCCGGATGCTCCTGGAAGCGGCCCAGTTCGGTGACATCGCCCTGGTGGAGGCCGCTACCCTTGTCTCGCTGCTCATCGCCATCGTCACGCAATTCGCCAGCGACCTCGCCTACCGGGCGCTGAATCCCAGAATTCGTGTGCAATGAACGAGGAGTCCAACGTCGTTTCGCCGGGCACCGCGCCGACCGACAGGTCGGCAAGGCCGGCGCCGTGGGGCGGCGGCCGCGCGGTGCTGGCGCTCCGCAACAACCTGCAGAAACCGCTGCGCGGCATCGCCCGGAGAATTGCCCGCTCGCGACTGCTGCGGGCGGGGATCGGCGTGCTCTCCTTCTGGATCGTGGTCGCCATTCTCGCGCCATGGGTGACGGCCTACGGCCCGACGGCGCAGGATGTCGGCGCGATCGGCAAGTTCGCGCCGAGCGCCGCGCATGTCCTCGGCACCGATCTCGCGGGGCGGGACATCTGGTCCCGCCTTGCCTTCGGCGCGCGCATCGTCTTGATCCTGGCGCCCGGCTCGCTGCTCGTCGCCTACTGCGTCGGCGGCGCCATGGGGCTGCTGTCCGGCTATTTCGGCGGTTGGCTCGATGTCCTGCTGAGCCGGGCCTCGGACGTCGTTCTCGCCTTTCCGGTCATCGTCATTTACATTCTGCTCATCACCTCGATCGGCGCATCCGCCTTCAACATCGTGGTGGCCGTCACGCTGAGCACGGCGCCGGCAGTCGCGCGCATCGTGCGCGGACTGGTGCTCGACGTGAAATCCCGGGATTTTGTCAGGGCGGCGCGGGTTCGCGGCGAGAGCGACGTCTACATCATGCTCGTCGAGATCCTGCCGAACCTGCGGGCGACCCTCACTGTCGATTTATGCTTGCGGATGAGCTACACGATCATCAAGATCGGCATTCTCGGTTTCCTCGGCCTCGGTCTGCCACCGCCGACGCCGGAATGGGGCGGCATGGTGAAGGACGCGGCGAGCGTATTGCTGGTCTGGCCGCACATGGCGCTGTTTCCGTGCCTGGCGATATCCTCGCTCGCCATCGCCTTCAATCTCATCGCCGACGGGCTCAACGAGACGGCGCGCTGATCGCCATGGACGCGCCCGCCACGCCCGTGCTCGAGATCGACGACCTGTCGGTCGAGTACCGCCACGAGGGCGGTTCCGTCGAGGCGGTCCGGCGCTTCTCGCTCGCGCTGCGGCCAGGCGAGAGCTTTGGCCTCGTCGGCGAGTCCGGCTGCGGCAAGTCGTCGGTGGCGATGGCGGTCATGGGGTATCTCGGCGCGGCGGGCCGCGTCGGCAGCGGCGACATCCGGCTCGGCGGTCAAAGTCTCGTCGGTCTCTCCGAGGCCGGGCTGAGGAAGGCGCGTCGCAACAGGGTCGCCATGGTCTATCAGGAGCCGATGAGCGCCCTCAATCCGAGCCTCACGATCCGGCGTCAGCTTCGCGAAGCCCTGGGTGCCGCGGGCGGGCTGACTCGGCCCGATATCGAGGATCGCATCCGGGGGGTGCTCGATGATGTCCGCATCCGAAATCCTGAGGACGTCGTGCGTCGCTATCCGCACCAACTCTCCGGCGGGCAGCAGCAGCGCATCGTGATCGCGATGGCGCTCCTGGCCAATCCGGCGCTGATCATCCTCGACGAGCCGACGACGGCGCTCGACGTGACGGTACAGGCGGCGATCGCCGATCTGCTGGCCGACATTCAGCAGCGGTACGCAACGACCTTGCTGTACATCTCGCACAATCTCGCGCTTCTTTCGAAGGTCTGCCGCCGCGTCGGCGTCATGTACCTCGGCGAGCTGGTGGAGACGGCCGACACACGGGAGATCTTCGAACATCCGCGCCACCCTTACACGCATGGCCTGTTGGCCTGCATTCCGCGGGTCGACCGCGCGGCCGCGCGCGAGTCCCTGCGCGGCATTCCGGGAAACGCCACGTTGCCGCCCGGCTTCGCCGGAGGATGCCGCTTTGGACCGCGATGCGAGAGTTTCCAGACCGGCCTCTGCGACGGTGGCGACATTCCGATGCTTCCCGTAGGCGATCACGGACGGCATGACGTTCGCTGCGTGCGCTGGGCGGAGATCGCTCCCCCTGAGAAGTCGGCGGCCCCGCGGCCGGCGGCGAGCGGCCGGGAAGACCGGGTGCCGGTGCTCGAGGTGCGGAACCTTAAGAAGCAGTTCGGCGACGGCGCGGCGACGGGACCCGTCGGCCGCTGGTTTGGCAGCGGACACGCGGCCGTCAAGGCGGTTAACGATGTTTCGCTCGATGTGGCCCGCACCGAGACGGTGGCGGTCGTTGGCGAATCGGGCTGCGGCAAGTCTACGCTCGCGGAGATGGTCGTCGGCCTGATCGATCCTTCGGCCGGCAGCATCCGCATCCTCGGCATGGAGTTGGGCGGCGTTCCCGTTCAGCGGCGCAACGCGGAGACGATTTCCGCGCTGCAGATGGTGTTCCAGAATCCGGATGCGACGCTGAACCCGACCCATTCGATCGGCCGCGCGCTCGCGCGGGCGGTCGCCAAGCTCGGCCGCGACACGCCGAAAGCCCAGTTCGGGCAGCGCGCGCGCGAGCTGCTGCGACTCGTCCGGCTCTCCGATGACATGGCGGAGCGCTATCCGGCGCAGCTCTCCGGCGGACAGAAGCAGCGCGTGGCCATCGCCCGCGCGTTCGCGGGGACGCCCCATCTGGTGGTGGCCGACGAGCCGCTCTCGGCGCTCGACGTCTCGGTGCAGGCCGCCATCCTGCAGCTTCTCCTGGAGATACAGGAGCGCGAGGGAACGGCGTTGCTGTTCATCAGCCACGACCTGGGAATCGTGCGCTCGATCGCCGACCGCGTGGTCGTCATGTATCGCGGCATGGTCATGGAGGCCGGCCACGTGGAGGACATCTTCAGCCCGCCCTACCATCCCTATACGGAGGCGCTGCTGTCGTCGATTCCCGCAATCGGCAGGTCGGAAGAAAGAACCCGGATCGACCTCGTCGACGAGGCGCCCGATTCGGACGGCGGCGAGACGGGCTGCCCGTTCGCCGGGCGCTGCCACCGCAAGATCGGTTCGCTGTGCGACACGGTGCCGCCGCCGCGCCGGCAGGCCGGCTCGAGGCACGGCATACACTGTCACATTCCGGTCGAGGACCTGCGGCGGCTCGCCTTCGGGACGGCGATCTGAACCGGATCAATGCCATCTGAACGTCGAGCAGCACGAACCGTCGGTTGCGCCAGATTCTCCCGAATCCAGATCCTCTACGGTCTCATTTCACATCATTTTGATCGCGGGCACTCCCCAGGCGTTTCTTGTTAGCCGCGATGATACTGACCGCCGTCAGGCACGTTAGAAGAGTAGCGATAGCGGCGAGGATAGGACTGAGCTCATATCTTATGTTGTCCAACATGCGCTTTGGAAGCGTAGGCTCGACACCGCCGATGAACATCGAGACGACGACCTCGTCGAAGGAGGTCAAGAAGGCGAACAAGGCGCCGGCGGCGATTCCCGGGCGAATCAATGGAAAGGTGATCCACCAGAACACCCTCATGGGGTTCGCGCCGCAGCTGGCACCGGCCTTCACCAGCGACTGATCCATTGTCGCCATTGCCGCGGAGACCGTTATGAACGGAAACGGAAAGGCAAGAAGGATATGAGCAAGGATTATGCCGACATCGGTTCCAACGAGTCGTAGCTTGGCATAGAGGCCGTAGACGGCAATCGCGTAGACGATGACGGGAAGCGTCATCGGCGCCATGAATACTGCGCGCGCAATCTTGCTGACCGCAGGGCTGCACTTTGTGAGCAGGATGACGGTGAACGTTGCCAGCGCCGTGGCGCACAGGGAGACCGCGACAGCTATGCGAAAGCTTCGAGATGCCGCGGCAAGCCATTCATCGCTGGTGAAGAAGGCTTCGAACCATCGCAGCGAAAAGCCGGTCGGCGGAAACGACAGGAATACCGAATCGCTGAACGCCGTAGGAATGATGACGATGCTCGGCAGCAGAAGAAAGGCGAGGATCATCCATGCCGCGATAGTAAGGCCCGTCGATAGCTTTGGCACTTACCTGGCTCCCCCGGATGTTCTGAGCAGCCTGTCTGAGATGGTCACGAAAAGCACCGTAATCGTCAGCAGCACCATCGAAAGGACGGCGGCCACCCCCCAGTTGCCGAGCGCATCCACCTGCTTCTGTATGATCGGCGCGATCATGAGCACGCGCCCGCCGCCGAGCACCGCTGGGGTGACGAAGAAGCCGAGCTCCAATACGAAGACGATCAGCGCGCCTGCGGCAATCCCCGGCAGGCTCAAAGGAAGGATCACATGCATGAAGGCCCGGGCGGGTCTTGCGCCGAGGCCGATCGCCGCCTTGTACAAGCTCGGATCGATCCTTCGGAGTGTCGCGTAGATCGGCAATATGGTGAACGGCATCATCATGTGTACGGAGCCGATGATCACCGCAAAGTCTCCGAAAACGAGCGACAGCGGGCGATCGATCACGCCGATGCCCGTGAGGACGGAATTGACGATGCCCTTTTGCTGAAGGATCACCAGCCAGGCATAGGTCTTGACGACGACGCTCATCCAGAGCGGCAGCATGACGCAGATCAGAATGATGCGAAATGTGTTGCCCGTCGCGGTGAGCAACAAGTAGCTCACGGGATAGGACAGTACGACGCACAGCACCGTGACGATCGCTGAGATCCGCAGAGTGTTGAGAATGACGAGCGTGTAGAATTCGCTTTCGAAGACTCGCAGGATCGGCGCGACCGTAAATCCGACCTCCGGTTCTACGAACCCGTAGGACATGAGTCGGACGATAGGAATGAAATAGAACATTCCGAACAGACCTATCACAGTCGCAATGGCGACGGCGGGCCAGTTCGCCGTGAGCGACGGCAACGGGCGATTCCTGCGGTTCGTTCTCGTCAACAGATTGTGTGCAGCCAAGCCGCCCCGCCCAGGCGGGCCGGGCGCCCTCGACGGCATATTGCTTTCGCGGTGACTGATCGCCATGGACAGGTACGCCTTCAGGACATCACGACCAGCGTCGTCGGGACGAAGTCGCCCGCCGCGAGAACGGCGGGCGACAGGTTGGATGTCCGACATGGGTCAGGCGGCAGGAGCGCGGGCAACCGGTATCTCATGCAGTCCACTTCTCGCCCGCCCGACCGCGGTAGCGGCCGTGCGATGCTGCCCGCGCCCTGGTCATTGAGGGATTCCGCGGATACGCTATGCAGTGCAGTCCGGTGCGGCCGCGCGCCGATTCACGAGCACTAGCCTGCCTTGATCGCTTCCCAGGCTTCAAGATACTTCGGATATTCCCGCCACCAGTAGTCCGAATCAAGCAGCAGGCCATTCCGCACGGCGTCCTGGTCTCCGAGTCCGCTTGCCTTCTCCTCCGGCGTCAGAAGGTCGAATGCGGCAGGGTTCGTCGGAGGCGCACTGTTTAGCCGCATCATCTTCGCCTGTGCGTCCTTCCGCAGGGCCACGTTGATCCACTTTGCGGCAGCCTCCACGTTGCGGGAACTCTTGGGAATGGCCAGCCATTGGGCTTCCAGCAAAGGTTGGGCGATCGACCATTTCGCAGGATGGCCGGCGGCCACCACCTCGCGTAGCCTGGACGTATACAGCATCCCGAGGTCGACTTCCTTGTCGACGAACAGCTGCGCGGACTGCGCGCCCGACCCCCACCACACATCTATATGAGGCCGGAGTTCCTTGATCTTCCCGAACGCGTGCTCGATCTTCTCGGTCGTCATCGGATAGACTTGATCCTTCGGCAAGCCGTCCGCCATCAATGCGATCTCCACCATGTAGTACGGGAACCAGCCGCATGCTGTCCGCCGGCCGGGAAACCGTTCAACATTCCAAAAGTCCGCCCATGTCTGGGGGGCGCTGGAGTCGGGGAAGATCTCGGGGTTCCATCCCACCACGAACATCGCATAAAACTGCGCCGCGCAATATTTGCCGATCAGCTCCGCGGGTATTTCCTGCTGCACCTCGGATTCGTAGGTCAGTTCCGCCAGATATCCTCCTTCTGCGAGCTGGAACGCCTCCGGCCCCGTCAGAACGGCCACGTCCCACTCCGGGTTATCGTTGTCGACCTGCGCCTTGATCTGGGACACCATGGTCGTAACGGCGACAACGTCTGTAACCCCGATGCCGGTTTCGCTGGTGAACGGCTTGCTTACGGCTTCCGTCAGGCGCCTTTGAGCTTCACCACCCCAGCCCGCGAGGACGATGTTTGAGCTGGCTCTTGGGCCGGAACCAAGTGACAGAAAAGTTCCCGTCGCCGTTGCGCCGATTGCCAGCGACGTTTGCCTAAGGAACCTCCGCCGGCTGCTCCAGATATTCTTGGTCATACTTCTCTGCCTCCTGCTTTGTCATGACGTTTGTTTTAGCCCATCTCCAGGAAATGGCGACGCTTTGCCCTACTGCGACGTTCTCGTATGCGCCGTTGTTCCTTTCTTCGACGGAAAGAGATAGTGAGTCGCTCACTCGAACCGAGACTCGTCGCGAGTTGCCGGCGAATAGGATGCTTTCGATTCTGCCAAGCGCTCGATTCGTATCGCCGTCCGCGCTCTCGCGGGATATCTCGATAGCCTCCGGCCGGACGCTCACGGTCACTGCCTGGCCGGGCCTCAGCGCCTTGTCGCTATAGGCGCAAACAGGAATTCCCTGGTCCGTCACGATGCGGCAAATGCCGCCGCCGTAGGTGGATACGACGCCATGCAGCAGGTTCGACGCGCCGATGAACTCGGCGACGAATTCGCTTTGGGGGCGTTCGTAGAGTTCGGTCGGCGTGCCGATCTGAACGATGCGCCCGTTGTTGAACACGGCGATACGGTCCGAAAGGATCAACGCCTCGTTCTGGTCGTGAGTGACGTAGAGAGTCGGTATCGCGAGCTGCTGCTGGAGGCGACGTATCTCCAACTGCATGGATTCCCGCAGCTGCTTATCCAGGGCGCTCAATGGCTCGTCCATCAACAGGATGGAGGGACCGAAGACGAGAGCGCGGGCAAGAGCGACGCGCTGGAGCTGGCCGCCGCTGAGCTGGTTCGCGTATCTGTCCCCAAGGCCGCGCAACTGGACGAGCTCGATCGCGGACGCAACCGTCGGGGCGATCTCGGCCTTGCGCATGCCCTGCATCCGCAGCGGGAACGCAATGTTCTCGGAAACAGTCATATGCGGGAATATCGCGTACTGCTGAAAGACCATTCCGATCCGCCGCCGATAGGGCGGTTGCCGCGTTATGTCCCGCTCTTTGACATAGATACGACCGCTGTCGGGCGTTATATGGCCGGCCACCATCATCAGCGTGGTGCTCTTGCCCGATCCGCTGGGTCCAAGAAGCGTCACCAGTTCGCCTTCGAATATCTCCAGGTTCACGTGGTGCGCGGCCACATGCGAGCCGAACGTCTTCGTCAGCCCGTCGAGGCGAATGACCGGGCGTGCGCCGTCCTGTCGGACAATGGCATCCATCACCTTTGGTCCGGGTGCCATCACATTCACGGCGCAATCACTCCGGAAGGCATGCAATTGCGCTGATCTCGACGAGCATATCCTCGGAGGCGAGGTCGACGCCCCCGACGACGGTCGCCGTCGGTCCGGGATCGGAAAACACCTCCGCGCGCGCCTGGATGATTGCATTGCGGAAGCGGATGTCCTTCAAGAAGATATTCAGCGATACCACGTCGTCCAGCGAGCCCCCGCCCGCCTGCACGAGCGACGCGACGTTTCGAAGCGCCTGCCGGCACTGTTCGAGTGCATCGCCGCGACCCGCCAGCTGGCCCTCGCGGCGGGCGACTTGGCCGGAGATGAACAGCAACCGGCCGACCTTGAGACAATGAGATCCGACCCTCCCGTCGCTGGGCTCGGAGATGGACGGGCTGGTCACCTTGATCCTTGGCGCGCGTTCCATGGCGGCCGATCTATCCTTCCGCGCGGAGAACGCGGTCCAAGACGTATTCGGCAAAGGCGTGAACCGTCGGTTCCTCCTGCGGCGACAACCGGCCCGGCGCGGCGAGCGTGCCGCGAAGGCCGCGCTGCTGCGCTTCGCAGATTCCCCGATCCTCGGCGATCGCCATTTCGGCCGCAGGAAGGTATCCCTCGACGGCATTGGCGAAATCCGGACTCTCGATCGTCGAGCGGGGAAAACAGGCCACGTATGACATGGTCATAGTCTCGGGCCCCTCGGGAAAGAGCTGGTGGTAGACCATCTTGTCGGGCTGCAGATTGAGGATGATGTGGGGATAAGCGATCACATAGTGTGCGTGCGCTCGGTCGTATTCCGTGACGCCTTCGTGAAACGGAAACAGAGGCTTCTCGGCAACGCCGAACGAAAGATCCAGGGGGCCGCTGTTGATGGCGTATCGCCTCGGCTCGATCTCGGCTTCGAACGGCCGGATCGTATAGCCGTTCGGGCGGAAGCGCTCCAACGAGGGGCGGTGAACCGTTCCGAGATGATAGGCTTCCCGCGAGTTCTCCACCCAGATTTTCCAATTGCAGCGGACCTTGTAGGTCCACTTCTTGACGATCTGCATCTCGTGCAGCCTATAAGCCTCGAATCGACCGACCAGGCCGCCAAGACTTTCGATCAGACTGGGGGCGTTCTGATCGAAGTTCACGCAGACAAAGCCACCCCAGCTCTCGGTCCTCAGCGACGGCAGGCGGCAGTTGGCCGTATCGAAATCCTTGACGCCATTCATGAGAGGGGCGGCCAGCAGCTGGCCCGAGAGAGAGTAGGTCCAGCCGTGGTAGGGGCAGACGAGTGCCGGGCAATTTCCGCTGCCGGAAACGAGCTCGGCGCCTCTATGCCGGCAGGAGGCCGACAGCGTACGAACGACGTGGTCGCGCCCTCTGATGACGATCAGCGGCTCGTTGAAGAAGTCGATCCGGCAATAGTCGCCCGGATTGGGTATCTCTTCCTCTCTGACCGCCACGAGCCAACTTTTCTTGAAGATGGTCTCCACCTCCTTTTCGTACCACTCGGGAGACGTATAGACGTGAGGCGGAAGGGTGAATGCTTCGTCAAGAGGGCTGAGTACCCGTGCATATTCCGGAGGTGTAAGTACGTTCATTGATAATTCATCCCATTCGTTGGCTGTCCGGGCTGTCGACGGCGCGCGGAGCCGAGGCATCGTCGCGGCTCGTCAGAACGGCCTCGCGATCAGGCGCATGGCCGATCGCACCGCCGCCTGTCCGATGCCGGCACATTCGGTCCACCGATCGGCCCGTCCGGTGCTTGTCTTCGACCCCGCGTCTCGACGAGGCTGCTGGTGTTCTCGTCCGCAAGATGCGGAGCGGACGACAGCCGTGCTTCGTCTTGTCGATCGTCGTCGAAAACGCGCTCAAATCTGCTCGACACGCCCAGTTAGTGTGCGAAGCACATGAGATTCGATCCTATGAACGGCAGCGATCATTGACAAACAACGAATCGTTATGAAATGAATTAGGCGGCATGATTGCCCGCATCTGGTAGGTGGAAATGAACCGCTTGCCTCTGCATCTCATCCGTGCATTTGAGGCTGTGGCGCGAAATCGGAGCTTCACGCGTGCCGCGGAGGAGCTCTGCATCACGCAGGCCGCGGTCAGTCAGCAGATCAAGCTTCTGGAGGAGAGCATCGGCGTAGACCTCTTCGATCGTGCGAGTCGGAAGATTGCTTTGACTCGGTCCGGAGAGATACTGCTGCCCGCCGTCCGCAATGCTCTTCACTCCTTGTCGGACGCGACCGCTCAGATAAAGGCGCTGCAGAGCAATCGACAGATATCCATCAAGGTGTCGCCGTTCCTGCTGCGTCACTGGCTCGGATCGAGGCTTCATCGTTTCGAAAGCGCCCATCCCGCCGTGGACGTGCGCGTGCGCCACTTCTACCAGTCGCTGAGTCCCGAAGCCTTTGCCCGCGACGGCGTGGATCTCGTCGTGGCGTGGGGCGAAGGTTCGTGGCCGGGCTTGATCAGCGAGATGCTATTCAGGCTGGAGCTGACGCTGGTCTGCAGTCCGAGCGTCCTGCGCCCTTCCGCCGAGTCGAGCGAACCGGTCAACCTCGGCCAGTACACGCTATTGCGATCGTTCTATGATTGGTGGGATGACTGGTCCAAGGCGACGGGGACGAAACTGGACTTGCAGAGTCAGAGATACGTCTACGATACGAACCAACTCATAGAGGCGGCGCTGGACGGACACGGTATTGCCCTGGTTCCGGTGTCTTTGGGCGTTGCGGAGCATCTCGCGAGCGGTCGCTTGGTCCGTGCTTCGGACGTTACGATCGAAACGAACGAGGCCTACTACGTCGTGTCTTCTGGTGAAGCGCTGCGGCGTCCTGGCGTGACTCACTTTCGAGAGTGGTTGCTCGAAGAATCGATGCTCGAGAGAAGCAAGTATGCGGGTCGTTCGTCGAGGGCGGAGGAACAGTTGCGCGCGTCGCGATAGGTGGTCTGTGGAGAATCGACAGGAAGCCTAGAGGCCGAGCTTCAAGCGCGGGGAGAGCGCGCGGGAACAGCAGGTGGCGATCTTGCGGCTCCGCTCGTTCTCGAACAACACGCTGTCTCGATGCTCGGCGATACCGTCCAAGAGATCCACGACACAGGTGCCGCAGACACCCTGGGTGCATATCGATGGCACGTACTTGCCGTTCCGCCGCAAGGCTTCCAGTATCGTTTCGCCGGGCTGGACGGTGATGATCTCGCCCGTGCTGGCGATCTCGATCTCGAATGCGCTGTCGGCGCTACCGCATCTCGTCGGGCTCCCGAAGCTCTCGAAATGCACCGTTTCCGCCGGCCATCCTTCGGCGGCGCGCCGGACCGCATTCAGAAGGCCGGGTGGACCACAGCAGTAGAGATGGGTTCCCTCCGCCTTTTCTGCGGAGACGACCTTGGCCGTATCGAGCCCCTTCGTCGGATCGCCGCCATCGACATACAGCATCGTGTGTCGGGCGAGGCTGCCGCCGGCGAGCAAATCCAGGAAGGCCGCCTTCCGCAGACTCCGGACGCAATAGTGCAGTCGCCACGTCGCACCCTGTCGATCCAGCGTGCGGACCATCGACAGGATCGGGGTTATTCCGATGCCGCCGGCGATGAAGACATGTCGTTTTGCCTCATCATGAACGGGGAAGCTGTTCCTTGGCGCAGAGATCTCGATGACGTCGCCGGCCTTGACAGTGTCATGCAGCTGCCTCGATCCGCCGCGGCCTTCGTCTTCCCTGAGAACGGCGACCTGATACGAAAGCGTGGTGGCGGCGGCGTCGCCCACCAGAGAATACTGTCGGATCAGCCCTGAGCCGAGAAACAGATCGATGTGTGCGCCGGCGGAGAACGCGGGAAGCGGTCGTCCCTGCGGATCCACGAGAACATAGGATCGGATCCCTTCCGCCTCCTCGCGAATCGAATCCACGCGCACGCGCAGCCTGTCAGGTCCCACGCTGACCCCAGGCCTTTGCCGCGGGCCTGTCATCTGACCGTTCTCGAGCGGCAACCCTGCGGTCGAGGGTCTCGCAGACGCGTTCCACGCTACGCGAAGGAGAAGGCGGCGGCAGGGTTGTCGATCAGAAGGCGACGGATGCCCTCTTCCTTCAGGCCCCTGATCCGCAATCTCGGAACGATGTTCGTCAAGATGTGATCATATCCCAAGCCGCCGTATCGGCTGAGTCGCGTCTTGGTCGCTATGTCGTGAGAGATGAGGAGCTGCTTTTCCAACCCCTGTTCGAAATGCCAGAGGACGATGTCCATCCGTTGGGCATCCGAGGGCATGTCGACTTTGGGATTCTGACAGTAATATGACGTCTCGTTCCCGAACAAGTCGTACTCGAGATAGCATCCGGTCGCCGCCAGTTCGGCAAGCCAGCCACGGTCGGTGCAGGTTCGATCGATATGGCAAATGACCATGCGGCTCAGATCTCCGCCGGCTCGTCGCACCACCTCCACGATCTCGAAGGGGGATTTCGGATCTCGTCCGGGGTGCACCATCAAGGGGGCGCCCGTCTGCCTTTGAGCGTCCACGCTGGCGCGAAGGCTTCGACGTTCGACATCGGTCATCGGGTAGGAGCAACCGATCTCTCCGATCAGCCCGGCACGGATTCCGGTATCGCCAACGCCGATTTCGATGTCTCTGATTATCTCTTCGGTGATCGCTTCCTGAGAACGGTCGGCGAGTTCGGGCGGGAGAGTCTTTTCGAGGTAGTATCCCGCCCCCATGATGATGTTCGCACCCGTGAGACGCGAAATCTTCGCCAGGCTGTGGGGGTCGCGGCCGAGGCCGATGTTGGTGGGGTCGACAATCGTCCGTCCGCCGGCGCCGACAAAGCGCATGACTTCGGCGATCGCCGTATCCTCTTCGAGGACCGAGCAGTTGTCGGCGTTACTGGTCCAATTGTAGTTGATCCAGCCGAGATTCTGCAGGCCGATCTTTTGATGGGCGAGGGATTTCAACGATGCTTCCGACGGCTCTTTGAAGAGCCACCGCGTATCGATCACGAGGTGATCGTGAGAAAGTGTCGGGCCGAGATCGGCGGCATGGATGAGTTGCAGGACTGTTTGCGCTTTTCCGCGCCTGACGTTCGATTGGGTATTCATCTTGTTCGGATTCCGCTGGGATCCTGAAAATCTCGAAGGGGGACGCGAAGTGACCTCCCCATTTTACGCATCCGCCATCGGCACGCCGACGCGCTGCTCGCGACCATAGAAGCGGCTGAGTCATGGGGCAAACAATACGTCGTTATCTCAAGGATAATCTGTCTTTATAGGGAGAGTTGCCTTCCAATGCCGCTGACAACAGACAGCTTCCACCACCGAGTTTTTGGGGGCAGTGTTTCGCCGACGGGAGGTCCGCGCATCGAGGACGACCCATTCGGCAAGAATTGCGGCTTGCCGCATCGACTAGGCGATGCGACATTGCGACTCGATCGTCCGCCGCTTGCAGAGCGTTTGCCGTCGAACGCCGCGCCGTCGGAGATCGCTCCGGCATTCATGCCGTAGAGCGGAAGAGCATCCATCAGCCGAATCGGAGCCGACAGCCCATGCCCGAGAAACATGATCGCCCCCTCCGCAGTCAGATGTGGTGGGACAATCCCGACAACCCCGGCATGACGGCGCTCTATCTGGAGCGTTACCTCAACTACGGCCTCACCCGGGAAGAGCTCCAATCTGGCCGGCCCATTATCGGCATCGCCCAGACCGGCAGCGATCTGTCTCCCTGCAACCGCCACCATCTCGAGCTCGCCAAGCGCGCGGCCGCCGGTATCCGGGACGCCGGCGGCATTCCCATCGAGTTCCCCGTGCATCCCATCCAGGAGACGGGAAGGCGGCCCACCGCCGCGCTGGACCGCAATCTGGCCTATCTCGGCCTCGTCGAGATCCTCCACGGATATCCGCTCGACGGCGTCGTCCTGACGACGGGATGCGACAAGACGACGGGAGCCATGCTGATGGGTGCCGCCACGATGGATCTCCCGGCGATCGTCCTCTCGGGCGGGCCGATGCTGGACGGCTACTATGCGGGAAAGCTGTCCGGCTCGGGCGCCGTCGTTTGGGAGGCGCGCCGTCGTCATGCCGCCGGCGAGCTCGACTATGCCGGGTTCATCGACGTGGTCGCCGCCTCGGTGCCGAGCGCCGGCCATTGCAATACCATGGGAACCGCCAGCTCGATGAATGCGATGGCCGAGGCGCTGGGCATGGCGCTTCCGGGCTGCGCCGCGATACCCGCCCCCTATCAGGCGCGGGCGCAAATGGCTTATTGGACCGGCCGGCGCATCGTCGAGATGGTCCGCGAAGACCTTCGGCCATCCAAGATCCTGACGCGCGACGCGTTCGAGAATGCCATCGTCTGCGCATCGGCCATCGGCGCCTCGACGAACTGCCCGCCGCATGTCAACGCCATCGCCCGTCACATCGGGGTCGAGCTCAGCAACGACGATTGGGATCGCATCGGATATGACGTGCCGTTGTTGGTCAACATGCAGCCGGCCGGCCACTATCTCGGGGAGAGCTACTACCGCGCCGGCGGCCTGCCGGCGGTCATCGGCGAGCTCATGCGCCACGGGCGGATGCGCAGCGATGCGCTTACCGTCACCGGCCGCACGATCGGAAGCAACAACCGCGACGCGCGGAGCAGCGATGCGGAAGTCATCCGCCCCTACGATCGGCCGCTGAAGGAGAAGGCGGGCTTCGCCATCTTGCACGGAAATCTCTTCGACGATGCGATCATGAAGACCTCCGTCATCTCCGACGATTTTCGCAAGCGCTATCTGCAGCGGCCGGGCGACGAGGGGGCGTTCGAGGGTCGTGCCGTCGTTTTCGAGGGACCGGAGGACTATCATCGGCGGATCAATGACCCGTCTCTCGCGATCGACGGGACCTGCATCCTGGTGATCCGGCACTGCGGTCCGGTCGGCTATCCGGGCTCGGCCGAGGTCGTGAACATGCTTCCCCCCGATGCTCTCGTCAAACGCGGCATTGATGAATTGCCCTGCATCGGGGATGGTCGCCAGAGCGGCACCTCGGGCAGTCCTTCGATACTGAATGCCTCGCCCGAGGCGGCCGTCGGCGGCGGTCTCGCGGTCCTGAGGACAGGCGATCCAATCCGCGTGGATCTGCCGCGCCGCCGCGCCGACATGCTAGTCCCCGACGACGAGATTGCTCGTCGGCGTAAGGAGCTTGTCCTGCCGGAGCTACAGAGCCAGACGCCTTGGCAGGAGATCTACCGCGACCATGTCGGCCAATTGTCCGCCGGCGCGGTGCTCGAGAACGCCGTCAAATACAAGCGGATCGCGGAAGCGTTCGGAGTGCCGCGAGACAATCACTGATGATCCTTAAGTATTTCTGAGCGCACCTTCGCCGAAGGGGAGTTTCAGAGCAGGTTCCGCGAAACCATGGCATCGTTTCACGGCTGTCTCGGGAACTGCTCGCAGAAACCCATGGCAAGCGCCTGCTGTGGAAGCGATCGCATTTAGCTCCCCCGCCCGGCATGCTTCGGTGTGGTGTTGTGTCATGGGAGAGCGACCTCTGGGATGAGGGCGGATCTCTGGTGAACGAAGGAAAATCGGAGTCGTTTGAGCTCAGTTTCAGTATCCTCGAGTGGAGAAGGTTGGAGCCCAGTACCTCCCCTCCGCCAGCGCATGTCATAAATATACTGAAAGACGGCGTTTCGGCGCAGGGGTCGTTTCTAAGCACAAGGAATGATGACAGGGATGCGGGTAACGGGGCTAGTTTGACATCTGGCGCGCCGCTACTGCTTGTACTTTGACTTTCCCGCCAAAGGGAAGCTTCGCCGCCTGGTAGATCGTCCTTGCTGGGCGCTGTCCTTCTGGAAACAATTCTCTGTAAAGGCCATTGACCTCCTTAACATCGGCAAGATCGATGAAGGCGAGATCGACATAAACGATGTCGGAACGTTTAAAGCCGGCGGCTTCAACGATACGGAATACATGCGCAAATGCGCGAGATGCCTCTTCGCGCGCTGTGCCGGGCACGTAGCTGCCATCGTCTCCAACCGAAAGCTGCCCACTGATCCAGCATTGATTGCCGACGACCACTGCGTTGCTAATAGGGGAGGGTGACGGCGGCACGCCTTCCACCTCAACAATGTACCGCTTTGACATTTTGTCCTCCGACAATAGTCAGGCGCGCTTTTTGTAAGGGCAGCGCACCATCGGCCTTTCGGCTTCCTTTGCTGCGTCCGTTTCGATCTCCTCGTTGTTGGCAGCTTGCCAAAGCATGCACAGGGTCACGACGTTTTCCTCCCGCTGTCGGTGTTTTCCGCCCGGCGACCATGCCAGCACAGGATGGGCGCAAGAAAAAGCCCACGCGAGGCGGAGCCCGCCGCGGGGGTGACACCGCCGCAGCTCAATTGCCGGGCGCGACGTGGATTTGGATGCCGGCCCTGCCGGCCTGCTCCAGGAGCGAGCCCTGCGGAAGCTCGTCGACCACGAGGTGCGACACCGCCTCGAGGCCGCAGACCCAGGTCATCGCCTTGCGGCCGAACTTGCTGCGGTCGAGGATCATGATCCGCGTGTCGGCGTTCTCCAGCATGGCCCGCTTCACCCAGGCGAAGCTCGGCTCGAACTCGTAGAGTCCGGTCTCGGCCAGCCCGCCGATGCTGAGGACGGCCTTGTCGGCATGGAAGCGCCGCAGGAAGTCGGTCGTGTCCTGCCCGGCCACGCCGCCCTGCCGATGCGAATAGGCGCCGGGGCACAGGATGACGTCGATCTTCGGCGCGGCGCTCAGGGCCGCGACGAGCTTCCAGCTGTTGGTGATGATACGCGCTTCGCAGCCCCGGTCGGCGAGGCAACGCGCGAAATGCGCCGTGGTCGAGCCGACATCGACCATGAGCACGTCGCCCGGATCGACCATCGCCGCCGCCGCCTGGCCGATGCGCCGCCGCTCCGCGACCAGGAGCCGGTCGCGCTCGGCCAGGCTCGGCTCGACGCTCGTCGAGGCTGAAAGCGCGCTGCCGTAGGTCCGGCTGATCTTGCCGCTGCTGTGCAGTTCGTCGAGATCCCGGCGGATGGTTTCCACATGCACGCCGAGGCGGCGCGCGAGCTCCAGCACGCGGACGACCGGTTTGACGTTCAGCTCCGCCAGGATCAGCTGCCGGCGTTCGTCCTTCGTGGGGCGCTTTGCCCGCTCGACCATTGTGCCTGCTCCCGGAAAGCCGTGTTGTCCCGAGGCTAATGCCCAGATGTTGCAACTACAACATGTTTGTAGGTCATTGAGCCTATTTGTGGACCACCAAGCCATAACCTGCTGTTATTCCCGCAGAATAGCGGTGGGACTTGCCGAATACTGTGTTGCAAAGCCAACATCTGCTGTTAGCATGGGCAAAGAGGTTCGTCCGGGGCATTCATAGTGGCAAAGGTCGCACTCGAAGGTGTTTCGAAGTCCTACGACGACACCCTCGTCGTTAAGGACATCCACCTTGCCGTCGCCCACAACGAGTTCGTCGCGCTCGTCGGCCCGTCCGGCTGCGGCAAGTCGACCATCCTGCGGATGATCGCCGGGCTGGAGGAGATCAGCAGCGGCACGGTCCGCATCGGCGACGTCGTCGTCAACGAGCTGCCGCCGCGCGACCGCAACGTCGCCATGGTGTTCCAGAATTACGCGCTCTTCCCGCACATGACGGTGCGGGAGAACCTGTCGTTCGGCCTGAAGCTCGCGAAGCGGCCGGCCGCGGAGATTGCGGCGCGCGTGCAGGACGTGGCCGCCGTCTTGGGCCTCGCGCAGAAGCTCGACCGCCGGCCCGCGCAGCTCTCCGGCGGCGAGCGGCAGCGGGTGGCGATGGGGCGGGCCATGGTGCGTCAGCCCGACGTCTTTCTCTTCGACGAGCCGCTGTCGAACCTCGACGCCAAGCTGCGGACGACCATGCGCACGGAGATCAAGCGGCTGCATCGCCGCGTGGCGACGACGATGATCTATGTGACGCACGACCAGGTCGAGGCGATGACGCTCGCCGATCGCATCGTCATCCTGCGCGACGGGAACATCGAGCAGATCGGCACGCCGAACGCGGTGTTCGCGCATCCCGCCAACAGCTTCGTCGCCGGTTTCATCGGCTCGCCGCCGATGAACTTCCTCGATGCGACGGTCGGCGCGGGCCCGTCGATAGAGCTGGGCGACGGCGTCCGGCTGCCGCTGCCGCAAGACCTGTTCCAGCCGCTGCAGCCGGGACGCCGCGTGACGATGGGGGTGCGCGCGGAGAGCCTGACCCCGCGCGGCTATGGGCAGGCCGCCGGACGCCTGTGGGAGTTCGCTGCGCGCGTCGCCTTCACCGAACCCCTCGGCAGCGAAACACTGCTGATCGTGGAACTGGCGAACCAGGAGGTGGTGGCGAAGGTGCCGGGCCCCTGCCCGATCGCGGCGGGCGAGGAGATACCCCTGCAGATGAACCTGGAGGGCCTGCATCTCTTCGACATCGACAGCGGCCGGTCGCTGGCCAGGTAGGAATGCCGATGGCGGACCTCGGACCTTCGATGCGGATGCGCCGGCGATGAGCGTGCGGCGGGCGCGGCATGGCGGCTATGTGTGGCTGGCGCCCATGCTGGCGTTCCTGTTCGTCTTCGAGCTGTGGCCGTTCCTGGTGATGCTCTACCAGAGCGTGCATGCGCTCAACTATTCGCAGCCGGCGGCCAACGGCACCTTCGTCGGCCTCAACAACTACCGCAAGCTCGTGTTCGACGAGGGCTTCTTCCACAGCGTCCGCCTGACGCTGCTGTTCCTGCTGACGGCGCTGCCGATCCAGTTCGTGCTGGGCACCTTGTTCGCGGTGCTGCTCTCCTACCATCTCCGCCTCAAGCGCTACGTCGTCCCGCTCATCCTCATCCCGATGATCCTGGCGCCGATCGTCGTCGGCCTGACGGCGCGCCTCAATCTCAATCCGGATTTCGGCATCATCGGCATCCTGCTGCGCGACCTCGGGCTGGCCGAATCGGGGCTGCTGTCCAACGGAACCTCCGCCTTCTTCACGATCGTGGCCGTGGATGTCTGGCAGTGGACGCCCTTCCTGGTCATGATCTTCCTGGCCGCCATCGTCAGCATGCCGCGCGAGCCGTTCGAGGCCGCGGAGGTGGAAGGCGCCAACCGCTGGCAGGTGTTCCGCCACATCATCCTGCCGCTGCTGCGGCCGATCCTGATCGTCGCCCTGCTGCTGCGGGTGACCGACGGGTTCAAGACCTTCGACCAAGTCTACATCATGACCGGCGGCGGGCCGGGAATCTCTACGGAGCTCGCCACCATCTTCGCCTTCAAGGTCAACTTCACGTCCTGGAACCTCGGCTACGGCTCGGCGGTCGTCGCGCTGCTGTTCTTCATCAGCTTCCTGCTGACCTTCGCGCTGCTCAAGCTGATGACGCGGTTCGCGAAGGAGGCGGCGCCGTGAGCGCGGCCGCGACCCGTAGCGCGCTGCGGCGCACCGGCGCCCGGCTCGAGGCCGGGTTCCTGATCCTGGCCGCCGTTGTCGTCCAGCTGCCGTTCTTGTGGCTGCTGATGACGGCGTTCAAGGACCGCACCGACATCCTGTCGCCGACCCTGCGGCTGCTGTTCGCGCCGACCTGGAGCAACTTCTTCCAGGCGTTCGTCGTCGGCAAGTTCGACCTCTACTTGAGGAACTCGCTGATCGTCGCCTCCAGCTCCGTCCTTCTCTGCATGCTCATCGGCCTGCCGGCGGCCTATGCCTTCTCGCGCTTCCGCGTGTTCGGCGGCAAGCACCTGTTCTTCTATGTGCTGAGCACGCGCATGGCGCCCGGCATCGCCATGGTCCTCCCGCTCTACATGTTCTTCCAGACGATCGGCATCCTCGGCACGGTGTGGGCGGTGACGATCGCGCACGCGACGTTCAACCTGGCCCTCGTCATCTACCTGATGCGAAACTTCTTCGACGACATCCCGAAGGAACTGGACGAGGCGGCGCTGATCGAAGGCGCGACGGAGTGGCATGTCTTCTGGAAGGTCGTCCTGCCGCTCGCCCGGCCGGGAATCGCGGTGACGGTGGTCCTGGCCTTCCTGTTCTCCTGGAACGAGTTCCTGTTCGCGATGATCATCGGCGGCACCGAGGCGCAGACCCTGCCGGCCGGCTTCCCCGGCCTCGTCACCCCGCTCGGCACCTACTGGGGGCAGCTCGCCGCCGTCTCCGTGGTCGTCAGCGCGCCGGTCCTGATCCTCGTCTGGCTCATCCAGCGTCACCTGGCGCGCGGCCTGACCCTGGGGGCCGTGCGATGAGGCGGCTCGAGTTCGGCGACATGGTCTTCTACGCGGCGATGGGGCTGATCCTGATCCTGCTGCTGTGGCTGCGCTTTCTCGAGGCGCGCGTCGGCCTGTGGGGCGCCTGGGTCCTGTGGATCGCCTGGACCGTCTTTCTCGTCACCCGCTATCGCCGCGGCCGGACAACAAAAGGACAGAACGCCCGTGATGCAAAGGGCGCAAAGCAAGAGCAACCGACGACAACAGGAGGAAAGTCATGAGGACTCTTACTTTCGATCGACGGCAGATCCTGCTCGGCACGGCGGGCGGCCTTGCCCTGATGGCAAGCCCCCGGATCACGCGCGCGGCGGGATGGTCGCTGAAGGAGGCGGCCGCACCCTACGCCGGCACCACCATCCGCATCATTGGCGAGGCTTTGGCGCCGCTCGAATCACTCAACCAGCAGAAGGCGGCCTTCGAGGAGGAGTCGGGCATCCGCGTCGAGGTCGAGCAGCACGCGTTCGACGAGGTGATCCAGAAGACGACGGCCGACTTCGTCGGGCGGACCGGATTCTACGACGCCATCCTCAATCCGCACGTCCGCCTGGCGACGCTGATCGCCAACGGCTGGATCCAGCCGATCGGCAAGTATCTTGCGGACGCGAAGCTGGCGGACACCGGCTTCAAGATCGAGGACGAGGTGCTGAACAAGGACTGGCTGATGGCGGCCCTGGGCCAGGAGGGGCAGCTCTACGGCGTGCCGTTCTCCAGCCACACGATCTACCTCAACTGGCGACAGGACCTGTTCGAGCATCCGGACGAGCAGGCGGCGTTCAAGGCGAAGTACGGCTACGATCTGCCGTCGCCGCCGGTGACGCTGCAGCATCTGTGGGACACGGCGGAGTTCTTCACCCGTCCGTCGGGCGCCACGTTGGCCGGAGAGGCGCTCGGCCAGGATGTCTTCGGCATCGCGCTCTCCGGCAAGCGGCACATCTCGATGCTGTGGAACTTCTACAACGTGCTCTATGCCTTCGACGGCAAGGTCGTCGACAGCGCCACAGGCCCCGCATACGGACCGGTCGTCATCAATTCCGAGGCCGGCGTGAAGGCGCTGACCTACTACAAGGACCTGCTGACCAAGTTCGGGCCGTCCGGCAGCCTCAACTACACCTGGGACGAGCAGCTCGCGGCCATGCAGAGCGGGCTGGCCGTGCAGGCGCTGCTGTGGGCCGACGCCTCCTACGCCATCTCGCATGACGAGACCCAGTCGAAGGTGGTGGGCAAGGTGGCCTACAGCGGCACGCCGATCGGCGCGCGCAAGATCGTCAACCTGCACCAGTGGGGCATGTTCCTGCCGACGACGTCGAAGAATCCGGAAGCCGCTTGGCTGTTCCTGCAATGGACGCAGCGGCCGGAGGTGCAGGCGAAGCTCATGTCGACGGGCAGCATCTCCCTGACCAAGTCAGCCTACCATACGCCGTCGGTGCAGGAGCTGGTCTACGCGCCGACGAACTACTACCTGCTCAGCGGCGAGGTGCTGAGCATCGACGGCAAACCGGCCTATTGGACGTCCGGTTCGGCGAAGGGATTGCCGCAAGCTTACGCCGAGGCGGTCGATCCGGTCACCCAGTCGCCGAAGCCGGTGGTGTTCAAGCTGGAGAACTTCCCGGAGTACTCCACCGTCGAGGAGATCCTGCAGAAGAACCTGAGCGCGGTGCTGGCCGACCAGATGTCGCCGCAGGAGGGGCTGGATCAGTCGGTGGAGGAAATCTATCGGGAGGTCCCGTCGCTCGCCGCGTTCAAGCCATGAACCGAGCGGCCGCGTCCGCCCTCGTTCCCGGGGGCGGACGCACCGCCTTCCGCGCGACGTGCGCGTCGATGCGACAGCGACGATGACCGGATCAGACGCATCCTACGATCTGTTCGTGGTCGGCGGCGGCATCAATGGCACTGCCATCGCCTGCGACGCCGCCGGCCGCGGCCTCTCTGTCGCCCTCGCGGAGATGCGCGACTTTGCCGAAGGCACGTCGTCGCGCTCGTCCAAGCTCATCCATGGCGGGCTCCGGTATCTCGAGAGCTACGATTTCAGGCTCGTGCGCGAGGCACTGCTCGAGCGGGAGATCCTGATGGCGAAGGCGCCGCACCTGGTGTGGCCGCTGCGGCTCGTGCTGCCGCATGTCGCCGGTCTCCGCCCGCGCTGGATGATCCGCATCGGGCTCTTCCTCTACGACCATCTGGCGGCGCGGAAGCGGCTCGCGCCGTCGGAGTCGATCGACTTCACCCGGCATCCCGCCGGCGACGCGCTCAAGCCCGAGTTCCGCCACGGCTTCGCCTATTCCGACTGCCGCTGCGACGATGCGCGGCTGGTCATCGCCAATGTCCTGGGGGCGCAGCGGCACGGTGCCGCCATCTATGCGCGCCACCGCTTCGCCGGCGCCCGACGGCAACAGGATCTGTGGCACCTCGAGCTTGAAGACCGTCTGTCGGGCCGGCCGGTCGCCGTCCGCGCGCGGGCGCTCGTCAACGCCGCCGGGCCGTGGGTCATGTCCGTCGGCGCGACGATCGAGGGCGTCGCCACCAGCCGCAAGCTGCGGATGGTGCGCGGCAGCCACATCGTCGTCCCGCGCCAGTGGCCGCAGGAGCACGGCTATTTCCTGCAGACCACGGACGGGCGCCTGATGGAGACCTTTCCCTACGAGGGGGATTTCACCTTCATCGGCACGACCGACGAGCCGTGGGACGAGGCGCCGGAGAACGTGCGCATCTCGGAGCGCGAAATAGACTACATGCTCGCCCAGGTGAACCGCTTCCTGCGCGCGCCCCTCGGCCGGTCCGACATCGTCTGGAGCTTCTCCGGCGTGCGGCCGCTGTTCGAGGTGGGCGGCGCGCGCGACCGCGGCCTCTCGACCCTCACGCGCGACTACGCCTTCGAGATCGACCATCGCGGCGGCGGCGCGCCGGCGCTGACGGTGTTCGGCGGCAAGCTCACGACGCACCGCCGGATGGCCGACCACGCCTTGTCGCAGCTGGCGCGCTTCCTGCGGCCGCCGCGGCCGGGTCGGACGGCGACGGAGCCGCTGCCCGGCGGCGACTTCGGACCGCAGGGCCCAGAGGGCCTTGCGGCCGAGCTGCGGCAGACCCATGGCTGGCTCCCGGACTCGCTGCTGGCGCGCTACGTCCGAACCTACGGCACGCGGGCACGCGAGCTGCTCGCAGGCGCGCGGGCGGCCGGCGATCTCGGCGCCCGCCTCGGCAGCGATCTGCATGAGCGCGAGGTCGACTTCCTGATCCGGACGGAATGGGCGCGGAGCGTCGAGGACATCGTGTGGCGCCGCACCAAGCTCGGCCTGCGCCTCACGCCGGCTGAGATCGACAGGATCGCGGCCTATGTCGGCGCCGCGCCGGTGTCGCGGACGGCATGATATATCTCCCGGCCACGGCTATGGACTCTCCGGGGAGGGCGATGCGCCGGACATGGAGGGGCGCATGACCTTCGTCATCGGTATCGATCAGGGAACCACGAACACGAAGGCCGTCGCCGTCGATGCCGCCGGCAGCGTCCTGCACAAGGCGGCGCGGCCGATCGCCACCGCAGCGCCGCGGCCCGGCTGGGTCGAGCAGGATGCGGTGGGCATGCTGGCCAATCTGGTGGCGTGCGTGCGCGAGGTCCTGGCCGCGGCGGGCGGCGATGCAGCCGCCTGCGCTGGCCTCGGCATCGCCAACCAGACCGAGACGCTCGTGGTCTGGGACCGGCAGACCGGCGCGCCCGTCATGCCGGCTATCGTCTGGCAGTGCCGCCGCGGCGAGGAGGAGCTGCAGGAGCTGCGCGACGCGCGCACGGCCGCCCTGGTCCGCGCCCGCACGGGCCTCGATCTCGATCCCACCTTCACCGCCGGCAAGCTGCGCTGGCTGTTTCGCCATCGCCCGGAGGTCGCCGACGGGTTGCGGCGCGGCACCTGTCTCTTCGGCACCGTCGATTGCTGGCTGATCTGGAAGCTCACCGGCGGCCGCCTCTATGCCACCGAGTCGAGCAACGCTGCGCGCACCTTGCTGTTCGACATCGGCCGGGCCGCCTGGGACCCCGAGCTGCTGCGGCTGTTCGGGCTGGAGATCGCCGAACTGCCGGAGGCGCGGCGCTCGACCGGGCCGTTCGGCCAAACCGAGACCGCGATCTTCGGCGCGCCGATCAGAATTGCGGCCGCGCTCGGCGACCAGCAGGCCTCGCTGTTCGGCCATGGCTGCTTCGCCGAGTCGCAGATCAAGGTGACCTACGGCACCGGCGCGTTCCTCTGGCTCAATGCCGGGCCGCGGGCGGATGCGCCGGTGGCCGAAGGGCTGCTGCGGACGGTCGCATGGCATCTCGACCGGCCCTGCTACGCGATCGAGGGGTTCGTCATGTCGGCCGGCGCGGCGCTGGAATGGCTGGCAGCGCGGCTGGCGATCGCCGGGGGCGGCGCCGGCGTCGCCGAGCAGGCTCGGCAGGCCGGGTCGAGCGGCGGCGTCCTGCTCGTGCCGGCGTTCCAGGGCCTGGCCGCGCCCTGGTGGCGGCCGGATGCGCGCGCCGCCCTCCTCGGCATGAGCGAGGCGACGGCGCCGGGGCATATCTGCCATGCCGGCCTGGAGGCGGTCTGCTTCCAGATTCGCGCCATCCTCGAGCTGATCGCGGCGTCCGGCCACCGGCCGGCCGCTCTCAAAGTCGATGGCGGTCCCACCCGCTCCGCCTATCTCATGCAGATGCAGGCCGACGTCCTGCAGCGGCCGCTGGCGGTGGCGCCCTTCGATTCGATGACGCCCTATGGCGCGGCGCTGATGGCCGGCCTCGGCGCCGGCCTCTGGCCGGACCTCGACGCGCTCGGTGTCCTCATCCGATCGCCGGACGTGGTCGCGCCCGATCCGGCGCGCGCGGCGGATTGGGACGCCGCCTATCGCGATTGGCGCGGCGCCATCGAGTCGCTCCTGGCGTCCGGCCGTCGGCCGCTATAGCCGACGGCCTCCGTGAGCGGAGTGACGCCGGGCGCGGTCTTCGCGGCGGCAAGCCGCGCGACGGCGCGCTCCGCCGCGCGCGTATTGGAGAAGACTTGGCCCTCGAGCGGCCGCAGCCGGTGATCGGCGGCATAGAAGCGGAACCCGCCGCGCTCCTGCACGACGATGCCGGCCGCGAAATCTTCCGCTTCGATGATGAACGCCGTGTGCTCCAACATCGATGTGTCTCCGGGTCAGGCAATGAAAAGAGGACGGGGCCGGCGCATCGGCCCGGCCGGGTCGGCCGGTGCCGGGCAGCCGGTCCGGTGTTGCGGGCACCGGTCCGCGCCGGCCCCGTCCAGGTTGGGAGGCGCAGCAAGGGAGGTGAACTGGCCTCCGGAGAACATTCCGCCCGGCAAGGCCGGCGGCGAAATCCCGCGTCGCAGGGACAGGCTCGATGTCGCGTCCATCGGTCGCTCCTCGGCAGCCCTGCGATGCCCGGGAGAGGATTCGGCCGCCGACGATGACGTCCGGCCTGGCGTCGCTTTAGCTGCATTTGTCAAGCGCCCGCAAGCTGATGCTCAAATCGGCGCCGTGTGTGGATATAGGGTCGCAGTTGCCGGCCCGACAAGCGAGAAATTCTTGCCGACCGGTCAAGTCAAACTAATGCACGGCCCCGCCGCAGTTCCCTTAGGCGATCAGGAAGCCCGGCGCACCGGCAGGTCGACAGGAACCGCCGCGCGACCCGTGTCGGCATAGAAGCAGGCCTCCCAGCGGCCGTCTTCGATGTCGCGCATGAAAGTCAGCAGGTGGTGGGCGACGACGCCGATGTGGATCACCTCGTCGATACGTCCTTGGCGCAAGAGCGGCCAGCATAGGTCCCAAAACTCCTGTCGCCACGGCGCCGTCAGGCCGCAATGCCAGAGCACGCGGCCGAACACCGACAGGCCGTAGCGGACCAGCGCCGCGCTCGCCTTCGGCCGCCGCAGCTTGCGGTTGGGAAAGGTGTGTTCGGTCTGGTGGCGGAACCGCCGGAACAGGGCGTCCGGCGCATAGGCGGCCCTGATCGTCTCCAGCCACATGCCCACCACCTCGTCATAGGGCAGCAGGAACTTGACGTTGGAGACGCGGCGCGCCGCCGCCTCCGGCGCCAGCAGCCGGCCGGCCTTCCGCAGCCGCTCGTAGAGCGGCGTCTTCGGCAGGGCGTAGATCAGGTTGATGGTCAGGAGCGGAATCTGCGACGCTTCGACGAAGGCGAGGATGCTACGGCCGGTGCGCGGCGTGTCGGTGTCGAGTCCCATGATGATGCCGGAGACGACCTCCATGCCCTGCCGGTTCAGGGTGTCCACCGCATCGAGGATCGGCAGGCGCAGGTTCTGCTTCTTCTTCATCGCCATCAAGGCGCCTTCCTCCGGCGTCTCGATGCCGACGAAGATCGTGGCGAACTGCGCCTCGCGCATCATCGCCAGCAGCTCCGGCGCCTGCGCGATGTTGAGGGTCGCCTCGCAGGAGAAGCGCAACGGAAAGCTGTTCTCCTCCTGCCAGCGGATGAGCCGCGGCAACAGTTGGAGCGCGGCGCCCTTGTTGGCGATGAAGTTGTCGTCGACGAAATAGACGGCGCCGCGCGCGCCGCGGGCGACGATCGCGTCCAGCTCGCGGCAGATCTGTTCCGGCCCCTTGAGCCGCGGGTTGCGGCCGTAGAGCGCGGGGATGTCGCAGAACTCGCACAGATAGGGGCAGCCCGAGGAGAACTGGATCGAGCCGAGGAAGTAGTTCCGCATATCGAGCAGGTCGTAGGCCGGCACGGGGAAGGCGGTCAGCGGCGTCCGCGCGTCGGTGGCGAAGACGAGCTGCCGCGGCGGCCGCGCGGTATGCGCGTCGAGATGGGCGATCAGGGCGTCGGTCCCGTCGCCGAGCTCGCCGAGATGCAGGATGTCGACCTCCGGATAGTGCTCCGGGCAAGCCGAGACCGAGGGACCGCCCAGAACAGTCACCTTGCCGCGCCGGTGCGCCCGCGCGTTGAGGTCGTCGATGAAGCGGCGCTGCACGTGCATGCCGCTCATCAGCACCGCGTCGGCCCAGTCGAGGTCGCCGTCGCCGGCCGGCTGCCGGTTTTCGTCGATGAAGCGCACCTCCCACTCCGGCGGGAGGTAGGCGGCGATCAGCAGCAGCCCCTGTGGCGGCATGAAGGCGCTGACGTCCGGGAACAGTTTGTAGGCATGCTGGAAGGTGCCGAACGAGGGCGCATAGGCCGGAAAGGCGCAGAGGATCCGGCGCCGGTTCTTCGGCCGGTAGCTCGTCGCGCCGGATGCCGGCGCCGTCTCGCGACCATCGATCACCGCAGCGTCCCCCTCCCTGCCTCGGGCGGACAGGAGAACAGACTCACGCCGCACCTGTATAGCGCTTTTCGATCGCCTCGCGGATGCGGCGGCGGCTTTCGGCTGGTGGAAGGTCCTGCCGGGCCTCGGTGGCGGCGACGGCGTCGGCCAGTTCCGCGTCCTTGATCGACTCGCGCAGCCAGCGCGAATAGTCGCCGGCCCGCAGGTGATGCAGCCAGGTCTCGTCGTCCACCCCGTCGCCGATCTGCAGGAACAGCTCGAGATTGTGCGCGCGCAGGTTGAGCCGGAGGTCCGGCCCGCGGAAGTAGAAGCTCTTGTCGTCGCCGAGCTTGCCTTCCGCATATTTGCGCACATGGCGCTGGCGCTCGCCCTTCGGCGGCACGACGCGAAAGCGTCGGGGCGCCGCTGCGTCCTGCCGGAACAGCAGTGCCTCGCCGCTTTCCGGCGTGGGCAGCGCCGCCGGTGCCGGCCAGCCCGTCTGTTGCCGAAAGCCGGCCACGCTGTCCTCGACCGCCCGTCCCAGCACGATCAGCGTGTCCACGGCCTTCAGCGCCGCCGGCGCCATCTTGTCCGGATGCACCGTGATCAGGAAACTGCCGGTCCAGGGCGCCGCCGCGTCGCCTGTCCGCTGCCAGTCCGGCGGCAGCATGTGGTGCGCCTCGTCGACGACGATCCAGTGCGGCCGCGCCGTGCGCACGCGGAGCTGCTGCAGGCTCGGCAGCAGCTCGGCGAAGAAGCGCGGCCGGTCGGCCAGCTTGATGCCCAGCAGGTTGACGATGACGGATTGCTGCGGCCGCTCCAGCAGCTCCAGCACCTTGCCCGCGTCCGGCGCGAGGCCGCTGTCGCCGATCCCCAGCGCGCCCTCGAATCCCTCGTAGTCGCCCTCCGGATCGACGACGCAGAATTGATAGCCCTGCGCGATCAGCCGCTCCAGCAGGCCGGCGGTCAGCGTCGACTTGCCGCCGCCCGAGGTGCCGGTCAGCAGGACATTGGTGTCGCGCATCGGCAGGTGGAGGGGGTGGCCCTCCGCGTCCTCGCCGAGCGGCACGCGATGCCGCTGCGCCAGCCGATCGATTCCCGCAAGGTCGTCCTGCAGCATATGCTCGACCAGCTCGATGACGCCGGCGCCGCGCGCCCCGGCCGTGGCGACGTCGGCTGTCTCCTTGATCGCGTCCAGCGCGTTGGCCACGGCGGCGCTGCAGCCGCACAGCCGCAGGAAGGCGTGGTCGTTCTCGGCGTCGCCGATGCCGGCGACGTTGTGCGGCGAGAAGCCGAGCTCGGCCAGCGCCGCTTCCAGCCCGGTCGCCTTGTTGACGCCGGAGGGCAGCACCATGACCGCGCCCTTGTTGAAGACGATCTGCAGCTCGAGGCCGAGATCGCGGATGGCGTCCAGCACGGCCGCCTCGTTCGGCTGCCAGGTTGCAACGATGGCCCGCCCGACCGAGAGCGGCGTCACCTGCCGGCGCCGCAGCGCGTCGACGAAGCCGTCCGGCGGCGGCTCCGCCAGCGGCGTCGCGTCCTTCTCCGCCGGGCGGCAGAGCAGGGCGCCGTTCTCGGCGACGACCCGGTCGAAGCGGACGTACTCCGGAAACGCTTGCGCGAGGTCTTCGAGTTGGCGGCCGGTCACCAGGATCAACTTGCGGCCGGACGCCTGCAGTCGATCCAGCGCCGCCAGCGTTGCCGCCTCGACGTGGCCGTCCGTCGCCAGCGTCCCGTCATAGTCGCAGGCCAACGCCATGTAGTGCACGGCATGCTCCGGGAGTTTCGTCCGCCCCAGGAGAAACCGCCGGGCGGCTGCCGGGGTTCCCGCGGCGGGGCGGCGTAGCGCGGGCGCGCCGGTCTCGGTATGCTAAGGCACGAACCGCGGAGGTGCGATGACCGAGGTCAGGTGCGTGCTGGAGGCTCGGGCCGTACTGGGGGAGTCGCCGGTGTGGTCGGCCGAGGAGCAGGCGCTCTACTGGGTCGACATCTACGCCCCGGCCCTGCATCGCCTGGACGTCGCGACCGGCGCGCTGCGCAGCTGGCCGATGCCGGAGCCGATCGGTTCTTTCGGCCTGCGCGAGGGCGGCGGTGCCGTGGTCGCGCTGCGCCGCGGCTTCCGCCTGTTCGATTTCGTCAGCGGCCGGCTGGATCCTTTCGTCGATCCAGAGCCGGACAAGCCGGGCGTGCGCTTCAACGACGGCAAGGTCGCGCCTGACGGCCGTTTCTGGGCCGGCACCATGGACGAGGAGACCTTCAGCCGACCGCTCGGCACGCTCTACCGCCTCGATCCGGACGGTTCGTGCCATCCCATGGTCCGCGGCCTCATCGTCTCCAACGGCCTTGCCTGGAGCGCCGACGGCGGCACCATGTTCCACTCGGATTCGCGCGCGCCGGCGATCTACGCCTACGACTACGACCCCGAGGCCGGCACGATCGCCAACAAGCGCACGATCGCCCGCCCCACCGAGGCGGTCGGTCGCCCGGACGGCGCCGCCGCCGACATGGAGGGCTATTACTGGAGCGCCGGCATCTCCGCCGGCGTGCTCAACCGATGGGCGCCGGACGGCCGCCTCGACCGGCAGATCCCGCTGCCCTGCGCCGCACCCACCATGCCCTGCTTCGGCGGCCTGGAGATGAAGACCATCTTCCTCACCTCGCTGCGCCACAACCTCCCGCCCGGAAAGCTCGCCGCCAGCCCCCTCTCCGGCTCCCTTTTCGCCCTCGATGTCGATGTCCCCGGCGTCCCCGTCGCCAAATTCAAGGGCTGAGCGGGTCGTAGTTCACTACAAGCCATAAAGGACACGAAGAACGCAAAGGGTCTCTCCGTCGGGCGCGAAGCGCCATCTTCTTCGTGTTCTTTGTGCTCTTCGTGACTTTGTGGTCAATCTTCCCCGAGGAACCACGGCGGTCTCCAGGAGAATATCTGTAGCGCAGGCCAATAGGGAAGGAGGAGGCCGATGAACATCGCCATGATCGGCTACGGCATGATGGGCGTGTGGCACTCGGAGGCGCTGCGGAAGACCGGTGCCGTGCTGCACACCCTCGTCGGCCGCCGCCCGGAGGCCGCCAAGGAATTCGCCGAACGCTTCGGCTACCGCAAATGGACGACGTCCCTCGACGACGCCCTGGCCGATCCCGCCGTCGACATCGTCATCGTCGCCAGCCCGAGCGAGCTGCACGAGGCGCAGGCGATCAGCTGCCTCGAGGCCGGCAAGCACACGCTGATCGAGATCCCGATCGCCCTCAGCCTCGCCGGCGCCGAGCGCGTCGTCGCCGCCGGGGAGAAGAGCGGCAAGGTCTACGGCCTCTGCCATCCCATGCGCTTCCGCCGCGAGCGCGAGGTCTTGCGCACCGGCATCGCCGCCGGCGAGGAGACGATCCGCCACATCGCCGGCCGCTTCTTCATCAAGCGCCTTGTCAACATCGGCGCCACCGGCTACCGCCGCAGCTGGATCGACAACATACTCTGGCACCATTTCTGCCACTTCGTCGACCTCGGCCTGTATCTGTTTGACGGCGCGCCGATCCGCCGCGTGCAGAGCCACATGGGTCCGCTGCACGAGACCACCGGCATCCCGATGGAATGCATCGTCGTCGTCGAGACCGAGGCCGACCAGACTCTGCTGGTCCACGGCTCCTACCACGCCGCCTGGCGCCTCTACGACAAGCTGATCGTCACCGACCGCGAGACCTATCTCTACGACATCCTCGCCGGCACGCTGCGCACCGAGTCCGGCACCGTCCCGATCGAGTCCGAGCAGGACAACTGCGCCCGCGTCGTGTTCGATTTCCTTGACGCCGTGCGGGAAGGCCGCCAGCCGCGCGCCGCCGGCCCCTCCGTCCTCCCGGCCATGCGAGTCCTGCAGCAGGTGCAGGGCGAGTGGGATCGCCGCTACGGCGCCCAGCCAATCCCCGGCCGCCCGTAAGAAGCGTTTCGTCGGATCACGGCAGTGTGACTTGTCCGCTGGCCGGCGCGATCATAGGTCAGGCTCACGATCTCCAATCACCTCCGGACACCGATGCCCGAGATCCGATCGCCCCGCACCGGTTCCGACCGGAGCATCCCCTGAATGCCATGGCATGATTCCGCGGGCCGCGTCTCGCCCTTCAAGCTCGCGGTCTTCCTCCTGCTGTTCATTCCTGCGGCTGTGATCGCGGCCCGCTATCTTGGCGGCAGCCTCGGCCCGCGCCCGCTCAACGAGGCGGTGCACCAGCTCGGCAACTGGACGCTGAAGCTCGTCCTGATCTCGCTCGCCGTCACGCCCAGCCGCAGCCTCCTGCAATGGCCGCGCCTGATGCAGGTGCGCCGCATGGTCGGCGTCGCCGCCTTCGTCTACGCCGCCGCGCATCTGACGCTCTACGCCGCCGATGAGGCCTTCGATCTCGGCAAGGTCGCGACCGAGATCGTGCTGCGGATCTATCTGACGATCGGGTTCGCCGCCCTGCTGATCCTGGTGGCAATGGCCGCCACCTCGACCAACGGCATGGTCCGCCGTCTCGGCGGCAGGCGGTGGCGGCGGCTGCACCGGCTGGTCTACGTCGCGGCCCTGCTCGGCGTCGTGCACTTCTTCATGCAGGTGAAGGCGAACGTCGACGAGCCCTGGGTGATGGCCGGGCTCTTCGCCTGGCTGATGGGCTATCGCGCGCTGCTGTGGTTCGGCCCGAGCGGCGGCCGCCTGGCGGCGTGGGCGCCGACGCTCCTCGCCGTCCTGGCCGCCGCCGGCACCGCGCTCGGCGAAGCGCTCTACTACTGGCTGAAGCTCGGCGCGCCCTCGACGCGCGTGTTGGCCGCCAACCTGTCGCTCGATGCGGGCCTTCGCCCGGCCTGCATCGTCCTGGCGATCTGCCTCGCGGTCGCCGCGCTTGCTACCCTGCGCCGGCTCTTCGTCCGCTTCGGACCGCTGCTGCGCGGGAACGCCGCGCGCGTCTCGCTCCGCGGGGACGCGGCGTCGAGATAGCGGGGCGTCGGGCGCGAGCGTCCCGCCATCAATAGCCGAGGTGCGCCCCCACGGCATGCTCGATCGAACGTTCGGCATTGAAGCCGCCGGCGGGCGACGACGATTGCGCGCTCCTGGCCGACGAGCCGGTCGCAGGCTTGCCGGCACGGCTCTTGTTGGTCTTCGACAACAGATAATCGCCGCTCGCACCCTCGGCGGCCGTGCTGCCGCCGGCGCTCTCCCGACGATGTGCCGAAGGTGCGGCAGCCGAGGTGCCGGCGATCGATCCGCCGGCGCACCAAGCGGCGAACCTGCCGGGATTGCAATGCGGGTCGGCGACGGCCGGCCGCGCCGCCGCGACGGCGAGCACCGCCAGCACGACACCTGTTCTAAGAAGAGACTGCATTCGTCATCCCACACGATTGGGAAATCATTCTTTGCCCACGACTCTATGGCAAGGCGCTATGGATTCACAAGATGAGGGTTCGCTCGTTCTTTGGTTAACGGCTCACGATTCTGCCAGGCACCTTCCTGCATGGCGCGTGTCCTTCTTGGCCGCCGCAAGGGCGGTACTTCCGGGAAAGGTGGCGATGGGCGTATGTTCGGCAGCCCGTGTCATTCGGGCAAGCCGCCGCAACAGTTGGCCGTCGATGCCCGCACCCGTCATCTCGAACTTCGCCCTGTCGTTCCGCCCGCTGCTCGCCGCCGCCCTCCTGCTGGCGTCCTGTGCGCCGCATCCGCGCGAGGCCGCGCCGAGCCCAACCCCGGTTCAGCCGGCGGTCATCGCGCCGCAATCCCAGGTCCTCCACGGCTGGCCGCCTGCTTACGATGCCTTCCTCCGCACCGAGGTCCGCAAGTATCCCGAGCTCCTCGCGCTGGCGCCGGAGCGGCTCTCCAGCTTCTGCCCCGGCTTCGCCGCGATCGATGACGAGGCGCAGTTCTATGCCGACCTGCTGTGGGCCATCGCCGGGCCGGAGAGCGACTGGCAGCGCACCGACATCACCCTGGAGACCGAGCTCGACGGGGTTGTGAACCCCATCGATCCCATCACCGGCCAGCAGGTGCGCAGCGAAGGCCTGCTGCAGCTCTCCTACCAGGATATCGACAGCTACGACGCCGCCGGCGTCTGCCGCTTCGACTGGGCGGCCGACAAGGCGAAGGCGACGGCGGAGTATATGCGCGGCGCCGCCTATGGCGACGGTACGCGCACGATCCACGACGCCTACCGCAACCTCGAATGCGGCCTCTTCATCGTCAACGCCCACCTGCTGCAGCTCTATCCCACGGCCAAGTTCGAGGACGCCCTGCGCCGCTACTGGATCGTCATGGATCCTGACCATCCCGGCTATGCCGAGGTGCGCCGGAACCTGGCGAAACGCCAGCCGGCCTGCCGGTGAGGGCATGAGCGCCGCCGACCGGCCGCCGCCGCGGCGCGGCCTCGGCAAGCTGTTGCGGCCGGAGTCGATCGCCGTCATCGGCGCCTCCGAGGAGCCGTCGCGCATCGGCGGCCGGCCGCTTGCCTATCTGCGAGCGGCGGGGTTCCAGGGGCCCATCTATCCCGTCAACCCGAAGCGCCGGACGGTCCAGGGGCTGCCCGCCTTCGCCGCCATCGGCGCGGTACCCGGCCCGGTGGACCTCGCAGTCATCGCCGTGGCGGCGGAGCAGGCGGTCGAAACGATAGCGGACTGCGCCGCTTGCGGCGTCGGCGCCGCCGTCATTTTCACCGCCGGCTTCGCCGAGACCGGCGCCGCGGGTGCCCGGCTGCAGGAGCGCATCGCCGCCATCGCGCGCGAGACCGGCATGCGCGTGCTTGGCCCCAACTGCCTCGGCCTCTTCGGCACCGAGAACGGTGTCTACCCTACCTTCACGACCACGCTCGACCGCGGCCTGCCACAGTCCGGCCGCCTGTCGATCGTCAGCCAGAGCGGCGCCTTCGGCAGCCACCTCTTCTTCGCCGCTGCCGCCCGCGGCCTCGGCATGCGCTACTGGATCGCGACCGGCAACGAGGCCGACGTGGACGTGGCCGAGTGCCTGCGCTGGGTCGCCGAGGATCCGGGCACCGACGTCATCCTCGCCTATACCGAGGGCGTGAAGGATGCCGGCCGCTTCATCGAGGCGCTGAGGGTGGCGCAGGCGCAACGCAAGCCTGTGGTGTTCATGAAGGTCGGCCGCTCCGCGGTCGGTGCCGATGCAATCCGCTCGCACACCGCGTCGCTGGCCGGCGCCGATGCTGTCTATGACGCGGTGCTGCGGCAATATGGCGCTTATCGCGCCGCCACGGCGGAGGAAATGGTCGATGTCGCCTATGCCGCCAGCCATGGCCTCTATCCGGCCTCCAACCGGCTGGGGCTGATCACCATCTCCGGCGGCGTCGGCGCACTGATGGCCGACGCGGCGGCCGACCGAGGGCTTGAGGTGACGCCGATGCCCGAGGCGGCGCAGCGCCGGCTCAAGGAACTGGTGCCCTTCGCCTCGCCGCGCAACCCGATCGACTTGACGGCGCAGCCCTTCAACGACATCGGGCTGGTGGCGCGCAACCTCGAGATCGTACTGCGCGAGGGCGGTTACGACGCGGTCATCGCCTTCTTCACCAGCGTCGCCGGCTCGCCCGCCATCGCCGAGCCGCTGCGTCTCGCCGTCCGCGATCTCCGCGGCCTGCGGCCGGACGGCCTGTTCGTGCTGTCGGCGCTGCTGCCGGACGCGCTCCGCTCGGCCTACGAGTCCGATGGCGTGCCCGTGTTCGAGGACCCCTCGCGCGCCGTCGCGGCCGTCGCCGCGCTCGCCGGCTTTAGCCGCTGGTTCCGGCAGCCGCCAGCCGACAGGCCGCTACCGCCGCGGCCGAAGCGCCCCCTTCCGGCCGCCCTGGGCGAGCAGGTGGCGAAGCGCCTGCTCGCCGAGTGGGGCCTGCCGGTTCTCGACGAGCGGCTGGCGCGGACGGCGGACGAGGCGGTCGCGGCCTTTCGCGCCCTCGGCCGGCCGGTGGTCCTCAAGCTCGCCTCGCCCGACATCCCGCACAAGACGGAGGTCGGCGGCGTGCTGCTCGGTCTGCGGGATGCCGCTGCCGTCGGCGATGGGTTCGCGGAGCTGATGCGCCGCGCCGCCGCGCGGGCGCCCGTCGCGCGCATCGACGGCGTCCTCGTGGCACCCCATCTGGAGGACGGTGTCGAGACCATCCTCGGCGTGCAGCGCGATCCGGTCTTCGGCCCGGTCGTGCTGTTCGGACTCGGCGGCATCTTCGTCGAGGCCCTTGTCGACGTCGCCCTGCGCGTTGCGCCGATCGACAGGAGCGAGGCGCTGGCCATGATCGGCGAAATCCGTGGCCGGGCGATCCTCGAGGGCGCCCGCGGCCGGCCGCGCGTCGACATCGAGGCCCTGGCGGATGCCCTCGTCGGGCTGTCGGCGTTCGCGGCCGCGCATGCGGAGGAGATCGATTCGATCGACCTCAACCCGGTCCTCGTCCTGCCGCAGGGGCAGGGCGCATTCGTCCTCGATGCCCTGATCGTTCCGCGGGCTGCGGCCGCCACGTTGACCGGAGAGTCGCGATGACGGATATATCCGGCATGTTGAAGACATTCGACACGGACTCGCAGGCGGCGGCCGGGCCGGCCGATGCGGCGCTGCGGGCGCGGGCGCGGCGGGTCATTCCCGGCGGCCTGTGGGGGCATCAGAACGCCGCGCGGCTGCCCGCCGGCTATCCCCAGTTCTTCGCCCGTGGCGAGGGTTGCCGGCTGTGGGATGTCGACGGGCATGAATATATCGACTTTATCTGTGCCTGGGGCCCGATGGTGCTGGGCTATGGCGACCCCGACGTCGAGGCCGCGGCGGCGGCGCAGCGCCGCCAGGGCAGCGGCTTCAACGGCCCGACCGAGCGCGCCGTCGAGCTGGCCGAGCTCATGGTCGAGATCGTCCCGCACGCCGACTGGGCGATGTTCCAGAAGAACGGCACGGACGCGACGACGGCTTGCGTCATGATCGCCCGCGCCGCGACCGGCCGCCGCAAGGTATTGGTGGGCCGCGGCGCCTATCACGGCGCCGTTCCCTGGTGCAACCCGTTCCCGGCCGGCTCCACGGCGGAGGACCGGGTGCATGTCTTGCCCTACGACTACAACGACCCGTCGAGCCTGTCGCGCGCCGTCGACGAGGCGCGGGGCGATCTGGCGGGCATCATCGTCTCCGGCTTCAAGCACGACATTGGCGGCGATCACGAGCTGCCGACGCCGGAGTTCGCCCGCGCGGCGCGCGTCCTCTGCGACGAGACCGGCGCTGCGCTGATCGTCGACGATGTGCGCGCCGGCTTCCGCCTGCATCTCGGCGGCAGCTGGGAGCTGGTCGGCGTGCGGCCGGACCTTGCAGCCTGGAGCAAGGCCATCGCCAACGGCTATCCGCTGGCGGCCGTCACCGGCAACGACCGCTTCCGCGAGGGCGCGTCGGGCGTGTTCGTCACGGGATCGTTCTGGACCGAGGCGGTGCCCATGGCCGCCGCCATCGCCACCCTCGGCAAGCTGCGCGCCACCGACGCCATCGGACAGATGCGGCGGATGGGCGAGCGGCTGCGCCAGGGCCTCGCCCGTCAGGCGGCGGCGCACGGCGTCCGCCTGCGCCAGAGCGGCCCGCCGCAGATGCCGCTCGTCCTGTTCGACGACGATCCCGAGCGCAGGAAGGGCTGGCTGTTCTGCACCGAGGCGCTGAAGCGCGGTGTCTACCTGCACGCGACCCACACGATGTTCCTGTCAGCCGCTCACACCGAGGCCGATATCGACCAGGCACTGGCAGCGACCGACGCAGCGCTGCGCGAAGTCGCCCGGCAGCTCGGGTGATGGCGTTCGCGGGCGCCAGATGACGCCGGAGGTTCTCGCGGAGCAGGCCGCTTTCCGCAGGGATCGCGTGGCAGTCAAAGCGCTGCGTCGAAAGGCATCGGTCCGCCCGTGACTATTCTGTGGCAGCGAGATTAGGGGCCTGTCCACGCTAGCGCCCGCTGAGGAAGCCGTGTAGGCGTGTATTGATAGCGGCCGATCTTCCGTATCTAGCCGCGGCCAAGCCTGATTCTCGACCGGACCGAACTGATGCGCCCCAGGTGAGCGGCGCCGCGGCGAAGGCGACGGCACACCCAGGCCTCGCTTCGAGATCTCCCGGGCCCATCGATGTTACCCGCTGCGCTAGAACAACCGGGCAACCCCTTGCTCAACGCGGAACCTCCATGAAGCGCTTGCGGGTCACCGTCCTCGATCTCGTCAGCAAAGGGCCGTCGAAGAGCCTGTACGCGCGCCTGATGAGCGCCAACCTCGCGAGCATCATGCCGCAGATCGTCGCCAGCTGGTGCGAGGAGCTCGGTCACGAGGTCCGCTATGTCTGCTACACCGGATTCGAGGACCTGACGCTGGAGCTTCGCGAGGAGACCGATGTGCTGTTCGTCGGTGCCTTCAGCCGCTCGGCGCAGACCGCCTATGCCGTCAGCAATCTCTATCGGCAGCGCGGCGCCGTCACGGTGCTGGGCGGTCCGCATGCCCGGTGCTATCCCGAAGACGCGGCGCTCTACTTCGACTACGTACTCGGCTTCACCGATAAGACGACCATCGACGACGTGCTGCGCGAGCGGGCGCCGCATCGGCCGCTGGGCCGCTGCCTGAGCGCGGCGCGCCAGCCGGCGGCGCTGCCCGGCGTGGCGGCGCGCTGGAAATTCATTGCGCAGACGATCGCCAAGGCGCCGACCTTCAAGGCGGTTCCCATGATCGGCAGCATGGGGTGCCCCTATACTTGCAGCTTCTGCATCGATTCCGTCGTCGACTACCAGCCGCTCGCCTTCGATCAGATCCGCGAGGATCTGCGCTTCCTGCTCGGCAGGCTGCGGCGGCCGGTCGTCGGCTGGCACGATCCGAATTTCGGCGTCCGCTTCGACGACTACATGTCGGCGATCGAGGAGGCGGCTCCTCCAGGTCGCATCCGCTTCGTCGCCGAGAGCAGCCTGTCGCTGTTGTCGGAGCCGCATCTCAAGCGGCTGCAGGCCAACGGCTTCGTTGCGATCCTGCCGGGCATCGAGTCGTGGTTCGAGCTGGGCAACAAATCCAGGACCGGCCGCAACGTCGGGATGGAAAAGGTCCGCCAGGTCGCCGATCACGTCAACATGATCCTGCGCCACATCCCCTTCGTGCAGACGAACTTCGTGCTCGGCCTGGACAGCGATGCCGGACGCGAACCGTTCGAGCTGACCAAGCGGTTCTTCGAGTTGGCGCCGGGTGCCTACCCGGCCTTCTCGCTGCTTACCGCCTATGGCCGTGCCGCGCCGCTCAATCTCGAGCTGCAGCGGGCCGGTCGCGTCCTGCCCTTCCCGTTCTTTCTCCTCGACGGCAACCATGCGATGAACGTGCGGCCGCTGAACTACGGCTGGGCGGAGTTCTACGATCTGGCGGTCGACGTGACGCGCTACGGCATGAGCGGCGCGCGGGTATGGCGCCGCCTTGCCGTTAATCGCGGCATGGTGACGAAATCGCTCAATCTAGTGCGCGCCACCTCGTCCAAGCGCGCGAAGTTCCAGGCCCGGGTTCGCGCGCTCCTGGATAGCGACTCCGGCGTCCGCCGCTTCTTCGACGGCGAGAGCCGGACGCTGCCCGATTTCTATGTCGAGCGCATCCGGCGGATCCTCGGCCCCCTGTGGGACGCCCTGCCGGCCGGCGCTCTGATGCATGACGAGAATGCTTACCTGGCCGATCCGCGGGGGCGCACGATTGGATGGGAACCTGGAGAACCGGGACCGCGCCCGACGAGTCTGCGGCGCGCAAGTTGAGATGCCGACCGCCGAGATCCGGCGGGGAACCTCGAACGCACCTTCACGTTGGACCTCGAAAGGCGCAGGAACCGGCGGCCGCGGCGAGCGGTGCGGTCGGCAACCTCGCATGTGATCGACAGTCCAAGTCAAATGGAGCAGAGCCATGAAGATCAAGGACATCATGACGTCCGACGTACAGACCACATCACCCGCCGACACCGTTCAACAGGCGGCCAAGATCATGGCGAAGATCGATGCCGGCGCTCTGCCGGTGGCAGAGAACGATCGCCTCGTCGGTATGATCACCGACCGCGACATCTTGCTGCGGGCCGTCGCGCCGGGACTGGCGCCCGATCAGTGTACCGTCCGCAGCGTCATGTCGGACGGCGTCAAATATGTCTATGAGGATGAATCGACCGACGATCTGGCGCGCAACATGGCGGATCTGCAGATGCGGCGCTTGCCCGTGGTGAACCGCGACAAACGGCTCGTCGGCATCGTCTCGCTTGGCGATCTCGCGACCTCGGGACGGGACCGCGAGACGCGGGCAGCCATCGCCGGCGTGTCCAGGCCCGCTGCCTAAGTCGCCAGGGTTGCCTCCCCGGCGTGGGCGGCATGTCCGCCCACGCCGGGAGTGTTTGCTGCGCGACCTTCCCATCAGCCGGAGGCGACAAGGCTGCGCGAGCGGTCCCGCGGGTGCTGCAGACAAGGCGAGCCGCCGACCTGGCGCTCGTGCTCGCGAGGACCGGCGACGGAGGCCCGTTCGATCCGTCCGCCATCGGACTCGCCGCGATAGAACACGTGCTGGCCGATCCGCTGGCCGGGACCGGACGATGTCGACCAGCTCGGCTTCACCGCGGTCGTATGGAACCACAGCGCTCCGTGCGTCGGGTCCGCAGTGCAGCCGCGATAGATTGCTTGCGCGAGCGTCAGGCTTTCGCGCAGCGCTTGCAGATCGCGCGGCTCGTCGCTGCGGCCGTCGCACCACCAGGAGAACTGGCATTGATGAAGCCGCTCGCCGCCTTGCTGCACGACGTCGCAGACTCCGGCGGGGAAGTTGCTGTTACGCGTCCGGTTCATGACGACGTGGCCGACGGCGAGCCTGCCGGCTTCGGATTCGCCGCGCGCCTCGTGATATATGGTCAGCGCGAGGCAACGGAGTTCCTGCGTCTCGCTGCTTGCATGGGCGACGACGGGAAGGAGGACGAGCCCGACCAGCAGCGCCAGTGCCGACGCCGCGGCGCGGGCGACGCGGGGCCCGGCTGGAGGCTCCTTGGAATACCGTTGCGCGCGCATGTCAGGGCCTGTGTCGACAGGGACGGGCGACGGCTCAGCCGCCGACCAGGCTCGTCACCGTCATCACCAGGAAGACGATGAGGAAGATGAAGAATAAAATCTTTGCGATTCCCGTCGCGGCGGACGCGATGCCGCCGAATCCGAGAACGCCCGCGACAATGGCCACGACCAGAAAGATGAGCGCCCAGTAGAGCATGGTTGGGTCCTCGTCTGCAGTGGAATTGGGCATTCGACTCCGGCGCCCGTGTGTGGGCACCGGTCGCGGCTTCACAAGGATCGAAGCGTGCGCCTCGGCCGTATCAACGTGCCCCGTAGGGAAAAGTTCCGTCGCTCAGCCGGAGCCGATGGCGGGCGACGCGCCCGACTCCCCGCCGGCGCTGTCGGCGACGGCGACATCGAACAACTCGCCGGGCGGCGCCTCCTTCGACGGATCGAGAGGAAAGGTCAACGTCGTCGTCGTTCCCGGCGGGCCCGACACGGTCAGCGAACCTCCCAGCTGGCGCGCCAGCGCCTCGGTCAGCGTTAGGCCGAGGCCGGACCTCTGGCCGGAGCCGTCGCCCGCGTCTCCCGCCGAGGTTCCGATACCATCATCGGCCACCGACAGATTGGCGATGCCGTCCTCCAAGGCGAGTCGAACTTGGATCGTGCCGGTGCGTCCGTCGGGAAAGGCGTGCTTGAAGGAGTTGGTGACCAGCTCCGTCACCAGAAGGGCCAGCGGGACCGCGCGCTCGATCTGGAAGTTCACGGCGGCGATATCGAGTGCGCAGCGAACCTGCCAGAAGGAGACGCCCGAGCCGTCCTGCAGCAGCCGGCACAGCTCGCCGAGAAACGTGCGCAGATCCACCGTCTTCAGTCCCTCGCTTTCATAGAGATGACGGTGGACGAGACCGAGAGTCTGGATGCGCATCTTCAGCTGCTGCAGTGCGATCCGCGCGGTGTCGTGGCGGATGCCCTTCGTCTGCAGGTTGAGCAGGCTGATGACCGTCTGCAGGTTGTTCTTCACGCGGTGATGGATCTCTCGCAGCAGCGTGTCCTTCTCCTCCAGCGCCTCCTGCAGTTCCCGGCGCCGCGTCTCGAGACGCGTCGCCATCTCCCCCAGCGTCTCGCCGAAGCGGCGGATCTCCACGGGCGCGCCGGTCAGATCCGCGCGCGCGGAGAGATCGCCCTGGCTCATGGCCTTTGCCGTGTCGGTGAGGCGCCTGGTCCATCGCGTGACGACGACGCGCGTGCCGAGCCACGCCGCGAGCAGGCCGGCCGCCCACATCGCGGCGATGCCGAGCAGCTGGATCGGCAGGTCCTTGTCGAACCAGCCGATGATCTGGGATCGCGGCAGGCCGACGAGGATGAACAGAGCGCCGCGGCGCATCGGCGCGACGGCATAGATCCGCTCCAGGCCGTCGCGGCCTTCCGCATCGATGGTGACCAGCGTCTGCCCGTCGATGATCGGCGTGATCGGCAACGCCGGCATGCCGCCGTTGCCGGTTTCGGTCGGATGCTCGAGTCCGGTCAGGACGGTGCCGTTGCGGTCCAGCAGATAGATGGCGCCGCCGCGGGGCAGCCCGCGGAAGCGCTCGAACGGCTGCAGTTCCGCCAGATCGATGCTGATCGCGAGAACGCTGCCGACCTCCCCTTGCGGATCCGGCACTGGTCGCGCCAGCACGATGGCCGGCACATTCGGACCGCGCACGAAAACGCGATCGCTCAGGAACATCGTCCCACTTCGGAGGACTTCCTGGAACCAGTCGCGGTCGGCGACGTTGACATTCGTATAGCTGGCATTGTTGCTGCACAGCACGGTGCCGTCGGGCGCGAACAGGATCAGCGCGGCATAGATCGGATACGGCTCGATCGCCGAGCGCAGCACGCGACTGCATTGCTCGGTCTGCGCTTGGTTGGGCCAGACCACCGTCTCTGCCGCGACCTTGTCGAGCAGATTCTCGGACTGGTCGATCAGCGTCCGTTCATAGCTCGAGGCGAGAACGGCGAAATGCTCGGTATTCTCGCGGACGCGCGCGAGCATCTCGCCGTAGGCCCCGACCGAGGCGACGATGCTCACCAATGTCGGCGGCAGGGCGAGGACCGCGAACAACAGCATCAGGCGATGCCCGAGCGGATCGATCCATCGCCACACGGCGTCTCGAAGTCCGAACTGCATATGCGTTCATAGGACCTGCGCCATCGTCCTGGCAATCGCAGGCGAAGGAGTTCAGCGCGCCTGAGCCTCTACGTCGGCGGCGGGCGCCAGCGACAGCGCCTGGAAGATCGTCGCCTTCAACGTGTCCGGCTCGAACGGTTTGGTGACGAGATAAGTGGGCTCCGGACGCTCCCCGGTGAGCAGCCGCTCCGGATAGGCGGTGACGAAGATCACAGGCACGTCGATCGATCGCAGGATCTCGTTGACGGCGTTCAGGCCGGAGCCGCCGTCGCCGAGGTGGATATCGGCGAGGACCAAGCCGGGCCGCTGCGCGCGGGCGATGGCAATCGCCTCCGATTGGCTGGCGGCGATGCCGACCACGGTGTGGCCGAGGTCGCGGACGATGCCGGCGATGTCGAGGGCGATGATCGGCTCATCCTCGATCACGAGAACGGTGGTGGCGAGCTGTCGGTTGACGGCATCCCAGGCCCTTGCCAGCAGCTTTCGGGTGTCATCGGCCGGCAGCTGGAGGATCCCGGCGGCGTCCTCGATGGAGAAGCCCTCGAGGGAGGTGAGCAGGAGAATCTGGCGCTCGCGCGGCGTGAGCGCTTCGAGTCGGGCCTCCACTGACGGCCCGCTGGTTCTGGGAATCAGGTCAACGACCGTGCTGTCGCGGTCGCCGCCGGCGATGGGCTGCCAAAGCTCGTGGAAGAGGCCATAGAGCTGCTGCCGGACATTGCCGTCCGCAGAGATGCGGTGCGGTTCCTTCAGCAGCACCTCGAGGCAAAGACGGATATAGCGGTCGCCGCGCTGCTGCGAACCCGTCAGGGCCCTGGCATAGCGCCGCAGATATGGCAGGCGCTTCGTGATTTCGTCGCTGATGTCGCCCATGTCTTCCCCGATAAGTACTTCCCCAATTTGGGACGAATGCAGAACGCCAATCTTTTCCGGCTTTTATATGGAACACAAAGGCGGTCCGCGGGTTCCATGATTTTGGATTTTGCCGCGTGGTGGCTGATATCCTGCTGTCCGAATCGGGCGGCGGATGGCCGGCTCGGGTGGAACGACAGAGAATAGTATAGTTTCGAAGGGTCGAGATGGCAGGTGCAGAGAGGAAGTTTCCGGGGGCGCGGGGGAATGCGGAACTGCTGCCTCGGGACGGGGACGCCGCGGATGCATCGAGCGCCGATCCCCACCAACAAAAAAACCGGATGACCAAGAGCAAGAAAAAGACGGGCGAGCAGCGGGACGTCGCCGTTGAGCGTTGGTTCGACAGGCAGCTCAATCAGCTCTATTCGGACGTGATCAGCGAACCGCTGCCGAAAGAGTTTCTCGAGCTGATCGAGAAGCTGCGAGAAAAAACGAGCAAGTGAGCGCCGGGCCGCGCTCCGGGCATCACTTGGCGGCCAGGCCCCCGTCAACGATCATCGAGAGAGCCAATGGGCGAGACGATTCGCAGCGACCCGTCGCCGGAATTCCGTAGGGCCCTTGTCGAGTGCATACCGCATCTGCGCGCGTTTGCCCGCTCGCTCACGCGCGACCGCGAGCTGGCCGACGACCTCGTCCACGATGCTGCGGTGCGGGCCCTGGCCGCCGCGCATCAGTTTTGTCCGGGGACCAACTTCAAGGCTTGGATCTTCACCATCCTGCGCAACCTCTATTACAACGAAGGGCGCAAGGATCGCTCGAAGACCGTTCCGTTCGAGGAGGCTGCGGTGACGGAGCACTCGATTCCGCCCACCCAGGAGGCGGCGCTCGAGTTCAGCGACTTCCGGCGGGCGTTCTGGCGGCTCGGCGAGGATCATCGCGAGGTGCTGATCCTCGTCGGCGCCAGCGGCCTCAGCTACGAGGAGGCGGCGGAGGTCTGCCACTGCGCGGTCGGAACGATCAAGAGCCGCGTCTCGCGGGCCCGGCGCGAATTGACCCGGCTGCTGTCGGGAGACGCGTTGGCGAGGAGCCGGGTCGACCCGGCGGGGGATGCCGATGCGAAGGAGATTCCCGGCGGTTCCGGGATCCCCCGCGATCTCCGACGGGCCGCGCGCGGCGACTAAAGCCGCCGTCGGGCGGCGCTCGCGGTCATTCCGCCTTGTCGGCCTGTTCCTTGCGCTCGAAGAGGCCGACCAGAGCGAGCACGACGAAGGCCAGGGCCACGGTGATCGCGGCAAGGACGTAGTATCCGCCGCCGCAGGCGAGGCCGGTGGCGCCGCTGAGCCATATGCTGGCGCCCGTGGTCAGACCTTTGACGTCGCCGCGTCCCTGAATGATGGTGCCGGCGCCCAGGAAGGCGACGCCGGCGATCACGCCCTCGATCACGCGGATCGGATCACCTTTCGAGTCCGGTGCGATCTCCAGACTGGCGTGGAACAGCTCGAACGCGAGGATGGTGAAGGCCGCCGCTGCCAGCGACACGAGCATGTGCGTGCGCAGGCCCGCCGGCTTCTGCCGCCATTCGCGCTCGAGGCCGAGGATCATGCCCGCGGCCATCGCCGCCGCCAGACGCGCCAGCACATCGACGATCGGAAGCTCCGTTTGCATGATCCTCCGCCGTCCGCCTGCGTCACGCCCGCGGCCGTGAGAAGATGCGGGACGCGCCACCGGCCGGCGACCGATGCAATACAGTGCCGCGGCGGCGGGTCAGCCGCGGCAGGAGTTGGTCGCCGCCGCTGCGGACGAGAACGAACAGGGCAGAACGGCGCGGCCCGATGGCGCCGCCGACCCGACGGATGAAGCCGTCGTCGATGCCGTAGTCGGATAGTGCGCCGCAGATGGCGCCGGTCGCTGCGCCGATGCCGGCGCCGAGGAGTGCGCCCGCCGCGGGGCTCATGAAGAGCAGGCCGACGAGCGCACCCCCGGCGACGCCCAAGGCGCCGCCGCCGACCATGCCGCCTTCCACCAGATTCACCGACTGTTTCAGCTGCACGCCGCCGATGCCGCGGCGAACGACGCAGGCGTCGGCCAGTTCGACCCGCCGGCGTCCGTTCCGCATGATCTGCAAGTCGTTCAGCGCCTTGTCCGCCGTGCGGGGGCCATCGAAGACGACACAGATCAGTTCGGTCATCACGCCGCCTCAGGCATCTGCCCAAAAAAGCGGCGGCCCGCAGGCCGCCAAGGAAAGGCGGCTGCCGACCTCGGGGGGATGGGCGGGGGGAGAAGGCCAGCAGCCAAGTTAGACAACACGCGTCGGTCGATCGGGTTCCCTTGGCGAAGAGCGACACGAAGCAAGAAGATCTACGCGCCCGCCCCCGTCTTGGTCGGCGCGCCGCCGCTGTCGCCGTCGCCGCCCTCCAGCCTCATCAGCGCGCGGCGGCACTCCTGTAGCAGCTCGGTCGTTGCGTCGGAATTGTTCTCGTCAGCCATGTTCTCCTCCGCCGCCACCTGCAGTCCGCGAAGATCCAGCTCCCATTCCTTCAGGAGGCGGATCTTCTGCTCGGCCGTCAGATCGTCGCTGCCGAGAATCGCGCGGGGATGATCGAACTCCCGCGACACGTCGCCCAGCACCTTGCGGAAACGGATCGGATTCATCTCGCCCTCCTCGCGTATCGGCTGCGGGACAGGAAGAACCCGGATGGACGGAACGGGTTCCTTGCTCTACTGCCCGAGGAACTCGCCGATCGGCTTCAGCGGCCGGATGTTGTCACAGAAGATCTTGCAAACGGCGAGCATGGGCACCGCCAGCAGCATGCCCGGGATCTGCCAGAGCCAACCCCAGAAGATCAGCGCGACGAACACCGCCACCGGATTCAGGGTCAACCGCCGCGCCAGGATCATCGGCGTGATGAGCTGGCCTTCCAGGAATGCCAGTCCGGCGTAGACCAGAGGCGGCACGACCGCCGTGGCCAGGTCGCCGAAGCTCATCAGCGCGACCAGGCCGATGATCGAGAAGCCGATGATGTGGCCGAGGAACGGAATGTAGTTCAGGACCGCACTCATGGTTCCCCACAACGCCGGACTCGGCATGCCCAGGGCGTAGCACGCGGTCCCCACGGCGAGGCCGAGCACGATGTTGATGACGGTCACCGTAAACAGGTAGTGGGAGATGTCGCTTTGCACCTGCTGGGCGATCTCCACTGCCTGCTTCTTGTCACGAAAGCGCGGCAGGACCGTCACCAGCTTGCGCAGGAACATGTCGCCGGACGCGAGCAGAAAATAGAGCAGGACCAAGGTGGCGCTGAGCCCGACGACCGCGTGCGTCGTTTCCGACAGAATTGCCGTGCCCATGCCGGTCTGCGCCACGATCACGGGCTCGGAGCCGCGCTCGCCAATGTCGGACAGCTGCGAGATGGTTTCCTCGGCCTTCTGCATCTGTTCGACCGGCGCCTTGATCACCCGGAAATGGCGCTCGAGAGTCGTGAGGCTCTCCGGGATCCGCACGATCCACTCCGCGGCCGGCGCGGACAGCGAAAAGACACCGTAGCCGACCCCGGCAACGCCGACCGCCAGCACGAGAGCCGCGCCGATCGATTCGGGGATGCGCCAGGCGGCGAGCACACGCATCACCGGCGACAGGACGAGCTTCAGCAGCAACGCCACCATCAGCGGAATGACGACGACGCGGGCGACATACAGCATGTAGACGACGAGCAATCCCGTGATGATGAGGAGAAGCAGCGTCCGCAGTTCGAACGATGGCCCGGCGTCGGCCTCGAGGTCGGGCGGCGTCACGGCGCTCGCTGCCTCCGCGGATGACGGCGCGGGCGGTGCCACGGATTGCCCGCTCGACGCCGTCGGCGCGAGGTTCTCGCTTATTGTTGCCCCCATCCCGATAGTCTCAAGAGTCCTTGCAGGAAAACATGAACCGCCCGTCATAAAAAACCCTTCAACGCCCGTGACGGTTCCGGCGGCATGCAAAAATCTGCGGTCGGGAACAATGCGTACGAACCGACGTTGAGACTGGGTTCCGTCTTTCAACGGTCAAGGAGCTCAGGATGAGGTACGTGTTGCTGTGGTTGTTGGGCGTGCCCCTTCCCGTCCTTCTCATCATCTGGCTGATCTGGGGCAGTTGACGCGTTCGTCCTGCACCTCGCGCTCCGTCCTGAAACCTCGGCAGGAGCGCCAGTCGAATGATCAACAGGATCAGAATCTGCAAAGCGACCGCGGCGGAACACGGCACCGTGTGCAGGCATTGATGCGGCAAGGGAGCGCTTCGGCTAGAGACGTTTACGAGTTTATTCATCAACGAGAGGACAGACATGAAGCGAGATTTCTTATCGACATCGGCAGGCATCGCCTTGGCGATCATCCTGGCCGTCGGCACGGGCGCCGCCTACGCCCAGGAGGCGGGAACGAGCGGGACGACGGGAGAAACCGGAACGACGGTGGCTCCCGCGACCGCGGTCGCCGCTGAAGAGCTCCTCGGCCGCACGATCGAGAACGCGGATGGCGAGAACATCGGCGAGATCAAGAACGTCGTCATCGATCAGGCCGGCCAGGCGAAATACGTCATCGTCGGCGTCGGCGGCTTCCTCGGCCTGGGCGAAAAGCATGTAGCGCTCGCGTGGGATGAGTTGACGATCGCCGACAACGGGGAGACGGTGACGTCGGCCGTGACCAAGGAGCAGCTGGAAGCGCTCCCCGAGCACAAGTTTCCGAGCGAGGTGAGGACGGGCACCGTCTACTCCTACGAGGAGGACATCAAGGTCAATCCGAACATGGCGGATCGGGATGTCACTTCGACTGACCAGCCGCCGGTGACGACCGGCGAGCAGACGACGGCCCTCGAGACAACGTCCGCGGCGGGAGCAATGGGCATCGGCGCCAGCAGGCTGGTCGGCGCCGACGTCACCAATGCGCAGGGCGAGCGCATCGGCGAGATCAACGAAGTCGTGCTCGGCAGCGACGGCGCGGCACAGGGCCTCGTTATCGACGTCGGAGGCTTCCTCGGCGTCGGCGAGCGGCGTGTGCTCGTCGACTGGTCCGACGTGACGATACGCTCGGAGGAGAACGGCACGCTCGACGTCGCCACGGCGATGGACAAAGCCGGCCTGGAGAGCCTGCCGGAGTACACCCTTCCGCCGGTCCAGCAATAGGGCGGACCTCACCATCGATCGACCTCAACAAAGGAGTCTGACGCATGAACTGGGATCAAATCGCCGGCAACTGGAAGCAGGCCAAGGGCAAAATGAAGGAGAAGTGGGGCAAGCTCACCGACGACGAACTGGACGTCATCGACGGTAAGCGCGACCAGCTCATCGGACGTCTCCAGGAGCTCTACGGCTACAACCGCGAGAAGGCGGAGCAGGAAGTGAAGGCCTGGGAGTCCGGCATCCGCTGGTAGTTGCGCTTCCGGTATCTTCCTCTTCGTAAAGCCGGGGCGGTAATATCGCCCGGGCTTTTTCGCATCCTGATCAAGCGCGGGTCAGCGTCCGCGGCGACTGAGGAGCAGGCCGGCGACGAACGCCGCCAACACAAATGTGAGCGGATTGCGCGACGCGGCCGCGCCGATCTCCTGCCCGGCATCGAGCAGGGGTTTCGACAGCGAGGGAAGGGGTGGCGCAACGGTGGATGGCGCCGGCGCGCGCTTGCGCATCGCGATCACCGCCAGGACGACGCCGACGACGGCGAAGGCGATCCCGATCCAGAGGCTTGCCGCGATCGGACCGATCTCGTCGGCCAGCGCCATGAAGCCGGCGGCGACGAGAAACCCGGCGCCGCAGGCCAGGAGAACCAGGGCGGCCAGGCAGAGCACCGCGCGCTGCACCGCGCGGCGGAGAGATGATTTCACCTCGTCCGCCCCGCGCTTGACCGCGGCCGTCATGAGAAGACTGCGCAGCAGGCCCCCGATCATGTGTCCGACGAGCGCGGTCGCCGCGACTCGATGCCCCCTAGCGGCGCAGGAAAGCGCCGATGATGAATCCGAGTCCCAGGGCGATCAGGACGCTTGTCAGCGGGTTCTCCTCGATCGCGTCCTGCACGGTGTCGGCCGCATCCTGCGCGCCGGCCTTGGCGCGGCGGCCGGCCTTGCGCGCCTCGGCGCTGATCTTGTCGAGCCGCTCGCGCACGGTGTCCACCACCGCCTCGGCCTCGCCCGACCCGATGTCCTTGACGGTCTTGGCAAGGGCGACGATATCCTCCCGCAACTGGGCGAGTTCGCCCTCCAGATCATGATAGGACTTGTCCGTAGCCCGTCGCGCGCCAGCCATCGCTCGCCTCCGCCCTGCTAGGTGCAGCTAATCAAACACGGCTTCGTCGCGCAAGTTCCCGCTTGCGTGGCGAAACGCCGCCATGTCGGCCGGCGCAGAGCGAGCGGCCGTCGTCAGGAGACGGAGGTCGCTCCGGGCTTCGAGCGGCTCAGCTGCTGGGCGGCGAAGTCCCAGTTCGCCAGCTTGTCGAGGAAGGCCTCGACGAAGCGCTTGCGGTCGTTCTGATAGTCCAGGTAGTAGGCGTGCTCCCACACATCGCAGGTCAGCAGCGCATGCTGACCGGAAATCATCGGCGATTCGGCATTGGGCGTGGAAACGATCTGCAGGCGATTACCCTTGACTGCGAGCCAGGTCCAGCCGCTGCCGAACTGAGCGACCGCGCGCTCGACGAATTCCTGGGCGAACTTGTCGAACGAGCCGAAATCCTGGTCGATGCGGCTGCCGAGGTCGCGGGCGGGTGCGCCACCCCCACCCGGCATCATCGACCGCCAGAAGAAGTCATGGTTCCACACCTGTCCGGCATTGTTGAAGATCTCGATTCTCTTCTTGTCCCGCGCGGTCTGCGCGATGATCTGTTCCAGCGACATGCGGGCGTAAGCGGTGCCCTCGGTGAGCTTATTGAGTTTGTCGACGTATCCGGCATGGTGTTTGCCGTGATGGAATTCCATGGTTCGCGCCGAAATCACAGGCGCGAGCGCCGATTCGGCGTAGGGAAGGGGTGACAGCGTGAATGCCATGTCGTGACCTCGCTTTTCCAGGGCCTGGTGATCATCGGGTAAACGACCAGGCACATCCGGGGTTCCAGGCTGCGACATCTCGTCGGTCCGGCCGAAAGTCGAAGCTTGAGCCACGAACACCGTCGTGCTTTCCGTCAGGGGAGCCGGAATCGGCACGGAGAGGAGGGGAATGACGTGAGTCTTATCGTCGAAGACCTGGCAGCCACCGTTCGCACGATCAAGCGGGACCTGAAGACGCGGATACCGGAGGTGAGGAGGGTCTTCGCGGAGGTCGAGGACCACATCCGTCGCGAAGTCGACGACATCGTCGATGCCCACGCGGCCGGCCGGCCGGTCATTCCATCGGTCGAGTTTGAGGCCGTCCGTATCGGCAACGTCTCGGAGACGGACAAGGCGGAGATCCGCCGGCGCGGTGCCATCGTCGTCCGCGGCGTGTTTCCGCGCGATCAGACGGCGGCTTGGAACGAGGCCATCGGCGAATACCTGACGCGAAACCGCTATCACGAACGGCCGGCCGATCCGTCGCTCGACCGCTATTTCAGCGGCTCGAATCCGGCCGTCCGCAGATCTTCGGCATCTACTGGTCGAAGCCGCAGGTGGAGGCGCGCCAGCATCCGGCGTTGGCGCAGACGCGGGCGTTCCTCAACCGTCTCTGGCGCCACGAGGGCGATGACGGCGCGCATTTCGATCCGGACCGCGAGTGCACCTATGCCGACCGCATCCGCCGCCGCGAGCCTGGCGATGCCACGCTGGGCCTGTCGCCGCACATGGACGCCGGCTCGGTCGAGCGTTGGATCGACCCCGCCTATCGCCGCGTCTACCGGCATGTCTTCAGCGGCGCCTGGCGCGCCTACGAGCCGTTCGACGGCGCTTGGCGCACGGCGACCGAGGAGATTCCGTCGCCCGCGGTCTGCAGCGTCTTCCGCACCTACCAGGGCTGGACGGCCTTGACGGCACAGGGGCCGGGCGACGGCACGCTGCAGCTCATGCCGCTTGCCACGGGCATCGTCTATCTGTTGCTGCGCCCGCTGCTCGACGACGTACCGGACGACGTACTGTGCGGTGCCGAGCCGGGCCGTGCGCTGTCGGCCAGTGCCGAGTGGCACCCGGCGCTGATGCCGGCGCTTTCGCCGATTCCGCTTGTCGAGCCGGGCGACACCGTGTGGTGGCATCCCGATATCGTGCATGCCGTCGAGGACCGGCATCGCGGCGCAGGCGACAGCAACGTCATCTATATCGGCGCCGCGCCTTACTGTGCCAAGAATGCTGCCTATCTCGATCGTCAGAAGGCGGCGTTCCTCATGGGCGAGAGCGCGCCTGATTTCGCTCCGGAGAACTACGAGGTCCGCTTCGACGGTCGCGCGACCGCCGACGATCTGACCGACCTCGGAAAGAGGCAGATGGGCCTTGTCGCATGGTGAACGCCGGCGCCGGACGACTGCCTACGAAGCCCAGTTGGTCTTGAAGTCGCTGTAGAGCGTGAGCCCGCCGCAGGCATAGATGGTCTGTCCCGTCACGTAGGAGGCATCATCGGAGGCGAGGAAAGCGAAGACGCCGGCGATCTCCTCCGGCGTCGCGGCGCGGCCGAGAGGGATGTGCGCCTCGACCTCGCGGCGTGCGCTGGCATCGCCGGTCCAAGCGTTGTTGATGTCCGTCAGCGTCGCTCCCGGCCCGACGGCATTAACGCGGATCCCGCGGTCGGCATATTCGAGCGCCAGCGTGCGTGTCAGGTTGCCCAGGCCGCCCTTGCTCAGCGAATAGGCAATGTAGCCCGGCTTCGGGATGATCTCGTGCACGCTCGAGCAGTTGATAATCACACCGCCGCTTGGCCGCGACAGGAAGTGGCGGATCGCTGCCTGGGCGCAGACAAGCGCGCCTGTCAGGTTGACGTCGAGTGTGCGCCTGTAGTCTTCCAGCGGAAACTCGTGACTGGGCGCCGGCGACTGGATGCCGGCATTGTTGACGAGGATGTCGAGGCGCCCCCAGGCCTGCATGACCTCCTCGACCATCGCGGTCGCGGCCTCGGAGGCGCCAACATCGGCCTGGACGATCCGATGTCCGTCGGCCGGCCAGCCGCCGTCCCGCGAGGCGGCGCTGGCCTGCCACAGCGTCTCCTGGGCAGCCGTCTCCGCACCGAAATAGTTAACGCCGACGGTCGCTCCCTCGGCGGCGAAGCGAACGGCGACGGCTCGGCCGATGCCGCGCGAGGCGCCGGTCACCAGGGCGAATTTTCCGGCAAGACGGCGGCACACGATTGGCATCGGTCCATTCTCCCGAAGACGTTGCGCGGCTGATACGACGTCACCCTGCCTACAGTCCTGGACCTCGTCCGGTTCCAGTCTCTCCGGTGATAACAATTCGTTAACCGCGACGGTCGCATACTTGACCGCTGGAGGATCTATTGACCGACGACCGCGCCAAGAAAGATACGTCCGCCGGAGAGATGTCCGGTCCGGCCTTCCTGCCGCTGCGCCAGCGTCCCGCGGCAACGAAAGACAGGACATCTGCCACCGACAACACGGCTGGCGACAAGGCGGCGGACCGTCGGCAGCGTCCGACCGACAGGCTGCGCTTTGCGCCGGATCAGGGATGAGCGCAATCGCGTTCCGCTCGGCGGCCGCAGTCCAATTCCCCGCGACGATCGCCCCGTCTCGTACCAACGCATGAAGGGATCGAAGCCAGGTCATCCATGACCGACGACTATGACGAATGGGCCGCCGCGGCCCGCGAGATCTGCGCGACGCAGGGCGTCGCGCTTCCCGATGAAGCCACGCTCCTCAACATGTACGACGATGGCGTCGAGCCCAAGGACGTCGCCAGCCCCAAGCTGCGCGAGCGCTATGGCCGCGCCGCGGCCCGCCGCCAGCAGGCAGGCACCGTCAGCGATTTCCTCGCCCAGCACCGCCCGCCCGACGCCTGATCCGGCTTAGTCCGGATTGGCCGCCCCGCGTTCGTGGCGGCCGCGCCGCACGGCGACGATCTCGGCCAGAATCGAGACCGCGATCTCCTCGGGCGTGATGGCGCCGAGATCGAGTCCGGCCGGTGCTTTCAGCCGCTCCAACCGTGCCGGATCGATGCCGTCGGCGGCCAGCCGCTGCTTGAGCGCCGCCGCCTTTCGATGACTGCCGACGAAGGCGACGAAGGCGGCGTCGACGGTGAGTGCCGCCCGCAGCGCCGCCTCGTCGCCGCGGCCCTGCGTCGATACCACGATGTAGCGCGCGCCTGGCTCCTCCACCGGCAGGGCGTAGCCCTCGATCCGGCGGTCGGCCTCGGCAAACGCGGCCTGCTCGCCCGCGGGCGCGCAGGCGGTGACGGCGAAGCCGATGCGCCGCGCCAGAGCGGCGATGGCCACGGCGACCGGGCTGGCGCCGCAAACCACGATCTGCGGCCGCGGCATCACGGGCTCCACGAACACGTCCATGGTGCCGTGGCTGGGGCACATGTTCTTGGCGAAGCGCACCCCGTCGCGCTCCTCGCCGGGCTGCACGCCCTGCTCCTGCAGCAGGTCCGGCGGCTGGATGGAGACGAGCCGCGGCTGCCCGTCGGCCATCGCCTCCTGGGCGGCCCTGAGCACGGCGGCGCGCGCGCAGCCGCCGCCGATCCAGCCTTCTGACATGGTGCCATCCGGCAGGATCACCGCCTTGGCGCCGGCCTTGACCGCGGTGGCGGCCACCGTGCGCACCACGGTCGCCAGGGCGAACGGCCGGCCGCTCGCCTTCATGTCCGACAGGGAATCGAGGAGATCGGTCTTCTGCTGCGCGGCCATCAGATCTTCGCCAGATAGGGTTCGAGGGCGGCCAGGCTTTCGAGGTTGTGCGCCGGCGCGAACAGGTCGACATGCGGCAGCGCCGCCTGCATGCCCCGCGCCTCCGGCGCATAGTCGCGCCAGCCGATCAGCGGGTTGAGCCAGATGATGCGGCGGCAGCGTCGGCGCAGCCGCCGCATCTCCGCGGCAAGCCGCTCGGGATCGCCGGTGTCGTAGCCGTCGGAGACGATCATCACGGCGGTGCGCGAGTTGATGACGCGCGCCGCATGCCAGCGATTGAAGGTGGCGAGGCATTCGCCGATGCGCGTGCCTCCGCCGATGCCCTGCGCCATCAGCGACAGCCGGTCGACCGCACGGCCGATATCACGGTCGCGCAGCGCGTGCGAGACATGCACCAGCCGGGTGTGGAACACGAACGCCTCGGCCTCGCGGAAGGCGTCGACGACGCCGTGCAGGAAGCGGACGAAGAACGCCGTGTAGAGCTCCATTGAGCCGGAGCCATCGAGCAGCACCACGAGCCGCAGCGGCTTGATTTTGCGTCGCCGCCAGGCGAGGTCGATCGGCGTGCCGCCATGCGAGACGCTGCGATGGATGGTGCGCCGCAGGTCGAGCCGCCGCCCGCGCCGCCGCGCCCGCGTCCGCCGCACCAGCCGGGCGCGCATCCGGTAGGCCAGCCTCTCGGCAAGCGCATGGACCCTGGCGATCTCCGCCGGATCGACGACGTGACGCAGATCCGTCGCCGCGAGCCGCTCGGCCGCGGCTGCGTTCCGGCGGCGTTCCTGCCGGTCGGCGGAATCGCCGCTAGCGATCTCCGCCTGCTCCATATTGTCGGGTCGGCCCGCCGCCTGCATTGCCGCAGCGTCGGCCGTCCCCTGCCGGGAGCTGCGGGAGTCGTTCGGCGTGCCCGCGGCGGCGACCCGGCGGACGCCGCGGCCGCGCCAGTAGGCGTCGAATATCTCGTCGAAGCGCTCCCAATCGGCGTGCGTCGAGCAGAGGAGGGCGCGCAGCGCCGGCCGCAGCGACTCGGGCCGCGCTGCCGCCGGCGAGGCAAGCAGGGCGAGCGCATCGCGCGTCTCGGCAAGGCCCACGGCGAAGCCGTTGTCGCGCAGCGTCCGCATAAAGCCGGCGAGTCGTCGGCGCGCCGGTGGTCCGATCACATCCGCCGCATCGCTGCGCATCGTCGTCGGCATCGGCGCTCAGGCGACCTTGCCGAGGAGGCGGTCGGTGACCTCGCGCGTGAGCCGCGACCGGTCCTCGTGGGTCTTCAGCAGGCAGATCAGCGTCTCCTGCATCGCCTCGGGCTCCTGCCGCAGGTCGTGCACCTCGAGGCCGGCCAGGGTTGCCGCCCAGTCGAGGGTCTCGGCGACGCCGGGCAGCTTGCGCAGATCCTCCTTGCGGATCGCCGCGACCATGCGGGCGACCTGCCGGGCCAGCGCGGCGTCGATCTGCGGCAGCCGCGTGGTGACGATGCGCGCCTCGCGCTCCACGTCGGGGAAGTCGACATAGTGATAGAGGCAGCGGCGGCGCAGCGCGTCCGACAGCTCGCGCGTGCCGTTGGAGGTGAGGACGACGCGCGGGATCGAGCGGGCCGTCACCGTGCCCAGCTCGGGGATGCTGACCTGGAAGTCCGACAGCAGCTCCAGGAGGAACGCCTCGAACTCCTCATCGGCGCGGTCGACCTCGTCGACCAGCAGCACCGGCGGCGTCTGGCGGCGGATGGCGGCCAGCAGCGGCCGCTCGAGCAGGTACTTCTCGGAGAAGATGTGCTCTTCGATGGAATCGGCGTTCTCGCCGATGCCTTCGCGCGTCTTGATGGCAAGGAGCTGGCGCTGGTAGTTCCACTCGTAGAGCGCCGCGTTCTGGTCGAGGCCCTCGTAGCATTGCAGCCGGATCAGCTCGGTGCCGTGCACCGCAGCCAGCGCCTTGGCTACCTCGGTCTTGCCGACGCCGGCCTCGCCCTCGAGCAGCAGCGGCCGCTTCAGGAAATCCATCAGCCACAGCGCCGTCGCCAAGTCGCGGTCGGCGACATAGCCGACGGCGACCAGACGCTCGGCAATGCGGTCGCGGTCAGGGATCATACGTCGTTCGCGGTCTGCACAGTCCCGACCTCGCGAACGCGTGTCTGCGGCAGCCAGGCGACGTTCGCTTGCGCGAGCAGCGTGCGTCCTTCGACAAGCTCAGGATGAGGGTAAGTCTTTGTGGCACGAAGGAAGCTCCTCATCCTGAGCTTGTCGAAGGACGCACGGCGCGAGCCCCGGCCTCCGGCAGGTCCTTGAGGCGAATCGTTCGCGCATCAGCAAGCGTCATCCATGCAATCCCAACTTCTCCGCCACCGTCCAGGTGCGCCAGTTGTCGTGCGGCATGGCGATGTGGGTCGAACCGAGGAAGGCGAAGGCGTCGTTGACGGCGTTGGCGAAGCAGGGCACGCCGCCGACGTTCGGGCTCTCGCCGACGCCCTTGGCGCCGATCGGATGATGCGGCGACGGCGTCGTCGTCCAATCGGTCTCCCATTTCGGCGTCTCGACCGCCGTCGGCAGGAAGTAGTCCATGAAGGTCGGCCCGGTCACGTTGCCGACCTCGTCGTAGCGGATCTCCTGGCCCATGGCGATGCCGAACGCCTCGGTCAGGCCGCCATGCACCTGGCCCTCGATGATCATCGGGTTGATGCGGGTGCCGCAATCGTCGAGCGCATAGAAGCGCCGCACCTTGGTCACGCCCGTGTCCACGTCGACGTCGACGACGCAGATATAGGCGCCGAACGGATAGGTCATGTTCGGCGGGTCGTAGTAGTTCACGGCCTCGAGTCCCGGCTCCAGCCCCTTGGGCACGCGGTTGTAGGCGGCCCAGGCCAGCTCCTTCATGGTCTTGAACCGCTCCGGATTGCCCTTCACGCGGAAGCGGTCGACCTCCCACTCGAGATCGTACTCGGAGACCTCCAGCAGGTCCGCGGCGATCATCTGCGCCTTGGCCCTGATCTTGCGCGCGGCCATTGCCGTCGCCGCGCCGGCCGTCGGCGTCGAGCGCGAGCCGTAGGTGCCGAGGCCGTACGGCGCCGTGTCCGTGTTGCCCTCCTCGATCGTGATGTCGTCGGCCGGGATTCCCAGCTCGCTGGCAATGATCTGCGCGTAGGTCGTCTCGTGGCCCTGGCCTTGCGACTTCGATCCCATGCGGGCGATGACGGCGCCGGTCGGATGGATGCGGATCTCCGCCGAGTCGAACATGGCGATGCCCAGGATGTCGCAGTTGCGCGACGGCCCGGCGCCGACGATCTCCGTGAAGAAGATGACGCCGATGCCCATCAGCTCGCGCGTCTCGCCGCGCTTGAAGGCGTCGCGCTTCGCCGTCTGCTCCTCGCGCAGCTTGCGGTAGCCGACCGTATCCATCGCCTTCTGCAGGGCGGTGTGGTAGTCGCCGGAGTCGTATTCCCAGCCGAGCGCCGACTGGTAAGGGAACTGCTCGCGCTTGATCAGGTTCTTGAGGCGCAGCTCGGCCGGGTCCATGCCCAGCTTCTGCGCCAGGATGTCCATGGCGCGCTCGATGCAGTAGGCCGCCTCGGTGACGCGGAACGAGCAGCGATAGGCAACGCCGCCCGGCGCCTTGTTGGTATAGACTCCGTCGACCGCGCAATGGGCGACCGGGAAGTCATACGACCCGGTCACGATGTTGAAGAAACCCGCCGGCCATTTCGAGGGATCGGCGCAGGCGTCGAATGCCCCGTGGTCGGCCAGCACATGCACGCGCAGGCCCGTCACCTTGCCGTCCTTGGTCGCCGCGATCTCCGTGGTCATGTGGTAGTCGCGCGCGAACGAGGTGGTGGACAGGTTCTCGATCCTGTCCTCGACCCACTTCACCGGCCGGCCCGTCACGATCGAGGCGACGACGGCACAGATATAGCCGGGATAGGCGCCCACCTTGTTGCCGAAGCCGCCGCCGATGTCCGGCGCGATGACGTGGATCTTGTGCTCGGGAATCTTCGAGATCAGCGACGCGACGGTGCGGATGACGTGTGGCGCCTGGAAGGTGCCCCACAGAGTCAGCTCGCCCCTGATCTTGTCGAAGGAGGCCACGCACTGGCAGGTCTCGAGCGGGCAGGGATGGACGCGCTGATAGGAGATCAGCTCCTTGATCGTCACCTCGGCCTTGCTGAAGGCCTGGTCCGTCGCCTCCTTGTCGCCGATCTGCCAGTTGAAGATGTGGTTGTAGTGCGTGCGCTTGCCGTGGGCGCCGTCGGTCTTGTCCTTGATGTCTTCGCGCAGCACCGTCGCGCCCGGCGCCATCGCCTTGAACGGGTCGACGATCACCGGCAGCTCCTCGTACTCCACCTCGACCAGTTCCGCCGCGTCGGCGGCGACGTAGCGGTCCTCGGCGATGACGAAGGCGACCTCCTGGTTCTGGAACAGCACCTTCTCCTCGGCCAGCACGGCCTGCACGTCGCCGGCCAGGGTCGGCATGTAGTGCAGGCTGAGCGGCTTGAGATCGGCGGCGGTCAGCACCGCCAGCACGCCGGGCAGCGCCTTGGCCTTCGTCGCGTCGATCTTCTTGATCCGCGCGTGCCCGTAGGGCGAGCGCGTGAAGTCGCCGTAGATCATGCCCGGCAATTTGAGATCATCGACATAGTTGCCTTTGCCCTGCACGAAGCGGACATCCTCGACGCGCTTGCGCTTGCAGCCCATGCCCTGGAGTTTCTCGGCGCGCTCCGCCGGAGAGGGGGTCATGTCGTTCATTCCGCGGCCTCCTTCTGGGGCGCGCCGGCGAGCTTGGCGGCGGCGTACTGAATGGCCTTGACGATGTTCTGATAGCCGGTGCAGCGGCAGAGATTGCCGGCGATGCCGAAGCGGATCTCGTCCTCGCTAGGATTGGGATTCTCCTGCAGCAGGCGATAGCCGCGCAGGATCATGCCGGGCGTGCAGTAACCGCACTGCAGCCCGTGCATCTCGCGGAAGCCCTCCTGTAGCGCGTGCAGCGTGCCGTCGGGCGCCGCCATGCCCTCGATGGTCAGCAGCTCGGCGCCATCGGCCTGCACCGCGAACAGGGTGCAGGACTTCACGGACTTGCCGTCGAGATCGACGGTGCAGGCGCCGCAATGGCTGGTGTCGCAGCCGATATGCGGCCCCGTCAGGTTGAGCTGCTCGCGCAGGAAATGGATGAGCAGGGTGCGCGGCTCGACCAGGGCCTCCACGGCCTTGCCGTTCACCGTAAGCTTGATCTGGGTCTTCGCCATGATCCGTCTCCCTGGGCTCAGGCCGCGCGCGCCTTGGCCCGGGCCAGCGCCCGCGCCACCATCACGCCAGCCATCTTCCGGCGATAGGCTGCCGGTCCGCGGTTGTCCGAGGCAGGCGATGTGATTGCTTCCGCCGCCGCCGCCGCCTTCTGCACCGTCGCCGCGTCGAGCGCCGAGCCGGTGACGATCTTCGCCGCGTCTTCCGCCCACAGCGGCGTCTCCGCCACGTTGGTGAGGCCGATGGAGCAGGAGGCCACCCGGCCTCCGCTCATGGTCAGGATCACCGCCGCCGCGGCGGTGGCATAGTCGCCCACCTTCCGCTTCAGCTTCTCATAGGCCGCGCCGTGGCCGGCCGGCGGTACCGGGATGCGGATCGCCGTGACCATGTCGCCGGCGCCGAGCGCCGTCATGTAGGCGCCTTCATAGAACTCGCGCGCCGCCACCCGGCGCTCGCCGCCCTTGCCGGCGATATGATAGGTGGCGCCCAGGCACAGCATGACCGCCGGCATGTCGTTGCCGGGATCGCCGTTGGCGACGTTGCCGCCAAGCGTCCCGACATAGCGCACCTGCGGATCGGCGATGAGCAGCGCGGTTTCGCGCAGGATCGGCAGCTTGGCGGCCAGGGTGGCATCGGCGATCAGCGCGTGCTGGGTCGTCATGGCGCCGATGACGATGTCGCCGCCCTCGGCGCGGATGCCCTTCAGTTCGGGGATGCGGCTCAAATCCACCAGATGCTCGGGCGCGGCCAGCCGCAGCTTCATCATGGGGATGAGGCTGTGCCCGCCGGCCAGCGGCCGCGCGTCCTCGCCGAAGTCGGCGAGCAGGGCCACGGCTTCCTTGACGGAGCTTGGACGGTGATAGGCGAACGGACCCGGGATCATGCCTTGTCCTCCCGCGTCGCCGCCTCGGATCGTTCCGTGCGGGCCGCAGCCGCGACGCTTGGCCGGCGGTCCGATTCGGTCCGGACTCTGGCCGCTGGTGCGGTGCAGCAACAATCGCGGCTTCACGACCCGTGCCGACCATGCACGAAAGGCGCGGGTCGCGCACGAATTGCGTCAGCCTTTTTGTCCTATATCGGGTCGCGCGGCCGGTCGCGCCGCGGAGTGGTCAGCGATGCTGCGCTGCAAGAGGGGCGGGCGCAGTCGCCGCGATCGACGGATCGGCGCCGGTCTCGCCGGCTTTCAGCCCGAGATGCGTCTTCAGCCAGCCGAGCCGGCTGCGGCTGACCGGGACGGTGTAGGGGTCGAGCGCCGACAGCTCGATCATCCCGGTGTCGCCCACCCGCTTCAGCCCGACGATCCGGTCGACATTGACGATATGGCTGCGATGGACGCGGACGAAGCGGGCAGCGTCCAGCCGCGATTCGACGACGCTGATGGCGAGCGGACAGAATAGTTTGGCTTTGCCGTCGAACACATAGGTGTAGTGGGCGTTGGCATGCACGGCGACGATGTCGTCGATCGGCACGAACTGGGTGAGGCCCTCCCGCTCGATCGGCAGGTGCTTGGCCGTCCGTCGCGGCGGCGCCCCCGCCCCGCCGAGCGGCAGCGCCGCGCCCTCGGCCCCGGACGGAACCGGCGCCGCGGCGGGCTCGGCTTGCGGAGCGGCAGGCATGCGCGAGACCAGGGACGCCGCCTTCGGCCGTTCCGGCATCAACGTCAGCAGGAAGATGCCGGAGACCAGGAAGGCGACGATCGCGACGACGATGGCCAGCAGGTCGCTGGAGAGGGCCGGCGCGCCGCGCGGGCCATCGGCGAACGGCATCAGGGTCAGCCCGGCCATCGCCGTGTAGTGCATGCCCGCGATCGCCATGCCGAGGGCGATGGCCGAGAGCAGCAGCGGCGGCCGGCCGCCGCGTCCGCCGGCCAGCCACAGCGCCAGGCCCGACGCGGCCATGCCCCCGGCGACGCTGGCGACGACCAGCGGCGGCGCGTGCGTCATGTGGGCGCTCGCATGCAGCGCCGTCATGCCGATGTAGTGCATGGTCGCGATGCCGCCGCCCATGAACACGGCGGAGGCCGCCAGCCGCGTCGCCGTCGGCGGCCCGGCGCTGGCCGCGAACAGGCCGATGCCGACGACGATGACGCAGACCAGGAACGACAGCAGCGTCGGGAAGACGAGATAGTCGACCGGGAACGGCAGGCGGGCGGCGAGCATGCCGACGAAATGCATCGACCAGATCGCCACCGCCAGCGAGATTGCCGCGGCCGCCAGCAGCAGGCGCCGCCGCAGCCCGCTCGACTCGGCGACCTGCACGGCCAGGCTCAGCCCGACATAGGCGCCCTGGACCGCCACGACCAGCGAGAGCACCACGAGCCAGGGCTCGTGCGCCACACCCATCGCTCCGTCCTCCCTCGGAATCCGCTGGCTATGTTACGTCACAATCGGCCGCCGTAACCAGGAATCTTGCCGCCGCGCTCCTTGTCCCAAGCTACAGCACGCCGCGGGCGGCGAGGAGCGCGAGCAGGCCGAAGGCGGTCATGCCGGCGGCGATGGACAGCGGCACGATCAGGATGAGCAGGGCGGCCTCGCGCGCCTCGATCGGCCCGCTGGCGGTCTCGAACTGGCCGTCCAGCCAGTCCCGCAGACGGGGCGCGGACTCGATCCGGTCGCGGCCGAAGCGGAACAGCAGCGCCGGCAGGGCGACGAACATGCCCACCAGGAAGGTGACGACGCCGAACAGCAGAATGCCGTAATAGCTGCGGCTGAACAGGATCCAGATCGCCAGCAGCGTCCAGGCGATGCTGGCGATTCCCAGCCGCGCCACGATCGGATGAAGGTGTGTCGATCGCCTCCGGTTTGCGCCGAAGCGTTCGCGGTCCATGACGACCTCCTCGCGGAGATTGACGTCACCTCCGCACATGGAGACGCTCGCCGGGAACGGGAGTCCGACATACCGTCGCGCGACAGATCGCCGCGCGCGGGACCCTACGCCGTGTCGGCCTGCCGCGCCGGATGCGCCTCGGCGAAGGCCTCGATCCCGGCGCAGGCCGCGTCGGCGGCCAGGATCTTCGGCAGGTGGTCGATGGCCACGCCGAAGCGCCGCGCGTTGAAGACCTGCGGCACCAGGGCCACGTCGGCCAGGGTCGGCGCGGCGCCGAAGCAGAAGGGGCCGCCCTCGATCATCCGCTCCACCGCCTCCAGCCCGCCCTTCAGGATCCAGTGCCGATACCAGGCATCGGCCTCGGCTTGGCTGCGGCCGAGTGGGCCCTTCAGGTAGTCGAGGACGCGCAAGTTGTTCAGCGGGTGGATGTCGCAGGCGATGGCCAGCGCCGCCGCCCGCACCCGCGCCGCCAGGATCGCATCGGCGGGCAGCAGGGGCGGCGTCGGCCGGAGCCGCTCGAGATACTCGATGATGGCGAGCGACTGGGTCAGCACGGTGCCGTCGTCGAGTTCGAGCGCCGGCACCAGCCCCTGCGGATTGCGAGCGAGATAGTCCGGCTTCCTCTGCTCGCCGCCGTCCCGCGTCAGATGCACCGGCACCATCTCCGCGGCGATGCCCTTGAGGTTGAGGGCGATGCGCACGCGATAGGCGGCCGAGCTGCGGAAGTAGGTGTAGAGCCTCACTGGGTCACCTCCAGTCGGGGTCGCCGTCGAGCTGGCGCGCCCGCGCTTCCAGACTGTGCAGCAGCGCGTCGAGATGCCGGCGCTCGCGCGCGCCGAGCGCCGCGTCGAGCGCCCGCTCGAACGCCAGGGCGCGCGGCGCCAGCTCCGCATAGAGCCGCCGGCCGCGGCCGGTGAGGGCGAGGAACGCTTCGCGCAGATCGTCGGCGTTCGTCGCGCGGGCGGCGAGGCCTTTCGCCTCGAGCGTGGCGACGGCGCGGCTCACCTTCGTCTTGTGCATGCGGCTGTGCGCGCCCACCTCCTTGGCGGTCATGCGCTCGTACTGGCCCAGCGTGGCGATCACCCGCCACTCGGGAATGGAGATGCCGTAGCGCTCGGCATAGAGCCGCGACAGCGCCCGGCTCACGCTCTCCGCCACCACGTTGAGGCGGTAGGGCAGGAAGCGCTCCAGCTCCAGTGCCGGCTGGGCGGAGTTTCGCAGCTTGACATTCATTAGTTGCAAATGTAACTATCTATCATCGAATTGGCAAGCTCGAATCCGTGCGTTCGCGCGGAAGAGGAGGTGCCCATGGGCTCAAGCAACTACGTCTCGTTTCCGCGCGTCGAGGGCCGCGCCTCGCGGCAGGCGCATGCCGACCTGCCGGACGGCACCTTCGAGCGCGAGCTCGGCAAGGAGGGCTTCTTCGGCCCGGCTACCCACATGTACCACAGCCATGCGCCGACCGGCTGGCTGCGGTGGGAGGGGCCGCTGCGGCCGCGCGCCTTCGACCTGGCGAAGCTGGACCAGCCGGCGCCGTCGCCCTGGCAGGCCGGCCTGATCCTACACAACGCCAATGTGAAGCTGCGGCACTGGACCTTCTCTGGCCGCATGGATCATCTCGTCCGCAACGCCGACGGCGACGAGCTGCTGTTCGTCCACCGCGGCAGCGGCGCGCTCTATTGCGACTACGGCCACCTCCCCTTCGCCCGCGGCGACTACATCCTGCTGCCGCGCTCCACCATGTGGCGCATCGAGGCCGCGTCGCCGGTGACCATGCTGCTGATCGAATGCACCAACGGCACCATCCGCACGCCGGAGCGCGGCATGGTCGGCCGCCACGCCGTCTATGACGAGGCGGTGCTGGATACGCCGCATATCGACGACGCCTTCAAGTCGCAATACGCGGAGACGGAGTGGCGCGTCGTCGTCAAGCGGCGCGACCGGCTGTCGACCGCGACCTATCCGTTCAATCCGCTGGACGCCGTCGGCTGGCACGGCGATCTCGTGCCGGTCCGGCTCAACGTGAAGGACATCCGCCCGCTGGTCAGCCACCGCTACCATCTGCCGCCCTCGGCCCACACCACTTGGGTCGGAAACCGATTCGTCGTCTGCACCTTCGTGCCGCGTCCGTTCGAGACCGATCCGGCCGCGCTCAAGGTACCGTTCTTCCACAACAACGACGATTTCGACGAGGTGATCTTCTACCACGACGGCGATTTCTTCAGCCGCGACAACATCCATCCGGGGATGGTTACCTGGCATCCCTGCGGCTTCACCCATGGTCCGCATCCCAAGGCGCTGCAGCGCATGTACGAGAGCGCCAAGCCCGCCACCGACGAATACGCCGTTATGCTCGACGCACGCGACGCCCTCGACATGGGCGACGCCGCCGAGAAGACCGAGTTCGCGGGTTACGCGGACAGTTGGCTCACGTCCGAACCGGTCAAGGCCCCGCGCCCCAAGGCTGTGGAATGAGCGCCGGCGCCGGCTCGCAGGTCCTCCCATGAAGCTCGCCACCCTGCGCGACGGTACGCGCGACGGCCGGCTGGTCGTCGTCTCGCGCGATCTCGCGCGCTGCCTGTCGGTGCCCGGCGTCGCTACCAGCCTGCAGCAGGCGCTCGACGACTGGCGCCCGAGCGCCGTGGAGCTGCGCGAGGTCGCCGACCTCCTCGACGACGGCAGCGTCGCCGGCGAGCCGTTTGACGAGGCCGCCTGCCTGTCGCCGCTGCCGCGTGCGTTTCAGTGGGCCGACGGCTCGGCCTACGTGAATCACGTCGAGCTCGTGCGCAAGGCGCGCGGCGCCGAGATGCCGGCCAGCTTCTGGACCGATCCGCTGATGTACCAGGGCGGCTCGGACTCGTTCCTGGCGCCGCGTGAACCCATCCGCATGGCCGACGAAGGCTGGGGCATCGATTTCGAGGCCGAGGTCGCAATCGTCACCGATGACGTGCCGATGGGCATCGATGCCGCGGCGGCCGGCGGCCATATCCGCCTGCTCATGCTGGCGAACGATGTCTCGTTGCGCGCCCTGATCCCGGCCGAGCTGGCCAAGGGCTTCGGCTTCTTCCAGTCGAAGCCCTCCTCGGCCTTCTCCCCGGTCGCCGTCACGCCCGACGAGCTCGGCGACTCCTGGGACGGCGGCCGGCTGCACCTGCCGCTGCTCTCCGCCGTGAACGGCGAGACCTTCGGCCGGCCGAATGCCGGCGTCGACATGACCTTCGACTTCCCCACCCTCGTCGCCCACGCCGCGAAGACGCGGCCGCTCGCCGCCGGGACGATCATCGGCTCCGGCACCGTGTCCAATAAGGGCGGGGACGGCGGCCCCGGCCGGCGGATCGCCGAGGGCGGTGACGGCTATTCCTGCATCGCCGAGCTGCGCACGGTCGAGACCCTGCGCCACGGCCAGCCCAAGACATCGTTCCTCCGCTTCGGCGACCGCATTCGCATCGAGATGCTGGATGCCGCCGGCCGCTCGGTCTTCGGCGCCATCGACCAGGTGGTGGAGCGGTACGCGAGGTCGTAGCCGCCCGGAGCTCGATGTGCTGCCCGGGACCCGACCAGGGCGGTGAGCGCCGTCGCTGCGACGAATTTCCTGCTGTCGCCTTGTCTGCATCGCGCTATAAGCCGCTCCGCCATGAAGCGCCTCCTCTACCTTTCCCCACTGATCGTCGTCGGCGTGCTGTTCGCCTATTTCGCCATGGGTCTCACGCGTGATCCGCAGATCCTGCCTTCCGCCCTCATCGACCGGCCGTTTCCGGCGATGGACCTGCCGCCGATCGACGGCCGTCCCAAGGGCTTCGCCACCGCCGATCTCGGCGGCCAGGTGGCGCTGGTCAACATCTTCGGCTCCTGGTGCGTCGCCTGCCGGATCGAGCACCCCCTGCTGATGGCCCTCAGCGAGGCCGGCGAGGTCCCGATCTACGGCATCGCCTGGAAGGAGAAGCAGTCGGCCGATACCGCCGCCTGGCTGCGGCAGCATGGCGATCCCTACCGCCTGGTTGGCTTCGACGCCCCCGGCCGCGCCGCGATCGATCTCGGCGTGACCGGCGCGCCCGAGACCTTCGTCGTCGATAAGGCCGGCCGCATCCGCTACAAGCAGGTCGGCCCGATTACCGAGGATGTCTGGCGCCTGGACCTGAAGCCGCTGATCGAGGAGCTCGCGGCGGAGTAGGCGGCGGATCGCGGCGCCAGGGCTCTCGTGCATCCTTCGACAAGATCGGGATGAAGGCGTGTCCTGGTGGCGGAAAGAAAGCGCCTCATCCTGCGCTTGTCGAAAGGCGAACGTCGCTGCAGGAACGCCGTTGATCGGCAAAACCGCCGACGATACTCTGCCCGGCCCAGTGAACAGCACGAACCGATGGCGTGATACCTCGTCCGCGGACGAGACATGGAAGGAGAAACCCGATGGCCTCACCCAACGCGCAAGTCGACAACGGCGTCAACGTCCAGGCGCTGCTCGACGCCCGTACCGCCTTGACCGACGCGCCCGCCGCCGCGCAGTTCCGCTGGCGCGCGACCTGCAAGTGGAAGAACGGCACGCACAGCCACTCCACGGTCCAGGGCTTCTTCGGCCTCGGCGAGGAGCAGAAGCACAAGACCACCTTCAGCTTCGATGCCGACCATCCGGAGGTCTTCGCCTCCGAGGATCACGGCGCGACGCCTGTCGAGTTCGTCCTCGTCGCCCTCGCCAGCTGCCTGACCGCTGGCGTCGCCGCGGTCGCGCAGCATCGCGGCATCCAGTTGCGCTCCGTCTCGGCGACTGTCGAGGGGGAGATGGACCTGCAGGGCATCCTCGGCATCGACGGCGACGTGCGCAACGGCTTCAGCGGCATCAAGGTCACCTACGACATCGACGCCGATGCGAGCCGCGACGACATCAAGGCCCTGGTCGCGCAGTCGCAGAAGCGCTCGGCGGTCTACGACATCATCACCAACCCCACGAACGTGACGGTCGAGGTGAAGTGACCGGGTCCCGCCCGCGCCGTCGGGAGGCCGTGCCGTTCGAAGGATAACCGCCGTCGTCATCGGCGCCGGGCATGCCGGGCTCGCCATGAGCCGCTGCCTCGCCGAGCGATCGATCGATCATGTCGTGCTCGAGCGCGGCGAGGTGGCCAACTCCTGGCGCACCGAGCGGTGGGATTCGCTCCGGTTGCTCACGCCAAACTGGCAGAGTCGCCTGCCCGGCTTCGGCTACGAGGGCGACGATCCCGACGGCTACCGCACGGTGCCGGAGGTCGTCGAATTCATCGGCAGCTACGCCCGTGCGGTCGGCGCCCCCGTGCGTGCGCAGACGGCCGTGACAGCCGTGCGCCGCGCCGACGACGGCTATGAGGTGGTCGCGGGCGGCGACACTTGGTCTTGCAGGGCCGCCGTGCTCGCGACCGGCGCCTGCAACATCCCGGATGTCCCGTCCCTGGCCGCGGCCCTGCCGCGGTCCATCCTGTCGCTGACGCCGATGCAGTACCGCAATCCCGGCCAGCTCCCGGAGGGCGGCGTGCTCGTCGTCGGCGCCTCGGCGACCGGCACCCAGATCGCCGCCGAGATCCATCGCTCCGGCCGTCCGGTCACGCTGGCGGTCGGTGAGCATATCCGCGCCCCGCGCCTCTATCGCGGGCGGGACATCCAGTGGTGGATGGATGCGGCGGGCGTGCTGGACGAGCGCTACGACGCTGTGGACGACATCGGCAGGGCGCGTCGCGTGCCGTCCCTGCAGCTCGCCGGTTCGCCCGAGCGCGTGACTCTCGACCTCAACGCCCTGACCGCCATGGGCGTGACGCTGGCCGGCCGCCTCGCCGGTATCCACAACGGCATGGTGCAGTTTTCCGGCGCGCTGCGCAACCTCTGCGCCTTGTCCGACCTGAAGATGAACCGGCTGCTCGACACCATCGACGCCTGGGCGACGGCCAACGGCCTCGACGGCGAGGTGGCGCCGCCGCACCGCCTTCCTCCCACTGCGGTCGAAGATTCGCCGCCGCTCGCCCTGGATCTCGCGCGGATCGGGACGGTGATCTGGGCGACCGGCTTCCGCCCGGACTATTCCTGGCTGCAGGTGCCCGTGCTCGACCGCAAGGGGCGACTCCGCCATGACGGCGGCGTCACCCCGTCGCCCGGCCTCTATGTCATGGGCCTGCAGTTCCTGCGCCGCCGCAAATCCGCCCTCATCGACGGCGCTGGCGACGACGCACGCGACCTCAGCGCGCATCTAGCGGCTTACCTCGACGGCGGCGCCACGTCCGCTGGCAGTTGATCAGCAACGTGTTCCGTCGCGATCGGTAGTCGGCAGACCACCTTCCAATAGGCGTCAGACTCCGCTCGAATTGCCAACCCCGCCAAGGTCATCATGCTGTCGCGCATGCAGGAAAGCTCGTCTGCGGCGTCGGGCAGTCTGATGACGTCGACCGCCGTCTCGGCGGTGCAATCGGAACGTGCGATCGCTGCTGCGCAAAGCAGGGCAAGGACCGAAACCATCGGATCTGTCTCCCACGACGCACGCAATCGCCGCCTTGTTCGTCTTGTTGTTCTGACTCCGCGCTTTGCGTGTGGCGCGGGAGCGGCTGTCCATGACAACGCATCGGACGGCGATTCCATTCCAGGGGCTGAAGGAAAAGCGCAGGCGTCCCGACAGGCCGAATGGGCGTCAGACGGCAGGTGGCACGGGCGACAGTGGGATCTGAAGGCCGGCGTAGTCCGCCGTCTCGGGGCTCGGCGCAGACCGCTACGGGCGCGTCGGCGGCGGACTCCCGCCGGCCAGAATCGTCTCGATCTCGGCATGCACCAACAGCCACTTCTTGCTCCTTTCGACGTAGCCCAGAACGGACAACGCCTCGGAGCGCATCGCGGCCCGGAGGGCGGCGTCGGCCGGGAAATGCTTGATCATCTCCCGTGCCAACACGTCGATATCGTCATCGGGGATCATTAAGTCGCTACGAGACATCGGGTCCATGTCCGGACGCAAAAGGTGATCACAGCCCGCGGCCGCGCGCCGTCGCCTCACAACGGCCAGCTTCTTTGGATATTCCCCAGGGCGCGCGGCGACAGGCGCACGCCGCGGTCAGTCGTTAACGCATCCCTAACGCTGTGCGTCGTACGGTTAATCATTGAAGCGCGCCCGAGGTTGCACAGTTTGCTGGTTCCGTTCATTGCGGAATAAGCGGGCGCGCCGGCCGTTGTCGACGCAAGGATCGGTGTGGGGAGATCGTGGTGAGCCAGCAGGTGCGAGCCGAACTCGTCCGTCTCCTGCCGCGCCTGCGACGGTTTGCCTGCGGCCTGACCGGCTCGGTGGATGATGGCGACGACCTCGTGCAGAGCGCCTGTGAGCGGGCGCTGACGCGGCTCGACCAGTTCCAGCCGGGCACCCGGCTCGACAGTTGGATGTATCGGATCGTGCAAAACCTTTGGATCGATCAGCAGCGGGCGCGGCAGGCGCGCCCGGAGGCGGGAATGGAACCCGCCGACCTGGCGGCCCTGGCGGTCGGAGATGCCGAGCGCGAGCTGAGCAGCCGCCTGGCGATGGCGACCGTGCAGCGGGCGGTGCGGAACCTGTCCGAAGATCAGCGGTCGGTCCTGCTGCTGGTGTGTGTGGAGGGCCTGTCCTACAAGGCCGCGGCGGACGTGCTGGACGTTCCGCTGGGTACGGTGATGAGTCGGCTGGCCCGCGCCCGGTTGGCCGTCGGGCGGGCGCTGGACGGCGAGGCGAATGCAGCGCAGGCGAAAGGATGACGGCGATGACCAGGCAATCGCAACCATGGGTGGAAAGCATGCTGGTGGCCTATGTCGACGGCCAGCTGGCGCCGGCGCAGATGGCGACGGTCGAGGAGATCATCCGGGAAGATCCGGAAGCCCGCGCCATCGTCGCCGTGCTGCAACGCAGCGCTGCCGCCGTGAAGGCGGCCTTCGATCGGCCGCTGGACGAGCCGGTGCCGGCGCGCCTGCTGGCGGCGGTCGGGATGGAAGGCCCCAGGGCCGAAAGCAACGTCGTGCCCTTGGGCGCTCGCAAGCGCCGGCTCGATCGTTCGATGATCATGGCGCTGGCGGCATCCGTGGCCGCTCTCGCGATCGGTTTCGGCGCCGGCTATTGGCAGGCGGCGCCGGGCGACGGCATTCGCTTGGCGGGGTCGTCGGCCGGCGAAACGGAATCTGGTCCGTATGAGGCTGCCCTGTATCAGGCTCTCGAGGACAGCAATCCTGGCATGCAGGTTGCCTATGCGGATGCCGCACAGGGACGGCAGGGCATCGTCACCATCGTCGGTCCGGTCGCCGCCGGCGGTGTCGGCAATTGCTTGGAATTCCATCGCCAGTGGAGCGAAGGTGATCAGAAGGTCGTGAGCCGCGGGCTCGCTTGCCGATCCGATATGGGCGAGTGGTCGGTCCTCAGCATGCCGGCGAAGCCGGCGCCCTAACGGCGCGCGATATCAGACGAATGAGCGTCCAGGCGATTTCGACCGGAGTCGGAGCAATCGGCAGAACGATCGCGCTGGCCGGCGCGGCGTTGCTGATCCTGGGTTTGCTGTCGGCCGTCGAGCCATCGTCGGTGATGGCCGATCCAGGCGGCAACGGCAAGGGCAACGGCAACGGCGCCAGCAACGGCAACGGCGGCAACAGCAGCGCCCACGGCAACAAGGGCAAGGGACCCGGACCAAAATCCGCAAGCGGCACGCCCGCGAGCCCGGCCGGCACGACCGCGCCGGCGGCCGAACGCAACGGCCGCGATTTTGTCGCGGACGAGGTTGTGATCGCCAACCTCGAGGACGCCGCCCGGCGCGACATCGGACGCCTCGGCTTCGTCGTGCTCGGCGATCAGCGACTGGCGTCGCTCGGCCTGACGATCACCCGCCTCCGCGTGCCTCGCCGCATGACGGCGCCGGCGGCGCGCACGCTGTTGACGAGCCGGTATCCCGGAGTCCTCGTCGATCTCAATGCCATCTATCGTCCGCAAGGGCAGCTCGTGCTGCCGCCGCCCGACTATCCCGCGAAGATGATCGGGTGGGGGCAGGTGCCGGACGCCTGCGGCGAGGGCCTTCGCATCGGCCTGCTCGACACGGCCGTCGATGCCGGATCGTCAGGCTTGCGCGGAGCGCATGTCGTGCAGCGCTCGTTCCTGCCGGCCGGCGCCAGGACCGCGTCGACCGAGCACGGTACCGCCATCGCCTCCATCCTCGTCGGCCAGCCATCCGCCGGCGGCGCCGGACTCCTGCCGGGCGCCGAACTGACGGTCGCCGGCGCCTTCGGGGCCGACGCCAACGGCATCCCGATCGCCGACGTGCTGGCGCTGATCGGCGGATTGGATTGGCTCGTGGGGTCGCACGTGCCCGTGATCAACATGAGCTTTGCCGGCGACGCCAACGCCGTGGTCGCCCTGGCGCTGCAGCGGGTAACGGCGGGCCGGACGATCGTGGTGGCGGCCGCCGGCAACAGCGGTCCTACGGCGCCGCCGGCCTTCCCCGCCGGCGAGCCCGGCGTCATCGGCGTGAGCGCGGTCGACAACCGCGCGCAGCCCTATGCCGACGCCAACCGCGGCGACTATATCGACTTCGCGGCGCCGGGCGTGCGCATCTGGACGCCGGGACCCGCGCCGTCGGGCAGCTACTACACCGGCACCTCGTTCGCGGCGCCGTTCGTTACGGCCGCCGTCGCTGCGTGGATCGCCAACGATGCGGCGGCGGACGCCGATCACATCGCCGAGTCGCTGGCCGCGACGGCCATCGACCTGGGTCCGCCGGGCCGGGACCCCGTGTTCGGCCGCGGCCTGATCCAGCTCGCCAACCCCTGCGGCCTGCCGACGCAATAGACCCTCGTGCGCTCTCTGCCGAGCGCCAATTGCCGTCTTCCTTGGACTATTATCCTATAAAGTCATCGGGATGAGTTGGACCTATCCTCGATGCCATGCCGGCGAAGCAGCGTTAACCTTACTGTCGCCGCCGCCGAAATGATGCCATCGGAATGTCACGGACTATCGCCGCGGGTCGTCCGTTGTCCCTCATGATCCCGCCGCCGACCGATGCTACGGCGACGGATTCGAGGCATCGCCTTCCATTTGTGACAAGGAGCCCGACCCACATGCGATCGACCCATCGCCTCCAATTGCTACTGTCCGCCGGCATTGCCGGCCTGCTGCTGACGGCATTGCCGCTCGGTTTCGACGGCGCGACCTTCACGCCGGTTGCCCCTCAGGCCTGGGCCGCCCCCGGGAACGGCAACGGCAACGGCAACGGAAATGGCCATGGCAACGGCAATGCGAATGGTCACGACAAGGCCGACAAGAATGGCAAGAACCAGGGCGACAAGGCGAAGGGCCTCGGCGCGCTGAACGCCGCCCACGCATCCGAGACGGCGCTGGCTCATGCCAACCCGAATTCGCGCGTCGGCAAGATCGCGGCCTACAAGGAAGCCGCGCTGGCGGCCCAGGCTGCAGCGGCGGCCGCAGCGTCGGCCGATCAGGCGATCGCCGACGCGCAGGCGGCGCTCGACGCCGCGCTCGCCGCGAACGCCGACGAGGATCCGGAGAACAATGTCGACCAGGAAACGATCGACGGCCTGACGCAGGACGTGGCTGACGCGGAAGCCGACGCCGAAACGGCCGATGCGGACGCGCAGGCGGCGCAGGACGAGGCGGATGCCGCGCTGATCAACGCCGCCAACAAGGACATCACCGACGAGAACGGCGACGTGCTGTCCGACATCCGCGACACCGTCAACGACCTTCTGGGCATCGACTGACGGCCCTCCCGCCGTCGGATCCCGCCGACCCCTGCGCCGCCGCAACGGCGCAGGGGTCTTTTTTTGGATCTTGCAGCGCGCGCCGCGCTGCGAGCGCCTATCGATGCGCGGAGACGGCTGTCGGCGGAGGCGCGCGCCACTCCGTCGAGGCGAGCCAGATGCCGGAAAAGACCGCGACAACACCGATGATCAGATTGAATCCAATCGGCTCGCCGAGAAGAATCGCGGCGACGATCGCGGCCATCACCGGATTGAGCGTGATCGTATTGGCGACCCGCGTCGGCGTCGTTCGCGCCAGGGCGAAGACCCAGAGGAAGAATGTCAGGGCGGCACCGATGACGACGAGATAGCCGACCGCGACCCATTGCGGCCAGTCGAATCCGCGGGCAGCCGCAAGGCCGCCGCTCGACCAGGCGAGAAGGGCCAGGCCGGCGGAGCCCGCGCCCATCCCGACGGTCACGAAGGGGAGGGAACCCGACCGGGCGATGAAGGGGCGCGACCACACATTGTAGAACGCAAAGCAGAGAGTGGCGGCGGTCATGATGATGTCGCCGCGCCACGCTCCTGCGGGCGCATCGTCGAGTCCGGTGACGAGGGCGGCGGCGACGCCGGCCATCGCCACGAAAACGCCGATTACCTTGCGCGCACCGAGAGGTTCGACACCGAGCGCGGCACCGACGACCATCGTCATCAATGGCAGGATCGACAAGGCCAGGGCCCCGCGCGCCGCGGTCGTGTATTCGAGCGCCCAATTGAACGATCCCTGGAAGACGGCGAAGAACAGGATTCCCAGGAGCGCGACGCCGATCCAATCCTTGCCGCTGGGCCATCGGCTGCGGAGGATCAGGGCGAGCGGCAGCAGCAGCGCGAAGCCCAAGCCGAATCGGAAGGCCCCGAGGGTGATCGGATCCGTGGCGCCGATCGCGAAGCGGGTGACCGCGGTGTTCGTTCCGCCGACGGAGCTCGATAGCACCGCGGCGAGCACTCCGAGGCGCTCCATGTGTTGAACCCTCACGCCCGCCAGAACGGCTTGTCGGACTCCGACATCACATCGGCGCGGCTGAGGCCGATGTCCTTCAGGATCCGATCGTCGAGAGCGGCCAATCGCCGGCGCTGTCGCGTTCGCTCTGACCAGAACATGGCCCATGCCGCGAGCCCTGCAGCCAGGGCGCCGATGGTGCCGGATCCCTGGCCCTGGCCGACTCTCGCCTGGAGCTGTTCCCGAGTCCGCGCTCTTCTTGGAGCATCGCCGTGCACCCCCGCATCCGACCGACCGCCGGGACGCACTCTCGTGTCTCGCCATGAGGCGATCAACTACATGGGGGGTAATAAAATGGTCGAAACGGTAAGTTCTTCGAAGTTCAAACTCGGTTGCGAAAAACCTGCGCGGTTTCCTCGTCCGCCGGGAAGAAGCATTCGATGCGGATCTCCTGCAGCGTAACGTCCTGCGGCGTGCCGAGCGTGGCGATGGTCGTGAACAGACGAAGCGACGTCTCACCCTTGCGAAAGTGGATGGCTAAGACGGGCCCTGGCGGCGCTTCCAGCGACGGAACCTGCGACAAGGCCGGAATTCCTGGATAGGCAAGGAGGCGTTTGAGCAACGCCGCCGTCTCCGGCATGCCGTCCGCTGCCGCGTCGGCTTGCACGCCGCGCAGGAAATAGAGCGCGACTTCCTCCCAATTGACGATGAACGGACGCAGCCCGTCCGGCGACACCAGCGCGTCCGCCAGATTGGGCGCGCTTCCGGGCGCTGGATCCGCGGATGCCGGCCCGGCCAGGAATCCCGTCAGCCGCGCGGCGCCGGCATTGGCGCGCAGGAGGTTCCATCGCCGGTCGATCACGAAGGCCGGAAACGGTTCCTGTTGCGCCAGCATATGATCCAGCGCGCGGCTTACTTGGCCGAGCTCCGGCGCCGTCAGGTCGCTCTCGCGCCAGATCGGCGCGTAGCCGGCCGCCAGGAGCAGGGCATTCTGCTGGCGAAGCGGCAAATCGAGGGCGGCGGCAAGGCGCAGCACCATGTCCTGGCTGGGGGCCGTACGCCCGGACTCGAGAAAGCTCAAATGGCGCTGCGAGGTGCCGGCGACACCGGCAAAGTCGAGCTGCGACAGGCCGCGGCGCTCCCGCCACCAGCGCAAGCGCGCGCCGAAACTCTTGGGCCGTCCCCTCATGTCGATCAAGCGGGCGGATGGACCTAGTCTGTCAAGATCCGGCATCGGTTCGACGTCATGGTGGACGAGGCTCGGTGCGCTGTCACCGCAATTCCCGTGTCGTTTCCCGTGAGCTCCGGGACAGCATGCGGTCGACATCCGTGCGGCGCAGGCCGATGTCGGCGAGCTGGCGCTCGTCGAGGGCCGCGAGGGCCTGAACATCCCGGCGATTCCGCCGTTGTATCCCGATCCTATCCACCAGCCATGTCAGTGCCGCCGCCGGCCATGCCGGCGCGGACCGGATGGCACTCGCCGTTGCTGCCGGCCGCGGACCGGTGTCGATCGTCGTCTCTCGGCGCATTGCAGGGCCTCCCGAGTCACCGGCCGCCGGGAGGCACTCTCGGGTCCCGCCATGAGGCAATCAATTACATGACAGGTAATAAAAAGCTCAGCGCGGCAAGCGGACGAAACGCCGGATCAACGTTTGGCCGGTTTTGCCGGGGGCATGGCGGCGATGGCGCCATGGGACTGGCCCCAAAGGTCCTGGTAGTGGGTGTAGACCAGGATCTGGCCGACGGCGGCGGCGGAGTCGGCGAGCGGCAGGAACAACGACTCGTCCTGGACGAAGCGCCCGCCCGGCGTCGTGAACTTGTCGAGGTCGTAGACGAACGATCCGGTCGCGACCACCCGACGGTAGTTCGCGAGCACGTCCTCGGCAGTCTGCCCGAAGAAGCTCTCGGCCACGCGCCGCCCGGTCGGGTCATGGCCGCGCGCCGACACTTCGCGGGTGCCGACGAGGCGGTAGACGAAGTCGAGCGGATCCCGTTTCACCTCGATCAGCTGGAGACCCGGCAGATGGCGCGTGATGTCGGCCGGGTCGATCTCGGAGCGTTGCGGCATCGACCGCTCGCCGCGCTTGCGGTTCCAGTAGCCGTAGAGCTCCGCGACGGCCGGGTTGCAGATGTCGAGGAAGCCCACCGTAGTCCATCTGCGATCCCCGCCCGGACCCTCCCAGGGCGTCAGATGCTGCAACATCGCGGGTCTGGCCACGAGCTTCATGGACACTCCGCCAACTTGACATATGTTCGAAACAAAGAGAAGGGCACATGCCCGTTCGGGACATCAGCCGGTATCATGGCTGTCGCCCGAAGGCGGCGGTCGGATATACACGCACCTGTTTGTCGGCTATCGTCGAGCGACAGGTGAATGCGGGAGCGCGTCATGCTCAACGCCAAGGCCGGACCTCGAATTCGTCTTCCGATGCCCGAGGGGGCGCCCTACAAGACGATCACCGTCGACAAGCTGACGCCGGTCATCGGCGCCGAGATCGGCGGCATCGATCTCGGCGCGCCGTTGTCCGGCCGTCAGCTGAACGAGATCCACCGTGCGCTCGTCGAGAACCTCGTCATCTTTTTCCGGGAACAGACGTTTTCGCCGCCGCAGCATTTGGCCTTCGGCCGCCGGTTCGGCGATCTTCACGTGCATCCGGCGGCACCGCATGAGGCGGGCATTCCCGAGCTCATGAAGATCCATGCCGACAAGGATTCCCCGCGGGCCAACGGCGAGGGTTGGCACACGGATGTATCGTGCGACCCGGAGCCGCCCATGGGCACGATCCTCCACATCAGGCAGTGTCCGCCGAAAGGGGGCGATACCCTGTTCGCCAGCATGTACGCCGCCTACGAGGCGCTTTCCCACCGCATGAAGGCGTATCTGGAGGGGTTGACCGCCATCCATGACGGCGAGCACGTCTATCGCGGGTTGTTTGACGGCCAACCGGAAAAGCAGGCCTATCCCCGCGCCCAGCATCCGGTGGTCCGCACGCATCCGGTCACCGGGAGGAAGGCGCTCTACGTCAACCGGGGATTCACCACGCGCATCACCGGCATTCCCGTCGACGAGAGCGACGGGATCCTGCGCTATCTCTACGAGCACATGGAGAACCCGCTGTTCCAGTGCCGCTTCCGCTGGCAGCCCAATTCGGTCGCCTTCTGGGACAACCGCTGCACCCAGCATCGCGCGCTCTGGGACTATTGGCCTCATATCCGCTCGGGATATCGTGTTACGATCAAGGGCGAGAAGCCGGTCTGACTGTTCGCCGCGTCCGCCATCGGCAAATGGATCGCAGGGTCAACCGGCGCCGTGGTGATGCGCGCGGCCTGATCGGCGCCTATGCGAGCAGCGACCGCAGCGGCACCGCCGGATCGGCCAGCACGCGCGCATCGACGGCGTCGCCAGAGGCCATCAGCCGGCGGACCACCGCGACATCCTTCGGCGCGTTGACGGCGCTCAGGCCCGTGATCCGGCCGTCCTCCAGATAGAACACGCAGAACGAACCGCCCGTCGGATCGCCCCGCGTCACCGCATGCGCGAACGACAGTGACGCGCCCAGCAGTTGCAGGTTGACGCCGAGCTGGTCCGACCAGCCCCAGGGAATCTCCGCATAGGGCACCGCCGCGCCGCGCATGTTGCGGGCCGCGGCGATCGCCTGGTTCTGCGCGTTCTGCCAGGTCTCCAGCCGCAGGCGGCGGCCGAGCAGTGGATTCCAATGGTTGGTCACGTCGCCCGCGGCCCAGATGCGGGGATCCTCGGTGCGGCAGTGCGCGTCCACCCACAACCCGTTCTCGGCCGCGAGTCCGGCCGCCGCGGCGATCTCGACATTGGGAACGATGCCGACGCCGGCGACGATGAGGTCGCCCGCGCAGCTCCGGCCGTCGTCGCAGACGACGCGCCAGGCGCCGCCGGCGCTTTCGATCCGCGCCGGCCGGGCGTTCGTCAAGATCGTCGTGCCCTGCGCCTTGTGCAGGCCGGCGATGAAGGCGCTGATCTCCGGCCCGACGACGCGCGCCATCAACCGCTCGGCCGCCTCGATCACCGTGACGCCGCAGCCGCGCGCTGCCGCCGCCGCTGCCGCTTCGAGTCCGATCAGGCCGCCGCCGATCACCAGCACGCGCGCGCCCGACGTCAGCCGCGCGCGAATGGCGAGCGAGTCGGCGATGTCGCGCAGATAGAAGACGGGCGCGTCGCGCTCTCCCGGCAACCCCAGTCGGCGCGGCCGCGCGCCGGTGGTCAGGAGCAGATGGTCATAGCCGATGCGCCGGCCGTCCTGCAGCACGACGTTGCGCGCGGCGCGGTCGACCGCGGCGGCGGTGCTGTCCGGCAAGAACTCGATTCCCAGCCCGGTCAGCTGCTCCGGCGTCGTCAGCCATGCCGATTGCGGCTCCGTGTCGCCCGTCAGGACCTGCTTGGAGAGCGGCGGGCGCTCATGGGGCGGGTGGGGCTCGCTGCCGATGAGAAGCAGCCGGCCGTCATGGCCTTGGCTGCGCAACGTGCGCGCGCCCCAGTAGCCGGCTTGGCCGGCGCCGATGACGACGATGGTCTGCGGCGCCGTCATGCCGCCGGCTGCGGCTCACACGCCGACGAAGACGTCGTCGCCCTCGACCTTCACGCGATAGGTGGGAACGTCGACGACCGCCGGCTCCGAGAGCGCCTTGCCGGAGGTGATGCTGAAGCGCGCCTGGTGGATCGGGCACTCGACGACGTCGCCCTCGACGAACCCGTCGGTCAGGATCGCGTATTCATGCGTGCACAGGTTGCCGATGGCATGGACGGCGTCGCCCACCAGGTACACGCCGATCAGTTTGCCGTCGACCTCGACCGCCAGTGGCTCGTTGGGCACCAGCGTCGCGCGGCTCGCGACCCGATGCCATCTGACGCTCTGCTCGCCCATGATCCGGCTGGCCCTCCCTTGCTTTCGGCTTCTGCCCTACAGAAGCGGCCGCGCACCGCCCCGTCAAGGCGCCGGGAACGGTCTGCGCAAGGCCGGCCCTCTCAGTCGCGCTTGACGATTTCCGTCGACACCTCGGGCAGGGCCAGGACTTCGACGCCGGCGTCCGGCGCCGTGATCTTCTCGAACAGGGCGGCGACCGGCGAGCCCGCCAGAGCGGGGCCGTACTTGGTCTTCACCGCCACCACGTCGTCCGCCTTGCCGGCCAGCAGCAGCGCCGCGGCGGCGCGCAGGATCAGCCGCGCCCGGGCGGGCGAGCCCGCCTCCGTCTGCCCCTCGGCCGCCTGCAGATACTCGTCGGCGGCGAGGCTCCAGGCGCCGTCGCGCCAGTGGCGGTCGGCGCGGGCCCGGGCATCGGCAGCCTGGGTGGTGTCGGTCGCAGCGAGTGCTCCGGCGGAATCGCCGGCGGCGAGCCGGTAGGCGGCCAGCTCGGCGCCGATGTCGGCCCGCGCCGCCGCCGGCGCGCTGCGCAAGGCGTCCTCGTAGAAGCGCACCGCCGGCGCGGCAAGATCCAGTCCGGCAAGCCGCCGGGCCAGGCCGAGCGTGATCGGCGTGGAGTCCGCTTCGCCGGGACGCAGCTCTGCATGCGCATCGTAGAGCGCCACGGCCTCGATCGGATCGAGCCGGTCCGCCGCTTCGCCGGCCAGCAGGTCGCGGAACAGCGTGCGTGCGTCCTGCGCCAGGCGGTCCGCGCGCGGATCGGTCGGAAAGCGTTGCTGCGCCAGGGCGGCGGCGGCGAACGCCTCGTCATAGCGCTTCTGCTCGCTCAGCAGCGCGACCATCTGCTCGAGAATGTCGAGCTGCAGTGCATCGCCCTCCCAGCTGTAATAGAGCTGTTCGACGGCGGCCAGCGCGGCCTTGCCGTCGAGCGTGCCGGCGGCGCGGTCCAGCTCGATCAGGGCCAGGCGGGCGATGACCTGCGGCTTGAGCGCCGGCGACCGCAACGCAGCCAGCAGATGGCGTCTGGCTGCGTCGTTCCTGTGCTCGCGGCTGAGCAGGACGCCCCTCAGCGCATCCAGCATGGCAAGTTCGTCCGGATCGGGACCGCTATCCGCGACGATCGTCTCGTAGGCGCGCGCGCCCTCGATCGCGTCGGCATCGATCGCCGCCTGCATCGCCAGCAGGCCGAAGAAGGACCGGAAATCGGCGGGATAGGCGCGCAGCGCGGGCCTGCCGATCTCGAAGGCGCGGGCGGCCGCGTCGGCCTGCCCGGACAGGGCGGCGGCCGCGCCGCGCCACAGCCGCGCCTCCGGCCGGTCGCGCACGCCGGTCCGCTCGAACACGCCGGCGAGCCGCTTCGGCCGTCCGGCCAGGATCTGGGCCGCGTCGCGCAGCGCCAGCACCTCGATGCGGGCGGCGAACGCCGGATGCCGCGCCTTCAGCGTATCGAGCACCGACAGGGCCTCGTCGGCATAGCGCCAAGAGAACTGGAACTGCGCCAGCGCCAGCAATGCCGCCGGATCCTGTGGTGCGGCGAGGATGTGCTCCGTCAGCTTGGCGCGCGCCGCCAGATAGGAGTCGCCGCCCCGCCACTGCGCCGGATCGAACAGCGGATCGGGTATCGGCTCGATCGGCGCCGTCACCGAGAGAAACGGCCCGCGCGCCGCCGCACCGCGAGGCGACGACATGAGGAGGGAAGGCCTGTCCTTGTTCGCGAGGACGGTGCGGTCCGGCGCCGCCGCGGCGATCGGCAATGGTGCCGGAGGAGCGCTCTGGCGCTTCGCGGCCTTGCCGGGGTCACCCGTCTTCGCGGCTGTCTTCGTCTCCCTCGCCGCGGCGGAGGCGGCGCCGGCCGGACCGCCGACGATATCGACCACGACCTTATGGCCGACCTCCATCAGCTTGTGGCCATGCGTCCCCCGCAATGAGATGCGAACCGCCGGCCGCCCGGAGACTGGCTCGAGAGCGGCGACGCGCGACAGCTTGTCGATGCGGACGTTGCCAAGATCGAACTGCGCCGGCCTGTCGAACAGGATGAGGAGCTGGTCGGCGTCCGGCTGCTCCACCGTCACGCCGACCGGCGCCGTCCAGTCGAAGACGATCCGGCTGTAGGCCGCATGCTCGCCCATCCGCACGCCGATGCGCGCGGCATCGGCCGCCGCCGCATCCGTTGCGACGTGGAGCAGCAGCAGTGCCAGGAGCCGGATGAGCAGTCTCACGCCGTCGTTCCACAACCTGGAGAATCCGAACCGACCGGTCCTGCCATCGCGAGGCCCGGCCATGTCGACGTTAACCTTTCGACCTTACGCCGACCTTTCGACCGTAGAGGCTGCCCGGCGGCGATTCGAACAGGTCGGCTTAACCTGGCGTCCTTATCGTCGCCGGCGTCCGCATTGGCTGAAGAAGGGCGGAATCCGCCATGGAGAACTCCGGCTATCTCGCGCTCGCCCGCCAGGTCGCGCTCGACCGGGCGCTGGACATCACCGCGAACAACCTCGCCAACCTGCGGACCACCGGCTACAAGGCCGAGAAGGTTCTGTTCGAGGAGTATGTGCAGCAGCAGACCTCGCCGGTGACGCCGCCGAACCGGATGTCGTCGGTGGTCCAGCTCGGGACCTTCACCGACTACCGCGCCGGCGGCTTCGAGCAGACCGGCAATGCGCTGGATTTCGCCATCCAGGGCGACGGCTTCTTCGCCGTGCAGGCGCCGGAGGGCACGCGCTACACGCGGGCCGGCAACTTCCGGCTCGACGACATCGGCCAGATCGTGACCCAGGACGGGTTGCCCGTGCTCGACGCCGGCGGCTCGCCGGTCCAGCTGCCGGCGGACGGCGGCCGCGTCACCGTCGGCGGCGATGGCCAGGTCGCGGTCGACGGCAGTGTCGTCGGCCAGATCGGCGTCCTCGAATTCGCCGATCCGCAGAGCCTGGTGCGCGAAGGCAGCGGTCTCTTCAGCAGCGGCGCCGAGCCGGTGCAGGCCGAGAATGCCCGGGTGATCCAGGGCATGCTCGAAGGCGCCAACGTGCAGCCGGTGCTGGAGATCACGCGCATGATGGACATCCTGCGCAATTTCGAGGCGGCGCAGCAGATGGTGAACAGCCAGCACGAGCTGGCGCGCAACGCCATCGCCAAGATTGCCAAGGTTTAACGGACTCATAGGGAACGCGAACGATGCGGGCACTCTCCATCGGCGCCACCGGCATGATGGCGCAGCAGCTGAACGTCGAGACCATCTCGAACAACATCGCCAACATGAGCACGACCGGCTACAAGCGCCAGCGGGCCGAGTTCCAGGACCTGCTCTACCAGCAGGAGCGCCGCGTCGGCGCGCCGACCTCGGATGCCGGAACCGAGCTGCCGTCGGGCGTGCAGCTCGGCCTCGGCGTCAAGACCGCGTCGATCTCGCGCTCCACCGGACAAGGCACGCTGGTGAAGACGGACAACCGGCTCGACGTCGCCATGCAGGGCGAGGGCTATTTTTCGATCGAGCTGCCGAGCGGCGACACCGCCTACACGCGCGCCGGCTTCTTCCAACTCGCCGCCGACGGCACCATCGTCACCGCCGACGGCTTCGCGGTGCAGCCGAATATCGTCGTCCCGGCCGATGCCGTCGACGTCGCGATCAGCGAGGCCGGTGAGGTGTTCGCCTACTTCGACGGCCAGGTGGCGCCGCAGAATCTCGGCCAGTTCGAACTCGCCACCTTCGTCAACGAGAACGGCCTCGAAGCCATCGGCAGCAGCCTGTTCAAGGAGACCACGGCGTCCGGCGCGCCGACCGTGGGCGCGGCCGGGCAGACCGGCTTCGGCACCATGCTGCAGGGCTATCTCGAGGGGTCGAACGTCAACGTCGTCGCCGAGATCACCAATCTCATCCAGGCGCAGCGCGCCTACGAGATGAACTCGAAGTCGATCGAGACCGCCGACCAGATGCTGCAGACGATCAGCCAGCTGCGCTAGCCCACCATGAGATTCACCGCTAGGACATCCGGATGCCGGAGAAGGGCAGGGATCGCCGCATGGCGCCGCGCCTGCGCGTCCGTGGGGATGATCCTTTTTGCCGGCGTGCTATTCGTGGCGAGCGCCGCCGCCGGCACGATCGAGGACGACCTGGCCGACTTCCTGCGCGAAGCCTATGCGCTGCCGGACGCCGAACTGGCCGTCTCCCTACAGCTCGATGCGCCGGTCCCGCTGGAGTTGCAGCCCTATGGCGATCGCGTCCGCTTTACCGAGTTGATGCTCGACCGTGCCTCCGGCCGCTTCGCGGTCACCGCGCTGCTGCCGCAGGACTCGCCGACGGCGCGGATCGCGCTCAGCGGGCAGGTCACCGCCCTGGTCGATGTGCCGGTGCTGCGCGACATGGTCCGGCGCGGCCAACTGGTGACCCAGGAGATCGTCGCCTACCAGCTGGTGCCGGCCTATCGCCTGTCCGGCGGCATGGTCGTCGACGTCGCCGACCTGGTCGGCCAGGCGGCGCGCCGCACGCTGCACGCCGGACGCCCTATCCGCAGCGCCGACCTGATGCCGCCGATCGTCGTGGCCAAGAACAAGGTCGTCCGCATGGTGTACGAGGTCGGCGCGCTGCGGCTCACTGCCCGCGGCCGCGCCCTCGGCGACGGCGGAGCCGGGACGATGATCAAGGTCCTCAACATCGACAGCAAGCGCTCCGTCGATGCCATCGTCATCGACAACGACACGGTTGCCGTGATCCGCGGCGAACAGCCATGATCCTCCGATACGAGGCCAGCATGCAGAAATCTTCGGTGCTCCTTCTCGCCGGCATCGCTTTCAGCCTGAGCGGCTGCTTGGCCGACCGGCTCGACCATCTGGGCAAGCCGCCCTCGATGTCGCCGATGGAGAACCCGCAGGAAGATCCCACCTATCGACCCGTCACCCTGCCCATGCCGGTGCAGGCGCCGGCGCAGACGCAGACCGCGTCGCTGTGGCAGCCGGGCGCCCGCGCCTTCTTCAAGGACCAGCGCGCCGCCCGCATCGGCGACATCCTCACCGTCGTGATCGATCTCGACGAGAGCGCCGAGATCGAAAACACCACGACCCGCTCGCGCGACAATTCCGAGACCGCGGGCATGCCGCATCTGCTCGGCTTCGAGACCTCGCTCGGCAATATTCTCCCCGACGGGTACAGCCCGGATCAGCTCGTCGACCTCAGCAGCGCCAGCGGCAGCGCCGGCTCCGGCACCGTCAATCGTCAGGAGCAGATCCAGCTGCAGGTGGCCGCGGTCATCGTCGATCAGCTCCCCAATGGCAATTTCATCATCGCCGGCCGCCAGGAGATCCGCGTCAACTTCGAGCTGCGCGAGCTCACCGTGCAGGGGGTCATCCGGCCGCAGGACGTGAGCCCGGCCAACTCCGTCGACTACGACCAGATCGCCGAGGCCCGCATCTCCTACGGCGGGCGCGGCCAGATCACCGACGTCCAGCAGCCGCGCTACGGCCAGCAGGTCTTCGACATGATCTGGCCGTACTAACTCGTTCGCGCGCCGCCGATGAAGAAGCTGCTCCTCTTTGTCCTGTTGCCCTTGCTGCTGCTCGGCGGCGGCGGTGCCGGCGCGTGGTTTTTCTACTTCAATGCCGCGCCGGCAGGCGAGCAGGCCGCGGCGCCGGAGGCGGCGGAGGCCGGCCACGCCGCCGCGCCCGAAGCGTCGTTCGTCGATGTCGGCGAGATCATCGTCCCCGTCTACAGCCGCGACGGCCGCGACAATCTGATGGTCATCCGCATGGAGCTGGAGGTCGGCGCGACGATGTCGGCGGACAAGGTGCGCTATCTGCTGCCGCGGCTGCGCGATGCCTATATCGTCACGCTCTCGACCATGGCCGGCCGCGGAGAGCTGGTCGAGGAGAGCCGGCGCAACACCACCATCAAGCGGGCGCTGAAGCTCGCCAGCGACCGCGTCCTCGGCCCGGATGCCGTCAAGGATGTCCTGCTCCAGCGCGCCTGGCAGCAGCCGATGTAGATCTGCCGCGGCCAAGCCGCGGCGTCAGGACAGCTGCGGCAATGCGGCGAGCGGCGCCGACACCAGAGGAAACCTTTCCAGTCCAGCCGGGTTTCATTTCATCGAGCCGGCGCGTTTGGACGCCGGCTGGGGTGCAGGCGGGAGTCCGCATGCGGGGGATCGACGCAAGGAGATCGACTCATGCTCGGAACGATCCTGCTGATCATCCTGGTATTGCTGGTCCTGGGGGCGCTTCCGGCTTGGCCCTACAGCCGGAGCTGGGGCTACTACCCGAGCGGCGGCCTGACCGTGGTGCTATTGATCATCGTCATCGTCCTGCTGATGGGCCGCGCATGACGGTCAGTCGCCCCGATAATCCCGGAGGGTGAGGCCGGTCTGCCCGGGTACCACCCGGCGCCGGAATATCTTCTGTGTCGACACGACACGTGCCCTCACGCCGTCGGCCGCGGCCTGGCCCGGTTCCTGCGCCTGTGCTGTCGCCAGCTGTGTCGCGGCCGCAGTCCTGGCGGGCTGCACCTGGGTCAGGGCTGCCGGGCTGTAGAACTGCGCGAACAGCGACAGGGCGTTGCCGGTGCTGCGCCGCACGGGCAGGGCGCGCAGGAAGCCCTCGGCCGTTGCGGTCTGCGCCGCGTCCGGCGCTGTCTTGAGCGCGGCGATCTCCCTTTCCTTCGCCGGGCCCGTCCAATTGGCGAGCACGCGCGTGCCATAGGCTTCGCCCTTCTCCGGCGTCGCCGAATGATAGCGCCGCGCCGCCGTAATCCAGCCGCCGAACGCGTCATGGAGAGCGGCGAGGAACTCGGCGCCGTAACCGACATTGACCGCGGGATCGAACGCATCCTCGAGCGAGGCGAAGGCGTCGGGATGATGCTTCAGGTTGATTTGCATGCAGCCGACGTCGATCGACTCGATGCCGTCCGCCAGCTTGCCCTCGACGAAGGCGATGGCATCGGCCTTCGACTCGAAATAGTGCCCCTCGCCGGCGGCATTGACCGTCCAGGGCCACACCGTGCGATGGCCGCGCCCCATCGAGCGACCGGACTCCGTCAGGCCGATCGCCGCCAGCAGGCCGTTGGGAATGCGGTGCTGCCGCTCCTCGACGCGGATATGCTGGAGACACACCTTGTCGTCGGCGGGTTGCATCGGCGCCACCTGATCGGCCGTGGCCGGCGCGGTCGTCAGCATCAGGGCAAGGGCCGAGGCCCGCAACAGGCGGGGCCGCCGACTCATCGCGGTGCTTCCTTGCTTGCGGCGGCGCCGTTGGCGGCCGGGGCGGCGACGAGCCGGGCCAGGAGCTCGTAGCTGTTGGCTAGGTTCGTGTTCTCGTCCTTGCGCTGGGTGAGGAAGCCATCGATGCGGTCGAAATAGGTGATGGCCTCGTCCACCTTCGGGTCGGTGCCGCGGCGATAGGCGCCGATGCGGATCAGGTCGGCCATGTCCTCATAGGTCGCCAGCAGCTGGCGCACGCGGCGCACCAGGGCCGTCTCCTGGTCGCTGTTGCAGGCCGGCATGGTCCGCGACACGCTCTTCAGGATGTTGATGGCGGGATAGCGGCCGCGCTCGGCGATGGCGCGGTCGAGGATGAGGTGGCCGTCAAGGATGCCGCGCACCGCATCGGCGATCGGTTCGTTGTGGTCGTCGCCGTCGACCAGCACCGCGAAGACGCCGGTGATATCCCCCGTCCCGTCCACGCCTGGGCCGGCGCGCTCCAGCAGGCGCGGCAGCTCGGCGAAGACCGAGGGCGTATAGCCCTTGGTCGTCGGCGGCTCGCCGGCGGCGAGGCCGATCTCGCGCTGCGCCATGGCGAAGCGGGTGACGCTGTCCATCAGGCACAGCACCTGCAGTCCCTGGTCGCGGAAATACTCCGCGGTGGCCAGGGTGAGGTAGGCGGCCTGCCGCCGCATCAGCGGCGGCTCGTCCGAGGTGGAGACGACCACGATGCTGCGTGCCGTGCCCTCCGGCCCCAGGTCCGAGGCGAGGAATTCCTGCACCTCGCGGCCGCGCTCGCCGATCAGGCCGATGACGACGACGTCCGCGTTGCAGTAGCGGGCCATCATGCCCAGCAGCGTCGACTTGCCGACGCCGGAGCCGGCGAAGATGCCCATGCGCTGGCCGCGGCACAGGTTCAGCAGCGCGTTCATGGCGCGCACGCCGACATCCAGCTTCTGGCCGACGCGCCGGCGGAAATAGGCCGGCGGCGGGCTGGCGTGCAGCGGATAGGCGAGGGGGCCGGATGGTAAAGAACCCTTGCCGTCGATCGGTTCGCCCAGGCCGTTAACCGTACGGCCGAGCCAGCCGCGGTTGGGCCGCACGGCGATGCCGCGGTCGAGCACGATGATCGGGCAGCCGACGCCGACGCCGCCGAGATCCTGGTAGGACATCAGCAGGCCGCGCCCGTCGCGGATGCCGATCACCTCGCACAGCATCTGCTGGCCGCGCCGGGTCTCGACCGTGCAGCGGTCGCCGACGGCCAGATGGCGCTCCAGCCCGTCGACCTCGATGGTGATGCCGTAGGCGCCCTTGACTTCGCCGACGAGGCGCAGGCTGGGCAGCCGTTCGATCTCGGTGATGGCCTGGGCGATCCGCAGAGGCCGGTGGGCGGCATGGGCGTGACGCATGAATTGTAGTGTCGCTGCCGGGACTTACGCCGAGGTTACGGGTCTGGAGAGCCGGCCCGCCGGGCAAAAACGACAAGCCCGCCGTAACCCGGCGATGGCACAACCGACGGTGACGGCACCCGCCGCAACGGATGATCAGCCATGGACCTCCAGGGCATCGGCCTGTTCCGCATGATCTCGCAGCAGCTGCGCTGGCTCGGCCAGCGGCAGGAGGTGCTGTCTCAGAACGTCGCCAACGCCGACACCCCCGGCTTCCAGGCCCGCGACGTCGCGCCGCTCGCCTTCGGCGACGCCCTGCGTCAGGCGGCCACGGTCCGGCCGGCGGCAACCCAGGCGGGTCACCTGCAGGGCAAGCCGACCGATCCCGCCGCGGCGAAAGTGATGACCATCGTGCCGTGGGAGGTTTCCCCCGACGGCAACGGCGTCGTGCTCGAGCAGCAGATGACCGCTCTGGCGGAGACCCAGGCCGACTATCAGATGGCCACCGAGCTGTACCGCAAGCAGATCGCCATGCTGAAGACGGCGATCGGCGTCAACCGGAGCTAGGCGCGAAGGACACCGCCATGAACGACATGCTGAAATCCATGAGCGTCGCCGCCTCGGGGCTGCAGGCCCAGGGCACGCGGCTGCGCGTCATCTCCGAGAACCTGGCCAATGCGGGCTCCACCGCCGAGGTGCCGGGCGGCGATCCCTACCGCCGCAAGACCGTCACCTTCGCCGCCGAGCTCGACAAGGCGATCGGCGCCGAAGAGGTCAAGGTGCGACGCGTCGGCACCGACACGGCGCCGTTCCGCGAGATCTACGAGCCGTCGCATCCGGCGGCCGATGCCAACGGCCATGTCAAGCTGTCCAACGTGAACATGCTGGTCGAGCTCGCCGACATGCGCGAGGCGCAGCGCTCCTACGAGGCCAACCTGCAGATGATCGAGCAGGCGCGCACCATGCTGATGCGCACGATCGATCTGCTGCGGTCCTGAGGCTGAGCGATGACGACCATCAACTCCGTCGCCGCCGGCATCAATGCCTATCGCGACGTCGCCGGCGTCAGCAGGCCGACGACCGGCACGACGTCGGGGACGGCCGCTGCGACCGGCAGCGGCGAAGGTTTCACCGCCGAGCTGAAGAACGTGGCCGAGGGCTGGATCGAGACCCTCCGCAGCGGCGAGACGAAGTCGGCACAGGCCGTCGCCGGCCAGGTGGACCTCCGCGACGTGGTCATGGCCGTCAACAATGCCGAGGTGACCCTGCAGACGGTCGTCGCCGTCCGCGACAAGGTCATCCAGGCCTATCAGGAAATCATGCGCATGCCGATCTGATCGGGTGCGTGAAGGGGACTGGAAGGGGGACATGACCGAAGCCGATATCATCGAGATCATGCAAGGCGGGCTGTGGACGACCGTCGTGGTCGCCGGGCCGCTGCTGGGGATCGCCCTGGTCGTCGGCCTGACCATCGGCTTCCTGCAGGCGTTGACGCAGATCCAGGAGATGACGCTGGTGTTCGTGCCGAAGATGGCCGCCATGTTCATCGGCGGCATGCTGCTGCTGCCGTTCATGATGACGACGCTGACCGACTACATGGAGCAGTTGTCGGCCATGATCACTGCCATCGATTGACCTCCGGACTTCGCGGGGAGGCGAGACGGACGCTCAACAAGGATCGAATATGAACATGTCGGAAGCGGAACGCTTGAAACTGGCAGAGCTGGTAAGCTCGCGCGTGTGCGAAAGCCTGATCGGGCCCATCGGCGCCGTGGTCAACGGCGTCGAGCTGCTGCGCGTCGCCCAGGACGGCCGGGCGACCGCCGCTACGCAGTCGCAGATCGATCGCGATTGCGCGCGCATCGTCGACCGCCTGCGCTTCTTCCGCCTCGCCTATGGCTGCGACGACGACGATCTCCCGGTCGCGCTGCACGATCTGAAGACGATGGCCGATGCCTTCTTCGCGGAGACGCGCATCGAGCTCGACTGGCCCGCCGCGTCGGGCCTCCCGGCGGATCCGACCGTGGGCGTCGACCGCAACGCCGCGCGCGTGCTGCTGAACGGCCTGCTGGTCATCGCAGAGTGCCTGGGCATGCGCGGCACCGTCGCCGTGCGCGCGACCGGCGGCGATCCCGCGGCGCCCTCGGAGTTCCAGGTGGTCGGCGCCGGCGACCTGCTGCCGATGTCGGCGGCCAAGTGTCGCACGCTGCAGAGCGACGTGCGCATCGCCTATCTCGACCAGCAGACCATCCATCCCTACCTCGCCGGTCAGTTGGCGCGCCATACCGGCATCGGCTTCACCGTCGCCGTCAGCCCGCATCGCATCGAGGCGGCCATTCTGCTGCCGCGCTCGGTCGAGGCCGAGGACGGATCGGCGCCTGCCGGCGACGAATCCTAGCGGCGCGCCCATGGCGGCGGCCTTCGATGTCCTGTTGAAAGTCGCGCGGACGCGGCGGGATGCCGCCGCGCAGGCGATGAACGCCGCCCAGCAGCAGGTCGCGCGGGTCAAGGCCGAGATTGGCCGGCTCGACGAGATCGAGCGCGCGACGCGGCCGACCGACGAGACGATCTTCGCGACCGGCGCCTTCCTCTGCCATATCAACCGCCGCAAGCGCCAGCTGCTGGACGAACTGCCCGGCCTCGAACGCCGGCTCGACGCGGCCAAGCAGGACGTGATCGAGGCCTTCGGCGAATGCAAGCGGCTCGAGATCCTGATGGAACGGCAGGCGCGCGCGGCCGCGCAGGAGGAGGCGCGGCGCGACTCACGGCATGTCGACGAGCTGGCGCAGCTCCAGTACCGGCATCGGACGGTCAGACCTTGATCGCCGCCGCCGTTTCGTCGCGATAGGCCTCGAAGCGGCAGCTTCCCCCCAACCCGAATTCGTCGAACACGGCGGCGACGGCGGTGACGATCCGCTCGCGTCCGTCCTGCGCGATCGGCACTTCGGATTGCACGACGATGTCGAGACGGCGCTGCTGATAGACGGCGCCGATTCGCGTGCGCCCGAGAGCCGCCAGGGCGACCTCGACCGCGAACTCGAAGATCGCGGCGGTCCGCCGCCGTCTGCCGCCGTCGGACTCCGGCTGCTCGCGCTGCTGCGCCACGCCGATGAAGAGCGGGATGATGTGGCCTTGATCCACGAGCGGGAGCTGACGCCAGCGCCATGTCCGCTCGCCGCTCTCGTCGATGCGTTCCTCGCTGTTGGTCAGGCCGGCCGCGATGCGCTGGAGGAGGTCGCCCTTGCTCTCCTCGGGCGCGTCCGGGACCGCCGCGGCGATATCGGATCCGAACCATGGTTCCAGGGCGCCGCGTTGCGCCGCCAGGGGCAGCGCCAGCATGGCCAGCGCGCCGGCGCGGTCGGGAGTCGGCAGGCGGCGCAGCAGCCGCTCCGCCAGCCGGGGATCGCGGGCGCCGGCCAGGCGCCGCAGATCGAGCAGCAGGGACAGCAGGTCCGACGGCTGCGCCGGCTGCGGCGGCGCGGCATAGACCGCGCCGGCGGCCGCGGCGGGGATCGCGGCGATGCCCAGGGTCGCCAGCAGCGATAGGGGCGACAGCGTCGGCGCGGCCGGCGGAGGGGCGGCGACAGGTGTGCTCGCCGGCGGCGCCGAGGTTCGGACAGCGGTGCCGGTGGGCGGCGCCACCGCCGCGCCCAGAGTGGGTGCTAGAACAGCGCCGGCGGCGGCTATTTGGCCAGCGATTCGTCCGGGCAGCGGCCCGTTCGCCGTCGGTCCGTTGGCCGGCGGGGACGTCGCCGAAGGCGTCGGCGATCCCGGACTTGTCGGGAGCGGGAGGGTTGCCTGCGGTGCCGTATTCGGCTGCGGTATCGTGCTGCCTGGAGACCCCTTCGCCGGCGGGGCCGAGTTCGCCTGCGGCGCGCCGTTCGGCAGCAGGAACACCTCGGTCGGCACGGTCTGCCGCGTCACGATCGTGACGGCACGGCCGGCCGGCATCTCCGTCGGCACGCGCAGCTGCACCTCGCCGAGCGGCGTGCTGATCCGCAGCTGGCCGGGAATCGGGCTCGCGGTGACGACGCCCGAGAGGCTCACCGGCGCCTGCGTCTGCAGCAGTTGGGCCGGCAGCGTCAGGATCTGGGCGCGGAGAGGCGCCGGATCCGGCCGCGCCGCCCCGCCCGGGGCGTTGGCCAGCGCAAGCAGCGCCGGCAGCAGGGGATCGACGGGCATCGCCATCAGCGACGCGCCGCCGCCGCGTCCTGCGCCTGCCGGTTGAGCAGGAAGATCTGCGCCATGATCTCCGCCACCGCGATCATCGCTTCGGGCGGAATCTCCGAGTCCAGGTCGACCGCGGCCAGCAGCGCCGCCAGGTCGGCGTCCTCGCGCACGGGGATGCCGTTCTCGGCGGCCAGCGCCAGGATGCGCTCGGCGACGGCGCCGCGGCCGCTGGCGACGACGCGCGGCAGGTTCGGCTTGCCGAGCTCGTAGGTGAGCGCGACGGCGACCGGCGGTTTGCGCGGCGCGCTCATGGGGTCGGTGCCGGCCCCGGGAGCGGCTCCGCGATCGAGTCCTCGACGATCAGGCTCTGGCCGGGCCCGATCAGCAGCAGGTGGCGTCGGTCGTCGCGGCGCACCAGCACCAGGCGGTGGCGCGCGTCGAGCGGCAGCGATTCGACGACCCCCAGGCTGCGCCGGCCCTTCGGCTTGGCCGCGAACCACATGGCCGGACCGAAGCGGCGCGCCGCCCAGGCGGCGCCCGCGATCAGCCCGAGCACGAGCACCAGGGCGAGGACCGCGCGGAAGAGCTCCATCCACTCCATGGCTCAGCCCTCACCCGCCATAGCTGCGCACGAGGCTGCCGACGACCAGCCACCAGCCGTCGACCAGCACGAAGAAGATCAGTTTGAACGGCAGGGAGACCACAAGCGGCGGCAGCATCATCATGCCCATGGAGGTCAGGATCGCGGCGATCACCATGTCGATGATGAGGAACGGCAGGAACAGCAGGAAGCCGATCTCGAAGGCCCGCCGCAGCTCCGACAGCATGAAGGCGGGCACCAGCGCGCGCAGCGGCACCGCGGCGGCTTCGGCGTCGGGCTCGGTGGGAGCGGCGATGGCGCCGCCGTTCTCCGTTGGCTGTTCCGGCGCGGTGCCGAGGTCGAGGAACAGCTGCACGTCCTTGCCGCGCGCATGGCGTTCCATGAAGGCACGGAACGGCTCGCTGGCGCGCTCGAAGCCCTGTTCCTCGGTGATCTGGTTGTCGATCAACGGCTGGATGCCGTCGCGCCAGCTCGCCTCCAGCGTCGGCGCCATGATGTAGGCGGTGAGGAACAGCGACAGCCCGATCAGCACGGCGTTGGGCGGCGATTGCGGCAGGCCGAGCGCCGAGCGCAGCAGCGACAGCACCACGACGATGCGGGTGAACGACGTCACCATCATCAGGATCGACGGCGCCAGGCTCAGCACCGTCAGCAGCAGCACCAGCTGGACGATCCGCCCGGTGACCGTCGGGTCGCCGACGTCGAGATTGATGCTCTGCGCCGCAGCGCTGCCGCAGAGCAGCAGAACGGCCGCGCCCGCGCCCGTCGCGAGGCAACCCCATGTGGTCGCCCGCTTCGCGAGCGCCCTACGCCATCCGGTGCCTGCCCGGGTCAAGACCCATATCCCCTCTCTTGGTCCCGATCCGCCCTACGACACGAGCTCCGACTTGCAGATCTCGGTCATCGTCACGCCCAGCTTGTCGCCGAGGCTGACGATCTCGCCGCGGGCGACGAGGCGGTCGTTGACGTAGATGTCGACGTCCTCGCCGACGCGGCGGTTCAGCTCCAGCACGGCGCCGCGCCCGAGGCGCAGCAATTGCCGCACCGGCAGGTCCGTGGTGCCGAGCACGACGGAGACCTTGACGGCGATGTCGTGCACCGCCGACATGTCGGCGACGGCTGCTTCGGCGCCCAAGGTGCTCGGCAGCTGGGCGTGCGCTGCGCCATTCTCCATCTTCGGCAGCTCGACGCGTGCGCTGCGCTCCTGCATCATGGTGTCCGTTGCCGTCATGGTTCATCGCTCCTTGGATTCGCATTCGGTGTCGCCGCGGATTCGTCCGGCCCATCGCTGCGCGCCGCCTCGCGCTCGAGGAGGCGGGCGACGACGGTGGTGACTTCGGCCAGCATCTGCTTGGGGTCCCGCTGCGCGCCGCCGTGCAGCCAGCGCGCCCGCGCCATGCCGTCGGTGAGGTAGCTGTCGGCCAACAGGTCGACGCGGCCGCGGAAGCCGATGTCCGCCGTGAGGCGCGCGATGCGCGGGCGGATGGTTTCGATGACGTCGTGCGGCACGCGCACCTCGACCACCGGGTCATTGCAGGCGATGGCGAGGGCGGTCCTGACCACGCCCAGGATCTCCTCGGCGCCGCCGCGGCGCACGAGCTCCGGCAGGAGTCGGTCGAGGATGACATGGATCAGGCGCTCGCAATCCTGGGCGAGGGCCTCGAACATCTCGTCCTGATGTTGGGACATCGCCGTCATCTGCTCGGCAAGCGCGGCAAAGGCGGCGTTGGTGCTCGCCTCGGCCTCGCTCAGCGCCGCCTGGACGCCGTCGCTGCGGCCTTCCTCGCGGCCCTGGCGCAGCCCGTCTTCGAAGCCCATCTGGCGCGCCGTGTCGAGGTCGCCTGAGGTGAATCGCGGCGCTTCTTCCTGAGCTCCCACCGGGCCGAGCTGCGAGATCACGGCATCGCTGTTGAACGGCTTCTCGGCGAAGACGCGGTCGAAGACGAAGCGGTTGGCGCGCGCGCCGTTCATGCCGCGCCCTCACTGATCCAGCTGCGCACGATTCCGGCCGCGTCCTCCGGGTTCGCATCGACGATCTCGCCGATCCGTCGGCCGGGACCGTTCACCGCTCCCTCGCGCGCCGCCAGCATCTGCTGCGGCGCGATGCCGGGCAGCTGGCCGGCCGGGCCTGCCGGACGCGGCAGGGCATCCGCACCGTTGCCGCCCGCCGGCGACTCCGCCGGCCGCAGCAGGTTGGTCACCAGCGGCCGCAGCACGAACAGCGCCAGCACCACGGCGACGACGGCGAGCGAGAACCATTGCACGAGCGTCATGGCGTTGCGGGCGAGGAAGTCCATCATGCCCGGCTCCGGGATCTCGGCGTCGACGACGGCGGCGGAGGCGAACGGCAGGTTGACCACCTCGACCTTGTCGCCCCGCTTCTCGTCGTAGCCGATCGCCGCCTTCACGGCGCGGTCGATCTCGGCGAGCTCCTCCGGCTTGCGCGCTTCGTAGACCGATTGTCCGTTGGAGTCGGCCTTGGTGGTGCCGTCGACGACGACGGCGACCGACAGCTTCTTCACCGCGCCGCTCTCGCGCACGGTCTCCAGCGTCTTGGACGAGATCTCGTAGTTGACGGTTTCTTCCTTGTGGGCCGAGTTGTCTGTGGTGCCGCCGCCGGCGCCGAACGACGGCGGCGATTGCTGCGGCAGGTTCTGCGCCACGCCGACGCTGCTCTCGTTGCCGCCGGAGGTCGAGCTGTCCGTCTGCGAGCTGGTCTGCGTCGAGCGCACGACCTGGCCGTTCGGGTCGAAGATCTGCTGGCGTTCGACCACGCGGTCGAAATCGATGTCGGCGCTGACGGTGACGCGGACCTTGTCGGGGCCGAGATGCGGCACCAGGATGTCCTCGATCGAGCGCGAGAGGCGTGCCTCGAACGAGGCGCGGGCGTCGGCGGCCTGCGTCGCCGAGGGGCTGCGGCCGTCCTCGGCGCTGCCGGCCAGCAGAGAGCCCTGCTGATCGATGAGCGAGACCGCCTGCGGCTTCAGGCCCGGCACCGCCTGGGCGACCAGATACTGGATGGCCATGACCTGCTCGCGGCTCAGTGTGGCCGCGCCGCGCAGCACGACCAGGACCGAGGCGGTCGGATTCGGCGCATGGCGGGCGAAGGGCTCGCGCTTGGGCAGCACGAGATGGACCCGCGCATTGACGACTCCGTTCAGCGTCCGGATCGAGCGCGCGAGCTCGCCCTCGATGGCGCGCAGGTAGCGGATGTCCTCCTGGAACCGGGTGACGCCCAGGCCCTGGTTATCGTCGAGCAGCTCGTAGCCCACGGGCCCGCCGCTCGGCAGCCCGTCGGCGGCCAGCGTCATGCGCAACCGCGCGACCTCGTCGGCCGGGACCAGGACCGTCGACTCGCCCTGCACCTGGTAGGCGACGCCCATCTGGTCGAGGCGCTGCAGGATGCCGCCCGCCGCCCCCGGTTCGATGCCGCTGTAGAGCGGCACCATCGGCGGGGCCGCCATGCGCATGGTCAGGAAGACGAGAGCCAGCAGCACCGCGGCGCCGGCGCCGATCAGCGTGATCAGCCGCCCGCTGGAGAGCGACTGCAGATTGGCGATGAGATTGGCCACGCCCCGAGCCCGTTTTTGCCAGTTGAAACCCGCACGTAACGTCGCCCGTGTATCCGTGTCCGGGACAACAGGACGGCACTCTAGGTTCCCCCGGTAACGCTGCGGTTACGAAACGCGATGGGCGCAGGCCGGGCCGGAGTGCGCGAGGAGAGATCAGGATGAGTTCGATCGACGCCGCCGCTCCGGCCGGTCTCGATGAGGCAGCTGCCGCGGCCGGGCCGCGGCGCGGTAAGAAACTGTTAATCATTGTCGCGGTGGCCGTCCTTCTCCTCGGCGGCGGCGGAGCCGCGGCCTACATGTTCCTCGGCGGCATGCTGGCCGGCGGCGCGGACGGGCATGGCGAGGCTGCGGTGGCGAAAGAAGCACCGCCCGTCTTCTACGAGATGCCGGAAATCGTCATCCGTCTGGACGGCGGCCAGGGCCCCTATCTCAAGCTGGCTACCGTCCTCGACCTGGCCGCCAGCCGCGCGGACGCGCAGATCAAGGCCGTCGAGCCCCGTCTGCTCGACATGATGCAGACCTATCTCATCGAGCTGAAGCCGGAGGACATCAAGGGCACGGCCGGGCTCTACCGCATGCGCCAGGAGCTGCTGCGCCGCATCAACGATGCCGTGCCCGGCAGCACGCGCGACGTCCTGTTCAAGACCTTTATCCTGCAATGACCGGCCAACAGACCTCGACCATGCCGGCCGGCGCGCCGGCGACAGCCGCCGGCAGCGATCCGGCGGCGAGCCGTGCCCCCAAGCGGTTGCCGCCGCCGCCGCCCGCGGGCCGCAACGCGCGAGCCGGCGGCGAACGCATGCCCATGCTCGACGTCATCACCGAGCGACTCGGCAAGCTGCTTCAGGGCAGTCTCCGGCGGCTCGCCGGCGACGGCATCTCCATCTCGATCGATCCGCCGGCCAGCCTGCGCATGGGCGAATATCTGCAGACGCTGCCGTCGCCGGCGCTGCTCTGCATCACCCGCTTCGAGGGCAACAACGCGCCGGCGCTCGCCGTCGCCGGCGCCGACCTCGTGTTCTCCGCCGTCGAGCTGTTCCTCGGCGGCGCGCCGCTGCCGGTCGAGGCCCGGCCGCAGCGGCCGTTCTCCGCCGTGGAGCGCACGCTGGCGGAGCGCATGGTGCGCATCGTCCTCGCCGACCTCGCGACCGCCTTCCAGCCGATCGCCGAGGCCAAGCTGCGCCTCGACCGCATCGAAACGCTGCCCAAGTTCGCCGCCGTGGTCCGCGAGTCCGCCGGCATCATCGTCGTCACCATTCATGTGCAGATGGGGGGGCGCAGCGGGCAGCTGCAGTTGGTGCTGCCGCTTGTCTCGCTGGAGCCGGTGCGCGATGCGCTGCGCCAGTCCTACCCGGGCGAGAAGCTCGGCCGCGATGCCCTGTGGGAGCAGCATCTTACGCAGGAGCTGCTGGCCTCCGGGCTTCGACTCTCGGCAGTGCTCGACGAACCGACGATCGGACTGGGCGAGCTGATGCGCTGGAAGGTCGGCTCGACCTTGGCGCTCGACGTCACGCCCGCTTCGCCGGTCAAGATCTATTGCGGCAAGTCGCCGGTGTTCCGGGGCAGCATGGGCCGTCACCACGACCGCGTCGTCGTCCGCATCGATGGCCGCGTGGAGGGGTAAAGGAGATCGATCGTGGATAGTTTCGTACCCGTCATTCCCGTCATTCTGGATGCCGCCGTCGTCGCCCTGCTCCTGGCGGCGATCGGCTTCGGCATCCGCCTGCATCGCCGCCTGGTGCGGCTGCAGTCGGCGCAGTCGGAGCTGGCCGCCCTGCTCGGGCGCCTGGACGGCGCCCTGGTGCAGGCCAGCACGACCGTGAGCGCCCTCAAATACAACGCCGCCAGGCAGTTCGAGACCGCCGCGCCGCGCCCGCCGGCAGCGCCCACGCCCGCGCCGGAGCGGCCGGCCGGTGCGGCCCGCGCCGCCGCGCCGGTCGAGACCATCAAGACGGCCCCCACCCGGGTCGAGGCGGCAAAACCGACGATGACGCGGCGGCGCAAGCCGGCAAGCCTGATCTCCGGCGCGCGCGGTGCGGCGGCCGAGGAGCTGATGGCGCTGATGAAGACCATGCGGAATGCCGGCTGATGATGACCGCGAGCCGAACCACCACCCGAGTCCTGCCGGCGCTGGTTCTGGCGCTGATGGCGGTCCTGCCCGCCTATGTCGGCTCGCTCTGGACCGGCGTCGCCAAGCTGGCCTGGGCCGAGGAGGCGGCGGTGCCGGCGACGGAGCCCGTCGCCGCGGAGCCGGCGCCCGAGTCCGCAGCGACCCCGCTGCCCGAGGCCGATGCAGCCGGCAAGCCCGTCGCGCCCGACGCCGACGGCTCGCAGCCGGCGGCGGCCGCGCCCGTCGCCGACACGTTCGACCCGTTGACCCTGACCAAGGCCGAGATCGATGTGCTGCGCCAGCTGGCCAAGCGCCGCGACGAGCTGGCGGCGCGCGAGCGCGAGCTCGAGGATCGCGAGGCGATGCTGCGGGCGACCGAGCAGCGCATCGCCGAGCAGGCCCGGCAGATGCAGCAGATGAAGGCGGATTACCAGCAGATGCGGGCCCAGCGCGACGAGGCCGCCGAGGCGAGCCTGCGCCGCCTGGTCGCCGTCTACGAGGCGATGAAGCCGGACGAGGCCGCGCGCATCTTCGAGACCATGGAAGGGGCCGTGCTGCTCGACGTGGTCATGCGCATGGGCGAGCGCCGGCTGGCGCCGATCCTGGCGCAGATGTCGCCGGCCAAGGCGCAGGCGCTCACCGTCGCCATGGCCAGCCGCCGCACTATCCTGCCGCCGGCCCAGCCGCCCGGCTGAGCTAACGCCGCTGCGTGGCCAGGCCCAGGATCGTCGACGCGCCCAGCGATACCGATCCGCTCGAGAGCGGTGCCAGGGGCTGGATCAGGTTGGCCACCGATAGTGTCGACGGCGCGTTGGTCTGATCGTAGTTCGCGAGGAAGCGGGTGATGAACCGCTCGAGGAACGCCGGGTCCTTGAGCTTGTCGAGCCCGATCCGCTTCTCCAGCAGCTTGGCTTGGCCGTCGATGCCGGTCTGCGAGCCGGCGACGGGAATCTGCAGCGCCGTGCGCACCACGTCGTAGAGCGGCCGATCGCCCATCACCTGGTACCAGCTCTGGACGTTCGGCGCCATGCGCTTGAAATACAGCGCCAGCCGCACGCCCGGATTGGTCGTTTCCGTGCTCTTCTCGAACTCGGCGGTCACGTAGCGGTCGATGACCTGGGAGATGAACGCCGGGTCCTTGAGCTTGCCGGCGCCGTTGAAGAAATCGAAGTCTCGGGCCAGCTCGCGATAGCGCGAATCGACCAGCCGGTTGGCGATCGATTTCTCGTCCGACGGATCCTGGGCCATCACCTTCTTCATCAGCGCCTGGGCGTTGATCTGCGAATCGAGCCCGTAGGCCGACAGCACCATGCGGAACAGGCGATAGTCCTTGACCAGCTCGTCGGCGCTGTCGACCTTGCCGATGGCCGTGTGGAAATACTCGATGTCGCGCTTGACCGCGCCGCTCTTCTTGAAGGCGTCGATCTGCCTGTCCAGCGACGCCTCGACGAGGTGATAGCCCACCGTCGCCGGCAGCGTCGGGACTCCGCTGGTGCCCGGAAGCGTGCTGATCATGGCTTGGTCTCTTCCGCCGGCGGCTTCGGGGCATCCGGACGGTAGCCCGGCGGCAGATACAGGAGGACGTCGCCGGTCACTACGTCGACGATCTCCGTGATCACCCGCATCGTATCGGCGTGGATCCGCACCTGATAGCGGCCCTCGCGCTCCGCCGTTTGCTGCGCGACCGCGCGCGTCTCCGGCAGGCTCACGGCGCGAGCCTTTTCCGCAGATGCGGCGACGCGCTGCCGGGGCGGTTCGCCCACGGCAACGCTCGCGACGGATCCGGCGGTGAGAAGCGCGTCGGTCATCCCGTTTCTCGCAAGGCTCCGTCGTCCGTCGTCGGCTCGCTCCCCGGTCGTCCCAGGAGCTTCGTCTCGTAGTCGAGGACGGGACGCAATGCCGCCAGCGCCTTGTAGTAGTCTTGCCCGCTGACCCAATGCACGCAGTCGGTCAGCGCCTTCAGGATCGGCGGCGATTTGAAGGCGCGCAGCAGGCCAGTCATCAGTTGCTCGAACGTGGTCCGGTAGGTGTCCGCGTCGTCCGGATTGAGCAGCATGAGCTGCACCGTGAAGTAGATCCGGCTGGTCGGCGTCACCGCCTGCTCCACCTGCATCACGTCGCGTTCGCGCAGGATGGAGGCCCGGTTGGCGAAGTAGAGCACGTTGCGGGCGTTGCCGTTGTGGAGCACGGCACCGTTCACGACGAGGCGCTCGCCCGGCTTAAGCTTGACTGCCAGCATAGCGCACCTCCGATTGCATCGGCATCGATCTGGCGGCCGTCGCGCGGGCCTGCGTCAGCCCGGCGGCGATGGCGCGATTGATGTCGATCAAGAGATTGAGCGTGGCCTTGCCCGCGACGACCCGGCGGCCGTGGTTCACCGACGTGGCGGCCAGCGAGGCCAGACGCGCCTTGAGATCGGCGGCCAGGCGGTTGGCGGGGTCGCTCAGATCCTCGAGCAACGTCAGCCACAGCCGCGTGTTCTGGTGGACCGCGTCGCACAGCCGCACGTGGCGCTGCATCGCCATCACCGGCTGGCTCGAAAGGTCTTGGGTGGCGTCGGCCCGCGCCCGTTCCAGCGCGGCCGTGATCTTCTGGAAGGCCGTGATCTCCACGCTCAGCGGCGATGCGGTGTGGAGCTGGGCCTGTTGATAGCTGACGATACTCATGATCCGGATCCCCGAGACTTCTTCTCAGTGGGCCTAAGGATGACGTCCATCAGGCACGAGGAACGAGCGCCTTGCTGTCGGGTCGCATCGTTGCTCGCTCGAATCGTCCTCCTACTCTTGAAATTCCCGGGTGGCCATCGGCCACCCGGGGGCTTTCATGTGTCGTGTTCCGAACGCGTGAGCGTTTACCGGAACAGGGCCAGGATGCTCTGCGGCGCCGAGTTGGCGATCGCGAGCGCCTGCACGCCCAACTGCTGCTGAACCTGGAGGGCGCTGAGGCGGGCGGCCTCTTCCTCCATGTTCGCGTCGACGAGGCTGCCCACGCCGGCGCTCAGCGCGTCGGTCAGGGCGGTGATGAAGTCGCTCTGGATCTCCAGGCGGCTCTGCACCGAGCCGAACGTGGCCGCGGTGTCGGTCGCCGTGGCGATCGCGTCCTCGACGGCCGTCAGCGACGCGGCCGAGTCGGTGACGTCGAGCGCATCGACGCCCAGGCCCGCCGCGGAGAGGTCCACGCCGGTCACGTCGATGGTCTTCAGCTCGAGGCTGCCGCTGGTGCGGTCCATCGACGCCAGCAGCGTGGCATCGTCCGGAGTCGCCTTGATGAAGTTGGTGCCGTTGAACTCGGCGGCATTGACGACGCTGTCGATCTGCGCGACCAGCTGGTCGACGTCGGCCTGGATCTTGGCCGTGTCGACGCCGGCGCCGCCGGCCTGGATGACCTTCTCCTTGATCTTGTTGAGCAGGGTCGCCACCGTCTCCGCACCCTCGCGGGCGGTCGCGATGGAGGAGGTCGACAAGGCCAGGTTCTCGGAGATGGCCTTGAAGCCGGAGACGTCGCCGCGCATCGCCGTGGCGATCGCCCACGAAGACGAGTTGTCCTTGGCGTTTTCGACGCGCAGGCCGGTGCTGATCCGGTTCTGCGTGATCGCGAGATTGCGGTTCGTGGAGTTGATGCTCTGCAGGGCCTGCATGGCCCCGACGTTCGTGAGAATGCTGGACATGTGAGTTTCTCCCTCAAAGAGACTGGTTGAACGGATGCGCCCTTGTGGCACACCCAAGCCGGAGCCCGAGCTTGTCTCGAAGTCCGATGGCGCAATCTTGCCAGCCGCCCCTTAAGCGTCGGTTAAAGCCGAAACTTTCAGGCACGGGCCCGCGGGATGGTAACTGCGGCGGAAGGCGCGGGCGCTACACTGGCTGCCAGGCCGTGGGGAGTCCGCCGGTGAGCGAAACCAGTCTGCGCGTCGTGGCCCACAAGGCGGTCGAGAGTACGCGCGTGCTGGATACGGCGCGCGACAAGGGCCGCACGCATCTCGACGAGCCCGCTCAAGACCTCACGTTCGACGACCTGATCGACATCGTTAATCCGCTGCAGCACCTGCCGGTGGTCGGCATGCTCTACCGCGCCATCACCGGCGACGAGATCAAGCCGGCGATGCGGATTCTCGGCGACATCGGCTACGGCGGGCCCATGGGCTTCGTATTTTCCTGCCTTCAAGTCCTGTTCGAGGAGGTCTCCGGCGACGACATCGCCGGCCACGGCTTGGCCATGCTGACGGGCGATGCGGCGAAGGCGCGGACGGGCACGGCGGCGAATCCCGCGGTGCAGCTGGCCTCGAACGATCCCGACATGCCGTTGTCCGACACGGCGCGGGTCGACGCGACGGCGGCCTACGCCGCCTTCCCGTCGGTGCGCGGCACCAGCCGCTGACGGAAACGTCGGACGGCCTAGAGGAACTTCGTCAGCGTCAGCTCGTTCATCCGCGCGGTGATGGAGAACGTCGCCTCGAGCTGCGTCTGCAGCTGGCTGATGCGCATGGCCGTTTCGTAGGGATCGGCCGCCTCGAGGTCGGCCACCTCGTTGTTGAGCTGCGCCATCGTCGCTTCGTGGCGCGTGATGGCGTCGCTGATCATCGCCTCCTTGAAGCCGAGCTTTGCGGAGAGGTCGACGACCGCCTGGTAGCCGTCCACGAGCCGCGCGACGGCTTGGTCCTGCCAGGCGGCGTAGGCCTCGTCGGGCACCGAGCCGGGCGCCACGCTCGCGAGCATGTAGAGCCCTTCCAGCACCTGGCGGATCGCCGGATCGTCGGCCCTCACGCCGTAGTCGACCTGGTAGCCGTTGTCCAGGCGGGTGGTCACGCTGCCGGTCGTGGCGCCGTTATAGAAGGTCGCGGTGTAGCGCAGGTCCGGGTCGGCGTTGCTGTCGTCGAAGATCGAGGCGACGCCGCTGGCGACGGCCTGCGCGGACGCGGCGTCGGTCATCGGTCCGAGGCTGCCGATCACCTGCTGGACCGCCTGCAGGGGGGAATAGCCGCTGCCGGCATTGACCGTGTCCACGTCCTGCATGGGCGACGTATCGGTCTCGATGCCGGCGAACAGCGCGCGGCCGGCCGCCTGGCCGTTGAGGAAGGAGTTGACGCGGTCGATGGCGGCCGTCGCCGCTTCCTGCAGATAGGCGCGTGACACATCGTCGCGGGCCGTCAAGGCCGTATTGCGCATCTGGCCGATGATGTCGCGCACGCCGGCGAGCGCCGTCTGCATGGTGTCGATGCGCGACGCAGCGATTTCGGCGGACCTCTTGAATTCGGCGGTGTCGTTGAGCGTGTTGCGCAGGTTGACCGCCTCGGCGGCGCGGTCGCGCAACGCGGCGATCAGGTCGGCCTTGCGCCCGGTCGACATCTCCTTCTGGGCGTCCAGCATCGAGCGCTGCAGCGTGCGGATGCTGCTGTTGAGCTGCAAGTAGGTGGCCAGAGTCGAAATGTTCACGGGGTGGCCTCCTCTAGATCGCCAGCAGGGCGTCCATCATGTCGCGCACGGCCTGGATGACCTTGGCCGATGCGTTGTAGGACTGCTCGAGCAGCAGCATCTTCTGCAATTCGTCGTCGACGTTGACGCCCTCGAGGTTCTGGCGCTGGGTCGTCAGCGTGTCGGCGATCGAGATCTGGTGGCTGGCCCGTTCCTGCATCGCCGCCCGCTGGTTGCCCTGGAAACCGACGAACTCCGTGGCGTAGCTGCCGATGCTGGCGCTGGCCGAGAGTCCGGCGGCGGGATTGAAGGCGACGGTCTCGTCGAACACCGAGAGGAAGGCGCGCGCCTGCGTGGCGTCGCCGGGCGCGCCGGGCGCCGCGGCCTGCACGCCGTCGCGGATGCGCCACAGGCTGCCACCCTGGTCGGGGTCGACGCTCGCGTTGACCGCGAGGCGTTCGGTCAGGCCGACGATCTGCGTCGGGTCGGAGCGGTCGTGGGCGGCGCCGGCATCGGTGAACAGGCCGGCCATCCCGGGGGTCACCGAGGCGTCGAGGCGCTGGAAGCCGTCGGCGAGCGCGCTGGCGATCTCGTCGATCTGGGCCTGGGCCTGCGGCAGGATGGTGTCGCGCAGTTCGAATTCGGCGGCCAGCCGGCCGCTGCGGATGGCGCCGGTATAGCCGCTGCCGGGCGCGATATCGACGCCGTTGACGGTGATGCCGCTGAGGATACCGGTCCCCCCGCCATAGGTTGCCGCCGCGCCGATCTGCGAGGTGGGCGTGAACGACAGGCGGTTGACGCGCGATCCGTCGAGCAGCGTCGTGCCGCCCTCGGTCAGCACCATCACCTGCCCGTTCTCGCGCGTGAGCACGGTGATGCCGAGCTCGTTCGACATCCGGTCGAGCAGTTGGTCGCGCTTGTCGAGCAGATCGGTCACATCGCGGTCGCCGCCCGACTGCACGATCAGCTGTTCGTTGATCTGGGCGAGGTCGCCGAGCGCCTGGTTGACGCGTCCCACGCTGGCGGCGATCGCCAGGTCGGAGGCTTGGCGCTGCTGGCGGATCTCGGCGGCCACCCGCTGGAGGCTGCGCACCGCGTCCTGCGCGGCGCCGACGGCGGAGTGCTGGACGACCGCGTTCTCCGGGCTCTCGCCCAGGCTCTGGAACGCCTGCGCCAGGCGCGCGAGCGCGTTGGAGATGCTGCGCTCCTCGTCCGGCTGCCCGATCACCGTCGTGAAGGCGGCGAGCCGCTCGGCCTTGGCCTGCAGCTCGCTGGACAGTCCGCTCTCGCGCCGCATGTCCTGCTGCAGCATGCGGTCGACCCGGCGCAGGATGTCCGCGACGACGACGCCGCGGCCCTCGCCCTGTACCGTCTGGCTGGCCAGTTCGGCGTCCTTGCGGACATAGCCCGGCGTGTTGGCGTTGGCGATGTTGCGCGAGGCGAGCGCGGTCTGTCGCTGGGCCGCGATCAGGCCCGACAACGCCGAGTCGAGGGCGAGGCTGAGCGACATGACCGGCTACCTCACGCCGCCGGGCTAGCGCTTCAGCCGCGTCAGCTCCTCCAGCATCTCGTCGGAGGTCTGCACGACCTTGGCGTTGGTGCTGTAGGTGCGCTGGGTCTCGATCATGTTTGTCAGTTCCTGGGCGATGTCGACGTTGGACCGCTCCAGCGATTCGCCGGACGTCTTGCCGGCCGGCCCGACGCCGGCATCCCACAGATAGAGGCTGCCGCTGTCGCCGCTCTGCTCGAAGGCGGTGCCGTCGCGCGCCGTCAGGCCGTTGGGGTTCTGCACCACCGCGATCGGGATCTGGTAGACCGGACGGCGCACGCCGTTGTTGAAGATGGCGGTGATCACGCCCCGGTCGTCGACCTCGACCCGGCTCACCACGCCGAAGAGGGCGCCGTTCTTGGTGATCGTGGTCGGCACGTACTCGCCGGCGAACTGGGTGATGCCGCCCGCCTGGTTGATGTCGCCGATGTCGAGGCTGAGCGGCTGCACGCCGCCGTTGACGGTCAGCGGCAGCACGCCGCCGGCCAGGCCGGGAATCGCCGAGGGCGTGCCGGCATTGGGCCCGCTGGCGTTGAACTCGACGATGTCGTCGTAGATCGGCGTGGTGCCGCCGCCGGTCTGGCTGTCGAAGATGCGCAGGCCCCAGTGGTTGGCGGCGCCGTCGGCCGAGGGCGTCCATTCCAGGGTCAGGGTGTAGGAGTTGCCGAGGTCGCTGAAGTACTCGATGTCGGTCTGGATCGGCGTGCCCGGCGTCCCGTCGGCGAGCTGGGCCGGCAGGTTGCCGGCGAAGGTCAGCTCGGTCGTCGGCGCGCCCGTGAAGTTGATGCCGGAGATGTTGACCGGCTCCAGGCTGGCGAAAGTGTCGCGCGCCGGGCTCGGATTCACTGTGGTGCCGTCGGGGTTGAGCTCCCAGCCCATGAGGTAGTAGCCGGCCGCGTTGCGCAGGAAGCCCTCGTCGTCCGGCATGAAGCTGCCGGCGCGGGTGAGCGCCATCAGGTCCTGCAGCGGATCGGCGCCCGGTTCGTCGGAGACCACGAAGAAGCCGCCGCCGTTGATGGCGATGTCGGTCGCGGAGCTGGTCGCTTGCAGCAGGCCCTGGCGGTCGACCAGCCGGCGCACGTCGCTGGCCGCGCCGCCGGCGGAATAGGATCGCCGCGAGATCTGCTGGGTGACCATGCTCGAGAACTCGACCTCGACGCGCTTGTAGCCGGTCGTGCTCGAGTTCGAGATGTTGTCGGAGATGGCGCTCAGCTTCGTGCTCTGGGCGTTGAGGCCCGTCACCGCTGCGTACATCGCGCTCAGGATGCTCATGGCTCGCTGTTCCTTTCCGGCTGGTGCGTCGTTATGCCGCGATTGATTCGGCGGCAGCGGGCTCGTCGCCGTCCTGCGCCTCGTAGGCGACGACGACGAACCGTCCTTCCCGACGCACGCGCTCGGGGTCGGCGAAGCGATAGCCCTGGCCGGGAAACGTCTGGATGTAGTCTTCGCCGCCGGAGAAGGCGCGGAGCTTCTTGCGCACCTTGCACATCATCACGTCGACGGTCTTCTCGTCGACGGCGCTGCTGTTGTAGCCGTAGATGTAGTTGTAGATGAAGCGGCGGTTGACGATGCGGTTCTGGCGCAGCACCAGGCATTCCAGAAGTTCACGCTCGCGCCGGCTCACCTTCACGGTCTTGCCGGAGATCATCGGCATGCGGCCGTCGAAGTAGTAGGTGAAGTTGCCGACGTTGTGCGACAGGGTGACATGGCCGTTGATGCGCCGGGCGATGCCGCGCAGCCGCGCCGCCAGCTCCGCCAGGTTCACCGGCTTCGCCAGCACGTCGTCGGCGCCGGCGTTGATCAGCTCGATCGCCTGGGCCGAGTTGCGGAACGACTGCAGCACCAGCACCGGCACGCCGATGCGGCGATGGCGCAGCGTCTCGATGAAGCGGACCACCTCGATCTTGCTGTGCGGGACGGTGATGACCACCGCTTCGCAGCCCTGAGCGGCCGCCTCGACCAGATCGTCGAGTTCGTAGTCGACCGCGTCGCAGGCGATGCCGTTTCGGGAAAGTCCGGCCTTCAATGCTTCGGCCGCGACGATCTCCTCGTCGATCAATACAACTCGCATGACAATGGATGCCCTTTTTATGCGCCCTTCGCGCCGCCGGCGGAGCACCTTTGTCGGCATCCCGCGGGGCCGAAGATGCCCCCAATTGGATTCTGAGCGACGCCGTTTTGGCATCCTGTCAGCGCGGCAACCTAGGCGACGCGCCTTAACGAGGTCTGAACTGCCAAATAAAGGAAAAATACTCAATCAAATCAAAGCGCAAACAACCTCTAATCCGGCCCGAAGTCGCCGCGAATTCGTCGCGCAGACCGCGAAAATTAACGACGATTCGCGGGTGTCCGCGGCGCGGCGCGGGCGACGTCCGCGCCATAGCTGTTACGCCCATTTAATGCCCCGGTCCTAAACTCCGCGCCGCAATGCAGGATCATCTCTGACGATGCGGGTCATCAGGTTCCTCGGCGCGCTGTGCGCGCTCGCCCTCGCCCTTCTCGCCGGCGCTCCGCCGGCGGCGGCGCAGGTCCGCATCAAGGACATCGCCAACTTCGAAGGCGTGCGCGACAACCTGCTCGTCGGTTACGGCCTCGTCGTCGGCCTCAGCGGCTCCGGCGACAACCTCTCGAACTCGCCCTTCACCGAGCAGTCGATCATCGGCATGCTCGAGCGCCTCGGCGTCAATATCCGCGGCGAGGACTTCAATCCGAAGAACGTCGCCGCCGTGATGGTCACGGCGACGCTGCCGCCGTTCTCCCGCCAGGGCACGCGCATCGACGTCACCGTCTCCGCCATCGGCGACGCCAAGAGCCTGCAGGGCGGCACCCTGCTGGTGACGCCGCTGATGGGCGCCGACGGCGAGGTCTACGCCGTCAGCCAGGGGCCCGTCGCCATTGCCGGCTTCAGCGCCGAGGGAGACGCCGCCAGCGTCACCAAGGGCACGCCGACCAACGGCCGCATCGCCAGCGGCGCCGTGATCGAGCGCGAGATCCCCTTCGCGCTCGCCGACCTGGCGCAGGTGCGCATCGCCCTGCGCAATCCCGATTTCACGACCGCCGCGCGCATGGCCGAGGTCATCAACGCGCGCCTGGGCGGCCCGGCCGCGCTGGCCACCGATCCGGCCACCGTCACGCTCCAGGTGCCGGTCTCCTACGGCACCGACGTGGCGCGCCTCATCACCGATGTCGAGCAGCTGCGCATCGTCCCCGACCAGGTCTCGCGCGTCGTCATCGACGAGCGCACCGGAACCATCGTCATGGGCGACAACGTGCGCATCAGCACCGTCGCCATCTCGCAGGGCAACCTCACGGTCCGCATCACCGAGACCCCGCAGGTCTCGCAACCCGAGCCGTTCAGCGACGAGGGCGACACCGTGGTCGTCCCGCGCACCGACGTCGAGGTCACCGAGGGCGGCACCGGCAACATCGCCATCGTCCGCGGCGGCGCCTCGCTGCAGGACCTCGTCCAGGGCCTCAACGCGCTCGGCGTCGGTCCGCGCGACATGATCGCCATCCTGCAGGCGATCAAGGCCGCCGGCGCGCTCCAGGCCGAGATCGAGGTGATGTAGCCATGGACCCCGTCGCCGCCGCCGCGCCCGCCGCCGCCGCCGCGACCGCATCGCCCGCGGTCGATCGCGACAGCGCCGCCTACAAGGCGGCGCAGGAGTTCGAGGCGGTGTTCCTCGCCCAGATGGTGGCGCAGATGCATGCGGGCATCGAGGCCGGCGGCCCGTTCGGCGGCGGCTTCGCCGAGGAGACCTACCGCTCGCTGATGTATCAGGAAATCGGGCGCCAGATGGCGCTGTCCGGCGGCGTCGGCATCGCCGCCGCCGTCTATGACGAGATGGTCAAGCTCCAGGGAGGATCGGAATGACGCGCGCGACGACGACGCTCATCGCCAGCATCAATGCGCTCGCCAAGGAGGTCGAGGCCGAGACCGACCTGTTGCGGCAGGGCCGCTTCGCCGAGCTGGCCGCGGCCGGGACCCGCAAGCAGCAGGCCGCCGCTGCTTACGAGCAGGCGCTGACCGTCCTGACCGCCGAGCCGGGGTCGGCGAAATCGCTGCCCGAACTGATCCGCCGCGATCTGCGCGCCGCCGCCCGCCGGCTCGAGATCCTCCTCGCCGACAACAGCCGCATGCTCGCCGCCAATCGCGAGGCCAGCACGCGCCTGATCGGCCGCATCATCGAAGCCGCGAGCCAGGTTTCGTCCGCCGGCGGCTACACCGCCGCCGGCACGCTCGCGGTCGAGCCCGCCGCCCTCTCCGCCTTCCGCGAACGGGTGTAGCAGGATCGGCGGCCTGCATCCTTCGACAGGCTCAGGCTGAGGGATATTCTTCGCGCCAGAAAAATTGCTCCTATCCTGAGCCTGTCGAAGGACGCACGTCGCCCGTGCAACGCCCCTACAGGAACATCAGCACCAGCGACGCCACCAGCAGCAGCGCCATCGCGAGGTTGAACGCGCGCAGCGCCCATCGCGCCTGCAGCAGCCGTCCGATGCCGACGCCGAGCAGGGCCCAGAGCGCCACGCTGGGCAGCCCGACGGCGCCGAACACCAGCGCGACGAGGATCGTTTCGCCAACGAAGTCGCCGCCGACCGTCGTGTAGGTGCCGAGCGCACCCACGGCCATCATCCATCCCTTCGGATTGACCCACTGGAACAGCGCCGCCTGTAGGAAGGTGAGCGGGCGCTCCGTTGTTGCAGCGGCCGTCGTCGGCGCGGCCACGGCGATCCGGTAGGCGAGATAGAGAAGGTAGGCGCCGCCGCCATAGCGCAGGATCCCGTGCAGCACCGGAAAGCCCTCGAACAGCCGGCCGAGGCCGAGCCCGATGCCGACGATCATCGCCATGAAGCCGAGGCCGATGCCCAGCATGTGGGGGATGCTGCGCCCGAAGCCGAAGTTCGCGCCGGAGGCCGTGATCATGATGTTGTTCGGCCCCGGCGTGACCGAGGTCGCCACCGCGAAGGCCGCCAGGGGACCCAGAATCTCCATCACGGCAGGCACGGCCACGGCCGGGGGGTCGGGCGACGGGACGAGGACATTCGCACAGGCTCGCACCGCGCGGCGCGCCTGTCATCCCCGCGGGGGCGCCGGGCCGCGATCACATCGCCGCGAGCGGGACGAACGATCCCACGTCACGGCGTCGCCATCGCCCGGCCGACGTGCAGGGGCCATCCCCCGCGTGCCGGGTGGCGGCAGGAGCTGCGGGACGGAACGGGGCCGCGGCCAGTCCGGGGCCCGCCGCCCGAAGCCGACCGCCGCGATCAGGCGGAGGGCTGCGCGCCCAGGTCCGCGGTCTGGGGTTGCGGCGGCGCCAGGCGCCGTGCGTGCGGGCCGGATCTGAAATGGAAGAGGACCACGAGCATGTCGACCAGCCCGCCGTCGCTCGACAACGGCAGGATCAGGCGGTCGACCTCATAGGTCGTGCCGTTGACGAAGTTCGTGAACGGCTCCAGCGAGCAGAGCGGTCGCCCCGTCGCGGCGACGGTCTCGAACTGCTGCATGGCCGCCGGATGAATCCGGAAGAACGAGACGTCGTCGAAGAACCGGCCGGTGCGGTCTTCGCCGCTGGCGGCCACGACATGGGTGCCGATGAGCCGATAGCGCAGGCGGAGCGGCGCCTGGAGCACATCGACCAGCATCACGTCCGGAAGATAGCCGGCCGGGATCCGCAGCGGGTCGAGGTCGCGGCGCGACGGTATCGGTCGGCCGCGGCACAGCGAGGCCCAATAGTCGTGGAACTGAGTCAGGTCCGGATCGTTCAGGGTGCCGCGAAAGTCCGCCATCGGTGGCCAATGTTCCGCAATGCCGGGCTCGATCGCCTGCAACTGGCCGGCATTTGCGCAATTTACCTTGCGATTCTTAACGATCTCTCAACCCGGCAGGCGGCAGCGGAATTCCGGCGTGTTGGATTTTTGGGCCGCCCTGTGCTACGAATGTTCGCAGTCGGGCCGAAGCTTTCCATATGCAAGCTTCGGCAAACTGATTCAGGAGAATCAATGATGCCGCGTTCGTCCTGGAAGGGCTACCTGAAGCTGTCGTTGGTGTCCTGCGCCGTCGCTCTCTACAACGCGACCTCGAGCGCCGAGCGGGTTTCGTTCAACACGCTGAATCGCAAGACCGGAAACCGGCTGAAGCAGCAGATGCTGGATACCGTCACCGAGGAGCCCGTCGATCCGTCCGATCGGGTCAAGGGCTATCAGGTCGGCAAGGGCCAGTACGTCATGGTCGAGGACGAGGACCTCGAGAAGCTCAAGATCGAGAGCACGAAGATGATCGAGATCGAGGCCTTCGTGCCGCAGGCGGAGGTCGACCAGCTCTACCTCGACAGCGCGTACTTCCTGGCCCCCGACGACCAGGTGGCGCAGGAGGCCTTCGCGGTCATCCGCGACGCCATGACCGCCAAGGAGGTGGTCGGCATCGGCCGCATCGTCCTGAACCGGCGCGAGCGCATGCTGATGCTGCAGCCGCGCGGAAAGGGCATCCTGGCGACCACGCTGCGCTACGCCTACGAGGTCCGGCAGGACGCGGAGTATTTCTCGGACATCGCCGACGTGAAATTGCCGGACGAGATGATGGGCATCGCCGAGGTCATCATCGAGCGCAAGTCCGGCCATTTCGAGCCGGCCAAGTTCGGCGACCGCTACGAGGAGGCGGTCGTGAGCATGCTGAAGGCGAAGCAGGCGGGTGAGATGTTCGCGGTTCCCGAAGTGCCGGAGCCGAGCAAGGTCGTCAACATCATGGATGCCCTGAAGCGCAGCCTCGAGGCGGAAGGCGCCGGCGCCGCCGACGTGCGTCGTCCGCGCGCCCCGAGCAAGAAGCCCGCGGCCGAGGAGGGGCGCAAGCCCGCCGCGGCGGAGGCGCGCAAGCCAAAGGCCCGCAAGCGCGCGAGCTGAGGCTCACAACTGTCGGCTGGCATGAGCGAGGCTTCACCCGTGGACGCGAAGCCGTTTGCCGGGCAGACGATCTTCCTCTTCGGCCGCATGCAGGGCGTGACGCGGCGCCGGCTCGAGCAGCTCGTGCGCACGCTCGGTGGCCGGCTGGTCGGCAAGATCACGGCACGGGTCACGACGGTCGCCGTCGCCCACTCCGCCGCGTCGAGCGTGCTGCCGGATGGCCGCATCCGGCTGCCGGCGGGGCTGTCCGACTCCGCCGCCCTGCTCAGCGAGCACGGTCTGCGCCGGCGGCTCGGGCTGATGCGCCCGCCGGACTCCGTCGTCCGCAGCCTCGGCGTGGCCGACTTGCAGCGGGTGACGGGACTCACGCCCCGCATCCTGTCGTGCCTCGCCTTGTTCGACGTGCTCGATCCGGCCGACGGCCGCTACGCCTACCGCGATCTCGTCGCCGCCCGCGAGGCCGGCCGCCTGCTGGCGCGGGGCATCGAGCTTCGCCAGGTGCTGGAGGCCGCGGTCGCGCTGCGCCGCCGCGGCACGCATCTGGCGGAGACCAGGCTCGCCGAGGGCCCGTCGGGCGAGCTGCTGCGCGAGCTCGGCGGCCAGCTGGCGGAGCTCAGCGGCCAGCTCACCATGCGGCTGGATCCGGAGACCCGCGGCATCGACGATGTGGTGGCGGCGGCGGAGAAGGCGGAAGAGAGCGACGATCTCGCGACGGCCGAGAATCTCTACACCACGGCGCTGCGGGCGGATGCCGACGATCCGGTCATCCCCTTCAATCTCGGGAACGTCTTCGATGCGCAGGGACGCTCGGCCGAGGCGAAGATCGCCTGGCAGATCGCCGTCGCCCGCGACCCCGCCTTCGCGGAGGCCTGGTACAACCTGGCGCTGGCGGCGGAGGACGAGAGGCATGCCGATCTCGCCGTCGCCCAGTATCGCCGGGCGGTGCAGGCGCGGCCCGACTATGCCGATGCGCATTTCAATCTGGCGCTGCTGCTGACGAAGCTCGACCGCTGCGACGAGGCGCTGCCCGTCTGGGAGCGCTTCCTGGAGCTCGATCCGGCTTCCAAGCAGGCCGCGACCGCCAAGCGCGCCGCCGCGCTCTGCCGCATGGAGCTGAAGCAGAAGCACCCGAAGGCGGGGTGAACCCGTTTGCGGCGGTCATTCCGGCGGTATTCGCTTGCAGGTTATGGGATTGGCGCCGTGCGTCCTTCGACACGCTCAGGATGAGGATCTTTCTTCGTGCCACAAGATTTTATCCTCATCCTGAGCGTGTCGAAGGACGCAGGATGGTCATGCCAGCGTATCGATCCACGCCGCGAGCGCATCCAACATCTCGCGCCGCGCATCCGCGTCCTTGCGGCCCGTGCGGGCCGGCACGTGGAAGGAGTGATCGGCATCCTCGAACAGCCGCAGCGTGGCGCGCGCGCCCAGCCGCTCGATCAGCGGCCGCAGCAACCGGAGCTCCGCGAGGGCGTCCCGCGTGCCCTGCAGGAACAGCATGGGGACCGTCACGTCGAACAGGTGCGCGGCGCGGTCGTCCGAGGGGCGGCCGGCGGGATGCAGGGGGAAGGCGAGAAAGGCAAGGCCGCGCACGTTCGGCAGCGGGGCCGCGGCCTGCGCCTGCGATGTCATGCGGCCGCCGAACGAGCGGCCGCCGGCGATGAGCGGAAGGTCCGGCACGCGCCGGCCGGCCTCGGCAACGGCCGCGCGCACCGTCGCCTGGGCCAGCGCCGGCGGGTCCGGCCGCTTCGCGCCGGCCTCCATATAGGGGAACTGGTAGCGCAGCGTGGCGATGCCGCGCTCGCCGAGCCCGGACGCGGCCGCCTCCAGGGACGGATGCGTCATGCCGGCGCCCGCGCCGTGCGCCAGCCCGTAGCAGGCGCGGGCCTGCCGCGGCGCCTGCAGAAGGGCGGAGACGCGGCGGGAGTCGTCGACGGCGATCGTCAGTTTCTGGGCGTCGGCGGAAGGCACCAAGTCATCCCTTGACCCGCGTCATGAGCGCCATGGCGGCGGCCGGGTTGCGGACCTTGGCGCCGCTGATCATGTAGACGAACACGGGCCGCGACGTCGTCGCGGCCGCCTCCGTGGCGACGCGCGGCAGGTCGTCGGGGGCGCCGCCCGCTTCCCACAGCCGGGCCCGCGCCGCCCAGCGGTCGAGGTCGGCGGCGGCATAGCCGGTGTCGATCTCCTCCCGGGTCCGCTGCAGCCGCGCATAGACGAAATCCGCCGTCACGTCGGCGATCGCCGGATGCTCGTCGGAATCGGCATAGACCACCGCGACGTTGTGCGCGCGGAGCAGCGCGACGAACTCCGGCACGCGGAAGCTCTCGTGACGCACCTCGACGACATGCTGCAACGCCCGTCCACCGGCCTGGCGCGGCAGCAGTCCGAGGAAGGCGCCGAGATCCTCGGCGTTGAACTTCTTGAACGGCGCGAATTGCCAGAGGACGGGTCCGAGCTTGTCGCCGAGCTCGAGGACGCCGCTCTTGAAGAACCAGTCGATCGGCTCGCCCGCCTCGGCGAGCTTGCGGCTGTTGACGACCGCGCGATGGCCCTTGACCGAAAAGACGAAATCCTCCGGCGTCTCGTCGCGCCACTTCCGGAAGCTCGCCGCCGACTGCGTGCGGTAGAAGGTGCCGTTGATCTCGATGGTCGTCAGCCGGCGGCTCGCATGCTTCAACTCGTCGGCCTGCTTGAGGTCCGCCGGATAGAAGGTGCCGCGCCACGGCGCGAAGGCCCAGCCGCCGATCCCGACGCGGATCATGGAGCGCCCTATCGTCCGGCCTGCTGCGCGCGGAAGCGCTCCACCCCGCGGGCGCGCGCCTTGGCCGCCTCGACCGCGCGGTCGCGCGGTGGCGCGTTCGTCACCAGCGAGTCGAGCAGCGCGTGCGCCGCCTGCGTCACCTGCTCCACCGCCCGGTCGAACGCCGGCTCGTTGGCCTTGGACGGCCGCGTGAAGCCGCTCAGCTTGCGCACGAACTGCAGCGCCGACGCCCGGATTTCCTCATCCGTGGCCGGTGGCTTGAAGTTGTAGAGGGTCCTGATGTTCCGACACATGAAGCACCTCGTCGGCGGCGTCCAAGGGGGCCGGACCGTCGCACATGACAGGCGCCCTGATCAAGCGGCTCGGACCGACAACCGACCGTTCGCTAGGCCGGTCGGATGTTCGGATTGAAGCGGAAGACGTTGTCCGGGTCGTATTTCCGTTTGATGTCGCGCAGGCGCGCATAGTTGGCGCCGAAGCTGTCGCGCAGCAGCCGTTCGCCCTCCTCGCCTTGGCCGGGGAAGTTCAGGTACATGCGGCCATGCTGCGAGTGGGGCTGCATGCGCCTCCAGAAATTCCGTGTCCAGGTGATATTGGCTTCGTCGTCCGCGGCGTCGCGCCAGATGGAATCGATGGACAGCATGAAGGGCATGGAGCGGTCGCCGAAAGCCGTGGCGTCCGCCGCGACCCGTGCTGTCGCGCCGCCGAAGTTCCAGATCGAGGACAGCGTATTCGGCGACGGCGGCGCCGTGTTTTCGGATAAGATCTGCTCGATCACCTCGTCTGTCAGTCCGCTCAGATAGTGGCTCTTCCAGTAGCAGCGGTATTGCCCGAAGGGGACGATGGTGTCGAACAGCTTCTGGACGTCGCAGTAGGTCATCTGCGCGGAGAAATCGGTCACCGTGTCCGCCAGCTCGCGCAGCGGCTGCAGCAGCGCCGCGCCCTCCGAGGCATCCCCGGCATGGAGCGCGGCGATGGTGTAGACCCGCCGGCCCCAGGCTTCGCGCGGGTAGGCGGGGTCCGGGGGTATGGTCGAGAACTCGACCAGCGATCCCACATCGTCGTTCTTGTCGCGCAGGAAGTCGCGCCAGAAGCGGATCGGGCCGGTGCCCGCTTCGAGCGGATAGATCGGCGCGCAGAACATCACCTCCGGGCCGACGGGATGCAGCTTGAACTCGAACGTCGTCACGACGCCGAAATTGCCGCCGCCACCCTTGAGCGCCCACAGCAGGTCCGCGTTCTCCTCGGCGCTGGCGCGCACGAGTCGCCCGTCCGCCGTGACCACGTCGGCCCCCGCCAGATTGTCGATGCAGAGGCCGTAGCGGCTGCGCAGCCAGCCGATGCCGCCGCTGAGCGTGAGTCCGCCCACGCCGGTGTCGGAGATCAGGCCGCCGGGCGTCGCTAGGCCGAAGGCTTGGGTTGCGCGGTCGACATCGCCCCAGGTGGCGCCGCCCTCGACCCAGGCTCGCCGTCGCTCCGGATCCACCCGCACGCTGCGCATGGCCGACAGGTCGATCATGACGCCATTGTCGCAGACCGCATGTCCGGCAACGTTGTGCGCGCCGCCGCGGATGGAGACGGGCAGGCCGCGCGCGCGGGCAAATCCTACGGAACCGATGACATCGGCCGCACTCTTGCAGCGGACGATGATCGCCGGGCGACGGTCGATCATGGCGTTCCACACGGCGCGGGCGCCGTCATATCCCGCATCGGCTGCGGTGAACACCTCGCCGGCAATCGATCGGCGCAACTCCTCGCCGGCCGGGCCGAGATCGTGCGCCCGCAACCGTTCACGCGAAGCTTGGTTTGCCATGTTCACCCCACCCTGGAGATCACGCAGGCTCGCATCTCGCTATGGCCGCAATGCTAGGCCGATCGAGCGGCGTCGGTAAGAGACGGATTGCACAGGAACAGGGCAAATGTGACAGTAGTCAGGCCTGAGAGGATTGATCATGCCCGATCAAGCCAAGCCCTCCGTCGCGCTGCTCGCGACACCCGCAACCTCGCCCTCGGTGCTCTATGGCCTGTATGACGTGCTGCTGTCCGTCGGTGCCGTCTATGCCGACATGACGACCGGGCAACCCGACGAGTCCTTGCTCGACGTCAGGATCGTTGCCCGTGACGGCGAGCCGTTCCGCTGCTTCGGCAACGTGCTCGTGGAGCCGCATTGCAGCACCGACGACATTGGAAAAATCGACGCGGCCGTCGTTTGCGACATCTACACGCCGATCGATACGCCGCCACGCGGACGCTATGAACGCGAGATCGACTGGCTGAAGCGGATGCACGCCGGCGGTTCGATGCTGGCCTCCGTGTGCTCGGGCTCATTGGTGCTGGCGGAAACGGGCCTGCTCGACGGCGGCGATTGTGCCTGCCATTGGGGATATCGAAACTTGTTCCGCGAGCACTATCCGCTCGTCCGTTTCCGCGAAGAGTCCGTCCTCAGTTTCGCCGGCAAGGAAGCCCGGATCGTGACGGCGGGGGCGGTGACCTCCTGGCAGGACCTGGCTCTCTACATCATCGCGCGGCTGTGCGGGGCGCAGCATGCGATCAGGACCGCGAAAGTCTACCTGCTGTCGGGCCATCAGGACGGGCAGCTGCCCTTCGCCGTCATGACCCGCCGGGCTCAGAAGCTCGATGCCGTGATCGGCAACTGCCAGGTGTGGATCGCGCAGAACTACGTGTGCGCGAATCCGGTGGCGGCGATGGCGGAGCATGTCGGTCTCAAGCCGCGCACCTTTGCGCGCCGCTTCCGCGCGGCGACCGGCTACCTGCCGATGGACTATGTCCACGCCCTGCGCATCGAGGAGGCCAAGCAGCTCATCGAGACGGAGGTCGCCAGCATCGATGACGTCGGCGCCAGGGTCGGCTACGAGGACCCGACCTTCTTTCGCCGCCTGTTCAAGCGCCAGACCGGTCTCACGCCGGCCGCCTACCGCCGGAAGTTCGCCGGCATTCTGACGGTCGGACGATAAGCCGCGACGATAGCGCGGCTTGCGCCCGCGGTCGGCGACCCGGAACGCGGCGTTTCGGCGCTGCCTCGACGCATGACGGGTGGATTTGAAACCCGACCCGACGGGCGGGTAAGGTTGGCGCTGCCGGCCAGCATGTGACGGGTTTCGATGAACAAGCCTCTGGAGGTCTATCGGGCGAAGCGGGACTTCTCGAAGACGCCGGAGCCCTCGGGCAAGCGGCGTGCGAAGAAGGCCGGCAACGCCTACGTCATCCAGAAGCACGCCGCGCGTCGCATGCACTACGATTTTCGTTTGGAGCTGAACGGCGTGCTGAAAAGCTGGGCGGTGCCGGAAGGGCCGAGCCTCATTCCCGGCAAGAAGCGGCTGGCCGTGCATGTCGAGGATCACCCGCTCGAGTACGGTGATTTCGAGGGCGTGATCCCGGATCGCGAGTATGGCGCCGGCACGGTCATGGTCTGGGACCGCGGCACCTGGACGCCCGAGTTCGACCCCGAATTCGGCTATCGCAAGGGCCATCTGAAATTCACGCTGCAGGGCGAGAAGCTGAAGGGGGCCTGGCATCTCGTGCGCATGGCGCGCAAGCCGCGCGAGAAGCAGGAGGCCTGGCTGCTGTTCAAGTCCGACGACGCGGCGGCGCGGCCCGAAGGCGCGCCCGACATCCTGCAGGAGATGCCGCGCTCCGCCGCCACCGGCCGCGATATGGAGGAGATCGCCCGCGAGCAGGACCGCGTCTGGTCCTCGAAGCAGGGTGGCGAGCTCAAGCAGAAGAAGCGGCGGCGCAAGCCGGCCGTCGATCCGGCGGCGCTGCCCAAGGCCAAGGCCGCGGCCTTGCCCCGGTTCGTCGAGCCGCTCCTGCCGTCGGCCGTCGACAAGGCGCCGTCGGGCGCCGATTGGGTCCACGAGATCAAGTATGACGGCTATCGCGTCCAGATCCGCATCGAGAACGGCCGCGTCGCCTTGCTCACGCGCGCGGGCCTCGATTGGACCGAACGCTTCCCCGCCATCGCCAAGGCGGTGGCGGGCCTGCCGGTGAAGTCGGCGCTGCTCGACGCGGAAATCGTCGTGCAGACGGAAGCCGGAGTCGCCAGCTTCACCGCGTTGGTCGACGCGCTGTCGAACGGCAAGGGCGACCTCGTCCTCTACGCCTTCGATCTCCTCCATCTCGACGGCTACGACCTGCGGGAGGCGTCGCTGAAGGACCGGAAGGCCGCGCTCGCCAAGATCATTGCCGCGAACGGCGCGGACGGCCGCATCCGCTTCAGCGATCACCTGCCCGGCGACGGCGAGACGATCTTCCGTCACGCCAGCCGTCTCGGTCTCGAAGGCATCGTCTCCAAGAAGCTGTCGTCGCCCTATCGCTCGGGCCGCGCGACGAGCTGGGTCAAGCTCAAGTCGACGGATCGCCGACCGTTCGTGGTGGCGGGCTTCATGCCGTCGACCGTCGCCAAGAACGCGATCGGCGCGCTCGTGCTCGGCGAATATGCCGACGGCAAGCTGGTGCCGTCCGGCCATGTCGGCAGCGGCTTCACGGCCGCCGTCGCGCACGCGCTCTGGAAGAAGCTCGATCCGCTGCGCACCAGGACCGCGCCCCTCAAGGACGAGACGGCCGTGGCCAAGGGCGCCAAATGGGTGGAGCCGGTGCTCGTTGCGGAGATCGAATATCGCAGCCGGACCGGCGCCGATATCATCCGCCACGCCACCTTCCGCGAGCTCGTCGAGGGCGCGGATCCGAAGAAGATCCTGCGCGAAACCTCCGCGCCGGCACGGCAGGCGAAGGCGATGGACGCGCCGCCGCTCGTCCGGCTGACCAATCCCGGCCGGCTGCTCTGGCCGGAACAGGGCATCACCAAGCAGGGCCTCGCCGATTTCTATACGGAGATCGCCGACTGGATCCTGCCGCACATCGTCGGGCGTCCGTTGAGCCTCGTGCGCTGCCCCGACGGCGTCGACAAGCAATGCTTCTTCCAGAAGCATCGCTGGGCCGGGCTGGGAAAGGCCGCCCGCGACGTGCCGGTCTCGAACGAGAAGGAGCCGGCGCTCGCCATCGGCGATCTGGCCGGGCTGCTGGAGCTCGTCCAGGCCAGCGTGCTCGAGATCCATCCCTGGGGATCGCAGGCCGACCATCCGGAGCTGCCGGACCGCGCCACCATCGATCTCGATCCCGGCGACGACGTGCCCTGGGACCAGGTGATCGCGGCCGCGCTGGAGGTGCGCAGCCGCCTGTCGGACCTCGGCCTGCGGAGCTTCGTCAAGACGACCGGCGGCAAGGGCCTGCATGTCGTCTTCCCGCTGGTGCCGAAGGCCGACTGGGATACGGTCAAGAGCTTCACGCAATCGCTCGCCGAGCGGCTGGCCGCCGACCGCCCCGACCGCTACACCGCCAACATGGCGAAGCGCGAGCGGCGAGGCCGCATCTATGTCGACTATCTCCGCAACGGCATGGGCGCGACCGCCGTCGCCGCCTATTCGACCCGCGCCCGCCCCGGCGCGGCCGTATCGACGCCGCTCGCCTGGGACGAGCTCGGTCCCGCCATCCGCGCCGACCACTTCACCCTGGACAACCTGCCGAAGCGCCTCGCATTCCTGGACGAGGACCCCTGGCGGGGAATCGCGTCTCTGCGCCAGAGGCTGCCGGATACCGGGACCTCAAAGAAGGATCGCCTGCAAAGCCAAGGTGCGTCCTTCGACAAGCTCAGGATGAGGGAAAATTCTGGTGGCACGAAGAAAGCTCCTCATCCTGAGCTTGTCGAAGGACGCACGGCGCCGGTCCCACGCACGTCGGCCGAGACGCCCGCCGTCGCCCCCGAAAACATCCAGCGGCTGCTGCCCGACGCCGTCGTGCCGTCGAAGGACGCGCTGGCCGCCTATTGGACGAAGGTCGCCAAGGACGCCCTCGGCCATCTCGGCCGCCGCCCCCTCAAGCTGGTGCGCCATGTCGGGGACACCACGTTCTTCCATCAAGGCCCCCTGCCGCCCGTGCCGGACGCCGTGCACCAACTCCGCATCGAGACGCGCGCCGGCGGCGAGGGCATCCGGCTGTGGGTCGACAGCCCGGAGGGGCTGCTCGGCCTGCTGGAGATCGGCGTCGTCGAGCTGCATCCGTGGGGCGCGACCGTCGACGACATCGAGCGGCCCGATACCCTCGTCTTCGCGCTCGAGCCGGACGGCGCGGTCGACTGGACATTCGTCGTCGAAACGGCCCTCCGCATGCGCGATCTCCTGAAGGCCGAGAGTCTCGACAGCTGGCCGAAGCTGACCGGCACCGGCGTCCACGTGATGGTGCCGGTCGAGCCCGACCTCGACTGGGACGAGGCGCATGCCTACAGCAGGCGCATCGCCGAGACGCTCGCCGCCACCGCGCCCGAGCGCTACGTGACGGCCGCGCCCCGCGACAAGAGACAGGGCCGGCTTTACGTCAACTGGCTCTGCAACGGCCGCGGCAGCACCGCCATCGGCGCCTATTCCCCCGTCGCGCGCCGCGGTTTCCCGATCGCCGCGCCGGTCTCCTGGCGCGATTTGGGCAAGGGCGTTCGCCCCGACGCCTACACGATCTTCGCACCCACGCGGCGCAAGCCGTCCCGCCGGACGTAGAGCAGGATGCTCCGTGTGTGGTTCTGGGGCTCTGTTTTCTAAGCCGGCTCCAGCAGCGCGAGCAGCCCCTTGAGCAGCGCGGTCGGGTCGGGCGGGCAGCCGCGGATGCGCAGGTCCACCGGCAGCACGTCGGCAACCCCGCCGACCGTCGCATAGGAGCCGGCGAACAGGCCGCCGTTGGCGGCGCAGTCGCCCACCGCGACGACCCATTTCGGCGCCGGCGTCGCCGCATGAGTGCGCTCGAGCGCCTCGCGCATGTTCCGGGTCACCGGCCCGGTGACCAGGAGCACGTCGGCATGCCGCGGCGAGGCGACGAAGCGCAGGCCGAAGCGCTCGAGGTCGTAGAACGCGTTGTTGAGGGCGTGGATCTCCAGCTCGCAGCCGTTGCAGGAGCCGGCGTCGACCTCGCGGATCGACAGGCTGCGCCCGAGCCGCCGGCGCGCCGTCGCGTCGAGGCGCGCCGCCAGTTCCGCCAGTTCCGCGTCGTCGGGCGCCGGCGGCGGCTCGGTGAGTGGCGAACGCACGAGGCCCTGGAAGAGAAGCTTGCGCATGGCGGCCCTAGAGGTCGTGCCCCGCGTAGGAGCAGTTGAAGGATTTGTTGCAGAGCGGGAAGTCGGCGACGATGTTGCCTTCGATCGCCGCCTCCAGTAGCGGCCACTGGAAGCAGGAGGGATCGCGCAGGTGGCAGCGCGCGATCCGTCCGTCGCCGTCGAGGCGTACCCAGGCCAGCACGTCGCCGCGGAAGCCCTCGACGAGGGCCAGGCCTTCGCCCGCCTGCCGCGGGACCTCGGCGCGCGCCGGCCCTCCCGGCAGCCGCTCGAGGATCTGCCCGATCAGACCGAGACTCGCCTCGATCTCGCGGATGCGGATCCACACGCGCGCGTTGACGTCGCCCTCCTCGAGCACAGGCACCGCGAATTCGAGCGAATCGTAGGGCGCGTAGCCGGGGGTCCGGCGGACGTCGACGCCGCGCCCGGAGGCGCGGCCGACGAACCCGCCGGCACCGAACTGCCGCGCCAGGCCGGGCGCCAGGATGCCGGTGGCGACCGTCCGGTCCTGCAGCGAGGTGGTGTTGTCGTAGAGCTCGACCAGCGGCGGGAAGCGGCGGCGGATCTCCTCGACGAGCGCCGCGATGTCGGCGGCGCCGTCGGGCGCGAGATCGGCGGCGACGCCGCCCGGCAGGACGCGGTCCATCATCAGCCGGTGGCCGAACGCGCGATGGGCGGTGCGCAACACCCGCTCGCGCAGGATTCCGCAATGGGCGAGCATGAGCGAGAAGGCGGCGTCGTTGCAGATCGCGCCGATGTCGCCGAGATGGTTGGCGAGGCGCTCCAGCTCGGCCATCAGCGCGCGCAGCCAGAGCGCGCGCGGCGGCGGCTCCAGGCCGAGCGCCGCCTCCACGGCGCGGGCGAAGGCCAGGCCGTAGGCGACGGTGCTGTCGCCGGACGCGCGCGCCGCCAGCCGCGCCGCGCGGTCGAGGTCGGCGCCGGTCAGCAGATGTTCGAGGCCGCGGTGGACATAGCCGAGCCGCTCTTCCAGCCGCACCACGGTCTCGCCGTTGGCGGTGAAGCGGAAATGGCCGGGCTCGATGATGCCGGCATGCACCGGCCCGACCGGGATCTGGTGCAGCGGCGGTCCTTCGGCGGGCAGAAACACATAGCCGTCGCCCGTTGCCGGCGCCTCCGCGGGCGTGCCGAGCGGGTGGCGCAGGCCCCAGCGGCCGTGGTCCACCCAGCGGCGCGGGTCGGAGCCGCCCGTGGGCTCCAGCCCGTAGAGGTCGCGGATGGTGCGTTCCGGCCGCTGCGCCGGCGGGTGCAGCCGCCCGATCGACGGGAAGCGCCGGTCCGGGCAGGCAAGAGTCAGAACGCCGATCCGCCCGGCCGATTCGACGGCCAGATGCACCGCGTCGGGCTCGGCCCAGAGGGCCAGCATCGTTCCTTGCGTATCGGCCAGCCGGCTCGCGGCCTGCCGCCACGTTTCCTCATCGACCACCAGGCGCGGATAGGGCCGCTGCGCGCCGGTCGGCGGCCATTGCTGCATCACCTCGTCCAGCCACGTCATGGTTGACCTTTCATCTCATCCCAGCAGCCGCGCCACGCTCTGGAACCAGGCGACCAGCGGTCCCGGCAGGAAGATGCCTGCCGCCAGCACCAGGGCGAGATGCGCGAACAGCGGCACATAGGAGGCCTCGACCGCGGCCATGCTGCCGGTCGCCTCGCCGAAGGCGATCTCGCTGATCCGCAGCATCAGGGCGCCGAAGGCCACGAGCAGGCCGAACACCAGCAGGATCGCCAGCAGCGGCTCGCGGGCGAAGGTCGAGCTGACGATCAGGAACTCGCTCATGAAGATGCCGAGCGGCGGCAGCCCGGCGATGGCGACCACGCCGAGCACCAGGCCCCAGCCGAGCACCGGATGGCTCTCGGTCAGGCCGCGGATCTCGGCGATCTTCTGCGTGCCCTTGGCCTGCGCGATGTGGCCGACGGCGAAGAAGATCGCCGACTTCGTCAGCGAGTGCATCGTCATGTGCAGCAGCCCGGCGAAGTTGGCGAGCGGCCCGCCCATCCCGAAGGCGAAGGTGATGAGGCCCATATGCTCGATGGAAGAGTAGGCGAACAGCCGCTTGATGTCGCGCCGGCGGTAGAGCATGAAGCCGGCGAAGATCAGCGACACGAGCCCCATCGTCATCATCAGCGGGCCGGGCGCCAGCGCGGCCGCGTTGGCGGTAAGCAGGATCTTGAAGCGCAGCAGCGCATAGAGCGCGACATTGAGCAGCAGCCCCGACAGCACGGCCGAGATCGGCGTCGGACCCTCGGCGTGGGCGTCCGGCAGCCAGGCATGCAGCGGCGCCAGCCCCACCTTGGTGCCGTAGCCGAGCATCAGGAACACGAAGGCGACGTTCAGCAGCTCCGGGCTGAAGGCGGCGGCGTGCTCGATCAGCGCCGTCCACACCATGGCGTCGCGGCCCTCGCCGATCACGGGGCGCGCCGCCATGTAGACCAGGATCGTCCCGAACAGCGCCAGCGCGATGCCGACGCTGCCGAGGATGAAGTACTTCCAGGCCGCCTCCAGCGCCTCGTGCGTGCGGTAGATGCCGACCATCAGCACCGTCGTCAGCGTGGCCAGTTCGATCGCCACCCACATCAGGCCGATGTTGTTGGCGAGCAGCCCGAGGTTCATGGCGAACATCAGGGTCTGGTACATGGCGTGGTAGAAGCGAAGATAGCGGGGCGTGAGCCGGCCGATCTCCAGCTCGTGCCCGATATAGCTGGCGCTGAAGGCGCTGGTGGTGAAGCCGACGAAGGTGCCGAGCACGACGAAGACGATGTTGAGGTCGTCGACGAACAGATAGCCCCCGGGCGGGGGCCGTTCGACCAGCAGCGACAGCGCCGCGAGGAACGTCAGCAGCGCCGCCAGCACGTTGAGCCGAGCCGTCAGCCAGTAGCCGGGCAGCAGCACGAGCAGCATGGCCGCCGCGGCCGGGATGACCAGGATGGCCGTCACGGGCGCGAACGACAGCTCGGCGAGCAGCCCGGTCATCGCCGCTCTCCCCGGAACTCGTCGAGCGCCTGCAGGTCGACGGAATCGAACCGCTCGCGGATGCGGAACAGGAACACGCCGATGACGATGAAGGCGACCAGCACCGAGAACGCCACGCTGATCTCGACCACGAGCGGCATGCCGCGGGCGCCGGTGGCGGCCAGGATCAGGCCGTTCTCCAGCGACATGAAGCCGACGATCTGGCTCACCGCGTTGCGGCGCGTCACCATCATCAAGAGGCCGAGCAGCAGGACGGAGAGGGCGAAGGCGAGGTCCTCGCGCGCCAGCGGATCGGCCGCCGCCGCCGCCTTGAGCATGACCACCATCGAGAGCGCGACGAGCCCCATGCCGAGCAGCATGGTCGGGCCGATGCCGACGACCGTCTCGACCGTGCGGTGGATGCCGAGGCGGATCACGACCCGGTGCAGCGCGACCGGGATGATGATGCCCTTCAGCACCAGCGCGATCGCCGCCGGGACGTAGAGGTGCGGCGCGTCCTGGATGTGCGCCTGCCAGGCCACCGAGGCCGAGAGGATCACGGCATGGAGGGCGAAGACGTTGAGCAGCCCGAACATGCGGTCCTGGTAGAGCAGCATGAAGCTCACCAGCACCATGCCGCCGGCGAGCATATGGGCGACGTCGAGGGGATTCACGTCCATCAGAAGCTCCGCGACACGAACAGCAGCAGCATGCCGAGCAGGCCGAGCATCAGGGCGATGCCGAGAAAATCCGGCACCCGGAACACGCGCATCTTGGCGATCGAGGTCTCGAACAGCACGAGCAGGAAGCCGCCGACGGCGAGCTTGCCGAGATAGGCCGCCAGTCCCAGGGCGTAGGCCGCCGGCCCGCCGCCCGCGGGCGCCAGCCCCCACGGCACGAAGATGCAGCCGATCAGCGACATGTAGAGCAGCAGCTTGAGCGCGGCGGCGAACTCGATGACGGCCAGGTGGCGGCCGGAATATTCGAGCACCATGGCCTCGTGCACCATCGTGAGCTCGAGGTGGGTGGCCGGGTTGTCGACCGGGATGCGGGCGTTCTCGGCCAGCGCGACGATGACCAGCGCGGTCAGCGCCAGCCCCAGCGAGACGCGCAGGCTGCTATGCGTCACCAAGAACTGCGCGATCACCGAGAGCTGGGTGGAGCCGGCGAGGAGGGCGAGGGTGAAGGCGATCATGATCATCGCCGGCTCGGCCAGCGAGGCGAACATCATCTCGCGGCTCGAGCCGATGCCGCCGAAGCTGGTGCCCACGTCCATGCCGACGAGCGCCAGGAAGAAGCGCGTCGATCCGAGCAGCGCCGTGATCGCGATCAAGTCGGCCGTCCAGCTGAAATAGAGGCCCGTCGCGAACGTCGGGACCAGCGCCGCCGCCACCCAGGTCGCGCTGAAGATCATGTAGGGACCGCTGCGGAACAGCCAGGACGCGTTCTCCGCCAGGACGGCCTCCTTGCGGATCAGCCGCAGCAGGTCGCGGTAGGGCTGCAGGACGGGCGGCCCCTGGCGGCGCAGCAGGCGCGCCTTGACCTTGCGCGTGTAGCCGAGCAGCAGCGGCGCCAGCAGGAGCACGAGGATCATCTGCATGCCCTGCGTGATGAGCTCGAAGATCAGGACCATACCAACATCACCAGCATGAGGACGAACAGCAGGCCGACGAGAAGCGCGAAGACGAGGCTCAGATATTTGCGGATGGTCAGGAACTGCAGTAGGCTGAGCTTGTCGGCGGCGAACGAGGTGGCGATGCCGACCGGCGCGTAGATCGTGTCCCACACCGGGTCGCGCAGCGTGACGGTCAGCCGCGCCGGCCGCGCGTCGCCGGGCGACGGCATGTCCACCCGCTCGCGCGCCAGGAAGACCACCTCGCCGAACACGCGGCGGATCGGCTGGGCGAAGCTGTCGGCGGTGTATTGCGTGGCCGGGCTGGGATCGGGGAAGCCGCAGTCCCAGGCCGGTCCGCGGCGCACCGCGCGCGAGGCGAAGCGGTGCAGCGCCTGCACCGCGGCCACCGTCGAGATCGCGACGAAGGCGAAGACCAGCAGGCCGTTGTAGGAGCTGCGGCTCTCGGCGATCGGCACGATCGACAGCCAGGGCAGGGAGGTCTGGGCGGGCATGCGGTGGCCGACCAGCGCCTGCGCCACCGGGGCCAGGGCGTCGATGACGCCGCCCGGCACGAGTCCGACGATGAGGCACAGGCCGGCGAGCGCGAACATGGCGGCCAGCGAGGCGCGGTCCACCTCCCGCGCCGTTTCCGCCGCTCCCGTCCGCGGCCGGCCGAGGAAGGTGACGCCGAACGCCTTGACGAAGCAGGCCGCCGCCAGCGCCGCCGACAGGGCGAGCATCGCGCCGACGGCGGGCACGATCAGCTTGACGCCCCAGGACGGCACGTCCGGGCTGAGGAGGATCGCCTGGAAGGTCAGCCACTCCGAGACGAAGCCGTTGAGCGGCGGCAGCGCCGAGATCGCCACGCAGCCCGTGAGGAAGGCGAAGGCGGTCAGCGGCATGCGGCGCACGAGGCCGCCCAGATGCTCCATGTCGCGCTCGCCGGTCGCCGTCAGAACGGCGCCGGCGGCGAAGAACAGCAGGCTCTTGAACAGGCTGTGGTTGAAGACGTGGAACAGCGCCGCCGTCAGCGCCAGCGCCGCGGCGCCCGGCATCTGGTGGGCGGCGAAGGCGAGCGCGAGGCCGAGTCCGATGAAGATGATGCCGATGTTCTCCACCGTGTGGTAGGCCAGCAGCCGCTTGAGGTCGTGCTGCATCAGGGCGCTCAGCACCCCGAGCACGCAGGTGATGCCGGCGAGCGGGATCACGGCGATGCCCCACCACCAGGACGGCGGCCCGCTGAGGTCGAAGACGATGCGGATGAAGCCGTAGACCGCGACCTTGGTCATCACCCCGCTCATCAGCGCCGAGACGTGGCTGGGCGCCGCCGGATGGGCGAGCGGCAGCCAGACATGCAGCGGCACCAGCCCCGCCTTCGAGCCGGCGCCGAGCAGGACCAGGACCAGGACCAGTCCGGGCAGCGCGACCGCCGCGCCGCGGATGTCGTCGAACGCGTATCCGCCGCTGCCGCCGGCGAGCAGTCCGAACGCGAGCAGCAGGCTGAGCGTGCCGAAGCTCGCCATGACGAGGTAGATGAAGCCCGCGCGCCGGTTGTCCGCGTCCCGGTGGTGCGCCATCACCAGCGCCCAGGAGGACAGCGACATGAATTCCCAGGCGAGCAGGAAGGTGAAGGCGTCGTCGGCCAGCACGACGAGGTTCATGCCGGCCAGGAAGGCGGCATAGAAGGGCAGCACCCGGCCCGGCGACCTCTCGTGCCGGCCATAGCCGAGGGCGAACAGGCTGGCCGCCGCGCCGCCCAGGTTGGTGACGGCCAGGAAGAAGGCGGCGAGCGCGTCCAGGCGGAAGTGGGCGCCGATCCACGGCAGCCCGACGGGCAGCCGCAGCGACGACACGCCGCCGCCCGCCAGGTGGGCCAGCGCCGCGGCGAGGACGAGGAGGCAGATGGCGAGGCACCCGCCGTAGACCGCGCGCGTCGCCGCCGCCGGCCGCAGCGCCGCCATGGCCAGCGCCGGCAGGCAGAGCAGCGCGGGCACGCTGCACAGCGGCAGGGTCACGGCCATAGCGACACCGCCAGCAGCAGGGCCACGAGCGCCATGAACACCAGGCTCAGATATTTGCGGATGGTCAGGAACTGCAGCCGGTTGAGCCGCTCGGCGGCCGACCAGACCACGTCGTCGACCGGGGCGTAGAGCGTCTCCCACACGAGGTCGCGGAGGCTGACGGTCAGCCGGGCCGGCCGCGCGTCGCCCGGCGACGGCATGTCGACGCGCTCGCGCGCCTGGAGCACGAAGGTGCCGAAGACGCGGCGGATCGGCTGGGCGAAGCTGTCGGCGGTGTATTGCGTGGCCGGGTTCGGATCGGGGAAGCCGCAGTCCCAGGCCGGCGCCCGGCGCACCGCGTGCGAGGCCAGACGATGGATAGCGTAGGCGGCGAGCGACGCCGAGAGGGCGACGAAGCCGAACACGAGCAGGCCGTTGTAGGAGCTGCGGCTCTCCGCGATCGGCACGATCGACAGCCAGGCGTCGGCCGTCTGCGCCGGCATGCGCGCGCCGACCAGCCCCTGCACCGCCGGCGCCACCGCGTCGATCACGGGTCCCGGCAGGACGCCCACGACCAGGCACAGGCCGGCGAAGGCGAACATCGCGCCGAGCGACCAGCGGTCGACCTCCCGCGCCGCCGCCGCCTCCGGCGTGCGCGGCCGGCCGAGGAAGCCGATGCCGAAGGCGCGCACGAAGCAGGCGCCGGCCAGCGCGGCCGACAGCGCCAGCAGCCCGCCGACCGCGGGCACCAGCAGCTTCAGACCCCATTGCGGCAGCTCCGGGCTCAGCAGGATCGACTGCAGGGTCAGCCATTCCGAGACGAAGCCGTTCAGCGGCGGCAGCGCCGAGATGGCGATGCAGCCCGCCAGGACGGCGAGGGCGGTCGCCGGCATGCGGCGGATCAGCCCGCCGAGATGCTCCAGGTTGCGGGCGCCGGTCGCCGTCAGCACCGCGCCCGCGCCGAAGAACAGCAGGCTCTTGAACAGCGCGTGGTTGAGGGCATGGAACAGCGCCGCCGTGAGCGCCAGGGCGGCGGCGGCATGGAGGCCGTTGGCCTGGAACGCCAGCGCCAGCCCGAGGCCGACGAAGACGAAGCCGATGTTCTCGATGGTGCTGTAGGCCAGGATGCGCTTGAGGTCCGCCTGCATCAGCGCGTAGAGCACGCCGAGCACGGCCGTGCCGCTGCCGATGCCCAGCACGACGATGCCCCACCACCAGGCCGGCGGGCCGCCGAGGTCGAAGACGACGCGGATGAAGCCGTAGACCGCGACCTTGGTCATCACCCCGCTCATCAGCGCCGAGACGTGGCTGGGCGCCGCCGGATGGGCGAGCGGCAGCCAGACATGCAGCGGCACCAGCCCGGCCTTCGAGCCGGCGCCGAGCAGCACCAGGAACAGCACCAGCGCGGCGATCCAGGGCGGCGCGCCGCCGGCGCGGATCGCGGCGAAGCCGTAGCCGCCCTCGGGCCCGGCGAGCAGGCCGAAGGCGAGCAGCAGCGCCAGCGTGCCGAAGCTGGCCATGACGATATAGACGTAGCCGGCCTGCGCGTTGTCGGCGACGCGGTGGTGCGCCATCACCAGCGCCCAGGACACCAGCGACATGAACTCCCAGCTCACCAGGAAGGTGAAGGCGTCGTCGGCCAGCACCACCAGGTTCATGCCGGCCAGGAAGGCGGGGAAGAACGGCAGCACGCGGATGGGCGCCGGTTCGTGCCGGCCGTAGCCCACGCCGTAGAGGCTCGCCGCCGCCCCGCCGCCATTGACGATCGCCAGGAACAGCGCCGAGAGGTCGTCGACGCGGAACTGCGCGCCGATCCAGGGCAGGCCGAGCGGCAGGGTCGCGGTGGCGGGCGCATCGGCGGCGAGCAGATGCACCAGGCCGACGGCCGCCGCCGCCAGCGACGTCGCGCAGGCGGCGCCGTAGATCGCCGGCGTCGCGAACGGCCGGCGTCCTCCGCCGGCCCCGAGCACGGCCAGGGCGAGCAGGATCGCCACGCACCACAGCGAGAGAACGGCCGCCATTCGGTCTACCCGCCCGCTCCGTCCAGGTCCGTCGTCACGTCTTGCCCCGGTCTCATGACTTCAGCCGGATCCCCCGGCCGCCGCCCTGGCTGACCGCGCCGGCGGCGATGAGCTCGAGCCCGGCGGCGTCCAGCGCCGCGACCAGCTTCATCAGCGAGTCGACGTTGCCGCGCACCACCCCGTCGCTCGCCTCCATGCGCTGGATGGTCGGCACCGACAGCCCCGACAGCTCCGCCAGCGCCCGCTGGTCGATCCCCAGCAACGCCCGCGCCGCCCGCATCTGCGCCGCCGTTATCATGGCTGAAGCATCAGATATGAGGTTCTGAATCGTACAACTAAAGTTTACACTCCATACGACAAGAACGCAAAGCATCCCCGGCGCCTTAGCCCGCCCGGGACAGGACGATCGCATTTGACCAGTCGAGCGGTTGGCGAAAGGCTTTGGCGCGTGGAGCCGCGGAAGACACCCGAATTCGTGGATATGATGAGCGAACTGCCCGCCACTTGGCCGGACTGCGCCGGATCGTTCATTCGCGGGATGCCCTCCGCGGCTCCGCGTGGCAGATCTCTTTTCTACCTTCGCGCGACTGCGATAGCGCCTATGGGACCGAGATGATCTGATCCGCTGCTGCGGCGAGCCGACCGCCGGCCGCCACGCATTCGGCTTTGAGCTGCGCCCAATCGTCCGGCAGTTGCTTCTTGTCCAGCATCTTCCGGAAGACACTATAGGCGTCCGTCCTGCTGCCATAGGCGCGCAACGTGTTCTCGTCGTTCACCCAGGCATAGACGATGATCTTCTCGGTGGAGCGGAAGCGAAAGAATAGCCGGTACTGCTGAAAGAATTTCGCCCGCAGCCAGTGCTTCTTGTCTCCGCCCAGCGTATTGCCCTGGCGGTACTCGTCGCGCTCCGGATTCTCCGGAATGATCTCGAAGGCCAGCCGCAGGATTGCAGCCAGCCGCTTGGCGGCATTCTTTTGTTTATAGCCCTCGGGATTCTTTGCGCGGGCGGCCTCGACGGCCTGCGCCAGCGACTCGATCTGATCCAGGAACAGTGGGTGCGCGAAGATCGTCCAGCCGTTCACCACCAATGGATCGATGGCGCTCATTCCTCGTCATCGGGCGGCAGTGGCGCGTCGAGGTCGACCTCGACGTCGCCGACGAGCGCATTCATGCGGTTGACGAGTTCCGGCGTGATCGGCCGGACGGACCCGGCACCGGCCGCAATATCGCGCGCCAGGAATTTCAGGAACTTGTCGAGCACGGGGTCGTCCGCTTCGGCGCTGCGGCGTTCCAGCAGCACCGTTCGGTCGTCGATGACCTTGAACACGATCTTGTCGTGTTTCCGCAGGCGAAGGGCGCGCCGCACGGTGGCTGGCACGGTTGTCTGATAACGCTCCGTCAGGGTGCCCTCGGCTTCAATCACGGCCATGTTGAAATCTCCTTCCTGGCCTAAAGGTAATGCAAATGCATTACCATGTCAAGCATCGGCCGTCGAAGCCGAAAACGAGCCGCGGATCCTCTGTTGGAGCGGCGCCCGCCGCGCTGATAGACCTGATGCTGGCACGCGTGAACGCGGACGAGGGGATGAGCGAGAGCATCGGCAGCTTCGACTACGTCATCGTCGGCGCTGGCACGGCCGGCTGCGTGCTGGCCAACCGGCTGAGCGCCGATCCGGCCGTGAGCGTGCTGCTGCTCGAGGCCGGCGGCCGCGACAGCTATCCCTGGATCCACATCCCCATCGGGCTACCTCTACACCCAGAACAACCCGCGCACCGACTGGTGCTTCACGACCGAGCCGGAGCCCGGCCTCAACGGCCGCGCCCTCAACTACGCGCGCGGTCGCGTGCTCGGCGGCTGCTCCTCGATCAACGGCATGATCTACATGCGCGGACAGGCGCGCGACTACGACCACTGGCGCCAGCTCGGCAATGTCGGCTGGTCGTGGGAGGACGTGCTGCCCTACTTCAAGCGCTCGGAGGACTATGCCCACGGCGCGGATGACTTCCACGGCGCGGGCGGCGAATGGCGCGTCGAGGAGCCGCGCGTCTCCTGGGCGATCCTCGACGCCTTCCGCGACGCCGCGGCGGCCGTCGGCATCCCCCGGACCAACGATTTCAACCGCGGCGACAACGAAGGCTGCGGCTATTTCCAGGTCAATCAGCGGAGCGGCATCCGCTGGAGCACGGCCAAGGCCTTCCTGCGCCCGGTGCGTCGCCGTCCCAACCTGCGCGTGATCACGCACGCCCCGGCCAAGGCGATCCGCTTCGATGGCCGCCGCGCCGTCGGCCTCGAATTCTGGCAGGACGGCGCCGTGCGCGTCGCCGAAGCGCGCGGCGAGGTGATCCTCACCACCGGCGCCATCGGCTCGCCGCAGCTCCTGCAGCTCTCCGGCATCGGTCCCGCGGCCCTGCTGCGCGCGCACGGCATCGCCGTGCGCCACGAATTGCCGGGCGTCGGCGAGAACCTGCAGGACCATCTGCAGATCCGCACCGTCTATAAGGTGACGGGCATCCCCACCCTCAACGAACGCGCCAACCGTCTCGCCGGCCGCATCGGCATGGGCCTGGAGTACGCCCTGTTCCGCCGCGGCCCGCTGACCATGGCGCCGAGCCAGCTCGGCTGCTTCGCCAGGAGCGATCCGTCGCGCGAGACGCCGGACCTGCAGTACCATGTCCAGCCGCTCAGCCTCGATCGCTTCGGCGACCCGCTGCACCCGTTCCCGGCCTTCACCGCATCGGTCTGCAACCTGCGCCCGACCAGCCGCGGCTCCGTGCGCATCCGCAGCCCCGACCCGCGCGCCCAGCCGGCGATCCGCCCGAACTATCTCGCGACGCCGGAGGATCGCGCGACGGCCGCCGCCGCCGTCCGTCTCACGCGCCGCATCTGCGCCGCCGCGCCTCTGGCCCGCTACGTCACCGAGGAATTTCGTCCCGGCCCGCAGGTCCAGTCCGACGCCGAACTCGTCAAGGCCGCGGGCGACATCGGCACCACCATCTTCCACCCCGTCGCCACCTGCAGGATGGGCGGCGACGCGATGGCCGTCGTCGACCCGCGCCTGCGCGTCCGCGGCCTCCGGTCCCTGCGCATCGTCGACGCCTCGATCATGCCCGCCATCACCTCCGGCAACACCAACGCCCCCACCATCATGATCGCCGAAAAAGCCGCCGACCTGATCCGCGAGGACGGCAAACTGTAGGGCGGCCCCACGTGGCCGTCCTCCCACCCGTTGCACCGTAGCGGAGAGTCTTGTAGGGGCGAGCGGCGCTCGCCCGTCGCGCCACATCCGCGATGTCGCTGGCCATGGACTAGCCATTTCCAACACCACCCACCCATTGCCAATGCAGGGCGACGCACTGGTTCGATCGCGCGGCGGCGTTACAACTTGCTGCTCACCGTGTCGCGTAGTATATTTCTGCCGTGATCCGATCGTGGCGGAACGCGGCAAGCCGCAAGGTGTGGGAAGGCGGTCTGCCCAACCGGTACCGTGGCCTCGATCCTGCGGCGGCCATAGATCTGCTGCTGGCGCTTAATGTGGCGAAGTCGCTGACGGACGTCGGCCCCTTGGCCAGTGTCGGGCTCCACAAACTGAAAGGAGACCGAAAGGGCCAGTGGGCCATGACCGTGAATGGACCGTGGCGCATTTGCTTCGAGTTCCGCAAGGGCGACGCCTACAACGTGGAAATCGTCGACTATCACAAGGGCTGACGCATGATTCCGATCGCACATCCCGGACGCCTCTTGCGGCGCGAGTTGGCGGCCCGCGGGCTCAGCGCGAACCGCCTCGCTCTCGACCTCGGCGTGCCGTCCGGGCGCATCACCGACATCCTCAACGGCCGGCGGGCAATCAGCGCCGACACCGCCGTCCGGCTCGGCCGCTATTTCGGCAACCGGCCCCAGTTCTGGCTCGATCTGCAGGCGCAGTACGACATCGCCCTCGTCGAACGCGACCACGGCAGGGAGATCGCCCGCCAGGTGCGCAGCCCCGCAAAGGCCGCTTAGGAGCCGCGCAGACGGGTTACGACTGCGGGCGTCCCCCTGGAGAGGGCGAAGCCTGCGCCGCCGCACCCGGCCGGCAGCCCGCTTAACGAACCCCTAACGTTGCGCATCGACAATGGCTTCCTCCATCAGGGAGTGACACATGGAGATGCCTTGGGGACCGGTTCCCGATGAGCCGGTGCCGACGGTTCGCCGCAATGTTCTCGCCGACCTGTGAGCAAACCTGCGCGCCGGCGTCCGCGTGGCCACCTTTCAGATCGTCGACCGTGACCGCTTTCGCACGGGCGCTTGGCAGTCGCTGCTTTTCGCCGCGCTCGCCGGATGCCTGATCGCGGCGCTTTTCACCCGCAGCGATCTTGCGTTTGGTTCGATCGACGGATTGCTGGAACCCTATGGTCTCGCCGTCGTCGCAACCACGCTCGCGAGTCTGTTGGTCGTATCGGCGCTCTACGGCCGACTTCTGCGGCGCCTGGGCGGAATCGGCGCCACCGTTGTCGTCGGCGCCAGCGCCATGCTGCTGCCGGTACTGGCATTCCTTGCCGAGCCCTACGCCATTTGGGCGATCGCCTCGGACATGAATTACAGCAGCGGCATGCCGTGGCAGGCCATTGTCACCCACTGGATTCGTTTTGTATTTGCCCTGTGGTTCGCCGCTGTTTTCGTTCGCTCGCTCGCGATCGCCTATTGGTCGCACGTTCCGCGAGCACTGCTGCTCTCGCTCGCGCCGATGCTCGCGATCATGGTGCCGCAGTACGTCGTGTACTTCGCATGGGACAGCGACTCATCGGCAGAAGCGGCTCTGGAAGACGAAGAAACGTCCGACGTTGACGTCGAGCGGACATTCTACGCCCAGCCCGATCTCCTCGACCGTGCCGCGGCGGCGCTCGCTCCCGAACGTCCCGGGACGACCGACCTCTATTTCCTCGGCTTCGCCGGTTATGGCAGCCAGAACGTGTTCCGCAGCGAAGTCGAGAAGGTGACGGCGCTCTTCGATGCCCGCTTCGACACGAGCGGCCGCTCGCTCATGCTGATCAACAGCGCGGACACGACGAAGCGCACGCCGATCGCCAGCGCCAGCAACCTGGAGCGCGCGATTCCCTTCGTGGCGTCCCGCATGAATCGCGACGAGGACATCCTGTTCCTCTTCCTCACTTCGCATGGTTCGCCCGGGCTGCTCAGCGTCGAGTTCTGGCCGCTGCGGCTCAACGACCTCTCCGTCGAGGATCTCGACCGGATGCTCGACGCTTCCGGCATCAAATGGCGCGTCGTCATCGTATCTGCCTGCTATTCCGGCAGCTTCATCGCACCGCTACAGGACGACAACACGCTGATCGTCACCGCCGCCAGCGCCGACCGCAAATCGTTCGGTTGCAGCAACGAGAACGAATACACCTACTTCGGCGATGCCTACTTCAACAACGCGCTGCGGCACGAATTCTCCTTCGTATCCGCCTTTGAGCAAGCCGCCGCGTCGATCTCGGAACGCGAGAGCGCGGAGGACCTGACGCCCTCGCAGCCACAGATTTATGTCGGGCCCGCCATTGTCCCGAAACTCAGAGAACTGGAGCGCCGGCTCGACGCCGTGCACGCTGCTGCCGGCTCTACCGCCAGCGATGCCGCGAACTGACCGGTTCATCCATCGTGCGAATCAGGAATTTGTCCGGCGCCAAACTGCCGAGGGCACTATGGCAAGAACTTGCGCGTGCGATGGGGTTCGGCGGCGTGTTGCCCAAGGCGCTCACGGAGCAGTGGCCATTCTACTACGATGGCCGTACGCTGCACGTCACGGTCAATCGCCGAACACTGCGCAATGTATCGGACGGAGAGGTCGTCGTCGGAGCGTATGCTATCGGGAAGATCTGGCTCTATCCGTGTCCCAGATGCACGGACGGATTCCTGACGCACACATTCCTGCACGAACTTTGTCATGCATGGATGGATGCCTTCCATCGCTCCCTCTCGTTGTCGGACGAGGCATGCGCTCTGTGCTGCACGTTCGCCGATCGGTCGCTGGAGTTGCTGGGCGGGGGTCGTCGATCCGAAATGAAGTGCTGGAGCTGCCGGTTGCCGAACGACATCGGCCCCCGCCGACTTCGCCGTTTCCAGGAATACGCTGATCTTCTGGCCAAAGCTGATAGTGCCGCAATTCAACGGCTCATGAAACAGGCGGCCGCTCGTATGTGCGCCTCTCGAGCCTCTTCGTCGGAAGCGTGCACTTTCGCCGATCCAAACTGAACAGTCGAAAACCGCCAAACGAGATACGCCAACCTCGGAGGGACCATGTCGGCGACCCACCGGGAGGATTGACTCCTTATGCCATATGTTCATATAATGTTCTCTTCGATGAAGCAAGCTTCGTCGGCCGATATTTGACATCGTGGATAGGAACAGCAGCCCCGACCGCTCGGGCCGTCCCGGCGGCAGGAGGCTCGCCCACCCGGGCACCCGGTGCGCAACTCTGGCGTCATCCAGCGGCTGTCTCCGCTGGGCATGGGGTCCATCGCTCATTTTCAAAACTGAGGTAGGGGCGGCCCCATCCCCCGCTTTCGCGGGGACATGCGTGGCCGCCCGGTGCGGAACCCGGGTGCCCACGCGGGGGCGCCTCGACAATCCAAATGAACCCCCGGATCCCGCTGGGCATGGGGTCCATCGCTCGATTTCGATGGGGTAGGAGCGAGCGGCGCTCGCCCTGCAGGCGATCCGGTCCGGTTATTCTCCGCTGGGCATGGGGTCCATCGTCGGTTTTCGGCGGGAAGGACTCACGCGGAGCCGCGGAGAACGCGGAGGCGGCGACGCCTCTGCTCCGCGTCTTCGCGTCTCCGCGTGAATCGAACCCCGATTTCCCGCTGGGCATGGGGTCCATCGTTCATTTTTCGGCTATCGGTGAATCTCGTCTCGGATAGCCCGGTCATGCGTAACTTTGTTCCGTCGTCCGTGGCGGCGCGGCGGTTCGCCCGGCAGCCCGGTCTCAGCCCTGCATCACCGCGCGCACGGCGGTCGAGGGCAGGCTGAGGCCGTTGCTCAGCACCAGCGACGAGCCGCTCGCCGTGGTCTCCACCCGCATCACCGTCGCCGTCACGTAGGCCTGCGTCGCCACCGGCTTGCCCTCAGCATCGGCGGCGCCGAAGGTGAAGCTGTAGATGCCGTCGTCGAGCTGGTCGCCGTCGTTGTCGGTCCCGTCCCAGGCCAGGCTGTGCGTGCCGGCGCGGGTGTCGGCCGGCAAGGTGCGGACGATCGCGCCCTGGGCATCGCGGATGACGACCGTGGCCTGGGCGGCGTCCTTGGCCAGGGCGTAGTCGAGGCTGAGGGTGCCGTCGCGCAGCTCGGCCTGGTTGCCCGGCACCTCGACGGCGCGGCCGATCAGGCCGATGTCCGCCATGATGCTGTTGACGCCGAGCGAGCTGATGATCTGGTCGAGCTTCTTGTTGCTCTGGATCATCTGCTCGACCGAGGCGAACTGGCTCAGCTGGCTGACGAACTGGGTGGCGTCGAGCGGCGCCAGCGGGTCCTGGTTCTTCAGCTGCGTCGTCAGCAGCCGCAGGAACGAGTCGTAGTCGCCGACCAGCCGGCTCTCGGCCATGTCGGTGGTGGTCGCGGTGCCGGCCGTGCCGGCGGCGGTGTTGAGGGTCGAAGCGATGTCCATGGGGGTCCGTCCCGTCTAGACGCGGATGCTCAAGACGCCGTCGCGGATGACCTGGCCCAGCGGCTCGTCGCCGAGCGCCAGGTCGTCGCCGTCGGCGAAGGCGGCGGCGGCCGCGCCGGGATCGAACAGGCGGCCGTTGTCGCCCTGGCCGTGGCCGGTCTGCTGGCGCAGCGAGAACGACAGGCTGCCGCTGTCGACATTGACGCCGGCCTGGTTGAGGGTGCGCTCGAGAGCAGGCAGGTCGCGCTGGAAGAGCTGCAGGGTCTCCGGCCGGTCGACCAGGAACTGCGCCGTCAGGCGGTCGCCCTGCCACTGCATCTTGACGTCGATAGTGCCGAGCTCGGCCGGGTGCAGCTGCATCTGGATGGCACGCTTGCCCTCGGCCGCGGCATGCAGCACCCGGATGGACACCTGGTCGGCCGGCGACGGCGTCTCGGTACGGCCGCGCGTCGTCTCCGCCACCTTGTGGTACAGCGCGGCGGTGCCGCGCGGCGAATCGAGGGCGGTGAGGGCGAAGGGATGCTCCGCCGTGCGCGCCGCGGAGGCCGGCTGTTCCGCGGTGAGGGCGATGACCGGACCGGCCTTCGCCGTGTCGTCCTGACGGCTCTGCAGGTCGGAGCCGGCGGTTTCGGCGGATGGGGTCGCTGCGGCGGGCGGGCGCGGCAGGGCGGCGTCGACGGCCTCCGCCGCGTCGGCGGCGAGGGTCGGCTCTCCGCCCGCCGCCGGCTTGCGGCTTGCGTTCGGCAGGATCGGCGCGGCCGTCGCCGTGACCTCGGGCGATGGGGCGACCGGTCTGCCGGCGCCTTTGTCGGGGAGCGTGGGCGTCGCTGGCGACCGCAGGGTGCCGGTCTCCGGCACGGCGACGGCCAGGGGTGCCGGGCCGGCGCTCTCCGGCGAAGCGGGCTCGCCGGTCAATGCCTGCGGGATCTGCGATGCGGGCGGGGGAGTGACCGGTTGCGCCGTGCCCGTGGTCGGCTGGCTCGATGCCGTTGCGGGCGCCGGCGACGGCAGCACGATGGCCGGGGATATCGGAGACCTCTCCGGCATCGCGGGGGCGGCCGCGGGAGCGGTCGCGGCGGCTTCCGGATCGGGCTGGGCCGTCCTGTCCGATGTCGCCGGCGGGCCGTCATCGACGGCCGTGTCGCCGGCCTGTGCGTCCGCAGACTGCGCATCTCCGGCCGTCCGCGGCGTGTCGTCCGTCTCGGCGGCGGAGTCGGCGGAGTTGTCGGCCGTCGGCTCGCGCTGCGGCTCCGGGGCCGCGTCCCTGGCCGCGTCGCGCTGGGCGAAGCGGTCGAGCAGCTTGCCGAAGCTGTGGCGGTGGGCGGTGCGGTCGCCGCTCTCGGCGGGCCGGCGATGCGGCTCCGGCGCGTGGCCGTCGAGGACGGGCAGTTGCGGAATGACGGGGAGGGCCTGGGACAAGGGACATTTCTCCGGCTATGTCCGCCCAGCTTAGGCCGGGCGGGTTTCATCCCGGTTTCGTCCGGCCGCGGCGGATTGCTTAACCATGCGCCCTCGGCGGCCCGCCCTCCTGGGGCTAAGGCTCTGCTGCGGCGGGGCTTTCGGCGTCTGCCGCGGCGCTCGCCGCGGCCGCCGGCTGGGTGTCGTGCAGCAGGATGATGCTGATGCGGCGGTTGCGCGGGTCCTCCGGCGTGGCCGGGAACAGCGGGTCGCGGTCAGCGCGGCCGACCACCCCCTCGATGCGGTCGTCGGTCAGCCCGGCCGCCGTCATCGTCCGCCGCGAGGCGAGGGCGCGGGCCGAGGACAGGTCCCAGTTGTCGTAGCGCTGGCCGTGGGCATAGGGCAGCGAGTCGGTATGGCCGCGGATGGAGACCTTGTTGGGCAGCCCGGCCACGGCCTGGGTGACCAGGGTCAGCAGCTGGCGCGTGTAGTCGAAGGGCTCGGCGCTGCCGAGCGGGAACATCGGCCGCTCGTCGCGGTCGACCAGCTGGATGCGCAGCCCCTCCCGCGTCTCGTCGATGATCAGGTTGGCGAGCAGGCCAGCGAGCTCCGGCATCGCCTCGATGGACTTGCGCAGCTTCTCCGCTACCGCCTCGAACTTCTTCTTCTCGCGCTCCCGCGTCTCCTTTTCGGCCTCGGCCTCCGACTCGCTGACGCCGGACTTGGTCGTCGTCTCGCTGCGCGGCGCGAACGGCATCGGCGTGTCGACGGTGATCTCCGCCGTCGGCGAGCTGAGCGGGCCGGGCGCGCTGATGGAGGCGCCGTCGAGCACGCCGCCGGAGCCGGCGGTCCGCTGCGAGACGGTGATGGGGTTGAAATATTCGGCGATGCCGGTCTTCTGCTCCGGCGAAGTGACGTTGATGAGCCACATCAGCAGGAAGAACGCCATCATCGCCGTGACGAAGTCGGCATAGGCGATCTTCCAGGCGCCGCCATGATGCGCCTCTTCGCCGCCGCGCTTCTTCTTCCGGCGGATGATCGGCTGGACGACCTTGCGGGCCATGGCCGGGCTCGCGTCAGGCGGCCTTGGCCAGCGCCGGCACGGAGTCCGCGGCCTCGGCCGTCGCCTTCTCGACCTCCTCGAAGGAGGGGCGCACGTCGTGGGTCAGCACCTTGCGGGCGAACTCGACGGCGACCTGCGGCGCGCAGCCGTTGAGGTAGGCGAGGATGCCCTGGCGCATGCATTCGAAATACTTCACCTCGGCCTCGGCCGCGGCCTTCACGGCGGCGGCGATCGGCGCGATGAAGCCGTAGGACAGCAGCACGCCCAGGAAGGTGCCGACGAGCGCGCCGCCGATCAGGTGGCCGAGCACCTCCGGCGGCTCCTTGATGGCGCCCATGGTCTTGATCACGCCGAGCACGGCGGCGACGATGCCGAGCGCCGGCATGGCGTCGGCGACGTTCTGGATGGCGTGCGGGACGTGCGCCTTTTCCTTGCGCAGCGTGTCGATCTCCTCGTCCATCAGCGCGTCGATCTCGAACGGGTTCTTCGAGCCGAGGGTGACCAGCCGCATGTAGTCGCAGACGAAGTGCACCGCCTCGTGGTTCTTGAGGAAGCGTGGGAAATGCTGGAAGAGAGCGCTCTCCTCCGGACGCTCGATGTGGGATTCGATCGCCAGCTCGCCCTTGGTCTTGATCAGCCGGAACAGCGAGTAGAGCGCCGACAGCAGCTCGAGGTAGTCCTGGGTCTTGTACTTCTTGCCAGCGAGCAGGATCTTGAACGAGCTCAGGCTGCCCTTCAGCACGTGCGTCTGGGTCGAGTTCGAGGCGATGAATGCGCCGAGGGCGGCGCCGCCGATGATGACGAACTCGAACGGCTGCATCAGCACCTCGAGGTGCCCGCCCATGGCGACGTAGCCGCCGAGCACGCAGGCGATGACGATGCCGAAGCCGACAAACACGAACATGACTAAAATCCCGGATAACCCGCAGGCTCCGATCCTAGGGCGCGCGCGTAAAAAAGGTCTTTCCGATGGTTGACGCGGCCGCTCAGGCCCGCGCGCCCCGGAGCGAGAAGACGTAGCTGATGATCTCGGCGACCGCCCGGTAGTGCTCGGGCGGCACCTCCTGGTCGATCTCGATGCTGCGGAACAGGGCCCGCGCCAGCAGCTTGTTCTCGACCACGGGCACGTCGTTCTCGGCGGCCACCTCGCGGATGCGCTGGGCGACGCGGTCCTGGCCCTTGGCGACGCATTTGGGCGCCCGCATCGTCGCCCTGTCGTAGCGCAGGGCGATGGCGAAGTGGGTCGGGTTCGTGATGATCACCGTCGCCTCCGGCACCGCCGCCATCATGCGGCGGCGGGCGCGCTGGCGGCGCAGCATCTTCAGGCGCGCCTTGATCTCGGGGTTGCCTTCCAGTTGCTTGTGCTCCTCGCGCAGCTCCTCCCGGCTCATATGCAGCTTGCGCCACCAGGAGAACCGCTGCCAGCCCGCATCCAGCACCGCGATCACCAGCATCGCGGCGGACACGTAGATTAGGAGGTCGAGCATGACGGCGCCGGCGACCCGTGCGGTCGCCGCCGGCTCGGTCAGCGGCATCATGTCGAGGCCGTCGAGGCTGGGGCGCACCGCCAGCCAGCCGGCGACCGAGATGATCGCGATCTTGGCGGAACCCTTGACCAGCTCGACGAGCGTCTGGAGCGAGAACATCCGCTTCAGGCCGGCCACCGGCGACACGCGTTCCAGCTTCGGCCGTAGCCGTTCGACCGAGGCGACGAGCCCGTGCTGACCGAGAGCGCCTATCACGGCCGCCAGCACCAGCACGGCCAATACCGGCGCTGCCGCCCAGCCGACATGGCCGAGGACGCCCGCCAGCAAGCCCGTCAGATCGCCGCCGCGATCGAGCTGAACGTCATCGGCCTCGGCGAGCAGGGGGCGCAGCGTCTTGGCGAAATCGCCGGCCAACGTGCCGCCGACGGCCACGAGCAGGATCGTCAACATGCCCAGCACCATCGTGCCGGTCACGTCGCGCGAGGTCGGTACGTCGCCCTTGCGCCGCGCCTCTTCGAGCCGGCGCGGGGTCGGCTTCTCGGTCTGCTGGTCCTTTTCCTGTTGCTCGGCCATGGCGTCAGGGCAAGGCGGAGACGAAGAGCGTCCCGAAGGCCTCGGCGAATCCGATCAGGATCGCCGGCACCGCGATCATCAGCACGATGAGGCCGCCGGCCAGGGAGGCGGGGAGGCCGACGAAGAAGACGGGCAGCTGCGGCAGGGCGCGGTTGGCCAGCGCCAACCCGAGGTTGAAGGCAAGGCCGAGGACCAGGAACGGCGTCGACAGCTGGATGGCGACGGAGAAGGCGGCGGACATCGTGGTCGTCAGCGTGTCTGCCACGTCGCCGAGCATTGCCAGCTGCGCCGCCGGCAGTCCCTCGTAGCTGCGCGCAATGGCCATGAGCATCAGGTGATCAAGGCCGGTGGCGAAGATGATGACGAGGCCCGCGGCGATCAGCCCGGCGCCGAGCGAGACGCCCTGGTTGGCCGAGAACAACTCACCCGTCAGGGCATTGCCGAGGCCGACCTGCGCGGCGATTACCGCGCCGGCCATGTGCAGGATCGACATCAGCAGCGCCGCGGTGAGGCCGATGAACAGGCCGATGCCGGCCTCGCTGACGACCTGCCAGGCCATGAGACCGAAGGGTGGCGGCGTCGCCGGTAGAAGGGGGGCGACATTACCGACGACCAGCGCGGACAGCATCAAGGCGAACAGCAGCCGGACGCGCGCCGGGACGCGAAAATCGCCGAGGCCGGGGATCAGCATGATGGCGCCGCCGATGCGCGCGAAGACCAGCAGGAACTGGTAGGTCCAGGCATCGAACAGGGCGGTGAGGTCGAGCGTCATCGACAGATCGAGTCCGTGCGGTTGAGGCCCGCGGCCCGCCTCGGCGCTAGCCGAGCTGCGCCTCGTGGGAGATCTCGCCGAGCGTCCGGATGCGCGCCTTGGGATGGATCTCGTCGTGGCTGATGATCGGGGTCTTGGCGCTGAAGCGGGCGACGATGGCGCGGACCAGCGACCGCACCTCGGCACCGACCAGCAGCGCCGGCGAGCGGCCGGCCTGGGCCTGCGCCTGCAATGTCGCGCGGATCGCGCCGATGAAGCGCTGGATCTCGCCGGGCGCCATCGCCAACTGGCGGTTGTCGCCTTCGACCACGATCGATTCGGTGAGCACCCGCTGCCATTGCGGCGACAGCGTGACGATATCGACGTAGCCGTCCTCGGCGGCCAGCGACTGGCAGATCTGGCGAGAGAGCCGGATGCGCACGCGGGCGGCGAGGGCCAGCGGATCGCGCGTGAAGGCGGCCGCCTCGGCGAGCGCGTCGAGGATCACCGGCAGGTCGCGGATCGAGACCTGTTCCGCCAGCAGCGACTGCAGCATGCGCTGGACGATGCTCATGGACAGCACGTTGGGGACGAGGTCGCTGACCAGCTTCTGGTGCTCGGATCCGATCTCGTTGAGGAGCTTCTGCGTGGCGGCATAGTCGAGCAACTCCGCCATGTTCTCCTTCACGATCTCCGTCAGGTGCACGGTGACGACCGTGGCCGGATCGACTACGGCATAGCCCCGGATCTCCGCCTCCTCGCGCAGGTTCGCCTCGATCCAGCGGGCGGGGAGGCCGAAGGCCGGCTCGCGCGTGTCCTGGCCGGGAATATCGAGCGGGGCGCCCGTCGGGTTCATGACCAGGAAGCGGCCCGGCATGAGGTCGCCACGGGCGATCTCGATGTTGCGCAAGTGCAGAACGTAAGCGTTGGGCGACAGCGTCGGGTTCGGCCGGATCTCGACCGTGGGCAGCACGAAGCCGTAGCGGCGCGCCAGCTGCCGGCGCAGCTCCATGACGCGCTGGCTGAGGCTGTCGCTGCCCGTCATGACGGCGGACGATACGGCGATGCCGAGCTCGACACGCACCGGGTCGAAGCGGAGGTCGGCCGCCAGATGCTGCGCCGGCGTTCCGGCCTTCTCCTTTTCCTGGCGCTCGCTCGCCTCGCGGTCGAGCGCCTGCTGTGCGGCGCGCCGCTTCGGCAGCTGCCACGCCAGGCCGCCGAGGATGGCGGCCAGGCCGAAGAACGGCAGCAGCGGCATGCCCGGCGTCAAGCCGAGGCCGACCAGCAGCGCCGCCACGGTCGCCAGCGCCTTGGGCGATGCGCTCAACTGCTCGCTGAGGGCCTCTCCCGCCGGCGCGCCGACGCCGGCCTTCGAGACCAGCATGCCGGCGCCGACGGAGACCAGGATTGACGGGATCGCGGCCACCAGGCCGTCGCCGACGGTGAGGACCGTATAGGTCTGCGCCGCGTCGGCGAACGACAGGTCGTGCTGCAGGACGCCGATGATGAGGCCGCCGACGATGTTGATGACCACGATCAGCAGGCCGGCGATGGCGTCGCCCTTGACGAACTTAGAGGCGCCGTCCATGGCGCCGTAGAAGGCGCTTTCGTCCTCGAGATCCCGCCGCCGCCGCCGCGCCTCGGTCTCGTCGATGAGGCCCGCCGAGAGGTCGGCGTCGATCGCCATCTGCTTGCCCGGCATGGCGTCCAGGCTGAAGCGCGCCGCCACTTCCGCGATCCGGCCGGAGCCCTTGTTGACGACGACTAGGCTGACGATCGCCAGGATGACGAAGACGACGATGCCGATGACGAAGTTGCCGCCCATCAGCAGCGTTCCGAAGGCCTCGATGATGTCGCCGGCGGCATGGGTGCCGGTGTGGCCATTGCTCAGGATGAGGCGCGTCGACGACAGGTTGAGCGTCAACCGGATCATGGTCGCGACCAGGAGGATGGTCGGGAACGAGCTGAAGTCGAGCGATCGACGGGTCATGATCGCCACGAGCAGGATCAAGGTCGACAGCGTGATGGAGATGGCCAAGCCGATATCGAGCAGGAAGCTCGGCATCGGGATGACGAGCACGCTGATGACGAGGATGATGAAGATGGCGAACAGCAGGTCGCGCTGTCGAACTATGTCCGACAGCCAACGCGGTGCCAGGCCCAAGGGGCCGAGTCGAGATGCAGCCGTCGCCATGGCCGTTTTGCCGCCGGACGGAAATTGATGCGAATTCCGCGAATTGTTGTAGAGCCCTGACCTTTCGTCAGGGTTACCCAAATCCGATGGCCCAATCGCGGTTGTCCACCGCCGGTTTCGGTGTTGGAGCGCTTGTGTAGTCGATTCTACGGGTCCGGGTCGCTTTCCCGCTGGTGCGGTGGCGGCGATTGGGGTAGAGGGGCGGGGCCAAGGTCCATACTGTCGTGGTGCAACGATGCTGATGCGTACGCTGTCGATCGGTATGATCGTCTCGTTGGCCGCTTGCTCCCATGCGGAACGATCCGCCACGACGCCCGCACCCAAAGCCAACTACATCGCGTCCACCAATATCGAGACGGAAGCGGCCGCCGGGGCCGAGTGGTTCTGCCGGCACTACCATGCTGAGCCGGCCGTGCTCGTCGACCGGACCGGCACGCGCTGGCGGTTCGAATGCAGTTCGCCGCCGACTTGGCCGTCAACGGTGCTGAAGGACGTGTTTTAGATTTTGCCGACGTTCGTCCGGCGCGCCGCCGAGGCGCCTTCGACGTCGGCTACAGGATCCATCCCTGTTCCAACGCCATGCGTACCGCCTGTGTGCGGCTGGCCACGCCGAGCTTCCGGTAGATGGAACGCAGATGCAGGGCGACGGTCACCACCTCGATCTTGAGGCTGCCGCCGATTTCCTTGTTCGACAAACCCTGCACCAGCAGGCGCATGACATCGCGCTCGCGCCGCGTCAGCGAAGCCAACCCTTCATCCCCGCCGGCATCGCTGTCGCCGCGAGCGGTCTGCTCCGCGAGAAGGATATCGGGGACGTATCGCTCGCCGGCGAGCACGAGGCGCAAGGCGTTGAGCATGGCGGTGCCCCGCATCGTCTTCGGCACGAACCCCGCGGCGCCCGCCTGCAGGGCGCTGCGCACGGTGTCGGGATCCGTCTCGCCCGAAAGTATGACGATGGGGGCGCCGCCGCTTTCCGCTTGAACGGCCTTCAAGCCGGCCAGCCCGTTCATGCCGGGCATGCGCAGATCGAGCAGGATGAGATCGAGATCGCCGGTCTTGCGCAGGACGTCGAGAGCCTGAGGCAGCGTGGCGGCGTGGCTGACCTCCAGATCTTCGGCGAGCCGCTTGAGAAATTCTTCGATCGTATCCCGGATCAGGTCGTGATCATCGGCCAGGAGGATGCGCATCCCGATAACCTCGTTCGGCGGGCGATCTGACGGGAAATCCGGCGATCTTGCAATGGGCGCCGCCGCCGCCATGTTGTGCAATGATAGCAGCGAAGGACGAAAGTAAATATCGGCAAACAGGGCGGCATTTCTTTTGACTATATATGAAAATATGTAGTCGCTATACGTATGTATTATTTATCTATAGGAAGTGACGCGCGAGACGTTAACTCGCATTTAAACGATTTCACTGATAACATTCACAATCATTACTCGCCGATCCTGCTCCATGGCCCGCAAGAAGCGCGGCGGACGGTCGGCAAATCGCTTCGGAAAAATCCGGAGGCAGGACATGGATACGAACCAAATGGAATCAGAGCCGCTCTCGGCCCGCATCGACTCGCCGCTCGACGACCGGAGGGCGAGCGGATGCGGAGTCCCATCGACGGGCTCAGCACCGCGCGCCGATGCCTATCTTCGCGTATCCATCGGCTGCGCCGGCGAGGTGGACTCCAGCCGTCATGCCCCGCCATTCCTGATCCGGCGGCTGGGCTGATCAGCTTGCTTCGCGGCGGCCGGCCGGAGAAACGGTGTCGGCCACCACGGAGGCGATGGATGCAAAGTTTGCAGACGACGGAGAAACCGATGCAGCAATTCGACAGGACGCCGACCTGGCGCACGCCGGCAAATCGCAACGCCGATCCAAAACGGCGTGGCGGCAGCCGGCCACTCGATCACAAGGCACGGATGGGCGGCCGGCCGGTCGCGCCGCACAGCCCTTGCGAGATCCTGGAGAAGCTGGCCCGGACGATCCAGCTGATGCGTCTCGGCCACGGCGACGCGCACCTCTACCGCAACGGTTGCGACGCCCTCGTGCAACAGGCGATCGGGGCCTCGAAATGGATGGGTCTGCCGCCCGCGCTGACGCAGATCATGCGGTACGTCGAGCAAGGCGACTACCATTGGGCGTTGATGGAGTTGCGCACGATTTCCCAGCCGGAATGGCACACATGCTGACCGGCGGCATCATTCTTCCACGACTCCGCCGGGCGGCGCTGGCGTCGCTTATAGTGGGGCTGCTGACGTCGTTGAGTCTCCCGGTGTCGGCGGAGGACGGCGCGCCGCCCAATGCCGCGGCCGACCCCGGGACCAGGCTTCTGGTCGGCGTCGGTCTGGTGGTCGGACTGTCCGGAACCGGCGACAGCGTCGTCGATCAGAAGGCTGTCGAGACGTCCATCGTCGGCGTCCTCAAGCGGGCCGGGCTGGAGCCCTGGCGCGAGCAGATCGGGCCGGGACGCGTCGCCGTCGTCATGCTGAGCGCGGCGTTGCCGGAAATCCCGCGTGACGGCGCCCGGATCGACGTGAGCGTGAGCGCCATCGGCGATGCCCGGAGCATCGCCGGCGGCACCTTGCTCGTCGCGCCGCTTCGCGATGCCGACGGGGTCGTCCATGCGACCGGGCAGGGCCCGGTCGTCCTCGATGCGTCGTCGGCCGGCACCGTTCAGGGCGTCGGTACGGCCGTCGATCTACGCGTAGCGGAGATCGCCAACGGCGCCGTCATCGAACGTCAACGGACAACACACGACTACGCCCAGCTGACCCGGACCGCATTGGATTGAGGGCCACGCAAGATCGGACGCGCAGAACGGGTCAAGGGGCAGTTCCACGATGGTATCCAGCGGGCACGCATGCGCACCGCGCAAATGGGTGCGGCGGGTCGTCGTCCGACGATGATCCTGCCCTCACGCCCGTCCGGCTTCCGCAAGCGGTCGTTCAGCCTCCCCGCGTCGACCGGTGCGGAAGCCGGACGGCGACCAGATGTGCGGACATCTCCGGAGGGTGACGTCCGGTAAGCCGTAGCCACACCGCCGGTGAATCTGCGGTTGCCATCCTGTGATCGACCCACGCCGCTTCAAGGTTTTCTTAATCGATTTGCGCCTCCATTCCCTATCCGCATCCGCGAGCGCCGCGGACAGCAGAGTAGGGGGACCGCCAATCATGGTGGCAGGACGACGCGATGCGCCGGCTCTGCGCTCGCAGACCTCGGGTGAAGAGCCGCAGCTTCGCCTCTTCGAGAGCATTCCGGAAGCCATTCTCGTCCATCGCGCGGACGGCGTGCTGTTCGCCAACGCCGCTTGTCTCCTCATGCTGGGCGCCGGCGCCTACGAACAGATCGTCGGCCAACCGCTGCTGGACCGGCTGCATCCCGGCGACCGCGCGCGCACCGAACGCAGGCTTGCCGAGATCGTCGAATCGGGAAAGCGCTGCCCCCGCCTCGAGGCCCGGCTGATCCGCTTCGACGGCTCGACCGTCGACGTCGAGGCGTCGGTCACGCAGATCGAAGGACGCGCCCCGGGCGAGCTGCTGATCGTGCTGCGCGACGTGACCGAGCGCAAGATGCTCGAGCAGGAGCTGCGCCAGGCCCAGAAGATGGAGGCGCTCGGCCAGCTCACCGGCGGCGTCGCCCACGACTTCAACAACCTTCTCTCGGTGATCATCGGCAACCTGGAGATCGCCGAAGAGCATGCGTCGGGCGTTCCCGGCCTCGACCGCGCCGTCGCCCGTGCCATGACCGCCGCCGAGATCGGGGCGGACCTGACGCAACGCCTCCTGGCTTTCGCGCGGCGCCGGTCGCTGCAGCCGCAGCTGCTCGATATCAACCAGCTCGTCCACGATATCCGCGATCTGCTGCGGCGCTCGCTCGGCGAGGACATCGAGATCGAGATCATTGGCTGCCCCGACCTGTGGCCGGCGAACATCGACCGCGGCCAACTCGAAAACTCCATCATCAATCTCGCCGTCAACGCGCGGGACGCCATGCCGGACGGCGGCAAGCTCACCATCGAGACCGCCAACGTCTATCTCGACGCCGACTACGCGCGACGCAATCCGGGCGTGACGCCGGGCCAGTACGTTCTCCTGGAGATCACCGACACCGGCATCGGCATGAGCCCCGACGTCGCCGAGCGTGCCTTCGAGCCCTTTTTCACCACCAAGGAGGTCGACCGCGGCAGCGGCCTCGGACTCAGCATGATCTACGGCTTCGCCCGGCAATCCGGCGGCCACGTGAACATCTTCAGCGCGGAAAACCACGGCACGAGCATCTGGCTCTGCCTGCCGCGGGCGGCGGCGGAACCGATGCCGGCGGCAACGGCCACAGAACAGTCCGCGCAACTGCCGCGCGGCGATGAAACGATCCTGGTGGTCGAGGACAACGCGTCCGTGCGCGAGGTTGTCGGCAATCAGCTGGCGGACCTCGGCTATCGCGTCGTCTCCGCCGAGGACGGGCCGTCTGCGCTTCGCGTCCTGGCCACGCTCGATCGGGTCGATCTCCTGTTCACCGATCTGGTCATGCCCCACGGGATGAGCGGCCACCAACTGGCCGAGGAGGTCGTGCGCCGAAGTCCCGGCACCCGCATTCTCTTCACCTCGGGCTATCCGAACTGGTCCGGTAAACGATCTCGCGAGTTCGGCCCGGATGTGCCGCTGCTGCAGAAGCCGTACAAGAAGAAGCGGCTCGCCGAAACCGTCCGAACGATACTGGACGCTCCGACCGGCGGGCGGGTTGCCGAGATCGTCGCTCTCGGCTAGCCGTCGGAAACGGTCGACCGCACCGTCAGGAGCCGATGTTCGTGATCACCACGCGCCGGTTGATGCCGCTGTTCGGATCGCTCGGATCCGCAAGGTCGGCCTCGCCGATGCCGCTGGCTTCCAACCGCGCCGGATCGATGTTGAACTGGCTGATGAGGTAGTCCTTCACCGCCTGCGCGCGCTGCTGCGAAAGCTCCAGATTGGCCGCATCGGACCCCACCGCATCGGTGTGACCGACGAGGCTGAACTGGAACGCCGAGAGCTCGTCCGACTGCAGGGCGCTGCCGAGCTGGTCGAGCACTTCTTGCGCGCTTGCCGTCAAGGCGGCGGATCCGAACTCGAATTGGATCCGCATGTCCTTCTGTGGGGCCTCGGTGGCGACCGTCAGGCCGCGCGTCACCGGCGTCAGGGCATCGATGAAATCCTGCTTCGTCTGCCCTTGCAGATCGTCGCCCAGAGCCGGCGACGGCCCGGCCACGCTCAGGAAAAGGCCCCATGCGAGCGCTGGGCCCGCCAGCAACGTCTTCCAGGTCATCCTGCCGCCCCTATTCCACTTCGCGACGATCGCAGCAATCTTATCCTCCCGATTGCGCGGAGATCAAGTTAACGGGACGCTGAAACCTGTGGCCGCCGTCACAGTCCGGTCGGGCCAGCCGTTCCCGGCCGGCTTCGCTTGAAATCCTCGGCGATTCGGCTGAGGACTGCATCAAGTTGCGGTCCGACGACGGCGAGATCGAAATTGGCGCCCGCCCACTGGCGTGCCTGCTGGGCGTAGGTGCGACGAAACTCCGGATGCCGCAGCAGGAAGGCGACGGCATTGGCGAACGAGACGTCGTTGCCCGGCTTGGTCAGCATGCCCGTCCTGCCGTCGTCGACGACGTCGGCCATGGCCGGGCTGCGCCCGCCGACGACGCCCATCCCCGCGGCTTGCGCCGCGACCGCGGTCGGCGAGAACCGCTCATCGACCGATGGCCACAGGAACAGGTCTCCGGTCAGCAGAAGCGCGGTCAGGTCGTCGTCCGTCGATACGGTCAGGTGATGATCGAGGCGAAGCGGCGCAGACCGAAACATCGCCTGGACCTCGGCTTGACGCGGACCCGCGCCGGCCACGATCAGTCGCCAGTCGAGCGTGGGGAGGAGGGCCATGGTCCGGGCGACGATGCGGAACGAGGCCAGGTCCCGGTCCGTCGCCATCGGGCCTGCGGCGATCAGCCAGGGCACGTCGGTCCTTATCCGATATCTGGTCGCGAACATCGCCTTCTGCATGCCGCGCGTCCGATCGCGCGCGATGATCGGGCCCATGTCGATGAACGGCGGCAGGACGATCAGGCGATCGCCGGCCTGCGGCAGCGTCTCGCGCGCGGCGGCGGCATGGGCGCTGGAAAACACGATCGTCGCATCGGCCCGGCCGGCGGCGCGCGCGTCATCCCGCCCGAGGTCCGGCTGTACGAGCACATAGGGTATGTCGAGCGCCGCGCCGGCGGTTGCGCCGATGGCGTCCGGCGCCCGCTCCGAGACTCGTATCGAGAGCCAGAGATGCAGCCGCCGATCCGATGATGATTGAAGATATGTGACGAGTCGATGGGCCTCCGATGGATTGTCGAAGCGGCGAAGTCGCCCAGCGTCTTCCGGCGATCGGGCAGGAATCCGTGAAACATCGTGGCCGAGCCCGACGAGCGCCGCCTCCAGCGTGTCGGTCAGGCGGCTTTCCCCGAAGGGAGGGGGATCGGGTGCCGGATCGATGGGTTCGTAAAGCGCGACGCGCACGTTATCCTTCTTTCGAGATCGGCCGGCCCGACCGGCCGTCCGCCCGTGCCGACCGCAGTCCTAAAGGTCGTCCGATGCCGTGCCGCGGCAGGTTTGAACACAGCCGGCGCCGAAGCGCAGTGACGCCGGTCACGCCGGCGACCGGCGTCACGGCGATGGCCGCTGATCGATGGTAACGCGATTGAGTTACGCGCAAATCCATGTATTCTATCGCTCCATGGCCTGAGTCTCGGCAATCCGGCTCGTACCGCGAGATATTGGATGGCACTCCCGAACATACTGGAGTTCGACGTATTGTTGGCGCCGATTCCCGGCGACAACCCCGCGGGCGCGGATCTGCGGCTCGACCCCAATCCGGCGTCCGACTATTACAAGCTCAAGGATGCGCGCTTTGCGGCCCGCGCCAAGGAACGCGAGGTCGACGCCGGTGCGGAGGTCGGGAATTTGCCGGAATGGCGAACAATTCTCGACCTGGCGCCGAAGGTGTTGGCCGAACAGTCGAAAGATCTCGAGGTCGCGGCATGGCTGGTGGAAGCGCTGCTGCGGCGGCACAATTTTGCCGGCCTGCGCGACGGCTTCCGGCTCGTGCGCAGCCTGGTCGAGACGTATTGGGACGGACTCTACCCTCTGCCCGATGAGGACGGCGTCGCGGCCAAGGTGGCGCCACTCACGGCCCTGAATGGCGAAGGCGGGGACGGAACGCTGATCCAGCCCATTCGCAAGGTCTGGCTGACGGATGGCCACGAGCCCGGTCCCTTCGCCGCCTGGCACTACGAACAGGCGCAGAAGCTGGCGACGATCACCGATGAGAGTGCGCGGGCCTGGCACACCGAGGCGGGCACGGCGACCAACGATCAGATCGAGGCCAGCCGCCGCGCCACCAAGCCGCAGTTCTTCCTCGATCTGGTCGATGATCTGCGCCAGTGCCAAGAGGAGTTCAGCGCCTTGACGGCGGCTGTCGACAAGGCCGCCGGACGGGATTCGCCGCCGACTTCGACCATCCGCAATACGCTCGAGTCGACGATGACAATCGCGACGACGCTCGGCCGCGATGCGCTCGCGGCGGCGCAAACCGCCGCGGCGGCCGAGGCTGCGGGCGAAGCCGCTGGCGATGGCGCCGCCGCCGGTGCGTCCGGAACCAGCCCCGGGGGGGCCGGCGTCGCGCTCGGGTCGATCCGCTCGCGCGAGGAAGCGTTCAAGGCCTTGCTGCAGGTGGGCGACTACTTCCGCCGGAACGAGCCTCAGTCGCTGGTGCCCTATGTGTTGGAGGAGTTGGTGCGCCGCGGGCGGATGCCCTTGCCCGACCTGTTGAGCGAGCTGATTCAGGACACGACCCAACTCAAGACATTTTACACAATTGCCGGCATGAGACCGCCGCCTGAACAGCAACAGTGACGGAGATCACTGTGCCGGCCCTGCGGGGGGACTAGGATCGCGGTCGAATTGGGTAAGGATAGTGGGGCATGGCCGCTGTGCCAAGGCGCTGCTGTGGTCGGCCGGACTTTGCCAGGATCGCATTGGCGCCCGTCGCGGAGGGCACCGAATGACCGTGAATTCCGGCCGTGCTTAGTTCATAATTCCGGCCTTTAGCACGATGGGGGATCGGCGCCGCCCCGGCCATCGGCGCTCCGTCGCTACTGGGAGAGATGTATATGGCAAGTATCCACGACAAACTGGAACGCGTTCGCAAGCCGCGAGTGCACATCACCTATCAGGTCGAGACCGAAGGGGCGCAGGTCGAGCGCGAGCTGCCGTTCGTGGTCGGCGTCCTGGGCGATTTCTCGGGCGATCCAACGGAGCCGCTGAAACCGCTCAAGGAGCGCAAATTCATCCAGATCGACCGGGACAACTTCAACGACGTCATGGCGCGCCTGACGCCCGGCCTGAACCTCAAGGTGGATAACACGCTGGCCGGCGACGGCAGCCAGATGGCCGTCGAGTTGAAGTTCCGCTCGATGGAGGATTTCGAGCCCGCCGCCGTCGTCGACCAAGTGCCGGCGCTCAAGAAGCTGCAGGAAACGCGCAACCAGCTGCGCGACCTCATGACCAAGATTGATCGCTCGGAAGACCTCGAGAAGGTACTGGAACGCGTGCTCCGGAACAGCGAGGAGCTGAAGCAGATGAACACTGCCCTGGGCGGCGAGGCGCCGTCGGGGGACGGCGGCAGCAAGGAGGGTTGATCGATGGCCACAGCCGAAAAGACCGCAAAGGTCGCCGAGACCAAGGAAGCCACGTTCAGCCTCCTTGACCAGGCGATCGCGTCGACGAAGCAGACGGAGCCCGATCGGGCAAAGGAGCTGCTGCGAACGCTGACCGATGAAGCCCTGAAGGGGACCGTCACCTACAGCAAGAATCTGACGGTCACTTTCAACAAGGCGATCCAGCTGCTCGACGAGAAAATGTCGAAGCAGCTCAACGCCATCATACACGATCCCAAGTTCCTCAAGCTCGAGGGCTCGTGGCGCGGACTCAACTACCTGGTCATGAATTCGGAAACCAGCTCCTCGCTTAAGATCCGCGTGGTGAACATCTCGAAGCGCGACCTGTACAAGGATCTGTCGAAGGCGGTCGAATTCGACCAGAGCCAGGTCTTCAAGAAGATCTACGAGAACGAGTTCGGCACGCCGGGTGGCGAGCCTTTCGGCGCGATGATCGGCGACTACGAGTTCACCAACCACCCCGAGGACATCGAGCTTCTCGGCCAGATGTCCAACGTGGCCGCGGCCGCATTCGCGCCGTTCATTTCCGCCGCATCGCCGAAGCTGTTCGGCTTCGACGGGTTCACGGAGCTGTCGAAGCCGCGCGACCTGGAGAAGATCTTCGAATCCCTCGAATATGCGAAGTGGCGCGGCTACCGCGACAGCGAGGATTCCCGCTTCGTCACGCTGACGATGCCGCGGTCGCTGGCGCGGCTGCCCTACGGCGAGAAGACCCGCCAGGTCGAGGAGTTCGGCTACGAAGAGGCGCCGCTCGGCGCCCGCGGCGAGGCCAAGCCGATGGACCACGAGAACTACTGCTGGATGAACGCCGCCTACGTGATGGGGGCGAGGATGACGGATGCCTTCGCCCGCACCGGCTTCTGCACCATGATTCGCGGCGCCGAAGGCGGCGGCAAGGTGGAAGGCCTGCCGTTCCATACCTTCATCAGCGACGACGGCGATCCCGATCATCAGTGCCCGACCGAGATCGCCATCACCGATCGCCGCGAGGCCGAGCTCAGCAAGCTCGGGTTCCTGCCGCTGTGCCACTACAAGAACACGGACTACGCGGTGTTCTTCGGCGCCCAGTCGACGCAGAAGCCCAAAAAGTACGACCGCCCGGAGGCGACCGCGAATGCGGCCATTTCGGCGCGGTTGCCGTACCTTATGGCGACCTCCCGCTTCGCGCACTATCTGAAAATCCTGGCCCGCGACAAGATCGGCTCCTTCATGGAAGCGTCCGACTGCGAAGCGTGGCTGAACCGCTGGATCAACAACTACGTGAACTCCAGCGACCAGGCAGGGGCGGAGATGAAGGCCAAGTACCCGTTGCGAGAGGCGAAGGTGCAGGTCCGAGAAATACCGGGCAAGCCGGGGTCGTACCACGCCATCGCCCATTTGCGGCCTTGGTTGCAGATGGAGGAGCTGACGACCTCGTTGCGGATGGTGGCGCGCATTCCGCAAATGGCGCAATAGCGCGCCGGGCGACGATGACGGAGGCGGAGACGGGGGGCGCCGCCGGCGCGGGCGGCGCGGAAGCCGAAGCGCCCGTCGGCATGGGGCCGTCCCCCGTCTTGCGCGACAAGGTGGTCGATCTCGCCTTCCAGCCGGCGGGATCGACCCGGGCGCTGCTCGACGATTTCCTCAGCGAACCGGATCCCGGGGTGGCGCTTCGGCTGTGGTTCGGTGAGTGCGCCGCCTTGACGCCGCCGCTGGAACGGCGGCGGATTTTCCAGGCGATCGACCGCGACATAGCTTGGCTCGACGCGCTGGTAAGCGAGCAGACCAACGCCATCCTCCACCAACCCAGTCTGCAGCGAATGGAGGCGTCGTGGCGTGGTGTGCGCTACCTCGTCGCCGAGGCGGAGGGGCAGGAGGGGATCAAGATCAGGCTTCTGAACCTGTCCTGGTCCGAACTGTGCCGCGACCTCGAACGGGCAATCGAGTTCGACCAGAGCCAGCTCTTCTCGAAGGTCTACAACGAGGAATTCGGCATGCCCGGCGGGGAGCCCTACGGTGTGCTGATCGGCGACTACTATGTCCAGCATCGGCGGACGCGGGACCATCCGACCGACGACGTCGCTGCCATGCAGGGTATCTCCGGCGTCGCCGCGGCCGCGTTCAGCCCGTTCATTGTAGGATGCTCGCCGGCCTTTCTGGGCATCGACAGCTTTCGTGAGCTGGGACAGCCGATCAACCTCAAGACGATCCTGCGCCAACCCGAATACACGCGGTGGCGATCGCTCCAGGACACGGAGGACGCGCGCTTCGTCGGCATGACGCTGCCGCGCGTGCTGATGCGGCTGCCGTATCGGGACGACGGCTCGCGCGTAGACGGATTCCGGTTCCACGAGGAGGTGGAGGACCCGCTTCGCGCCGACTACCTGTGGGGCAACGCGGTCTATGCCTTTGCAGCGCTGCTGATCCGCGCCTATTCGGAATCCGCTTGGTTCGCCGAGATTCGCGGCACGCCCCAGGATCGGATATCCGGCGGCATCGTCGACAGTCTGCCAATCGAATGGTTCGAGACCGACGCGCGCGGCCTCGCCACGCGTATCTCGACGGACGTCTCGATCTCGGAGTTCCAGGAACGCGACCTGGCCGACATGGGGCTGATACCGCTGTGCAAGGTCAAGAACACGACCCTGTCTGCGTTCTATAGCAATCAATCGGCACAGGTCCCCAAGACTTACACGACCACCGTCGCCAGCGTAAACGCGCGGCTGTCCGCCATGCTGCAATACATCCTGTGCGTGTCGCGTTTCGCTCATTTCATCAAGGTCATCGGCCGCGACCGGATCGGCTCCTATGCGACGCCCGAGGAATGCGAGACGTTCCTGCAGAGGTGGCTGCACCAGTACGTCATCGGCAGCGACGACGCATCCGCCGAGATGAAGGCGCGGTACCCGTTGCGCGATGGTCAGATCAAAGTGCATGAGCGGCCGGGCCGCCCCGGCGTCTACGCCTGCACGGTCCATCTCCAGCCGCATTTCCAGCTGGACGACATCGTCTCCGCATTCAAGCTCGTCACCGAACTGGCGCCGCGGTCGGCGGCCTGAACTACGAAAGGAAAAAGAGATGTCGAGCGCAAAGGAATTACTGGCCGCGGGCCGTCTGAACGACGCCATCCAGGCCATGAACGACGAGGTCAAACGCAACCCGACGGACATCCAGCGTCGCAGCCTCCTGGCGGAACTGTTGTGCGCGAGCGGACGCCTCGAGCGTGCCGATGCTCAGCTCGAGGTCATCCTGCAGCAGGATCCGAAAGCGGCGCTTGCGATCGCCCTGCTCCGCCAGCTGATCCGCGCCGACACCGCGCGCCGCGATTTCTATACCGCCGGCCGCGTCCCGGAATTCCTCGACGTGCCGCCGCCTTACGTGCAGAACTACCTCGAAGCGACGATCCACGCCCGCGAGAACCGCCCCGCCGAAGCGCTGCGGCTCATCGAGCAGGCGGAGGAGCAGCGCCCGCGAGTCAAGGGCAGCTGCAACGGCAAACCCTTCGAAGACCTGCGTAACCTGGACGACGTCACGGCTGCCGTCGTCGAGGTCCTGACGAGCACCGGCAAGTACTACTGGATTCCAGTGGACCGCGTGCAGTCCATCGAGTTTCGCAAGCCCGAGCGGCTCCGCGACCTCATCTGGCGCCGCGCCGCGATGTCGGTCGCCGACGGCCCCGATGGCGAAGTCTTTCTGCCTGCCACCTACTGCAACGGCAGCGCCGAAGTCAGCGAGGCGGCGCTGCTCGGCCGGGTCACGGAGTGGCAGGGCGGCGATGGGGCGCCGATGCGGGGTGTGGGCCAGGTCTGTTTCCTGGTGGGGGACGACAGCGTGTCCATCATGGATATGACCACAGTCACGATCGGCGACGGCGCATGATACGACCGTCGGCGCGATAGGACAGCGCGATGGCGCGCGTCGAGCTCGACCAACCGTTGCTGCCGTCGGTCCTGGACCGGCTGCTGGACGCCAATCCGGAATCGACGCGCGATCCGCCGAAATCCCGCGGCCAGCATCTCGCGGAACTGCGGCGCGCCGTCCGGCGCGACCTGGAGGCACTGCTCAACACGCGCCAGCGTTGCATCTCGTGGCCGAGCGACCTGTCGGAACTTGACCAGTCGCTCATCAGCTACGGCATCCATGACTTCGCTTCGCTCAATCTCGCCACCACGGCGCAACGCGAAGCCTTCTGCCGCGGCGTCGAGGACGTTATCCGTCACAACGAGCCGCGGTTCGTTTCGGTCTCCGTGTCGTTGCTGGAGAACAGCGACGCGATCGATCGCACCATGCGGTTCCGCATCGAAGCGTTGATGTACGCGGATCCGGCGCCGGAAGCCATCGTCCTCGACTCCTTCATCGACCCGGGCGTCCGCGGCATCAAGATCGGAGACGATGCCGGTGGTTGACGACCTGCTCCCCTACTATAATCGGGAATTGACCTACATCCGCCGGCTGGCTGCAGAGTTCGCGACGGAGCATCCGAAGATCGCGGGCCGCCTGCGTCTGAGCCAGGATGCCATCGGCGATCCGCATGTCGAGCGTCTGATCCAGGCCTTCGCGTTCCTGACGGCGCGCGTCCGGCGCAAGCTGGACGACGATTTCCCGGAGCTGACGGAGGCGCTTCTCAACGTCCTCTATCCGCATTATCTGGCGCCCATTCCCTCGATGGCGATTGCTCAGTTCTCGTGTCCGCCGGACCTGACCGTCTCGCACACCGTCCCGGCAGGGACGGAGATCGAGACCGAGCCGGTAGCCGGCGAGAGCTGCCGCTTCAGGACCTGCTATCCGACGACACTGTGGCCGATCGCCGTGGAGGCGGCGAGCCTGCGCGGGCGGCCGCTCGTCGCGCCGGCGAACCCTCAGGCGAGCGGCGCCGTCGCCGTGCTCCGCCTGACTCTGCGCTGTCTCGGCGACCAGATGACCTTCACCAAGCTCGGGCCGGAACGGCTGCGGTTCTTTCTGCGCGGCCAAACGCAGCTCGTGCTGCCGCTCTATGAGCTGATCTTCAACAATGCAGTATCGGTTGCGCTGGCCGATTCGGCCGTCGATCCGGCGCCGGTGATCCTGCGGCCCGACTGCATCCGGCCCGTCGGCTTCGACAAGAGCGAGGGCATGCTGCCGTATCCGGCGCGCTCCTTCGTCGGCTACCGGCTGCTGACGGAGTATTTCACGTTCCCCGAGAAGTTCCTGTTCTTCGACCTGACGCAGCTGTCGACCAAGATCCTGCTCGACGCCAAGGAGAAGCTGGACATCTTCATCTACCTCAACAAGTCGTCGACCGATCTGGAGCGCAGCATCTCCGACGATGCCTTCGCCGTCGGCTGCACCCCGATGGTCAACTTGTTCCGCCAGCGTGCCGAGCCGATCGCGCTGACGCGGTCGATCTCGGAGTACCGGGTGGTGCCGGATGCGCGGCGCCCCGGGGTCACCGAGGTGTACTCGGTCGATGCCGTGAGCAGCACCGGGCCGGACGGCACGGAGACGTCGTTCCTGCCGTTCTATTCCATCAAGCACGCGCACAACCAGCGCACCTTCTGGTATCCCAGCCGACGGGCCACGGGCGGGCGCGATCCCGGCACCGAAATGTTCCTGTCGCTGGTCGACCTCGACTTCAATCCGTCGGCGCCGGCCGATACCGTGCTTTCGGTTGAAACGACCTGCCTGAACCGCGACTTGCCCAGCCGACTCCCCTATGGCGGCGGACACCCCTATCTGCAGCCGGTGGAGGTGACGGCCGGGGTCGCCAGCCTGCGGTGCATCACGCCGCCGACGCCGACCGTGCGCGCGCCGCTGCGCCATCGCGCGCTGTGGCGCCTGATTTCGCATCTTAGCCTCAACCACCTGTCGATCGTGGGGCATGAAAAGAATGACGCCGAGGCGCTGCGCGAGATCCTGAAACTCTATGACTTCCGTGACTCGTCGGAGACTCGGGCGGCGATCGATGGGATTCTGGAGATCCGTAGCCGACGCGGCACGGCGCGGGCGCCGAGCGCGGAGATGGGCAGCTTCTGCCGCGGCGTCGACATCGAGATCCTGTTCGACGAGCAGCGTTTCGTCAGCAGCGGCCTCTATCTTCTGGCGGCCGTGATCGAACGCTTCCTGGCGCTCTACGGGTCGATCAATTCCTTCACACGTCTGGCCGTGAAGCTGCACGGCCGGCCTGGGGTATTGCGCAGATGGTCTCCGCGCGCAGGCGAACAAGAACTCCTCTGATCGACCGGCTGTTCGAGGAGCCGCACGCCTTCGAGGTCTTCCAGGCGGTGCAGGTGCTCGAGCGCGCCGCCCAGCGCACCGTCGATACGCCCGGCAGGGGCCGGATCGGAGAAGATGAAAGCCCGTCGCATGAGGCCGTCCGTTTCCGGGCCTATCAGGCGGTGATCTTCCCGTCGGCGGCCGTTCTCGATGCCAAGCCGCCGACCCAGGCCGACGTCGACACACCCGGCGGGCGGCCCGAGCTTGCCGTCGGATTCTTCGGCCTGACCGGCGCCAGCGGCGTGCTGCCCCAGCACTACACCGAGCTTCTCATCCGCAGCCTGCGCGACAAGAGCACGGCGTTGCGCGACTTCCTCGATGTGTTCAATCACCGCCTGGTGTCGCTGTTCCATCGCGCATGGGAAAAGTACCGCCTGCCGGCGACCTACGAACGCCACGCGCCGGACGAGGATCCGGTGACGTCCTGTCTGATGGCCCTGGTCGGCCTGGACATCCCGCACCTGCGCGATCGCCTGGCCGCGGACGACGAGGCCATTGCGCACTATGCCGGTCACTATTCCCATAGGCCGCGCTCGGTGGCGGCACTGGAGGCGGTGCTGTCGGACTTCTTCACGCCGCCGGTGCAGATCGAGCAGTTCCGCGGCCGCTGGGTCTGGCTGGCTCCCGACGAGGTGACCTTGCTGCCAAGTCTTGGCGCACTGGACGGCGCCTTCAGCCAGCTCGGTGTCAATGCGGTGGTGGGCGAACGGGTATGGGACGTGCAGGGCAGCTTCCGAATTCGTATAGGCCCGGTCAGCTATGCCGAGTTCACCAGCTTCATGCCGGGCAGCAAGGAGCTTGCGCAGCTCGTCGATCTCGCTCGGCTCTACGTCGGGCCGACCTTGAGCTACGATATGCAGCTGATCCTGGCCCGGCAGGAAGTGCCGTTCTTGCAACTTGCCGGCGACGGCGACTACGTCCCGCGCCTGGGCTGGAACACTTGGCTAAAGCATGCGGAAGTCCGACAGGACGCGTCGGATGCGGTCTTTCAGTTGGATGACATGTGACGGCTGCCGCCGTCGCCACAACGACATGACGGTCATGCGATGAGCGATTGGGGCAAAGGCTATGTCACGGACCTGCAATATACCCCGGCCTTCTGCAGGGAGCAGTCGCCGGCCATCCTGCGGCTCGCCTGCCTGCTGAACGGAGTCGAGACCCCGCCCGAAAGCGAAAGTTTCACCTATTGCGACCTCGGCTGCGGCGAGGGGATGGCCGCGTTGGTTTTCGCCGCCGGCTATCCCAAGGGGAGGTTCTATGGCGTCGACTTCAACCCGGCACACGTCATGCGCGCGCGCGCGATGGCCGCGGCCGCGGCGCTCTCCAACGTGGAATTCCTCGAACGAAGCTTCGAAGATCTTTCGGACGAGCCTCTTCCGGAATTTGATTTCATCACGCTGCATGGAGTCTACAGCTGGATCAGCCCGGAGCTGCGCCAGTCGATCGTGCGGTTCATCGCCCGGCGGCTGAAGCCGGGCGGAATGGTCTATCTCGGATACAACGCCATGCCCGGCTCGACGCCCGGCTTGGCGGTGCAGCGGCTGCTCCATGATCTCGGCGCCCAGGCGCGGGGGCAAAGCGACCAGAAGGTCCTGTGGGCCATGTCGATCCTGGAGAAGCTGAAGGACGCGGAGGCCGTTTCGTTCACGGGGAATGAAGTCGTCGACAGAATCATCGAACTGCGGGACCGGGGCCGACATCGGGGCCGGATCAGATATCTGGCGCACGAGTACCTGAACGACCACTGGCATCCGATGTACCATGCCGACGTGGCGCACGAGATGTCCGCGGCGAAACTCGCGTACGTGGGCTCTGCCGATCTGTTGACGAACTTTCAACAGTTCATGCTCACGCCGCCGCAGCGGGAACTGATCGACGGCCTCGACGACAGGACGCTCAAGGAGACCGTACGGGACCTGTGCTGCCCTTTGCGCTTCCGCCAGGATGTCTTCATTCGCGGAGCACGGCCCCTGTCGGCCGCGAAGCAGGAAGCGCTGTTGCGCCGGCTCCGCCTGGCGCTGATGATCCCGCGCGCCAACTTCCTGATGCAGCTGAAGGTACCGGCCGGCGATGCGGACCTGCAGCCGGCCTACGCCACCATTGCCGATGCGCTGGCCGCCGGCCCGCGTACGGTGGCCGAACTTCTCGATCTGCCGGAGCTGCGCGGCAAGAGCGGCATGCTGGCCGCCGAGTTCGTCGGCGTCCTCGTCGGAGCGGCCCAGGCCATGGCCATGCGCGACCCCGCCGACATCGACCCGGCGCCGGCCGATCGCCTGAATCGGGTACTGGCGGCGGAACTGGATGAGGCCGCGCCCACGGACGTCAAGGTCTTCGCCGTCGCATCGCTCGGTTCGGGGGTCACGATAGGTTGCCCGCAAGCCATGGTGCTTCGCAACCTGCTGATGGACCGGCCTCCGGACTATGGCGAACTGTCGCGCGAACTGCTCGGCAAGATGCGCAGCCATGGCCAGCGCGTGCTGAAGGACGGCGTGCCGGTCGAATCCGAGGACGAGGCCCTGGCGGTCACCCGCGGCAGTGTGAGCGCCGTCACATCCGAGCTGCTGCCGGTCTGGTTAACCTATTGGCCCCATCTCCGGCGGGTCGCCGGATCGCTGGCGTGAAATGTTCGGGGCTAGTATCTTTCTCTCCTCGCCACCAAGCCGGCGGCCGTTCGGGCGTCGGCAGGATGAACGTCCTACTGGCACGGCGAGTCTGCGATAGACGAATCAGCAAGAGGATGGCGAGCCAATGGTCGCAGTCGATCTCAAGTCTCTAGTCGGCAAGATGAACGACTTGTGCCGCCGGTCGCTCGAAGGGGCCGCCGGCTTGACGCTGTCGCGCAGCAATTTCAACGTCGAGATCGAGCATTGGCTGTTGAAGCTGCTGGAGGCGTCGGACAGCGATCTCGTCGCGATTCTCCACAACTACGATGTCGAGCCGGCGCGCCTGTCCGCCGACCTGACGCGCGTCCTGGACCGCCTGAAGACCGGGAATACGCGCGCCCCGGCTCTCTCGCCGCACGTGGTGTCCCTGATGCGCGAGGCCTGGACGCTGGCCTCGCTGGAATACGGCTCGGCGCGCGTCCGCTCAGGGCATCTGCTCACGGCGCTGCTGACGGACGAGACGCTGGCCCAGATCGGGCGCGAGAGCTCGGCCCAGTTCGCGCGCATTCCGCCCGAGGCGCTGCGGCGCGAGTTGCCCAAGCTGACCGCCAGCACCGGCGAGGCCGGCACGCCGCAGGCGGCCGAGGCGGGCGCGCCCGTCGCCGGGGAGCCGGGGGCCGTCACGCCGGGCGGGCGGACGCCGTCGCTCGATCAGTTCACGATCGACCTCACCGGCCGCGCCAAGGCCGGCAAGATCGATCCGGTGCTGGGTCGCGACGCGGAAATCCGCCAGGTCATCGACATTCTTACCCGCCGCCGCCAGAACAACCCCATCCTCACCGGCGAGGCCGGCGTCGGCAAGACGGCGGTGGTCGAAGGCTTCGCGCTCCGCATCGCGGCCGGCGACGTGCCGCCGGCGCTGCAGAACGTTGCCCTCCGCACTCTCGATCTCGGCCTGCTGCAGGCCGGCGCCGGCGTCAAGGGCGAGTTCGAGAATCGGCTGAAATCCGTGCTCGACGAGGTCAAGGCCTCGCCGCAGCCGATCATCATGTTCATCGACGAAGCCCACACCCTGATCGGCGCCGGCGGCCAAGCCGGCCAGGGAGATGCCGCCAATCTGCTGAAGCCGGCCCTGGCCCGCGGCGAGATGCGCACGATCGCCGCGACGACCTGGGCCGAATACAAGAAATACTTCGAGCGCGATGCCGCGCTCGCCCGCCGCTTCCAGGTGGTCAAGGTCGAGGAGCCGACCGAGCCCGTCGCCATCGACATGATGCGCGGCCTGGTCGACACGCTCGAGAAGCACCACAAGGTCCGCATCCTCGACGAGGCCGTCGCCGAATCCGTGCGGCTCTCGCACCGCTACATCGCGGGCCGGCAGCTGCCGGACAAGTCGGTCAGCTTGCTCGATACCGCCTGCGCCCGGGTCGCCATGAGCCAGGCCGCCACGCCGGCCGCCATCGAGGATCTGCGCCGGCGCATCGATGCGCTGGCGGTGGAGATTGGCATCCTCGGCCGCGAACTGGCGGTCGGCCAGGGCGACGCCGGCCGGCTGGCGTCGCTCGAAGCCGACAAGCGCACGGCCGAGGACGAGTTGAAAAAGCACGAGACGCGCTGGAAACAGGAGCAGGAGCTCGTCGCCAAGATTGTCGAGCTGCGGACCGCCTTGGAGCAGGCTCAGACGCCGCCGGCCGCGCCGAAGGGCTCCGCCGGCGACGCCGCCGCGCCCGCGCCCCTGAGCCCGGCCGACATCGAGGCCAAGAAGGAGGAGCTGACGGCGGCGAACGCCCGCCTGCGTGAAATCCAGGGCGAGACGCCGTTGCTGCATCCCTGCGTCGACGCCCAGGCGGTGGCCGAGGTGGTCGCCAACTGGACCGGCATTCCCGTCGGCCGCATGGTCTCGAACGAGATCCGTGCCGTCCTGACGCTCAATGAGCGGATGTCGGAGCGGATCGTCGGCCAGCCTCATGCGCTCGACACCATCGCCCAGGCGATCCGCACCTCGCGGGCGAAACTCACCGATCCGCGCAAGCCCATCGGCGTGTTCCTGATGGTCGGCACGAGCGGCGTCGGCAAGACCGAAACGGCGCTCACCCTGGCCGATCTGCTCTATGGCGGCGAGCAGAACATCACCGTCATCAACATGTCCGAATTCAAGGAGGAGCATAAGGTTTCGACCCTGATGGGCTCGCCGCCGGGCTATGTCGGATACGGCGAGGGCGGCGTGCTGACCGAGGCCGTGCGCCGGCGGCCCTACAGCGTGATCCTGCTGGACGAGATGGAGAAAGCGCATCCGGGCGTGCAGGACGTGTTCTACCAGGTGTTCGACAAGGGCATGCTGCGCGACGGCGAGGGGCGCGATATCGACTTCAAGAACACCGTCATCATCATGACGTCGAACGCCGGCACCGACGCCATCCACAAGCTGTGCGCCGATCCGGAGACCATGCCGGACGCCGCTGGGCTGGCAGAGGCGCTGCGGCCGGAACTGCTGAAGATATTCAAGCCTGCCTTTCTCGGTCGCGTCACCATGGTGCCCTACTTCCCGCTCGGCGACACGATCATGCGGCAGATCGTCGAGCTCCAGCTGAAGCGCATAGCGCGCCGCGTGGCCGAGAACTACAAGGCCGAATTCACCTACGATTCGGGCCTCCCCGACGGCATCGCCCAGCGCTGCAAGGAGGTCGAATCGGGTGCGCGCAATATTGACCATATCTTAACCCGCGGCCTGCTGCCGGAGATGGCCGGTCATTTCCTGTCGCGCATGGCCGATGGCGCAGCCATCAAATCCGTCCATGTGACGATGGACGATGCGGGCCGATTTCAATATCGTATGGGTTCGTGAGCGCTGTCACAGACGGGATGCGGGGCCCCGCCTAAATGAAATGTGCGATCGGCGTCGACGGAGGATCGATCGGGACGAGAGTCTAACGTCCGCGCGGGAGGCCATCTCTCGGGGGCGTTGGGCCAGCGGACCGCACGATCCGAACCGGCGGCACGGGCAAGATTGGTTCAACAAACATTGGCGGCCACAAGAGGAGAGACATGCCATGCCTATTTACATGAAATACGACGGAATCGACGGCCAGGTTACGTCAGCCGGCCACGAGAAGTGGATCGAGCTGGAGAGTTGCCAGCTTGGCGTGAATCGCATGATCACGAGCCCCTCGGGCAGAGGCATCAACCGCGAGGCTTCGGCGCCGTCGGTCAGCGAGATCGTCGTCACGAAGATGCATGACAGCGCCAGCGCGAACCTGTTCAAGGCTTCGCTGTGGGGCGAGGGAAAGAAGGTGAAGATCGACTTCTGCAAGACGGACAAGGACAAGCTGGAGACCTACCTGCAGTTCGAGTTGGAGAACACGATGGTCTCCAGCTACTCCACCTCGGGCGCAGGCGGGGATACCCATGGCCGCCCGATGGAAAGCATGTCCCTGAACTTCACCAAGATCACCTACGTGACCACGAACATGGACAAGGACAACAAGACCGCGAAGCCGGATCGCGCCATGTGGGACCTCGGAGAGAACAAGGGCGCCTGATCTTCGGCCGATTCGACCGGACTGGACGGGGAGGCGGGCATGCGCTCATGTCCGCCTCGCTGTTTCGGTGCCAGGCTTCCTAGTACGGTGCGGCCACCGTAAGCCGGGCGACGGCGATCGGGGCCTGCTGACGCCACGGCGGCCCTCGTACCCGCCAAGCCAGGGAAAACAGTCATGGCTGACGTAGTCCTCAAACAGACCAACCGGTCGATCGTCGTCGACTCGCCCCTCGGGGCGGATGCGCTCATCGGCACGTATTTCGACGGCGAGGAGAGCCTGTCGCAACTCTTCTGTTACCGCCTTGAGCTGCTGTCGAATAAGGTCATTCAGCCGAGAGACATTCTCGGCAAAGGCATCACCGTCGAACTGCAGAACCTGGAGGGGACCAAGGAAAAGAAGCGACGGCTGTTCCACGGCATCGTCGTCCGGTTTTCGCCCGGTCCCATGTGGCGCAACGGTTACCGCACCTTTCATGCCGAGTTGATGCCATGGACTTGGTTTCTCACGCGCACGACGGACTGCCGCATATTCGAGAACCAGAAGGCGCCCGATATCATCAAGACGATTTTCCAGGACCTCGGTTTCTCCGATTTCGAGATGCGCATAACGGAGCAGCATCCGACGCGCGAATACTGCGTGCAGTTCCGCGAAACCGATTTCAGCTTCGTCTCGCGGTTGATGGAAGAGGAAGGCATCTTCTATTTCTTCAAGCATGAGAAGGGGAAGCACACGATGGTGCTGGCCGACAACAAGTCGGCCTATCTCGACTGCGACGACAAGGAGGTCGCCTACACCAGCCATCCCACGGTGAAGAGCCACATCGCGCGCTGGCACCCGGCCTACAGCTACAAGACCGGCAAGTGGGCGCAGCGCGACTACAATTTCAAGACCCCGAAGGACAAGCTCGAGACGACGAAGAATACGCTGCTCGACACGCAGAAGGCGCAGAACTTCGAATTCTATGACTTTCCCGGCATCTATACCAAGAAGGGCGACGGCGAAGAACTGACCAAGCTGCGAATGGAGGAGGAGGAAGCCGGCTACCACCGCGTCGAGGGGGAGAGCGACTGCAGAAGCTTCCTGCCGGGCTATAAGTTCAAGCTGACGCAGCACGACTGCAAGGATGAGGAGAACAAGACCTACGTCCTGACCTCGGTCCACCACACCGCAAACGACCACTCGCATTTTACCGATGAGGGGACAGGCCAGGAGTATCGCAACAGTTTCACCTGTATTCCCGAATCGGTCGTCTACCGGCCGCCGCGGACGACGCAGAAGCCCCTGGTTTACGGGTTGCAGACCGCCGTCGTCACCGGCCCGGCGGGCGAGGATATCCATACCGACGACGACGGCTACGGGCGCGTCCGCGTCCACTTCCACTGGGAGCGCGAGGGCAAGGATTCGATGTGGGCCCGCGTCGCCCAGTCCTGGGCCGGCAAGAAGTGGGGCACGCAATTCCTTCCCCGCGTGGGCATGGAGGTGGTCGTCGATTTCCTGGAAGGCGATCCCGACAGGCCGCTGATCGTCGGCTGCGTCTACAACGCCGACAACATGCCGCCCTATCCGCTTCCGGGCAACAAGACTCAGAGCGGCTGGAAGACGCGCAGCACGACCGGCGGAGGCGAGTCGGATTTCAATGAACTGCGCTTCGAGGACAAGAAGGGATCGGAGGAGGTCTACTTCCACGCCCAGAAGGACTTCAAGCGCAAGGTCGAGCATGACGACACGCTCGAGGTCGACAACGATCAGACGCGCACGATCACCAACAACCGCACGACGACCATCGACCGCGGCGACGACAAATTCACGATGAAGATGGGCAGCCAGACGAACACGTTCGACATGGGCGGCCAGACCAACAAATTCAAAATGGGAAACCGGGATACGAAGCTGGATCTCGGCAAGGACGCGGTCGAGGCAATGCAGTCGATCGAGTTCAAGGTCGGCCAGAGCAGCGTCAAGATCGACCAGATGGGCGTCACCATCAAGGGCATGATGATCAAGATCGAGGGTACGATGATGACCGACGTTCAGGGGATGATGACGACGGTCAAGGGCAATGCCATGCTCACGCTGAGCGGCGGCGTCCTCATGATCGGCTAGATCGTCTGCGTCTTTCGGAAGGCGACGGAGAACCGCATGGCGACCGGTCCGATGAAGAAGATCGCGGCAGCGCGAGCGAGCGAGATCTGCGGCCGATTCGATCTCACGCCCGACGCGAAGGCGCTCATCGCCGATGCGATGCCGCCCGACCAGTTCCTCGACCTGCTGATCGAGAAGGGGCATTTGATGGACGCGATTCGCCTCCTCGCCTTCGGGCTGCCGAAGCGGGAGGCGGTCTGGTGGTCCTGCCTGTGCGTGCGCGAGATGCTGACGCCCGAAGCGCCGCCCGAAACGCTGGACGTGCTGAAGGCGTCCGAGGCGTGGGTCTACAAGCCGACCGAGGAGAACCGCCGGGCGGCCATGGAGAAGGCGGAACCCGTCGGGTTCGACCAGCCCGCCAGCTGGACCGCCCTCGGCGCCTTCTGGAGCGGCGGCAGCATGGCGCCCCCGAACGTCCCGGTGGTACCTCCGGACGAGACGCTGACCGCCAAGGCGGTCTCCGGCGCGATCCTGCTGGCGGCCGTCCAGCGCGAGCCCGAGCGCGCGACCGAACGCCATCGGCTGTTCCTCGAAGACGGCATCGACATCGCGCAGGGCGGCAGCGGCAAGAAGCGACAACGGCCGACCTCCGCTGCAGCGCCCATGGCCACAACGACCTAGGGAGGTTTTCATGATGCCTGCAGCGCGCGTGGCGGACATGCATGTCTGCCCCATGGTCGACGTGCTGAAGCCTCATGTCGGCGGTCCGATCCTGCCGCCTGGCGGCATTCCCGTGCTGATCGGGGGGATGCCGGCGGCACGGGTGGGCGACATGGCCGCCTGCGTCGGTCCGCCGGACGTCATCGCCCTCGGGAGCTTCAAGGTTCTCATCAAGGGCCAGCCCGCCGCGCGCCTGGGCGACATGACGGCCCATGGCGGCGTAATCGTGATGGGGTATCCTAAAGTATTGATTGGTTAACGAAAACTTAAATGCGTGCGGCAAGAATGGTGTAGGCTAGCTGAAGGGGATCGCCGGATCGACCATGACCTTGACGCTGACCATCACCAAGCATCCCGAACTCCCCCCCGGAGAGGCCATGTCGCGGACGCTTGACCGCTGCGGCGCCGTGATCGGGCGCGGCCGGGACAGCGACTGGATGCTGCCCGACCCCGAGCGGCATCTGTCCAAGCAGCACTGCCGCATCGAGTTCCGGGGTGACCGCTACTACGTCGTCGACATCAGCAAGAACGGAGTCTTCGTCAACGATTCGATCGAGCCCTTGCGGCAGGGCAACATGGCCGAATTGAAGGACGGTGATCGCCTTGCCCTCGGCGACTACGAACTGCAGATCCGCATTGCCGCCGATGCGCCGTCGCCATCGGCGGCCCGGGGCCAGCAGATTCCCGACGAGTTCGACCCTTTTGCCGCCGATTCGTTCGGCCCGCCGGAACTGCCCGACGCCGGGCGGCCGCAGTCCGGCTTCCGCGACGAGATGCTGGTTCAGAACGCCGATCCGTCGGTCGATCCGATCGCCGAACTGGCGGGGCCCGAGAACCGGCCGCTGACCGACCAGCAGTTCATCCCGGACGATTTCGATCTGGTGACCGGCCAGCCGAAGGCCCCAATCCATGAGGGGCCGCCGCAGAGGGATCACGCCCCGGCCGAACAGCAGTACTTCCGGCCGCCGTCGCCGTCGCGGGCGGCGATCCCGGAGGACTGGGACGGCGATCTGCTGGCGCCGCCGGACTCGTCGGCCGCAGAGGCTCCTGTTGCGCCGCCGCCGCGAGAGCGGGCGGCCTCTCCGCGTCAGCAGCGCGCGCCCGCGCCTACACCCCGTCGCGCCGTCCCCGCGGGCGACGGATCGGCGCTGCTGAATGCGTTCCTCGAGGGGGCCGGGATCGAGGATCTGGCGCTGTTCGACGCCGATCCCGACGCCACCATGCACATGGTCGGGCAGATGTTCCGCGAGATGGTGGCCGGCCTGCGCGAGATCCTCATGAGTCGGACGGCCTTCAAGAGCGAGTTCCGGCTGGAGCGCACGATGATCCAGCAGAGCCAGAATAACCCGCTGAAGTTCACGCTGAACGCCGAGGAGGCGCTGGCGGCTTTGCTCCGCCGGTCCGTGCCCGGCTACCTGCCGCCGGTCGAGGCCGTCCGGCAGGGCATCGAGGACGTGAAGGCGCATCAGCTGGCGGTCGTCGCCGGCCTGCAGGTGGCGCTCGTCGCCCTGCTGCGCGAGTTCGATCCCGAGAATCTGAAGCAGCGGCTGGAGCAGCAGCGCTCCGTCCTCGCCAACCTGCTGCCCGGGGCGAAGAACGCCAAGGCGTGGGAGATCTACGAGGCGCTCTACAAGGAAGTCGCCACCCAGGCGGAACAGGGCTTCGACGGCGTCTTCGGCCGCGAGTTCCGGCGCGCCTATGAGGAGCAGCTGAAAAAACTATGACGCGGGCCACGTGCCGCCGGCGTCGATCGGTTAGTATGGATCACGATCATTTCGGATAGGGGGCGGGAGATGATGACGATGAAGGGGTTGAAGACGGCGGTCCTGGGGATGGCGGTTGTCGTCTCTGCGGTTCTGAGCAGCTGCGGCGGGTCGCCTCCGCCGCCGACGATCGCCGACATCACCATCACCGCATCCGGCGACGTCAATCCGGACGGCGCCGGCAACGGCGCTCCAGTGGCCGTGCGCATCTACCAGCTGACCAGCACGGCGGCGTTCCAGCAGGCCGATTTCTTCGAGCTGTACCAGCGCGAGCAGGAGGTTCTCGGCGCCGATCTGGCCGGTCGCGACGAGGTCCTGATCACGCCGGGCGGCACGCAGCAGCTGCGCAAGGAACTGCGGCCGGGCGTCAACTATATCGGCGTCGTCGCCGCCTTCCGCGACATTCAGAATGCGAACTGGCGGGCCACGGCGGCGCCGCCGCCGAATCAGACCACGGCTGTCCAGGTATCGGTCCAGGGGCTGAACGTCGACGTATCAATGGCACCGGCCGGCGGCGGATCATGATGCCGAAGCCGGTCCTTGCAATGGCGGTCCGGCGGCGTGCGGGCGGAGACGGCCGGCGGCTACGCCTGCGCTCCGCGGCGGCGCCCGTGGGTTGAGACATGTCCTGGGACAACAAGGTCGTCTGGACGGAGGGCATGTTCCTCCGTGCCCAGCACTTCCAGCAGTTCGACCGCTATGTCGAGAAGCTGGTGCGCGGCCGCGTCGCCGGCATCCGCGCCCACTCGTGGGGCTTCACGGACCTGCAGATCAACCGCGACCTGCTGACCACCGGCAAGTTCGCGGTGACGGTCTGCCGCGGCGTGCTTGAGGACGGGACGCCGTTCAACGTTCCCGAGGACGTCGATCATCCCGCGCCGCTCGATCTGCCGGAGAACACGCGCAATTGCATCGTCTATCTGGCGCTGCCGATCCGGCAGCCCGGCCGGTTCGAGGTGGCTGCCAATGGCCAGGACGAAGCCGCCGCCCGCTATGGCGCGACGGAATACGAGGCGACCGATGCCAATGCCGGCGCCGAAGGGATCGCCCGCCTGCGCGTCGGTCGCCTGCGTCTGCGCTACATGCTGGAGACGGAGGAGCGGGCCGGGTACCTCTGCCTCGGCCTGGCCCGCATCGTCGAGGTCAAGGCCGACAAGAGCGTCGTCCTCGACGACAAGTACATTCCCACCTCTCTCGTCTGTTCGGCCGCGCCGCCGCTTGCCGGCTTCCTCACCGAGCTGGTCGGCCTGTTCCACCACCGCGGCGAGCACTACGCCCAGCTCGTCGCCGGGACCAATCAGGCGAAGGGCGTGGGGGATGTCGCCGATTTCCTCGTGCTGCTCTATCTGAACCGCTATGAGCCGCTGCTCGCCCACTACGCGTCTTCCGGCGACATCCACCCGGAGGCGTTCTACGCGCTGGGCCTGCAGATGGCGGGCGAGCTGGCGACGTACTACGAGCCGACCAAGCGGCCGCCCACCTTCCCGGTCTACAAGCACGACGATCTGCAGAAGACCTTCACGCCCCTCATTGCGACGCTCCGCCGGCTGTTGGCCCAGGTGATCGAGACCAACGCGGTGCGACTGCCGCTCGAGGACCGGAAGTTCGGCATCCGCGTCCACATCATCACCGACCGCTCGCTGCTGACGACCTCGACCTTCGTTCTGGCGGTCAAGGCGAGCATGCAGGCCGAGGCCCTGCGGCGGAACTTCCCGCAGCAGGTGAAGATCGGGCCGGTCGAGCAGATCCGCGAGCTGGTGAACGTGGCGCTGCCCGGCGTCACCGTGCGGGCGCTGCCGGTGGCGCCGCGTCAGATCCCCTTCACCGCCGGCGCCGCCTATTTCGAGCTCGACAAGTCCAGCTCCTACTGGAAGCAGCTCCTGAACTCGCAGGCCTTCGCAATCCACCTGTCGAGCGATTTCCCCCAGGCCGAAATGGAGTTTTGGGCGATCAGAGGATAGACGCCGATGAGCGACGACAACCCGTTCGCCGACAACGACGACGGCGAGAAGACCGTCATCCGCCCGAACCCGGGTGGCCGCCGCCCCGCGCCGGTCGAGCGCACGACCGCGCCGTCGCCGCGGACGGAGGCGGCGATGGGGATGGCCGATCCGACGGTGGCGGCGGCGATGTCCCGCGACGGCCTCAATCCGGTCGTGGCGGCGGCGTCGGTCCTGCTCGGCCTGGCATCGCGCGTGCGCGGTACGGCCACGCAGAAGGACGTCGAAGGGTTGCGCGACCGCGTCGTGCGCGAGCTCAAAAGCTTCGAAGCCAACGCCTCTGCGGCCGGCTTGCCGCGCGAGCTCGTGCGCACGGCGCACTATGCCCTCAGCGCGACGGTCGACGATCTCGTGCTGAGCACGCCCTGGGGCGCGCAGAGTTCCTGGCCGAAGCGCAGCATGGTCAGCACCTTCCACAACGAGGTCGTCGGCGGCGAGCGCTTCTACGAGATTCTGAATCACCTCCTCAAGGATCCCGGCCGCAACGCCGACGTTCTCGAGCTGATGTATATCTGTCTCGCGCTCGGCTTCGAAGGGCGGCTGCGCGTCACCGGCCGCGGCACATCCGAGCACAGCCGTGTGCGCGACGGCGTCTATCGCCATCTGCGCGAACGGCGCGGCGACTTCGAACGCGAGCTGGCCCCGCATTGGCGCGGCCTCAGCGCCGGCCATCGGCCGCTGACCTCGTACATTCCAGCGTGGGTGATCGCCGCGGTGACGGCTGCCGCTCTTACGCTCATGTTCATGGGCTTCACCTATGCCTTGAACGACGCCTCCGATACCGGCGGCCTGCTCGCGGATCTGCAGCCGGTCGGCATCGTCGGCATCGGGCGGCCGGAGCCGGTGACCCCGCCACCGCCGCCGCCGACCGTCGTCCCCAACATCTTCACGCAGTTCCTGGAGCCGGAGATCAGGGAAGGCCTGGTGACCGTCGACGAGAACGCGCAGCGGATCCTGGTGCGCATCTCCGGCGAAGGCATGTTTGCATCCGGCAGCGATCAGCTGGATCCCCAATTCCTGCCGCTGATGGAGCGTATCGGCAAGGCGCTCGAGGACCAACCGGGCGTCGCCGTCATCACCGGTCACACCGACAACGTTCCGATCAGGAAGTCGCTGCGGTTTCCCTCGAACTACCATCTGTCCGTCGCCCGCGCGCAGACGGTCGAGAAGATCGTGGGGGCGGAGCTTTCGGAACCGTCGCGGCTGACGGCCGAGGGCCGCGGCGAGAACGAGCCGATCGCCGACAACGGCACCCCGGAAGGACGCCGAAAGAACCGCCGTATCGAATTGATCGTACTGAAAGTCGACGATGAGCTGGGCGAAGCGCTGACCGGGATAACGGCGCAGTGACAAAGCGGCGTCGCTCCGTGGTCCGTATCTTACTGTTAGGCCGACCAAACCATGTTTAAGCGAATCCTGTCCGTTCTGACCGCGCGTTGGCTCGTTACGCTGATCGGCGCCATCATCCTCGCCCTCGTGGTGTGGTTCATCGGACCGCTGATCGCCGTCGGCGACGTGCGGCCGCTGGAAAGCGAGATCGTCCGGCTGATCATCGTGCTGGTCATCCTGGTCGTCTGGGGCATCGCCAACATCGTTTCGCTGCTCCGCGCCAAGAAGACCAACGACCAGCTGGTCCAGGGCATCACCCAGACATCCGCCGCCGATGCGCAGGCCGCCGACCTCGAGGCGGCGAAGAAGGAGGAGATCGGCGTCCTCAAGGAACGGCTCGAAGACGCCATGGCGTTGCTCAAGCGCGCCAAGATCGGCAAGGGCTCCAACCGCCAGTATCTCTACCAGCTGCCCTGGTACATCCTGATCGGGCCGCCGGGCTCGGGCAAGACGACGGCGCTGGTCAATTCGGGCCTCAATTTTCCGCTCGCCGAGAAGTTCGGCAAGGACGCCGTCCGCGGCGTCGGCGGCACCCGCAACTGCGACTGGTGGTTCACCGACGAGGCCGTGCTCATCGACACCGCCGGCCGCTACACCACCCAGGACAGCCATCAGGCGGTCGACGCCGCCGCCTGGACCGGATTCCTGAAGCTGCTCAAGAGCACGCGCCCGCGCCAGCCCATCAACGGCGCCCTCGTCGCCATCGCCCTGTCCGGCGAGAACGGCCTGGCCGCCATGAACGAAGCGCAGCGGCAGGCCGAGGCGCGCAAGATCAAGCAGCGCATCCAGGAGCTGCACAACGAGCTCGGCATCCGCTTCCCGATCTATGTCCTGTTCACCAAGGTCGACCTTGCCGCGGGCTTCGTCGAGTTCATGGACGATCTCGGCAAGGAGGAGCGCCAGCAGGTCTGGGGCTTCACCTTCCCGCTCGACGACGGCAAGAGCCCGGAAGGGCCGATGGCGGATTTCGACGCCGAGTTCGAGCTGCTGCAGAAGCGCCTGTACGAACGGCTCCTGGAGCGCGTCCATAAGGAGTCCGATATCGACCGCCGCAGCCTGATCTTCGGCTTCCCCACGCAGATGGCGTCGCTGAAGCAGGTCGCGAACGAGTTCCTCGATCAGATCTTCCGCCCGACCCGCTACGAGGATCGGCCGCTGCTGCGCGGCGTCTATTTCACCAGCGGCACGCAGGAGGGCACGCCCATCGACCGGCTGATGGGCGTGATGGCGTCCACCTTCGGCCTCGACCGCAAGCGCCTCTCCGCCTTCAGCGGCACCGGCCGCAGCTACTTCCTGACGCGCCTGCTGCGCGACGTCGTGTTCCAGGAGGCCGGCATCGTCAGCCGCAATCGGCGCGTCGAGCGGATGCGCGTCGTTTTCGGCTGGGCCTCGGTGTCGCTGGCGACGGTCGTCATCCTGGGCATGGGCGCGCTCTGGTACTTCAGCTATCTCGGCAACAAGCAGCTGGTCGCCGATTTCAACACCGCCATCGGCGCCTACAAGCAGCAGGTGGCCGACACCGGCCTCCAGTTGAACCCGGTCCAGGATGCCCGCCTCGACCTCATCCTGCCGCCGCTGCAGACCCTGCGGACGATGCCGGCCGGCTACGAGCAGAGCAAGCTCGGCGTCCCGCTGTCGCTCAGGTTCGGTCTCTACCAGGGCGACAAGCTCGGCGTCGAGGCCGATGCGGCCTACCGCCGCGCGCTCAACGGGCTGTTTCTGCCGCGCCTGCTCTATCGCCTCGAATCGCAGCTGCGCGCCAACATCGACAACCCGGAATTCGTCTACCAGGCGCTCAAGGTCTACCTGATGCTCGGCGTCCAGGGGCCGCTCGACAAGGATCTGGTCAAGGAGTGGATGGCGATCGACTGGAACGGCGTGTTTCCCGGCGCGGCGATGCAGCCGACGCGCGACCAGCTCGCCGGCCATCTCGACGCCTTGCTCGAGCAGCCGCTGACGGAGATCGGTCTCGACGGCAATCTCGTCGCCGACGCCCGCCGCACGCTCGAGCAATACCCGGTCGCCCAGCGCGCCTATGCCATGATCAAGCAGACCGGCCTGGTGCGCGATCTTCCGGTGTGGCGCGTCGCCGATCACATCGGTCCGCAGGGGACGCAGGTCATCGCCCGCAAGACGGGCGACCTGGCGGACGGCGTGCCCGGCTTCTACACCTATCAGGGATTCCACAACGCCTTCGTGCCGGCGGTCGAGAACATCGCGCCGGAGATCGCGCGCGACGGTTGGATCATGGGCGCGCAGTCGCAGCTCACCAACGACAACGCCACCATCGCGCGCATCGCCAGCGACGTGATCTCCATCTACGTCAACGACTACGTCGATCAGTGGACGCGGCTGCTCGGGGATATCACGATCGTCGACATCACCGACAAGCGGCATGCCGCCGCCGTATTCAACATCCTTGCCGGCCCCACGTCGCCGCTGAAGAACCTGCTGTCCGACATCGCGCGCGAAACGAAGCTGACGGCGCCGCCGCCGGCTGCGGGGGACGGCGGATCGGGGGCCGCGCAGCAGCTCGAGCAGGCGGGTCAGCAGCAGCTGCAGACGACCCTCGGCTCCACGGGCCGGCTCGGCAACCTGCTGGGCGATCTGCTGAGGAGCGATGGCAGCGCCGGCGGCGCGGGCGGAGAGGCCCCACCCGAGCAACGCGTCGAAGAGCGCTTCAAGTTCCTGCACGACTACGTCAACGGGGCGCCGGCGCCCATCGACGAGGCGATCCAGGCCATCAATACGGTCTACCTCGCCCTCAACAATGCGCTCAACCAGTTCGTGCCGAGCACGGGTCCGGATACCGCCCTGCAGGCCGCCCTGCAGCAGTTGCAGGCTGCGGCCGGCCGCGCGCCCGCTTCGGTCGGCGAGCAGCTCGCCGTGGCCGCCGGCAAGATCGAGCAGCTCGACAAGGGTGAATATCGGACCGACTTGAATGAACGCTTCCGTTCCGACGTCGCCCAGTATTGCGACAAGCTGGTCAAGAACCGTTATCCGATCTACGCCGACAGCGGCACCGATGTGACGCTCGACGATTTCGCGCGGCTGTTCGCGCCGGGCGGCGTGATGGACGGCTTCTTCAAGGCCAACCTGCTGCCGATCGTCGATACCTCGCGCATCCCCTGGCGGCCGCAGGGCGACATCCCGATCTCGTCCGGCGCCCTTGAGCAGTTCCGCATGGCCGCCGCCATCCGCGACGCGCTGTTCGCCTCCGGTACGTCGCCGTCGGCGCGCTTCGAGATCGTGCCGCTCGCCCTCGACAACGCTGCAACCCAGGTCTTGCTGGAGCTCGACGGCCAGGTCGTGACCTACAGCCATGGGCCGCAGGTGCCGGTCCAGATGCAGTGGCCGGGTACGGGGCCGAAGCAGGTGCGGCTGTCCTTCCAGCCGCAGAGCCCCAGCTCGACGATCGTCAAGGACGGGCCCTGGGCCTTCTTCCGACTGATCGACGAAGGGCAGCTCTCGTCCATGGGTCCCGAGCGGTTCCAGATCACGTTCAATGTCGGCGGGCACAGCGCCAGCTTCGAGATTCGCGCCGGCAGCGTGCTCAATCCCTTCAGCCTGAAAGAGCTGCACCGGTTCCGTTGCCCGGGAAAGATCGGATGAGCGGCGGCGCCGAGGCGGCGGCACCGGGTTACCATGGCAAGCTCGTGGCCAAGGGTGATTTCGTCACCCGCCGCCTGCCGCGAAGCTTCCTCGACCCCTGGGACAGCTGGCTGCAGGACGTCGTCGGCGGCAGCCGCGCGCGGATGGGCGAGACATGGCTCGATGCCTATCTCACCAGCCCGATCTGGCGATTCACCGTCGCGGCGGGATTGTGTGGCAGCAGCGCGGCGGCCGGCGTGTTGATGCCGAGCGTCGATCGCGTCGGCCGCTACTTCCCGTTGACGATCGTGGCGTTGTTGCCGGAGGGCGCCGACCCGGTCGGCGTGCCGGTCGCCGCGGGGGCTTGGTTCGGCAAGGCCGAGGCGCTGGCGCAGTCCGCGCTCGATGACGCGTTCGATTTCGACCGCTTCGATGCCGACGTGGCCGCCCTCGGTCCGCCGGACGCCGCCGCGCCGACGTCCGACCCCGGCCCGCGCGACGGCGGCGAGCGCGGCCTGCGCCTGCCCATCCCGTCCGCGGACGCGGTCGAGCCGGCCTATCGGCATCTCGCCGGCCGCTTCCTTGCCGCGCACTATCCGGAGGTCAGTTTCTGGTGGACGAGCGGATCGGAGGCGGTCGGCGCAACGTTCCTGGTCTGTCGCGGGCTGCCCTCCGCCGAGGGTTTTGCCGCGTTCCTCGACGGCCGCTGGAGCCAGTGGGGCTGGGACGGCGACGCGCCGGCGGCACCGGCGCCGGCCGAAGCCGGATCATAGGGCGGCGGGTTCGGATGCCGAGATTCCACTTCGTGTCCGGCGCCGCGACCCATGTCGGCTGCATCCGCAAGCTGAACGAGGACGCCTATCTCGATCGTGCCGACCTCGGGTTGTGGGCGGTCGCCGACGGCATGGGCGGACACGAAGCCGGCGACCATGCCAGCCAGGCGGCGGTCGCGGCGCTTGCCGAGATTCCCTCCCCGCAAGGGGCGGCCCCCTTCCTCGCCGCCGTCAAGGCGGCGCTCCATTCGGCGAATGCGGATCTGCGGCAGGAGGCGGCCGGTCGTGGTCCCGGCCGCATCATCGCCAGCACGGTGGTCGCCTTGCTGGCCTTTGGCGAGCACTATGCGTGCGTGTGGGCGGGCGACAGCCGGCTCTATCTCCTGCGCGAGGAAACGCTGAGTCAGGTCAGCCGCGATCACAGCCATGTCCAGGAACTGGTCGACACCCAAATGCTGTCGCCGGAGGAGGCGCGCAACCATCCCTACAGCAACGTCGTGACGCGCGCCGTCGGCGCGGCCGACGAGCTGGAGCTCGAAACGATCCACGACCGTCTGCGCGACGGCGACCTTTTCCTCCTGTGCAGCGACGGGCTGTGCAAGGCGGTGGAAGACGACGAGATCCGCGCCATCCTCATGCGCGAATCGCTGTTCGATGCGCCCCATGTCCTGATCGAAGCCGCGCTGGCGCGCCGCGCCAGCGACAACGTGACGGTGGTCCTGGTGCAATGCCGCGGCGCCGGGGACTAGGCCGGAATGGCCGATGACCGCGATGCGGATGAGGAGCCGACGCTCGGTCCGGGCCTGAAGACCGCCCGTCCGCCGACGCTGGCCGGCGGCAAGCCGACGACGATCGCGCCCGGACAGCTGCTCGGCCATACCTACCGCATCGAGGCGCTGCTGGCGCGCGGCGGCATGGGCGAGGTCTACCGGGCACGGCACGCCGAGCTCGATACCGAGCATGCCATCAAGATCATCCTGCCGGAGCTCGTGGACGATGCGAAGATCGTCGACTTGTTCCGGCGCGAGGCGTCGGTGCTGCGCACCATCCGCCACGAGGCGATCGTCGGTTACGAAGGCGTCTTTCGCGACGAGAACGGCCGACTGTACCTGGTCATGGAGTTCGTCGACGGCCCGTCCCTGTCGAAGGTCTTGAAGCAGGGGCCGATGCCGCCGCCGCAACTGCGTCGGTTGCGCGACCGGCTGGCGGACGGTCTGGCGGCCGCCCACGAGAAAGGCGTGATTCACCGCGACCTCTCGCCTGACAACGTGATCCTTCCGGGCGGCGATATCGACAAGGCCAAGATCATCGATTTCGGAATCTCCAAGCTGGCCGATCCCGAGGTCAAGACGATCGTGGGGGACGATTTTGCGGGCAAGTACTCCTACGTGTCGCCCGAGCAGGTGGGCCTCTATGGCGGCAGGGTCGATGCGCGGTCGGACATCTACAGCCTCGGCCTCGTGCTGGCCGCCGTTGCCCTGGGCAAGCCGCTGGACATGGGCAGCTCCCCGATCACGGTGGTCGAGGCGCGGCGCGGGGTCCCGAATCTGGAGCGACTGCCGCGGGAGCTGCGCGACGAGCTGGCGGCCATGCTGCAGCCCGATCCGGCGAACCGGCCTCCCTCGATGCGCGCGCTCGTGCCCGACGCCGTCCGGCCGCAACAGCGTGCAGACTCCGGGCGAGTGCGCGGCGCCGCCGGCGCCGGAGCGCTCGCCCCCGCGTCGCCCCGCGCTGGCAGCGGCGCCCGCGCCGCCGTCGCGGCTGTCGCCCTCGTCCTGTTGCTGGCCGCCGGCGGCGGCGTCGGCTATTGGCTGTTCGCGCCGTCGCCGGAGCCGCCGATACCGGATGTCCCCGATCCGCCCGACCCGCCGGTGGATCGGATCGGCGAGTTGACGAAGGGCGCCAACCTCGCGCTCCAGGGCTTCCAGTGCGCGCGCCTGTCGGTCCAGGTATCGCCCGCCGGCGACATCGAGGTGCGCGGCTGGACGGGAAGCGAGGCGGACAAGACGGCGGTCGCGAGCCGTCTCGCCGCCGTTCCTGGCGCCGGCCGCATCAGCGATCAGGTCGCCGTGATGCGGTCGCCCCTGTGCGACGCGCTCGGTCTCCTGCATGGCGAGATTTCGTCGCGCCCGAACGATCCGGCGGCCCCGCGGATCGATCCCGGCGGGGCTGCGGGCACCTATTTCGGCGGCGACAGCCTGAGGATCGGCGTGACCGCCACGTCGCTCTACGACGGCCACCTCTACGTCGACTACATCGATGGCCAGGAGGGATACGTCGTGCACCTGTTCCCGAACGAGCTGCGGGCCGACGACGCTCTTCGCGCCGGAAGCAGGATCGACATCGGATCGCTTCCCCAGGAAGCGCAGGACTACGTCGTCCGGCCGCCCTTCGGCAGCAGCCTGATCGTGGCGGTTTCGACGCCGGAGCCGCTGTTTTCCGCGCCGCGGCCGCGAGTCGAGGCGGACGCGAAGAAATATCTCGCGGATCTGCGCCGCGAGCTGCAGCGCTTGGCGGCCAGCGGCTATCAGAACAGCCTGCTCGGCAGCTACAGCGTGCTGCAGCTTCGCGAGCGTTGACCGGGGTGCTCGCCGGGTGCCGATCCTTGCATTGCAAGGTCGGACGCCTTCTAATCGGCGGTGGAGTGCCGGCGTCGTGCCGCAGGAGCGATGATCGCGCGCAGGCCCGGCAGAAAACATATGGATTGCTGTGATGGGTGACGAACGCGGCCCCGAAGACGACAAAACGGTCGTCGCGTCCGCCGCCGGCGACGAAACGCGCTTCACAGGCGTCGCTGCGGCCCCGTCGGGGGTATCCAGTGGTCCGCCGGATGCGTCCATCCCGCCCGGCAGCCTGCTCGGCCACACCTACCGGATCGAAACCGTCCTGGCGCGCGGCGGCATGGGCGAGATCTACCGGGCGCGCCATGCCGAGCTCGGGACGGAGCATGCCATCAAGATCATCCTGCCGGAGCTCGCCAACGATCAGCGTATCGTCGACCTGTTCCGGCGCGAGGCCTCGGTACTGCGGACCATCCGGCACGACGCCGTCGTCGCCTATGACGGCGTTTTCCGCGACGAGAACGGCCGCCTCTACCTGGTCATGGAGTTCGTCGACGGCCCGTCGCTGTCGAAGCTGATGCGCGAGCGCAGCTTCACGGCCGACGAGATCCGCCAGTTGCGTGACCGGCTGGCCGATGGCCTCGCCGTCGCCCATGAGAAGGGCGTCATCCACCGCGACATTTCGCCGGACAACGTGATCCTGCCGGCCGGCGAGGTGACGCAGGCGAAGATCATCGATTTCGGCATCTCCAAGCTCGCGAACCCCGAGGGCAAGACCATCATCGGCGACGATTTCGCCGGCAAGTTCTCCTACGTCTCGCCGGAGCAGCTCGGCATGTTCGGCGGCCAGGTCGATGGCCGCTCCGACATCTACAGTCTCGGGCTGGTGCTGGCGGCGGCGGCGCAGGGCGAGCCTCTGGACATGGGCCTGTCGCCGATCTCCGTCATCGAGGCGCGCCGCTCGGTGCCGGACCTCAGCCGCGTCCCCGAGGGCGTGCGCGCGGACTTGACCGCCATGCTGCAGCCCGACCCGGCCGATCGCCCGCAGTCCATGCGCGATCTGGTCCGCGCCGCGCCGAGATCCGACGCGAGGAGCGCCACGTCGGCGGCACGCCCGCCCGAACGGCGGAAGACCGATTCCGGTTCGCGCGCCCGCGGGAGCTCCGGTGTCCTTGTGGCCGTCGGCGCGCTGGCGGTGTTGATCGTCGCCGGCGGCCTCGGATCCTGGTATCTGTGGGGTGGCGGCGCGTCCACGGGAGAGACCGGGAAATCGTCGGCGCAGGGCCAACCAGCGCAGGAAGCCGCCGCGCCGGCAACGCCGACGCCACCGCCGACAGCGGTCGTTCCGGATCCGGCAAACATGGACGCTACGGCAACGACGCAAGTAGCGCCTGCCGATGAAGAGGCGGCGGCGGGTTCTTCGTCGTCGGCCCCGGCAGAGGCCCTGGGCGCTTCGACGGCAAGCCAGGCGGCGCAGGAGTCCGGTTCGGAGACACCGATGCAGCCGGCGTCGCAAACCGTGGCCTCCGCACCCCCGGAAGCGAGCGAGGACACTACGCTCGTGACGCCGGCGGCGCCGACGGGCGAAGCGGTCGCGGGCGGCGCCGTGTCCTCGTCTCCGCCGACAGCGGAGATCTCGGATGTTGCCGCCGCCGAGCAGCCCCCGGCGGCGGCGGTCGATTCGGCGGAGTCTTCGGCGCAGACGGAGACCGTCGACTCCGCCGCATCCGCTCCGGCGCCGCTGCCCGTCGAGCCGCCGGCGGAGACCCAGACGGCCCAGCTGCCGCGGATTCCGGATATCCAGAAGCTGCGCGACGATGCGCAGCGTGCGGTTCAGGGCCTGTCCTGCGCGGGCGTCGCGATCGATGTCTCGGACGCGGGAGACATCGCGGCGTCCGGCTACGTCGGGACCGAGGCCGATCGCGCCAAGGCGGGCGCGGTGCTCGCGGCCCTGCCGGACGTGGGGCGCGTCGACAACGCTGTCGCCGTCATGTCGCGGCCGCTCTGCGAGGCTCTGGACGTGCTGCGGGAGCGGACCGTCTTCAATCTCGGTCACCCCAAAACCCCGGTGATCGATCCGGGAGGAACCGACGGCGTCTATCGCGAGGGCGATCACCTGCTGATCGGCGTCACGGCGCCCTCGTCTTATGACGGCTATCTTTATGTCGACTACTTCGACGCTGCGGAGGGTTATGTGGTCCACCTCCTGCCCAACGAGATGCGGCGGGACAACAACGCGCGGGCCGGGCAGCAGATCGTCATCGGTACGCTGCCGCAGGAGGTCGCGAAGTACACCGTTTCGCCGCCCTTCGGCTCCAATCTCCTGATCGCCGTCGCCAGCCGGACCCCCCTGTTCGAGGGACTCCGCCCGCAGGTCGAGCAGGCCGACAAGTATCTGGCCGCGCTGCGCAGCAGTCTCGATGATGCGGCCGCGCGGCAGGGGAGCGACGACTTGACCGCCGGTTACCGGAGCGTCGTTTTCAAACCGTGATGACCGGGTGGTGCGGGCTGGCACCGGCCGTTTAACCGGATCTTAACCCTGATAGGCGTCGTCTCTATCGGCGGATGTGACGGCCGACACAGACCCGCCGTCAAGCGGGATGCTATGGTTTTGTTACCGTTGTCGCGTGGCCGTCTTGCGCCGTCGGCGCTTGGCGACGCTTGGCTTGCTTCGTCGGCGCGTCCGGTGTGGTAGAATGGTTCGATCGGTTCTCAGGCGTCTACCGATTCGCCACCTTTTGCGGGTTGTCACGATGAGAAAGAATTCGATGGGTCTTCGGTGCCGCGGCCTGACGAGGCCTTCGCTCCTGTCGTTGCTCCTGGTTGCGCTCGTCGCGACCGCGCCGGTGCCGCTGGGCGGACCGCCGCCGGTTGCCTGGGCGGCGACTCAGAATGCCGATCAGTTCCTGATCGTCGATTGCCTGTTGCCGGGCAAGATCAGGAAGCTGGGCCAGCAGGTCACCTTCGTCGGCGCGCGCCAGGCGGTGCGGACCTCCGCCACCGACTGCGAGATCCGCGGCGGCGAATACACCTCGTACGATCGCGCCGACTACGGCACGGCCCTCCAGGTCTGGATGGAGCCGGCCAACGAGGGCGACATGAAGGCCCAGAACTATGTCGGCGAGATTTACGAGAGGCAGGGCGATTTCGCCACCGCCGCCCAGTGGTATCGGAAGGCGGCCGAGCAAGGCTATGCGCCGGCCCAGATCAATCTGGGCAGCCTCTACGAGCAGGGCCGGGGCGTGCCCAAGGATCAGAAACAGGCCCTCGACTGGTACCGCCAGGCGTCGGGCGTCAAGGAAGTGGCGCTGCAGCCGCAGGCGACCGCCGTCGCGCCCTCTGCGCCGGCCGCCTCCGCCGTCGATCCTGCGTCGGCGGCGGAAACCGAGAAGCTGAAGAAGGAAAACGAGGCGCTGAAGAAGAAGGTGGCGGCGCAGTCGAAGCAGGTGAAGACGCTGCAGAAGCAGATCGACAAGCTGGAGAGCCAGCTTGAGCAGAAGCAGAGCAAGGCCGACGTCGAGCGCGAGAAGGTCGAGGTCGCCGATGCGCAGATCGAGCAGCAGCAGGCGGCGCTCGAGGCCGAGCGGCAGAAGCTTGCCGCCGAACGCGCCGACCTGGAGAAGCAGCGGGCGCAGAGCGCGGCCGACCAGTCGAAATCGGATGAGCTGCAGAAGCTGGCCGAGGACCTCAAGGCGCAGGAGAAGAAGCTGACGCAGCGCGCCGATCAGATCGACGCGCAGAAGTCCGACCTCGAGAAGAAGAAGGCGGAGGTTGCCAAGCTCGACGCCGAGATCGCGCGTCTGCAGCAGGAAGCGCAGAAGCAGCAGACGAAGCTGGCCGACGCCGCGGTCGAAGGTCCGGTCATCGAGATCCTCGATCCGGAGATCAAGGTCTTCCGCGGCCTTGTGGTGGCCGAGACCCAGGCGGAAACGCAGAAGCGCCCGATCGTCGGCCGCGTGACGGCTTCGGCGGGCCTTCTGTCATTGACCGTCAACGATCAATCGCTGGAGGTCGACAAGAAGGGGCTGTTCCGCACCGACATTCCGGTCACGCCCGAGGGCACCAAGGTCGTCGTCGTGGCGGTGGACCAGATCGGCAAGCGCGGCACCTTCGAATTCACGCTGAAGCCGCAGGAGATGCGCAACACGGCCAGCGCGACGGCCGGCTCGACCTCGGTCGATACCGGGCCGACTCTGCCGCGCCTGGATCTCGATTTCGGCAAGTACTACGCGCTGGTCATCGGCGTCCAGAGCTACGCCAAGCTGCCCAAGCTGGCGACGCCGATCGCCGATGCCGAGGCGATCGCCTCCGTGCTGAAGAAGAAATACGGCTTCAACGTCACGCTGCTCAAGGACGCCACCCGCTACGACATCCTGGAGGCGCTCAACCGCCTGCGCGAGCAGCTGACCGAGAACGACAATCTGCTGATCTACTATGCCGGCCATGGCGAGCTGGATCAGGTCAACCAGCGTGGCAACTGGCTGCCGCTGGACGCCGAGCCCAAGAGCACGGCGAACTGGATTCCCACCTACCAGGTGACGGATATCCTCAACCAGATGAGCGCCCGCCATGTGCTCATCGTCGCCGATTCCTGCTACTCCGGCGTCCTCACCCGCTCCGCCCTGACCCGGCTGGAAGCCGGGAAGTCGCCGGAGGCCTGGGCCAACTGGGTGAAGCTGATGGTCGACAAGCGGTCGCGGACGGCCCTCACCTCGGGCGGCGTGGCGCCGGTTCTCGATGCCGGCGCCGGCAACCACTCGATCTTCGCTAAGGCCCTGCTCAACGTCCTCGAGCAGAACGACGGCGTGATCGAGGGCCAGAGGCTGCATCAGGAGATTGTTGCCAGCGTCTCCTATGCCGCCGGATCGTTCAATGTCGAGCAGGTGCCGGAGTACGCGCCGATCAAGTCGGCCGGCCACGAAGCCGGCGACTTCTTCTTCGTCGCCCGCTGAGCCGGGCGGCGCCGGGGCCGGTCGCTAGTTCGCGGCCGCCGCGCGTTCCAGCGGCGTGCCGCCCCGGCCGGCGCAGGCGTGGGCGCCCAGCGTCACCGCCTGACGCGGCGCAAGCATGACGATGCCATGGAAATCCCTGAGCCGGCCGGGCAGCAGGCAGTTCGGCTGCATGCCCGAGTCGGCGGCGCTTGCGGGCGCTGCGCCGCCCTGAGGCGCCAAGGCCGGATGCGGTTCGTCATCGGCGACACCGACGGAGGCGGCCGTGAGGCCGATGCAGAGGCTTGCGGCCGCGACAAGGGTCGTGGATATCTTCATGGCGTGCTCTCCTCGCCGGTCTGTCCTTCGATATGGCGGCCGGGTGCGCCGCCGGATCGGAATGCCCTCGCCTGACATCCTATCCCGCATCCTCTAAGCATCCCTGAGGAAACGGAGTTAAGTCGGACATGGCCATGGGCGCGGGGTGGATCGGCCGGCGATGGCTTCGACGGTGCCTCGGCGTCGCGCCCGCCCTCGCCCTGCTGATCGGCTGCGCCACGCCGGCCGAGCGGTTTGCGGACAAGGCCGGCGCCATGGGCCTCGAGCGCCGGATCATGGAGGGGAGCGGCTTTCGTCACGTCCTGTTCTGGCGCAACCCCGGCCGGCCGTCGCCCGTCCTGCACGTCTATATCGATGGTGACGGCACTCCGGACATCGGCGGCTATCCGGCGGCCGATCCGACGCCGCGCAATCCGCTGATGCTGCGCCTGCTGGCGCTCGATCCGGGACCCGCCGTCCTGGTCGGGCGGCCCTGCTACTACGGTCTCGCCGGCGACGACGCCTGCCGTCCGCAGCTGTGGACGGATGAGCGCTATTCCGGCGCGGTCGTGGCCAGCATGGCCGCGGTCGCCCGCGAGATCCTGTCGCAGGGGCCGTACCGCAGGGTTGCCTGGTTCGGCCATAGCGGCGGCGGCGCGCTGGCGATGCTGCTGGCCGGGCGCGTCGCGGAGTCCGCGGCGGTCGTGACGGTTGCGGCCAATCTCGACATCGACGCCTGGACCGATGCGCGCGGCGCTCGGCGCCTCGCCGGCTCGCTCAATCCCGCGCGCCAGCCGCCCCTGCCGGCGGCCGTCCTCCAGCATCACTATGCCGGCGGGCGCGATGAGATCGTCCCGCCGGAGATCACCCGCCGCGGCTTGGCGCCGGGCGCCGGCCTGACGATCGTCCCGGACTACGACCATCGCTGCTGTTGGGAGGAGATCTGGACGGCCGTGCTCGCCGATCTGGCCGAGGACGGGTTGTGAGCGAAGCCCGCGGAAAGGGGGGGGCGGGGCTAGGCCAGCAGCAGCGATCCCATCGTGATGGTGAACGCAAACCAGCAGGCTGCGCGGCGCCAGCGCTCCGCCCGCACCTTCATGCGCCAATTCGCGATCGACGCGGCGAAGCGCAACGATTCCTCCGACCGCCAATGGATTTCCTGGGCTGCAAGCCGGGCGCTCCACAGGGCCTCGTGCACGATCAGGCGTTCCTGCTCGCGCACATGCCATCGCGCCTCGGCATCCCGGAGCTCCTGTGCGTGGCGCGCCGCCAGTTCCTCGGCAATGCGTGTCCGCTCGTTGCAGGCCTCGGCCTCCCAGTGCGCGCGCACGCGTGTGAACCGCGCCTCCTCATCGGCCCGCCATTCGATCCGCGCCGCCGCAAGCAGCTGAGTAGCGGCATCGCGCTCGATCGTCGCCTGTGCGGGGGCGGCGGGAACGGCTTCGCGCTCGCGGATGGTGGGCGCCGGCCATGCCGGCGCCTCAGGGCCGCCTTCGGGATTCGGGTGGAATTGCGCCCGCTTGGCTTCGACCGCGCGCTGCAGGACTCCGGGCCAATCCTGCTGGTGGTGCGGGTCGATCCGCCGCAGCGAGTTGAAGGGGATGGTGCTGATGCCGTCGGCGACGATGATATTGAACTGCGCTGAGGTCGAGGCGAACTCGTAGCCGTCTGGATCGGGCGTGACGATGCTGACCGTCAGCACGACGTCCAACCGCTCGCTCGGCAGGGTCAGAGACAGGTCCTCCAGCTCCGCCGGCAGCAGCGACCAGGTGAAGTTGCCGTTGCTGCGGCCCGCCGACAGGCGCGCGCCGACCGGCACGTCGCTGATGACGACATAGACGCCGTCATAGTAGCCGAGCACCGCCAACGCCGGGTGGAGGTCGAGCCGGACGGTCTGCCCCGCCGGGTCGGTCGCGACCTCGATCCGGGTCGTCTCATCGCTTGCGGTATGATCTTGGACGGCGGCTTCCATCGACCTGTCGCGTGCCTTTCGGATCGAAGCGGGTTAACCGCGTTCGTTAGCCCTGTAAATAAACTACGCCCGGTGTTTGTCGAAAACTTTATGCAATCGAGGATAGTGTTCCAGAACTTAATATTTCGTGAAATTGTTTGGTTAGCGTCGCCGATGTTTGACGATTTCTTATCGAATGCCGACCTTAGTCTGCGGCCGCTCGCGGCTTCGGCGCGGCGGCCGCCTCAGAGCATAAGGACAGCCAGGGCGATGCAGGAGAACCCGAGGACAGCCACGAGGTTGGCGACGACGCCGCGCCTGGCACGACGCGGCGGAGCCGCGGCGTGGATTTGCCCGTCCTCGGCGCGCCAGCGCGCCTCGTTGGCGACGAGCCGCGCGCTCCACTGCGCTTCAACCGCGGCGATGCGATTGGCCTCGCGCTGCTTCCACCGCGCTTCGGCGTCGGCCAGTGCCGCGGCATGCTGCGCGCCGAGGTCCGCCTCCCGCGCCAGCCAACGTTCCCGCTCCGTGGCCTCCCATTGAGCGCGGCTTCGCGCGAGCCGAAGCTCCTCCTCCGCCGCCCATTCGGCACGGGCTGCGGCGAAGCGGCGCTCCTCCGCCGCCTTGGCATCGTCGGCCGCAGGCAGGGGCCGTCCGGCGGGCGGCTCCATGGGGGCGACCATGTCGGCGGCGGCCGAAGCGCCGGAACCGGGCGTTACGACGACATCGAACTTGGCGGTCGTCGAGGCGTAGTCGTAGCCGCAGGGATCGGGCGTGAGGACGCGGACCGTCAGGGTGAACGGCGTACCCAGGTGGGGCGGCAGGATTGCCCGCAGCCCGTCGATCTCTCCCGGCCCCAGCGACCAGGTGTCGTCGCCGTTGAAACGCCCCGCCGAAAAGCGGACCCCCGGCGGGATTTCCTCGACCACGATGTAGACGCCGTCGATGGCGCCCAGCCGCAGGAGAGACTCGTGCAGATCGATCGCGACGCTGAGGCCGGTGTCGACATGGCCGTCATCGGCCGCCCTGGGGGCGTCGGGGATCCTGTCGAAGGGCACGAACCCATCCTGTCTGGTGATTCGATGGTAAATATTAAAAGTAAAATTAAGAAGAAATTGTCGATAATTATCGACGTATTTCAAATATACTCTACTGATCGGCCTGATCATCGGCAATGAAATTATTCTGAGGTGCCTCTACATTTCCAATATGATTAAGTTTTATTACCCATCGCCGCCACCCTGCGGAAGCGGCGAAGGCAACCGGCCGGTTCCGCCTAATTGATAGGCAGTGCGCCCGATTCCGGGCAGACGTACCCGACGGCTTGACGCAGGGGAACGGAGCTCTCTTCCGTCCCTGCCTGAGGTTTGCTGAGACCTATCAACGGCATGGCGCCCGTATTCGCATCGCCCGCGAGCCCTGGCACGGCGCTTGCTATGGCATCTCGAAGAATCCAAACGAGGGAGGATTCAGATGAGGCGAGCAGGCGTCATGCCGCCAGGGGCCGTTTGCCCCGGCGGTCCTGGGGTGCACCCGCAACCTCAACATGGCGGTCCGCAAATACGGCGGCAAGGGCGGCAGCTAAGCCCGCGTCGCTGACCAGCGGCCAGGCGGGGAGATGGATCCGGGAACCGTCTTTCCGCCTGAGCCGAGGGAATCTCGATGCTGTGGATCGAACCTCGTCTTTTCTCGTCCATGCTGCGGCGCTCGTCTGGGTCCTGCGCCGTCGCGGCGGCGACTTCTCCGGCGGCAGCCAGCCGCAGCAGCTCGTCATCGCACGCGCCTTCGTCGCCCGAGCCATGCACCTGACGGGCCCGTCCGCAGCCCGTGCACTACCGGCCGATGTTCGCCGCCTTCGGCCGCTGCCGCACCGAGAGCGCCGTGCTCTTCGTCTCCCGCGCCGCCCTCGAGGCCGACATCGCCCACCCGCTCGGCCTGACGCGTCCGCTGGTCGCCGTGGCCGACACCCGCGGCGGTATCTCCAAGAAATCGATGCTGCTGAACGACGCCACCCCGCGAATCGAGGTCGATCCCCAGACCTTCGAGGTCCGCGCCGACGGCGCGCTCCTGGCCTGCGAGCCCGCCCGCATCCTGCCCATGGCGCAGCGCTATTTCCTGTTTTGAACGATCCTCACCTTCGTAATTGTATTCGTGGAGCAAGCAGGCAATGTAGGGGCGACCCCATGTAGTCGCCCGGGCGGCCACGCGGGGCCGCCCCTACATGATCCCCGGCATGCCAAGCCGCCTCGGACGATGAACGCCGCTGTCGACCTCCGCGCCCGCGTCCTCTATCGCGACAGCCAGGTCATCGTCATCGACAAGCCGGTCGGCCTGCCCGTCCATGTCGGGCCGCGGCAGAAGGACTCGATCGAATCCCTGCTCGATGGTCTCAGGTTCGGCCTGTCGCAGCCGCCGATCCCCGCCCACCGCCTCGACCAGGACACCGGCGGCTGTCTGATCCTCGCCCGCAACGACCGCGCGCGCCGCAAGCTCGGCCGCCTGTTCTCGGCCGGCCGCATCGAGAAGCTCTATTGGGCCGTCGTCGTCGGCGCGCCGTCCGCGCCGGAAGGCCGCATCGAGCTGCCCCTGCGCAAGGTCACGAGCAAAGCGGGCTGGCGCATGGTCGTCGATCCCGGCGGCCAGTCCGCCCGCACCGGCTACAAGCTGCTCGGCCGCCGCGGCGGACTCGCCTGGCTCGAGCTGCGCCCCGAGACCGGCCGCACCCACCAGGTCCGCGTCCATTGCGCCGCCCTCGGCTGCCCGATCCTCGACGATCCGCTCTACGGCGCGCCCGGCGACGGCCCCCTGCATCTGCTCGCCCGCCGCGTGGCGATCCCTTTCTACGAAGGCCGTCCGCCGATCGAGGCGGTCGCGCCGCCCCCGCCACATATGCAGGCGAGCCTGCAGCCGCTGGTTTGATTTTCCGCCGCCGTCGGCGTCACATGGGGGCCGCTGCGGTAGGGGGACCCAGGTCATGAAGATCGCCACGCTGGAGACGTTCGTCGTCGGCAATCCGCCGCCGTCCTTCGGCGGCCGCTATTTCCTGTTCGTGAAGCTCGTCACCGACGACGGGATCGTCGGCGTCGGCGAGGTCTACGCCGCCACCTTCGGCCCGCACACCCTGGCGCGCATGGTCGCCGACGTGTTCGAGCGCCACGTCCTCGGCATGGATCCCTTCCATATCGAATCGCTGTGGCGCCGGGTCTACGGCTCCGGCTACACCATGCGCCCCGATGTCTCGCTGATAGGCGTGCTGTCCGGCATCGAGATCGCGCTCTGGGACATCGTCGGCAAGGCCACGGACAAGCCGGTCTACGAGCTCCTCGGCGGCAAGGTGCATGAGCGGCTGCGCAGCTACACCTACATCTATCCGGAAGGAAACGAGACCGAGGCCATCTATCACGACGCCGAGCTCTCGGCGCAGCGCGCCGCCGAGTATGTGCGGCAGGGCTTCACCGCCGTGAAGTTCGATCCGGCCACGCCCTTTTCGGCCTTCGATCCGCGCCAGCCCTCGCTGCAGACGCTCGATCTCTGCGAGACATTCGTCCGCCTCATCCGCGAGGCCGTCGGCAGCAAGGCCGACCTGCTGTTCGGCACCCATGGCCAGTTCACCGCCTCCGGCGCCATCCGTCTCGCCCAGCGGCTGGAGCCCTACGATCCCCTCTGGTTCGAGGAGCCGACGCCGCCGGAGATGCCGGAGGAGATGGCGCTGGTCGCGCGCGCCACCTCGATCCCGATCGCCACCGGCGAAAGGCTCACCACCAAGTACGAGTTCGCGCGCGTGCTCGAGTGCCGCGCCGCCTCGATCCTGCAGATGGCGCTCGGCCGCGTCGGCGGCCTGCTGGAGGCCAAGAAGATCGCCGGCATGGCCGAGGCGCACTACGCGCAGATCGCGCCGCATCTCTATTGCGGTCCGGTCGAGGGCGCCGCCAACATCCAGCTCGCCGCCTGCAGCCCCAATTTTCTCATCCTCGAGAGCATCCAGGCCTGGGGCGGCTTCCACGCCAAGATCCTGAAGAAGCCGATCCGCTGGGAGGAGGGCTACGTCATCCCGTCGTCGGAGCCCGGCCTCGGCATCGAACTCGACGAGGCGGTCGCCCGCGCCAATCCCTACGAGGGCGCGAAACTGCATCTGGAGATGACCGGCCACCCCGTCGACTGAACGCTTCACTGGATCGCGAGTCCACCATCATGCGCTATGGTTTCATCGGCCTCGGCAATCTCGGCGCTCATCTTGCAGCCAGTCTTCTGCGCGCCGGCTTTACTCTGACCGTTCACGATCGCAACGCCGAGGCCGCAGCGCCACTGCGGACGAACGGCGCGCGCTGGGCCGAGTCGCCGAAGGCGGTCGCCGGGCAGAGCGACGCCGTCATCACCTGCCTGCCGTCACCCGCGGTCTCGGAGCAGGTGCTGACGGGCAGCGACGGCATCCTCGCCGGCCTGCGCCCCGGCGCCGCCTGGATCGAAATGAGCACCCTCGGCCGCGACGAGATTCTGCGCCTCGCGGCCAAGGCGGCGGAGAAGGGCGTCGCCACGCTCGAAGCGCCGGTGACCGGCGGCGTCCACCGCGCCGCCGCCGGCGAGATCACCGTGCTGGCCGGCGGCGACACGGCGCTGTTCGAGGCGCACCGTCCCGCCCTGGAGGCCATGGGCGGCGAGATCTTTCACATGGGCCCGCTCGGCGCGGCCGCGGTGATCAAGGTCATCACTAACATGCTGGCCTTCATCCATCTGGTCGCCGCCGGCGAGGCGCTGATGCTGGCCAAGCGCGGCGGCCTCGATCTCGCGCAAGCCTTCCATGCCATCAAGGCCAGCTCCGGCAACAGCTTCGTGCACGAGACCGAAAGCCAGCTCATCCTCAACGGCAGCTACGATATCAACTTCACCATGGACCTGGCGGTGAAGGACCTCGGCTTCGCCCTGGCCTATGGCCGCGACTTCAGCGTGCCGCTCGATCTTGCGAGCCTCACGATGCAGACCTTCATCCGCGCCCGCGAAGCCTATGGCGGCAACGCCTGGTCGACCCAGGTCGTGAAGCTCCTGGAAGACGCCTTGAAGACGGACCTCAGGGCGCCGGGATTTCCCGAGGAGCTGAAATAGCCACGTGGGTCTGACTGAGGAGTGCTTGCAGATGGCGGAACGGCACGAAGGCGGCTGTGTATGCGGGGCGGTGCGCTACGTCGCTCATGGCGACCCCGAGCGCGTCACGGTCTGTCATTGCACCTGGTGTCAACGGCGTACCGGGTCGGCATTCGGCGTCGAGGCCGTGTTCAACATCGAACACGTGGCGCTCGCGGGCGATACGCTCCGCAGATATCGACACATCTCCGACGAATCTGGCCGCTGGCTGGACCAGGAGTTTTGCTCCCGCTGCGGGGCGAACATCGGATTCACCCTCGAGGCGGTGCCGGGCATCCGCACGATCGCAGCAGGTACGTTCGACGATCGGTCTTGGATCACGCCCGAGAAATATCGGTTCCGCTATGTCTACCTGCGCTCCGCGCAGGGCTGGTCGAGACTCCCGGAAGGCGTCGAGCAATACGAAGCGCATTTCCGCAAGTGACTTTGCATGCCGGTCGTTGTCATTCCCGCGAAAGCGGGAATCCAGGGCGCGCCCGCACTTGAGTTTGGGTTAGGGCAGGGCCGTTCTACAGAGTCCCCTCTCCCCTTGTGGGAGAGGGACAGGGTGAGGGGACTCGCGCGGCAGCGCGAAGAGCTTTCGCTCACGTCAAGACGTCAACGACAAGGGCGTCTATGTGCGGTTGCCTGCGACGCACTCCTCGGCGCCTACCGGCGCCAAACCCCTCACCCTATCCCTCTCCCGCAAGGGAAGAGGGGACTCCCGTGGTATAGGGAAGCCGGCGATGAGGCGCAAAACCCGCGAAGCTGATACTACATCCTCAGCCGCGCGTTCGTCGGGTCGTAGAGCGGCTCCGTCCCCACCGTCGCCGCGCGCCGCTCGCCGAAGATCTCGATATCGAGCGCCGTGCCCGGCTTCGCCAGGTCGGTGCGGAGATAGGCAAGCGCGATGCTCTTCTTCAGCGCATGGCCGTAGGCGCCGGAGGTCACGAGGCCGACGATCTCGCCGTCCCGCCAGACCGGCGCGCAGGAGGGCGCGTCGGCGTCGCCGGCCTCCGCCAGCACCAGCGGCACCAGCCGCTCCTTCGGCCCGCTGTTGTGCTCGCGGAGCAGCGCGTCGCGGCCGCGGAACGCCGGCTTGCCCAGGTCGACGAAGCGGTCGAGGCTCGCCATCAGCGGCGTGTATTCATGCGTCATGTCGCTCTTCCAGCCGCGATAACCCTTCTCGATGCGCAGGGAATCCATCGCATACATGCCGAAATCGCGGATGCCGTGGACCTGGCCCGCCTCCCACAGCAGGTCGTAGACCGGCGCCATCTGCTCCATCGGCAGATGCAGCTCCCAGCCGAGCTCGCCGACATAGTTGACGCGCAGGGCCAGCGGCCGCGCATAGCCGATCTCGATCTCGCGTGCCGACAGCCAGGGGAAGACGGCGTTCGACAGATCGGCCTCGGTCGCCTGCGCGAGCACGTCGCGCGCCTTCGGCCCGGCGACGATCAGCGTGCCCAGCCGCGCCGACAGGTTCTCGATCCGCACCGCGCCGTCGCGCGGCCGGTGCCGCTCCAGCCAGTCGATGTCGTGCCACTCTGCCGCCGCGGCGCTCAGCAGATAGAACCTGTCGTCGGCGAGCCGTGTGATCGTCACCTCCGAGACGATGCCGCCCTTGTCGTTCAGCAGGTAGGAGAGGGTGATGCGCCCGAGCTTCGGCAGCTTGCCGCAGATCAGGCTGTCGAGCCACGCGGCCGCCCCTGCCCCCTCCACCATGAGCTTGGTAAAGCCGCCGAGGTCGAGGATGCCCACGCGCTCGCGCACGGCCGCGCATTCCTCGGCCACGGCGCCGTGCCAGTTGGTGCGCTGGAAGCTCGGCTTCCATTCGCGCCGATCGCCCGGCCGCGGGAACCAGGCGGCGCGCTCCCAGCCGCCGCGGGCGCAGAACATCGCCCCCTTCAGCTTCAGCTTGTCGTAGAGCGCCGTCGTCTTCGCCGGCCGCCCCGCCGGCCGCTCCTCGAACGGGAAGGCGATGGCATATTCGTTCTGATACAGCTCGATCGCCTTGCCGACGACATAGGCCTTCGTCGCGTAGTCCGTGTAGCGGCGCGGGTCGAAGACCCAGAAATCCCATTCCGGCTCGCCATGCACGATCCATTCGGCCACGCTCTTGCCGGCGCCGCCGGCCTGCGCGATGCCGAAGCTGAAGCAGCAGCATTGATAGAAGTTCGGCAGCCCGTGCGCCGGCCCGATATAGGGGTTGCCGTCGGGCGAGTAGGGGATCGGCCCGTTGATCACCCGCTGCACGCCGCCCTTGCTCAGGATCGGCACCCGCTTGATGGCGTCGTCGATGTATTTTTCCAGCCGCTCCAGGTCATCCGGCCAGAGCTGGTTGGCGAAGTCGTCGGGGATGCGGTCGAGCCAGTGCGGCGTCGCCTTCCACTCGTAGGGCCCGAGCAGCAGCCCCGTCCGCTCCTGCCGCAGATACCAGCTGACGTCGGGGTCGCGCAGCAGCGGCAGCTTGTCCTTGCGCGATACCAGTTCCGGGATCGACTCCGTCACCAGATACTGGTGCGACATGGAGACGATCGGCATGTACTGCCCGACCATGGCCATGATCTCGCCGGCGCGGTAGCCGGCGGCGTTGACGACGATCTCGCAGGTGATGTCGCCCTGGTCGGTCATCACGCACCACTCGTTGGTGGGCGTCCGTTGCAGCCCCGTCACCTTGGTGAACCGCTTGATGCGGCTGCCGAGATCGCGTGCGCCCTTCGCGAACGCCTGCGTCAGCTGGCTCGGATCGATGTCGCCATCGAGCGGATCCCACAGCGCGCCTTGGAGATCGTGGGTTTCCAGGAACGGATATTTCGCCTTTGCCTCCGCTGGCGTCAGCAGCGCGAACTCCAGCCCCTGCGCATGCGCCATGGCCGCGACATGCTTGAACTCGTCCATCCGCGCCTTGTTGTGCGCCAGCCGCAGCGACCCCGTGATGTGGTAGTTGATGGGATAGCCGACCTCCTCGCCCAGCCTGGCGTAGAGCCGCGTCGAGTGCCGCTGGAACTTGATGACGTTCCAGCTCGTGGAGAAGTTCGGCGTGTTCCCCGCCGCGTGCCAGGTGGAGCCCGAGGTCAGCTCGTTGCGCTCCACCAGCAGGCAGTCCGTCCAGCCCAGCTTCGCCAGATGATAGAGCGCGCTGCACCCCACTGCCCCGCCGCCGATGATCACCACCCGCGCATGCTCGGTCATCCCTCCTCCCCATCCTTGTAGGGGCGAGCGGCGCTCGCCCTTGTTGCCACCGCCGCGACCGTCGGAGTCCTGTATGAGCAGGGCGAACGCCGCTCGCCCCTACGATGCGCCATAGATCTGCTTCGCCGCCGCGGCCGACACATACCCCTCCGCCACATCCTCGGCTACGGCAGCCGGGTCGCGCTCGGCCGGGTTGCCGTAGCCGCCGCCGCCCGGCGCCGTCAGCAGGATGCGGTCGCCCGGCTCGAAGGTGATATTGGCGTACTTGCTCGAGGACACCTTGCCGTACAGCTCCTTCACCGTCTTCCACTCGGTCGAGCCGTTCTTCTTGATCATCGTCCCGCCGTTGCCGCCGGGCTGGCCGCCGAAGATCGCCCAGGGCTTCACCTCGTGGCGGTCGCTGCACTGGCTGCCGGTGATCGGCACCTCCGTCGCCAGCAGCGTGCGGCGATAGCCGAGGCCGCCGCGCCACTTGCCGGCGCCGCCCGAGTCCGTCACCAGCTCGCAGTCCTCGACCCGCAGCGGAAAGCGCGTCTCGAACACCTCCGTCGGATTGAAGCGGCAATTGCCGTTGATGGCGATCACGCAGTCGTTGCCGTCATGCCCGTACCTTCCACCCCAGCCGCCGGACATGATGTCGTAGCAGGCGAAATACTCCTCATAGTCCGGGTGGTTGCCGCCGAAGACGAAGTTGGTGCCGGTGCAGCTCTCGGAGGCCATCACCCGCTCCGGCACGCAGGCGCCCATGGCGCCGATGGTGATGTTGGCGAGGCGCGGATGCGTCTCCGTGTTGCCCGCCACCAGCGGCCCCGGATAGTCGACGTTCGTCACCTTGTTCGGCGGCGACACCACGCGGATCGGCCGGAAGGCGCCGGAGTTCTTGGGGATCGACGGATCGGTGATGTGCAGGATGCCGTTGTAGACCGCGCCGATGGCGACCCCGAGCGTGGCGTTGATCGGCCCCTTCGCCTGCGCGGAGCTGCGGCTGTAGTCGGCCACCAGCTCGTCGCCGTTCACATGGATGTCGATGGCGACGGTGTATTTCTTGTTCTCGATGCCGTCGTTCTCGATCACGTCCTCGAAGCCGTACTTGCCGTCGGGGAACGAGCCGAGCTCCGCCCGCATGCGCCGCTCGGCGTAGTCCTTGAGGTCCTCGCAGGTCTGCGTGAATACGTCCTTGCCGTACTTCTTCACGATCTCGACGATGCGGCTCACGCCGAGATCGACGCAGCCGATCATGGCGCTGAGGTCGCCGAAGTTCTGCCGCGGCGTGCGGGTGTTGGCGAGCAGCAGCTTCCACACCTCCTCGACATCCTTGCCGGCCTTGCGGATCTTCACCGGCGGCACGCGCAGGCCCTCGTGGAAGATCTCCGTCGCCTCGCCGCAGAACGCCCCGGGCACCATGCCGCCGATCTCCGCGACATGGCCGATGCAGACCGCGAAGCCCAGCAACTCGCCGTCGACGAAGAACGGCTTGAAGAAGGTGTGCTCCGGGCAGTGCAGCCCGCCGCGATAGGGATCGTTATGGACGATGATGTCGCCCTCTTCGAGCGTGTCGAACGGTATCTCCTGGGCACAGGTCTTGATCAGAAGCGGCATGCCCCCGATCATGGTCGGGCAGAACTCGGCGCAGGCGATCATGTCGCCCTTGGTGTCCGCCAGCGCGCAGGTGAAATCGAGTCCCTCGTTGAAGATCGTCGAGTAGGACGTCTTCATCAGCAGGATGCCCATCTCGCGGCAGATCGACACCATCGTCGAATCCAGGATATTCATCATCACCATGTCCGGCGGCGTATTGCGCTTCGGCGGCGGCGCCTGCGCCGCCTCGATCGGCAGCGGCGGATGCAGGATGCGCATGCGGATCAGGCCGTCCTCCTTCGTCCGCCGCGCCGCCCATTCCGCGCACCAGTCCGAGCAGTAGAGACAGCTCTTGCCCCCCAGCTGCGCCGTCACGCCGGCCCCATACACCAGCAGCCCGCAATTGGCGCACTTCAGATACTTCTCGATATAGAGCCCATTCTCCGAAAACCGCATGCCAAGCTCCCGTAGAGGCGACCGGCCGGTCGCCCGACTCTCAATTCAAGGAAGATTCACCGCAGAGACGCAGAGATGATGGAGCCGCTGATGGACGCAGATGAATACGGAGAGTAGGGATCTGCGCGCCTTTGGCGCGCAATCAACCCTGTGTCCGTCCCTTCTGATCCGCGTTTCTCTGTGTCCAAACTTTCTTCTCTGCGCCTCTGCGGTGAATCTTCCCTATCCTGCAGCCACTGCGTCGATGAGCAGGTGCCCGTGCGCGTGCGCCCGCAGCCGGTGCCCGGCCTCCAGCACCGTCACCGACGCTGCCTCCTCGATCAGCGCCGGCCCCGTCACCGTCTGCCCAGCGCGCAGCGCCGCCCGATCGTAGATCGGCACCGTCTGCGCCCCGCCGATGAACCACACCTTGCGCCGCTCCTTCGGCATGGGCGCCCCCGCGCCATTGGGAATCTGCGGCAGGTCGGGCTTGGCCGTGCGTGCCACCGCCGTCACCGTGAAGTTCACGATCTCGATGATCTCGCCCGGCGTGCTGAAGCCGAAGCGCGCCTTGTGGGTCTCGTGGAACAACGTCCAGATCTGCTCGACGGTATCGTCGGCGAAGCGCGCCTGCGTGAGCGGCAGCTCCAGCTCGTAGTTCTGCCCGAGATAGCGCATCTCCAGCGCCCGGTGCACCTCGATGTCGTCGCGATAGCCCTGCGCCGCCAGCTCGGCGAGGCTCTCGGACACCAGCGCATCCATGATCTCGTTCGCCCGCTCTGCCCGGAAGAACTTCGAGGTCAGCTGCGTCGTGCGCTGCCGGTCGACGCGCGCGTTTGTCAAAATGAACCCATAGGCCGAGAACTGCGCCGGATGGATCGGCACGATCGCCCGCGGGATGCCCATCTCGCGGATCAGCGCGCTCGCATGCAGCGGCGTGGCGCCGCCGAAGGCGCAGAGCGTGAAGTCGCGCGGATCGAGCCCGCGCTCGATCAGCACCGAGCGCAGCGCCCCCATCATGTTGTTGTCGACGATGCGCGCGATCGCCAGCGCCGTCTCTTCAACACCCTGGCCCAGCGCCTCGGCCACCTTGCCGACGGCAGTGCGCGCCGCGCCGACATCCAGCTTCATCCGCCCGCCCAGGAAATTCTCGGGATTAATGCGTCCCAGTACTAGATTCGCATCCGTCACCGTCGCGTCGGTCCCGCGGCGCCCATAGCAGGCCGGTCCCGGCTTGGCGCCGGCGCTCTGCGGCCCCACCTGCAGCATGCCGCCCTTGTCGATCCAGGCGATGGAGCCGCCGCCGGCGCCGATGGTGCGGATGTCGATCATCGGCACCTGGATCGGCACGCCCCATTCGATCTCGAAGGCCGTGGTGAAGCTCTCCTTCCGGCCGATCACCGTCGACACGTCCGTCGAGGTGCCGCCCATGTCGATGGTGACGAGATGGTCGATGCCGAGCTGCTCCGCCACGAAGCGGCTGGCGATCACCCCGCCGGTCGGGCCGGACAGCACCATCTGCACCGGCGCCTCGGCCGCCGCTTCGAGCGTCATCTCGCCGCCGTTCGACTTGATGATCACGGCAGGCGCCGTGATGCCGGATTCGTTCAGCCGTCCGCGCATGGCCAGCAGCTGCCGGCTCACGATCGGCTTCAGATAGGCGTCGGCGATGGTCGTCGAGGCCCGCTCATATTCCTTCCATTTCGGCAGCACCGCGTAGGAGATGGAGAGCGCCTTGTCCGGCAGCTCCGCCGCCAGGATCTCCTTCACCTTCAGCTCATGCGCCGGATTGAGATAGGAGAACAGCAGGCAGACCGCCACCGCCTCGATCTCCGGAATGGCGCGGATCGCCGCTGCCACCCGCCGCACCTCCGCCTCGTCGAGCGGCGTCACCACGCGTCCATGCGCATCGATCCGCTCGGTGAGCTCGAAGCAATGCCGCCGCTTCACCAGCGGCTTCGGCTTCACCCAGCTCATGTCGTAGTGGTACTTGCGGTTGCCGCGCTGGATGAAGGGAACGTCGCGGAATCCCTTGGTGGTCACGTAGGCGACGACGGCGCCCTTGCGCTCCAGCACCGCGTTGGTCGCCACCGTCGTGCCGACCCGCAGATTCTCCAGCCGCTCGCGCTCCGCATAGGCCGAGAGCCCGCTGAGGATGCCCGTCACCGGATCGCCCGGCGTCGACAGCTCCTTCCACACCTCGACCTGCTTCGTGCGCGGGTCATAGGCGACGAAGTCCGTGAACGTCCCGCCGACATCCACGCCGAGTACGCTGCGGGTGAGACCGCCGTCGCCGCTGTCGCCGCTCACATGTCGCCTCCCGGTTTTTCTTGCGCCGACACTGGGTCGCCGGCCGCCGAAAGTCAAACCGCCGGGCCTGCAGGGAATGCACGCCACCTCATGCAAGCCGAAGAGCTTCCGCCCTTGCAAGGCGGCCCGCGCGGGGCGATCTGTCTGTAACCGTCCGCGCATAAGAGGCAGCAGACCCGCCCATGATCCCCTTCTCCGTCCTCGACCTGTCGCCGATCGTCCAAGGCGGCGACGCTGCGCTCGCCCTGCGCAACACGCTCGACCTCGCCCGCCACGCGGAACGCCTGGGCTACCGCCGCTACTGGCTGGCCGAGCATCACAACATGCCGGGCATCGCCAGCGCCGCCACCGCGGTCGTCATCGGCCATGTCGCCGGCGGCACCTCGACCATCCGGGTCGGCTCCGGCGGCATCATGCTGCCGAACCACGCGCCGCTGGTGATCGCCGAGCAGTTCGGCACGCTCGAATCGCTCTATCCCGGCCGCATCGATCTCGGCCTCGGCCGCGCCCCCGGCACCGACCAGACGACGGCCCGCGCCCTGCGCCGCTACCTCGCCGCCGCCGACAACTTCCCGCAGGACGTGCTGGAGCTGCAGGCCTATTTCGCGCCCGAGCCCGGGCAGGCCGTGCGCGCCGTCCCGGGCGCCGGCCTGCGCGTGCCGATCTGGCTGCTCGGTTCGAGTCTGTTCAGCGCCCAGCTCGCCGCCGCGCTCGGCCTGCCCTTTTCCTTCGCCTCGCACTTCGCGCCGGACCACCTGCTGGAGGCCCTGCAGATCTATCGCAGCCGCTTCCAGCCGTCCGCCCAGCTCGACCGCCCCTACGTCATGCCCGGCGTCAACGTCTTCGCCGCCGCCACCGACGCCGAGGCCCGCCGCCACTTCACCTCGCTGCAGCAGGCCTTCGTCAATCTCCGGCGCGGCGCGGCCGGCCCGCTGCCGCCGCCGGTCGACAGTATGGACGGGCTGTGGTCGCCGATGGAGCAGGCCGGCGTCGCGCACGCCTTCCGCTACGCCATCGTCGGTTCGCCCGAGACGGTGCAGCGCGGCCTCGCCGCCTTCATCGCTGAGACGCAGGCCGACGAACTCATGGTCACCGCGCAGATGTTCGACCACGCCGCCCGCCTGCGCTCCTTCGAGATCGTCGCCGAGGCCCGCGTCGCCCTCGCCGCCGCGCCGTCCACCGTGTAGGGGCGGGTCTAAGACCCGCCCCTACAAGCGTGCGGTGCTGCGGCCATTGCCGCGCAATCGGGCGATGCACTAGTCTCGCCGCTCGAATCGGCGACAACAGGGGGAGGACCGAGGCATGACCTACACGCTCTACAGCAGTGATGGCTCCGGCGGCTTCGCCGTCGAGGTCGCGCTGGTCAAGGCCGGCGCGCCCTACAAGCTCGTCGCGGTCGATACCGGCAAGGGCGAGCAGGGCACGCCGGAGTACGTCGCCATCAACCCCATGCGGCAGGTCCCGGCCATGACCCTGCCTGACGGCACGGTGATGACGGAATCCGCCGCCATGGTCGTCCACCTCGCCCACGCCTTTCCCGACAAGGGGCTGGCGCCCAAGCCGGCGACGCCGGCCCATGCGCGCTTCCTGCGCTGGATGTTCTTCATGGCCGCCAATCTCTACGAGGCCGACCTGCGCTACTTCTATTCCGACCGCTACACCACCGACCCCGCCGGCATCGAGGGCGTGAAGGCCGCCGGCGCCGCGCATATGAAGAAATGCTTCGCCATCCTCGAGGAGGCGCTGGCGCAAGGCCCGTTCCTCTGCGGCCCGGAGCGCACCATGGCCGACGTCTATCTCGCCATGCTCATGGACTGGTCGCCCGACCCCGTCGCCGCGCCCCGCCTCGCCGCGATCCGCACGTCGGTCCTCGCCGACCCGCAGATCGCCCCGCTCTGGCGCCGCCACGGCTTCAAGACATAGCTCGGTCCGTCCGGCGTAGGGGCGAGCGGCGCTCGCCCGTTTTGCCGCAGCAGCGATCGTCGGAGTCCTGCACGAACAAGGGCGAGCGCCGCTCGCCCCTACGGCGGCCCGCCGCCGGCGCGGCGGAACAAAATCGTCGGCTGCCCCTTGTAGGTCGCGCGGGCGAATTCCCGGTAGCCGCATTTCGCCGCCACGCGGATCGAGGCCGCGTTGTCCGGGTCGATCATGCAGGCGGTCGCCCGTGCGCCGAGATGCCGGTCGCCCCAGCCGACCGCCGCGCCCACGGCCTCGGTGGCGAGTCCCCGGCCGTGCGCCCAGGGCATGAGCGCCCAGCCGATCTCCGGCGTGCCGTCGAGCGAAGGCTGCACCGCGCGCTTGAAGTCGGCGAAGCCGATGTCGCCGGCATAGCGGCCCGAGGCCGTCTCCTCGATCGCCCAGTAGCCGAAGCCGAGCAGCGGCCACAGCCCGGCATAGCGCAGCATCTTCGCCCAGGTCTCCTCGGCCGGAAACGGTCGCCCGCCGATATGGCGCACCACCTCGGCGTCGGCCCACATCGCCGCGCAATCCGCGAAGTCCTCGATCCGATGCCCGCGCAGCCGCAGCCGCGCCGTCTCGAGCGTGGGAATCCCGGCGGTCATGTCGCGGCCATGCTCCGCAATTGCCAAGCCGACCGTCGAGTATAGGATCGTTTGCATGCCGAAGCGCTACAGCAATGGCGGCCGCGAGATGCCGGGCGCCGCCCGGATGCCCGGCGGGCCGCCCCTGCCGCAGAGCCGCTCCCTGCGGGAGCGGGTCAGCGCGCTCGGCAACCTCTGGCCCTTCCTGGCGATGGTCTGGCGGACCAGCCCGTCGCTGACCGCGGCGTCGGTGCTGCTGCGGCTGGCGCGGGCGCTGCTGCCGGTCGCCACCCTCTTCGTCGGCAAGCTGATCATCGACGAGGTCGTGCTGCTGGTGCAGGCGCCGGACCGGCCGGCGATGCTCCGGCAATGGTACGACAGCGGCCTGCTCGACCGGCTCGCCCTTCTCCTCCTGGCCGAGTTCGCGCTGGCCGTCCTGGCCGACGTTCTCGGCCGCGTCGTCTCGCTCATCGACAGCCTGCTCGCGCAGCGCGTCTCCGACGCCTCGAGCGTCCGGCTGATGGAGCATGCGGCGACGCTCGACCTGGAGGATTTCGAGGACGCCGAGTTCCAGGACCGGCTCGAGCGGGCGCGCCGGCAGACCAGCGGGCGGATGACGCTGCTGGGCCAGCTCCTCGGCCAGGCGCAGGACATCGTGACCGTCGCCAGCTTCGCCGCCGGCCTCGTCATCTATGCGCCCTGGCTCATCGTCCTGCTGCTCGTCGCGCTGGTGCCGGCCTTCCTCGGCGAGGCGCATTTCAACGCCCAGAGCTATGCGCTCGACTATGCCCGCACGCCGCAGCGACGTGAGCTCGACTATGTCCGGCAGACCGCCGCCAGCGTCGAGACCGCCAAGGAAGTGAAGATCTTCGGCCTCAACGGCTTCCTGATCGACCGCTATGTGCGCCTCGCCCGCGCGTTCTACGCCGCCAGCCGCCGCCTCGCCCTGCGGCGTGCCGGCTGGGGCGGCCTGTTCGCCGCGCTGGGCACCGTCGGCTACTACCTGGCCTATGCCTACATCGCCTGGCAGACGCTGGCCGGCGCGTTCACCATCGGCGACCTCACCTTCCTCGCCGGCTCGTTCCGGCGCCTGCGCAACCTGCTCGAGGGGCTGCTGTCGAGCTTCTCGACGACCGCCGGCCAGGCGCTCTATCTCGACGATCTCTTCACCTTCTTCGAGGTCGAGCCGGAGATCCTGTCGCCGAAGGATCCGCGCCCCTTCCCGCGGCCGATCCGCCAGGGCTTCGTCTTCGAGGATGTCGGCTTCCGCTATCCCGGCGCCGAGCGCTGGGCCGTGCGCCATCTCGATTTCACGCTCCGGGCCGGCGAGGTGCTGGCGCTGGTCGGCGAGAACGGCGCCGGCAAGACCACCCTGGTGAAGCTGCTGACCCGCCTCTACGATCCCGACGAGGGCCGCATCCTGCTCGACGGCCGCGACCTGCGCGACTACGACCTCGAGGACCTGCGCGGCAACATGGGCGTCATCTTCCAGGATTTCGTCCGCTACAATCTCAGCGCCGCCGACAACATCTCGGTCGGCCGGATCGAGGCGCGCGACGACCGCGACCGCATCGCGCGGGCCGCGGCGCGCAGCCAGGCCGACGAGGTCATCGCCCGCCTGCCCGGCGGCTACGACCAGATGATCGGCAAGCGCTTCCGCAACGGCGTCGAGCTCTCGGGCGGCGAGTGGCAGAAGATCGCCATCGCCCGCGCCTACATGCGCGAGGCCGCGGTGCTGATCCTCGACGAGCCGACGGCGGCGCTCGACGCCCGCTCCGAGTACGAGGTGTTCCGCCGCTTCAAGGAGCTCAGCGCGGGCAAGACGGCGATCCTCATCTCGCACCGCTTCTCCAGCGTGCGCATGGCCGACCGGATCCTCGTCCTGGCCGACGGCAAGGCCGAGGCCGTCGGCACCCACGAGGAGCTGGTCTCCCGTCCCGGCCGCTACGCCGAGCTCTTCGAGCTCCAGGCCGCCGGCTACCGCTAGCCCTCACCCTATCCCTCTCCCACTGTGGTGGGAGAGGGGACTCGGTTGTACCGCCTGCTCGATCGAGTCCCCTCTCCCGCGCGGGAGAGGGATAGGGTGAGGGCGTCTCGACGAACCGCGATCTCCAGGCCCGTCACCCCGGCTTGCGCGCCCGCAGGTGGCCGGGCCGCAGCTCGCCGCTGTCCACCACCACGGTGAGCGCGCGCCACACCTCGATCTCGTGGTCGACGAAGTCCTTGCCCACCCGCGCGACCAGCCGGTCGTAGAGCGCGCCCGCGAGCGCTTCGTGCTCGCGCCGCGCCAGCGGCCTGTACCAGTCGTTGCGGTCGGTCAGGCGGATGTCCTGGAATCCCGCCGCCGCCATCGCCGCGCGATAGCGCGCCGGCGAGGCCATGCCGAAGCCCAGCCCCTCGGTCTCGATGTAATAGGCCATCTCCGGCGAGAACGGCCCGTCGGTCGAGCTCATCCAGTCGCTGGCCGCCAGCCGGCCGCCCGGCCGCAGGATGCGGACGATGTCCGCGAACAGCGCCTCCTTGTCGGCGATATGCACCATCGCGTCCTTGCTGAACACCAGGTCGAACGAGCCGTCGGCGAAGGGCAGGGGCCCCGGCGCCACGGTCTGGAAGGCGAGCCGCCCAGAGCACCCGGCCGCGCCGGCCCGCGCCGTCGCCCGCGCGATCAGCCCCGCATCGATGTCGATGCCGAGGATGCGCGTCGGCCCGTACGTCTCGGCCAGGAACCGCGTGATCCCGCCGGTGCCGCAGCCGAGATCGAGCACGTCCTTGCCCGTCAGCTCCACGCCCTCGACGACCGCCCGGATCTCCGCCGGCCCGCCCGGCGACAGGTAGCCCTCGCCCCACACCATCTCCAGCAGCACCACCAGCGCGTCGTCATATTCCTGCGTCTGTTCGGCCGTCATGCGCGCCTCCCCGCCCGAATTGTCGGCCAAGGCCTCGCACCCGGCAAGTCGGCCGATTCACGCGGAGCCGCGGAGCCGCGGAGGAGGATGGGATCGGGCCCTGTGCGTCCTTCGACAAGCTCAGGATGAGGGCCTGTCTTCGTGCCACCAAGATTTTCCCTCATCCTGAGCTTGTCGAAGGACGCACGGCGCTCATGCAGGGCCTCCGCGTCTCCGCGTGCAAAAGCCTTCCCGCCTCGGCTAGCATGCGCGCGGCCAAAGGGGAGAGCCGCACCATGAGCGCATCCACGATCTTCGCCAACCTCGTCGCCCTCGTCGGCGACGCCGCCATCCGCTGGCGGCGCCTGCAGGGCACCCCGGACCAGCAGGCCGTGGGCGGCGCGCCGGCGATCCCCGCGGCCCGGCCGCAGGGCCGCATCCCCACGCTGAAGATGCCGACCGCCCGCGGCTGGACCGACGGCCAGAAGCCGGTCGCCGCCCCCGGCCTGAAGGTCAACGCCTTCGCGGCGAACCTCAAGCATCCGCGCTGGATAACCGTACTGCCCAACGGCGACGTCACCGTCGCCGAGGCCCTGTTCCTGCCCGGCCGCGTGTCGAACCTGTTCGACTACGCCATGTACAGCACGATGAAGCGCGCCGCCGCCATCGGCGAGAGCCCCAACCGCATCGTCCTGTTGCGCGACGGCGATGGCGACGGCGTCGCCGAGACCCGCGACACCTTCCTCGAAAATCTGCGCCAGCCCTTCGGCATGGCCCTGCTCGGCGGCACCTTCTATGTCGGCAATACCGACGGCGTCGTCGCCTTCCCCTACGAGGCCGGCGCCACCCGCATCGAAGCGCCCGGCCGCCAGCTCTGCGACTTCAAGCCCGGCGGCCACTGGACGCGCAGCCTGCTGCCCAGCCCCGACGGCAAGACGCTCTATGCCGGCGTCGGCTCCCTCAGCAACATCGGCGACGAGGGCCTGGCGGCCGAGGAGGGCCGCGCCTGCATCTACGAGCTCGATCTCGAAACCGGCCAATGCCGCATCTTCGCCGCGGGCCTGCGCAACCCCGTGGGCCTGGCCTGGGAGCCGCGCACCGGCGTGCTCTGGACCGTGGTCAACGAGCGCGACGGCCTCGGCGACGAGACGCCGCCCGATTACCTCACCGCGGTGCGCGAGGGCGGCTTCTACGGCTGGCCCTGGTGCTATTGGGGCCAGACGGTGGACGACCGCGTGCCGCAAAACCCGGCCATGGTCGCCACGGCCCTGACGCCGGACTACGCGCTCGGCGGCCACACCGCCTCGCTCGGCCTCTGCTGGCTGCCCGCCGGCACCCTGCCCGGCTGGCCCGAGGGCATGGCCATCGGCCAGCACGGCTCCTGGAACCGCAGCACGCTCAGCGGCTACCGCGTCGTCTTCGTCCCCTTCGAGAACGGCCGCCCCGCCGGCCCCCCGCGCGACATCCTGACCGGATTCCTCAGCCCCGACGAGCGCGAGTCCTACGGCCGCCCCGTCGGCGTCACCCTCGGTCCGGACGGTTCGCTGCTGGTGGCGGACGACGTCGGCAATGTGATCTGGCGGGTGACGGGGGCGGGTTAGCACCCCACACCGAGACGCGAAGAATCCCCGTAGGGGCGACCGGCCGGTCGCCCCTACGGGAATTCCTCAAATGCGATTGCCCACCCGTAGGGGCGGCCCCATGTGGCCGCCCTTCGACCCGCAAACTCGACCTTGCCTTTCGAAGGCTTCGCCGCTAAAATCTTCCCTCCGAAGGGAAGATTTATAATGCCGCCAACCAGTCCCGAGACCGCCGATCTGACCCCGAACGAGGTCGCCGCCCTCGCCGAAGTGGCGCCGCGCACCGTGCGCAAGGCGATCGAGGAGGGCGTGCTGCGGCCGCGCGTCGCGCGGCTCGCGGCCTTCGGTCGCGAACGGCGGCAGGCGCTTGACGCGGATGCCGTCGTTTACATGGCCGCCCTGCGCGAGATCGGCATGCCCTTGCCGGTCGAAACCAAGCGGCGGATCGCCGAGCGGCTGCGCAAGCGCCCGCCTGGAAGGTTCGCCGGCCAACTGCCGATCCGTGGCGCGCTCACGCTCGATCTGGCCCGCCTCGGGCCGAAGATCCGCCAGGCCGCGGTCCGCGCTCTCCGCTATCGGCGCGACCGCGACCGCTGGATCGTCCGGGACCCCGGAATTCTCGGCGGCACGCCCGTCATCAAGGGAACACGAATCTCGGTGTACTCCGTGCTCGGCCGCGTCGAGGGGCATGACACCATCGACGAGATTGCCAAGGAAAATTACGACGTTCCGCGCCAAGCGTTCGAAGCTGCCGTCGTCTACGCCCGCGCCAATCCGTTTCGCGGGCGCCCCGGCGGTCGACCCTGGCGCAAGGAGTCGTGAAGCTCTTCATCGACGAGTCGCTGTCGCCGGGCATGGCGAAACGACTGAACGACACCGGCGATCACGATGCGGTACATCCTCTCCATATCGGGCTGCGCGGCAGGCCGGATCATGCAATCGCCGCCTATTGTCTTCGGCACGATCGCGTCCTTGTCACGCAGAATGCCGACGATTTCCGGCGATTGGCGAGTCGTGCGGAAATTCATCCCGGCCTGATCACCCTGCCCGCAGTCGATCGCCATGAGGCGTACGCCCTGATCCTGCGTGCAACAGCCTATCTTACGGATATAGGCGATCCAATGGACGTGATGGTGAATCACGTCCTGGAGGTCGACCATGATGGCGGCTGCAGGCTCTATCCCCTACCGCCGGCCGCCGCCGGACCGGAGCGCCCGTAGGGGCGAGAAGCTTGCCCCGGACTCCGGGGGCGCTCGCGCTCTTCACCCGCCATCGTCGCTCATGTAGGGGCGGCCCCATGTGGCCGCCCGTCGCGCCTCACACCGAGCCAGTTCCCTTGACGGCCCGGCGGCTCCCGAGTTATGACCACCGGTAGTCATAATCGCGGAGCAGCGCATGCGCCACGTCCAGTTGAAGGATGCCAAGGCCGGGCTGTCGGCGCTGATCGACGCGGCGGCCAAAGGCCGGCCGGCGGTGATCACCCGGCACGGCAAGCCCGAAGCCGTCATCCTCGCCCATGCGGAGTATCAGCGGCTCGCCAGGCTGCCCAGCTTTGCCGATCTGCTCGTCTCGATTCCCGACGCGATCGAGTCCATCCCCCAGAGGGGGCGTCGCCGGCGCCGCAAGCGCAGCGTCTGATCGATGTACCTGGCCGATACGAACGTCATCTCGGCCGGCGCGCCGACGAAACCTCATGCGCACGATGATCTCCGCGCCTGGCTCCATGCGCACGCCGACCGGATCTATCTGTCGGTCGTCACGGTCGCGGAGATCGCCGCCGGCATCGCCAAGTCGCAGCGTCTCGGCCACGCCGCCAAGGCCGAGCGTCTGTCGCGCTGGCTGGCCGCGCTGACCGGCGCGTACGGCACGCGCATCCTGCCGGTCGACAGCGATACCGCCCTCATCGCCGGGCAGCTGATCGACGACGCGCGCGCCTCGGCGCCCGATTTCGCGGACATCGCCATTGCCGCCACCGCCAGGCAGCACGGGCTCACGCTGCTGACCCGAAACGTCGCCGATTTCGCCGCGCTGCCGATCCCCATCGTCAACCCGTTCGACCGGCTGCCCGAAGCCTGATTGTTCGGCATGGACTGCCGCCGTGCCGTCCGACACAGCCTCTCTTCCCTTGGTGGCTTGGGTATGCACACGTCTTCGACGGTGCAAGATTTGAGGATATGAGAGGAGACTCCAGTTGGGATGAGCATGGTACCTTTCTCCATGCCACAAGGCTGAGATCAGCCGTCGTCGCGGTATTCCTCGATCTCCCCGAAATACTCCTCCAGCCGCCCCGGCAAATCCTTCCACGTCGTCCACGCATTGCGTGGCACCCACCAGTCGCCGAGGAACGGCCGTTGCGAGGGCACGGTCGCGCCCAGGCGCCTCACCTTGTGGAAATGCGGGTCGCGCTCCGAGCGCCGGATGATGGGGATGTGCGGCGCGATCATCTGGTCCTCGTAGTCGGCCCAGGTCGCGCCCGGCGGCAGCCGCCCGAACTCGATCAGCTTGGCCACATGCTCCTCCTGCCGCAGCGCGCCCCAGATCGGCTGCCCCACGCGCCGCTTGAAGCCGATGCCCGCGAGCTCGGCCGGCGCCGGCAGCGCGCCCGGCTTCCGGTCCAGCACCTCGCAGATCGGGCTCCGCCCGCGGAAGCGCGTCCAATAGGCGATCACGCGCAGCAAGGTCCAGGCGCCCGCCGGGTGCGGATAGGCGATGATCTCGCCGATCCCGAAGTCGCACTGCTCGATATAGGGCGGCTTCCCCGGTGCCGGCGCCGCCGGCTGCGGCGCGGCCAGCCGCTTCGCCAGCGCCGCCAGCAGCGCCGCCTGCTTGCGCCGGTCGCCGCGATCCTCCCACGATTCCAGCAGAACGGGCGCCGCGGTCAGGCGCAGCGCGGTCTCCCGCATCGCGGCGGGCAGCATCCCGTCCTTCCACAGCAGGTCGGCCAGCGCCAGATAGCCGATGATCTCGTCCTCGCCTTCGGGCGCGTCGCCGACGGCCGCGCCGTCCATGACGATCGCCGCCAGCTCCTCGCCGCGGAACCCCATCTTGCGGCAGTCGCGATAGGTGCCGCGGACGTCCAGCCCCACATCGTTCTGATACAGCCCGACCCCCCAGCTCCCCATGGTTCTATTCCCCTGTCGCCGCCGGTCGGAGAAGCCGCTTCAGCCCCCGATCGCGCAATCCTACGCCGCGCGTAGCGCCTTCTCGACCGCCCGCGGCGCCCGGTCGATGACCAGCAGATAGGCGCGCGTCGCGCCCTCCGGCTGGCGTTTGCCCTGCTCCCAATGGCGCAGCGTGTTGACGCTGAAGCCGAAGCGGCCGGCGAATTCCTCCTGCGTCATGCCGAGCCGCGTGCGGATCGCCCGCACGTCGATCCGCTTTGGCACATGCACCCGATAGGCCCGCAGATCGGCCTCATCCTTCGCGTAGGCGACCGCCTGTTCCAGCCCGCGGCGGATGCTGTCGGCAACTTTGCTCATGTCCGTCTCCTCGCGTAGGTCTCGATCAGCGCCTTCACCAGCGCCTTAAAGCTCTTCCGGTCCGCCGGCGACAGGTCTTCGTGCGCGTTCTTTGCATAGGCGGTCAGGGCAAACAGCGGGATGTGCGCGTCGTAGTGGTAGTAGATGACGCGTGCGCCGCCGCGCTTGCCCCGACCTTCGAGGCCCCAGCGCAGCTTGCGCACCCCGCCCGTCTCCCGGATGATCGCGCCCGCCGTCGGGTTGGCGGCCAGGTAGTCCACGAGCCGGCCGCGTTCGCCCTCATCCATCAGCTTTCGGCACGCCGACAGGAACTCGGGTGTCTCGACGACCGTCATCGGTGGCGTGCGCCGCATCTCCGATACTAGTCCATTGGACTAGTTCGGTCAATGTAGGACTGGGTCGTTCAAGCCGGAGATCGAGCCGCCTCACGCGACCTGCACGATGCGGCACCGTTGGCACAGGGGATAGCTGGCGATGAATGCCTCCAGGCGCTTCCTCATTTCCGGGAACGAGCCGCCATACATGTAGAAGGCCGTTTCGGTCGCGCCTTCCCAGAAGCTGAGGACGCGGCCTTCGCCGGCCAGGAGCCGCTCGAACTCGCTGTACACGAAATTGGAATCGCAGGTCTCGTATGTCTCTTGCGGCAGGTCCGTGCCGTTGAGATAGACGGCGAGGCCCTCCGCCTTGCCGAGCTCGCGCTCGGTCCCCGAACTCTCGACCAGTGTGGAGCCTCGCGGCGCCCCCAGATGGTCGAACGCGGCGACGATGGTCGGAACGGCCTTGTCCGGCGCCGCGGACAGGGCGATCTCGATGTCGCAATAGGCGATCTCGCCGGAGGCCTCCTGCATCGTCCCGCCGCCGGTCACCTGGCCGATGCGCGCCTCCCTGAGCGCGGCATCGAGCGGCTCTTCGAAATGCTCCGCTCGATCCGTCGGCTGGAGCTTGGCATTGAGCCGGACGACGACGATGTCGCCCGTCGGCTCCGTCGGTTCCTTCTTGCCGAAGAGACGGTTGAACACGGGAGGCTCCTTTCTGCGCGAAGCTGTTGCTGACGGATTCGTTATTAATGCGCCTTGACTTTATTTTCCGTTTATGTTCCCATATTGTTCTTGCTCCGGCAGAGCCCTTCTCCGCCGGGGACCGCTGTTTGACATCGTGGATAGGGATATCAGCAGTCCGGAGCGCTTATCGTCCGGCGAGGGGGAAATTGTCCTTGCCGGTCCCGCTCTCTCCGCTGGGCATGGGGTCCTTCGCTCGATTTTCGACGGGTAGCAACTGTGTTGTTCAAGCTGTGTGTGTGAGGGGTTCGCTCCAGTCGCGTTGATCTCGGATCATGGCGTTGAGGCTGCAGAGGAGTTTGCGCAGGACGGCCATGAGGGCGAGCTTTGCGGGTTT
>JBFXDS010000006.1:0-361357 GCA_050180895.1 Dongiaceae bacterium
TGGTCGACGGAATCACCATGGCAATTCCGGTGCAATCCAAAAAATCGTCACTCCCACCCCAAACATTCACAAGCTCTCAGGATGAGGAACGGTCTTCAGGGCACGAAGAACACACCTCATCCTGAGCTTGTCGAAGGACGCACGATGTCGCTCCGGGCGTTGTGCCGGATGCAGGCCGGCGATCGGCCCGTCGGCTAGGGCTTGCTGCCGTCGAGCGTGACCGAGCGGACCCAGTAGGTGCCGCCGCTGTTCAGCACCAGGAAGCCGTCGAACGGCTTGGCGATCGTGCGGTCGGTGGCCTGAATGAGTTCCTTGCCGTCGAGCACGACGCTCATCGCGCCGTTGCGGTCGCGGGTCCACTCGAGGACGTGGCGGCGGCCGTCCTCGAGATTGAGCGCGCCCTTGTAGGTGCCGAGGGCGACCGCGCCCTTGGAGGTGATGCGGATCAGGCGCAGGCTGTCCTTGGACTGGGCGGGCAGGTAGGCCACGCGATAGGCGGTGGCGCCGGCCTGACCTTGATAGGGGCCGAAATCCAGCCGGCCGAAGCGGTCGGCGGAGGTGAACTCGACGCGCGCGGCAAAGGCGTTGCTGAGCTTCACCGGCGTGTAGATGGCCGAGTACTGGAACGGCGTCGCCTGCTGCGGCTGGTTGCTGATGGCACCGATGATGTCGAGCACGGGATTGCCGGTGCTCTGCTGCGTCTGCGTCGCGCCCTGCGGGATCACCGAGCTCTTCAGCCCGACATGGAAGCCCTCCTTCTTGACCTTGAAGGCGCCGTTGCTGACGGTCCAGACCGGGTTCGCGGTGTAGTTGCCGTCGCTGAAATCATCGTAGAGGACGCGGGAGCTCCAGGGATTCTGGTAGTCGGCGAGAAGGCCGCGCAGGTCCTGGAGGAACTGCGGATCAGCGGCGCGGTCGCGCTCCGCCTGATCGATCAACACGTCGAGATCCTGGACGAGCTTGTCGACGTCGCCCGAGCCGCCCCCGGCGCCGGGCCATTCCTGATACTTGCTGCCGCTGTCCTGGGCGGCGGCGCCGCCGAGGCCGAGGCCAAAAGCGAAGACGGTGAAAAGGCACAGAGTCCGGGCGTTCATCGGCGTTCCCCTCTCATGCCGCTGACATGCACCGCGCGCGGTTAAGGAGACGTTAACACGGCGTCCGCGCGGGCAACAGCGGCGGTTGCAGTTGACGAAAGCGCGCCATGGTCCATGCTTAGACGATGCCGGCTTAACGCAGCCTGAACGGTTCGTTCGCGTCCCGAGATGCCCGACAGAAGGTCAGATCCGTGGCGGCTGATCGCGGCGATCGCCATCGTCGCGGCGCCCGTGGCCGCGGCTTTCATTCTGCTGGCGGCGACGGGATTCCTGGCCGCCGCGCCGGCCGCGATCGGCGCCGCGGCCGCCATCGCCGCGATCGCGATCCTCGTCGTCACGCATTTGAAACGGCTGGCGGCGATCACCGCCTATCTTGCGCGCCTGACCCGTAGCGGCGACGGCGCCATCGCCGTACCGCCGCCGAGCGGCAGCCCCGCCGGCGCCACCGCCGATCTGCACCGCGCGGCCGCCGACGCCGGCCGCCAATGGTCGGCCCGCCGGCGCGAGCTGGAGGCGGTCGTCGCCGCCAACGAGGCGGTCATCGCCGGCCTCCCCGAGCCGCTGATCCTGCTGGACCGGGGACGGCGGATCGTGCGCGCCAATCGCGCCGCCGAGGCCGTGCTCGGCGCCGCGCTGGCCGGCCGCGACCTCGTCGCCGTGCTGCGCAACCCGCCGGTCATCGACGCCGTGGCCGCGGCGCTCGACAGCGGCAGCGGCCGCCTCGTCGAATTCTCGCTGCCGGTGCCGGTGGAGCGCAGCTTTCTCGCCCGCGTCGAGCCGCTGCCGCGGCCGATCGGCGACGGCACGGTGGCGCTGCTCACCCTGCACGACGTCACCCAGGCCAAGCGCACCGACCGCATGCGCGCCGACTTCGTCGCCAATGCCAGCCACGAGCTGCGCACGCCCCTGAGCACGCTGGTCGGCTTCATCGAGACCCTGCGCGGACCGGCCCGCGAGGACGCGACCGCGCGCGAGCGTTTTCTCGCCATCATGCACGAGCAGGCGCAGCGCATGTCGCGGCTGGTAGCCGACCTGCTGTCGTTGTCGCGCATCGAATTGAACGAGCACACGCCGCCGACCGGCCAAGTCAAGCTCGGCGAGGTGATCCGCACCATCGTCGACGGGCTGGAGTTCAAGGCGGCAGGCAAGCAGATCACGATCGTCATCGACGCGCCGCCGCCGGACGGAGCGGAGTCGCCGACCAGGCTCGACGACCTGCCGGCGGTGAGCGGCGACGACGACGAGCTGACGCAGGTGTTCCAGAACCTGATCGACAACGCGATCAAGTACGGCCGCGCCGGATCGACCATCCGGATCGCCGGCTGGGAGGTCGGGCCGGCGCCGACGGCGCTCGGCGCCGGCGCGCCGCTGACCCGCCGCCTGGAGCGCCCCTCGGTCGCCGTCGCCGTGATGGACGAGGGCGAGGGCATCGCCCGCGAGCACCTGCCGCGCCTGACCGAGCGCTTCTACCGCATCGACACCGCGCGCTCGCGCGAACTCGGCGGAACGGGGCTGGGCCTCGCCATCGTCAAGCACATCCTGAACCGCCACCGCGGCGCGCTCGACATCGACAGCTTGGTAGGCCAGGGCAGCACCTTCACCGTGCATCTGCCGATGGCGTCCGACCATCGCGGCATGTCCGCCGACGGCGCGGGCTGAACCTATCGGCATCGATCCGTCGCATCTTCGTCATCCTATTGTTGCAGTTGGGAAATCCTGCCGCCGTTGCGGTTTCATGGAACGGTAAAACGACTGTCACAAATCCTTTGTTGAAGGCAGCTAGGGTCCCCCCTGCCGGCCGGCGAATGCCGAGTGACGGCAGGGTTCCGGACGGGGTCCGGCCCGAGATCGCAAACGCGAATCCCATGAGGAGGGCAGTCGATGAAATATACCGTTGCGCTCGCCGCCGTCGCGACGCTGGCGCTGGCCGGCCAAGCCGAGGCGCGCGACCAGATCCGCATCGTCGGGTCGAGCACCGTGTTTCCGTTTTCCACCGCCGTCGCCGAGCAGTTCGGCAAGGCCGGCTCGTTCAAGACGCCCGTCGTCGAGTCGACCGGCACCGGCGGCGGCTTCAAGCTGTTCTGCGCCGGCGTCGGCGTCGACCATCCGGACATCACCAATGCCTCGCGCGCGATCAAGGAGTCGGAGATCGCGGACTGCGCCAAGAACGGCGTCACCGCGATCACCGAGGTGAAGATCGGCTATGACGGCATCGTGCTGGCCAATTCCAAGGCGCACGCGCCGCTCGCGCTGACGGTGAAGGACGTGTGGCTGGCGCTGGCCAAGGAGGTGCCGGTCGACGGCAAGCTCGTCGCGAACCCCTATCGGACCTGGGCCGACGTCAATCCGTCGCTGCCCGCCGACAAGATCGAGGTGCTGGGGCCGCCGCCGACCTCCGGCACGCGCGACGCGTTCGTCGAGCTCGTCCTCGACAAGGCGTGCGGCGAGTTCGCCGAGGTCAAGGCGCTCGAAGGCGACGCCAAGCAGGCGGTCTGCCAGAGCATCCGCGAGGACGGCGCCTATGTCGAGGCCGGCGAGAACGACAACCTGATCGTGCAGAAGCTGGAGGCCAATCCGGCTGCGGTCGGAATCTTCGGCTTCAGCTTCCTCGACCAGAACGCCGACAAGATCCAGGGCAGCGCGATGGACGGCGTGACGCCGACCTTCGAGACGATCGCCGACGCGTCCTACGAGGTGTCGCGGTCGCTCTTCTTCTACGTCAAGAACGCCCATGTCGAGGTCATCCCGGGCATCAAGGAGTTCGTCGCCGAGTTCGTCAGCGACAAGGCCTCCGGCGAGGAGGGTTACCTTGCCGACAAGGGCCTGATCCCGCTGCCGGCCGGCGAGCGCGAGACGGTGATGCAGCAGGCGCTGGCCCTGCAGCCGCTGACCAACTGATCCTGGCCCTGACTGCCGGGGCGGCTTCGGGATCTCGAACCCAGACCGCCGCTCCGGCGGCTTCCTTCGCCGGGCCGGAAAGCCAGGATACCGGCGCTTGTGTCATAAAATTGTAACATCAATGTCGTAATAAGAAACGGCGGGAGGCTGGCATTGGACACGTTCCGACCCCACGACAGCGCCGCCGACGGACACCGCCCGCGCCGCGGACTCGCTGCGGCGGGCTGCGTCCGCGCCCTGATGCTCGCCGCCCTGGCGACGGCGATGTCCGCCGCCCCGGCGGACGCCCGCGAGGAGATCCGCATCGTCGGCTCCAGCACGGTCTTCCCCTTCGCCACCGCGGTGGCGGAGCAATTCAGCCGGACGGCGGCCGTCAAGACACCCGTCGTCGAGGCGACCGGCACCGGCGGCGGACTGAAGCTGTTCTGCGCCGGCATCGAGCTCGACCGCCCGGACATCGCCAACGCCTCGCGCCCGATAAAGGAATCCGAGCTCGAGAGCTGCCGCCAGCACGGCGTCACCGCGATCACCGAGGTGAAGATCGGCTATGACGGCGTCGTCCTCGCCAACTCCAAGGCGGGGCCGGCCTATACGCTCACGGTCGGGCAGATCTGGCTCGCCTTGGCAAAGACGGTGCCGGTCGAGGGCAGGCCGACGGCCAATCCCTACCGCACCTGGCAGGAGATCGACCCCGCGCTGCCGGCCGAGAGAATCGAGGTGCTGGGGCCGCCGCCGACCTCCGGCACGCGCGATGCCTTCGCCGAACTGGTGATGGACAAGGGCTGCGCGCCGTTCGCCGAAATCGCGGCGATCGCCGACGCCGATGCCCGCAAGGCCGCCTGCCAGACGGTGCGCGAGGACGGCGCCTATGTCGAAGCCGGCGAGAACGACAACCTGATCGTGCAGAAACTGGAGGCCAACCCGACGGCACTCGGCATCTTCGGCTTCAGCTTCCTGCAGCAGAACGCCGACAAGCTGCAGGGCAGCCGCGTCGACGGCGTGGCGCCGACCTTCGAGGCCATCGCCTCCGGCCAGTACGCGGTGTCGCGCTCGCTCTACTTCTACGTCAAGAACGCCCATGTCGGGCTGGTGCCGGGCATCAAGGAATTCGTCGGCGCGTTCATGAGCGAGGCGGCGAGCGGCGAGGGCGGCTATCTCGCCGCCAAGGGCCTTATCCCGCTGAGCGCGGCCGAGCGGGCGCAACTCGTTCCCGCCGCCGTGGCGCTGCAACCGATGGGCGGCGTTGCGGCCGTCGCCGCCGCGCCGACGGTCACGGCGATGGCGACGACGACCGTCGGCAACCCGCCGGGCGGAAGCTGGGCCGGCTTGGCGCAGACGATCACCATCGGCGGGCTGCTGCTGCTGACGGCCATCGCCTATTCGATGGGACGCCAGCGCGCCGTCGCCGTCGTCGGCGGCCGGCGGCAGCGGCTGCACTCGCTGCCGTCCTATCACGGGATGCATGTGGCGCTGTGGTGCGCGCTGCCGAGTCTCGTGCTGCTGGTCCTGTGGTTGATCCTGGAACCGCACATCCTGCGGGCGCTGATCGTCGCCGATCTGCCGCCGGAACTGGCCGCCAAGCCGGCCAACGAGTTGGGGCTGATCCTCAACGACATCCGGAATCTGGCCGACCGCGGCGCCGTCGGCGGCGCGACCGATCCGGTGAAGCTCGCGGCGGCCGAGCGCCTGATCGCCTGGCGGCAGATCGGCGCCGTCGGCTTGGCCGCCGCCGCCGCCGCGGTGGGACTCGCCGGCCTGCTGTGGGGGCGGCGCGCGATCGCCCCGACATTCCGGGCGCGCAACGCGGTGGAGCGGACCATCCTCGTCCTGATGATCATCCTGTCGACGATCTCGGTGATCACGACGGTCGGCATCGTGCTCTCGCTGCTGTTCGAATCGCTGCGCTTCTTCGCGCAGGTATCGGTCCTCGAGTTCCTCTTCGGCCTGCAATGGAGCCCGCAGACGGCGATCCGCGCCGACCAGGTGGGCAGCTCCGGCGCCTTCGGCGCAGTGCCGCTGTTCACCGGCACGTTGCTCATCACCGCCATCGCCATGCTGGTGGCGGTGCCGATCGGCCTGATGTCGGCGGTGTACATGGCGGACTATGCCAGCCCGCGCCTGCGCGCCCTGGCCAAGCCGGCGCTGGAGGTGCTGGCCGGCATCCCGACCGTGGTCTACGGCTTCTTCGCCGCCCTGACCGTCGCCCCCTTCATCCGCAACGCCGGCCAGTCGATCGGGCTCGACGTCGCCTCCGAGAGCGCGCTGGCGGCCGGCGTGGTCATGGGCATCATGATCGTGCCGTTCGTCTCGTCGCTGTCGGACGACGTGATGAACGCGGTGCCGCAGAGCCTGCGCGACGGCGCCTTCGCGCTCGGCGCCACCAAGTCGGAAACGATCCGTCAGGTCGTGATTCCCGCGGCCCTGCCGGGCATCGTCGGCGCCGTGCTGCTCGCCATCTCGCGCGCCATCGGCGAGACCATGATCGTGGTCATGGCAGCGGGCCTGACGGCGAACCTGACGGGCAATCCGCTGGAGGCGGTGAGCACGGTCACCGTGCAGATCGCTACGCTCCTGGTCGGCGACCAGGAGTTCGACAGCGCCAAGACCCTCTCGGCCTTTGCCCTCGGGTTGGTGCTGTTCTGCGTCACCTTGGCGCTCAACGTCGTCGCTCTCGGCATCGTCCGCAGATACAGAGAGAAATATGACTGAAGCCTTGACCCTCAGCGTCCCGATCCGCCGACCCGACCTGTCGGAAGCGCGGCTGCGCCGCCGCTACGCGGCCGAACGCCGGTTCCGCCTGTACGGCTTGGCCGCGATCGCTCTCGCGGTGCTGATGCTGGGCCTGCTGCTCGGCAGCATCATCAGCAAGGGCTACTCCGCCTTCCTGCAGACGGAGATCGGGCTGGACATCCATTTCGATCCGGCGGTCATCGATCCGGCGGGCACGCGGGAGCCGGCGGCCATCGCCGGCGCCGACTATGCGCGGCTGATCCGGACCGCGCTGCAGACGCGCTTTCCCGAGGCCGAGAGCCGCCAGGATCGGCGGGCTCTGAACGATCTCGCCAGCTCCGGCGCGCCGTTTGTCCTGCGCGACAGAGTCGTCGACGACCCGGCCCTGATCGGCACCACGGCGACCGTCTGGCTGTCGGCCGACGACAATTTCGACATGCTCAACAAGGGCTATATCCCGCGCGACGTCGGCGAGAGCGAACGGCAGCTCAACGACAAGCAGATCGCCTGGTTCGACGCCCTCGCGAACGACGGGCGCGTTCGCAGCGCCTTCAACTGGGCCTTCGTCACGGCCGGCGACAGCCGCGAACCGGAGCAGGCGGGCGTATGGGGCGCCGTGGTCGGCACCGTGCTGACCATGCTGGTGACCCTGGCGATGACCCTGCCGCTCGGCATCGCCACGGCGATCTATCTCGAGGAGTTCGCGCCGAAGAACCGCTGGACCGACTTGATCGAGGTGAACATCAACAACCTGGCGGCGGTGCCGTCGATCGTCTTCGGCCTGCTCGGCCTGGCGGTGTTTCTCGGCTTCTTCGGACTTCCGCGCTCGGCGCCGATGGTGGGCGGCATGGTGCTGGCGCTGATCGTGCTGCCGACCATCATCATCGCGGGGCGCAGCGCGCTCAAGGCTGTGCCGCCCTCGATCCGCGAGGCGGCGCTGGGCGTCGGCGCCTCGCCGCTGCAGGTCGTGTTCCATCACGTGCTGCCGCTGGCCATGCCGGGGGTGCTGACCGGCACCATCATCGGCATGGCGCATGCGCTCGGCGAGACGGCGCCGCTGCTGATGATCGGCATGGTCGCCTTCATCGTCGACATCCCGCACGGCCTGACCGACGCGGCCACGGTGCTGCCTGTGCAGATCTACATCTGGGCCGACAGCCCCGAGCGCGCCTTCGTCGAGCGCACGAGCGCCGCGATCATGGTGCTGCTGGCGGTGCTGATGGCGATGAACGGATTGGCCGTGCTGCTGCGGCGGCGGTTCGAACGACGTTGGTGAGGAGGTAAGCATGTCAATAGCAGTAGCGCTGCCGGACGCGGCGGCCCCGCGGCCGGTGGCGGACTCCGGCGTGAAGATCGCGGCACGCGACGCCAACGTCTATTACGGCGACAAGCACGCCCTGAAGCACGTCGACATCGACATCCGGCCGCGCGAGGTGACCGCCTTCATCGGCCCCTCCGGCTGCGGAAAATCGACCTTCCTGCGCTGTCTGAACCGGATGAACGACGTGATCGAAGGCTGCCGCGTCACCGGCTCGATCAAGATCGACGGCCAGGATATCTACGACCGCAGCCTCGACGTGGTGCAGCTGCGCGCGCGCGTCGGCATGGTCTTCCAGAAGCCCAACCCGTTCCCGAAATCGATCTTCGACAACATCGCCTACGGCCCGCGCATCCACGGCATCGGCGCCAGCAAATCGGAGTTGGAGGAGGTCGTGCAGACAAGCCTGGAGAAGGCCGGCCTGTGGAGCGAGGTGAAGGATCGGCTGCAGCAGCCGGGCACCGGCCTCTCCGGCGGGCAGCAGCAGCGCCTCTGCATCGCCCGCGCCATCGCCATCAACCCCGAGGTGATCCTGATGGACGAGCCCTGCTCGGCGCTCGACCCGATCGCCACCGCCAAGATCGAGGAGCTGATCGACGAGCTGCGGGAAAACTTCACCATCATCATCGTCACCCACTCGATGCAGCAGGCGGCGCGCGTGTCGCAGCGCACCGCGTTCTTCCATCTCGGCATCCTGGTCGAGCAGGGCGATACCGAGCAAATCTTCACCAGCCCGCGGGACGAGCGCACCCAGGGCTACATCACCGGACGGTTCGGATAGGGCGCCATGATGCGCAAACGGACTCGGTTGTGTTCTCCGTTTACTCAATCGGGTGAAGGTTGGCAGCGATAGGAGATTTCATGCCGGTCGAAACGCAACACATCGTCAAGTCCTTCGACGAGGAACTGCAGAAGCTGCGGCAGACGGTCGCGCAGATGGGCGGCCTGGTCGAAGCGCAGCTGCAGGCCGCCGTCGACGCCCTGGTCAAGCGTGACGCCGAGGCCGCCGCCAAGGTGGTGCGCGAGGATGCCCGCATCGACGACCTGGAGCAGCAGCTGGGCAATATGGTGATCCGCCTGCTGGCGCTGCGCCAGCCGATGGCCGTCGACTTGCGCCAGATCGTCTCGGCGCTCAAGATCTCCAGCGATCTGGAGCGCATCGGCGACTATGCCGCCAATGTCGCCAAGCGGGCGATCGCCCTGTCCCAGGTGCCGGCCGTGAAACCCGTCTACGCCATCCCGCGCATGGCCCGCCTCGTGCAGCAAAGCATCAAGGACGTCCTCGACGCCTATGTCGAACAGGACGCCGCCAAGGCGGTGATGGTTTGGCAGCGCGACGAGGAGGTGGACGAGATGTACACCAGCCTGTTCCGCGAGCTCCTGACCTACATGATGGAAGATCAGCGCAACATCGGGTCAAGCATCCATCTGCTGTTCATCGCCAAGAACATCGAGCGCATGGGCGACCACGCCACCAACGTGGCGGAGGACGTGCATTTCCTCGTTCACGGCCGCCCGCTCGACCAGGCGCGGCCGAAGGGCGATCAGACCAGCTTCACGGTCGTGCCGACCGCGCCGGCCGTCGGAGCCGAGCCGATCTGAGGAGGGTTCAGAGGTGACACCCTTGATCCTTGTCGTCGAGGACGAGGCCGCACTGGTCACGCTCCTGCGATACAACCTGGACCGCGAGGGCTTCCGCGTCGCCGAGGCGCGCGACGGCGAGGAGGCGCTGCTGATGGCGCGCGAGCAGAAGCCCGACCTGGTGCTGCTTGACTGGATGCTGCCGCTGCTCTCGGGCCTCGAGGTCTGCCGCCAGCTGCGGCGCAGCCCGGAGACGCGCAACGTGCCGATCATCATGCTGACCGCGCGCGGCGAGGAGGGCGACAAGCTGCGCGGCCTCGACAGCGGCGCCGACGACTACGTGACCAAGCCGTTCAGCCCATCGGAGCTGATCGCCCGCATCCGCGCCGCGCTGCGCCGCTCGCGCCCGGCGACCAACGGCGAGTCGCTGCAGTTCGAGGACCTGACCATGGACCTCGCCGCCCACCGCGTGCGCCGGCGCGGCCGCGACATCCACCTGGGTCCGACCGAGTTCCGCCTGCTGCGCTACCTGATGGAGCACCAGGGGCGGGTGTTCAGCCGCGAGCAGCTTCTCGACATGGTGTGGGGCCAGGACGTCTATGTCGAGCCGCGCACCGTCGACGTGCACATCCGCCGCCTGCGCAAGGCGATCAACAAGAGCGACGAGATCGACCTGATCCGCACGGTGCGCTCGGCCGGATACTCGCTGGACCGGGAGGCGTAGCGCCGAGCCCGGCCTACGGATCGAGGCCGATCAAGGCGCGGATGTCCGACGCAAACCCCGCTCCGGCAAACGGGTTGCGAATCGTCACGCCACCCAGCTTCAGACCGTCGTGCATGTCTTCGCTGAGGATGAGGGAGCAACCCGCTTCTTCGGCAGTGGCAACGAGAACGGCATCCCAAAACGAAAGCAGACCGCTGGCTGCGGCATCCACAGCGAACGCCATGGCAGTCGCCGTCACCCCGAAAGTCTCGAACGCTCCCATCCAGTCGTGAACCTGTCTTGCGGCGGCCCGCTTGGGAGCGATCCCCTTCCGCGTCACGGCGTGATAGAATTCGCCAAGCGATTGCAGCGTCAGGACACAGTCAACCGTCGTCGCTCGGTCGACGAGGGACACCGCCAACCGGTGGCGTGCCGCTGACAGGCTGTCGGTCGCGTATACGAGGATGTTGGAATCGAGCGTGAACCGCTCAGCGGTCATAAAGCGAATCGCGGTCGAGCTTGCCAATCCCGAGCGGCCAACCCTTCTTCATTCGTACAAGCGCCCGGCGACGTGCCGCTTGCTGCTCGGGTGTCAACACGCGCCTGCCGGAGACGGGCGACAGCTTGACGACCGGCTTTCCGCGGCGGGTGACGACGATCACCTCGCCCGCCTCTACCTGGCGCACGTACTCCGAGAAGTTCTGGTTTGCGTCCCGTAGGGTCACGGTCTTCGGCATCTGGATCTCCATTTGTACTACAAACGTAGCACATAAAGCGCCAAATTGCCAGCCGACCATCACCGCAGGTTCACGGCAACGGCGCAGAGCCGTTGTTACCCGATGTCCGCCAGCGACTTGTGGTACGCGTCAGCCACGTCCGCGCCAAAGCAGGAGAACACGACTCGCGCGGGCGCGTCGTTCGCGCGCAGGAAGTCGGCGACGGTCTTGACGGCGATGCCGGTCGCGCGGGCGAGTGGGAAGCCGTAGATGCCGGTGGAGATTGCCGGGAAGGCGATCGACGCGGCCCCGTGTTCGCGCGCCAGCTCGAGGCTGTGACGATAGGCGGAGGCCAGCAGCGCATCCTCGTTCGCCTGTCCGCCGTTCCAGACTGGGCCGACGGCGTGAATCACGTATTTGGCCTGCAGCTTGAAGCCCGGCGTGAGGCGGGCCTCGCCGGTGGGGCAGCCGCCGATCCGGCGGCAGGCCTCGGCGAGCTCTGGCCCGGCCGCGCGGTGGATGGCGCCGCAGACCCCACCGCCCGGCGCCAGGCGGTCGTTGGCCGCGTTGACGACGACATCGACATCGAGCCTGGTGATGTCGCCCTCGGCGATCGTCATGCGGGACCCGAGGTCGCTCATTTCGCGTTCGCCCGCGCGATCGCCTCGGTGATCATCTTGGTCGCCTCCTCGGCCTCGGCCCAGCGTCCGACCTTGGCCCACTTACCCTTCTCCAGGTCCTTGTAGTGGGTGAAGAAGTGGGCGATCTGCTCGGTCAGGATGTCCGGCAGCTGGCGATAGGACACGATGCCGCTGTAGAACGGGTGTAGATCGTCGACCGGCACCGCCAGGATCTTCTCGTCGAGACCCTTGTCGTCCTCCATCAGCAGCGCGCCGATCGGACGCGAGCGGATGACGACGCCCGGCACCACCCGCGTCGGCCCGACCACCATGATGTCGCAGGGATCGCCGTCTTCCGACAGGGTGTGCGGGATGAAGCCGTAGTTGGCCGGATAGGTCATGGCCGTGTAGAGGAAGCGATCGACGAACAGCGCGCCCGATTCCTTGTCGAGCTCGTACTTCACCGGCTCGCCGCCCAGCGGGATCTCGATGATCGCGTTCAGGTCCCATGGCGGGTTGCGACCGACGGGGATCTTGGTGACGTCCATGGCAGCCTCGTCCAGAAGCGCGGCAATGCTGGACCGATGCTACGCCTATTCGGCCGACGCCGCACGCGCCGGCGTCGGGTAGAGGCGGCTCAGCCAGAACAGCAGCAGCAGGCCGGGCACGGCCAGGAATGTGGTGAGAACGAAGAAGCTCGTCCAATCCGTGTGATCGGCAAGCCAGCCGCCGCCCGACGACAGGATCGTGCGGCCGGCGGCCATCAACGACGTCAGCAGCGCGTATTGCGTGGCGGTAAAGGCGCGGTTGCACAGGCTGGACAGGTAGGCGACGAAGGCCGCCGAGCCGAGCCCGCCGGTGAAGTTGTCGGCACCGATGGCAACGGTCAATAGAGTCAAGTCCTTGCCGGTCGCGGCCAGAAGCGCGAACAGCAGGTTGGTCGCGGCCTGGAGAATGCCGCCGATGACGAGCGCCTTGAAGAGTCCCAATCGCGCCACGAGCGCGCCGCCGGCGAAGGCGCCGACGATCGTGGCGAGGATGCCGAACACCTTGGTGATGCTGGCGATCTCGACGCCGGTGAAGCCGAGCTCGTTGTAGAACGGATTCGCCATGACGCCGCCGATCGCGTCGCCGAACTTGTAGAGCAGGACGAACGCCAGGATGATCAGCCAGCCCCGATGCTTCATGAAATCGGCGAACGGATCGATCACCGCCGTCTTGGACCACTCCAGGAACGCGGCGATCCGGTCGCGAGATTGCGACGCTCTTGCATTCGATGGAGGTTCGGGCGGCTCCGGCGCGAGGACGGTCACAACCATGCACGCCACGATAATTGCCGCCAGCATCCCGAAGATCGCCTGCCAGCCGATGAAATCGGCAAGCGCGATGGCGCCGGCGCCGGCGATCAACAGACCGATGCGATAGCCGGCCTGCGTCACCGCCGCGCCGGCGCCCTGTTCCTCTTCGCGCAGGATATCGATGCGATAGGCATCGATGACGATATCCTGGCTGGCCGAGAAGAAGGCGACGGCGACGGCGGCGGCGGCCACCGTGAGCGGCGCCACCGTCGGGTCGGTCATGCCCATCAGGAAGATCGCGCCGGCGAGGAACGCCTGGATCAGCACTAGCCAGCTGCGCCGGCGGCCCAGGAGCGTCGTCAGGATCGGCAGGCGAACCTGATCGATGATCGACGCCCAGGCGAACTTGAAGCTGTAGGGAATGCCGACCAGGGCGAACAGCCCGATCGTCGTCTTGTCGACGCCGACCTTGGAGAGCCAATAGGAGAGCGTCGAGAGCGTCAGCAGGAGGGGCAGGCCACTCGCCACCCCCATCAGCAGCACGAACAGGATGCGGCGGTTGAGATAGACCTCGATCGCGCCGTACCAATCCCTGGCCCTGCCGGCGCTCGTCATCGCCGCCTCACCCCGCCTCGGCCTCCGCCGCGCGCTCGGCGCGCTTGCGGTCGTGCGGGTTCAGCAGCTTCTTGCGCAGGCGGACGCTCTTGGGGGTGACCTCCACCAGCTCGTCGTCGGCGACGTAGGCGATGGCGCGCTCGAGCGTCATCAGGCGCGGCGGCGTCAGGCGGATGGCCTCGTCCTTCGACGTCGTGCGGATGTTGGTGAGCTGCTTGGTCCTCAGCGGATTGACCTCGAGGTCGTTGCCGCGGCTGTGCTCGCCGATGATCATGCCTTCATACACCTGCGTGCCCGGATCGATGAAGAGGGGGCCGCGCTCCTCCAGGTACCAGAGGGCGTAGGCGACGGCGCTACCGCCGGAATTGGAGATCAGCACGCCATTGCTGCGACCCTCGATCGGCCCCTTGTAGGGCGCGTAGCCGTGGAACAGCCGGCTCATGATGCCGGTGCCGCGGGTGTCCGTGAGGAACTCGCCGTGGTAACCGATGAGGCCGCGGGTCGGCACATGGAAGACGAGGCGGGTCTTGCCGCCGCCGGAGGGGCGCATGTCCGCGAGCTCGCCGCGACGCTCGCCGATCTTTTCGATGACGACGCCGGCGAACTCGTCATCGACGTCGACCTGCACCTCCTCGATCGGCTCCTGGCGCTGGCCGGTGGCCGCATCGGTGCGGAAGATCACGCGCGGCCGGCCGATGGAGAGCTCGTAGCCCTCGCGCCGCATGGTCTCCACCAACACCGCCAGCTGCAGCTCCCCGCGGCCGGCCACCTCGAACGCGTCCTTGCCCTCCGCCTCGCGCAGGCGGATGGCGACGTTGCCCTCGACCTCGCGTTGCAGGCGGGCGCGGATCATGCGGCTGGTGACCTTGTCGCCCTCCTTGCCGGCGAGCGGCGAATCGTTGACGGAAAAGGTCATGGCGAGGGTCGGCGGATCGATGGCCATGGCCGGGATCGGCGCCGCCACGGTGTGGTCGGCGATGGTGTCAGCCACGGTCGTCTCGGTCAGGCCGGCGATGGCGATGATGTCGCCGGCCGTGGCCTCCTCGATCGCCACGCGTTCCAGCCCGCGGAAGGCGAGCAGCTTGGTCAGGCGCGCATGCTCGATGACGCGGCCCTCCGGGCTCATCGAGCGGACGTGCATGTTGAGCTTGGCCGTGCCAGCGTGGATGCGGCCGGTCAGGACGCGGCCGAGATAGGAATCGTACTCCAGCGTCGTCGCCAGCATCGCGAAGGGCGCGTCCGGATCGCCGGTCGCCGGCGGCACGTGGCGGACGATGAGGTCGAAGAGCGGCGACAGGTCCTTGCGCTCGTCGTCGAGATGGGCGGCGGCCCAGCCCTGCTTCGAGGAGGCGAAGAGGGTCGGGAAATCGAGCTGCTCGTCGTTGGCGCCGATGGCCGCGAAGAGGTCGAAGACCATGTTGTGGACCTCGGTCGGGCGGGCATCGGGACGGTCGACCTTGTTGATGACGACGATCGGCTTGAGGCCGAGGGCGAGCGCCTTCATGGTGACGAACTTCGTCTGCGGCATCGGCCCTTCAGCGGCATCGACCAGCACGACGGCGCCGTCGACCATGCTGAGGATGCGCTCGACCTCGCCGCCGAAATCGGCGTGGCCCGGCGTGTCGACGATGTTGAGCCGATGGCCCTTCCAGGCCACGGAGGTGCATTTCGCCAGGATGGTAATGCCGCGCTCGCGCTCGATGTCGTTCGAGTCCATGGCGCGCTCCATCACCTGCTGGTTGGCGCGGAACGTTCCGCTCTGCCGCAGCAGCTGGTCGACCAGCGTGGTCTTGCCGTGGTCGACATGGGCGATGATGGCGAAGTTGTGGAACTGCATGCTCTCGTAGAGTTTCCCGCGTTCAGGTCATCCTCGGTTCGTTGAAAGCCAACCAATTACTTCGTCCGTCTCCGGTAGGAGACTCGGATCAACATTATGCGTCCTTCGACAGGCTCAGGATGAGGGCTTTCCTCGTGCCACCAAGATTTTTCCTCATCCTGAGCCTGTCGAAGGACGCACGGCGGACATGCAACGTATCGGGACTTCCATCAAGACAAATAGGATCGCTACCGCAGCTCCGCCAGCAGCAGCTCGGTCAGGGGCGTTTGCGGCCGGGCGCCGAAATGGCTGATCACCTCGGCCGCGGCGATGGCGCCGATGCGGGCGCAATCATAGAGCGTGCGGCCATTGGTATAGCCGTAGAGGAAGCCGGCGGCATAGAGGTCGCCGGCGCCGGTCGTGTCGATGACATGCGCCACCGGCGCGGCGTCGACCACATGCAGCTCGTCCTCAGCGACGACGATGGAGCCCTGGGCACTGCGCGTCAGCGCCGCCACCTCGCATTTGCCGCGCGTCGTCTGCAGCGCCTCGTCGAAATGCTCCACCTGCCAGAGCGAGCAGATCTCCTTCTCGTTGGCGAAGAGAATATCGACATGCCTCTCCACCAGCTCCTGGAACTCGGCCCGGTGGCGATCGACGCAGAACGGATCGGACAGGGTGAGGGCCACCTTGCGGCCGGCCCGGCGGGCGATCTCCGCCGCCTTCAGGAACGCCTCCTTGGCGCGCGGCGGGTCCCACAGATAGCCCTCGAGATAGGTCACCTTGGCATGGGAGATGACCGCGGGATCGACGTCGTCCGGCCCCAGCTCCAGACAGGCGCCGAGATAGGTCTGCATGGTCCGCTGGGCGTCGTCGGTGACGAAGATCAGGCAGCGTGCGGTGGGCGGCCCCTCCTCCGACGCCGCGGTTTCGAAGGTCACGCCGGCGGCGCGGATATCGTGGCGGAAGACGCCGCCGAACTGGTCGTTGTTGACCTTGCCGATGAAGGCGCCGCGCCCGCCGAGCGAGGCAACGCCGGCGATGGTATTGGCCGCCGACCCGCCCGAAGATTCCACGGCCGGCCCCATGGTCCGGTAGAGGCTGCTCGCGCGCTCGGCATCGATCAGCGTCATCGCCCCCTTGGCCAGGTCGTGCGCCGCGAGAAAGTCCTCGTCGGCGTGGCTGAGGATATCGACGATCGCATTGCCGATGCCGACGACATCGAAGGCCCTGTCCGTCATGCTGCGATCGCCCCGATCCCTTGCGGCGCCGCCGGCCGGCGCAAGCGCGGCGGAGTATAGCCGCCGGTCGGGCCCATACAAGCCGCGGTTGTGCCGGCGGCACCTTGCGGCCGCCCGGCCGCATGGCTACATAGGCCACTGGTCCCGCCGGAACCGGTCCGACTTGCTCGATTCCCTGACAAAGGCCCTCGGCCAGCTCGACGATGCCCGCCTGCAGCGGCTGGTGCTGCTCAGCGTCGGCCTGGCGCTCGCCGTCCTCCTGCTCCTGGGGATCGCCTTGTGGTTCGCCATCACCCGGCTCGACCTGTTTTCCTGGGGCTGGCTGGAGACGCTGTTCGAGGTCGGCTCCGGCGTCGGCATCGCCGTCCTGCTCTGGCTGCTGTTCCCGGCCGCGGTCTCCGCCACGATCGGCTTGTTTCTGGAAGCGGTCGCGGAGGCGGTCGAGGCCCGCCACTATCCCGGCCTGGCACCGCCGCGGGCGCAATCCGTGCAGGCCGCCATCTGGGCCGGCCTCAAGTTCGCGCTGGTGGCGATACTTCTGAATCTCCTTGTCCTGCCCGTCTATCTTCTTGGGATCTTCATCCCGCCGCTGAACTTCATTGTATTCTACGCCCTGAACGGCTATCTTCTCGGACGCGAATATTATGAAACCGTGGCGCTGCGGCGCCTCGATATGAAACAGGCGGGTGAGCTACGACGGCGCAATCGTTGGCGCGTGTTCCTGGCCGGGGTGGTCATCACCCTGATGTTGACCGTCCCGTTGCTCAATCTGATCGCGCCCGTCATCGCCACCGCCTTCATGCTGCACATCTTCGAATCGATCCGACGCGGGGCCGCATCCGCCTAGAAGTCCGAGGTCGGCGATGACTGTCGGCAACCGCGTTGCCCGCAGGCGGTCGGCGACTTGCGGGATTCGACGACAGGCCCTCGCCGCGGGCGGGGCGATGGCGCTCGCGGCCCTGCTGTCCGGCTGCCAGGCCGCTTCGCCGAGGGACGCGCCGGGCTCGGCGGCGATCGTGGGACTGGACCGCGGCGCCGTGCGCAAGCTGCTGGGCGAGCCCGGCCTGATCCGCCGCGAGACGCCGGCCGAGGTCTGGCAATACCGGACGGCAGGCTGCGTCCTCGATGTCGTGCTGTACGACCAGGCGAGCGGCCCGCGCGTCGCCTATACCGAGGCGCGCACGCCCGCGGCCGAGCCGGCGCCGACCGACAACTGCCTCAGCGATGTGCTGACGACGCATCAGCCGACCACGAGCTAGGCGGTCTTCGCCTTGTAGGCACAGAGGTCGCGCACGATACAGGCCAGGCAGGCGGGCTTGCGCGCCTTGCAGACATAGCGACCGTGCAGGATCAGCCAGTGGTGGGCATGCAGCTTGTACTGCGCCGGCACCCGGCGCTCCAGCGCCCGCTCGACCGCGTCCGGCGTCTTGCCCGGCGCCAGCCCGCTGCGGTTGCCGAGGCGGAAGATATGGGTGTCGACGGCGATGGTCGGCTGGCCGAAGGCGACGTTCAGGACCACGTTGGCGGTCTTGCGCCCGACTCCCGGCAGCGCCTGCAGCGCGGCGCGCTCCTGCGGCACCCGCCCGCCATGCTCGCGCAGCAGGATCTCCGACAGCCGGATGATGTTCTTCGCCTTGGTGTTGTAGAGGCCGATGGTGCGGATGTGCTCCCGCAACTTTGCCTCGCCCAGAGCCAGCATCTTCCGCGGCGTATCCGCCACCTTGAACAGCGGCTCCGTGGCCTTGTTGACGCTCACGTCGGTCGCCTGGGCGGAGAGCACGACCGCCACCAGGAGCGTATAGGGGTTGATAAAGTCCAGTTCGCCGCGCGGGTTGGGCATCGCGGCGGCCAAACGGCGAAAGAACGCATCCGCGTCGACCTTGCGCTTCGGCATGGCGGCAGTCTAGCGGCGGCGCCCCCGGCCGCAACGGCCTTTGCCCCGCCGCGGGCGCGTGCCTATAGTCGGCGCGTGACGGCAACCCCCGACGCCCAGACGCCGACCGCCGGTGCGGACCGCCGGATCGTACCCGTGCTGTTCGATGCGGTCCTGACCCCGCACCGCAGCCTGGGCCGGCCGGGCTTCGCCATCCTGATGGCCGTCGTGGCGGCCGTGAACATCGGCCTCGGCATCTCCTTCACCTTGCGGGGCGCCTGGCCGATCTTCGGGTTCTGCGGGCTCGACGTGCTGCTGTTCTATGCCATGTTCCAGCTGAACTACCGCAGCGCGCGCATGTTCGAGCGCATCCGCCTGCTGCCCGACGAGTTGATCGTCGAGCGCCACGATCGGCGCGGCCGCAAACAGAGCTGGAGCTTCCAGCCCTATTGGCTGCGCATCGCGATGGACGACCCGCCGGAACATGGCAGCCAGCTCGTCCTGAGCTCGCACGGCCGCTCGCTCGCCGTCGGCAGCTTCCTGACCGCTGCCGAGCGCTTCGATCTGGCGCAGGCCCTGCGCCGCGCGCTGCAGCGGCAAGGCCCGGCCGACGGCTGACGGCGTGCCGGCGGCTGCCGACGGCGCCGCGGAAACGGTTTCCATGCAACCCAACCGCCAAGACTACGGCCTGCTCGTCGCGCTCGGCGCCGTCTGGGGATCGTCGTTCCTGCTGATCAAGCTGGCGGTTGCGACCATCCCGCCGGTCACCCTCGCCGCCGGCCGCATCCTTGTCGGCGCGCTCGTGCTGGCCGCGATCGTCGCCGCCCGCCGGCAGTGCTGGCCGCGGTCGCGACGCGCCTGGCTGCTGCTGGCGGTCATGGGGGTGATCGGCAACGTCATCCCGTTCATCCTGATCAACTGGGGCGAGGTCCGCATCGACAGCGGCCTGACGGCCATCCTCATGTCGACGGTGCCGCTGGCCACCATCATCCTGGCGCCGGCGTTCGTGCGCGACGAGCCGGTCACCGCGGGCAAGCTGATCGGCGTCGCCCTCGGCATGGCCGGCGTCGCCGTGCTGATCGGTCCCGGCGCCCTGGTCGGCGCGCATGGCGCGCTGCTGGGACAGATCGCGGTGGCGACCGCCGCGCTGTGCTATGCGGTGAACGGTCTGGTCGCCCGGCAGCTGCCGCCGATGCCGGTGGAGGTCATCGGCGCCGGCACGCTGCTCTGCGCGGCGGTCGTCGCGCTGCCGGTCAGCCTCGGCATCGACCGGCCCTGGCATGTCGCGCCGTCGGCCCTGTCGCTGGCGGCGCTGGTCAGCCTCGGCATCGTCAACACCGCCGGCGGCTACCTGCTGCTGTTCCGGCTGGTGGTGCGCGCCGGCGCCGGCTTCGCCTCGCTCAACAACTTCCTGGTGCCGCTGTTCGGCGTCCTCTGGGGCGTGCTGCTGCTCGGCGAGCGACCGTCGCCGCAGGCCTTCGGCGGACTGGCCCTGATCCTCGGCGGGCTGGCGGCAGTCCGCCTGTGGCCGCGCCGCGGCGCGGCGGCGGGGCGCCCCAAATCCTAGCCGTTCAGGCCCAGGACGTCCGCCATCGAGTAGAGGCCGGGCGGGCGGCCCTGCGCCCACAACGCGGCGCGCAGCGCCCCGCGGGCATAGATCTCGCGGCTGCTGGCGACGTGGGTGAGCTCGACGCGCTCGCCGTCGGTGGCGAAGATCACCCGATGCTCGCCGACGGAATCCCCGCCGCGCAGGACGGCGAAGCCGATGTCGCCGCGACGGCGCGCGCCGGTGATGCCGTCGCGCCCGCGCCTGGCCACCTGGTTCAAATCGACGTCGCGGCCGGCGGCCGCGGCATGGCCGAGCGCCAGCGCCGTGCCCGAGGGAGCGTCGACCTTGGCGCGATGGTGCATCTCCAACACCTCGACATCCCAGTCGGCATCGAGGGCGCGCGCCACCTGCTCCACCATGCGCAGCAGCAGATTGACGCCGAGGCTCATATTGGGCGCCAGCACGATCGCCGTCTGCTTGGCGGCGCGATTGATCGCCGTCATCTGCGCCGGCTCCAGGCCGGTGGTGCCGATGATATGGATCTTCTTCTTCTTGGCCGCCATCTCCGCATGCTGGACGGTGGCGGCCGGGCTGGTGAACTCCAGCACGGCGTCGGCATGGGCGAAGAGATCGGCTGCATCGTCGGTGACGCTGACGCCCAGGGCGTCGATGCCGGCCACGAGGCCGAGATCCTTGCCGACGACGGAGGCGCCGGAGCGTTCGCTGCCGCCGACCACGAGACAGCGGTCGCTGGCGGCGACCGTCCGCACGAGCATCTGGCCCATGCGGCCGGCGCAGCCGACAATGCCCACCTTCAGGGCCGAGGCCCTGATTCCGGAATTCCTCGTGTCATTGCCCGCGCGTCGCGTCACCACCGTCCTCGACGTGCCGTTGCGGTCCTATCTGTAGCCGCTCCGGATCGGACCGCCAAGGGATACCGGGCGAGAGAGCGTCCGTCCGGGGCGATTTCAAGAACGCCGCGGCAATGCCGGTCCGGAGATGTGAGAGCCTTGCGCATCGCGGGCGGCGCGCCGGATACTGTTGGCGGCGTCCGCCGGCAGGCGAAGGGCGCGGGCTTCGGCGATGCAGGATCTGCCCGTCGCCGCCTGCTGCTCACGGCTGCGGCGTGCGATGCGGGCTCATGTTCGATGGGAGGTCGAAAATGCGTGCAAGATCGATGCTGCTGGCGGCGACACTCGCCCTGCTGGCCCGGCCCGCCGGCGCCGCCGATTTCACGGTCTCCAGCGCCGATATCGCCAACGGCGGCCATCTGCCGGCCGACCACGTGTTCAACGGCTTCGGCTGCGCCGGCGCCAACCGCTCGCCGGCCCTGGCCTGGAGCGGCGCGCCGGCCGAGACCAAGAGCTTCGCGGTCACGGTCTACGACCCCGACGCGCCGACCGGCTCGGGCTGGTGGCATTGGGTGGTGATCAACCTGCCGGCGGGCACGACCGGGCTGCCGACGGGCGCCGGCGATCCCGGCGGCGCGCTGCTGCCGGCCGGCGCCGTCCAGGGCCGGACGGATTTCGGCACGGCCGGCTACGGCGGCGCCTGTCCACCGGCGGGCGATCCGGCGCACCGGTACATCTTCACCGTCCACGCGCTCAACGTCGAGACGCTCGAGGTGCCCGCCGATGCCTCCCCGGCGTTGATCGGCTTCATGCTCAACGGCACGCGGATCGCCCGCACCTCGCTGACGGCTTACTACGCCCGGTAGGCGGGGCGGGCGCTATTCCTTCAGGTCCTCGAAGAACTCGCGGACCTTGGCGAAGAAGCCTTCGGACGCCGGGCTGTGGGACTTGCCCTTGCCGGCGGCCTCGAACTCGCGCAGCAGCTCCTGCTGGCGCTTGGTGAGGTTGACCGGCGTTTCCACCTGCAGTTCGACGAAGAGATCGCCGCGCGCCTCCGAGCGGAGCACGCTCATCCCCTTGTGGCGCAGGCGGAAATGCTGGCCGTTCTGGGCGCCGGCCGGGACAGTCAGGCGCACGCGGCTGCCGTCGATGCCCGGCACCTCGATGGCGCCGCCGAGCGCCGCCGTGGTGATCGGCAGCGGCACGCGGCAGTGGAGATCGTTGCCGTCGCGCTTGAACAGCGGGTGCGGCGAAACCGACAGGAAGATATAGAGATCGCCGGGCGGGGCGCCGCGCATGCCGACCTCGCCTTCGCCGGCAAGACGGATGCGGGTGCCGTCCTCGACGCCGGCGGGGACGTTGACCGCCAGGTTCTTCTCCTGGCGGACGCGACCGCTGCCGTTGCAGCCCTTGCAGGGCTTCTCGATCACCTTGCCGACCCCGCCGCAGGCGTGGCAGGTGCGCTCGACGGTGAAGAAGCCCTGGCTGGCCCGGAGGCGGCCGGCGCCGCGGCAGGTGGAGCAGGTCACCGGCTGGGTGCCCTTCTCGCCGCCGCTGCCGCCGCAGGCCTCGCAGCCGGCGGAGCCCGGCACGCGGATGGTCGTCTGCTTGCCGGCGAACGCCTCCTGCAGCGTGATCGTCATGTTGTAGCGGAGATCGGCGCCACGCCCGCGCGCCTGGCCGCCGCGGCCCCGGCCGACGAACTCGCCGAACATCTCGTCGAAGATATCGGCGAAGCCGCCGGCGGTGAACTCGAAGCCGCCGAAGCCGCGCGCTCCGGCATGGCCGTTCTCAAAGGCGGCGTGACCATAGCGGTCGTAGGCCGCGCGCTTCTGCTCGTCGCGCAGAATCTCGTAGGCCTCGCTGATCTCCTTGAACCTCTGCTCGGCCGACTTGTCGCCGTGGTTGCGGTCGGGGTGGAACTTCATGGCCAGCGAGCGGTAGGCCTTCTTGATCTCGTCGGCGTTGGCGCCGCGCGCGATGCCGAGGGACTCGTAATAATCTTGCTTGGCCATGGTTCAGCGCTAAGCCATCAGCAGTCAGCGATCAGCTTGGAGTGAAAGTGCATATCAAACCTTCCTTGCTGACTGCTGACCGCTGATTGCTACGCGCTATCCTATGCGGCTCCACCTTTCCGGTTCTCGTCGACTTCCTCGAAGTCGGCGTCGACGACGCCGTCCTTGCCCTTGCCGCCGTCCGCGCCGTCGCCGCCCTCGGCGCCGGGTGCGCCGGAGTCGCCGGCGCCCTGCTGGCTCTTGTATACGGCCTCGCCGAGCTTGAACGAGGCCTGCGCCAGCGCATCGGTCTTGGCCTTGATGGCGTCGGCGTCGTCGCCGTCCTTCACCGATTTCAGCTCGGTCACGGCGGTCTCGATCAGCTGCCTGTCGCCCGGTGCGAGCTTGTCGCCGTGCTCCTTGAGCTGCTTCTCGGTCTCGTGGATCAGGGCGTCGGCGTGGTTGCGCGCCTCCACCACGGCGCGGCGCTTCTTGTCCTCGGCCGCGTGCGCCTCGGCATCCTTGACCATGCGCTGGATGTCGGCGTCGCTGAGGCCGCCGGACGCCTGGATACGGATCTGCTGCTCCTTGCCGGTCGCCTTGTCCTTGGCGTGGACGTTGACGATGCCGTTGGCGTCGATGTCGAAGGTGACCTCGATCTGCGGCACGCCGCGCGGCGCCGGCGGGATGCCGAGCAGGTCGAACTGCCCCAGCAGCTTGTTGTCGGCCGCCATCTCGCGCTCGCCCTGGAAGACGCGGATGGTGACCGCGGTCTGCCCGTCCTCGGCGGTGGAGAAGGTCTGGCTCTTCTTCGTCGGGATCGTCGTGTTGCGGTCGATCAGCCGGGTGAACACGCCGCCCAGGGTCTCGATGCCGAGCGACAGCGGGGTCACGTCGAGCAGCAGGACGTCCTTCACCTCGCCCTTGAGCACGCCGCCCTGGATGGCGGCGCCGACGGCGACCACCTCGTCCGGGTTGACGCCGCGATGCGGCTCGCGCCCGAAGAACTGCTTCACCGCCTCGATCACCTTGGGCATGCGGGTCATGCCGCCGACCAGGATGACCTCGTTGATCTCGGAGGCCTTGAGACCGGCATCCTTCAGCGCCGCGCGGCAGGGCTCGACGGTCTTCTGCACGAGATCGTCGACCAGCGCCTCGAGCTTGGCGCGCGTCAGCTTGATGTTCAGGTGCTTCGGGCCGGCCTGGTCGGCCGTGATGAACGGCAGGTTGACCTCGGTCTGCATCGCGCTCGACAGCTCGATCTTGGCCTTCTCCGCCGCCTCCTTCAGGCGCTGGAGGGCGAGCTTGTCCTTGCGCAGGTCGATGCCCTGCTCCTTTTTGAACTCGTCGGCCAGGTAGTCGATGATGCGGGCGTCGAAGTCCTCGCCGCCGAGAAAGGTGTCGCCGTTGGTCGACTTCACCTCGAACACGCCGTCGCCGATCTCCAGGATCGAGATGTCGAAGGTGCCGCCGCCGAGGTCGTAGACCGCGATGGTGCCGCTGCCCTTCTTCTCCAGGCCGTAGGCGAGCGCGGCCGCCGTCGGCTCGTTGATGATGCGCAGCACCTCGAGGCCGGCGATCTTGCCGGCGTCCTTGGTGGCCTGGCGCTGTGAATCGTTGAAGTAGGCGGGGACGGTGATGACCGCCTGGGTCACCTTCTCGCCGAGGTAGTTCTCGGCCGTCTCCTTCATTTTCTGCAGGATGAAGGCGCTGATCTGCGAGGGGGAATACTTCTTGCCGTGGGACTCGACCCAGGCGTCGCCGTTGTCGCCGGAGATGATCTTGTAGGGCACCAGGCCCTTGTCCTTCGTCGTCATCGGATCGTCGTAGCGGCGGCCGATGAGGCGCTTGATGGCGAAGAAGGTGTTCTCCGGATTGGTGACGGCCTGACGCTTGGCGGCCTGGCCCACGAGCCGTTCGCCCGAGTCCGTAAACGCGACCTGCGACGGCGTCGTGCGCGCGCCCTCGGCGTTCTCGATGACCTTCGCGTCCTTGCCTTCCATGACGGCAACGCAAGAATTAGTCGTGCCGAGGTCGATACCGATAACCTTGCTCATTTCATCCTCACCCTTTCAGCGAGTTCCGAAGGCCGGCCTCACCATGAAGCACCGACCGAACCCCTGTCCTCAAACCCGGCGAGCCCGCCGGGCTGAAATTGCGGATAAGCCTTTCGGCTAGCGGATATATAGGCATGCGGGAGGGCCGCGCAAGCCTGCGGCCGACCGCCGATTCCGCGGCCGCGGGCCGTTTCCGGCCCCGATGCCGGCCGCGCCGGCGCCCATCCCCTTAACCGATTGGTAACCCTAGTTTTGCTAAAGGATTGGCCATGAACATGGACGACTACAGCAACTTCGAGAAGCCGATCCTCGGTCGCTACGGGGTGGTCCGCATGCTGATCGCGTTGTGCGGCATCGTCGGTGTGGGCGTGTCCTTCCTGGGGGGCCTGTCGCTCGGGTCTCCCGCCCTCGCCACCGGCGGTGCCGTTCTGACGCTGATCTGCGTCGGCCTGTTCATGGTGACCAGACTCTACGAGTAGCCGGATCGGCAGCCCAACGGCGCGTGCGCCGGCCGCGAGTCGATCGCGGCCGCGGCGAGGGCGCGCGTGTCCCGCGCCGAGATTCAAGGTCGACCGCCTTGTCCGCCCATGACGTCCACGCTTATGGTCCGCGGACAACCCGAGGGTGCACCAATGAGCGATCGGCACCATCCGCAGGCAGGCCGCGAATTCATCGGCCGCACGATCCAGCTGCTCATGCTGTGCGACCTGCTCATCGGCCTCGTCCTGGTGGCGCTGGGCCTCTTCGTGTACGACATGACCGCGCTGGTCGTGGGCGGCGCGGTCCTTGCGGTTATGGGGCTGGGCCTGGCGGCGCTCTTCCGCATCCTGGCCCGGCGCGCCGACCCGGCGGCGCCCGCCGGGCAACCGCCGGCCCGCCGCCAAAGTCCGCATCAACGGCGCCGATGAACGCGGCTGGCGCGATGGACCGGTCGCCCTAGGCCTGCGGTTCGCCCGCGTCGTTCGTCGTCGACCCGGCGCCGTTGCCGGACGACGGCTCGGCCTTGGCAACGCCGACCAGGGCCGGGCGCAGCAGGCGGTCATGGATCGTGTAGCCGGCCTCCATCACCTGCGCGACCGTCCCGGCGGGCAGGCCGGTGCCCGGCATTTCGAACATGGCCTGGTGCAGGTTGCTGTCGAACTTCTGGCCCTGGGCCTCGATGCGCTTGATCTGGTGCCGCTCGAACGCGGCGAGCAGCAGGCGCTCGGTCATCTCCACCCCGGTCGCCAGCGTGCGCAACGCCTCGTCCGTCTCCAGCGCCTCCTTGGGGATGGCGTCGAGGGCGCGGCGCAGATTGTCGGCGACGGGCAGCAGATCCTTGGCCAAGCCGCTGGCGGCGTACTTCACGGCGTCGTCGCGGTCCCGCTGCACGCGCCGGCGCACGTTCTCGGTCTCGGCCAGCGCGCGCAGCACCTGGTCCTTCAGCTCGGCGACCTTGCCGTTGGCCTCGGCCAGCGCGCGCTCCAGCTCGAGGATGCGCGCGGCAGGATCGGCTTCGGCCGCGCCGGCATTGTCGACGATCGGCGAAGTCAGCTCATCGTCGCCGGTGTCCGTCATCCGGTCTGCCCTCATGTCGTGTTTACCTTTGTCTCGCGCGGCCATGGACGTCACGCCAGGATCCGGCCGATCACCTGGGCGGTGTAATCGACCATGGGGATGATGCGGGCGTAGTTGATGCGCGTCGGGCCGATGACGCCGACGGCGCCGATGATCTGCTCGCGGCCGTTGCGGTAGGGCGCGACGATCATCGAGCAGCCGGCCAGCCCGAACAGCTCGTTCTGCGCGCCGATGAAGATCTGCACGCCCTGCGCGCTGTCGGCGGCATCGAGCAGGCGGACCATCGCCTCCTTGGTCTCGAGCGCGGCGAACAGCGCCCGGATGCGCTCGAGATCGGCCAGCGCCGTGATGTCGTCGAGCAGGTTGGCCTGGCCGCGGATGATGAGCGTGCCGCCCTTCTTCTCGCCGGCCCAGGTGGCGAGGCCCGCCTCCACCACCCGCGAGGTCAGGGCGTCGAGCTCGGCGCGGTGCTGATCCAGCTCATGGAGCACGCCGGCGCGCGCCTCGTTCAGGGTGCGTCCCACCAGCCTTGCCGTCATGTAGTTCGTCGCCTCGACCAGCGAGGAGGGCGGCAACCCCATGGGCACGTCGATGATGCGGTTCTCGACCAGCCCGTCCTCGGTCACCATGACGACGAGCGCGCGGCCCGGCCCGAGATGGACGAACTCGATATGCTTCAGCGTGCGCTCGGTCTTCGGCGCCGTCACCAGGCCGGCGCAGCGCGAGAGGCCCGAGAGCAGGGCGGTGGCCTCCTCCAGCATCTCGGCGACGCTGCGGCCCGCGGCCGCGCATTTCCCGTCGATGGTCTCGCGCTCTTCCTTGCTGAGGCCGCCGAGCTCCAGCAGGCCGCTGACGAACAGGCTCAGTCCCCGCTCCGTCGGCAGCCGGCCGGCCGAGGTATGCGGCGCATAGAGCAGCCCGGCCTCCTCCAGGTCGGCCATGACGTTGCGGATGGTGGCCGGCGACAGCGCCATGCTGAGCCGACGCGAAATGGTCCGCGAGCCGACCGGCTCGCCGGATTCCATGTAGGCGTCGACGATGTGGCGCAGAATCTCGCGCGACCGCTCGTTGAGATCGGCGAGGCCGGCGCGCGGCTGTCCTTCGGGCATCACCATCCTCGATTCCGCGAACGCGCGTGGAATGTAGTGACGCCCCCTGGGAGCGTCAACGCCGCCCCCGGAGCACCCCCGCCGGGCTGGACCGGCCGAAGCGCGCGGGTTAGCGTCGCCGGCACCGTTTCCAGCCCTGCGAGGCCCGCCATGCGACCATCCGGCCGCGCCGCCGATGCGCTGCGTCCGATCCGTCTGGAGCCCGGCGTCAACAAGCATGCCGAAGGCTCCTGCCTCGCCTGCTTCGGCGACACCCACGTGCTGTGCACCGCCAGCGTGGAGGAGCGGGTGCCGCCGTTCCTGCGCAACAGCGGCCGCGGATGGGTGACGGCTGAATACGGCATGCTGCCGCGCTCGACCGGCACGCGCACCGAGCGCGAGGCGGCGCGCGGCGGCCAGGGCGGCCGCACGCACGAGATCCAGCGGCTGATCGGCCGCGCCCTGCGGGCGGTCACCCGGCTCGACGGCTTCGGCGAGCGGCAGATCAAGATCGACTGCGACGTCCTCCAGGCCGACGGCGGCACCCGCACGGCGGCAATCACCGGCGGTTTCGTCGCCCTGCATCTTGCCTTCCGGCGCCTGAAGACGGCCGGCGCGATCGCAGCCCTGCCGCTGACCGACCACGTCGCCGCCGTCTCCTGCGGCCTGGTCGGCGGCGCGGCCGTGCTCGACCTCGATTATGGCGAGGACAGCACGGCCCAGGCCGACGCCAACTTCGTCTTCACCGGCCGCGGCGGCATCGTCGAGGTGCAGGGCACGGCCGAGCGCGAACCGTTCAGCGCCGAGGCCTTCAACGCCATGATGGTCTTGGCCCGGCATGGCGTCGCCCAGCTGGTGGCCATGCAGCGGCAGGCGCTGGACATCGGCTGACGCTGCGGATGAGCTCTCCGTGATCACGATCGAGGAGGCGCGCCACGGCCGATCGGCGATCTGCGCGGACGTCCTGCGCACGCTGCCGGACTGGTTCGGCATCGAAGCGGCGCGCGAGCAATATGTGCGGGAAGCCGCCGACCGGCCGATGCTGGTCGCTCGAACCGGCACGGAGATCGTCGGCTTCCTGTCGATGACCCGCCACGCGCCCGGGGCCTGGGAGATTCACGCGATGGCGATCCGGCCCGACCGGCATCGGCAGGGCATCGGCCGGCTTCTGCTGGCGGCGGCGGAGGCGCGCCTGCAGCAGCAGCGGGCGGAGTTCCTGTCGGTAAAGACCTTGAGCGCGAGGTGCGACTACGAGCCATACGAACGCACGCGGCGTTTTTACCGCGCCATGGGCTTTCGGCCACTCATGGAGCTTCCCACTTTATGGTCTCCGGAGAACCCGTGCCTCGTCATGGTCAAGCCGCTCGCTGCTATGCCGCTCGCTCGCCGCTTCGATGGCCGCAAGCTGCTGATCGCCAGCCACAATCCGGGCAAGGCGCGGGAGATCGCCGAACTGCTGGCTCCTTATGAGATCGAGGTCGTCTCGGCCGCCGTGCTGAATCTCCCGGAACCGGAGGAGACCGGAACGACGTTCGTCGCCAACGCCGAGCTCAAGGCGCGGGCCGCGGCGGCCACGGCTGGGCTGCCGGCGCTGTCCGACGATTCCGGGCTGGTCGTGGACGCGCTCGGCGGCGCGCCCGGGATCTATTCCGCCCGCTGGGCCGGCCCGACGAAGGACTTTGCCGTCGCCATGAAGCGGGTCGAGGACGAACTGCGGGCGAAGGGGACCGCGGACCGCAGCGCCCATTTCACCGCCGTGCTGGCCTTGTGCTGGCCCGACGGGCACTGCGAATCCTTCGAGGGCCGGGTCGATGGAACACTGGTGTGGCCGCCGCGCGGCGACCGGGGATTCGGCTATGACCCCATTTTCGTACCGGACGGCCATCGCCAGACCTTCGGCGAAATGGAGCCAAGCGCCAAGCACGCCATCAGCCACCGCGCCGACGCCTTCCGCCAGCTGACGGCTGCGTGTTTTGCACGCCGGGATTGACGATGTGCGTCCTTCGACAGGCTCAGGATGAGGTCTGTTCTTCGTGCCACGAAGACTCCTCCTCATCCTGAGCCTGTCGAAGGACGCAGGCCGGCACTGCACGCAGAGATGCTGATGGCGTGGGAGACGTCATCAGAACCTGGCTTCGGCCTCTATGTGCATTGGCCGTTCTGCCTGTCGAAGTGCCCGTACTGCGATTTCAACAGTCATGTGCGCGACCGGGTGGATCACGCGGCATGGCGGGCCGCGCTGCTGCGGGAGCTCGACCACTATGCGGCGGAGACGTCCGGCCGCCGACTGACGAGCATCTTCTTCGGCGGCGGCACGCCCTCGCTGATGGAACCGGGAACGGTGGCCGCGATCATCGACCGGGCGGCCAGCCGCTGGCGCTTCGCCGACGACATCGAGATCACGCTGGAAGCCAACCCGACTTCGGTCGAGGCGGCCAAGCTGGCGATGCTGGCGACCGCCGGCGTCAACCGCGTCTCGCTCGGCGTGCAGGCCCTGAACGACGCCGACCTGCGCTTCCTCGGCCGCCACCACAGCGCGGCCGAGGCCCGCGCCGCCATCGACATCGCGCGGCGCAGCTTCCGGCGCTATTCCTTCGACCTGATCTATGTGCGGCCCGGCCAGTCGGCCGCGGCGTGGCGCGACGAGCTCGCGGCAGCGCTCGCTCTCGCCGGCGATCACCTCTCGGTCTACCATCTGACCATCGAGCCGGAGACGGCGTTCGGCGCCGCCTTCCGCCGCGGCGCGCTGCGGATCCCGGACGAGGACAGCGCTGCGGCGCTGTACGAGCTGACGCAGGCGGTGCTGGGCGCCGCCGGCCTGCCGGCCTACGAGATATCCAATCACGCGCGGCCGGGCGGCGAATGCCGCCACAACCTGACCTACTGGCGCTATGGCGACTATGTCGGCATCGGTCCCGGCGCCCATGGCCGCCTGACGCTGGAGGGCGAGAAGATCGCCACGCGCCAGCACCGAGCCCCCGAAGCCTGGCTCACCGCCGTCGCCGCGCAGGGCCACGCGACCCGGCAGCGCGATCCCGTGCCGCCGCAGGAGCGGCTGACGGAGCTGCTGATGATGGGGCTGCGGACGAGCGAGGGCGTGGATCGCGGCCGCGTCATCGCCGAGTGCGGGCGGCCGCTCGAGGAGGCCGTGGGGCGGCAGCGCCTCGACCGCCTGATCGACGGCGGATTTCTCCTCCTCGACGACGCCGGGCTGCGGACGACGCCGGCCGGCCGGCAGCGGCTGAACGCGGTGATCGGCGAACTGTTGGCGTAGCCGTCAGCCCTCAGCAGTCAGTCGTCAACGAGCCTCTTGTTGAGCTCGTGCACCTTGGCCCATTGGCGCTGATTGCTGATTGCTGACGGCTCAGTAGATCACCTGGTCGAAGCTGAGCGGCGCCGGCTCGCGGACATCGACGAAACCGTCGCGCACCTCCATGATGGCGAGGCCGCGCTCCACCGTGCCGTCGGGCTTGAAGCGGAAGATGCCGTCGACGCCGGCGAAGCCGGCCGGATCGGTGAGCGCCGTGGTGCTGAAATCCAGCCCGTTGGGTCCGCTGGCGAGCAGGACCGCCAGCAGCGTCGCATCATAGGCGATGGTGGCGAGGCGCGGCGGCTCCACGCCGTAGGCCGCGCGGAAGCGGTCGCGGAAATCGCGCCACGCCCCCGGGTCCGGCGCCGCGTACCAGCCGCCGACGAGCATGGGATCGTAGGCGAGGTTCGGATCGTCGTCCCACAGGGTCGAGCCGAGCAGGCGGATCCGCGTCGGGTCGATGCCGAAGCTGGCGAACTGGCTGGTGATGCCGTGCAAGCGCTCGCTGGTCTCCGGCACCAGCAGGGCATCGACGGCGCCGCCGGCGCTGATGAACTGGCCGGCCTGGCCGACCGCCGTCGAGGCGTCGAGCGCCCGCGGATCGTAGAAATCGACGCGCACGGCCTGCGCGCCGGCGCTGCGGGCCGCCGTCTGCAGGGCTTCGTTCACCGTCTGCCCGTAGGGCGACTGCGGCAGCAGGGCCGCGATCCGCTGCAGGCCCTGGCGGCCGGCATAGGCGACGACGCGCTGCACCTGCAGGCCGGGCAGGATGCCCATCACGAAGACCCCGGGGTGGGCGACGGAGCGGTCGGTCGAGAAGGAGACGACGTTGACGCCCGCCGCCCGCGCCACCGGCGCCACCGCCGTGACCGAGCTGCCGAACACCGGGCCGAGCACCAGCTCGGCGCCCTCGTGGATGGCGTCCTGGGCCGCCTGCGCCGCTGCCGCCGGGCTGGCGCCGGTGTCGCGCACGATCAGGGCGACGCCGGCTTCCGGCGCCTCGAACAGGGCCAGCTGGGCCGCCCGCAGCAGCGATTCGCCGAGTGCCGCCTGGTCGCCGCTCAACGGCAGCAGCAGCGCGACCTTGATGTGGTCCTCGATGGGAATGCGATCGGGAATCTGTCCCTGGGGCATGGTGGGGACGGCAGGCTGCTGCGCCGTTGCCGGCGGCTGGGCGACCCGCGATGATGGGCAGGCCGTCAGCGACACCAGCGCGAGGGCGAGAACGACGGCCACACGGAGCTGTCGGCAGAATGGCGAGAAAACGACAGTCGCAAACATCGGGACCGGCTGCTGCACGCGCGATGTCCTCCCCCCGCGAGTCCATGGACAAAGGTAGCGACGACCGTTCGACAAGTAAACCGCCGGACGAACGCCGGGCGGCGGGACTCGTCATCGTCGCCACGCCCATCGGCAATGCCGGCGACATCGGCCTGCGCGCCCTCGACGTGTTGCGCCGCGCCGACGTCATCGCCTGCGAGGATACGCGGGTGACCGGAACGCTGATGGCTCGCTACGGCATCGCCACGCCCCTCGTCGCCTATCACGAACACAACGCGCCACGCATGCGCCCGGTCCTGCTGGCGCGGCTGGCGCGCGGCGAGACCATCGCCCTGGTCTCCGATGCGGGAACGCCGCTCGTCTCCGATCCCGGCTACAAGCTGGTGCGCGCCGCCATCGATTCCGGCCTTCCGATCAGCGCCGTGCCCGGCGCCTCAGCGGCGATGGTGGCGCTGGTGACCTCCGGCCTGCCGCCCGACAGATTCCTGTTCGCCGGATTCCTGCCGCCGCGCCAAGCGGCGCGACGCGCCGAGCTGGGCGAGCTTGCCGGCGTGCGGGCGACGCTGATCGTCTTCGAGTCGGCGGGCCGGCTGGCCGAAACGCTGGCCGACATGGCGGTAGCGCTCGGCCCCCGCGACGCCGCCGTCGCGCGCGAGCTGACCAAGCTCCATGAAGAGGTCCGCCGGGGGACGCTGGCGGACCTGCAGGCGCACTACGCGGCGGTGCCGCCGCCCAAGGGCGAGATCGTCATCGTCGTCGGGCCGCCGATCGCCCCGGCCGCGGTCGATGACGCGACGGTCGATGCGGCCTTGCGAGAGGCGCTGGAGACGGCCAGCCTGCGCGACGCCGTCGCCGCCGTGGCGGCGAGCCTCGGCGCGCCGCGGCGGCGGGTCTATGCGCGGGCGCTGGCGTTGGCGGGCGGGCGGACGTGAGCGGTCCCCGCCATGCGCCCCGCGACACGGAGGGCCGCCGCGCCGCCTTCCATCGCGGACGCCGCGGCGAATGCTTGGCGCTGTGGTGGCTGCGGGCCAAGGGCTACCGCATCCTCGCCCAGGACTACCGCTCGCCGGTCGGCGAGATCGACGTGGTCGCCCGCCGCGGTCGCATCCTGGCGATCATCGAGGTCAAGTCGCGCGACACGGCGGATGCCGCCGCCGAGGCGATCTCGCTGCGCCAGCGCGGCCGCATCATCGCCGCCGCCCGGCTCTATCTCGGCCGCAACCCGCGGCATGCCGACTGCTCGGTCCGCTTCGACGTCATGCTGGTGATCCCCGGCCGCTGGCCGCGCCACATCGCCGGCGCCTGGCAGCTGGATCGGCTCCTGTAGAGGTTAACGACTCCGGTCCAGGATTGCCGGCCGCGTCATTCGGCGGCAGGATGCGGCGCATGAATCAGGATGCCGCGCCGCCCGAGGACCCGCGGGACCTGCTGCGCCGCTACGGCCGGACGGATGACGCCGGGATCGATCTGGCCGCGGCCGCCCTGGCGCTTGCGGCGCTGGCCCGGCCGGAAAAACCGGCCGCACCCTACCTGGCGCATCTGCAGACGCTAACGGCCGACGTCGCCACGGCGGCCGGGAGGACCGGAACCCCGGAGTCGGCCGAACGGATCCGCATCCTCAACACGATCTTGTTCGAGACGCATGGCTATGCCGGCGACCGCGACACCTACAACGACCTGCGCAACGCCAACCTGATGAGCGTGATCGACCGCCGCCGCGGCCTGCCGATCGCCCTCAGCATCCTCTACGTCCATGCCGCCCGCGCGCAGGGCTGGCCGATCGAGGGGGTCAATTTTCCCGGCCACTTCCTGTTGCGGCTGCGCAACGGCACGGGAGGTATCGTCATCGATCCGTTCAACGGCGGGCGCGTCCGCAGCGCGGCCGAGCTGCGCGAGCTAATCAAATCCATGGAAGGGGAGAGCGCGGAGTTGCGGCGCGAGCACTGCCGGCCCGCCGGCAACCGGCAGATGCTGCTGCGGCTGCAGAATAACATCAAGCTGCGGCTGCTGCGCGACGACAAGCTGGCGGAGGCGGTCGAGGTGATCGGGCACATGCTGCTGCTGGCGCCGGACGATCCGGGCCTGTGGCACGAGGCCGGCGTGCTGCATGGCCGGGTCGGCAACCTGCGCGCCGCCGTCGCCGCGCTGGAGCGGCTGGCGACGCTGTCGCGCGGCGGCCCGGACCACGGCCGCGCCGTGCAACTGCTGGCGGAGATGAAATCGCGGCTCAACTGAGCAGCCATCCGATCGAAAGGCACCCACATTCCATGAGCCTCGCCGTCGCCATCCAGATGGACCCCATCGAGAGCGTCAACATCGACGCCGACAGCACCTTCGTGCTGGCGCTGGAGGCGCAGCGGCGCGGCCATGCGCTGTTCCACTACCTGCCGCGGCAGCTTTTCTTCCGCGAGCAGCGCGTCTACGCCATCGCCCGTCCACTGCAGGTGCGGCGCGAGCGCGGCAACCATTTCACGCTCGGATCGCCGCAGACGATCGACCTGGCGACACTCGACATCGTGCTGATGCGCCAGGATCCGCCCTTCGACATGTCCTACATCACCGCCACCCACCTGCTGGAGCAGGTGCATCCGCAGACCCTGGTGGTGAACGATCCCGTGCATGTCCGCAACGCCCCGGAGAAGCTGTTCGTCACGCATTTCGAGGGAGTCATGCCGCCGACGCTGATCACCTCGGACCGCGCCGAGATCCTCGACTTCCGCCGGCGGCACCGGGACATCATCGTCAAGCCGCTGTTCGGCAACGGCGGCGCCGGCGTCTTCCACATCACCGAGAACGACGAGAACCTCAATGCGCTGCTGGAGCTGTTCACCCAGCTCTATCGCGAACCGGTGATCGTGCAGCGCTACATCCCGGAGGTGCGCGAGGGCGACAAGCGCATCATCCTTGTCGACGGCGTCGCTGTCGGCGCCATCAACCGCGTGCCGGCCGCCGGCGAGGCGCGCTCGAACCTGCATGTCGGCGGCACCGCGGTGAAGGCGGAGCTGACGGTGCGGGACCGCGAGATCTGCGAAGCCATCGGCCAGTCGCTGAAATCGCGCGGGCTGATCTTCGTCGGCATCGACGTGATCGGCAACTACCTGACGGAGATCAACGTCACCTCGCCCACGGGCCTGCAGGAGATCAACCGCTTCGACAACGTCCGGCTGGAGGAGCGGATCTGGGACGCCGTCGAGGCGGCCTACAGGGAACGGCACGCCGGCCCGGCCGCCTGAGATACCGCTTGCATGACCGCCGTGCGTCCTTCGACAAGCTCAGGATGAGGGAAATCTTCATGGCACGAAGAAAAGCCCTCATCCTGAGCTTGTCGAAGGACGCACGCTGCCGGTCCCAGCCGTCAGCCTAAACGACACCTACACCGGCGGCTCCGGCCGCGCGGCGGAGCGCCGGAGCTTCGCCTCGCGGTAGAGGATGTAGAGGCCGCTGGCGACGACGATGGCGGCGCCGGCCAGGATGTAGACGTCCGGAACCTCGTTCCAGATCACGAAGCCGTAGACCACGGCGATGAGGAGGCCGCCATATTCGAACGGCGCGATGACGGCGACCGGCGCCAGCTTGAAGGCGTAGGTCATCGTCAACTGGGCCGTACCGCCGATCAGGCCGATGCCGACGAGGACCGCCCAGCCCTCGAGGTCCGGCCGCACCCAGGGATCGAGCCAGCCCGGCGCCAGGGGCGCCAGGGGCCAGGTTACCAAGCCGACGATGGCGGCGAAGAGCGTGAAGTAGAACACGATCGTCGGCGCCGGCTCGCTGCGGCTGAGGCGCCGGATCGAGACCATGGCCAGCGCATAGCAGAAGGCGCCGGCGATGGCGATCAGGGCCGCCGGCTGGAACACGCCGCTCCCCGGCCGCACCATGACGAGCACGCCGAGGAAGCCGACGGTCACCGCCGACCAGCGGCGGAGCCCCACGCGTTCGCTCAGCAGCGGCACCGACAGCGCCGTGAGGAAGATGGGGCCGGACATGCCGAGCGCCATGGTCTCGGCCAGCGGCAGCAGCCCGAGCGCGAGGAAGAACAGGGCCATCGACGACACGCCGACGATGCCGCGGATCAGATGACCGCCGAATCGATTGGTCCGCAGCGGCATGGGGATTCCCGTCTGCCAGAGGAACAGGAATATCGGCAGGAACGCGACGAAGTTGCGGAAGAAGACGATCTGGCCGGTGGGATAGTTGCGCGCCGCCCACTTGATGACGGCGTCCATCGACGAGAACAAAAAGACCGACAGCAGCATCAGGACGATGCCGCGCAGCACCCCCGCCGGCGCGGCCGTCTTGGCAGCAATGTCGGTCATGGTCCCCGTCCCGTGGCGCGGCAGCTTCGCCGCCCCATCTCCCAATCATAGCCAATCCGCCGATCGCGTGATCCGCGCTTTGTGCACGGCGGCCCCGCAGCCGCTCCGGGGCCAGTGAGCACTTGCAAACAAGACTTGGCGGCGAGCGTGGAAATCGCCTAGTTTTACCGTCAACAACCAACGAAAAGCATCTGCAGGGAGCGGGTACGTCGTGGGCGAGGCCGTCGCGGTCGAAGCGCGGAACGTCAGCAAGGTCTTTGGCGTGGGGGCCGACGCCGTCCGCGCCCTGGACGGCGTGTCCGTCACCATCGGCAAGAACGAGTTCTTCACGCTGCTCGGGCCCTCCGGCTGCGGCAAGACCACGCTGCTGCGCCTGATCGCCGGCTTCGAACTGCCGACGGCGGGCGAGATCCTGCTCGATGGCCAGCCGGTCGAGCACCTGCCGCCCTATCAGCGGCCCGTGAATACCGTGTTCCAGAGCTATGCCTTGTTCCCGCATATGAGCGTGGCGCAGAACATCGCCTTCGGCCTGGAGATGCGCGGCCTGCCGAAAGGCGAGATCGAGTCCACGGTCGCCGAGATGCTCGCGCTGGTGAAAATGTCCGACTATGGCGGCCGCCGGCCGGCGCAACTGTCCGGCGGGCAGCAGCAGCGCGTCGCCCTGGCGCGCGCGCTCGCCAACCACCCCAAGGTCCTGCTGCTGGACGAGCCGCTTTCGGCCCTCGACCTGAAGCTCCGGCAGGGCATGCGCACCGAGCTCAAGAGCCTGCAGAAGCGCACGGGCATCACCTTCGTGTTCGTGACCCACGACCAGGAGGAGGCCCTGACCATGAGCGACCGCATCGCCGTCATGAGTCGGGGCCGCATCCAGCAGCTGGGCGCGCCCACCGACGTCTACGAGCGGCCGGTGAACCGTTTCGTCGCCGATTTCATCGGCGACACCAACATCATCGACGATGCCGCCATTCTCGGACGCGAGGGGAACTTCGTGCGCTGCCGCTGCATGGCCGGCATGGAGGTGCTGGCCGTTCCCGTCAACGGCGTCGCCGACGGAGCAAGGGCCAGGCTGGCGGTGCGGCCGGAGAAGATCGCGTTGCGCGCCGGCGGCGCCGGAATCGTCGCCCAGGCGGTCTATATCGGCACCGACACCAACTACGACGTCGAGCTGGCGGACAAGACGCGCCTCAATGTCCGGGTGCAGAACGCGGTCGACGGGCGCGCGCAGTTCGCGATCGGCGACCGCGTCGGCGTCGAGGTGCCGCCGGGCGCCGCGCGCATGCTCTTGGAATAGGCGCGCTTGGCCGCGGCCGTCGCCACCGCCGAAACCGCTCGCCTGGAATCGGTCCAGGCGCACGGCGCGTTGCGCGCCGTGCGCCGCCGCTGGGCGCTGGTGCTGCCGGCGCTGGTGGTCATCGGCATCTTCGGCATCGGACCGCTCCTGGTCATCGTCGTCTACTCGTTCCTGGAGCCCGCGACCTATGGCGGCGTCGTCTGGAACTTCTCCACCGCGGCCTATGTGCAGTTCCTGTTCGAGCGCGACCTGTTCACCGAGGAGCTGACCTTCACCTCCTCCTATCTGCAGATCTTCGGCCGCTCGATCGGGCTGGCGGCGTTGACCACCGTCGGCAGCCTGCTGCTCGGCTTTCCCACCGCCTATTTCATGGCGACGCGGCCGCGCAGCCAGCGGAATTTCTGGGTGTTCCTGATCACGCTGCCGTTCTGGACGAACCTGCTGATCCGCAACTACGCCATGTTCGTCATCCTGCGCGACGAGGGGCTGATCAACAACGCGCTCGTCGGCAGCGGCATCCTGGCGCGGCCGTTCAACATCATGTTCACCGACGGGGCGATCGCCATCGGCCTGCTCTACAGCTTCCTGCCCTTCATGGTGCTGCCGCTCTATGCCAGCCTGGAAAAGCTGGATTTCCGGCTCGTCGAGGCCGGCTACGATCTCTACGCCACCCGCTGGCAGGTGCTGAAGCGGATCATCGTACCGCTGGCCAGGCCGGGCATCGTCGCCGGCTGCCTGCTCGTCTTCATCCCGGCCATCGGCGCCTATGTGACGCCGCTGATGATGGGCGGCGGCAAGACGCTGATGATCGGCAACCTTATCGCGCTGCAGTTCGGCGGCTCGCGCAACTGGCCGTTCGGGTCGGCGTCGGCGCTGATCCTGCTCGTTCTCGTGCTCGTCGCGCTCATGATCTATGCGACGGCGGGCACGCGGAAGGCCGCGGCGGCCCATGGCTGACGCCGCGATCCCCTCGGCGCCGGCGGCGCGCGAGGCGCCGGAATCCCCGCGGCCGCCGCGGACGCTTGACCTCACGCGCCAGCGCGGTTTCGGCACGATCGCGCTGTTCTGCCTGGCGATGCTGTATGCGCCGATCTTCGTGCTGGTCGCCTATTCCTTCAACGGCACGCGCTCGGTCTCGCAATGGCAGGGCTTCAGCCTCGAATGGTACGCGCGTGCGCTGGCCAACGAGGGGATGCTCGACGCGGCGATCAACACGCTGCAGATCGGCATCGTCGCCACCATCGCCTCGACGATCATCGCCACCGCCGCCGCCCTGGCGACCACGCGCGTGCGCCCGTGGCGCGGCATGACCGGCGCCTATCTGGTCGTCAATCTGCCGCTGATGGTGCCGGAGATCGTCACCGCCGTCGCGACCCTGATCTTCTTCGCGCTGCTCGCGGCGACGCTCGGCATCACCCTGGGCATCGGCAACCTGATGATCGCCCACACCGTCTTCTGCATCCCCTTCGCCTACATGCCGATCCGCGCGCGGCTGGAGGACATGGACCTGACGCTGGAGCAAGCGGCGGCCGATCTCTACGCCACGCCGTGGCAGGCGTTCCGGCGCGTGACCCTGCCGCTGCTGATGCCCGGCGTCACCGCCGGCGCCACGCTCGCCTTCGTCGTCTCGTTCGACGACTTCACCATCACCCAGCTGGTGGCGGGGCCGGGACAATCGACGCTTCCCATCTACATCTGGACGTCGCTGCGCCGCGGCATCAGCCCGGAGATCAACGCGATGTCGTCGATTCTGTTGGCCGTTTCGGTGTTGCTTGTGACATCATCGTTCCTGATCGCGCACAAGCGTCGTTTCTAATCGCGACCGGAAACCACAGGGAGATCATGATGAGACTGCGTTTGTTTGGAATGGTGGCAGCGGCGGCCTTGCTGCTTGCCGGACATCCAGCCAGCGCGGATGGCGAGCTCGCCATCTTCAACTGGGGCAACTACACCAACCCGAAGCTGATCGAGAAGTTCGAACAGGCCCACAACGTCAAGGTGACGCTCGGCGATTTCGATTCGAACGACACGCTGCTGGCCAAGGTCCGCGCCGGCAGCACCGGCTATGATATCGTCGTGCCCTCGGACTACGCGGTGAAGATCCTGATCGACGAGGGCTACCTGGCCGAGACCAAGCCGAACCAGATGCCCAACTTCAAGAACATCGATCCGCGCTGGGTCGACGTGTACTGGGATCCCGGCCGCAACTACAGCGTGCCCTGGCAGTGGGGCACCACCAACTTCGCCGTCGACACGGCCGTCTATGGCGGCGACATCGACACGCTCGCCATCCTGTTCGATCCGCCGCCCGAGCTCGACGGCAAGATCAACATGCAGCCGGAGATCGTCGAGGTGATGCATGCGGCGCTGCGCTATATCGGCAAGCCGCTGTGCAACGGCAACCCGGAGGATCTCAAGGCCGCCTACGACGTGCTGATGGCCGCCAAACCCCACTGGCGTACCATCGACTACCCGATGATCGAGCCGCTGGTGGCCGGCGACGTGGCGGCGTCGCACGGCTGGAACGGGGCGGCGATGCGCGCCCGCCTGCAGAAGCCGACCATCAAATACGCCTATCCGAAGGAGGGCGTCGCCGGCTGGATGGACAACGTCGTCGTGCTGAAGGACGCGCCCAACCTGGAGAACGCCAAGCTGTTCCAGGACTTCATCATGGATCCGGAGAACGCGGCGCTGATCTCCGATTTCGCCAAGTACGCCAACGGCATGCTCGGCAGCGAGAAGTTCCTGCCCGCCGAGTTCGCCGAGGCGCCCGAGATCAAGATGCCCGAGGGCGCGCCGACGCCGCAGTTCGTGCCGCCCTGCCCGAAGGAAGTCACGGAGAAGTACAACCAGATCTGGACCAACCTGCTGAAATAGTCGGCTGCGTCCGCTCGCATCCGCAGGGGAGGCGTCGAGCGCCTCCCCTCTTCCTTTGAATCGCAACGAAGAAACGGGCTTCGGGGGACAGCGTGAAGACCATCTATACCGATGAGCATCGCCATCAGGACGGCAAGGTCGAGCTGATCGACGGCAAGTTCGTGCCGCCGTTCGAGATGCCGCGGCGGGCGCAGATCGTCATCGACCGGGTGAAGGCGACGCGGCTGGGGCCGGTCGCGGCGCCGGAGGGCTTCGGCCTCGATCCGGTCCTGCGCGTCCACGACAAGGGCTTCGTCGCCTTCCTGCGCGGCGCCTGGGACGAGTGGGTGCAGGCGCACGGCGCCTACGACGCGCTGCCGATCGCCTGGCACATGCGCGGCTTCCGCAAGAACCCGCCGCTGCCCGAATCGATCGACGGCAAGCTCAGCTATTACGCCATCGACGCGGGCACGCCGATCATCGCCGGCACTTGGCGCGCCGTGACCTCGGCCGTCGACGTCGCGCTCACCGGCGCCCGGCTGGTCAAGGGCGGCGAGCGCGCCGTCTTCTCGCTCTGCCGTCCGCCCGGCCATCACGCCGGCAGCGACTTCTACGGCGGCTATTGCTTCTTCAACAACGCCGCCATCGCCGCGCAATGGCTGCGCGACAACGGCTGCAAGAAGGTGGCGATCCTCGACGTCGACTACCACCACGGCAACGGCACGCAGGAGATCTTCTACCGCCGCGCCGACATCCTGACGATCTCCATCCACGCCGACCCGCGCCAGGAATACCCGTTCTTCCTCGGCTTCGCCGACGAGACCGGCAAGGGCAAGGGCGAGGGCTTCCACATGAACCTGCCGCTGCGCTGGGGCAGCCGCTGGGACGCCTACGAGCCGGCCATGCAGACGGCGATGAGGAAGCTGAAGAAGTTCGCGCCGGACGTGGTCGTCGTCTCGCTCGGCCTCGACACCTTCAAGGAGGACCCGATCTCCAAGTTCAAGCTGGAGCACGAGGACTATCTGCGCATCGGCGAGATGATCGCGGAGGCCGGACGGCCGACATTGTTCGTCATGGAGGGCGGCTACGCCGTGGAGGCGCTCGGCGTCAACACGGTGAACGTGCTGACCGGGTTCGAGCAGGCAGCGAAGTGAGTGTGAGTGATGAGTCGTGAGTAATGAGTCGTGAGCATTGAGCGACGACGCCTGATCCCTCGTGGCTGAGGGCCGACTCATCACTCACAACCCACTCTCACGATGAAAACCGTCTACTCCGACAAGCACCGCCTGCACGACCCGAAGGTCGAGTTCAGCGGCGGCCGCCTCGTGCCCGGCTTCGAGATCCCGCGGTGGGCGGAGATCGTGCTGGCGCGCGTCGAGGAGCAGCGCCTCGGGCCGGTGCTGCCGCCGGATGCCGAGGCGGCGCCCAGCGTCGCGCGCGTCCATGACGCGGCGTTCGTCGCGTTCCTGGAGACCGGCCATGCCGAATGGCGCGAGGTCTATGGCGACGGCAACGCCATCCCCGCCACCTGGATCGGGCCGGCCATGCGGCGCAAGCTGCCCAACCGCATCGGCGCGCGCTTCGGCTACTACTGCTTCGACGCCGCGACGGCGATGACCGCGACGAGCTGGCCGGCGGCCGAGGCCGGCGCCGCCGTCGCGCTCACCGCGCAGCGCCTCGTGGCGGCGGGCGAGCGCGCCGCCTTCGCCCTCTGCCGGCCGCCCGGCCACCACGCGGGACGCGATTTCTACGGCGGCTACTGCTTCCTCAACAACGCCGCGGTCGCGGCGCAGGCCTTCATCGACGGCGCCGCCGCGCGCGTCGCCGTCCTCGATGTGGATTTCCATCACGGTAACGGCACCCAGGAGATCTTCTACCGCCGCGCCGACGTGATGTTCTGCTCGCTGCACGGCCATCCCGAGGACGAATATCCCTACTTCTCCGGCTTCGACGACGAGCGCGGTGAAGGCGCTGGCGACGGCTTCAACCGCAACTATCCGCTGCGGCCCGGCACGGCCTGGGACGCCTACCGCCCCGCCCTTGCCGACGCGATCGCCAGGATCGCCGCGTTCGCGCCCGACGCGCTGGTGGTGTCGCTCGGCGTCGACACTTTCGAGCGCGACCCGATCTCGCGCTTCAAGCTGAAGAGCGAGGACTACCTGCGCATGGGCGGGATGATCGCCGGCCTGAAACGCCCGTCCCTCTTCGTCATGGAAGGCGGCTACGCCGTCGAGGAGATCGGCCTCAACGCGGTGAACGTCCTGACGGGGTTCGAGCAGAGCGCGGCATGAGTCGTGAGCTGTGAGTCGTGGGAAAGCCGCCCATAGCTGATTGCTCATGTCTCATGACTCAATACTCACAACTCACGGCTCGCATCCGCTACGGCCCCACGGTTGCCGCGTAGTTCAGCGGCACGGCCGTCGTGTATTTCAGCTCTTCCATCGCGAAGGAGGAGCTGACGTCGTAGAGGTCGATCTGCTCGATGAGGCGCTTGTAGACCTGATCGTAGGCGGCGATGTCCGGCACCACCACGCGCAGCAGGTAGTCGACCTCGCCGGCCATGCGATAGAACTCCACCACCTCCGGGATGCCGTCGACGGCCCGGGCGAAGCGCTCCAGCCACTCCTGGTTGTGCTGGTTCGTGCGCACGGCGACGAACACGGTGACCCCGATGTTGAGCTTGCGCCGCTCCAGCAGGGCGACGCGGCGGCGGATGATCCCGGCCTCTTCGAGCGCCCGGATCCGCCGCCAGCAGGGCGTCGGCGACAGCCCCACCCGCTGGGCCACCTCGGCATTCGACAGCCCCGCGTGCTCCTGCAGGATTGTTAGGATTTTCTTATCAAATGCATCCAACTGCAAAAATCTCACTCCTAATTGGCAGAACAGTAGATATTTCTTACGGAAGAGGGCCCTAATTCGGCGAAAAAAGCAATCCCATTTCAGCCCGCTGCGCTATCCTGTCAACCTCACTCGTCCAGAGGTCCGCGCATGCCGATCCTTGCCGCCTTCCGTCGCCATCCCGCCACAGTCGGCGAGACCTATGGCGAGCATCTGGTGTTCGCCAGCGGGATCGGCGGACGCCTGCTGCTGGCCGGCGCGGCCTGCCTCCTGCACGGCCTCTTCCCGTTCCTGTTCGAGCGGACCGGAAGCCGCACGATCATCGAGTTGCATGGGCGGGTGACCAGCGGCGCGCGTGCGGCCGTCAACCCGCCGGCGCCCGCGCCCTCCGCCGTCCGCCCGAAACTCGCCGCCTGACGCGGCAGGCCTCGCATCGCCTCATTCCGAAGCTGAGCACGCCCGTTCCGCACGGAACGCGCGGCGCTTCGCTACGTGGTGGCCCCTGCGCCGACGATCTGCCTACAATCGCCCCGGTTGTAGCGCCGGCGGGGATGGGATGGTCGCGCGGGTCAAGACGGTGGCCTTCCAGGGCATCGAGGTCCTGGAGGTCGACGTCCAGGTGCAGCTCGTGCCGAGCAGCATGGTCGGCATCGTCATCGTCGGCCTGCCCGACAAGGCCGTCGGCGAGAGCCGCGAGCGGGTGCGCGGCGCGCTCGGCGCCATCGGCCTCGCCCTGCCGCCCAGGCGCGTGGTCGTCAACCTGGCACCGGCCGACGTCCTCAAGGAGGGCAGCCATTTCGACCTGCCGATCGCGCTTGCCGTGCTGGCCGCCATGGGCGTGCTGCCGGCGGACGAGCTGGCGCGCTTCACCGCGCTCGGCGAGCTCGGCCTCGACGGCAGCATCGCCCCGGCCGCCGGCGTGCTGCCGGCGGCGATCCACGCCGTGGAGATGGAGCGCGGCCTGATCTGCCCGGCGGCGCAGGGCGGCGAGGCGGCCTGGGCCGGCGGGCTCGAGGTGCTGGCACCGCCGACGCTGCTCGCCCTGGTCAACCACTTCAAGGGCACCCAGGTGCTGGCGCCGCCGCAACCCAGGATTGCGGAGGACGCCGCCGATCCCCTGGAGCTGCGCGACATCAAGGGCCAGGAGACGGCCAAGCGCGCGCTCGAAGTGGCCGCCGCCGGCGGCCACAACCTGCTGATGATCGGCCCGCCCGGCGCCGGCAAGTCGATGCTGGCGGCGCGGCTGCCCGGCCTGCTGCCGCCGCTCGATCCGGCCGAGGCGCTGGAGGTCAGCATGGTGCATTCGGTCGCCGGCCAGCTCGCCGGCGGCCGGCTGATGCGGCGGCGGCCGTTCCGCGACCCGCACCACTCGGCCTCGCTGCCGGCGCTGGTCGGCGGCGGCCTGCGCGCCAAGCCGGGGGAGGTGTCGCTCGCCCATCTCGGCGTCCTGTTCCTGGACGAACTGCCGGAGTTCCAGCGGGCGGCGCTGGAATCGCTGCGCCAGCCGATGGAGACCGGCCGCATCTCGGTGGCGCGCGCCAACGCCCATGTCACCTATCCCGCGCGCTTCCAGCTCGTCGCCGCCATGAACCCCTGCAAGTGCGGCTATCTCGGCGACCCGCAGCTCGGCTGCTCGCGCCAGCCGCGCTGCGCCGAGGACTACCAGGCGCGCATCTCCGGCCCGCTGTTCGACCGCATCGACCTGCATGTCGACGTGCCCGCCGTGAGCGCCGCGGACCTCGCCCTGCCGCCGCCGGCCGAGGGCTCGGCCCAGGTGGCGGCGCGTGTCGCCGCGTCGCGGGCGCGGCAGGCGGCGCGCTACGGCCCGGTCAACGCCGCCGGCAACGGCCGCGTCATCCGCAGCAACGCCGATGCCGACGGCGAGCTGCTGGAGAAGATCGCCGCCCCCGACGCCGAGGGGCGCAAGCTGCTGACCGACGCGGCCGAGAAGTTCCGCCTGACCGCCCGCGGCTACCACCGCGTGCTGCGCGTCGCCCGCACCCTGGCCGACCTCGAGGGGGCCGAGGCCGTGCGCCGCCCGCACATCGCCGAGGCGCTCAGCTACCGCCGCGTGATGCTGCGGTCATGAGCAGCCGGCGGTTGTTTCAACACCGAAGGTGGTCGAACGACCGGCCTGTGGAGTGCTCTAAGCGATCGGCCATTCATCGTCCGTAGGCGTCGGGTACGGCTCTACGAAGGCGCGCACCTCGGCAAGCAGCTCCGGAGAGTACTGAACTTCATCCGCGATCGAGTAAGGAGTGTCGTCGCGCATGCGGCGAGCCTGTTCCGGAAGCGTCCTCAGCACTGCGGCAACGTCATCCCACGTGCACCCGATGTCGGTGGGCTTGAAACGGGCGCCCGCCTCGACGAACGCTTCGGCCATGACCTCCGGCGCGTTTCGTTGCAGGAAGGACATCACAACGACGCCGAGGCCGACGCACTGACCATGGATCAGGCGCTTCCCGGTGACCCGCGTCAGATTGAGAGCGAAGACATGCTCGGACGCGCCGGTGAAGTTCATGCAGCCATACTGGTCGATGAGTTCGCCGACCCTAAGCCAAAGCGCCACGAGCTCCGTGATCGCGGCCTCCGGGAGGTCTTTCAGCAGCGGCGCGACCTTGAGGCAACGCGTCGTGATCGTCGCCATCTCTCGCGCCAAGCCGTGGCTCCAGGTCAGGCCCAGGCCGCGGGAACTCGCCAGCCGCCAATCATAGCTCCCGACGTGGACGCAAAGCTGCTCGCCCATGCCGCTACGGTTGACGTACCGCTTGGCGCTCTTCACCAGCCCAAGGTCGTATAGAACGGCCCGCGGGGGATCCAGTCCGTATATCGCGTCACGGTGGGCGCCACGGAAGACCGTCATCACGGTCGTCAGCGCGGCATTGTTCGAGACCACCGTTGGAACATGTATCCGCGCGGCGCCGCGCTTGCGCTCGAAGTATTTCGCGGCCTCCTGACATCCGGCACCGCCGATGGAGACCACATAGTCCGCGTCAGGCAGCCGGCCGTTTATCTGATCGAGGTGCGACACATCGTTCGATTCTACGAATTCCACCCCCGCGGGACTTCTGCTCAATTCGGGTTGTGCGAGCTTCCAGGGCGTCGCCGTGGTCACGACCACATAGGACTTCCAATCCTTGCTGCGGCTTCTGATCAGCGACGGCCCCACCTCCACATTGAACAATCCGCTCATTGCTCCACCCCCTTTCCGTCTGCCGTTGTTTCCACAAGCGGGCGCCTGTCCAGGACCGCGCTCAGAAACGCCCGAGTCCTCGGATTCGACGGATTTCCGAAGAGTGCGCTTGGGCTGCCTTCTTCGAGGATCCTGCCTTCGTCCATGAAAACGATCCTGTCTGCCACTCGCCGAGCGAAGTCCATCTCGTGCGTCACGACGACCATCGTCATTCCCTCCCGGGCAACGCGGCCCATTATTTCGAGCACCTCGCCGATGAGTTCGGGGTCCAGCGCCGAAGTCGGCTCGTCGAAAAGCAGGACCTTGGGCCGCATGGCCAGGGCCCTGGCGATCGCGATTCGCTGGCGCTGCCCTCCCGACAGCGATTGCGGGCGCGCGTCTTCCTTGTGGCTCAAACCCACCGCCGCAAGCAGGCGACGCGCCTGGGCGACGGCTTCGGCCTTGGGGACCCGCAGCACGTGAATCGGGGCCTCGACGATGTTCTCCAGCACCGTGCGGTGCGGGAACAGGCTGAACTGCTGGAAGACCATGCCGACCTGTTGCCTGACCTGCTGCAGTTGCGCCGTCACATGTCGCCGCCTTAGCCGGTGACGAATCTCCGACATTGCGAAGCGGCTTCCGAGCACCTCGATCTCCCCCTCGTCGGCAATCTCGAGAAAGTTGAGGCATCTCAGGAGCGTGCTCTTGCCCGAGCCGCTCGGGCCGATCACCACCACATGCTCGCCGTCGCGCACGTCGAAAGACACGTCTTCCAGCGCGCACTCCGCCCCGAAGCGCTTGACCAAGCCGCGCGCGCTGATGAGGACCCCGTTCAATGCCGCGTCCCCCTCGAGCGCGCCTCGAGAGCGGCAGTCAAGTGCGACATCGGCAGGGTGACGACCAGATATGCGGCCGCTGCGATGAAGAGAAGGGCGATGCTTTCGAACGTGTAGCTGATGACGTTGTACGTCCTGTACATTATCTCCGGGATGGCGATCACCAGCGCCAGCGAGGTGTCCTTGACGGTCGAGATCCCCAGATTCGCCGTTGGCGGCAGGATCACGTAGACGGCCTGCGGCAGGATGACCCGCCTCATGCCGAGCGCGTAGCTCATGCCCAGCGCCTTGGCGCTGTCCATCTGCTCGCCGGCGACCGAGTTGATTCCCGACCGGTAGATTTCCGCCATGAAGGCGGCGCCGTTCAATCCGAACGCAAGGATGAAGGCGGAGATCGGATCGATCGGAATACCGATGGCCGGCAGGCCGAAATACACGAGAAAGAGATGCAGGAGTGCGGGTGTTCCTCGGATGAAATCTATGTACAGGCGGGCGGCGCCGGCAAGAATCCTCACGCCGGAGATGCGCGCCAGAGTGATGACGAGGCCGGCCACCAGGCTGAGTGCCATGGAACCGGCGGCTAGGGCGAGAGTGAGGACGATGCCGCCGAAGATGTAGCCGCCGTACCGTACCGCGATCTCGAATAGTATCTCCATGTCCTACGGCTCCACAGCGCGCGACAGCTTGCAACGGAGCGGCGCGGGTCGGCAGGCCGGCCCGCCGGACGCACGTCTCAGGCGGACGATGCGTTCGGCAAGGCCACCCGATGTCCCCTCCAGGAAGAGCCGACAACGCCTGCGTTATTGTCCCGAACACTTCATCGCGCCGGGATCCAACCCCCATTTCTCGAACGCCCGCGCCAGCGTCCCATCCGTCTGGAACCGCAAAAGGAGCTCGTTTACCTTGTCGCGGAGCGCCTCGGAGCCCTCCTTCGGGAAAATGAAGTGGACCGTGGCTTCCTTGCCTCCCGTGTACTTCGGCGGAATCACGGCCGCGATCTCCACGGCCTGCGCGAAATCCGCCTGCGTCTTCATGGCCCATCTGATCAGGAAGTCGTCCCAGACGACCGCGTCGACACGGCCGATCGCCAAATCGCGGAGCATGGGATCGGCCAGATCGAACGTTCGCTCCGTAAATTGGAACTCGCCGCTGAGCTGCTGGAGCGTCAGAGCTTCGGCGGTCCCCCTGACCGACCCTACCGTCTTGCCCTTCAGATCCTCGAAACTCGATATCCCGGAGCCCTTTCTTGCGGCGACCACTTGAGTCACGCACCAGTACGGGTCGGAATAGCTAAGGATCTTGGCGCGCTCTTCGGTGTACTGGTGCCCAGCCGCCGAATCGGCCTGACCTCCGTTCAGAGCGTTTGCGAGCGTCGTTTCCTGGAAGAACTTGAACGTGACCTGAACGCCAAGCTCATTGCCGATGGCGTGCCAGATATCGATGTCGAAGCCTTCGGGCTCCTGCGTGTCCGGATTGAGGCCCGCCTCCGGAGGAAAGTTGTATGCGAAGACGCTGAGCTCGCCACGATCGAGGATGGTCTGCAGCCGGTCGCCTTGCGCGAGCGACGCGCTGGTTGCTGAAACGGCGAGCATCCCGGCCAGCAACGCCCGCATTACGCCTGTCCTTCTGTGCATATCGCCTCTCCCTGCTTCATGAAGTTGATTGTTTTATGTAACGTTCAAGTAGTTTTGTCATGTGAACGTATGGCTGTCAATCATCGCCTGCTCGATCGGTTGTTGGACGACGACGGACTCGATGCGGCGCGCGGCGCCGCGATCTATCGCGTCGGGATCCAGGTTATCTCCGCGTCCTCGTCGAACATCGAATAGAAGCCGTCGTCGCGAAACCGCCGGGCCGCTTCCGCCAGCCGGTCCTGGTCCAGCCTGACGCCCAATCCGGGGACATCGGGAATTGCGGCACTGCCGCCGGATATGTCGTGCGGCACGGTCGTCACGTCGCCTCCCAGAAACATCGGGGCATATGCCTGGTGGTCGAGGAGGCAGTTCGAGCTGGCGCACAGGACATGCATCGACGCCGTCATCGCGATGGTCAGGCCGCTGAAAGCATGATGCACGACAGGCAGACCCGCGATCTCGCACATGCCAACGGTCCGCCGAAACGCCGAAAGCCCGCCCTCCTGCATCGGATCGGTCACGATCACGTCTGCGGCGCCGCGTCGGATGATCTCGAGGACACGCTGTCCGGTCCATCCGGATTGATTCGCCCCGATGGGAACCGCGGTGGTGCCGCGGATGCGGCACATGGCATCGAGATCGTCGAGACGAACGGGCTGCTCCACGAACTCGAGATCATACGGCTCCAGACGGCGCAGCATCCTGACGGCGGTGCCGACCGACCACGATTCATTCGCATCGAGGCGCAGCCGAATCTGCGGGCCGAGCGCCTCCCGAAGCTTGGCGATGATCTCGACGTCCGCCTCGTCGTCCCATCCTCCCTTGGTGTAGATGGTGCGGAATCCTTTCCGCACCGCCTCTCGAGCCTCAGCCACCCGCTCGTGAACCGGTGCGCCGGCCTGAGTCCAGTACATGTAGGAGATCCGAGGCCGCAGTTTTCCCCCGAACAGACGGTAGAGCGGGACTCCGAGATGCTGCCCCAATATGTCCCACATCGCGGTCTCGAGCCCGGCGATGATCAGGTTCCCGGTGCGGGCGAACATGTACCAGCCCCCGACATACATGAGGCGCCGCACGTTCGCTTCGATGTCGGTCGCCTCGCGACCGATCAGGAGAGGCGTGGCTTCTTCGATCGCGGCCAGAAGGGCCTTCGGGCCGGGTCCTCCGGGCAGCACCTCGCCGAGGCCGACCCGCCCATCCTCGGTGTGCATCTGAACGATGATGCTGCTCATTCCGCGATGCTCTCCGAAGGCCCAGCGTTCGGGCTTTGTGAACGGCACGGAGACGGGCGTCGCGACGATCTCGCGGATACGGTTCATGGGGTGCCTTCGGTCGCTCCTGCAGGCGCAGCCACATTGGCAACTACTGTAACGTTAAATTAGAGTCAAGAAGGATATCGTGCCCGCCTGTGTCGGCCGGCGTGGGGGAGTCCCACCGACCGATGGGTTACGTCGGCCGGCTCGAGGCCCTCATGCCCCTTGCGGGAGGCTTCGAGTCGCGGTCATATCCCGCGGTCGCAACGGGAGGGCGGGAGGCGCAAGCGCGCGCTCCCGAAGAGCAGAGGAGAACCATGGCGGACATCCACGGCATCAACATCGCGATGCAGACGCCGTTCGATCGGGCGGGCGCGCTGGATTTCAGGCGCTACGAAGAGCTGATCGACATCTATGCCGAGGCCGGCGTGCACGGCTTCGTGCTCAGCGCCGGCACCGGCCAGCACGCCTACATCACCGAGGCCGAATGCGCGAAGATGTTCCAACTCGGCGCCAAGCGCATCGGCGACCGCGCCAGGGTGATCTGCCAGACCTCCGCCCTCAACCTCGACGAGGTGATCCGCCGCTCGAAGACCGCGGAGGACGCCGGCGCCGACGCGGTGATGATCCTGCCGCCCTTCTTCGAGGGGCCGACCCACGATGACGGCATCGTCGCCTTCTACGAGCGCATCGACCGCGCGGTCGGCATCGACATCATCGGCTACAACATCCCGGCCGCGACAAAGATCGAGCTGACGCCGCGCCTGTTCCGGCGCCTGTCGCAGCTCGCGCACTTCAACTACATCAAGGACAGCTGCAACGACCTGTGCAAGCAGCAGGCGCTGATCGCTACCGGGGGCAAGGTGCTGAACGGCGCCGATCCCATCGCCCCCTTCTCCTTCACCGCCGGCTGCGCCGGCGCCATCTGGGGCGGCGTCAATTTCATGCCGCGCGAGGCGGTGCGGCTGTGGGACCTGGTGAAGGCCGGCAAGACCGCCGAGGCGATGGCGCTGTGGGCCTGCATGTTTCCGGCCGCGGCCTATTGCTGGCAGGGCGACTACAACCCGGCGGTGAAGGCGGCCTGCCGCATCATGGGCTATGACGGCGGCACCTTGCGCGCGCCGGTCTGCGAGCTAGGCCCGGAAGCGGTGGCCGAGCTCGAGCAGGCGCTGGCCCCGCTCAAGGCGCTGCGCGCGGAGGCACGCGCCGCCGCCCAGTAGAGGCGTCAGCGCGGCAGCGTCGCCGCCAGCCGCCGGAAATCGGCGACCAGCCGCTGCTCGTCGGCGAACGGCAGTTCCGCCATCGGCGGCACCACGCGCCGCCAAGCGGGGTCGCCGGTCTGGTCCGCCGTGACCGCCTTGATGGCGGGGATGAAGGGGCCACGCGAGAGCAGGCCGTCGACCGCCCGCAGGAACGGCAGGTAGCGCCGGCGGTCGGCCAGGCTCCAGCCGTCGCTCATCAGCCGCATCAATCGCGGGACGACGTTGGCCAGGCCGCAGATCGTGCCGGCGCCGGCGCTGCCGAGCACGGCCGGCACATGCGTCTCGGTGCCGGTGTAGATGGCGAGATGGGAGAAGCGGCGCAGCAGGTCCTCGGTGAAGCCGAGGTCGCCGCCGCTGTCCTTCACGCCGGCGACGATGCGCGGATAGCGCTCGCTCAGCCGGCGGATCACCCGCGGCAGGATGGGAACGCCGCAGATCTCCGGAAAGTGATAGAGGTAGAGCCGCAGGTCGTCGCGCCCGATCCGGTCGATGACGGTGGCGTAGAACCGGAAGGTGCCGTCCTCGCCAATGCCGCTGCGGTAGAGGCAGGGCGGCATCAGCAGAACGGCGGCGCCCTGCGCCGCCGCATGCGATGCCAGGGTCGCCATGTCGGGCAGGGTGAGGGCGCCGGCGGAGACGATCAGCCGCGCCGCGTCCAGTCCGCCGGCGATCACGCTCTCCAGCACCCGCTGCCGGTCGGCCACGCAGAATTCGGGGCCTTCGCCCGTCGTGCCGAAGAGGGCGATGCCGTCGCAGCCCTCGGCGAGGAGCTGGCGGCAACGCTCGGCCAGGGTCGCCGGCGCCGGGCGGAACTCGGCGTCGAGCGGCGTCGCCACGGCGGCAATGACGGCAGTGCGGGACGGCAGGCCGGACACCCGGTGCAACTCCTGCGGCTCACGGTCGAGCATCGATGGACCGGCGGCGACATCTTCCCGGCCTCCCGGCTGATTGTCAACAATCGAGCCTTGACCGGCGATGATCCCACATGCCAGCATTCGCGTGCAGTTCCGGGGGACGCGCGCGAGATGACGGCGATCGACCTCAAGCTCTCCAAGCGGCGGCTCGACGGCCAGGCCGCCGACGTGCTGCGCGAGCAGATCCTGAGCGGCCGCTTCGCGCCGGGCCTGCGGCTCGTCGAGGCGGCCCTGGCCGAGCGGCTCGGCGTGAGCCGCGGCACCGTGCGCGCGGCGCTCAGCGAGCTGGCGCATGAGGGCCTGGTGTCCCAGGTCGCCTATACCAAGTGGATGGTGCCGGAGTTCTCGGCCGAGGACGCCTGGGAGCTCTACACCCTGCGCGGCAGCCTTGAGGGGCTGGCGGCGAAGCTGGCCGCCGAACGGCGCACGCCCGAAACGACGAAGCTGCTCGCCGACGCCTATGCGAGCCTCGACGCCGCGGTCGCCACCGGCCGGCGCAACGCGGTGGCCACGGCCGACCTGGCGCTGCACAAGACCATCGTCGCCATCACCGGCCACCGGCGCCTGATCGGCCAGTATAAGCTGCTCGAGCAGCAGGTGCGGCACTACATCGCCACCTCGAACGCCGACATCATCGATCTGCACGAGCTGCTCGAGCAGCATCAGCCGATCGTGAAGGCGATCGCTGCCGGCGATGCCGCGCGGGCCGAACGGCTTGCGCGCGAGCACAACCTGCCCGAAGTGCGCAAGTTCGCGGCCGAGCGCGCGCGCTCGGCCGGCCAGGAAGAGGCCGCGGACCCGCCCAAGGTCCGCGTCAGCCGCCGATAGACAGGGAAACGCCAACAAAGGGAGGCAGATATGAAGGCAGATACCAAGCATCCGAAGACACTGGGCCGCAGGTCGTTCCTCGCGGCCGGCGCGGCGGCCGTCGCCATGCCCGTCGGCCTGCGGCAGGCCCGCGCTGCCAAGACGTTCCGCGTCTCGACGCCGGGGACGGCCGAGGAATGGCAGTCCAAGGCGCTCGGCGTGTTCAAGGGCGAGCTGGACAAGGCCGCGCCCGGCGCCTTCGACGTGCAGCTGCATTTCAACGGCACGCTGTTCGCCCAGGGCACCGAGATCGAGGCCATGCAGCGCGGCAACCTCGAATGCGCGCTGACATCGCCGCAGGACATCACCAACTTCATCGGCGAGTACTCCATCTTCACCAACGGCTATCTGATGCGCGACGCGGCCCACCTCGACGCCGTCTATGACGGCGAGGTCGGCGACGAGTACAAGGCGCGCGTGTCCCAGGACGTCGGCCTGCATATCGTGCGCAGCCAGTATCTCGGCACGCGCCACGTCATCCTGCGCGCGCCGCGCGACGTGAAGACGCCGGCCGACATGGCCGGGCTGAAGCTGCGCATGCCCGGCTCGGAGACCTGGCAGTTCCTCGGCAACGCCCTCGGCGCCAACGCCACGCCGCTGGCCTTCGAGGAGGTCTATCTCGCCATGCAGACCGGCACCATCGACGGCCTGGAGAACCCGCTCGCCGACGCGATCGCCGCCAAGTTCTACGAGGTCTCGAAGCAGGTCGTCCTCACCTCGCACATGGTGGCCAACGTGTTCTTCACCCTGTCGAACGGCTTCTGGGACGGCCTCTCGGAGGACGAGCGGAAGGCGATCGAGGCCGCCGAGGCCGTCGCCAAGAAGCACAATGACGAGGGCGTGCTGGCGACCGAGAAGGACGCGGCCGCCTTCTTCGAAGGCAAGGGCGTCGCGGTCACGACGCCGGACGTCGCCGCCTTCCGCGACCAGGTACAGAAGAAGTTCCTCGAATCGGATTTCGCCAAGAGCTGGCCGCCGGGGATGCTGGATCGCATCAACAAGGCCGGCGCCTGAGCCCATCCCGGACGCCGGCAAGGCCGGCCGATGGGGAAGGTGCCGCTGAGGCGGGGCGCCGAACTGGTCGCGGCCGCGCTGTTCGCGGCCATGTTCGGCGCCTTCATGATCCAGATCGTCAGCCGCTACGTCTTCAACCACCCGGTGCAGTGGTCGCTCGAGCTCTGCTCGCTCGGTTACATCTGGCTGGTGTTCTGGTCGTCCGACCTGCTCGCGGAGGAGCGCCAGCACATCCGCTTCGACCTCCTCTACAGGACGCTGGGGCGGCAGTCGCGCCGGTTCGTCGCCGTCACCAACACCGCCGCCCTCGGCCTCGTCTTCCTCATCGGGCTGCCCTGGAGCCTCGAATACATCTCCTTCATGGGCCGGCGCAGCACCCTGGTCCTGCACGTCCCGCTCGACATCGCCTACGCCTGCTTCGGCGTCTTCATGGTCGCCGTGATCGTCAATGCCGGCCTCCGCCTGAGGCGCCTGCTCGGCCCCTCCTGGCCGCAGCATCTCTGAGCATGATCCGCTGTGCCTGAACGCACTTCCATCGGTACGCGACTGGGATCGACGTGGTGCGTCCTTCGACAAGCTCAAGATGAGGAGCCTTTCTTCGTGCCACGAAGATTCGTCCTCATCTTGAGCTTGTCGAAGGACGCAGGATGGTCATGCCGAGCGGCGAGACGTGAATGTCCGATCGGTTTCGTGGGCGCGGCGAATTCCGATCAGATCATGCTCGGGACCGCCCCATGAGCTTCGCCGCCATCGCGATGTTCGCGCTCTTCTTCTACTGGGCGGCGGTCGGCATGCCGATCGGCCACGCGATGCTGGCGGCCTGCTTCGTCTATCTCTTCATCTCCGGCCAGGACATCGGGCTGGTCGCCTCGCAGAGCCTCAACGGCCTGTTCAACAGCTTCGTACTGATCGCCGTTCCGCTGTTCATCTTGTCCGCCGACATCATGAACGCCAGCAAGATCACCGACCGGCTGTTCCAGTTCGCCAACCTGCTGGTCGGCCGCCTGCGCGGCGGGCTGGCGCATGTCAACGTCGTCGCCAGCATCATCTTCTCCGGCATGAGCGGCAGCGCGCTCGCCGACGCGGCCGGGCCCGGCAAGCTGGAGGTGGACATGATGGTGAAGGCCGGCTATGCGCCCGGCTTCGCCGCCGCCCTCAGCACCACCTCCGCCATCATCGGCCCGATCATCCCGCCATCGATCCCGATGGTGCTCTACGGCCTCGTTTCCAACACCTCGATCCTCTACCTCTTCATCGGCGGCATCATCCCGGGACTGCTGCTCGGCCTCGCCCAGATGGGCGTCATCGCCGCGATCGCCAAGAAGCGCAACTTCCCGGTCGAGCCTGTGCCGACCCGGCGGGAAGCCGTGCGCACCGTCGGCGACGCGACGCCAGCGCTGCTGCTGCCGGTGATCATGCTCGGCGGCATCTATTCGGGCGCGGTCACGCCGACGGAGGCGGCCGCGGTCGCCGCCGCCTACGCCCTGCTGCTCGCCCTCTTCTGGTACCGCACGCTCGACCTTCGGGGATTCGTGAACGTGCTCGTCGAGTCCGCCCGCTCCACCGGCGTCGTCGCCATCACCATCGCCGGCGCGCTGGTCATGAACTGGGTCGTGGCCGCCGAGCAGCTGCCGGCGGTGCTGGGCGGCTGGATGCTGCATATGGACGTCTCGCCGCTCGGCTTCCTGCTGATGGTCAACGTCCTGTTCCTGGCGCTCGGCTGCTTCCTCGACACCCTGCTGATGCTGCTGATCATCGTGCCGATGCTGATGCCGACCGTTCACGCCCTCGGCATCGATCCCGTGCATTTCGGCGTCGTCGCCGTGGTCAACATGATGATCGGGCTGGTGACGCCGCCCATGGGCGAGCTGCTGTTCCTGATCAGCGGCGTCTCCGGCATCGAGCTGCATTCGATCATGCGGGAGCTGTGGCAGTTCCTGGTGGTGCTGATCGTCCTGCTGTTCGTCTTCGTCTTCGTGCCGGAGCTGACCCTGTGGCTGCCGGAGCAGGCCGGCTACATTCCCGTGCGCCCGGACGGGTAACCAACAGAGGTGAACCGATGCCCGCCATGAAGGAGATCGTCGCCGGCGTTCCCCGCTATCGCCACTTCATCGGCGGCCAGTGGGTGGATTCCACGGGCAAGGACGTCATCGAGGTCGAGAACCCGGCGACGCAGGAGGTCATCGCCGCGGTCCCGCGCGGCACGGCCGACGACGCCGACCGCGCCCTGATCGCGGCCCGCAACGCGCAGCCGGGTTGGGAGGCGCTGCCCCCGGTCGAGCGCGGCCGCCTGCTGCACCGCCTGGCGCAGCTCATCCTGGAGAACCGCGAACGGCTGGCCCGCATCGTCGTCGCCGAGCAGGGCAAGCCGCTGCTGGAGGCACGCGGCGAGATCGAGGGCACCGCGCTCTACCTCACCTACGCCGCGGAGGAGGCGCGCCGCATCACCGGCGACATCCTGCCCTCCGACAACCCGGACGAGCAGGTGTGGATCGAGCGCGTCGCCCACGGCGTCATCGTCGGCCTCACCGCCTGGAACTATCCGGCGGCGCTGACCACGCGCAAGATGGGGCCGGCCCTGATCGCCGGCAACACGATCGTGCTGAAATCCCACGAAGGCACGCCGCTGTCGGCTTTCGAGATCGCCCAGCTCTCCGTCCAGGCCGACTTCCCGCCGGGCGTCGTCAACGTCGTCAGCGGCACCGGCGACGAGCTCGGCGCGGCGCTGGTCGGCCACCCGATCCCGCGCCTCGTCACCCTCACCGGCAGCGTCCGCGCCGGCAAGGCGATCTTCCGCGCCGCCGCCGAGGACCTGAAGATCCTGCGGCTGGAGCTCGGCGGCAAGGCGCCGTTCATCGTCGCCGAGGACGCCGATCTCGGCGCCGCGGTCAAGGCCGCCGTGTCCTCGCGCTTCGAGAACTGCGGCCAGATCTGCATCTGCAACGAGCGCATGTATCTGCACGAGCGCATCGCCGACCAGTTCCTCGACCGCTTCGCCGACGCGGTGTCGCGGCTCAAGGTCGGCGACCCGTTGGAGCCGGTGGATGTCGGGCCGAAATTCAGCGCCGCCGAGCTCGCCAAGGTCGAGCGCATGGTGGCCGCCGCCGTCGAGGCCGGCGCCAAGGTCCGGATCGGCGGCCATCGGCTGCGCGAAGGCTCGTTCGCGCGCGGCCACTGGTACGAGCCGACCGTTCTGACCGCCGTCGACAACCGCATGCCGATCATGCAGCAGGAAATCTTCGGCCCGGTGGTCCCGGTGCTGACCGTGACGGATTTCGACGAGGGCCTGAAGCTGGCCAACGAGTCGAGCTACGGCCTCTCCGCCTACGTCTTCACCAAGGACCTGCGCCGCCTCATGCGCCTGGTCCGCGAACTGAAGTTCGGCGAGATCTACGTCAACCGCCCCGGCGGCGACGCCGTGCATGCGCATCATGCGGGCCTGCGCCACAGCGGCCTCGGCGGCGAAGACGGCAAGTACGGGCTCGACGGCTACTTCCAGAAGAAGACGATTTACGTCAATTACGCCTGACCCCGGCGGCGGCCCGCCGGCCGCGCGTCTTGAGCGTCGGCCCAGATGTTGCGGGGCCACCTTCAGACTGCCGCGCTATCTTGCGGATGCGGTGCCGGAATCCCGATTTCGATCCGGTTGCATTAACGAGTTCTTTACCTCGGGCGGGTCATCCTTAACGCGGCATAAACCATTCCCGCCCCGGCGGCGCGGAAAAGGCGACCCGCATGGCGTATGACGCGTTCCTCGGTCTGTTGCCGGCCTACGGCGAGAATTTCGCGCTGCTGCTCGCCCTGGCCCTGCTCTACAGCCTGATCGGCCTGCCGCTGCTGCGGCGTGCCGGCCATGCCGGCGCCGTGGTCGCGGGCCTGCTGTTCGGCGGCGTCGCCGTGCTCGGCATTCGCTGGCCGATCGAGCTGGCGGCCGGCTACAGCGTCGATGCCCGCAACCTGATCATCCTCGCCGCCGGCGCCTTCGGCGGCCCGTGGACCGCCCTCGTCTGCGCCGTCACGGTGATCGCCTATCGCATCGGCGCCGGCGGCACCGACCTGCTGCTGTCCATCGGCGTGGTTGCGGTCGCCGCCCTGCTCGGCACCGCGCTCTATCTGCGCTGGTGGCGGCGGGCCCACATTGGCGGCGCCGGCGAGTTCATCGCCGTCGGCGCGTTGCTCGCCGTGCTCGCCCTGCCCTGGCACCATGTGCTGCTCGAGTCCGACCCACGGGACGCAGCCCTGCTGGTGACGTCGGTGCTCGCCTACTATGCGGTCGGCTTCCTCGTCCTCGGCATGCTGCTGTCGAACGAGCAACGGCAGAAACTCGCGGTCGAGGCCCTGCGGCGCAGCGAGGAGCGGTTCCGCGACATCGCCGAGGCCGCCTCCGACTGGGTCTGGGAGATGGGCCCCGACCTGCGCTTCAGCTACGTCTCCCCACGCTTCGGCGAGCTCACCGGCATCGATCCGCGCAAGCTCGTCGGCAAGCGCAGCAACGAGCTGGGCCGCCTGGTCACCGACGAGCCGTCCTGGCAGCGCCATCTCGCCGACCTCGCGGCCCGCCGGCCGTTCCGCGACTTCGTCTTCGACTTCGTCGCCGCTGGCGGCCGCGTCCATCGCATGCGCTTCAGCGGCCGTCCGGTGACTGGCGTCGACGGCGCGTTCCTGGGCTACCGCGGCACCGCCGCCGACATCAGCGACGAGGTCGAGGCCGACCGCCGCCTGCGCCGCTCCGAGGCGCGCTTCCTCGACGCCGCCGAAAGCATGTCGGAGGGCTTCGCCCTCTACGATGCCGACGACCGGCTGGTCATGTGCAACCATCGCTACCGCGAGTTCCTGGCCCCAATCGCCGAGCGCCTGGTGCCTGGCGCGCCGTTCGAGGAGATCCTGCGCGAAAGCCTGCGCCACCTTCCGCTCGTCGACATCGATCCCGAGCGGTGGATCGCCGACCGGCTGGCGCTCCACGGCAACCCGCCCTCCGTGCACGAGCAGCAGCGCGCCAACGGCCTGTGGCTGCAGGTCTCCGAGCGGCGCACCGAGGACGGCGGCGTCGTCATCATCGCCACCGACATCACCGCCGGCAAGCGCCGCGAGAGCGCGCTGCAGGCAAATTCGCTGCTGCTGCAGGCCACCCTCGACAGCCTCAGCCACGGCCTCGGCGTCGTCGACCGTGACCGCCGGCTGATCGCCTGGAACCGGCGCTTCGTCGAGCTGTTCGCGCTGCCGGCCGAGCGGCTGCGCAACGGCATGGCCTGGGCCGAGCTGGCGGAGCTGTTGGGCGACGGCATGGGCATCCGGCCGGGCGATCCGGACTGGCTGCCGGGCGGCGCCATGACGGGGCCGGCGCCGGCCAGCGCGCGGGCGCAGACCCAGCGCGGCGCCCGCACCATCCGCGCCAAGCTCAACGCGATGCCCGGCGGCGGCTACAGCATGACCTTCTCCGACATCAGCGACGCCATCGCCGGCGAGGCCCGCTTCGCCGCCCTGGCGCAGCGCAACGCGTCGCTCGCGGCCGCGGTGTCCTCGACCTCCGGCGGCGTGCTCATCACCGATCCCAACCTGCCCGGCAACCCCATCGTCTTCGTCAACCCGGCCTTCACCCGCATCACCGGCTACGCGCCGGAGGAGGCGCTCGGCAAGAGCTGCCGCATGCTGCAGGGCCGCGACACCGATCCGCTCACGGTCGAGCGGCTGCGCAAGGCGATCGCGCAGCGCAAGCCGGTCACCGTCACCATCCGCAACTACCGCAAGGACGGCCGCACCTTCTGGAACGAGCTCAACATCAACCCGGTGTTCGACGAGAACCGCCAGCTCGTCCACTTCGTCGGCATCCAGACCGACGTCACCGACCGCGTGCGCGCCGAGGAGGCGCTGCGGCGCAGCGAGAGCGAGCTGCGGGCGTTGGCCGAGACTCATGCGGCCACGCTCGATTCGCTGCCGGCGCATGTGGCGCTGCTCGACGCCGACGGCATCATCATCTCGGTCAACCGCATGTGGCGCGATGCGGCCGGCGCCGCCGAGGCGGACGACCTGTCCGGCCTCGGCCGCAACTATTCGGAGATCGTCGAGAATCCCGAAGGGCTGTTCGCCGACGAGGCGCCGGCGATGGGCGCCGGCCTGCGCGCCGTCCTCGCCGGCGAGGCGCCGATCTTCGCCCGCGAATATCTGCGCATCGTCGGCCGCGAGCCGCGCTGGTTCAAGTTCGTCGCCACGCCGGTCTCGAAGACCGAGCCGCGCGGCGCCGTCATCATGCATTTCGACATCACCGACCGGATCATGGCCGAGGAGGCGCTGCGCGCCGCCAAGGAGCAGGCGGAGTTCGCCAACCGCTCGAAGTCGGAGTTCCTCGCCAACGTCAGCCACGAACTGCGCACGCCCCTCAACGCCATCATCGGCTTCTCCGAGGTGATGCAGCGCGAGATGTTCGGTCCGCTCGGCAAGCTGCAGTACAAGGAGTACGCCAAGGACATCCACGACAGCGGCGTGCACCTGCTGAAGATCATCAACGACATCCTCGACCTGTCGAAGATCGAGGCCGGCAAATTCGAGCTGCACAAGGAGAAGCTGCAGATGTCCGACATCGTGCGCTCCTGCCTGCGGCTGGTCAGCGACCGCGCCAACGCCGGCAAGCTGACGCTGAAGACCGACGTGCCGGGCGACCTGCCGCCGCTGTTCGCCGATTCGCGCGCGGTCAAGCAGATCCTTATCAACCTGCTGTCGAACTCCGTGAAGTTCACGCCGCCGGGCGGCGAGATCCGCATCTCCGCCCGCCGCGACGCCGGCGGCGACTTCGTCCTGACCGTGGCGGACACCGGCATCGGCATCGCCGAGAAGGATCTGCCCAAGGCGATGGCGGCGTTCGGCCAGGTCGACGGCGCCCTCAACCGCAAATATGCCGGCACCGGCCTGGGCCTGCCGCTCGTCCGTCTTCTCGCCGAACTGCACAACGGCTCGATGGCCCTCGACAGCACCGTCGACGTCGGCACCACCGTGACCGTCCGCCTGCCGCAACCGCGCGAGGCGATGGCGGCGTAGCTGTCAGTATGAGCTATGAATCGTGAGTTTTGAGCTATCAGCGGGTGAGGGCTGACGGCTCGAGGCTCACGACTCAAAACTGACGACTCACTTCGGCGGTTGGATCATCCTGCCGAGCGGCTGCCCGCCGAAGATGTGGATGTGCAGGTGATCCACCTCTTGATGGGCGTGGCGCCCTGCGTTGCTCAGGATCCGGTAGCCCGTTGCGTCCACGCCGAGCTGCCGCGCCACCGCGCCGACGGCGCGGAACAGGCCGGCGATCTCGGCCTCGCTGGCCTGGGCCGTGAAGTCGTCCATCGAGACGTACGGCCCCTTCGGGATCACCAGCACATGCAGCCTGGCCTGCGGATTGATGTCGTGGAACGCCAGCGCGTGCGCGTCCTCATGCACCTTCTTGCAGGGAATCTCGCCGCGCAGGATCTTGGCGAAGACGTTGTTCGGATCGTATGCCATCGCTCGCCGCCCCTATTTTCTGGAAACCTCGTCGGTCTTTGCGCACGCCCGGTCCCTGCCCGTCGTAGGGGCGAGCGGCGCTCGCCCTCCTGCAACGACCGCGATCACCGAGCCCGGCATAAGCGCGGGCGAGCGCCGCTCGCCCCTACAGATGCCATCGCGCGCAAACGCTTGCCTACGGCAGCGCCTTGGCGGGGTGACGTCAAGGGGGAGTCGATGAAGCGGCGCGGAGTCAATCCTCGTCCTTGCGCGCCTTCTTGGCGGCCAGCCCGGAGAGGCCCTCGCGGGCGGCGAGCGCGGCCCAGACCGCATCCGGCTTCAGGCCGCGGTCGGCCCACAGGACGAGCAGGTGATAGAGCAGGTCGGCGCTCTCCGCCGCCAAGTCCTTCTTGCGGCCGCGCACGCCCTCGATCAGCGTCTCGACCGCCTCCTCGCCGACCTTCTGGGCGATCTTCTCGGTCCCCTTGGCGAACAGCCGCGCCGTGTTGGAGACCGCCGGATCGGCGCCGCGCCGGCTCTCGATCACCTTGTAGAGGCGGTCGAGGACGGTGCCGTCGATGGTCTTCTTGACGCTGGCCATGATCCCCCGAGCCGCCGAGCAGCACCGGCATGCCTACCAGATATTGTGGGGTATGTCATCAAACTCTAACGATTAGTTGATGTTGTGATGCTCTCCACAGTCTCGCCAGGTGCTCAGGTCTTTTGTGCTCATCGTGGCGCTGCGTGCCTGCGCCTCGTTGTTCTCCGCCGGCCGCAGCAGTTGCGCCGTGAGATCGCCGAGATCGTTGCCGCGAACGTCCGCAGCCGCTCGACCGAGGCGGCCGCCATCGCACCGCCCGTGACTTGATCTTCGCGCCTTCTACCAGGATCAGCCGAAGGATTGCACCACAAAGGACTTACGAGACGCGGGGAAAGAGGCGAGCCAAATCCCCCGTTGTCGCCCGGCGAAGCCGCTATCGCGTGCACGTCTTGGCGAGTCTCATCAACAGGTCACGGGAGGATGGGATCGGTGCCCCTCATCCTGAGCCTGTCGAAGGACGCAGGATGGTCATGTAGTATCGCCGATATGAAACCTTTCTCCGCGTCCTCCGCGGCTCCGCGTGAACATCATTTTTTCTTCGTGCTCTCCGTGCCCTCGTGGTGAACCTTCCTTCCGCTTGCGGCCGCACCGCCGGTAGCCTATCTGGGAGGGAATGTTGCAGTCCCAGTTTCCGCAATGGCACGGCACGACCATCCTCTGCGTCCGCAAGGACGGCCGGGTCGTCGTCGCCGGCGACGGCCAGGTCACCCTCGGCAACACCGTCGTCAAGTCCAACGCCAGGAAGGTGCGCCGCCTCGGCAAGGGCGACGTCGTCGCCGGATTCGCCGGCGCCACGGCCGACGCCTTCGCCCTGTTCGAGCGGCTGGAGGCGAAGCTGGAGCAGCATCCGGCCCAGCTCGCGCGCGCCTGCGTCGAGCTGGCCAAGGACTGGCGCACCGACCGCTATCTGCGCCGGCTCGAGGCGATGATGGCCGTCGCCGACCGCCAGGTCAGCCTGGTGCTCACCGGCACCGGCGACGTGCTGGAGCCCGAGGACGGCCTCATCGGCATCGGCTCCGGCGGGTCGTTCGCGCTCGCCGCGGCGCGCGCCCTGATCGACCGGGACGGCCTGTCCGCCGAGGAGGTCGCGCGCCGCGCCATGGACATCGCCGCCGACATCTGCATCTACACCAACCGCAACATCGTGCTCGAGAGCCTATGAACGACAGCCCGCCGCCCGCCGCACGGCCGCCGCAGGGCGAGGAGGCCGCCGGCTTCAGCCCGCGCGAGATCGTCTCCGAGCTCGACCGCTTCATCGTCGGCCAGCACGACGCCAAGCGCGCCGTCGCCATCGCCTTGCGCAACCGCTGGCGCCGCCAGCAGCTGCCGGAGGAGCTGCGCGAGGAGGTGCTGCCCAAGAACATCCTGATGATCGGCCCCACCGGCGTCGGCAAGACCGAGATCGCGCGCCGCCTGGCCAGGCTGGCGCAGGCGCCCTTCATCAAGGTCGAGGCGACCAAGTTCACCGAGGTCGGCTATGTCGGCCGCGACGTCGAGCAGATCGTCCGCGATCTCCTGGAGATCTCGCTGCACATGACGCGCGAGCGGCTGCGCCGGCAGGTCGAGGCCAAGGCCGAGCTGCAGGCCGAGGAGCGCGTGATCGACGCGCTGGTCGGCGAGGCCGCGAGCGCCGACACGCGCGGCAAGTTCCGCCGCATGCTGCGCGCCGGCGAGCTCAACGACCGCGAGATCGAGCTGAACGTGAAGGAGCCCGCCAGCGCCGCGCTGCCGACCTTCGAGATCCCCGGCATGCCCGGCGCCAGCATGGGCATGATCAACCTGAACGAGATCCTCGGCCAGGCCTTCGGCGGCCGCACCAAGCCGCGCCGGCTGAGCGTGGCCGACTCCTACAAGGTGCTGATCGCCGAGGAGAGCGACAAGCTGCTCGACCCCGAGGCGGTGAAGGCCGAGGCGATCGCCGCGGTCGAGCAGAACGGCATCGTCTTCCTCGACGAGATCGACAAGATCTGCGGCCGCTCCGAGCATCGCGGCGGCGCCGACGTGAGCCGCGAGGGCGTGCAGCGCGACCTGCTGCCGCTGATCGAGGGCACGACCGTCAGCACCAAGCACGGCCCGGTCAAGACCGACCATGTGCTGTTCATCGCCTCCGGCGCCTTCCACATGGCCAAGCCCGCCGACCTGCTGCCGGAGCTGCAGGGCCGGCTGCCGATCCGCGTCGAGCTCAGCGCGCTGTCGCGCGACGACCTCAAGCGCATCCTGACCGAGCCCGAGGCCAGCCTGATCAAGCAGTACAAGGCGCTGCTGAAGACCGAGGAGGTGACGCTGGAGTTCGCCGCCGAGGCCGTCGACGCGCTCGCCGACCTCGCCGCCGAGATCAACAAGAGCGTCGAGAACATCGGCGCCCGCCGCCTGCACACGGTGATGGAGCGCCTGCTCGAGGACATCAGCTTCACCGCCACCGACCGCGCCGGCGCCACCGTCACCATCGACGCCGCCTATGTCCAGGAGCGCGTCGCGCCCCTGGCCAAGAACGCCGACCTCAGCAAGTTCATCCTGTAGCCCGCACCGACGGCGGATGTGAGCGTTGGATCGGCGCCCTGCGTCCTTCGACACGCTCAGGATGAGGGGCTTTCCTCGTGCCAGAAAAATTGCCCTTCATCCTGAGCGTGTCGAAGGACGCAGGATGGACCCTGTGAGGGCGCGGCGCGCGCTGGCGGCCCTGTCGCACGGTGGCCGGCCGGCGTCTCCGGCGCGCGGCAGAAGGGGGAGGAAAGAAAACCCAAGCCTCCTTGCCCGCGCAGCAGGCCGAAAGGTTAATGCCCGTATTCCTCCCTGCGCCCTCTGTGCTCTGCGGTAAATCTTCCTTTGCGGGGCGCGGCGGATCCCCGTTAACCCGGCCCTTGCGTCGATCCGGCCATCCCGACCCGGGCCGACGGTCGGATTTCGTCGTGCTTGCATGCCATTTTTTAACGAAATGCGCAGTAGACTCGCGGATTGCAACGGGACTTCCAGCATTTCCGGGAGCCTGCCGCGCGCCGGTGGCGATCCGTCCCACAGCCCTCGGAGGATATGTGAGCCAGCAGAACGGAACCGCCGCCGCCCGGCGCACGCTGCCGGAGACGATGCCCAAGACGATCCTCATCGTCGAGGACAACGATCTCAACATGAAGCTCTTCCACGACCTGCTGGAGATGCGCGGCTACAGCGTGCTGCAGGCGCGCGACGGCGTCGAGGGGCTGCGGCTCGCCCGCGAGCATCGCCCGGACTTGATCGTCATGGACATCCAGCTTCCCGGCGTCTCCGGCCTGGTCGTCGCCAAGTCGATCAAGGAGGACGCCGAGCTGAAGTCGATCCCGATCATTGCCGTCACCGCCTTCGCGCTGAAGGGCGACGAGGACCGCATCCGCGAGCATGGCTGCTCCGCCTATCTCGCCAAGCCCATCTCCACCCCCGTCTTCCTGACGACCGTCGCGCAGCATCTGGGCTGACCGGCGCTCGGCCGGTTCGCCTGCCATTCCGCGACATCCTCGTAGGCACCGCGCCGCAAGACCAGCCTGCGTCCTTCGACAAGCTCAGGATGAGGAGAAGTCTTGGTGGCACAAAGAAGACCCTCATCCTGAGCTTGTCGAAGGACGCACGTCGGCGATCCCCGTCTTCTGGAAGGAATTGATGGTGCGTTCACGAGCATGGGACGTACGGCGCTTGCCGCTGTCTCAGTCGGCGCACAGCGTCGCAAAATTCCGTTCCATCCACTCCGCCCCGAACCGCGCCAGGCCATGCGCGTCGAGCAGGAACGAATGCGCGGCGCCGACCGGCCGCGGCGCGAGGCCGCGCGCGGCGATGTAGGCGGTCGTGATCGTCGCGAAATAATCCTCCGGCCAGTCGACGATGCCGCGGCTGTTGTCGAGCGCCGTCACCTCGACGACGCGGCGCTCGCCGTCGACCAGGACGATCTCCGGATAGCGCACGCTGCGCTTGTCCGGCACCTCCGCGAGATATTCGGCGAAATGCAGCAGGGTGACGTTCTCCGGCTGCGAGCCGAGCAGCAGCACACGGCCGCCCGCCCGGCACGGCCGGTCCAGCGGCGACTCCGGCCCGAAATAATGGTCGAGGGTCTGACCGGCGAGCAGCCACGCGGCCCGTCGGCCGTAGGCGGCGAAGCTCCCGGTCGGGCTGCGGCTGCGGCGCACGCCCGGCCAGCTGCGGAAGCATTCGGCGAGCAGGCCGGTCTCGCGGTCGGCGCGCGACGTCAGCGGATCGTAGGGCGGCAGCGCGGCCAGCAGCAGGGCCTGCTCCGCCGCGGGCAGATCGGCGATGCCGTAGAGATCGTCGGCCCAGCCGACCACCATCAGCATCGTCCCCTCCGGCCCGACCGCCGTCATGACGGCGCGATGAACGATGTCCGGCCCGCCCGCCAGCCGGCCGATCGCCTTGATCGAGGCATGGACCATGACGGTGTCGCCGGCCTCGAGCCCGAGCGCGGCGAGGTCCGTGATCAACTGCTCCTGTGTTACGAATCGGGACATGGCGGCGCAGTATCGCGCGGCGCGCCTGCCCGCAAAAGCCGACGGCGAACGGCAGCGCGGCGCGATGGCAACGGAGCGATGGGGGGTTCGGTTCGATGCATCGAGGGGCGGAATCTCGACCGCGTCGAGCAATCGAACATCAGGGCGAGATCGTCCGGGCGGCGCCAGCCCCGGTCAAGCCGGTGGCGCCTCCCTGGTCTCGAAATGGAACACCTTCGAGATAATCTGCCAGCGGCCGTCGAGCCGGATCAGGGTGAGCAGATCGGTGAAGTATTTCGGACCGATCGCACAGTTCACCCGCGCGAACGCCGTGACCGGCCCGGCGAACTCGATCGAGACGATGCTGTCGGCGCGCGTTTCGCCGCGGCTCGCCGGCGACGGCCGCTCGTCGACAATAGGGAAATATTCCTCCATCGTCCGGTAGGTGAGCGTGCCGTCCGTGGCGCAGACATACTGCGCGCGCGGATGGAACACGCTTCTCAGCCGCTTGGTGTCGCTGTGATAGAGCCCGTCGAAATACGTCGACAGAACAGCAGCGATCTCGGCATAGGCGTTCTGCATGGCACGATCCTCGGCGATGGGCGACGAGACAGGACCTGGAGCGACCGAAGGAAACGCCATATCCTGCGGCCTCGCCGATTTCAAGTATCCATCTGGTAACGCATCACAATCCATGCCGCTGTAACTGTGTCCGAGCGATTACTTGAACGGGCTTCATAGACGAGCGTGATCCTGAATCTACTCTGACCTGAAAATATCAGAGCCTTGAACTCAGCCCAACCAGCGCGACGCTGTATTTGCATCCCAAAACCTGAATGAGCGGTCCTGGACGAAGCTGCCTGCTATGACAGCAGGAAACTCTCCACAGTGGTCGCGCCACGCTCTAAGTACTGGCAGCGCAGTTTGCAGGTACTGGGATTTCACGCGGCTGGGCATCGGCTTGTATCTTGGCGGCAGTGGGTCACCTCGAGTCTCGACGATGAGTCGGCGGCATTCGTCAATCTCTTTCGATTTCAGATCGCGCCAACGCTCTGCGCTCACTTCACGTTGAACAAGCTTCCACCATATCTTCCGCTCACGTACCGCCACGGATGCGGAATACTCGCTGTCGCGGCATACTGTCGTCGGGCCCATTCGCCCCGATTCCAGATCTAGCTTACCTGTCTCGTGTGGTAGTGCTTGGCCCCGCTGAAGATCACTAGCATCGAAGCCAGGTCCAACGATCTCCAGGATGGCCGACGATGCATCCAGAAGGCAGCTCACGTTGTACCCGTTAAGTAACGGATTGAGCGGCTCCAAAAGCATGCATACTCCCTCTTGCACAAATACCGCCACCCAACGGGGGAGGGCATCAAGCTCAATGAGGAACCCGCCCTGCGCCGACCTTGGGAAACCTCGCGGACTGTCGTGCCTAAGCAAGTACTCACTCCACCCTCGTGATCGTGCGTACTGTGCAGCTGCGGCGATGGCTTCCGGCGAGGCAGATGTAAGCACGAGCCCTTCGGTGCTGGGCGCACCATTGCGAAGCAACCAGCAGATGGATCGCAGCTTTAGATATGTCGGGAACGTCGCCTCGATGCGGTCGAGATCAGTCGTGCAGCGAGAGAGCGAGAATAGGTCAGGCCGCCCTACGTTCATCGCAATGGGCGAAACTCTCGCGGCCGGTGCGGACGAGTTCCAGAAGCTGCTGTTCCTGACCTGCCAATCGCCAATCCCATCGCTTACTTCCGAGCTGGTCTGCAACAACCTTGCGCAAAGTCTGCGAGGGAAGGCGGCGACGCACCAATAGCCCTTCGGCACTCGCGAATTCTATACAAGAGTAAGCATCCCTCAACCGCGGCAGCGCGTCCAACCCTCGAATGCACTCAGCACCAAGCAGCCCGAAAGCCATCTGGAGGCCGGTCATCGGTCGATTCGATGCGACGAGGTGCACATGCAAGTGGCTTATGGTGCATCCCATGCGCCCGTTCCCAGCCGGGTCCCCATTTTCGAAGAGCACTACGTGCTGCGCGATTCGCGATTGCATCCATGTACGAACTCGATTGCTCACGACCACTAGTTCCTCGCGAGACCTAATATCAAGCTGAGCGACCGCCGTGTGGTGAGCCTTCGATACGATCATCAGGTGGCCCTCCCCCAGCTGACCGATCGAAGGAAGCACAACGAAATTCTCGCTGGTGAGTATGATGCGGCCCCAGTCGTCTTCGCGATAGATGCTCGCGAAGCGCGAAGGAAGGCCGGCGATCTCTGCGCAGAGTTCGCACTTGAACATCACCGACTTCATCCTCCGACTTCTTCGTCTCCACAGGCTGCCGCCAACTGCGCAGTCTGCTCAACAGTTTCAATCCTTGCCGCGTTCCTGAGCAACTCCTCGATCGCAACGGTGATGGCACTTCCCATTACACCTCTGCGATTTATCGTGAACTCTGGACAGTCGCTGTCACTTACGAATGGGAGATATGCCGCGAAGTAGATGTCGTCGTCAGCCCAGACAACACTCAAAGGAGTCATTCCATAAGCAGAGAACGAGAGCCTCTTGCCCTCGATATGCGGGCGGAACTCTGGATCGCTGAGGATTTGCCCTATCCGTTGATACACTTGCTCGCCCGGGGTCGCGCGCGTTCGGTCTTCTTGGCCTCCCCCGCCTCACCGGGATCATCCGCCCTAAGTTTGAACCCGGACTCTCCGGGATCCGCCAAGAGCACCTCTACGCGCGCCCGCGGAAGCACAGTCAACAGACTCTCCCGAGTTTCTTCCCAACCCGAGACAAACCAACCCCCGAGCGTGGTGCCAGAGATGACAATACGGTGTTTAGTACCGCGCAAGACGTCTTGCCAAAATCTGGCCCGCTCAGACTGGCGACCCTTGCGATTGGGCTTTGCGTCAGCAATTCCAAGCAAGCGAAATCGCTGAGCTGTTTCATACCATTCGCCTGCCGAATAGAAGATTGATGCGAGGGTGACCGAAACGCTCAACAGAAGCGGGCCGATCGCGTTTGCTACGGCAGCGATATCCCTCAGTCCGGGGCGGTTCGGCCAGACTGTTTCGATCGGCATCGCTGCCAAAAGAACAAGGATCGCAGAGACAACTGCCGTCCAAACAGTCCAGCGGCGGAAAACTCGGATCGTTTTGACGTCACCCCTTACAACGCCCCAATAGAACACCACTCCACCGGCCACCATCAATGCGACCGCGAAACCCGGTGCCCACCACGTTGTCGTGGGCACCGACTTACGCCCACTGCATCTTGCGCAGCACTCTCTCGACTGTGGGCGTTACCTCGCTCTGCGCGACTAGAGCCTGAACCTCGTCCCTCGTGAAAAAGCGTGCGGCCGACAGGTCGGAACCGGGCCGCAGATCACCAGCTTTGTATGTTGCCCTGCAATACACGACAACCCGATGTTCGTCAGGCGGTACGACGATCTCCTGCACATCGATAACGCCTTGAAGCTCGATTTCGATTCCGGTTTCCTCCTGGATTTCGCGCGTAGCGGCTTGCTCAAAGTTCTCGAGAAACCGCACGCCACCGCCTGGGACGATCCATTTTCCGCGAAACGGCTCCTTGGCGCGTTCGCCGAGCAGCAGTCGGCCGCCATCTTCCACGAGGACGGCGCAACCGAGACGCGGACTCCTAACTCGCTCGGTTTGCATCGCGATCTCCATATTATGGGCATATTTCTCCATTACCCTACTAGATATTGATGATCCCTTCAAGAAACAAGGCTGCTGATTTTCCGAATTTTTTCTGGGATCATCGGGCTAACGTCACATGTAGAAGCGCGGTCAGCTTTCCTCCAGATTGCGGGCATATTCCTCCATGTCTAGGTCTCCAGAGACGTGGGTTGATCCGGATGGTGCCGTCTATGCCGAGCTAATCGATCTTCAGCCAGGCGATGACGGTGCTAGGGTTCAGATTCCGACTCGCGGACGCGCCTGCGTACGATGGCTTAAGGACGCGGCGAGTGGTCCAGCCCTTGTGGAAATTGCGGACCCTGGATGCGTTCGGTTGCTCAGCTGGAAGCCATACGGCGAGACAGTGGCTGCCCGACTGCGCGAGCTTCGCGCACCATCAGAAGAGCACCTGGATGAGCTTCTAGGGCTAACGGAGCGATATCGCAGAGTAACTGTCGAAAGGAGCGGGCGCTTTCCTGTACATGAGCGCGAGCAGTTTCACCTTGGCCTGGGCCCTTCCTCGGGCTGGATGGCGCTGCTGGTATGCATGCCGGACCGTGTTGAGCTGTGGAGCGAGGAGTATCGGCGACGGTGGCGCGCGCGAACACGGTTCCGCGCCCCGTGGTCTGACGAAGCTCCTCAAGGATAGACAGATTTTCGCCAGCGTGGAGCTTGATCTTTTATTCTGGCGTTCCCAGATTGTTTCTATTCTGCGGACCCTGCCGCAGGTCGATTTTTGACATCGTGTATCAGACTGCCCGCAACGGCCTCCGGATAGCCGCCAAAACCCCCTGCGATGTCGGCGAGCGGCGCTCGCCCAACGAACGTCGGACAAGGCCCGATATTGAGGGCGAGCGCCGCTCGCCCCTACGATTCCGCCGGCAATCCCCGCTTGGCATGGGGTCCTTCGTTCATTCTTCATGACCGGTGTAGGGGCGGCCCCATCCCCGCTTTCGCAGGGACAAGCGTGGCCGGCCGGCAACCGCGCCGTCGCGCGGAAGCAGGACACCCACACGGGGGCACCCGTACAACCCAACGACAGCCCGCCGTTCCCCGCTGGGCATGGGGTCCATCGCTCAGATTCGCGCAAGCCCTCACCCCCGCCCCTCGCCGAGGGCCTCCAGTAGCTGGTCGATGGTGGCCTCGCTTAGGCCGCCGATCGATTCGGCCAAGCGGTTGGCCAGTTCGGTGGCCTTGGGCGAGAGACCGGCAGTGTCGACGACGATGCGGGGGTGGGAGAGCTCGGCCAGGCGGCGCAGCTCGTCGACGTCGTCCCAGGCCAAGTTGAAGTAGGCGGAGATCTGCTGGACGAAGCCGGAGGAGGGGCGGCTGCGGTTGCCGTGCTCGAGCGCGCTGAGATAAGCCGCGGAAACGCCGAGGGCGGCGGCCATGTCCTTGAGCCGCAGGCCGCGGGCGGCCCGCAGCTCGCGCAGGCGGCGGCCGAAGGGGGTCATTTCTCGTAGAGCCCCCGCGTCTTGTGCCAGTCGGCGATGGACTGGTCGGGATAGTCGGCGAACCTGCGGTTGCTCTTGCCGCCGGGCACCGCCACCCAGCCCGCCTTCGAATCCAGCATGATATGAGCCAGCTCCTTCGGCTTGGGCAGGGGCGTGTCGATGGCCGAGGCATGCGGGTAGACCCATTTCGGCCAGCGCGGATCGGAGATGAAGAGGGCGCTGCCGCAGCGTTTGCAGAAATGCCGGCGCGCCGGGCTGTGCACGGTCTTGCCGTCCTCCGGCAGCTTGGCGCGGTAGTAGGCGAGGTGCTTGCGTCCCGTCACCGTCAGCGTCCGGGCCTCGCCCATGATGTTGATGGCGTAGCCCCCGCCGCCGGCGGTCTTGCGGCAGATCGAGCAGTAGCAGTGCATGTAGGGCTGCGGCGTGTGCGACTTCACCGTGAACGTGACGGCGCCGCAATGGCAGGACCCTTCGAGCGTGCGCATGGCTGGCCTCCTCCTTGGTGGCGGCATGGTGTCACTCCTCCCGCCGCCGCTTCAACAGCACGTAGAGCGCGCCCGTGCCGCCATGGCGCGGCTGGGCATGGGCGATGGCGAGCACGCGGGCGCGATTCGGCGCCTCGTTCAGCCAGCGCGGCACCATCTCCCGCAGGATGCCCGACTCCGGGCGCCAGGCGCCCTTGCCGGTGATGACGAGCACGCAGCGCCGGCCGGCGCGGGCGGAGAGGGCGAGGAAGCCGTCGAGCTGCCGGTGCGCCTCCTCCTGGGTCAGGCCGTGCAGGTCGAGCATGGCCTCGATCGCCAGCTGCCCGCGCTTCAGCCGTTCGGCCAGGCGCTTGTCGACGCCGGCGAAGCGGCCGGGCGCCAGTTCCGGCGGCTTGGGCGCCGGGAGAGGCGGCGCTGGCGGCGGCAGGGCTGGCTTCGCCCGAGTCGGTGGCGACGGTTCGGCGGCCGGCGGCTCCGAGGCGGCCTTCTTCGCGGCGGGGCGTATCCGCTTGAGGGGCTTGGCGTCGCGCATGGCGGCCTGCCACAGCGCCAGCTCCTCAGGACTCGGCCGTTTCGCCATCGACCAGGATGATGTGCAGGCGGCGCGGACCGTGGGCGCCCATCTGCAGCGTCTGCTCGATGTCGGCGCTGCGCGACGGGCCGGTGATCAGGTTGACCGTGCGCGGCATCTGCCCGGCGCCGTAGCGCCGGCGCAGCGCCGCCCAGGCCTCCTCCATGCCGCCGACGACCTGCCCGGCCCTGAGCAGCACGATATGGGTCTCCGGCAGGAAGTTGAGGGTGGTCGGTCGCGCCGGGCCGGAGGTCAGCACCAGCGTGCCGGTCTCGGCGATGCCGGCCAGCGCCGGCGTCAGCGAGACTTCGTCGCTGCCGTCGCTCGGCCCGGTCGCGACCTCCAGCAGCGGCCGCGTCGACCAGGGCAGGTCGACCACCGCCGGATCGGGCGCCAGCCGCAGCCGGGCCGGCAGGTTCTCGCGGGCGAGATACTCCGCCACCGCCGCCGGCACGGCCGCATCGTCGGCCACCCGCGCCACGGTGCAGGCCGCCTCCTGCGCCATCGCCGCGAACAGCTCGACGCGCGCCGCCGGCGCCAGCTGGCCGCGCGTCGGGATCGGGCCCAGGGGCGGCGACGCCAGCCGCGCCTCGATCTCGGCCTGGCGCTCGGGCGGCGTCGTCTCCCGCTTCAGCGACCGCTTGACGGCGCCGAGCACCCGGGCCCGCGCGTCGCTCATCGCCGCGCGCGCTCCGCCCAGAGCTGCTGGAAGGTCCGCCCCTCGGGCGCGGGCATATCGCGATGGGCGGTCCAGCCGGCGGCGAGGGGCAGGCGCGACATCCGTCCGGCACGGCCGGCGCGCGCCTTCAGCACCCTGGCGCCGAGGCCCGCCGCCAGCCGGTAGAGCGCCGGCCGCCGGGCGACGAAGGCCCAGGCGCGCAGCGCCCAGCGCGCGGCGGGCGGCGAGAGGTGGCGGCTGAATTCCCGCTCGCGCCAGTGCCGCATCATCTTCGGCAGCGGGATGCGCATGGGGCAGACGCTCTCGCAGCGGCCGCAGAAGGTGGAGGCGTTCGGCAGGTGCCCGGCTTCCTCGACGCCGATCAGGCTCGGCGTCAGTACCGCGCCAATGGGGCCAGAGTAGACCCAGCCATAGGCGTGGCCGCCGACAGCCTGGTAGACCGGGCAGTGATTGAGGCAGGCACCGCAGCGGATGCAGCGCAGCGCCTCGCGGAACTCGTTGCCGAGCATGCGGCTGCGGCCGTTGTCGAGCAGCACGACATGGTACTGCTCGGGGCCGTCGACATCCTCGGGCCGCCGCGGCCCGGTTGAGATCGTCGTGTAGACCGACATCTCCTGGCCCGTCGCCGAGCGGGCGAGCACGCGCAGGATGGTCGCCGCATCCTCCAGGGTCGGCACCACCTTCTCCAGCGAGGCCAGCACGATATGGATCTTCGGCAGGGTCTGCGTCAGGTCGCCGTTGCCCTCGTTGGTGACGATGATGCTGCTGCCGGTCTCCGCCACCAGGAAATTGGCGCCGGTGATGCCGACGTCGGCGGCGAGGAAGCGGCTGCGCAGCCGCGCCCGCGCTTCGGCGAGCAGCTCCGGCGGGTCGTCCAGCGAGCGCTTCGGATCGAGATCGGCATGCGCGCCGCGAAAGGCGTCGGCCACCTGCTCCTTGTTGAGGTGGATGGCCGGCGCGATGATGTGGCTCGGCGGCTCGCGGCGGAGCTGGATGATGTATTCGCCGAGGTCGGTCTCGACCGGCGTGACGGCGTTGGCTTCGAGGAACGAATTCAGATCGATCTCCTCGCCGATCATGGTCTTGCCGCGCGTCACCAGCTTCGCGTCCACCGAGCGGCAGATGCGCAGGATCGCCTGCCGCGCGGCCTCGGCGTCCTCGCACCAATGCACCTGCCCGCCGGCCGCGACGACCTTGCTCTCGAAGCGCTCGAGATAGACGTCGAGATTGTCGAGCACATGGTTCTTGATGTCGCGCGCCCGGTCGCGCAGCGCCTCGAACTCCGGCAGCCGCGCCGCCGCGGCCGCGCGCCGCTCGACGAAGTTCTTCTTCACCAGGACGAGCGCGCGCTGCAGCTGCGCGTCGCCGAGCGCGCGATGGGCATTGTCCTTGAAGCCGCGGCTCGTCGCGTGCTGCATCAGCCGCCCGTCGGCGCGCCGATCGGCGCCGTGTCGGTCATGCCCGCGAGCACTTCCGCGACGTGGCGCGCGGCGACGGGCCGCCCCTCGCGCGTCAGCTTGCCGGCCATGTTGAGCAGGCAGCCGAGATCGCCGGCGAGCAGCGTGCCGGCGCCGGTGGCGGCGATGTCGGCCGTCTTCTCGCTGACGATCTTGTCGGAGATCTCCGGATACTTGACGCAGAAGGTGCCGCCGAAGCCGCAGCAGATTTCGGCCCCTGGCAACTCTTTGAGGCGCAGGCCTTCGACCGTCGCCAGCAGCTTGCGCGGCTGCTGCTTCACGCCGAGCTCGCGCAGCCCCGAGCAGGAATCGTGATAGGTCACCGTGCCCTCGAAACGCGCCGCGACCCGCGACATCCCCCGGACATCCGTGAGGAAGGACACCAGCTCGTAGGTCCGCGCGGCCAACGCCCGGGCGCGGGCCTGCATCGTCGGGTCATCATCGAACAGCGCCGGATAGTGCTCGCGGAGCATGCCGGCGCAGGAGCCGCTCGGCGCCACCACATAGTCGAACGGCTCGAACGCCGCGATCGCCTGGGCGGCGATCGCCCGCGCGTCGCCGCGGTCGCCGGAGTTGTAGGCCGGCTGGCCGCAGCAGGTCTGCGCGCGCGGCACCGCGACGACGCAGCCGGCGTCCTCGAGCAGCTTCACCGCGGCGAAGCCGACGGTGGGGCGGAACAGATCGACGAGGCAGGTGACGAACAGGCCGACCCGGACAGGCGTCTCGTTCATGACGGCAGACGACATGCGTGGCGTTACTGGACTCGCGGCGAGCATGGGGGCTGGCCCGGCCTTTGGCAAGCCGAGGCGGTCAGGAGCGGGCCAGGCGGTCGGCCGCGGCCTTCGGCAGCAGCAGATAGTAGCGGCCCTGCTGCCGCATCGGGCCGGCATAGCGCAGCGCGGTCTCGCCGCTGCCCCAGTAGATGTCGCCGCGCACGGCGCCCTTGATGGCACCGCCGGTGTCCTGGGCGACCATCAGCCGGCGCAGCGGCCGGCCGGCCTCGAGCGTGCCGGCGGGATAGGTGGTGTCGAGCCAGAGCGGCGCGCCCAGCGGCAGCAGGGCGGCATCGACCGCCAGGCTGCGACCCGGCGTCAGCACGACGCCCAGGCTGCCGACCGGCCCGTCGCCCGGAATCTCCCGGAAGAAGATGTAGCGGGCGTTCGCCTGCATCAGTGCCGACGCCTCCTCCGGATGGTCGCGCAGCCATTGCCGCACGGTCTGCATGCTCGCCGCCTCGCGGGTCAGCGCGCCGCGCTCGACCAGGAGCCGCCCGATGGCGGTGTAGGGATGGCCGTTGCTGGCCGCATAGCCGACGCGGACGCTGCCGCCCTCGGCGAAGTCGACCCGGCCGGAGCCTTGTACCTGAAGAAAAAACGCATCCACGACGTCCGCCACCCACAGCAGCTCGAGACCCTGGCCGGCCAACGCGCCGCCATCGATGGCCGCGCGCGTGTGATAGGGTCGCAGCCGCCCGTCGACGATCCGGCCGACCAGCGTTTCGCCCGCGAGTTTGGGGCGAAACTCGGCCAAGTCGACGCTGACAAGGTCGGGCGGACGCTTGTAGAGCGGCACCGGATAGGCGGCGCTCGGTCGGCGGGTGCCGCGCAGGTCCGGCTCGTAGTAGCCGGTGAACAGGCCGTCGGCCCCGCCGCCGCCGGCCACGGCAAGCGGCACGAACCAGGTTTCGAGATAGTGCCGCACGACGGCGTCCGGAGCGCCCGGCTCCGGGATCGCCCCGCAAGCCGCCCGCCAATCGCCGCCGATGCCGGCGATGCCATCCGGACCGAGCGGCTCCTCCGCCGGCTTGGCGCCGAGCGCCGCGCAACTGGCGTTCAACGCCGGGAGGGCCTCGGCGATCCGGTCCTGCGACCAACCGGCCAGATCGGCAAAGGCGGCGGGCCCCAGAGAGAGGGGGGCGCCTTCGGCCGCGGGCGACGGCGCCCGCGTCTCGCAGCCGGCCATCAGCCCCAGGATGACGAGCAGGCAGCATCGATCAACCCCTCGGAGACGGAAGCGGCGACCGCGCCGCCGAGCCGGACGAAACCGGCGGATCATCCGTCAGTTCGAGCTGCGAGTGGCGATCAACGTCCAGTTGGGGTCGCGCGCCCGGGTGTTGCGCGCAAAGGTCCAGATGTCCGTCACGGAAGCAACGGTCGACGGATCGCCCTCGACGACCTGACCGTCGGCGCTGCGGGTGACATTGATCTGATCGGAGACGATCTTCGCGGTGACCACCGCGTTGCGGCCCTGGAGATCGGCTTCGATCAGGTCGGCCGCGGTGATGGCAACGAGCGTCGTTTCCAGGGTTTCCCCGGCCCGCTGTCGCGACTTGATCGCGTTGGCGAAGTTCTCGTAGACCTCGTCGTTGAGCAGCGGCCGCAACGTCGCGGTATCGCCCTTGGCAAAAGACGAAATGATCATTTCGAACGCGGCGCGCGCGCCGGCCAGAAACGAGGCCGAATCGAACTGAGGATCGACGCTGCGAATCTTGCCGATGCCTGCCTGCAGAGACCCGGCCGCGTCGCCTGTCGAGGATGCCGGAGCCGAGGTGGTCGGCGTAACGACCGAATCCTCGCCGCGACCCGGCCCGCTGCGCTCCGGTAGGGGGACGACCGTGTCGCGACGCTGATCGTCATTGGCAACGCCGGCGAACGGATCCCGGTGCTGTTCATGACCTGTGCGTCGACCCAGGACCTTGTAAAGCCGCGCCACAAGGAACACGGCCACCATCGCCAGAATGATGATGTCGATGCCGCTACCCATGTTCGCCTACTTGTGGATGCGTTCCACGCTGGTTGACGCCGATGCGCAGGCCGTCGCTCAAGTCGACTGGACCATGCCGGACGATTGCAGTAGACCACCCGCGGACGCGGCTGTGTGGGAGCCTTGGTCCCGCGCCCGAGTGTCCATCTGATAACATGGGCAATCGCGGGAAAAAGAGCAAGCTTGGGGGTGCCGGAAGCGCCAGTTTTCGCCCCGGAGGCGGGTTTTGATCCTTGTTCGTCACGGCCAATCCGAGTGGAACGCGGTCTATGGCCGCACCCGCGTCGATCCCAACATTCCGGACCCGCCGTTAACCAGCGAGGGGCGACGTCAGGCCGCCGAGGTTGCCGAGGTCCTGGCGGACTTGCGGATCCAGCGCCTGCTGGCGAGCCCCTATGTCCGGACGCTCGAAACCGCCGAGATCATCGCCGGCCGGCTGAATCTGCCGATCATGGTCGAGCCCTTGGTCCGTGAACGCGCCGCGTTCAGCTGCGACATCGGCACGCCGCGCAGCCGGCTGGCGGTGCGCTGGCCGCGGCTGGCGTTCGATCACGTCGATGAAGTCTGGTGGTCGGGGGCCGAGGAGAGCGACGCGCAGCTCGACGATCGCTGCAGCAGGTTCCGCGCGACCGCACAGGGCCTGCGGGACTGGCGGCATGTTGCCGTCGTCACCCATTGGGGATTCATCCGCGGCATCGCCGGGATCGAGGCGCGAAACGGGGAATGGATCCGTTTCGATCCGCATCTCGAGTCCGCGGAACGGACCTCAGCCGCTGATTGAGCCGGCAACACTTCCGTGGTAGCCAGGGTCCGCTTGGCGGGAGCCGCTGTTTCCTCGACTCCGAACCGCCGCCGATCGAATCGACAACCGGGACATATGATGCAGGATCAAGCGACCGACTCTCCCCTCGCGCGTGCTTCGCTTCGGGGCGTACCCATAACTGTGACCGCCCAGTACATCAAGGACCTGTCGTTCGAGAACCCGGGCGCGCCGGACAGCATCGGCGCCGCGACCGAGTTGCGCCAGGGCGCCGTGAGCGTCGATGTCCGCGTCATCCCGCTGAGCGGACCAAGCTACGAGATCGTGCTGCGCGTCAAGGTTGAGGCCAGCCACGAGGACAAGACCATCTATCTGCTGGAGCTGGAGTATGGCGGGGTCGTGCAGATCGGCGACGTCCCGGCGGAAACCGTCGAGCCCCTACTGATGATCGAGGGTCCACGGCTCCTGTTTCCGTATGCGCGGGCGATCGTCACGGCGGTGACGCGCGACGGCGGCTTCGCGCCGCTGTTGATCAATCCGATCGATTTCGCCGCCCTCTACCGCGACTTCAAGCGAAAGAACCGCGACACGGCGCCAGAGGCCGCGAGCGCCTGACGAGCGACGTGCGCCGTCTCAATGCGACCAGATCGGATCGCTGAGCTGCGCGACGAGGAGCAGATGGGCCGCAAGCTCGGCTTCGGTGGGCGCATGCGGCCGCGGCCCGCGCGCCGTGCGCACGCCGGTCGCGACGATCACAGCGACATGATCGCTGACGCTCAGCTCGAGGCCGGCTTGGCGCCCGCCGATGAGTTCGAGATAGACGCATGCAAGCAGCTCCGTATCGAGCAGGGCGCCATGCTTGGTCCGCGTCGTGTTGTCGATGGCAAAGCGGCGACAGAGCGCATCCAGGCTTGCCGGCGCGCCCGGGAACTTCTGGCGCGCCATCGCCAGCGTATCGACGATCCGCTGCTGCGGGAACGGCGGGCGATCGAGCCGCACGAACTCCGCATTCAGGAACCCGATGTCGAACTCGGCGTTGTGAATGACCACCGGCGCCTCGTCGATGAACGACAGGAGCTCATCGGCGATCTCCGCGAAGCGCGGCTTGTCCCCGAGGAATTCGGCCGACAGACCATGGACGGCGATGGCATCTGCCGGCACATCGCGCTCGGGATTCACATAGCGCTGGAAATGGCGCCCGGTCGGGATGTGATTGAGCAGCTCCAGGCACGCGATTTCGACGACCCGATGACCGGCCGTCGGATCGAGGCCGGTGGTTTCGGTATCGAGTACGATCTCACGCATGCGCGCCGTACTTTCCTGTCCGTTTCCCACGCCCACATCGGCGCATCAATGTGACGACACGACCGAGCGCGCGCAAGCCCGTGTGTCGATCCAGACCCGTCGGCACCACGAAGTCCGCCAGCCGCTGCTTTCTCTCGTCAGGCATCTGGCGGGCGAGGATGGCCGCCAGCCGCGCCGGCGTCATGCCTGGCCGGGCGAGAACCCGGGCCGCCTGGACGAAGCGCGGCGCGCTGACGACGATGACGGCATCGCAACGCTTCGCGCCGCCGGTTTCGAACAGCAGAGGGATATCCAGGGCCACGACAGATCGGCGTTGCGCACGGGCGCGTCCAAGAAATCGCCGGGCGGCGATCCCTACACGTGGGTGCAGGATCGCTTCGAGCCGGCGCAGCGCCGCTTCGTCCCCGAACACGCGCCGGCCGAGCTCCCGACGATCGACCCCACCGTCGCGGACGACGCCGGGGAAGGCCGACTCCACCGCCGCGATCGTCGCGCGATCGTCGCGCAGCAATCGGTGGACCTCGGCGTCGGCGTCGTGCACGGGCACGCCGAGGCGGCGGAGGATGTCGGCCGCCCGGGTCTTGCCCATGCCGATCGATCCGGTGACGCCGAGGACGCGCATGGATCGCCGCATCCGCCGGCTCAGCCCGGTTCGTCCAGGACGAAACGGCGAAGGTCCGGCGCGACCTCGGGGTCGACACCGAACCAGGCGGCAAATCCCGGCCGCGCCTGATGCAGCAGCATCCCCAGCCCGTCCACCGCCGGGTTGCCCCGCGCGCGCGCCGCGGCCAGAAGCGGCGTTTCGAGCGGCGAATAGACGATGTCGTTGACGACCGCTTGCAGCGGCAGCCGCTCGAGCGGCAGATCGAGCGGCGGCTGTCCGGTCATGCCGAGCGTCGTGGCGTTCACGAGCAGCGCCGCATCGGCCAGCGCCGTGGCGCGGTCGTCCCAGCCGCGGACCCGGATGCGACCGCCGAGATCCGCGGCCAAGCGCTCGGCGCGTTCGATGGTGCGATTGAGGAGGCGAAGATCCGGCACGCCCAGGTCGAGCAAGGTCGCACCGATGGCGCGGGCGGCCCCGCCGGCACCCAGCACCACGGCCGGGCCCGCATCGGCCCGCCACTCCCGGACCGCGGCGCGCAGGTTCTCGACGAAGCCGAATCCGTCGGTGTTGCGGCCCTCGAGCGTGCCGTCCTCCAGGACGACGACCGTGTTGACGGCGCCGATCCGCAGCGCTTCGCCGCTCGCCCGGTCGACCGCGACCAGTGCCGCCTCTTTGTGCGGCAGCGTAACGTTGGCACCGGCGAAGCCCAGCATCGGCAAGGCCCGCAGCGCGGCCGTAAACTGCGCGGGCCGCACCGGCAAAGGAATATACGCACCGTCGATGCGGTACTGCCGCAGCCAATAGCCATGCAGGCGGGGCGAACGCGAGTGGGCGACAGGCCAGCCCATCACCCCGGCGATGCGGCTGCGACCGCTCAGCGTCGCACCACCCGCTGTTGGAGCCGCAGCGCTCACGACCGCAGCACTCCATGCTCGCGCAGGATATCGAGCACCGGCAGCAACGGAAGGCCGAGAATGGTGAAGTAGTCGCCATCGATATCGGCGAACAGCTGCGCGCCCAGCCCCTCCAGCTGATAGCCGCCGACCGACGACGGCGCGGATGCGGCCGCGCGCAGATACTCGTCGAGAAACGTCTCGCTGAAGTCGCGCATGGTCAGGCTGGCCCGTCCCAGGTGGTGCCAGAGGCGCCGGCCGTCACGCGTCAGCACGATGGCGCTGACGAGCCGGTGCTGCCGTCCCCGCAATGCCAGCAGCTGGCGGCGCGCGCCCGCCGGATCGGCCGGCTTGTCGAAAAGGATGCCGTTGCACTCCAAGACCTGATCGGCGCCAAGCACGAGGGCGCCGGCATGGCGCCGGGAGATGCGCTGTGCCTTCAACTCCGCCAGCGCCTCCGCCGTGGCGGCGGCGCCAGCGCCGGCCGTGCGAAGCGACGCCTTCGCCTCCGCCTCGTCGATTGCCGCCGCGTCGACGATGATCGGCACGCCGGCGGCCCGCAGCAGCGCGGCCCGGATGGCGCTTGCCGACGCCAGGACGAGGGGCGGGGATGCGGTTATCACGAGTCGAGGACGGCGTCGTCGCCGCGGTGCCGCGCCAGCATCTGAATGATCGTCGCCGCCGTTTCCTCGATCGATCGCCGCGTCACGTCGATGACCGGCCAGCGATTCTCCGAGCACAGACGCCGCGCTGCCGCCACCTCCTTGCGCACGACCTCCGGATCGACATAGTCCGTCGCCTCGGCATGGGCGAGCATGTTCAGGCGGTTGCGCCGGATCTGCACGAGCTGCGCCGGGTCCTTCGTGAGGCCGACGATCAGCGTGCGCCGCGCCGCCAGCAGCTCGCCGGGCAGCGGGCATCCGGGCACTACCGGCACGTTGGCCGCCTTGATGCCGCGGTTGGCCAGGTAGATGCAGGTCGGCGTCTTGGAGGTGCGAGAAACGCCGACCAGGATGACATCGGCATCGTCATATTCATGGCTCAACTGGCCGTCGTCATGGCTGAGGGCGAAGCTCATGGCGTCGATGCGGCTGAAATACTCGGCATCGAGCTCGTGCTGGCGCCCCGGGCGGCCGCTGCTCTGCATCCCAAGGTAGCTGCCGAGCGCGCCGATCACCGGGTCGAGCACGGGAATGCACGGCACCTGCAGCCGCCGGCATCCCTCCTGCAGCAGCGCCCGTAGCCGCTCGTTGACCATGGTAAACAGGACCGGTCCGGGATTGGCGCCGATGCCGCCGATCACCTTCTCCATCTGGCCGGGCGTGCGGATCAGCGACCAAGTATGCTCCACCGGCTCGATCCCCTCGAACTGCACCAAGCAGGCGCGCGCCACACTGTTGATGGTCTCGCCGGTAGCGTCCGAAACGAGATGGAGATGAAAGCTCCGGGGTATTCCTTCGGGCTCCGCAGGCACGTCGAATCCTCTGCAATCCGTGGATAACCGGCCGTTCGCGGCCGTGTCGCCGATTCCTTACCATATTCGCAAAAATGCTGCCGACAGTCATTCACCGGCACGGCGATGGACGCGAAAACCGGGGATAGCGTCGACAATGTCCCATTCGGCGATAGCCGGAGGCTATCTACCCACAGACACGATGCCGCCAAGGCGCCGATGCCGCCTGCCTCCCTGCCGTGTTGTCCCGATGATTCACGATCCCGATCCGGCAAACACCGTACAATATATGAATCCGCGGCATTGCCGGGGGATAGCGACCTATCCCCGGTTTACCAGCCGCCAACAATCCACTCCAACCCTTATGATTAATATACTAGGAAGAAGAGAGCAGCTCCCAAGAACCATGGCGCCTCCGAAAAACCTCGTCCGTGCCCTGCGCCGCCAACCCGTCCCGCACGTGCCGATCTGGCTGATGCGCCAAGCCGGCCGCTACCTGCCGGAATACCGTGCCCTGCGCGAGCAGGCGCCAAGCTTCCTCGAGATGTGCCTGACGCCGGAGCTGGCGACGGAAGTGACGCTGCAGCCGGTCCGGCGCTACCCACTGGATGCTGCCATCATCTTCTCCGACATCCTGGTCGTGCCGTACGCACTCGGCCAGCACGTAACGTTCGTCGAGGGACAGGGCCCTCTGCTTGAGCCGATCCGGCGTGCCGAGCAGCTGCGGGAGCTGTCGCCAGCGCGGGTTCCGCAGCTGCTGGCACCGGTCGCTGCGGCGATCGCTGCCGTGCGGCGCGCGTTGCCGGCGAAGGTCGCGCTGATCGGCTTCGCCGGTGCGCCCTGGACGGTCGCCACCTACATGATTGAAGGCCGCAGCGGCAGCGATTTCGCAGCCGTCAAGGGCTGGGCCTATCGGCAACCCGACTCCTTCGATGCCCTCATCACGCTGCTTGTCGAGGCCACCAGCGCCTATCTCCTGCAGCAGATCGAAGCCGGCGCCGAGGTTCTGCAGATCTTCGACAGCTGGGCTGGCGTACTATCGGCGCCGGCGCTGGAGCGCTGGGGCCTTCGGCCGACGGTGGAGATCGTCCGCCGCGTCCGCGGAGCGCATCCGCAGGTGCCCGTGATCGTCTTCCCGCGCGGCATTGGCGCCTCCTACAAGCGCTATGCGACCGACTGCGGCTGCGACGGCCTCGGCCTCGATACGACTGTGCCGCCGACCTGGGCGGAGGCCGAGCTGCAGCCGTTGGCATGCTTGCAGGGCAATCTCGATCCGCTGGCGCTCCTTGCCGGCGGCGACGCGATGCAGGCGGAGACGACGGAGATCCTTCGCAGCCTCGGCAATGGGCCATTCATCTTCAACCTCGGCCACGGCATCCTGCCGCAGACGCCGCCCGAGCATGTGGCCGAGCTGTGCCGGCTGGTGAAAGGCTGGGCGCGGGAGTGAGGTCCGGCATGGCGTCCGCACGGCGCGTTGCCGTCGTCCTGTTCAATCTCGGCGGACCGGACTCGCTGGAGGCTGTGGCACCGTTTCTGCGCAATCTGTTCTCCGACCCGGCGATCATCGGGTTGCCCTGGCCGCTGCGGCCCATCCTCGCCGCGCTCATCAGCCGCCGCCGCGCCCCGACGGCGCGCGAGATCTACGCACGCATCGGTGGCGGCTCGCCGCTGCTGCCGAATACCGAAGCCCAGGCCGCAGCGCTGCAGGCGTGTCTGACCGATCTTGGCGAGGTCGGAATCTTCACCTGCATGCGCTACTGGCATCCCCTGAGCGACGCCGCGGCAGCCAAGGTGGCGGCATTTGCGCCAGACGACATCGTCCTGTTGCCGCTGTACCCGCAGTTCTCCTCGACGACGACCGCGTCGTCGCTAGGCGCCTGGCAGAGATCCGCAGCGGCCGCCGGCGTGACGGCACCGACGAAGCTTATCTGCTGCTATCCGACGGCGCCTGGCTTCATCGCCGCGGCGGCGATGTTGGTGGGTAAGAGCATCGCCGAAGCGCGCGCCGCCGGCCATCGGCAGCTCCGCGTGCTGTTCTCCGCCCATGGGCTGCCGAAGAAGGTTATCCGGCGCGGCGATCCCTACGAGTCCCAGGTGCGACAGACGGCGCGGGCAGTGGCGGCCCGGCTCGGCCTCGCCGATATCGATTGGACCGTCTGCTTCCAGAGCCGCGTCGGTCCGCTCGAATGGATCGGCCCCTATACCGACGATGAGATCCGACGCGCCGGGGCCGAGAAGATCGGCGTCGTGCTCTTTCCCATCGCCTTCGTCTCCGAGCATTCGGAGACCTTGGTGGAACTCGACATCGACTACCGGCATCTGGCCGCCCAGGTCGGGGTGCCCGTCTACGTGCGGGTGCCGGCCGTGGGCACGGAACCCGCATTCATCGGCGCGCTCGCCGATCTCGTCCGTGCTGCCCTCGCGTCGCCGCGGTCGGTACGGTCGGATGCCGGTGCGCGGCTCTGCGCCGCCGCCGACCGCTGCTGTGTCAATCCGACGGCCTAGGGGGCGGGATATGGCCTGGCTTACCGCACTCTATCCTTGGGTGAAGGCGCTGCATATCGTCAGCGTGGTGGCCTGGATGGCCGGGCTGCTCTATCTGCCGCGGCTGTTCGTCTATCACTGCGCTGCCGCCGCCGGCTCGCCCCAATCGGAGACCTTCAAGCTCATGGAGCGCCGCCTGTTCCGCGGCATCATGAATCCGGCCATGATCGCGGTTTATCTGTTCGGGATCGCCCTCGTCCTGACGCCCGGGCTCGTCGACTGGGCGAGCGGCTGGCTGCATGCGAAGCTGGTTTTGGTGGCCGCCCTGACGATCTATCACCATGCGCTCGGCCGCTGGCGGGAGGCCTTCGCCGCCGACGCCAACAGCCGTCCGGCTCGCTTCTACCGGCTCATGAACGAGGTGCCGACGGCCCTCATGATCGCCATCGTCGTCCTGGTCGTGGTGAAGCCTTTTTAGCCGGCGCGCGTTAACCCTCGGTTCACCGGCGGCGCCCAGGACTAATCTCAGTTTGACTCGGCCCCGGACTTTGGCTAGAGATTGCGACATTCCATCGCGGGCTTGCCCGTCGCGCCGCATTCCCGAAACGCACGATCCGCAGTCGTCCCGAGGCTTCGAGTCGATTTGTCGTCCGGGTTATAGGCCCACCCCGCGGGTGAGCCGAGCTGTTTCCGGCGGATCTGCCTATCCCGTCCTTCCTGCCCAGACCGTACACGCACGATGAACCTCCAAGAACTCAAGCGCAAGACACCTGCCGACCTGCTGGCCTTCGCCGAGGAGCTGCAGATCGAGAACGCCAGCAACCTGCGCAAGCAGGACATGATGTTCGCCATCCTCAAGCAGCTGGCCGAGAACGACCAGGCCATCTACGGCGACGGCGTACTCGAGATCCTGCAAGACGGCTTCGGCTTCCTTCGCTCGCCGGAGGCCAACTACCTGCCCGGGCCCGACGACATCTACGTCAGCCCGAGCCAGGTCCGCCGCTTTGGCCTGCGTACCGGCGACACCGTCGAAGGCCAAATCCGCGCACCGAAGGAAGGTGAGCGCTATTTCGCCCTGCTCAAGGTCAACACCATCAACTTCGACAACCCGGAGAAGGTGCGTCACCGCATCAATTTCGACAACCTGACGCCGCTCTATCCGGAAGAGCGGATCAAGATGGAACTGACCGATCCGACCAAGAAGGATCTGACGACACGCATCGTCGATCTGATCGCGCCGCAGGGCAAGGGTCAGCGCGCGCTCATCGTGGCGCCGCCGCGCACCGGCAAGACGATGATGCTGCAGAACATCGCCCACGCCGTCGCCGGCAATCATCCGGAATGCTACCTCATTGTGCTGCTGATCGACGAGCGGCCCGAGGAAGTGACGGACATGGCGCGCACGGTGAAGGGCGAGGTGATCAGCTCCACCTTCGACGAGCCGGCCTCGCGCCACGTGCAGGTGGCGGAGATGGTGATCGAGAAGGCCAAGCGCTTGGTCGAGCACAAGCGCGACGTCGTCATCTTGCTCGATTCGATCACGCGCTTGGCGCGCGCCTACAACACGGTCGTGCCGTCGTCCGGCAAGGTGCTGACCGGCGGTGTCGATGCCAATGCGCTGCAGCGGCCGAAGCGCTTCTTCGGCGCCGCCCGCAACATCGAGGAGGGCGGGTCGCTCACCATCATCGCCACAGCGCTGGTCGACACCGGCAGCCGCATGGACGAGGTGATCTTCGAGGAGTTCAAGGGCACCGGCAACTCGGAAATCATCCTCGACCGCAAGCTGTCGGACAAGCGCACCTTCCCGTCGATCGACATCACCAAGTCCGGCACGCGCAAGGAAGAGCTGCTGGTCGACAAGGCCACCCTGTCGAAGATGTGGGTCCTGCGCCGCGTCCTCATGCCCATGGGCGTCGTCGACGCCATGGAGTTCCTGATCGACAAGCTGAAGGTCAGCAAAACCAACGCCGACTTCTTCAGCAACATGAATCAGTAAGGGCAAGGCGGGTATACCGCCAGTACCCGTCATCGCCGGACTTGACCCGGCGATCCAGGAAGCCGCACCAGCCTCCGCATCGCTCACACGGCTCATGCCGGGTCAAGCCCGGCAACGACAATTGTGCGTGTGTAGGAATACAGTCCGTGGTGGCCGCCGTCACGGTGCCAGGATGGAAGACCCCGTCGTCTTCCGCGATTCGAGATCGCGGTGCGCATGGGCGGCGTCGAACAGCCGGTAGGTCTGGTTGACCTCGACCTTCACCGCGCCGCTCTTCACCACGTCGAACAGCTCGGTCGCCATGGCCAGCAGGTCTTCGCGCTTGGCGGTGTAGTGCATGAGTGTCGGACGCGTGAAGAACAGCGAACCCTTTTGGCTCAGGATCAGCGGATCGAAGGACCCGACCGCGCCGGACGCATTGCCGAAGCTCACCATCATGCCGAGCGGCGCCAGGCTGTCGAGCGACGCCCCGAAGGTATCCTTGCCGACGCCGTCATAGACCACGGGCACACCGGCGCCACCGGTCAACTCGCGCACGCGTTTCGCGACGTCGGTGACGCGGTAGAGGATGGTATGGTCGCAGCCATGGGCGCGGGCCAGCTCGCCCTTCGCGGTGGAGCCGACCGTGCCGATGACCGTGGCGCCGAGATGCTTCGCCCATTGGCACAGCAGCAGGCCGACGCCGCCGGCCGCGGCATGCACCAGGATCGTGTCGCCCGCCTTCACCCGATAGGTCCGCCGCAGCAGGTATTGCGCCGTCAGCCCCTTCAGCATGATGGCCGCGGCGGTGCGGTCCTCGACGCCTTCGGGGATCTTGACGATCTTGTCGGCGGGGATGTTGCGCGCCTCGCTGTAGGCGCCGATCGGGCCGGTACCGTAGGCAATGTGGTCGCCGACCGCGAATTCGGTGACGCCTTCGCCGACCGCCTCCACCACGCCGGCGGCTTCCAGCCCGATGCCCGATGGCAGCTGGAGGGGATAGAGGCCGGTGCGGTGGTAGGTGTCGATGAAGTTGAGGCCGACGGCGGTGTGCTTGATGGAGACCTGCCCGGCCGCCGGCGATCCCAGGGAGACCTCCTCCCAGGTCAAGACCTCGGGGCCGCCGGTGCGATTGAAACGGATGGCACGGACTTTCTGCATGGCGGCTCCGATCGGCTAGGAGAGATACCTGGCGAAGAAATCGGCCGTTCGACCATTCGCCTGCTTGGCGGCGGCATCGTTCCAGTGGGCGCCGCCGACACGGGCGAAGGCATGATCGCACCCTGGATACACATGCAGGGTTACGGCGCTGTTGCGCGATAGCGTCTCCTGGATCTTCGCCTGCGCGTCCTTGGGCACGAACTGGTCCTCGGCGGCGATGTGCATGAGCAGCGGCTTGGTGATGGCGCTGGCCTCGCCGAGCGCGTTCTCGATGCCGACGCCGTAGTAGCTGACGCTGCAATCGGCGTTCGAGCGCGTCGCCATGAGATAGGCGAGCTTGCCGCCAAGGCAATAGCCGACAGCGCCGGCCTTGCCGGAGCAGGTGGGCAGCCGGCGCAGGTGGTCGAGGCTGACGATGAGATCCTGGACGCCCTTGGCCTCATTGAAGCCCTGATAGAGCCCGAAAGCCCGCTTCCATTCCGCGTCGGTCTTGTCGGTGATCTGGATGCCCGGTTCCTGCCGCCAGAACAGGTCGGGACACAGCGCCAGATAACCTTGGCCGGCCAAGCCATCGCACAAGTCGCGCATGACCTTGTTGACGCCGAAGATCTCCTGGATCACGAGCACGCCGGGCGCCTTTCCGCCGCCGGCGAGCGTCTTGGGCTGTGCGACATAGGCGCTGAACGTGCCGTCGGGGCAGGTGACGGATATGTCGGCCATTGCGACCTCCTGTGCGGTGGGAGCGGCTGCCGCCGCGCAACATAGCCCCGGCGGACGCGCCTTGTCACGCGGCGCAGCGTACGCCCTCGAGTTGCAGGAGGAACCGCTTGGTGTCCGTGCCGCCCGGGCTGCTGTAGCCGCCGATACGCGCGCCGCTGGCCAGCACGCGGTGGCAGGGAATGATGATGGGTATGGGGTTTCTGGCGCAGGCGCCGCCGATCGCCCGCGGCCCGCTGTCGAGACTGCGTGCGAGATCGGCGTAGCTGCTGGTGCGGCCGTAGGGGATGCGCAGCATCTCCTCCCAGACCGACTGCTGGAACGCCGTGCCCGCCGGCGCCAGCGGCAGGTCGAAGCGCCGCAGGTCGCAATAGAAGTAGGCGTCGAGCTGATGTGCTGCCGCCAGCAGCAGCGGCGTGGGCGAATCGCGCCCGGCACGGCCGTAGTCGAGAGCGACGACCTTGCCGTCACGCTCGAAGACGGTGAGCGGACCGAGCGGCGATTTGACGGTGATGCGATTGGCGGCCATTTCAGCCTATTTCACCACAAAGTTGGGAAAGACGCACGGCACCAGTCCAATGGAATCGAAGAGCCGCCTATCCCATCGCCAACGCTTGGCTGAGGCCGGCCGGCGCGGTGATCGGGAGGGAGCAGGTGGCGCCGCGGCAGACATAGGCCGTTGCGCGGCCGTTCGTCTGCGTCTTCCCCGCGGCGGGATGATTGTCCGGCAACCTCTCGCCGGGCGCGATGACCGAGAGCACGCGATTCGGCAGCGAGCGGCCGAGGACCGCGGCCAGCAGCTCGCGAGTCTCGCTGGCGTCACGCTCGCCGACGACGACGATCTGCTGGGCGGCGTGCATCAGTTCGTTGCTGTTGAGCATTGTCGCCATGGCGAAGAAGCTGCGGTTGAGCTCGCCGGAGAAGGCGGTCGTGAGCCGGTCGGCCCGTGCGCGGTAGCGGTCCTCGCCAGTCAGATGGTAAAGACGCGCGAGCACGCCCAGCAGCGTGCCGTTGCCGGACGGCGTGGCGTTGTCCGCCGCCGTCTTCGTGCGGACGATCACGTCTTTCGTGTCGTCGGCAGCCAGGAAGTAGCCGCCGCCGGCCGCGTCCCCGTAATGACGGTCGAGGATGTCGATCCAGGCGCACGCCTGGCGGATGTAGCCGGCATCGCCGGTCGCTTCGTGCAGAGCGAGGGCGGCGCGGCAGAGATGCGCGTAGTCGTCGAGCGTCGCCGGATGCTTCGCCTGGCCGTCGCGCCAGCTGTGCCGCAGCCGTCCGTCGATCGTCAGGCTGTCGGCGACGAAGGCGAAGGCGTCGGCCGCGGCGCTGAGCCATGACGCCTCGTCGAAGACCAGCGCCGCGTTGGCGAGCGCCGCGATCATCAGCCCGTTCCAGTCGGCGAGGACTTTGTCGTCCCAGCCCGGCCGGACCCGCATCCCGCGCAAGGACAGCAGCGTATCGCGGCAGGCCGCCAGGCGCGTCTCCGCGGCGATGTCGCGAAGTTCGGGAGTGGCGCTGCGGTTGAGGATGTTGTGGCCTTCCCAGTTGCCGCCGGGCGTCACGCCATAGGCGGATTTGAACAGCGCCGCATCGGCGCCCAGGGCGGCGTCGATCTCCGCTTCGCTCCAGACATAGAACTTGCCTTCCTCATGCTCGCTGTCGGCATCGAGCGAGCTGGCGAAGCCGCGGTGACCGGCGTCATCCGGCGCGGCCCGCATCTCGCGCAGCACCCAGTCCACGGTCTCCCGGATGCGCGCGCGGAGCAGCGGCGCTCTCGTCTCCTGCCAGACCAGGGTCAGCAGGTCGATCAGCTGCGCATTGTCGTAGAGCATCTTCTCGAAATGCGGCACCAGCCACTCGGCATCGACGGAATAGCGGGCGAAGCCACCGCCGAGATGATCATAAATGCCGCCCTGGCTCATGTGCGTGAGCGTGAGCGTGACGGCATCGCGTAGCTGTGGGTTGCCGCTGTGTTTCCAGGCGCGCCACATCAGCTCGAACACGGGCGTCTGCGGGAACTTCGGCGCCTCGCCGATGCCGCCATGCGCGGGGTCGACCTCCGGCAGGAGCCGCTCGGCGGCACGCAGGATGACGTCCGCGGGGATGGCGCCGCCGGGCTGCGGAGTCGCGAGATTGCCGAGTGCCTCGCGCAGGGCCGTCACGTTCTGGGTCACGCGCTGCGGCTCGTCATGGAACACGGTGGCGATCTTTGTCAGCACGTCGGCAAAGCCCGGCCGGCCATAGCGCGCTGTCGGCGGAAAGTAGGTGCCGCCCCAGAACGGCTCGCCGTCCGGCGTCAGGAACATGGTCAGCGGCCAGCCGCCCGGCTGGCCGAGCAGCGCCAGCGCCGATTGGTAAATCGTATCGAGATCGGGCCGTTCCTCGCGGTCGACCTTGATGTTGACGAACAGCTCGTTCATCAGGCGGGCGATGTCGCCGTTCCCGAAGCTCTCATGCGCCATGACATGGCACCAATGACAGGCGGCATAGCCGATGGAGAGCAGTATGGGCTTGTTGGCGCGCCGCGCGGTCGCCAGGGCGTCTTCGCCCCAGGGCTGCCAATGCACGGGATTTGTCTTGTGTTGCAGCAGATAGGGGCTGGTTTCGCGATCGAGATTGTTGTGCATGTCCGACCGATCCGGGCGAGGGGCGTCGGCGTTGTCGCCGACGCCGGGTTCCGATAGAAGCAAGCGCAGCCAAGGAGGGTTTCGCCAGCGTGGCTGAAATGGCGAACTCCTGCGCAGGTTATATATATAGGAACAGTCGGCTGTTCACGCGGTTGCGAATGGCGGATCGGCGAGGAAGCTCGATGGACATGTCATGAAGATCAAGCTCGACATCGATTGCACGCCGGCCGAGGCGCGCGCGTTTCTCGGCTTGCCCGACGTGGCGCCGCTCCAGGCGGAGATGATGACGGCGGTTCAGGAGCGGGTGGCGAAAGTGCTCGCGACGATGGATCCGGAGACGCTGATGAAGACCTGGCTGCCCGGCGCGGCGCAATCCGTCGAGCAGATGCAAAAAACCTTTTGGGAACAGCTGGCGGGCGGCGGACGAAAGGGATCGGGATCGTGAGCGGCGAGTCCGGGCAAGATCCGCCGCTCTACTATCGCGTCCATGTCTTCTGCTGCACCAACGAGCGGCCGTCCGGCCACCCGCGCGGCTGCTGCAAGGAAAAGGGCGCGGAGAAGCTGCGCAACTACATGAAGGCGCGCGCCAAGGAACTGGGCCTTAACGATGTCCGCATCAATGCCTCCGGCTGCCTCGAACGCTGCGAGCTCGGGCCGACCATGGTGATCTATCCGGAAGGCGTCTGGTACAGCTGCAAGACGCCGGCCGAGATCGACGAAGTCCTGGTCCGGCATGTCCAGAACGGCGAGCGGGTGCCGCGGCTCATGCTCCGGCCGGAAGACGGGCCGCCGCTGCCGGGCGGCTGAGCGCCCGATCCCGCGCGGCCGGGACTCATGGATACCATCTATGCCCTGGCGACGGCGGCCGGTCGCGCCGGCGTAGCGGTCGTCAGGCTGTCAGGACCGCAAGCCCTGGCCGCCCTCCGCCGACTTGCAGGCGAGCTGCCGCCGCCTCGACAGGCGACCTTGCGCTCCCTCCGGCATCCGCGGACCGGCCTGGAGCTGGACCGCGGTCTGGTGCTGGCATTTCCGACGCCGCACAGCTTCACCGGCGAGGACATGGCCGAGCTTTACCTTCATGGCGGTCGCGCGCCGGTGCGGGCCATCCTCGAGGCCCTGGCCGACTGCGACGGATTGCGCCCGGCAGAGGCCGGCGAGTTCACCCGTCGCGCCTTCGAGCAGGGAAAGCTGGATCTGACGGCAGCCGAAGGACTCGCCGACCTGGTCAACGCCGAGACCGAGGCGCAGCGGCGTCAGGCTCTGCGGCAGCTGCGGGGGGAACTCGGGGAACTCTACGAGGCTTGGCGCGGCCGATTGCTCACGACCCTCGCTCGGATCGAGGCCTATATCGATTTTCCCGACGAGGATCTGCCGCCGCATCTGGCCGAGCAGGTCCGGGCAGCTTTGTCTGAAGTCCTGGTCGAGATCGACCGCCACCTTCAGGACGAGCGGCGGGGGGAGCGGTTGCGTGAGGGGCTGTCGGTGGCCATCCTGGGTCCGCCGAACGTCGGCAAGTCGAGCCTGCTGAACGCGCTGGCCGGCCGGCCTGCCGCCATCGTCGCGGCGCAGGCGGGAACCACCCGCGATATCGTCGAGGTCCGCCTGGATCTCGGCGGCTACCCGGTAACGGTGGCAGATACCGCGGGGCTGCGGGAGGCGACGGACGAGGTCGAGATCGAGGGTGTGCGACGTGCCAGATCGGCTGCCCATGCTGCCGACTACAAGATATTGTGTATCGACGCGAGAGTATATCCAAATATTGATTCACAGCTTAGGCCGCTAGCCGATGCCGATACGCTCTTCGTCGTCAACAAGTGCGACCTCGTGGCACCGCGCGTCTTCGCGCCGCTTCGAGGTCGGCCGTCGCTGGGGGTCTCTGCGCTCACCGGTACCGGAATCGACGCGTTACTGGGAGTCCTCACGGAGGCTGTCATTGAGCGAGCCGGACTGGCGGAGGCGCCCTTGCTGACCCGGGAGCGCCATCGCCGGGCGCTCGAGCGGTGCCGCGACGATCTGCAACGCGCCCTGACTGCCGCCTCGCCGGAACTCCTCGCCGAGGACCTTCGGCTTGCCATGCGGGCAATCGGTCGAATCACCGGGCGTGTCGATGTCGAAGACCTGCTCGACGTGATCTTCGCCGAGTTCTGTATCGGAAAGTAGTCGCTCGACGCGAACCTCCAGCGCTCGATGTTTCACGTGAAACATTCGAGGCGCTTTTGACTCGAACTGCCTCCCCGAGTACATTCCGAACATGCCTGATTTCGATGTGATCGTCATTGGCGGCGGCCATGCCGGGAGCGAGGCGGCCGGCGCGGCGGCCCGCATGGGTGCACATACCCTGCTTCTTACCCACAATCCGGCGACGATCGGCGAGATGTCTTGTAATCCGGCCATCGGGGGGCTCGCCAAGGGTCACCTGGTCCGGGAGATCGATGCCTTGGACGGGATCATGGGGCGGGCCGCCGATCGCGCGGGCATCCAGTTCCGCCTGCTGAACCGAAGCAAGGGTCCTGCCGTCCGCGGCCCACGCGCCCAGGCCGACCGGAAACTATACCGTAAAGCCGTCCAGGCGCTTCTGGCCGAACAGGCCGGCTTGATCATTCGGCAAGGCCCGGTCGAGGAGCTGGTGCTCGACAGCGGTGGCCGACTCCGTGGCGTCAGGACGGCCCACGGCGAGGAGATCGGCTGCCGTGCCGCCATCCTGACCGCCGGAACCTTCCTGCGTGGCTTGATCCATGTCGGCGAGACCCAGACGGCGGCCGGGCGCGTCGGCGAGGCGCCGTCTCTCGGATTGTCGGCGGCCTTGCGACGATGGCGGTTCCCGCTCGGTCGCCTAAAGACCGGCACCCCGCCACGCCTGGATGGCGGCACAATCGACTGGTCGGGCTTGGAGATGCAGGCCGGCGACGACCCGCCCGTGCCGTTCTCCTATCTGACGGAACGAATCACGACGCCGCAGGTCTCCTGCGGAATCACCGCTACGACGACGGCCACCCATGAGGTCATCCGGCGCAACCTGCATCGTTCGCCGATCTATTCCGGGCAGATCGAAAGCAGCGGGCCGCGCTATTGCCCCTCGATCGAGGACAAGGTCGTCCGCTTTGCCGATCGGGATCGGCACCAGATCTTCCTGGAGCCCGAGGGCCTGGATGACGCCACGGTCTATCCCAATGGCATCTCCACCTCGCTACCTGTCGAGGTGCAGTTGGACTTGCTCAAGACCATCCCGGGCCTGGAACGCGCCGTCATGCTGCGGCCGGGATATGCTATCGAATATGACTATGTCGATCCCCGGGAATTAAGACCGACGCTGGAGACCCGCCGCGTCCCCGGCCTCTTCCTCGCCGGCCAGGTCAATGGCACTACCGGCTATGAGGAGGCCGCCGCGCAGGGCCTCATGGCCGGGCTGAATGCCGCCCTGGCGGCATCGGATCGCCAGTTTGTCCTCGATCGCGCCGACGCCTATATCGGTGTCCTCCTCGACGATCTGGTGACTCACGGCACGCGGGAGCCCTACCGTATGTTCACCTCGCGCGCCGAGTACCGCCTGACATTGCGGGCCGACAATGCCGATCTCCGTCTCACCGGCAAGGGTCAGGCGATCGGTTGCATCGGTCCGGCCCGGGTGCAGGCATTCGAGCGGCGCCAGGCAGAGCTGGAGCGTGCCCGGACTATTATGCGAAGCCTGACGGCGACGCCCGACCAGCTGCGCAAGCAGGGGTTGACGGTCAATCGCGACGGTATCCGCCGCAGCGCGGCCGAGCTTCTGGCCTATCCGGGCATCGGCTTTGCCCAGCTCTGCGCTATCTGGCCCGACTTGCGGGAGCTGGCGCCAGGGACGGTCGAGCAACTGGAGATCGAGGCTCGCTATCGGGGTTATCTTGCCCGCCAGGACGCCGATATCCGGGCGTTCCGCCGCGACGAGGCCCTCCGCCTGCCTGAAGATCTGGATTATGGCGCCATCGGCAGTCTGTCGATCGAGGTGCGGTCGAAACTGACGGCAACCCGGCCGGCCACCTTGGGCGCTGCAGCCCGGATATCCGGTATAACACCGGCAGCTCTGACCGTTCTTCTCCGCCATGTCAGGCGCGACGGCGTCCCGGCCTGACGCCGGCCGGGCTCCCCTGACGCCCGAGGCCTTTGCCGCCACGGTCAATGTTTCACGTGAAACATTGTCTCGATTTCGGAACTATGCGGACCTTCTTGTAAAATGGCAGGCCAAAATCAACCTTGTCGGGGCGGATAGCCTTCCAGATCTCTGGCGCCGCCATATGCTGGATTCCGCCCAGCTTATGGCCTTTCTGCCACCGTCCGTCTCGATGGTTGCCGATATCGGAAGCGGCGCCGGCTTTCCGGGGCTGGTATTGGCGCTGTTGGGCGTTCCGCAGGTCCATCTGATCGAATCGGACACCCGGAAATGTGCCTTCCTGGGCGAGGCGGCACGGGCTCTCGGCCTAGTGGTGGGGCGCAATCCGGTGATCCATCGCGCGCGGGTCGAAAACATGAAAGACCTTCGCGTTGGGGCGGTGATCGCGCGGGCTTGCGCGCCGCTCTCCAAGCTTATCGGTTATTCCGAACCCTTGGGGCCGGTCTGTCTCTTTTTGAAGGGCGCGCACGTAGCGGAAGAATTGACCGAAGCTAAAAAAACATGGAGGATGCGAATCGAACGCTTTCCCAGTTTATCTGATCCATCGGGCACGATCCTTCGCATCAGTCAGGTCGCGCGTGCACGACGTTAACCATATCTCGCTAGCGATCAGCCCCGGCACACGTGTCCTGGCGCTGACGAATCAGAAGGGCGGGGTCGGCAAGACCACGACCACCATCAATCTGGCGACGGCACTCGCGGCTTGCGGAAAGCGGGTGCTCATCATCGATCTCGACCCGCAAGGCAATGCCAGCACGGGCCTGGGCATCGGCCGCGAAGGCCGCAAGGTCACGTCCTACGACATCCTCGTCGACGGCGCCTCGGTAGCGAGCGCAACGATTCCCACAATCGTGCCGGGGATGGTGCTGATCCCATCGTCCCTCGACCTCTCCGGCGCCGAGCTCGAGCTCGTCGCGGAATGGCGGCGCGAATATCGCTTGCGCGATGCGCTGGAGTCGGTGCGTAACGAATATGAATATATTCTCATCGACTGCCCGCCCTCGCTCAACCTGCTGACGCTCAATGCGCTGGTGGCGGCCGATGCGGTGATCGTGCCGCTGCAGTGCGAGTTCTATGCCCTCGAGGGACTGACGCACCTCCTGCAGACGATCGAGAAGGTAAAGCGTGCGCTCAACCCGAAGTTGAACATCCAAGGGGTCGTCCTGACCATGTACGACAAGCGCAACAATCTCTGCGAGCTCGTTGCGGCCGACGTTCGTGGACATTTCGGCGCGACGGTTTACGAAACCGTCATTCCGCGCAACGTCAAGGTCTCGGAAGCGCCGTCGCACGGCAAGCCTGTCCTGCTCTACGACCTGCGCTGTGCCGGCGCGCAGGCCTATGTCCATCTGGCGCGGGAGGTCCTGCAACGCGAGCGGCACGTCACAGCGGAAGGAATCCACCAATGACTCAAGATGCGGGCAAGCGCCTGGGCCGCGGATTGTCGGCGCTTCTCGGCGAGGCCGGCGCGGAGCCGCAGCCGGGCGAGCGGTCGCCGCGGACGCTGGCCGTCGATCAGATCATTCCCGGGCCCTATCAGCCGCGCCATCGTTTCGATGACGAGGCGTTGATCGCGCTGGCCAACTCGGTTCGCGAGAACGGCATCCTTCAGCCGATCCTCGTCCGCTCGCGTCCCGGCCATCCGATGAGCTACGAGATCATCGCCGGCGAGCGGCGGTGGCGGGCGGCACAGCTCGCAAGACTTCACGAAGTGCCGGTCATCATCCGCGAGCTCACCGACCGCGAGGCGCTCGAGATCGCGTTGGTCGAAAACGTCCAGCGTCAAGATCTGTCGCCGCTCGAAGAGGCCGAGGGCTATCGTCGCCTGCTCGACGAATTCGGCAACACGCAGGACGATCTCGCGCGCCGCGTCGGCAAGAGCCGCAGCCACATCACCAATACCCTGCGCCTGTTGGCCCTGCCCAAACAGGTGCGGCAACTTGTCGAGGACGGCAAGCTTTCGGCTGGACATGCACGAACCCTTCTCGGCGCGGCCGATGTTGCCGAGCTGGCGGCACAGGTGGTTGCGCGCGACCTCAGCGTCCGGCAGACGGAGCGTTTGGTCAAACGGCAGAGCGAGCCGCCGCGCCCGCCGCGGCGCGAGAAGGATGCCGATACGCGCGCGCTCCAACAGGAGCTGACGGCGAAGCTCGGACTTGTCGTCGTGATCGATCCCTATGGCGATGGCGGAGAGGTTACGATCCGTTATCGTACGCTGGAGCAGCTCGATCTCGTTCTCAGCCGCCTTCGCGGTGAGGGCGCGCCGCAGCCGATCCACTGACACCCGTCAGCTTGTGCGGCCGCGCGATCCCTTGTGGAGCAGCGCCGCCACCTCGAGCAGGGAGCGCCGGCAGAGCACGTCCGCAGGCATTCCCGTGCTTTTGCAGTCCATCTCCGCGCGCGTGAGGCGACTCAGCGCCTGATGCAGCCGCGCCGGCGACCAGCGGCGGGTCTGTTCCTGCATGCGCGACTGATATTTGTAGAAGACGGGCGGCTTCAGTGTGCGGATCATGCGCTCGCTGTCGCCGTTCGCCGCGCTGACCAGGTGAAGCCGCAGGAAATGGCGTGCCGCCGCGCGCAGGACGGCGACCGCGGCCGTTCCCTCTTGCAGGACGCGGTCGGTCAGCCGGTCGACGGCAGCGAGGTCGCCATCGCCGACCGCGAAGACGAGATCGTCCACGGACAGCGCCGCATTGTCGCCGACGCAGGCCACCGCATCCGCCAGTCCGACGGTCCCGCCGGCAGGTCCCATGTAGGCGACGATCTTCTCGATCTCGCGGCGCGTGACCGCACGATCGCCGCCGAGCGCGCCGGCCAGAAAGTCGCGGGTCTCATCAGCCAGCTGCAGTCCCTCGCGGCGCAGCTCGTCGGTTACGAATCGCGCCAGGTCGGCGCCCTCGTCCCGGTAGCAGGGCAGGGCGGCGGCGTTGTCGGCCGCCTCGAACAGCTGGCGCAGCGCCGACCGCGGGCCCAGCTCGTCGCCCTCGGCGACCAGCAGCCCACCGGGCTCGGACTTCAGGAAGGCGGCGATGGCCCCGGACTGTCCGTCGCCCGCGGTGCGCAGCCGCACCACACGCCGACTGCCGCCGAACGTCAAGGCCGCCGCTTCGTCCATCAGCAGGGATGGTTGATCCCGCAATCGTTCCGGCGTCACGATGTCCGAGACGCGGAAGGGGTCGGACGCGTCGCCGGCGACGGCGGCGGTGAGACGGTCTGCCCGCTCGCGAACCAGGCCGGCATCGGGTCCATAAATCAGGACGGCGGTGATACCGTCGTCGACTTTGTTGAGAAACGACCCGATGTTTCGGTTGGCGATTTTCATCGGCCCGTGACCGACAATCAGCTCTCGCCTTCGGCCGACAGAGCAATGGCTAGGCGCGTGCGGATGTCGTCGCTGATGGCACGCGCGCCGCGCAGCCGCGCGTCCTCCTCCGAGACGACCGACGCGAATTGGGACGACAGGATGTCGTAGCTGCTGACCGCGCGGCTCAGCCCCGTTGCGACGATGGCATTGTCGCCGACGCGCCGCAGGATGAAGTTCGCCTTCAGCGTGAGATTGGCCCGCGTCGCCGTCTCGTCTTTTTCCAGGAACAGGTTCTCCCGCGTCTCCGCGAGGGCAATGCTCAAGACATATTTCGGGTCGTCCGGCCGACCGTAGGGGTTCAGCCGCTCGCGCAGCATGTTGTACATCTGCTGGCCGATCCGATCGGGGATCGCTTCGATCCGGATCAGCGCCAGTTCGTCGACGACCGAAGCGTCGTTGACCCCATGCTCGCCGTAGAGCGGCTTGTAGCCGCATCCCGCCAGCGCCAGAAGCAGGCAGACGAGGATCCTAGCCCACGACATTGACGATGCGATTCGGCACGACGACGATTTTGCGCGGCGGCTTGCCCGCGAGGGCGCGTTGCACGGCGTCTTCCGCGAGCGCCGCGGCTTCCACGACCGGCTGCGCGGCGTCCCGCGGCAGCTCGATCGTCGCGCGCAGCTTGCCGTTCACCTGAACGGCGATAGTCACGGTCGAATCGACGATCAACCGTCCATCCGCCTCGGGCCACGATGTCTGGACGAGCAACCGGTCATGCCCCAGTTGCTGCCACAACTCCTCGGCAAGATGCGGCATCATCGGCCCGATGAGGCACGTCAACGTCTCCAGCGCTTCGCGCAGCGCCCAGGCATACGCCGCGCTCGCGGGCGCGGCACCGGTCGAATCGGTGATCGTATTGGTGAACTCGTACAGCCGGGCCACTGCCTTGTTGAAATGGAACGTTTCGATGTCTTCGGTGACGCCGGCGATGGTCTTGTGCGTGGCGCGGCGCAGGGCGTCCCCGCGCGCGTCCGTCGCCGCCGGCTTGGGCGCATGGGCCGGCGGCAGGCCCGACAACCGTTCCGTGATCAGCCGCCACAACCGTTGGGCGAATTTCCACGCGCCCTCGACTCCGGCGGTCGTCCATTCGAGGTCGCGGTCGGGCGGACTGTCGGACAGCATGAACCAGCGCGCGGTGTCGGCGCCGTAGCCGTCGATGATCCGGCTCGGATCGACCACGTTCTTCTTCGACTTGCTCATCTTCTCGGAGCGGCCGACCTCGACGGGGCTGGCGTCGGCAACCGCCGACCATTTGCCGTCGGGGGTTTTTTTGACCTGCTCGGGCAGCAGCCAGTTGCCGTCGCGATCGCGATAGGTCTCGTGACAGACCATCCCCTGGGTGAACAGCCCGGCAAACGGTTCGTCCAGATCGAGCAGCCCCACCTTCTTCATGGCGCGCGTGAAGAAGCGCGAATAGAGCAGGTGCAGGATCGCGTGCTCGACGCCGCCGATATATTGATCGACCGGCATCCAGTAGGTGGCCGCGTGTCTTTCCACGGGACGACCGCCGCTCTTCGGGCTGCAGAAGCGGATGAAGTACCAGGACGAATCGACGAACGTATCGAGCGTGTCGGTCTCGCGTCGCGCCGGCTTGCCGCAACGCGGGCAGGGCACATTCTTCCAGGTCGGGTGATGCTCCAGCGGATTGCCCGGCCGGTCGAAAGTGACGTCGTCGGGCAGCCGCACGGGCAGATCCGTACGCGGGACCGGCACGATGCCGCATTCCCCGCAATGAATCATCGGTATCGGGCAGCCCCAATAGCGTTGCCGCGAGACCAGCCAGTCGCGTAGCCGATAGTTGGTCATGCCTTCGCCGGCGCCGCGCTTCGCCAGTTCGGCGATGGCCGCGCGCTTGCCCGCCTCGACGTCGAGGCCGTCGAGGAAGCGGGAATTGATGATGCGGCCGTCGTCGACATAGGCCGTGTCGGCGATGGCGAACGTCTTCGGATCCTGGTCCGGCGGGCAGACGACGGGTGTGACGGGCAGGCCGTACGTGCGGGCGAAGTCGAGATCGCGCTGATCGTGCGCCGGGCAGCCGAAGATGGCGCCCGTGCCGTACTCCATGAGCACGAAATTGGCGACGTAGATCGGCAGCCGCCACGCGGGATCGAACGGATGCACGGCCTCGAGCCGCGTGCGGTAGCCCTTCTTTTCCGCCGTCTCCAAGGCCTCGGCGGTCGTCGCCGTCTTCCGGCACTCGTCGATGAAGGCGGCGAGGCCGGGATCGGCGGCGCCCAGCTCCAGCGCCAGCGGATGATCGGCGGCCAGCGCGATGAACGAGGCGCCGAACAGCGTGTCCGGCCGCGTGGTGAAGATCTCCAGGCGATCGCTGCGGCCGGACAGGCCGAAGAACGCACGGGCGCCTTCAGATCGACCGATCCAGTTCTCCTGCATCAGCCGAACCTTGGCCGGCCAACGATCGAGCGCACCCAACGATTCGAGCAGTTCGTCGCTATAAGCGGTGATCTTGAAGAACCACTGCGCCAGCTTGCGGCGCTCGACGATCGCGCCGGTCCGCCATCCGCGGCCTTCGATCACCTGCTCGTTGGCCAGCACGGTCTGGTCGACCGGGTCCCAGTTGACGCTCGCCTCCTTGCGATAGACGAGCCCGGCGTCGAAGAAGTCGAGGAACATCGCCTGCTGGTGGCGGTAGTAATCGGGATGGCAGGTGGCGAGCTCGCGCTCCCAGTCCAGCGACAATCCCATGGATTTCAACTGGTCGCGCATGGCCGCGATATTGTCGTAGGTCCATTTGGCCGGATGGACCTTCTGCTCCATGGCGGCGTTCTCGGCCGGCAGGCCGAACGCGTCCCAGCCCATGGGATGGAGAACGTTGAAGCCCTTTGCTCGCTTGTAGCGGGCAATCACGTCGCCCAGCGTGTAGTTGCGCACGTGCCCCATATGGATGCGGCCGGACGGATACGGAAACATCTCAAGAACATAATATTTGGAGCGGTCAGGCTCTTCTTGCGCGGCAAAGCAGCGGCGCTTGGCCCAGATGGCCTGCCACTTCGCCTCGGTTTCCTTGAAGTTGTATCGCGACATCCGGAGCCGTCCTGTCCAGCGGGCCGTTCGACCGCAGCCGCCGGGACAGACCGGTGCGGTCGATGACGTTCGCCTACTCGCCGAGTTGTGCGATTCGCATCTGACGGGCGCGGGTCAGGATAGCGTTCTCGAGGTCCGTTGCCGTATTGGCCGCGACCGGTGCGTCGATCCAGCCGGACGTGCCGTCGAGCTGCTGGCGGAAGACGGACGTGCGAAGGCCGTCCGCCCGCAGCGCCCGGCCGAGGATATAGACGTTGACCTTGAAGCGCTCGTCGGGCGATTGCGGCGGCGAGTACCAGTCGGTGATGATGACGCCACCGAACGGATCGGCCGAGACCAGCGGCATGAACGAAACCGTATCGAGCGACGCCCGCCACAAAAAACTGTTCACGCCGATGCCGACGCCGCCAGCTTCGCCCTCGCCGGGCTTCTCGGTTCCGCCGAGCGTCAGGCCGCCGGGACCAAAGATCGATTCCGGCTCCCCATAGACGGGCTTGCTTGCGCCGCGCGGACGCTCGGTCGGATACCGCGCCTCGCCGCCGAGATTGCATGCGGCGACAGCCCCGCAGGCGGCGAAGAGGACCGCCCAGCGCAGCCACGAGGTCCGCCGTGAAACCGAATTCCGCATCGTCTCCTGCCTTGCCGCCCGAAACGCGACCGCACCGCCGGTCAGGCGCAGACTTAATGCAAACCCGCGGGACCGGTCAAGGAATGCCACGAAACCACCTATGGCCATGGCCGGCAAAGGTTTTGTGCTTTCGGCGGTCATGGCCTATGTAGGGGCGCGCCGTCGCGGGCGCGGATGGCGACTGCGACCATCAGGGATATGTTGCTGTCATGGGCAAGCTGATCTGGTTGGCGTCCTATCCGAAGTCCGGCAACACGTGGCTGCGCGCCTTTCTGCACAATCTGATGCGCAACCCGGACGAGGCCTACGACATCAACCGCCTGACCGATTTCACGCTCAGCGATGCCCAGATGCGCTGGTACCAGCTGTTCGATCCGCGGCCCGGCCCGCAGATCTCGAAGGAGGAGGTCGCCGCACTCCGGCCTCGCGTGCATGAAGCGATGACGCGCGCGCATGCGGATTCGGTCTTCGTGAAGACGCACAACGCCCTGGTCGAGGACCGCGGCACGTCGATGATCACGATGCAGTACACGGCCGGCGCCATCTACGTGATCCGCAATCCGCTGGATGTCGTCATCTCCTATAGCCATCACTACGGATTGACGCTCGACGACGCGATCAAGGCCATGGCGACGCCCGGTCTGCAATCGGTGAACGAGGAGATTCATTGCTACGAGCGCTACGGCTCCTGGTCCGAGCATGTCATGAGCTGGACGGAGCGGCCGAGCCCCGGGCTGCACGTCGTCCGCTACGAGGATATGCTGACCTCGCCGCACAAGACATTCGCCGGAGTGATCGCATTTCTCGGTCTCAAAGCGCCGCGCGACCGGCTGGAGAAGGCGATGAAGCTCAGCTCGTTCAAGGTTCTCCGCGAGCAGGAAAAGCGCCATGGGTTCATCGAACGGACCGCGAATGCCCAATGGTTCTTCCGTGAAGGCAAGGCGGGGCAGTGGCGTACGGCATTGACGGCCGCACAGATCGAAGCCATCACCTCGGTTCACCGGGAGCAGATGGCCCGCTTCGGATATTGGCCATTGCCTGATGTATCCTGAGGCCGGGCAGATAGAATCTCGCTGACCGATGCCTGCGGACTCTCGACGAACCGCGACTGGATCGCCCCGCGCCGCCGGGGCGGGGCGCGGAATGTCGGGCGCGCACCTGCAATTGCTGCAGCAGGCCGCCAGCCTCTATGGGCGCGGCAATCTGGCCGGCGCAGAGACGGCTTGCCGACAGCTGCTGGAATTGCGGCCGAATCAGCCCGATGCCTTGCATATCCTCGGCCTCGTTGCGTGGCGGCGCGGCGACCGAGAGCAGGCGGTGGGCGAGATCAAAAAGGCGATCGCCGCCGGCCCGGACAAGCCGCAGCCGCACAACAGCCTCGGCGTGCTGCTCAAGGAGGCGGGGGACCTCGAGGGGGCGGAGGCGGCCTTCCGGGCGGCGATCGGCCAGCAGCCCGAATATCGGGAAGCACTGACCAACCTCGGCAACGTGCTTTGCGAGGCCGGCCGGCTCGCCGACGCCGAGACGATGCATCGCCGCGCGATCGAGTTGGCGCCGAACTACGCCGATGGCTACGCCAATCTGGCGACCCTTCTTGCAGGGCAGGAACGTTGGGAGGAAGCTGTCGACGCCTGTCGTCGTGCTGTTGCGCTCGAGCCGGGCAGGACCGAGTTCCATCTCAACCTCGGCAACGCGCTGTCGGCCATGGAGGCGTGGGATGAGGCCGCAGCGGTGTTCCAACGTGTCATCGATCTGGCGCCCGACAATGCCGACGGCCATGCCAATCTGGGACTCGTCTTCTACTACCTGCATCAATCGGAACGTGCGGTGGCGGCCCATCGAGTCGCCGCCGAGCTGCGACCGGACAGCGTGCAGATCTGGACCAATCTGGCCGCAGCCCAGGCCGATATGGGCGACGCCGAGGCGGCTCTCGAGTCATGCCGAACGGCGCTCCGTCTTCATCCCGACTCGCCGGAGGCGCACAACTGCCTCGGGCTGGCGCTGAGGCTGAAGGGCAAGCCGGCGGAGGCGATCGACGCTCATCGGACGGCGCTCCGTCTGCGGCCGGACGATTCCAAGGCCCACAACAACCTGGGGGTCGCCCTGCAGGCGCAAGGCCGCCTCGACGAGGCGCACGCGGCCTATGCCATGGCGGTGGAATTGAAGCCAAAATACAGGGAGGCGCAGTGCAACAAAGGAATGCTGCACCTTCTCCGCGGCGAGTTTGAGCCGGGCTGGCGCGGCTACGAACAAGGTCTCTACGCAAAGCGGCCCCGAGTCCGCCTTCTTAACCGGAGCATCGACCTCTGGGACGGCACGGCGATCTCGGGAAAGAGGATCGTCGTGACGGCCGAGCAAGGAATCGGGGATCAGATCATGTTCGCGTCGATGCTGCCCGATCTCGTTCAGCGTGGCGCGACATGCCTGGTCGATCTCGACGAGCGCTTGTATCCTTTGCTTCGCCGGTCGATCGACGGTTTGACCTTGATCCCGCATGAAGCCGGGGCGCTGCCCGCTATCGAGACGATGGCAATCGACTATCAGGCGCCGATCGGCGGCCTTTGTCGCTGGCTGCGGCCTGATCTGGCGAGCTTTCCGGCGCGCGCAGGCTATCTCGAGGCGGACCCCTCGCGCAGCGAACAATTCCGGCAGCGTTATCGCGACCGATTCGGCGGCCGGCCGCTCGTCGGCATTTCCTGGCGCGGCGGGACGGGCGAGGTGGCGCGCGTCCGCACCATCTCGCTCACGGCATGGGCGCCGATCCTGCGGCAGTCCGCGTTCGGCTTCGTCAGCCTCCAATATGGCGACTGCCGCGACGACATCGCCGCGGCGCGCGACGCGCTGGCTGTCGAGATCCATCGCGACGACGAGGTGGACCCGCTGAGGAATCTCGACGATTTTGCGGCGCAGACCGCGGCGATGGATCTGGTCGTCTCCGTCGACAACTCGACCGTCCATATGGCCGGAGCGCTCGACGTGCCGGTCTGGGCTCTCTTGCCGGTTGTTCCCGATTGGCGCTGGATGCTTGGCCGCAGCGACTCGCCCTGGTATCGAAGCGCGCGTCTGTTCCGGCAGGCGACGCCCGGGGATTGGTCTTCTGCCGTCGCGGCCGCTGCCGATGAGCTGCGGCGGATAGGCGCCGGGTCCGCGGGGCTTCCTTCCGGCGGCGACGAGAATGATCCCGCGGCCTTACGCGGACATGGTGCCTGACCGTGGGCAAGCTTCTCTGGCTCGCCTCCTATCCTCGGTCCGGCAACACCTGGTTGCGGGCATTCCTTCATAACCTGCTCCGCAACCCGGAGCAGTCTTACGATATCAACCGGCTGCAGGACTATACGCTGATCGACAGCGAGGCCCGCTGGTATCGGATGTTCGATCCGCGGCCGGCGACCGAGGTGACGAAGGAGGAGGTTGCCGCTCTGCGGCCGCGCGCGCATGCGGCCATGACCGCCGCGTTCTCCGATACCGTCTTCGTGAAGACGCACAATGCCCTCGTGGAGGACCGCGGCACGCCCATGATCACGCTCGAGCACACGGCCGGCGCGATCTACATCGTCCGCAACCCGCTCGATGTCGCCGTCTCCTATGCCAGCCACTATGGCGTGCCGTTCGCGGAGGCGGTCGCCGCGATGAACCGAAGCCGCAACCAGAGCATCGGCAACCAGGAGAACTTCGTCTACGAGCTGCACGGGTCCTGGTCGGAGCACGTGGAAAGCTGGACGGCGACACCGAATCCGGCCTTGCACGTGGCGCGATACGAGGACATGGCGGCCGAGCCGGTGCGCACCTTCGGTCGCATCGCCGAATTCCTCGGTCTGGGAACGTCGGCGGAGCGGATCGCCCGCGCGGTGAGTCTCAGCTCCTTCCCGGTCCTCAAGGCGCAGGAAGAGCGCGGGGGGTTCCGCGAGCGCAGCAAGAAGTCGAAGACGTTCTTCCGCGCCGGCGAGATCGGAGAGGGACGCCGACTCCTGGCCCCCGAGCTGATCGACGCGCTGTGCGCGGCCCATCGGGAGTCGATGGCGCGGTTCGGCTATTGGCCGATGCAATCTCGCGACGGGTCGATCTGAGCCGGCCGCCCGAGACGCAGGCAACGAGGACCGCCGCATGCAGAAGCCGAGCGTCGAAATCGTCAGCTCGACGACCTATAAAGAGGTGGAGCGCATGCGGGCGCTGGCCGAGCCGCCGATTCTGCAGATCGGCAGCAAGGAGGCCATCGTCGACCGGTCGTCGCGGCGATGGCGCGACCTGTTTCCGGGCGCGGACTTCACCGGCCTCGATATCGAGGCCGGCGCCAACGTCGATCGGGTCGCCGATATCTGCGCGGATTTCGCCGAGCTGGACGCCACGCTCGAGGGACGGCGTTTCGGCTTCATCGTCTGCCAGCATGTGCTGGAGCATGTCCGCAAGCCGTGGCTGGCGGCGCGGAATATCGAGCGGCTGCTCAAGCCGGGGGGCTATTGCTACATCGCCGCGCCGTGGGTGCAGGCCTTTCACGGTTTTCCGTCGGATTTCTGGCGATTTTCCTTCCCGGCGCTGCTGGAGCTGTTCGGCGGACTCGACTTCGTCGACATGTATTACAGCGCCAGCGGCACCGGGTTCGATGCGGCGTATAAGGTCCTCGTCGACGGCCGCGTCGATCTGGCGCGAACGCCGTTCGAGATCGAGGGCCATTTCTTCGAATTGCAGTTCGATCAGGAACGGAATCTGACGCTTGCCGATTTCCGCGGCGGCAAGAAATTGCTGGTCGCGCGGGGCTATATGCCCGTGTTGTTCGTCAATGCCCTGGGCCGCAAGACGTGACACAGGCTTGGAGACAAAAGTAAAATAAACCCCATATTTCAAAAGATTAGGTCATGTCGACCAGCCGGCGTCACTGTGGCATTTTTGCCACAAACCCCGGAAAAAACATGCATTCCGGCGACTTCGCCTTGACCCTTGATCCGTTCCCCGTAGGATCGGCGGCCGTAGGTCGGCGGTGAGCCGGCTGCCGTCCGAGTTAGGGGAATTCCGGATCTGTAGGGGCGCTCCAAAGGACGAGTCAGTGTAAGGGGGGCCGGTGGACGCATCGGCCTGCACGAAAACGAGGGACAGACACATGAAGAAGGCTCTTCTAGGAACTACCGCGTTGATCGCGGCAGGCTTGGCCGTCGGGGATGCGTATGCGGCCGATGGCGTCAAGCTCGGACTGGGCGGCCGTTACATGGGTGCTGCCGGCGTGACCTTCGACGACGCCGATGGTTTCGATGAAGACGACGCCAGATCATATGTATTCAAGCAGGACGTCGAAGTTTACTTCGCTGGCGAGACGGTCCTCGACAACGGCTTGACGGTCGGCGCGCGCGTCGAGCTCGAGGGTCAGACGTCGGGCGACCAGATCGACGCCGTGTACGCCTACTTCAGTGGCGGCTTCGGCGAGATCCGTTTCGGCGATACGGCGGAAGCCTTCGCGCAGATGTGCTATCTGGTGCCGACGGCCTCCGGCATCTTCGGCGCGGATTCGCCGAACTTCAACTTCTCGAACGCCGGCGTCACCGGCTATGCCGGCACCAACGGCACCTGCTTCGGCCTCGACGACAAGGCAACGAAGATCGTCTACTTCAGCCCGAACTTCGCCGGGTTCAGCTTTGCCGCGTCGTTCGCGCCGGACGGCACCGAGGATACGCGCAACTTCGTCGATGGTTTCGGCACGCGTTCTGAGGAAGATCTGGGCCAGAACTCCGAGAATCTCGGAATCGCGGCCAGCTTCGTCCACGACTTCAACGGCGTCAACCTGGCGGTCGGCGGCGGCGGCACCTGGAGCTTCGACCGCGAGGCCAGCGATGTCGACGAGCGGGCAGACTACAACGCCTATGCCCAGGTCGGCTTCGCCGGCTTCACCATCGGCGGTGCCATGGGTATCCGCGAGAACCGAGGCGGCGACGGCTCCGACGACTTCATCTACGGCGCCGGCGTGACCTACAACTGGGACGCCTGGACGATCGGCCTCGGTTGGACCCATGGCCGCTACGAGTTGGCTCAGCCCGGCACGATACTTGCCGCTGGGCCGGGAACGACCATTGCCGCGACGAGCGATGTCGCTGACGACTCCAATGTGTTCTCGCTGACGGCGTCTTACGCGCTGGGGCCTGGCATCCAGATCGACGGCGTGGTCGAGTATTATGACTACCAAGCCGACGGAGACGAGGGCGGCGCGCCGATCATCGCCGGCGATCGGGATTATGAGGGCTTCGCATTCGGCCTCGGCACACTGATCAGCTTCTGATCGGCAGTCTGATTGCATATCGCTTGCGGGGAGGGCCTTGCCCTCCCCGTTTCTTTTTAGTGCAACTGCAGGCTCCGCTGACGTCATGGGGAACGGCAGCGGGCTCCGGCGATCGACAGCGCCGCGCTGAGGAATGCGCATGCGAAACGCCGCCATATGCCGTCGATGCAGGACTTGCCACAAGCAGGCGGGCGCTGCAATTTGCCGGCGCTGTGTTGCAAGATCCGCCCTCACCTCTCGGCAACGAGCCGACCGCCGTTGCCGCTAATCTGGTCGTCGTTCGCGACCACATCGCCGGAGCTGCAAAGGCTGCCGGCCGCGATTCCGCGGCGATAACCCTGGTGGCCGTCAGCAAGACGCAGCCGGTCGAGCGGATCGCCGAGGCATTGGCGGCTGGCCAGCGGGTCTTCGGCGAGAACCGGGTCCAGGAAGCAGCGGCGAAGTGGCCCGGCCTGAAGCAGACTTGGCCGGGGATCGAGCTGCACCTCGTCGGCCCGCTGCAGACGAACAAGGTCCGGGAGGCCGTCGGCCTGTTCGATGTCATCGAAAGCCTCGACCGGCCGAAGCTTGCCCAGGCGCTGGCGGCCGAGATGGCGCGCAGCGGCCGGCGTCCCGCCTGCTACGTCCAGGTGAACACCGGCGAGGAGCCGCAGAAGGCCGGCGTGGCGCCAGCGGCCGCGCCCGATTTCCTTCGCTATTGCCGGACCGAGCTCGGCCTGCCGGTGGCCGGTCTCATGTGCATCCCGCCGGCCGACGAGGAGCCGTCGCTCCATTTCGCCCTGCTGGCCGAGATCGGCCGGCGGAATGGGATCGATATCCTGAGCATGGGGATGAGCGCGGACTACGAGGTCGCCATCGCATTCGGGGCGACCCATGTGCGCATCGGCACGGCGATCTTCGGCGAGCGGCCGTCCCGCTCGCCCGTCTAGCCAGGGGGCACGATCTCCAGCACGGCGTCCGGGCCGATCTCGGCGAGGATGGCGAGGAGGTCGCCGCGAGCCAGCGCGATGCAGCCCTCCGTCGGTCGATAGTCGGGACTGGCGGCATGCAGGAAGATCGCGCTGCCCTTGCCGGGAACGACCGGCTCGTCATTGTGGCCGATGACCACGACCACATCATAGAGCCCGTCGGCCCGCCACATCTGCTCGTGGCGGCAGCCGCCATAGGGCAGCCGCACCGGCCTGTTGTACAGCGGATCGGCCGGATCGTCGCACCAGCCGTCGTCGGGCGTCAGCGCCGCCGTCGGCAGCCCCGTCGCCGGCGGCGGCAGCCGGTCAGCACGGTACAGCACGCGTCGCAGCGGGAAGCGTCCGGCGGGCGTGGCGCCGTCTCCCTCCCGCTTGTCGGCCCGGACACCGCCACGGCCGAGGGCGCACCGGTAGCGGCGACCGGCCCAGCGAAGCTCGCCGCGGGCGTCCACCGTGATCGTCGAAGCCGTCGACCCGGCCGCTTCCAATCGGCTCCCCCGCCCGCTCAGAACAGATGGCCGAATTTGAGGGCTTTGGTCTCGAGATAGCGGTCGTTGTGGCTGTTGGCCGGAAAGACATGCGGCACGCGCTCCACGACCGCGATCCCGCACCGGCGCAGCGCCTCCATCTTCGCCGGGTTGTTGGTCATCAGGCGGACCTCGCGGAAGCCGAGCTGGCGCAGCATCTCGGCCGCCGGGAGATAGACCCGCTCGTCGGCGTCGAAGCCCAGCTGTTCGTTGGCCTCGAAGGTGTCCGCGCCCTGGTCCTGCAGCCGGTAGGCGCGCAGCTTGTTCACCAGCCCGATGCCGCGGCCTTCCTGCGCCAAGTAGAGCAGCAGCCCGTGGCCGCACCGTGCGATCTCGGCGATGGCGCCGCGAAGCTGGTCGCCGCAGTCGCAGCGCAGGCTCCCGAGCAGGTCTCCGGTGAAGCATTCGGAGTGGAGGCGGGTGAGCACCGGCCGGTCGCGCGGCGGCTCGCCGATGATGATGGCAAGATGCTCCGTGCCGCCATCGCCCGGCCGGAAGGCGATGACGCGGGCGGCCTCCGCGCCCGCCAGCGGAACGCGCGCCTCGCTGGCGATCTTCAGGCTCCGGGCGGCGGCGACCTGGTAGCCGTCGATGGCCCTGACGGAGACGTCGAGCAGGTCCCGCGACCGCGCCCACGCCGCCGCCTGGGCGGCCGATTCGAGGCGCAGCGGCGCCACGACGGCGGCCGGCAACAGCCGCGCCAGCTTCGCCAGACCCACCGCCGCCAGCGCGATCTCCAAGGGCACGTCGTCGCGGGAGAGGCCGGGGGGCATGGCGGCCAGTTCCGGAGCCGTCGGGTCCGCCAGATACCAAAGGGTCTCTGCCGGCAGCCGGGCAGGCAGGAGCAGCGATTCCACGCCGGCCGACCGTTGCCCGAGGCCGAGCGCCGCTGCCCGTTCCGCCGTGAGGACCAGGTGCGGGTCGCCGACGCCCATGGCTCGCAATCGGGCGATGCCCTCGTCCTCGATGGTTTCCGCGGCGGCGACCAGCCAGGCCTGGGCCCCCCGTTCGTGCAGCACCACCGGTCCGCCGCGGCGCAATTCGGCCGTCGCCCGATCGACCGCAATCAGGATGGCCGGATCCTCGGAGCCGGCAGGGGAAAGCTTGGCCTGCACCCTCGTCATCGTCGCTACTCGATTGCGTCTACCGCAGCCTCGTCATGGCGCCATTACGCCCAGCCCAGCCCCATGCGGTCAAGGAGGGCCCCAATCCAATATAGGGAGGATGCGGGTAGGAATATAAGGAGGGCAGGCGAGACATCCGGCCCAACAAGTCGACGAGCGGCTCTGCGGCCGGGACGAGCCGGGCTTGTCGGCGTCGGAGGCGGGTGATATCTGACGGGAACGATCATGATCGGGCCGGCCGACGCGCGGCCTCCAAGAGCATCCGGCGCGGACCGTATTTGCGTAGCATCGACGAGCCAACGTCGGCAGAGCAACCAAAAGAACCATGATGACGGCCAATCGATCATCAACGGCGACATTTCTGGGTGCGAGCGGGGGGAAACGGATCCTCCTGGTCGATGACGACCTGTCGTTGCGGCAATCGCTGGCAGAGCAACTTCGGCTGCATGAGGAGTTCGCGACCGCCGAAGCCGAATCCGGCGCGGCGGCAATCGAGCTGTGCAAGAAGGAGCGCTTCGATGCCATCATCCTCGACGTCGGACTGCCCGATATGGACGGTCGCGAAGTCTGCCGGGTGCTCCGCCGGAATGGCGTCAATGCGCCCGTGATCATGCTGACCGGCGCCGGTACCGATGCGGATGCGATCCTCGGCCTCGATTCCGGCGCCAACGACTATGTGACCAAGCCGTTCCGGATGGGCGTCCTCCTGGCCCGCATCAGGGCGCAGCTGCGCCAGCACGAACAAAGCGAAGACGCGACCTTTGCCATCGGCCCGTACAACTTCCGGCCGAGCATCAAGCTCCTGCTCGATCCGACGACCAACCGGAAGGTCCGCCTGACCGAAAAGGAAACCGCTATCCTGAAATATCTCTACCGGGCGGGCGAACGCGCCGTCGGCCGCGACACCTTGCTCGGCGAGGTCTGGGGCTACAACGCGGGCGTCACCACTCACACGCTCGAGACGCACATTTACCGTCTGCGCCAGAAGATCGAGCGAGATCCCTCGCACGCCGAAATCCTGGTGACGGAGCCTGGCGGCTATCGGCTGGTTCCGTGACGGCCGTCACAGGTCATCTCATTGCCAGCCTCCCCCCGGCATCCTAACCTTATGATTTCGATCTGACGGGCCGGGAGCCGTTGGTGGCGGAAGACAGCGATTTCTTTGTCCGCTTCTGGGGCGTCCGCGGCAGCATTGCCTGTCCCGGCGCGGGCTGGGCCGCCTATGGCGGCAACACGTCCTGCCTTGAGGTCCGTTGCGGCCGGCGCCTGCTCATCTTCGACGGGGGGACGGGTCTCCGCCAGCTAGGGGAACATCTGAAGAATGAAGCGCCCGTGGACGCGGATCTGTTCTTCACCCACAGCCATCTGGACCATATCGCGGGCCTTCCGTTCTTCAGCGCATTGTTCGCGCCGTCCAATCAGTTTCGCATGTGGGCCGGCCACCTGGTTCCGGAGCGCACCCTGCGCGACGTCATCGGCTCGATGATGGCGCCGCCGCTCTTTCCGGTGCCGATCGAGATCTTCACCGCCAAGACCAGCTATCACGACTTCATCGCCGGCGAGACGCTGTCGCCGGGGCCGGGCATCACGATCCGGACGGTACCGCTCAATCACCCCAACCGGGCGACGGGCTACCGGATCGAATTCGGCGGCCGCTCGATCTGCTACGTCACGGACACCGAGCACGTCCCGGGCAAGCCCGACCGCAACGTGATCGATTTGGTGCGCGGGACGGATATCTTCATCTATGACAGCACCTACACCGACGAAGAATTCCCGCGCTTCGTGACCTGGGGCCACTCCACCTGGCAGGAGGGAATTCGGCTGGCCGATGCCGCCGCGGCCAAGACGCTCGTCATCTTCCATCACGATCCCACGCACGACGACGCGACAATGGATGGCATCGCCGCCGCGGCGGAGCGGGCGAGGCCGGGCACGCTCGTCGCCCGCGAAGGCCTGATCCTGCGTCCGTGACGGCGGCGCGGCGCAGCGCTGTTCGTCGCTGAGCGATGTCGCTCCGCATCAACACGCGGCGGCTCTGCTTTGGCTTGGCGACGTTGCTCGGCCGCCGCCGCGGCTTCTTCATCCCCTATCGCTACGCCGATCGGCTGGCTGCGCCCGGCCACCGGCCGATCTACGAGTCGGTGCAGCGGCGGTTCCAAAGTCTGGCGCCCCAGTTCGTCGCGCAACTGGACGCTGTCGAGGAGTTCGCCGCCGACCTGCGCGCCATCGGCGATCAGCCGGTGCCCGCGCCGAGATGGGACCAGGATTGGTTTCCTCGCCTGGACGCGGCAATGGCCTATGCCATGGTCCGGCACCACCGCCCACCCCGCATCGTCGAGGTCGGCAGCGGCCACTCGACGCGCTTCATGGCGCGCGCCGTCGCGGATGGCGCGCTTCCGGCGCAGATGCTCGCCATCGATCCGGCGCCGCGCGCCACGCTGCGGAGCCTGGCCGTCGAGTGGCTGCCGGCCACGGTGCCGTCCTGTGGGCTTCAGCCGTTTCAACGCCTGGCGAAAGGCGACATCCTGTTCATCGATTCCAGCCACATCCTGATGCCGGGCAGCGATATCGACTTCCTCTTCGGCGAGGTGCTGCCGCTCCTGCCGGCCGGCGTGCTCGTCCATCTGCACGATATCTTCCTCCCGGACGACTACCCGCAGAGCTGGGCGTGGCGCGGGTACAACGAACAGGCCGCTGTCGCCCTGCTTCTCGACGGACCTTGGGAGGTGCTGTTCGCCAGCCGCTATGTCGCGACCCGCATGGCGCAGCGCCTGCAGACCGGCATCGTGAGCCGCCTTCCCTGTCCGCCGGGCGCTTTCGAGACGAGCTTGTGGCTGAGGCGACGCAACGCGTGACGCCGGTCATTTGTACGGATCGGCTGCGTCGCGCAGGCCGTCGCCGAGGAAATTGAACGCCAGCACGACCAGGATGACCGGGATGGCCGGGATCATCAGCCAGGGATAGAGCACGACGGTGTTGATGTTCTGCGCTTCGTTGAGCAGGACGCCCCAGCTCGTGATCGGCTGGCGCAGGCCGAGCCCGAGATAGCTCAGCGACGTCTCGCCCAGGATCATCGCCGGCACCGACAGGCTCGCCGACGCGATCAGATGGCTCGTGAAGCTCGGCAGCAGGTGCCGGGCGATGATCCGGCTGGGCCGCGCGCCCATGAGCTGTGCGGCCACGCAGAAGTCCTCCTCGCGCAAGGACAGCAGCTTCGAGCGCACTGCGCGCGCCAGGCCCGTCCAGTCGAACAGCGCCAGGATGATCGTTATGCCGAAGTAAACGAGCAACGGACTCCAGTTCGCCGGCAGGATGGCGGCCAGGGCCAGCCAGAGCGGCAGGTGCGGCAGCGAGCGGAGGATCTCGATGACGCGCTGCACAAGATCGTCGGTCCACCCGCCGTAGTAGCCGGCGATGCCGCCGATCACGATGCCGAGCAGGAAGCTGAAGGCCACGCCGAACAATCCGATCGTCAGGGAGATTCGGGCGCCGTAGATCACGCGCGACAACATATCGCGTCCCAGCCGGTCGGTTCCGAGCAGATAGGCGTTGCCGTTCTCGGCGGGGCAGATCAGGTGCCAATCCGCCTCGAACAGCCCCCAGAACCTGTAGCCGTCGCCGCGACAAAAGAAACGCAGCGGCAGGGCCTTGCTCCTGTCGGTCGTATATTCGCGCTTGAGGGTGACGGTGTTCAGCTTGAAGTCGTATCCGTAGACGAACGGACCGACGAATTCTCCCTCGTGGAAAAGATGGATCGCCTGCGGAGGCGCGAAGATCATCCGGCGGTCGCGCGTCTCCAGGCCGTAAGGCGCCAGGAACTCGCAAATCAGGATGGAGCCGTACAGCAGCAGCAGGAAGAAGCCGGAGGCCACGGCGACGCGGTGGCGCAGAAAGCGCCACCACATGATCTTCCACTGCGACGCGAGATAGTAGCGCTCCTGCTCGGGAGATATCTGCTCGACCGAATAGGGGTCGAACGGCTCGCTGGAAACCGTGTGTGGGATGCGCGCGTCGGCGGACTGGGCGTGCGGCGGGCTGTCCGGGGTCACTTGGTCGCTCCGCCGCCGAGGCGGATTCGCGGATCGAGGGCCGCCAGCGCCAAGTCGGACAGCAGGACGCCGACGATCGTCAGGACGGCGAGGAACATCAGGAACGAGCCCGCAAGATACATATCCTGGCTTTGCAGGGCCTGCAGGAGCATCGGCCCGGTCGTCGGCAGGGACATCACGGTCGACACGATGACCGCGCCGGAGACGAGCTCGGGCAGCAAGGTGCCGATGTCGGCGATGAACGGGTTGAGCGACATGCGCAGCGGATACTTGACGAGCAGCCGGCCCGGCGGCAGCCCCTTCGCGCGCCCGGTCACGACATACTGCTTGTGCAGCTCGTCGAGCAGGTTCGCGCGCAGACGACGGATCATGCCGGCGGTGCCGGAACTGCCGATGACGATCGTCGGAATCAGGAGATGCTCGAGGACGGACTGGAACTTGCCCCAACTCCAGGGTTGGTCGATGTATTCCGGATCCATGAGGCCGCCGATGGAGATGCCCAGATACACATTGGCGAGGTACACCAGCACGAGCGCCAGGAGGAAGCTGGGCACGGCGAGCCCCAGCATGCCGAAGAACGTCACCGCATAGTCCGATAGGCTATACTGGTGCGTCGCCGAATAGACGCCGATCGGAAAGGCGACGACCCAGGTGAACAGCACCGTCGCGAACGTCACGATGATCGTCAGCCACAGCCGGTCGCCGACCACGTCGCGGACGGGCAGCTGGTACTCGAAGGAGTATCCGAGATCGCCCTGCAGCATGCCCGCCGCCCAATAGGCGTACTGCTCGAGGAAGGGCCGGTCCAAATGAAATTCCTCGCGCAGCAGCCTGATCCGGTTTTCGCAGCCCATCTCCCCGCGCGACTGGCACTCGGCGATGATGTTGGACAGATAGTCGCCGGGCGGCGCCTGGATGATCAGGAATACCAGGAGGCTGATCACGAGCAAGGTCGGGATCATGATGAACAGCCGTCGAATGATGTAGCCGAACATCGCCCGCGCCGGCTCCCCCGTCCGTCTCGAAACCCTGGATGGTCCGTCAGTTCGTCGTCGTGGCGGACTCGTCGATCCAGAAGCAGTCCGGTTTGTAGATGCCGAAATGGGCTCCCGGATCCCAACTGTAGATGCCCTGCTCCGGCACGTTGTGAAGCTGATTGCTCACCACCACGGGCTGCGGAACGCCGGACACCGTACCGATGGTGTACACCTGATCGGTGAAGATGCCGAGCATCTCCCGCCAGATCGCCTCCCGGCCCGCCGTATCGCTCGCCTGCGACCACTGCTTCAACAGTTCGTCAAGCTTCTGCGCCTCCGGCAGATCCACTTGCTCGCCGGCTTCCCCCTTGGTTTCGACGTACTGGCCCCACATCGGCCATTGCAGCTGCTGCTGCGTCGTGGGCGCCAGTTCCCAGGGCAACATGTCGGCGGTCGGCAGGCCGTTCTCCAAGCCGGTCCACACGGACATGGCGGCCTCGCCCGAGAAGACGCGGTTGCGCACCGTATCCCGCTCGGACGGCTTGGTGAACAGGCTGATGCCGGCCTGGCGCCACGTGTCGCCGATCAGCTCCAGCACATCGGCTTCTTCGGGGCTTTGGCCGGTCATCTCGATGAAGATCTCGATCGGCCGTCCATCGGGCAGAAGCCGGACGCCCTTGTCATTGCGCGCCGTGAGCCCGATCTCGTCCAGCAGGCTGTTCGCCTGGTCGATGTCGAATTCGGACCATGCGGCCAGATAGGATTCGTCGAAGAGCGGGCTCTGCGGCAGCACGCTGTTGGCGCCCTCGGTAGCCAAGCCTAGATAGATCACGTCATTGATCTCGCTCCGGTCGATCGCGAGCGAGAGCGCGCGCCGGAAGCGCACGTCGCGCAGCAGCGTCCGCCATGCCGGATCGTTGTTGTTGAGATTTGGATACAGCGTGACCTGCGAGCCCCAGGCGGTGTTCCACAGCAGCACGCGATAGTTGCCGTTGGCTTCGCTTTCCTTCAGCAGCGTGAAATTGTCGAAACGCAGATAGCGCGCGGCGAGATCGGCGTCGCCGGCCGCGACCTTGGCGGGGATCAGCTTGCTGTCGGCAACCTGAACGGCGACGCTGTCGATGTAGGGAAGCTGCACGCCTTGCGCGTCGACACGGTAGTAGTAGGGGTTGCGCTTGAAAACGAACCGCTCCGACGGCGGCTTCGTCGCCAGGACCCACGGCTCCAGCGTCGGCAGGTTCGGACTGTCGTTCCGATACATGTTGTCGATGCGATTGTGCAGGGCCGCCCAGCTGTGCTGGCCGGTCTCCTCGAGCATCTCCTGAAGCTTCTGGGCGTCGACATGCTTGCCGTGGAACTGCTTCAGATAGTGGCTCGGCCGGAAGATGTAGAGCGGGCTGGGTCCGGCCAGGGCCGGCAGGAACTGCGGGTTGGGTTTCGACCAGCTGTAGCGGACAGTCGTTTCGTCGATGAGCTCGACCTTGGGGGCTTCGCCGTCGACCAGGAGCTGCACGGGAACGCCTGACGGCGACAGGTCCGGATTGTTGGCGACGTCCTCCCAGTAGTAGCGGAAATCCTCGGTCGTGAACGGCTGTCCATCGGACCATTTGTGCCCGGGGCGCAGCCGAAAGGTGAAGATGCGGCCGTCCTCCACCTCGAACGATTCGAGGATGTCCGGCGTCAGCTTGAAGTTGGGGTCATAGGCGACGAGGCGGGCATAGCCGTAGACGACCATCAGGCGCGTGTCCTTCGAACTCGCCATGACCAGGGTCATCTCGCCGCCCGGCTTCCCCAGGGTTTGCCCGGGCCATGCCATTGCGGCGACCGCGGGGACCTTGGGCAGGCGCTCCTGGACGGGCGGCAGCTCGCCTTTGGCGACGCGCTCGCCGAGCGCCGGCGACTCGGAGAAGCTTTTGGGCGTTACGGGGTCGTCGGCACTGGCGCGCGCGCCGATCACCGCCGACAGAAGCATCATCAGGACCGCCGCATGCCTGCTCAAAGGCGATCCGGCACGCCGATGTCGTTGCGCTCGTGTCATGATGCATACTCCGGGATTGCCGCGCCGCTCTCGGCACGCACGAAATGGCCGTTGCCGGCGTCCACCAGGCGCGGGCGCCTGCCTTGATCGATGGTGAACGGCGCCGGCCACAAATGCGGCTTGGAAGCTTTGTCCGCCATCAGGCGCCCGAAATCCAATCGGTAGTTCGGGTTCGGGTCCGGCACGGCGGCCAGCAGGGCGCGCGTATAGGGATGGATAGGATTGCGGAACAGCGCATCCGTTTGCGCCACCTCCACGAGGCGGCCGGCGCACATGACGGCGATCCGGTCGGCAATGTAGTCGACGACGGCCAGGTTGTGCGAGATGAACAGAAACGTCAGGCCGAGCTGCGCCTGCAGATCCTTGAGGAGGTTGAGGATCTGCGCCTGAATCGAGACGTCCAGCGCCGACACCGGCTCGTCGCAGATCAGCAGGTCGGGCTTCAGCGCCAGCGCGCGGGCGATGCCGATCCGCTGCCGTTGCCCGCCGGAGAAGCTGTGCGGATAGCGCTGCAGGTGGCGCCTGCCGAGGCCGACGACGTGGAGCAGCTCCTTGACCATGTCGGCCCGCCAGGTCGGATCGCCGATGCCGTGGATGGCCAGCGGCTCGTTCAGGATGTCGGCCACGGTCATGCGCGGATTGAGCGAGCCGAAGGGATCCTGGAATATGAACTGGATCTTCCGCCGAAAGGCGATCAGCTCCTCCCCGTGAAGCGCCAGCACGTCGATCATGCGGCCGCGATCGTTGAAGCGGATCTCCCCGGCATCCGGCCGCAAGGCCCGCATGATGATCTTCGACAGCGTCGTCTTCCCGCAGCCGCTTTCCCCCACCAGCCCGAGGCATTCGCCGCGCCTGATCTCGAAGCTGACATCGTCGACCGCGGTGAAGGCGCCGTCGGCGCGGCCGCCGAAGAAGCCGCCGCTTCGAATGCGGAAGCTCTTGCTCACCCCGTTCACCGATAGCAGGGGCCCGGCTTTGTCGGCGTCGGCTGGCCAGGGCTCCTTGGCCGCGAGAAGTTGGCCGCTTTTGGTCTCGATCTCGCGGATCGGAACCAGGCGCTCGCCCGGCTGCATGTGGAACCGCGGCACGGCGTTGAGCAAGGCGCGCAGATAGGGATGGGTAGGCTGGCTGAAGATGTGGTCCGACGTGCCGCTTTCCATCACCCGCCCGTGGTAGAGGACGACGATCTCGTCGGCCATGTTGGCGACCACGCCGAGGTCGTGCGTGATGATCAGCACGGCCATGCCGAGTTCGCTCTGAAGGTCGCGCATCAGCTTCAGGATCTGCGCCTGGATCGTGACGTCGAGGGCGGTGGTCGGCTCGTCGGCGATCAGCAGGGCCGGCCGGCAGATCAGCGCCATCGCGATCATCGCCCGCTGCCGCAAGCCGCCCGACAACTCGAACGGATAGGTCCGCAGCGCCTTCACCGGATCGGCGAAGCCGACGAGCCGCAGCATGTCGGTCACGAGCTCGCGCCCTTCGGCGGCGCTCGCCTTGCGGTGCAGATGCAGCGCTTCGCCGATCTGGTCGCCGACGGAGTGGATCGGCGACAGCGACGTCATCGGCTCCTGAAAGATGATGGAGATGCGGCCGCCGCGGATCGACCGCATGTCCGCGCCGTCGGCCGGCAGAGCGACGATATCGGTCTCGCTCCCTGGACGCAGCGGATCGAAGAACAGGATTCTGCCGCGCCGGATCCGGGCCGCGCGCGGCAGGATGCCCATGATGGCTTGGCTGATGACGGACTTGCCTGAGCCGGACTCGCCGACCAAGGCAACGGTGCCGCTTTGCGGGACGCGGAACGATACGTCGCGGACGGCGTCGATCTGCCCGCCGTCGACGTTGAAGGATACTTCCAGGTTCTCGACGCGCAGCAGGTCGGTCATCGCGACAACTCGACGGAGCCTGTACGCACCTCGCCCGCGTCGGCCGTCAGGCCGAGGGCGGCCAAGTTGGCAAGCGTCACCTCGTCCACGCCGATCCCGTTGTCGGTGATCGCCCGCGCAGCGCGCCCCGCAATCGCGTCGAAACCGTCGATGGTGGAGTCGACGGAAATTGTGGTCCAGCCGGTGCCGAGCTTGAGTGTCATCCAGCCGCGAGACCTGTTTCGCCGGGTCGAGTAGTAGCGGAGCTTCACGCGATCCAGGTCGCTCCAGCGCAGTGCGGTTTGCCGCAGTTCCGAGCGTACAATACCGTCGTCGGTCATCTCGATCCGGGTGTATTGGCGTACGATCGTCCGCATGGTGAAGAGGAGGAACAGGACCGTCAACCCGCCACATATGACGACTACATGCGGTGCCTCCGGCGCCAGCAGCCACGAGCCGATGCCGACGATCAGACCGATGCCGGCACGCCAATAATCCGCAAGCAGGCTTTGCAGGGGGTAATGGTGGACGCTCATGCTCTGCCGACTCTACGCGATGGGGCTCGGGCCGCAACCGATTAGCCGGGCGGCGTCCGTCCATTGCACGGCCGGATGGCCGCGCGTGCGCTGCGTGAACTCGGAAAGGAATTGCCACGCGTCCGCGTCGTGAACCAGATGATGCGTCAGAAGGCCCGTCGGTTCGCTCGAATCGACGCGATGCTGCCGCCGGGCCGCGAGATGATTAACGGCCAGATCGAGGCAGTGTTCCGTCCCCAGAAACCCCCGCGAGCCGTGCCAGCGCATGATATCGATATGGGTATTCATGAGAGCGGTTGCCGTCCCGGCGGTGACGGAGACGCGCGGGCCATAGGTCGACAGGCCGAGAATTCCGATGTCGCCCAACCGCTCCGCCAGCCATGGATCGATCCTGTTCCACGGCGGCACCAGGACGGGCAGGGCCCGCGCGCCGAACAGCTCGGCCAGCCGCCGCGCTCCCTGGTGCAGTTCGCGCAGGGCGGCGGCGATATCGCGGCCGACGGGATACTCGGCCTTCTTGACGCCGGGGTCCGCGTGGTTCGCGTGGGCATAGCCATGCTGCAGGATCGTGACCTGCGGCGCGTCTCGGACGAGCTGCACCAGGGACGCGTCGGCCCGAGCGGGAATGACGGCCAGGGCCATCGGCAGCGGCGCCAAGTCGATCAGCTGCCGGAGCGCCGGAGTCGCCGTCGCCGCGTCGTCGTCGCGCCACCACAGGGTTGCGGTTTCGCCCGCCCTGCCCCAGGCATCGAGCTCTCGCTCCAGGTCGCCCCACCCCGCCATTTGCCTTCGTCCTAGGGCGACACCGTGGCCGACCGGTTCGCGGCGAGCCGGTCGATCACCTCGATCACGGCACGCGCCGTGCCGTCGGCGCCGGACATGTCGAAGGAGGCGGTCGGTCGCGGCGCCCGGTCCGCGGCGTCGATCGCCGCGGCGAGGCTCGCGGGCGTCAGTTCCCCGGGACCGGCGATGGTAAGGAGGCCGCGGTCGGCGAGCAGCCGCGCGCGCACCGGCTGTTCGGTCTCGCCGCCCTCGGCGAAGGGCACGACGACGGCGCGCGCACCGGCGGCCAGGACTTCCATGATCGTGTTGTAGCCGGCCTGCGAGACCGATAGCCGGCAATTCCGAAGCAGATCCTGGAAATCGGCACGAAAGCGCTCGACGCGCGTTTCCCCCATCTCGCTCTCGGCGGCAGCGGCCGCGATTGCACGAAACTCGGACTCCGGAAGATTGGGGCCGGTCACGATCCGCCAGGGCTGGCGGGCGACGCGGGTCAGCGGACGCGCGCCGAGGGCTGCCCGCAGCAGCGGGCCGCCGACCGCCCCGCCGCCGGCGGAGACAAGAATTTCTGCATTTTCCGGGGGGCCAGCCGTCACCTGCGGCGCGGCACCGACGACGTAGCCTGTGTATCGCAGCCGGTCCGCAATTCGATCGGCTGCCGGAAAGGTGGCGCCGAACGCGATCAGCTGCGGATCGCCGTGAACCAGCACGAGATCGAAGTGGTGCCGGATGATATCGACGGTTTCGGCCGTCTTCCGCGGATCGTTCTTGTCGACGAGGATATCGCGGACGGAGCAGAGGACCGCTGGGCGCGGTCGCCGGGCCGCGGCCGCCTCCAGCAGCGGCTTGAGCTCGAAGCGGAACGGGCGCCGGCCGAACGGGTACAGTTCGATCATGACCGCCGCGGGCGCATATCGATCGAAGGCGGTCAGGAGGGCTGCCCGGCGACGCGAGCGCCAGGCATCGTCGATCGGCCGGCCCGCCGCGTCGATGATCGATCCAAAGCCGCTGTCGCCCGCGCGCGCCGGCGGCAGCTGCACGCGTTCGGCGTCGCCGAGATCGAGGTTCGACACCGGCTCGCCGCCGGACACGAAGACGACCGCCAACCCGTGGCGCTCGAGTCCACGGGCTATGGCGGCGGCCCGGCGCAGGTGGCCGATGCCCAGCAGATGCTGGACGTAGAAGAAGACGCGCGGCCGGCTCATGCCGACGTGCCGGCGACCGGGATGTCCGATCGCAAGGGAATGTTCAAACTCTCGATCCGAAGTCCGGTGCGATCGACGGCGAAAGCGTGAAGACGGCCGTCAAGCAGGCGATGCGCCGGTTTTCCCCGCATGTCCCATCCGCTGGCGAGGGCATAGAGCGCCCGGATGACGCCCTTGTGGGTGATCGCGAGAACGTCGCCGTGAGCGTCCAGCTCCTGCAGCCACGGCTTCAAGCGGACCTGGACATCCCGAGGGCTCTCGCCGTCCGGCGCGCGGAAATCCAGCCCGCGGCCTTCCAGCTCGATCAGGGCCGGGCCCTGCATCGATCGCAGTTCGGCCAGCGTGCGTCCCTCCCAGTCGCCGAAACTCATTTCCGTCAGCCTCGGCTCCACGCGCAACGGTCCCGCCGGAGCGCACTGGCGGCGAAGGATCTCCGCGGTCTCGCGGCAGCGCCGAAGCGGGCTGCTCATCCAGACGTACGGCACGACAGTCTCGGGCAAGCGCCAGCTCTCGACAACGGCGCGGCCATGGCCGCTCAGCGGCAGATCTGTGCGACCCTGCAAACGATGCGTCGCGCTCCACGCCGTTGGCCCATGTCTGAGCAGCACAAGAGCGGACATGACGTCACTGCAACCGGCGGCGGCGATTGGCGGCATCCAGGATCGTGCGATCCAGAATCTGCGCGGCGGCGCCGATATCGTGGTCCTGGGCGATCAGTTCCTTGGCTGTGTCGCCCATCCGGCGGCGGCGCCCGGGATCGTCGAGCAAGGCAGCCACCGCGGTCGCAAAGCCGGCCGCGTCGCCGGGAGCCGTCAGCAGCCCCGTCCGATTGCCGGCGACGATCGTAGGGACGCCGCCGGATGCGCCGGCGACCACGGGCACGCCCGCCGCCTGGGCCTCCAGGAATGTCATGCCGTAGGCTTCGTTGATGGCGGGCCAGACCAGCAGGTCGGAGGCCGCATAGATGCTCGGCAGCTCCTCCGGCAGGCGGGCGCCGGCATAGTGGACGCGGCCCCGCCCCAGGCCGGCGAAGGCCGCTTCGACAGCCGGACGCGCCGGTCCGTCGCCGGCGACGAGCAACTGCCAGGGCCGGTCGCGCAAGGCGCCCAGGGCCGATCCCAGGACCTGGTAGGAGGCCAGCTTGTCGCCGTCCCGCATCATCGCGACAGTCAGAAGCCACGGCGCCGCCACATCCAACCCGAATCGCTGTGCGAGATCAGTCCGGAGTTCCTCCCGGCGGTTGGCGGCCGCTGCGAAGTCCGCCCCATCGAGAAACGGTTTCAGCATGACCAGAATGGCGTTCGCGCGGGCGACGCCGGAGACGCCGGCCATGTCGTTGGGATTGAGGCTGATGATCGCATCGGCCCGCGCGATCGCCGCCGCCGTGCCCTGATGGCCGATGGCGAACGGGCCCGTGGCGCGTTTATTGGCATGCGAGGCCTCGGCGACGACATAGGGGATGTCGAGCGCATCGGCGACGGCCGGGCCGAGCCAGTCCGGCGCCTTGTAGTAGAGATGGTAGGTGAACCATAGATCCGGTCGCTCGCTCTCCGCGCGGGCCTGGTACCGGCGGACAAGGCGGCTCGCCATGTGCCGGCCGAGATCGGCCAGCGCCTGCTGGCGCGCAGGATCGCCGGCGCCGTCGCGGCAGCGGAACCGGCTGGCCAGCTCGACCCGATGGTTGGCGCGCGCCAGCGCAGCCATGAGCAGGCGCGCCATGCGCCGATCGCCCGACGGCACGGGATGCGTCGGCGGCTTGAGCGGAGCGTAGAAGGCTATGCGCATGGCCGCAGGGCGTCCGGCGCGGCCGGATGTCCGAACCGTGCGGCCAGCGCCCCGACGCATGTCCGCAGGTCGAAACACCGGTGAATCCGCTCGAAGCCTGCCGCTGCTAATCCGGCCCGCCGGGCCGGATCGGCGATCAGCTGGCGCAGGGCGTCACTCAACGCAGGAGCATCGTCGGGCGGGACCAGCACGCCGGTCGCCGCGTGTTCGACGAGCTCGGGGATGGCCGAAATGCGGGTGGCGATCACGGCCAGACGCTGGCTTTGCGCCTCCAGCAGCACGTTGGGCAACCCGTCTCGATCGCCGTCAGCCGCGATGCGGCTTGCGAGCACGAATAGATCCGCCGCCCGATAGTGCCGCAGCACGACCTCCTGCGGCTGCGCGCCCAGCCATTCGATGCGGTCGGCGATGCCCAGCCGCTGCGCCTGTCGCCGGAGCGCCGGCAGTTGCGGGCCGCCGCCGATATGGGTGAAGCGCCAGGCCAGCGCCTTCGGCAGGGCGGCCAGCGCATCGACGAGGATATCCAATCCCTTCTTCTCGACCGCCCGCCCGACCGACAGGATCGCCACGGGGTCCGCGGGATCGGCACCGTCGCGTCGTCGCATCGCGGCCGTAGATTCGGGCGCGCCGAAGCGATGGAAATCGAGCCCGTGATAGACGAGCGCGACGCGATCCGCCGCCGGCGCCAGCGCCGCGAGATGGTCGCGGCCGTGCATCGTGCAGGTCACCGCCCAGGCCGCGGCGGCGAGTTTCTCGCGCTTCTCCCATTCGGGCGTCGTCCAGATGTCCTTGGCGTGCGCCGAGCAGCTCCACGGCAGTCCCGACAGCAGGCTGGCATAGCGCGCCACCGAACCAGGCGTATGGATGAAATGGGCGTGGAGCCACGAGACGCCCGTCGGCAGTTCGTCGACCAGAACCAGGGCCTGGCCGAAACGGCGGACGCGGTTGGGCGTCGCGTCGCGGCGCAGGTCTTTGAGCCACGCGCGTCGGGCCGCGGCATAGCCCAGTCGGCGGCGGCCGCGCCACCAGCTGCGCAGGACGCGCCACGGCTCCTGGTAGAGATATTCGGGCAGGTAGACGACCGGGGCGCGGATTTCACGATGGACCGGATGGACAGCGGGGTCGGTAGGGTGGCGCAGGGACGCGATGCGGATGTCGAGCCCCAGCGTTTCGAGCGCCCGGATCTCCTGCGCGATGAAGGTCTCGGAGAGACGCGGGTAGCCCTTGAGGATGAACAGGATGGCGTTGGGCACGGAATCCATCGGCGTGAGGTCGCGTATCGTTGCCGCCGGCATCATGGCGGATCGGCGCTTGCCGCGTCGAGCCGTGCGTGGTTCGCGGCGCCCGGCTTTGCTTATGGCGACCGGCCGGCGGTCAGGCTGAGTCGTTCCTGGCGGCCGTGCGCCAGCCAGCGGTCCGCCAGCCGGAAGACGTTCCGCTGGCCGTCGAGCAGGCCGGGGACGACAACCTGGGACGGCAGCTTCTGTTGCGGCAACTGGCGCAGGGCGGTCGCCATCACCCGCGGGTCGTGCCGGTCGTCATCGGTGAGCACGCTGACCAGCCCCAGCTCCTGGGCGCGGACCGCCCGAATATACTGCTCCATCCGTGGGACGGTCCGCGGAACGATCACCGCCCGCTTGTCGAAGGACAGGATTTCGCAGAACGTGTTGTAGCCGCCCATGGCCACGACGCCGATCGCCCGCGCCATCAGGCTTTCGAGCTGGGCGTCGAAGGTGATGGCCTCCACCCGCTTGAGTCGGCTGGCGCGGAGAAGAAACTCCGCCTGCCGATCCGAATGCATGAAGGGTCCCAGCACCAGCAGGGCCGGGTAAGGCAGGCCGGTATCGGTTTCGTATGCGCGCAGGACCCAGTCGATGATCGCCTCGCCGTCGCCGCCGCCGCCCGTGGTGACCAGGATGAAAGGCTCGGAGATCTTGGACAGCGGTGTCGGCGCCGTCGGCTTGGTCGGCAGGCTGCGTTGCAGGTAGCCGGTGTAGGTCATCTTCTGGCGGACGGAGCGCGGCAGGTTGATGCCGGTCAGCGGATCGCAGATCTGCGGCAGGCCGTAGACCCAGATGTCGTCATAGAGATCGCGCAGCGCCGGCAGCACGTTCTTGCGCTCCCATTCCGGCGCCAGCAGTCCCGGCTCGTCCATGACGTCGCGCAGCCCGAGGATGAGCGGCACGCCGCGGTCCTTCAGCATCTCCAGCGTGTTCTTGACCTCGCCGCGCAGGCCCAGCGGCTCCTTGTCGACGATGAACAGGTCGGGATCGAAGATGTCGGCCGTGTGGTGAATGACCGATTGGCGCATCGCCAACGTTTCCTCGATGTCGATCAGCAGGCTCAGCGAGGTGTAGCCGCCGTTGCGCAGCTTGATGACGCCGGGAATGCGAACGAAATCCACGCGGGCGCGGAAGTCGAAACTGCCGATGATCGGCGATCCCGTGAGGATCAGGGCCGACAGATCCTTGTTGTGCTCGACCAGCGCGTGCGCGATGGCGCGGCATCGCCTCAGATGCCCGAGGCCGAACGTATCGTGGCTGTAAATCAGCACTCGCGAATTGCTGCGAGCACCCGGTTGGCGCCTGGGCATCACGCGCCCCCTACGACGACAATGAATGAATTCCCCTGAGGAACTATGCCATATGCCCCGGAAACTCGAAAAGCGTGTTTCGCGGCAGTCCGGTCGGGTAGTCCGGCCCTGTTCCGATGGAGACGTTTGCCGAACATCAGGGCGGTGGGCGCGGCTCGAGAACACAAAACGCCCCTGTTTATAAGGGGTTGATCCGAGGTCGTCTGTCGCACGAAGGCGCGAAAGGCCATCGCGTGGCCCGCCTCGCAATGCGACCGGCGGGCCTGGATGGGGCGGGTTTGCCGCCATGGCGAACTTACAGTATCGTGACGGCGTGGCGCCGATGCGGCGCCTGCGAGCCCGCGTCGGGGCGTGCGATCCGCATGGAATCCAATCTTTTCAAATATATACTGCGGCACAGCTGGCGCGATCAGCTGGTCATCGTGGCGCTGGTCCTGATTTCCCAGGTTCCCTACTTCCTGTCGCTCGACTTGCCGAAGACGATCGTCAACGGCCCCATCCAAGGCGACGGATTCGACTCCGCGGACGCGACCGCCCGCTTTCTGGCGGTCCGGATCGAATTGCCGGAGTTCCTGCGCTTTCTCGACCGCGACGGAGTCCTCGATGTCTTCGCCGGCTTCGAGATGGAGCGCATCCCCTATCTCATCGCGCTCAGCCTGACGTTCCTCCTGCTCGTGCTGATCAACGGCGGCTTCAAGCTCCAGATCAACACCATGAAGGGGCGGCTCGGCGAACGCATGTTGCGCCGGCTGCGCTACGAGCTTTTCGATCGCGTGCTCAGGTTTCCGCTGCTGCACTTCCGCAAGGTGAAGCAGGCCGAAATCGCCACCATGATCAAGGACGAGGTGGAGCCGTTGGGCGGCTTCATCGGCGATGCCTATGTCCAGCCCGCCTTTCTCGGCGGCCAGGCGATCACCGCGCTGACGTTCATCCTGATGCAGAGCGTCTATCTCGGCATCGTGACGGTGGCCGTCCTGCTCCTGCAGCTCGCCGTCATCCCGCCGTTGCGGCGGCCGGTGCTGCGGCTCGGCAAGGAACGACAACTGACGGCCCGTCAGCTGGCGGGCCGCATCGCGGAGTGCGTCGACGGTGCCGCCGTCATCCGCGTCCACGACACCTCCAATTTCGAACGCGCGGACGTCGTCGATCGTCTGGGGAACATCTTCGGCATCCGCTTCCGGCTCTATCAATTGAAGTTCGCCGTGAAGTTCCTCAACAATCTGCTCGCGCAGCTGACGCCGTTCCTGTTCTATCTCGTGGGCGGCTACTTGGCGATCACCGGTCGTCTGGACGTCGGCGGCCTTGTCGCCGTCATCGCCGCCTACAAGGATCTGCCTGGACCGATCAAGGAGCTGCTGGATTGGTATCAGCAGCTCCAGGACGTGCAGATCAAATATGAACAGGTCGTCGAGCAATTCCAGCCCGACGGCATGTTGTCGTCGGACGCCCAGGATATGACGGCGGATACCACGCAGCCGTTGGCCGGCACCCTGAAGGCCGTCAACCTCGTGGTCTTCGACGATGGCGATCGCAAGCTTCTGGACGGCGTGAGCTTCTCGGCGCAGACGACCGAGCATATCGCCATCGCCGGCGAAGGCCGCGACATGCTGGCGCTGGTCATGGCGGGGCTGGTCAAGCCGTCGGGCGGGTCGATCGCCGTCGGCGATCGGGACATCGCGTTGCTCCCGGAGGCGGTCACCGGCCGGCGAATCTCCTACGTCGGCTCGGATTCATATCTCTTTCCCGTCAGCGTCCGCGATAACCTGATCTATGGGCTCAAGCACCGGCCGCTGCACGAGGCGCCGTCCGCGGACGACGACGACGGTCGAAAGCGCCGCTGGGCCATCATGGAGGCGCAGCGGGCGGGCAACCCGGTCCTGGATCCCGCGGCCGACTGGATCGACTACGCCGCGGCGGGCGTTGCCGGCCCGCAAGAGCTTCTTCCGCGCGTGCTCGACATCGTCGCGACCGTCGATCTCGACGACGATCTCTATCAGTTCGGCCTGCGCGGAACGATCGACCCGAACCTCCGGCCGCATCTGGCCGCCGACATCTTGAAGGCGCGCCAGGCGCTGCGGGGGCGGTTGGCGGAGCCGGCGTTGGCGGCCCTCGTCGAGCCGTTCGACCGTGGCCGGTACAACAACAACATGTCGGTCGCCGAGAACCTGCTGTTCGGCACGCCCGTCGGCGATCAGCTCAAGCTGACCCAGATTCCCGGCAACGACTACGTCAAGGCGACGCTCGATCGCGCCGGCGTGGCGGACGCGCTGCTCACAATGGGGCGCCGCATCGCGGAGACGATGGTCGAGTTGTTTGCCGACCTGCCGCCGGGACATCCCTTCTTCGAGCAGTTCTCCTTCATCGACGCGGATGATCTGCCCGAGTTCCGTGCTCTCCTCGGCCGCATCGAGAAGACGGCCGTGACGGCCCTCGGCCGCGAGGACCGGGCGAAGCTGATCGCCCTCTCCTTGCCCTATGTCGAGGCGCGCCATCGTCTCGATCTCATCGATGAGTCGATGGAAGCAAAGCTGCTGGCGGCGCGTCACGCCTTTGCCGAGAACCTGCCGGCCGAGCTGATCGGCGCCGTCGAGTTCTATGACGAGGAGCGGTACAACGCCGCGTCCACCCTGCAGGACAATGTCTTGTTCGGACGCCTTGTCCACGGCCAAGCGCAGGCGGCGGAGCGGATCGGCCGCCTGATCGCGGAGGTGCTCAACAGTCTCGGCCTGCGCCGCGCGGTCCTGGAGGTCGGCCTCGACTATCAGGTCGGGATCGCCGGCAAGAGGCTGAGCGCCGCGCAGCGACAGAAGATCGATCTGGCGCGCGCGCTCGTCAAGCGACCGGACATCCTGATCCTGAACGAGGCAACCGCCTTGCTCGACGCCGCGGCCCAGACCAGGGTCATGGAAAACATCCTCGCGGCGCGTCGCGGGCAGAGCGTAGTATGGATGCTGCATCGACCCAGTCTGGCCCGCAGCTTCGATCGCGTTCTGGTGATGCGGGCCGGCCGGATCGTCGAGCAAGGCCCGGCCGCGGAGCTGACCCGGCCGGGGACCGCTCTTCATGACCTCATGGCGGCAGAATAGCGAACGCAGGAAGGAGAGCGAACGTGAGCATCAACGACGACGTGGAACTGCTCCGTCGGATCCCGATGTTTGCCAAGGTCGAGGCGGCCAAGCTGAAGCTGCTCGCCTTCACCAGCGAGCGCGTCACCTACGACGCCGGGCAGGAGCTGTTCCACCAGGGCGATATGGCCGATGCCGCTTATATCATCGTCGATGGCGACGTCGAAGTGCTCGTCGATACGCCCCGAGGCCCGCTCGCCGTTGCCACGCTGGGACGGAACGAATTCGTCGGCGATATCGGCGTCCTGTGCGACATTCCCCGCACGGCCACGGTGAAGGCCGCGACGCGCGTCACGACGCTGAAGATATCGAAGGATCTGTTCTTCCGGATGGTCACCGATTTTCCGGCGATGGGGGTCGAGGTCATGCGGGTCCTCGCCCACCGCCTGGAACAGACCACCGCGCAGCTGCGGGAGGCGCGGCTGCGCGCCGGTCAGTAGGCCGGCCATCGTTTTTCGCGTACCCGCCGCCGTGAGCCGCCTCGACAGCTTCATCCGCCGCCTGCAGGCGCAGCGCGCCTGCCTCGATCACGCCGCGGCGCTGGTCGCCGATCTGTCCGGTCCCGTCCTCGAGCTCGGGCTGGGCAACGGCCGCACCTACGATCACCTGCGCGAGCGCCTGCCCGGCCGCGATATCTATGTCTGCGATCGTCAGGTCGCGGCTCACCCGGATTGCATCCCGCCCGAACGGTTTTTGATCCTCGGAGACGTTCGAGAGACGCTGCCGCGTCTGGCGATCCGGGTCGGGAACACGGTTGCCCTCGTGCATGCCGACCTCGGCTCCGGCGACGCGGCGGCGAGCCGGCGTCAGGCGGAAGATCTCGCGCCGATCGTCGCCGGCTTGCTGCGGCCGAGCGGCATCGTCGTGAGCGACCAGCCGCTGCCCGCGCCGCGGCTCCGCCCGCTCGATCTTCCGGCCGGCGTCAAGCCGGGCCGCTACTTCCTCTACCGCGCGGAGAGCTGACGCACAGCGTCTCAAAATTTCGGTGTCATCCCGGCTTTCGCCGGGATGACAAATACGGTTGGCTCCAGAGTGGCACTATTGCCCTGAGCGATTCTCACGCGAAATCCACGATCACAGGCACATGGTCGGATGGCAGCGCCCAGCCGCGCGCCTCGCGCAGGACTCGAACCTTCGCCAGCGAACTCGCGAGCGGCGGCGTGACCCAGACGTGGTCCAGGCGTCGGCCGCGGTCCGATGCCGACCAGTCTCGCGCCCGATAGCTCCACCAACTGAAGAGCTTCTGATCTGACGGAACGAAGTGGCGCACCGCATCCACCCAGGCCCGGGTCGCCTGGAGCCTTTCGAACCGGGCGACCTCCACCGGCGTGTGGCTGACGACCCTAAGCAGCTGCTTGTGCGACCACACGTCGGTCTCGAGCGGCGCGACATTGAGGTCGCCGACCAGGATGGATCGGCGGCCGTTGACGCCGTCGCTGCGGAACCATTCCGTCAGTTCGTCGAGAAAGCGCAGCTTGTGCGCGAACTTCTCGTTCACGTCGGGGTCGGGGATATCGCCGCCAGCCGGAACATAGACGTTGTGCAGTTCGATGTTGCCCGGCAGCGTCGCCACGACATGGCGGCAGTCGTTGCGTTCGCACCACGACTTCGACGTTGCGTCCGCGAGCGGCAGCCGCGACAGGATGGCGACGCCGTTGTACGACTTCATGCCGTGCAGCAGCGCGTGCTTGTATCCCAACGCGGCCAGCGGTGCACGCGGGAAGCTGTCGTCCACGACCTTGGTTTCCTGGAGGCAGAGCAGATCGGGATCGAACGTCGCCACCAGCCGATCGAGCGACGCCATGCGCAGCCGCACCGAGTTGACGTTCCAGGACAGGAGGCGAAGAGCCATCGGAGTTGCACCAGAAATGCGACGCGCGAGACAAGCCTCGCATAAGCCGCCGCACAAAAGCGAACGCCCGGTCAGGGGGGGACCGGGCGTTCTTCAGTTCCTCTCGGAGCCTGGTGGTGGTAGGGGAGGCCACTCCAGGCGATCGTGGCCGTTGCGGTCACGACCACTGTGTAGGCTTAGAATGGCACTCCCCCCTTCAATTTTCAATTACTCCTCGCAAAAATCAGCATTGCGCTAGACGCATAGCCAGAGCCGCAGGCATGCAGCAGAAGTACGGATCTATGCGGCATGCCCCGTGCGCCGCGCCTGTCTGGCGTGGGCAAGCGCCCGTGCGGCATCGCCGAAGGCGCGAAACAACGCCAGTGAGACGGGATTCTCCACGGCTCGATATTCGGGGTGCCATTGCACTCCCAACGCGAAGTTCCGAGTGTTCCTGACTTGTACCGCTTCGATGGTGCCGTCCGCGGCCCGGCCCTCGGCGATCAAATCGTTCGCCAAACGGTCGATCCCCTGCCAGTGCAGCGAGTTCACCTGGATTTCCGTCGTTCCGAGAATGCGGGCGAAGGCGCCGCCCGGAATCAGCTGCACCGGGTGGCGCGGCCCATAGCGCTCGTCATAGGGGCCTTGCGGCGCACGATGATCGGCGCGGCCGGCCTGGTGGTGCACCTGGGTATGCAGCGTGCCGCCGAGGGCGACGTTAAGCTCTTGAAATCCGCGACAAATACAGAAAATGGGCAGGCCGGCGGCCAGGGCCGTGCGAATCAGGGGCAGCGTCAGGGCGTCGCGGTCAGGGTCTTGCGGGCTGTCCGCCCGGTCGGGTGGGCCGCCATAGTGATGCACGGCGACGTTTGAGGGGCTTCCCGTCAGCAACAGCCCGTCGAGTCGCCGAATCAAGTCCTCCAGGTCGAATCGCTGCCCCAGCGCCGGAATCAGCATGGGCAGGCCGGCCGCGGCGTCGGATATGGCGGTGATGTACTTCTCGCCGACCACGTGAAACGGCTGGTCGTCGAGACGGCGGACGTCGACGGGAATGCCGATCAAGGGAGCGGTCGAATCGAGCGTCATGAGGCCTCGCGCAGTCGAAGAGCGGCACTCTGGCACCGGCCCGAACGACCGGCAAGAGGTGGGTGGTCGGCCGTTCGGAGAGTACCGACGGAGGTCGCTGTGCCGATATGTCGCGCCGCCGCTCGACTCGTGGTCCTAGTGGTTGTTTCGACCGCGACTGGCCGCGCCCCCAATGCAGGTGTCGGTCTGCCGACATGTACGGGGGGTCTGGAACTTCTCGTTCGGGATGTCGATCCCGGTCCGGACATCGGTCAAACCCACGCGCACTTCCTTGTTCTGCGCGTCGGTCACCGTCCATTGCGCGAGCGTCAGCGGGTTCTCGTAAAAGATCAGCGACACCGAGCCGGCCTCCGGCTCGTCGGTCTGATACATGCGGAGTTGCAGGCCGCCCGGGCTGCGGTCGATCTGCGAGACGGTGATGCCGTCGGACAGGTCGATCGGATGCCGCACGAGGAACCAGGCGGTCGACTGCCGCAGCGGTAGCTGGCTGAGTTGGTCGAGTTCCGCGTCGTAATAGCTGATCAGCCCGCCGTCCGCGACGACGCGGATCGGCATGGTGTCATATTCGACCCGCAGCCGCCCCGGCTTGCGCAGATAGATGGTGCCGAACGCCAGACGGCCGTTCTGCTCGACCTGCTGAAACCTGGCTTGCATCGTGATGATGCTGTCCATGTATTGTTCGACGCGGGCCAGATCCGCCATGTCCTGATCGGACAGCGCGGCCGATGCCGGCGACGGGCGGCCGACGACCGCTGCCGGCAGGGCCAGCAGCGAACCGATGACCAGGGCGTTTCGAAGAATTGTCCGCCGGCCGATGGCCGGAGCCGCAGGAATGGATGTCGTCACGATCATTCGTCTCCGTCGATATTGCGCGCCAGGACTTCCCGCTTACCGACCCGGTTGGCCTCGCTGACGACCCCTTCCTTTTCCATCCGCTCGATGATGCGCGCCGCGCGATTGTAGCCGATCTGCAGGTGACGCTGAATGAAGCTCGTCGATGCCTTGCGTTCCCGGCACACGATCGCCACGGCCTCGTCGTAGAGGGCGTCGCCGCTCCCGCCGCCGTCGTCCGAGTCGGGATCCAGGCCCGGCTCGTCCTCCTCGCGGGTAACGTCCTCGATATAGGTAGGCTCGCCCTGGTCTTTAAGGAAGCGGACGACCGATTCCACCTCGCGGTCGGTGACCAGCGGCCCGTGGACGCGGGTGATGCGGCCGCCATTGGCCATGTAGAGCATGTCGCCCTGCCCCAGCAGCTGCTCCGCCCCGGTTTCGCCCAGAATCGTTCGACTGTCGATCCGCGAGGTGACGTGGAAGCTGACGCGGGTGGGGAAATTCGCCTTGATCGTGCCGGTGATGACGTCGACCGAGGGTCGCTGCGTCGCCATGATGATGTGGATGCCGGCGGCGCGCGCCATCTGCGCCAGCCGCTGGATCGCCGCCTCGATGTCCTTGCCGGCCACCAGCATCAGGTCGGCCATCTCGTCGACGACGACGACGATCAGCGGCAGCGGGTCGAGGGGAATCGGCTCCTCCTCGTAGATCGGCGCGCCGGTCTCCGGATCGAAGCCGGTCTGCACCTTGCGCGTCAGGACCTCGCCGCTGTCGCGGGCCTGGGCCACGCGCAAATTGTAGCCCTCGATGTTGCGGACGCCGAGCTTGGACATGGCGCGGTAGCGCTGCTCCATCTCGCGCACCGTCCATTTGAGCGCGACGATGGCCTTGCGCGGCTCGGTGACCACCGGCGCCAGCAGATGCGGGATCCCGTCATAGACGGAGAGCTCCAGCATCTTCGGGTCGATCATGATGAACTTGCAGGCGTCCGGCGACAGCCGATAGATCAGCGACAGGATCATCGTGTTGATGGCGACGGACTTGCCCGAGCCGGTGGTGCCGGCGATGAGGAGATGCGGCATGCGCGCCAGGTCGACGATGACCGGCGTGCCCCCGATGTCCTTGCCGAGGATGAGCGCCAGCTTGGCGGCGGTGCGCTCGAACGCCTCGGTCGCCAGCAACTCGCGCAGATAGACGGTCTCGCGCAGGCGGTTCGGCAGCTCGATGCCGATGACGCTGCGTCCCGGCACGACGGCGATGCGCACGGACACCGCGCTCATGGAGCGGGCGACGTCGTCGGCCAGGCCGACGACGCGGCTGGTCTTGGTGCCGGGCGCCGGCTCCAGTTCGTAGAGCGTGACGACCGGGCCCGGCCGCACCTGGACGATCTCGCCCTTGACGCCGAAATCCTCGAGCACGGATTCGAGCAGGCGCGCGTTCTTCTGCAGCGATTCGTCGTTGATCTTCTGGACCGCGACGTTTGCCGTCACCTTGTCCAGCAGGTCGAGCGGCGGCAGCACATAGCGCTCGTCCGGCACCAGGTCGAGGGTGGCCTGTTGCGCCGCCGCCTTGCGGCCAGACTTCGGTCGCACCGGCTTGGCGACGGTAGGGGCGGCGGTCTCGGACGATCGCGTCGCCGGCGGCGACGCGATCGTCACGGCGTCGTCGCCGGCATCCATGTCGAACTGCGGCTCCTGCCGTCGTGCGCGCTGCTGCTGCGACCGTTCCGCCCGCGCCTGTCCGCCGTCTTCCGCGATATCGCGCCGCAGCCATTCATAGGCGCGCCGTATCTGCGCGGCCGTCCATTCGGAGGCGCTGCGGAGACGCCGCATGCCCCGCACATAGGCGCGCGCGGGGACGCCGAGGGCAAAGAAGAGGATGGCCGCCGCCAGCAGTCCGGCCGCCGTCGCGATCAGGGGCCGGCTGAGACCGGCCAGCGCCGCCAGCCGTTCGAGGACGATCGCACCGGTGGCGCCGCCCAGCCCGCTCGCCAGCGGCCAGTCGAGCGGCCGGGGCAGCGCCGCCAGCAGCACGGCGACGCCGACGAGGCCGAACGGCACGAGCAGCAGGCGGATCCACCACCGCCCTTGCCGGTACAGCCGCATGACCCGCCATCCCCAGACGATCAGCACGAGGCTGAGGACGAAGGCGGCCAGGCCGAGGCTCTGCAGCGCGACGTCGGCCAGCATCGCGCCGGGACGGCCGAGGAGGTTGAGCGGCGGCGAATCGGTGGCGTTGTTCAGCGACGGATCGGTCCGATGGAAGCTCATCAGCGCGACGAAGTGCGCCGCGCCTAGTCCCATCAGCAGGCACCCACCGGCGCCGATGAGCCGCCGCCGCAGGAAGTCGCGGGCGCCCGCCGGCAGGAGGGTGATGCGTCCGATCTGCGTGGTCATGTCGCTCATGCCGGTGCGGCCTCCGGGGCATGCCGGGCGGCCGGGCTCTCCGCGGGACGGCCGTCCGCCGCCAGGACCTGACGCAGGCGCCGCAGCCCGGCAGCCGTCGTCTCCGTATCATAGACCAGCGCCACCCGGATATAGCGCGCCCCTGGATTTGCGCCCGCATCGTCGGGCCGAGCCATATAGCCGCCGGGCAGCACGCGGATGCCGGCCGCCGCCCACAGCCGCCGGGCCGCCGCCTCGCCGTCGCCGACATCGAGCCAGAGGAAGAACGCGCCGGCCGGCCGCGCGAATCCGAACTCCCGCCCGAGGATCTCGGCCGCGGCATCGATATTGGCGCGATAGCGTTGCCGGCCGCCCTCGACGTGGGCCTCATCGCGCCAGAGGGCGGTCGAGGCCGCCAGGATCGGAGAGGGCACGGCGACGCCGCCATAGTTGATCAGCTGCGCGTTGCGCTGGATCAGCCGCGCCTCGCCGGCAATGAAGCCGGAGCGCAGGCCAGGGACGCCGGAGCGTTTCGACAGCGAGTGGAAGACGACGACGTTGTCGAGGTCGCCGCCGAGCCGGGCGCAGGCCTCGAGCCCGCCCGCCGGCGCGACGCGATCGTAGATCTCCGCGTAGCACTCGTCGAAGGCGACGACGAACCCGTGGCGGCGGGCCAGCTCGATCCAGCGCTGCAGGTAGTCGGGTGACGCCACGGCGCCCTGCGGATTGGCCGGCGAGCAGATATAGGCCAGCGCCGTCCGCTCCAGCACGGCCCGTGGAATGCAGTCGATGTCCGGCAGGAAGCCGGTCTCGGCCGATGTCGGGAGGAAGACCGGCTCCGCCCCGGCGACGACCGCGGCGCCGGCATAGACGTGATAGAAGGGGTTCGGCATCAGCACGGCCGGCCGGCGGCCGCCCGACCATTCCGGCACGACCGACAGGGCGATCATGAACAGCGCTTCGCGCGTTCCCGCGACCGGCAGCACGTGACGGTCGGCATCCACCATCGTCGGCGGCAGGCGGTAGCGCCGGACGAGCCAGTCGACCACGGCGGCCCGGAACGCCGGCGTCCCCTGCGCCAGCGGATAGTTCGACCATTCCGCGCGATGCTGCCGCAGAAGCTCGTCCAGCATGGCCGGCGGCGTCATCTGCGGCTCGCCGACCGAGAACCGTAGCGGCGGACTCGATCCACCCGCCGAGAGGCCCTCCAGCAGGGCGTTCAGGCGGGTGAACGGATGAAATGTCAGCAGGGATGCCAGGCGATCCGTCGACATCTCGACCATCTCAGATGAGGGGTCCCCCGCCGTGGGCGCCACGGCGCCATGCGCGGTCAGGACAAAACAGAAACGATTCTATCGAGTGAAGAATCCATATACAAGCCTTTGTTGCGGCGCATGAATCAATGCGGTGATATCGGCGATGTCTGCGCCCCGCTGGCGCTGGACTCGCCGCCCGGCAGGCGACAAGCTCGGCGTATGGCGCAGGGTTCGCTGTCCCCGGAGATCATCGAGGCCGACGTTTATATCGGCGGCGGCGGCATGGTCGGCCTGACCCTGGCGGCGGCGCTGGCGACCGCCGGCCTGTCGGTGGTCGTCGTCGATGCCGCGCCGCCGACCGCGATGACCGCCGCTTCCTTCGACGGCCGCAGTTCGGCGGTGGCGGCCGGGTCGCAGCGAGTCCTCGCCGGCATCGGCGCCTGGCCGGCCATGGCGACCGCGGCGCAGCCGATCCTCGACATCCGCGTCTCCGACGGCGATTCGGCCGGCGGCGTGTCGCGGCTGTTCCTGCACTACGATCATCGCGACCTCGCGCCGCGCGGCGATTCGCCGGCGCCGCCCTTCGGCTTCATCATCGAGAACCGGGTCATCCGCAGCGCGCTGCTGCAGCGCCTCGCGGAATTGCCCGCCGCGACATTGGTCTCGCCGGCGCGGGCGGCGTCCGTCGACCGCACGGGCGGCCGCGTCGTCGCGCAGCTGGATGACGGCCGCCGCGTGACGGCGCGACTCGCCGTCGCCGCCGATGGCCGCAACTCCGCGATGCGCGCCGCCGCCGGCATCCGCGTCACCGAATGGGCCTACCCGCAGACCGGCATCGTCTGCACCGTGGCGCATGAACTGCCGCATGGCGGCGTCGCCCACGAGCATTTCCTTCCCGCCGGGCCGTTCGCCATGTTGCCGATGGTCGACGACGGCGCCGTCCACCGGTCGTCGATCGTGTGGACGGAGCGCCGCGAGCTGGCGCCGGCGATGATGGCGCTCGACGACGCCGGCTTCGCCGCGGAGATCGCGCGCCGCTTCGGCCCGTCGCTCGGCCGCCTGGCGCCCATCGGCGGACGGTTCGCCTATCCGCTGACGCTCGTCCATGCCGAGCGCTATGTCGACCGCCGTCTCGCCCTTCTCGGCGATGCCGCCCACGCCATCCATCCGATCGCCGGCCAGGGACTCAATCTCGGCCTGCGCGACGTGGCGGCGCTGGCGGAAGCCGTCGTCGATGCCCATCGGCTGGGGCTCGACATCGGCGACTCGCTGGTCCTGGAGCGCTACCAGCGCTGGCGCCGCTTCGACAATCTCGTGCTGCTGGCCGTCACGGACGGCCTCAACCGCCTGTTCTCCAACGACATCGCGCCGGTGCGCCTCACCCGCGACCTCGGCCTCGCCGCGGTGAATCGCCTTCCGCCGCTGAAGCGTCTGTTCATGCGCCACGCCATGGGGCTGGTCGGCGAATTGCCGCGCCTGAACCGCGGCGAACGGCTCTGACCGCGACGTCAGCCGCGCGGCTCGCGCGACAGCCCGCGCGCGGCGAGCGCCTCCAGATAGGCCGCCCACAGCTCCTGCTGCCGCTCGCCCAGTTCGTACAGGTATGACCAGGAAAATATTCCGGTGTCGTGGAGATCGTCGAAACTGATGCGCACGGCGTAGTTGCCGACGGGCTCCACGCCGATGATGCCGACATGGGCGCGGCCGTCGAGCAGCTGCTTCTGGTTGGGGCCGTGGCCCTGCACCTCGGCGGAAGGACTCTCGACGCGCAGGAACTCCGCGGGATAGCGGAAGGTCACGCCGTTGTCGAAATCGACTTCGAGCATTTTGTCGGCGCGCCGCAGCCGGATCTCGGTCGGCCAGTGGCGGGTCCCCAAAGGCGCGTTCTCCGGCGGTTCGGCCATGGCCTACGGCCGCCGCGTCCGTTCGGAATCGTCGAGCGGCCGCGCCTCGTCCGGCAGCATGATCGGGATGCCGTCCCGGATGGGATAGGCGAGCCCCGCCTGCTGGCTGATCAGCTCCATCGACTCGCGGTTGAAGATCAGCGGCGTCTTGGTCAGCGGGCAGACGAGGATCTCCAGCAGCTTGGGGTCGATCGTCGCGTTCTTGTCGGCCATGGGATATCCCCGGTCAGTGTCGGGCGCCCTCGCCCTCGACGGAGAAGACGCCCAGCTCCAGCAACGCGGTCATGACCCGGCTCCGCTCGGACAGGTCGGCCGCCTCCAGGATCGCCTGCTTCTCGCTGGCGTCGAACGGGCAGACCATGGCGAGGGAGGTGATCAGCTTGTCGTCGGGCACCTCGGCGATCGCAGTCAGGTCGATGCTGATCTTCTGGCTGGCGAAGTAGCTCTGCAGCGCTTGCAGCAGGCGTCCGCGGTCGATCGTCGCGGCGTCCGCGCGGTCGAGGTCGGCGCGGAAGCGTCCGAAATCGGGCACCACCCGCCGGTAGCCGCCGACGGTCGGGATCTCCCGCTCGATGGTGAAACGGCACAGGCCGGTCAGCGTGATCAGGAAGCGGCCGTCGTCGGACTCGCTGAACGATGTGATGCGTCCGGCGCAGCCGACCGGATAGAGCGCCGCCGTGTGGCTGACCGGCCCCTGCGCCTCGGACGCCTGATCGCGCGGCTGCACCATCCCGATCATGCGCTCGCTCGACAAGGCGTCGCGCGTCATGACCAGGTAGCGGGGCTCGAAGATCTGCAGCGGCAGCTTGCCGCCTGGCAGCAGCAGCGCGCCGGGCAGCGGAAAGATCGGCAGCGTCGCCGGCAGCGTGTCGAAGGAGGCGTCGACGGCGCCCGGCGTCATGAGAACAGCAGCGACGACAACCGGCGGCGGGCCGAGACCGTCAGCGGATCGGTCGGGCCCAGCGCCTCGAACAGCTTGACGAGCTGCTTGCGCGCCGCCTCGTCGTTCCAGCGCCGCTCGCGGCGCACGCACTCCAGAAGCTCCTCGATCGCGGCTTCGCGGTCGCCGGCCCCGTACAGCGCCATGGCCAGGTCCAGGCGCGCCTGATGGTCGTTGGGGTTCCGCTCCAGCCGCTGCCGGAACTCGGTCGTCTGGCTGGCGCTCTGCGCCGACTGCTCGGCCAGTTCCAGCGACGTGCGGGCGGCGGCGATCGCCGGGTTGTTCTCCAGTTCGCCGGCGGCCTGCGCCAAGACCTTCTTGGCCTCGGCGAAATTGCCGGCGCCGATGTGGCATTTGGCCAGGCCGGCGATGGCGGCGGCGTTCTTCGGCTCGTGCGCCAGCACCTGTGCGAAGATGGCGCTCGCGGTGCCGGCGTCGTTGCGGGCCAGCGCTTCGTCGGCCTGCGCCAGCGCCTGCTCGACCGGCGATGGCCCCATCTGGCCGCCGGCCGACTGGACGATGCGCTGCACGAAGGACTTCACCTGGCTTTCCGGCTGGGCGCCGGCAAAAGCGGCGACGGGCCGGCCCTTGACGAAGCCGAACACTGACGGGATCGACTGCACGCGCATCTGCGCCGCCAGCTCCTGGTTCTCGTCGGTGTTGATCTTGACCAGCCGGACCGCGCCGCGCGCCTCGCGGACGACCTTCTCCAGCGTCGGCGTCAGCTGCTTGCAGGGGCCGCACCAGGGCGCCCAGAAGTCGACGATGACGGGCGCGTCGTGCGAGGCGTCGATGACGTCGACGACGAAATTCTCGGTATCGCTGTCCTTGATGACGGCGCCGGCGGCGGGCGCCGGGCCGCCCATGCCGATCAGCTGCTCCATGTGGTTGCGATCTCCATGATTCATTCGCGTGCAGCATCATAGATGGCGCACCGGACCCGCCAAGGCAACCCTGGGCGGGCGGCTCAACGTGCGCCGTTGTCGAGGTCGAGAATCGTGGGATTGTGGCCGCCCGCGCGGAGAAAGGCCAGCAGGTCCTGCGGCGCGATGGCCGTCGTCATGTCGTTGGTCAGGGGGTGGCAGTTCACCGGGTCCTGCTCGAGGACGGCCTTGTCGAGGGCGACCTTGACCTGACCCTGTCGGTCGTTGATCAGCGCAAAGGGCGTCACCGCCCCCGGCAGGACGCCCAGATAGGTCAGCAGCCGCTCCGGGCTGCCGAAGGACAGCCGGCCAGCCCCCAGCCGGTCGCCCAGCGCCTTGAGGTCGATCGCCCGATCCTCCTCCGCCACCACCAGCCACATCTCGCCCTTCTTGTTGCGCAGGAAGAGGTTCTTGATGTGCGCCCCCGGCAGGGTGCCGCGCAGCGCCTTGGCCTCCTCGACGGTGAAGACGGGCGGGTGCTGCACCGTCCGGGTGCGGATGCCCAATCCTTCGAGGTGGGCGAAGAGCTGCGCCGGGCTGGTGGGCAGGGCCGTCATGGCGCCACCATAGCCGCCCGCCCGCGCCTGCCTCAACCGGCAAGCCGGCGGCTTCGGCCTTGCAATCGGATGGCCGCCGCGTATGATCGCCGCGCCGTCGCCGCTGGCGGCGATCGACCCGTGCGGGCGTAGCTCAGGGGTAGAGCACAACCTTGCCAAGGTTGGGGTCGAGGGTTCGAATCCCTTCGCCCGCTCCATAATCTTCCCTTCATGCTTAAGGCGCGTTGATGATGCCGTCAGCGGGGTGCCCTGCCGGCAACGTGCGCAGTTCTCCACAAATTTTACCGGACCCCTTAAGGGAGGTTTTACAGACCCGCCTTTATGCTCCGTCAAAATCTCCGCGGGGACGAGCGGATGGAGAGTGGTGGATGGGTGCCGTACCGTACCGCATTCTGATTGCGGACGATGAGCCGAGCATTCTCAATGCTTACAGCAGCGTGCTGCTGGCCGACGGCAAGCTGAAGCCGTCGGACGCCGGCTTCGACGATCTCGAAGCCGAGCTGTTCGGCGGCCGGGACCGGCAATCCGACCAGAGCTACGAACTCGAGCTCTGCCAGCAGGGGCAGCAGGCGGTCAGCGCGGTCAAGCGCGCGGCCGCGGACGGGCGCCCCTTCTCCGTCGCCTTCCTCGACGTGCGCATGCCGCCGGGCATGAACGGCGTCGATACCGCCAAGGAGATCCGCACCATCGATCCCGGCCTCAACATCGTCTTCGTGACCGGCTACTCCGATACCGACCCGCGCGACATGGCCAAGATCGTGCCGCCGGTCGAGCGCCTGTTCTATGTCGCGAAGCCGTTCCAGCCGCTCGAGCTCCAGCAGTTCGCCTCGGCGCTGTCCAACAAGTGGCGCGCCGAGCAGGACCTGGTCGTCGCGCACGAGCTGCTGAAGCGGCAATACGCCGACCTGGAGGCCGCCAATGCCGAGCTGTCCTCGGCCAAGCACAGGGCCGAGGTGGCCAGCCGCATGAAGACGGAGTTCCTCGCCAACGTCAGCCACGAGCTGCGCACGCCGCTGAACTCGATCATCGGCTTCAGCGAGATGATCGACAACGAGGCGCACGGCTCGATCGGCAACGACCGCTACCGCAGCTACATCCGCGACATCAACGCCAGCGGCCAGCACCTTCTCGGCGTGGTCAACGACATCCTCGACATCTCCAAGATCGAGGTCGGCGAGTTCGAGCTGCAGGAGGATCAGGTCGATATCGGCGAGCTCGTGGAGATGTCGATGCGCGTTGTCGACGAGCGGGCCTCCCGGGCCGGCGTCACCCTGCGGTCGGAGATCGCCCCGTCGCTGCCGTCGCTGCGCGGCGATGCGCGCCGCGTGCGGCAGATCCTCCTCAATCTGCTGTCGAACTCCGTCAAGTTCACCGCCTCCGGCGGTGCCGTCTCCGTCCGCGCCGATCGCGGCGCGGATGGCGGCCTGAGGGTGTCGGTGTCCGACACCGGCATCGGCATCGCGCCCGAGGACATGGAGCGGGCAATGATGCCGTTCGGCCAGGTCGACGGCCGGCTGAACCGGAAGTACGAGGGCACCGGCCTCGGCCTGCCGCTCGCCAAGTCGCTGACGGAGCTGCATGACGGCCGACTCATCGTCCAGAGCGCTCTTGGCAAGGGAACCACGGTCACGCTCGACTTCCCGGCGGCGCGGACGATCGCGGCGTAAGCATTCGTTTTGCCGGAACGGCGCTCGGCGCGGCCATGCCGGCCCAGCAGAAGGTGTCGCGGTTGAAGGCCTTGCTTCGATCCACGCTGTTCTTCGGGTCGGTCCACTGGCGGCTGACGGCGGTGCTGTTGGCCGGCAGCCTCGTGGCCTACGGGTTCCTGCTCCACGGCCAGTACCGCGACCAGTACGACAAGATCCTCGGCTTCGCCCAGTCCTCGCACCGCCTGCTCACCGAGGTGATGGCGCAGCGCATCAGCGGGGCGGTGCAGGAGCTCGATCCCTATGTGATCGACCGCACGCTGCTCGATACGGTGCGCGCCGCCGAGGCCGCGTCGGACGGTGGTGCGCAGTCTCGCGCTGCGCCTGCCGCCGCGCTGATCGCGTTCGGCGTGATCCGGCCGGACGGCACCATCCTCAAGGCCTATCACGGACCGCGACGCCTCGATTTCCCGGAACAGGCCCTGGCCGACATCGCGCGCGCCGCCGCCGCCGGCGGGTCGATCGTCGATCGCCTGTGGTCGGATGCTCAGGTCATCGCCTTGCCGGTGCGGAGCGCGGAGGGGAACCGGCCGATCGCCGTCGTCGCCGTCGCCTGGGACCTGTCGCAGCATTTTTCGGTCGCCGAGCGCGCCTTCAAGGCCGATGCCGTCAAAGGCGGGCTGGCGACGGTTTTGGCGATTCTCGGCCTCCTTTATATCGTCCAACGGATCGTCGCCCGGCCGATCGCGGCGCTGACGCACCACGTCGCGCAGCTCGGCGCGTCCGGCGATCTCGGGCTGGTCGACGACCGCCTGGCGCAGCGGCGCGACGAGATCGGGGTGCTCGCCAGCGAATTCAACAAGATGGTGGAGGCCTTGGTCGATTCCCGCCAGAAGCTGCAGAACCAGTCCTATGTCCACGGCATGGCCGAGATGGCGTCGGGCGTGCTGCACAACATCCGCAATGCCCTGAATCCGATCTCCGTCGGCATCTGGAAGCTGGAGGAAAGCGCGCGCGGCATGTCGCTCGGACGGATCGAGACCGCGTTGGCCGAGCTGTCGACCGAATCGACGCCGTCCGACCGGCGGGAAAAGCTGGCGAACTATGTCCGTGCCGCGGCCGAGAAGCTCGTCGCCGATCAACGCCGGCTGGCGGACGAGATTCGCGATCTGGGTCAGCACAGCCGTCACATCGAGCAGATTCTCCAGGACGTCGACCTGACGGGCCGTCGTCGGCGCAAACCGGAAGCCATCGGCATGGACAAGCTGGCCGAGGAATGCGCGACGATGATCCCGGCTCAGGCGAAATCGCAGATCGCCGTGGAGATCGACCAGGCCCTGGCGCGGCTTCCGGCGGCGCTCGGCGACCGGATCACGCTGACGCAGGTGCTCGGCAACCTCATGGCCAACGCCGCCGAATCCATTCGTGCGGTCGGCACCGGCGGCGGCCGGATCGCCGTTACCGGCCATTGCGAGCAGGTCGACGGCCGGGAGATGCTCCATATCGAGGTCCGTGACAACGGCGAGGGAATCGCGCCGGAGGCCATGGCGTCCCTGTTTCAGCGCGGTTTCAGCACCAAGACGGACAAGAAGGGCGGCATCGGCCTGCATTGGTGCGCCAACAGCATCATCGCCATGGGCGGCAAGATCCACGCGACGAGCGACGGCAAGGGCAAGGGGGCGACGTTCCATCTGCTGCTGCCGATGGCGAAGGATCGGCGGGCGGAAGGCCGCGGACAGGCCGCCTGAGCGTAGGTCTGTCGCCGCCCGGTCCCGACCGGAACGGCGGTATCCGCCCGACCCCGAAGCTTGTTTTGTCACCGAGATGCGCTAGCCTTGGTGCGGGTCTCCTCCCGGGGGAACGGCCATGGTCTCGAAAGCGGCACAGCACAAGCCCGAATTGATCGAACGCGTCAAGGCGCTGGCCTCGGCGCGGCTGCCGTCCGACCGCGCTACGGCGTTGTCGGAATTCATCACGCAGTTCTATGCGAACGTGGCCGTCGACGATCTCGTCGGCGAGGCGGCCGAGAATCTGTATGCCGCCGCCCTGTCGCTGTGGGGCTTTGCGGCCCAGCGCGTTCCGGGAACTGCCAAGGTGCGCGTCTACAATCCGCGGCTCGACGAGCAGGGGTGGCACAGCGCCCACACGGTCGTCGAGATGGTCAACGACGACATGCCGTTCCTGGTCGATTCGCTGACGGCGGGGCTCAATCAGCGCGACCTCATGGTCTATCTCGTCATCCATCCGATCGTCCGCGTCCGCCGCGACCGCGCCGGCAATCGCGTTGCCGGCGCCGGGGGCGAGGAGATTGCCGAGTCGCACATCCAGATCCGCATCAACGAGCAGACCGCGCCCGAGCGGCTGGCCGAGATCAAGTTCCTGCTCGAAAAGGTGCTCGGCGACGTCCGCGCGGCGACGTCCGATTGGCGGCCGATGCGCGCGCGCGCCGACCACATCATCAAGTCGCTCGATTCAGCGCCGTCCAGCCTGCCCGGCGAAGAGGTGGCGGAGGCGAGGGCGTTCCTGCAATGGCTGAACGACGACCATTTCACCTATCTCGGCTATCGCGAGTACGATTTCGTCGGCGAGGGCGAAGCGGCCATGATCTCGATCCCGCCGCAGACCGGCCTCGGCATCCTGCGGGACGAGCAGTACTCCGTGTTTGATGGGCTGCGCAATTTCGAGCAGCTGCCGCCCGACGTGCGCCAGTTCCTCCTGCAGCCCCGGGTGCTGATCATCACCAAGGCCAACCGCCGGTCGACCGTGCATCGCCCCGTCCACATGGACACGATCAGCGTGAAGAAGTTCGATGCCGCCGGCAACGCGGTGGGCGAGCAGCTCTTCGTCGGCTTGCTCACCTCGGCCGCCTACAGCCAGAGTCCGCGCGAGATTCCGCTGCTCCGCCGCAAGGTCGCGAACTGCCTGGCGCGCGCCGGCTTCGCGCCCGCCAGCCACGACGGCAAGGCGCTGGCTCACATCCTCGAAACCTACCCGCGCGACGAGCTGTTTCAGATCTCCGAGGCCGAGCTGTACGAGACCGCGCTCGGCATCCTGCATCTGCAGGAGCGGCAGCGCATCGCCCTCTTCGTCCGGCGCGATCCGTTCGAACGCTTCGTCTCGTGCCTCGTCTACGTCCCGCGCGATCGCTACAACACCGAGTTGCGGTTGCGCATCCAGGACATCCTGGCCCGCGCCTACAACGGCGCCGTCTCGGCCTACTTCACGCATATGAGCGATGCCGCGCTGAGCCGCCTGCAGGTCATCATCGCCACCACGCGCGGCGCCATACCCGATGTCGATCCCGAGGACATCGAGGTCAGGCTGGTGGAAGCCGGCCGCTCCTGGGCCGATCAGCTGCACGACGCTCTCGTCGAGGCCAAGGGCGAGGAGCGGGGCCTGGCGCTGCTGCGCCGCTTCATCGATGCCTTCCCGGCCGGCTATCGCGAGCGGTTCACTGCGCAGCTGGCGGTCGCCGATATCGACAAAGTGGAAGAGGCCCTCGCCGGCCGCGGCATCGCCATGAATCTCTATCGGCCGCTGGAGTCGGCGGCCAGCGAACTGAAGCTGAAGCTCTACAACGCCGGCGCCCAGCTGCCGCTGTCGGACGTGCTGCCGGTCCTCGAGCATATGGGCGTCAAGGTGATCAGCGAGTCGCCCTACATGGTTCAGCCGCGCGCGGCGGACCGGGTGGTCTGGATCCACGACTTCGGCATGGTGTCCGCCGATGGTCGCGACGTGGAGCTCGGCAGCGTGCGGGAAATCTTCCACGCCGCGCTTTCGCGCGTGTGGGCCGGCGACATGGAGGACGACGGCTTCAATCGGCTGGTCATGGCGGCCGGGCTCGATTGGCGCGAGGTGACGATCCTGCGAGCCTACTGCAAATATCTGCGGCAGGCGGCGATTCCCTTCAGCCAGGCCTATATGGAGGCGACGCTGGCCGGCAATCCGCACATCGCCGTGGCGCTGGTGAGGCTGTTCCGCACGCTGTTCGATCCGGCCGGCAACGATATCGGCAAGCAGGCTGAAGCCATCGTGGCGGAGATCGAGCGCGCCCTCGACAACGTCGCCAACCTCGACGAGGACCGCATCCTCCGTCGCTTCCTCAACGTCATCCGATCGACGCTGCGGACCAACTTCTTCAAGGGCGCCGTCGCGGGGCAGCATCGGCCCTACCTCTCGTTCAAACTCGATTCGCGCGCCGTCGACGAGCTGCCGCTGCCGCGCCCGCTGTTCGAGATCTCCGTCTACAGCCCGCGCGTCGAGGCCGTCCACCTGCGCGGTGGACGGGTCGCGCGCGGCGGCATCCGCTGGTCCGACCGGCGCGAGGATTTCCGCACCGAGGTGCTCGGGCTGATGAAGACGCAGATGGTGAAGAACGCGGTCATCGTGCCGGTCGGCTCCAAGGGCGGCTTCGTCGTCAAGCGCCCGCCCGCCGCCGGCGGCCGCGAGGCGCTGAACGCCGAGGTCGTCGAGTGCTACAAGACGATGATGCGCGGCCTGCTCGACCTCACCGACAATCTCAGGGCCGGCAAGGTCGAGCCGCCGGCCGAGGTGGTGCGGCGCGATCCCGACGACACCTACCTGGTCGTCGCCGCCGACAAGGGCACGGCGACGTTCTCCGACATCGCCAATGCCGTCTCCGCCGAATACGGCTTCTGGCTCGACGACGCCTTCGCCTCCGGCGGCTCGGCCGGCTACGACCACAAGGGCATGGGCATCACCGCGCGCGGCGCCTGGGAGGCGGTGAAGCGCCACTTCCGCGAGGCCGGCGTCGACATCCAGTCGCAGGATTTCACCGTCGTCGGCGTCGGCGACATGTCCGGCGACGTCTTCGGCAACGGCATGCTGCTGTCGCGCCACACCCGCCTGGTCGTCGCCTTCAATCACCTGCACATCTTCCTCGATCCGGATCCCGATCCGGCGGCGAGCTGGGCCGAGCGCAAGCGGCTGTTCGACCTGCCGCGCTCGGCCTGGTCCGACTACGACCCCAAATTGATCTCGCCGGGCGGCGGCGTCTACGACCGCAAGGCGAAATCCATCAAGCTGTCGCCGCAGGTGAAGCAGCGCTTCGGCCTGGCCAAGGACAGCATGACGCCGGCCGAGCTGATCCAGGCCCTGCTCCGCGCCGAGGTCGATCTGCTCTGGCTCGGCGGCATCGGCACCTACGTCAAGGCGAGCGACGAGACGCAGGCGGAGGTCGGCGACCGCGCCAACGACGCGGTGCGCGTCAACGCCGCCGATCTCCGCTGCAAGGTCGTCGGCGAGGGCGCCAATCTCGGTTTCACCCAGCGCGGCCGCATCGAATACGCGCTGGCCGGCGGCCGCATCAACACCGACGCGGTCGACAACTCCGCCGGCGTCGACACCTCGGACCACGAGGTCAACATCAAGATCCTGCTCAACGAGACCGTCGCCGCCGGCGACATGACGCGCAAGCAGCGCGACCGCCTGCTGGGCGAGCTCACCGAAGACGTCGCCGCGCTGGTGCTGCGCGACAACTACCTGCAGAGCCAGTGCCTGACGATCACGCAGCTCCTCGGCGGCCGGCTGCTCGACCGCCATGTCCGCTTCATGCGGGCGCTGGAGCGGGCGGGGCGGCTCGACCGCGCCATCGAATCGCTCCCCAACGAGGAGGCCGTGCTCGAGCGCAAGGCCAAGGGCGTCGGGCTCGCCCGGCCCGAACTGGCCGTGCTCCTGGCCTATTCCAAGCTGGCTCTGGCCGACGACATCCTCGAGTCCGACCTGCCGGACGATCCGCAGCTCGGCGGCGAGTTGCTCGGCTATTTCCCGCAGCGCTTGCGCGAACGCTACGCCGAGGACGTCGCCCGCCACCGCCTGCGCCGCGAGATCGTCACCACCGTCGTCACCAACGAGATGGTCAACCGCGCCGGCATCACCTTCGTCTACGAGGTGCGCGAGAACACCGGCATGGGCGTCGCCGACGTGGCCCGCGCCTACATCGCCACCCGCGAGATCTTCGGCCTGCGCGAGGTGTGGCGGCAGATCGAGAGCCTCGACAACGTCGTCGCCGCCGGCCTGCAGGCGGCGATGCTGCTGGAGTGCGGCCGCGCGCTCGAGCGCGGCGTCACCTGGCTGCTGCGCAACGAGCCGCAGCCGCTCGACATCGATGGGGCGGTCGCGGCCTACCGCGACGGCGTCGAGGCGCTGATCGCCGCCCGCGGGCTGATCGCCGAGGCCGACCGCGCCGAGATCGACCAGCGCATCGCCACCTATGTCGAGCAGGGCGTGCCGCAGCCGCTGGCCGAGCGGATGGGCATCACCCATCTGCTGCCGCCGAGCTTCGACATCATCCGCATCGGCCGCGCCGCCGGCGTGCCCGTGGAGCAGGTCGGCCGCACCTACTTCGCCGTCGGCGCCCGCTTCGGCCTCGACTGGCTGCGCCGGGCGGCGGCGGCGTTGCCGATCGATACGCACTGGGACAAGCAGGCCGTCGTCGCCATCACCGACGATTTCTACGGCCACCAGCGCGAGCTCACCGCCCGCGTCCTCGCCGCCGCGGCGGAGGCCAAGCCGGCCAACGGCGCCGACCCGGTCGAGCTGTGGAGCGCCGGCCGCGGCCCCGTCGTGCAGCGCGCCGAATCGCTGATCGCCGATCTGCGCCAGGCCGGCGGCGCCGGCCTCGCCATGCTCGCCGTCGCCAACCGCCAGCTCCGCGGCCTGACGGCGGTGTAGGCCCGAAGCGCTTGGATCGGCGCCGTGCGTCCTTCGACAGGCTCAGGATGAGGGCTTTTCGTCGTGCCACCAAGACTGCCCCTCATCCTGAGCCTGTCGAAGGACGCACCTTGCTGATGCAGCGCCAAGGCGCCCCCTACTCCAGTCGAACCGCCGTGCCGCTGGCGCTCGCCATCAGCATGCTGTCGCCGATGGTCTCGTAGTCGAGGTCGACGGCGATGACGGCGTTCGCGCCCAGCGCCTGCGCCGCGCCCGTCATGTCGTCGAGCGCCGCCTGCTTCGCCGATTGCAGCGCCCGCTCGTAGCCTGCCGCGCGGCCGCCGATGATGTCGCGCACGCGCGCGAACAGGTCGCGGAAGATGTTGGCGCCGATGATTGCGTCGCCGCTGACGATGCCGTAATAGGCGGCGATGCGCTTCCCCTCGATCGCGTTCGTCGTGCTGAGCAGCATCCGCGTCCTCCCTTCCCTCGGGTTTGCCGGTGGTCCGCGGCCGGGCCGCGGCGCAAGGTCGCCGCATGGCCGCCCTCGAGGCTGAGCGTCCCGGCCCGCCGGCCGGCGCCCGGCGCGCCGTCGCCGCCTGGTGCCTGTTCGACTGGGCCAATTCCGCCTTCCCCACGATCGTCCAGACCTTTGTCTTCAGCACCTTCTTCGTCAAGGCGGTCGCCGCCGACCCGGAGCGCGGCAACGCCCAGCTCGGCCTCGCCAACAGCGGCGCCGCGATCCTGATCGCGGTCCTGAGCCCGCTCATCGGCGCCGTCGCCGATCGCAGCGGCCGGCGCAAGCCCTGGCTCGCCGCCCTCACCCTGCTCAGCGTCGCCGCCACCGCCGGCCTCTGGTTCGTGCGCGCCACCCCGGCCGACGCCCTGCTCGGCCTGGTGCTGCTCGGCGTCGCCACGCTCGGCTTCGAGCTCGGCATCGCCTTCTACAACGCCATGCTCGCCGATACCGTGCCGGCGGACCGCCTCGGCCGCATCTCCGGCTGGGGCTGGGGCCTCGGCTATGCCGGCGGCCTCGCCTGCCTGGTGCTCAGCCAGCTCCTCTTCGTCGATGCCGAGCTGCCGCCCTTCGGCCTCGACCGCGCCGCCTTCGAGCATGTGCGCATCGTCATGCCGCTGGCCGCGCTGTGGTTCGCGCTCTTCGCCCTGCCGCTGTTCCTGCTGGTGCCCGACCGGCCGGCCACCGGCCTGCCCCTCGGCGCCGCGCTGCGCGGCGGCCTCGCCGACCTGATCGCCACCCTGCGCCAGCTCCGCCGCCACCGCAACGTCGCCCGCTTCCTGCTGGCCAAGATGATCTATATCGACGGCCTCAACACGCTCTTCCTGTTCGGTGGCGCCTATGCTGGCGTCACCTTCGGCATGACCCTGCCGGAGGTGCTCACCTTCGGCATCCTGCTCAACATCGCCGCCGGCGCCGGCGCCGCCGCCTTCGCCTGGATCGACGACTGGATCGGCGCTAAGCCCACCATCGCCATCGCCCTCGCCGCGCTCAGCCTGCTCGGCGCCGCCGTCCTCCTGGTCCAGGACCGCGGCTGGTTCTACGCGCTGGCCCTGGCGATCGGCATCTTCCTCGGCCCGACGCAGGCCGCCAGCCGCTCGCTCATGGCCCGCCTCGCCCCGCCGGCGCAGCGCACGGGGTTCTTCGGCCTCTACAACTTCGCCGGCAAGGCCACCGCCTTCCTCGGCCCGGCGCTGTTCGGCGGCGCCACCTGGCTGTTCGACAGCCAGCGCGCCGGCATGGCCACCATCCTGCCCTTCTTCCTCGTCGGCCTGCTGCTGCTGCGGGGGGTGAGGGAGCCGCGGCCGGCTGGTCACATCGCCTGAACCGGAGTGACTGCGTCCCGGAGGCTGCTTCGCGTCAAACCTAGGTCCGTCAACCGCGCCGCGCCGCCTCGATCGCGGCGACGTCGATTTTCCGCATATCCATCATCGCCTCGAACGCGCGTTTGGCTTCGTCGCCGCCGGCCGCCATCGCCTCCATCAGCACGCGCGGCGTGATCTGCCAGGAGACGCCCCATTTGTCCTTGCACCAGCCGCACGCGCTTTCCTGGCCGCCGTTGCCGACGATGGCGTTCCAGTAGCGGTCGGTCTCCTGCTGGTCGTCCGTGGAGATCTGGAACGAGAAGGCTTCGTTATGCTTGAACGTCGGCCCGCCATTGAGGCCGAGACAGGGGATGCCGGCGACCGTGAATTCGACCATCAGCACGTCGCCCGCCTTGCCCGACGGGTAGTCGCTGGGCGCGCGGTAGACGGCACCCACCGAGCTGTCGGGAAAGACCTCGGCGTAGAAGCGGGCCGCGGCCTCGGCGTCCTTGTCGTACCAGAGGCAGATCATGTTCTTGGCAATGGCCATTGTTCGTCCCTTCGCTTAGTCGATTCCGACTCGGTTTCCGGCGCACCCGGGGATCACGGCCCGCCTCGACGGTGCGCCTCGACCATAGAATGCGGTCGTACCACCCCACGTTCCGGCAGCGCCCTCTGAAAACTATAGCGGAGCGCGGCGCCGGCAAGAAAGTCGCCGCCGCCTTCAAGGGGGTGAAGGCCGCCATCCACCCAACCACGGCCTCATGACGGCCAGCCGCCACAGCATCGACTCCGATTCATCGTGCTCGAGCGCTGCTGCCGGCAGCAGCTGATGATCGATCTACGAGCGGCTGCTGCAGACGGACACGGATATGTTTGATTAGGGCGACGGCGTCGCCGGCGGATGCAGCCGCGGATCGAGCGCGAACGCCTCCTGTAGCCTCACCGCATAGGCCCCTGCCGCGCCTGCCCCGACGAAGATCAGGTTCCAGCTATGGATCGAGACCGCGCTCGGGATCAGGATGAAGGCGTGCCGCGCCAGCAGCTCGTCGCCGAAGGCCTGCTGCCCGGCGCTCGGAATCCCCGGCCGCAGCCAGTTCGGATCGGGAATCGATGCCGGATCGACGACCCGGACGCGCGCCGGCGCGGCGATTGTCACCGCCGTCAGCACATGCGGCACCGTATCCAGCGCCCGGAACCCGGCATGCACCGCCACCTCGAGAATCGCGGTGGCCGGATCGATGGAGCAATAGACCGCGCGCACGCCGCGGCTGTTCCACCGCCCGCCGAACCGGTAGGCGCCCTCGCCGCTGTCCCAGCTCGCGCCATAGGCCGCCTTGTCCAGGCGCCAGGCCACGAGCTCGGCGCCGCCGAGCGGCGGCGGCAGCGGCGTCACGCGTAGACGCCGTATTCGATGCGGCCCAGATGCTCCTCGATGAGGCGCACCCCCGTGGGCGTGGCCAGCAGGTCGATGGGGCGCCGCTGGTCGAGGCCGATGGCCGGCCGCTCCAGCCACTGCTCCGCCGCCGCCTGCGAGCCGAACGCGGCCGTCGCCTTGGCCAGGACCGCCGCGAACGTCCAGGTTCGCCCGCTCTGCTCCGGGCTCAGCGGCTTCTTCGGCGCCGCCTTGCGCCGCTGGAACGTGCGCCGGCTGATCCCCACCGCCCTCTCGATCGACGCGGGATCGCGCAGGCTCACCAGACTGTCGAGCAGATGCGTCAGCGCCGCGCCCGGCAAGCCTGCGGCGAGCGCCTCATGCACGTCCAGCGCATTCCTCAGCCGGTGCCGCAGCACGCGCGGCCCGCCGAGCAGCTCCGCCACCCGCCGCACCTCCGCCGCCTCGCCCGGCCGGGCCTCGGACTCGCTCAGCTCCATCGTGGCCTCTTGCGTCACCTGTCGCTGCATATATGACAGGTGACGCCGATGATTTCAAGGTGGCCGGATCGACGCCCCGCCTTTCAACAGGAGTCCCCTCTACCCTTGTGGGAGAGGGTGGGGGTGCCGGCAGGCGCCGACGAATCCTACTCGCAGGGCCTCGTGCGTTTCGCCCAGTCTTAAGCCGGGCCTGCGGTCATCTGGACGCTCGACTCTCGGCCCGGATATGATCCACGCGTGGTGGCAGGCAGAACCAGGAGGACACGGTGTTTTTCTCACATGTTGCACGAGTCGCCGCGGTCCTCGCACTGCTGGTCGGAGCCTCCCAAGTCTTGATGGGGTTCGGTATGGCGAACGAGTGGGGTGGGATAAGCGCGGCTGATTTGGGTCGATACACGACCGCCGCCACAACGGGCCAGGTTAGCGACTGGGGCATACATAAGGTCCTTATCGCACTGGCGCGCTCGGCACCTTGGCCGAGATCGGATTGGCGAAAGAATCGAGAGCAGTAGCACCTCACTCCGCTGGCAGCTTCCCGTGGGCCTGCGAGGGGGCTTGCCATCCTGGAATCTGCTTGGGAGCGAAAAACGCTCAGCGTCGATGCTTCGCCTCACAAACTCGTTACCTGAAGGAGCGGCGATGAGTCATAATGATCTATTTGATCCTCGCACGGTGCCAGCTCACGTTGTGTCCCCGCCTGGTGTGCGGCGGGTCAATGAAATCATTGGCCGGCTCAGATCCCGCCGACTGGATCGCATCGAGATTCAAGAGCCTGTGAGCGGGTTCCGAGTGAGCAACCTGATCCGAGCTTATAGCCAAGCACACCTTCGCCGCTCGCTGATGTTCATCGCGGCGGCCCATCACCACATTTACTCGGACTCCGGTTTGGTAGCTCTTACGGCGGTCCGATGCGTCTTCGAAACAGTGGCGAATTTTCTCGATTTCGAGAGCAAGCTGCAGGCACTGCTATCCAAGGGTGACTTGCAGGAAATCCACGATTTCGTGAAAGCCCGCACATTCGCGACTCGGCTTGAGGATCTCATAACAATGGCGGGCACACCTGACGTCCAAGCTACGAACATCCTAACTCAGATCGAGAAGATGAAGTCGGTTTGGCCGTCGGCCAGAGAAGACTACGACTACCTTTGCGAGCACACCCATCCTAATGCCTTCGGCGGGCTGCTATACTTTGCACAGCATGACCTCTCGGCTGATGTCGTGGCATTCTCGGACCGTGGTCCCGCACCGGAGGACGATTTGAAGTGGACCCTGGTCGCAGGTCATATCCTAGGATATCTCGACGAGGCTCTTGATAGGGTCGAAAACGCGCTGCCGGCGCTCAGCGCGAAAGGTGGTGCTGAACGACATTAGGGAACAAGGACAGTCGTAGTGCGCCCGCTACGGCCCATGGAAATGATTGGCCCGAATCACAGTTCAGATTTCTTCGCGGCATCTACCTTGCGAAGCTGTTCGGCCAGAGTGTCAATGAATTCCCCAGTCATGCCCCGCGTGCGAAGTTCGTCCGGCCGAACCTCCAGTTCCGGCCATATAGTGCCGATCTTGAAATCCTCAATCCCTGCGGCTGTCAGCCTGTCGTGATATTCGCGATCGTGGTTGGGCCCTGCAAATCGCCGTGCCCATGCGACGGATGCTCCAGCAAGCAGATCACAGAACTGAAGCTGCAGAAAGCTGCGGGAATCCTCGAGTGCCGTGGTACGAACATTCAGAGGATAGATGAGCTCACGGTCCGGAACCCCAAGCGTCATTTCATCGATCGCAGGCGAGGTTACAAGTTTCCAAAGCTCCAAGTCCTTCGCCATGCTGGACGATCTATCATGAACCAGGGCGAGAGGAAGTTTTGTCATCCGGCGCCAGTGGCCGAAAGTAAAGACCGCGCCGGGCATAGCGGGATCGACACTCCGTTCCGGCAACCCCACCAAGTGGCCGAACCCTAGGCGCTCGCCAGCGAGAAAGAAGACAAGAATGTCTCTCGTCCTTTTGTCGACTCTATCAAAGTCAGCATATAGGTGGCGCCAGAACTCCCTATATGCTGCGGGCGTACGCTTCATCATCATGTTCTGAAAGCGGACGAGATGGCCGTGCAAGAATTCAGGGCTCTCAAACGTCCTGAGGCAAAAGTAGGCCATATTGGATAGGGCCAAATGCGCGCCGTCCTTGTACAGATCCACCCCATCGCGATATGCGGCGTACTCGGTCCAGAGGTCGACCAGTTTGGTCAGCATCATGAATTCCTTGTGGACGACCCATGTCGTAAAAGCGCTTCGGTCATGCTCGTGAATGGCTTGAATGAACCTGACTATCCGGTCGCGACCTGCTGGCCGCCGGGCTATCACGCCATGCTTTAGTTCTGGAGCCTGATTATCCCTGAAGAACTCGGTGTGCAGTTCTTTGCAGCGCTCATTGCTGAGTGCGGTTGAGGCGTGCACAAAAATAGGCTGGTCAGCAGCCATCAGGTATTCCCCGGTGAACCCCGACTCATCCATATAGATGGTAAATGCTTCGGACATGTCTAAAAACGGAGGCGAGTCGAGCTTTCACATTTTATCCGGATTCCAAAATGCGCTGCGTTCGTTCTTGAAGCGCCTTAGTCGACGCCGGCCCTCCTATTCAAGAGAAGGAGAGGCCATCAAGCCTCTCCTCCGGTTCGTTCAAGCCAGTCGCGCCTAATGCCGAAAGTGCTGCACCTTCGTGAACACCATCGCCAACGCCACCTCGTCGGCGGCGGCGATCACCTCGTCGTCGCGGATGGAGCCGCCGGGCTGAATCACCGCGGTGGCGCCGGCCGCGATCGCCGCCAGCAGGCCGTCGGCGAAGGGGAAGAAGGCGTCGGAGGCCACCAACCGAGCCTGTGTGCGCGAGGCTGTCGCCCGCGGCCTCGGCCGCCGCCTTCGCCTTGAGCACGGCGATGCGCGCCGAGTCGACGCGGCTCATCTGCCCGGCGCCGATGCCCACGGTGGCGCCCGCTTTCGCATAGACGATGGCGTTCGACTTCACAGGGACCATAGGGGGTGGGGGTGTGATCCCTCATACCTCAAGGACTACGCGGTGAGTTGCCCGCGGATCTTCGGCTGATAGCCCGGATTATCCGGCACGATGCTCACTTCGTAAGTGAGGTCACCGGTAGGATTCTTGGGGTCACTAAACCATCGGATGACGAATCCGGGAGCATGAAACAAGCAAGCAGCCTCCCAATAGTTGCTTGACGTGGCATCGATTACGGAGTGGCTGATGATGAGCCTGTCCTTCGCTTCCAGCTTGTTCAATGCGTCAACTGACCCAAACTCTGTGACCCAGACAAATTTCGGAAATTCGTGACGCGATGCTACTCTCTTGACAACATCTGAGACGCAGTTTCTCAGAATTCGCGCTTTGTATTTCCACCCGAATGTAAGGTACGTTCGAGCGACAAGTTCTCCCCGACTAATCTTGCTCAGAAAATCATCGCCGTCCTGTACGCAGGACGCAATTTGGGCCGCGAACTGCGCCTTCAATTGGCTCCATATGGACTGGAAATTGGCATCTACTAGTTGCCACGCAATCCTCTCCGCCGATTCGGCATTGATGAAAACCTTTTTGGGTAGCGGAACGATGAGGTAGCCAACGTTTTCCAATGAGTAAGGTGTGTCTCCAGCGCTAGCCACAATCGGCATTCGGAGCGAGACGCCTCGTTGATCGTCGTTGACAAGGAATGCGTCTAAGAACTCTGCCCGGGTTGGATGATCGGGCAGCCCCGATTGGCTATCTAACGTTCGGGTCGTGTGGCCTATCGCCACGACTGCATGCCAAAGTGTTTGATCGATTTCCCATGGTGCAATGCCAAGGATGACGGGGACTCCCGAATCGACATAGCGAGCGATGATCTCGTGAGGTCGTAGCTTAGAACCCCAATCTATCTTGGGTGGAGCCCCACTGTTGTCGATCTTGGCGAGATACGAAAGCGGCTCGCGTCCCATCGCTCTCAGCGCACGGACCATGTTGTTGGTGTTCAGCCCGCCGGAGCCGGCAGGGAGAGATTGTGCAAGAGTAGTGTCGGTGGGCTGCGAGGCGGCTTCACTAATGTCGACTGTTGCGAACCATGGGCCCTTGTGTTTTGTGTAGAAGTGCCTTCCTGCCATCCAAATTGTCGCCTGGGCACACGAACTTATGCGGGAGTCTTGTTGGACGTACGGAAATCCCTCGACGCGAAGTTCGGCACCAAGTAGGTGAACCGAATAACTCGCTCGTACCAGTAGTTTCGACCGTCGGTCGGAAGGACTGATTGGGGCAACGAGGACGGTACGCCCGAGTGGTGCATGGCGCAGCGGTCGAACGACGGCGAACCCGAGGTAGCTTCGATTGCCTATATCCTGAAGGCTATCGCTCAACTTTTGAGGATCATTGAGACGAAGGGTTGCGCCTATGTCTTCAGAAAAGAAGTGCAGTCGCCGGCAAACTTTCGAGAACCGCCTAAAGACGGTTGAGTAAAATCGGGAAAATTCGGCAGAGAAGTCTTGGTCGAGGTATTCGTTCTCGATGACGGCAGATTGCGCGTTCAGCTTCTTCAAGTGCTCAAGAATCGCCTTGACGGAGACCACTTGGCCGGAGGGATCAATAGAACTTCGCAGCGCGTCCCACGCTGTGTCATCTGTCAGGGCATAGTAAGAAACAGTCGACAATGAGGATCACCGCGCCGTAGCGCTCATCGGCCCTGAGAAGAAGGCGGCTCCGAATGAAGCCGCCTGTTGCGATTTCACAAAGCCACGATGGCTACCCGCGTAAGACGATCATTCCGCTTCTCTGCTCAGCCGTGCGGATGTTCGTTTCGATCTCTTCGATGTCCTTGATGGTGTCGTTGCTCAAGCGAAATTCCAGCCCGGGAAGCTCATCGCTGTCCAGCGTCACTTCTTCAGGCGGACTCTGATTGAGCGGCTCGCCTATTGGCTTGAACATGCTACGCCCTCCCTCCGGGAGCTAGGTGGTCTTCCGCTATGCGGCAAGGCTGTCGACTGCAATGTTGCCTTTGACGCAAAGCAAAGGCTGGGCTCGTAAGCCATTGATAGGATTCTTTGATTTTCGCATTGCCCCAGAAAAGCTGCGGAATCTCAAACGGTTAACGTTCAAGATTATACCGAATGAGGAGGCATTTTGACAGAAAAAACTTGACAAGAGGTTCGAATCGCTTTGCCACGAGACCCAGCCCTAATGCCGGAAGTGCCTCACCCCCGTGAACACCATCGCCAGCCCTGCCTTGTCCGCCGCGGCGATCACCTCGTCGTCGCGCACGGAGCCGCCGGGCTGGATCACGGCGGTGGCGCCGGCGCCGATCGCGGCCAGCAGGCCGTCGGCGAAGGGAAAGAAGGCGTCGGAGGCCACCACCGAGCCCTGCGTGCGCGCCGCCGCCGCGCCCCCCATCTCCCCTAGGGCCTCGGCGGCCGCCTGCGCCTTCAGCACGGCGATGCGCGCCGAGTCCACGCGGCTCATCTGCCCGGCGCCGATGCCCACGGTGGCGCCCGCCTTCGCATAGACGATGGCGTTCGACTTCACATGCTTGGCCACGCGGAAGGCGAACAGCAGGTCCGAAAGCTCCGTGTCGTTGGGCGCGCGCTTCGTCACCACCTTGAGGTCGGCGGCGCCCACGCGCCCGTCGTCGCGCCCCTGCAGCAGATAGCCTCCGGCCACCGAGCGCAGGCTCATGCCGGTCGCGCCCGCATCGGGCATCCCGCCCGCCTCCAGGACCCGTAGGTTCGCCTTCGCCGCCAGCAGGCCGCGCGCCTCGGCCGTCACCTGGGGCGCGATGATCACCTCCACGAACAGCTTGCCGATCGCCGCCGCCGTCGCCGCGTCGAGCGGCCGGTTCACCGCGATGATCCCGCCATAGGCGCTCAGGGGGTCACAGGCAAAAGCCCGCCGATAGGCCGTCGCCAGGTCGTCGGCCTCCGCCACGCCGCAGGGATTGGCGTGCTTGATGATGGCCACGGCCGGCCGCTCGAATTCCGCCGCCAGCTCGAAGGCCGCGTCGGTGTCGTTGAGGTTGTTGTAGCTGAGCTCCTTGCCCTGCAGCTGCGTCGCCGTGGCCACCCCCGGCTGCACGGTCGCGCCCGGCTCGATGGCCGCGTAGAAGGCCGCCGCCTGGTGCGGGTTCTCGCCATAGCGCAGCGCCTGCCGCCGGTGCGCCGCGATCGTCAGCAGCGGCGGCAGCGTCTCGCCCGCCGCGCGCTGCATCCAGCCGGCGATCGCCGCGTCATAGGCCGCCGTGTGGGCGAAGGCCGCGCGCGCCAGCCGCTCGCGTAAGCCGAGGCTCGTGGCGCCGTTCTGCGCGTCCATCTCCGCGCTCACGGCGGCATAGTCGGCCGCGTCCGTCACCACCGTCACGAAGGCGTGGTTCTTGGCCGCGGCGCGGATCAGCGCCGGCCCGCCGATGTCGATGGTCTCGATGCAGGTCGCGCGGTCGGCGCCGCCGGCCACCGTTTCGGCGAAGGGGTAGAGGTTCACCGCCACCAGGTCGATCGGTCCGATCCCGTGCGCCGCCATCGCCGCCCGGTGCGCGGCCAGGTCGCGCCGCGCCAGGATCCCGCCATGCACCTTCGGGTGCAGCGTCTTCACCCGCCCGTCCATCATCTCCGGCAGGCCGGTATAGTCCGCCACCTCCACCACCGGCAGCCCGGCCTCCCGCAGCGCCTTCGCCGAGCCCCCGGTCGACAGCAGCTCCACCCCCCGCCCAACCAGGAACCGCGCGAACGCGACCAGCCCCGTCTTGTCGGACACGGAGATCAGCGCGCGCACGATCGGCTGTTCGGCCATGGCCGGCTCAATACCCGCTGCCGCCGCCCGCGGCAACGCCCACCCGCCCCATTGACAAATGTGCCGCTATGTTCATATAATGTTCCTCACCTCGGCGGCAAGCCGAGCCGATCTTTGACATCGTGTATCCGCTTCCTCCACCGCCCCGCCGCGGCCGTCCCCGCTTGGCATAGGGAGTCATCGCTCGCTTTCGATGGTGTAGGGGCGAACGGCGTTCGCCCTCGTGCCGACACTCGCTCACCGGAACCCTGCCCCCGCCATCGCCGGGCGAGCGCCGCTCGCCCCTACACGCCCGTCCGACGTGTCACTCCCCGCTGGGCATGGGGTCCTTCGCTCGTTTTCAACAACCGAATGTTAGGGGCGACCCCACATGGTCGCCCCGGCGGCGCCGCACGGGCGCCCACGCGGGGGCGCCCCTACAGGGTGGTCAATCGAGGCCGCTCCCGCTGGACATGGGGTCCATCGCTCGCTCTCGATGGCGTAGGGGCGAACGGCGTTCGCCCTCGTGCCGACACCCCTCACCGGAACCCTACCCCCACCATCGCCGGGCGAGCGCCGCTCGCCCCTACACACGGTCCGGCGTGTCACTCTCCGCTGGACATGGGGTCCATCCGCGCATTCCGGTCCTCGGCCACTCCGGCGGCCCCCGTTGACAGTCCCCGCCGCCGGCCGCAAAGACGGGCACCTATCCCGGAGCCCCGCCATGCCCGCCACCCCCGCCGCTTCCGCCGACCGGCCGCCCTTCGAGACCATCGCCGTCATCGGCCTCGGCTATGTCGGCCTGCCCCTGGCCGTGGCGCTGACGCGCAGCGGCGCCCGCCGCGTCGTCGGCTTTGACATCAGCGCCGCCCGCGTCGCCGAGATCGCCGCCGGCCGCGACCGCACGCACGAGATCGATGCCGACCGGCTGCGGGCCGCCGCCCGCGCCGGCTTCGCCGCCACCGCGGACGAGACGGCGCTCGACGGCCTCGACCTCTACATCGTCACCGTGCCGACCCCGGTCGACGCCGCCAACCGGCCGGACCTCGCCCCACTGCACGGCGCCTGCCGCACCCTCGGCGCCGTCCTCGCCCGGCGTGCCCCGGGCCTGCCGCCGCCGGTCATCGTCTTCGAGAGCACGGTCTATCCCGGCGTCACCGAGGAGGTCTGCGGCCCCGCCATCGCCGCCGCCTCCGGCCGGGTCGCCGGCCGCGACTTCTTCCTCGGCTACTCGCCCGAGCGCATCAATCCCGGCGACCGCACCCACACCGTCGACCGCATCGCCAAGGTCGTCGCCGGCCAGACGCCGGAGGTGGCACAGCGCCTCGCCGATCTCTACGGCCGGGTCACCGCCGGCGGCGTCCACGTCGCCCGTGACATCCGCACCGCCGAGGCCGCCAAGGCGATCGAGAACGCCCAGCGTGACATCAACATCGCCTTCATCAACGAGATCACCATGATCTTCGGGCGCCTCGGCCTCTCGATCCACGACGTGCTCGCGGCGGCGCGCACCAAGTGGAACTTCCTCGATTTCCGGCCCGGCCTCGTCGGCGGCCACTGCATCGGCGTCGACCCCTACTACCTCGCCGCCTGCGCCCAGGCCGTCGGCCACGAGCCGGAGATCGTCCTCGCCGGCCGCCGCATCAACGACGGCATGGGCGACTACTTCGCCGACCGCGTCGCCGCCCACTGCCCCGCGGTCGCGGGCCGGCCGCCGCGCACGCTGGTCCTCGGCCTCACCTTCAAGGAGAACCTGCCCGACCTGCGCAACTCCAAGGTGATCGACCTGATCCGCGGCCTGGAATCCCGCGGCCATGCCGTCGACGTGCACGACCCGCACGCCGACGCAGCCGAGGCCCGCTCCGGCTACGGCGTCGCGCTGCTGCCGGCGCTGCCGGACGATGCGCGCTACGATTGCCTCGTCGGCGCCGTGCCGCATGCGGCCTACCGGGAATTCGCGCCGGCGCGCTTCGCCAGCCTGCTGACGCCCGGCGGCCTCGTCGCCGACATCAAGGGCATGTGGCGCGACGTCGTCCTGCCGGACGGGCTGCGGCGCTGGCAAGCCTGAGTCCGCCGCGCTACGGGCGCTTCGCCGACTTGGCCTCCCGCGTGATCGCCCATTTGATCACGGCGTCGTCGTCGCGCTTGTCGCCGCTGACCACGATCTGCTGCGTCTTGCGAATCTCGGCGCGGCGGCCGAGATAGATGCTGTCGGCGAGGCTCACCGCGCCGCCCGCGGCCCGCAGGCGCCAGCCGGCGCCGCTCGCCAGGCGCAGCAGCACGGCCTGTCCGTTCTGCGCCAGCGAGGCCGTGACGTCCGGGTGCAGGTGGAAGCGGACGGCGAAGGGCCGCTGGCCGCCGCCGGCGAGCCGGTCCTCGCCGCGCAACTCGTCGCCGCCGGCGGAGAGGAACAGCCGGCGGCGGTGGATCAGGTCGAAGGTCTGCCGGTAGCCGTCATGGCTCAGCTCGAGCCAGACATTGCCGTCGGACTCGTCGCGGCGGCAGGTCACGGCGCGCGGTCCGCGCACCAGCCCGCCGGCGGCGGCGAACACGCTGGAGTTGGTGTCGTCGGCCACCAGGGTCGAGTGCGCCGCGGTGCTGCGCTGCGCCTGCCACCAGTCGCCGCGGCCGCTATGGGCGCCGCAGTTGACGATCAGCCGCTCGCGCCCGACGCTCATCTCGAACGACAGCGTCCCGGCATGGGCGTGGCGGTCGAAGCCCGCCGGCGCCGGCGCGCCGCTGTCGACGAGCACCAGTGTGCGGCTGGCGACGAGCCGCTCGAAGCCGCTGTCCACCGCCTCCTTGAGCGGCGCCGCCCGGCCGTTGGCGCGCGCCAGCGCCATGTCGACCAGCCAGTCCTCTTCCTCGTTGCTGTCGTTGAATAGCGCCAGGCGGCCGTCGCCATGCTGCAGCAGGCGGAGGATCTGCGTCATCCCCCGGATCGTCTCCTCGAGACCCGCTGGCAGCGGTTGCTCGGCGGCGGTCAGGGCCGAGCGGAGGCCGGTGAGCAGGCGAAGCAGGGCGAAGAGCGCCGAGGGGCTGCGCTCGCGATGGCCGCCGTCGCCGAGGAACTGGCGCGCGAGCTCGCGCTCCAGCAGGCGGCGGCCGCGCAGGACATGGCCGGCGCCGCGCGGCAGCGCCAGCCCCGCCTGCATCAGCCCCGCGATCGCCGCCAGCAAGGCGCTGCCGCCGAGTCCGCCGGGCAGCGCGCGCGCCAGGTGGCTCGCCTGGCGGGAAACGCTCAGCAGGAAGCGGCCGCGGAACAGCGCATCGGCCGCCACCCCGAGGAACTCGTAGTGGGACATCCAGGCTCCGAGCCGCTGTCCGATCACGTCGGGGCGCCAAGCCAGCGCGTCCCAGTCGTGGCAATCGTCGATCCAGCGGCTGACCAGCTCGCGGGCGGTACGACGGCCGGCCTCGCCGCTCGCGGCGCGAAGATCGCGCAGCCATTCGAACCGATGCAGCTCCTCGAGCCAGGACGGGCGCGCCCCGATAGGCGCCCACAGCGGCGCCGGGTCGCGGATGCTCTGTCCGCCGAACGCGAAGACCCCCTGGCTGATCGCAGCGCCGCGGGCCGCGTCGCCCGGCCAGCTGTCGGCCAGCGGCACCGGCGCGGGTCCGATCGCGACGCGCGCCGGCAGCAGCAGGCGATAGAGCCGGCTCCCGAACAGCGGCGTGCGCAGGTCGTACCAGATCCGGTTCCACAGCATGTCCGCCGGCAGGCGCAGGCGGGCGCGCAACCCGGAGGCGATCGGCTTCGACGGCCGTCGGCGGGCCGGCCTCGCGGCCGATTCGGCCATGGCGCTCACGCGTCCGCCTGCCGCAGCCGCCGGATATTGCCGACATAGGCGGCGCTGCCGCCGGCGAAGCTCGCGGTGCCCGCCACCAGCACGTCGGCACCGGCGGCAACGGCCAGCGCCCCCGTCTCTTCATTGATGCCGCCATCGACTTCCAGGTCGATGACCCGGCCGTTGCCGGTCACCGCGTCGATGCGGTCCCGCAGGATACGGATCTTATCCAGCTGGGCGGCAATGAACTTCTGGCCGCCGAATCCGGGATTCACGGTCATAACCAGGATCAGGTCGATGTCGCCGATCACGCCCTCGACCGCGATCGGCGGGGTCGCCGGGTTGAGCGACACGCCGGCCTTCTTGCCGAGCGATTTGATCAGCTGCACGGTGCGGTGAAGATGCGGGCCGGCCTCGGGATGAACGGTGATGATGTCGGCGCCGGCCTTGGCGAAGGCGGGCACGTACGGATCGACCGGCGATATCATCAGATGCACGTCGAACGGCAGCTTGCTGTGCGGCCGCAGCGCTTCGACGACCGCCGGTCCGACGGTGAGATTGGGCACGAAATGGCCGTCCATCACGTCGATGTGGATGTAATCGGCGCCGGCCGCCGTGATCGCCCTCACTTCGTCGCCCAGGCGGGAAAAGTCCGCCGACAGGATGGACGGAGCGATTCGCGTAGGCTGGCGCATGTCGGGTTACCTAACAGGTAGCGCGGAGTGCCGCAAGCGCACCCTGCCCGCTCAGCGTCGCCGGAGCCGAGCCGCGAAGAATCCATCGATTCCGCCGAGCTCGCCGAGATGGCAGGGCAGCGTACGGAGATCGCCTGCAGGGGTGACGAACTCGGGTTGTCCGCCGACCTCCGCCGCATCGATGGGCACGCGTTCCATCGCCGCGTTGCTGTGAAGCAAGGCGGCGATGTGATCCGCTCCTTCCGGCGGCTGCAACGAGCAGGTGCAGTAGACGATCACGCCGCCCGGTTTCACCATCGAGACGGCGGCCTGCAGCAGCCGGTCCTGCAGCGCCGTCAGCTTGGCGATGTCGTCGGGCTGCTTGAGCCAGGGCACGTCCGGGTGCCGCCGGATGGTCCCGGTCGCCGAGCAGGGGGCGTCGAGCAGAACGGCATCGACCGGCTGCTCCGGCTGCCAGCGCGACGCGTCGGCAACCACCGCTGCGGCGCTGAGCTCCAGCCGTGCTAGGTTGCCGCGAAGCCGCTCCAGACGCGGCGCCGACCGGTCGACGGCGATGACTTCCGCGCCGGCGGCGGCCAGCTGCGCGGTCTTGCCACCGGGCGCCGCGCACAGATCGATCACCCTCCGACCGGCGACATCGCCGAGCAGCCGCGCCGGCAGGGCGGCGGCGGCATCCTGCACCCACCAGGCGCCCGTCTCGAAGCCCGGCAGGGATTCGATCCGGCCGTCGGGCGGCAGCCGCAGACTGCCCGTCGGCAGCAGCGTCGCGCCCAGACGGTCGCGCCAAGCCGGCGCATCATTTTTCACTGTGAGGTCGAGGGGCGGTTCTTGCAGATGCGCTGCGGTGATCGCCGCCGCTGTGTCGACCCCATAGGCGCCGGTCCAGGAGTTCCAGAGCCAGACCGGGACGTTCAGCGAGGGCGCGGCGGTGCGCTCGAGCAGCACCATGCGTTCGCGGTCTACCCGACGGAGGATCGCATTGATCAGGCCCTTATAGCCGGCCTCGCCACCGCGCGCGGCGATGAGTGACACCGTGGTGTCGACGGCCGCATGCGGCGGCGTGTCGAGGAACAGCAATTGGCAGATGCCCAGCCGCAGCAGCGTGCGGGCCGCGGCGGCGCGACGCGGCAGCGGTCGCTCGACGCAGAGGTCGATGATGGCATCGATGCGGCCCAGCCGGCGCAGCGTGGTCGCCGCCAGCAGGCGCATGAAGGCTCGGTCGCGCGTCGGAAGCGCGGCGTTGGTGACGTCCGCCAGCGCTTCGTCGAGCGGCCGTCGTCGGTCGAGCACGGTCTGCAGGACGTCGAAGGCAATGGCGCGCGCCGACGACACGCCCGCCGGCGCCGCCGGCATCCGGCCGCTTATCCCCACGGTCCGCGCTGTTGGCGGAGAGGTGCGTCGCCCATCGCCCGCGCCAGCTCCTGCAGCCGGCGGATGCGGTTCTCGGTGCTGGGATGGGTGGAAAACAAACCGTCCACGGCGCGCGCATGCAGCGGGTTGATGATGAACAGATGCGCGGTCGCCGGGTTGGCCTCGGCGGCCGGATTGTCGACGCGCAGGGCCGTGTTGTGGATCTTGGCCAGGGCCGAGGCCAGCGACATCGGGTCGCTGGAGATCTCGGCGCCGGTCCGGTCGGCCTCGTACTCGCGCGAGCGGCTGATCGCGAACTGCACGAGCATGGCGGCAATAGGCGCGACGAGCATGGCGACCAGCGCGCCGACGGCACCGAGCGGGTTGCCGCGGCTGTCGCGGCTGCCCACGAAGAAGAAGGCGAAATTGCCGAGCATGCCGATGGCGCCGGCGAGCGTCGCGGTGATCGTCATGGTCAGCGTGTCGCGGTTCTTCACATGCGCCAGCTCGTGGGCCAGCACGCCCGCGACCTCGCGGTCGTCCAGGCGCTGGAGCAGCCCGGTCGTCACGGCCACCGCGGCGTTCTGCGGATTGCGGCCGGTGGCAAAGGCGTTCGGCTGATCGTTCTGCATGATGTAGACGCGCGGCATGGGCAGCTGCGCCTGCTCCGCCAGCCGCGCCACCGTCGCATATAGACCGGGCACGCTGCGCGCGTCGACCTCCTGGGCGCCGTGCATGCGCAGGAGGACCTTGTCGGAATTCCAATAAGCGAAGAAATTCATGCCGAGCGCGATGAGAAACGCGATCGTCATGCCGCCCTGCCCGCCGATGAGGTACCCCACGGCGAGAAACAGGCCCGTCATCGCGGCCAAGAGCAGGGCGGTGCGGGCGTAGTTCATTTCACCTCCAGTGTTGTCGATTTGATCCGCTCATTAGTTGGGGGGCGTCGGATGCAGATCAAGTCTAGCGCGTCGATGCCTCCGGGCTTATCTTTTCAGCATGCCGAGCACGCCCAAGGAAACGCTTTCCGTCCCGCCGAAGCCGCCAGCGCGGTCGGCCGAGACCGCTGCGCGGCCGAAGGAGATCGGCGGTCCGCAGGGACCGGAGCCGACGCGCTATGGCGATTGGGAAAATAATGGCCGCTGCACCGACTTCTGACCGGCGGTTGCTGCGGCCGGCGGTCGTGTTGGCGCTTGTCCTGCTCCTGAGCGTGCCGGTCGGCGCGTCCGTGCGCGCCGACGACAATGTTGACAATGTTTATGTGCAGCAGGAAGGCACGCCGATCGTCAGCAAGCCCGGCGTCGGCGGCAAGATCCTCGGCTGGGTCGGCACCGGCTTTCCCCTCACGGTTCACGGCCGCGAGGGCGACTGGCTCGAGGTCTCGAGTTCGCTCCTGAACTTTCCGAGTGCAAGCCTGTGGGTGCCGGCGGCACGAGTCGGCGATCACCTGCCCGGGGCGTTCGACATCGCCTACGCGCCGGATGCGCAACCTGTCGGACCGGGCGGCGCGCTTTTCCGGCTCGAAATCGGCGGCGCCCCGGATACGCGCGTTCGCGCCAATTGCCGCGCCGAGCAGGGTCGCGACGATGCGTTTCGCAGGATCATCGACGACGTGCCGGCAACGCTCGAGGTCGACGGCGATGCCGTCGACTGCGTCGTGCGCAAGCTCGAATCCGACGGCTGGATCGACGTCGCCCTGCGGGCGCCCGATGGCACGATCGTCGCCGGCGCCGGCACTTACGCGCGCCGCGGCGCCGTACGCGTGCGCAGCGACGGCTCCTGGGGCGGCGCCGCCGGCTTTGTCCTGCCGGCCAGGTTCGTCCTTTTCAAGGATCCGTCGAAGATCGACTTGCCGTCCGGCGGCCCAGTCCCGCCGCTCGGCAACCCGGTGCCACCCCTCGGAAGTTCGGTCCCGCCGCTCGGCAATCCGGTGCCGCCACTGGCTTCGCCAACCGCGGCACCGTAGCCGCTCTCACGCCCTGTTCATCCGATTCTCGACCAGGTCGGTGACAACGCCGGGATCGGCGAGGGTCGAGGTATCGCCCAGGCTGCCATAGTCGTTCTCGGCGATCTTGCGCAGGATGCGGCGCATGATCTTTCCCGACCGGGTCTTCGGCAGGCCGGGCGCCCACTGCAACAGGTCGGGCGTGGCGATCGGGCCGATCTCCTTGCGCACCCACTGCACCAACTCCTTGCGCAGGTCGTCCGAGGGCGTCACGCCGGCCTTGAGCGTGACATAGGCGTAGATGCCCTGGCCCTTGATGTCGTGCGGATAGCCGACGACCGCGGCCTCCGCGACCTTCGCATGAGCCACCAGGGCGCTTTCCACCTCGGCCGTGCCGAGCCGGTGGCCGGCGACGTTGATCACGTCGTCGACGCGGCCGGTGATCCAATAGTAGCCGTCCTGGTCGCGCCGACAGCCGTCGCCGGTGAAGTACTTGCCGGGGAAGGTCTTGAAGTAGGTATCGATGAAGCGCTGGTGGTCGCCGTAGACCGTGCGCATCTGGCCCGGCCAGGAATCGAGGATGCACAAATTGCCGGTCGCCTCGCCCTCCAGCAGCTTGCCCTCGCCGTCGACGATGCCGGGCCTGACGCCGAAGAAGGGCCGCGTCGCCGAGCCGGGCTTGAGAGGGGTGGCGCCGGGCAGCGGCGTGATCAGGATGCCGCCGGTCTCCGTCTGCCACCAGGTGTCGACGATCGGACAGCGGTTGTCGCCGACCACCCGGTGGTACCACAGCCAGGCTTCCGGATTGATCGGCTCGCCCACCGTGCCGAGCAAGCGCAGCGACTTGCGGCTGGTGCGCTTGACCGGTTCCTCGCCCTCGCGCATCAGCGCGCGGATGGCGGTCGGCGCCGTGTAGAAGATGTTGACCTTGTGCTTGTCCACCACCTGCCAGAAGCGCGCGGCATCCGGATAGTTCGGCACGCCCTCGAACATCAGGGTGGTGGCGCCGTTGGCCAGCGGGCCGTAGACGATGTAGCTGTGTCCCGTCACCCAGCCGACATCGGCCGTGCACCAGTAGATGTCGCCGTCATGGTAATCGAAGACGTATTGGTGGGTCATGGCGGTAAAGACGAGGTAGCCGCCGGTGGTGTGGAGAACGCCCTTCGGCTTCCCGGTCGAGCCGGAGGTGTAGAGGATGAACAGCGGATCCTCGGCGTTCATCGGCTCCGGCGGGCAGTCTTTCGAGACCTTGCCGCATTCCTCGTGATACCAGACATCGCGGCCGGCGACCCAGTTGATCTGGCCGCCGGTGCGGCGCACGACGATGCAGGTCTTCACGCTCGGGCATTTGGCCAGGGCGACGTCGGCATTGGCCTTCAGCGGCACTTTGCGGCCGCCGCGCAGGCCCTCGTCGGCGGTGATGATGCAGTTCGATTCGCAGTCCTGGATGCGGCCCACCAGGCTGTCGGGCGAGAAGCCGCCGAAGACCACGGAATGAACGGCGCCGATGCGGGCGCAGGCGAGGATGGCCACCGCCGCCTCGGGGATCATCGGCAGGTAGATGGTGACCCGGTCGCCCTTCTTGACGCCGTGCGCCTTCAGCACGTTGGCCAGCCGGCAGACGTTCTCGTGCAGCTCGGCATAGCTGACATGCCGATGCTCCGACGGGCTGTCGCCCTCCCAGAGGATTGCCGTCTGGTCCGCCCGGGTGGCCAAATGGCGGTCGAGGCAGTTGGAGGCCGCGTTGAGCGTGCCGTCGTGGAACCAGCGGATATGGACGTTGCCGGTATAGTCGACGTCCTTGATCCTGGTCGGCGGCTTGATCCAGGAGAGGCGCTTGGCCTGCTCGCGCCAGAAACCTTCGGGATCGTCGATCGACGCCTGGTACATCCTGAAATAGCCAGCCTCGTCGATCCAAGCGGAGCCGGCGACGGCGTCGGGCACGGGGAACAGGTTGGTAGTGCTCATTCGATGGGCGCCCTCCCTTCGCGCGGACTTGGTTAAGGCGGTATGGTTGAGACGGATTATTGCCACAATCTCGTGGCCTAACAAGTTCTTGCTCGTCGACGGCCGGCCGCCCGGCCGCCGTGGCGGCTCTTGAACACGGTCTCGTGAGGCGACCCATTCACTTTGTGGCAAGGATTTCCCATTTAAGGTAGAATGTGGGTCTTGTCCGCGTAGGGACTTTGGCGGCTTGGGGAGCAACGGCGTTGCGGTTTCGAATTGGCATTGCGGTGGCGATTGCGGCAGTCCTGGCGGGTGGCCAGGCCTTCGCCGATGATCTTGCGCCCGCTACGCCCCGCGACGGCACGGTGCTGGTTCTCGGCGGCGGGACGCAGGCGCCGGACGCCGACGGGATGGAGACCGCAGGAACGCCGCTGTGGACCGACCTGCATCAGCTGTTTTCGGACACGGTCTTCACGTTCGGCGCGACGCCCATGAACGAGGACGCGCCCGTCGATGTCGATCCTGGCTACAACGCCTACGCTCAGATTGGTGTCGCCGGCTTCACCATCGGCAGCCGCTTCGCCCGCTGGGGCGAGCCGACTGCGCCGGAGGCGGAGAACCAGTCGTTCGGGGTCGGCGCTTCCTACAGCCTCGACGCCTGGACGGTCGGCATCGATTGGTCTCGCGGCGACTACGACGAGATCTTCCTTGACGTCGGCAGCGGCGAGGCCGGCGATGTCATCGCCTTCACCTCGTCGTACGATCTGCGGCCGGGCGTGCGGATCAATGGCCTGGTCGAGTACAGCGAAGAGGAGCCGGCGCCCAGCGGCGGTTCTCCCGAAAGTGCCTTCACCATCGGTATCGGCACGCTGATCAACTTCTAGCGCCACGGCGCGGCCCCGGCCGTCGTCCAACTATCCCTTATCCTCCGTCGAAGATGACATCGTCCGCGACGATGCTGATCGCCACGCGGGCGAGCGAATCGCCGGCGCAGGGGCCGGAGACGCAGTAGCCGTCCTCGGGCCGGAACAGCGCGCCGTGAGTGGCGCACATAAGGTGGAAGCCGTCCGGCGCGATGAAGCGGTCGGGCGCCCAGTCGAGTGGCGAGCCGACATGGGGACAGGAATTGAGGTAGCCGCGGGCGGCGGTGCCGTCGCGGTGGACCAGGATGTCGCGGCGGCCCTCTGCGGTCTCCACGGTGAAGCCCTTGGCCTCGCCGTCTGGAATGTCGGCCAGCCGGCAGAGGCGCCGGCCGCTCACCGCCACAGCCTCACGACTTGACGCCACCCATACTGCAGATCAGTCGCCAGGACGGCTCATCGATCGGCACCACCGACAGCCGTGACTGCTTGACCAACAGCAGGTTCTTCAGCTTCGTCTCGGCTTTGATGGCGGCCAGGGTCACGTGAGTCTTCACCGGGGCGACGGCCTTGACATCGACCATGCCGAACTTGCCGGTCTCGTCGGTGTGGTCGGGATAGTACTCCCTGACGACCTCGACGATGCCGACGACGGCCTTGTCGTCGCCGGAATGGTAGAAGAAGGCGCGGTCGCCTGCTTTCATCTTCTTCAGGTTGCTGGAGGCCTGGAAGTTGCGGACGCCGCTCCAGAAGGTGCGGCCGTCCTTGACCATCTGCTCCCAGGAGTAGCTGGAAGGTTCCGATTTCACGAGCCAAAAGGCCATGGGTCCGCCTCCGTCTATTTCGGCAGCGTCTTGCGCCAGGGGGTGATCGTCACGCTCTGGAACAGGCCGGCCTTGCGATAGGGATCGCCCGCCGAAAACGCCTCCGCCGCCTTGCGGTCTGCGAACTCCATCAGCAGCAGACTGCCGATCATGGTCGCTCCGTCCTCGCCCAAGAGCGGGCCGGCGCTGACGATGTTCTTGATGAAGCCCTCGAGATAGGCGAGATGGGCGCTGCGGTTGGCCACGCGTACCTCGCCATGGCCGGGATTGTCCAGGCCGTAGATCATGAATTGCATGGTCGCCCTCGCTTGTGGGCGCCAAGGCTAGCGAATCGCCGCCGGCACTGCCAGGGCGTCGGAAATGTCAGGGCAACGGCTGGTCGGGCTACGAACGCTGCGTCAAGGCAACCGGGTCAATTCGACGGCGAAGGGGCGGTCGAGCAGGCCGGCGATGGTGGTGTCGATATCGGCGCCGTCGTTGACGATGGCGTCGACGGCGGCGCTGATCGGCATCTCCACGCCGAGCCGGCGGGCGAGGGCGACGACGGCGGCGGCGCTGGCGACGCCCTCGGCCACCGAGCGTCGCTCGCCCAGCACGTCTTCGAGGCGGCGTCGCTCGCCGAGCGCGATGCCCAGCGACATGTTGCGGGACTGCAGGCCGTTGCAGGTGAGGGACAGGTCGCCGAGGCCGGACAGGCCCATCAGCGTCGCCGGATGGGCGCCGCGGGCAAGACCCAGGCGGATCATCTCCGCCAGCCCACGGGTCATCAATGCGGCGCGCGCGTTCTCGCCGAGGCGGCGACCCATGCAGATGCCGCAGGCGATGGCCAGCACGTTCTTGACCGCGCCGCCGATCTCGGCGCCGACCGGATCGTCGGAGAGATAGGGACGGAAGGTGGCGGTGCCGATGGCGCGCACCAGTTCGGCGCCGAGCCGGCTGTCGGCGCAGGCGAGCGTCACCGCCGTGGGCAGGCCGCGCGCCACCTCGGCGGCAAAGGTCGGGCCCGACAGGACGGCGATGGGTCGGCCGGGCAGGGCGGCGGTGACCACCTCGGTCATCAGCAGGCCGCTGTCGCGCTCGATGCCCTTGGCGCAGATGACGACCGGCACGGCGCGCGGCAGATGCGGCTCCAGCTGCGCGACCACCGCCCGCAGATGCTGGGCCGGCGTGACCAGCAGCGCGATGTCGCACTGCGCCGCCTCGAACAGGTCGGCGGTGGCGCGAATGGCGCGGTCCAGCCGTTGTCCGGGCAGATAGAGCGGATTCTCGTGCCGGCTGCGGATGGTCTGTGCCACGTCGGGCGTGCGGGCCCAGACCAGAACGTCGCGGCGCGCCCGCCGCAGCACGATCGCCAGCGCCGTTCCCCAGGCGCCCGCCCCGACGATGCTGACGCGCTGCAGCGCCATGGTCAGGCCTTGATGCCGGCGCCGATGGCCTTGGGTGCCGCCGGATCGAGCGGCCACCGCGGCCGTGGCGCGAAATCGAGCCCGTCGCGATAGCCCCGGCGCAAACGCTCGATGCCGGCCCAGGCGATCATCGCGGCGTTGTCCGTGCACAGCCGCGGCGGCGGCACGGTCAGGCGCAGGTCGGCGGCGGTTGCGACCTCCTGCAGGCGGGCGCGGATGGCGCCGTTGGCGGCGACGCCGCCGGCCACCACCAGTGCCGTCAGGCCGGGATAGCGCGCGCGGGCGATATCGATGGCGCGCGTCGTGCGGTCGGCGAGGCAGTCCGCGATCGCCGCCTGCAGGCCGGCGGCGAGATCGCGGCGATCCCGCTCGGCCAACGGTCGGTCGGCGGCGAGCTCGGCGACCCGGTGCCGCAAGGCGGTCTTGAGGCCGGAGAAGGAGAAATCCGGCGCCGGCCGTCCGACCATCGGCCGCGGCAGATCGAAACGCCGCGCGTCGCCCGCGGCGGCAGCGCGCTCGATAGCGGGGCCGCCGGGATAACCCAGGCCGAGCAGCTTGGCGCCCTTGTCGAACGCCTCGCCGGCGGCGTCGTCGACCGTCGTGCCCAGGCGCCGATAGCGACCGACATCCTCCACGACCAGCAACTGGCAATGGCCGCCGGAAACGAGCAGCAGCAGGAAGGGGAAGGCGACGTCGCCGATCAGGCGGGCGGTGAGCGCGTGCCCCTCCAGATGGTTGACGGCGATGAACGGCAAGCCTTCGACGGCGGCGATGGCCTTGGCCATGGTCACGCCGACCATGACGCCACCGATGAGGCCGGGTCCGCCGGTCGCCGCGATGCCGTCGAGGTCGCCGAAGCGGAGCCCGGCGCGCTGCATCGCTTCGGCGACCAAACCGTCGAGTTGGTCGAGGTGACTGCGCGCGGCGATCTCCGGGACGACGCCGCCATAGGGCCGATGCTCGTCGAGCTGCGACAGCACGACGTCGGCGCGCACGCACCGGCTGTCGTCGACGACCGCCGCGGCGGTCTCGTCGCAGCTGGTTTCGATTCCCAGGATGATCATGACCGGCAATCTACGGCGGATTCGACGCTCGTGCCAATCGGTCGCACAGGTCGTCTTTTCCATGCCCCCGAGGCGCCTTGCACCGGCCGGCGCGAGGGCCTAAAGGAAGCGATCATGTGGGCTCGCGATCTTCCTTTGGCGGTGTCGCGTCGAGGCTCTCTTCGATGATCCGTATCGGCACGCGCGGCAGTCCGTTGGCGCTGGTGCAGGCAGGTGCGGCACGCGATGCTCTTGTCGCCGCCGCACCGGGCCTTGCGGTCGACATCGTGTCGATCAGGACCACGGGCGACCGCGTGCAGGACCGCAAGCTCATGGAGATCGGCGGCAAGGGGCTGTTCACGAAGGAGATCGAGGAGGCGTTGCGAGACGGCCGGATCGACTGTGCGGTTCACTCGGTGAAGGACATGCAGACCTGGCTGCCCGAGGGCCTGGCGATCGGCGCCATGCTGCCGCGCGAAGATGCCCGCGACGCGCTGATCGCGCGGCGCGGGACCGATATTGCCGGGCTGCCGGAGGGCGCGGTCGTCGGCACCTCGTCGCTGCGGCGCCAGGCGCAGCTGCTGGCGCTGCGGCCCGATCTCAAGGTCGTTCCGTTACGCGGCAATGTCGAGACGCGGCTGCGCAAGCTCGAGGCCGGCGAGGCGGATGCGACGCTGCTGGCGGTCGCCGGCCTGAAGCGGCTCGGGCTGCTCGACAAGGCGACGGCGATCGTCGATGACGACGAGATCCTGCCGGCCGTCGGCCAGGGCGCCATCGGCATCGAGATCCGCGCCGGCGATGCGCGCTTGCGCGACCTGCTGGCGCCGCTCGATCATCGCGCCACCACCCTGTGCGTGACGGCGGAGCGCGCGTGCCTGGCCGAGTTGGACGGTTCCTGCCACACCCCGATCGCCGCGCATGCCGAATTGGTCGATGACGGACGCAGCCTGCGCCTGCGCGCACTGATCGCGCTGCCCGATGGCAGTGTCGTGCATCGCGACGAGAGCCGGGGGCCGACGGGGGATGCGGCGAAGTTAGGCCGCGGCGCGGGCCGGCGGCTGAAGGATGCGGCCGAGCCGGCGTTCTTCCGGGCGGCGACGGCATGACGTTGCGCGCTCTTGTCACCCGGCCGGAAGAAGACGCGGCGCCGCTGGCGGCGGCGCTGGCCGAGCGCGGCATCGAGGTCACGGTCGAGCCGCTGCTGGCGATCCGGCCGATCGCCGACGCGCCGATCGATCTCGCGGGCGTGCAGGCGCTGCTATTCACCAGCGCCAACGGCGCGCGCTGCTTTGCCGCCCTGGCGGCGGAGCGCAGGATCGCCGGCTGGCGCGAGCTTCCGGTCTTCACGGTGGGCGATGCGTCGGCGGCGGCAGCGCGCGCCGCCGGCTTCGGCCGCGTCGAGAGCGCCGGCGGCGACGTCGCGGCGCTGGCCAGGCTCGTCATCGATCGCCTCGATCCGAAGGCGGGCGCGCTGTTCCATGCTGCCGGCAGCGCCGTGGCGGGCGATCTCTCCGGGCAGCTGACCGGTGCCGGATTCACCCTGCGGCGGGAGATGCTGTACGAGGCGAAGCCGGCCGAGCAGCTGTCGCCGGCGACGGTGACCGCGCTCGCCAACGGCATCTTCGACCTCGTGCTGTTCTTCTCGCCGCGCACGGCGGCGACGTTCGCGACGCTGACGCACGCCGCGGGCGAGGGCGTCGTCCGGGGCTGCGCCAAGGCCGCTGCCCTGTGCCTGAGCCCGGCGGTGGCCGCCGCCGCGCAAGACTTGCCCTGGCGTGAGGTCCATGCAGCGGCGCGGCCGGAGCTGCCGGCGCTGCTGGACCTGATAGACCGCGAGCTGGCGTCGCGGGCGCGTGACGCGCAGGCCGGCGATACGCCATCGATCGGCAGAAAAGCCTCGCCGGCGAGTGTCCCGCCGACCGCCGGTGCTCGCCGCTCGCGACTGGGCGCGGTCATCGCGGTCGCAGCGGCCGTCGCGTTGATCGTCGCAGGCGGCGTCGAGCTGCTGCGGCCCTTGTGGAGCCCGCGCGCCGACGTTGCCGCGCCCGCGATCGATCCTGCCCTGACCCAGCGGTTGGATGATCTGGAGCGCCGTCTTCATACGGTCGAGACCGGCCTCGATGCGGCGAACAGCGATCTTGCAGGAATGAGGGATGGGCGGGCGGCGGATGGCGAGCGTATCGCCGCACTGGAGTCGGCGGCGCGCGATGCGCAATCCGCACCCGCGCAGATTATGGCCGGCGTGACGGAACGGCTGGACAAGCTCGAGAGCGGTTTGGCGGCGTTGCGCGCGGGTGGGCAGCAGTCTTCGGCGATGACATCCTCCGTCGATGTTGCCGCCCTCGCCGGGAAGGTCGCGGCATTGGAAGCGCAAATCGCGGCCCTGCCGACATCGCCGCAGTCGACGGGCGCTCCCGTCGATAGCGCAGAGATGGGCCGGCTGAGCGGCGAGAACGCGCAGCTGCGCAGCGATCTCGACGCCCTGACGGCGCGGCTCGATGCGCTCGACCAGGCAATGGCGGCGCAAGGCGAGGATACCGCCGGCGTCGCGTTCGTGCTGGCGGTCGGCAACTTCGGCTCCGCCCTGGCGACGGCGCGCCCCTTTGCCGCCGAGCTGACCGCGGTCACTGAGCTTGTGGCTGCGGAACCGGCCTTGTCCAAACAGGTGACCGAGCTGACGGCGCCGCTGACGGCACACGCCGCAAATGGCGTGCCGACGCTGGTCGACCTGCGCGCCAGTTTCCCGGCAACGGCGCGGGCGATCGTCGATGCGGCCAAGCACACGGAGGCCGCGCCGGCGGAACCATCGGAGCCGCGGCCCTGGTATGCGCGCGGCCTCGACTGGCTGTCGGCGGCCGGCGACTTCGTGACCTCGCAGGTCAGCGTGCGGCCGGTGGGCGATGTCACCGGCGACGATGCCGGGGCGCGCGTCGCCCGTGCCGAGGTGCGGCTGGCCGAAGATGCGCTGGCGGCGGCGGTCGCGGAGCTGGAGGGACTGTCCGGCGCGCCGGCGACCGCAGCGGCGGGCTGGCTCGACGATGCACGCGCGCGGCTGGCGGCCGATCAGGCCGTGGCGGCGCTGCAGGCCGTCGCGGTGACACGCCTCGGGTCGGCCCGGCCGGCGGCGGCAACCGACGCGGGCGGATGATCACGGCGCATGCGTCGCATCATTTTCTACCTGTTTCTCGCGGCTTGGCTCGGGCTGGTCAGCATCGCTGCCTACGTCCTGACGCAACGGCCTGGCGACGTGTCGGTGGTCTGGCTCGGCCATCGGATCGACATGCCCGTCTGGTTCGTGCTGGTGGCGCTGATCGCCGCTCTCGTCGTCGCCGCGCTCGGCTGGCAGCTGGCGCGGGTCGTCTTCCGCTCGCCGCGGCAGTTCGCGCGGGCGCGCCAGGATCGCCGGCGGCGCAAGGCCTACCGGGCGCTGACCCAGGGCATGGTGGCAGTGGCCGCCGGCGACGCGACCGAGGCGCAGCGGCAGGCGAAGCTGGCGGGCAACCTGCTGAAGGATCCGCCGCTGACCTTGCTGCTGGAAGCGCAGGCGGCGCAGCTCGGCGGCGATGAGACGGCGGCAACGCGCTACTTCCGCGCCATGCTCGACCATCCGGAGGCGGCGTTCCTCGGACTGCGGGGTCTGCTCATGCAGGCGCTGAAGACCGGCAACGACACGGCGGCGCTCGGCTTCGCGCGCCAAGCCGTCGAGGCGCGGCCGAAGACGGCCTGGGCGGTTTCGACTCTGCTCGATCTGGAGCTCAAGTCCGGCGCTTGGCCGCAGGCGGAGGCGACGCTGAAGCGAGCCGAGAAGCTCGGAGTCGTCGAACACGCCGCCGCGCGGCGCACGCGCGCCGTGCTGTTGACCGAGCAGGCGCGCGGTGACATCGGCGTCGATGCCGCCATCGCCCGGCTGCGCGAGGCGGTGAAGCTGGCGCCCGACCTCGTGTCGGCGCGGGCATTGCTGGCGGCGACATTCGTCCGGGCCGGACGCGGGCGCGAGGCGGCGCGGATCATCGAGCAGGGCTGGTCGTCATCCCCCCATGCGGAGCTGGCGGCGGTCTATGCGCAGATCGACCCGGCCGAGGATGCGCTGGCTCGGGCTCGCCGCTTCGAGCGGCTGGCGGCGCTGCATCCGGCGCATCTGGAGAGCCGGATCGCGCTCGCCGGCGCCAACCTGGCAGCGGGATTGTGGGGCCCGGCGCGCGCCGAACTGGACAAGGCGCTGGCCCAGGTCGGCGGCGCCGCGACGGCCCCGCAGCGCTTGGCGCGGCTGATGGCGCATCTGGAGGAAGGCGAGGGCACGGACCCCGCGGCTGCCCGGCGCTGGCTGATTGCTGCAACCGCCGCGCCGGCCGATCCGGCGTGGACCTGCGACAAATGCGGGACGATCGCCACCGCCTGGACGGCCCGCTGCCCGCATTGCCGGCAGTTCGACAGCCTCGTCTGGCGCGCGACCCCGCGGCCGGCGCCTTTGGCCCTGGATGGCGGCCTGCCGACGGTTCCGGCCCTGGCAGCGCCTGCCGCGGGGCCGCCTGCCACCCCACCGGCCGGCGCCGCCGAGCCGGCAGCACCTGCCGCTCCCGAGCAGCGTCGCGATGCCGCGCCGGTTGACGCCGCGCGGCTCGTAAACTAACGTGCCCGCGCCTTCAACCATCGCCGCGACGCCGCAGTAGCTCAGGGGTAGAGCAGCGCATTCGTAATGCGCGGGCCGGGGGTTCAATTCCCTCCTGCGGCACCACCTTCCAACAATCCGGACCTGTCGGCGCGTCACGATCCGCGCGGATGTCACCAGTCCATCGAGCCGCCGCCGGGATTGAGGCGGGCATAGACCTCGTTGCAGATGGCCTTCAGCTGCTCGCGCGGCAGCTCGGCGGCGAGGGCATAGGCCAGCTTCTCGTCGTGCCAGTAGAAGACGGAGATGCCCTCGATCAGCACGAAGCGGAAGGCGGTGCCGCGCGGGTCGACCGCGGGTCTGAAATAGAGCGTCACCCGGTTGCCCGCGGTGTTCTGGTACATCAGCTGCCCGGCGACGCCGCGATCGGCCGGCAGCAGGCGACCGCCGATGAACTCGTAGGCCGCGGCCGACAGGTCCGGCACCTGCACGGGCCGGTCCAGGCTCTTCGACAGCCATCTCTGCAAATGGTCCTTCTCGGCCGCCGGCACCTCGACGGGATGGCGCACCTGGGCGGCATAGACGGCGTGGGCTTCGGCGGCGAGGTCGGCCAGGGCGAGCGCCGGCCGCTCATACTCTTCGGACCACTCGTGCGCCAGCCAGCCGCCGGCAGCGCCGGCGGCGAGGAGCGCGACGGCCGCCGCCGCACCGACGGCCGCTCGCCAGTGCCGCCGTCGCGGCGGCATCCGCAGCCGATCCGGCACCGGTTCGTTGAGCACGACATCGTAGGCGGTGTGGAGCCCGGCATTGACGCGGCGATAGAAGGCGATCCGCGCGGCCACCGCGGCATCAGCGGCGACGGCGGCCTCGATCTCGGCTTGCCGTTCGGGCGGCAGGCGGTCGTCGGCTGCCGCGTGCAGATCGTCGTCGGTCACGGACGGCGTGCCGGTCATTTGACCCTCCGCAAGGTCGGCCCGCCCTGGTTGGTCAGCAGCTGGCGGAGCCGCTCGCGGCCGCGATGCAGCCGCGACATGACCGTGCCGACGGGCACGCCCAGGATCGCCGCGGCTTCGGCATAGCTGAATTCTTCCAACCCGACGAGCAGGATGACCTCCTGTTGCTCGCGCGGCAGGCTGATGACGGCATCGCGCAGCGCGCCGACGGCCAGATGGTCCTCTTGTGCCGGCCGCGTCGCCGGCTCCGATCCTGGATGATCGAGCGATGTCACCGGCGGCGCTCGGTATTCGCGGCGGCGGGCGTTCACGCTGACATTGTGCATGATCGTGAACAGCCAGCTGCGGATGTTGCCCGGCCGCCAGAGATGGGCACGGCTCCAGGCCCGCTCCAGGCAGTCCTGGACCAGATCGTCGGCGCGATCGCGATCGCCCATCAGCGCGAAGGCGTAGCGCCTCAGATGCGGGATCTGGTCGGCGATCAGGCCCGCGAGATCGTCGATGGCGGCTCTCCCTGCGGCGGGCCGCCGGAAGCGGCCGTCCGCAGCCTACTGGATGCCGAGGATCGCCATGGCCTTGGCCAGCGTGTCGATCGATTCCTGGTGCTTGCCCGCGTTGTGATACTCCTCGCCTTCCTGGCGCAGCTTCTGCACTTCGGCGAGCTGCTCGGTGGTCAGCGATGGATTGCCGGCCAGCGCCGCGTCGATCTTCGCCATATCGGCCGGGCAGTGCATCGCATAGGCCGGCGCCGCGATTGTCAGGGCGAGCAAGGCCGCAAGAATTGTCCTCGTCATGTCGTGCGTTTCCCTCTCCGATGGATGGCCCCAGGGAGCACGGCTCCGGGCGATGATCCCGAGGAGGCCTCTGTCGGATGAACAGCGGCCTCGCCGGGCTTATTCCGCCGCGGCCGGCTCCCCGTGCGCCCGGCGGCGCTCGGCTTCCGCCGCCTCGAGGGCCGGGCGGCGGCCGGCGAGAAGCGTATAGGCCGTCGGCACGACGAACAGCGTGAAGAAGGTTCCGAAGGTCATGCCGCCGACGATGACCTGGCCGATCTGCCGCCGTGCCTCGGCGCCGGCGCCTTCGGCGACCGCTAGCGGCAGCGCCCCTAGCACCATGGCGCCCGTCGTCATCAGGATCGGCCGCAGGCGCAGGGTCGCCGCCTCGATCGCCGCTTCGAGCCGATCGCGCCCCTTCTCGCGCAGCTGGTTGGCGAACTCGACGATCAGGATGCCGTGCTTGGTGATGAGGCCGATCAGGGTGATGAGGCCGATCTTGGTGTAGACGTTGAGGGTGCCGTCGGTCTGGTCGAGCACCAGCAGCGCGCCGGTGATCGCCGGCATCGCCGACAGCAGGATGATCAGCGGATCGACGAAGCTCTCGAACTGGGCGGCGAGCATCAGGTAGATGAAGCCGACGGCGAGCAGGAACAGCCACAGGATCGAGGTGCTCGACTGCTTGAACTCGCGCGACACGCCGCCATAGTCGATCTGCACGTCGGCCGTCGCCACGCGCTGCACCGCCGATTCCAGGTAGCTCAGCGCCTCGCCGAGGCTGTAGCCGGGCGCCAGGTTGGCGCTGAGCGTCATCGCCCGCAGCTTGTCGAAATGGTTCAGCTCGCGGGGCGCCACTGCCTCCTCGTAGCTGATGAGGTTGGCGAGCTCGACCATGTTGCCGTTCTGGCCGCGCATGTAGATCTGCGCCAGGCTCTGCGGCGTGGTGCGCCCCTCGTTGTCGACCTTGACGATGACGTCGTACTGGTCGCCCTGCAGCTTGAACCGCGTCACCTGGCGGCCGCCGAGCAGCGTCTCCAGCGTGCGGCCGATCGTCTCGATGGGGATGCCGAGATCGGCGGCCTTCTCGCGGTTGACCCGCACCTTGATCTCCGGTTTGTTCAGCTTGAGATCGGTGTCCGGATTGACGATGCCGGGATTCTTGGACACCTCGGCGAGCAGCTTGTTGGTCAGCGCCTGCAGCTCCTCGTAGGTGCCGGTCGTCTGCACGACGAACTCGACCTGCTGACCGGTCACGCCGCCGCCGAGCGAGGGTGGGATCACCGGAAAGGCGAGCAGGCCGGGAATGCCGAACATCTGCGGGCCGAGCTCGGCAACGAGCTCACCGACGCCGCGCTCGCGCTCGTCCCAGTCGACGGTACCCAGGAACGAGATGCCCTGCGACACCACGGGAAACCCGATCACCGTAAAATACTTTTCCTTCTCAGGCAGCGCCTCGTAGAGCGCTTCGATGCGGCGCACGTCGGTGTCGACGCTGGCGATCGTGGCGCCTTCCGGAGCGATGAAGATGCCGATGATGAAGCCGCGGTCCTCGCTGGGGGCCAGCTCGGACTTCAGGCTGAAGAACACCAAATAGCCGGCCGATGCGACGAGACCGAGGAAGACGACGACGACGGCGAAGCGCGCGCGCAGCACGGCCGTCAAGGCGCGACGATAGCCGCGCGTCAGGCCGCCGATGCCGCGCTCGAACAGGTTGTAGAGCCAACCATGCTTCGCCGCGTGGCGGAGCATGCGCGAGCACATCATCGGCGACAGCGTCAACGCCACGAAACCGGAGATCAGGACGGCGCCGGCCAGCGTCAGCGCGAATTCGGTGAACAGCTTGTCGGTGCGCCCGGTGGCGAAGGCGAACGGCGCGAACACCGCCGCCAAGGTCAGCGACATGGCAACGACGGCGAAGCCGATCTCGCGCACCCCGATGAAGGCCGCCCGCAGCGGCGGTACGCCCTCCTCGATGTGCCGGAAGATGTTCTCCAGCACGACGATCGCGTCGTCGACCACTAGGCCGATGGCCAAGACCAACGCCAGCAGCGTCAGCGTGTTGACCGAGAAACCGAAGGCATAGATCAGCGCGAAGCTGCCGACCAGCGACACCGGGATGGTGACCAGCGGAATTAGCGTGGCGCGGAACGACCGCAGAAACAGGAAGATGACGACGATGACCAGCACGATCGCCTCGGCGATGGTGGTGAACACCTCGTTGATCGACCGCGCGATGAACTCCGAGGAATCGTAGGCGATCTCCACTTCCATGCCCGCCGGCAGCTGCCGCTGCACCTCCGGCAGGGCGGCGCGCACGGCGGCCGAAACTTCCAGCGGATTGGCCGTGGACTGCTTGACGACGCCCAGCGCCACCGCGCTGCGGCCGTTGTAGCGGGCGACGACGCGGTCGTCCTCGGCATCGATCTCGGCGCGTCCGACATCTCCGAGCCGGACGAGATAGCCGCCGGCATTGTTCAGGATGATGTCCTCGAACTGGTCGGGCGTGCGCAGGTCCGTCTCGGCCAGGACGGTGAATTCGCGCCGCTCGCTTTCGATGCGGCCCGACGGCACCTCGACGTTCTGCCGGCGCAGCGCGTCCTCGACGTCCTGCGGCGTCAGCCGGAAGGCGGCGAGCCGCGCCGGGTCGAGCCAGATGCGCATGGCATAGCGCCGCTCGCCGAAGATCGGCACGTCGGCCACGCCCGGCAGCGTCGCCAGGCGGTCCTTCACCACGCGGTCGGCGAAATCGGTCACGTCGAGCGGCGAATGCCGGTCGCTGGAGAAGGCGAGATAGATGATCGCCTCGGCGTCGGCCTCGGTCTTGGAGACGATCGGCTCGTCGATCTCGTCGGGCAGCGCGTCGCGCACGCGCGCCGTGCGGTCGCGCACGTCGTTGGCCGCCGCGTCGGTGTCGCGCGAGACCGTGAAATGCACGGTGATCTGGCTGCGCTCGGCGCGGCTCACCGAGGTCATGAACTCGATGCCCTCGATGCCCGACAGCGAATCCTCGAGCGGCTTGGTGATCTGGGATTCGACGATCTCGGCGCTGGCGCCGGGATAGCGCGTGTCGACCGTGACGATGGGCTCGTCGATCTTCGGATATTCGCGCAGCGAGAGGCGGTCGTAACAGATGATGCCGACGAGGACGACGAGCAGGCTCAGGACCGTGGCGAAGACCGGCCGCTTGATGCAGAGGTCGGGAAGGAACATCTCAGCTTTCCGCCGGCTCGGCCGCCGAGACTGCCGCGCCGTTCGACGGCACCACCGCGACCGGCGCGCCGTCCTGGATCTTCAGCTGTCCGGCGGTGACCACGGAATCGCCGGCCGAGAGGCCCTCGCTGATCTGAACGCGGCCGCGAAAGCGCTGCCCCAGGGTCACCTTGGTCAGCGCCGCCTTGCCGCCGACGACGCGGAACACGAACTTGTCGGTGCCGATCGGCATGATCGCCTGTTCCGGCACGAGGATGGCCTGCTCGATCGAATCGTAGACCAGCGTCACGCGGGCGAAGAGGCCGGGGCGCAGCCGGCCGTTCTCGTTGGGGATCTTCGCGCGGATCACCACGCTGCGGCCGTTCTCGTCGACCAGCGGGTCGATGGCATAGAGGGTCCCCTGGATGGTTTCGCCGGGGAAGGCATCGACGTTGACATTGATCGTCTGGCCGATGCCGATGCGGGTGAAATAGACCTCGGGCACGCGGAAATCGACCTTCAGCGGATCGATCGCCTCGAGCTTGATGATGGGATCGCCGGGATTGAGATACTGGCCGACGCTGACCTGCCGCAGGCCGAGGACGCCGTCGAACGGCGCGGCGATCACGGTCTTGGCCAGCGTCGCCGTCGCAAGCGCCAGCTTGGCCCGGTTGACATGCAGCTCGGCCTCGGCTTCGTCGCGGGCGCGCGCCGTCCCGGCATTGCGCTTGAACAGTTCGTCGGCGCGCTTGAAGTTGGCTTCCGACAGCGCGAGGTTGGCCTCGATCTCCGCGATCTCCGCCTTGTAGACCGATTGGTCGAGCCGGGCGATCGGCGTGCCGGCGGTCACGGCCTGGCCTTCCTCGGCGCGGATCTCGTCGACGCGGCCGGCGATCTCCGGACTGAGCACCACCGACTCGTCGGAACGCAGGCTGCCGACGGCGGGGATGGTCAAGTCGACGCGTTCGATCGCCACCGTCACGGCCTCGACGGGAACGGCGAAGCCCCCGGCCGCGGCATCGGCGGCAGGCTCCGTCGCGGCCGGCTCGCCGAGGACATAAGTCTGCCACAGCGGCCGGCCATGCTCCGCCCACAGCGCGCCGCCATAGCGATATCCGACGCCGAGCGCGATCACAGCAATGATCGCCGCGATGATGACACCAACACGCATGATCCGTCCGTTCGTTCCTTGGTCCCGTCCGGCATTTTCGGGCGGCCAATATGCGTACGCTAAACTAAACTGTCCAGTTTAATTCGATGAGAATCAGAACGATGAATGAGGCTCCGCCAGAAAGGCCAACTCCTCGGGCGTCGATTCGCGGCTGAGTATCTGGTTGCGGTGGGGAAATCGCCGGAACCGTTCGATGATCTCCTGGTGACGCAGGACGTACCTGACTTGTTCCAACGCCTCTTCGCGCGCCGGCCCGTCATGCTCGTCCGCCCAGCGCCGGAACAGGGCGGCGGCGCGGGCCTGATCGGCCGGCTCCTCGCTGTGCTCGAACGGCAAGTAGAAGAACATGCGTCGTTCCAGCGGAATCCGGCGGTCGAAGCCGCGCTCCACGGCCCTGCTGGCGGTCGCCCGTGCCCGGGCGTCGCCGGCGAAGGCCCTAGGTGTGCCGCGGTGGACATTGCGCGAGAACTGATCGAGCAGGACCACCAGTGCCAGACCGGACTCCGGCGTTTCGGCCCAGCCATCGAGCAGGCCGCCACGGGCGGCCTCCAGCGTGGTGCCAAAGCGCCGGCGGATCTCAGCGTCGAACGCCGGATCCTTCTCGAACCACAGCGGTCGGGCGCGCTCGCTGAACCAGAACTCGAGGATTTCGCCGGGTGCACGCAAGGTTGCGACGGTCATGATTGAGCATTCGGCCGCTTCGGACGGCGCGATTCATCCCGTCGCCCCCTCGCGATGTCAAGCCGTCGGCAGTCGGTCGGATGGGGCGTCCGAGTGACACCCCATCCGCCGGGTCAGGAGGTCGTCAGATCCGTGCGCGAGAACGGCAGAGCGCGAATGCGCTTCTTCGTGGCGGCGTAGACGGCGTTGGCCACCGCCGGCCCGATCGGCGGGACGCCTGGCTCGCCGACGCCGGTCGGCAGCGCCTGCGACGGTACGATATGCACCTCGACCTGGGGCATCTCCTCGAACCGCAGCACCTCGTAGCTGTCGAAGTTGCCCTGGTCGACGGCGCCGTCCGTCAGGGTCACCTGCGATTTGAGGATGGCGCCGAGGCCGAAGCCGATGCCGCCCTCCATCTGGGCGCGGACCTGATCCGGGTTGATGGCGGTGCCGCAATCCACGGCGCAGACCACGCGCTCGACCTTGAGCTGGCCGTTGCCGGACACCGAGACCTCGGCGATCTGCGCGACATAGGTGGAGAAGGATTCGGCGACGGCGACGCCGCGGAAGCGGCCGTCCGGTGCCGGCGTGCCCCAGCCCGCCTTCTCCGCCGCCAGCCTGAGGACGCCGGCATGGCGCGGATGGTCCTTCAACATGGCCAGGCGGAACTCCACCGGATCCTTGTCGGCGGCCTCGGCCAGCTCGTCGAGGAAGGCCTCGACCGCATAGGCGGTGTGGGTCGAGCCGACGGCGCGCCACCACAGCACGGGCACGCCGACATCGGTGGTCGTCAGATCGACGCGCAGGTTGGGGATGGCGTAGGGAATGTTGGCCGCGCCCTCGACCGAGGTGACATCGATGCCGTTGGTCACGAGGCCCTCGAAGGGCGTGCCCTTCATGATCGACTGACCGACGATGTGGTTGTGCCAAGCAACGAGGTCGCCGTGCGCATCCAGTCCCGCCTTCAGCGTGTGGACGTACATCGGCCGGTAGCGGCCGGCCTTCATGTCGTCCTCGCGCGTCCATTGCACCTTCACCGGCGCGCGCCAGTCGAGCGCCTTGGCAATCGAGACGGCCTCGACGATGACGTCGGAGTCGGGCGTGGCGCGGCGGCCGAAGCTGCCGCCGGTCTTCATCACGTGCAGCTTAACCTTGTCGGGCGCGACTCCGGCGATCTCCGCGGCGACCGCCTGATAGAGATCGGGCATCTGGTGGCCGCCCCACACTTCGAGCGTGCCGTCCGCGTTGCGGCGGGCGACGGCGTTGAGCGGCTCGAGCGCCGCATGGGCGAGATAGGGGAACTCGAAGCTGGCTTCGAGGATCTTGGCGGCGGCCGCGAAGCCCTGATCGACGTCGCCGTCGCTGCGGGCGGTGGCCGACCCCGGTTGCTTCGCCAACTCGTGGTAGTGGGAGAGAATCTCGGCCGAGCCGCGTTTCTCGGCCTTGCCTTCGTCCCACGTGACGGAGACCTGGTCGCGGCCCTGGAGTGCGGCCCACATGTTCTCGGCGACCACGGCGATGCCGCGCGGCGTCTGCACCACATCGACGACGCCCGTGACGGCCTTGGCATTCGCCGCGTCGAAGGAGGCGACGGCCGCGCCGAACAGCGGCGGATGGATCATCACCGCCGTCAGCATGCCCGGCAGCTTCACGTCGATGGTGAAGTCCTGCTTGCCCGTCGATTTCGGCAGGCTGTCATAGCGCCGCAGCTTGTCGTTGCCGATCAGCGTCCATTGCGACGCGTCCTTTAGCGGCACATCGGCGGGTATCGGCATGGCGGCAGCCTTGGCTGCGAACTCGCCGAAGGTCGCGAACCGGCCGGAGCCGTGGGCGAGCGTGCCTTGGGCGACGTAGATCTCCTCGGCTGGCACGTCCCATTCCTCCGCCGCGGCCGTGACCAGCATGGCCCTGGCAGTGGCGCCGGCGCGCCGGTAGCGCTCGAACGACGAGGCCATGGCCGACGAGCCGCCGGTCCCCTGGATCGCGCCGCCCCAGGTCAGGTTGCCATAGAGCTTGGGATTGCCGGCGGCGCCGATCACGTCGATCTGCGCCCAATCGGCGTCCAGTTCCTCGGCGACCAAGGTGGCGATGCCGTTGTAGCAGCCCTGGCCCATGTCCATGTGCGCCGAGAGCACGGTCACCCTGTTGTCGGCGCCGATCTCGACATAGCCGGCGAATGGATTGACCGCCTCTGCCGCGTCCTCGGCGCGGGCCGAGCGGCCGAGCAGATAGTAGCCGACGACGAAGCCGGCGGGGGCGGCGACCGCGCCGATCAGGAAACGACGCCGGGAGGGCGTCGGCGAGACTGTATGAAGCGCATTCAGCAACATCTCAGGCCTCCAGCAGCTTGGACGCCTCGTGGATGGCGCCGCGGATGCGGTGATAGGTGGCGCAGCGGCAGAGGTTGCCGCTCATGGCCGCGTCGATGTCGGCATCGCTCGGCTTGGCGTTCTCGGTCAGCAGGGCGACCGCGGCCATCACCTGGCCCGACTGGCAGTAGCCGCATTGCGGCACGTCCAGCCCGATCCAGGCGGTCTGCACCGCCTCGGCGACCTTGCCCGACACGCCCTCGATGGTGACGATCTCGGTGCCGACGACGTCGCCGGCGGCGGTGATGCAGGAGCGGGTCGGCACGCCATCGACATGTACCGTGCAGGCGCCGCATTGTGCCATGCCGCAGCCGAACTTGGTGCCGGTGAGGCCGACGATCTCCCGGAGTGCCCAAAGAAGCGGCATCTCCGGGTCGGCGTCGATGCTGTGGGATTGGCCGTTGATCTTGAGCTCGATCATGGAAGCGCTCCGTTCTCAGGAAGGGGCGGATGCCGGACGGCGTCGATACCGGCCGCACTTGTGACTCTCGCCGGGCGACGCCATCTATGCAGCCATCGATTGCGCGACAAGACGATCATCTGTCGGAAACCGGATTTGGTCTTCGACGGCGCCACGGCCGGCGGCTCGCGGGTCGTCGTTCGGGGTGCTCTGGAACGAGGGAAGTTATCGTATATTCGGGGAGACGCGTTTCGATTTGCAAGAAGGCACCTGCAAGGGAATAGGGAACCTCATGGAAACCACAGATGGCGCCGGCAAGATCTTTTCGCAACACTGTCCCGTCCGCCGCACCTTGGAGTTGATCGGTGACAAATGGACGCCGCTCGTCCTCTACACCCTGGCCGACGGGGCCCACCGCTACAACGAGCTGCTGCGGCGTTGCGACGGCGTCAGCCGCAAGATGCTGTCGCAGACATTGCGGCGGCTGCAGCGCGACGGCCTGATTCGGCGGACCGTCTATCCGGTCGTGCCGCCGCACACGGAGTACAGCCTGACCGACCTCGGTGAAAGCCTGATGACACCGCTCTCCATCTTGTGCAGCTGGGGTGCCCAGCACCTGCCGCAGATCGATGCGGCCCGGCGCTCGGCGGCTGCGGCCGTACCTGAAACGCGGGTGCTCGAGACGGTGCCCTGAGGACGGTCGTTAGGCTGCGCGCCGGCGCAGCAGGAACTGGGCGCCGATCAGCAGCACCAGCGAGCTGGCCATCACCACCGTGGCGATGGCGTTGACCTCGGGCGTCAGCCCTCGGCGGATCGAGTTGAAGATGAAGAGCGGCAGCGTGACCTCACTGCCGTTGACGAAGCTGGCGATGATGTAGTCGTCGAAGCTGAAGGTGAAGCTGAGCAGCGCGCCGGCGATCACGGCCGGCAGGATCAGCGGCAGCGTGACCTGCCGGAAGGTGCCCCAGGGCGTCGCGTAGAGATCGGCCGACGCCTCGATCAGCGAGCGGTCCATGCCGGCGAGCCGCGCCCGCACGATGACGATCACCAGCGAGATGTTGAACAGGGTGTGCGCGGCGACGATCGACCAGTAGCCGAGCTGGAGCCGCCGCGCGCCGGGCGCGAGGCTGAGCAGCAGCTCGTTCGCGCCCTGCAGGATCGTCGCCAGCATGATCAGCGTGGCGATGGCGATGACGATGCCGGGGATCATCAGCGCGATGTGGATCACGCCGTCATAGAGCTTGCGGGGCAGGCCGGAGACGCGCTGCAGCGCCAGCGCGGCCATGGTGCCGAACAGGGCCGCCAGCACCGCCGAGGTCGCGGCGATCGACAGGCTGGTGCCGAGCGCTTCGAGGACGAAGCGGTTGCCGGCGGCCTTGCCGTACCATTCCAGGGAAAAACCCTCGAAGCTGCTGGCCTGCCTGCCGGCGCTGAAGGAGAACAGCACGAGCGTGCCGATCGGCGCATAGAGGAACAGATAGACCAGCGCCGCATAGACCCGCATCGCCGCCTCAGATCACGGAGACGTCGCGCTGGCCGGCCCAGCGGCGGACGGCGGCGAGCCCGGCGGTCATCACCACCAGCATGATGACGACGAGCGTCACCGCCACGGCGGAGCCGAACGGCCAGTTGCGCGACTGCAGGAACAGGTCAACCAGCGCGTTGCCGATGAAGAAGACCTTGCCGCCGCCGAGCAGCTGCGGGATCAGGTACTCGCCCATCAGCAGGATGAACACGAGCATGCAGCCGGTGATCATGCCCGGCGCCGAGAGCGGCAGCGTGACCTGCAGGAAGGTGCGCCAGGGGCTGGCGCCGAGATCGTTGGAGGCCTCGAGCAGCCGCTTGTCCAGCTTCTCCAGGCTGACATAGATGGGAAACACCATCAGCGGCAGGTAGCCATAGACGATGCCGACGAGGACGGCGAAGGGCGTGTTGATCAGCCGGACATCGTCGATGCCCGCGGCGGACAGCAGGCTGGGGATGCCGCGTGCGCCGAGGATGAAGATCCAGGCATAGGTGCGTAGCAGGAAGCTGGTCCAGAACGGCACGATCACCAGGATCAGCAGAAGCATTCTGGTCCGGCTGCTTGCCTTGACCGCCAGGAAATAGGCCAGCGGATAGGCGGCGAGCAGGCAGATCAGCGTGCCGATCGGCGCCAGCACCAACGTGTTCTTGAACGCCGTCCAGCGCGCCCCGAGGTTGAGGTAGTTGGCGAGCGTGAATCCCGCCTGGTAGCCGCCAGCCGGCGCCCGTTCGCCGAAGCTGAAGACGAGGATGACGGCGAGCGGCAGGATCAGCAGCGCGGCGAACCAGAAGGTGCTGGGCGCCAGGAGCGCCGTGGTCCACAGACCGCCTCGTGTCTCGCCGCGCTTGTCCGACATTTCGCTGCGGGTGAAATGCAGGGGCGACCGGGCGGTCGCCCCTGCGTGGTCGCAATCGGGTCTACGCGGACTTGAAGCGCGCGAACAGCTCGGCGCGGTCCTCGTTGGTGATGAGGCCGGTGGCGCCGAACTCGAGGTTGGTCAGCAGATCCTGCGCCGGGTAGAGGATCGGATCCGCCAGCAGCTCCTTCGGCAGCAACGCGTTGGTCCGCGAATCCGTCGAGGGATAGCCGTGGAACAGCACCTCCTTGGCGTTGACCTCGGGGGTGACGAGATAGTTGATCAGCGCATAGCCGCCCTTGGCGTTCGGCGCGTCGGCTGGGATGGCGTAGAAATCGGTCCAGATCTCGCCGCCTTCCTTGCCGATGATGTACTTGAACGCGGGGTTCTCGCGCCGTAGCTGGACCGCATCGCCGGTCCAGCAGATGGACATCGAGGCGTCGCCGGCCAGGAGGTTGGGCTTGTAGTCGCTGTTGATGCCGAACAGATGCGGCTTGGCCTGCAGCAACAGCTTCTCGGCCTCGGCCAGCTCGTTCGCATCGACCGAGTTGAAAGAATAGCCGTAGTACTTGAGCGCGTTGCCGATGGTGGTGAGCTGATAGTCGTGCACCATGACCTTGCCGCTCTGCGTCGTCATCGTCACGTCCCAGAACTGCTTCCAGCTCGTCATGTCCTCCGTGACCTGGTCGGCGTTGATGACATAGCCGGTGGTGCCCCAGTCCTTCGGCACGGCATAGACCGTTCCGTCGACCGAGCCTTCGCCGGTGAAGCGGGCATCGTGCGCCGACGGATCGTGCGCCGGCAGCTGCGCTAGATCGAGCGGCTGGAACAGCTTCTGCGAGACATAGTCGCGGATCGTGTAGTTGGTCGGCACGATCACGTCCCAGCCGGTGGCGCCGGCCTGCAGCTTCGCCATCATCTCTTCGTTCGAGCCGAAGACGCTGACTTCGACCGCCGCACCGGTCGCTTCGGTGAAGGCCTTGAAATTGTTCTCGTCGTGATAGCTGGGCCAAGTGCACAATCCGACGCGGTCGCCGATGTCGCCGGCGACGGCACGCCGCGGCATCAGCTCCGGCATGGCCGCCGCAAGCGCGACCGTCGCCACGCCGAGGCCGGTCGCGCCCATGAAGTGGCGACGGCTGATGGAGCCGTTCTTGTAGCGCCACAGTTGGTCGATGAAATCCCTCCGCAGGTCCATTGATGTCTCCCTTGGTGCGTTTGTGATTGTGATGATGTCGATGTTATCCGGACGTTCAGCTGTCGGCCAGGGCCAGCCCACGGTCGCGGAGCCAGCCGAGCGTGACCTCACTGCCAGGCAGAAGTCCGTCGGAGGCGACGCTGGCATCGCGGCCGGCGCGTGCCAGCACGTCGCCCAGCTCGGCCGTGGCGATGCTGAACTCCGTCTGGTCGCCGAGATAGATGCGGTTTTGGATGCGGCCCTTGACCGTACAGGCGAGGCCGGCGGCATCGATGGCCGCGCCGCCCTGCCACAGCCGCACCGCCTCCGGACGCACGGCGATCACCGCCCGCGCCTGCCCGTTCAGGGGCCGGCCGCCGGCGGCATAGGGCGCGGCCAGGGTGAGTCCGCCGGCGGTGCGGATCGTCGCGCCCAGTCCATCGGCGGCGACCACGTCGCCGGAGAAGAAATTCGACTGGCCGACGAAATCGGCGACGTAACGGTCGACTGGGGAGTCATACAGCGCGCGTGGGGTGCCCATCTGGACGATGCGGCCCTCGCGCATGATGGCGATGGTGTCGCTCATCGACAGCGCCTCTTCTTGGTCGTGCGTCACCAGGACAAAGGTGATGCCGACCTCGCGCTGCAACGACTGCAGCTCCATCTGCATGTCCCGGCGCAGCTTGCGGTCGAGGGCGGCCAGCGGCTCGTCCAGCAGTAGGACCGTCGGCCTGTTGATCAGCGCCCGCGCCAGGGCGACACGCTGCTGCTGCCCGCCGGACAGTTCCCAGACACGGCGGCCCCGCAGGCCACGCAGGCGCACCAGCTCCAGCATCTCGTCGACGCGGCATGCGATTTCCGCCTTGTCGGGCCGCGGCGTGCGCTGCTTCAGGCCGTAGCCGATGTTGCCGGCGACGTCGAGGTGCGGGAACAGGGCGTAGTGCTGGAACACCATGTTGACCGGGCGCCGATAGGCCGGGATGCCCACCACCGAGGCGCCGCCGATCTCGACGTCTCCCGCGGTCGGCTGCTCGAAGCCGGCGATCAGGCGCAGCGACGTGGTCTTGCCGCAGCCCGACGGCCCGAGGAAGGAATGGAAGGCGCCGCGGGCGATGGAGAAGCTCACGCCGTCGACGGCGGCAATGTCGCCGAACCGCTTGGATACGGCGACGAACCGGATGTCGATCGGATCGGCGTCTGTCGCGCTGGGGGCGTGGGAGGTGAGGGGCATGGCCGGACCGCTGATTCATAGGGCCGGTGTCCGGCCGCGGCAAGGCGCTCGCGCGCAAACGAAACGCCCGGGACCGCGAGGTCCCGGGCGCGTCCGAGCGGATTGGGCAGCCTGTCGCTATTCGCTGCGCGCGACGCCCAGGAACTGCAGCATGTAGACGAACAGGTTGATGAAGTCGAGGTAGAGCATGAAGGCGCCGAGGATGGCCTTCTTCACGCCCACGTCGGCCGCATCATATTCGGCGTACATCTCCTTGATGCGCTGGGTGTCGTAGGCGGTGAGGCCGGTGAACACCAGCACGCCGATCACGGAGATGGCGAACTGCAGCGCGGTCGATCCCAGGAAGATGTTGACCACCGACGCCAGGATCAGCCCGATCAGGCCCATGAACAGGAACGAACCGAAGCCAGACAGGTCGCGCTTCGTCGTATAGCCATAGAGGCTCATGGCGGCGAAGGTGCCGCCGGTGATGAAGAAGGTCCGTGCGATCGATTCTCCAGTGAATCGGACGAAAATCAACGACAGGGACAACCCCATCACGGCCGCGAATGCCCAGAACAGCATCTGCGCCGTGCCGGCAGTCATCTTGTGGATGCGGAAGCCGAACATGAGCGCGAACCCCAGCGGCGCCAGCATGACCACCCATGCGAGCGGCGTGCCGAAGATTGCGTTCAGCGCGGCCGGACTGTTGGCGACATAGAGCGCCACGGCGCCCGTCAGTGCCAGGCCGCCGGCCATGTACTGGTAGACGCGCAGCATGTACTGCCGCAGACCGACATCGATCTGGGCCGCATCAGCCTGGGCGGCGGTCATATATCTACGGTCGGGTCCGATGGCCATAGCTCTCCCTCGGGTCAAAAGAGTTGAACCTGATGTGATATTGGAACAGGCGCGGTGGGAGTCAAGCGGATTCGGGGCAAAAACAGGAACAACAACATTATCTTAACAACCGGTGCCAGCGACCGGTTAGACATGGTTTACTCATTGCGCAACAAGGGCGCCGCCGGCTGGCTCAAGGCCCATACGGTGCCGGCGAGGCCGAAAGCCAGGGTAATGCCAGTGCCGATCAGCGCTGTCGCCAGCAGGGTCCCGGGCAGGAACACCCAATCGCCGTTGAGCACCTGCGTCTGGAAGAGAAAGGCGGCCAGCGTGCCGAGCCCGGCGGCCAACGCCCCCGTAACCAGGCCGAGCAGCCCGTATTCGATCAGGTAGGCGCGGGCGACATCCAGGCGCGTTGCCCCCAGTACCTTGAGGACGACGGCGTCGTAGACCCGCCGATGGTGACCGGCGACGATGGCGCCGCCGAGCACCAGGATCCCGGCCAGGAACGTGACGGATGCCGTCAGCCGCACGGCGTCGCCGACGGCGGCGAGGATGCGGCTGGCCGTCTCCAGCGCATCCTTGACCCGGATGGCCGAGATGTTGGCGAAGCGGTCGGCCACCGCCTTCTGCAGCGCGATCTCCCGGTCGGTATCGATGCGCGCGGTGGCGATGTGGGTCTGCGGCGCGCTCTCGAGGAGGCCCGGCGAGAACACCATGACGAAATTGATGGTCAGGGCCGACCATTCGAACTCGCGCGTGTTCGCGATCGTTCCGATGATCTCGCGTCCGAGCACATTGACGGTGATGGTGTCGCCGAGCTTCAGCCCGAAGGCCCGGAACACGTCGTCGTCGAGCGAGACGAGCGGCGGACCGCGATAGTCGTCCGGCCACCAGTCGCCGGCGACGATCTCGCTGCCCTCCGGCATGGTCCGCGACCAGGTGATGCCGCGATCGCCTTGCAGGATCCAGTTCATGTCGCCTTGGGGCCGCAGCCGGTCCGCGGGGATGCCGTTCATGGCGGTGATGCGGCCGCGCAGCATCGGTACGCGCTGCAGGTCGGCGACGCCGCCGAAGCCGTCGACCAGCGCATCGAATTCGGCCGTTTGGTCAGGCTGGATGTCGATGAAGAAGAACGAGGGCGCCGATGTCGGCATGGTGTCGCGGATCTCGCGGCCGATATTGCCTTCGACCAGGGCGATGGCGACCAGCACCGTCAGCCCGAGCCCGAGCGACAGCACCACGCTGCCGGTCGGCGCGCCCGGCCGATAGAGGTTTGCCAGCGCCAGCCGCAGGGCCGGGCGGCGCAGGCTGAAGCGATGGCAGCGGCGGGCTGCCGCGGCAATGCCGATGGCCGTGGCGCGGAACAGCAGCAGCGCCAGTATCGCGCCGACGATGAAGCCGGCTGCCAGCCCGCGGTCGCTGGCGCTGGCCAGCACGAGGGTGGCGAGGGCGAGGCCGACCAGGCCGATCGCCGCCAGGTCGCTTCGTCGCGGGCGGCTGGCGGCATGCTGCACCAGGTCGCGGAACAGCTGCACGGCGCGCACGTCGCGCGCCCGCGCCAGGGGCCACAGGGAGAAGCCGACCGCCGTCAGCAGGCCGAACGCCGCAGCGACGACCAGCGGCCGGGGAAAGATCGCGATCTGCGGCTCGACGGTCATCTGCTTGGCCAACAGGCCGCCGACAAGCGGCGGCACCGCGGCGCCGATGACGAGGCCGGCGGCGACGCCGCCGCAGGCGAGCACGAGGATGAGCAGCAGGTAGGTGCGGAACACCAGCGCGCCCGGTGCGCCGAGACACTTCAGCGTGGCGATCGTCGCGGTCTTGCTGTCGAGATAGCTGCGCACCGCCGTGCTCACGCCGACGCCGCCGACCAGCAGAGCCGCCAGCCCGACCAGGGTCAGGAACATCGCGGTGCGGTTGATGAAGCGCCGTACGCCGGCGGCCGCGTCGTTCAAGCCGCGCACGCGCCAGACCGCCTCCGGGAAGCGGGATTTGAGATCGTCGCGCCAGGCGGCGGCATCGGCGCCGGCCGGCAGCCGGATGCGATAGGCGTGATAGATGAGGCTGCCAGGCTGTACGAGGCCGGTCGCCTCCAGGCTCGCATCGGCAACCATCAGGCGTGGACCGAGGATGAAGACGCCGGTCCCACGGTCCGGTTCGCGCGCCAGGTCGGCGCGAAGCTCGTACTCGGCCTCGCCGACGCGGATACGGTCGCCGACCTCGAGTCCGAGCCGCTCGCGCAGGTTGGGGTCGGCGACGGCGCCCCAGCGCCCGTCGCGCCGGGCCAGCGCGTCGGCCAGGGGCAAGGCCGGCTGCAGTTCGACGTCGCCATAAAGCGGATAGCCGCCATCGACGCCCTTCAACTCGACCAGGGCACGCGCGTCGCCGGCGATAGGCCGCGCCATGGCGCGCATTTCGCGGATAGCGGAGACGGCGCCGCTGCGTTCGAAGAAGCCGACCTGCTCCGGCGTGGCCGGTCGATAGAGCAGGCGCAGCTCCACGTCGCCGCCGAGAATCTTCTGCGCGTCCGCTGCGATGCCGCCGCGCACCGACGAGGCGACGGAGCCGGCCGCCGCGATGATGCCGACTCCCAGCAGCAGGCAGGCCAGGAAGATGCGGAAACCTTTGAGTCCGCCGCGCAGCTCGCGGCGGGCGAGGCGCAGGGCCAGCGGCCAGCCGGCCTTGTGGGCATTCGCAGTCCCCGACCGCGGCAAGGCCGTGGTCGGCGCCAGTGCTGCGTCACCCTGCGCCATCGACGATCCTGCCGTCGACCAGGCGGACGACGCGCGCGCAGCGCGCGGCGATGACCGGGTCGTGCGTGATGAGGAGCAGGGTGGTGCCGCGCTCGGCGCGCAGCGCGAACATCAGGTCGATGATGTGGCGTCCAGTCTCGCCGTCGAGGTTGCCGGTCGGCTCGTCGGCCAGCAGCAGGCGCGGCGCGACGACGAAGGCGCGCGCTAGCGCCACGCGCTGCTGCTCGCCGCCGGAGAGCTGGCCCGGATAGTGGCCGAGTCGGTGGCCCAGGCCGACGGCCTTGAGCTCGGCCTCGGCGCATTCGAAGGCGTCGCCCCGGCCCCCCAGCTCCAGCGGCACGGCGACGTTCTCCAGCGCGGTCATGGTCGGGATGAGATGGAAGTCTTGGAAGACGATGCCGATGCGATCGCGGCGGAACAGCGCCAGCGCATCCTCGCCGAGCCCGCCCAGCTCCTGGCCGGCGATGGCGACGCGGCCCGCGGTCGGCCGCTCGAGGCCGGCGATCACCATCATCATCGTCGACTTGCCGGAGCCGGAGGGGCCGACGATGCTCACGGTCTCGCCGGTGCCGACCTGAAGATCGAGGCCGCGCAGGATGTTGACCTCGCCCGCCGCGCTCGCCAGTTTTAGATGGATGTCCTCGAGACGAACCATCCAGCCGTTGGCCGGCGCGTTATCGCGCCCTGTCCGGTCATTCATCCGTCTGCTGCCTCGCGGGGAAACGCGGCGTGGTCCGGGTCGCTCTCCCGGATATGGCGTGGCACGCGTTTGTGTCAACGCCGTGGCGGCCATTGCCTTGCTGTTCTGCCTGTCGGCATCCGTTAACGCCGAGGCGCGGCCGATCCGCATCCTGGCCTTCGGCGCCAGCATCGTCGCCGGCTACGGGCTGGAGGCGGCGGACACGCTGCCGGTCCAGCTCGAGAAGGCGCTGCGCGCGCGCGGCATCGAGGCCACGGTCATCAACAGCGGCGTCTCCGGCGAAACCTCGGCGGGCGGCCTGGCGCGGCTCGACTGGGCGCTGGCCGACGATCCCGATCTCGTCATCGTCGATCTCGGCGGTAACGACGCGTTGCGCGGCCTCGACCCGCAGGCGACGGAGGCCAATCTCGATGCGATCGTCTCCCGTCTGCAGGCGGAGAAGCGCGGTGTGCTGATCGCCGGCATGTTGGCGCCGCCCAACCTGGGCGCGGACTATGCCGCGGCCTTCAATGCGGTCTTCCGCGACGTGGCGGAGCGCCATAAGGTGGTGTTCTACCCGTTCATCCTCGATGGCGTTGTCATGGACCCCGGCCTCAACCAGGAAGACGGCATCCACCCCAACGCCGCCGGCGTCAAGGTGATCGTCGAGCGCATGCTCCCCTATGTGCTGCAGGCGATCGATCGCCTCGATGGCCGGGCGAGCGCCTCATGACCGGGCGCTTCCGCAGCGCGCATGTCACCCATGAGGATTGGCGCCAGGCGGTCGATTCCTGCCTGAGGCAATTGGAGCCGCGGCCGGGCGACGCGAATCTGGGCTTCCTCTACGTCACGGACCTGCTGGTCGGCCATTTGGAAGCGATCCTGGATCGGCTGCGCGGCCACACCGGCATCGCCGACTGGGTCGGCACCGCCGGCATCGGCGTCGCCGGGAATGACGGCGCCGGCGGGTGCGCGGAGTATTTCGACCGGCCGGCCATGGCGGTCATGACGGCGGCGCTGCCGGCGGAGTCCTATCGCGTCTTCGAGCCGGTGCATGGCGGCCTCGGGCCGTTCCGCACGCAATATGGCGGCTGGCTCGATGCGGCCCGGCCGCTGGTCGGCCTCGTCCATGGCGATCCGCGCAATCCGCTGGCTGCCGATATTATCGCCGGCATGGCCGAGGAGCTGGGTCTGTACTTCGTCGGCGGCCTCACCTCGTCGCGCACCGTACACCCGCAGATCGCCGATCGCATCGTCGAAGGCGGCGTCTCCGGCGTCCTGTTCGGCGGCGCCGTCGCCGTCGCGGCTGGGCTCACCCAGGGCTGTTCGCCCATCGGCCCGGTGCGCACCATCACCGATGCCGACGAGAACATCATCGAGGCAATCGACGGCCGGCCGGCGCTTGAGGCCTTCAAGCAGGACATCGGCGACGTGCTCGCGCGCGACCTGCGTCGGGTCGGCGGCTACATCTACGCCGCCCTGCCGGTCGCCGGCTCCGATACCGGTGACTATCTCGTGCGCAACCTCACGGGCATCGATCCGGGCAAGGGCTGGCTGGAGATCGGCGCGCAGGTCGAAACGGGCGACCGCATCATGTTCACGCGCCGCGACCGCGACAGCGCCGAGTTGGACCTGAAGCGCATGCTCGGCGGCCTCGGCCGGCGCGCCGCCGGCCGGCCGATCCAGGGTGGCATCTATTTCAGCTGCGTCGCCCGCGGCCCCAACCTGTTCGGCGACGATTCCCAGGAACTGAAATGCATCCGCGACTCGCTCGGGGACTTTCCGCTGGTCGGCTTCTTCGGCAATGGCGAGATCTGCAACGACCGCCTCTATGGCTATACCGGCGTGCTGGCGCTTTTCTTGTAGAAGGCGGTACGGCGGCGGCTCGAACGTGAGCGGGCGACGCCCTGCTCGTCAGAACATGAAGCGTATAGGGACACATTCCCGTCATCTCATCGGAAGGAAGAATAGGGGGCCAAATGCAATACCGCCGGCTCGGCCGCACGGACATCGAGGTGAGCGCCATCTGCCTGGGCACGATGACCTGGGGCGAGCAGAACACGCAGGAGCAGGCGTTTGCGCAGATGGACTACGCGCTCGACCGCGGCGTCAATTTCTGGGACGCCGCGGAGATGTACCCCGTGCCGCCGCGCAAGGAGACCTACGGCCGCACCGAGGAGATCATCGGCAACTGGTTCAAGGCGCGGGGCGGGCGCGACAAGGTCGTGCTGGCGACCAAGGTGGCCGGGCCGGACGAGCGCTTCACCTATGTCCGCGACGGCAAGCCGAAGCTCAACCGGACGCATATCATGGCCGCGCTCGATGCCAGCCTGAAGCGCCTGCGGACTGATTATGTCGATCTCTATCAGCTGCACTGGGCCGAGCGCGACACCAACCTGTTCGGCCAGCTCGGCTACGCGCCCGCGGATCACGATGACGGCACGCCGCTCGAGGAGACGCTGGAGGTGCTCGCGGAGGTGGTGAAGAGCGGCCGCGCGCGGCAGGTCGGCCTCTCCAACGAGAGCGCCTGGGGTGCCATGCGCTACCTGGCGCTGGCCGATGCCGGCAAGGGGCCACGCATGGTCAGCATCCAGAATCCTTACAGCCTGCTCAACCGCAGCTTCGAGGTCGGGCTGGCCGAGGTCGCGGCGCGGGAAGATTGCGGGCTGCTGGCTTACTCGCCGCTCGGCATGGGCGTGCTGTCCGGCAAGTACGAGGACGGCGCCGCGCCGGCGGGCGCGCGGCTGACCCTGTACAAGCATTTCAAGCGCTACCGCACGCCCTCGGGCGTCGCCGCCACCACGACCTACGCGAAGCTGGCGCGCGAGCATGGGCTCGATCCCGCGCAGATGGCGCTCGCCTTCGTCACGGGGCGACCGTTCACGACGGCGGCCATCATCGGCGCCACGACTCTGCCGCAGCTGACGGCCAACATCGACAGCATCGACCTGACGCTGTCGCAGGACGTGCTGGACGGACTGGAAGCGATCCACAAGCTGCACACCTATCCCTGCCCGTGAGGTCCGGCGCGACCCGGCTTGCGGGGGCTGCCCGACCTTTCGCCCGATATGCACCCCCAAGCCGGAGGCCTGCACGATCCGTGCATGACAAGCCGGGCGATCAGTATTATGTGAAGGGAACGCCGGTTCTGTTGGAGGCCGGTCGCCCGCCATACCCTACGCCGCCATGCGTCTGTTCGTCGGCATCGCTCTTCCTGAGGACATCCGTTTCCAGCTGAGCCTGATGTGCTTGGGGCTGCCGAACGTGCGCTGGGTGCCGGCGGAGAATTTCCACATCACCCTACGTTTCATCGGCGAGGTCGACGGCGGCGTCATGCAGGACATCGACGCATCGCTTGCCGGCGTGCGGGCGCCGCGATTCGCGCTGAGCCTCGGCGGCGTCGGCCATTTCGGCAACGGGGGCCACGTGCGGGTGATCTGGGCCGGGGTCGAGAAGCTTCCGGCGCTCCAGCATCTGCGCGACAAGGTGGAATCGGCCGTGGTGCGCGCCGGCTTGCCGCCGGAGGGGCAGAAGTTCAGCCCCCACATCACGTTGGCGCGACCGAAATCGGCGCCGCCGACCGCGAAGCTGCAGGACTATCTCGCCCACAACAACCTGTTCCGTACGCCGTCCTTCGAGGTCACGCACTTCACGCTCTATCAGAGTTTCACCGGCGGCGAGGGTTCGATCTACCGGGCGGAGAACAGTTACGCGCTAACGCGTCTGCAAGGCCCATGACATCCGTGCGCCCCGAGCGCATCGTCGTCCTTACCGGCGCCGGCATCTCGAAGGAGTCGGGCCTCGACACCTTTCGCGATGCCGACGGCATCTGGGCCAAGGTGCGGCTGGAAGACGTGGCGACGCCGGAGGCGTTTGCGCGCGATCCCGCGCGGGTGCAGGCGTTCTACAACGCCCGGCGGCGCAGTCTGTGCAACGGCAACGTGACGCCGAACGTCGCGCACCGCGCCTTGGCCGATCTGGAGCGGCGCTTTCCGGGCGAGGTTCTGCTCGTCACTCAGAACATCGACGACTTGCATGACCGGGCCGGCAGCCGCAACATGATTCACATGCATGGCGAACTGCTCAAGGCGCGCTGTGGCCGCTGCGAAGAGGTGCGGGAGTGGCGCGACGATATAGACGCTGATGCCAGATCGCCTTGCTGCGGCGCGCGTGGTCGGCTCCGCCCGCATGTCGTCTGGTTCGGCGAGATGCCGCTGGAGATGGACCGCATCTATTCGGCGCTCGCCGCATGCGACCTGTTCGTCTCCATCGGCACCTCCGGCAGCGTTTATCCCGCTGCCGGCTTCGTGCAGGAGGCGCGCGCGGCCGGCGCTCGTACCGTGGAATTGAACCTGGAGCCGTCGGACGGCCATAGCCTGTTCGCCGAGCGCCGCTACGGTCCGGCGACGGAGGTCGTGCCGCGCTTTATCGCGGATCTGCTCGCGGCATGAGCGATCGCCGCCTGAGCGCACTGCTGCGCGAGATCCGCGCCTGCCGGGTCTGTGCCGCGCATCTGCCGCTCGGACCGCGGCCCGTGCTGCGAGCGAGATCGAGCGCGCGGCTCCTCATCATCGGCCAGGCGCCGGGCACCAAGGTGCACGAGAGCGGCATTCCCTGGAACGACCGAAGCGGCGACCGCCTGCGCGACTGGCTGCAGCTCGATCGCGAGGCCTTCTACGACGAGACGCGCATCGCCATCGTGCCGATGGGCTTCTGCTATCCCGGTGTCGACGCGCATGGCGGCGACCGGCCGCCGCGCAAGGAATGTGCGCCGCTCTGGCAGGCGCGCGTGCTGGCGCATCTGCCGCGCGTCGAGCTGACGTTGCTCGTCGGCGGCTATGCGCAAGTCTACTACTTGAGGGGCGAGAGTCCGGGGAGCATGACCGACACGGTGCGCGCGTGGCGCGATCACGCTTCCCGGTTCATCCCTTTGCCGCACCCGAGCTGGCGCAACACCGCCTGGCTCAGGCGCAATCCCTGGTTCGAGACAGAGTTGCTGCCTGATTTGCGCGGCCGCGTGCGGAAACTTCTGTAGGGCGGGCTTCGCCCGCCCACGGGCGCGCGGCGAACCGCTACGCGTTGTCTGCCTGACGCTCGATCCGTTCCATGTCGTCGTCGGAGAGGCCGAAGTGGTGGCCGATCTCGTGGATCAGCACGTGGCGCACCAGATGCGTCAGATTCTCGCCGGTCTCGCACCAGTAGTCGAGCAGCGGCCGGCGATAGAGGAAGATCATGTCGACGTCCATGACTACGTCGGCGACGCTTTTGTGCGACAGATCGACCCCGCGATAGAGGCCGAGGAGGTCGAACGGCGTCTCACAGCCCATCTCCTCCATCGTCTCGTCGTCGGGGAAGTCGACGACGCGAATCACGACATTGTCGACGTATCGCGTCAGCGCCCGCGGGATGCCGGCATAGGCCGTCTCGGCGATGGATTCTATGTCTGCGAGCGTCGGCGGTATGGTGAAAGGCATCGACAATTCAGTTTGTAGTTGTCAGTGATCGGTTTCGGTCGGCCGAAATCTTCGGGACGACCTCACGCCGATGCCCGATGGCAACCTCCTGCTCACTTCGGCGCCAGCCGGAGGGCGCCGTCGAGGCGCACGACCTCGCCGTTCAGCAGCGTGTTCTCGATCATGTGCAACACCAGCCGCGACACCTCCGCGGCATGGCCGAGGCGCTGCGGGAACGGCACGGAATCGCCCAGCGCCTTCTGGATGTCGGGCGGCAGGTTGAGCATCATCGGCGTGGCGATCAGGCCCGGCGCGATGGCGAGCACACGGATGCCGCTACGCGCCAGGTCGCGCGCCGCCGGCAGGGTGAGGCCGATGATGCCGGCCTTCGATGCGGCATAGGCGGCCTGGCCGATCTGCCCCTCGTAGGCGGCGACCGACGAGGTCGAGATGATGACGCCGCGCTCGCCGTCGGCCAGCGGCGGCAGCCCGCACATGTCGGCGGCGGCCAGCCGCATCATGTTGAAGGTGCCGACGAGGTTGACGTCGATGACCTTTTTGAACTTGTCGAGCGGCAACGACCCGTCCTTGCCGAGGATACGGCCGGGAATGAGGATGCCCGCGACATTGACCAGAATGCGCGCGGGACCATGGGCCGCCCGCGCCTGGGTCACAGCCGCCTCGCCGCTGGCGGCATCACTGATATCGCAAGGAACGGCGAATCCGCCGATCTCCTTCGCCACGGCCGCCGCGCCTTCGACGTTGAGGTCGAGCACCGCGACCTTGGCGCCGGCCTTCGCCAGATGCCGCGCCACGTCGGCGCCGATGCCCGATCCGGCGCCGGTGACGAGCGCCGCCTGACCCTTGATCTCCATACCCATTCTCTCCGTTGGTCTCCGCTGGCCGGTTCTTAGCAGATCGATCCGGGCGTGGCGACGCTCCGGCTATTGAAGCCGCGACCCGTCCGCCCATATCCATAGCGCCATGGGCCGTGACCTCGTTCCTTATGATCCCGACAAGCTGAAGCGCGACCAGGCCAGGGTCGAACGCAGCTTCTGGAGCAAGCTGCGCCGGCATGTCCGCCGCGTGCCCTTCGTCGAGGACGCCGTGGCCGGTTACTACTGTGCCCTTGACCCGGCGACGCCCCTGCAGGTGAAGGCGGTGCTGTTCGGGGCCCTCGCCTACTTCGTCCTGCCGATCGATCTGGTGCCGGATGTCGTCGCCTGGCTCGGCTTCACCGACGACGCCGCGGTGCTCTACGCCGCCATCCGCACCGTCGCCCCCCACATCAAGGACCGCCACCGCGCCCAGGCGAAAACCGCGATCAACCGCATGTCCGGCGAGACCGCGACCAGCGGCGTCTAACACGGTCCATCCACTGTAGGGGCGAGCGGCGCTCGCCCGTCTCGCCGCCACCACCGATCACGCGGAGTCCGCAGTTGCGTCGACGCTGCTGCCGCGCATAGTCGTCCATCGGCAAGGAGTACGGCACGATGGGAAAGGCCGTCGATTTCTTCTACGGCATCGGCAGCCGCTATTCCTATCTGGCGGCAAGCCAGATGGACCAACTCCAGCAGGACACCGGCGCGTCCGTGCGCTGGCGGCCGCTCTACAGCACCGAGCTGATGAAACGGCGCGGCGTGAACCCATTCGAAGGCGCGCCGCCGTCCGGCCAGTATGCACCGGACTATCGAACCCGCGATGTCTCCCGCTGGGCGGAACTCTACGGCATTCCGTTCCATGATCCCGATTGGCGCGCCCTTGATTGGCGGCGCTATGCGCATGCAGCCGTGGCGGCAGACCGCCTGGGCCGCGTGGTCGCGTTCAGCAAGCGCCTCTTCGACGCCGTGTTCGGCGCAGGCGTTGCACCGACCGATGACGCCGGTCTGGCGCGTCTCGCCGACGCGGCAGGTCTCGATGGCCAGGACCTCATTCGCCTGATCGATGATCCGGAAACCGCGCGGCGTCACGAGCGCACGATCGTCGATGCGCTGGCGGCCGGCGTCTTCGGCGTGCCGAGCTTCGTCGTCGATGGCAAGATGTTTTGGGGCAACGACCGCCTGATCCTCTTGCGTCGCCACCTCGGCGCCCGGGCAGTTACACGTATCGAATCTTGACTTTTTCGATTGTGTTCCTATAATGTTCGAATTGCCGGCGGGGTATTCCTGCGCCGGCTCGTTGTTTGACATCGTGGATCAGAAATCGCCAACGGCCTTTCCACCAGAAGCGCCGAAATCCCCCTCACGACCCGCCGCCGGAAGACCAAGCCAAGCCCCCCGTTAACTTCCTTTACATGGGCTCGTTCCTCAGATTCGGAGAACTACGTCACCTATGCTGACCTATGCGTAAACTTTGTTTTGTCGTCCGGGGCACTTCGCGAGGGCCTGGTTTCCGCTGGACATGGGGTGGGTCGCTCGGAATCGACATTGTAGGGGCGACCCCCATGTGGTCGCCCCATCGGCGAAAGGGCGCCTACACGGGGGCGCCCCTACGGGTTGCTCCCGCTGGACATGGGGTCCATCGCTCGATTTCGCGGGTGTAGGGGCGAGCGGCGCTCGCCCACCGGTCGGACCAGGACCCGGTAAGCCGGTCTTCGGCACGAGGGCGAGCGCCGCTCGCCCCTACGCCGGCTCCATCTCTCATTCTCCGCTTGGCATGGGGTCCATCGGCCAAAAACGGAACCGCAAAGACGCAGAGGTCTCGTGTCCGCTCGGTCTCTTCGCGCGTCTTTGCGTCTTTGCGGTTCAACGCTCTTCGCCTCCGCTGGACATGGGGTCCATCGTCGCTTTTTCGCGACCCCCTGCCGGACGGCCTCCTGCGCGGCCCCCCCCCCGCCGCGCCCGGTCCTGGTCAGCGCTCTTCGCCCGGGACGGCGGGTTCGGACTCGGGCGCCGGCCGCTTGCGCAGCTGCGCTTCGCGGTGAGCGATGTAGAGCGTGCTGGTGACGATCACGCCGGCGCCGACGAAGGTCCAGAGGGTCGGCAGCTCGGTAAAGCCGATGAATCCGATGGTCGCCGCGATCGGCAGGCGCAGGTAGTCGAACGGCGCCACCACCGAGGCCTCGCCGGCACGGAACGAGCGGATCCAGAAGGACTGCGACAGCGCCCCCAGGACGCCGACGCCGATCAGCAGAATCCACTCGCCGAGCGTCGGCCATTGCCAGGTGACGATCGCCGGGCCGATCGACAGCGCCGTCGCGAAGACGCCGAAATAGAACAGCATCCCCAGCGCCGTCTCTCGCGCCGGCAGCCGCTTCACCAGCGTGATCAGGAACGCGATCGAGAAGGCGTCAGCCAGGGTCGCCAGCGCCGCCGGCTGGAACGCGCCGGCGCCCGGCCGCACCATGACGAGCACGCCGACGAAGCCGAGCAGCGTGGCCGTCCAGCGCCGCCAGCGGACGATCTCGCCGAGGATGAGGATGGCGAGGAGCGTGGCGAACAGCGGCTTGGTGAAGGAGAGCGCCGTGTAGTCGGCCAGCGGCATGCGGGCGATGGCGTAGTAGCTGCAATACATCGCGGCGAGTCCGAACACGCCGCGCACCGCATGCACATGCAGATGTCGCGTCTTGAGCTGCGCCAGCGGCGCGCCGGCGAGGAAGGGCAGGATGGCGACGAAGCCGATCACTACCCGGAAGAAGGCGATCTGAAAGCTGTCCAGCCGGTGGCCGAGCAGCTTGATGCCGACCGCCATGATCGAGAAGCCGAGGCCGGAGGCGATCATCCAGAGGGCGCCGCGGCTGTTGCCCGACAGCTCCAGCCAGCGCGCCCTGATCCGCGCCGTGCCGGCATTGGTCACGGCGGACGGCTCTTGTCGCCCGCGGCCGCGTCGACCGGCGTCACGGTCGTGCTGCCGGCGCCGGCCGCGGCCTGCGTCGCCGTGGATTGCCGCCGGACCGTCTCTCGATGAGCGATATAGATGGCGGAGGACGCGATCACCGCGGCGCCGATCCAGGTCCAGAGGTCCGGCACCTCGGCGAAGGCGAGATAGCCGATGGCCGCGGCGAACAGCAGCCGCGTGTAGTCGTAGGGCATCACGGCCGAGGCGTCGGCGATGGCGAAAGCCCGCATGTAGCACATGTGGCCGAGGCTGCCGAGGACGCCCAAGGTGACCAGCCACGGCCATTGGCCGGCGGTCGGCCACTGCCAGACGAACACCGCCGGCGCCAGCGACATCGGCGTCAGCAGCAGCACCATGTAAGTCACGATCGCATCGCTTGGCTCGGTCTGCGCCAGGTTCTTGACGATGATGGTCAGCACGGCCGAGGTCAGGGCCGACAGGATGGCGAGACTCGCGCCCACGGCGAAGGCGTCTTCGAGGCCGCCACCCGGGCCGATGCCGGCCGCATCCGGGCGGACGATGATGAGGACGCCGATGAAGCCGACGATGGTCGCCGCCCAGCGCCGGGCGCGGACGATCTCGTGCAGGATCAGCGCCGCGCAGATGGTGGCGAACAGCGGCGCCGTGAAGCTGAGGGCGACGGCTTGTTCGAACGGCAGCATCGGCAGGGCCGTGAACCAGCAGAGCATGGAGAGCAGGCTGAGGGCCGATCGCGAAAGGTAAAGGTTCAGGCGGTTGGTCTTGAGCACGCCGAAGCCGATGCGCCACAGCCATGGCAGCATCACCACCAGCCCGAAGAAGTTGCGGAAGAACGCCACCTCGAACGGATGCATCTCCTGCCCGAGATGGCGGATGACGCCGCTGAGGCCGGCGAAGAACAGCGACGCGCCGACCATCCACGCTGCGGCCATCAGCGGGGTTGGCATCGCGGCAATGCGGGTGCGGAAACCGTCCAGGAGCGACATGACTGAAGCCGCACAGTAGAGCGTTCGTCCGCGCGGCTCCAGGGTGCGGTTGTGAGGTTGGATCAGCGCATGCAGAAGGCGAGCGCGCGCCGCGTCGGCGATGGGATTGACCGGGCCACGCCACCGCGAGTACGCATGTTCGATCGGGCCGCGCCGCGTAAGGGCGACAGGCGGCAGGGAGGACGGGAATGACCGCATCGGCGAACGAACCGCTCTGGCGGCCTGGCCGTGACCGGATCGCCGCCGCCAATCTGACGCGGTTCATGGCCGCGGCGGGCGAGCGCTGGAACACCGCCCTTGGCAGCTATCGCGACCTCTATGGCTGGTCGGTCGCACAGCCCGAACAGTTCTGGCAGTCGGTGTGGTCGTTCTGCGGCGTCATCGCGGACAGCCAGGGCGACACCGTGCTGCGTCACCGCGATCGCATGCCCGGCGCCCAGTTCTTCCCGCAGGCGCGGCTCAACTACGCCGAGAACCTGCTGCGCCGCCGCGACGAGACCGAGGCGCTCGTCTTCTGGGGCGAGGACAAGGTCAAGCGCCGCCTCACCCGCGATCAGCTCTACGATCGGGTCTCGCAGCTCGTCCAGGCGCTGCTGGGTATGGGCATCCAGCCGGGCGATCGCATCGCCGGCTATGTCCCGAACATGCCGGAGACGGTGATCGCCATGCTGGCGACCGCAAGCATCGGCGCCATCTGGTCGTCTTGCTCGCCCGATTTCGGCCCGCGCGGCGTCGTCGACCGCTTCGGTCAGATCGGACCGCGCCTGCTGTTCACCGCCGACGGCTACTATTACAACGGCAAGACGCACGACTCGCTCGCCCGCGTCGCCGAGTTCCTGCCCGAGCTGCCGACGGTGGAGCGCGCCATCGTCTTCCCCTACACGCGCGACGCACCGGACCTATCGGAGGTCTCCGGTGCGGTGATGCTGCCGGAGCTGATCGACAAGTACCCGCCGCGCGACATCCCCTTCGCCGCGCTGCCCTTCAACCACCCGCTGTTCATCATGTTCTCGTCGGGCACGACCGGTGTGCCGAAATGCATCGTGCATGGCGCCGGCGGCACGATCCTCCAGCATCTGAAGGAGCACCGGCTGCATTCCGACATCCAGGCCGGTGACCGCATGCTCTATTTCACCACCTGCGGCTGGATGATGTGGAACTGGCTGATCTCCGGCCTGGCCTCGGAGGCGACGCTGCTGCTCTATGACGGCTCGCCCTTTCACCCCGACGGCAACATCCTGTTCGATTTCGCTCGGGACGAGCGCTGCACGTTCTTCGGCACCTCCGCGAAATTCATCGATGCCTGCAACAAGGCCGGCCTCCGGCCGATCGAGACGCACGATCTGTCCGCCTTGCGCACGATCGCCTCGACCGGCTCGCCGCTGGTGCCTGAAAGCTTCGACTACGTCTATGATGCAATAAAGAAAGACGTCTGCCTGTCCTCCATTTCCGGCGGCACCGACATCATCTCCTGCTTCGTGCTCGGCAATCCGATCGGTCCGGTGTGGCGCGGGGAGATCCAGACGCGTGGCCTCGGCATGGCCGTCGAGGTCTGGGACGAAGACGGCCGTTCCCGGCGCGGACAGAAGGGCGAGCTGGTCTGCACCTTGCCGTTTCCCTCAATGCCCATCGGCTTCTGGGACGACGAGGATGGCGAGCGCTATCGCGCCGCCTATTTCGACAAGTTCCCTAACGTCTGGTGCCACGGCGACTACATCGAGCTGACCGAGCACGACGGGGTCATCGTCTACGGCCGCTCCGACGCCACGCTCAATCCCGGCGGCGTGCGCATCGGCACGGCCGAGATCTACCGGCAGGTGGAGCAATTGCCGGAGGTGCAGGAGAGCCTGGTCATCGACCAGGAGTGGCAGGGCGATACGCGCATCGTGCTGTTCGTGCGCCTGAGCCCCGGCCTCGCACTCGACGATCCGCTCATCCAGAAGATCAAGAACCAGATCCGCTCCAACACCACGCCCCGGCATGTACCGGCTAAGATCGTGGGGGTCGCCGATGTCCCTCGCACCCGGAGCGGCAAGATCGTCGAGCTCGCCGTCCGCAACATCGTCAATGGCCGCCCGGTCAAGAACCGCGAAGCCCTCGCTAACCCGGAGGCCCTGGAGCTGTACAAGGACCTGCCGGAGCTGAAGACGTGACCGAGTGGGATAGGCGACGTGCGTCCTTCGACAGGCTCAGGATGAGGATCTCTCTTCGTGCCACCAGGATTCGTCCTCATCCTGAGCCTGTCGAAGGACGCAGGAGGGACATGCAACACCCGGCTGTTCCGCGTCACGGCGTGACGGTTTCAAGAAAGTTGGCTTGATCGCTCCTCGATAGCCTGAGGAGCAGTCCGGAGGGGCCGTTCGTGCCGCGCGATCCGCGCTATGACATCCTGTTCGAGCCGGTCCGCATCGGGCCGGTGACGGCGCGAAACCGGTTCTATCAGGTGCCGCATTGCTCGGGCATGGGCTATGCGTTGCCGCAGACCCTGGCGGCCATGCGCGAGGTGAAGGCGGAGGGCGGCTGGGGCGTGGTCTGCACCGAATATTGCTCGATCCATCCCACCTCGGACGACGGCCCCTACGCCTTCGCCACACTGTGGGACGAGGATGACGTGCGCGTGCAGGCCAAGATGACCGAGGCCGTGCACCGCCACGGCGCGCTCGCGGGCGTTGAGCTGTGGCACGGCGGACATCATGCGGTGAACCGCACGAGCCGGGAAGCGCCGCTGTCACCCTCGGGCCTGCCGCTGCACTTCGTGCATCCCGTGCAAAGCCGGGCGATGGATGCGAGCGACATCCGGGATCTCCGGCGCTGGCAGGTGGCGGCGGCGAAGCGGGCGCAGGCGGCCGGCTTCGACATCGTCTATGTCTATGCCGGCCACGGCTACCTGCCCTTCCAGTTCATCGCCCGCCGCTACAACCAGCGCAGCGACGAGTATGGCGGCGTACTGGAGAACCGCGTGCGCCTGCTGCGCGAGATGATCGAGGACACGAAATCGGCGGTCGGCGACCGCTGTGCCGTGGCCGTGCGGCTCGCCGTCGATGAACTGTTGGGCGACCAGGGCGTGACCGCCGAAGGGGAAGGCCGCGACGTCCTCGCTATGCTGGCCGAGCTGCCCGATCTCTGGGACGTCAACATCAGCGACGTCGACAATGATTCCATGAGCGCGCGGTTCTCGGAGGAAGGCCACCAAGCGCGCTATGTCGGCTTCGTCAAGCAGGCGACGAGCAAGCCGGTCGTCGGCGTCGGTCGCTTCACCTCGCCCGATGCGATGGCGGCGCAGATCCGCAAGGGCGTGCTCGATCTCATCGGTGCCGCCCGGCCGTCGATCGCCGATCCCTTCCTGCCGCGCAAGATCGCGGAGGGCCGCGCCGACGAGATCCGCGAATGCATCGGCTGCAACATCTGCCGCTCCGCCAACAACGAGGGCGTGCCGATCCGCTGCACCCAGAACCCGACCATGGGCGAGGAGTGGCGCCGCGGCTGGCATCCGGAGCGGATCGCCCCGGCGAAGAGCGCGGCCAAGGTCCTGGTCGTCGGCGCCGGCCCAGCCGGCCTCGAATGCGCCGTCGCCCTCGGCAAGCGCGGCTATGAAGTGGCGCTGGCCGAGGCCGCCAACGAACCGGGCGGCCGGGTGACGCGCGAGAGCCGGCTGCCGGGCCTGTCGAGCTGGGCGCGCGTGCGCGACTATCGGCTCGGCCAGCTGCAACGCCTGCCCAATGTCGAGATGTTCCGCAACAGCACGCTCACGGCCGAGCAGGTGCTGGAGTTCGGCTTCGCGCATGTGGTGGTGGCGACGGGCGCCGTCTGGCGCCGCGACGGCGTCGGCTATCGCCACCATCATCCGATCGCCGGACTTGGTCATCCCAACATCCTGACACCCGACGACGTGATGGGTGGTGCTCCCGTTACCGGTCCAGTCGTGATTTTCGACGACGACCACTACTATATGGGCGGCGTGCTGGCGGAGAAGCTGCGGCGTGATGACCATGACGTCGCCCTGGTCACGCCTGCGGCCGAGGTGTCGGGCTGGACGCGCATGACCGACGAGCAACCCAAGGTGCAGGCGCAGCTCATCCGGCTCGGCGTGGAGCTCCTGCCGTCCCACGAACTTTCGGGAGCCGACGGTGGCACGGTGACGCTGGAGCATATTCATACCGGCCGGCGGCAGACGCGCCCCTGCGCCACGCTCCTGCTAGTAACTTCGCGGTTGCCGAACGATTCGCTGTACCGCGACCTCCAGGCCGATCCGGCGGTGCTGGCCGCGGCTGGCATCAAGTCGGTGACGCGCATCGGCGATTGCCTTGCTCCAGGCGCCATCGTGCATGCGGTGTATGGCGGCCACCGCTTCGCCCGCGCGCTCGACGAGCCCGCGACGGGCGACGTGCCCTACCGCCGCGAACGAGTCGTGCCATGAGCGAAGCGACCTCCAAGACCACGGAACCGTCCCCCCGGCGCCGCGAGCGGCGCACCGTCCAGCGCGTGCCGCAGATGCCCTGGCGCGACATCGTCAATCCCTACCGGCCTTACGAAGTCCTGTCGGCCGACCAGATCGAGGCGATCCATCTGGCCTCGCTCCAGGTGCTGGAAGAAATCGGCATGGAGGTGCTGCACGCGCCGACGCGGGCGACGCTGAAATCCGCCGGCCTCGACGTCGATCATGCTAGTCAGCGCGTGCGCTTCGACCGTGGCTTCATCGAGCGGGCCATCGCCACGGCGCCGACCTCCTTCACCCTGCGGGCGCGCAATCCCGCGCGCAACGTGGCGATCGGCGACAACCGCTTCGTCGTCGCCTCGGTCGGCGGGCCGGCCTATCTCAGCGATCTCGACCGCGGCCGGCGGGACGGCAGCTATGCCGACATGTGCGACTTCATCCGCGTCGTGCAGTGCCTGAACATCATCCATCAGGAGGGCGGCGGGCCGGCCGAGCCGCTCGACCTGCCCGGCGAGTCCCGCCATCTCGATCTCTACCTGGCGCAGATCACCCTCACCGACAAGACGTGGCAGGGCTGGGGACTCGGCGGCTACCGCGCGCGCGATGCCATCGAGATGAACCGCATCGCCCTGCAGGCGACCGCCGAGGAGCTGAAGCAGCGCCCGGCCCAGCTCACGATCATCAACACCAACTCGCCGCTGCGGCTGGACATCCCCATGGCCGAGGGTCTCACCGAATATGCCCGCGCGGGCCAAGCCCTGGTCATCACGCCCTTCACCCTCTCCGGCGCCATGAGCCCGGTGACCATCGCCGGCGCGCTGGCGCAGCAGAATGCCGAGGCGCTCGCCGTCGTCGCCCTCACCCAGGTCATCAATCCCGGCACCCCCGTCGTCTATGGCGGCTTCACCTCGAACGTCGACATGCGCACGGGCGCGCCGGCCTTCGGCACGCCGGAATATGCGCAGGCCGTGATCGCCGGCGGCCAGCTCGCGCGCCGCTACCGGCTGCCCTACCGCTCCAGCAACGTCACGGCGTCCAACGCGACCGACGTGCAGGCGGCCTACGAGACCGGCATGTCGCTGTGGGCCTGCTTCCTCGGCCATGTCAACCTGCTGGAGCAGGGGGCGGGCTGGCTCGAAGGCGGCCTGACCGCCTCGTTCGAGAAGCTGATCCTCGATGCGGAGATGCTGCAGATGATGGCCGCCTTCGTCACGCCCCTGGCGGTAACCGAAGAGACGCTCGGCCTCTCCGCCATCGCCGAGGTCGGCCCCGGCGGCCATTTCTTCGGCGCCGCCCATACCTTGGAGCGCTACGAGGGCGCGTTCTACCAGCCGCTGCTGTCCGACTGGCGCAATTTCGAGACCTGGCGCGATGCCGGCGCCCTCGACGGCACCCGCCGCGCCAACGCCATCTGGAAGGAACTGCTGAAGACATATGAGCAGCCCCCGCTCGATCCCGCCATCCGCGAGGAGCTCGAGGCTTACGTTATCAGGCGCAAGCGGGAGATCGCGAAGGGAATGTGATGCGCGCGCCTGGATCAATGCCGTGCGTCCTTCGAAGGACGCACGCCTTTATGGTGCAAGCGGATGTTGCTTGAGGTGGCTGCGCCGGTTCCATCCTGCGTCGAAACATTTGAAACAGACGTCCGCCCGTGCGACATCGGCTCGCAACACGGATCGCCTATACCCGAAGGCGCTTGGGATGAAAAACGCGTGTGGGTGGACCCGAGACAGGACATGGAGTTGAAGAGTATGCACAGCGGAACAGCTCTAATCGCCGTTGCCATCGCCATGGCCGCCGGCCTCGCCGCCGCCGACGCGCGCGGCGAAACGCCGGTCGAGCGCGGCAAGTATCTCGCGGCCATCATGGATTGCACGGGCTGCCATACCACCGGCGCCCTCGCCGGCCAGCCCGATCCGGCGATGTTCCTGGCCGGCTCGACCATCGGCTTCCAGATCCCGGGCTTTGGCATCTTCTACCCGCCCAACCTGACGCCCGACGTCGAGACCGGCCTCGGTGCCTGGAGCGAGCAGCAGATCATCGATGCCGTGCGCATGGGCGTGCGGCCCGATGGGCGCGGGCTGGCGCCGGTCATGCCCTGGCCGTCCTACGCCGCCCTGACCGACAGTGATGCGCAAGCCCTTGCCGCTTACCTGAAGAGCCTGCCCGCGACCGCGCACGCGGCGCCGCCGCTCACCGGCCCCGACGAGAAGGCGCCCGCCCCCTACCTCACGGTGAAGATGCCGGAATAGCTATCCCCGCCGGCCCTCGAAAGGCGCCATGTCCGCCTCTTCCTCCGGACCGAACTGCACTTCGATGTGGTTGCCGTCGGGATCGTAGATATTGACCTGGCGGATGTTGAGGCCGGGCACGACGGAGATGCTGTAGGACACGCCGGCCTTGCGCAGCCGGTCGAGGAACGGCGCGAAGCCGAAGGAGCGGAAGGCGAAATGCTCGAGCCGCGGCGCCGTGCCGGCAGGCGCCTGCGGCACCTCGACGAGATGCACGGCGGCGCGGTCGCCGCAATAATGCCAGGCGCCGCCGAAACGGAAGTTCGGCCGCGGTCCCTTCCGCATGCCGAGGATCTCCTCGTAGAAGCGCGACATGGCCGTCAGGTTGGCGGTGCGGATGTTGACGTGGTCGAGCCAGGCGATGCCCATGGGTGCGTTCCTTTCCGCCTCATTCTGTGCGACAGCCGGCTCACGGGCAAGCCGGCGATCCGAGGGAGAGCTTGGCTTGCGGGCGGAGACACCTTGCCCGGTGGTCCGAGGCCGGCGTGTGCAAAAAACGCACTTGCGGGTCGACGTCGCCGCCCTATTTGCAATAGGTAGGCGCGCCTGAAGCTCGACGCCGGCGGAACCAGCCGTCGCGCGCCCGCAACCGAGGTTCATCGGGAAACATCGAGTGAAGCACGTTCTCGCCGTCGACGACGATCCGGCCATGCGCGCCATGATCGCCGACTACCTGTCCGACCGGAACGTCCGCGTCAGCACAGCGGCCGACCGCCGCGAGATGGCGCGGGTGCTGGGGGCGGGCGCGGTCGACCTGGTGATCCTCGATCTGAAGCTCGGCGACGATGACGGCCTGGAGATCATGCGAACCCTGCGGGCGGATTCCGATCTCCCGATCATCGTGCTCACCGGCCATCGCCGCGATGCGGTCGACCGGGTCGTCGGGCTCGAGTTGGGCGCCGACGACTATCTCACGAAGCCCTTCAGCCCGCGCGAGCTCTTGGCCCGCATCCGCGCCGTCTTGCGGCGATCGGGATCACCGGCGCCGCGGCCGACGGAGGATGGCAAGCGGATGCGCTATCGCTTCGCCGGGTGGGAGCTGAATCTCCGCATCCGTCGCTTGGTCGCCCCATCCGGAGAGGTCGTGCCTCTGACAAAGGGGGAACTGGCCCTTCTGATGGCCTTCCTGCAGGCGCCGCAACGGGTGTTGAGCCGGGAGCATCTGCTCGCGGCCAGCCGTGTCCACGACAATGAGGTGTTCGACCGCAGCATCGACGTACAGATCCTGCGGCTGCGCCGCAAGCTGGAGGCCGATCCCAGCGCGCCCGCGCTGATCAAGACCGAAAGAGGGGCGGGCTATGTTTTTTCCGCGCCGGTCGAGGTTGGGCGAGGCGGCGCCTGGGCGTAAAAGCCGTTTCGCCGGATCCGGCGTTTGAATCGTTGCATACCGCATGACCGACCCGAACCCGCGGCTCATCGGAAGAATCGCCGTCGCGGTCAAGCACGACGTCGCCGCACGCCTGCTGAACGCGCTGCTCTGCGTTGCGGCGTTCGCCGGCGCGGCGGCGCCGGCCGCATCCCAGGAGTCCACCCTGGCTCCTGCCGACGAACCGATCGCGCCGATCCCCAGGACCGTCGAACTGGATCCGGCCAAGGTCCGGCTTGGCGAGCGGCTGTTTCTCGACGTCCGGTTGTCGCACGGGAACAGCACAGCCTGCGTCTCTTGTCATAACCTGGGCCGGGGTGGCGACGATGGCCAGGCGCAGTCGAACGGCGTCGATGGCCGTCCGCTCGATTTCAATACCCCCACTGTCTTCAACGCCGCCTTGAATTTCCGGCTCAACTGGCGCGGCGATTTCCGCACGCTGGAGGAGCAGACCGAGGCGGCGCTGCTCAGCCCGCGCCTGATGGCGGCAAAGTGGGAGGATCTGCTGTCCAAGTTGCGTGCCGATCGGACCTATGTGGAGGCGTTCAGCGCTGTCTATGGCGGCCCGCCGGCGCGGCCGGATGTCCTCGATGCGCTCGTCGTGTTCGGGCGTTCCCTGGTCACGCCCGATGCGCCGTTCGACCGCTACCTGCGCGGCGACGACGACGCGATCGATGCCGAGGAGAAGCGCGGCTATGAGCTCTTCAAGTCCTATGGTTGCGTTTCCTGCCATCAAGGCATGAATGTCGGCGGCAATCTGTTCCAGCGGTTCGGCATCTTCCGCAATCCCTTCACGCACCGGCCGGTTACCGACGCTGATCTGGGCCGGTTCGCCCTGACGGGCGATCCCGAGGACCGCCTCGTGTTCCGTGTTCCCGGCCTGCGCAACGTGGCCGCCACGGCCCCGTATTTCCACGACGGCAGTGCCGCAACGCTCGAGCATGCGGTCGCGGAAATGGCGAGGCTCCAGCTTGGGCGGGTCCTCGCGCCGCAGGAGATCCGTCTCATCGTCCGGTTCCTGCGTACGCTGACCGGCAAATATGGCGGCCGGCCCGTGGCCGACCCGGCGGAGACGCCGCCGTGATCGGCGTCGGAGGCAGGATGGCGCTGGTCGTCCTCGGCCTGCTGTTGGCGCTGACCTATCTCCTTCTGCGCGGCTCCACGCCGGATGCAGGGCTGCATGAGCGGCGGTTGCGCGCGCTCGATGCATTGACCCTCGACCAGGCTGCGCTGCATCGCGACGTGCTGCGGGCGAGCCAAGGGCTGCTCCTCAACTACGACCCTCTGGTCGCGACCGGCGCGAGGCTGCGCGTCGTCACCGAGGAGCTTCGCGGCGCCGGAGCGTCGGGCCCGCTCATGGACGGCATTGCCGCGGGATTGGGCGAGCAGGAAGCGCTGGTCGATCGCTTCAAATCGGACCATGCACTTCTGCAGAACTCTCTCGCCTATTTCGCGCATTTGAGCCAGCGGCTCGTCTCGCCCGCGAGCCAGGCCGACCAGGGCCTGGCGATGCTCGTCGGCAGGCTCGCCAACCGCATGTTCCGCTTCGTCGGCAGCCCCTCGGATGACGCCGAGGCGGCAGAGGCCGCGGCATTGCTCGCCCGGCTCTCCGCCGTTGCCGCGCCTGCCGCCGTTGCGGAGGACATCGCCGCGCTGCGCGCGCACGGCGCCTTGATTCTGCGGACGCTCCCTGCCGTGGACGGCGTCCTGGCGCGTCTCCTCGCGGCCAACGTTTCGGAGCAGGCCCGCGCCCTGCAGGATCTGTTCCTGGAGGAGCAGCGCCGCGCCGAAGGGCGGGCGTGGACGTTTCGCGTCCTCCTCTATCTGGCGTCGGTATTGCTGCTGATCTATCTCAGCCATCTCTATCTGCGGCTGCGCGCCAATGCCCGCGCCCTGAATGCGCGCTCGGATTTCGAGCATCTGATCGCCGGCATCTCGGCGCAATTGATCGATACGCCGCTCGACCGCACGGGCCGGGCGATCCGGCAAGGGCTGGAGCAGCTGGGCCGCCACACGGGCGTGGATCGCGCCTATGTCGTCCTTCACAGGGCCGATGATGCGATGGCCACCCCGCCTTGCCTTTGGCATCGCGAAGGGCTCGATGCGCCCGATAGCTGGCCGGACCGCGCGCTGGCGATCGGGGCGGATAGCCTCGGCGGGCAGCAGCGTCATGGCTGCATCGACGTCCCCTCGGTTCAGGCGCTGCCGGACGGCCAGGAAAAGTCGATGCTGGCGGCGCACGGACTCCGTTCCTGGCTCTGCATTCCGCTGTGGCGCGCCGGACATCGTGTCGGCCTCCTGGGCTTCGATGCGGTCGCGGCCGAGAAGCGATGGCTGGACGACGACATCGCGCTGCTGCGCACGCTCGGCGAGATCTTCGCCAACGCTCTTGGCCGCGAGCAGGCCGAGCGGGAACGGCAAGCTCTCGAATCGCGGTTGCGACATGCGCAGCGCTTGGAGGCGCTCGGCACATTGGCCGGCGGCATCGCGCACGACTTCAACAACATCCTCGGCGCGATCCTCGGCTATGCCGAGATGGCGCGCGGTCGGCTGCGCCGGGACAGCCGGGAATGGCAACACGTCCAGGAGGTGAAGAAGGCGGGCGAACGCGCCCGGAACATCGTCGACCGGATACTCGCCTTCAGCCGCCGCACCGAGCAGCGGTCCCGCCCGGTGCGCATGGGCCCCTTGATCGAGGAGACCGCCGGCCTGCTCCGTGCGTCTCTGCCGCCGGCGGTCGGCCTCGCCACCCGCCTGCCGGACGATGTTGTTGTTGTGCAGGGCGAGCCGGGCAGGCTGCAGCAGGTAATCATGAACCTCTGCACCAACGCGGCGCACGCCATGGGCGCGCAGGGCGGCGTCATCGATGTTGCGCTGGAGCGGGTCTCGGTCGCCGCGGAGCGGGCGTTGTCCGATGGCACCCTCTCCCCGGGTCGCTATGTTCGCCTGACCGTGCGCGACAGCGGTCACGGCATGGATGCGGCGACCCTGGAACGGATCTTCGAGCCCTTCTTCACGACCAAGGCGGCCGGCGCGGGAACAGGGCTCGGGCTCGCGATGGTCCATGGCATCGTCGCCGATCACGGCGGCGCAATCGATGTCCGCAGCAGTCCCGGTGCGGGCAGCAGCTTCGAGGTCTATCTGCGGGAAGCCGAAACTCCTCCCGCGGACGATAGCAGTGGCGAGGCGCCGGTGCCGCTCGGGCGCGGCGAGACGATCCTCCTCGTCGACGACGAAGGGCCGCTGGTCCGTCTCGGCGAGGAGATGGTCGCCGCGCTCGGCTACGAACCGGTCGGCTTCGATAGCAGCGCGCGGGCCCTGGCGGCCTTCCGTGCCGATCCGCAGCGCTTCGACCTCGTCCTGGCGGACGAGGTCATGCCCGCGATGACCGGAACCCAGCTGGCCGCAGCGCTGCATGCGATCCGGCCGGATCTCCCGGTCATCTTGATGACCGGCTACAGCGGTCCGTCCGAAATCCCACGGCCGGATGTCTGCGAGGTCCTCAGGAAGCCGCTCCTGTCGGCCGACATCGCCGGCGCCATCGCGCGCCACCTGCATCCGGGCGGCGGACCGGCCGCGGCCTCACCCGGCTGACCGGGCGCCGCCGGGTTCGATGCAGCAGCCGCTGTTTCAAACGTAACCCGATTCATTCCTGCCGAAATCGTACCGACATTCGCGCTCCCGATATTGAGCCTGCGTTGTGAAGGGGCTGCGTCTCCGATCGGCGTCCCCCGAGGACGCGGCATTCGGGAAGCAGCGGCCGGTTCCTGGCTTCTCATCGCGAACGGACGCGGGCTCGTGGCTGCCGGAACCGGCGGCCGGGAAAGTCCGTCTCCGCCGGGTGCAATTGAAAGGAGACACGCCATGAGCAGCTTGACGATCGGATCCTCCCGGACATCTCGGGATGTCGTGCCGCAGGCGGAGTCCTGGCGGGCGGTGTTGATGAAGTCGATCGGGCGGCGGTTCGCCCGCATCATCTCGAACCGCCGGATGCGCCGAGACATCGATCTGTTGAGGGCGCTCGACGACCGCATGCTTACCGACATCGGCCTCAGCCGCTGGGACGTCGAATATGCAGTGCGCCACGGCCGCCCGCCGGGCCGCGCGAACGACCAGTTGGGTTGCTAGCTCGGACAGCGGCTCGTTCGCGCGGCAATCGCGGATCGCCGCGCCAGCCCGGCCGCTTGCAGTGCGCGCTCGGCACGGAATGCAAACCGGCCTTTTGGCCTGGATTAAGGCGTGATGTTCGGTCGCCCTACGGGATGTGACAGCGGGCTTGCGCTCCGCTACATCTTTCGCCCATGCCGCTGCGCCTCAATCCCGCCCTCGCCGCCGTCGCCGAACCGCCGATCCCCGAGGTCTATGGCTGGATCAAAGACCGCGCGTTTCCTGCCGACAAGCCGCTGATCGACGTGTCGCAGGCGGTGCCCGGCTATCCGCCGCCGCCGGCGCTGACCGACCACCTGGCGGCGCGCCTCGGCGAGCCGGCCATGGCGCGCTACACCGACATCCAGGGCTTGGCGGAGCTGCGCGAAGCCCTCGCCGTCGACATCGCGGCACGTTACGGCGGGGCGGTCGCGCCGGAGCAGGTGTCGATCACCGCCGGCTGCAACCAGGCTTTCTGCCTGGCGGTGCTGGCGCTCGCGGGGTCCGGCGACGAAGTGCTCCTGCCGCTGCCCTACTACTTCAACCATCGTATGTGGCTCGACATGCAGGGCATCCGCGCCGTGCCGCTGCCGTTTCGGCCGGAGCGGGGCGGCGTGCCCGATCCCCAGGACGCGACCGCCTGCCTCACCGGCCGCACCCGCGCCATCGTGCTGGTAACGCCGAACAATCCGACCGGGGCCGTCTACCCGCCGGAGGTGATCGCCGCCTTCTATCGCCTGGCGCAGGCGAACGGCCTGGCTCTGGTCATCGACGAGACCTACCGCGATTTCCTGCCGGACGAGGCAGCGCCGCACGCGCTGTTCCGCGATCCCGCCTGGCCGGAGACGCTCGTGCATCTCTACAGCTTCTCGAAAGTGTTCTGCCTCACCGGCTACCGGGTCGGCGCCGTCGCCTGCGGCGCACGCCTTGCCGCCGAGATCGCCAAGGCGATGGACACTGTCGCCATCTGCGCCCCACGCATCGGCCAGGTGGCGGCCCTGCACGGCCTGCGGGCACTCGGCGACTGGCGTCGCGGCAATACGGCGATCATGCATGAGCGCCTGGCCGGGCTGCGCGCGGCCTTCCACCACAACGACATCGGCTACGAGCTGGTCAGCGCCGGCGCCTATTTCGCCTATGTCCGCCACCCGTTCGACGGCCAGCCGGCGGCCGAGGTGGCGCGCCGCCTCGCCGACCGCCAGAACATCCTCTGCCTGCCCGGCAGCATGTTCGGTCCCGGCCAGGAGTCCTATCTGCGCTTCGCCTTCGCCAATGTCGCGGCCGAGGCCATGCCGGCGATCGCCGCGCGCCTGGCGGCGGATGCGCACGCATGACCGCCGGCCTCCTCCTCCGGGTCGGCGGGCTGCACACCATCGACGACGACCTGCCGCGCTTCCGGCCGACGCACCTGATCGGCATCCTCGATCCGGCCATGCCGGAGCCGGCGGCTTACGCGCACGCGCCGGAGAGTCGCGCCGCCTTGGTCATGCGCTTCCGCGACTGCGAGGCCGTGGCCGACGGCGGACCGACGGAGGCCGATGTCTCGGCCATGCTGGCCTTTATCGACGGCGTACTCACCGCGCCGTCCGGTCGGCTCTTCATCCATTGTCATGCCGGCGCCAGCCGCAGCACCGCCACGGCGTACGCCACCCTGGTTCGGCGCAGCGGCGCCGCGCGCGCCGAGGAGTGCTTTGCCGAACTGCTGCGCCTCACCAACAAGCCCTGGCCGAATCGCACCATCGTCGGTCATGCTGACGACCTGCTGGGCGCCGGCGGCCGCATGCTGATGGTTCTCGACGCCTATCGCCGGGCGCATCCGCTGCGGCTGGAGGCCTACATCCGCCTGCACCATATCCGCGCCGCCCGCGACTCCGCCTACGGGGAGAAGCTCGGTGTCCCCGGCTGGCGGCTGCCGCGCCGCCGGCCCTCCGATGGCCAACCCCGCTGATCCGACATCGACTCCGATCGCTCCGAATCGCGCCGGGAGCTGGCCGTATCGTGCGGAAAGCGGTCAAAAATCAATTTATTGAAAGAACGAACAGTCTTCAAAAGCAGGTTGCTTCGCAGACTCGCATCGTCCGCCCTGCCAATCGAGGATTGCAGCCATGCGCCGGACGCGGCTGTGCCACGCGCCGGCGGCGCTCTAGATTGGCGCCGCAGCTGTCCCGATATCGCCGCGTGCCGACCCCCGTCCTCTACCTTGTCACCGTCCTGATCTGGGGTACCTCCTGGTACGCCATGGAACTGCAGCTGGTGCTGCCGGGCGAGCTGTCGATCGTCTATCGCTTCGCCCTGGCGGCGGCCATGCTCGTCGGCTACTGCATCGCGACCGGCCGCTCCCTTCGCTTCTCCTGGTCCGACCACCTGTTCATGGCGCTGCAGGGGTTGCTGCTGTTCTGCTTGAACTATGTCCTGTTTTATTGGGCAGCCGTGCATCTCGTCAGTGGTCTGCTCGCAGTCTGCTTCGCGATGATCACGGTCATGAACATCGTCAACGGCGCCCTGCTCTATCGCCAGCGGGTCGAGCCCAAGGTTGCTGCGGCCGCGGCGCTCGGGCTGGCCGGTATCGGCCTCGTCTTCTGGCCGGAGCTGGCGGGGCTCGAGCTGTCGCGGGCGGCGGCGATCGGCTTGGGTCTGTCCGTTATGGCGACCTACGCCGCGTCGCTCGGCAACATGGTGACCGTGCGCCACCAGCGTGCCGGCATCTCGGTGGTCGAGGCCAACGCGATCGGCATGAGCTATGGCGCGCTGTTCACGCTGATCCTCGTCGTCGCGCAGGGTATTCCGTTCGACTTCGTCTGGTCGGCATCTTATGTGGGGTCGCTGTTGTACCTCGCCCTGTTCGCCTCGGTGATCGGCTTCGGCAGCTACCTCACGCTGGTTGAGCGCATCGGTGCCGACCGCGCCGCCTATGCCAGTGTGCTCTTCCCCGTTGTCGCGCTGGCCATGTCGACCGTCCTCGAGAGCTACCGCTGGAGCGTGGCGGCGGTTGTCGGCGTGGGGCTGGTCCTGATCGGCAACCTGCTCGTTCTCATGCGTCGGCCGGTACCGGCGGCAACGCCGTCGCCATTGCCCACACCACAGCAATCCAGCAGATAGCCGGCGTCGAACTCCAGGGATGATCGTCATGATGGGGGAAGGCCCGATATCGAAACTTGGCGACCGGCCGGTGGCGCCGATCCGGCCGGAGATCGAGGCGCTGGCGGACTCGCGTATCGTCGAGGTGTGGAAGCTCGGCTTCCAGGTCCCCGACGTCATCGGCTTATGGGTGGGCGAAGGCGATCTGCCGACGCCGGCCGTCATCTGCGAGGCGGCAGCGGAGGCGCTGAAGCGCGGCGACACGTTCTACACCCATAAGCGCGGCATTCCCGAGTTGCGGCAGGCGCTGATTGACTATCACTTGGCGATTTATGATGTCCGCCTGACGGACGACCGCATCGCCGTCACCTCGGCGGGTATGAATGCGATGATGTTGGCGATGGAGAGCCTGGTCGGCGCCGGCGACAACGCCGTCTGCGTGACGCCCGTCTGGCCCAACATCTTCGCCACCATCGAGATTCTCGGCGGCGCCGTGCGGCACCTGCCGCTCGACCCGACGCCGGCCGGCTGGCAGCTCGATCTCGATCGCCTGTTCGCCGCCTGCGACGCCCGCACGCGGGCGATCTATCTCGCCTCGCCCGGCAATCCCACCGGCTGGGTGATGCCGCAACAGCAACAGCGAGAGCTGCTGGAATTCGCGCGCCGGCGCGGTATCTGGGTCATCGCCGACGAAGTCTATGGGCGCATCGTCTATGACGGTGCCCCCGCGGCTCCTTCGTTCCTCGAGCTAGCCACGCCGGAGGATCCGGTGGTCGTCGTCAACAGCTTCTCCAAGGCCTGGGCGATGACCGGCTGGCGCATCGGCTGGATGGTGATGCCGGCACGGCTCACCGCCACGGTCGACAAGCTCATCGAGTTCAATACCAGCGGCGCGCAGCCCTTCCTGCAGCGCGCCTGCGTCGTCGCCATTCAGCAGGGCGAGCCCTTCCTGAAGGAGCTGGTGCAGCGCTACGCCGCCGCCCGCGAGCTCGTGCTGCAACGGCTGGGCGGCATGCGCCGGGTCCGCATCGTGCGGCCGGAGGCGGCCTTCTACGTCATGTTCGGTGTCGATGGCATGGCCGACTCGCTCGCCTTCGCCAAGCGCTTGGTGCACGAGACGCATGTCGGCCTGGCGCCGGGAAGTGCCTTCGGTCCCGGCGGCGACGGTCATCTGCGCCTCTGCTTCGCCGCCAGCCGCGAGCGGCTGTCCGAGGCGATGGACCGGCTGGAGCCGTTGCTGAGCTGACGCGTCCGTCCCTATGACGCTGACGTCTCGGCGGTGTCCTGCGCCGCCGTCACCGGCGGCGACGGCTTCGCCGTTCGCTTGTCCCGCGCGGCGGCGCCTTCGGCGGCCGTCCGCTCGCACGTCTCCGTGAGCAGCCAGTTGCGGAAGGCCGCCACCTTCGGGCGATCCGCGGTCGCTTCCGGCGATACGACGTAGTGGGCATATTCGCTGGGCATATCCACATCGAACGGCTTGATGAGGCGGCCGGTCGCGAGATCGTCGCGCACCAGGGCTTCCTCCGAGAGCGCCACGCCGAGACCGTCGATCGCCGCCTGGATCATCAGGTTCGAATAGTTGAAGCTCAGCGCCGGCTTCAGTTGCTGGACCTTGACGCCAGCGGCCGCCAGCCAGCGCGCCCACATCGATTCGGGCCAGTCGGTGTCGTGCATCAGCGTGTGCTTCAGCAGGTCGGCCGGTGTCTTCAGTGGCACCGGCCCCCGCCGGAGCCGCGGGCTGCACACGGCAATGAGGTTTTCGCGCACCAGGCGGTCGATGCGCACGCCCGGCCAATTGCCGCGGCCGTAGCGCACCGCGACATCGACATCCTCGCGAGCGAAGTCGACGAGCCGCTCCGATGCCGAGATGCGCACATCGATCTCCGGATGGGCGTGGCGGAACCCGCCGAGCCGCGGCACCAGGAATTTGGCGGCGAAGGACGGCATCACGCTGACGGTCAGCGTCCCGGACTGCTCGCGCGATTTGAGGGCGCGGGAGGCATCGCCGAGCTTCTCCAGCGCTTCGCGCACCGGGCGGACATAGGCCTGCCCGGCTTCGGTCAGGACGATGGAGCGATTGAGCCGGCGGAACAGCGGAACTCCCAGCCATTCCTCCAGCGCCTTGATCTGATGGCTGATGGCGCTGTGGGTGACGTGCAGTTCCTGAGCCGCTTTGGTGAAGCTCAGTTGTCGGGCCGCGACCTCGAAATAGCGGACCGCGATCAGCGGCGGAAGGCGCTCGGCCATGCCTGATTCCACGTTAGATTAACTAACAGATCATATGAGAAACGATCGTTTGTGCGCAATCCCGGAATTCGCCACCTTATGCTCATTCCGATTGCCGAGATTCGGCTCCTGATTCCCGAGGTTCCCGGCGTCGGTTCACGCGAGATCTGTTAGGAGAGTTGCCATGAGAAGCGTATTGCCTGAGGTTGTCGGCAAGCCATCCGTTTCCGCCGGCTTCTTCCGCACGGTCGAGTTCGTCGTCGCTCCGGTCGACGCCGCCATCGCGGGAATCCTCGACCAGCTGTTTACCTGGCATCAGCGGGCGCGCGACCGCCACGCCCTGGGTCGGCTCGACGAGCACATGCTGCACGATATCGGCCTGTCCCGCGCCGACGTCGAGCACGAGGCCAGCAAGCCCTTCTGGCAGAACTAGGCTGCGGCAGGTTACAGTGCTCGACTTCGATCAACTGGCGGCGCAAGCCTTCGCTATCGATCCCGGCGTTCGCTGGGTCGCGGTCCGGCGACCTGGCGAACCGCCGCGGCACCGGTATCGGAGGAATGTGCTGTCGCTGAACGATTCCGCCAGCGATGAGGCCGAGGAGCGGCTCGTGAATCCGGCGATTGTCGCGCTAGCGCAGGCGCGCGGCGACTGGGATCTCAACGGCCTGCGGTACGTCGTGATAGCCTATGGCAAGTTGAGCCAAGTGGTGGTGCCCCTGCCGGAGGGTGGGCACATCTCGTTGTCGCTTGACCGCGGCACGGATGCGGCGGATGTCGGCGATGTGCTGGTGACGTGCCTGCGGCGAGACGAGGTTGCCCATCTCGATCCGGCAATCGCGGCGGCGGGAGGAAGGGGTTAAACATGATCATGCGACAATGGCGCGGCCGCGTGCCGCGCGAGAAGGAACAGGAATATCTGTCCTATCTTCATGCTACCGGACTCGATGAATATCGCAGCACACCCGGCAATCTCGGCGTCTTTGCGACGACGCGTCCCATCGGGAAGGCGGTCGAGTTCCTGCTCGTGACGTTCTGGGACTCCGAGGAGTCCATCAAGCGCTTCGCCGGCGACGACTATGCGAAGGCCGTGTACTATCCCGAGGACGAGAAGTTCCTGCTCACGCGGCCATCCGCCGCCGACCATTTCCACGTGAAATTCGCGGCGCACACTTTCAACAAGCCGAACCGCGCAGATGAACTCCGGCTACTTTCACCGTCTCGCCCGCTACAACGCCTGGGCCAATCGTCGCCTTTATGATGCCTGCGGCAGGTTGAGCGGCGCCGACTTCGCAGCCAAGCGAGCTGCGTTCTTTGGTTCGATCAGCGGTACGCTCAACCATATTCTGGTTGCCGATCGAATCTGGCTGGGGCGTTTCGAGGGACGCGCCGCTGGGATCGATCGCCTGGATCAGCTCCTCTACGAGGATTTCGCCGCCCTCAGGCCGGCGCGCGAGGCGGAGGATGCGCATATTCTCGCGTTCGTGAGTTCCCTCGACGACGATTCGCTCGCGCGCACGCTGAGCTATCGCAACATGGCCGGCGAAGCGAGGGAGACGCCGTTCACCTGGGCGCTGGCGCATGTCTTCAACCATCAGACGCATCATCGCGGCCAGGTCCATGGCATGCTGTCCGGCACGCCGGTCGCGCCGCCGCCGCTGGACTTGATCTATTTTCTGCCGGAAGACCGAGCTCAGGCTGCCGCCAGGGGGCGGTAGTACAGCCACACACTGGCCGGCGGCAGGTTGTTGAGAATACGGCGCTTCACCTCGCCGCGGATGCCGAGCCTACGCGGGATCGGCGAGGCCAGCCCATAAGTGAACTGGATGAACGGCGCGCCCGGTGCGAGCAGCGCGAAGCTGTTTTCGATGATGCGATCGCGCACCGATTCGCGCATCGCCAGGAGCGGCAGGCCGGACACGACGGCGCCAACTTGCGTGATGCCGAGCGGCTCCAGGAGCGCACGGAGATCGGCAGCATCTCCGAGCAGGACGCGGACATCGCGAAAGCGCCTCGTCAGCAGGCTATGCAGGGCCTCGTCACGCTCGACGACGATGAGGCGTTCTGCCGAGACCCCGGCGTCCAGCAATGCCTGGGTGATGACACCGGTGCCGCCGCCCAATTCGACCACTGGCGCGGTCGATTCCGGCGGGACCAGGCGGGCCATGGCCGCGGCCAGTTCGCGGCTGCTTGGTGCGATGGCGCCGATCTTGAGTGGCTCCTTGAGCCATCGCCTCAAGAAAAGGAGAAGTTCGCCGCTCATGGACTACCTGCTCCGGTTGGCCGGCTCGATCGTGCCATGAAGATAGGAGTCGGCCGGTTTGCGCTCAAGGCATCACAATGCGTCATGCTGCAGAAACATTTTGTTCACGCCGTTGAGAACGGCATAGAGACGGCCGAACTCGTCTTGGAATGAGGGCCAATCGAGCGAACTACCTTCGCTCTTCGCCATTTCGGCGTGGATGTCGCGCGGGGTCCGGCGGCCGTCGATGCGGGCCAGAATCGGGCCGGCGTGCCGCGGCAGCGCGAAGCGCGCGTCGATGCCGTCGGCGCGCGCGGTGAGGGTCGCGCCCGGCTTGAGGTTGCGGGCCATCTCCGCCCCCCCGCCGGCTCGCATCACCGGCGCCATATCGGGATCGTCCGGCCTCGCTACCGCCTCGGCCGCGCGCCCGGCCTTCACGGCATAGCAGATGTGGACCTTGAGATTGCCGGCGAGAAGCTCGGCCATGTGTGCGCGCTCCAGCCGTTCCTGCGCCGCCGCTCGCTTCAGCAGCGCGCCGTCGCTGAGGTAGCTCGCAGGATCATAGCGCCACGGCTCGATCAGTCCGGTGATGGCGAGCCCGGCCGAGCCGATGAGATCGGCCAGTTCCGGCACGGTGTAGGCACGATCCTGACTATGCAGAAGGAGGTCGTAGAGGCCGGCGTCGCCGACGTTGAGGTGATCGCGCAGGAACGGATTCCGTGCGAACCAGTTCGTCGCCGGCAGCTGCTTCAGCAGGCGTCGGGCGAGATCGAGACGCGTCGCGTCGGGTGCGTCGTCGGCGAGTCGACGCAAGAGGTTCTGCAGGTGATAGACGCCGGTGCGACCGATGGTGCCATACACCATGAGCCCGATGCCGCCATCCTCCTCGAGGGCGTCGGCCAGCAGGGCGAGGCCGACGGCGGGATCGTGGAGATGATGGAGCACGCCGCAGCAATCGATATAGTCGAAACGGCCGAGGTCGAGCCTCGGCAGGTCAAGCAACGATGCCGTCATGAACCGGATGGACTGCAGATGGCGCTGCTGTGCCCGCGCCTCGGCGATCGACCGGGCGGCGGTGGAGACGTCGAGATAGACGATCTCCGCCGGACAGCCGCGGTCGGCGAGATGCTGGGCCAGCATGATGGTTCCGTCGCCGGTGCCGCCGCCGGCGACGAGAGCGCGGAACGGTTGCCGGAAATCGCGCCGTCCGGCGAACAGGTAGTGATTGATCTCCAGGAGATGACTCGGCGAACCTTCGATCAGCCGTTTCGCCTCGTCGCGCGGGTCGCGCGGCGGATAGGGGTAGGCGTCATATTGGGCGCGGACTCGGTCGGACATAGCGGGCAACGAGCTACGAAGCGCCGCCGAACGTGAGCACGATCTTGCCCGTCGTTTTGCGGCCGCGCAGCAGCGCTAGCGCCGCGGCCGCCTCTGACAGATCGAACCGACGCGACACCAATGGTCTCAGACGGCCGTCCGTCCACCATTGGAACAACTCGTGGAACTGCGGCGCCAGCAGGGCGGGCTGCCGGCGGCGGTAGGAGCCCCAGTAGAAGCCGATCGCCGCGATGTTCTTCACCAGGAGGATGTTGGCGGGGATCTGCGGCACCTGGCCGCCGGCAAAGCCGACGATGATGAGGCGCGCCCCCCAATTGACGCAGCGCAAGCTCGCCTCGAATGCCGACCCGCCGACCGGATCGAACACGACATCGACGCCGCCACCGTTGCAAACCTCCTTGACACGGTCGCGGATGTTCTCCTTACGGTAGTCGATCAGGTGATCGGCCCCGTGCTTGGCGGCGACCGCCAGCTTGTCGGCATCGCCGGCCGTTGCGATCACCTTGGCCCCCAGCGCCTTGCCGACCTCCACGGCGGTGAGGCCGACGCCGCCGGCGGCGCCGTGCACGAGCAACGTCTCCCCCGGCTGCAGGCCGGCGCGCCAGCGCAAGGCCCCATGGGCCGTCCCATAGGCGATGATGAAGCCGGCGGCGACCACGGCGTCCATCGCCGGCGGAAGGGCAAACGTGTCGGCCTCGCGCGCGACCGCCTGTCCGGCGAAACCGCCGCGGTCGACCGCAGCCGCGATCCGGTCGCCAGGACGGACGCGCGTCACGCCGACGCCACACGCCCGTACGACGCCGGCGATCTCGAGCCCCGGCGTGAACGGCAGCGGCGGCTTCTCCTGATATTGTCCGCCGATCATCAGCAGATCGGCGAAATTGATGCCGGCCGCGGCCACGTCGATCAGCACTTCGCCCGGTCCCGGCGCCGGCGCCGGCACGTCCGCAACGGTCAGTCGATCGAGATCGCCGAATTCCGTGCAGAGAAGCGCGCGCATCGGCGCCGGGTCAGGACGCGAAGCCTTCGGCGGGACGGATGCGCCCCGTCTCGCGTCCGGCCCGGTTGCTGATGGGCGGGTCGAATGTCTCGACGAGCGCCGCCTCTTCATCGGCGTTGAGCAGATTGAGGTAACGTAGCACCTGACCCATTGCCACTTCCGCTGCGCGTCCCGCGCCGTCATCGATCTTCAGCGCGACGCCCAGACCGAGCGTCGGAAGAGAGGCGGCATAGACGCCTTCGGCACCGGTCTTCAAGACGACCTTGGCGCCGACGATCTCCATCACCCGGGTGCAGAAGCGTCCGCTTCCCGCGACGAGGAACGGATCGGCGGCCATGGCAGCGAGAACCTGTTTGGCCGCCGCCGCACGCACCGGGGGCAGATGCGGATCGGGGTCTGCAAGCCGCGCCATGGCCAGGGCAATGTTGCCCAAGGGGATACCGATCACCGGTATCCCGCAGCCGTCGATCCCGCGTGGCGCGTCACCGAGGCGCAGGCCGGTCAATTGCTCGAGCGTGCCGAGAATGCGCTGCTGCACCGGATGCTCATGCCTGATATAGCCTGCCGTCGGCTCGCCCAGGTGCCGGGCCGTCGACAGAAAGCCGGCGTGTTTGCCGGAGCAGTTGTTGTAGCGGGCATCCGGCTTTCGACCCGAACGAATCAGCGTCTCCAGGCTCGGCTCGTGGAACGGCATGTGGCTTCCGCATTCGAGATCGCCGACGCTGCAGCCGATGCGGGCGAGCCACTGGGTCACCAACTCGACATGCCGCGGCTCGCCACTGTGGGACGCGCAGGCGAGCGCGATCTCGGCGGCGCCAAGGCCGTATCTGTCGGCTGCGCCGGTTTCGATGAGCGGGAACGCCTGCAGGGGCTTGAGGGCCGACCGGCCGTAGACCGGCCGGTCGACATCGCCCCAGGCGCGCACGACCACGCCGCCCGCATCTACTACCGCGATCACCGCACGGTGCCGGCTCTCGACCATGTCGCCACGAGTCACCTCGACGAGGATTGGGTTGGCGGCAACCTTCGCCGTGGCCATCGAAAGGGTGCGTGCGTGGTCGTTCGACATCGGCGGCGCCGGCGCAGACGGGAAAGGGGCGTGGACACCTTGCCTTGGGCGCTGTTGCCGTGCAACCCTTGCCGCAGTGGATCGCACCATGCGCGGCTATTTCGGTATCGGCGTCGAGGGCGTCAGCAAGCCGATGAACCTCGGCAGCCTGCTGCGCACGGCGCATGCATTCGGTGCCGGGTTTCTGTTCACGATCGGCGGCGTCGTGAACCGCCGCCAGATCGAGAATGCCGATACGTCGGCCGCCATGGCCAATCTGCCGCTGCACGAATATGCCGATCTTGCACAATTCCGCCTGCCGCGCGGCTGCCGCCTCGTCGGCGTCGAGCTGCTGCCGGACGCGGTCGATATGCCGAGCTTCCGTCACCCGCAGCAGGCAGCCTACGTGCTCGGCGCGGAGCGTGCCGACCTGTCGCCAGCGCTGTTGGCGCGCTGCGACCATGTCATCCGCATACCCACGCGGTTCTGCGTCAATCTTGCCGTCGCCGGCGCACTCGTGATGTACGACCGCATGATCTGCCTGGGGCGCTTCGCCGAGCGCCCTGTGCGCGCCGGCGGTCCCGTTGCGGCGCCGGTCGCGCACGTCCATGGCGAGCCCCTATGGAAGGCGAAGCAGCGCCGGCGCCTCGCCGCTGCTGCGAGGTCCTAGTCGAAAGTCGGGCCTCGATCGGAATGATTAAGCTTTCACTAACTTTTGCGATAATCCGTGGATTGCAATAGGGATTTTCATCTTTTCCCGGTTGGCGACCGCGTATCCGGTCGCTAGACTAAAGTCATGATCATAATCAAAACGATTTGCGTGGCGGTAACAGTGTGGGTGATCGGCGTGCTGGCCGCAGCATCCGTACAGGCGCAGAATCCCAATCCGATCGGCAGCTTCGGCGACTGGCAGGCGCTGACGTTCGAGGAGGACGGCAAGTCCGGCTGCTATGTGATTGCCGAGCCGACGCGCAAGGAGGGCAACTACACGTCGCGCGGCCAAGTCTATGCGCTGGTGACGCATCGTCCCGCCGACAACAAGCTCAACGTCTTCACCGTGATAGCCGGGTACACCTATAACGAAGGCAGCGAGGTGACCCTGGAAATCGGCGACGAGAAGTTCTCCCTGTTTACCCAGGAGGGCATGGCCTGGGCAGCCGATGACGACGACGTCAGGATCGTCGATGCCATGAAGAAGGGCGCGGGAATGATCGTGCGTGGCGTCTCGTCCCGGGGCACGGAAACGACCGATACCTATTCGCTCAACGGCTTCACGCGAGCCCACAACGCCATCGGCCAAGCCTGCGGCGTGGCGCCATAGATCGTCGCGGCAAGCCAACCTATATTATCCATATAGGTAATCCAGGCGACTGCGTCATTGGCGAACACCATGGCTCACGCGCAGCAATTCACACCGCCGACGGCGTCCACGACTCTGCCGCGGAACCTGGTCGGCCTGGATCGTCAGGCGCTCGCCGCCGAAATGGCAGCGATCGGCGCGCCGGCCTTTCGCGCGCGGCAGCTGTGGCACTGGATCTACCATCGCGGCGTGACGGATTTCGCCGTCATGACCTCGCTGGCGAAAGATTTCCGCGCCCGTCTCGCCGAGCGCTTCGTGATCGAGCGGCCGGCCATCGCGGCGGCGCAGCACTCGGTCGATGGCACCCGCAAGTGGCTGTTGCGGTTCGCCGACGGCCAGGAGGTCGAGAGCGTCCATATCCCCGAGGAGGACCGCGGGACGTTGTGCGTCTCCTCCCAGGTCGGCTGCACCCTCACCTGCCGCTTCTGCCACACCGGCACCCAGCGGCTGGTGCGCAATCTTTCGGCGGCCGAAATCGTCGGCCAGGTGATGACGGCGCGCGACCAGCTGGGGGAATGGCCGTCGCCGAGAGATGGCCGCCTGCTCTCCAACATCGTGATGATGGGAATGGGGGAGCCGCTCTACAACTACGACAACGTGGCGCAGGCGCTGAAGATCGTCATGGATGGCGAGGGCATCGCCATCTCGAAGCGGCGCATCACCCTGTCGACGGCCGGTGTCGTGCCGATGATTGAGCGGTGCGGCCGCGAGCTGAACGTCAACCTCGCCATCTCCCTGCATGCGGTGAACGACGAGCTGCGCGACCGCATCGTGCCGATCAACCGGAAATACCCGATCGCGGTTCTGCTCGATGCCTGCCGCAACTATCCCGGCCTCAGCAACGCGCGCCGCATCACCTTCGAATATGTCATGCTCAAGGACGTCAACGATACGCCCGCTGAGGCGCGCGAACTGGTGCGGCTGCTGCAGGGCATTCCGGCAAAGGTCAATCTGATTCCGTTCAATCCCTGGCCGGGCGCGCCGTTCGAATGCTCGACGGACGCGGCGATCAAGCGCTTCAGTGACATCGTCTTCGACGCGGGCTATGCCTCGCCGGTGCGCACCCCGCGCGGCCAGGACATCATGGCCGCCTGCGGGCAGCTGAAGAGCGCCAGCGTAAAGAAACGACGTTCTGAGGCGGGCGAGGCGACCGCGCACGCCTAGCACGGCCGGTTGGCCGGAGTTCCGGATTGACTCGGCGAATCAGCGCGTTGACCCCCGACAGCCGGCGCTGCCTTGCCTTCCGGAGCGCTTTCGGCGGATACTGCCTCGCGATCCGGCGCGCCAGAACGCCGGTATGGCACGAACAGGACCGGGGGATGGGAGACGGTCTCCGATGGACGGCATGATCGCTGCCTCGCATTCGCAAGGCCATGGTCCGCAGGTTCTGGCCGCCGCCGCGGACGGCATCGTCGCCATGATCGATGCGATGGGCGGGGATGTCGACCGCATCTTCGGCGATGCGGAGGTGGATATCGGCCTGCTCGAGAGCCCCTTCAATGAATTGAGCCTTCGGCAGTATTGCCGCCTGTTCGAGGAGGCCGCGCGGCACACCCGCTACGACAATTTCGGCCTGCGCTTCGGCTACGGGTTCAAGCCGCGCCAGCTCGGCCCGATCGGCTACATGGCGATCAACTCGCCGACCATGGCGGCCGGGCTGCGCGCCCTGGTCGATTACTTCCCGGCGCATCAGCAGAACACGACCATGGCCCTGCGGCGGGAGCGCGACCTGCTTTATCTTGACTACCAGATCACCGATGGCCGCATCGGCTGCCGGCGCCAGGATGCAGAGCTGTCGCTCGGCATGTTCTGCAACATGTTTCATCACTGCCACGGCCGGAGCTGGTGGCCGCTCGAGATCCATTTCGAGCACCCGCGCCCGGCCGAGACGCGCGAGCATGAAACGCTGTTCGGTGCGCCGGTCTTCTTCGCGCAGCCCACGAACTCCATCGTCTTCCGGCGGCGCGATCTCGACGTCCCCATGCCCGATCCCGACCCCTACCTCTTCTCGCTGCTGGAGCCGTTCATGCGCGGCCGCCAGCGCCGCGCCTGCGTCGACGACCTCATCGGCATGGTCCGCCAGAAGATCGAGATGCATTTCGGCACCGGCGATCCCGGCATCAAGAAGATAGCGGCCGAGCTCGGCATGAGCAGCTGGACGCTGCATCGCCGGCTGCGCGATCTCAATGTCAACTTCCACGATCTCGTCCGCGGCGCCCGGCGCGAGCTGGCGCTGCGCTATGTGGCTGAGCCGCATATCGCGCTGACGGAGGTCGCCTTCCTGCTGGGCTATTCGGAGTTGAGTGCCTTCAGCCGCGCCTTCCGTCAATGGACGGGGATGTCGCCGGCACGCTACCGCCGTCACCGTCTCGACCGCCGGATGACCGCGCTCGCGGGATCGCTCTAATCCGACAGGTCGCGCCCCGTATGCTTCTTCCAGCGTAGCTTGAAGACATGCCACTCGGCCGCCGCAAGGTCGTGAAAGACGTGGTTGGTCAGCTTCACGGGCTCGCCACGAACGCCCGTCAGTTGGCCCAGCACCCAGCGCTTGTGCGGCTCGGTGCAGACCAGCACATATTTGTCCGTCTGAGCCTCGCCTCGGAAGAGATTCAGCAGCTTCTGCAGCTCCGCACTGTGCTTGCCGACCGGCTTGGCCTTGAACTCCTGCGCCAGGTGCACGGCGTTGGGATCGACCTTGTACATCGTACATTCATTCCCGCGGGAGATGCGCTGGAGCCTGATTTTAGGCCAACATCGCCCGGATCGCTACTGAGTCCGGCCCTCGACGGCGGCGAGCACTTCGGCAATGCGGTCTTTGGCGACGATCACGCTCCCGGCCCTGCCGGAGATATAGACGCGGCCAGCGGCGCCGATCATCTGCACGTCGACCAGCGTGTTCTCCGGCGCCACCTTCTCCGCCTCGTTGGCGGCGACGGCGGCGAACAGCGCCGGCACCATCTCATAGACGAGCAGCGTCTCGCCCGGCATGATCATCGATGCTTGGCGGTTGCGGTTGATGATCACCGCATGCTGGTCGGTCACGTCCTCGATGACGTCGGAGAACAGGATGCGCGGCTTGAGCTGGTCGCTCGCCTTGCAGCCGATGCCCTTGAGCACAGCCTCGCCGGCGCGCGTCAGCTCGCCCAGGTCATGGCTGTGCAGCTCCAGCACGCCGAACTGGCGCTCGACGAATAGGATGCCCGGCTCGACCGACGGCACCGACTTCAAGGCCAGATCGATCACCCGCTCGACCGCCAGGCCGGGCGCGACCTCGATGATGAGCGAGTTGCTGCCTTCGAGCGGCGGATAGCCGCGTGCGCGGGTCGGCGTGCCCATATAGGCGGCGAACTGCGGGCGCAGATTCGCCACGAGCAGATAGACGCGAAGCTCGGTCATGTCCCGGGCAGGCGGAACAAGCCTGCGCCGCCGGGCTCATCGGCGGTGCGGCATGCTCCGGCGCCTACTTGGAGACCGAGGTGAAGTGCTTGGCGAGATCGGCGTGCGGACGCGGGATGACATGCACCGACACCAACTCGCCGATGGCGGTCGCGGCTTCCGCGCCGGCCTCCGTCGCCGCCTTCACCGCGCCGACGTCGCCATTGATGATGACGGCGACCAGCCCGTCGCCGACCTGCTCGCGGCCGACGATGGTCACGTTGGCGGCCTTGACCATGGCATCGGCGGCGGCGAGCGCCGCGACATAGCCCTTGGTTTCGATCATTCCGATGGCGTTCGACATTGTCTTCTCCTCGCTCGTTGTGGCTTGCGCTACTTCCTGTTTTTGTCGGGCTTGCGCGACGATTCCTCGTCGATCGAGCCGATGATGAGGGCGTCGATCGGCGGCGCCTTGCCGGGGAACCAGGCGGCGGCGACCGAACCGGTCGCGACCAGCACGCGCTCGCCGACGCCGCATCCCAGCACGTCGAAGGCGACGAGCCGCGTGCCCTTGCCGTCCTCGATCTCGATCTCCAGCAGGGCGCCGCTCGGGATCTCCTTCAGGCGCTTGGTGGACCACACGTTGCCGATGACGATTGCCCGCTGCATGTCATTCCCTCTCGATCTGTACGCCCAGCTGTCGCGCCTTGTCGCGCGCCAGCGGCGTCACGACGACGCCCTTGCCGAGGACCAGCTTCCGGCCGGCCTTGGCCGCCGCAAGCACCTTGCGCTCGTTGACGATGCCCTTGTCGACGCGCTCCCCGCCGCCGCGGCCGGCGCTCTCCGGCTCGGCCGCTTTCCGCGTGCGCTTGAGGCGGAACCTGATGCGGCCCGACTGCAGCGCCTCGCGCTGCCGCGGGTCCTGCGCCAGAGTCAGCACGCGGCGGACGAAGGCCGCGAGCTCGGCGTCGCTGGTGAGGGCGACCTCCTCCACCTTTGCGTCCTGCGACTCCGCCGGTAGCGCACCGGATGGCGCCGGCTTGCCGGCTGCCGCCGATGCGCCCGCCGCCTTGGCGGCATCCGCGGCGATGCGTTCGCGCACGGCTTCGGGCAGGGCGTCGCGCAGCACCTGCCGCACCAGGGCGCGTATCGCCTCGCGGTCGACCGCCGGCTTTTTCGCCGCGCTCATTGCAGGTTCCCTAGGGCTTGTTCGGCGGCCTGGGCGGCCGCGCGGATGTTGGATTCGGTGCCGCTCAGATAGACGCGGCCCGTCGCCCCCATCATGCGGTAGTCGACAACCTTGACGTCCGCCGCCTTCTCCGCCTCGTTGGTGGCGAGGATGGCATAGGCCGCCGGCTGCATCTCCAGCACGAACAGCGATTCCCCCTGCAGGATCATCGAGCCCGCCTTGTTGCGGTTGATGAGGAAGGCGTGCAGGTGGTCGATGCGGGTGACGATCTTGGAGGCCAGGATCTGCGGCTTCAGCGCCTTGTCCGCGGAGGTGCCGAGCTCGTCGAGCACGGCGGCGCCGGCCGCGCGCACCGCGGCCGTCGAGCGCGAATGGATCTCGAGATAGCCGTACTGCCGCTCGACCACGAGGATGCCGGCCTGCACGTCGGCATGCTTGAGCGCCACGTCGGTCAGCGGCTCGATGTCGAGGCCGGGCGCCACCTCGATGATCTGCGCCGCCATGTTGCTGCGCGGCAAGCTGCCGCGGATCCAGGTGCCGAGATAGCACATGGTGCGCGGCTGCAGCTGATCGATGAAGATGAAGGAGCGCAGCTCGGCCATGGTCATGATCCCATGAACAGGTCGCGCAGTTCTTCGAGGACCACCTTGCGGATCTCCTCGCGCATGGCGGCATTGATGTCGCCGGCGTCGGCGTCCTCGGCGCGGTGAATCTCCGGCGCCAGCCGCGCCGTACTGTCCCAGGGCTCGACGCCGCCGAAATCGCCGAGCGTCTCCGCCGCGTCCCTGTCGTAGGCGATGCGCACCCAGTTGACGAGATGCTGCGGCCCGATGTTGTCGCCGACGGAGCTGCGCCCGACATATCCGGTGCCGATGGTCATCGACGGCGCCAGGTGGGTATCGAAACCGGCGGCCCCCGTGCTGCAGGGGCTGTTCACGGCGACGCGCAGCGCCCTGAGGTTGGCGGCGAACGCCATGATAGTCCGGGTGTCGCGGCTATGGATGGCTGCGGAGTGGCCGCTGCCGGCGATCCGCATGACGGCGCGGCTGACATCGATGCCGCGCTTGGCGTGGGGCACGCGGACATAGCCGAGCACGGGACACAGCTTCTCGCGCGCGAACGGCTCCTCCGGCACCGCCAGTTCGAACGGCGCCAGCAGTACCTTCGTGCGCGCGGAGGCGCGCAGGCCTGCCTCCTTGGCGATCCAGGCTGCGTCCTTGCCGAGCGCCGCCAGATTGAACTTGCCCTCGGGAAACAGATAGCCGCGCAGCCGCTCGCGATCCTCGCCCTCGCAAAGCTGCGCACCCTCGTTCTGCAGATGGCGTTCCAGCCTGTCGGCGATCGACTCTTCCGCCACCAGCACGGACTCGTTGGTGCAGAGGATGGAGTTGTCGAACGATTTGCTGGCGACGATCCGCTTGGCGGCCTTTGGGAGATCGGCGGTGGCGTCCACGAACACCGGCGCATTGCCGGGACCGACGCCGATCGCCGGGTTGCCCGAACGATAGGCCGCGCGCACGACGGCGACACCGCCGGTCGCCAAAATCACATCGGTGCGCGCGTCGGCCATCAGCGCCTCGATCAGCGGGATGGTCGGTTGCTCGATCACCTGCACGATGCCGTCGGGGGCGCCGGCCTTCTGCGCCGCCTCGTTCATGAGTCTGGCGGCATCGATGCAGCACGCCTTCGCCAGCGGATGCGGGCTGATGACGATGGCGTTGCGCGTCAGCAGCGCCAGCACGATCTTGTAGAATACGGTGGAGACCGGATTGGTCGAGGGCACCAGTGCGAAGATCACGCCGGCCGGCCGTGCGAACTCGACGATCTTGCGCTCGGCGTCGATGCGTTTCCCGATATAGTCCGCGTCGCGGTAGTGCTCGAAGATGCCGCGGCTGCACAGCTCGTTCTTGATCTTCTTGTGCTCGACCACGCCGAAGCCGGTCTCCCGCACCGCCCATTCCGCATAGTGCGCGGCTCGGGCGAAGCCGGCATCGGCCGCGGCTTTGGCCACCATCAGGGTGCGCTCGCGGTCGAAGGTGGCGAACGCCGTCGCCGCCCAGTGGGCGCGCTCCAGCATCATGCGGGCGCGCGCTTCCACCGATTGCGGCCGCTCGGAATCTCTCCAGTAGGTTTGCGCTTCTGCCGTCGCCATGCCTGTCGCTCACGCCGCGCGGCGCGAACTCAGCCCCTTCACGTCTTGCCGCGCCGTGCCGATCGAAGCCTCGACCCGGTCGAGGATCTCCGCGCACAGCTCGTGGGTCTTCAGCACGCCCGGTTTGAATTGGAGCACGCGCGGATCGAGGGTCGAGAAGATCGCCCAGATGCCGTTCTTGTAGAGCGCCTTCATCACGTGCATGGCGCCCTTGGGGTGGTCGAACTCCAGCCCCATGACCGTGCCGTTCTGGCGGATGCCGACGAAGAAGTCGCCATAGCGAGACCGGATCGCCTGCAGTCCCTGCCCGAGAAAATCGGAGATGTAGTGCACGAGCGAGCGTGTTTCCGGCCGGGCGCAGATCTCCAGCACCTTGAGCGCGACGATGCAGCCGAGTTCGCCGCCGCCCCCCGTCGACATGTGGCCGAAGCCATCCTTCTTCATCCAGCCGCCGCACTCCTCCGATGCGACGACGCAGCCGAGCGAGACCAGGCCGCCGCCGATGCCCTTGGCCGTCACCAGCATGTCCGGGACGACCCCATACTTGTAGATGCCCCACATCTCGCCGGTGCGCATCAGCCCGGTCTGCACCTCGTCGGCGATGTAGAGGGCGTCGTATTTTTCGCACAGGCGCTTGACGTCCGGCAGATAGCCCTCCTTCGGCATGGGAAAGCCGTAGGTGGCGGGAATCGTCTCCATCAGCACCGCAGCGACGTCGCGCTTGCGCAGCGCATCCTCCATCGCGTCGAGGTCGTTGAACGGCACCTGCGGGAACTCGTCCGGCCGGTCGCTGAGGAAGAGCTGGGAGAAGCGCGGATCGCCGGTGCACACCGCGAGTCCGGTGTGGCCGTGATAGGCCTTGATGACGGAGACGATCTTGCGCCGTTGCTTGGCGAAGCGCGCCGCCTTGATGGCGATGTCGATGGCCTCGCCGCCCCCGCTGCCATACATGACGTAGCGCATGTTGTCGGCGCAGGTCTTCACCAGCGCCTCGGCCAATGCCGTGCGCGCCAGCGCCGGAAAATGATGGTTGCCGACGTCGAACGTCTCGCTCGCGCGGTTCAGCGCATCGACCAGCTCGGGGTGGCGGTGTCCGAAGTTGAAAGTCCCGCCGTTCAGATGCAGGTTGATCAGCCGCTTGCCGGTCATGTCGTAGAGGAAGTAGCCCTCGCGCCGACCGATCACCAGATCGACGCCGAAGTCCTGCCAGGCCTGCGTCTTGCCCGGATTCCAGAAGCGCTTGGAGCGCTCGAGAAACTCCTCCTTGGAGTCGTAGGTGAAGAAGCCGTAGTCGTGCATCTCACGCGCCTCGATAGTGAAGACTGTCATCGCCGGGCTTGGCCCGGCGATCCATCGGCAAGGCGCTCGCCCTCGCTCGTCCAGATGCGCTGGTTGCAGCATGGATCGCCGGGCCAAGCCCGGCGATGACAGTGAAGGAGCAGAGAGGCATCGTCACCCGCCCATCTCCTCGAGCGCGCCGATGGATTCCGGCAGCACCTGGCCGCCGTCGACGACCAGCGTCTGTCCGGTGATGTAGCCGGCCTCGTCGGAGGCGAAGAACAGCGCCGCGTGGCCGATGTCTTCGACCGCGCCCAGGCGCCGCTGCGGGATCGAGGCCGTCATCTTGTCGAGATAGTCCTGCCCCATCCCGTCCAGTCCCTCGGTCCTGATGTTGCCGGGCATGACGGCGTTCACCGTGATGTTGCTGGGCGCCAGTTCGATGGCGGCCGTGCGCAGGAAGCCGAGCTGCCCCGCCTTGCTGGCGCCGTAGTGGGTCCAGCCGGGGTAGCCGGTGATCGGTCCGGTGATGGACGAGGTGATGACGATGCGGCCCTTCTTCTTCTGCTTCATGGCGGGCAGGCAGGCTTTGACCGACAGGAAGGTGCCCTTGAGATTCGTGGACAGCACTTCGTCCCATTTCTCCGCGGTCATGTCTGTCAGCTTGGCGGCCGGGAAGATGCCGGCATTGGCGCAAAGCACGTCGATGCCGCCATGCTGCTTCACCGCCGCGTCGGCCATGCGCTGCATGTCGTCCCATTTCGTGACGTCGGCGGAGAAGGCCGCCGTCTGCCCCCCGGCAGCCTTCAGTTCGTCGGCCGTCTTCTGGGCGGCCGCCTGGTCGCGCGCAACGACGAGAACGCGCGCGCCCTTGCCGGCGAAGACGCGGGCAATGCCCTTGCCGATGCCTTTGCTGGCGCCGGTGACGATGACGGAGCGGCCTGCGATGGATGTGAGCATGGTTTGTCTCCTCGTCCGATGCGAGTCAGCCGAACTTGCTGAGATAGGTCTCGGCCAGCCGGCAGGAGCCTTCGGTATAGGGCGCGGCCAGGCTCCGGGCGAGATCCGTCTCGGCATGCGAGCCGATCCAGGCGACGAGCAGCAGCCGGCGCAGCATGATGAGTGTCTGGATCTCCCGGCGCTCCTCGGGCGAGAGCGTCACCACCTTGTGGTAGCCGCGCAGCCAGGACTCGACGAGGTCCGGCACGTCCGGCCGATGCTCGATGAACGAGAGCGCGGTGCCGAGGTCATAGAGATACCAGCTGAAGCCGCAATCGTCGAAATCGATGACCCGCGTGTGCTCCCCTTCGACCAGAAGGTTGGCGAGGCGGATGTCGGCATGGGTGAGGCCGAAACGCTCTCTCTGCTTGCCGTAGCGTTCGAGGCGGCGCCGGATGGTCTCGGACATCCGACCCAGGATCGCCTCGTGCGCCGGGGTCATGCCCATGCCGTCCTGCCAGCGGCCCCAGATCGGACGGGTGCCCAGGCTGGTCTCATAGTCCCAGGTATGGCGGGTGAAGCCGGGAGGCAGCGTCCAACGCTTGGCATGCTCGTGCATGCGCGCCGAGACTTCGCCCAGCCGTTCGAACGGCCCCAGCAGCTCGTCCTCGGGCGGCTCGCGGCCGGTCATGAATTTGAACATCACGGCATGCCGCGGGTCGTTCAGCCCGGAACCGACCAGCGTCTGGATCACCGTGCCGTCGCGCGCCGGGATTGGCTCGGGCGTCTCCAGGCCAGTGTCGCGGCGCAAGGCCGTCATCCACTGCAGCTCGGACTCGATCGCCTGGCGGCTATGGTAGCCGACGCGATGGATGCGCAGGATCGTCCGCTCGCCGGTCTCCGGATCGTCGATGCGGTAGGTGGCGTTTTCCGACAGATTGATCATCGTCGCCGTCGATCGCGGCGACAGCGCGTAGAGCCCGATGGCGCTGTGCGCCAATCGGCTGAGGCGCGCCAAGAAGTCGTCGTGCGAGAGCGCCGTGTCCATCGCTTCCGGGTCGCAGGGAGCCACCGATACCGGACTGTAGCGATCCCTGCGGATCGGACTTGACCATTGCGAGCGCGGATTTGACAGTTGTTGGCATGCCCGCACAACGCGCTTGACTGCCGGCGCGCGACCCAGAAGATTCTCCTCCTGCGCGGCCAGGGCGCGGCAAACGAATGGAAAATCAGCGCCTTTCGTCGCGTCCCGGCCGGTGCCATAAAACTGGACAGGGAGACATCCGATGAGTCCGACGAAATCTGCGGGCTTTCAGCTATGGGCTTCGCGCCGCCAGTTCCTGAAGACGAGCGGCGCGGCAGCGGCCGTTGCAGCCGTCGGCGGCGCGCTCGGCCGCCCGGCGCGGGCCGCCCGCGAGAAGGAGCTGAATATCCTGTGTTGGGAGGGCTACAACTCCGCCGAAGTGCTCGATCCGTTCCGGTCGTCGAACGACGCCACGGTGAAGGCCGAATCGCTGACCAACGATCCGACCATGATCAACCGCCTGCGGGCGGGCGAGACCAACGTCTGGGACCTGATCAACGTCAACAATCCCTGGGCCCGGAAGATCATGCACCCCGAAGGGCTGATCAAGCCGCTCGACCGTGCCACCTTCGAGCCGTACTTCGAGAAGATGCTGCCGGCCTTCAAGCCGCCCTACCGGTGGGCGATGAGCGACGACGGCAACGACCTGCTCGGCATGGCGCAACGCTTTGGCCCCTACAGCTTCGTGGTCAACACGGACAAGATCAGCCGCGCCACGGCCGAAGATCAGGGCTGGGATCTGTGGAACGACGACGCGAACGCCGGCAAATACGCGGTGCAGGAAACGGATGACTGGAACGTCTTCTCGATCTGCATGATGGCGGGATTCGATCCCTTCCGCGAACACACGGAGGAGGAGGTCGCGAAGTTCGACGCGATGGCGAAGCGTCTGTTCAAGGGCGCCAAGCTGGTCGGCGATATTCCGACGCTCAATCAGTCGCTGATCAGCGGCGAGATCGACTTCTACGTCCCGGGCGGCACCTACAGCGCGTCGCCGGCGCGCGCCGACGGTGTCACGAGCATCCGCGGCATCACGCCGAGGCGCGGACCGGTCGACGGCAAGGGCGGGATATCCTGGATCGAGATCACCTCCGTCGTGAACAATCCGCAGCTGTCGCCGCTGGCCGCCCAGTTCCTGGAATATGTCCAGCAGCCGGATGTCTCGCATGTGGTCGCCTTTGCCGAGGGCACGTTCAACCCGGTCACGCAGATGGCCAATCCGGATTGCTTCAAGCTCTTCACCGCGGAGCAGCTTGACGTCATCCAGTGGGACAGCCTTGAGGAGGAGATGGCGCTTTCGGTCGAGTACGACATCGTGCCCGACTATCCGCGCCTGCATGACCTGATGACCGCCGCGAAGCGGGAGGCGTCGGGAGGCTGACCGCGGGCTTGCTCCTCATCGATCCCTCGATGTTGTGCAGCGCGCAGGGGCGGGCCTCGGTCCGCCCCTGCATTGGTATTGCCGGATGACGAATCAGCAGCCGATCCTCCAGCTCAAGGGGCTGACCAAGACGTTCGGCGACCTCAGCGCCGTCGACGGCATCGACCTCGACATCAAGGCCGGCGAGTTCTTCACCATCGTCGGCCCGTCGGGCAGCGGCAAGACGACGTTGCTGCGGATGCTCGCGGGCATGGAGTCGCCGAGCGCCGGCGACATCCTGCTCAACGGCGAGCGGATCAACGACGTGCCGGCGAACCGGCGGCCGACCTGCATGGTGTTCCAGTCGCTGGCTCTGTTCCCGCACCGGACGGTCGGCCAGAACATCGAATTCTCGCTCAAGATCCGCGGCATAGACTCGGTGACACGGCGCGACCGCGCGCTCCGGCTCATGCGGCAGCTGCGCCTGCCTGACGACTACTACGGCAAGAGCGTGACCAAGTGCTCCGGCGGCGAGCGCCAGCGCGTCGCGCTGGCGCGGGCGCTGGCCTTCGATCCGCAGATCCTGTTCTTCGATGAACCGTTGTCGGCGATCGACTACAAGCTGCGCAAGACGCTCGAGAAGGAGCTCAAGGACATCCACCGCGAGACGCGCAAGACGTTCGTCTACATCACCCACAGCCTGGAGGAGGCGATGGTGATGAGCGACCGCATCGGCGTCATGCGCGCCGGCAAGCTCATCCAGGTCGGCACGCCCGAGCGCATCTATACGCAGCCCAAGGACAAGTTCGTGTCGGAGTTCATGGGCGAGGTCAACGTCATCGACGTGCGGGTCGACGGCGACGGGCAGCTGGTGTCCGGGGCGGTTGCCGGCCGGATCCGAGGGCCGGTTCTGCCGGCGGGCTTCACCAGCGGCCACTTGGTCGTGCGGCCGGAATTCATGCGCTTCATTTCCCGGCCCGACCAGGCCGACAACCATCTGGTCGGGCGCATCTACAATGAATACGCCCTCGGCAGCCGCATCCAGTACCAGGTCCGCGTCGGCGAGCAGGTATTCATGGTGGAGGCCCTGCGTCAGCAGGTCTTCGCCGGCCGCCGCGACGACGAGGTGCTGATCGGCTGGAACGCCGCCGACGGCATATTGGTGGGCGACTGATGGCGACGCAGTCGCTTGCGGACGCTCGATCGCTGGCGACACGTCGCGCGCTGGGGGAGCGGATCTCGTTCGCAGCACCCGGCCGCCTGCATTCCCTGCCGCTCCTGGCGCTGATGGCGGTCGGCTTCCTGGCGCCGCTGCTGGCGATCCTCTGGTTCAGCGTCACGCCGGCGCGTACCTTCGATCTCTGGCAGTCCCCGACGCTCGAGAACTACCACACCATCTTTGTCGAGACCTTCTACCGGTCGTTCCTCTGGTCGCTCGTGCTGGCGGTGGCGACGGTCGCCGTGCTCGCGGTCATTTGCTATCCACTCGCCTACGCCCTGGCCCGGGTATTCGGCCGATGGGCCAATCTGCTGACTCTGTTCCTGGTGCTGCCGCTGTTCGTGTCGGAGAACGTGCGGCTCTATGGCTGGATACTGTTCTTCATCAAGGGCGGCGTGCTGCCGGGCACGATCAAGTCGCTGACCGGACTGGAGCTGGACAACTTCCTGTTTACGCCGGGGATGATCGTCTTCGGCATGGTCTACGTCTATCTGCCGTTCATGCTGTTCCCGATGACGCTCGGCGTCTCCATGGTGCCACGCGAAACGACCGAGGCGGCCGCCGATCTCGGCGCCACGCGCTGGCAGATATTCCGCGAGATCGAGTTACCGCTGGCCATGCCCGGCATCGTCATCGGCTGCCTGCTTACCTTCGTGCTCGCCGTGGGAGCCATCGCCGAGGCGAAGGTGCTGGGCGGCCAGTCCGTCATCCCGATCACCCATGACATCGAGATCGCCTTCACCTACGCACAGAACTGGCCGCTCGGCGCGGCGCTCTCGGTCCTGCTGATGATCGTCGTCGGCGCGCTGGTGATCGCCGTGCTCCGGCGCTTCGATCTCGACCGCATCCTCGGCCGGCGATAGGGGAGCGACGATGACCGGTCAGACGTCGCGCGCCGTCCGCTCGCTGCTGTGGCTGTGGGCGGCGGTCATCATGCTGTTCCTCTACATGCCGTCGATCTGCGGCGCTATCGCCTCGCTCGGCGCCGGCCGCTATTTCACCTTTCCGGTGTCGCGATGGGGCCTCGGCTGGTACGAGAAGACGCTCAACTCGCTGGAGATCCACGCGCTGCTGGAGACGTCCGTGCTGATCGCCCTGCTGGTCATGGCGATCTCGGTCGTCATCGCCTTCCCGGGCGCGCTGGCCTTCGCCCGCTACAACTGGACCGGCCGGCCGCTGTTCCAGAAGATCGTGCTGCTGCCGATCTTCTTCCCGCAGTCGGTGCTGGGGCTGGCGCTGCTGCTCTGGTTCAACGCGCTCGGCCTGGACCTGTCCTGGCGGACGGCGGTCTTCGCCCATCTCGTCTGGATCGTGCCGGTGGTCACGCTGGTGATCTCGATCCAGGTCTACGGGTTCGATCCGGCGCTGGAGGAGGCGGCCTTCGATCTCGGCGCCAGCCGCTGGCAGGTGCTGAGGGAGGTGACGCTGCCCGTGCTCTGGCCCGGCATCTTTTCCGGATGCCTGTTCGCCTTCTTGCTGTCCTGGGGCAACTTCCCATTGTCGCTCTTCACCACGGGGCCCGATACCACCGTGCCCGAATATCTCTATGCCAAGATGATCGTCGGCTACACGCCGGGCGTGCCCGTGCTGGGAACGGTCTCGACCCTGGGCGCCGGGCTGGTGCTGCTGGGTGGATACGCCGTCATCCATGTCCTGCGTCGCCGCCGCAGCGCCGCCGCCTAACCCTCGGCGAGCCGCATCCAGGTCAGCTCGTGCTTGTTGTGATGCAGGTGTGTCAGTCGCGCGCCGGGAATGGCGGCGAAGCGGCGGGCAGTCGCATGGTCCGTGGTGCCCTGGAACTTGATCGTGCAGACGAGATTGCGCGCCAGCCCCGACTGCAGCCAGCGCTCGACCAGCCCGAGCAGTCGGGTCGGGTAGCAGACGATGTCGCTGAACAGCCAGTCGACGGGGCCGACATCGTCGGGCGCCAGCGCGAAGGCGCTCATGCGCCGGAACTCGACGTTCGGCAGCGCCGCGATCTCCGGCGCCAGGGGCGCCTTGTCGACGCTGACGACGCACGCGCCCAGCGACTGCAGCGCCCAAGTCCAACCGCCGGGGCTGCTGCCCAGATCGAGGCAGCGTTCGCCCGGCTGTGGATGCCGGCCGATCTGGGTCAGCGCCTCCCACAGCTTCAAATAGGCGCGGTTAGGCGGCGCGGACCTGTTCTCGACGAACGCGACCTCGCCGTTGGGAAACGGGCTCGAGCAGCGCGCTGCGGCTAGGATGGTGTTCGCATCCACCAGCGTCCACGAGCCCAGGGGTGCCGACGGCGGCGCCGTGGGAAACGCCAGCGGCTTGGCGCTCACATGCGGCAGCGCCGCCTGAATCAGTGCTGCGCGCCGGTGCAGGCGGCAGAGATAGGGCGGCGCCCAGTTGCGCTGTATGGCGCGTAGCGCCCGCGCCGCATCGGCGATCGACGCGACGGAGATTTGCACCGGGTCCCACCAGACATTGGCACACCAAGCGGCCGGCAGCGGCGGGCCGGCGGCGAGATACAATCGGCCACGCCGTCCGATGATGCGCACCTGCCCGAGGTCCGCCTCGAGCTCGGCGTCGAAGCCGGGCGCCGCCAGATATCCGGTCGCGTCGAGCGGCAGCGATTCGGCCATCGTCGAGGCGGCGTGGCCGTCTAAGCCGGCCTGAGGCGCCGCTCCCAGAGCACCCCGATCGCCGACTGCATGGCCACCGCGCCGAACACGATCACGCCGCCACCGAGCGCGATGGGCGATGGCGCTTCCCCGACGACGAGCCACACCCATAGCGGCGAGAGGATGATCTCGGCCAGCAGCAGCAGCGATACCTCGGCCGCCGGCACGCGCCGCGCCCCCAGCATGATGAGGAAGAAGCCGGTGCAGGTCTGGACGACACCCATGACGCAGGCCAGCAGCACGTCATGCAGCGGTAGTGCCAAGTCGCCGGCCATGACGGCTGCGACGCCAACGATGAGCATGCTGGCGATGGCTAGAGCCGGCAGCATGTCGACGTGGCGGAAGCGGCGGAGCAGCACGACCAGCAGGGCGTAGCTGGCGGCACAGACCAGCGCGATGATGATTCCGGAAAGACCGCGCCCGGCAAGGCCGTCGACCACCATGATGCCGATCCCGAAGACAGCGGCGGCGATGGCCAGCCAGGTCGCGGGTCGGACGCGTTCGCGCAGCAGCAGCCAGGCGAGGAGCGCGGCGAAGAACGGCGCCGAGCTGATGACGAACATGGCGTTGGCGACCGTCGTCAGCATCACCGCGAAGACATAGCCGATCATGCTGACGCCGAGGGTGGCCGCGGCGAAGAGCCCGCCCGCACCCATGCGCCGGAACGGCGCGACGAACCTCCCGCGGTACTGCAGCGCGATGACGGCCAGGGTCACAACGGCCATGGCGCCCGAACGATAGAACAGCACCTGCCAGGGAGTCGCGACCTCCATGTGGCGCAGGAATAGTCCGCCGCTGCTCAGCACTGTGGCGGCGAGCAGCACCAGGACCACGCCGATGGTATAGGTGCCGGCTCGCATATCTGCGGGTCCGCTCATGGCGCGGCGTCGCGCGCGGCCAGGAGAGCATCGGCCAGCTCGACGAAGCCGGCGCCGCCCCGGCTCGGGGTCACATAGGCCGGGAGTGCCGCCAAGCGGTCGGCGAACGCCGCCACGTTGGCGACGCCGACGGCGTTGGGAAAGAATGCGAACATCGGCGCATCGTTGGGCGAATCGCCAGCGAATACGAACTCCTCGCGGCGGGCGTCGAGGTCGATGGCGAAGCACTCCTGCAGCAGGAGCCGAGTCATGCCGAGCTTGTCGTAGCTGCCGAACCATCCGTTGACATGGATGGAACTGACCTTGGCCGTTGCCCCGGCCTCGCCGAACATCGCCACGATGCGGTCCACCTCCGCGCGGGCCAGCGGCGGCACGTCCTCGCGGACGTCGATTGCCAGGTCGGCCTCGCGGTACAGTTGATCGGACGCCAGGGCCGTGCCGGGCACGGCCGCCAGGATGCGGTCGCGCAGCGCCGCCAGCCGCTGCCGGTTGTTCGCCCGCTCGGCCGCCGGCGCGAGGAAACGCTTCAGCAGCTTGTGCGCAACCGCGTCGTAGCGGAAGTAGAAGGCACCGTTCTCGCCGACGACGGCATCCACCGGCCACATGCGCGCGATGTGGTCGCACCATCCGGCCGGGCGCCCGGTGATGGGGACGACGATGAGGCCCGCGGCGCGCAGCCGCTCCAGCGCGCCATAGGCGGCGGCGGTCAGCCGGCCGTCGGTGGTGAGGGTGTCGTCGATATCCGTGAAGACGCCGCGGATGCGCCGGCGGGCCGCGGCGGCGAAGCTGTCGAGCGGTTGCATGTCTGAGATTCGTCGCCGTTCCGGGAGTTGGCGGGTCCGCGTTTGTCCCATCAAAGCCGATCCGGCGGCAAGCCGAAAGCGGCGTCGATATGTTGACGCGAAGCTGGCCGGCTTCGGTCTGTCGGGCGTGCGAAATGTGATATCGTCCGGCGGCCATGGCCCCCGTCCGACTGACGCCCGGCGATCCGGCTCCCTGGTTCGTCGCCCCATCGCCCAGGAATCCGCGCTACCACTTCGATTCGGTGGCGGGCCGCGACATCGCCCTCTGCTTCTATGGCTCGGCCGCCAATCCGGCGGTCGGACAGATGCTGTCCGCTATCCGCGCGGCGTCGATGTCTTCCAGGACGATCACGCGTCGTTCTTCGGCGTCGGCGCCGATCCCGAAGACGAGCGCCAGATGCGCATCCAGGAGCGAATTCCCGGGGTCCGCCTGTTGTGGACTACAATCTCAAGACCGCCGCGCGCCACGGCATCTGTGCCGCGCTGGAACCGGGCGGCGGCGGCGCCCGCTATCAGCCGGCCAGCTTCATCCTCGATCCGGCGTTGCGCGTGCCGGTCACGCGCGGCCGTCGCTATTGCGTGCACCTCGACGACCTCGTCGAGGACAAGCGGCGTGACGAGGTCGAGATGGCCGGTGCGACGGCTTCGGCCGCCGATCCGCAAGTGCGGTAGACGATCACGCGGCGACCCGGTCGAGAAATGATCGGCTCCAGGCCATTTCGGGATGAGGCGCTGGACGCGCAACGGACGCGCATCCTGGCTGCGGCCATTGTCGTCTTGGCGGCCGGTGCGTTTCTGCTCGGCTGGTACCTCGATCTGCCGGTTCTCGGGCTGTTGGGGGTCCTCGTTCTGTCTGCCGTCCTGCTCTACGGCGCCGTGCGTCTGGGTCGCGCGGAGATTGCCCGCGCCCGCGCGGAGGAGCGTTTCCACGGCGTGTTTCGATCGGGCATCGGTGTTGCTGTCTGGGACATGGAGGGAGACATCCGCGACGCCAATGACGCGTTTCTCGCCATGATCGGCTATGAGCGCGATGAACTGCGGGCCGGCCGGCTCAACTGGAGGGACTTGGCGCCGCCATCGCATTCCGGTGCGTCCGCGGCGGCCGACCACGCGATTCCACGCCCGAGCGGTACGGCTCCGCAGGAGCAAGGTTGCACCCGCAAGGACGGCGCATGCCTCCTGCTCTCGGTCTGGAGTGCGCCGCTCGCAAGCGACCCCGGACAGAACGTCTCCGTCGTGCTCGATGCGACGCAGCAGAGGGAAACCGAAGGCCAGTTGCGCCGGGAGCAGGATCTGCAGGCGCTCGGCCGGATGATGGGTGCCGCCGCGCATGACCTCAACAATCTGCTCATGGTCACGATGGGCAACGGGGAGATGCTGGCGGCAAAGCTGGCGGGCGACGCACGCCTTCTGGAGATGGCGGAGCTGATCGGCAAATCGGCCAAGCGGAGTGCCGGCCTGACCGGTCGTCTCCTCGCTTTGGCGCGGCGGCATCCGCTGCGGCCGCAGGCGGTCGACATCAACCGGTTGCTTGCCAGCCTGGAGGATCGGCTGCGGAGTGCGCTGGGCCGGAATATCCGCATCGAGCTGATCCGAGATGCGGGGCTATGGCCGGCGACCGCCGATGCGACGGCTCTCGAAGCGGCGTTTCTCAACCTCGCCCTCGATGCGCGCGACGCCATGCCGGACGGCGGCCGTCTGACGATCACGACGGCCAACCTTCGCATTGGCGCGGCGGAAGCCGAACGATATGCGCAGCTGCAACCGGGCCAGTATGTCACGATATCCCTTGCCGGCCTGTCGCCGGCTCATGCCGGGTCGATCTTCGCGGCCGAGGACGGCGGTCCGGGCCTCGGCTTGGCTCGGGGGCTGCTCAAGCCGTCCGGTGGGCAGATATCGATCGACGGCACGTTTGACGAGGGTACTACGGTGACAATGTATCTGCCGCACGCCCTCGGCACACCTCCCGCAGACCGAAGCGAGTAGGATCGGGCGACCGCATCTGGCAAAACAGACGGCGTGGAAGATTTGGCGCGGCGGGAAGGAGGGCAGGCGTTACTCGACAGGCTTCCGGATCTCGAACGTGAACAAGCCGGGCGCTTTCGTGACCGAGACGAGATCGAGGCCGGCGCGGTGGCAGTAGTAGGTGAAATCGATGACCGCGGCGGGATCCGTCGCCAGGACCGTCAAGGTCTCGCCTGCCGGGACATGACGCATGGCGCGCTCGGTCCGCAAGACGGGCTCGGGGCAATGCAGACCTGTGACATCGAGAATTCGCGCCATGGATCGCCGCTACCCATCAAGATGGCGGACTTGCCGGCGAGCGAACCCGGTTGCGTCATTGCCGATCACGCCTCGATGGCCTCGAGTCGCATCATGCGGCCTTCTCGATCGAAGAAGTAGCCGTCATTGATGGCGGCGTGGTCGGCAATGACGCGATTCTGGAGTTCGGCCAGGCGTTGTCGTGCGGTTCCGTCGCCCAACGGGCCGCCGCCGTCCAGAAAGGCCGGAAATATCGCCGTGCCGTTCCATGGCAACTTCGACCGATCGAGGAGATTGCGCATGTCCGGCCAACGCAACTCGCTGCCGATGACCGTCGCATAGGAGGAACCCAGCGGCCGGAGCTTGATGCCTTCGATCTTCACCAGGATGATGAGGGCGGTGAAGGGGCCGGAGGTGATGAACTGGTTCTCGAGCCAGCGATCGAAATCGGTCGCCACGGCCTAGAAATCCACGAGAGGCTGGAAGGACGGCGGCTCGCGGCCAAGGAGATCGAGGAAATCCTGTCCGAATCGGTCGCGATACCAGACCTCGAACGCGGCAAAGACCTCGACCACGTCCGCATCGGCAGGCGCGGTGCCGGCGTCACCATTCGGCGGGTGCATCCGCGCATGGATTAGTGAAGCGACAGGGCCGAGCCGCTCGCGCAGGTCGGCATAGGCGGTGCGCGTCTCGTTCCAGCCGGATTGCGCCGTTGCCATCGCGAGCTGGGCGTCGACGCCCGCCGGCAACTCGGCGTGCTCCGCCGCTGCCGCCGCCATATCCTTCAGCAGGTTGTAGCGGCGATAGGCCCGCGTCCGCTCGATCTCGAGCGCCTCCAGGCGGTGCCGGCTTTCGCGCCGGAAATGAGACTCCTCCTGTTCCTTGGCCTCGGCGGCGGCGCGCAATCGCTCTAGGAAGTCAACCGGCATCGTCGAATCCTGGAATGGAGCCGAGGAGTTGGCGGAAGAGAGTGGGAGTCGAACCCACCAAGGACCGGCTGACGGCCCTTACTGGATTTGAAGTCCAGCCGCCCCACCAGGGACGAGTCTCTTCCGATGGCCGCGTTCATCATTCTCTATTCTAGCGACCCGCTCGCGCCGAAGCGATCCAGCTTTTCGCGCCGGACGGTACGCAGATCGCCGTGGCGCATGGTCACGCCCGCCCTATCGAAGAACTCCAGGATCTGAATGGCCACTTTGCGGCCGGAACCGATCTTGTCGCGGAACGCTCCGGCGGTCACCGCCTTGTCGGCGCTGGCAGCGGCCAGGCCATCGGCGATGGCGATCATCTCAACGACCGTCGAGCGCAGGAAGAAGTGGTCGTGCGCAACCTGGATGACCTTTCCCATCTTGGCGAGCCGGCGCAGCAACTGCCGCACGTCATCCTCCCGTGCCGACAGCGTATCGGCATAGTCGCGAACGCGGGGTGGCTGGAACCGGCCACGCTGCATCAGCGGACGGATGCGCGACCACAGGCGTTCGTCTGCCGCGGTCAGCTTCGCGGCATGCCCAGGCAGCCTCAGCCAGGGCCCGTCCGCCTCGACGGCGTGCTCGCGCAACAGCTGGGTGAGCACGGCGGAGAACACCGGCGGCGGCATCCGGATCGGTGTCGCCAGGCGGAGCCGCTCCGCCTCGAGGCCGGCGCTGTCCTGCGATTTCGCGTGATGCGTGCTCAGCGTCTCCACGACGGCGCCGCAGACGGCGGCGCAGCGTTGCGCCGAAAATCCGAAATGCTGGCTCGACCCGGAGGCGATCGTGAGGCCGGCCTCGCGCCAGGTATCTGCGGCTTCGGCCTGTGTCAGGTTCCACATCCGGGCGTAGCGCGAGAGGTCGATCCAGCCCGGCTCGATATCGATCAACTCCTTGAGTGTTGCGCTGGCCGTCGGCTTGTCGAGCGCCCGCAGGCTCGCCAGCCGCACGGGTCGTCGGCGACCGCGCGCGGGCGGCCAGGGATCGAGGACGAGGCCGCCCCCGATGGTCCGCTGCGCCGACTGGTCGCGCAGGATGAGCTTGTCGCCGCGCAAAGCGCCGATCGGCCGATCGGCCACGATCTGCGCCAAGGCCGTTGCGCCCGGCGGCAATGCCTCGACATCGAGCAGCGCAACCCGGGCGGAGATATGCGCGGCCCCGACGTGGAGATGCACCGGCGTCCAATGACGCAAGGGTCGCGTCTCCGACGACAGCAGCCGGAGTCGGGCATCCAGGCGGTCGGTCGGGTCATGAGCAGCGGGATCGACGAGCCAGTCGCCTCGCTGGATCCTGTCCTTGTCGATCTGCGGCCCGGCGATGTTGACGGCGCAGCGCTGTCCGGCGCGGCCACGTTCGGCGGCTTCGTTCTGCGCGTGAATGCCGCGGACGCGCGCTTCGATCCCGGACGGCGACAGCAGCAGCCGGTCGCCGATCGATACCTCGCCCGCTAAGACCGTGCCGGTGACCACCGTACCCACGCCCGCCAGGGTGAAGCTGCGGTCGACGGCCAGACGGAAGCGCCCGGCCGCCGGGCGGTGCGGCAGGCTGGCGGCGGCGGCCCGCAGCCGTGCTCCGAGTTCGGCGACGCCGGCGCCGGTCACCGAGGACACGGGAAGGATGTCGGCGTCTGCCAGTCCCGTCCCCGACAAGAGCGCCCGTATCTGGCCGGAAACATCGCGCAGCCGCTCCGACGGTACCAGATCGGCCTTGGTCAAGGCGACGATCCCACGCCGAAGATCGAGCAGATCGAGAATTTGCAGATGCTCCCGCGTCTGCGGCATCGGCCCGTCGTCGGCGGCGACGACCAGCAGCACGTAGTCGATGCCGATCGCGCCGGCCAGCATGTTGTGCACGAAGCGCTCGTGTCCGGGAACGTCGACGAATCCCAGCGGCTCGGCGCCGCTTATCGCCTGATAGGCGAAGCCGATGTCGATCGTGATGCCGCGCGCCTTCTCTTCCGGCAACCGGTCTGCGTCGACTCCGGTCAGCGCACGGACCAGCGCGGTCTTCCCGTGATCGATGTGACCGGCCGTGCCGATGATCATGGCGCCTTGCCGGCGGCCGGCAGGTGATCAGCCGCACTCCTTTCCTCGGGCGTGGTGGCGTCATCGACCCGGCGGAGAAAGCCGGCCGCTAGGTCGTTTCCCTGGCTGGCGGCGCGTTTCAGCCAATGAAAGGCTTGCGCCTGGTCCCTGGCGATGCCGAGTCCGAGATGATAAGCCGCGCCGAGCATCATCTGCGCTTCCGCGTCGCCTTGTTCCGCCGCCATCCGGAACCAGCGCGCGGCTTCCGCCGGATTTCGGTCGACGCCCCAGGCGTTGTGGTGGATCTGGCCGAGCCGGCATTGTGCCGAGACATTGCCCTGCGCGGCTGCCGCCTCGGCCCAACGCTTCGCCGCCGCGTAGTCCCGTTTGATGCCGACGCCTTCCAGGTACATCCAGCTCAGCATGTTCTGCGCATCCGCTTGGCCGCTTCCCGCGGCCTTCTCATACCAGCGTGCCGCTTCGGCCAGGTCGCCGTCGGTGCCGCGACCCTCGTAGTACATCAGCGCCAGGTTCTGCTGCGCGATCGGGTCGCCGGCCTCGGCCGCGCGTCGGAACCAGCGGGTCGCGAGCGCGTCATCGCGAGGCACGCCCCAGCCATAGCTGTAGAGGCCCGCCAGATTGCTCTGGGCGCGCGCCATGCCGCGTTCGGCCAATTGCTGCCAGATGGCGGATGCCGTTCCGTAGTCCTTGGCGTCGAAGGCCAGCCGGGCTCTCTCCATCGCGGCATCGGTGCCCGATGCGGCCGCGGGTGTCGCGGCGGCATCCCTGCCGGTACCTCGCAGTCGATCGAGAATTCGCATGGCCTACACCCTGAGGCGTGGGAGCTGTCCGATGAAGGCCTCGTGGTCGTCCAGGCACCGAAGATCGAATTTGAGACATCCGTCCTCGATCCTGCCGATGACCGGGATCGGCAAGGCTCGAAATGCCGCAGTCAGGCGGACAAGCGCGGCGCCGCTCGGCCGTTTCGGGCGCAGCGCCAGGCACCAGCTGTCCAACCGGTCGACCGGCAACGATCCGCTGCCGATCTGACTGCGGCAGGATTCCAGGCTCGCGGTCGCGGTCGCCGCTACTCGCGCAGACACTTCGGGGAGGAGCCGGTCGCCGAGCTCCTTGATCGCCGCGGCCTTGCGCGTGAGCAGGCGCAGGGCGGGCAGGCGCTCCGCCAGCCGGTCGGTGTCCGCATAGAGACGCAGCACCGCCTCGAGCGCGGCCAGCCGGCCCTTGTCCAGCCGCACCGCGCGCTTCAGCGGGTTGCGGTCGAGCTTGCGGATGAGATCGGCGCGCCCGACGATGATGCCGGCCTGCGGTCCGCCCAGCAGCTTGTCGCCGCTGAAGGTCACGATATCGGCGCCGGCCGCGAGCGCCTCCATCGGCGTCGGCTCGTGCGGCAGGCCGTACGCGGCAAGATCGATCAACGTCCCGCTGCCGAGGTCGATCGCGAAGGGCAGGTCGTGGCGGTGGGCGAGATCGGCCATGTCGCTCTCGCCGACGGCCGCCATGAAGCCTTCGATCGTGTAGTTGGAGGGGTGCACCTTCATCAGCATCGCCGTTCGCGGTCCGATAGCCGCGGCGAAATCGGCGAGATGCGTGCGGTTGGTCGTGCCGACCTCGATCAGCTTGCAGCCCGCCCGCGCCATGATATCGGGCATGCGGAAGGCGCCGCCGATCTCGATCAGTTCGCCGCGCGATACCGGGACTTCGCGCCGCGCGGCCAGCGTGTTGAGCGTCAGGAACACCGCCGCCGCATTGTTGTTGACGACCGTCGCCGCCTCGGCGCCGGTCAGCCGTGTCAGCCAGCCGCGCACATGGTCGGTGCGGTCGCCGCGGTTTCCGGTTTCCAGGTCGTACTCGAGGTTGGTCGGATCGCGCAGCGCCTCTGCGGTCGCCTGCAAGGCCGCCTCCGGCAGCGGCGCCCGCCCCAGATTCGTGTGCAGGACCGTGCCCGTGAGGTTGAATACCCGGCGCTGCGATGGCCGCATCTCGGCCTCGAGCCGCGCCCGGCAGCGGTCGACGACATTGCCGTCGGCGGCCTCCGTCCTGTCGTTGCGCATGTCCGCCAGCACGCTGCGCACGGTCGCGACCACGCTCTGGCGCCCGTAGCGATCGAGGAGGGCGGCCATCGCCGGCTCCCGCAACACGCGATCGACGGACGGCAGTGCGGCACGGGTATCGGCGGGCGGTTTCGTCATCACGTGACAGAAATCCGAACTCGGGGGCGTCCTTGATCGCTATGCCGCTGCCGGGACCAGGAAGGGATTGGCTGTGGCGCGCGTCCATCCCGCCTCGCCGACGAGGATATCGAGCGCCAGGGTCGCCAGGTCATCGGCAAACGGTTCGGCGTCCGGATCCTTGTCCATATAGAGGATCTTCGTATAGGTGCGACATTCCTCGCAAGTCTCCGCCTTCATCGCCGAGGGCTGGCCGGTGACATGATGGTAGGCGATCCCCTTGGTCGACTGGCAGTTCGCGCACTTGATGCGGACGAAGTGCCATTCGCTCGTACAGAGCGGACAGCACAGAAAGCGCACGCCCTGCAGGGATCCCTGTGCGTAGACGACGCTCGCGAACGGCGTCGAACCGCAAACCGGGCAGAGGCCCGCGGGTTCGACCGGACGCACGTCGTTCGCGTCCAGGAGGGCGGCCATGCGGGTCCAGTAGAGCTGTAGTGCGGCGCTGACGAAGCAAGCCATGGCAGGATCGCCGTCGCCGGCATCGATGCCGAGCAGGCCGTCGGCCAGCGCCTCCCGCCCACCCGCGTCCATTTTTTGCAGCCGTTCCACCGCGTCCTTCGCCGCATCCGGCTTCGCCGCATGCCGGAGGTCGTCGAGAATGCCGTCGAGGGCGGCAAGCCACGACGGATCGCGCGGCCACGTCGGGCGGTCCAGGATCGGCAACTTGTTCGCGTGATGAAAAGAAATATGGTCGGCGCCGGGCAGCGTCCCCGTCGGGAGACGATGCGCGGCAGCCGCCTGCGAACGGGTGAGCGTCGCGACGAACTCGAGGTAGTCGCCCAGTGGATGGCCCGCCGCAGCCGCCGTCAGGCGGCTGGCGCGTCGCTCGAACAGACTCGGGAGATCGGGCAGGCGGACGAAAGGGGGCTGTGCGATATTGCCGATGTCGACCGGATCGACGACCGCGCGCCGGGTCATTTGTGGCCCTTCGCCGCCTCCTCGCGCAGCCATCTACGATGATGCTTCCAGGCCCAGCCGCCGGTGACGGTGCCGCGGGTCATGGCCCGCACCGTGCCCTTCACCCAGATCGCGGCATAGAGGTGGACGATCCACACGCCGATGATGACGACCGCTGCGCTGGCATGAACGACCGCCGCGACGCGCTTCTGCTGAACTGAGAAGTTCGTCCCAAACCAGGACTCCCAGAGGACGATGCCGCTGAGGAAGAGGGCGATGATCGCAATCGTCATCAGCCAGAAGACCAGCTTCTGGCCGGCGTTGTAGCGCCCGACCTCCGGCAGGTTCTCGTCGCGCGCCGCCAGCACGTCGCGGATGCGGTTCAGCCACTGGGTATCCGTCCTGTTCCAGATGTTGTACCGCCAGAAGCGGATGAAAAGCCCGGCGAAGGTGAAGATCAGGGCCACGCCCAGCCAGGGATGCAGGATGCGCGCCCAGACGCCGCCGCCGAAGAGATCGCTCAGGAAGAACAACGACGGGTGAAAGAACGACATCCCGCTCAAGGCGAGCAGGATGAGGATGATGGCATTGAGCCAGTGATTGGCTCGCGCGCCGGATGTGTAGCGCGAAAGGGTCCCCGATGGCGGTTTCATCGTCCCTCCTGCCCCAGCGCGCGCTTGCCCTTTTCTTCGTCGTCTTCATCGACCTCGTTCGGCCCGGTGGTGACGTAGTGCATGAACCCAACGAGCGCCATGAGCCCGATGCCGGCAAGGCCGACGGTCTTGGGCCAGCCCTTCCAGGCCTCGACGAGGCGGCTGATCCTTGGATCCTTCGGCAGGTTTGCGTAGATCTCCGGCCGGTCGGCATGCTTCAGCACATACATGACGTGCGTGCCGCCGACCCCCGGCGGATCATAGAGGCCGGCGTTCTCGTAGCCGCGTTCCTTCAGGTCGGCGATACGCGCCTCGGCCCAGTGGGTCATATCCTCCTTGGTTCCGAAGGAGATGGCCTGGGTCGGGCAGGCCTTGGCGCAGGCTGGTGCCTGGCCGACCGCCACGCGGTCGGAGCACAGCGTGCACTTATAGGCCTTGTGGTCTCTCTGCGAGATGCGCGGGATGTTGAACGGGCAGCCCTTCACGCAGTAGCCGCAGCCGATACAGTTCTCCGACACGAAATCGACGATGCCGTTGGCGTACTGCACGATGGCGCCAGGCGCCGGGCAGGCCTTCAGGCAACCCGGATCCTCGCAATGCATGCAGCCGTCCTTGCGGATCAGCCATTCGAGGTGTCCGTCGGGCTCCTCGACCTCGGAGAACCGCATCAGGGTCCAGCTGTTCTCCGTCAGGTCGTGCGGGTTCTCGTAGTAACCGACGTTGATGCCGACTTCCTCGCGCAGGTCGTTCCACTCCAGGCAGGCCGCCTGGCAGGCCTTGCAGCCGATGCAGCGGGAGACGTCGATGAGCTTGGCGACCTCCACCGACTCGCGCACGCTGGGGGGCGTCGTCGTCGTTGCCGAATAGCGCTTGATATCCAGGGATTGCATCGTTGCCATGGTGCCCTCCCTCAGCTCACGGCCACGGCGGCTTTGTTGACGTCGACCAGGAACGCCTTGTACTCCGGCGTTTCGATGTTGGCGTCGCCGACATAGGGCGTCAGGATGTTGGCGCCGAAGCCCTTCTTGGTCTCGCCGGTGAAGCCCCAGTGAATGGGGATGCCGACCGTGTGGACGGTCTTTCCGTCGATGGTCAGCGCCTTTATCCGCTTCGTTACCACGACCACGGCCGTGATCCTGCCGCGGTTGCTCCGTACCTCCACGAGATCGCCGTTCGCTATCCCCTTCTCCTTGGCCAGCTCCTCGCCCATTTCGATGAACTGCTGCGGCTGCAGGATGGCGTTGATCAGGACGTGCTTGCTCCAGAAATGGAAGTGCTCTGTCAGGCGGTAGGTCGTGGCGACGATCGGGAAATCATCCGGCTTGCCGAACACCTCCATGTCGGCCTTGAACACCCGCGCGACCGGACTCGGCCCCACTTTCGGATGGAGCACGTTTTCGACCGGCGCCTCGAACGGCTCGTAGTGCTCGGGAAACGGGCCGTCCCGCATCATGCCCCGGGTGAACAGGCGCGCCACGCCTTCCGCGTTCATGATGAAGGGCCCGGCGCCCGCGGCCGGGTCGCTGGTCACCGGCATGTCCGGCACGTCGACGCCGCCCCACCGCGCGCCGTTCCAGGCGATCAGCTTGCGCTTCGGATTGTACGGCCTGCCCGCGGCATCGCAGGAGGCGCGGTTGTAGAGGATGCGGCGATTGGCCGGCCATGACCATGCCCAGTTCGGTGCGAGGCCCGAATTGGTCGGGTCGGCGTTGTCGCGCCGGGCCATCTGGTTGCCCTTCTCGGTGTAGCTGCCCGAGTAGATCCAACAGCCGCAGGCGGTCTTCCCGTCATCGCGCAGCTGGGCGAAGCCGTCCACCAGCTGGCCGGCCTTGAGGATCGGCGGCTTGAGCGGATCGGTCGGGTCGGGCAAATCCTCGAGCGCGGAGCCGTTGACCTCCTTGGCGATCTCGTCGGTGGTCGGATCGTCCGGCACCGCATAGGGCCACACCAGGTTGAGGATCGGATCGCGGAAGACGCCGCCTTCGCCCACATACAGCTCTTTGACCTTGAGGTAGAGCTTGGCCATGATCTCGACGTCGGTCTTGGCCTCGCCCGGCGGCTCCGCGCCCTTCCAGTGCCACTGCAGCCAGCGGCCGGAATTGGTCAGCGAACCGGTCTCCTCCGCAAAGCAGGTGGTCGGCAGGCGGAACACTTCCGTCTGGATGCTGGCGGTATCGACATCGTTGTACTCGCCGTGGTTCTCCCAGAAGCCGGCGGTCTCCGTCGCCAGCGGATCCATCACCACCAGGAACTTGAGCTGCGACAGTGCCGCGATGATCTTCTTCTTGTTGGGGAAGGACATCAGCGGGTTGAAGCCCTGGCAGAAATAGCCGTTCATCTTGCCCTGGAACATCAGGTCGAAGGCGCGCAGGACGTCGTAGGTGACATCCAGCTTCGGCAGCCAGTCATAGGCGAAGTCGTTCTCCGGCGTCGCGGCCTTGCCGTACATCGCCTTCTGGAAGCTGGCGAAGAACTTCGGATAGTTCTGCCAGTAGCTGACCTGTCCCGGCCGCAGCGGCTTGAATCCCCGCGTCGACAGATAGGTGGTGCGGTCCACCTCCTTGTCCACCGGCAAGGTGAGATAGCCGGGGATCAGGTTGCTCATCAGCCCGAGGTCGGTGAGCCCCTGGATGTTGGAGTGGCCGCGCAGGGCGTTCATGCCGCCGCCGGCGACGCCGATGTTGCCCAGCAGCAGCTGGATGATCGCCATCGTGCGGATGTTCTGCGAACCCTTGGAATGCTGAGTCCAGCCAAGGGCATACATGCTGGTCATCGCCTTGTCGGGCGCGGCCGTCTCGGCGATCCACTCGCACGCCTTCAGGAACTTGTCCTTGGGCGCGCCGGTGATCCGCTCCACCATCTCCGGCGTGTAGCGGGCGTAGTGCTGCTTCATCAGCTGGTAGACGCAGCGGGGATTCTGCAGCGTCGGGTCGACGGTGGCGAAGCCGTCCTCGCCGATCACATAGTCCCAGCTCGAGCGGTCATAGTCGCGCTTTTCGGCGTTGTAGCCGGTGAAAAGCCCGTCCTGGAAGCCGAACTCGTCCTTCACGAGGTAGGACGCATTCGTGTAGTTCAGCACGTAATCGCGGTGAATCTTGTCGTTCGACAAGAGGTAGTTGATGACGCCGCCGAGCCAGGCGATGTCGGTGCCGGGCCGCAGCTGCATGAACAGGTCGGCCATCGCGGCCGAGCGCGTATAGCGCGGGTCGACGACGATCAGCTTGGCCTTGTTGTAGTGCTTGGCCTCAGTCACCCATTTGAAGCCGCAGGGATGCGCCTCGGCGGCATTGCCGCCCATGATGACCACGAGGTTGGTGTTCTTGATATCCGACCATGTGTTGGTCATCGCGCCGCGGCCGAAGGTTGGGGCCAGACTGGCCACCGTGGGGCCGTGTCAAACTCTTGCTTGGTTGTCGAAGACGACCATCCCCATGCTGCGCACGACCTTGTAGGTCAGATAGGCAGTCTCGTTGGTGGTCGCGGAGGCGGCGAGAAATCCGGTGGAGGTCCAGCGATTGACCAGTTGCCCGTCCTTGTTGCGCTGGATGAAATTCTTGTCGCGATCCTCTTTCATCAGCTTGGCGATGCGGTCGATCGCGAAGTCCCAGCTCACGCGCTCCCACTTGTCGCTGCCGGGAGCGCGATATTCCGGATACTTGAGGCGCGTCTTGGAGTGGACGAAATCGAGCAGCGCGGCGCCCTTCGGGCAGAGCGTGCCGCGGTTCACCGGATGGTCCGGATCGCCTTCGATGTGGACGATGGAGGACTTGGTGTTCTTCGATTTGTCCCCCAGGCTGTACAGGATGACGCCGCAGGCGACGGAGCAATATGGGCAGGTATTGCGCGTCTCCGTCGTGCGCTCGAGCTTGAACGGCCTGACGTTGGCGATGGCCTGCGCCGGCGAGAAGCCCAACGCGGTCAGCGTCGACGCTCCCAGGGCGGTGCCGCTGAGCTTGAAGAATTGTCGCCTGTTGACGTTGATCATGTTCATGGCGCGCTGACCTCCCGGCGTCTCATGCAGGCGCCGGTTCTGCAACCGGGCGCCCGAGGCAGCTCAAATTCAGCAAACCATTGTTTTTCTTGATTCGTTGTCACAAGTTTCGCTCCATTGAGATCGGTCGTCAAGAACCAATCGGCGAAGCCGCGAGAAGCGCCGGATGGCACGGCTGGGCCGTCATGGCGATTCCACACGGATGGGCAGGCTTACCCGATGAGACAGGCTTCCCGGATTGCGAATTGCGACCTTGTCCTGGTCGGCGGCGGGCATAGCCATGTGGAGGTGCTCCGCCAGTTCGCCCTGCGGTCGGCGCCGGACATTCGCGTCACTCTGATCAGCCGGGACATTCACACGCCCTATTCCGGCATGCTGCCGGGTTTCGTTGCCGGCCACTATTCCCATGACGATGCCCACATCGATCTCCGTCCCCTCGCGCTGACGGCCGGCGCCCGCCTCTTCCACAGCGAGGCCGTCGGCCTCGATCTGGCGGGTCGGCGCGTCATCTGCGCCGATCGGCCGCCGGTCCAGTTCGACTGTCTCTCCCTGGACATCGGGTCGAAGCCGGACTGGAAGGACGTGCCGGGCGCGGCCGGCCACGCGCTGCCGATAAAGCCCGTGGACGGCTTCGTCGCCGGCTGGCGGGCGATCGAGCAGGCTCTGCAGCGGCGCTGCGGATCTCCCTTCCGCATCGTGGTCGTCGGCGGCGGCGCCGGCGGCACGGAAATCTGTCTCGCCCTGCAGCATCGCGTCGCCACGCGGCTGCAGGCGGGCTCGGCGAGCCCGCCGCGGGTTCAGTTCGCAATCGTTGCCGATGCCGCCGAGTTGGTGCCGTCGCACAATGCCGGCGTGCGTCGGCGACTGACCCGCGCGGTTCGCCAACGCGGCATCGAGCTGTATCTCGATCGACGGGTCGTGGCCGTCACGCCGGACGCCCTGCGATGCTGGCCCGACGGAGAGATCCCGTTCGATGCCGCCATCTGGGTGACCAACGCGGCGCCGGCCGCCTGGCTGTGCCAGTCCGGCCTGGCCACGGACGAACAAGGCTTCGTGATCGTCAGCGACCGCCTGCAATCCACCTCGCATCCCTTCGTGTTCGCCACGGGCGATGTCGCCGCGCTGGTCGGCCATCGCCTGGCCAAATCGGGCGTCTTCGCCGTCCGCGAGGGGCCCCCGCTGGCGCGCAACCTGCGTCGCGCCTGCCGCGGCGAGGCGCTCGGAGCCTATCGGCCGCAGCGCCACCACTTGGCGCTGATTTCCACCGGCGACAAATATGCCATCGCCTCGCGCGGCCGCTGGAGTGCGGCGGGCGCATTCATCTGGCGGCTGAAGGACCATATCGACCGGCGCTGGATGCGCATGTATCGGGATCTCGACGGCATGAACCGCAGGAGCGCCCCTCGCCTCGGCACCGGCGCAGCGACGCCGGAGATGCACTGCGGCGGCTGCGGCGCCAAGGTCGGCAGCGAACTGCTGGGGCGGGTCCTGCGTCGCCTGCAGCCGCCAGGCCGGCCCGACGTCATCGTCGGACTCGATCCGGCCGACGACGCGGCGGTGGTGACCGTTTCCGGCAACGAGCTGCTGGTGCAGAGCGTCGATTTCTTCCGCGCCTTCATCGACGACCCCTACCTGTTCGGCCGCATCGCCGCCAACCACTGCCTGGGCGATCTCTATGCCATGGGCGCGTCGCCGCGCACGGCCCTTGCCATCGTCACCCTGGCCTACGGGCCGGACGCGCAGCGCGAGGCCGATCTTCTACAGCTGTTGTCCGGCGCCACCGAGACTCTCACGGAGGCCGGCGCGGTCCTCGTCGGCGGCCACACCGGCGAGGGACCGGAGCTGGCGTTCGGCCTGACGGTCAATGGCGCGGCGGCCCCGGACCGGCTGTGGCGCAAGAGTGGCCTGCAGGTCGGCGACCGCCTCGTGCTGACGAAGCCCTTGGGCACGGGCGCCCTCTTCGCGGCCGACATGCGGGCCAAGGCGCGCGGTGATTGGATCGATGCGGCGCTGCGGACGATGCTGACATCGAATCGGGTCGCCGCGGAGGTGTTTCGCCGGCATGTGGTCACGACCTGTACCGACGTGACCGGCTTCGGCCTCGTCGGTCATCTGCTGGAGATGCTGCGGGCGTCAGCCGTCGATGCGCGGCTCTCGCTCGCGGCCGTACCGGTTCTCGACGGCGCGCTCGACGTCCTGGGACAGGGCATCGCCAGCTCGCTCGCGCCGCAGAACCGCGCGTTGTCCGGGGCCGTCGATGTCGGCGCAGCGCCGGCGGCCGATCCGCGCGTTGCGCTGCTCTACGATCCGCAGACCGCCGGCGGGTTGCTGGCCGGCGTGCCCGCGGACTCGGTCGACGCCTGCCTGTCGGAGCTGCGCTCGAGCGGAGTGGCACAAGCGGCTTGCGTCGGCCACATCACGCGATCCGCGGCCGGCGCGCCCGGCATCGTGCTGGCGCCGTGACGGCCGTCTCGCCGGCGATCAGACGGGTGCGCAGCCGGGAAAGTCCTCGGCCTCCATCTTCGCGCGATAGGCGCCGGCCACGTCCACGCCGCGGATCAGCTTGGCCTTCGCGGCCGTCCAGTCGTCCGGCCGCATGACGACCAGCCAGCCGGCGCCGTAGGGATCCTTGTTGATCAGGGACGGCCGGTCCATCAGCGGCTCGTTGCTGCGCTCGACCAGCCCGGCGAAGGCGACGCGGGCCGAGCCGACGACCTTGCCCGACTCGATGACCGCGCAGGCCTGCTGCGCATCGAGCCGGCGGCCGGCCCGTTTCGGCGTCGCGGCCAGCACCCGGCCCGCCATGGCCGCGGCAACGGCGGTGATGCCGATCTCGACGAGGCCGTCGGCGAGATCGCGGTACCACAGCTGATTCTCGACGTCGTAATAGAGATCGTCGGGCAGCCGGCAGCCGTTGACGACGGGCATGGCGCCTCCGATCGGCTAGTAGGTCAGCACCCGGCAGTCCTCCTCCATGATCTGCGCGATCATGGCGGCGGATCCCATGAGTCCCGTGCATTCCGGGATCAGATCGCTTTCGGTCATATCGAACAGATCGAGATTGGCCGGGCAGGCGTAGAATTTCGCGCCGTGCCGATGCGCGTCGCGGATGAAGTCGTAGACCGTCTTGTCTGCGCCGGCCTTCACGGTCAGCTTCTCGGCCACGCCCTTGCGCATGAGCCGGCCGGCCGTCGCCGCGCAGATGACCTGCACGTCGAAGTTCATGGCGGCGGCGACGGCCGCGTGGAAGAATGGCGCCCCGAGCTCCTCGCCATTGCGCGGATCGGTATTGACGAGGACGATGACGAGCTTGCGGGCCACACGTAGGATTCTTTCGTGTTTGTGATGCTGTTGCAAGGCTTGCGCGGGAGCGGTGCATCCCGATGTCCATGCGCGTGATCGACTGCGGATACGTCTCGGCAAGATTGTCGCAGGCCATCTGGTACGGCGTCGCGGCCCGGATGAAACCCGCGGATGAACCCGCCCTCACTCTGGTGAACGCGCGCGATCCGTATGTCTGCATCGGGCTTCACCAGGATGTCCGGCTGGAGGTGGCCGACGCGTACTGCGCGCAGAAGGGCATTGCCGTCCTTCGCCGCCGCCTCGGCGGCGGTGCCGTCTACCTGGACGAGAACCAGCTGATCTTTCATTTCGTGTTTCCCCGGCGGCGTGTGCCGGAGCGGGCGAGCCGGCTGTACCCCCTGTTCATCGAGCCGGTCCTCCGGACCTATCGCGACCTCGGCATCGACGCCCTGTATCGGCCGCTCAACGACATCCACGTGGACGGGCGAAAGATAGGAGGCACGGCCGCCGCGGTCCTCGACGAGGCGACGGTCCTGGGCGGCATGTTCCTGTTCGATTTCGACACCGGGGCGATGGCGCGGTGCCTCAAGGTGTCGTCGGAGAAATTCCGCGACAAGCTACACAAGACGCTCGACGAGTACGTCACGTCGATGCGGCGACTGCTGCCGGAACTGCCATCGCGCGCGGCCGTGAAATCCATCTTCCTTCGGCACGTTGCCGACTGCTTCGACGTCGCACCGCACGAATCCGCCCCGACCGAGAGCGAAGAGGTTGCCGTCGCCGAAGAAGTCGTCCGGCTCGCCGACCCGGATTGGATATCGCAAGTCGGTCGTCGGTTCGCGGCGCGCGGCGTCAAGGTAGCGGCGGGAACCTATCTGTCCGAGGGCGCATACAAGGCGCCCGGAGGCTTGATCCGCGTGCGGCTGCTCGAGCGCGATGACCATGTCGTGGACATCGAGATCAGCGGCGACTTCACGTGCAATCCATCCGCGGGAATCGCGCGCCTGGCCGATCGCCTCGAGGGAACATCGCTCTCCGCACCGCACCTCGAGGATGCGATCGCCGACGCCATGACCAGCGTCTATCTTGACCTGCCGGGCGTCGATGCGGGGCATATTGCCGCCGCGATCGCGGCGAGTCGCCGCGGCGACTCCTGACTGCTGCGTTCACGGGTCGCCGGCCCTCCACGGCTGACATCTTGACGGATCGCCCGAGGCCGCCGATCTTTCGCAGCGGGGCGGTCGCGTGGAAGAAAGACGAACGGGTGGATAGGATCGCAAGCCTGCCGATGTACGACATCGACGAGGCGCAGGAGGCAACCGACGCGCTGTGGTCGGCGTTGCGGCGGGCATTCGAGCGGGAAGGCATCGCCGACGTGCCGGAGCGCCTCACCCGGGAACTGCCGGTCATCAGTCACTGGGGTGCGCCGCACCTGTTCTTCAGCCAATGCTGCGGATATGACATCGTCTTCGGTTTCTCGAGCGCCCTCGAGCTGCTGGGCGTGCCGCGCTATGCCGATGAAACCGGTTGCTCGGAGCTCGGCTATCGTAGCCACGTTGTGGTGCGCGACGAGTCGCAGGTCGGCTCGCTTGAGGATCTGCGCGGCGCGGTCTGCGTCGTAAACGGGTTCAATTCCTATTCCGGCACCGGTTCTCTGCGCGCCCTGGTCGCGCCCTTGAGCCGCGGCGGTCGGTTCTTCGGCAAAATCAGGGTAAGCGGCGCGCATGTGCGCAGCGTCGAGATGCTGCGGACGGGCCAGGTCGATGTTGCCGCCATCGACTGTGTGACCCATGCGCTGCTTCGGCGCTACCGCCCGTCATCCCTCGAAGGGACGCGTATCCTGATGCAAACCGATCCGGTTCCGCCGCCGCCCTATGTCACCAGCCAAGCCCATCACCGCGATATGGGGGCGCGCATGCAGACTGCGCTCAAGTCCGTGCTGGAGCGCACGCCTCCCCATGACTTCTGTGATGACCTCTTCATCCGGGGCGTCAGCCTGCCGCCGCTGCACATCTACTCGAAGATCCTTGCTCAGGATGAAATCGCCCTCCACCGCAGCTACTACGAGATGCATCCGACGAGTACGGCCCTGGCCCCGGCTTAGCGACGGCGCGGGCGAGTCGACACGTCACGGGTGGCTCGGCGCTGTCGGGAGAGCCGGTTTTCCAGGAATTGACGGCGGTGAAGCCGTCGTCGCACAATAGCGCCGCGCATTGGATGGCTCCCGAGGTTCGGGGCCGAATATGGCGGGAACGCTGACGCAGCCAAGCGCTGCGTGTTCTCGTCCCGCAGGCGGCCTTCCGGCCGCGGCGCGACCTGCACCCGCCGCATCCGCGGACCCGGGCTTTCCCTTCTGACAGCAGTCCCTTCAACCAGGGAGGATGACGAGATGGCTATCTGTCGACGAGATTTTCTCAAGGCCGGAGCGGCGCTCTCGGTTGCGGCCGCGCTGCCGGGTACCGTCGCCCGTGGCGAGACGGCGTTCGCGCCGACGCCCGGGGCGTGGCGGACGTTCGAACTGGTCACGCGGATCGAGATCGCCCAGCCTGCGGGCAGCGTCCGGGTCTGGGTGCCGGTGCCTGCCGTCGACGAGCCGGACTGGTTCCGGCCGATGGGCAGCGAATGGAAGACCAACGCCGCGACGGCCGCCATCGCCCGCGATCCGAAATACGGCGCGGAGATGGTACATGCTCAGTGGCCGGCCCCCGGCGACACGGCGCCGGTCGTCGAGGTCACCAGCCGGTTCGCCACCCGCGATCGCGCGGTCGATCTGACGGCGCCCGGCAATCCGCCCAAGCTCACGGACGACGAGCGCGTGCTCTACACGGCGCCGACCGCGCTCATCCCCACCGACGGCATCGTCAAGGAAACATCGGACAAGATCGTTGGCGGAGCCGACGGCCAGCTCGCCAAGGCGCGCGCGATCTATGCCTGGATCGTCGACAATACCTTCCGCGATCCGAAGGTGCGCGGCTGCGGCCTCGGCGACATCAGGGCGATGCTGGAGACCGGCAATCTCGGCGGCAAATGCGCCGACCTCAACGCGCTCTATGTGGGTCTGGCGCGGGCGGCCGGACTGCCGGCGCGCGACGTCTACGGCCTGCGCGTGGCGGCGTCCCGGTTCGGCTACAAGAGCCTCGGTCCCAGCACGGAGGTCGTCACCAAGGCGCAGCATTGCCGCGCCGAGGTCTATCTCGACGGCTTCGGCTGGGTGCCGGTGGATCCGGCCGACGTGCGCAAGGTCGTGCTCGAGGAGCCGCCTGGCGATCTGACGCTCGACGATCCCAAGGTCGTGGCGGCGCGGCAGACGCTGTTCGGCAGCTGGGAGATGAACTGGCTGGCCTACAACACCGCGCACGACCTGGCGCTTCCGGGTGCGCAGGGACCGGCGGTCGGCTTCCTGATGTATCCGCAGGCCGAGGTCGCCGGCGTCTCCCTCGACTGCCTCGATCCCGACAACTTCAAGTATTCGATCACGGCAAGGGAACTGGCCGCCTGACATCCGCCTCCGAGGCTGTGGACGGTACTATGAGGGGTGGCTGGCGTCGCCAGCCACCCAGGTGCACGACATTTGAGACGGTGTCGTGCGTCAAGCTGCTCCGGCGAGTTGTGAAACCCGGTGGTCAAGCGGAGGCGCGCTACTCTGCGAGTCCGCCCATTGCAGAAGGACAAACAAGGCCCAGATCGGCTTCGATAGATCCAGACTTTGCGTCTGATGCGCATCCAGCAGGGCAAGCAGGCGCGAACGGTCGAAATATTCTGCGGCCCAGGATCCGGCAAACAGATCGTGGATGCGCTCGCGCAAGCCACCCTGTATCCACTCGCCGACCGGCGCCTCAAACCCATGTTTTCGGCGCTTGGCGACGTGCCGGAAACGCTGGCCGACGAACTCCCGCAACAGATGCTTCGTTTCGCTGCCGCGAATCTTCAAACGCAGAGGCACCGTCGATAGGAACTCCAGAAGTCGCACGTCCAGAAACGGGCACCGTACTTCCAGCGAATGCGCCATGCTCATTCTGTCGACTTTTACGTGGATGTCATCGGACAGATAGGTTTGCAGGTCAGTCCACAGCATTCGCTGGGTAAGATCCAACCCGGAGTACTGACGGGCAACATCCAGAACGAAATCTTGGTCATCGTCATCGGCGACAGCTTGACGAAAGGATTCCGAATACATCGATGACCGCGCGACATCGTCGATCACGATGGGCATGATGTTGTCGGAGTTCTCTTCAAGCCGATCGATGAAGCGCGACAGCAGTTTGAGCTTTTTCGTCAGGCTGTCGCCATAATAGCCCGTGCCCTCGGGCAAGGCCGCGATCCACTGGAACGGTCGTCGGAAGCGCAAGGGTTGCGGCAGCCGGGTCCAGCGCGCCGCCAGCCGGCCCGCAAGATACCGATTGTAGCCGCCGAGGACTTCATCGGCGCCGTCGCCCGATAGCGCCACCGTTACCCGTTTGCGGGCTGTTTTGCAGAGATAGTAGGTTGGAATCGCCGAGTTGTCGCCGAACGGTTCGCCGAAATGCCAAAGAATTCGATCGACCTCGTTGACGTCGATGCTCTCTTGCATCTCCGCGTGATGATCCGTTCGCAGAGCGCGGGCCACCTCGCTTGCGTGATCGCTCTCGTCAAAGGAGCGGCTGCCGAAGCCGACAGAAAATGTTGAGACGACCCCGGATGATTGGGCGCTCATCAGCGCGACGATGGCGGTCGAGTCCAAACCGCCGCTGAGAAAGGCGCCGAGAGGTACGTCACTGACCAACCGTCCGCCGACAGCGCGTGCCAGATGGTCGCAAAATGCCCCCTGAAAGGCTTCGTCCGACAGGGAATCGTCGGGCGTGGGGTCTGGCATTCGCCAATAACGGCTGGTCGTGATGTGGCCGCCCTCGAGCTTCAAGACATGCGCGGCTGGCAGTTTGCGAACCTCCCGATATATGGAAAGGGGGCTTGGCACATAGTTGTAGCGAAGGAATGCATCGACCGCTTGGGGAGAGACACTCAACTGCAGGCCCGGCAATTGCCTGAGGGCCTGGAGCTCCGAAGCGAAAGCAAATTTCCGACCGTCGCTGTAGTAATAGATCGGCTTCTTGCCGGTCCGATCCCTGGCCAACCAAAGCGTCCGGCTCTGCAAATCGTAGATCACGAAGGCAAACATGCCATTCAGTTCGCCGATAAAATCGAGATTCCTGCCTTCTTCGTACAAATGAACCAGGACTTCTGTATCGCTGTTGGTGGAAAAAACATGACCTCGCGCTTCGAGATCTTCACGGAGTTCCTGGTAGTTGTAGATTTCGCCGTTCAAGATGGTGGCGACAGTGCGGGTTTCGTTGAAGATCGGCTGCTGCCCTCTCTGGAGGTCGATGATGCTCAGCCGCCTGTGAACCATGCCGAATCCATCGTGCATGAACACGCCGTCATCATCGGGGCCTCGATGGCGCATGGCATCGCCGACGCGACGGAGGAGGCTCTCCTCTAGTCGACGCCCGTCAAAATAGTAGATACCCGCAATACCGCACATTATCTGCCACCAATCATCACGCTGTAGATCGACAAGAGCTGGCGGCCGTGCGCCGCCCAGGTCAGCCCGAGCCGCATGATCTTCTCGAGCCCACGGACAGACAGCTTCGCGGCCAAACCAGGCTCGAGCAGCAGCCTGTTCATGCAAGCGGCCAGGCCCGCAACGTCGCCGGGTTCGAACAGAAGCCCGTCTTCGCCGTCCGAGATGATCTCCGTGGTGCCGTTGACGGCCGTTGCGACCACAGGCGTCCCGCTCGCCATCGCCTCCAGAACGACATTGGGGCGACCTTCGCTGTAGCTCGGCAGGACCAGCATATCCGCTGCCCCCAGCCAGTGATGGACTTCGCCCTTCGAGATCCCGCCGAGAAAGCTGACCCGGTCGGCAAGCCCATGGGTCGCGGCGAACTCCTTCAACGCATTCAGTTGCGGTCCTTCTCCTGCCAGATAAAGGTGCACGGGTTGATTCGGCGTCACGCCATGGGCCAGCGCCTGGACCAGTGTGCGTACGCCCTTGCGTTCGATCAGACCGCCGACATAGAGCGCCATTGCTTGCTCTTTCGGCAGCCCCAGTTGGGAGCGACATGCAACTTTGTCGCGCGGATGAAACTGCTCCACATCGACGCCGTTGTAGAGAGCGGTGAGTGGCTTCGGACATCCGATTTCGGACGCCAGCAGATCCCGGAATTCGTCGCTGACCGTGACAACATGCTTCACGCGGCCAATGATCGCGCGCGTCAAAGCACGCCCCACACGTGACGTCCTGGCTGTGTTCAAATCCGCGCCGCGTACGGAGACGATGACTGGAATGCGCCGGAGCCAGCCGACGACGATGGCGACCGCCGCGGTCGGAACCCATTGGGCATGAATGATTTGGGCGTTCTTGGATGCAGCCCAAAGCTTCAGCAGCATCGCCGTGAGAAGCAGCGGCAACTGCAAAGCGGCAAGTCGGGAGTTCCGCAACGTCTCGAACAAGCCCTCATGCTGATAGGCGAGCCGCTGGCGCCTGGTCGGCCAAAAATACCTGGCACGGTGAATTTCCAAGCCATCGATGAATTCCTTTGTGGCCAAGCCCGGCGCATGAGGTGCGATGACCACAACGGAGGTGTTTTCGTCTGCAGAACGCAGGCTCTTGGCCTGTTCATAAACGAATCGAGCGTAGTGATCCTCGGCTGAACGGATGAACGAGGTTGTTACGAAGCACACTTTCACGTCGCGACTCCGTCGTCAGCTCGCAACAGCCATGTCGGATGCCGCGCCAAAGACGGCATCGGCAACGTAGCCATCCCCAAGATCACTATCGAAGAAGAGGCGCTGGAGCGCGATGAACGGCGTCAAAGTGTGTCGGTTGAGTATCCGGGCAAGCTGCAAGGAAGCATCCGATCTTTCGATGCCGCTTCGGATGCTTAGGGTCTCGGGCGCTTGAGCGGTTTGCTCCTGTTCACTTGTCTTCCAGCGTGACAGGCATCTGTTGCCACGACGGGTCAAGGTCGCGAGCGGAAACCCGTAGCTGAGTATCCGCAGTCCCACGCATCCCGCATCCTGTAGCAGACGCTCGAGCTGTTCCCTCTCGTATCTTCGATAATGACCGACCGCGCGATCTTCCTGGTCGTACTTGCGCATATGAGCAGGGACAGAGAGCAGAACACGGCCGCCAGGTTTCAGAAAGCGAACCCAGAGCCGGAGTGCTTCGGCATCGGCGTTGATATGCTCCAACACCTCGAAGGCCAGGACGTAGTCGAATGACCCACTTTCGACCTCATCAAGGCTGTCGACGACCCGGACGTCCGCTCCGAACGGCGATAGGTTGCGCCGCAGCACATCGCGGTTGTCAGCGCCCAGGTCATAGCAAGTGCCGGTGAAGCCGCGCTTAAGAAAACCCGTGGTCATGCGACCGGTACCGGCGCCGATCTCAAGAAATCGGCCGGCCCGCCACCCGATCGTCGCGTAATCAAGGCAGCCTCGTCGCAGCAGGAACATTGGTGTCTCGACCCAGTGACCGTCGTTCATGCTGCATGTTCTCCGACGCCAGACAGGCGCATCTCATTGGATGGAGGCTTTTCACCTGCCAAATCCGAGGCTCGCGACTTCGGTGCAAGCGGCCACATCGTCTTCTCGGCAGAGCCCGAATGCGTGGAAAAGGCTTTCTGCAAGTCGGAACTCTAACTTCAGAAGTCCTTAAAATTTACTGAATACCGGCAGCCGGCTGGCCGCGTCCAATGATAGCGGCTGATGTGAATCTCAGGCCGCGTTCCTCATTTGCCCGCCCTCAGGCGGACGGCGCTTCGGTCGTTCGTTGATCGGATCGAGATCGCCGATCGGGAGGTCCGGATCAGCGATGCCAAGGCGGAATTGCTGGCCGATGATGGCCGGTGCCCAGTTTGTACGAGGGTGGCGTCCCCGGGGTGACTCGAACACCCGACCTACGGTTTAGGAAACCGTCGCTCTATCCTGCTGAGCTACGGGGACGTGGCGGCGGTTATAGCAGAACCGCGACGGGCCGTGACAGGGGGCCGGCTCACGTCAGGTTGCGGAACCTGTCCGTCGCCTCGATGAGGGCGGCGCGGATGCCTGGCTCCATGGCGGAATGGCCGGCATCCGGCACGATGACGTACTCGGCCTCCGGCCAGGCGCGCGCCAACTCGTCCGCCGTCTCGATCGGGCACACCAGGTCGTAGCGGCCCTGCACGATCACCGCCGGGATGTGGCGGATCTTGCCGATGTTCCGCAGCAGCGCGTTCTCCGGCAAGAAGATGTCGTTGATGAAATAGTGAGCCTCCAGGCGGGCGATGCCCAGGGCCACCGTGTCCTGCGCAAACGATTCCACGGTCTCCGGGCTGGGCAGCAGCGTGCAGCAGGTGCCCTCGTACACGCTCCATTTGCGCGCGGCGGGCATGTGCACCTTGGGGTCGGGATCCGTCAGCCGGCGATAGTAGTTCGTCAGCAGGTCGCCGCGCTCGGCCTCCGGCAGATGGCCGGCGAAGTCGCGCCAGATCTCCGGGGCGAAGGCGCGCATGCCCCGGAGGAACCAGTCGATCTCGGAGCGGCGGCAGAGGAAGATGCCGCGCAGCACCAGCGCCTTGCAGCGGTCGGCATGGGCCTCGCCATAGGCGATGGCCAGCGTCGAGCCCCAGGATCCGCCGAACACGGACCAGCGGTCGATGCCGAGATGTGCGCGCAGCCGCTCGATATCGCCGATCAGATGCGGCGTCGTGTTGTCGGTGATCTCGCCCAGCGGCTTCGACCGGCCCGCCCCGCGCTGGTCGAGGATGACGATGCGATAGTGCGTCGGATCGAAGAAGCGCCGATGCACCGGGCTCGAGCCCGCGCCCGGCCCGCCATGCAGGAAGACCACGGGCGCGCCGTTCGGGTTGCCGCACTGCTCGTAGTAGATCTGATGGCGGCCGCCGACCGGCAGATAGCCGCTGTCATAGGGTTCGATCTCCGGATAGAACTCGCGTCGTGCCATACTGTCCTCGTGACTTCGGATCGTTCTGCCGCCGCCCTCGAATGAGGCCCTGTATAGCAGGCTTGATCCGGCTGTTCACGGCCGCGATGGCGGGGCTGTTGGGTACATTGTCCGTCCCGTCGACGGCCGCCGACCCGGCGGTCATCGAGGTCGAGGGTGGGGTCCGCGTGATGCGCGTGATCGACGGCGAGACTCTCGCACTCGCCGACGGCCGCATCCTCCGGCTCGCCGGCATTCTCGTGCCGCAGCCCCCCGCGCCTGGCGGTCAACGATTTTCCGATGCGGCCCGGCAGGCGCTTACCCTGCTCGTGCTGGAGCGGCGGGTCGTGCTCGCCTTCGGCCCGCGGCAGACGGATCGGCATGGGCGGCTTATCGCTCAGCTGTGGCGCGCGGCCGCCGATGGGTCGAAGGAGGTTTGGATTCAGGAAGAACTTCTCGCTGATGGCTTCGCGCGGGTGGCGACGACGCCCGACAATCTCCTCCTGGTGGCGGAGATGCTGCGCGTCGAAGACCGCGCCCGCCGCGCCCGCCGCGGCCTGTGGGGCGATCCCGCCTATCGCGTCCGCACGCCGGAGGATGCCGGCGCGGCGCTCGATGCCTTCCAGGTCGTCGAGGGCCGCGTCCTGGCCGTGGCCGTCCGCCGCGGCACCGGCTATCTCAATTTTGGTACCGACTACCGCACCGATTTCACGCTAGGCTTGACGCGCGAGGCGCTGCGGCTGATGCGGCAGGCGGGCTTCGATCCGGCGACGCTGCAAGGCATTCGCGTACGCGCCCGCGGTTGGCTAAGATCGTTCAACGGTCCGCTGATCGAGATCACCCACCCCGAACAGATCGAGGTCCTGGAATGACCCGGATTCGCGCCTCCGCCTCCGTCCTGGCATCTCTGCTGCTGGTGCTCCTGCTCCCCGGCCTCGCCGGCTGCTCGGTCAATCCGGCGACCGGCCAGTCGACCTTCACCGGCCTGATGTCCGAATCCGACGAGGTCCGCATCGGCCGCGAGAACCATGCCAAGGTGATGGCCGAGTTCGGCGGGCCCTATGCGAATGCGGAACTAGGCCGCTATGTCGACAGCCTCGGCCAGCTTCTGGCCCGCGCGTCCGACCGGCCCAACCTGCAATACACCTTCACTGTCCTGGATTCGCCGGTCGTCAACGCCTTCGCCACGCCTGGCGGCTACATCTACATCACCCGCGGGTTGCTGGCGCTGGCCAATACCGAGGCCGAGGTCGCCGGCGTGCTCGCTCATGAGATCGGCCATGTCGCGGCGCGCCACGCCGCCGAGCGCCAGGGTCAGGCAGTCCTCGCCAGCATCCCCGCCATCTTCGCCGGCGTCCTCACCGGCAGTGGCGCCGTCGCCGAGATGGTGGGCGCCGGCGGCACCGCCTATCTGCAGAGCTATTCGCGCGACCAGGAATACCAGGCCGACCTGCTCGGCGTGCGCTACCTGTCGCGCACCAATTACGATCCCTACGGCATGGCCAGCTTCCTGACGCAGCTCCAGGCCAACGACCGGCTCGATGCGGTGCTCTCGGGGCGACCCGACATGGAAGACCAGTACAGCATGATGTCGACGCATCCGCGTACGGCCGACCGCATTCAGCGCGCGATCCAGGAAGCCGGCGGCACCCAGGTCAGCAGCCCGATCGTGGAGCGCGACCTCTATCTGTCGAAGATCGACGGCATGGTGTATGGCGATGAGCCGGAGCAGGGCTTCATCCGTGACCGTCGCTTCCTGCATCCGACGCTCCGGTTCGTCTTCGAGGTGCCGCCCGGCTTCCACATGATCAATTCGTCCGATGCCGTGATCGCCCAACGCCAAGACGGCGCGACGATCCTGTTCAGCAGCGCGGCCGGCCGCTCCGGCGGCCGCATGATCGATTATCTCACCAGCGAATGGGCGCCGCGCCTGCGCCTGGCCGATGCCGAGACCATCGACGTCAACGGCATGGACGCGGCGACCGGGTCCGACCGCATCGATACCAACAGCGGCGTGCGCGACGTCCGGCTGGTGGCGATTCGGCATGAGTCCGGCCAGATCTACCGCTTCATCTTCCTCACCAAGCCGGAGCTCACCAACGCCCTGGCCCGCGACCTCCAGTTGACCACCTACAGCTTCCGGCGTCTCACCGCCAGCGAGGCGGCGCAGTTGCGGCCGCAGAGCATCCGCGTCGTCCCCGTACGGTCGGGCGACACCGTCGCTGCCATGGCCGCCAAGATGTCGTTCGGCGATCATCGCGAGGAGCGGTTCCGCACCCTCAACGGCCTGTCGCCGTCCGATCGGCTCGTCGCCGGCCAGCGGGTCAAGGTCATCGTCGAATGAGGACCGGCCACAGGTGACGGCGGAGCTGCCGTCGAGCGCCGCGCCGCCGTCGCGGACCTGGCGGCCGCCGATATCCGTCGTCCTCGTCCTCGGCTTCGGCGGCCTCGTCGCCGGCGCCGTGGCGGCGGTGCTGCTGCTGGCGCTCGACGTCGCCCAGCGCAACACCAACGAGCTGTTGCGCCGGTCGGCGGAGCTCACCATCGATGCGCAGGTCGCCGGCCTGGACCATCACCTTCGCCCGGCGCGCAACGAGGTCGAGTTCCTGGCCGGCCAGCTGAACGCCGGCGCGGTGCCCCTCGACGACGATGCCCGGCTCTCGGATCTTCTTCTCGGATCGCTGGCCGCGGCGCCGCAAATCAGCGGCGTCGCCTTCGTGCGCGCCGACCTTCATGCCGTTCGCGCGGAGCGTGCCGCCGGCGCCTACAAGACGGATACCGGCTCTTGGATCGACCGGCCGGAGATTCGCCTGGCGCTGCGCGACGGACCGGCGCTGCCCGGGTTTGCCTGGGGCGATATCCTCTATCTCGAACGCGCGCGGAGCAGCTTCCTCAGCGTGCGCGTGCCGGTTCGTCAGGGTGGTGCGTTCCGCGGCCTCGTCGTCGCCGTGGTGTCGATCGGGGAAATCTCCAACTTCATCGCCGCCACCACGACGCCGGGCGGCGGCCGCGCCTTCATCCTGCGCGGTCGCGACGAGGTCGTCGCGCATCCCGCGCTGGTCGGCGGCGTCGATGGGTTGTCGGCCGGGAAGCCGCTGCCGCGCATTGGCGAGATCGGCGACGCGGTGCTGGCCGCCATGTGGTCGCCGCCGGTCGACGATGTCGACGCGGTGCTGGGCGACAGCGTCGTGGTCGGGCGCGTCGTCGCGGCGGGCAGCGGAGACTGGGAAGACGCCGACCGGTTCATCTTCCTCTACCGCGAGATCAGATCCTATGGCCCGACGCCATGGATCGTCGGCTTCTACTACCGGCTGGACGATGTCGACCAGCCGCTGCAGCGCCTGACCTTCGTCGCCGCGGTCGGCGGCGCGATCTTCGTGGTCGCGGTGCTGGCGGCCTTCCTGCTCGGCCGTGGTCTGGGGCGACCGATCCGCCGGCTCGCCGCCGCTGCCGAGGCGATCCGCGACCTCAGCGTCGAGAACGTGGCGCCGCTGCGCGGCAGCCCGTTCCGCGAGCTGGACGTGGCGGCGCGCGCCTTCAATTCCATGCTCGGCGGCCTGCGCTGGTTCCAGACCTACGTTCCGCGCGCGCTCGTCCTGCAGTTGATGGGCCAGGCGCAGGGCGAGCTCGAATCGAAGCAGCGGGTCGTCACGGTGCTGTTCACGGATATCGTCGGCTTCACCGAGATCGGCGGCCGGCTGCCGGCGCCGCAGCTGGCGGAATTCCTCAACCGCCATTTCGGCCTGCTCGGCGCCTGCATCGATGCGGAACAGGGGACCGTCGACAAGTACATCGGCGATTCGATCATGGCGTTCTGGGGGGCGCCGGTGCTGCAGGCCGACCACGCGCACCGCGCCTGTCGCGCCGCCAAGGCCATCGCCGCGACCCTGAAGGCGGACAACGAGCGCCGCAGCGCCAAGGGCCTGAAGCCGGTTCGCCTGCGGATCGGCATACACACCGGTCCGGTCGTCGTCGGCAATGTCGGCGCGCCCGGCCGCGTCAATTACACGCTGATCGGCGATACCGTGAACACGGCGCAGCGGCTGGAAGCCCTCGGCAAGACGGTGGATATCGGCACCGACGACGTGATCGTCCTCCTCAGTGGCGAGACGGCGGATTTCGTCGGCGACGAGTTCCAGCTGCGCCCATTGGGCGAGCACGAGCTGCGCGGCCGCAGCGAAAAGCTGCGCGTCTATCAGCTGCTGTGAGCCGTAAAACCGAACGCCGCGTTTCACCGGATGGGAGTGAAACGCGGCGTCGGATTTTTGGGATGCCGCCAGGGGTCGGGGCCGGCGGCATCCCACGTCCCAGCCTCATGGGGGCTAGCAGGGAGGCCGGCTGGGGAGCCTCGAGACAGAGAGGGAAGGTCTCCGTACGCCCGCGAGGCTGGCGCTCGGCTATGGCACCAATGCGCCGCAAAGGTGGCGAAATTATGATTTGTCGCCGCGGCCGGCGATGTCCGATAAATGCCACTGTCCGCGGGTTCTCGGCTTTTCCGAATGCGGATGATATGGTCTTGCCGCTCACCGCCAGAAATTGGGGAGAAACGACGTGACTGCCGGACTCGACAGCCTGAAGACCCGCCGCAGCCTGAAGGTGGGATCGCGCACCTACGACTACTACAGCCTCGCCGCGGCGGGGAGAGCGGGGCTGGGCGACCTGTCGCGTCTGCCGGTCTCGCTCAAGGTGCTGCTCGAGAATCTGCTGCGCTACGAGGACGGCCGCACGGTGACGGTCGACGACCTGAAGGCGATGGCGCAATGGCTGAAGGACCGCCGGTCCGACCGCGAGATCGCCTATCGTCCGGCGCGGGTGCTGATGCAGGACTTCACCGGCGTTCCCGCCGTCGTCGACCTGGCGGCGATGCGGGCGGCCATGCAGTCGCTGGGCGGTAACGCCGAGAGGATCAACCCGTTGTCGCCCGTCGATCTGGTGATCGACCACTCGGTGATGGTCGATCATTTCGGCAACAACCGCGCCTTCGGCCAGAACGTCGCGCTGGAATACGAGCGCAACGGCGAGCGCTACGCCTTCCTGCGCTGGGGGCAGACGGCATTCGACAATTTCCGCGTCGTGCCGCCGGGCACCGGCATCTGCCACCAGGTGAACCTCGAATACCTGTCGCAGGTGGTGTGGACGTCCGACGTGAAGGATGCCAAGGGCAGGAAGCGCACGATCGCCTACCCCGACACGCTCGTCGGCACCGACAGCCATACCACCATGGTCAACGGCCTCGCCGTGCTCGGCTGGGGCGTCGGCGGCATCGAGGCCGAGGCGGCGATGCTCGGCCAGCCGACCTCGATGCTGATCCCGGAGGTGATCGGCTTCAAGCTTACCGGCCGCCTGAAGGAAGGCGCCACCGCCACCGACCTGGTGCTCACGGTCACGCAGATGCTGCGCAAGAAGGGGGTGGTCGGCAAGTTCGTCGAGTTCTACGGGCCCGGCTTGGACGACCTGTCGCTCGCCGACCGCGCCACCATCGGCAACATGGCCCCGGAATACGGCGCCACCTGCGGCTTCTTCCCGATCGACGCCGAGACGATCCGCTATCTGAAGGCCACCGGCCGCAGCGCGGCGCGCGTCGCGCTGGTCGAGGCCTACGCCAAGAAGCAGGGCCTGTGGCGCACCTCCCGCACGCCCGACCCGCTGTTCACAGATACCCTCGAGCTGGACATCGGCACGGTGGAGCCCAGCCTGGCCGGCCCGAAGCGCCCGCAGGACCGCGTGCCGCTGTCGCGGGCCGCCGCGGAGTTCAAGCTCGCCCTGACGGATGCGTTCGGTGTCGCCGATGCCGGCCGGCGCGAGCCCGTCGCCGGCGCCGGCTACAGCATCGGCCATGGCGACGTGGTCATCGCCGCCATCACCAGCTGCACGAACACGTCGAATCCCAGCGTCATGCTCGGCGCCGGGCTGGTGGCGCGCAACGCGGTGAAGCGCGGCCTCAAGGTGAAGCCGTGGGTGAAGACGTCGCTGGCGCCCGGCTCGCAGGTGGTGAGCGACTATCTCGCCAAATCCGGCCTGCAGAAGGATCTGGACAAGCTCGGCTTCAATCTCGTCGGCTATGGCTGCACCACCTGCATCGGCAATTCCGGCCCGCTGCCGGAGCCGGTCGCCGAGGCCGTGACCAGGGCCGATCTGGTCGCCGCGGCGGTGCTGTCGGGCAACCGCAACTTCGAGGGCCGCGTCAATCCGCATGTGCGCGCCAACTATCTGGCGTCGCCGATGCTGGTCGTCGCCTACGCGCTTGCCGGCTCGATGTCCCTCGATCTGACGGCCGATCCGCTCGGCACCGACAAGAAGGGCAACCCCGTCTATCTGCGCGACATCTGGCCCTCCAACAAGGAGATCCACGACGTCATCCGCAAATGCGTGACGCCCGCGATGTTCCGGAAGCGCTATGCCGACGTGTTCCACGGCGATCGCGCTTGGCGCAAGATCAAGACGGCGGCCGGGCTCACCTATCATTGGGAAGCGACGTCCACCTACGTGCAGCACCCGCCCTATTTCGCCGGCATGTCGAAGCAGGCGGGCACGGTCGGAGACGTCGTCGGCGCCCGGCTCCTCGGCCTGTTCGGCGACAGCATCACCACCGATCACATCTCGCCGGCCGGGTCGATCAAGAGGGACAGCCCCGCCGGCGGCTATCTGATCGGCCATGGCGTCGGCGTGGTCGATTTCAACTCCTATGGCGCCCGCCGCGGCAACCACGAGATCATGATGCGCGGCACCTTCGCCAACATCCGGCTCAAAAACGAGATGGTGCCGGGCGTCGAGGGCGGCGTCACCCGGCACATGCCGGACGGCGCGCAGATGTCCATCTACGACGCGGCGATGAGGTATCAGAGCGAGGGCGTGCCGCTGGTCATCGTCGCCGGCAAGGAGTACGGCACCGGCTCGTCGCGCGACTGGGCGGCCAAGGGGACGCTGCTGCTCGGCGTCAAGGCGGTGATCACCGAGAGCTTCGAGCGCATCCACCGCGCCAACCTGGTCGGCATGGGCGTGCTGCCGCTGCAGTTCAAGGACGGCATGACCCGCAAGACCCTCGGCCTCGACGGCAGCGAGCTGTTCGACATCGGCGGGCTCGCCGCCGGCATCCGTCCGCGCATGGACGTGCGCTGCCGCATCACCCGCGCCGACGGCAGCGCGCAGGACATCGTCCTGCTCTGCCGCATCGACACGCTCGACGAGGTCGAGTACTACCGCCACGGCGGCATCCTGCCCTACGTCCTGCGCAACCTGGCGAAGGACGCGGCCGCGGCTTAGGGGCCGCCGCCGGGCGGGGCGAAGTCGGCGTAGCTCTTGGCCCGCTCGATGCGCAGCGCGGCGCAGCCGCAGGCGGCGGCGAGATCCGTCTGCGCCAGGGCCTGCAGGCTGATGCGGCAGGCGGCGACTGCGAGGTCGCGGTGTATCGGGTCGATGTCGAACCGCAGGTCGGCGACGATGCCGTCCTCCCAGCAGACGACGTAGCTGGCGCTGCTGAAGCAGGCGCCGATCTCGCGGACCGCGCTCGCCTCCGGCCCGATGCTCTGGTTGACGGCGTCGGCCCCCAACGTCTGGAAGGCGCGCGCCTCGGCGCGGCTGGTGAAGCGCGGGCCCCAGTTGTGGGCGACGACGAGCTGGTGCCCATGGCCGAGCACGCGGCCCGGCGCCGGCCACAGCCCGCGCGCCGCCTGCTCCAGCGTCTGCGCCATGCTCGGGCAGAACAGCTGCGTCGCCAGCGCCTGGTGCCGCAGCCGCCCGGCCATCACCGAATGCTGGGTCTGCGAGAAGTCGATGACGTCGCGTGCGATGACGAAGTCGCGCGGCTGCAGCGCCTTGTTGAGGGAGCCGCAGGTGCTGTCGGCCAGCACCTTGCGGACGCCCGCCTGCGCCAGGATCCACGCCACCTTGCGGTGCGCTTCGTTGTCGATCGCCGCATGCGGCCAGCCGTGGGAGAATACGTTCAGCAGCCGCCGCGGCCGGCCGTCGGCGGTCAGGCTGCCGTCGAGCTCCAGGATCTGCCAGTTGTCGACCGCGCCCCAGGGCGTGTCGAAGCTGAGCCAGCGTTCGAGGATGCGCACGCCGGGCTCCTCCAGATCTTCCGGAAAGCGCAGGCCCCAGCCGGCGCTGCCCGAGAGCAGCGCATAGGGCGTCTGCGGAATCGCTGCGCTCATCTGGCCGAATGTCCCCTTTGCCTGATCGTCGGTGCGATCATCGCCGCATCCGCCGGTCGGCACAAGCGACCCCTATTGCGCCGCGTCGGCGGCCGGGAGATGATGCGGGCAACAAAAGCATGGGAGGCCCTACATGAACGATCGATGCGCAGTGCCGGCAACGGCGAAGCGATGGGTGCTGGCTCTGGCGGCGGCGGTGGCGCTCGTCGCGGCGGCACCGTCCGCGCCGGCGGCTGAAGGCGAGATCCACGTCCTCAACTGGGAGGGCTGGGGTACGAACCAGCCCTTTGCGATGGAGGCGTTCGAGAAGCAGACCGGAGTCAAGGTGGTGCATGACTATCTCACCTCCTTCCCGGAGATGTTCACCAAGCTGCGCACCAATCCCGGCGTCTACGACATCGTCGTCATGAACACGGCCTACACGTTGCAGGCGGCCGACGAAGGGCTGATCGAGCCGATCGACGTGAGCGGGCTGAAGAATTTCGCCGATCTCATCCCGGAGCTGCGCGACACGCCCCAGCTCAACCGCGACGGCAAGGTCTACGGCGTCGCCTGGATCTGGGGCGGCACCAGCCTCAGCTACAACACCGATCTCTACCCGACGCCGCCGACCTCGGTGCAGGCGTTCTGGGACCCCAAGCACGCCGGCCGCGTCTGCTGGCACGACAGTCCGGAGGATTCGGTCCGCATGGCCGCCATCGCGACCGGACAGGATCCGGAGAACCCCGCCGACATGGCCGCCGTCCGCGACAAGCTGCGCGCGCTCAAGCCGCAGGTCCGCGCCATGTGGCAGTCGGAGGACGAGTGGCTGAAGCTGGTGGCCGCCAAGGAATGCGACGTGTCCTTCATCTGGACCGATTCGACGGAGAAGGCGAAGGTGGTTCACCAGCAGCCGATCAGCTTCATCGTCGCCGAGGAAGGGGCGCTGGCTTGGCGCGACGGCCTGTCGATCCCGTCGAATCCGCCCAATCCCAAGGCCGCCCTGGCCTTTGTCGACTACCTGACCAGCCCGGAATTCTACGCCGGCTGGGCCGCCGCCGGCGGCGCGCCGGTGTCGGCCAGCTCGAAGTCCGTCGGCGCCCTCGCCGCCGACTCGCTGACGCGCCAGGTGCTGGCCAATCCGGACAATGTCGGGCGGCTCAAGTTCCAGGGCCCGCTGTCCGATGAGACGCGCCAGTCCTGGCTCGACCTGTGGCAGGAGACCAAGGCCTATTTCGCCGAGTGAAGACCGACTGATCGGGTGTCGGGCACGAACAGGGTGCGTCCTTCGGCAAGCTCAGGATGAGGGAGAATCTTGCTGGCACAAAGAAAGCTCCTCATCCTGAGCTTGTCGAAGGACGCACCCTGCCGGTCCCGATCGCCTGTCGGCCGCTGACGCGAGCCCCTCACGCGCGAAGGAGCAAACGAGTTTGCAGGCGGAACGGCGTCGACAACTGGCGGTCGTCGGCCTCACGGCCCCGGCCTATCTGTGGCTGCTGCTGACGATCTTCCTGCCGCTCTGCGTCATGCTCTTCTTCAGCTTCCTCAGCAAGGCGCCGTTCGGCGGGCGGCCGGTCGAGCTGTCGTTGGAGCACTATCAGCGCTTCTTCGAGCGCGATTTCTACCTGTTCCTCACCTGGCGCTCGTTGCTGCTCGGCGCCATCGTCACCGCGGTGTGCATCCTCGTCGGCTACCCGGCGGCGTTCCTGCTGGCCAAGAGGGTGCCGGGCCGCTGGCGCGAGGCCTTGTTCCTGTTGATCATCCTGCCGTTCTGGAGCAACGCCCTCGTACGCACCTTCTCATGGACCATGGTGCTGCGCGGCAGCGGGCTCGACATTCTCTACAGCTATTGGGCGATCGTCGTCGGCCTCGTCCATTCCTACCTGCCCTATATGATCCTCACCTGCTATCTGTCGCTGCAGGCGATCGACGATTCCCTCGTCGAGGCGGCGCGCAGCCTGGGCGCCTCGCCGGCGACCGTCCTGCGGCGGATCGTTCTGCCGCTGAGCCTGCCGGGGCTGGTCACCGGCGTGGTCCTGATCTTCATTCCGGTGGTCGGCTCGTTCATGGAGCCGCGCATCCTCGGCGGCCAGAAGGGTATGATGCTCGGCACGGTGATCGAGGATCAGTTCACCCAGGTGTTCAACTGGCCGTTGGGCGCGGCCTTGTCGTTCATTCTGCTGGCCGCCGTGCTGGCGATCCTCGTTGTGGGCTACACCCTGCTGCGCGGCCGCCTGCAGCCGGCCTGACGGAATCGCGCCGGGGGAGCCCCCTGCTCCCCCGGTGGCATGCCGTCTCAGCTCGTCTCAGTCGAACCGGAACGGCAGGATGATCTGGAATCCAGACTCGTCATAGTAGCGGTTCCGCTTGTAGTAGCGGTCGCGCGGATAGTAGTAGGCCGGCGGCGGGAAATAGGTCGGGCCCGGCGAATAATAGTACTGGTAGTAGTTGTAGCGCTGCCGCGGATAGTAGGAGTGCCTGCCCCAGCCCCACCCGTTGTTCCAGTGTTTCGACCGCTTGCCCCAACCCCAGCCGTCGTTCCAGTGCTTTGATCGCTTGCCCCAATTCCCATCATCGTCCCAATTCTGGGAGTGCTTGCCCCAGCCCTGGTTCCACTGCTTGTGACGCTTGTGGTCCGCGTCGGCCGGGCTCGAGCCGAGCGCCAGGATCAACGCCGCTGCCATTGGAAGCATGCCCCAGCGCAGTATCCGACCCCCCATTTTGAGTGACGGTATCATCGATACCTCCTTGTTATGCGTGCTCATGATTCACGGTAATTCGGCCGACCTGAACCCGGCATGAACGCCGGTGGGCGATCTTTGTGACCAATCCAGGCCGGTTCCGGCTCACCGCGAAGTGATTCGCCGGTAGGCAACGCCCGCCGCTAGGGTGGCGCCATGTTGCGTCGAATTCTTCGAGCGGTGATGGCGGCTGGCGTTGTGGTGGCTCTCGGCCCCGGTGACGCGCGCGGGGGTGACGCGCCCGCGCCCGGGGTCGTCGTCGAGTTGTTCACTTCGCAGGGTTGCAGCTCCTGTCCGCCGGCCGATGCGCTGCTGGGCGAGCTTGCCCGGCGACCCGATATCGTCGCTCTCGCCTTCCACGTCGATTACTGGGACTACATCGGCTGGAAGGATCCGTTCGCCACCCCGGTCGCGACGCAGCGTCAGCGGGCCTATGCCGGGGCGCTCCGCGTGCGCATGGTTTATACGCCGCAGATGGTCGTCGATGGCCGGATCGATGCGGTCGGCTCCGACCGCCGCGCGGTCGAGACGGCGATCGCGACCGCCGTCGGCTCGCCCAAGCTCTCGGTGGTCGTCGAAGGCGACGGCCGCGGCGGCCGTCGCGCGGTGATTCCGGCCGCCGAGGGCGTCTATGACGGCGGCCAGGCGGTCGTCTGGCTGGCGGTGCTCGACACCGAGGCCGAAACCGGTGTGATGCGCGGCGAGAACAGCGGCCGCACGCTGAAGGAGTTCAACATCGTGCGCGAATGGCGACGGATCGGCATTTGGGACGGAACCGCCGTTACGATTCCCCTCGATATGGTCGCTGCCGCCGACCGCGACGCCTGCGCCGTCGTCGTTCAATCCGGTCCGGTCGGTCCGATTCTCGGCGCGGCCTTCGTCAAGCTCGGCGACGATCAGATGTAGGGCGCACCGCGCCCGGTCCTACGCCGCCAAGGCCCGCCGCATCACCTCCGCCAGCCGCTTCGAGAACGCCCCCGGGTCGGGCAGCGGCTCGCCGCCGACGATGCGGGCCTGGTCGAGCAGCAGCCAGGCGGCATCCGCCACCTCGTCCGCGTTGCCCTTCTCGCTCACGCGTCGGGCGAGGCCGACCACGAGCGGGTGGTGCGGGTTCACCTCCAGCACGCGCTTGAAGCCGGCATCGAGCTGGCGATGCTGCTTCAACATGCGCTCGAGATGGATGTCCATGTCGCCCTCGTCGGCGACCAGGCAGACGGCGCTGTCGGTCAGCCGCGCGGAGGACCGCACGTCCTTGACCGCGTCCTTCAGGGTCAGGCGGAACATCGCCACCAGGCTGTCGATGCCGGGCGTCGGCGGCTCGCTCCCGGCAGCGTCGCCGTTCGGCTTGACGATCTTGTCGAGCTCGACGCCGCCGCGGGTGACCGATTTGAACGGCTTCTCCTGAAACGCGCCGATGGCGGGAATCCAGAACTCGTCGATCGGATCGGTCAGCAGCAGCACCTCGATGCCGCGTGCGGCGAACCCTTCGAGCTGCGGGCTCTTCTTCAGCGCTTCCAGGTTCTCGCCGGTGATGTAGTAGATCGACTCCTGGCCGGGCTTCATGCGCCCGACATAGTCGGCCAGGCCGGTCAGTCCGTCGCCGGCCGTCGAGCGCATGCGCAGAAGCGACAGCAGCGTCTCGCGCTGGTCATGGCTCTCGTAGAGTCCCTCCTTGAGCACGGCGCCGAAATTGCCCCAGAAGGTCGCGTAGTCGTCCGGCGTGTCCTTGGCCCTCTTCTGCAGCTCGCCCAGCACGCGCTTGACGATGCCGGCGCGGATCTTCGTCAGCAGCGGGTTGTGCTGCAGCATCTCGCGGCTGATGTTGAGCGGCAGGTCCTCGGAATCGACGATGCCGCGCACGAACCGCAGATAGGCCGGCAGCGCCTCCTCGCAGGTGTCGGTGATGTAGACGCGCCGGACATAGAGCTTCACGCAATGCTTGCGCTCCGGGTGGAACAGGTCGAACGGCTTCGCCGAGGGGATGAACAGCAGCGCCGTATATTCGATCTTGCCTTCGGCGCGCCAATGCAGCGTCGCCCAGGGGTCGTCGAAGGCATGGGCGGCGTGGTGATAGAATTCCTTGTACTGCTCCGCGGCGATCTCCGACTTGCTGCGCATCCACAGGGCCGAGGCTTTGTTGATGGTCTCTTCCTTGCCGCCGTCGATCAGCACGATCGGCAGCGCGATATGGTCCGAATACTTGGCGACGATATGCCGGAGCCGGGCCGGCTCGAGATATTCGTCCTCGCCCTTCTTGAGATGCAGGGTGATGCGCGTGCCGCGCCGCTCCACGGGAATCGCGGTAACGGTGAACTCGCCTTTGCCGTCCGACACCCAGCGCCAGCCCTCGCTCTCGCCGGCCTTGCGCGTCTCGACCTCGACGCGGTCGGCGACCATGAAGGCGGAATAGAAGCCGACGCCGAACTGGCCGATGAGCGCGACGTCCTTGGCCGCATCCCCGGTCATCTGCCGGACGAAGGCGGCGGTGCCCGACCGCGCGATGGTGCCGAGGTTCTCGACCAGGTCGTCGTGGTTCATGCCGATGCCGTTGTCGGCGATAGTAAGCGTCCGCGCCGTCTTGTCCGTCGACAGCGTGACCCGGTAGGCGCTGTCGTCGCCGGCCAGCTCGGATTGGGTCAGGGCCAGGTAGCGCAGGCGGTCGCAGGCGTCCGAAGCATTCGAGATCAGTTCGCGCAGGAAGACCGCCTTGTCGCTATAGAGCGAGTGGGCGACGATCTCCAGCAGGCGGCTGACCTCCGCCTGAAAGCCGTGGCGTTCCTCCGACATTCCCTTGTCCTTCCCCCGATCCGGCGGTGTTTTGCTCGTTCCGGCGCTGATATGTGCAATCGCCGCCTCCCGATCAAGGCCGGCGAAGGGTGCCCGACGCCGGGTCCGCGAAGACAGGGAGACGGTCCTATGCCCGAAGCGCGGGAAGGTGGGCACGCGTCGGCGGTTCTGCTAGAGTTCTGCCGGCGAATCAACGGGATGCGCGGGGCGGCCGAATGTCGCAGGAATGGCTCAAGAAGCTGGCCGAACTGTCGAACGACAAGGACCTGGTGAAGCGCGCCGAGCGGCTCCAGCGCAAGGCCGCGCAGCGCGCCCGGGCGCGGCAACAGCCCTCCGCCGCGGCGCCGCGGCGCAGCCTGCTCGGCGCTGCCTTCGGGCACTTCTTCCGCTTCCTCTTCCTTATCGGCCTGGCCCAGGCCGCCGCCATGTTCGTTGTCGCCGTCGCCGAGGGCCTCGAGGGCGAGCCCTGGGGCATGATCTTCCACTACCTCGTCTGGGATGTGCTGACGCAGCCGATCTTCCCGCCGGCCTTCTACGATCTGCTGCGCGACGGGATCGGCCTGACGCCGGCCGATCTCGGCGCCGTCTATGTCTGGATCAACGAGACCATCGAGATCCACCAGGATGTCCTGGTCTATGCCGTTCCGGTGGCCGCCGCCCTCGCGCTCACGCTGTTCTTTCTGCCGTCCATCAATGCCGGGCGCCGGCGCAGCCCGATCCGGGTTCTCGTCTACCTGGCGAACCTGGCCATCCTCGTCTTCCTCCGTGCGATCGGTCCCGGCGCTGTCGTCGTCTGGCTCGCCGCGTTCGTGTTTTCGTTTGCCGGTGGCGGCACGGGGCGCGTGTCGCGGCCTGCGCCGTCCCCGGCGCCGGCCCAGCCGGAGCGCGTCGCCCGGCCGGTGCCGGCGTCGCGCCCGGCAGCCTCGGCCGGCGGGACGGTGGAACGGGCGGCCCGGCCGGCGGTGGTCGCGCGGCGGGAGCCGACCGTTACCCGGCGTGGCGACGCCCCCTCCTGGATCCGCGCCCGCTGACGCGGTTCCCGGTTCGCCTGCGACGGCGAATCGCTTGCAATCCATCGCAGCCGGGCCGATCTTGAAGCCATGACTGCCGTCCAGGCCAGGCGGCTCACTGCCGTTCTCGGCCCGACCAACACCGGCAAGACCTACCTCGCCGTCGAGCGCATGCTGGGGCACCGGTCGGGAATGATCGGGTTCCCGCTGCGGCTGCTGGCGCGCGAGAACTACGACCGCATCGTCAAGCTGAAGGGCGCCGGCGCGGTCGCCCTGGTGACCGGCGAGGAGCGGATCATTCCGCCCCATCCGGCCTATTTCGTCTGCACCGTCGAATCCATGCCGGTCGACCGGCGCGTCGGTTTCCTGGCCGTCGACGAGATCCAGCTCGCCGCCGATCCGGAGCGCGGCCACGTCTTCACCCACCGGCTGCTGCATGCGCGGGGCGAGGACGAGACCATGCTCCTCGGCGCCGACACCATCCGCCCGCTGCTGCGCAAGCTGGTGCCGGAGGCCGAGATCATCGCCCGGCCGCGCTTCTCGACCCTGAGCCATGCCGGCGCGACGAAGCTGACGCGCCTGCCGCGGCGCAGCGCCGTCGTCGCCTTCTCCGCTGCCGACGTCTACGAGATCGCCGAATTGATGCGCCGCCAGCGCGGCGGCTGCGCCGTCGTCATGGGCGCGCTCAGCCCGCGCACGCGCAACGCCCAGGTCGGCATGTATCAGGCCGGCGAGGTCGACTACCTGGTCGCCACCGATGCCATCGGCATGGGCCTCAACATGGATGTCGACCATGTCGCCTTCGCCAAGCTGGTGAAGTTCGACGGCCGCGCCCCGCGTCGCCTCGCGGCGCCGGAGATCGCGCAGATTGCCGGCCGCGCCGGCCGCCACATGAACGACGGCAGCTTCGGCACCACGGCCGAGGCGCCGCCGCTGGAGCCGGAGCTGGTCGAAGCCGTCGAGGCTCACCGCTTCGATCCGCTGTCGGCGCTGTTCTGGCGCAACCCCGAGCTGGAGTTCCGCTCGCTCGAGGGGTTGCTGCGCAGCCTCGACCGGCCGCCGCCCGCCGCCGGCCTGCTGCGCGCCCGCGATGCCGACGATCACGCCGCGCTGGCGGCCTTGGCGCGGGATCCCGAGATCGCCGCCCTGGCCCGCGCGCCGGCCGCCCTGCGCCTGCTGTGGGAGGTCTGCCAGATCCCCGATTTCCGCAAGACGCTCAGCGACGCCCACACCCGTCTCCTCGGCCGCGTCTACCGCCATCTGATCGGCCCGGCCGGCCTGCTGCCCACCGACTGGGTGGCCGACCAGATCGCCCGCGTCGATCGCACCGAGGGCGACATCGACATGCTCGTGCAGCGCATCGCCCACATCCGCACCTGGACCTACATCGCCCACCGCGGCGACTGGCTTCCCGACTCCCGCCGCTGGCAGGAGCGCACCCGTGCCATCGAAGACCGCCTGTCGGATGCGCTGCACCAGTCGTTGACGCAGCGCTTCGTCGATCGCCGCCATGCCGTGCTGACGCGACGGCTGACCAGCGGCGACGAGCTGATGAGCGCCGTCACCGCCGCCGGCGACGTGCTGGTCGAGGGCCATGCCGTCGGCCGCATGGACGGGTTCCGCTTCCTGCCCGAGGCGGCCGCCGGCGCCGAGGCGACGCGCTCGCTGATGACGTCCGCCCGCCGCGCCCTCGCCCGCGAGATGCCGGCGCGGCTCCGCCGGCTCGAGCTGGCGGCCGACGACGCGTTTCGCCTGGACGACGACGGCGTCCTGTTGTGGGAAGGAGCGCCGGTCGGGCGGCTCGTGCGCGGCGATCATCCACTGTCGCCGCGGATCGAGGTTCTCGCCGGGGAGCTGGAGGACGCGCCGTCGCGCGAGCGCGTGCGGCGCCGCCTCGCCCAGTGGCTCGAGCGCAGCCTGCGCCGGCGCCTGCGGCCTCTCTGGCGCGCCCGCGAGGCCGATCTCGCCGGCGGTGCCGCGCGCGGCCTCGTCTTCCAGCTCGTCGCCGCCCTCGGCGTGCTGCCGCGCGCCGCGGTGGGCGCGCAACTGGCGGCGCTGACGGCCGGCGATCGGCGCGCGTTGGCCGGTCTCGGCGTCCATATCGGCCGCGAGAGCATCTGGCTTCCCGGTCACGGCAAGCCCGGCGTTGCCGCGCTCAAGCGGCTGCTCTGGGCCGTTCATGCCGATCAGCCGCTGCCGCCTCGGCGCCGCGAGCGGCCGCTGAGCGGCCGGCCGGAGCCCGGGCTGCCCGAGTCCTATCACTTGACCCTCGGCTATCGCCTCGTCGCCGGTCTCGCCGTCCGCGTCGATGCGCTGGAGCGGCTGTCGCAGGCGGCATCGACCCTGGCGCGGCAGGGACCCTTCGTCGCGACCGAGGCCCTGGCCGGGACGATCGGCTGCACGACCGCGGACCTCCCGGCCGTCCTGCAGGCGATCGGCTTCCGCCGCCACGGCGCGGGCGGCGACGCCGCTTTCACGGCCGGGCGGCGGCCTGGCCGCACGGGGCGTGCCGCCGCTGCCGGCGACGCAGCGCCAAGCCGCCGGCGCCCGCCCGCGTCCGGCGAGTCTCCGTTTGCCCGCCTCGCCGATTTGAGACTGGGCAAATGACCGAGGCGGACGCCCGGCGGCTCGACAAGTGGCTGTGGTTCGCCCGTTTCTTCCGGAGCCGCACCCTGGCGTCGAAGCTGTGCGCCGCCGGCAAGGTCCGCATCGCCGGCGGGATCGTGCACAAGGCCCATTATCTGGTGCGCCCCGGCGACGTGCTGACCTTCCCGCAGGGGCGAAACATCCGCGTCGTCCGCGTCCTCCAGGTCGGCGACCGGCGCGGTCCGGCCACCGAGGCGCGCACCCTCTATGAGGACTTGGCTCCGTCCCTGCCGGCGGCATCCGCCGACGCGCCGCGCGAGCGCGGCGCCGGCCGTCCGACCAAGGCCGAGCGGCGCGCCATCGACCGGCTGCGCGAGCGGGATTGAATCGCCGCCGACCGGCCGTCGACATGTTCCGTTTGCCCGGTTGCGCCGCGGGCTGGCGGCATGCTAGGCAACCGCCTCCAAGCGGAGTCGAGAGGATGACCTACGTCGTCACCGAAGCCTGCATCAAGTGCAAGTACATGGACTGCGTCGAGGTCTGTCCGGTCGACTGCTTCTATGTCGGCGAGAACATGCTGGTCATCCACCCGGACGAATGCATCGACTGCGGCGTGTGCGAGCCGGAGTGTCCGCCCGAGGCCATCCTGCCGGATACCGAGGCGGGCATGGAGCGCTGGGTGGAGATCAACCGCCAGTATGCCGAGGCCTGGCCGAACATCACCCGCAAGGGCGAGCCCCCGGCCGACGCCGAGCAATGGAAGGGCGTGCCGAACAAATTCGAAACGCACTTCAGTCCAAATCCCGGCAAGGGCTGATAGCGGTCGTTTCTGCGCGACCTCCGGTCGCGGTTTGGTTGAATTAACCGTACTGGTTTGGTATAGTTACAGTTGCGTTGCGCGCGGTTGCGGCCGTGCGAAACCGCTGACGGTGTGGGCGCATGGCGCCTGCTCCCCGTTAACCAAGGGATGCTTGCCGGCGCCGCACGAGGGGGTGGCGTCGACGGGAGGAGATTGGCAGCGTAACCGGTTGTAGGGAAACGGGTTTCGGGTGCCGGTCTAGTCGAGAGCAAGAGAGTGACGTATGGCAGCAGCGAAGGACATCGGATTTAAGAAGGGCGATTTCGTGGTCTACCCGACGCACGGCGTCGGCAAGGTTCTGGGTATCGAGAGCCAGGTGATCTCCGGCCATAGCCTGCAGGTGGTCGCCATCCATTTCGACAAGGATCGGATGACCCTGCGCGTGCCCGTGGCCAAGGCCAAGAACTCGGGCCTGCGGAAGCTGTCCAGCCGCAAGGTGATGGACTCGGCCCTGCAGACCCTGAAGGGCCGCTCGCGGGTGAAGCGCGCGATGTGGAGTCGCCGGGCCCAGGAGTACGAGGCGAAGATCAACTCCGGCGACCCCGTGTCGATCGCCGAGGTGGTGCGCGACCTGCACCGCAACGCCGATCAGCCGGACCAGTCCTACAGCGAGCGGCAGATCTACCAGGCGGCGCTCGACCGTCTGGTGCGCGAGCTGGCGGCGGTCGAGGCCATCGACGAGCTGGCGGCGACGAAGAAGCTCGAGCAGGTGCTCAAGGCCGCCTGATTTCGGATGACAGGTTTCAGGAATCAGGTATCAGAGACGCACTGATATCTGGAGCCCGGGGCCTGCCGTCTGATCATGTCGGACCGCGACAAATTCGCCGTGCTGCGCAAGTGCCGCCGCGTGTGGGCGGTTGCCGCCATCCACGGCGAGGCCGCGCGGCTCGAGGCGCTGCACCGTGAGCTCGAGACGCGCTTTTCCGCCGGTGACCGCCTCGTCTATCTCGGCAACTATCTCGGCCACGGCGCCGACGTGCGCGGCACGCTCGATGCGCTGCTCGCGTTCCGGCGCGACCTGATCGCGCGCCCCGGCATGTTCGCCGCCGACGTCGCCTATCTGCGCGGCAGCCAGGAGGAGATGTGGCAGAAGCTGCTGCAGCTTCAGTTCGCGCCCAACCCGCGCGAGGTCTTCGCCTGGATGATCGAGCACGGCGCCGGCCCCACCCTCGTCGCCTATGGCGGCGACATCCAGCAGGGTTTCGTCTGCACGCGCGACGGCCCGCTGGCCATCACCCGCTGGACCGGCAAGCTGCGCGCGGCCATGCAGGGCCTGCCCGGCCACTACGCGCTGATGAGCGCGCTGCGCCGCGCCGCCTACACCGATGACGGCGCGCTGCTCTTCGTCCATGCCGGGCTCGATGCCGACCGGCCGCTCTCGGCGCAGAGCGATTCGCTGTGGTGGGGCCCCGGCAGCTTCGGCAAGCTCGATCGCGCCTATGGCGGCTTCATCCGCGTCGTCCGCGGCTTCGAGCGCGGCCACGCCGGCATCCGCACCGACCAGTTCACCGCCAGCATCGACGGCGGCTGCGGCTTCGGCGGTCCGCTGATCGCCGCCTGCTTCGACAACCGCGGCGACGTCGTCGACGTGATCGAGGCGTGACGCGCTTGGGTGTGCTGATATCTTGGATCGCATGAGCATCCTGCGTCCTTCGACAAGCTCAGGATGAGGGAAAATCTTGGTGGCACAAAAAAAGACCCTCATCCTGAGCTTGTCGAAGGACGCACGGTTTTGATCCAGTTCTCGTGCAGCCACCGTTCGCGTCCATGGAAGCGTTATGAGCGTCTTCGCCGGCCGCGACCTCGCCTGCCGGCGCGGCGAGCGGCTCGTCTTCGCCGGCCTCTCCTTCCGCGTCGCCGCCGGCGAGACCCTGCTGCTGCGCGGGCCCAACGGCAGCGGCAAGTCCAGCCTGCTGCGCTGCATGGCCGGCCTGCTGGCGCCGGCCGCCGGCCTGCAGACCTGGGACGATCGTCCGCTCGCCGCCGACCCTGACGGACACCGCGTCCGGCTGCGCTATGTCGGCCATCAGGATGCGGTCAAGCCCGCCCTCACCGTGCGCGAGAACCTCGCCGTCTGGCAGCGGCTCCGCGGCGGCGAATCGGCCGCGATCGATGCGGCGCTCGACGATCTCGGCATCGGTCATCTCGCCGACCTGCCGGCGCGGCTGCTGTCGGCCGGGCAGCGGCGGCGGCTGGCGCTGGCGCGGCTGCCGGCGTCGCCCGGCGCGCTGTGGCTGCTGGACGAGCCGGCCACCGCGCTCGACGAGGACGGCGCCGTGCGCTTCCGGCGCCTCGTCGCCCGCCACTGCGCCGGCGGCGGCCTGGTCGTGCTGTCGAGCCACGCCGACGTCGCCGCCGACCGGGCGTTGGCGCTCGCCGATTTCGCGCCTCCGGCCGCCGAGGCGGCATGACCGGCTTCGCCGCCCTCGTCGCCCGCGACCTGCGGCTGGCGCTGCGCCAGGGCAGCGACGCCGCCCTGGTGCTGATCTTCTATCTGCTGGCGGTGCTGCTGTTCCCCTTCGGCGTCGGGCCTGAGCCCAACATCCTCGCCCGCATCGCCGCCGGCGTGCTCTGGGTGACGGCGCTGTTGGCGGCGCTGCTGTCGCTGGAGCGGCTGTTCGCCGCCGAGCAGGAGGACGGCAGCCTCGATCAGCTGGCGCTGCTGCCGTTGCCCCTGTCGCTCGTCGTGCTGGCCAAGGTGCTGGCCCACTGGCTGCTCGCCGGTCTGCCTCTCACCCTGCTGGCGCCTCTGCTGGCCGTCGCCCTCGGCATGGATCCCGCCGCCTATCCGGTGCTGGTCGCGGCGCTGGCGCTGGGCACGCCGACGTTGAGCCTGATCGGCGCTCTCGGCGCCGCCCTGGCGCTCGGCGCCCGGCGCGCCGGCGCCCTGCTGGCGCTGATCGTGCTGCCGCTCTACATCCCCGTGCTGATCTTCGGCGTTGCCGCCGTCGATGCCGCGCTGGCGGGCTTGGCCGCCGGCCCGCATCTGGCGATCCTCGGCGCCCTGCTGCTGGCCGCCTTGCCGCTCTGCCCCTGGGTCGCCGCCGCCGCGCTCCGCCAGGCGATCGAATAGGTTGTGATCACGCGGAGGCGCGGAGCCGCGGAGAAGGTCCGAAACGCTCTTTCGTGGTCCTGATCGCCTGCATGACCCACGGTGCGTCCTTCGACAAGCTCAGGATGAGGAATGAATTTGGTGGCACGAAGGTAGAACCTCATCATCCTGAGCTTGTCGAAGGACGCGCGATGCTGATCCCCGTTTCGATATCCTCCGCGTCTCCAGTAATTCCTTAACCCATCTGCGACAACGCAGACCGTCGCCCGACCTTGGCACGCCCCCCTCGCCCGCCCATAATTCAGGGCATCATGCATCGCTTCGCCAATCCCGCGCGGTTCCAGCGGATTGCCAACGCCCTGCTGCCGTGGCTGGCGGCGGCCACGGCCATCCTGCTCGCCCTCGGTCTCTACTTCGCGCTGCTTGCCTCGCCGGCCGACTATCAGCAGGGCGAGACCGTGCGCATCATGTATGTCCACGTGCCCGCCGCCTGGATGGCGCTGTTCGTCTATGCCGGCATCGCCGCCGCCAGCGCCGTCGCCCTGATCTGGCGCCATCCGCTGGCCGACGTGGCGGCGCGCGCGGCCTCGCCGGTCGGCGCCTGCTTCACCGTCCTGGCGCTCGCCAGCGGCTCGCTCTGGGGCAAGCCGATGTGGGGCGCCTGGTGGGTGTGGGACGCGCGGCTCACCTCGATGCTGATCCTGCTCTTCCTCTATCTCGGCCACATCGCCCTGGCCCGCGCCTTCGACGATCCCGTGCGCGGCGCGCGCGCGGCCGCCGTCCTGGCGCTGGTCGGCGTCGTCAACCTACCGGTGATCAAGTTCTCCGTCGACTGGTGGAACACGCTGCACCAGCCGGCCAGCATCCTGCGCATGGGCGGGCCGACGATCGATCCGTCGATGCTGCTGCCGCTGCTGCTGATGGCGCTCGGCTTCACGACCTTCTTCCTCGTCGTGCTGCTCCTGCGCATGAAGACGGAGCTGCTGACCGCCAAGCTCCGCGCCGCCCAGCTCGCCCGCCTGCACCCTGTCCCCGTCGCCGGCTGAGAGAAGATGAACCGCAAAGACGCAGAGACGCAGAGACGGATGGTAGGGGCGACCCCACGTGGTCGCCCTTGCGCCGTGCGGCCACATAGCGCCGCCCCTACACCGGTTTCATTCCTCTCTGCGTTTCTGCGTCTCTGCGGTTCAACTCCTTCGCACGCAACGGCATGCCGGATACCATGACCGGTTCGCTCCAATCCTTCCTCGCCATGGGCGGCTATGCGAGCTTCGTCTGGCCGGCCTACGGGCTGGCGGCCGCCATCCTCGTCGGCCTGCTGCTCCTCAGCCTGCGCCGGTTGCGCAGGGCCGAGGCTGAGCTGGCAGCACTCGGCGCGCAGCGGCCGCGCGCATGAAGCCGAAGCGCCGCCGTCTCTATTTCGTCTTTGTCGGGCTGGCGCTGCTCGGCGCCGCCGCCGGCCTGGCGCTCTACGCCATGAACGATTCGCTGGTCTTCTTCTACAGCCCCACCGAGCTGCGCACGCAGGAGATTCCGCCCGGCCGCAGCCTGCGCGTCGGCGGCCTGGTCGAGGCCGGCAGCTTGGCACGCGACGCCGACGGCGTCACCGTGCATTTCCGCGTCACCGACACGGCCGAGACCGTGCCCGTGGTCTACAAGGGCATCCTGCCCGATCTCTTCCGCGAAGGTCAGGGCGTGGTCGCGCAGGGCACGTTCGGCGCCGACGGCGTCTTCGTCGCCGCCGAGGTGCTGGCCAAGCATGACGAGACCTACATGCCCAAGGAGGTCGTCGACGCCCTCAAGCAATCCGGCCGTTGGCAGGAAGGCGCGGAGGCGCAACAATGAGTTGTGAGTGATGAGCCATCAGCCATGAGTATCCGGCGATGAATAGCGAGATCGAGGCGCCCGTCAGCGAGCAGGGAAGCAGCAGAGCCGCTCACGGTTCACGGCTCACGACTCAGGACTCACCACTCACGACTCCGCCGCTCGCCTTCACCCTTCCCGCCGACTGGTACCATCGGCCGGACATCTACGAGCGCGAGCGCCAGGCGGTGTTCCGCCGCGAGTGGATCTGGCTCGGCCGCGAGGACCAGCTGCGGTCCCCCGGCGACTACGTCGCCGTCGAATATGCCGGCTGGCGCCTCTTCGCCGTCCGCGGCCGCGAGGGCGAGCTGCGCGCCTTCCACAATGTCTGCCGCCACCGCGGCGCGCCTCTGCTCGAGGCCGGCGCCGGCCGCTGCGACGTGCTGCGCTGTCCCTATCACGGCTGGACCTACGACACCGCCGGCCGCCTGCGCGCCACGCCGCATTTCGGCAGCGCCGCCGGCTTCGACCGCGCCGATTACGGCCTGCTGCCCATCCATGTCGCCACTTGGCGCGGCTTCGTCTTCGTCAACCTGGACGACGACCCGCATCCGCTGGAGGAGGGCCTCGGCGACCTCGTGGCGGAGACCGCGCCCTATCCGCTCGAGGACTACCGCTTCGTCCATGCCGAGAGCTTCGAGATGGACTGCAACTGGAAGGTCTATACCGACAATTTCGTCGAGGGCTACCACATCCCCGGCATCCACCCGGCCTTCCACGCCCTCATCGACTTCGGCCAGTTCAAGACGGAGGGCCGCAACCGCACCGTCGTCATGCAGGCGCCGCAGAAGGACGGCGCCTTCTACGGCGGCACTTGGCTGTGGCGCTATCCCGGCATGACCCTCTCCACCTTCCCCGGCGGCATGAACATCTCGCGCATCGTGCCGCTCGGCCCGCGCCGCATGCGCCAGGAATACAACTTCCTCTTCGCCGATCATTCGCCCGCGGCGCTGGCCCGCCACCGCGAGACCATTGCCCGCAACTGCGACGTCATCCGCCAGGACTTCGCCATTTGCGAGGGCACGCAGGCCAACCTCGAAGCCGGCATCTTCGACCACGGCCCGTTGAGTCCCCGCCATGAGCAGGGCGTGCGCTACTACCACGACCTGCTGCGCCAGGCGCTGGGCGCCAACGCCCGACCTCCGCGCCCCTACACCGAATAGACCTTCAGCACCTCGTCGCCGTAGTGGTTGATCACCTTCACGGCGATGCGACCGCTCTTCGGCTTCGGAAACGGCCGGCTCGTGGCGCTATGGAGCGTCGCCCACGCCGCCTCGTCGATCTCGGCCTTCAGCGTGCGCTTCAGCCGCTCATACGGGTCCTTGGCGCCCAGGAAATAGGCGTGACGCACGAAGAAGCTCTCCTCGTCATAGTCCGTGTCGATGAACCAGCAGGCGATATCGTCGGTCGTGCTGGCGCGCACCTCGCCGGTCGTCGGATCGAACACGTCGACGCCCCTGATCTCCACCTGGTACTGGTCGTCGTCCAGCGCGCGGATCTCGATGTCCGGCTCGCCGAACACGACGAACAGGTTGCCTGCCCCCGTCCTCTTCAGCTCCTTCATGTGCAGGTCCTGGTTCATGCGCGCCTTGAGCACGACGAGCCGCCCGAGGCTCATGGTCTCGTCGCTCACATGCGGCTCGAAGGCGAAGCCGCAGACCACCAGCACGTCGAACAGGTCGCGCGCTTCCCGCGCCGCGTCGCGCACGAGCTGGTAGCTGACCGTGCCGTACTCCGGCCCGATGCAGATCGCCGCGCGCCGCTCGACTCCTTGTCCCTTTGGGCCGCTCTCCTCGTACCGCCCTTCGGCATGGATATACTTGCCGCCGGCCCACGGCTTCAGCTCGGTGAACGCCAGCGTCTCGCCCTTCTTGGTGTTCTGCACGCCCGCGAGCTTCAGGTTCTCCAGCACCGCGCGCACGAAGTCGTCCTCGCCCGCCGGCGCCGCCCGCGTCCGCTTCGCCCGCGGCGCCGGCTCCTCGCCGCGCGCCCGCGCTTCCTCGTCCAGCGCATCGAGCAGCGCCTCGTCCTCTTCGTCCGTCGGCAACACCCGATGCGGAGAGAGGCTCTCCACCGTGAACGGCCCCGTCACCCGCGCGATCGACTTGTCCTCATAAGGCCGGTCGTAAAGATACTCGGTCTCCGCATTGCGCGCGATCGACGCATCGATCTCCTTCTGCCGCGCCCGCCGCCCCTCCCACCACTTGGCAAGCAACGAACGTGCAAGCTCGCCATTCCCCCTCCCCTTGTGGGCGGGTGCAGGGGGAGGGGTGTCGTCGAGCGTGCGCGGCACCTCCCACTCCTCCCATTTCGTCCCGCACAGCCGATTGATCTCCGCCCGCAGCGGCTCCAGCGTCCGCTGCCACCTCTCATGGATCACCTCGATCTCGGCATTGTTGGCGATCGACTTAAGCGTGATGTGCGGTACCCGCTCATAGACGAAACCGCGGCGGATGTCGCCGGTCGTCCCCCGCTCGGTCGGCGGCTTCCCAGTCACCTCCGCTTCCTTGCGTAGTCCCTCCGTTGTATCCGCCAGAACGTAGTAGGGAAAACGCGCCGCCATAAGCCGTGTACGCGCGAGGGCTAACGACACACGGCTGGTGTCGATGGTAATCCACCGCCGCCCCCATTGCTCCGCAACATAGGCGGTTGTCCCGCTGCCACAAGTAGGGTCAAGCACGAGATCGCCAGGGTCCGTAGTCATTAGCAGGCAACGCTGTAGAATCTTGGTTCCTGTTTGAACCACGTAAATCTTGGGCTCTGTGAAGCTACCCGTACCAGTATCGGTCCAGAGATTTCCGAGTTCGATTGCAGCGAAGTCATCCAAGAATCTTATGTAAGCAAGGGACGAACCCGAACGAACCACACGCTCCGCCTTGAGGAGCCGCGGGAATCCGATCTCGCCAGTCTTCCAATAGCCGCGTCCCGGACCATACGTCTTCCCCTCCAGCGTGACTGGAAAGCTGCCCGGCGGCCGCTGCGATGTAATGTTGTCGACCCTAAAAATCCTGGAGCTCGCAGGCAGCTTGCTCTCGCCGGATAGTTCTGGTTCGGTCTGTTTTCGCCGAATGCCGTCTGCCTCTTGTAACCAACGGTAGACGCCTGCGCGATCTGTTTCCGCAGTCTTCGGCAAAAGGACACGTCGAAACTTCGTGCTATCGATGTCTCGCGCGTACCAAAGCAAATAGTCGCAAAGTCCCGCAAGACGCTCGGCGGATTGACCAGCGGTTTTGGATAGAGTGACCATACTGCAGAAGTTTCGGCTGCCAAACACCTCATCCATCAATGACCGAACGAGATGCACATTCTCGTCGCCAATCTGAACGAATATGCTTCCACTCTCCGTCAGCAACTCACGCGCCACGATTAGCCGGTCGCGTAGATACGCAAGGTACGAATGAATCCCAAGCTCCCACGTATCGCGAAACGCCTTGATCACCTCCGGCTCGCGTGACGTGTCCTCCATCTTGCCGTCCTTGACGTCGCGCGCCTTGGTCGAGGCCTGCCAGTTGGAGCCGAACTTGATGCCGTAGGGCGGGTCGATGTAGATCATCTGCACCCGGCCCTTCAGCTTCTCCTTCTCGGCCAGGCTGTTCATCACCAGCAGCGCGTCGCCCAGGATCATCCGGTTGGACCAGTTCTGCGGGTGGCGGTAGAATTCGAGCTTGTCCTCCGCCGCGATGCCGTTGAAATCGGCGAACAGGTCGGCCTGCGGCTCGCCGTTCGTCTGCTTCAGCCGCTTCAGGTCGTCGATGATCGCCTTGGGGTGGATCTTCTCCTGGATGTAGATCGGCACCGTGTCGACGGCGAGCGGGCCAGCGTCCTGCTCGTCCTTGCCGCGCCAAACCAGCTGCGGGTCGAGGTCGGGGTTGCGCGGATAGCGCTTCGCCTTCGGCGTCCGCTCCTCGTCCGCCATGAAGCTCTGCGTCTCCGCCGTCGGGATGTTCTGCCGCCTCGCCTGCTTGTGGCTCAGCGCTTCGACGCGTTTGGCCTTGACCTTGCTAGCCTTTCCTCCGCTGCGCGGCACGTCAACGTCCTTCGCGCCTGTCGACCTCGGCGATCATCGCCTCAATCGCCTGCCGCAACGGCGTCACGTGCTGCTTCGCGATGGCCCAGATCACTTCGTCGTACACTTCGTCATAGTCGTGCCGGAGTATGTTGCCGACGCCGCGAATCTTCGCCCAGGGAATGTGGGGATGGGCGTTGGTCAAATCCTCGGGCAGTCGCCGCGACGCCTCGGAAATGATCTCGATATTGCGCTCGATCGCGCCTCGCAGCAGCTTGTCGGCGAGGTAATCGGGGAATCCACGGCCGGCTACGTGCTCCTCGATGAAGAGGATTGAATCGCGGATATCATGGAGGCGCTGGCGCGGAGACCGCGGCGGCATCGGCGTTCCTTTCGGCATGGGGTGGCGGTAACCGGGGCGCGGGAACACTTCGACGGCTTCGGCGAGGATATTGTCCTTGAGGAACCGCTTGAGCCGTCCGCGCTCGGCAAGTTCCACCTCGCGTCCCAGCAGTTCGCACAAGAGAAGGCGAATCCCGGCGATATCCAGAAGCGAGCGCACCTTGCTCTTGTCATAGTCGACGAGCACGTCCACGTCGCTGTCGATGCGCGCCTCATTCCGCAAGGTGGAGCCGAACAGGGCGAGCCGCGTCACGCCTTGCGCGCGGATCTCCTGCTCGTGCTCCGTCAGAACGCGCATCGCCTCGTCGCGCGTCAGAGGTCTTGTTTTGACGATCTGCTGGGCCATGCCGGCATTCTACCCTACGCCGCCGCCCGTGCCGAGAGGTCGGCCAGGAAGTTCCGGATGATCTTCTCGGCGTCGTGGATGTCGCGGATTTCCAGGAATGCCCAACGTCCGAACTTGCCGTCATTGTTGACGGCCGGCACCCACAGGTTCTGCATCGTCGCCGCCTTCATCTGCGCATCGCGGCCGCGGAAGCCCTTGACCTCGATGATGAGGTTCAACGCGCCACCATCCGGCATGGTCACGTGCACGATGTAGTCAGGCAGATAGGTTCGCTCGCCACCTTCCTGGACATAGGGCACGGTGAAGTTGAGGCTCTGGTTCTTCACGAAATGCCGCACCTCCGGCATCGCTTCGAGCGTGGCTGCCAGCGCCGCCTCCCACTCGCTGTCGCAGACGACGAAATTGATCTGGCATTTGTCGGCCCGCGTCCGCCACAGCGTCTGCTTCGTCGTCGGGAAGTCGACGTGGCGGCTCGATCCCTCCGGGTTGTAGCTGTCGGGGATCGGGCGCAGCCGCTCCGTCCCGCGCAGCTCGCGCGTCACCGCGTTGTAGATGCGCTCGACCGCCTGGTCGGCAAACGGCCGCCACAGGAAAAGCTGCGGGAACGTGCTGCCCTTGAACGTCACGCACTTGCCGAACCAGTCGCGCGTGATGCGGAGCAAGTCGGGGAACAGGTGCGGGCGGAGGTTCCCATCGTCGTCGCGGAACTTCGTACGGAGCGCGTGGCCTGCGACGGTGAAATGCACTTCACTCTCCCGACGCTCCTTCAAGCCGTCGAGCGTGAGGGTGATCCCCTCGCCGACGATGGCCTCGACCTCGGTTCGCGTCGGCACGTCGTTCGGCGTTATTGTCAGCTTGGCGTCGCGATCGAACTTGGCGGTCAGCCGCTCCTCGGGCAAGGACACGCGATAGCCGGATAGGCGCGGGAAACGGATTTCGGCCTCTGCGCGCTCCGGCAACGCATATACGCGCGTGATCGGCTTCGGCGGCTTTGGCGCCGCGATTTCCGGCCCGGCTGCGAACGCGAAAGGTATGCCAAGGATGTCCGCGTATTCCGGCGTGCCCATATCGTCCGGATCGTAGCTGACCCGCCGCAGGCCGCGACCCACGACTTGTTCGCAGAGCAGCTGTGTCCCGAACGCGCGCACGCCCAGGATATGCGTTACCGTGTTGGCGTCCCAGCCCTCGGTCAGCATGGACACGCTGACCACGCAGCGCAGATGCTCGCCGAGCTTGCCCGCTTTGCCGACAGTGTTCATCACCTCGCGCAGCAGGTCCTCGTCGGTGATCTTGTCGGTATCGCGATCCGGGAAGCGTTGCCTCAGCTCATGCTTGAATTCGTCGATCTCGCCCGACACAACCTTTCTGAACTCGGGCGACAGCGCTTCGCCGGAATCGAGTTGCTCGCTGTCGATCAACAGGGTGCGCGGCGGCACCACATGTTTGCCATCCTCGATGTTGCGGAAGAGCGGGAGATGGCCCGCAATCGGATAGGTCTGCTCGCCCTCCGGGCGCTCGTAACCGGAGATATAGTCGTAGACCAACTTGGAAACACTGGTGTTGTTGCAGACAATGATGAATACGGGCGGCGTTCCCTGGCCTGCCTGCTTCCACAAGGCGAACACCTTGGCATAGTGGTCGTAGAGCGCGTGCAGCGCGCCCAGCAGTTCCTTCGGCAGCTTCTCGGGATCAAGGTTCTCGGTCTTCTGTTTCTGTCGCCCTTTGCGCGGCAGGTCTTGGCGAATGCGCGGCCACAAGTTGCGATATACCGGGAGCTCGCCGCCGACCTGGTTGTCCGATACCGGGACGCGCGGCACCTTGACGATGCCTGACTCGATCGCGTCCATCAGCGAGAAATCCGAGACCACCCATGGAAACAGCGCGTTTTCCGGATAACCGGAGCCGCGCAAGAAGAAGGGCGTGGCTGACAGATCGTAGACAACTGAAACGCCAAGCGTGCGCTTCACGGCCTCGACACCGGAAATCCAGATGCGTGCCGCTTCGGCGCGCTTCTTCGCCTCGTCCTTCTCTTCGGCGTCGAGCTTCGTTTCTTGGGCCGCATCATCCCCGGTCTTGTGGCGATAGCAGTGGTGCGCTTCATCGTTGATGACGATGATGTTGTGACGTCTCATGAGTACCCGGCAGACGCGGGCGACCATCTCGCCTTCGCTCTCGATCGTGTCGAAGCTTTCATTTCGACCGGCGAGCAGGGCCTTCGTCAGCTTCGGCGCTTCGATCGTGTCGCGCCGCTTGAAGGCGTGATAGTTCGTGATGACGATCTCGGCCTTGCGCACGTCGTCCAGCATGTCCGGCGGCACGATGTTCCGCGTCTCGTAGTAGTTCTGTGGATCGCTCGGCAGCAGTACGCGCAGCCGGTCCTTGATGGTGATGCCGGGCGTGACGATCAGAAACGCATCCGAGAACGTCTTGCTGTTCCGATGGCGCGCCTTGTTGACGGCATGCCAGGCGATCAGCATCGCCATGACCGTCGTCTTGCCGGTGCCGGTCGCCATCTTCATCGCCATCCGGAACAGCTCCGGATTGGCTTCCGCGTTGAACGCCTCCAGCCGTTTGCGGATGTCCAGCCTCCCCGGTCGCGGCGCAACCTCGGTCAGCCAGATGATCGTTTCCGCGGCCTCGACCTGACAGAAAAACAGCGGCTGCTCCCGCTCGGCGTCCCGCCAATGGGCAAGCAGGCGCGACGTCTCGTGTGTGACGCCCCATTGGCTCGGCGGCAGGTCGCGCCAAGCCTTCACATAGCCGCGCAGTTCGTTGATGAAGTCGTTGGGCGACAGCCGTCCGGTGCCGGCATCGCCCTCTTCGAGCGCCAGTTCGCCCTGGCCGCGGCCGCTCCGTTTCTTGGCCTGCGGGATCGGCACGACATAGGCGCTCGGCCGCCGCGCCGGATTGATGATCCCGGTCGGCGTACCGTCCTCGTTCAGATGGAAATGCCGGTTCGGCTCGCGGAAGGGCGAGTTCAGAATCGGATTATTGATGAACGCGTTGGCCATCCCACCCTGCCGCAGCGAGGCAGGCTGCATGGTGGGTCAGGGTGCAAACTGGGTCAAGGCGAGCCCGGTTCGGCGCGCACAGACTTGACAACATCCAATATGTTCACTATATGTTCAATATCGTCGGTCTTTGACATCGTGTATCCGTCGGCAGTGCATCTGCCCGCAGCCCTGCGGAAGCGGTCAAGGAGCCGCACGACCGCTCGGCGCAGACCCGGCGCTCCTACGCAAAACGCGATAGGGTTGAATCTCGAGTTTTGCGAGTCGACCTAATCCTGGATGGCCAGACCTATTCTCTCGATCGGTCGGGCGGTCCATCGTCCCGCTGCACAGCGTTCCCGCTGGGCATGGGGTGCATCGCTCAGAATCAGGGGCGCGGTAGGGGCGACCCCATGTGGTCGCCCCTGTCCCCGGAAGTCATCGCACGGAGGAAAGGGCGCCCACGCGGGGGCGCTCCTACATTCCGCCGAACGGGCGATTCCCCGCTGGACATGGGGTCCATCGCTCGTTTTCCACGCCGCCCACCCGTGCGTAACTTTGTTTCATCGTCCGGGCTTCCTCTCGCCCTTTGTGTCCTTCGTGCCTTCGTGGTGAATCTTCCTCGCCCTCGCCGCCCCTCGGCCTTCCCCGCTGGACATGGGGTCCATCCGTCACTTTCCGGGTCCTGCCCCCCGCCCCGCTTTGCGCTTGGCAGCCGGCGCAACCCCGGCCTATGGTGACCGGCAGCAAGCGGCGGGCAAAAGCCGTGGCGGACAGGCGAGGGCGGTGGCGAGAATGGCGGACCCAACTCCCGCATTGGTCGTCGAGGATCTGCACAAGCGCTTCGGCGATCTCGAGGTCCTGAAGGGCGTCTCGCTCGCGGCCCACGAGGGCGACGTCATCGCCATCCTCGGCTCCAGCGGCTCCGGCAAGAGCACCATGCTCCGCTGCATCAACCTGCTGGAGACGCCGGATTCCGGCCGCGTCTACGTGGGCGGCGAGCTGATCAAGATGAAGCCCATGCGCAACGGCCACGCCGCGCCGGTCGATTCGAAGCAGGTCGATCGCATCCGCTCCGAGCTCGGCATGGTCTTCCAGAGCTTCAACCTGTGGTCGCACATGACCGTGCTGGAAAACGTCATCGAGGCGCCGGTCCACGTGCTGAAGCTGCCGAAGGCCGAGGCGGTCGCCCGCGCCGAGGCGCTGCTGGCCAAGGTCGGCATCGCCGAGAAGCGCAACCACTATCCGAGCCACCTCTCCGGCGGCCAGCAGCAGCGCGCCGCCATCGCCCGGGCGCTGGCCATGGAGCCCAAGGTCATGCTGTTCGACGAGCCGACCTCGGCGCTCGATCCCGAGCTGGTCGGCGAGGTGCTGCGGGTCATGCGCCAGCTGGCCGAGGAGGGGACCACCATGCTGGTGGTCACCCACGAGATGGGGTTCGCCCGCGAGGTGTCGTCGGAGGTGATCTTCCTGCACCAGGGCCGCATCGAGGAGCAGGGGCCGCCGAAGCAGGTGTTCGGCGCGCCGCGCTCCGAGCGCTTCCGTCAGTTCCTCGCCAGCAACGTCTCGGCCGGCGGGCACGCCGCCGCGGCGCACTGACTGCCGCCATGGTCGCCGACGAGTCCGGCACCGTCCGCCACTGGATCGTCGCCGTCATCGCCGCTGCCATCGTCCTCGGCGGCCTGCTGATGTTCGGCGGCCGCCCGCCGGAGACAGCGCCGGTCGCGCCCGCGGAACAGCCGGTACAGTAGGCTGCCGATCAGAGGGGACGAAAGGGGCGGGGAGTGGTGGAGCTGAGGGGAATCGAACCCCTGACCTCCTCATTGCGAACGAGGCGCTCTCCCATCTGAGCTACAGCCCCACGGGTTCGGGGGCGGACTATGGGCAGCGGCCCGCCCGGATGTCAAGCTTGCGCCCTGTGTGGCCCGCCGCTAGGGTCGCCGAAGTTCGTTGCCGCCCGGAGAACGAGCGCCCATGTCCGCCATCGCCTGGCTCATCGACACGATCGTCGATATCGCGATCATCCTGCTGATCGCCCAGGTCATCCTCAGCTGGCTGGTGGCCTTCAACGTCGTCAATACCCGCCACCCCTTCGTCAATACCGTCGGTCGTTTTCTCTATCAGATCACCGAGCCGGCGCTGCGGCCGATCCGCCGCATCATCCCCGCCTTCGGCGGCATCGACATCTCGCCGCTGGTCCTGGCGCTGCTGCTCGGCTTCGCCCGCATCCTGATCCTCAGCAACCTGCCGTACTGAGCGTCATGCCGGCTACCCCGCCGACGCCGTTCGGCCCTGCGGACCATGGCGTGCGTGTGCGCCTGAGGGTGCAGCCGCGGGCGCGCCGCAACCAAGTCGGCGGGTTGGCGGCCGAGGCCGATGGCGGCGTCGCTCTCAAGGTGGCGGTGACCGCGCCGCCGGAGGACGGCAAGGCCAACGCCGCGGTCATCGCGCTGCTCGCCGCCGCCTGGGACGTGCCCAAATCGCGCCTGTCGGTCGTCGCCGGCGCCGCCGACCGGCGCAAGACAATCCATTTGCAGGGCGATCCGGGCCGCCTTATGCAGGCGCTCGACCTCTGGCTCCAGGACGCAGGAACATCGGCATGAACGACGCAAGCCCGGCCGCCAACGCCAAGATCATCGACGGAAAGGCCTTCGCCGCCGGCCTGCGCCGCCGCATCGCCGAGCAGGTGCAGATCCTGAAGACGCGCCACGGCGTCACGCCCGGCCTTGCCGTCGTGCTCGTCGGCGACAATCCCGCCAGCAAGGTCTACGTCAAGAACAAGGGCGAGCAGACGAAGGAGTCCGGCATGGCGTCCTTCGAGCACAAGCTGCCGGCCGGGACCGGCCAGGCCGAGCTGCTCGCCCTCGTCGACCGCCTCAACAAGGACCCGGCGGTGAACGGAATCCTCGTCCAGCTGCCGCTGCCCAAGCAGATCGATCCGCAGGCGGTCATCAACGCCATCGATCCCGACAAGGACGTCGACGGCTTCCACGTCGTCAATGCCGGCCGCCTCGCCACCGGCGGCGACGGGATGGTGCCCTGCACGCCGCTCGGCTGCCTGCTGCTGCTCAAGGACCGGCTCGGCGACCTCGCCGGCCGGCGCGCCATCGTCGTCGGCCGCTCCAACATCGTCGGCAAGCCGATGGCGCAGCTGCTGCTCAACGAGAGCTGCACCGTCACCATCGCGCACTCCCGCACCCGCGACCTCGCCGCCGAGTGCCGCCGCGCCGAGATCGTCGTCGCCGCCGTCGGCAAGCCCGAGATGGTGCGCGGCGACTGGATCGCGCCGGGCGCCACGGTCATCGACGTCGGCATCAACCGTGTCGATGCCGGCAACGGCAAGACCCGCTTGGTCGGCGACGTGGCCTATGCCGAGGCGTTTGCGCATGCCGGCGCCATCACGCCGGTGCCCGGCGGCGTCGGGCCGATGACCATCGCCTGCCTGCTGCGGAACACGCTCGCCGCCGCCTGCCGCCAACGCGGGATCGTGCTGCAGTGATCAGTTCGCAGTCGTCAGTTCACGGTAGAGGCTTCCTCATGCCAGGAGACTGTCCCGTGCCGATGACCGACGACTGGAGACTGAAGACTGACAACTGACACCTCGCCATGACCGGCACCCTCGCTGAACTGATCGCCGCCGCCGTGATCTTCGTCGGCAGCCATTTCGGCGTCTCCGACACCTGGCTGCGCGAGGATCTGGTGCGGCGGCTGGGCGAGCGCGCCTATCTCGGCCTCTATTCGGCCGTGGCGCTGATCCTCTTCGCCTGGCTGGTGAAGGCCTATGCCGCCGTCGAGAATCCGGTCGTGCTCTGGTGGACGCCGCCGGTCCTCATCGTCGTGCCGCTGGTGGTGATGCCGCTGGCGCTGCTGCTGATCGTCGGCGGCTACACCCAGCGCAATCCGACCGCGGTCATGCAGAAGCGCGCATTGCCGATGGAGCGGCCGGCGCCCGGCGTGCTCGCCATCACCCGCCATCCGCTGCTGTGGGGCATCGGGCTGTGGGCGATCGTGCATCTGCTGATCAGCGACGACGTCGCCTCGATCGTCTTCTTCGCCGCCTTCGCCGTCCTGGCGCTCGACGGCACCCGCCGCCTCGACGCCCGCAAGCAACGGATCTGGCCCGCCGAAGACTGGCAGCGCTTTGCCGCCGTCACCTCGAACATCCCCTTCGCCGCGATCTTCACCAGCCGCAACGAGATCCATCTCGCGGAGATCGGCTGGTGGCGGCTCATGCTGGCCGGTCTGCTCTATATCGTTCTTATCCTTCTGCACGGCGTCGTGCTGGGCGTGCCGGTCGTCGCATAGGCGGCGGACCCCACCGTCTTTCTGCCCAAAATAAAGTCATTTGATCAGAAAATGCGCAGAGATAATGGTCTTGCGCCCTTTCATTAATGCAATTAAGAATCATTCTCACTATCAGATCGATATGGGGATGATCGAAAATGCGCAAATCGAACAGACTTCGGGCCACGGTTTCTCATGCGGCCCTGACGCTCGGACTTGCCGTCGCCGTCGCCGCTTTGGATGACCGCCAATCCGCGGCACAGGAGCAGGCGCCGGCGCAATCCGAAACCGGCCAATCCACGACCGCGCCGCGGCAGATCCCGACGATCAGCGTCGAGGCCGAGGAGCCGCCGAACACGCTGAAGACGGATTCGGCCCTCGACCGGCTGCCGGGCACCGTGCAGGACACGCCGCAGGTGATCAATGTCATCACGCCGGAGGTGATGGAGCAGCAGAACGTCACCACGCTCGATCAGGCGCTGCGCAACGTCCCGGGCGTGACCGTGTCCATCGGCGAGGGCAATGGCGGCATGAACGGCGACCAGTTCCGCATCCGCGGTTTCGACGCCAAGGGCGACATCTATGTCGACGGCCTGCGCGACTTCGGGGTCTATACGCGCGACGCCTTCAACCTCGAGCAGGTCCAGGTGCTGAAGGGACCGTCGTCGGAGAGCTTCGGCATGGGCACAACCGGCGGCGCGATCAACACGGTGTCGAAGACGCCGGCGCTCGACGAGATGTATGCCGGCAGCCTTTCCGGCGGCATGGGGCCGCTCGGGCGGGTGACCATCGACCTCAACCAGCAGGTCAGCGATACGATCGCCGTTCGCCTCAACGGCATGGCGCACCATTCGGAGGTCGTCGACCGTGACGAGGTCAAATCCGACCGCTGGGGCGTGGCGCCGTCCGCCGCCTTCGGAGTCGGCACCGACACGACGGTGACGGTGGGCTTCCTCCATCAGTACGACAACCGCACCCCCGATTACGGAATCCCGGTGATCTTGGCGCCGGGCACGACGACGGGTCAGCCCGTCACTGAATACGGCGTCGACCGCGAGAACTGGTACGGCAACGACACCGACGAGGACGAGACGACCGTGGACATGATCACGGTGCGCGGCAGTCACCGATTTTCCGATTGGCTGACGCTGTACAACGACACCCGCTTTGGGCTGTATTCCCGCTGGTTCGCGGCAACGCCGGCAAGCTGCAACGCCGCCTGCATCGACGCCCTGTTCGACGGCGACCCCACGACGGACCCGCAAGTCGCCCGCGGCGGTCCCGGACCCTTCGATCAGGACACCTGGGGCATGCAGAACATCACCACGGCGGTGGCGGAGTTCGACATCGCCGGCTTCCGCCACCAGCTCGTCGGCGGCCTGGACGTCTTCTACCAGAGCGACAACCGCGACGCCTTTGCTTACCTGCCCGCCCGTCCCGGGACGAGCCTGCTCAATCCCGACCATTCGGCAGCCGGCTACACCATCGTTCCCAGCACGGCAGCGACCGCGCACAAGGAAGCGGCTGCGACGAACGTCTCGCTGTTCCTCAGCGACCGGATCTGGTTCACAGACGAGTGGTCGGTCATCGGCGGCGCCCGCTTCGATCACTACGACGCCTGGTACGAGACGTCCGGCCCGGGAACGCCGGTCACCCGGCTCGAGTCGACATCGGACCAGATCAATCCCAAGCTCAGCGTCATATATGAACCGACGGAGAACCAGAGCTACTACGCATCCTTCGCCACCTCGACCGCACCGTCCGGCCAGTTCATCACCAGCGGCCCGAATCCGATCACGCCCACGACCGACGATCTCGAGCCCGAGCATCATCAGATCTTCGAGGTCGGCGCCAAGGTCGGCCTCCTCGACGGTCGGCTGGGACTCTACGGCTCGCTGTTCTGGATCAACAAGGACAATGCCAAGGAGATAGACCCCATTACCGGCGACATCCTCTCGTCGGGCGACGAGCAGCGCAATCGCGGCCTCGAGGTCGGTCTCACCGGCCAGGTGACGGATGCGTGGACGGTCAATGTCAGCTATACCTTCCTCGACACCGAGATCCTCGATTCTGCCACGGCGGCCAACATCGGCAATGAGGTGCAGTTCGCACCGGAGCACGCCGCCTCGTTGTGGACCACCTACGATGTCACCGAGGACGTCACGATCGGCGGCGGCCTCACCTATCGGGACGGCACCTATCTTAATGCGGCGAATACGTCCGAAGTGCCCTACAACTTGTCTTTCGACGCCATGGCGTCCTATCAGCTCACGGAGGAGGTCCGCGTCGCGATCAACGGTTACAACCTGACGAATCGGCTGAATTACGACGGGCTGTTCGGCAACCGCGTGATTCCTGCCGCCGGCCGGACCGTGCTTCTGACCGTGGGGGCGGAGTTCTGATTGCGGAGCTTGCCGGCTGTGCGATCATGACCGGAAGAGGCTGGACCCGCCGGCCTCTTCCGCCGCCCCTCGACAGGTTCTCTTTCAGATGCTGATCCAAGTCCCCAACGTCCTGACCGCCGAGGAAGTCGATCGCTGTCGCAAGACGCTGGAAGCGGCGGCCTGGGTGGACGGCAAGGTGACGGCTGGCGCGCAATCGGCCCGCGCCAAGCACAACCTGCAGCTTCCCGAAGATTCTCCCGCGGCCCGCGAACTCGGCGAACTGGTCCTTCGCGCGCTCGGGCGGAATCCGCTGTTCACCACGGCGGCATTGCCTTTGCGCGTGTTCCCGCCGCTGTTCAACCGCTACGACGCCGGCATGACGTTCGGCGCTCATGTCGACAATGCCATCCGTGCGGTGCCGGGCGCCGGCGTCCGGATCCGCACCGACGTCTCGGCAACGCTGTTTCTTACGCCGCTCGCGGATTATGACGGCGGTGAGCTCGTCATCGAGGACACCTACGGCGCGCACGTCGTGAAGCTGCCGGCCGGCCACATGATCCTCTATCCCTCCACCAGCCTGCACAGCGTGAAGCCGGTCACCCGCGGGAGCCGCTGGGCGTCGTTCTTCTGGACGCAATCGATGGTGAAGGACGACGGCCAGCGCACGTTGCTCTATGAACTCGACATGGCCATCATGCAGGCCCGCCAGTCACTCTCGGACGATCACCGCGCCGTCCTCGCGCTGACCAGCTGCTACCACAATCTCCTGCGCCGCTGGGCGGAGCTCTGATCCCGTCTCAGTAGACATCGCGTCGATAGCGCCCGTCCTTCGCCATCTGCTCCAGGCGCTCGGTTCCGACGAGAGCGACGAGCGCCTCCTCCACGCCCGGCGCCATGCCTTGCAGACTGCCGCACACATAAACGGCGGCGCCCGCCGCGATCCAGCCGCGCACCGCCGGGGCAGCATCGCGCAGGCGCCGCTGAACATAGATGCGCTCGGCCTGGTCGCGGGAGAAGGCGAGATCGAGACGTTCGAGCAGCCCTTCCGCCTGCCAGCGTTCGATCTCGTCGCGATAGTAGAAGTCGTGCGCGCCGTGGCGTTCGCCGAAGATCAGCCAGTTGCGGCGATGGCTGAGGCAGGCGCGCTGCTTGAGATGGGCACGCAGCCCGGCCAGGCCGGTGCCGTTGCCGATCAGAATCAGCGGCCTGTCGTCCGCCGGCGGATGAAAGCTCGGATTGCGGCGGATGCGCAAGGCAACGGGATCGTCGATGCGCGCAAACTCGGTCAGCCATCCCGATCCCAGCCCGAGCCGGCTGTCCGTGTCGCGCATCTGACGGACGAGGAGATGCAGGCGGCCGTCCTCCGGAATCGAGGCGATGGAATATTCCCGGTGCGGAAGCGGCTCCAGGCGATCCGCCGCGGCCTGCGGCGACAGGCCGGCAATATCGTCCGGCTGGGGCAGCAGGCTGCGGGCAAGCAGGTCGGCCAGCCGTTCGCCGCCGCCGTTGACGGTCACCAAGGCGTCGCCCTCGAGCCCTGCCGCAGCCGTGAAGTCGGTAATCCGATCGGCCGCATGTCGCGGTCCGATTTCGGCGATGTCCCCCGCCGTCCATTGCGCGCGCGCCGGATCGGCCGCGACGAGCGCGATATGATAGGTCGGCCATGGGCAGCCAGGATTGAGTAGTCGGCGTTCGACCAGGCGCCACTGTTCATAGGGCGGCGGCGCCCAGTCGGGCTGGTCAGTCGTGCCCGCCAGCCTGCGGAGATGGTGCTGCCAGTGGCGGAGGGCGCCGGCATCGGCATCGTCTGCCTCGACTCGATCGAACAGTGCCCGCGCCCCCTGTCGCCGCAGCCAGCCGTCGAGGGCGCGCCCGAAGCCGCAGAACTCCGCGAACCGCCGATCGCCCATGGCCAGCAGGCCATAGCTGAGATGAGCCAGCGCCGTCGTCTGTCCCATGACCGTTCGCATGAAGCTGCGCGCCTCGTCCGGCGGCTCGCCTTCGCCGAACGTGCTGACGACGAACATGGCGCGATCGACGCCGGCGAGTTGGGCCGTGCTGATCCGGGCCAACGGCTCGACGGCGACCGACAGGCCGCCGCTCCGCAGCAGGCCGGCGGTTTGCCACGCCAACTGCTCCGCCGTGCCGCTCTGGCTGGCGAAAGCGACCAAGACGTTGCCGTCGGCGCTGTCTCCGCGCGGCAGTCCCACCCCGCGCGCGGCAGCGTGGGCAGCGCGCCGCTTGCGGCGGCGGTCGAGATAGAGCATCCATCCGGTGACGACGAACAGCGGCATGCCCAGACTGGCCAGCATCATCAGGATCAGGCCGGTCCGGCCGAAAAAGCTGCCGCTATGTAGCGGCAGGATGCTGGTCATGATCTGTTGACCGACGGGCAGGTCGGCATAGCGGCGGTGCTGCCGCACGGTGCCGCTGACGGGATCGAGAATCAGCGTGTTGGTCGCCCGCTCGTGCGGCGGGTCGAGGTCCTGGTAGCTGATCTGCAGCGGCTGTCCGGGCCGCTCCGGAATGCGCAGCGTGGCGGTGGAGAAACGGTCGTCCGTCACGTCTTGGAAGGTGGCCCAGGCGGCGGCGATGTCCGGTTCCGATACTTCCGCGGGGTCCGATGCCGCGTCATCGGATGCCGGCGCGCGACCGGGCGCATTCGGCCGCGTCGCGCCGGTCGCCCAATAGAGGAAGTCGCGATAACCCTCATAGGACCAATAGAGGCCGGTCAAGCCCGCGAGCAGATAGAGCAGCAGCACCCAGGTGCCAATGAGGGAGTGCAGGCCCCACAGGAAGCTGCGGCCCTTGCGCGCGAGATCGAGCGTGAGCCAGGCCCGCCAGTCCAGCGTCTTGCGCGGCCAGCGCAGATAGAGGCCGGACAGGCAGAGGTAGACCAGCGCGACCGTCGAGGCGCCGACGATCTGCTTGCCGACATCGCCGGCCGCCAGCCAGCGATGGATCTGCATCGTCAGCCGGAAGAACTCCTGGCCGCGCGGTTGACCCAGCAGCTCGGCGGTATAGGGATCGGCGAAGCGCGTCTCGCCGCGCGGTCCGCGGCCGCCGCCGGTCGCCGCGCCCGGCGGCGGCGCGAAGCTCAACCGGACGGCGCGGTCGGTTTCGGAAGAAACGGTCAGCATCGTCACAGTCCGGTCGGGATGGGCGGCACGGACGCGCGCCAGCAGCTCGACGGGCGTCAGCGGCGGGTCGGCCCGCGGCTCGACGGTCATCACCCCGGCATTGATCGAGCGCAGGATGTCGTCCTCGAACGACAGCATGGCGCCGCTGACGCCGACAACGGCAAGGACGATTCCGGCGCTGATGCCCAGCAGCCAATGCAGCTGAAACAGTATGTTTTTCAAGGTCATGCGGAATTCGACCGGGGCGCCAGTGGGTGTTTTTAGTATGATATTAATTATCATTTTCAATGACAAGCCGCACGAGCGGCCTTGGGCGGTCCGCCGGCAAAGGGAGTGGCCGGCAGTCCTGCGCGGCTTAGCCGCGGCCTTTCTTCAGCAGCCGGAGCCGCAGCGCATTGAGCTTGATGAAGCCGGCGGCGTCGCGCTGGTCGTAGGCGCCGGCGTCCTCCTCGAAGGTGACGTGCGCCAGGGAGTAGAGCGATTTCGGCGACTTGCGGCCGACCACTGTCGCGTTGCCCTTGTAGAGCTTGAGGCGCACCGTGCCGCTCACGTTCTCCTGGCTCTTGTCGATCAGGGCCTGCAGCATCAGCCGCTCGGGCGAGAACCAGAAGCCGTAATAGACGAGCTCGGCATAGCGCGGCATCAGCTCGTCCTTAAGATGCGCGGCGCCGCGGTCGAGCGTGATGCTCTCGATGCCGCGATGGGCGGCGTGCAGGATGGTGCCGCCGGGCGTCTCGTAGACGCCGCGGCTCTTCATGCCGACGAAACGGTTCTCCACGAGGTCGAGCCGGCCGATGCCATTGGCCTTGCCGAGCTCGTTCAACCGCGTCAGCAGTGCCGCCGGCGACAGCGTCTTGCCGTCGATCGCCATGGGATCGCCGCGCTCGAATTCGATCTCGACATAGGTCGGCTTGTCCGGTGCCGCCTCCGGCGCGATCGTGCGCTGATAGACGAACTCCTCCGGCTCGTGCCAGGGATCCTCCAGCGCCTTGCCCTCGCTGGAGCTGTGCAGCAGGTTGGCGTCGACGGAGAAGGGGGCCTCGCCGCGCTTGTCCTTGGCGATCGGGATCTGGTGCTTCTCGGCAAAGTCGAGGAGCTTCGTGCGCGAGGTCAAGTCCCACTCGCGCCAGGGCGCGATCACCTTGATGTCGGGATTGAGCGCGTAGTAGGTGAGCTCGAAGCGCACCTGGTCGTTGCCCTTGCCGGTGGCGCCGTGGGCCACGGCATCGGCGCCGGTCTTGGCGGCGATCTCGATCTGGCGCTTGGCGATCAGCGGCCGCGCGATCGAGGTGCCCAGCAGGTACTGGCCTTCGTAGAGCGCGTTGGCGCGGAACATCGGGAAGACGAAGTCGCGCACGAACTCCTCGCGCAGGTCCTCGACGAAGATCTCCTTGATGCCGAGCATCTGCGCCTTCTTGCGCGCCGGCTCCAGCTCCTCGCCCTGGCCGAGGTCGGCGGTGAAGGTCACGACCTCGCAACGATAGGTCTCCTGCAGCCATTTCAGGATGACCGACGTATCTAGGCCGCCGGAATAGGCGAGCACGACTTTTTTCACGCCGCGGGCCATGGGGGAGTCCTTGCAGTGGGCTCGATGGGAAGGAACGGCGGCGGAGTATAGGCGATCGCTGGCGACCCGCAAGACGCGGGCGCCCAAGGTTTGCTTTGGGTGTCGCCGTCTACTTACGGCCTCGGCGTCGGCCGGCTTGCGGAACTCCTGAGCGCGGGCCAATCCGAGAATGCGAAGACCCAGAGCATGATCAGGTTGACGACCGGCACGCCCATGACGAGCACCCACCATCCGGAATAGCCGGCCTTGCGGAGGACGCGCACCGACATCCAAATGACGAAGCCGGCGATAGCCAAGGGGATGAGAAGGATCACCCAGTGCCAGAGCGAAAAGTATCCCATTGCCGGTTTATCCGAAGGTGGAGGCGATGTCGTCCCGCACTCTCCGGGCCAGCGCCGGCCATTGGCCAAATGCCAGGAGAGCCAGCAGGCCGAGCGGTCCCAGGACGGGCACAATTGAAAGCAGCGAGAGCGCCGGGCTGTAGCCTGCCTTGCGCAGGATGCGCCAGATGGGAATGATGATAAGGATCGTCGAGATGATCCACTCGATCAAGCCGATGCCGGAGTGGTCTTGCATTAACATCCTCTCTACACGTCGAGGTTGAAAATAGCCATTATAATATAACCTTTGATTGTTCGTGTAAATACCAGCACATGCCCATGTCGCGTTCGACTCAGATGAAAGCCATGGTTCTGGGAACTCCCGGCCGGCAGCTCGAATGGAGGGACCTGCCGCTGCGCGAGCCGGCTGCCGGGAAGCTGCTCATCGAGGTGCGGGCCTGCGCCGTCTGCCGGACCGACTTGCATGTCGTCGACGGCGAGCTGCCGCATCCGAAGCTGCCGCTCGTTCCCGGCCATGAGATCGTCGGCCGAGTGGCGGCCCGCGGCCCCGGCGTCGATCGCTTCGCGGTCGGCGACCGCGTCGGCGTGCCCTGGCTCGGCCAGACCTGCGGCAGCTGCGAATTCTGCCGCAACGGCCGCGAGAATCTGTGCGCGCGGGCGCGCTTCACCGGCTACCAGATCGACGGCGGCTATGCCGAGTATGCCGTCGCCGACGCCCGCTACTGCTTTGCGATCCCCGCCGCCTATGGCGATGCCGAGGCGGCACCGCTGATGTGCGCCGGGCTGATCGGCTACCGCAGCCTGCGCAAGGCGGGCGATCCGGCGCGGCTCGGCATCTACGGCTTCGGCGCCGCCGCCCATATCGTCGCTCAGGTCGCCCGGTTCGAGGGCCGCGCCATCTTCGCCTTCGTGCGGCCGGACGATGACGCCGCGCTCGCCTTCGCGCGCGAGCTCGGCGCCGCCTGGGCCGGACCGTCCGATGCGCTGCCGCCCGAACCGCTCGACGCCGCCATCATCTTCGCCCCGGTCGGCGCGCTCGTGCCGGCGGCGCTGCGCGCGCTCCGCCCGGGCGGCCGCGTCGTCTGCGCCGGCATCCATATGAGCGACATCCCGCGCTTCCCCTACGCCATCCTGTGGCAGGAGCGCGAGATCGTATCGGTTGCCAACCTGACCCGTCGCGACGGCGAGGAGTTCCTTGCGCTCGCCCCCGGGATTCCCGTGCGCACGACGGTCGAGACCTATCCGCTCGCCGACGCCAATCGCGCGCTCGCCGATCTGCGCGAGGGTCGCGTCAAGGGCGCCGCGGTGTTGGTGCCGGCTGGTTGCTAGTCGGCCAGCTTGCGCCCGCATCAGACTGCGCCGGTGATGCCGGATCGTCATCACCGGTCAATGTGACAAACCTGAGAACACCGCGGGCGCATGCAGACTCCGCACGCCCCGCAGGCGGGAAGCATGGCGGACATAGAGCATTTCGAATAGTATTGGACTACGTCTGACGCCGGACTTTGTTCCTTGGGAGGAGACATGTCATTCTTGCGTGCCCTGCGGGTGTCCACGGCATTTGCATGCATCGCTTGTTTCGCGGGCCTGGGAGAACCAAGCGAGGCGGCGGCCGCCCAGTTGGCTCAGCAAGGCGAGGCATCCTCCCCCGACATGGTGGGGGGAGAGGCCGCTCCCCCGGGGGGCTCATCACAGCGCGCGCCGATCGACCTCGGTGCGGCGGAAGACCTCCCCGGGACTTGGCTCGGATATGGTGCCTGCAGTCCGCAGCCCGTCACCTTCAAGCTGGCCATCCGCGCCGATCTGGCCAACCCCGGCGACGTGATCGTCGAGGCGGGGGGCGGCCTTCCGCCCCTCACGCTGAAGGGCGGTTTCGATCCGGCAACCAAACGGTTCAAGGTGGAGCCGGTGGCTTGGCGCGTGCAGGGTGCGTACACGGATCCGTTCCGCCTCGAGATGACGTATCTCGCAGACTCCGGGCTTCTCGTGATCGACAAGGTCGCGGCGAGCGGCACCTGCGCGGCCATGGCGGCGCGAAAGGTGCAGGTGATGGGTCTGCCGGCAAATGCCGGCGGGCTCCTCTTTAAGACGCCGGCGCAGCTCGGCGCCATCGCCGAGGCCATGACGACGCTTTCGGTCGACGACTGCAAGCAGTATGCGTTGTGGCTCGCCTCGCATACGGATAACGCCGATTCGCGCCCACCGGCCGTCCGCGCCTTGGCCGACATGGAGGGAATGAACCGGGTGCTCGGCAAGAACCTGTGGTCTTGGACGAACGGCGACTCGGACCGCTACAACAATCTCTGGCGCGCATGCGAGAGCAAGGTTCAGAACACGCTCGATATCGATCTGGCGGCGGCGGTGCAGGCGATCTACGCGCGGATAGGATGGATGGTCGCGCCCCTCAACGTCCCGCCCGACAATCCCGGCGCGGAGCCGTGGTACGACGGGGCGCTGACTCAGGTCTACGCAGATCTCATCAAGGAGATCCGCCTCGATCAACGCCGGCTTGCCGAGGGCCTGATCGGCAAGGGGCTCGTCACCGTGCCGGAAAGCCCGGGAGACCGGCGCGGCCGGTTGGCGGCGATGCCGCTGGAGAGGTTTGCCGGCGAATGGTTCGGCGAAGTGACCTGCACGAATTCCGCCGATCCCAGCCAGAGCGCTCAACGCCTCGCTCGCCTGCAGATCGATGACGCAGCAAACCCTGCCGAAGGTCAGCTTCACCTCGGTCCCTATGTCAGCGGCACCGGATTTGCCGGCGCCATGACCTTGGCGGTCGAGCATGATCAGGGCGGCGACAAGGCCCGCCTCACCATGACCAAGGCGTTCCCGGGCAGCTTCGACTGGGGACGGCCGAGCGCCCTGACTGTCGAAGCCAGCTATGACTCCGAGACGGGCGATCTCACGGGCGCCACGACCGGCCTCTCGGATCACGGTTGGGTCTGCGACCGCATCGCCATGAAGAAGATTCGGCGGACTCCGACGGAAAAGGACCCCGACGGCATCCTGTTCCAGGCGTTTTATGCGCCAGGGGAGTTCTTCGCGCCCCGGCTGACCGTGCAGCATTGCGAGCGTCTGCTGCGCTGGCAGACCGAATTCGAATCTTATGACATTCGCAACGAGACCATTTATGCCGGACTCTTCGACCAGGATCGGCTGCGACAAGTCTTCGGCAAGGACATGTATCAATGGAACGAGGTGGACGCCGTACTTACCCTTTTATTGGTGAGGGAATGCAAGAATGTTATCACGACGGACGGCAACCCCGAGCGGCTCGCGCTGATGGCGCGAGTCGAAGCGAGCAACGTATCCTACGGCTGGGACGTCCTGACCAACTGGTTCAGCAGCAGCCTGCGACCGGACGATCTCGAGATCAGCGGCAGATGGTTCGAGGTCGAGCACCTGATGCGCGAGATCCTCGCGACCTCCGAGCGCGTTTCCGCCGAAATCGCTGAGATCGGGGGCGTGCCGCCGACGCTCGAGCTCGTGGGACGCATCGATGGCCTCCTCGCCGCCCTGGCGCCGCAAAAGGGCGCCATTGCGCCCTACCTGACGCCGGGCGAACGCGACGGCTTCGATGCGCAGCTGAGAGGTTTGCGGGCGAAAGCCGGCGTCGGCTACGCAATGACGGTGGTTGGTGAGCTGAAGGCGTTTCCGGCAACCCTCGACGGTCTTCACCAAGCCGAGGCTCACGTCCAAAGGGTTACCGAGACTATGCAGGAGCGCGGCCTCGACGAGGGCCGGAGCGAGCTCGAACGCGGCTTCGCGGCGGAAAGCCGCGAGCGCGCCCTGGCGCTTTGGCCCCAGCATGTCGAATCGTCGCGCGCCGCCTTTTCTGGATTGCAGGGGGCCGACTTCAGCCGGTGGCGCGTGCTGAATACCTACCAGGACATGTCCGACGCGCTCCTGAAGTTTCTCAATCCGTCGTCGGAGGGCGGCGAGGTCGCGGCCGCGTTTGCGGAGATGGAGGCGCAGAAGACGACGCTGGCTGCCGCGATGCTGGCCGCGTCGGAGGAGAAGTTGATTCAGTGGATGGAGGCGTTGCCGCCCTCGCTCGGCGCCACCGGGGTCGTCGAGAGTTTCGCCGCCGCCGCGCAAAGGGTCGGCGTCGACGCACGATCGCGACCGCGCCTCGATGCGGCGATGAGCGCCGTCGCGAACGCCTACAATCCGCTCGGCCTTGCGCGGCCCGATATCGCGGGCGCCCTCATGCGACGCCATTGGAGCGAGGTCACGCTCACGGGTATCGAGGAAGTCGCCTATCTCATGACGATGACCCGCGGCATCGAGAACGCGTGTCCCGGCAAGGTCAAGGCAAGCATGGGCGCCAGCGAGGCTGCGCTTCTCGGCTTCGTCGGCAGCCTCACCGCCCAGGCGACGCGGCACGCCTTCACCGAAGGCCCGCGCACGCACGCGGAGGGCATGCGGATGGTCATGCTGTTCTTCAACACGGTCGCGAACCAGCCCGGCTGCGAAGTCGACTACTTCGGCAATGTGGTGAACTGCACGACGGAGGAGGACTTCTTCGCCACGCAGGAGTTCATCATGACGTCGGGAGAAGGCGCGATCGATACCGGCATACTGACCGCCCAGGGCTGCTCGGGCGAGCCGCTCGAACAGTATCTCGGCGGCCTCAGGGAGTACGTGTCCGGCGCCGCGAGCCCGGGGCCGGGCCAGCCTCTGGTCGTGCCGACGTTCGAGGAGGCCGTCGGTTCGATTCCCTGAGCGGTTCAACGGTACCCGAGGTTGCGGACCTGGCCGTCATCCGCCGCCAGCCCGGTCCGTCGATAGTCTCAATACAGGTGACAGCTCACCCGATGCGGCGCTCCGTCCGCGCCGATGTTGCGCAGAAGCGGAGGCTCACGCGCGCATCGCTCCATCATCTTCGGGCAGCGCGGATGGAACGAACAACCGGTCGGGGGCGATTCGGGGCTGGGCGGATCCCCCTGCAGTACGATCCGCTGCGCGCGGCGTGCCGGATCGGGCTCGACCACGGCCGACATCAGCGCCTCCGTATAGGGATGTGCCGGCCTGGCGTAGAGCGCGGCCGTATCCGTAGTCTCGACCACGCGGCCCAGATACATGACGGCAACCCGGTCGCTGACATGCTCGACCACCGCAAGATCATGCGAGATGAAGACGTAGGAGAGGCCGAGCCGCGTTTTCAGGTCCATCAGAAGGTTCAGGATCTGCGATTGGATGGAGACGTCGAGCGCGCTCACCGGCTCGTCGAGCACGACCAGCTTGGGCTCGAGGGCAATGGCCCGGGCGATGCCGATGCGCTGCCGCTGGCCGCCCGAGAATTCGTGCGGATAGCGCGTCGCGGCATCCGCCTCCAGCCCCACCAGCGACAGCAGTTCCGCCACGCGCTGGCGGCGGCGTTGGCGGTCGCCGACCCGGTGGATCTCCAGCGGCTCGGCGATGATGGCGCCGACTGGTAGGCGCGAGTCGAGCGCAGCGTAGGGGTCCTGGAACACGATCTGCATGTCGCGTCGCCGGGCGCGCATCGCCCGGGAACCGAGCGCCAGAAGGTCCTCGCCGGCAAAGCGAACCTGTCCGGCGGTCGGCTCGGTCAACCGCAGCATGAGGCGCGCCAGCGTCGACTTTCCGCAGCCGGACTCGCCGACGATGCCGAGCGTCTCGCCGGGTCCGAGCGTCAGGCTCACCCCGTCCACCGCCTTGACCGTGCCGCGTCCGTCCTTGGACGGGAAATGCTTGACGACATCGCTCAGCTCGAGCAGGGGCGCAGCGGTTGTAGGGGCGGGTCTAAGACCCGCCCCGACAGACGCGCCGCACGTTTCCGAAGTCGATTCGATCGGGATCACGGCACCGGATTCCAGCAGGCCGCGAGGCGTCCCCCGGCGACGCCGGCGAGCGGTGGCCGCTCGGCGCGGCAGCGGTCGAGGACGCGCGCGCACCGGTCCGCGAAGCTGCAGCCCGCGCCGCGCTGTCCCGGCGCCGGCACCATGCCGGGAATGGTCGCCAGCCGCGCGCCGCGCGCCGTCCGCCGCGGCGAGGCCGCCAGCAGGCCGGCGGTGTAGGGATGGCGCGGGTTCGTGAACAGCTGGGCCGCGGGTGCGCGCTCGACGATGCGGCCGGCATACATCACGAACACCTCGTCGCACATCTCCGCGACCACGCCCAGATCGTGCGTGATCAGCAGCACGGCCATGTCCATCTCCTGCTGCAGCCGGCGCAGCAGGTCGAGGATCTGCGCCTGGATGGTCACGTCGAGCGCCGTCGTCGGCTCGTCGGCGATGAGCAGCCCCGGCCGGCAGATCAGCGCCATCGCGATCATGACCCGCTGGCGCAGGCCGCCGGAGAGCTGGTGCGGATACTGCGCCAGCCGGCGCTCGGCGCCGCCGATGCCCACCTGCTTCAGGATGTTGACGCTCCAGATGCGCGCCATCTTCGCATCCATGCGGCGGTGCAGGCGCAGCACCTCGCCGATCTGGAAGCCGATCGACAGCGTCGGATTGAGGCTCGTCATCGGCTCCTGGAAGATCATGCCGATGCGGTCGCCGCGCACGGCGCGCATCGCGGCTTCCGGCAGCCGGGCCAGGTCCTGGCCGTCGAACAGGATGCGGCCGCCCTCGATCCGGCTCGGCGGCGAGGGCAGCAGTCGCATGATCGTCATCGCGGTCACGCTCTTGCCGCAGCCGGACTCGCCGACCAGCCCGACCGTCTTGCCGGCCGGCACCTCGAACGACATGTCCTCGACCACCGTCACCCGCCCGTCGTCGGTGCCGAAGGAGACGGAGAGATTTTCGACGGAGAGGAGGGGCGCCTCGGCGGTTGGCATGGCATTCAGCACTCGGCAATCAGCCGTCAGCATTCAGCATAGCGCGTTTCCGCACCTGTGATCCGTTCACTGACGGCTGTTCGCTGACTGCTGACTGCTGCTACTCGAACACCACGCGCGGGAAATAGAGCGACACCACCCAGTTCGGCATGTCCACGATCTCGCTGATGCGCAGATCGGCGCAGACGCTGCACAGCATGTAGGCTTCGACCGGCTTCATGTTGTAGCGCTTCGAGAGCAACTCGACCATGCCGCTCACCGCGGCGCGCGCGCCTTCCATGAGGTCGGGTGCGATGCCGGTCGTCACCTCGTACCCCTTGGCGTCGAAATGCCGGCTGACGGGTCCGGCAGTGGTGAAGCGCGGGAACGCCAGGTTGGCGCCCTTCACCAGGTCGAACTTCGCCGCCAGCGCGATCGGGCTCTCGATCGCGGTGCCGCAGACCTCGCCATCGCCCTGGGTGGCGTGCGTGTCGCCGACCGAGAACAATCCGCCTTTCACCTCGACCGGCAGGTAGAGCGCCGTGCCTTCGGCAATGTCGCGGACATCCATGTTGCCGCCGACGCGGCGCGGCGGGACGATGCTGTGCTGGCCCGGCTCCGCCGGCGCCAGTCCGATGGTGCCGCAGAACGGGCGCAGCGGCACGCGGCCGCCCGGCCCGTACATCGCCGGGGTCTGCGAGCTGGGGTCGTACGTCCAGACGTGCAGCGCCGGCTCCTTGAATTGATCCGCCAGCAGGCCGAAGCCCGGAATGTTCGCCGTCCATCCCCACCCCGAGGGCGCGAACGACAGCAGCGTGACCTTTATTGCATCACCCGGCTCGGCGCCGTCGATGTAGACGGGTCCGACGACGGGGTTGACCTTGCCGAAATCGAGCCTGGGAACGTCCGCCACTGTGGAGGCCGCGGTCAGCTGTCCGGCCGAGGCATCCATGGGATGGAATTCGATCGTCTCGCCGGGCTTGGCGTGCGCCACCGGCTTGTTCGCGTTGTTCCAGCCGAAGTGCGATTGGTTCTGGTGAATCGTGTGCGCGTGCTTGATCGGGATATTCATGTCGGTCCTCGACGCTTGGAGAATGTGGGGGCGGCGCATGCAGCCGCCCCCGTACCGGTCGGGCGTCCTACTGCGCGTCCTTCGCGAAGATGTAGTCGTAGTTCACGGGAATGTGGATCGGATCGGTGAACAGCGACGCATCGCCGCCGAGCCGCTCGGAGTGATAGGTGAAGCGCTGCTCGTTGAAGATCGGCACCCACGGCGCATCCTTCATGACGTCCAGATAGATCGCCTTCCAGGCGTCGGCGCGCGCCGGCTGCTGCTCGGCCGTGACCATGGCATCGGCCTGGTTGGCGCGCGTATCCAGGTCCTCGTTGCAGTACTTGGCCCAGTTCCAGCCGCCCTCGGCCGCCCCGGCGCAGCTAAGGATCGGGCCGTAGAAGTTCGACGGATCGGGGAAGTCGGCGATCCACGCCATGCCGCCCGACCAGATCATCGGCGCCTGGCCGGCGCCGCCCGCCGTGATCACCTCGGCCTGGGCGAGCGACCTGATCTCGGCCTTTATGCCGACGGCCGCCAGGTCCTGTTGGATCGCCTGAGCGATGCGCGGATTGGGATCGACGTTCATGGCGTAGAGCTCGGTCGAGAAGCCGTCGGCGAACCCGGCCTCGGACAGCAGAGTCTTCGCCGCTTCCGGATCGAAGGCATAGCCCTGGTAGCTGGTGTCGTACCCGGGCATGGCCGGCGGCAGCGGCTGGTTCGCCGGCACGCCGCGATTGTTGATGATGCGGACGATGCGATCCTTGTTGACGGCCATGTTGATGGCCTGGCGGACCTTGGGATTGTCGAGCGGCGGCAGCGTGACGTTCAGCGTGATGTAGCCGGTCTGCAGCTGGTCGCCCTTGGCGATCAGGTCCTTGTTCGCCGGATCGTTCATCGCCTCGTTAAACTGGGCCGGCGGGATGCCGTCGCCGGCGATGTCGATCTCGCCCTTCTTGAGCCGCAGCACATTGACGGTCGGATCCTGCCCGAACTCGAAGGTCAGCTTGTCCAGATACGGCACGCCCTTGCGATAGTAGTCGGCGAAGCGCTCTAGCTCCGTCTTCTGGCCGGGGACCCACTCGACCAGCTTGAAGGCGCCCGTCCCGACCGGGTTGCGGCCGAAATCGGCGCCGAACTTGTCGACCTCCTCCTTCGGCACGGCATAGCTGAAATTGATCGCCATGACGTGCAGGAAGGTCGCATCCGGCCGGGTCAGCTGGATGACCACCGTCTTGTCATCCGGCGTCGTGATGCCCGACAGTTCCGTCGCCTTGGCGTCGCCGACCATCTCGTCATAGCCCTTGATCGAACCGAAGAAGCCCGCGCCCGGTCCCTGCGTCGCCGGATTGATGGCGCGCTCGACCGAGTACTTGATGTCACCGGCGGTCAGGGCGCGGCCGTTGTGGAACTTGATGCCGTCGCGCAGCTTGAACGTATAGGTCTGGCCGTCGTCGGAGATCGTGTAGCTTTCCGCCAGGTCGGGCTCGAGCTCGGTCGTGCCGGGCTTGTAGTCCATCAGCCCGTCGAAGATCGATTTGATGACCGACCAGTTCTGCCAGTCATAGCCGATCTGCGGGTCGAGCGTGGACAGCTCGTTGTTGAAGGCGACGATCGCCGCCCCGCCCTGCTTCGGCGACTGGGCCGGTGCCGGTGTCGCCGCGAGCAGCGCGATCGCTGCGGTGGCGCAAAGAAGCATGGATTTCATGTTCGTTGTTCTCCCCGTGTCCGTTCTGATGCTGCGGATGAACGCCGGTCGACGCCGCGCTCGGACAACCCGCCGCCGCCTGCAATCTGCGTTCATCTGCGGTTCTGTGAGCCCATTTCACCTCAGGCGGATGCGCGGGTCAATCAGGGGCGCGATCACATCGGCGAGCAGGTTGCCGAGGACGATGAACACCGCCGCCGTCAGGGTGACGCCCAGGATGATCGGCCCGTCGCGGTCCTGGATCGCCTGCCACATCAGTTGCCCGATGCCGGGCCAGCCGAAGACCGATTCCACGACCACCACGCCGGACATGAAGATGCCGATGTCCAGCCCGATCATGGCGACGATCGGCAGCACCGCGTTGCGAAAAGCGTGCACGAACAGCACGCCGCGCTCGGACAGGCCCTTGGCCCGGGCGGTGCGGATGTAGTCCTGGCGCAGCACGTCGACCATCGACGAGCGCATCATCCGCGAATACCAGCCGCCGCCGGCGATGCCCAGGGTCACCGCCGGCAGGATGATATGGGCGGCGCCGAAGCCGCCGGTCGGCAGCCAACTCAGCCAGTAGGCGAAGATGTAGAACAGGATCAGGCCGGTGACGAACTGCGGCGACGACACGCCGATGAAGGACAGCGTCATCGCCGCCTTGTCGGCGCCGCTGCCGCGCCGCCGCGCGGCGTAGAGGCCGGCCGGCAGGCCGATCAGCAGCTCGAATCCGATCGCGGCCGCCATCAGCATGAGAGTCGCGGGCAGCCGCGCCCAGATCTGCGCTGCCACCTGCGTCCTGCGCTTGTAGGAGCGGCCGAGGTCGCCCTGCAGCAGCTTCCCCATGTAGCGCCCGTACTGCACGGCGACCGGCTGGTCCAGCCCCAGCTGCTGGCGCAGCCGGTCGCGATCCTCCTTGGTGGCGGAGCGCGCCGCGATCATCGCCACCGGGTCCGAAGGCACGAGGTTGTTGAGCGCGAAGGTGATGACGCTGACGCCGAGCAGGATCGCCGCCGACCACAGCAGCCGCTTGGCGAGGTAGCGGATCATGGGCGGGCTCCAGTCATGAGCCATGAGTCGTGAGCCATGAGCCGCGGCCCCCGACGGACGTGCTTATTTCTCATAGCTCACGACTCATGGCTCACGACCCATCGCTCATCGCCCCCTCTGCGTCGGGTCGAGGGCGTCGCGCAGCGCGTCGCCGACCAAGTTGAAGGACAGCGCCATCAGGATGATGGCGATCCCCGGAAAGAAGACCAACCATGGCGCGCTGATGAAATACGACTGGCTCTCGAAGACGATGCCGCCCCAGCTCGGATCGGGCGGCTGCACGCCGACGCCGAGATAGGACAGCATCGCCTCCAGCAGCACCGTGGTGGCGATGCCGAGCGTGGCGTAGACCATCACCGTCGGCAGCAGGTGCGGGATCAGATGCCGGATCAGGATGCGCGGCGTGCCGGCGCCGAGCGCGCGCGCCGCCTCGATATAGTCGCGCTGCGCCAGCGACGTGGTCTCGGTGTAGATCACGCGCGCGATCTGCACCCAGTTCACCATGGCGATGACCGCGGCGACGATGCCGATCGACGGGCCGATGATGGCCGCCAGCGCCGTCGCCAGCAGCAGCGCCGGGAAGGCCATGACCATGTCGGTCAGCCGCATCAGTCCGGCGCCGACGAGGCCGCCGAGATAGCCGGCGACGACGCCCAGCGTCGTGCCGATCAGCACCGCCGCGCCGTTGGCCAGCAGCCCGATGATCAGCGAGTTGCGGGCGCCGTAGATCATGCGCGACAGCAGGTCGCGGCCGAGGGTATCGGTGCCGAGCCAGAACTTGGCGCTCGGCGGGAGCGGCGCGCCCTCCAGGGTCAACCCGTCGAAGAACTGCTCGGCCGGATCGAACGGGGCCACCCAGGGCGCCAGCACCGCCGCAGCGACCACCAGCGCGATGACGGCGAGCCCGGCCATCGCCGTCTTGTCCTTGCAAAACCGGGCCCAGCGCGTCGCCATGCGGCGCGATTCTTAATCGCTCGCCGCCCCCTTGTCGAACCCGAGCCGGGCGCTTCGCTTTTCGGTAACGCGGGTCGGGCTATACTGGCCGCCGCGATGCGGGTGGTTAACGAGCCCATAACCATGTCTTGCGATCACGTGGCGCGGTACCGGCGCGACGGCTACGCCGTGGTCAAGGACGCATTCTCGGCCGCCGAGGTGGCGGAGATGGCCGCCGCCTTCGATCGCCTGCAGGCCGAGGGCCGCAAGCATCCGAAAAGCTACCGCCACGGCAACCTGCTCTACCGCGTCGCCGAGGATCCGGCGCGCGGCCGCATCCTGCGGCTGGTGCAGTGGCCGTCCTATGTCGACGCGACGCTCGACCGCGTCCGCCTCGACCGCCGCATGCTGGAGATCGTGGCGCCGCTGATCGGCACCACGTTGAAGCAGATCATCAACCAGATGCATTGGAAGCCGCCGGGCGCCGCCGCGGAGTTCGGCTGGCACCAGGATATCCGCTTCCGCCGCCCGCGCGCCGCCTACCGCCGGCCCGCCGAGTCCTATGTCCAGACAGGCATCGCCGTCGATCCGCATGGGGCCGCCAACGGCGCCATGCGCGTGATTCCCGGCAGCCATCGGCTAGGCGAGCTCACCCTCGGCGGCGACGGTCGCATTATGGATCGGCACCTGAGCGACGCGGATCTGGTCCGCGCCGGTCTCGATCCGGCGGCCGCCGTCGATCTCGCGCTCGAGCCCGGCGATGTCGCCCTATGGCATCTGCATCTGGTGCACGGGTCCGGTCCGAACCGTTCCGCCGTCGACCGCCGGTTCTATCTGAACGGCTATGTCGTCGCCGACAACTGCGACCGCGGCGTGCTGGCGTTTCGCGATGGCGATCCCCAACCGCTCGGCGCGCCCGTCCTCATCCACTATGAGGAACTGCACGAGCGCCCAGGCCCCCACTACGTCGACGCATAGCGTCGCCCGACGTCGTAGGGAAACGTCGGCTCAGACCTGTCCGACCTTCTCCCGCATCGCCTGGATCAGCCCGTCGATGCCGCGCTGCCCGACGACGGAATCGAACTCCGAGCGCTTGGTGACCAGCAGGCTTACGCCCTCGACCCGCACGTCCCTGATCTTCGGCCCCGGGCCGACGACGAAGTCGACCTTGATCGGTTCCCGGCCTGGTCGCTCGATCTGCGTGGTCACTGCCGTATCCGTGTCGGACACCGGCTTGCTGCCGGTGACGGCAAAGGTCTCGCCCGAGTATTCGGAGAACTGTATGGCGTAGAGCGTAGCCACGTACTCGGGGAAGACCTGCATGTATTCCTCGCGCTGGGCATCCGTCGCCTTGCGCCAGTTCTTGCCGAGCACGGCGCGGCCGATGCCCTCGACGTCGAACGCCCCGAGCCACAGCTGGTTCAGCTTCTGCTCTACCTCGTCGCGCGGCAGATCCTGCTGCAGGATCTGCACCACCTGGTCGCCGATCCCCTGGACGAACGCCTGATGGTCGTCGGCGGCCCGAGCGGCGCCGACGCCGAGGACGCCGACCGCGAACGCCGCGGCCAGCACGCATCTTCGCGCGCGGCCGGCCGGTACCGATCGGATGGTGGGCATGAACCCCTCCTGTCGCGATTTGCGTCGCAGCGGCGACGATCCGGCCGCAAATGGGCGTGCCGGACGCTCTTTTCAAGCCGTATCGGGCCGGGTCACCGATAAATTACGCGGGTATTCCTGCTTCGTTGAGAGCGTGCCGTTCTGTCGCCGCAATCGCCGCCGCGTCGCCGCAATCGCGGGAATAGGTCCGCCGCCGTCAGCGTTGATACCGACGGTTCCGATCGACGAAAGGAATGTGGTCATGTCGTCATCCGTCCCGCGCGCCGTTGTCCTGGCCGGCACGTTTCTCGCAGCCTGCGCCGGTGCGGCCACCGCGCCCAGCGCCGCCCTAGGCACCCGCGAGACGTCGCTCGGCGCCGTGCTCGTCGATGCGCGCGGCATGACGCTCTACACCTATACGGAGGACCAGCCGGGTGTCTCCAACTGCGGCATGCTCTGCCGGGAATATTGGCCGCCGGCGCTGGCGCCGGTCGATGCGCAGCCTACCGGCGACCTCGCGCTGATCGGAGACGATGGCCGCAGGCAGTGGGCCTACAAGGGTCATCCGCTCTACACTTATATCGACGACAAGGCGCCGGGCGACGTCACCGGCGAAGGGATCGACGGCGAGTGGTACGTGGTCAAGCCGTGAGACCGGACGGATCGACGCAGAAAAGCGAGCCCGAACGCCCGAACCCTTCGTGGCGGCGTGACTGAAGCGTTTGTGATCCTGCTCACAGACGCCGCCCCGGCCCATCGCTTATCACCGAGTGCAAACGAGGATCGGAAGCGCTGACGACCGCTGCCCGTCTGCCGCTGCACTCTTCCCACGGTCCCCCGCTTCCCGACGACGAAGAGGGTCGGCGACCGTCGGCCCGGGAGGATCGCATGATCCGACACGCCTTCCTGCTGGCCGTGCTGATGATGCCTGCCGCCGTCCGCGCCGAGTGCGTGCGCGAGGACCGTGATGCGTTGACGCGCAGGGGGTACAGCCCGGCACAGATCGAGGCCTGGTGTGACCTGGGCGAGGAGCAGTTCGACCCGCCTGAGGACGCCACGGCGACCTACTGCGACACCGCCTATGGCTTCTGCCCGCTGCCGGCCCCCGAGCCCGCCGGCGGCGAATGTACCTGCACCACGCCGAGCGGCCCTGTCTCCGGTGTCGCCGAGTAGATGGGTCGCCCTGCGGCGGACCGCGAAGCGCTTGTTGAAATGAAGCGAAGCGCCTTGATCGTTTCCGACGGAGATCGGGATCAACACCGTGCGTCCTTCGACTCCAAAAAGAAGAAGGCTACCTGTTTTCGTCCAGCCACTCGGGCCGCGTCTTCTCGCCGATCATGCAGTCGATGCGCGGTGGCCGTTGCGCCATCTGCGCCGGTACCAGTGCCGGCGGTGCGCCGGCGATCTCCAGCACGAGCTTCCGGCGGATCGCGTCCGCCAGCTGCTCGGGCGCCTGCACCGAGAGGAAGAATGCGCCCGGTCCGCCGATCACGCAGTCCTCGTAGTAGATGTCGAGCAGACCGGCCGCGATGCCCCAGGAGCCGCCGTCGCGCAGGGTCAGCGGCAGGCCGTTGATGGTCACGCCGCGCGCCAGCACGGCATCGCGCACGGGCACCACCGGCACCCCCATGTTGTTCGGCCCGTCGCCGGAGATGTCGATCACCTGGCGCGCGCCGTCGAAGCCGTTGCCGTCGAACAGGGCACCGGAGAAGGCGAGGGCGCCGGAGATCGACGTGCCGCGGATCCGCGGGCTCCGGGCCGCCGCCAGCTCCGCCGCCACGGATTCCGCGGCGATCCGTCCGTCGACCAGACGCCAGGGCATCACCATCGATTGCGAGCGGGGGCCTGCCCATTCCACGTAGCTCACGGCGATGCGTCCGTAGAAGCCCGAGCCGATCGCCGCGATCACGTCGGGATGCAGGAACGCCTGCACATAGCCGTCGCGCTGCAGCTTCCGCTCGCCCGCGTCCATGGAGCCTGAGACGTCCACCGCCAGCACCAGCTCGAGGTCGACCGGCACATCCTGCGCCGCTGCCGGCGCGGCAAGCGCCATGCCGAGTGCAAGAGCCGCGAACGCCGCCACTCCTCTGATCGCATCGCCCGTCATCCTCGGTGCCTCTCCCCGTCGGTCGTTGCATTGCTGCGTGCCGAGCGCCCGCCGGCAGGCGTTCGGCACGCGCCGATCGGCGAGCGGCCCGGCCCATCGCTGTTGAAGATATCGGCTGCCAACCTTATCTGTCGCCATCGGCGTTCTTCCACTGCGTGCTTGCTGCGATCTTGTACCTGACCGCAGCGGGCGGGCGTCGCGGGATAGTCCGGGATCCCGTTCGAAACCACTCTACCATGGGACATGGCTGGCGCTTGAGCGCTTTGCTCCGGTCTGGCGTGCAGGCTCGACGATCCGCAGGTCCGAGCATGGCAACCTAGTAACATGGCTGTCACCTTGCTAGGATGGGCTGCTTCGCACCATCGGGGTCGGCTGGCCGGCGACGGGAGGTGCCATGGCCAAGGTGCAGGTCGAGACAACGCTGCAAGTTCCCGCCTCGGCGGTGTGGAACATGATCGGCGGCTTCAACGAGTTGGCGCGCTGGCATCCCGCCGTGGTCAAGAGCGAGGAGGTCACGGACAAGAGCGGCGTTACCACCCGCCGCCTGACGTTGAGCGACGGCGGCGTCATCCTCGCCGAACTGGAAGAGCACGACGACAAGGCGCGAACCTACAGCTACTCGGTGGTCGAGACGCCGCTGCCGGTCGCCGGCTATCATGTCCGCCTGCATGTCCGCGAGCTGGCCGATGGCTATAGCTGCACGGTCGCCTGGACCAGCGAGTTCGAGGCCGCGGGCGCGCCGGAGAGCGATGCCGTGAAGCTCATCCGCGGCCTCTACGAGGCCGGCTTCGACCACCTGCGGCGACTTTTTGGAGGGTGAACATGTCCAAGGTCAGCCTGTCGACCAAGCTGCCGGTGCCCGCCCGGACGGTGTGGGATACCATCGGCGGCTTCAACACGCTCGCCAAGTGGCATCCGGCCGTGGCGCGCAGCGACGAGACGAAGAAGGGCGCCGCCACCGTGCGGACACTTACGCTTCACGGCGGCGGCTCGATCGTCGAGCGGCTCGAATCCAAGGACGACAAGTCGCGCAGCTACACCTACTCCATCCTCGAGGGCCCGCTGCCGGTGCAGAAGTACCAGGCGACGATCCATGTCTCCGAGAACGCCGACGGCGCCGGCTGCACCGTCGAATGGTCGAGCGAGTTCGAGCCGGCCGGCGCGCCGGCCAGCGAGGCCGAAAAGGTCATCCGCGGCATCTACGAGGCCGGCTTCGACTCGCTGCGAAAGATGTTCGGCGGCAGGTAGCTGACGCCCTCTGCTCCCGCCCTGGTGGCTGATGGCTGGCGGCTTGACCCGGTGGTGTGCGATCACGCTTCCTTGAGCGGCCTTGACGAGGGCGAAGCTTGGCCGACATCTTCAGGCATGACAGAGCATCGTGCCGAAACATTGAGCGACGACGATTCACGGCAGCGCCGACAGGTGCTGAGGCTTTTGTCGACGGCGGCGTGCGGCGGGCTGGCGATGGCGTTCGCCGGCTGCGCCGATGGAACGGCGGAGAGCTGGGAGCGGCCGGCCTGGTTCCGCTCGAAACGCGGCACCAACGGCAACGGGGGCCGCGACTAGAGCCATTTTCCTGAGATCGGAATCGCAGTCCCGCCTCCATTGTCATTCCGGCGAAAGCCGGAATCCATAGACACAGGCCTGCGAATATGGATGCCGGCTTTCGCCGGCATGGACAACCAAGAGCTGATGTTTCCACTAACAGGGAACGTGCTCTAGCCGAGGCCTCCTACGGGAAATTGCACCGCTCGCTGGTGACGATGGCAAAGCCACGGCGTTCGTCGATGTCGATGGAAAAGCGGTACTCGGATTCTCCCAGCACCATCTGGTGACGCAGCGGCACAACGCCGCTGGCCGTCACGGTCTGGCCGTCGAGCTGCGCGAAGCGGACGGTGATCGGCTGGGCCGGGTCGAACCAGGCCTCCTTCTGGCCGTTGTCGTTGACCACAGACTCGCCGTCGGCGGTGACCGTGATCTTGCGGGTGGCGAAGGCGGCCGAGGCTTCCTTTCCCACCTTTCCGATCGGAGTCTTGACCATCAGACGCTTTCTCTCCGTCTCCGCATCGCACACCCGCGGATTGGCCGCGGCGCCGATCAGGAAGGTGAGCCGCGCCATGTCGATGCCTTCATTGAGCTTGTTCGTGGCGAGGTCGAGCAGGATCTTGGAATCGCCGGTGGGCACCTCGGTCGTGTAGCGCTGCTGCCAGTCCCGGGCCTGCTGCTGGGCCTGGGCCGCCGTGGCCTTGAGGGCGGAATTCTCCGTCTGCAGAGCCTGGACTTCGGCCGACAGCCGGGCGATCTCCTGGTTCTTGCGCCGGGTGTCGATCTCGGCGAGCGAGGTGCCGGTCCGGTAGGCGAACAGCCCGGCCATCGCGATCAGGATCAGCGCGGCCGTCCATTTCACCAAACCCCAGATCAACCGGCGCCGCGCCCGCGCCTGTCGGTCAGCCTGCCCCAGACTCATGTCCGCGCTCTATCTCCACGCACTGGCCCTCGTCGCCGGTCCCGCGGCCCGCGACTCGCGTTGAGATTCGCACCTCCGGGACATATTGCGCAAGCCGGGCGATCATGAAAGTCCGCTGCGGGGGATACGAGTCGCCGGGTTCGCTGCGCTCAAAATGAAAGCGGCGGCCGCCAGGCCGCCGCTTCCGTCGAGTAGTGCGCGCCGTTTACGACGCCTTGATGTTCACCGCTGCCGTGCGGCCCCGCTCGGTGGCGAGCTCATAGCTCACCTTCTGGCCCTCGTTCAGGGTCTGCATGCCCGCCCGCTGCACGGCGCTGATGTGGACGAACACGTCCTTCGAGCCGTCGCTGGGAACGATGAAACCGAAACCCTTCGTCGGGTTGAACCACTTTACAGTACCGGTCGCCAATATGGCCTCCTTTGGTCAAAGCAAAACGTCACGGCACGCGCGCATCGCGAGCCGCGGCACCATCACGACTTCCGGCTGGTGTCCTGGAGTGCGCCTGAACGGCAGGAGCGTTGTGGGCGGATCATCAAGGCATAGCGAAGTGAAGTTCAGCAGTGCGGCGTTTAGATGCGCAGGATCGAGGCGAAAGTCAAGCAGGGCTTCCGTGACATTTGTGGCAAAACCGCTTGGAACCGGGCGCGGCGCGGCGCTAAACTTTTGACCAGACGATCAGCTTCGCGGCCAACTCCGCAGGCCGGCAAGGGAGGCCAAGCCGATGTCCATCCTCATCCGCGGCGGCACCGTCGTCACCGCCGACCAGACCTATCGCGCCGACGTCCATTGCGCCGACGGCGTCATCAAGGCGATCGGCGACAGGCTCGAGGTTCCCGCCGGCACGCGCACGGTCGATGCCGGCGGCCAGTACGTCATGCCCGGCGGCATCGATCCGCACACCCACATGGAGCTGCCCTTCATGGGCACGGTAGCCAGCGAGGATTTCCTCTCCGGCACCGCCGCCGCCGCCGCCGGCGGGACGACGATGATCATCGACTTCGTCATCCCCAATCCCAAGGTCTCCCTGCTCGAGGCCTACGAGCAGTGGCGCGGCTGGGCCAGGAAGGCCTGCCAGGACTATTCGTTCCACGTCGCCATCACCTGGTGGTCGGACCAGGTCAGCGACGAGATGGCCGTGCTGGTGCGCGAGAAGGGCGTCAACAGCTTCAAGCACTTCATGGCCTACAAGGGCGCCATCATGGTCAGCGACGAGCAGCTCGTCGCCAGCTTCTCGCGCTGCCTCGAGCTCGGCGCCATCCCGACCGTTCATGCCGAGAACGGCGAGCTCGTCTGGCACCTGCAGCAGAAGCTCCTGAAGATGGGCATCACCGGCCCCGAGGGCCATCCGCTGTCGCGCCCGCCCGAGGTCGAAGGCGAGGCCGCCAACCGCGCCATCAAGATCGCCGGCATCGTCAACACGCCGATCTACATCGTCCACAATTCCTGCATCCAGTCGCTGGAGGCTATCACCCGCGCGCGGCTCGACGGCCAGCGCGTCTATGGCGAGGTGCTGGCCGGCCATCTCGTGGTCGACGACGCGGTCTACCGCCACCAGGACTGGAGCTACGCCGCCGCCCACGTCATGAGCCCGCCGTTCCGCTCGCGCGAGCATCAGGAGGCGCTGTGGAAGGGGCTGCAGGCCGGCACCCTGCAGACCACGGCGACCGACCATTGCTGCTTCTGCGCGCCGCAGAAGGCGATGGGCAAGGGCGACTTCACCCGCATCCCCAACGGCACCGGCGGGGTCGAGGACCGCATGGCCATCCTGTGGACCACCGGCGTCAACACCGGCAAGCTCACGCCCAACGAGTTCGTGCGCATCACCTCCGCCAACGCCGCGCAGATCTTCAACATCTATCCTCGCAAGGGCTCGATCTCCGTCGGCGCCGACGCCGACATCGTCGTCTGGGACCCGAAGGGCACGCGCACCATCTCGGCCAAGACCCACCATCAGAAGATCGACTTCAACATCTTCGAGGGCATCGCCTGCACGGGCGTGCCGAGCCACACCGTCAGCCAGGGCAAGCTTGTCTGGGCCGACGGCAAGCTGGACGTGACGGAAGGCGCCGGCCGCTACATCGACCGCCCGACCTTCCCGGTCGTCTACGAGGCGATGAAGAAGCAGGGTGAACTGAAGACGCCGAAGCCGGTCGTGCGCCACGCCGCGGAGTGACGGCCGCGGCGTGCCGTCGCTACAAGGCGGCCGATAGCTGCAGGGACATCCTGCGTCCTTCGACAAGTCAGGATGAGGAGAAATCGTGGTGGCACGAAGGATGCTCCTCATCCTGAGCTTGTCGAAGGACGCACGACGTCCGTCCGAGCCATATCCTTTCAGTGGGACGCTCTCGAACCGGGATGGGTGAACTCGACCTGCGTCGGCCGCCCCGGCAGGTCGAGGCGCGCCGTCGTCGCTGGCGTCTCCGCGATCACCCGGCCGTGGCGGATGACGTGGAGCCGCGTCGCCTTCAGGCGGATCGCCTCGATCGGATCCGCCGCCTGCAGCACCACCATGTCGGCAGAGCAGCCCGGCGCGACGCCGTAGCCTTCGAGGCCCAGGATCTTCGCCGCGTTCTCGGTCACCGCGGCATAGCAGGCGCGCATGGCGTCGAGCCCGGTCATCTGCCCGACATGCGCCGCCATGTGCGCCACCTCCAGCATGTCGCCGGAGCCCATCGAGTACCAGGGGTCCATGACGCAGTCATGGCCGAAGGCGACCGTCACGCCGGCCCGCATCAGCTCCGGCACGCGCGTCATGCCCCGCCGCTTCGGATAGCTGTCGTGCCGCCCCTGGATGACGATGTTGATGAGCGGGTTGGCGATGGCGTTGAGCTCGGCCTCCGCCATGAGGGCGATGAGCTTGCTGGCGTAGTAGTTGTCCATGGAATGCATGGAGGTGAGGTGCGAGCCGGTGACACGGCCCTGCAGCCCGAGCCGCGTCGTCTCGGCGGCCAGCGTCTCCACATGCCGCGACAGCGGGTCGTCGGTCTCGTCGCAATGCATGTCGACCCGGAGGCCGCGCTTGGCCGCGATCTCGCAGAGCGCACGCACCGAGGCGGCGCCATCGGCCATCGTCCGCTCGAAATGCGGGATGCCGCCGACCACATCGACTCCGCGGTCGAGCGCCGTCTCCAGCAGCGCCGCCGCGCCCGGCGAACGGTAGTAGCCGTCCTGCGGGAAGGCGACGAGCTGCAGGTCGATATAGGGCTTCACCTTGCGCTTCACCTCGAGCAGCGCGTCGACGGCAAGCAGCCGCGGGTCGCAGACGTCGACATGGCTACGGATCGCCAGCAGCCCGCGCGCCGCGGCCCAGTCGCAATAGGCGAGGGCACGGTCGATCACCGCCTCGGGCGTCAGCAGCGGCTTCAGCTCGCCCCACAGCGCGATCCCCTCCAGCAGCGTGCCGGATTCGTTCAGGCGCGGCAGGCCGAGCGACAGCGTCGAATCCATGTGGAAATGCGCGTCGACGAAGGGCGGGCCGGCGAGTCGGCCGCGCGCGTCGATCTCGCGCACGGCCTTGGCCGGCAGGTGCGGCTCCACCGCCGCGATGCGCTCGCCGATGACGCCGATGTCGATGCCGGTGCGGCCGTCCGGCAGGTTGGCGCCGCGGATGATGAGGTCCATGTTCGCTCTCAGCATTGAGCCGTGAGTCGTGAGCCATGAGCGGACGACATCCTATCGCTCACGGCTCATGGCTCAATACTCACGGCTATCTCTCCCCCTTCCGGTACGGCACCATCAGCGCGCGCGGATAGTCCGCCCGGCGCGACATGACGATCAGCGCGATGATCGACAGCACGAAGGGCAGCATCAGGAAGACCTGGTAGGGCACGTAGGCGCCGGCCAGCGGCTGCAGCCGCACCTGGTAGGCGTCGAAGGCGCCGAACAGCAGGGCGCCCAGCAGCGCCTTGCCGGGCCGCCAGGAGCCGAACACGACCAGCGCGATGCAGATCCAGCCGCGCCCGTTCACCGTGTGGAAGAAGAAGGCGTCGAACGCCGACATGGTCAGGAAGGCGCCGCCGATCGCCATCAGCGCGCTGCCGACCGCCACCGCTCCCATGCGCAGCAGCGTGACGTCGATGCCCTGCGCCTCGACCGCCGCCGGGTTCTCGCCCACGGTGCGCACCGCGAGGCCGATCGGCGTGCGATAGAGCACATAGGCGGTGACGGCGACCGCGACGAAGGCGAAGTAGGTGAGGGGCGTCTGCCGGAACAGGATCTCGCCGAGGACGGGGATGTCCGACAGCAGCGGTATCGGCAGCGGCTCGAACGGCGCGATGCGCGGCGGCGAGGTGACCTCGGGGAACAGCAGGCGATAGCTGTAGTAGGTCAGGCTGCTCGCGAGCAGGGTGATGCCGATGCCCGTGACGTGCTGCGACAGGCCGAACGGCACCACGAACGTGCCGTGCAGGAGGCCGAAGGCGGCGCCGACGAGCGCTGCCACGAGCACCCCCAGCCAGAGGTCGCCGCCGGCATAGACGGTGAACCAGCCGGCGAAGGCGCCGGCCGTCATGATGCCCTCGATGCCCAGGTTGAGCACGCCCGCCCGCTCGCAGATCAGCTCGCCGAGCGTGGCGAAGATCAGCGGCGACGCAATCCGCACCGCCGCCGCCCACAGCGTCGTCGTGAACAGGATCTCGATCGCGTCCATCGGCTATGATCGCGCGTGTCGGCTACACCGCAAGATTCACCACAGAGACATAGAGAGAAGTCGGCCCTGAGCCACGAAGCGGGGCTTCTCGTATGCACAATCGAACAAGTCTACTCGTCATCTCTGTGCCCTCTGTGTCTCTGTGGTGAATCTTCTCTTCTATTCATCATCTCCAGTGCAGGCGAAAGCGCATGAACATCATCGCCGCCACCATGGTCAGCAGCGAGGTCGCCACCATCACATGCGCGATGTAGTTGGGCACGCCGGCGGCGCGGCTCATGGCGTCGGCGCCGACGAAGACGCCGGCGACGAAGATCGCGGCGGCGACGACGCCCAGCGGATGCAGCATCGCCAGCATGGCCACGACGATGCCGCTGTAGCCGAAGCCCGGCGACAGGTCGAGCGTCAGGTTGCCCTTGAGCCCGGCCACCTCGCTCACGCCGGCCAGCCCGGCCAGCCCGCCGGAGAGCAGGGCGGTCTTCACCAGCACCAGGTTCACCGGCATGCCGAGGAAGCGCGCCGCCCGCGGGTTGTGGCCGACCGCCCGCATCTCGTAGCCGAGTGCCGTGCGCGCATTGACGAACCAGACGGCGAGCGCCGCGACGATCGCCAGCAGGAACCCGGCATGCAGCCGCTTGCCCGGCACCAGCTTCGGCAGCGCCGCCTCCGGCGTCACCCGGGCGGATTGCGGCCAGCCCAGGCCCATCGGGTCCTTGAGCGGCCCGTCCAGCAGCAGGCTGACGAACAGGATGACGATGAAGTTGAGCAGCAGCGTGGTGACCACCTCGTCGACGCCGAGCCGGTTCTTCAGCAGGGTCGGGCCGAGCAGCGTCAGCGCCCCGCCGACGGCGCCGGCGAGCAGCAGGATCGGCAGCAGCAGCGGCGCCGGCAGCGGCAGCAGCCCCGTGCCGAGGACGACGGCGAGGACCGCGCCCATATAGAGCTGCCCCTCGGCGCCGATGTTCCACAGCTTGGCGCGGAAGGCGACCGCGGCGGCCAGCCCGGTGAAGATCAACGGCGTCGCGCGCGTCAGCGTTTCCAGCAGCGCGAACTGCGAGCCCACCGCGCCCTTGACGACCAGCGCGAAGGTGCCGAGCGCCGATGCCCCGCTCCACATGACCAGGAGCGCGGCAACCGCGAGGCTGACCGCCAGCGCGCCGACGGGCGCCAGCAGCGCGGCCGCCGGCGACGCCTCGCTGCGCGGCTCAAGCCGCATGGACCCGTCCGTCCAGGCCGTGCCCCGCCATCATCAGCCCCAGCCGGGCGGTGCTCACCTCCGCGCGCGGCAGCGGCGCCGACATCCGCCCGCGATACATCACGACGATGCGGTCGGCGAGCGACAGGATCTCGTCCAGGTCCTCGGAGATGAGCAGGACGGAGCCGCCGCCGCGCCGCACCTCCAGCAGCCGCTGGTGCACATAGGCCACCGCGCCCACGTCCAGGCCGCGCGTCGGCTGGTTGGCGAGCACGAAGCGCGGCGCCTGCGACAGCACGCGGCCCAGGATGAGCTTCTGCATGTTTCCGCCGGAGAGCAGGCGGACGGATGCGGCGGGCGAGGGCGACTTGACCTCGTAGTCGGCGATGATCCGTTCGGCGAAGCGGCGCGCCGCCGCCCAGTCGATCAGCCCGCGCCGGCAGAACCCGGGCCGCCGATAGCTCTCGGCGACCGCGTTCTCCGCCACGGTCATGTCGCCGATGAGGCCCGCGGCCTGCCGGTCTTCGGGGATGCGGGCGACGCCGCGTCCGACGATCGCGGCCGGGTCCGCGCGCTCGATCCGTTCGCCGAACAGCCGGACCGTGCCGGCGCTCGGCCGCCGCAGGCCGGACAGGATGTCGGCCAGGACGCTCTGCCCGTTGCCGGAGACGCCGGCGATGCCGACGATCTCGCCGCCGCGCACCTCCAGCTCCACGCCCTCGAGAAGGGTCTCGCCATGGGCGCCGCGGAGTCCGACGCCGCTCAGCTGCACATGCGTCTCGCGCGCCGCCTGCGGCTCGATCGTCGGCGCGGGAATGTCGCGCCCCACCATCAGCTGTGCCAGCTCGGCGCGGTCGGTCGCCACCGGACTCCGCTCGGCGACCAGCCGGCCGGCGCGCAGGACCAGGATGCGGTGGCAGGCCTCCAGCACCTCCGACAGCTTGTGCGAGATGAAGATGATCGACAGTCCGTCGGCCACCAGCTTGCGCAGCGTCGCGAACAGCGCCGCCGATTCCTGCGGCGTCAGCACCGCGGTCGGCTCGTCCAGGATCAGGATGCGCGTGTCGCGGTAGAGCGCCTTCAGGATCTCCGTGCGCTGCCGCTGCCCGACCGAAAGCTCGCCGACGCGCGCATCGGGATCGACCTCCAGCCCGAAATCGCGCGCCAGCGCCTGGATGCGGCGGCGCGCGTCGCCGATGTCGGAGCGCCAGCGCCACAGCCTCTCGGTGCCGAGCAGGATGTTGTCGAGCACGGTGAGGTTGTCGGCCAGCGTGAAATGCTGGTGCACCATGCCGATGCCGGCGGCGATGGCGGCGTGCGGCGAGCCGGCGGGAAGCCGGCGGCCGAAGGCCTCGACCTCGCCCTCGTCGGCCACGTAGTGGCCGAACAGGATGTTCATCAGGGTCGTCTTGCCGGCGCCGTTCTCGCCGAGCAGCCCGACGACCTCGCCGCGCCGCACCTCGAAGCTGATCGCATCATTGGCCACCAGCGGCCCGAACCGCTTGGTGATGCCGCTGAGCCGGAGGACCGTTTCGCTGTCGGATGCCATTTTGTCGTGCACCCTCACCCTATCCCTCTCCCACGCGTGGGAGAGGGGACTCCATATTGCGGCCTGCGCGATCGAGTCCCCTCTCCCGCGTGCTGGAGAGGGTCAGGGTGAGGGTCTGCCTACGTGGATTTCGGCTCGTTGTCGTCGATCTCCACGGTGAACCCGCCGTCGCGGATCGCCTTCTCGCGCTCGGCCACCTTGGCCATCACGTCCGCCGGCACCTTGCCCTCGAACGTGCCGAGCGGCGCCAGGCTGCAGCCGCCATGCTTCATGAAGGAATAGACCCCGTAGTCCTCGGCCGTGAAGCTCTTGTCGCTCACCTTGGCGATGGCCGTATCGAGCGTCGGCTCGAAATGCCACAGCGCCGAGGCGACGACCGTCTCCGGATAGTCCGCCTGCGTGTTGATCACGTTGCCGATGGCGAGGATGCCGCGGTCCTTGGCGGCGTCCGACACGCCGAAGCGCTCGGCATACATGATGTCGGCGCCGGCATCGATCTGCGCCAGCGCCGTCTCCTTGGCCTTCGGCGGATCGAACCAGCTGCCGATGAACGCGACCTGGAACTTCACGGATCCGTTGGTCTCGGCCACGCCCTTCATGAACGCGTTCATCAGCCGGTTGACTTCGGGGATCGGGTAGCCGCCGACCATGCCGATGCTGCCCTTGGTCAGGGCGCCGGCGATCATGCCCGTGAGATAGGATGCGTCCTGGATGTAGTTGTCGAACACGGCGAAGTTCGGGATCGCCGGGTCCGGCTTGAAGCTGGAGCCGATGAGGAAGGCGGTGTCCGGGTAGTCCTTGGCCACCGCCCGCGCCGCGTCTTCCACGGCAAAGGCCTCGCCGATGATCAGCTGGTGGCCGGCCTCGGCATATTCGCGCATCACCCGCTCATAGTCGGTGTTGGCCACGCTCTCCGAGAACACGTACTCGATATCGCCGCGGTCCTTGGCGGTATTGGCGGCCAGGTGGATGCGGCTCACCCACTGCTGCTCGATCGGCACGGTGTAGATGGCCGCCGTCTTGACCGGGTCGGCGGCGCGCGCGGCGCGTGTGCGTCCCAGCACCGTCGCGGCCGCAACGCCGCCGGTCGTCGCCAGTAGTGTCCGTCGTGAGATCTTCATGTCTGCCTCTCCTGTGTCCAAGGTTTCTTCAAATTGGCCGTACGGTCTCGGACAGACATCGTGCGTCCTTCGACAAGCTCAGGATGAGGGTATTTTCTTTGGGCCATTAAGGTCATTCCTCATCCTGAGCTTGTCGAAGGACGCACGATGGTCATGCGAGCCGAGACGTAGTCGATTTACTGCGCCATCGCCTTTTCCCAGATGTCGTGCGTCCAGGCGCCCTGCGGCTCCTTGCTGATGACGGGGTCGGAGCCGCCGGCGAGCAGGATCTTCACCGTCCGATCATAGGCGGCCGGGTCGAGATAGCCGGTGCCTTTCTCCGCCTTGCCCACGAGCTTGGCGATCTCGCCCATCATGCGCTTCTGGTGCTTCTCCGTCTGCGCGCCGGTCTCGTCGTTCTCCAGCACGATCATGGCGGCGTCGTCCGGATTGGCGACCGACCAGTCCCAGCCCTGCATCGAGGCCTTCACGAAGCGCATCAGCTTGTCGACCATCTCCGGGTCCTGCAGGCTGGCCTCCAGCGTGTAGATGCCGTCCTCCAGCGTCGCCACCCCCTGGTCCTCGTAGGGGAAGACGACCAGATCCTCGGCCGACAGGCCGGCGTCGATCACCTGCCAATACTCGTTGTAGGTCATGGTGGAGATGCAGTCCGCCTGCTTCTGCAGCAGCGGGTCGACGTTGAAGCCTTGCTTCAGCACGGTCACGCCGTCGGCGCCGCCGCTGGTGCCGAGGCCCAGATGGTTCATCCAGGACAGGAACGGATATTCGTTGCCGGCGAACCAGACGCCCAGCGTCTTGCCCTTGAAGTCCGCGGGCGCGGCGATGCCGGTGTCCTTGCGGCAGGTCAGCATCATGCCGGACTTCTGGAACACCTGCGCGATGTTGATCAGCGGCACGCCCTTCTCGCGCGTCGCCAGGGCCGACGGCATCCAGTCCAGCACCACGTCGGCGCCGCCGCCGGCGATCACTTGGCTCGGATTGATGTCCGGCCCGCCCGGCTTGATCGTCACGTCGAGCCCCACCTCGTCATACATCCCCTTGTCCTTGGCCACGTAGTAGCCGGCGAACTGCGCCTGCGTCACCCATTTGAGCTGCAGTGTCAGCGGATCGGCGGCCTGCGCGCCGAGCGAACCCGCCAGCATCGCCGCAGCGAATGCGATTGCTCCGAACTTTCTCATGATCATGCGTCTCCCGTTTGCTGTGATTTCGCGATTTCTCTCTCGCTGTCATCGCCGGGCTTGACCCGGCGATCCATCGTCGTGACCGATGGCCGGTGCCGGGAAGTATGGATCGCCGGGACAAGCCCGGCGATGACAATCGAGGTGGTGGTCAATCGATATTAACCTGCCCTGTACCTGCTCCGGTACGACGGATGCCAGAACGTCAGCCGCCGCTCGATCAGCGCCAGCAGGCCGTAGAACGCCGAGCCCGCCACGGCTGCCACGGCGATCGTCGCCCAGACGATGTCGACATTCATCTTGTAGACTTCGGTCGAGATGCGGAAGCCCATGCCGGAGATCGGCGAGCCGAACATCTCAGCGACGATGGCGCCGATCAGCGCCAGGGTCGAATTGATCTTCAGCGCATTGAAGATGAACGGCAGCGCCGCCGGCAGGCGCAGCATGAAGAAGGTCTGCCAGTAGGAGGAGCCGTAGGAGCGCATGAGATCGCGGCTCATAGGATCGGACGCGTTCAGCCCGGCGATGGTGTTGATCAGCATCGGGAAGAACGTCATCACCACGATCACGGCCGCCTTCGATTCCCAGCCGAACCCGAACCACATCACCATGATCGGCGCGATGCCCACGACGGGCACCGCGCTCACCATGTTGCCCAGCGGCAACAGCCCGCGCTGCAGGAACGGCACGCGATCGGTGAGCACGGCGACCAGGAAGCCGAGGCCGCAGCCCATGGCAAACCCGGCGAGCACGGATTTGAGGAAGGTCTGCTGGAAGTCCTGCCACAGCATTCCGGCCCGCGCGACGAGCTGGTATCCGATCTCGCTGGGCGCGGGCAGGAGGATGCGAGGGATGTCGAGCGCGACCACCAGGGCTTCCCAGGCGAGAAGGAGTCCGACGCCGAAGGCCGCCGGTGCGAACAGGTGCGCGATATCCGCCCGGACGCTCATCCGCGCGCTCCCATCTGCCGCACCACGGCGCGCTCGACGCCGCCGACCCCGTAGACCATCGCCATTCCCAGCAGCGATGCCATCAGGAGTGCCGACCAGATCTGGATCGTCTGGCCGTAGTAAGAGCCGGTGAGCAGGCGCGCGCCGAGCCCGGCGGTGGCGCCCGTCGGCAGCTCGCCGACGATGGCGCCGACGAGGCTGATGGCGATGGAGACCTTCAGGCTTGCGAACAGGAACGGCATCGAGGACGGCCAGCGCAGCTTGCGGAAGAGCTGGCTCCGGCTGGCATTGTAGGTGTGCATGAGGTCGAGCTGCAGCATGTCCGGCGCGCGCAATCCCTTCACCATGCCGATGGTCACCGGGAAGAACGAGAGATAGCCCGATATGATCGCCTTCGGAACGATGCCCGTGATGCCGATGTTGCCGAGCACGATGATGATCATCGGCCCGATGGCCAGGATCGGGATCGTCTGCGAGGCGATGATCCAGGGCATCAGGCTGCGGTCGAGCGTGCGCCCATGCACGATGCCGATGGCGAGCGCGATGCCCAGCAGCGTGCCGAAGACGAAGCCGAGCAGCGTCGCCGACGCCGTGATCCAGGTGTGATAGAGCAGGTTGCGCCGGCTGGTGATGTTCGTGCCAGCCGTCGTCTTCCAGAACTCCGAGATGATCTGGTCCGGCGTCGGCAGCACCGGTCGCTCCATGGACCACGCGCCCTCGACCAAGTCCGCCGTCGTCCAGGGCTGTCCCGCGCGGTCGAGCCGGTCGCGCACCTGCGGCGCGTTGAGCCCGATGGCTGCCAGGTACCAGAGCGCGCCGATGATCAGCAGCACGGCCGCGAGCGGGAGCACGCTGACGGCCAGTCTATCGGCTGCGACCCTCACCCTGGCCCTCTCCCGCAAGCGGGAGAGGGGACTGGATTGGGGAAGTGGCACGGCCGAGTCCCCTCTCCCACGACGTGGGAGAGGGTTAGGGTGAGGGTGGTGCGGCCGCTCAGTCGTCATAGCTGTGCCCCGCCCGCAGCGCCACGCGCACCTTGTGCGCGATCTCCAGGAACTGCGGCGTCTCGCGCGCGTCGAGCGTGCGGCCCTTCGGCAGGTCGCAGTCGATGATCTCCAGGATGCGGCCGGGCCGCGGGCTCATCACGACGATGCGGGTCGAGAGGTAGACGGCCTCGGCGATCGAATGGGTGACGAAGATGACCGTCTTGCCCGTCTTCTCCCACAGCCGCAGGAGCTGCTCGTTCAGGTGGTCGCGCGTGATCTCGTCGAGGGCGCCGAACGGCTCGTCCATCAACAGCAGGTCCGGCTCGAAGCTGAGCGCGCGGGCGATCGACACGCGCTGCTGCATGCCGCCCGAGAGCTGCCAGGGGAACTTGCGCTCGAAGCCGCCGAGCCCGACCAGGGCCAGGTATTTCGCCGCCCGCGCCTGCCGCTCGGTCGCGGCGACTCCCATGATCTCCAGCGGCAGCGTGACGTTGCGCACGACCGTCCGCCACGGGTAGAGCGCCGGCGCCTGGAACACATAGCCGTAGGCGCGTGCCTTGCGCGCTTCCTCCGGCGTCGCGCCGTTGACCGCGATCTGTCCGGCCGTCGGCCGCTCCAGGTCGGCGATCACCCGCAGCAGCGTGGTCTTGCCGCAGCCCGACGGCCCGATGAACGAGACGAACTCGCCGCGCCCGACCTGCAGATCGATGTCGGCTAGCGCCTGTACCGGCGCATCGGCGGTTGGGAACACCAACGACAACCCGCGGATATCGATAGCGGTCCCGGCGGCTGAGGCGGCGCTCACCACCCGCAGGTTGGGTGCGACGGCCGTCAAAAAAAACAACCGCAGAGGCGCAGAGACGCGGAGGAGGCTCGATCGAGCCTGCGCGCCGCTGTCTCTGCGTCTCTGCGCCTCTGCGGTGAATTCATCTAGGCGTTCGCCCGCTCGATCATGGCACGCAGCAGGACGTCGCAGCCGGCGGCGAGCTCGTCCTGCTTGGCGTCCTCGATCTCGTTGTGGCTGATGCCGTCCTTGCAGGGCACGAAGATCATGGAGGTCGGCGTCACCCGCGACATGTAGACGGAATCGTGGCCGGCGCCGCTGACGATGCGCCGGTTGGAGAAGCCGAGATCGTCGGTCGCCTTCTGCACGGCGGCGATGCAATCGTTGTCGAACTTCACCGGCGGCGAATACCAGATCTCCTTGAACTCGAGCTCCAGCTTGCGCGCGCGGCAGATCTTCTCGCATTCGGCCTTCAGCGCCTCGCCCATGCGTTGCAGGGTGTCGGCGTCCGGGTGCCGGAAGTCGACGGTGAAGAAGACCTTGCCGGGGATCACGTTCCGCGAGTTGGGCGACACCTGCATCATGCCGACGGTGGCGCAGCCGTTGGGCCGGTTCTCCAGGCCGATGCGGTTGACCGCCAGCACCATCTCGCTCACCCCGACCAGCGCGTCCTTGCGCCGCGGCATCGGCGTCGGGCCGGCATGGGCGTCCTGGCCGGTCACGGTCACCTCGTACCAGCGGATGCCCTGCACCCCCTCGACCACGCCGATGGTCTTCTCCTCCGCCTCCAGGATCGGCCCCTGCTCGATATGCGCCTCGAAGAAGGCCGCCACCTCGCGCCCGCCGCACTCGCGCTCCCCGGCATAGCCGATGCGCTTCAGCTCCTCGCCGATGGTCTTGCCGTCCACGTCCTTGCGCGACAGCCCGTATTCGAGATCGAAGGCACCGGCATAGACGCCGGAGGCGATCATCGCCGGGGCGAAGCGCGAGCCTTCCTCGTTGGTCCAGACGATCACCTCGATCGGCCGGTTGGTCTCGTAGTTGAAGTCGTTGAGGGTGCGGATGACCTCCAGCCCGGCCATCACGCCGTAATTGCCGTCGAACTTGCCGCCCGAGGGCTGCGTGTCGATATGGCTGCCGGTCATGACTGGGGCCAGCGAATCGTCCTTGCCCGGCCGGCGCGCGAAGATGTTGCCCATCTTGTCGACGCCGACCGTGCAGCCGGCCTCCTTGCACCACCTGACGAACAGATCGCGCGCCTGCTTGTCGAGGTCGGTCAGCGCCAGCCGCTTGACGCCGCCCTTCTCGGTGGCGCCGATCTTGGCCAGCTCCATCAGGCTGTCCCACAGCCGGTCGCTGTTGATGCGGATATTCGTCGACATTCCCTTCTCCCAGTCGGGTGCCCGGATGGCACCTCTTTGACTTATGCGACCACCCTTGGGGACGGCCCGCCGGGCCGCCCGCGCACGCGATGATCCTCCCCTATTCCGCCGCCTTGCGCATCGGGTTGTTCGGATGCTGCGTCCAGTTGAGATAGGGCTTCCCCGTCTCGACGCGCACCATTGTTATGCAATCCGGCACCGGACAGACGTGCAGGCAGAGATTACAGCCGACGCACTCCGCGTCAATGACCTCGTAGCGTCGCTTGCCGTTGTCTTTCAGCTTGGCGATCGCCTGGTGCGAGGTGTCCTCGCAGGCGATGTGACAGAGGCCGCAGGTGATGCATTTCTCCGGGTCGATGCGGGCGACGGTCTTGTAATTCATGTTCAGGTACTGCCAGTCCGTCACGTTCGGCACGGCGCGCCCGCAGAAATCATCGAGCGTCTTGTAGCCCTTCGCGTCCATCCAGTTCGACAGGCCGTCGATCATGTCGTCGACGATCTTGAACCCGTAATGCATGGCGGCGGTGCAGACCTGCACCGTGCCGGCGCCGAGCGCCATGAACTCGGCCGCGTCGCGCCAGGTGGCGATGCCGCCGATGGCCGAGATCGGCAGGCCCGTCGTCTCCTTGTCGCGGGCGATCTCCGCCACCATGGCGAGCGCGATCGGCTTCACCGCCGGCCCGCAATAGCCGCCATGCGTGCCCTTGCCATCGACCGTCGGCTCCGGCGCCATCGCGTCCAGGTCGACGGCGGTGATCGAGTTGATGGTGTTGATCAGCGACACCCCGTCGGCGCCGCCCTTCCTGGCCGCGCGCGCCGGGTGCAGGATGTTGGTGATGTTCGGCGTCAGCTTCACCAGCACGGGCATGCGCGTGTGCGCCTTACACCAGCGCGCCACCATCTCGACATAGTCGGGCACCTGGCCGACCGCCGAGCCCATGCCGCGCTCGCTCATGCCGTGCGGGCAGCCGAAGTTGAGCTCGACCGCGTCGGCGTTGGTGTCCTCCACCTTCTTCAGGATCCGCTGCCAGGGCAGCTCCTCGCACGGCACCATGAGGGAAACGACGAGGGCGCGGTCGGGCCAGTCGCGCTTCACCTGCTTCACCTCCCGCAGGTTCACGTCGAGCGGCCGGTCGGTGATCAGCTCGATATTGTTGAAGCCGATCATCTTGTCGTCGGCATAGTGCAGCGCGCCGTAGCGCGAGCAGGTGTTGACGATCGGCGGATCTTCGCCCAGCGTCTTCCACACGACGCCGCCCCAGCCCGCCTTGAAGGCGCGCACGACGTTGTATTCCTTGTCCGTCGGCGGCGCCGAGGCCAGCCAGAACGGATTGGGCGACTTGATGCCGATGAACTCGGTCCGCAAGTCTGCCATCTCTCACGCCCTCCATCCGATATATAGGGGCGGGCTGCGCCCGCCCGCGGGCGCGCGCAGCGCGCCCCTACGAACGCAAAAACTTATCGATCGCGTGCGCGGCCAGCTTGCCGTCCTGCACCGCCTGCACCGTCAGGTCCTGGCCGCCGAGCACGCAGTCGCCGCCGGCGAACACGCCCGGCAGCGAGGTCCGCCGCTCCGCGTCCACGACGATCCGGCCGCTGCGCAGGTCGAGCGGCTGTTGCGCGCCGTCGCGCAGCGGGTCGGGCACGAAGGTCTGCCCGATCGCCTTGAACAGCTGGTCGGCGGCCAGCTCGAACCGCTCGCCGGTTCCCTCCAGCCTGTTCTGCTCGCCGACCGTCGTGTACTCGAACTCGACCGCGCGCAGCCGGCCGCCCGCGCCCAGGGCGCGCAGCGGCTTCGCCCAGTGCCTGATCCTGACGCCGTTGGTCTGTGCGAAGTCCTGCTCATGATGGGTGGCGCTCATCTGCGCCGGCCCGCGGCGGTAGACGATGGTCACGTCCTCGGCGCCGAGCCGCTTGGTCTGCACGGCGATGTCGATGGCGGTGTTGCCGCCGCCGATGACGACGACGCGCCGCCCCACCGGCAAGGTCGCCTTGTCCGCCGCCTGGCGCAGCCGCGCGATATAGGCCACCGCGTCCTCGACGCCCGCGAGCGCCTCGCCTTCCGTCTGCAGCGCGTTGACCCCGGCCAGCCCCATCCCCAGGAACACCGCGTCGTAATCCTTGCGCAGCTGCGTCAGGCTCACCTCGCGGCCCAGCGCCGTGCCCGTCCTCGCCGCGATGCCGCCCAGCGACAGGATGAACGCCGCCTCGCGGGCGGCGAAGTCGTTCGCCATCTTGTAGGCGGCGACGCCATACTCGTTGAGTCCGCCGAGCTTGTCGCGCGCCTCGAACACCACGGTCTCGTGGCCGAGCATCGCCAGCCGGTGCGCGCAGGCGAGGCCAGCCGGCCCGCCGCCCACCACGGCCACGCGCTTGCCGCTCGCCGCCGCGCGCCGGAAGGGCTGCGCCCCGCTGGCGAGCAGGTGGTCGGTGGCGTGCCGCTGCAGCGCGCCGATGTTCACCGGCGCCTCCTCCGAGAGATTGCGCACGCAGGCCTGCTCGCACAGCACCTCGGTCGGGCACACCCGCGCGCAGGCGCCGCCGAAGATGTTTTCGCGCAGGATGGTGACCGCCGCGCCGGTCAGGTTGCCCGTGGCGATGCCGCGGATGAAGCCGGGGATGTCGATGCCGGTCGGGCAGGCCTCGATGCAGGGCGCGTCGTGGCAGAACAGGCAGCGGCTGGAATCGATCAGCGCCCGCTTGCCGTCGAGCGGCGCCTCGATGTCGCCGAAATTCGCGTCATACGCCGCCCGCCCCAGCCGCCCCGCCGCGATGTCCGGCCCGCCGCTCATCGCGCCGCGCCTCGCCTGCTCGAAAGAATTCCACGCGGAGCCGCGGAGCCGCGGAGGCCGTCAAAGGCTTCGAGATTCCACGCGATGTCGATTGAGGTTGCTCGGGCGGAGACGCTGCCCTCCGCGCCTCCGCGTCTCCGCGTGCCAACCGGCTGGAACCGGGATCGGCGCCCTGCGCCCTTCGACAGGCTCAGGATGAGGTCTTTTCTTGGTGCCACCAAGACTCTCCCTCATCCTGAGCCTGTCGAAGGACGCACCGACGGAAATGCGGCGGCAGCCTGATCATCCGGGAGCCTCTCCTTGCCGTCCGCCGGATCGGCGGGGTACGGTGCGGCAGCGTCATGAACCAGCGTTCTTCGAATCCTAGAACCGCTTTGACCATCTGGTCAACTTTCCCGACGTTCCGATGAGCCGCGCGCCTGCGAGATCCGCCGGGGCGCGCCGGCCGCCGCCGCGCCGCCCGGCCGGCGCCAAGCGCCGCGCCAACGAGGCGCGCATCCTCGAGGCGGCGGAGGAGGTGTTCGCGACGGCCGGCTTCGCCGGCGCGCGCACCGCCGCCATCGCCCGCCGCGCCGGCCTGCCCAAGGCCAACCTGCACTATTATTTCGGCACCAAGGAGGCGCTCTACCGCCGCGTGCTCGAGAACATCCTGGAGGTCTGGCTCGCCATGGGCGATTCGATCCGCCCCGGCGCCGATCCGGCTGCGGCGCTCGCCGCCTATGTCGCCGCCAAGGTCGAGCATTCGCGCCGCCGGCCGCACGCCTCCAAGGTCTTCGCCAACGAGATGCTGCACGGCGCGCCGCAGCTGCAGGGCTACCTGCGCCGCGAGCTGCGCCGCTGGGTCGAGGCCAAGGCGCGCATCCTCGAGGGCTGGGTCGCCGCCGGCCGCATGGCCCCGGTGGAGACGCGCCACCTCTTCTTCGTCCTCTGGGCGATGACGCAGACCTACGCCGATTTCGACGTCCAGGTCGCCGCCGTCCTCGGCAAGGCGCGCATCGGCCCGCGCGACTACCAGGCCGCCACCGCCCTCATCACCCGCCTCATCCTGCGCGGCGCCGGCCTCAAGGAGCGCTGAGCGGTGAGCCGTGAGTTATGAGTTGTGAGTTGTAAGCCGTGAGGACGGCGGCTCATAACTCACAACTCATAGCTCATGGCTCAATACACCGCCGGCACGTACATCTCCGGCGGCACCGGCCCGCGGAGATAGTCGGGATGGCGGATGCGCGCCGGCAGCGCCACCGGCGGGCGCTGCACCTCGTCATAGGGAATCTGCCCCAGCAGGTGGTGGATGCAGTTGAGCCGCGCCCGCTTCTTGTCGTCGGCCGCCACCACCCACCAGGGCGCCTCCGCGATGTGCGTGCGCTCCAGCATCGCCTCCTTGGCCTTGGTGTACTGCTCCCAGCGCCGCCGCGATTCGAGGTCCATGGGCGAGAGCTTCCACTGCTTGATCGGGTCGCGGATGCGCATCTGGAAGCGCAGGTGCTGCTCCTCGTCGGTGATCGAGAACCAGTACTTGATGAGGACGATGCCGGAGCGCACGAGCATGCGCTCCAGGTCGGGCACGGTGCGGAAGAATTCCTCCACCTCGGCCTCGCTGCAGAAACCCATCACCCGCTCGACTCCGGCGCGGTTGTACCAGCTGCGGTCGAACAGCACGATCTCGCCCGCCGTCGGCAGGTGCGCCACGTAGCGCTGGAAGTACCATTGCGCGCGCTCGCGCTCGCTGGGCGCCGGCAGCGCCACCACCCGGCACACGCGCGGATTCAGCCGCTGGGTGATGCGCTTGATCACGCCGCCCTTGCCGGCCGCGTCGCGCCCCTCGAAGAGGACGACGACCTTCAGCCGCCGGTTCACCACCCAGTCCTGCAGCTTCACCAGCTCGCGCTGCAGCCGGAACAGCTCCTGGAAATAGACGCGCCGGTCGAGCTCCTCCGCCGCCGGCGCCTCGGCCGCGCCGTCGAGCAGCGCGGCCAGCCGCCCGTCGTCGATCTCCATCTCCAGCTCCTCGTCGAAGCTGTCGGCGATCTCGGCCGCGATGCGCCGCGCCTGCCCGTTGCCCTTGCCGCCCGCGTCCGCGCCCATGGCCGCCCCCTCGCTGCGCCGCCTCCCCCTAAAGATAGAGCCGCTTCATGTCGCATCAATGACAGCCCCGGCGGCCGCACCACCGCGACTCCCTCCCCCCTTGAGGGGGAGGGCCGGGGTGGGGGGTCTGCGCCGCAGGCGCGAACCAATCCCCTCACTTCGCCTCGATCAGGAACACCGCCCAAGGCCAGCGCAGCTCGTCCGCCTCGCCGATCGCCTGGCCGTCGCGGCGGGCATAGACGATCCACAGCGGCCCGCGCTGCCCGATGTCGAGATAGCGGCCGTCGCGCTTCACCGCGAGCAGCCAGTCATAGGCGTCGAGGTCGGCCGCGCTGATCTCGCTGGCATAGCCGTCGAGCGCCAGCGCCGAGATGTCCCGGCCGGACGCGCCCGCCGCCGCCAGCACGTCCTTCAGCCACGGCCCCTCGAACCGGAACGCCTTCGGCCACCCGCTGTAGGCGACCGTGACCGACTGCATCCCCAGCCCCTCCAGCATGGCGAGATCGAACGACGCCGCCTTCTCGAACCGCCGCTCATGATACTTGAAGACCCCATCCTCGAATTCATCGAACGGCCCGCGGTTCGGACTCTCGATGGCGCCCGCCACCGTGAGCACCACCTGCCCCGCCGGCCGCCCCAGCTCCGCCGCCTCGCCGCCGCTCCCCCACGCCATCACCGCCGCCGCAACCAGCGCCCCAACCCACCGCATCCGCCATCCCCCTATGAATCCATGTTACGAGGGTCACCGTACCCATTCAGCGCCCACCGTACCAATCCTTGTGGGGGCGCGCTGCGCGCGCCCGCGTCGCCGCCGCGCCGACTATCACGCTTCCGACGCGCGACCTTCACCCCACATGTCATTGCCGGGCTTGACCCGGCAATCCATAGTGCCGCCGCATTCAGACATCCCCAGCAACGAATTCGACCGACGATGGCGAAACGCGGCAAAAGCAGCATCGGCTCCTCGTTCGAGGATTTCCTGGCCGAGGAGGGGATGCTGGAATCGGCGACGGAGAAGGCGGTGAAGCGCGTGCTGGCCTGGCAGATCGAGCGCGCGATGAAGAAGGAGCGCCTGAGCAAGATCGAGATGGCCCGCCGCATGAAGACGAGCCGCGCCCAGCTCGACCGCCTGCTCGGCCCTGCCAACACCTCCGTCACCCTGCACACCATGCAGCGCGCTGCCCTCACGGTCGGCAAGCGCCTCAAGATCGAGCTGGTGTGAGCGGCCCCCTGTAGGGGCGACCGGCAGGTCGCCCGCCCATCCGCCCCACGGTACCGGTTACAGTGGGGCGACCTGACGATCGCCTTAAGGCGACGGGCCGCCAGTGTAGATCCAGCGCACAACCGGCAAGGCAAGCGGAATCGCGCGCCCACGACCCTCGCGTCTTCGGTTCGTCTCGCATGACTATCGGCGAGGTTGACTGCCAGCTTCGATGAGTGGGGCTTAAACAAAAAGGGGCGGTGGAAACGCCCCTCAGGTGGTTCAGCTACGTCTTATTTGGCGATGTTCTACACGCACTCATACAGTGCGAGCAGGTTGTTGTTCCACTGGCCATCGGCTTGGGTCTGAACATACTCGTTACCCTGCGCTGAGCGCCGAACCTTCACGTCAGCACGCTTGTTGCTGACGTATGTAAAGAAGGTATTGGAGCCATTCTTGATGGACTCAATCACCTGTTGTCGTGTCCATTTCCAGCCATTGCCACCAAGATGGGTAATGCCGTGGTGTGGATCGTCGCGTGGGATTTTATTGATACACAAGACTTGGACGTCGGCCATGTCGGCCTCCTTGTCGCATGTCAAGGTTCCCACTTGACCGCCGGAGTCGGCCGCGCGTACGTTTCCCGTGCCAGGGGAGGGAAGCGTATCGCGCGGCTTTCCCCGTCGAGCAGCCCCGGGGAACCGGGAGAGGCTGCTTGGTTGAAGCGGCCCCCGGTTGCACGCCTGGGGCCGCTTTTTCAACCATAGCGATTCCTGCGGAATCTCGATCTGAGAGTCAAGGACATACAATAGGTGGGAATACACCTCCCTTGAATGCGCTATTGGTAGGACAAACGAGTTTAGCCTGCCCATCTTCGATGGCTATGATTCGAAGTTTGTTTGCTGAAATCTCTCGATGAGTGCCCAAACCCTCATAGGGACGTCCGGAACTGCGTTCCCCAGTCCAAACCAGCATGTGAAGCGGCCAGCCTCAACCAAGCTTCGGTTTCGTCCGAGCTATTGTTGGTGCCAACCCACCAGCCATTCATGAGTTGTTCGGAATAGTCATCCACAAGGTGCGTTTGAGAAAATAGGTCGTTGCGGTTGCGGGCAACGATTCTCTTCGTTCGCTTTTTCAGGTGAGATAGGTTATCGAGCGTTCCGGGGCATTGAGCTTCGATTGCTCTGAGGCCACTCATCAGCAGGTCTTTGACCGAACGGCAATCGGTTCTCCTCCCATTGAGCTCAAACCAATGCGTGCCGAAGTGTCGCGCTATCCTTTGAGTTGGTCGATACGAACTTGGCGCGGTTCCAGCAGCAGGAGTGGATGTCTCAACCTTGGCAAATGAATCCGCCGAGGGCGAGCGGGCATTCTCGCTCGACAGATCAATGACTCTCGCCGGCTTTAGCGGATCGGAGCCCATTCCTAGGGTATGCGCATTCAAGATACTGACGAGCATCTCGCCTGCAGGATCGACCGAGCGCAGCAGATCGATGAGCTTGCGTGACCGAATTACCGTCGCCATGTCATCTCCTCAAACGGAACCTTGCATCTCCCTTATCTAGTATAAGCCTTACGCTTGTCAAGTCTCGCATCAGTAGCGAGCCGCCCTTGCACCCAAATTCTTCCCGACGCAACCTTAGTTCGGCCACGACCTACGGATGACGCCATCGACGCCGCCGTGATAGTTTGCCGCTCTTGCAACGCAAGAACAAAGGAACGGCCATGTCTGGCCTGCGGCACCTGCGGCCGATCTCGATCGAAGAGTATCTCGAAGGCGAGCAGCATAGCGACATCCTCCACGAGTATGTCGGCGGCGAGCCCTACGCCATGGTGGGGGCGACGACCACTCACAACCTGATCGCCGGCAACATCTTCGCCGCTCTGCACAGCCACTTGCGCGGCACGGCCTGCCGGGTCTTCGCGGGCAGCATGAAGGTACGCGTCGGCGACGACTTCTACTATCCCGACGTGTTCGTCTCCTGCGAGCGGGTCGAAGGCGAGCGCCTTTTCCAAACCCGGCCGCTGCTGATCGTCGAGGTACTCTCGCCGGGCACTGAATTGCTCGATACGCGCGACAAGCTGCAGGCCTATCAGCGCATCGATTCCTTGCGCGAATACGTGATGGTGGAGCAGGAGCGACCGGAGTTCCGCGTCGTCAGCCGCACGGCCCAGGGGTGGGAGAGCGCGACCTATGCGGGCAGGATGGAGGTGCGGCTCGCCTCCGTGGATCTCACTCTGTCACTCGATGACATCTATCGCGACGTCGGGGCGTAGCGCCGCTTGCATAAGCGTAGTGCGTCCTTCGACAAGCTCAGGATGAGGTAGGCCTGTCGTGGCACGAAAATCATTCCTCATGCTGGAGACCTTTGCACGGATGGAATTTGTGCCCGTTTCGATTCGGCTTTGTACACATCCGATTCCGAAACGTCTGCGGTTTGGACTCCACCGTGCAAAGGTCTCCATGCTGAGCCTGTCGAAGCACGCATGGCGCTGATCCCAGCGCAATGCCCACCCCCCTCACCATCGAGACCGTCGAGATGCACACCGGCGGCGAGCCCGTCCGCATCGTCGTCTCCGGCTATCCGCCCATCCCCGGCGCCACACTCCTCGCCAAGCGCCGCCACGCGCGCGCCGAGCTCGATCACCTCCGCCGCCTGCTCATGTTCGAGCCGCGCGGCCACTTCGATATGTACGGCGTCATCCCCGTGGCGCCCGATCCGCCGAAGCCCGGCGAGCCGCCGGCCGATCTCGCCGTGCTCTTCATGCACAACGAGGGCTACAGCACCATGTGCGGCCACGCCGTCATCGCGCTCGGCCGCTGGGCCGTCGATCGCGGCCTGGTGAAGCCGCGCGCGCCGGAAACGCCGGTCGCCATCCAATGCCCCTGCGGCCTGGTGCGCGCCCGCGTGTCGATCGAAAACGGCAAGGCCGGCGCCGTCGCCTTCGAGAGCGTGCCGGCCTTCGCCTTCGCCCGCGATGCCCTGGTGCAGATGCCCGGCTACGGCCTGGTCAACGTCGATATCGGCTATGGCGGCGCCTTCTATGCCGTGCTGCCGGCCTCCCGCTTCAACCTCGATGTCCGCAAGAGCCCCACCCGCGCGCTCGTCGATGCCGCCGCCGCCGTCACCGAGGCCGCGCGCGCGCAAGTGCCGCTCGCCCACCCCGACGATCCCGATCTCGCCTTCCTCTACGGCACCATCCTCACTGACGGCGCCGACGCCTGGAGCGAGGCGCCGACCGCCAACATCTGCGTCTTCGCCGCCCGCGAGGTCGACCGCAGCCCCACCGGCAGCGGCGTCACCGCCCGCCTCGCCCTGCAGCACGCCCGCGGCCAGATCCGCCCCGGCCAGCCCCGCCGCTTCGAGAGCATCACCGGTGCGATCTTCACCGGCAAGGTCTTCCGCGAAACCACCTGCGGCCCCCATCCCGCCGTCACCGTCGAAGTCGCCGGCAAGGCCCACTACACCGGCACCGCCCGCTTCACCCTCGAGCCCGACGACGAAATCGGCAAAGGCTTCCTGCTGAAATGACGCACCCTCACCCTATCCCTCTCCCACTGCCGTGGGAGAGGGGACCGGGTTGTGCCGTCCGCTCGATCAAGTCCCCTCTACCGCGAAGCGGGAGAGGGCTAGGGTGAGGGCCACGCGCGTGTCTCGGCCGGGACGGCTATCCTGCGTGCTTCGACAGGCTCAGCATGAGGAGTTTCTTGGTGCCACCAAGATTCTCCCTCATCCTGAGCCTGTCGAAGGACGCACCGCGCCATTGCCGGACACCTGAAGCACGCGGAACGCAGAGGCGCTGATCGCAGGCCGGCGCGCCGCAGACCTTCATCTGTGTCCATCTGCGTTCATCTGCGGTTTCAAACCTTCCTCCGCGGCTCCGCGGCTCCGCGTGGAGATTTCCCTTACGCCCCCTCCTCGGGAAACGGCAGGAACCCCCGCCGTCCCAGGAACGTCAGCGCCCAGCCCCAGGCCACGCACCCGCCGGCCACCAGCGCCTCGCGCATCGGCAGCGACGTCGGCGTCTCGTAGAACATCACGATCATCCCGGCGACGATCGCGATCGGCACCGCCACGGCCAGGAACGACGAGGCCGCCCGCTGCCCGCGCACCAGCATCTCCAGGATCTTCTCCTTGCTCGGAAGCACGTCCTCCAGCCGCTGCGGCTTGCGCCGCAGCACGATCAGCATGAACAGCGCCTTGAACACGCCCTTGCCGATGAACCGGAACGCCAGCGCATTGAGCCGCGCCAGCCACAGCCCGTAGCCCAGGAAGAACACGGCGACGAACGGCACGCACAGGAACGTCCGCGCCCCTTCGCCCAGCCCCGGCATCATGCCGCCGATCGCCCAGCCGAGCGCCGGCCCGCCGAAGAACGCCGCGGCGGCCACCAGGATCTGCACGGCCCAGCGCTGCGGCTTGTATAGACAACCCGCCGCCGTCTCCAGCGGCCCCCTGCTGAGATCCACCATCGCGCCCTCCATCCGGGTTGCCGCCACCCTGCGCCCGGCACGGTTTCCCGCGCGTTAACGCCGCGCCCTTCCAACGCGCGGCTCCGCCCGCTACCCTGCGGCCCTCGCCCCCTCCGGATGCCCGCCCTCTCAGGGACCCGCCATGACCGACGCCGATCTCCAGACCATCCCGGCCCGCAAGGGCGTCGCCGCCCGGCTGCGGCGCGGCCAGGCGCTGCAGGTGGTCAACACCCACGGCAGCCAGGTCGTCGACTGCTGGGCCTTCGGCGCCGACGACATCCGCGAGTTCATGTCCATGGAGCATTGCCGCGTCGAGCTCGGGCGGGCGGTGCCGCGGGTCGGCGACAGCATGGTCACCAACCGGCGGCGGCCGATCCTCACCCTCACCGAGGACACCTCGCCCGGCGTGCACGACACCACGCTCGCCGCCTGCGACGTCTACCGCTACCGGCGGCTCGGCGCCGCCGGCTATCACGACAACTGCACCGACAACCTGGCCGCCGCCCTGGCCGCCCTCGGCCTGGCCGCGCCGGCGGTGCCCTGTCCCTTCAACCTGTGGGAGAACAGCCGCATCCGCGCCGACTTCACCCAGGTGATCGAGCCGCCTTTGTCGAAGCCCGGCGACCGCCTCGGCTTCCGCGCCGAGATGGACCTGGTGATCGTCTTCTCCGCCTGCCCGCAGGACCTGGTCCCCACCAACGGCACCGCCTGCCGCCCCACCGAAGCCCACTACCGCCTCCTGTGATGACCCGGTTCCCGATTGACATCGGGCTCAGGAAGTTCTTATTATGTTCTAGATGTGCGTCGGCGCCCGAGCCGCGCCGGCCGATGTTTGACATCGTGGATCAGACCACCCGCAACGGCCTCCGGATAGCCGCAAACCCGCGCGCCCGCTGGGCATGGGGGTTCATCCGCCGCTTTCGAAAGACCCCTTGTAGGGGCGGCTCTCAGAGCCGCCCTCGACCGGCAGACCCGGCATCGATCATTCCCGCTGGGCATGGGGTCCTTCGCTCGATTTCGACGGGTAGGGGCGAGCGGCGCTCGCCCTCGTGCCGACAACAACCTCCGCCGGGCGCTGGCAACCGCCGTCGCCGGGCGAGCGCCGCTCGCCCCTTGTCTGTGTGAATCATGACAGAGTGAGGCCCGTTCCCGGGACCGTTTGAGTCCCGGGAACGGGCCGGCCGAGACCGTCTCGCCCCTCGGCTGACACCGGGATGTAG
>JBFXDS010000007.1:0-192358 GCA_050180895.1 Dongiaceae bacterium
AGACGGACTCCCCACTGCCACCGCACCTCCTACTCTACTCGATGCGGACGATCTCAACTTACAAGGATGAGGGGGAATCTTGGTGGCACGAAGACAGGCCCTCATCCTGAGCCTGTCGAAGGACGCACGCCGGACATGCAACGCGCTCACGCCCCCAGCCGGTCCGCCAGATCGAGGAAGTCCCGCGCGACGACGTCGCAGGAGTCCGGCGGCCGCGCCGCGTCCGACCGCCCCGGCCCATGCTCCAGCGGCCGCGCCACGAAGGCCGTGCGCAGGCCGCAGGCCGCGGCGGCCGTCAGGTCGTCGGCATGCGCCGCCACCATCATCGCCGCGCCCGGCGCCGCGCCCGCCGCTTCGGCGCTCCGGAGATAGACCGCCGGCTGCGGCTTGTAGGCGCGCGCGACCTCGGCGCCGAGGATCGCGTCCCAGGCCAGCCCGCCATGCCGCGCCAGCCCGATCATCAGCGCGATATGGCCGTTGGAGCAGGGCGCCACGACGAAGCGCCGCTTCAGCCGCGCCAGCCCGGCCGCGGTGTCCGGCCAGGGATCCAGCCGGTGCCAGGCAAGGGTGAAGACGGCCCGCTCCGCCGCCGACACATGATCGAGGCCGAACTCGCGGAGCAGCCAGTCGAGCGATTCGCGATGCAGCACGTCCAGGGTGACCCAGGCCCGCCGCCCGCTGCGCACGCTCTCCATCTGCGGCTGGTACTGCCCGCGCCAGGCGTCGGCGAACGCCGCCCAGTCCACGCCGCGCAGCCCCAGCCGCCGCCCCAGCGCCTCGCCCTCGCGGATCACGCCGCCGCGCCAGTCGACGCAGGTGCCGAACACGTCGAAGAGCAGCACCTGCAGCGGTTCGCGCGCGGCCATCGACCTCACTCCTCCGCTTCCTGGTCAGCGCGCAGCATACCGGTCCCGCGCGCTCGCCGGCTACCCCGGGACCGGCACGGTGCGTCCTTCGACAGGCTCAGGATGAGGAATCTTCTTCGTGCCACCAGGATTTTCCCTCATCCTGAGCCTGTCGAAGGACGCACCTTGGTCCTGCAAGCAAAGGGGAGGGGACGACGAATGACGCGCCTGAAGCTCCACGCCGAGCCCGTGCGGGAGGCCTGGCTCGACGATTACGGCCATCTCAACGAGGCGTCCTATCTCATCCCCTTCACCAACGCCAACTGGGCGGTGCTCGATCACTTCGGCATCGGCCGCGCCTACTACGCGCGCACCGGCGGCGCGCTCTACACGGTCGAGAGCCATGTGCGCTACCTCAAGGAGGTGCGCGCCCCCGCCCTGATGGAGACCGAGACCCTCGTCCTCGGCGCCGACGCCAAGCGCCTGCGCGTCGCCCATCTCATGTCCGTCGACGGCGTCGAGCGCGCCACCTTCGAATGCGTGATGCTGCACGTCGATTCGAAGGCCGGCCGCACCGCCCCCCTGCCGCCCGAGGTGCAGGCCGCGCTCGCCGCCGCGCAGACTCCCGAGCCGCCGCCCTGGGCCGGCCGCGGCATCACCCTCGACCGCAAATAGCGATACTCGATCCATCCGTCGTAGGGGCGAGCGGCGCTCGCCCTCGCGCCGATACCCCCGTCGTCGGATCTTGTCCCGATCGTCGCGGGCGAGCGCCGCTCGCCCCTACGAACTCTGCCGTCGCGTCCGCCACGCGACCGCCTCCCCCATTTGGGAGGAGCGCATGCTTGCCGCCTGCTGTATATGGTGCCTGCCCAATTGTTGCAGCTTGGTTCACAAGTCATGCCAAATGCGGACTTTCAAGATGTCGATCTGCTGTTAAGTGGCGCAGTCCCCGAACGCAGGACAGAGATATCGGAACTGTGGTCGCGCTACAGCGTGGACTTCCGGCGCGCACCCGACCAAGCAGGCTTTAGACTAGAGAACGCGTTCGGTCATGTGATCTACAACGACCGAACGATGCTGCAGATGTATCTTGCCAGCTTTCTCGCATGGAGGGCGCTACGAGCGTATTCGGGCGTCATCCTTGTCCTAGGAGCCGCTGGTAGACTATTCGACCCTGTGGAGGTAGCCAGACTACCGAATCAAGCCCCGGCAGATCTCGCAGTCGACAATCTGGCCATCGTCCTCCAACAACTTGGGAATGCTTGGGCCGTGGGCGATGTGCCGTGGCCTTCAGAGATTCCGGCGCCAACTCTCAATCGCCATCGCGATGTCGAGGACCAAGCCGCGCAAGACATTGCTCTGCTTGCTACAGCCTACACCCTCCTACATGAAGTTCGTCATGTGATGTTGGCGCATGATGGAGGATCACAAGGAGGTTGGCGGGAGGAGATGGATTGCGATGCATTCGCGCGCGACATGATGCTGAATGGTATAAGTCGCTTTGCGCGTGAAAATGGCGTCTCGATAGAGAAGGTATGGACGAAGCGTTCAATTGGTATTGCACTGGCTAACGCCATTCTCGTCGAAATCACGCCGCCGGCATTGTGGCGCGGTTCTAGTCATCCGCCAATCGCTGACCGCGTTCGCGCGAATTACTCAGCTTGGCCACGGGATCCGTGGGATGCGGTTTGGATGTACATGGCTTGTATGATAATTGGTCGCTTACGGCGGGACGGAAGAAAGATTGAGGCGATTCCATTTGAATCTGCGCGAGATCTCTGCGAGAGGCTCACGGACCTGATCTAATGACAACGTCGAACATGGGGAGCATGGGTATCGCGGCTCGGCTTGTGCTAGAGATGTATGGTACGGCGACTGGTTCGGAGCGATTCGTTCTGCAATGCGTCAATCACCTCAGAAAACGAGGATCGTGCGACGTAGTCGGGGCTAATGCTCTCGGCTTCTTTTCGCAGCCTTTTCTCGCGCTCTACATCCGTGCTAGTCCAATGTGTGATCCGAACCAGTGCTGCGTATTGTTGCTCGTTATGATGTGCGCCATAAGCTGCCCATATTGCGAAGACGCGAGCACGCTTGGCCATGAGAACGTCTCGCGCGATGCTATCCCCAACGTATGCTGCATGATCTACGGAAAAGCCTTCTCTCGAGCAAATCTCGCGCAGTACGTCGGGATCGGGCTTCATTTGATGGTGCGATAGTTCGACCACTCTGTGCATTGGAAAGTCGGCTAGCCAGTTATTGTCGACTAGCTCATTTGGGTGCTTAGAAGTCGCGCGCTGTCGACAATAAATTCTTGAAAAATACTCTGTCAGATTAAATCGGCGAAGTCGGTCCACAACGCCGTAAAGGCGGCTTTCAGTGTGAGCGATGAGCACAACTCCGCTTGCTCGTAAAGTTTGCAACGTTGAGCTAACGCCTGGGTGCAACTCAAGGAGCCGTTTTCTGCTCGAATTGAAAGCGTGCAATGCTGGATCGAGCGCCCTCACAACTTCGTGAAAGGGCTGCCCCCTGAAAGACTCTCTAACTGTGCGCGTTTCGAACAGCGCGAACGGATGTTCCGAGTCATGATGTCTCTGGTGAACAAGACGAAAGTCATCGAGTAGTTTCTCCCTGTCACAGCCCATTATTTCGGCGGCCTTGTCTGCCATCGCATAGAACGATGGTACAAAGTACGCCACCCAATCATAAAGGGTATTGTCTAGATCACAAACGAGGACGTCCTTCCGGAACTGGGTCATCTGCCTCCACCACCCGATACCGTTTCAGCCAACAGGGTATGCGAGGTAAAGATGAAGAGTACAATCGCAGCAAGAATCAAAATCGTGATCGTGTTGCGATAGAACGCTCGAATCTTCTTCTCTGCAGAGACCTTGACGTTGCCGACATATTGGTACTTGGTTCCGTTCGCCTCAACTTTTGCGTCGCTGAACCGACTAAAGTGCGAGATAGCCTGAGTCATTCCCTTCTCAAGTTGAAAAATCTGTTTCATGTAATTTTCTTCGAAATCTTCGCCGAAGGATACCGCGCCACGGAGCATCTTGTGGTAGACATTCAAATCCAAAATGCGAACTGCCATTAACGCCAAAGCGGCGGCGAGCACAATGAGTACAGAGACGTGAACGTCCACACTGAAAACAGGGATAGAGAAGTCGCTACCCCTTCCAAGTAGAACGATACCGACGCCAAGCGCACCAGCCACGAATGTCAAACCAAGTTGGCGCGATTTCACAGACATTTCATTGAAGTGCATCTGCGTGTCGACAGCTTTGGACCAGATCTCAACGATCGATTTTCGCTCTTCATCGGTTAACGGCATAATCTCCTCTCACGCTCCTAGAATGCGGTGCTTGTGATCTATTGTCGATCTCGGTGACTATGCCCTTGACGGCCTGCCGGTGACGGGCCAGTTCGACATTGACAAGTGACCAGATGATCGACGAGTCGACCGCCCGATAGGCATGGCGAAGAATATTCCCGATCTCCCCAATCTGCGGATGCTGCGCGATCAGGTCGGCGGGAATACGGCGCGAGGCCTCGGAGATGATCTCGATGTCCCGCTCCACGCCGCGGCGGAGCAGGGCGGAGCCGAGGTAGTCGTCATAGGATTTTCCGGCGACGAACGTCTCGATCTCCGCGATCGCGTCGAGGATGTCCTGCAGCGACTGGCGCGCCTTGTGCGCGGGCATGTCATTTCCCCCGTCTTCGTCTGATCGTCGGCCGAACTGCGGGAACACCTCCACCGCCTCGGCCAGGATGCCGCCCTTGACGAAGGGCTTGAGGTTGCGGCGCAGGGTCACCTCGACCTCGCGTCCCAGCAGGTCGCGCAGGCGCAGCTCCAGCCCGGCCCAGTCGAAGAGCGAGAACTTCCGCCGCCAGTCGATGTCGACCAGCAGGTCGAGGTCGCTGTCCGCCCGCGCCTCGTCGCGCGCCGTGGAGCCGAAGACGGCCAGCCGCGTCACGCCCTGCGCGCGGATCTCCGCCTCGTGCGCCCGCAGCAGGCACATCGCCTCGTCGCGCGTCAGCGGCTTCGTCTTGATCGCCTGTCGCTGCATCCCGCCATCCTATCACGTCTTTCGCACGGTCCCGCCAATCTGCCTTCAAGCCGCCCGCTTGCGTCGGCGGTCGCTGTCGGACCGGGCCGCAGGCCGAGCGCATCCACCACTTTGAGCACCGTGGCAAACGCGGGATTGCCCTCGGCCGACAGCGCCTTGTAGAGGCTCTCGCGCCCGAGGCCGGCCCGTCGCGCCACCTTGGCCATGCCCTTGGCGCGGGCGACGACGCCCAGGCTGTCGGCGATGAACGCCGGATCGCCGGTCGCGAGGGCGGCGTTGATGTATTCGGCCCTCGCCGCGTCGCTCGAGAGGTAGTCCGCCGGCCTGAACCGCCTTGTCCTGATCGCCATGGCTCTTTTACGCAAAACACAAACTCCAATTGACAAACAGGACATTAGAACATATAATGAACTACAATCCCGGTCAAGCTGAAACCTCGGAGCCTCCCATGCCCCACGTCGCGTCCCCGTCGCCGCTCGCCCTGGAGCTGGCGGCCGGCCATGCCCTCATGATGCAGTGCGGCGCCTCCGCCGTCCGCATCCTCGATCTCGCCAAGCCTGCCGACGCGGCGTCGTTCGATCTGCGGGCGGGCGAGGAGGCCACGCGCATGGCCGGGCTCTCCTCCCGCCTTATGCGGCACACCATCCCGGGCTTCCGGCTGCTGGGCCGGTTGCCGGCCGAGGCCCGCGCCGCCGCCCTCCCGCCGGCCGGGCAGGCTGCGGTCGCGCCGGCCGCCGCCGCCCCCGCCGCTAACCGCAAATTCCATGCCGCCCCCGAGGCCCGCCGCGGCTGCCTCAGGAACGGCAACCCCGCCGGCGATTTCCTGGCCGCGCCGCGCTGCGGCGCCCGCACGCGGACCGGCGGCTGCTGCCGCCAGCCGGCCATGGCAAATGGCCGCTGCCGCCTGCATGGCGGCCGCAGCACCGGCCCGCGCACGCCCGCGGGCCTGGCGCGCTGCCGCACGACCCGGCTCGTCCACGGCTATCGCGGCCGCGCGCACCTGGCGCTCCGCCACCGCGCCGTCCACACCGCCCGCCGCCTCCGCGCCCTGACCGCCAGCCTCACCCTGAGCCTGTCGAAGGGCCGCGGCCTCTCCGCTGGGCATGGGGTCCATCGCCCGGATTCGTCATCTCCCGTAGGGGCGCGCGGCGCGCGCCCGCCTTCGGCGGCCGCCGGCGTCCTCACCGATGGTCCGCGCCCGGCCGATCCACGGGCGCGCGCCGCGCGCCCCTACAATTCCGCCATCCTGTCGATGACCCCAGTCTCCGCTGGGCATGGGGTCCATCGCTCGGATTCAATTCACCGCAGAGACGCAGAGCTTGCCCTCGGGCCGGCCAAAGGCCGGACCGGGGGGCGCAGAGCGGCCGAGTCCGGCAAAGCCTCCCTCGTCTACCGTCCTTCTCTGCGTCTTTGCGTCTCTGCGGTGAATCTTCTATCGCCGCCGCTGGGCATGGGGTCCATCGCTCCGTTCGCGACCATCTGCGTTCATCCGCCCTCACCCTGAGCCTGTCGAAGGGCCATCTGCGGTTCCCAGCCCCTCCCGCCCATGCGTAACTTTGTTTTGCAGTCCGCGGGCGGTCTGCGATAGAAGCCGTCACGCGAACCGGCGGATGATGTCGCAGCGTCGCCCTCTCCCCAACCCGGAGCCCGGCCGCATGGAAGCCCATTTCCCCGACGTGCGCTCGATGGTGGCGGCGCTGAAGCCGAGCTATCCCGTCTATTGCCTGCGCCCGCACGTCCTGCGCCGCACCGTGCAGAAGTTCCTCGATCTCTTCCCCGGCCGCGTGCTCTACGCCGTGAAGTGCAACCCGCATCCCACCGTGCTGCAGGAGCTCTACAACGCCGGCATCCGCCATTTCGACACCGCGTCGCTGCCGGAGATCGCCCAGGTGCGCGAGAAGTTCCCGGAGGCCGGCTGCTACTTCATGCATCCGGTGAAGGGCCGCGCCGTCATCCAGACGGCCGACCATGTCTACGGCGTCGACACCTTCGTCGTCGACCACAAGGACGAGCTCGACAAGGTGCTGAACGAGACGGGTGCCGAGGGCATCACCATCGTCGTGCGCCTCGTCACCCCGCCGGTCGAAGGCATCTTCTTCCACCTCGCCGGCAAGTTCGGCGCCGAGCCGGCCGCGGCCGCCGCCCTGCTCAAGGAGGCGCATTCGCAGGGCGCCCAGGTCGGCCTCTGCTTCCATGTCGGTTCGCAATGCCTGGTGCCCGGCGCCTACGGCAAGGCGCTGGAGATCTGCGGCCAGGTGCTGGCCGAGGCCAAGGTGCCGATCCAGTATCTCGACGTCGGCGGCGGCTTCCCCGCCCAGTACCTCACCAACACCGTGCCGCCGCTCGAGTCCTTCATCGCGGAGATCGAGGCTGGCGTGAAGCAGCTCGGCCTGCGCCGCGACTGCGTGCTGATGTGCGAGCCCGGCCGCGCGCTGGTCGCCGAGGCCATGTCGCTCGTCGTCCAGGTGCAGCTGCGCAAGGACGACCGGCTCTACATCAACGACGGCATCTACGGCTCGCTCAGCGAGATGGTCACCACCAACCTGCGGCTGCCCGCCCGCGTCGTGCGGTTGAAGGGCCCCACGTCGCCGGACCTGCAGCCCTTCAAGCTGTTCGGCCCCACCTGCGACTCCGTCGACGTGCTGCCCGGCAGCTTCGACCTGCCGGCCGATGTCGGCGAGGGCGACTGGATCGAGATCGACCGCCTCGGCGCCTACTCCTACGCCAACACCACCCGCTTCAACGGCTTCTACCCCGACACCCTCGTCCTCGTCGACGACGACCCGGTGCCGGTATGAGTTCGCACCGGCAGGTCGCGTCCTCCGACATCGTGCAGGACGTCAGATGGCATGTAGGGGCGGGTCTCAGACCCGCCCGTCGCGCAGCGGCTCGGACGCGGGCGGGTCTGAGACCCGCCCCTACAGGGCACCTCTGTCTCTTTACAGCCTCCGAGCCTGTCGAAGGACGCAGGGCCGTTGTCCAACCATCAATCCGGCGTCGGCACCACGGTGCGGTCGGCGCGCCAGTCGAGCAGCGTGTGCGCCAGGATCGCCGTCAGCACGATGGCGCCGCCGGCGAGCGTGTAGCCGCCGGGGTCCTCGGCCAGCAGCAGCCACACCCACAGCGGCGACAGGATGGCCTCGAGGATGGAGACCAGTCCGGCTTCGGCCGCCGGCACCAGCCGCGCCCCGGCGGTGAACAGGATGAGCCCGATGCCCATCTGTCCCACGCCGAACAGCAGGAGGTAGAAAAGATCGACAGAGCCGACCGATAGCGGCGCCGCGAAGGGCAGGGAGATGATCGTCGTGAAGGCGGTGGCGAAGCAGGTCGCCGGCGCCATCCGCAAATTCCTGAACTTGCGCGTCGTCACGATCGCCCCGGCGAAGCCGAAGGCGATGACGATGGAGAGCAAGTCGCCGGCCAGCCGGCCGCCGCCGAAGGAGCCCACCATCATCACGGCGATGCCGGCGAGCGCCGCGCCCATGGCAAGCCAGCTGCGCGGCGCCACCCGCTCGCCCATCAGCAGCCAGCCGAGCAGGCCGGCGATGACCGGCGCGCTCGACTGGATGAACATGATGTTGGCGACCGAGGTCATGCTGAGCGCGACGATGAAGCAGCTCGAGGCCGTCGCGAAGCAGAGCCCGAGCACGATGCCCGGCCAGCCGAGCTCGCGGAAGGTGGCGACGAACCGGCCGCGGTTCTTGAACCAGGCGTAGCCCAGGAGGAAGAGGCAGGCGAAGACGGAGCGCCAGAACAGCATCGTCCAGGGATCGGTGGTGACGAGGCGGGCGAGCAGGCCGCCGGAGCTCCAGACGATCGCCGCGCCCGCCACCAGCATCAGGCCGCGGCGATGCAGGGCGGTGGCGGCGCTCGCCGGAATCGTCTGATCGATGCTGGTCACGATGGTGTCGGGCGCAATCGTCGGCGCACTTCCGCGCCGTCGCCGATGATGTCAGTATGGATGACGGGTTGGCTATCACGACGCAAGGGTCCTGTCCATGAAGACCGAAAGCGTCCTCGGCCTCGGACCGCACGGCTTCCACCGCATCGCCTATACGCGGTGGGGTGAGGCGTCGGCTCCGCGCACGCTGATCTGCGTCCACGGCCTCACCCGCAACGGCCGCGACTTCGACCGGCTCGCCGCCGCGCTCTCCGACCGCTGGCGCGTCGTCTGCCCGGACGTGCCCGGCCGCGGCCGCAGCGACTGGCTGCCCCAGTCCGACTACACCTACCCGCAATATCTCGCCGACATGACCGCGCTCATCGCCCGCATCGGCGCCACGGAGATCGACTGGCTCGGCACCTCCATGGGCGGCCTCATCGGCATGATGCTGGCGGCGCAGCCCAACGCGCCGATCCGCCGCCTCGTCCTCAACGACATCGGCCCGTTCCTGCCGAAGGCCGGCCTCGCGCGCATCGCCGAATATGTCGGCAAGGACCCGCGCTTCGCCTCGCTCGACGAGCTCGAGGCCTATCTGCGTCGCGTCCACGCGCCCTTCGGTCCGCTCAGCGACCAGGATTGGCGGCACATGGCGCTGCAGGGCTATCGCCGGCTGGAAGGCGGCGGCTTCGGCCTCGCCTACGATCCGGCCATCGGCCCGGCCTTCCTCGCCGGCGGCATCCAGGACGTCGAGTTGTGGCCGGTGTGGGACGCCGTGCGCTGCCCGGTCCTCGTCCTGCGCGGCGCCGAGTCCGACATCCTGCCCGCGGCGACCGCAGCCGAGATGCGGGAGCGCGGCCCCAAGGCGCAGCTCGTCGAGTTCCCGGGCGTCGGCCATGCGCCGGCGCTGATGACCGAAAGCAGCATTGCCGTGGTGCGCGATTGGCTCTCGGCAACGGCGTAGACGGCGCCTATCCCCGCTTCCGGGCGCGGCCGCCCTGGTGGGGCGCCGACCTGCAGACCCTGCGCAATCACCTGCGCCGCCTGGCGATCCCGCTCGACGCCCACCCGGCCGAGCGCCTCGAATTCCCCATGCGCGACGGCTCTGACGACGCGCTGTTCGCGACCCTCAACCGGCCGGGCAACGGCGTCGCCGGCGATGTCCCGAAGCCGCTCGTCGTGCTCATTCATGGCCTCACGGGCTGCGAGGACAGCACCTACATGCGGGCAAGCGCGCGCCATCTGCTCGAGCGCGGCCATCCCGTGCTGCGGCTCAACCTGCGCGGCGCCGGCCCGTCGCGGGCGCGTTGCCGCCTGCGCTACCATGCCGGCCGCAGCGAGGATCTGCGTACGGTCATCGGCAGCCTGGACGGCCGCACCGCCGCCAACGGCATCGTGCTCGTCGGCTTCTCGCTCGGCGGCAACATGCTGCTGAAGTATCTGGGCGAGCAGGGCCGTCGCGCGCCGATCCTCGGCGCCGTCAGCGTCTCGGCGCCGATCGATCTCAAGGCCACCCAGCTCCGCTTCATGCAGCGCCGCAACCGCCGCTACCACGACCACATCCTGGCGCGGATGAAGCAGGAAATCACGCTGCCGGATCTTGAACCGGCGGCCGTCGATGCCATCTCCAGCGTCTACGCGTTCGACGATCGCGTGGTGGCGCCGCGCAACGGCTTCGCCGGCGCCGACGATTACTACGCGCGCTGCTCCGCGCGAAATTTTCTCGCGGAGATCCGCGTGCCGACTCTCGTCATCCACGCGCGCAACGATCCCTGGATACCCGCCGATCCCTATCTCGTCTTTGACTGGCGCGGCAACCCGCGGCTGACGCCGCTGCTGCCGGCCGGCGGCGGTCACGTCGGGTTCCACGGCCTCGGCAGCCGCGTGCCCTGGCACGACCGCTGCATCGGCCTGTTCGCGGACCGGCTGGCGGCCGTCAGAGCGGGTCGACGCTGACCACCGCGTCGAGCGTCGTCTCGGTCCGCGACGCTCGCGCGTAGGACTTGGTCTCGCCGGTCGTCATGTAGCTGTACTTGATTCCCGGCGAGTCCGGCATAAGTCTGGGAATATCCTCCGCGGCGAGCTGCTGTCGTTCGGGCGCGACCGCCACCTTGTTGGATAGCGGATCGAAGCGGTCTTTGGGAAAAAGCACGCTGAAGCCGAAATCATGCAGGCGGTCGGTCTCCGCGTCGGCCGGGCTGCGGAGGAGGGCGACGGCGCGGCCGCCGAGAACGCGCCAGGGGCCGCCGTCGCCGGGCACCAGCACCGTGGTGCCTTCGTCGATGCCGACGCCGACGGGAAGGCGCTCGCGCGCCAGGGCGAACATGTGGCGGCCGAGCAGGCCGCGGGCGAAGAAATGGGCGTCGATGAGCACGGGCGCGTCCAGCAGATCGAACCCCGGCGCCCGGAACAGCTCGCCGCGCGTCACGGCCATGGTGCTGCTCTGCGCCCCGCATTCGCACAGCGTGACCGGCCCGACGATCATCGCGCCGGCGCTCGATCCCGCGACGACCGCGCCGTTCCGCTCGAACCGCTCGCGGATGGCGGCGAGCGCCGGCGTGTCGCGCCCGTTCGGCCGGAACGCCAGCGACAATCGCTCGGGCGCGCCGCCCCCGAAGAAGAAGCCGGTGCAGCCGCGCAGCGTCGTGACCACGTCGGGCAGCGCCGCGTCGCCCGCCCGCAGGTTGAGTACGGACAGATGCACGTCGCGGAAGCCGTCGAACAGCCGATAGATCTGGCCGCGGCCGTCGTCGGCGGTGTCGATCAGGCAGAGGCGCGGGTCCGCTCCCGCCAGCGCCACGACGATCCCGGCGACGTCGCGCTGGAAAATGCCGCCGCCATGCAGCACCAGCGGCCCGCGGCCATTGCGCTGAGCGATGGGCTCGACCGCGGCGCCATTCGATGCGGCGGGAACCTCATAGACGGCGGTGCTGGCATCGATGACCCGGATACCGCTCTTGTCCGCGGCGCAGGCGGCCAGCAGCCACAGGAACAGAACAACGGTTCGGCGCGCCATGCGAGCGGCAGTGTGCGGGGTGTATGCGCCTAGCCGGACGTCAACCGCTTCGCCGCATCGACGGCGAAGTATGTGAGGATGCCGTCGGCGCCGGCGCGCTTGAAGGCGAGCAGGCTCTCCATCATCGCGCGCTCACCGTCCAGCCAGCCGTTGCCGGCAGCGGCCCTCAGCATCGCATACTCGCCGCTCACCTGGTAGACGAGGGTCGGCATGCGGAAGGCATCCTTCACCCGACGCAAGATGTCGAGATAAGGCATCCCCGGCTTCACCATGATCATGTCGGCGCCTTCGGCGATATCGAGGGCGCATTCGCGCAGAGCCTCGTCGCTGTTGGCCGGGTCCATCTGATAGGTCCGCTTGTCGCCCTTGCCGAGCGCGCTCTTGGAACCGACGGCGTCGCGGAACGGGCCGTAGAAGGCTGACGCATACTTGGCCGAATAAGCGAGAATCCGCACATGCTGATATCCGGCGGCATCGAGCGCGTCGCGCAGGCGGCCGACGCGCCCGTCCATCATGTCGGACGGCGCCACGATATCGACGCCGGCGGCTGCTTCCGCCAGCGCCTGCTGGCACAGCACGTCGATGGTCTCGTCGTTGAGGATGCGGCCGTCGCGCAGCAGCCCGTCATGGCCGTGGCTGGTATAGGGATCGAGCGCCACGTCGCAGATGATCCCGATCTCCGGAACAGCCTGCTTGACGGCACGGATGGCGCGGTTGCAGAGGTTGTCGGGATTCCAGGCTTCGTCGCCCGTCTCGCTCTTCCGCGCCGCCGGCACCACCGGAAACAGGGCAACCGCGGGAACGCCGAGAGCGGCCGCCGCTCCGACCTCGTCGACCAGCGCCGAGATGGACAGGCGCTGGACGCCGGGCATCGAGGGGACATCTTGACGACCGTCATCGTCGTGCACGAACACCGGCCACACTAGATCCTCGACGGCCAAGCGGTTTTCGGCCACCAGCCGGCGCGTCCACTCGTCGGTCCGGTTGCGGCGCAGACGCACGCGCGGAAATTGGCCGTTGGCCGCTGGCGAAGCCGCCTCGCCGGATCGATCGGACGGCCGTGGTTCGACGGGGCGAAGAAGGCGTGCGCCGCGCGGCTGATTGGTTGACATCAGGTCTGGTCCCGCTACTTCAAGATCATTCTAAGAGCGCCTTGCATAGTAATGTGCGAATTCACTCAGGGTCCAGCCTGTATGGGCAAGGGATGCAGGCGGCAAGCGGCTTGGCCGCATCAACGACGCTCCTGCTCCACTTGTCGCGCCGGCGGTCTCGCGCCAATCCGATAGGCGCAGCGCCTCGCGCCGGCAAGGATGTGATCGACACGCTCGACCGATCTCTCGGGAATCAGGGCACGAAAGATGTCCAGCTCCGAGCGGCAGAACCCTTGGCACGACTGCGCCGCGGTGCAGATGGGGCAGTGGTTCTCGACCAGGAGAATACCGCCGTCGGCCGTGGGGGCGCATTCGGCCATGTAGCCTTCCTCCGTGCGCAGCTGGACCAGCTTCCGCACGCGGTCGGCGATCGTCCGCACACCCCGCATCCCGCGCCTGTACTTCGCCAGCGTCTCCCGCTCCCGCTCCGCAATCAGGCGATCGAGGCCGTGGATGCCGAAGACCGACCGGACAGCAGCAAGCAATTCGACCGTCATCTGCGCATGGCTGTCGGGAAAGCGCGCCGTGGCCTTGCTCGTCAACTGCCAGTGGCGCCTGGGGCGGCCGACGCCATTTCGCACATCGGCATGGCTCACATAGTCCTCCCCGGCGAGGCGCGCCAAGTGCTGACGCGCCCCCATCGGGGTGATGCGCAGCAGCTTGGCCAAGGCGGCTGCGGTCAGAGGGCCGCGGGTCTTCAAAAGAAAGAGGATGCGCTCGGCATTGTCTTGGCTCATGGTGCTGACTGTCGATTGCGGTGCCCGCTCCGTCAAGGAAATTGACAACAATTCGCTTGACATATTGTGCAGCGAGAGCATTGAATTTGTATAGTCTTTAGTTTCCTAATTCGCGGTACGCGAGGGTGCTCCCGCGCCAAGCGGCCGGCGCAGACGGAAAAGGGGCATGCCATGGTCTGGACTTCCGCCCTGTCCTTGGAGCGTCTTCAACGCGACCGTCAGCTCGTGGCGAAACTCGGCGGCAGGCAGATTGCGCTGTTTGCGGCGGGCGAGTCGATCTACGCCTGCAACAACCGCTGTCCGCACGAAGGATATCCCTTGCGCGAGGGCACGCTCGACGGAGATTGCGTGCTGACGTGCAACTGGCATGGCTGGAAGTTCGACCTGCGGACCGGCGACAACCTGCTGCAGGGCGATCGGCTCCGCACCTATCCGACGAAGGTCGTCGACGGCACGGTCTGGGTCGATGTGACCGATCCGCCTCCGGCCGAGCGGCAGGCGGAGGCGTTGGCCAATCTTCGCAGCGCCTTCGAAGATCACGAGTACGATCGCATGGCGCGCGAACTGGCTCGCCTCCAGAAGTCCGGCGGCGATCCGATCGAAGCGGTCGCCGCGGCGATCGAGTGGTCGCACGACCGGTTCCCCTTCGGCATGACACACGCCTACGCAGCCGCTGCCGGGTGGCTCGCGTTGCATGACCGCAGCAACGATGCCGAAACGCGGCTGGTGTGCCTCGTCGAGGCGATCGGCCATATGGCCTGGGATTGTCTGCGCGAGCCGGCTCGTGCCTTTTCGACCGAGACGCGACGATTCAATCGGGCGGATTTTCTCGCATCGATCGAGATTCAGGATGAGCAGTCCGCCGTCGCCCTTTTGCGCGGCGCGCTGGCGGAGGGCCTGCGCTTTTCCGATTTGGAAGGGAGCCTGACGTCGGCGGCTTTGCGGCACTATGCGGATTTCGGCCACTCGCTGATCTACGTCCTTCATGCAGGCAAACTGGTCGAGCGATTGGGCCCTCGCGTCGAGGCGCCGCTGCTGCTTTCGCTGGTACGCTCGCTGGTCAACGCTTCGCGCGAAGACCTGATACCGGAGTTTCGGCGCTATGCCTCCGCTCTGGCGGCGTGGCCGCGGAGTTCTGTCGGCGGCGGCGGCGAAGCGGCAGAGATGGCGATATTTCACGGCCGTTCGATCAACGATACGCTGGCCGCTACGGTGGAGGCGGCAAGGGTCATGCCGGCGACCGAGCTTCACCGTGCCTTGCTCGGTGCGAACGCTATGAACCTGCTGCGCTACGACACGCGGTACCAGGACCGCGCGGACAATACGGTCGCGGAGAACGTCGGGTGGCTGGATTTCACCCACGGCCTGACATTCGCCAACGCCGTCCGCCTGCAATGCGGCAAGTTCCCTGAACTCTGGCCGCAGGGTCTGCTGCAGATGGCCTGCTTCGCCGGTCGCAACAGTGCATTCATCGACGGCGATGCGGCGGTCGAGACATGGAGTTCCCTTGATCGCAAGGTGTTTGCCGAGGAGTGCCAAGCCCGCATCATGGATCACGGCGAGCCGGACTACATCCACTCCGCGCATCTCGTAAAAACATTTCTGGCCGCCGAGGAGGAGACCGAAGCCGCACGGTCCGACGAGACCGAAAGGGTCGTCATGGCCGCGACGACCCGCTACTTCAAGGCGCCCTGGAAGCGCAAGCACACGCGGCGGACGGCCCATCAGGCTCTCGACTTTGTCGCACTCGAGGACTGACGCCGCCCCGAAACAATTGGCCGGTGCAGCCGGCTGCTGCGTCTCCACGCTTGCTGACATCGCGCGCCATCCGGGATAAGACGGCCGGTCATGGACGTCGATTTCGATCGGCAGGGCGCCCTTGCCATCGTCACCCTCGACCGACCGCAGACGCTGAACGCGCTGACGCTGGATATGGCCGATCGCCTGGATCGGCAGCTGGTCGAATGGGCCGGTGACCCCACCGTCGCAGCGGTCGCGATCCGCAGCGCCGGCGGGCGCGCTTTCTGCGCCGGCGGCGACATCCGGGCGCTGTACGACACGGGCAAGCGCGGCGATCTTCATACGGCTGCCGCCTTCTATCGCACCGAGTATCGGCTGAACCATCGCATCAGCGCATATCGCAAGCCGTACATTGCGCTGATCGACGGCATCGTCATGGGCGGCGGCGTCGGTCTTTCGGTGCACGGCTCGCACCGCGTCGTCACCGAGCGCTGCAAGTTCGCCATGCCGGAAACCGGGATCGGATTCTTCCCGGATGTGGGCGGCAGCTGGTTCCTGCCGCGCTGTCCCGGTGCCCTCGGACTCTATCTCGGCCTGACCGGGGCGCAGTTGGGGGCCGCGGACATGCTCTATTGCGGCTTGGCCACACATCATGTGGCGAGTGGCGATCTTGCAGCGCTGATTGCGGACCTGGGACGGGCGGATTGGAGCGGCGGTCCCGCCGGCCGCATCGCGGGTATGCTCGACCACTACCGCCAGGATCCGGGCGTCGCGCCGCTGACGCAGCATCGCCAGGCAATCGATCGTTGCTTCACCGCCGGGTCCGTCGAAGAGATTCTGTCGAGGCTGGAGGCGGAGGGGACATCGTGGGGACGCGAGACGGGCGCGACGCTGCGGCGGAAGTCTCCGACCAGCCTGAAGGTGACCTTGCGTCAACTGCGCGTGGGCGCACGACTGCGGGACATTGCCGCGGCGATGCGCATGGAATTCCGCTTGGCACAGCATTTCATGGGCGGCCACGATTTCTATGAGGGCGTCCGCGCCGCCGTCATCGACAAGGACCAGACGCCGCATTGGCGGCCGGCGTCGCTGGCGGATGTCACCGACGACGATGTTGCGCGCTATTTCGAGCCGTCGGGCGAAGCGGATCTCGATCTGTGGGAGGGGCGGTAGCGAGGAGGGCAGGACATGGCGAGGATCGGATTCGTCGGCTTGGGCAATATGGGCCTGCCGATGGCGCGGAACCTGCTCGAGGCCGGCCACGAGGTGCGCGCGTTCGATATCGTGCCGTCGGCCATCGACAAGGCGGTGGCGGCGGGCGCTACTGCCGCGACCGATCTCGGACGGGCGGTCGCCGGCGCCGGGACCGTGATCAGCATGCTGCCGGCGGGCGGGCAGGTCCGCGACGCCTATCTGGGCGAGAGCGGCATTATCGCGCAGGCGGCGCCGGGGACGCTCCTCGTCGACTGCTCGACGATCGACGTGGAGACCGCGCGGCAGGTGCATGCGGCCGCGACGGCGGCCGGCGTCGCGATGCTGGACGCGCCGGTCTCGGGCGGCGTGGCGGGCGCGGAGGCGGGGACGCTGACCTTCATGGCCGGCGGCGCCGACGCGGCCTTCGCCATGGCGAAGCCGATCCTGGATTGCATGGGGAAGGCGGTCATTCATGCGGGCGGTCCGGGCAACGGTCAGGCGGCGAAGATCTGCAACAACCTCATGCTGGGCATCTCGATGATCGCGGTCTGCGAGGCGTTCGCGCTGGCCGACCGGCTCGGGCTCCCGGCGCAGACCCTGTTCGACATCAGCAGCAAGTCCTCCGGCCAGTGCTGGTCGCTCACCTCCTATTGCCCCGTGCCCGGGCCGGTCCCGTCCTCCCCGGCCAACCGCGGCTACAGGCCCGGCTTCACGGCGGCCATGATGCTGAAGGACCTGCGCCTGGCCGAGGCGGCCGCGGATTCGGCCGGGGCGACCGTCGCCCTCGGGCGCCAGGCCGCGCGCCTTTACCACGACTTCGTCGCCGGCAGCCGCGGGGGACTCGATTTTTCGGCCATAATCCAGCTATTTCAGGAACCTTGCGACGCAAATCCCGAAAAATCGTCGCCTCCGTCAACCAAAAATTAAGAATACAGAGGTTAACGTAGGGCCAATTGCACGCCTTTCTGCGGAGTTGCTCCTGTGAAGAAGTCATATCTTGAGACCATCGCCTTGGTCGAACGATTGCACCGGGAATGCCTTGAAGTGATTCGCGCCGACCTCGATCGGCTGGGGATCCGGGATTTGAACAACGTCCAGGCGCTGATCCTTTTCAACATCGGCGCCGACGAGCTCACCGTCGGCGAACTCACCAACCGGGGCTACTATCTCGGCTCCAACGTCTCCTACAACGTCAAGAAGATGGTGGAGAACGGCTATCTCATCCAGGAGCGCTCCCTGCACGACCGCCGGGCGGTCAACGTCCGCCTGTCGCAGAAGGGCCTCGATGTCTGCGAGCGTATGCACACCATGTTCGAGCGGCACGCGCAGACACTCGCCAACGGCATCGTGACAACCGACGAGCTCAACGGCGCCAACATCCTGCTGCGCCGCATCGAGCGCTTCTGGGCCAACAGCATCGACTACTCCGCCCGCAGCACCGAGCCCATCAATTCCGCAGCCTGAGACTTCCTGAGGGGGAACCACGTCTCGGGGGCCGCATGGCGGCGGCGTGTGCGCGACATCCGTCGCGACCGCCGCCGTCACGCCGCTTTCTCTGCATCATGCGACCCGCGTCGCCTTGAGCTTGTCCTCGTCCAGTTCGATCCCGAGACCTGGCTTGTCCGATAGGACGATGTAGCCGTCGGCGTCGACGTCGATCGGCTGACGGAGCATGAAGTCCCGCCGCGCGAGGCTCCACTCCGGCGGGTCGAACGGGAATTCCAGGTACGGACAGGCGACGCAGCCGGCCACCAGATGGGCGTTGGCCGCCAGGCCGATGCCGTTGCCCCAGGTGTGTGGGGTGAAGACGAGGTTGTGCTCGCTGGCCATGTGGGCGACGCGGCGCAGGCCGGTGATGCCGCCGACGCAGACGACGTCCGGCTGCAGCACGTCGAGGCAGCCGCGGGTGATGAGCTCGCGGAACTCGTGCAGCTCGCGCGTCAGCTCGCCGCCGGCGATGCGCACATCGACCTGCTGCCGCAGGGCGGCCATGCCCGCGTAGTCGCCGCGGAAGAGCGGTTCCTCCATCCAGTAGACGTCGAGCCGCTCCAGGTGGCGGGCGACCTCGACGGCGTCCTTGAGCGACCAGGGCTCGGCGAAGTCCCAGGCCATGCGCCACCCCTGGTTGCAGTCGACCATGAGGGCGAGCCGGTCGCCGATTTCGGCCCGCACCGCCTCGAGCGCGCGGATGTCGTCGCGCCAGTCGGCGCGGCGGAAGCGCACCTTCATCGCCTTGTAGCCGCGCTCGACGTAGTTGCGCGCGTACTTCGCCATCGCCTTGGGGTCGCGCAGCACGCCGGACGAGGCATAGGCGCGGACCTTGTTGGAGAGGCCGCCGAGCAGCTTCCAGCAGGGCTGCCCCGTGATCTTGCCGGCGAGATCCCAGAGCGCGATGTCGAGCGGCCAGCAGCGGCCATAGTGGAAGCCGAGATTGGCGATCAGCCGGTAGTGGCGCTCGATGGCCAGCGGATCCTGGCCGACGAACAGCCCTTCGTTGCCGGCGAAGCCGAGCATGTCGTCGCCCGAGCCGATGCCGAACAGGCCGCCATCGGTCTCGACGCGCACGAGGGTCGCCTCGAACTTGACGCGCGGGCGGGTGTCCCAGCTGGCGTTGAACGGCGGATCGAGGGCGATGCGGTGCCGCGTGACGGCGATGCTGGTGATCTTCATGCGTCCCCTGTCGCTTGTGCCGGCCCCATCCGGCTGATAAACGGCGCAGGTTAGCGGCGCGCGCGGCCCGCTGCCAAGGGTGGGCGCGGCGGCCGCGCCGGTCGGGAGAGCTCGATGGCCATTCCCTCCTTTTCCATGCTGCCCAACACCCGGATCGCCTTCGGCGTCGACCGCGTCGACAAGATCGGCGGCGACGTGGCGGCGATCGCCGGTAAGGAGGCCAGCCTGCTGCTGGTCGCCGATCCCGGCCTGCCGCAGATCGCCGAGCGGATCGCGGGCATCCTGAAGAAGGCCGGCCACAAGGTCGCGATCTTCACCGACGTGCGCAGCGACCCGCTGGGCGCGCAGGTCGACGCGGCGGCGGCCAAGGCGCGCGCGGCCGGCGCCGCCTGCGTCGTCGGCGTCGGCGGCGGCTCGACCCTGGACGTGGCCAAGTTCGCCGCGGCCATCGCCCGCGCCGACGCGCCGGCCGACCATTACGCGCTGGCGGTGAACCCGCTGCCCAAGGACGGGCTGCGCAAGATCTGCATCCCCACCACCGCCGGCACCGGCTCCGAGACCACGCGCGTCTCCGTCTTCACCAATGGCAAGGCGGAGAAGATGTGGGCCTGGGGCGACGAGATCCGCGCCGACCTGGCGCTGCTCGACCCGCGGCTCACCGTCGGGCTGCCGCCGCACCTGACCGCGGCCACCGGCGTCGACGCGCTGGTGCATGCGATCGAGGCCTGCACCATCCGCCGCGCCAACCTGCTGAACGACGCCATCTGCTACCAGGCGATCCGGCTGGTGGCGCAGAACCTGGCGCGCGCGGTGGCCGCACCCGACGACCTGGAGGCGCGCGGCGCCATGCAGATCGCGGCGGCGGCGGCCGGCATGGCCATCGACAACTCCGGCACCGGCGTCGCCCACGCCATGGGCCATGCGCTGGGCGCCATCGGCCACGTGCATCACGGCCGCGCCGTGGGGCTCTGCCTGCGCGCGGCGCTCGGCTGGAACGCCGAGGCCGACCCGGCCCGCCATGCCCGCGTCGCCCAGGCCCTGGGCGTGCCGGCGGAGGGGCGCACGGAGGCGGACGTCGTCGCCGATCTCGCCCCGGCCTTCGACCGCTTCGTGCGCGCGGTCGGGCTCGCCGTGTCGCTGGCCAAGGACGGGCTCGGCGCCGCCGATGCGGAGCGGCTGGCGGCGGCGACCATGGCGCCGGAGAACAAGGCCATGCGCGACTCCAACATCCGCGAGATCGCGCCGGCCGACGCCCGGCGGATCGCCGAGGTCGTGCTGACGGCGGCCTGATCCGGTCGTTGGAGACTCGGATCGGCGCCCTGCGTCCTTCCCCGGGTTCAACCCGGGGACCAAGCTCAGGATGAGGGCTTTCATTCTGCCATAAAGATTCCTCCTCATCCTGAGCTTGTCGAAGGACGCGGGATGGTCCTGCAGCGCGTCTCGGTCCGGTGCCGTCAGCCGGCGGCCGGCGCGGCGGCGGCGAAATCGGACGGATCGACCCCATGCCCAGCGGAGAATGCGGCGTTGGCGGCGGCGGTCGGGCCGAGGTCGAGGCCGCCCCAGACCAGGCCGGCGCGGCGCGCGGGCCCGCCGGGACCCGCCAGGGCGAGGAGGCCGCGGCGGAAGCGGTCGCCGAGGCGGGCGACGATGCCGGACAGCCGCAGGGCGGCGACCGGCTCGGCCGCGGTGGCGGCGGCGCGGTCGAGGGCGGCGTGGGCGCCGCCGGCGAGGCGCATCATCAGCCCGTGGGCGGTGCCGAGCTCGTGCGCCAGGAGGCGGCCGAGGAAGCCGGCGCCGGCGCGCTCGTCGGCCGCGGCTTCGGCGAGGAGCCCGGCGCGGGCCTCGGCGGCCAGCTCCGCCGCCTCCCGGGCGGCCAGATCGCGGGCGGCCTGCGCGCGCTCGCCGAGCGTGGGCGCGCGGGGCGACGGGTCGTTCGCGGCCTGCGCCGCCTTGGCCGCGGCGATGCGCCGCTGCAGCTCCTCCGGCGAACAGCGGCCGTCGAGCCAGCCGAGCGCGATCCAGGCCTCGTCGCCGGCGGCGTCGGGGCGGAGGCGGCGCAGGGCGAGCAGGCCCTGGCGGAGCTGCTCCATGAGCCGGCTGGCCGCGGCGGCGAGACGGCCGGCGGCAAGGTCGGCGCTCGCCGTGTCGTCGCCGGCGTCGACCGACCAGTCGAGGACGGCGTTGGCGGCGCCGGCGATGCGCAGCATCAGGCGGTGGCCGGCGGCGAGCTCGTGGGCGAGGAGATCGAGCAGCACGGCGGGGCCGGCCTCGGCATCGGCGGCGCCGGCCATGATCGCCTCCGGCCCGGCGGCAAGCGCATCCTCGGCGGCCTCGGCATCGGCCGCGATCTGCTGTTCCCGTGTCATCTGGTCCTCCCGGTTGCGTTGGTGGAAAGCGGTTATTGTACTTCGAACATAAGAGGAACACAAGCGTAAAATGGAGAGGATGCGTAATTCAATCGACGGCGTTTGTCAGACCATAACCGCTGGAGCAAGATGGGATTTCTATGATAGGATCGGCTAAAGTGCGTAAAATATGTGATAGAGTCATGCGCCCACGGGGCTGCTCCTCGTTTTTGCCGACGGGGAGGCGACGGGAGAGAGCCTTGAGGTTTCGGCCAAAATGGCAAAACTCGCAGATAGTCTCGGGGATCTCATGCGAAGTATCTGCGAAAGATGCGAAGTACGGCTTCGGTCGTCTTATCGACATCGCGCCTGTCGAACCGGTTCTCGAGAAGCACGGATGATCGATCGTTGTGGTGCTCGCCGTCGAGAAGTTTGATCGACTTCGGGAAAGGGCGCGGCGGCCGAGGAAGGCGAACGGCCAACCGACACCAACTATGCTTTCGAAAGGAGGAAGAGAAGGAGGCATGAGCAATGGCGATCTGGGCTGGATCACAAATTTTATCTGGAGCATCGCCGATGACGTGCTGCGCGATCTCTATGTGCGGGGCAAGTACCGGGATGTCATCCTGCCGATGACCGTGCTGCGCCGCCTGGATGCGGTGCTTGAACCCACCAAACAGCGGGTACTTGAGATGAAGGCCAAACTCGATAAGGCCGGCATCACCAACCAGGACGCCGCGCTGCGGCAGGCCGCGGGCCAGGACTTCTACAATACCTCGAAGTTCACGCTGCGCGACCTGCGCGCCCGGGCGAGCCAACAGCAACTCGGGGCCGATTTCGAGGCCTTTCTCGACGCCTTCTCGCCGAACGTCCAGGACATCCTCGACAAGTTCGAGTTCCGCAATCAAATCCCCCGGCTGTCGAAGGCCGATGCGCTCGGGACTCTCATCGAAAAGTTCCTCGATCCTTCGATCAACCTCGGCCCGTACCCGGTCAAGAACGCGGACGGTTCGACCAAACACCCGCCCCTCGACAATCATGCGATGGGAACGATCTTCGAGGAGCTGGTCCGCCGTTTCAACGAGGAGAACAACGAAGAAGCCGGCGAGCACTGGACTCCGCGCGACGCCGTCAAGCTGATGGCGCGGCTGGTTCTGCTCCCGATCGCCGATCAGATCGAGTCGGGAACCTATCTGCTGTATGACGGCGCCTGCGGCACCGGCGGCATGCTCACGGTCGCCGAGGAGACATTGGCCGAAATCGCGGCGAAGCACGACAAGCAGGTTTCGACGCATCTGTACGGCCAGGAGATCAACGCCGAGACCTACGCCATCTGCAAGGCCGACCTGTTGCTCAAGGGCGAAGGCGAGGCAGCCGACAACATCGTCGGCGGACCGGAATGGTCGACGCTATCGAATGATGCGTTTCCCTCGCGCGAGTTCGATTTCATGCTCTCCAATCCGCCCTACGGAAAGAGCTGGAAGAGCGATCTGGAACGCATGGGTGGCAAGGACGGCATCAAAGACCCACGTTTCGTCATCAGCCATGCCGGCAATCCCGAATACAGTCTGATCACGCGGTCGAGCGACGGGCAGATGCTGTTCCTCGCCAACATGCTCTCGAAAATGAAGCCCGGCACCAAGCTCGGCAGCCGCATCGCAGAGGTGCATAACGGCTCATCGCTGTTCACCGGCGACGCCGGAAGCGGCGAGAGCAACATCCGCCGCTGGGTCATCGAGAACGACTGGCTGGAGGCCATCGTCGCCCTGCCGCTCAATATGTTCTACAATACCGGCATCGCGACCTATGTGTGGGTGCTGACCAACCGCAAGTCGGCTCACCGTCGGGGAAAGGCGCAGCTTATCGACGCCACGCAATGGTTCAGTCCGCTGCGGAAGAATCTCGGTAAGAAGAACTGCGAGTTGTCCGAGGAGGACGTCCAGCGCATCGGCGACACCTTCCTTGCGTTCGCGGAAACTGAACAATCAAAGATCTTTGACAATGCCGAGTTCGGTTATTGGAAGGTAACGGTGGAACGCCCCCTGCGGCTTCGGGTCGACTTGTCGCCGGTCCGGCTCAGGGCTTTCCGAACGATCTGCCTCGATCTTGACGAGGCGCTCATCGCCAATCTCGTCGATCGCGTCGTCGCGCGCATGGGGCCCGGTCCGCACCGAGATTTCAACCTGTTCTTGAGAGAACTCGAAGCCGAGACTGAGCGGCATAACGTGAAGCTCACCGCGAGACGCGAAAAGCTCCTGCGAACTGCCTTGACGAATCGAGACGAGGATGCCGCGCCGGTCGTTGCGCGCGTGCACAGACCGGGCAAGGTCGAGGCCGATCCGCTCCGCGGACGCTATTCGGTCGCGATCGATTCCAATCCTTGTGTCGTTGAGTATGAGGCGGACACTGAGTTGCGCGACACAGAGACCGTGCCGCTGAAGGAGCTGGGTGGGATCGAGGCGTTCATTCGCCGCGAAGTGCTCCCACATGCACCGGACGCGTGGATCGACGAGTCCAAGACCGCGATCGGCTATGAGATCAGCTTCAATCGTTACTTCTACAAGCCGCAGCCGCTGCGGCCGTTGGAGGCCATTAAGGCGGACATCCTAGCGCTGGAGCGCGAGACGGAGGGGTTGTTGGCGCAGATCGTCGGGAGTCGGACATGATCGACGACTTGAGGCACTATCCCGCAATGAACTACTCGGGCGTGCCGTGGCTCGGGAACGTGCCGGAACATTGGGAGATTCATAAGCTAAAGCGTATTGTCCGACTGCAGAGCGGGGAAAGCATCACTGCTTTCGACATACATGAAGAGGGCGCGCATCCAGTCTATGGAGGCAATGGGCAGCGCGGGTACACTTCGGGATTTACCCATGAAGGCGAATTCGTCTTGATAGGACGCCAAGGTGCATTGTGCGGCAACATCAACTATGCGAAGGGCCGCTTCTGGGCGTCTGAGCATGCATTGGTGGCTCATCCTCGGCGGTCATTTCCTGTCCGGTGGCTCGGCGAGCTCCTTCGCACCATGAACTTGAACCAGTATGCCATTTCCGCGGCTCAACCCGGCTTGTCAGTTGAACGAATCGAACCGCTAGCAATCCCTTATCCACCGTTCGACGAACAGTTGGCAATTGCGCGCTTCCTCGATCACGTCGACAGGCTAAGCCGCCGCTATGTCAGCGCCAAGCGTAGGCTCATTAAGCTTCTCGAAGAGCAAAAACAGGCGATTGTCCAACGAGCCGTCACCCGCGGTCTTGATCCCAACGTCCCCCTAGAACCTTCCGGCGTCGAATGGCTTGGCGACGTGCCGGAGCATTGGGAAGTGCGTCGCGGGAAGTACTATTTCCGTGAAGTTGATGAACGGTCCGGCGACGGTTCCGAGGAGCTTTTGTCGGTCTCACACAAGTCCGGAGTTACGCCTCGGAGCGAAAAGAACGTCACTATGTTCATGGCTCACAGCTATGTGGGCCACAAGCTCTGCCGCCCCGGTGATATCGTCGTGAACACTATGTGGGGGTGGATGGCCGCAGCCGGTGTTGCTGAGCGACTTGGGATCGTGAGTCCCTCCTATGGTGTTTACCGACCGCGCGAACCAGATGATTTTCGCTCTCAGTATCTTGATTTCCTTCTCCGGACGGAACTGTACCGTGGCGAGTATGTTCGAAGTTCGCGCGGTATCACTACGTCCAGACTCCGCCTCTATCCGGACGACTTCCTTCGCATTGAGTTCATCTGCCCGCCGTTGGAGGAGCAGGACGCTATCCTGGACTGGATCGGGAAAGCGACGGCCGAGCTTCGGCGTGCCATTGCCGCAGCCAAACGGGAAATCTATCTTTTGAATGAATACCGTACCCGCCTCATCGCCGACGTGGTAACCGGCAAGCTCGACGTGCGTCCTGCCGCCATGGCGTTGCATGAAATCGCAGAGTTGCCCGACGCTGTTGAGATCAGCGATGACACCGAAGTTGATGAAGAAGTGCTCGATGAGGAGGCCGAAACCGAAGAGGCCGCCTGAGGGATGACGACCGACACCAGCGAAAAGGGCCTCGAAGAGCTGATCGTGGCCGAGATGACCAAGAAAGCGACGGTCCCGCCGGCAGGCCCTGGCATGGCTGAAAAGCCAGAGCCTTTCGTCGGTCTGCACAACTGGATTCTTGGCAGCCCACAGGATTACGACCGCGCCTACTCTGTCGATCTCGCGCAACTACGAGCCTTCCTCGCCGCCACGCAGGAGCATTTGGTGGTTGCCTTCGATCTCGACAACGACAGTCCGACGCGGCAGAAATTCCTGGCCCGCCTACAAGGCGAGGTCGGCAAGCGCGGCGTCGTCGACGTGCTGCGCAAGGGCATCAAGCATGGCCCGCACGAAGTGACCCTGTTCTACGGCACGCCGACGCCCGGCAATGCCAAAGCCACCGAGCGCTTTGCGCAGAACCGCTTCTCGGTCACGCGGCAGCTTCGCTATAGCCGTGACGAGACGGCGAATGCGCTCGATCTGGCACTGTTCGTCAACGGTCTGCCAATCGTCACCTTTGAGCTGAAGAACAGCTTGACCAAGCAGACGGTCGAAGACGCGATCGAGCAGTACAAACGAGACCGCGATCCACGCGAGAAGCTATTCGAATTCGGCCGCTGCATCGCACATTTCGCGGTGGATGACGCCGAGGTGCGCTTCTGCACGTACCTCAGAGGCAAGGCCTCGTGGTTTCTGCCGTTCAACCAGGGTTGGAACGACGGTGCCGGCAATCCGCCAAACCCACAGGGGCTAAAGACCGATTACCTCTGGAAGCGCGTTTTGACGCCGGTAGGCCTCACCGATATCCTCGAAAACTACACCCAGCTCATTGCGCGTAAGGATCCGAAAACGGGCAAGATCAAGCGGGAGCAGATCTTCCCCCGCTATCACCAGCTCGACGTGGTGCGCCAGCTGCTTTCGGATGCCGGTCGGCACGGCATAGGCAAGCGCTACCTGGTCGAGCATTCGGCCGGTAGCGGCAAATCGAATTCGATCGCCTGGCTTGCGCACCAGCTCATCGGCCTGAAGAAGGATGATGCGGCGGTATTCGACTCGATCATCGTGGTGACGGATCGTCGCATCCTCGACCAGCAGATCCGCGATACCATCAAGCAGTTCGCACAGGTGGGGGCGACGGTCGGCCATGCCGACCACTCCGGCGATCTGCGCGGGTTCATCGAGAGCGGCAAGAAAATCGTGATCACTACAGTTCAGAAATTCCCCTTCATCCTCGACGATATCGGCAATCAACATCGCGACCGCAGGTTCGCGATCATCATCGACGAGGCCCATTCAAGCCAGGGCGGAAAGGCCTCGGCGGCCGTGAGCATGGCCCTGTCGGCAGCCGGCGTCGAGGAGGACGAAGAGACCGTCGAGGATATCATCAACCGCATCATGGAGGCGCGAAAGCTCCTGCCCAACGCGAGCTATTTCGCCTTCACCGCTACGCCGAAGAACAAGACGTTGGAACTTTTCGGTGAGCCGTTCCCGGACGGCGACAAGATCAAGCACCGACCGTTCCACAGCTACACGATGAAGCAGGCGATTCAGGAGGGCTTCATCCTGGACGTGCTCAAGAGCTACACGCCGGTCGACAGCTACTACCGCCTCGTCAAGACGATCGAGAGCGACCCCGAGTTCGACACCAAGCGCGCCAAGAAGAAGCTCCGCCGCTATGTCGAGAGCCACGACCATGCGATCAGGCTCAAGGCCGAGATCATGGTCGACCATTTCCACGAGCAGGTGCTGGCGCTGAACAAGGTCGGCGGGCAGGCCCGGGCGATGGTGGTGACCAGCGGCATCGAGAGGGCCGTCCAGTATTTTCACGCGATCCGTGATTATCTGAATGAGCGCAAGAGCCCCTACCGCGCCATCGTCGCCTTCTCGGGCGAGCACGACCACGGCGGCGCGAAGGTCACCGAAGCCTTGCTCAACGGATTTCCATCGAAAGATATCCCGGACCGGATTGCCGAGGACCCGTATCGGTTCCTCGTCTGCGCGGACAAGTTCCAGACCGGCTATGATGAGCCGCTCCTGCACACGATGTATGTGGACAAGCCCCTCGCCGGGGTGAAGGCAGTGCAAACGCTGTCACGGCTCAATCGCGCGCGGCCGCAGAAGTACGACGTGTTCGTTCTCGACTTCCTGAACGATACCGAGACGATCCGCAAGGCGTTTGAGCCGTATTACCGGACAACTATCCTGAGTGACGAGACCGATCCCAACAAATTGCACGATCTAAAGGCCACCCTTGACGGCTATCAAGTCTATGACCTCGACCAGATCGAGCAACTCGTCGGGCTCTACCTCAGCGGTGCCGAGCGCGACAAGCTCGATCCGATCCTCGATGCCTGTGTTGCGACCTACAACCAGAACCTGAACGAGGACGGCCAGATTGAATTCAAGGGCAAGGCGAAAGCATTCATCCGTACATATGGCTTCCTAGCTTCGATCCTGCCCTACACGAACGCCGGCTGGGAGAAGCTGTCGATCTTCCTGAACTTCCTCGTGCCCAAGCTGCCCGCGCCAAAGGAGGAGGATCTGTCGAAGGGCATCCTCGAAGCGATCGACATGGAGAGCTACCGGGTGGAGAAGCGGGCAGCTCAGAAGATTCAGCTTCCGGATGCCGATGCTGAGATCGAGCCGGTGCCCACCGACGGCGGCGGTGGCAGGCGGGAGGCGGAACTCGACCGGCTCTCCAACATCCTCAAGGCGTTCAACGATCAGTTCGGCGGCATTGACTGGCAGGATGCCGACCGCGTCCGGCGCATGATCACCGAGGACATTCCGCAGAGGGTCGCCGCCGACACTGCCTACCAGAACGCCAAGCAGAACTCCGACAAACAGAATGCCCGCATCGAACACGACAAGGCGCTGGCGCGGGTGATCATCGGCCTGATGAAGGACGACACCGAACTGTTCAAGCAATACAGCGACAATCCCGAGTTCAAACGCTGGCTGGCGGACACCATATTCGGCATCACCTATGACCAGCCACCGGCATAGCTGCACGGGGCGCAGCCAACGCTGATCTAACGACCTTGGCCGAGAACCGGCCCGCCTTCGTCGAAAGGGCGCGGATGCGAAGCGCCGCGCGGCACCGTCCCTGGGGCTGCCCGCAGCGCGATGCGCCTTGACCCGTACCGAAAACTGAGATCATGCTGCGGGCGTCGAAGGTGCCCCCAACGGAGAGACCTCAGGGGATTAAAAGGGAACACGGTGCGGAACCCCTCCCGGGACCAAAGCCGTGACTGCCCCCGCAACTGTAAGCGACCAGCCGCGCGTCACCGAAGCCACTGGGAAACTGGGAAGGCCGGCGTCCGGCGACAAATCGCGAGTCAGGAGACCTGCCGGCGACAACGTGAGTCCCTTGTTCTGGACGGGGCGTCCTGACGGAGTGGCTGAGTGCGGTTCGCGTGTTTTTCATCGCCTGCGCAAACAACATATGCGCGCATCCCCGTGGATGCGGCACACTCCCTTCGCGCATCGACCGGGTCATGGGGCCATGCACCCATCAACCTCTCGATCCCAAGGGAATGAGCGATGCAAACACCAACCGGACTTCACCCGGAAACCGTTGCGGTAGCCGGATCAAGACAGCGAGCGGACACGCTGATCGGCGTGGCCCTGGCGGCCCTGCTCGGGGCGTTCATCGTCTTCATGGTGGGGTTCTCCCACATCGACGCCTTTCACAATGCCGCGCACGATACGCGGCATTCGAACGGCTTCCCCTGTCACTGAGGGCGATCGTCATGAATACCTTTCGTCAATTGTTCATCGTCGCGCTGATCGCAGGAGCGATCAGCGGGATTTTCGTCAGCGTCGTGCACGAAATCGCGACCGTCCCCGTGATCCTCGCCGCAGAAGTCTACGAGGGCGCCGCCGAGGCCGCGCCCGCGGACGCGGCTCCGGCCGACGCCACGGAAGGCGAGCACGCGGGTCATGACCATGACGCGGAGGCCTGGGCCCCCGCCGACGGTCTCGATCGCACGTTCTACACCACGCTTGCCGACGTGCTGACGGGCATCGGATTCGCCCTTCTGCTGGTCGTCGCCTATCGTCTCCGGGGCGGGCCGGTGAACTGGCGCACCGGACTCTCCTGGGGATTGGCGGGATTCGTCACCGTCATCGTCGCGCCGACCCTGGGGTTGCCTCTGGAGGTGCCGGGCACCGAAGCCGCGCCGCTCCTGCAACGCCAGATCTGGTGGATCTGCACGGTCGTCCTCACCGGCGGCGGCCTGGCCATGATCCTTCTGCGCGGTACGGCCGTATGGTGTCTGGCGGGGCTGGTCCTGATCGTGCTGCCCCATGCCATCGGCGCGCCGCAGCCGGCCGAACATGGCAGCGTGGCGCCGGAGTCCATCGCCCACCAGTTCATCGTCGCGGGAACAATCACCGGTCTCCTGTTCTGGGCCGCGCTGGGGGCGTCGACCGGCTTTTTCTACGACCGCCTGCTCAAGCCGGTCCCGTGATGGGGCTGCAACGACCCGCTGAGGGGGACGGGTTTGCGCGATTCCCTCAGCGGAGCGTTGCGCCGGCATCCAGCGGCATTCGAACGCTTTGCTCTTTTCCCCCGGCCTCTTCATCATGCCAGCGCTTCCGCACTGATCTTCGAGACCCGGACATGCGCCATCTTCGGGAGGCCTCCGTGAGGGCCGTCGAGCCTGCCGCCATATTGCGGCCGACGGGAGGACTCACGGCAAGGATCTGCCGGCTGCACTACGTCTTGATGCTGCTGCTCGTCGTCGGCCCGGCGCTCGCTCTCGGCGGGCCGGGCGCCATCGGACCCGTGCCGCCGGCCGCTCCCGAGGGCGCGGCCGGCCATCCCTCCCACGGCGAACACCCCGACGGCGAGAACGGATCGAACGGCCGCCACAAAGGGGCGCTCTGCCTCGCCTGCGTTGCCTTCGGCGGTCCGGCCCTCCCGGGAGCGCCGGCCGCCGACATTCCGACCCCGGCGGCGGCCGGCGACGCCGATATCGGTCCGGCCGCGCCGGCGGCCGTTCCATCGAATGCCGGCGCGAAGCAACGCTGCCGCGACCCGCCCCTCCCGGCGTAGCGCCGATCATCCCACAGAATTCCCGAACCTCGTTCGTAGGAGCGAAGCCATGCGCACGTCGCGCTTGTTCTACGTTTGCTTGATGTCTCTCGCCGCCGCGGCCGGGCCGACGATACCGGCCGCCGCCCACATAACTCTGGAGGCCGAGGAAGCGGCCGCCAACAGCAGCTACAGGGCCGTCCTGCGCGTGCCCCACGGCTGCGAAGGGGCCGCGACGACGGCCATCCGCGTGCAGGTCCCCGAAGGCCTCATCGTCGCCAAGCCGATGCCGAAGCCGGGTTGGGACGTCACCCTGACCGAAGGCGACTATGCCAGGAGCTACGACTACTTCGGATCGCCGGTCACCAAAGGCGTGACGGAGATCGCCTGGAGCGGCGGGAGCCTGCCCGACAACTTCTATGACGAGTTCATCTTCCGCGTCCGCATCACCGACTTCGCGCCGGGGACGGCGATCTACCTCCCCGTCGTCCAGGAATGCGGCCCGTCGGCGACCGAGCGCTGGATCGAGATTCCGGAACCCGGCAAGAGCGCCGACGACTACGAATACCCGGCGCCCGGCCTGACGATCATCGAGAAGAAGGCCGAGTGAATCTCGGGTTGCAACGAGCGGACGGGAGCCGATGGCTCCCGTCCGCGTCGGCCGCGCTCGTGCCGCGCGCCGACGCGATCATGCTCATGCTCCTGCTCGCCTTGCCGATGGCGCTGGCCGGCGGCGAGGCGCGGGCGCATGCGGTGCTGCTGTCCAGCGATCCCGCCGCCGCCGGCACCGTCGCCGCACCGCCCGATTCGATCGAACTGCGCTTCAATGAGCCGGTGCAGGTGCTGGCGCTGCGGATCTTCGACGCGGAAGGCGCCGATCTCACGCCGGCGGACCCGCCGGTCAGCGCCGACGGCCGCGTGCGCCTGCCGCTCGGCGACGGGCTGCCGGACGGCCGCTATCTCCTGAGCTGGCGCGTCAACTCGCTCGACGGTCACGTCGTCGGCGGCGCTTTCACCTTTGCGGTCGGCGCCGCGACTCCGGCGCCGTCACCCGGCGCGGCGCCACGCATCGCGGTCTCGACCTGGGCGGTCGTGGCGCTGCGCGCCCTCTCGCGCGTCACGCTGCTGCTCGCCGTCGGCGTTGCCCTGTTCCGTATCCTGCTGTCGCCGCCGCCATGGCTGCGGCCGGCTCTGGACGGCGCCGTTCGCCGTCTTGCCGCCGCCGCCTTCGTCGCGCACCTGCTGCTGGCGGGAGCCGACGGCGCCTTGCGCGCGGGCCTGGAGCCCGGGAACCTCCTCGCGATCGATGCCTGGCGCGCCGCGGCCGCCGCTCCGACGGCGTGGCTGCAGGCGGCGACGTCGATCGGGCTCCTGTCGCTGTCGCTGCCGATCACTCTCCGCCCCCTCGCGCGCCTCGCCGGCGCATTGCTGTCGCTGGCGACGCTGGCGGCGAGCGGGCATGTGCTGACGGCATTGCCCGATGGGTTCGGACAGGCGCTGATGTGCGGACACGGCCTGGCCGCGGCGCTGTGGATCGGCGCCATCGGTCCGCTGCGCCTGGCGCTGGCGAGGGACGCCGGGCCCCAGACCGCCGGCCTGTTCCGGCGATTCCAGACCTACGGCGCATGCGCCGTGTGCGGCGTGCTGGGCAGCGGAACGGCCATGGCCTGGCTTCTGTTGCCGAGACTCGCTGACCTCTGGGAGAGCGACTACGGGCTTCGATTGTCGGCCAAGCTCGCCGCCGTCGGCGTCATGCTCGTCGTCGCGCTGGTCAACCGGGCATGGCTCACGCGCCCGGCGCTTTCGGGTTCCGCGCGCATGCGCCGAAGGCTGGGCGCGATCCTCGGACTCGATCTCGCCGTGGCCGTGCTGGCGGTGGCGCTGGCCGCGGGCCTGTCGCTGGGGCCGCCGCCGCCGGCGGGGTTGCAGGTCCGCTTGTCCGGGGACCGCTATGCGGTCGAGCTGACCGTCGTTCCCGGGCGAATCGGCGACAACAACGCCGAGATCGTGCTCCGCCCGAACCGGGGGACGCCGACCGAGCCCAAGGACGTCGAGATCCGCATTGCCGCGCCCGCGGCCGGCATCGAAGCGGAAACCTACCGGGCGCGATACGTTGCGCCGGGCCGGTACCGCGTCTCGGGCTTGCCGCTGTGGGTCGCCGGGCCCTGGCAGGTGCGCGTCGGGGTGTTGGTCGACGACTTCACGAAGCTGTACTGGGAAACGACGGTCACGCCGCGCCGGTGACCGGCCCTCGTCGCCGGTCGGCCGCGATCCGCCGTTCCCGTGTCACCCGGTCGCTTCCGGTCGCGATGGTGGAAAGCGGTTATTGTGCTTAGAATATAAGAGGAATACAAGCGTAAAATGGAAAAGATGCGTAAAACCGCCAATCGCCGGCAAGCAGCATTGTCACCCCAGCGTGTTCACGCAAGTTCGCGGGTCGAATCAATTGCTTGCAGAAGACTGGGATTGCCGACGTGCGTCCTTCGACAAGCTCAGGATGAGGGCCTTTCTTTGTGCCAGTAAGATTTTCCCTCATCCTGAGCTTGTCGAAGGACGCAGGATGGTTCTGCGGAGATGTGTGAATCCGATAGGGCCGAAAGCCGGGGCCCGTAGTCCTGGGCCTCTGGAATATGGACCCCGGCTTTCGCCGGATGACGGCCGAGGAGCGGGATGACGCTCGTCTTACCTTATTTGCCTTGACAGGCCGCGGCGGGATTGGCTAAACTGCGGAAATTATGGGATGGGGTCGTGCGGCTGCGCCGGCGGCCCCTTTTTTGTGGACCAGCCGGGCCGACGCGCTGCCGGAGATCGTTGAACGCGATGCGGTCGAAGAAGGCCGAGCCCTTCGTCACCTTGCCGTCGCGGATGTCCGGAAACCGGGCATCGGCATCAGCGGACCGTGCCGGGCGCGGTTCCGCCCTCGAATTCTTCCGGCTTCGATGCTAGCGTTTGCCGGGACAGTCCCTGCGGAAACCGCATGTCTTCCGAGACACCAAACCGACCGGCGCCGCCCAACGGCGGCAGCGCTCCGGGAGTCGAGGCGGCCGAGCACGAGCGCCAATTTCGCGAGATTCTCGAGTTCTGCCCAGCGGCGCTGCTGGTGGTTGATGAAGACGGCCGCCTGCTGTTCCACAACGCGCGGCTGCGCGAGATTCTGGGATACAGCAAGGAGGAACTCGACCTCTGCGACACCCGCATGCATTGGCACGACCTCGAGCAGCGGGCGCGCATCATCGACAGGCTGCGGGACCAAGGCGGCCAGATCCTGAACGAGCAGGTGACGTGGCGGACCAAGAAGGGCACGTTGGTTCACCTCCTCATGTCATACGTGCAGGTCGCCTACCGCGGCGGCTATGTCAGTTTCGTCGGCGGCAAGCGGATCGCCTGGCTCTACGACATCAGCGCGCTGGCCGAGCACCAGGCGCAGCTCGCCGAGCAGGAGCGCCAGCTTCGTGAACTTCTGGACTTCTGCCCCGCCGGCCTCGCTGTCGTCGACGAAGACGGGCGGATCTTGTTCCATAACTGGCGGCTGCGGGAGCTGCTCGGCTACGAGAAGGATGAGCTGCACCGTTTCGACACCCGGAACTTCTGGCGCGATCTCGGCCATCGCGACCGAATCATCGATCTGCTGCACCAGCGCGGCGGTCAGCTTCTCAACGAAGAGGTGGTCTGGAAGACCAAGCAGGACGAGTTCCTCAGCCTGCTGATCTCGTACGTACAGGTCGCCTATCGCGGCGGTCACGTCGCATTCTCCGGCGGCAAGCGGATCGCCTGGCTCTACGACATCACGCCGCTGCGCCGCGCGGAGCAGGCCCGGCTGCGCAGCGAGCGACGGCTCGCCGAGGCGATCGAGAGCATTTCCGAAGGCTTCGTCTGTTATGATGGGGAGGACCGGCTGGTCATCTGCAACTCGCGTTACCGCAACATCCTCTACCCCGGCTTCGACATCGACCTGAGCGTCGGCACGACATTCGAGAGCATCATCCGCCGGGCCGCCGAGCGCGGTTACGTCAGGGATGCGGAAGGCCGCGTCGAGGAATGGATTGCGGAACGGCTGAGGCAGCATCGCGATCCGGGCGAGCCGCAGGTGCACCGGCGCGGCGACGGCCGTTGGGTGATGGTCAGCGAGCGCCGCACCGAGGACGGCGGTACCGTCGCGGTCTATTCCGACATCACCGAGCTCAAGCAGCGCGAGCAGGACCTCACCGAGAAGTCCGCAGCGCTGACGGCCTTGTCGTCCAAGCTTGCAAAATACCTGGCGCCGCAAGTCTACGATTCGATCTTCACCGGCCAGCAGGATGTCAAGATCGTCAGCAAGCGCAAGAAGCTCACCGTCTGCTTCTCCGATCTCGTCGGCTTCGCCGAGATCACCGACAAGATGGAGTCGGAAGACCTCACGCAGCTCCTCAACCACTATCTCACCGAAATGTCGAAGATCGCGCTGCAATACGGCGCAACGATCGACAAGTACGTCGGCGACGCCATCGTCATGTTCTTCGGCGATCCGGCGACGCGGGGCGTGAAGGAAGATGCGCTGGCCTGCGTCCAGATGGCGACCGCCATGCAGCAACGCGTCGGCGAACTGGCCGAGGAATGGCGCAACGGCGGCATCATCGAGTCGCCATTGCGCTGCCGGATCGGCATTCACACCGGCTATTGCACCGTGGGAAATTTCGGCAGCGAAGACCGCATGGACTACACGATGGTTGGCGGAACGGTGAATCTCGCATCGCGGCTCGAGCGCGAAGCGCCGCCGGGCTCCGTGCTGATCTCGTTCGAAACCTACGCGCAGGTGAAGGACGACGTCCGCTGCGAGGAGCGCGGCCGCCTGCAGGTCAAAGGCATCGCGCAGCCGGTCGCGACCTACGCCGTGGTCGGGCTGAAGCGGGACGCGGAGGAGGCCGCCACGGGGCATCTGCAGCTGAAACTCGACGCCGACCGCATGTCCGACGACGAGCGCAAGGCGGCGGCGGATGCGCTGCGCCACGCGCTCGGATTGCTTGAAAGAGGCGGCCGGGGCTAGCCCCAAGCGACTTGCCTCGTGCCGGCTCGCGGCACGAAGGATGCAGACCGGCGTGACAGATCGAACCCAAATGCTGATAGTCTCCATGCGAGGCTGTCATCGGGGAGCACGAGAGCATGGCCTGCAACGTTCTTGTTTTTGGCGCGTCCTACGGCGCGCTTCTCGGCACGAAGCTGCTGATGGCCGGGCACGACGTGACGCTGGTCTGCCGCAGGCAGACCGCCGACTTGATCAACGCGGACGGCACGGAGGTCCGGATCAGGCTGAAGGGCGAGGATAAGCACCGAGCCATACGCTCGAACGATCTGCCCGGGCGCCTCACCGCCCGCGTTCCGCAAGAGATCGTCGCCGCGGGCTACGATCTGGTGGGGCTCGCCATGCAGGAGCCCCAGTACGCGCACCACTCCATCCGCACGGCGCTGATCCGCATCGCCGAAGAACGCATTCCCTGCCTGTCGATCATGAACATGCCGCCGCCGACGTTTCTGAAGCGGATTCCGGGGCTCGATACGAGCAAGCTGGCGGTCAGCTATACCGATGCCTCGGTCTGGGACCGGTTCGACCCCGACCTGATGACGCTGTGCAGCCCCGATCCGCAGGCTTTCCGGCCGCCCGAGGAAAAGGCGAACGTGCTTCACGTGGGCCTGCCGACGAATTTCAAGGCGGCCCGGTTCGGCGACGCCGAGGCGACCGAAATTCTGCGGCGGCTCGAAGGCGATATCGACGCGGTGCGGCTCGACGGCAAGGACGTGCCCGTCAAGCTGCGCGTCCACGACTCGGTGTTCGTGCCGCTGGCGAAATGGAGCATGCTGCTGACCGGCAACTACCGCTGCATCACGCGGGGCGAACCCCGGTCGATCCGGGATGCGGTGCACGCCGACCTCGCGAAATCCGAATCCATATACGCATTCGTCAGCCAGCTGGCGCAGCGCCTGGGCGCCGACCCGGCGGACGGGGTGCCGTTCGAGAAGTACGCCAAGGCGGCCGAGAGTCTGCTGAAGCCGTCGTCCGCCGCCCGGGCCGTTGCCGCCGGCGCGCCGTTCATCGAACGGGTCGATGTCCTGGTGCAGTCGATCGCCCGGGACCTCGGCATGTCCAACGCGGACATCGACGAAACGGTGAGCATCATCGACGACCGGTTGGACGAGAACGATCCTTGACGCGCTCCGGCATAGACGTTGCGTGGCGCCCGATCAGGCCTCCCTGACTTTGATGATCGCCCAACGGATCGTGTACCGGGGTATCATCAGATAGGCCGCATGGCGACGGGCAGGCGCGTGCGCACGCCGCCGATCCGCATCGAGGACCTGCCGACGGGCTGGATCGGCGCCGAGCCGGTTCCGGTCAGGGGCGAGGGTGTGGCGCCGCGCCGTCGCCGCCGCACTTCACGATCCAGCGATGGTCGGCGTCGGCGTGGATGGCCAGAGTGGCCAGGGTGGCCTGCGCGTCATGCAGGCACAGCGTCTCCGCGGCCGCCTCCGGGAAGGTGATGACGTCGACGGCCGAGGCGCGGTCGCAGTCGGCCGGGCTGACCGACAGGGCGCAGAGGAAGGCGACGACGCTGACCATGGCGACAACGATGCCAGCAGCGGCGGCGGAACGCAAATGCGGCGAGGGCGGCGGCGACTATCCCGGCGGCGCTTCCATTTTCGCGACCGCGGCCGTCACGAGATCCCGCAGTCCGGCGCCTCCGGCCTTTACATGGGCGACGAGCGCCGTCCGCATGCGGGGATCCCAGAACTTCTTCAGGTGGTCGGCGACGCCGGCGACCGCCTCCTCGCGCGGATAGGCGGCGAAGAAATCGGCGATCTGGTTGGCCATGTGGACCAGGCGCTCGGTCTTCATGACTTGCCGGCGATGCGTTGCGGATGGGTGACGACGAGGACGCTGTCGGGGCGCGCCAGGGCCACGAGCGTGAGGCCGCAGCCTTCCGCCAGGCGGCGCGCGAGCGCGGTCGGCGCGGAGATGGCGACGAGCACGGGGATGCCGACGGCGGCCGCCTTCTGCACCATCTCGACGCTGCAGCGGCTGGTGATGAGGGCGAAGCCCGCGGCGGCATCGAGGCCGCGCCAGGCCATGGCGCCGATCAGCTTGTCGAGGGCGTTGTGGCGGCCGACATCCTCGCGCACGAGCTGGATCCGGCCGGACGGGTCGACCCAGGCGGCGGCGTGCACCGAGCGGGTGAGCTGGTTGACGGCCTGGCGCCGCGGCAGCTCGGCCAGCGCGGCGTAGACGGCATCGACCGGGATCGTGGTGGCCGCCGTGACGGCCGGCACGGGGCGGATCGCCTGCTCCAGGCTTTCCACGCCGCAGATGCCGCAGCCGGTGCGGCCGGCCAGGGTGCGCCGGCGCTCGCGCAGCAGGCGGAAGCGCCCGACGGCGATGGCCATCCGGACCTCGATGCCGGCCTCGCTCTCGGCGGTGCCGATGTCCATCAACTCGTCCCTGCCGGCGAGGATGCCCTCGCTGAGGCTGAAGCCGAGCCCGAAATCCCTGAGGTCGGCGGGCGTCGCCATCATCACGGCATGGCTGATGTTGTTGTAGACGAGCGCGACCGGCACCTCCTCGGCGATGACCTCCGTGATCGAGGCGACGGCCCCGTTGGGCAGGACCCGCTCGGCGCTCGCCACGCTGGTCGAACGCGCGATCACCGGCAGGTTCACGGGCGGCAGCGCGTTCATTCGGCGGCTGCTGTTGCCATCCGGCGGAGATCGATGCTGTCGCGGCGATACTGCTCCTGCCATTCCGACGGATGGTTGGTGAGCCGCACCTGCACGGCCGTGACCTTGTATTCCGGGCAGTTGGTGGCCCAGTCCGAATACTCCGTGGTCACCACGTTCACGCCGCTGCCGGCGAAGTGGAAGGTGGTGTAGACGACGCCGGGCTGCATGCGCTCGGAGACCTGCGCGCGCAGCGTCGTCTCGCCGGCGCGGCTGGCGAGCGCCACCACGTCGCCGTCGCGGATGCCGCGCTGCTCGGCATCGAAGGGATGGATCTCCAGCACGTCCTCGTCGTGCCAGACGTTGTTCGCGGTGCGCCGCGTCTGCTGGCCGACATTGTACTGCGAGAGGATGCGGCCGGTGGTGAGGATGAGCGGGAAGCGCGGCGTGGTGCGCTCGTCCGTCGGCACGAACTCGGTGATCATGAACTTGCCCTTGCCGCGCACGAAGCGGTCGACATGCATGATCGGCGTGCCCGTCGGCGCCTTTTCGTTGCAGGGCCACTGCACGCTGCCGAGCTCCTCGATCTTGGCGTAGCTGACGCCGGCGAAGGTCGGAGTCACCCGCGCGATCTCGTCCATGATCTCCGAGGGATGCGTGTAGGCCATGGGATAGCCGAGGGCGTTGGAGAGCGCCATCGTCACTTCCCAGTCGGCCATGCCGGCCATCGGCGGCATCGCCTTGCGCACGCGGCTGATGCGGCGCTCGGCGTTGGTGAAGGTGCCATCCTTCTCGAGGAAGGACGAGCCCGGCAGGAAGATGTGGGCGTAATTGGCGGTCTCGTTCAGGAAGATGTCCTGGATGACGACGCATTCCATGGCCCGGAGGCCGTCGGTCACATGCTGGGTATCGGGGTCGGACTGAGCGATGTCCTCGCCCTGGACGTAGAGGCCCTTGAAGCTGCCGTCGATCGCGGCGTCCAGCATGTTGGGGATGCGCAGGCCGGGCTCGCCCTCCAGATGCACGTTCCAGGCGCGCTCGAACAGCTCGCGCGTGGCGTCCTCGGAGACGTGGCGATAGCCGGAGAACTCGTGCGGGAAGGAGCCCATGTCGCAAGAGCCCTGCACGTTGTTCTGGCCGCGCAGCGGATTGATGCCGCAGCCGACACGGCCGATATTGCCGGTCGCCATCGCCAGGTTGGCCATGGCCATGACCGTGGTGGAGCCCTGGCTGTGCTCGGTGACGCCGAGGCCGTAGTAGATGGCGGCGTTGCCGCCGGTGGCGTAGAGCCTGGCCGCTGCGCGCAGCTCCGCCGCCGGCACGCCGGTCACGGACTCGACGGCCTCGGGCGCATTGCGCTCCTGCGCGATGAAGGCGCGCCAGGACTCGAAGTCGCCGGGCTCGCAGCGTTCGGCAACATACTTTTCGTCGATCAGCCCTTCGGTGACGATGACGTGGGCGAGCGCATTGACGACGGCGACGTTGGCGCCGGGCAGCAGCTGCAGATGGTACTGGGCCTGCACATGCGGCGTGCGCACCAGGTCGATCGCGCGCGGATCGATGACGATGAGCTTCGCGCCCTCGCGCAGCCGCTTCTTCATGCGCGAGGCGAACACGGGATGGGCGTCGGTCGGGTTGGCGCCGATCACCAGGATGACGTCGGCCTCCAGGACGGAGTCGAAATCCTGGGTGCCGGCGGAGGTGCCGAGCGTGGTCTTCAGGCCGTAGCCGGTCGGCGAGTGGCAGACGCGCGCGCAGGTGTCGACGTTGTTGTTGCCGAAGCCGGCGCGGATCAGCTTCTGCACCAGGTAGGTCTCCTCGTTGGTGCAGCGCGACGAGGTGATGCCGCCGATGGAATCCTTGCCGTGCTTGGCCTGGATGCGGCGGAATTCGGATGCGGCGTGGGAAATCGCTTCCTCCCACGTCACCTCGCGCCAGGGATCGGTGATCTTGGCGCGGATCATCGGCTTGGTGATGCGGTCCTTGTGGGTGGCGTAGCCCCAGGCGAAGCGGCCCTTCACGCAGGAATGGCCGTGGTTGGCCTTGCCGTCCTTGTAGGGGACCATGCGCGCGACCTCCGCGCCCTTCATCTCCGCCTTGAAGGAGCAGCCGACGCCGCAATAGGCGCAGGTGGTGACGACGCTGTGCTCGGCCTGGCCCAGCTCGATCACCGACTTCTCCATCAGTGTCGCGGTCGGGCAGGCCTGCACGCAGGCGCCGCAGGAGACGCATTCGGAATCGAGGAAATCCTCGTCCTGGCCGGCAGATACCTTCGATTCGAAGCCGCGCCCGTCGATCGTGAGCGCGAAGGTGCCCTGCACCTCCTCGCAGGCGCGCACGCAGCGCGAGCATACGATGCATTTCGCGGGATCGAAGGTGAAGTACGGGTTGGAGGCGTCCTTCTCCGAGGTCAGGTGGTTGGCGCCGTCATAGCCGTAGCGCACCTCGCGCAGGCCGACCGCGCCGGCCATGTCCTGCAGCTCGCAATCGCCGTTGGCGGCGCAGGTCAGGCAGTCCAGGGGATGGTCGGAAATATAGAGTTCCATCACGTTGCGGCGCAGGCGCGCGAGCTTCGCCGTCTGCGTGTGCACCTTCATGCCGGGCTCGACCGGCGTGGTGCAGGAGGCGGGCGTGCCGCGGCGGCCCTCGATCTCGACCAGGCAGAGGCGGCAGGAGCCGAAGGCCTCCAGGCTGTCGGTGGCGCAGAGCTTCGGCACCTTGGTGCCGACCTCGGCCGCCGCGCGCATGATCGACGTGCCCGCGGGCACGGTGACGGGCTGGCCGTCGATCTCCAGCGTCACCAGCTGGGTCGCGATCTTGGCGGGCGTGCCGTAGTCGAGTTCCTTGATCAGGGGCATGAGGCTATTACTCCCAACTCGGTCCGGGCGGTCGTCCTCGGCGTCGTGCCGCACCGCGCGCTGTTTTTTGCACGCGGAGACGCGGAGACGCGGAGGTCAACGAGTCTCGATGATTGTCAGCTCGAGGTGTCACCCCGGCGAAAACCGCTATCGCATGCACATATCTCTGCAGAACCATCCCGCGTCCTTCGACAAGCTCAGGATGAGGGGCAATTTTACTGGCACGAAGAAAACCCCTCATCCTGAGCTTGTCGAAGGACGCAGGTCGGCAATCCCAGTCTCCTGCAAGCAATGCCCTCCGCGTCTCCGCGCCTCCGCGTGCCAAAATTGGCTGCTCGGCGTTGAGGGTAGAGGCGCGATGCATGGGCTACTCCGCCGCGATCCGCGGGGCCGGACGATCGAAGTCTTCCGGGAAGTGTTTCACGGCGCTCTGCACGGGCAGCGGCGTCAGGCCGCCGAGGGCGCAGAGGGAGCCGTCGAGCATGGTGGCGCAGAGGTCGTCGAGCAGCGCGAGGTTCGCGCCGCGGTTCCGGCCGGCGATGATGCGGTCGATCACCTCGACGCCGCGCGTCGAGCCGATGCGGCAGGGCGTGCACTTGCCGCAGGATTCGATGGCGCAGAACTCCATGGCGAAGCGGGCTTGGCGCGCGAGGTCGACATGATCGTCGAACACGACCACGCCGCCATGGCCGACCATGCCCTTCTGGGCGGCGAAGGCCTCGTAGTCGAGCGGCAGGTCGAGCAGGCTGTCCGGGAAGTAGGCGCCGAGCGGGCCGCCGACCTGCACCGCGCGCAGCGGGCGGCCGGTGGCGGTGCCGCCGCCATAATCGTCGATCAGCTCGCGCAGGGTGAGGCCGAAGGCCTTCTCGACTAGGCCGCCGCGCTTGACGTTGCCGGCGAGCTGGAACGGCAGGGTGCCGCGCGAGCGGCCCATGCCGAAGTCGCGGTAGAAGGCGGCGCCCTTGTCGAGGATGATCGGCACGGTCGCCAGCGAGATCACGTTGTTGATCACGGTCGGGCGGCCGAACAGGCCCTTGTGGGCCGGCAACGGCGGCTTGTAGCGGATCACGCCGCGCTTGCCCTCGAGGCTCTCCAGCAAGGAGGTCTCCTCGCCGCAGATATAGGCCCCGGCGCCGAGGCGCAGGTGGAGGTCGAAGGCCTTGCCGCTGCCATGGACGTCGGCGCCGAGCCAGCCGGCGGCGCGCGCGATCTCGACGGCGCGCGTCATCTGGCGGAAGGCGTGCGGATATTCGGAGCGGATGTAGACGTAGCCTTCGGTGGCGCCGACGGCGAGGCCGGCGATCGTCATGCCCTCGATGAGCACGAAGGGATCGCCCTCCATGATCATGCGGTCGGCGTAGGTGCCGCTGTCGCCTTCGTCGGCGTTGCAGACGATGTATTTCCGGTCGGCGCTGGCCCCCAGCACCGTCTTCCACTTGATGCCCGTGGGAAAGCCGGCGCCGCCGCGGCCGCGCAGGCCGGACTGGACGACCTCCTCGACGACGGCCTCGCCGGGCATGGCGAGGGCGCGCGCGAGGCCGCGATAGCCGCCGTGGGCGCGGTATTCGGCGAGCGAGAGCGGATCGGTGATGCCGCAGCGCGCGAAGGTGAGCCGCTCCTGGCGCTTCAGGTAGGGAATTTCTTCCGTGAGCCCGAGGCAGAGCGGGTGATCGGTGACGGGGCGGAAGCCGGCGTCGAACAGCAGATCGACATCCTCGGCTCTCACCGGGCCGAAGGCGATGCGGCCGGCCTGGGTCTCGACCTCGAGCAGCGGCTCCAGCCAGAACAGGCCGCGCGAGCCGTTGCGCACGAGCGCGATCTCGACGCCGCGCGACTCGGCGGCGCGGCGCACGGCCTCCGCCACCGCGTGGGCGCCGACGGAGAGGGCGGCGGCGTCGCGCGGCACGAAGACGCGCACGGTCATCGGCCCTCCTCGCTCGCGATCAAGCGGTCGAAGGCGGCGGCATCGACGCGGCCATGCAGCTTGCCGTCGAGCATGAGGGCCGGCGAGCAGGCGCAATCGCCGAGGCAGAACACCGGCTCCAGGGTGAAGCGGCCGTCGGGCGAGGTCTGGTGGAAATCGATGCCGAGCCGCGCCTTCACGTGCTCGGCCAGGCGGTCGCTGCCCATGCTCTGGCAGGCCTCGGCGCGGCAGACGCGCACGACGTGGCGGCCCGGCGGCGCCTGCCGGAAGTCATGATAAAAGGTAAGGACGCCGTGGACCTCGGCGCGGCTGAGATTGAGGGCCTCGGCCACCAGCGGGACGGCCCGGGCGTCGACATAGCCGAACTGCTCCTGGAGCGCGTGCAGGATGGGCAACAGGGCGCCCGGCAGCGCCGCCCGCTCGGCGATGAGCGCGCGCGCCGTCCCCTCATCCCAGGAGGCGTGTTGTGACATGATCGGGGCCACGAACCTAATCTCCGGCCGGATCATTGCTTAAAGGTTCTTGCAGATCAAATCGTTTATTCGGATCGTTTGATAGAAAATACCTATCATCAGCCGCGCCGCCCGCCGACCGGCTTGTCGAGGATCGCCTGCAGCTTCTGCTTGCGCGCGGCCTGCATGAGGGCCTGGGCGATGGGCGGCGCAGGCTCGCGGTCGGCGATCACGAGCCCGATCTCGTGGGTCGGCGACGGCTCGACGAGCGGAATCGCCCGCATGCCGGTCGGCACGCCGAAGATGTGCAGGAAGGTGCGCGGCATCACGCTCGACCAGTGGCCGTCGCGCACATGCGAGCAGAGCGTGAGCACCGAATTGGTCTCGATCGCCGGCGCCGGCGCGCGGTTCACCGAGCGGAAGATGCCGTTGAGGATGCGGCGGTTCTGCATGTCCGGCGTCAGCAGGCAGAGCGGCACGGCGGCGGCCTCGACCCAGCGCAGCGTCTTGCGCCTGGCGAACGGGCCGGTGGCCGCGGTGAGCAGGACGTAGCGCTCGCGATAGAGCGGTTCCGCGCGCACGTTGATGAGCGGCTCGTTGTCGAGATAGGTCATGCCGATGTCGATCTCGAAGGCATCGAGGCAGCGCTGAATCTCGATCGACGACTGCGAGAGAATGGTGATGGAGACGCCGGGATGGGCCGCGCAGAACGGCGCGGTGACCAGCGACACCGCGGGCAGCGCCGTCGGGATCACGCCGAGGCGCAGACGGCCGGTGAGCCCGTCGCGCGCCTGGCTCAGATCCTGCTGCAGGGCGTCGCAATCGGCGAGGATGCGGTGCGCCCACTCCAGCACGCGCTTGCCCTCGGCCGTCAGCCCCTTGAAGCGCTGGCCGCGCTCGACGATGGGCACGCCGAGATCCTTCTCGAGCTGACGGATCGCCGCCGAGAGCGTCGGCTGCGAGACGTGGCAGGCGGCGGCCGCGCGGCCGAAATGCTCCTCGCGCGCGAGCGCCGTCAGGTATTGCAGCTGTCTGATCACCACCTGCGCGATCCTCTGGCCGGAGGGTGCGGGGAGAATATCGGGCCGCCCGCGCCGGGGGAATGACTACCACGGCCGGCGCGGCGGCGGGGAAGGCGGGGCTCCGCCCGTCGACCGCGGCAGCCGCCGGTCGGCAGCCGGGTCCGCCGCCGCTTTCCGGACCTGGGCTCCGGCTTTCGTCGGGGCGATGCATCGCGGGGCGGGCCGACGCCCGGACAGGAACCTATTCACAGAGGGAGAGCGGACGATGATTCATGCGCGCGGGCGACCGTGGGTGGGGCGGACGCGTCAGGGATGCCGGTTCGGGTCGCCGGAGCCGGACCCGGCGCCGCTGCCGGGCGAGCCCTTCGGCTACCGGGCGCGGCCGGGACAGGCGGCGCTGCATGCCGATCCGGCGCGCTTCAAGGTGGTGGTGGCACACCGGCGCTTCGGCAAGACGGTGTTCGCGGTGATGGAGCTGCTGCGCGGCGCGGCGGCGGCGACCGCGCGGGCGCCGCGCTTCGCCTATGTGGCGCCGCTCTACCGGCAGGCCAAGGCGGTCGTCTGGGACTATCTCAAGCACTATGCGCGGGACATCGCCGGCGCGCGCTTCCACGAGACCGAGCTGCGCTGCGACCTGCCGAACGGGGCGCGCATCAGCCTCTACGGCGCCGACGATCCGGACAGCCTGCGCGGGCTCTATTTCGACGGGGTGGTGCTCGACGAGTACGCGCAGATGGACCCGCGGGCCTGGAGCGAGGTGATCCGGCCGGCGCTGGCCGACCGCCAGGGCTGGGCGATCTTCATCGGCACGCCGCTGGGGCGCAACGGCTTCTGGCGGCTCTACGAGCAGGCGAAGGCGGCGCCGGGCTGGCGCGCGGCGCTGTTCCGCGCCGGCGAGACCGGCGTGCTCCCGGCGGCCGAGCTGGCGGCGGCGAAACAGACGATGAGCGAGGCGGAATACAGGCAGGAATTCGAATGCTCCTTCGACGCCGCCATCCGCGGCGCCTACTACGCGGCGGAGATCGCCGCGGCCGAGGCCGGCGGGCGCATCGCGCGCGTGGCCTGCGAGCCGGGCCTGCCGGTGCACACGGCCTGGGACCTCGGGGTCGGCGACGCCACGGCGATCTGGTTCTGCCAGCTCGCCGGGCGCGAGATCCGGCTGATCGACTACTACGAGCATGCCGGCGCCGGGCTCGACCACTATGCGCGCGAGCTGCAGCGGCGCGGCTACCTCTATGGCGACCACATCCTGCCGCACGACGCGCGCGTGCAGGAGCTGGGCAGCGGCAAGACGCGGGTGGAGACGCTGACCGCGCTCGGCTTCCGGCCGCGCGTGCTCGACGCGCACCGGCTGGAGGACGGGATCGGCGCCGCGCGGCTGCTGCTGGCGCGCGCTGCTGGTTCGACGCGGCGGCCTGCGCGCGCGGGCTCGAGGCGCTGCGCCACTACCGCTGCGAATGGGACGCGCGGCTGCAGACCTTCCGCGACCGCCCGCTGCACGACTGGGCGAGCCACGGCGCCGACGCCTTCCGCTACCTGGCGATGGGGCTGAGGGAGGCGCGGGAGACGCCGATGCCGAAGCTCCGGTACGACGATCGGGGGATCGTGTAGGGCGAAGGATTGCAAGGGTACGAAGAACGCACGTCGGTAATCCCAGTCTCCTGCAAGTAATTGATTCGACTCGCGAACTTGTGCGAATACTATAGCGGTTGCGGCCGGATATAACCCAATGGGTTATAATCGCTCTTGACGTAGTAACCCTCTGGGTTATATCATGCAGACGCTTCTCCACACCGCTGCCTTCGAACGGGCCGCGGCAAAGTTGATGAGCGATGAAGAACTGGCTGGAGCCTTGGACGTCATCGCCCGGAACCCCGAAAGCGGCGATGTCGTCAAAGGAACCGGCGGCGTCCGCAAGATCAGGGTCGCTCTGCCTGGACGCGGCAAGAGCGGCGGGGCGCGGGTGATCTACTACTACTTCGACGACAACAACCCTGTTTATCTATTCATGATCTACGCGAAGAACGTCCGGACTGATCTGACTGACGCTCAGTGCAATGAACTCCGCAGGGCCGTCGCCGCGATAAAAGGCGAGTTTCGATCCAGGAGAACGCGATGAACAAGAAGGCATTTGCACAGCTCATGGAGGGCGTCCGGGACGCCCTTGCCGATATCCGCGGCGAGCCCGGCCACGTGGTCAAGGTCACCACCATCGCGCCTCTCGACGTCAAGGGCGTGCGCGAGAAGACCGGGCTCAGCCAGGAGGATTTCTCGCGCACGTTCGGCGTTCCTCTCGCCACCTATCGCAAGTGGGAGCAAGGACAGCGCGCGCCGACCGAGGCATCGCTTCTTCTGCTCCACGTCATCGACCGGCACCCCAAGACCGTGCTCAAAGTGGCCAGGCAGGTGCGGCGGACCGAAAAGCGGGTTGCCTGACGGAGGCGCGCCGCCTGACCCCCGAGGTCCGCAACTCCATGCCGCCCCGGCGCGCGCCGTTTCGCCGGCGGGCGCCTGACGCTATAGTGGCGGCCGGCGATCGTGGAGCGGGCGATGCGGCGGCAGTTCAGGCGGGGCGAGATCCTGTTTCGGCAAGGCGATCCGAGCGACTGCGTGCTGCGGATCGACAGCGGCTCGGTGGAGGTGCTGCGCGAGGTCGGCGACGTCAGCATCGTTCTCGGCAGCGTCCTCGCCGGCCAGTTCGTCGGCGAGATGGGCGTGATCGAGCGGCGCCCGCGCAACGCCACGGCGCGCGCCGCCACGACGGTCGAGGCCGAGCAGTTCAGCGTTCCGGAGTTCTTCGAACGCGTCAGCGCCGATCCCGCGATGGCGGCGGAGCTCATGCTGCGGCTGAGCGTGCGGCTGCGCGAGATCGAGGACAAGGTCGCCGACGACCTCCCGCGAGCCATCGCCGCGGCCGAGACTCGCGACGCGCCGGCGGCCGATGGGCCGCTTCGGCTCCAGCTCGCCGCGGACACGGCCGCGCTGCGCGAGCAGATCGGCCCGCACCCCGTCCAGGTCGATCAGTTTCCCTTCATCGTCGGCCGCCGGCCCCGGCCCGGCGAGAAGGCGCCGCGCCGGGCGCCGGACCTCCTGCTCGACGACCAGAACCCCTTCCGCCTGTCGCGCCAGCATTTCGTGATCGACAGCGCGCACGGCCGGCTCGTCGTCCGCGACCTGGACAGCGCGCTGGGGACGTTGGTCAACGACGAGCCGATCGGCTCGCATTTCCGCGCCGACGTGGCGGAGCTGAGGCCCGGCCCGAACCGGATCGTCGCCGGCGGCTTCGAGTCCGACTTCGCCTTCACGGCGCTCGTCGGCTAGCATCCGGTCCCGACGGACGAGTCACCAACAACGACACGGGACGCGACAAAGGGGAGACGCATGGCCGATACGCATCGGGGGACCTGTTTCTGCGGCGCAGTGGCGATCGAGGTGACGGGCGTGCCCCTGGAGATGGGGTACTGCCACTGCAGCTCCTGCCGATCCTATTCGGGCGGGCCGGTGAACGCCTTCACGCTGTGGAAGCCGGAGAACGTGAGGGTCACGAAGGGGGCGGAGCTCCTCGGCCGGTTCATGAAGACCGCGATGAGCGAGCGGCGATTCTGCACGACGTGCGGCGGCCATGTCATGGTCGGCCACCCGAGCCTCGGCCTCGTCGACGTCTACGCCGCGATGATCCCGACCCTGGCCTTCAAGCCGGCCGTCCATCTGAACTACGCCGAAACGGTGCTGCCGATGAAGGACGGGCTTCCCAAGCTGCGGGACTTCCCCGCCGCGGCGGGCGGCACCGGCGAGGCGGTGCCGGAATAGCCTTCGCGGCCGGCGGCGGCGCGCTAACGCGGGTGTCGCCAGAGACCGGAGAGGGCCTGCCAGATCCGGCGGCCCAGAGACGGCGCGGGCCGGTCGTCCTGCGGCGGAGCGGTCCGCTGTTTCCGCATCGCGGCGGGAGGCCGCCGGCGCAGACGTTGCTGCCGGGCTTCGAACGAGCCGGATGGCTCGCGATTGCCGCCGCCGCGTGTCATGTCCCTCTCCATCCTGTCCGCCACCGACCCGGTTCCGGCCGGGGCGCAGGGGTGCGTCGTGGGTGCCCGACATTACTCCGCCCGGGCGAGGCGCGACAGGGCGGTCCTCTGCTGCGAGCGTGTTCGAGATGGCGACGTGCAGCGCCCGCGCGGCGGATCGCGCCGGGACATGGTTAAGGCTTCGCGAAGCGGGCGCGGGCGGCGTTAAAGCTTCATTCACCAATCGGCGCGCATGCTTGCCGGAGTCCGACGCCGCAACGGGACGTCGTCCATGCCGCTTCAGGCCCAGCGCTTCGCCGCCTGCGAATCCGGCGCCACCTCGATCGAGTACGCCCTCATCGCCGTGCTCGTCGCCGTGGCCATCATGGGCGCGGTGAGTGCGCTCGGCGATTCCCTGCAGGCCATCTTCGACGGGGTGACGAGCGACGTAACGAGCGCCCTCAACCCGTAGCGCCGCGCGCTCGCCAGATGCAATCCAGAGGAGATGCCCCATGAAAGCCGCCGTCTCGCTGCTTCTCGCCGCAGCCCTCGCGCTCCCGGGCGCGGCCTACGCCGACAGCAAGGGCAAAGGCAACGGCAAGAAGGCACGCGGCGTCCCGGGCGTCGAGGCGCAGGCGAGCCAGACGGCCGTAATCCTCATCACGGCGACGGAGCGTGCCATCATCTTCGGCTGGCTGGACAGCCACAGGGGCAATCTCCCCGTCGCGCTGGCCGGCGCCAAGCCGCTGCCGCCGGGCATCGCCAAGAAGGTGGCGCGCGGCGGCGCGCTGCCGCCGGGCATCGCCAAGCGGTATCTGCCGAACGACCTGCTGGTGCAGCTGCCGGCGCGGCCGGGCTACCAGTGGATGGTGGCGGGCACCGACGTGCTGCTGGTCGCCGCGGCGACCGGGCTCATCGTCGACATCCTGATCGACGCGTTGTAGGCGCGGCGCCGGTCACTTCACGCCGACGACGAGGCAGTCGGCGGGGGTGGCGGCGGCGTGGAGGCGGGCGCAGAGATCGGTCGCCGCCTTGCGCGCGGCGAACGGGCCGGCCAGCACGCGGTACCAGATTCCCTTGTCGCCGAGATCGGCGCGGCGCACCTGCAGCGCGACCGCGCCGAGCAGATCGGGGTAGCGGGCCTTGAGTCCGCCGCCGGCGGCGGCGGCCTCGGCCTCCGACGGCAGCGAGGCGAGCTGCACGGCGAAGGCGCCGGCGGGATCGGCGGCCGGCAGCGGGCCGGCGGCCGGCTCCGCCTCGGGCGGAGTCGGCGGCGCGGTCGGTTGGGCCGCCGGCGCGGCCGGCTTGGCCGCCACGGCGTGGCGAGGCGGCAGGACGGCGATGAAATCCTGGCGCAGCTTCAGCGAGCCGCCGAGCTGCTGCGCGGCCTCGTGCCACAGCCGGGCCAACTCGGCATGGCGCGGGATGCCGCGGCCGGTGCGGTACATTTCGGAGAGCGCGAAGGCGGCATCGGCCTGGCCGCTGTTGCCGGCCTCGGCATACCAGCGCGCGGCGTCATAGTAGTCGCGCGCCACGCCGACGCCGCGCTCGAAGGCGAGCGCGAGGTTGAACTGCGCCAGCGGATGGCCGGCGGCCGCCGCCGCCTGCCACAGCTCGCCCGCCATGACCGGATTGCGCGGCACGCCGCGGCCGTCGGCATAGAGGATGGCGAGGTTGTTCTGCGCCGCCGGCAGTCCCTGGGCGGCGGCGGCGCGGTACCAGGCGACGGCCTGCGCCAGGTCGGGCGCCGGCACGCCCTGGCCGGACTCGTAGAGCGCGCCGAGGCCGAGCTGGGCGCGCGCGTCGCCGGTCTTGGCCAACGGCGCCCATTCGCGGAACGCCGTGTCGTAGTCGCCGCGGGCGAAGGCGTCGTTGCCGGCGGCGAAATCGGCGCGGGCGGGGAATGCGCCTGCAAGCAGGGTCATGGCCACGGCGAGGTGGAGCAAGCACCGCGAAGAGGATTCACCGCAGAGACGCAAAGACGTGAAGAGACCGAGTCGACGGTGATTGCTGCGCCCCATACCGATAACCTTTTTATCCCGTTTTCTGCGCCTCTGCGTCTCTGCGGTTCAACTCAATAGATCGGGAAGCGGCGGGTGAGGGCGCGGACGCGGGCGAGGACCGATTGCTCGGTCGCGGCGTCGCCGGCGCCGTCGGGGCGCAGGGCGTCGATCACCTCGGCGACGAGGTCGGCGACGGTCTCGAACTCCGGCACGGCGAAGCCGCGGGTGGTGGCGGCGGAGACGCCGAAGCGCAGGCCGGACATCACCTTGCGGTCGGCGGCGTCGGCCGGGATCGGGTTCATGTTGGCGACGATGCCGGCGCGCTCGAGGCCGTTGGCGGCGACGTCGCCGGCGATGCCCCGGCGGCGCAGGTCGACGAGGAGGAGCGGCGTATCGGTGCCGCCGGCGACGAGATCGAAGCCGCGGCGCTGCAGGCGCGCGGCCAGCGCGCGGGCGTTGGCCAGCACGGCGGCGGCATAGGCGCGGAACTCCGGCCGTAGCGCCTCGCCCAGCGCCACGGCCTTGCCGGCGATGACGTGCAGATAGGGCGTGCCCTGCAGGCCGGGGAAGACGGCGGCGTCGATGCGCCTGGTCAGCGCGTCGTCGTTCCACAGGATGAGGGCGCCGCGCGGGCCGCGCAGCGACTTGTAGGTGGTGGTGGTGACGATGTCGGCGTGCGGGAAGGGATCGGCGTGGGCGCGGCCGGCGACGAGCCCGGCGAAATGCGCCATGTCCACGAGCAGCTTGCCGCCGGCCGCGTCGGCGGCGCGGCGGAAGGCGGCGAAGTCGAGCGCGCGCGGATAGGCGGAGCCGCCGGCGATGACGACCTTCGGCTTGTGCGTGCGCGCGAGGTCGATCACCTCATCGTAGTCGACGAGGCCGTCCTGCAGGCGCACGCCGTAGTTCACGGTGCGGAACCATTTGCCGCTGAGATTGACCGGCGCGCCGTGGCTCAGATGGCCGCCGGCATTGAGGTCCATGGCCAGGATGGTGTCGCCGGGCTCGGCGACGGCGTGCAGCGCGGCATGGTTGGCCTGGCTGCCGGAATGCGGCTGGACGTTGGCGAAGCGGCAGCCGAACAGCGCGCAGGCGCGCTCGATGGCGGTGCGCTCGACGACGTCGACATGGGCGGCGCCGGCGAAGAAGCGCTTGCCGGGATAACCCTCCACCGTCTTGTTGGTGAGGATCGAGCCCTGCACCTCGAGCACGGCGCGGCTGACGATGTTCTCGGAGGCGATCAGCTCGACGACGTCCTGCTGGCGCGCCAGCTCGCGCGCGATGGCCTCGGCGATGACGGGATCGGTCTCGGCAGCGGACGCGGCGAAGTAGCCGCGGGGACGGGGGCTATCGTTGGGCATGAGGTGTAAAGGTTAGCCAGAGGGCGCAGATGACACAAAGAAAATTGGCCGAGCGCAAACAGGAGGACGGACCCAGGGAGGGCAAGATGGCCAAGGCCGACTTCCAGTTTTGTGGACGCGTAGCCGCATCGCGACGGTCCGAGCGAGGGGCGGCCGTGCGCGAGAAGCGAAGGCGCGCGCGCTGAAAAGCAGCGGCGGAGGCGGTGCCCCGAGGGCGCAGCGGATGCGACGTTTCAACGCTGCCGTGCATTGCGCGGGCATCCGCCCGGCGATCATTTGCCCGATTCGAGACAAGGCGCCGACGCGAGTCGGCGAGCTCTGTGAAACCCGTATGCAATTCCGGAAATGATGAAGATTAACGGCCGTCTTCATCGCCTTGATTTGTAATTGACAGACGATTCCCGGTATGTCATTGACCCGCGATACTTTCTGCTCTCCTTTGTTTTGTATCGTCGAGCCAAAAAGGACAATGAAGATGCCGGAATCCGAGAAGATCTCCGCCGAAGAACTGCTGCGCATGACGTCGGAAGTCACCGCTGCCTACGTCAGCAACAATCCGCTGGCGGCGGCGCAGCTGCCGGAAATCATCCGGACCATTCATGCCTCGCTCGCGGGCCTGCAGTCGGGCGCGGCGGTGGCGGAGCCGCTGACGCCGGCGGTGCCGATCAAGAGGTCGGTGCATGACGACTACATCGTCTGCCTCGAGGACGGCAAGAAGCTGAAGATGCTGAAGCGCCACCTGCGCACGGCCTACGGGCTGACGCCGGAGGAATATCGTCAGAAGTGGGGCCTGCCGGCGGACTATCCGATGGTGGCGCCGAACTACGCCGCGCAGCGTTCGGCCTTCGCCAAGAAGATCGGCCTCGGCCGCGGCGGCGGCCGGCGCAAGAGCCGCGGACGGCGGTAGCGTCCCGCGGCGGGTCCAAACGAAAAGGCCCGGCACCATCGGGTGCCGGGCCTGTTTGCGTCGCCGCTTGCGGCGGGCGATCGGCCAGCTACATACCCGGGACTTCCGCGTACTCGCCGTTCGACCACTTGTAGAAGACGTACACCGGATTGACGATGTCGCCCTTCGCGTCGAAGCTGAGGTCGCCCAGAACCGTCTTGTACGTGTTCTTGCGGATGATGCCGCCCAGCGACTTCGGATCGGTCGTCCCCGTCTGCTTCACCGCCTCGGCCCAGACCTGCATCGCGGCATAGGTGTAGAGGGTGTAGCCCTCGGGGTCGTATCCCTCGGCCTTGAACTCGTCGACCACGGCCTTCGCCGTCTCGAACTTGCGCGGATCGGGCGCAAAGGTCATCAGCACGCCCTCGCCCGCATCGCCGGCGATGCTCCAGAACTCGTTCGTCACGAAGGCGTCTTCGCCGACGATCTGCGCGTTCAGGCCCTGCTCCTTCGCCTGGCGGGCGATCAGCCCGCCTTCGGTGTGATAGGTGCCGAGATAGATCGCCTCGACGTTCGCGCCCTTCATCTTGCTGATGAGGGCGGAGAAGTCCTTGTCGCCCTGGTTGATCGCCTCGTACATGGCCTCCTGCAGGCCGGCGGCGTTCATCGCCTTCTTGGTCTCGTCGGCGATGCCCTTCCCGTAGGTCGACTTGTCATGGACGATGGCGACGGCCTTGCCGGCATACTTCTCGGCCAGGAACTTGCCGGCCACGACGCCCTGCGCGTCATCCCGTCCGCAGGTGCGGAGGATGTTCGTCCAGCCTTTCTCCGCCGCGCCCTCGGTGAACGCCGGATTGGTCGAGGCCGGCGAGATCATGAGGACGTTGTTCTCGGCATAGACTTCGGACGCCGGGATCGAGGAGCTCGAGCAGAAATGCCCGGCGACGAACACCACCTCTTTCGAGACCAGGTCTTCCGCGACCGAGCGGGCCTGCTCCGGCACGCAGGCATCGTCGCCCACCTCGAGCCGAAGCTGCTTGCCCAGCAGACCGCCCGCGGCGTTGATATCGGCGACCGCCCGCTCGGCGCCCCGCTTCATCTGCTCGCCGAAGGACGCGTATTGCCCGGTGATCGGGCCGGCCGTGGCGACGACGATGTCCTGGGCTTTCGCCGGAGACATGGCCAGCGCCGCCGTCGCGACGGCTGCGACCAGCGGTAGAGTGAGTTTTCGCATCGACTTTCTCCCTGTAGTTGTCCGAAGCGTCCGCTGCATCAGTCGAGCGGCCGCGAACCCGACAGCACCGCGCCGACTGCCAGCGCAGCTGGCGCCAAGTCTAGCACCGGATAAGCGGCCGGCAACACCCTCGTGAGCCGTCGTCACCGCGCCAGCTCCCGCCACCCGAAGATGCCGGCGCGCTCGTAAAGCCAGGGGTACTGAGTCACCATCTTGTGCGCCCGGGTCGCGCGGTAGGCGATCAGCGCCATTCCCGTGAGGATGGCCGCATCGATCAGATACCCCGACACCGACAGCAGATCGGCGGTGAACAGCAGCGACGCCATCAGCCGGTCGGCAACGCCGAGCAGAAGCCCATAGACGACGCACTGCCAGGGGGGCCGCCAGGTGCCGGCCAGGGCGTGGCCGGTCATGATCGCGGCGCCGCCGAACAGGACGAGCGTCACGCCGATGAAAACGGGAAGCGATGATCCGAGCAGGTCTTGCATGGCTAATGCCCGCGATCACGGAAGAGTGATTCACCCTCAGCCTGTCCCTCTCCCGCACGGCGGGAGAGGGGAGGCCGTGGCCGGTTTCGATCGCCCCCTCGCCCGCGCAGCGGGAGAGGGTGGAGGTGGGGGTGAGGGTCCGTCTCGATCATCTGCGTGTCCCGGTACCGGCTCAGGCGTGCCCGCCCTCGAGGTAGGCGGCGCGGACCTCGGCGTTGGCGAGAAGTTCCCGGCCGGAGCCGGACAGGGCGATGCGGCCGTTGACCATGACATAGCCCCGATGCGCGAGCCGGAGCGCGTGATAGGCGTTCTGCTCGACGAGGAACACCGTCACGCCCTGCTTCTCGTTGATGTCGCGGATCACGTCGAAGATCTGCTTGACGACGAGAGGCGCGAGGCCGAGCGACGGCTCGTCGAGCAGCAGCAGCCGCGGCCGGCTCATCAGGCCGCGGCCGATGGCCAGCATCTGCTGCTCGCCGCCGGAGAGCGTGCCGCCGCGCTGGCCGTGCCGCGCCTTCAGGATGGGGAACAGCGTGAAGACCCGCTCGATGTCCTCGTCGAAATGCGCCGGGTCGGCCGTCGTCGCCCCTACCTGGAGGTTCTCGAGCACGGTCATGCGCGGAAAGATGCGCCGGCCCTCCGGCACCTGCGCGATCTTGCGGCGCATGATGTCGAAGGTCGGCAGCCTGGTGATGTCGACGCCCTCGAACAGGATGCTGCCCCGGCGCGCCCTGGGGTTGCCGCACACGGTCATCAGCAACGTCGACTTGCCGGCGCCGTTGGCGCCGATGAGCGCGACGATCTCGCCCTTGTCGACGCGCAGGTCGATGCCGTGCAGCGCCTGGATGTGGCCGTAGTAGGTGTGTACGCCCGAAATGCTCAACATGGCGCGGCTATCCCTCCTGCCTTGCCAGGTCGGCCGCCACCTCCGGCGGCAGCTCCGCGCGCTCCTCCTCGCCCAGATAGGCGCGAATGACCGCCGGATCCTTGCGGATCTCTTCCGGCGTGCCATCCGAGATCAGGCGCCCGTAGTCGAGAACGACGATGTGATCGGAGATGCCCATGACGACGCTCATGTCATGCTCGATGAGCAGGATGCCGATCTTGTGCTCCTGCTTGATGGAGAGCAGCAGCGTGTTGAGCTCCGCCGATTCCCGCGGGTTGAGGCCGGCGGCCGGCTCGTCGAGGCACAGCAGGATGGGCTCGGTGCACATCGCGCGGGCGATCTCCAGCCGGCGCTGGGCGCCGTAAGGCAGGCTTCCGGCCGTCAGATCCGCCTGCGCCGTCAGCCCGACCTTGTCCAGCCAATAGCAGGCCAGGTCCACGGCGGACCGCTCCGCGTTGCGGTAGGCGGACAGGAAGAACAGGCCGGCGAGGGTGAAGGCCGAGGCGCGCATCAGCTTGTTGTGCTGGGCGACGATGAGGTTCTCGAGCACGGACATCGCCGAGAACAGCCGGATGTTCTGGAACGTCCGCGCGACGCCGGCGCGCTGGGCGATGCGGAAGCCTTCCATCTGTTCGAGTAGGAACCTGCCGCGGGCGCCGTCGAGCGTCAGCCGGCCGACCGTCGGCTTGTAGAAGCCGGTGAGGCAGTTGAACACCGTCGTCTTGCCCGCCCCGTTGGGGCCGATGATCGCCGTGATCTCGCCGTCGCCGGCGGCGAACGAGACGTCGTCCACCGCCACCAGACCGCCGAACCGCATGGACAGGTGCTCCACGGTCAGCAGCGGGCGGGCGCCGCCCGGCACGGCGGGCATGCCGGCCGTCATGTCGATCCTCGCGCACCCTTGCGCGAATTCAGGCGGATGGTGGGCTCGCGGTGGGCCAGCAGGCCGCGCGGACGCCAGATCATGATGGCGACGAGGGCGCCGCCGAACGCCAGCATCCGGAACTGCTCGAGGCCGCGGAAGAACTCGGTCATGCCGACGAAGAGGACGCTCGCCAGGACGACGCCGAGCTGGCTGCCCATGCCGCCGAGCACGACGATGGCGAGGATCGTCGCCGAGATGATGAAGGTGAAGCCTTCCGGGCTGACGAAGCCGTTGCGCGTCGCGAAGAAGGATCCGGCGAAGCCGCCGAACATGGCGCCGAGGGCGAACGCCGTCAGCTTCGTGTTGGTCGGATTGATGCCAAGGGCGCGGCAGGCGATCTCGTCCTCGCGCAACGCCTCCCAGGCCCGCCCCAGCGGCAGCTTGCGCATGCGGATCGTCACCAGGTTGGTGATCAGGGCGAGCACGAGAATGATGTAGTAGAGGAAGACGATGCGGTGGATCGGCGAGAATTCGAGGCCGAACAGGGTGTGGAAGCTTTCCGTGCCCTCCGGCGGATTGGCCGTGAACGGCACGCCGAAGAACGACGGCCGCGGCACGCTCTGGACGCCGTTCGGCCCGCCCGTGAACCACCACCAGTTGAGCAGCACGATGCGGATGATCTCGCCGAACCCGAGCGTGACGATGGCCAGATAGTCGCCGCGCAGCCGCAGCACCGGGAAGCCGAGCAGGACCCCGAACATCGCCGCCATGAATCCCGCGAACGGCAGGCACACCCAGAAGCTGAATCCGTAGTAGTGCGCGAGCAGGGCGTAGCTGTAGGCGCCGACGGCGTAGAAGGCCACGTAGCCGAGGTCGAGCAGCCCGGCGAGCCCGACCACGATGTTCAGCCCCCAGCCGAGCATCACATAGATGAGAATGACCGTGGCGATGCCGATCATGCGCTGGTTGTCGAAATAGGGCAGGAACGGCAGCAGCAGCGCGAATACCGCGAGCAGCGGCCCGGCCCACAGGGCGACCCGCTGCACCCGCGCGCCGACGCGGTCCATCATCTGCTCGCGGTCGGCCGCCTTGGCCACCGTCTCGCGGCCGCGGTGCAGGACCAACCCGGCCCGCAGAGCCACGATGGCGGCGGCGATCACCGCGGTCCAGTTGACGATCGGATGCGCGAACGGCTTCAGCCAGGCGAGCGAGGAGCCGGGCTCGACCGTCAGCAGCACCACCGCCCAGGCGATGGCCGACGCGACGCTGCCGATCAGGGTCGGGAGCGGCCGCCCGGCGCGGACGAGGGCCAGGCCGATGCGTCCGAGAAAGACGATCGCGACGGCCCAGGCGACGGCACCGAAGCGGGTCGTGTAGGTCAGCCGGCCGCCGACGTCGATGGTCTCGAAGCCGACGAGGCCGATCGTCAAGGCGGCGACGACGAAGCCGGCGATGCCCGCTTCCCGGAGGATCGGCGTCAGGTCGAAACCCTTGCGCAGCACCTGCGCGTCCACCGCCATGGGCTCAGACCTTCTCGACTTCCGGCCGGCCGAGCAGGCCGGTCGGCAGGAAGATGAGCACGAGCACGAGGATGGTGAACGCGGCCACGTCCTTGTACTCGACCGGGAAATAGGCCGACCACATCGCCTCGATCAGGCCGATCAGCATGCCCCCGAGCATGGCGCCCGGCAGCGAGCCGATGCCGCCGAGCACGGCGGCGGTGAAGGCTTTGATGCCCGCCAGGAAGCCGATGTAGAAATCGATCACGCCGTAATAGAGGGTGACCATCAGTCCGGCCACGGCAGCCAGCCCGGCGCCGATCACGAAAGTCAGGGAGATCGTCCGGTCGACGTTCACGCCGAGCAGCGACGCCATTTTCTGGTCCTGCTCGCAGGCCCGCTGGGCGCGGCCCAGCGACGTGCGGGCGATCAGCAGCGTGAAGCCCGCCATGAGCGTGATCGTCAACAGGATGATGACGATCTGCAGATAGCTGATCTGTACGGTGAAGCCGTCGATCTCCATGAGCGGCTCGCTGCCGGAAATGATCTGCGGCATGACCTTGTTGCGCGCGCCCTGAAGCAGCTGCACGTAGTTCTGCAGGAAGATCGACATGCCGATGGCGGAGATCAGCGGCGCCAGCCGCGGCGAGCCGCGCAAAGGCCGGTAGGCGATGCGCTCCACCGTCCAGCCGTAGGTCGCCGTGAGAAAGACCGAGAGCACGAGGACGAGAAGAAGCGCCAGGGGCACGTAGCTGATGCCGATGGTGCCGAGGGCGAGGAAGCTGATGATCGCCAGGAAGGCGCCGATCATGTAGATGTCGCCGTGGGCGAAATTGATCATGCCGATGATGCCGTACACCATCGTGTAGCCGATGGCGATCAGGCCGTAGATCGCGCCGAGCGTGAGCCCGTTGATCAGCTGCTGCAGAAAATACGCCATCGACTCCCCTGTCTCAGGGCGGCAGCGTCCACCGTCGCCCGCTTCGTGACGGTGAAGCGGCGTGCAAAGCCGGGCGCGACCGTGATGCGAATCGTTTCAGTCCTGCTAATCAGACGGTTCGGGAGTTGCATCTCCTAAGGGTCTGCTGCCAATCCCTGTAGATCCTTTTCCCGGATGGCCGCCGCCATCCGGCATTCTTCTCGATTGCCGCGACGGTAGCTTGGAGGTGACCGACCGGCAAGGTGAAAAAGATGCACTGCCGCCGGCCGGACGGGAATCGGTTGCCGCTGGGATTGGCCGGCCGCGCATGCTATCTAGCCCGCCGGTCGATCCCTGCAGCGAGGAGACCGCCATGACCACGGCGCAACGCGTCGCCGCCAAGCCCGCGGAGGCCAAGCCGGCCCGTCCCGCGTTTCAGTGGGAGGACCCGCTGCTGCTCGATGAGCAGCTCACCGAGGACGAGCGCATGGTCCGCGACACGGCGCGGCAGTACGCGCAGGACAAGCTGATGCCGCGCGTGCTCGAGGCCAACCGCCACGAGCGCTTCGACCGCGAGATCATGACCGAGCTGGGCGAGCTCGGCCTGCTCGGCGCCACCATACAAGGCTATGGCTGCGCCGGCGTGAACTATGTGTGCTACGGCCTGGTCGCCCGCGAGGTCGAGCGCGTCGACAGCGGCTACCGCTCCGCCATGAGCGTGCAGTCCAGCCTGGTCATGCACCCGATCCATGCCTACGGCACGGAGGCGCAGCGGCAGAAGTTCCTGCCCCGACTGGCGCGCGGCGAGTGGGTCGGCTGCTTCGGCCTCACCGAGCCCGACGCCGGCTCCGATCCCGCGGGGATGCGCACGCGCGCCCGCAAGGTGGAGGGCGGTTACGCCCTCAAGGGCAGCAAGATGTGGATCACCAACGCGCCGGTCGCCGACGTCTTCATCGTCTGGGCCAAGGACGATGCCGGCGACATCAGGGGCTTCATCCTGGAGAAGGGGATGAAGGGCCTGTCGGCGCCGAAGATCGAGGGCAAGTTCTCCTTGCGCGCCTCCATCACCGGCGAGATCGTCATGGAGGACGTGTTCGTGCCGGAGGAGAACGCCTTCCCCACCATCAAGGGCCTGAAAGGTCCGTTCGGCTGCCTCAACAACGCGCGCTACGGCATCTCCTGGGGCGCGCTCGGCGCCGCCGAGTTCTGCTGGCACGCCGCCCGCGACTACACTCTCAACCGCAAGCAGTTCGGCCGGCCGCTCGCCGCCACCCAGCTCATCCAGAAGAAGCTCGCGGACATGCAGACGGAGATCGCCATCGGCCTGCAGGCCGCCCTGCGCCTCGGCCGCCTCAAGGACGAGGGCCGCGCCGCGCCGGAGATGATCTCCATGCTCAAGCGCAACTCCTGCGGCAAGGCGCTGGAGATCGCCCGCATGGCGCGCGACATGCACGGCGGCAACGGCATCGCCGACGAGTTCCACGTCATCCGCCACGTCATGAACCTGGAGGCCGTCAACACCTACGAGGGCACCCACGACGTCCACGCCCTCGTCCTGGGGCGCGCGCAGACGGGCATCCAGGCGTTCGGCTGAGGATTCCGGTCATCGGCATCGGCGATTCCCTCGCCGCGCTGGGGCGGCGCCTGCCGTTCCGGCGGATGGAGCGGTACGAGGTCTTCCGGCCGGAGACCGTGCCGACCGACAGTGGCGGCCTCGAGCGCACCATGGAACTCGCGGGCTTCTTCATGTCGCATGCCCTGTGGTGCGTCTCGACGGGCGAGAGCCTGATCCCGCTGATCGGCTTCGAGGGACGGCAAGGCTGGGGCCTCCTGCGCATGCGGGACAAGCGGCTCGAAGAGGGAGTCGCGCGCGGCGAACGCTGGATCGACTCGAACCCCGAAAGGGTCGAGCGCGCGGCGTTGATCTTCGACGGCTACTACACCGGCGGTGCGCGGCGGACCGACGCCCTCCTGGGGAAGGTCGTCGACTATGAGGGTGAGCTTTGGCGCATCGGCCTCGTCCTGCCCTACCGCCATGCGAACGATGCCGCCGGCTTCGCCGTGCACCGGCCGAAGTTCCGCGACGTGGATGACCGCGACAACGAAGCCGACGCGCCGCGGCTCATGGAGGCGTTCTTCCGCGGCTCCGACCTGCACGAGGAAGGCGCCGCCATCTGGCATTCGACCCTGGATGAGAGCCTGTAGCCTTGTTTTGCGCGCGCCCTACGCTTCGCCGGCCTCCCACGGGTTGAAGACGGGAACGCCGGCGCCGCGAAAATCCGCGGCGTCCCGCGTCACGAGCGTCAGGTTGTGGATGGCCGCCGTCGCGGCGAGAAATCCGTCCATCGTCGCCATCGCGTTTCCCGATGTGCTTGCCCGGGCCATGACGGCGCCCCATCCCTCGGCGACCGCGCCGTCGATCGGCAGGATCCGGTCGGCGAAGCGCTCCGCGAGGTCTTCGTCGAGCCAGCGCATCAACGACTGCCGGCGGCGCCCCGGCGCCATCAGCTCGATGCCGTGGCGGATCTCTGCGAACGTGGCCACGCTGACATAGAGGCGGTCTTCATCCACCTCCTCCAGCCAAGCCACGAGGTTCGGATTTGGCCGCGGCCGGATCCACTCCGACACCACGTTCGTGTCGACCAGATAGGTCATAGATCCCGCTTGCGCGGCCGATCCTTGAGACGCTTGATCTCCAGCGCCGCGCCGCGCAACGGCGATGCCGCGAAGAACTCGACGAGGCTGCCCTTGCGGCGCGTCTTGCGGTCCCATTCCTCCGCGGAGACGACGACGGCCGTCCGACGGCCGCGGCGCGCGATCTCCTGCGGACCTTCGGTCCGGGCCCTGTCGATCACGTCGCTCAGATGGGCCTTGGCCTCGGCCACCGACCAGGGGCGCTGGCGCTTCGTCATCTCGGAATCTCGTCGATAGTCATATTGGTCATTATAGTCATATACGTTGCCGCCGACCATAATCTTTTCATGTCGCCGCCCGGGGCGTGGGAACGGTGTCGAATGGACGGCCGTCCCGGACCGCTCATGGTTAAGCGCTCGTGAACGGCCGCCGGCGGAGCGGCCGTCCTCACCACTCCTTAAAGCTTAGACCGTCAAATAGCTTCGACCGGCGGGTGCCGGCGTCGATCCCGCCGGCGGGAGGCCGGCACGAGCAAGGTGCCATCCGCCGCATGAGCCGGGACTCCACTCTTGCCAGCTTGTCCTGGGAGACGGTCGCGCCCGACCTCGGTTTGGCCGCCGAACTCGCCGGCAGCGCGCTGGCCCACGCCGTCTGGTGCATGTCGGAGGAGGACGAAGGCCCGTTCGCGCCGACCGTCGCCTACGAGGGCGCCGAGGGTCGCAGGTTCCTGATGTTCGACGACGAGGATTGCGACGCCGCCGTCGCCCGCGGCCAAGCCTGGCTGGCCGCCAATCCGCCGGGCGCGGCGCGCGCCGTACTCGTCTGCGACGGCTACACGGACCGCGACGGCACGATCGTCGATGCGCTGATCGCCGAGGTCGTCGACTATGCGACGGAGCAGTCCTTCATCGTCACCGTGCCCTATCGTCCGGCGGCCTCCGCGGCGGGATTCGCCGTCTTCGGCGCCCGCTTCATGCTGGCCGACGACGAGATCGATCAGGCGCCGCTGCTGGCCGCCTTCGGCCGCGGCATCGCCACCCACGAGGACGCCGCCGCCGCCTGGATCAACCACTTCGACAACACGGCCTGACGCCCGCCGCCGGTTCGGCGCGATCGCCGAGGCCTCCGGGCATCATCGGCGGATAGCGGCAAGCACATAGTGGTTCAGGATGTCCAGCACGACCGGTCCCTGGCTGTCGCTGGCATAGAGGCCCGCAGCGATGACCACGATGAGCTCATCGGCGGGCACGATGTAGATGCGCTGACCGCCGTGGCCCCACGCGGCGATCCAGGCGACGGTGCGCACGCCGACCTTCGATTCGCCGCACCACCATTGATAGCCGTAGCGGTAGGGAAACCACCCATCGGACCGTGCCTCGGTCGATTCCTCCAGCCATGCTTCCGAGATGAGACGGCGGCCGTTCCACACGCCCTTGTCGAGCACGAGCTGTCCGATCTTCGCCATGTCGCGCGGGCGCAGGCGCAGGCCGGACGCCGCGGCCGCCTCGCCGCTGGCCGGCATGCTCACCCATTCGAACGCGGTGATGCCGAGCGGCTCGAACAGCGCCTCCCTGGCGAATTCGGCCAGCGGCCTGCCGGTCGCCGTCTGCAGCACGCCGGCCAGCAGCTGCGTGCTTCCGCTGCTGTAGTTCCACACTTCGCCGGGCGCGTTCCAGATCCGCCGTTCGAGCACGAAACGATAGGGCTCGGGCGAGCGGATCATCATGATCTCGGAATTGGCGGGGTCTGTGTAGGGACGCCGCTCGTCCCAGGCGAGCCCGGACGACATCGACAGAAGGTGGCGCAGCAGAATGCGGTCCTTCTCCGGCGTGCGGAGCGCGCCATGATCCGGAAAATAGTCGAAGACCCGGTCGTCGACGCCCGCGATCAGCTTCCGATCGAGCGCGATGCCGAACAGCAGAGATACCACGCTCTTGCTGACGGAGCGCAGGTCATGCAGCGTTTGCGCCGCGTGAGGAACGACGCCCAGCTTGGTGCCCCACCTCTGGTCCTCCCCGGCGCGATAGGTTTCATAGACGAGCTTGCCGCCGCGGGCGACGACGACAGCGTGGACGTTCATTTCCGGCGCCGCGTCGAGCTTCTCCTCGAGGGCGCACAGGCGCGCGGCGTCCAGGCCGGCCTGCTCGGGCGTCGCGGCCTGCCATCCGCCGTCGATCTCGACCGGCACGCCGCATGACCTCGCCGCCTCGCTTCGGGCGGGCGCCGTGAACTGCAGCCCGGCGCAGCAGATCGCCGCGACGACGAGAGGCAGGGTGGCGAAGCGCGCAGCCATGGGACGATCCTCCGTTCGACGCCAAATCTATCACGGTCAGCGCCGTGGCGCGGGACGGCTTGATTACCGCCCGCGCCTGCGCGACGATACACCATGCAGCTGACCGACACCCAGCTCGAACAGTTCCATCGCGACGGCGTCCTCGTCCTGCCCAATCTGTTCTCGGCCGCCGAGGTCGCCGTGCTGCGCGCCGCGCTGCCGGCGGTCTTCGCCCAGGACACGCCGGCCAATTTTCGCGAGAAGGACGGCCGCCAGGTGCGCACGGCCATGGGCATCCATCTGCGCAGCCCCACCTTCGCCAAGCTGGTCCGCCACCCCCGCCTGGTCGGGCCGGCGATGCAGATCCTCGGCGACGACCGGCTCTACGTCATGCAGGCGAAGGTCAACGTGAAGGCCGCGTTCGGCGGCGACGTCTGGCAGTGGCACTACGACTTCGCCACCCACCATCGCGAGGACGGAATTCCCAAGCCCCTGCCGCTCAACCTGCACGTCTTCCTCGACGGCGTCAGCGAGTTCAACGGCCCGCTCTGGTTCATCCGGGGATCGCACCGCGGCGGCCCGGCGCCCACCGGCCTCGACACGGTCACCACCAGCTACGCGCTGTGGACCGTCCCCAACGACGCCGTCGCCCGCCTCGCCAACGACGGCGGCATCCTCTCGGCCCACGGCCCGGCCGGCACCGGCCTCATCTTCGGCGATGCGCTGGTGCACGGCTCGCCCGCCAACATGTCGCCGTGGGACCGCCGCATCTTCTCGCTGATCCTCAACCCCGTCGCCAACCGGCAGACCCGCTTCAAGCGCCCGGACTTCCAGCACCACCGCGATTTCACGTCGGTGGTCCCGCTGCCCGACGACTGCCTGCTGGCGGACGCGCGGGCGGCGAGCTGAATCGGGGATCGCGGCGCCGGGAGGAGGGTGGAGCGCCATGGCGCGGCCCCTAGCACTTTGGGGCAGAGCCTTGCCGATGACCCACATATGGTGTCTTATCGGTGCCGGTTCCCCGAGATATCAGCAGCCCGTCCATGGACCTGAGCCATGCCTGAGGAAACGGTCGCCATTGCATCCGACCATGCCGGGGTGGAGTTGAAGAGCACCGTCAAGGCGGAGCTCGAGGCGATGGGGCGCCGCGTGCTCGATCTCGGGACCCAGGGAACCGAGTCCGTCGACTATCCCGACTTCGCCGCCGCGGTGGCCGAGGCCTTGCGCGACGGACGGGCGACGCGCGGCGTCATCGTCTGCGGCACCGGCATCGGCATCAGCATCGCCGCCAACCGCCACCGCCATGTGCGCGCCGCGCTTTGCCACGATGCGACGAGCGCGCGCCTGGCGCGCGCGCACAACGACGCCAACGTGCTGGCCCTCGGCGCGCGCCTGATCGGCAGCGAGGCGGCCAAGGACTGCGTGCGCACCTTCTTCGCCACGCCGTTCGAGGGCGGCCGTCACGCCCGCCGCGTCGCCAAGCTCGGTTGATCGCCCCCAAACCATTCCGCAGCAGAGGACGCCCTGCCGATGACACAGCCCGCCCTTGCCTCCGTGTTCGATGGGTTCTTCACCACGCGCCTGGCCGATGCCGATCCCGAGTTGTATCGGTCGTTGGCCGAAGAGCTGCATCGCCAGCAGGACCAGATCGAGTTGATCGCCTCGGAGAACATCGTCTCCCTGGCCGTGCTGGAGGCGCAGGGCTCGGTGCTCACCAACAAATATGCCGAGGGCTATCCCGCCCGTCGCTACTACGGCGGCTGCGAGGCGGTCGACATCGCCGAGTCGCTGGCCATCGAGCGGGCCAAGACGCTGTTCAACTGCGCCTTCGCCAACGTGCAGCCCCATTCCGGCGCGCAGGCCAACCAGGGCGTGATGCTGGCGCTGTGCCAGCCGGGCGACACCTTCCTCGGCATGTCGCTGGCCCATGGCGGGCACCTCACGCACGGCGCGCCGCCGAGCCTGTCGGGGAAATGGTTCAAGGCGGTGCAGTACGGCGTGCGGCGCGAGGACGCGCGCATCGACTATGACGAGGTGGAGAAGCTGGCGCGCGAGCACAAGCCGAAGCTGATCATCGCCGGCGGCTCGGCGATTCCGCGCATCATCGATTTCGCGCGCTTCCGCAAGATCGCCGATGGCGTCGGCGCCTATCTGATGGTGGACATGGCGCACTTCGCCGGGCTGGTGGCGGCCGGCGTGCATCCGAGCCCGCTGCCGCACGCGCATGTGGTGACGACGACGACGCACAAGACCTTGCGCGGGCCGCGTGGCGGCATGATCCTCTCCAACGACGAGGAGATCGGGAAGAAGATCAACTCGGCGGTGTTCCCCGGCCTGCAGGGCGGGCCGCTCATGCATGTCATCGCCGCCAAGGCGGTGGCCTTCGGCGAGGCGCTGAAGCCGGCGTTCAAGACCTATGCGCGCACCATCGTGGAGAACGCGCGCACCCTGGCGGCGACGCTGGTCGAGGGCGGGCTCGACATCGTCACCGGCGGCACCGACACGCATCTGATGCTGGTCGACCTGCGGCCGAAGAAGCTGACGGGCAAGGCCGCCTCCGACAGCCTGGAGCGCGCCGGCATCACCTGCAATAAGAACGGCATTCCCTTCGATCCGGAGAAGCCGACGGTGACCTCCGGCATCCGGCTGGGCACGCCGGCGGTGACGACGCGCGGCTTCGGGCCGGCGGAGTGCCGGCATCTCGGCCAACTGATCGTGCGCGTGCTCGACGGCTTGGCCGCCAATCCGGCCGACAACGGCGCCGCCGAGCAGGCCGTGCGCAAGGACGTGCGCGAGCTGTGCCGGCGGTTCCCGATCTATCAGGGGCTCAAATAACGATAACGTGGGGGAAGCGGGGAGGGGGCGGTCATGCGTTGTCCGTTCTGTGCGAACGAGGACACCCAGGTGAAGGATTCGCGGCCGACCGACGACAACGCCGCGATCCGCCGCCGGCGGCAATGCCCGAACTGCGGCGCCCGCTTCACCACCTTCGAGCGCGTGCAGCTGCGCGAGCTCACAGTCGTCAAGAGCAACGGGCAGCGCGAGCCATTCGACCGCGACAAGCTGCTGCGCTCGATGCAGATCGCGCTGCGCAAGCGGCCGGTGGATCCGGAACGGCTGGAGCGCGTGGTGAACGGCATCGTCCGCCGGCTGGAGAGCTCCGGCGAGAGCGAGATCCCGACCTCGGTGATCGGCCAGATCGTGATGGATGCGCTGTCCAGCCTCGACCAGGTGGCCTATGTCCGCTTCGCCTCCGTCTACCGCAACTTCCGCGAGGCGAAGGACTTCGAGGAGTTCGTTGGCAAGCTCAGCAGCGACGCCGGCTGAGCCGTCGACGCCGCGGCCGGACGATCTCGGCCATATGCGGGCGGCACTGTCGCTGGCCGCGCGCGGCCTCGGGCGCGTGTGGCCCAATCCGGCTGTCGGCTGCGTGCTCGTCGGCGCGGACGGCGCGATCGTCGGGCGCGGCTGGACGCAGCCGGGCGGGCGACCGCACGCGGAGACGGAGGCGCTGCGGCGCGCCGGCGACGCGGCGCGCGGGGCGACGGCCTATGTCTCGCTCGAGCCCTGCGCCCACACGGGGAAGACGCCGCCTTGCGCGGAGGCGTTGATCGCGGCCGGCATCGGCCGCGTCGTGGTGCCGATGGAGGATCCCGATCCGCGCGTCGCCGGCCGCGGCATCGCCCGGCTGCGCGCTGCCGGCATCCGCGTCGATCTCGGCGCCTGCGCCGCGGCGGCGGCCGAGCTCAATGCCGGGTTCTTCCTGCGCGTCTCGCAGGAGCGGCCGCTGGTGAGTCTCAAGCTGGCGACCTCGCTCGACGGCCGCATTGCGACGAGGACCGGCGACAGCCGCTGGATCACTGGTGACGCGGCGCGCCGGCGCGCGCATCTGCTGCGGGCGACGCACGACGCCATCCTGATCGGCAGCGGCACGGCGCTGGCCGACGATCCCGAGCTCACCTGCCGCCTGCCGGGGCTGGCCGACCAGTCGCCGGTGCGGGTGGTGCTCGATCGCGGCCTGCGGCTGCCGGAGTCGGCGAAGCTGCTGGCGACGGCCGGCGCGGTGCCGAGCTGGATCATCGCAGCGGCGACCGGCGATGCGGCGCGGAAGGCCGCGCTGGAGGGCAGGGGCGCGCAGGTCATCGAGGTGCCGGCGGTCGGCGACCGGCTGTCTCTGACCGATACGCTGCAAGCGCTGGGCGAGCGCGGCATCACGCGACTGCTGGTCGAGGGCGGCAGCGCGCTGACGGCGAGCCTGCTGCAGCAGGATCTGGTCGACCGCGTCTACTGGTTCCGCTCGGGCGCGGTCATCGGCGGCGACGGCCTCGCCGCAGTGGGTGGGTTGGCGGTCGAGCGATTGACCGATGCCAGGCGCTTCGCCCGCGTCGAGATGGAGACGATCGGCGCCGATGTGCTGGAGACGTATCGGCGGGAGTAGGGGCGGTTGCTCGCGGCACCTCTTGATTTTGGTCCATTATATGGTCTAAATAATGAGCATAATTGGACCTTTGAATGGTCCATGCAGGAGCATGGCTATGAGGGTATCGGTAACCGACGCAAAAGGACAATTGACGGAGCTGGTTCGGCGCGCAGAGGCGGGGGACGAAGTCATCTTGACCCGGCACGGCCATGCCGCCGTGCGTCTCGTGCCGGTCAAGGCTACGCCGGACAGGAAATCCCGCCGGGCACTGCTCGAAGGGGTACGGGCATCGGCGGCCGCGAAGGCTGCAGCTGGACCAAGCGCCGCGCGCAGCCAGGACTTCCTCTATGGCGATGACGGCCTGCCCGGATGATCGCGGTCGATACGTCGGCGCTGATGGCGATCGTGCTCAACGATCCGGAAGCGGACGCCTGCATCGCTGCGCTGGAGGCCGAGAACGATCTCTTGATCTCTGCCGGCACGGTCGCGGAGGCGCTCATTGTCGCAGCCCGGCGCAATGTCGGTGGGGACATGGAGCGCCTGATCGACGGGCTCGGCTTCGAGATCGTCAGCGTGACGTCCGCCTCGGCCCGGCGCATTGCGCAGGCCTATGAGCAATGGGGCAAGGGCGGACATCCGGCCGCGCTGAACTTCGGCGACTGCTTCGCCTATGCGGTGGCGAAGGAACATGGGTGCCGCTTGCTGTGTGTCGGCGCGGATTTTGCAAAGACCGACGTCGAGCGGGTTCTGTGAGGTATGCAGAACCCGTGTTTCGTGGGGGGCGACCACGCGAGGTCGCCCCTACAGTGTTTGGACATCACGATCTGCGGTTGTAAACGCCGGCCGCGACACTAAGGTGGCGGCCATGTTCACCGGCATCATCACGGATCTCGGGCGCGTGCGGGCGGTGACGCAGGGCGCGATGACGCGGCTCGAAATCGAGACGCGTTATGCGACCGAGAGCATCGCGATCGGCGCGTCGATCGCCTGCAGCGGCGCCTGCCTGTCGGTGGTCGAGCGCGGGCCGGGCTGGTTCGCCGTCGAAGCCTCGGCGGAGACGCTGTCGAAGACGACGCTGGGCGACTGGCGCGCGGGCGCCGCCGTCAACCTCGAACGGCCGCTGACGCTGGGCGACGAGCTGGGCGGCCATCTCGTGCTCGGCCATGTCGACGGCGTCGGCACCGTCGTCGAGCGGCGGCCGGACGGCGGCAGCCTCCGCCTGACGCTCGAAACGCCGGCCGACCTGGCGCGCTTCATCGCGCCGAAGGGCTCCGTCGCCATCGACGGCGTGTCGATGACGGTGAACGACGTGGCCGGCCGGCGGTTCGGCGTCAACGTGATTCCGATCACGCAGCGCGAGACGACGCTCGGCGCGCTCGCGGCCGGCGCGCGCGTCAACCTGGAAATCGACCTGCTGGCGCGATACGTTGCGCGGCTGATGGCGAAGGACGGCGAATGACCTGCGATAGGCGCACACACTGCATGACAATCCTGCGTCCTTCGACAGGCTCAGGATGAGGAGAAATCTTGGTGGCACGAAGAAAGACCCTCATCCTGAGCCTGTCGAAGGACGCGGAGCGCTTCTCCCATGCTGTGAATCTTTAGAGAGCGGGTCGGGACATGGCGTCTAGTCCGCATATCCTGATCGTCGAGGCGCGGTTCTATCCGCAGATCTCCGACGAGCTGCTGCGCGGCGCGACCGCGGCGCTAAGCGCGGCGGGGGCGACGTTCGATCGCGTCGAGGTCCCCGGCGTGTTCGAGATTCCCGCGGCGATCCGCTTGGCGGCGGCGCCGGCACGGGCCTATGACGGCTTCCTCGCGCTCGGCTGCGTCATCCGCGGCGAGACCACGCATTACGACATCGTGGCCAACGAGAGCGCGCGGGCGCTGCAGAACCTGACGACGGAGTTCATGCTGGCGCTCGGCTTCGGCGTGCTGACGGTGGAGAACGAGGCGCAGGCCTGGGCGCGGGCCCGCGTCGACAAGAAGAACAAGGGTGCGGAAGCGGCGCAGGCCTGCCTCGCCATGATCGCGCTCCGGCGTCGGTTGACGACAACCGCGTCGGGGCAATGATGGCGACGCAACCTCCCGACCAGACGGAGAAGGGCGGCGTCATCGTCTCGCGCGGCGCGGCGCGGCTGGCGGCGGTGCAGGCACTGTACCAGATGGCGATGACCGGCGCCGGCGCGGACGCCGTCGTGCACGAGTTCCTGCACCACCGCCTGGGAAGGCCGGCGGACAAGACGGCGGCCGGGACCGCCGATCCCCAGCTATTCGCCGAGCTGGTGCAGGGCGTCGCCGCCGCGGTCGACGAGCTCGACGACATGATCGCCGCCGTGCTGAGCGACGATCACGACGTGGACCGGCTGGAGACGGTACTGAAGGTCGTGCTGCGCGCCGGCGCCTTCGAGCTGGCCAACCGCCACGACGTGCCGGCGCCGGTGACGATCAAGGAATATGTCGACGTGGCCGACGCCTTCTACGACAAGAAGGGCACCAGCCTGGCCAATGCGGTCCTGGACCGGCTGGCGCGCGCGCTGCGGCCGGAGGAGGTGGAGGATCGTCGCGGTGGCCGGCCGCCCGCTGCCGGATGAATTCGCGCTCATTGCGCGCTACTTCGCGCCGCTGGCCGCCGGCGCGCCCGGCGCCTGCGGCCTGACCGACGACGTCGCGGCCGTCGACGGCATTGGCGCGCAGGACCGGCTGATCATCAAGACCGACGCCATCGTCGGCGGCGTGCATTTCCTGCCCGGCGACGCGCCCGACCTGGTGGCGCGCAAGCTGCTGCGGGTCAACCTCTCGGACCTGGCGGGGAAGGGCGCGCGGCCGCTGGGCTACGTCATGACCTGCGCCTTTCCGCGCGAGATCGACGAAACCTGGCTGGCCGCGTTCGTCGCGGGGCTGGCGGCGGACCAGGCGGAATTCGGCTTCGCCCTGCTCGGCGGCGACACGACGGCGACGCCCGGACCGGTGACGCTGTCCGCGACCCTGCTGGGCGCGGCCATCGATGGACGCCTGCCGCGGCGCGGCGACGGGCGCGCCGGCGACGCCGTGCTCGTCTCCGGCAGCCTCGGCGACGGCGCGCTCGGGCTCGACGCGCAGCGGCAGGCCTTTCCGGAGCTGGACGCGGCGGAGCGTGCGCAACTCCTCGACCGCTATCGCCTGCCGCAGCCGCGCCTGGCGCTCGGCCGGGCGCTGGTCGAAGCCGGGATCGTGCACGCCTCGATGGACATCTCCGATGGGTTGCTGGCCGACCTCGGCCATGTCTGCGACGCCTCGGGACTCGGCGCGGAGATCGACTGGCCGCGCGTTCCGCTCTCGACGCCGGCGGCGCGGCTGGTCGCGGCCCGCCCGGAACTGTTGCCGCGGATCATCGCCGGCGGCGACGACTACGAGCTGCTGCTGACGGTCGCCGCCGGCGACGTCGATCGCGCCATGGCCGTTGCCGCCAGCATCGGCGCGCGGCTCACGGCCATCGGCCATCTGCGCACGGGATCCGGTGTGCGCATCCGCGACGCGCAAGGGCGAGAAATACCCATTAACCAGAGCGGCTACCGGCATTTTTGACGGCTGCGGCAAAGGGTTGCGTGGCCGGGAGGCTTCTGGCATTTTCCGCGCCGTTTTCGCACTGCGGCAGGGGGCTGCGGCCGCGTAAGTCGCACGTCGGCGCCTGCATCCTTCCGAACAAGAGGAAAAGCTATCGTGACTGCTCCACTGTGGATTGCAATCGTCTGCGGCGTCGTCGCCCTGGCCTATGGCGCCTTCCTGATCAAGTCGGTCATGGCGGCCGGCACTGGGACCGACCGCATGCGCGAAATCGCCGCAGCCGTGCAGGAGGGCGCACGGGCCTACCTGAACCGCCAGTACATGACGATCGGCATCGTCGGCATCATCGTCGGCGCGATCCTCTGGGCCTTCCTCGGCGTGCATGTGGGGATCGGCTACTTCATCGGCGCCATCCTGTCGGGCGCCGCCGGCTATGTCGGCATGAACGTCTCCGTGCGCTCCAACCTGCGCACGGCAGAGGCCGCGCGCCACGGCCTGCAGCCGGCGCTGACATTGGCCTTCAAGGCCGGCGCCGTCACCGGCCTGCTGGTGGTCGGGCTCGGGCTGCTCGGCGTCGCCGGCTACTATGCGATCCTGGTCAACGCGCAGATCGAGACGCGCCATATCCTCGAGGCCCTCGTCGCCCTCAGCTTCGGCGCCTCGCTGATCTCCATCTTCGCCCGCCTCGGCGGCGGCATCTTCACCAAGGGCGCCGACGTCGGCGCCGACCTCGTCGGCAAGATCGAGGCCGGCATCCCCGAGGACGATCCGCGCAACCCGGCCGTCATCGCCGACAATGTCGGCGACAATGTCGGCGACTGCGCCGGCATGGCCGCCGACCTGTTCGAGACCTATGCCGTCACGATCGTCGCCACCATGCTGCTGGCCCAGATCTTCTTCACCGGCGTCGAGCAGCAGGTGATGATGACGCTGCCGCTGCTGATCGGCGGCGTGTGCATCCTGGGCTCGGTGGCCGGCACCTTCTTCGTGCGGCTCGGCGCCAGCAACAACATCATGGGCGCGCTCTACAAGGGCCTGATCGTCACCGCAGTGCTGTCGGCGGTGCTGATCGCCGTCATCATCGGCGCGTTCGTCGGCTTCGGCGCGATCTTCCAGGCGGGGAGTCTGGCCATCACCGGCGCGCAGCTGTTCGGCTGCGCCGTCGTCGGCCTCGCGGTCACCGGACTGCTGGTGTGGATCACGGAATACTACACCTCCACCGCCTATCGCCCGGTGCGCAGCGTGGCCAAGGCCTCGACCACCGGCCATGCGACCAACATCATCCAGGGCCTCGCCGTCTCCATGGAGGCGACGGCGCTGCCGGTGATCGTCATCTGCGCAGGCATCATCGTCGCCTATGCGCTGGCCGGCCTCTTCGGCATCGCCCTGGCGGCGACGACGATGCTGGCGCTCGCCGGCATGGTGGTGGCGCTCGACGCCTACGGCCCGGTCACCGACAATGCCGGCGGCATCGCCGAGATGGCCGACCTGCCGAAGGACGTGCGCAAGACGACCGACGCCCTCGACGCGGTCGGCAACACGACCAAGGCGGTGACCAAGGGCTATGCCATCGGCTCGGCCGGCCTCGCCGCGCTGGTGCTGTTCGCCGCCTATACCGAGGATCTCCGGCACTATTTCCCGGAGCTGCAGATCGAGTTCCGCCTGCAGGATCCGTACGTGGTGATCGGCCTGTTCATCGGCGGCGCGCTGCCGTTCCTGTTCGGCGCGCTCGGCATGATGGCGGTCGGCCGCGCCGCCGGTTCGGTGGTGATCGAGGTGCGCCGGCAGTTCAAGGAGATCGCCGGCATCATGGAGGGCAAGGCGAAGCCCGACTACGGCCGCGCCGTCGACCTGCTGACGAAGGCGGCGATCAAGGAGATGATCATCCCCTCGCTGCTGCCGGTGCTGGCGCCGATCGTGCTCTACCTGGTGATCGCCGGGCTCGTCGGCCGCGCCGAAGCGTTCGTGGCGCTCGGCGCCATGCTGCTGGGCACCATCGTCACCGGCCTGTTCGTCGCCATCCAGATGACCTCCGGCGGCGGCGCCTGGGACAACGCCAAGAAGTACATCGAGGACGGCAACCACGGCGGCAAGGGCTCCGACGCCCACAAGGCGGCGGTGACCGGCGACACGGTCGGCGATCCCTACAAGGACACGGCCGGCCCGGCGGTCAACCCGATGATCAAGATCACGAACATCGTGGCCATCCTGCTGCTGGCCATCCTCGCGGGGGTGTAGAGACTGGCGGGCGCGCGGTGCGCGGGCTACTGCTCGGTGCCCTTGGTGAAGCGGCCGATATTGCCGAACAGCTGCTGGAGGATCGTCAGCCGCTGACCGTAGGTGGGGGTGGTGCGGCCGACGGGATCCACCTCGTAGCCATCGTTCATGCCGTAGAGCTGGACCTTCTCGACCATGTCGAGATCGTCGAACTTGACGACGAGGACCTGCTGGTCGGTGATGTCGGGCGCGAAAAACGCCGTCGTCTCGGTGCGCTTGCTGATGTAGTACCAGGTCTTGTCGTCGAAGGTGGCGACGGTCGAGGGCGTGCCGAGGAGCTGGGCGACCTGATCCTTCGTCTGCACGCCCGGCTGCACCGCCAGGACCGCCTCCGGGTCGAGCAGGTTGCCGCGCTGGTCGATGCGCGGCGAGCAGGCGCCGAGCAGCGCGGCGGCGGCGACCGACAGCAGCAGCGCGCGTTGCGAGGAGATGCGCAAGGTTGTCGTCATGCCCCGTTTCCGTCCTGGACCTAGCCGGCACGCCGCGCAGGCGATGACCGCCGTCGACGCGCCGCCAGAGTCTCATTTCGCCGTTCGGCCTGTCAATGCACGCGAACGGCCCGCGGCGAGGCAGACATGATTCTCTCGCGCTGGTTCGCGCGCGGGTCGGAGGCGGCGGCGCTCGCCTACCGGCGGATCGTGGCCCAGGCGCGGCAGCCCGCGCTCTATGCCGGCCTCGGCGTGCCGGACAGCGCCGACGGCCGGTTCGAGATGCTGGCCCTGCATCTGTTCCTCGTCCTGCACCGGCTGAAGAGCGAGCGCGGCGATCCGGCCTGCGCCGCTCTGGCGCAGGATCTTACGGACCACATGATGGCCGACATGGACGCGAACCTGCGGGAGATGGGCGCCGGCGACCTCGGCGTCGGGCGGCGGGTGAAGCGCATGGCGAAAGCCCTCTATGGCCGTATCGCCGCCTACGAGGCCGGGTTCGACCGCGGCGAGGCGGCGTTGCGCCAGGCGGTGCGGCAGGCGGTGTTCGCCACGGTCGAACCCGGCGACGCGCAGGTGGCAGCGGTCGCCCGCTATCTCATAACCTGTCGGGAGGCGCTGGCCGCCCAGCCGGCCGGCGCGCTGGCACGCGGCGCGATCGACTTCCCGCCGGTCGAGGTCGACGGGGCGGCCGATCGTTAAAGCGTTGACCCGGTCGTCGCGTTTCCGTATTGTCCCGCGCTTTCCCGCCACCCACATGATCGTCATGACCAAGTCCGCCGCTCCGCCGGCAGAATTTTCGCGGCCGGTCGCCGCCGACCAGATCGGGCCGCAGGAGACCGAACGCGAGATCGTCGCCAACGAGGTCGAGCGGGCGCGGCTGGCCGAACGGTTCGGGCTTCTGGCGCTCGACCGGCTCGCCGCCACGCTGCAGCTCAGGCGCAGCCGGTCGGGCGTGATACGGGTGACCGGCCGGTTCGAGGCCGAGGTGGTGCAGGCTTGCGTCGTGACGCTGGAGCCGGTGCCCGCCCGCGTGAGCGAGAGCTTTGCGGCGGCCTTCGGGCCGTCGCCGGCCGCGCCGGCGGGCGAGGTCGTCATCGTCGACCTCGACGAGGAGGACCCGGCCGAAGAGCTGGTCGACGGCCGGATCGATCTGGGCGAGGTCGTGGCGCAGCAACTGGCCGTGGCGCTCGATCCCTATCCGCGGGCGCCCGGGGCGGACGACCGGTTCTCCACGGCCGACGGGGAAGGAGCGGACGGCGACGCCAAGGCCGGTCCCTTCGCGGCCCTCGAACGACTGCGGGAACGTCGCAGTTGAACATGCCGGCAAGCGGCTTGCCGTTGCCGGGGATTTTGGATAGTAATCGGGCGCCTCATCGCGCCTTTCAGCGAAAGACTGCAAGATGGCTGTTCCCAAGAAGAAGGTCTCCAAGTCGCGTCGCGACATGCGGCGTTCTCATCACGCCCTCACGTCGGCGTCGTGGATCGAATGCCCGAACTGCGGTGAGCAGAAGCGGCCGCATCACGTCTGTTCGGCTTGCGGATACTATGACGGGCGTCAGGTAGCCGAAGCCGGAGCAGCGTGACACGACGCTCGACGTCGCCACGAGTTCATCGGTGACGGACCGCGTTGCCATTGCCCTGGATGCCATGGGCGGTGACCACGCCCCTGGCATGGTCATCAAGGGCGCGAACATCGCGCGGCAGCGTTTCCCGCGGGCGCACTTCCTGTTCTTCGGCGACGAGAACCGGATCAAGCCGGTGCTGCGCAAGCTGCCGCAGCTGGCCAAGGCCAGCTCGCTGCATCACACCGATCTGGTGGTGACGGCCGAAGACAAGCCGTCGATCGCCGTCCGCCGGCGCGGCTCCAGCATGCGCATGGCCTGCGATGCCGTCGAGAGCGGGGAGGCCGCGGGCGTCGTCTCGGCCGGCAATACCGGCGCGTTCATGGCGATCGCCAAGCTGGTGATGAAGACGCTGCCGGGCATCCACAGGCCGGCGATCGCCGGCTATTTCCCGACCCTGCGCGGCGAGAGCGTGATGCTCGATCTCGGCGCCAACGTCGAATGCGACGCCACCAACCTGGTGGAGTTCGCGATCATGGGCAACGTCTTCGCCCGGACGGTGCTGGGCGTCCTGCATCCGACGGTGGGCCTGCTCAATGTCGGGTCCGAGGAGTTGAAGGGCCATGAGGCGCTGCGCGAGGCCAGCGCGATGCTGCGCAACACGCCGATGCCCGGACACTTTCACGGCTTCGTCGAGGGCGACGACATCGCCAAGGGGACGGTCGACGTGATCGTAGCCGACGGGTTCACCGGCAACGTGGCGCTGAAGACGATCGAAGGCACCGCCAAGCTCTACAGCGGATTCATGCGCGAGACCTTCCGCAGTTCGATCCTGGCGCGCCTCGGCTATCTGCTGGCGCGGCCGGCATTGAACAGCCTGCGCACGCGCGTCGATCCGCGCCGCTACAACGGCGCCATCTTCCTCGGACTCAACGGCATCGCCGTCAAGAGCCACGGCGGGACCGACGCGGTCGGCTTCGCCAACGCCATCGGCGTCGCCGTCGACATGGCGCTGCACGGCGCCATCGACAAGATCAAGGAAGATTTCGCCAAACTGACGGCGCAGCCGCAGCCCGATCTGCAGGCGGCCAGTCTCTGATGGCGATCCGTTCGATCGTCGCCGGCTGCGGCGCCTACCTGCCGAGCCGAATCGTCACCAATGCCGAACTGGCGCGCAGGATCGAGACGTCCGACGAGTGGATCGTGCAGCGCACCGGCATCCGCGAGCGGCGCATCGCCGCCGAGGGCGAGAAGACCTCCGATCTGGCCATCGCGTCGGCCGCCGCCGCGCTGAAGAACGCGGGCATGAGCGGCGGCGACATCGACCTCATCGTGCTGGCCACGTCGACGCCCGACGAGACCTTTCCGGCCACGGCGACGCGCGTGCAGGCGGCCATCGGCATGACCCGCGGCGCCGCCTTCGACGTGCAGGCGGTGTGCTCGGGCTTCGTCTTCGCGCTCTCGGTCGCCGACAACTTCCTGCGCCTCGGCCAGGCGCGGACGGCGCTGGTCATCGGCGCCGAGACCTTCTCGCGCATCCTCGACTGGACCGACCGGACGACCTGCGTGCTGTTCGGCGACGGCGCCGGCGCCGTCGTGCTGACCGCCAGCGACGGCGGCGAGCGCGGCGTCCTTTCGACCCACCTCTTCTCCGACGGCCGCTACCACGACGCGCTGTATGTCGACGGCGGCCCGTCCTCGACGATGACCACGGGCCGCTTGCGGATGGAGGGGCGCGAGGTGTTCCGCCATGCCGTGGTCAAGCTGGCCGAGGCGGTCGACGCGGCCATCGCCGCCAACGGCGTCACCGGCACCGACATCGACTGGCTGGTGCCGCATCAGGCCAACCGCCGCATCATCGACGGCATGGGCCATCGCCTCGGGCTGCCGCCGGAAAAGGTGGTGCTGACGATCGACCGGCATGCCAACACCTCGGCGGCCTCGATCCCGCTGGCCCTCGCCGAGGCCTCCGGCGACGGCCGCATCCGCCCCGGCCACCTCGTCCTGCTCGAGGCCATGGGCGGCGGCTTCACCTGGGGTTCCGCGCTGGTTCGCTGGTAACGCGTAGTCTCCGCGAGCGGGATCGGCAGCGCGTTGCGCCGATGCCTCCTTATGCTACTTCAAGGAGCACGAACATCCCTTTGTAATTGACTGGTTTCTGTGCGGGGAGTAGCGTTCCCGGAACACCAAGCGGAACGGACGAGCGGGGCGGGGATGAACGCGACGGTGACGCGGGCGCAATTGAGCGAGGCGGTCTATCAGGAGGTGGGTCTGTCGCGCAACGAATCGGCCGACCTGGTGGAGGTGGTCCTGAAGGAGATCGCCGACGCGCTGGCGCGCGGCGAGAACGTGAAGATCTCCTCGTTCGGCAGCTTCTTCGTGCGGGCCAAGGGGCAGCGCATCGGCCGCAACCCGAAGACAGGCGAGGAAGTTCCGATAAACCCAAGAAAAGTTTTGGTTTTTCGCGCGTCACACGTCTTGAAGGACAAGGTTAACGCAGGCACCGGAGGCGTATCGTGAGAGCACGGCCGCACGCCGGAGCGGAGCGTCCGTTGGCGGCACCGGCGGCCGCTCCCGCCGCCCGCCGGGTGGAGAAATCCTCCTCCGCCTTCCGCACCATCAGCGAGGTGGCGCAGGACCTGGACGTGCCGCAGCATGTCCTGCGGTTCTGGGAGACGCGCTTCACGCAGATCCGGCCGCTCAAGCGCGGCGGCGGCCGCCGCTATTATCGGCCGGAGGACGTGGCGCTGCTGCGGCTGATTCGCGAGCTGCTGTACGACGAGGGCTACACGATCAAGGGCGTGCAGAAGCTGATGCGCGAGGGCGCCCTCAAGCAGCGCCTGACCCAGCTGGAGGCCGAGCAACTGGCCGAAGCCGAGCCGGCGCCCGGCGCCGCACCGGTGACCGACGATCTGATCCGGCAGCGGTTGCAGACGATCCTGGCCGAACTGGAATCGCTGCGCGACCGCCTGCGCGCGGCCCTGGCCTGACGCCGACCGCGCCGTTGCCTGGGGCGCGCCGGCGAACTAAGGTGCCGCCGCCCCGCCCATGCGACTGGTCGACGTCGGAGCGTAGCGCAGCCTGGTAGCGCATCAGACTGGGGGTCTGGGGGTCGCGGGTTCAAATCCCGCCGCTCCGACCATTCGCATCAGCGAACGATCTGCGATCGGCAGGCGCCGGAGCGCCATCGTCGGATCTGAAGGTATGGCACGCCGGGCGAGCGATCACATTTTCCGCACATATCCCAGCTGCCGAATACATTCCCTGCCGCAGTTACAGCTTCAGGTCCGGCACGCCGGAACCGGTGCCGAGAGAGGAGGTTCCGCTCTTGATCAGCTCCCTGCTTTGCGCAGCATACTTGGCGTAGATATTGGGATCGGTCAGGTGCAGCACGAGCCTGTCCTCTGCGGCCGGATCGTTCACCGCATCGAACTGCATCGTCAGAACCGCGCCGCAAGTGCGGCCGCTGACGTTGTTGTACATTGTCATGACGGGGACGCTGAAGGAGGAACCCGGACGCCACTGGGTCTGCGCACCGTCGGCTTCGAGCCAGTCCTTGGCCGAGCGGTTGCCGGAGCTCGGCATACATTGATGCTGCACGCTGTCATTGGTCGTCGTTTCCCGCAGGCCTGGACCCCAACCGATGCCGTAAGTTCCGGTCCAATCTTCCTGGCCATACTTCTCGCGCAGATTCGTCATGACGGCCGCTGCCGTGACCTTGCCCGACGGGAAATTGACCTGACGAGTAATCCCCAGCACGACCGCCGACGCGGCGGGCGGTTCATCATACAACATGATGAACTCGCTGCCGTCTTCGGCGACGTAGATGCGGCTGGATGAGAAGTCCTCGAAGTCGCCGGCGACGGCCTTGGTATCGCGCGCCCGATCCCTGACGAGCACGCGGCCCACCGACATATGATCTCGGATGATCGCATCAGCCTCGTCGAAGGTCATGCCGAGGCGCAAGCCCACAATGTCCGGTCCGGACGCCTTGTCGGGCAAGGCTGGCTGCGCGTCTGGCAGCCGCAGCGCCTGCAGATCCAGTATCCGCGCTTCGCGCAGTTCCAGGTCCGCAATCGGTTCATGGGTCGTACCCTGCACGAGCTTGGCCGACAGCAGTTCGGCTTCGAAGACATAGTGCCGGCCGGGGTGGGTGAGCGACGCATCGCTCCAGTCCGACCCGTCCAGACCGAGGCCGTCGCGAAATGCCTGATAGTATCTACTGGCCTCCTGCATCGGCTTAGGCAACGGTTCGTCGTCAACGCGGACGCCGGCGATGGCGATGTCGACGATCATATTCGGCGAACTCGTGGTCAACGAGACAAGATCACTCTGCGAGCCGGGGAAGAAGAGTTCCTTGTCATAGACGAAGATATCTCGGAATCCTGGTTCGACCTCAGACGTGCTGAGCCGATCGAATTGCGCTTCCCGAGCGAGGCAATACGGATCATTGCTGTCGGCCAACACCGTGGCGCAGGAGAGGCGCGGACCAGCCCGGCCGTACCCTAGGCCGAAGGGATAGATCTCGGGCGCATTCTCCAGCACACCCTGCAGATAGTCGCAGGCTGGCGCCAAGGCCGGATAAGACATGGCTTCGGCTTGGCAGGATTGGACCATGACGGAGTCGTGGATCGGATTGCCGTCTTGAGGCGTATTGGGAGCTTGGACCGAGATCGGACTGCCGTCGTCGAGCCTGACATAACGATAGGTGAGCCTCAGACGCTCCGGCAAAGCAGCGGCCCGCTGGACCGTCCAATCTTTGAAGCGAGGCAACAGCGCCGCCCGTTGCTCGACCGATGGCGCCGGCTTGCCCGGAACGAAGAAACGGCCCCAATCGGGCTCGCCTTTTTCCGGCGGGACCGCTGCTTCGTATTGCCAGCGCGCCGTCAGCATCTGGTCGTAATCCTTGTCGGTCACCGTCTCCGGCAGGTGCTTCACCATTAGGAGATCGACCGTTTCGGCGGCCAGCGGCAGCGCGTCCCCGGCGGGTGGAGTCACGGCCGGCGCCGCTGAATCGAGCCGATTTGGATCGATCGATTCGAGTCCATAGGACTTTTCGTACAACAGGGCGGTTCGGTCGGCATTCCTGATCGTCAACCGCTTCGGCGCGGCCATAACGGCAAGTGACTCCGACGCGTCGCCGGCGGCCACCAGCGCCGACGGGCCGGCTTCCACGGAGATCTCGACGACCGGCCACCCCGAATGCAACTCATCGGTGATCCGTTGCTGCTCCGCCGCGCTGAATTCGGGGACGTAGTGAGACGCGACATTGGCCAGAATCAGCACGGGCTGTCGGGTCTTCCCTGGCCCCGCGAGATAGCCGGCATCGAATTGTCTGATGCCGATGGGATCGACATCGAGGCGTAGAATCTGGTCGGCGGAGTATCCCTGGTCCAAGAGCGCTTGAAGGGGAGGCGAGGAGTCACTGCTGTCCACCACCGGCAAGGCGAGCCAGATCGGCTTGCCGCTCGGGCTCTCGATGCGGGCCGGCAGCACGAATTCCCGTGGAAGGCTCTTCGCGCGCAGCTTCGCCCAGTCGCGATATTGGGCGATCTGCGCTTCGGAGAACGGCGTTTGGTAGCCAGCCTGCAGTCCGTTCGGAAAGAACGGGATGTAACGGTCATCGTATTCGGCCGTCGGATTCGACTCGTAGGCGACGGCGCCCGTCCGCCGATCCAGCCGACGGTTGTAATAGGCTGCATCGGTCCGGGCCTGGTGCTCCATCAGACGTCCCCAGGCTCCCGCATCGAGGACATCGCCGTGATCGCGCAGCATGAGCAGTGCCAGCGAAGCCTCATTGAACGATCCCGAGTCCACCGCCGGCGCGGCCTCCGGCAGCCCGCTCAGCAGGATCGGTTCCTTCCCCTTCGGCAGATCCAGCCGCTCGATCGGCCGCTCCAGATCGGAGTCCTCGTAGATCGCGAACGACGCAACGTCCGACCATACCGGGATGCGGTTCGAAGGTCGGTTCGGATCGTCCATCTTGGCCGATGGAATCGTGCGGAAGCGAAGCGCGATGGCGATGTAGACCGTGCGGTTTTTCAGACGCTTGAGGATCTGCTCGGCCTGCGTCGGATCCATTGTCCAGACCTCGGGCACCCTCGCCGCCGGCGGAAAGAAGTAGAAGGACTCCTGCGAACAGGCCGGTCCAACGGTCGCGACGCCCAGATAGGTTGCCAACACGCTGAGGCTGATGCCGTGCTGATTGAAGTATTCGAGACCCGACAGCTGAAACCCGCCGGCTTGGCTGTCATAGGGCGGCAGCTCTCTCTTGCCGATCACCATGACCTCCAGGGGCATGGCGACGGCCTTGGCCCGCAGCGCCTCGGCATGATCGGCCAGGAAGGCTTCCTTCGATCGGCCCGCTTCGAACTCGTCGGCACCCCTCCACGCGACCAACTCGCCCGCCATGGCCGCGTAGTTGGCAGACTCGAGCGCCGCGCCGCCGACGACGAGGTACTTGCCCAACTCGCTTTGCGGAAGGTGCATGCGCGCCCAGCAGACCGGATTGGCTTCGATCAGCCCTGGATCCAGCCCAAGTTCGACAAAGTCGAGGAAACGGGAAGCCGCGGCGAGCTGCTCGTCTCCGAGAATGCCGCGCTCGCCGGCGACCACCGGCAAACCACCGGCAGTGAGCAGTCCGTGCTCGTCGGCCGCAAGTGAGAATTGCGCGGCGGCTTCGGCAGCCGCCGGAGCTTGGATCGAGGAGGGGACGGCCGCTGCAGACGATCCGGCGGCCGTCAGGACATCGGCTGCCTGTGCGGCGCTGTCCAGCTCGGACAGACGCGTCGTCATGCTGGAGCGCAGGCAATCGGCGTCGGCGCCGCAGGTGTTGCGCTGCGCCAGCCAAAGTCGCTGCTGTTGACGCAACCCGTCCTGTTCGGCCGCGGTCGCGGCTTCTTGGGCGCGGAGGAACGAATCCGCGATCTGCCGATCGAGGCCGGCCAGGGAATCGGAGGCGCAGATCGCCCGCTCGGTCGACGTCCCGGCCCGCGCGCAATCGAAGCTCGGCCCTGACGCCACCGACGGCTCCGCCGACATTGTCGCCGCCCGCAACGCGGCGAGCAGGGTATCGTCGGGCCGGCCCGTCGGAGCGAGTCCGTTGGCCTGCTGAAAGGCTTTGATCGCCCGCGCGGTCCGCGCCCCCATGACGCCGTCGACCGGCCCCGCATCGTAGCCAAGCCGGCCAAGCAACTCCTGCGCTTCCGCAACCTGCGTCCGGTCATAGGCAGGGACGGCGGGAGCCGGCGCCTGCGCTTCCGGCTCCGGCTCCGGGGGCGGGGGCTCCGCCGGTTGCGGCGCCGGGCTTTGCTGTTGGTCCCTTTGCAGCTCCAGGATCTCTTTGCCCAGATTGAAGAGATCGTTGGCTGTCACCTGCGCCGTCGCTACGTCCGGCGCCGCCGCCAGCAAAAGCCCTGCTGCCACGAGAGCTGCGCGCACAACCATCGTCACCCTTCCACGTCTTTGTTCGCATTGCCGCCGTTGATGGCGGAGCCGTCTTCCCGTCCCGCGACAGGAAGGATCGTGAACGTGCGTTCGCGCAAAAGCTGCCAAATCGAGCGCGCCGGTACCGTTGCCATCACTGCCTCCCGCAGGCTTTTTCTTATTCGTGGCAATCATTGCGCCACGAAATGGAGCGCCCCGTCAACCGACCCTATGGGTCTACTGGCCGGGACGCTGCTTTTTGATAAGACCGCATTCGTTCCTATAATACTTGCCCGTTTCTTGCCTGCAGTGGCTCCTATAGTCCGCACAGTGTACCCGAGGCCGCGGTGGCGATCAGCGCGGTCAGTGCTACGACTTGATTTCCTCGACGGTCTGTGCCGCTCGAGGGTGCGGGGATACAAGGGCTGGAGACAGGGCGAATGCTCCGCGCGCCTAGCCTCACTCAATCCCGCCGCTCCGACCATCTACGCGTCGACGCCGGTCATGATCGAACGCAAAGCCCAGCCGCCGGCAGGGCTTGTTCTCTCCATCGGCGCGTCTGAAGGCGGACGCGGAGGCTATTGCCGCAACTCCGCGATGGGACTGCCGCAACTCCGCGATGGGACCGGCGTCAGCGCCGTGAACGCGCAACGACATGCCGACCGTAGTCCGCGGAATCCTAGACGACGCGCGGATGCCCTCGTCGCTGCGATCGAAGCAAGTCGGAATACGGCGCGAAATCCGCTCAGTGGCTGCCGATGGCGGTACGGCCCTCGTCGGTCAGCTTGCAGACCAGCCAATCCGGCTTCAGCGGGTTGGTGAACCAGGGCTCGGCCCAGCCCTGCTCGATGCAGCTACGCACCGTGCGTTCGCTGATGCGCTGACCCCACTGATCGAACAGGAGCAGCTTGCCGCCGGGTTGTCCGACGCCCCGCGCCCCGCCGGAGCCACTCGCGCTGCTGCGCGGTCGGGCGATGGGCGCCGCGGAACTCGAGGATGAGCGCTTCCTGAAGCATTCCCAGATTTCCCGTTGTTGTTTGCGGAACTCCATTCGCACCGCTGCCTCCATAGTGGCAGAAACGGGTGCCGGCGATTCCGGTATATTGGCTTGACCACCAGGCCATCTAGCTATTTAATTCCTGCTGACGGAGGAGGCGTCTGATGTCGAACATACCCAGCAGCAGTGAAATGGAGGCTTTCCGCAGAGCCATTGTTCAGGCCGATCCCGGATTGAGCCGCTACAACCCGCTCCCGCGAATTCTCTATTTCGACAAGTTCGAGTCCACCTTGGGGGGATGGACCACGCATATCGGCAACTATTCGGGAGATCTGGATACAGCGACGGATCCGCATGCGGCAGAGCAGATGGATCATCGGCCGCCGATGCTTTCGTCGCTCGCGATGTGGGATACCGGCTCGGTCGGCGGGATCGACAGCAGCTATGCGATGAAAATCGCGACCCGGCCGCTAAAGGGTCATGTCGCCAAGCCCAACAAGCGGGTCACCATCGGTGGAAAAGGGCTTTTACAGATCGAGTGCTGGTTCGCCGTGAAGGCGGAAGCCACGAAGGTGGATCTCAGCGCTGGAACATATGAAATGTTCGCGCGCGAAGGGCAGGTGGCGCAAGAAATAAGGGGCGAATCCGCGGTGCATTCCTTTGGTTTCTCAATGGATCTTCAGGACACGGAAGAACGCTGGTGGCCGGCAATTCGCTATCTCAATGCGGAGAACGGAGAGTTGAGGGAAAAGTGGCAGTGGCATGCCGGGGGAATACGTTACCCTTACATCGACGGTTGGCTCGACGTCGAGGGCGGACATCAGGAGATCTGCTACAACGAAATTCCAACCAAGCACAACTGGAACTATCTCCGCTGGTCTGTCGATCTTTCCACGCGGGAATATGTAGAATTACAATGCAATAGCCGAACCTTTTCTCTCAGAGGAAAGAAATGGGAGTATAAGACTATCCACAAGGAAGAAGAGAAACACGAGCTCATATATAAGGATAAAACTCCCATGCTACCGAGATGTGAAGGGTTGCTGAATTGCGGTCCATTTTTGGAGGCAGGTGAGAACAGACGCTGCTTTTTCTACATGGATTCCTTTCTGATGTCGTGCGGTTGGTGAATCGAGCGACGGGCTGGATAGGAATATTTGCGGAGCCTAAAGTTAAAGAGGGAGAGTAGGCGTGGTTCATTCGGCTACTGCGGTCGTGGAGAGAAACAGAGTCTGGCGGGGAGAAGTGACGTCGGAGCCCTATGAAGCCGGATGGGCCACTGAAGCCTTGTGGTTTCTTCGAATCCTGAAAGCCGAAGGGGCCGGAGAACTCCATTTGAAGACGCAGATCTCTCCCGATGGAATGTCATGGGTTGACGAGGGCTCGGCCTTCTCCGCTATCCGCGCTGGCGCTCCTCTCTCGGTCTCGTATTGTCGAGTAAGCCATTTCGGCAACTGGCTGAGGGTGGTGGGGACGGCAACGGAAACAGCCACATTCACGGTCATTCTTTCGCTGCATCTCAAGGAATAAAGTACAGCCTCAAGTCGGGTGGCTGATGACTGGCCGCCCTTGGGATGCGCAGCAGGCGCACCACGATCCAGACCGCTGTACGGTACGCGTCGGGGCGTGGCGGCTGATCCAGATTCCTTGTGTCGGTGCGATCCTTGACCCGGATCCCCCTTACGCTCCAGCGATCCTGTGGGGGTCAAGATAGTCCCGCAGGCGATCGCCAAGCCAGCCGGCGCTGGAAGCTGCTGCAACCAATGCAATGCCAGGCATGGTGACAACCCACCATGCCTCCTCGAGCGAGTTGCGGCCGTTCGCGATGGTCAACCCCCAGGAGGGCGTCGTAGGCGGCGTACCGAGGCCGAGGAAGCTCAATGAGGCTTCCGCCACGATTACCAGTCCGAACTGCATGGTCGCCACGACCGTCAGGGGTGTCATGGCCGCTGGCAGTATGTGCCGCGTGATGATGCGATAGTTCGAGGCGCCAAGCACTCGGGCGGAATCTACAAATTCGCGCTCGCGTACCGCCAGTGTGGAGGCGCGCGCCACGCGCGCGAACACCACCCACCGCGTGACCGCGAGCGCCACGATGATGTTCATCAAGCTTGGCCCTAGGGCAGCCGCGATCAGAATCGCGAACAGGATGGAAGGCAGCGCGAGCTGGATGTCGGCAAGACGCATCAGCATGTTGTCGAGCCAGCCGCCGAGATATCCCGCCAGAACCCCAACCGTGACTCCCGCAGCCGAGGCCACGATGACGGTCATGGCGCCGACCAGCAGCGAGACATGAGCGCCTTCCACGATTTGCGCGAACACGCTGCGGCCCAGATGATCCGTTCCCAGCAGTGACAGTGTGCCGTCCGAATACCGGCCCAGCGGAGGCAGGAATTGCTCCCTCAGCACCACTGCGAAAGGGTCGAAATCCACGAGAAACGGAGCGACTACAGCAAAGACAACAAAGACACAAAAGGGCAAGGCTGCCAGCAACACCCTCCGCCGAGCCTCCTGCTCTCGCGATTCAAACGTGGCCTTGGCTTCTACGGTGTCCGTCGTGGTCATGATGTCATCGATGCCCCTAGCCGTACTCGTGGATCTATGTAAGCGTACAGAAGATCAACGACCAGATTCACAATAACAAATATCGCGGTTATTAGTGTGATCGCTGCCTGGACGATCGTGAAGTCTCGATGTGTTATTGCATTGACGAGTAGCCTTCCGACGCCGGGCCACGCGAATACCACCTCGATCACCACGGCGCCGCCTAGGACGCCGCCCAGTTCCAGGCCCACGATCGTGACCACCGGGATCATCAGGTTGGGGACGGCGTGGAAGTAGATCACCTTCCATTCCGGCAGGCCCTTGGAGCGGGCAGTGTCTATGTATGATTCGTTGAGCGCCTCGATCAACCCGCTGCGAATGAGGCGCACCAGGATGGCCAGCATGGGAATGGCCAGAGTGACCGCGGGCAGGATAATGTGCTCGGGACCGCCCGTTCCTCCACTCGGCAGCAGCCGCAGCTCCTGCGAAAGGACGAGGATGAAGATCAGACCCACCCAGAAGGTGGGCACGGACTGGCCGACGAGAGAACCCATCATGATCGCGTTGTCGAGGACGCCATTCGGGCGTCGACCTGCGGCAATTCCCAGCGGGAAGCTGAGCAGCACGGCTATCGCGGTCGCGGCAACCGCCAGCTCGACGGTCCTCGGCAGCCTTTCCAGAACGTTTGACATGGCGCTGCCCGAAAGCCGTATCGAGTCGTCGAAGTCGAGCAGCAGGGCATCGCGCATGAACTCGAGATACTGAACGAGCAGCGGGCGATCGAGTCCCAGCCCTCGGCGCGCGGCCTCGATCTCTTCCTCGGTGGCACCGGCGCCCAGAATGTTGGCGACCGGGTCTCCGGGCAGCAGGCGCACGACTACGAAGATGATGGTCATGGCGCCAAGCAGAACGATGACTGACGTCATCAGGCGCTGAAGCGCATATCTGGTCATTCAACTCCTCCCGACATCCGGGCAGCGCGGTCCGTCGTCAGCCCTCCAGCGGAAAATGGCAGGCGGCGAAATGATCAAGTTCTCCCCTCCTGAGGAGAGGAGGCTGCTGTTCCGCGCAGATCGCTTCCGCTTTCCAGCACCGAGTGCGAAATCGGCATGCCGAGGGTGGATTGGCAGGGCTGGGCACATCGCCTGAAAGCGTCGTGCGACCTTCGAGATCCATATCGTCGGCATCCGGCGTCAAAACAGAATCGAGCAATGCCCTCGTGTAGGGATGGCGCGGCCGGTCGTAGATATCCTCGCAGCGACCCGTCTCCACGATCTTTCCCAGGTACATTATGGCCACGCGGTCCGCGACATAGCGCACCGCCGCCAGGTTGTGGGATATGAATAAGTACGAGACCTGAAACTCACGCTGAATGGACATCAATAGATTGAGGATCTGCGCCTGAACCGACAGATCGAGCGCGGACACGGGTTCATCGCAGACGATCAACCTCGGCCTTGCGGCAAGGCAACGGGCGATGCCTATGCGCTGCCGCTGACCCCCGGAGAACTCGTGCGGGTAGCGGTTGAGGTGATCCACCCGGAGGCCCACTTTCTCCAGCAGTTCCGCAGCTGCGTCATCCCATTTGCGGCGCGGCACGAGGTGAGGATGGATGAGCCAAACTTCCTCAATCAACCTCCGCACGGTCATGCGTGGATTGAGCGAGGCGAATGGATCCTGGAAGATCATCTGAATCTCCCGGCGCCTTCTTCTCAGGACCTGGGACGTCACCTCCTCACCGTCGAACATGATCCGCCCGGAGGAGCGCTCCTGCAGGCCGACGATCGCGCGGGCCAAGCTAGTCTTCCCGCATCCCGATTCCCCGACGATGCTGAGAGTCTCGCCGGACCACAGATCGAAGCTGGCGCTAGTGACGGCTTGGACGTGACCGGAGACGCGGCCGAAAAGCCCGCGCCGTATCGGGAACTGGACGTGGAGGTTCTCGACCGACAGCAGCGGCGCCGCCCTACCTGCGGCTCCATCGAGGGCCCGCGTCACGGTCCGAGCCCGCCTCGTACCTCGGCTGCGAAGTGGCAGGCGCTTGCCCGTGATCCGTCAAGCAGTTGGAGCGGTGGACGCTCGACGCGACAGATGTCCCTCGCCATGTAGCAGCGCGGCTGGAAGACGCAGCCGCGCGGCAAGGCCATCGGGCTCGGCGGTTGACCGGGAATCGAAGCTAGGGGCTGATCGCGGCCTGTAAGCCTCGGAGCGGCCCTCACCAGTCCGACCGTATAGGGGTGGGAGGGGGCGGCTATGACGTCCTTCGCGGGTCCTTTTTCCAGGATGGTCCCGGCATACATGACCACTATGTCTCGAGCCATGTGCGCTGCCACGCCGAGATCATGCGTGATCAGGATGAGCCCCATCTCACCTTCGTCGGTAAGCCTGTGGAGGAGCTGCAGGATCTGCACCTGCACGGTGACGTCCAGGGCCGTGGTAGGCTCGTCGGCAATTAGCAATCGCGGACCCAGCACTATTCCCATCGCGATGAGGACGCGCTGCCGCATGCCCCCGGAGAACTGGTGCGGATAGTCGTCCACGCGGGCCGCGGCGTCGGGGATGCCCACCCGGCGCAAGATCTCCACTACCTCCGCCCTGGCTTCCCGGTATGAGATATCCCGGTGCTCGCGGATCGCCTCCCCAATCTGACGGCCGACATTGAGCACCGGATTCAGCGAACTCAGCGGATCCTGGAAAATCATGGAGATTCGCTCGCCGCGCAGCTTGCGCATCTCCGCATCCGTCAGACTCGCCAAGTCCACATTCTCGAAGCGAACCTGGCCGCCGACGATGCGGCTGCGCCTTCGCGGAAGCAGGCGCATCACAGCAAGACCTGTCACGGTCTTGCCGGAACCCGATTCCCCGACCAGCGCGAGTGTGGCGCCCGATCTCAGCTTGAAGGATAGATCGTTGAGTACGCTGATGGAGGCCCCGCGGGTCAGAAACTCGACCCGCAGGTCCTCCACTTCCACCAGACTCCCAACTGGAGCCACTTGCGAAGAGAGCACTGGTTCAGTTGGTGACCGAGACGGAACGGAAGTCCGGTATCTGGCTCGGTGCCGGGACGAAATCCTGGACGCGATCGCGCACGGCATAGTTGACCAAGAGCTGGAGTGGCCACATCGAAGGAGCCTCATCCCAAATGATCTGGTTGATCTCCTTGTAGATGGCAGCCCGCTTGTCCGGGTCGGTTTCGCTGCGGCCCTGTTGGACGAGATCGTCGACGCGGGCGTTGCTGTAGCCGAGCCTCTTGTTGTTGGTTACGTACAGGCGCCCAATGCTCCACTCCGCATCGCCGGTATAGGCGAAGTTCGGGAACAGGGCCATGTCGAACTCGCTGGCTCTCAGCCGCTCATTCCACGTCGAATATTCGAGTTCCACAGGCTGCACATTTACACCGATCGCAGCCCAGTCGGAGATCATGGCGAAGGCGTAGGACAGGTTCTCGATATAGGTGGACGTCAGCATGATCGATGTGTTGAATCCGTCCGGATAGCCGGCTTCGGCCAGCAGGCGCCGCGCCTTCTCCGGGTCGTATTCATAGGGCGGCTGCTCGCTGTAGCCGCTGACGCTGGAGGTGACCGGACCTCTCGATTCCACCGCCGTGCCTTTCATCAGCGTGTCCGCGATGAGCTTGGTGTTGACGGCGTGCCACATTGCCTTGCGTACACGCACATCCGCGAACGGATTTCGATCGGCCGGTCCACCGAGCAAGCGGTGGTCGACATTGTTGTTCATCCAGTTGCAATAGATCCCATAGGAAATTTCCGTCATTATGCGGATGCTGGGATCGTTCTCCAGAAGCTTCAGCTGGGAGCCCGGTAGCTGGACGACAATATCGATCTCGCCCGTCCTGAGGGCGGTCAGCTTCGCCGTCATCTCCGGTATCTCACGAAGAACGAGCTTCTCCACCTTCGGGACCGCGCCCCAGTAGTCCTCGTTGGCCAGCATGACCAGTGCATCATCCGGTCTGAAGCTCTCCACACGGAAGGGCCCGCTGCCGATGATGTTGCCGCCGGCGATGTATTTCGTTTCCTCGAAATGAGCGGCGGGAGCAGGGAACACCAGTGCGGCCGCATACAGCATCGTGGCGACCGGATTCTTCGTTACCAACCTCAGAGTGTGGTCGTCGATCGCTTCTGCGCTCTCTAAAACGGTCCATAGCTGGGAGATTGAATAGCGCCCGTCCCGCAGCACCAATATGGTGGCAGCGACATCGGCAGCGGTAACGGGTGTGCCGTCGTGAAATCGTGCGTTCTGACGGAGCTTGAAAATCCAGGTCAGTTCATCTGGCCGCTCCCAGCTTTCGGCAAGCCGAGGCACGAATTCTCCTTCAGGGGTAAGGTCAACCAGGGGATCGAAGATGTGACGAAGGGCGGTCACCGTCGACAGCACGGCCACGTCCTTCACCGGATCAATGGGAGCCAGCTCTGTCTCCAGCGCAACGGTTAGGGTTCCCGCTGGCTGCGCCGCCGAAGGGACTGTGCCCAAAGCGGCTCCGACAAATAGGCACAAAGCGGCCGAAATACCTGCTACTCTGATCACGCCTTCCTCCTCTTGTAAGTATGCTTGCTTTTTTATTGATGGCTTGGTCGGTCTCTACGCGTCTCCCGACCAGCAGAGCGAACCCGAACCGATCTCCGTTCGCTTCGTTCCTTTTCCGACTTCTCGGGCCGCACGGCTTGGCGTGCCTCGCCCAGAAGCAATGATTTGGAGATGGTGAGGTGATGCTTCATCGCGGCTTTTGCCTGCTCGGGCCGACCGGCCGCTATCGCATCGAATATCCTCTGGTGCTCGTCGATCGTTCGCTTCGTGCGATCCGGAAAGAGGCCGGAAAGGTGGCCCATCCGAATGAACATCGGCGAGTACATTTCCTTCCACAGCGCTTCGACGACGGCTGTCAGGATGGGAATCTTGACCAGTCGCGACAACCGAATATGGAACAGCATATCGGCATTCAGCAGTTCAGTCGTATCCTTCGCCGCCGCAAGCTGCACCAAAGTCTCGTGCAGAAGCTCGAGTGATTCGGGCTCGGCAACGGAAGATGCTTCGAATGCTATCTCGGGCTCGATGATAAGCCGCGCGTCCGTCAGCTCCAGCGGACTTGCGCCGACATTCTGAATGGACTTGGCGGCCGCGGCGGCGCTTTTGTTGGCCTTCACGAAAACGCCAGCTCCCGTGCGCACCTGCACCAAACCGGAAAGCTCGAGCGCGATCATGGCTTCCCGAACGGTTGGGCGACTCACCCCAAGCACCGCGGCCAACTCGCGCTCCGTAGGCAATCTGTCGCCAGCTTTGAAGACGCCGGCGTGGATTTGATCGGCTATTTGCCGAGCGACGCTCTCATAGAGGCGTTGCGTGTGCACCAGATGGAAGACCACGACACTCCCTCTCTTAACTGAAAAGCATATTTGGCTGGGCGGGGAATGTAAAGTGGCAAAGCGATCTGACCTCTTGACCACGACTGACCCGGCTGGGGCACCGGCGGCATGAGTCCGAGCAGGGCTCAGCAGCGGGCTATTTGCCGCAACTCGGCGAATGAGTCGGAAGCCAGCGCCGTATTCCACCGATCGTAGAGGACGCGCAGGAAGACACGTCCTGCCCGTCCTGCGAGGTCAGTCGCCGCCCTGTGGGCAGCAGAAGCGCCGCGCTGGTTCAACCGGAGCGTGACGATGCCTAAGCAACGTCAGCAACGACCTCAGCATGACACGGCTGCCCAGCCAACGGCCACCCCAGCCGGTAGTCGAATAGTCGGGGATGCGACCGGCCCGCTTGAACCGGCCTGATCCGCTCAGTGGCTGCCGATGGCGGTGCGGCCCTCGTCGGTCAGCTTGCAGACCAGCCAGTCCGGCTTCAGCGGATTGGTGAACCAGGGCTCGGCCCAGCCCTGCTCGATGCAGCTGCGCACCGTGCGTTCGCTGATGCGCTGACCCCACTGATCGAACAGGGGCAGCTTGCCGCCGGGTTGTCCGACGCCCCGCCGCAGCCACTCGCGCTGCTGCGCGGTGGGGCGATGGGCGCCGCGGAACTCGAGAATGAGCGCTTCCTGAAGCATTCCCAGATTTCCCGTTGTTATGTTGTTGTTTGCGGAACTCTACTCACGATTAACGCGAAGGCAAGCGGCATGTTCCGCAAGGCCTCTGCGTCTACATGAAGAGAAAGAAGAAAAATTTGCAAAAACAATATATTATAAGATTATTCTCAGATAGTCCGGGCCACGTTCAGAGCGTTGGGTTATCGCCGTCCACTTGGCTGGCGGCGAGCGCGGAAGTCGTGGCACTATGGTAGTCCCTGCTGTCCGACGAGCGTCGGCGTCCCCGCCACAGGCCACGGAGTGAGACCATGCGCTTCCTCGTCTTCCAGCATATCGCCATCGAGCATCCCGGCATCTTCCGCGATTTCTTCGCCGAGGACGGCATCGCCTGGGACGCGGTGGAGCTCGATGCGGGCGAGCCGATCCCGCCGTTCGACGGCTACGACGCGCTGTGGGTCATGGGCGGCCCGATGGACGTGTGGGAGGAGGACCGGCATCCCTGGCTCAAGGAGGAGCAGCGGGCGATCCGCCGGGCGGTGGAGAGCGGGATTCCTTATATGGGCGTGTGCCTGGGGCATCAGCTCCTGGGCGCGGCGCTCGGCGGCAGGGTTGGCAAGGCGGCGCAGGCCGAAGTCGGCATCCTCGATGTCGAGCTGACGGAGTCCGGCCGGCGCGATCCGCTGTTCGAGGACATCGCGCCGCGCTTCCAGGTGCTGCAATGGCACGGCGCCGAAGTGGCGGAGGCGCCGCCGGGCGCGTCCGTGCTGGCGCAATCGCCGCTCTGCGCGGTGCAGGCGATGCGCGTGGGACGCCACGCCTACGGCATGCAGTACCACACGGAGCTGACGCCGACGACGGTCGGCGAGTGGAGCCGCGTGCCGGCCTATGCCGCCGCCCTCGACCGGACCTTGGGGTCGGGCGCCTTGCCGCGGCTGGATGCCGACGCCAAGCGGCACATGCCGGCCTTCACCCGCGACTCCCGGCACCTCTACGACAACTTCATGAGAGCGACGGGGCTGCGCCAGAAGCTGGCGGCCTGAGGGCAACCATGACCGAATTGCCGGAAGAGGTCTGCCGGCGGCCGCTGTCGGACGCGCCGGTCGAGCCGCTGCCCTCCGGGCTGATCCCGGCGCGTGTCCGGCTCGATGGTAGCAGCGCCTGCGTCGAGCCCATCGATCCCGAGCGGCATGCGGCCGAGCTGTTTGCGGCCTCGCACGGCGTGCCCGGCGGCGAGGCGCTGTGGCGCTATCTGGCCTATGGTCCTTGGCCGACGGTCGAGGCCTTCCGCGGCTGGCTGCGCGAGTGCGCGGCGGCGCAGGATCCGATCTTCTATGCGATCCGCGCGCGCGGCGCCGGCGCGGCCTGCGGCATGGCGAGCTATCTCAACATCGTGCCCCGCAACGGCAGCATCGAGATCGGCCATATCTGGCTGGCGCCGGCGCTGCAGCGCACGCGCGCCGCCACCGAGGCGCTGTTCCTGCTCATGCGCCACGCCATGGACGATCTGCGCTACCGCCGCCTGGAATGGAAATGCAACGCGCTGAACGAGGCCTCGCGGCGCGCGGCGCGGCGCCTGGGATTCCGCTTCGAGGGCATCTTCCACCGGCACATGATCGTGCGCGGCCGCAACCGCGACACCGCTTGGTACTCGATCGTGGCGGAGGAGTGGCCGGCGGTGCGCGCCGACATCGCGGCCTGGCTGGCCGACGACAATTTCGACGCGGCCGGACGGCAGAAACGGGCGCTGAGCGCGATCGGCAAACCGCGCTGATCAGCCGCGCGCCGCGGCCGCGAGCGCCTGGTCAAGGTCGCTGATGATGTCCTCGACGGTCTCGAGGCCGATGGAGAGGCGCACCACGTCCGGGCCGGCGCCGGCGGCGACGCGCTGGTGATCCGTCAGCTGACGATGCGTGGTCGACGCGGGATGGAGGATCAAGCTGCGCGTATCGCCGATGTTGGCGAGGTGCGAGAGAAGCTCGCAGCTCTCCACCACCTTCATGCCGGCCTCGTAGCCGCCTTTGACGCCGAAGGTGAACAGGCTGCCGCCGCGCCCGCCCAGATACTTGCGGGCCAACGCGTTGTAGCGACTCGACTCGAGGCCGGCATAGGACACCCAGCCGACCTGCGGATGGCCCTCGAGGAACGCGGCGACGGCGAGCGCATTGTCGCAGTGCCGCTGCATGCGCAGGGCCAGCGTCTCGATGCCCGTGAGGATCTGGAACGCGTTCATCGGCGCCAACGTGGGGCCGAGGTCGCGCAGGCCCACGGCCTTCATGTGCATGACCATCGCCATGTCGCCGAAGGTCTCGTAGAAGCGGAGGCCGTGATAGGCGGGCTCCGGCGCGGTGAGGCCCTTGAACTTGTCGTTCTGTCCCCAGTCGAACTTGCCGGAATCGACGACCACGCCTCCCATGGAGTTGCCGTGGCCGCCCAGGAACTTGGTCATCGAGTGGATGACGATGTCGGCGCCCCAGGCGATCGGCTGGCACAGGAACGGGGTGGCGAGCGTGCTGTCGACGATGAGGGGTATGCCGGCCTTGCGCGCCGTCTCCGCGATCGGCTCGATGTCGACGATGGTGCCGCTGGGATTGGCGGGGCTCTCGACGAAGATGGCCTTGCATTTCGGCGTCAGGGCGCGCGCGAAGTTCCGGGGGTCGTCGGGGTCGACGAAGATGACCTCCCAGCCGAACTTCTTGAAGGTCTTGTCGAACTGCGTGACGGAGCCGCCATAGAGCTTCTTCGAGGCAAGGAACTGATCGCCCGCCTCCATGAACGAGAAGAAGGCCAGGATCTGCGCCGCGTGGCCGGACGCGCAGGCCGTGGCGCCGCGGGCGTTCTCCAGGCTGGCGACCTTCTCCTCGAGCGCGGCCACCGTGGGGTTGGTGAGGCGCGAATAGATGTAGCCGAAGGTCGACAGATCGAACAGCGACGCCGCGTGATCGGCGTCGTCGAAGACATAGGCAATCGTCTGATAGATCGGCGTGATGCGCGCGCCGGTCGTCGGGTCGGGCGGCGTGCCGGCATGGATGGCGCGGGTCTCGAAGCCGGGATTCGCGCGCCAGTCGCGGCGCGCCGGGGCGGGCGCGTCCGCCTCCGCGGCGGGGGCGGGAGAGGGGGTGGTGCGGGGCTTGCGCGGCTTGTCGTTCATCGGATGGCCGGCCGGCGCCGCCTGCTGGAGATGATGCGCGAGTTGAAGCCGCCCCAGCTCAGCTCGCCGTTGAGGCGGCCATACTCGATCTTCGGGCAGCGGTTCATGACGACGGTCAGCCCGGCCTTCTCCGCGCGGGCGGCGGCGGCATCGTTGCGCACGCCGAGCTGCATCCACACGACCTTGGCGCCGATGGCGACGGCCTCGTCGGCGATCGGCCCGGCGGCGTCGGAGTTGCGGAAGATGTCGACCATGTCGATGCGGCCGGTCTCCTTCTGCGGAATGTCGGAGAGGCGCGCATAGCAGGCCTCGCCGAGGATGCTCTTGCCGGCGGCGCGCGGGTTCACGGGAATGACGCGGTAACCCTTGCTCTGCAGGTACTTCATGGCGAAGGAGCTGGCCTTGTGCCAGTCGGGGCTGGCGCCGACCATGGCGATGGTGCGCACGCCGCCCAGCACCTTGCGCAACTGGCCGTCGGTGTAGTGATCGTGATCGGTCATGTGCGCGGCGGTCAGCGATGCTTCCAAACCGGCGGGCGCTTGCCGACGAAGGCGTCGATGCCTTCGCCGACGTCCTCGGCCATCATGTTGACGGCCATCGTCTCGGCGGCGAAATCGTAGGCGGCGCCGAGGCCCATGTCGCGCTGCCGATAGAACATGCGCTTGCCCGTGCGGACCGCGACGGCCGACTTGCCGCAGATGCGCCGCGCCAGATCGCCGACGGCCCGGTCGAGATCCGCGGCCGGCACGACCTTGTTGACGAGGCCGTAGTCCCAGGCCGTTTCGGCGTCGATGAGGTCGCCGGTCATCAGCATCTCGAAGGCCTGCTTCTCCGGCACGTTGCGGCTGAGGGCGACGGCGGGAGTCGAGCAGAACAGTCCGACATTGATGCCCGAGGTGGCGAAGCGCGCCTCCGTCGCCGCCACGGCGAGATCGCAGGCGGCGACGAGCTGGCAGCCGGCGGCGGTGGCGATGCCGTGCACCCGCGCGATCGCCGGCTGCGGCATCTGCCCGATGGTCAGCATTATCCGGCTGCAGCGCCCGAACAGGTCGCGGTAATAGGCCTGGTCGGGCCGGGCGCGCATCTCCTTGAGGTCGTGGCCGGCGCAGAACGCCGCACCAGCGCCGGCGATAACGACGACACGCACGGCCGCATCGCCGGCGATCGCGTCGAGCGCGGACTGCAGGTCGCCCAGCAGCGCGTCGGACAGGGCGTTGTACTGCCGCGGCCGGTTGAGCGTGAGCGTGGCGATGCCGCCGTCGTCGTGACGCAGGAGAAGAGGCTCGTTGACGGGAGCCGCGGCGGCGGATGCTGCTGAACTCATGCTCGAATCCGAGGGCAATTGGCGCCCCGTTTCTATCACGAACCCTTCCAGGCCCGATAGCAGTACTCGCGCAGCGTGGCGCGCAGCAGGTCGTCCAGATCCGCATAGCCCAGACGCCGGGCCTGTTCTTCCGCATCGCCGGCGCCGGCCTCCTCGTCTTTCAGGTACCAGGCCAGCAACTCCGGCTGGGAGAGGCCGGCGTCGGCCAGGGTCGGCTCCTCCGCGCCGCGCGCGCGCAGGACGGCATGCTTCTCGGCGGCGCGCGATTGCAGGCGGGCGAAATCGGCGGCGAGACTCAACTCGTCGTTCAGGGCGTCGTCGACCTCCGCGCCGATCGCCTCGTCCAGCCGCTGTCGCCGCGACTCGTCGCCCATGAGCTGCATGAACGCGTCGCGGTCGAGGCCGCGCGCCCGCATCCAGGTCTCGAGCTCGTCCGGGGAACGGAACCCCATGCGCTTGCGGAAGCGCCGCGTCGCCTCCTGCAGCTCCGCCAGGGCGGGTTCCGCGCCGTCGCTGCGCGCCTGCCGTCGGGCCCAGGCCCGCAGCACGGCGTCGCGCCGCAGCCGGGCATAGAGGGCGGCGTCGAGCCGGAGCTCGTCGAAGATGCCGTTGCGCCATGCGCTGTCGACGGCGTTCCGGTCGCCGCCGGCATTTTCGACCGAACCGAACTGCCGTTCGACCGACTCCCAGAGCGTCGTGTGCTCGAAGATATAGGACACGGCCTTGGGCGCCGGCGCCGCGGCCTGCGCCTCGCCGATGGCGCGCAGCATGGCGATGGCGTCGAGCCGCTTCTGATTGATCTGGTTCGCCGGCAGCCACGCCTTGAGACGGGCAAGCTCCTCCGCGGGCAGCCGTCGCGCGGCGGCCTCGGCGAGCAGCCGCTCGTAGTTGCGCTGCTTGTAGTAGAGTGCCTTGGCGATGCCGATCAGCGCCTTGGCCGTCGTCGCCGACAGCACGCCGTCCTCCGCCGCCTTGCCGATGGTGGCGCGGATGTTGACCATGGCCTCGTTGAGCTGGACATAGCCCAGCTCCGGCGGGCCATGCACCACCGCCACCTCGTCGTCGTCTTCGAGCGTGCCGTCGCGATAGGCCTGGAAGATCGCGCCGACGCCGACCATGCCGAAATCGGCCAGCTCCGCGGCGCGCAACGCCCCCATGCTGGAGGCGCCGAAGACATGGATGCCCTCCGCCATCGCCCACAGCACCTCCTTGTGCCAGACCGACGGCGTAGCCTCGAAGAAGCCGTCGATGATGCCGATGGCCCAGGGCCGCGTGCGCGCCGCCTTGTAGACGTCGCCGATGGCGGCCGGCGGCAGATACTCCGCCTTGAGGATTCCGGCGGCCTCGGCCGGGGGCAAGGTCGGCCCGGTGAAGATGCAGATCCTCATGCGCGCTTCGCTCCGGCCGCCCGGGCGCGCGGGCCCGGGATGTAGTCGGGACCGTCGGGCACGGTCTCCAGCCCGGGGATCACCACCTTCACCACGGGCAGGTTGAATTCGGGCATCGTCAGGTCGACGACGACGACTTGGGAGAGGCCGGCGGCCTTCAACTGCGCCAGCTCCCAGCGCAGATCCTCGTTCAGCGTGTCGGTATCGCCGCTGGCCGTCGCCTGGAAGCGGCGCGTGGGAGCGGCCGGAGCCTCGCGCCGGCGCCGCTCGGCCGGCGTCTCGTCGTCGGGTCGGCGATAGTCCCGCCGCTCGATGTCGTCGCGCGATCCGGAGATATAGGTGAGCCGCGACTGCGCCGCCTCGGTCAGGGCGCGCAACAGCGCGACGGAGCGCGACGGGTGGCATCCGGCGCCGAAGAACGTGCCCTGGGAATCGTTCGGATTGTCCGCCGCCTCGTAGATATGGCAGCGGAAGGTTGGGATGCCAATGTCGGTGGTGGTGTCCCAGACCTCGACGGCCATCTGCGCCTGCCGGTATTTCTCCAGGATGGCGCGGCTGCGCTCGTCGTCGATCGTCGCGAGGTCGACGCGACGGGCTTGCAGCCCGGCCTCGTCCTCCTGGAGCCACAGGGCATCGGCATCGCGCTCCACCACCTCGCAGATCCCCGCGCTGATCGCCTCCAGGATGTGGTTGCCCGAGGCCAGGCCGTTGGTGGTGGCGGGGAAGCAGCCCGAGCCCTGCGGCAGCGGCAGGGTAAAGTTCACATGGACGGACTCGTAGGGCAGCCAGACCGGGCGGCGCGACATCAGGTCGAACCCTTCGATCCACAGGATCGGCAGGTGGGGATGATAGAGGCTGTCGGGCACTGTGGGCAGGGCGGCAGGATCGACCACCGCATGCCCGCGCGCGATCTCGCTATAGGTCAGCAGCTTCAGTGGCAGACTGATCCGCTCGCCATGGAAGGATTCGACGGCTTCCATGACTCCGGACGCCTTAGCATGGTCGAGATCGACGCCTTTGCCTTGCGTGACCGCCAGGATACGCGAATTCGGCCGCGCCACCATGACGACCGGGATGCCCAGGTAATCGAGTCCGGTCACGTTGGCGATGCGCGTGATGCCCATCGCCGGCAGAAGCGGCCGCAGACGCTCCACCGTCCGATGCGGCCCGACGACCCGGTGCGTTCCGCCCCGGTGCGCCTTGGCCGCCGGCTGGTCCAAATCCCTTTCGAGCCGGGCGATCCACGTCACGGCGCTATCTTCATTGCACGGGCCCGAACGTCAACGGGCTCGTCCCGAGCGCCCGATAGGGGCTGGGTCGTCTTCGGCACGTGCTCCTCGATGGAAAAGGGCCCGCAAAAAGATTAGGCCCCAGCCGCAGGCTGGGGCCCAATTCGATTATCTCACGGGATCAGTAACTCCCGTCGTCACAGATCTGGATGCGGGTCAACTGGACAGATCCGGGGACTTAAGCAGATAGCGAAAGAGCTCGCGACGACCGCTCCGCGGACCGAGCCGACAGGGCCCGCGAGGACCGCTCGGCCGATCGCGCAGACAGCGCCCGCGATGACCGCTCTGCGGACCGGGCCGACAATGCCCGCGACGACCGTTCGGCCGACCGGGCCGACAATGCCCGCGATGACCGCTCAGCCGACCGGGCCGACAACGCCCGCGAGGACCGCTCTTCCGAGGAAGCCGTTAATGCCCGTGAACTCAATGCACTGGCGGAGACACGGTCTGCCGGTACGCGCTCCTCGAACGCGGCCGACATTACGTCGTCCCACCCCTTACCCGAAATCTTCATGATTTTCTCCCCAACTCCAGCTGAACACGCACCTTTCGAATCTGACGGTGCAGACAGCACGGTGCCCTAACTTAACCATCCTTGGCAAGGAAAATTTTACTAAGAATCTCAACGGAAAAGTAACCATAAACGTTAAGCAATATCAATTACTTGCAGAAATACCTTGAGATGGAGAGGCGCCGCGTCGGTCGACGGTTGTTCGCCGGCGGGAGGTTCGGCCGAAATCAGCCCTCGTGCGGGGTCTTCCGCCCCCCGGCAGGGAGCGCCGAAGAATGGTGCAAAACATTGTGAATTATCGCTTTTTTTAGGGTTTCAGTGTTAAGGCTGATACTTCGAGAGGCGACGGCGGCATCCCCGCAGCGATGAAGGGCGGGGGTGGGCCGACGCATTGGATAGGCAGAGCGCGCGCATGTCGGCTGACGAATCCGACGTTGGTCAGCTTCTTCGGGATCTCGGGATGTCCGTTGATCCGGCGGAGCGCTGTCGAATCCTGTGCGACCTCGCGATGCGGGTCTGGGTCTACGACCTGTCGCTGGCACTTTCCTATGCCATGGACGGGATTGCGGTCGCACGCGAGCACAAGCTCGAACTGCAGGAGGCACGCTGCAGCCTCTATGCCGGCCGCATGCTGCGGCTGCTGGGCCGCTATCCGGATGCGGAAAAGATGCTCCTGCCGCTCCGCGACCGCTTTCTGGCGGCGGGTGACCGCGAGGCCGCGGGCCTTGCCATACGCACTCTGTCGGCCATCTACCTGGATCTCGGCCTCCTCGAACAGGCGCTCGATCTGAACGCCGAGGCCCTGGTCATCTTCGAGGAAGTCGGCAACCACCGTTGCTACTGCACGGCGCTGCTGGAATGCGCCGAGGTCCTCAAGAAACGGAAGCAGTTCGACGAAGCCCTTGCGACCCTCGACAGCGCGCGGATGCGTCTGGCCAAGTTCGCGGGCAACGACCCGGACGACGTGCAGTGGCTGGAACTGAAATACACGCGGACGCTCCTCCTTTCGGATGCAGGCCGTCCCACGGAAGCGATTACCGCAGCCGAAGAAGCTCTGGAGGCCGCGGCCGCGTTCCGTTGCCGCGACATCGAAACCGGTTGCTTCGGCGTCCTTGCCCTCGGCTACGCCCAGCTGGGCCGGTTCGTCGAGATGGAGCGGTGGCTGACGGCGTTCTTGGCCACCGTCGACACCGGCAGCGATCCGTACAACCGGATCGTCGGATGGCTGAAATGCGGCCGCGCCCTGTTCGTCGCCGGCCAGAACACCAAGGCCCTCGACTATGTGCAGCGCGCGCATTCAATCGGCGAGAGCATCGGCCTCATCGGCCCCGTCGCCGACTGTCATGCCACCCTGGCCGACATCTACGAGGCGATCGGCGACGACCGCACGGCGCTGCGGCACCTCAAAGCCTACTATGCGACCGAGAGCCAGCTGCACAAGGCCGGCATCGAGCATCGCATCGGGAAGATGCAGCTGCAGATCAAGGTCGACCAGGTACGGATGGAGACGCTGGAGAGCGCCCGTCAGGAGCTCGAGCGGCTCGTGGCGGAGCGAACGCGCGAACTCGTCCTCGCCAAGGAGCAGGCGGAGATCGCCAACCGCTCCAAGAGCGAGTTCCTCGCGCATATGAGCCATGAGCTGCGGACGCCGCTCAATGCCGTCATCGGGTTTGCCGAGTTGATGCAGCGCCAGGTGCAGGGCCCGATCGGGTCGCCGAAATATCTGGACTACGTGAAGGACATCCACGACAGCGGCCGCCTCCTGCTGTCGATCATCAACGACATCCTCGACCTCTCGAAGATCGAGGCCGGCAAACAGGAGCTGCACCGCCAGGTCAGCACGGCAGACGATATCTGCCGTGCGTGCCTGCGGCTGGTGAAGGATCGAGCGGACCAGGCCGGCATCCGCATCTCGCTGTCGGTCCCCTCCGGGCTCAGGCTGCTCGATGTCGACGTCCGTGCAGTGAAGCAGATCCTCCTGAACCTGCTGACCAACGCCATCAAATTCACGCCCCAGGGCGGCCGCGTGACGCTGTTCGCCGCGGACGACGGCGGCCCGGACATCGTGCTGGGCGTCAGCGATACCGGCATCGGCATCGCCGCGGACGACCTGCCGCGCGTCCTCGAGCCGTTCGGCCAGATCGAAAACATCTTCTCGCGCACGCGCGGCGGCACCGGCCTCGGGCTGCCGCTGGCGAAGATGCTGGCCGCGTTGCACGGCGGGCGGCTGTCGATCGACAGCAAGCTGGGCGAGGGGACGGTGGTCAAGGTCTGGCTGCCGGCGGCGCAGGACTCGGAGATGACCGAGCCGGTCCGCCGCACCATTACGTCGCACTGAACCGCAGCGCGTCCAAGCTTGCCTCCGGGCGAGCGGCGGAGAACAATCGCCGCCCCCAACGCGAAGAGGGCGTCCCCATGCGCATGAAAGACAAGGTGGCTATCGTGACCGGTGCGGCCAGCGGCATCGGCAAGCACATCGCCCTGACCTATGCCCGCGAAGGAGCGAAGGTGGCGGTTGCCGACCTCAAGCTCCCGGCGGCGAAGGCCGCGGCCGACGAGATCATAGCGGGCGGCGGCCAGGCCGTGGGCATCGCCATGGACGTCGCCGACGAAGGGCAGGTCGACGCCGGCGTGGCGGCGGCGATCGCTGCGCTCGGCGGCGTGGACGTGCTGGTCAGCAACGCCGGCATCCAGATCATTTCACCCGTCGTCGACCTGTCCCTCGGCGACTGGCGCAAGATGCTGGCGATCCATCTCGACGGCGCCTTCCTGACGACGCGGGCCTGCCTGAAACACATGTACGGCTCCGGCCGGGGCGGCAGCATCATCTATATGGGTTCCGTGCATTCGAAGGAGGCCTCGCCGCTGAAGGCCCCGTATGTCACGGCGAAGCACGGCCTCATCGGCCTGTGCAAGACGGTGGCGAAGGAAGGCGCCGCGCATGGCGTGCGCGCCAACGTCATCTGTCCGGGCTTCGTGCGCACGCCGCTGGTGGACAAGCAGATCCCGGAACAGGCCAAGGAGCTCGGCATCAGCGAGGACGACGTCGTCAAGAAGGTCATGCTGAAGGAGACCGTGGACGGCGAGTTCACGACCGTTGCCGACGTGGCCGAACTGGCCGTGCTCTTCGCGGCGTTTCCGTCCAGCGCCTTGACCGGCCAGTCGGTGGTGGTGAGCCACGGCTGGTACATGCAATGAGGACGAGGGCGCCCTCATGGGACGACCCGTCGTTGAGACCGGGCGGCTGATCGTTCGCACGCCCGAGGCGGCCGATGTCGAGCCGCTGGCGGCGCTCTGGTGCGACCCGGCCGCAACGGCCTACATGGGCGGCCCGAGGGACTTCGATCGGGTCTGCGAATCCATTCGGGAGGGCCGCGCCCTGTCGAAGGAGCCGAGGTTCGATCTCTGGGCGGTGATTGAGAAAGCCACGGGGGACGTGGTCGGTCATTGCGGCCTGCTGGGCAAGGAGATCGATGGCCGGCCGGAGATCGAGTTGGTTTATGTGATCGCACCGCGCCGATGGAGACGCGGCTATGCGACGGAGGCCGGCGAAGCCATAAGAAACCATGGGATCGTCGACCTGGAATGCCGTCGGCTCGTCGCCTTGATTCACCCGGAGAACCTCGCATCGAAGCGCGTTGCCGAGAAGCTGAACTTCCATTTCGAGCGCGCCGTCGAGCGATCGCACGGACTCCTGCACCTGTACGTCTTCGCCACGGGATCGCTTCGCAATCATTGATCGTCGTCCGCTATTACTTTTTTCCGACGAGGCAGTTGTCGTCGCCGTATCGATTCGGATACTGTGGCAAGAGAGACTACCCGCAGCACTGGCCGCTCGCGCGGCCTGACTCACCCACCCACGGGCTGCGGGACACTCGGCCTTCCGCGACCTCGCGGAAGGCCCTTTCTTTTCCGCCAGATGCCAGAGCGCCGGCCGCCGCCCAATCGCCGCGTCAGGACTTAATTCAGGGGCTTTCCGGACGGCCAAAAATGCCCGGCGGGGCCGGCGAGGCCGCGCGCCTCGTCGCCGATCTTAATGCGGTAATATAATACCCTATATATAAAATCTCGCTTTGGCGGGCTTTCCGGTTGACATGATGGCTGCCAATGCGTTATTCGCGCGCGTTTCCTGCACGAGACCGGAAGATCATGAAGACCTATTCCGCGAAGCCATCGGAGATCGCCAAGAAATGGTACATCGTCGACGCCGACGGTGTCGTTCTCGGCCGTCTCGCCACTGTCGTCGCCAACCGCCTGCGCGGCAAGCACAAGGCGACCTACACGCCGCATCTCGACTGCGGCGACAACATCATCGTCGTCAACGCCGCCAAGGTGAGGGTGACCGGCAATAAGCTGAGCGACAAGGTCTTTTACTACCATACGGGCTATCCCGGCGGGGTGAAGGGACGGACGTTCGGCCAGATCCTCGGCGGCAAGCATCCGGAGCGGCTGATCGAGAAGGCCGTCGAGCGCATGGTGCCGCGTGGACCGCTTGGGCGCCGGCAGATGAAGAACCTGCGCGTCTATCCGGGGGCGGCCCATCCCCATGAGGCGCAGCAGCCGGAAACGCTGGACGTCGCCGCCATGAACCCGAAGAACAAGAGGACCGCTTCCCGATGAGCGCCGAGACCCAGACTCTCACCGATCTCAAGGACCTGCGCGCCGCCACCCAGCCGGTTGCCGCGGCTGCTGCGGCGCTGCCGGAGCCGAAGCTCGACAAGCAGGGACGCGCCTACGCCACCGGCAAGCGCAAGAACGCCGTGGCCCGCGTTTGGATCAAGCCGGGCTCCGGCCGCATGACGGTCAACGGTCGCGACGTGGCCACCTATTTCGCGCGGCCCGTGCTGCGCATGCTGTTGAGCCAGCCCTTCGCCGTCTGCAACCGTCTCAACCAGTACGACGTGTCCTGCTCGGTGACCGGCGGCGGGCTGTCCGGCCAGGCCGGCGCCGTGCGGCACGGCATCAGCCGCGCGCTCATGCATTTCGAACCGACGCTGCGCGTCGTGCTGAAGAAGGGCGGCTTCCTCACCCGCGACAGCCGCGTGGTCGAGCGCAAGAAGTACGGCAAGCGCAAGGCGCGCCGCAGCTTCCAGTTCTCGAAGCGCTAGACATCGACCGCGATCGGCCCTAATGGCCAGGGAGGTTGCGGCGATCCCGCAGCCTCCCTTTGCTTTTGGAGGGAACGGTGACGACGAATAGACTGCGCGTCGGCATCCTCGGCGCCAGCGGCTACACGGGCGCGGAGCTGGTGCGCCTCCTGGCGCGCCATCCCCAGGTCGAGATCCGCCTGCTCACGGCCGACCGCCAGGCCGGCAAGCCGCTGGCCGAAGTGTTCCCGCAGTTCGGCCATCTGAAGCTGCCGACGCTGGTGAAGATCGAGGAGGCTGACTGGTCGGGACTCGATCTCGTCTTCTGCGCGCTGCCGCACGGGACGACGCAGGAGGTGATCGCCGCCCTGCCGCGCGATCTGAAGATCATCGACCTGTCGGCGGACTTCCGGCTCGCGGATACGGCGATCTACGCGCAGTGGTACGGCCACGCGCATCGGGCGCCCGACCTGCAGGCGGAGGCGGTCTACGGCCTGACCGAGCTGCGGCGCGCCGAGATCGCGCCGGCGCGGCTCGTCGCCAATCCCGGCTGCTATCCGACCTCGGCGCAGCTGCCGCTGGTGCCGCTGCTGGAGAACCGGCAGATCGTCGCCGACGACATCATCATCGACGCCAAGTCGGGCGTCAGCGGCGCCGGTCGCGACGCCAAGCAGGGCAGCCTCTATGCCGAGGTGACCGAGGGCATCCATGCCTATGGAGTCGCCGGCCATCGCCACGCGCCGGAGATCGAGCAGGAGCTCGGCAAGGCCGCGGGCAAGCCGATCGTCGTCAACTTCACGCCGCATCTGATGCCGATGAGCCGCGGCATCCTGTCGTCGATCTATGTGCGGCTGGCCGACGGCGCCGCGGTGGAGGACCTGCGGCGCACGCTGGAGATGCGCTATGCGGACGAGCCGTTCGTGCGCCTGCTGCCGGCGGGGCAGGCGCCGCAGACGCGCCATGTGCGCGGCGCCAACCACTGCCTCATCGGCCTCTTCGCCGACCGCGTGCCGGGGCGGGCGATCCTGCTGTCGGCGATCGACAACCTGGTGAAGGGCGCCTCCGGCCAGGCGGTGCAGAACATGAACCTGATGGCCGGCTTGCCGGAGACCATCGGCCTCGAGCAGGAGCCGCTGTTCCCGTGAGCGCGCTGATCCTGCCGTTCGAGGAGTTCCGGCCGCGCATCGCGCCGAGCGCCTTCGTCGCGCAGACGGCGGTCGTCATCGGCGACGTCGAGATCGGCGAGGATTGCGGCATCTGGTACGGCTGCGTGCTGCGCGGCGACGGCAACATCATCCGCATCGGCGCCCGCACCAACATCCAGGACGGCACCATCATCCACGTCAACCACCAGGAGGACGGCGGCCGCGGCGCGCACGGGGTCGCCTGCTACATCGGCGCCGACGTGACGGTCGGCCACCTGGCGCTGATCCATGCCTGCACGCTGGAGGACGGCAGCTTCGTCGGCATGAAGGCCTGCGTCATGGACGGCGCGGTGGTCGAGACGGGCGGCATGGTGGCGGCCGGCGCGCTGGTGACGCCGGGAAAGCGCGTGCGCAAGGGCGAGCTGTGGGGCGGGAGCCCCGCCCGGCTCATGCGCCAGCTCACCCCGGCGGAGACCGCGATGTTCGGCTGGACGGTGGAGCACTATGTGGAGCGGGCGCGCGCCTACCGGCGCATCGCGTCCGGCTAGCGCCTGCGCGGCCGCGCCGGATCGGCGAAGGCGATCTCCGGGCTGTCGGTGTCGTGCAGTCCCAGCTGCAGGTCTTCGCGCACCTTTGCCGCCAGCGCGACGTAGGTTTCTCGGATACGGTTGAGGTCGCGCTCGCCGAGCTCCTCCAGGTCGAGCAGGGCGTTGTGCGCGCCCTGCGTGGCGCGGATCAGCTCGTCGAGCTTGAGCTGCATCGCCTTGCTGTCGCGGTTCTGCGTGTTCTGGATGACGAACACCATGAGGAAGGTGACGATCGTCGTCCCCGTGTTGATGACGAGCTGCCAGGTGTCGGAGAAGCCGAACACCGGCCCGGTCGCGCCCCAGGCGACGACGATCAGACAGGCCAGCACGAAGGTCGGCGGCTGCCCGGCGGCGCTGGCCGTCCAGGTGGCGAAGCGCGTGAATATCGTCTTGCTCTTCATGTCACGGTGTCTCCAGACCTGTGGCGCCGCGCACCGCCGCAGCCGAACCGGTCAGCGGGAAGCGGGCGATCCGGTCGGTGCCGTCGGCGGCGATATAGATGATCTCGATCTCCTTGCCGGCGAACCATTCGGCGAGCCGGTCGCTGGGCAGGATGGCGTCGTGGATGGAGGTCCACACCAGCCAGAAGGCCACGGCGTCGCCGACATGGCCCCAGAGCGCGCCGAGCGCCTCGCCCTCCTGCCGCACCGTTTCCGTCTCGACGGTCTCGCCGCCGTCGATGCGATAACTGGGCATGGCCGGTCCGAACGTCTCGCCGCGGCCGAGATGCAGCTCGGCGAAGACCTGGTAGCGGTCGTTGGCCTCCCGGCCCCATAGGAACAGGACGTCTCCCTCCGCGTTGCGCACGAGCGCGGCGGGGAGGGCGGAATCGTCGCTCGGCGCCGTGCCGACGGACCAGTCGTCGGCCCGCGCGGGCCAGGCGAGCAGGATCAGCAGGAGCGGCCAGACGCGCATCGGTCCTGCTTAGTCGCGAAAGCCGGTCGAATTATGGCGGGTGTCGTCGAAGACCACGCGCCCCATGCTGGCGATGCCGCCGGCCGACTCGACCCAGACATCGGCGCCGGCGGGGCCGTCCGCCGCCTTCACCGCCAGCGGATGCGGGGCGAAGGCGGGGCGGTGCGCGGCGAAGTCGAAGCCAGCGACGCGACGGCCGGGATAGGCGCGGTCGACCAGATCCAGCATCAGCACGGCGATCAGCGGGCCGTGCACGACCAGGCCCTCGTAGCCCTCGACCTGCGTGGCATAGGGGTGGTCGTAGTGGATGCGGTGGCCGTTGAAGGTGAGGGCGGAGAAGCGGAAGAGCAGGGGCGGCGTCGGGATCACGGTGCGCTCGATATCGGCCGGGCGCGGCGGGGTGGCAGGCGCGGGCGGCGGCGCGTCGCGCGGCGGCTCGCGGAAGACCAGGTCCTGCTCCTCGACGAGCGAACCGCCGACGCTGCCGCTCAGCTCGTGGCGCAGGGTGACGAACAGCAGCCGGCCGCTCTTGCCCAGCTTCGGCCGCAGCGCCGCCAGGGTCGAGCGGCGGGTGACGCGGTCGCCGATCCGCAGCGGCGCCGACGCACGCAGGCGGCTGCCGGCCCACATGCGCCGCGGCAGGAAGGGCAGCACGGGCAGCAGCTCGGAGTCGTGCGTGTGGCCGTCCTCGCCCAGGCGGCTCTGCCGCGTGCGCGGCGGGAAATAGAGCCAGTGCCAGAGCAGCGGCAGCGGCTCGCCCGCGGCGAGGGCGCGGTCGTCGCGGTCGAGCGTCGCCAGCAGCAGGCGCGCCGGCTCGGGATGGGCGACCGCCTCGCGCGTCTCCGTGCGGCCGACGAAGGCGGCGGCGTCGCCGATGTCGAAAGCGGGGCCGGAGTCGGCCATTCAGTAGGACCGCGGCAGGCCGAGGACGTGCTCGGCGAGATAGGCGAGGATCATGTTGGTCGAGATGGGCGCCACCTGGTAGAGGCGCGTCTCGCGGAACTTGCGCTCGACGTCGTACTCGGCGGCGAAGCCGAAGCCGCCATGGGTCTGCAGGCACATGTCGGCCGCCTGCCAGGAGGCGTCGGCGGAGAGCAGCTTGGCCATGTTGGCCTCCTTGGCGCAGGGCGCCGCGGCATCGTAGAGGGCGGCCGCGCGCTGCACCATGAGGTCCGCCGCCTCGGTCGCGGCGAAGGCGCGGGCGATCGGGAACTGGACGCCCTGGTTGCGGCCGATCTCCCGGCCGAAGACGACGCGCGACCGGGCGTAATCGGTCGCCTTGGCGATGAACCAGCGGGCATCGCCGATGCATTCGGCGGCGATGAGGATGCGCTCGGCATTCATGCCGTCGAGGATGTAGCGGAAGCCCTTGCCCTCTTCGCCGATCAGGTTCTCCGCGGGAACCTCGAGGTTCTCGAAGAACACTTCCGTCGTCGCGTGATTGACCATGGCGCGGATCGGCCGGATGGCGACGCTCTTGCCGCGCGCCTCCCGCAGGTCGACCAGGAAGACGGACAGGCCGGCGGTGCGCTCGGCCGCCTGCTCGCGCGGCGTGGTGCGCGCCAGCAGCAGCATGAGGTCCGAATGCTCGGCGCGCGAGGTCCAGACCTTCTGGCCGTTGACGACGTAGCGGTCGCCGCGGCGGACCGCCATGGTGGCGATGGCCGTGGTGTCCGTGCCGGCCGACGGCTCGGTGACGCCGAAGGCCTGCAGGCGCAGCGCGCCGGCGGCGATCTGCGGCAGCCAGCGGGACTTCTGCGCGGCGCTGCCGTGGCGCAGCAGGGTGCCCATGACATACATCTGCGCGTGGCAGGCGGCGCCGTTGCCGCCGCTTTTGTGGATCTCCTCCAGGATGGCGGCGGCGGCGGAGAGCGGCAGGCCGCTGCCGCCATACTCGACGGGGATGAGGCCGGCGAGATAGCCGGAGCGGGTGAGCGCCTCGACGAAGGCCGCGGGGTAGGCGCGCTCGGCATCCAGGCGCTGCCAGTAGGCGCCCGGAAAGTCCGCGCAGAGCCGGGCGACGGCGGCGCGGATCTCGGCATGGGCGGGGTCTGACATCGGTCTCGCTCCGGGCGCGGCGGTCCGGCATGGAAAACGCGCGATGAACCCCATGTCCAGCGAGAATGCGGGCCGCCGGCGCCGTCCCGCCGGTTGGGGCCTATGGAGGGAGAGGGTCGACGACGAAAACTCGAGATTCAACCGTATCGTATTTTGCGTAACGCGGTGATCCCGTTGCGGGGGACGACTGCCACCAAACTCATATCCACGATGTCAAAGACCGATCCGGATGCCCTTGGGCACCAGAGAGAAGAACATTATAAGAACTTTAATCCAGAAAATCAAGGAGAATTGCCGTCTGCGGACAGGCGCCTCGCCGGCATCCGGCCTTTCTGGCGATCCGATCGGCAACCTGCTTCCGGGCATACCGGCGGATCCGTGATTGCCTCGTCGACCGCCTCCTAGGTTCGACAATCAGGGTCTTCAGGCAGATGGATGCGGCGGCGGTGTGTACAATTCCGAACCCAAGACGCTGCCGATCCTTCGAGCGCTCGGCCTCAGCGCACTGAGAAGTCGGTCGGCAGGTCCAGGCCTTCGATCGCGACGACGCGGGCGGGCGAGCCGTCGCAGCCCACCAGCTTCAAGGGGAGGGCGAGGAGGCCGAGCCGCGGCCGGCGGATCTTTTTCAGGTTCTGCACATACTCGATGTTGTAGATCTCGTGGCCGAGGATGCGATGGTGGACGACGCAGTCGTCGCCCCGAAAGCCCGGTCGACGCACTGCATATTCTTCGGAGAAGTCGTAGACGACCGCGCGCACGCCGCGCTCAACCAGCCAGTCGGCGCCGGTCAGGTCGAGATACGGCCCTTCCTTCCAGAACGACGACGTCCCCCAGCACGCGTCGCTCCAGCCCGTGCGCAGGATGGCGATATCCGCCTTGCGGATATGACGACCGCGCTCCTCCAGGGTATCGCCGGTGATGGCCGCCTCGCGGCCATGGTCGTCGAGCTCGATAAGGCCCGCGGGGCCGATCAGCCGGTCGAGCGGGGCTTCGTCTATGGCTTTGCCGCCTTCGATGAAATGATTGGGAGCGTCGATATGGGTCGCGTGGTGTGCGAACATGGTGAAGGTGGAGCCCTGCCAGCCGCAGGTCGCAAAGGAATAGGGCGTTGCGAACCGCACCTCCTGGCCGAGCCGGCCGTCGCCATGCTTCACGGGGATTGAAAGATCGAGCAGATCGGTCAACACATCCTCCTGTTTCGATAAGCGCGCTTAGTCCAAGCTGCAGGCGGCAGTCGCCATGTCCGTCAGCCGCGCCACGCGCTACGGAACACCCGCAGATGATTTCCGCCCAGAATCTTGAGCACCTCCGCATCGGAGAATCCCCGGCGGAGCAAGGCCGCGGTCAGGCGCGGCCATTCGTCGATTCGCTCGAAGCCGGCCACGTTGACCTCTTTGCGGAGGTAGCCGCGCTGCGAACCGGGAAACCATGTGGCGAATGCGGCGTAGCGTATGTCGGATTCCGCCTCGAAGTGATCGCTGCCGATCCCGACATGATCGATCCCCACAAGATCGGCACCATAGGCGACATGGTCGATCATATGTTCGATCGTCGCCCGCCCCTTTCGCCGGTCGCGAATGAACGGGGCATAGGCGGTGACTCCGATGACGCCGCCATTCTCTGCAAGAGCCTTGAGCATTTCGTCCGTCACGTTCCGAGGATGGTCCGCCAAGGCCCGCAGGTTCGCGTGCGAGACGATGCACGGGCGCTCGGACAGCTCGATCGCGTCGCGCGCCGTCCGCTCGCCGGCATGGGCGACGTCGACCAGGATGCCGGCCCGGTTCAGCTCACGGACGCAGGCCCGGCCGTACTGCGTCAGGCCGGAGTCGCTCGGCTCGAGGCAGCCGCAGCCGATCGCGTTTCGGTCGTTGAGGGTGAGCATCGCCACCCGCAGCCCCAGCTTGTGGAGGATGGAGATCAACGTCAGGTCGCCCTCGATCTTCGGCGCCAACCCCTGAACACCGAAGATGACCCCGAGCTTCCCCGCCGCCTTGGCCGTCAGGATGTCGTCGGCGGTTTCGACCAGCACGAGCTTCTGCGGGTGGAGCTCGATATGGGCGAGATAGCCGTAGATGCTGCCGAGCAGCCCGCGCAGATCGTCGGCACCCGCGGCGATCGGCCCCTGTCCCAGCGTCGTGTTCAACGCGGTCAGGCCGGCCGCGAACGCGCGGTCGATGTAGGATTTGCCGTCGCGCTCCGGCGGCGGCAGGTGGACGGCAGGCAGGAGCAGGGCGACGCCCTGGGCGTCGATGACGACGGCCTGGCGGTGCAGCGCACGCGCTCGTCGCGCGGGGTTCCCGGCTCTCGCCGTCGGCCGCCTGCCGGACGCTTGCTTCCTTTTGTGCCTGTTCGTCATGGCGGCCGTCACATCGCAGAGCCGGCGCATGGCCGGGCGGCATCGTCGAGCGGCAGAGAGATCGGCGCGACATGGCAGGCCGCCGATTGCGCCGCGCCGAATGGCCGGAGATCCGGAACGTCGCGACCGCAGACATCGAGAGCATAGAGGCAGCGCGGCGCGAAGCGGCATCCGGGCGGTGGGTCGATCGGGCGGGCGAGGTCGCCCTTGATCCGGATCGGCGGCCGGCGGTAAGTCGGATCCGGTACGGGCACGGCCGCGACCAAGGCCTGCGTGTACGGATGCTGCGGGCGCTGGACGATGTCGACCGCCCGACCGATCTCCACGAGCTGGCCCAGATACATGACCATGACGCGGTTGCAGATGTTGGTCAGGATGGACAGGTCGTGCGAGACATAGACGCAAGCGAAGTTCAGCCGGCGCGACAGGTCGCGCAGCAGGTCGAGCACGCTCACGCGGATCGAGACGTCGAGCATCGAGATGGGTTCGTCCGCGATCACCAGCGCCGGGCCGACGATGAGCGCCGAGGCAATGCCGACCCGTTGCCGCTCGCCGCCGCTCATCTGGTGCGGATAGCGCTCCGCATAGTCGGACGGCCGCAATCCGACGAGTTCCAGCATGCGATGCACGGACTGGCGGATATCGGCTTCGCTGCCCAGCGACAGGGCGCGCGGTGCCTCGGCCACGAGATCGAAGACACGGAAGCGCGGGTTCAGGGAATCGAACGGATCCTGGAAGATGATCTGCACGTCCCGGCGGAACTGCCGCAGCTGCGCAGCCGTCAGCATGTTGATGTCGCGATCGCGAAACAGGATTTGGCCGTTCGTCGGCGAGTCGAGCTTAGCAAGGAGACTGCAGATCGTCGACTTGCCGCAGCCGGACTCGCCGACGATGCCGAAGATCTCGCCGGGCTCGACCTGGAACGACAGGTTCTCGACCGCCTTGATGATGCTGTCCCGTCCCAGGCCGAACATGCGCGCGAACGGATTGCGACGGATCGGGAAATGCCGGGTGAGGCCGCGGACGTCTAGGAGCGCCATGTGCTCTTTTCCGCGGCGGCGGCCCGGAGAACGGCGATGTCCGCATGACGAAGGCAGGCGGACAGGTGCGTGTCGCCGACCGGCAGGACGTCCGGGCGTTCGGCGCGGCAGACCTCCCGGACGAACGGGCAGCGTGCGGCGAAGCCGCAGCCGCGGACCGATGCAGCGAGATCGGGCGGCGCGCCGGGAATCGAGATGAGCGCGCGATCCGGCTCGCGGATGTTGGGGAAGGCGTTCCGCAGGCCGAGCGTATAGGGGTGAAAGGGCCGTTCGAACAGTTCGCCCGCCGGGGCGTCTTCCACCATGCGACCTGCATACATGACGCCGATCCGGTCCGCCATCTCGGCGATGACGGCGATGTCGTGCGTGATCAGCAGGATCGACGACTTCACCCGCTGCCGGATCTCGCGGATCCGCCGCAGGAGCCGCTCCTGCACCAGCACGTCGAGGCCGGTGGTCGGCTCGTCCATGACCACCAGGGCCGGCTCGAACGCGAGGGCCATGGCGATCATGGCGCGCTGGCGCATGCCGCCGGAGAATTCGTGCGGATACCGGCGCAGCAGATCCGGCTGCAGTCCGACGACGTCGAACAGCGCGGCGACCCGCTCTAGCGCCCTGGCCCGCGGCGTCGGCGCGTGAGCGCGGATCGCCTCGACGATCTGGTCGCCCACGCGGTAGACGGGATTGAGGGAGTTCTGCGCGCTTTGCGGCACGAGGGCGAGCTCGCGCCAGAGCACCTCGCGCCGGAATGTGCGGTCATCGGTCTTCATGAGGTCGCGGCCGTTGAAGACGAGTCGATCGACATCGATGGTCGCGCTGCGCGGCAGAAGACGCAGCAGCGCCTTCACCAGCGTGGACTTGCCGCAGCCGGATTCCCCGACAATGCCGTAGACCTGGTCGGCCGCCAGCGCCAGGTCGACGCCGTCGACGGCGCGCACCGCATCTCCGCCGGCCCGATAGCGCACGCGCATGTTCGTCGCCTCCAGGAGCATGCCTACCGGTCCTTCAGCCGCGGGTTGGCGACCACCTCGTAGGCGCGGCTGACGAACACCAAGGCGCTGACCAGAAGTACGATGCAGACGGCCGGCGCGGCGAACCACCACCAGGCGGTCCGCGTGTGGCCGGACACCCAAAGATCCTGCAGGATCACGCCCCAGGTGTACGCCCGGGGATCGCCGAAGCCGAGGAAGCTGGCCGACGCCTCCGTGACGATGGCCCAGGCGATATTGAACGAGGTGTAGAGCAGCAGCAGCGGCAGGATATTCGGCAGGATGTGGCGGTAGATGATGCGGAAGTGGCCGGCGCCGCGCGCCCGCGCGAAGGCGATGAACTGGCGGTGCTTGATGGCGATGGTCTGGGCGCGGATGACGCGCGCGGAGGTACGCCAGACGATGACCACGATCGCCAGCATGATGAACCAGATGCTGCGGCCGAACAGTGAAATCAGGACGATGATGAAGGGCAGGAACGGCATGCCGTAGACGATGTCGGTGAACCGCATGAGCAGCTCGTCGATCTTGCCGCCGAAATAGCCGGCGATCAGCCCGACATTGGCGCCGATGAGTATGGAGATGAGGCCGGAGATCAGGCCGATCGCGACCGTGTTGCGCGTGGCCTCGATCATCTGGCTCAGCAGGTCGCGGGCGAGGTGCGTCGTACCGAACGGATACTCCCAGGAGGGCGGACGCAGCACGGCGAGCCGACCGTCTGCCGCGCGCAGAGAAGCGTTGGGCTCGTGGGGCATCAGCCACGGCGCCAGGGCCGCGATCACGATCGCCGCGAGGACGATCAGCAGGCCGGCCGTGCCGAGTCGGCTGGCGCGGATGATCGCGTAGTGCTCGGCCAGCGTCTGCAGCATCGCGACGCGCAGATCCTTCATGCGTCTGCCGTGCGGATGCGCGGATCCAGGATGCCGTAGGACAGGTCGGTCAGCAGGTTGAGCACGATGACCAGCGCCGCCAGCAGCAAGAAAGCCGCCTGCGCTACCGGGTAGTCGAGACGCAGCGCCGCATCGACCATCGCCTTGCCCATGCCCGGCCAGGAGAACACCGTCTCGACCACGATCTGCCCGCCGATGGCGTAGCCGAGGATGAGCGACGACACCGTGACGATCGCCAGGAGGGCGTTGCGCGCGGCGTGGCGGACCATGACGACGCGCGGCTCGAGCCCCTTCGCCCGCGCGAACTCGATATAGTCGCTGCCGAGAACCTCGAGCATCGAGTCCCGCATCACCAGCATCGGCATGGCCAGGTAGTAGAGCGTGACCGACAGGGTAGGCAGCACCAGGTGGTGCAGGAAATCGAGCGAGACCACGGTCTGCCAGAGGCCGACGACCGGAGATCCCGGCGTCACCATGCCGGCGACCGGGAAGAGATCGAGCCGGTAGCTCAGCAGGATCAGCAGCAGGATGCCTGTGACGAAAGGCGGCGTAGCCTGGAAGACCATAGCCGCCAGCGTAGCGCCGATATCGAGCGGTCCGGCACGGCGCCAGGCCATGACCATCCCGAGCCCGATGCCGAGCGACACCGCGAACAGCAGTCCCGCCGACATGAGCAGGAGCGTATTCACCAGCCAGTGGCTGAGCAGGTCGGCCACCGGTTCCGACGAGGTGAAGGAGCGGCCCCACTCCATCGTGCCGAGGTTCTTGATGTAGACGAGATATTGTTCCCAGAGCGGCCGATCGAGCCCGAAGGCCTGCCGCAGCCGGGCCTGCGCCGCGTCGTCGAGCGCCGGACTGATGACCTGCGCGGTCGGATCTCCCGGCATCATGCGGAACATGACGAACAGGATCGTCGCGACGCCGAACAGGGTGATCAGCGCCGCAAACGATCGCTTGAGCAGGTAGGCGGCCATGCCGGGGGCCGGTCGGCAGCCGTCGGTCAGGCCTGCGGGTAGCAGAGGCGACCCTGCGCGTCCCAGCTATAGCCGGCCTCGGCCAGAAGGGCGCGCGCCTTCTCGGCATCCTCCGCCGGCGGCTTGACGGCGTCGTTGTGCCAATAGGCGTTGGACGGCGAGATCACGGATGCGCCGGGCTCGGCATAGCCGATCAGCACCAGTTCGCTGGTCAGCTGTCGCGGCATGATCAGGTTGAGGACGCGGCGGAATGCGGGATCGGTGAACGGTGCGACCCGGTTATGGTAGCCGAGATGGTAGAAGGCGTGGCTGGGATAGCCCCGGGCGACCACGTTCGGCACGTTCTTCAAAGCATCGACCAGGGTCGGCGACAGGATGTAGCGCGAGCGGTCGCAGTCGCCTTTCTCGATCGCCGCCGCCGTGGCGTCGTGGCTGCCATAGAGAACGCGGATGATCCCGGCGCACTTCGGCGGATTGAAATGCTCCCGGAAGGCACTGACCTTGTATTCGCTGCCGCGTCGCCAGTGGTCGAACTTGAAGGGGCCGCTGCCGATCGGATTGTCGTTGGGCAGCTTCAGCGGATCGTCGACGTCGGCCGTATCGGTCATATGTTCCCAGATATGCTTGGGGATCATGAACATGCCGGCCAGCACGATGGGGATGAAGGACGCCGCCGGCGTCGCCAGCCGGATGCGGACCGTCGACCCGTCCAGCACCTCGACCGCCTCGACGTTCTCAAGCGCGGCGAGAAAGAACGGCGCCTTCCAGGTCTTCTGGTAGTCGAAGGAGAACTTCACGTCCTCGACCGTGAAGTCCGTTCCGTCATGCCACTTCATGCCTGGCCGGATCGTCACGTCCAGCGTGCGGTCATCGGCGAAGGCGAGGGCGGTTGCGGCCCATGGCTGAGGCTTGCCATCCGGCGCTACCCGGAAGAGGGTGTCGTAGATCGAGCCGACGTCCATGAAGTTCAGCACGTCGGTGACGGCGAGCGGATTCAGGTGCTTGAGATCGACGTTGATGCCGGTCCGCGAATAGCCGTCGCCGCCGATGACCTCCATGTTGATGTCGGACCAGAAGCCGCCGATGCCCTCGCCGAGCATGGGCACGAGGCCCTTCAGCTTGTCGGAGCGGTGGGCCTGCGTGATCTGCGGATAGGCGAGCACGCTGCCGGGCTGGTCGTCGAAGATGAGCTGCTGGGCCTCGTAGACGGGCGCGCGCCGCGCCTCCAGGTCCATCGTCTGCGCCTGCGCGGTCGCAAGCGCATCCACCCGATCGCTCTTGTAGCCCATCCAGTTGAAGCCGCCGCGGCGGTACTCGCCGGAATGGTGCATGCCGTGGATGAAGATGTTCGGATCGATGCGGATGGGCGAGCCCGCCAGCGTCAAGAGGTACATGTCGTAGTCATGCTCCATGATGACGCGCTGTACGCCCTCGTTGTAGTCGATGGGATTGGGCTCCACCTCCCAGCCGATCGTCTTCGCCGCCTCCGCGACGAGTTTCGCGATCTCCGGCCGGGCCGGATCGAACTGCGCCGTGCTGGTGATGATCTTGCGCGTCTCCACCGGCTTGCCGGCCATGGACTGGCCGAAGGCGGGACCTTGCCCGCCATATGCCAGTCCAGCGCCGATCGCAGCCGCTGTACCCCTGAGGAATTCCCGACGGTTCATCGTTGCTCTCCCTGTGTGATCGTTGCCGGATTTGTGTTGAGACTTCAGTTGCCGGTCAGGCGCGCCCTCACGCCGCGCGGGAGCCGCCGAGGCGCTCCGACGCCCGCTCGCCATAGCCGCGCACGACGGCGCCCAGCCGGGCGGCGCGGCGCGCATCGAGACGCGACATCGGCCCGGCGACGCCGATGGCGCCCTCCACCTCGCCCGAATAGCCGAAGACCGGTGCGGAAACGCCGGTCACGTCGGCGAGCCATTCGCCGATATTGAGGCCGTAGCCGCGCTGCCGCGTCGTCCGCAGCTCGCGCAGGAACGCGGGCTGATCGGTGATCGTCGCGGGCGCCAGCCGCGGCAGGCCGGACGCAAGAACGGCGTCAAGGACGGCCGGCGCGGCGTGGGCGAGGATCGCCTTGCCGGCGGCGACGGCGTGCGCGGGCAGGTGATCGCCGCGAAGCACATAGGCGCGGACCCGCTGCGGACTTTCGGCGATCTCGAGATAGACGACTTCCGGCCCCTGCAGGACGCCGAAATGCGCAGTCTCGCCGGTCTCGCGCGCCAGCTCGACGAGCATCGGGCGGACGATCGGCAGCGCTTCGTAGCGCAGGAGATATTGCTGGGCGAGGGCGAGCACGCCGATCCCGAGCGCGTAGCTGCCGTCACTCCGGTCGTAGGTGACGTAGTGCTTCTCCTCCAGGGCGCGCAACGTCCGCAAGGCCGTCGCCTTCGGGATGCGAAGCCGGTGGCTGATGTCCGCGAGCGACTGGCTGGGACGCCTAGCGTCGAACGATTCCAGGATCGCGAGGCCGCCCAGCACCGCCCGCGACGGTTGAGCTTTGAGTTTGCGCAGAACGGTCATGTTTCAAATATGAAACGATCATTTCAGAAAATGACGATAACGCCAATACCCGTCCGGGTCAATCACCAGTCAAAATGAATTTCAGAAGGCCCGGGGGTTGGCGCGGGCTCACGCCTTGAACATCGGAGTCAGCCGGGAGCACCGGCATCGGCATGAGGCTGCCTGTAGACGCGCGGCGTCTGGCCGGTCCAGCGCTTGAAGGCGCGGGTGAAGTTGGCGGCGTCCGAATAGCCGAGCTCGAGGCTGATATCGACAAGGCGAAGGCGAGGGTCGCGCATCATCTCGACCGCCAGCTGGAAACGAACCTGCTCGACCAGATCGGAGAAGCTCAGGCCACGCAGCGCGAGTGCGCGCTGGAAGCTGCGCAGGGGGAGGCCGCTGGCGTGGGCCAGCAGGGAGGCGCTGGGATAGCCGGCCGGCAGGAACGACCGTATCAGCTGGCGCAGCGACCCGACAAGATCCGGCGACGGACTGCTCGATGCAAGGGCGCGGGCGGACTCCGCGGCGGTTGGAACGGCGGTGCTCTCCCACACCCACGAAAGAGGCAGGGCGAGGAGCGGCTGTCCGAGAACCAGGGCATTCTCGCCCGCTGCCCACCGGATTCGCTGGCCGAAGGCTCCTTCGAGCGCCTTGCTATACGTCGCCGATCTCGACTGTTCCAGACGAAGCTCTTGCGGAAACCACTGTGGACCGGCCGCGAGGCGCACCACATCGCGCATGAGCACCAGGGCGAACGGATATGCATGCTGCCGGTTCTCCCGAATGCCTGACACGAGGTCGTAGCGCCACACGCACGACGCCCCTTCCGGGGTCAGAGAAAGGCGGGCGCCGAGCGTATGCCAACTGATGTAGCGGCTGGCCCTGCGGATGGCCTCGAGCAAGGTCGGCGCCGACTTGAGGTACCGACCATAATCGCCGAGTGCATCGAACCCCGCCGTGATCGCCAGCAGCAAGGCGAAATGCTCGGATCCGGTGGCGCGGGCCGCACGATCGACGATCGTGAGGACGTCGCACAAGGGAAGGAAACGCGTGTCGTGGTCGAGCGGAACCTGAGGGAGTCCGCTCCGCCTCAGCAGATCCTCGAAGCGCACGTTCATGCGGTCCAGGAGCTCCGGCATACGCTCGATGGCGATGGCGCGGACGAGAGGGATGTAAGGCAGGATCGCGGCCGCTTCGCCGCCGGCGGTGCGCGCGCGCCGGGCACGGCCGGCGGCGTGGCCGTGGCCGGTCGAATCGCGCTCGACGGCCTCCTCGAGCGGGAGACCGACAGGGGATATGAGGCCCGCCGCCACGCTTTCCTCCGCTTTGGCGCGATCTGACAAGACCGCGCGTCTTTTCGGTAGGACTCTAGCGCCTCGCAGTGCCCAGGTCGATTGGCCTGAGGGGCAGAAGGGGGAGTCGTGTCGACGCCAATGGGGGAGCGCGGCCGAGAGCGCAGCGGACTCTCGAAGGCCAGCCGATCGACAGGGCGCGGGATATGGGACATGCTGGCGTGAGAGCCTTTGTCCGCGCGGCCATTGTCGTGCTTTTGCTCGGCGTTCCCATGCGGCTGGACGCCTGGGGTCAGGAGCCGCCGTCTCAAGAGGCACAATCCCAGGGGAAGGAAGCAGCGCCGAAGGAGGACTCCCTCTGGTCGTTCGGCTTGAGTCCCTATGTGTGGTTTGCCGGACTGAGCGGTGACGTGGGCGTCAACCAGACTCTACCCGTCGTCCGCGTCGATATCGATTTCAGCGAGATATTCGACAGCATCGATTGGTTCCCTCCGCCGGTCATGTTCGTCGGCGAGGTGCGTTATGGTCGGTTCGCCTTCGTGACCGATTTCATGTTCCTCGGTCTCGAAACGGATGACGAAGCCACGCGCGGGCCGGTATCGGTCGCGGCCGAAGTGGAGCTGGACACGATCGTCTGGACGTTCGGCGGATCGTTTCGCGCCATCGACAGCGATCGCGTGTCCCTGGACCTGTTGGCCGGCGGGCGGCTCTGGAACGTCGATGCGGAAGGCACGCTCGCCGGTCCCTTGGCCGTACGGCAGCGCAGCGGCAGCAAGACCTGGGTCGATCCCCTCATCGGCATGGTCGGCCGGTTCGAACTCGGAAGCGGTTTCGCAGTCCAGGCCGAAGGCGATGTCGGAGGCTTCGGCATCGCCTCCGACATCGGCTGGCAGCTGTTGGGCACGCTGCAGTACCGAGTCGCCGAATCGGTCGCGCTGGAGGCGGGCTATCGCTATCTCGCCGTCGACTATGACGATGGCGGATTCCTGTTCGATGTCGCGATGCACGGGCCGATCATCGGAGCCGGCTTTCGCTTCTGACGCTCCGGTCCTGATGACAGCATTTCGCCCATTCTGCCGCGCGTGGAAGCTACGAGACGATGACCCTCGCCCCGGAGGGAAATGGAGCAATCGACGATGACCGCAGGAGGACTGCGTAACGAGGATGCCGCTGCGGATCGGCATCTCCACGATGATTCATTCCAGCGGCATGAACGATGTGCTCCGTATCTATTTCGTCACACAGCGCGACCACGTGGACTACAACCTGGCTTACATCGGGAACGACTTCTCGTCGCCGCGCGCGGGCGACTTCGACCAGGCGTACATGAACGCTCTCTTCGATTACGCCTACCGGCAGGCACGGCTATCCCTGGCGCAAGATGCCGCCGATTTCTGCCGGTGCCCAGCGGTGATCACGGGGGGCGAGCACGGGCACCAAACAAAAGGAGTTAGCCATGTTGAAACTGGCACGACGCTCGGCACTCGTCGCCGCTTTCGTTGTACCCGTGGTTTCGAGCGCACCGGCACTTGGCGCCGAATGCCTCGACGTGACGGTTCCCGACAGCGTGAACGTCGGCAGCGCCGATCTGGCGCTGAATGGACTGGGCATCCGGAAGGCGACCTTCCTGAAGGTCAAGGTCTATGTCGCGGGCCTTTATCTGCCGCAAAAGGCGAACGATGCCGCGCAGGTCCACGGCGACGGACCTTGGCAGCTCGTCCTTCATTTCGTGCGCGACGTCGACGCATCCGACATCCGCGATGCCTTCAACGAGGGATTCGAGAAGGCGGCGGGGGGCAACCTCGCGGCGTTGCGCCCGCGGATCGACGCGTTGAATGCTCGGGTCGTCGACGTCAAGAAGGGGCAATACCTCGCATTTGCCAACGATCCGGCGAAGGGCGTCGCGATCGATGCGAACGGCGCCGGCGGCAGCGCCATCGAAGGGGCCGACTTTGCAACCGCCCTTCTCGCTGTCTGGATCGGCAAGGAGCCGCCGAACGAGGATCTCAAGGCCGGCCTGCTCGGGGGCAAATGCGAGTGACTTGGGCAGTGACCGGGCTCGGACTGCTCCAGCGAGCGCGCTAGCCGTGCGGAGTGACGTAGCGAGCCAAGGGTTCCCGCCGTGACCGCCAATGATTTTCGACCGGCCGAATGATGGCTCGCTCTTGAGTGAGGAAAGGTCGATGAAAACTGTGCGCCTGTTGATCGCTGGAACGATTTTGCACTGCCTGGCGGCGCCCGCGTCCGCGCAAGCGCAGGTGTCGGACCAGGCGATGCAGTCCATTTCGACGCCGGACACAGTCGAGACGCGAATTGGCGTTCTCGAGTTCAAGGGCGGCGTGCCGAGCGCGGAGACCCTGGACAAGGTCTACGACAATCTGGACTTCACGTATGCGTTTCGCGCATTCATGGACAACATGCGAGGCGTCAGCATCCATGCGCTGCGCAAGGGCATGATGAGCGTGGGGATGAAGGACAACGAGGTCCTCGTGTTCTCCGAGCTGATGGATGCGAATTCGCTGTTCCTGACCGCCAATGCCGACACGATCTATGTCATGGGCTCCCTCGATCTCGCCAAAGGACCCATGGTGCTGGAGACTCCGCCCGGGTTTCTCGGCGCCGTTCAGGACTCCTGGTTCCGCTGGATCATCGACCTCGGCCTGCCGGGTCCGGACCGGGGCGAGGGCGGGAAATACCTGATTGTGCCGCCTGGCTATGACGGAGTTTTGCCTGACGGCGGTTTCCATGTCGCACACGCGCGGACCAACTACGCCTTGTGGTTCGGCCGGTCGTTCCTGGAAAACCATAACGATCCCAAGCCGGTGGCCGAGACGATCCGGACCTTCACCAAGGTCTATCCCTACGAACCTGGCGGGGTCGGGACGCCTATCGCCGCGTTCCTGGCAGGCAAGGCCAAACTCGGACGGGTCACACCGCCGCCGCCAACCGTGTTCCATGAAGGCAGTGGCAAGGCGATGAACACGATTCCGCCGAATGACTGGACCTATTTCGAAATGCTCAACGAGGTCGTTCAGCAGGAGCCAGCCACGTCGCTCGACCCCGAGCTGATGGGGCCGCTCGCCGCCATCGGAATCGTCAAGGGGAAGCCTTTCGCCCCCGACGCGCGCATGAAGAAAATCATGACCGAGGCGCTCGCCGTCGCCAACGCGACCTCGCGGAGCCTGTTCATGAGCCCGCGCGACCCGAGCTGGTTCTACTATCCGAATTCATCGTGGTTCAATTACCTGTTCGCGACAGGCTATGAGTTCGAGACACCGATCCCCATGATCACGCCCGAGGGCGTCAAGCCGTTCCCGGCCACCGGCTACCGGACGATGGACGCGCGCACGAACTTCTTCTACGGCGTCACCGGCATCACGCCCGCCATGGCCATGCGCCTCACTGGGATCGGCTCGCAGTATCTGCTGGCGATGGCGGACGCGGACAAGAACCACTTCGACGGCGCCAAGACCTACAAGGTGACGCTGCCCAAGGGCATCCCGGAGGCGAACTTCTGGTCGCTTACGGTTTACGACAACATGACGCGCTCGATGCTCGACACCCCGCAACGCTATCCGCGCGCCGGCAGCCAGAGCCATCCGTCGCCCGCCGCCGAGCAGGACGCCGACGGCTCGACCACCATCTATTTCGCCCCAACCCAGCCGCCGGGCGTGAAACGCGGAAACTGGATTCAGACCATGCCCGAGAAGGGCTGGTTCACGATCCTGCGCCTCTACAGCCCGCTCGAGTCGTTCTTCACGAAGGAATGGCGGCCGAGCGAGATCGAGCTGGTGCAGTGATAAAATTGCGGGCCGGCCGAGCCGGGGCTGTCGCATGGAGGCGATCGTTCCGGTGGCATGGCGTGTCCTCGCACGCATAGGCGCGCAGACGAACGCAGATGCATCGAGGTTGACGGGAGCCCAGCACCGCGACGACATGGCGTCAAATGACAAGACGCGGCCCTCGTCGATCACGTCTTATCGGTACAAAGCAAAGGTCAGAGTCCGAAGCTCGTGCAACGAGAGGCGGGAGGTCGATGTGATCAGGAAATGCTCCAGGCGAACGATTCTGCGCGCCCTGCCGGCGATTGCCGCGGCCGGCGCAGCCCAGCTGTCGACAGCCGAATTGTCGGCGGCGGAGGAAACGGTGCAGATGCTGTTCGTCCAGAGCGCGGACGGCGTCAGGATTGCCGACGGGAAGCTGACATTGGTTGGCGTCGGCACGAACACGATCTTCTTTTCCGATCGTCCGGCGCGGGTCGCAGGCCACATGACGACCGAGGAGTTCGTGCCGTTCTGGGGCGAGGGCACGGATAGCTTCAGCAAGGATCCGCCCAACGCGACCCTGTCGGTCTTCGGTGAAGGGGAGCCGACGAATGTCGTGGTCACCATCAGCAATCCCGTGCTGGACGGTGACAACATGACCTACGACATCGCCATCCTTGAGGGAACCCCACCGCCAGAGGGCGGCGAGAGTTCGCTCTTCATCGACATCATCGGCATGCCCTTGACACCGCTCTCCTACGCCGGCGTGGCGCGCCGCACGACGCGGCGCGCAATTGTCTACGGGAGATACTAGGAATGTCGGGCTTCGTCGCGGCATCAGACCGCGCCCGACGGGCTACCGGACGGAGGTTCACATGAGCTTGATCGCACGCTTTTCGGCGGCGGCATTCCTGACCGCCTCGCTGCTTTGGAGCTGGCCCGCAGCGGCTCAGCAGGGTCATGAACAGCTTCCGATACCGGATGCGAGCTTCGGAGGCGTTGCCGAGCATACGCTCCAGGGCTCCACGCCGGATCCGCTGCCGGCACCGACAAAGGCCCCCGATGGCGCGCCCAACATCCTGCTCATTCTGGTGGACGACGCCGGCTTCGGCAATCCGTCGACCTTCGGCGGCCCGGCACAGACGCCGACCCTCGATCGCGTTGCGAGCGAGGGCCTCCGGTTCAATCGATTCCATGTGGTCGCGCTATGTTCGCCGACGCGGGCGGCGCTGCTCTCCGGCCGCAATCACCATTCGGTCGGCTTCGGTTCGATTGCCGAGCTCGCGAGCGGTTGGCCCGGCTACAACGCGGTCTGGCCGAAGAGCGCCGCCTCCGTGGCGCAGATTCTGCGGGGCAACGGCTATGCCACGGCCGCCTTCGGCAAGTGGCATCTGACGCCGGGCGACGTGCAGGGCGCCGCCGGACCGTTCGACCGTTGGCCCAGCGGCCTCGGCTTCGACTACTTCTACGGATTCCTGCCCGGCGAATCCAATCAGTACGAACCCATAGTGGTGGAGAACAATACCGTGATCGGCACGCCGCCGGGCAAGGACTACTACTTCCCGACGGATATGGCGGACCATACGATCGCGTGGATCCGCGACCAGAAGGCGCAGTCGCCCGACAAGCCGTTCTTCGTCTACTTCTCCACCGGCGCCAGCCATGCGCCGCATCACGTGCCGAAAGAGTGGGCGGACAAATACAAAGGCAAATTCGACCAGGGCTGGGACAAGCTGCGCGAGGAGACGTTCGCGCGGCAGAAGGCGCTGGGCGTCGTCCCGGCAAACGCGAAGCTGACGGAGCGCGATGCCGCGTTTCCCGCCTGGGATTCGCTGCCGGACGACGAGAAGCAGCTTTATGCGCGGCAGATGGAAGTCTATGCCGGCTACCAGGAAGTCACCGACCACGAGATCGGCCGCGTCGTGGACACCATCGACGGCATGGGGCTCGCCGATGACACCATCGTCATCTACATCTGGGGCGACAACGGCGCGAGCATGGAGGGCACCGAGACCGGCTCGTTCAACGAGCTGACCATGCAGAACGGAATCCACCTCACCGCAGAGCAGCAGCTGGCTCTGGTGCATCACTTCGGAGGACTGGAGGCGTGGGGCGGACCGGAGATGGAGCCGCACTACGCCGCCGCCTGGGCCTGGGCCGGAAATGCTCCGTTCAAGTGGGGCAAGCAGGTCGCCTCCCACTTCGGCGGCACCCGCAACCCGATGGTCATTCGCTGGCCCGCCCGAATCAAGGACAAGGGCGGCGTTCGCAGCCAGTTCACCCACGTGATCGATGTCGGCCCCACGCTGCTGGAACTGGCCGGCATTGCCGCGCCGAAGACGTTCGACGGCATCGAGCAGATGCCGATTCATGGCGTGAGCTTCGCCTACGCCTTCGACGATCCCGATGCGAAGGAGCGGCATACGCAGCAGTACTTCGAGATCTTCGGCAACCGCGCCATGTACAAGGACGGCTGGATGGCCAGCGCCAGAATGCCGCGCATTCCCTGGAGAGCCGATCCCGTGACGATGGCGGCCTTTGCCCCGGGCAAGTGGGATCCCGACAAGGACAAATGGGAGCTCTACAACCTGGAGGAGGATTTCACCCAGGCCGAGGATCTCGCGGAGAAGTACCCGGAGAAGCTGAACGAGCTGAAGGAGCTTTTCTGGAAGGAGGCGGAAAAATACCAGGTATTGCCGCTGTTGGGGTCCATGGCCTTCTATTACGGATTTCCGGGTCCGAGCAACCCAGTGGCCAAGTTCGTCTTCTATCCTGGCACGCAGAATATTCTGCCGGGCGTGATGCCGCATATCTATAACCGGTCCTTCATCATCAGGGCCGATCTCGATATTCCCGAGAGCGGCGCCGAAGGCGTCATCGTGGCCGAGAACAGCTTCCTCGGCGGCTTCGCGTTGTATGTGCAGGAGGGGAAGCTGCAGTACACCTACAGCCTGATCGGCGTGAAGATCGATACCATCGCTTCGGCGGAGACCCTGCCGGCCGGCAAGACGAACGTGCGCTATGAATTTGCGGCGGACAAGCCGGGACAATTGGGCACCGGCGGGAAGAGCCTTCTGTTCATCAATGGCCGCCAGGTCGCCGAGGGCCGCCTGGACCATACAGCGGCTCTCATATTCACCGCCAACGGCGGCATGGACATCGGGAGAGACAACGGCTCGCCGGTGTCTCTCTCCTACAAGGACAAATCGCCCTTTGCGTTCACGGGGACGATCGAGAAGGTCGAATTCGATCTCGATCCGAAATGATGCGGCGATACCCTGGTCTTCGTCCGCAGGCCACCCGGCCGGAAGGGATTCCGGCCGGGGTGGCGACGGCGCCGGCCTAGTCGAGGGCGAGCGCGGCGGCCGCGAGCTTCTCGAGGTCGAGGTATTGCCCCTTCTCGACCGTGACCGCGACGCCGAGGATCGTGCCGCCCTTGAACTCCCCGGGCGACGTGTAGCCCTCGCTGACGGCATCGCCGCTGTCGCGCCCGACGCAGAGACCATCGCCCGATAGCGTGAACTTGCCCGGCTGGGTCTTCATGTCGCCCTGCGCGACGATTCGTTCGTTGACGTAGAGGGTGGTCTTGCCGAGCGACTCGCCGTACTTGCCGGCTTTGTCACGGATGAACTCCATGCCGAACGTGTACTTGCCCGGCGCGAGATCGGGAGAGACGAACTTCTGCTCCGGCTTGATGCCGAGGAAGTTGTACACGTAGTGGAGCTTCCGTCCCTTGATGAACAGCGCGTGACCGCCGAAGCGCGACCCGTGGGCGAAGATGACGCCCGAGCAGTCCGCGTCCTTGATCTCGACATCGGCGACGATCTTGTACGAGCGACCGCGCACGTTGACGGCAACCCCTTCCGGAACCGGCGATGTCCCCGGGTAGTAGATGTAGCGCTCGCGGGGCTTCTCTTCGCTCGGCCGCTCGACGCCAAGAATCTCCGCGGCGCTGCGATCGTCCAGAGGCAGCACCAGGTTCTTCTTTGCCTCCTCGAACCAGGCCTTGACGAGGGCTTGCAGTTTTTGCGGCTTCTTCTTCGCGAGATTCGTGGATTCGGAGCGATCCTTCTCCACGTGGTAGAGTTCCCATTCGTCCTTGTCGAAGTGGCCCTTGCCGGTCAGCGGAGCGTGGACGGCGGCCGCCTTCCACCCGTTTTCCCAGATCCCGCGCGTGCCGAGCATGGAGTAGTACTGGCGCTTCTTCTTCGTCGGCGCATCGGGCTTGGCCGCGAACGTGTAGCGCATCGACACGCCGGAAAGCGGATACTGTTTGACGCCCCGATACACCTTCGGCATCTCGAGGCCGCAGACGTCGAGTATCGTCGGCACGATGTCGGTCGAGTGGTGATACTGGTTGCGTACTTCGCCCCTCGCCTTGATGCCCTTCGGCCATGAGACCACCAGCGGGCAACAGGTGCCGCCCGCATATTCCGAGTATCGCTTGAACATCTGGAAGGGAGTGGAGAATGCCACCGCCCAGCCGGTCGGATAGTGGCCGTAGGTGTCGGTGCTGCCCAGAACGTCATAGTACTTCATGTTCTCGGACAGCTCGTCGGGATAGTTGTTGAAGAACTTGTTCTCGTTGACCGAGCCGCTCGGGCTGCCCTCGCCCGACGCGCCGTTGTCGGAGCAGTAGAAGATGATGGTGTTGTCGAGCTGGCCGCTCTTCTCGAGGTAGTCGATCAGCCGGCCGATCTGCACGTCGGTGTATTCGGAGAATCCGGCGTACACCTCGGCCATGCGCGCGAACAGCTTCTTCTCGTCGGCGCTGAGCGTATTCCACGGGCGCACGGCGTCGGCCGGGTTTGCGACTTCGCCCGGAAGCGGATTGATCGGCGTCAGCTTGGTGTCCTTCGGCAGCAGCCCCTTCGCGATCATGCGCGGCAGGACCCACTCCCGATAGGCCTCATAGCCGGAGTCGAACTTGCCCTTGTACTTGTCGATGTATTCCTTCGGAGCGTGATGGGGCGCGTGATTTGCGCCGGGGCAGAGCCACATGAACCACGGCTTCGAAGGGTTGCTGGCCTTCTGGTCGCGGATCATTTGCAGGGCTTGATCCACGAGATCCTTGGAGAGGTGATAGCCCTCCTCGGGGCCATAGGGCTGGTCGATGAACTTGTTGTCTTCCACGAGGTCCGGATACCACTGATTGGTCTCGCCGCCGAGGAAACCGTAGAAGCGGTCGAATCCCTTCTGCAGCGGCCATTCCGAACGGCTGGCACCCGAGGCGATGTCCTGCTCGGGAAGGTTGTGCTCCTTGCCGAGCCAGTACGTGCTCCAGCCGGCATCCTGGAGGACTTGACCGATCGTCATGCATTCCGGCGGAAGCCGGCCGCTCCAGCCGGGGAAGCCCTGCGCGCCCTCCGTGATGCACGAGCACGCATTGAGGTGGTGATTGCGGCCGGTCAGGAACGTCGAACGGGTCGGCGAGCAAAGCGCCGTCGTGTGCCACTGCGAGTACATCAACCCGCGGTCGGCCAGCTTCTGAAGCGTCGGCATGTTGATGCCGCCGCCGAACGGCGACCACGCGGCCAAGCCGGTGTCGTCATACAGGACGATGAGGACATTCGGCGCTCCTTCGGGGGCTCTTGCGAGGGTGTAGGGTTCCCAGTCCGGCTTGGAATCGCGAATGTCGAGCTTGATGACGCCTTTGAACGGCTTCCTCGCCATGGTCTACCCTCCCTGATTGTGCTCCGCGGCTCCGATGGAGGCGGTCGGCCCCTTCGGCCGCGCGCGGCGGATGCGACGACAGTGGATCGGCATTCAATCCGAGAACGTCGTCACGCTCCATTGGACCATGGTCCAATATGCGCTGGAACGTCGCCAAGGGGCGTGCGGTGCGATGCGGACGATCGCCGAGACAGTGCCCTATGCGAGCTTCAGGCCGGCGTGCTTGGTGGCATCCGGCCACGCGGACCGCCAGGAACCGGAACTCTCCTTCGCCACGGCGAACCAAGCCTGCGAATCAGGTGGGCTTTGTCCCCGCCTGCGCGGAGGGCTCGCCCGGGAATAAATGAGGTTATGGCGCGCTTTCGGCGGACGACTTGGTAAGGCTCCGCGCCGCGGCGGGGGGCGGCGACGGCCGCATCACGAAGGCGATCTTCGAGCCGTCCTTTGCCGGAAACAGCACCTGAAGGGTCTGCCCGTCGGGGCCGTACCAGACGTCGCGCCGGACGTCGCCGGAGAGGGCGTAGTGGCGCGCCTTCACGCTCTTCGGTCCGGCGGGGATGAACTCGGTTCCCTGGTCGGCCGTTCGCACCTTCTGCGCGGCGCACTTGTACTGGTCGAGGATGACGGACTGGCGGATGAAGTCCGGATGCCAGACGCTGATGGGAATCGTATCCGCCGGCAGGTCGAGGGGGATGCCATTGCATGTGCCGCGGATCCGGTCGCCGGTCTTCGCGAGATTGACCGTCAGCGGCTCGCCATCGTTGTCGGTCCGCGAGGTGAGGCGCGTCAGCTGCCCGTCGATCCAGCTTTCTTCGGCCTGGTAGCGAAACCGGTAGAGCGTGACGCCCAGCAGCTTCACGGCGATATCCGTCCAGGTGGCGACCTCGAGGTCGCGGCCGTCGTGGCGGAACACCACCGAGTGGGTGCCGATCTTCTCGCCCTTGCGGATCACCTCGTAGTCGACTCGGCCCGTCGAGGGGAGGGCGGACAGCTGCAGCGGCTCGCGTTCTTCCTGCGACCACGCGCCCGGCGCGAAGAGAAAGGCGCCGAGCAAGGCGGCTGCCGAAAGCAAGCGGAGCGTCACCTTGCCGCCATCGAACATGCCGACCATCTTCCGGCTCTTCGCAACCACATTTGCCCTCGACGGCTGATATCAGGCTCGGGCAGAGATGGTCAAGGTCTTCGACCGGCACGCCGTACGATCAATTCAAATCGCGGCCCGTCGACTATGGCGCGCCGGCGTCCTGATCGTCCAGTTCCATGCGCGTTTGCGCGGATATGATGCACAGGCGGCCGCCGACAGCAATTGGACCATGGTCCAATGCAGACACTTGTCCAGACGATCGGGAATCGCGGGAGGCGAGCGCCGCCGCCGCTACTGGATGCGCACCTTCACGTAGGAGCCCGGCGCGTCCTCGAGCGGCTTGAGCTTGCCGTCGCCGGGCTTGCGGGCGGGGATCTTGGGGCCGGCGTGCTTGGCGACCCATGTCGCCCAGTCGGGCCACCAGGAGCCGGGGTTCTCCTTCGCCGCGGCGAGCCAGGTCTGCGGATCGGGCGGACATTTGTCGCTCGTCCAGTAGCCGTACTTGTTGGCGGCCGGCGGGTTGACGATGCCGGCGATGTGGCCGGAGGCGCCCAGCACGAAGCGCACCGGGCCGCGATAGAGCTGGGTCGCCGCATAGGTGGCCGGCCAGGGTGCGATATGGTCTTCGCGCGTCGAGACGATGTAGACCGGCGTCTTGATCTTGCGCAGGTCGATCGGCGTGCCGGCCAGGGCGATGCCGCCGGGCTCGATCAGCTTGTTCTGCTGATACATGTTGCGCAGGTAGAAGCTGTGCATCGCCGCGGGCATGCGCGTGGAATCGGAGTTCCAGTAGAGCAGGTCGAAGGGGAAGGGATCCTTGCCGAGGAGATAGTTGTTGACGACGAAGGACCAGATCAGGTCGTTGGCGCGCAGCATGTTGAAGGTGGTGGCCATGGCGCTGCCTTCGAGGTAACCCTTCTCGCTCATGCGCTCCTCGAGCGCGGCGAGCTGCTCCTCGTCGATGAAGATTCCGAGCTCGCCCGGCTCCTTGAAGTCGACGAGGCTGGCGAAGAAGGTGGCGGAGGCGATGCGGCCGTCCTTCTTCGCGGCCATGTAGGCGAGGGTGCAGGCGAGGAGGGTGCCGCCCAGGCAGTAGCCGATGACGTTGGCGTCGGGCTCGCCGGTCGCCGTCTCGATGGCGTCGAGCGCCGCCAGCGGGCCCTCGCGCATGTAGTCCTCGAAGCTCTTGGCGGCGAGTGTCTCGTCCGGGTTGACCCAGGAGACGACGAAGACCGTGTGGCCTTCGCCGACCGCCCACTTGATGAACGAGTTCTTCTCGCGCAGGTCGAGGATGTAGAACTTGTTGATCCAGGGCGGGATGATCAGCAGCGGCCGCTTGTACACCTTCTCGGTGGTCGGCGCGTATTGCAGCAGCTCGATCAGGTCGTTGCGATAGACGACCTTGCCGGGCGACACCGCGATGTTCTCGCCGACGCGGAAGGCCTCCAGGTCGGTCATCTTGATGTGCAGCTTGCCCTTGCCGCGCTCGAGGTCATCGAGCAGGTTCTGCAGGCCCTTGCACAGGTTCTCGCCGCCGCTCTCGACCGTGGCGCGCAGCACCTCGGGATTGGTCAGCACGAAGTTGGTCGGCGCCACCGCGTCGACGAACTGGCGGGTATAGAAATCGACCTTCTTGGCCGTCTTCTCGTCGAGGCCGTCGACCTCGCGCACCGTCTGAGTCAGCCAGCGGGCGGTCAGCAGGTAGGACTGCTTGATGAAGTCGAAGAGCTGGTTCTCTTCCCAGGCCGCGTCCTTGAAGCGGCGGTCGTCGGGCGCCGGCTCCGCGGCCTTGGCGTCGGAGTCGCCCATCATGCGGCGCGCCGCCGACTGCCAGAGATCCATATGCGCCTGCCACAGGCTGATCTGCGACTGCCACAGCTTGGCCGGGTCGGTCATCAGGCGGGTGGTCATCTCGAGGAAGGCGCTGCCGATGTTGAGCGGATCGGCCAGGCCGAGGCCGTCGCCGGTCTTGCGGGCGAGGAAATCGGCGACGATGCGCTGCGCCCGCTCGGCCATCTGCGCCATCGCCCTGGAGAACTCGATCGGGTCGGGAATCTGCGGCCCCGCTCCCTGTTGATCGGTCATGCTACCTTCCCTATGATCCCGCACGCTTTTTGCACTGTCGGCGTTGCTGCGCCTTTTGCAAAATAAGCCGCGCAGGCGGGCGTTACAACCTCGGCACGGGGAGGATGCGAAGCGACATGAGTCTGGATGTCCGGCCGATCGGCACTCACGGCGGGCGCCCGCGGGCACCCGGCATCCTCGCGGCGATCGCCCTGTGTTGCCTGATCCTGAGCGGCTGTGCGGGTGACGACGAGGCGGCACAATCGACCGCGACGAAGGAGGACTTCCCCAACCTGGCCTCGGTGCCCGACGCGCCGCCGCCCTCGACGCCGAAGGTCGAGCGCGAGCGGCTCCTGCAGGGGCTGCTCGCCGACCGCGCCAACGCCGAATACAGCGGCGAGATCCTCGGCGAGGAGACGGCCAACCTGCCGCCGGCCGAGCCGCCGCCCCCGGCGCCGCCGGCCCCCGAACCCGAGCCGGAGGCGGCGGACAGCGCCGAGAACGCGACCGCGGACGAGGCGCTGGCCGCGGAGATCGAGCCGGAACCGGAACCCGCGGCGCCGCCCGTCGATTTCGGCGAGCCGAAGGCGCTCATCTACTTCGTCGGCGAGACGGCCGCCCTGACCGACCATGACCGCGCCATCCTGACCGACATCGCCGACCTGTACGCGCGCAACCGCAGCAGCCGGGTGCGCGTGGTCGGCCATGCCAGCGCGTCCGAGCCGGCGGACGCCGGCGACGGCGAGGGCGGCATGGCCCTGGCGCGCGCGGAGGCGGTGGCGCAGGCGCTTCTTCGCATGGGCGTCCCGGCCAATGCGCTGGAGACGGCGACGGGCGGCGCCACCTACGACGAGTCGCAGCCGAACGGCGTCGCTGCGAACCGCCGCGTGGAGGTGTTCATCGGGTCGTAATGAGTGGTGAGTTATGAGCCATGAGTTGTGAACGGACGCTGGCTCGTCGAGTGGGCGATAGATGCAAGGCTTTCGCGATATCAAGGTCTGGGCCAAGAGTCATGCCCTGGCGCTGTCCATCTACGAAGTAACACGCTCGTTCCCCAAAGACGAACTCTACTCACTCACCAATCAGATGCGTCGAGCGGCGGTGTCGATGCCGACGAATATTGCGGAAGGCAGCGGCAGAGGAAGCAATGCGGACTTTGCGCGATTCGTACAGATGGCAATCGGCTCGGCAAGTGAAGTCGAGTACTTGCTGCTGCTCGCACGCGACCTGCGGTATGTCGACGCCGCGGAATTTGGGAATCTGGAAGAGCAAGTCATTGAGGTCCGTCGGATGTTGATTGGCTTCCTGCGCAGGCTGCAGTCCGAGAGCGTCGCCGGGCAATGATGAGGCTTGCATTGCTCACGGCTCATTACTCACGGCTCACGACTGCGACATGACGCTGCGCATCGGCATTGCGGGACTGGGGACCGTCGGCGCGGGGACGGTGCGGCTGCTGCGGGAGCATACGGCGATGCTGACGCAGCGGTGCGGACGGGCGATCGACATTGGCGCCGTGTCGGCGCGCGATCGTACGCGTGATCGTGGCGTGGACCTCTCGGAGATTCGCTGGTCCGACGACGCGCTGGCGCTGGCGCGGGATCCCGCGATCGATGTCGTGGTCGAGCTGATCGGCGGATCGGACGGAATCGCCCGGCAGGTGGTCGAGACGGCGATCGCCGCGCGCAAGCATGTCGTCACCGCCAACAAGGCGCTGCTCGCCCATCACGGGACGGCGCTGGCGCGGGCGGCCGAGGCGGCCGGCGTGACGCTCGCCTACGAGGCGGCGGTGGCCGGCGGCATCCCCATCATCAAGGCGCTGCGCGAGGGGCTGGCGGCCAACGGCGTGGAGCGCATCTACGGCATCCTCAACGGCACCTGCAACTACATCCTGACGACGATGCGGCGGACCGGCCGCGAGTTCGCCGACGTGCTGGCCGAGGCGCAGAGGCTCGGCTACGCCGAGGCCGATCCGAGCTTCGACGTCGACGGCGTCGATACCGCGCACAAGCTGGCGATCCTCACCGCCGTGGCCTTCGGCTGCGAGGTCGACTTCGCGGGCGTGCATGTCGAGGGCATCCGCAACGTCTCGGCCATGGACATCGCCTATGCGGAGGAGCTGGGCTACCGCATCAAGCTGCTGGGCAGCGCGCGGCCGACCGAGCACGGCATCGAGCAGCGGGTGCATCCCTGCATGGTGCCGATCGGCACGCCGATCGCGCATGTCGAGGGCGTGTTCAACGCCGTGGTGACCGAGGGCGACTTCGTGGGCCAGAACGTCGCCGAGGGGCGTGGGGCCGGCGCCGGCCCGACGGCCTCGGCCGTCGTCGCCGACCTGATGGACATCGCGCGCGGCCGCACGCTGCCGATTTTCTCGGTGCCGGCAGCGCAGCTCAAGCGGCTGCCGCCCTCGCCCATGGAGCGGCACCGCGGCGCCTATTACGTGCGGCTCATGGTGGTCGACCGCCCCGGCGTCATCGCCGACGTGACGGCGGCGCTGCGCGACGAGCAGGTGTCATTGGAATCGATGCTGCAGCGGGGGCGGGCGCCGGACGCGGCGGTGCCGGTCGTGCTCACCACGCATGAGACGGAGGAGGCGTCGATGCGGCGCGCGCTCGCCCGCATCGCCGCCCTCGACACGGTGCGCGAGCCGCCGCACCTGATCCGCATCGAGACGCTCTGAGGGTACGCTGGGTTAAGGGCGCTTTCGGGGATCGATGCGTTGCATGCCCGCCTGTGCGTCCTTCGACAGGCTCAGGATGAGGGGAAATCTTGGCGGCACGAAGAAAGTCCCTCATCCTGAGCCTGTCGAAGGACGCACCATGCTGATCCAATCCTCCCTCTGAGCAGAGAGCATCGGTCGGGTCTCGGCGGCCCTCAGGTGTCGGCGTCGGGCGGCTTGTCCGGCGGGCCGGCCTTTTTCCCGGGCAGCCGGCGGTAGATCAGCGGCGCGAAGGCGAGGACGAAGAAGTTCCGGCACACCTGGCAGGTGACGACGAAGGCGACGTCGATGCCGAGCGTATAGGTGATGACCGTCATCTCGACCATGCCGCCGGGCGCCAGGGCGAGCAGCAGGCCGATCGACGACCGGTCTAAGATCCAGCCGCCGAGCAGGGCGGTGACGGTCGCCATCGACAGGAGGACGGCGGCCCACAGCACGGCGGCGAGCACGATGCTGCCGAACTCGTTCCAGCGGATCTCGGCGAAGCGCGCGCCGGCGACGGCGCCGATCACCACCTGCACGAGCGCCACCAGCCAGGCCGGCGGCACCGCCTCGCTGAGGCCCGACCCGTGCACCGCGGCGCTTGCCAGCATGGTCGTGATCATGATGCCGCCGGGGAAGCGCACGAGCTTGCCGATGCCGTAGCCGGCAAGGCCGCAGAGGCCGAGGATGATCCAGTCGCGCGGCTCGAGGCCGCCGGCGGCGGCGCCGGGAAAGGCCGAGCGGCCGATGGGATGGCCGAGGACGAGCTGCAGCGCGAGCGGCACGGTGAAGACGGTGGCGGTGATGCGGACGGCGTGAACGAGCACGAGCGTCCGCATGTTGCCGCCGAGCGCTCCGCCGAGGAGCGTCATCTCGCCGAGTCCCGCGGGCGTGGCGGCGAAGAACGACGTCACGCGATCGAACCGGCAGAGCCGCCGGAAGAAGGCATAGCCGACGAGGATGGTGACGAGCGAGTAGGCGGCGACGAAGGCCACCGCGAACCACCACTCGGCAATGGAGGCGATGACCGCCGGGGTGAACGCGCTGCCGGCGAGGATCCCGACCACCGGCCGGGCGACGTCGCGCGCCTCGCGCGGCACCAGCCAGCGCCCGCCGCAGACGGCGACGACGGCGGCGGCGGTGAGGGATCCGAGCGTCCAGGGCAGCGGCGCGTGCATCGCGTAGAAGAGCAGGCCGCCGAGGCCGCCGACGAGCAGGGCCGCGGTCGTCGCGATCACCTTGCGAAGCATGCGCCGTTCCCTTCAGCCGCGTCGGAGCCGCCGGGACGACGCCTCGCGATTCATCATTCGGTGTGCGCGGATATTTCACCATTTGCGCGGCGGACGCCAGCGCCAGAGCAGTACGCAAACAGTTTGAACCATCAAGTCGTACCCCCCACCCTACCCTCCCCCTCAAGGGGGGAGGGACGTTTCATCGGTTACGCGGGTCTCCCTCCCCCCTTGAGGGGGAGGGTAGGGTGGGAGGTGTCGACGTAGTGATCTCACTAAGGCGAGATATGCGCTGTCGGCGGCCTTCGGCGCCCGCGGGGTTGCGGCGGGGCGGTCGTCTTGGGCACGCGGTGGATGACGTCGTCGGTGTCGGCGAGGAGGCGGCGGACGGCGCGGCGGGCGGCGTCCGGCCGGCGGCGGCGGATGGCCTTCTCGATGTCTTCGTGCAGCGTCTGCGCGTGCCGCAGCGTTCCGACCCGGCGGGTGACGTAGACGAAGACGTTGGTCAGGGCGGATTCGATCAGAAAGCCGAAGGGCACGAGAAATTCGTTCCCGGCCGCGGTCAGGATCGCCAGATGGAAGCGGACGTCGGCCTCGATGCGGGCCTCGAAGGTGGCGGCCGTGCCCATGTCCCGGCAGGCGGCGGAGATGGCCGCCATCTGCGCCGCGTCGCGATGCGCCGCTGCGAGCGCCGCCGCCTCCGGCTCGAAGATGCGACGCATCTCCTGCACCGAGCGCAGGAAGCGGTCGCGGTCCGGGGTCGCCATGTACCAGGCGAGGACGTCGCGGTCGAGCAGGTTCCAACGCTCGCGCGGCTCGACGCGCGTGCCGACCTTGGGCCGCGAGTTCAGCAGGCCCTTGGCCTTCAGCATCTTGATCGCCTCGCGCACGGCCGACCGGCTCATGCGCAGCCGGCGGCACCATTCCGCCTCGTTGGGCAGCAGCATGCCCGGCGCGAAATCGCCGCGCAGGATGCGCGTGCCGATCTCCTCGGCCGCGGCGAAATGCCGGCTCTTGCCGTTGCGCTTCTTCCTCGGTGCGGCCACGTCCCCCGTCACTCCTCGGTCTGGCGAAGTCCCCGCACGCAATGAAGCATGACGGCGACGAGGATGCAGCTGCCGATGAAGGTGCCCTGCCAGAAGGTGCTGATGCCGAGCAGCGTCAGGCTGTTGCGGATCACCTCGATGAGCGCGGCGCCGACGACCCCGCCCAGCGCCGTGCCGCTGCCGCCCATGAGGTTGGCGCCGCCGATCACGGTCGCGGCGATGACGCGCAGCTCCGCGCCTTCGCCGAGATTCTGCGTCACGCCGCCGAGCCATCCCGCCATGAGCACGCCGGCGATGCCGGCGATGAGCGCGGAATAGACGTAGACGGTGATCTTGATGCGGCGCACGGGAACGCCGGTCAGCCGGGCGGCCTTCTCGTTGCCGCCGACGGCGAAGACATGGCATCCCCATTTCGTCCAGCGCAGCAGGAAGCCGGTGAGCGCCGTGAGCAGGATGAGGGCGATGACCGGATTGGGCACGCCGATCGCGCCGAAGCCGAAGGTGGAGCCGCCGCCCAGCCACAGCAGCCGGTCGTGATCGGGGCCGAACTGGTAGACCATCTTGTTGTTCGACGCCACCTGCCCCAGGCTGCGGGCGATGACGAGCATGCCGAGCGTCACCACGAAGGGCGGCATGCGGACATAGGCGATGAGCACGCCGTTGACCAGCCCGACCGCCAGCGCCGCGGCGAGCGCGGCGCCGATGCCGATCCAGATCGAATGGCCGGCGTTCATGGTGATGCCCAGGATGATGGCGGAGAGGCCCATGACAGAGCCGACGGAGAGATCGATGCCGCCGGTGATGATGACGACGGTGACGCCGAGCGCGGCGATGGCGATGAAAGAGAAGTTGCGGGTGACGTTGAAGATGTTCTGCGTCGTCGCGAAGGTGTCCGTCACCAGGCTGAGCAGGAGGCAGGCGGCGACGGTGGCGACGAACACCCAGAAGGTCTGCCGTGACAGCAGCCACGCCACGGGGCCGTAGGTCTGGCGGTTGATGGTGTCGTCCAGCGTCGCGGCCATGTCAGCGGACTCCTCCTCTTCGTGTGGCGTGTCCGCCGGTGCGTCCTTCGACGAGCTCAGGATGAGGGCGAGTCTTCGTGGCACGAAGAATAGTCCTCATGCTGAGCTTGTCGAAGCACGCACGACGCCGGTGCGGGGCGGTCGCAGGCATCGTCACGCCGTCTCGATCGCGCCGGTGATCAGGCCGGTCACCTCCTCGGGCGAGGAGGCGGCGGCCGGCTTGTCCGCCACCTTGCGGCCGCGCCGGAGCACGACGATGCGGTCGGCGACGGCGAACACGTCGGGCATGCGGTGGCTGATCAGGACGACGGCCAGGCCCTGGTCGCGCAGATGGCGGATGAGGTTGAGGACCTCGCCGACCTGGCGGACGGAGATCGCGGCGGTCGGCTCGTCCATCAGCACGATCTTGGGATCCGAGAGCCGGGTGCGGGCGATCGCCACGGCCTGGCGCTGGCCGCCCGACATCTGGCGCACCAGGTCGCGCGGGCGGGTCTCCGACTTCAGCTCGGCGAACAGCTGCGCGGCGCGGCGGTACATCGCGGGATAATCGAGGATCCGGAACGGCCAGACGCCACGGCGCAGCTCCCGGCTCAGGAACACGTTCACCGCGGCCGAGAGATTGTCGCACAGCGCGAGATCCTGGTAGACGATCTCGATGCCGTGGCGGCGCGCCTCGACCGGCCGATGGAAGGCGACCTCGGCGCCGTCGATGAGCATGCTGCCGTGCGTCGGCGGGAAATTGCCGGCGATGATCTTCACCAGCGTGGACTTGCCGGCCCCGTTGTCGCCCATGAGCCCGATGGTCTCGCCCGCCTCGAGCGCGAGCGAGACGTCGCTGAGCGCATGAATGGCGCCGAAATGCTTGGAGATGTTCCTGAGCTCCAGAACCGCCATCCCGGCCCTTCCCCTAACGAAATCCGATCCGGCGGTGATGCCTTCGCCGCCGGGCCGTCCGCATCTTTTCTTGCGCCGGTCCGCGGACCCGCGAGTCAATAGAGCATGCAGTTCGATCCCGTCAATTCTCCGCTGATGCTGCAGCGCATTCATTTATCTGACAAATCATCTTGACTCGTTTCGGCGATGCGCCTTAGCCTTTCGGCAAAACAGCGACATAGCTCGGGCTGATCGGCGTCCTCGCGACAGGCGCGGACGCCCCGACGTACGGGTCGATTGCAGAGGCAGGCAGTTCATCGGCCGCCGAAACGAGAAGGGAGGGCGCAATGAAGATGAAGGGCGTACTCGGATTGGTCGCGGCAACGGCGTTGACGGTTGCGGCGACGTCTGCCTTGGCGCAGGACAAGGTCCTCGCCATCGTCGTGAAGGGGCTCGACAACCCGTTCTTCGAGCAGATCAACCTCGGCTGCCAGAAGGCGAATGCCGAGCTCGCGGGAACCGGCTACACCTGCCTCTACACCGGGCCGGCCTCGAGCGCCGACGAGGCGGGCGAGGTGCAGATCGTCGACGACCTGCTGACCAAGGGCGTCGCGGCGATCGCCATCTCGCCGTCGAACGCGCCGCTGATGGCCAACCTGTTGAAGCAGCGGGCGCCGCAGATTCCGGTGATGACCATCGACGCCGACCTCGGGGCGGAGGATGCGGGCCTGCGCAAGACCTACCTGGGCACCGACAACTACCTGATGGGCGTCAAGTTCGCCGAGTATCTGCAGAAGCTGAAGCCGGACGGCGGCACCATCTGCCTGCAGCTCGGCAACGTCGCCGCCGACAACATCAACGCCCGCGCCGCCGGCACGCGCGACACGCTGGCGGGCGCCAAGGGCACCGAGCGCCTCACCGGCCAGAACGGCTGGACGGAGATCGACGGCTGCCCGCTCTACACCAACGACCAGGCCGACCTGGCGAACCAGCAGATGGCCGATACCTTCACCGCCAATCCCGATCTCGACGCCTTCGTGCTCGAGGGCGGCTGGGCGCAGTTCGCGCCGCAGGCCTATGCGCAGGTGACCGATCAGGTCATGGACAAGCTGAAGAGCGGCAAGCTCATCATCGTCGCCGGCGACACGCTGCCGCCGCAGATCGAGGCCCTCAAGGCCGGGCGCAGCCACGTGCAGGTCGGCCAGCGCCCGTTCGAGATGGGCTACAAGGCGCCCTTCGTCATGCGCGACCTGATCGAGGGCAAGACGGTCGAGTCCGTCCTCTACACGGGCCTCGACGAATGCACGCAGGAGAACGTGGACACCTGCATCGCCAAATGACCGACCGACCTCGGCGCTAACTTCGGAAGGGGCCGTGAGGCCCCTTCGTTTTTTGGCGGCGAAATCGTGGCAAGACGCTCGTGGCGGCTGGCCGAGACCGGCTGCGGGCCGCTATGATAGGGCGAATCATCAGCAGGGGACGATGCCGATGTCGAAGCCGGTGCATATCGACCGCAACCTCGCGCTCGAAGTGGTGCGCGTCACCGAGGCGGCAGCGCTCGCCGCGTCGCGGCTCATGGGGCGCGGCGACGAGAAGGCCGCCGACCAGGCGGCGGTGGACGCCATGCGCAAGGCGCTCAACGGGCTCTCGGTGGACGGCACCGTCGTCATCGGCGAGGGCGAGCGGGACGAGGCGCCGATGCTGTTCATCGGTGAGAAGGTCGGCGCCGGCGGCCCCAAGGTGGACATCGCGCTCGATCCGCTCGAAGGCACCACGATCACCGCCAAGGGCGGCAACAACGCGCTGGCGGTGGTGGCGATGGCGGCGGAGGGCGGATTCCTCAACGCGCCGGACGTCTATATGGACAAGATCGCGATCGGCGGCGGCCTTCCCGACGGGGTCGTCGATCTCGACGCCAAGCCGGAGCAGAACCTGCGCGAGCTGGCGAAGGCCAAGAAGGTCGACGTCTCCGACATCGTCGCCTGCATCCTCGACCGGCCGCGCCACGCCGAGCTCATCGCCCGCGTGCGCTCGGCCGGCGCGCGCATCATGCTGATCTCCGACGGCGACGTGAGCGGCGTGATCGCGACCTCGCGCGCCGAGAGCGGCGTCGACATCTATGTCGGCAGCGGCGGCGCGCCGGAGGGTGTGCTGGCCGCCGCCGCCCTGCGCTGCATCGGCGGCCAGATGCAGGGGCGGCTGCTGTTCCGCAACGACGACGAGCGGGGGCGGGCGCAGCGCTGCGGCATCACCGACTTCAACCGCAAGTACGGACTGTTGGACCTCGCCAAGGGCGAGGTGATGTTCGCGGCGACCGGCGTCACCGACGGCACCATGCTGCGCGGCGTCCGCCGCTTCCGCGGCGGCGGCACGACCCATTCCATGGTCATGCGCTCGAAGACTGGCACCGTGCGCATCATCGAGGCGCACCACAACTTCGAACGGAAGCCGGGGTTCGACGCGTAGGCGCGCCGCCGCCTGAGGTAGCCGTCATGTGGCGGCGAAATTTAACCGCGAAGTCGCGAAGGCGCAGAGCGCGCGGCCGCGGCGCCAGCGCGTTCACATGTCTCGCGATGGATTCGCATCGTTCACCCGCCCTTGGCGCCAGGAGCGGCGGGGCATGACCGCCGTGCGTCCTTCGACAAGCTCAGGATGAGGAAGAGTCCTGGTGGCACGAAGAAGACCCCTCATCCCGAGCTTGTCGAAGGACGCACGGTGCCGGTTCGAGACGCCGTCGAAACGAATGGCATTTCAACCACGATTGCCCCGCCCACAAGAGGCGGGGGGATTGCGTTGGTCTGTTGCGGCCCGAGCCGGGAGCAGGGCGTGACCGCACTCGACCAGGCCTTCCTCGGCGTCGATCGTTCCTTCTGCGGGCGGCGGTGGCGTCAGCGGAAGGGCGACGACCGCCAGGGGCTGGCGCTGGCGCAGCGGCTGAGCCTGCCCGAGATGGTGGGACGGCTGCTGGCGGCGCGCGGCGTCGGCGTCGACGACGCCGCGGCCTATCTCCATCCGACATTGCGCGAACTGCTGCCCGATCCGTCGGGCTTCCGCGACATGGACCGCGCCGTCGACCGGCTCGTCCGCGCCGTCGTCGACGGCGAGGGCATCGCCGTGTTCGGCGACTACGACGTCGACGGCGCGACGTCGGCGGCGCTGCTGCAGCGTTTCTTCGCCGCCCTCGGCGTCGCGGTCCGGCTCTACATCCCCGATCGCCTGACCGAGGGCTACGGGCCGAACGCGCAGGCCCTGCTGCGCCTGCGGGAGGAGGGGATCGCCGTGGTGATCACCGTGGATTGCGGGACCACGGCGTTCGCCGCGCTGGAGACGGCCGCCGCGGCCGGCCTCGCGGTCGTCGTTCTCGATCACCACGTGGCCGAGCCGGACCTGCCGGCGGCGGCGGCGGTGGTCAATCCCAACCGGCTGGACGAGTCCGCCGGCCATCGCCAGCTGGCGGCCGTGGGCGTGACCTTCCTGCTGGTCGTGGCGCTCAATCGCGCCCTGCGCGCGGCCGGCTGGTACGGCGCGGCGCGGCCGGAGCCCGATCTGAAGCAATGGCTCGATCTGGTGGCGCTCGGCACGGTGTGCGACGTGGTGCCGCTCACCGGCGTCAACCGCGCCCTCGTCAGCCAGGGCCTCAAGGTGCTGGCGTGGCGCGGCAATGCCGGGCTGGCGGCGTTGGCCGACACGGCCGGCCTGAAGGAGCCGCCCGGCGCCTATCATGCCGGCTTCGTCCTGGGACCGCGCATCAACGCCGGCGGTCGCATCGGCGTCGCCGATCTCGGCGTGCGCCTGCTGACCGCGACGGACGCGGCCGAGGCGGCCGCGCTGGCATGCCGGCTCGACGCGCTCAACGCCGAACGGCGCGCGGTCGAGCAGGCCGTGCTTGCCGAGGCGATCGCCCAGGTCGAAGCGCAGGCGACGCCTCATCGCGCCCTGGTCATGGCCAGCGCCGAAGGCTGGCACGCCGGCGTCATCGGCATCGTCGCCGGCCGGCTCAAGGAGCGCTACAACCGGCCGGCCTGCGTGGTCGCCGTGGCCGGCGGCATCGGCAAGGGCTCCGGACGTTCGGTCAGCGGCCTCGATCTCGGCAGCGCCGTGATCGCCGCGCGCCAGGCCGGGCTGCTGATCAACGGCGGCGGCCATGCCATGGCGGCGGGGTTCACGGTGGCGCAGGATCGCGTTGCGGCGTTGGCGGAGTTCCTCGGCGAGCGGCTGGCCGCCGCCGGCGGCGCCATCGTGCCGGTGCTGGAGATCGACGGCGCCCTCGCCGCGGCGGCGGCGACGGCGGAGCTGGCGCGGCTCGTCGGTCGGCTCGGTCCGTTCGGCAGCGGCAACCCGGAGCCGCGCTTCGCGATCACCGATCTGCGCGTCGGGCGCGGCGAGGTGGTGGGCGACGGCCATGTGCGCGCCGTGCTCGCCGATGCCGGCGGCACGCGGCTCAAGGCGATCGCGTTCCGCAGCGCCGGCGACCCGCTCGGCCAGGCGCTGCTGCGCGGCGGCGGCGCGCCGCTGCATCTCGCCGGCACGCTGCGGGTCGATTCCTGGCAGGACCGTTCGGAGGTGCAGCTGATCATCGAGGACGGCGCCGCCGCTGCGTGACGCGGGCGCCGCTTGCAGAGACGCGACGGACCCGGCCGGGTCCGTCGCGGCTTCAGCGTCGAGCGGCCGTTCAGCGGCCGCTGTCGCGGGCCTCGCCGCTGCGGGCGGAGGCGTCGGTCTTGCCGTGGTGATGGCAGGTGCACGGGTTGTAACCGGTGTCGCCGCCGTCGTCGCCTTCACCGTCGTCGCCTTCACCGTCGTCGTTGTTGTCCGGCGGGTCGCCGCCGTCGTCGCCCTCACCGTCGTCGCCTTCGCCGGCGCCGCCGCTACCGCCGCCGCCGGCCGGGGGATCGCGGTCGTTGTTATGCGAGCCGGTCGTGCCCCGGTTGGCGACCTGGCTCGGTCCGGCGGCGGGCAGCGCGTCGATCGTGCAGATCCCGTCGTTGATCGCCTGCATCAGATCCTCCAGCGCCAGCTCCCGGCAGTCCTCGGCGCTCATCGTGGCGGCACCCCAGCCGGGAGTCGGCTGCAGCGCCGTCGCACAGCCCGCCGCCAGCGCGGCGAACAGGGCAAGCCGCGCGGCCCGCGGCAGCGTTTTCTTCGTCTTCTTGGTCATGACTTCCTCGTTATCTTGTGCCGCCGCCGGGATCGGCGGCGGCGTCTTTTCGCATCAAGGGGTGCGATGGGAGGGGGCGCATCCGCCGGCGAGCCGGGCCGGAGCCCGAGGAGGAGCCCGGCGTCGCCGCGGATGGGCGTCAGGTTTGTTTTCTTTGTTTTCTACCCACGCGCCTTCTATTCTTGTTGAACAAAACTTCTACCATATTCGCCGATAATTGTCGCGAATTTTCTATGGTTACCGGAATCTATCCATGAGGATTTCAGTTTATTATTTTGGTTAATCTTCGGCGGCGGCCGTTGCGTCCGTTCCCCCGCGGGACGGCGGGAGGAACGGGCGGCCCGCCGCGCCGCGCCGCGGCGGCGGTCAGCGGGCGGCAACGACGGCGATCTCGACGAGGTAGTGCGGCGCCGCGAGCTTGGCCTCGACGGTGGCGCGCGCCGGCATGTTGTCCTTGGCGACCCAGGCGTCCCACGCCTCGTTCATCTCGTCGAAGCCGCGGACGTCGGACAGCCAGACATTGGCCATGAGGATCTTCGCCTTGCTGCTGCCGGCGGACTTCAACAGCTTGTCGATCGTCTTGAGGATCTGCTGCGTCTGGTTCTTGACCGACGGCACCGGCTTCGCCGCGACCTGGCCGGCGACATAGACGGTGTTGCCATGAGTCACCACCTGGCAGAAGCGTCGTCCCGGCTCCAGCCGCTGGATCTGAGTCATGTTCTGGTTCCCCCTTTGCATGCATTGTGGACAGGCGCCGGCGGCGGCGATGGCCGGCCGACCGGCGCTCCGCTATCGCAAATCCGCCGCGGCTTGGCAATGCAGGGGAGCGGGCGCAGGCCAAACCGGCGTCGTCCCGGCGTGCCGGCGCAAAGCCGGTTGCTTTTCGCCGGGGCCGGCGCTAGATCGGTCTTCGCCCGCGCCGTCCCCATCGTCTAGAGGCCCAGGACATCACCCTTTCACGGTGAAGACACGGGTTCGAATCCCGTTGGGGACGCCAGCTATGTCGATGGATTACGGTTTTGCAGCCACCCGCGTGGGAAAATCCATGCCGCCAGCCCGGCGGGCTTCGAGATAGGTGGATCGAGGCGAAATAGAGCGGTTGTCAACTGTCGCCGCTACCGCCACACAACGCCGCCTTCCCAGCCGTCTACGAACGGCCAAAGCATCCCACGCGTGCCGGCATCATGACTCAAGTCTGCCACGCGATGGCTGGTTTCCGGGCAAGCATCCGCGTCAAGGATACGCGGCGCAGTACGCGCGCTTCGCAGCCGTCCGCACGGAAAATCCATGCCGCCAGTCCAGCGGGCTTCACGATAGGCGCGGGCGACGGCTTCTAGGCCGGATTCGGCCGCGGGCGGAAGGGAGGTCGTGGCGGAGTTGGCAAGACATTTCGGCCGCCAACCCTTGCCGGCGGGATGTTTCGGCGCGCGGACGGGACGGCGGCCGCGGCGCCTACTTCCTCACGTTCTCCGCCGAGTAGCACTTCGGCTGCGCGGAGGCGAGACAGAACCACAGTTCGCCCGTCCGCGCGTTGAGCCGCCAGACACCGCCGCTCTTCTCGTCCGCCGCGACCGTGAAGTCGATGGGGGCGACGGCGACAGAGGCGGCGGGGGCGGCGGCGGGTTCGGTTTGCGCGCGCAGGGCGACGGGAACCGCGACGGCGGCCAGGATCAGTGCGGCAAGAGCCATCTGCAACTTCGTCATGATCTTCCTCCGGAATTGTGCGGATTTTCTCCACCGGATCATGAATCGCGGCAAAAGGAAAGCCTCGCCGGCGGCGTGACCTGTGGCAGACCTGCGGCGCCCAAGCGGTGCGGACCGGCGGAGCAAAGGGAATGCCGCAGTCAGGCCGCCGGGAGCCCGAACATCAGGCGCCAGCGCAGGCGTTCGGCCATGGCGATATGGTCGCGCGCGGCCGCTTCCGCGGCGTCGGCGTCCTGGCGGATGATGGCCTCGGCGATCCGCATGTGCTCGGCATAGGCGGTGGCCGCGCGGCCGCGCTCGCGGAAGGTGGTGCTGGGGAGCAGCGCCAAGGCGTTGCTGAGGTCGCCCAGCGCCTCCTGCAGGTAGCGGTTGTGGGCGGCCTCGTAGATCGCCTGGTGGAAGGCGCGGTTGCGTTGCGCCATCTTCGCCGGCGTCTTGGCGTCGCGGCAGTCGGCGGCCAGCCGGCGCAGCACTTCGCCCTCGGTCGCCGAGGCATGCTGCGCGGCGAAGCGCGCCGCCGCCCCCTCCAGCACCCGGCGCATGGCGTAGAGCTCGCTGACCTGCTGCTTGCTCAGCTCGACGACCAGCAGGCCGCGGCCGGGCGCATCGGCCACCAGGCCGCGCGCCGCCAGCTGGCGCAGCGCTTCGCGCACCGGCGTCCGGCTGACGCCCAGGCGGCGCGCCACCGCCTCCTCGCGCAGCCGCTCGCCCTGCTTCAACCGCCCGTCCTGGATGGCATCGCGCAGGGCGCGGAAGACATATTCCGCCCGCGAGGTGTCCCGGAAGCGGTCGCCCTCGGCGGTCGGCTCGGATGTGCTGAATTTATTCGTCTTCATCGTGGGACACGGAAATGGATACGGCGAGGACGGGCGGCCCGGACGGGGCGTGGCGGATCATAGCGGACTCCCTGGGACTGTGGCGACCCTCTCGCTTATGATCGGCGTGGGTCGTTGCCCCGCGAGCGCCGGATCCGAATTCCGCTTGCGCGAATGATTGTATACAATACCATACAGAGTGCCAGTGGAGCGAAACGGATCGGTCGAGGGCGAGGGAAATGACGGCAACAAGCGAATTGAGCGCGGATGTGGTTGTCGTCGGTGCCGGCAATGCGGCGCTGTCGGCGGCGTTGGCGGCGCGGGAACGCGGCGCCGGCGTGCTGGTGCTGGAGCGCGCGCCGGTGGCCGAACGCGGCGGCAACACCGCCTTCACCGCCGGCGCGATGCGCTTCACTTATGACGGCCTCGACGATCTTCTCAAGGTGATGCCGGACCTGAGCCGGGAGGAAATCGCCCGCACCGACTTCGGCACCTACCCGGCGGCGCAGTTCTTCGACGACATGGGGCGGGTGACGGAGTACCGCACCGATCCCGACCTGCTGGAGATCCTGGTGACCCGCAGTCTCGAGACCATGGTCTGGCTGCGCGGCAAGGGCATCCGGTTCCAGCCGATGTACGGGCGGCAGGCCTTCAAGATCGACGGGCGCTTCCGGTTCTGGGGCGGGCTGACGGTGGAGGCGTGGGGCGGCGGCCCCGGCCTGGTCGAGGCGGAGGTCCGCGCCGCCGCGGACCGCGGCATCCAGATTCTCTACGAGGCGCCGGCGCGGTCGCTGATCCGCGACGACGGCGGCGTTCGCGGCGTCGTGGCGCAGATCGGCGGACGGACGACCAGGATCGACGCCGGCGCCGTCGTCCTCGCCGCCGGCGGATTCGAGGCCAACGCGGAATGGCGCACGCGCTATCTCGGCCCCGGCTGGGATCTGGCCAAGGTCCGCGGCACCCGCTTCAACACCGGCGACGGCATCCGCATGGCGCTCGAGATCGGCGCCATGCCCTGGGGTAACTGGTCGGGCTGCCATGCCGTGGGCTGGGAGCGCAACGCGCCGCCGCACGGCGATCTCGAGGTCGGTGACAACTTCCAAAAACACAGCTATCCGTTCGGCATCATGGTCAATGCCAATGGCGTCCGCTTCATCGACGAGGGCGCGGATTTCCGCAACTATACCTATGCGAAGTACGGCCGCGTCATCCTGAGCCAGCCGCAGCAGTTCGCCTGGCAGGTGTTCGACGGCAAGGTGCTGCACCTGCTGCGCGACGAGTACCGCATCCGGCAGGTGACGAAAGTGCGCGCCGAGACGCTGGAAGAGCTCGCCGGCAAGCTGGAGGGCGTGGACGCCGCGCAGTTCCTGCAGACGATCCGCGACTACAATGCCGCCGTGCGCCAGGAGGTGACGTTCGATCCCACCGTCAAGGACGGGCGGCGGACGGTCGGGCTGGATATCGACAAGAGCAACTGGGCGAACAGGATCGACCAGCCGCCGTTCGAAGCCTATGCCGTCACCTGCGGCATCACCTTCACCTTCGGCGGGCTGCGCATCGATTCCAGCGCCCAGGTCATCGACACCGAGGGCCATCCCATCCCCGGCCTGTTCGCCGCCGGCGAACTGGTGGGCGGACTGTTCTATTTCAACTATCCGGGCGGCACCGGCCTGATGTCCGGATCGGTGTTCGGCCGTCTCGCCGGAACCTCGGCCGCCGCGGCGGCCGGGATGCGGGCCGCGCCGGCCGAGGCGGTCGGCTGAGGGCCGGTCGGGCGGGGAAGCGCAACAAGAAAGGGGCGGCGATGACCGCAGGCCAACCGCAGGAACTCGCCGGCAAGGTCGCGCTGATCACCGGCGCCGTGCGTCGCATCGGGCGCGCCACCGCCGTGGCCCTCGCCGGGCGCGGCGCCGCCGTGGTGATCAATGCGCGGAGCTCCGCGCAAGAGGCGGCCGCGGTCGTGCGCGAGATCGAGGCGGCCGGCGGCCGCGCCTTGCATCATCTGGCCGACGTCACCGACGAGGCCCAGGTGCGCGCCATGGTCGACCGGGTGCTGCAGACGTTCGGCCGCATCGACATCCTCGTCAACAACGCGGCCAACCGGAAGCATTCCGCCTTCACGGAGATGAGTTTCGCCGAATGGCGGGAGATCACCGGCGTCATCCTCGACGGCGCCTTCCTCTGCGCGCGCGCCGTGCTGCCGGCGATGATCGCCAACGGCGGCGGCGCCATCATCAACATCGGCGGGCTCAGCGGCCATACCGGCGCGTTCGACCGCGCCCATGTCGCGACGGCGAAGGCCGGTTTGGTGGGACTCACGAAGGCGCTGGCCGTCGAGTTCGCCGCCAGGGGCGTCACCGTCAACTGCGTGGCGCCCGGCAAGATCGGCGGCAAGCGCGCGGCCAGCGCCGGCGACAGCGTATCGTTGCCCGGCGGCGGCGAGCCGCTCGTCGGCCGGCCGGGGACGCCGGAGGACGTGGCGGCGATGATCCTGACGCTGTGCCTGCCGACCGGCCGCTTCATCACCGGCCAGACCATCCACGTCAATGGCGGACTCTATCTGCCGTGAGGCGCCGGCATCGCCGCGTCGTTGGAGATTGTAGGGGCGGGCGGCGCTCGCCCGTCTTCGTTCGGGGCGCTGATGATCGGGGTGTGGCAGCATGGGGGAGCGCCGCTCGCCCCTACGCCTGCAACAGCGGGCGCAGTGTCTGCACGCTGTCCAAATGCTCCAGGGCCCAGATCGTCTCGATGAGTTCGGCGGCCCGCTCGGCGCCGGTCACCGGCGCGATCAGGTCCAGCGCCTTGGCGGCGATGTCCGCGCGTTCCATCGGATTGTCCGGCGTCCCGCGGACGGCGCGGGTGCGGTGGACGAAACGCTCACCGGCGGCGGTCTCGATCTCGATGATCGCCTGGCGGGCCGGCACCGCCTGCGTCAGTTCGGCGCTCGGCACCGCCTCGATACGCCGGCGCATCTCCAGGACGGCGGGATCGGACATGCGGGCATAGTCGTGCGAGCTGGCGAAGGTCAGCCCGCCGTCGACCAGCGTCAGGGCGAGGAGATGCTGGAGACAGACGTCGGGCATGCGGCGGTTGTCCACGATGTGGAGGCGGTCGTCCGGCATGTGCGCGACGACGCGGCGCACGTCGGGCGCGCGGAGTCCGTACGCGGCCATGAGCGCCGTGAGCGAATCGAGCGCCGCCTGGATCGGCGAGCCGACGCACCATTTCTTGATCGAGGCGTTCCGGATCTCGAAGCGCTCGCCGAGACCATCGGCCAGCAGCTCGGGTCGCGCCGTCTCGGCGAAGGCGGTGAACAGGTTGTGCCGGCCGGCGAACGGATCCTCGACGGCGGTGAAGCCGGCCGCGACCATGGTCGCGGCGGCGACGCCGTTGCGCGCGCCCATGCCGCCGAAGTCGAACGCCTTCTCGATATGCTCCTCGTCGCGCTGCCAGAACGGCACGCCGGACGCCTGCTGCACGGCGAAGGCAAGGCTGTGGCGGACCTGGCGCGCGTCGAGGCGCAGCAGCGCGCCGGCCGCGGCGACGGCGCCGAAGGCAGGTCCGAGGCTGTGAGTGCTGTGCCGCGCCGTGTCCGCCCGGCTGTAGCCGAGCGCCATGGTCGCGCGCGCGCCGACGTCGTAGCCGAGCGCGACCGCCTTGAGCAGAGCGGCGCCGCTGCCGGCCGTCGCCTCGGCAACGGCGAGGGCCGCCGGAACGATGCCGCAGCCGGGATGGAAGCGGCCGCGGAGATGGGAATCGTCGGTCTCGTCGGCATGCGCCATCATGCCGTTGGCGAGCGCGGCATTGACGGTCGAGGTGACGGTCCCGGTGCCCACGACCGTCGCCGCCGGCCAGCCGCCCAGGCGTTCGACATACGCGGCGGCGAGACGGCCGGGCTTGAGCCGGGACCCGGACAGCATCGCCGCCAGCGTGTCGAGCAGGTGGTGCTTGGTCTTCTCCGCCACCGCTGCCGGAAGCGCGCGGCCGAGCGCCGCGGCGATGTAGCCGGCCAGGGTGGCGGTGAGGGCGGAGACGTCTTCCTCGGTGTCCGGCATACGGATAGTCATCCTAAGATTTGTTCTTAGTGGAAGTCGTTTTGTATTTTGAATATAAAACAAAACCTCAGAGTATCAACAAAATATTCCTAGCTTCCGGCGTAGTATACTTGAAAGAGCGGGAAATATCTTGGCCGCGAGCCTGATGGAGATCATGGCCGTCGACGGCGGGACCCTGATCCTGCTGTCGGTGGTCGCCTTCGCCGCCGCGGTCGTCAGCGGCATGAGCGGCACGGGCGCGGGCTGATCGTCTCGATCTTCGTCGCGCCGGACCTGGACGGGCCGTGATTTACCCGCTTGTCAGGCATCGGCAACTCTCCTACAGATTGCCGACAGTTGGCACTTTATCGCTTGGCCGGCCACCGGCCGGGCGCAATGCAGGCCGGCAAACCAAAGGGAGGACTACGCATGATTGCAGGCAAATTGGTCGGGCTCGCGCTTTCCAGCGCCCTCGGGTTCGGCGTTCTCGCGGGCGCGGCCGGGGCGAGCGCCGCCGAGTACCCTCTGGACGACGTGACGCTGGTGACGCATTCGAGCCCCGGCGGCGGGACCGACGTCTTCCTGCGCGAGATGATTCTGCACCTCGCGCCGGCCATGGGCGCGAACTTCGTGGTCGAGAACGTGCGCGGCGGCGGCGGCGCCAAGGCGATGGCGAAGCTGGCGACCTCGCCGGCCGACGGCAGCATCTTCTACGGGACCACGCCGAGCTACATCAACGCGTCGCTGCTGAGCAAGCCGGACTACACGTTCCACGATCTCGATCCCGTCGTGAACGTGTTCATCGACCCGCAGCTTCTCTATGTCCGCAACGATAGTCCGTACAAAACCCTCACGGACGTGGTGAACGACGCCAAGGCGCGGCCGAACCAGGTGAAGATCGCCGTCAGCACGCCGGCCTCGCTCGATCGCCAGGTCGTCGAGCAGTTGAAGCAGGTGGCGGGCGTCGAGCTGATCACGATCACCCATGACGGCGGCGGCGACACGCTGCTGAGCGTTCTCAACGGCACCGGCGACGTGGGTGTCGGCGAGGCGCAGGAGCTGCGCGGCCAGATCGACGCCGGCGAGATCCGGCTGATCACGACCTATACGGAGAAGCGGCTGGAGCAGTTCCCGGACGTGCCGACCGCGCGCGAGCAGGGCTTCGACCTCGTGGCGAACAAGTTCCGCGGCATCGCCGGGCCGAAGGGCCTGCCGGCCGACGTGGTCAAGGCCTGGGAGGAGGGCATCCAGAAGGTGCTGGCCGATCCGAAGTTCAAGGCCTGGTACGAGCAGGGCGCCTTGGTGCCGGCCTACATGCCGCAGGCGGAGTATCGCCCGTTCATCGAGAACTTCGCCAAGGAGGAGGAGGCGTTCTTCGTCAAATACAACATCACCGAGGAGTGATCCCACGCGCACGGGAAGACTACCTCCATGAATGCGAGCGTGATCGCGGGAGTCGTGCTGGCCGGCTTTGCCGTTGCCTACTGGTTCGGAGCGGATGCGATTCCGAAGAGCACCCTGAGCGGCAACGTTGGCGCCGACGGCTTGCCGAAGCTTCTCGCGGTCACGCTCGGCATATTGTCGGTGATCATGATTCTCCAGGCCTGGGCGAAGCTGCGTCGGCCGTCGGCGCTGACGACGACGGCGGAGGATCCGGGGCGGCCCGGGGAATCGCTGGCCGCCGGCTTTCGGCGGCAGGCCGTCGCTGCCGGCATTCTCGCCATCGGCCTCGGCTATCTGGCTATTCTTCCCTATGCCGGCTATCTGGTCAGCGTGGCGCTGCTTCTCGTCGCGATGGCTTGGTATCACGGCAGTCGGTCATGGCGCGGCGTCCTACCCTTCGCGGTGGTCGGCGCCGTGGTGTTCTACCTGATCTTCGTCGTCCTACTGGATGTTTCGATGCCGGCCGGCATATGGCCGGCCATCGCCGGCGGGAGTTGAGACGCGGCGCTCCGCCCGTCGGAACGGTCCATGGACGAGCTGTATTACACATGGCAGGGCGCCAGTTCGGGCTCCGTTGTGCTGGCCGCCATCGTCGGCGTGCTCTGGGGGATGTTCGGCGGTGCGCTGCCGGGGATCTCGACGTCGATCGCCATGGCCCTGCTGCTGCCGTTCACGTTCGGCATGCAGCCGGCCGCCGCCATGGTGCTGCTCGGCTCGACCTATGTCGGCTCGGAGTACGGCGCTTCGATCCCGGCGATCCTGATCCGGACGCCGGCATCGGGATCGGCCGCCGCGACGGTCCTCGACGGCTACGAGATGCATCGGCAAGGCCGCGGCGGCGAGGCGCTCGGGCTGTCTCTCGTCGGCGGCACCATCGGCGGCCTGGTCGGCCTGCTGTTGCTCACGGCATCGACGGAGGCCTTGTCGCGGGTGGCGCTCCTGTTCACGCCGCCGGCCTATTTCGCGCTCGGGATTCTCGGCCTCAGCGTCATCGCCTCGGTTTCCTCCGGCGCCATCGTGAAGGGCCTGATCTCCGGCGTTCTCGGCCTGATGATCGCGACGGTCGGAACCGATCCGCTGTCCGGCGTCAGCCGCTTCACCTTTCACCTGCCCGAGCTGCTCGACGGCGTCTCCGTCGTCGTCGTGATGATGGGCGTCTTCGCCATCAGCGAGTTGATGATGCAGGCGAGCGGCCAGGGCCTGGAGCCGGAGGCCGCGGCAGGACGCTCCACGCGGCTGAAGCTGCCTAGCCTGAAGACGCTGTGGCGGCTGCGCGTGGCTCAGGTCATCGCCATCGTCCTGGGGACGATCGAGGGCCTCACGCCGGGCGGCGGCGGCTCGATCGCCGCCTTCATGTCGTACAACGAGGCGAAGCGCTGGTCGAAGGAGCCCGAAAAGTTCGGCAAGGGTTCGGAGGAGGGCGTCATCGCGCCGGAGACGGCGAACAACGTGGTCGCCTCCACCGCCCTGATCCCGACCTTGAGCTTCGGCATCCCAGGATCGAACTCCGCCGCCATACTGCTTGCCGGCCTGCTGATCCACGGCCTGCAGCCGGGACCGCTGCTCTTCGTCAGGCATCCGGACGTCGTCTACGGCCTGTTCGGCGGCCTGTTCGTAGCCAATCTGGCGATGTTCGTCTTCGGGTTGCTGCTGTTGACGCCGGTCGTCTGGCTGGTCAACCGGCCGAAACCCTATCTTCAGGGCGCGATCTTCGTGCTGGTCCTCTCCGGCATCTATTCGGTCGACGAGAGCTCCGTCGATCTCCTCCTCGTGCTCGCCGCCGGCCTGTTGGGGTATCTGCTGCGCGTGCTGCAGTTTCCCTTCCTCCCGATGGTGCTGGGCGTGGTGCTCGGCTACATGATCGAGGCCAACTACCGCCGCTCCCTGTTGATCACCAACGGCGACCATATCGTCTTCCTGCGGGATCCCGTCAGCCTTGGCCTGCTCTCGCTGGCCGTGCTGTTCATCATCTTCTCTGCGGTCCGCGAGATGCGCGACAGCCGCAAGTCGCGGGCCGTCGGACCCCACGCATGAGACATCGAGGGAAGGACGCGCAATGAGCGAGGAAGCTCTGCCGGCATCCGGCGCCGCGGCAGCGGAGATCTTCGCAGCGTGGACGGCGGGACTCGGCGAGGACGGCGTTCCGCCGCCGGTGCGTGCGGCGGCCGCCAATGCGCTCCTCGACCAGGTCGGCCTCGCCGTCTCGGCCCGTGGCGAGGACTATGTCCGCGCGGTGCTGGAATCCTGGACGGAGGAGGGCGGCTGCACGGCCTTCGGCCATGCGCGCGGCCTCGATGTCGCCGGCGCGGCGCTGGTGAACGGCACGGCGGCGCATGGCGAGGACTACGACGACACCTTCGAGGGCACGCCGGTGCATACCAGCGCGGTGATCGTGCCGGCGGTGCTGGCGGCCTGCGAGCGCTTCGGGCGCAGCGGCGCCGACCTGCTGCGCGGCATGGCCGTCGGCGCCGAGCTGATGTGCCGCATGGCCCTGGTGGCGCCGACGGCGCAGCACCGCGCCGGCTTCCATCCGACGGCCGTGATCGGCGCCCTCGGCGCCGCCGCCGGCGTCGGCGCCGCCCTCCGGCTGCCGCGCCAGGCGCTCGTCGACGCGCTCGGCGTCGCCGGCAGCATGGCCTCGGGCATCATCGAGTACCTGGCGGAAGGCACCTGGACGAAACGGCTGCATCCGGGCTGGGCGGCGCAGGCCGGGATCCGGGCCGCGCTGCTCGGCGCCAAGGGCTTTCGCGGTCCGCGCACCGTGCTGGAAGGCATCAACGGATTTTATTCCGCCTTCGGCGTCGAAGGGATTCCGCGCGACTACACGCACATCACGGCGGGCCTCGGGGAGGTCTGGCGGGTGGAGCGCATCGCCTTCAAGCCCTTCGCCTGCGGGACGATGGCGCAGCCGTTCATCGACTGCGCCATCCGGCTGGCCGAGCAGGGAGTCGATCCGGAGAGGATCGAGGCTGTCCGCTGCCGCGTCGGCGAGGGCACCGTGCATCGCCTGTGGGAGCCGATCGGCGAGAAGCGGCGGCCGTCGACGCCCTATTCGGCGAAATTCAGCGTGCCCTTCTGCGTCGCCGTCGGCTTCCTCGACCGCGCCGCCGGGCTCGGTCAGTTCACCGAGGCGCGCATCCGCGATCCGCGCGTCCTGGCTCTGGCCGCGAAGGTCGCCTACGAGGTCGATCCGGCCGACGAGTATCCGCGCAACTACAGCGGGCACGTGATCGTGCGCCTGAGCGACGGCACCGTGCGCGAGGAGCGTCAGCCGCATCTGCGCGGCGGCGCCCGGGAGCCGCTGTCGCGCGCGGCGCTACGGGCGAAGTTCCGGGCCAACGTGCTGCATGGCGGCTGGGACGAGGCCCGCGCCGCCGCGCTCGAACGTTGCTGCGACGGGCTGTTCGAGGCCGCGGACCTGTCCGGGCTGGCGCAGTTTCGCGCGTGAGGCGGGAGGGCATATCCTGTGTCTGATCGATCCGAGAGGCCCATGTCCGAAGCTCCGCTATCGCGACCGACTGCACTCGACGTCATGCGCACCCAGTCGCTGACCAGCCTGGTGCAGGAGGAGATCGATCGGCAGATCACCGCCGGCGAGCTTGCCGCGGGTCAGCGCATCAACGAGATCGCCCTGGCCGAGCGGCTCGGCATCAGCCGTGGGCCGATCCGCGAGGCCTGCCGGGCGCTGATGCAGGCCGGCCTGCTGGAGGCGGTGCGCAACCGCGGCGTCTTCGTCCGCCAGATCGGTCCCGCCGAGATGGCCGAGGTGTATGACGTGCGCGCGGCGCTGGATCATCTGGCCGGCCGGGTGCTGGCGGAGCGCATCACGCCGGACCAGCTGGCGGCACTGAAGCAGCTGATCCGGCGCATGGACCAGGCGGCGAAGCGGGGACGGATCGCCGAGTACTATCCGCTCAACCTCGAATTCCACCGCCTGATCATCGAGTATGCCGGGAACCAGCGCCTGGCCCGGATCTACCAGGGCCTGGTGAAGGAACTGCACCTCAGCCGCCGCGCCGGCCTGGTCCAGGGCGGCGGCCTGCACATCTCCAACGACGAGCATAAGGAGATCATCGGGGCGCTCGAGGCGCGCGATCCCGAGCGGACCGCCGACCTCATGCAGGATCATGTCCTCAAGGGCAAGAGGCGCGCCCTGGCGGCGCTCGCCGCCGGCGAGGACGACGTCCCGCGGCACCGGCTCTCCAAAAATTGACAACTGTTGACAATTCTGCCGGGCGTATGGCTAGTCGCGGCAGCATCGCCGCCGCGGCAGATCGATCGAAAGAGGCGGGAGGAGCAACGATGGACGCGGCCAACCCTGGCGGGGCAGCCGGCCGGATCGAGGGAAGGGCGAGCGCCGGCCAGGCGTCGGCGGAGCCGACGCGCGCCCTCGCGCGCTACCTGCTGCGCACCGGCTATGCGGATGTTCCCGAGCCGGTCCGGCGCGAGGCGCGGCGTTCGCTGCTGAACTGGATCGGCTGCGCCGTCGGCGGCGCGCAGCATGAGACCGTCGACCGCGCACTGGCGGCGCTCGGACCGCTGAGCGGCCCGGCCCAGGCCAGCGTGCTGGGGCGCCGCGAGCGGCTCGACATCCTGCACGCGGCCCTGATGAACGGCATCTCCAGCCACGTCTTCGATTTCGACGACACGCACCTGAAGACGATCATCCACCCGGCCGGCCCGGTGGCCTCGGCTATCCTGGCCCTGGCCGAAAGCCGCCCCGTGCGCGGCGAGGACTTCCTCCTCGCCTTCATCCTCGGCGTCGAGACGGAGTGCCGGATCGGCAACGCCGTCTATCCCGCTCATTACGATATCGGCTGGCATATCACGGGGACCGCCGGGGTCTTCGGCGCCGCCGCCGCGGCCGGCAAGCTGCTCGGCCTCGACGAGGAGCGCATGCTGTGGGCGCTCGGCATCGCCGGCACGCAATCCGCCGGATTCCGTGAGATGTTCGGCACCATGTGCAAGAGCTTCCATCCCGGCCGCGCCGCGCAGAACGGCCTGACCGCCGCCCTGCTCGCCGAGCAGGGATTCACCAGCTCGACGCGCGTGCTCGAGGCGCCGCGCGGCTTCGCCCACGTGATGTCGAGCGCACGCGATCTCGCCGAGATCACCGAGGGACTCGGCGGCTCCTTCGAGATCGCGCTCAACACCTACAAGCCGTTCGCTTGCGGCATCGTCATCCACCCGGTGATCGACGGCTGCATCGAGCTGCGCAACGCCCACGGCCTGACCGGCGAGGAGATCGACCGCATCGATCTGCGGGTCGATCCGCTGGTGCTGGAGCTGACGGGCAAGCGCGCGCCGCAGCGCGGGCTGGAAGGCAAGTTCAGCGTCTATCATTCGGCTGCGGTCGCCGTCATCCACGGCCGCGCCGGCGAAGCGGAATACAGCGACGCCTGCGTGCGGGATCCGCGGGTCGTCGCGCTGCGCAACCGCGTGCATGCCGCCGCCGAGGACGGCATCCGCGAGGACGAGGCCCACGTGACGATCACGCTGAAGGACGGGCGCGCGCTGGCGCGGCATGTCGAGCATGCGATCGGCAGTCTCGCGCGGCCGATGAGCGACGCCCAGCTCGAGGCGAAGTTCCGCGGCCTCGCCGAGGGCGTCCTCGGCAAGGCCCGCACCGACGCCCTGCTCGCGCTGTGCCGGCGCGTCGACGGCCTGCCGGTGGCGAGCGAGTTGGCACGCGCCGCCGTTCCCGGCTGATCGGCGCGGACGATGCTCCGCATCGGCGTCCTCGACGGCGACGACATCGGGCCGGAAATCGTGCCCGAGGCGGTGAAGGTCATGCGCCGGGCGGCCGAGCTGGCCGGCCTCGCGCTCGACTGGCAGCCGCTGCCGATCGGCCGGCGCGCCCTCGACGAGCTCGGCAACACCCTGCCGCCGCCGACGCTGGCGGCGCTGGAGCAGCTGGACGGCTGGGTGCTCGGGCCGATCGGCCATCAGGCCTATCCGCGGATTCCGCAGGCGGTGAATCCGCATCCGATCCTGCGCAAGCGCTTCGACCTCTTCGCCAACATCCGCCCGGCGCGCTCCTATGCCACGCTGCCCTGCCTGCATCAGGACGTCGATCTCGTGATCGTGCGCGAGAACAACGAGGGGTTCCAGCCGGATCGCAACGTCGTCGCCGGCTCGGGCGAGTTCCGGCCGAGCGAGGACATGACGATCTCCGTCCGCGTCATCACCCGGCAGGGCTCGGCGAAGGTGGCGCGCGCGGCGTTCGAGCTGGCGCAGCACCGCCGGCGCCGCCTCACGGCGGTCCACAAGAGCACGGTGTTCAAGCTGGGCTGCGGCATGTTCGCCGAGGAGTGCCGCCGGATCGCCCAGGAGTTCCCGGAGGTCGTCTATGACGAGGTCATGGTCGACACCTTCGCCATGCGGTTGGCGATGACGCCGCAGCAGTTCGACGTGGTCGTCACGACCAACATGTTCGGCGACATCCTGTCGGACGAGGCCGCCGGCCTCGTCGGCGGCCTCGGCATGGCGCCGGGCCTCTGCGCCGGCCTGCGTCACGCCATGGCCCAGGCGACCCACGGCTCGGCCCCGGACATCGCCGGCCGGAACGTCGCCAATCCCTTCGCGATGATCATGTCCGGCCAGATGCTGCTCGACTGGCTCGGGCGGAAGCATGACGAGCCGCGCGCCCTCCAGGCCGCCGCCGCGATCCGCGCGGCCGTCGACAAGGTCATCCTCGAGCGCGGGCCGCTCACCCCCGACCTCGGCGGCCGGGCCAGCACGCAGGACATGGGGACCGCGATCGCCGCCGCGCTGGGCTAGGCCGGGTGGTGCCGGACGCCAGCACCGGCAGAACGCGCAAAAATCTCACAGCGCCGCGGGCGGCCCTCGATGCCCCCATGACCGGGAACCATGGTCGCCGGCGGCCGTTGCCCAAAACAGGAAGAGTCGCGATCGCCCCCGGGGCGAGAAGGTAAGTCATGGTTGCAGAACGAATGAGGCCGCATCTGATGCAGGCCCTGGGCGTGATGGGTTTGCTGGTTCTCTCGGCATGTTCGACGAGCCAGCCCTACGGCGCTCGGTATGATGATACCGGCTACACGTATTCCCACCGCCAACATGGCCTGTACAATGATTCGTCGTATCGCATGCAGCGCTGGCGTGACGACGATGACGACGGCTATCGCTACCGCGCCGCGCCGCCGGTGGGCTATACCTATTACTACTATGACGACGATGGATACCGTCGTTTCTATCGCCCGCCCGCCGATCGCTACGACTATGACGACGGCGTGCGCTACGGCTACGACCGCACGCCGATCTACTATGAGGATGGTTACCGGTACGACGACGAGGACTGGCGGAACCAGCGCCGGGACTAGGGACTTGCGGCGCCTCCCGGCGCTCCTTCGATCCGATGTCGATGCAATTCCGCCGGCAGCCGGCCGGTGGCGGCCAGCCAGGTCATGCGCATATCGGCGAACGCTCCCCAGACCGGATTGACCGCGATCATCGGCCGGTTGCCCTCGAACAGGAAATGCGAGGAGATCGCCAGGGCGTAGCCGCCGCCGATGCCCGCAACCAGCACGATGGCGTCCAGCATCAGGAGGCCGGCAGCGGAGGTCGACAGCCCGACGATCGTCGCCGCATAGTGCAATCCGCGCGTCGTGCGTTGCCGGTGCGCCTGCAGGTAGAGCGGCCAATATTCGGCGAACCTCATTTTCTGTATGACGCCCTCCATGCGGCGCGGCATCCGGCCCGCGATGGGGAAAACACCCCAGTCTCCCAAAAGATCCGTGGCTTAACGACGACCCTTTACGGCGCATTTACCGAGCGACCTCTAGGCTTTTCCGGACGCAGTCATACCGCACGGATTCGATGTCGGGGCCGACGCACGCGTTTCAGTGGCGTATGCGATCTTCGATCCTGCGCGTCCCTGCGTTTCGCACGCCGTCGCGCGTGATCGCCGCGGCCGTCGCTGTCTCTGCTCATGACGGTCGGGACCGTCACGGCCGTCGCCGCGACGGACGGCGTGCCGACGTCATGCGGGGAAAATGGTTAACCAATGATTCACCATTGCCGCCTAGGGTGACAGCGCTCGGGTTCCCGCAACCGCCGAGCGGGCGCCGCCGACTCCGCCGCGTCGGAACTCGGGCACGGAACCGTCTCGGAGTCATGAGGCAGATCATGTCCGCAAGACCTACGCATCCCCGCTGGCGCAGGGGTGCGCAGTCGCTGGGACTGCGCCCGGCGCGATGCGCGGCAGCGCGCCGAGGATCGCTGGCCTTTGTTCTCGTTGTCGCGGGTTTGATGTGTTTTGGGGACGCCCGTTGGGTCGGCTCCGCGCACGCCGCCGATGCTGCTGTCGGCGCCAGCCCCTGGACGGCCGAGCGGGTCCAGGGAAACGTTCGCATCCGTACGGCCGGAGAGGAAGCGCGCGGCTGGCAGCCGCTCGATGGCGCGATCCTGATCGCGGGGGACGGTGAAGTCGCGACCGGCGCCGACGGCATCGCCGTGCTGGCCAACGGCATCGACCGTATCGAGTTGTCGCCGAACTCCCATGTGGTGCTGCCCGCGCCGGTCGAGGGGCCGAGCCTGTTGACCCGGATCCGGCAGAGGCTCGGACGCGTGTTCTTCGATGTCGGGCCGCGGCCGGAGCGCCGCTTCGAGGTCGAGGCGCCGTTCCTGGTCGTGCTCGTCAAAGGCACGCAATTCACCGTGGCGAGCAACTACATCGGCAACAGCGTCGAGGTCAGGGAGGGCACGGTGGAGGCGCGGCCGGCCGGCGGGGACGGTGCGGGAACCCTGGTCACGGCCGGCGAGACGGCAAGCATACGCGCGGGAAGCAACACGCTCAGCGTCGGCCCGAGCGGCGGTGGCGGCGGCTCCGGGTCTTCGGGACAGGACGGAGGCAATGCCGACCCGCGATCGGGCGAGTCGGCGACCCGCGGTTCTGGTCCGGGGAGTGATGGGGGTGCCGGCGGCGCTGGTGACGGCGACGGCAGTGGTGACGGCGACGGCAACAACGGCGGCAACGGTGATGGTGACGGCAACGGCAATGGTGACGGTGATGGTGGCGGCAGCGGTGATGGCGGCGACGGCGACAATGATGGCGGCGGTGGCTGCTAGCCTGGCGGCCGTGGGGACCGCGACGGCCGCGCGCGCGGAGGCGCGGATTAGGAAGGCTGCCCTATCCTTCCAGCCGCGACCGGTCGGAACGGGTCCGCGCGGGCCGGCCGATCATGCACGATTTCACTGGCTTGGATGACGCACGTGTGCCCGAATCCGACGGAGCATGACATGGCCAGACGGAGCGCAGCCGGAGCGCAGCCGTCGGCATTGCTCTGCGGATGGTCGCGGGGAACCGGTGCGATACGGTTGGCAGTCCGATGACGCGGATGAAGCCGTACGTGAAGAGCCTTCTGGCGTTCCTCCTGATCGCCGGGATCTATCTTTCCGGCGGGCTCGACTTCATCGACAACAAGCTCAACGATGTCCGCTACGGGCTCGCGACCCGTCCGGCGACCGGCGCGCTGGCCGTCGTCAAGATCGATCCCAACAGCCTGGAGGAGGTCGGCGTCTGGCCGTGGCCGCGCTCGGTCTATGCCGAGGTTCTCGATCGCCTGTTTGCGGCCGGCGCGACCGACGTCGCGCTCGACATCGACTTCAGCTCTGTATCCAACCCGCTGGAGGACCAGCGTCTCGCCGATGCGCTCCGCCGCCATGGGCAGCGGGTGATCCTGCCGGTGTTCAAGCAGCGCGACCGCAACGTCGGCGGCCGCAGCCTCAAATACACGGAGCCGATCCCGGCCTTCGCCGAACACGCGCGCGTCGCCTCGCTGAACGTCAATCCCGATCGCGATGGCACGGTGCGGCAGATGGACATCGCCGATCTCTGGCCGCACGGCTACGTGCCGCGGTTGCCGGTGCTGCTCGCCGTGGCCGAGCGCGAACGCTCGGACTCCTTCTATGTCGACTACGGCATCGACGTCGAATCCATCCCCCAGCTCTCGTTCGTGAGCGTGCTCAAGGGAACCTTCGAAGCGTCTCTCGTGCGCAACAAGCACGTGATCGTCGGCGCCAGCGCCGCCGAGCTCGGCGACATGCTCTCCGTGCCCGTGCGCAGCATCCTGCCCGGCGCCTTCGTCCAGGCCCTCGCCACGGAATCGCTGCTGCAGGATCGCGATCTGCATCGCACGCCGTGGCAGCTCGTGATCGTCGCGACGCTGATCCTGATCTTCGCGGCGGGGACCCGATTCCGCGTCTGGTCGTGGCGCATGGGCCTGGCCTGCACCGCGGCGGTCATCCTGGGCATCGAGGCCCTGGCCACCCTCGTCCAGATGCAGCTGCCGGTGCTGGTCGATACCGCGCCCCTGGTCCTCGGCATGCTGGCGGCCTACGGCATCGGCCTCACCGGCCGGATCGAGGATCAGAGCGTGCGGCTTCTGGCGCAAGGCCTGGCGCTGCGCCACCAGGACGCGTTCATGCGGCGCGTCGTCAACAACACCTTCGACGGGCTGCTGACGATCGACGGCCTCGGCACGATCCGCTCGTTCAATCCCGCGGCCCAGCGCATCTTTGGCCATGCGCCGGAGGAGATCATCGGCCAGAGCTTCTCGGCCCTGCTCACGGGAACCGCCGGCTTCGGCGACGGCTCCGGCGCCACCACGTCGCTGCTGACCGCCGTGGGGCGCAGCGGCACCTCGCGCGGCATCATGGGACGCCGGCGCGACGGCACGGCCTTCCCGATCGACCTGGCGGTAACGGAGATGCAGGAGGGCGGCGCAACGGTCTACATCGCGCTGGTCCGCGACATCAGCGCCCGCGCCGCCGCCGAATCCATGGCCGCCCAGGCGCAGCAGCGCCTGGTCGATGCGCTCGAGAGCATCTCCGAGGCCTTCGTGCTCTACGACGTGCAGGACCGCATCGTCCTGTTCAACCAGAAATTCCGCGAGCTGCACGGCTCCTGCGCCAACCTGATCTCGGTCGGCGCCCGCTTCGAGGAGGTCGCGCGCGCCGTCGCCGCCCAGGGTCTGGTGCCGGAGGCGAGCGGGCGCATCCAGGAATGGGTGCGGGAGCGCGTGCAGCGGCATGTCAGCCCGTCGGGCTCCTTCCAGATGGAGCTCGCCGACGGACGCTGGCTGCGGATCAGCGAGCGGCGGACGCGCGACGGCGGCATCGTCGGCACGATGGCGGAGATCAGCGAGGAGAAGCGGCGCGAGCGCGAGCTGCGCCGGGCCCGCGACGGCGCCGAGCTCGCCAACCGCAGCAAGAGCGAATTCCTCGCCAACATGAGCCACGAGCTGCGCACGCCGCTGAACGCCATCATCGGCTTCTCCGAGCTGATGAAGAACGAGGTGCTGGGGTCGATCGGCGTCCCGGCCTACGCCGGCTATGTCCGCGACATCCACGACAGCGCCAACCACCTGCTCAACATCATCAACGACATCCTCGATCTCAGCCGGATCGAGGCGGGCAAGCTGAAGCTGTTCGAGACCTCGGTCGATCTCGCCCTGGCGGCCCAGGGGACCGCGCGGCTCGTCACCGACCGGGCGGCGGATTCCGGCGTGCGGATCACGACGGAGATCGAGCCCGACCTGCCGATGCTGCTCGGGGACGAGCGCCTGGTGAAGCAGATCCTCATCAACCTGCTGGCCAACGCGGTCAAGTTCACGCCGCGCGGCGGCAGCGTGGTCGTGCGCGCCTTCCAGGAGCCCGACAGGCGGCTGGGCCTGTCGGTCGCCGATACGGGCATCGGCATCGCCGAGGCCGACCTGGCGCGGGTGATGGAGCCGTTCGGCCAGGCCGACGGCTCGCTGCGCCGCCGCTACGAAGGCACCGGTCTGGGCCTGCCGCTGGTGCGCTCGTTCGTCGATCTGCACGGCGCGACGTTCGACCTCAGGAGCCAGGTCGGCGCGGGCACGACGGCGACGGTCGTCTTTCCGGTCGAGCGGACGATGCGCCGCCCGGACACGCCGGTCGACGAAACCGGCAACGTCACCAGCCTGCGCAGCGCCGCCGCCAAGCGCGACTGACAGCCATCCGGAGCCTACGGATCGGGTGTCTCGTCTAGCGCCGCTTCACCAGGACGATGCGGTCCTCGGCGTCCTCGATCGTCATGCTGTAGCGGCCGAGAACGCTCATGCCCATGAGCGCGTAGCCGCCGATGTCCGCGTCGCTCATGAAGAGGACCGGCACGCGCTCGATCACGTCGCTGATGTCGGGGCCGCCCAGCTCCACGGAGCGCAGTTGGCCGCGCTGCGCATGGGTGACGCCGTTGGCGGTCTGAATGCTCGTCGCCGACAGCTCGTTGCTGCGGAAGCCGAGCTTGCGGATCATCGAGGCCGGCAGGACCATGTCGGTGGCGCCGGTGTCCACGATCAGCGACACCAGCTGCGTGCGGCCGTTCGGCCCCACCAGCGCGGCGCGGATGATGTGGTGCGGTCCCTGCCGCGACGTCTTCAACGTCAATGTCTTCGGACCGCTGCTCTCGGCGGCCAGATTGACGCTGGGTTGGGAGTCCGTGCTTCCGAGGGTCCAGCCGAGGAGAACCGTGAGGCCCAGGGCGGCGACGGTTGCGGCCGCGACGATGAGTCTGTTGATGGCCGCCTCCTTGGCCCTTGGGCTGCGGATCATAGTAGGCGGCCCAGGGTTAAGCCCCGGTTAAGGATTGCCGCTGCAAGAAAAGCCGCCGCATTAACCGGCCATTAAGACCTCGCGGCCATAATCCGGTCACTGACTTCCTCCAATCATCGACTTCAAGGCCGCGCCTGTCGCGGCCTTTCTTTTTTCCCGGCAGAGTCATCGACGGCCGGCGAATCCCGGCGGATAATGGGCTTGACCGGGGCGCTGTCGACGCCCACATCGCAGGGTGCAGCGCCCAGCTTTCCGACCGCGTAGGCGAGGCCGGCCATGGATGTCCGGGCCGATCATACGATCGATCAGCAGTGGGAGACGTACACCCCGGCGGAGCATGCCCGCTGGCGCGCGCTGTTCGCCCGCCAGGCGGCGCTGCTCGAGCGCCGGGCGACGCCGGAGTTCCTGTCCGGCTTGAAGAAGCTCGGCGTGGCGGCCGACGGCATCCCCGACTTCCGCCGCCTCAACGACGTGCTGACGAAGGCGACCGACTGGCGCATCGTCGCCGTGCCGGGTCTGGTTCCCGACGACGTCTTCTTCGAGCATCTCGCCAACCGGCGCTTCGTGGCCACCTGCTTCATCCGCGCGCCGGAGCAGATGGACTATATCGCCGAGCCCGACGTGTTCCATGATATCTACGGTCACGTCCCCATGCTGGTGCATCCGGTCTTTGCCGACTACATGCAGGCCTATGGCCGTGGCGGCATCAAGGCGCTCAAGCTCGGCAGCCTGACTCAGCTGGCGCGGCTCTACTGGTACACCGTGGAGTTCGGGCTGATCCGCACCGCCGACGGGCTGCGCATCTACGGCTCGGGCATCGTGTCGTCGAAGACGGAGTCGATCTATTGCCTTGAGGACCCCAGTCCCAACCGCATCGCCTTCGATCTGAAGCGCATCATGCGCACCGAATACCAGATCGACCGCTTCCAGGACTGCTACTTCGTCATCGACAGCTTCGAGCAGCTGTTCGATGCCACCCGGCCGGATTTCACGCCGATCTACCGCGAGCTCGCGCAGCTGCCCGACATCGCCTCCGATCTGGTTCTTGAGAGCGATCGCTTGCTGGCACCGAATTTAGTGCGCAAAACGCAACCGGTTACGCGACGTCGTCACAGAAAAATCACACCCGGAACCCCGGCAGTTTAGGTAAATCTGTAACCCGACACGGTCGAGATCCGCCACTCTGGCGGATGGCTGCTGTCCTGTCTGTCCTCCGAGCTAGGGGGTGCTTGCATCGCCGACGCAACGAGGACTTTTCCACCCACACGCAAACTCTTAACCCCGCCTTCGGGCGGGGTTTCTTTTCCTGCCGATGTTACCGGCGCTGTCGCCCGTGATCCTTTCACGATATCAATATGATGGCGCGCTTGGCTGCAATTTTGCTAAAATTTTGGGCAACGATCCCCGGAGGTCCGGCCAACTGTCGGCTGCCCGAGGGTGGCAATGATTGGTGGCGACACGGTTAGGCCCTTGCCGCGGCAATGAATAAGTTCCTCTTATGGACCGCGCTCGCGGCAGCGGTCATGCTGCCGCAGCCGTCATCGGCGGAGGTCGCCGGCGCCGTCGCCGCGGTCCGCGTCTGGGCCTACGGGACGCCGCCCGATGAAACGAACCGGCGCGACCTCTTCCTGCAGGACGAGGTCCAGGTGCGCGAGTTGCTGGAAACCGTGGAGCACGGATCCCTCCATGTCCGGTTGCGGGACGATACGATGCTGCGGCTGGGCTCGGCGTCGCGCGTGGTGGTGGATGAGTTCGTCTACGATCCCGATGCCGGTTCGTCGAGCCTGCTGGCGCGCATCACCCGGGGCGTCTGTCGTTTCGTCACCGGCACGGCCGCCCGCCGGACGCTCGAGGTGACGACGCCGGCAGCGACGATCGCCGCGCGCGGGACCGTGTTCTCGGTATGGATCGCGGCGGACGGCTCCACGACCGTCTGGGTCCAGGAAGGACAGGTGGAGGTCACGCCGCTGGATGGGGCCGCGGCGGCCCTGGTCGAAGCCGGCGAGATCGTGCTGGCGCCGATCGGCGGCGGCGGCGTTCAACGGGATGCGGTGCGCCCGGCGCCGGATTCCGGAATCGCCGACACTCCGCGGGTCCGCATCATCCGACGCAAGGCGATCAAGTAGATCGGGTCGCCCCTCGACGGCGGACCGACGGCTATCGCCGCTCCACCGGCGCATGCGCCGCGAGCAGCTTGGCGAGCCGATGCACCGCCGTGGCCAGTGAGACGAGCTGTTCGCCCTGGCGGGTCGCGGCGGACCGCAGTTCGGCGACTTCGGCGGTGAGGGCGGCAGCCACCTCGCCCTGGCCGAGCTGCTGCTCCAGCCGCTGCAGGGCCCGCGACTGGTCTTCACTCTTGCGCGCGAGGCGGTCGATTTCGGCGCCTTGCCTGGCGACGGCGGCCACCATCGGCGGCTCGCTCATCGCCGCGGCCGGTGTGGCTTGCGGTGCCTTGGGCGGGGGAGCCGCGGCACCCGGTCGTTCATCGGCGCGTTCGACGGGGACGACGGGTTCCGTCTCGGCGAGCGCGCTCAAGGCCGCCGACAGGCGCGGGTTCTCGCGCGCCCCCGCCTTCACCCGGCAGCGAAAGGCGATGACGTTGCTCTTGCGCGGCGCGGCGTTCCCTTCGCTCGGCGACGCGGTCGAGGCGCGGCTCGTCGGCGGCCGGCGGGCGTTGTCGCGTCCGGCCTCGCGAAACGCGATCTTCTGCGCCAGCGTCTGCAGTTCCTGAAGCGCGCGCTCGGCCGCGGCGGCGTTGGTGCCGGCGTTCATGGTGAGCGCCGCGCACAGCTGGTTGTAGCGTGCACGCAACTCGGCCGTGTCGTCGCCACGGCGTATTGGCTGCTCGCTCGATGCCATCCTGTCAGCCGGTGTCGTCGCGCCGGCGCGGTGCTTTGTTCTGCTCCGGGGGCATTCGCCGCCGGAGATCTTTCGTCCTCACCGCGCCAACCCATATTTGCCTTGCCATGGTCGCTCAGAACCCGGGGAAACGCAAGATTTCATCATGGTTTACGGCTGTATGGTTGATGGCCGTGGCTGAAGCCGGAAAGGCTCAGCCGAGGAACGGCGCGTCCTCGCGCAGCTCGATCAGGGTCGGACCATCGGCGGCGAAGGCGGCGGCGAGCGCCGCCTTGAACCGGCCGAGGCTGGTCGGCCGCACGGTCCGGCAGCCGAAGGCCTTGCCGAGCTTGATGAAGTCGGGATTGCGCTGGCGCACGCCCAGCTCGGGGATGCCGCGCTCGACCATGCCCTCGGCGATCTGGGCGAGGGCGTCGTTGTTCCACAGGACGATGGCGATCGGCAGCCGCAGCTCGACCGCCGTGGCCAGCTCCTGGACGGTGAACAGGAAGCCGGCGTCGCCGGCCAGGGCGACGGTGGCGCGTTCCGGTGCCGCCAGCTTGGCGCCGATGGCCGCCGGCAGCGCATAGCCGAGGGTGCCGTAGCCGAGCGGATGGAACCAGCAGCGCGGCCGCTCGCAGCGGAAGTAGTAGCAGCCGGTATAGGCGATCTGCGTCATGTCGCTGGCGACGATGCCGTCCGCCGGCAGCGCCGCGCGCAGGGCGTCGAGCACGCGCGCATGCTTCTGTTGCAGTGGCGCCAGGGCGGGCCGGATGCCGTCACGCAGACGGGCCAGCGCGGCGCGGTCGATCTCGCTGCGCGATCCGCTGGTGATGGCGTCACGCAGAGCGGCGAGGGCGGCCGCCCCATCGGCGTGGATGGCGATGGCCGGGTCGTAATCGCGCGTGAGCGTGGCGGCATCGATATCGATGCGGATCAGCTTGCCGCCAATGGGAAGCCGGTCGATCCAGGAATCGGTCTCCGCCAGCTCGGTGCCGACGGCGATGACGACGTCGGCCTGGCGCAGCAGCTCTTGCGTTGGCGCCAGCGTCAGGGTGGAGCCGACGCAGAGCGGATGGCTGTCCGGCACCGCGCCCTTGGCCGCCACGGTCGGAATGACCGCCGCGTTAACCTTCTCGGCCAGCGCCGCGACCTGGCCGCCGCCGTCGACGATACCGCCGCCGCAAACGATCATCGGCCGGCGCGCTGCGGCGATCAACGCCGCCGCCTGCGCGATCCGCTCGGGCGCAGGGGCAGGCGGCCTGGCCGTGGCGGCACGTTGACCCAGCGCCGGTCCCGGTGCCTCCAGCAGATCCAGGGGCAGTTCGATATGGACGGGCCGCGGCCGGCCGGCCTCGAAGATGCGGTAGGCGTCGGCATAGGCGGCCGGCAGTTCGCCGGCCTGGCGGACGGTGCGGCTGAAGGCTGTCAGTGGGGCCATCGCCGCCTGCTGGGAGGTGATCTCGTGCAGCCGGCCGCGGCCCTTGCCCAGATCGTCGGTGGCGTTGACGCTCGACAGCACCAGCATCGGCACCGAATCCGAATAGGCTTGGCCGATCGGCGTTGCCGCATTGGTCATCCCCGGCCCGGTGATCAGCACGCAGACGCCCGGCCGGCCTGAGGCGCGGGCATAGCCGTCGGCCATGAAGCCGGCGCCTTGTTCATGACGGACGGCGACATGCCGGATATGGCTGTCGGCGAGCCCGCGATAGAGCTCGAGGGTGTGGACGCCCGGGATGCCGAAGACGGTATCGACGCCATAGCGTTCGAGCAGGGCGATGGCGGCTTGGCCACAGGTCTGATTGGTTGTCATGGCACTCGGTCGTTCCGGGTTCGATCGCGAGGAGAGAGGGTGGGATGCAATGCGATCATCCAGGCTCGGAGCGGCTTTGGCAACGCGACCGTAGGAAATCCGATCTTCATCTTATCTTCACTATCCTCGCTATCCACAAGGGGACGGCCCGTCCGATCGGTGCTAGCCTCCCCGCGCATCGAAGGGTGAGGCCGTGCCCGACATCATCAGCCCTTACCTCAAGCGCCCGCTCCGCTCGCTGGAGGAAGTCATCGCCGAGGCTGGGCCGACGCGGCCGGCGGACCCTGCCGTTGCGCTGAACCGCCCGCCTGCTGCGGATCGTCCGGAGACGCCGCCGCGTTCCGCCGACGGACAACCCGCTCCACGATAGGCGCGCCGGGCCGCCGGGGCGGGAAGTCCCGGCGCGGTTGGCAGACTTTAACGTAACGTTAAGGCGCAATGCGGTGCAGGCGACCCCATCATCGTCTGAATGGCAAGGATATATTGCATTTTATCGATTTCGAGGTGCGCATGTTTCACGTGAAACATTGCCGCTGACGGCGTGAGACGGGCCATGAGACCGGGACAAGTGACAGCTCCATGGCTGCCCGGCTATCATGCGACGACGCATCTGCTCGACACCATGGAAAGCTTGTCCCCATGAGCCAGATGGCCCGCCGCCCGGTTCCGGCCGAGGACGTGATCAGCAAGACGCACATGCCCTTCCGGCTCGACGCCGGCATCGCCCACCGTGCCCGCATCGGCCTCATCGTGCTGGCCACCGACCACACCATCGAGCATGAGTTCCGGCAGATCCTGCGGCTCGACGGCGTCGCCCTCTACGAGAGCCGCATCGCCAACGCGGCGCAGATCAACGCGGCGACGCTGGCGGAGATGGAGCGCGGCCTGTCGGCGGCGGCGGCCGTCATCCTGCCGGGCATCCCGCTCGATGTCGTCGCCTATGGCTGCACCTCCGGCACGGTGGTCATCGGCGAGGAGCAGGTGTTCCGGCGCATCCGCGAGGCGCGCCCCGGCGTTGCCTGCACCACGCCGATCACCGCGGCCGTCGCCGGTTTCAAGCGGCTGGGCGTCCGCCGCATCGCCCTGCTCACGCCCTATGTCGACGAGGTCAACCAGATGTTCCGTCGCTTCCTGGAGGCGCGAGCCATTCAGGTGCCGGTGATGGGCTCCTTCAACCATGAGGACGACAACGAGGTCGCCCGCATTTCGCAGGACTCGATCAAGGACGCCGCGCGTGAGCTGGCGCGCGAGCCGTCGGTCGAGGGCGTATTCGTCTCCTGCACCTCGCTGCGCGTCGCCGACATCGCCGAGGAACTGGAGGCCGAGATCGGCAAGCCCGTCACCTCGAGCAATCACGCGCTTGCCTGGCACTGCCTCCGCCTCGCTGGCGTGACGGATGAGATCCCCAATCTGGGCCGGCTGTTCCGCGTTTAGCTTCGCGTGGCGTCTGAAGCTCCCGCACCCTGCGGAGACCGGGACCGGCGGCGTGCGTGCTTCGACAGGCTCAGCATGAGGGCTTTTCTTTGTGCCACCAGGACTCTCCCTCATCCTGAGCTTGTCGAAGGACGCAGGCTGGTCATGCAGGCGGCATGATCAACCCGGCGCCGGCCGGCGATCCTTCCACGGCCGTGCCGCCTCGAGCTGGGCGGCGATGCGGAACAGCAGTGCCTCGTTGCCGAAGTCGGCGCCGAACTGGATGCCGACCGGCAGCCCGTCGGCCGTCCAGTGCAGCGGCAGCGACATCGCCGGGCCGCCGCCGGCGTTGAACTGCGGCGTGAACGGGATCAGGCGGAACAGCCGCTCGTTGTAGGCGTCGAGGTCCTCGCCCATCATGTCGGTCGCGCCGAGCGGCAGCGGCGGCTCGGCCAGGACCGGCGACAGCAGCAGGTCGTAGCGCCGGAAGAAGGCGCCAAACGATCGGCCGATGCCGTGCACGACGACCAGCGCCCGCGCATAGTCGCGCGCCGTGTAGCGCCGGCCCCGCTCGGCCCACAGCGCGGTGATGCGTTCGAGATCGCCCTGGCGCAGCTCGCGCTTCAAGGCGTCGAGCCGGGCATCGACGGCATTGCGCAGGCTGCCGGAGATGATGACGTCCATCGCCCAGCGCAGCCCGTTGAAGTCGAACGCGGGCGTCGCCTCCTCGACGTGATGCCCGAGCTCGGCGCAGAGCTTGGCGACCGACTCCACGCCGGCGACGCAGTCGGCATGCACGGGCGTGCCGGCATTGGCCTTCGTCTGCAGCGCGATGCGCAGGCGGCCGGGATCGGCGCCCACCTCCTGCAGGAACGGCCGCGACGGCGGCGGCGCCCAGTAGGGATCGCCCGGCGCCGGGCCGCTGCTGGCGTCGAGCAGCGCCGCGCTGTCGCGCACCGTGCGCGTGACGACATGGCCGCAGGCGAGCCCGCTCCAGCCTTCGCCGACATCCGGCCCGGCCGGGTTGCGGCCGCGGTTCGGCTTCAGCCCGAACACCCCGCAATTGGCGGCGGGGATGCGGATCGAGCCGCCGCCGTCGGTGGCGTGCGCCGCCGGCACCATGCCAACGGCGACCGCGGCCGCGGCGCCGCCGCTCGAGCCGCCGGCGCTGCGCTCGGGATTCCAGGGATTGCGCGTCGGCCCGTTGACGACCGGCTCGGTCGCGGCGTTGAGGCCGAACTCCGGCGTATTGGTGCGGCCGAGGATGACGAGGCCGGCGGCCTTGTAGCGCTCGACCAGCGTGAAGTCGTGGTCGGCGACGAAGCCGTCATAGAGACGGCTGCCGTTGCCGATGCGCGCACCCTGCTGCCAGGCATAGAGATCCTTCATCAGGAAGGGCACGCCGGAGAGCGGCCCCGGCGGCAGCCCGCGGGCGATGGCGCCGCGTGCCTCCTCGTATGCCTTCTGGACGACGGCGTTGAGCTTGGGGTTGAGCGACTCGATGCGTTCGATCGCCGCGTCGAGCAGCTCGGCCGCCGTCACCTGCCTGCGGGCGACGAGACCGGCGAGGCCGAGGACGTCATGATCGGCGTAGTCCTTGAAAGCGGCCATCTTCTTCACCCCTCAGATGTATCTCGCGAACCGTTATCGCCGTTGTCTTGGATCGCCAGCACGCGAGGGCGGGACGATTGGAAACGCCGCCGGACGCGATGTAACAAATCCCTCAAGAATCGTTCATCGTGGTGCATCGAACTGGCTTCAGGTTGACGGCGCCAAAGTCATAACCTGGAGGCGTCATCAATGAATACGAAAACTCTGCGCCTGGCCACGCGCGTGGTCGGCGGTGCGTTTGCCGTGGCGATCGCGGCGGCGCCTGTGCTCGCCGAGGATCTCGTCGTTTACACCGCTCTCGAAGACGACCAGTTGGCGGACTACAAGGCCGCCTTCGAGGTCAAGAATCCCGACATCCAGATCAGCTGGGTCCGCGATTCGACTGGACCGATTACGGCCCGGCTGCTGGCCGAAAAGTCGAACCGTCAGGCCGACGCCATCTGGGGTCTGGCCGCGACCAGCCTGCTGATCCTCGACAAGGAGGGCATGCTCGAAGGCTATGCGCCGGCCGGCGCCGATGCCCTCAAGCCGGGGTTCAAGGATGCCGCCAGCCCGCCCAAGTGGATCGGCATGGACGCGTGGGCCTCGGCCATCTGCTACAACGTCCCGGAGGGGCAGGCGAAAGGCGTTCCGCAGCCGGCCTCCTGGGCCGATCTCCTGAAGCCCGAATATAAAGGTCACATCGTGATGTCGAACCCGGCCTCCTCCGGAACGGGCTACCTGACCGTTTCGGCCATCCTCCAGCTGATGGGCGAGGAGAAGGGTTGGGCCTATCTGGACGGCCTGCATCAGAACATCAACACCTACATGCATTCCGGCTCGAAGCCCTGCGTCAGCGCGGCCAAGGGCGAATACATCGCCGGCATCTCCTTCGCCTATCGCGGCGTGCAGGAGAAGAACAAGGGCGCGCCGATCGAGATCGTCCTGCCGTCGGAAGGCATCGGCTGGGACATGGAAGCTGCCGCCATCTTGACCGGCACCGACAACTCGGATGCGGCCAAGAAGCTGCTGGACTTCGCCGCCAGCGAGGAGGCCAACAAGCTCTATGCCGCCAGCTACTCGGTGACCGCGCATCCTAATGTGTCCGGCAAGATCGAGAACTATCCGGACAACGAAGAGCAGCTGATGATCAAGAACGACTTCGCCTGGGCCGCAGCCAACCGTGACCGCATCCTGGCGGAGTGGTCGAAGCGCTACGATACGAAGAGCGAGCCGAAGAGCTGAAGCGCAGGATCTCCGAGATTCGGCATATGCAGACACCCCCCACCCTGGCCCTCCCCCTCAAGGGGGAGGGAATACCGCGCCGACGGACGCGCTTCCCTCCCCCCTTGAGGGGGAGGGCAGGGTGGGGGGTGGTGCTGCCGTCCGCACCTTTGTCTTTCGTGCAAGAGGATGAGCATGACGCCAGCGGAGCCCTATCTGGTCATCGACCGGGTGAACAAGAGCTTCGGCCGCTTTCAGGCGCTGAAGGACATCTCGCTCGCCATCGACAAGGGCGAGTTCGTCTGCTTCCTCGGTCCCTCCGGCTGCGGCAAGACCACGCTGCTGCGCGCCATCGCCGGGCTCGACATCCAGAGCAGCGGCCGGATCCTGCAGGGCGGCCGCGACATCTCGGCCCTGCCGCCGTCGGAGCGCGATTTCGGCATCGTCTTCCAGTCCTATGCGCTCTTTCCCAACCTGACGGTCGAGCGCAACGTCGGTTACGGCCTCGGCAACCTGGGGCTGGCCAAGGCGGAGGTGACCAAGCGCGTCGCCGGGCTGCTCCAGCTCGTCGGGCTGGCGGAGCATGGGCGCAAATATCCGGCGCAGCTGTCGGGCGGCCAGCAGCAGCGCGTCGCCCTGGCCCGCGCCCTGGCGATGTCGCCCGGCCTGCTCCTGCTCGACGAGCCGCTGTCGGCCCTCGATGCCCGCGTCCGCCTGCGCCTGCGCCAGGAGATCAAGGCCCTGCATCGACGCCTCGGCATCACCACCGTCATGGTGACGCATGACCAGGAGGAGGCGCTGACCATGGCCGACAAGATCGTCGTCATGAACGTCGGCGCCGTCGAGCAGATCGGCACGCCGCTCGACATCTACCGCCGCCCGGCCAGCCGCTTCGTCGCCGATTTCATCGGCACCATGAACTTCCTGCATGCGCAGGCCATCGACGCGGCGCGCGTCCGCGTCGGCAGCATCGAATTGTCGTTCGCCGACGGCCTGCCCGGCCTCCGCCCCGGCGCGCCGGTGACCCTGTGCGTCCGTCCGGAGGATGTCGTCGTGCGCAGCGTCGACAGCGCGACCGCCAATGCGTTCGCCGCGCGCATCGCGGACCTGGAGTTTCTCGGCTCGTTCTATCGCGCGCGGCTGTCGCCGCCCAGCAACGGCGTCGAGTTCGCCGCCGACTTCTCCATCAACGCCGTTCGCGACCTCGATCTGTCCCCCGACAAGCTCGTCACCATCGCCTTGCCCGCCGATCGGCTGCGGGTCTTCCCCCAGTAGGTGGGAACGCTTCGATGTCGGCCGGCACGACCATCGGTGCGTCCTTCGACAAGCTCAGGATGAGGGATGATTTTCATGGCACGAAGAAAAACCCTCATCCTGAGCTTGTCGAAGGACGCGCGGCGTTGATCCCGGTTTCCGTAAGGCGCCAAACATGACCGCAATCACGCAGGAGGCGACAGGATCGCTCTCACCCGTCGCGCGGGTGCGGCCGAAGATCGGCACCGAGGGCTGGATCATGCGCGCCGGCCTGGCCGGGCTCGGTCTCTACCTGACCGTGACGGTCGTGCTGCCGCTCTACGCCATGCTGTCGAAGAGCTTCGAGGACAAGGCGGGCGCCTTCGTCGGCCTCGCCAACTACGTTCGCTATTTCTCGGAGCCGGCGCTCTCGGCGTCTTTGTGGAACAGCCTGTGGATCGCCGGCGTCAGCACGGCGATCACGATCCTGCTGGCCTTCGTCTACGCCTTCGCGCTGACGCGCAGCTGCATGCCGGCGAAGGGCCTGTTCCGGGCCATCGCCCTGGTGCCGCTGCTGGCGCCGTCGCTGCTGCCGGCGCTGGCGCTCGTCTATCTCTTCGGCAACCAGGGCATGATCAGGGGCCTGCTGTTCGGCGCCAGCCTCTACGGCCCGATCGGCATCATCATCGGCGAGGTCTTCTTCGCCTTCCCGCATGCCGTCATCATCATCATGACGGCGCTGGCCGCCGCCGACCAGCGGCTGTACGAAGCCGCGCAGGCCATGCGCGCCGGCCGCGTGCGCGTCTTCAGCTCGGTGACCTTGCCGGGCTGCCGCTTCGGCCTGATCAGCGCCTGCTTCGTCGTCTTCACGCTGGTCTTCACCGATTTCGGCGTGCCCAAGGTCGTCGGCGGCTCCTACAACGTGCTGGCGACCGACGTCTACAAGCAGGTCATCGGCCAGTTCAATTTCCAGATGGGCGCCGTCGTCGGCATGCTGCTGCTGGCGCCGGCCGTGATTTCGTTCGTCGTCGACCGCATCGTCCAGCGCCGGCAGGTGGCGCTGCTGTCCGCCCGCGCGGTGCCCTACGAGCCGAAGCCGAACCGGCTTGCCGATGGCTGCCTGCTCGCCTTCTGCGTCGTCGTCGCCGTCATCCTGCTGGGCATCCTGGCGACGGCGGCGTTCGGCTCGCTCGTCACCTACTGGCCCTACAACATGTCGCTGACGCTCGGCAACTACGACTTCAACAACATCGACACCAAGGGCTGGGGCGCCTATTGGAACAGCCTGATCATGGCGGCGGCCACGGCGGTGATCGGCACGACGATCGTGTTCGGCGGCGCCTACCTCGTGGAGAAGGGCCGAGGCTTCGAGAAGGGTCGCGCCTTCATCCATCTGATGTGCATCGTCCCGCTGGCGGTACCCGGCGTCGTCCTCGGGCTTTCCTACATCTTCTTCTTCAACAGCCCCGGCAATCCGCTCAATTTCGTCTATTTGACGATGGCCGTCCTGGTCATCGCCACGGTGACGCATTTCTACACCGTGCCGCACCTGACGGCGCTGACGGCGCTCAAATCCCTCGATCCCGAGTTCGAGTCGGTGTCGGCCTCGCTGAAGGTGCCGTTCTATCGCACCTTCTGGCGCGTGACCGTGCCGGTCTCGCTGCTCACCGTCATCGACATCGCCATCTACTACTTCGTCAACGCCATGGCGACGGTGTCGGCGGTCGTCTTCCTCTACGGCCCGGACACCAAGCTGGCGTCGATCTCCGCCCTCAACATGGACGATGCCGGCAACACCGCCCACGCCGCCGCCATGGGCATGACGATCGTCCTGACCTCGGCGGCGGTGAAGGGCCTGCAGCTGCTGCTGACCCGCGGCCTGGTCCGCCGCACGCAGGCCTGGCGGAAACGGTGAACCGCGGCTCAGCCGCGTTCGACGATGTCGAGGAAGGCGCGGACGACCCGCAGCGCCCGCCGGTCGGCGAGGCAGGCGACATGCTCGACCATCTCGATGGCGTCACCTTCGATGGTGAGGGCGCGCAGCCGCTCGTCGTGGCCGAACTCGAAGGCGGAGACGACGCCGATGCCGAGGCCGGCGGCGACCGCCTCGCGGACGGCCTCGCGGCTGCCGATCTCCAGCACCTCGCCGACGGCGACGCCGGCACGAGATGCGGCGGCCTCGAAGGCGCGCCGCGTCGTCGAGCCGGTCTCGCGCAGGACCATGCGCTGCCGCGCCAGGTCCGCGAGCCGGATGGCGCCGCGCCCGGCCCAGGGATGGGCGCGGTCGACGAAGGCGATCAGACGGTCGCGCCGGAGCGGCCGGGCGAACAGCCGGTCGTCCGGCTGCAGGTCGGCGATGACCGCCACGTCGGCGCGATGGTCCAGCAGCTGGTGCAGCACCTCGTCCGAATTGCCGATCGACAGCGACAGGCGCACGCCGGGATAGGCGCGGGTGAAGGCCGACAATGCCGCCATGATGTGCTGCGGCGCGTCGGCGGCGACCCGCAGGTGGCCGCCCCGCAGGCCGCGCGTTGCCGCCAGCAGCTGCTCGGCCTCGGTCTCCAGGCCGAAATAGCGTCGCGTGACGCCAAGCAGCTCCTGTCCCAGCGCGGTCGGCTGCACGCGCCGGCCGCGCCGGTCGAACAGCAGGGCGCCATAGGTCTCCTCCAGCGATTTCACCTGCGCCGAGAGGGTCGGCTGGGTGACGTGCAGATCCGCCGCGGCCCGCGTGAAGCTGCCCGCGTTGGCCACGGCATGGAAGGCGCGCAGCTGGGCGTGCGTTATTGTCATGATCTATAGATCATATAGAAACTAGTGATTTGATTTATAGCAGGGCGGCGCCCATAGTCTCCAGCAATAAAGGAGCACCCGATGACCGACCCCCGCGATCCCCTGCTGCTGACCCCCGGCCCACTGACCACGTCGGCGACGGTCAAGGCGGTAATGACCCGCGACTGGGGCTCGCGCGACGCCGCCTTCATCGAAATCAACAAGCGCGTGCGCGATCGGCTGGTCGAGTTGATCGGCGGTGCGGACACCCATGTCTGCGTCCCCGTGCAGGGCAGCGGCACCTTCGCCGTCGAGGCGATGATCGGCACGCTGGTGCCGAGGGCCGGCAAGCTGCTCGTCCTGATCAACGGCGCCTACGGCAAGCGCGCGGCGAAGATCTGCGATTACATCGGCCGCGCCCACGCCGACATCGAATGGCCCGAGGACCAGGCCGTCGATCCGCAGCGCGTCGCGGCGGCGCTGCAGGCCGACGCCGCGATCACCCACGTCTTCGTCGTGCATTGCGAGACGACGTCGGGCGTCCTCAATCCCGTCGAGGCCGTCGGTGCGGTTGTCGCGGCCGCCGGCCGCCGCCTGCTGGTCGATTCCATGAGTGCGTTCGGCGCGCTGCCGCTCGACGCCAAGACGATTGCGTTCGACGCCGTCGCCGCCTCCTCGAACAAATGCATCGAGGGCATGCCCGGCGTGGGCTTCGTCCTTTGCCGGCGCGACGCGCTCGATGCGGCGAAGGGCAACGCCCATTCGCTCAGCCTCGACCTCCATGACCAGTGGACGGCGATGGAGAAGACCGCGCAGTGGCGCTTCACGCCGCCGATCCAGGTGATCGTCGCCTTCGAGCAGGCGCTGCGCGAGCACGCGGCGGAGGGCGGCGTCGCCGGCCGCGGCGCGCGCTATCGCCAGAATTGCCGCATCCTCGTCGAGGGCATGCGCGCGCTCGGCTTCGAGACGCTGCTGCCCGACCGCCTGCAGGCGCCGATCATCGTCACCTTCCGCATGCCCGCCGATCCGAAGTTCCGCTTCGAGACATTCTATGATCGCTTGCGCGACAAGGGCTACGTCATCTATCCCGGCAAGCTCACCGTCGCCGACTCCTTCCGCATCGGCTGCATCGGCCGCCTCGGCGCGGCGGAGATGAAGAGCGCGCTCGCCGCCATCAAGGAAGCGATGGACGAGATGGGCGTCGCCAGCGGCGCCCCGGCGCCGGCCAAACGCACGGCGTGAAGTGCCGCACGAACCGTTGGAGGGGCGGGTCTAAGACCCGCCCTCCAGAGACCGAACAGACCTTAACTAAGGGAACTTGAACCGATGACCTTCAGATACGCTCGCACCTACCGTGGCAAGATCCAGGCCGTGCTGCTCGACTGGGCCGGCACCACCATGGATTTCGGCTGCATCGCCCCGGCCGTCGTCTTCGTCGAAGTGTTCAAGCGCAAGGGCGTGCCGATCTCCATGGAGGAGGCGCGCGCGCCCATGGGCGCGCACAAGCGCGTGCATATCGAGCGCATCACGCAGCTCGAGTCCGTGCGCCGGCGTTGGAAGGAGGCGCACGGCCGCCTGCCCAACGACCCCGACATCGAGTCGATGTTCACGGAGTTCGTGCCGCTGCAGCTGAAATGCCTGTCGGAATACTCGGCGCTGATTCCTGGCGCGCTCGATGCCGTGAAGGCGCTGCGCAAGCGCGGCTACAGGATCGGCTCGACCACCGGCTACACCACGGAGATGATGCAGATCAACCTGGCCGACGCGAAGAAGCAGGGCTACGAGCCGGACTCCACGGTCTGCGCGTCGGACGTGCCGCACGGCCGGCCCTATCCCTATATGTGCCTGCAGAACGTCATCAATCTCGGCGTCTCCCCGGTCGAGTCCTGCGTCAAGATCGACGACACGCGGCCGGGCGTGGAGGAGGGGCTCAACGCCGGCATGTGGACGATCGGCCTCGCCGTCAGCGGCAACGAGGTCGGTCTGTCGCTGGCGGAGTGGAACAAGCTGCCGAAGCCGGAGCAGGAGCGCCTGCGCCAGGGCGCCCATACCCGCATGTATCAGAGCGGCGCGCACTACGTCGTCGACGATATCACCGGCATCATGCCCTGCATCGACGACATCGAGGCGCGGCTGGCGCGCGGCGAGCGGCCGTAGCCGGCACGGCGGTCGCGCGCGCATCCTATTTGCGGAGTCGCCTCGCCCGCTTGCGGGAGCATAGTACCTTCGATCGCAATGGGTGATACGCCCTCACCCTATCCCTCTCCCGCAAGCGGGCGAGGGGACTCGTTCGAGCCGGAGGCACAATCGAGTCCCCGTCCCCTCTCCCACGCCAGTGGGAGAGGGATAGGGTGAGGGTGCAGCCAACTATGATTTCCGGGTAATTGGGTGAGGGGTGAGCGAGCGGGCGCTCCATGGCGCTCCGATATGTATATAGAGAGGTCGGAGAAAATAGGGACGTAGACGAGTCCGCCGATCGATCGTTTATTGCTCAAATGCGCGCTGCTTTGGAAATGAATCATTATGAATGTATTCTTTACCGATCTTTAGGAGCGCTTAATTATAGTCGGTGGCTCGATCCCCGCGTGTGCCCGGAGACATCGGCATGCCGATTGCAGCCACCCGAGAGAGTCAGCCCCGCCGCGGGAGGCGCGCCGTCTTCCTGCGCCGCTACATCGCGCAGTACGAGCGGCAGTGCGAGGAGGACGCGGCCGAGCTGGCGCTGCGGCGCAGCCGCGACGAGGCGCAGCGCGCCGCGGAGCGGGCGCGCGAGGCGCAGGCGGCGGCCGAGGCCGCCACCCGCGCCAAGGCCGCGTTCATGGCCACCATGAGCCGCGAGCTGTGCGCGCCGCTGGAGGCCATCATGCGACTGGCGCAGTCGCTGCGCCCGGAAGACCCGGCCCAGAGCAAGGGCGACGTCGGCGAGATCGGCGCCGTCGCCGCGCATCTGCGCGACGTCATCGCCGACGTGCTGGAGCTGGCGCGCATCGAGGCCGGCGAGTCCGCCCTGGTCGAGGAGGAGCTGAACCTCGATTCCGTGATCGCCGCCAGCCTCAACGCCATCGATTCCCGCGCCCAGGCCAAGGGCGTGACCGTCAACTTCTTCCCCACTGCGACGCGCATCCGCAGCGACGGCCGCCGCCTGCGCCGCATCTTCGACGACGTGCTGATGCACGCGCTCTCCTCGACCCCGGCCGGCGGCGGCATCGCCATCGAGCTGTTCGAGGAGCGCGAGGGCGGGCTGGTGCTCTCGGTGATCGACGGCGGCGCCGGTATGACTCCGGTCGAGGTCGACCGGGCGCTGCAGCCGATCGATGCGCCGGCGCCCGACGATCGCCGCGTCGACACGCGGCAGCTCAGCCTCGCCATCGCCAAGGCGTTCATGGAGCTGCAGGGCGGCCGCTTCTTCATCGAGTCCGTGCCCGGCTCGGGCACCGCGGCCTGCATCTATCTGCCGCCGCACAGCGTGCGCCGGAGCGCCTGACCTTGTCGGCGCAGCTGGCCCGGAAGCTGGAGGTCGTCTCCGCCGGCGACGCGCTGATCGCCGAGGTGCGGCGACGCCTGCAGGAGCGCTTCGGTGGCGACGCCGCGGCGGCGCCGGGCGGCAGCCCGTCGCTCGAGCTGTCGGAGGCGCATCGCATCGGCCGCATCGTCTCGATCGAAGGCACCAAGCTCGTGGTGATGATCGAGATCGAGGACGTGAAGGCGCAGCTCGATCTTTCGCACAGCCTGCAGGTCGGCTGCGTGATCAAGGTGCCGACCAAGAACTCGGTCGCCTTCGGCATGGTCAACGCGCTCTCCATCGCCAAGCCGGCGAAGAACGGCGAGGGCGTCGAGAACCGCTTCCTCGAGCTGGAGCTGGTGGGCGAATCCGTCGCCGTCGGCACCGGCAAGGGCGCCAACATGCGGCGCGGCGTCTCCACCTATCCCGTGCTCGGCAGCCCGGTCTACGCCGCGACCCAGGCCGACCTGCGCTTCGTCTTCGTGCGCGACGGTCCGGAATCGGCGCGCATCGGCAGCATCCAGCAGGACCCGAACCTGCCGGCTCAGGTCAACGTCGACGATCTCCTCGGCAAGCATTTCGCCGTGCTCGGTGCCACCGGCACCGGCAAGTCCTGCGCCGTGACCCTGATCCTCAAGGCCATCCTCAAGCGCAACCCGAACGGCCACGTCCTGCTGCTCGACCCGCACGCCGAGTACGCCTACGCCTTCGGTGAGCAGGCCAACGTCATCGACCTGCACAAGCTGCAGCTCCCGCACTGGCTGTTCAACTTCACGGAGCTGCGCGCCGTGCTGACCAACGCCGGCGCCAGCATCACCAACGTCGAGGCGGCGCTGCTCAACGATCTCATCACCCAGGCCAAGAAGCAGTTCCTCGGCGCCGCCGCCGAGGAGCGCTTCATCACCTCGGATACGCCGACCCCCTATCGCATCGGCCAGGTCGCCGACTACATCGAGGACGTGCTCGGGCGGCTGGAGAAACCCGAGAGCATCGCCCACTACCAGGCGCTGAAGACCGCCATCGTCACGCTGCAGAACGACGCCCGCTTCGCCTTCATGTTCGCCAAGGGCGTGACCACGCGCGACCTGATGGTGCCGATCCTCTCCTCGATCTTCCGCGTGCCGGTCGAGGGCAAGCCGATCACCATCCTCGATCTCTCGGGCGTGCCCTTCGAGATCCTCAACGTCGTGGTCTCCGTGCTCTGCCGCACGGCCTTCGATTTCGCCACCTGGAGCCGCGGCAAGTGGCCGATCCTGCTGGTCTGCGAGGAGGCGCATCTCTACGCGCCGGAGAATCCCGAAGCGGGCTTCGAGCCGACCAAGCGCGTGCTGGCGCGCATCGCCAAGGAAGGCCGCAAATACGGCCTCTCGCTCGGCATCGCCAGCCAGCGTCCGGCCGAGCTGGCCGCGACCATGCTCTCCCAGTGCAGCACCATCTTCGCCATGCGCCTGACCCACGAGCGCGACCAGCAGTGGGTGCGCGCCTCGCTCTCCGACGGCGTGATCGGGCTGCTGGAGGCGCTGGGCTCGCTCGGCACCGCCGAGGCCATCGGCGTCGGCGAGGGCATCGTCATGCCCATGCGCATGGTGTTCGACACCTTGCCGCCGGACGAGCGCCCGCGCAGCGCCACCGCCTCCTTCTCCACCGCCTGGAAGAATGACAGCGCCGACGACCGCGACAAGCTGCAGAGCGTCGTCGACCAGTGGCGCCGCCAGCGCCACGACGACTGACGCGGCCGGAAACCTATATCCTGCCTTACCGGACTGGGATCAGCGCGGTGCGTCCTTCGACAAGCTCAGGATGAGGGGCATTCTTCGTGCCACAAAGATTTCCCTCATCCTGAGCTTGTCGAAGGACGCAGAGCGGCGGCGGTGCCGCGCGGCGTTCACCGCGCCGCGATGGCCGCGGCGGCGCCCGCCATCATGCCGGCGCCGGCGCGGTTGGCGGCGCGCATGGCCCGCGCGCTGCGCAGGAACCGTCGCGCCTGCGCCGCCAGCAGCACCCAGGCCAGGTCGACCGCCGCGAGCACGGCCAGCATGGTGAGCGTCAGCTCCGCCCAGCCCAGCGCGCTCACCGCCGTCAGGTCGATGATGGTCGGCAGCAGCGCCATGTAGAACATCATGATCTTGGGGTTGCCGAGCGTGACCGCCAGGCCCGCCAGGAACAGCTTGCCGGCCGAGCGCTCGCGCGGCAGCGCGCCGTCCGCCACCGCCACCGGCGCCGTCCACATCCGCCAGGCGAGATAGAGCAGATAGGCGACGCCCAGATACTTGATGACGACGAACAGCAGGTGGAAGGTCTGCGCCACGACCGCCAGCCCGAACACCGCCAGCGACAGCCAGAGCGCCTCGCCCACCCACATCGCCGCCAGGAACGGCAGCACCTCGCGCCCGCCCTTGGCCAGCACGCGCGCGACGAGCGCGGCGATGCTCGGCCCCGGCGACCCGGCCGCGACCACCAGCGCGCCGGCGAAGATCAGCAGCGATGACGCATCCATGGACCCTGTCCTCCGCTTGGCATCGGGCGCCACCATGGCGAATTGCGTCCCGCTCCGTCAACGCCCCTCCGTCGTCCCGACCTTGTCACCCCACCACGCCGTCGATCAGGTTCTCGCGGTAGAGCGCGTCGAGGTCGATGCCGCCGGGCGGGCGCGCGGTCTCGATGGCGGCGACGGCGGCGCGCAGGCGGGCCTCGAGGGCGCGGCGCGCCGCCTCGGCCTCGGCCACGCTCACCGCGGCGAACCGCAGGGTCTTGCCCGGCAGCAGGCGGGAGACGCGCGGCAGGTCGGCCGAGATCACCGTGGCGATCTTGGGGTAGCCGCCGATCGTCTGGCGGTCGGCCAGCAGGATGATCGGCTGCCCCGCCGCCGGCACCTGGATCGCCCCGGGCGCGATGCCGTCGGAGGCGATGTCGGCCCCCTTCTCGTTGTGGGTGATGGCCGGCCCCTCCAGGCGGAAACCCATGCGGTCGGCCTCCTTGGTCACGCTGTAGGTGCCGGAGAGGAAGGCGTCGAGTCCGGCCGCGCTGAAATGATCGTCCTGCGGCCCCGGCACCACGCGCACCGGCCCGCCGCCGTAGTCGAAGGGCGCCGCCAGCCGCTGCTCCGTCCGCTCGGGCGCGGCGGCGTGCGCGAGCGGCAGCCGGTCGCCGTCGCGCAGCTTGCGGCCGTCGAGCCCGCCGAGCCCGGCGCGCGTGTAGGTCGAGAGGCTGTTCATGAAGGGCGGCAGGGCGAAGCCGCCCTCCACCGCCAGATAGGCGACGGCGACGCCGTCGACCGCGCCGACGCGCAGACTCTGGCCCCGTTTCAGCCGGTGGGAGCAGTCGGCATCGAGCGGCCGCGGCGCCTCCCCCGGCGCATCGGTCACGCTCAGGCGGACCGGCCCGACCACGGCGACGCGCGCGCTGTCCGCCTCCACCCGCAGCTCCGGCCCCAGCACGCTGATCTCCAACCCGGCCGTGCCGTCGTCATTGCCCACGAGCGCGTTGGCGAGGCGCAGGGCCACCGGGTCCATGGCCCCGGCGGTGGGCATGCCAAGGTCCTGGAAGCCGTGGCGGCCGAGGTCCTGCACCGTATCGAACATGCCGGCGCGGGCGACGACGAACGTCGCGGTCATGGCGCCGCCTCGCGGAACGCGGCCGCGTCGAGCGTGCCGTCCGCCTGCTTCGCGGCGAGCGCGTCGAACTCGGCGCGCCCGATCGGCCGGAAGCGCACGCGGTCGGCCGGCCCGAGCAGCGACGGCTGCGCCCGCCGCGGATCGAACATGCGGAGCGGTGTGCGCCCGATCAGGTGCCAGCCGCCCGGGCTCTCCCAGGGATAGATGCCGGTCATGACCAGGGCGATGGCGACCGAGCTCTGCGGCACGGCGACCCGCGGCTGCGTGCGGCGCGGCATCTCCAGCTCCTTCGGCAGGCCGCCCATGAACGGGAAGCCCGGCATGAAGCCGACCACGTACACCGTGAACGCGGCGCCGCTGTGCAGGGCGATCACCTGCTGTGCCGTCAGCCGCGTGCGCTCCGCCACCTCCGGCAGGTCGGGCGCGAACGCGGGATCGTCGTAGCAGCAGGGGATGCGCCACCGGCGCCCGACCGCCGTGGCGTTGCGGCCCTGCGCGACCAGCGCGTCGATCGCCGGCTCGAGCGTGGCGCGGCTGGTGCTCAGGGGGTCATAGTGGACGAGCAGGGCGCGGAAGCTCGGCACAGTCTCGACCACGCCGGGAAGGCGCCCCGCCGCCGCCGCGGCCTTGATGGCGGCGTGCAGCCCCATCACCTTCGCGTTGACGGCCGGCTCGATCATCGTGCCGAACTCGACGCTGAACGCCGTATCCCCGCAGCTCAGATACCTGACACCCACGCCCGTCCGCTCCTGTTCGCCGCTGTTCAAGGTTCCCGCACTTCCCAGGAGACCGGGATGAACGGGGATGCGCCCTTCGACAAGCTCAGGATGAGGATCATTCTTTGTGCCACCAGAATTTCCCCTCATCCTGAGCTTGTCGAAGGACGCAGGATGATCATGCCGGCCGTTGGCCGCGAGGCGGCCGATTCGAGTGTGACACCGCCGGCACGCCGCAGTTAGAATAGCGCAAACCCGCGCTGCGGACAGGGTCTCCATGACCAGCGAAGTCAACCTCAACTCCGATCTCGGCGAAAGCTTCGGCCCGTGGAAGATGGGCAGCGACGGCGAGATGTTGGCCATCGTGCGCTCGGCCAACGTCGCCTGCGGCTTCCATGCCAGCGACCCCACGGTCATGGCGGAGACCGTCCGGCTCGCGGTCGAGAACGGCGTCAGCATCGGCGCCCATCCCGGCTTCCCCGACCTGCAGGGCTTCGGCCGCCGGATCATGCGCTTCAGCAACGCCGAGATCGAGATGATGGTCGCCTACCAGATCGGCGCGCTCGCCGGCGTGGCGGCCGCCAACGGCGGCAAGGTCACCCACGTGAAGGCGCACGGCATGATGAGCAACATGGCGGCCGAGGACGAATCCATGGCCACGGCGATCGCGCGCGCCAGCAGGGCCGTGGATCGCGACCTCATCTTCCTGGCCCAGGCCAACACGGCGCTGAGCCGGGCCGGGCGCAAGACGGGCCTGCGCGTCGCCGAGGAGGTATTCGCCGACCGCACCTACACCGACGCCGGCCTGCTGACGCCGCGGCGCGAACCGAACGCCATGATCCACGACACGGCGCAGGCGGTCGAGCATGTGAGGCGCATGATCGCGGAGCAGGCGCTGGTCTCGCTCTCCGGCAAGCGGATTCCCTGCCAGGTGGACTCCATCTGCGTCCATGGCGACGAGCCGACCGCCGTCGCCACCGCCCGCGGCGTGCGCGAGGGTCTCGAGGCCTCGCAGATCCGCATCGTCACCCTGCCGGCGCTGCAGCGGCTGCAGTAGCGGACAAGAGTCGTTCCGACTCCGTTTATCCGCCAACCCTCGATTGTCCGCCGACCAAGGCCGGTCGCTGGACACCGATGTTGCGACCTGCGCACGTCGGGCGCGACGGTGTGATGTTTGCTCACGCGGCAGTTATGCTAGAAGAGCAGCCGGAATGGCACTGGGGAGGGGATCCGATGACGTCATGTCTCCGCATGAGAACGAGCGTCGCGCTCATGGCGATGGCCTTGCTGGCGCTGGCCGCGGCAATGCCCGCCGCCCGGGCGGCCGAGAAACTGCTGGTGGGCGTGACCGCGATCGCCGAGCATCCCGCGCTCGACGCCTGCCGCGACGGCGTCCGCGATGCCCTCAAGGCCGCCGGCCAGGCGGACGGCAAGGCCATCGAGTTCGTCTTCGCGAGCGCCAAGGGCGATCCCGCCGCCGCGGCCGACATCGTCCACAAGTTCGTCCGCGACAAGGCCCGCGTCATCGTCGCGATCTCCACGCCCTCGGCGCAGGCGGCCGCGGCGGCGACCGCTGAGGTTCCCGTCGTCTTCGCCGCCGTCACCGACCCGCTCGGCGCCAAGGTGGTGCGCGACATGTACGCGCCCGGCGGCAACGTCACGGGCGTCAGCGACCTGTCGCCGGTCAAGCAGCATATCGAGCTGATCCGCGCCATCTCGCCGAAGGCGCGCCGGATCGGCATCCTGTTCAATCCGCGCGAATCGAATTCCTACACCCTCGTCTATCTCATGAAGAAGACGGCGATGGGCGCCAACATGACGCTCGTCGAGGCGCCGGCGTCGAAGTCGTCGGACGTGGCCGCAGCGGCGCAGGGCCTGGTCGGCAAGGCCGATGTCATCTTCGTCCCGACCGACAACACGATCGTCGCGGCGCTCGACTCGGTGACGAAGGTCGGCCTCGATCACCGGATACCCGTCTACGCGGCCGACGTCGATGCGGTGAAGCGCGGCGCCGTCGCCGCCATCGGCTTCGACTACTACAGCATCGGCTGGCAGGCCGGGAACATGGCCGTCCGCATCCTCCGCGGCGAGAAGCCCGGCCGCATCCCCGTCGGCGGCATCGAGGAGACGAAGCTCTACGTCAACACGGCGACGGCCGAGAAGCTCGGCGTGCCGATCCCCGCCGACGTCCTCGCGCAGGCGGACGAGGTGGTGAGGTAGGATTGCAGGACAACCCTGCGTCCTTCGACAAGCCCAGGATGAGGAAAAATCTTGGTGGCACGAAGAAAGCTCCTCATCCTGAGCTTGTCGAAGGACGCACATTGCCCATCCGATTCTCCTATGAGGAATCGATCCTTGTGCGAGTGCCATAGATAGCGGCTTTCGCCGAGATGACTCGAGGAGTGGAGCGAGCGTATCTCACCTGTCAGGACGTGCCCTAGGGCTCGGGATACGGCGTGCCGTCCTTGTGCACGAACCGGCCGTCGGCGTTGGCGCTCATCATGTCGATGTCGGAGCAGGTGGTGAGATCGGCGGGCGAACGGGAGCCGACTTCGAGATAGACCGCCATCGCGCCCGATCTGTTGATCAGGTGGTGGCCGTCGCCGGAGCCTTTCGGAAAGGCCGCGCAATCGCCGGCGCGCAGCAGCGTCTCGCCGCCGTCTTCGATCAGCGTCAGTTCGCCCTCGAGCACATAGACGAATTCGTCTTCGTGCGAATGCCAGTGACGCTGGCTCGACCAGTTGCCCGGCGGCAGGTGCATGAGATTGACTCCGAAATCGTCGAGACCGCCGGCATCGCCCAGCCGCTGCCGCACGCGATCGGCGCAGGGTGCGTCGAACGGCGGCGGATAGCCCGCGCCCTTGCGTTCCGGTACGGCGGCGATGTCGATCTTGGGCATGGCGGCCGTCCCGGTGAATCCAGCCGGGCCATGCGCGGCCGGCGCATAGCCGACCTAGCACAATTTCCGGCGGGGAAACATACCCATAGTGCCGACCCTGGCTTTGCGTCGGACAGAGAAGTCCGGTTGAAATGGGGTCAGACACCGGTGCCGCGACCTGGGTCCTGCTTGTCGACGACGGCCTGAAACGATTGAAACGAAGCCGAACGAATTGAAACGATCGCTCGCCCGTCCGGGCGAGAAACAGCCTGCCTTGTGACGCTGGGATGACGCCTCGCCGTCCATCTTCGCGGCCGATCGGTCGCGCGCCGATCGCGCACATCGCGAAGACAGGAAGGCTACCCAGCGCAGAGGAGGCAGGATATGGGCGCTAATTCACTACCCCCGCCGTCGGTCTTTTGGGACATCAACGGCGGGAAGACGAAGATGGTCGACGGTCTCAAGCCCGGCGCGAAGATATTCCTGGACGTGGCGGAAGCCTGGCGCTGGCAGGACAAGCTGCTGGAACAGGAACGATGGCTCGTGCTGGCGGAGCGGCAGTTCCATCTCCGCCTCTCGACGCGAACGGTGAATGCCAGCGTTCCCTTGAGCTGGTTCTTCTTTGAGAAGAGGTCGGACCTGGGGCTCTTTCGAGTTCCGAATATCGGCGACCACGACCTCAAGGGCAGGGCGCTGCACGTGATGGTTTTCGCCCAGCATTCGCAGAGCATCATGGAATTCTACCGGAAGAAGGAGAGGATTCCCGAAGTCGCCTTCTATGCCGTCACGCGAAAGGAGCGGCAGCTGCTCCCCGGCTTCAAGATGGAGCATGCCTACATCCTCAACTTCTGGTCCAGACCGCCCTACCTCAGCTATGAGTTCGAGATCATCTCCGACCAGGTCTGGAAGCTCAACAAGCTGTGGTGACGCGGCGAGGCGCGCATTCTTCGCCGCTGGCGAAGGGCAGGGTCATAGGCGCCGCGATCTCACTCCCCCGCCCCTTGTGGGCGGGGTGAAGGGGGCGGGGTTTGCACGCGGCAGCGCGCCCGCAAGGTCCACCACAAAGTTTCCACCGACTGCGTCGGCCCCCGAGGCCATGAAACGATCCTCCAGCACACACCTACTCGCTTGTCACCCCCGCGAAAGCGGGGGTCCAGGGTGACCGCATGTCGCTTGTCCTGGACCCCCGCTTTCGCGGGGGTGACAGTCAAGCTTGTGGCCCAAATGCGTCCAGTTTCTTTTTCAGAACACGAAGAAAGCCGGGCGCTTCCCTCGGCCCCCGCGCGAAGCACCGACCTCTTCGTGTTCTTTGTGCCCTTCGTGGCTTTGTGGTGAGTCTCTCCTGCGAGTCTCGCTTTACGGCGGTAAGGCGAGACTCCCTCTTATCCCAGCGCCCATGAGGGGCAGGGCGAGGGCGACCCCTGCGATAGTGGATACTAACCGGGCCGGTGCTTGTGATACGTCTTCGGGGCGGGCAACGCGTCGAACGGGGAGGGGAATGACATGACGGACGACAATGCCTTCGGGGGAGCGGTCGATCTCGGCCGGAAGATCGCGCGCGGCGCCGTCACCTCGACGGCCGCCACGACTCTGATGCTCGAGCGCATCGAGCGCCTGAACGGCTCGCTCAAATGCTACGAGCTGGTGATGGCGGATCGGGCGCTGGCCGACGCCAGGAAGGCGGATCGGGAGATCAAGGCGAAGAAGGCGCGCGGGCCGCTGCACGGCGTGCCCGTCGCCATCAAGGATCTCTGCGATATCGAGGGCCTCCCGACGGCCTCCGGCATTCCGATGTTCCGATCGACCGTCGCCGGCCGCACCTCCACCGTCGCGGCCCGGCTCAAGGCTGCGGGGGCGGTGATCCTCGGCAAGCTGCAGCTCACCGAAGGAGCGCTGGCACTCCACCATCCGGATGTCCCGCCGCCGGTGAATCCGTGGCGGCGGGATCGCTGGTCGGGCGCATCCTCCTCCGGCTCCGGCGTCGCGACGGCCGCCGGCCTCTGCTATGGCTCGCTCGGCAGCGACACCGGCGGCTCGATCCGCTTTCCGTCGATTGCGAACGGCTGCGTCGGACTGAAGCCGACCTGGGGCCGGGTGAGCCGCTACGGCGTCTTTCCGCTCGCCGAGACGCTCGATCACATCGGCCCCATCACGCGGCGCGTGGAGGACGCCGCCGCCATGCTCGGCGCGATCGCCGGCCGCGACGAGAACGATCCCTCCAGCTCGTCGGAGGCCGTGCCCGACTATCTCGCGGGCATCGGCAAGGGCCTGAAGGGCGTCGTCCTCGGCTTCGACGAGAAATATTGCAGCGCGGGCGTCGATCCCGCGATCGTGAAGGTCCTGAAGAAGGCGGTCTCCGTCCTGAAAAAGGCGGGGGCCGTCGTGAAGACCGTGAAGATGCCGCCCACGGAGGACGCCGTCGCCGGCTGGGTGCCGCTCTGCGCCGTCGAGGCCGCCCTGGCCCACACGGCCTCGTATCCGTCGCGGAAGGAGGGCTACGGACCGGTGTTCGCCGGCTTCCTGGAGAGCGGACGCACGCTGTCCGGCCTCGATTACGGCCGGGCGGCGATCGCCCGCCGCAACCTGCGCGGCGCCATGCAGAAGCTGTTCGCGGACATCGACATCATGGTCGTGCCGATCATGCCCTGGCTCAACCCGTCCGTGGCCGAGTTCAACGCCCTCTGCGAGAACGCCGAAGGCCTGCAGAAGCTGATCCACTTCACCTGTATCTACGACACCACCGGCCAGCCGACCATCACGCTGCCCGCCGGGCTCGACGCCAACGCCTCGCCGATCGGCTTCCAGATCGTGGGCCGCCATTTCGAGGAGGCCCTGCTCTGCCGCGCCGGCATGGCCTGGCAGCGCGCCGGCGGCGTGCACGACGACACGCCACCGCTGGCAGCGTGAGGTCTGTTCCATACTGGGGGTGGATGGCCGAGACAGGCCCTCACCCCAACCCTCTCCCGCTAGCGGGCGAGGGGGCTCGATCGCGCAGCGGCCCCGTCGGAATCCCCTCTCGCGCTTGCGGGAGCTTTGCAGAAATCATCGCATATGATTCTCTGGCAAGGAGAGCGGCGAGGCGGGAGAGGGGGAGATGGGGCATCGAACGGATGAGCAGCTGAGTTTGGCGGAAGCGCTGATGCATCCGCGG
>JBFXDS010000008.1:0-184992 GCA_050180895.1 Dongiaceae bacterium
CGAACGCGCTCGTCCCATGAGCTATCAGTCCCTATCACGCTCGTCCTCGCTCTGCCCTGCCCTTCGCTCCAGACATTCATTCTCTCGAAATAGGCTCACACGCTCTGAGCTTGTCGAAGGACGCACGGGCGCGCAGGCAGCGTCTGCGCTTGGTATCCGGCAGGGAGCTTACCGCAGCGCGTCGAAGGCCGCGAACGCCGCGGCGGTGACGAGATCCGAGACCGCGGCCCCGGTCTGCACGATCTGCGCCGGCTTGCCCAGGCCCATCAGGATCGGCCCGATCACCGTGCCGCCGCCGAGATACTGCAGCAGCTTGGCCGAGATGTTGGCGGAGTGCAGCGCCGGCATGATCAGGATGTTGGCCGGCGCCGACAGGCGGCAGAAGGGGAAGCGCTCGCGCATCAGCTCGATGTCGAGCGCGACGTTGGCCTGCATCTCACCGTCATATTCGAAATCGATGTGGCCGCGGCCCAGCACCTTGCGCTCGTCCAGCACGTCGACGGCGTGGCGGATGCGCTCCGCCTTCTCGCGCATCGGGCTGCCGAAGTTCGAGAACGACAGCAGCGCCACCCGCGGCTCGTGGCCGAACTGGCGCGCCTTGCGCGCCGTCTGCACGGCGATGTCCGCCAGCACCTCGGGCTCCGGCAGTTCGTGCACGGAGGTGTCGGCGATGAACACGGTGCGGGCGCGCGACAGGAAGATCGACAGCCCGAATAGCTGCTCGCCGGGCTTGGGATCGATCACCCGCGTGATCTCGTCGAAGCAGGTGGCGAAGCTCCGCGTCACCCCCGTCACCAGCGCGTCGGCGTAGCCGCGCGCCACCATGCAGGCCGCGAAGACGTTGCGGTCCTGGTTGACCATGCGCTGGCAGTCGCGGTGGGTCGAGCCCTTGCGCTGCAGCCGCTGATAGAGGAAGTCCGTGTACTCCTTGTTGTGCTGCGACAGCCGGGCGTTGTGGATCTCCAGCCCGTCGATCTCGCCCAGCCCGGCCGCCTTGATCGCCGTGTGGATGCGCTCCTCGCGCCCGATCAGGACCGGCTCGCCGTAGCCGGCGTTGCGCAGCGCCAGCGCGGCGCGGATCACCTTCTCCTCCTCGCCCTCGGCGAAGACGATCCGCTTCGGCTGCTCGCGCACGCGCTCGAAGATCAGCTGCAGGCTGTTGGCCGTCGGGTCGAGTCGCGAGGCCAGCTGGATTCGGTAGCCCTCCAGGTCCATGATCGGCCGTCGCGCGACGCCGGACTCCATGGCCGCCTTGGCGACCGCGCGCGGAATGGTGGAGATCAGCCGCGGATCGAACGGCACCGGGATGATGTAGTCCGGCCCGTAGCGCAGCCGCCGTCCGGCATAGGCCGCGTCCACCTCGTCCGGCGTGTCCTCGCGGGCCAGCGCGGCGATGGCCTGCGCGGCGGCGATCTTCATCCGGTCGTTGATGGTGGAGGCGCGCACGTCGAGCGCGCCGCGGAAGATGTAGGGGAAGCCGAGGACGTTGTTCACCTGGTTCGGATAGTCCGAGCGGCCGGTAGCGATGATGGCGTCCTTGCGCACCGTGCGGATTTCCTCCGGCGTGATCTCCGGGTCCGGGTTGGCCATCGCGAAGATGATCGGCTTGTCGGCCATGCCCTTGACCATCTCCGCCGTCACCGCCCCCTTGGCCGATAGGCCGAAGAACACGTCGGCGCCGCGGAGGGCCTCGGCCAGCGTGCGCGCCGGCGTGCTCGCCGCATGCGCCGACTTCCACTGGTTCATGCCCTTCTCGCGGCCCTGGTGGATGACGCCCTGGGTATCGCAGAGGATGGCGTGGTCGTGCGGCAGGCCCATCGCCTTGATCAGCTCGATACAGGCGATGGAGGCCGCGCCGGCGCCGTTCATGACGATGCGCGTGTCCTTCAGGCTGCGGCCGGTGAGGTCGAGCGCGTTGAGCAGCCCGGCCAACGCGATGATCGCGGTGCCGTGCTGGTCGTCGTGGAACACCGGAATGTCCAGCAGCTCGCGCAGGCGCTGCTCGATGATGAAGCATTCCGGCGCCTTGATATCCTCCAGGTTGATGCCGCCGAAGCTCGGCCCGAGGAAGCGCACGCAGTTGACGAACTCGTCGACGTCGCGGGTGTCGACCTCGATGTCGATGCCGTCGATGTCGGCGAAGCGCTTGAACAGGACGGCCTTGCCCTCCATCACCGGCTTGGCGGCGAGCGCGCCGAGGTCGCCCAGCCCCAGCACCGCCGTGCCGTTGGAGATGATGGCGACGATATTGCCCTTGGCCGTGTAGTCGTAGGCGAGCGTGGAATCCCGGGCGATCCGCAGGCACGGCGCCGCCACGCCCGGCGAATAGGCGAGCGACAGGTCGCGCTGCGTGGTCAGCGGCTTGGTGGCGCGGATCTCCAGCTTGCCCGGGCGTCCGCTGGCGTGCAGGAGCAGGGAATCTTCGTCGAGCTTCTGGGAATCCGGCGTGAAATCAACCATCAACGAGCCTCCGATATCGTTGTATGCAAAGTTGCATGTTTTGCGCGCGAAGGGAAGGCAGCGGCGCTGCGACAGCCCTCACCCTAGCCCTCTCCCACGTTTGCGGGAGAGGGGACGCAATTGGTGCAGTCGCCCAGACCGAGTCCCCTCTCCCACGCAGTGGGAGCTTTGCAAAACGGCCATGCACATTGGACGAACCGGAATCAGGAAGAGAACGGATCAGAATCGAGGCAAGAACATCGAGCTGTTCCGTTCTATTTTGCAAAGCTCCCACGCAGTGGGAGAGGGCTAGGGTGAGGGTGCGGCGTGGCTCGATCGGGAATGATCGGATAATCTCCCGCCACCCTTGAGAGCCGCCGGATCGCCGTGCCCGAATCATCCGCCACATCCCGGAATGCGCTTGCCGATGCCACGGCCGCCGCTGCCGCCTCGCCGGCGATGGCGCAATACCTGGCGGCCAAGCGCGCGCATCCGGATTGCCTGCTGTTCTACCGCATGGGCGATTTCTACGAGCTGTTCTTCGACGACGCGGTCACGGCGTCGCGGGCGCTCGACATCGCCCTCACCAAGCGCGGCCAGCATGCCGGCCAGGATATCCCGATGTGCGGCGTGCCCGCCCACGCCGCCGACGCCTATCTCTCGAAGCTGATCCGCCGCGGCTTCAAGGTCGCGGTCTGCGAGCAGATGGAGGATCCGGCGGCGGCGAAGAAGCGCGGCGCCAAGGCCGTGGTCCACCGCGAGGTCGTCCGCATCGTGACGCCCGGCACCATCACCGAGGACACGCTGCTCGACGCGCGCAGCCACAATTATCTGGCCGCCCTCGCCGACGCCGCCGGCGCGCTCGGCCTCGCCTGGCTCGACGTCTCCACCGGCGATTTCGTCGTCCAGCCGGCAAGGCCCGAAGATCTCGGCGCGGCGCTCGCCCGGCTGGAGCCGGGCGAGCTGCTGCTTCCCGACCGCCTGCTGCAGCAGCCGCCGCTCTTCGAGCTGCTCGAGGAGTGGAAGCCGGCCCTGTCGCCGTTGCCCTCCTCGCGCTTCGACAGCGAGAACGCCCGCCGCCGCCTGGAGGCGCTCTACGGCGTGCGCGCCCTCGACGGCTTCGGCGCCTTCAGCCGTGCGGAGCTGGCCGCCGCCGGTGCGCTCGTCGACTATGTCGAGCTGACGCAGCAGGGCAAGCTGCCCCGTCTCGAAGCGCCGCGCCGCCTCGCCCGCGGCGCCGTGCTGGAGATCGACGCCGCCACCCGCCGCAACCTCGAGCTCGCGCGCAGCTTGAGTGGCGAGCGGCGCGGCTCGCTGCTCGCCACCATCGACCGCACCCTCACCGGCCCCGGCGCCCGCCTGCTCGCGGCGCGGTTGTCGGCGCCCTCCACCGATCCGGCCGCGATCGCCGCGCGCCAGGACGTGGTCGCCGCCTTCGTCGCCGAAGAGCCCCTGCGCGAGGTTCTGCGCGATGGCCTGCGGCGCGTCCCCGACATCGAGCGCGCGCTCTCGCGCCTCACCCTCGGCCGCGGCGGCCCGCGCGACCTCGCCGCCATCCGCGGCGCTCTCGCCGAGGCCGCCGCCCTGCGCGCCCGGCTCGAGCAGCCGCCGCGGCTGACGCCGCTCCCCGCCGGCCTCGAGTCCATCCGCCGCGATCTCGGCCATCACGCCGAGTTGATCGACCGCCTCGGCCGTGCCCTCGCGCCCGAGCTGCCCCTGCTTGCCCGCGACGGCGGCTTCATCGCGTCAGGCTATTCGCCGGAGCTCGACGAGCTGCGCACCCTGCGCGACGCCAGCCGGCGCCTGATCGTCGAGCTGGAGGGGCGCTACCGTGCCGAGACCGGCATCGCCGCGCTCAAGATCCGCCACAACAACGTGCTCGGCTACTATGTCGAGACGACCAGCACGCATGCCGACAAGCTGCTCAAGGACAACGCCTTCATCCACCGCCAGACCATGGCCAGCGCCATGCGCTTCACCACCGTGGCGCTCGGCGACCTGGAGCAGCGCATCGCCACGGCGGCCGACAAGGCGCTCGCCCTCGAGCTTGCCATGTTCGCCGATCTCGTCGGCGAGGTGTCCGCCCGCGCCGAGCCGCTGGCGCTGGCCGCGCAGGCCCTGGCCGAGCTCGATCTCGCCACGGCGCTGGCCGATCTCGCGGCGACGGAGAACTGGTGCCGCCCCTTGGTCGACGACAGCCGCGCCTTCGATATCCGCCAGGGCCGCCACCCGGTCGTCGAGGCCGCCCTGCGCCGCGCCCAGGAGGGCGCCTTCGTCCCCAACGACTGCGATCTGAGCGCGGCGCAGCGGCTGTGGCTCGTCACCGGCCCCAACATGGCCGGCAAGTCGACCTTCCTGCGGCAGAATGCGCTCATCCTGCTGCTGGCGCAGATGGGGTCCTTCGTGCCGGCGGCGGCGGCGCATATCGGCGTGGTCGACCGCCTGTTCAGCCGCGTCGGCGCCGCCGACGATCTCGCCCGCGGCCGCTCCACCTTCATGGTCGAGATGGTCGAGACCGCCGCCATCCTCAACCAGGCCACCAACCGCTCGCTGGTCATCCTCGACGAGATCGGCCGCGGCACCGCCACCTTCGACGGCCTCTCCATCGCCTGGGCCACGCTCGAGCACCTGCACGAGGTGAACCGGTGCCGCGCCCTGTTCGCCACCCACTATCACGAGCTGACCGCGCTGAGCGCGCGGCTGCCGGCGCTCTCACCCCATTGCATGCGCGTGAAGGAGTGGCGCAACGAGGTGGTGTTCCTGCACGAGGTCGCCGCCGGCGCCGCCGACCGCTCCTACGGCATCCACGTGGCCAAGCTCGCCGGCCTTCCCGCCGCCGTCGTCGCCCGCGCCGAGGAGGTGCTGGCGACATTGGAGCAGGGCGAGCAGGCCGGCGCCCTCGCCCGCCTCGCCGACGACCTGCCGCTCTTCGCCGCCACCGCGCGCCCCTCCGCCGCGCCCGCCGCCAAGGCCCCGTCGCCGGCCGAGGACATGCTCGCCCGTATCAACCCGGACGAGCTGACGCCCAAGGAGGCGCTGGAGCTGCTCTACAAGCTGCGGGCGCTGCTGGCGGATTGATCGGGTCTACGCCGGCCGGCTTCAGGCCGCGCGCCGCTTGACGGTGGCGCGGATCGTTCGACCGCGCTCCCGTTCGGTCACCTTCAGATCGTGGCTCTGCTGCAGGGTCAGCCAGAACTTGGCCGTCGTGCCGAAGTACCGGCCGAGGCGAAGAGCCGTGTCGGCAGTGATCGACCGCCGCCCGCGCAGAATGGCGGCGATGCGATTGTGCGGCACGCCCAGGGCGTCCGCGAACGCCCTTGCCGAAAGGCCGAGCTCGCGCAGTTCCTCGGCAAGAATCTCGCCGGGATGGATCGGCGGCATGCGGTTGACGGGAGCGCTCATGATCCCCTCCTAGCGTGTGGAAGTCGAAGACGCATGTCGATGTGCCGGCTTTACCGGTTGGGGATGCAGAGTTCTCGTCTGGGCATAAGGCAACCTGATCTTCACGCCGCCGCGCTCTTGGCCATGAACCGCTTGATGTTGCGCACGGCTTGGCGCAGCCGCTCGCGGTTCTCGACCAGGGCGATGCGCACATAGCCTTCGCCGTACTCGCCGAAGCCGAGGCCCGGCGCCACCGCCACCTTGGCGTCGGCCAGCAGCAGCTTGGCGAACTCCACGCTGCCGAGGTTGCCGAAGCGCGGGGGAATCTTCGCCCAGGCGAACATCGAGGCCACGGGCGGCGGCACGTCCCAGCCGGCCTGCGCCAGCCCCTCGATCAGCACGTCGCGCCGCTGTCGGTAGCGCTGGCGCATCTCGGCGATGCAGTCCTGCGGCCCGTTCAGCGCCGCCGTCGCCGCCACCTGGATCGGCGTGAAGGCGCCGTAGTCGAGATAGGATTTCACCCGCGCCAGCGCCGCGATCAGCCGCTTGCCGCCGACGGCGAAGCCGATGCGCCAGCCGGCCATGGAATAGGTCTTGGACAGCGACGAGAACTCGATCGCCACCTCCTTGGCGCCCGGCACCTGCAGGATCGAGGGCGGCGGGTCGTCGCCGAAATAGACCTCGGCATAGGCCACGTCGGAGAGCAGGATGATGTCGTGCTGCCGCGCGAACGCCACCACCTCGCGGTAGAAGTCGAGGCTCGCCATCGCCGCCGTCGGGTTGGCCGGGAAGTTCACCACCAGCGCGATCGGCGGCGGCACGCTGCCGCGCACCGCGCGCTTCAGTCCCGCCATGAAATCGGCGTCGGGTCCCACGGGGATATGGCGGATCGAGGCGCCCGCCAGGATGAAGCCGAAGGAATGGATGGGATAGCTGGGGTTGGGCACCAGCACCATGTCGCCCGGCGCCGTGATCGCCTGGGCGAAGTTGGCGAAGCCCTCCTTGGAGCCGAGCGTGACGATCACCTCGCTCTCCGGGTCGAGCGCCACGTTGAACCGCCGCGCGTAGTAGGCGGCGTAGGCCTTGCGCAGGCCGGGGATGCCGCGCGAGCTGGAATAGCCGTGCACGCGCGGGTTCTTCAGCGTCTCCGTCAGCTTGTCGATGACGTGCGGCGGCGGCGCCGCGTCCGGGTTGCCCATGCCGAGGTCGATCACGTCCTCGCCGCGCGCCCGCGCCGCCGCCTTCATGGCGTTGACCTCGGCGAAGACGTAGGGCGGCAGGCGGCGGATGCGGTAGAAGTCCTGCGGCATGCGGCGGCTCTCCCCAGGGGCGAACCGCGCCACCCTACGCGACGGACCGGCGCTTTCCTAGACGCTCCGTGCCCGCCTGTTGGCCGGCCAGGAGCCAGCGAGCGCAGTCCGCGCCGAGCCGCTCCGTCGCCAGGGACTCGTAGCGGCGGCAATCCTCCGCGCTCAGGATATCGCGCCAGCGGCCGTTCGTGCCGCGGTGGATGAAGGTCCGCGCGCCGCCGCTCCAGATGCGGCCGCCCAGGGGCGCGGCGTGGGCCGCATGCGCCTTCATGTAATCGAAGCTGCAATGACGGGTGATCCGGGCGAGGGTCGGACCGTCAACCGCGATGTCGAGAAACGCCGCCACCTTCTCGATCTGGCCGCGCAGGTCCCGCTTGAGGTCGGCGAAGTGCAGCAGCAGGACGTTGGGCAGGTCGCGGATGGCCCACCAGGAGGAGACGTTCTCCCAGAACGGCCAGAAGGGATGGCCGTCCCGCTCCAGCCACTCCAGGAAATATTGCCGGACCGCGGCCGGCGGCCGTCCGATCGGCGGCCCGACGCGGCCCGGCGTGTCGTTGAGCAGCCGGTACCATTCCGCGTTGGCCTTGGCGTGGTGGTTGTACATGCTCCACGCCACGTCCCGCCCGTCGCGGCCGACATAGATGTATTTGGCGTGCGGCGAGAAGCGCAGGGCGTCGACCGGCAGGTGCGTCTTGATGAACCGGCGGTGCGTCTGCGCCTCGAGCGCGGCCAGCTTCAGTTCCTTCGCCGGCACGCGCAGGTCGAGCCAGGGCGAGATCGCCGGGATGTCGATTCCCTCCTGCCCGCCGAAGATGAGCTGCCCGACGATCTGCTGCGTCCAGGTGGTGCCCGACTTCGCGTAGGTGGCGATCACCACGTCGTCTGGGCGGAAGCGGAAGTCGTTCCACACCGTCGAATCGAAGTGATGGTTGTGCAGCTCCCGCGTCTTGCGGGGCCAGGCGGTTTCGCTCGGCTCCATCGGTCCTCTCCTGCGTTCCCGATCCTGTCCGGGGTGACATTGCGCCGTTCCTGTTTCGCGACGATTTCAGCGCTTGAAACACAGGGCATCCGCCGGTCGGCCGCACGTGCCGGGCGGCTTGCAAAACCCGGCCGGTCCGCGCCAGATGAGCGGCGTTCGCGATTCTTAAGGGGACCGCCATGGCCGACATCCAGCTGCACCGCTCCACCTTCTACGAGATGGGGGCCTATACCCGCGCCGACCTCTGGCTGTCGGACAATCCCGCGACCGACCAGGCGACGCAGGTGATCGCGGTCCAGGTCAACGTCACCACCGATCCCGCCGCGCGCACGGTCGAGCTGAAGCTGCTGGCGTTGATCGCCGCCCGCGAGGCCATCGCCGGCGCCATCGCCGAGCTGGAGCGCGTGCGCGGCCGCATCCGCTGACGCAACCGGCCGACGGCCTGTCCGGCAAGGCGGAATTGTATATCCTGTAGATATCGCGTAGAATATCCATCGGATATCCGTGGAGGAAGTCATGCGCGTTCGCGTCGCCCGTTGGGGCAACAGCCTGGGCGTTCGGGTGCCCAAGGACATCGCCGGCAAGGCCGGATTGAAGGAAGGCGCGACCGTCGAGATCGAGGCCAAGGGCGATCGCATCGTGATCTCTCCGGCCCGTCGGGCCTATACGCTCGAAGATATGTTGGAAGGCATGACGCCGGAGGCGATGCGCGACGCCTTCGACTGGGGTGGCGATCGCGGCCGGGAGGCCGTCGAGTGAGGCGTGGATACGAGCCGGAGGCGGGAGACCTGATCTGGACCGATTTCGATCCGCGCACCGGGTGGGAGCAGGCCGGACGCCGGCCGGCGTTGGTGATCTCGCCGCGGGCGTTCTACCGGGCCAGCAAGTTCGCCATCGTCTGTCCGATCACCTCCCGCGTCCGGCCGTTCGGGTCGAGCGTCGTCCTTCCCGTCGGCCTGCCGGTGCAGGGCGAAATACTGACGAGCCACGTCCGCAGCATCGACACCTTGGCGCGGCCGATCGCCTATGCCGGCGCGGCCGTGCCGGCCGGCGTGCTCGATGATGCGCGTGCCAAGCTCGCCGTGCTGTTGGGGTTGCGCTAGATGGCGCCGGCCGATTCGCTCGCCGCGCGCGACGCCCGCGCCATCGGCAGCCTGCAGAAGCTGCGCTTCTTTCCGCTCGCGGTCGTCGCCGGCGAAGGCGCCTATCTCGTCGCCGAGGACGGCCGCCGCCTGCTCGACCTGTCGGCCTCCTGGGGCGCCGCCAGCCTCGGCTACGGCCACCCGGCGGTGGTCGAGGCGGTGCGCCGCGCCGCCGCCACCATGGCCGGCGCCAGCATCCTCTCGGCGGTCAACGAGCCGGCCGTGCGCCTCGCCGAGGCGCTGCTGGAGAGCCTGCCGCCGGGCCTGCCGCGCAAGGTCTGGCTCGGCCATTCCGGCTCCGACGCCAACGAGGCCATGGTGCGGATGCTCGCCGCCGCCACCGGCCGGCCGCGCTTCGTCGCCTTCGCCGGCGCCTATCACGGCAACAGCGTCGGCGCCCGCGCCGTCTCCGGCCACCCGGTCCTCCAGGGCGAGGGATCCGCGGACAGGCTGCTGCTCCTGTCCTATCCCGACACCTATCGCGACGGCGCCGCCGCCGGCGAAGCCGCGCTCGCGCTCTTCGAACAGAAGCTCGCCGCGGAGTTCCCCGCGCGCGAGGTGGCGGCGCTGTTCCTCGAGCCGATCCAGTCCGACGGCGGCCTGCTGGTGCCGCCGGCCGGCTTCCTCGCCCGCCTCGCCGAGATCTGCCGCCGCCACGGCATCCTCACCGTCTGCGACGAGGTGAAGGTCGGCCTCGGCCGCACCGGCCATCTGCATGCGTTCCAGGCCGAGGGTTTCGTTCCCGACGTCGTCACCTTCGGCAAGGGGCTGGGCGGCGGCCTGCCGCTCTCCGCCGCCGTCGGGCCGGCTGCTCTGATGGATCACGCCGCCGCCTTCGCCATGCAGACGACCCAGGGCAATCCGGTCTGCGCGGCCGCCGGCCTCGCGGTCCTGCAGACCATCCGCGAGCATCGCCTCGACCGGCACGCCGCGGCGGTCGGCGGCTATCTCGCCGACCGCCTGCGCGGCCTCGCCAACCGTCATCCGCTGATCGGCGACGTGCGCGGCCGCGGCCTCGCCATCGGCGTCGAGCTGGTGCGCGACCGCGCGACGAAAGAACCGGCGAGGCAGGAGACGGCCCTCGCCGTCTACCGCGCCTTCGAGCTCGGCCTCGTGCTCTACTATGTCGGCGTCGGCTCGAACGTGCTGGAGCTGACGCCGCCGCTCACCCTAACCGAGGCCGAGGTCGACGACGCCGTCGACATCCTCGACCGCGCCCTCACCGACGTCGCCGCCGGCCGCGTCGATGCAACGGCGGCGGCGCGTTACGCCGGCTGGTAGAAAAGTCGGGGCGCGCATGACGATCCTGCGTCCTTCGACAGGCTCAGGATGAGGAGAAATCTTGGTGGCACGAAGAAAGGTCTTCATCCTGAGCCTGTCGAAGGACGCACGTCGCAAATCCCAAGCACTCAAGGTCCTTGATGCATCCCCCAACTTTGCATGCATCCCGCAGGCGAGAGCTTCGTGGCTTGGTGGTGAACCTTATTGCGATCGCAAGCCCGCCATCAGTCGCGCATAGGCCACCGCGATCTCGGCGCCCAGCCGGGCGTTGTTCTCGATCAGCGCGATGTTGGCCTCGAGGCTGACGCCGCCGGTGATCTCGTTCACCTTGGTCAGCAAAAACGGCGTCGCCTCCTTACCGCCGATGCCGCGCGCGGCCATCTCCTGCAGCGCCGCCGCGATCGCCCGCTCGATCGTCGCCGCCGGGATCTCGTGCTCGGCCGGGATCGGGTTCGCGATGCTGATGCCGCCGCTCGGGCCGAGCGACCATGTCGCCCGCATCAGCCGCGCGATGTCCCGCACGTCGTCGAGGCGCCGCGGCGCCTTGTGGCCGCTGGCGCGCGAATAGAAGGCGGGAAACTCGTCGGCGCGATACGCCACCACCGGCACGGACAGCGTCTCCAGCGTCTCCAGCGTCGCGCCGATGTCGAGGATCGACTTGGCGCCCGCCGACACGACCGCGACGGCCGAGGTCGCCAGCTCCGTCAGGTCGGCCGAGACGTCGAAGCTGGTCGCGGCTCCGCGATGCACGCCGCCGATGCCGCCGGTGACGAAGACGCGGATACCGGCCAGCGCGGCGATGCGCATGGTCGCGGCCACCGTGGTGGCGCCGCTGCCGCCCGTCGCCGCCAGATAGGCGATGTCGCGCGCGCTCGCCTTGGCGATGTCGCCGGCGCTGGCCAGCCGCTCCAGTTCCGCCGCCGCGAGTCCGACCTTGAGCCGGCCGTCGAGGATGGCGATCGTCGCCGGCACCGCGCCTCCCGCGCGCAGGATCGCCTCGACCGCCCGTGCCGTCGCCAGGTTCTGCGGATAGGGCATGCCGTGGGCGACGATGGTCGATTCCAGCGCGACCACCGCCCGCCCCTCGGCCAGCGCCGCCCGCACCTCCGGCGTGATGTCGAGGAATTCGTTCATACCAATGACTATTGCAAGACCATCCTGCGTCCTTCGACAGGCTCAGGATGAGGGGAAGTATTCATGGCACGAAGAAAGCACCTCATCCTGAGCCTGTCGAAGGACGCACCCCGCCGATCCCACTCTGCAAGAACCTGTTGCGTTAAGGTGAGGGCCGGCGCGTCCGAATGCAACGCGCAATCGCCCGCGCGCTGAGCCGCGGGCTGACCGATTGCGCGGCGGCCCGCGTCAGCGCCGCCGCGGCCTGGCCGTACCGGGCCGCCGTCGTCAGGGGCGCGCCGCGCAGCAGGCCGAACAGCGTGCCGGCCACCGCCGCGTCGCCGGCGCCGGTGACGTCGACGACATCGCCGGCCAGCGTCGGCACGCGATGCTGCACGCCGCCGCTCGAGGCGAGCACGCCGCGCCGCCCCAGGCCGATGCAGACATGCCGCACGCCGAGGTCGTGCAGCCGGCGCGCGGCCGCGCGCGGCGTCGTCCGGCCCGTCAGCGCGGCCGCTTCCGCCCGGTTGCAGAATAGCGCGAACAGCGGCCGCCGTGTCCGCAGCAGCGGCCTGAGCCGGCGCGCCTTCGGCACCGACACCGCGTCGATCGCCAGCCGCAGGCCGCGCCGCGCCGCGAACGCCAGCAACCAGTCCAGCGTCGCCGCCGGCAGGTTGCTGTCGGCCACGACGAGGTCGGCCGCCGCGATCAGCCGTTGCCGGCGCGCCAGGCGCCGCGGCGTCAGTTGCTCCAGGACGTCCATCGCCGCCACGCCCACGAGCAGCTCGCCGCGCGCGTCGAGCGTCGCCGCATAGGTCCCGGTCGGCGCCGGCCCGCGCAGCACGCCGCGGACGTCGACCCCGGCCACGGCCGTCGCCGCCAGCAGCTGCCGGCCCGGCGGATCGCGCCCGACCGCACCGATCAGGCTCGCCGCGAGGCCCAGCCGCGCCAGCCCCTCGGCGATGTTGCGCGCCACGCCGCCCGGCGCCGACAGCACGCTGCCGGGATTGGAGCTCGCCATCGCCGTGCGCCCGGCGATGCGGCATTTGACGTCCATGTTGGCGCCGCCGATGACGACGACGCGCGGATGGTTGCGGACGCCCCTCGTTCGAGACAACAGTACGGCCCCTCGGTTCCGGCGCCGCTCCCTTGTCGCGGCGAAAGGCAGGTCGCGTTGAGCACGGCGTACAGTATCAGAGCGGCGACCGCCGCCGACCTGCCGGCGCTGACGGCGCTCTGCCGCGAGATGGAGCGCCACTATGACGGACCGGCCGCCGTGGATGAAGCCGTCATCCGCCCAGCGCTCGCGCGGCAGCTCGCCGAGCTGTCCGGCGTGGAGATCCTCGTCGCCGACGCCGCGGGGCGGCTGCTTGGGCTGGCCACGGTCTCGGTCGTCTTCCCGGCCGCGCGCTTCGCGCCGGCGCTCTTCATGAAGGACATCTATGTCGCCGCCGCGGCGCGCGGCCGCGGCGTCGGCACCGGCCTGATGCGCGCCGTCGCCCGCCTTGCCGTGGCGCGCGGCTGCAGCCGGGTCAACTGGAACGCGGACCGCGCCAACGCCGCCGCCCTGGACTTCTACGCCGGAAGGGGCGCCCGCGTCCTGGAGGAGAGTCTCACCCTGTTGCTTGACGGCGACGCCCTGCGGCGGCTCGCCGCCGAGGCCGACGACGGCTGACGCCGCTCATCCCGCCGGCGAAAGCCTGGGACCGGCGCCGTGCGTCCTTCGACAGGCTCAGGATGAGGGCTTTTCCTCATGCCACCAAGATTTCCCCTCATCCTGAGCCTGTCGAAGGACGCAGCTTGGCGATGCAGGTCTCCTCTTGGAAGCGAAGCAGCGCCGTCTCATCCCGCCGGCGGTGGCGGGGCGCCGACCTCGATCACCCGCCGGCTGCCGCCGTCGCCCAGCGTCACCCGCACCGTCCATTGCTGCCAGTTGGCGCGATAGGCGGCCATGTCCGGCACCCGGATCCGCGCCGTGCTGGCGACACGCGGGTCGCGCGGCCCGTCATAGGTGCCGTCGCCGAGCGGGAAGCCGAAGCCGACCCCGGTGCCGACGCCGACCCCGCCGCTGCCGCCGCCCACCCCTACCCCGACGCCCATGCTCGGCTGGCCGTAATAGCCGCCGCCGCTCCGGTTCAGCCGCTCGCGCTCGATCTGGTGGGCCGGGAAGACCTGCCCGTCGGCGGTCGCCAGCTCCACCTGGGTAACCGGCTGCCGATCGGTGACTTGCACATCCAGGGTGTCCTTCTCACTTGTCGAGAAGCTGGTCACCACGGGGTTTTCGGGGGTTCCCGCCGGGCTGTCGGCGGCCTGCTGGCCGGCGCAGGCGGCCATTAGGAAAGCGGAAATCAACATTAAGATCGGGGTTTTCATGGCCGAATCCCTGGGTTATTGCCGAAATCCTGCGGCTCGGCGGCGAAAACCGGGGGGTCTCCGCCCGCTTCCGCCGGGGTCTGTGTCATACTGAGCCGCCGTTTACCGTTCCGCCGGCCGGCTGGGCCGGCGGTCGCGACGGGTTGAAGGAGCCGAAATCCGGCCATGGACGCCATCCGCGATCAGCGTGCCATCATCGACCGGCGCGCGCTGTCCGCCGCCCTGACGGCGATCGCCGCCGTGGCGCGACCGCCGGCCGCGGAGCGCGCCGCGGTACTAGCCACGCTGAAGGCGGCCCTGGCGGAGGGGCGGGCGGAGCTGCGCCGCCGCTTCGCGTCCGACGGCGACGGCCGCAAGGCCACGCGGGAGCTCAGCTTCCTCATCGATCAGCTGCTGCGCACACTGCACGAGTTTACCACGACTCATCCCTACCCGCTGGCGAATCCGTCGGCGGCCGAGCGGCTGGCCATCCTGGCCGTCGGCGGCTACGGCCGCGGCGAGCTCGCCCCCCATTCCGACCTCGATATCCTCTTCCTGCTGCCCTACAAGCTGACGCCGCATGGCGAGCAGGTGGTCGAATATATGCTCTACCACCTCTGGGACCTCGGGCTGAAGGTCGGCCACGCCACCCGCTCGATCGACGAGTGCCTGCGCCAGGCCAAGGCCGATCTCACCATCCGCACCAACCTGCTGGAGGCCCGCTATCTCTGCGGCGAGCAGGCGCTCTATCAGGAGCTGCGCCGCCGCTACGCCAAGGAGGTGGTCGCCGGCACCGGCCTCGCCTTCACCCAGGCCAAGCTGGCCGAGCGCGACGAGCGCCACCGCCGCATGGGCAACTCCCGCTACGCCCTCGAGCCCAACGTCAAGGACGGCAAGGGCGGCCTGCGCGATCTCCAGGCGCTGTTCTGGATCGCCAAGTACCTCTACGCCGTCGACGACGTCGCCACGCTCGTCGATCGTGGCGTCTTCACCGCCGCCGAGGCCGCCAGCTTCGACAAGGCCGAGGCGTTCCTGTGGTCGGTGCGCGTCTGCCTGCACGAGATCGCCGGCCGGCCGGAGGAGCGGCTTTCCTTCGAGCTGCAGCCGGAGATCGCCGCCCGCCTCGGCTACACCGATCACGCCGGCAGCCGCGGCGTCGAGCGGCTGATGAAGCACTACTTCCTCACCGCCAAGAACGTCGGCGACCTCACCCGTATCTTCTGCGCCGCGCTCGAGGCGGAGAACCGCAAGCCGGCCTTCCGCCTGCCCGATTTCCGCATCTTCCGCCAGGAGATCGAGGGCTTCCGCGTCGACAGCGGCCGCCTCGCCCTGCGCGATGCGAAGCAGCTCGCGGATCGTCCGGTCGACATGCTGCGCCTGTTCGAGGTGGCGCAGCGCCACGATCTCGACATCCACCCGACGAGCCTGCGCCTGGTCACCCAGAACCTGCGCCTCGTCGACAAGTCGCTGCGCGCCGATCCCGAGGCCAACCGCCTGTTCCTGGAGATGCTGACCTCGCGCAAGGATCCGGAGGGCGGCCTGCGCCGCCTGTCCGAGGCCGGCGTCTTCGGCCGCTTCATCCCCGATTTCGGCCGCGTCGTCGCGCAGATGCAGTACGACATGTACCATCACTACACGGTCGACGAGCACACCCTCTTCGCCATCGGCATCCTCTCGCGCATCGAGACGGGCGAGCTGGCCGAGGAGGCGCCGATCGCCAGCAGCGTCGTGCATCAGGTGCTGTCGCGCCGCGTCCTCTATCTCGCGGTGATGCTGCACGATATCGCCAAGGGCCGCGGCGGCGATCACTCGGAGCTGGGCGAGGAGGTGGCGCAGAAGCTCTGCCCGCGCCTCGGCCTCGCCGAGGAGGAGACGGAGACCGTCGCCTGGCTGGTGCGCTATCACCTGCTGATGAGCAAGACCGCCTTCCAGCGCGACGTCGACGATCCGCAGACCGTCGCCGATTTCGTCGCCCAGGTGCAGTCGCTGGAGCGGCTGCGCCTGCTGCTCGTGCTCACCGTCGCCGACATCCGCGCCGTCGGCCCCAAGGTGTGGAACGGCTGGAAGGCGCAGCTCCTGCGCGAGCTCTACCACCGCGCCGAGGAGCAGCTCTCCGGCGGCATGATCGCCGAGGGCCGGGAGGCGCGCGTCGGCGCCGCCACCCGCGCCCTGCGCGCGGAGCTGGCGGATTGGACCGACGACGAGTTCGCCGCGCATCTCGCCCGCGGCATCGCCTCCTACTGGCTGTCCTTCGACACCGCGGCGCTGGCGCGCCACGCCCGCCTCGTGCGCGCCGCCGAGGCGCGCGGGCAGGAGCTGTCGCTGGAGACGCGCATCGACCGCTGGCGCGCCGTCACCGAGGTGACGATCTACACGCCTGACCGCCGCGGATTGTTCTCCCTGCTCGCCGGCGCCATCGCCGCCGCCGGCGGCAACATCGTCGACGCCCGCATCTTCACCTTGAGCAACGGCAAGGCCCTCGACAGCTTCTGGGTCCAGGATGCCGAGGGCGGCCCGTTCGAGCGGCCCGACCGCCTCGCGCGGCTCTCCGTCACCGTCGAGCAGACCCTCGGCGGCCGCCCCCTCCCCGATTTCGACCGCCGCCTCGCCGGCTACCGCAGCCGCTTCGACGTCTTCCCCGTGGTGCCGCGCGTCCTCATCGACAACAACGCCTCCGCCGCCCATACGGTGATCGAGGTCAACGGCCGCGACCGGCCCGGCCTGCTCTATCGGCTCACCAGCGCCCTCACCGAGCTGAACCTGCAGATCTCCTCGGCGAAGATCTCCACCTTCGGCCAGCGCGCGGTCGACGTGTTCTACGTCAAGGACCGCTACGGCCTGAAGATCGAGGCCGAGCCCCGCCTCAAATCCATCCGCGCCCGCCTCCTGCAAGCCCTCGAAGAGGCGCCGCCCGAGATCGTCGCCGACGCCGCATCGCCCGCCATGGGAACCGCTGCGGCCCAATAGTCGATCCATGACATCGCCCCGCCCCGACCGACATGAGGGCGGCCCCACCTGCGAAAGGACGCGCCATGAGCAGGATGTCTCTCAGGACCGAAGGTGACACCCACGTCGTGGTGACCAGGCGCTTCGCCGCGCCGCCGGAGGCGGTCTACCGCGCCCATACCGAGCCGGCGCTGATCCAGAAATGGCTTCTCGGGCCGGAGGGCTGGACGATGCCGGGCTGCGTCAGCGACGCGCCCGGGCGGCAGGATCCGCTTCGAGTGGACGGACGGCAAGGGCGGTGGCTTCCACCTGACCGGCGAGTATCTGGCGCTGGCGCCGTTCAGCCGCATCGTGCATGTGGAGCGGATGCATCTGCCCGACCCGACGCCGGACAACCATGTCGAAACGACGTTCGCGCCCGATGGCGCCGGCACGCTGATGACGCTGCGGATGACCCTGCCCGACGCCGCGACGCGGGCGGCCATGCTGGCGACCGGCATGGAGCACGGGATGGAAGCCAGCTACGCCCGACTCGAAACCGTGCTGTAGCGGCGGGCGCGGCCTCATGAAGCCGGAGCGGCGGACGGATTGGGAGCGCCTCAAGAAGATGGCGCTGGGCCTCGGCCTGCCCGGCGTCGTGGAGACCGTCTCCTGGGGCCAGCCGACGCTGAAGGCGCATGGCAAGCTCTGGGTCTGGTGGAGCCCGCACGAAGACGCGCCGGTCTTCAAGGTCCCCTTCGAGGAGCGCGAGGTTCTCGTGACGGCCGATCCGGACAGGTTCTTCGTCACCGCGCATTACAAGAGCCACCCGCTGGTCCTCGTGCGGCCCGAGAAGCTCGATCTCGACTGGGCGAAGGCGAACCTGATCCGGGTCTGGCGCGCCCAGGCGCCGAAGCGCCTGCTCAAGGCCTACGACGCGGCCCAACCGCGCGCGGGCTGAAACCGCTCCCTGACCTCGCTGGTCCCAATGTAGGGGCGACCCCACGTGGTCGCCCGCCCCCGGCGCGCCGCTGCCCCGCCGCTATGTCTGTTCCGCCGCGTGCCACCCCACCGTCGCGTCGGGGACCGCGTCGATCGAGGCGAAGTAGGGCTTGATGTCGACCAGCGGCGTGCCGTCGCGGCAGTCGAGGCCGATCACCTCCAGCCGCGTCCCGTCGACGCGCAGGAGCCGCACGACGCTCTGCGCGATCGGGTTCGGCCGCGCTGGCGAGCGCAGTGCGAACGTCCCGTGCGGCGTCCGGTAGTGGTTGGGCGCCTGCAGCAGGATGTCGCGCGGCGCCTCGTCCATGAAATAGAGCAGGATCAGGTGCGAGACGGTCTCGATGTCGCGCAGCCCGTCGGCATAGCGGGCATCGACCTCGATGGTGCAGACCGCCGGCGATTCGCCGCTGTTCTTCGGGCAATCCTCCCGCCGCGCCCACGGCGTGCGGATGCGCCCGATGAAATAGAGGCCCGCGTCGTAGGCCGCCGGCAGCTCGACGGCGACCTCGCCGGGCCGGAGTCTGTGGCTCGACATTGGAATGTCCCGCATCGCTTGGTTGCATGATGCGATAGGAAGTCTCCGCAGCCCTCGGTGCCTTTGCAAGCCAAACATCGGCGGGCACTCTCCTTGGATGCGGCGAGGCGTTCGCATCTTCCGCCGAGCGAATGCGAGCGGTTCATGTCGTCATGATGGGAGTGGTCCGAATCGTGCCGAATTCAGGCGACAACGCGGCATCCGGCGGTTAAGCCGGGAACGAAATCCCAATGATGGCTATGGCGCCAGCCCGGCTTTCCGCAGTCCTTCCGTCAGATGCGCGTTGGCCTCGGGGTCGAGATAGATGTTCCAGTGCGCACGCTTGGCCAGGAAACCCGGCCGCAATTCTTCGCACTGCCGCGCCGCCGCCCGGGCCTCTTCGAGACGGCCCATATGCCCCAGGCAGATCGCCAGGACATGGTACGTGTTCGGAAAGTCGGGCCGCAGGCGCACCGCCTCGCGCAGGACGTCCAGCGCCTTCGCGTAGTCGCGCGCGTTGATGTACGCGCGTCCGAGTTGCGCGTAGTAGGTGTGGTTGTGCGGATCGCGCGGATTGCGCCGCAGCGTCGCCTCGAGCAGCGGGATCCCCTCCGCGGATGCGCCGGCAATGTCGAGGCGGTTCGCCAACGCCAGCCACGCGGCCGTGTCGCTGGGATTGAGCTGGACGGCGGTCCGCGCCTCGGCGATCGCGTGCATGTGCTCGTTGGCCCAGATGAACGCGCCGCTCAGCGCATAGTGGGCGAAGGACGACTCGGGGTCGAGCGCCGCGGCCCGGCGCGCCAATTCCAGCGCCTCGTTCTCGCACGCCGTGCGATCCTCCGCCGTTTCGAACAGTATGTCGCGCTGGTAGGTGATGGACAGGCCCGCCGCCGCCGCCGCGTAGTCCGGCTCCAGCCCGAGGGCCCGCTCGAACAGGGCGCGGGCCTGCCGGTTGTCGGCCGGCGTCAGCGCATGCAGGTGTTCGCGCCCGCGCAAGTAGCAGTCCCACGCCCCCATGCTGGCCGGCCGCTTTGTCTTGATCCTCCTCAACTCGGCCTTTTCCAGTTCCGGTTCGACCGAGCTGACGATCTGCACGGTGATCTCGTCTTGCAGCGCGAAGATGTTGTCGAGCGTGCCGTCGAACTTCCTGGCCCAAATTTGCAACCCCGATTCGGCGTCGCTCAACTGTGCGGTCACCCGGATGCGCTCGGCGCTCTTCCGCACGCTGCCTTCGAGCACGTACCGCGCCGCCAGCTCCCGGGCCACCGCCCGGACGTCGCGCGCCTGGTTCTTGAAGGCGAAACTCGAATTCCGCGCGATCACCGGAAAGCAGCGCCAGGCGGACAGGAGCGCGATGAGGTCCTCGGTCAAGCCATCGCTGAAGTAGGCCTGTTCCGGATCGTCCGACAGGTTGGCGAAGGGCAGGACGGCGACGGCGGGCTTGTCCGACAGCGGCAACGCCGCGGCGTCCGTCGAAGCCGGCGCTTCGGTCCGCTCCGGACGCATGCGAAGGACGCGGACAGGCTCGGCGATATTCTTGAACCGCTGTTCTCCCAGATCCTCGAAGGCGACATCGAGCTTCGCCTTGATGTGCTGATGGACCATGGCGGAAATGCAGACGCCGCCGGGGTCGGCGATGCTTTCGAGCCGAGAGGCCAAATTGACGCAGTCGCCGTAGAGATCGCTGCCCTCGACCAGCACGTCGCCGACATGTACGCCGATGCGGATGTCGATGCGTCGCCCGGCCGGCAGCCCGCCGTTCCGCCGGGCCAAGCCCCGTTGCAGGGCAGCGGCACACTCCACCGCATCGACCACACTGGTGAACTCGGCGAAGAGGCCGTCGCCTGCCAGCTTGAAGATTCGACCACGATGCCGCTTGATCTCCGGCTCGAACAGTTCCTGGCGATGCGTCTTCAGGCGCTCGACCGTGCCTGCCTCGTCCTGCTCCATGAGCCGGCTATAGCCGACCACGTCAGCGGCGAGGATGGCAGCGAGGCGGCGTTGGACGCGCTTTTCAGGCATGCGGCGCGATTGGTCAAAAGGATCGCGAGCAGGCCATTCTATGGTTTCCTGTCGGGGAGTCTATCGAGGCGGATTTTCCGCAAGCACGAATGCTCCCCGAGTCCCGACCGCGGGCACGCGCGCGCCTGCTCCCAACTTTGTCTACGGCGTCTATGGCGGCCACGCCACGGGGCTCCGGTCATGGAACTAGCCAATCCGGTGGAACTAGCCAACCCGGTCGTTCGCCAGCGGACAGATTCCACATCGGGCGAATGGCTCGCCCCCCGCGCCTACGCCACGGGGCGGCACTGTGGTGATCGGGACAAAACTAGGCCGATGGCTGCGCACGTGTGATCATGTCTCTTATGCTTGCAGCGGTGTAGCCGTCGCCGCGCAGGCCCCATATCTGCCGGCACATTGACCACGCTAGATACGTAATTTCGCGAACATTGCAAAGTTCAACCGCTTTGTGATTGTGCACGTTTAGCTGTGTCCATGCGGGTATTCGCCCCTCCGTGCTTCCCGAGCGGGCAGTCCCGCCGCCCGAGACGGCTATGACGGTTGATGCTCACGCAAACTATGCATTTTCTTCTTGAGTTCGATATTTGTTCCGGATATACTCCGTGTTTCCTCCCATCGAGCTACGGAGCCCCGCCATGTCCCCGACAGATCCGATCCAACTGGCCGAGCATGAGGCCGTCGAACTCGCCTATCTCGGCGGTATCGAGGAGCTGATGGCCGGCGCCGCCGACCCCGAGGTCGGCGCCGACGTCCTCGCCGATCTCCTCGCCCACGAGCTGGTGTCCATGCACAGGCTGGCGATGCGCCTCTCCGGCGCGGCCCAGGGCGTGCTCGACTGGTCCGTCGAACGGGACGCCGCCGCCCAAGAGGCGGCGCGCCGGACCCGGCCGTCGACACCGCCGATCTTTCGGCAGCGCGCCTGGCCGGCGTCGCCAGCCGGCTGATGGAATCGATGCGCCAGGGCCTGGTCGCGCTCGCCCGCTGCCGCCCGGCGGCCGAGGGCGAGGGCGTCTGGCTCGCCCTCAACTGGCTCGACGGCCGCTGCTCGGACGAGGAGCTGCAGCGCCGCATCGCCGCGCGCAAGGCGGCCAACGCCGCCGACGAGCCGGGCAGGCCGGCGCCCAGCCCGCAGGCCCGGGAGCTCCGCGCCCTCGCCGTCGGCGTGGCGCTGCAGCTGGCGCAGGAGGCCAAGGTCAAGGAGATGGCCGCCCTCGCCGCCGACGAGCGCCGCGGCGTCGGTTTCCTCGCCCGCCTGTTCGCGCATGAGCTCGGCGCCGAGCACGGCCTGATGATGCGGCTCGCCGGCAGTGCCGACTTCGCCCTCGATCGCGCCGTCGACGCCAGGACGGAGCCGGCTGCGGCGCTCCGTCTCGCCGGCGTCGTCGCCCGCCTCGGCGACCGCTTCCGCCGCGGCGTGCTGACCCTGCAGCGCCTGGCCCGTCGCCCCGGCGGTGGTCCCGGCAAGGTCGCGGGCATGGTCTGGGGCGGCCTCCACGAAGGCTACAAGCCCGATGCCGCCGCCCCCGCCAACGACGCCCCCGATCCCGCCGCCGTCCCCGCCGCCACCGCTGGGCATGGGGTCGATCGGCCGGATTCGCGCCGCGCCGCCTGAGGCCGCCTTTGCAACGCCCCGATTAGCGGCTAGACAGCGCTCCCATGGCCCTCCTGCGCTCGATCGCCACCGTCGGCGGCTGGACCATGGGAAGCCGCGTGCTCGGACTCGTGCGCGACATGCTGATTGCGCGCGTGCTCGGCACCGGCGTGGAGGCGGAGGCCTTCTTCGTCGCGTTCCGCCTGCCCAACATGTTCCGCCGGCTGTTCGCCGAGGGCGCCTTCAACGCCGCCTTCGTGCCGATGTTCGCCCGGCGGCTCGAGGAGGAGGGGCAGGAGTCGGCGCGCCGCTTCGCCGAGCAGGTGATGTCGGTGATGCTGGTCGGCCTGCTCGCCCTCACAATCGTTGCCCAGATCACCATGCCCTGGCTGCTGGCGCTCCTTGCCGGCGGCTTCATCGGCGACGAGGACCAGCCCGGCAAGTACGACCTGGCCGTGCAGTTCTCCATCGTCACCTTCCCCTATCTGCTGTTCATGTCGCTGACCGCCCTCCAGGGCGGCATCCTTAACTCCCTCCATCGTTTCGCGCATGCGGCCGCGGCGCCGATCCTGCTCAACATCGTCGCCATCGTCGCGCTTGCGGTGGTGGCGCCTCTCACGGGCCTTCCTGGCCACGCCCTCGTCTGGGCCGTGGCCGTCGCCGGCGTCTGCCAGTTCCTGTGGCTGGTGATCGCCTGCCACCGCGCCGGAATCGCCCTCCGCCTGCCCCTGCCCCGACTCGACCCCCCCGTCCGCCGTCTGTTCCGGCTGATGGGCCCGGGGCTCGTCGGCGCGGGCGTCATGCAGATCAACGGCCTCATCGGCACCCAGATCGCCTCCTGGCAGGACGGCGCCATCTCCTACCTGTCCTACGCCGACCGGCTCTACCAGCTCCCGCTCTCCCTGATCGGGGTCGCCATCGGCGTCGTGCTCCTGCCGGAGCTGACGCGCCACCTGCGCGGCGACCGGGTCGCCGACGCCATGATCACCCACAACCGCTGCCTGGAGTTGGCCGTGCTGCTGTCGCTGCCGGCTGCCGTGGCGCTCGTCGTCGTGCCGCAACCGATCATCACCGTGCTCTACGAGGGCGGCAAGTTCGGCCCAGCCGATACCCGTGCGGTTGCGCTTGCCATCGCCGCCTTCGCGATCGGCCTGCCCGCCTATGTCCTGATCAAGACCCTGGCGACCGGCTTCTTCGCGCGCGAGGACACGGCCACCCCGTTCAACGTCGCCATCGCCGACGTCGCCGCCAACATCGTCATCAGCCTGGCCCTGTTCTGGTGGCTCGGCTTCCTCGGCATCGCCATCGCCACCTCGATCGCCGCCTGGATCAACGCCGCCCTGCTCTTCTGGCTCCTGCGCCGTCGGGGCAATCTCGTGCTCGACGATCGTCTCCGTCGGCGCCTGCCGCGGATCATCCTCAGCAGCCTCGCCATGGGCGTCGTCGTCTGGGCCGTGGCGCAGTGGCTGGGACCGCTCTTCGCGCAGGGGATCGTCATCCAGGTCGGCGCCTTGGCCGCGCTGGTCCTGGCGGGCCTTGCCGCGTACGGCGTGGCTTCCCTCGTCACCGGCGCCGCCTCGATCGCGGAATTCCGCGATGTCGTGCGCCGCCAGCGGCGCTCGCCGGCTTGACGCTGAGCGACGACATGGCCATAACACCGCGCCCGACGAGCGAGGGATCCCAAGCCCTCGCGCCACAGTGAACCGGAGGGGTCCATACCTTCATGAGCACACCGAAGAACCGCATCTTCTCGGGCATCCAGCCCACCCACAATCTCCACCTCGGCAACTATCTCGGCGCCATCCGCAACTGGGTGAAGCTGCAGGACGAGTTCGACTGCATCTTCTGCATCGTCGACATGCACGCCATCACGGTCTGGCAGGACCCGACGAAGCTGAAGCACCAGACGCGCGAGATCACCGCCGGCTACCTCGCCGCCGGCATCGACGCGCGCAAGCACATCGTCTTCAACCAGAGCCAGGTGCCGGCCCATGCCCAGCTCGCCTGGATCTTCAACTGCGTCGCCCGCCTCGGCTGGCTCAACCGCATGACCCAGTTCAAGGAGAAGTCGGGCAAGGACCGCGAGAACGTCTCGGTCGGCCTCTACGCCTATCCGAACCTGATGGCGGCCGACATCCTCGCCTACAAGGCGACGCACGTGCCCGTCGGCGAGGACCAGAAGCAGCATGTGGAGCTGGCCCGCGACATCGCCCAGAAGTTCAACAACGATTTCAGGGTGGACTTCTTCCCCTTGCCGGAGCCGCAGATCTTCGGCGCCGCCACCCGCGTCATGAGCCTGCGCGACGGGGCCAAGAAGATGAGCAAGTCCGATCCGTCGGATTACAGCCGCATCAACATGACCGACGATTCCGACACGGTCGCGCTCAAGATCCGCAAGGCCAAGACCGATCCGCATCCGCTGCCCGGGCCGGAGGTGTTGAAGCCCGACGGCACCGTCGATCCCGCGAAGGAGACCGAGCGCCCCGAGGTCTACAACCTCCTGGGCATCTACGCCGCCCTCTCCGACAAGTCACTGAAGGAGGTGTTGACGGAGTTCGCCGGCCGCGAGTTCTCCTTCTTCAAGCAGGTGCTGACCGACCTCGCCGTCGCCACCATCGGCCAGATGGGCAACGAGATGAAGCGGCTGCTGGCCGATCCGGCCGAGATCGACGGCGTCCTGCGCGACGGCGCCGAGCGCGCCCGCGCTATCGCCGCTCCCATCCTGCGCGAGGTCGAGGACATCGTCGGCTTCCTGCGGCCATAGAACCGGTCCGTCGGGCGAACGGGCCTTGCGCCCGCCGGCCTCCGGGATCACCTAATAGGGACCTCATTCCCGGCGCATGCCCCCATGGACGACGACATCCTGATCGAAGACCGGCCGCGTCGCCGCTTCCGCTGGCTGCCCCGCTTCGGCGCCGGCGCCGGTACCGGCAGCGGCTGGCGCCGGCTTCGCTGGGTGCTGGGGGCGCTCGTCGTCCTCCTGCTGCTCTACTACCCCCTCGGCGGCCTCTGGGTGCATGAGATCGACGACGATCCGAACTTTGCACCCGCCCAGGTCGAGCCCGGCGCCAGCCGGACCGTCGCCGTCGCGGCCGCCCTCATCGACCGCGAGGTCAACCAGCATTCCTGGCCGGCCAACCATCCCTGGTTCTTCGCCGGGTCGGTCCTGGACAACATGCCCAACTACCAGCTGGGCATCATCCAGGCGCTGCGGCGGTTCGCGCTGGAGATGACCGACCAGATCGGTCGCGCCCGCGGCACCAGCCAGGCCGATCCCGATCTCGAGCGGGCGCGCAGCCTGCTCAACTACGCCGCCGACGTCTGGCATTGGGACTTCGGCGTCTCGATCTGGCCGACGGCGACCTCGGTGCAGCAGTACCGCGCCGCGCGCGAGGCTCTGCTCTCCTATAATCGCCGGCTGGCCGCGGGGACGGCGGTGTTCGACCATCGCGCCGACAACCTCCTGGCGACGCTCGACCGCATCGCCAAGGACCTCGGATCGGTGTCGGCGGCCCTCGAGCAGCGGGTCGAGAACCATTCGGGCCCGCTGCTCGATTTCGAGGCCGACGACCACTTCTACCGGACCAAGGGCGAACTCTACGCCTACGCCCTGATCCTGCGCGAGTTGGGGCAGGACTTCGCCCCGATCATCGCCGAGCGCGGGTTGCAGAAGGTCTGGGACGACATGATCGAGAACCTGTTCTACGCCGCCGGGCTGCAGCCCTGGGTGGTCATCAACGGCGCGCCCGACAGCCAGGCCTGGCCGAGCCATCTCGCCGCCCAGGGCTTCTTCCTGTTGCGGGCGCGCTCGCAGATGTTCGAGATCGCCGACATCCTGCTGAAATAGGCTCGAAAAATCGCGCCTTTCCTGCGCGTCGCGCTTCCTTCTTCACGGCGCCGCGTGTAAGTTGGCGACAGGGATTCCGCCCTTAACGAGAAGCGCGCGCGAGCCGCCCGATGATCTCGCCCGAATAGGTCTCGGCCATGCAGATCTACCTGCCGATCGCCGAGATCTCCCTGAACATCCTCCTGTTGCTGAGCATCGGCGGGGCGGTCGGGTTGCTGTCGGGCATGTTCGGCGTCGGCGGCGGCTTCCTGCTGACGCCGATCCTCATCTTCATCGGCGTGCCGCCGGCCATCGCCGTGGCCACCCAGGCCAACCAGGTCGTCGGCTCCTCGGTCTCCGGCGTTCTCGCCCACTGGAGCAAGGACAACGTCGACTTCAAGATGGGCTTCGTCCTGGTGGCGGGCGGCTTCATCGGCTCGACCGTCGGCGTCGTCGTCTTCGGCATCCTTCAGCGCCTGAACCAGATCGACCTGGTCATCCAGTTCGCCTATGTCATCCTGTTGACGGGCATCGGCGGGCTCATGCTCTTCGAAAGCCTGCGCGCCATCCTGCGCCTGCGGCGGCGGACGGGAGCGCCGCGCAAGCTGCATCAGCACATCTGGGTCCACGGCCTGCCGCTGAAGATGCGGTTCCGCCGCTCCCGCCTCTACATCAGCGCCCTGCTGCCGCTCGTCCTCGGCTTCGTCATCGGCATCCTCTCGGCGATCATGGGCATCGGCGGCGCCTTCCTGATGGTGCCGGCCATGATCTACCTGCTGGGCATGCCGACCCGCATCGTCGTCGGCACGTCGCTGTTCCAGACCATCTTCGTCACCGTCAACGTCACCTTTCTGCAGGCCGTGCAGAACCAGACCGTCGATGTCATCCTGGCCTTTGTCCTGCTCGTCGGCGGCGTGATCGGCGCCCAGGTGGGCGGCCGCATCGGCGCCCGGCTGTCGTCGGAGTACCTGCGCGTCGCCCTGGCGGCGCTGGTCCTGTTCCTGGGCATCAATCTGTCTGTCGAGTTGGCGGCGACCCCGGCCGAACTCTACTCGCTGACGCCGGTCGAGGACGTCCCATGAGGATGACGGTCGCATGCTGCCTAGTGGCGGCCGTCGCTTGCGGCGCGGCGCTGCTGGGGATGGCGTCGCCGATGCGCGCGCAGGAACCGCTCGTCGCCGACCTGACCGAATATCGCGTCGCCATCACCACCGGCTTCGTCGGGACCGATGTCTACGTCTTCGGCGCCAAGAGCGAGCCTGGCGATGTCGTGGTCGTCATCCGCGGCCCGGCCGTGCGCTATGCCGTGCGCCGGAAGGACCGCATTGCCGGCATCTGGCTCAATGCGCGCCGCCTCGATTTTCGCGGCGTGCCCAGCTTCTACGCGATCGCCAGCACGCGGCCGCTCGGCGAGCTGATGTCCTCGGCAAGCCGGTTGCGCGAGGAGATCGGTCTCGACAACTTGTCCCTTGTGCCGGACGAAGCGGCCGATCCCGCCGAAGTCGCTGCGTTCCGCGCCGCCCTGCTGCGGATCAAGCAGGCGGCCGGGCTGTTCGCCGGCGAGCCCGGCACGATCAGCATCCAGCGCGAGCCGTTGTTCAAGACCCGGGTGCATTTCCCCGCCAACGTGCCGACCGGGAGCTACGATATCCGGGTGCTGCTGATTCGCGACGGCGAGATCGTCAGCGCGCAGACCGTGCCGCTCCAGGTCAGCAAGAGCGGCATCGATGCCCTGGTCTACGAATTCGCGCACCGCCAGGCTGCTGCCTACGGCCTGGTCGCCATCCTCGGCGCCCTGCTGGCGGGGTGGGTCGCCCATCTTGTGTTCCGGAAGCTCTGACGGGAGAGTGTCCCATGACCGAGAAGCCTGCCGATCCCGCCGCCATCCCCGCAGAGGCGCCGCCGAAATCTTCGGGTCGCGTCTTCCTGGTCGTCGTCGACGAGTCGCCCGAACTCGGGGTGGCGCTGCGCTATGCGTGCGTGCGCGCCAAGAAAACGGGCGGCCGGGTGGCGCTGCTCTATGTCATCGAGCCGGCGGATTTCCAGCAGTGGGCGGGCGTCAACGAGCTGATGCGCGAGGAGGCGCGGCAGGAGGCCGAGCAGGCCCTGCAGAAGATGGCGGCCGACGTGCAGAAGCTGTCGGCGGCGATGCCGGTCCTCTATGTCCGCGAGGGCGAGCGCCGCGACGAACTGCTCAAGCTGATCGACGAGGAACCGACCATATCCATCCTGGTGCTCGGCGCGGCGACGGGGCCGCGCGGTCCGGGTCCGCTGGTCTCGGCCTTGACCAGCAAGTTCGTCGGCAAGCTGCGCGTTCCCGTGACCATCGTCCCCGGCAATCTGTCGCTCGAAGACGTCGACAACATCGCCTGAAGCGTCAAGGCAGGCCGAAGAGCTCCTGTCGCGCGGCGATGCCCTTCAGTTGGTGAAGCCCCAGCGACACCAGCTTCGAGCCGCAGGGCGAGGCAAAGCGGGACGAGGTCAGGAGCGTCCGCTCCAGCACCGGGCACAGGTCTTCGATCCGCGTGACCATGTTGACGGCGGGGCCGATGATCGTGAAATCCAGCCGGTCCGGCGCGCCGATGTTGCCGTACATGACGGCGCCGGTGTGGAGCCCGATCCCGACCTCGAGCGCCGGCCGTCCGCTCCCGCGACGACCGACATTGAGCCGTCCGAGATCGGCCAGCGCCTCTTCGGCAGCGGCGAGCGCCGTGCGGCAGGCCGGATCGCGGTCGAGGTCGTCGACGATGGGAAAGATCGCAAGCAGCGCGTCGCCGATGAATTTCAGAACCTCGCCGCCCTTGTCGTGCACCGGGCCGGCCATGCACTCGAAATAGTCGTTGAGCAGGGCGATCACCTCGTCGCGCGGCAAGGCGTCGGACATCGCCGTGAAGCCGCGCAGGTCGCAATACCAGAGGGCCGCCGCGATCGTCTCGCCGTCGCCCCGCGCGATCGTGCCGTCGAGGACGCGCCGGCCCGCCTGCCGGCCGAGATATGTCTCGAGCAGCGTCTGCAGCATGCGCCGCTGCTCATGCGCTTCGCTCGCTGCAGCGAGGGCCGGCAGCAGCGCTTCGATCTGCGCGACATCCGCCTCGCTGAATCCGCCCGGGCGGCCCGAAGACCAGGTCGCAACCTGCAGGGGGCCGCTGCTGAAGACGAGCGGGACCGCCAGATAGTCGGTGAGGCCCTCGCCCCGCAATTCGGCGAGGATCGGGAAATCGTCGAGGACCGCCGGGCCCTCCAGCCGCCGCCTTACCCGCTGCCCCGTCTGGTGTACGACAAAAAGCGGGCTCGTCTGATAGGCCGCATCGATCGCCGAATCGGTACGCTCGTAGTGGACGTCGGCCACCGGTCCGCCGTCGCGCCGCCAGAGGAAGCGCGTTCCGCGCACCTGCGGATGCAACGTACTGACGTGAAGGCTGGCGCGGTCGAGCGGCAGGCCCAGCCTGACCAGCCGCTCGCACAACGCCGTCAGCATCTTGCCGGGCGTCTCGCTCCGGCGACCTTCGCTCAGCAGCCAGCTATCGACCGGCTCCGGCCCCGGTGCATCAGTCGTCGGGGTCACGACACTTCGCGCTCCGCTGCGATCCGGTCGGCTCCATCCGGAGGCAACGCATATATCTCCTGCGCCTGTGGCAGACCGCGCAGGCGATGATGTCCGATCGGCACGAGCTTCGAGCCGCAGGGGGAGGCGAAGCGGGCCGATGCGAGTAGGGGCCGACCAAGTTGCCCACAAAGCCCTTCGAGACGCGTCACGAAATTGACCGCCGTTCCGATGACGGTGAAATCGAGCCGGTCTGGCGCGCCGATATTGCCGTAGGTCACGGCGCCGGCATGCAGGGCAATGCCGACTTCGAGGGTCGTTTTGCTGGCGGCGTATCGCCGCCGGTTGAGACGTTCAAGGTCGCGCAGTGCGGCCTCCGCGGCAGCGAGCGCCGCCAGGCAGGCACGATCGCGGTCGAGGTCGTCGGAAATCGGAAAGATCGCGAGCATGGCGTCGCCGATGAACTTCAGGACTTCGCCGCCGTTATGGTGCACTGGCCCCACCATGCACTCGAAGTAGTCGTTGAGGAGCGCGATCGTCTCGGCGCGCGGAAGCGTCTCGGTGGTGGCCGTGAAGTTGCGCAGGTCGCAATACCAAAGCGCGGCGGCGATCGTTATCCCTTCTCCGCGCCGGATGAGGCCGCCGAGGACACGGCGGCCGGCGTCGCGGCCAAGGTAGGTGCTGAGGAGCGTCGAGGCGACACGCTGTGTTTCCTTGACCTCGAGAACCAGGGCGAGCAGCCGGACCATCTCCTTGAACCATGCGATCTCCGCATCCGAGAAGCCGTCCGTCCGGTCGGTGGCGATCGTCAAGGCATTGATCCGCTGCTGGCTGAAGCGCAGCGGCAGGACGACATAGTCGGTCACACCTTCCGCCTGCAGTTCGGCGAGGATGGGGAAATCCCGCGGCGCTGACGGATCGTCAATCCGACGCCGGACTTCCGGCAGGCCGTCATGGATCAGCTTGATCGGGCTGTTCAGATAGATGTCCTGGCGGTCGATGCCATGTTCGCGCGGCGTCTCGATCGGCAAGGAATCGCCGCGGCGCCAATGATAGCCGATCGCCGCGGCTTGCGGGTGCAGGGTCCGGATGCTCAGGAACAACCGGAAAAGGGGAAAACCCGCGGCGACGAGACGCTGGCAGAGTCCGCCGATGACGCTCCTCGAGTCGGCCATGTCCCGCGCCTTTTCCAGCAGCCAGGCCGCCACCGGGTCGCCGCCCGGCAATGTCGCGGCGGCGCGGGCGAAATCTGCGGTCATGCGCGCGGACAACCTTGGCCGATCATGCAGTTAACAGGCGGATCCGAAAGGCCGTTGTCGTTGAAGATAGGCGGTGTATAACCCATCTTCCAGATATTCGCTCGCCTTGCGGTCGACATCGGAGAACCGGAATGTTCATCCAGACGGAGGGGACGCCAAACCCCGCAACCCTGAAATTCCTGCCCGGACGCACCGTCATAGCAGCCGGGTCGGTCGATATGCCCGATGCGGCCTCGGCACAGAAATCGCCGCTCGCGGAACGGCTGTTCCAGGTGGAGGGGGTTACCGGGGTGTTCCTCGGCGCCGATTTCATCACCGTGACCAAGCGGGCGGACAAGCAGTGGGATGTCCTCAAACCTGCGCTGCTCGGCATTATCATGGAGCATTTCGTCGCCGACCGGCCGGTCCTTTCCGAGGAAATGGCGCCGGCGGCCGAAGGCGCCGTCGAGGAAGACGAGGTCGTGTCGCAGATCAGAGAGCTGCTCGATACCCGGGTACGGCCGGCTGTAGCGCAGGACGGCGGCGACATCGTGTTCCGCGGGTTCGATCGAGGAGTCGTCTATGTCCGGCTGCAGGGCTCTTGCTCCGGTTGCCCGAGTTCGACCGCGACGTTGCGCATGGGTATCGAGAACATGCTGAAGCACTATGTGCCGGAGGTCATGGAGGTGCGTGCCGTCCAGTGACGACCGCGGGTTGCCGGACCGAGGACGGGCCGGTCGGCAGCGGGCAAGGGGAGTGACGTCGTTGGGTGAAGCGATCGTGCTGATCGCGATGGGGCGGGACGGGGGCGCTGCGAGGCATGAGCAAGATCATCAATGATGCCGCGCTTGATCAGATCTTCCGGCAGGCGCGGACCCATCGGTCCTGGACCGACGAACCCGTCAGCGACGTCGTGCTCCAGGCCGCCTATGATCTGGCCCGCATGGCGCCGACGAGCGCCAATTGCAGCCCGATGCGCATACTGTTCGTCAGGTCTGCGGCGGCAAAGGAGCGGCTGAAGCCGGCGCTCTCCGCGGGCAATCTCGATCAGACTATGAAGGCGCCGGTGACGGCCGTCATCGGCTATGACCTTCAGTTCTACGAGCTCTTGCCCCGCCTGCATCCCTTCGCCGATGCCCGGAGCTGGTTCGTCGGCAACGAGGAGCATATTCGCACGACGGCGCTCCGGAACGGCTCCCTCCAGGGAGCCTATTTCATTATTGCCGCGCGGGCCGTCGGCCTCGATTGCGGCCCGATGTCGGGCTTCGACAATGCCAAGGTCGATGCGGAGTTCTTTGCCGGAAGCAGCATCAGATCGAACTTCCTCTGCAACCTCGGCTATGGAGACGGCGGTCGGATGCGGCCGCGTGCGCCCCGGCTCGAATTCGACGAGGCCTGCGAGATCATTTGACGATCGGCGGCCGGGCCGCCGGTCGCCTCTACATGAGACCTCGTTGCAGGGCCGAGTCCGAATAGAGCGGATAACGCCGCGCATTGAACAGTTGGTAATGCCACCATTCGTTGCGATAGAAATCCCATCCTCCCGCCGTCATGAGCCCCAGAAGAAGAGCTCGATTGCGCTGGGCGGCCGGAGAAACATCCGCGCAGGCATGATGGGCGCGACTGGTCAAGTCGTCGAAGCCGGTCCCCATCTCCAGCTCGATCCCCTGCCCGTCGATGAGCGTGAGGTCGACGGCCACGCCGCGGGAATGCGGAGATCCCTTCCGCGGGTCGGCAAAGAAGTCCGGCAGCGGGAACTGCTTCCACAGGATCCATTGCGCCTCGCTCGGACGAAATGCGTCGAAGATCTTGAGGCGGTAACCGAGGACTGCCGCGAGGCGGACGACTTTGGCGAGGCAGTCGGCGGCCTCGCGATGGAGGTAGCATCGCGGATACCGGTAAATCGGCGCTCCCGTCACGTTGTCGGCCGTCGCATAGGCGAGCGCTATGGAGACATCATAGTCAGGCGGCGCGATTTCAACCAAGTCCATGCGGCGACCGTTCGGTTGCGACGGGGACTGCAGACGCCTGAGACCTAGCATGAACCAGGTCTTCCGCCATATGGGGAATGAGAGCGATTGAACGGCGCCGATGCATCGTTCGAGCGGATCCTCGCCATCGACGCCTCGGGGGCCGCCTGTTCCGCAGCCTTGTGGCGTCGGGACGTCGTGATTGCGCGCCGTTATCGGCGAATGATGCGCGGGCATGCCGAGGCGCTGATGCCCATGATCGTCGAGACGATGGCGGAAGCGGGCGAGTCCTTCCGGCTGCTCGATGCGGTGGCCGTCACCGTCGGGCCCGGTGCTTTCACGGGCATCAGGGTCGGCCTGGCCGCGGCCCGCGGTATCGCGCTGGCGGCGGGCATCCCGGCCGTCGGCGTCACGACCTTTGCGGCCGTTGCCGAATCGGTTCCGGAGTCTGAGCGCGGGAATCGCCGGTTGGTCGTCTTGCTGGATTCCAGGCGCGGCGATGTCTTCGTTCAGGAGTTTGCAACGTCGCTGCGCCCGGCACGGCCGCCGGAGATCCGGGCGCCTGCGTCGTTCGCAGACGACCTCGCGCCGGAGCGGACGATTCTTGCGGGCGATGGGGTCGCTCTCGTCCGGCCGCATCTGACGGGAGCGAAGCTCGACGTCGAATTCTCCTCGATGGACGGCCCGACCGATGCGGCGCATGTCGCCGTGGCCGCGATACGCCTCCTGGCGAGTGGAGAGGCGTTGCCGGCACGGCCTTTATACCTGCGAGCACCGGACGTGCGGCCGGCGGATCGAGAGGCCTCCGCCCCCGACAAGATCGGGCCGCGCCGCCCATGAGCAGCCGCGGCGATGACGCGGCCGTCATCGTCTTGCGGCCGCTCGGGCCATTCGATCTTGCGATCGCGGCCGCCCTGCACGCTGACAGTTTCGACGACGTCTGGAGCGAACGCGCGCTGGCCGAACTTCTCGCGATGCCCGGCGCCTTCGGCATGTTGGCCTTCTTCGACCATCAGCCGGCCGGCCTCGTGATCGCGATGGCGGTTGGACCGGACGCGGAGGTTCTCACGCTGTGCGTTGCTCCGGCCTGTCGCCGTCGTGGCATTGCCGGTCGACTGTTGACGGCGGTTGCCGACCGGGCGCGCGACGCCGGCTGCGAGCGCTTGCTGCTCGAGGTTGCGGAGGACAACGAGGCGGCGGGCGCCCTCTACCACCGGTTGGGTTTCGTTAAGGTCGGGCGGCGACCGGCCTACTATCGCCGCTCTGCCGAATCGGCGGCGGCGACAATCCTTGCTTGGCGGCTGCAATCGTAAGACCGCCGCCCCGCGGGCTTTGCGAATCGTTCTCGCGTCAGCGTCGGCGCGAACTTCGGTTGTCATGCGCCGATCATGCGACTAAGTTTGGTAAATACCGGACTATGCCAGCAAGGCGAGCCCGATGGGGTCCGCGGCCGGAATGGCCATGCCGCGCCGGGAGTCAATCCGACGCGATAGTTCGCGGCAGGCCTGTGATTTTGATACAATGGGTTGGATCATGGGAACGCCTTCGCGGATTGAGCGTATCTGTCTCGACAAGGGGTTGAAGATGACGGAGCAGCGGCGTGTCATTGCGCGCGTGCTGTCGGATGCGACCGATCACCCCGATGTGGAGCAGGTCTATCGCCGGGCGACGGAGATCGATCCGCGCATCAGCATCGCCACGGTCTATCGCACGGTCCGCCTGTTCGAAGAAGCCAATATCCTCGAACGGCACGATTTTCGGGATGGCCGCTCCCGATATGAAGAGGCCCCTGAAGTGCATCATGATCATTTGATCGATATTCAATCGGGTCGCGTCATCGAGTTTCGTGACGAGCAGATCGAGCAGCTGCAGCGCATGGTTGCGGAGAAACTCGGCTACCGCCTCGTCGACCACCGGCTGGAGCTCTATGCCGTGCCGATGCACGAATCGGCATCGAGGAACAGGCAACAAAAAGACGGCGGCAATGGTCGTCGCTCATAACGACGAGACCCGGCCCGTCTGCATCCGAGCCGGCGATTTCGAACTACGTCTTGCCGAAAACGACGCCGAGGTCGAAGCGGCGCAAAGCCTGCGCTACCATGTGTTCTATGAAGAGATGACGGCGCGACCGACGGTCGAAATGGCGGCCGTTCACCGAGACTTCGATCGATTCGATGGCCATTGCGATCACCTCCTCGTGATCGATCACCGACAGGGCGCCGGAGCCGCCGGCGTCGTCGGAACGTATCGGCTGCTGCGGCGCACGGCGGCGGCAAGAGCCGGACGGTTCTATTCGGCGGATGAGTTCGACATCTCGTTGCTGCTGGCCCATTCCGGCGAGATCCTGGAACTCGGCCGTTCTTGCGTCGGCGCCAAGCATCGGTCTCGCGCCGTGGCACAGCTGCTGTGGCGTGGAATTGCGGACTACGTGCTGTACCACGACGTCACGCTCATGTTCGGCTGTGCCAGCCTGCCGGGCGTCGATCCGGAGGAACTCGCCGTTCCGCTGTCCTACCTGTATCACGATCATTTGGCGCCGCCGGAATTGCGCGCCCGCGCCCTGCCGCACCGATATGTCGATATGCAGAAGCTGCCGACGGACGCGTTTGACCACAAGGCCGCCCTCGATGGCCTGCCCCCCCTGATCAAGGGATATCTGCGCCTCGGCGCATTCGTCGGCGACGGTGCCGTCGTCGACGGGCAGTTCCGGACCGTCGACGTCTGCATCGTCGTGAAGACCGATTGGGTCACCGGCCGTTACTATCGTCACTATACCCGGGACGAGGCGCCGGAGAGAGGTGCTGCCGGCTGACGATGATGGCGGAGACGGTCGCATCCGAGACGGCGCCGAGGTCCTCGCGCTCGGTCGCGTGGCTGCACGAACTGACGTTGGGATCACCCTATCGTTCGGCCTGGCGGCTGGGCAGCTATCTGTTTTTTGCTCTTGCCATCACATCCGTGCAGATTGCGTTTCTGGCGCTGAGCACCCGGCTCGCAACGATATTGCCGATGATCTACCATCGCGTCTGCTGCCGGCTCCTCGATCTGCATATCGAAGTTCGCGGGACCATCTCGACGGCGAAGCCGACTTTGTTCGTATGCAATCACAGCTCCTATCTCGATATCAGCGTGCTCGGGTCGCTTGTCCCCGGCAGCTTCGTTGCCAAAGCGGAGGTCGCGGATTGGCCTTTTTTCGGGTTTCTCGCCAAGCTGCAGCGGACGGTCTTCGTCGACCGCCATCGACGGACGACGACCCGTCGTCAGCGCGACGAACTGGCCCGTCGGCTCGATGCCGGCGACAACCTGATCCTTTTCCCGGAGGGGACGAGCAACGACGGCAACCGCACGCTCCCGTTCCGCAGCGCGCTGTTCGGAGTGGCGGAGCGAAAGGACGAGAGCGGTCGGACGCTGCGGCCGTTGACCATACAGCCGGTATCACTAGCCTATGTGCGGCTCAACGGAATGCCGATTGGCCGATCGTTAAGACCCTATGTCGCCTGGTACGGCGACATGGATCTGTTCGGCCATCTGTGGCGGCTTGCCGGCCTCGGCCGGATCACCGTGACAGCGGAGTTCCATTCGCCGGTGACGCTCGATCAGTTCACGTCTCGCAAGGGTTTGTGCGAGCACTGCCATCGAATGGTCGCCGAAGGTGTCGCGGCGGCGATCGGCGGCCGGCGGCAGGACGCCCCCAAATTGTCCGCCGGCGCCGCTCCGATGCCGGCCGGGGAAGCAAAGGGGTACACTTAGGCCCTGCGATGATGGTAGAGTTTCTGATGGGATTGGACGTGCGCCTGAGAAGGACCAGATACCACCACGCCGGCCGCTGGGGCAGCTAGATCGACCTTGGCGAAGAAGCTCTACATCAAGACCTACGGCTGTCAGATGAATGCCTACGACTCCGCGCGAATGGCGGATGTCCTGGCGCCGCTCGGCTATGCGCCATCGGCCAGTGCCGCCGGAGCGGATATGGTGATCCTCAATACCTGCCATATCCGCGAGAAGGCGTCCGAAAAGGTATTCGCCGAGCTCGGTCGGCTGCGATCCGCAAAATTCTCCCGCGAGAAGGCGGGAGGGGAGATGGTCATTGCCGTCGCCGGCTGCGTCGCGCAGGCCGAGGGCGCGGAGATCGTGCGGCGTGCGCCTTGCGTCGACATCGTTTTGGGACCGCAGACCTATCACCGGTTGCCGGAAATGGTGGCGCGTGCCGTTCGCGCGGCGTCATTGCGGCGCGGGCAGCGGCGGGGTGCCGGAATTCTCGACACGGAGTTTCCGCCCGAGTCCAAATTCGATCATCTGCCGGAAGCGGCAGCACCTCAGGGCGTGGCCGCCTTTCTGACGGTGCAGGAGGGCTGCGACAAGTTCTGCACCTTTTGTGTCGTGCCTTACACGCGCGGCGCCGAATTTTCGCGCAGCGTCGACGACATCACGGCAGAGGCGCGGCGTCTGATCGAATCGGGCGCCCGCGAGATCACGCTCCTCGGCCAGAACGTCAATGCCTATCACGGGGCCGCGCCGCGCATGAGCGTCTCCGCCACCGCTTCGACGCCGGCACAATGGGGGCTTGGGCGACTCATTCGCCATCTGGCCGAACTCGATGGGCTGCTGCGAATCCGCTACACGACATCGCATCCGCGCGATATGGACGATGATCTCATCGAGACGCACGCCGCGGTCCCGGCACTGATGCCCTATCTGCATCTTCCGGTGCAATCGGGGTCGGATCACCTTCTGGCGGCGATGAACCGGCAGCACACGGCCGACGACTATCGGCGCATCGTCGATCAGCTGCGCCGGTCGCGGCCGGATATTGCACTATCCTCGGATTTCATCGTCGGTCATCCCGGCGAGGACGATGCCGATTTTGCTTCGACCATGCGCCTGGTCGAAGCCGTCGGCTATGCACAGGCATACTCGTTCAAATACAGCCCCCGGCCGGGCACGCCGGCGGCGGCAATGCCCAACCAGATCGCGGAGGCGGTCAAGGACGAGCGGCTCGCCCGGCTTCAGCTCCTGCTTCGTGCGCAGCAAGACGCCTTCAACCGGGCCTGCGTCGGCCGCAGATTTGGCGTGCTGTTCGATCGCGGCGGCCGTCACCCGCTCCAACTGGTCGGCCGCTCCCCTTACCTGCAACCCGTACATGCCGACGCGTCTGCCGATCTACTCGGCGCCGTCGTCGATGTCGAGGTCGTGTCGGCGCAGGCCAACAGCTTGAGCGGCCGCGTGGTGGTGCCGACGGCGCTGCGCTGGCCTGCAGGGCAGGATGCCGTATCCATGGCGGCCGAATTTTACGAGGCCGGCGCGTGACCCAGAGCCCGCCCCTCACGGTCGCTCCGGCAGTGCATCTGGAATTCGACGACAACAGGCTCTTGCCGCTGCTGTTCGGCGAGTATGACCAGAATCTGGCGCGGATCGAGCAGCAGCTTGGCGTGTCGCTCATCTCGCGCGGCAACCAGGTGGCGATATCGGGTGCGGCGGAATCAGTCGAGGCCGCGCGCGAGACGCTGAACGTCCTCTATCAGCGCCTGAAGCGCGGCCAGTCCGTCGACCGCAACGATGTCGACGCCGTGATGCGCATGGCGCGCAGCCGGGACGGGAATGGCAGTCTGTTCGATCATCTGGGTGCCGACGGCACGGCCGTGCGCACGCAGCGCCGCCTGGTGTCGCCGCGGACCCCCATGCAAGCGGTCTACCTTCGGGCGCTGCGCGACACCGACATGGTCTTTGCCCTTGGCCCCGCCGGCACCGGCAAGACCTACCTCGCCGTCGCCGTCGCGGTCGCCATGCTGGCGAAGGGAACGGTCGACCGGATCGTCCTGTCGCGTCCTGCGGTCGAAGCAGGCGAGCGGCTCGGGTTTCTCCCCGGCGATCTCCGCGAAAAGATCGATCCGTATCTGCGGCCGCTTTACGATGCACTTCATGACATGTTGCCGGCCGAGCAGGTCATGAAGCGGCTGTCCACCGGCGAGATCGAGATTGCGCCGCTCGCCTTCATGCGGGGCCGCACCCTGTCGAACAGCTTTGTCATCGTCGACGAGGCGCAGAACACGACGCCCGTTCAGATGAAGATGCTGCTGACTCGCCTCGGCGAGAATTCGCGTATGGTGGTGACCGGCGACTTGAGCCAGGTCGATTTGCCCGGAGGCGTTCGTTCCGGATTGCGCGATGCCGTCGACATCCTTGCCCGCGTGGACGGCATCGGCTTTGTCTGGTTCACCGAAGCCGATGTGGTCCGGCACCCGCTGGTGAGCCGCATCGTGCGCGCCTATGACGACTATGACCGAAGCACAAGCCAGCCGGACGCTTCCAACGACCGAAGCCGCTGATGAGGGCTCGGGTGGGATTGCCGGACTGATGTCTACCGGAGTCGAAATCGCGGTCAGAATTCTCGATCCAGCCTGGCGGCGGCTCTGGCCGTCGCCCGCTGGCCGTGTCCGCAGCGCCGCCAGAATGGCGCTCGACATGGCATCTCGCCGGTCGCGCAAACGTCTGGGCCTGGCCGTCGAACTGGCGGTCGTATTGGCGAACGACGGCTTGGTGCACCGCCTCAATCGCCAATATCGTGGCATTGACAAGCCAACCAACGTGCTATCATTCGACGGAGCCGCCGGCGAAGACGACCGGGCGGGTTCACTTGTCGTTCTTGGTGATGTCATTCTGGCGCGCGAGACCGTGGCAGGGGAAGCGGCCGTTCAGGGAAAGACGGTCGCCGATCATGCCGTCCATCTCGTCGTGCACGGAGTCCTGCATCTCCTTGGCCATGATCATCTGGTCGCCAGAGAAGCCAATCTGATGGAATCGATCGAAATTCGGGCGCTGGCACGGCTCGGAATCGCCAATCCGTATGCCATGCACCCGCCACGGCACGGTGCGCGGAGGCGGGCCTGAGCGACGCGATGAGTGAAGCCTCTCCAGCCCGACCATCGCGCGGCGAAAGCGCCGGGGCGTCACCGCTCCAGAATCTGAAGAATTGGCTCAAGAACCTGCGGCGCGGGCGGAACGGAGACACGTTGCGCGAAACGATCGAGGAGTTGATCGAAGAATCGGAGACTGAAAGCGACTCGCCGATCAGCGAAGGCGAGAGTGCTCTGCTACGCAACATACTGAAGCTGCGCGATCTGACCGCCTACGATGTCATGGTGCCGCGGGCCGATATCGCCGCCGTCCCCGTCGATGTTAAGCTTGCCGATCTTGTGCAGGCGATGAGCACGAAGGGCCACTCCCGGCTGCCGGTCTATCGCGAGACTCTGGATGACGTCGTGGGCATGGTCCACATCAAGGACGTACTGACTTGCATGGTCGGCGAGCGGCCTTTTGACCTCCAATCGATCCTGCGCGAAGTGTTGTTCGTGGCTCCTTCTATGCGGGCCCTCGACCTGCTGCTGCAGATGCGGCTTTCGCGCATCCATATGGCATTGGTCATCGACGAATTCGGGGGCATCGATGGCCTGACCACGATCGAGGATGTCGTCGAGGAGATCGTCGGCGAAATCGAGGACGAGCATGACGTCGAACAGGGGCCCAAGATGCTCGCCCGGCCTGACGGAAGCCTGATAGCCGATGCCCGCACGACGATCGAAGAGTTCGAGAACCGGGTAGGGCAGGTGTTGACCGAGGAAGAGCGCGAACAGGATATCGACACGCTCGGCGGTCTGGTGTCCGCCTTGACCGGCCATGTACCGACACGCGGAGAAACGATCTCGCATTCCTCCGGACTCGTCTTCGAAGTGATCGAGGCCGATCCGCGTCGCGTCCGACGGCTTCGGATCCGCAATCTGCCGCAGCGTCCGACGACCGAAGATGACGGATAATCCGGCGACGATGCCCTCCGCCGCTATGCGAACCGGCGGTGGCGCCCAGTATGTCGCGGTCATTGCGGTTTGTGTCCGGGCATGGCTCGATCGGCTGTCGCCGTGGCGTGCGCGCGGCACGGCCTTGCTGCTGGGCGCGCTCGCCGCCCTGGCCATGCCGCCGATCTATGCCGTTCCAGTCCTGATCATCAGTTTTTCGGGCCTTCTTTTGCTGCTGGACCGTGCGCCTCGGTTCGTTGCTGCCGTCGCACTCGGCTGGTGCTTCGCCTTCGGCTATTTCGTCATCGGACTCTACTGGGTCGCAAATGCCCTTCTGGCGGCGTCGGCGGCGTTCGGCTGGCTGCTGCCGTTTGCGGTCGCCGGCGCCGTGGGCGGTCTGTCGGCGCTGCTCGCGGCCTTCCCGGCCCTGGCGGTCGGCATGGCGCGTATCCTTTGGCCGTGCGCACCGGCGCGGATTCTCGTCCTTGCGATCAGCTGGACAGTCTTCGAATGGCTGCGTGGCTGGGTATTGACCGGATTCCCTTGGAACCTTGTCGGCTATAGCTGGGCGTTCTCTGACCAGATGAATCAGTTGGCGGCAGTGACCGGCATCTGGGGTCTGAGCCTGGTCACCGTAGCAGCGGCCGCCCTGCCCGCGCTACTTGTGGATTGGAGCGGGGCGCCTTCAGGACATGGTGCGGCAAGACAGCGCGGGTCCGCGGCTATGGCGTGCATCGCCGGTGGTGTCGCGCTGCTCGCCGCGATCTGGACCGGCGGATGGCTGCGTCTATCGGGCGCTGCGGACGACGTCGTTCCTGGTGTCCGGCTGCGGCTCGTGCAAGCCAACGTCGATCCCGCCATCAAGGGTGACGCCAGTCTGGGCAGGGATATATTGGCGCTTCACCTGCGCCTGACCACCGAAGAACCAGGCTTCGACCGGGTCACGCATGCGATCTGGGCGGAAACCGCCAACCCGTTCCCGCTGGAGCGGTTTTCCGAGGCGCGCTTGGCCATTGCGGGTGTGGCGCCGAAGGATGGTTTGGTGATCACCGGCGTCTTGCGTACCGATCCCCCGAGCGGTCGAGTCAAGGAGATTTGGAACAGCATGGCCGCCGTCGACGGCGCCGGGAGGATCGTCGGCACGTATGACAAATTCCATCTGGTGCCCTTCGGCGAGTATGTCCCGCTGCATCGCGTTCTGCCCTTTGTTTCGAAATTCACGCCGGGCATTCTGGATTTTTCCGCCGGCCCCGGCCCACACACTCTGCGACTGCCGGGCTTGCCGCCGGTGGGGCCGCTGATCTGCTACGAGGTTATTTTTCCTGGGCAGGTCGTCGACCGCAACGATCGTCCGGAATGGCTGGTTAACCTTACGAACGATGGCTGGTACGGCATCAGTACCGGCCCCTATCAGCATTTCGCGAGCGCGCGGCTGCGCGCGGTCGAGGAGGGCCTGCCTGTCGTGCGCGTGGCGAACACCGGCATCTCCGGCATCATTGACGCCTATGGCCGTGTCCGCGCGCAGATTGCGCTCGGCAAGCCCGGCGTGCTCGACGGAGAGCTGCCGAAACCGCTGCCCGCCTTGACTCCCTATGCACGCTGGGGCGATGTGGTTGCGGGCCTGTCTCTTGTGATTTTGTCGCTCGCCGCCTTGGCGCTGCGCCGCTGGAAATAGCGGCCGATGTCGACGGATTATCCGCCGAATATCGTGTTGACCGGCCGGTGTCCGGCCTCTAATAGTCACGGCCGCACTCCAACCACCTTCGGGGTCGGATCGGGTCATGGCTCGAGGTCGCAAGCCGTCTGGCCGCACGGCCAGCATGGGACATCCCAACCCGATCGACGTTCATGTCGGCGGTCGGGTGCGGCTGCGCCGTACGTTGCTGGGCATGAGTCAAGAGAAGCTGGCGGAGGCGATCGGACTCACGTTCCAGCAAGTGCAGAAGTACGAGCGTGGCGCCAATCGCATCGGCTCCAGCCGGCTGTTCGACTTGGCGCGCGTGCTCGACGTTCCCGTAGCCTATTTCTTCGAAGATATGTCGTCGACGGTTGCGGCGAAAACGCCGAGCCGGTTGCGTGGCTTCGCCGAAGCGAAGCCGGAGCCGTTCGAACCCGATCCGATGGCGCGCCGCGAGACGCTTGAGCTGGTTCGCGCCTACTATCGCATCACGGATCCGCAAGTGCGCAAGCGTGTTTTCGAATTGGCGAAGACGCTGGGCAAAACCCGGCGACCCGACGCATGATATCCGGGTACGATCCTCGCCCCCACCTGCCCTTGCAACGATGAAGGAAGGACGAAGGCGTGCCCAGGAGCAGCTATTTGTTTACCAGCGAATCGGTGTCCGAAGGTCATCCGGACAAGGTTTGCGACCGCATATCGGATGCCATCGTCGATACCTATCTCACGGCTGATCCGTACTCCCGGGTTGCCGTCGAAACCATGGCGACGACCAATCGGGTCTTCCTGGCCGGCGAGACGCGCGGTCCGGCCTCCGTGACCAACGAACTGCTTGAACAAGTCGTGCGTCACGCCATCAAGGATATCGGCTACGAGCAGCAAGGATTCCATTGGCAGAAGTCGTTGATCGAGATCTTCATTCACCCGCAGTCGCCCGATATCGCGCAGGGCGTGGACGCAAAGGGCAACAAGGATGAAGGCGCCGGCGATCAGGGCATCATGTTCGGCTACGCTTGTCGCGAGACGGACTGTCTCATGCCGGCGCCCATCTACTATGCCCACAATATCCTCCGCTCGCTGTCGGAGGCGCGCCATTCCGGGGCCGAGCCGGGGCTCGGCCCCGATGCAAAGAGCCAGGTCACACTCCTCTACGAGCACGGCAAGCCGGTCCGAGCCACGTCGGTGGTGGTCTCTACGCAGCACAGCCCGGACCTCGACCAGGACGCCGTGCGCGAGATCGTGCGACCGCATGTGGTGAACACGCTGCCCGCCGGCTGGATGTGCCCGGAGGAGGACTTCTACGTCAATCCGACCGGGCGTTTCGTGGTCGGCGGCCCCGACGGCGATGCCGGGCTGACCGGCCGAAAGATCATTGTCGATACCTATGGCGGCGCCGCACCGCACGGCGGCGGCGCGTTTTCGGGCAAGGATCCGACTAAGGTGGACCGTTCGGCCGCTTATGCGGCCCGCTATCTGGCCAAGAACGTCGTCGCTGCTGGACTGGCCGACCGCTGCACGATCCAGCTGTCCTATGCCATTGGTGTTGCCAAGCCGCTCTCGGTCTATGTCGAGACGCACGGCACGGGCGTGGTTGTCGAGGACCGCCTGGTCGAAGTCCTGTGCGACCTCGTCGACCTCAGCCCGCGCGGCATCCGCGAACACCTCGGCCTGAACCGGCCGATCTACGCCCGAACCGCGGCCTATGGACACTTCGGACGACCGGTCGACGCCGACGGGGGCTTTTCCTGGGAGCGTCTCGACCTCGTCGACCGATTGCGCGCGGTCTTGAACTGAACCAGCAATCCACGGTGTCGGCCGATGTTCGACGCCGACAGACGCAACAGACCCGACTGGCACGGAAGGCGCCACGGGCGGCAGCTGACCGCGCATCGGCAAGATTTGATGGCCCGCCTTCTGCCGCGCCTGCGCGTATCCTTGCCGCCCGGCTCTGTCGAGCTCGGTTGCTTGTTTCCCCAGCGGCCCAGCGCAATCTGGGTTGAGATCGGCTTTGGAAGCGGGGAGCACTTAGCCGAGCAGGCACGCCGGCACCCGGACATCGGCTTCATCGGCGCCGAAGTCTTTGTCAACGGCGTTGCCGCCTTGCTGGGCCATATCGAACGGCTGGAGCTGGCGAATGTGCGCATCTTCGATGACGATGCCCGCCTGTTGCTGACGGCGCTGCCGGAGGCCAGCATCGGCCGGATGTTTCTGTTGTTCCCCGACCCGTGGCCTAAAATGCGACACGCCAAGCGCCGGTTCATCGGCCCCGCCAATTTGCCCATCCTGGCTTGCCTGCTGGCCGATCATGCCGAACTCCGCATTGCGACAGACGATGCCGGTTACGTCCGCTGGACGCTTCAGCATATGATGGGTCGGTCCGAATTTTCCTGGTGCGTGACCGGCCCAGGGGATTGGCGCACCCCCCCGGAGGGCTGGGTCGAGACGCGCTATGAACGCAAGGCCGCCGCCGCAGCCCGGCGGCCGGTATTTCTTTGTTTTCAACGCCGACCGCGCTGCGCGACCCCAGAAAAATCCTTGCGATCAGCCGATCTATGCCTATATTAACGGTCGATAAGATCGCCCTATCGTGGATGATAGGGCCATAACAATAAGGTGGGCCAACAGCCCGCCTTTTTTGTTATCCCGGCGGCAATCCGGGCAACGTACGAGTATGAGGACAATGGGTTTGGACAGGGCGGCAGCCGTGGAGCGGTTGATCGCTCCGTCGCTGACTGCGACGGGGTACGAGATCGTGCGCGTCCTATTCATGGGGCGCCACCGACCGGTCCTTCAGATCATGATCGAACGGGGTGACGGGCAACCGGTCTCGGTCGAGGACTGCGCCGCTATCAGCCGTACCGTATCGGCGCTTCTCGATGTCGAGAATGCGATCGTCGGGTCTTATACGCTCGAGGTGAGTTCGCCTGGAATCGACCGTCCGCTGACACGGCCAGAGGACTTTGCCCGTTTTGCCGGCTTCGAGGCGAAATTGGAGACGCGAGCCGCGGTGGATGGCCGGAAGCGCTTCCGCGGGCGCCTGCTGGGCCTCGACGGTGATCGCATCCGCCTCGCGACGGCCGAAGGCGAACTGTCGCTGCCGTTGGCGGATTTGCAACATGCCAAGCTCGTCCTGACGGATGAGCTTATGGCTGCGGCGGCCGGGCCGGCGCATTGAAGACGCACGAAGAGGGTTCGATGGATACGATCATTGCCGTTCCCAGGCTTGAGCTGTTGCAGGTGGCCGACGCCGTCGCTCGGGAGAAAGGAATCGAGCGAGACGAGGTTCTGGAAGCGATGGAACAGGCCATCCAGAAGGCCGGCCGCTCGAAATATGGCCACGAACACGACATTCGCGCCAAGATCGATCGGAAGACGGGCGAAATACGGCTGATGCGCTTCAGGGAAGCGGTTGAGACCATCGAAAATGAGGCGACCCAACTGACTCTTGCACAAGCGCAGCGCCTGAATCCGCAGATCGCACTGGGCGAATTTATCATCGACGAATTGCCGCCGATCGATTTCGGCCGCATTGCGGCACAGACCGCCAAGCAGGTGATCGTCCAGAAGGTGCGCGAAGCGGAGCGTAAGCGTCAGTACGACGAATACAAGAATCGCAAGAGCGAGATCGTGAACGGCCTAGTGAAGCGAGTCGAGTTCGGAAATGTCACGGTGGATCTCGGCCGCGCCGAGGCAATGCTGCGCCGTGATGAACTGCTTCCGCGCGAGACCTTCCGCAACGGCGATCGCGTACGCGCGCTCATATATGACGTCCGGGAAGAGGCGCGGGGACCTCAGATCTTCCTCTCGCGGACGCACCCGGACTTCATGGCGAAGCTGTTTGCTCAGGAGGTGCCGGAGATCTACGACGGCATTATCGAAATCAAGGCTGTCGCCCGCGACCCCGGCAGTCGCGCCAAGATTGCCGTTCTGTCGAACGACAGCGGCATCGATCCCGTCGGCGCATGCGTCGGCATGCGCGGCAGCCGCGTGCAGGCGGTCGTCGGCGAATTGCAGGGCGAGAAGATCGACATCATTCCCTGGTCGAACGATCCTGCGACCTTCGTCGTCAACGCGCTGGCGCCGGCGGAGGTGTCCAAAGTGGTTCTCGACGAGGAGAATCGCCGCATCGAGGTGGTCGTCCCGGAAAGCCAGTTGAGCCTTGCCATCGGCCGGCGAGGGCAGAACGTAAGGCTGGCTTCGATGCTGACCGGGTGGAATATCGACATCCTTACCGAAGAGGAGGAGTCCGAGCGTCGCTCCGAAGAGATGCGCACGCGATCGCAGATGTTCATCGACGCGCTCGATGTCGATGACGTCATCGCCCATCTTCTGGTGACCGAGGGCTTCACCAACATCGAGGAGGTTGCGTTCGTTCCCGTCGAGGAGCTGGCGAGCATCGAAGGCTTCGATGAGGATGTCGCCACCGAATTGCGTGAGCGTGCACGGGTCTTCCTCCAGGAGCAGAACGAGAAGCTTTCGGCGCGGCGCCGCGAACTCGGAGTCGACGACAACCTCGCCACCATCGAAGGGCTGACGCCGGCGATGCTGGTGACGCTGGGCGAGAACGGCATCAAGACGCTGGACGATCTTGCCGACCTGTCGAGCGATGAACTGGTCGATCCGCAGGACGGCCTCCTGCGCGGTTCGGGACTCAGCAGTGCGGATGCCAACGCCATCATCATGGCAGCGCGGGCCCATTGGTTCACCGACGGCGGGCCGCCCGCCGATCAGAAGCCGGCCGAGTGAGCGGCTGCCCCGTGAATGGGACATTGGCGATGAGCGCGCTACCGTCGGCGCCAGAGAGCTGCGCGGAGGAGGTGACGTCGGATCCGTTGCGGCGCTGCATCGTCACGCGCGACATCCTGCCGAAGGAGGCGCTGATACGGTTCGTGATCGGACCCTCGGGGGAGATCGTTCCGGATGTGCAGGGCAAGCTGCCGGGTCGCGGGCTATGGGTGAAGGCCGAGCGGGGCGCACTGGCATCGGCCGTTGCGAAGGGGCGTTTTGCCAAGGCGGCACGCCAACCGGTCGGCGTGTCTCCCGACCTTGTCGATCGGACGGCGGGGCTTCTGCGGCAACGCTGCCTCGATCTGATCGGTCTGGGGCGCAGAGCCGGGCAGGCCGTGTGCGGGTACGAGAAGGTGCGCGAGGCATTGCGAGATGGAGGCGTCGGCGTTCTCGTCGACGCCGCGGATGGGGCCGAGGATGGTCGCAGGAAGCTCAGGGCGATGGCCGGTGATGTACCGACCCTGGCGCTGTTTACCACGGCGGAATTGTCTGCGGCGTTGGGGCGCGAAAATATCGTTCATGCGGCGCTGGCGCCGGGGCGCCTAACGGAACGATTGATTGCTGAGTCTGCCCGGCTGGCGGGTGTTCTTACGGATAAGGCGCGTTGAACGAGCGGAAGGCCTATGACGAGCACAAACGAAGAAGAATCCAAGAAGCCCCTGAAGCTCTCGCGGCCCGGCCGACTTGAGCTGAAGAAGACCGTCGACGCCGGCCAGGTGCGGCAGAGCTTTCCGCACGGCCGTTCGAAGACCGTCGCCGTCGAGGTCAAGCGCAAACGCACCTTTGCGCCGGGTGCCGGCGGCCGCATGACGGAGGTGACTGCGGATGCCGCCAGCATCGGGGAAATCTTGGCGCAGGAGGATCTCGGCGCGGAAGAGCGGGCCGCGCTGCATCATCTGACGGCCGGCGAACGCGCCGCGCGGCTGCGTGCGCTCGAGGATGCGAAGCGCGACGAAGAGCAGCGGCGCGTATTGGATGACGAGCTGCGCAAGCAGGCCGAGGAAGAGGCGCGGCGCCTGGAAGAAGAGGAAATCCGACGCAAGGAAGCGGAAGATCGCGCCAGGGCCGAGGCCGAGGCGCAAGTCCGGCCGGACGGTGCTGCTCCGGTTGAGGCGGTAGCCGGGGTGGCTGTCCCGTCCGACAAGCCGGCCGGGGTGGTCCCTGCCAAACCGGGCAAGGTGGGCACCAAGCCCGTCGACGAGCTGGCGGTTGTCGAGGAGGAGGAAGAAGATGCCCCGGCGCGCGCCAAGCGGCCTGGCGGCAAGCTGTCCACGGCAAAGCCGGTCGCTGCAGTGCGGCGCGGCGAGCCTCGCCGGCGCGCCGGCAAGATGACCATTGTGCAAGCGCTCGACGACAGTGACGAGGAACGGATTCGCAGTCTTGCATCCGTCCGGCGCGCGCGCGAGAGAGAGAAGCAGCGAGCGCAGGTCTTGCGGACCGAGGGCCAGAAGGTGATTCGCGACGTCGTCATCCCGGAGACGATTACCGTGCAGGAGCTGGCCAATCGGATGGCCGAGCGCGGCGGCGACGTCATCAAGGCGCTCATGAAGATGGGTGTCATGGCGACGATCAATCAGCCGCTCGATGCCGACACCGCAGAACTCGTTGCCACGGAATTCGGCCATCGCGTGCGTCGTGTCGCGGCCGCCGACATCGAGGTCGGCCTGGATGCGCAGGATGATGATCCTGCGACGCTCAAGCCGCGTGCGCCGATCGTGACGGTGATGGGACATGTCGACCATGGCAAGACGTCGCTGCTGGACGCCCTTCGTCAGTCCGACGTCGCCGTTCACGAAGCCGGCGGCATTACGCAGCATATCGGCGCATATCAGGTCGTGCGTCCGTCGGGTCAGCGAATCACCTTCATCGATACGCCGGGTCACGCGGCGTTTACCGAGATGCGTGCACGCGGCGCCAATCTGACCGATATCGTCATTCTGGTCGTGGCCGCCGACGACGGCGTCATGCAGCAGACAATCGAGGCGATTCATCACGCCAAGGCCGCGCAGGTGCCGATCATCGTCGCCATCAACAAGATCGATCGGCCCGACGCCAAGCCGGAGCGTATTCGGCAGGAGCTCTTACAGCACGGCATCGTGCCGGAAGAGCTGGGCGGAGAGGTGCAGACGGTCGAAGTTTCCGCCAAGGAGAAGATCAACCTCGACAAGCTGGAAGAGGCGATTCTGCTTCAGGCGGAGATTCAAGAGCTCAAGGCAAACCCCGATCGCCCGGCGATGGGCGCAGTGATCGAGGCGCGTCTGGAGCGCGGTCGCGGGGCTGTCGCCACGCTGCTCGTGCAGCGCGGCACGATCCGCGTTGGCGACATCTTCGTTGCCGGCACGGAATGGGGGCGCGTCCGCGCCTTGATTACCGATCGGGGCGAAAGCGCGAACGATGCGGGACCGTCGATGCCGATCGAGGTGCTCGGACTCCAGGGCGCGCCGCTTCCGGGCGAGCAATTCGTCGTGGTCGAGAACGAGAACCGGGCACGGCAGATCACGGAATTCCGCCGGCAGAAGCAGCGCGAGGCCCAAGCCAAGATTTCCGCGCGCGGATCGCTCGAGCAAATGTTCTCGAAGATCGCCGCCGGCGAAAGCAAGGAATTGCCGATCGTCGTCAAGTCCGACGTGCAGGGATCGCTCGAAGCGATCACCGGGAGCCTCACCAAGCTCAGCGGCGAGGAGGTCGCCGTGCGTGTGCTGCATGCGGCGGTTGGCGGCATCAACGAGTCCGATGTGACGCTGGCGCGGGCGTCCAACGCCATGATCGTCGGGTTCAACGTGCGGGCCAATCCGCAGGCGCGCGAGATGGCTCGGCGCGATGGCGTCGATATCCGCTACTACTCGATCATCTACAATGTCATCGACGATATCTCCGCGGCCCTCAAGGGCATGCTGGCGCCGGTCCTGCGCGAGCGCTTCCTGGGCTATGCGCAGATTCGCGAGGTCTTCAACATCAGCAGGGTCGGCAAGGTCGCGGGCTGCATGGTGACGGAGGGTGTCGTCAAGCGCGGCGCCAAGGTTCGCTTGCTCCGCGATGACGTTGTCATCCACGAGGGAAGCCTGAAGACCTTGAAGCGGTTCAAGGACGAGGTCCGCGAAGTCAAGGAAGGCTATGAGTGCGGAATGGCCTTCGAAAACTACGACAATATCCAGGCCGGCGACATGATCGAGTGTTTCGAAATGGAGCAGGTCGCCGTCGGATAGCGGGATCGAGGCGGCGATCACGGGCTATCGGCGCGTGCGGCGACGAGCCGCCGCCGATGGCGGACACGTTCCGCGACGGCACGGATGCTCGTCGCAAAAACGGTATTTCGGATGATAAGACGGGAGAGTGGTGCCCCAAGCCAGCGACAGCTTCGCGTCGGCGAGGAACTGCGCCACGCGCTGGTGCGGATACTTTCACGGGGAAACCTTCGGGATCCCGAGTTGGAGGGCGTGCGGGTCACCGTCACCGAGGTGAATATCAGCCCCGACCTCCGCAACGCGACGGCCTACATCGTTCCGTTCGGCGATGGATCGGCCGAGCCGCTTGCAGCGGCGCTGAATCGGGCTGCCGGCTACATTCGCGGGCAGCTGGCTCAGGAGGTGAAGCTCCGCCATGCCCCCGGCATTCGCTTCGAAATCGACCGGAGCTTCGACCGTGCCGGTCGGATCGACCGGTTGCTGCACGACCCGCGCGTCGCTCGCGACTTGGCGGGCGATGGCGTGAAACGGGGCGGCGGCAACGATGATGGCGGCGCATAGGCGGCGGGATATCGCTGTTCACGGTTGGCTGGTTATCGATAAGCCGGCCGGTCTGAGTTCCGCGCGGGTCGTGGGTATCGCACGGCGGGCGACCGGCGCGGCGAAGGCCGGCCACGCTGGAACGCTCGACCCCCTCGCGACGGGCATTCTTCCGGTAGCGCTGGGGGAGGCGACAAAGACCGTGCCGTTCGTGATGGACGATACGAAGTGCTACCGCTTCACGGTCCGGTGGGGCGAGGCGCGCTCGACCGATGATGTCGAAGGCGATGTCATCGGCACCAGCATGATCCGGCCGACGCGGGCGCAGATCCTCACGGCATTGGCACCGATGATCGGTCGCATCGAGCAAAGGCCGCCGGCCTTTTCTGCGGTGCACGTAAACGGCCAACGGGCTTATGCGTTGGCCCGCGCAGGACGGAGCGTTGAGCCGGCTCTCCGAGTGGTAACGATCCATCGATTCGCCTTGATAGGGTGTCCGGACGAAGACCATGCCGATTTCGAGGTGGAATGCGGCAAGGGCACCTATGTCCGCAGTCTCGCGCGCGACCTGGCGGCGGCCTTGGGCACGGTCGGCCACGTGTCGGCGCTGCGCCGGACAAGGGTCGGGCGGTTTACCGAGGCGCAAGCGATTTCGCTGGAATCTCTCCCACCTCTGGGGCATAGTCCGGCCGCCTTCGGGCACCTGTTGGCGGTTGAGACCGTGCTGGACGACATCCCGGCTCTGGCCTTGACCGAGACAGAGGCGAACCGCCTGCGTTGCGGTCAAGCGGTCGGCGTTGCCGATCGGTTCGACATGGAACGCATTGGCCATCTCGAAAGCGGCTGCATCGTGTGGGCAATGGCCGGCGGTAAACCGGTGGCGCTCGCTCGTTTCGAGGACGGTGGCCTTCGCCCGGTAAGAGTTTTTCACTTCTAGCCACACCGAAAGGGACGAACGATGTCGATCACCGCGGAACGCAAGCAGGCGGTCATCAAGGAGTATGCGACCAACCCCAATGATACCGGCTCGCCTGAAGTGCAGGTTGCTGTGCTCAGCGAGCGGATCAACAATCTGACCGAGCATCTCAAGACCCACGAAAAGGATTTTCATTCCCGCCGTGGGCTGCTCGTCATGGTCGGCCAAAGGCGGCGCCTGCTTGACTATCTGAAGAACAGGAACGACGCCCGTTACCAGGATTTGATTCAGCGTCTTGGGCTGCGTCGATAAACAATCGGATGGCAACTCAAAACCCCGCGGCAGTAGGCCGTGGCGGGGGCGGGATGCATTGTACCTGAAGCGATCACGATCCGGCCGGCGTGATCGCCGCAATGCCGGGCCGACGCAAGAGGCGGACAGATGCTCATGGACGCGGTCTTCTGGATCGTGTCCGGAAATGCTTGCCGAGAAGCTATCGGGCAGACGTCCGTCGCCGCCTCTTGCGCGGGTCCGGCCTCACGTGACCGGCCGTTACCCGAAAGGACCGAATGGCGATGTTCCATATCTACCGTAATGAGATCGATTGGGCGGACCGCAAGCTGACCCTGGAAACCGGCCGTGTCGCACGACAAGCCGATGGAGCCGTGCTCTGCAGCTACGGCGACACGATCGTGCTGTGCACCGTCGTTGCCGCCAAAACGCCGAAGCCGGGCGTGGATTTCTTCCCGCTCACCGTCAACTATCAGGAGAAAACGTTTGCTGCGGGCAAGATTCCCGGCGGCTTTTTCAAGCGCGAGGGCCGACCCAGCGAGAAGGAGGTCCTGACCTCACGCCTGATCGATCGGCCGATTCGGCCGCTCTTCCACCCGAGTTTCCGGTGCGAGACGCAGGTCATTGCGACCGTTCTCAGCCATGATCTGGAAAATGATCCTGACATTGTCGCCATGATCGGCGCCTCGGCAGCGCTGACGATTTCGGGCATACCCTTCCTTGGCCCCATCGGCGCGGCGCGCGTCGGCTATGTCGACGGAAAGTATGTTCTCAATCCGCGTCTCGACGAATCGTCGGGATCGAGCCTCGATCTCGTCGTCGCCGGTACGTCGGATGGCGTTCTGATGGTCGAATCCGAGGCCAAGGAGCTGCCGGAAGAGGTGATGCTTGGCGCCGTGACCTTCGGTCACGAGTCGATGCGTCCGGTCATCGATGCGATCATCGATCTGGCCGAGAAGTGCGCCAAGGAGCCCTGGACTCTGCCGGAGACGCCGCCCGACATCAGCGCGACGGCGAAAAGCCTGCGGGAACAGTTCGAGGGCGAACTCCGCGAGGCCTATCGCGAAACCATCAAGCAGGTGCGGTACGAGAAGATCGGCGCCGTGCGCGACAAGGCAGCCGAAACCCTGGTCAGCGATGCCGTTCCGGCCGAGAAGATCAGCCGCCTGTTTCACGATCTGGAAAGCGAGATCGTCCGCGGCAATATCCTCAAGACGGGCCAGCGGATCGACGGCCGCGACGTCAGGACGATTCGACCCATCACCGCCCAGGTCGGCGTTCTGCCGCGCGCCCACGGCTCGGCCCTCTTCACGCGCGGCGAAACGCAGGCCATGGTCGTCGCGACGCTGGGCACGGGGGAAGACGAGCAGATCATCGATGCCCTCGAGGGGGAATACCGCGAGAATTTCATGCTCCACTACAATTTCCCGCCCTATTCCGTGGGCGAGGTCGGGCGCATGGGTTCGCCCGGCCGGCGCGAGATCGGTCACGGCAAGCTCGCCTGGCGGGCGATCCGGCCGCTGCTGCCGGCCAAGGACGATTTTCCTTACACGATCCGCGTCGTCTCGGAGATCACCGAGTCGAACGGCTCCTCGTCGATGGCAACGGTGTGCGGAAGTTCGCTGTCGCTCATGGATGCGGGCGTGCCGCTGCCGCGGGCGGTGGCGGGAATCGCCATGGGGCTCATCAAGGAAGATGAAGGATTCGCCGTGCTGTCGGATATCCTCGGTGACGAGGATCATCTTGGCGACATGGACTTCAAGGTCGCCGGCACGTCCGAGGGCGTGACCTCGCTGCAGATGGACATCAAGATCACCTCGATCACGCCGGAAATCATGAAGATCGCCCTTGGCCAGGCGCGCGAAGGACGTCTGCACATACTCAACGAGATGGGCAAGGCGATGCTGGCCTCGCGCGAAGCCGTGTCTCAGAATGCGCCGCGGATCACCGTGATCAACATCCCCAAGGACAAGATCCGCGAAGTCATCGGCTCCGGCGGCAAGGTCATCCGCGAGATTTGCGAAGTGACCGGTGCGAAGATCGATATCGAGGACGATGGGACGGTCAAGGTCGCGGCCGTCGATGCCAAGGCATCGCAGGCGGCGATCGATTGGATTCGGGGCATCGTCGCGGAACCGGAAATCGGCGTCATCTACAGCGGAAAGGTGGTCAAAGTCGTCGATTTCGGCGCCTTCGTGAATTTCCTCGGCAGCCGGGACGGGCTCGTGCATATCAGCGAACTGGCGCCGCACCGCGTGAAAACGGTCGGCGATGTCGTCAAGGTCGGCGATCTCGTCAAGGTCAAGGTCATCGGCATGGACGACCGCGGCAAGGTCAAGCTCAGCATGAAGGCCGTCGATCAGACGACCGGCGAGGACATGGCCAAGAGGGCGGAAGCCTCGGGTTGATCCCCGCCGCGTCCGGCATATCGCCCCATGTCCGCTCCGCAGTTGCCCAGAGTGATCGGGCATCGCGGAGCCGCGGCCTATGCGCCGGAGAACACGCTCGAGGGCATCCGCGAGGCGGCCGCCAGGCGTGCCCGGTGGGTGGAGGTCGATGCCAAATTGACCGGCGATGGTGTCGTCATTTTGATGCATGACGACACGCTGGACAGGACCACGACGGGACAGGGAGCGGTTGCGGGGGCAAGCTTTGGGCTGGTCGGCTTGCTCGACGCCGGCGCTTGGTTCGGGACCGAATGGCGCGGTGCCCGCGTCCCGGCACTGGCCGATGCGCTCGATCTTCTCGCGAAGCTCGATATGCGCGTCAACATCGAGGTCAAGCCCTGCCCTGGCCGAGACGCCGAAACGGCAAGATCGGTCGTCGAAGTGGTCCGCCGCGGGGCTCCCGGCGGGGCTTGGCCGCTGCTGTCGAGCTTCAGCCGGATCAGCTTGGCTGCGGCGCGTGACGCAGCGCCTGAGATTCCGCGCGGACTCCTGTTCTGGGACTATGTGGTCGATTGGGACTCGGCGGCTGCCGATCTTGGCTGTGTCAGTGTCCATTGCGCGGATCAGCATCTGACTCCTGGATGGGCCGTTGAGATTCGTCGAGCCGGCTATGAACTGGCCGTTTACACGGTCAATGACCCTCAGCGGGCTGTCGAGCTGGCGGCCTGGGGCGCCCAATGCTTCATCACCGATCGTCCGGACCTGATCATCGATGCGTTTTGAGGCGGTCGCGCATGCTGTGGTTTTTCCGGCCTGCCGGGTCTATATAGGCCGCAATACACTGAGCGTCGGCAATGACAGCGACCCGGAGGCCGTGTGAAGTCACTGAACCCGCTCATGATTTCGGGACGAGAGGTGTTGCCGCTGGTCGAAGGCGGCAAGGGCATTTCCGTTTCCAACGGCGAAAGCTCCGGTGCTTGGGCCGCTTCGGGTGGAGTCGGCACCTTCTCGGGCGTGAATGCGGATTCCTACGATGAGCAGGGCAACCTGATCCCGCAAGCCTATCACGGCCGTACACGGCGCGAGCGGCACGAGGAGCTCGTCGCCTTTGCCGTCCGCGGCGGTGTTCACCAGGCACGCATTGCTTATGAGCAATCCAACGGACAGGGCCGTATCCACATGAACGTGCTGTGGGAGATGGCCGCATCGGAGCGAGTCCTGCACGGGGTGCTCGAGGGTGCCAAGGGTCTGATCAACGGTGTGACCTGCGGGGCTGGCATGCCGTACAAGATTGCGGAGATCTGCGCCAAATATGGCGTCCACTACTACCCGATCGTTTCGTCGGCCCGCGCCTTCCGCGCCCTTTGGAAGCGCGCCTATCACAAGTTCCGCGATTGGCTCGGCGGCGTGGTCTACGAGGATCCCTGGCTTGCAGGAGGGCACAACGGGCTCTCCAACAGCGAGGATCCGACGAAACCCGAGCCACCCTTTCCTCGTGTCGTCGAACTCCGGCGGTTCATGCGCGACGAGTGCGGATTGGCCGAGACGCCTATCTTCATGGCCGGCGGCGTATGGTATCTGCGCGAGTGGTTGGACTGGCTCGACGATCCGGATATCGGGCCAATCGCCTTCCAGTTTGGCACGCGCCCTCTCCTGACGCAGGAAAGCCCGATATCGACGGAATGGAAGCACCGTCTGCTCACGCTGGATGAGGGCGAAGTTTTTTTGAACCGCTTCAGCCCCACCGGATTTTACTCCTCGGCTGTCAGCAATCCTTTCGTCAAGGAACTGCGCGAGCGATCGGAGCGCCAGGTGGCGTATAGTTCGACGCCTGTCGGCGAGCACGAATGGCCGTTCCCGGTCGGTGCGCGTGGCCGCATCGTCTATCTCACGGCGGCGGACAAGCTGCGTGCCTCGGAGTGGATTGCAAGGGGCTATACCGAAGCGTTGCGAACTCCGGACTCGACGCTCGTCTTCGTGACTCCGGGAAAGGCCAACGAAATCCTGACGGATCAGATCAACTGCATGGGTTGCCTCAGCGCCTGCTTGTTCTCGAACTGGGCGCAGAATGAGCAGGGCACCACCGGCAAGAAGGCCGACCCGAGATCCTATTGTATCCAAAAGACCCTGCAAAAGATCAGTCACTCCGACGACACGGAGAACCAATTAATGTTCGCGGGTCACAATGCCTTTCGGTTCAAAGACGACCCATTTTATGCGAATGGCTTCATACCGACCGTAAAACAACTCGTCGAGCGTATCCGAACAGGTGATTAAGAGTCGCGGGAAATTCCTTTTATTCCTTCCAGACAACATCCTAGCCTATGGTTGTGTGGGCTTTATTTCTCGCCTGATTGCCTCTATATTGGATCGATGTCGATGCTGAGGCCTTTTGGTGCGGTGCTTGAGCGTCTGAAATCGGTGGGGCTGCGTCCCACGCGTCAGCGGCTGGCCTTGGCTCGCCTGCTGTTCGACGCCGGCGACCGGCACGTGACTGCCGAGCAACTTCATGGCGAAGCCCAGGCGGCGAAGGTACGATTGTCGCTGGCGACGGTATACAACACGCTGCATCAATTCACCGGCCATGGGCTTCTGCGCGAGGTGGTCGTCGAACCCGGGCGGTCCTATTTCGATACCAACATCAGCGACCACCATCACTTCTTCTTCGAATCCGAAGGTAGGCTGGAAGACATTCCGGGCGAACAGGTCGAGCTCGCGCGGATTCCGGCGCCGCCGGTTGGGACACGAGTCAGTCGGGTCGACGTCGTCGTTCGGGTTACTCCGAACGAATCATGATTCCCTGAGAACATGGCATCAACCTTCGTTGGAATTCCTCTAATATCTTGACGAGCGAATTGTTTCGAGGCACATTTACCCAAAATTTCACTGAGGGTATGCGGAATCTCGATCGCTATTTGTTCAGTCCGGATCAGGTAAGGAGTAACGTCGCATGGCGCCATTGAAAGGTTCGAGAACCCTGGACAATCTCAAGGCCGCGTTCGCTGGCGAAAGCCAAGCCAACCGGCGCTATCTCTACTTCGCTCAGAAGGCCGATGTCGAAGGCTACAACGATGTCGCCGCCGTGTTCCGGTCGACGGCCGAAGGCGAAACCGGCCATGCCCATGGCCATCTTGAATTCATGGAAACCGTGGGTGACCCGGCGACAGGCGAGCCGATCGGATCGACCGAGCAGAACCTGAAGGCTGCAATCGCGGGCGAGACCCACGAATACACCGATATGTACCCGGGCATGGCGCGCACCGCTCGCGAAGAGGGCTTTGCCGAGATTGCGGACTGGTTCGAAACCCTGGCAAAGGCCGAAAAGTCTCATGCCGGACGGTTCCAGAAGGCGCTGCAAACGCTGAGCTAGGGTGCCCTAGGCTCGGGCTGCAGTTTCGCCGTGGACGGGTGGGCGCTCCTGCTCCCACCCGGAGGCCCTTGTGACATGGATATCGCTCTCTGCAGGAGAGCGCTCAGCAGATTCGACGGGTAGAGGTCGTCATGCGCGAGGGCAGTCTCGAGCCGCCCGTCCGACACCCCATCGCTTGGGAAGATCCGGCCTTCTATGATCCCGAGGAGATTGATGCGGAGCTCCGCCGGGTCTTCGACATCTGCCACGGCTGCCGACGGTGCTTCAATCTGTGCGACAGCTTTCCGCGGCTCTTTGATCTCATAGACAATTCGGCATCGGGAGAACTGGACTCCGTCGACAGCACCGGTTTCAAGCCTGTCGTCGATGCGTGCACGTTGTGCGACATGTGCTTCATGACGAAATGTCCCTATGTGCCGCCGCACGAGTTCAACCTCGACTTTCCTCACTTGATGCTTCGCTACCGGGCAGCGGAATTGAAGCGGGGCGAGGTATCGCGTCTTCAGCGGGAGTTGACCGAAACCGATCGCAATGGAAAGTTAGCAAGTCTCGCTGCACCCATAGCCAATTGGGCCGCACGCCCGGAGAACCGCCTGACTCGGTCGCTGGCCGAGAAGATCGCCGGCGTCGATCGTCGGGCCGACTTGCCCATGTTTCATGGGAAGACGCTCGCTCTGCATGCCTTGGAAGAGAAGCCGGAGATCAATCGGGACGCGCCCGGGTATGGCCGCAAGGCCGTGCTCTACGCCACCTGCTTTGCAAACTACAACAATCCGCCGATCGGCAGCGCCGCACGATCCGTGCTGGCGAAGAACGGGATCGATGTGGAGGTTGTCTACCCTGCCTGCTGCGGAATGCCGCAATTGGAGCAGGGTGACATTGCGCGTGTGGCCGACAGTGCGCGACGTATCAGTGCCGAACTCGTCTCCTGGATCGACGAAGGTTACGACGTGGTGGCGCTGGTGCCATCCTGCGCTCTGATGCTCAAGTTCGAATGGCCCCTCATCTTGCCGCAGGACGCGGCTGTCAAGCGTCTTTCCGAGTCAACCTTCGATATCACCGAGTACGTCGTCGACATCGCGAAGCGCGAAGGCCTCGCGCCGGGATTGCAGCCTCTCGACGGCGGGGTGGCGCTGCATATCGCCTGCCACGCGCGAGCCCAGAACATGGGGCAGAAGGCAGCCGAAATGATGCGTCTCATCCCCGGTGCCCAGCTCACCGTGATAGAGCGCTGCTCCGGCCATGGCGGTTCCTGGGGCGTCATGAAGGGCAATTTCGAAACGGCTCTCAAGGTTGGACGGCCTGTGGCTCGCCAGGCCGCAGATAGCGGCAAGCCATATCTGGCGTCCGAATGTCCGCTGGCCGGCATTCATATCGGCCAGGGCGTAGAGGGGTTGGCCGGCGGCGCGCCGACCCCATTTCATCCGATCGAATTGTTCGCGCGCGCCTATGGGTTGCATCAGTTCTGATGGCCGGCGGAGCGGCAACATGACGACGAAGCGAGAAATCACCCCGGCCGACCTCCTACCGGCCGCCGAGTACGGCAAAGTCCGCATGGCTCGCCGCCAGGCCGCGGTCGCGAAAAAGATGCATCGTCGACTCGAGGTCGGGCCCGTCGCGACGTTCCACTTCGAAGATTACGACAGCATGTGGCTGCAGGTGCAGGAGATGCTGTACATCGAGAAAGGGGGCGAAGCGCAGATAGCGGATGAGCTCAAAGCCTACAACCCGCTCATTCCCAACGGCCGCGAACTGGTCGCGACGATCCTGTTCGAGATCGACGATCCCATTCGCCGGAAGATGTTCCTCAGCCGTTTGGGCGGCGTCGAGAATACGGCATTCATCCGGGTCGCCGACGAGTTCATCAAAGGCATGCCGGAAGCGGATGTCGATCGGACCAGCGGCGAGGGCAAGGCATCGGCCGTGCAGTTCGTGCATTTCCCCTTCACGCCGGTCCAGATTGCCAAGTTCCGTGCCCCGGACAGTCAGGTCGTGGTCGGTTTCACGCACCCGGCCTACGGTCATATGGTGATTATGCCGGAGTCTGTTCGCACCGCGCTCGCACAGGATTTTGACTAACTGGACCGAGTAAGGGCGACGGGCTACTCGATCGTCTCGTTCGGGTAGGTTCCCCAGAATTCTTCCTGCCTGAGCCAACCGCGATAGTTCGCCGCCTCGATTCGGCACCAGGATTCGTCGCATTCCAGCAATCGCCCGATCACGCCGGAAGCCAGCCGGGCAACGATCGGAGCCGACTCTGCGGGTTCGCGCCGCAGGTCTCGGTCGCCGCCGGTGATGAGGACGGTGCGCTTGCCTGCCAACATGCTCTGGTGCACCCAACCCGTGGTCCCCTGCCAGTCGCGGATCTTCCGCCATACGTCGAACTCGGCGACTATCTCGACCGGCAGGTCTCGACGCACATAGACCCATTCGACCGGGTATGTCGTCCTTGGTCCCGCACGCAAGTTCACTTCATCGGATCTGAGCGAGACGAAACGGGGGATCGGCAGCTGGGTCTCACTGCCCACACCCTGCGCCCACACCGGCTCCCCGCCGCCTGCAATCGGAGCGCCCGCCATCGGCAGGAAAAGCGCTAGGGCGCGGGCAAATTTGCAGAGGGACATCAAATCGATGGAAACCGGTCGTCCTTCGCGAGTCCCGATCACCTAATTGCCGCGAGGGCCGTCGTCAAGCAGATGTCGGCCATTCCCTGGACAAGCCGGAGGCGGCTTGCTATGGCAAAAACCTCGCCTCGGTGGGGTTCGTTTCCGCGCGCCGCGGCCCCCAATGACCGCAAGGGCCAGCCTGATGCCGACCAAGCCGCTTGTCATCGTCACCCGAAAGCTGCCGGACGTCATCGAAACACGGATGATGGAGCTGTTTGACGTTCGGCTCAATCTCGACGACCGGCCGATGAGTCAGGCGGATTTGGTCGAAGCCGTGCGCACCGCCGTGGTCCTCGTCCCGACGGTGACCGACAATATCGACGCCGCTGTCTTGTCGCAGGCCGGGCCGCAGCTGAAACTCATCGCCAACTTCGGTACTGGGGTCGACCATATCGACCTGAAGACGGCGCGGCAGCGCAACATCACCGTCACCAACACGCCGGGCGTCTTGACCGAGGATACCGCCGACATGACCATGGCGTTGATTCTTTCGGTCCCCCGGCGGCTCGCCGAGGGCGAGCGTCTGATTCGCTCCGGAGAGTGGCAGGGCTGGGGTCCCACGTTCATGCTCGGACATCGTATCTGGGGCAAGCGCCTGGGAATCATCGGGATGGGTCGGATCGGAAGCGCCGTGGCCCGCCGCGGCCGCGGCTTCGGTCTCGCGATCCATTATCACAACCGCCGCCGCGTTCATCCCGACCTCGAGCGGGATCTCGAGGCGACCTACTGGGAAAGCCTGGATCAAATGCTGGCGCGTATGGATATCATCTCGGTCAATTGCCCCCATACGCCCGCTACCTACCACCTGTTGTCCGCGCGGCGCCTGCAGCTACTTCAGAAGCATTGCTATATCGTCAATACATCGCGCGGCGAAGTCATCGACGAGAATGCCCTGACGCGGATGCTGGAGAAGGGGCAGCTGGCTGGTGCCGGTCTCGACGTCTTCGAGCACGAGCCGGCCGTGAACCCGAAACTGCTGAAACTCAACAATGTCGTTCTGCTCCCCCACATGGGATCTGCCACGATCGAAGGGCGGATCGACATGGGTGAGAAAGTGATCATCAACATCAAGACCTTTGCCGATGGCCACAAGCCGCCCGACCGCGTTCTCGAATCGATGTTCTGATCAGCGCGCCGCTAGCAAAAGAGGCATCCGCCAACGGCGGATGCCTCTTCGAATTCCGACTCTCCGGGACGAACCCGATCGTAAAACAGAGCCTTGCGCGACCTAACGCTGCAAAGGCAAATTGGTACGTATGTCGCGACTAGTTGCCGGTCGTGCTCGTTCCGCCGCTCTGTGCCGGATCCGTGGTCGTGGTCGTCGAGGAATCGGTCGTAGAGCCCGTCGTTCCTGTCGTCGACCCGGTCGTGCTTGTGCCGGTCTCCTCTTTCTTCTCTTCGCAAGCAGCAAGTGCCAAGCCACCCACAAGTGCCAGCACTGTCGCAATCCATTTGATGGACATACTCATCCGGGAACCTCCAAGGTGAACCAACTTACGACCGCAAGAATAGACGGCTGTTAACTTTGTCCTCGTGACAAAAAAAGGGCAACAAGTATTGGCAATACTCTAAATGCCCGTAGACAATGGCATATCGGCCGCATCGAGCAGCAACCGCGAGTCCAGAATGGCCACTGCCGCTTGGCAGTCCTGTTTCATGCCAAGGCTGGATTTGTTCCTATCCGGGAGTGCGGATATCCGTGATCGTCGCTTGCGGGCCGCAGAGGGCGCAGGCCGGATCGCGCTTGATCCTGATGTTCCGGAATAAAGCGGCGAGCGCGTCATAGATCAGGAGACGGCCGGAAAGGCTGTCGCCGATGCCCAACAACTCCTTCAACACCTCGGTTGCCTGCAGCGAACCGACCGTGCCGGCAAGCGCTCCCAGGATTCCGGCCTGTTCGCAGCGCGGAATGAGGTCGTCTGGCGGCCGTTCCGGGAACAGGCAGCGATAGCAGGGATGCGACTCGCCCAGATAGGCCTTGTAGGTCGAGATCTGGGCGTCGAAGCGGAGCAGGGCGGCGGAAACCAACGGCTTGTGCAGCAAAAAGCAGGCGTCGTTCAGCAAGAACCGGGTGGTGAAGTTGTCGCTTCCGTCGGCCACCAGATCATAGTCCGGAATGATCGACTTGGCGTTCTCGGCCGTGAGGCGGGCCTGGATCGGGACGACCCGCACGTCTGGATTGATCTGTGCCAGCATGGCGGCCGCACTTACCACTTTGGGCAGGGCGAGCCGGTCGGTGGTGTGGATCACTTGCCGCTGCAGGTTGGACAGCTCGACGACGTCGTCGTCAATGACTCCGAGGGTGCCGACCCCGGCTGCTGCCAGATAGAGCAGTAGCGGCGCGCCCAGCCCGCCGGCCCCGACGATCAAGACCCGAGACGCGAGCAAACGCGCCTGGCCCTCCTCGCCGACCTCGTCGAGGATCAGATGGCGCGCATAGCGTTCGAATTGAGCGTCGGTGAAGTCCACGTCCGTCAGCCTGCGGATCCGATCGATGTCCCGGTCGAGCCGAAACCGCCGGTGGCGCGCTCGCTCGACGGCAGACGCTCGGTCACGGCCCAGGTCGCCCGGACGAGCGGGGCGATCACCAGCTGCGCAATGCGATCGCCCCGCTGCACCCTGTAGGAATCCTCGCCCAGATTCACCAGAATTACACCAATCTCGCCGCGATAGTCGGAATCGATCGTGCCGGGGCTGTTGAGGACGGTGATGCCGGACTTGAGGGCCAATCCGGACCGGGGCCGCACCTGCGCCTCGAGGTCCGGCGGCAAAGCAATGGCGATACCGGTCGGAACCAGGGCGCGACCGCCGGGCACCAGCACCAGGTCTGTCGACAGCGCGGCAACAAGATCCAGGCCGGCCGCATGCGGCGACGCATAGCTGGGCAGGGGCAGGCCCTCGGCATGTGGCAGGCGCAGCACGGGAATGATGACGCGATTGAAGGTCAAGCCAGCGCCGCGAAATGCTGGACGACCCGGTCGGCAAGGCGCTCGGCGACCTCGACTTTCGAAAGCCTGGGCCAGTGCTCGACGCCGTCTGCGGAGATCATGTGGACTGTGTTCTCTCCGCCGCCGAACGTGCCGCTCTGCGGCGACACGTCATTGGCGACGATCCAGTCACAGCCCTTGGCGGCCCTCTTGGCGGTCGCGTTCTCGACGATCCGGTTCGTCTCGGCCGCAAAGCCGACAACAAGTTGCGGCCGTGCGTTACCGGCCGAGGCTAGCGCAGCCAGGATATCGGGATTGGGTGCCAATTCGATGGACGGCGGTTTGCCCTTGTCCTTCTTGAGTTTCTGCGGTGCCGGATTGGCGGTTCTCCAATCCGCGACGGCAGCGGCACAGATGGCGACATCGACCGGCAAGGCGGCATGGCATGTCTCGAACATCTGCTGCGCCGTCTCGACATGGTGAACGGTCACGCCCGGCGGGTCCGGCTCGGCCGTCGGCCCCGAGACCAGGACCGTTTGAGCGCCTCGCCGCGCCAGGGCCGCGGCAATGGCATGTCCCTGGCGCCCGGACGAGCGGTTGCCGATGAAGCGCACGGGATCGATCGGTTCGTGCGTTGGGCCGCTGGTCACCAGAGCGCGCCGCCCGCGCAGCGGCCCGCCCCCCAGTTGGACCTCGATCGCTGCCAGGATATCCGCCGGTTCGGCCATTCGGCCGAGGCCGAACTCGCCGCAGGCCATGGGACCTTCGGTCGGGCCAACGCTGTGCACGCCGCGGCTCGCCAGCAACGCCAGGTTGGCCTGGGTTGCCGCGTGATGCCACATGCGCACGTTCATGGCCGGGGCAACGAGGACCGGCTTGTCGGTGGCCAGCAGGGTGGCGGTGGCGAGATCGTCGGCCATCCCATGCGCCATCTTGGCCAGAAGATCGGCGCTTGCCGGGGCCACGACCACGAGGTCTGCCTCGCGCGTCAAGCGGATGTGACCCATCTCGCTCTCGTCGGTCAGCGAGAAGAGGTCCGTGTAGACCTTGTTTTCACTGAGGGAAGCCAGCGAGAGGGGGGTGACAAACTGTGCCCCGCCGGCGGTCAGAATGCAGCGGACGACCGCGCCGCGCTCCCGCAGGCGGCGGATGAGTTCGAGCGACTTATAGCCGGCGATTCCGCCGGACACGATGAGCAAAAGGCGCTTGCCAGCCAGCATGCGGCGAATACTACCTGCTTTCCATGTCCAAAGGCTAGGCGCCGCCGGGCCGCGTTGTCGAATGGGTCCGACTCCTGCAATGATTGAACGTTTGGTGTCATTTCGAAGTTGACAACAGCATGAATCGTGTGTTTTTCTACACATCTAGCGCCGATTTGAGCATCCAGCTTGCGGGCGCTTAACAAATGCAGCTAAAGCGGCGACGTGACCCGTCCCAGCCAACGCTGCGACGGGTTTTTGGTTTTGGTCTGGTCCGGCCGCTGAAACGGACCCGCGGGATTTGATTGGGCAGCTTGCGACCGCGTCACCCTTCGCTAAAGCGCCACGGATGCGCTCCGTGGGCCCGACAACCTTGGCCGAGGAGTGCGTCGAATGCTCAATCCATCGATCCAATGCCCGGATCCAGCCGGCGAGACTGACGAGCAAAGCATCGGTGCTGCCGATGTGGCCGCAGCTCGAACGACGGAGGTCGAACTTCAGCCGGCAGCGCAGACGGGCGATGACAGCATCTCGCCGGTCTGCGCCGCTCGCTGGGCCTATTGATCCCGTCTCCCGACCAGTCGGACATATCATCATGTCGGGTGGCGAGACGGCAATCGTCGGCGCGTCGGCGCGTCCCGACGCGGAAGGATCCGAAGCAAGGATCGCGTGCTTACAACAGCATTATGGGCATCTGGCGGCCGAGCCGTTGCTGCGGGCGATGCTCAGACTCGAATTTCGCAGCCGTATTGCCGTTGTCTCGTCCTTCGGAGCGGAGTCCGCCCTCATCCTGGCTTTGGTCGCAGAGATCGACCCGAACACGCCGGTGATCTTCCTGGATACGGGCAAGCATTTTCCCGAGACCATCGCGTATCGAGATCGGCTCGCGGCACATCTGGGCCTTACCGACGTCCGATGGGTTCAACCGCCGGCTGCGGCATTGGCGTCAACAGATCCCGATGGTCGGCTGTGGGAGAGGAATCCCGATGCGTGCTGCCATCTCCGCAAGGTGCTGCCGTTAGAGCGGGCGCTGGCCGGCATGGATGCATGGATCACCGGCCGCAAGCGCTTTCAGAGCGGACAGCGCGCCGACCTCCAGACCATAGAAGCCATCGATTCGCGCTTCAAGATCAATCCGCTGGCGAAATGGTCCCTGGCGCAGGTAGCCGCGGAATTCCGGGCCAGAGATCTTCCACGGCATCCGTTGGTGGCGCAGGGCTACCTGTCGATCGGCTGCGCCCCCTGCACGTCCCGCGTGGAGAATGACGTGCCAACGCGTGCCGGCCGCTGGGCGGGTACGAACAAGACGGAATGCGGCATCCACCGTGCCCCCTGGGCACGCGCGGAAACGAGTCGCAGAGATCCACACGCTCGTAACCCGGCGTCCCCCTGCTCCGCCCCCTCAAAGACCGGCCAGCAGGGCGAAGGCTAGGACGGCGATGGCGACCGAGAGAATCACCAGCCAGCGTCCGGTCATATCCTGTCGCCGGCCGAGGTCTGCGATGGTGTCGGCGTTGGGCCATGCGCCGCGATCCGCCAACCGCGCCGCCATCCTGTCCAGGTTCGAAAACAGTGTCGGGAGGTGTTCCGCGGTGTGCAGGAGGTCGTCGGCGGCATTGCGGATTCGGGCTTCCGGACCCCGATTCTCGCGCATCCAGCTTTCGATCAAGGGCTGCGCCAATGTCCAGATGTTGAGATCGGGATTGAGCCGGCGGCTGACGCCCTCGGCCATCAGCATGTTCTTCTGCAGCAGCAGCAGCTGGGGCTGAACCTCCATATCGAACGCCTCGCCGATCTGGAACAGTTGGCCCAGGACCCGGGCAAACGAGATCTGATTGAGCGGTCGGCCAAAGATCGGCTCGCCGATCGAACGGCAGGCCTGGGCGAAAGTCTCGATCGGCTGCGAGGCGGGCACGTAGCCGGCCGCGAAATGCACTTCGGCGACGCGCCGGTAATCGCGTTCGATGAAGGCGAGCAGCATGTCTGCCAAGTAGTAGCGCGTCTTGCGGTCCAAGCGCCCCATGATGCCGAAATCGACGGCCCCGATGTTGCCGTCCGGTGCCACGAACATGTTGCCGGGATGCTGATCGGCGTGGAAATAGCCGTCGCGAAACACCTGCTTGAAGAAAATGGCGGCTGCCTTGGCGAGCACCAGATCGATGTCATGACCCGCGGCGACCAGGGCTCCCCGATCGTCCATCGGAATCCCGGTCAGGCGTTCCTGCGTCATCACGCGGCGGGCCGTGCGTTGCCAGTCGATGGCCGGAACGTGGTAGGTCGGATCGCCGGCGAAGTTTTCCGCCAGTTCCGCGGCAGCAGCGGCCTCGAGCCTCAGATCCATTTCCATGCGGACCGTTTCGGCGAAGGTCTCGACGACCTCGACGGGCTTTAGTCGGCGCAGCTTGGGTTGTGTACGCTCGACCAGGCGGGCCAGCCAGCGCATCAGGTCGATATCCCGGGCAAAAGCCCGCTCGATTCCTGGGCGCAGCACCTTCACTGCGACCTGGGCGGCCTCGGTGCCGACATCCTGCGCCACCGTTGCATAGTGGACCTGCGCGATCGATGCCGCCGAGATGGGCGTGTCGTCGAACTCGACGAACAGCTCGTCGATGCGAGCTCCGAGCTCGAGCTCGATCGTCTGCCGGGCGGCCGTGGCCGAAAACGGCTCCAGACGGTCCTGCAGCAGCGAGAGGTCTGCGGCAATATCCTCGCCGAGCAGATCCGCGCGCGTTGAAAGCATCTGCCCGAATTTGATGAAGGCCGGCCCCAACTCGAAGAGTGCGGCGGCCAGACGCTGTCCGGGGCGACTCGCAGTCCCGATCCGGAGGCGCGGGCGGGTCAACAATCGGGCGAAACGCAGGATCGCCGGCGCGAGGCCGGAACCTTCGAGGATCGGCTGCAGGGATTCGAGCGCCCCATGACGCTGAAGCGTGCGGGCAATCGTCAACAGGCGAAGAATATTGCGCAGCACCCGGGACATCGCTCGGTGATCAGAGGCGCCAAGCCGAATGAAGTGCGGCGATGCCACCGGTAAGGTCGCGGACTGCGGCGTGAGCGAAGCCGGCGAGCGCGAGTCGCCGTGCGAGCTCTTCCTTCTTGTGGAAGCGCCTGATGCTTTCTACTAGGTATTGATAGGCGGTGCGATCTTGTGCCACGATTTCGCCGAGCGCCGGCAGTATCCGGAAAGAATAGAGATCATAGAGTCGGTCAAGTATTGGCAGCGCGACGTGGCTGAACTCCAGGCATAGAAACCGCCCACCCGGCCTGAGGACGCGATGCGCTTCGCTCAGCGCGTCGTCAATGTGAGTGAGGTTGCGCAGCCCGAAGGCGATCGTGTAGACGTCGAAAGTCCGGTCGGCGAAGGGCAGGCGTTCGGCATCTCCGTTGATCCATTCAATGCCGTGAAAAATGCCCCGATCCAGGGCGCGGTCGCGGCCGATGGCCAGCATCGCCGACGTCAGGTCGCAGACGGCGATCCGTGTGTCGCCGAGGGGACCTGCGGCCTCGATGCGGTCGAAGATGCGAAATGCGACGTCGCCGGTTCCTCCTGCGACGTCCAGGAACAGCTGTCCTGCGCGCGGCCGCAGCCAATCGACCATCGTCCGCTTCCACAATCGATGAATTCCGCCTGACATCAGGTCGTTCATGAGGTCGTAGCGTCCGGCCACGCTTTCGAACACGCCGCGCACGAGCGAGGGTTTTTCGCCGGTGGCGACGGTGCGGAACCCGAAGTCGACGGTATCTCGGTCGGCGGAACCAGGCGGGTCTGATGGGGCCATGAGGCGCAACATAGCGTCTGCGCCTGTGACGCGCTACGCTGGGGCGTGCCCTCATGCGGAAGTCGATATCGTGCCGGAACTCCCTGAAGTAGAAACAGTCTGCCGCGGCCTCGCGGCCACGCTCGAAGGGCGCCGCCTGCGTCGTGTCATCCAGCGGCGACCCGATCTGCGGTTTCCGTTGCCGGCTCGATTTGCCGATCGGCTGCGGGGACGCCGAATCGATCGGGTATATCGGCGCGCGAAATTCATCCTGATTCACCTGGACGACGACAACGTGATACTGGCGCACCTCGGCATGTCCGGCCGCATGGTGGTTGGGGCGGCGCCCGTGGCCGAGTTTGACCTCCACGACCACGTCATCTTCGAGACCGACAATGGGACGGCGATCCGCTTCAACGATGCCCGGCGCTTCGGCTTCATGCATCTGGTGGAGGCCGGTGCGCTTGACCGCCACCCCTTGCTGTCTGCGCTGGGGCCTGAGCCGCTCGGCAACAATTTCAATGGGCCGGTGCTGGCCGCCGCTCTCAAGGGCAAGAAGACGCCGATCAAGGCGGCGATCGTCGATCAGCGTGTCGTTGCCGGTATCGGCAACATCTATGCCTCGGAGAGCCTGTTCCACGCCGGCATCTCGCCGCGCCGGATTGCGCGTACGGTGCAAGGCGAGCGGGCCGAGCGGCTTGCGGCGGCGATCAAGCGCGTGCTGGAGGATGCGATTGCGGCCGGAGGCTCCTCCTTGCGCGACTTCGTCCGGACGAATGGAGAGCTCGGGTACTTCCAGCATCACTGGGCGGTCTATGAGCGCGAAGGACAATCCTGTCCGGGCTGCAGGTGCGATGCGTCGACGGCCGGCGGCATTCGCCGCATCGTGCAATCCGGCCGTTCGACTTTCTATTGTCCCAATCGACAGCGCTGAGGTAGATACGCGGCCATGCAACATCTGAGGATTTGCCGGCGGAAGTTCTTGCGCGCGAGCCTGACGGCTAGTCTCGCAAGCCTTGCGGCAATGGTTGCCATTGCTGCCGCGGATGCGGCCGACGGATTCCTCTCACGACTGGAGGATCTGCCTCTTGTACCCGGTCTTGCGGAGGACACCAGTACAGGTGTCAGCTTTGATACGGCCGGCGGTCGCATCGTCGAAGCATTTGCCCGCGGCGATCTGACGAGACACCAGGTGCTCGACTTCTATCGCGAGACACTTCCCCAACTTGGCTGGACGCCCGAGAGCGAGACGGAGTTTCGCCGAGGTGGTGAGCGCCTGCGCCTCGAGCTGATACAAGATGCACAGGGACTGATCGTTCACTATTCGCTGTCGCCGCAATAGAACGGCGCTTTCCTCAAATCCGGAACAATAGGTTGTGCCATGCCCTATCAAGACATCATCGTCGAGAAGAAAGGTCGCGTCGGGATCATCACCTTCAATCGCCCGAAGGCGCTGAATGCGCTGTGCGAATCGCTGGTTGCAGAGCTCGGCTCGGCTCTCGATGAGATGGAGGGCGATCCTGGGATCGGCGCCGTCGTGATTACCGGGAGCGACAAGGCGTTCGCTGCCGGTGCCGACATCAAGGAGATGAAAGATCGAAGCTTCGTCGATGTTTATCGGACGGATTTCATCACGCGCGGATGGGAACGTCTCGCTCAATGTCGAAAGCCGGTGATTGCAGCCGTGGCCGGATACGCGCTTGGCGGGGGCTGCGAGATGGCAATGATGTGCGACATCATACTGGCCGCCGACAACGCGAAGTTCGGACAACCGGAGATCACCATCGGCGTCTTGCCGGGTGCCGGCGGAACGCAGCGGCTTACGAGATTGATCGGCAAGTCGAAGGCGATGGAGATGTGCCTCACGGGACGCACGATGGACGCTGCGGAAGCCGAACGGTCGGGCTTGGTGGCTCGTGTCGTGCCGGCGTCTCAGTTGATGGAGGAGGCGATCAAGTTGGCCGACCGGATCGCCGCCATGTCGGCGCCGATCGCACTGATGGTGAAGGAGTGCGTCAACCGAGCCTACGAAACCACGCTGTCAGAAGGCATTCGCTTCGAACGCCGGCTGTTTCATGCGGCCTTCGCCACCGACGATCAGAAAGAAGGAATGGAGGCATTCGTGGAGAAGCGACAGCCGACATTTCGCAACCGTTAACGCCGGCGGCGCTGTGCTTGACGGCGCATGGAGGCAGAGATATAACCCGCCGCCCTCGGCAACCCACTGGATCGAAGCGAGATTTCTTCATGGCTCATCACAAGTCGGCAAAGAAGCGCATCCGTCAGACGACGCGGCGGACTGCCGTGAATCGCGCACGCACGAGTCGTGTCCGCAGCTATATCAAGAAGGTCGAGACGGCGATCGCGAGCGGCGACAAGAAGGCGGCGGAGCTCGCGCTCAGTGAAGCTCAGCCGGAGATCCAGCGCGGCGCCGTCAAAGGCGTCCTGCATCGCAATACTGCCGCGCGAAAGCTCTCGCGCCTTTCAGCGCAGATCAAGAAACTCTCGTAAGCTCGCTCAGAATCTGTATGGCGCTCTCTCCTCGAATTTGTCGACGTGGAGACGCGAGCGACGTCATGCCTCGGCTCGCGGCATCGCGCGCGGTTGGGGCAAATGTGCACTTTTTTTTGCGTTCTCTTTTCGATCATGTTGCCACCTTTCCTGACCGCGAGTAGACTTCCCTTACTAAAGATTAGGGGAAACCTTAGCGCGTGGTCTGGAAATAAAAATCAAATAATTCCTGGCCTTGTTGCTTCGGGATTGTTGAGAGTCGGCAGGAAACGCCAAATATAACTCCCTGCCCCCATCTGGTCGAAGCAGGTGGTGGTGGAGCGAGGATCCGTCCGCTGGGACGACAGCTCGTTGTAGATCCACGGGATCGTGGGGGTTGTCGTTGGAGGACTCGTTACGGATGGCCTATGCAGGGGAACTACGGCCGGCCGAGGCATGGGAGATGCTGAAAGCGGATTCATCCGCGCAGTTGGTCGATGTGCGCACGCGTCCCGAGTGGACCTTCGTCGGCATCCCCGATCTCAATAAGATTGGAAAAAAAGCGATCTTCATCGCGTGGCAGATCTATCCGGCCATGCAGGCCAATCCGACGTTTGCTGACGAGATCCGCAGGGCTGTGCCGTCGCTCGACACGCCGCTCTTGTTCATCTGTCGGTCTGGTGCGAGGTCCCGCGCGGCGGCCGAAGCGATGACCGATGCGGGGTACCGCAGTTGCTACAACGTCGCAGAAGGGTTCGAGGGGCAAGTCGATGCAGAACGGCACCGCGGGCGCAAGGCAGGGTGGAAGGCGGCCGGCCTACCTTGGGCACAGGACTGAGGCGGGACGTGCGATGGCCGGCCAGCAGATCAGCAACGAGCTGCAAACCCAGTGGGCTCGCGTCCGCGGTCGGCTCCGCATTGAGTTCGGTGAGGCGGCCTTTCGCAATTGGCTGAAGAAGCTGACGTTGGTCGGTCGGCGCGGCCATGAGCTGCATTTGGCGGTCCCCACCCGTTTCATTCGGGATTGGATCGGGGCCAACTACACGGACCGTCTCTTGGCCCTGTGGGTCGCCGAAGATCCATCGGTCCGCGGCATCGAACTGATCGTCGAAGCGGGGGCGAGGCCGGCGGACGACCCCCGGCCTTCGACAGGCGAGACAATGTCCAAGGCGACGGAGGGCGGCCGTACCGAGGCCGGTACCGCCGAACTCGCCAAGAGCATGCTGGTCGCGTCGCTTGATCCTCGGTGTACGTTCGAGGATTTCATCGTCGGAAAATCGAACGAGTTGGCCTACGCGGCGGCCTATCGGGTTGCCGATTCGCCTACGGTGCCTTTCAATCCCCTGTTTCTTTACGGGGGCGTTGGTCTCGGCAAGACCCATCTGATGCATGCGATCGCTTGGCATATCAGCAAGCGGAACCCGGAGCGCCGCGTCATCTACCTGTCGGCCGAAAAATTCATGTATCAGTTCGTGCGCGCCCTGCGCGACAAGAACACCATGGCGTTCAAGGAACAGTTCCGCTCGGTCGACGTGCTGATGATCGACGACGTGCAGTTCATCAGCGGCAAGGATTCGACCCAAGAGGAGTTCTTCCACACGTTCAATGCGCTGGTCGACCAGAACCATCAGGTGGTCGTGTCGGCCGACAAGTCGCCTTCGGACCTCGAGGGAATGGAAGAGCGCATGAAGTCGCGGCTGGGCTGGGGGCTCGTTGCCGACATCCACCCGACCACCTACGAATTGAGGCTGGGCATCCTTCAGGCCAAGGCCGAAAAGATGAACAGCGAGATTCCCGTGAAGGTGCTGGAGTTCCTTGCCCACAAGATCACCTCCAACGTTCGCGAGCTTGAAGGGGCTCTCAATCGAATTGCCGCACAAGGCACCCTCGTCGGTCGTCCGATCACGCTCGAGACGACGCAGGATCTCCTGCACGATCTGCTGCGAGCCAATGATCGCCGCGTGACGATCGAGGAGATCCAGAAGCGGGTAGCGGAGCATTTCAATATAAAGGTATCGGACATGCATTCCGCGCGGCGCTCCCGCGGCGTGGCGCGTCCCCGCCAGGTCGCCATGTATCTGTCGAAGCTGCTGACGCCGCGTTCGCTGCCGGAAATCGGCCGCAAGTTTGGGGGACGCGACCACACCACCGTCATGCACGCCGTTCGCAAAGTGGAGGAATTGCGCGTCTCCGATGCCGGTTTTGCGGAGGATGTCGATCTGCTGCGTCGGATGCTCGAGGCCTGAGGGCGAAGGGCTGTGGAAAGCGCGGGAATCGGCCATTTTACGGCTCCGTGCGGGCGTGCAATTTGCTTACCTTTTCAAGGGCTTTTGCTATAGTACGCGGATGATTCGTGCGGCCTTCGCCGGCCCTGTCCGACGGATTTTCCCGTCGCCGTGGATGGGCCGGCGGACGCCGCCAGTCGGCCCGGCGGGCCAGCGCTCCAGTCTCTTGTGAAAGCTCCGAAATGTCATGAAACTTACCATCGAGCGTGGCGCCCTCTTGAAGTCTCTCGCGCATGTGCAAAGTGTCGTTGAGCGGCGCAACACGATCCCGATCCTGTCCAACGTCCTGCTGGAGGCCGGCGACGGTACGCTCGGCCTGATGGCGACGGACATGGATCTTACCATCGTCGAGCAGGTGACCGCCGCCATCGCCCGGGGAGGGGCGACGACGGTTGCCGCCCATACCTTCTTCGATATCGTCCGCAAGCTGCCCGAAGGCGCCCAGGTCCAGATCGAGGGCGCCGGCGACGGCGGTCAGGCGACGATCAGGGCCGGCCGCTCACGCTTTACCCTCGCGACGCTTCCGAAGGAAGATTTCCCGACCATGGGATCGGGGGATCTGCCGCACCGGTTCGAGGTCCCGGCGAAAGAGTTGCGCAACCTGATCGACCGCACCCGTTTTGCCATCTCGACCGAGGAGACGCGCTACTACCTGAACGGCATATATCTGCATGCGACGACGTCCGGCGACATCCGCGTGCTGCGGGCCGTGGCAACCGACGGACACCGTCTGGCACGCTTCGAGATGCCGCTTCCGACGGGTGCCGGCGAGATGCCCGGCGTCATCGTGCCGCGAAAGGCGGTTGGCGAGCTGCGCAAGCTGCTCGAGGAGACCGACGACCGGGTTGAAGTCGCCCTCTCGGACGCGAAGATCCGTTTTGCCTTCAACGATGTGGTGCTCACGTCCAAGCTGATCGACGGCACCTTCCCGGACTATCAGCGAGTCATTCCGACCGGGAATGACAAGGTGATGGAGGTTCCGAAGCGCGAGTTCGCCGAAGCCGTCGACCGGGTGTCGACCATTTCCAGCGAAAAGTCGCGCGCGGTGAAGCTCACCCTGAAAAACGGCATGCTCACGCTCTCCGCGACCAGCCCCGAGGCCGGCAGCGCCAGCGAGGAGCTTGAGGTCAAGTACGGAGGCGGCGACCTGGAGATCGGCTTCAACTCCCGCTATCTGCTCGATATCGCCCAGCAAATCGAGGGCGAGGGGGCGCAGTTCGCGCTGGCCGATGCCGCGTCGCCGACGCTCGTGCGCGATGTGGCCGACACCAGCGCCCTCTATGTCCTGATGCCGATGCGGGTTTAGGGATCCGGTGGCCCTCGCCGTTCCCAATCATCAGGTCGTTCGCCCGGCCTTCCCGCGCCGTCCCGGTACTGCCCACGGGTTGTCGGGGAGTTGGCTCGGGCGCGTCGTCCTGACCGGGTTTCGGAACTATCGCGCGGCGGACGTCTCCGTAGACCGTCGTCCCGTCGTCCTGACCGGTCCGAACGGAGCCGGCAAGACCAACCTGCTGGAAGCCATCTCCTTCCTCGCGCCCGGGCGCGGCCTGCGGCAGGCGCGGTTGGAGGAGGTCGACCGCCGGAGTCCGGCTGAGGAGGATGGTCGCCGCACCGCTGCCGCCTGGGGTGTCGCCGCGACGATCTGTCGTGAGGATGGTCCGATCGAGATCGGCACCGGCCGCGATCCCGAGGCGCTCGATCAGGGACGGGACCGGCGTCTGGTGAAGATCAACGGCGCGTTCGCCCCGGGTCCGTCGGCGCTGGCCGATCAGGCCAGCATCATCTGGCTGACGCCGCAGATGGACCGTCTGTTTCTGGATGGTGCCGGGGCGCGACGCCGGTTCCTCGATCGCCTTGTCTATGGCTTCGATCCCGACCATGCCCGCCGGCTGACGCGCTACGAGAGAGTCCTGCACGAGCGGTCGCAGCTCTTGCGGCAGGGCGGGCCGGGCGGCTGGGATGCGGCTTGGCTCGCCGCCATCGAGCAGCAGATCGCCGAGGGCGGGGTGGCCGTTGCCGCCGCCCGGCGCGAGCTGGTCCAGCGTCTGGGACAGGCCGCGGCCGGCGGCATCGGCCCCTTCCCACGGGCAGGGCTGGCTCTCGGGGGTATCGTCGACATGTGGCTCGCGGATATGCCGGCCCTTGCCGTGGAGGATGCCGTCCGCCGCCAGCTCGCTGCCGACCGGACGAAAGACAGCGAGACGGGAGGCGCCCAGTGCGGCCCGCACCGCAGCGACCTCCTCGTCACCGATCTGGCAACCGGCCTGCCGGCGGCGCAGTGCTCCACCGGCGAGCAGAAGGCCCTGCTGCTCTCGATCGTGCTGGCCCATGCCCGTCTGCAGCTCGACAGCCGCGGCCTCGCGCCGATCCTGCTCCTGGACGAGGTGGCGGCGCATCTCGATGCCGTCCGCCGGTCGGCCTTGTTCGAGGAGCTCCTGGCTCTCGATGTGCAGGCTTGGCTGACCGGGACGGATGCGGCACTGTTCGCGGAGCTGGGCGAACAAGCCCAGTTCTTCCGCGTGCGTGCGGCGACGATCGCGCCGCTGCCGGCCGCCGCCCGGACGGCCTGATTTGCAACCGAAGATCCGTCACGGACTCCAGCAACCCATGAGCGCGAGCGCGGAACCGCAGCCGACCGAGAGCCCGGGGCAGGACTACGGCGCCGAGGCCATCAAGGTGCTGCGCGGCCTCGATGCCGTGCGCAAGCGGCCGGGCATGTATATCGGCGACACCGATGACGGCTCGGGCCTCCACCACATGGTCTACGAGGTGGTCGACAACGCCATCGACGAGGCGCTGGCCGGCTACTGCGACCGCATCGTGGTGACCCTCAACGGCGACGGCTCGATCACCGTCGTCGACAACGGCCGCGGCATCCCGACCGAGATCCACGAGGAGGAGGGCGTCTCCGCCGCCGAGGTGGTGATGACCCATCTGCATGCCGGCGGCAAGTTCGACCAGAACTCCTACAAGGTCTCCGGCGGCCTGCACGGCGTCGGCGTCTCGGTGGTCAATGCCCTGTCGGAGCGCCTCGACCTGCGCATCTGGCGCGACGGCAGGGAGCATGTCATGCGCTTCCGTGACGGCGAGCCGGAGGCGCCCCTGGCCGTCGTCGGCGACGCGCCGCTGGAGGGCGGCAAGCCGAAGCGCGGAACCGAGATCACCTTCCTGCCGTCGCCCAAGACCTTCAGCAAAACCGAGTTCGACTATGCGACGCTCGAGCACCGCCTGCGTGAGCTCGCCTTCCTCAACTCCGGCGTCCGCCTGATCCTCGTCGATGCCCGCCATGTCGAGCCGAAGACGACGGAGCTCCATTACGAAGGCGGGCTCGAGGCGTTCGTGAAGTACCTCGACCGCAACAAGACGGCGCTGCACCAGCCGGTCATCGCCATCGCCGGCGAGAAGGACGGCGTCACCGTCGAGGTCGCGATGGAGTGGACCGACAGCTATCACGAGACGATGCTGTGCTTCACCAACAACATCCCGCAGCGCGACGGCGGCACGCACCTCGCCGGTTTTCGCGGCGCCTTGACCCGTCAGGTCAACCAGTACGCCACCGACAGCGGCATCGCCAAGAAGGAGAAGATCGCGCTGACCGGCGACGACGCCCGCGAGGGCCTCACCTGCGTGCTGTCGGTCAAGGTGCCCGATCCCAAGTTCTCGTCGCAGACCAAGGACAAGCTGGTCTCCTCGGAGGTGCGGCCGATCGTCGAGGGCATCGTCAACGAGCGGCTCAACCGCTGGTTCGAGGAGCATCCGAGCGAAGCCAAGCGCATCGTCGCCAAGGTGGTGGAGGCGGCGCTGGCCCGCGAGGCGGCGCGCAAGGCGCGCGAGCTGACGCGCCGCAAGGGCGCCCTCGACATGGCCTCGCTGCCCGGCAAGCTGGCCGACTGCCAGGAGCGCGATCCCGCCCTGTCGGAGCTGTTCCTGGTCGAGGGCGACTCCGCCGGCGGCTCCGCCAAGTCCGGCCGCAACCGCCGCTTCCAGGCCATCCTGCCCCTGCGCGGCAAGATCCTGAACGTCGAGAGGGCGCGCTTCGACAAGATGCTGAGCTCGACCGAGATCGGCACCCTCATCACCGCGCTCGGCACCGGCATCGGCCGCGAGGAGTTCGACATCGGCAAGCTGCGCTACCACAAGATCATCATCATGACCGACGCCGATGTCGACGGCTCGCATATCCGGACGCTGCTGCTCACCTTTTTCTATCGGCAGATGCCGGAGCTGATCGAGAAGGGCTACCTCTACATCGCCCAGCCGCCGCTGTTCAAAGCCGTGCGCGGCAAGTCCGAGCGCTACCTCAAGGATCAACGGGCGCTCGACGAGTATCTGATCGATACCGGGATCGACGGCGTGGTGCTGCGCCTGGCCGACGGCCAGCAGATCGCCGGCGAGGACCTGCGCCGGCTGGTCGAGCAGGCCAACACGGCGCGCGGCCTGATCCAGCCCCTGGTCAAGAAGGTCGGCAATGCCGCGGTGGTGGAGCAGGCGGCCATCGCCGGCGCCCTCAACCCGGAGATCATCCCCGACCAGACGCGGGCCGCCGCGGCCGCCGGCTACATCGCCCGCCGGCTCGACCTGCTGTCGCCGCCGGAGGAGCGCGGCTGGGTCGGCGCCCCCGAGCCCGACGGCGGCCTCGCCTTCACCCGCCGGCTGCGCGGCCTGTCGGCGCGCCACGTCATCGACGGCCCGCTCATCCGCAGCACCGAGAGCCACCGCCTCGACGCCATGGCCGGCGACCTGCAGCAGGTCTACGCCAAGCACGCCGTGCTCGTCGCCAAGGACAAGGAGACGATCGTCACCGGACCGATCGGCCTGATCGAGACGGTGATGGAGTTCGGCCGCCGCGGCCTCACCTTCCAGCGCTACAAGGGCCTCGGCGAGATGAACCCGGAGCAACTGTGGGAGACCACCCTCGACCCCGAGGCGCGCACGCTCCTGCAGGTGAAGGTGAGCCATGTCGACGAGGCCGAGGAAGTGTTCTCGACCCTGATGGGCGACGTGGTCGAGCCGCGCCGCGACTTCATCCAGCAGAACGCCCTCGCCGTGGCGAACCTGGACATCTGACCGCCGCTTGCAGGGGCTGGACGCCGCCGGCCTCGAAAACGAGCGAAGCACCCCATGCCCAGCGGGAGTTCCGCATCCAGCGGAGTCACCCCCACCTCAACCCTCCCTCTCAGAGGGCGGGCTCATCCGGTGCGATCTTCCTTCGCTCCCCTGGCGGTTCAAATTCGAGCGATGGACCCCCATGCCAAGCGGGAACTCGGATGTCCCGGCGAAGGCCGGGATCCATACTCGCCGGCCTCTGGAATATGGCCCGGGCTTCACCGGGGGACAGGCGGGAACGGCCTCCCGCTGAAATCGAGCGATGGACCCCATGTCCAGCGGACCGGGAACCCCCCGATCCACGACGGAACAAAGTTACGCATAGGTCAGCATACGCGACCTGGTTTCGGAATCTGAACAACGAGGCCATGTAAAGGAAGTTAACGGGCCTTTCGGGAAACCCCGAGGGAGGCGAGACGAGCGATTGCCCGGCGATGCGGGATCGCCCGGTGCTGATAACCCGATCCACGATGTCAAACATCGGGCCGATGGAGTAGCTCCATCAGCAGTAGGAACATTATAAGAACATAGAGACCAAGAGTCAAGCGCTGCCCTCGACAGCGCTGCCCGCGACAGCGCTGCCTCGACAGGAGTTCCGGAGAGGAACCTTTGCGCCGCCAAGGGGCTAAGACCGTAGCGGCTCACCCGCACCGAAGAGCGGATCTGGAAATGATCGGAGGAACATCGGAATGAGCACGTATTCCATCACGAGGCGGGCGCTCGCCCTTGTCGGCCTGCTGGTTCTGCCCCTGCTGGCGGGGTGCAACACGACGGCGGGATTCGGGCGCGATGTGGCGTCCACCGGCCGCTTCATCGCGGACGGCGCGCAGACCACCCATGACTGGATGTTCGGAGCGCCAGCCCAGGCGGCGGAGAACTCCGCGCCGGTCGAGGAAATGGCTCCGGCGGCCGGAGCGAATGTCGTGTTCTTCGATTCCGGAAGCGCGGATCTGCGGCCCGAGGCCCTCGACATCATCCATGCGGTGGCGGCGGCAACTCCCCGGTCCGGGGGGAGGATCGAGGTGTCGGGCTACGCCGACACCGCGGGGCCCGCGGCCTACAACGAGCGACTCTCGCAACGCCGGGCCGAAGCGGTGGCTTCGGCGCTGGCGGCAGAGGGCGTCCCCCAAGACCTCATCGCCGTGCGATGGCATGGGGAAACACAGCCGGCGCTGCCGACACCGGACGGCGTTGCCGCGGCGGAGAACCGCCGCGTCTCGATCACCGAGCAGAGCGGGTGACGACTGGCGCCGCGAGCGCGCCGCGACGCCGGACCGGAATGTGACGGCCGTCACATCGGCCGTCCGCCGTCCGGTCTATGGTTCCATTGGTTTTGGACAACGGGCAGCTGGACAGATCCGGGACCCACAGACCGAGTTTTGCGTGTAACGGTGGAATGAACGGGGAAAACTCCCGTCGGGTGGCCCTCGCCGCAGGTGGGGGCCACTTCGCTTTTGTGCCGTCGACGCAGGGACCCAACGCAGCGGCTACATCTCCGCCGGGGCAGCGGCCGACGCGCCGATCGTCTTGCGCATATGCACGAGGACGCGATCCTCATGCCGCTTGCGATGCGTCTCGACATAGCCGAGCCGGGCGTAGAGGGCGATGTTGCGCTCCATGCGTGCGTTCGTGAACAGCCTGATCTCCGGCACGCGCAGCGCGCTGGCGCGCCCCTCGGCGAACGCCATCAGGCGGCGGCCAAGGCCGCGATGCTGATGCGCGGGCGTCACGGCGACGCCTCCAAACCACGATGCGATCGGGCTTGATCTCCAGCGCCAGGGATTCCGCGGCGGCGCCCATCGGCCCGTCGACGATCCATATCTCCTGCTCGTCCAGGAGCTTGGTCCAATCGGCCGCCATCGGCATCGGCTCGCGGCCGATGACAGGGACATGGATGCCGTAGGCCGCCCGTGCGAGCACGTTCAGCCTGGCCGCATCGGCGGCCGTCGCGCGACGCGGGGAAAGGGTGGGAAGATTCACGGTTCGGGCCGGTTCACGTCGCGGCCTCAAGTCGGCACGACGCCGATCTCCTCGGCGAACTCGCACATGCCGATCTCGCGATCGATCATCTCCACCTCCGCGACAAAGCGCGGCCGCGACATCTGCGATTTCAGCAGCGTGTACGAAAACGCGGCAATCCGCATGTGCCGGGGCGGGACAGCGTTGGCCACCTGCCAGAATCTTATCGCCAGATCCTCGCCGTCCTCCTCGGCGAATTCCCAATAGGAGAGGGACGCGTTCCCGTCGGCGCGCTCGATCACCTCGATTCCCGGCCGCATCTGTCCTGCAGACCGCGACAAGAACTCGAAAGCCGATTCGACGTGACCCTCGACGGTCTGCTCGAACGTCAGAACATTCAACCGAAGCGTGCCTGATTGGGGATCATCGTCATGGAACTCGCCGCCGCCGTCGGTCCCGTAGCTTTCGATCCAGCCCGCGGGGATGCGAAAGCGGACGACGCCCCCGCGATAGCTGACAGTCTTGAGGTCGTCGGGCATCGGCGTCAGTCCCGTCCGGCGGCAACGCGGGCGCTCAGAATGAGGGTCTTGCTTCGTGCCATCAAGATTTTCCCTTGTCCTGAACCTGTCGAAGGACGCGGGGATGGTCCTGCAGAGACGTATGAATGCCGTAGCGGCGACAGCCGGACCACCCAGGGTGAATCTGGGCACTGGTTCCTGTCGGTCGCGATTCCCGCCAAGCCACGGAAATCACGCGCTTTGGACAACAGTGATTTCGCGTCCATTCAGGCGGGTTGGGCGCCGGTGTCCGCTTCCGAATTCAAAGCTGCCGTCGTGGCCATATTTCTCCATGTCGCAGAAGTGCCAAGAGCAGTCGTCGACCTCCGGCGGACTCCACACGGCAATATGCAGTGTTACACTCGCCGAGCATGGAGTTCACAACGCAGCGGTACACAGGTACCCGCATTGCCAACCACTCTGCCGGCAGACACTTGAAGGACACTGGTCCCGGCCAGTGGCGTATGATGATTGCGGGGTTCCAAGCGAGGATTACCAATGCCTCCCGATGCCACCGTCCAGATCATCGAAGCGCAAGCCGACCAGCACGTTGCAGCAGCGGCGTCGCTCATTCGAGATTTCATTTCGTGGTGCCACACGCGGTATCGCGAGCGCCCGTGGCTCGTTGACAGCTACCTTCAATTGGGCGATTTCGAAGAGGAATTGTCGTCGCTTGCGCAGGTGTATGCACCGCCCGGCGGTGCGCTCTTGTTGGCCCTCGTGGACGATCGACCGGCGGGCTGCGTCGCGCTGCGGACGCTCCGTGACGGCATCTGCGAAATGAAGCGCCTGTTTGTGCGCGCGGAACATCAAGGACTCGGCGTCGGCCGGCAATTGACGGAAGCACTTATCGATCTGGCGCGTCGACGCGGCTTCAGCACCATGCGGATCGACACTGGCGATCTTCAGACCGAGGCCCACGCGCTCTACCGGTCACTCGGATTCGTGCCGATCCCTCCCTACTATGAATGTCCGGACCGCCTCCGCAAATATCTGGTCTTCATGGAGTTGACTCTGCGGCGGCCGGATGACCCATAGCATCACCAGTTCGTCATCGCTCTCGTTGACGATCTCGTGCTTGGCGGTCGTCGAGGCCCTTCGGTCGTTCGAAATGTTCCGCCCCGACAGCACCAGTCCAGGCAGCCACGCTCCAAATCGGGTTCAGCCTTGCTAGCTGTCGGCGGATCTGGGCGCGGCTGGCGAGATGTGCCCGGAGTTGTCAGAGCGGTTTACGCTGACGGCCTCGGCTCGGCCGCGACGTCCAACGATAGGATTTTTTCAGGTCACGGCGGCGGGCGCGAGAACGGTGCCGCGTTGTCCGCCAGGGCCGCGAACCGCTCGCCGGCGCAGACGCAGACGAGGCCGTCATGCCATTCCTCGGCGAAACGGGAATAGAAGGCACGGGCGGCGCGGTTGCTCTCATGCACCAGCCAGACGAGGTAGCTTCCGCCCGCGGCTGCGGTGCGGCGGGCGATGTCGACCATCAGGCGCATGGCGACGCCATGGCCCCGCGCCTCGGGTGCGACGTAGAGGTCCGACAACCAGCCGCCGCGGCCGGCCGTCTCGGTGTCGTAGGTCGGCCAGAACAGCGCATAGCCGACCGGCTCGCCCGCGCGCTCGGCGATCACGGCGGCGAAGGCCGGATCGGGTCCGAAGCCGTCGGCGCGGAGCCGGGCCGCGGCGTCGTCGCGCTGCGGCAGGCCGATCTCGGCCAGCAGGGCGGCGAGGAAGCGCGCCAGCAACGGCGAATCCGCGGCCGTTGCCAAGCGCAGACGAAGACCGTCCGCAGAGCCGGCCGACGCCGCGAGCCGGCGGAAGCCGTCGCCGCCGACCCAGCATTCGATCTGGTCGCCGCTTTCCTCGCCGACGGCGGCATAGAACCGGCGCGCCGGCCGGTTGCTCCTGAGCACGCCCCACATCATCAGCCGGGCGCCGCGCGCGCGGCCGGCCTGCGCCGCGGCTGCCATCAGGGCGCGGCCGATGCCCCGCCCGCGCGCCGCGGTTTCGACATAAAGGTCGGCTAGATAGACGCTCCGGCAGAGATGGTCGGTGTCGTAGTCGCGGCAATAGAGCGCATAGCCGGCCGCCTTGCCCTGGCTCTCGGCGATCAGGCAGGCAAAGGCCGGCGCCGGTCCGAAGCCGTCGCGACAAAAGTCGGCGGCCGTCAGGCGGGGCTGCACGCCGTTGCCCTCGGCCACGCTCAGCGCCGCGCACATCTCGGCCACGCGCGCGCCATCGGCGGACGTCGCCGGGCGGATATGGAAGGGTGTCGGTCCCATGGGGCGCGGATGATGGCGGAGGTCGCGGCGGGAGGCAAACGGGACGGCGGCGCGGGATCGGTCGCGCGGAGCCGCGCGCCCCTATGGTTTAACGGCGGCGAATCTCCTACATAGGCGGCAATGGCGAAGAAGCGCGGAAAGACGCCGGCACCTCAGCGGCGGAAGCCCCGGCGGTGGCCGTGGTTCATGATGCGCTGGGGACTGGTCTGCGCGAGCTGGGCGATCTTTCTCGGACTCGTCGGACTCGGCTGGCTGGCCTATGACCTGCCGGACGTGAGCCGGCTCGGCGAGATCCGCAAGCAGCCGAGCCTCACGCTGCTGGCCGACGACGGCGAGGTCATCGCCACCTATGGCGATCTCTACGGCGCCACGGTGCAGCTCAATGAGCTGCCGTCCTACCTGCCGCAGGCGGTGCTGGCGACGGAGGACCGGCGCTTCTATGGGCATTTCGGGCTCGATCCGATCGGGCTGCTGCGCGCCGCCTATGTGAACCTGCGGGACTGGGAGCTGTCGCAGGGCGGCAGCACCATCACCCAGCAGCTGGCCAAGAACGTCTTTCTGACCCCGGCGCGCACGGTGCGGCGCAAGGGGCAGGAGATGCTGCTGGCGCTGTGGCTGGAGCGGAACTTCAGCAAGGACCAGATCCTGGCGCTCTATCTCAACCGGGTCTATTTCGGCGCCGGCGCCTACGGCGTCGACGCGGCGGCGCGCAAGTTCTTCGGCAAGCCGGCGACGCAGGTGACGCCCTACGAGGCGGCGATGCTGGCCGGGCTGCTGCGGGCGCCCTCGGTCTTCAACCCGATGAACGACCGCAAGGCGGCGGACGCGCGGGCGCAGCTGGTGCTGCGCAACATGGTGGCCGCCGACTATCTGAACGAGGCGAAGGCGGCGGAGATCGCCGCCGGCAAGGACGTGGCCACCAGCTATGCCGCCGGGGAGCATCCCGGCCGGCATTTCGCCGACTGGGTGGTGGACCAGGTCTCGAGCTATGTCGGCTTCGTCGACCGCGACCTCGTGGTGGTCACCACCCTGGACACGCGGCTGCAGAAGCTGGCGGAGACCGAGCTCGTCCGGCTGCTCGACGCCGAGGGCAGCCAGCGCGAGGCCGGCCAGGCGGCGCTGGTGGCGCTGTCGCCGGACGGCGCGGTGCGCGCCATGGTCGGCGGGCGCGACTATGCGACCAGCGAGTTCAACCGGGCGACGCAGGCGCTGCGCCAGCCGGGCTCGGCCTTCAAGCCGTTCGTGTTCCTGGCCGGGCTCGAGCATGGGATGACGCCGGACAGCCGGATGTTCGACGGGCCGATCCGGATCGGCAACTGGTCGCCGCGCAACTACGAGAACGACTATGGTGGCGACGTCACCCTGCGCGAGGCCTTCGCGGAGTCGCGCAACAGCGTGGCCGTGCAGCTGTCGGAGCGGATCGGCCGCCGCAACGTGATCGAGGCGGCGCGCCGGCTGGGCATCACCTCCAACCTCACCGCCGGGCCGAGCATCGCGCTCGGCAGCAGCGGCGTGTCGCTGCTGGAGTTGACCGGCGCCTATGCCACGTTCGACAACGGCGGCTACGGCGTGTGGCCGCGCGGCATCGAGCAGATCCGCGATCGCTCCGGCGCCATCCTCTACCAGCGCGAGGGGGCGGGGCCGGGGCCGCTGGTGGAGCCGCAGCATGTCGCCGGCATGCTCGATCTGATGACGGCGGTGGTGGAACGAGGCACCGGCGGGCGCGCCAGGATCGGCCGGCCGGCCGCCGGCAAGACCGGCACCGGCCAGGACTTCCGCGACGCCTGGTTCGTCGGCTTCACCGCCGAGCTGGTGACGGGCGTGTGGGTGGGCAATGACGACAATTCGCCGATGAAGAAGGTGGTGGGCGGCAGCCTGCCGGCGCAGCTCTGGCACAACTTCATGGCCGGCGCGCTGGCGGGCGAGCCGGTGCGGCCGCTGCCGCTGCCCCACGGCGCCGATCAGATCGCCGCCCTCATCGAGGGCGACCTGCCGGACGCCGCGAACGACAATACCGGATCCGACGCGCCCTCGGACTCCCTCCAAGACTGGATCGGCCGCATCGTCACGCAGAAGGGCTCGCGGAAGTAGCAGTCAGCAGTCGGCAATCGGTGAACATGTAGGGCAACTCCATGGAGTTTGCCCTGTGCCCGGCTTTCATTCTCGCCCTCCCCATGATGTCATTGCCGGGCTTGACCCGGCAATCCAGCGCGGGTGCGGAATTGCCGGTTTCATGCCGTTGCCCTGGATCGCCGGGTCGAGCCCGGCGATGACAGTCTCGGGGACGTGATGTCCTCGGCATTCCGCGAGTGCAGGCCGTCTTCTCTGGTGCCTCTGTGCCGCTATGGTCCGATCCGCTATAAGCGGCTGCGGAGGGAGAGGGCATGGTCAGCAAGCGCGGGCCGGAGGACAAGCCGTGGATGCCGGCGGACGCGTATGGCCGCTCGCTGCGCGGCTTCTCGTTCAACCTGCTGGTGCGCGACGTCGCCAAGGCGATCGCCTTCCAGCGAACGGTGCTGCAGGCCCGGCTCGTCTACGGCGACGCCGATTTCGCCGTGCTGCGCGCGGAGCTGCCGGGCGGGCCGGTGGAATGGATGCTGCATGCCGACCATACCTACGGCGACCACCCGCTGCTGGCGCTGACCGGCGACAACGCGCTGCGCGGCGTCGGCGTCGAGCTGCGGCTGCACGGCCTCGATCCCGATGCGGCGGCCGCGGCCGCCCACCGGCTCGATCACGTCGTGCTGCAGGCGCCGGCGGACAAGCCGCACGGCCTGCGCGAAACCTACATCGTCGATCCCGACGGCTATGTCTGGGTGCCGGACGTGCCGATCCCGAAGTGAGGCTCAGACGGGCTGCAGCCCGTAGCGGTGCAGCGCCGGCCCGTGCTGGTTGAGCCAGGCGCGGGCGCCCTCGACGTCGCGGGTGAGCTCGGCCGTCAGCTTCCAGAAGCGCGGGCCGTGGTTGAGCTCCTTCAGATGCGCGACCTCGTGCGCGACGACATAGTCGATGACGTGGCGCGGCGCCAGGATCAGGCGCCAGGAGAAGGACAGCTGGCCGCGCGGCGAGCAGCTGCCCCAGCGGCTCTTCGGGTCGCGGATGGTGACGGCGGCGATGCGCTTGCCGATCAGCTCGGCCTTGGCGCGGGCGCGGCGCTCGATCTCGCGGCGGGCCTCGCGGCGCAGCCAGTCCTCGACGCGGCGGGAGAGATGCTCCGGCCGTCCCGCGACATGGATCTCGCCGTCCTCCTGCCACACCAGGCCGCGCGCCTGCGGCCGGTGGCGGATGCGGTGCATCACGCCGAGCAGCGGAATCGAGCGGCCGGCGCGGAACGGCACCGGCTCGGGCAGCAGATCGAGCCGATCGCGGATCCAGCCCTTGTTGAGCAGCGCGAATCGGCGGCCCTGCTCCAACGTCGCGCGGCGCGGCAGCACGACGACGATGCGGCCTTCGCCATGGTCGAAGCGCAGGATGATCCGGCGCGCCCGCTTGTTGGTCTGGTAGACCAGCGGCACCCGCCGGTCGGCCACCGTCAGCACCTGCCGACGACCCGCGGGACGCTCCCGGTGATCATTCGCAACATTTTGAAAAGAATTAAGATTTTGCCGATTTCGGGGGATCGGGCGAGAGTCGGGTCGGGGCGCGCGACGATGGGGCATAGCCGATTCATTAGCCCTCCTTGGTCCCGCCGACAAGACGGCACGTGGCAAAGTTGTGCGAGCCTGCTTGTGGTATTTCTGCCACAAAACGCAGAAAAATCTCTGCCAGAGCGCCAATTTCGTTGCCGCCTTTAACCATACGCCTAGGATCATGCCGGTCCCGTTGGCAAGGGTCGCGCGCCTTCGTTGGCATAGGGGGCCTGGAGGCGCAGGCGACATTGGCAGCGGGAGGCCGGTGGAAACACCGGTACGGGACGAGCAGGGACATTCCATCCGGTTTCGGCGCGCATTCAGGGTCGGCGCGCCAGGACAGACGTGGGTGGGTAGGGCTTGATCGTCGTACGTTGATTGGGTCACCACTGTGTGCGGAAGGGAGGGCCAGCGGCCCTCCCTTTCGTTTTCGCGACTCACTCGGCCTGTCTGCGCGCCGCCTCGCGGGCGAGCAGCCGGCGCTTGCGCCGGGCGCCCCAGCGGTAGCCGCCGACCCCGCCGTCGCCGCGGACCACCCGGTGGCAAGGCACGATGAGCGGCACCGGATTGCTGGCGCAGGCATGCCCGACCGCGCGCTGGGCGCTGGGCCGGCCGAGAGCGCGGGCGATCTCGCCATAGCTGCGCGTCTCGCCGAGCGGGATGCGGCGCAGCTCCTCCCACACGCGCCGCTGGAAGGCGGTGGCGCGGATGTCGAGCGGCAGGTTGATATGCGGCTCCTTGCCGGCGATGAAGGCGACGATGGCCTGCACCGCGGCGTGCAGCGCGGGCTCGCTGTGCTCGATCCCGTCGGCCGCCGGGAACTCCGCGCGCAGCGTCTTCTCCAGCTCCTCGCGGTGCGCGCCCAGGCCGACGAAGCAGATGCCCCGCTGGGTCGCCGCCACCAGCAGCCGTCCCAGCGGGGTGGCGGCCAGGGCATAGCGGATCATCGCGCCGCGCCCGCCCCGGGCATAGGTGGCGGGCGTCATGCCGAGGGCGGCCGCCGCGCGCTCGTAGACCCGGCTCGAGGAGCCGTAGCCGGCGTCGTAGGTGGCGGCGGCGACACCGTCGCCCTGCTGCAGGCCGGCCTTGAAGCGTTTCAGCCGGTGGGCATCGGCGTACTGGCGCGGGCTGACGCCCATCACCCGCTTGAACAGCCGCTGCAGGTGCCAGGGGCTCATGTTGCAGTGGGTGCCGAGCTCGGCCAGCGTGACCGTGCCCGGCTCGTCGCCGCCTCCGCCGTCGAGGCCGTCGACGCGGGCCTCGATGTAGCGGCAGGCGCGCTCGACCGCGGCGAGGCGGCGATCGGTGCTGGTCGTGCGCGGCGTCGGCATGGCGGCGGCGTTGTCCATGGCGGGCTGAAACATGATGCCGGTCCTCTCGATCATAGGGGTTCGGCGGGTATGTAGGCGAGGCGCGGCGGGCCGGCTATCCGATGCTTGCGCGCGGATCAACGCCGCGGCCGCTTGCGCGCGGCGGCCGGCAGGCGGTCGACCCAGCGGACGATGTGGTCCTCGAGCTCGCCGGCCTGCTCCTCGGCGATCACCCGGCCGCGGACGGAGATGCCGGCCTGGTGGACGGTGTCGGGGTCGCCGGAGACCAGCGGGTGCCACCAGTAAAGATCGCGTCCCTCGCGCACCAGTCGGTAGCCGCAGGTGGCCGGCAGCCAGGTGATCCCGCCGACGTTATCGGGCGTCAGCGCGACGCAGTCATCCACCAGGACGTGGCGGAGCGCGTAGGACTTGCAGCGGCAGCTCCGCTGGTCGAGCTGGCGGCAGGCGACATTGGTCCAGTCGATCTCGCCGGTATTCTCGTACTCCAGCTTCATCAGGCAGCATTTGCCGCAGCCGTCGCACAGCGACTCCCATTCGCCGGGGCTCATCTCGTCGAGGCGCTTGGTCTTCCAGAACGGCAGCTCGTCCATCGGCGCCATTAGACATCGGCCGGGACGGAATTTACAGCCGCTCGCGCACGCCCGCGGCCATCGCGTCGGCGGCCGTGCCCGGCGTGAAATGGGTGAGATATCCGCCGTCCGGCCCCATCAGATAGACGATGGCGGTGTGATCCATGATGTAGGCGGCGGGATCCTCCGGCGCCGCCGTGCCGGTCGCCTTGGCATAGAACACGCGGTAGGCCCTGGCCACCGCGCCGATCGCCCCGGCGCTGCCGGTGAGGGCGACCAGCCGCGGGTGGAAGTTGGCCGCGTAGTCGCGCAGCGCCTCCGGGGTATCGCGGGCGGGATCGACGGTGATGAAGATCGGGGTCACCCTGGCGGCTGCGGCGCCCAGCCGGTCCAGCGCGTCGCTCATGGTCTGCAGCTCGACCGGGCAGATGTCCGGGCAATTGGTGAAGCCGAAGAAGACCAGCAGGTACTGGCCGCGGAAATCGGCGTCGGTTCGTGTCGCGCCGGACTGGTCGGTCAGCGCGAAGGCGCCGCCGATGGTCGGCAGGAAGGCCGGCTGGAACGTCCGCCAGGCGCCGACGCCGAGACCGACGACGACGAGCAGAAGGCTGGCGGCGGCGACCGCGCGTGCGACCGGCGAGCGTGGGAGGAAATAGATCTCGGAGCGCGCCGCCATGCGCTGCGGCTCAGTAAGGCTCGAGAGCGCCGAGCAGCACGCGCGAATTCGGATTGGTGAACTTGCGCTCGATCAGGATCGCATAGGGCGTGGCGCCTTGGCCGTAATAGGCGGTGTTCCAGGAATCGCGCTTGAGCACGGCGGCGCCCTCGAAGGACACGCCGCCGAACAGCCCCTCGGTCAGGGCGAAGGAATAGACGTCGGAGCCGAAATTGGTCGTCGCCGCGCTGCCGGTGCGCTTGCCCGACGGGCCGGCCGCCACGCTGATGTCGCCGCCGAACTTGAACTGGTTGTCGATCAGCGCGTTGAGGGCCCGGTCGTTCATGATGGTGAAGACCGCTTCGGAGATCTGCCCGCCGATCTGCAGCCCGAGGCTGCCGGTGGCCATCGTATAGAAGGCGGGGTCGCTCCAGCCGCGATCGGCGGCGCGCACGACGAGGAGGCCGGTTCCTCCCTCGCCGCCGATGACGACGCCGCCCTTGACCAGCGAGGGGAAGATGAGCACCGCCTTGGAGCGGCGCACGAAATCCGGCAGCTCGCCGAAATCGGGATGGGTGATCAGCTTGTCGAAGGTGATGCGGGCCTCCTCGACCTTGACCTGCTGCTCCGTCGGCGAGGAGACCGGCGCCGCGCAGGCGGCGATCGCCAACAGCAAAGCACTCGCAAGCAGCTTCCGGGCGGCTGACATCATCTGATCTCCTCGTCTTGTGCTTGTTTTCGGCGAATCACCGGACGTTCAGAGATAGACTCAGATCGCAATGATGGCAAATCTGCGGCGCAGCGGATCGCGATGCAGCGATCATCCGGCGTCGATTCTCGCCCGGCGAAGCGTCAGGGCGATGCCGCCGTCCGCGGCAGGCGATTGACCGCGACGATGCGCCAGCAGGATCGTTCGCGGCCCGTGTCGCCGATGGAGATGTGGTCGATCCGCGTGATCGAGCAGTTGTCGATGGCGAAAGACATCACGCGCTCTCCTTCGATCCCAAGGGCGATGGCGAGGGCCGCGCGGATCGAACCGCCATGGGCGATGGCGACGATATCGCGGCCGCGATGCGCCGCCGTCAGCCGCGCCACGGCCGCATCGACGCGCGCCATCACGTCGAGGAAGCTCTCGCCGCCGGGCGGCCGCTCGCTTGCCGGCCACAGCGCGAAGGGATCCTGGCCGACGCCGCGCCGGAGGCTCAACTCGTCGTGCGTGAGGCCGTGCCAGTCGCCGACATGCTGCTCGGCGATGTCCGGCTCGATCAGCCAGGGCGGCCTGTCGCCGATTGCCAGGTCGCGAGCCGCCAGGATGGCGGCCGCCGTCTCGTGGGTGCGCCGCAGATGGCTGGTGACCCAGACCGGCTCCGCCGGCAGGTGCGACGCGAGACGGGCGAAGCTGTCGCCGTCGGCGGTATCGGCGGGATAGTCCTCCTGGCCGTAGATGCAGCCGCCATGGGCGGTGACTGGCGCATGCCGGATCCACCACCAGCGGGTGACGATCGCGGCCACGACGGAGCTCAGTCGAGCGCGACGAGGACGAGCAGCGTGGCGGTCATCGCGCCCTGCTGCGCGGCTCCCAGCACGTCGCCGGTGATGCCGCCGATCTGCCGGCGCGCCAAACCTGCCGTTCCCCAGGCGACGGCAGCCGCGATCGCGGCGGCGAGAAGGCCGCCGAGCCCGGCGAGGACCACAGCGATAAGGCCGCCGATGCCGAGCGCCCACAGCACCGTCGGCGCCGGAGGGCGACCTACCGAGGCGGCGAGACCGTCGCCGCGAGCCGGCGCCTCCAGATGCATGACCGGCACGAGCAAGGCGCGCGAGACGGCATGGCCGACCATGAGGGTGGCAGCGACGTCGCCGCTGTCGGCCAGCGCCGCCAGGGCGGCGACCTGCATGCCGAGAATGAGGATGAGCGACATCACACCATAGGTGCCGATCCGGCTGTCGCGCATGATGCGCAGCTTGTCGTCGCGACCGTTGCCTCCGCCGAAGCCGTCGACGGTATCGGCCAGGCCGTCCTCGTGGAGCGCACCGGTGGCGAGCACGGTCGCGGCGACGGCCAGGACGGCCGCCGGCAGCGGCGGCAGGCCGAGTTCGACGGCCAGGGCATAGACTACGCCGCCGGCGAGGCCGACCCCCAGCCCGACCAGCGGAAAGCAACGGGCTGCGCGCGCCAGGGCCGGCAAGCCGGTGGTTTCGACCGGAGGTATCGGCAGCCGCGTCAGGAACGCCGATGCGATCTTCAGGTCCGCCCACCAGCCGCCGAGATCCGGCGGCCAGCCGCTGTCCCGATCCTGCGTCTCGTCGTCCATGAGTCTCCGGTCCTGGGGAGGCGGATTTGCGCTGCGGCCGATCGGCGCTTATAGGACATTCCGGGCCGGCCACAAAGCGGCGGCACGCGGGAGCGCCGGACACGGTCGCGCGATGAGCCGATTCATCGATCTCAGCCACGATTTCACCGACGGCATGCCGGGATTCACCGCCACCCTGCCGGACGGTTCGCGGCGGCGCTGCACCGCGCAGATCCGGCCGCTCGTCACCCACGCGCAGTCGCGCCGCAGCTTCGACGGCAAGGCCGAATTCGAGCTGACGGAGATGCGCTTCCAGACCTCGATCGGCACCTATATCGATTCGCCCTATGTGCGGCATCGTGACCGGCGCGACGTCGGCGCGCTGCGTCTCGACGAACTGATCCTGCCGGGCGTGCTGATCGACCTCTGTGGGCTTGCGGCCGGCGCGGCCGCCGAGGTCGCGGACCTCCGGCGCGGCGCCGGCGGCGCGCTCGACCTCGCCGGCAAGGCCGTGCTCTGCCGCTTCGGCTGGGACCGGCTCTGGGGCCGGGACGAATACTTCGCCGCCTATCCGTTCTTGTCGCGGGAGGCTTTGCAGTTCCTGATCGATGGCGGCGCGCGCCTTCTCGGGGTCGATACCTGGAACGTCGACGACAACAGGGACAGCGAACGGCCGGCGCATAGCTGGCTGCTGGCGCGCGATATCTTCATCGTCGAGAACCTGCGCAACCTCGACGCGATCGGCGCGGCGCCGTTCCGCTTCTTCGCCCTGCCGATCAAGGCGCGCGGTGCCGCCTCGATGCCGGTCCGCGCCTTTGCGGAGCTGGCATGACCGCGACGCGGCCGCCGATCGCGACGCTCGACGAGGTCCGCGCGATCCTGGCCGAGTTTCCCGCCGCCGATCGCGCGGCGGTGCAGAGCGCCGCCGCGCGCGAGGGCATGCTGACCAAGCCGGCCGGCGCGCTCGGCCGGCTCGAGGAGATCGCGGCCTGGCTCGCCGGCTGGCAGGGCCGTCATCCGCCGCAGATCGAGCGGGCGCGCGTCGCCGTCTTCGCTGGCAACCATGGCGTCGCGGCGCGCGGGGTGTCGGCGTTCCCCGCCTCGGTGACGGCGCAGATGGTGCAGAACTTCGTCGCCGGCGGCGCCGCCATCAACCAGCTGTGCAAGACGGCCGATGCCGAGCTGCGCGTCTACGAGATGGCGCTCGACCGGCCGACGGCGGACTTCACCGCCGAGCCGGCGATGAGCGAGGCGGACTGCGCCAAGGCCATGGCCTACGGCATGATGGCGGTGGAGCCGGGCCTCGACCTGCTGTGCCTCGGCGAGATGGGCATCGCCAACACGACGAGCGCGGCGGCCCTGGCCTGCGCGCTCTTCGGCGGCGACGCGGCCGACTGGACCGGGCCCGGCACCGGCGTCGCCGGCAGCGCTTTGCAGCACAAGACCGAGGTTGTCGCCGCCGGCGTTTCGCTGCATCGGCCGGCGGCGCGCGACGCCTTCGACATCCTGCGCCGGCTCGGCGGGCAGGAGCTGGCGGCGATCTGCGGCGCGGTGATGGCGGCGCGGCTGGCGCGCACGCCGGTGCTGCTCGACGGCTTCGCCTGCACGGCGGCGGCGGCGGCGCTCCACGCCGTGGACCGCCATGCGCTCGACCATTGCCTAGTGGCGCATGTCTCGGCCGAGCCCGGCCATCGCCGGCTGCTGCAGGCGATCGGCAAGAGCGCCCTGTTCGATTTCGGCATGCGGCTGGGCGAGGCGTCCGGCGCGGCGCTGGCGATCCCCATCCTCAAGGCTGCGGCGGCCTGCCACAGCGGCATGGCCACCTTCGCCGAGGCCGGCGTCAGCGGGAAGGTGGAGTAGGGCGCGATGTATCCGGTGTAGGGGCGAGCGGTGCTCGCCCTTTGCGCGACAATCACACTTGTCGGAGTCTGATCCGAGCAGGGCGAGCGCCGCTCGCCCCTACGACGGGTGGATCGTTACTCGCCTACTTGCAGCAGTGCGCCGCGCTGGCGGGCGCGGCGGAAGGCGTGCAGGTAGGCGGCCAGGCCGAGGGCGATGTAGACGGCGTTGAGGGCGAGGGCGCCGGCCAGCAGCGCGCCGTCGAAGGCGCCGCGGAAGAGGACGCCGCGCATGCCCTCGAAGACATAGGTCGAGGGCAGGGCCCAGCCGAAGACCTGCAGCCACTGCGGCAGGACCGTGATCGGGTAGTAGACGGCGCTCACCGGCGCCAGCGCAAAGACCACGACCCAGGCGAGGTTCTCGGCGCCGAGGCCGTAGCGCAGGATGAGCGAGGTAACGAGCAGGCCGATGGACCAGCTGAAGATCATCAGATTGGCGAAGAAGGCGATGAGCGGCAGGCCGAGCGTGAAGATCGAATAGTGGTAGAGCGGGATCGCCAGCAACACGGCCGGCGTCAGCCCGACCAGGGTGCGGATCAGGCTCATGGTCATCATCGACAGCACGTGCTCCAGCGGCGTCAGCGGGCTGACGAAGAGGTTGCCCAGGTTGCGCGCCCACATCTCCTCGAGGAAGGAGATCGAGAAGCTGATCTGGCCGCGGAACAGCACGTCCCACAGCAGCACGGCGGCGAGCAGCACGCCGAAGGCGTTGGCCACCCAGGAACTGTTGGTGGCGAGGAACTGGGTCATGAAGCCCCAGACGATCATCTGCATGGTCGGCCAGTAGGCCAGCTCGACCACGCGCGGCCAGGAGCCGCGCAGCACGTAGAGATGGCGCAGCACCATCGCGCCTATGCGGCGCGGCGAGGGGAGCGTCGCGTTCATTCGGCCACCTCCTCGGTGGTCGGGGTCGGCATCGTCGCCGGATCGTGCGCGCCGCGGCGGCGGTCGCGGGCGATGTCGAGGAAGACCTCTTCGAGGTTGCGGCGGCCGTAGCGGCGGACCAGCTCGGACGGCGTGCCGCGGTCGACGATGCGGCCCCGGCGCATCATCAGCACGTCGTCGCACAGCCGCTCGACCTCCGCCATGTTGTGCGACGCCAGCAGGATGGCCGCGCCGGTGGCGCGCCGATAGCTCTCGAGATAGCCGCGCACCCAATCGGCGGTGTCCGGATCGAGCGAGGCCGTCGGCTCGTCGAGCAGCAGCAACTCGGGCCGGTTGAGCAGCGCCTTGGCCAGCGCCACGCGCGTCTTCTGGCCCGCGGAGAGCTTGCCCGTCGGCCGGTCGAGCAGCTCGCCGATCGCCAGGTCCGCCGCCAGCTCGCCGACGCGCTGCCGCGCCGCCGGCACGGCGTAGAGCCAGGCATAGACCGTCAGGTTTTCGCGCACCGTCAGCCGGTGCGGCAGATCGACATAGGGTGAGGAGAAGTTGAGGCGCGGCAGCACCCGATGACGGTGGCGCAGCATGTCCTCGCCGAGCACGCGGATGCTTCCGGCGGTGGGCAGCAGCAGGCCGAGCAGCATCGAGATGGTCGTGGTCTTGCCGGCGCCGTTGCCGCCGAGCAGCGCCACGGTGCTGCCGGCCGGGACCGTGAAATCGACGGCATCCACGGCCAGGACCTGCTCGAACCGCTTGGTCAGCGCGCGGACGTCGATGATCGGCAGCATGGCGCGACTATGGCCGCAAACCCGCCCATCGGCCAGCCCTTGCCAGCGGCGGACCGGCGGAGTCACATGGGGGCATGGCGCTGACGATCGAGCCCTCCCGGACCGCCCCGCCCGGCAGCGTGACCGGCGGTCGGGTGCGCCTGCGCACGCTGATCATCATCCGCTGGGTGGCGATCGCCGGGCAGGTCACCGCGTTGCTGGTGGTGCAGTTCGGCCTCGGCTATCCGGTTCCGCTGCTGGCCGCCCTGGCGACGGTCGCGGTGTCGGTGATCGTCAACGTCTGGGCCACCATCGGCCGGCGGTCGCCGGAGCGCCTGGGCGACCGGGCCGCGGCGTTCTACCTGGCCTATGACCTGCTCCAGCTGGGCGTGCTGCTCTATCTGACCGGCGGGCTCCACAATCCCTTCGCCGTCCTCATCCTGGCGCCGGTGATCGTCTCGGCGACGGTGCTGTCGCGAATCAGCACGATCGCGCTCTCTGCCCTGGCGCTCGTCGTCGTCGTCGTGCTGGCGCTCGACCACCTGCCGCTGCCCTGGGCCGATCGCTCCTTCGCGCTGGCGCCGTTGTTCATCTTCGGCCTGGCCGCCGCGCTCGGCCTGTCCGTCGTGTTCATTGCCGGCTACGTCTTCAGCCTGGCGGAGGAGGCGCGGCGCATGTCCGGCGCGTTGGCCGCCAGCTATCTGGCCCTCGACCGCGAGCAGCGGGTGTCGGCGCTGGGCGCCCTCGCCGCCGCGGCGGCGCATCGGCTGGGCAGTCCGCTGGGTACGATCGCGGTCGTCGCCAAGGAGCTGGCGCGCGACTTGTCGCCCGACAGCCCGCACCGGGCCGACGTCGAGCTGCTGCTCAGCGAGAGCGAGCGCTGCCGCACGATCCTGACCGAATTGTCGACTCGGCCGGAGTCCGGCGAGCCGTTGCAGCGCATGACGCTCGCCGCCCTGATCGAAACGGCGGCGGTGCCCTACCGCTCCGATCGCGTTCGCCTGACCGTCGACGCGGCGCCCGAGCCGGGCGCCGCGACGGCGCATACGCCCGCCCCGCAGGCGCCGCACAGCCCGGAGCTGCTGCACGGGCTGGGCAACCTGCTGCAGAACGCCATCGAGTTCGCGCGCGCGGAGGTGCGCGTGACCGTGCGCTGGAGCGACCGTCGCGTCAGCCTGGTCGTGCGGGACGACGGGCCGGGCTTTCCGCCGGGCGTGCTCGACCATCTCGGCGAGCCCTATCTGTCGGGCGGTAACCAGGGCCGGACGGGGCGGGGCGAGCCCATGGGCCTGGGCGTCTTCATCGCCCAGACGCTGCTCGGGCGCACCGGGGCTCAGCTCAGTTTCGGCAATGGCCAAGGCGGGGGTGCCGAGGTTACCATTGCCTGGGACAGGGCGACCCTGGAGACGGAGCCGATGGCCTCGTGACGAAGGACGCAGGAGCAACGCCGCCACAGACGCCGCGCGGCGCGGCCGGCGAACGGACGTTGCTGATCGTCGATGACGACGCGCCGTTCCGCCAGCGGCTGGCTCAGGCGATGGAGCGGCGCGGCTATGCCGTGACCACGGCCGAGACCGTCGCCGCGGGCGTCGCCGCGGCCGCCAGCCTGCGCCCGGCCTTCGCCGTGGTCGACCTGCGGCTCGGCGACGGCAACGGGCTCGAGGTGGTGCCGGCCGTGCGCGCCGCGCGGCCCGACGCCCGCATCATCGTGCTCACCGGCTACGGCAACATCGCCTCGGCGGTGGCGGCGGTGAAGCAGGGCGCGGTGGACTACCTGTCCAAGCCGGCCGACGCCGACGTCATCGAGGCGGCGCTGCTGCAGCGCGGCGCCGCCCTGCCGCCGCCGCCCGAGCAGCCGATGACCGCCGACCGCGTGCGCTGGGAACACATTCAGCGCGTGTTCGAGCAGTGCGACCGCAACGTCTCGGAGACCGCGCGCCGCCTGCGCATGCACCGGCGGACCTTGCAGCGAATCCTGAGCAAGTACGCGCCGCGCGGATGAGGCGGCCGGCTCAGCGCCGGTGCAGCCACCAGCCCTGCTCGTTGATCGAATAGACCGGCTCGTAGTCGCCGATGAGGTCGGCGGCGACGACATCGTCGCGCAGGTTGTCGAGGATCAGCGGCCGGCCGTCGACATAGACGGCCAGCACGGCATGGGTGGCGCGGCGGGCGCGGTCGTTGACGATGACGATGCGCATGTCGTCGATCGCCATGCCCAGCGCCCGCAGCACCTGGTACTTGGCGATGGCGAAGTCCTCGCAGTCGCCGCTGCGGGCCAGGAACTCCAGCGGGGTCGCCCAGTAGTCTAGCTCCCGCCAATTGGCAAAATCCTCGATGTAGCTGCGCCGGTTGATGGAGCGGTTGAGCCGCGAGAGCCGGTCCATCCCCTCCCGGCCCTGCAGCGACATGATCAGGCTGTTCCAGTCGTCGATATTGCAGAGGGTGCCGGCGCAGGAGCGAAGCTCCTCCTCGAAGCGCGTCAACGATTCGCGCCATTTCGGGAACCGGTTCAGATCCTCGGAATGGATCTCGCGCGAGCCGAACAACCCGGGCCGCACGATGCCGGCCGGCGCCGGCACGGCCGTCGCCGCGCCGAGCAGCAGGACAAACGCCGCGCTCGCGCGCGCCCAAGCCGTCCCCTTGCGACTTTGCGCCATTGTCCGTCGACGAGATCGTTTCCCCTGAGGAGATTCCTACGCGAACACCGCCCCGGCAGGGCAGTGACCAAAGTGTGGCATCGGCGTGGGAAAGTTGCGGCCAGCGGCGCGCGGAAGCTCAGCTGCGGTGCAGCCACCAGCCGGTTTCGTTGATCGAATAGACGGGCTGATAGTGATGGATGGAGCTTGCCGGCACCACCGTCGAGATCTGGTTGTCGAGGATGTAGGGCTCGCCGTTGACGTAGACCGCGAGCACGGCGTGGGCGATGCGCAGGTTGAGGTCGTTCAGCACGACGATGCGCATGTCGTCGACGGCGATGCCGAGGTCGCGCAGCGCCATGTACTTGGAGATGGCGTAGTCCTCGCAGTCGCCGTTCTTGCGCAGGAACTGGAACGGCGTCGCCCAGTAGTCGGGCAGGTTCCAGTTCACGGGATCGGTGATGTAGCGCCGGTCGTTCATCTCCAGGTTGATCTCGCGCAGCTGCGTCATCAGCTCCTTGCCGCGCAGACGATCGATGACCGCCTGCCATTGCGTCTTCTTGCACTGGCTCGGGCCGCAGCTCTTGAGCTCCTGCTCGAAGCGCTGCAGGGTGCCGCGCCACTTCGGGAACAGCGTGAGGTTGCTCGAATGGATCTCGCGCGATTCGAACAATTGGCCGCGGTTCACGGCGGCAAGCTGATCGGCGCCGGCGGGGCCGCCCCAGAGCAGGACCGTGGCGACGGCGGCCACGGCCGCCGCCCGACGGCGCATGAGAAGACTCGCGGCGGATCTGAGTTCGCGCATTGCCCCGGCGTCCCGACTGAACCGGTTAACGCTAGGCAGGCGACCTTAACAGGGGGTTAAGCCTAAAACTTGCCACGCAAGCGCGAAAACTCCGGCGAGAGCGGGGCTCAGCGCCGCACGCGGCGCCAGCGGTCGACGACTTCCTGCACGAAGTCCTCGCCGTTGGCGATGTCGTTCTTCCAGGCCGCGGAGAAGGTCGCCGAGGCGCTCTTCGGCCGCTGCTCGGGCGGCAGCTCCGTGAAGATCATGCGCATGGGCACGGCGATGCCCTGGCCGACGGCGATCGCCTCGGCGTTGCCGAGGGTCGGGAGCGCCTCCAGCAGGCCGATGGCCGCGTCCGACAGCGCCGCGCGCACCAGCTCCTGGTCGCGCTGGTGCGACAGCCGCATCGTGAAGATGGTGTTGCATTGCGACAGCATGCCGGCGGCCAACTCGGCCGGCCGCTGGGTGGCGACGCAGAGCGACAGGCCGTATTTGCGCCCCTCCTTGGCGATGCGCGAGAGCGACCGCTTGGTCGGCCCGAAGCCGGCGCTGTCGTCCTCGGGCGCGTAGCGGTGCGCCTCCTCGCAGACCAGCAGGATCGGCACCGCGCCGTCGCTCCATACGGAGAAATCGAACATCAGCCGGCAGAGCACGGAGACCACGGCATTCAGGATCTCGGACGGCACCGCGGAGAGATCGAGGATGGTCACCGGCTTGCCGTCGACGGGTAGGCGCAGGATGCGCGAGAGGATCGACGCCATGTTGTCGCGCACGGCGATGCCCGTGCCGAACATGAAGGAGAAGCGGCTGTCCGTGGTGATGAGGTTGATGGCCGCCTTCAGCCGGTGATAGGGGCCCAGGCTCTCCGGCTTCTCCAGCCGGCCCATGGTCTCGTCGATATATTGCGTCACCAAGGTGATGCGGTAGGGCGACGGCGTGTCGGCGGTGATGAAGCGGCCGTCGGCGGCGGCGCCGAGGAACTGCCGCTTGGCATTGGCGATGTATTCGCCGAACAGCGCCGACTCCGCCAGGTCGAGCTTGGCGCCGGCCTGCGCCAGCACCTCGCAGATCTCCTCGAAGTTGAACAGCCAGTAGGGGAGCTGGAGGCTGTCGGACCCGATCACCTCCGCGCGGTCGCCGATGGCATGCGCATATTCGTTGTGCGGGTCCAGCATGACGATATGGGCGTTGGGATGATGGTCGAGGATCGCCCGCAGGATCACCGTCACCGAGCAGGACTTGCCGGAGCCGGTCGCGCCGACGACGGCGAAATGCTTGCCCAGCAGGTCGTCGACGCCGATGAGCGCGGGGATGCGCCGCTCCTGGTGCAGCGAGCCGATGCGCGCCGTCGCCATGCCCGGCCGCAGATAGACGAGGCGCAGGTCGCTCTGGCTGGTGGTGAACACCGCGCTGGCAAGGGGCGGCGACATCGAGACGCCGCGCCGGAAGGGGCTGAGGCTGCCGTCGGCCGAGCGCACGCTCTCGCCGATCAGCTCGATCTCCATGATCTTCATTTCCGGCGTCCCCGGCTCGGTCGCCGGGATCGGCACGCTCAGGCCGCAGACCAGGCCGTAGACCACGGTTTCCGGCAGCGGGATCTTGACGATGGTGCCCATCATCAGGCCGGCGGGAATCACGGCGCGGTTGTCGGCCGATTCCTCCATCAGCACGACGGCCTGGGAGCCGGAGACGGAGACGATCCGGCCGATCCGCTGGTCCTCGGCCAGCAGCATGAACGACAGTCCGTCCGCTTCCGGCACGGTGGCGGCGGTCGGCGGCGGGTCCGCGGGCGTTGCGGCGGCGGTCTTCTTGCTCATGCCGCGGGCGTCCATTGGACTCGGCGGGCGGGCAGCGTCACGGTGGCGACCGTGCCCTTGCCGAGCTCGCTGTCGAGGGCGAGCCGGCCGCCATGCATCTCGACGAAGGCCTTGGTGAGCGGCAGCCCGAGTCCGGTGCCCTCGAACTTGCGGTTGAGGCCGGTGTCGGCCTGGCCGAACGGTGCCATGATGACGTCGAAATCCTCGCGGCGGATGCCGATGCCGGTGTCCGTCACCGTGATCGCCAGGTCGTCGTCTGGCTCGCGCCGCAGGCCGACGGCGATGGAGCCGCTCGGCGTGAATTTCACGGCGTTGGACAGCAGGTTGATCAGGATCTGCTTGATGCGCCGCTGCTCCGCCCACAGCACCGGCATCGCCGCCAGCGGCGTGTACGCGACCGTGAGCCCGCCGTTGCGGGCGCGTTCGGCGATGATGGCGAGGCAGGCCTGGATCGTCGCATCGAGATCGACGGTCTCCTCGATCAGCGGCACGTTGCCGAACTCGATCTTCGAGAGGTCGAGGATGTCGTTGATGACCGACAGAAGGTGGGCGGCCGAGTTGTTTATGTCGCGGGTGTATTCGAGGTAGCGCTCGTTTTCGACGGGACCCAGCATCTGCTCCTTGATGATGTCGGAGAAGCCGATGATGGCGTTGAGCGGCGTGCGCAGCTCGTGGCTCATATTGGCCAGGAAGTCCGACTTCGCCCGGTTGGCGGCCTCGGCCTTGTCGCGCGCATCCTGGGCCACCTGGGCGGCGGCCTCGGCCTGCTCCTTGCCCAGGCGCAAGGCGGCCTCGGCGGCGAATCGGTCTGCGATCCGGCCGAACTGGGCGGAATAGTCATGCAGCAGCGACCGACGACGCTCCGCACGACCGCGCTGGGTGTATGAGGCGGACAGGGACATTACGACCTACGTCGAATTCATCTTAGATTGCTCCTGCTCAAGGATTGGTTAACGATATGCGAGCCAGGATGCGGGCCGGCGGCGCGGCGGATCCCGGGCCCTTCCGGCGCCGGCCGGGGCCGCGGCGATTGGCAGAATTTGTTTTTAGAATCATGGTTTAAGCCTATGGCGGCAGAAGCATCCGCGCCGGCGACCGGCGGACGTTCGGCGGCGCGGAACAACGTCGGATTGGCGGTTGCCGCCGTCGTGCTGGTGATGATCGCGATCGCCGCCGGCGTCCTGGTCCTTCGGTTCGTCGCCGACGAATGGCAGCGCGAGTTGCGCGCCTGGCAGGTGCGCCTGAGCATCGTGGCCGACAGCCGCTCCGCTGCCGTCGAGGATTGGCTCGGCCGCCAGTTCCAGGAGATGGCCGGGCTGGCGGAGAACGCCTCGCTACAGCTCTACATGACTCAGCTGGCCGGCGGCGGCACCGACGCCGAGGATGCCGACGTGGCGGCGGCGCAGGCGGAGTATCTGCAGAACCTGCTCGAGGCCACGGCGACGCGCGCGGGGTTCGTCGACCGCAGCACCGCCGCCCCCGTCGCCGCCAACGTGGCGCGGGCCGGGACCGGCGGGATCGTCCTGCTGGATGCCGCCGGACAGGTGCTGGGGGCGACGGCCGGGATGCCGCCGCTGGCCGGCCGGCTGCGCGAGTTCGTGACCGGGCTCACACCCGGCGAGCGCAATCTCCTGGATATCTACCTGAACGCGGCGGACCGTCCCTCCATGGGGTTCGCCATGCCGGTCTTTGCCGTTCAGGGCGATCGCGACGCCGCGTCTCAGATCGGCACGCTCGTGGGAATCAAAGAAGTGGGCGACGAGCTCTATCCCCTGTTGCGCCAGCCGGGCGAAACCAGCGCCACGGCGCTCTCCGCCCTGGTCCGCCGCAGCGGCGCGACGATCGAGTACCTCTCGCCGCTGCCGGACGGCAAGCCGCCGCTGTCGCTGCGGATGGCAACCGACACGCCGGACCTGGACGCCGCCTTTGCCGTCGCGACTCCGGGAGGGTTCAGCCCGCTGCGCCACGACTACCGCGACCGTCCCGTGCTGGTGACGAGCCGCGGCTTCACCGGCGCCCCGTGGACGCTCATGTATACCATCGAGCGCGGCGAGGCGCTGGACGCGACCCGGTCGCGCCTGGAATGGCTGACGGCCGCTGCGATCATCGGCGTCGTGCTGATGGGCGTATCGCTGCTGGCCGCCTGGATCTACGGCACTTCAGTGCGTCGCGCCGAAACCGCGGCCCGCTATCGCGAACTGGCGGAGCGCATCGAGGAGCAGCGCAATCTGCTGCGGCTGGTCACCGACAGCCAGCCGACCGGCATCTTCATCCTCGACGGCGAGGGCCGCTACCGGTTCGCCAACCGCGAGGCCGGCCGCGTCGCCGGCATGCCGGCCGAGGACATCGTGGGCAAGCCGATCGCCAACATCGTCGGCCCGGAGGCGGCCAAACGGTATCTGACGCTCAGCCACCGGGTGCTCGAATCGGGCGAACCGGCCTCCGACGTGGCGCGGGTGGCGGAGAACGGCACGGTCCGCGTCGTGCAGACGGACCATGTTCCCGTCTCGGCGTCGCGCGAGCTGCCGAAGAGCGTCCTCGTCGTCGAGCGCGACATCACGGAAGCCGTGACCGAGCGCGAGCGCCGGGCGCGCACGCTGTCGCAGATCGTCCGCACGCTGGTCGGCGTCGTCGACCGCCGCGATCCCTACGCCGCCAACCACTCCCAGCGCGTGGCCGTCCTGGCGCGCGCGATCGCCGGCGAGATGGGGCTGGAGGAACGCGAGATCGAGACGGCGGAGACGGCCGGCAACCTGCTCAATCTCGGAAAGATCCTGGTCGCGCCGGAACTGCTGACGCGATCCGGGGACATGAGCGAAGACGACCTGAGAAAGGTGCGGCAGAGCATCCAGACCAGCGCCGACCTGCTCGACGGCATCGAGTTCGACGGACCGGTGGTCGAGACGCTGCGTCAGGCGCAGGCGCGCTGGGACGGCACCGGCATTCCGGCCGGACTGGCCGGCGACGACATCCTGGTCACCGCGCGTATCGTCAGCGTCGCCAACGCCTTCGTCGGCATGGTCAGCCGGCGGGCCTACCGGGAAGCCCTCGAGATCGACCGCGCCCTCGATGCCGTCCTGTCTCAGGCCGGCCAGGCCTTCGACCGTCGCGTCGTCGTGGCGCTGATCAACTACCTGGACAATCGCGGCGGTCGGCAGCAATGGACGGCCTCCGGCGCGACCGCGCACGGCGGGGCTTGAGGCGCGCGCCGGGAATTGCCATGACTGTCATGATGAAGCAGCGCAATCGAGTGCCGGCCGTGACACCCGGGACGCGGGTCTATGCGGTCGGCGACATCCATGGGCGCCTGGATCTGCTCATCGAGCTGCATGCGTTGATCGCCGCCGATGCGGCGGCCGCGGCGGCCGAACGCCGCGTGCTCGTGTATGTGGGCGACTATGTCGACCGCGGGCCGAACTCGGCGGACGTCATCGAGCTGCTGCTGGAGCAGCCGTTGCCGGGCTTCGAGATCGTGCATCTCCTGGGCAACCACGAGGATACCCTGCTGCGCTTCCCCGACGATCTCTCGGTGGGCCCGTCATGGCTCCACTATGGCGGCGTGGAGACGCTGCTGTCCTACGGCATCGACATCCACGCCAACGCGTGGCGCGACGAGCGCGAGCTGCGCCGGCTCCAGGCGGAGATTCGCCGGTGCGTGCCGCGGCGGCACGTCGAATTCCTGCGCAACATGCCGCTTGTCCATGTCGAAGGCGACTATCTCTTCGTCCATGCGGGCATCCGCCCCGGCATCCCGATCGAGAGCCAGGTGCCCGACGATCTGCTGTGGATCCGCGGCGAGTTCCTGCACTCGCCCAGGGATCACGGCATGGTCGTGGTGCACGGGCACACGATCACGGAAACGCCCGACCTGCGCCCGAACCGCATCGGCATCGATACCGGCGCCTTCTACAGCAACCGCCTGACTTGTCTGGTGCTCGACGGCGCCGACCAGATGTTCCTGCAGACGTGAGGCGTCAGCCGTCGGTCTGCGGATCGACGAGGCGGTCGAGCCGCTGCATGGCGGCGAGCGCGAGTCGCAAGGTCTGCGCGCGGCGACGGCTGCCGTGCATCGCCTGCGGCGCGACGCGGCGCAGGATCTCGGCGCCGTAGTCGTCGGCGACGATCAGGCCGCAGTCGGTCGGCAGCAGCGCGAGCGGGAAACCGAGCGGCACGGCGAAATAGAAGCCGTCGCAGAACGCCCGGTACTCCGGCCATTTGCAGTCGGCGCGATAGTCGGCCGCCGTGGTCTTGATCTCGACGATCAGCGTCTCGCCGGCGCCGTTCATGGCGATGACGTCGACGCGGCGGCCGCTGCCGAGCGGAAACTCCGTCAGCGTGGCATAGCCGAGCGCGGCGAAGGCGCGGCAGATGCCGCGCGACAGGCGTCGGGCGGAAAGGCTGTCGTCGGTCACGCGGCGAAGCTAGGCGATTCGGCTCGTCGATGCACGTCGCGAGGCAATGTTGGACGGTGCACTGGAAATCGGCCCGGTCCGGCGGGTACAGTGCGGAACATGGTGCAGGACGCAGCGGCTGGACGGAGCAGGATCACGGTGTGGCGGAAGGCGAAGCGGGTCCTGGTCTTGGCCGCGGCCGGATTCCTCACGCTGTCCATCACGCTGGTCGTCATCTACAGATTCCTTCCGGCGCCGATCACGCCGCTCATGGTGATTCGCCTGATCCAGGGGGAGGGGCTGCGCAAGGACTGGGTTGCCTATGACGGCATCTCGCCGCAGGTGTTCAAGGCCGTCATCGCGGCCGAGGACACGCGCTTCTGCCAGCATCTCGGTTTCGACCTGCGGGCGATCGAAGACGCCTTTCAGAAGAACAGGAAGGGTCGGCGGCTTGTCGGAGCGAGCACCATCACGATGCAGACCGCCAAGAACTTATTCCTGTGGCCGGGCCGCGACTATCTGCGCAAGGGCCTGGAGGCCTATTTCACGGTATTGCTCGAGTTGTTCTGGGACAAGCGGCGGATTCTCGAGGTGTACGTCAACGTCATCGAGTTCGGGTCGGGGATCTACGGCATCGAGGCGGCCGCCCAGGCCTACTACAAGAAGTCGGCCAAGGACTTGACGGCCGGCGAGGCGGCGCGACTGGCGTCGGTCCTGCCGAATCCGCGGTCATGGACGCCGCAGAAGCTGCCGCGCAACACCAAGCTGCCGCGCGTCCGGGCGGAGATGAACAATCAGCCGGCGCCGGCCGACGCGCGTTGCCCGGTCGGCCGCTATGAAGGGGAGTGAGGGCGGGCCCGCGTCGCCGCGCCTCCGGCCAGGGCATCGACATGGGGCAGCACGCCGGGCCGGACGACTGGCACGCTTGGGGGAAGCGGCCAGTCGTCCCCGGCGCGCCGGCTGCCGCCGCGCCGCGACATGCGGCGCACGCGATCCGGCGACTTACCGGTTCTGCGCGTCGTGCTTCTGCCGGTAGATGAAGCGACTTTGATGGCTGTAGGCGTGGTTCAGTCGCCGGGCCTCGTAGCGGCTGAGGTTGCCATCGGACAGCGCGCGGTCCGTCGCGTTGTCGAGCCGCGTGTCGCGACGCTCGATGCGGACGGTCTCGCGGGCGGTCAGCGTGTCGTTGGCGATGCCGGCATCGGTGCGGAGGTCCTGCCGCGTGTCGCGGGCGTTGAACCACCTCGTCCCCCAGGCCGAGTCGGCGGAGGCCGCCGTCGGCAGGAACAGGAGGCCGAGGGCGAAAGCGGCGGTAAGGCGGCATGCGGTCTTCATCGACGTGACTCCTTCGCTGGTGGCGTGATGCTGCGTTACACGGCACCGGCGAAGAAATCCTGCGCGGGTGGGGACTGCCATCTGTGTGGATTTGAGCCGAATGCCGCGCGGTCGGCGACCACGGCATGGTTAAGACGGAACGCGCGGCCGGACGGCGTGACGCCTCGCGATCCTCTCGGCAGCGGTCAACAGATCAGAGGATGTCCTCGAGCGGCGGCGCGTCGCGGCTGTCCGGGAATACCGCCCCGTCGATCACGGCCTGTGGCAGGCCCAGGTGGTCGCGCAGGATGGCCTTGCAGACGCTGCGCGTGTCGAGAGACGGCGCCAGGTCGCGCGACTGGTAGAGCCGCGATCGCGACAGACCCGGCCAATCGGCGATGACGCGTCCGCCGTTGACGGCGCCGCCCATGACGAACGTCGCGCTGGCTGTCCCGTGGTCGGTGCCCCCGGTGCCGTTGGGATGGGCCGTGCGGCCGAATTCGGTGAGGGTGACGATGACCGTTTTCTGCCAAACCGGGGCCATGGCCTGCGACAGGCCGGCGAGGCCATCGCCGAGACCGGTCAGCGCCTGAGCCAGGCGGCCGCTCGTCGTACCCTGATTGGCATGGGTATCCCACCCGGGGACATCGATCACGGCGATCCGCGGGCCCGCGGCGTCGGCGAGCAGCTTGCCGACCGTCTCCGCCACCCCCTTGATCAGGCCGCTCCGCGGTTGCCGAAGGTTCATCCTGAGCCGAGCGTCGCCGCCCGTGCCGGCGTCATCCGAGACCTTGTCGATCAGCGCCTGGTCGCTGAGTCCCATGGCGAGCGCCGGCGCGAACACCGGGTCGTTGCGGTAGAGATCGGCAACCTTGTCGAGGAATGCGGCCGACACGTCCGGCAGGTTCACCGGGGACCAGCTCGTCACCGCTGCCGGTCCGCGCAGAATCAGAGGCACCGACTGCCCGACGGCAAGTCCCAATGTCGTGCCGTCGCCCATCACGCCGAGGGCGCGGTTGAGCCAGCCGTCACGCGTCCCATGCGGCGTCTCGGTGCCGTTTTCCAGCAGGTCCTGGCCGTCGAAATGCGAGCGGTCGCGATAGGGCGTGGCCACGGCATGCACGACCGCCAACTGGCGTCTGTCATAGAAATCATGCAGCGGCGCGAGCGCCGGGTGAAGCCCGTAGAACCCGTCGAGGTCGATCGCGCCGTCGCTCCGCCCCGGCGCGGCGATCGCCAGGCCGCCGCGCAGCGGCGCATACTCGCGATCGCCGTAGGGCGGAACGGCGGCGAGCGCGTCCAAGCCGCCGCGCAGGATGCAGACGACAAGCCGGCGGTCGGTCGGCGCATCGGCCAGGATCGCCCGCGGCCGTCCGGCGGCGAGCAGGCCCGCGCCGGAAGCGCACAGGAAACAGCGGCGCGTGAGCATCCTCATCTCCTTTGGAACTCCGGGCTGGCGAACAGCAAGGCGATCGCTTCGCGGACGTCGGAGGCGCGCTCGATCGCCAGCATCGTGTCGCGGGCGGCGACCGGCGCGATCGTCGCCTCGGCCAATGCAGACGGCGACAGGTCGCGCGGCAGCCGCTGGGCCAGGGCCATGCTCCATTCGATGCGGCGCAGGCTGGATTCGGGACTGATCCAGCCGGCGGCATCGTCTGGCCAGCCGGCGGGCGATGGCGCCGCGAAGGGAGTCTGGCCGAGCAGAGCCAGCGCGCCGACCAGCTTCTCGGCGTCGCCGTCGTAGGTCGTCAGCCGCAGGGCCGCGATGACGAGCTCCTGCGGCGTCTTCACCTTGGCCAGCGGATCGGCCCAGGCTTCGTCCCGCGCGATGAGGCCGTGAGTCACTTCCAGCAGATCGCCGTCGCTGTCGCGGAAGATCTCGGCAAGACGGTCGATGGCGGCCGGCGGCGGCTGGTCGGCGATGAAGTGCCGCGCCAGCTTGCGCGCGATGAATCGGGCCGTCGAGGGATGGCGGGCGAGATCGGCCAGGACCGCCTCCCCCTCGGCCATGCCGGCCTCGCGGTAGCGCCGGCCCAGCAGCGTCTTCTCGCCGGGTTCGTGGATGATGTCATGGAAGCGGAATTGGCCGGCGTCCCTCGACTTGGGCCGGCCGACGCTCCAGCCGGTGAGTATCTTCGCCAGCTCCTGAACGTCGGCCTGGGTGTAGCCGCCGTCGACGCCCAGCGTGTGCAGCTCCAGGAGCTCGCGCGCAAGGTTCTCGTTCAGGCCCTTGTCGCGCGCCCGGCCGCCGCGCGAGTTGGGCCCGACCGAGGTGGCGTTGTCGAGGTAGAGCAGCATCGCCGGGTGGCCGACGACGGCGCGCAGCATGTCGGCGAAGCGGCCGGTGACATGGGGGCGGATGGCTTCGCGCTCGAAGGCGCCGACGAGCATCGCCAGCACCGGCTTGCCGGCGATCGAGACGGTGAAGTGGTTGCTCCAGAAATGCACCAGGCGCTCGATCAGCGGCGTCCGGGAGCGGATCGCCGCCAGCGTTCGCTGGCCGACTTCCTCGAGATACACCGCGCGCGCCGTCTTGCGGAACTTCTCCTTCAGGATCGACTTGTCCTGGACCGCATTGACGATCGTGCGCGCGTGGTCGCTGCCGGCGGCGAAGCCGGCCAGCTCCGGCGGCGGCTCGGGCCGAGGCGCGAGCTGCGCCCGCAGCCAGCGGTCGGGATCGTCGCCGGCGCGCTGCAGCTCGCCGAAGGCGGCGCCGAGTCCGAACCGGTTGAGGGCGACGAAAGCGGCAGCCTCGGCGGTCATCGCCGCCACCGCCGTTCGGCAACGGCCGTACGTCCTTCGACCGAGAACTGTGCCACCGACTCCTTGATCACGCCATGGATCGCGGCCTGCAAACCCTGGCTGCGTGCCTGCATCGCCTCATAGGCGGCGGCGAAGGCCGTGGGGTCGTACGGTTCCGCGCGCAATGCCGCGCCGACGGTCCGGCGCGCCTCTTGCAGGGCCTGGAATCGCTGCGTGATGTCCGCGCGCTGCGATTCGAAGGACGCCTCCAACAGCTCCGCATCGGCGCTCGGCAGCGACCGCGACACGCGTTCGAGGCCTAGCTTCAACTTCGCGGGCGTCATCTGCCAGTCGAAGCCGCCCCGCTGGCTCAGGCCGCGACCGGCGATGATGCCGCCGAGGAAGAGGTTCAGGGCGAGCGATACCAGCAACACCCCGCCCAGCACCGTGATCCAGCGGCGCGCGGTCATAGGAGCGCTCCGTCGTCGCCGGCGTCGAGGAAGTCCGCAAGGTCGATCGTTTCGGCGCCGCCGAGGGCCGGCGGCAGGGCATCGGTCCAGCCCACGATCAGGCCGAGCACGGCCGCTGCCGCCAGACCGAGGGCCTGCGGCCATAGCCGGGGCAGCGGCCAGGACAGGTCGAACCCGGAGGCCGGCCCCGGCGACCGCTCCTGCCGAATCGACGTCGCGCCCGCGATGATGGCGGCCGCCAACCGTTCGTCTGCGGCCGCAGGGGCGTCCGCCCTCAGCCATGCGTCGAGCGTCCGCCCCTGGACAAGCAGGTTGCGTGCCTTGGCCGAGCGCGCGAGCAGCGCCTCGGCCCGCGCCCGCTGTCCAGCGGGCCAGCGCTCCGGGTCTGCGCCGTAGGCCGCGATCAGCCGGCGCAATCGCCACACCATCATGTCGATACCTCCAGGAATTCGGCCGCCACGCCCGCGAGCGTCCGGCGCAGGGTCCGGCGCGCGCGGACGAGCAGCGATTCGATCGCGCCCGGCGTGAGCGTCATGATCTCGGCCGCGTCGCGATTGCTGAGGCCCTCGTAGAAGCAGAGCGTGAGGGCCGTGCGCTGGCGCTCCGGCAGCGCGGCGACGGCCGCCGCGACGCGGGTGGACATCTGCCTCCTCTCCATCGCCTGCAACGCGGACTCCGCGGGGTCGGCAGGATCGTCGCCCACGTCGAGCGCGCTCATGGTCGGCCGGCGCCGACGATCGATCCCGAGATTGACGACGACGCGGTACAGCCAAGTGGTGAACCGCGCGCCGCGGAAGTCGCCTTCGGCCGCGCGCCAATGCGGCGCCTTCTGCCAGACGCGCATGAACGTCTCCTGTGCGATCTCTTCCGCGTCGCCGCGCGAGCCGGTGAGGCGCTGCGCCACCCCCACCACCCGGTCCAGATGGCGGCGCACCAGGATGCCGAAGGCGACGCGGTCGCCATTGCCAATGCGAACCATCAAATCCTCGTCGGTCGCGTCGCTCATCCCGTCGCTTGCGAACGATCAGCCGCCCCGCCTCGGATGACCGCGACGCGCCGGCACGACGCTGCCGCCCGGCCGGCCCGAGCCATCTCAATCCATGTTACACGAGGGAGACGCCGATTTCCTGCGGCGGCCTAGCAGAATAGTGATTGAGGATGCGATTTGCGCCGGCCGTTCGCTCGGCCCGATCGTGCCGGTACCCGGACTACTTCAGGTGGACGAAGGCGTCGGCCGGGATGATCTCGAATTCGCTCTTGCCCGGCGGCTGCCAGAGCAGCTGGAGCGTCGAGGTGCTCTGGCGCTCGAAATAGGTGACGGCGATCTCATACCAGCCCGGCTCGGCGACGTTGATCTCGGCGTTCTCGGAGTACTGGTCGCTGTGGACGCCGGGATCCTCGATGATCACGGTACCGGCCAGGCGGACGCGCACGCCGTCGTTCGACTGCGCCACCATCAGCCAGCGGCCGGCCTCGGGGAACTTGACGAGGCCCTTGATCAGCGCGCCGACGCCGTCCGAGCGGTCGCTGGTGAGGACGTCGCCCGCCCCGCTCCGGTAGTCGAGCAGCGGCAACGGCTCGCCCGGCTCGCCCGGAGCCTCGGATTCGATGTCGTCGACGTGCCGCACCTTGGCGAACACGTAGTTGACCGCGAGCCCGGGCGCGACCGCGTCGGCGGCGGGCTGCGGCGCGGCCGGCTCGAGATCGCTGAAGCTTCCGGCCGCGGCGGATGCCGACAGCGCCGGCAGCAGCGCCATCGCAAGCAGGGGGCCGGTAACCGCCGAGATCGTCCGAGGCCTGGGCATGGCAGCGCTCCTCGCATACACATCGACCGCATCGGGTCGGACAACAGGCTTGCCCGGCGGCCGCGGTTCCGTCAAGCACGCCGTTGCTGTCGCGCCGCGCCGTCATCTGCTAGGCTGGCGGTCCTCCGACTCCGCAATCCTGCGGAGTGCGCCGCCGGCGGTTTGCGCCGCCAGAACGACGATACCCAATGTCCGCCCAGCCGGCCGAACGCAGCAGCTACGTCAGGGGCGTCCTGGCGATCGTGGCCGCCACCATCATGCTGAGCCTGAGCGGCATCTTCGTCCGGCTGATGAGCACGACCGACCCGTGGCAGATCAACAGCTACCGCGCGGGCGCGATGGCCGTTGCCCTGCTGGCGTTCCTGGCGGCGACCTACGGCCGGCAGACCTGGCGCCGCTTCGCCACGCCCGGTCGGCGCGCGACGCTGGCCGTCTCCCTCTTCTTCGCGCTCGGCTCGACGCTGTACATCGTCGCCCTCAGCCGCACCAGCGTCGCCAATGTCGCCTGCCTGACGGCGACCTCGCCGGTGTTCGCCGCCGCCCTCGCCTGGCTGCTCATCGGCGAGCGGACGGGCCTCGCCGCCTGGGCCGCGACCGGCGTGGCGCTCCTGGGCATCTACGTGATCTTCCGCGACCAGGTCGGCGCCGGCGACCAGGCCGGCAACGTCATCGCCCTGCTGACGGCCTTCTGCTTCGCCGGCCAGATGGTCGTCCTGCGCAAGTACAGCGCGACGGACCTCGTGCCGGCGGTGTGCATCGGCGGCCTCATGGTGTGCATCGGCATCCCCCTCGTCCGCGAGGTCCCCCTTCTCGACCTGCGCGACACGCTGCTGGCGGCGGCGATGGGCATCGTGCAGCTGGCGGTGCCGATCGTCCTGTACGTCCGCGGCGCGCGCCATGTGCCGGCCATGCAGATGGCGCTCATCGGCCTGCTCGACATGCTGTTCAATCCGCTGTGGGCCTGGATCGGCGTCGGCGAGGTCCTGGCGGCCGATGCGGTCATCGGCGGCGGCATCATCGTCGCCGCGGTCGTCCTGGCCGTCGCCGGCCGCCGGCGGCCGCACCCGGCCCTGGCGCCGTCGGGCGCCGCGGAGCGGTAGTCTAGACCGCCGGTTGCTTTACATCGGCTTTGTCGGGGCCGATTCCAGACGCCGCAGATGGTAGCCGTCGCGGCAATAGGCGGCCCCATCCGGCTTCCATTGCACCGGCTCCGTGTCGGCGAACAGGAAGGTGTTGGAGATGCAGTCGCATTTCGACAGCTGACAGGCCATCGACAGGCGCTCGGCTTCCTTTTCGGCGGCTGCGGTGCAGCCGAGGAGCAGGCCGACGGCGATGACCGAGAGAATTGTCCGCTGCATGCGCTTCCCCGCTTTCCCGAATCACTGTGCTGTGCCGGCAAATCAAGCCCGGAAGTGCTGCGAGCGTCAATCCGCGGCTGTTCGCGCGACATGCGCCGACTGGCGGTTTTTATACGGGCGAACCCCGGAACGCGGCGTCTCCGCCGCACCGCAGCGCCTTGTTGAGCACGTTTCCGGACAACTCACCCGATGTCGAGTTCGACGAACACCGGCAGGTGGTCCGACCCGTCGGCCGCGTAATCGATCCAGCCGCGGCGCACCGCGCCGACCAGGTCGAGCGTGACGAAGACGTGATCGATGCGCTTCTTGCCGTAGCGGTCCTCGCCCGGATGCGTCCACCCCTCCTCCTCGGGCAGGCCGGCGACGGTGAGCGCATCCGCGAACACCCCGCCCTCGTGCAGCCGGCCGTAGCAGGGATCGATCGGGCCGACGAGCGCGTCGTACTCCGGCGAGCCGACATGCATGTTGAAATCTCCGAGCAGGATCGCGGGCTGCGGCATGGGGGGCACCTCGTCGCGGGCGATCGCCAGCCAGTCCTCGCCATAGACGCTGTCCGGCACGCCGCTGCCGACGACGATGCCGCCCTGGCGCGGCGCGTCCTCGATGAAGCGCAGCAGCTCGGCGATCTGCAGCAGGCGCTGGCGGCGCGAGAGAAAATTGAGGTGCGTGCAGTAGACCCGGAACGGCCGCGCGGGATGCATGATCACGGCCTCGATCGCGATCGACTGGTCGTTGACATGGCCGTGCACCGGGTACTTCGGCAGCGGCAGGGTGCGGGTCGCGCCGATCGGCCAGCGCGAGAGGACGAGGTTGCCGTACTGGCGGCGGCGATGGGTCACGCGGCCGTCGGGCGCGACCCGGCTTCCGTCGACATCGACGGCGACGCCGTAGACGTGGTGATGCCGCGGCAGCAGCTCGGCCAGCCGCGCGACCTCGTCGGGATGCTCGAGCGCACGCCAGTGTCGCTCGACTTCCTGGAGCGCGATGATGTCGCAATCGGCGACGGTGCGCGCGATACGGTCGAGGTCGACGCGGCCGTCGAGCCCTTTGCCCCATTGGATGTTGTAGGTGACGATCTTCATTGCGGCCCCCTCGTCGCTGCCGTCGCCGGACCCGATCGCGGCGCCCGCCCGCCGGCCGCGTTCCGCCGCTCCGTCGCGGCCGCGTATTCGCGCGGAAACAGCGCCGCCAGCAGCGCATGGCAGGTGCGGCGCGCGGTTGCCGCCGAGTAGCCCCGCCGGCGCAGGTGCATCTCCACGTCGAATCCCGACATCAGCGCGCAGAGCGCGGCCGCGATCTCCCGCGGGTCGACCGACCGGTAGCCGCCTTCCGTCACCAGCTGGCGGCAGATCGGCTCGGTCAGCCGGACGTAGTCCTCCTGCAGCTCGCAGCCGCGCCGGCGCACCGTCGGCGCCACCGTGCCGTGGGCCCAGGCCGCAACCCACACCGCGGTCTTGCGCGGCTCGGCCACGCGCCGGGTGAAATTGACGTCGACGACCGTGAGCAGCCGCGCCATCGCGCTCTCCGCCGGCCGGGCGACGGCGGCGCGCAGCGCGGCCTCGTATTCGTGCGCCACATGGTTCATGGTCTCGAGCAGCAGCGCGTCCTTGCTCCTGAAATAGAAGCTGACGACGCCGTAGCTGACGCCGGCGGCGCGCGCGACGTCCGCGAGCCGGGTTTCGCCGATGCCGCGGCGATAGATCGCGTCGATCGTGGCGTCGATGATCTGGCGGCGTCGGCGGTCCTTGAGGCTCTCGTCGCGCGCGGGGCCGTTGGCGCGCGCGACTGCCTCCTTGGCGCCGCGACGGATCCGCCCACCGCTTCCGGCCCGTGCCCGCTCCCCGCGATTGCTTTCCCGGTTCCGCCGCACTGCCATGTCGCTCCCGTCCATCGTTTCCTCGCCGGCGAGAATCGCGCCCGCAGACCGGCTCCGGGGGCCGGCCAGAGCTCCCCCGGATTTCGCCTCTTGCACCGGCTGCGTGCGCTGAGTTACCATATCGGCTCTGATTGATCAATCAATCAGACACGGAACGGACACGGAAGCGCAATAAAGCCCGGGGAGGCGTCCGATGACATTTCGCAGATTGGTGTTACTGCTCGCGCTCGCCGTCGCGGCGCCGTCCGCGGCGAACGCCGAGAGCGTCTTCTATCGCGACTACGATCTCGGCGACGGCGCGTCGCCGAGCCTCGATCCGATCTCGTCCAACCGCTTCTACCAGGCGAACGACCTGATCTACAGCCGCCTCGTCCGCCAGGACGAGAACGGCGCGCCGTCGCCGGAGCTTGCCACCGAATGGTCGGCCAATGCGGACGCCACCCAATGGACGATCAAGCTGCGCGGCGGCGTGCGGTTCCACGACGGCAGCGAATTCGACGCCGCCGACGTGAAGTACAGCTTCGAACGCATCAAGGATCCGGCGCTGGAATCGCCGGTCGCCTCGGTGCTCGGCATGATCGACCATGTCGAGGTGATCGACCCGCTGACCGCCAAGCTCGTGTTGTCGAGCCCGCATGCGGGCCTGGTCGTGCTGCTGATGGACTATCGCGTGCGCATGATCCCGGAAGGGTCGGGCGGCACGATCGGCACCGAGGCCAACGGCACCGGCCCCTTCAAGATGCAGACCTACGACCCGGAAGGCACGACGGTCCTCGTCGCCAACGAGGACTACTGGGAAGGCCCGCCGAAGCTCGACGCCGTCCACATCATCGCCATTCCCGATACCGCGGCGCGCACCCAGGCGCTGCTCGCGGGCCAGCTGGACATGGCGGTCGTCGCGGGCGACCAGCGCCCGCTGTTCGAGAAGAGCGGCAATTTCGAATGGCAGAGCTTCCCGACCGGCGACTGGTTCGGCATCGTCTTCCGCACCGATACGCCGCCGTTCGACAATCCGCTGGTGCGCAAGGCGGTGCGCATCGCGGTCGACCGCCAGGCGATGATCAAGCTGCTGGTCGGCGAAGGCAACGCGATCGCCACCTGCGATCATCCGGTGATGCCGGGCGACCCGTACCGCGCCGAGTTCGACTGCCCGCCCGACATCGAGGCGGCCAAGCGGCTGCTGGCGGAGGCCGGCTATCCGGACGGGATCGAGTTCGACCTCGTCACCAGCGACCTCGAGCCCGGGATGGTGCAGTACGCCGAGGTCTACCAGCAGCAGGTTGCTGCCGCCGGTATCAAGGCGAACATCGTGCTGGCGCCGGCCGACGGCTACTGGGAGGATGTGTGGATGGTCGCGCCGGTCTCCATGACCTCGTGGAGCCAGCGTCCGGCCGACCAGGTCCTCAACGAAGCGTTCCGCTCCACCAGCTCGTGGAACGAGAGCTATCTCAAGAACGCCCGCTTCGATGAGCTGCTCGACCTCGCCCGCAGCTCGCTCGATTTCGAACAATCGAAGGAGTCCTACGCCCAGGCCCAGCGCCTGCTGTTCGAGGAGGGCGGCTCGTTCATCGCCTACTTCGAGAACGGATTCCGCGCCGTCAGCAAGCGGGTGTCCGGTCTTCCGCGGGTGCCGGAGGACTACATCCGCTGGCATCTCGTCGCCAAGGAATCGGAGTAGGCTGACCGGCGGGCAGCGACCATGTGCGCTGCCCGGTCCCGGCGCGAGCCGGCGCGGCGGTCCGCGCCGCCGCGCCGCCCCGATGCCACCGGGCGGGAGCGGGCGCGTTGATCAGGTTGGTTCTGCAACGGATCGGCGCGGCGCTGGTGACGCTGCTCATCATCTGCGTCATCGTCTTCGGCGCCGTCGAGTTCCTGCCCGGCGACGCCTGCACCGCCTTCCTCGGGCGGGACGCGAAGGGCCGGATCCTCGAGAACTGCAGGCTCGAGCGCGGGCTCGACCGGCCGGCGCTCGAGCGCTTCGGCGAGTGGGCGGGCGGCATGATCCGCGGCGATCTCGGCAACTCGATGAACCGCAACAGGCCGATCGAGGACGTCGTCGGCTGGCGTCTGCGCAACACCCTGATCCTCGCGGCCACCGCCTCGCTGTTCGGCATCCCGCTCGCGCTCTTCCTCGGCGTCGTCGCCGGGCTGCGGCGCGACCAGCCCATTGACATCGCGCTCTCCTCGATCGCGCTCTTCGCCATGACAATCCCGGAATTCATCTCGGCGACGGTCCTGATCCTCGTCTTCAGCATCTCCCTCGGCTGGACCACCGGCGTGGTCACGGTCGGCTATCGGGCGCCCGTGCTGGACCTCGTCGCCAACACGGTCCTGCCGACGGTCGCGCTGGCGCTGATCCTGGTCGCGCACATCCTGCGCATGGTGCGCTCGAGCGTGATCGAGGTGATGGAAAGCGATTTCGTGCTGATGGCGCGGCTGAAGGGTGTGCCGTTCGGCCGCCTCGTGTGGCGCCACGTGCTGCCGAACTCGCTGCTGCCGACCATCAACGTGATCGGGTTGACGGTCGCCTGGCTGCTCGGCGGCATGGTCGTGATCGAGACCGTGTTCAACTATCCGGGCCTCGGGCGGCTCGCGGTCGACGCCGTGGCCGACCGCGACCTGCCCCTGATCCAGGCGATCGCGCTCATCCTCGGCAGCATCTACATCCTCACGAACCTCGCCGCCGACTTGGTGTCGCTGCTGCTCAATCCCAAGCTCCGGACCTATCGCACATGAGCGAACGGGCCGGCACCGCCCGCCCGCCGCCGCACGGGCTCGCTGCGGCGCCGGCGGTCGAGGCGGCGCCGGCTGCGCCGCCGCCGGGACCGGCGCTGCAGCCGGCGAGGTCGCGTCGCTTCGCCGCGCTGCGGGCGGTGCTTTCGCGACCCTCGGGGGCGATCGGCTTGGGCATCGTCGCCTTCCACCTGATGGTCGCCCTGTTCGGGCCGCTGTTCGTGCCTCACGACCCGGCGCTGCAGAACGTCGACGCGATGATGGCCGCGCCGTCGTTCGAATACTGGTTCGGCACCGACCGTCTCGGGCGCGACGTCTTCGCCCGCACGGTGCTCGGCGGCCGCGAGGCGATCGTCATCAGCACGCTCTCGACCATGCTTGCAATGGCTTCCGGGGGACTGCTCGGCATCTTCCTCGCGCTCGTCGGCGGCCGGGCAGACGAGATCGTGATGCGCGCCGTAGACGCGATGCTGTCGCTGCCGTGGGTTCTGACGGTGATGATCTTCGTGACCGCGCTCGGCACCAGTACCGTTGTGCTGATCCCGGTCCTCGGATTCTCCTATGGCCTTGCGGTCGTGCGCATCGCGCGCAGCGCGGCGCTCGACTTCGTCGCGCGCGACTTCGTGCTGGCGGCGCAGGCGCGCGGCGAGCGCAAGCGCACGATCGTGCTGAAGGAGCTGTTTCCGAACGTGCGCGACAGCCTTGCGGTCGAGGGAGCGATGCAGTGGTCGTGGATCATCCTCGGGTTCAGCTCGCTGTCCTTCCTCGGCTTCGGCGTGACGCCGCCGATGCCGGACTGGGGCCTCATGATCTCCGATTCGCGCGGGCTGATGGCGATCGCGCCGTGGACCGTGTTGTGGCCGATGGCGGCGCTCAGCTCGCTCGTGATCGGCACCAACCTTGCCGCAGACGCGTTCGCCAAGGTGCTGGGCGTCGATCGCGCGCGGCGGGCGCCCGGCCGATGAGCAACGCGCCGCTGCTGCGCGTCGAGACTCTGACCATCGGCACCGAGGGCGTCGAGAGCCATGCGATCGTCGACGCCGTCGACCTGATGCTGGCGCCCGGTGCCACGCTCGGCATCGCCGGCGAATCGGGCTGCGGCAAGAGCACGCTGCTGCTGGCGATGATGGGCGTCGTGCGCGGCGGGCTCCGCCGAACGGCCGGCCGCGTCGTGTTCGACGGCGTGTCGCTGTTCGAGACCGATGAGCGCCGCCTCGAGCAGATTCGCGGCGGCCGGCTCGCCCTCGTCCCTCAGAATGCCGGGCTCGCGCTCACTCCGACGCTGCGCATCGGCGATCAGATCGATGAGGCGCTGCTGCTCCACACCGGGCTCGACGCGGATCGGCGGCGCGGCCGCATCGTCGAGCTGCTCGATTCGGTGCATCTGCCGACTCCGGCCAGGCTCGGCGGGCGCTATCCCCACGAGCTGTCCGGGGGCCAGCTCCAGCGCGTCGCCATCGCCATGGCGCTCGCGGCCGAGCCGGCGCTGCTGCTGCTCGACGAGCCCACGACTGGACTCGATGTGACGACGCAGATCGGCATCCTCGACCTGCTTGCGGAGCTGCGCGAACGCAGCGGCGTCGCGATGATATGCGTCAGTCACGATCTCGGCTGCATCGCGCGCCTCGCCGACCGCATGATCGTGATGTATGCCGGGCAGGTGATCGAGGACGCGCCGACCGCCGACCTGCTGCGCGGACCGGCGCATCCCTATGCGCGCGGGCTGGTGGCCTCGATCCCCCGCCTGGCCGTGGGCGCGATCCCGGCGGCCATTCCCGGCCGGCCGCCGGCGGCGGGCGAAGCGCCGACCGGTTGCCGCTTCGCACCGCGCTGCCCCGACGCTCAGGCGGTCTGCTGCGACGACGCGCCGGCGCTGCGGAGTCATCGGCTTGACCGCAGGGTCGCCTGCCATTTTCCGGCGACGGCGGGCCTGGCTTCCTCCGCGCCGTCGCCGCGCGCGCCCAGGACGGACGACGACGGGCCTGCTCTGCTCACCATCGAGGGGCTCCAGGTCACCTACGAACGGCCGGGTCTGTTCCGCCGGGCGGGGGCCGCACGCGCGGTGCACGGCGTGTCGCTGGCGCTGCGGTCCGGCGAGATTCTCGGACTTGTCGGCGAATCCGGCAGCGGCAAGTCGACCATCCTGCGCTGCGTCGCGGGCCTGTGGCCGACGTTGGCGGGGAGGATGCGCTACGGCGCATCGCAGCCGCTCGCCGGCCCGGCGGCGGCGCGCGACCGGTCGGTGCTGCGCGCGATCCAGCTCGTGTTCCAGAACCCGGACGCCTCGCTCAACCCGCGCCAGACCGTGCGGGAAATCCTCTCGCAGCCGCTGCGGCTCTATTTCGGCCTCGGCCGTCGCGAGATGGCGGCCCGCCTCAGCGCGCTGCTGCGCGACGTCCGGCTCGACGACGGCTATCTCGACCGCTATCCGGCCCAGCTCTCGGGCGGCGAGCGCCAGCGCGTCGCCATCGCCCGCGCCTACGCCGCCGAGCCCGACATCGTGCTGCTCGACGAGGTGACCTCGGCGCTCGACGTGTCGGTGCAGGCCTCGATCCTGCAGCTCATCCGCGACCTGAGCGCCACGCGCGGCACGGCCTGCGTCCTGGTCTCGCACGATCTCGCGGTCGTGCAGGCGCTGGCCGACCGGATTGCCGTGCTCTATCGCGGCCGGCTGGTCGAGATCGGCCCGGCCCGGCGCCTGTGCCGGTCGCCGGCGCACCCCTATACGCAGGCGCTGATCGGGGCCGTGCTCGAGCCGGAGCCGGCGTCCGCGCGGCGGCATGCGGCGGCGCGGGAGCGCGACGACCGGGACTCGGCCGGCTGCCCCTACGCCGGGCGCTGCGCCCTGCGCCTCGAACGCTGCTTCGAGGCCATGCCGGACTGGCAGGCGATCGAGGGCGACCAGAGCGCGCGCTGCTTCCGGCTGGAGCCGCAGGCGGAAGCAGCGCGCTGACGGAACGGCGGCGGGCCGGGCGCCGTCCTTGCAAACTATACGCTGAGAGCGTATATATGAGACCATGAGCGAAGGCCATGGGTTCGTCTTCGTATTGGACGAGGAGCTGTCCGAAGATGACCTCGTGGCGCTCGTGGTCACGACGCCTGCGGGCCAGACCGTCCAGATCTGGGCCGAGGTCGAGTTGATCGGGAGGACAGCCACTCTCCGACAGTTCGCCATCTACGGAGTGGACGTGTCCGCAAAAGAGCTTGGACTCGCCGCGCTTCGGGCCATGGCGCGGGCGGCGATGGAGGATTTCGATGTCGATTGCATCCGAATTGAAGAGGCGCGCCGGACATCCGGTGCAAACCCGGGGCGCACCGCGCGGTCGATCGAATTCAGGCGCCGAGCGCGTTAAGCTCCTCTTGAGGCCGCCGACATCGAGGCATCTTGGGGATGCCTTCGAGCTGGCCCGCCTGCTCGTGCGCGCCGGCGTTTCCGTGCGCGCCGCGAAGAAGGCGGTCGACGATCTCGCCTTCGGGCGGACGGGTTATGTCGAGGCGACGGGGGTCGTCGACTATGGCCTGCTCAAACGGAAGATGATGAACCGGAATGTGGCGGTGCACCGCATCGAGGCGCGCGCCATCGACGTCAGGGCTCTCCGCGCCCGCCTCGGCCTCAGCCAGGAGGCGTTTGCCGGCCGATACGGTCTCGACGTGGCGACGGTGCGCAATTGGGAACAGGGTCGCACGACCCCTGAAGGTCCCGCCGCGACCCTGCTGCAGCTGATCGATCGCGACCCCGACAAGGTCGTCGAGTTGCTGGCGGATTGAGTGCGGCCGACCGAGTAAGAACCCCCCGCCGGCGCAGCCCGGTATTGACGCGCCGCGGCGCCCGTGGCCGAGTCGCGACCGACCGAATTTCGGGAGGGACGGGCAGCCATGAAGTCGCATGCGCAGGCGGTGGTGATCGGCGGCGGGGTGGTGGGGTGCAGCGTGCTCTACCACCTGACCAAGGCCGGCTGGCGCGACGTGGTGCTGGTCGAGCGCGACCAGCTCACCTCGGGCTCGACCTGGCACGCCGCCGGCGGCTTCCACACCCTCAACGGCGATCCCAATGTCGCCAAGCTGCAGGGCTACACCATCGGCCTCTATGACGAGCTGGAGAAGATCTCCGGCCAGTCCTGCGGCCTGCACCGCTCCGGCGGCCTGATGCTCGCCGACACCAAGGAGCGCATGGAGTGGCTGACGATGGCGCACGCCCGCGCCCGCTATCTCGGCCTGGAGACGGCGCTGATGAGCGCCGCCGAGGCCAAGAAGCTTTTCCCGCTGCTGGAGGACAGATATTTCGTCGGCGCCATGCTCGACGCCGCCGACGGCAACCTCGATCCCTCCGGCACCACCCACGCCTATGCCAAGTCGGCGCGCATCAACGGCGCCGAGATCAATCTGCAGACGCGGGTCGAGGCGTTGAAGCCTCGCGCCGACGGCACATGGGATGTGATCACGACGAAGGGCAACATCCGCGCCGAGCATGTGGTGAACTGCGGCGGGTTGTGGGCGCGCGAGATCGGCCGCATGGTCGGCCTCGAGCTGCCGGTGCTGGCCATGGAGCACATGTACCTCGTCACCGAGGACATGCCGGAGGTGATCGCCTTCAACAAGGAGACCGGTCACGAGCTGCCGCACGCCATCGACTTCAAGGCCGAGATCTACATGCGACAGGAGCGCAGCGGCATGGTGCTGGGCACCTACGAGAAGGCCTGCGTCCCCTGGCAGCCGAAGCAGACGCCCTGGGATTTCGGCACCGAGCTGCTGACGCCCGACCTCGACCGCATCGCGCCCTCGCTGGAGCTGGGCTTCAAGCATTTCCCGGCCATGGCCAAGGCCGGCATCAAGCGCGTCATCAACGGCCCCTTCACCTTCTCGCCCGATGGGAACCCGCTGGTCGGGCCGGTGCAGGGCCTGCGCAACTTCTGGTGCGCCTGCGCCGTGATGGCCGGCTTCAGCCAGGGCGGCGGCGTCGGGCTGGCGCTGTCGCAATGGATGGTCAGCGGCGATCCCGGCTTCGACGTCTGGGCCATGGACATCGCGCGCTTCGGCGAATGGGCGACGCGCCCCTACACCAACGCGAAGGTGCGCGAGAACTATTCGCGCCGCTTCTCCATCCGCTTCCCCAACGAGGAGCTGCCGGCGGCGCGGCCGCAGCAGACGACGGCGCTCTACGACCTGATGATTTCGCAGGGCGCGGTGATGGGCGACAGCTGGGGGCTCGAGACGCCGCTCTGGTTCGCGCCCAAGGGCGTGGAGCCGAAGGACATCGTGTCGTTCCACCGCTCCAACGACTTCCCGCACGTGAAGGCGGAATGCCTGGGCGTGCGCGAACGCGTCGGCGTGACGGAGATCGCCAACTTCGCCAAGTACGAATTCACCGGGCCGGGGGCGGAGGCGTTCCTGTCGCGGCTCATGACCAACCGGATGCCGCGCGCCGGCCGCCTCGTGCTGACGCCGATGCTGAACGAGGCCGGCAAGCTGATCGGCGATTTCACGATCGCCAAGGCCGGCGACGAGCGCTTCCTGATGTGGGGCTCGTCGCAGGCGCAGAAATACCACATGCGCTGGTTCGAGCGGCACCTGCCGGCCGACGGCTCGGTGTGCGTGCGCCGCTACGACATGGGCCTCGTCGGCCTCTCCATCGCCGGCCCGAAATCGCGCGATGTTTTGCAGGCGCTGACGGATGCCGATGTGTCCGCGGCGGCGTTCAAGTTCCTCGACCATCGCACGATGGACATTGCCAACGTGCCGACGACGATCAACCGCGTCACCTACACCGGCGATCTCGGCTACGAGATCTGGGTGGCGCCGGACTATCTGCGCCGGCTCTATCAGGAGATCATGGCGGCGGGGAAGGATTTCGGCATCGTCAATTTCGGCATGCGGGCGCTGCTCAGCCTGCGGTTGGAGAAGAACTTCCCCACCTGGTACCGCGAGCTGCGGCCGATCTACGGCCCCTTCGAGGCGGCGCTCGACCGCTTCGTCGACCTCGGCAAGAACGATTTCATCGGCCGCGACGCGGCGATGAAGGAGAAGCAGGAGGGCGGCACGCTGCGCCGCGTCTCCATGGTCGTCGACGCCGCCGATGCCGACGTGCTCGGCGACGAGCCGATCTGGCACGGCGGCAAGGTCGTCGGCTGGGTGACCTCCGGCGGCTATGCCCACTATGTCGACAAGTCGCTGGCCCAGGGCTACGTGCCGCGCGACCTGGCGGTGGACGGCGGCGCCGGCGCCTTCGAGATCGAGATCATCGGCGACCGTCGCAAGGCGACGATCATTGCCGAGCCGCCGTTCGATCCGCAGGGCAAGCGGATGCGGATGTAAGGGACGGAATGTCGAGCACGCCGCCGCGAAGATCGTCGGGCGCGAAACGGTTCATTATGTGAGCAGCCTTGCGCCGGTGGACGATCCGGCGGTTCGTCGGCAGCGCGGTGGTCATAGACCAGCTTGCCTCTCGAGCAACTGCCCCATTTTTTGCCCCCATTTTCTGCGCAACCTGTTGACCTTGTGGGGTTGCATTCCTGTGACATCAAAGCGTTGCACCAGCGGTGGTGGAGGACGCTGTTTCGACCACTACGGAACCTCATAAACATACTTGACTTTGCCGCGCACGATTCGTAAAGGTTAGCTCGTGGTCATTTGAGCCGACCGGCTTGCAGCCACGTTAAACAAATTGCTAAAAGGTCGGGAGCAGGTATCCCCGGTCTTTGGCATTCATGAATGCGCCGGGGTTTTTTGTTGCCCTGGCGCCCTGATAATGAGGGCCAGAGTGAACGCCAGTCCTGCAGATTCGTCCGAATTCCGATTGCGACGACGAACGGTCCGTTCGCGTGGGAACTCTCGCGTCACGGCTTCGGAGAGACGTCCGAGGCCATTTTTTCTGTCAACGAACCGCTGCCGGGCGGGGCAGGTCGGCCCCGGCCGCAATCTTCCGCAGCGTCCGGGCGGGTGGAAAGACGCGCATGACGTCATTGACGATCTTGATGCAGCTCTGCCGCATGGAGGAGTCATATGAAGCCGCTTCGTCGCCTGCCGCCCCTGAACGCGCTGCGCAGCTATGAGGCCGCCGCGCGCCATCTGAGCTTCACCAAGTCCGCGGGGGAGCTGGGCGTCACGCCCGCCGCCGTCAGCCACCAGGTGAAGATGTTGGAGGAGCATATCGGCGTCGCGCTGTTCCAGCGCGTCAACCGGCAACTCGTCCTGACCGAGGCCGGCGAGGCCTGCCTGCCCGGCATCCGCACCGCCTTTCAGGGTCTCGCGGCCGCCATCGATTCCATCAGCCTGGCCGGCCGGAGCGGGGTGCTGAGCGTGAGCGTCGCGCCGTCGCTGGCGGGGAAATGGCTGCTGCCGCGGCTCGAGCGGTTCAAGGCGATGCATCCGGACATCGACGTGCGGGTGTCGGCCTCGATGCAGCTCGCCGATTTTGCCAGCGGCGAGATCGACGTGGCCATCCGCTACGGCGCCGGACGCTATCCCGGACTCGGCGCCGAGTTGCTGATCAACGAGGCCGTCGTGCCGGTCTGCAGCCCGAAGCTCCTGGAGGGGCCGCAGCCGCTGCGCTCACCGGCCGACGTCCGGTTCCACACGCTGCTGCACGACGACAGCCCCGACGACGACGCGTCCTGCCCGACCTGGGAGATGTGGCTGAAGGCGGCCGGCGTGGACGGCGATGCCGCGCGCGGGCCGCGCTTCGACCAGTCGAGCCTGGTGCTGGAGGCCGCGGCGCTGGGCCAGGGAATCGCCCTGGCGAAATCGACGATCGCGTCGGCCGACCTGGCGGCCGGGCGCGTGGTCAAGCCCTTCGAGCTGACGCTGCCGCTCGAGTTCGCCTACTACATCGTCTATCCCGAGTCGAAGACGCTGATGCCGAAGGTCGACCTGTTTATCCGCTGGCTCAAGGAGGAGGTGACGTCGGCCGCGTCGCCGCGGCCGTCGGCGCGGTTGCGGCCTGTGCCTGGCGGCGGGCGGCGCGGCCCGGCTGCGACAGCCGCGCGCGAACGGCCCGCCGCTGCGGCCGCCGGCCCGCGCCGGGCGACCGCGTGAGGCGGCCGGGCAAGAAAAACTACAAACACGCCCTAGAATTTATCGCGTGTGCCGGCGCCGGACCGGCCCCCATATTGATGCGACCGACAACATCGGATGGAGACTGCAGGTGACTGTTCAACTCGGCGACATTGCCCCCGATTTCACGCAGGAGTCGACGCAGGGCCGCATCCAGTTCCACAGCTGGCTCGGCGACAGTTGGGGCGTGCTGTTCTCCCACCCGAAGGACTTCACGCCGGTGTGCACGACGGAGCTTGCGGAGGCGGCGAGGCTCAAGCCCGAGTTCGCGCGCCGCAACGTCAAGATCATCGGACTCTCTGTTGATACGCTCGACTCGCACAAGGCGTGGGGGAACGACATCCGCGAGACCCAGGGACATGCCGTCAACTTCCCCATCCTGGCCGACGCCGATCGGACGGTCTCGACGCTCTACGGCATGATCCACCCGAAGTCGGATCCGGCGCTCACCGTGCGCGCCGCCTTCGTCATCGCGCCGGACAAGAAGCTGCGGCTCACCCTCACCTATCCGCCGAGCACGGGGCGGAATTTCGAGGAGATCCTCCGCGTCGTGGACTCGCTGCAGCTGACCGACGCGCACAAGGTCGCAACGCCGGTCAACTGGCGGCACGGCGACGACGTCATCATCGTCCCGTCGCTCAGCGACGAGGATGCCGAGCGTCGCTTCCCGAACGGCTGGCGGAGCGCCCGGCCGTACTTGCGGATCGTCCGCCAGCCAGCCAGCTTCGCCGGCCCCTGATGCCGGCAGCCTCAGGCGATCGTTCCTTGGAAGGTGACGCATGGCCCGCCGACCGAGGCCGGCAGTCAAGATTGGAAATAGAAGCGACGACATGGAGAGCCATCAACTTGCATTCGACTACACCGCCGGACAGCCGGCAGCGGTGTCGCTCCCGCGGCCGCCGGTCTGGCGGTACCTCTTCCTCGCGGGCATCAATCCCGGCTTCTGGACGCTGGTCTGCCTCGGGTTGTTCGTGGCGGCCACGCTGCGATTGCTGTCCTGAGGCGGGAGCCGAACCGGGCGTCGTGGGTTGAATCGCCAATCACGTGGATCCTTATCAACAAGCAGGAGATCGGAACATGCAAGGCAAGACGATACGGTTGTTGGGCAGCGCGGTCGTGGCGCTGGGCGCCATGACGGGGGCGGCGTGGGCGGCGGACGTGACGCTGCTGAACGTGTCCTACGACCCCACGCGCGAGCTCTACGTGGACGTGAATGCCGCCTTCGCGGAGAAGTGGAAGGCTGAGACCGGCCAATCGATCGAGATCAAGCAGTCGCACGGCGGCGCCGCCAAGCAGGCGCGCGCGGTCATCGATGGACTGGAGGCGGACGTCGTCACGCTCGCCCTGGCCTATGACATCGATGCCATCGCCGATGCCGGGCTGCTCTCGAAGGATTGGCAGGCGAGGCTTCCCGACAACAGCTCGCCCTACACGTCGACCATCGTGTTCCTTGTGCGCAAGGGCAACCCAAAGCAGATCCGCGACTGGGCCGATCTGGTAAAGTCGGATGTGCAGGTCATCACGCCGAACCCGAAGACCTCGGGCGGCGCGCGCTGGAACTTCCTCGCCGCCTGGGAAGTCGGGCGGGGAGCCAATGGCGACGAAGAGGCGGCCAAGGCGTTCGTCACCGAGCTCTACAAGCGCGTGCCGGTGCTCGACAGCGGTGCCCGCGGCTCGACCATCACCTTCGTCGAGCGCGGCATCGGCGACGTGCTGCTGGCCTGGGAGAACGAGGCGTTCCTCGCCATCAATGAACTCGGGCCCGACAAGGTCGAGATCGTGGTGCCGTCGCGCAGCATCCTCGCCGAGCCGCCGGTGACGATCGTCGACAAGGTGGCCGACAAGCACGGCACGCGCGAGGTGGCCGATGCCTATCTGCGGTTCCTGTATTCGCCGGAAGGGCAGGAACTGGCCGCGAAGCACTTCTACCGTCCGCGCCAACCCGACGTGGCGGCGAAGTATGCCGACCAGTTCACCAAGGCCGAACTGTTCACCATCGATGAGAAGTTCGGCGGGTGGCAGGCCGCGCAGCAGAAGTTCTTCAGCGAGGGCGGGATCTTCGATCAGATCTACCAGCCCGGGTCGTAAGGACAGACCGCCCGCGACAATCGTCGTCGCATGGCAGTCGCGTGGTCGTTGCGGCGGCCCAGCGTCATCCCGGGCTTCGGGCTGACGCTGGGCTTCACGCTCGCCTATCTCGGCCTCATCGTGCTGCTGCCGCTGGCCAGCCTGACGCTGCAGGCGGCGGCCGTGGCGCCGGCGGAAATCTGGAGGATCGCCACCTCGCCGCGGGTGATCGCCGCCTTCCGCGTCAGCTTCGGCACCGCCTTCGTCGCCGCGGCGATCAATGCGGTGTTCGGGCTGTTGGTCGCCTGGGTACTGGTGCGCTACCGCTTTCCCGGGCATCGGCTGGTCGACGCCATGGTCGACCTGCCCTTCGCGCTGCCGACGGCGGTGGCGGGCATCGCGCTGACGGCGCTCTACGCGCCAAACGGCTGGGTCGGTGCGTTGCTCGAGCCGTTCGGGCTGACGGTCGCCTTCACGCCGCTCGGCATCGTCGTGGCGCTCACCTTCATCGGGCTGCCGTTCGTCGTCCGCACGGTGCAGCCCGTGCTGCAGGACCTCGAGGCCGAGCAGGAGGAGGCGGCGGCGAGCCTGGGGGCCAGCCGTCTGAAGACGTTCACCCGCATCATCCTGCCGGCGATCCTGCCGGCGCTGATCACCGGCTTCGCCCTCGCCCTGGCGCGCGGGGTGGGGGAGTACGGCTCGGTCATCTTCATCGCCGGCAACATGCCGGGGATTTCGGAGATCGTGCCGCTGCTCATCGTCATCGAGCTCGAACAGTACGATTATGCCGGGGCCACGGTGCTGGCGGCGCTGATGCTGCTGGCGTCCTTCGTCCTGCTGCTGGCGATCAACCTGCTGCAGCGCTGGAGCCGATCATGGTCCGGCTGATCCGGCCGCCGCGGGGAGGGGTGGGACATGGCTGAGCAGGCCCTCTCCGCCGTATCGCGGCCGGCGCTCAAGGAGACGCCGCTGGCGCAATGGCTGCTGACGCTGACCGCGCTGGCCTTCCTGCTGCTGTTCCTGCTGCTGCCGCTGGCCGCGGTGTTCATCGAGGCGCTGCGCCATGGGGTGGGCGCCTATCTGGCGGCGCTGGTGGAGCCGGATGCGCTGGCCGCCATCCGGCTGACGCTGCTGACCGCGGCCATCGCCGTGCCGCTCAACCTCGTCTTCGGGGTCGCCGCATCCTGGTGCATCGCCAAGTTCGACTTCCACGGCAAGACCCTGCTGCTGACGCTGATCGACCTGCCGTTCTCGGTGTCGCCGGTGATCTCCGGCTTGATCTACGTGCTGCTGTTCGGCCTGCATGGTTGGTTCGGCCCGTGGCTGCAGGCGTACGACATCAAGATCATCTTCGCCCTGCCGGGAATCATCCTGGCGACCATCTTCGTCACCTTTCCCTTCGTGGCGCGCGAGCTGGTGCCGCTGATGCAGGAGCAGGGGACGGAGAACGAGGAGGCGGCCATCGTCCTCGGCGCCGGCGGCTGGCAGACCTTCCGGCGGGTGACTTTGCCCAACATCCGCTGGGGCCTGCTCTACGGCGTGCTGCTGTGCAACGCACGGGCGATGGGCGAGTTCGGCGCGGTGTCGGTGGTCTCCGGACATATCCGCGGCGAGACCAACACCATGCCGCTGCATGTCGAGATTCTCTACAACGAATACAATTTCGTCGCCGCATTCGCCGTCGCCTCGCTGTTGGCCCTGCTGGCGCTGGTCACGCTGACGGTGAAGACGGCGCTGGAGTGGCGTCACGCGGCGGAACTTGCCGCTTTGCGGCGCTAGGGTCTTGCGATGAGCATCGAGGTGATGGAGGTCAGCAAGCGGTTCGGCAGCTACCTAGCGCTGGACCGTGTGTCGCTGGAGGTGCGGTCGGGGGAGCTCTTGGCGCTGCTGGGTCCGTCGGGCTCGGGCAAGACGACGCTGCTGCGCATCATGGCCGGGCTGGAGGTGCCGGAATCGGGGCGCCTGCGGCTGCATGGCGAGGACGTGCTCGGCCGCGGCCCGCGCGAGCGCGAGGTCGGCTTCGTCTTCCAGCACTACTCGCTGTTCCGGCATATGAGCGTGTTCGACAACGTCGCCTTCGGGCTGACGGTGCGGCCGCGGGCGGTGCGGCTGCCGAAGGGGGAGATCGCGGCGCGGGTGCACAAGCTGCTGTCGCTGGTGCAGCTGGACTGGGTGGGGGAGCGCTATCCCTCGCAGCTGTCGGGCGGGCAGCGGCAGCGGGTGGCGCTGGCGCGGGCGCTGGCGATCGAGCCGAAGGTGCTGCTGCTGGACGAGCCGTTCGGGGCGCTGGACGCCAAGGTGCGCAAGGAGCTGCGGCGCTGGCTGCGGCGGCTGCATGACGAGATGCACATCACCAGCGTGTTCGTGACGCACGACCAGGAGGAGGCGCTGGAGCTGGCCGACCGCGTGGTGGTGATGAGCCAGGGTCGGATCGAGCAGGTGGGGGGTCCGGCGGAGGTGTACGACGCGCCGGCGACGGCGTTCGTGTTCGACTTCCTGGGCAACGTGAACCGGTTGCCGTGCCGGATCGAGGCGGGGCAGGCGATCACGGCGGCGGGCGTGCTGTCGCCGGAGCGGGTGGAGGGGATGGACGGGGTCTCGGGACCGGCGGTGGCGTTCGTGCGTCCGCACGACGTGGAGCTGCTGAACGGGCAGCCGGCGTCGCCGAGCGCGGCGCAGGTGCGCTCGATCGTGGCGATCGGTCCGACGGCGCGCATCGACCTGGACTATGGCGGTCAGCCGCTGGAGGCGATGCTCGACCGCAACCGCCTCGCCGCGCTCAACCTCTCCGTCGGTGCCTGGTGCGCCGTCCGCTTTCATCGTCTTCAGGTGTTTCCCGAGAGTCAGGCCCAGTCGCCACCGACGGGCGATGCCGACCTCGACACCGCGCTGCCGCGGATCGCCAACGGCTCAGGCGCCGAGATATCGGACGCATCTCCCGCCCGGCGCGTCGAGGCGGAAATCCCGCAAGATGCCGTGTTGCAGAGAGTTGGCGCTCGCGCCAACGGACACGGGGCGGATTAGGGTCGCGCGCCTAGTAAGGCGTGCAGCCTACCGCAGAGTTCCCGCCAGGGATGCGCGGTCCGGTCGCCGCGAAGGGTCCGCCGTCTCGCCGGAGAAGCGGTCCTCGATGAGGGCGGCGAGCCGCCAGCATTGCTCGCGAATGTCGGGCACCGATGTGATCTCCCAAAACAACCCGCGCGTGACCGGTCCCAGGGCATAGAGCTGCCGGGAGGCTGCGCCCCATCGATTGACAAGGGCGGAGTCGAGCGTGACGTCGAGGCCCAGCTTGAGCGGATCGGGACGCGCAAGGCCTTGCGCGAGCAGATCGCGGATGAGCGGATTGTCGATGCGCGCATAGTCGCACTGCGGACCGGAACAGTCGATCACACGCGCAACCCGGAGAATTTCCGCCGCCTCGCTGCCGCGCCGCCGCAGCGTCACGTCGACGCCGTCCGGATCGGCCGCCATCGCCTGCACGCGCGCGGCCCGTAACTCGATCCGGCCGTCGCGCACCGAGCGTTCGATGACGTCCGCGACCGACGGCGCCATGCGATGGCGGTGCACGTCCCACCAGGGCCGCAGGTGGCGCAGGAACCGCCGCTTCTCCGCCGTCGACAGGTCCAGCCAGATCTGCTGGGTGAAGGGGCGGAAGGCATCGACGACGGATCGCCAGACATTTTCCTCGCCCTCCGCGGATCGCACCTCGCGCCGCACGGCATGCAGCAGCGCGACGATCGAGGATTTGTCGATGGCGGACAGCGGCAGCGGCCGGTGCGATGGCGCGTCGCCGTGGCGCCGCGGCAGCAGCCCGCGTCGCGATACCGCATGGATCCGGCCCCTGTGCCCCTGGTCGAGCAGGGAGATCACGGTGTCGACCATGGTGAGGCCGGTGCCGATGAGCAGGACGGGCGCGTCCGGATGCAATCCAGCCAGAGCCTGCTGGCTCCAGGGCTGGCCATAGTAGTGGGCCGCCGCATCGTCATGCGGGAAGTTGCCGTTGGCGAGGACGGCGACATCGACCTCGTACGTCCGACCGCTGCGGACTTCGACGCTCAGGCAGTGCGGCCGCCGCCGGATCGCCACGGCTTCGTCCGGCACCAGGAAGAGGTTGCGGCCGTTCCCGGTCTGCCAGATCTCGTTGCCGAGCAGGTCTTGAATGTAGGCGCCGTAGAGCCGACGCGGCACGAATTCGTCCGAGCTGTTCCCGTCGCCTCCGGGAAGCCCCTTTGCCCCGGCGTGTGCGCGCAGCCAGTTGACGAAATGGTCGGGCTCGTCGGCGAAGGCGCTCATCCGGCCCGCGCGGACATTGAGGAGGTGGTTGGGATTGCCGGTCGAATAAGCCAGGCCGCGGCCGAAGCGGTCGTTCTTCTCGATGAGATAGACCCGGCTGCCCGGCATGAAGCGGCGGAGCAGCTGCACCGCCAGCAGGGAGCCGCTGAAGCCCGCTCCGATGATCGCGATGCGTGTACCGACGGCTGTCGTCATTGCGTTCTCCCGGCTGCTGACGTGAGCTGGCGCGACCCAGCGATCTGCGATGCGAAGCGACTGCGCTATCGACGGTGGTCGGACGACGCTATGGTGAAGCGGCACCTCCAATTCCCTGACCATGGTCCGAATCGGCGGCGCTCATGCTTCGGTCGGTCGCTTCGGACATTAACCAAGAATTTCTAACGGATGGCTCAAGTTTTGTTATCCTTGACAGCCCGACCGGCGGGCGGAGCCGCCGGCGCGGCGATACCCGCCGAAGGAGCAGGGTCAGATGAGCGATGCACCGACATCGAGAGATTGGCGTAGAGATGGGGTCAAAGTCGTCCCGGCCTCGTCACTTGATCCGAACACGCCGCAGACGCCGGGCATGTCTCGCGCCGCGGCGATCAACCTTGCCCGCGTCGGGGCGGAGAAGCTGTGGGCCGGCACGGTGACGATCCATCCCAACGCCAAGACCGGCGCGCATCACCACGGCGCGTTGGAGAGCATCATCTATGTCGTGCGGGGGCGTGCCCGAATGCGGTGGGGCGAGCATCTGGAGTTCGTCGCCGAGGCCGGGCCGGGCGACTTCATCTACGTGCCGCCCTACGTTCCCCACCAGGAGATCAACGCCGGCGCAACCGAACCGCTCGAGTGCATCCTGGTTCGCAGCGGGCAGGAGCCGGTCGTCGTCAATCTCGACATCGAGCCCGTGGAGCGTCCGGAATCGGTCCCCTGGATCGACCCGATCCACCGGGCGCCTTAACCACGCTCGCCGTCGCGGTCTTTGCGGAAATCCGGCTGCTCTGCGGCCGACGTCAGCCGATGGCCAGCAGCGCCAGGAGCCCCATGGCCGAAAGGGCGAGCAATGCGCCGAAGCTTCGTTGCAACCTTGTGGTCATCGCCTGCGCTCTCTCTGCTGCATCCCGGCAACGATGCTATGGGCGGGCGTGGGACGCTCAACCGAGAAAAACTAGGGATCAGCCAAAGTCCCGTTTGACGATCGGCGCGGCGTTACCGGCGCAGTTTCCTTGAGCGGCGGTCAAGAATAACTCGGTTTACGCCGCGGCCGGTCTGCTCTTCAATGCGGACATCGGGCCCCTTGGAGGGGGAAGTCATCAAGACCATGGTCGGCGCAATCGACGATATGCCTCTGTCCGATCCGACACATCGCGCCGCCGCGTTCGTCAGGACCGGGCTGAAGACATCGGCCCTGCGGATCGTACCGACCGGCGCCGCGCTGGGCGCCGATATCGAAGGGCTGGAGCTGTCGGCCGGCCTCGACGAGCGCGCTTTCGAGCGGATCCGCGTGGCCTGGTCGCAGCATCTGGTCCTGCGGTTCCGCGGCCAACGGCTCGACGAAGACGGGCTGATCGCGTTCAGCCGCCGGTTCGGCACCCTGGACCCGGCGCCGATCAACACGGCGGGAACCCGCCCGCACAGGAATCCGTTCGTGCTGGTCGTCTCCAACATCGTCGAGGGGGGTCGCTCCATCGGCTCGCTGGGCGCCTATGAGAGCCAATGGCACGCGGACATGTCCTACAACCCGCATCCGCCGGTCGGCAGCCTGCTCTATGCGGTGGAGATTCCGCCGGCCGGCGGCGACACGGGCTTCATCAATCTGAACCGCGCCTACGAGGCGCTGCCCGTCGACCTCAAGGCGGCGATCGCCAGCCGCGTCTGCACGCATGATTCCTCCCGCAACAGCGCCGGCGAGCTGCGGGCCGGCTATGAGGAGGTCACGGATCCGCGCAAGGCGCCCGGGGCCGTCCATCCGCTGGTGCGACTCCATCCGGTCACGGGCAAGCCGCTGCTCTATCTCGGGCGGCGCCGCAACGCCTACATCCACGGCTTGCCGCTGGCGGAGAGCGAGGCGTTGCTCGACAGCCTGTGGGCGCATGCGACGACGCCGGAGAATATTTGGTACCAGCGGTGGGCGGTGGGCGATCTCGTCCTGTGGGACAACTTCGCCACCGTCCATCGGCGCGACTCCTTCGATCCGAACGCGCGGCGCTTGATGCTGCGCACGCAGATCGGCATCCGCGCCGCCTGATTCATCGCCGCCGGCCAAGAAACCGCGCCGACATTGGACCAAGTCCCAATGGTCGACGGTCCGCGGGAGCTTGATGAACGAGGTCCGTATCCTGCCGGCCTTGCTGCCGCCGCGGTCAGGCGGCCCGGACGACGCCATTGAGGATGGAAGAGGCGCGCCGGCTAAGAGGCGCGGCGCGGACCAGCCCCGCGGCGCGCGCCGCCCACGGCACCGGTCATGAAGCATGGGGGATTGAACGGCCGCGCTATCGGCGGCTCAGGCCCCAGATGATCACCGTGGCGAGGATGCCGCTCGCCAACAACGAGCCTGGGTCGATCAGGGGAGTTTCAATCAACCCGTCAACCGCAATCCAATCGGTTCGTTGCCTTTGGCCTAGGTGTCTGTCTATCGCGCTTGTGCGCGCGCCAGAAAAAAGTCACAGTGCGGTGCCGGCTAACGTAGACCATGCGCAATGCCGGCATGGGGGCGTTATCAGAAGCTCGCGCGGTCGATCCGCGCCGCGGTCGTAGGGTTGCTGCCGCGAGTCTTCTTCGGGGGATAGCCGATGTCATTCGCGTGGCCGGGAACCGGCAAGTGCGGCGCCGTCTTTCGGCTCCTGTTGATCAAACCCTCCCACTACGATGACGACGGTTATGTGATTCAGTGGGCGCGGACGGATACGCCGTCAAATTCACTGGCTGTGTTGTACGGACTGGCAAACGAATGTGCCGATCGCCGCGTGCTCGGCGGCGATGTGGAGATCCGCATTTCTGTTGCCGACGAGACCAACCGCCGGATCAAGATACGCAACATCATCCGCGAATTTAGACGAGCCAGCGCCGGCGGGCTGGTCGCTCTCGTCGGCGTGCAGTCAAATCAGTTTCCGCGCGCTCTCGATATCGCCCGCGAGCTGCGCCGGGCGGGTATTGCCGTCTGCATCGGTGGCTTCCACGCCACCGGCACCCTGGCGATGCTGCCGGAGCCGACGCCGGAGATCCGCGAAGCCTGGGCGCTCGGCATCGCCATCTTTGCAGGCGAGGCTGAAGCTCGCATGGAAACGCTGCTCCAGGACGCCCATCGCGGCCGGCTGAAGCCGCTCTACGACTACCGCGCCGACCTGCCGGACCTAGCCGGCGTTCCGCCCCCGCTCCTGTCGCGCCAAATCATTCGCCGGACCATGGGGCGGACCAGCTTCGATGCGGGCCGTGGCTGCCCGTTCCAGTGCAGCTTCTGCACGATCATCAACGTGCAGGGCCGCAAGTCGCGCCACCGCTCGCCAGACGATGTCGAGGCAATCGTGCGCGCCAACCACGCCCAGGGCGTGACCAAGTTCTTCATCACCGACGACAACTTCGCCCGCAACCGCAATTGGGAGCCGATCTTGGACCGCCTGATCGCGCTGCGGGAGGAGGGCATCCGGCCGAAGCTGATGATCCAGGTCGACACCCTCTGCCATCGCATCCCCGGGTTCGTCGCCAAGGCCGGCCGCGCCGGCGTCAACAGGGTCTTCATCGGACTGGAGAACATCAATCCCGACAACCTGGCGGCTGCCAAGAAGAAGCAGAACCGCATCACCGAATATCGCGCCATGCTGCAGGCTTGGAAATCGATCGGAGCGCTCACCTACGCCGGTTACATCATCGGCTTCCCGCACGATACGCCGGCACGGCTGAAGCGCGATGTGGACATCATCAAGCGCGAACTGCCGGTCGACCTGCTGGAGTTCTTCTACCTGACGCCGCTGCCAGGCTCGGAGGATCACCAGATCCTGCACCGCAATGGCGTCTGGATGGAGCCCGACCTCAACAACTACGACACCGAACATGTCACGACCGCGCATCCGCTGATGTCGGCCGACGAGTGGCGGCAGGCCTATCGCGAGGCCTGGCGGACGTACTACGATCTCGCTCATGTGGAGACGCTGATGCGCCGCGCGGTCGCCTACGGAAAAGGCGCCCGCAAGCTCGGACTGATGGCCCTGTGGTTCTATGGCTGCGTCGCCATCGAGGGCGTTCATCCCCTACAGGGCGGTCTGTTCCGGCGCAAATACCGCCGGGATCGCCGGCCGAGCCTGGCGCTGGAATCGCCCTTTGTCTTCTATCCGCGCTATGCCTGGGAGATCGTCTGCAAGCATGCGCGCCTGCTGGCGCTGGCGCTCCGTTACGAGCGCATCCGCCGCCGGGTTGAGGCCGACTCTGCGAAGTCAGCCTATCGCGATCAAGCACTGACTCCAGTGACCGATGACGAAACCGGTACGCTGGAGATCTTCAACGCTACGGATTCCGCGCGGGCGGCCGTCTCGAAAGCCAAGCGGCAAAAGCCGCCTCCGCCCCTGCGAGCCGTCTGGACGTGACCGCCGCTGTTGCGGTCCCGCCCAAAGCATCGAGCGACTTGGGCCTGGCCTGGCGCCTCACCTGAGCGACGCTGCCCGTGGTAGCCGGGGTCGGCCGGCGGCAATGATCCATCGCCGCGGACAATCGGCGTCTAAGCGAGATCTTGGTCGCTTCCCTCTCTAGCCCGCCCATTGGACCAAGGTCCAATGGGTCGCCCATTCCCAGTCTGCTTTATGCTGCGGAATGGCGGCTGTAGTGACGGCTAGCGATTTCCTTCAGGGACTTTGAGTGGTTTTCCGCGACCGAGCTTCGGAGTGCGTCGATTCGGCTCCTGGTGTGAGTGCCCGGTGGGTGCCGGAGCATTTCAACGGTCTGAAAAGATGGCGGACCCGGCGAGATTCGAACTCACGACCTCTGCCTTCGGAGGGCAGCGCTCCGGAGTTTTCCACAGCCGCCACTATCTCAAGGGTGGCTACATCGATCCCGCCGACAAGGCGCATTGGAAGGTCGGCAATATCAACGGCGACGCGCCAAGGGGCGACCACGGCGGCTCGACGATCGTCTACCTGTCCGGGCCGCGCGTCGGCCAGTGGCACGACTGGTCCGGCGGCGGCTCGCACGGCGACCTGCTCGACATCCTGCGGGCGCGCTGCGGCAAGGACTGCATCAAAAAGGCAAAGGCGTTTCTCGGCTGGTCGGACGACAAGCCGCACGACCCGCCGGCGGCGTCGGTCCCGGCCGAGACCGCCCAGCAGAAGACCGACCGCTACCAGCAGCAGGCGCGCAAGATGTTCGCCAGTGCCGCTCAGCTGGACGGCACGCCGGCCGAGCGCTACCTGCGCGGCCGCGGCATCGATCTCGACCCCTGGCCGGCGGTGTTCCGCTTCACCGAGCGCGCCCGCTTCAAGCCGGCCGAGGAGCTCGACGAGAAGGGCAAGCCCAAGGTCAAGAAGTACGTCCCGGCGCTGCTCTGCCGGGTCGACGACGCCGACGGCATGCTGGCGGGCATCCAGCGGGTGTTCCTCGACCCCGCCAATCCGGCCAAAAAGGTCGACATGCCGGCCCACGCCAAGAAGAGCCTGGGGCCGATCAAGGGCGGCGCCATCCGCCTGACACATCCGAATAGCATCCTCGGCATCTGCGAGGGGCCGGAGAAGGGCGCCGGCCTGCTCATGATGGCGCTCGCCAACGGCTGGTTCGAGGACTGGCCGCTGGGCCTGTGGGCGATGCCGGGCTCCTCGACCATGCCGCTGCTGCAGCTGCCCGAGGCGGTCGAGGAAGTATGGATCTTCGCCGACCGGGATCGCCGGACAAGCAGGGGAACCAGGCCGGGCAGCAGGCGGCGGAGAAGGCTTCGACCGCCTTCCGGGAGGCCGGCCGGCGGGTCAAGGTCATGTTCCCGCCCAAGGTCGACGAGGATTGGGACGACCTGATGAACCGACTAGGGATCGACCTCGCCGCCGAAGCCGTCCGCCGCACGATCGGCCGCGTCCGGCTCATGGATCCGGAGACCGAACCCAGTCCGCACATGAACGGGAGGGCACGGGACCATGAGGCGCAGCCCATTGATGAGACCGCTACGGATCCGCTTGGTGGCCAGAGGTCAGCCTCTCCGCAACAACCGGAACTTGTAGTTGATTACGGCAATCTGCCCGCCACAGCGCGAGAGTTGCGAACCTTGCTTGCCGCATCCAGATATGTATTCGACCGGGGCGTGCCAGTTAAGGTGATCCGCCAGGCGGACGGCAGTCCACCCTCGGCGATGCGGCTGACGGCCAACAATGTAGTTTTTGAGACGCACAAGCTGTGCCAGCCGGTTAAGCGCAGCAAGCGCGGCGACGACTTCGTACCGGTGACACTGCCGGACCGGGTGGCGCGCATGTATCTTGACATGGGGGGAGAGTGGGGCTTGCCACCGCTCGCCGGCATCGCGACCTCTCCTTTGCTAGCGCCGGACGGCACGGTCCGTTCGGCTGACGGTTATGATCGTGCTACCGGCCTCTGGTGTGCGTCCATCCCACAATTGATGCTACCGAAGCGGCCGAGTCGAACCGATGCAGACGCCGCGCTGCAGCTTTTGCGGGAGACCTTCCGGACGTTTCTGTTTGCCGACGCTGCGCGCCGTCGGGATCATGATCTCGGCGCAAAGATTGGCCAACTCGTCGGTACTCGTACCGGTGGCTTTGTGATGACGCGCCAGGAGGCGGCGGGCGAATGGGGCGCTGCGACCTACACCCTTCGACAGACGTCGCTCGATCCGGCCGATGTCAACAGTCATAGGGACCATAGGGGGCATCTAAACGACGGCGAAGTGCAGCCGGGCCCTATGCCCCCTATGGTCCCTATGCCTGACGCCGATGAATCCGTAGACTTGCCGGCTCGAGAAGAGATTGAGCTGTGAGCCCTGTCCGAGACCTGTTCAACCGCCTCGCAGCAATTGGGGCTAGCGTCAAGGCGGAGGGAGACCACCTTATTTTGCGCGCCGGCGCGGCCACGGTACCCGCCGAGCTGGTGGCGCTGCTGCGGCAAGCGAAGCTTGAGGTGATGTCAGCACTTCAGTGCGAACAAATCGGATTAGTCGACGAAGTTGGCAGCACATGGCATAGGGGGCATAGGGAAGGCATAACCCAGAGTGGTGACCCTATGCCCCCTGGTCCCTATGCCATCCGGCAGCAAGATCAGGCATGTATCCACGTCCCCAGCGCGAGTCGTAAGGAAGGCGCCCTGCTGGAAAACCTTCTTCGAAGTTCGTGCTGACATATGGCGGTCGAGAAACCACCTTTCTCGATGCGAGCCCGAACAGTTGGCATTTGGCGACTGCATCGAATCTCGGTGTGAACGCCATCCCCTCCTGCATGATCCGGCCCTCTGCGCTGGCTGCGGCAACGGTCTCGGCGAGAACGTGCTCCATCTGCCCGATGGCGCTCGAGTTCATTGGGAGGCAGAGCGCGAGTTCGCCTGCCTCCTCTCCTATGGCGAAGCACGAATTCGCCGTGCGGCTTCTGCTCTGTCGTCCGCGGGCGTGCTGCCTCCGCCGTCATGGAAGCTATAAACCGTACCAGTTCGGTATATGTAGGGATTGTGAGGGTGGGTCCAGAGAACAGAGCGGTCTCTCTCCTTTGAGGTTTACCGCAACATGAACGATCGACCCCAGGCACGGCGGCAAGACGTGTACGCTGGACCCTCATTCGATCTCGGTTTCGGTATCCGCTCGTGCTCCTTGGTCGCCCTCTTGGATCGAACGAACTCCGGCTATGTCGCACTGGAAGCCATTCTGGTCATGCGGAGAGTGAAAGGAAATCGATGGGTGAGCCCGCTGTGCAAGTGTGCCAGTTTGGCAACTACAAAATCGTGCCACATCGGTACATGTGCCAGATCGGAACGGAACGTCCATCGCTACGGTGGGCGCGCTGTTAGGGCGAACCACTTAAGGCGATCGTCTCGCCCAACCCCCTGCCACACTCTGGCAGGCAATAGGAGAAGAGCACGAGGAATTGTCGTTATGCATCGTCCACCCCAAGCACCGCGGCAAGGACGACTAAAGAACGGTAACCCCGCCGGCCCACTGTTTGGGCCCGATTGGCCGGGTCGCCAGTGTGGTGCGATGACGCGCACCAGCGCACCATGCCGAAACCCCGCCATGCCGAACGGGCGTTGCCGGATGCATGGGGGTAAGAGCACCGGGCCGCGCACGGAGGAAGGAAGAAGCGCGCTGCGATGGCCCGTTGGAAGCACGGCCGCAGGTCCCGGAAGCATCAGTCGGACGTGCCGCGGCTATGTGCTCTGATACGGGAAGCCATTCGTATCTCACGAGAGTGTCATGGGTTGTCTGCGCAGAGCAAACCTAAGTGCAAAACTCCGAAGTTACCAAGGGTACGTCTCAGGGCCAGATAGTTGATCTCTGGCGTTTCTTTGAGATGTGACAATCGTGCACTCATGCGCCGGCGCATTCGACTGGTTAGAAGTGCGAGGCGGATCGGATGTCCCCTTTCGAGGCAAAACAGGAACACAGTTGCGGCGTTGCGAATTGCGGGATTTGACCCAACGCGGACCCGACGACAAGTCAACGACAGGCCAGCTTGTCCGCCCATCTTGAGCAGGTTCGGGATAAAGTCGTTGCGATCGTGAGCGGTGAGACCGAGTCTTGTCTGGCGGAAACGGGAAAACGGTGATGTCGCGCAGGCGACTCTTTCTTTACAGCTTGTTGCTCATACTCGGCATCAATTATGGCGCCTTTTACACGGTCAACCGGCTGGCCGCGGACGCAGGAATCCCGCCGATCGCCTACGCATTTTGGCAGTCGCTCGGAGCGGCCATTGTTCTCGTCGTCGCCGCACTCGCGCGTGGAGACCGGTTGGGACTGTCGCGGGCGCACATCGTGAGCTATCTGGTCATAGGCCCCCTCGCGCTCGGAATACCCGTGTCGCTATTGACGTTCGTGGCGCCCAATCTGCCGGCCGGGGCGCTCACGCTGGTTTTGGCCCTCAATCCGCCGATCACCTATGGGCTCAGCATGCTTTTTGGAGTGGATCGGTTTCGCAGTCTCGTTTTGGCTGGTCTCACCTTCGGCCTCATGGGCGTGGCCATGATCGTTGGGCCAAGCGCCACGCTTGGCGGCCCGGGGAAGGGCGGCTGGTACTTATTGGGACTGATCGCTCCGGTATTGATTGGATCGTCCAATGTTGCGGCTGCGATCCTGCGACCTCCGGTCGCGTCATCCTTGTCGATGTCGGCAGGCGTGATGCTCGGTGCCGCCCTTCCCCTGTTGCCGACAATGCTGATCGCCGGACAAGGCTGGGAGCCGGTGGGAGCTTCAATCGATGCGCTTATCCCATTGATAGCGGCCATCGCCGTCAACTGCATAGGGTACGTTCTATTTTTCGAAGTAGTGCGCATGGCAGGGCCGACGTTCTTTTCGCAATTTAGCTACTTCGCAGTGCTTGCCGGAATCGCGTGGAGCAATCTGGTCCTCGGTGAGCGTCCAAGCGCCTATTTGGTCGTAGCGATGCTGCTGATGTTCATGGGAATGTTCACTGCGGGATACCGACTGGACGCGCCGAGACATACCTTGAAGACATGATGAGGGCTGAGGGAAGTCGTCGGTTCAGCGCCCACCTTACAAGGGCCGGACGCGTTTCTGTCGCAGAACTGGGCGGTGCGGCGTCGATGGCTCAGTCCTGCGCCTTCCTTGGATTTGACCGTGGCATCCCGGCCATGCACCCGGCGCGCCATACATTCCCAACGAGCGCTCTTTTCAACTGGAAGATCCCATGATAATTTGGGGAAACGTTTCCAAGAAGACGGGGCGCATCACCCGCCAAGAGGCAGTTCGGAACAATGTGATGCGCCACGTAGCGTCGCTGGGAGCACTGGAGGCTTATGTCATTCAAGATCACGATCGATGTGGGTGGGACGTTTTCTGACGTCGTGGTCTCGGACTTCAATCGCGTTCTCCTTATCGAGAAGGCCCTCACAACGAGGGGGCGCGCATATGACGGGTTGGCGGACGCGTTCGCGCTTGCGGCGCAGAGGCTATCGGTCGACCCGCGTCAGCTCCTGGGCGAAACGACGGTTCTGATTTACGGCACGACCCGCGCAACCAATTCGATCGTCGAGAGGAAAGTCGCCAAAACCGCATTCATAACGACCGCCGGTTTTGGGGACACGCTCATCTACCGTGAAGGCGGCAAGTTCAAGCCTCACGACTACTCCCTCCCATACCCCGCGCCCTATATAGCGCGCCGCGATACATACGAGGTTACCGAGCGCATTGATAGCGAGGGAGGGGTCGTTCGACCGCTCGACCGGCGCCAGCTCGACGGGATCGTGGACGAAATCGCCAGGCGTCAGTTTGAAGCGGTCGGGGTATCGCTGCTCTGGGCCTTCCTCAACCCGGTCCACGAGATCGCCATTGGCCAGCGCCTGGCGGAGCGCTGTCCGGGTGTCGCCGTCACCCTGTCGCATCTTCTCCTTCCGAGCATCCGGGAGTATCGGCGCGCTTCCACCGTGTGCATCGATGCGTCGCTGAAGCCGATCATGCAACTCTATCTGCGCGAATTGCAGAAGGACCTGGCGGATGCCGGGTTCGTCGGCGACCTTCTGATTAGTACGTCGGGGGGCGGTTGCGCGTATTTGGACGAAGCCGTCGAACGGCCGATCCTGCTCGTCAAGTCTGGACCGGCCATGGCCCCGCTTGCCGCACTCCACTACACGCGCGAGCATGTCCTGGGCGACAACGTCATCGTCTGCGACACTGGCGGAACGACTTTCGACGTCGGCATCCTGCGCGATCGTCATGCCGTGTTAACGCGCGAAACTTGGCTCGGTGGCCAATTTACCGGCGACCTCGTCAACATCCCATCCATCGATGTGAATAGCGTTGGCGCCGGAGGCGGATCGATCGCCTGGGTGGACGACGGAGGACTATTGCGAGTCGGGCCCCACAGCGCTGGCGCCGCTCCCGGGCCTGCCTGCTATGGGCGCGGCGGGACGGAACCGACCGTGACCGACGCAGCCTTGGTGCTTGGCTACATCGACCCCGACTACTTTCTCGGCGGCCGTATAAAGCTCGATGTTGCCGCTGGCCGGGCGGCGGTTGAACGCGTGGCAAAGGGCCTCGACCTGAGCCTGGAACTGACGGCGGACGCGATCATGCGGGTTGCCAACGAGTCCATGATCAAGGCGATCCAACAGATCACGATCAATGTCGGCATCAATCCCGCCGAGGCCGTCCTCGTCGGCGGCGGAGGGGCCGCGGGACTCGGCATCGTCGATATCGGCCGCGAGCTCGGTTGCCGGGAAATCCTCGTGCCGCGCCTTGCGAGTGCTTTCAGCGCCGCGGGAATGCAGGCGGCGGATCTGGTGTTCTCGACGTCGCGAACCCATTTCGCGACGTCCGGGTCGTTCGACATCGGGGCCGTTCGCCGCCTGCAGTCAGAAATGGAGCAGGAATTGCGCAGGAGGGTAAGGCGCTACCTCTCCGAGTCGGAAGAGCAGGTCACGCTGACCCATTTCGTGGAAGCCCGCTATTCGATGCAGATTTGGGAGTTGCCGGTCCAGATCGATTTGAACGTGGCGGACGACGAATTGCTGGCGAGCCTGGTCGAGGCGTTCCACGCCGAGCATGAGCGCGTGTTCAGCATTCGCGATGAGGGCAGTCAGGTCGAGTTCCTCCTGTGGCGGATAGACCTTCGTTACAACGTCAACAAGCCGTCCGAGTTGCATACTGGCTTCGCCGCAAAGGGCGCGAGAGGCAGAGGACGGCCGGCCAAGTCGAACCGGCGTCAGGCCTATTTCCCGGGAGGAGGCGTGCAGGCAACACCGGTGTTTCATGGGGACGATTTGATCACTGGCGACGAGATCATCGGTCCGGCGATTGTGCACGAACCAACGACGACACTGGTCGTGCCGCCGCGGACCGTCGCGCGCGTGTCCCCCGGGGGCTACTACGCTCTGTCTTATTCATATTCATAGCCGATGAGAAAACGGTCGGTCGCACAGGGGATCAATGCCATGGACACGGCAACGGGCCGCTCGACAAAGGCTTCCGACTTTGACCCGGTCTTGCTGGCGGTGATAGCAAACCGACTCGATTCGGTCGTGCGCGAAATGACGAATACGTTGTTGCGCATGGGCCGCTCGGCCGTGCTCGCAGTCGCGCGCGATTTCTCTTGCTCGATCGTCACCGGCGACGACCGGCTTCTCGCTACCGCCGAGGGCACGCCGGTTCATATCCTCGGCTCGCATTTTCAGACGATGAGCATGAAGCGGCTTCACCCCGATTTCGCTGAAGGCGATGCCTTCTTGCACAACGATCCCTACAATGGAAACACTCACCCCGCCGACCACACGATCCTTCTGCCGGTCTTCGTCGACGGGAAGCATCTCTTCACGGTTTGTCCGAAGGCGCACCAGGCCGATTGCGGCAATTCGATCCCGACCACCTATCACGCTTGGGCGCGCGACGTATATGAAGAGGGCGCGCTCGTTTTTCCCTGCGTCAAAGTGGTCGAACGGCACAAAGAGATAAAGGACATCACGCGGATGTGCCGTGCTCGTATTCGCGTGCCAGACCAATGGTATGGCGATTTCCTGGCCGGTCTCGGCGCAGCTCAGATTGGCGAGCGCGCCTTAAAAGCCATGACCGGGAAATATGGCACTGAGACGCTCTTGGCCTTTAATGAAGCCTGGTTCGAATACGGCCGGCGCATGTTCCAGCACGCGGTGTCGCGGCTCAAACCGTTGCGCGTCACGGGCTCGACTCATCATGACCCCATCCCCGGTGCATTGCCGAATGGCTTCGAGATCGTGGCCAAATTGGAGGTCATTCCTGATGAAGGGCGCATCGTGGTCGATCTGCGCGACAATGCCGACTGTATGCCGAACGGCATGAATGTCTCGCATACTTGCGCGCTGAATAGCGTCGTAACCGGCATTCTCAACGCTCTGCCCGAGGATCTTCCGCGAAACGCTGGAACGATTTCCTGCGTTGAGGTGCTGACGCGCGAAGGGTCGGCGATTGGCGGGCCGATCTTTCCCCACAGCTGCTCCGTGGCGACGACCAATTTGTCGGACCGCTTGGTCAATCTTGTTCAAAGGATGCTCGCCGGCGCCGGTAGTGGCGTGGGGGTCGCCGAGGGTGGCGTCGGCATGGGCGCGGGTTCCTGCGTGATTTCCGGGTTGGATCGGCGGCGCGGCAATGCCCCATATGTGAACCAAATGTTCGCTGCGACAGCGAGCGGGCCGGCCTCCGCATTGGCGGATGGCTGGCTGACGTACTGTCTGCCCGTGGCGTCAGGGGTCTGCTACCGCGATAGCATCGAACTGGACGAGTGGAAGCATCCCATGCTTTTCGAGTCCGTTCGCATCCTTCCTGGAACCGGCGGCGCCGGACGCTACCGTGGGGCGCCCGCCAGCGAGGCCGTCTTCGGCCCCCGGTTCGATCCGCTCGAAGTCGTGGCGTGCTCGGACGGCCACATTCATGCGGCCCGCGGCGTCGACGGCGGTCACGACGGGGATGTGGGCAAGATCTTCGTGCTCGAAGCCGACGGAACCGAGCGTCAGACGGGGAGTGCGGTCAAAGTGGTGTTGGGTATGGGCGAAAAGGTGCGGGGCATCGAGACCAGCGGTGCCGGATTCGGCGATCCGCTCGAGCGCGAGCCGGCGTTGGTGTTGTCGGACGTGACTAACGGAATGGAAACCATCCAACGGGCGCGCGAGGTGTATGGCGTGGTGATTCTCGAGGACAAGGGCGCCGACCGCATTTATGTCGACTTGCCCGCGACGGCCTCGTTGCGCCGCAAGCTTGGGCAGCAACGGACCAGTTCGAACGACCATGTCCCTGCGTAGCTGAATGGTCGGGTTCCGACGCGACGTATCAAGGGAGGGACTGTGGCGACGAATACGCTTCTCTACACCGCGGAAGTGGATTTTCCAAATGCCGCCGATCTGGATCCGTTTGTCGAATGGTACGCGTATCGCCACGCACCGGATCTCTTCAAGCTCGGATTCAAGAGCTGCGCCTCCTACCGCGCGGTGGAAGGCGGCATGAACATCATGGACATCTACGACATGGACAGTTCCGCGGTGTTCGAGTCCACTGGCTATTGTGATATGAGCGCGGTGAAGGACCCGTACGTCAAATCGATCATGCGCAACGCACGCCGCGAGGCAGCGACCATCTACACGCAGCGCGTCGTTCACCCAAAAAATACTGTGGCAATTCCGTTGTTGGATGCCGATTGGATATTGATGCTTCGCTTCGAAGCGCTCGCGGCGGCCGATCGAGAGATCATCGGTTGGCTCTCGGACGAAGAAGGGCCGCGCCAGGCAAAACTTGGCGCTACCTGCCTGCGCTACGGCTGGCGCAGCTACGACCATCCGGTTTTGCCGACACACCGTCCTCGCTGCATCCTGCTCGCTGAGTGGCCGACGCGGCCCGAGACCCGTCTCAAGGAGCTCGAGGAGAAGTTTGGCGACAAGGTGAGCCCGCCCGAGATTTACGTTGGCTATCGCCTATACCCCTGGGCCGATCGACCGCTGAACGAGCGCGACGGATCTCGGCGCCGGTAATGACGGGGCCGTACATCGATCGCGGCGTCGCCAAAAGTTGAAATGTTTCCAAGAATTCGAAGATGGCAACCATGGGAGGAACGGAGATGACAAAGAGTAGCGGTTGGCCGCTGACGCGGCGCCAGGCCATCGTGGGGGGCGTTGCGGCTTCGGTCGCGACGATGGTCGGAGGGAGGGGGCCGGCATTCGCAGCGGCAGCGCCAGACACGATCAGGATCTACGGGGTTTCGACGATGGCCCTGAAGGACTGGAGCGTCTTCACCGAGGCGACCGGCCTCAAGGTCGAATTCAACCCGACGGGAGCCGAGCCCGGCGCATACATGCGTGAGATCTCGGCGAATCAGATCGGCGACAATATCGATATCTTCATTTTCGTGGGCAACACCCCAAGCGTCCTGGGTCCGGGCGGCTTCTACGCGGATCTCGGCGACAAGCTTCCCGGCCTCGAAATCTGGAAAAGCATTCCCGATACGTTGAAGACGGGGCCCAACAACGTCGCCGACGGGAAGACCTACGGCGTGCCTGTCATCAACAATGCGGACAGCTTCGGCTTCTGGGCGGAAGACCTCGGCATCACCAACCCGACCGAGAAGCAGTCCTGGGAGCTCATGTTCGAAAGCGAGAAGACGAAAGGCAAGGTGGCGCTGGAGAACTACTCGGTCTCCTCACTCACTCACTTTGCCGCCTGGGTCAAGCTCAAGGGTCTGGGCAAGATCGAGGACCCGGCCGACCTCGAGCCTGAGGAGGCCAAGCTCGTCGCCGACTACGCCATCTCGCGTAAGAAGGCTGGCCAGTTCAAAACCTTCTTCACCACCTTCGACGAGCAGGTCGATCTCCTCCAGCGCAAGGAGGTGCTTGCCTTGAATTGCTGGGAGCCTTGCGTCAAGGAGATCAACAAGAACCTCGGAAAGGAGGCTGTGTACTACGCCTACGCCGAGTATCACTACAAGTGGGGCGATTCGGCCTATGTCTCGCCGGCCGCGTTGGAGGCGGGGCGTTGGGACATCATCGCCAAGGCGCTGAGCTTCTTCATGGGTGAAGGGGGGGCCTATCGCGCGCTGCAGGCCCGCGACCGCGGCTACGGCGGCCCGCATATGGAGCTCGCTGAGAAATATGCCAAGGAGAACAATTGGGAGGCCGCGGATATCGCGGCGGTCGCGGCGGTCTCCAAGAAGATCGACCGGAAGTACGCGCTTCCCTTCTTCGGCAAGACCGTCCCGAAAAACGCAGCCGTGATGGAAGAGCAGTGGCAGAGGTTCGTCGCTGCCTAGCGGCGGGCGTCGTGGGCCGGAGGAAGGGGTTGAGATTGCTCAATCGACGGCGAGTCGAGGTTCCGTCCGCGTCGCGAGACGTCGACGTCACCCTGGCGCTCAGCTTCTTCCTGCCGGTCGCCCTGTTTCCCTTTGTCTTCGCGGTACTGATCTCATTCCAGCGTTCCAATATCGCGGGCTTTCAATGGAGCTTCGATCTCGATGCATGGCGGTCCGTTTTCGCGACCGGGCGCTTCGACGTGGTCCTGAGGACGCTCCGCATCGGCGCAATTGTGTCCGCAGTGGCAACCATTCTCGCCGTACCGGCGTCGTACTACCTATGCCGCGCTCGGCCGACGGTTCGGTCGATCACTCTGGCGCTGCTCATTGCGCCATTTTTCGTCGATCTGACGTCCAGGATGTTCTCTTTGCGGATCGCCCTTTCGAGGCAGGGGATATTCGAGGAGCTGCTTTCGCTTTTCGGCGTGCCGGTGGGATCGACGGCCGCGTGGCTCTTCGGTGAACCGGGCGTCTTTATAGGGTTGCTCGCGGGCTATGCCTGCGCGGCCATATTTCCGATATTCCTCTCGATGTCGCTCATACATCCCAATCTCCTCGATGCCGGTCGCTCGCTGGGATGCGGCGAGTGGAGACTCGTCCGCCGCGTAGTCTTGCCGCTTTCGCTACCGGGCGTTGGTTGTGGATTCCTGCTGTGTCTCCTCTATTGCGTCGGCGATTTCGTGATTCCCACGACCGTGAGCGGAGATGCGGTCACGCTCCTGGGCTCTTCGATGCAAAGCGCGATCACAGCGTCCCGCTATCCCGTTGTCGGGGCGCTGACCGTCATCCTCTTCGGGTGGATGCTTGGCCTGCTGGCGCTCGGTCTATTGCTTCTGGCGATCGTCAGGAAGCACCGGCAGTCGCTGGGGCACGCCTGATGCTGGCGGTCGGGCGCCTGGGTGTCGTCCTTCTCCTAGTGCTCTCCTACGCGCCCTCGGTTTGGCTCGTCGTCCTCTCGGTCTTGTCGACACGGGTCCATATCGATCAAGCGAGTCTGACCCTGAGCAACTACAACGACCTCTTCGGAGATTTGCGCTGGGTAGAGCCTGTCGAGCGAAGCGCCTATCTCGCCGTCATCGCCGCCGTGCTGGCGACGGCAATCGCACTGGTTGGCGGGCGCGTGGCCGGGCGACACCCGAGAGGCGTTTGGATTCTGCTGCTGAGCCTCGTACCGGCATTGGTTCCCGGGGTCGTCATGGGAACCGCGCTCTTTACCCTTCTCCGCCCGATCGCCGGTTTGCGGTTGGGGGCATGGTCAATTCTGGTCGGGGAGGTCCTCTGGGCGACGCCCTTCTGCACCGTCCTGTTCTTTCTGCGCTACCGACGATTCAATCGCGCTTGGTTGGATGCGGCGGCCACTCTTGGCTTTGAACCTTGGAGAACCTTCTGCCGCGTGGAACTGCCAATTCTACGCTCGACGATCGCGGCGTCTCTCATCTTTGGCTTCGTTCTGGCGTTTACCGAATTGTCGCGCAGCGCATTCCTACGCGGCTCGACGGTCACCCTGCCGATTTTTCAATGGATCGAGGTGTCTGCGCAGCAGTCGCAAGCGGCAATCACGTTCGGGCTTTCATCCATCGTCTTACTGGTATCGACGGCGGCAACAGTCGCCATTATCGTTGCGCAGCAGTCATCGGAATGACGGCGCGTTCGGCAGGCGAGCTTGGTAGACTGCTGGCACGAGTGCCGGTGCCTCAGAGTGCTGGGGCGGCGCGGGCGCCGGGGAGATCCGAGCCGGTCGGAATAGGGAAAGCGGGAATGGCCTTTTTGGAAGGCAAGTCCATTTCGGTGGCCTACGGCGGGCGCACCGTGGTCCACGAGCTGGATTTGGCCGTTGAGGAGGGCGAGTTCCTGAGTCTCCTCGGTCCAAGCGGTTGCGGGAAGACCACGCTGCTGCGCGTCATTGCCGGCCTTACACACCCGACCAGCGGCTCCGTTCGGATCGCCGGCGAAGACATCACGAGCCTGCCGGCCTATCGGCGCAATTTCGGGATGGTGTTCCAGAACTACGCATTGTTCCCGCATTTGAACGTGCTCGAGAACGTTGCCTTTGGCCTCAGCGCACGGCGGGCGCCGCATAGGGAGGCATTGGCGGTCGCGAAAAAAATGCTCGAGTTGGTCCGGCTTGGCGATTTGGCCGATCGCCGAGTCGAGGCGCTTTCCGGTGGCCAACAGCAGCGAGTGGCCGTCGCGCGCGCCCTCGCGACGAGACCGCGGCTGTTGCTGCTCGACGAACCGTTCAGCGCGCTCGACCGCAAATTGAGGATCGAGCTTCAGGTCGAGCTGAGAAAGATCATCAGGGAAATCGGTGTCACAACCGTATTCGTCACTCATGACCAAAGCGAGGCGTTCGCGCTCTCTGATCGGATCGGCGTCATGCGGCACGGCAACCTCGAGCAAATCGATGCGCCGTCGGTGCTCTACAATCATCCACGCTCGACCTTCGTCCTCGATTTTGTCGGCACCGCCAGCCGGATCATGGGAACTGTGAAAGGATCGGTGCACGGGGCAACGTTCGTCGAGACTTCGTACGGGAAATTGCGCGCCCCCACCAAGCTCGTTGCAGACACCGAGGTCCTCATCGCAATCAGGCCTGAGCGCATCGCGATCTTGGAAGAGGGCGCTCCACCTGCCCAAAATGAGATTGTTGCAACCGTCCGCGACCGGGTCTACCTCGGCGGCCAGGTTCTGCTCTCATTCTCGGCCGAGGAGCCGAATCGGCTTTTGGTTGTCGCGCCGGAGCAGACAATGGCGGAGGTCGAGGCTGGCCGTTGCCTGAGATTGGCGCTGCCCTCCGACAATATTATCGTTTTGCCGGCTGCCAGTTAACGCGCCGAAGGATGTGGGTGAGCGAAGGGGTTGTGGCCGAGCGTCACGTGCGTGTTCTCCATCGTCTCGATGCGCTCGGGTTGCGAGGGAAACGATCTGATCAGATGCCGATCAGAGACAGGTAAATGGCCAAACAAATCAGAAAAGCGACGATCAAAGACGTGGCAGTCGCCGCAGGGGTGGGATGGGCGACGGTATCACGCGTGCTAAACGATCAGCCGCATGTCAATGACGTCATCAAGCAGCGGGTCATCGATGCGATCAATCAGCTGAACTACAAGCCTGACTTGGTCGCACGCAGCATGCGGGCGCGGGAGAGCAAGACACTCGCCTTCGTTGTCCGCGACTTTACCGGCCCGACTCTGAGCGCGCTCGCCGATGCCGTGCAGAAGGAGGCCGACGACCTGGGATTTTCCCTTTACGTTGCTTCTTCATATCACGACGCTAAACGCGAGATCGCGCTCATTCAGAGTTTTAAGGCTCGTCGCGTCGATGGAATCGTGATGGCCACCTCTTCCGAGACAGACAAGACATTACAGCACGAGATCGCCGGCAGCGGTCTGCCATTCGTCCTGCTTGATCGTGAAGCACCGGTCAATCTGGACGCAGTCTTGGTCGAGCATGCTCGGGGGGTTGAGCACGCGATCCGGTATCTCGCCGACATGGGACACGCGCGAATCGCCATGGTTACGGGCGAACCGGACGTCTATCCGACGCGCGACCGCATTCGCGGATATCGCGAGGGGTTGGCGGCCGCCGGCATCGCCTTCGGTTCGAGATACTGCCGACATGGCTCGTTTTCTTCCGACCACGCCTATGAGCAGGTCAAATCACTCCTCAAGCTCAAGCAACGTCCGACCGCGATCATCGCGGGCGGGACGGCGCTGCTGCCCGGCGCGCTTCATGCCATCGCCGAATTTGGCCTGCGCATTCCGCGCGATATTTCGCTGATTGCCGGCGCAGATAGCGACTTGGCACGCTACGTGACGCCGCCAGTGACGGTCATCCGTTGGGACCACGAGGGATTCGGCCGCGTCGCCGGGCGGTTTTTGCTCAACCGGCTGAGCGATCCTCGGCTGGCGCAGCAGCGTCAGATCTTCGGGACCAGCTTGGTGGTTCGGGGCTCGTGCGCCCCTCCGGCCCCATCGCGTGGCTAACGGGCCTGGGCCGAGTGGCCCACGGAATTCGCCCGTGCGGCTTTTCTGCACCGGTCGAAAGGATTCACGAAAAGAGCGGCCCCATGCAGTCCTAAGTCTTTTCTTCAATCGCGCGAGATGGTATCTTTTTTCCAGGAAACGTTTCCAAAAAATACCCATGAAACGAGTCGGCATCGATGTTGGAGGCACATTCACTGACGTGGTCCTGCTCGACGACGAGTCGGGCCAGATGTGGACGACCAAGGTATTGACGACTCCGCGCGATCGCGTCGTCGGCACCATCGAGGGTTTCCATAAGATCCTGCAGCTCTCGGGCTGTCGTGGCTCGGACATTGGCTTTCTGGGTCACGGTACCACGATGGCGACGAACATGATCGTCGAAGGCAAGGGGGCGCGAACCGCGCTGGTTACGACACGGGGGTTCAGGGACATCCTCGAATTGAGGCGCGTTTCCCGTCATGACCGCGCCGACCTTTACGATTTGCTCTTCGAAAATCCCGTACCCCTTGTGCCGCGGCGTTGGCGGCTCGAGATGAACGAGCGCCTGCGCTTCGACGGCACAGTGGAAACGCCACTCGATGTGGCGGCCGTTCGAGACATAGCGAAGGCGGTCGCGCCGTCGGATATCGAGGCTGTCGCCGTCAGTTTTCTGCACGCCTACGCCAACCCGGCGCACGAAATCGAGGCCGTTGCCGAGCTGCGCCGCCTCTTGCCGGACCGCTTCATATGCGCCTCGCATGAGATCAATCCGGAAATCATGGAGTACGAGCGGACGAGTTCCACCGTAATCAATGCGATGTTGGGACCGGTCTGCGGCCAATATATCGTCCGCCTATCCGAGGCTCTGAAACGGCTCGGCTTCGCCGGGACGTTTCTGTTCATGCAGTCGAACGGGGGCTTGGCCAATCCGGCAATCGTGGCGGAACGGCCGATCATCATTCTCGAAAGCGGACCGGCGGGAGGTGTCAGCGCGGCCATCCGCAATTGCCGGAACAGCGAAGTTCCGAACGCCATACTCGGCGACATGGGCGGTACTACATTCGACGTATCGATCATCAGGGGCTTTCGCCCCGAACTGCGCAATCGGAACATGTTGCGTACTTACGCAGTCCGATCGCCGATGATCGACATTGATTCGATCGGCGCTGGCGGCGGGTCAATTGCTTGGATCGACGCGGCCGGTGGCGTCCAGATCGGCCCGGAGAGTGCCGGTGCGGATCCCGGTCCGGCCTGCTATGGGCGAGGGGGCAGCGAGGCGACCGTTACAGACTGCAATCTCGTCCTCGGCTACATCGATCCGGATAGCTATCTCGGGGGAGAATTTCAACTCGATCGTGACGCCGCCGTCAAAGCTGTGGAGACGCGGCTCGCCCGTCCTCTTGGGGTAGGACTGGAACAGGCGGCCCAGGTCGTACGTCGCGTCGCGAATGCGCGGATGGCGCAAGCAATTCGCATCATGACGGTCGAGCGCGGTCATGATCCCCGCGAGTTCAGCTACATATGCTACGGAGGCGCGGGGCCGCTGCATGCGCTGGAGATCGCGGCGGAGATGGGGATACGGCAGGTGATCGTTCCTCCCTTGCCGGGCCTGTTCAGTGCGTTCGGCGTCACCGTAGCCGACCAACAATACGATTTTCAGGCTCCGATGAATGAGACCCTCACGCAGCTCAGCCATGACAACATCATGGCGGCGTTTCGCGGCCTTGAGGAGCGTGCCCGCGCCACGCTTGTGAGCGCGTCGATTGATCCGCAGCTTGCCGTGACCAGTCGCCGCGTGGACTGCCGCTATGCCGGTCAGCCCGATGACATCGTCATCGACTTGTCCGAGACGCGGGATGCATGTGCTGCGATCAGGGATGAGTTCGAGGTGACTCACAAGCGGCTTTGGAACTTCACAAGCCCGGGCAAAACGATCGTCTTATCCAATGTCCGAATCGAGGTCGTCGCCTCCACCGGTTGGAAAGGCTTGTTCAAGATCAACGGCGTGCCGGCCTCGACGTCCCAACCGCATGGCAAGCGGACCGTATGTTTTGAGGAGGGTCGGCAAACTCTACCAGTGTTCAGGCGCTCTACGATGTCGGTGGGGACGAAAGTGAAGGGGCCCGCCGTGATCGAGGAGCACAGCAGTTGCGTCGTCCTCAGACCATCATGCAGTGCGTTAGTCGACAAGGACTACAATCTCGTGATCGAGGTCGCCTAGACATGGATATTGCCACCTACGAAATCATCCGCAGCAGCCTCTACGCGATCGCCCGTGAGATGAAGATCGCGATGATGCGTACCGCCGGAAGTCCAATCATCCACTCGAGCGGGGATTCCTCGGCCGCAATTTTCGATGCCGACATGCAGCTTGTTGCCCAGGGTAATGATATTCCCACGATGCTGGGCTCCGCGGTTATTTCGACCAAAGTCTCTGTCACTTCCATCGGCAAGGAAAATCTCCGGCCCGGAGACGTGATCATCAGCAACGATGCCTATCTCGGTGGTGGCAATCACCAACCCGACGTCCAGTTCACCCGCCCCATATTCCATCAAGGGAGAATCGTGGCGTTTGCGATGACGCGCGGGCACTGGAGCGACATCGGTGGGCAATCGCCAGGCAGCTATACGGTCAGCACCTGGGACGTCTTCGCGGAAGGGATCCGCATTCCCCCCGTTCTCCTCTACCGGGACGACCGTCCCGTACGCGACGTCCTGGAGGTGGTGACGGCGAACACCCGTATCCCCGGGGAGCTCGCGCTCGACATCCAGGCCCAGTATGCCGGGGTCTTCGTCGGCGACCGGCGCATCGGCGCCTTGATCGATAAGTACGGCGTCGAGGACTTCGCCGCGGCGATGGCGCGGAGTCTGGATCACTCCGAGGCGCTGGTCCGCGGCTTGATTCAGGCGATCCCCGATGGGGTGTACAAGGCCGAGGAGCTTCTTGATCCTATCCAGGCGCCGGGCTGGCCCGAGGAGCGCCCACTGTTGAAGGTACAGGTCACCGTTGCAGGAGATCAGATGACCTTCGACTACACCGGCACGGGTCCTCAGGTGCGAGGTGGTCTCAACTGTCCATTCTCCGTCACGTGCAACAGCACTTGGTTCGTAGTCAAGACGCTCACCGACGCGAGCATTCCCATCAACCAGGGGTGCTACCGTCCGGTAAAGATCATCGCGCCGGAAGGAAGCGTGCTCAATTGCCGATATCCAGCTTCGGTTATTTCCGGAAATACCGAAACGTCGCCACGCGTTATCGATCTCCTATTGAAGGCTCTAGCTCCCGCGCTGCCGCGGCGGGTGGTGGGCCAGAGCAATTGCACGGCCTCGTCCGGAATATTCAGCGGGCGCGATACCGACCATGATCGCGTGCAGCGAACGGGCCATGAGTTCGTCACCATGCATGATGTCCATGCCGGCGGAATGGGCGCGCGCGCCGACAAGGATGGTGTCAACGGCGTGCGTGTTTATGTCGGCAACGCGGGCAGCCAACCCGTCGAGATGATCGAGCGTGGGTCTCCCCTATTCATAGACGAGTGGTCGCTTGTCCCAGATAGCGGTGGTGCCGGTGAATTTCGTGGTGGATTGGCCGCGCGCCGTACTTATCGCGTGGGGTACGACGAAGCGACCTTCACCGTTTGCGGCGAGAGGGGGCTGTCAGCGCCGGAGGGCGTTTTTGGCGGTCGGCCCGGGGCGCGGTTCAACTGCACGATCCAGAGGGCCAATGGCGAGAACATGACTGTGCCGGGCAAAGGCACGATGTCCATCGTCCGTCGCGGCGACCGTGTCACGATCCAGCCGTCGGGTAGCGGCGGATACGGCGATCCAATGCGGCGGCAGCGCGAGGCGATCCTCGCCGACATCGCTGATGGATACGTGAGCGAAGCGGCCGCGCGCCGAGACTACGCGCTTGACCGTTAGCGGCAGGAGAGAGATTTGGCAAATACTCCGCCCCTGACAGGGATCTGCGTCGTCGAGATCGGGCACAGCCTTGCGGCGCCATATGCCGGCATGATCCTTGGCGCGCTCGGAGCGGACATTATCAAGGTTGAGGAAGCCAATAGCGGGGACTACGCCCGCGACTGGGGGCCGCCATTCGTCGACGGCGCTTCGGCTCTCTTTCACGCCGTCAACCATGGCAAGCGCAGCGTCAGTCTGAGCCTGGCCAACAGCGAGGATGTGCGAGGTCTGCGGCGCCTTATTCTGGAGCGGGCCGACGTGGTCCTGCAAAATCTCAAGGCCGGCAGCGCGGAGAAGTATGGAATAGGGCCAAGAGATCTGACGGCGGACAAACAGTCGCTTATCTATTGCAGCGTCGGCGCTTTCGGTGAAGTCGGGCCGCTGCGCGACAAGCCGGGTTACGACCCGCTGGTGCAGGCACTGAGCGGACAAATGAGCTTCATCGGGAGTCCCGGCGACGGCTATACGCGGATTCCAATTTCGCTCAACGACATGGGAACCGGGCTGTGGGCCGCGATTGGCGTCCTTGCGGCCCTGGCGCGAAGGCAGACGACAGGCAAAGGCGAAATCGTCTCGGTGTCGCTCTATGAGACCGCACTGAGTTGGGCCGGAATCCAGATTGCCGACTACCTGGCCTCGGGAATTCTTCCGGGTCGCTGGGGGTCCGGTACTGCAGCCATCGTGCCGTATCAGGCATTCGAGTGCAGCGATGTGCCGATCTTGGTTGCGGCCGGCAACGATCGCCTGTTCCAGCGCCTTTGCCAGGTGCTCGGCCTCCCGGACCTCATCAATGATCCGCGCTTTCGGACCAATGGCGCCCGCGTCAGTAACCGCGCCGCGCTCATTGCGCCGCTTGCAGAGGTGCTTCGATCTCGACCCGCGGCCCATTGGCTGTCGGCACTCGATGATGCCGGGATCCCGAGCGGCCAAATCAACACGATCGACAAGGTCGTCGCTCATGATCAGACGAAAGCTCTGGACATAATCATGAAGACGTCCGACGGCTCGGTGCAATTCGTCGGTCTGCCGATCTCCTTTGGCGGCGAGCGACCGAATGATGCGGGTCGCACGCCGAAGCTTGGGGAGCACAACGACATTCTCGAACAAGCCAAACAAGGTGCGAAATGAAGATTGCGTTTGCCCCGCGCTTCGAGGCGCTGCAACTGGAAGAGATTGGCGATCGCATCCTGCTGATTCGCCTGAACCGGCCCGCGGCGTCCAATGCCCTGACGACGACCATGGGGCACGAGCTCCTGGGCGTCTTTCAAACCATTGAGTCGAACCCAGAGTCCTACGGCTGCGTCATCCTGACGGGTGCCGGCGAGCGCGCGTTTTGCGGCGGCGCGGATCTCAAGGAGCGCCTGGGCATGGACGACACAAAGTATCAACAGCAGCACCAACTGTTCGAGCGCATGATACGGGCGATGACCTTTTGTCTGACGCCGCTCATCTGCGCGGCGAATGGAGCCGCCGTCGCCGGGGGGCTCGAGCTGCTCCTGGCGTGCGATTTCGCCTATGCTTCGAAATCGGCGGTATTCGGATTGCCGGAAGTGACACGCGGCATCATGCCTGGCGGGGGTGGCACGCAACAGCTTCCGCGCGCGATCGGGGCCCGGCGGGCCAAAGAGGTGATCTTCACCGGCGGACGGTTCACGGCCGAACAGGCCTTGGCGTGGGGCGTCGTCAATCGTCTGTGCGAGCCCGCCGGATTGCTCAAGGAAACGATCGAAACGGCACACATGATCTGCCGCAACGCTCCCCTCTCTATCGGGCAGGCCAAGAAAGCCATCGATCTCGGCGCCGACACTGACCTCCGGACTGGTCTCTTTGTCGAAATCGAGGCCTACAATCGACTGATCTCGACGGTCGATCGCCGTGAAGGTATTCGCGCCTTCAACGAGAAGCGTCCTCCCGACTTCAAGGGACGGTAACCCGGAGGCATGCTGTGGCGGATCAGGTGACCATCAGGGAAGTCGGCCCGCGCGATGGACTCCAGATGGCGAAGTCCGTCATGACCACCGATGCAAAGATTGTGTGGATCGCTGCCTTGGTGAAGGCTGGCCTGCGCGAGATCGAGGTCGGCAGCTTTGTGCCTCCGCGGTTGCTGCCCCAAATGGCGGACTCGGCGGACGTCGTGAAGGCGGCAACGGGTCGCCCGGGCCTCTGCGTCGTAGCGCTGGCGCCGAACCTGAAGGGAGCCCAACGCGCGGCCGAGGCGGGAGCTCATGTCGTCAGCGTGCCCGTCTCGGTGAGCGAGGAGCACAGCCAGGCAAATACGCGCCGCAGCACGGCCGAAGCCCTCGAAGAAGTCAGGCGCATGGCACAGTGGTTAAAAACGACGGCGCCGCAGCTGCGCTTGGAAGTAGGTTGCTCAACCGCGTTCGGATGCTCATTGGTCGGCGAGGTGCCTGAGAGAAAGGTCGTCGAAGTCGCGACGACGGCCATTGAATTCGGCGCGCACTCGGTCGTCCTCGCCGATACGGTCGGCTACGCCAATCCGGCTGCAATTCGTCGTCGCGTGAATGCCGTTCGCGCCGCGATTGGCAGTCGCCTGACGGGACTGCATTTGCACGACACGTTGGGAATGGGGCTTGCCAATGCCGCCGCCGGACTCGAGGTCGGCGTTCGTCATTTCGACGGCTCGCTGGCCGGCCTCGGCGGTTGCCCTTACGCGCCGGGAGCGTCGGGCAACGTGACGACGGAAGACCTCGTCTTCATGTTGGAAGAAATGGGGTTCGACACGGGAATCGACCTCGAACTGCTGCTCGAGGCGCGCGGATACCTGCAGCGCAATCTGGCAGACGAACAATTGCATGGGAGTTTGGCGCGCGCCGGTTTCCCGAAGACCTGGAGGCAGGTCAGGGGATTGCGGTCGCGACAAGCGAACCCGAGTCGTCCGTGAGTCGGGCGCGAATCGTGCGGGGCTGGTTGGACGTGTGAAATGAATGCCATGCTCGCTGCTTCCGGATTCGAGATCGGCGTCGATATTGGAGGAACCTTCACCGACGTCGTGTGCTATCGGCGTGGGGAGCCGATTCGTCTTATCAAGGTTTCCAGCACCCGCTCGGACCCGAGTATCGCCGTGCTCGAAGCCCTTAGGACGATCGAGGAGCGCTGGGGCATCAAGCCGCGACAAATCTCTCGGTTCGCTCACGGCACGACGGTTGCTACCAATGCCGTGCTCGAGCGCAAAGGAGCGCGAGTCGGCCTGCTGACCACAAAGGGTTTTAAGGACATTCTTGAAATCGGCCGTCAAGCGCGACGCGCCTTGTACAGCGTGATTCTGCAACCCGAAACGCCCGGGTTTCTCGTCCCGGGCGCTCGACGCAAAGAGGTGAACGAGCGCATTGGTGCCTCCGGCGAGGTGCTTGTGCCGCTGGACGAGGCGTCGTTGATTCGCGCTGTCGGTGAGCTCGTTCAGGATGGTGTCCGATCTTTTGCGGTCTCGTTCCTGTTTTCGTTCCTGCATCCGGATCACGAAGTGCGTGCGCGTCGCCTGATCCACCAGACCTGCCCCGACGCGGAAGTTTCCCTCTCTTGCGAGGTGGATCCAGCATTTCGCGAGTATGAACGCACCCTCGTCACCGTATTCGACAGCTATATCAAGCCGGTTGTCCGCGGCTATATTGCGCGGCTGGAGCAAGGCCTCGGCCGGACCGGCGTGTCCGCACCCCTCCAGATCATGCATTCGCGGGGCGGTACCTCAGTCGCGGCTCTCGCGCGCGAACGGCCGGTACGCTTGTTCCTATCCGGCCCGGCCGCGGGCGTCATCGGCGGCTCGATGGTTGGCCGCTCGATAGGCTCGGACGACCTGATCACGATCGACATTGGCGGCACGAGTAGCGATATAGCCCTTGTCAGCAAGGGCAAGGCCTTGATCCGTCCAGAGGGAATCATCGACGGATTTCCAGTCCGCGTGCCGATGATCGATGTCAACGCGATTGGCTCTGGGGGCGGAAGCATTGCGTGGATCGACGACGCGGGTGGACTTCGCGTAGGCCCCCAGTCGGCGGGCAGCGATCCCGGACCCGCATGCTACGGTCGCGGGGGAACGCAGGCCACGGTGACGGACGCATCCCTCGTGCTCGGTTATCTCAACCCGAGCAACTTCGCGGGTGGTTCGGTCAAGCTGCACACGGATAAGGCAGTCGATGCGATCAGGACGAAGATCGCGGAGCCGCTTCGCCTGTCGGTCGAGGAAGCCGCGCTCGGGGTGCATCGCGTCGTCAATGCGCAAATGTCGGAAGGTATCCGGCTGGTCTCGATCCGTCAGGGACTCGATCCAAGGAACTTCACGCTGATTCCTCTCGGCGGTGCAGGGCCGCTGCACGGGACGGCTCTGGCGCGCGAGCTGGGCATGACCCAGGTCGCGGTCCCGCGCTATCCAGGTGTGTTGTCGGCGATGGGATTGCTGGCGGCGGGAATTGAACATGACGTCTCGGTCGCCTTTCCCCGCCCCCTCGCCGATTTGGATCTGCAAGAGGTCCGAGCCGGACTGAGGGAGCTTGATGCTCAGTGCGATGCCCAAATGGCTCTTGAGAACGCATCGAGGGAGGAGGTAACGATTCGTTACTTCGCCGATGTGTGCTACGTCGGGCAGGCGCACCACCTCGAAATTCCTCTCCGCATGGACGCGCCGGACGCGATTGCTGCGCTCTATGAGGAGTTCTTGGTCGCTCACGACCAGATCTACGGCCATAGCACGCGATCGCCGGCTCGCATCGTCAACCTACGGACGGTCCATCAGACCCGTGCGATTGACCTTATCGACGAACTCGAACCGGCGGCGCGGCCGGACAATCCCGAAAGAGGCGAACGTCAGGTCCTGTTCGCGGGATCGAGGGCCCCGGTCGCAACCGCGATATATGATCGCGCGGCACTCGGACCGCGCTCGACCATCGATGGTCCGGCGATCATTGAGCAATCGGACACGACGGTCTTGATCGAACCGGGGTGGCGGGCGCAATGCGTCGCGGGAGACTGTTTGTTGATTTTCCCCAAAGCCGCGCTTGGAAAGTAGCGACTATGAGCAACGTCAGTGCTGTATGGGACCCGATCACGATTGAAGTCGTGCGCCACAAACTTGATGGCATCGCGAATGAAATGCAGTCGACCTTGCTGCGAAGCTCGTTCTCGCCCGTGGTGCGAGAAGGACTCGACGCATCGGCAAGCCTATTCACGGTCGCGGGAGAACCTCTTGCGCAGGCAGTCGCCATACCGATTCATCTCGGGACGATGATCCCTATCGTCCGAACGATCGTCGACACGTATCCGATCGAGCAAATGGCCGAAGGCGACATATTTATCCTCAATGATCCCTATGCCGGCGGTACCCATCTGCCCGACATCGGTCTCGTGATGCCGGTAGTTCACAGTGGGCGCGTGATTGCGCTTAGCGCCGCCATCACGCACCACCAGGACGTAGGTGGAATGACACCCGGCTCTGTACCGACCAACGCGAGGGAAATTTTCCAAGAGGGGATTCGATTACCGGCGCTAAGACTTCGTGAGCGCGGCGTTATGAATGAGACCCTCTTGCAGATCATCAGGCTCAATGTGCGGATGCCGGAAACCTTCATGGGCGATCTCAATGCGCAGATAGCGGCTTGCACGGTCGGCGCGCGTCGTCTCGGCGAGTTGGCCGCCCGCTATGGCCACAATTTGATCCTGAGCATCTTCGACGAGCTTCTCGACCGATCGGAATTATTGACGCGCGAAGCGCTGCGGCGAATCCCGAACGGAACATATAGGTTTGTCGATTGGATGGACAATGACGGTGTCGACCTCGAACAGCGTGTTCGCGTTGAGGTGTCTGTCAGGATCGACGACGGAACGATGCATTGTCGATTTGATGGAACGGCGCCACAAGTGAAGGGCCCCATCAACTGTGTACCGTCGGGGTCGCTGGCGGCGGCGTACTTCGCGGTTCGTGCTCTGACCGACCCCAGCATACCGAGCAACGGCGGGTGCTTTAGGCCTGTCACTGTGGAACTGCCCGAGGCAAGCCTCGTCAATCCTGTCGAACCGGCGGCTGTCAATGCGCGGACGCCGACGATCAAGAGGGTGACGAGTTGCATCTTGGCGGCCTTCAAGGAGGTGATGCCCGACAAGGTCCCCGCCGACTCGGCCGGTGAGACCGTCACCCAGGCATTTGGGTTCCAGCGTCGCAACGGAAAATCCGTCGTCGCGGGAGAATTCCTATCGGGCGGCAGCGGCGGGAGCGCAATTGCGGACGGCGTCGACGTGATCGACACGGATGCCACGAATTGCATGAACCTGCCGGTCGAGGCTCTTGAAATGGATATGCCGGTGCGGATCGAACGGTTCGGCTTGGCGATCGATTCGGGCGGTCCGGGCCTTCACCGCGGTGGTCTCGGGATGGTTCGTGAGTACCTGATCCTCGCCGATCGCATCGTTTTCAGCCATCGTGGCGAGAGATACTTCACGCCCACGTTCGGCTCACATGGCGGTGGCTCAGGAGCGGTCTCGAGCGGCACCATCATCCGCGCAGACGGCCGAGTCGAACCTATTCAGTCGAAGACCGAAACCGTCCTAGCAAAAGGTGATCGCCTCATCCTCGTCACGCCGGGAGGTGGAGGATACGGTGACCCCCGCGACCGCGACCGCGCGCTCGTCCAGGCGGATATCGCTGATGGCAAGGTGAGCTTGGCGGCTGCGCAGGACATCTACGAGATACCGCAAGCCTGAGGGCGGTCGATGCCAGCCTGATCGTAGCGGATACGAACAAGCAGTGCTCCGTTCCTGGCACCGAGTGGAGCAAGGAACACGACGTCGCAGTCGAGCTTGCTGGCTCTGTAAAGCAGCAGGTCGTCATTCATGACTTTGCGAGTGCTCGTGAGGGCCTTTCCTGCCGGACAGGTGTAGACATCGCGCTCCTTGTCGAAGGCGAAATCCTCCCGGCTGAAAGTACCATCGTCGCGCTTCGACTTGTCGATAACCGGGATATGCGGCGCGATCTGCTTGTCGACGCGCCAGTGGAGCGTTGGCGCCGAGCCGTAGGCTGTGTCAGCCGCCAATCGCCCGGGCTTGATGCTGAAGCGCTCCTCGGTCCACTCGATGGCGGATGGCGCGCGAGGCCTCGACACCCAGTCTGCCTGCTCAAGATACGGTGCTGTCCGAAGGAGCCGGTGCGCAAGATCCCGCGCAAGTATCTACGAGGAGGCCCGCGATATCGCTCGGGTACTCGGCAAGACCGAGGCGTTTCGAACAGTCGCGCCACGAGCGAAAGCGCGTCGAGATGCTGTTCGCCCATTTGAAACATATTCTGAAGCTCGGCCGTCTTCGGTTGCGCGGACCCCGGGGCGCCCAGGACGAGTTCACGCTGGCCGCGATCGCCCAGAACTTACACAGGCTGGCCAAGCTCGTCGCGCCACCGCCGCCCATTGCCGTTGCATGTGTCGGGTAAGCGTCAGATCGGATCAGAGTTGCATCAGGCGTCGGCACCCACATCCACGCCGCCGCTCCGACCCGGCAAGCGGCAAGACCGAGCTCGCGGCCGTTTCGCAACCGCCGACCTCCCGCCTCTTTCGGCGACTTCTGCAACAAAATCGGCACTTCTACGACATGCCGGGATGTCCGCTGTGTCGTCGCTATCGGGGAAAGCGGACCTTGGGCAAGCCGCGCTCACTAGTATGTCGCATTGATGATGCGCTGCACGGTACCAACGCCAATGCCGAGATCCCTCGCAATCCTGTGAATGCCTTTACCGGTTGCCCTCGCTGCCCTCACAGCCTCCTCAGTTGGCTCGCCAATCCTTGGCCGACCCAGGCGTTTGCCCTGCGCCCGAGCTCGTGCCAAACCGGCTTTCACTCGATCCTGGATCATCGCCCGCTCGAACTCGGCAAACACACCGAGCATCTGAAACATAGCCTTGCCACTTGGCGTTGAGGTGTCGAGACCCTGCTGATGCAGGTAGAGGTCAACGCCTTTGGCCTTCAATTCGCCAAGCAGGCCCACCAAGTCCTGCAGACTCCGGCCCAGCCGGTCGACAGACCAGGCGGCTACAAGATCGAACTCACGCCGGGAAATTCCTTTGCAGAGGGCATCGAGGGCGGGCCGACAATCACGTCCCTTCGCGCCGCTTATCCCCGCATCGGCAAAAACATGCACAACGTCCCAATTATGGCGTTCCGCGACTTGCTGCAGTTCGCGCTTTTGGTTTTCGACAGTCTGCCCGTCTGTAGACACCCGCACGTACAGCGCAACCCGTTTGCTTTGCTTCGGCATGGAGGATCCTCCTGCTCCGAAGCTGAAATGTTAGCAAGGCTAGCTACGATAAACAAATGATTTCTGTATAAACGTTTCTCGGTTTGTAAATGCCTTCATTCCAATGGTCTAGCTATCTGCGCTGGAGGGAGGTTTTCTGTACACGACGTGGGGGCGTACAGGCGCGACAGCGGCGGCATGTGGGGACTCGAACAGATCGGCTCGAAGGCAAGCTGGTATGGCGGCAGGCGGCGATCAGCTGCCGGCTTAGCGCAAATTGGTGTCCGTGATACCTGACCCCAGTTGCTTGGCTGGTTTCGGGCGGTGCACCCACCCCCGGGGCGGGCAAACGCAAAAGCGGGTCCCAATAGCGCGCCACCCACCATTGGCTCCGAGAATCGCCGCGGCGCACAAGGTCATGGGCTTCATCTCGGGCCGTGGAGCGGCTCAGCTCTGGTATCGACCAACCACATGTATGCTGTCAATCTTTCATCGTCTGCTTCGTTCAGTATCCAAACGGCAGCCTCATACCCCGCGGAATCTTCCGCGGTTATGTCTGGCGCCATGTGCATTGGCTCCCGCGCCACCTGTGAGTTACGCCCGTTTGGGTCATCTGCACAGTCATCCGGCCCGCTCTCATCCCAATCCTCGTCGTCCTCCTGCTCAGGATGGTCCTTGCTTCGCCAAAGGGTAACTAAGACCATGTGAATGCCCTGAACGGCGTCCTTTTGACTCCATTTCTGTTCGAGCGACGAGAGGAGGTGCGGCCGCACATCGTTAGCTAGAAACATAAGCACGGCGATCTCGAACGCGCGCTGGTTTTCGAGATCGTCAACCCATTCCCTGGGGTCAAAACCCAATTGGCCCGCCAAAAACCGGCTGCCACGAGTGTCACTCCAAGTTCTTCTGCCCAGTGGGCTACTTCTTCCTCGGGCTCCCAACGGAGATCCCAGGCCACCTCACAAAAGTCTCGGTACAACGAAGCTAGCCTTACAAACCGCATGGCTACCAGCGATCGCTCGAGCTCGTCGCGATGCTCGTGAGCCCCGCCTCGCCAAGAGCTGCCCATGCTGCCTGCGCCCAAATCAACTCGGGCTGATCCACCCAAACATTGAAGGCGTCTTCGGCTACAGCCTTAACGTCTTGCCATTCCAAACGGCTTACTTGGTCCATGGCGCCTTAACCTGAGCACAGCCTATGCAGCGATGACGGGCAGCGGCTGCTGTTCGGTACCCGAAAACAAACTTCAAGTCATACCAACACTACCGCATCTCATTTCATGGTCAATAGGTCGACCCGAACTGAAAATCCGGGGCATGATAAGCGACCTGAAGCGCAAGATTGGGACCCGCGTGCGGATTGCTCGCCGACATCGAGCAATGACTCAAGAAGACCTCGCTGAAGCCATCGACCGGACGGTCGAGACCGTGTCGAACATCGAGCGCGGTCGAACCCTTCCGAGTATCGACACTTTGGAGCAGCTAGGGCGACACTTGAGATTCCACTTCGGGACTTTTTTTGCCATCGGCGAGGGGCACAAGGGCGCCAACCGACGGAGGTACGAGCTAGAGGGCAGGCTCCTAGAGGCAATCCGGTCGCTGTCTGATCAAGACGACGAAATCGCCGTAGGTCAGATCGAGATCATCGCAAGGGTCCGCGGTCGCCGACGCTGGGGCCAGCAAGGTCGCGATTCGTCAGATCGTGGTCCCGATTTTTTCCGCATCCGGCAGGTGTCCGTGAGCGTGCCGGCTTCACCGCGCTGCTAGGCCTCCAGCCCAAGTCGGCGGCAATTCAGAGCTGCACGTTGGCAAACATTGGCGGGCATGACTGTCACGATCCCGGTGGTGCTCCGCGCATCGAGGACAAGGCACGCGCCTCTATTAGCCCAAGGTCCAATATTATTTGTCGTAACCGCGAGTCATGATGGGGGATGTTCGACGAGATGGGAAGGAGCGGCCGTGATTCCTTCAGGGTGCTTCCGCAGTGCTTCCGCAGCGGTGGCCGACCTCGGAAAGTGGCGGACCCGGCGAGATTCGAACTCACGACCTCTGCCTTCGGAGGGCAGCGCTCTATCCAGCTGAGCTACGGGTCCTCGGGGCGGGCGATGTGGAAATGTCCCCTGTAACCATAGTGGAAGGTCTGCGCCGACGCAAAGGCAGGCGCGCCGGCCGCGGTCCGGCCTCCGTTCAGCGGAGGTTCAGGAGAGTTAGTTATGCCGCAGCTTCATTTTGTCGCAGTCTTGATCCGATTGTCGTGCCGACCCATGTGAGCGGAGGCGAGGCTCGCGTCTCGTTCCCGCCCTTTGGGGCCACCCGAACCAGATGCTTAGGAAAGGGCCTCGCATGTCCCTCTGCCTGCGTGGCCGGCCACGAACGAATTGTCGTTCCTTCGGCCGGTCGATCCACCTCCTGGCGCTCGCCGTCCTGCTCCTGATCTCTCCCGCCGCCGGCGTCGGCGCCGAGGAGGCCGGACCGACGGCGGTGGTCTCCACCTTCCAGGACAGGCTGCTGGCCACCATGAAGGAAGGCCGCGCGCTCGGTTTCGCGGGCCGCTACCAGCGGCTGCTGCCGGCGATGGAGGACGCCTTCGATCTCCCGCAGATGGCCCGCATCGTCGTCGGCGCCCGCTGGGCCAAGATGAGCGAGGCGGAGCGGACCCAGGTCGTCGATCTGTTTCGGGAATTCTCGGTCTCCACCTATGCCAGCGAGTTCTCCGACTTCGGCGGCGAGCGGTTCGAGACCGGCGGCGAGCAGATCCAGGCCGGGCTCGGCACGATCGTCGAGACCCGCCTGATCCTCACGGATGGGGCGCCGATTGCCCTGAACTACCTGCTGCGTCAGACGCCGGCGGGCTGGCGGATCGTCGACGTCTATCTCGCCGGCACCATCAGCGAGCTGGCGCGGCGGCGCGACGAGTTCGCCAGCATCATCCGCAGCCACGGCGTCGACGGCCTGATCGCGCTGCTACGGAAGAAGAACCAGGAACTCGCCGGAAGCTGAGGCGTCAGCGCCGGGCCGGCACCGGCCCGAGCAGCGCCGGCAGCAGCAGCAGCGACGCCAGCAGGGTGTGGCAGAGGCCGATGGTCAGCAGCCAGCCCATGGCGGCCGTGCCGAGATGCCCGGAGAGCGACAGGCTGCTGAAAGCGGTCAGGGTCGTCAGCCCGCTGAACAGGATGGCGCGCGCGGTGCTCGATTGCAGCGGATCGGGCCGGCCGGCCCGCCAGTTCACGACGAAGTAGATGCTGAAGGCCACGCCGATGCCGAACAGCAGCGGCAGGGCGATCACGTTGGCGAAGTTCAGCGACATCCCCATCAGGATGGCCGTTGCCGCCGTCATCAGGGCGGCGAAGCAGAGCGGCGCGATGACCAGCAGCACGTCCCGCACCCGCCGCAGCACCAGCCCGAGCAGGATGACCACGCTCGCCAGCGCGAAGGCGCCGGCGATCTGGAAGGCGTGCCAGACGGTCTCTCCCGAGCGCTGCAGGATCAGGGCCGTCCCCGTGACGTCCGGCACGATCTGGCGCACGGCGTCGACGAAGCGCACGAGCGTGGCATTGTCGTTGGAGTCGCCGCGCGGATAGATCTCCACGCGTGCCCGCCCGTCCGGTGCGACCCATTCCCGCTTCAGCTCGTCGGGCAAGGTTTCATAGGCCACGGGCGCGGCCGACAAAGCGAGGCGCAGCTGCGCCAGCTGCGCCGGCAACCCCGACAGCAGCGCGCGCTGCATCAGGGCGATGCCGTCATCGCCGGTCGCGATGAGGTTGCGCAGGAGATCGGTCAGGCGTCTTGCCGGCGGCGTGGCGTCCGGCAGCGCCGACAGCTTGTCGATGGTCTCGGCGATCGTCCGCAGGGTCGTCGCCGCGCCCGGCGGCGGCGCGACCGCGGGCGGTGACAGGCTAGGCAGGAGGAACAGCCCAGCATCGCCGATCATCGCCAGCTTGGTATCCTGATCCTCGGGAACGAATGAGCTGATGGTGAGCGCCTGGCGGACCTCCGGCAGCGTCTCCAGCCGGGCGGCCAGCGCCGCGGCCTCGCGGACCGACGGCATCAGGATCTCCAACGTGTTGGGAGTGGTCACTTCGTTGGCCATCAGCTCGCGCATCGTCGCCACGGACTCGACGTTCGGATCCTTCAGATGCAGCGGGTTGAAATCGAACTGCTGGAACGGCAGCAGCGCCAGTGCGGCCAGGGCGAGAATCGCCGCCGCCGCGATCACGCCGAACCGCCGACGGAGCAGGAACCGGTCGAGACCGGCGGCCCAGGCGTAGCCGATCGGCGCCCGCTCGCCGCCCGGCTTGAGGATCATGAGCAGCGCCGGCAGCAGCGTGATGTTGAGCAGGAACGCGATGAGCATGCCGGCGCCGGCGATGACGCCCAGTTCCGACACGCCGCGGTACGCCGTCGGCACGAAGGCGAGGAAGCCCACGGCCGTCGTGATCGCCGCCAGGAACAGCGGCCCGCCGATGGTGCGCCCGGTGCTCCGCAGCGCCGCCGTCAGGTCGTCGTGGCAGTAGCGCTCGTCGCGATAGCGGACGCAGACCTGGATGCCGAAATCCACGGCGATGCCGATGAACATGGTGGCGAAGGCCACCGAGATCAGGTTGAGGTCGCCGACCGCCACGGCGGCGAAGGCGAGCGTCCAGATGAGGCCCACCAGCAGCGAGCAGGCGATGGCCAGGATTGGCTTGAACGAGTGCAGGGCGAGGAACAGCCAGCACAGCACCATCAGGAACGAGACGACGGTGGCGAAGCCGATGCCCTTGGCCACCGTCATGTATTCTTCGTCGTTGAGCGCCACCGTTCCGGTCAGGCGGACCCGGACTCCGTTCGCGTCGCTCAGGCCGAGTTCGGCGGCCGTGTCCCGCACCAGATTTGTGGCGGCGGCGCCCGGCGCCAGCTGCGAAAAATCGAGCACCGGTCGGGCCAGGATGATGCGTTGCAGTTCGCGGCGGTCCGGCGGCCGATCGGTCAGGAGGCCCTGCCAGGAGAGCGGCGGGCCGCGGCCGGCCTGCGCCGCCGACAGTGCGTCGGCGATCGCCGTGAACGGACGATCCAGCTCGGCCGCATCCATCTGGCCCATGGCGGCGCCATCGAGCGCGAGGTTGAGCGCGCCGAACAGGCCATTGACGCTGGGGTCGGCGGCGAGGGCGGCCAACAGCGGCTGGGCCTTGGCCAGGGAGTCGGTCAAATGCCCGACCTGGTCGGCCGGCAGGAACAGGAGGCCGTTTCGCCGAAAGAACTCCAGCGCATCCGGCCGGCTGACGGAGGTGAACCTGTCCTGCCGCTCGGCGAGCCGCGCCGCCAGCCGGGCTGCTGCGTCGTCGGCGATCTCCGGCGTCGCCCCGTCGATGACGATGGCGAGTGCGCCCTCGTGCTGCGGGAACAACCGGCGGATCTCGGCCTCGGACTGGCGCCAGGGCAGCGTCGGATCGATCAGGTTCTCCGTCTGTGCGTCGATCCCCAGATGCGTGGCCGTGTACCAGCCGAACAGCACCGTGAGCACGAAGCAGGCGGCGACGACAAGATGAGCATAGCGTCGCGACAGGTCGACGACCGTCTCCGTCACCGCCGCGATGCCCGGCGTGACCGTCTCTTCCGGCGCGGCGCCGGTCATGCGTTCCCGAGGTGTCGACGATTCGATAGTCATTCCGGGAGCTTTCGTCTCGATCGCTGTCGACGAGGAGAGGCGCGGCGGCTTATAGCGGCCTGCCGCCGTTCTGTCATGCGGCGATCACGCTCCTCCGGCAACCCGGTTTTGACTCTCGGCCCGCCCGCTGGGCGGAACCGCAGCCGTCAGTAGACTCGGGAGGCGGCCGCGGCGGCCCCCAGATCGTCCGCGGCGCCATCGAGGAGGCGCGCGGCCAGGGCATCGCCGCCGGAGGGCAACGGCGCCGCCGGGTCGGCGATCCAGGCCACGATGTCGTCGAGGACGTCCTCGGCACTCAGGTCGCGCAGCAGCATGTGGTATCCCCGCGGATATACGGCGATCCGCGGCCGCTCCCCCATGCCCTGGGGCAGGCGCCGCAGCGTCGCGACCACGGCGTTCTCCGGGATGATGTCCTCGTTCGCGCCGTAGAGCACGAGCGTGCGCCCGGCCAGCCTCGGCGCCGCCGCGTACGCCAGGTCCATCAGGTTGACGAGGCCGTAGATGGCGTCGACGCGTGTCTCCTTGATGACAAGGGGATCCAGCGCCAGCTCGCGCAGCATCTCGATATTGTCCGAAGGCCGCACCTGCAGGCCTTCGCCGGTCAACGGCAGCCAGGGCATGGTGTGCGCGGCCAGCCACAGGAAGCCGCTCTGGACCGCGCCTTGCGTCTCGCGCCCCCACACCGCAGGCGCTGCAAGGATGACGCCGTCCGCGGTCGGCGGGTCGCTCGACGTCGCTGCCGCCATCACCACGGCGCCGCCCATGCTCTCGCCGAGCAGATAGAGCGGAGTCGTCGGGTAGCGGGCGCGCAGCAGGGCGGCCGTGGTCCGCAGATCCTGGATCATGCGGTCCTCGCCCGCCCACAGGCCGCGATGGCGCGTCGCGCCGAAGCCGCGCTGGTCGTAGGCGAAGGTGGCGATGCCGTGCGCGGCCCACAGCGCGGCCGGTGCGGCGAATGCATGCGAGTAGTCGTTGAAGCCGTGCAGCGCCAGGATGACCGCCCGCGGCTCGCCGTCCGGCAGCCAGTGCCGCAGCGGCAGGGCGGTGCCGTCGTTCATGACGACCGCGCCGTCGCGCAGCGCCGGGGCGACGTCGTCGGCGCCGGGCGGCTGCAGTCGCGGTGCGCAGGCGCCGAGCAGGAACAGCATCGCCAGGACCGTCAGATGTTTCATGCGGACGTGCCTGCGCCGGCCGCATCGCGGCCGGTGAGCTGCAGGAAGATGTCCTCGAGGTCGGCCTCCAGGGTCGTCAGGTCGACGACAGTGAGACCCGCGGCCTGCACCGCCGCCAGGATCTCGGCGATCTTGGTGCGGCTCGGCTGGTAGCGCAGCATCAACCGGCGCGGTCCTTGGAGGTGCGCGTCGAAGCGCACGAGCGGCGGCGGCACCTCGGTCAGGTCCTCGTCGAGGATGAAGACCAGCTCCTTGCGATCGAGCCGGCGCAGCAGCGCGGCCGTCGGCTCGCAGGCGATGACGCGGCCGTGGTTGATGATGGCGATGCGGTCGCACAGCTCCTCGGCCTCTTCGAGATAGTGCGTGGTGAGCAGCACGGTCGTGCCGGCGGCATTGAGCGTGCGAACGTAGTTCCACAGCTGCTGCCGCAGCTCCACGTCGACGCCGGCGGTCGGCTCGTCCAGCACCAGCACCGGCGGATTGTGCACCAGCGCCTTGGCCACCATCAGCCGCCGGCGCATGCCGCCCGACAGCGTGCGGGCATAGGCGTCCGCCTTGTCGCCGAGATGCAGGGCCTCGAGGATTTCCGTGGTCCGCCGCTCCGCCCGCGGCACGCCATAGAGGCCGGCCTGCAGTTCCAGCATCTCGCGCGGCGTGAAGAACGGGTCGATGTTCAGTTCCTGCGGCACGACGCCGATGGCCGCGGCCGCCGCGCGCGGCCGGCGGTCGATGTCGATGCCCCAGATGGCTGCCGTGCCCGAGGTCTTGATCACCAGCTGCGCCAGGATGTTGATCAGGGTCGACTTGCCGGCGCCGTTCGGCCCGAGCAGGCCGAACAGGCTGCCGCGGGGGATCGACAGGTCGATATCGGTCAGCGCCGGCTTCGACGCGCCGCTCTTGGAGCGGTAGGTCTTGTTGAGGCCGCGGACCGCCACCGCGTCCTCCGGCAGCCCGGCCGGCGCGGCGGAAGACGGGGATTCTTTGAGGCCGAGCACGCGCGACATGCGGTTGATTGGAACGACGGCGAATGGGTATCATCCGCGCCGCTCCGCCGCAAGCCATGCCGAGTCGACCGATGCCCATCGAACCGCCGGAAATCGTCGAAACCGACAGCCCGACCGTCGCCTGCGACGGCAGCGACGGCGCGCTGGGCCACCCGCGCGTCTTCCTGTCGATCGGCGGCGAGGGCTACGTGGATTGCCCCTATTGCGACCGCCGGTTCGTCCTCAAGAACGGCGCGACCGCAGGGGCCGCGCACTAGACCAGGCAGGTAGGCTGTCCCGCGAAAACGGGAATCCAGGGCAACAACTGTGCCGCCTGCCCTGGACCCCCGCTTTCGCGGGGGTGACACAGCCCAAATGTTCAGGCTCCGCTCGTAGTCATTCGGCCGCTGGAGATTGGCTGGGGAGCGCGGGCGCCGCCGGCTTGCGGGCCACCCGCTCGCGCAGCCACTGGAACACCACGTACAGCATGGGGATGACGAAGACGCCGATGACCGAGGCTGCGATCATGCCGCCGAACACGGCGGTGCCTACGGCGCGGCGGCTGGCGGCGCCGGCGCCGACGGCGATGACCAGCGGCAGCAGGCCGAGGATGAAGGCGAAGCTCGTCATCAACACCGGGCGGATGCGCAGGCGGGCGCCGTTCACGGCGGCCTCGAGCAGCGGCACGCCCTTTTGCCGCTCCTCCTTGGCGAACTCGACGATCAGGATGGCGTTCTTGCTGGCCAGCGCGATCAGCACCACGATGCCGATCTGCGCGTAGATGTCGTTGCTCAGGCCGGCGATCAGCAGGGCGACCAAAGCGCCCAGCAGGCCGACGGTTACCGACAGCAGGACGGGGATCGGGATGTTCCAGCTTTCGTAGAGGGCGACGAGGAAGAGGAAGGCGAACAGGATCGCCAGGCCGAGGATGATCGGCGTCTGTCCCGCCGCTTCCTGCTCCTGCTGTGCCGTGCCCGTCCAGGCATAGCCGTAGCCCGCGGGCAGCGTCTCGCGCGAGATGCGCTCCATCGCCGCCAGCGCCTCGCCCGAGCTGCGTCCCGGCGCGGCTTCGCCGTTGACGGTGACGCTGCGGTAGTTGTTGTAGCGGGTGAGCGATTGCGGGGCCAGGATCAGCCGCGCCTCCGCAAGCGAGCGCAGCGGCACCATCTCGCCCCGGCTGTTGCGCACGTTGATGCGGTAGATGTCGGTGATCCTGCTGCGGTCGGCCATCTCGCCCTGGATGTTGACCTGCCAGGTGCGGCCGAACAGGTTGAAGTCGTTCACGTAGTAGCCGCCCAACGTGGCCTGCAGCGCCTGGAAGACATCGCTGACGGAGACGCCGAGCGTCTGCGCCTTGTTGCGGTCGATGTCCAGATAGATCTGCGGCGTATTGGCGGCGAACGTGCTGAAGACGTTGCTCAGCTCCGGCTGCTGGTTGGCGGCGAAGACGAGCCCGCGCATGGCCGCGGCGAGATCCGTGGGCGTGCCGCCGGTGAGGTCCTGAAGCTGATACTCGAAGCCTCCGGTCGTCCCCAGGCCGATGATCGGCGGCAGCACGAACGGAATCACGGTGGCTTCGCGGATGGCCGCGGCGCTCGCGCGGACCTTGTGCAGGATGGCATCGACCGACAAGTCCGGATCGAGGCGCTCCTCGAACGGCGCCAGCGTCACCACGAAGAAGGCGTTGTTCGATTGCGCGAGGCCGTTGAGCATGCTGTAGCCGACGACCGTCGTGACGTGGAGCACCCCGGGGATGGGGGAGATGAGCGCCTCGACCTGGGCGGCCGCGGCCACGGTGCGGTTGGTCGAGGCGCCCTGGGGCAGCTGCGCCTCTACGAAGAAAGCGCCCTGGTCTTCCTGGGGAAGAAAGCCGGTGGGGATGCGGTTGTTCAGCAAGACGATGCCGGCAACCGCGGCGGCCAGCGCGAGCAGGACGAACACCGATCGCCGCACCAGACGGGCGACGATCGCCGCATACCCGTTGCACATCCGATCGATGCCGCCGAGGACGTAGCGGATCGGGCCGCGCCGCGGTCCGTGGTGCGGCTTCAGCAGAACGGCGCAGAGGGCCGGGCTCAGGGTGAGGGCATTGACGGCCGAGAGCAGCATCGACACGGAGACCGCGACGGCGAACTGCTTGTACAGCTCGCCGGTGAGGCCGGGTATGAAGCCGACCGGCACGAAGACCGAGAGCAGCACCAGCGTGATGGCGATGATCGGCGCGGTGATCTGCCCCATGGCCTTCTTCGCCGCTTCCCGCGGCGACAGCTTGTCGTGCTCCATGACGTGCTCGACGTTCTCGACCACCACGATCGCGTCGTCGACGACGATGCCGATGGCAAGAACCAGCGCGAGCAGGGAGACGGTGTTGGCGGAGAAGCCCAGGGCGAGCAGGACGGCGAAGGTGCCGATCAGCGAAACGGGCACGGCGATGATCGGAATCAGCGTCGCCCGGAAACTGCCGAGGAACAGGTACACCACGATCGACACGAGGATGAAGGCCTCGAACAGGGTCTTGATCACCTCGTGGATGGTCGCATTGACGAACACCGTCGTGTCGTAGACGACGTCGTACTTCAGATCCTCCGGGAAGCGCTCGGCCAGCCGGTCCAGGGTGGCCCGCACGTTCGCGGCGATGGCCACGGCGTTGGCGCCCGGCGCCTGCGAGACGTAGAGGATGGCGCCCGGCTTGCCATTGAAGCGCCCGAAGGAGTCCGACGACTGCGCGCCGAGCTCGACCCGCCCGACATCCCGGACGCGCACGATCGAGCCGTCCGGGTTGGCGCGGACGACGATGTCTTCGAACTCCTTGGGATCGGCCAGGCGACCCTTCGTGCGGATCGTCAGCTGGAACTGCTGGTCGTCGCTGATCGGCGCCGCGCCGATGCGGCCGACGGCCGCCTGGGTGTTCTGGCTTTGGATCGCCTGAAGGATGTCGTTGGGCGACAGGCTGAGGCTGGTCATCCGGTCCGAGTTCAGCCAGACGCGCATGCTGTAGTTGAGCGGGCCGTAGATGCCGGCGTCGCCGACCCCGGGGATGCGCGCCAACTCGTCGACGATGTTGATCGTCGCATAGTTGCTGAGAAACAGGGCGTCGTAGGTGCTGTTGGGCGAGGACAGGCTGATGACGAGCAGCAGCGCGGAAGATTTCTTCTTGATCGAGAGCCCCTGCCGGCTGACCTCCTGCGGCAGCTTCGCCATCGCCAGCTGCGCCCGGTTCTGGACGTTGACCGTATTGATGTCAGGGTCGGTGCCGAGCGCGAAGGTGACAGTAAGCGTGTAGGTGCCGTCGTTGCCGCTGGTCGACTTCATGTACAGCATCCGGTCGACCCCGTTGATCTGGGCCTCGATCGGTTGGGCGACCGTGGCTTCGACGACGTCGGCGCTGGCGCCGGGATAGACCGCCGTCACCGAGACCTGCGGCGGCACGATCTCTGGAAACTGCGCGACGGGGATCGCGAGGATAGCCAGAAGTCCCGCGAGCGTCGTTACGATCGCGATCACGATCGCCAATCGCGGCCGATCGATGAAGACGCTCGAAATCATGGCGTCAGCCCGCGGATTCCGCGGGGGCGGGCGCCGCCGTGGGCGCCGGGACGGTCGTCGGTTCGACCACCGATCCCGGACGCACCTTCTGAATGCCTTCGACGATCACGAGGTCGCCTTCCTTCAGGCCGTCCTCGACGGTGATGTCGACCCCTGCCGCGTTGCCGACCGTCAAGCGGCGGATTTCGACCTTCTTCTCGCCCGTGACGACGAGCGCGAACGGACCGGCCTGGTCGATCTGGAGGGCCTCCTGCGGGATGACGAGGGAGGGTGTCGGCGCTCCGCGCTCGACGCTGACATTGGCGAACGCGCCATCGACGAGGAGACGGTCCGGGTTGGGTAATTCGGCGCGGACGGTGGCGGTATCCGTGGTCTGGTTGACCTGCACGTCGAGAAAATCGACCTTGCCCGGGTGTGGGTAGTCGCTGCCATCCGGCAGCTTCAGGTGAACGACCAGAGAGCCGGGATCGCCGCCGGTGGCGGCCATGCGCCGGCGCGACTCCAGAAGCTCGCGCTGGCTCACCTGGAACGTGACGTAGATCGGATCCTGGCTGACGATGACGGCAAGGGTGCCGGAGTCCGGTCCCACCAGGTTGCCTTCCGAGTATTTCGCCAAGCCGATTCGCCCCGCGAGCGGCGCGTGGATCTCGGTATAGGTGAGGTTGATCTTCGCCACGTCCAGGGCGGCCTGTCGTTCCTGGACTCGGGCATCGGCCATGGCCGCCGCTGCCGCGCGGTCGTCCCGGGTGGCGACCGGGATGTTCTGCCGCTTGACCAGCTCCTCGGCCCGGTCGAGTTGAAGCCGGGCGTTCTGGGCGTCGGCCTGGGCGCTGGCCAGATCGGCCTCGGCCTGGGTGACGGCGGCCTGGAACGGCTCCTGCTCGATGACGAAGAGCAGGTCGCCGGCCGTCACGTCCTGGCCTTCCCGGAACAAGCGCTTCTGAAGAAAGCCCTGCACGCGGGCGCGCAGCTCGACCTTATCCGTCGCCACGACGCGGCCGACGAAATCCGACGTCAGCGTCACATCCTTCTTGGCCACCGCCGTCACGCTTACCGCCGGAGGCGGCGCTGCGGCCTCGGTACTCGCTCCTTGATCGTCGCAGGCCGGGAGCAGCAGGGCCAGACAAGCCGCCGCCACCCGCATCGAGCGCCGCTGTATCACCGCTTCAGACTCCCCGCCCCGCGGCAGACTGCCGCCTGTCGACCCATCGTAGGTCAACCCGCTTCCGATCGCCAGCCCATGCCTTCGGCACTCTTGCCTCGACTTCGCCCGGGCAAATCGGCATCTTCCCGCGGTCATGGCCGACCCAAGCGCTCCCAAACACGTCTATCTCGTCGACGGCTCGGGCTACATCTTCCGGGCCTTCCACGCGCTGCCGCCGCTGACGCGCGCCGACGGCACGCCGGTCAATGCCGTGCTCGGCTACACGACCATGCTGATGAAGCTGATCAGCGAAACCAACGCCGATCACATCGCCGTCATCTTCGACGCGGCGCGCCGCAGCTTCCGCAACAAGATCTACGCCGACTACAAGGCGCAACGGCCCGAGCCGCCGCCGGAGTTGATTCCGCAGTTCGCGCTGGTGCGCGAGGCCACCCGCGCCTTCAACATCCCCGCGGTCGAGATGGCGGACTACGAGGCGGACGACCTCATCGCCACCTATGCGCGCCTGGCCAAGGAGGCGGGCGCCGACGTCACCATCGTCTCGTCGGACAAGGACCTGATGCAGCTGATCAACGACCGGGTGAAGATGCTCGATCCCATCAAGAACAAGCCGATCGGCGCCGCCGAGGTCGAGGAGAAGTTCGGCGTCGGTCCCGACAAGGTGGTGGAGGTGCAGGCGCTGGCCGGCGATTCCACCGACAACGTGCCGGGCGTGCCGGGCATCGGCGTCAAGACCGCGGCGGAGCTGATCAAGACCTATGGCGATGTCGAGACCCTGCTGGCCCGTGCGCCCGAGATCAAGCAGCCGAAGCGCCGCGAGGCGCTCATCCAGAACGCCGACAAGGCGCGCATCAGCCGAGAGCTTGTGAAGCTGAAGAACGACATTGCCGTCGATCACCCGCTGGCCTCGTTCGTGCGGCGCCAGCCGGACCGCGACGTGCTCATGGCCTTCCTCAAGGACAACCAGTTCCGCTCCGTCATCGCGCGGCTGGAAGGGCAGACGGCGGGCAAGGAAGCGCGGCCGGTGACGGACAGTACGGCGCGCGACCCGGCGAGCCGGCCGATGGCGCCGGCGGCGGCCTCGGCCGCGCCTGTCGACCGCAGCGGCTACCAGCTCGTCCTCACGCCGGCCGAGCTCGATCTCTGGATCGCGCGGGCGTCCGCGGCCGGTGTCGTCGGCTTCGATACCGAGACCACGTCCTTCGAGGCGATGCGCGCCGGCCTGTGCGGCTTCTCGCTGTCGGTGGCGCCGAACCAGGCCTGCTACGTTCCGGTCGGCCACCGGGTGCCGGGGAGCGCGGACGGCCTGGCCTTCGCGGATCCGCCGCCGCAGATCCCGCTCGATCAGGCGCTGCAGCGGATCAAGCCGCTGCTGGAGGATTCCGGCGTCCTCAAGGTCGGCCACAACATCAAATACGACTGCCAGGTCATGCAGCGGCACGGCATCTCCGTCGCGCCGATCGACGATTCGATGATCATCTCCTATGTGCTGGAGGGCGGCGCCCATGGCCACGGCATGGACGAGCTGTCGGAGATGCACCTCAACCACAAGACGATCCGCTACGATGACGTCTGCGGCAGCGGCAAGTCGCGGGTGACCTTCGATTGCGTGCCGCTCGACAAGGCGCGCGACTATTCGGCCGAAGACGCCGACGTGACGCTGCGGCTGCATCACGCCCTGAGGCCGCGCCTGCGGGAGGAGCGCCTCCTCACCGTCTACGAGACCATCGACCGGCCGCTGATCCCGGTGGTCGCGGCCATGGAGATGGCCGGCGTCAAGGTGGACCGCGAGGAGCTGCGGCGCCTGTCGGGCGATTTCGCCACCCGGCTGGCGGAGCTGGAGCAGCAGATCCACAAGCTCGCCGGCCATCCCTTCAATATCGGCTCGCCCAAGCAGCTGGGCGAGGTGCTGTTCGACGAGATGGGCCTGCCGGGCGGGCAGAAGAGCGGCAAGACCGGCGCCTACGCCACCGGCGCCGACGTGCTGGAGACGCTGGCCGCGCAGGGCCACGACCTGCCGGCGCGCGTGCTCGACTGGCGGCAGCTCGCGAAGCTCAAGAGCACCTATGCCGATGCGCTCATCGACCAGATCAATCCTGAGACCGGCCGCGTCCACACCTCCTTCGCGCTGGCGGCGACGTCGACGGGTCGCCTCAGCTCGAACGATCCGAACCTGCAGAACATCCCCGTGCGCACGGAGGAGGGGCGCAAGATCCGCCGCGCCTTCGTCGCCGAGACGGGACACAAGCTGCTGTCGGTGGACTATTCGCAGATCGAGCTGCGCCTCGCCGCCCATGTCGCCGACGTGCTGGCGCTCAAGGAGGCCTTCCGCAGCGGCGCCGACATCCACGCGATGACCGCCAGCCAGGTGTTCGGCATCCCGGCCGAGGGCATGGATCCGATGGTGCGTCGCCGCGCCAAGGCAATCAATTTCGGCATCATCTACGGCATCAGCCCGTTCGGGCTGGGGCAGCAGCTCGGCATCCCCCAAAGCGAGGCCAAGGCCTATATCGAGGCCTATTTCCAGCGCTATCCCGGCATCCGCGACTATATGGAGCGGACCAAGACGTTCGCCCGCGAGCGCGGCTACGTCCTGACCATCTTCGGCCGCCGCTGCTACATGCCGGGGATCAACGACAAGAACCCGGCGCGCCGCAGCTTCATGGAGCGCGCCGCCATCAACGCGCCGCTGCAGGGCTCCGCGGCCGACATCATCAAGCGCGCGATGATCCGCGTGCCGCCGGCGCTGGCGCAGGCCGGGCTCAAGGCCCGCATGCTGCTGCAGGTGCATGACGAGCTGCTGTTCGAGGTGCCGGAGGACGAAGTCGCGGCCACCGCGGCGCTGGTCAAGCAGGTGATGGAGGGCGCGACGTTGCCGGCGCTGGAGCTATCGGTGCCGCTCATCGCCGACACCGGCGTCGGCGCCAACTGGGCGGAGGCTCATTGAGGAATCGGACGGGCGGCCGCAGGCCGCCTTACGCGGCCCCGGTCTGCAGCATCCGGCGGCGAGCGGCGATCTTGCCGCGGGCGCGCTGGATCTCCTGGGCATTGAGGCCGATGGCGGCGCCGGCCTGTTCGGCGATCTCGATCTCGCGCGCGCTCTGCGCGCCGTCGGCAAAGGCGACGTCGAACAGCATCTCGATCAGCTCGATGCGTTCCTCGCGGTCGAAATGGTCGCGCACCGAGGCGGTCATGCGCGGCAGGCGCGCGCTGTCGGCGGTCGCCTGCAGGCCGATCTTGAAGAGCGCGTCGGCCTCGGCATCGTTGAGACCGAACCGCAGCAGCAGCAAGTCGCGAAGCCGCTCCCGCTCGCCGTCCGCGAGCGCCCCGTCGGCCATCGCCATCTCGCAGAAGAGGGCGGCGGCGCAGAGCTTCTTGGTGGCGACGGCGAAGAAGGCGGCGTCCTCGTCGGCATCGGCGTCGACGACTCGATGATAGGTATCGACGACGGCGTCGCGCGCGTCCACGGCGACGAGGCGATAGGCGTTCAGCAGCTTCTTGAGCATGCCTATGGGTAACAGCCCAGGGGTTAAGCGCCGGTTAACCGAGCCAAGCCTGGGCTGTTTTTCCGGCGCGCCGTCGTCTTTTTCGGTCCCCGCGTTCGCGAGTTCGTTGCGTTAAGGAGTCGGCCTGCGCAGACTCCGGCGATGAGCGTGGTGCTTCATATCACCAACGGCGATGCCGCAGCCGGCGTCATGCGGCAGGCCGGGTCCGACCCCGGCCGCGGCCTGGAGCCATCCGGTGATGCTCACGGCGTTCGGCGCGCGGCCGCTCGCGGGCGCCGCCGACCATGTCGAGGCCAACCGCATCAACCGCTGGATTGGCGGCGTGCACCTGGCGCAGGACCGCTGACGTTCTGACGCTGGGCAGCGCACGCTCGCCCGCTCCTGAGTCGGCTCGGACTCGCTTGCTCTCACTGATGGCCGAGCACGGGATGGGGTCGGTAAGGCTCCTCCAGCGCCTCGACGTCGGCGTCGTCGAGCGCGAGGCCGAGGGCGGCGACGGCGTCGTCCAGATGCTCCATCCGGGTGGCGCCGATGACGGGCGCCGTCACGCCCGGCCGTGAGCCGATCCAGGCCAGGGCGATCTGCGTCGGCTTGCGGCCATACTTCTTCGCCATCTCCTGCACGCGCTCGGCGACGGCGAAGTCGTCGGGTTGGTAGTACATGTCGCGGGCGAACTCGTCGCTCTTCGCCCGTGCCGTGGCGCCGGACTTGTCGCGCGTGCGGTTGCCGGCGAGAAAGCCGCGCGCCAGCGGGCTCCACGGGATCAGGCCGATGCCCTCGGCGCGGCAGAGCGGGATCATCTCGCGCTCCTCCTCGCGGTAGACGAGATTGTAGTGGTTCTGCATGGAGACGAAACGCGCCAGCCCTCGCCGGTCGGAGACCTGCAGCGACCGCGCGAATTGCCAGGCGAACATGCTGGAGGCGCCGATATAGCGCGCCTTGCCGGCACGCACGACGTCGTCGAGGGCGCCCAGCGTCTCCTCGATCGGCGTCTCGTCGTCCCAGCGGTGGATCTGATAGAGATCGACATAGTCGGTGCCGAGCCGACGCAGCGAGGCGTCGATGGCGTCGAGGATGTGCTTGCGCGAGAGACCTCTGTCGTTGGGCGCGTCGCCCATCTTGCCGTGGACCTTGGTGGCGATGACCACTTCGTGCCGCTTGGCGAACGCCTTGAGCGCGCGCCCCGTGATCTCCTCGCTGGCGCCCAGCGAATAGACGTCGGCCGTGTCGAAGAAATTGATGCCCTGCTCGATCGCGCGCTTGAAGAATGGCCGGCCGTCGGCCTCCGGAAGCACCCAGGGCCGCCAGTTCGGCGAGCCGTAGCTCATGCAGCCAAGACAGAGGCGCGATACCTTCAGGCCGGTGTTGCCGAGGCGGACATAGTCCATGGCGTCACTCCTTCCGCAGGATGAGGGCGGCGTGGGCGGTCACCTGCGCCTCTTCGGCTTCGGACTCCCCAGCAGATTGTCGACGGCCTGCGCGGCGGCGTCGGCCGAGTCCGCGGGCGTCGGGAATTCGAGCCGGGCGACGATGCCGTCGCGGCGGAGATCGATGCCCTCGCGGTCGAGGCCGGTGACGCGCCAGCCGGTCGCGCGGCGGCCGGTGGCCAGCTGCGCCATCCGGTCCGCCAGCTCCGCGCGGCCGTTCCATTGCCGGATCAGCTCCTCCTCCGACTCGGCGAGCGGGGCGCCGGCCGTGTCGCCGACGAAGTCGGCGGCGTCGATCCAATGGATCCGGCCGAAGCCGGCGACGAAATGCGCACGCGTCACGGCGACGCGATAGAGATGGAAGTCGGCGAAATCGGCATAGAGCGCGGCCGAAGGATGGCGGGCCACGAAGCGGGCCTTGAAGCGCGCATCGTCCGTCTTCTCCGCGGTGCCCAGAATTGTGGTGCGCGGGCCGGCCAGCGGATCGATGCGGCCGGCGGTGCCGTCGATCAGCAGCCCCACCCGCGGATCGTCGGCGATATTCTTGCTGTGCTCGGCCAGATCTGAGATCAGCAGCAGGGGCGCCGCGTCGTGGTCGCAGGCCAGCAGCACCAGCGAGGCGTAGGGCCAGCCGCCCGCCGCCGCTTCGGCACCGCCGGCGAGGCTGGTCGCCAGGGCTCCGCGGTCGGCCGCGCGCAGGAGCCGCCGGGCCGCATCGCCCGGGCGTTGCGTTTCGGGTGCCATCCGCGGTTCTTGCCGCGGAACGGGGAGCGCGTCAATGCGCGCTCTCGCGCCATGCCGCCTGGCCGCAGCGGCACTCGCGCGAGATCAGGACGGCATCTCGCCGAGCGCCTCCAGCACCAGGCTGTGGAAGTGGTGCAGCCCGTGCTCGCTGATATAGGTGCGGTCCCTGTCGACGATGAAGCGGCCCTGGTGATAGCCGCGCGAATGCAGGCCGCGCTGCACGCTCTCGACCAGCCCGATATCCTCCGGCTGCAGCACCTCGTCGATGTACTTGATCGCCGCCTCCTCGCAGGGAGCGGGAGTCTTGTCGAGCAGATAGACGTCGAAATGCTCCTTCGTCGTCTCCGGCCCGGTCGGCATGATGTGCAGGACCGTGATGTTGCCGGGACCGGGGAAGGTATTGAAGGTCACGTTGGGCCACAGCCACCAGGCGGCGAAGTCGCTCGACTGGCCCGCGGGGATCTCGTAGGCGGTGTTCCCGGCCCGGCCCGGCGGCGAGATGTGGCTCGAATAGATGCCGTGCGTCACCGTGCGGTAGTTCTTGATGTCGACGAGATCGACGAACGCCGGATGCGCCGGCGAGCAGTGGTAGCATTCGAGGAAGTTGTCGACGACGTTCTTCCAGTTCGCCTTCAGCTCGTAGGTCAGGCGGTGGGCGAAGGTCAGCCGGTCGATGTCCGGGCAGTAGCGGCGGATCTCGCTCTCGAGCTCGCCGGTCTGGCTCTTCAGCGGCGGCGCCTGCGGGTCGAGGTTGGCGAAGACGAAGCCGCAGAGCTCGTCCACCTTCACCTGCTTCAGTCCGAACTCGCCGGCCTGGAAGCCGGTGACCTTCTCGCAGCCGCGCGCCGTCCGCAGGCGCCCGTCGCTGTGGTAGGACCAGGCATGATAGGGGCAGGTGATCACCTTCGTCTGCCCGCAGCCCGTGAGCAGCTCATGCGCGCGGTGGGCGCAGACATTGTAGAAGCCGCGCAAGGTCCCGTCCTTGCCGCGCATGACGAAGATGTTCTGGTCGGCGATCTGGCAGGTGACGTAGCTGCCGGGCTTGCGCAGCTGCTCGACATGGCCGACGAAGTTCCAGCTGCGGTAGAAGATGGCTTCCTTCTCCCGCGCGAAGACGTCGGGGTCGATATAGTAGGGCGCGGACAGCGTAAAGGAACGCTCGGGATCGCGATGGAACCGGTCGGCGGGCGCGCGGCGCTGGATCTGACCTTCGGGCATGGGGATCTCCTGGCAAGTCGCCTAGTCTCGCATCGCGGAGGATACGGCGCGTCTCCGAAAGCCGGCAATGGTGCCTCCGGGGACCATGGCCGGACCCTCAGCCGCCGATGCGCAGCACCACCTTGCCCGTCATGCTCCCGGCTTCCAGCCGCCGATGCGCGGCCGCCGCCTCGGCGAGCGGGAACAGGCTGTCGATGTGAAGCCTCAGCTTGCCCGCCGCCAGGAGCGCCATGGCCCGCGCCACGATCTCCGCTTGATGCGTCAGCCGACTCTTCAGTCCCAGCCACATGGGCGTCAGCATCATCACGTTGTGCAGCGTCAGGTTCCTGTTGTAAGCGGTGCCGTCGGCATCGTCGCCGGGCAGCCCCATCAGCGTGACGATGCGGCCATAGGGCGCCATGGCGCGGAACGTGCGCTGCAGCGTCTCGCCACCGACATTGTCCAGGGCCACCGCGACGCCTTCGCCGCCGCTCCAAGTCAGGGCCGCCTCGACGAAGTCCTCCTCCCGATAGAGGATCGCCCGCTCTGCGCCGAGCCCGTGCAGGAACTCGGCCTTTGCCGGGCTGCTGACCGTCGCCGCGATGCGCGCACCCCTCAGCTTCGCCAACTGCACCGCGACATGTCCCGTGCCGCCGGCGCCGCCATGGATCAGCACCGGCTCGCCTTGCGCAAGCGCCGCGCGTTCATACAGCGACTCCCAAGCCGTGATGGTGACGAGCGGCAGCGCCGCTGCTTGGCCCCAGTCGACATCGTCGGGAATCCGAACGAGCTGGTCCTGCGGCACGACGGCGAACTCGGCATAGGTGCCGAGGTCGCCGCCGATGCCGCCATTGCAGAAGCAGACGCGGTCACCGGGCTTGACGCGCGTGACGCCGGTGCCGGTCTCCTCGACGAGACCGGCGCCGTCATGCCCCAGGACGCATGGCCCGTCGCTCTTGATGTACGGTCCATAGCTCCGGAAGTAGGCATCCGCGGGATTGAGCGCCGCCGCCTTCAGCCGCACGAGCACATCCCGCGTGTGCCGCGGCCAGGGCAGCGCAACTGATCGCAGCGCGAGGACCTCCGGTCCGCCGGTCACCGTCATGACGACCGCCTGCATGGTTCTGCTCATGGCGTCTTCCGTTCGCTTCGTAGATCCGTCGCCGGTTCGGCGCGCGACAGCCAGTCGAGATAGAGCAGGAACAGCTCGCGCTCGGAGGTGATGTCCAGCTTGTCGTAGAGCCGCCGGCGGTGGTTCTTGACCGTGCCGTGGCCAATGCCGAGCCGCTTGGCGATGGTGGCGCTCGGATGGCCTTCCAGCACGAGGCCGACGATCTCCTTCTCGCGCGGCGTCAGGCCGTCGCCGAAGCGGGCGATGACGGCGCGCGGCGATATCGGCGCCGGTGCCAGCCCGACCGGCTCGATGACATACATCCGGCCGCCCGGCGCCAGCGGGAAATCGGGCTCCAGCGGTTCGACATGGAGCACGCGGTTGCCGGGCAGCGCGATATGGCCACCGGCCTGCGCCGCGAACGCCGCCGCGATGCGCTTCACCTCGGTCTCGCGCTCGGCCTCGCGCCAGGCTGCGTCGGCATAGATGCGGGCGCCGTCGCGGTCGACCAGCAGCGTCGCGCGCATCCCCGGCGCCGCCGCGGACTGCCCGGCGCCGAGGGCCGCGAAGATGCGGCCGATGTGCGCGCGATAGAGGCCGGCGACGGCGGGATAGATCTGCCGCGCCCGCTCCTTCTCCGCATCGCTGAACCAGCCCTTCGAGCGTTCGAGGAACAGCGCGATGGAGGCGCGGCCGACCCCCGGCAGGAACATGCCGAGCTCGTCGCAGATGTTGGCCTGGCGCTGGAAGGCGCGGTAGCGGCTGCGGATCAGGGTCGGCGGCGCCACGTCGCGCAGGCTGACGACGCCGCCGCGCTCGCGCTTGCGCCAGTAGCCGTAGAACGGGTCGAAACGGTACCAGCCGGCGCGATAGCTCTCGATCATCGACTCGTCGGCGCCGTCGCTCACCAGGAAGTCCGGCGCCGAGAACCGCGCATAGCGCACCGCCATCGCCATGTCGTGGCGGATGAGCCTGCCGAACAGCCGCATCAGCCGCCGCGGGAACTCGTCGCTGCCGATGGCCCGCGCGGTCTCGCCGAGCGCGGCCAGCCAAGCCGGATCGGTCAGACGCAGCGGCCTCCGTCCCGTCATGCGACGCGTCCTCGCGCACCCTCACCCTATCCCTCTCCCACTTCGCGGGAGCTTTGCAGAAATCATCGCATATGATTCTCTGGCAAGGAGAGCGGCGAGGCGGGAGAGGGGGAGATGGGGCATCGAACGGATGAGCAGCTGAGTTTGGCGGAAGCGCTGATGCATCCGCG
>JBFXDS010000009.1:0-176437 GCA_050180895.1 Dongiaceae bacterium
AAACCCGCAAAGCTCGCCCTCATGGCCGTCCTGCGCAAACTCCTCTGCAGCCTCAACGCCATGATCCGAGATCAACGCGACTGGAGCGAACCCCTCACACACACAGCTTGAACAACACAGTTGCTACGCCATCGAGAATCGAGCGATGGACCCCATGCCAAGCGGAGGCGGCCGCTGGATGGGGTCCGAGCTAGGCAAGGGGCGGCTGGGCGTGCCGCTTCCGCCGCCGGTCCCAGGGTGCGGGAGCGTTGCTGCTGTTCCTATCCACGATGTCAAACACCATGCCGGCACTTGCGCCGACCGCAAGAACAATATAGGAACTATGGTCGGCCCATCAAGAGGTGGGTCGGACTCCGACGGAACAAAGGAGATTGGCCATGGCGGGACGCACGCCCTTGCGGGCGCCGGCGCTCGATCCGGCGACGGTGCCGACGACGGGACCCTCGGACTATCCGCCGCCGTTCGACAAGCTCGTGGCCGGGCGCGAGCGGCGGCGGCTCGGCGACGCGCTGGGGCTCAAGAACTTCGGCGTCAACCTGCTGCGGCTGCCGCCGGGCTGCGCCTCCTCGCAGCGGCACTGGCACACGCGGCAGGACGAGTTCGTCTATGTGCTCTCGGGCGAGGTGGCGCTGGTGACCGACGGCGGCGAGCAGACGCTCGGCGCCGGCATGGCCGCCGGCTTCCCCGCCGGCACGGGCGACGGCCACCACGTGATCAACCGCAACGACCGTGACGCCTTATTGCTCGAAGTCGGCGACCGCACGCCCGGCGACGAGGCGGACTACTCCGACATCGACATGGTGGTGCGGTGGGTGGACGGGGAGGAACGGTATCTCAGGAAGGACGGGACGGCATATTGAAGGAGCGGATTTGCTGTCCGAGAGTCGAGCCGGTGAGAAAAGCGGTATGCTGATCAAAAGGATCGGACTCGCGATTCCCCGGATGTCATAGACTGAACTCGAGGAGACGGCCCGGTGCGCTGGCAAGATCACATCGTTTCAACGCCCGACACGCTGCACGGCGCGCCGCGGTTCCGTGGCACGCGAATCGCCGTTTCGATCGTGCTGGAGAATCTAGCTGCGGGCGTCAGCGCCGAGGAGCTTCACGCGCAGTACCCGACTCTCCCTCAAGAAGCGGTGCCCGCCGCACTTGCCTACGCCGCCGACTTGGCCCGCGACCGCATCGTCCCCGTGCCTACGTAGGCGCTGGTAAAGCTCCATAAGAACTTGAGGCTCCACCACATGCGGACGACCCTGACATTGTGATAAACCCACTCTGACCCGGATTGTGCTCTGACCCGAATTGTGCGGATACTCCTGATAACTCCAGCCCATCGAGTCACCACTTCATCGGATTGTCGAGTGCTATCTCTCTCTTGAGCTTTAGAGCCATTTTCCTGAGATCTGAATCACAGCCCTTCCTCCATTGTCATTCCGGCGAAGCCGGAATCCATAGACACAGGCCTGCGAATATGGATGCCGGCTTTCCGCCAGCATGACAACCGAGGGCTGATGTTTCCACTAACAGGGAACGTGCTCTAGTTTTGCGGGATGCGTCCGAAGTGCCCAACGCGCCCGCACTCCATTGAGTGCCTTTAAGCAGTTTCGCCGTGGTGATGGCACCGAGACGGGATCATGCCCGAATCAGGTTCGGCGGTACGCGGGCCGCCCTGACAACAAGCTAAGGATGGGATACGGGTGGCACGACCACGCTTGAGTTCGCGTTCATGATCGGGTACGTAATGGCGATAAGGGGAAGTCCTTGCAACGGCTTACCGGCGAGCACGCCGAAACCTCTAGATGACACCATGCCTGCGCGCGCCCGCATTCGTCAACTCGCCAGCCACCGCGACCTGTCCTTTACAGGACGCTACCCGGTCGGGGAAGTCCCGAATGCCTTCGATATTGGGTTCCTTGTCGAGTACTACCGTCTTTTCCGCAACAGAAGGTTCAACCGCGCAGATGTCGTAGATCTTCGATTCCCGCAGGCGACATGCAGCGAGCGAAATCGGGGGGACGACAATGGACGGCTTTCACGCCTTCCTAAGCTCGGATTGCTGAGTTATGACCGCAAAACGGGCGCGATACAGCTTACCAAGGCGGGAGTGAACCTTGCTTCGGCTATCATGGACTGGGCCCATAGAGATTCGCGTGTGACGAAATTGGCGTCGGGTTAGAATGCCCAATTGGACACCCGATGCTAAAAACATCATAGTGTAGCCAAGAAGGCGGTGTGTCGCGCGCGAAACTGTTGGCCGTGTGGGGCATCAGTCATGCCATCAATCAACAGCTGTGTCCGTCGCTGGTCGCGATTCTTGCGAGGCCGACGGTCACCCAAGCCGAGATGGTGTGCTGCAGCGAGGCTTACCGGGTTCATAGTCGTCTCCCTCATGATACCTACACTATTCTGGAGCGAGACCGCCGCCGGTGACGAGTTCGTGAAAGAGACTGAGAAGCTCCTCGAAAGCTGGTGCCTCGGTGAAGAGGATTGGCCTAAGAACTGGCACCAGGAGTGGCCCGAATACTTTTCCCCAAATTCCCAGGTTGGGAGCGATGCCCAGCGTAACGAATCGCGCAAGCGGTCTTATTGCATTGATGAGGTGCGTGCGCTGATGGTCCGTTTTCCCGGACTGACGCGGGACGAACAGAGCAGGCTGCTTTTCGACTACTGCATGACGTCACCCGGCGGGTATACGTCCAAGGAAAGGCTATGGGATCACGACAAGCCACAGCCGCAAGCTAGACTGGATCGTTGCGGGGTCAAGGTAAGGATGTTCTTGTACGACTTCCCACAGTAGTTGAGCTAAAGGGCAACTGGCTAAGCTAGCCGAGATCCCTAGCAAGTATTCGATCTGGCGGAATCTCTTCACAACTATCGGGGTCAGAGTCGATCACTGGCAACGCTGAGTAGTGGAGAGATGGGCGACCACTTGAGGTCGCCCCTACAAGCGCGACGCGACCATCTGGGGCAGGCACCGTTCGCAGCTATGCCTTCTTCCTTCCCTGCGCGTCGAGCGTGCGGAATTCCTCCTCCGACAGCTGAATCGACGCGGCGGCGACGTTCTCCTCCAGGTGCGTCACCTTCCCCGTGCCGGGAATCGGGAGCATGACGGGGCTGCGCTTCAGCAGCCAGGCGAGGGCGAGCTGGCTCGGCGTCGCCCGGTGCTTGCGGGCGAGCTCGTCGAGGACGCCGCCGGGCTTCGCCAGGTCGCCGGCGGCGAGCGGGTACCAGGGGATGAAGCCGATGCCCTGCACCGCGCACCGGTCGAGCACGGCCTCGCTGCCGCGGTCGACGAGGTTGTAGCGGTTCTGCACCGTGGCGACCGGGAAGAACCGCTGCGCCGCCGCGAGCTCCTCGAGGCTCACGTTGCTGAGGCCGACATGGCGGATCAGGCCGGCGGCCCGCATCTCCGCGATGACGGCGAACTGCTCGTCGCGCGGCACCTTCGGATCCACCCGGTGCAGCTGCCAGAGATCGATGCGCTGGACGCCGAGGCGGCGCAGGCTGGCCTGCACGCATTGGCGCAGATAGTCGGGGCGGCCGTTCGGCACCCACTGGCCGGGACCGGGTCGCTCCAACCCGCCCTTGGTGGCGACGAGCATTCCGTCATAGGGGTGCAGCGCCTCGCGCAGCAGCTCCTCGCTGACGCCGGGGCCGTAGCTGTCGGCGGTGTCGATGAAGGTCACGCCGAGCGCCGGCAGGCGGCGGAGCGTGCGCAGCGCCTCGGCGCGGTCCGCCGGCGGACCCCACACGCTGGCGCCGGTTACGCGCATGGCGCCGAAGCCGAGACGGTTGACGGCGATGTCGCCGCCGACCTTGAACAGGCCGGCGGCCGCGGCGGTGGGTTCGGTCATGGCGGCTCTCCACGGTGGTGGGGCTGGCGATAGGGCGAAGATGGGGAGGGGATTTCGGAATGGAAGCCGGCAGGGGGCTGCCACTCACGGAGGAGACGAGGACGTCTGGCTTGACTTCGAATCGTGCCGATCGAGCATCGACTGCATCGCCGACTTGAGGGCGTGGCTGTCTTGCGTGATGACCTGCCAGAGGATCGCGTCGTCGAGCCGGAAATATTCATGACGGATTCGATTGCCGATGCCTTTGATCTGAGTCCAAGGCTCGGTGGGATAGTCGGCCAGCCACTCGTCGGGGATATGACGGACTGCTTCGGAAATGATCTGGATCGCATAGGCTGCGGCGTGCCTCGCGATCGGATCCGACCTGAACGACGGCAGCGTCATGCGTCCGGCGATGCCGTGCAGCAACTCGATCTCAGCGAGAACGTCGCGGATGGCGATGATCGGGTTGCCGGTCATCACAGCACACGGATGGCGTCGCGTTCGATCTCGGCCTTCATCAACGGATGCAGCGCGTTCCTTGTGGTGATCGTGACGGGCACGCCGAGCCGCCGGCCGATATCATCCTCGAGCTGCATGAGACGAAAGATGTTCGGCACTTTCGCATCCGGGTCGTAGTCGATGAAGAGATCCAGATCGCTGTCGCGACGGTGATCGCCTCGCGCCCGCGAGCCGAAGACGTAGAGGCCGGTGGCCCCGCTCTGACGGAGGGCGGCATCGTATTCCTTCAGGGTGGCAATGAGGGCCGCGCGGTCCATGCCTTGAATATAGGCAAGGGCTACGGATCGGGGCCAGCGGATTGAAGGACGCCGCAGCGACGGGCGAGCGGCCGGCCGGTTGCCCTACCCGCTCCGCGCCAGGGCCGTGAGGCGGTCGGCGAGGCCGCGGAGCTCCCAGTCGCGGGCGAGGGCGGCGGCGGCCGGCCAGTTCGGCGTCTGGTCGGGGAGCGGCGGCAGCGGAGCGGCGGCATTCATGGTGGCGATGGATTTGTAGAGGCGCAGCGCCTCGGCCTGAGGCGCCAGGCGCGGGTCGGCGAGCGCGGCCTCGAGCGTGCCGTACGTGACGAGCAGCGCGGCGGCGCCCTTGGGGCCGATGCCCTTGGCGCCCGGCAGCTTGTCGGAGGGGTCGCCGCGCAACGCGATGAAGTCGGGCACCTGCGCCGGCTCGACGCCATAGCGGGCGCGCACCTCGGCCGGGCCGATGCGCGCCATGCCGCCGGCGCGCACGGGCTGCAGGATGGTGGTCGCGGCGGAGGCGAGCTGGAAGGCGTCGCGGTCGCCGCTGGCGACCAGCACGGCGCCGCCGCGCCGCTCCTCGGCCGTGGCCGCGGCGGCCAGGAAGTCGTCGGCCTCGTAGCCCGGCGCCTTGGCCACGGCGAAGCCGCAGGCGAGCGCGAAGCGCGGCAGGACGTGGAGCTGCTCGACCAGCTCGTCGTCGAAGTCGCGGCCGCCCTGGTAGGCGGGGAAGGCCTGCTGGCGCGGGGTCGGCGCCCCCAGCGTGTCCCAGGCGACGAGCACGGCGCGCGGCCGCTCGTCGGCATAGAGGCGCAGCAGGAAGTTGGCGAAGCCGAGGATGGCGCCGCCGCCCTTGCCGCCGCGGCTGCGGATCGTCTTCGGCAGCGCGTGATAGGCGCGGTGCGCGAAGGAATCGCCGTCGACGACGAGCAGCGGGCGGGTCATGCGTTCATCCCCGATGGGGCGCGGCGGCAGGTATTGAACCGCAAAGACGCAAGGGCGCAAAGGCTCTCGTAGGGGCGAGCGGCGCTCGCCCTCGTTCGTTCAGGACTCCGAACACCGCGGTTTGCAGCAGCAGGGCGAGCGCCGCTCGCCCCTACGACAGATGCGGCGGCGTCCTTAGGATTCGAGGATGCCGGACGCGTAGAGGAGCGCGACGACGGCCAGCATCTGCAGGATGGCGGCGGCGGCGCCGATGAGCACGGCATGGCCGATGACCGACGTCAGCGACCGTTGCGGCGCGTGCGCGTGGCCCGAGGTTGCAGCGAACATGGATCGACTCCCACACAGCCCCGCCCGTTCTTTTTTCGATGCAGCCATGGGCGGGATTCGCGACAAACTATACAGGCATTCGTGCAAGTTTTGAAGCGCGGACGTATTGAGGAACGAAGTAAAGAGGCGAGGCAAACAAGGTTAACGGTGAGGACGGCAAGGAATTGGGTCACGCGGAGACGCGGAGACGCGAAGCAGGAGGGTCTATCACAAACGGCTGAGTCAAACCCCCTCACCCCCACCCTCTCCCGCTGCGCGGGCGAGGGGGCTGGCGAAGCTGGCCGCTTGCACCAGCGTCCCCTCTCCCTCAAAAGCGGGAGAGGGACAGGGTGAGGGCGATTCTCCGCGCCTCCGCGTGCCCCTTCGCCGGAGTTGCCGGGCGCGGCAGACCTGTTAACGTTCGCGCCGGAGCGTGGGATCGGCGCCGTGCGTCCTTCGACAGGCTCAGGATGAGGGGCTGTCTTCTCGCCACGAGACTCCTCCTCATCCTGAGCTTGTCGAAGGACGCGGGATGGGTGTGCCGCCGGCCACGCGATCCGCGATCAGGGAGGACGACTCATGGCCACGCCGCAAGCCGCCGCCGCGCCCGCGGGGAAGCTCGTCATCAGGGACATCGGCCTCCTGCTCTCGGGCGATCTGCGGCAGCCGGTGCTCGACGCCGACGCGATCGTCTGCGAAGGCGGCCGCATCGTCGGCGTCGGCAGGCTGAAGGACCTGGACACGGGCCGGGCGAAGACCGTGGTGAGCGCCAAGGGCACGGCCGTGGCGCCCGGCCTCATCGACAGCCACGTGCATCCGGTGTTCGGCGACTGGACGCCCCGGCAGCAGCAGCTCAACTGGATCGACAGCTTCCTCAACGGCGGCGTCACCACCATGATCTCGGCCGGCGAGGTGCACCTGCCGGGGCGGCCGAAGGACGTGATCGGCGTGAAGGCGCTGGCGATCACGGCGCAGCGCGCCTTCGACGCCTTCCGCCCCGGCGGGGTGAAGGTGCATGCAGGCGCGCCGGTGATCGAGAAGGGCATGGTGGAGAGCGATTTCAAGGAGCTGGCCGCGGCGGGCGTGCGGCTGCTGGGCGAGGTCGGCCTCGGCGGCGTCAAGACCGGCGACGAGGCCAAGCAGATGGTGGGCTGGGCGCGCAAGTACGGCATCCAGAGCACGATCCACACCGGCGGGCCTTCCATCCCCGGCTCCGGCCTGATCGACAAGGACGTGGTGCTGGAGGCCGACGCCGACGTCATCGGCCACATCAACGGCGGCCACACGGCGCTGCCGCTCGAGCAGATCCGGGCGCTCTGCGAGCGCTCGTCGCGCGCCATCGAGATCGTGCATAACGGCAACGAGGCGGCGGCGCTCTTCGCCCTGCGCACGGCGGACGAGTTGAAGCAGCTTGACCGCGTGATATTGGGGACGGACTCGCCGGCGGGATCGGGCGTGCAACCCCTCGGCATACTCCGCATGATCGCCATGCTGAGTGCGCTCGGCGACATCGAGCCGGAGATCGCCTTCTGCTTCGCGACCGGGAACACGGCGAGGCAGCGCAAGCTCGACTGCGGCCTCATCGAGCCCGGGCGCGCCGCCGACTTCGTGATCATGGACCGGGCGCAGCATTCGGCCGGCAAGGACCTGCTCGACAGCGTCGAGAAGGGCGACATCCCCGGCATCGGCATGATGATCATCGACGGCCAGGTGCGCGCCGGCCGCAGCCGCAACACCCCGCCGGCGGAGACGGTGCCGGAGGTAGTGGGGTGACGCGAATAAAAAGATTCACCACAAAGCCACGAAGGACGCGAAGAAGGATTTCAACCGCAGATGGACGCAGATGAACGCAGATAAAGAATTGACTACAAAGCCACGAAGGGCACACAGGAGGGTGACCGGCGCTCTGCACCGGGATCGCTCGCGCTGTTCGTGGTGAACGACGAACGCTGCGATTGGGCGCCAAGCTTCATCTGCGTCCATCTGCGGTTGAATCCTCTTCTTTGCACCCTTCGCGGCTTTGTGGTGAGTTCCTCATCTGCGGGTGATCGGATATGAGCGACATCGTCGGCTTCACGGAGGCCAACCGCCGGACCTGGGACGAGCGCGCGGCGGTGCATCGCGCCGACCGCACCGGATTCTATGGCGTCGAGGAATTTCGGAAGGGCGGCGATACGCTCGGGCCGATCGAATCAGCCGAGATCGGCGATGTCGGGGGCAAGCGGCTGCTGCATCTGCAGTGTCATTTCGGGCTCGACACGCTGTCGCTGGCGCGGCGCGACGCGATTGTCACCGGCGTGGACTTCTCGCAAGCGGCGATCGATGCGGCGCGCAGCCTTGCCGCCGAGTCCGGCCTCGCGGCGCGGTTCGTGCAGAGCGACGTCTACGAGACGCGTGCGGCGCTGCCGGAGCGGTTCGACGTCGTCTATGTGAGCTGGGGCGCCATCTGCTGGCTGCACGACATCCGCCGCTGGGCGGGAATCGTCGCCGAGTCGCTGGCGCCCGGCGGGTTCCTCTACCTCGCCGACAACCATCCGTTCGCCCTGCTCCTGGAGCAGCAGGACGGGCGGCTCTGCGCCCACTATCCCTGGCGCTCGGCGCCGCACGATCCGTTGGTCTTCGACGACGCCACGACCTACACCGGCGACGACACGGCGCTGGCGCACAGGACGGCCTATGAATGGAACCACCCCCTCTCGGACATCCTCTGCGGCCTGATCGACCACGGCCTGCGGCTCGACGTCCTGCACGAGCACGAGCGGCTGCCCTGGCGCATGTTCCCGATGATGGTCGAGGCCGAGGACGGCCTGTTCCGGCTGCCCGACGGCGGCCCGCGCTTTCCGCTCGCCTTCTCGCTCAAGGCGTCGAAACCGGCGGGATGACCCATGGCTGACCAGCATCTGATGAAGCCGGTGGTCATCAAGATCGAGCAGATCTACGTCCCGGCGGCGCTGCGCAAGCCGCTCGACCCGCGGAAGCTGGAGGAGATCGCCGTCAGCATCGCGGATATCGGCCAGCAATCGCCGATCCTGGTGCGGCCGGACAAGGCACGCCCAAGCGGGGAGCGCCCAAGCGAGGAGAGATACGTGCTGGTGAGCGGGCTGCACCGGCTCGAGGCCTGCCGGGCGCTGGGCGAGGCGACGATCATCGCCAACCTCGTGCAGGCGCGGAAGCACTGAGCCGCGCCGCAGTTCCGCCGTCTTTATCGGCGAGGCTCGCGCCCCATGCGGATGAGCTGCGCCGCCTTGCTGTGCCTCGCGCTGCTGCCGATGCCGGCCGCCGCCGCTGCGCCGATGCATCCGTGGCGCGCGGACGGGCCGGCGGAGACCGCCGCCGACCGCTTCCCCGCCCCGGCCGGCTTCGCCCGCGTCGCGCCGGCGGCCGGCAGCTTCGGCGACTGGCTGCGCCGCCTGCCGCTGGCGCCGGCGGGCACGCCGGTGCGGCTGCATGACGGGCGCGTCAAGGCCGACCCATCCGGCGCCGCGGCGGTGATCGACATCGACACCGGGGCTCGGGACCTGCAGCAATGCGCCGACGCCATCATCCGCCTGCGCGCCGAATATCTGTTCGGCCGCGGCGACCTCGGCGCCCTCGCCTTCGACTTCACCAGCGGCGACCGCTACCGCTTCCGGGACTATGCCGACGGCGTGCTGCCGGCGGTCGCGGGCCGCGCGGTGCGCTGGCGGCAGGGCCCGCCGCAGGGCACGTCGCACGCCAGCCTGCGGCGCTGGCTCGACATCGTCTTCGCCTATGCCGGGACGATCTCCCTGGCGCGCGAGATGGCGCCGGTCGGCCGCCTCTCCGACGCGGCGATCGGCGACGCGCTGATCCTGCCGGGATCGCCGGGCCATGCCGTGCTCGTCCTGGACATGGCGGTGGAGCCGGCGACGGGACGCAAGGCGGTGCTGCTCGTCCAGGGCTACATGCCGGCGCAGAGCCTGCACATCCCGGCCAATGCCGCGGACCCGGACCTCTCGCCCTGGTTCCGGCTGGCGGACGACGGGTTGGCGGCGCCGCCCTGGCTGTTCCCCGCCGACAGCCTGCGGCGGTTCTAGCGCAGGCCGTCCTCGCCCTTGATCTCGTGCTTCTGCAGCCCGCCGACGCGCGGCAGCGGCCGGCCGCTGTCGGTGACGGCGATGGCGACGAGGATCTCGTCGGCGCGCGGCGCGTCGCCGACGCGCAGCTCGACGGCGTCGAAATGGCTGCGCACGAAGGCGGCGTCCTTGTGGCCGAGCGGCACGTCGATCGGCGTGCCCGGCCCGCCCCGCTTCTTGGCCGAGGGGATGAGGGCGGCGCCCTTCCGCAGCACGGCGCGCACGGGCTTGCCCATCTGCGGATGCAGGATGGCGGCGGCGTGCTCGAGCTCGCCGTTCTCGCCGACGACCGCGGCCTTGCCGTAGCTCTCGGCCCGGCCGCCCTCGATGCCGAGGGCGGCGACGCAGCGGCGCGTCAGCAGTTCGCCCAGCTCCTCGCCGATCTGCATCAGCGGCGCCAGGTCCTGCACATACTGCCCGGCGAAGGGATTGGCGATGACCGCCGCGGCGACGGCCTTGCGCGTCGGCGGCTCCACCGCCCGGCCCATCTCCTGCCGGGTCTCCTCGACGCTGACGATCAGCTTGCGGATCTTCGCGCTCATCGGAGTCCGTCCTCTCCCTTGATGTCGGCGGCCGCGAGGCCCCCGGCGCGCGCATGGACGCGCGGGCCGGTGCTCATGGCCAGGACATAGACGATCTCGTCGGCCTTCGGCGCATCGGGCAGGCCGACCTCCAAGGTGCCGAAATGGCTGCGGACATAGGCGGCGTCGACATGCGCCAGCGGCACGTCGAGGCGCGTGCCGGGGCCGCCGACCTTCTTGGTCGAGGGCACGATGGCCTTGGTGCCGCCGAGCACCTCGCGCATGCCGTAGCCGCCGGGCGCGTGCCAGAGCGCGCCATGCTCCAGCTCGCCGCCGGCGCCGACGATGGCGCCCTTGCCGTAGGCCTCGATCTCCTTGGGCGCGGCGCCGAGGGCGGCGACGAGGCGCCGCGCCATGTCGAGGCCGAGCGGCTCGAGGTCCGTCATCAGCGGCAGGATGTCCTGGACGTAGCGGCCGGCATAGGGATTGCGGATGACGGCGAGGCAGGCGCCCTGCTTCAGCGGCCGCGCCGCCGGCGGGCCGCCCTCGTGGAAGACCTCCTCGACGACCGTGGCGATCTTGCGGATCTCGATCAGCGACATGGCTCGTCCCGCACCTCCCGCGGGCCGCCGGCGACGGCGGCCTTCAAGGTTCATTAACCCCATTTGATTCAAACTGGCACGGCCTGTCCAGACCGGCCGCGGGCGGCGCGATCCGGCCGGCGGACGCATGCGGTCCGGGATGCAGGGGTGTGGAGAGAGAGCTCGAGATGTTGCGGTCCGAATCGCGCGAGCGCCGGCCGAAATGGTATCTGCTCTACTACGTCCTGGCGGCGATCGCCGTCCTGACGATCTGCGGCAGCCTCTACCTCAACCACGCCGTCCGGCTGATCCACCAGGGATCCGTCGCCGTCAACCAGGAATGGGCGCAGCAGCATTCGAACCTGCTGGAGCTGGCCAACCTCGCCCAGGCCGTCAACGCGCCCGGCAACGACATCTTCGACAGCCGCGACGCCGACCAGGAGCAGGCGCGCCACGAACAAGCCCTGGCGATGTTCGAGGCCAAGCTCGTGCAGATCCGCCAGGAGCTGTTCAGCAAGCCGCGGACCACGGAGGTGAGGTCGCTGATCGCGTCGCTCTACGAGATCAACGCGGCCATGGACACGATGACGGCCACCGCCGACCTGATCTTCGTCTATTTCCGCGCCAACGAGCCGGCGCAGGCGACGCGCTACAACGCCACCATGGACCACACCTTCGGCCAGGTCCTGCACGAGATCGGCAAGGCCGAGCAGGTCATCCGCCAGATCCAGTCGGACCAGTTCCGCGCGCAGCTCGGCAGCGCCGCCAGGCTCGGCCGCTTCGAGTACCTGATCGGCGGTGTCATCTTCGTCATCGTCATTCTGGTGGCGATCTACGGGCACCGCATGCACAAGACCATGCGCGCCGCCGAGGCCGAGCGGCGCCGGCTCATGGCCGCCCTCAGGGACAGCGAGGCGACGGCCCAGGGCCGGCTGCACGACGCCATCGAGAGCCTCAACGGCGGCTTCGTCCTGTACGATGCCGACGACCGCCTGGTGATGTGCAACCGGACCTATCGCGGCATGTACCCGGAGACGGCGGACCTCAACGTGGCCGGAACCCGGTTCGAGGAGCTGATCCGCGCCGACGTGGCGCGCGGGCAGGTGCCGGAGGCGATGGGGCGCGCGGAGGCGTGGCTGGCCGAGCGCATGCGCGCCCATCTCGCCGGCGAGAGCACGAGCGAGCAGCAGCTCGCCGACGGGCGCTGGATCCTGGTGAGCGAGCGGCGCACCAGCGAGGGCGGCGTCGTCGGCATCCGCACCGACATCACGGCGCGCAAGCAGGCCGAGCTGCAGCTGCAGAAGACCCTGGACGAGCTGAAGTCGGCGACCGACCGGCTGGCGCGCCAGGAACGCCTGTCGATGCTGGGCCAGGTCGCCGGCACGGTCAGCCACGAGCTGCGCAACCCGCTGAGCGCCATCCGCAACTCCATGGCGCTGCTGCGCCAGCTGACGACCGGCAAGGTGGCCGGCGTCGAGCGCGCCCTCGACCGCATCGACCGCAACATCGAGCGCTGCGCCCGCATCATCAACGACATCCTCGATTTCACCCGCGTGCGCGAGCTGAAGCGCGAGCCGACGCCTCTCGATACGTGGTTGGGCGACACCCTCGGCGAGATCGCCGTGCCGGCCGCGGTGACGATCCGCCGCGAGTTCCAGTTCGGGGGCGACATCGCGCTCGACCGCGACCGCTTCCGCCAGATCGTCGTCAACCTGGTGGAGAACGCGGCGCAGGCGCTGGCCGATCCGGGCTGGATGCCGGCCGACGACCGCCGGCGCGCCATCGTCCTGCGCACCGAGGACGCCGGCCCCTATGTGCGCCTGACCGTCGGCGACAACGGCCCCGGCATCCCGGAGGACCGCCTGCCCAAGATCTTCGAGCCGCTGTTCACCACCAAGAGCTTCGGCGTCGGGCTCGGGCTGCCGACGGTACGGCAGATCGTCGAGCAGCATGGCGGGACCATCGACGTCGAAAGCACCGTCGACCAGGGCACCGCCTTCACCATATGGCTGCCGCGGCAATCCCCGCCGAACGCGGCCGAGGCGCCCGCGGGCCAAGCGCAAGTGGCGTAGGGATACACGCGCCGCCGAATTCGTAGGGGCGAGCGGCGCTCGCCCTGTTCATGCCAGGCTCGATGATCGCTGTTGCGGCAACGTGGGCGAGCGCCGCTCGCCCCTACGGCAGATGGACCGAGGCTATGCCGCCTTCATCAGCCGGGACCGGTCGCCGCAGACGACGAAGCGGCCCTGCAGGGTCAGCACCGCGCCATAGATGAGGCGGGCCTGCCGCAGGCGCTCGGCCTCGGCCACGCCCGCCGCCAACGCCGTCTCGACCTCCGGCAGCGCCAGGGTACCGACCGCCAGGGTAACCTGGCGGGTGCCGAGGTCGCTGTCGGGGTCCATGTCGGAAGCGGGGCAGCGCACGATCGAGGGATGCCCCGGCAGGTCGACGGCATTGCCGATCACCGTCGCGGCCGCATCGGCCGCCGCGGCGTCCTGCGCCAGCACGGTGACGGCGTCGGCGATGCCGAGCGTGAAGCTGCGGCCGCCCGTTCCCTTGGTCGCCGTGCCCGAGGTGGCGATGCCGCGCACCGGCATCTCGCTGGCGAGCTCGATCTTGCCGTCGACCGCCGGCGCCAGCACGTTGCCGACGATGCCGCAGGTGAGGCGCTCGCCGCGCGTCAGATGAAAGGCGATGTCGCCGCCGTCGTTGACGTAGGCCTTGCTCAGCCGCCGCCCGATCAGCATCGCCTCCAGCAGGTGGTCGGCGACGGCGCCGGCCACCGCGGCCATGGGCGTGATGAAGCTGTTGCGGAACGGCCAGGTCGCCGCCAGCATCCGCCGCGCCACCGGCCCACCCAGCTCCGGCGCCGTGTCGCCGAGCGGCCAGCGCAGGACCGGCAGCTCCTTCGCCAGCCGGGGCAGCACGTCGCGGAAGGAAATGGTCGCCTGCTCATAGGCGGCGCGGACCTCGCTCGCCTCGCCCCAGGCCTCGACGATGGCGTCGATCGGCCCGTGATTGAGATGCAGCCGCCGGCCATCCGGCAGCATGACGGCTTGAATGGTCATCAGTACTTGCCTCCGCTGCCCCCGATTTTACAGGCTGCGATGCTCATTGGCGCACTATATGGCGAGATCTCAGGCCGGGACAGGCTGTTCATCGGGATCGAGGGCTCGTTCGAGAATTTCTCCGCCCGCCTGATGCACTCTTTGAGCCTGGAGGATGCCATTAAGTTCACGGATCATCGCGGCCTCTGTAAGCACATTCGAATCCGCGAGGCGGCCATGTCGCACCATCCAGCGGGCGACGCTCAACCAGTCCCACAAGGGTGAATCCGTCGTCACGCGAACGATGGGCGGCGGAAAGCCCCCCGGTCCTCTTTCGCCCTGGATGAGCAACGACACCGCTTGCCTCGTCAGGCCAGTCCGCGCAGCGATATCGGACAGGTTGACGTATGTATCCGGCTCGATCCGCACGACCTCGGCACCGGCAGCCTTCACGTCACGAATGGCGGATGTGACGGCATGCGCGAAATTCTTTCCCTCGCGCGTGAAGTCGAGAACGATCGATCCTTTGATGACGGACACCAAGGCATCGCTGCAGCCTGCGTCGAAGAGCCGATCCTCGAAGTCATCCGCATCCGGATCGAGTCCTTCCGCGACGATGGCAAATTCGAACTTCTGCGCGCTCATGATGCGGCCCTCTTAGCAATGCGGACACCTGTCCACCTTTCGGCGAATATCCTTCGCGTGGTCCTCCGCGCTTCTGGGTGTAGACCAAACCGACATGCGACAGCCGTCCCGAGTACTGTCGGGGCACAATAGACGCGCCCAACAATGAGCCGACTTGCCGGCCTTTCTCCAGATCCATCCCTTGGACTCGGCATAGGCTACGGCTGCTTCGATCTCCTTCGCAGGGTGCCTATTTCGTCCCATGCATCAGCGTCGACTGTAGCGGGATCGTTGACATATGTCAACGAATATTTGTTCGACCTCCGCCATCCTCCGGCGGCGTTCGACGAGGCCAGTGGTCATTCCTGGCGGACGACGGCAACCTCCAGCGGCCAGGGGTGGGTGGGCGGCCAGGGGATGGTCTTGACGCGGTCGAGCGCGCGCAGCGACTCCAGCGGGCGGATGCTGTCTAGGTGGCCGCCGAGCGCCGCGTAAGTGTCGCGCGTCATCGTGAACTCGATGGGCCCGACGATCGCCGGCGTCGGGACATAGCCGAAGGACTTGTCGGGCATGGTCATGACATCGACCATATAGGTAATGCCGCCGCCGGGCCAGACATAGACCGGCGCGCCGCCGGAGGTCACCCGGGTCAGCGCGGACCGCACCGAGCGCGTCAGCCTGACCGGGTTCTCGGTGACGCCGGCGCGCAGCGAGCCGCCGGCCCCGGCCATGAACAGCACCGTCGACAGCGCCGGCTCGCAGTTCTCGCCGATCCGCGCGACCACCGCCCGGATCGCGTCGGGCATGTCGGCGGGCACGGGCCGCAGCGCGTCGTCCAGCACGAACCAGGCGGCGTGCTCGCCTGTCGTGGAGACCATGAGCAGGCGCAGGCCGGGCCAGGCCGTCTTCGGATCGATCTTCTCGAGGATCGACAGGGGATCGCTGATGTCCGTGCCGCCCCAGCCGGTGCCGGGATTGGCGACCTGAAAGTAGCGGCCGGGCGTCGATTTGCGGCCGCGCACGCGGATGCCGGCGGGCCGCAGGTCGAGGAAGCGGCCCGCCTGGTGCTCGGTCAGCACGCCGGTGATGTGGTCGTCGACGACGATCACCTCGTCGGCATGGCCCTGCCACTGCCGAGCGAAGATGCCGATGGTGGCGGAGCCGCAGCCGACGCGCATGCGCTCCTCGGCCGCGCCGTCGATGACCGGCGGCTGGCCGGCCTGGATGGTCATGGCCGCGCCGCCTTCGACCTGCATCTCGACGGCGCCCTTGTTGCAGAGCGTCAGCAGGGTATCGCAGGTGACGACCCCCTCCTTCTTGCTGCCGCCGGTCAGGTGGCGCACGCCGCCCAGCGACAGCATCTGCGAGCCGTATTCGGCCGTGGTGACGTGGCCGACCTGCTCGCCCCTCACCCGCACCGCCGCCTGCTCCGGACCGACATAGCGGTCGGTATCGATCTTCACCTTGACGCCGCAGTAGGAGAAGATTCCCTCGGTCACCACCGTCACCATGTCGACGCCGTCGATCGCGGACGAGACGATGAAGGGGGCCGGCTTGTAGTCGGGGTAGGTGGTGCCGGCGCCGATGCCGGTGACGAAGGTGTCGGGGCCGGGCACCAGCTCGCCGTTCCAGCCGGACCCCAGGAACGGCACCATCTGCCCGTTCTGGTCGATGGTGTGCCGGGCAACGACGAAGGGATCGAGGCGGGTGAGCTTGCCGCCGATATTTCCGTAGCGGTCGCAGGCGCCGGTCTTCTCCGGGCGGATGCGGCACAGCACCGGGCAGGCGTCGCAGACGACGATGCCCTCGTCCTTCGCCTTGGCCGCGACGAGCGCCGCCTCGTCGGGCGCGTCGGTGGAGGCGACGGGATCGTGCTGCGGGTCGCTCATGATCTTCAGTCGCCTTGAACCACAGAGGCACAGAGGCACGGAGGAATATAGGGGCGACCCCACCTGGTCGCCCCGCCGATGGGCAGGGCAATCGCATTTGATGACAGTGCTGGCCAGCAGCAAGGCTTTGGCACGCGGAGACGCGGAGGCGCGGAGAGCACCGAATCCACTGCTGCGACGTGCAGGCTCCGCGTTGATTGGGTCGATTCCGCCGGATCCAGAAGGCTCGGCGACCTCCGCGCCTCCGCGTCTCCGCGTGCCACGAATCCCTTACGATCTATCCGAATACTCAAATGCGGTCGCCCTGCGGCGATGGGCGGCCACGCGGGGCCGCCCCTACACCATCTCTGCGTCTCGCCTCTGCGGTTCATGCTTTCTTGCTCTTGATTGCTGCCAAGACGCGGTCGGGGGTGGCGGGGACGCGGGTGAGGCGGACGCCGGTCGCGTGATGGATGGCGCCGAGGATGGCGGGGGCGGTGGGCACCAGGGCGGGCTCGCCGATGCCCTTGGCGCCGTAGGGTCCGGCCGGCTCGGCGTCCTCGACCAGGATGCAGTCGATCTCCGGCACGTCGCCGAAGGTCGGGATCAGGTAGTCGTGCAGGTTCTCGGTGCGGCCGGGGACGTACTCCTCCATCAGCGCCAGGCCGAGGCCCTGGGCGATGCCGCCGTGGATCTGGCCCTCCACGAGCGTCGGGTTGACCGCGCGGCCGACGTCGTGGGCGGCGACGATCCGGTGGACCTTCACCGTGCCGAGCTCGGTATCGACCTCCACCGCCGCGAGCTGCGCGGCGAAGGCGTAGGTCTCGTAGGGGATGCCCTGGCCGTCGGCGTCCAGCGCCGTCGTCTTGGGATCATAGCTGCCGGCGCCCAGCAGCACGCAGCCCTTGGCGGCCTCGGGCATGGCCCGGAGATCGAGCGTCCGCTCGCCGCCGCCGTCCTCCAGCACGATCCGGCCGTCCTCGAGCCGGAGGATGGCATCGTCGCCGACATTGCCGAGCCGCAGGAGCTGGCGGCGCAAATCCTCGCCCGCCCGGCGCGCGGCGTTGCCGGAGACGAAGGTCTGCCGCGAGGCCGAGGTCTTGCCCGCATCGCGCGTGCGGTCGGTGTCGCCGGTGACGAGGCGGAGCCGGTGCACGGGAACGCCGAGCGCATCGGCGGCGATCTGCGCCATGACGGTGTTGGAGCCCTGGCCGATATCGACCGCGCCCGAGAACAGCACCACCTCGCCCGCAGCGGTGATGCCGATCTCCATGGCCGAGGGATTTGTCATGGAGGTGTTGCCGATGCCGTACCACATGGCGCCGATGCCGACGCCGCGCTTCATCACGGGCGCGCTGCGGTTGAACGCCTCGGCCGCCGCCCGCATCTCGCGCCACTGCGGCCGCAGCGCCGCCAGGCAGGCCGGCAGGCCGGCGCTGGCTTCGAGTTTCTGGCCGGTGGCGGTGACGGAGCCGCGCGTCAGCGCGTTGCGATGGCGGAACTCCAGCGCATCGATGCCGAGCCGATCCGCCAGCATGTCCATCAGCGCCTCGTGCACGATCGCCGCCTGCGGCACGCCGAAGCCGCGGAAGGCGCCGGACGGCGGCTCGGTCGTGTGGATCGCGCGGGTGGTGCAGAGCGCCGCCTGCACCGCATAGGGCCCCATGGCATGGACGGGCACGCGGTTGGCCACGGTCGGGCCCCAGGAGGCGTAGGCGCCGGTGTTGAAATCGCCGTGGAAGCGCACGCCGGTCAGACGGCCCTGCGCATCGGCGCCGAAGGTCGCGGTCATGCGCGCGGGATGGCGCTTGGTCGTCGCCGCCATGGATTCCGGACGCGTGTAGGTGCAGCGCACCGGCCGGTTCAGCAGCCAGGCCGCGGTCGCGATCAGCGGCTGCAGCGACAGGTCGAGCTTGCCGCCGAAGCCGCCGCCGCAGGCGCTGGGGACGATGCGCACCTGCTCCGGCGTCACGCCGAGGATGAGCGCGATCTCGTCGCGGTCCATGTAGGGGGTCTGCGTCGTGGCGAAGACCTCGATGCGGTCGCCGACGCGGCGGGCATAGCCGGCTTCGGGCTCGATATAGGCATGCTCGACGAAGGCGGTCTCGACCGCGATCTCCGCGGTGGCCGCCGACGCGGACAGCGCCGCCTCGACATCGCCGCGCGCCAGCCGGCCCTGCACGAGGATGTTGCCGGGCAATGCCTGGTGCAGCCGCGGCGCGTCCGCCGCCGTCGCCGAGTCGAGCGAGAGCGGTGGCAACGGCTCCCAGGCGATGGGCAGCTCGGAATCGCGGATGTTTGCGATCGTCGCATCGTCGCCGACCAGGGCGAGAACGGCCTCGCCGCGATAGCGCACATAGCCCTCGGCGAGCGCCGGCTGGTCCTTGCCCTTGGGATAGATGCCGTAGCGGTTCTGGCCGGGGATATCGCGCCAGGTCAGGATGCGGACCAGGCCGGGATGCTTCGCCTGCAGCGGCCGCAGGTCGCCGAGGGTGAAGCGGGCATGGGCATGCGGCGAGCGCACCGCGCGCAGGGTCAGGCAGCCCGCCGGCCATTCGTCGGCGCCGTAGCGCTCCGTGCCCGCGATCTTGGCGATGCCGTCGACGCGCGGAAGGCGGGCGCCGACCGCGGGGATCGGCGAGGTGCGTCCTTCGACAGGCTCAGGATGAGGGCCGTTCCTTGTGCCATCAACGTCCTCCCTCATCCTGAGCCTGTCGAAGGACGCAGGTTGCCCGTGCCCGCCGAAAGCGGGATCCGATGCGACGGCGAGCACGGCCTCGACGATCTTGCGGTAGCCGGTGCAGCGGCAGAGCACGCCACCCAGCGCATCCATCACCTCCGCCTCGCTGGGGCGCGGGTTGCGCGCGAGCAGGTCGTCGGCCGCCATCAGCATGCCCGGCGTGCAGATGCCGCACTGCGCGGCGCCGTGGGCGAGAAACGCCTGCTGCAGCGCACTCATGCCGGCGCCGTTGCTCAGGCCTTCGACCGTCACCACCGCGCGGCCCTGCACCTGCGCGGCGGAGACCAGGCAGGCGCAGACCTGGCGGCCGTCGAGCCGCACCGTGCAGGCGCCGCAGTCGCCGGCGTTGCAGCCGACCTTGGTGCCGGTGAGTCCGAGATCCTCGCGCAGCAGATCGGCCAGGCGCCGCGCCGGATCGACGTGGATCTCGGTCCGCCGGCCGTTGAGGGTGAAGGCGATCTGCTGCGCCGGCGACCTCACGCGGCCAGCTCCCACAGCGCGCGCCGGATCAATGTCAGCGCCGCGTCGCGCCGATAGGCGGCGGTGCCGCGCACGTCGTCGATCGGCGACAGCGGCGCCAGATGCGCCGGCTGCACCAGATCGGCGAGCGCGGGATCGAGCCGGCGGCCGGCCAGCGCCTGCTCCAATTGCGGCAGCCGCTGCGCCACGGCGGAGCAGGAGCCGACCGCGAGGCGGGCGCGCGCGACGGTGCGGCCGTCGGCGATCTCCAGCACCGCCGAGACCATGACGATGGAGATCACGAGATAGGCGCGGGCGCCGAGCTTGAGAAAAATGGCGCGCGCCGCCGACGCCGGCTTCGGCACCAGCAGCGCGGTGACCATCTCGTCGGGCCGCCGCGCCGTGGCGCGGTTGCCGGTGATGAACGCGGCGACCGGCAGCCGCCGCGTGCCCCGCGCCGAGGCCAGCTCCACCTCGGCGTCCAGCGCGAGGAGGTTGGGCGTGCCGTCGGCCGCCGGCGAGGCATTGCAGAGATTGCCGCAGAGCGTGCCGGCATTCTGGATCTGCACGCCGCCGACGGCGCGGGCCGCCTGCTTCAGCCCGTCGAACAGCGGCGGCAGCGGAGTCTCCAGCAGATCGGTCCAGGTGCACAGCGCGGGGATGCGCCAGTGCGCGCCCTCGTCGGCGATGCGCCGCAGTTCCGGCAGGGCGGTGATGTCCAGCAGGTCGTCGTCGAGCGGTTGGCCGACGCGGGCGGGATAATAGTCCGTGCCGCCGGCGAGGATGATGCGCGGGCCGGCGGCGAGCGCCGCCAGCGCCTCCCTCAGTTCGGCCGGTCGCAGATAGCTGCCCACGCGGTCGATCCTCTTGCCGCCGGCAGGATTTGCCGGCTTTCATGAGCGTACCAAGGAATGAACGGAGTGTCATGAGTCCCCGGATCGTCGACGATTTCCCCGCCCGCGTCCGCACCATCGAAAACACCTGGATTCCGCTGGCCGACGGCACGCGGCTGGCGGCGCGGCTGTGGCTGCCGGAGGATGCCGAGCGCAACCCGGTTCCGGTGCTGCTCGAATACCTGCCCTATCGCAAGCGCGACACGACGCGGCTGCGCGACGACCCCGTGCACCGCTATTTCGCCGGCCACGGCTATGCCTGCGCGCGCGTCGACATCCGCGGCACCGGCGACAGCGACGGGCTGATCGCCGATGAGTACACCAAGCAGGAGCAGGACGACGCGCTGGAGGTCATCGCCTGGCTTGCCGCGCAGCCCTGGTGCAGCGGCAAGGCCGGTATGTTCGGCATCTCCTGGGGCGGGTTCAATGCGCTGCAGGTGGCGGCGCGCCGGCCGCCCGCCCTCGAATGCATCATCACCGTCGGCTCGACCGACGATCGCTATGCGACCGACGTGCACTACATGGGCGGCTGCATGACCAAGGACAACCCGGACTGGGGCGCGGTGATGTTCTCGCACGTCTCGACGCCGCCCGACCCGGAGATCGTCGGCGAGCGCTGGCGCGCGATGTGGATGGCGCGGCTGGAGAACCTGCGGCCCTGGGTGATCCCCTGGATCGAGCATCAGCGGCGCGACGGCTACTGGCAGCACGGCTCGGTGTGCGAGGATTTCGGCCGCATCGAGATCCCCGTCTATGCCGTCAACGGCTGGGCCGACAACTATGCCGCCTCGATTCCGCGGCTGCTGGCCGGCCTCAGGGGTCCGCGCAAGGGGCTGATCGGTCCGTGGGCGCACAACTTCCCGCATGACGGACAGCCCGGCCCGGCCATCGGCTGGCTACAGGAGGCGCTGCGCTGGTGGGACCACTGGCTCAAGGGCAAGGACACCGGCATCATGGACGAGCCGATGCTGCGCGTCTGGATGCAGGACAGCGTGCCGCCCGCGGCGTCCTATCCCGAGCGTCCCGGCCGCTGGGTCGCGGAGGACCGCTGGCCCTCGCCGCGCATCAAGCCGCGGCGCTATGCCCTCACCCCCGGCCGGCTCGCCGCGCGCGCCGGCAAGGAGACGCCGCTCGCGATCTGCTCGCCGCAGACCGTGGGCCTCACCGCCGGCGAGATCGGCCGCTACGGCGCCGGCGCCGAATTCGCCACCGACCAGCGCGAGGACGACGGCGGCTCGCTCGTCTTCCTCTCCGATCCCTTGCCGGAGCGCACGGAGATCCTCGGCGAGCCGGTCGTCGCGCTCGAGCTCGCGGCGGACAAGCCGAACGCCCTGCTCGCCGTGCGGCTCAACGACGTGGCGCCCGACGGCCGCTCGTTCCGCGCCACCTACGGCCTGCTCAACCTCGCCCATCGCGACAGCCACGAGCACGCGGCGCCGCTCGTTCCCGGACAGCGCTACCGGGTCGCGGTGCCGCTGGAGGCGGTGGCGCACGCCTTTCCGGCCGGCCACCGCATCGCCGTCTCCATCTCCACCGCCTATTGGCCGGTGGCCTGGCCGTCGCCCGAGCCGGCGACCTTGACCGTCTTCGCCGGCCCGAGCCGGCTGCTCCTGCCGGTGCGGCCGCCGCGCGACGCCGACGCGACGCTGCGCCCGTTCGGCGCGCCGGAGAAAGCGGCGCAGACGGCGCATGAGGAGCTGGCGCCGGGGCGTGATTCGAACCGCATCATCACCCGCGATTTCCTGACGCGAACGACGACGGTGCAGCTGCCGCGCGACTGGGGCAGGATGGAGCTGACGGACATCGGCCTGATCTGCGAGGAGACCGGCGACGTGTTCTACGAGATCGCCGACGACGCGCCGGCCAGCGCGCGCTGCCGGACGCGCTTCGCGATGGCGCGGCGGCGCGGCGACTGGCGCATCCGCACGGAGACGCGCACGGAACTGCGCTGCACGCCCGCCGATTTCGTGCTGACGGCCACGCTTGACGCCTACGACGGCGAGGCTAGGGTCTTCACCCGCAACTGGCACCTGACCGTGCCGCGCGACCATCTTTAGGACGATGCTGCCGAGGAGACTCGAATCGCTTGGATCAGCGCCGTGCGTCCTTCGACAAGCTCAGGATGAGGGTTTTCTTCATGCCACAAAGACGACTCCTCATCCTGAGCTTGTCGAAGGACGCACGGTGGTCATGCAAGCGAGTGAAAGACGCGCTCATGTTCAATGAACTGCTGCACCAGAAACCGAAAGGGAGGCTTCCATGTCATTTCTTCACCTGAGCCGCCGCCGCGCCCTGCAAGGCACCGGCGCGGCCGTTCTCGCCGCGGGCCTGCCGCGCTTCGTGCGGGCGGCGCCGCTCGGCGACACCCTGCGCGTCTCCACATACGGCGACCTGCAGGTCCTCGATCCGCCCTTCCACCTGTCCGCCCCGGAGACGCAGCTCTCCGACCTGCTGTTCCACCACCTGGTGGTCTTCAAGGGCAGCGAGGACACGAGCTGGGAGCTGGACGCCGCCGAGTCGATCGAGCAGGTCGACGACACCCACATCAAGTTCAAGCTGAAGCCCGGCCTCAAATGGACCGGCGACTACGGCACGATGACGGCCGAGGACGTGAAGTACTCGTTCGAGCGCGTCATCGATCCGAAGACGGAATCGCCCTATGCCGGCGACTGGGCCGCGCTCGACCATGTCGAGGTGACGGACGAACTGAGCGGCGTGATCGTGCTCAAGGAGTTTTCGGCGACGCTGTGGACGACCTCGCTGACCAACAACGCCGGCATGATCGTCTGCAAGAAGGCGGTCGAGGCGCTGCCCGACAAGAAGTTCACCACGGAGGTGCCGGCGTCGAGCGGCCGCTACGTCCTCAAGGAGTGGACGCCGAAGCAGCGCACCGTGCTCGAGGCCAACCCGAACTGGAGCGGCGAGCCGCTGCCGTTCAGGCAGATCGTCATCGTCCCGATCGAGGACAGCTCGGCGGCCGAGATCGCCTACGAGGCCGGCGACCTGGATTTCACCCGCATCACGCTCAACGCCCTGTCGCGCTACCGCGCGGACGGCCCGCCCGCGGGCTCGAAGATCGTGGAGATGCCGTCGCTCGCCTATGTCTGGATCGGCATGAACATGGAGAACCCGGCGCTCGCCGACATCCGCGTGCGCAAGGCGATCCAGCGCGCCATCGACGTGGAGGGCGCGGTCGACGCCGCCTATTTCGGCGTCGCCGAGCGCGCCACCGGCATCGTGGCGCCCAGCCTGATCGGCCACCGGAACATCGAGCCGATGAAGCGCGACGTCGAGGCCGCCAAGGCCCTGCTGGCGGAGGCCGGCGTCAGCGGCCTATCGCTGACCATCGACGTCGGTCTGGAGACCGAGTTCAAGACGATCGGGCAGATCGTCCAGGCCTCGCTGGCCGAGGCCGGCATCGACGTCGTCATCAACGAACGGGATTCCGGCACCTTCTGGACCCTCGGCGACCGCGCGGCCAACCCGGACTGGAAGGATATGCAGCTGTTCCTGAGCCGCTTCTCGATGACTCCCGACCCGTCCTACGCGACGGAGTGGTTCACGCCGGAGCAGGTGGGCATCTGGAACTGGGAGGGTTTCAACAGCGCCGAATTCGGCGAGCTGCACAAGGCGGCCAAGGCGGAGAAGGACACGGCGAAGCGGGCGCAGATGTACGAGAAGATGCAGACGCTGATGGAAGATTCCGGCGCCTACGTCTTCCTGACGCACGAACGCATCGCCTACATCCACCGCGAGGATCTCGTCGTCGGCCTCAACCCCGCCGGCGAGCCGATGTACCGCCTGTTCCGCCCGGCGTAGGTCCTTCGTCTCGATCTCGCCGCTGTAGGGGCGACCGGCGGTCGCCCTGCCGGTGTCGGGCGGTGACAAGAGGGCGAGCGCCGCTCGCCCCTACGCATCGCGGCGCCGCGTCCCGTGACGCTCGCGGTCAGAACCGGCGGCGCAGCTTGGGGTCGAAGGCGTCGCGCAGGGCCTCGCCGAGGAAGGTGAAGCCGAGGGTGGTGAGCGCCAGCGGCACGCCGGCGGCGATCACCATCCAGGGCGAGTTGCGCACGAAGGAATAGCCCTCGTTGAGGATGCGGCCCCAGCTCGGCGCCGGCGCGCGCACGCCGAGGCCGAGGAAGCTGAGGCCGGCCTCGATGGTCACGACGACGGGCACGTCCATGCTGCAGATGATCAGCAGCGGCCCGATCACGTTGGGCAGGATGTGGCGGAACAGCACGCGCGGCGCGCGGGCGCCCATCGCCCGCTCGGCGGCGATGAATTCCTGCTCCTTCACCGCCAGGGTGGAGGTGCGCACCAGGCGCGCATAGGCCGGCACCGTGCCGATGACGATGACCAGCAGCACGGTGCCCAGGCTCGGCCCGATGACCGTGACGATGGCCAGCGCCAGCATGATGCTGGGGAAGGAATAGACCGTGTCGAACAGCAGCATCAGCGAATTGTCGAGCCAGCGCGGGCCGTAGCCGGCGACGAGCCCGAGCACGAGGCCGATCAGCATCGACGCGAAGGTGGTGGAGACGGCGACGCCGAGCGCGATCTGCGTGCCCTTGATGACGCGGGAGAGCGTGTCGCGGCCGAGATGGTCGGTGCCCAGCCAATGCTCCCAGCTCGGACCGGCGAGGCGCTGCTTCAGATCCTGGGCGACCGGATCGTGGGGCGCGATCAGGTCGGCGAACAGGCCGGTGAGCACGATCAGCAGGACGAGGATCAGGCCGAGCGCCCCCATGGGGTCGGCGGTGACGCGGCGCAGGCCCGCCCGCAGCCGGTCGAGGCGCAGGCGCAGCGATCCTGCCGCGGCGGCGTCAAAGGCTCTTGCGGACACGGGGATCCAGCCAGGCGACCAGGAGGTCGGCGATCATCGTGCAGAGGACGAACAGCATCACCGTCACCAGCACCGTCCCCATCACCACCGGGTAGTTGCGGGTGTTGGCGGCGTCGTAGACCAGCCGGCCGATGCCCGGCCGGTTGAACACGATCTCGGCGAACACGGCGCCCGAGAGCAGGCCGCCGACGGCGATGCCGAGCAAGGTCGCCGTCGGCAGCACGGCGAGGCGGAGCGCGTAGCGGAAGACGATCCAGCGCTCCGGCAGGCCGAAGGCGCGCGCCGTGCGCACATGGTTCTCGCCGATCACCTCCAGCATGGAGGCCCGCACCAGCCGCGCCAGATAGCCGACCCAGCCGAGGCCGATGGCGAAGGCCGGCAGGACGAGATGGCGCAGTTGGCTGGCGAGGTCGCCCGGCTCTCCGGCGCCGGCCGCCGGCAGCCATTTCAGCCGCGCCGCGAACAGCAGCAGGCAGTAGATGGCGACGACGAAGGACGGCAGGGCGATGGCGGCGACGGACAGTACGCCCGTGAGCCTGTCGGCGACGCTGTTGCGCCGGACGGCGGCGTAGCAGCCGAGCGGAATCCCCAGCAGCACCGCCCAGCCGAGCCCGGCGACGGTCAGCGCCAGGGTGAACGGCAGCTGCTCCAGCACCATGCGGGCAACGCTGCGGTTGCTCCACACGTCATAGCCGAGGTTGCCCTGCAGCGCGCCGGCGAAGAACCGCACCAGCTGCGTGGCCACCGGCTGATCGAGGCCCATGCGGGCGGTGAGCGCCGCCTTCATCGCGGGCGTGGCGCGCGGCCCCAGCGCGATGGTGGCGGGGTCGCCGGGAATGAGATAGACGGCGGAAAACATCACCGTCATGGCGATCACGCAGATGAGGGCCGCGAGGCCCAGTCGCTGCAACGTGTAGATCAGCACGGCCCCGCCATGCGCCCCTCGCCCTTGCCGGCGGCGATAGTCTATCGCGAGCGCCACTTCAGGCCAATTGCCGTCGGCCGCAGCGCATAGGTTTAGGCGGGTGCTGCTGTCCTACTAGGCCGTGAACTCGCAACGGTTCAGTTCACGCTAGGGCGCCGATATCCACTTCCCGGTTAAAAGCGGCCTTCGTTCTCGGAGCTCGCCATGTCGCAGAAGTGCCATAAGCGGACGCGGCAACCCTGATGCCGACTAACCCGGCAAGCCTCCAGTCCGAAGTCCCGTGGCCAACCTGGCTCGGTCGTCCTGTTCGCAATAGAAGAATTCCTCGAAGTCTGAGGCCAGGGCATTTGGGACGAGATTGGTCAGCCGCCTGACCAGCGCCTTTGCCTTGTCGGTTTCGCCCCTAAGGCCGCATGACGCCGCGGCCATGGCGTACAGAATAGGGTGGTCGGGACGCTGTTGAATGCCGAGGAGCGCGGCGGAACTGGCCTCCGCATACCGCCCGGCCTGAAAATATGCGAACGCATAATAGAGATGATACTCGTCGCTGAAGATGTCGCGGGGACTTAATCGCACGCCGTGATCGATGCACTCGATGGCCTGTTCCGGCCGTCCTCCCGCGGAATGGGCGGACCCAAGAAGCCCATGCGCATAGGCAAAGTTCGGACTGGCATTGATGGCGCGGCTGAAGGCGCCGACTGCATCGGCGTTGCGCTTGCTGGCCATGGCGACGAAGCCCTGCGCAAGATGACCCCAGGGCTCCTGCGGATCGCACGCGACCGACCGGTTGGCCGCTTCGGCGACTTTCGCGAAGGCAGTCTCCCGATCCTCCCAGCCCTGGTACGCGCGCCATGCAAGGCAGACCGCGCGCAAGCCATGCGCTTGCGAGTAGTTGCTGTCCAGCTCGATGGCGCGCGCGAGCATGTCGAGGGCTTCCTTGGTGCCCTTGTTCGAATGCTCGCTGTAGAGAAACAAGCCGCGGACGAAGCTCTCCCAGGCACCCAGGCTTTGCGGCGGCTTTCGTTTGAGGCGGCCATGCTCCGCAGCATAGAGTTCGGGGTGAATGCACCCGATCACGCTTTCCGTTATTTCATCCTGGATCATGAAGACGTCGTCGGATGCCCGATCGTAGCGCTCCGCCCACAGGTGATTGCCGGTCTCCGCCTCGACCAGCTGCCCGGTAACGCGAACGCGATTGCCGCTCTTGCGCATGCTGCCTTCGAGGATATAGCGGACCCCCAGCTCGCGCCCGACCTGGCGCACATCCACATGGCGGTCCTTGTAGGTGAAGCTCGAGTTGCGCGCGATCACGAACAGCCATTTCAACCGCGCGAGGCCGGTGATGATGTCCTCGGAGATCCCATCGGCAAAGTACTCATGCTCGGCATCCCCGCTCATGTTGGCAAAGGGAAGAACGGCGATGGACGGCTTGTCCGGCAGCGGCAGGGCCTCGCCCGGAGCAACCTCCGCCATCAGCTCCGCCGGCGCCTGAATCCGGTAGACGCGCACCAGTCGCGCAATGTTCTTGAGCTCGCGCTCACCCAGATCTTCGAAGGCAAGCTCGAGACGGTCGCGCACCTGGTCGCGGACCGCGCGCGACACGAGAATGCCGCCAGGTTCCGCGAGCCCTTCCAGCCGGGCCGCGATGTTGACGCCGTCGCCGAGAATGTCGTCGCCATCGATGACGACGTCCCCCACGTTGATGCCGATGCGAAACTCGATCCGCTTGTCGGGCCGCACCCCGGCGTTGCGTTCCGCCGCGCCGCGCTGCACATCCACCGCGCATCGCACGGCGTCCACCACGCTGGCAAATTCGATCAGTGCGCCGTCGCCCGTGGTTTTGACGACGCGTCCGTGATGCTGCTCGACCTTGGAATCGATGAGCTCGCGCCGGAGGGACTTGAGGGCAGCAAGCGTGCCTTCCTCATCCGCGCCGATGAGGCGCGCGTAACCGACCACGTCGGCGGCAAGGATGGCAGCAAGACGGCGTTGGGCGCGCTCTTCCCTCATGTCTTAACGCCTGCCCCTGAAGACCGTAGTGGAATCGATTGTATGGACACTTCCGGAGGGAGTCTATTGCCTCAGACATGCGAACCGGGTCACAACCTGTCATCGACGGGTGACTTACGAGGCCGCTATATACCAGGACCGGAAGCGCGCACCTGCCGTCTAAGACCGAATCAGCTACGGCGATGCTTTCTCCTACTGATGGGCGGCAAATTCATAGTCATCAGAATGCCAGCCTTCGCTTGCTTCAATGTCATTTTCTGTCTCCCGATGAAGTAGTCGCAATGTGCGGATATTGCGATGATTTCAAAGAGGCTAAACGACGGGTGTAGTATTCTACCCTCATCCTAAGGGGGCAACGCACATGGGCAATCGTTTGGCTGGGCGGCGAGTGGTGGTTACCTGCGCAACTCAATTCATGGGACCAGCGATTTGCGAGGTGTTCGAGGAGGAAGGTGCGACGGTCATTGCCGACAATCGCGATCTGAGGAAAGTCGATGCCGCCGCTGAATTAATCAAGGAGGCCGGGCACGTCGATGTCTTTATCGCCAATCTGATCGCACCCGATCCCCCACAATCCTAGAACAGGACACCACTGAAGAACTATGGCACGTGATGTTCGACACGATGGTGCATCCGCTGTATCGGCTTGTCCATGCGGTGCTTCCTCAGATGCGAGAGCGGCGCGCCGGCAAGATCGTGGTGATGGGAAGTGCCATGCCCTTCGGGGGACCAACAATCGCCCGGCTTACAGCGCCGCGCGGGGCGCGCAGGTGTCCTATGTCCGAAGCGTCGGTCTCGAGCTCGCGCCTTACAACGTTCACATCAACCTGATGGCGCAGTTCTTCGTCGAAAATCCAACCTCAGTCCCTGGCGGGAAGTTAGCCGACCTCGCTTCACGTTTGCCCGAAGTTCCGGCGGGGCGTTTTGCGAAAGGAAGGGAAAGTGCGCTGTTCGCTCTATACTTGGCGGGACCGGAGAGTGATTTCTTCGTAGGCCAAACGGTACCATTTGCGGGTGGTTGGATAGCGTGACTCCTGTTGTCGCTACGGCGTTGGCGAGGCAGGCCCATTGCGCACCCCTCGCGTCTGCACATGGCAGTCTAGTCGAAGGCTAACTGCGCCGGAATCGAGTTGACACAGGGGTCGCGTACGTCCGATTGGGTCAAACTCAGGCATCCCGCTAGCGCGCCGTTACTGTCGGCTATGAATCTGCAAGCGGACGACCCAGATAGGTTCGTGAGAATTTGGGGCAGCACCGGGCGGATTGACAGCGCCGCCCGCACAGGATTCGATGGCGCCCCAACGAAGAACGATCACCGGGAGACCGCACATGCCCGAGGCGCCGATTCTGCGCGACGTCTACGACAAGATCCGCGTTGTCGAACTGCAGTGGATTCCGATGTCCGACGGCCGCCGGCTGGCGGCGCGGCTGTGGCTGCCGAACGACGCCGAAAAGAATCCGGTGCCGGCGGTGCTCGAATACATTCCCTACCGCCGCCGCGACGGCACGCGCCTGCGCGACGACGACCGGCACGCCTGGACGGCGGCACAGGGCTATGCCTGCGCCCGCGTCGACATCACCGGAAGCGGCGACTCGGACGGGCTGCTGCGCGACGAGTACGTGAAGCAGGAGCAGGACGACGCCTGCGAGATCGTCGCCTGGCTCGCCAGGCAGCCCTGGTGCAGCGGCAGCGTCGGCATGATCGGCATCTCCTGGGGCGGCTTCAACGGACTGCAGACGGCGTTCCGCCAGCCGCCCGCGCTCAAGGCCGTGATCACGCTCTGCTCCACGGTCGATCGCTACGCCGACGACGTGCACTATATGGGCGGCTGCCTGCTCAGCGACGACATGGACTGGGGCGGCGCCTTCTTCTCCGTCGCCGGCGTGCCGCCCGATCCGGCCATGGTCGGGCCGGACTGGAAGCAGCGCTGGCTGGAGCGGCTCGAGGTCCTGCAGCCCTTCCCGACGCTCTGGCTGCAGCATCAGCGCCGCGACGCCTTCTGGCGGCACGGTTCGGTGTGCGAGGACTACGGCAAGCTCGGTTGCGCCATCCTCGCCGTCGGCGGCTGGGCCGACGGCTACACGGCGGCGGTCTTCCGCCTGGTCGAGAATCTCAAGCGCCCGAACGTCAAGGGGATCGCCGGGCCGTGGGGCCACCTCTATCCGCACCGCGGGGTTCCCGGCCCGTCCATCGGCTTCCTGCAGGAATGCGTGCGCTGGTGGGACCGCTGGCTGAAGGGCAAGCCGAACGGCGCGGAGAACGACCCGGCGCTGCGCCTGTGGCTGCAGGATCCCGTCCCGCCGAAGTCCCACTACGACGAGCGGCCCGGCCGCTGGATCGCGTTGGAGAGCTGGCCGACCGGCAAGGTCGAGCGGGTGCCCTGGTCGCTCAACGCCGACGGCCTTGCGCGGCAGCCCGGCGCCAAGGCCGTCTTGCGGATCAGCTCGCCGCAGACGACCGGACTCGCTGGCGGCGAATGGTGCCCCTACGGGCTCGGCAAGGTCGCGCCGGAAATGCCGCTCGACCAGCGCATCGACGACGCCGGTTCGCTGGTGTTCGACTCGCCCGTTCTCGACCGGCAGCTCCTCCTCGTCGGTGATCCGGCGGCGAAGCTGGAGCTGGCCGCCGACCGGCCGCTGGCGCTCGTCTGCGTGCGCGTGAGCGACGTGGCGCCCGATGGACAGGTGACCAAGGTCACCTACGGCCTGCTGAACCTCACGCACCGGGAGAGCCATGCCGATCCGGCGACGCTCGAGCCCGGCCGCCGCTACACGGTGAACGTCCACCTCAACGAGGTCGCCTATGCGTTCGCGCCGGGGCATCGCCTGCGCGTCGCCATCTCCACCGGCTATTTCCCGCTGACCTGGCCGTCGCCCGAGCCCGTGACTTTGACCCTCTATGCCGGCGAGAGCAGCATCGACCTGCCCTTCCTGAAGGAAGGAGGCCTCCAGGTGATCGATCCCTTCGGACCGTCCGAATATTCGCGGCCGCGCCCCGCCACGGTCGTCCGGCCGGGCGGCGACGAGCGCAAGGTCATCCACGATCTGGAGAAGGGCACGACGACGGTGCGTATCTGGCGCGACGACGGCTGCACGCGCATCGACGACACCGGCACCGAGGTCGCCTACAGCAAGCTCAAGGAGATGAGCGTCGCCGACGGCAATCCGCTGTCGATGCGGGTCACCGTCGCGACCTCGCACGCCTTCCACCGCGCCGACTGGGACGCCAGGCTGGACACCCGGATGGTCATGACCTGCGACAAGACCCACTTCCATCTTCAGTCCGACGTCGACGCCTATACCGACGGCGCGCGCCTCTTCAGCCGCAGCTTCCGGCACAAGATCCCGCGCGATCATCTGTGACGGCATCCGCCGCCGCATGAGGAGCCTGCGTCCTTCGACAAGCTCAGGATGAGGGCAAATCTTGGTGGCATGAAGAATGCTCCCCATCCCGAGCTTGTCGAAGGACGCAGGGCGTTGATCCAGTCCGGCGAACGCCCCGCATGCCTGTGTCGGATTCCCTCCCGTTCGTGCCGCTGGCAGCCAAGGCGGGCGCGCCCCGGCCCCTACACTGTCGCCGCGTGACATGAGGGCGCCATGCAATTCGGCCTGACATCCGAGCAGCAGATGCTCGTCGACAGCGTGCGGCAGTTCGTCGAGACGGAGCTGGCGCCGTATGAAGAGGAGGTCGAGCGCACCGACCAGGTGCGGCCCGAACTGATCCGGCAGATCCACGAACGCGCGATCAAGGCCGGCTTCTACGCCACCAACATGCCGGAGGAGCTGGGCGGCGGCGGGCTCGACCATGTCGGCCTGGCGCTGATGGAGCGCGAGCTCGGCCGCACCTCCTTCGCCCTGCAATATGCCGTGGCGCGGCCCTCCAACATCCTGCGCGCCTGCAAGGGCGAGCAGGTCGAGCGCTACCTGCTGCCGGCGGTCCGCGGCGAGCGGGTCGAGTGCCTGGCCTTGACCGAGCCCAACGCCGGCTCGGACCTGCGCTCCATGCAGACCAGGGCCGAGCGCGTCGGCGACAGCTACGTCATCAACGGCACCAAGCACTTCATCTCCTACGCCGACGTCGCCGATTTCATCGTGCTGTTCGCGGCCTCCGGCGTGGAGGAGACCGCGCGAGGCCCGCGGAAGAAGATCACCTCGTTCCTGGTCGACAAGGCGACGCCCGGCCTCGAGGTGCGCATGGGGCCGAAATCGGTCTCGCACCGCGGCTTCCATCACTGCGAGCTGGTGTTCGCCAACTGCCGGGTCGGCCTGCATCAGGTCCTCGGCGAGGAGCACAAGGGCTTCGACGTCGCCAACCAATGGCTCGGCGCCACCCGCCTCACCGTCGCCGCGCAGTGCGTCGGCCGCGCCCGCCGCGCGCTCGAGCTGGCGACGCAATGGGCGGCCACGCGCAAGCAGTTCGGCCAGGCCATCGGCAAGTTCCAGGGCACCAGCTTCAAGCTGGCGGACATGGCGACCGAGATCGAGGCGGCCGAGCTGCTGGTGTTGAAGACGGCCTGGAAGGCCGACCAGGGCAGCGCCGACGACGAGGACTACGCCATGGCCAAGCTCTACGCCACGGAGATGCTCGCGCGCGTCACCGACAACGCCCTGCAGATCTTCGGTGGCATGGGCCTGATGCCCGACCTGCCGCTGGAGCGCCTGTGGCGCGACGCCCGCGTCGAGCGCATCTGGGACGGCACCTCGGAGATCCAGCGCCACATCATCTCGCGCGCGCTCTTAAGGCCGCACGAGGGATGAAAGCCGGCCTGGGCAGGGGACGGCGGACACCCGACCTCTGCCGGGCGAATTTGCGTATCGGCGCCGGTTTCGGCTACCCTCGCGGTTCCGCAGCCACTCTTCGCAAGGTGCGCCATGAGCGAAGACCTCATACAATCCCATCCATCGATCATGATGGGCAAACCGGTCATTGCCGGCACCCGCGTGACAGTCGAGCTCATACTCGAGAAACTAGCCGCCGGCGAATCCACCGAGCAGATCCTTGAGGCGCATCCCCGGCTCAGCCGGGAGGCAATTCAAGCAGCTTTGGCCTTTGCCGCACGAGCGCTGAAAGCCGATGTCGTCTATCCCACGCGGCTGACCGGGACGTGAACTTCCTCGCCGACGAGAGTGTCGATCAGCCGATCGTGAATCGCCTGCGCGACGACGGCCACCATGTTCTCGCCATCGGCGAAATGCAGCCAAGTCTTCTCGACGAAGCGGTTCTGGCTCAGGCGGACCAGACCGGCTCTCTGTTGTTAACCGCTGACAAGGACTTCGGAGAATTGGTCTTCCGTCGACGCCAGGCGACCACGGGGGTCGTGCTGATTCGCCTGGCTGGCCTGTCAACGGCGGCGAAGGTGGACATTGTCTCCGCCGTCATCCGCGATCACGAATCCGAGCTGCTGCACGCCTTCACGGTCATCAGTGCAGGAACAGTTCGTATCCGCAGGAACAGATAAGCGGAGCCGCCAGCCGCATCCGGGGGTGGCATCGTGAGACCTGCTGGGGGCCGCGACATCCCGCATCGTCGAGACCTGCCGAGCGGGAATGGCTCAGTTTCGCAATCTACCTGTCACGCCGGCACCGGACACCCTATGTTTGCAGGGCGCAGGTTTCCCCGCCCTCGACCCGCCGATGCCGTCCGCCCCATCCCGCCAGATGCTCGTCCCGCTCATCGTCGCCTGCGGGCTGTTCATGGAGAATCTCGATTCGACGGTGCTGTCGACGGCGCTGCCGGCGATCGCGGAGTCGCTGGACGAGAACCCGCTCCACCTCAACCTGGCGCTGACCTCCTATCTCCTCAGCCTCGCCGTGTTCATCCCGATCAGCGGCTGGGTGGCCGACCGCTTCGGCGCCCGCCGGGTGTTCCGCGCGGCTATCGTCATCTTCACCCTCGGCTCGATCTTCTGCGGCCTCAGCGACAGCCTGGCGCAGTTCGTGGTCGCCCGCGTATTCCAGGGCCTGGGCGGGGCCATGATGGTGCCGGTCGGCCGGCTCGTGCTGCTGCGGACCGTGCCCAAGTCCGAGCTGGTGCGCGCCATGATGTACCTGACGGTGCCCGCCATGATCGGGCCCCTGCTCGGGCCGCCGGTCGGCGGCTTCATCACCACCTATCTCCACTGGCGCTGGATCTTCTGGATCAACCTGCCGATCGGGCTGCTCGGCATCCTGCTGGTCACCCTGTTCATCGAGGATGTGCGCGAGGAGCGGCCGCCTGCCTTCGACTGGCGCGGCTTCGCCCTGTCGGGCCTGGGCCTGACCGCGCTCGTCGGCGGCTTCGAGACGGTGGCGCGCGGCTTCCTGCCGTCCCTGGCCGTCGCCACCCTGTTCGCGGCCGGCGCCATCATGCTGGTCCTTTACGTCGCCCACGCGCGTCGGCATCCCTACCCGGTGCTCGATCTCTCGCTGCTGCGCATTCCCACCTTCCGGACCAGCATCGCCGGCGGCTTCCTGTTCCGCCTGGGCATCGGCGCCACGCCCTTCCTGCTGCCGCTCATGCTGCAGCTCGGCTTCGGCCTGACGCCGTTCGAGTCGGGCCTGCTGACCTTTGCCACGGCGATCGGCGCGCTCCTGATGAAGACCACGGCGGGGCCGATCCTGCGGCGTTTCGGCTTCCGCCGCGTGCTCATCGGCAACGCGGCTCTGGGCGGCGCGCTGCTGGCGGCCTACGGCCTGTTCGAGCCGGCGACACCGCACTGGGCGATCGTGGCGCTGCTGCTGGTCAGCGGCTATTTCCGCTCGCTGCAGTTCACCAGCGTGAATACGATCGCCTATGCCGACATGCCGCGCGAGCGCATGAGCCGGGCGACCAGCTTCGCCAGCGTCGGCCAGCAGCTGTCGATGAGCGTCGGCATCGGCGCCGGTGCCCTGCTGCTCCACCTGACGGTGCTGGCGCGCGGCGATACGACCGTGACGGCGGCGGATTTCGCCCCCGCCTTCTTCCTCCTTGGCCTGGTCTGCGCCCTCTCGGCGCTGGTTCACCTGCCGCTCTCAGCCGACGCCGGCGCCGAGGTGAGCGGGCACGGCTCGCCCCGAGCGGCACGCGGCTCGGCCAGCAGGCAGCCGGGAGAATGAGGCGCGCCGCCGCTTTACGACGCGCCGGCGGGGTGATAGAAGCGCCCGCTCAGTGCGGGAATCCTCGAACGGCACACACACCATGACATTCAGAATCGAATATTGCGGCGTCTGAAACTATGAGCCGCGCGCTCTCCGGGTGAGAGCCAGACTCAACGAACTGGTCGCCGCCGCCGAGGTCGAGCTCGTCGAATCGAGCGGCGGCGTGTTCGAGATTTCCCGCGACGGCCGGCTGCTGTTCTCGAAGAAGCAGCTCGGCCGCTTCCCCACCGACGCCGAGGTCGACGCTCTCGCAACAGATCGGTGACGCCCCAGGGGCGACCGGTCGGTCGCCCCTGCGACGTGCTGCCGCTACACCGGGCCGCTACGGCGTCGGCACCAGCACGCCCTCGGCGTTGCGCTTCAGCGGATGCGGCTGCTTCGGCAGCGGCGCGCCCGGCGCGTCGATGACGGAGACGCCGTGCGGCCAGTCGGGCGGGCAGATGGCGATGTAGCGCGCGTAGCCGCCCACCCCGCCCTTCGGCTTGGCGAAGCCGATGGCGATCAGAGCCCCCGCCTCCGGCACCTGATCCAGGTTGGCGACGCCCTCGGCCTGGGCGAAGTGGTTGTGCATCAGCCAGTATTCACCCTCCAGGGTCGGCGTGCCGTCGGTGTCCAGCGGCTCGTGGCCGTGGAACAGGATCTTGCGCTCGAGATGCAGGAACTGCAGCGTGTCGAGCTTCACGCCGGGGAACGGCGCCTTGGCGAAGCCCTCGGTGTCGCTCCAGCGCTTGTACCAGTCCGAGCGGAACATCACGACCGAGCCTTCGGGCACCGTGCCGTGCTTCGCCTCCCAGGCCTTCACGTCGTCGATGGTGCCGTGATAGCCGGGGTCGGCGGCCACCTTGTCGTGGATGTCGACGACCACCAGCGGCCGCAGCGTGAAGCTCGCCGGCAGGTCGCTGATCGTCGCGCCCAGCGGGTCCCAGTGCGCCGGCGGGTCGAGCTGCGTGCCGTACTGGTCCGTGGTCAGCTCGTAGGCGGTGGCGATGAAGCCGTGCTTCTCATAGGTGAACTCGTCGCCCTTCTTGGCATAGTCGCCCAGGTCCTGCCCGGCGACCGCCGGCTTGAACACCGCGTGCCCGAAGCCCGGCCACACCGGCTGCACCGGCTCGAACGCATGGGTGAGGTCGACATATTTCGCCGTCTTGAACGTGTTCGCATAGAGGTCCCACAGCGGGTGCGCTTCCTGCGCCAGGCCCGGCCGCACTGCGGCCAGGCAGACGACCGCAGCCGCCACCGTCCATCGCACTCTCATCGTCCGTCTCCTTCCCGAGCATCGCAGCGCCCTTCTGGCGCCGAAGGCAAACATTAGCCGGCGGCACGCGCGCCGCTGTCAAGCGCAAGCCCGGCATCGCCGCGGCGCCATTCTTGCAGGCGAGGAGGAAGGCTCTGGGACCTGAAGGCAAGGGCTGCGGGCCGCAGGATGCGATTTCCGCCTTCAGCCGGCCGCCAAACCGGCGGCGAAAATGGCAATAAAATGCCTGTAATTTGTGCATGTCCCGCGAAGCGGCACGGGCACTTTTCCATTGAGAAAATTTGGATTTTCGGACTACAGTTCACGACTGCTTATGGATGGCGCGCGAGCGGGGGGTCCATGAAGCGGCTGATCGTGCTGTGCATCGCCGTGCTCGGCCTCGCCGGCATCTATGGTGCCATCAACAACCTGCCGGTCATCAGCGGCTGCGCCTACTACGCCAACTGTCCCGGCGGGCCCGAGCTCGCGTCCGTCGACGACGCGCCCTAGACCTCGGCCATCCGGGAACCATGTCGCTCGCCGCCACCGGCCAATCCGCCCTCTCGGGGACGCGAACCTCCCCCTGGAGCGCAGCGCACGGTCGCTCCTCCGCCTTCGACGGCCTGGCGACCTTCACGCCCATGTGGGCGATCGCCATGACCTTCAGCCTGGTCTCGACTCCGGTCGCCCTGGGCGGCTATCGGGGATGGTTCCTGCTGGCCGCCGGGTGGATCGCCCTCGGCGTCATCGTCCTCACGCTGATCCGCCCACGCGCAACCCTGCTGCTCGGCGTCATCGCCGGCTCGCTCGCGCTGCAATACATCCAACAGCTGCCGGTGGCGTCGAACAACAAGACGATCGCGTTCGTCATGAACGGCGCCATCCTGGCGGTACTGGCGCACACCTATCTCGGCGGCGCGCGCGGGCCGGCGCTCCGCGACGCCGTCTACGAGCGGCTGCGGGTGGTCGCCCGCGCCCTGCTCGCGGTCATGTACGTCTTCGGCATCTTCCACAAGATCAACGCCGACTTCCTCGACCCGAACGTCAGCTGCGCCGTGGCTCTCTACACGCCCCTGGCGCAGCCCTTCGGGCTGGGCGACAGCCTCTACGGAAAATATCTGGCGATCGCCGCCACCTTCGCGGTCGAGGCCGTCTGCATCGTCTCGCTCTACTGGCGGCGGTTCTTCGCCGTCGGGCTGATCGGCGGCTTGGTCTTCCACTATGTCATCCCGATCTCGGCCTATTCCTGGTACATGGATTTTTCCAGCCTGGCCTTCGCCCTCTACGTCCTCTCCATTCCGCGCGAAGTCGCCGAGTCATTCAGCCGCGTGATCGCCGCGGGCTTCCGGCCGCTGCGCCGCCTTCTGGGCGAGCCGTTCGGCGCCCTGGCGGTGGTGGTATCCGGCGCGGCCTTGCTGACCCTGGCGGTCGCCGTGGTCATGGCGCTGTCCCTCAGCTATCCCGCGCGCCCGTCGATGATGCTCTACCACTCCGTCTGGGTCCTGGTCTGGCCGGTCGTCGGCGGCATCGTCATGGTCGCCCTCACGCACGCCGCCCTCGACCACCTGCCCTATCGCGGGCCGCCCGCGCCGCGGCAGCCCCTTTGGCTCTACGCCTTCCCGGCCGTGCTGTTCCTCACCTGCCTGTCGCCCTATGTCGGCCTGAAGACCGAAAGCTCGATCGCCATGTTCAGCAACCTGCACACCGAGGGCGGCGTCACCAACCACCTCCTGTTCGACAAGCCGCCCTATCTGTTCGACTACCAGTCCGACGTCGTCGCCGTTCTCGACTCGTCGCATCCGCGGCTGCAGGAGTTCGCGCGCAAGGGGGAGCATATGGTGATGTTCGAACTGCGCGCATATCTGCGCAAACGGCCGGGGGAATGGGTCACCTACCGCCGCGGCGACGTCGTCCATGAGCGGGTGACGGGCGAAACCCTGGCGGCGGAGCCGCGGCCGGGGCTGCTCGAGCGCAAGTTCCTGATCTTCAAGCCGGTCGACTACAGCCGCCCGAAGGTCTGCACCCACTGAGCCGCGGCGGTCACGCCGCGGGCGGCGAGGGCGGGGACAGCGGCTCCTTGCCGCGCGCCAGGAGCGTGATCCGGCGGCCGAGCTTGAGGACGGGATAGAGGATCGTCGACGCGGTCCGGCTGGAGAAGACGAGCCGGTTCATCCGGTTGAACCACGACACCGGGCCGGACAGGCCGGCCAGCACATGGACCGCGTCGGCGCCGTAGAAGACCCGGCCCTTGTAGACGAACAGCATGCCCTGATCGAGATCGTGGCCCTGCGCCCAATAGCGCGCCGCGCGCGGATCGTCGGAGCGGGCATCGACGAGCTCGACCGGGCCCACGGTCTCGCGCAGGCGCAGAAGACGGACATAGTTCTGGCAGAAGATGCAGTCGCCGTCATAGACGATCAGCGCCGGGTCTCCGGACTCGTCCTTGGCGTGACGGTTCAAGAACATGCTCCTCGAAGCGCTGGATGACCCGACTGCCGGCTGGTCACCAGCCCCTCCAATATAGGTCGCTGCGGCCCATCCTGCACCCGTCGCCCCGCCCCCGCCGTCAGGGGTCTGCCGGCCTGCCGCCAGCAGGGCGTCGACGAGCGAGTCGATTTCGTCGCGCGCGATTCCGGCATCGCGGAGCTGACGATCGCTGAGGCCATGCAATTCACGGATCGCGCCGCGCCGCCGCCGCGACTCCGCGAGCCGGCGGAGGGCGACGGCGACGACCTCGGGGACCGCGCCGAGACCGACCGGTCCGGCGGTCGCCGATCTGCAGACGCCGGGCGCCCCGCAGGATCTCGCCTTCACCATGCCATCATCTTCAAGGATAATTATTCGATGCGCCACGGGATCGATTATGATCGGCTAGAAATATCGCCGATGACAAACGAGTCGTGCTTGATAAATTTGAAAGTCCAACTTGAGAATCACCGTGAACAGACAGCTGCCGGGCTTGACCGCATTCCGCACCTTCGAGGCCGCCGCCCGCCATCGCAGCTTCACGCGCGCCGCAGACGAGCTCGGCGTCACGCCGGCGGCGGTCAGCTATCTCGTGCGCGAGCTCGAGGCCCGGCTGCGGGTGAGGCTGTTCGAGCGCACGAGCCGCGTCGTGCGCCTGACCGCCGCCGGCGAGATCCTCAATGCGGCCGTGGCCGAGGCCCTCGACGGCATCGGCAGTGCCGTGGCCCGCTTGCGCGAGTCCGACGGGCAGCTGCGTCTGAACGTGACGGCCACACCCTCCTTCGCCATCAAATGGCTGTCGCCGCGTCTGAACCGCTTCCTGGAGCGCGTGCCCGACCTCGACCTGCGCATTGACATGTCGCGCCACGTCGTCGACTTCGCGCGCGAGGACATGGACATCGGCATCCGCTTCGGCTCCGGCGACTATCCGGGCCTACGCGTCGACCGCCTCTTCGCCGAGACGGTAGCGCCGGTCTGCAGCCCGAAGCTGCTGAAGGGCAAGCGGCCGCTGCGCCACCCGCGCGACCTGCGCCACCACACGCTGATCCATGTCGACTGGCAGGCGCTGGGCGAGACCTGGCCGACCTGGCAGATGTGGATGGAGTCGGCCGGCGTCAGCAGCGTGAACGCCACGCGCGGCATTCATTTCCGCGACGGCGTGCTGGCGATCCAGGCGGCGGTCGACGGCCAGGGCGTGGCGCTCGGCGACTGGAGCCTCGCTGCCGCCGACATCGCGGCCGGCCGCCTCGTGCGGCCCTTCGAGCTGACCCTGAAGGCGCCGCCGCGCTTCGCCTATTGGATCATCACGCCGCCGCGAAACACCGAGAAGCCCCTGGTCAACGCCTTCCGCGACTGGCTGCTGGCGGAGGCAGCGGCGATGACCCCCGGCTGACACGAAAGCCGCGCGTTTCTATGCTTGGACATATCCACTGCCGCCGGGGGACGAGATGAATCCGACAAAGGGCCGCTGCTTGTGCGGGGAGGTAACTTACGAATACAGCGGTCCGGAAAACTGGCGCGGCCATTGCCACTGCGAGAGCTGCCGACGGAACACCTCGTCGCCTTTCACGACATGGTTCGGCGTCCCGAAAGACGCCTGCCGCTTTACCGGCAAGACGCCGAGCGTTTACCGGTCCTCGCCGGGGGCCCGCAGGCTGTTCTGCGCCAATTGCGGAACGCCGATGGCGTTCGAGCACGACAGATATCCGGATGAAATTCACTTCTACGCGGCCAGCCTCGAGAATCCGAAGGACTTCTCGCCACAGTTTCACGTCCACTATTCGGAAAAGCTTCCTTGGGTCGAGCTTGCCGACGACCTTCCGCGATACGACCGCAGCGCCGGCTGAATGTCCGAGACGGCTTCGGAGCCGCAATGCCCTTGCATGCAGGCCCGCCGGGCACTGCCGCGTGACCATCGAGCGCCGGATTACTCGATTGCCGCGTCGCCGATATCGGGGAGCTCCGCGGTGTATGCCCCGCATGGCGCCGAGTGCCGAATTTCGGGCTTGACGCCGGCTACGTTGTTCCTATATTGTTCAAATGGCGGCTACGTACCCGCCGGTGATGTTTGAGATCGTGGATCGGACGGAAACCGAACGCGAAAGTAAGCGACGGTGACAATCGGCGGGGCTGTCCGCGAGTATCGGGTTGAGGATTCCGGTGGTGAGCGGTATTACGCAAAATACGATACGGTTGAATTTCGAGTTTTCATAGTCGACCCTCCCTCACCGCCCCTTGAACACCGCCTTGCGCTTCTCGGCGAAGGCGCGCACGCCCTCCTTCGAGTCCTCGGAGACGAGGGCGCGCTCGTAGGTCGGCAGCTTGCCACTGCGGATAATGTCGAAGCCTTGGCGGATGCCGGCGCCATCGATGGCCTTCAGCGCCTCCTTGAGCGCCTGGATGGTGAGCGGGGCGCCGCCAGCGATGGAGTCGGCCCAGTCTCGCGCGGTCTCCATGAGCTTCTCCTTGGGCACGACGGCGTTGAGCAGACCATAATGCTTGGCCTCGGCGGCGGTCATGCGGCGGCCGAGCAGCAGCATCTCCATCGCGATGTTGTGGGGCAGGCGCCGCGGCAGGCGCTGGATGCCGCCGGAGTCCGGCAGGATGCCGATCGGCAGCTCGGGCATGGCGAACTCGGCATGGTCGGCGGCGACCAGCAGGTCGCAGGCCAGCGCCAGCTCCAGACCGCCGCCCAGCGCGTGGCCGTTGATGGCGGCGATGACCGGCTTGTTGAGGTCCCACAGCTCGGTCAGGCCGGCGAACTTGCCGGGGCCGTAGTCGAGGTGCCACCACTTACCCACCTCCGCGCTGCCATGCGCCGCCTTGATGTCCCAGCCGGCGGAGAACACGCGGTCGCCGGCGGCGGTGACGATGCCGACGCGCAGCTCCGGATCGTCGCGCAGCCGCACGAAGGCCTCGCCCAGCTTCCGGCTGGCGACGATGTCGATGGCGTTGACCTTGGGCCGGTCGAGCGTGACCTCGAGCACATGGCCGTGCTGCTCCGTCCGTACCGCATCGCTCATGCGATCTCTCCTGTGTCGATGCTGACTCGGTAACATGCAGCCTGAACGCAGAGAATCCAGCGACCGACACGCGGTGGCCGGGCTGCGCCGCAGCCGCACTTGTAGGGGCGGGCCTAAGACCCGCCCGCGACCCGTACCGCTGCACGATGGGCGGGTCTTAGACCCGCCCCTACAAGCGGGGGATACCGTCAGTCCACCAATTCGTAGGCCGGGAGGGTGAGGAACTCGACGAAATCGCCGGCGGCGACGAGGCGGCCGAACAGCGCGGCCGCGTCATCGAAGCGGTGCGACGCGGCCTTGGCGGCGGCACGATCCCGCTCCTCGCCGATGATGCGGTCGACCAGCGCGCGGTCGACGGTCTGGCCGTCCACCAGCTTGGCGCCGTGCTTCAGCCACTGCCAGACCTGGGCGCGCGAGATCTCGGCCGTGGCGGCATCTTCCATGAGGTTGTGGAGGGGCACGCAGCCGGTGCCGCGCAGCCAAGCCTCGATATAGCCGAGACCGATATTGACGTTCATGCGCAGGCCGGCCTCGGTGATCGGCCCAGTGGGCACCTGCAGCAGATCGTCGGCCGCGACGTTCACATCCTGGCGCTGGCGCGGGATCTGGTTGGCCTCCGGCATCAACTTGTCGAACACCGCCTTGGCCACCGGCACCAAGCCGGGATGGGCGACCCAGGTGCCGTCATGACCGTCGCCGGCCTCGCGCTCCTTGTCGGCGACGACCTTGTCGATGGCGGCACCGTTGGCGGCCGGGTCGTCCTTGATCGGAATCTGCGCGGCCATGCCGCCCATGGCGTGCACGTCGCGCCGGTGGCAGGTCTTGATCAGCAGCAGGCTGTAGGAGCGCAGGAAATGCGTCGTCATCGTCACCAGCGCGCGGTCGGGCATCACCGCCCAGGGCTGGCCGCGGAACTTCTTGATGAAGCTGAAGATGTAGTCCCAGCGTCCGCAATTGAGGCCGGCCGAATGGTCCTTCAGCTCGTAGAGGATCTCGTCCATCTCGAAGGCGGCGAGGATGGTCTCGATCAGCACCGTCGCCTTGATGGTGCCGATCGGCAGCCCGAGCGCCTGCTGCGCATGGACGAACACCTCGTTCCAGAGGCGCGCCTCCAGATGCGACTCCACCTTCGGCAGGTAGAAGTAGGGCCCGCTGCCCTTGGTCAGGAGCGCCTTGGCGTTGTGGAAGACGAACAGGCCGAAATCGAACAGCGCCCCCGACATCGGCCGGCCGTCGACCAGCACGTGCTTCTCCGGCAGGTGCCAGCCGCGCGGGCGGACCAGGAGGACCGCCGTCCGTTCGTTGAGCTTGTACTGCTTGCCGCTGGCCGGATCGCTGAAGGCGATGGCGCCGGCCACGGCGTCGCGCAGGTTGATCTGGCCCTCGATCAGGTTGGCCCAGGTCGGCGTGCAGGAATCCTCGAAATCGGCCATGAAGCAGGAGGCGCCGGAATTGAGGGCGTTGATCACCATCTTCCGGTCGGGCGGCCCGGTGATCTCGACGCGGCGGTCGAGCAGGTCCTTGGGCAGCGGCGCCACCCGCCAGTCGCCGTCGCGGATGCTGGCGGTCTCCGGCAGGAAGCCGGGCCGCGCGCCGGCGTCGAGCCGCGCCTGCCGCTCGTTGCGCAGGGCCAGCAGCCGGCGGCGCTCGGCGTCGAAGCGCCATTCGAGGTCGACGATGAAGGCCAGCGCCTGCGGCGTCAGCACCGTCTCGTAGCCGGGCCGCAGCGGCCCCAGGATCTGCACTCTCTGCGCGGCGGTTCCGTCCATCTTGTCTCAACCTCGTTCGTTGTTGCTTAGGGAGCCGGCGGATCGAGGAGGATCTCCCCGTCGCCATAGAGGACCTCGTCGAGATCGTCGCCGGGGCGGTTGCCGTCGACGACGAGGAAATCGGCCGACGGCCCCCAGGCGATTAGCGGGTGATGCCAGGTGCCGCGAGCATAGTTCACGCCCTGCCGGCCGTCGGTGACAAAGGCGTGCAAATCCGCGGCCGCGGGCCGCTCGCCCGGCCGCGCGACCACGACCAGGAACGGGCGCCCGTCCAGGCAGACGAACATCTGGCTCGACAGCGGGTGGCGCTCCACCATGCGGATGGGCATCGGCAGCGTCCGCGGCACCGCGCGGTAGATGCTGACCTGCGCCTGCCGGCCGCCCGCATCGATTCCCGCGAGCTCGCCGATGCGCTCGGCATAGCCGTCGTTGATGGTGACGGCGGACCGCCCTTCGGCCTCGATCACATCGCCGAAGGGCGCAAACGACGCACGGGTGAGCCGTGCCGGCCGGAGACGCAGCGAGGTGGTCGTCACGCCGGCAGTCCGAACAGATGCAGCCGCATCACCCCGCCGTCGGGAATGGCGTTCAGCCGTACATGCGTCACCGCGCCGAGGTCGGCCACCTCGCGCTCGAAGACGTGCAGATGATCGGGCTGCAGCGTCTGCTCCGGCAGCAGCGTGCGCCAGAACATCGATTGCGTCACCGCGGACTCGTCGGTGCCGCCGGCCAGGTATCCGGCCTGGATCGAGCAACGGTCGGGATAGTTGCCCTTGTACAGGTGGGTATCGACCTCGACGCGCGCGATGCGGCCGGGGTGGCCGAGCTGGAGAATGGCCCATTCGTTGCCGGGACGGCGCCGGCGCGCGGTCTCCCAACCGTCGCCCATGGTCTCGCCGCGGCCCGGCAGCAACAGCGCGAACGGCGTCCCGTAGTGCTGGTCGCTGCAGGCCACGGCCCGGCCGCCATTGAGCGCCGCCGCCAGATCGATCGGTTTGGTCTTGTCGACCTTGCTCCAGTCGCGATGCACCCGTCCGTAGACGCGCAGCCGCGCCACGCCGCCGTCGGGATAGATGTTGAGGCGCACATGGCTCCAGACGCCGCCGGCGGCGACCGCGAGCAGATGATGGGCATTCCCCCGGAGAGGGGTGGAGGGAAGGATCTCGGTCCAGGCGGTCTTGCCCGTCGGATCCCTCTGAGCGAGGCATGCATCGATCGAAGCCGCCGGCGGGTAGTTGCCGGTGAAGTGGCTGGTATCGATGTCGACGCCCGCGATCACGCCCGGCAGGGCGAGGCGGACGATGCAGTGATCGTGGCCTTCGACGCGCTTGCGGCGCGATTCCCAGCCGTCCATCCATTTGCCGTGATCGTCATACTTGCCCGGGATAAACTGTGCCGGCGCCGGATCGAGCAGCCGCTCCTTGGGCGCGAAGAACTCGTCGGTGGCGAAGATCGCGGCCGCGCCCAGGCGCGGGTCTGCGAGGTTGACGTGGCGGGCGGCGAAATCCTCGTCGGGCTCTTCGATCATTGCATCATGCCTCGGCATGGGGGTGATGCGCGTGCCAGTGCCGCGCGATGTCCACGCGGCGGCAGATCCAGACGTCGCGGCGCGGCTTCACGTCGTCGAGGAAACGGGCGAGCGCGGCGGCGCGCCCGGGCCGGCCGACGAGGCGGCAATGCAGCCCGACCGACATCATCTTCGGCGCGGTCGCTCCTTCGGCATGCAGCACGTCGAACGAATCCCTCAGATAGGCATAGAACTGATCGCCGGAATTGAAGCCCTGGCTCGTCGCAAAGCGCATGTCGTTGGCATCGAGCGTATAGGGAATGACGAGATGCGGCCGTCCATGCTCCGTCACCCAATAGGGCAGGTCGTCGGCATAGCTGTCGGAGTCGTAGAGAAAGCCGCCCGCCTCCACCACCAGGCGCCGGGTGTTGAGGCTGCAGCGGCCGGTGTACCAGCCGAGCGGCCGGCTACCGGTGACTCGGGTGTGGATATCGATCGCCCGTTGCAGATGGTCGCGCTCCTCCGCCTCGGGCATGGCGCCATAGTCGATCCAACGGTAGCCGTGGCTGGCGATCTCCCAGTCTGCGTCCAGCATGGCCCGCACGGCCGCGGAGTTGCGTTCCAGCGCCATGGCGACGCCATAGACCGTCACCGGCAGGTTGCGCTCCGTGAACAGCCGGTGCAGGCGCCAGAAGCCGGCGCGGCTGCCATACTCGTAGATCGATTCCATGTTGGCGTGGCGCGCTCCCGGCCAAGTCTGCGCGCCGACGATCTCCGACAGGAACGCCTCGGAGGCCGGATCGCCGTGCAGGATATTATTCTCGCCGCCCTCCTCGTAGTTGATGACGAACTGCAACGCGAGTCGGGCGCCGCCCGGCCAGCGCGGGTGCGGCGGCCGGGCGCCGTAGCCGACCATGTCGCGGGGATAGGCGGTGCCCTGCATCCCGCGATTCATAGCGAACACGGCGCCGAACTCAAAGCTCTCCCAGACGCAGGAGGGCGATCTTGTGCACCTCGTCGAGCGCCGTGCGGAACTCCGCCTCCGGCGCGTCGGGGAGGCGACGCTCGAAGGCAGCCAGGATCTCGGCCCGAGTCCGCCCCCGCACGGCCATGATGAAAGGGAAGCCGAACCTGGCGCGGTAGGCGGCATTCAGCTCCTGGAAGCGGGCGAACTCCTGGGGCGTGCAGGCGTCCAGCCCGGCGCTCGCCTGCTCCGCCGTGGAGGCGGCCGTGAGTCCACCCTGCACGGCCAGCCGACCGGCCAGATCGGGATGGGCGCGCAGCAGCTCCAGCCGGCGCTCACGGGGCGCCGTCTCCACCGCTTCGATCATGGCGGCATGGAGGGCCTTGACGCCGTCATGGGCCGGCCGCAGCCGGGCGTCGTAGACCGTCTCGGCGACCCAGGGCGAATGTTCGTAGACGCCGCCGAAGCGGGCGACGAACTCCGGGCGCGTCATCGCCGTCGGGCGCTTGCGGAAGAACTGCGAAGCCATGAGCGGTCCGGACCTCCCCGGCCGGTGGCGGCAACAATAGCTTGATATGGCCGGAAAATCGCCGACAATGCGGCCATGGACCTGCTTTCGACAGGCGAAGACCCGGCATCATGGGGCGCCTGACCACCCATGTGCTCGATACCGCCCACGGACGGCCCGGCGACGGCATCGCCGTCGATCTCTACCGCATCGGCGCGACGCGAGAGCGGCTGACGGGCGCGGTCACCAACAAGGACGGCCGCTGCGACAAGCCGCTCCTTGAAGGCGACAGCTTCCTCGTCGGCAGCTACGAGCTGGTCTTCCACGTCGGCGATTACTTCGCCGGCCTGAGCATCGCGCTGCCCCATCCGCGGTTCCTCGACGAGGTCGTGATCCGCTTCGGGGTCGCCGCCGCGGACGAGCACTACCATGTGCCGCTGCTGATCTCGCCTTACGGCTACAGCACCTACCGGGGAAGCTGAGCCGCCCGCGCCATGGCCGAACCGCTCGCATTCCTGCGCGGCACGAAACCGGTCGCCATCGGGAATATCGACCCGAACACGACCGTGCTCGACTATCTGCGCAGGCATGAAGGCCGCCGCGGCACCAAGGAAGGCTGCGCGGAAGGCGACTGCGGCGCCTGCACCGTGGTGTTGGGAGAACTGCACGGCGACAGCCTGCGCTACCGCGCGGTCAACTCCTGCATCCAGCTGCTGCCGACGCTGAACGGGAAGCAGTTGATCACGGTCGAGGACCTGAAGGACGCGGCCGGCCGGCTGCATCCGGTACAGCAGGCGATGATCGAGACGCATGGCTCGCAATGCGGCTTCTGCACGCCGGGCTTCGTCATGTCGCTCTTCGCCCTGTTCCATTCCGGCGGTCCCCTCGACCACGGAGGCATCGATGACGCGCTGGCCGGCAATCTATGCCGCTGCACCGGCTACGGTCCGATCATCGCCGCCGCGCGGCGGATGCGGGAATTGGCAACGACCGACCCGTTCGATGCGCGCGAGGCGGCAACGGTGGCCGCGCTCCGCATGCTTCAGCGCGACAGGAAAGCGGATTGCGACGGCGACGGACGGCGTTGCTTCATGCCGAGGCGACTCGATGAGCTCATCCGGATCCTGGCGGAGCATCCCGATGGCTGCATCCTGGCAGGCGGCACGGATGTCGGGCTGTGGGTGACGAAGCAGCATCGGCGGCTCGACCCGATCGTCTATATCGGCGACGTGGCGGAGCTGCGGCGGCTCGCGGTGACGGCGACGCATGTCGAGATCGGCGCGGCGGTCGCCTATAGCGAGCTGCACGCGGCGGTCGCCGCGCGTTATCCCGACTTCGGCGAGGTGATCCGCCGCCTCGGCTCGACCCAGATCCGCAACGTCGGCACGATGGGCGGCAACATCGCCAACGGCTCGCCCATCGGCGACAGCCCGCCGCCGCTGATCGCGCTGGGCGCCACGCTCGTGCTGCGATCCAAGGCCGGCCGGCGCGAGATGCCGCTGGAGGACTATTTCATCGCCTACGGCAAGCAGGACCGGCGGCCCGGCGAGTGCGTCGAGCTCATACGCCTGCCGCTGCCGCAACCGGGATGGGAGTTCCTCTGCTACAAGATCTCGAAGCGCTTCGACCAGGACATCACGGCCGTGCTGGGCGCCTTCAATCTCAAACGTCGGGAGGGCGTGGTCGAGGACATCCGCATCGCCTTCGGCGGCATGGCGGCGACCCCGAAGCGGGCGCTCGCCTGCGAGGCGGCGCTGAAGGGCCGCCTCTGGGTGCAGGCGACCATCGACGCCGCGCGCCCCGCCCTGCGCCAGGATTTCGCGCCGATCACGGACATGCGGGCGGGCAAGATCTATCGCGGGCTGGTGGCGGAGAATCTGCTGTCGAAATTCTTCATCGAGACGACCGATGGGGACGCCGAGACGCGCGTGATCGGCCGGAGACGGGCGCATGGATGACCGGCCGCCGCTGCGGAGCGTCGACGCTTCCGTCCGGGGCGGCGTGCGGCATCCCGTCGCCCATGACAGCGCCTGCAAGCATGTCAGCGGCGAAGCGGTCTATGTCGACGACATCCCGGAACCGCCGGGAACGCTGCAGCTCTTCGCCGCGCAATCGGAACGGGCCCATGCGCGGATAGCCCGGCTCGATGTGTCGCGGGTGCGCACGGCCCCCGGCGTGGCCTGTGTCCTGACGGCGGACGACGTGCCCGGCACCAACGATGTCAGCCCGGTCGGCAAGCATGACGACCCGATCTTCGCACGCGACGAGGTCGAGTTCACCGGCCAAGTTCTGTTCGCCGTCGCTGCGGAGACGATCGAGCAGGCGCGCGCGGCCGCGAAACTCGCGGTCGTCGAATATGCCGACCTGGACCCGGTCCTGAGCATCGACGAGGCCCGCCGCCGGAGATCCTACGTCCTCGATCCCTACGCCATGCGCCGCGGGGACGCGGCCGCGGCGATCGAGGCGTCGCCGCACCGGATTCGGCGGGGGCTCGCCATCGGCGGCCAGGACCATTTCTATCTGGAAGGACAGGTGTCGCTGGCGATCCCGATGGAAGACGGCGACGTCCTCGTCCATTGCTCGACCCAGCATCCGAGCGAGGTGCAGCAGCTGATCGCTCATGCCCTCGCCAGGCCCAGCAATGCCGTGACGGTCGAGGTGCGGCGCATGGGCGGCGCCTTCGGCGGCAAGGAGACGCAGGCCGCGCAATGGGCCGTCATCGCGGCGCTCGCCGCGGTCAAGACAGGCCGTCCCGCCAAGGTCCGGCTCGACCGCGACGACGACATGGTCATGACCGGCAAGCGGCATCCGTTCCGCATCGACTACGATGTCGGGTTCGACGTGAGCGGCCGCATCCGCGGCATCGCCGTCACGCAGGCCGCCGACTGCGGCTTCTCGGCCGATCTCTCCGGCGCCATCGCCGACCGGGCGATGTTCCACGCCGACAACGGCTACTATCTCGAGAACGTCGAGATCGAGTCCTACCGCTGCAAGACCAACAGGGTCTCCAACACCGCCTTCCGCGGCTTCGGCGGGCCCCAGGGCATGATGGGAATCGAGGACTGCCTCGACGCCGTCGCCCGGCATCTCGGCAAGGATCCCCTGGATATCCGCAAGGCCAACCTCTACGGCGCCGCGCCGCGCGACGTGACGCCCTACCACATGACGGTCGAGGACAACATCCTGCCGGAGCTGATCGACGAGCTGGAACGCTTCTCGGACTACCGGGCACGCCGCGCGGAGATCGCGGCCTTCAACCGACGCAGCCCTCATCTCAGGAAGGGGCTGGCGCTGACGCCGGTGAAGTTCGGCATCTCCTTCACGACGGCGCATCTCAACCAGGCCGGCGCCCTGCTCCACGTCTATACCGACGGCAGCGTGCATCTGAACCACGGCGGCACGGAGATGGGCCAGGGCCTGTTCGTCAAGGTGGCGCAGGTCGTGGCCGAGGAGCTGCAGATCGATCTCGACCGCATCAAGATCACCGCCACGAGCACCGGCAAGGTGCCGAACACCTCGGCCACCGCCGCCTCCTCCGGCTCCGACCTGAACGGGATGGCGGCGCAGGCGGCGGCGCGCGCCATCAAGGATCGGCTGATTGCCTTCGCCGCCGAGGCCTACGGCGTGGCGCGCGGCGACATCGAATTTCGGCCCAACCGCGTCCGCATCGGCAGCGAGGAGGTGCCGTTCGCCGACCTGGCCAGGCAGGCCTGGCTCGGCCGCGTCTCGCTGTCGGCCACCGGTTACTATGCGACGCCGAAGATCCGCTACGACCGCGCCAAGGCGGCGGGGCGCCCCTTCTACTACTTCGCCTATGGCGCCGCCGCGAGCGAGGTGATCGTCGACACGCTGACCGGCGAATACAAGGTGACGCGCGTCGATATCCTGCACGACGTCGGATCGTCGCTGAACCCGGCGGTCGACCTCGGCCAGATCGAAGGCGGTTTCATCCAGGGCATGGGCTGGCTGACCTCGGAGGAGCTGTGGTGGGACGACGCTGGGCGCCTGCGCACCCACGCGCCCAGCACCTACAAGATCCCCGCCTGCAGCGACCGTCCGGCCGATTTCCGCATCAGGCTGGTGGAAGGACGGCCGAACCGGGAAGAGACGATCTATCGCTCCAAGGCCGTCGGCGAGCCGCCGCTGATGCTGGCGATCTCCGTCTTCCGCGCGCTGTCCGACGCGATCGCCAGCCTCGCCGACGATCGCGTCCTGCCGGCGCTCGACGCGCCGGCCACGCCGGAGCGCGTGCTGATGGCGATCGAGGAGCTTCGCCGGCGCGTCGGCGCTCCGGCCGAGGCCGCGGCGTCGTGACATATGCCGCCGACATGGATTGGCTCCGGGCCGCGATCGAGACCGTCGGCCGCGGCGAAACTTGCGTCCTGGTGACCGTGGCCCGCACCCGCGGCTCGGCGCCGCGCGAGGCGGGCGCCAAGATGCTGGTCTGGAGCGACGGCACGGCCGGCACGATCGGCGGCGGACATCTCGAACTGAGGGCGACGGCGGATGCGCTGGCGATGCGGCGTGACGGAGCTCCAATCGTCCGCGTCGCGGAGTTCAGCCTCGGGCCGCAGCTCGCGCAATGCTGCGGCGGCAGCGCCACGCTGCTGTTCGAGCGCCTGTCGGCCGAAGCCGCCGCCTGGCTCCAGACCTGGGCGGAGATGATAAGCACCGGCATCGATGGCGCCGTCGTCACCGACCTCTGCGGCGGCGCCAAGACCTTTGTTGGCGCGCAGAGCTCGCCGCGCGCCACCCTGCCCGCTGCCGTCGCCGAGCACCTCCCGGTGCTGGACCGAACCCGCTGCCTGCTGCTCGTGTCGCCCGGCACGACGCAGCGTTACTTGATGGAAGCGATCCGCCCCGCGATGGATCATCTCTATCTCTTCGGTGCCGGCCATGTCGGTCGGGCGGTGGCGCGCGCCATCGCTCCCCTCGGATTCCGAGTCACCTGGATCGACAGCCGCGACGACGCCCTGCCGGCCGACCTGCCGCCGGGCGTCGTCGCCCGCCGCTCCGATACGCCGCCGCGCGACGTCGACCAAGCGCCGCGGGGCACGTATTTCCTCGTCATGACCCATAGCCATCCGCTCGACCTGGAAATCTGCGCCCGCGTGCTGCGGCGCGACGATTTCGCCTATCTCGGCCTGATCGGCAGCGAGACGAAGCGCGCCCGCTTCGCCAGCCGCCTGCGCGCCATCGGCGTTCCGCCGGCCGCCCTGACCCGACTCACTTGCCCGATCGGCATACCGGGAATTGCCAGCAAGGAGCCGGCGGCGATCGCCGCGTCGGTGGCGGCGCAGCTGCTGATCGTTGCCGAACGCAGGCGCTACGCAGGGCGCCGCCCCTTGGTCGTAGCGGCGGGCAGCGGGGGCTGACATATGCGGACGCCTGAAGACCTGATGCGCCGCGCCGTCGCGCTCTCCGCCGAGAAGATGCGGGCCGGCTTCGGCGGCCCATTCGGCGCAGTCGTCGCGCGCCACGGCGCGGTCATCGCCGAAGGCTTCAACCAGGTGCTTTCCGACAGTGACCCGACCGCCCATGCCGAGGTGGTCGCCATCCGCGAGGCTTGCCGCCAGCTCGGCTCCTTCAGCCTGCAGGGCTGCGAGATGTACACGAGCTGCGAGCCCTGCCCGATGTGCCTGGGCGCCATCTATTGGGCTCGGCTGGACCGCGTCTACTACGCCAACACGCGGACGGACGCAGCGGCCATCGGCTTCGACGACGATCACATCTATCGCGAGCTGGACCGGCCGATCGAGGGCCGGACCGTACCCTTCATCCGGCTGGAATCGGAAGAGGCGCGCCGGATCTTTCAGGAATGGTTGGAAAAGCCCGACAAGATTCCGTACTAAAACGACAATACCGATAACGACGAAAGCCTGGGGAGGCCATGCAGGGGACGGTTCGCAGGGGCAACGCCGAATCGCGGCGGCTGCGGTGACGGGCGGCGAAGCGCCGCTGTTGCGGCTCGCGGGCATCGTCAAGCGGTTTCCCGGCTGCCTTGCCAACGATCACGTCGACCTCGACGTCCGCCGCGGCGAGATCCACGCGCTGCTGGGCGAGAACGGCGCCGGCAAGAGCACGCTGGTCAAGATCATCTATGGCGTGCTGCGTCCCGATGGCGGCGAGATCCGCTGGCGCGGCGAACCCGTGCAGATCGTCAACCCGGCCTTCGCCCGCAGACTCGGCATCGGCATGGTGTTCCAGCATTTCTCGCTGTTCGAGGCGTTGACGGTGGCCGAGAACGTCGCGCTGGGCATCAACGACCCCGCCGCCCGCCGGAACTTGAAAGAGCGCATCGCCGCGGTGTCCGAGAGCTACGGCCTGCCGCTCGATCCCAACCGCGCCGTCCACGATCTCTCGGTCGGCGAGCGCCAGCGCATCGAGATCGTGCGCTGCCTGCTGCAGGACCCGCAGCTGCTGATCATGGACGAGCCGACCTCGGTGCTGACGCCGCAGGAGGTCGACCGCCTGTTCGAGACCTTGCGGCGTCTGTCGCAGGAAAGCCGCGCCATCCTCTACATTTCCCACAAGCTCGAGGAGATCCGGACGCTGTGCGAGCGCGCGACGATCATGCGCGCGGGCCGCGTCGTCGCCGCCTGTGATCCGCGCCGGGAGTCCGCCCGACGCCTGGCCGAGCTGATGATCGGCAACGAGCTGAAAGCGCCCGCCCACACCCAAAAAACAGGTACGGGTAAGGGCCCGCGGCTCGTCGTGCAGAATCTCGACCTGAGAACGGATCAGCAGTTCGGCGTCGATCTCAGAGATGTCAGCCTCGCCGTCGCCGGCGGCGAGATCCTCGGCATCGGCGGGGTCGCCGGCAACGGCCAGACCGAGCTGATGGCGGCGCTCTCGGGGGAATCGCTCGCCGACCGTGCCGACGCGCTCAAGATCGACGGACGGCCCGTGGGCCGGCTGGGCCCCGGCCTGCGGCGCATCAGCGGCGCGACCTTCGTGCCGGAAGAGCGCAACGGCCATGGCGCGGTGCGCGACATGACGCTCGCCGAGAACGCGTTCCTGAGCGCCCATCGGCGCCTCCGCCTCGTGCGAAACGGCCTGATCGCGACCGGCGAGGCGGCCGGATTCGCCGGCAAGATCATCGGCACTTTCGACGTGCGCACGACGGGACCGCAGGCGGAGGCGCGCAGCCTCTCCGGCGGCAATCTCCAGAAGTTCATCGTCGGACGCGAGATCCTGCAGGCGCCGGGCGTCCTCGTCGTGTCGCAACCGACCTGGGGCGTCGATGCCGGCGCCGCCGCGGCGATCCATCAGGCGCTGCTCGATCTGGCGGATGCCGGCACGGCGGTGCTCGTCATTTCGCAGGACCTCGACGAGATTTTCTCGATCTGCGACCGCATCGCCGTCATCTATCAGGGGAGGTTGTCGGACGCGCGCCCGATCCGCGACATCACGGTCGAGGAGATCGGCCTCCTGATGGGCGGCGCGCATCCCGAAGCGAGCAACCGGCCGAGTCATGCCCATCCGGCTTGAACCGCGCGGCGGGCACTCGCCGCTGTGGCGCTATGCCTCGCCGCTGCTGGCGCTGGCCCTCACGCTGGCGACGGCCGCCGTCATCTTCGCGGCGCTCGGCAAAGACCCGCTGCAATCGCTCTACACCTTCTTCGTTTCGCCGCTGACGAGCGCGACCGGGCGGCCGGAGCTGTTCGTCAAGGCGGCGCCGCTGGTGCTGATCGCCGTCGGGCTGTCGCTCGGCTTCCGCGCCAATGTCTGGAACATCGGCGCCGAGGGCCAGTACACGATCGGCGCCATCCTCGGCGGCGGCGTCGGGCTGGCGCTCTATGGCGACGGCAATCCCCTGACCTTTCCGGCCATGATGTTCGGTGGCCTCGCCGGCGGCATGGCCTGGGCGGCCATCCCGGCGTTCCTGCGCACGCGCTTCAACGCCAACGAGATCCTCACCAGCCTGATGCTGACCTATGTGGCGCAGCTGCTGCTGATCTATCTGGTGGCCGGCCCCTGGCGCGACCCCGAAGGCTACGGCTTTCCGCAGTCGCGCATGTTCGACGATTTCGGCACGCCGCCAATCCTGATTGCCGGAACGCGGCTGCATCTGGGCGTGCTGGCGGCGCTCGCGGTCGTCGGCCTGGGCTGGCTGCTGCTGGCGCGGACGTTGATCGGCTTCCAGCTCAAGGTCGTCGGCCAGGCGCCGCGGGCGGCGCGCTATGCCGGCTTCAGTCAGTCCCGGTTGATCTGGTTCTCGATGCTGGTAGGCGGCGGGCTCGCCGGGCTGGCCGGGCTGTTCGAGGTGGCAGGACCGGTCGGCCAGCTGACGCCGCAGATCTCGCCCGGTTATGGCTTCACCGCCATCATCGTCGCCTTCCTCGGCAGGCTGCATCCCGTCGGCGTGCTGTTCGCCGGACTGCTGCTGGCGCTGTCCTATCTCGGCGGCGAGAAGGCGCAGATCGAGCTCGGAATGCCCAACGCGGTCACCGGCATTTTCCAGGGCATCCTCCTGTTCTACCTGCTGGCCTGCGACCTGCTCATCCTCTACCGGCTGCGGATCGGCCGGCGCGGCGCGGCGGCAACGGCGGGAGCGGCCTCATGAGCGGCGAGTTCGCCTGGCTCGTCCCGGTGGTGCTGTCGGTCATCGCCGCGTCGACGCCGCTGCTGCTGGCGGCCACCGGCGAGCTGGTGACCGAGAAGGCCGGGGTCCTCAATCTCGGCGTCGAGGGCATGATGCTGGCGGGCGCCATCGTCGGCTTCGCGGTAACGGTGGCGACCGGCAGCGGGTTGCTCGGCATCGCCGCGGCAGCGGGCGCCGGCGCGCTACTGGCCCTGATCTTCGCGGTACTGACCCTGACCTTCCTGGCCAATCAGGTGGCGACCGGCCTGGCGCTGACGATCTTCGGGGTGGGATTCACCGCGCTGATGGGCACGGGCTATGTCGGGATCGCCCTGCAGCCGCTTCCCCGACTCAACATTCCCGGCCTCTCCGACCTGCCGGCGATCGGCCCGATCCTGTTCCGCCAGGACATCCTCGTCTATGGCTCCTTCGCCCTGCTCGCCGGCGTCAGCTGGTTCCTCTACCGCACGCATGCCGGCCTGGTCTTGCGCGCGGTCGGCGATTCGCACGACGCCGCCCACGCCATCGGCTATCCGGTGGTGGCGATCCGCTACGCGGCCGTGGCGTTCGGCGGCGCCATGTCGGGCCTCGGCGGCGCCTACATGTCGCTCGCCTACACGCCGATGTGGGCCGAGAACATGACCGCAGGACGCGGGTGGATCGCCCTGGCGCTCGTCGTCTTCGCCACCTGGCGGCCGTGGCGCCTTCTGCTCGGGGCCTATCTGTTCGGCGGGGTGACAATCCTGCAGCTGGCCCTGCAGGCCCGCGGCGTCCGCATCCCGCCGCAGTTCCTGGGCATGCTGCCCTATCTGGCGACCATTCTCGTGCTCGTCTTCATCTCGTCGGACCGGGCCAGGATCAGGCTGAACGCTCCGGCCTGCCTGGCCAGGCCGTTCTACGCCGCGGGATAGGATGATTCCTGTGGCACGTCCGCCCGTTCCGATGGAGACTAGCCGGTAACAGAGATTTCGAAACGATCAGGAGGCAGGGATGCGGAAAAGCAGACGGAGTTTCACCAAGCTGTTGGGGGCAGGCGTCGCGTCGACGGCGGCGCTTGGCCGCGCCAAGATCCTGCGCGCCGCCGATCCATTCAAGGCTGGCTTCATGTATGTCGGGCCGGTCGAGGATTTCGGCTGGACCCACCAGCATGATGTCGGCCGGCGGGCGGTCGAGGAGGCGCTGGGCGACAAGGTGAAGACGACCTATGTCGAGAGCGTGAAGGAAGGGCCGGATTCGGAGCGCGTGATCCGCGAACTGGCGGCCTCCGGCCACGGCATCGTCTTCACCACGTCGTTCGGCTTCATGAACCCCACGCTCAAGGTGGCGGAAGACTTCCCCGACGTGAAGTTCGAGCACGCGACCGGATACAAGCGGGCCGACAATGTGGCGACCTACAACATCCGCTTCTACGAGGGCCGCTACATCCAGGGCGTCATCGCCGCCCGGCTCTCGAAGTCGGGCATCATCGGCTACATCGGTTCGGTGCCGATCCCGGAAGTGGTCATGGGCATGAACGCCTTCATGCAGGGCATGCGCACCTTGCGGCCGGACGGCCGGATCAAGATCGTCTGGATCAACAGCTGGTACGATCCGGGCAAGGAGGCGGATGCCGCCAAGGCGATGATCGATCAAGGCGCCGACATCATCGCGCAGCACACCGACTCGGCGGCGCCGCTGCAGGTGGCGGAAGAGCGCGGCATCCAGGGCTTCGGCCAAGCCAGCGACATGATCCAGTTCGCCCCCAAGGCCCAGCTCACCTCCTCCGTCGATTTCTGGAATCCCTACTATGTGGAGCGCGTGAAAGCGGCGATGGAAGGGACCTGGACCAGCGGTGACGTCTGGGGCGGGCTCGACTCCGGCATGCTGGTCATGGCGCCCTATATGAACATGCCGGACGACGTGAAGGCGGCGGCGCAGGCAGCTGAGGACGGCATCAAGAGCGGTCAGATCACGATCTTCAAGGGCCCGATCAAGGATCAGGACGGCAACCTCAAGGTGCAGGACGGCCAGGTGCTGAACGACGGCGAGATCGCCGGCATGAACTGGCTGGCGGAGGGCGTCGAGGGCAAGCTGCCGTCCTAGGCGACGCAGGGCGCAGCAGCCGCAGGGGCGACCGGCCGGTCGCCCCTGCGGCGTTTCGGGACGCAGGAGGACGCATGGCCGATGTCGCGGCCTTCACCGACGAGCTGCCGAAGGCCGAATTGCACATCCACATCGAGGGCAGCCTCGAGCCCGAGCTGATGTTCGCGCTGGCGCGGCGCAACGGCGTCTCGCTGCCCTACGACTCGATCGAATCGCTGCGCCGGGCCTACAGCTTCTCCAACCTGCAGGATTTCCTCGACCTCTATTATCAGGGCATGTCGGTGCTACGGACCGAGCAGGACTTCTACGATCTCGCCTGGGCGTACCTGGCCAGGGCGCGGGCGCAGAATGTGCGCTATGTCGAGATGTTCTTCGATCCGCAGGGCCACACGGCGCGCGGCATCCCCTTCTCCACCGTCATCGGCGGATTGTCGCGGGCGATCGAGGACGGGGCGGCGCAGCTCGGCCTGCGCGCGCAGCTCATCATGTGCTTCCTGCGCCATCTCGATGCCGCCGATGCCGAGCGGACTCTGGACGAGGCGCTCGCCCACAAGGACCGTTTCATCGGCGTCGGCCTCGACTCTTCGGAGGTCGGGCACCCGCCGAGCAAATTCAAGCAGGTGTTCCGCCGCGCCCGGCAGGAAGGGCTGCGCCTTGTCGCCCATGCCGGCGAGGAGGGGCCCCCGCAATATGTCTGGGAGGCGCTGGACCTCCTCGGCGTCGACCGCATCGACCACGGCAACCGCTCGCTGGAGGACGAGGCCCTGACGGCGCGGCTCGCCCGCGACCGGATGGCGCTGACGGTCTGCCCGCTGTCGAACCTGCGGCTGTGCGTCGTGAGCGATCTCCGCCGTCATCCGCTGCCGCGCATGCTGGAGAAGGGACTGTTCGTGACCCTGAATTCCGACGACCCCGCCTATTTCGGCGGCTACATGAACGAGACCTTCCGCGCCACCCAGTCCGCGCTGGGCCTCGGCGACAGCGCGATGCGGGAGATCGCCCGCAACGGCTTCGCCGCCTCCTTCCTGCCGGAGACCGGGAAGGCGGCGGCGCTGGCCGAGTTCGATCGGATGTCCCCGCCCCGCGCCTGAGACGCCCCGATGGACCCGATCCTCCTGGACTGGCTCGACCTGTTCCTCCGCTGGGCCCATGTGATGCTGGGCATCGGCTGGATCGGCACCTCGTTCTTCTTCGTCTGGCTCGACATGAGCCTGCGCGCCGCGCCGGACGCACCAAAGGGAGTCGGCGGCGAATCCTGGATGGTGCATGGCGGCGGCTTCTACCATGCCCGGAAATATCTCGTGGCGCCGGAGTCACTGCCGAAGGAGCTGCACTGGTTCAAATACGAAGCCTATTTCACCTGGGCCACCGGCTTCCTGCTGCTCTGCGTCGTCTACTACGTCGAAGCCGGCACTTTCCTGATCGACCCGCGGGTAATGGCGCTCTCGCCGGCGCAGGCGATCGCCCTGAGCATCGGCGGACTGGTCGTCGGCTGGCTCGTTTACGATGCGCTCTGCAGATCACCGCTCGGCCGGCGCACGGGATGGCTGGCGGCGGCCGTGTTCCTGCTGGCGACCGGCTTCGCGCTTGCCTTCACCCACATGTTCAGCGGCCGGGCGGCGTTCCTCCATGTCGGCGCGCTGCTCGGCACGATCATGTCGGCCAACGTCTTCTTCGTCATCATTCCCAATCAGAAGAAGGCCGTGGCCGCGCTGACGGCCGGCGAAGCGCCCGATCCGGCGCTCGGAAGGCAGGCGCGGCAGCGCTCCCTCCACAACAACTACCTGACCCTGCCGGTCGTGCTGACCATGGTCAGCAGCCACTATCCGATGCTGTTCGAGCAGCCTCACGCCTGGCTGTTCTTCGCCGCGATCCTCGTCATCGGCGCGCTCGTGCGGCACTACCACAACCTCAACGACGCGGGCCGCCGCGGCAACTGGATCGACTGGCTGCTCGTCTATGCGGCGGGCATCGCCGTCTTGCTGGTCGTCGTCAGCATGGATCAGATCGGCCATGGCGAGGATGCCGCAGGCGGACCGCCGGCGGCCACGGCCGAGATCCTGCCGATCATTCAGAACCGCTGCGTCGCCTGCCATTCCGCCGCGCCGTCCGACGCCGGCTTCAAGGCGCCGCCGAAGGGCATCGCCTTCGATTCCCCCGAGGAGATCGAGCGCTATGCCGACCAGATCCTGCGCGTGGCCGTGCGGACCCACTCCATGCCGCTCGGCAACCGCACGGGCATGACGACGGAGGAACGCGCGCTGCTGGGGCGGTGGACGATCGGCACGGGCGCGGCGCACTGACCCTGCAGCGACTTACTTGACGCGGTACTTGGCGGCGTAGTGCTTGCCGAGAATCTTGCGGGTCTGGTCGGCGAGACGCTTGTTGCCGCCTCCTGCGGGCTGCGGCGCCTGCTTCCGGGGCTTCGGCCGCGGCGGCTTCGCGGCCGATGTCATCCGCGCCTGGCCCGGCAGGACAACGGGACTGCCGATGGCGAGGCCGAGCGTCCGGTCGGCGCGGCCCTGATTGACGGCGATCTCGACGAGGCCGTTGGCATTGACGTACCAAAGCGCCTCGCCGGGCGGGCGATCGCCGAAGGTGCGGGCGGCCGCAACCGTTCGGCCGGCGATCGACAGCCTCGCGTCGGCAGGGACGGCGCTGGCGCGCAGGCCGGTCATCGCGTTGCCGTAGTGATCGATATAGACGATCTCCGCGAGATCGTCGGGCCAGCCGGGGTGACGCGCCCAGGCTGGATCGCACGCCTCTCCCGGCACCTGTTCGCCGCGGGCCAGCATGGCGGCGACAGGAGCGAAGAAGTCGCGGCCGTGGAAGGTGGCGGACAGCCGCGGCGGCCGCCAGGCGATCTCCCGCACGCGTGCTGTTGCCGCCCGGCGCAGCAGGATCTCGAACAGGCCATTGCCGGGGCCGACGAAGAGGCGGCCGTCGGCCTCCACGATCACCGCCGGCCGCGCGCCGCCGACGCCGGGATCGACGACACAAAGGAAGATCGTGCCGCTGTCGAACCAGGGGGCGTAGGCGGCGAGCAGATAGGCGGCCGCCTTCGGATTTCCCGCCGGCGCATCGGCGAAGAGATCGACGATCGGCACGCCCGGAGCGGCAGCGTACAGTACCGTCTTCATCTGACCCGTGTAGGGCCCCGCCAGGCCGAAGTCGGTGAACAGGACGATCACGGCGAGGGCTCCCGCCGCTGGCGATCCGCGATGCCGGCGGAGCGCTTCCGGCCGATCGGCCCTCCGCAGCGGACATGTCGCCTTCCGGCCCGGCGGCGGCTGTGCTTGAATGTCCATTCGAGCACGCCCGAGCGGAGTACGCCATGCGATTCCGTCTTCTTCTTTGCGTCCTGTCGTTGTCGCTTCTCGTCGCCCCCGTGCATTCCCAGGAAAAGCCCGCCTTCGATGCGGTGCGGGCGCGCATGGTGGAGGTGATCCGGATGGAGGCCCTCGTCTCCGGCGAGATCACCGGCGTCCGCGAGATCGACGCGCGCGTGCTGGCGGCCATGGACAAGGTGCCGCGGCATGAATTCGTCGCGCCCGAACTTGCGCCCTATGCCTACGAGGACGTCCCGCTTCCCATAGATTTCGAGCAGAACCTGACGCAGCCCTTCATCGCCGCGCTGATGACGCATCTCCTGAAGGTGGAGCCCGGCGACACGGTCTTCGAAACCGGGACCGATTCCGGTTACCAGGCCGCGCTGCTCGCGGAGCTCGGGGCGGAGGTCTATAGCGTGGAGGTGATCGAGCCGCTGGCCGCGACGGCCGCCGAGCGGCTCAAGCGACTCGGCTACCGGAGCGTCGTGGTGAAGGCCGATGATGGCTATTTCGGCTGGGCCGAGCATGGGCCCTATGACGCTATCCTGGTCAAGGAAGCGCTCGACCATCTGCCGCCGCCGCTTCTCGCGCAGCTCAAGCCCGGCGGCCGGATGGTCGCGCCGATCGGGCCGTCGGCGGGCGCACAGGACCTGATGCTGATCGAAAAGGACGCGCAGGGAAACCTCCACCGCACGCGCCACCTGCCGGTGCGCTTCTCGCCGCTTCAGGGCGGGCAGCGGACGTAGTGGTCCGTTTGCCGCCTTCGGCAGGGTCACTTCTGCGTCCAGCCGCCCGGAGTCATGAAATATTCGCCGGGGCCCGCCTGAGCCCTGATCTTCTCCGCGGTGAGCGCGCCGACCTGCTCGAGCGGCACGCCTTGCTTGGCGGCGATGTCCTCATACGCGGCACGACGCTTGGCGTTGACCTCCTGCACGAGCCGGGCGATATCCGGCGGCGGGTTGGACTGCACGGCCGCGACATAGCCATCGGGCCGCTCGCCGATGAGGCCGGCCGCCTTGGCATCATCCAGCGGCGCCGACCAGGCCGCCGTCGCCATGCTCCCCAGCATGGCCAGGACCAGCAGCGCCACGGCGAGGAACTGCTTCGAAGGAATGTGCAACGAACGCGTCATCGCGAGCACCATGAGTCAGAACAGATCCGGCTGAGTCTTCAGGAGGTCCTCGACCTCCCGGTCGATCTTCACACGAACCTCCTGCTCGATCTTGACATTAAGGTTGATGACGATCGGCTTGTCCGGCGCCTCGACCTTGACAGTCGGCTGGCAGGCGACGAGCGCCAATGCCGTCATTGCGAAAGCTGCCGCCCGCGTCATGCGACCGAGCCGGGAACAGGGCGCCACGATATTGCTCCTCTTGCAGAACGCGGGTTCCGACGATGCATCCTTCATAGCGGCCCCACTCTGCATCGGTCCGCCTGAACCGAGCATGAACCGATCGTTGCGGGCCGTAAAGCCATTCCCGGCTATTCGCCGAAATCATCGAGCCTCTCGCGGATGGTATCGGGAATCCGATAGCCGGCGAGGCCGCGATTGAGGATCTGGTCCAGCTTGCCGGAGACGTTGAGATTGAATTCCACGGGATGGCCGCCATAGAAATCCGGGTTGCGGCCCTTGACCTGCATGAGGGCGACGGTGTCGCCGCCTGCCTCGCGACTCACGGTCAAGGTCAGATCGCTGTATTGGAAGTTGCTCAGCGCCTGCAGCGCCAGGTCGACGCTTTCGCCGCCGCCCAGGAGCGCCGCCGGCGTCGTCGCCGGCGCGTAGCGCAGCGTGCCCGGTCCGCTCGCCGATAGCAGGGCGTCGCGGATGACGAGGCCATCCGGGTCGATGCGGACAGGTATCCGGCCGCCGAGGCTGCCGGTCGCGCTCAGCCCTTCGATCTGCGCCAGCTCCAGCAGGCGGGCGATGTCGACGCGATCGACGGCGAGCGCCAGCTCGGCCTGCGGCTGCGCGAGGCTCAAGGCGACAGGCGGAAGCGTGACATCACCGCCGGCGAGCGAGAGTCGCGCGCTCTCGATGACGAGCTGCAGGCCGGGATCGATGCGGAAAGCCGCGAGCACGTCGCTGAGCGGCAGGCCGACATCGACGAGTCCCGCGGATAGCTGCTGCGACCGCCGGGTCGTGAACGGCGCGAGGCTGTCGATCTCGACGACGCTGTTGAGGCCGAGGACATCGAGCTGCGGCGACCGGAAGGAGATATCCTGCAGCAGCAGCTTCAGGTTCGACGACAGCTTGCCGCCGTCCCAGCGGATGGTGCCGCCGACGGCCGCCCGTCCACTCGCCTCCTCGATGCCGGCGCCGGCCGCCGGTGCGATGTCGCGCGGCTGCAACCCGCCGGGAGCGAAAACGAGCGGCGCCATCTTCAGGGTCGCCCTGCCGGCGCCGGCATCGAGCGCATGCTCCGCCGCAACCGAGAGACTGATGCGCTTGGCCTTGTCGGCGATGGTGCCGGCGAAGGTCAGGCGCCCGCCGGCCATGTCCGCCTTGCCGACGAGCGCAAGCGGCACGATCGGCGGCGGCTTGCCGGACGCGGCGATGCTGGCGACGCGCAGATCGGCGGTCGATTTCTCCGGCGCGAGAGAGACATCCGCCTGCAGCCCTTGCGCCGAGACACCGAGGCTTGGAAACGCCAGGGCGCCATCGGCCAGCTTGACCGTGCCGCGGTGCCCATCCTCGCCGTTCCAGCTGCCGACCCACCGGCTGTCCGGAAGCGTCAGTCCGACCGGCAGCGGCTTCGGCCCGCCGACAAGCAGCGGCGCCGTCGCCTTGATGGTGACCAGCGTCAGGTCGTAGGCGACATGCGACACGCCGCCGTCCCGCAGATCGAGGGTGACGAGTGGCGCATCGGCCGGTGCGAGAGGAATCGCGAGTTCCTTCACCGCGCCGACCAGCGGCGGACCGGTGAGGTGGCGGACGGTCGCCGTTCCCGCCTCCATCAGCCGGATGGACAGCCGGCCGTCGGCCATGCCAAGCGCGGCATCGATGTCGAGATCGATGCCGGCAGCCGTCAGGTCGCCGATGGCCATGTCGGGCAAGGTGCCGGCGGCTTGAATCCGGCTGTCGACCTCCTCCACCGCCAACCCATCGGACAGGACGGCCTGCCCATCGAACCGGACGTCGAGCATGGCATCGGAGCCGGCGGTCAATCTCAATCCGAACGCGCTGCCGGCCGTGATCCCGCCCTCGCCGGCGACAAGCCGCAGCGGCTCCTTGAACGCAACGTCGCCCGTCAGGGGCTGGGCGAGAAGGCGTGTCAGCGCGGCCGGGATGCGGAACGACTCCAGGAACGCCGGCGCGATCGTCGCTGCGGCATGCAGATCCGTGCGCGGTTCGATCGTCACGACGCCGACGGCGGCGCGGATATCGGCCTGTGCGGCGGCCGATGCGACCGTCAGGGTATCCGGGAAAGCGAGATCGCCGAGCGCGAGGTCAGCCGTGCCCTGGACGTCGCCGGCAGCCAGCAGGCGGAGCACATCTCCGGGATCGTCGACCGACACGTCCGCCAGGCCTTCCGGCAGCGGGCCGGCGAGCCGCAGCGCGAGATGCGCCGTCCCGGCCCGCGGCTGCGGCAGGCCCAGCGCCGGCCAGATCCAGGCATCAGCTGCGGCCGTTAGCGTGGTCGCGGCCTCCAGGTGCGGCATCGCGTAGGGATCGGCGACGATGAGGTCGGCGCGCAGATCGGACGACTGGTCCGCACCGGCGAGCACGATCCGCGCAGACCATTCGGTTTCCGTCGCGTCGACCGACAGTTCCCCCGAAGGGAACGCGCCCTCGGCGACCGCTATTTGCGCCAGCGCGAGTTCGGCGGAGATCCGCGGTCGTCCGGCCGCTTGCCAGTCCAGCCGTGCCTGCCCCGAGAAGGCGATCGACAGGCCGTCCGCGGCAGCGGCCGTGCCCTCCGCGATGCGCAAGTCCGCGCCAATGCTGTCCGTCCCCAGCAGGAGTGCGAGGTCGCCGCGCGCGCCAACGTTCGCCGACTGCAACTCCAGCGCGATCGCGGCCTGGATCGTTCCGTCCGGCTGCGGCGAGGCCTCGCCCCGGAGCGGGAGGGTGACCGGACCGTAGGGCGTGGCCAGGTCGATGCGGCCGCTCTCGATCGACATCGGCGGCATCGATTGCAGCAGGGCCGCATCGACGAATGTACCGCCTGCCTCGCCTTTGCCAACCAAACTGCCGAAGGAAAGGCCGTCCGCATCGAGCCGGCCCGCAACCCGCAGGTCGCGCAGCGTCACGCTTGTGAGGCGCAAGTCGACGAAATCGAGGTCATAGGCGGCGATGATCTCACCAGCGGTGACTTCACCGCCGGCGCCCAGGCGAAGGTCGTCGATCCGCGCCTCGCTCAGGCCGACCGACCTGACGTCCAGGCTGGAGTCGGCGAAGCCGGCCTCGCGCAGCCGGTCGAGCAGACTGCGTTCGACGAGCGTGGGCAAAGCCGACCAGACGGCCACCGCCAGCATGGCGGCGCCGAGCAGGAATGCGGTGGCGTATCTCCTCAGGCGGCGGGACCGGCGCATCGCGACACCCTATCGCGAAACGGCCGGGGGCGTGTAGGGGCGACTCTATGGTCGCCCCTCCCAATGAGGTCGATGTCCCTTGCCTTCGAGCGATTCTTTAGGCCGGCCCCGCAAGCCGTCCGAGGCGCGCGGCGTAGAGATTCGCCAGCTCGAGGCCGAACGGCGTCGGCGGCGTGAAGGGCGGCCGTACGTCCCGCTGCGGAAGTCCCAGCCGCTGGCCCAGGACCTGCTTGCCATACACGAGGAAGTTGTCGATGGAGTCCATGAGGAAGACGAGCAGCGGCAGGACGCGCTCATAGAGCCTCTCCGCCTCGGTCTGCCGGCCGTCATCGCTGCTCGACATCAGGTCGAATATCCGCGCCAGCACGTCGAAGCACTCGCCGCCGGGAATGATTCCCACTCCGCCGGCCCGGATCGTGTCGACGATTTCGATGCCGCCCCGGCCGTTGAAGACATCGTACCCGCCGTCCGTGGCATCGAGGATGCGCCGCACGGCGACCGCGGTCGCCTCAAGCTTCAGGATGCTTACATTCGGATGGTTGCGGTTGAGGCTCTTCAGCCCTTCGGCGGACAGGCCGACACCGAGATATTCGGGCGCGTTCTGGATGGCGACCGGAAGCACCGACTTGTCGGCCACCGCACCGAAGAAGCGGACGAGTTCGAGCTCCGGCACGCCCTTGACGGGCGGCGGCTGCAGGATGACCCATTGCGCGCCGACGTCGGCGGCGGCCCTGACGAACTCGATCTGCCCCTCGATGGAAACCTCCGCCACCGTCACCGCGAGCGGCCGGCGCCCGCCGACGTCCTCCGCCACCCACTCCATCAATCTGTGCCTCTCCGCGGTGGAGAGCTTGTGGACTTCGCTCGCCAAGCCGAGAACGGCGAGGCCGTGGACGCCGCCGACCAGCATCGTCTCGACCTGCCGCCGCACCGCCGGACGATTGAGCGACCCATCCGGGCCGAAGAGCGCGTACACCATCGGATATACGCCCTGAAAGCCGGACTTGGCCTCGATCATCTGTCGTGCTCCCGTACGTCCTGTTGCCGTCGATCACCAAGTCGGGTCGTCAGGTGGACCCGCCCAGCAGCAGCTCGACCGGCAGCACGATACCGCGCTCGCGGAAGGCGCCGCGCTGCAGCCGATCGACCATCGCCTCGCCGCCCTTCACGCCGATCTCATAGGCAGCCGATCGCACGGTGGTCAGCAGCGGGTCGGAATAGTGCCAGAACTCAAAGGCGTTGAAGCCGGTCACCAGCACACGACCAGGCACCGCGACGCCCTGCTCGCGAAAGAGCTTGAGGGCCGCGATGCCCATCTGATCGTTGCCGGCGACCACGGCGTCGGGCAGGCCATGGGTCTTGATGTAGCGCGCCAGCGCGCTTTGGGTCTCGGGCATGGACACGTCGCCGCAGTCGAGGAACTCGAGGCGCGCATCCGCGCCAGTCGCCGTGATCGCCCGTCGGATGCCGGCCTCGCGCTCTCGGATGGCCGGCCAGATGAGATGCGGGACGAGCATGGCGAGGCGGTGGGCACCCTTGGCGGTAAGGTGCGCGCCCAGCAGCTCGCCGCCGCGGCGGTCGTCCTGGCAGATGACGCAGAGATCCGCCTGTTTGCGCGGCGGCTTCTCCTGAAAGGCGACAACCGGCTGGCGTAGCTCGAGCAGCTGCCCGAGGCAGGTGCGGCGCACCGCATCGCTGCCCGACAGCATGACGCAGATTCCGTCGGTCAGCACGTCGGTGACGATCGGCGAGGCGGCGAGCTGGCGCGGCGACAGCCCCTGCAGCACCAGGGCGTAGCCGTGGCTGCTGAGAAAATTGCTGAGGCCGGCCACGACGTAGGTGATGAAGGGGTCGGTGAGGTAGGCGGGCTGATCGTCGATGACGACCATGCCGATGGAGCGACGCTCCGCGCGGCGCAGGCCGCGCGCATTCGCGGACGGCCGGTAGTCCAGCCGCTCGGCGGCACGCGCCACCCGCTGACGCGTCGTCTTTCCCATGAACTGGAATTTTCCGTTCATGAAGTTGGAGACCGTCATCACCGACACGCCAGCGGCGCGCGCCACGTCGCGCAACGTCACCGTTTGACGGGTGGCCGGTTTCCGCCCCTTCATCGCCCGCTCGCCCGCCGCGCGGGGCCGGACAAGAGCCGATGGATGCGCACGATACGTCCGACTCCACATGGCTGCGGCAGGACATCCCGATCTGGCGGCGACGCAATACCCTGGCGAGTCATCCCTCGGGGATCATCCTCTCCGACCGGGACGCGGAGGGGTGCCGCGCCACCACTGCTGCAACGGATCGGAATGAACGATCCTGTCGATCGCTTCCTGAGCCACCCGCGGCAACTGCGTTCCTGCGACAAGATTGTTCACGCTCCGCAGCCCCTCCAGCGATTCCCCGACCTTCGCGAAGGGGAAATCGGTGCCGAAGAACAGCTTGTCGACCACCCGGTATTCCTGGGCGGTGATCAGCATGTTGTAGAACTGCCAGGGCCGGTAGTGCAGCGCCGAAATCTCGGCGAAGACGCGCGGCTGCTTCCGGGCGACCGCGATGCACTCCTCGTACCAGGGATGGCCCAGATGGGCCATGACGATCGTCAGCTCCGGGTAGCGGCGGGCGACCGGCTCGACGTGAATCGGCCGGCCGAGGTCGATGGGGCTCTGCGCGGTGTAGGTCGTGCCCATATGCAGGGTCAGTGGCAGATCATGGGCGAGGCAATATTCATAGACCGGGACCATCCGCGGGTCCTCGAGGTGGACGCCGTTGTAGATCGGACCGTATTTCACGCCGCGCAGCCCGAGCGTCTCCACGCCGTGCCGCAGCTCATCGAGATAGGACGGCCGGCGCGGATCGACATAGGCGAAGCCCACGAACTTGTCGGGATACTTGGCGACGGCGGCCGCGGTCGTCTCGTCGTCGCTCTCGATGCCGATCGAATCGCCGTAGCGGAGGGCGAAGACAATGGCGCAGTCAACCGCCGCCATCGCCTCGTACAGCGTGTCCGCATCGGCCTTGAGACCGACGCTGCCGGGTCGCACGCGGCCGAGCTGCGCCGCGAAGCTGGGGCGGACATGGCGATCCTCCCAGATGTTCACGTGGCAGTCGACGGTCACCGCCTTCTCCCGAGCGGCGGCATCATAGAGGTCGCATGCAGGCGACGCCCATCAGGCCGCCTCCACGTACATCTGCTCGCCGATGGCACCCGCGAACCAGACATCGGAGCAGGCCGCGGCCATCTTGTCGAGTTCCTCGATCGAGGCCGCGGTCGCGAAGATGTTGCCCAGCGCCACACCACCCGGGCCGATCAGGTTGTTTCCGCGTTCGTAGAAATAGGCGATATCGATCAGGCCGTGCGACGTGTCCATGGGAGGCGATCCCGGCGGCAGGAAGAACCCCGATTCGATCGGTATGTACATGAGGTCGCCCGGCCCCGGATAGAGGCATCTCCATTCGCCGAGCGGCGGCTGCCCGAACATCGGCACCAGCGTGTAGATCTCGTTGTTGGCATACTTCGCATGCCAGACCTGATTCTCGATCGGCAGGCGCGACGCCACCGCCTCGCAGGTCCGCGGCGAGCGGTCCCAGCGCAGGCGCAGCTTCGTCGATATGCCCCTCTTGCGAAGACCGACGCGGACGAACTCCAGCTTGGCCATATCCCCCTGCTCCCCTACTGCGTCGGCCACTTGAAATCGCTGATCCACTTCTTGCGCAGATCGTCAGCGGCTCCGGAGTCGCGGCGCGAGGCGATCCACACGTTCAGAAAGTTGAGGAAGTGGTAGTCGGTGGGCCGGATCGCATAAGCGAGGCCAGTGGGGCTCATGATCCGATCCTCCTGCAGAATGCGGACCTTCGCCTGCGGATTCTGCGCCATGAAGATCTTGATGTTGAGCAGGTCCGTCACATGCGCGTCGGCGCGGCCGGCGGCGACCTCGAGGCGGGGAGCGTTCACGTTCTCCGAGACGAGCCCCTGCACGGTGGCCTTCGGGAATACCCGCTTCGCGGTCTGCTCATCCGCCGTTCCCGAGAGCACCGATATGGTGATACCCTCCTTGTCGAGATCCTCCCAGGTCCGATAGTCCGAGCCTTCCCGAACCATTACCGACCAGCCATAGACGTTATAGGCGTCGGTGAACGCCACCGTCTGCGCCCGTTCCGGCGTCGCCCACATGTCGACCATAACGATGTCGTATTGGCCAGCCATCAGGCCGGGGATGAGCGTCTGCCAGGTCGCGTCAACGATCTCCAGCTTCACGCCCAGTATCTGGGCTAGGTCGTTGGCCATATCCACATTGTAGCCCTGCCAGGTGCCGGCCGCCGGATCCTTGAACTGCATCGGCAGCGACTCGGCCATTGCGACCTTCAAGGTGCCAGCATCCTTGATCTTCTGAATCGTATTCTCCTGTGCGCCTGCCGGCGCGGCCCAGGACCAGCCAAGGCCGATCACCGCGACCGCAAGGGCCAGAATGCGTCCCATGAGCGTTTCTCCCCAGTTTATGATGTAACGTTAAATGAGCTTACGTGATCCGCAGCGATCGAGTCAATGCCGCCGGTGCGAGCGCGCGACTATCGGCGGGTGCGAATGCGCCTGCTCTCGGCCTGCCGAACATAGAGGCTCAGCGGGAAGATCACGACGAAGAACCCGATGCCGATGGCGCTGAGGAACTCCATGTAGCGGAAGGTTTGCGCTCCCGCCGTGCTCGCCTGATAGACGAGCTCGCCGACGCCGATCGCGGAGAGCAGCGTGGAGTTCTTGAGCAGCTCCGTGAGGTAGTTGACGAAAGCCGGCATCATCCGGCGGACCGCTTGCGGCAGGATGATGAAGCGCCAGCGTGCGTAGAACCCAAGCCCGAGGGCGTGCGCAGCGTCGGTCTGTCCCTTCGGCAGCGATTCGATTCCGGCGCGCAGGATCTCGGAGAGGTAGGCGGCAGCGACGAGGGACAGCGCCAGCGTGCCCGATGCGATGCCCGACAAGGTCCAATCCAGAAGCGGAGGGAAGCAGAAATACACCCAGAATATCAGCACCATCTCCGGCACGGTGCGGAGCAAATCGATATACGTCCGCGCAGACAGATACAGCCACCCGCGCCGGCGCAGGCTTGCCGCGCACAAGCCGAGACCGAGAACGAGACCCGTTCCGAGGGCGGTAAGCGTGATCAGGATGGTTGCCTGAAGCCCTTCGAGGAGCATCAGATGGTACTGTACCAGGACGTGCCAGTCGTACGTCATCGGGAGCCTCCCGCGCCGCCGGCCTGGCAAGAATCATGCGTCAGCACCACGCCCTCCTGCATTCCGCCCTTGCCTTCAGTGGCTCGGCAACCAAAGCCGCCCCTCGATGAATCGAAACAAGCGGCTGAGAAGGACGCCGGCAATGACGTAGACGACCGCCACGGCCGTCAGGAGCTCCACCGGCTTGAACGTGTAGTTGCTCAGTTGGACGGTCACGCGCATGAGCTCATTGATCGTCAGGACGGAGAGGATCGCTGTGGCCTTGAGGAGGCTGATCACCAGGCTAGCCAGCGGCGGAATCATCACGCGGACGGCCTGCGGCAGGATGACCTTGCGCCAGCGCACCTGGAAGGGCAGCCCAAGGGCCATCGCTGCTTCGTGCTGACCGCGATCGATGGCCTCGATTCCCGCCCGGATGATCTCGGTGAAATAGGCCGTCACGTTGAGCGTCAGGACAAGAATACCGCTCACATAGACGGTTGTCGGAATGCCGGTCAGCGTGGGAAGCGCGAAGTGAAACCAGACGAGCTGGACGATCAGCGGCGTATTGCGCCAGAGCTCCACATAGGCCGCGACCAGGACGCGAAGCGGCCGCGGGCGCAGCTGGCTGACGATCGCAAGAACGGTGCCGGCGACCGCGCCCATGACGCTCGACAGCAGCGTCAACACCAGCGTTACCGCAAGGCCCTTGAGAAGCGGCAGGCGGTACACCCACAGCACCGAGAAATCGAGGGCCGCAAGATACTCCCAATTGATCATGAAACCGCCGGCTCTTGTTCCCCGCGGCATGCCGCACGCCACAAGCTGCCGGCCGCCGCGATGTCGGCGTGGAAGCCGGCAAGCGCAAGCCCGTGCCAAATGCTCGCCTGGTTCGCCGTGATAACTGGTCGGTCGAGTTCCGCCTCCAGCCGGCCGACGACCTCAAGTGAGTTGATGGCTGTGTCCGGAATGACGAGCGGCCGCCGAGACGCGGACATCCGCGATCGAAAGAGCGACGACGCCTCCGGGAGTGCGAGGTTGTTCGAAGCGGTCCCGTCCGCACACCCCAGGGTTTGGCACTCGACCACGGTTAGCCCGGCTTCGCTCAGGAACCCGAGGAGACGATCCGTCGCGTCTTGTGGATAGGGGCTGAGCAGATCGATGTCGCATGCCTGCAGTGCCGCGGTCGCCGCAACCAGGGCGAGGGACGCGCTGGTGGCCGGCGCGCTTGCCGCCTCGGATATGAGCCTTGCCTGCCGACGCGCCTGCTGCAGGCCATCGACAAAGCTGCCGCTCGTGCAAGCCCAGATAACCGCGCTGCAGTTGGCGGAGCGGAGAGACGATGCCGCCGCCACGAGCGCCTCCGTTGCTCCCGTCGCCCGCAATGACCCGAGATCGTGCAGCCCATCACTGGGCGACTCCACCGTTTCGACCGAAATCCGGAGACCATGTGCGCACAGCCATGCCTCCAGCTGCGCCCATTCGTAGCGAGCATCCAGCTTTCCCGGCCAAATGACTCCGACGGTCGGACGTTCCGGCTCCATGCACCAAATGTAACGTTAAACAATCGGCAGGACCAGAGATTCCTCCGCCGCAACGGCCGGTACATCGCCTCAGCCGCGCGGCGAGGCCTCGTAGGCGTAGCGCTGCTCGTCGTCGGCCCCGATGCCGTACAGATGCACGTCGTAGCCCCAGAGGTCGGCGATGTAAGCTAGGACCGCCTGTGCATCCTGTTCGAAGAGCGGCACGTCGCTGTGCAGGCGGTGGGTGAGGAGGAGCCGCCGGTCGCCCTTCAGGTCGACATCGGTCACCTGGATGTTGGGATCCCGCAGACCTGGATCGTACTGCCGTGCCAACGCCCGGCGTACACGGTCGTAGCCGCGCTCGTCGTGAATGGCGTCGACGCGGTAGTGCGGCTCCTCCTCCTCGTCGGCGAGCTTGAAGAGGCGCAGCTTGCGGATCAGGTGCGGGCTCAGATACTGGGCGACGAAGGCATCGTCGCGGAACTGCGCCCAGGCGGTCTTGAGCGTGCCCATGACGTCGCCGTTGCCGGCGATCTGCGGCATGCTTGCGCGATCTTCCTCGGTCGGGTCAATGACGATGCGCTCGATGTCGCACATCATCTCGAAGCCGAGCGCATAGGGATTGATGCCGGAATAGCGGGGGTCGTCGAAATCCGGCTGGGTCAGGACATTGGCGTGGCTGGCGATGAACTCCAGCATCGCGCCCTCGCCGATCTTTCCGAGATCGTAGAGGCGGTTCATGATCTTGTAGTGGACGAACGTGGCGCAGCCCTCGTTCATCATCTTGGTCTGCTTCTGCGGGTAGAAGTACTGGGCAATATTGCGCACGATGCGCACGAGCTCGCGTTCCCAGTCCTTCAGCCGCGGCGAGAACTTCTCGATGAAGTAGAGCAGGTTCTCTTCCGGCAGGCCGAGGCGGAGGCGGCCGGCATCAGCTTCCGCGGCCGCCGCCTTGGCGCCCTCGCGCTTCGCCTTCGCCGGAACGGTGCGCCAGAGATCGTTGTAGGTCTCGCGCTGGTGCCGGCGGCGCGCCTCGGCCCGCTTCTCCTCCTCTACCAGGCTGGGGCGAGGCCGGCGGCCGTAGCGGTTGACGCCGTGGTCCATGAGCGCATGGGCGGCGTCGAGGATGCGCTCGACCGCGGCGATGCCATGCTTCTCCTCGCAGCGCGCGACGTAGGTCCGGGCGAAGTTGAGATAGTCGAGAATGCCTTCCGCGTCCGTCCACTCCCTGAACAGGTAGTTGTTCTTGAAGAAGTGGTTGTGGCCGAAGGCCGCGTGCGCCATGACCAGCGCCTGCATGGTCATGGTATTCTCCTCCATCATGTAGGAGATGCACGGATCGGAGTTGATGACGATCTCATAGGCCAGTCCGGTGTAGCCCTTGCGATAGAGCTTCTCGTCGCGGGCGAAGCGCTTGCCGAACGACCAATGGTTGTAGAGCACGGGCATGCCGATCGAGGAATAGGCATCCAGCATCTGCTCGGAGCTGATCAGCTCGATCTGATTGGGATAGATGTCGAGGCCCAATTCGCCGAGCGCGATCTCCTCGATGGCGTCATAGGTGCGCTTGAGCGTGTCAAACGTCCATTCGCCGCTCTCGTAGAGCAGACAACCTGCGGGGCGGGGACTGACGGCGACGGACATCGGGACGCTCATGCGACCTTGCGTGCCTTGGAAAACAGCTGGTGGAACACGGGGAAGATGTCGGCCTTCGAGAACACCCGCTTCATGGCGAAATTCCGGTTGACGTCCGCCACGAGCTTGTAGGCGCGCCAGAGGGAGCTGGCGTTGGCCTCGGAGCGGAACATGCCGGCCTCCCGCTCGTCCACCACCTCGACATAGGCGAAGTACTGGCACAGCGGCAGCAGCTCCTCCTGGAGGATCTGGTTGCAGAGCTCGCTGTCGTTGCCGTAGTTGTCGCCGTCCGAGGCCTGAGCAGCGTAGATATTCCATTCGTTGACCGGATAGCGCTCGGCGACGATGCGGCGCATCTCCGCGAGCGCGGTCGAGACGACCGTGGCGCCGGTCTCCGTGCTGCGGAAGAACGTCTCCTCGTCCACCTCCTTGGCCTCCGACGTGTGGCGGATGAAGACGATGTCGACATGCTCGTACTTCCGAGTCAGGAAGAGGTGGAGCAGCAGGAAGAACCTCTTGGCGAGATCCTTCATGTATTCGCTCATGGAGGCCGACACGTCCATCAGGCAGAACATGACCGCCTGGGCATTGGGCTTCGGCGTCGGCTCATAGCGGTTGTAACGTAGGTCGATCGGATCGATGAAGGCGATGTACTTGGTCCGTTTCGCGAGCCGCTCGTGGCGCTCGACCAGCTCCGCCAGTCGGCGCAGCTCTGCCGCCGTGCGGCTCGCCTGCGCCCGTAGCCGGGAAATCTCGGCTTCTATCTCGGCAAGTTCGCCTTGCTTCGGGCGATGCAGCGCGATGCGCCGCGCCAAGCTGTGGCGCATGGTGCGGACGAGATTGAGGTTGGAGGGCGCGCCGCTGGCGCTGAAGCCTGCACGCGTCGTGCGCAGGGCCGTCGCCTCCTTCAGCATCGTTTTGGCGAGATCCGGCAGCTCCAGTTCCTCGAACAGGATGTCGAGATACTCGTCCCGGCTCAGCGTGAACTGGAAATTGTCCTCGCCTTCTCCCTGATCGCTCGCATCGCGACCGCCGCCGCCCGCCTCGTCCTCGCTCGGCTTCGGCAGCGTGTCGCCCTGGACGAACTCCTTGTTGCCCGGCAGCACATGCTCGCGATTGCCGCCGCGCGAGGCGTGGCGGAAGCGCGGCTCCTGGATGCGCTGCCGGGGGATGTTGACGGTTTCCTTGGTGTCGACATCGCCGAGCGCGCGCTCCTTGATCGAGCGGACCACGGCTTCCTTCAGGGTCTCGCGCGCCAAGCGCACGAACCGCTGCCGGTTGGTGTGGCTCTTGCCTTTCGGGTTGAGCCGCCGGTCGACGAAGTTCATGCCGCGTAACTCAGCCTGCCTTGTTCACGCGCATGTACCATTCGACCAGCCGCCGCGTCTGGCGCGACGTGTAGCCGCGGCTGACCATGCGGTTGACGAACTCGCCGTGCTTCTTCTCGGTCTCCTTGTCGCCCTTGGTCGAGAAGCTGATCACCGGCAGCAGGTCTTCGACCTGGGAAAACATGCGCTTCTCGATAACCTCCCGGATCTTCTCGTAGGAGGTCCAGGACGGATTCTTGCCGCCGGCCGCGGCCCGCGAGCGGAGCGCGAACTTGACGACCTCGTTGCGGAAGTCCTTGGGGTTGGCGATGCCCGCCGGCTTCTCGATCTTCGACAGCTCCTGGTCCAGCATCTTGCGGTCGAACAGCTGGCCGGTATCGGGGTCTTTGAAATCCTGATCCTCGACCCAGGCGTCGGCGTAGGCGACGTAGCGGTCGAACAGGTTCTGGCCGTAGTCGCCGTAGCTTTCGAGATAGGCCTTCTGGATCTCGTTGCCGATGAACTCGGCGTAGCGCGGCGCCAACTCGCTCTTGATGAAGTCGATATACTGCTTCTCCGTGCTTTCCGGAAACTGCGAGCGGCGGATCGACTGCTCGAGCACGTACATGAGGTGCACCGGATCGGCGGCCACCTCCTCGATATCGAAGTTGAAGGTCTCCGACAGCACCTTGAAGGCGAAGCGCGTGGAGACGCCGGTCATGCCCTCGTCGACGCCGGCGACGTCGCGATACTCCTGCATCGACTTGGCCTTAGGGTCGACGTCCTTCAGGTTCTCGCCGTTGTAGACGCGCATCTTCGAGAACAGGTTCGAATTCTCGTGCTCCTTCAGGCGCGACAGAACGCAGAACTGCGACAGCATCTCGAGCGTGCCCGGCGCGCACGGCACCTTCGACAGGTCACTCGTCTGCAGCAGCTTCTGATAGATCTCCCCTTCCTCGTACGACCGCAGGCAATAGGGCACCTTCACGACGCAGATGCGGTCGATGAAGGCCTCGTTGTTCCTGTTGTTCTTGAAGCTCTGCCATTCAGCCTCGTTCGAATGAGCGAGCACGATCCCTTGGTAGGGGATGGCGCCGACGCTCTCGGTGCCGACGTAGCTGTTGTCCTGCGTGGCGGTCAGAAGCGGGTGCAGCATCTTGATCGGCGCCTTGAACATCTCGACGAACTCCAGCAGGCCCTGGGTCGTCAGGTTGAGGCCGCCGCTGTAGGAGTAGGCGTCGGGGTCGTTCTGGCTGAAGAATTCGAGCTTGCGGATATCGACCTTGCCGACCAGCGAGGAGACATCCTGGTTGTTCTCGTCGCCCGGCTCGGCCTTGGCGACAGCGATCTGTTTGAGCTTCGAGGGGAACAGCTTGACGACCGCGAACTTGGAGATGTCGCCGTCGAATTCGCCGACCCGCTTGACGGCCCAGGGCGATATCAGACCGGTGAGATGGCGGTGGGGGATGCCGTACTTATCCTGCAGCACCGGCCCCATGCGCTCTGGATCGAACAGGCCGAGCGGGGATTCCAGGACCGGGCTGATCTGGTCGCCAGCTTTCAGCACATAGATCGGTAGCTTCTCCATCAGCTGCTTGAGGCGCTCCGCCAGCGACGATTTGCCTCCGCCGACGGGACCGAGAAGGTAGAGGATCTGCTTGCGTTCCTCCAGGCCCTGAGCGGCGTGCTTGAAGAAGCCGACGATGCGCTCGATCGTCTCCTCCATGCCATAGAAATCGGCGAACGCCGGGTAGCGCTTGATCGAGCGGTTCATGAAGATGCGGCCAAGACGGGAATCCTGCGCGGTGTCGATGACCTCCGGCTCCCCGATCGCCGCGACCATGCGCTCGGCGGCGGTGGCGAAGGTCGTCGGCTCCTCGCGGCAGAGGTTGAGGTATTCGCGCAGCGAGAACTCCGTCTGTCTCCGGCTCTCGAAGAAGCTGGTATAGAGGTCGAATACGTCAGGCTGATAGTTCATCTCGCACCTTGGGATCTGGCGATGAGGTCCATAAGAGAAATACGCGCTCGGCGGCATCCGAGATGCCGGACAGGCCGATGTGTGGATATCGGTACAGCAGGCGATCGGGGTATGCGTTGCCGTCGGGCCCGCCGAGCGGGAGCGGCGGGCGTGGGTGAGAGCGCGCCGCCGATCTCCGGCGACGCGGTATGCGCTTATCGGCGTCCGTCAACTCGCAGGCGAGACGGGGCAACGGGAACATGATTGGGGCGTCCTTCAGCCATCGCGTATCCTCCCGTCATACCGCAGAGCTTGGTGCACCGGCTCAAGCCGATGCTCATGGCCGATGCCAATCGCTCTTTTTCGCTTTTGCGCACGCAGCATACTCCGAAGCGGCATCACCCGAGATTCCTGGTTACCTGAGTCGTGAGGTAAACACCAGAACTGTCTTGCCGGTTTCCCACTATGCGCGCGGAGGGTTAACGAGGCTTGAAGCAATAGTTTATGGAAGCCTTACCGGCGTCGCAGTTCCGCAGCGCTAGGCCGACCCGCGGCAGCGCAGCATCGCCGGATTATGTCCAAGCTCAGGCACGCCGCCATCATCGGACCGCCAGTTGGCGAAAATAAGGCACACTGAATTGGCGGAACCTGTCTGCTGCGCACGGGTTTGCCGATCGGACTGCGCCCAGACAGTCGGGCGCAACATGATCACCATAGGTAACCGCACGAGGCGATGTAGCCACCGGACCGGCTGCCGACCGCTTATCTGGCCGCTGCAACGGCGGCGGCCAAGGGCTTCGGCTGAAGACGGTCGCGGTTCAGCCGCCGCTCGGCCCAATAGAAGACCCGCGTGATGCCGAAGGTGAGGACGATATAGATGATCGCCGCGGCGATGAGCGGCGGATAGGTCCGCAGCCACTCGGAGCGCAGATGCTGCGCGGCGCCGAGGACGTCGGTGATGGCGACGGTGGAGGCCAGCGCCGTCGCCTTTAGCAGCAGGATCGTCTCGCCGCTGAAGGTGGGCAGGCTGATCTGGATGGCGCGCCGCAGGGTGATGCGGCGAAGAATCAACCGCTTCGACATACCGAAAGCGCGGCCGGCCTCGATCTCGCCGCGCGGCACCGCCTGGATCGCCCCGCGCAGGATCTCGGCCGAATAGCCGGCCGTGTTCAAGACCAGCGCCAGCACGGCATAGAAGAAGCCCTCGCGCAGATAGGGCCAGAGCATGCTGTTGCGGATCTCGGGAATGCCCGGAAACAGGCTGCCGAGCCCGTAGTAGACGAGATAGAGCTGCGCCAGCAGCGGCGTGCCACGCATGACCAGGATATAGAGGTAGCTCGGGGCCCACAGCAGCGGGTTGTGCGAGACCCGGGCCAGAGCGATCGGCACCGCCAGCAAGTTGCCGAAAACCGCGGCGACGACCAGCAGCTTGATGGTGATCCAGGTCCCGGCGCTCAACTCGGCCAGGATGTCGTAGAAGAACTCGGACGTCATCGGCCCGACCTCAGGCCGACCGCACGCCGCGGCCGGCGCGGCGCTCGAGCATGTGGCTGCCGATCATCGAAACCACGGTCAGCGCCAGGAAGGCGAGGGCCGTCACGGTATAGAAGAAGAAGTACATACGAGTCGAGGCCGCGGCCTGCTTGCCGCTGAACAGCAGCTCGTAGAAGCCGACGACGCTGATCAGCGAGCTGTCCTTGAGGACGATGAGCCAGAGATTTCCGAGGCCCGGCAAGGCATAGCGGATCATCTGCGGGAACAGGATACGGCGGAACCGCAGGGTGGGCGGCATGCCGTAGGCACGAGCCGCCTCCATCTGGCCTTTCGGCACCGCCAGGATGGCGCCGCGGAAGATCTCCGTCATGTAGGCGCCGGCGATGAAGCCGAGGGCGGCGACGGCGGCGCCGAAGGCGCTGACCTCGATGCCCTCTCCCAGCCCGATGGCACCCAGAAGATTTTGCAGCGCGGAGGTGCCGGTATAGTAGATCAGGATGATGAGCAGGAGTTCCGGCACGGCGCGCACGATGGTGGTGTAGAGATCGGCGATCCACAGCGCCCAGCGGTGTCCCGACAGCTTGGCGCCGGCGCCGACGAGGCCGAGCATCATGCCGACGAGATAGGAGCAGACAGAGATCTGGAGCGTCAGCCAAGCGCCGCGCAAGAGCTCGTCACCCCAGCCCTGGTCGCCGAGGCTCAGCAGGTCAAGCCAGGACGGCTCGCCCATGTTCTAGGCCGCGGAACGCGCGGCGCGCGCGCCTTGCGTCCCGCTCCCGCTGCCTCGACGCCGTGGCGGTTCCGGCCGGCTCGACATGGGCGGCCCCGCACTGCCGGGACGCGGCGCCGACCGCCATCCCCCGGGGACGGACGGTGCCGCGCGCACGGCAGGCGCTCCCGCTACGACGTGCGGCCGGAGATGTCGAAGTCGAAATACTTCTTGGCGATCTCGTTGTATTTGCCGTTCTCGAGCAGCGCGTCGATCGCCGCGTTCAGCTTGCCTTCGAGCTCGTCGTCCTCCTTGCGCAGCCCGCCGCCGACGCCGGCGCCGAAGATCGGATCGTCGGGAGCCTGCGCCTTCACCTCGTAGTCCTTCCCCTGGTCGGACTTGATGAAGGCATCGAGGGCGATAGCATCGGCCAGCAGCACGTCGACGCGCCCGGCGACGAGGTCGGCATTGGCGTTGTCCTGGGTGTCGTAGATCTTCACCTCGGCGACGTCGCCATACTCCTTGGTCGCGTAGTCGGCATGTGTCGTCGACGTCTGTACGCCGATGATCTTGCCCTTCAGCCCGTCCTTGCTGATCTGGATGTCGGAGCTCTTGGCAGCCACGAACACCGCCGGCGTGTCGTAGTACATCTCCGTGAAGTCGATGACCTGCTTGCGCTTGTCGGTGATCGACATCGACGACCAGATGACGTCGATCTTCTTCTCCTGCAACGACGGGATGATGCCGTCCCAGGCGACCTCTACGAGCTCGCACTTGAGCTTCGCCTCGGCGCAGACGGCGTCCATGAGATCGATTTCGAAACCGACCCACTTGCCCGAGGCGTCCTTGCTGGAGAACGGCGGATAGGGCTCAGCGGCGACGCCGAACTTGACGGCGTCCTGCGCAATGGCAGCGACGCTGGAGAAGGCCAGCACGGCGCCGGCCAAGAGGGTTGCGATGAAACGTCTGTTCATGATCCTTCCCTGTGTTGTCGGCGATCGATCGCCCGTTGTGTTTTGACGCGGATGCCGCGCCGCCGCCCGTCTCGGGACCGTGCCCGATCGGCGCCCGGCGGCGCGCCTCGTCTAGTAAGCCGCCGATGGATGTTGGATGCAACCTCGATTTGACGCCGGCTCATGGACCCGGACTCCGCTAGCGAACGACGACGGTGGCGACCGCGATGGGTTGGGGCGCGCCGGGCTTGCCGGCCGCGCCGGGCCTGGGGCGCAGATGCGCGTTCCAGCGCCATTCCAGGCGGCCGAAGAGATAGAACAGGCTGTAGGAGATGGCGCAGTAGACGGCGCCGACGAAGATCCACACCGGATACGGGCGGAGCGTATCGGAGATGATGTCGCGCGCGGCGCCGGTGAGGTCGACCAGTGTGATCACGCTGACCAGCGAGGTCGCCTGGAAGAGGAACACGACTTCGTTGGTATAGGCCGGCAGGCCGATCCGGAAGGCCCGCGGCAGGACGACGCGACGCAACTGCAGCAGGCGCGACATGCCGAACGCCCTCGCCGCCTCGATCTCGCCGGTGGGCACGCCGAGAATGGCGCCGCGCAGGATCTCCGCCGTGTAGGCGGCCGTGTTGAGCGTCAATGTCAGCAGGGCGCAGAAGTAAGCCTCGCGGAAGAATCCGTCCCACAGTCCGAGGGCCCGGAACTGGGGCACGAACTGGCCGCTGCCGTAGTAGACGAGGAATAGCTGCACCAGCAGCGGCGAGCCGCGGAAGACGTACATGTAGGCGAAGACCGGCCAGCGGATGAGCGGGTTCCTCGACAGCCGCCCGAGCGCCAACGGAACCGCCAGCGCCAGCCCGATCGCAGAGCTGATCGCCGTCAGCTCCAGGGTCAGGACCGTGCCCCAGGTGAAGCGGCCGAGATTGTCGGTGATGACCGAGAGATCCATCGGCTCAGACCCGTCGAATGCCGCGATTGGCCCAGGCCTCGCCGCGCTGCAGGGCGGCAATCGACAGCGCCGTCATGGCGAGATAGATCACGAGAGCGCCGAAGTAGAACGTGAAGGGCATGCGGACCGCGCGGGCTGCCACGTCGGCCATGCGCATGAGCTCCGGTAGCTGGATAACGGACATGAGGGAGGTGGCCTTCATCAGCACCATCCAGACGTTGCCGAGTCCGGGGATGGCGAGCCGCATCATCTGGGGGAAGACCACGCGCATGAAGGCGAGGTTCCGGTTCATGCCGAACGCCTGCGCCGCCTCGATCTGGCCGCGATCGACCGCCAGGTAGGCGCCACGGAACACCTCCGTCGCGAAGGCGCCGTAGATCAGGCCGAGGGTGATCGTGCCGGCGCTGAAGGGATCGATGTCGACGAGCACCTCGGCGCCGGACAAGGCGGCGAGCAGCCGTTGCAGCACTTCGGTGATGCCGTAGTAGACGAGGAGGATTAGCACCAGCTCCGGCACGCCGCGCACGATCGTCGTGTAGGTGTAGCCGATGCCGCGCGCGACCGGATTGCCCGACAGCTTGGCCCAGGCGCCTAGAAGGCCCAGCACGACGACCACGGGAATGCACGAGAGCCCGACGGCGAGGGTGACCTTGAGCCCCTCCCAGAAGACCCACTCGTAGCCTCTGAAGTCCAGCATCGCCGGGAGCCGCCGCCAGGCAGATCCGGGCGGCGGCGCCTGCGGTCGTTACATGGCGGGTTCGCCGTAGACGTCGAACTCGAAGTACTTGTCGTTGATCTTCTTGTAGGTGCCGTCGGAACGGATCTTTGCCAGCGCGGCGTTGAAGGCGTTCACGAGATCTGTCTCTCCCTTGCGGATCGCGATGCCGGCGCCTTCGCCGAAGAACTTCTTGTCGGTGTAGTCAGGCCCGACGAATTCGCAGCAGGCACCCGCGTCGGTCTTCAGGAAGCCCTCGTCCAGCGCCACCGAATCCGCGAGCACGAGGTCGACGCGTCCGGAGACCAGATCGGCGTTGGCCTCGTCCTGCGTGGCGTAGGTCACGACCTCGGCCTTTGGGAACGTCGCACGCGCGAAGTCCTCATGAATCGTCGAACCCTGCACGCCGATCTTCTTGCCCTCCAGGCTATCAGCGGTGAACTCGGAGATGCCGGCGCCCTTGGCGGCGATGAACTTGGCCGGCGTGTTGTAGTACTTATCGGTGAAGTCGACGACTTCCTTGCGCTTTTCGGTGATCGACATGGAGGCGATGATGGCATCGAACTTCTTCGCTTGTAGGGCGGGGATGATCCCATCCCAGTCCTGGACCACGAACTCGCATTCGAAATTGGCGGCCGTGCACAATGCCTTGGCGATGTCCACGTCGAAGCCGACGAGCTCGCCGCTCGGGTCGATCGAGTTGAACGGGGGATAGGCGCCCTCCGTGCCGATCTTCACCTTCTTCATGTCCGCCGCGGCGGTGCCGGCGGCGACGGCCAGCGCGAGGCCGGCCAGCAGACTTCCGATGAGAGCTTTCTTCATGACGCATCCCTGTGGTTGCTGGGCGATTGATCGCCCGTTGTCCCGTATTTGCCCAGTCGCCGGCTGCTTCGGGCCACGGCCGAACGTCCAGGCGCTGGGCTGTTCCTAGTAAAGCCGCCGATGGGTTGTGGATGCAACCCCGATTTGGCGCGCGCCGGCACCGCGACGCCGTGCCGACGGACACCGTCAAGCAATTGAATCCGTAGCGTAATCTCAGCCGGTCGCGCGTCAGAGCTGTCCGGTATTGAACGTGTCGCAGTCCTCGATGGCGCCGCTTTGGAAGCCGCGCTGGAACCAGCGCATCCGCTGCTCGGAGCTGCCGTGTGTAAAGGAGTCCGGCACCACGTAGCCCTGCCCCTGGCGCTGCAGCCGATCGTCGCCGACGGCCGCGGCCGCGGCCAGCCCCTCTTCGAGGTCGCCGGCCTCGAGGATGCTGCGGGCGCGGTCGGCGTTGCGCGCCCAGACGCCGGCGAAGCAGTCGGCCTGCAATTCGATGCGGACGGAGAGCGCGTTAGCCTCGGTCGTCGACACGCGAGACCGCACCTGGTCGACCTTGTCCATGATGCCCAAGACGTTCTGGACATGGTGGCCGACTTCATGGGCGATGACATAGGCGGCGGCGAAATCGCCCGGCGCCTGGAACCGCCGCTCAAGCTCGTCGAGGAACGATAGGTCGAGATAGACCTTGCGGTCACCAGGGCAATAGAACGGACCCATGGCCGATTGGGCGAAGCCGCAGGCGGAATTGACGGCACCGGAGAACAGCACCAGCCGCGGCTCCTCGTAGGTCGCGCCGAGGTTGCGGAACTGCTCGCTCCAAGTGTCCTCGGTATCGGCCAGGACGACGGACACGAACTCCTTCAGCTCTTCCTCGGCGGCGCCGGTCGGCGCCGGCGGCACATAGGTCGAGCCGCCACCGGTCGTGTCCTGCAGCAGCTGCGAGGGGTCGAAGCCGAGAAGCAGCGCGATGACGATGACGGCGATCAGTCCGAAGCCGCCGATTCCCGCGCGCCGCGCGCCTGGCATGCCGGCGCCCCCCGGGAACCGCATCCCACCCGGCATTCGCATGCCACCGCCCAGGCCGTCTCCGGCCCCGCGACGATCCTCAATATTGCTGCTGCGTCGACCGCCTCGCCAGCGCATCTTTGCACTCCTTTCGGGTCGGGTTGAGGACCCCTACATCTCTTTCAGGTCGGCGTTCAAGTGACCAATTGCTGCTCCAGCTCCGGACGGAAGCGGCGCAGCTGCTCGCGGGTGAATTGCTGGCGGAAATCGCGCGGCGACAGGCCGAAATGGGCGCGGAAGCTGCGCGAGAACACCTCCGGACAGGAGAAGCCGCAGGACGCGGCGACGTCCTGGATCGGAATGTCGCTGTAGAAGAGCGCGTTGCGGGCAGCCTGCAGGCGGACCTTCAGATAGTAGCGCATGGGCGATTCGCCGACGCGGTCGCGCAGGATGCGGCCGAGGGCGCGCACGGAAATGCCGGCTCGTTTGGCCAGCTGGCGCGCGGTCAGCGGCGTCTCCAGGTTCTCCTCCATCTCGTGCAGGATGCGGGTGAAGGGCGAGCGGCTGTCGCCGGAGATGTGCTGCGCCGACAAGCGCTGCGGTTCCGCGTCGCGCCGGATGCGCTGGCTGACGAAGCCATTGGCGACGATCTGCGCCAGCCCCGGGCCGTGGCGGCGAGCGATGAGGTGCAGCATGAGATCGAGCGTCGCAATGCCGCCGGCGCAGGTGATGCGGTCGCGATCGATGACGTAGAGCTGCTCGCTGACCTCGATATCCGGATAGTGGTCGCGGAACGTGGTCACGCCCTCCCAGTGCAGGCTGACGCGGTAGCCGTCGAGCAGGCCGGCCTCGGCCAGGGCGAAGGCGCCGGTGTCGATGGCGCCGAGCACGGCACCATGGCGGGCAAGCCGTCGCAGCCAGTTGAGCAGGCGCTTGCTCATGTGATGGGTCGGATGGTTGCAGGCGCAGACGAAGACCGTCGGGAACCATGGCACGTCGGCGATCGCCGCCTCGACCGGCACGGCCATGCCGTTACCGGCCTTCACCGGGCGGCCGTCGACCGAGAAGAGATGCCAGCTATAGAGCTTGCGGCCCTTGTTCTGGTTGGCGACGCGCAGCGCCTCGATGGCGGGAATGAGTGCGTAGAGCGGAAACTCCGGCAGCAGGACGAAGCCGTAGCGCACGATCTCGGACTCGGTCTGCGGCGGGGGAAGCGCGGTTGCCATTCGTCGTCGCTGGGTCTGGGCTTGACGGGAATCGTCAAGTTTCCGAGCCGCAGAGTCAACTGTCGTCGCAGGCGCCCCGTGATAATTCCGGCCCCGGCGTCGGGCAGAAAGGAACGGGTTCATGGATTTCGAACGGGCGAAGAAACGGCTCGAGGGCTGCTACATCACCGTGCCCACCATGTTCCGCGACCCCGACCTTGAGCTGGACCTGGCGGCGACTCGGCGCAACGTGCGCTTCCTGACCGACAACGGCATCACGGAACGGTATGGCACGCTGCTGGCCGGCGGCGCCGCCGGCGATTTCTCCGCCATGACCTTCGACGAGCGGGTCCAGGTGGCCGAGGCGGTGGTCGCGGAGGCCGCGGGCCGGCTGCCGGTCGCCATGGGTGCGCAGACGACCAATACGCGCGAGTTGCAGCGCATCGCCAAGGCCGCGGCGCGGCTGGGCGCGGAGTATATACAGGTCTCCTGCCCTTTCTACTTCACCCATACCGAGGAGGACTTCTTCGAGTATGTCGCCGCGGCCGCGGCCGCGGCCGACATCGGCATCATCATCTACAACACCTTCTGGACCAGCGCCGCCGTCTCCTTCCGGACCGTCGAACGGCTGTGCGAGATCCCCAACGTCGTCGGCCTGAAATGGGCGACCCCGCGCACCGACGCCATGGAGTTCGAGGACGTCGTCAGCCATTTCAGCAGCCGGCTTACCATCATCGACAACCACCTGCTGTTCGCCCTCAGCCACATGCTGGGCGCCCGCGCCTTCGAGGTGCATCTCGCCAACTACTGGCCGGAGTGGGGCATCAAGCTCATCGACGATCTCGCAGCCGGCCGGCATGCGGAGGTGCAGCGGGCGCTCGTGCGCGAGGCCATGCCCTTCTACAAGCTATGGGTCGAAATCGAGAAAACCTACACGTCCGGCGACGGTTATCTCGACAAGCTCTGCATGGAGCTTGTCGGCCTTGACAGCAGCCGCTGCCGCCCGCCGACCCGAGACATCCGCGAGAAATACCACGAGCGCTGCCGGCAGATGCTGCTCAAGACCGGCGTACCCCGGGTCCGGCCGCGCTGATCCGGCTGCGGCCCGGATGTTCCAACGCAACAGGGGACGTTGCGCATGGACATCGCCTTCGCCATCATGATCGTGCTTGCGGCCCTCGCGCATGCTCCTGAGGTCGCTCCCGCCAACGCGGGAATCCGGCTCGGCCCGTGAACCGCCCCGCAACGCCAGGGAACCCGATGTCGACCGGACAACCCCGCTACCGCGCCGCTGACCTCGTCGCCTTCGCCGCCGGCCTGTTCGCCGCCGCCGGCTGCGACGGCGACAAGCCGCAGGTGATGGCGGAGCTGCTGGTCGAGGCGGACCTGATGGGCCACACCACCCACGGACTGCAGCTGACAGCACCCTATCTCGGCGAGATCGAGGCAGGCGGCATGAAGACCAAGGGCGAGCCGACGGTCGTCAGCGACCGCGGCGCCGCGGTGACCTGGGACGGCGATACCCTGCCCGGCGTGTGGCTGACCGCCCGCGCCATAGATCTCGGTATCGACCGCGCCCGCACGCACGGCCTGTGCGCCGTTGCCATCCGGCGCAGCCATCACATCGCCTGCCTGGCGGCCTTCCTGACGCGCGCCACCGACCGCGGCATGATGGTGACGATCGCCAGCTCCGATCCGGCGGACGCCAGCGTCGCGCCGTTCGGCGGCCTGCGCGCGGTTTTCACGCCGGACCCGATCGCGGTGGGCATCCCGACCGGCGGCGCGCCGATCCTCATCGACATGAGCGCGTCGATCACCACCAACGGCATGACCAACCGGCTGCGCAAGGAGGGCCGCCGCTATCCCGGCTCCTGGGCGATGACCAACAGGGGCGAGCCGACCGACGACCCGAACGCGCTGTTCACCGATCCGCCCGGCACGCTCCTGCCGAGCGGCGGCAAGGATCACGGCCACAAGGGCTACGGCCTGGCGCTGATGATCGAGGCGATGACGCAGGCGCTGTCGGGCCATGGCCGCTCCGACAAGCCGACCGGCTGGGGCGCCGGCGTGTTCCTGCAGCTCTTCGATCCCGCGGCCTTCGGCGGCAGCGCCGCCTTCCTCCGCGAAGCCGGCTGGATAGCCGATACCTGCCGCAGCAATCCGCCTGCGCCCGGCGTCAGCGCGGTGCGCTTGCCCGGCGAGCAGGCCCAGGCGCGCAAGCGCGCCGCGCTGAAGGACGGCGTCGCGCTCTATCCCGGGATCATGGACGCCCTGCGGCCTTGGGCGGAGAAAATGAACGTCGCACCGCCCAAGCCGCTGTAGGGGCGAGCGGCGCTCGCCCGTATTGCCACAGACACGATCGTCGCAGTCTGGAATGAGCATGGGCGAGCACCGCTCGCCCCTACGCCGGCAATCGCCAGCGCGTGCCCCAGATGCAGGTGACGCCATCGCCGTCCTGGCCGTAGTACACCGTGAACAGCGTGCCGTCGGCATCGGCGATGGTGCAGGGATACCCGAGGTCTTTGTTCGGCAGGTCGCCGCGGATGCGGATCGTTCGCTCCGTCTCCCAGCTTTCCCCGCCGTCCGCCGACAGCACCGCGCGGATGCCATAGTCCGACCGGCGCCAGCCATAGGTGCAGAGCACGCGCCCGTCCGACAGCAGCAAGAGATGCGGCGGATAGCCCTCGATCGGGAGTCGTTGCGGTGCCGACCAGCTCTCGCCGTCGTCGTCGGAGACGCAGCGGTGCAGGTGCCGCGTGCCGTTGTCGCGCAGGAGCATGAGCAGGCGGCCGTTCGTCAGCCGGATCAGGCTCGGCTCCTCGAACTCGCTGCCGTCCCGGCGCGCGACCTCGATCGAGCGATGCCAGCTTCGGCCGCCGTCGCGAGACCGGACCACGAAGACCACGCGGTAGTTCGGTACGTCTGAGAGTGGCAGCAGCAGGTCGCCGTTGGTGAGCTCGCAGGCGCCGCGCATGCCGTAGCCGCCTGCATAGGGCGCCGTGTCGATGGGTACGGAGTCGGTCCAGCTCCCGCCGTCGTCGTCGGAGAAATGCACGGCGCAGTCGCCGCCGCCGCGCGCCCAGGGCGCCAGACGTTCCGGCGGCGTCGCGCGATAGACGTCGGCGTCGTGCTCCGGCGACTGCGCCCAGCCGCGCAGAAGTCTATCGGGGAATATCAAGGTCTCGGTCGTGGGCAACCTTCGTGCGAGCCCGAGCGGATACCAGTGGAAGCGCCATTGATTGAGCATGAGGCGGCCACCGGCGAGCGTCGTCAGGCTGGCGCATTCGGTGCCCTGCCAGTCATAGTCCGGCACGACCTCCGGCGCACTCCAGTTGGCCCCGCGGTCGTACGAGCGGATCAAGACGTTGCGGAACAGTGGATCTTCGGGCGGATGCAAGATGAACGGCCGCCGAGGCGCCATATTGAACACGACGAGCCAATCGCCGTTCGCCGCCACCGCGATCTGCGGATGCGCGCAGTAGGCGAAGGAATTCCGGTAGAAGATCGCGTGGGTAGCGTCGGAGGCGTCTCGCATGGCGGCGCCCGTACTATGGCGAAGACTATGTAGGGGCGGGTCCAAGACCGCCCCTACATCCGCCGCTTGGCTCCCTGCTTCTCCTCACACCGTGAACCGCGTGGCAATACAATACTGGATCGGTTTGGGATCGTCGCTCCATTCGTGGTAGGAGGCGACGACCGTGCCGTCGCGCATCTGCTGTACGCTCGGATAGCCGATATGCTGATAGACGCCGGGATGATTCCAATTGATGCTGCCCTGCCCGACCTTGCCGCTCGACGGCGTCATGCGGCTCGAGCCCGGCGTGTCCGAGGCCGTCTTTCCGGGTACGCCACCCTCGCGGATGACGAACTCGTTCTTGATGTCCCAGGTGATCCCGTCCTCGGAGATGCAGCCACGGGTGCCGTAGGGCGGCCGGCGATAGCCGTAGACCATAAAGTAGCGGCCGTCCCGGAGGGCGATAGCTTCCGCCGGATAGCCCCAGATGTTCAGCCATTTCGGCGGCGTCCAGCTGAAACCGTCGTCCTCGGACACAATCATCACGAGATTCTTGGCATCGCCAGACGGATTCACATGTGTCCGCAGAAAGCAGACAAGACGTCCATCCTTTAGACGCAGAATTGCCGGCTCCTCATAGTCGATTATGTTGGCAGGATCGTAGGCAAGCGTTGAATAGTATTCCCAGTTGTCGCCGCCATCGTCAGAGCGCATCAAGGCAGAGCGCGTCGATTCACCTTCGCCTTCCTCACCGTAGCCGTGAATACGACCGTAGAGTCCCATGAGGATCGAGCCGCTCGGCATCTCCCAGCAGCCGAGCCGGCAGCCACCGTATTTCATCGGTAATACGTTGACCGGGATGGGTTTAGTCCAGGTCTTGCCGCCATCCGTGGATTTCACGACGAAAGTGCCCAACCACGACTGCGTTTTGTAGGCCCACGTCCAATCGCCCCACTCCTCCGTCAGAGGCTGACTTGCCCACGAGGGTTGCTCAGGCTTGATCCCGCGTTTGAAGAAACCGCAGATCGTCATATTGACGATGAGCGTGCCGTCGCGCAGTTCACAGATGCCGCAATCCCAATTGCCTTCTGTAGCGCTCCAGGGCAGTACGACCGAAGGCTCGCTCCAGGTTTTGCCGCCGTCCTTCGAGCGGGCCATCAACGTCTGCCCGGTGTCGTGGTGGTAGGGGAAACGCTCCTCGTTGAAGACGGCAAGAAGGTCACCGTTCTTCGAGACGCGTGTGGCGATCTGATTGATACAGTGTGCCGGGTGTTTGTAGATCGTATGGTGTGTGAACTCAGTCGGCTTTTTCATGTGCGAGATCCCGTGTGGTGCTGATCAGGATCATCGCCTCGCGCATCGAAGGTTCCTTGATGGATTTGGACATGAATTTGACAACACTGAGTCGACCGAGAAACTACAGCCGCTGGCCGCTCGCCTCGTCGAAGGCGTGGATGGCGTCGAGTTTCGGCGCGAGCGCGATGTCGGAGCCGACCTGGGGGAGCACGCGCTCGTTCAGCAGCGCCGTCACCGGCTGTCCCCCGACATCGGCGATGATTTGCACCTGCGCTCCCGTCGGCTCGACGAGCGCGACCTTGCCGGTGAGGCCGCTGGTCGCCGAAACCACCGACAGATGTTCCGGCCGGATGCCCACCAGGATGGCCTGGCCATCGGCACCGGCAAGCTGCGGCGGCAGTTCGATCTTGCGGCCACCATTGATGACGGCCGCGCGCCGCCCGCCGTCCGTACTCAGCTTTGCGGGCAGCATGTTCATGGCGGGGGAGCCGATGAACTCGGCGACGAACACATTGGTCGGGCTGTCATAGAGCTGGAGCGGCGTGCCGATCTGCTCAATCCGGCCGTCCCGCAGCACGACAATGCGGTCGGCCATGGTCATGGCCTCCACTTGGTCGTGGGTGACATAGATCGTCGTGGTCTTCAGCCGCTGGTGCAGAGCCTTGATCTCGCTGCGCATGGAGACACGCAGCTTGGCGTCAAGATTGGAGAGCGGCTCATCGAACAGGAACACCTTGGGGTCGCGCACGATGGCGCGGCCCATGGCGACGCGCTGGCGCTGACCGCCAGAAAGTTCGGCCGGCCGCCGCTTCAGATACTCCGAGAGGTTGAGGATGCGGGCGGCCGCCTGCACGCGCGCCTCGATCAGCTTCTTGTCGGCGCGCCGCACCCGCAGCGAGAACGCCATGTTCTCCGCCACGGTCATGTGCGGATATAGCGCGTAGCTCTGGAACACCATGGCGATGTCGCGCGCTTTAGCCGGCAGATCCGTCACATCGTGGCCATCGATGACTATGGCGCCGTCCGTCACATGCTCCAGCCCGGCGATGATCCGCAGCAGCGTGGACTTTCCGCAACCCGATGGTCCCACCAGCACGAGGAACTCGCCGTCGGGAATCGCCAACTCGATGTCGTGCAGCACCTGTACGTTACCGAAGGCCTTTGCGACGTTGTCGATCTTGATCGTTGCCATGCACCCCCTCCTATTTAGTGGAACATCACAACACACTGTCCCGCTCGATGAAAAGAGGTTCTGGAAGTTCGACGCAAATTGTCAAATTCCTGTCCGGCAAGATCAATGGTCATCCGTTGTCGGCGAAGAAGATTGTCTACACTGACGGCTGCGCGATTGTCCGTCGCGCGGGTGCAAAAACGCTCCGGCATGTACCGGACGTCACAAGAATGGGAGGCTACATATGGCGAAGACGAATGGCATGAACCGCCGGCAGTTTGCGCGCGCCGCAGGCCGTACCGCGCTCCTCGGTGCCGCTGCGTCGCTGTTTCCAGCTCCGTTTGTGAAAGGCGCTGACCCGATCGTGATCAACCACTGGAGTTGGCTCTCTGCGTCGGACGGCGAAGTCTGGGCGCAAATGATCAACAACTTCAACGAGGCTCACAAGGACAAGGGCGTCCAGATCCAGATGGAGGTCGTGGCAAACGAACAGTACAACACCAAGGTCCTGGCCGCCGCCGCAAGCGGAAAGGCGCCCGATTTCGGATGGGGGACGGCCGGTCTCCGCGCCCAGTGGGCGAATGACGGCGTGATCGTTCCACTCGATGACTTAGCACCCCAGGTCGGACTAGATCTTGCCGACTTCGGCGAGTTCCCGATCCGGATGTCGCGCTATCCGAAGTACGACAACAAGCTCTTCTTGATCCCGCTGGATATCATGACCTTGGCGCCCGAGGTGAATCTCGATCACGTCAAGGAGGCCGGTCTCGATCCGGACAAATTCCCGGAAGACGGCGAAACGCTGATCGAGTGGGCGAAAGCAATGACCAAGCGTGACGGCGACACGGTCACGCGCTCCGGCATCATGATGACCGGATCGGGCGTGCAGCCGACGGTCACCTGGGGCATCGTCGCCGAGCAGATGGGCTTCCAGCGAGCAAGCGACGATCTCAAGACCGCCTGCGTCAACCCCGATGCCGGAAGGGCGGCGATGCAGTGGGTGCTTGACCTGTTCGACAAGCACAAGGTGGCGACCCGCGACGTGACGGACCGTTACAAGGCCTTCGGAACCGGCCAGGGCTCGATCTTCTGGACCGGCCCGTGGACGCTCAACGGCTACGTGGAGCAGAAGCTGCCGTTCCGCACCTACCTGTTCCCGAAGGTCGGCGAGAAGCACCTGACCTATTTCGAGATGGGTGGCATGGAGTTCTACGTGCAGCCGGACGAGAGCCGCTACGAGGCCTCGATGCAGGCCGTGAAATGGCTGTCGGACAACAGTCTGCTGTGGGTGACGAAAGGGCGCGCTGCCAGCCCGCGCAAATCGATCCAAGCTCTCCCGGACTACAAGACGGCAGGCCATCCTTGGTCCGTCCGCGGCGCCTTTGTCGACAGCATAGACATCGCCACCATCGGCGAAATACCCGTGATGGCCGGACCTGACTTTACGATCTACGCCGGCAGCAACTTCCTCGCAAAGACGCTTGAGGGCGTATGGGCCGGCCAGAAGACGATCGACCAGGCGATGGACGAAATCCAGCAGCAGTGGCAAAGGGGTCTCGATGCCGGATAAGTAGCGAGTGCATATGCAGGGATGGGTCGCCGAGTCCGATTGCAGGTCGGCTCGGCGACCCGCGAAGGCATAGGCCCGCTTGGACGGGATCCGGCATTGATGACGGCAACGACCGCTACCCTTGCCCTCGCACGCTCCGACAAGGTGCGCACCGATTGGGTGGGCTATGGCTTCGTCTCATTCTTCACGGTCCCGTTCCTCCTGTTCAATATCGGGCCGATCTTCTTCGGCGCCTATGTCGCCTTCACGCAATGGGGCATCTTCGGCAAGCCGAAATGGGTGGGGCTGCAGAACTTCGCAGACGCCTTCAAAGATGAATTCACCATCATCGCCTTCAAGAACACGCTGCTCTATGGGCTCATCATCGTGCCCAGCGTCATGGTCATCGCCTTTGCCTTCGCGCTCTATGTGCATCAGCGCTGGCCGCTTTCCGGCTTGGCTCGAGCGCTGTTCTTCGCGCCTTACGTCGTTTCCGCCACGGTGATCGGGCTGGTCTGGGTATGGATGCTCGATACCCAGTTCGGCCTGATAAACCACTACCTAGCCTATCTCGGCATTTCCAACGTGCCGTGGCTCACCAGTACGCAATGGTCGCTCATCGGCGTCAGCATCGCCACGGTCTGGTGGGACCTGGGCTTGGTCTTCGTGCTGCTCCTCGCGGCGCTGCAGGATGTGCCGAAGGAGCTCTACGAAGCGGCCGAGGTGGACGGCGCCAGCCGCTGGCAGCGCCTGCGGCTCGTCATCATTCCGCAACTGCGACCGGTCATCAGCCTGTGCATCACGCTGCAGATGATCTCGTCCCTGCGCATCTTCAGCCCGGTCTACGTGATGACGAACGGAGGTCCGGCTTCGTCGTCTTCATCGGTCATCTACTACATCTATACGACCGCCATCTATCGCCAACTCTTCGGCTATGCCTCGGCGGTGGCGATGATGCTGTTCGTGATGATTCTCCTCATCACGATCGTCAATCGCTTCGTGGTTCGTGAGAGGTAGCCATGGCGCCGACCCTCGCACGGCGGATCAACCGGCGCCTACGTCCCTACGGCTTGCGCATCGGCACCGTGCCCATCTGGCTGTTCGGGCTCGTCATCGCCGTGCTGTGGGCAATGCCGTTCGTCTGGATGATATCGACGTCGCTGAAATATTCCGGCGACGTGATGACCGTCGATGTGGAGTGGCTGCCCCGCAGAGCGACGCTCGACAACTACGAGAAGATATTCAGCGAATATCCGGTCGCCCGCTGGTTCCTCAACAGCGTGATCGTTTCCGCGATCAGCACCGGCCTCAACATCGTTTTCGGCGCCATGGCCGGCTATGCCCTCGCACGCCTCAGATTCCTCGGCCGGGACGCCCTGTTCTTCGTGTTCGTCGCCTCGCTGATGGTGCCATCCGAGGTGACGGTCGTGCCGTTGCTGCTCGGCATCATCAAGATGGGCTGGTGGAATACGTACCTGGCGCTGATCGTGCAGCCTATCACCTACGTCTACAGCGTGTACATCTTCCGCCAATTCTTCCTGAACTTCCCGCGCGACCTCGAAGACGCGGCAAGAATGGACGGGGCGGGCCATTTCCTCATCTTCTGGCGCATCGCCTTTCCGCTCGCGCGCGCACCGATGATCGCCGCCACCGTGATCGTCTTTACCCTGAACTGGAACAACTTCCTGTGGCCGCTGCTGGCGGTCTCCGAAGAGAGCATGAAGACGCTGCCGGTCGGCGTCGCGGCCTTCGCGCCGGTGATCGGCACGCGCACCCAGCTCGAGGGCTTCGCCTTGGGCATGGCCGGCGTCACCGTGCTGAGCGTGCCGAGCCTCCTGCTGTTCTTTTTCCTGCAGCGCTATTTCATCCAAGGCCTGTCCAGCGGCGCGGTACGGGGGTGAGCGGCCGTGAGCTATGAACCATGAGTATTGAGCCATGAAGCCAGACCGCCGAAACTCATCGCCCATGCCTCGGGACTTGAGGTTCATTCCTCAGGGGCTCATAACTCACGGCGGAACCACGCATGCAGCACAAGCTCTTCATCGACAATGACTGGGTCGGCGCGCGTTCGGGCGCGACCTTTCCGACCATCGATCCCGCCACAGAGGAGCCGATCGCCGAGGTGGCCCGGGGCGTCGCCGAAGACGTCGACCGCGCGGTGCGCGCCGCCGACGCGGCGATGCGCGGGCCCTGGCGCAAGGTCGCGCCGCAGGAGCGCGGGCGACTCATGTTCGAGCTCGCCGACCTGGTCGCTGCCCATCGCGACGAGCTGGCGCGGCTGGAGACGTTGGATGTCGGCAAGCCGCTGAAGGATTCGCTGGGCGATGTCGACGGCGTCGCGGCGACCCTGCGCTACAACGCGGGCGCCGCCGACAAGCTGCAGGGCGAGACCATCCCGCTCGGGCCGGAGGTGATCGATTTCACCCTGCTCGAGCCTGTCGGCGTCACCGCCCATATCGTCCCCTGGAACTTTCCGCTGAGCATGGCCATGCGCTCGCTGGCGCCGGCGCTCGCCGCTGGCTGCACCGCCGTGCTGAAGCCGGCCGAGCAGTCGCCGCTCTCGGCGCTGAGGCTCGGCGAGCTCATCGCCGCGGCCGGCTTCCCCGCCGGCGTGGTCAATATCGTCACCGGCTTCGGCGAGGAGGCCGGCGAGCCGCTGGTGCGCCATCCGCTGGTGCGCGGCGTGACCTTCACCGGCTCGGTCGAGACCGGCCGCCGGATCCTGGCGGCGGCCGCGCCCGGCATCAAGCCGGCGGTGCTGGAGCTGGGCGGCAAGAACCCGATGATCGTCTTCGCCGACGCCGACCTCGAGCGCGCCGCCGCCGACGCCGCCGCGGCGACCTTCGAGAACTGCGGCCAGGTCTGCTCGTCGTCAGGCCGCTACCTGCTGCATCCGGAGATCCGCGACGACTTCCTCGACCTGCTGCAGGAGAAGGCCGGCAAGCTCAGCATCGGGCCGGGGCTCGACAACCACGATCTCGGGCCCATCGTCTCGGCCGAGCAATATGCGCGCGTCACCGACTACATCGCCCAGGGCGTGCGCGAGGGCGCGCGCATCCGCTTCGGCGGACAGCGGCCGGCACATCTGCAGCGCGGCTATTTCCTGGGGCCGACCATCTTCGATCAGGTGCGCCCCGAGGCCGCGATCGCGCGCGAGGAAATCTTCGGGCCCGTCGGCGTGGCGCTCGACGTCGCGACCGAGGACGAGGTCGTGCGCATCGCCAACGGCCTCGGCTACGGCCTCGCCGCCGGCGTCTACACGCGCGACGTCGGCCGCGCCATGCGGCTGGCGCGCGATCTCGAAGCCGGCTCGGTGTGGATCAACGGGTGGTGGCTGGGCGGCGTGCAGGCGCCGACCGGCGGCATCAAGGACAGCGGCATCGGCCGCGAGCGCGGTCTCGCCGGTATCCGTAACTACCTGCAGGTCAAGAACGTCGCCGTCCGGCTCTGAACCGACCCACGCAAGCGCCCCTGCAGTATCCCTCTTTGTAAGGGCGCGCGGCGCGCGCCCGTCCACAGCGCGTCCTCGCAGCCGTAGCCTACAGCACGAGCAGCAGCAAAATGGGAAGGGTGGCGAAGCTGACCAGGGTGGACAGCACGATCATGCCCGCCACCTCGGCCGGCTCGCGGCGATAGAGCTGGGCGAAGAGATAGTTGAACACCGCCACCGGCATGGCGCTCTGGATTGCCAGCACGCCGCGCGCGGCGTCGGAGAGGCCGAGGGCCCAGCCGATGCCGAAGCCGAGCGCGGCGCCGCCGAGGATCCGCACCAGCGAGAGCGCCAGGCTGCGCGTAAGGCTGCCGATTTGGAGTCGCGCCAAGGAAACACCGAGCGCGAACAGCATCAGCGGGATCGTCAGCCCGCCGATCAACTCGGCCGTGTTGGCGAGCCAGACGGGAACCGGCGCCCCCGTCGCCATCACCGCGAGCGCCGCCGCCACAGCATAGATCAAGGGCAGCCGCAGCAGGCGGCGCGGATCGGCGCTGCCGGCGGCGATGCCGACGCCGACCGTGAACTGCAGCATGGACGACACCGCGAAGAAGACGATCGCCAGCGCCAGACCGGGCTCGCCGAAAGCAAACAGGCAGAGCGGCAGCCCCATGTTGCCGGCGTTGGGAAATATCAGCGCCGGCAGGTAGGAGCGCAGCGACAGCCGGGCGGCCTTGAGCGCGGCGATGCCGAGCAGCGCAAAGCCGGCGAAGGCCAGGAGCGCGGCGCCCGCCATCTCCGCCACCGCCGCCAGCTCCAGCGGCAGCCGGGTCAGCGAAGAGAACACCAGGAAGGGCGCCCCCACCATGGTCACGAGAGCGGTGACGAACTCCGATTCGAACGGCCGGCGCAGCCGCGCCCAGGCGAAGCCGATGCCCGCGCAGACGAAGATCGGCGCGATGATGGCGGCCAGCTCGGCGAACACGGCGGCTCCCCTCGATCCCTCGATACTCGTTTTGCTCACCGCCATAGCCCATCGCCGGGCGCGATGCATCACGAAAGGTATGGTGCGCGCGGAATCGGGGGAAATCGATCGAAGTCAAACTCTTGTGAGAACGGGTTTGTCGCCCCGCGCGCCCGATGCTTCACACAAACATTTCCGGAATTACTCCCTTGACCCCCGCTCGCTCCGTCTTGACCGTCTTCCGGCCACGCCGCACAACGCGGCCGTGACCGACCTGCCGATCGAGCCGCTCATCCCGCGTATCCTCCAGGCTCTGGAGCAAGAGGGCACGCTCGTGCTACAGGCGCCACCCGGCGCCGGCAAGACGACGCGCGTGCCGCTGGCGCTGGCCGAGGCGCCGTTCCTCGCCGGCCGCGCCGTCATCGTGCTGGAGCCGCGCCGCCTCGCCGCCCGCATGGCTGCCCGACACATGGCGGCGAGCCTCGGCGAGGCCGTGGGCGAGACGGTCGGCTATCGCGTCCGCCTGGACTCGCGCGTCGGCCCGAAGACGCGCGTCGAGCTGGTCACCGACGGCCTCTTCCTGCGCCGCCTCCAGGACGACCCGGCCCTGGAGGGCGTCGACTGCGTCGTCTTCGACGAGTTCCACGAGCGCGGGCTGGAGACCGACCTGGCCCTGGCGCTGACGCTCGAGGCCCGCGCCGCGCTGAACCCCGCGCTGCGGCTCCTGGTCATGTCCGCGACGCTCGACGCCGCGCCCGTGGCCGCGCTGCTGGGCGGCGCGCCGATCCTCGCCAGCGAAGGCCGCGCCCATCCGGTCGAGACGCGCTACCTGCCGAAGCCCTTCGCCGGCCCGCTCGAAGCGGCCGTCGCCCGCGCCGTCGTTGACGCGCTGGAAGAGGGGGACGGCAGCATCCTCGTCTTCCTGCCGGGCACGCGGGAGATCGGGCGCACGGCGGCGCATCTGCAGGACGGCGCGCTGCCGGGCGACGTGCTCCTCGCGCCGCTCTACGGCGACCTCGACTCGCGCGCGCAGGACGCCGCCGTCGCGCCGGCCCCGCCGGGGCGGCGCAAGGTCGTGCTGGCCACGGCCATCGCCGAGACCAGCTTGACCATCGAGGGCATCCGCGTCGTCATCGATTCCGGCCTGGCACGCCTGCCGCGCTACGACCCGCGCTCGGCCATGACCCGGCTGGAGACGGTGCGCGCCAGCCAGGCCACCACCGACCAGCGGCGCGGCCGCGCCGGCCGGCTCGGGCCGGGCCTCTGCCTGCGGCTGTGGACCGAGGCGGATCAGCGCGCCCGGGTGCTGCAGGCCCCGCCGGAGATCCTCGCCGCCGACCTGACGCCGCTGGCCCTGGAGCTGGCGGTGTGGGGCGCCGGCGACGGGCGCGGCCTCGCCTTCCTCGATCCGCCGCCGGCCGGGGCGATGGCGCAGGCCCGCGACCTGCTGACCCAGCTCGGCGCGCTCGACCGGCAGGGCCGGCCCACCGATCACGGCCGTGCCATGGCCCGCCTCGGCCTTCATCCCCGCCTCGCCCACATGATCCTGCGCGCCGCGCCGCGCGGCCTCGGCCGGCTCGCCTGCGAGACGGCCGCGATCCTCGCCGAGCGCGACCTGTTCCGCGGACCGACCCACGCGCGCGAGGCCGACCTGCGGGCGCGCCTCGCCCTGCTGCGCGGCGACCGTCGGGATGCCGCAGAGACGCAGGTTGACCGCGCGGCGCTGGCCCAAGCGAAGGCGCTCGCCGGCCAGTGGGCCCGGCTGGCGCGCATCGCCGGGGACGGCGGCGATCTCGGCCGGACGGGCGAGGTGGTGGCCCTCGCCTATCCCGACCGCGTGGCGCAGGCACGCCCCGAGGGCGGCGGCCAGTTCCGGCTGGCGAGCGGCCGCGGCGCCGTCCTGCCGCCGACCGATCCGCTGGCGGCCGCCCCGTTCCTGGCTGTCGCGGCGCTCGACGGCGACGCGCGCGCCGCCCGCATCTTCCTGGCGGCGCCGATCGACGCAGCCGCTCTGGAGACACTGTTCGCCGACCGCATGGCGACGACCGAAGAGGTCGGCTGGGACGTGCGCGCCGAATGCGTGACGGCGACACGCGAGCGCCGGCTCGGCGCGCTGGTGCTGGAGCGGACACCGCTCACGGAGGCCGAGCCGCAAGCCATGATGAGCGCGATGGCCGAGGGTATCCGCCAACTCGGTGTGGGAGGCCTGCCCTGGACCGACGCGGCGCGCAGCCTCCAGGCGCGGATCGCCTTCCTGCGGCGGCTCGACCCCGCGGGCTGGCCGGACCTCGCCGACGAGTCCCTGGCGCGCGATCCGGCCGGCTGGCTAGCCGACCGGCTGCGCGGTGTCACGCGCCGCACCCATCTCGCCCGCCTCGATGTCGCACAGGCCCTGCTCGATCGCCTCGACTGGCGGCAGCGGCGCGACCTCGACCGATTGGCGCCGGCGCATCTCGAGGTGCCGACCGGCCGGCAAGTCGCCATCGACTATTCCGGCACGGCGCCGGTGCTAGCGGTGAAGCTGCAGGAGATGTTCGGCGCGCGCACGACGCCGACGGTGGCTGACGGCCGCGTGCCGGTCGTCATCCACCTGCTGTCGCCGGCTGGCCGACCGCTGCAGGTAACGACGGATCTTGCGGGATTCTGGGCGAACGGCTACGCGGCCGTGCGCGCGGAGATGCGCGGCCGCTACCCCAGGCATCCCTGGCCCGACGACCCGCTGGCTGCCCTGCCGACGCAGGGTGTCAAGCGGCGGCCGGCATGACACGGCGGAATGCGAAGCCAAACAAAGGGAGCAACGACCATGGGTGAGCGTATCCTCCTCGCTGGCGCATCGGGCGCTATCGGCCGGCGGCTGGCGCCGCTCCTGCTTGGTGCCGGCCACCGCGTCGTCGGTACGACCCGGTCGGCGGCGAAGGCCGAGGTACTGCGCGCCCTCGGGGTCGAGCCGGTGATCGTGGACGTCTTCGATGCGGAAACCCTGACGCGCTCGGTCGCATCCATTCGGCCGGACGTGGTGATCCACCAGCTGACCGATCTGCCGCAGGGCCTCGATCCCGGCCGGATGGAAGAGGCGATCCGGCGCAATGCCCGCATCCGCGACGAGGGGACTCACAATCTCGTGCGCGCCGCGACCGCGGCTGGCGCCCATCGGCTGGTGGCGCAGAGCATCGCCTGGGCGTACGCGCCCGGACCGGAGCCGCATGTGGAGGAGGATCCGCTCGACCTCGACGCCAATGGTCTTCGCGCCGTCAGCGTCGGCGGCGTTGCCGCGCTGGAGACGTGGACATTGAACGCGGCGCCGCTGGCAGGCGTCGTCCTTCGCTACGGCCACATCTACGGTCCGGGTACCGGCGCCGATGGCCCGACGGATCCAATATCCCTGCATGTGGACGCTGCCGCCTATGCCGCCCTCTTGGCCATCGAGACGGGCGCACAGGGCATCTTCAACATCGCGGAGCCGAACAAGCATGTCGCGACCGACAAGGCGCATGCCGCGCTGGGCTGGAACCCCGACGTCCGCCTGCCGGCATAGGCCATCGGGCAACGCTAACCCGCGATGACGATGATCTCCGGGTTGGTGGGCGTGACGGGCGACCGGTCCCAATCCCCGTACCAGGCGATGTCGGTGAAGCCGGCATCCGCGAGAAAGGCGGCGAGCTCGTCCCGCATCATGAAGCGAAGCGTATCGGGCGCGACCGCAATGTCGCCATCGGCAAAACGGAAGTGCGTCTCATAGGTCACCAGCGGGCCCTCCACCGAGCGGATGTCGTAGTGGACTTCGACCTTGCCGACGCCTGGGATATCGAGGCGCTCGCGGGTCGTCTCCGGCCTCCACTCCTCCCATTCCCGCACCAGCGGATTGCGCGTCTCGAAGGCGACTCGGCCGCCCGCCGCCAGATGCCGGCGCAGGTTGCGCAGCACGTCGCGTACCTCCTCATCCGCCAGAAAGACCTGGAAGACATGGCCGGTCATGATGACGAGATCGAAGCGCGTCTCCACGGCGAGGCCTGTCGCACTCGTCTCGATCCAGGTCACCTTGTCTCCACCCGGTCGGCCGCGCGCCACGGCGAGCATGCCTGCCGCCGGGTCGGCGCCGGTCACCCGATGCCCGCGCGCCGCCAGCGCACAGGCGAGCCGCCCCGTGCCGCATCCCATGTCGAGAATAGTCTTGGACAGGTTCCCGGCCAGATCGAGATAGAAATCCGTGTCGCGCGACCACGGATTCGCCGCGTCATAGACGGCGGCGAGGCGAGGATCGACATAGCTTGCGGAGGGCATTGGACATCTCCATCTCAATCGGCCGCGACGCACAGTAATCGACTGCGCGGACGGCGGCACGTGCTATGCTTCGCTGCAAGGACCGATTCGCGAGCGCCGGATCGAGTCGCGGACGAGGAAACATCGGGCCATGCGCTTCCACGCCGATCTGCATATCCACTCCAAGCACTCGCGGGCCACCAGTCGGGATTGCGACCTGGAGCATCTCGCCTATTGGGCGCGCAAGAAGGGCATCGCCGTCGTCGGGACCGGGGACTTTACCCATCCGGCCTGGCTCGCCGAGCTGAAGCAGAAGCTGGTGCCGGCCGAACCCGGGTTGTTCCGCCTGCAGGACGAGATCACCCGCGCGGTGGATTCGACGCTGCCGCCCGCCTGTGCCGGCGCAACGCGGTTCATGCTGTCGGTCGAAATCTCGACGATCTACAAGAAGGGCGAGCTGACGCGGAAGATCCATCATCTCATCTATGTGCCGGACTTCGCCGCCGCCGAGCGCGTCGCAGCCCGGCTCGCCCGCATCGGCAACATCGCCTCGGACGGGCGGCCGATCCTCGGGCTCGATTCGCGGCATCTGCTGGAGATCGTGCTCGAAGCCAGCCCCGACGCCTATCTCGTTCCAGCCCATATCTGGACGCCCTGGTTCGCCGTGCTGGGCTCGCGCTCCGGCTTCGATTCCGTCGCCGAATGCTACGGCGATCTCGCCGACCATGTGTTCGCCGTCGAAACGGGGTTGTCGTCAGACCCGGCGATGAACTGGCGCATCTCGTCCCTCGACCGCTACCGGCTGGTCTCCAATTCCGACGCGCACTCGCCGGCGAAGCTCGGCCGCGAGGCGACGCTGTTCGACACTGATCTTGACTATTTCGCCCTGCGCCGGGCGTTGGAGACCGGCGCAGGCTATGTCGGCACCGTCGAGTTCTTCCCCGAGGAGGGCAAATACCATCTCGACGGCCATCGCAAATGCGGCGTGCGCCTCTCGCCGGAGGAGACGAAGGCGCATGGCGGCCGCTGTCCGGTCTGCGGACAGCCGGTGACGGTCGGGGTGATGCATCGCGTCGACGCGCTGGCCGACCGGGCCGAAGCGGCGGCAGCTCCGCCGCCCACCGGCGGCGGCGTCACCAGCCTGGTGCCGCTGCCGGAGATCCTGTCGGAGATCGCCGCGGCCGGGCCATCGAGCCAGACGGTCGGGCGCGTCTATGAGCGCCTCCTCTCCGCGCTGGGCGCGGAGCTGCCGATCCTCGAATCGGTGCCGGTCGAGGATATCGCCCGCGCCGAATCGTCGCTGCTGGCCGAGGGCATCGCGCGGCTGCGCGCCGGCAAGGTCGTCCGCGAGGCGGGCTATGACGGCGAGTATGGCGTGATCCGCCTGTTCGACGCGGCCGAGCTGCGGCGGCACAGGGCCGGTGGATTGCTGTTCGATCTGCCGAAGGCGGATCCCGACTCTCCTCTCCTCGCTCGTCCAGCAGGAGAGCGGACCATGGAAACAGACGGAGCGACCGAGCCGAAGAAGGAAAGGGCGAATGGCGGATCGGCGTCATCCGGCAGCGGCATCCTCGCCGGCCTCGATCCCGATCAGCGCACGGCCGCTTCCGTCGTGCAGGGGCCGCTGCTGGTCATCGCCGGCCCCGGCTCGGGCAAGACAAGGATGCTGACCCATCGCATCGCCCATCTGGTGGCGGAGACCGGGGTTCCGCCCGAAGCCTGCCTGGCCATCACCTTCACCCGGCGCGCCGCGGCGGAGATGCGCGAACGGCTGGCGGGGCTCCTGCCGGGGAGCGCCGCGCGCGTGCCGATCCACACGTTCCATTCGCTAGGCCTCGCCATCTTGCGCGAGCATTGGAATGCCGCGGGCTTGCAGCGCGGGTTCCGCGTCGCCGACGACGGCGAGCGGGCGGAGCTGCTCGTCGCAACCCTTGCGGTAACCGAGCGCAAGGCTCGGGCGCTGCTGCAGGCGATCTCGCGTGCGAAACGCACGGGAGAACCCTTGACGGGCGACGCGGCATCGGCCGAAGCCGCCTATCACGCCGCCATGGCCATGAAGGGTTGGATCGATTTCGACGACCTCGTCGACCGCAGCCTGCAAGCCCTGAAGGCGGACGACGGCATCGCCGTATCCTATCGCGACCGGTTCCGCTGGCTTTCGGTCGACGAGTTCCAGGACCTGGACGAGCGGCAATATGCGCTGCTGCGGCTGCTGGCTCCCGGCGCGGCGAATCTCTGCGCGATCGGCGATCCAAACCAGGCAATCTACGGCTTCCGCGGGGCCGACGCCGCCTGCTTCGCGCGGTTCCGCACCGACTATCCGCAGGCGGTCGTCGTCCACCTGACCCGGAACTACCGCTCGACCGGCACGATCGTCTCGGCGGCGACGCAGGTCATCGCCCCGGGCGACGGCGACACGCCACTCGCGCAGGTGGTCCGCGACATGCACGAGCACATTACCATCCACGCGGCACCGAGCGCGGAGGCGGAAGCCGAGTTCGTCGTCCACACGACCGAAAAGCTGATCGGCGGACACAGCTTCTTCTCGATCGACAGCGGCCGCAGCGACGGTGGCGCTGCGGCCAACCTGTCGTTTTCCGACATCGCCGTTCTGTACCGCACCGACTCTCAGTCGGACATTCTGTGCGAAGCCCTCGCGCGGTCCGGCATGCCCTATCAGCGGCATTCGCACGAGCGTTTGATCGACCGACCCGGCGTGCGCGCCCTGCTCCAGCGACTGGACGATCGGCCCGGCGACATCGTCGACCGGCTCCGCGCTGCGATGGACCAGCTCACGGACGCGCCGGAGGTAGCAGACGCCCGGACAACGCTGTCGCATCTCCTAGTGCTCTCACAGGGCTGTGGCGACGACCGGGCGCACTTCGACGCGTTGCTCGCCATGGCGACAGAGGCCGATTGCCGGGATCCGCGCGCCGACCGCATCTCTCTGCTGACGCTGCATGCGGCCAAAGGCCTCGAGTTTCCGGTCGTGTTCATCGTCGGACTCGAAGACGGCATCCTGCCGTTGCGCTGGGGCGCTAGCGCCACGGAGAGCGAGTTCGCGGAAGAGCGGCGCCTGTTCTATGTCGGCATGACCCGAGCCGAAGATCGCCTGTTCCTGACGCGCGCGCAGAAGCGGCTCTGGCGTGGCGCGGCGGGCAGCCTGCCGCCATCGCCCTTCCTCAGCGATATCGAGGCCGAACTTCTGCAATACAGCCGCCGCGAATCGGCGCGCCGGAAGGCCGCGGACTCGCAACTGCCGCTCTTCTGACATGGCGAACCGCACGCATTTGGGCGTCGTGGCCGCGGCTGCGAGATCACAGCTGACCGTCTCACCGCTGAGGCGGTGACCGAGAGCTGCCTCGCGCGGATTGCCAGTTGGAGTTCAGCTGATGGGCGGGCGAGGCAACGATGCCAAGCTCATTGCCGCTGCCGCGTGGATCGGGCGCAATTGCGAACCCTTTCGCAGCCCCAGGTAACTGACCTCGCCCCACGTGCCGGCAATGCCTGCGGCTCCCAGAGCGCAATGCTGTGACATCCGTCACGGGAGTCGGGACGGACAGCCGCCGTCTTCGTGATCGACATCACCCGCCCATAACAATTTGTCGGCCACATTGAACGCACGGGCCGATTCTAAGAGAGGCTTGCGGATTCGAAATCATCATGTGGGAACTGCGGTGTTAACGAACCGACAAGGGATTGTTTACGAGTCATAGTGCGGTCGCCGCATAGGCTTGAATCAAGTGCTCGAGATATGACATCCGTCGCGGATGTCATGCCGAAGCCAAAGAGGGCGGGAGCCCTGGAGCAATGTTCAAGGTTCTGATTCTGGTGTGCTCGATCAATCTCGCGCCATCTGAATGCCAGAGGGACAACGCCATCGACGTGATCAGCGGTCCCGACGCGCAAAACGAGATTATGTGCGGCTTCTACGGTCAAGCCTATGTCGCCGACACTGCGCTCACCGTCCGCCACGACGACGAGTATGTGAAGGTGCAGTGTACCCGCACCTCAATCGGCAAGATCGTCGGCTGAACCGCCGCGTCCACCCTCCATACGGCAGAGGAAGCCGCATCGGCCATAGCTCGCTGCTGGGACGGATGCTCCTCTTTTGAAACGAGGCTAGCGGGTGTGGATGCGCCGGTATGCGAACGGCGGCGGCGGCATCGCTGCGTCGGTCTCGGCGAGTCGCACCAGTTCTTCATGAAACGGCGACAGGCCGCAGGCGGGGTCGGTGGTGCCGGCATCGCCGAGGATGGCAAAGGCCTGGCATCGGCAGCCGCCCCAATCGACCTCTCGACGGTCGCAGGAGCGGCATGGCTCCGGCATCCAGCCGGTTCCGCGATAGCGGTTGAAGGCATCGGAGTTTATCCAGATGTCGGCAAGAGGCCGTTGCCGCACCGAATCGAAATTAAGCGTTGTCACCGATTCTGCGGCATGGCACGGCAAGACCCGGCCGGCCGGCGAGATGTTGAGAAACTGCCGTCCCCAGCCTCCCATGCAGGATTTCGGCCGCCGCGCGTAGTAGTCCGGCACGACGTAGTCGATGACGATCCTGCCCTTCAGGCGCTCGCGCGCCGCCGCAACAGTCGCCGTCGCAGATTCGAGCTGCTCCCGCGTCGGCATCAGCGCGGCACGGTTGCGAAACGCCCAGCCGTAGTACTGGACATGCGCGATCTCCATGCGATGCGCATCGAGGTCGACGGCCATGGCAATCAGGTCCTCCAGGTGATGGAGGTTCTGCCGATGGACGACCAGGTTGAGCGTGAGCGGCAGACCCGCAGCGCGAATCCAGCGCGCGACCTCGATCTTCTTGCCATGGCCGCCCTTGAAGCCGCCGATGCGGTCGCCGCCGGCGGGTTCGCTGTCCTGGAAACTGAGCTGCACATGGTCGAGGCCAGCGTCAACTAACGCCTTGATACGGCGCTCGTCGAGCAGCACTCCGGCGGTGATGAGATTGGTGTAGAGGCCGGTCTGGTGCGCGTGGCGCACGATCTTCTCCAGATCCGGCCGCACCGTCGGCTCGCCGCCAGAGAAATGGATCTGCAGCACGCCCATCGCCGCCGCTTCGTCGATGGCGCGCGCCCATTCCGCCGTGGTCAATTCCTGGCTTGCCCGCTCGAGATTGGTCGGATTCGAACAATAGGGGCATTGCAGGGGACAGCGGTGGGTGAGTTCGGCCAGAAGCGCCAGCGGCGGGGAGATCTCGTTCATACGCGCATCACCCCTTTGTCGGCGAAATCCTGCAGCAACGCATTGACGTCACGCAGGATCACCTCGCGCGGGGCGCTGAACTTGCCGGCGAGATCATCGACAATGGCACCGACCGACAGGGCGCCCTCACAGCGCCGTACGATCTCGAGCGCGATCGTATCGAGGACGAACAGGCGTTCGGGCGCCTGGACGATCCAGCGGTCGCGGTGCTTGTCGAACTGCAGGCGCGCACCCTGCGCCAGCCGCGGCACCGAACTCTCGCCGACGACTGCGCGTTCGCTCATCGCCGATCTTCCGGCACGAAGGCGCCCGGCGGGATCAGGCCAGGCGCCACGTAAGCGAAATAGAGCGCATCGAGCTGCGCCCAGAGGACATCGGTCTTGAAGCGGACGGCGGCAAGCGCCGCTTCCTGCTGGTCGCGGGTCCGCGCCTCACGCAGGACATAGCTCAATCCAAACCTCACGTCCCGCGGCGCCTGGTCGAGGCGCTTCCTGAAGTAGGCGAGCGTCGTCTCGTTGGCGAAGTCATAGTTCTCGAGCAGTGCGGCGATCCGCGTCTTGTGCAGGTCGGGCGCGAACAACTCGGTCAGCGATGAGGCCACGGCCTCGAGCAGACTCTTCTCACGCACGAAGCGGACATAGGCGTCGACCGCGAAACGGGTTGCGGGCAGCAGGCCGTTCAAGGACTGGACGTACCCGCGATCGAGCCCGACGCCTTCCGCCAGCGTCAACCAGCGGTCGATGCCGCCCTCGGCGTCTTCGACGCCGTCATGGTCGAGGATTCGGCGGATCCATTCGCGCCGGAACGCCGGATCTTCCGCGCGAGACAGCAGGCCGGCGTCCTTGAGCGGAATGCTACGCTGGTAGTAGAAGCGGTTCAACACCCAAGCCTGCACCTGACCCTGGTTGAGCTTGCCGTCGTGCAGCAGCTGGTGGAAGAGATGCTTGCTGTGATAGCGCTCGTCGCCGATCCGTCGCAGGCGCCGCTCGAACTCGTCGGCGCTCAGGAATTCCGTCATAGCCGGATCTCCATGCCGTCGTAGCCGGCTTCCCAGCCGGCCCGTGCGATGACGGCACGTTCCGGAGAATCGGCGAGCAGGATCGGATTGGTATTGTTCATGTGCACGAAGATCTTCCGCTTCACGCCGAGCCGCTCGAACGCGGCAATGGCGCCTTCGGGCCCAGACACGCTCACATGTCCCATGCGCCGACCTGTTTTGGTGCCGACACCGGCAGCGATCATCTCATCGTCGCGCCACAGCGTGCCGTCGAACAGAACGAGAGACGCCCCGGCGAGACGGCTGGCAAGATCTTCGGTGACGGCGGCGCAAGCCGGAATATAGAAGCATTGCGACCCGCCGTCGCGGGCGGCGATGCGCAGGCCGACCGTGTCTTCGGGCTGCGTGCCGAAATTGCTGCCGGCCGAGGCATCCTCCAGATAGAGCGCGACCTTGCCGGGCACTGCGAACGGTTCGACGACGATGCCGGTGCCCTCCCCCGCGCGGTCCTGGACTTCGAACGCCTGACCGAGCCGCATGGGACGGCGCTCCACGAATTCCGGATTCAAGACATTGAAGATGCCGTTGGCCCGCAAGACCGAGAGCACGCGGTCCGTCGCATAGATCGAAAGCGGATAGCTCTCGCGCAACGTCAGGAGCCCCGCCACGTGATCCACGTCGCCGTTCGTCAGGACTACACTTGAGATAGGGCTGTGACGCAGGCCGTTCTGGGGATGCAGCGGCGGATTGTCGTTGATCTGTTGGCGAAGATCCGGCGAGGCGTTACAGATCACCCACCGGCGACCGTCACAGGTAACAGCAATCGACGATTGACTGCGGCAAGGCGCAGCCAGATCCCTCGCCCGCGCCCGCTTGGACGCAGCATCATTGCTATTCCATTGCGGGAAGCCGCCACCTGCGGCTGACCCCAGGATGACCAGCCGTAGCACACCGATCTGGCATAGAACGAGGTGCTCCGTGACCGCCTGACTTCCCGGGACAGGCCCGAGCCGACCCCGCTTCAGCGGTCAATCGGAGCACCGCAAATTCAGATTAGATCTCTGCGCAGGCGTAGCTGTTGATCTCGAGACCGACGCAGATCTCAAGCACTTTCGGAGTTGTCCATGCCATCGCATACCTCCCAAATGACAGCGCCACGAAAGCGGACGTTCCATAGATCGAACCGTTATAAACTAATGGCAGCAGGGCCGAGACGCAAGGGTTTTTCCCCTTTCGCCGTGTCGGAATCGGGCGATCGGATGGACGAATTCCGGCACCCGTTCACTTGTCGAGCAGCCCGGAGAACTCCCGGCCAAGGGCAAAAGCCCGCTGCTCGATCAGCACAGGCAGTTCGCAGACATATTGCAGCGACCGCTCGCGCTCCCGGAAGATGCGCTGGTCCCAGTCCTGCACCTCCTGCAATTCAGCTTGGCGGCCGGCCTGATCGTCGGTGCCGCCCTGCGCCGCCAGTTTGTCCAGTTCGGCCGCCTGCGCCGAAATCTTCCGCGCCAGGGCCTGTTGCCGATGGGCGTAGCGCCCGATCCCGGCCATGATCGAGCGGCGTTCGGCATTGAGGGTCGCCAGCACGCCGGCGAATAGTTCGGTGAGCCGGCGGTTTCGGTCGGTTGCCGAGGCGGCGAATGCCGCAATCTTCTGCTTGGCATCGGCCATCTCGGTCCGTCGCGAGGCGATGGCGCGGGCAAGTTGCGCCAGGGCGTCGTCACTGAGCCAACTGGCGCCCACGCCGTCGAGCGGCGGCCCGGTCCAGACCTGGCCGGACGAGATCTCCGGCACCTTGCGCTGGACGCAGGGCCAGTCGGGATCGGTCTCGGCCGCCACCGCAGACGAACTCGAGGCAAGACCCATGCAGATGGCGACGAATATGAAAAACAAGGCTCGCGTCATGGCGCCCTCAACCCGGTGGTCCGCCCGGTCCGCCGCGGCGCGCGATAATGCCGCGAGAAGGATCGTAGCCATAAATCGCACCGGCCAAAAACAGAAACAGGAAGACGAGAACGACCAGCAAGGACTCGCCGTTGAATTTACCGTTAAGCGTAAAGCGGATCAATTCGACGGCATGGGTGAACGGATTCCACGCGCAGACATAGTAGAGCCAGACGCTAGACTCGCGGATTCGCCAGAGCGGGTTGAGCGCGTTCGAGGCGAAGAACATCGGAAAGATCACGAAGTTCATGACGCCGGCGAAGTTCTCGAGCTGCTTGATGAGAGAGGAGAGCAGCAGGCCGATCGAACCCAGCATCATGCCCGACAGAATCAGGGCCGGGACGACTGCAACATAGCCATAGGCCGGCGCCTTGAGATCGAAGAAGAGCGAGGCAATGGCAAGATAGGCATAGACCTGCAGGATGGAGACGAGAACGGCAGCCAGCAGCTTGCTGGTCAGCAGATACCAGCGCGGGAACGGGCTGACCATGAGGGTGCGCATGCTGCCCATCTCGCGGTCATAGACCATCGACAGCGAGCTCTGCATGCCGTTGAACAGCTGAATCATGCCGATGAGGCCGGGCGTGATATAGACCTCGTAGAGAACATAGGTGTCGTACGGCTCGATGCGCGAGACGCCAAGGACGTAGCGGAAGCCGGCGGCGAAGATGAACAGCCACACCAGCGGCCGCACCAGCGCCGAAAAGAAGCGGCCGTACTGATTGACGAAGCGCAGCACCTCGCGAACGAAGATGCCGTTGAAGCAGCGCGCATACTGCCGAACGGTCATCGTTTGCCTGCCCCAGTGAGCTTGCTGTAGGCCTCTCGGATCGTGGTGACGCCCGTGCTTCGTATGACGTCGCCGACGTCGCCATGCGCCAGGATACGGCCCTGGTGCAGGATCACGACGCGGTCCCCCGGGCGCACCTCGTCGTCCAGATGCGTGGCCCAGAGGACTCCGAGCCGGTCCTCCCGGCAGAGGTGATGCACGTGATCGACGATGGTTTGCCGGCTGGCGATGTCGACCCCGACCGTCGGCTCGTCGAGCAGCAACAGGCGGGGTCTATGGAGCAGCGCTCCGGCGATCTCGACCCGGCGCATCTGCCCGCCGCTGAGGCTGCGGACCCGTTCGTCGAGCCGCTCGAGCAGGCCGGCCCGGGACAGCTCGGTTGCGATTCTCTCCTTGGCCTCGCGCGGTCTCATGCCGTGGAGGGCGGCGTGGTAGCGCAAGTTGTGGGCCACGGTGAGGTCTAGATCGAGCGTACGCTGCTGAAAGATGGCACCGATCCGGGCAAGTGCTTCCGCCGGCTGGCGGCGGATCTCATAGCCGTAGATGCGAATCGAACCGATTCGGCTGTTGTAGAGCCTCGTCACCAAGGAAAACAGCGTCGTCTTGCCGGCGCCGTTCGGCCCCAACAGGACGGTGAAGGAACCCGCCTCCACGGCAAACGAAACGTCGTCGAGCGCCTTGCGGTCGCCGAACGCGTGGCTCAGCCCCTCGACAGCCAGGGCGGGAACGTCTGCGTCCGCGGCGTCACGGAGCGATACATTCGCGGTCGCAGTGGTCATCGGTCACTTAACATGAGCTTTTCGCTATTCCGACAATGCGGGATTCCATCACGGGGGTAAAAGTAACCGAGCCGTCACTGCATCTTGCACGCGCTGTCGGGACGGTCATAGCCGAGCGTGTCGAGTTCACTGAACTCATGCAGAAATCCCTCCTGCGGCGACACCGACACCAGGGTGCGCGCCGACGCCAGGAGGATCGGCTGGCGCAGCTGTCCGTCCCAGTCGCGGAACGTCAGTTTCTGTCCCTTAAATCCGGCGACGGCAAACTCGGGCCCGCGGATATAGGCGTTGATGCTGAGATAGTCAGTCTTGTTCGTGCGCGTCGTCGCTTCGGAGACGCTGCGCGCGGCGAGCCACGCGGTGTAGTCTCGTTCCGTCATCCAGCGACCTGCGAACTTGGTGAACCGATTCTGCATCTGCGTCGCACCCCACTGCTCCTGACTGCGATGCCAGGCAGTCGGCACAAGGCCCTGCGTGCCCACGACGGGCCGCGGCTCCCACGTGCGATACTGGAGATACTCGCCGAACGCATCACGCACATCGGAAACGACGAGCACGTCATAGTCGTCGACATCCTGGGTGAAGACGGGCATCTGCTTTTGAATCTGCGCGTGTCCCGTATCGGTACGGCGGGCGCCGGGCGCGGCATCGAAGGTGCGTTCCTCGACGATCGTCGCGCTGAAGCGTTCCGCCGAACGACGCAGTGCATCGGCAAACAGCTCGTCGTCGTCGCCGGTGCCGACGACGAGAAACCACTCGCCCCACCGTTTCCACATCAAATACTGGACCAGGGCGTCGGCCAGCATGGAATAGCTCGGCATCGTGTGCAGGACGTTCGCTCGGCATTGCTCGCTGCGCAGGCTGTCGTCCTTCGCGCGGACGTTGAACAGGAGGGTTTCACGAGCTTCCGGCAGATCGGATACCGCCAGCAACTGGGGGGTCGGGAGATCGAGGATGAAGTACCTGTCACCCTTGGCGTGAAGATCTCGGAAAGCCGCTGCGACATCGCCATCGAGTCCGACGACGGCCTCGTCGAGGACGAAGTGTTGCTTGGTGAAGCGACCGGTGGTGTTGTTGTCCTCGATACCCAGGCGCGCACCCATGAGGCCGTTGTCGGTCGTCGGTTGATCGACGAGCGACAGCGGCGGCAGTTCCTCTACCTGCTGCGCGAGATAGCCGATGCGTATGTCGGAGGCGTCTGCCGGCGTGTCCTGGGCGCAGGCAGACATGCCCGCCAGTAGCGCTGCGACAAAGAGCCCAATGCCATCGACTCGCGGCCTATGCAGGGCATGCCTCCGCCAAGGAAAGATGCAGATCAGTGTCGGACTCGAGGCCGCAGCGAATTGTTCGTGCAAACCGGAATTGTTATAAGAACCGACCACAGGCTTTGCAACGCCAAGCAAAGTATGGCCTTCGTCGCGATCGTCGATGTTGCAGTGCACATGCACGTGCTATCTGCGTCGGGACGACGAAATATGCCGTGCGTCCGCCCACGGGCGAGGGGCTTCGATGCTGGGCGTCGAAGCCGGGACAAAGGCAAGGCAGCATCGGGAGGCGGCGATGATGCTCCTCTTCGGATCGATCCGTTGGATTCTCGGGACTCTGCTCTTCTTGCTTGCCGTTCCGGGACCGGCTGTCGCCGGAACGGTCAAGATCGGCGTCCTCAAGTTCGGCACCGTGAGCTGGGAACTTGCGGTCATCAAGGACAACGGCTTCGACAAGGCCGAAGGACTGGATCTTCAGGTGGTCGAACTGGCCAATACCGGCGCAATAGCGGTCTCTCTTCAGGCCGGCGACGTCGACGTGATCGTCACCGATTGGCTGTGGGTGACGCGCCAGCGCGCCGCGGGCGCGCGCTTCACATTTGCCCCTTACTCGACCTCTGTCGGCGCGCTCATGCTGCCGCCGGACTCCCCGATCGCGAGTCTTGCCGATCTGCGAGGAAAGAAGCTCGGAATCGCCGGTGGGCCGGTCGACAAAAGCTGGCTCGTGATACAGGCGGTCGCGGCGCGGCGCCACGACATCGAACTGGACGAGGCGGTCGAGAAGGTCTTCGGGGCGCCGCCGCTTTTGAATCAGGAGATCCTCTCGGGTCGCCTCGATGCCCTGCTCAATTCCTGGAACTTCACCGCCGAGCTCGAAGCAAGGGGATATAAGACGCTCGTCGGCGTCGAAGACGCGATGCGCGAACTCGGGATAAGCACCCGCGTGCCGCTGCTTGGCTACGTCTTCGACGAGACCTGGGCGGATGCGCATAAGGAAGATGTGTTTGCGCTGGTGCGCGCCAGCCGGAAGGCCAAAGACCTTCTCGCCCGGTCCGACGCCGAGTGGGAAAAGCTCCGACCGCTCATGAAGGCTGCGGACGATGCGACATTTGCGGCATTGCGCGACGGCTTCCGGCGAGGCATTCCCGATCACTGGAGCCAGGCCGAACGCGCAGATGCGGCGCGGCTGTTCGCCATCATGGCCAAGCTCGGCGGCGAGGAACTCGTGGGCAAGAGCGACCAACTGCAACCCGGAACATTTTGGGCCGCGGTGAGCTATTGAGAACGGCGGGTTTGATCGCCGGCGCCTGGCCGCGGTTGCTTTCCTTCGGCGCTCTGGTCCTCCTGTGGGAGCTCGGCACGTTTTTTGCCGGGCCGCGAAAGCTGCCGCCGCCGCAAGCTGTGATACAGATCCTCGTCGAGGAATCGGCAAATGGCAACCTGCCGTTCCATGTCGGGGTCACTCTGGCGCGTGTGGCCATCAGCTTCGCGCTCGCCATGCTGATCGGCGTTGCCGTTGGCATCGCCATGGGGCGACGACCCCGACTCGATCGTTTCTTCGATGGGTGGCTCGTGCTCTTCCTCAACGTGCCCGCGCTGGTCACGATCGTCCTGTGCTACATCTGGTTCGGCCTGATCGAGGCCGCCGCGATCGTCGCCGTGGCGCTCAACAAGATTCCCAACGTCATCGTCACATTGCGCGAAGGGGCGCGCGCACTGAACCGCGACTATCTGGAAATGGCCGAGGTGTTTCGCCTCGGGCCGGCCAAGACCCTGCGACACATCGTCTTGCCCGAGCTCTATCCCTTCATCATTGCGGCAGCGCGATCGGGCTTGGCGCTCATCTGGAAGATCGTACTGGTGGTCGAGGCATTCGGCCGCAGCAGCGGGGTCGGATTCCAGATAAATACGTTCTTCAACCTTTTCGACGTTACCAGCATCCTCGCCTACACCATCGTGTTTGTTGTGGTGATCCAGATCATCGAGCTGTCGATCCTGCGTCCGATCGAACGGCGGGCCAACCGTTGGCGCCGGTAAGCGAACTCCATATCGACGTCCGGGCGAAACGCTTCCCGGCGGTCGGCCAAGCGGCGCCGGTGACGGCGATCCGGGATCTGCGGTTCAGCGTGCGCCCCGGCGAGTTCGTCTGTCTGCTTGGTCCATCCGGCTGCGGTAAGACGACGCTGCTCAACATCGTCGCAGGCCTCGATCGCGACTACGACGGCACGATCGATCTGCCGAGCACGGTGGCGCGGCCACGGCCGGTCCTTGGCTACGTCTTTCAGACTCCGCGCCTGCTTCCGTGGCGCACAGTCGAAGAGAATGTTGCTCTAGTTCTCAATCCGTCGCGGGCCCGATCGGGCATCGTCGACGAACTGCTGAGGGTGACCGGACTCGCGGATTTCCGCTACGCCTATCCCGAGCGCCTCTCCGTCGGCATGACCCGGCGCGTGGCCCTGGCGCGCGCCTTCGCGGTCACGCCCGACCTTCTGTTGATGGATGAACCGTTCATCTCGCTCGACGAGCCGACGGCAGAACGGCTGCGCGCCCTGCTGCTCGATATCTGGCAGGCGCGGCCGACGACAATTCTGTTCGTAACGCACGACACGCGTGAAGCGGCCCGCTTGGCCGACCGGGTCATCGTTCTGACCCCCTCGCCCGCCTCCGTGCGTTCGGTCGTCAATGTCGATACGCCGCGTGACGAGCGCGCCCAGTCGAAGGTTCTCGATCGGATCAGACAGCGCCTTCTGCAGCCGCCTCAAGGTTCGCAACAATCCCCGTTCTAGTGCGTGATCAGGTGGCCCTGCTCGTCGAGCAGCGGTACGCCGTAACTGAGCAGAATACTGTTGATGTCCTTCTGCTTCATCCGAAGCAGGCTGTTGATCGTGTGCCTCCATTCGGGCTCTTGAAACCGCACGCCCATCGTAATGCGGAAATCCAGCCGCAACGGTCCTTCGCGAGTGGCGAGCGGGACGACGATGAGCGGCGGGCTTTCCTTCTGCGCGTAATAGCCGGCGATCGGTCCCCAGACGACCCCAACGTCGACCTCGCCCGTCGCTACGTCATGGCAAAGTCTCCGAGCCGGTGAATCGAAACGGGTATCGACGACAAGAGGGTAGCTTCTCAAGCGCCCGAGCAATCCCTTCTGCGCAAGAGCCGTCGCCGGCGGCGTCCCGGCGACGACGCCGATCGAAGCTGTCTGAAGTCGAGGATCATCCAGGGACGTCGATGTCAGGCCCGCGTCCTGGCGATAGATGAGACTGTATGTCGATCTGTAGTATGGGTTTGTGCTCTGCAGCAGTTCGTTACCGGCGACAGTACCGATGACAAGGTCGCATTTCCGCGCGTTCAGCGTATTTCGGATGAAGCCGACGGAATCCGGAAACCACGTGTAGTGCACCGGAACATCGAGCTCGGCCGCCAACAATTCCGCGATCTTGTTCTCGAACCCCTCACCCTTCTCGTTCGAGAACGGAAGGTTGTTGGGGTCGGCGCAGACACGCAGCGCGGAGTGGTCAACAGCCTCCGCCGTCTGCGACCTGCTCGGCGGCGCAAGCAGGAAAACCGACGCGGCGGCAACGATTGCGACGATCAAAGCCCGTCGCCACATCGCCTGCATCAACCTCCGCTGCCCATGCAACTCGCGTCACGCTCTTTCACGTCGTCCGGCTTGTCCTCATGCTTTGCCGGCCGACCGCGGTCGATCTTGTTGTCGGCGCGCGCCTTCAGATAGGCATAGAGATCGTCGATGAAGCACATGACGTTCAGGTTCGTGCCAAAAGCAGGCATGACCTTGTCGCTGGCGGTATTGACATTCTTCCGCCCATTGGTGACGACCTCCAGGAACTCCTCGTAAGTCAGGGTCTTCATCGACGTCGCCAGGGCAGGCGCGAACGAACTTCCCATGCCGTCCGGGCCATGACAGACGTGGCAGTCGGCATGGTAGCGCCGATAGCCGCTGTATACATACCAGTCGACCGTGCCATCGTCCTTCACGACATAGGGATGCTCGGGATCGAAGGGAGCCGCCGGCGCCGGCTCAGCGAACAAAAGCGCTGACACAAACAGGACGAACCAAAGTGTGGCCATCAAGGCCGATCGCGGCATGTTCATGCACCCTCGCACCCTCGGTATTTGGTGATGCTTGTGCCCGGCAACGCGAAGTACCGACTCGGCACCGTGGTTTATAAACCACGGTGCCGAGCCCAAGGTTGCCGGCTCTATGGTCGCTTACGGCAGCGTAAATACCGTCAGCTGACCGCCGAGCTGCGTGTAGTTCGCGAGCGACTTGTACGCTCCGACTGCACCGAGGCCGGCCGTATCCACGACAGCCTCGGCGGCAGTTTCACGGCCCTGGTCGACGGCGCCGTGCCAAGCCGCCGCGGCATCTTCCCGCATGAGGCCGGCCGCGAGGCCGATGCCGGCCCAGCCGCCGACACCCGACAGCACTGCGATGTACTGCTTGCCGCGGTGCATGTAGGTGTTGACGTTGCCGATGATGCCCGACGGAGTCTTGAAGCGATAGAGTTCCTGTCCCGTCGTGGCATCGACCGCCTTCAGGTAACCTTCCAGCGTACCGTAGAAGACGATACCGCCCGCCGTGGCGAGCGCTCCGCTCCACACCGAGAACGGCTCAGGGTTCGACCACACGATCTTACCCTGCGTCGCATCCCAGGCGATGAAATTGCCGAGATGCGTGCCACCCGGCGCCGGATACATCGCAACCGTTGCGCCCACGTAGGCTTGGCCGGCCGTGTAGCTGACGCGGTACGGCTCATAGTCCATGCAGACATGGTTGGTCGGCACGTAGAACAGGTTGGTCAGCGGCGAATAGGCCGCCGGCTGCTGGTCCTTGGTGCCGAGCGCCGCCGGGCAGATGCCGGTGCTGTTTACATCTTCTCCGTTCTGATGGGTCGAATACTGCGACACCACTTGCGGCCGGCCCGTCTCCTTGTCGACGTGAGTCGCCCAGTTGACGGCCGGATCGTACTTCTCGGCCACCAGCAGCTCGCCGGTCACCCGGTCCACTGTGTAAGCAAAGCCGTTGCGGTCGAAGTGGACCAGGGTCTTGCGTATCGTCCCGCCGATGTCGAGATCGGCGAGGATCATTTCGTTGACGCCATCATAGTCCCACTCGTCGTGAGGCGTCATCTGATAGACCCACTTCGCCATGCCGTCGTCCGGATCGCGGGCGAAGATGGTCATCGACCACCGGTTGTCGCCAGGTCGCTGCACGGGGTTCCAGGTGCTGGGGTTGCCGGTCCCGTAGTAGAACAGGTCGAGTTCCGGATCATACGAATACCAGCCCCATGTCGTGCCGCCGCCGATCTTCCACTGATCGCCTTCCCAGGTCGCGGTACCCGAGTCCTTGCCGACCGGTTGGCCGAGATGCGTGGTCTTCTCCGGATCCATGAGCGTGTCGGAATCCGGTCCCATGGAGTAGGCGCGCCATGCCATCTTTCCGTCGGAGAGATTGTAGGCGGTGACGCTGCCGCGAACGCCGAACTCGCCGCCGCTGATGCCGACGATAACCTTGTCCTTGATGACGTGCGGAACGCTGGTGCCGGTTTCGCCCTTCTTCGGGTCGCCGTTGACAACCTTCCACACCTCCTCGCCGGTCCTAGCGTCAAGAGCCACGACCGTCGTGTCCGCCTGGTGCAGGATGATCTTGCCATCGGCGTAGGAAACGCCGCGGTTCACCGTGTCGCAGCACATGACCGGAATAGTGTCCGGATCCTGCTTCGGCTCATACTTCCAGATCACTCGACCATCGTCGTTGAGGTCGAGCGCATAGACGATGTTGGGAAACGGCGTGTGGATGTACATCACATCGCCGATCACCAGCGGACCGCCTTCATGACCCCGCAGCACGCCGGTGGAAAACGTCCATGCGACCGACAGGTCTCTCACATTGTCTTTGTTGATCTGCGCCAATTGACTGAAGCGCGTATTGGCAAAGTCGCCGGCGGGCAGAACCCACTCCGCTGGGTTCTTCTGCATGGTCAAAAGCTCGTCGTTCGCCGTTGCGACTGCCGGCAGCCCGACCAATAATCCAACGGCCAACGCACCCGTTGTGGTGAGAGATGGTCTCATTATGCACTCCTCCCTATTTCGACAGACATGCAGCCGATGGCCCAGCGAAGAATTCGGGGCAACGGAATCATTATTGCCGATGTCTTTAGTTCGTTCGCTGGACAACACCTCCGTCAACTCAGAGGCGGCTGGCGCTCGGCCAGCTCGCTGGCTACGATCGTCCGCAGGGACACGATCTTGGAGTGTCCCAGTCCCTCGCCTTGGGGCATTGCCTGGGGCTCAGCCCCATGCGCCAGGGTAGCGACGTGATAATTATGCAGAGTCTGCTAACCTCTGCAAGCAAAGATTGCGTGAGTCTAGTCTGCGGCATATCGGGATCGCCACGCGTCATGGTACCGCCGTCGGATATGTGCGACCAAGAGTGGAAATCATGGACGGGATGGTGATGTCGAGCCCAGGGGGCGCCTGGATGGTTCGCATCCTGCGAGGCCTTGCCGGACTAGCGATCGTTGTTCTGGGAACCTGCGGCGGTCCTTCAGCCGGCGGCGAACTGACGGCGGAGGTCGTGCGCGCTATGCTGGCCTCCCACGCAGGACCCGCGCCGCCCGATCTTTCAAATCAGAACCTGGCCGGGTTCGATCTTTCAGGCGTTGACTTCAAAGGCGCGGATCTCTCTGGCGCCAACCTGAAGAAGGCCAATCTGGCGGGCGCCGATCTCTCCGGCGCCACGATCAGCCTTGCCATCCTGCGGGGCGCCAACCTGCGGGGCGCCAACCTGCGCAAGGTCAAGGCGTTCTCGACCATCCTGGCCGAAGCCGATTTGACCGACGCGGATCTCTCGGCCGCCGAACTCATCTGCAATCTCGAGAACGCCAAGCTCGTCGGCGCGAACCTCGCGAGAATCCTGGGCGGCGCCGACATGCGCAACCAGTCGATGGGCCTGATGCGCCTTTCCCTCTACAATGCAGACCTCAAGAACGCCAATCTCACGGGCGCCGACGTCTCGCGGGCCCTGCTCGAGTTCGCCGATTTCCAAGGCGCGAACCTCACAGGTGCAAATCTGATGTGGGCGGATGCGGGCGGGGCCTACTTCGCCGAAGCCGACCTCACCGGCTCGAACTTCACCATGGCAGACATCCAGAGCGCGAAGTTTTTCGGTGCACGAGGCGTCAGCAGCATCATCGGCCTCGACCGCACCTTGAACCGCAGCTCGGCATCGTTCGACTAGGTCCGAGGGAGCGACGCTCCCCGTTCGGTTGTCCTGTGCGTCGTCAGAAACAGCGGACCTCCGCCTCGGCCTGGACGCGTCGGAGATTCTCGACGACGCCCTTCGTCCAGGCGGAATCGCGAAATACGGCAACGCTTTCGCCGGGTCTCTGCGTCAGGCTCAGCACGGTCGAGGCCTCGACGTACTTCTCGTAAGGAATGATCGAGGCAACGACATCGATACTGCAGGAGCAGCGCTGGAGCACATCCTGCGTCTGACCGTTGGTCGCCATGCAGGCAAAGACGTAGTCGGCGAGCGCTTCGGTCGGATAGTCGACGGGAGCCGCCGACGTCTTCTGCGGAAACCACGGAAGAGCTGCCAGCAGAACCGTGGCAAAGGTGAATAGACGTGCATTCATAGATGCTCTCCCGACTTTTGACGATGGGCCCAGCCATTGCGTGGCACCCGCTCCAGAGCCTGAAGCCGCCTCGGATACTCTGCACATTGTTTCACCGTGAGGTTTCTGACACTATCTGCTTTGGCGTCCTTCGGAGGCGCCGGTGCGGGACCGCGGAGGTGACGCGTGTCGAGTGGACGGGCAATGGTCGAGCGATTGACGATAACAGACAGCATGCCGGCCAGCGAGCGTCTGTACCGGATGTTCGTCAAGGACCTCGTCCTGCAGTGCAACATCGGGGCCTACGCGCACGAGCGGCTCGGCCCGCAGCCCGTCCGCTTCAATGTCGACCTGCATGTGCGGGAATCGGATGCCCCGGTGAACGACGAGTTGCGGAATGTTCTGTCGTACGACGAGATCACCGCCGCGATCAAAGCCCATGTCGCCAAAGGCCACATCAACCTAGTGGAGACTCTGGCAGAGGATGTAGCTGCGATCTGCCTCGGCGACTCGCGGGTCATCCATGTGCGCGTCTGCATCGAGAAGCTTGCGGTCGAACCCAATGCCGAAAGCGTCGGCGTCGAGATCGAGCGCCGCCGCCGCCGCCACCCGGCTGTCGCAGAGCTGTTCCCCTTGGCCTTCGATCCCGCGCCGCGTGGCACCCGGCGCCGCCGCGACGGCGGCATCTGACCTGGCGTCCCGCCTCCTCTGGGTGATCAAACTGGGCGGCAGCCTGGCGGGCTCGCCGCATCTCGAACGCTGGCTGGCGGTGATCGGCGGAGCAGGCGCGGCGGCAATCATCGTTCCGGGCGGCGGGCCGTTCGCCGATCAGGTCCGCGCAGCGCAGCGACGGCTACGGTTCAACGACTCCACCGCCCACCACATGGCGCTCCTCGCCATGGAGCAGTACGGCCGGATGCTCGCCGGCCTCCACCCGCGTCTGCAGCTCGCCGCCAGCCGCCGCGCAATCGCGCAGACGCGACAAGCCGGATCGGCCGTGGTGTGGATGCCGACCCGGATGGTGCTCGACGAGCCGCGGATTCCGGCGAGCTGGGATATCACGTCGGACAGTCTGGCGGCCTGGTTGGCCGGCCAAGCGGCGGCGGACCGGCTGGTGCTCGTCAAATCCATCGCCCTTCCTGGCGAGACCGTCTCGGCCACGGCTCTGGCCGACCGCGGTATCGTCGATCCGGCCTTTCCCCACTATGTCATCGACAGTGCACGCGAAGTCTGGTGCATCGACGACGCACGCGTCAGCGACATGGCTCAGGCCCTCCGCACCGGCTGCGGAGCCGGCACGCGCATCGTGCCCACAGCGGTGGCACCGGCGTCGATTGCGGGTCGCCGCCGCCGTGCTAACATCCCCGTTGAACCGCGAGGTCGGGTACAATCGCGATGATGGGAGCCGCGCCGCCATGCCGAAGAAGGTCCGAACGCCGCGCCTGGCATGGGCGCTGACCGGCTCGGGCCACTTCTTCACCGAGAGCCTCGCCCTGATCGGCCGCATCCTCGATGTCGACGTCTTCGTCTCCCGGGCCGCGTCGGAGGTGGTGCGCATGTACCGCGACGACATGGCGCAGTTGCCGAAATCGGTGCGCGTGTTCAAGGACACGACGGCCAGCGCGGCGCCGGTCGGCCTCTTCTATCATGGCGTCTACCACACGCTGGTGGTGGCGCCGGCGACGTCGAACACCGTGGCGAAGTGCGTCTATGGCATCTCCGACAACCTCGCCACGAACGTGTTCGCCCAGGCCGGGAAATGCCGCGTCCCCATCATCGTGTTCGCCTGCGACACCGCGCCCGAGCTGGAGACCATGGCGCCGGACGGCATGGTCAAGGTGTTCCCGCGCCGGATCGATCTGGAGAATACGCAGCGCTTGAAGAGCTTCGAGGCGACCGACGTGGTCGAAAGCCTGGCCGATCTGGAGGCCGCCCTGCGCAACCGGCTCGCATGCCTGAACATCTCCTTTTCCTGACCGGCCGCCTCGCCAAGCCGCGCGTGGATCGGGTGCTGGCGGCGATGCAGCCGAGCGCCTTCACCTATGAGGTGCGCGACGTCGGCGTGAAGGTCGCGGCTTTGATGACCGGCGATTTGATCCGCCGCCGCCTGCCGCCGCCGGTCAAGGCCGACCGCATCCTCGTCCCCGGCCGCTGCCGCGCCGATCTCGGCGCGCTCGGCGCGCACTACGGCATCCCCGTCGACCGCGGCCCCGACGACATCAACGACCTGCCGGAATTCTTCGGCGGGAGCGGCCGGCCGCGCGACCTGTCCCGCCACGACGTCCGCATCTTCGCCGAGATCGTCGAGGCACCGACGCTGTCGGTTTCCGATATCCTCGGGCGCGCCGCCGACTATCGCGCCTCCGGCGCCGACGTGATCGATCTCGGCTGCCTGCCCGACACGCCGTTCCCTCACCTCGAGGAAGCGATGCGCGCCCTGATCGAGGCCGGCCACAGGGTCAGCGTGGATTCGGCGAGCGAGGAGGAGCTGCGCCGCGGCGGCAAGGCGGGCGCCCACTTCCTGTTGAGCCTGACCGAAGAGACGCTCGCCGTCGCCGACGAGGTCGAAGCGGTCCCGGTCCTCATCCCGGCGCAGCATGGCGACCTCGAGTCGCTGCTGCGGGCCATGGACAAGCTCGATGCGAAGGGACGGGCCTATCTCGCCGACCCGATCCTGGATCCGATCCATTTCGGCTTCACGGAGTCGCTCGGCCGCTATGCCGCGTTGCGGCGCGCGCGGCCGGATGCCGAGGTCCTGATGGGGACCGGCAACCTGACCGAGCTGACGGACGCCGATACGAGCGGGATCACCGCCGTTCTGATGGGCATCGTTTCGGAGTTGCGCATTACCAACGTCCTGGTCGTGCGCGTCAGTCCGCATTGCCGGCGCGCTATCGAGGAAACGGACGCGGCGCGGCGCATCATGTATGCCGCGCGCGAGGAGGGCAGCCTGCCCTCCGGCATCGGACCGGCCCTCCTGTGCCTGCGCGATCGCAAGCCGCTCCCGCGCACCGGCGCGGAGATCGCCGAGATGGCGGCCATGATCTCCGACGGCAATTTCCGGATCGAGATCGCGGCCGACGGAATTCATATCTACAACCGCCACGGCCACCATGTGGCGGCGGACCCGTTCGAGCTTTTCCCACGGCTCGAGCTCGACCGCGACGCCAGTCATGCCTTCTATCTCGGCCACGAGCTGGCCAAGGCCGAGATCGCCTGGCAACTCGGCAAGCGCTATGTCCAGGACCAGCCGCTGCACTGGGGCTGCGCCGTCGACCAGCCGGCTGAAGACCTGACGCGCCTCCAGGAGGCGGGGACCACCCTGCAGGCCAAGCGCAAGACGCGGGAGCGGCGATGATCTGGGAATGCATCGTCGCCACGCAGAATCGCGCCGGCATCGTCCACATCGCGCCGCTCGGCCTGATCGAGGAGGGGGAGCATCTGGTGATCGCCCCCTTCCGGCCGTCGCTGACGCTCGACAACCTGCGGGAAAATCCCTGCGCCGTGGCGAACTACACCGACGATGTCCTCGTCTTCGCTGGTTGCCTGACCGGCCGGCGCGACTGGCCGACGCGGCCGGCGACGACGATTCCCGGCGCCGTGCTGGACCAGGCGCTGGCCCATGCCGAACTCCGGGTCGCCGGGGTGGCCGAGGACGAGCTGCGCCCTCGCTTCCGCTGCGCGGTGGTCCATGAGGAGAGCCATCGGCCGTTTCACGGCTTCAATCGGGCGCAAGCCGCCGTGGTCGAGGCGGCGATCCTGGTCAGTCGCCTGCACATGCTCGCCCCGGAGAAGGTCGAGCGCGAGACCGCCTATCTGCAGATCGCCATCGACAAGACCGCCGGCCCGCGCGAACGGCAGGCCTGGGCGTGGCTGATGGAGCGGATCGCCGAGCATCGCGCGAGGGCGGAAGCGGAGCGGCGGGCATGACCGGGCTTCTCGCAAGCGTGACCTCGGCGGCCGAGGCGGAGATCGCCCTGGCGGCCGGTGCCGACATCATCGACTTGAAGGACCCGAGGAGCGGTGCGCTCGGCGCGCTGCCGGCACCCGCCATCCGAGACGCCGTGGAGGCGATAGCCGGGCGCCGGACCGTGAGCGCGACGGCGGGCGACCTGCCGATGCAGCCCCAAGCCGTGGCCGCTGCCGTCGCGGGCATCGCCCGTCTCGGGGTCGACATCGTCAAGGTCGGCTTCTTCCCCGGCGGCGATCCCGACGCATGCATCGCCGCGCTCGCAGATGAGATCCTCCGCGGCGCGCGTATCGTCGCGGTCCTGTTCGCCGACCAGGCGCCCGACACGCAGCTCATCGGGCATCTGCAGGCTGCGGGATTCACCGGCGCCATGCTGGATACCGCCGACAAACGGGCGGGTGGGCTGCGTCGCCACATCGAGGATGGCGCGCTTGGCGCCTTTGTCGATGATGTTCGGCGGCATGGCATGATCAGCGGCCTGGCCGGCTCGCTCACTCTTGCCGACATTCCGCCGCTGCTGCAGTTGCGCCCGGACTATCTCGGCTTCCGCAGCGCGTTATGCGCTGCGGGGCGCGGCTCGGAACTCGATGCGGGTCGCATGACAACCGTGCGCGCGGCCATGGATCACCAGGAGTCGGCAGCGAGGATGGCCACGGACGCCGCCGGGGCGCAACGCGCCGCCCACTCCCTGGTCGGCGGCTCTCCCTCGATCAGATCGGCAAAGTCGAGATAGGGTCGACAAAGGCGCCGGGCCAGCTCCTTGACGAGGAAGCGCCCGATGCCGGCGCCGACGATCGGCGCCTCATCACCGAACCCGCCCCGCGACGAGATGCGATCGATGGCGGCATGCAGCATCTGGCGCTGACGTTCCGCCAAGTGAATCGCCAACTGGCGCCAATCCTCCGGCGATCCCGACGAAAGGTCGCGCCCGAGCATGCGCGCCAATCGTCGCGCGCTGTCCTCCACTGTCTTGCCGCGGCCGTCGGCCGTGGGCAACTGATCCGCATCGTCCGGCAACTCGCCGGTCAGGCGGTGGACATCGGCCATGGTCGAAAAATACTCGGCCATCAGTCGCTGCCGCATGCCGCCAAAGGGAACCGAGTCGGCGACCGCCATGACCGGCGTCCGTGTGACGCCGGTATAGACGAGCTCTTCCGACGCCAGCCGCTCGTCATCGGTATAGCCGACCGCATCGACACGTCCCTCTCGGATCGGAATGATGTCGGTCGTCGTGCTGCCGACATCCATGAACAACGCCGATCCGCATCGCGCGGCGACGAAGCGCGCGCTGGCATGCCAGTTCGCCGAGGCGACGCTCCGCCAATCGTCGGCGGCGGCGAAGCCGCGACCTCCGGCATAGAAGCGAATGTCGTCCTCGGGAAAGGTCGCGATCATCGCCTGGCTCAACCGCGCGACGCCTTCCGCCCGATCGGCAAACAGATCGACGAGCTCCCCGGTCATGGTGACGCCGTGACGGCGGGTCGGCAGCAGCCGCGTTCGAGCTTCGCCGAGCGACCTCGCGAACTCCTCGATACCCAGCCACAGGCGGCACGGAATCTGCAGCGCCGTGACGAGTCGGCCGCCGGCTTGGGCCTGCGCCGCCTTGAGATGCGCGCCGCCGAGATCCCAGCCCGTCGTCACGTCATGCGGCATGACGCGCCTCGACGTCTACCCGCTGCGGCTTGACCGGCAACCGCGGCCCGCCCGCATCGAGGGCCTCGTCGAGCAGGCGAAGCACCAGTCCGGCCGGGTTCGTCCCGATGGCCTGCCCGAGGCCGACATAAGAGGTGGTCAGCCGCGGATTGACCTCCAGCACTACTAACCCCGACTCGCCGTCGATGACGTCGACGCCGACATAGCCCCACAGATCGGGAATCGCCGCGGCGATCGCGCCGGCGAGACGCTCGCAGTCCGCGCGCCGATGCTCATGCCCGCCGACGATGCATCCGCGGAATCGGAAGGCGCCGTCCTCGATGTCGATCTCCTGCCGATTGCAGCTCAGCAGCCGCGCCCGGCCGTCGCGGCAGATCATGGACATGCTCGCCGGTACTCCCTGCTGGTAGGGCTGGACCACGAGATTGCCGGCCGCGGGCGCGTCAGCGATCCATCGATGCAGATCACCCGCATGCCGGAACAGCCATGTCGACTCCGCCCCCGCCCCGTCATCCGGCTTGATCACCCATCCGTCGCGCGATGCAGGCAAGTCGACGCCGGCGAGAACCGCCGAGGCCCGCAGACTCGGCACGACGGGAACGCCGCAGGCGGCGAGCCGCTCGACTGTCGCCGATTTGCTCGCCGCCAGCGATACGGCCCGGGGGCGGCTGCCGATCAGCACTCGCCCGGTGCGGAGGATGAGCGTGGTCAGGCGCAGCAGCGCGCCGCCGGACTCCGGCGCAATCGGCCAGACGGCATCGACGTCCCCGACCGCCGCCCGCCAAGCATCCCACGGATTCGCGTCGACCTGAATGGTCTGGCAATCGGTTGAGAGGCCGATCGCCCCGAGCCGCGCGTCACGGACAGAAACGGCATCGATGCCGCTCAGCGCCGCCATGTCCTTGACAAGCGCGGCCAGCATCATGTCGCCTTCCCGCGCCAGGCCCGGCGGGATCGGCGATCCCAGGAACCCGCCGCCGGTGACATATTCGCAGATCAGCAGACGCAAGGGCGCACTCCGTGGAAGTCATTCCTGTCATCGACCTGAAGGCCGGCGACGTCGTGCATGCGCAGCGCGGCGAGCGCGACTCCTATCGTCCCATCCGCTCGGACATTTGCCGCGGCAGCGCGCCGATCGACGTCGTCGCCGGACTTCTGACGGTGTTTCCGTTCCGCTCGCTCTATGTCGCCGATCTCGACGCCATTCAGGCGCGTGGAAGCAATGCGGCAGCGATTCGGGCCGTACGGAAAATCTTCCCGGATCTCCGGCTGTGGGTCGACAATGGCCTTCATCAAGCCGTTGAGTGCCGGGCGTGGCTGTCGCAGGACCTCGGCGATCTCGTGCTCGGTAGCGAGGCACAGCAGGATGCGGCAATCCTCGACCCCCTTTCGGCCGACGAGATCCGCCGGCGGCTTATCCTGTCGCTCGATTACAAGGACGGCCGGTTCCTCGGGCCGACAGAGCTGTTGCAGGCACGCCGTGCCTGGCCGGACCGCATCATTGCCATGACCCTCAGCCGTGTCGGCAGTCGCGGCGGCCCCGACCTCGAGTTGCTGCAGCGCTGGCGCGACGAGGCGCCTGCCAAACAAATCTTCGCCGCCGGCGGTGTGCGCGGCGGCGAAGACCTGCTGGCTCTGGCCGACTGCGGAATCAGCGGCGTCCTTGTGGCAACCGCCTTGCATGAGCGGCGGATCGGCGAGGCGGAGATCGCCGCCGTCGCGCGGACGGCGGCGATCTGAATCGGGCGATCAGCCGGCGCCGAACGGATGCTTGACCGAGCCTTTCTTGGCCACCACCTCTTTCGCCGTCGGCGTGCCGGCGACGGCGCGCTGGATTGATTCCTTCGTCGCCTGATAGTTGAACTGCTGGATCTTCTTGTCGTCCGCGGCCTCCCAGTGGATGAACACGCCGACCGAGATGAAGATATCGTCGGCCTCGTCGGCGGGGATGGTGCCGTCGGCGACACTGTCGGTGACCGCTTGGGCAACTGCCGTCTGCGCCGGGCCGAACATCTGCACGGCCTGCTTGGCGTTCTTGATCGTCACCTTGTTGAACAGGATGGTGTTCGGCTTGCACGGCAGGTTCGGCGCCACGACCGCGAGCAGCGTGGTGAACCCGTCCTTGTTGTTGGTCAGCGCATTGCAGAACGCGGTCTCGGCGGCGCTGCCGCGCGGTCCCATGATGAGGTCGATGTGGGCAACTTCGTTGCCGTCGCCGACCAGCGATTCACCGACAAGAACCTTGGTGATCTTGGGCATTGGTCAAATCCTCCCTATCAGAACGGTCCGAAATGGAAAGCGTCAATGCGGGCAGACCTACGGTCAACGACCGGCAACCTCCCCGATCGCCTCTCTCCCGGCGCTTGGAGCCATCCTTGTTGCAGCATCCAGCCAGTGTACAGCCGGACCGGTTTGCCAGATAGCAACCCCCTGGCGGACAGAGGACAGGCGGCGAATGGTAGGCACAATGCTTGATTGCCATCAAGGTCCGATTTCGCGCTCCTGCAGTCGAAGGGTGAACAGGCTTGCGACCGCCAGGTCGGCGCTGGTGCCGGGATTGAGTCCAACCGATTTCAGATCCGCATCGAAGGCTTGGAGAGCCGCAGCGATGTCCTCCGGGTCGCGCGCGGCCCGCAACATGTCTTCGAACGGCTGCGCCATTGCGCGGACCTCCATGGCCCGCTCTACCCCGAACTTGCGCGCGATATGGCTGTCGGGCAGACGGGCCAGGAACGCCAGATAGGCGGCGGTCGTCGCCCAGTTGGTGCCGGGCCAGCGGCGCAAGCCCGCCTGCAATTCCGCGACGCCGATCTCGAAGACGTCGGCGAAGCCGGTCGCATATTGCCGCGCGACGGCATCGCGCTCCATCGCGGCGGCCATGGCGGCGGCGAGCGTCGCCGTCGCGGGCTGGCGGACATCATTCTCGGGTACGGTCCCCAGCCCCCCGGGCTGGGCCAGACGGATGGCGGCAAAGGCTTGCTCGGCATCCGTCACATCCAGCCTTGCCAGCACATGCCGCAGCCGCTCCTGCAAGCCTCCTTCCCGCGACGACAGCGCCGCTTGCGCCAGCGGAGCGCAGAGCAGGACGATGCCGAGATTGGTGTTGCAATCGACCACCTGCCGCGTGCGCTGGGTCGCATCGAGGATTCGCGCGCCGACCGTCAAGCTCGGGTTGCCCATCACCGGCGCGCTGACTCGGGCGCTCGCCTCGAACTGCGCAACGGTCATGCCGTGCCCGCCGGCGAAGGCATGGACATTGCCGGGCTTCAGGGCAGCAAGCTCGGCAAGGCAGGCGTCCCGATAGGCGGCGGCGACGGAGTCGCCGGGCAGCATCAACGCCGCCCGGCCGCTCGCCGCGAGCGGAACGTCGCCGCCGGTCGAAGCTGGGCGAGGAGATTAGCCGCAAGCTCGCCGGCGATATCGACAGCGGTGACCCGCTGCAGGGCGGCCCAGGCCGGCATGCTGTTCACCTCCAGCACCAGATGCCGTCCGTCGGCGTCCTGAATGATGTCGACTCCGGCATAGTTGGCGTCGACGGCGGCGACAGCCGAGACCGCCAACGCGGCGATCTCGCCGGTTGCCGGCGCCGGCAGGCAGCGCGCGCCCTGGCTGGCATTGGTGCGCCAGGTGACGCCGTTCCGAACCATGGCCGCAATGGCACGGCCGCGGATGACGAAGATACGCCAATCGCGCCATCCCGGCGGCTGACTGCCGACAAAGTGCTGCAGGTAGTAGACGCCGCCGACGTCGTCGGCCGTCGGCAGGTCTGCGACCCGCTCGATTAGCCGAAGGCCCCGACCCTGCGAACCGAACAAGGGCTTCAGGACCAGCGGACGGTCCGGCCGCGCCTCGGAGCGGACGATCCGCCGCGCCGCCTCGGCAGATTCGACGGCCCAGGTCGGCGGCGTCGGGATGCCCGCCTTGTGCAGCAGGAAGCTCGTCATGGACTTGTCGACGCAGCGTTCGATCGCGCGGGCACCGTTGTGCAGGGGTATGCCCAACTCGCGCAGCGCATGCAGCACGCCCAGCCGCATGGTCACCTGCTCGAAGCTGCCGGCCGAGATGGTGCGGACGAAGACGCCGTCGGGCAGGCCGTCGGCGAAACCGGGCAAACGCAGGCCGTGGCCGTCGCCGCCGACGGCAAAGCCACAGTCTCTCAGCGAAAGCGGGACGGCCGCCACGCCGCGCGCCGCGAACGCCCGCTTCAGCCGGCGGGTATGCCAGTCGGCGCTATCGACGAAGATGGCGACCTTAGCCGGGCGCATAACCGAACGATCTATCGATCAGGGCTTCATCGAGAGCGCCGCCGTGAAAGCTGCGGCCGCTGTCGAGCGCCGTCACCGTAACGCGCGCCGGGCTGAACAGCAGCCGGTCCATGGCGTAGAAATCGCCGTTATAGGACGCGAAGACCTCCGCGAACGGCCGCCCGTAGTCGTGCGATCCCTTGCTCGGCAGATCCGCGGCCAGCTTCTCCGCGTCGGCGTCCGGACCCTTGACGAAGAGATGCACGGAACCGCCATAGATGATGGCATCGTTGGTGCGGCCCATGGCGGCAACGAACGATTCCGCCGGCGGCGGCAATGGCGCCGCCCCCATGCCGTCGACGACGCGGTCGAGCGGAAAGTGCAGTTCGTGCAGCTTGTGCAGCGCCACCTCGAGCACGCGGGCGACGATCTGGATGGTTCCGGCGAGGCTCTTGGTCGGCGTCAGGATCAGCGTCACGCCGCTAGGCGCCACGCCGCAATCCTTCGCCACCTTCTCGATCAGGGCGGCCGGCGGCCGCTGGTCCACCTCCAGCACGAGGCAGACCGCGTCCGCCCTGTCGCGGTAGCCGATCCGATCGAAGAGCGATTCCTTGCGCGCCACGGCGCGGCCGGGGCCGGAACCAAGGGCATAGAATGCCTCCGGGCCGGAGCCCACGGTAAGTTGCCATCCCGCCAACTGGCTGCCGAGGCAAGCCAGCACGGGATCGGCGGCATGCACGCTGAGGGTCCAGGGCCATCGGCGGAACGGACCGCTCGCCGATAGATGGACCCGCCCCAACCCGCCCATGCAGATCTCGGCGATGCGCAGCCCGGCCTCGATGCCGCCCGGACGATCGATGCCGGCATCGACCAGCGTGCACCCCTCCGCCGTCCGCTCGACTCCGAGCCGCAGCGCCGCGGCATCGTCGATGAGCCGCTGGACCAGCGGCTGGCTGAGTCGGCTGAGACTGGGAGGCGCGGCGGCGATCGCCGTCATCCCGCTCCTCCCCTAGCTCGACAGGGCGCGGGTCGATCGTCTGCGGGGCATAGGCTCGCCCGGACGAAGGCCTCTCGCGCGACCATCAACTCACGCGCCGCGTCGCACGAGGACGCCGCGACAAGCACCGTGCAAACCGGCGCTCCCCGCTCGATCCTGGCACCAGGCGCGGGCCGGTCTGCGACCCAATCCGGCCACGATATCTCTGTCGGAACCAGCAAAGGTTCATCGGCATAGAGCACCGACATCGCGGTCGTCGCCGGGGGAGGTGTCCATTGTCGGGGCAAACGCCCCTCGCATGCCGCCACATGCAGCCCGAACAGGCCGGCGGGATCGCCGCCGTCGAAGACATCGAGGTTGGCGCCCGGCCGCGGATTCACCTCCAGGACATGCATATCGTCGCCCTCGACGAGCAGATCGAGGCTGTTGAGGCCGACGAGGCCGAACCCATCGACGAGCGCGTCGAGCATGGCAGGGATCGTCGCCAGGACGTGCTGGCTGATCTCGGTAGGCTGCAGCAGCCCGCCGAAGCGATAGGTCCCTGGCCGAGCACTCGGCGACGACCACTGCTCGCTGCAACCGAGCAGGAACGACCGGCGGCCATCGGCAAGAAACGAGACGCCGATGGACCGTCCTCGCATGCGGCGTTGAAAATAACTCCCTTCCCCCGGCGCCGCATCGGCTCCCGCCGCCGCGACATGGCCGCCGCCCGAGCCGCCGATTTGCTTCACGAGCCAGCCGGCCGGATCGGCCGGCGGCGCGTAGGCGATCTCGGGATAGGGGATGCCGAGCCGGTCGAGCAGCGGGAAGAAGCGGCGCGGATCCTTCGTCCGCGCCACCGTCTCCGGCGTATTGCCGTAAAGTCGCCGACCTTCGGCAAGCCTTGCCAGGAGTTCCGGTCGGGATTCGAGGCCGGAACCGTAGGCGAGTCCGTAGGGGGGAAGCGACCCCGCCGGCGCCAGCCGTTCTGCCGCCGCGAGGAGGGCGGACTCGTCGAAACCCTTGTCGAAATCGCCGGCGACGATCAGGCTCGCCGCCGCGTTCGCCCGCATGTCCGCATCACCGAAAAGATCGAGCACGACCGGACACCGGCCGGAGCGGCGGACGGCGAGCGCGAGCGCACGACCGGAGAGAGCCACGATCAGATAGACCTCCGCTTCAGCCAACGAGGTCTCGCGCCAGGGCGAACGCGTCGCGAAAGTCCAGAAACAGCGGCTTGTCCGCTTCGATCATCTTGCGGAACAGCCCCGCTTCCACCTTGTACTTGATGCCGCCGATGGCGAGAGGCCCGATGCCTGTGCCGCTGCTTCCCTCGAGCGGCACCCCGTCGTCCTGCGCGCCCAGTCCTTCGATGCCTGCGGGCGGCACTGCATTGACGTCGGCCGCAACCTTCAGGCGGCCGGCCGTTGCCAGCTGCGCGCGGCTCAGGATCTGCACCCCCGCGCGGCCGGCGCAGAGAATCACGTCCACGTTCTTAATAGCCTCGACCTTGAGTGCCTCGCTGCTGCCGTCGGACCAGGCGAGATCGACCTTGAAACGCGCCCTGGCGCCTTCCGCCAGCGCCTTTACCCGAGCCGGCCCGTCATAGCCGATCAAATCGACCTTCGCCCCATTGGCGGCGGCGATGACACCGGCGGCAAAGCCCACGACGCCGGTCGCGCCGAAAACGGCGACGGCGCAGCCGCTCAGGCCGGCGCCGGTTTGCCCCTTGAGCGCCTTCTCGACCTTGGCCACCATGGCCGCGGCCGTGGTGAAGGATCCGGCTGGATCGGCGAGCACCGAAATCTGGAAGGGCGGAAACATCGCCTTGCGCGCGGCGTCGAGCATGTCGAGAGCGAGCGCCGCATCCTTGCCGCCGATGAACATGCCGGTGCGTCTGGCACCCTTGGGCCCGCGCGAGAAGATGGCGTCCTGCACCAGGCCGCGGACCTCGGCCAACTCGACGCTCGTGTAGGGGACGACGGTATTGAAACCGGCATCGAGGGCCATGTTCGCGTCGAACGGGCTGACATGCTTCAGCGGGCTCAGCATGTGAAGGATGTACGGAGCTTCCATGACCTCCCTCCTCGTTGCTGGCTGTCCGGCCCCGTTGCCCGGCGCAAGTCTTGTCCGGGAGGAACCCGGAAGACAAGAGGCAAACCGGACGGCGCTATCGTGCCGCGCGCAGGATCTCGATGTCGGCGCCCCGATTGCGGCCGCGGCTGACGGCGAAGGACAGGCCGGACTCCCGCGGCCAGCGGCGACCCGCCGCTGCGACAAGCATGGCGGCGTCGGAGTCGGAACCGACGAGGCCGAAGCCGGTGGGGCCCCAGGAGCTCTGCCCGACGCCCGCGATTCCCTCGGCCTCGAGCCAAGCGAGAACCTCGGCCACCGCCGGGCTCGTGAACCGGCCGCCCTGCACGGGTGCGAAGTAGTCGCCGATCGCATGTTGCAGTTGGGCGACGGCTGCGCCGAAACCGTCGAGATTCTGTTCGGCCAGGGCGGGCAACGCCGCCATCAGCACCAGGCGGCACAGGCGCGCCGCCTCCTCGGCCGGGAACAGAGGCAGGCGATGAAAGGCGGTCGCCTCCTCCGGCCCGTGCAGGCCGCGCCGGCGGTGGTCGAAGATGAGGAGGATACGCCACTGCTCCGGGAACGGCAGCCGGCTGAGCACCGGCGGCGGCGCGTCGTCCTCGCCGCGGCCGCCGTCGAGCACGACACCGCCTTGCTCGAAGGTGGCGATGCCGATGCTCGAGCGGGCGCCGCGATCGAGCAGGCCGCCGATCGTCCTGGCATCCAGCTCGAGACCGAACAGACGCGCGACCGCCGCACCCGTCGCCAGCGCAAGCTGCGTGCCCGAGCCGAGCCCGACATGCGCGGGTATCGACTCGTCGACCCGAAGCTCGCAGCGGCGATCGAGGCGATACCGCTCGGCCAGCATTTCGACATGGCGTTGCGCGCGCGCGGCATCCGCGCCCTGCACCGACAGCCGCTCGCCGAATTCGACCGACAGGCGCGTGCGCGGCATGTCGACGGCGATGCCGAGGCTTCCGAACCGGCGGCCCAAGCCGCCATGAAGATCGACGAATCCCAAATGGAGTCGCGCCGGAACCGTCACAGTGACACGGGCGACCTTCGCATCGGCGTTTGCGTTGCCCGCCACGGCCGTCGCGACTATCATGGCTTGGTCAATGCGGTCTCGCCTCCACGATGTCAAGAACCGAGTCGGCCAGTCTGAGGGAGGACGATGTCATCATGTCCAGCGAGAAAGAACGAGTCTACAGCGACGCGGAAGTCGAGGCCCGGCTGAAGCAGGAGCTGCCGCACTGGTTCCTGGAAAAAGGCTGGATCCGTCGCAAATACAAGACCCACAGCTGGAAAGGAACGCTGATGGTGGTCAACACGGTCGGCCATCTGGCCGAGGCCGCCTGGCACCATCCGGACATCACCGCGTCCTATGCCTGGGTCGAAGTCAGGCTGATGAACCATGCCGCAAAAGGCATCACCGACAAGGACTTCGAACTCGCCAAGAAGATCGAAGACGTGATCCAGTGGCAGCCGGGCAAGGCCGGCGGCCCGCTCGAAGGCACGCCACAGGCCGACCAGCGCTTCGCATATCTCAAGTACGACAGCTGACCATCGGCGATGGCTGTCGCGGACAGCTCCTTGCGGCGCGACGTCGTGTGCCCGTTCTGCGGGCTCGCCTGTGACGACCTGACCGTCGCCGTCGAGGAGGGGCGCGTCATCGTCCGCGACGGGGGCTGCGACGCGGGGCGCGTCGGTTTCGAGCGGCAGATTCCCGATGCGACGCCGCTCGTCGCGGGCCGCGAGGCCGGTCTGGACGCGGCGGTCGCCAAGGCCGCCGATGTCCTGCGCGCCAGCCGCCAGCCGCTCTTCGCCGGCCTTGCCACCGATGTCGCCGGGATGCGCGCCGTCATGCAGCTTGCCGAGCGCACGGGCGGCATCGTCGATCATGCCGGCGGCGATGGCCTGTTCCGCAATCTGCGCGTCGTCCAGGACAGCGGCTGGATGACCACGACGCTCAGCGAAGTGCGCAACCACGCCGACCTGCTGCTCGTCGTCGGCCCCGATCCGACGGCGCAGTTCCCGCGCTTCTTCCAGCGCTGCGTCGGACCGCCGCAAACTCTCTATACCAATGCGCGCCCGACACCGCAGCTGGTGCGACTGGGGCCGCCGGACGGCCGCCCGGTGAAGATGTGGGACGTCGCCGCGATCGAACTCCCCTGCCCGCTCGATCGACTGCCGGAAGCGGTAGCGGCGTTGCGTTGCCTGGTCAACGATCGGCCGCTGCGCGGCGAAGAGATCGCCGGGCTGCCCGTCGAGAATCTCGGCCGATTGGCCGGGCAGCTCAAGGCCGCGCGGTATGGCGTCGTGAGCTGGATGGCCGGCGCCTTCGACTTCGCTGGCGCGGAGCTGCTGGTCCAGTCGCTTGCCGACCTCGTCCGCGACCTCAACCGGACGACGCGCTGCGCGGCCTTGCCGCTCGCCGGCGGCGACAATGCGGTCGGCGCCAACCAGGTTTGCACCTGGCAAAGCGGCGTTCCGCTGCGCACCAGCTTTGCCGGCGGCGCCCCGGAGCATGACCCCCTGCTCTATAGGACATCCCGTCTCATCGGCGCGGGGGAGGTCGATGCGCTGGTGTGGGTTTCGGCATTCCGGCCGCTGCCGCCGCCGTCCGCGGAACTGCCGACGATCGTCATCGCGACGCCGGGCGACGCCTTCGCGCGGCCGCCGGACGTATTCATTCCCGTGGGCACGCCGGGCATCGACCATGCCGGGGCGATCTTCCGCACCGACGCGGTCGTTGCCTTGCCGCTCGCGGCGTTGCGTTCCGGAGGTGCGCCGAGCGTCGCCGACGTGCTCGCCCGCATCGATCGCGATCTGAGCGCCGGAGGCGCGCCGTGACGCTCGTCCGGCTGGCCGGAGGGCGCATCGTCGACCCGGCCAATGGTCGCGACGAAATCGCCGATATCTACATCCGCGATGGGCGCATCGTCGCCGATCCCGGACCCGGCGCGAAGATCGAACGAACCTACGATCTGGCCGGCCGCGTCGTCATGGCCGGCGCCATCGACATGCACAGCCACATCTGCGGCGGCAAGGTCAACCTGTCGCGGACGCTTCTGTTGGAGGACCACCGGACCGACGTCGCGCGCCGAAGCGCCATGAAGCGCGGCGGCGGCGGGAGCGCCACTCCCTCCACCTTCGTCACCGGCTATCGCTATGCGGAGATGGGCTACACGGCCGCCTTCGAGCCGGCCATGGTCGCCGCCAACGCGCGGCACGCCCATGCCGAGCTGGCCGACATCCCGCTCGTCGACAAGGGCTGCTATGTCATGCTCGGCAACGACGACGCGCTGCTGCGGATGCTGGCGGGCGGCGGCGGGCAAACAGCCATCAACGACTATGTCGGCTGGATGCTGCAGGCGACGCAGGCGCTGGCGGTCAAGGCGGTCAATCCCGGCGGCATCAACGCCTTCAAGTTCGGCGCGCGCGAGCTGGGTCTGGACACGCCGGGACCGCACTACGGCATCACGCCGCGCCGCATCGTCAGCGCCCTGGCGACCGCCGTGCGCGAACTCGGCGTCGCGCACCCGCTGCATCTGCACTGCAACAACCTGGGCGTGCCCGGCAATCTGGAGACCACCCTGCAGACCATCGCCGCGAGCGACGGCGTGCCGCTGCATCTGACGCACGTCCAGTTCCACAGCTACGGCACCGAGGGCGACCGCAAATTCTCATCCGGCGCGGCGCGGATCGCCGAGGCGGTCAACCGCAGCAGGCATATCAGCATCGATGTCGGGCAGATCATGTTCGGCCGGACGATCACCGCCTCCGGCGACACGATGATGCAATACCGCAACCGCGACTTCGCCAGGCCGCGCAAGTGGATCAGCATGGACATCGAGTGCCAGGGCGGCTGCGGCCTGGTGCCATTCCGCTATCGCGACCGCAACTTCGTCAATGCGCTGCAATGGGCCATCGGGTTGGAGCTGTTTCTGCTGGTCGAGGATCCCTGGCGGATCTTCCTCACGACGGATCATCCGAACGGCGCGCCGTTTACCAGCTATCCGCACCTGATCCGGCTGCTGATGGACCGCAGCTTCCGCAACGACACGCTCGCCACGATCAACCGCGATGCCGCCGCGGCCAGCATCCTCGGCAGCATCGCGCGCGAGTACAGCCTCTCGGAAATCGCGATCCTCACGCGGGCCGGCCCCGCGCGGTCGCTCGGGCTGCGCGATCGCGGCCATCTGGCGCCGGGTGCGGTCGCCGATATCACGGTCTACGGCGAACAGGCGGACAAGGAGGCGATGTTCGCGCATCCGGACTATGTGTTCAAAGATGGCCGTCTCGTCGTGCGCGACGGAACGCTGGTCGAGATGGCCTGGGGTGCCACCCATGTCGCCCGCCCATCGTTCGATCGCGGCATCGAGCGGTCCCTGCGCGACTATTTCGAGCGCTACCAGACGGTTCGCCTCGGCAATTTTGCCGTCGCCGACGGGGAGATCGAGGATGCGGGGCAGGGCCGGCTGGTGAAGCACGCCGCAGGGCGCGCCGCGTGATCGTCAACGGCGTCGAGATCGAGGACACATTCGCCGAGGCCTTCGGCATGACCGCGACGCGCCTGGTCATTACCGCTGACTCGCCGGACTGGGCGGCGACCGCCGCCGCCAGCCTGACCGGCTTCGCCACGTCCGTGATCGCCTGCGGCTGCGAGGCCGGAATCGAGCGCAGCCTGTCGCCGGAGGAAGCGCCGGACGGGCGGCCTGGAGTCGCCGTGCTGATCTTCGGCATGTCGACGAAGGACTTGCAGAAGCAGCTCCGCGACCGCGTCGGACAGTGCGTTCTGACCTGCGCCGGCACCGCCTGCTTTGCCGGAATCGAAGGCGGCACCCCGCTCAAGCTCGGCGGCGCGCTGCGCTACTTCGGCGACGGGCATCAGATCAGCAAGAAGATCGGCCGGAAGCGCTATTGGCGCCTGCCCGTGATGGACGGCGAGTTCATCTGCGAAGACACGGTGGGCACGGTCAAGGGCGTCGGCGGCGGCAACATCCTGATCCTGGGGGTCTCGCGCCCGGCGGTGCTGGCTGCGACGGAATCGGCGGTGGCCGCGATGCGGGCGATCCCCGAAGTCATCCTGCCGTTTCCCGGCGGCATCGTGCGCTCCGGTTCGAAAGTGGGGTCGAAGTACAAGGGCCTCGTCGCGTCCACCAACGATGCTTACTGCCCGATGCTGAAAGGCCAGACCCAAACGGCCTTGGCGGACGATGTCGCCGCCGTGCTCGAGATCGTCATCGACGGGTTGAGCGCCGACGCCGTGCGCGCCGCCATGCGGGCCGGCATCGCCGCCGCCTGCGCCCACGGCGCCGCGGCGGGCGTGCGCAAGATCAGCGCCGGCAACTATGGCGGCAAGCTCGGCAAATATCACTTCCATCTCCGAGAGGCGATGGCGTGACCGGCCTCGTGCTGACGCTGCGCGCGCCACTGCCTCAGCGGATCGATCTGTCGCCGCTGACGCCCGATCGCCTGATGCCGCTCGACGGATCGGCGATCTCTCGGCTGCCGCTCGCCAACGGCAATCGACACGTGCAGGTCGGGGAGCTGTTCGCGGTGACCGGCAGCGATCCGGCCGACCTCCGGCTCGTCGGCGACTGCGGCAGATGCGACCGGATCGGCGCCGGCATGACGAATGGCGCTATCATGGTCGACGGCGACGCCGGCGCCTATCTCGGCCTGGGAATGCGGGACGGCCGCATCCGCGTGCGCGGCAGCACCGCCGTCGGGGCGGCAATGGAGATGCGTGGCGGCCTGATCGAGATCGGCGGCCATGCCGGCGACCTGCTCGGCGGCGCCCTGCCCGGCAACATGAAGGGCATGAGCGGCGGCCTCGTCGTCGTTGCCGGCGACACCGGCGACCGCGTCGGCGACCGGATGCGCCGCGGGACGATCGTCGTCGAAGGCAACGCCGGATCTTACGCCGCCTCGCGCATGATCGCCGGCACGGTCATCCTGCTCGGCGCGACCGTCGGCGCCTACCCCGGCTTCGGCATGAGGCGCGGCTCCCTCATCCTGCGCAACCGCGCGGAACGCGAATTGCCGAGCTTCAGCGATAGCGGCCGGCACGAGCTCGGATTCCTCCGCTTGCTCCTGCGGGCTTTGCACGGCCGCAGTCCGCGGCTCGACGCGCTCGCGACACAGCCCGGGTTGGTGCGGCGACTCGTCGGCGATCATGCCGTCGGCGGCAAGGGCGAGATTCTGCTCTGGCAGGATTGAGCGGCAAGAGCTGACTGCCTCTCGGGTTCAGTCGCCAATGCCCTGACCAAGAAGCCGCCTCCTTCGATGTGCGGCGGCGGGCTCACGGCCGGTCACGCGGCGGCATGTCTGTTGCTGCCGGCGTCGCCGAGAAAATTCCGCAAGAGATCATAGCCGTGCGCGGTCAGCACGGCCTCGGGATGGAATTGCAGGCCGACGACCGGCCAGCTTCGATGGCGGAGCGCCATGATCTCGCCCTCCCCGCTTTCGGCAGCGACCAGAAGGTCGGCGGGCAGGCCGTCCGTCGCCACGACCAGCGAGTGATAGCGCGTCGCGCGCAGGGGATTGGGCAGGCCGGCGAAGATGCCGGCGCCGTCGTGGCGGACGAGGGAGGTCTTGCCATGCATCGGACGCCGCGCCCGCACCACCTTGCCGCCGAAGGCCTGGCCGATGCTCTGGTGGCCGAGACAGACGCCGAGAATCGGTATGGCCGGACCGAAGCGCTGAATGAGCGGGACGGAGATGCCGGCCTCGTCGGGCGTGCACGGCCCCGGCGAGATGATGATGTGCGACGGCGCCAGGGTCTCGATCGCCGCGAGCTCGATGGCATCGTTGCGCACGACGGTCGTCGCCCAGCCCAGCTCGCGGACATAGCGGGCGAGGTTGTGGACGAAGGAGTCGTAGTTGTCGATGACGAGGATCACGACATACCGCTCACGGCGACAGGGCGGCGACCAGGGCCTGGGCCTTGGCCAGCGTTTCCGCATATTCCGCGGCCGGCTCCGAATCGACGACGATGCCGCCGCCGGCCTGGAATGTCACCTGGCCGTTCCGCATCGCGTAGGTGCGGATGACGATGCTCGTGTCCATGCTGCCGTCGAAGCCGATATAGCCGATGCTGCCGCAATAGGGACCGCGGCGCGTCGGCTCCAGCCCGGCGATGATTTCCATGGCCCGGATCTTCGGCGCACCGGTGATCGACCCGCCGGGGAAGCAGGCGGCCAGCAGATCCACCGCGGTCATGCCGGGCCGCAGCTCGCCGAGAACGGTCGAGACCAGATGGTGGACGGTGGCGAAGCTCTCGAGTCCGCACAGTCGCGGCACCTCGACGGAGCCGTCGCGGCAAACCCGCGACAGATCGTTGCGCAGGAGGTCGACGATCATCACGTTCTCAGCACGGTCCTTCTCGCTGGCCAGCAGTTCGTCGGCGAGAATGCGATCCTCCGTCGGCGTGCGGCCGCGCGGACGCGTCCCCTTGATCGGGCAGGTCTCCACGCGGTTGCCGCGCAGCGACAGAAAGCGCTCGGGCGAGGCTGACGCGATCTCGACGTCGTCGAATTTCAGGAAGGCGGCAAACGGCGCCGGGTTGAGCCGGCGCAGCCGGCGGTAGAGGCCGAACGAGGTCATGCCGTCAGGCAGCGGCGCCCTGAAGCGCTGCGACAGGTTGGCCTGAAAGATGTCGCCGGCGAGGATGTAGTCGACGACGCGCCGGACCATCGCCTCGTAGTCGGGCCGGGAGAAGTTCGACGCGACTTCAAGCGGGGCGGCGGGCGACGGCGGCGGTGGCGGCGGATCGGCCGCGGACAGCCGCTCCGACATGGCGTCGAGCCGCTCCATGGCGCGCTGCCAGCGGAAAGTCGGATGCGTCTCCGGCAGGCCGCTCGACAGGATCCAGGCGCGACGGTCGCGGTGGTCGAACGCGACGATCACGTCATGGAAGCCGAGCGCCAGGTCGGGGAAGCGCATATCGTCGGTGCGGGCGAGCGGAACGCGCTCGAGATGCCGCACCAGCTCGTAGCCGAAATAGCCGACGACGCCGCCCTGCAGCGGCGGCAGGCCCGGCGCCGTCCGCAAGGCATAGGCCGACAGCTCCCGGCGCAGGACCTCGAAGGGGTTGCCGAGGCTGCGCTCGCCGTCGATCGCGATCACGCCGTCCTTGCTGGTCAGGATGCGGAACGGCTCGACGGCGATGAAGGAATAGCGACCGTGCGCGCCCTCGCTCAGGGCGCTGTCCAGCAACGTCGCATACCGGTCGCCGGCGAAGCGGGCGAACAGCAGCGCGGGATCGGCATAAGCGATCTCGCGGACGAGCGCCGCAGGGGCGGATTCGAAGGTTTCCGTCGACCAGGACGCGGGCAGCGCGCGCATGGTCGATATGCGCATGTTCTGCGTCATTCCACGTGCTTGCCCCCGTCGGGGCGTCGACTAAGCTCCACCATCGGCATTGAACACGGCGGTTCGAGGAGGTGCAACGATGGAGTCGCGGGAGCCCGACGCGCCCCTGCCGACCGACTTCCCGCCGGCGGCGCGGATCTATCTGAGGCCCGTCGGTCCGAGCCGCCGTGCCGACCTGGCTGCCCTGATCGACCGGGGCGAAGCCCTGCCGCTCGCCGGCGGCGACCTCGCCTTCGGCCTGTGCGAAGTCGCCATCCGCCTCCCGGGCCCCATCCGCCGTGTCACTGCCGCGCTGCCCGACATCAGGGCCTGGGCCGCCCGCGCCGGCGGAACCCTGCGGGAGCGGGTCGAGGGACTGCTCGGCCATCTGAGCCGGGGACGGTGCGATCCGCGGGGCGAGCTGCTGGGGCGGCCGCTCCTGATGGGCATCGTCAACGCCACTCCCGACAGTTTCTCGGACGGCGGCCTGCATGTCGATCCGGCGGCGGCGGTCGCGCATGGACGGCGGCTGGCCGAGGCCGGCGCGGACATCATCGATGTCGGCGGCGAATCGACGCGGCCGGGCGCCGCGCCAGTCGCGCCGGACATCGAGACCGCCCGCGTGCTGCTGGTCCTTCAGGGGCTGGCGGCGGCGCCGATGAGGCTCCCGAAGCCGCAGCTCTCCATCGACACGCGCCATGCCTCGGTGATGCGGGCGGCGCTGGCCGTCGGCGTCGATGTCATCAACGATGTCAGCGCCCTGACCGACGATCCCGCGAGCCTGGAGGTCGCCGCCGGCAGCCGGGCGGCGGTCGTGCTGATGCACATGCGCGGCACGCCGTCGACGATGAACGAGGCGCCGGTCTACGATGACGCCGCCTTCGACGTCTTCGACGAACTCGAGGCGCGGGTCCAGGCCTGCCTCGATGCCGGCATCGGACGCCACCGCATCATCGTCGATCCCGGCATCGGCTTCGGCAAGCGCCGGGCGCACAACCTGGCGATCCTGCGCTCGCTGGCGCTCTATCACGGGCTGGGCTGCCCCCTGCTGCTCGGCGTCTCGCGCAAGAGCCTGGGCGAGGGCGACGGCCGGGTGGCGCCGAAAGACCGCCTGCCGACCTCGCTGGCGGCGGCGATGCATGCCCTGAACCAGGGGGTGCAGATATTGCGCGTCCATGATGTCGCGGAAACGCACCGAATCGTCGATTTCTGGCAACAGCTTACAGCCGGCGGCGTGGATCATTGACCGGACGGCATCGCCACGAAACACTGCCGGCGCATAGTGCCTGACCTTAACCGGTTGCCCGACGCGCGTCCGCACCGCGAACGGCCAACGAGGGACGCTCGCGACCGCATGGACAGGAGCACCGGAGAAGATCGCGTTGGCCGGACCGCCGCCGCGCCGGCCGCCAGCGGCGTCCGCTCGAACGACCGGCTGAAGGGCATCTTCTTCCTGTGCGCCGGGGCGATGATCTTCACCGCCCAGGACGTCGTCATCAAATGGATCAGCGGCACGTATCCGGTGACGCAGATCCTGGCGACGCGCAGCATCGTCGCCTTCGTGCCGCTGTTCATCCTCTTGCATTTCGACGGCGGACTCCGCGCCATCAGCGGGCAGCGGCTGGGCCGGCTGCTGGCGCGCGCCGTCCTGCTGTTCCTGTCCTACACCACCTACTATCTCTCGATCGCCGCCATCCCGCTGGCCGAGGCCGGGGCCCTGTTCTACACCGCACCGCTCTTCATCGTCGCCCTGGCCGGACCCGTGCTCGGCGAGCGCATCGGGCTCAACCACTGGACGGCGGTGGTCATCGGCTTCATCGGCGCCATAATCATGTGCCGGATCGGCGCCGACGCGATCGATCCGGCGGCGCTATTCTCGCTGGCCGCGGCGGCGCTCTATGCCCTGGCGCAGGTGATGGCGCGGGACCTCGGCACCACCCATCGCGCGTCGGTCATGGCGCTCTACCAGAACAGCGTCAACCTCGCCGCCGCTCTCGCGATCGGCCTCGTCGCCGGCAACGGCGCCTTTGCCGACGTCAGCCATCCCAGCCTCGTTTTCTTCCTGCGGCCCTGGTCGATGCCCAACCTCGTCGACCTCCTGCTGATGGCTTCGACCGGGTTCGTCGCGGCCATCGCCATCTGGTGCCTGACCCAGGCCTATCGCATCGCCGAGGCCAACGTGGTCGCCCCCTTCGAGTACTCGTCGGTGGTCTGGCTGGTCCTCGCCGGCTATCTCATCTGGGGCGAAGTGCCGGAGCTGATGACCGTGATCGGCGGCACCTTGATCATCGCCGCCGGCGTCTACGTCCTCACCGCCTCACGGCGCCCGGACTGAGCCTGGTCACGCCAACGCCGGCAGCTCCCGCCGCGCCGGCAAGGCGGCGCCGCGACGCGTGCAGGTGATCGCCGCCGCCCGCACGGCGAAGGCGAGGCAGCCCCGCAGCGTCGGCCCGTCGAGGGTCTCGAGGCCGCTGCGATCGGCGCAGCCGCGCTCGGCGAGGGCGCACAGCAAGGCCGCCTGGAACGAATCGCCGGCGCCCACCGTGTCGACGACCGCGACCGTCTCGCCCGGCACCGCGACCCGCTCGCGCGTGGTGAACGCCTCGGCGCCATCGGCCCCGCGCGTCGCCACCACGAGGCGGGCGCCGCCGGCCAGCCAGCGCTCGGCCGCCCGCTCCGCCGGCTGGCCCGGATAGAGCGCCTCCAGGTCCTCGCTGCTGACTTTGATGAGGTCGGCCTGGCCGGCCAGGGCGGCGATCCGCGTCCGCCAAACATCGAGGTCCGGCTCGACGTTGAGCCGCACGTTGGGATCGAGCGTAACCAGCCGGCGGCAGGCCTCGCGGGCGGCCAGGGCGGCGAGCGCATCCGCCGTCGGGCGGGCGACGAGCGAGTAGGAGCCGAAATGGAGGGCGGCGACCTCCGGCCCCAGCGCCGGCCCCAGCGCCGGCAGCTCGGCGACCTCGACCGAGCGGTCGGCAGCGCCACGGCCGTAGAAGGCGTAGCTGGGCGTGCCGTCGGCGGCGAGGCCGACCAGGCTGAGGGTGGTGGGCGCATCCTTGCGCAGCAGGAAGCGGGGGTCGACGCCGTCGGCGGCGAGGGCCGCCGCGAGGCGCTGGCCGAGGAAGTCGGTCGACAGGCCGGTGAACAGCGCCGCCCGCCGGCCGAGCCGGGCCAACCCGATCGCGACGTTGAACGGCGGCCCGCCGACGCGGCCGTCGAAGCGCAGCTCGGACCCGGCCGCGGAGTCCAGGAACAGGTCGAACAGGGCCTCGCCGCAGACCAGGAACATCCTTCGCAATCGCGATCGGCACCGTTTTACCGCGGCCGCCGGCCGCGCGCCTATCGCCATGCCGAAAAACGATCGATGGACTCCATGCCCAGCGGAGATGGCCGCTGCATGCCCGACCGGCTCGGGCCGTCCGATCCCCATCCGGCGTGAAAAACAAAGTTACGCATGGCCGGGGCCAACCGAGACGAAATTCAGCGACAGCGAAAAATGAACGATGGACCCCATGCCCAGCGGGGATTGACCGGTTCCCGGGTCCGGTAGGGGCGAGCGGCGCTCGCCCGGCGACGGTTGGGGCGAAGCGCCCTCGACGGCGGGCGTCGGCACGAGGGGCGAGCGCCGCTCGCTCCTACCGCACATCGAAAATCGATCGATGGACCCCATGCCCAGCGGGAATTGAGCGCTCAACCGCCTGAAACCAGGACGTCGCTTCTGGACAGGCAGCGGCCGCACTCCGGCCGTCCGCCGGGCTCGCATTTGGCGAGCGGCCGCAGCCCTTTTTATCCACGATGACAAACATCGACCCGAGGCGGCTTGCCGCTTCGGAAGAGAACATTATAAGAACAATCTTGGCCCGGTGTCAATGGCGATCCGCCGCTACCTGGGACGGCAAACGGCAGGGTCGAGGAGAGGATTTCATATGAAATCCTAATGTCCGCAGCGCTCCTTCCGTCTCGATTTCCTATGCCGGCAGGGCCTTCTCTACGGCATTCGGGAAGGAGAATCCCATGCTCGACGTGATCATGCTCGCCATCGGCGCGGGCGCGTTCGTCCTGTTCATCGGCTACGTCGCGCTCTGCGAGCGCTTGTGAGGAACCCATGCTGCTCGACTATGTCCTCGGCGGCGCCGTCGCCGCCATCCTGCTCGGCTACCTGGTGTACGCGCTCGCCCGGCCGGAACGGTTCTAGGAGCTTCCCATGACACTCAATGGATGGCTTCAGATCGCGCTCTTCGCCGCGATCGTGGTGCTGCTGGCAAAGCCATTCGGCGGCTTCATGACCCGCGTCTTCGCCGGCGAGCGGACCTGGCTGACGCCCGTGCTGCGGCCGGTCGAGCGGGGCTGCTACCGTCTGGCGGGCGTCGACGACCAAGCGGACCAGCATTGGACCGACTATGCGGTCGCCATGCTGCTGTTCAACCTGGCGGGCTTCCTGTTGCTGTACCTGTTGCAGCGGCTGCAGGGCGCGCTGCCGCTCAATCCGCAGGGCCTGCCCGGCGTTCCGGCCGACCTCGCCTTCAACACCGCCGTCAGCTTCGTCACCAACACGAACTGGCAGTCCTATGGCGGCGAGACGACCATGAGCTATCTGACGCAGATGCTCGGGCTCGCCGTGCAGAACTTCGTCTCGGCGGCGACCGGCATCGCGCTCGCGATCGCGCTGATCCGCGGCTTCGCCCGCCGGTCGATGCAGGGGATCGGCAACTTCTGGGTCGACCTCACGCGCTGCACGCTCTACGTCCTGCTGCCGATCTCGTTCGTCGCGGCGCTGTTCCTGGTCTGGCAGGGCATGCCGCAGAACTTCAGCGCCTATGTCGAGGCGACGACAGTCGAGGGGGCCAGGCAGATGATCGCGCAAGGGCCGGTCGCCTCGCAGGTCGCCATCAAGGTGCTGGGCACCAACGGCGGCGGCTTCTTCAACGCCAATGCCGCGCATCCCTACGAGAACCCGACGGCGCTGAGCAACCTGGTGCAGATGGTGCTGATCTTCGCGATCGGCGCCGGCCTCACCAACGTGTTCGGCCGCATGGTCGGCGACCAGCGCCAGGGCTGGGCGGTGTTCGCCGCCATGGGCGTCCTGTTCCTGGCCGGCGTGACGATCGCCTATTGGGCCGAAGCCGCGGGCAACCCGGCGTTCGCCGCCTACGGCGTCGATCCGGCGGCGGGCAACATGGAGGGCAAGGAGGTCCGCTTCGGCATCGCCAACTCAGCATTGTTTGCCACGGTGACGACCGATGCCTCCTGCGGCGCCGTCAACAGCATGCATGACAGCTTCATGCCGCTCGGCGGCATGGTGCCGCTGGTCAACATGATGCTGGGCGAGGTCATTATCGGCGGCGTCGGCGCGGGCCTGTACGGCATGCTGCTGATGGCCGTCATCGCCGTCTTCATCGCCGGCCTGATGGTCGGCCGCACGCCGGAATATGTCGGCAAGAAGATCGAGGCGCGCGAAGTCAAGATGACCATGCTCGCGATCCTGGTCCTGTCGCTGTCAATTCTCGGTTTCACCGCGATCGCCAGCGTGACGTCGGGCGGGTTGGCCGGATTGTTGAACGCCGGTCCGCACGGCTTCACGGAGATGCTCTATGCCTACACCTCGGGCACCGGCAATAACGGCAGCGCCTTTGCCGGCCTGACCGCAAATTCGCTCTTCTACAACCCGACCCTGGGGCTTGCCATGCTGATCGGCCGCTTCGCCATGATCGTGCCGATGCTGGCAGTGGCCGGTTCGCTGGCGGCCAAGAAGCAGGTGCCGCCGTCGACCGGGACGTTCCCGACCCATACCGGCCTCTTCGTCGGCCTGCTGATCGGCGTGGTGCTGATCGTCGGCGGCCTGACCTACTTCCCCGCCGTGTCGCTCGGGCCGATCGTCGAACACGTGGCTATGCAGGCCGGTACGCTGTTCTAACAGGTGACATTGCAATGACGACCCAAGCCAAGAAGATCTCGATGTTCGACCGCTCGATCATCGTGCCGGCCATCGGCGACTCGTTCCGCAAGCTCGATCCGCGGACGCTCGCCCGCAACCCCGTGATGTTCGCGGTCGAGATCGTGGCGGCGGCGGCGACCGTCCTGTTCGTGCGAGATCTCGTCGCCGGCACCGGCGACTCCGTTTTCACAGGACAGATCACCATCTGGCTCTGGTTCACGGTGCTGTTCGCGAACTTCGCCGAGGCGGTGGCGGAAGGACGGGGCAAGGCGCAGGCCAACACCCTGCGCAAGATGCGGTCCGATACCGTCGCCAAGGTGCTGCTACAGCCGGAGTCCGATTCCACCCTGCATGAGAAGGTGCGCGCCAGCGATCTGCAGGCAGGACAAGTCGTGCTGGTCGAGGCCGGCGATCTGATCCCGGGCGACGGCGAGGTCATCGAGGGAGTCGCCACGGTCAACGAGGCGGCGATCACCGGCGAGTCGGCGCCGGTCATCCGCGAGAGCGGCGGCGACCGCTCGGCCGTGACCGGCGGCACCACGGTCCTGTCCGACTGGATCAAAGTGCGGATCACGGCAAGACCAGGGTCGAGCTTTCTCGATCGCATGATCGCGCTGGTCGAAGGCGCGCAGCGCCAGAAGACGCCGAACGAGATCGCGCTCAATATCCTGCTCGCGGGGATGACGCTGATCTTCCTGTTCGCGGTGGTGACGATCCCGAGCTTCGCCATCTATGCCGGCGGCGCCATCTCCGGCGTCGTGCTGATCGCGCTGTTCGTCACGCTGATACCCACCACCATCGGCGGCCTGCTCTCTGCCATCGGCATCGCCGGGATGGACCGGCTGGTGAAGTTCAACGTGTTGGCCATGTCGGGCCGCGCGGTGGAGGCGTCGGGGGACGTGGACGTGCTCCTGCTCGACAAGACCGGCACCATCACGCTCGGCAACCGGCAGGCGACCGAATTCCTTCCAGTGCCCGGCGTGAGCGACCGCGAGCTGGCCGATGCGGCGCAGCTGGCGAGCCTGAGCGACGACACGCCGGAGGGCCGCTCGGTCGTGGTCCTGGCGAAAGAGACGTTCGGCCTGCGCGGGCGCGACATGGCGCCGCTGCAGGCGCATTTCGTGCCGTTCACGGCGCAAACGCGGATGAGCGGCATCGACGTCGCCGGCAGCTCGATCCGCAAGGGCGCCGTCGATTCCGTCCTCGAGTACGTCCAGCAGACCGGCGGCGGCCGGGCGCCGGCCGGCACGGCCGAGCTGCGGGCCATCGCCGAGCGGATCGCCAAGGGCGGCGGCACGCCGCTGGCGGTGGCGAAGGACGAGCGCCTGCTCGGCGTCATCCACCTCAAGGACATCGTCAAGGGCGGCATCCGCGAGCGCTTCGCCGAGCTGCGGCAGATGGGCATGCGGACGGTGATGGTGACGGGCGACAACCCGCAGACGGCGGCGGCCATCGCCGCCGAGGCGGGCGTCGACGACTTCCTGGCGCAGGCGACGCCGGAGGCCAAGCTGAAGCTGATCCGGGCCGAGCAGGCGAGCGGCAAGTTGGTGGCCATGTGCGGCGACGGCACCAACGACGCGCCGGCGCTGGCGCAGGCCGACGTGGGCGTCGCGATGCATGCGGGAACGCAGGCGGCGCGCGAGGCCGGCAACATGGTCGATCTCGACAGCGATCCGACCAAGCTGATCGAGATCGTCGCCATCGGCAAGCAGCTGCTGATCACGCGCGGCGCGCTGACGACGTTCTCCATCGCCAACGACGTGGCGAAGTACTTCGCCATCATCCCCGCGATGTTCGCCGCCTTCTATCCGCAGCTCGGTCTGCTCAACGTGATGGGGCTGGCGACGCCGGAGAGCGCCATCCTCTCGGCGATCATCTTCAACGCCCTCGTCATCGTCGCGCTGATCCCGCTGGCGCTGAAAGGCGTGAAATACCGCCCCCTCGGCGCCGCCGGCCTCCTGCGCCGCAACATCCTGGTCTACGGCATCGGCGGCATCATCGTGCCGTTCATGGGCATCAAGGCCGTCGACATGGCCGTGTCGGCGCTGGGGCTGGCGTGAGCGATGCAAGGAGGGACCCTTACCCTAGCCCTCTCCCGCAAGCGGGAGAGGGGACGCGATCGAGACGCTGCTCAGACCGAGTCCCCTCTCCCACAAAGTGGGAGAGGGCTAGGGTGAGGGTTGTGCAATCGATCGGATAGGAATTGGAGAGAATCATGCGTCAGCAATTGCGGCCTGCCCTGGTGATGATCGTGGTGCTCACGGTCCTGACGGGGGTGATCTATCCGCTGGCGGTCACGGGCGTGGCGCAGATCGCCTTCCCCCATCAGGCCAACGGCAGCCTGATCGAACGCAACGGCACGGTCATCGGCTCGGACCTGATCGCGCAGGGCTTCGCGGGCGACCGCTACTTCCACCCGCGGCCATCGGCCGCCGGCGCCGGATATGACGCCGGCGCCTCCAGCGGATCCAACCTGGGGCCGACGAGCCGGACGCTCGTCGAGCGGGTCGAGGGCGACGCGGAGACGCTCAAGGCGCAGAACGGCGCGCCGATCCCGGCCGACCTGGTGACGACATCCGGCAGCGGCCTCGATCCGGACATCTCGCCGGCCGCCGCCGCCTTCCAGGTGCCGCGCGTGGCCAAGGCGCGAGGCATGCCCGAGGACAAGGTCCGGGAGCTGGTCGCGGCGCATACCGAAGGCCGCACCCTCGGCATCCTCGGCGAGCCGCGCGTGAACGTCCTGCGGCTCAACCTGGCGCTCGACGCAGCAAGCGGCGGCTGATGGCCGGTGTGGCGGACGTCGTATAGACTTCCGGCATGGCAGATGCGGGTTCCGCGCAACGCGACACGCGACCCTCGCCCGAGGCGCTGCTGGCCGAGGCCGCCCGCGAGGGTCGCGGCAAGCTGAAGATCTTCCTCGGCGCCGCGCCCGGCGTCGGCAAGACCTACGAGATGCTGCAGTCGGCCCGCAGGCGGAAGACCGAAGGCGTCGACGTCGTCATCGGCGTGGTCGAGACCCACGGCCGCCAGGAAACGGAGGCGCTGCTCGACGGTCTCGAGGCCGTGCCGTGCCGCCGCCTCACCTATGAGGGCCGCACCCTCTCGGAGATGGACATCGACGCCATCCTGGCGCGGCGGCCGCAGCTCGTGCTCGTCGACGAGCTCGCGCATACCAACGCGCCGGGCAGCCGGCACCCGAAGCGCTATCTCGACGTGCAGGAACTGCTGGCGGCCGGCATCGACGTCTACACGACGGTCAACATCCAGCATGTCGAGAGCCTGAACGACATCGTCGCGCAGATCACGCATGTGCGCGTGCGCGAGACCGTGCCGGACCAGATCGTCGACCAGGCCGAGGTCGAGGTCATCGACCTGACGCCGGACGACCTGATCCAGCGCCTGCGCGAGGGCAAGGTCTATGTGCCCGACCAGGCCGAGCGGGCGCTCAAGCACTATTTCTCGCCCGGCAACCTCACGGCGCTGCGCGAGCTGGCGCTGCGGCGGGCCGCCGAGCGCGTCGACGAGCAGATGGTCAGCTACATGCAGGCGCACGCCATCAGCGGACCTTGGCCGGCGGGCGAGCGCGTGCTCGTCTGCGTCAACGAAGGCCCGGAGGTCGGCCAGCTCGTGCGCTACGCCAAGCGCGTCGCCGACCGGCTGCGCGGCCCGTGGACGGCGCTCCACGTCGAGACCGGGCGCGACCAGCGTCTCGGCGAAGCCGCGCGCGACCGCATCTCCGAGGCGCTGCGCCTGGCCGAGCGGCTCGGCGCCGATGCGATCACGATTCCCGGCCACCGCGTCGCCGACGACCTGCTGGCCTATGCGCGCGAGAATAACGCCACGCAGATCATCATCGGCCAGTCGCTGCGCTCGCGCTGGTTCGAGCTGCTGCACGGCTCGGTCGTGCGCGAGCTCCTGCGCAACGCCGGCAGCATCAGCGTCCACGTGATCGCCGGCGAGCAGGATCGCGCCGAGCGGGCACGGGCGAGCCCACTGCCGGCCGTCGCGTCGGTCGAGCCGCTGGGCTATGCCGCCAGCGTCGGCTTCGTCGGCCTGGCGCTGGGGCTGGCGCTGCTGATCGACCGCTATGTCGACCTCGAGAACATCTCGCTGGTCTTCCTGGCCGCGGTGCTGGCGAGCGCCGTCCGGTTCGGCCTCGGCCCCTCGATCTGCGCCGTGCTGCTGAGCGTGCTCTGCTACAACTTCTTCTTCCTGCCGCCGCTCTATACCTTCACGATCGCCAACCCGCAGAACGTCGTCGCGCTGTTCTTCTTCCTCATCGTCGCCGTCATGACGAGCAGCCTGACGGCGCGGACGCGCACCCAGGCGGCGATCGCGCAGCGCCAGGCGCGCATGACCGCCGAGCTCCACGGCTTCAGCAAGAAGCTGGCCGGCATCGCCAAGCTCGACGACCTGCTGTGGGCGACGGCGCACCAGATCGCGACGATGCTCAAAGTGGAGGTCGTGATCCTGATACCGGAGGGCGACGGCATCGCCGTGCGCGCCGGATTCCCGCCGGAGGACCAGCTCGACGAGGCCGACCTGGCGGCGGCGAAATGGTGCTGGGACCACAACCAGCCGGCCGGCCGCGGCGCCGACACGCTGCCGGGCGCGCGGCGGCTGTTCCTGCCGCTGCGGACGGGGCGCGGGCCGGTCGGCGTGCTCGGCATCAACCGGCGGACCCCGGGACCGCTGTTCGCGCCGGACGAGCGGCGGCTGCTCGACGCGCTGGCCGATCAGGCGGCGGTGGCGGTCGAGCGCACCCAACTCGCCGCGGACATCGACGAGGCGCGCGTGCTGGCGGAGACGGAGCGCCTGCGCGCGGCGCTGCTCACCTCGGTCTCGCACGACCTGCGCACGCCGCTCGCCTCGATCATCGGCACGATCACCAGCCTGCGCAGCTTCGGCAAGCTCTACGACGAGGCGACGCGCGACGAGATGCTGGCGACGGCGCAGGAGGAAGGCGAGCGCCTCAACCGCTTCGTCGCCAACTTGCTGGACATGACGCGGCTCGATGCGGGCACGGTCGAGGTGCGGCGCGAGATGCTGGATTTGAGCGACGTCGTCGGCGCGGCGCTGCAGCGCTGCGGCAAGATCCTCGCCGGCCACAAGATGACGGTGGCGCTGGCCGACGACCTGCCGATGCTGCCGCTGGACTTCCTGCTGTTCGAGCAGGTGCTGGTGAACCTGCTGGACAACGCCGCCAAATATGCGCCGGCGGGCTCGGCGATCGACATCAGCGGCCGGCGCGAGGGAGCGGAGGCGGTCATCGAGGTACGCGACGAAGGGTCGGGCATCCCGCCCGGCGACCTCGAGCGCATCTTCGACAAGTTCTACCGCGTCCACGGCGGCGACCGGCAGCGCGCCGGGACCGGCCTCGGCCTCGCCATCTGCCGGGGATTCGTCGAGGCCCATGGCGGCCGCATCGCCGCCGCGAACCGGCCCGACCGCAGCGGCGCGGTCTTCACCATCCGCGTCCCGGTCGAGGCGGCGGGCGCGGCGGACGAGGCCCGCGCCGATGGCTAGCGCGCCCTGCGTCCTCATCGTCGACGACGAGCCGCCGATCCGGCGGCTGCTGCGCAACACCTTGGCGGTGCAGGGTTACCGCATCCTCGAGGCCGCCACCGGCGCCGAGGCGCTGGAGCAGGCGCGGCGCGGCAAGCCGGACCTCGTGATCCTCGATCTCGGCCTGCCGGACATCGACGGCATCGAGATCATCCGCCGCCTGCGCGCGGGCTCGCAGGTGCCGATCGTCGTGCTGTCGAGCCGCGGCGACGAGAAGGGCAAGGTGGCCGCGCTCGACCTCGGCGCCGACGACTACGTCACCAAGCCGTTCGGCGTCGACGAGCTGATGGCCCGCATCCGCGCGGCGCTGCGCCACCGCCTGCAGCAGCAGGGCGCGGCGCCGGCGTTCCGCTCCGGCGACCTCGCGGTCGATCTCGTGCATCGGCGGGTGGGCGTCGGCGGCCGCGAGGTGCATCTGTCGCCGAAGGAGTACGACATCCTCCGGCAGTTCGTCCTGCATGCCGGCAAGGTGCTGACGCACCGCCACCTGCTGCGCGAGGTGTGGGGCGGCGCCGACAGCGCCGACGTGCAGGCGCTGCGGGTCTTCATCCGGCAGCTGCGGCAGAAGCTCGAGGCCGACCCCGAGCAACCGCGGCACATCCTGACCGAGCCGGGCGTCGGCTATCGGCTGCAGCTGCAGGAGTGAGGCGGCGGACGGCGGCGCTCAGGCGACGCGATGCACGAAATGCGCCTCGGGGACCGGATAGGCGGCGCCGGCGAAGGTCTTGCGGATCGCCTCGTTGGTGTCGAAGTACACCTGCCAGTAGTGCGCGTTGTTGCAGTAGGGCCGCACCGCCAGCAGCGGTCCGCGCTCGTTAAAGGCGAGGATCTCGACGTCCGGCGGCGGCGTCTCCAGCACGTTCGGGATCTGGGCCAGCGCCGGCTTGAGGCGCGCGATGGCGTCATCGGGATCGACGGCGTGGGCGAGCTGGGCCAGCAGCTCGACGCGGCGGTAGGGGTTGGTCGAATAGTTCTTGATGTTGTCGGCGAAGACCTTGGCGTTGCCGATGATCGTCATGACGTTGTCGGGCGTGTTGATGCTGGTGGTGAAGAGGCCGATCTCCTCGACCGTCCCCTCGACGCCGGCGGCGTTGATGTAGTCGCCGACCTTGAAGGGGCGGAACATCAGCAGGAAGGCGCCGGCGGCGAAGTTGGACAGCAGGCCCGCCCAGGCGGCGCCGATGGCGATGCCGACCGCGGCGATGAGCGCGGCGAAGCTCGTCGTCTCCAGGCCGAAATAGCCGAGGATGGCGACGACGAGGACGATGTTCAGCGCGATGGTCAGGAACGAGACGAGGTAGCGGATCAGCGTCGGCTCGACCTTCTGCCGCGTCATGCCGGCCGACAGCAGCCGCATGGCGAACGCGATCAGCCAGCGGCCGATCGCCCAGACGAGGATGGCGCCGGCGATCTTGAGGCCGATGCTCACGAGAAGGGCCGACCAATACCCGATATCGACGTTTTCCATGGTCCTTCAGCTCCTAAGTCGCTTTCCGGCGCGCCGCGCGGGGATCGGCGCGACACGGTCAGCAGACAAACTACCTAACGGCCATGCGGGATTCCAGTGGTCGGTCGGCGACGTGCCTAGGATGTCGGTCCGGCGCCCGTCTGCAGCGCAGATCCGGGACTGCGGTGCGCCACCACATCCGGTCCGCGCTGACTTTGCGCCGGCACGACCTCGATCCCATGGAAGCCGGGCGGCGCCTTCTCCCAGGGGTAGCCCTTGACGGCCATGTCGTAGCCGACCTGGAACAGCTCCTTCATGTAGGCCGTGTCGAACGGCTCCGCGAGCTTGGTGGTGAAGCTCCGGGGAATGTAGGCGAGGTTGAAGTCGACTCCGTCGCGCTCGGCGGTGAGGTAGATCCGATAGAGGTCGCCGACGCCCTGCGTCTGGATCAAGGAGGAGACGGCGCGGCCGACGATGCTGAGGGTGTTCCGCTCGACCTGGGCCCAGTCCGGGTCGAGCCGCGCGTTGCGGAGGACATAGAGATGCCGCTCGCGCCGGATGCCTGATTTGCTCAGATCGAGCGAGGGCGGATAGACGAAGACCTGCGCGCTGGCGCCGCCGTCCACATGCATCTCCTGATAGGCCTTGCCGTCGATGTCGACGTCGATCATGACCGGCGGAAAGGCGCCGGGAATGGCGGCGGAGGCGAGCAGGATGTCGTGGACGAGATCGAGCCGTTTCGGATTGTCGCTCTCGGCGATGGCGCCGATGTTCCAGATCACCGGCCGGCGGGCATCGAGGTTGGTCGTGCCGATCAGCAGGATGCGGCCCTTCCGGTACTCGGCGGCGATGGCATCGAGCATCGCCTGGTCGAAATGCCGGGCGATGGTGGCGCGCAACGGCGCATTGTCGGCCATGGCGTCCTGGGTGAAGGCGGCGATGTAGCCGCGGACCTCCAGCACGTCCTTGGCGCTGATGTTGGTATAGACCTCCTTCAGCTTGTCGTCATAGGCGGAGCCGAGGAAGGCGAAGGGAGCGGTGAGCGCCCCGGTGCTGATGCCGGTGACGAGCTTGAAGGTCGGCCGGGTGCCCGCCGCCGTCCAGCCGACGAGCAGGCCGGCGCCGAACGCCCCGTTCTCGCCGCCGCCGGAAATGGCGAGATAGTCCGCCGGCGGCAGCGGCCCCTGATGGCCGAACTCGGCCAGATAGGCCTGCTCGCGGCGGAGGGCCTCCTCCCCGCCCTTGACCATGCCGGCGATATCGGTCGAGTCCGCCCAAAAACGGATGTCCGACATGCCCATGACGGTCGGCCGGTCCTCCAGATCGACCGGCACCGCCTCCGAACGGATGAGCGGCCCGCAGGCCGCCGCCAGCAGGCCGGCAACGAGGACAATGACGCGAGGGCCAACGCCCCGCCAATCCGCGCAGTACCGCATCGTGTGATCTCCCCCGGCTGTCAGCCACCGCCGTCTATCATGGACTGCTGCGCCGGCAAACAACATTGGACCTTGGGCCAATGGAGCCTGCCGGGCGCGTCGCCTCAGGGAGACGTGCTCGTCCGCATATGAAGAGGCGGTTGAACACCGGCTCGCTCCTCCGGCGCGTGGGCGAGATCATGCGCGAAGATCGTCTGCAGCACGCGGAAGGGGCGGCGCCGCTTGAACGCGGGCGGCCGCACGCTGACGCCGCGGGCGAACGCGAAGAGGGCGAACAGCACCGCCACGCCGGCCAGGTAGTGGAACAGGCCGCGGATGCCGAAGGCCGACATCACGCTCGCGCCGAGGAGCGGGCCGAGGGCGGAGCCGACCCCGGACATCAGGATGAGGCGGCCGCTCACGGAGACGGCGCGCTCGGCCGGCATGCGGTCGTTCGCGTGCGCCACGCAGACCGGATAGATGACCGACATGAAGCCGCCGAGGAGAAGCCATAGCGCGGGGAACCAGCGCGTGGGCCCGGCCGGCACGACGACCCATGCCAGAGCGGCGAAGGCGAGCGCCACGGACCCGGCGACGACGCGGCGGTCGAAGCGGTCCGACAGCCTGCCGACGGGCACCTGCAGGAGCAGGCCGCCGAAGATCGCGAGCGCGATGTAGGAGGAGATCTGGAGCACGGACCGCCCGCTCGACTGGCCGTAGACCGGGACAAGGGCGTAGAAAGCGCCGGTGATGAGGCCGCCGGCCAAGCAGCCGGCGACGGCGACCGGCGCCGCCGCGGCGAGTTCGCCGGTCTTCAGGCGGGTGCTCGGGACGGGTAGCGGTTGCTCGGCCCGCGTCGTCGCGACCGCGGCCAGGGCGATGCAGAAGAGGATCGCCGCCAGGGCGAACAGCGTGAACTCCGCGGCCGGCGCCAGATTGAGCGCGAACTGGCCGCCGGCGAAGGTGGCATAGGTGGCGACCATGTAGATCGCGAACACCTTGCCGCGTGTCGCCGGGGTTGATTTGGCGTTGAGCCAGCTCTCGGTGGCGACGAAGAGGCCGGCGCAGCCGAACCCGACGAGCGCCCGCAAGACCGCCCAGAAGGCCGGGTCGAAGTACAGGGGATGCGAGAGCACGGCGGCGGCGACGATGCCCGCGAACGCGGCGAAGGCGCGGATGTGGCCGGCCCGCTCGATGAGCCGATGGCAGAGGACCGCCCCCGCCGTGTAGCCGGCGAAGTAGGCCGAGGTGACGATGCCCGTGACGACCGGCTCGACGGATGCGGCCGCGAGGCGGATGCCGATCAGGGTCCCGATATAGCCGTTGGCCAGCTGGATCAGGCTGATGCCGAGGATGAGCGAGCCGACGGCGGCGACGATGGCGGGCATGCCGTTTCCTCGCTCAGAATCCGCCGGCGGCGACAGGAACTTTTTTGGGTTTCACGCAAAAATTTCATGTGAAACATTGAGCGAACGCGGAGCGGCCCGCGATCCTGCAAACAACCCCACAGATCAAAAATTCTTTCATTCCAAACAAACACATAGCACTGACCACTTTCTGCTCGATCCTGACGGGTTTCGGCGCGCTCGGCACCGACGGGAGCGCGATTTGGGGGCGGAACGCGCTCGCCCGGAAGCGCCGCGTTCGTGCGATCACGGCACAGGCTGCGGCGCGGGGAAGGGTCCACTGCGTAGGGAGGGCCCCTCGAATCATGCTCATTTCAAGGAGCCGGCCATCAGACCCCGGACATAGTGCTTCTGGAATGCCAGATAGAGGATGATCATCGGGGCGCTGGCGAAGACCATGCCCGCCATGGTGAGCGGTATCTGGTCGTTGTAGCGCCCCTGGAACACGCTGATACCGGCCATCAGCGTCCGCTTGGCATCGTCCTGCAGGAAGATGATGGCAATCAGCAGATCGTTCCAGACATAAAGCGCATTGACGACGACCAGCGTCAGCAGCGCCGGCAAGGAAAGCGGGATGACGATCCGCAGCAGGACCATCAAGTCCCCCGCCCCGTCGATCCGCGCCGCCTCGAACAGCTCGCGCGGCAGAGTGCGGAAGAAGCCGGTGAGCAAATAGACCGAGTACGGCGTGATCAGGCCGGCATAAATGAGGATGGCGCCCTCATAGGTGCTGATCAGAGAGAGCTGCGTGTAGAGCACGAATAGCGGCACGATCATCACGACCGGCGGAATGGCCATCAGCGACGTGCTGATCGAGAACAGCAGCCCGCGGCCATGGAACTGCATGCGCGCAATCGCATAGGCGCCCAGGCAAGAAACGACCGTGCTGAGCGCGACGGCGCCCGCCGCGAGGATAACGCTGTTGACCATCCAGGCGATGAAGTCGCTCTCGAAGAGGACGTTGCGGAAGTGGTCGAAGACCACAGCCTGCGGGACTCCGACTTTGTTGAAGGTGTATTCCTCCTGGCTCTTGAGCGATGTCATGATCATGAAGAGCGTCGGCGTCAGCGCGATCAGGACTGCGACGACGAGGATGCCGTGCCTGAGCATCAGGTCCGGCGTCAGGCGCGGCGTATGGTGCCTCCCGCTCGGCATGGCGCTCCTCACGCCATCTCTTCTTCGTTGGCGCGGCGGCGCGCCGCGAACAGCGGCACGATCAGGAGCAGCGACACCAGGAAGAGCATGACGGATACGGCCGAAGCGATCCCAGGCAAGCTGCTCCTGATCAGCGCGTTGAAGATGTAGAGCTCCACGACCATGGTCGCCGTGCCCGGGCCACCGCGGCCGCCGCCGATCATGTACACGTACGCGAACACGGCGGACAGGATCGTGATGACGCTGGTCACGACATAGAACTCCATGACGACCTTCATCTGCGGCAGGATGACGTGCCACAGCCGCTGCCACCAGTTCGCACCGTCGAGTCGCGCCGCCTCGATCAGCGACTCATCGAGGCTCAGCAGCCGCGCGAGAAACAGGATTATTCCCAGGGCGGATTCGCGCCAGATGATCAGCATCATCACCGTCCACAGCGCAACGTCGGACGAGCCGATCCAGTCCAGCGCGAGGACATCGAGGCCGCTCCAACGCAGCACCTCGTTCACCGGGCCGTTGAACTGGAAGAGCTTCTTCATGATGACCGCGATGATCGGGATCGCCAGGATGTAGGGCAGGAACAGCACGACGCGGTACAGCTTCCAGCCCTTCAAACGGTCGTACAGCAGCACGGCGATCAACAGCGACCAGACGACCATGAAGGGGACAGCCAGTAGAAGCTGCAGGTTATGCCGGACGGATTCCCAGAACAGCGGCTGGCTGAGCACGAGCTCGTAGTTACGAAAGCCGATCCAGGGGCCGTCGATACCGCGCACCATCTTGAAGCTGAACTCGAAGATCCGGACGAGCGGGTAACCAAAGACGAAGAGAAGAAGCGCCACCAGCGGAGCGATGTAGACGTAGGGTGTAAGCCGTGACGTCTGGTTCACAGCCGCAGATCCACCCTCAGGTGACCGTCAATGGATGTTAAGCACGCTCCATCCAAAGCAGTCACGTTTGGAGTCGCCGCTTCTGCGATCACCCCCCACCCTACCCTCCCCCTCAAGAGGGGAGGGACGATGTGTCCGGCGGCCTTCCCTCCCCCTCCGAGCACATCAGCCGCCGAGATCGGCCGCCCACTTCTTGTAGTTCTCGACGATGTCCGGGTTGAAGTCGCGCCACTCCTTGGCGACGTTGTAGGCGAGTTCGCCCGCCTGCTCTCCCGTGATCTTGCCTTCGACCACCTGCTGCGCGCTCGGCAGCAGCGCCTGCTCGTAGAACTGTCCGGGCACCAGGTTGGAGAGATAGGGGACGTTCGGCGACAGACCCCAGCGTTGCCACATGTCGCGCACGGTTGCGTCCGTGAGCACCGAGGCATCGAAGTTCTTGTTGGCGGGAATCCAGCCGGTGAGCTCATGCAGCGCCTTCAGGCGATCCGGCGACTGCAGATATTCGAGGAACGCCGCGGCCGCCTTCGGATCCTTGGCCTTGGCCGGAATGCCGAGACCCTGGGAATCGAAGATCGGCTGCCCCGCGAGCTTGCCCTTGCCGTAGACCGGCATCACCATCGTTCCGATCCGGCCGTTCGTGGTCTTGCTGTCGGCCGGCACGCGCGAACCGATCGAGAGGCCCATCGCCACCTTGCCGGCGACGATCAGATCGATGCCGGGATAGAGTTCGGTGGACGACATCTCCGCGTTGAGGAAGCCGGCCTTCTGCAGTTGCTCGAGTTTAACCCAGTGCTCGTGGTACTTGGGCTCGCGGAAGTCGCGCTCGCCGGTGAAGAGGCCGATGACCTCGCCGGCGGAGTCGACGTTCTGCCCGAGCGCGTGACCGAAATACCATTCGCCCCAATAACCGTCTTGAATGCCGCCGCCGACCGGCGCGATGCCCGCGGCTTTCAACTTCTCGCAGGCGGCCAGGAACTCGTCCCAGGTCGCCGGCGCTTTTTCGGCGTCCAGGCCGGCCTTGTCGAAGGCATCCTTGTTGTAGATCCAGATCATAGGCAGGGGATACCAGCCGACCCGATAGGTGTTGCCGCCGAAGTTGCTGAGGAGCGTCGGATTCGAGGCCTTGATCACGTCGTCGCTCACCAGCCCGTTCAGCGGCTGGAGATAGCCGAGCCACACGCTCTCCATGTGGTAGATGCCGTTCCACAGGAACTGCACGTCGGGTGCCTCGCCCGCGGCGGCGGCGGTCTGGAACTGCGAGATCACGACTGCCGTGTCCTGCAGCATCGTCTTCACCGTTGCCGCGGTATACGCCTTGACCGAGTCGTCGACGAAGGCCTGCAGTCCCGGCAGCTCCTGCTCGCCCCACCACCACATGGTCAGCTCAGCGGCGGCGCGCGCCCGCCACGCCGGCAGCACCGCGGCCAGCGCCACACCGGCACCCGCTCCGGCGGATCTCGTCAAGAGCTCTCGCCGTGAGAAATCCCCTCTGCGTTTTGCATTCATCATGTCTCCCTCCCTGTTGCTTGGCGTTTTCAGAACGTGCTCATCAAACCGCCATCGACGACGAGCAGCTGCCCGGTCATGTAGCGGCAGTAGTCCGATGCCAGAAAAATCACGGTGCCCGAGACGTCTTCCGGGTAACCCGTGCGGCGCAGCGGGATCTTGCCCTTCGTCACGTACCACGCGATGAACTCGGGCGTCTCCGTCTCGTTGACGCCGTTGATGATCGACATCGGCGTCGACATGAAGCCGGGCGCCACGGCGTTGACCAGGATGCCGTACGGACCAAGCTCCACAGCCATCGACTTGGTAAGCGCGATGATGCCGCCCTTCGCCGCATTGTAGGCGCCGACGTCGCCGCTCGAAGCGAATCCCTGGATGGAGGCAATGTGGATGATGCGGCCGCTCTTCCGCTCGACCATGTGCGGCGCGACGAGCTTCGATCCCATGTAGACGGATTCGAGATTGATGGCGATGGTGCGCCGCCAGTCTTCCAGCGTGTCCTGCAGGATCGTTCGGGCCGGCGGGTTGATCGCGGCATTGTTGACGAGCACGTCGACGCGGCCAAATTCATCGATGATGCTGCCGACCGCCGCGCGATAGGTCTCGTAGTCCGTCACGTCGAGCTGGAAGGGCCTGGCGATGCCGCCCGCGGCGGCCACTTCGTCCTCGACGGTGCGAAGCGTGGCCGGATTGCGCTCGAGCAGCATGACCTTCGCACCTTCCGCGACCATCTCGAGCGCAACGGCGCGGCCAAGTCCCTGTCCGGCACCCGTGACAATACAAACCTGGCCCGCGAGCAAGCCCATCGACAGTCACCGCATCGTGGTCACCGGCAGCCACTTTTCAGCATTCTGGACATTCTGGCATCTCGGATGACGCTAGGTGGTTGCTTGAAGCGCTGTCAAGACAGACACCCCAGTCGTGCTCAATCGAGCGCCGGCGTCCGATAAAGATACTTGCCGCGGACCTTGATCTCCGCGTCGACCAGATACTTCTTCATCGCAGCGAGGTCGAGTTCGATGCCCAGGCCGGGCTGTTCCGGCACGCGAATCTCGCCGTTGCGGTCCGGCGCGATATGCGTCCTGCACATCTCCCAGGCCATCGGCTGCGGGGTGACCGGATATTCGCAGATGCGATGCGCCGACAGCCCGGCATAGGGCTGGATCGAGGCGCACAGAGCCAGATGGGACGTGAAGGTGTGGTTCACATAGGTGACGCTCTTGGCCCCGGCGTAATCCGCCACCTGCTTCGCCGGACCGATGCCGCCGATGCGGCCGCAATCGATCTGGATGAAGCCGACCTTGCCGATGTCGATCGTGTGCTTCGCCATGAACGTGTTGTGCGCCGCCTCCCCGCCGGCGAGTTTGACGGAGCCGGAGCGCTTCGCGAGCGCGCCATAGGCCTCATAAGCGCTGCCGTTGAACGGCTCCTCGAGCCAAGTCGCGTTGACGCCTGCCAGAAGCGGAAGGCGCGCTTCCGCCGCCGCCACGTCCTCGTTCCAGATCTGACCCGCATCGACCAGCAGGATGCCGTCGAGCCCGATGCCCTCCCGGGCGGCTGCGAGCTGATCGGCATCGTCCTGGAGCGTGCCGCGTCCGAACGGGCCCCATCCACATTTGACGGCGCGGAATCCGGCATTGCACGCTGCGCGGCAAGAATCGAGCGTCTCCTGCGGCGTGTCGCCGAAGAGCTGCGACGCATAGGGCGTCTTCGGATAAGCGCGCTCGTAGCCGAGCAGTTTGTAGACCGGTTCACCGCGCTTCTTGCCCAATAGGTCCCAGAGGGCGATCTCCACCCCGGACCAGGTATGCGCGGCCTGCAGCAGGTCCATGCTGTTCCACTGAATTGTCGCCGCAATCCGCGCAATATCCGCGGGCGTCGAGACATCTGCTCCGAGCACGGACGCGCCGACGGGCCGGCAGGCGCCGTGCGACATCGGGCAGACGAAGGCTGCGATGGAGGTGAGCGGCGAGGCTTCGCATTCACCCCACGCCTCGATGCCACCGGCGCGCACGCGGACGACGAGCGCGTCCTGGCTGCCGTCGCCGGCATCGGTCACAACCGGCATCGAAAGATAGAAGAAATCAACGGAGTCGATTTTCATATCGCTTCCAATGCCCGTTGGACGCTGCAGGAGCCACCTTGTTCCCGTTCGGACAACGTCCGGAACCGTCCGTCGGCGCGCATCCGTGCCCTCATCGCTGGCTTGATCCGCATTTCCACTATTTGGACCATCATTCCATATTGCGCAAACCGACTCGCGGACGTGCGAGAGGGCCGCCCCCGCGCAGTCATCCCGCGGCCGTGACGCTCCGAGCCTAGCTTGCCGGCTGGGGCTCAGGAAAGGTCCAGAGGCCGTTCAAGATTTCCTCGCGCGGGCGGAACCTCCTTCAGTTCGCCTTCTCGATGTCCGGCAGCACCCACGTCTTCTCGAACAACGCCTTGGTCGGCGCGTAGAGCCGGAACATCACCTCGAACCTGCGGGCCGGGTCGGTGGGCACCCAGTTGGACTCCTTGCCGTCGGGCGCGGTCGGTCCGAAGAACACGTCGACCGAACCGTCGGCATTCTTCCGCATCTCGGGAATCTGCGAGGAGCGGCTGGCGCGCGGCATGTTCTTGATCAGCGCGTGGGTCTGCCGGTCGTAGGCGGTCGCCGACCAGTACTGCTCGACCGGCGCGTTCGCCGGCACGGTCAGGCGATAGGACTTGCCGCCGTCGAACGCCTCACCGTCCTTGTCCTTGATGCTGATCAGGTAGAACTGTCCGGCGCCCAGGCGCTTGATGCCGATATAGGCGTAGCTGTAGGCAAGACCTCGCGCATCCGTCGGATAGACGTCAGGCTCGGTATAGGACGCCTGCGCGGCCTTGATGAGTTCCGGCGGGGCCGGGAAGGTCCAGCGGCCGCCGTCCCAGAAGGGCGTCAGGCCGGCGGCGTACTTCGTCTCCAGCCATGCCTGGGCTTCGCGGACACCGGCTTCCAGCAGCGCCCTGGTTTGCGCGTCGGGATCGAAGGGTTTGCCCTTCTCGATGCCGATCGATTTGAGCGGGTCGATCATCGCCCGGTCTCGCGGCAGCCAGGGCTCGCCCTGCACGATGCGGTCCAGGCCCTCGAAGAACCGCATGTCGTAACGAATGGTGGAATCGAACAGCACGTCCTGGGCGTCGGTGAAGATCGTCTCCGGCGGGTTGCCGGCCTGCGACAGGGGATAGACTCTGACCCGCTTGCCATAGGCCACCGACGTCGCGACATCTTCGCCGCTATGGCTCCGGAGGTTGGAGCGCAACAGCGCGTAACCACCATAGGTGTCCGACTGCAGCGGGATATAGCCTTCGGGCACCGGATCGGCGTAGCCGGGCGGCAGGACCAGGTATTTGCCGCCCTCGCCCTTGTCGGCGCCCAGGAGTCCCGCATCCTCGAGCGGCATTTGCCAGACGTTGACGATGTTGCCGTTGAGCGATCCGTCGTCGCCGGCCGGCGGAACCTCGATGACGACCGGCCCGACATCCCTGGTATTGAAGAATGCCATGAAGTAAAGCGTATCCGGGTTGGGCGTCAGCGTCTGGTTGTGCCAGTCGAGCGGCCGGCCCCAGTAGACGACCTGATGCACCTTGCCATCGGTCTTGGCGAGCATCTCCTGGAGCATGAGGTCGTAGTTCACCGCCGGGATGCCCCAGATCACCGCCTCGACGGCGCGGCGCTCGACCGCGCGGCGGGCGAGGTCTTCGGCGGAGAAGTCCTGCGCCGGCGCGGACGGCGTCGCGCAGATCAAGGCGAGTGACGCGAGAAGGGTCCGTGGCAGTACGGCTCTCATGGTCGCCTCCCGACTCTATCCGCTTCGATCCGATCTCATGTTTCCCGGCGAATCGCCGGCAGCAGGTCCTTCGTGCCCACGCCCCAACCGGAGAGGCAGCCCATGAACTTCGCCATCGGCACGTCGATCGGATGAACCCGGCTCGCGGGCAGAACGTAGAGCGAGCCAACCGTCGGCGTCGGTGACGAGGGCACGAACACCGTGGCGCCGCCATCTGCATGCCTTTCCATGACGAACGCGGGCACCAGCGCTTCCTCCAATTCGACGAAGGCCGGCTGCATGGCGTGGTCGGCGCCATGTGTCAGCGCCCGCCCGCCCAGGGCTTTCAGCATGTTGTAGCCGGGCACCCGCTCGTACAGGTACCGTTCGAGGAGGGCGCCGAGCTTTCGGCCGGGCGACGTGCTGAAGATCAGGCCGGCCAGGAAGCAGACGAGAATGACGAGAAGGGCCGCCGCCACGTAGGGAAAGTAAATGCTGTCGGAGATGCCGGATGCGATCGGCTTGAGCGCTTCGTGGGCGACGCGCAGGACATGCGCCACGAGAATGACGATGACCGCCATCGGCAGGATGACGAGCAGGCCGCCGATGACCGTCGTCTTGACGAAACCGAGGATGCCTTTCATCGATTTACCTCCGGTTGCGTCCGGCGCGGCAAAACGGCACTGGAGCCGACGGTCCGGTCCTCACTCCGGAAACAGCAATGTCACGATGAATCGGGCGCCGAAGCCTTCCGGGCCGGCGTCCGGGCTTTCGGCCCAGTAGCGGACGCCGGCGCCGAGGCTCACCATCTGGCCTTCGATATTCAGCAGCTTGCTGGCGATGGCGTTGACCGGTACGGACCACTGCTCGCCTTCCCAGTCGTAGCTGGTCTCCGTCTGCAGGGTGAATGTCCAGGCATCGCTGGTGTTGTAGGCGAGGAAGGGTTGCACGAAGGTGCTGCTGACGTCGGCGCGGTCGTCGTCGCCGGCCACGGACTCGATGTGGTTGGAGAGGATGCCGGCGGTCCAATGCCGCTGCTGCGTCAGGGCGACGAGGGTGGGGCCGATACCGAACTTCTCCGTGCCGAGCAGTTCGTCGGTGCCGGTGGGAATGAGGAACACCGGGCCGGCACCGAGAATGAGGATGCCGAACAGCGGCCGCTTCGGCGAGAAAAAGAGGCTTTGAGTGACGTCGCCGAGGCCGAACTGGTCGCCGGCGCCGGGAAAGATGTCGTCCTGATAGATCACCGGCAGGATGGTGCGGGAGATGACGTTCCAGTCCGCCCCGAGCGAGATGGGAACGACCGGCTGGATGTTGAGCTGATAGCGCCAGCCGTCGTCGTCGGGGCCGATCCTGAAATCGAAGTTCGATTGCAGCGGCACGCTGATGAGCGAGGCGACGGGGTTACTGAGGTCCTTAGCGAGTTTGGCCGCATCGTCCCCGGCGGGCTTTTCCTGGGCGGCGGCCGGAACGATGGAGGCGCACATCGCGACGAGTGCGTATGTCGCGAGTCGCCTCAGCCGCGCCAGGATCAGCACCGTGCGTTCTTCGACGGGTTCAGGATGGGGGCTTTTCTTCGTGCCAGTGCGCTGATTCCTCGCCCCGAGCCTGCCGAAGGGCGCACTCTGCTCATGCAAATCGGTCGGTGCCTTCATTGCGGACCTTCCAACCAATGGGCCTCGGGGATCCATCAGCCTAGAACGCCACGGCGAAGTTCAGCGTGAAGTTGTCGCCTTCGAAGCGGTCCTCGGCACCGATCTCGTGCGCCCATTTGAAGGTCGCGGCGGCCTCCCACGGTACGTAGGTCAGGCCGATCTGCGGACCGATGCCGTAGATCTGGTCGTGGACGTTGGGACGGAAGACATCGGATCCGCTGTCGTCCGTGGTCTGCCACTGGCCGTAGCCGAGGGCCCCCAGCTCGAGCAGGAATCCGGACTGGCCGAGCGGCAGGTATTGGCTCACCCCCAGGTTGAAGCTGGCACGCTGGCCCGGCGTGGTATCGGAGTCCTCCACTTCGCCGTTAAACTCGTAGGTGAAGGCGCCGACCACGGCGGTGCCCCGCTCCTTCCAGGGATACCAGGCGACCGCGCCCTGGAGCTGATGGGTCCAGAAGCCCAGGCCGATGTTGTCGGCGTCGCTCGAGTCGAACTTGCCGATCGGCGCATAGAAGCCGTAGCCGACGGTGACGTCCCAGTGCTCGCGGTTCCAGCCGAGCCATAGCGGCTGCACGAAGAGATCGCCGATGCCGAACTCGGATTCGTCGACGCCGCGGCCGAGACCCGTCTGAGTCCGGAGCGAGGCACCGATGCTGCTGTTACCGAAGGTCGGAATGATGTAAGCGCCGTAGTGGCCGCCGAGGATCTCCCAATCGGAGACGAACAGGAACGCCGGCGCGAGGACATAGATGCCGACATCGGCATCCAGGGTCACGGCCCCGCCGCCGGGGAGCGGCACGGTCGAGACCTTGTCGCCGTTGGCGTTCCGGAACGTGTCGGTGGTGTAGTAGTAGGTGTAGAGCTTGACGGCGAAGCCGGGCTTTGCCGGCATCACATAGTCGCGGACATCGGCAAGCGCAGGGCCGAAGTGACCGAGCTCGCCGGCGCGCGCCGGCGCAGCGAACGGAAGCGCAGCGATGGCAAGCGCCGCTGCCACCGCCTTCACGTGCTGCCGCTTCCAGGCCATGCCCCTGCCCCCGATGATCGATGTCGCAACTTGATCCTACCGGATCGATGGGGTGTCGGGGCATTGGACCTAAGTCCAATTGTGCCGCCAGCGGCAACCCTCGGATAAGATGAGGGGAACCGTTGGACGCCGCGATTCAGGAGGGGGCGTGCCCGATCTGTCGTTGCGAGGTGCGGCATGAGCCGCGAGAGGCCGAATATCCTGCTGCCTCTGCGACTGCCGACGATCCTCCTCGTCTGCCTGATTTTCGGCGCCGTGCCGGCGGCGGCCGACGACTCGCTGCCCTCCTGGAACGACGGCCCCGCCAAGACCGCGATCGTCGATTTCGTCGCCCGCGTGACGACGGCGGGCGGCGCGGATTTCGTGCCGGCCTCCGAGCGCATCGCCGTCTTCGACAACGACGGCACGCTGTGGTCGGAGCAGCCGCTGTATTTCCAACTCATCTTCGCGCTCGACCGGGTGAAGGCGCTGGCGCCGCAACATCCGGAATGGCAGTCCGAAGAGCCGTTCCGCTCCATCCTGGCCAACGACGTGAAGGGCGCGCTCGCCGGCGGCGAGGCGGGACTCGCCAAGCTGATGATGGCGACGCACACCGGCATGACCACCGACGCGTTCGACAAGATCGTCACGGACTGGCTCGCCACCGCCCGCCATCCGACGTTCCAGCGGCCCTATACCGAGCTGGTCTACCAGCCGATGCTGGAGCTGCTGGCCTATCTGCGCGACAACGGCTTCAAGACCTACATCGTGTCGGGCGGCGGCATCGAGTTCATGCGCACCTTCAGCGAGCAGGTGTACGGCGTTCCGCCCGAACAGGTCATCGGCAGCTCCGGGAAACTGACGTTCGAGATGCGCGACGGCGAGCCGGTTCTGCTGCGGCTGCCGGAGGTCGACTTCATCGACGACAAAGAGGGCAAGCCCGTGGGCATCCAGAAGTTCATCGGCCGCCGACCCATCGCCGCCTTCGGCAATTCCGACGGCGACCTGCAGATGCTGCAATGGACGACGGCGGGCCACGGCCCGCGCTTCGGACTCATCGTGCACCACACCGATGCCGCGCGCGAATGGGCCTATGACCGCACCTCGCCGATCGGCACGCTCGACAAGGCGCTCGACGAGGCGACGGCGCGCGGCTGGACGGTCGTGAGCATGAAGGACGACTGGAGATCGATCTATCCGCCGCAGAAGTAGACGCGGACGCCCCGCCGCAACCGGAGGCTTGCCCATGCTGAACGCAACGCTGAAATGCCTTCTATCGGCGCTGGCCATTGCCGCGACGGCGGCGCCGGCCGCTGCCGAGCCGCAGGCGGTTCGCGGCGATCAGTTCATCTCGATGATGAATGGCAACACGCTGTCCGGCACGACCGCAGCGGGGACCGCCTTCAACCTCTATTTCCTGCCCGGCGGCACCGCGACCTACCAGGACGCGACCGGCGCGCGCGACGGCGGCAGCTGGCACCTGGACGAGTCCGGCGATATCTGCGTGGCCTGGCAGAACCCCGCCGACCGGCAGGAGGGCTGCTTCCGAGTCACCGTCGACGGCGGCAAGGTGGTCTGGGAAGGCAAGGAAGGCGGCGGCCGCGCGACGCTCCGCGGCGGCATCACCGAGACGCTGCTGAAGAGCGCGACGCCGTAGGCGGCAACGCAATTCACCGAGGACCGCGCAGGGCCGCGCGTCAGAACGCCACCTTCCAGGTGCCGTCTGCAGCGCGGCAGAACGGCAGGACGTAGCGATTGCCACCGCCCGTCGTAAAAACATGCTCGACCTCGCCGCAGGGCATCGAGTCTCGCTCGAACACGCGCAGCAGCGACGCGCGGCCGGCCCGGCCGCTCTGCTTGCTCTCCCAACTCGCCGTCGCGCCTTCCTTCTGCGCCTCCAGCACCTGCCGCACCGCCAGCTTGAGCAGCTCCCAATCTTCCTCGCTGATCTTGTAGCTCTCCCGCCCGAACGGATCGATGAGTCCCGCACCCGAAGCAGGCAGAGCCATGGCGAACAACAGTGCCACGGCCATCGACAGGTGGATGATGTATTTGCAACCCGGCATCATACGACTCCCAGAATGAACGTAACAAGCTTGTCGAGCGGGACGAGGATCGCGATCCACGGCGCGAACGGCACCAGGGCCGCCAGCAGCAGCGGCAGGATCGTGGTCATGGAGTCGAGCGGCGCCATCCGCATGGTGCGGACGACCTCGAAGCTGTTGCCGAGATCGGCCAGCGACTGGATGTCGGCACTGCCGATGATGGCCTCGGATTCGGCGGCTTCGCGCTTGATCCACTTGCGATGAAACAGCCAGACATATTCGTGAGCCAGGGTGCCATATTCCAAAACGCCCTTCGTCTTCACCTCGAAGAGCTTCGTCGAGAAGATGACCAGCGGACCGACGAATAGGATCATGACCACCACGACATACCCCAGCAGCAGGAACCTGAGGTCGGCGAAGACGGCGCGTCCCGCGAACAGCTCCATGCCGCCGACGGCCGACAGGATCGACGAAAACGCGAAGATGACCATCCAGAATTTCGTCTGCGCAATGCCGAGAAAGCCGAGTCCGGCCACCCGGTCGGGATGCGTCGGGAACAGCCTCAGGTCCATGCGCGACATGCGCCAGAGGAACCAGCACCAGATGATGTAGCGCCACAGCCAGCGGAACAGCAGGAACTGAAAGATCGGGATGCTGACGGCGACGTCCCACCAGCCCGCCAGCGTGCGCCTGTGCCCCTCCGCCGTCGCGACGAACTGCCAGCCCTCGGTCGCCGCCGGCGTGTCCAGCCGCAGGAAAAAGACACCGAAGACGACCAGCATGACGATCCCGATCTCCGCCAAGACGGAGTTCCGCATCGCCGCGACCTGGCGGAGGATGCCATCGAACTCCGGGTACTGCGCCTTTCTCACGAGGCCGGACACGACGAAGTGCCGCGCCACAACGACGGCGCGGCCTTCGACCACGCGCTCGGCAATCACCAGCATGGGCACGGCGATCAGGAACCGGACAGCCGTGGGAACGTCAGACAGGAACGAGAGGGCAATATCATTCCCGAAAGCGGCCGACCCGACGAGCGACAGCAGCAGCAACGGCACCCAGGCGATGGCAGACAGGGCGACGGCGCGATGAATTTCCGGCGTCAGATCGCGCCGCATCAAGCGGGCCTGCGTCATCAGCCGATAGAAGGGGCCGTCCCTCAGAAGGGAAAACTCACCGGCCTCCGCCGATCGCATCAGAGCGGCGGCCGGCTCCAGGTCGTCGGGGGCGGTACTGCCGGTCGGCGTCATGCGGAGCGGCGGCCGCGCGCCGGATGTCGCTCCTTCGGCATCATCTATGCCGCCGGGCCCGGCCGCAGGATGCAGCGGAATCCGAGGTGGCAGGTGGCGGTGTCGACGGGCTGCGCCATGCGCGCCGCCGGTCGATAGCGCCGGCAGTAGTTCGGCGCACACAGATAGGAGCCGCCCTTCATCACCTTGCGGGGGATGGGGATGTCCGGCAGACGCGGATCGTGGCTGCCGTCACGCTCGCCGCCGCGCGGATCGTCGAGGGTGCAGCAGGCGTTCCGGATCCGGCCATGCTCCTGGTACCAGTCGGTCGTCCACTCCCAGACGTTGCCCGCCATGTCGTGGAGGCCGTAGCCGTTGGGCGGGAAGGAGCCGACCGGCGACGTGCCCTCATAGCCGTCGGTCTTCAGATTCTGCCAGGGAAACTCCCCCTGCCAGGTGTTCGCCATCATCCTGCCACCGGGCGCGAACTCGCCGCCCCAGACGAACTCCGCTCCGTCGAGACCGCCGCGCGCGGCAAACTCCCATTCCGCCTCGGTCGGCAGCGCCTTGCCCGCCCACGCCGCAAAGGCCTCGGCGTCCTCGTAGGCGACCTGCACGACGGGATGCCTCGGACGCGCCTTGGAGGAACTCGCCGGACCGGTGGGGTGCCGCCAATCGGCGCCGCGCACATAGCTCCACCAGTTGTAGTGATTGCCCAGGTCGACGCGGTGACGGGGCTTCCGGAAGACGACGGAGGCCGCCGCCAGCATCTCGGGCTTGGCGCCCGGATAGTGGGCCGCATCGGGCGGGCGTTCCGCCGACGTCACATAGCCGGTCGCCTCGACGAAGCGGCGGAACTGCTCGTTGGTGACGGTGTACTTGTCCATCCAGAAGCCGCGGACGGTGACGGCATGGGCGGGCGCCTCCTCCGGGTAGTGATGATCCGAACCCATCAGGAACCGGCCGCCGGGAATCCAGACCATGTCGGCCGCGGGCGGTTTACCCGGCGCCTCCGCCGTCGGATGGCGCGCCTCAGGCGGTTCGCATCCGCTCTCGTCAATTCCAGGCTTGATCCGTCGCTGCTCCATGACCTTATCCCGGGGCGTGGACAGCAGCCAACATCCGGGGTCCGGCGCGCTGCCGAGGCCCGGATATATGCACGCGTGCCACTTGGCGAACAGTTGGACCTTGGTCCAATCGACCCTCGGCAGACCGGGCGTCAGTGCGGTCTAGGACTGGCCACCGCAGCCGCGATGGCATCGAGAATGGCGCGGTCGTCGAACGGCTTGCGAAGATAGGCCGACGCCCCCGCGGACAGGCAGCGCGCACCGACACCGGGCTCATCGTGGCCGGTGATGACGACGACGGGCAGGTGCAGGCCGGCATTGGCGAGCTCGCGCTGCACCTCCAGGCCGTTCATCCCGGGCATCTGCAGGTCGAGCACGAGACAATCCGGATGGCGGCGACTTCTTAACGAATCGAGAAACTCCCGTCCTGACGCGTATGTCTCGGCGACCAAGTCAGACGCATGCAGCAGCCGCTGCAAGGCCCGACGCACGGATTCATCGTCGTCAACGATGGCGACGCTCATTCTTAACCTGTCCATCTCGTCCGATCCGTACCAGATCGGCAAGGGGGGTGAAATTGGACCTTAGTCCCACAGGGCGAGGACGGCAAACCGGGCCGTCGTCTCTCAGCGGACGGGCGGCGCGGCGATGCTAGGCCGTGATCGGGCGGTCGCCGGGCAGGATGCCCAGCCGCTCCGTCAGATGTACAAGCTCCGCCAGCGAGCGCACCTCCATCTTCTCCATCACGCGCGCGCGATGGACCTTGATGGTCTTCTCGACGGTGCCGAGATCGGCGGCGATCTGCTTGTTCAACCGCCCGGCGACGACCCGCTCGAGCACCTCGCGCTCGCGCGGAGTCAAGGTGGCGAGCCGCTGCCGGATCGCCCGCCGTTCGGCCTCCGCCTGGCGGGCGAGGCGATCGATCTCGATCGCGTTGTGGACCGCGGCCAGGAGATCCTCGTCCTTGACCGGCTTGGTCAGGAAATCGACGGCGCCGGCCTTCATCGCCCGGACGCTGGTCGGGATGTCGCCGCGGCCGGTGAGGAAGATGATCGGACGCCCGCAGCCCGATGCCGACAAGGCGCGCTGGACGTCGAGGCCGCCCAGGCCCGGCATGGCCACGTCGAGCACGACGCAGCCGGGCGTCGCCGCATCATGCTGCTCAAGGAAGGTCTGCGGCGACGGGAAGGAGCAGGCCGGCACCCCGGCTGTTTGCAGCAGGCGCGTCAGCGCCTTGCGGACGGCCGCGTCGTCGTCGACGATGAATACCGTCGCAACCGGACTGGTCACCCGGTTTGCCCCCCAATGCCAGGCAGCACGGCGTAAAACGTAGATCCGCCTTCGGGGTTGTTGGCCGCCCAGAGGCGCCCGCCATGTGCCGCGATGATCGACCGCGAAATCGATAATCCCAATCCTAACCCAACTGCCTTTGTGGTGTAAAACGGTTCGAACAGCCGGGCCGCCACCTCCGGCGACAGCCCATGGCCACGGTCGGCCACGGCGATCATCGCAGAGCCATCGCCGTCCATTGCCGTCGAGAGGCTGAGCGACCGCTCGCTCGGGAGCGTCCCGTTCATGGCTTCGCAGGCATTGACGATCAGGTTCAGGAGCACCTGCTGCAGCTGGACGCGGTCGCCGGAGATGCGGGGCAGACCCGGGGTCATCGATGTGGCGACGGCGATATGGCGGGCAATCACCTCGCTGCGGGCCAGCTCGAGCGTCTCGGCAACGACCTCGTTGATGTCGAGGGGCTGCCGCCGCGCCTCGCCCCGCTGGAGCAGCGCGCGGAGCCGGCGGATGACCTCGCCGGCCCTCGTGTCGGCGGCGACGATATCGCTGAGGATCTCCCGCACCTCGGCCAGATCGACCGGCTCGCGGACGAGGATGCGCTGGGCCGCCTGCGCGTTGCTGAGGATGGCCGTCAGCGGCTGGTTCAACTCGTGCGCCAGCGCGCTCGACAGCTCGCCGAGGATGCCGACGCGCGTGAGGTGGGTGACCTGCTCGCGCCGTTCCTTGGCCTCCGCCTCGGCCCGCTTGAGCTCGGTGATGTCGCGCCCGACGCCCTGGAACTCGACGATCCGCCCGTATGCGTCGCGGACGGCGCGATCGGTCCATTGCTGCCAGCCGATGCTGCCGTCCGGCCGCATGACCTGATGCTCGTAGGTTTCGGCCCGCGAGGTCTTCGACAGCGATGCCACATATTCGAGCGCGCCGGCGTGGCTGTCCTCGGGCAGGAGCTCGAGGAACGTCCGACCGACGAGCGACTCACGGGTCCGGCCGAAATAGCGGCAGTAGGCATCATTGACGAAGGTCAACGTGCCATCCGGCAGATAGCGGCAGATCAGTTCCGCCTGCGTCTCCACCACGTCGCGATAGCGTTCCTCGCTGTTCCGCAGGGAGGTCTCGGCGCGCCGGCGGCGGCGCACCTGGAGCCACAGGCCGACGATGAGCACGGACTGCACCAACACCACGGCGATCGCGACGAGAGCTTGCCTCCTGTAGCGATCCCAGAACGACGTCTCCTTGAAGCGGACCACCGTATCCGGCGGCAGGCCGGCCTCGCTCAGCCCCCAGCGCCGCAGCTGCCGCCAATCGACGGTGAAGGACGTGGCAGCGGCCGCACTTGGCGGGATGCTCTCCGGCGCCTCGCCGGCTAGGATGCGCAGCCCGATGCGCGCGGCCTCGGCGCCCATTGCGCCGAAGGTCGAGACATAGCCGCCGACGATGCCGCGGCCCAGGTAGGTATCGTATACGCTGTAGACGGGTGTGCTCGCCGCCGCGGCCACCCGCTCGGCGACTTCGCGCGATATGAACTTTTCGCCGGCGCCGTCTTCCAGGAAGGTAAGAAAGAGGACGATCGTATCCGGCGGCAGTTGACCGACCTGACTCAGGGTCTCCGCCAGAGGACGCCGCGCCAGGTAGGTCACCACCAGCCGATCCTGGAAGGGCGCCAGCTTGTCGCGGGCGACCGCTTCCCATTGTCTGTCGAACGTCGAGGCGCCGGTCACGACGACCACCCGCGTCGCACGCGGCTGCAACTGCAGGGCCAATTCCACCGTCTTGACGGGATCGAACTGGCTGACGACGCCCGTTGCATTCGGAAGGGAGGCCCATTGCGGACGGCTGCTCTCGTTGATGCCGACAAACACGATCGGCACGTCGGGAAAAAGGGCCGGTCGGTTGGACGCCAGGAAAGCGAGGGCCTGAGGACCCAGGGCCACGGCCAAATCGATCCGCGTCGTCCGATATTTCTCGCTTAGGAAGGCGGCCATCCGCGCCTCGTGCTCCGGGTCGGGAAAACGATCCGCGTCGAGGTACTCTGCAAACAACAGCCGGCGTTCGCGAATGTTCGCGTCGATGGTCTCGCGGAATCCGCTCGCAATGGCCTCGCTGGCCGGCATCATGCTCTCGTTCGAGAAGAGCAAGAGTATGCGCCATTGGTCGGCGTCCTGCGTAGCGGCGTCCCCAGGCCACCAGGCAACGACCGCGGCAAGCAACAGCGCCGCCACGCGGCACAACCCGGGGGACTGCCGGGGAGGAACGGCCTTTCTTATGACGCCCATCAGCAGTCGCTCCGCGCAATAGTGATGGGACGGTGCCCCGCATATATCTGATCTATCGGCATTATAGCGATCTTCGTTCAAGGTGTAGGAACGGAATCTGATAGGTGGCGGAACTGTCCGCTTTGCGCCATGCTCGGCCGCGGATTGGACCAAGGTCCAATTGTTACGCGCACGGCACATGTCGCATAAGGGGCCACGCCGACCCGGCGAGACCACGTGCGTGTCAGGGAGAATGAGGTCGATGAATTGGCTATCCCAGTGTCGTCGGCCGCGCCGACGTGAGCGCGTCCCCGTGCAAATCGCCTGGTTTGTCGGCTTGATCGGCATCATCGCGGTCGGATTCCCGACGGATTTGGCGACCGCAGCCGATGAACTGAAGAAAAGCGGGACGGTGCGGATCGAGCAGGTCCAGGTCGCCTTCATCGGCAGCGGCAATCTCGGCGGCGGCACCCTCAAGTTCGGCGGCAAGTCCTACGACTTCACGGTCGGCGGGCTGGGCATCGGCGGCATCGGCCTCTCCAAGATCACGGCAACCGGCACCGTCTACAACCTCACGGAACTGGCGCATTTCCCGGGCGCCTATGTCCAGGGGCGCTATGGAATGGCGATCGGGGACGTGAGCACCGGCAAGCTCTGGCTCAAGAACAGCCATGGCGTCGTCCTCGAGCTGCAGGCCGAGCGCGAGGGGCTGGCGCTCTCGCTCGGCGGCGACGCGGTCTACATCGATCTCGATTGATCGCCGAAAGGAAGAGGCTCATGAACAGATTTCGCGCACCGATCCTGCCGGCCTGCATCATGGCGGCGCTGGCCGCCGCGGCCCCGGCCGGGCCGGCGACGGCGGTCGAGCAGGCCACGATCGAGGCGTTCGCCGCATGGAGCGGCGAGGGCCGCGCGGTGCAGACCGGACCCAACGAAGCAACGTTCGTAGGGACCATTGCCGGGACGGTCTATGTCGCGACCGAGAAAGGACCCGTCGAAAGCGGTCGCATGCTGTGTCCGGCCATTGTCCGGGTCAACATGGACGACGGTTCGCAGAGCGGCGCCGGCCGATGCAGCTTTACCGCAAAGGATGGGGCACAGATCTTCGCTGAATTGTCCTGCACGGGCATCCATCTCATCGGCTGCGACGGCGACTTCACGTTCACCGGCGGGAGCGGCCGTTTCGCCGGCATCGGCGGCGGCGGCAAGGTCACCTTGCGCAGCGAGTTCCGCGAGCTGGTGGGTGTGTCCGGCGGTTCGGTCGTCGAGTCGGTGTCCGGGATCATGTTCTGGCCGAGCCTGAGCTATCAGATTCCCTGACCGCAGATTCCCTGACCGGATCGCGGGAGGGGTCGATCCCAGGTCCCTTGGGGGCACAGGACGATTGGACTAAGGTCCAATTGTGGCCCGTCCCGGCCAAGTGGAGACTGTCGCGTAGAGTGTCATAGGACTGGGGGCGAAACATGTCCGATTTCAGATTGATGGCCAAGGCCGCCGGCGTGGCGATGCTGTTCGGCGTTGCGGCGGCGCTGGCGGGTTGCGCCAGCAACATCGAGCAGCTTCGCAATGTCGAACCCACGGGCGGGACTGCATTCACGCAGGCGCTGGCGTCGGAATACCGGGACTTCACGGTGTTCGAGGCGGACGAGATGTAT
>JBFXDS010000010.1:0-126273 GCA_050180895.1 Dongiaceae bacterium
AGATGGTCATCATGGTCGCCTGCATGCGCAAGCTCCTCACCATCCTCAACGCCATCCTTCGCGATCGAACCCCATGGCGACCCGCTTGACCCGCAACACAGTCGCTGAGCCTGTCGAAGGACGCAGGGGTGATCGTGCAACCATCAGATGCCGCGTACCGTCTCCGCGATCAGCCAGTCGACCACGGCCTTCTGGGCGTCGAGCGGCGCGGCGCCGGCGGCCACGGCCTCGCGGAAGAGGGCAAGCTGGCGGTGGGCGCTGGTGCCGCGGACGAGGATGCGGCGGGCATGCTCGACCTCCGGCTGGCAGCCGAAGGCCGCGGCATCCTCGCGCACCAGCTCGATCAGCTCCTCCAGCAGGTCGGCATAGGGCACCACCTCGCCCTTGCCGAAATCGGCGAGGCCGGCATCGATGCCGTAGCGCTGCGCCCGCCAGCGGTTCTCGTTGACCAGCATGTGGGCATAGCGGCGCCAGCGCTGGTTGGAGCGCCGGAGGCGCCAGAGCATGCGCAGCAGGCAGCGGTAGAGGGCGGCCACGGCGATGCCGTCGTCCAACGTCGTGCAGACGTCGGTGACGCGCATCTCCAGGGTCGGGAAGCGGGCGCTCGGCCGCACGTCCCACCAGAGCTTGCTGCCGTCCTCGATCAGGCCGGCGGCGACGAGGACGCCGAGATGACGCTCATACTCGCCCCAGCTCTCGAACAGCTCCGGCAGGCCGGTGCGCGGCAGCTCGTTGAACACGGCCATGCGGTAGGACTTGAGGCCGGTATCCTCGCCGCCCCAGAAGGGCGAGGAGGTGGTGAGGGCCAGCAGATGCGGCAGGAAATAGGCGACCTGGCCCATGAAGTCGACGCGCAGCTGCGGATCCTCGATGCCGACATGGACGTGCATACCGCAGATGACGAGCCGGCGGCCGGGCGCCTGCAGATCCTGCGCGAGGATGTTGTAGCGCTCCTTGTCGGTATGCTTCTGCAGGTGCCAGGAGGCGAAGGGATGGGTGGAGGCGGCGATCGGCGCCAGACCGTGGCGCGCCGTCACCTCGGCCACGGTCCGGCGCAGGCGGGCGAGGTCGGCGCGGGCCTCGGCCAGGGTCGCGCAGACGCGCGTGCCGACCTCGATCTGCGCGCGCAGGAACTCCGGGGTGACCTGGCTCTCCAGGACCGCCTGACACTCCTCGAACAGGCCGGCCGGCGGCTCGCGCGCGAGGTCGCGGCTGGCGCGGTCGACCAGCAGGTATTCCTCCTCGATGCCGATGGTGAAGGCCGGCTCGCGGTAGGGCATGTCAGTAGCGCTCCACGCGGTAGAGCGTCTCGTCGGCAAGGACGTCCGCGAGCACCGCGCCGAGCCGGGCGGCCCAAACCTCGGCGCCGTGGTGGGTATCGATCAGGTCCTGGCGCACCTCGATCAGGACATGGGCGAGGCCGATGTCGTGGCCATGGACGTAGATGGAGTAGCCATGCTCGTCCTGGCCGCTATAGGGCTGGTTGTCGCCGACGCAGATGCCGCCCTCGGCGGCGAGCCGCTTCATCACGGGCACCGGCAGGCGCGGATCGCGGTTCCACAGGATGCCGATGTGCCAGGGCCGCTCGAAGCCATTCATGACCGGCGTGAAGCTGTGCATGGAGACGACGGCCGGCACCAGCCCGGCGCGGCGGCGGCCCTCGATCACCCGCGCGACGGCGTTGTGATAAGGCGTGAACAGGGCGGCGGCGCGGCGGGCGCGGTCGGCCGCCGTGAGGTTGCGGTTGCCGGGAACGGCAACGCCGTCGCTCTCCTGCGGCATCGAGGTGGGGTCGCCGAGCCTGCGGTTGCAGTCGATCACCAGCCGCGAATAGCCGGCGAGGATGGCCGGCGCATCGAGCCGCCTGGCCAAGCGGCGGGTGACGTCGGCGATGCCGATATCCCAGGCGATGTGGCGGGCGAGCTCGGCCGGGCCGAGGCCGAGCGTGCCGAGGGATTGTGGAATGGCGCGGCCGGCATGATCGGCGAGCAGGACGACGCGGGCGGCGCCATCGGGATTGACGATCTCGAAGGGCGGCGGGTCGGCGGGACCGAGCAGGGACTCGTCGATCTCGTCGGCTCGGTCAGTCGCGCCGGGGGCGGAGGGCATGGCGGGACTAGACCAAATCGCCGGGCGGGCGGCAAGGCAGGGAGCCGGGTCGGGCCGCTGGGCGGGGTATCGAAGCGAAACGGAGCGGGTTGTTAGCCGCAGATGAACGCCGATAAGGCGATGCCACTGCTGGGGAGAGGGTCGACTCGCAAACTCGAGATTCAACCCTATCGCATTTTGCGTATGGCTTCCAGGGCTTGGTATTTGCTTGGGGTAAGGCGAGCCCTCCCGACCTTCCGAGACGATGCGGTCGGTTGTCGTCAGATACACGATGTCAAAAATCGCTGTCCTCTCGCATTGAGGACGGAAAATCAAGTATAGGAACTAAGAGAGAACATGTCAAGGGGCTTGTACGCCTCCTATACGCATCGCGGTGGATCGACAAACGCATTGTGTTCGAACAGTTGCCGCGACGGCGCGGCATAGCCGGTATGTTCGGCAGCTGCCAGCCGAGCACGACCGAACCACGCGCATGACGGCTATTCCGGACCCAAAATTGGGTGTCTGACCCCTGAAAGACCCACAGGCGATGTGTAAAGCGCATGAGGCAGGGCGAGCGTGAAGTCGCACAGTTGTCAGGACAGCATTCGAAACTTCGCAGCAAACACCATATCTGAAAGACGGATGCCACAGCGCGGTACAAATTCATCTGGTTTGGCCTCCCCGATTTTAACAATGGGCATCGGGGCGAAGTCCGTTTTTGCCAGTAGCGATTCCTTTGGTGGAACTCTACCTATCGTCTCAGCTTTGGATTGTTTGCCATCCGTATCTGCCCCCGAAAAGGGGTCGCAAAATGGCGGATTGGGTTTGATGGAAGTTAGTGTGCTCTGACAATCAGAGTGATTTCAACAATGTGAGCTGTAGCGCCTCCGCATATCGTAGTCTGGCGATTGAATGGCCTATGTTTGAAGCTGACAACGGTCGGCTCGCTCGTATCTGGCGCAACAACCGTGTATAGATTTAGTGGCATGTTCGACAGTGATAACAGATCCTGCAAACTCGCCTCATCAAGCTCGACCTGACCCTTGAACGCGTCCTGTGCCGTAGCTCGCGGCCTACGCTTAGGTGGTCCTCTATCCATCGGCGTTATGATAAATTCTTGATCCTTGGTCCTCGCCAATTTCTTGACGATCCACTTCAGATGCATGGGCCATGCGGTTGGGTTCTGCATCATATCAACTTATCCTCCCCTCAATCATCACCTATCCCTCAAATCGCGCCGCGTATGCCGTCGTCAGCGCCTTGATGAACTCGTCCCATCGCAGGCCGTTGCCGGCGGGCGGCAGGTCGGGGTCGACCGTGCCGGTGCTGGGGTCGTAGGCGACGACGGCGATGCCTTCGAGGAGGTGGGCGGCGTCGGCTTCGGTCCGGCGGCCGCCGGCGCGGATGAGGCGCTGCACGGCACGCTCGATCAGGTGGCGGGTCGACTTCGTTCCTACGGTTCCGGCAGTCACGGGCGCCTCGGGGAGCGGTTCGTCGGCATCGACGGATGCGTTGCGCCCCTCGCCTTCCTCGGCCGCCTCTTCGATCGCTTCGGCCTTGCCCGCTTCGCGGCTTCCCGTCTCCTCGTAGGTGGGAATGACGAGCACGCCGCCGATCACTGCGAAGGGAAACTTGAGGTGGAGGTTGACGGCGAATGTGCGGAGGTCGCCGAAGCGGTTCCAGATGGCGCGGCCGACCGCGAGATTGACAGGCTTGAGTTCCACGGCTAGCCGCAAACCGTCGAGCGGGTGAATCTCCGAGACATCGGCGTTGGTGATCCGCAGCGCGCCGGCCACCTTGCGCTCGCCGACGACCGCGTCGCCCAGGTTCGGGAGATTCGTCCGCAGCTCGCCGACAAGAGCGCGGCCGAGCGCGCTCGACAGGCGAATCTGCGCGGCCTTCTTCGGCCCGCTTCCCAGAGCATGGCTCTCCCGGACATAGGCGCTGACCGCGGCGATGTAGTCGCCGATCGAGCAGGCGGAGAGCGATGCCAGCCGGTCGATCGCCGCAATGCCGGTGGGCTCAAGCTTGCCCGAGCCGTCGGAGCGCCGTTGCGGGCGCTTCGTCATGCGGACGAGCCGTCAGAGACTGGCGACGGCGTCGATCGGGTCGTTGGCGCCGGGGCGCGCATTGCCTCTGGTTTCGAGCGGATAAAGGATGAAGTCGCGCCGCTGCGGGCCGGCGGCGGCCGGCTTGCGCAACTCGGCGGCGATCCTGTGCGCCGCCATCGTGACGTAAGACTCCTCGACCTCGACCGAGATCGAAGAGCGGCCCGTGCGGAGGGCGGCGATCGCCGTCGATCCCGAGCCGGCGAAGGGATCGAGCACGCTGTCGCCAGCGAAGCTGAACATGCGGACGATGCGCTCGGCCAGTTCGACCGGATACGGCGCGGGATGGCCGTTGCGGAGGCTGGCGCCGCGGATGTCGGACCAGACCGGCCGCATCCAGGCGTCCATCTCGTCGCGCTGGAGCATCGACAGCGCCTTTTGCATCATCGAGGTCGAGCGGTAGCCGCCGGGCTTGCGGAGCATGAGGATGTGCTCGTGATCGTTCTTGATGATAGCGCCCGGCTGATAGGGCTTGCCGTAGTAACCGCTCGAGCCGCCGCCCGCCTCGTTCGTGCGGTTGCCGATCTTGAACCAGAGGATCGGCGTCAGGTTGTCGAGGCCGAGCCTGCGGCTGCGCACCTGGATGTCGGAGGGCAGCGGCAGGACGCGGTGCCGTCCGTCGACGCGCCGGGGAATGAGGATGTCGCCGATCACGCAGCAGATCCGGCCGCCCGGAACCAGGACGCGGACGCATTCCCTCCAGACCTTGTCGAGTTCCGAAAGGAAGCGCTCATAGTCTTCGAGGCGGCCGAGTTGAGCGCCGCCCAGGTCGGACTCGTAGGGCTTCAGATTGAAATAGGGCGGTGACGTGACCACGAGGTGCACCGATTCGTCGGCCAAGCCCCTCAGATTCCGGCTGTCACCCTGCATGACCGCATGGGTCGTCCGATCGAATGGGGCGGGCCACGGTTTCGACCGCCACCAACGGTTGACAGCAAGCAGGCGATGCGGCGCACCGTCCTCGTTGTCTGTCTGGGGAAGAGATGGTTCGACATCCGAATGACAGACCCGATCGACGCGGCTGGCGGAGTAGCTCATGGGACATTCCTCTCCCAAGTAATAGTAGTTGCTTTAGCGGGTGCCTACTAGATGCATGTTCGCCTCGAACATTGAACGAACACTATAAGCCAGCTCCGCCCAGCCGGTCGAGAGAAACGTTCACTTTCCGTACAATTTTGTTTGCCCTCCAAACCCCTGGCACAGCGGAGCCGCGGCCGAAGACCACGGACGTCCCAAACGCCCGTCAATTGGTCGGAGATGAAATTAGGGTCAGAGTGTGTCCTACGAGAGGGAACCCGTTTGGCGCTTGCGATCCAAGATGAAGAGGATGAGCGCGGCAAGCTCGTTGCCGAGTTTCCGATCGCGTGCTGCCTTGAAGTCGATAACGGACATGCAGCGGCTCAACCGACCTCCGCGAACCGATTTCCGCGCTTGGTCTCCTAACAACTAACGCGATGCAGCCTGGGGAGTTCTCTGACAAGCTTGTGGCATCAGGGCCCCTCTCAGGTTCCCCCGCCGCTTCCCTATTTCGTCTCCGGGCGGAACACAGCGTCCCAGTCCGGGCCGGGCGGCGACTGCTCGAACTCGGCGATGCGGGACTCGTAGAGGCGGTGGAGGCGGTCGAGGCGGCCGTCGAGGCCACGGCACTCGTCGAGCGCCGCCCTGGCTGCCGACCACTCCTGGCGGCGGTAGGCGGTGATCATGCGGGCGTGGCGCTCCGCCAGGCGCTTGAAGCCCTCCGCGGCCGCCAGCTCGGCGCCGCCGAGGAGGGCGTAGATGCGGACGGCGTCCTCCTTGCCGAAGACGGCGACGAGGTCGACCTCGACCATGGCGAAGCCCGGCGCCAGCAGCTGCGTCGACTCGCTGACGAGGGCGCCGACGCCGTAAAACCTGGTCAGCGACTCCAGCCGCGAGGCGAGGTTCACGGGATCGCCGAGTACCGAGTAGTTGAAGCGGTGGAGCGACCCGAGATTGCCGACGACGCAGTCGCCGGTGTTGATGCCGATGCCCATGGCGAGCGACAGCGGCACGCGGCCGCCGTCGGCGGCCTGCGCCTCCGCGTGCAGGGCCTCGTTCAGGCGGTCGAGGGCCGCGCCCATGGCGAGCGCCGCGGCGCAGGCGCGCGCCGCGTGATCGGCCATGTCGAGGGGCGCGTTCCAGAAGGCGATCAGGGAATCGCCGACATATTTGTCGATGGTGCCGCCCTGCTGCATCACGGCCTCGGTCATTGGCGTGAGGAAGCGGTTGATGAGGGATGTGAGAGCCTGCGGGTCTTCGCGCATCTGCTCGGAGATCGATGTGAAGTTGCGCAGGTCCATGAACATCACGGTCATCGTCTTCAGCTCGCCGCCGAGGCGCAGGCGGTCCGGCTCGCGCGCCAGCCGCTCGACCAGGACGGGCGAGAGGTACTGGCGGAAGGCCAGGCTCACCTGTTTCCGCTGCCGTTCGGTGAGCGTGTACTTCACGTAGATCAACAGCGCGTAGAGCAGCGTGCCGGAGACGACGGGAAAGAACCACTCGAACAGCAGCGAGTGCGCCTGGAACAGGTAGAGCGACCCGCCGAACAGGACGAGCGACGCCAGGCCGTGCAGGCCGGCGGTCCAGCGGATCGGCAGCGCCGGCACGAACAGGATCAGCAGCAGGCCGCCGAGAAAGAGGACGACCAGCTCGACCCCCACGGCATAGCTGGGGCGCACGAGGTAGTCGCCGGCGAGGATGTTCTCGAGCAGCTGGGCGTGGATCTCGACGCCGGGCATGCTGCCGCCGACCGGCGTGGCGCGGATGTCGCGCAGGCCCGCCGCCGAGGTGCCGACGAGCACGAGGCGGCCGGCGAAGCGCTGCGGATCGGCGCGGCCGGCGATGACGTCGGCGGCCGACACGTAGCGCGCGTGGTCCGACGGGCCGTAGCGGACGTGGAGCATGCCCGTATTGTCGGTGCGTATGGCAACGCCCGCCACCTTGACGGCGGCGATTCCGCTGGTCGCGCCGCCAATCGCCGGCTCGAGCTCGATGGCGTAGCTCTGCTGACCGGTGGCCACGCGCAGCAGCTCGACATCGAGCGAGGGCACGATCACATCGCCGACGCGGACGACGAGCGGCACGCGGCGGACGATGCCGTCGACCTCGTTGACGAGGCCGAAATTTCCGCGTCCGGCCGCGGCGGCGGCAAGCTCGGGAAGATTCTCGAGCAGCGAGCCGAACGGGTTGAGATAGGGCCGCGGATCGCCATTGAGCAATCCGGCGGTCGTCTGCGGATCGCGCGGCGGCGCCGGCGGACGCTCCGCGGACGACAGCGCGATCTGGCCGAGCACGACCCGGCCCGGGCGGAGGCTATCGGCGAAGACCGCGTCATTGGTGCGCAGATCGACCAGCGCCCGCCGAAGATCGGCCGGCGGCAACGACAGCAGCCGGGCGGTATCGATCGACAGGTTGCGGTCCGGCTCGGCGAAGACGACGTCGAAGCCGATGGCGGCGGCTCCGTCGCGGCGCAGGCGGTTGACTAGGCTGGCGAGCACCGTGCGCGGCCACGGCCACTGCCCCAATTCCGCCAGGCTGGCCTCGTCGACATCGACGATGGCCACGGGAAAAGTCGATTCGATCCGCGGCAGCCATTGCTGGAACATGTCGAAAAAGCTGAACCGCATGGTCACCAGCGGGTCGGGATTCCACCAGCGGATGAGCAGCAGGTCGATCAGCAGGAGGAGGCCGACCAGACGGCCCCGGCCGAAAAATTGCCGCGCACGGGCCGGCACCCCGGTCATGAGCACGGCAACGGAGAGCGCAAACGACCACGGAGCGGACGGGGTGAACGCGGGTGCGCCGTCATGCGCGCCAGCGGCGCGCCGGAGTGCTTACCTGCGTTCATGCGTCAATCTACGCTGTCGTTCCCTATGGTATCTATAGCATCTCCTCAGTCGCCGGTGACGACGGGCTGGATATCGACGGCGGACACTCCGGCAAACGCCAAGACGCTGCCGGCCGGCAAGGCGGGCGGCGGCGAGGTGTCCGGCGCGCCGCCGACGACGACGTCGCCGCCATCGTCGATGATGTCGGCCGCCCGGAGCGCTGCGGCGTTGGCCAGAGGACCGACGCCGCTGTCGGCAATGTCGGTGACGTCGATATGCAGCGTCGCCGGCGCCGTGCTGCCATCGGCGTCGGCGACGGTGTAGACGAAGTCCTCGGCCGCCGGCCCGCTCACGTCCGGCGGCGTGTAGGTGAAATCGCCGGTATCGAAATCGAATTGGAGGATGCCGCCGAGGTCCGTGTTGATGACGATGACCTGGCCGTCGTTGGAGATGACGTCGCCACCCGACGAGTCGGGCGTGAAGACCTCGGCGCCCTGCTGAAGCTGCACGATCTGGGGGTCGCCCGGGCCGTCGGCGCCGAAGTTGTCGTTCGTAAGGACGTTGCCCGAGACGGGATTGTCGACGGTGCTGACGAGCGTGTCGACGAGCTGCGTCTCCTCGGTGAGGATGAGGAGCGAGGAAGGATCGTTCGGAAACGCGACGTCGACCAGATCGGGATCGGCGGCGACGATACCGGGCGCGATGCCGACCGCGAACGCATGGGCGATGCCATTGCCGGGGTCGGCGAGGAAACTCTCCCAGTCGTCCACCAGACCGGCATCCGCGAGACTTTCGCCGGGCGTCGGCGCGCCATCCGAGAGGAAGTAGATCTCGGCCTTGTCGGCCGGCGGCGCGCCGGCAAAGGCGTCCATTGCCATCTGCACGGCCGCGGCATAGCTGGTGCCCCCCGCCGGCACGAGGGTGGCGAGATAGGCGTTCGCCTCGGCCACCGACGAGAGCCAGCCGGACGCCGTCGCATCCGCGGCGAAGTCGACGATCTGGATGTTCAGCTGCGCCGCCGGGTCGTGGGCCGCGAAGAGGGCCGCGATCGCGGCGCCCGCCGCGTCGAGCCGCGTCGCGAAGCCATCGACGCTGGGAGCGAGACCCATGCTGGCAGAGGTATCGAGGATGATCATCAGATTGATGGCCTGCCCCTGCTGGTCCGCCGCGGCGACGACGTCATCGACCGGCGCGGGCACGGCGTCCGGAACGATGGTGACCTTGAAGGCGGTGTCGGCGAAATCGCCATCGGCATCGGTGGCGCGCGCCACGACGATGTAGGTGCCGGGATCGAGGCTCGCCGCCAGCGTCACCTGGCCCGTGACAGGATCGATGACGAACTGGCCATCGGCATCCTCGATCAGAGTGAAGACGACGGGACCGTTCAGAACCGGCGTGTTCGGTTGAACCGTGAGGCCGACATACTCGCCAGCCTCGTTGGTCGCGACCTGGTTGGGCGTGGCGGCGTCGCTGTCGATCAGCGGCGTTCTCGGCGCCTCCGGCAGGAAGATCGGCACCGGCGAGCCGCCGATATCGACGAACTGGAGCTCGGTCGCGTCGAGCCCGAGCGCGGCGAGCAGCTCGGCCAGCGCCAGGGCCAGATTGAGGCCGTAGACATCGACCAGCGCCTGCGGAATCGGCGGCCCCTGCGCCTGCTCGACGGGGATGCCGGACTCGCCGGCCGCCGGAATGATGTTCTCGATGTCGCCGCGCTGCTCCGGGTTCTGCAGCTGCGGAAACTGCTGCTCCATCATGCGCAGCGCGTCGTTGAACAGGGTGCCGGCCTGCTCCGGCGACAGCAGGAAGGTCTGCGACGGCGCCTGCCGAGAACTCGCCACCTGAGTGCTCTCGAACTCCTGGTCGAGGACTGCCACGCCGGCGGCGTTGGTGACGGTGAAGCGGCTGAGCGTGCCGTCGGGATCGCGGAACAACGTGAAGACCCAGGATCCGGTTTGCGGATCCTGGGTACCGGCGCCGGATGTCCCGCGGATACCGATCGAGCCGGCCGGGGTGTCGATGGAGACGCCCTCCCCCTCGGATTTGCCGATCTGGCCGGTGATGAAGACGAACGAGCCTTTGACGACGGTAGCGTCGAGGCCGTTGTTGCTGCCGGCGGGGTCGTAGATGAGGCTGTCGAGCCGCATCTGCCCGTTGGCGCCGAGGGCGAAGGTGGTGCTGTCGAGGAACATGATCTCAACAGCGGCCCCGGGGCCGGTCGCCACGATATCGTTGGCAAAGACCGGGAGGCCGACCGCGGCAGCTTCGGAGGTTCCGTCGCTGTGAACAATGAGGACTTGGCCGGTCGCTTGCCTGACCGCACCGATGGGATCACCGGAGGCCCCGGCTTGCGCCAGCTGCAGGTCGGCAATCCCCTCGTCCTGCAACAGGCCGCCCCGGCCGTCGACAGGACCCTCAGCGTCTACCATCGCTCGCCCCTGTTATCGTTCTTTGGGCGAAGGGACAACGCTCACACGGCGACCACTGCGGCGGCGACCGTGGGCGAAACTGACTCACGCGCCGGTGTGGCCACCGGCTCGCCGACAACTACCCACACTCCGCAACCGAATCCGATCTGAGTCGTTGCTGACTTCCTTCTTTGGTCCAGTGTGCCATAGCCGGCGACCGGCAACAAAGCCGATTCTGCGTCGGAATGGTTAACGCCGGCAGCCGGCGCGCGTTGACCCGCCGGGGGCGGCGGACCTACAACATCGCCCGCGGGAGGCATCGGGATGAACAGCCACACGTTCTTTTGCATCGACGCGCACACCTGCGGCAACCCGGTGCGGGTGGTCGCCGGCGGCGCGCCAAGCCTGGCGGGAGCCACCGCCAGCGACCGCCGGCAGGATTTCCTAGCGCGCTATGACTGGATTCGCACCGGACTGATGTTCGAGCCGCGCGGCCACGACATCATGTCCGGCAGCATCCTCTACCCGCCGACCCGACCGGACTGCGACATCGGCATCCTCTTCATCGAGACCAGCGGCTGCCTGCCCATGTGCGGTCACGGCACCATCGGCACGGTCACGGTAGCTGTCGAGCGCGGGCTGGCGGCGCCCAAGCAGGACGGCATTCTCAGGCTCGACGCCCCCGCCGGGGTCGTGGAGGCGACTTATCGGCGGAGCAACGGCCATGTCGACGCCGTGCGCATCCGCAACGTCGCCTCCTACCTGCACGCCGACGGGGTGACGGTCGACTGTCCGGGCCTTGGCGCGTTGAGCTTCGACATCGCCTATGGCGGCAACTACTACGCCATCCTGGAGCCGCAGACGAATTACCGGGACATGGCGGACTTCGCGGCCGCCGACCTGATCCGGCTGTCGCCGATCCTGCGCCGCCTGCTGAATGCCAAGATCGAATGCGTGCACCCGGAGAACGCGACCATCCGCGGCGTCAGCCATATCCTGTGGACCGGCCGGCCGAAAGATCCGACCGCACATGCCCGCAACGCCGTCTTCTACGGCGACAAGGCGATCGACCGCAGCCCCTGCGGCACCGGCACCTCGGCACGCATGGCGCAGCTGGCCGCCAAGGGTCGGCTGAAGGTGGGCGACGAATTCATCCACGAGAGCATCATCGGCAGCCTGTTCAACGGCCGGGTGGAGGCCGCCGCGCGTGTCGGCAACCACGAGGCCATCATCCCCTCGATCGAGGGCTGGGCCCGCATCACCGGCTACAACACCATCTTCATCGACGACCGCGATCCGTACAGGCACGGATTCCAGGTGGTGTAGGCACCCCAGCGACGCGATCTCAACGCACGCGGCTGGATCAGCAATGTGCGTCCTTCGAAGGACATACGACTGGCCTGCAGCAACCGATCTACGCCGCCAGCTTCGGCCGCTGGTCGAGGGCGCGCTGGACGACGGCGCGGACGCGCTCGCGCTCCGCGCCTTCGAGCGGCAGGCGCGGGGCGCGCACCAACTCGCTGCCGAGGCCGGCCAAGTGCTGGGCGAGCTTGATCTGCTGCACCAGCTTGTGGCCGATATCCAGGTGCAGGAGCGGCATGAACCAGCGGTAGAGCGGCAACGCCTCCTTGTAGCGGCCGGCGACCGCAAGGTCGTAGAGCCGCACGGATTCCTCCGGGAAGGCGTTTGTCAGACCGGAGACCCAGCCGACGCAGCCGAGCATCAGGCTTTCCAGGATGAGGTCGTCGACACCGCAGAGGAGCGTGTAGCGGCCGCCGGTGGCGTTGACGATGTCGGTGAGGCGCCGCGGATCGTCGGAGGATTCCTTGATGGCGACGATCGTCGGCTCCGACGCGAGCTCCGCGAACATCTCCGGCGTGATGTCGACGCCGTAGGCGGGCGGATTGTTATAGACCATGATCGGCAGGTCGCTGGCGCGGGCGACGGCGCGGAAATGCGCCACGGTTTCGCGCGGATCGGACTTGTAGACCATGGGCGGGAGGACCATCAGGCCATCGATGCCGATCGCCTTGGCATCGGCTGCATATTTGCAGGCCGCGGCCGTGGTGTACTCGGCTGTGCCGGCCAGGACCGGGACCCGGCGCTTCACGGTGTCGACGGCCAGCTTCAGGAGCTGGCGCTTCTCCTCGGCCTGGAGCGAGCAGTTCTCGCCCACCGTGCCCAGCATGATGAAGCCATGCACGCCGCCGCGCAGCAGCCGCTCGATATGCGCGGCCGTGGCGGCGAAATCGATGGATTGATCCGGCTTGAACTGGGTGGTGACAGCCGGGAATATGCCCGTCCACTGCGTCATGCTGAAGTGCTCCCGCCGCATTGGTGCCTAGCGGCCGACGGTGCCATTGCCGGATCGACCGGTCAACCCGAGGTCGGTCCGGCCGGGGCAGCCGGTCCGTCGCGTGCGAACTGCCACGGGACTTGGCGCGGGCGGTGCGCCCCCATATAACCGGCGTATGACGTGGTCGTCCTCCGCGCTTTCCGCCGCCGGCTCGGCGCGGGGGCCGTTGATCATTCTTGTCATCGGCGCGGTAGCGATTTCCTTTGCGGGGCCGCTCGTTCGGCTGTCGGAGGTGGGCCCTGCGGCGACCGGCTTCTATCGATTCCTGCTCGCGCTGCCATTCCTGTGGCTGTGGATGATGCTGGCAGCCCCGCGCTCGGCGCCGCCGGAGCCGCGGCGGACCGGCCGTCTCGATCTGCGGTACGTCGCCCTGGGCGGGTTGTTCCTCGGCCTCGACCTGGCGGTGTGGAACTGGGCCATCCATCTGAGCTCGGTCTCCAATGCGACGCTGCTGGGCAATGCCGCGCCGATCTGGGTGGCTCTCGCCGGCTGGCTGTTCTTCCGCGAGCGCTTCACCTGGGCATTTCTCGTCGGCCTGATCCTGGCGGTGGTCGGCATCGGCCTGTTGCTCGGCGGTAGCTTCTCGCTCAGCATCGACCATGCGGTCGGCGATGTTCTCGGGGTCATCGCCGGCGTGCTCTGGGGCGCCTACATCATGACCATCGGACGACTCCGCGGCCGCTTCTCGACCGCGACGATCATGTTCTGGGGATCGGTCGTCTGCTGCCCCGTGCTGTTGTCGGCCGCCTTGATCCTCGGCGAAGACTTGGCGCCGGAGACGCCCGCCGGCTGGCTCGATCTCGTCGGCCTTGCGTTTGTCTGTCAGGTGGCCGGGCAGAGCATGGTGGCTTGGGCGCTGGCGCATCTGCCATCGTCCTTCGCGGCGGTGGCATTGCTCGTCAATCCAGTATCGGCGACGGTGCTGGCGTGGGCGATCCTGCGGGAGCCGGTCGGTCTGCAGCAGATCGTCGGCGGGGTCATCGTGCTGACAGGGATCCTGCTGACCCGGAACAACACGCCAAGGGCCGAGCGCACGCAGGTCATCGGCGGCGCTGCAGGGCCGCAAACCGAAAGAACGGCATGACCCGACGCAGCCTGCAGCCGCGGGAATTCCTGCGCAGCCTGTTCGATGCCGCGCTCGCGGCCGCCGATCCCGCGCGTTGCGTGGCACCGCATCTGCCGTCGCCGCCGAAGGGACGCACCATCGTCGTCGGCGCCGGCAAGGCCGCGGCCAAGATGGCGCGGGCGGTCGAGGACCATTGGCCGGGACCGCTCGCCGGACTGGTGGTGACGCGCTACGGCCATGGCGTCCCTTGTGACCGCATCGAGGTGGTGGAGGCGGCGCATCCGGTGCCCGACGCGGCCGGCCAGCAGGCGGCGGCGCGCATCCTGGCAATGGTACAGGGGCTGTCTGCCGAGGACCTCGTGCTGTGCCTGATCTCCGGCGGCGGATCGGCGCTGCTCGCCCTGCCCGCACCGGGGCTGACATTGGAGGACAAGCGCGCCGTCAACCGGTCTTTGCTCAAATCCGGCGCCAACATCGGCGAGATGAACTGCGTGCGCAAGCACCTCTCGGCCATCAAGGGCGGCCGGCTGGCGGCCGCGGCGGCCCCGGCGCGACTCGTCAGCCTGCTCATCTCGGACGTGCCGGGCGACGACCCGGCGGTGATCGCCTCGGGCCCGACCGTGCCCGATCCGACGACCTTCGCCGATGCCCTGGCCGTGTTGACGAAATACGGCATCGGCGAGCCGGCGGCCGTCATCGCCCGTCTCCGCGCGGCGCAGGACGAAACGCCGAAACCCGGCGACTCGCGGCTCGCCCGCACGGAGACGACGATCATCGCCCGGCCTCAGGACGCGCTCGCGGCGGCGGCGGCGTTGGCGGCCCAGGCCGGGTTCGCGCCCGTCATCCTGGGCGACGCCATCGAGGGCGAGGCGCGCGAGGTGGCAATCGTCCATGCCGGCATCGCCCGGCAGGTGCGGCGGCACGGCCAGCCGGCGCCGGCGCCGGCGGTGCTGATCTCCGGCGGCGAGACCACGGTCACGGTACGCGGCCGCGGTCGCGGCGGCCGCAACGCCGAATTCCTGCTGGCGCTGGCCGTCGCCCTCGACGGCGCGCCAGGCATCCACGCCGTGGCCGGCGACACCGACGGCATCGACGGCACCGAGGACAATGCAGGGGCGCTGCTGGACCCGACCAGCTTGGCGCGCGCGGCCGCGCGCGGCATCGACCCGCAGCGCGCCCTCGCCGACAACGACGGCTACGGCGTCTTTGCCGCGCTCGGCGACCTGATCGTCACCGGCCCGACGCGCACGAACGTGAACGACTTCCGCGCCATCCTGATCGAGGCCGTCGCCGGATGAGCCCGCACATGTCCGCTGCGGCGAACAAGATGCATTCCTTGTGGTTTATTCTGCTTGTCATTGCCGGGCTTGACCCGGCGATCCATTGTACCGTTGATGGACTTTCTGGATCGCCGGCTCAAGGCCGACGATGACAGATGAGGGGACGAAGGTATAAGGCACGATTCATTCGCTGCCGGTTTAATCGGCCGACAATGGCTCGGGGCCTGGCATGCCAGGTCGGGGAATGATCATGAACGTGGACCTTACGGGGTCTTGAGCAGATGAGACGGCATCGCAAAGCCAAGATCGTCGCCACCCTGGGGCCGGCGAGCGCCGCGCCGCAGGACATCCGCGCGTTGTTCGACGCCGGCGCCGACGTGTTCCGCCTCAATTTCAGCCACGGCGCGCACGCCGATCACCGCGAACGGTTCGAATACATCCGGCAGATCGAGTTCGACAGCGGCCGGCCGGTCGGCGTGATGATGGATCTGCAGGGGCCGAAGCTGCGCGTCGGCGCGCTGGTCAACGGCAGCGCCGAGCTCAAAACCGGCAAGCCCTTCCGGCTCGACATGGCACCGGCACCAGGCGATGCGCAACGTGCCCCCCTTCCCCATCCGGAGATCTTCAAGGCGCTCAGCCCCGGCGTCGACCTGCTGCTGGACGACGGCAAGCTGCGCCTGCGCGTGGAGTCCTGCGGCCCCGATTTCGCGGAAACGACGGTGGTGACCGGCGGCCGCCTCAGCGACCGCAAGGGGGTGAACGTGCCGGGGGCGGTGCTGCCGATCTCGGCCCTCACCGACAAGGACCGGCAGGACCTGCAGTTCGGCCTCGATCTCGGCGTCGACTGGGTGGCGCTGTCCTTCGTCCAGCGCCCGGAGGACGTGGCCGAGGCGCGGCGCCTGATCGCCGGGCGCGCGGCGGTGCTGGTGAAGCTCGAGAAGCCGGCCGCCATCGAGCGGCTGCAGGAGCTGATCGAGCTGGCCGACGCCGTGATGGTGGCGCGCGGCGACCTCGGCGTCGAGATGCCGCCGGAGGACGTGCCGCCGCTGCAGAAGCGCATCATCGCCGCCTGCCGCGAGGCCGGCAAGCCGGTGGTCGTGGCGACGCAGATGCTCGATTCGATGGTGCACGCGCCGGCGCCGACGCGAGCCGAAGCCTCGGATGTGGCGACCGCGGTCTATGACGGCGCCGACGCCGTGATGCTGTCGGCCGAGACGGCCTCGGGCGAGTACCCGTTGGACGCTGTCTCGATGATGGACCGCATCGTGCGGCGCGTGGAGCAGGACCCCTACTACCGCCGGGTCATCAGCGCGCAGAACCCGGAGCCGGAGGCGACGGCCGCCGACGCCATCAGCGCGGCGGCGGCGCAGGTCGCCCATACGCTCTCGGCGGCCGCCATCGTCACCTACACCACCTCGGGCTCCACCACCCTGCGCGCCGCGCGCGAGCGGCCGGAGGTGCCGGTGCTCTGCCTCACCGAGCGGATCGAGACCGCCCGCCGCCTGGCGCTGTGCTGGGGCACGCATTGCGTGCAGACCAAGGATGTCAGCAGCTTCTCCGAGATGGTCGAGAAGGCCTGCAGCATCGCCCGCGAGCAGGGCATCGCCGACAAGGGGCAGCGGCTCGTCGTCACCGCCGGCGTGCCGTTCGGCACGCCGGGCTCCACCAACGTGCTCAGGATCGCATGGGTGGAAGAGTGACGGCGGCGTGAGTCGCCGACCATGTCCCCGCAAGCCATTGAAACCGAGACATGGCGACCCCGCTGGAGGACTCATTTGGGTATAGATGTTCTTTGATTGTGCCGAACGTGACAGTTCTGGTCATACGAGTCATGCCGAATTGGATCATGCCTAACGCTCGGCGTTCGTGGGATATTTATCAATTGGCCAAGCTTTCCTCGCCGAACGGGGCCGCCGATGAGCGAGTCGAAGACCTTCATCCGCACCACCTGCCCACGGGATTGTTACGACGCCTGCGGCATCATCGTGGTGAAGCGGGAGGGAGTCGTCGCCAAGGTGCTGGGCGATCCCGACCATCCCGTCAGCCGCGGCGCCCTCTGCGGCAAATGCGCCATCGCCTATAACGGCGTCTGGCGCGACCCGAGGCAGCGGCTGGCGCAGCCGCTGCGCCGGACCGGCCGCAAGGGCGAGGGCCGCTTCGAGCCGGTGAGCTGGGAGGATGCGCTGGCCGCCATCGCGTCGCGCCTCGGCGACATCGTCGCCCGCGACGGGCCGGGGCCGATCTGGCACACGCACTACACCGGCACCTGCGCCAAGATCGCCGGCGGCTTCCCGCTGCGGTTCTTCAACCGGCTCGGCGCCAGCGAAGTGGTGCCGGACAGCATCTGCAACTTGGCCGGACAGGTGGCGCTCGAATACATGTACGGCACGGCGGTGACCGGCTTCGATCCGCGCAGCGTGCGCGACACGGCCTGCCTATTGCTGTGGGGCGTGAACCCCTCGGCCTCGGGACCGCACGCGCACAAGCATTGGTTCAAGGGTGCGACGGCGACGAAGATCGTCGTCGACCCGGTGCGCCACGCGACGGCCGAGGCGGCGGATCTGCACCTGCAGCCGTTCCCCGGCAGCGATGCGGCGCTGGCCTTTGCCATGCTGCATGTGATCGCCCGCGACGGCCTCCTCGACCGCGGTTTCCTGGACGACCACGCGATCGGCTGGGACGAGGTCGAGCCGCAGCTGGCCGCCTGCACGCCGGCCTGGGGCGAGCGGCAGACCGGCGTGCCGGCGCGGCTGATCGAGGAGGCGGCGCGCAGCTACGGCCGCGGCCCCTCGCTGCTGTGGCTCGGTCAGGGACTGCAGCGCCAGCCCAGGGGCGGCAACGTCATGCGCGCCTGCGCGCTGCTGCCGGCGGCGACCGGCAACCTCGGCAAGCCCGGCGCCGGCTTCTACTACCTCAACGGAAGCGGCCGGAAAGGCATCCGCGGCAGCTATATCGCGGCCCCGCACCTGCGGCGCGCGCCCGAGCGCAGCGTCAGCCAGATGGATCTGGCGGCCACCCTCGAAGACTCGGCGAAGGCGCAGGCGCTCGTCTGCTGGAACATCAACATCGCCGCCTCCAACCCGCAGCAGGCACGGCTGCGCCGCGCGCTCGGGCGCGACGACCTGTTCACGGTCGTGATCGACCCGTTCCAGACCGATACCGCCGATTTCGCCGACTACGTCCTGCCCGCCGCGGGCTTCCTGGAATTCGACGATCTGGTCTCGTCCTACTTCCATCTCACCCTTTCAGCACAGGTGAAGGCGATGGAGCCGATCGGCGAGTCGCTGCCGAACCAGGAGATCTTCCGCCGCCTCGCCCGGGCCATGGGCTACACCGAGCCGGAGCTGCTCGAAGCGGACGCGGACATCCTGCGGACGCTGCTGACGCAGGCCGGCGTCGCCGGCGGGTTCGATGCCCTGGCGCAAGCCGGCACGGTCGAGTTGTGGCCCGAGCCGCTCGTGCAGTTCCCCGACCTCGCCTTCCCGACGTCGAGCGGCAAGATCGAGATCGCCTCGGCTCGGGCGGCCGCGGACGGACATCCGCGCACACCGCTGCCGCTCGCCGATCCGCGGCCCGCAGAGGGACGGCTGCGGCTGCTGTCGCCGGCGACCTCCTGGCTGATGAACAGCAGCTATGGCAACGATCCGAAGATCGAGGAGAAGCTGGGCGCGACGATAATCGTGCTGCACCCCAATGACGCCGCGGCCCGCGGCATCGCCGACGGCGACAGCGTCGAGCTGGCGAACGAGACTGGACGGCTGACCATGAGCGCCTGCATCGCACCCGTGATCCCGCCCGGCGTCGCGCTGGCCCGCAAGAGCCGGTGGCCGAAGCTCACCCCCCAGCGGGCCAACGTCAACGTGCTCAATTCCGGCCGCAAGACCGACATGGGCGAGAGCACGGCCGTGCACGGCGTCGAAGTGACGGTCGCCCTCGCAGGCTAGATCTGCCTGTCCCTGAGACGCTGCTTGATCTGCTCGATGCTGGCGATGATTCCGGGCATGTGCGGGTTGACGTCGAGCGCCTTCTCGTAGGCGACGAGCGCCTCCTCGTCGCGGTCGAGCGCGGCATAGATGTGGCCGAGGCCGGCAAGGGCGCCGAAATGGCGCGGCTCCAGCGCCAGAGTCCGGTCCACGTCTGCGATCGATCCCTCGTAGTCGTCGACCAGCCAGAGCACGGTCGCCCGCTTGTTCCAACCCTCGGCGAAATCGGGCGCAATCTCGATGACGCGGGTGAAATCGGCCAGGGCCGTCCGGAAGTCCTGGGTCGTCATCGCGTCGACACCATCGCTCATCAGACGGTTGACCTCGGCGTTGCTCGAGATGCTCCAGATCGCCCAGATCTGCTGCTCGATCGTGCGGGCCTGCAAGTAGCCGGTCACCCGCTTCAATTGCGTGAACAGCGGGACGAGCCGTGGATCGTTCTGATCGGCATGGGCGGGATCGGCCGTCCCGACCGCGAGCCCGAGAAACACTGCCAGGGAATAGGGAATGACGCGCCGCATGGCGCGAGCCTAGGGTGAACGGCAGCGCAGCGCCAACAGGTTTCGCACTTGCCCGCGCACACAAAGCCGTGAAATCCTCCCGTCTGCGACACACCCGCGGCCATATCGCCCATGTCCATCAGCTCCTGCTTTTCCGCCAGCTATGCCGAGGCGCGGGCCAAGTTCCGGGCCGCGGCGGCGGCCGGCGCCGAACTCGTCAGCTTCTCCAACCCGGCGGCACTTCCGGACGGCGATGTCTGCGCGGCGAGCGGCCTGCGGCCAGTGCAGGACAGCGAAGCGCTGTCGACGGATGCGGCCTGGATCGGCCCCAAGGATGCGACGCGGTTGGTCTACGCCCAATCGGGAACACATGGCGTCGAGGGCTTCTGCGGCTCCGGCATCCAGGTCGGCTGGCTGGAGCGCAAGCTGTTCCGCGAGCTGCCGCGCGACACGGCGTTGCTGCTCGCCCATGCGATGAATCCCCACGGCTTCGCCTGGCAGCGGCGCGTGACCGAGGACAATGTCGACCTCAACCGCAACTTCGTCGCCCACGGCGGCCCCTATCCGGCGAACGAGGGTTACGAGGCGCTGCGTCATGCCATCTGCCCGGCGGACTGGTCCGCCGCGGGGCGCAACGTCGCCGACGGCGTGCTGACCGCCTATGCGCGCGCGCATGGCGACATGGCGCTGCAGGCGGCGATCAGCTCCGGCCAATACAGCGACGCCCGGGGCGTGTTCTATGGCGGGCGCGCCGAAACCTGGTCGAACCGCACGCTGGTCCAACTGCTGCGGCGCTATGCGCGCCGGGTACGGCGCGTCGCCTTCATCGACCTGCATACCGGCCTCGGCCCCTATGGCGTCGGCGAGATCATGAACAACCACAATCACGGCGAGGCCGCCTTCGACCGCGTCGCCCAGTGGTTCGGCGGCGAGGCGACCTCGATCGACGCCGGCTCGTCCTCTTCGGCGCCGGTCAGCGGCGACACGACGCTGGGCGTGCAAGGCGCGCTGCCGCAAGCGGAGGTCACGGCGATCACGCTGGAGTACGGCACGGTGCCGCTCAAGGAGGTGTTCGACGCGGTGCGCGCCGACAACTGGCTGCATGTGCATGGCGACCTGCGCGCGCCGGCGGCACGCGAAATCAAGGCGCAAATCCGCGGCGCCTTCTATCCCGACAAGGACGACTGGAAGCGGATGGTGTTCGAGCGCTCGGTCGACGTGCTGCGGCGGGCGGCGGCGGGGCTGACGCAATCGTAGGGCGGTCTATCGAGGCGAATAGGATCGGCGCGTGCGCCCTCCGACAAGTCAGAAGTGTGAAGGAATAGCCGTGGCAGTCTGTAGGGGCGGGTCTAAGACCCGCCCGCATCCGCGGCGCGACGGGCGGGTCTTAGACCCGCCCCTACATGCCCACCGGACGCCCGCGACAATCAGTGCTGCGCGTGCATCGGCGCGGAGAAGGACCACAGGAAGGACGGCGCCTTCGGCTGGCCGCCCATCATGGAGTCGACCTGCTTGCCCTGGAACAGGGTGATGCCGATCGAGCGGCCGTAGTCGATGGCCTGCTCGGTGTCGCAGCGGCAGAGGATCACGCGGTGTTCGCCGGCATGCTCGACCAGCTTGCGGATGTGCATGCGGTCGTCGGGCATGTCGTTGGTCCAGTAGATCTTCATCAGATCGACGCCGAGATCGCCGCGGTCCATGAACGGCAGGCTGAGGTGCGACAGGCCGTCGAGGCAGATGCGGTAACCGCGCTTGCGCGCGAAGTCGCGGACGTAGAGGAAGGTGCCGAGGTCGGCGAACACGTCGATCTTGTGGAACTCGAGCACGACGGTGCCGCGGATCATGCTGCCGACGCTGCCGTCGAAGGCCTGGAACTCCGGCGACAGGACGGTGCCGACATTGAGGTTGATGGAGAAGTTGCCGGTGCCGAGCAGGCGCGCACGCAGCGCCGCCATGGTCTGGTCGTCGGCGGCCTCCGGCGCGTTCTTGGCCGTCAGCATCTGCAGCGTGCGGCGATCGAGCGCCTTCGTCATGTGCTGGAACAGCCAGCGGTCGGCCGTGAGCCGCGTGCCCGGCCCGAGTGCGCGCTCAAGGTCGGGGATCGAATTGTAGATCTCCTCGAACACCGGCACGATCGTGCGATCCTCGGTGATCAGGCAGGCCGGCTGGTGGCGGATGAAGCGCGCGAGGTCGACCGTGCCGACGGTGTTGACGATGGCGGCGTAGCGCGAGAGATCGAACGGCTCCGCCACCTCCGGCACGCGCTCCGGCGCGCTCGGTACGGCCGGCGCCTGCGGCTTGGGCAAGGGTTCGTTGAGCAGCGATTCGACCAGCGCCTGGAACTGGGGCAGCGAGTCGTTGAGGTTGTAGGTGGTGGAGAACTTCGATTCGGCGTCCTGCTCCAGATGGAACAGCGGATCGTCGTGGAACAGCATCTGGATGCGGCGCAGCGCGGCCTTGATCTCGGCGATGCGGCTGTCCTTCAGCACGCAGATGACGTCGGAGCTGCGCAGCATGAAGACGCGGCCGGAGAACTGGTTGACCAGCGCGCGGAACATGTCGAGCGCGAAGACCAGGTTCTCGTTGCGCGAGCGCGGCCCGAGCTTGGAGAGATGGATGTGCAGGGCCCAGCCGCGCTCGCTGTGCGCGGCGATGCGTTGGACATATGCCGACAGGGATTGCTCTTCCGTCGCCCGCTTCAGGATCGACACCTGGGCCTGCGCCTGCATGGCTGATCTCCGCTGTTTTTTCTTCTCGTCGTCCCCGACCCGCCGCCGCGTCCGGGGAGAGACCCCGCAATCCCCGGCGCGGCTGCGAACGATCGGTAATTTACACTATCTTAAGCCAATAATGTGTTAAGGCTCGAAGTTAAGATCGCGTTTTTATTTGGTTAAATCGCGAGATGACGTAAATCATCGCGAGGAATCGTGCGCGCTGCCATTCGATTTACTATCCCCGTTCACTCGATGTCATTGCCGGGCCCCCGGGTCCGGCCTTCGGCCGGCCCGAGGACAAGCTTGACCCGGCAATCCAGCAGGGCGGGCGAGGTCCGCTGCGTCCGTGCAGTTTCCTGGATCGCCGGGTCAAGCCCGGCGATGACAGTCAGGGGTGTCGATGTCCTGCGACGGCGATCCCCGCGGCCGCCAGCTTCGCGGGTCTCGGCCCGCCGGTCGCCCAGTCGAGCAGCTCGACGGTATGGAGAACCGGGACCGGCGCGCCGGACGAGAGCTGGGCGATGCAGCCGATGTTGCCGGTGGCGACGGCATCCGGCCGGACGGCGGCGATGTTGCGCAGCTTGCGCGCGCGCAGCGCGCCCGCGAGCTCCGGCTGCAGCAGATTGTAGGTGCCGGCCGAGCCGCAGCAGAGATGGCCTTCGGGCACGTCGCGGACAGCGAAACCGGCCGCGCTCAGGAGCGCCTTCGGCTGCGCCGTGATCTTCTGGCCGTGCTGCATGGAGCAGGCGGAATGATAGGCGACGGTCAGGCCGGTGGCAGCGACGGGCGGCCGCAAGCCGATCTCGCTCATGAACTCGGTGATATCGCGGGCGAGGTCGGAGACGCGGACGGCGCGGGCGGCCCAGGCCGGGTCGTCGCGGAACATGAACCCGTAGTCCTTCACCGTCGTGCCGCAGCCGGAGGCATTGATCACGATGGCGTCGAGGCCGGCGCCCTCGATCTGGGCGGTCCAGGCGGCAATGGCGGCGCGCGCGGCGGCCAGCGCCGGCGCCGCCTGGCCCATATGGTGGGTGAGCGCGCCGCAGCAGCCGACCCCGTCCGCGATCACCACCTCGACGCCGTGTCGGGTCAGCAGGCGGATGGTCGATTCGTTGATCTCCGGCGCCAGCACCGGCTGGACGCAGCCGGAGAGCAGGGCGACGCGCTTGCGGCGCGGCCCTTCGGCCGGAAAGACCTGCGGCCGGTCGACGGCGGAGGGCGACGGGACGGCGCGCGGCGCCAGCGCGAACATGGCGCGCAGGCGGGGCGGCAGCAGCGGCGCCAGCGGCTTCGCCAGCCAGGCACCGACGAGGGCAAGGCGGAACAGGCCGGGGCGCGGCAGGACGGCGGCGAGCAGGCGGCGCAGCCAGCGATCGAACGCCGGGCGGTGGTAGGTCTCCTCGATGTGGCGGCGGGCGTGGTCGACGAGATGCATGTAGTGCACGCCGGAGGGACAGGTGGTCATGCAGGACAGGCAGGAGAGGCAGCGATCGATATGCTTCACCACCTTGGCCGAGGCAGGCCGGTCGTTCTCCAGCATGTCCTTGATGAGGTAGATGCGGCCGCGCGGCGAGTCGAGCTCGTCGCCGAGCAGCACGTAGGTCGGACAGGTGGCGGTGCAGAAGCCGCAATGCACGCAAGTGCGCAGGATCCTCTCGGATTCCGCGACGTCGGGATCGGCCAGCTGGGCGGGGGTGAAGGAGGTCTGCATCAGAGTTCAGCCGTCGATGAACGCAGATGAATGCAGCCAGCGCAACGTCGAATCCGGCGTACGCGCGGCGATCCGTGCAAGGCCATGTCCGCGGGCAATCACCTCCAGATCGGGCGTCTTCGGCCGCACGACGCGACCCCGTCGCCGCCGTTCTTGAGCGCCTCCACGGCGTGTGTTAGTCAGGGCGCATGCGGCCGATACGCAAGAAGGCGGCCCGGGGCGGGGTCTTTCCGAAGCGGTTTCTGATCTCGACGCTCAGACGGCTGGGCCAGGAGGTCGGCTTCACGCTGCCGACTCTGGCGGCACCGGCGAACGGCGCCGGCGCGGCGCGTCCGCTCGATCTCCGCGTCCGCGTCTACCGCGCCGGACGCGAAGTCCACAGCATCGACATTGCGCCGGACGCGCGGCAATCCTGCATCGAGGTGTGGCAGCCGCAGTGGGAAGACGGGCTCGGCGCCGGCAACGACGAGGATCTGATCGCCGTCGAATATCTCCACGGCCCGGCGGACGCGCCGTGGCTGGGTCCGATCATGGCCGCGGACGTCGAGGGCCAGTTCCTGGCGCGGGACGCCGGCAGCGGACGCTACAGCACGGTGCTCACCAGCATGGTGCCGTTCCGGCCGGCCGGCTACAAGTTCACGCCGATCATCGGGCTGACGCACTACCACAAGTTCGGACCGGAGCTGGAGAACTACACGCTGCTCGTCAACCTGAAGGGCGGCGACGACGCCGACGGCGGCAACCGGATGCATGTCGACTATTACGGCTTCGACGGCGCGCGGCTGGCGTCCGGCGACTTCGTGGTGCCCTACGACAGCAGCTTCCTGCTCCCGGTGGAGGCGACGCTGGCGCGATTGGGCGTGGCGGCGGAGGCGCTGGCCGGCGGCGTGATCTCGCACTGCCGCGGCGGGGCCAGCCAGTTCTCGATCTTCACGCTGATCCGCAACGCCAGTTCCGGCGCAGTCGGGATCGAGCATTCGCTGCCGCCCTACTACTACGTGACGGGCATCAGCCATCCGGCGATCCGCGGCCCGTTCTACAAGCACGCCCTGGCGCCGGCATGATCGGCGCGACCGACATCCGCGTGCGGCTCGGCAAGGCCTGGATCCAGGCCGGACGCGAGATCGAGCGGCTGACCTATCGCGCCAAGATCGCACAGCCCAGGCTGCTGGGGCCGGCGATCCGCGGGCCGCTGGTGCAACTCTACCGCGCCGACGCGGCGTTCGACACCGAGGTCAGCTTCATCAACTATCTGAGCTTCTACCTGCTGGACGAGGACTTGGCGATCACGGTGACGGTGACCGCCTATGACCGCGGCGGGCGGCGGCTCGGCAGCGGGCGGCACCGGATCGGCCGCCGGCAGGGACTGCAGCGCCGGCTCGCCGAGCTGGCGGGCGCGACGCTCGACGCGCACGGGCTGTTCACGGTGGAGGCGGCCTACGATGCGCGCGACATCGACCGCATCGCCTTCCTCGGCCAGACGGCGCCGCAGTTCATGACCCTGTTCGTGCCGCGCGACGGCGGCGCCCCGGCGCCGCAGATTCTGCACTCGCACAAGGACTTCCGCCGCGGCGGGGTGCCCTACTCGCCCTGCCGCTGGGAGTCGCCGTCGATCGAGCGGCTGGATGCGGTCGAGGAATACAGCGTGTTCGTGATCAACGCCTGCGGCTCGCGGCTCAACGGCCGCGTGGAGCTCGGCGGCATCGCCCGGCCCGCGGCATGGTCCGCCGACTATGCCGTGCCGCGCCGGGGCGTGGGACGCATCGACGTCCGCCCGGCGGCGCTGGGGATTCCGCTCGACCAGCCGTTCCGCTTCTCCTGCGCGTTCGACCGGCGCACGCCGCACCGCAAGCCGATCCTGTTCCGGCGCTTCGCCGACGGCAGCATCACGGCGAACCACAGCTGACGATTTGACGGCACCGACCGACGAGCCAGCCTAGTCGAAGGTCGCGGCGATCTCGCCGGCCGCAGGCGGCGCGGTCCGGATGGTGCGCGCGAACAGAAGGCCCGATGCGGCACCGACCAGCGTCCCGGCAGCGGCCATCGCGCCGAGCGCCGCCCAGATGATCTCCCTCCCGTTGCCGAAGAGCGCGCCTCCGACCGGCAATGCCGCGCCCGCAGCCGTGCCGACCGTTGCGCAGAGGAGGACCCAGTGCGACCCGCGAATCCAGCGGAGCCGCCGAAAGAGCAGGAAGCCGGGGATGCCGAGAACAACGGCGACGGCGTAGCCGACGCCCGCGGTCACGATGAATGAAAGCCCGACCACCTGGCCCGGTACGGCGTCCCGCCCCAGATAGAGCGCCAAGGCAAGCATGACGGCGGCGACGAACGACGCGCCGCCGAGCGGCGCCACGGCGAAGGCAGCGACGACGCGGTGCAATCTGGGCCGGGTGACTTGCATGGCACGGTGGAGACGAGTTCGCTTTCCTCATCCTGGAGCGCGAAAGCGGCAAGTTTGCGGCGGAACACAGAGACCGCGGGCGATTCACCAATCGCAACCGATTCGTCGTCGCCGGCTCCATTCCAGTTCACAGATCAGCCGCCATGCGGCCGGGGTTGAGGATGCGGCGGGGGTCAAAGGACTCCTTCACACGGCGGGAGAGGACGGCGAGGGACTCGGGCTGCGGCTCGAAGACGGGGACGGCGAGGCGCAGGGCGGCCGGCGCGTGCAAGAGCGTCGCATGGCCGCCCTGGTGGGCGACGGCGGCGCGGACGGCTGTGGCTCTAGCATCGTCGGCGGGCGGCAGGGCGAGCCAGATCAAGCCGCCGGACCAGTCGTAGTAGTGGTCGGGAGCCAGCGCGTCGTTACCTCTCCCTCTTCCCCCTCCCATAGGGAGAGTGGAAATGTTCTTCGAAATCTCCTGGACGACCTGCGCGCCCGCGGCGGGCGGGACGGAGAGGCGCCACAGGAGCTGACTCGAATCGGGCAGCAGGTGCGCGACGTCGCGGACCTCACGCCACAGATGCGCCGAGCGCAGGGAATGCAGCTCTTCGGTGGGGCCGGCATCAGCTAATTCGCGGCGCAGCGCGGTGCAGCGATGCTCGACCGAGGGGCCGGGCCCCTCGACGCGGATGGCGGTGATGGCGAGACCGGAACCGGCGACGAAATCGACGGCGGAGCGAGATGCGACGCGGGCAGGGAGATGGGCGGCGCCGGAGACCTCGTGCGGGCTGTTGACGGCGCGGGCCAGCGCGGCGACAGCGGCAGCATCCGCGAGGCCGTAGATCAGGACGGTGCGCGATTTCTCCGGCGCCGGCAGGACCTTGACGGTGACATCCGTGAGCACGGCCAGGGTGCCGTGGGCCCCGGCCAGGAGCTTGCAGAGGTCGTAGCCGGTGACGTTCTTGACCACGCGGCCGCCGGCCTGGAAGGCCTCGCCGCGGCCGCTGACCGCCTTGACGCCGAGGAAATGGTCGCGCGCGGCGCCGGCCTTGAGGCGGCGCGGACCCGCGAGGTTGGCGGAGAGCACGCCGCCGATCGTGCCGGCGCCGACCGCGCCGCCATAGAGCGGCGCGAGGTCCGGCGGCTCGAAGGCGAGCTGCTGATTATGTTCCGCGAGCGCCGCCTCGATCGCGGCCATGGGCGTGCCGGCGCGGCAGGTGAGGACCAGCTCGTTCGGCTCGTAGAGCGTGATGCCCGCGAGCGCGGAGAGATCGAGCTGCCGCGCCGCCTGCAGCGGCCGGCCGAGGCCGCGCTTGGTGCCATGACCGAGGATCTCGAGCGGCGCTTCGTCGGCGACGGCCTGAGCGACGGCCTCGACGACCTCCGCGGCCGTGGCGGGGGTCAGCGCCGCGGACATGGCGAACCGTCCACGGCTGCGCACCCGACGACGACCGATCGGCTAGCGCGGTGCGCCATGGCCCGACAGACTCCGGAGGGCGCCGCTCATGGCGTTGCGAAAGGCCTCGTCGAAGTTCACGCCGCGGACCTGCCATCGGTCAGGCCCCAGCCGCCACTCGGCGATCCAGCCCAACGCCTCGCGACTCCAGGTCAGGCGCCCGACGAGGCCGGCATCGCCGCCGGTCTCCTTCAAGACCGTCTCCACCTTGTCGCCATCGGCGGACTCCAGATTGCCGACGGTGAGGCCGGACGCGGCCAGAGCCTGCGCCGTCGGCAGCACGATCGGCAGGCCGTATTTCCAGGCCGCCGTGGCCAGCGACTCGCGCTGGTCGCGGCCACGACCGCCATCGGCCGCGAGAAGATAGGTGACCTCGTCGAACTCGACGGCGAGGAGGACGGCGAGGCGGGGGCGCGCGCCCGTCCAGGACTCGCGCCCGAGCTGGCGCAGCACGCCGTCGATCTTCCGCGGAGCGAAATCGATGGTCAGTTCGTACGGCCGGTCGCGCGTGCCCTGCTCGTCGTGAACGGGAATGCCCTCCATCAGATCGCGATATCGGAACGAGTCGACATAGGCCTCCGCCTTGCGCATCGGGCCGGCGGCGGCGGGATCGCCGAGGATGTCCGGATCGCCGGACAGCTTGACGAGCACGTCCGCCAGCCCGCGCTCCAGGGCCGGCAGCCGCGTCTCCGGCCTCTGGCCGGTGACCAGCACCTTCGCCTGGTAGAGATCGGCCACCTCCGCCGCCAGCGCCGCGCCACACGCCAGGCAAGCCAGCATGACCGACAGCACGGCCCACACCAGCAGGCTTGCGAACCCCGGCCGTGGTCCGCCGCCCATCGAGAGGCGGGCGCTCCCTGCGATTCCATCGATCATGCGGAAAGATATAGCCGCATCCCGGCAGGCAGGCGAGGTGCCCGATGCCTCCCCGCGGCTCAGAACCGCGGCAGGTCGGGATGCGGCAGGTTGCCGCGATGGATGTGCATGCGGCCGAGCTCGGCGCAGCGGTGGAGCTGCGGGAAGACCTTGCCGGGGTTGAGCAGGCCCTCGGGATCGAAGGCGCATTTCACGCGCTGCTGATGCGCGAGGTCCGTCTCGCTGAACATGGCCGGCATGAGATCGCGCTTCTCGACGCCGACGCCGTGCTCGCCGGTGAGGACGCCGCCGACCTCGACGCAGAGCCGCAGGATGTCGGCGCCGAAGGCCTCGGCCTTCTCCAGCTCACCGGGCTTGTTGGCGTCGTAGAGGATGAGCGGATGCAGGTTGCCGTCGCCAGCATGGAAGACGTTGGCGACGCGCAGGCCATGCTGCTCGGACAGCTCGCTCATGCGCTGCAGCACCTTGGGCAGCTGCGCGCGCGGGATGGTGCCGTCCATGCAGTAATAGTCGGGCGAGATGCGGCCGACGGCGGGGAAGGCCGCCTTGCGGCCGGCCCAGAACTGCAGCCGCTCCGCCTCCGAGGCGCTGACGCGGCAGGAGACGGCGCCGCAGGAGCGCGCGATGTCCTCCACGCGGGCGATGAGGTGATCGACCTCGGCCTCCGGGCCGTCGAGCTCGACGATCAGCAGCGCCTCGACGTCGAGTGGGTAGCCAGCATGGACGAAATCCTCGGCGGCGTGGATGGCCGGCCGGTCCATCATCTCCATGCCGCCGGGGATGATGCCGGCGCCGATGATGGCGGCGACGCAGTCGCCGGCCGATTCGTTGGACGGGAAGCCAACGAGCAGGGCGCGGGCGGTGGCCGGCTTCCTCAGGATACGCAGGGTAACCTCGGTGACCACCCCGAGCAGCCCTTCCGAGCCGTTGAGAAGGCCGAGCAGGTCGTAGCCCTCGCTGTCGAGATGCTTGCCGCCGAGGCGGACGACCGTGCCGTCCATCAGCACCAGCTCGAGGCCGAGCACGTTGTTGGCGGTGACGCCGTATTTGAGGCAGTGCACGCCGCCGGAATTCTCCGCGACGTTGCCGCCGACGGTGCAGGCGATCTGGCTGGAGGGATCCGGGGCATAGTAGAAGCCCTCGCCCTGCACGGCGTGGGTGACGGCGAGATTAGTGACGCCGGGTTGTGCGACGACGCAGCGGTTGGCGTAGTCGATGTCGAGGATGCGGTTGAACTTGGCGAGGCCGAGCAGGATGCCGTCCTCCAGCGGCAGGGCGCCACCGGAGAGCGAGGTGCCGGCGCCGCGCGGCACCACCTTGATCTTGTGGCGGTTGCAGTAGCGCAGGACCTCCGACACCTGTTCGGTCGTGGCCGGCAGCACGGTGAGGAGCGGAAGGGCGCGATAGGCGGTGAGGCCGTCGGACTCGTAGACGCGGCGCTCGTCCTCGTCCTCGATCACGCCCTCGCCCGGCACGATCCGGCGGAGATCGGCGGCGATGGCGGTGCGGCGCGCGATAGCCTCGCGATCGGGATCCGGCATGCGCATGAATACGATCCTCCTCGGCCCAATGTGGAACCGCAGCCGCGAGGGGTCAATGATCGCGCGTGGGATCAGCGCCGTGTGTCCTTCGACAGGCTCAGGATGAGGGGTCTTTCTTCGTGCCACGAAGATGGCCCCTCATCCTGAGCCTGTCGAAAGACGCATCCTGCTCATGCAACGACAGAGGCTCAATGACGAAGGGCGGCCACATGGGCCGCCCTCCATTCGCTGGACAACGGGCCGGGGCGTCAGCCCTGGCGCGCCTTGAAGCGGGGGTTGGTCTTGTTGATGACGTAGACGCGGCCCTTGCGCCGGATGATGCGGCAGTCCTTGTGCCGTTTCTTGGCTGATTTCAACGAGTTAACGACTTTCATCGCGGCACCGGCGGCTCGGGTCAAAAAGGGAGGCGGAACATACGGACGGCCCCCGGGACTGTCAACCCAGAGGCGCTTCAACTTTTTTCTGCGCTCATTCCCGCGGACGCGGAATCCCTCTCGCTTGGTCCGAAATCCCGCCCTCGCTGAATGATGATCGAATCGGATCATCGGAGTCATGGCTGAGACTGTACAGGGATTTGTCTGACATGACGTCCGCCCTGCACAAAAAGCCGGCAATTTGCGCAACGCAGCATGCTTTCCGGCCGACCCCAAGGATGACAGGTTATTGACGGCGGGAATCGAAGTAGGCAACGTTACGCCGACGCAAGCTTTCCCGCTCGGGAGTACGGCCGGCCAAGGCCGACCCACGGAACGGTCTTGTCAACCAGGGAGGACTACCGAATGTTCAGACACCAATTGCTTTCCGCTGCCGCCGCCATCGTCATGGGCACCGCGACGCTGGTCGGCGCCGCGCGCGCCGCCGGGCCGGAGGTGGCCGAAGGGCCGGGCGCGCTGCCCGAATGCTTCAAGCCCTATGCGGCCGACACGAAGTTCTTCCAGTGGCAGAAGAAGGACGGGCCCTACAAGATCGCGCTCGCCAACGGCTTCGTCGGCAACACCTGGCGCATCCAGATGATCAAGACGGCGAAAGCGTTCGTCGAGCAGGACGACGTGAAGCCCGACGTGGCCGAGCTGAAGGTCGTCAGCACCGGCACCGACGTGGCGGCGCAGATCGCCGCCATCGACAACTTCATCAATGCCGGCTACGACGCCATCGTCACCATCGCCGTCAACCCGACGGCGTTCGAGCCGGTGATCCGCCGCGCCAACAAGGCCGGCGTGGTGCTGGTGCCGTTCGACAACGTCACCGACAGCACCGACGTGATGCAGGTGAACGAGGACCAGCTGGAGATGGGCCGGCAGATGGGCCGCTGGCTGGACAAGAATATACCATCCGGCACCGGCAAGATCCTCGAGGTGCGCGGCCTGCCCGGCAACTCGGTGGACCGCGACCGCCATGTCGGCTTCCGCGAAATCATGGAAGCGCCGGGCAAGAGCTTCGAGATCATCGAAGTGGTCGGCAACTGGGACGACGGCACGGCGCAGAAGGTGACGGCCGACGCGCTGGCCGTGCACAAGAAGTTCGACGGCATGTTCGTGCAAGGCGGCTCCACCGGCGCGGTGCGCGCGCTGATGGATGCCGGCCATCCGTTCATACCCGTGTCGGGCGAGGCGGAGAACGGCTTCCGCAAGCTCTGCGCGGAGCACGAGAAGGACGGGCTGCTGTGCGCCTCGGCCGGCCAGTCGCCGGGCCTGGTCGCCATCTCCATCAAGGCCGCCATCGCCGCGCTCAAGGGCGACAAGCTGCCGCAGTACATCTCGGTGCCGATCCCCTACGTCGAGGCGCCGAATTTCAAGGACGGCGACAACTACTACTCGGATCTGACCGACAATTTCTTCACGCCGAACGAGTTCCCGCCTTGCAACGTGAACATCAAGGCGACGGAGATCATGGGGCAGACCGAGGCCGACCAGTAACAACGGCATAAGTGGGCGATGCCGCCTGATCGGGTCAGGCGGCATCGCCGCGTATCTTTCCTACAGGTTGACCTGTCATGGCCGAGGCGGCCGCGCCCTTCTGGCGCATGCAGGGTGTCAGCAAGCGGTACGGCGGCGTGGTCGCGCTCGACAATGTCGACTTCCAGAGCGATGCCGGCCGCATCCACGCCGTGCTTGGCGAGAACGGCGCCGGCAAGTCGACGCTGATCAAGATCATCGCCGGCGTCGTCCAGCCGGACAGCGGGACCATGACGCTGGAGGGGCGGCCGGCCGCCTTCGCCTCGCCCAGCGCCGCCAACGCCGCCGGCATCGTCTGCATCTTCCAGGAACTGTCGCTGATGCCGGATCTGACGGTGGCGGACAACATCTGCATCACCGCGCCGCCGCGCCGCTTCGGCCTGATCGACGGCAAGGCGCAGCGGCGGCGGGCAGAGGAGCTGCTGGCGCGCATCGGCTGCGAGGACGTGCACCCGATGCAGACGGTGAAGGACCTGCCGCTGTCGCGCCGGCAGATGGTGGAGATCGCCAAGGCGCTGGGGCGCCGGCCGAAGCTGCTGATCCTGGACGAGGCCACTTCGGCGCTGACCGCCGGCGACGTGCAGAAGGTCTATGCCGTGCTGCGCCGGCTGCGCGAGGAGGGCCTGGCGATCCTCTACATCTCGCACCGCATGCATGAGATCGCCGAATTGGCCGACGTCTGCTCGGTGTTCCGCAACGGGCGCCACATCCAGACCTTCGACAAGGGGGCCAAGACGGACGACGAGGTCGTCGAGTTGATGATCGGGCGCGAATACAGGCATGTGTTTCCGGCCAAGCCGGAGCGGACGGAGGGCACGGGAACGCCGGCCCTGCAGATCCGCAACCTCGGCTGGGGCGACCGGCTGCACGACATCTCGCTGTCGGTCGACCGCGGCGAGATCGTCGGCCTCGGCGGCCTCGACGGGCAGGGCCAGCGCGAGCTGCTGCTGGCGCTGTTCGGCGTCATGCGCGGCGTGTCGGGCGCGGTGGAGGTCGGGGGCCAGCCCCTGCGCATCGGCAGCCCGCGACGCGCCAAGTCCGAACGCTGCGGCATGGCGCTGATCCCCGAGGACCGCAAGACCGAGGGGCTGATGCTGCCGATGTCGGTGCGCGACAACATCTCGATGGCGGCGATCAGCAAGCTCAGCCGCGGGTTCGTCGTCGACCGCGCCGCCGAGAACGCCCGCATCGGTGAGATGGTGCAGAAGCTGAAGATCAAGATCGGCGATATCGACGATCCCGTCGCCACGCTCTCCGGCGGCAACCAGCAGAAAGTGGTCATCGGCAAGTGGCTGATGACCGATGCGCGCATCGTCCTGCTCAACGATCCGACGCGCGGCATCGACGTGGGCACCAAGCAGGAGCTCTATCAGCTGCTGCGAGACCTGGCCGACGCCGGCACCGCCATCCTCTTCTACTCGACCGACTATGACGAGCTGATCGGCTGCTGCGACCGCGTCGCCATCATGTATGACGGCCGCATCCGGCGCGAGCTGCGCGGCGCCGATCTCACCGAGCACAACATCATCGCCAGCTCGCTCAACCTGCCGGACAAGGCGCGGGTCGAGGAGGGTGTGCCGGCATGAAGGACTTCCAGCTCTGGCTGACGCGCAACTATGGGCCGCTGCTGGCAATGGTCGTCTTCGCGCTGATGTTCGGCTTCTATTTCGCGAACTTCGCGACCGCGAACCCGAGCGCGGTGATCCTGAGCGCCGCCAACACCGGGGTGTTGCTGGCCTTCGTCGCCATGGCGCAGACGATCCCGGTGTTAACGCGCGGCCTCGATCTCTCGGTCGGCATGATCTTCATCATGACCAACTGCCTGGCCTCGGCGATCGTCATCGCGCCGCCGATCGAGGAGGGCGCGATCGTCCATCATCTGACGCTGGCTGTCGGCGTCCTTGGCGTGCTGCTGGCCGGCCTGGCGGCCGGCTTGGTCAACGGCGCGATCGTCGTCTACGGACGGCTGCAGCCGATCATCGCGACCCTGGCCACGGGCGCCATCTACTATGGCATCGCGCTCGGCATCCGGCCCATCCCCGGCGGCGACGTCGACGGCGACCTCGCGGACTTCATGACTGGCGAGTTGTTCGACGTCATTCCGACGAGCCTTGTGCTGCTGGTCGCGGTCGTTCTGTTCATTTGGTTGCCGTTCCGCCGATCGGTGCTTGGACGCGGCTGCTATGCGGCGGGGTCGGCCGAGGGCGCGGCCTACATGTCCGGCGTCGACATCGACCGCTCCAAGCTGGCGGCCTACATGCTCTGCGGGCTGCTGGCGGGCATTGCCGGGCTGATGCAGACCTTCAACACCTACACGGGCGAAGCGAGCGCGCCGAGCGGCGGCCTCTACACCCTCAACTCCATCGCCGCGGTGGTGATCGGCGGGACCTCGCTCTACGGCGGCTCCGGCGGCGTGATCGGCTCGATCTTCGGCGCCTTCATCCTGCGCACCATCGTGAGCCTGCTGTTCGTCTTCGACATGGAGCCGCTGTGGCAGCCGCTGTTCCAGGGCGTGGTGCTGCTGCTGGCGGTGAGCCTCGGCGCCGCCCGCGTGCTGCGCATCCGCAACCGGTTGGAGCTGTTCGGGTAGGATGGACATGGCGATCTGTTCCACCCCAATCCGGGCCGCAATTTGTAGGGGCGAGCGGCGCTCGCCCGCGGTCGTGCAGGGCTCCGGCGATCGCAGCGGCGGCACGACGGGCGAGCGCCGCTCGCCCCTACAAAGGACCGGCGGGGTCGGGAGCTAGCCATGCAGGCCGTCCTCCGCTCCGTCGACAAGCCGGTTCTCGTCGCCTTCGGTTTCATCATCCTGCTGCTGCTGGCGGGGAGCCTGTATTCGAGCAACTTCCTGTCGCCGGAATACCTGCTGCAGCAGCTGCAGGTGGCGGCGTTCCTCGGCATCATCGCCACGGGCGCGATGCTGGTGATTCTGCTCGGCCATATCGACCTGTCGATCCCCTGGGTGGTGACCATCGGCGGCATGATGTCGACCGCGGCGGCCGGCTGGTGGGGCGAGACGGGTACTGCCCTCGCCGTCCCCTTCGGCGTGCTCTGCGGCCTGGTCGTCGGACTGGTGAACGGCCTGGGTGTCGCCTATCTGCGCATTCCCTCGATGATCTTCACCCTCGGCATCAACGCCGTGGCACAGGGGCTGATGGTGCTGCACACGGGCGGCTTCGCGCCGCAGGATCATGCCACCGACGCCATGCACTGGCTGGCGGTGAAGCGGCCGCTGCTGGGCATCCCCAATGCCGTGCTGGTGTGGCTGGTGGTCGGGCTTGTCGTCGTCTTCATGCTGCGGCGCACGCCGCTCGGCCGCTACATCTACGCCTTCGGCAACCGCGAGAGCGCCACCTATCTCTCGGGCATCAGTACGCGCGGCGTACTCATCGCCTGCTTCGCGCTCGCGGGCATGCTGAGCGCGCTCGCCGGCGTGCTGCTCGCCGGCTACTCGACCAAGGCCTACCAAGCCATGGGCGATCCCTACCTGCTGCCGGCCATCGCCGCCGTGGTCCTCGGCGGCACCAACATCCTGGGCGGGCGCGGCACCTATCTCGGCACCGTCGCCGGGGTCATCCTGATCACGCTGCTGCAGAGCATCCTCTCGGTGATGCAGATGGAGGAGGCGTTCCGCCAGGTGATCTACGGCGCGGTGATCATCATCATGCTGCTGGTCTACGGCCGCGGGCAGAAGGTGCAGGGGTAGGCGCCGATCATGCCGGCGGCAGGACTGCCGCGAGCAGCGTGGAATTCTTCGATGCGAACGGGTTGACGATGGTGACGCCCTCAAGCGTGTGTCCATCGTGTAGATCTTCGCTGAGGAGAAATCGACATCCGGCTTCTTTGGCCGTCGCCCACAGCATCGCGTCCCAGAAAGATAGCCCGTGGGTCTCTACCAGACGGACCGCGCGTACAAACGCTTCTTCGCCGGCAGCGTAAACCGGAAATACGGCGCGCCAGCGGTCGACGACCGTGCCGGCCCTTGCAGGCGTCAGACGCAGCTTCCGGGTGGCGACGTTGAAGAACTCGCCCAAGCTCTGGAGTAAAAGGACGCAATCGACATTTGCCGCCCGACCAAGCAAATCGGCAGCGGACAGATGCCGCGGGCCGGCCAGACTGTCGATCGCATAGAGCAACACATTGCTGTCGAAGGTCAGTTTCAACGCTCGTACATCTCGTCCCGGTCGAATTTACGGCCGCCGAGCGGAATGCCTTTTTTCATCATGGCCACCATCCGCTTCACGGCGGCCGCCCGTTGCGCCGATTGCCGCGACCCGGACATCGGTACCAAGCGCGCGACGGGCTTGCCGTGGCGCGTGATGACGACTTCCTTGCCGGCTGCAACATCGGCCAGGAGCTTGGAGAAACGCTGGTTCGCCTCGCGGGCGGTCACCTGCTTCATGACAGAGATGTCCTTATATGTAGTGACGGTACTACAATAGAACTCGAGAGCGTCGCCGTCAACGTGCCGGCAGGGCATCCGGCTCCAGTCACTTTTGCCTGCTTACAGAATCTGAAACACGTCCAGTTCCGCCCCGGAGGCCGTGATGGCGCCGATGCCGACGGCGACGATGCGGTTGAGCCAGGCATATGTCTCCGAACCGGTCTCGAAGACCGGCGTGGTGCGGAAGTAGAGATCGGCGGCGGGTACGGGTTCGCCGCGGGCAAGCCGCGCCATCGCGTCCGGCCCACCGGCCAGGACGCCGCGATAGTGGGCATAGATGTGATGACCGTCGTCGGTGCGTAGCGTGCGGCGCACGTCGAGCTCCATGACGCCGTCGGCGCGCTGCAACAGCCAGTCGCCGCCGGTGACCAGCACCTCGCCGCGGAGCTTCGGTCCTTCGAACCGGCCGCCCTTGAACGGAATGACCAGCCGGTGGCCGCGCGGGCCGGTACCGATGTCGAAGGGCGGTCCGACCTCGAGCGTCATGCGATAAAGGAGTTCGCCCGCCAGCGTTGCCATCTCTTCATCCTTTCCATGAGCGACCCGCCTACGAGACAGTCGCCCGGCATCGAATCCTGGGACATCTGCGGAGTCCGCTGCCCCGTCGCGCGGGCGATTTGAGACCAGTTCGACCGGACCGGCAAGCATCGGACGGCCGATGAGGGCTTTCTTCGTGCCACCGAGATTCCCCTCGTCCCCGAGTTCGTCGAAGGACGCACAGACGGGCCTGCCACTCTCGATCCCACAGGCGGCGGCCCAGGGCCCGACCCCGCGAATGCGGGGCATGCCGAACTTTGGGGAGCGGCGGGGCGGCGGTTCGGATAGGGTGCCGGCCATGACGACGGCACCCGCCCGCGCCATCCCCGCCCGCCCCCCCGCGGCGACGCTCGGCCAGCATGTCCTGCGCACGCTGACGCTGGCCGTGCCGGTGATGGTCGCGCGCTCGGGCCTCGTCATCATGATCTCCGTCGGCATCATCATGGCCGGCCACGCGGGACCCAACGAGCAGGCCTATCTGGGCGCGGCGATGCCCACGCACATGACCGTTCTCGTCATCTGCATCGGCCTGATGATGGGCGTGAGCGTGCTCTCGGCGCAGGCGGACGGCGCCGGCCGTCCGGCCGATTGCGGGCGAATCTGGCGGGTCGGCATGGTCGTCGGCGGCCTCCTCGGCCTCGCCTTCGCCCTGGTCATGTTGTGGGGGCAGAGTCTGTTGCTGCTCTTCGGCCTGGCGCCCGATCTCGCCGCCGGCGGCGGCCGCGTGCTGTGGATGTACGCCACCGGCCTGCCGCCGATCGTCATGTTCGTGGCCACCTCGGCGTTCCTGGAAAGCATCGGCCGGCCGGCCGTGGGCATGCATGTCGCGCTGGCGGCCAACCTCCTGCATCTGCCGCTCTGCTGGATCCTGGTGTACGGCAAGCTCGGCGCGCCGGAGATGGGAGCGGAAGGGGCGGCGCTGGCCCTGTCGGCGACGCGCTGGTGCATGCTGGCCGCCATCGTGGGCCTGGTCGGGCGGTTGCCGCAGGCCGACCGCTACGGCGTGCGTACGCCGCTCGGCGACTATCTGCCGACGGTCAAGAAGCTGTTCCGGGTCGGCGGGCCGCTCGCCGTCGCCACCGGCTTCGAGGCGACGGCGTTCGCCACGACCCAGACCTTCGCCGCCTGGCTCGGGCCGGAATCGGTCGCCGTGTTCCAGGACGCCCTCAACCTCAACGCGTTGGTGTTCATGCTGGCGATCGGCTTGGCGACGGCGACATCGGTGCGCGTCGCCAACGCCGTCGGTCGCGACGACCAGCCGGGCATCCGCACGGCCGGATGGGTCGGCAGCAGCCTGGTTCTGCTGGTCACCGGCGTCGTCGGCATCGCCATCGCGCTGACGCCGGAGCCGATCGCCGCCCTCTACACGAGCAACGACGGGGTCCGCGCCCTCCTGGTGCCGGTGCTTCTCATCGTCGCCTGTGTGTCGGTCCTCGACGGCCTGCAATGCGTGCTCATGGGCGCGACGCGCGGCACCGCCGACACCGTGATGCCGACGGTCCTGCAGGCGATCTCGTTCTGGGGCATCATGGTGCCGCTGACCTACGGCGCGTACCGGTTCGGCTACGGGGTGGCCGGCCTGTTCGTCGCCATCGGCATCAGCGTCATCGCGGCCAGCCTGTTCCTAACCCTCCGGTTCCGGCGGTTGACGCAGCGCCACATCCGGCCGGTCTGACGCCCGCCTACCGTGCCGTGCCGGCCGCATCCAGACGCTCCCGGGCTTCGCGCAGGAGGGTAACAAGCTCGACCGGGCGCACGCCGTCCACGCTCATCACCGCCTGTACGACCGGATCGTCGAGCATTTCGGACAGCGACGGTTCCCGGTATGGCGTGCGGTTGTCTGGCCTCCGTTCCATCATCGGCCCCTCCTCTGCTGAATCTGTCGGCTGTCGGCGTCGAGCGCATCCGCGGCTGCGGGCGAACCGGCATTCAACACGCGGGCGGTGGCAGGAGTTTTGCGACAATGGGGCGATACCGTGGCAATCGGCGTGGGTTGCGGGTCCATCCGCATCGGCATAAGGTCGCCATCGCACAATCCAGCCGTCCGGGAAATCCCCGTCCATGCCGTTCCTCGCCGCCCGCCTCGACAACATCAAGCCGTCGCCGACCATGGCGGTGACGCAGAAGGCGCGCGAGCTGAAGGCGGCCGGCCGCGACGTCATCGGCCTCGGCGCCGGCGAGCCCGACTTCGACACGCCCGACAATATCAAGGAAGCGGCGATCGCGGCGATTCGCCGCGGCGAGACCAAGTACACGGACGTCGACGGCACGCCGGCGCTGAAGCAGGCGATCTGCGCCAAGTTCAAGCGCGAGAACGGCCTCGACTACAAGCAGGAGCAGATCAGCGTCGGCACCGGCGGCAAGCAGGTGCTCTACAACGCCCTCGTCGCCACCGTGGATCCGGGCGACGAGGTGATCATCCCGGCCCCCTACTGGGTTTCCTACCCGGATATCGTGCTGCTCGCCGAAGGCACACCGGTGCCGGTGCCCTGCTCGCAGAACAGCCAGTTCAAGCTGTTGCCGGAGCATCTGGAACAGGCGATCACGCCGAAGACCAAGTGGCTCATCCTCAACAGCCCGTCGAACCCGACCGGCGCGGCCTACAGCCGCGCCGAGCTGCGCGCGCTGGCCGACGTGCTGCTCCGACACCCGCAGGTCTGGGTGCTGACCGACGACATGTACGAGCACCTCGTCTATGACGGCTTCGCGTTCAGCACGATCGCACAGGTCGAGCCCAAGCTGTACGAACGCACCCTGACCATGAACGGGGTCAGCAAGGCGTACTGCATGACCGGCTGGCGCATCGGCTATGGCGGCGGACCCGTGCCGCTGATCCAGGCGATGGCCAAGCTGCAGTCGCAATCGACCTCGAACCCCAGTTCGATCAGCCAAGCCGCCGCGCTCGAGGCCCTGACCGGGCCGCAGGACTTCATCGCGGCGCACAACGAGAGCTTCAAGGCTCGGCGCGACCTCGTGGTGGACATGCTGAATCAGGCGCCCGGCCTGCATTGCCATCGACCGGAAGGCGCCTTCTACGTCTACCCGTCCTGCGCGGGCGCCATCGGCAAGACCACGCCGCAAGGCAAGGTGATCAATACCGACGAGGACTTCGTCACCTATCTCTTGGAGGCGGCGGGCGTCGCCGCCGTCCAGGGCGCCGCCTTCGGCTTGTCGCCGTTCTTCCGCATCTCCTACGCGACATCGATCGAGGCGTTGCGCGAGGCCTGCTCGCGCATCCAGCAGGCGTGCAAGGCGCTGCGCTGACGCGCCGCCCTGCCTCTCCCGCTTTCGCGGCAGAGGAGACGACCGAGGCCGGCCGCTGCAACAACGTCCCTCGCCCGTGAAGCGGGAGAGGACATAGGCGCTACGCGGCGGGCGCGGCCTCCGATCCACCCTCGCGCGCGGCCGGCTTGCGGCTGACCATGACCTTGTCGATGCGCCGTCCATCCATGTCGACGACCTCGAAGCGGTGTTCGTCGATGTCGAACCAGTCGGATGCCTTGGGGATGCGACGAAGCCGGTCCATGACCAGCCCGGCCACGGTCTGATAGCTGGCCTCGTCTTCGTCCGGCAGGCGCACCAGGCCGATCGTATCCTTCAACTGGTCGATCGGCAGCATGCCGTCCACCAGCCACGAGCCGTCGGCGCGTTGCGTCACCGACGGTTCCTCCTGTTGTCCCGGTTCGGGCAGATCGCCGACCAGGGCTTCGAGCAGATCCTCCAGGGTGACGATGCCCTGGAAGTCGCCATATTCGTCGACGATGAGGGCGATGGGCGCGCCGGTCCGCCGGAAGGTCTCGAGCGCCTTCAGCGCCGGCGCCGACTCCGGAATGTAGAGCGGCGGCTTCATGGCGGTCCGGACGTCGAAGCCGCGGCCGGCCAGTTCGCCCGCCAGCAGGTCCTTCACCTCGACCACGCCGACGATATGGCGGCGGCCGCCCTCGGCGACGGGAAAGCGTGAATAGTGGCTCTCGCGGATCTTCTGCCGGGTCTCCTCGATCGGATCCTCCAGATCGAGCCATTCGATCTGAGTGCGGGGCGTCATCAGCGCGCTGACGCGGCGATCGCCCAGCCGGAGCGCCATGTCGACGATCGATTTCTCGATCGGGTGGAAGTGGCCGGACTCGGCGCCCTGCTGCATCAGCACCTTGATTTCCTCGTCGGTCACCGCGGGCTCGCTGCCGTGCCTTATCGGCAGCAGCCGCAGCACGATTTCGGTCACGCCGCTCAGCAGCCAGACGACGGGGCCGGCGATGCGCGACAGCAGCGCCATGCCGCGCGCCAGCCAGGAGGCGATCGCCTCCGGCCGGCTGAGCGCCAGCCGCTTCGGCACCAGTTCGCCCAGGATCAGCGACAGAAAGGTGATGCCGACGACCACGGCGCCGATCGAGATCGCCTCGGCATATTCGGCCGACGCCGGGAACTCGGCCGCGAACCAGACGGCCAGCGCCTCGGACAGCGTCGCCCCGCCGAACGCGCCGGCGAGCACGCCGATGAGGGTGATGCCGATCTGCACCGTCGACAGGAACCGGCCCGGATTCTCGGCCAAGGTCAGCGCCACCTTGGCGCCCCGGTCTCCCTGATCGGCGGCGTGCTTCAGCCGCGCGCGGCGCGCCGAAACGATCGCCATTTCCGCCATGGCGAACAATCCGTTCAGCAGGATCAGCAACAGGACGATCAGCAGCTCGAGCGTCATTGCAACGCGTTTCGTCCGGATTCGACCGCCGGCGAGGAGGACTTCCCTCGAAGGTCGGGCGAATCACCCGCTACATTCCAAGATATTTGCCGGCCAACTGCAAGCCCTCTTGCACCGAGACCCAGCCGAGCAGGGCCACCGCCCCGATCGCAATGCAGCCGCCGGCGACACCGATCGCGGCGAGAACGCCGTCGCGCTCGATCACCGCAAGTGCCATCAGTGCGATCGGCACGACCAGGGGCATGTTGAACAAGATCGGGATCGTCAGCAGCAGCGCGAGCGCCAGGCACAGCAGGCCGATGATGCGTTCGCCGACCGGCCCGGTCAGGACGGCGAGGCGCGGCCGCAGCAGGCGTTCGACGCGGTCCAGATAGGGATCGGCGCGCTCGACCATGCGCAGGAAGTCGGCCCGCGACAGCGAGCGGTCGGCCAGAAAACGCGGCAGCCACGGCCGCGGCAGTCCGACCGCAAGCTGCAAGGCGACGAGGGCCAGCGGCACTGCGGCGATGGACGAGATACCCGGTACCGCGCCGGGCAGCGCCAGGACGAGCAGGAGCACGCCGTAACCGCGGTCGCCAAGCAGGCGTGTGATATCGCCCAGCGAAATGCGCTCGTTCGGCCATGTGCGCGCCAGCAGGTCCAACAATTCGGATACGCGTTGCGGCGGGGCGGCGGCCGTCGCCGCTGCGGAACTGTTCACGATTAGTCCTGGAATAATTGGACGGGCCGGTGGGGATCGACTATGCCACTCCAGATATGGCCCGGCGCCCGCCGCCGCAAGATGAGGACGTGGGTGACGGCCGCGCGCCGTCGCGCGTCGTTTTCGCTTGCATCGCCATCGACGGCCCGGAAATCATAACATCGCAGATGGCAGAATGATGGTCGCCAGACAATTGGCGCCTGGTTGGATTTCGAGGGAGGACGTTCGCATGGGCCAACGCGAAGCATCGGCGCCGCGCTGCGCCGCATTGGTGGGGCCATATCTCAGCGGCAAGACCACGCTGCTGGAAAGCCTGATGTTCGCGACCGGCGCGACGACCCGCAAAGGCTCGATCAAGGAGGGCAACACCATCGGCGACAGCGCCCCGGAGGCGCGCGCACGCAAGATGAGCGTCGAAGTCAACGCGGCCACGACCGAGTATCTCGGCGAGAAATGGACATTTCTCGATTGCCCCGGCTCGATCGAGCTGACCCAGGAGACGCAGAACGTGCTCATGGTGGCGGACGTCGCGGTCGTCGTCTGCGAGCCGGAAGTATCGCGCGCGCTCACGCTGGCGCCGCTGTTCAAGTTCCTCGACGACCGGCAGATCCCGCACATGCTGTTCATCAACAAGATGGACACGGCCGCGCACCGCGTGCGCGACGTCCTGGCGGCGCTGCAGAGCGTGTCGGGCCGCAAGCTGGTGCTGCGGCAGGTGCCGATCCGCAAGACCGAAAAATCGGGCGCCGAGACCATCTCCGGGTTCGTCGACCTCGTGAGCGAGCGCGCCTACAACGCGCCGGGCAACGACTCCGACCTCATCCAGATCCCTGCGGACATCGTCGAGCGCGAGCAGACCGCCCGACGCGAGCTGCTGGAAGCGCTCGCCGATTTCGACGATCGCCTCCTGGAGCAGCTGCTCGAGGACGCCATCCCCCCGAAGGAGGAGATCTACCAGCAGATCTCCAAGGACCTCGCCGGCGATCTCATCGTGCCCGTGCTGCTCGGCGCCGCCGAGCATGATCACGGCGTGCATCGCCTGCTCAAGGCGCTGCGGCACGACGTGCCCGGCCCCGCTGAGACCGCGTCCCGCATCGGGGTGGCTCCGGCCGTGGGCGACACGGCGGCCCTCGTCTTCAAGACCTATCACCAGGCACACACCGGCAAGATCTCGCTGGCCCGCATCTGGGGGGCGCCCCTGCAGGACGGCGGCACCCTCGACGGCCATCGCTACGCCGCCGTCTACCGGATGAAAGGGCACGAGCTTGGCAAGCAATCCACGGCGCTCTTGGGCGAGGTCGTCGGCCTCGGGCGCATGGAGGCGGTGGCGACCGGACAGCTGCTCACGGCGTCCGGCAAGTCCGCCGGCAGTGTCGACTGGCCCGTCCAGCTGGCGCCGCTGTTCTCGCTCGCCATCAACGTCGAGAACCGCGCCGACGAGGTGAAGCTGACCGCGGCGCTGCAGAAGCTGGTGGAGGAAGACCCCTCGCTATCGATCGAGCACAACCAGGACACCCACGAACTCGTGCTGTGGGGACAGGGCGAGATCCATCTGCAGGTGGCGATCGACCGGCTGAGGCTGAAATACGGGCTCGCCGTCAAGTCGCACCGACCGACGATCAACTACAAGGAAACCATACGCCGCGGCATCAAGCAGCATGGGCGCCACAAGAAGCAGAGCGGCGGCCATGGACAGTTCGGCGACGTGCATGTCGAGATCAAGCCGCTGGCGCGCGGCGGCGGCTTCGAGTTCATCGACAACGTCGTCGGCGGCGCCGTGCCGCGGCAATACATCTCGTCCGTCGAGGAAGGCGCGCGCGACTATCTCAATCGCGGGCCGCTCGGGTTTCCGGTCGTCGACGTATCCGTTCGGCTGTACGACGGTCAGTACCACTCGGTGGACAGTTCGGATATGGCCTTCAAGACCGCTGCGCGCATCGCCATGAGCGAAGGCATGCCGAAATGCGACCCCGTGCTGCTCGAGCCGATCTGTTCGGTGCAGATCGCGATCCCCAACGACTTCACGGCGCGCGTGCACGGCCTCATCAGCGGCCGGCGCGGCCAGATCCTGGGCTTCAGCCCCAAAGAGGGATGGCAGGGCTGGGACGAGGTCAACGCCTACCTCCCGCAGTCCGAACTGCACGACCTCATCATCGAGCTGCGGTCGCTCACCCTCGGTGTCGGCACCTTTTCGTGGAAATTCGACCATCTGCAGGAGCTGACCGGCCGCCTCGCCGACAAAATCGTAGAGCATCGGCTGACGGCAGCCCATTGAACCGCAGGCGGCGAGGGCGCGTCCGATTCCTGGACGACATACTTTAGAATCATTTGAAGAGACATTGAAGCACCGCCGGGCCGGTTTTATATCCTAGGGACAGGAAAGTTTTCGGGAGAGTCCGCCGTGAAGAAAATCGACATCGGCATCGCCGAGAAGGACCGCCAGGCGATCGCTCAGGGTTTGTCGCACCTGCTGGCCGATACCTACACGCTCTATCTCAAGACCCACAATTTTCATTGGAACGTGACCGGGCCGATGTTCAACACGCTGCACCTCATGTTCGAGCAGCAGTACACCGAACTGGCCCTGGCCGTCGATTTGATCGCCGAGCGCATCCGCGCCCTCGGATTCCCGGCGCCCGGCAGCTACAGCCGATACGCCAAGCTGTCGTCGATCAAAGAGGAGAACGGCGTGCCCGATGCCGACGAGATGATCCGCCAGCTGGTCGCCGGCCAGGAAGCTGTCGTCCGCACGGCGCGCAAGATCTTTCCGACCGTGGACAAGGCGAACGACGAGCCGAGCGCCGATCTCCTCACGCAGCGCATGCAGGTCCACGAGAAGAACGCCTGGATGCTGCGCAGCCTGCTCGCCTGACGCGCGACTCACCCTTTGTTGATTTGCCGCGCCAGTGGCGTGCGCCTATCTGGGGGCAGCGATTCCGCTGACTTGCCGATGGAGCGTCGCCATGCTGATCAAGGTTAAGCGCGGCTGGGAATTGCCGGACTCGACGGCAACCCCGGAGCATGTCTTTCGCGACCGGCGGCGCCTCTGCGCCGCCCTTGCCGCCGGGCCAGTGCTGGCGGCCGTAGGCGGACCGTTCGGCGCGACGGCGCTGCATGCGCAGGACGCTCCGGCCGATCCCTCCGCCGCGCTCTATCCGGCGCCGCCGAATCCGCGCTACACCCTCGATCGCCCGCTGACGGCGGAGGAATACGTAACCAGTTACAACAATTTCTACGAGTTCGGCTCGAGCAAGGACGTCAAGGACGAGGCGCAGTCGTTGCCGGCCCGGCCCTGGGACATCACGATCGACGGCATGGTCGAAACGCCCACCGTCGTCGCCATCGACGACCTCCTGCGGAAGATGCCGCTGGAGGAACGACTCTATCGGCACCGCTGCGTCGAGGCCTGGTCGATGGCCGTGCCGTGGACCGGGTTCCCGATGAAGGCACTCGTCGAGTTCGCGCGCCCTCTGAGCACGGCGACATACGTGCGGATGGAGACGTTCTTGAACCCAGACGTGGCCGAAGGCCAGCGGGCCGTCTGGTATCCCTGGCCCTACATCGAGGGGCTGACGATGGCCGAGGCCGCGAACGAGCTGACGTTCCTAGTGACCGGCATTTACGGCAAGCCGGTGCCGCCGCAGAACGGCTCGCCCCTGCGGCTTGCCACGCCTTGGAAATACGGGTTCAAGTCGATCAAGTCGATCGTCAAGTTCACCTTCACCGACGAGCGGCCCGTGAGCTTCTGGGAGGCCCTGCAAGCCTCCGAGTACGGGTTTTGGGCCAACGTCAATCCGGACGTGCCCCACCCGCGCTGGAGCCAGGCCACCGAACGCGTCCTCGGCACCAACGAACGGGTGCCGACCCTGCTGTTCAACGGCTATGGCGAATTCGTTGCCGATCTGTACAAGGGCCTCGAAAACGAGCGGCTCTACGCTTGATCCCAGCCGATCGAGAGGCGGGAAGAAAAATGCCGGGCCTTTTAAGGGGCCCGGCAAGTTAAACAGGGAGGCTTCACGTCTGGGAGACGTGGGGTCCGAAGACCCCTATCCGGACATCGCGCCCGGATCCGATTGACCGCGCCCGTCGGCGCCGTCGAAACTGTCATGTTGCACCGCAACACACCCATAAGATAATGCGGCTGCGGCCGGCCACCAGACTCAAAAATCGCTAGGTGGCATGCATTTTATGCATGGAACTTGTGCTGAGCCAGTCGTTCAAATCACCTCATAGCCCAATTTGGCCCAATCCGGGCCTAGAACGTCGCCTCCGCCACCTTGCGTAGGAGGAAGTCGCGGAAGACCTGAATGCGCTTCGAGTTCCGCAGTTCCTCCGGGTAGACGAAATAGACGTCGATCCGCGGCCCCTGGATGTCGGGCAGGACGCGCACGAGGCCGGGCGTTTCCGCAGCCATGAACTCCGCCACGCCGGCGATCCCGAGGCCGCTCTGGACGGCCCGCAGGATGGCGTAGGCGTTGTTGACGGTCAGCACCGGATGCCGTGGCCGGTCCTCGCGGCCGCCGACCGTCTGCAGCCAATTGATGGTCGGCACCGGCGGACGCGTCTCCTCTCCATAGACGATGATCTTGTGGCGATCGAGATCCTCGACCGACCGCAGGGAGCCGAACTTCTTCAGGTAGGACGGAGCGGCGTAGACGTAGTTGTGGACCGTCATCAGGTGGCGCTGAATCAGCTCCGGCTGCCGCGGCGGCAACAACCTGATGGCGACGTCGGCTTCGCGCATGCTGAGATCGAGCTCGCGATCCTCCAGCACCAGATCGACGGACACGTCCGGATAGATCTCGATGAACTCGCCGATGCGCGGCGCCAGCCAGGTCGAGCCGAGGCCGATGGTCGCCGTCACCTTCAGCGTTCCCTTCGGCCGCTCGCGGCTCTCCGTCAACTGCGCCTCCGCCATGGCCAGCTTGGCGAAGACCTCGCGCACGGTGCGGAACAGCAGCTCGCCCTGCTCGGTCACGATCAGGCCGCGCGCGTGCCGGTGGAACAGGGTGACGTTGAGGCTCTCCTCCAGGCTGCTGACCTGACGGCTGACCGCCGACTGGCTCAGGTTGAGCACTTCCCCGGCGCGGGTGAAGCTGCCGGCCTCGGCGACGGCGTGAAACACCCTGAGCTTATCCCAGTCCATCATCGGCCCGGCGTTGGCGTTAAAATCCGGCTGCGTCGACTACTCGGCCGCCTTCGCCGCCGTTGCCTCGATACCGGCAAGGAACCGCTCGGCCTCCAGCGCGCTCATGCAGCCCATCCCGGCCGCGGTGACAGCCTGACGGAAGACCTTGTCCTTCACATCGCCGGCCGCGAACACACCAGGAATATTAGTCGCCGTGCTGTCCGGCGCGGTGACGAGGTAGCCCTCGGCGTCCGTCTCGATCTGGCCACGGAACAGCTCCGTCGCCGGCACATGGCCGATGGCGACAAAGACACCCTGGACCGGGAGCACCGACTCCTTGCCTGACTTCGCGTGCTTGAGGCGCACCGCACTCACCGCGGGTATTTCGCCGGTACCGATGATCTCGGTCACGGTCGTGTCCCAGATCACCTCGATCTTCGGATTGCGGAACAGCCGGTCCTGCATGATCTTTTCGGCGCGCAGACTGTTGCGGCGGTGGATCAGCGTGACCTTGTCGGCGAAATTGGTGAGGAAGATGGCCTCCTCGACCGCCGTGTTGCCGCCACCGATGACGCACACCTCCTTGCCGCGGAAGAAGAACCCGTCACAGGTCGCGCAGGCGGAAACGCCGGCGCCGCGATACTTCTCCTCGCTCGAAAGGCCCAGCCAGCGCGCCTGTGCGCCGGTGCAGACGATCAGCGTCTCGCCGACATAGAGGTCGCCGCTGTCGCCGCGACAACGGAACGGCCGACGCGACAGATCGACCTCGACGATGGTGTCGGCGACCAGCACCGTGCCGACATGAGCGGCCTGCGCCCGCATCTGCTCCATCAGCCAAGGCCCCTGGATGACATCGGCAAAACCGGGATAGTTCTCCACGTCGGTGGTGATCGTCATCTGCCCGCCGGGCTGCAGGCCCTCGACCAGGATCGGCTTGGCGTTGGCGCGCGCCGCATAGATGGCCGCGGTATAGCCGGCCGGGCCGGATCCAATGATCAAGACCTTGGTGTGATGTTCAGCCGGCATAGCCCGATGGTCCTTCCATGACGTAATGTCATGGAAGATAGAAGGCGACGGGCGTTGCGGCAAGACGCACGCATCGCGGCCATCATGTCGCGGCGTGCGAAATGGCGTTGCCGAGCGCATCCGACATGATTAGGGTCGCGCCGCCAACAGGATGAAATATCGATGAAATATATCAACGAAGCGGTGATGAACGGCTGCGACGCGCAGGCCTTCCAGACGCAGCGGCCCTATCCGTGGCTCAATCCGGAAGGGTTCCTCACCGCCCAGGGGTTCGACCGGCTGGTCGAGACGCTGCCGCCGCCGGAGTTGTTCGATAAGCGCTTCGGCGAGAAGCGCAAGCACGGTCAGGCGCCGCATGACCGCCTCGCCCTCGAGTACGATCCCCAACTGCCTCTGGCGGAGCCCTGGCGCGCGTTCGTCGCCGAACTCGGCACGCCGGCCTATCGGGGCTTCCTCGAGCGCATGTTCGGCCGCCGGGCGCTGCGTCTCGTCCTGCATTGGCACTACACGCCGAACGGCTGCTCGGTCTCGCCGCATTGCGATGCCCGACGCAAGCTCGGTTCGCATATCTTCTACTTCAACACGGACAAGGACTGGCGGCCGGAGTGGGGCGGCGAGACGCTGATCCTCGACGACGGCGGCCGGTTCGTCGCCGATACCGCCCCGAAGTTCGAGGAGTTCGACCGGATCATGCCGGCCAAGGCGATCGGCAACTTCAGCCTGCTGTTCATGCGGCGCGAGCAGTCCTGGCATGGCGTGAAGGAAATCCGTTGCCCGCCCGACGCCTTGCGCAAGGTCTTCATCGTCGTCATCGAGGACTGGGACCTGTCGGCGCGCGTGCGCAGCCTCTTCCGCAGCAAAAAGAAGGGTTACTGACTCGGCTGTCCGGCCGTTCCCCAACCCCTCCGCAATGTCCGCGTTGATCGCTTGGCGCTGAGGCAAGCGGGTAATATAATTGCTTTTCAGCGGCCGGAATCGGAGGAAACGAAATGCGTCGGGCGAAACTCGACCGGGTCGATCGGCGCATCCTGAAGGCCCTGCAGGACCACGGCCGCATGACCAATGTCGAGCTCGCCCGCCGGGCCGAGATCTCGGCGCCGCCCTGCCTGCGCCGCGTCCGCGCGCTGGAAGAGGCCGGCTACATCCGCGGCTACCATGCCGACATCAACCCGGAGGCGCTCGGCTTCGGCGTCACCGTGTTCGCGCAGGTCGGCCTCTCCAGCCAGGCGGAGTCCGACCTGCGGGCCTTCGAGGAGTTGATGCGGGCCTGGCCCGAGGTCCGCGAATGCCACATGCTGGCCGGCGAGACCGACTTCCTGCTGCGAATCGTCGCCGTCGACTGGGACGCCTATCAGCGGTTCCTGACCACGCGGCTCACCGCCGCGCCGAACGTCAGCCACGTCAAGTCGTCGCTGGCGATCCGCACCTGCAAGAACGTGCCGGGCGTGCCGATCGACGACGGCTAGCCGCGCCCTCCCCTCCTATTTGAACGCGACCTTGACGATCTCGTAGGACTTAGAGCCGTTCGGCGTCGTCACCTCCACGGTGTCGCCGACCTTCTTGCCGATGACGGCGCGCGCCAGCGGCGAGGTGATCGAAAGGCGCTTCGCCTTCACGTCGGCCTCGTCCGGCCCGACGATCTGGTAGCTGTTCTTCTCGTCGGTGTCCTCGTCGATCACCGTGATGGTGGCGCCGAACATCACCTGCTTGCCCGACAGCTTGCTGACGTCGATGACCTCGGCGCGGGCGATCTTGTCCTCAAGCTCGGCCACCCGGCCCTCGATGAAGCTCTGCCGCTCGCGGGCGGCATGATACTCGGCGTTCTCCGACAGGTCGCCGTGATCGCGGGCTTCGGCAATGGCACGGATCACCGCCGGACGCTCGGTCTGCTTGAGGTGTCGCAATTCCTCTTCCAGGCGCTGATAGCCGTCGGACGTCATCGGAATCTTCATCGGAACATTTGTCATCGCATCTCAACCGTTCGCTGCGGAGAAACCCGGCTTCTAAATGTCCGTGGGGAACAATGATCAACCCTCCGGCCACGAGGTCTCGGGTCGGCCCTAAGAAAACGATCCACTAAAGTAGGATTGGAGCGGCGCGACTTCAAGCTCGCCCTGCGCCAGGGCGGAGATGGCCGCGACGGCGGCGCGGGCGGCCGCGACGGTCGTGCAATAGGGAATGTTGCCGAGCAGGGCGGCCTGCCGGAGGCTGAAGCTATCGGCCATTGACTGGGCCCCGGCGACCGTGTTGAAGACGAGCTGGATGTCGCCGCTCTTCATCGCGTCGACGCAGTGCGGCCGCCCCTGCAGCACCTTGTTGATGCGCTCCACCGGAAGGCCGTGGGACCGGAGGTAGCCGGCGGTGCCGTCGGTGGCGAGCAGGCGGAAGCCGCCCGCCGCCAGCCGTTCGCAGACGGGCAGCATGGCCGGCTTGTCCTCGTCCTTCACCGAGATGAACACCGTGCCGGTCAGGGGCAAGGCATTGCCCGCCCCCATCTGCGACTTGGCAAAGGCGCGGCCGAAATCATGGTCCAGCCCCATGACCTCGCCGGTCGATTTCATCTCCGGCCCCAGGATGATGTCGACGCCGGGGAAGCGGGCGAACGGGAACACCGCCTCCTTGACGGCGATGTGGTCGCGGCCGCGCGGCGCCAGCCGGAAGTCGGCCAGCCTGGCGCCCGCCATGACGCGGGCGGCGATCTTGGCGATCGGCACGCCGGTCGCCTTGGCGACGAACGGCACCGTGCGGCTGGCGCGCGGATTGACCTCCAGCACGTAGATGTCGCCGCCCTTGACCGCGAACTGCACATTCATGAGACCGACGACATCGAGGCCGCGGGCGAGCGCCTCCGTCTGCCGGGAGATCTCCGCGACGACCTCCGGGGTCAGCGTATAGGGCGGCAGCGAGCAGGCGGAATCGCCGGAATGGATTCCCGCCTCCTCGATATGCTCCATGATGCCGGCCACGTGCACGGCCACGCCGTCGGACACGGCGTCGACGTCGACCTCGATGGCGTCCTGCAGGTAGGAGTCGATGAGCACGGGGCTCTTGCCGGAAACCCTCACCGCGCGGGCCATGTAGCGGCGGAGCGCCGCGGAGTCATGCACGATCTCCATGGCGCGGCCGCCGAGCACATAGGACGGGCGGATCACCGCAGGATAGCCGATCGTCGCGGCCACCGCTTCCGCTTCTTCCGTCGAGCGGGCGATGCCGTTGGCCGGCTGCTTCAGGCCGAGCCGCGCCAGCAGGTCCTGGAAGCGGGCGCGGTCCTCCGCCAGATCGATGGCGTCGGGCGAGGTGCCGAGGATCGGGATGTCCGCCGCCGCCAGCGCCGCCGCCAGCTTCAGCGGCGTCTGGCCGCCGAACTGCACGATCACGCCCAGCAGCCGGCCGCGGCGCTGCTCCACGCGCGCCAGCTCGATCACGTCCTCGGCGGTCAGCGGCTCGAAATAGAGCCGGTCGGAGGTGTCGTAGTCGGTCGACACGGTCTCCGGGTTGCAGTTGACCATGATGGTCTCGATGCCCGCGTCCTTGAGCGCGTAGGCGGCATGGACGCAGCAATAGTCGAACTCGATGCCCTGGCCGATGCGGTTCGGCCCGCCGCCGAGGATGATGACCTTGTCGCGGCCGCTCGGATCGGCCTCGCATTCGGCCGGCTGGATGCCGTCGCCCTCGTAGCAGGAGTACATGTAGGGCGTGGCCGAGGCGAACTCGGCGGCACAGGTGTCGATGCGCTTGTAGACCGGCGTGACGCCGACGGCGCGCCGCGCGGCGGCCACCGCCTCCTCCTCCGTCTTCGCCAGCGCGGCGAGGCGCGCATCGGAGAAGCCGAGCTTCTTCAGCCGCAGCAGGCCGGCGGCGTCCGCCGGCAGGCCATGCGCGCGCACGGCGGCCTCCACGGCGACAACACGCTCGATCTCGCGCAGGAACCAGGGGTCGTACTTGCAGATGGCGTGGATCTCCTCGACCGCCATGCCGAGACGCAGGGCCTGGGCGATCACCAGCAGGCGGTCGGGCGTCGGCTTGGCGAGGGCGGCGCGCAGGGTATTGGGATCGTCGCCGCCGGGAATGTCGACCTCGTCGAAGCCGGACAGGCCCGTTTCCATCGAGCGCAGCGCCTTCTGCACGGATTCCGCGAAGGAGCGGCCGACCGACATGGCCTCGCCGACCGATTTCATCGAGGTCGTCAGCATCGGCTCGGCGCCGGGGAACTTCTCGAAGGTGAAGCGCGGCATCTTGGTGACGACGTAGTCGATGGTCGGCTCGAAGGAGGCCGGCGTGACGCGGGTGATGTCGTTGGCCAGCTCGTCGAGCGTGTAGCCGACCGCCAGCTTGGCCGCGACCTTGGCGATGGGGAATCCGGTCGCCTTCGAGGCGAGGGCCGAGGAGCGGGAGACGCGCGGGTTCATCTCGATGATGACCATGCGGCCGTCGGCCGGGTTGACGGCGAACTGCACATTGGAGCCGCCGGTATCCACCCCGATCTCGCGCAGCACCGCGATCGAGGCGTTGCGCATGATCTGGTATTCCTTGTCGGTCAGGGTCAGCGCCGGCGCCACGGTGATGCTGTCGCCGGTGTGGATGCCCATGGGGTCGACGTTCTCGATCGAGCAGATGATGATGCAGTTGTCGGCGCGGTCGCGCACGACCTCCATCTCGTATTCCTTCCAGCCGAGCACCGACTCCTCGATCAGCACGGTGCCGACCGGCGAGGCGCGCAGGCCGCCGGCGACGATCTGCTCGAACTCGTCGCGGTTGTAGGCGATGCCGCCGCCGGTGCCGCCGAGGGTGAAGGAGGGCCGGACGATGGCGGGAAGGCCGGTTTCGGCGAGCGCGGCGACGGCCTCCTCCAGGTTCGCGACCATGCGGCTCCGGGGGCTGGCGAGGCCGATGCGGTCCATGGCCTGGCGGAACAGCAGGCGGTCCTCGGCCGTCTCGATGGCGCGGGCATTGGCGCCGATCAGCTCGACGCCGAGCCGCTCGAGCGCGCCCGACTTGGCCAGGGCCATGGCGGTGTTGAGCGCGGTCTGCCCGCCCATGGTCGGCAGCAGGGCGTCTGGCCGCTCGCGCTCGATGATGCGGGCGACCATGTCCGGCGTGATCGGCTCGACATAGGTGGCGTCGGCGAGATCCGGATCGGTCATGATCGTCGCCGGGTTGGAGTTGACGAGGACGACCCGATAGCCCTCCTGCTTCAAAGCCTTGCAGGCTTGCGTCCCCGAATAATCGAACTCGCAGGCCTGGCCGATGACGATCGGGCCGGCGCCGATGATCAGGATCGACTCGATGTCGGTGCGTTTCGGCATGGCGCGGCCTTGTGCCCTTTGGGCGGCGGGGCGTCAACCGGCGCGGCGCGAAAATGACGGATGGACCCCATGCCCAGCGGCAGCGGGCGGCGCGATCGTGAGGCCGAGGCCGAGGGCGGTGCCGCCCAGGAGGGTGCGCTGGACGAAGCCTCGGCGCGGGGCGGGCTGGGGGAGCGGGCGTGCGCTATCCAGCGGGCACGCGGGAAATGACGGATGGACCCCATGCCCAGCGGTGCGGCCGGCCTTCAGCGCGGCGAACAGTGCGTCCATTCGGCGACAGTAGGCAGTCCCGGCACGGCGCAGGGCGGTGATCTCGGCCGAGTAGAAGCCGTGGGTGCGGCGGGCGGAGGCGCAGCGGGCGCGACCCTCGGCCGTGCGCGGACCGGTGCTGAGCCCGCCATGCATCCGGCAGCGGCCGTTCCGCATGGCTGGTTGGCGGCAGCATCCGCCCGCCCGGGTGCGGGCAGCACAGCGCGGGGCGGCCAGGAAATCGCCCGGCGTGGCGCCGTTCCGCAAGCGGCCGCGGCGATCAGGCGGGAGGGTGGCAGCGGGGGCGATGGACTGAGGGATCATTTCGTGCTCCCAGGATTTCTTGGTTGTATGTTCATTGAATGTTCTAGTATAGATATCCACAAGGCGAGTTGTCAATATGTTCGCGACCGAGAGAGGCAACATTAATGTTGTCCGTCCGTAACCCCAACAGTAATGTTGCCTCGTGAACGCGGCCGAGCTTCGACGCTGGCTGAAGGCGCGCGGCTGCCGGTTCGAGACCCACAAGGGCGGCCGCGGCCATCTCACGGTCAGGCGCGGCGGCCGGACGTCGCAATTGCCGATGCACGGGAAGCACAAAGAACTGGGCCGCGGCCTGATCGAGAAGATCAAGAAGGACCTGGGGCTCAAATAGCGCCGATCGATGAAAGGAACGACCGCATGGCACTCGACTACGGCGTTCTGCTGACGCCCGACGACAACGGCACCCTGCTCGTCACCTGCCCGGATCTGCCGGAGGTCACCACCTTCGGCAAGGACAAGGCCGATGCGCTCCGCCATGCGCGCGACGCCATTGAAGAGGCCATCGCGGCAAGGATCGCCGCGCGCGCCGACATTCCGCTTCCCTCTGCGCCGCCGGGCCGGCGGAGGAGTAAGGCCGCAGCCGAAGGCGCGCCGATGACCGCCCGCGTCATGCTGCCCACCCAGACCGCGCTCAAGGCCATGCTGCACCGTGCCATGCGTGCGCAGAACCTGCGCAAGGCAGACCTGGAGCGGCGCCTCGGCCTGCACGGCCCCCAGGTCGACCGCCTGCTCAACCCGCGCCACGCCTCCCGCCTCGACCAGATCGAGGCGGCGCTCGCCGCGGTGGGAAAGCGGCTGGTGGTGGATGTGGAGGAGGCGGCGTAGCGATGCAGTGCGTACCGTGATCAAGGTGGTGAAGGAGCGATTGTCAATTTCGAGGACTGGATCAAGCCGAGGGCAGGACCGGCAGGCCAACAGGAGTTGAGATGACGAAGAGCGCGTTTCACGAACTCGGACTGGCCGACGGGGACGAGCTGGTGGTCAAGTCGCGGCTCATGCGCTTTCTCGCCGAGGAGATCCGCAAGCGCGCGCTGACGCAGAAGGCCGCCGGCAAACTGCTCGGCCTCGACCAGTCGAACATCTCGGCGCTGGTGCACGGGAAGATCAGCCGGTTTTCGATCGAGAAGCTGATGACCCTGGCGGGCCGACTCGGTTTCGCCGTCACGATCCACATCGACGGCGGCGGCGTGGCCGACTCTTGGGTATGTCACAAAAACGGGACTACGCCGTCCATTGCCACTGCATATTTGCAAGCTGCCGCTGTCAGGTGTTTGCGCACCTCCGAGCTCGCCGGCAGAACCATGTATCCGGTGGCCAAGTCGCCAAGCAGCATGGACGCGTCGCGAGGACGCAGCCGCCAATAGAGTGCGATCAACACACACAACGCGGAATCCATTCTGTCCTGGTCCGCCTTTCGCGGCCGGGCAATTTTCCCGGCATGGCGGCACCACTCCGCCAGTTCCTCGCAACCCAGCGCGTGGGCCTGCCGAGTGGCGACGTCTGCTACACGGACCCAGTCGTCAACGCGAAAGGTCTTTCTGCGGTCGGGATTGTATCTTGGCCTACCCAGTCGCCCGAAGAACCCTGCGCCCAGTGACGGCAGGGCAAGAGCCGGAAAGACCTCCATCAAATAGAGGCCTTCGGGTGCTACCCGAGCGAGTTCTGGATCCTCCACGGCTCCCAGTGCAGTAAGGAAGCGCCAGATTGGCGAGGCATTACAGAATATGCCCAGCCTTCCTCGGTTGGAGGGCTGCACACCGCCGCCGAGCCAGCTAACGAGAGAAGCGGCCACGCGCTCTACCGGCCGCATGCCGGTCAAATTGGGCACCACGGTCGGCTGGTCCAACGCAATAAGCGTGGCACCGTTATCGGAGCGGACTTTCTGGATGAACGCCAGCGCCTGATCGAAGGACGCTAACTGTGGGGCATGGAACCGCGCCGGGTGGCCGTCCTCGATGCCGACGGCGCAGATGGCTCCCGGGGATTTCGGGTTATCCGTCCAGGCGGAATCAAAGCCGATGCAAATGTCCATACCCACTCACGTCATAATTGTGGTGACAGTGCATCAAATCGCCGCCGCGCTGAGCGCGTCATCAGGATCATGCTCAGGTGCGACTAACTTGCGGTACCATGGCCGCAGTGCCTGTGGCGACGGGTCGGCGGCTATCCTCTTCAATGGACAATCTCCCCGGTCCAACGGTCGCGGTTGGCCCAGAACGGGCATCGAGGGCAGATCGGCCCTTCGTAGTCGATGCCTTCCTCGTGTGGGCAGCCGATGATGCGGTCAGGCATGACGATCGAACGCACACCGTGCGCGGCGAAGAACGCCCAGACCTCCTCGGCAAAGGTGTGATCGTTGCGCACGTCGTGGCCGGACGCGAACCACTTGCGCATCTCTCCGATGTCCTCCTCACGCTCGCTGTGGACGATGCTGGCGACCATCTTGGTCGCCGTGCGGTCATCCGACCCGTAGAAGGCGAGGCTGCCGATGGGATAGCCGCGGAATCCCTTCTTCGCCTTTTTCTCAAGGCGCTTGCGAAGCGAAGAGCGCAATGGTGATTTCATAGCGTTGGTCGCCAAGTACGACAGTCGGCGCCATGCTACGCGCCGATGACGACGGTCGTCGCCACACCGCGGGCGCGCTTGACCTTGATCTCGACCGAGCGGCCGAGGGCGTTCAGCCAGCGCGTCAGTTGGTCCATGGAGATGCTGGTCATGCGGCCGGACAGGACCTTGGAGAGCGTCGGCTGGTCGGTTCCGCAGAGCGCCGCGGCCTGCTTTTGCGTGAGGCTTCGGGCGCGGATGGCGCGCTGCAGCTCCAGGCTCAGCTTGGCCTTGGCCAGCAATTCGGCGGCTTCGGCCTCGTCGAAGCCGATGTCGAGGAAGACGTTGCCGCTGCTCTTCTCGACGCGGATGGGTTTGCGTGCCATGGCCTAGTCCTCTTCCTGGAGCCGCGCCTGCTTCAGGCGCAGTTCGATAGTCCTGATGTCCTCGCGGGGTATGCCGTGGCCCGATTTCGATTTCTTCATGAACGCATGCAGGACGTAGATCGCCCTGGCGAGCTTCACGACATAGATCGAGCGGTAGGCATTGCCGCCGAAAGCATCGCGCAACTCGAAGACGCCGGAGCCGAACTGCGGCAATGCCTTGGCGATCTCCGGCGTCTCGCCGTTCTGCACGTCGTACAACGCCCGGCCGAAGACCTTCTTGACCTCCCGCGGGAAGGTCGAAAGATCATCCTTGCTGCTGCCCAGCCACCGAATCTCCCGCACCGGGCATCATATGGCATATTTTCCATACGAGAGCAAGGTCACTGCGGCGCTTCGGCACATCTGCATCGCGTCATGTTGAGAGGGAGCACACGCAGCGCGCCTCTACACCGGCGTCAGTGCCGCGGCAACCGCGCGAGATGCCGGCAGCGCTGGACTGAGGCCGCCGCAGGCCGCTCAACCGGTGCCGTGCCGCTTCGCCGGCGGCAGGCCGAATGTCTCGCGGGCCGAACGGCCGGCGGCGAGGCTCGCCTCCCAGTCGGTTTCGCGGGCCAGGGTCGCTTCGGCGTCGGCGATGCGGGCGCGGACGATCGCGGGCGACAGGGCGACGAGGCCGTCGTCGTCGCCGATCACGAGGTCGCCGGGGGTGACGAGGCTGCCGCCGATGACGACGGGCCGGTTCACGGCGCCGCGCTCGGCGGAGGACGGGCCGCGCGGCGTGATCCAGCGGGCGAAGACGGCGAAATCGTCCCAGCCCGCCAGGGCGGCGACGTCGCGCACCGCGCCGTCGCAGACCACGCCGCGGCCGCCGCGCCGGCGCAGATGGCCGCCGAGGATCTCGCCGATCATGGCGGTCTCGGCATGGCCGGCGGCGGCGATCACCAGCACGTCGCCCGGCTCCACTAGGTCGAGCGCGTGGAGGACGGCGCCGAAATCGGGCGGCTCGCACGAGGCGGTCACGGCGCGGCCGAACAGGCGCGGCTGCCGGCCCGGCGGACGGAGCGGCCGGATCGCCGGGTCGATCTGGCCGACATCGCGGCCGAGATCGACGGCGACCGCCACCGGCACGCTCCGCCAGCGCTCGATCTCCGCCGGCGTGAGGTCGCGCGCGGGCGCGGCGTGGATGGTGACGGGCATGGGATCAGGCCTCCTGCGCCATCTTGCGCACGGCCGCGGCGAGGCGGCGCACGCCTTCGGCCAGCCGGTCCGGCGGGTTGAGGGTGAAGTTCAGGCGGATAGCGCGGCGGCTGCGCCCGGCGGGATCGAACACGCTGCCCGGCGTGACGCAGACGCCGGCCTCCAGGCCGGCCTGGAAGAGCCGGTCGGTATCGAGCGCGGGATCGCGCGCCACCGCCCAGACGAACATGCCGCCGACCGGCGCCTCCCACGCGAACCACGCGGCGAGGTGCTCGGCGAGGGCGGCGCAGAGCGCGTCGCGGCGCGCGCGGTAGAGATCGACGATGACCGGCCGCAGGCGCTCGACCAAGCCGCTCTCCAGCGCCGCCAGGGCGATACGCTGGGTCACTCCACTGGTGCACATGTCGGAGCCCTGCTTGGCCAGGGTCAGCGCCTCGATCATCTCCGGCGCGGCGATCACCCAGCCGATGCGGAGCCCGGGCGCGACCTCCTTGGAGAGCGTGCCCAGATAGACGACGGGACCGTCATAGACGCGGTCGCGCCGGCTGCGGCCCGAGAGCGCGATCAGGGACGGCAGCGGCGCGCCGTCATAGTGGAGCGCGCCATAGGGATCGTCCTCGATCAGCCAGACGCCGGTGCAGTGCGCGGCGTCGACGAGCGCCCGGCGCATCGGCAGCCCCACCAGCCGACCCGTGGGATTGGAGAAATTGGGGACGGTGTAGGCGAACTGCGCGCCACCGATTCCCGCGACCGGGTCGAACCCCGGCTCTTCGAGCAGAAGGCTGCGGTAGGCGGGGCAGCGCGGCCGCCAGGCATCGAGCGCGCCGAGATAGGTCGGGAACTGGCCCGCGATCAGCCCGCCTTCCTCCAGCAGCGCCTTGCCGACGAGGTCGAGCCCCTGCATCCCGCTCGTGACGATCAGCACGTTCTCGCGCGCCAGCCGCAGCTCCGGCGTGCCGAACCGCGCCGCGAGCGCATCGCGCAGCTCGGGCAAACCTTCGATCGGGCCGTAGCCGAGGGTCTCCTGCGGATGCCGTGCTATGGCCTGCCACGCGAGCTCCGCCACCTCCGCGGCCGGGTAGATCTCCGGCGCCGGCAGGCCGCCCGCGATGTTGATCAGCCCGGGAACGCGCCCGGCCGCGAGGAAGCGGCGCGTGACGTCGTTGGTCGCGCCGAGCCAGCGCGCGAAGGCCGGGCGCGGCGCGATGGCATCCGTCTGCTCGGGCGATGGCGTGTCATCGGGCATGCGCGGACGCTAGCATAGGGCGGATATCGGTCAATCATGGGCGCGTGCGATGTTTCGATGGACCTTGGGGTCGGGGTGCAACCCGACGCTATCGTTGACCTGTTCCAACAAGCGGATAGACGGGCGAGCGCCGCTCGCTCCTACGGCCGCCGTGGAGCCGCCCTGCTCGCCGCCGCTCCATCGTCTCGACGACAAAAAGGGGGTGAAAAGGGGACCGTCCTCTTTCTCAGCCGATGCCGAGAAACATCGCCAGCGATCGATTGACGGCGACGAGCGTATCGCGATCAAGCCGGCCGATGCGCCGACCGATCTTGCCGCGCGGCGCCGTCATCGTCCGGTCGACCATGATTTGCGATGGACGGCGCAGACCATTCCCCGGCGTCGGTTGCACCGTGATGCGGAGTTCCGGGGCGTCGTGCAGATCGCCGGTCATCAACAAAACCGTGATCGACGTGTGGCCGATGAAGCGATCGGTCTGCACGATCAAGGCCGGGCGCGGCTTGCCAAAGTCGCCGGTCATGGCGACCGTCACGATGTCACCGCGTTTCATCGCGCGCGATGTCGACCATCATCTCGTCGAAGGCGGCGTCCAGCTCTCGCAGGACCCGCGCTTCGTCGCTGGCTGGATCGCCTGCGGCCTTGGCTAGCAACCGCATTTCCCGGCGCGCCTCCTTGATGAAGTTCGGGTTGTCGGGATCGGGGACCCAAATCTGCACCAGGCGCATGCCCTTGGCCTTGAGCGCAGCGCGGTGCTTGGCGACGCGATCAGCGCCGGTCAACTTGCGCTTCGCCGCCGACTTGACCCTCTTGCGCCTGGTGGCTGCCATGCCCGCTCTGCGGCCGTACGTTTCATGTAACAATCTAGAGCGCGCCGCCAGAACAAGCAAGCAAGTTGCCTGCCGCCGTATGCGCTGCGGCTGCCGCCTCAGCGTAAACGTTCCATCAAATCGATGAAGCGCTTGAAGAGATAATGGCTTTCCTGCGGGCCGGGCGAGGCTTCGGGGTGGTACTGCACGGAGAAGACCGGGCGGTCCTTCAAACGAAAGCCCTCGTTGCAGCCGTCGAAGAGCGAGACATGAGTCACCTCGGCCTCCGGCGGCAGCGACTCCGGGAGCACGCAGAAGCCGTGGTTCTGGCTGGTGATCTCGACCTTGCCGGTGGAGAGGTCCTTCACCGGGTGGTTGGCGCCGCGGTGGCCGCGGGCCATCTTTTGCGTGCGGCCGCCGAGCGCCAGCGCCAGCATCTGGTGGCCGAGGCAGATGCCAAAGAGGGGGATGCCGCTGGCGAGGATGTCGCGGATGACCGGCACGGCGTATTCGCCGGTGGCGGCGGGGTCGCCGGGACCGTTGGAGAGGAACACGCCGTCGGGCCGGTGGCGCATCACGTCCTCGGTGGAAGCGGCCGCCGGCACCACGGTCACGCGGCAGCCCTGGTCGGCGAGGCAGCGCAGGATGTTGCGCTTGGCGCCATAGTCGATGGCGACGACGTGGAACCGCGGCGCGGCCTGCCGGCCGAAGCCGCGGCCGAGCCGCCAGCCCGTCTCGTCCCATTGATAGGTCTGCCGGCAGCTCACATCCTTGGCCAGGTCCATGCCTTCGAGGCCGGGCCAGGCCGCCGCCTCGGCGACCAGCGCCGCAATGTCGAAGCGGCCGTCGGGCGCGTGGGCGACGACGCCGCTGGGGGCGCCGCCGTCGCGGATGCGGCGGGTCAGGCGGCGCGTGTCGACGCCGCACATCCCGACGAGATTGTGGGACCGGAGCCAGGCGTCGAAATGCTGGGCGCTGCGCCAGCTCGAGGGCTCGGTGATGTCGGCGGCGAGGACGCAGCCGCGGGCGGCCGGCGTCGTCGTCTCGATGTCCTCGGAGTTGGCGCCGACATTGCCGACATGCGGGAAGGTGAAGCCGATGATCTGGCCGGCATAGGAGGGATCGGTCATGATCTCCTGATAGCCGGTCTGCGCGGTGTTGAAGCAGACCTCGCCGACGGCGCGGCCCGCGGCGCCGACGCCGCGGCCCCAGAACAGCGTGCCGTCCGCCAACGCCAGCACCGCCGTGTGTTGCACCATGGGAGTCTCCGCTCGCGTCGTTTGCGGCGCTCTTGTCGGGCAGGGCGGGCGGCGGGTCAAGATGCAAATGGCGGCACTGTCGAGCACCGCGCGATGCCGTTTTGGCACGCGGAGACGCGGAGCCGCGGAGGAGGATTGCATGAGCACTGTGCGTCCTTCGACAAGCTCAGGATGAGGATGTTTTCTTTCTGGCAGTAAGGCTCTCCCTCATCCTGAGCTTGTCGAAGGACGCAGGCTGCGGCTCCCACGCTCCCCAACCTCTGCGTCTCCGCGTGAAGTCAAGCGGCGCGCTTGGTCTCGATGGTCGAATCGGCTACCCTCCCTCCGCATCGACGAGTGAGGACCCATGCTGCGGGAACGGCTGAGCGAAGATCTGAAGACGGCCATGCGGGCCAAAGAGCAGCGCGCGGTGTCGACCATCCGCATGATCCTGGCGGAGCTGAAGCTGCGCGACATCGCCGCGCGCGAGAAGGGCAACACCCAGGGGGTGGGCGACGGCGAGATCGTCGACATGATGCAGAAGCTGATGCGCCAGCGCCGCGACAGCATCGCGGCCTATGAGAAGGGCGGCCGGCCGGAGCTGGCGGCGCAGGAGGCCGAGGAGATCACGGTCATCGAGCGCTACCTGCCGAAGGGGCTGAGCGAGGCGGAGACGGCGGCGGCCATCGCCGAGGCCATCGCGGCGACCGGGGCCGCGAGCGTGAAGGACATGGGCCGTGTGATGGCGCACCTGAAGGAGCGCCATGCCGGGCAGATGGATTTCGGCAAGGTGGGGCCGCTAGTGAAGCAGAAGCTCGGGTGAGACTGATCGGATCGTGGATCTGTAGGGGCGAGCGGCGCTCGCCCATGTCTGATCAGGCTCCGGCGATCAGGGTTGTGGAAAGAGGGCGAGCGCCGCTCGCCCCTACGGCCGATAGAATCGACCTGTCGCGGCCTAGCCCTTGAGGCCGGTTATAGAGTAGTATTGCGGACTCAGTGAATCTCGCGCGTCTGGCGGCGCCGGATATGCAGCAGGGGGCTTAAGCGCCGCGGAATGTCGATCCCGCCGGACTTCGTCGACGAGCTGCGCGACCGCCTGTCGATCGCCTCGGTGGTCGGCGGACGCGTCCGCCTGCAGAAGCGCGGCCGCGACCATCTCGGCCTCTGCCCCTTCCACAAGGAGAAGACGCCCTCCTTCACGGTCAGCGAGGAGAAGGGCTTCTTCCACTGCTTCGGCTGCGGCGCCCATGGCGACGTCGTCGGCTTCGTCATGCGCAGCGACAACCTGTCCTTTCCCGAGGCGGTCGAGCGGCTGGCCCGCGAGGTCGGGATGCAGGTGCCGGCCACCAGCCCCGAGGAGCGCCAGCGCGAGGAGCGGCGGGCGACCCTGCATTCGGCGCTGGAGGCGGCCGCGGCCTGGTTCGAGGCGCAGCTGCGCGGCGGAGCCGGGCGGGCCGGCCTCGACTACTTCAAGCGGCGCGGCCTGCAGGACGACACCATCGCCCGCTTCCGCCTCGGCTATGCCCCGGATGCGCGCACCGCGCTGAAGGACGCCCTGGGCAAGGCCGGGATCTCCGAGGCGCTGATGCTGGAGGCCGGCCTCGTCATCCGGCCCGAGGATGGCCGTCCGGCTTATGACCGCTTCCGCGGCCGGGTGATGTTCCCGATCACCGACCGCCGCGGCCGGGTGATCGCCTTCGGCGGCCGCATCCTCGACCAGGGCGAGCCGAAATACCTGAACTCGCCGGAGACGCCGCTGTTCCACAAGGGACGCACGCTCTATGGCCTGGCGCAGGCCGCGCGCGGCGCGCGCGCGGGCGGCGAGGTCGTGGTCTGCGAGGGCTATATGGACGTGATCGCCCTGGCCGAGGCCGGATTCGCCGGCGCCGTGGCGCCGCTGGGCACGGCCCTGACCGAGGGCCAGATCGCCGAGCTGTGGCGGCTGGCGCCGGAGCCGGTGCTCTGCTTCGACGGCGACGCCGCCGGCCAGCGGGCGGCAGCGCGGGCGGTGGAGCGCGCCCTGCCCCTGCTGCAGCCCGGCAAGTCGCTGCGCTTCGCCCTGCTGCCGCCGGGCGACGACCCGGACAGCCTGGTCCGCGCCCGCGGGCCGGCCGCCATGGGCGAGCTGCTGCAGGCCGCCCGCCCCCTCATCGACATGCTCTGGGAGCAGGAGCTGGCCCTGCGGCCGACCGACACCCCGGAGCGCCGTGCCGGCTTCCGCCAGCGGATGCGTGATCGCATCCGGCTGATCGGTGAACGCTCGGTTTACGAAGATTACCGGCACGAGGTCGACCGGCGGCTGGCCGCGGCCTTCGATCCGCCGTCGCCGAGGCTCCGGCAGACGGGCCCGTTTCGGGGGCGGCGCGGGGCAGGCTCACCCCCTGCAGCCCTGGCCGAAGTGGGCGGCATGGCCGCCCGGCATGGCACCGGCGGCCTGGACCGGCGGCCGGACGAGCTGCTGGTTGCGCTTCTGGTCAACCATCCCCATCTCGTCGCCCAGCGCGCGGAGGAAGCCGCGGACATCACCCTGCGGGCCGGCCGGCTTGACAAGCTGCGCAGCGCCATAATAGACCTCGCCGCCGCCCATCCGGGCCTTGATTCCGACGGCTTCAAGCGCCACCTCACTCAGATGGGCTTTGCCGAGGAATTGCAAGGCCTTTTGACGCGCACAAAACACATCAAATGCACGCTTGCGGGGGCGTCGGCCGAGGAGGCGACGGCGGGCCTGCAGGACGTGCTGCGGGCGATGCGCAAGCGCGAGCTCCGGCAGGAGCGCGACGCCGCCGCCGCCAGGCTGGGAGAGGACAGTACCGAGGAGGACTATGCCCGGTATGCGGCCGTGCGGCAGGTGTGCCTCGAGGATGAGAGCGGCGGGGAGGACGACGATGCCGTCGCCCCCCGGCCGGGACGTGTGCGGACCACATAGGGTAGGGGAACGCGCGTCCGGCCTCCGGCCGCGCGACGGGCCAATGGGTGGGACTTTGCAGGTGTATTGATGGCAACCAAAGCAGCAGTGAAGCCGGACGTGACGGAGACCCGCGACGAGACCGCCGACGGGCCTCTGATGGACAGCCAGACGGCGGCGGTCAAGAAGATGCTCGCCCGCAGCAAGGAGCGCGGCTACGTCACCTATGACGAACTGAACGCCGTGCTGCCGCCGGAGCAGATGTCCTCGGAGCAGATCGAGGACACCCTGGCGATGCTCAACGAGATGGGCATCAACGTCGTCGAGAGCGAGGAATCGGAGGAGACGCAGCCGGTCGCCGCCCGCAAGCCCAAGGCGGAGGACGAGGAGGACGAGGAGGAGGCGCAGACCTCCGGCAACATCGACGACGACGATGTCGGCCGCACCGACGACCCCGTGCGCATGTACCTGCGCGAGATGGGCAGCGTCGAGCTGCTGTCGCGCGAGGGCGAGATCGCCATCGCCAAGCGCATCGAGGCCGGCCGCGACATGATGATCAGCGGCATCTGCGAGAGCCCCCTCACCTACCGCGCCCTCATCGCCTGGCGCGACAAGCTGGTCGCCAGCCAGATGCTGCTGCGCGACATCATCGACCTCGACGCCACCTATGGCGGCGGGCCGGAGGGCGCCAAGGTCGGCCCCGCCCTGGCCGGCGAAGAGGAGGAGGCCGAGGAGGAGATCGACGAGGCCGAGGGCGAGGAGGCCGAGGCCGGTGCCGGCGCCGCCAACGGCGAGGCCGACGAGGCCAACATCTCGCTCGCCGCCATGGAGCAGGAGCTGCTGCCGGGCGCGCTGACGAAATTCGAGGAGGTCGCCGCCACCTTCAAGAAGCTGGAGAAGCTGCAGCAGAAGCGGCTGCAGTCGATCCGCGCCGGCGAAGCCGTGTCGACCCAGAGCGACCGCCGCTACGACCAGCTCAAGGGCGAGCTGGTCGAGCTGATGCGCGCGGTGCGGCTCAACAACGGCCGCATCGAGGGCCTGGTCGACGAGCTCTACGGCCTGCACGGCAAGCTGCAGGGCCTCGAGGGCCGGCTCCTGCGCCTGGCGCAGAACAGCGGCGTGGCGCGCGAGGAGTTCCTCAACCGCTACTACAACGCCGAGCTCGATCCGAAGTGGCTGGCGCGCATCACCCGCCTCACGGCCAAGGGCTGGAAGAAGTTCATCACCAAGCACCGCGACGAGGTGAAGGACATCCGCACGGAGATCGCCAACATCTCCGAGCTGACGGGCCTCGCCGTCGGCGACTTCCGTCGCATCGTCAACACCGTGAAGAAGGGCGAGCGCGAGGCCGGCCGCGCCAAGACCGAGATGGTGGAGGCCAACCTGCGGCTGGTGATCTCGATCGCCAAGAAGTACACCAACCGCGGCCTGCAGTTCCTCGACCTCATCCAGGAAGGCAACATCGGCCTGATGAAGGCGGTCGACAAATTCGAGTACCGGCGCGGCTACAAGTTCTCGACTTATGCCACCTGGTGGATCCGGCAGGCGATCACCCGCTCGATCGCCGACCAGGCCCGCACCATCCGCATCCCCGTGCACATGATCGAGACGATCAACAAGCTGGTGCGCACCTCGCGCCAGATGCTGCACGAGATCGGCCGCGAGCCGACGCCGGAGGAGCTGGCCGAGAAGCTGGCCATGCCGCTGGAGAAGGTGCGCAAGGTGCTGAAGATCGCCAAGGAGCCGATCAGCCTGGAGACGCCGATCGGCGACGAGGAGGATTCGCATCTCGGCGACTTCATCGAGGACAAGAACGCCGTGCTGCCGGTGGACGCCGCCATCCAGGCCAATCTGCGGGAAACCACCACGCGCGTGCTGGCCAGCCTCACGCCGCGCGAGGAGCGCGTGCTGCGCATGCGCTTCGGCATCGGCATGAACACCGACCACACGCTGGAAGAGGTCGGCCAGCAGTTCTCGGTGACGCGCGAGCGCATCCGCCAGATCGAGGCCAAGGCGCTCCGCAAACTCAAGCACCCGAGCCGGAGCCGCAAGCTGCGGAGCTTCTTGGATACGTAGTTGTCAGCTCTCGGGCATACCCATCGGTGTCATGCCCACGCCCCCGGGTCCGGCCTTTCGGCCGGCCCGAGGACAAGCTTTGACGCGGGCATCCATCGAGCCGCCGCACCATGGATCGCCGGGTCAAGCCCGGCGATGACAGCCTTTGGGTGGCCACGGTGGGACTCGACCTTGATCCGACCGGTGTCTTGCTGATAGCTGAAAGCTGACAGCCCCTACCGGGCCCGTAGCTCAATTGGTTAGAGCGCGCCGCTCATAACGGTGTGGTTGCAGGTTCAAGTCCTGCCGGGCCCACCAGCCTTCGCTCGCGCAGCGAGTGAAGGCTGCCGCGGCTACTACGGCTCGGCAAGCCAGCCTGCTGCGCGACAGAGTATGTGTTGAACAGTCGGGAATAAGAGCCTCGGCATTGATCTCAAAGCTCTTCGACAGAAATCGCTGGAGGGAGGGATTTCAGGTCGGTACACTCCGTCGTAACAGTAGCGAAAGCCCAGAAAAAAGAAGTCTGGGAGGGTGCAACGTGGCGGTCGGTACGCGGGTGTTCACGCGAGCAGTCAAGAAATTCATACGCCGAAAGCTCAACGAACGCGGGTACTATTATGTTCGTGGTCTTGGCAATGAAATCTCCACCATCGAAGAATTCAAACAGCGGGCGCACGGCATCATGCAGCGCGCCAGACAGCAAGACGAAGAGGTCGTGGCCAAGCTAAGAGAGAAGTATGCACAGCCGATCATCGGCGAGGTTTCCGTCCATCGCCTGCTGGAGCTCTTGGCGCAGGTCGTAGATCCTTCCAACTTCTATCTCTATTGCGGGAGCCAGCTGATCCACACGCTCCAAATCCTCGAAAGCATGGAAAGGGCCGGGATCAACGAGAAGACCGATCCGGAGATGATCGTCGCCACCCTGATCCACGATCTCGGCAAGCTCGCCTTGTTGAAGGGCGAACTCCCGGAGCATGTAGAAGGGGGCGGAAAACGGCCGCTGCGGGAACACGAGCCGGGGATCGGGTTGGACAATGGCACGTTCACCTGGGACCACAGCGATATCGTTCATGCGCGCTTCAAGCCCTACGTCTCGGCCGAAATTGCGTGGCTGCTTCGTTATCATTCCATAAGCACTGCCTGCGAGCCGTTGATGAACGACCGGGACCGTGCGCTCTACGAAAGATACTACAAGACCTTCGTGCGGCATGACCGTACATACGTGTTCTATCACCTGCCCGCCAAGCGGCTCGAAGACTACCGCGACATCCTCGAACGATCCTTCCCGGAGCGGATTCTATTCTGAGCAGAATCACTTGCGATCACGGCAGGACGGATCATCGCCGGAGGCGCGTCGGGCCGCTTACGCAACCAAGACTGATAACTGACCGCTGAATATGCTGGCGACTTCGCGCGCCGAGGCCCGCCAGGGCGAAAGGCGGTGGCATCCCACCGCGAAGAATCAGTTGTCTGTCGATGCGCCGTCGTCGCGGGCCGCGGCGCCCTGCTCGAGCGCGGCGATCTTCGCGTTCAGCGCGGCGATCAGGCCGTCGAAGCCCTGCTTCGCCAGCACGGAGGTGAATTCGGAGCGGCGCACCGCCAGCTCGCTCACCGAGGATTTGAGATAGACGTCGACGATCCGCCATTCGCCGGCGCGCCGATGCAGCAGATAGTCGATCCGGATCGGCTGGCCGTTCGCCTGCACGATGCGGTTGTCGACGCGCACATTGTCGGCCGGCGCCGGCTGCTCGCCGAGCACCTCGAACCGCTCGCCGCCGAAGCCGTCGAGGCGCGCCGCATAAGTGGCGACGGAGTAGGCCGCGAAGGCATCGGTCAATTGCTGCTTCTGCGCGTCCGTCAGCTCGCGCCAATAGCGGCCGGCGCTGACCCGGGCCATCTCCGGGAAGTCGTAGGCGTTCGCCAGCTCCGGGGCCAACGTCTTGTAGCGTCCCGCGTAGCCGAGCGCGGCGGCGTTCTTCATCACCTCGATGAAGGTCGCGTTCAGAGTCTGGACGACGTTGCGGGCCGGGCCGGCCGCGGCCTCCGCCGCGCCCAGGAGAAGGCCGGCGGCGACCAGGCTGCAACAGATAAACAAGCGGAACGATCGCGCCATGTCGGCCCTTGTGGAATTGATCGGCTCCCCGGCCGTCTTTTACACGCTCGATCAATGGCGCGTAAGCCGCAAGGATGCCCGACCGACGCATGCAGAAGTCGCATGACGGACCTGCAATGGGAATCGGTTCTGGTTTCGTCCGCAAGTGGCCCCGAAACGACGGATGGGCTATGTTTGCCGGCCGGACCAAGATATGGTACTTGGCTTGCGATGCATTGTTTATGATCTGTTCGAGCGCAGGAGAGGGGGACGGATCCCGCGGGCGAACGGAATTTCAGCGCCCACAGGGGAAGGTTGAGTCTTCATGCTGGTGATTCTCGCGCAACCCAGGGGCTTTTGCGCTGGGGTGGAACGGGCGGTGGAGATCGTCGAGCTGGCGCTGAAGAAATACGGACCACCCGTGTACGTGCGCCACGAGATCGTCCACAACAAGCGCGTGGTCGAGAAGCTGCGCAGCATCGGCGCCCGCTTCGTCGACGAGCTCAACGAAATCCCCGACGGCGCCATCACCGTCTTCAGCGCCCACGGCGTGGCGCAGAAGGTCGCGGACGAAGCCGGGCTGCGCGATCTGCCGGTGATCGACGCGACCTGCCCGCTGGTCGCCAAGGTGCATCGCGAGGGCCAGCGCTATGCCGAGAAGGGCTTCGACGTGATCCTGATCGGCCACGAGGGCCACCCGGAGGTCGAGGGCACGCGCGGCCGCATTCCCGGCGGCGTGCATCTGGTGCAGTCGATCGCCGATGTCGACAAGCTCGTCGTCCGGGATCCCAACCGCGTCGCCTACATCACGCAGACCACGCTCAGCGTCGACGACACGCGAGTCATCATCGACCGGCTCAAGGAGCGGTTCCCCAGCGTCAACGGGCCGGACGTGCGCGACATCTGCTATGCCACGCAGAACCGGCAGCAGGCGGTGCGGCTGCTGGCGCGGCATGTCGACGCGATCCTGGTGGTGGGCTCCTCCAACAGCTCCAACTCGAACCGGCTGCGCGAGATCGGCACCGAGATGAGCGTGCCGAGCTACCTGATTGACCAGGCCGACGACATCGACGCCGCCTGGCTCGTCGGGGTCGAGACGATCGGGCTGACGGCCGGCGCCTCGGCGCCGGAGGAGCTGGTCCAGCAGGTCATCGCCCGGCTCGGCCAGTTCGGGCCGATCGAGGTGCAGAACCTCGAGGGCGTCGAGGAGAACGTCCGCTTCAAGCTGCCGGAGATGCTGTGGGACGTGGCCGAATCGCCCTACGGCACCACCCACAAATACAGCCGCCGCGTCGGCGGCGCCGCATCCTGAACGCCGCCGTCCTTGCGCAACAAGTCGAGAGGTTCCCAACAGTGTCGGTTCCGCTGATCCAGAAGCTCCATGTCGGCGCCTATCTGCTGAAGCAGCGGCTCAAGGGCAACAAGCGGTATCCGCTGGTGCTCATGCTGGAGCCGCTGTTCCGCTGCAACCTCGCCTGCGCCGGCTGCGGCAAGATCGACTATCCGGACCCGATCCTGAACAAGCGCCTCTCGATCCAGGAGTGCCTGGACGCCGTCGACGAATGCGGGGCGCCGATGGTGGCCATCCCCGGCGGCGAGCCTTTGCTGCACAAGGAGATCGGCGAGATCGTCAAGGGCATCACCGCCCGCAAGAAGTTCGTCATCCTCTGCACCAACGCGCTGCTGCTCGAGAAGAAGCTGCACCTGTTCACGCCCTCGCCCTACCTCACCTTCTCCATCCACCTCGACGGCGACCGCGAGCATCACGACAAGTCCGTCTGTCAGGAGGGCGTCTTCGACCGCTGTCTGAGCGCGATCCGCGCCGCCAAGGCCAAGGGCTTCCGCGTCAACGCCAACGCCACCTTGTTCGACAACGCCGACCCCGAGCGGATGGCGAAGTTCTTCGATGCCTGCATGGACGACTACGGCATCGACATGCTGACGATCTCGCCGGGCTACGCCTACGAGCGCGCGCCCGACCAGCAGCATTTCCTCAACCGGCAGAAGACGAAGAACCTGTTCCGCGACATCTTCCACCGCCAGGGGAAGCGCAAGTGGCGCTTCAGCCAGTCGTCGCTGTTCCTCGACTTCCTCGCCGGCAACCAGACCTACCATTGCACGCCCTGGTCGAACCCGACGCGCAACGTCTTCGGCTGGCAGAAGCCCTGCTATCTGCTCGGCGAAGGCTACGTCCGCAGCTTCAAGGAGCTGATGGAGACCACGGCCTGGGACTCCTACGGCACCGGCAAGTACGAGAAGTGCGCCGACTGCATGGTGCACTGCGGCTACGAGGGCACCGCGGTGGACGATACCTTCTCGCGCCCCTGGAAGGCGCTGAAGGTCGCGCTCTTCGGCATCCGCACCGAGGGCCCGATGGCGCCGGACATCCCGCTCGACAAGGCCCGCCCGGCCGAGTACGTGTTCGAGAAGCAGGTGCAGGAGCAGGTGGCTCTGCTGCACCAGTCCAAGGACAAACGCCGGAGCAGCGCGGCTTAGTACGACGGGCCGGCGCGAATCCGGTCACCTCTTCGCCGCGAGCGGATTCGTCCAGTTGAGGTCGGGAAACCGCGAGAAGTCGCGGTCCGTCGTGCACAGCACGGCTCCATGTTCGAGCGCGATCGCGGCGAGGGCGGCGTCCATGACCAACGGACCGGCGATCTGGCCGTCGCGCAGGAGGCCGCGCAGGATGTCCCAATGCCCCTCGCCCGCTTCGAGGATGCCGGCGACGGGCTGCGCAAGCCAGGATGAAACTGCCGCTTCAGCCTCGACTGTGGACAGCGGGTGGTCGAACGCGCGGGGGTTTGTGGCTATCCTTACGAACGCCCATAGCGTGAGCCAGGCAAAGCGGACGAGATCGGGCCCCGAAAGCACCGCTTCGAGCCAAGCGCGGCTCTTCTCATGCTGCTCCGCTCTGACAGGCGTAGAGCAACAGGTTCGCATCGACCAGAATCACCGGTGAAGCGGGCCCTCCAGACGTCCGACGAGTTCCGCAACATTGTCCAGGGTAAGCCCTGGCTTGAGTCCACCGAGATCCCGAGCCGCCACCTTGAAAGGCTGGCGCTGGGCCGTGGCGCGGCGGCTTGCCAACCCGCGGCGCAGCGTCTCGTTGACGATCTCGCGGAAAGGTCGGCCGGCGCGGCGCGATTCCGCCTGGAGCTTGGCCGCTATGTCGTCGTCAAGGGTGAGTGTCGTTCGCATGTCTTGATGCTATGATTTAGGCATCATGATGTCAAGCCAGTGGCATCATGAAAACGAGGGCGTGCAGGAGTATGCCGAAGCCCAGACCGTCGTCACTGGGCGGAACGCGGCCGTGCTTTCGAGTGGATGAATCCCTGCGGCTGACGGATTGAGCGTCGGAGGCGATGCGGCGCTGCTACACCAGTCCAAAGGCGCGGCCAAGCGTCAGAGCAGCGCGGCGCAGGCTGCGCCGGGCGACGCCGGCGTCGCGCGCGAGGCGTAGCAGGTCCGACCACTGCGACGGGCTGCGAAGCAGCGAGCCGAGCAGCGCCAGGGGCCGCAGCCGCCCGTCCGGGGCCATGGCCGCGAGGGCGGCCGGCGGTACGTCGCGTTCCGCCCCGTCGACGATCACGCGCAGGCAGAGGAAGGGGCGGCCGTTGAACGCGGCCGCCTCGGCGACGCCGAGGCTTTCCATGTCGACGGCGACGGCGGCGCAGATCTGCCCCAGGCGGAGCTTGTCGCGCGAAAGCGTGACCGGATCCTGGACGCCGAGGATGGTGCCGCGGTCGAGAGGGGCGCCGTCACGCGCAGCCGCGTCGGCGAACCGCCGGGCGTGCGCGTCGGCGGCGGGCAGCCGCTGCCCCGCCGGCCCGGCGACGCCGTCGGCAAGGACGATCTCCCCGGCGCGCAGGCGCGGATGCAGCCCGCCGGCGAAGCCGAAGCTGACGAGCAGGTCGGCACCACCCTGCGCGAGCTGCGTGGCCGCGGCGTAGGCGCGCTTGTAGTCGCCGCCCGCGCAGGCGATCTGCAGCGCGGACGTGGCGGGCACGGCCCGGCGCAGGCAGGCGGCTTCGAAGGCAAGGCCGGTGACGACGCCGAGCCGCGTCACATCCCCCATGCGACCTGGCGCGAGTTGCCGCGCAGCAGGTTTCGGTAGCGCGCCAGCGCCCAGACCGGGAAATAGGCGCTGTAGCCGTGATAGCGCAGGTAGAACACGCGCGGGAAGCCGACGGCCGTGAACCAGTCCTCGTGCCACCGGGTGCCGCTGCGCGGCGCCCGCAGCAGATAGGCGATGCCGCGCTTCACCGCCGCACTCTCGACCTCGCCGGCGCTCATCAGCCCGAGCACCGCCCAGGCGGTCTGCGACGGCGTGCTTTCCTTGACGAACCCCTTGCGCGCCTTCCAGTAGGTCTCGCCGCCCTCGCCCCAGCCGCCGTCCGCCTGCTGGAATTCCTCGAGCCAAGCCACCGCCTTGCGGATGTGCGGCGCCTGCGGATCCTCCCCGCAGGCGTTGAAGGCGCACAGCGCCGACCAGGTGCCGTAGACGTAGTTCGTGCCCCAGCGCCCGAACCAGGAACCGTCGGGCTCCTGCTCGCGCCGGAGATACTGGAGACCGCGCGCCACGGCCGGATGGTCGCGCTTGAAGCCGGCCTGGGCCAGGAAGCTCAGGCAGCGGGCGGTGACATCGACCGTCGGCGGGTCGAGCAGCGCCCCGTGATCGGCGAACGCTATGTGATTCAGATAGCCGTGCGTGTTGTCGGCGTCGAAGGCGCCCCAGCCGCCGTTCTTGCTTTGCATGCCGACGACCCATTCGATGGCGCGGTCCACGGACTCCCGCACCTTGGGGTCGGTGTCGGCGAGGCCGCTGCGCAGCAGCGCCATGCCGGCCACCGCCGTATCGTCGACGTCGGGATAGAAATCGTTGGCATACTGGAAGGCCCAGCCGCCGGGCCGCAGGCCGGGCCGGCGGACCGCCCAGTCGCCGACCGTCTCCAGGATCTGCCGATCCAACAGCCAGTCGGCGGCGCGCCGCATCGTCCCGCCGTCGCCGGGAACACCGGCTTCCATCAGGCCGTGCATGGTCAGCACCGTGTCCCAGATCGGCGACAGGCAGGGCTGGCAGTAGCCGTCGCGCTCCCCGAGGATCAGAAGCTTCCTGATCGACTGCATGGCAATGGCGCGCTGCGGATGGTCGGGCGCATAGCCCAGCGTGTGATAGGCCATCACCGCGTTGGCCATGGCCGGGAAGATGCCGCCGAGCCCGTCCTCGCCGTTGAGGCGCTCGCCGATGAACTCCAGCGCCAGCTCCAGCGCCCGCTTGCGCGGATTGGTCAGGAACCACGGCTCGCACAGCCGCAGCGCCTTGTCGATGGCGAGGAACGCGCGGCCCCACGGGCTGCCGCTGACGTTCACCAGATAGTTCCGCTCCTGCTCCGGCGGCACCACGAACAGCTCGCGGATATCGACCCGGCGCGGGTTGGCGGCGCGCGGCTTCAGCGCCATCAGGATCAGCAGCGGCACGATCACGGTGCGCGACCAGTAGGACACCTTGCTGAGATGGAACGGCGCCCATTTCGGCAGCAGCATGATCTCCAGCGGCATCACCGGCACGGCGCGCCACGGCACCTGGCCGAAGAGGGCGAGCGCGATGCGCGTGAACACGTTGGCCTTGGCGGCGCCGCCATGGGCGAGGATCGCCTGCCGCGCCCGCGCCATGTGCGGCGCGTCGACGTCGTCGCCGACCAGCTTCAGCGCGTAGTAGGCCTTCACCGAGGCGCTGGTGTTGAGCTCGCCGCCATGGAACAGCGGCCAGCCGCCATGCTCGCCCTGGATGCGGCGCAGGTAGGCCGCCAGCTTCCGCTCGACCGCGTCGTCGATCTCGCCGAGGAAATGTTCGAGGAAGATGTACTCGGCGGGAATGGTCGCGTCCGCCTCGAGCTCGAAGCACCATTCGCCGTCCCCGCCCTGCCGCCCTGCGAGGTCCGCGGCGGTCTCCGCCACCACGCGGTCGATCTCGGCAAGGTCGAGCCCCCGGGCGGATGCCGGGACGTCCTGAAACGTCTGTGCAGCGATGTTTTCGAGCATGGTCACGAGGCCAGCCTTAGTACGCCAGCAAACGAGCGTTGGGCAAGGACCAAGCTGGCCGCCGTCCGGCCCGACCGGAGGGCACCCTCGATCGTCGCCGGCAGGCCGGTGTCGGTCCAGTCGCCGGCCAGGAACAGATTGGCATAGCCGGTCTGCGCCTTGGGCCGCCGCGCGACCTCGGCCGGCGTCTGGGCGAAGGTCGCGGTCTTCTCCTTGACGATGCGATAGGGCGGCATCGGCGCGGCCGGCACCTCGACCGCCCGCGCCACGTCGGCCCAGATGCGCGCCGCGATCTCCTCGGCCGGCCGGTCCACCAGAGCCTCGGCCGCGCTCACCGTCGCCGATACGACGTCGTCGCGGAAGAAGAGCCAGTGGGCGGTGCCATTAAGCAGCGCCAGGAAGTGCAGGCCGTCACGCAACCGCACCGGCTCGGCCAGGCGGAAATGGGCGTTGACGATCGAGCGGCTGCCCTCCGGCGTCTCCAACTCCGGCACCAGCAGGCCGGCGCCGCGGTGCGGCACCGCCAGCACGACCGTATCGTCGTCGGCGAGCGCCACGTCGCCGCCGATGAAGGAGAGCCCGACCACGGTATGGCCGCGGAACTCGAACGCGCGCAGCCGATGCTTGAAGCTGATTGGCACCCCGAGCGCGCCCAGCCGGTGCACCGCCGGATCGATCAGGCTCATCGACAGTCCCTGGCGCGCGATCAGCGGATGGCAGGCCCGTCCGCCGCGGCCGAAAGACTCGATCAGCACGGGCCACAGCAGCCGCGCCGCGCCCTCCTCCGCGGCGGCGTTCAGAACGGCCACGGCGATGGGCTCCACGAGCACGCGGAACAGGCGATGGGATGGCTCGACGACGTCGCTCACGCATTCCCGATCGTTGGCGATCGCGAAGAGGCCGAGGCTCAAATAGTCTCGCGCGCGCGTGCCGGGAACGCGGCGCAGCGGATCGAAGATCCACCAGGGAATCCGGCCCTCGTTGATGCGCAGCGCCCAGCGCCGGCCGCTGGCGAGGTCGAGGAACGGGAACACCGCCTCGCCCGGGTCGATCATGGCGTCGCCTGCGCCGGTCCGGCGCAGATGCTCGGCCACTGCTGGGTTGCCGCTGAAGACAAGGTGGTTGCCGTTGTCGATCCAGCGCTCGAGCTGCTGGTCGTAGTAGGAGCGGCAGCGGCCGCCGGCATGGGTCGTCGCCTCGTACACGCGCACGGACTCGCCGGCCTCGGCCAAATGCAACGCGCAGCCGAGGCCGGCGAGTCCGGCCCCGATCACATGCACGGTTCCCATCGATCAGAACAGTCCGTGGCGCAAGATCAGCCAGAGCTTTTCCACCTTCGACAGCTTCACCGGCTCGTCGAGGCGGACGAAGCCGCGCCGGCGCAGGCGATGCAGCAGGCGCCGGTAGACGACGAGGATGAGCCGGGCCGGCCGCAGCGCGCGGCGCGGCATCTGGTCGAGCAGGGCGGCGGCGGCGGCGAACTGCGTCTCGGCCAGGGCGGCAAGGTCGTCGCAGACGGCGGCGAGCCGCGGATCGCGCAGGGTCGCGGCCAGCGACGTCGCGGCGACGCCGTGTTTGTCGAGCAGCTCGCGAGGCAGATAGAGCCGGCCGAGGCCCGCATCCTCGGCCACGTCGCGCAGCACGTTGGTGAGCTGCACGGCCTCGCCGAGGGCATCGGCCAGCCGACGGCCGCTCGCGCGCGGCGCGCCGAAGATGCGCACCGACAGCAGCCCGACGGCGCCGGCCACCCGGCTGCAATAGAGCCGCAGCTCCGCCATCGTCGGCGCGACCAGGCCGTCGCGCGCATCCATCTCCATGCCGTCGATGACGGCGATGAAGTCCTCGCGCGCGAGGTCGAAGCGGCGGACGGGCTCGGCCAGGGCCCGCGCGATCGCGTGGCGGGCGGCGCCGGCATAGAGCCGGTCGATCTCCTCGCGCCAGCCCTGCAGCTGCCGCAGCTTCGCCGCGGCCGGCAGGTCGCCATCGGCGATGTCGTCGACGACGCGGCAGAAGGCGTAGACCGCGAACATCGCCTGCCGCTTCTCCGCCGGCAGCAGCCGCATCGCCCAGTAGAACGACGTCCGCGCCTTGACGACGACGTCCGCGACCAGCTCCCGGTCGGTGGCCCCCTGCGCTGCCTCGATCGCCGCCTGCTGGCTCATGGGCCGCCCCTCGACCCGGATCGGCATCGTGCGTCCTTCGACAGGCTCAGGATGAGGTCCTTTCTTCGTGCCATAAAGACTGTTCCTCATCCTGAGCCTGTCGAAGGACGCAGGACGGCGGTGCCATGCGGCAGCGGCTACGCCCGCGAGGCCGCGAATTCCTGATCGGCCTGGCCCAGGGCCGTCAATGCGGCCGCGGCGATGTGCCGCGCGTTGAGCCCCGCCTGGTCATACTGGTTCTGCGGCTTGTCGTGGTCGATGAAGCGGTCGGGCAGCACCAGGCTGCGGATCTTGAGGCCGCGGTCGAGCAGCCCTTCCGTCGCCAGATAGTGCAGCACATGGGCGCCGAAGCCGCCGATGGCGCCCTCCTCCACGGTGATGAACACCGCATGCTCCGCCGCCAGCCGGCGCACCAGCGCCGTGTCGAGCGGCTTGGCGAAGCGCGCATCGGCGACCGTGGTCGACAGGCCGCGCGCCCCCAGCTCCTCGGCCGCCTTCAGGCATTCGGCGAGCCGCGTGCCCAGGCTCAACAGCGCCACCGCCGTGCCCTCGCGCAGGATGCGGCCCTTGCCGATCTCCAGCGGCACGCCCTCGGCCGGCAGCGCCGTGCCGGTACCCTCGCCGCGCGGATAGCGGAAGGCGCTCGGGCGGTCGTCGATCGCCGCCGCCGTCGCCATCATGTGCACCAGCTCGGCCTCGTCGGCCGCCGCCATGATGACGAAGCCCGGCAGGCAGCCGAGGTAGGTGACGTCGAACGAGCCGGCATGGGTGGCGCCGTCGGCGCCGACCAGCCCCGCGCGGTCGATGGCGAAGCGCACCGGCAGCTGCTGGATCGCCACGTCATGCACCACTTGGTCGTAGGCGCGCTGCAGGAAGGTGGAGTAGATGGCGGCGAACGGCCGCATGCCCTCGGTCGCCAGGCCGGCGGCGAAGGTCACGGCATGCTGCTCGGCGATGCCGACATCGAAGCAGCGCTTGGGGAATTTCTCGGCGAACTTGTCGAGCCCGGTGCCCGACGGCATGGCGGCGTTGATAGCGACGATTTTCTCGTCCTTCTCCGCCATCTTGATCAGCGTGTCGGAGAACACCTTGGTGTAGCTCGGCGCCGCCGCCGGCACCTTCACCTGGGTGCCCGTGACGACGTCGAACTTGTTGACGCCGTGATACTTGTCCGCCGCCTTCTCGGCCGGGCCGTAGCCGTGGCCCTTCTCGGTGATGACGTGCACCAGCACCGGGCCGTAGTGGTCGGAGTCCCGCAGGTTGCGCAGCACCGGCACCACATGGTCCAGGTTGTGGCCGTCGATCGGCCCGACATAGTAGAAGCCCAGCTCCTCGAACAGCGTGCCGCCGGTAACGATGCTGCGGGCCAGACTCTCCGCCCGCTCGGCCCGCTCGCTGATGGCGCGCGGCAGCTTGTGGAGCGTCTGCCGGAGCATCTCGCGCAGGCTGCGGAACTGCCGCGACGACAGCAGCCGCGACAGATAGGCGCTCATGGCGCCGACCGGCGGCGCGATCGACATGTCGTTGTCGTTGAGGATGACGATGAGGCGCGAGTTCATGGCGCCGGCATTGTTCATCGCTTCGTAGGCCATGCCGGCGCTCATGGCGCCGTCGCCGATCACGCAGACGACGTGGTTCTTGCCGCCGGAAAGATCGCGCGCCACGGCCATGCCGAGGCCGGCGGAGATGGAGGTGGAGCTGTGCGCCGCGCCGAACGGATCGTATTCGCTCTCGACCCGCCGGGTGAAGCCGGAGAGGCCACCGCCCTGGCGCAGGCCCAACATGCGCTCGCGCCGCCCGGTGAGCATCTTGTGCGGATAGGCCTGGTGACTCACGTCCCAGATCAGCCGATCGCGCGGCGTGTCGAACACATGATGCAACGCCACCGTCAGCTCGACCACGCCCAGACTGGCGCCCAGATGCCCGCCGGTGACCGAGACGATCTCGATCAGGTCGCGGCGGACCTCGTCGGCCAGTTGCTTCAACTGCTCGATCGTGTAACCGCGGATATCCGCCGGATCCTGCACGCGATCCAGCAGTTCCTTGACGCGGTTGTGCATGTCCATGCAACACCCTTCGGCTGTATGATGGAATCGGGTCGGTTCGTCCCCTCGGCATCCCGCCCGAATCCGGTCCCCTGATGCCTATCCTCCAGAATACCCTAGGGATTCCGTGAATGCGAAAGTTTTTCGATGGCATGGAGAAGGTGCCGCCGGTGCCGCCGCCGGTGGCCGGCGAGCGCAATAGACGGTGGACTCTCCAGCCCGATTTCCATCTTAATGTTCCAATTGTGTTCCAATGCCGCAGCGCCAGCATCGCGTTCTTCAACAATTCATATGGGCCTGGAGTTCGCCCCGGTCCATCGCCGGGTCCAGCATCATCAGGGAGGCGTATCCCATGCTCTACATCGTCATGTTCGAGGATGATTCGTCCCGCGCCGAAATGCGTCAGCGATACATGCAGGATCACCTCGCTTTCCTCGAGCGCAATGCCGACCGTATCCGCGCCGCCGGCCCGCTGCGCGATGCGGCGACGGACGTCCCGGCCGGCGGCCTCTGGCTCGTCGAGGCCGAGAGCGCCGACGTCGTGACGGCGCTCTACCGCGAGGACCCCTTCTGGCCGACGGGCCTCCGTCGTTCGGTGCGGGTCCTCACCTGGTCTCAGGTATTCGCCGACGGCAAGCGGCGTACGGGCTGACGCGACCGCAGAGTGCCGAGGGAGTCCGCCAGGGCACCTCCCGGTAACGTCTTGTCCGCGACGGCGCCAGCGACTTTATACATAGCATCAAGGCTGACGCACGCTGAGCCAGTGTCGCATCCTCATCGGCTCGAACATCGCTCATGCTTCGCCTCGGCCGCGCGGCGGCGGGAGGAGGGTGGAGCATGACGCCTCGAACCGAGAGCCTGCGCAGCATCCGGCTGTTCCGCGGACTGACCGACGCGGAGATACTCCGTCTCGACAGCCGCTGCCTCTGGCGTCGTTGCGAGGCGAAGCAGGAAGTGCTGGGCCACGGCGATTCCGGCACGGACGTGTTCTTCGTCGTCAGCGGCCTGGTCCGCGCGGTGATCCGCCCCAACGGCCACCGCGAGGTGATCCTCGGCGACATCGGCGCCGGCGAGTTCTTCGGCGAGCTGGCGGCGATCGACGGCCTGCCGCGTTCGGCCAGCATCGTCGCGGTGACCGGCGCGACGCTCGCGCGCATGCCGGCCGCCGTGTTCCGCGAGGTGCTGCGGGAGCATGCCGATGTCTCCGGCCGGCTCCTGGCGTTGCTCGCCGCGCGCATCCGCCTGCTCGATACCCGCGTCGGCGAATTCGCCACCCTGGACGTGAAGCGCCGCGTCTTCTCCGAGCTGCTGCGGCTCAGCCGACCGGACGGAGCCGCATCCGGCCGCGCCGTCGTTTCGCCGCCGCCCTATCATGCCGAGATCGCCGCCCGCATCAGCGCCCGCCGCGAGGCGGTCACGCGCGAACTGCGCGCGCTCGAGGGCGCCGGACTGCTGGAGAAGCGGCGCGGCGCGCTCGTCTTGACTGATGTCGGCGCACTGCTGGCGCTGATGCAGGAGCCGCGCGACAGCATCGCCTGAACTCTCCCTTTCTCCTTCTCCGCGGCGGCGCCCTGCAGCGCTGCTTGCAGTGTGTGAAAACGCACATGGTCGGCGGCGCCACCGCTCCATCTCAAGGAGGCAACTCGCGTCCTTGGGGGTGCCCGTGTCTTATTGCCCGCGCCGGGAATCGAGCGACGAGGTCGCCGCCGCAAAGCGGTTGACGATGCGCGATCTGGCCGCGGCGTGGGGCGTGGCGCTTGTCGTCTTTGCCGGCGTCGCCGCGACATCGGCCGCGGATCTCATCGGTCTGTCCGATTCGAAACCGGCCGCCTTGCACGCCGCCGCAGCGCCGAGCCGCGAGGCCGCGCCGCCGTGCTGACGCGGCGCCGCGTCCACCACCGCAACAGGGGAGAAGCCAACATGAGACCTGTCCTTCTCGGCTCGGCCGCCATGGCGGCCCTCGGACTCGTTGCCGCCGATGCGGCGGCGGACGGCGTGCAGCTGAGCATCGGCGGCCGCTACAAGGGCGCCGCCGGCGTGCTGCCGACGGAGGATTTCAGCCCGTCGTCCGGCACCGCCGACGACGACGCGCGGAACTACGTCTTCAAGCAGGACGTCGAGGTCTATTTCCTCGGCGAGACGGTGCTGGACAACGGCCTTACCGTCGGCGCCCGGATCGAGCTCGAGGGCCAGACCTCCGGCGATCAGATCGACGCCGTCTATGCCTATTTCAGTGGCGGCTTCGGCGAGGTGCGCTTCGGCGACACGGACGAGGCCTATGCCCAGCTCTGCTATCTCGTGCCGACCGCATCCGAGCTGTTCGGCGCCGACAGCCCGGACTTCAATTTCTCCAACGCGGGGATCGCCGGCTACGCCGGCACCAACGGCACCTGCTACGGCATGGACGACAAGTCGACGAAGCTGGTCTATTTCAGCCCGGTGTTCGCCGGCTTCCAGTTCGCCGCCTCCTTCACGCCGGACAACACCGAGGATACCCGCAACTTCGAGGACGGCGCCGGGACGCGGTTCCGCAACGACCTAGACCAGAATTCCGAGAACATGTCGCTGGCCGCCGCCTTCAACCACGACTTCAACGGCGTGACCCTGGTCGCCGGCGGCGGCGGCACCTTCAGCTTCGACAAGGAGACGAACCCCAACGACACCGACGACGCCCGCGCCTACAACGGCTATGCCCAGGTGGCGTTCTCCGGCTTCACCCTGGGCGTGGCCTCGGAGATGCGCGAGAACTTCGGCGACGACGGCTCGGACCAATGGGTCTACGGCGCCGGCGGCACCTACAACTGGGACGCCTGGACGGTCGGGCTCGGCTGGACGCACGGCGACTACGAAGGCGCCATCGGCGCCAACGGCGTCGGCCCCTTCAACGCCGACCACGACGTCTATTCGGCGACCGCCTCCTATGCGCTGGGGCCGGGCATCTCGCTCGACGGCGTGATCGAATACTCCGACTACGGCAGCAACGACGCCGCCGGTCCCGACTACCAGGGCCTCGCGGCGGGCATCGGAACGTTGATCACGTTCTAGCCGTGCCTGCCGGCCGCGGCTGCCGAACCCTCCGGCAGCCGGCCCTCCTCTCCCCCGCGACGGCGGGGGAGAGGATTTTCACTGACCCCGACGCGCCGGTTGCACGCCTCCCGACATCGCGGCTAACTAGGCGGAGCGACTCGCACGGCCAGAAGCCGCATGGCGGCCGATGCGCCGCGACGGCGGTCGCTCGCAAGAAAACCGCAGGGAGAGATCACATGATCGGCATATCCGCCCGCGCATCTATCACGCGGCTGACCGCATTCGCATCGGCGGCGATCCTGGCGACCGGCCTCGCCGCCTGCGCCAGCCAGGAGACCGAGCCGGCAACACCGGCCGTCGAGGTGCCCGCCAACGACAACTTGAATGCGGTGCTGTGGACGCAGCGCTCCGTGGAGTTCAAGGGCAACGCCGAGGCGGCCTTCGCGCTGGCCCGCATCCGGCTCGACCAGGCGCTGCGCGACCGCGACTGGACGGCGGCGCCGGCCGAGCAGACCGGCAGCTATCGGCGCCTGCCACCGGCCGTCGTGCTCGACGTGGACGAAACGGTGCTCGACAATTCCGCCTACCAGGCGTGGAACGTGGTCGCCGGCACCTCGTTCGACCCGAAGACCTGGACCTCCTTCGTCAATGCCAGGATGTCGGTGCCGATTCCCGGCGCCCTGGAGTTCACGCAATACGCCGCCGGCAAGGGCGTCGCCGTGTTCTACGTCACCAACCGCACGGCGGAGGAGGAGCCGGCGACGCGCGACAACCTGGCGCAGTACGGATTTCCCTTGGGCGGCAATGTCGACACGCTGCTGACCGCGCAGGAGCGGCCGGAGTGGAAATCGGCCAAGAGCACGCGCCGCGCCTTCATCGCCGAGAACTACCGCATCCTCCTGCTGATCGGCGACAATTTCGGCGATTTCGTCGACGCCTATCGCGGCAGCGAAGACGAGCGGCAGCAGACCTACGACGCCAACAAGGAGCGGTGGGGGCACGATTGGATCGTGATCGCCAATCCCACCTACGGCTCCTTCGAATCGGCGCCGTACAAGCACGATTTCAAGCTCTCGGACGACGAGAAGCGCAAAGCCAAGCGCGACGTCCTCTGGTCCTGGCCGGGACCGCCGCAGACCTAAGGAGGCGGCGGCCGCCCTACATCGGCGGCTGCACGCCGTCCTTGCCGGCGATGACGCGGCTGGCCGCGAGGCTGCCGTCCTCAGCCTTCGTCGCCGGGATGAACACGGCCGTGCCGGGCTGCAGGAGGCTCCGGTCGCCGGGGGCGAGGGTGACGACCGGCGCCTCCGGCGGCACTTCGATCTCGTTCTCGCCGCCCTGGTACTTGAGCTTCAGCAGGCGGCCCTCGGCGACGTCGACGACCTCGGCGACGGTGGCGTTGGTCATCGTGCTGTCGGGCGTCAGGTCCCAGGGGCGATGGCCTTCGCCGGTGCCGCGCGCGGCCTCCGGGAAGATCAGCACCTCCTGCGCATGCAGCTTCCCATCCGTGCCCTTCACGGCAGCCGAGCCGATGTAGTCGCCCGCCTTGATGTCGGACAAGTCCGCCTTGGTCACCGCACTGACCTGGAGATCTTCCGCCAAGGTGATGGAGAGTTCCTGATTCTCACGGGATTTGACGACGAGCGTCTGGCCGTCGAGCGTCTCGACCGTGCCGCGGATTCGCGTCGGCGTGCCCTCCTGGGCCAGGGCGGGCAGGACGACGAGGGCGAGGAAGGCTCCAGCTAGCAGCGAGAACGGGCGCATGGACGGTACTCCTCCCGAGAACGGCGGATGCACTGGGAACAGCGCCGACCCGACCTTTATTCACAGGCTGAGCGCGATCTCGCCCAGGCGCTTGGTCAGCAGCGGGTTCTCGCGGTAGTCGATGGGGATGACGATCAGCGACGGGCCGCGGTGATCGAGGGCGCGGCGGATGGCCGGCGCCAGCTCGCGCGAGCGCGTGACATGCTGACCTTGCCAGCCGAACGCCTTGGCGAGCTCCAGCCAGTCCGGGTTGCCGAAGGACAGGTCGGTGTGGGTGCCGAACTCGTTGTCCTGCTTCCAGGCGATGAGGCCGTAGCCGCCGTCCTCCCACACCATCAGGGTGATGTCGGTGTTCAGGCGGCGGGCCGTCTCCATCTCCTGCACATTCATCAAGAAATCGCCGTCGCCGGCGATGCCGAAGATCTTGCGGTCGGGATGCACGAGGTGCGCGGCGATGGCGCCCGGCAGCGGCAGGCCCATGGCGCAGAAGCCGTTGGGGATGAGGCAGGTGTTGGGCTCGTCGCAGTGATAGTAGCGGGCGATCCACATCTTGTGGGCGCCCACGCCCGACAGCAGGATGTCGTTCGGCCCGAGCGCCGCGCGCACGTCCCACAGCGCCTTCTGCGGCCGGATCGATCCGTCGGTGTCGTCGTCCTTGTGGGCGGCGAGGTCCTCCAGCATGCGCTGCCGCCAGTGGCGCTGGCGGTCGGTGTCGTAGGCGGCGGGCGCGCCGGCGAAGCGGTCGCTCAATCTCTGCAGCGAGTACGCGATGTCGCCGACCAGCTCGACGACGGGGTGGTAGTCGGCGTCGATCTCGGCCGGAACGAAATCGATGTCGATGACCGGCTTCCGGCCCTTCGGATTCCACAGCCGCGGCGGATATTCCACGAGATCGTAGCCGATGGTGACGACGAGGTCGGCCTCGTCGACCGCGTGCGCGGCGTAGTCGCGCTGCTGCAGGCCGATGGTGAAGAGGTTGTTGGGCGCGGCGCGCGGGACGCTGCCCTTGCCCATGAAGGTGCTGAGCACGCCGATGCCCGTGCGTTCGCAGAAGGCCCGCAGCTCCCGGCTCGCCCGGCGGCGCACGGCGCCGTTGCCGGCGATGAGGATCGGCCGCCGCGCCTTGGCGAGCAGCGCGAAGGCCTCGTCGACAGTCGTCTCGTCCGGAACCGGCCGCCGGAAGCGGTGCGGCGCCAGCGGCTCCGCTTTGGCCTCGAGCTTGGCGATGTCCTCCGGCAGCTCGATATGGACGGCGCCGGGCTTCTCGCTGCGGGCGACGCGCACGGCCTTGCGCACGATCTCCGGGATGCTGTCGGGGTGGCGGATGCTCACGGCCCATTTGGTGACGGGGCGGTACATCTCCACCACGTCCATGATCTGGTGGCTCTCCTTGTGCTGGCGCGTGGTGGCTCCCTGGCCGGTGAGCACGAGCATGGGCGCGCGGTCCATGTTGGCGTCGGCGACGCCGGTGATCAGGTTGGTGGCGCCCGGGCCGAGCGTGCCGAGGCAGACCGCGGGGTTGACGGTGAGGCGCCCATAGACCTCGGCCATGAAGGCGGCGCCCTGCTCGTGGCGCGTGAGAACGAAGCGGATCGGCGACGCCTGCAGCGACATCATGATGTCGGCGTTCTCTTCGCCGGGCACGCCGAAGACGTGCGTGATGCCTTCCGTCTCCAGGCAGCGGACGAGCAGATCGGATGCTTTCACGGTGACTCTCCCTCGGCGGTGGGTGGAGCGCCTCACGTTAGTACACCATGCCCGAGACGCCTGCATAAGCGCCGTGCGTCCTTCGACAGGCTCAGGATGGGGGATACTCTTTGTGTGGCACGAAGAATGGCCTTCATCCTGAGCCTGTCGGAAGGACGCACCATATTGATCCCAGACTCCTCTAGGGCGCAAAAAAGAAGGGGCGGCCGGATGGCCGCCCCTGAAATCTGAGCGAGGGGCGGCCCCCGTGGGCCGCCCCGACGTTGCGATGATTAGAAGTCCATGTCGCCCATGCCGCCGTGGCCATGGCCACCCGGCATCGGCGGGGCCTTCTTCTCCGGCCGGTCGGCGACCATCGCCTCGGTCGTGATCAGCAGGCCCGCGACGGACGAGGCGTCCTGGAGGGCGCAGCGCACGACCTTGGTCGGGTCGATGATGCCGGCCTTCACCAGATCCGTGTACTCGCCCTTCTGCGCATCGTAGCCGTAGTTCGTGCTCTTGCTCTCGAGCAGCTTGCCGACGACGATGGCGCCATCGGTGCCGGCGTTCTCGACGATCAGGCGCGTCGGATAGGGCAGCGCCTTGCGGACGATGTCGATGCCGACCTTCTGGTCGTCGTTCGCCGGCTTCAGCTTATCGAGCGCCCTGGCCGCGTGCAGGAGCGCGACGCCGCCGCCGGCGACGATGCCCTCCTCGACCGCGGCGCGGGTCGCATGCATCGCGTCGTCGACGAGATCCTTGCGCTCCTTCACCTCGACCTCGGTGGCGCCGCCGACGCGGATGACGGCCACGCCGCCCGCCAGCTTCGCCAGCCGCTCGGCCAGCTTCTCGCGGTCGTAGTCCGAGGTGGTCTCCTCGATCTGCGCCCGGATCTGGTTGCAGCGGCCCTCGATCTCCTTCTTCTTGCCGGCGCCCTCGATGATGGTGGTGTTCTCCTTCTCGATCACCACCTTCTTCGCCTTGCCGAGCATGTCGAGCGTGACGTTCTCGAGCTTGATGCCGAGGTCTTCGCTGATCACCTGACCGCCGGTCAGGATGGCGATGTCCTCGAGCATCGCCTTGCGGCGATCGCCGAAGCCCGGGGCCTTCACGGCCGCGACCTTCAGGCCGCCGCGCAGCTTGTTGACGACGAGCGTGGCCAGCGCCTCGCCCTCGACGTCCTCGGCGACGACCAGCAGCGGCCGGCCGGACTGCACCACCGATTCGAGCAGCGGCAGGATGGCCTGCAGGCCCGACAGCTTCTTCTCATGCAGCAGGATGAAGGGGTTCTCCAGCTCGGCCAGCATCTTCTCCGCGTTGGTGATGAAGTACGGGGAGAGATAGCCGCGGTCGAACTGCATGCCCTCGACGACGTCGAGCTCGGTCTCCAGGCTCTTCGCCTCCTCGACCGTGATCACGCCCTCGTTGCCGACCTTCTGCATCGCCTGGGCGATCATGTCGCCGATCGAGCGGTCGCCGTTGGCCGAGATGGTGCCGACCTGCGCGATCTCCTCGGAGGTGGAGACCTTCTTCGACCGCTTCTGCACGTCGTCGACGACCGTCTCGACGGCCATGTCGATGCCGCGCTTGAGGTCCATCGGGTTCATGCCGGCGGCCACCGCCTTCACGCCCTCGCGGACGATCGCCTGGGCGAGCACGGTCGCGGTCGTGGTGCCGTCGCCGGCGAGATCATTGGTCTTCGAGGCGACCTCGCGGACCATCTGCGCGCCCATGTTCTCGAACTTGTCGGCGAGCTCGATCTCCTTGGCGACGGTGACGCCGTCCTTGGTGATGCGCGGCGCGCCGAACGACTTGTCGAGCACGACGCAGCGGCCCTTCGGGCCCAGCGTCACCTTCACGGCGTCGGCCAGGATGTCGACGCCGCGCAGCATGCGCGAGCGGGCATCGCCGGCGAACTTGACGTCTTTCGCTGCCATAGCTTCAAACTCCTCTCAATTCTCTCTTGCTAATTTGTGTTTCTCGTTTTCGGGAAATCAGGCCGCGGCCTTCTTCTTGGCGGTGCTGCCCTCGATGACGCCCATGATGTCGGACTCCTTCATGATCAACAGCTCTTCGCCGTCGATCTTGACCTCGGTGCCCGACCACTTGCCGAACAGCACCCGGTCGCCCGCCTTGACGTCGATGGGGATCAGCTTGCCCGACTCATCGCGACCGCCCGGACCGACGGCGACGATCTCGCCCTCCTGCGGCTTCTCCTTCGCGGTGTCCGGGATGATGATGCCGCCAGCGGTCTTGGCTTCCTGCTCGATCCGGCGGACCACCACCCGATCGTGCAACGGACGGAACTTCATTGCGCAACCCTCCATAAATAACTGATTTGGTTTGTTTCTCTGGCGTGGCCAGAGACCGCGCGCGGGACCTTGCTAGCACTCCCTCGCGCTGAGTGCCAGGGATTTAGGCGCAAACTTGGCGGGAGTCAAGCAACACCCTGGCCCGGCTGGCAGCAATCCGGCCGGCGGGCTGCTAGTATGTTGTTTTCATTGATTTTTAACTGCACTGCGGCAACATAGTTAAACGACAGGACGTTGATTCCCAGCGCAAACGGTGCGAGCAACATCATGGGAAACTTCGCAAAGCAGCTGCAGAGCTATCGCCTGACGACGGCCGAGATCCTCTACCACCTGCCCGACCACCCTCACCTGCTGCAGTCCTACATCTGGCAGGAATTGGATATGGCGCCGCGCTTTCCGGTGCTGTGCCGGTTCCTCGATTTCTGGTCGCGCAGCCTGGACGGAAAGCTCCATTCGGTCCGCGTCGCATCGGTCGGGCTGATCAAGCCGGCCGAGTTCCGCTTCGCCAATTCCTGCCTGACCCTGCAATAGCCGCCCGCGCCCGAAGGCCGCATGCCTGCGTCCTTGCCGGCCGGCAGGGGCGCGGGTAGAAGCGTCCCGTCTTTCTCCAACGTCGTTCTCCGCGGAAAGGGCGCATTCGTTTGCACTGCCGCGCGACCCCCCACCCTAACCCTCCCCCTCAAGGGGGGAGGGAATGGTGCGCACACAATGGGCGTCCCTCCCCCCTTGAGGGGGAGGGTAGGGTGGGGGGTGCCGATGCGAGTACGCTCAAGCGCCGCAAATCGTAGAGGCGCATGGCCGCGGCGTTCGACACTCCCTCCGGCACGCATGCCGCCGACCGGGCGATCGGCCTCTGGCTCCTGGTCTGCTGCGCCATGGTCTTTGCGGTCGTCGTCATCGGCGGGATCACGCGGCTCACCGAGTCCGGCCTGTCGATCACGGAATGGCGGCCGGTCGCCGGCGTCCTGCCGCCGCTCTCGGAGGCCGAATGGGAGCGGCAGTTCGAGCTCTACCGGCAGATCCCGGAATACCGGGAGGTCAACCGCGGCATGATCCTGGCCGCGTTCAAGACCATCTTCTGGTGGGAGTACGTCCACCGGCTGTGGGCGCGCCTGATCGGCATCGTGTTCGCCGTGCCGCTACTGGTGTTCCTCCTGCGCGGGCGGGTCCGACGCGGGCTGGCGCCGCACCTGATCGCCATGTTCCTGCTCGGCGGCCTGCAGGGCGCGCTCGGCTGGTACATGGTGACGAGCGGGCTCAGCGTCCGCACCGACGTGAGCCAATACCGGCTGGTCGTGCATTTCCTCGCCGCGCTCGCGATCTACTCCTACATGTTCTGGATCGCCCTGACCCTGCTGCGGCGGCGGCCGGCACCGCCGCGCGCCGCGCCCTTGCGCCGCCACCTGCTGGCGGTCGCCGCGCTGCTCCTGCCGACGCTCACCTTCGGCGCCTTCGTCGCCGGGCTCGACGGCGGGCTGGTCTACAACAGCTTCCCGCTGATGGGCGGGCGGTGGATCCCGGGCGACGCCTTCGCCACCTGGATCAGCCCCTTCGAGGACCCGGTAACGGCGCAGTTCATCCATCGCTGGCTGGCGATGGCGGCGGTGGTGTCGATCGTCGCCCTGTGGCTGCGGCGGTTCCGCGCGGCGACGGCCGCGCGGCAGATCGATCTGCTCGCCGCCATGGCGCTGCTGCAGGCCGGCCTCGGCGTCGCCACGCTGCTGCTGGCGGTGCCGATCCCGCTGGCCGCCGCCCACCAGGCGGGCGCCGTCGCGCTGTGGACTCTGACGTTGTGGGCCCTGCACGCCGCGCGCTAACCTCGGCCCCTCATCCAACGCGACGGGGAGGATGCCATGCAGCCGGTGACCTGGGGCATCATCAGCACCGCCAAGATCGGCGTCGAGAAGGTCATCCCGGCAATGCAGAAGAGCAAGCATTGCCACATCCGGGCGATTGCCTCGCGCGACCTGGCGCTGGCCCGGCGCTGGGCCGAGAAGCTCAACATTCCCAAGGCCTACGGCTCCTACGAGGCGCTGCTCGCCGATCCCGAGATCGAGGCGGTCTACAACCCGCTGCCCAACCACCTGCATGTGCCCTGGTCGATCAAGGCGGCGGAAGCCGGCAAGCATGTCCTGTGCGAGAAGCCGATCGCCCTCGATGCCCGGGAGGCGCAGCAGCTGGTGGCGGCCCGCGACCGCACCGGCAAGCTGATCACCGAGGCCTTCATGGTGCGCAGCCATCCGCAGTGGCTGGGCGCGCGCGAGCTGGTGCGCCAGGGCCGGATCGGCGCGCTGCGCGCCGTCCAGGGCCTGTTCAGCTACTTCCTCACCGACCCGCAGAACGTGCGCAACAAGGCCGACATCGGCGGCGGCGGACTCTACGACATCGGCTGCTATCCGATCGTCACCTCGCGCTTCCTGTTCGAGGCCGAGCCGACGCGCGTGGTCGCGCTCATCGAGCGCGATCCCGTCCTGAAGGTCGACCGGCTGGCCAGCGCCATCCTCGACTACCCCAAGGGCCAGGCCAGCTTCATGTGCTCGACCCAGCTGGTGCCCTATCAGCGCATGCAGATCCTCGGCACCAAAGGCCGCATCGAGATCGAGATTCCCTTCAACGCGCCGCCCGACCGGCCCTGCCGCATCTTCGTCGACGACGGCAGCCAGCTCGGCGATGCCTCGGCGCGCGAGGAGACGTTCGCCGTCTGCGATCAGTATGCGATCCAGGGCGATCTGTTCTCGGAGGCGGTGCGCTCTGGCAAGCCGGTCGAGTTCCCGCTGGAGAACGCGGTGCAGAACATGCGCGTCATCGATGCGCTGTTCCGCTCGGCCAGGACGGGCGGATGGGAGACGGTGGCGGCCTGACCGAATGGCGCTTGTGGACTGCCGGTCGGGCGCGCTAGCCTTGACCAAACGATCAAGAATGCGTGCATCGAAACCCTGCTGAAAAGATAGGAGATCCAAGATGACAGGGAGAACCCGTTGGGCCTCCGCGCTGGGCGGCGCGGCGGCGGTCGCCATCCTCGGGCTTGCCGGCGGCACGGCCCGGGCCGACATGCCGACCAGCCTCGGCGCCGGCGAGGGGCAGGTCGATATCGTCGCCTGGCCCGGTTACATCGAGCGCGGCGACACCGACAAGAACTTCGACTGGGTGACCGACTTCGAGGCGAAGACGAGCTGCAAGGTCAACGTCAAGACCGCCAACACCTCCGACGAGATGGTGGCGCTGATGAACGAGGGCGGCTTCGATCTCGTCACCGCCTCGGGCGACGCCAGCCTGCGGCTGATCGCGGGCAAGCGCGTGCAGGAGGTCAACGTCGACCTGATCCCCAGCTACAACACCGTGGACGAGCGGCTGCAGAACGCCCCCTGGCACACCGTCGAGGGCAAGCATTACGGCGTGCCCTACCAGTGGGGCTCGAACGTGCTTGCCTACAACACCAACGTGTTCAAGGAGGCACCGACGAGCTGGAGCGTCGTGTTCAACGAGACGACGCTGCCGGACGGCAAGTCCAATTCCGGCCGCGTGCAGGCTTTCGACGGCCCCATCTACGTCGCCGACGCCGCGCTCTACCTGAAGCACCACAAGCCGGAGCTCGGCATCACCGATCCCTATGCGCTGAACGAGGACCAGTACAAGGCGGCGCTCGACCTGCTGCGCCAGCAGCGTCAGCTCGTCGCCCGCTACTGGCATGATGCCTTCGTGCAGATCGACGATTTCAAGAACGAGGGCGTCGCCGTCTCCTCGTCCTGGCCGTTCCAGGTCAACCTGCTGAAGGCCGACAACCAGCCGATCGCCAGCACCGTTCCCGAGGAAGGCGCCACCGGCTGGGCCGATACGACGATGCTGCATGCCGAGGCCGCGCACCCCAATTGCGCCTACATGTGGATGGAGCACTCGATCAGCCCGAAGGTGCAGGGGGATCTGGCGGCCTGGTTCAGCTCGGTCCCGTCGGTGCCCGCGGCCTGCAAGGGCAACGCGCTGCTCGGCGACGGCGGCTGCGACACCAACGGCTTCGGCAACTTCGACAAGATCGCCTTCTGGAAAACGCCGACCGCCAATTGCGGCGATCCCAAGGGCGGCAAGGAGTGCGTGCCCTACTATCGCTGGGTGTCCGACTACATCGCCATCCTCGGCGGGCGCTGACGACGCCCCTCACCCTACCCTCTCCCGCTGATGCGGGAGAGGGGACTGATCGAGCAACGGCACAGCCGAGTCCCCTCTCCCGCTTGCTTGCGGGAGAGGGATAGGGTGAGGGAGAACGCCACAACCCAGCGCCGTCGCCGATCTCATGGCAGACAATTCCATCGCCGTCCGCTTCGCCGGAGTCAGTCGCCATTTCGGCGAGGTGCGCGCGGTGGACGAGGTGAGCTTCGCCATCGCCGACGGCGAGTTCTTCGCCATGCTCGGGCCGTCCGGCTCGGGCAAGACAACCTGCCTGCGCCTCATCGCCGGCTTCGAGCAGCCGACCCGCGGCGACATCCTGCTGCACGGCAAGCCGATGACGGGCGTCCCGCCCTATGAGCGCGACGTCAATACCGTGTTCCAGGACTACGCGCTGTTCCCGCACATGACCGTGGGCGAGAACGTCGCCTACGGCCTCATGATCCGCAAGGTGCCGCGGGCCGAGCGGGCGCGGCGAGCCCGGGAGATGCTGGAGATGGTTGCGCTCGCCGACATGGCCGGGCGCAAGCCGGGTCAACTCTCCGGCGGCCAGCGGCAGCGCGTGGCGCTGGCGCGCGCGCTGATCAACCAGCCGAGCGTGCTGCTGCTCGACGAGCCGCTGGGCGCGCTCGACCTCAAGCTGCGCGAGCAGATGCAGGTGGAGCTGAAGGCGATCCAGCGCCGGGTCGGCATCACCTTCATCTACGTCACCCACGACCAGGGCGAGGCGCTCGGCATGAGCGACCGCATCGCCGTGTTCAACAAGGGCCGCATCGAGCAGATCGGCACCCCCGCCGAGATCTACGAGCGGCCGTCCTCGGCCTTCGTCGCCGGCTTCGTCGGCGTCTCCAACATCCTCGATGGCGCCGTGGCGCAGTCCATCGCCGGCTCGCCCGCCGCCTTCTCGATCCGGCCGGAGAAGATCCGCATGCAGTCGCCGGACGCGGCGGTGCCCGCCGACTGCTTCAGCGCGGCGGGCCGCATCGACAGCCTGCTCTATCTCGGCGCCAGCACGCGCTACAACGTCGCGCTCGACGACGGCGGCGAACTCACGGTGATCGAACAGAACCGCGACGCGCCGAATGTCGCCGCCGTGCCGCAGCAGGGCCTGCCGGTCCGCCTGGTCTGGCCGCGGCGCCAGGTACAGCCGATCGGCCCCGGCCGATGACGGCGGCGGCCGCGGCATCGCCGGAGGCGGCGGGCGGCGCGCCGCTGCGCCGGCTGTCGACCTTCCTCTATCTGCGGCCGCGCCTCGTGCTGCTGCTCCTGCTGGCGCCGCCGCTGCTGTGGCTCGGCATCATCTATCTCGGCTCGCTCTTCGCCCTGCTGCTGCAGAGCTTCTTCCGCATCGACGAATTCACCGGCCAGGTCGTCCACGAATTCACGCTGCAGACCTTCGGCGAGCTGTTCACGGCGGGCAATCTGGGCGTGATCTGGCGCACGGCGGCGATGGCGGCGGTGGTGACGGCGGCCTGCGCCGCGATCGCCTTTCCCATCGCCTATTACATGGTGCGCTATGCCGGCACCCGGGCCAAGGCGCTGTTCTATCTCGCGGTCATGCTGCCGCTGTGGTCGAGCTACCTGGTGCGCGTCTATGCCTGGAAGCTGCTGCTGGCCAAGGAGGGGATCATCACCTGGGTGCTCGAGCAGCTGCACCTGACATGGCTGCTGGACGCCGTGCTGTCGCTGCCGGTCATCGACGGGTCGTCGCTGTCGACCTCCTATCTCGGCACGTTCCTGGTGTTCGTCTATATCTGGCTGCCCTACATGATCCTGCCGATCGAGGCGGCGCTGGAGCGCGTGCCGCGCTCGATGATCGAGGCCTCGGCCGATCTCGGCGCCCGGCCCGGCGGCACGCTGCGCCACGTCATCCTGCCGCTCGCCGTTCCCGGCATCGCCGCCGGCTCGATCTTCACCTTCTCGCTGACCCTGGGCGACTACATCATTCCCGGCATCATCGGCAACTCGCGGCCCTTCATCGGCATGGCCGTCTATCTGCACCAGGGCACGGCCGGCAACATCCCGCTCGCCGCCGCCTTCGCCGTCGTGCCGATCGCGATCATGGCGATCTACCTGACCATCGCCAAACGCCTCGGGGCCTTCGATGCGCTGTAGACGTTTTGCGCGCGGGTTGCCGAAGTTTGTAGGGGCGAGCGGCGCTCGCCCCTGTTCGATGCCCGACGTCGGCGTTTGCATCGGCGGCAACGCGGGCGAGCGCCGCTCGCCCCTACAGCGGATCGAGCGAGATCGTAAAGCCGCAGCCGCGTGCGCTGCGGAGGCCAGCAGATGAGCGCCAGCGCGCGCGCCGGCACGAAGGCCAGCCTCGGGCTCCGGCTCGCGGCGGCCGGCGGGCTGCTGTTCCTGCATGTGCCGCTCGCCCTGATCCTGCTCTACGCCTTCAGCACGGAGGAGAAGAGCTTCGTCTTCCCGCCGCCGGGCCTGACCCTCAAATGGTTCGGCGTCGTCTGGGGCCGCGCCGACATCTGGGCGGCGCTGTGGCTTTCGGTCCGGGTGGCGGCGCTGTCGACGCTGATGGCGCTCCTGCTGGGGACGCTGGCGGCGATGGCGCTCTATCGCTACCGCTTCTTCGGCCGCGAATCGATCACCCTGCTGATCCTGCTGCCGATCGCGCTGCCGGGGATCGTCACCGGCATCTCGCTGCGCGCCGCCTTCAATCTCGGCGACATTCCCTTCAGCTACTGGACCATCGTGCTGGGCCACGCCACCTTCTGCATCGTCGTCGTCTACAACAACGTCATCGCCCGGCTGCGGCGCAGCGCGCCCTCGATGATCGAGGCGTCGATGGACCTCGGGGCCAACAGCTTCCAGACCTTCCGCTACGTCGTGCTGCCGAACATCGCCACCGCGCTCTTGGCCGGCGGCATGCTCGCCTTCGCCCTGTCGTTCGACGAGATCATCGTCACCACCTTCACCGCCGGCCAGCAGTCGACGCTGCCGATCTGGATGCTGACCGAGCTGGTGCGACCGCGCCAGCGGCCGGTGACCAACGTCGTCGCCGTGTTCGTCATCGCCGTCACCTTCATCCCGATCCTCGTCGCCTACTATCTCACGCGCGATACGCACGACACCGCCGGCGGCGGCAAGTAGTCGCGCCGGCGCCATCGGCGCCGTGCCGCAGCCGCACGAAATCTTGCTTTCTGCGACCGGCCGGCGTAGGTTGCGCGGCGTCGGGGTAACGCGGTCTCCCGGCTTTCCCAAGGCGCCTGCGCCCAAGCACCGCTCGATGCCTTCTGTGTCAGGAGGGATTGAGCGATGGGCGACTCCATCTCCACCATAGCTCCGAGCGATCTGAAGAGCCGCATCGGCACGCGCCGGTGCCCGATCGTCATCGATGTGCGTCGACGGCAGACCTTTGCGCAGAGCGACGTCGTCGTTCCAACGGCGCGCTGGCGCGATCTCGCCGATGCCGATCGCTGGATCGGCGAACTGCCGGCGGATGCCGACATCGTCGTCTACTGCGCGCATGGCCACGAGATGAGCCAGGCCGCGGTCGCGCATCTTCGGGTGCGGGGGCGCCGCGCGGTTTTGCTCGCCGGCGGAATCGACGCCTATTGCGAGGAGGGCGGTCCCCTCATCCTGAAGGGCGGACTGCCTCGCCACGACGAGCGGCGGCCGAGCCGTTGGATCACGCGCGAGCAGCCGAAGATCGACCGCATCGCCTGCCCGTGGCTGATCCGGCGGTTCCTCGACCCGGAGGCGACGATCTTCTTCGTCGCCGCCGACCACGTCGTGACCGCGGCGCGGGAGCTCGATGCAGTGCCGTTCGACATTCCCGGGGTCGCGTTCTCGCATGACGGCGAGCTCTGCAGCTTCGACGCCTTCCTGAAGCGCTTCGGCCTGTCCGAGCCGGCGCTCGACCGGCTGGCGACGATCGTCCGCGGTGCCGATACGGCGCGGCTCGACCTGGCGCCGCAGGCGGCGGGCCTGCTGGCGATGTCGCTGGGCCTGTCGGCCATCTGCGGCGACGATCAGGAGATGCTGGCGCAGGGCCTGCTGCTCTACGACACCCTCTACGGATGGGCGCGGCTGGCCGCGGCCGAGACCCATGGATGGCCGCCGCGATGACCGATCTCGCCATGGACAGGAAAGTCTCGGCGCTGCCGTCGTTCGGCGAAGCGCTTGCCGTGTGGACGAAGATCGGTCTCATCGGCTTCGGCGGGCCGGCCGGGCAGATCGCCCTCATGCACCGCATCCTCGTCGAGGAGAAGCGCTGGATCGGCGAGCGGCGCTTCCTCCACGCGCTCAACTACTGCATGCTGCTGCCGGGACCGGAGGCGCAGCAGCTCGCCACCTATGTCGGCTGGCTGCTGCACCGGACCTGGGGCGGTCTCGTCGCCGGCACGCTCTTCGTCCTGCCGGGCGCTGCGGTCATGCTCGGCTTGAGCCTGCTCTATGCAGGCTTCAGCGACTTGCACCTCGTCGAGGCGCTGTTCTTCGGCATCAAGCCGGCCGTGCTGGCGATCGTGCTGGACGCGCTGGTCCGCATCGGCCGGCGCGCCCTCACCGGCCGGCTGGCCGCTGCGCTCGCAGCGGCGGCCTTCATCGCGATCTTCTTCCTCGACCTGCCGTTCCCGCTCGTCGTCATCGGCGCCGGCGTGATCGGCTTCGCCGCCGCGCGCTTCCGCGGCGACGGGCCGGGCGGGATCGAGACCGGCAAATCCGAGGGCATCGTCGACGATCTGCTGAGCGCCAGCGGGCGCGACCACATGCGGCCGTCGCTCGGGCGCGCGCTGCGCGTGCTCACCGTCTGGTTGCCGCTGTGGCTGGGACCGGTCGTCCTTCTGCTCGCCTGGCGCGGGAGCGGCGACGGGTACAGCCAGATCGCTCTGTTCTTCAGCAAGATGGCGGTGGTCACCTTCGGCGGCGCCTATGCCGTGCTCGCCTATGTTGCGCAACAGGCGGTCGAGGGCTTCGGCTGGCTGCGGCCCGGCGAGATGCTCGACGGCCTCGGCATGGCCGAGACCACGCCCGGGCCGCTCATCCTCGCGCTGCAGTTCGTCGGCTTCCTCGCCGCCTACCGCGATCCGGGCCTCCTGCCGCCCTGGCTCGCGGGAACGCTGGCCGCGCTGCTCACCCTGTGGGTCACTTTCGCACCCTCCTTCCTGTGGATCTTCCTAGGCGCGCCCTATGTCGAGCGGCTGCGCGCGAACCGCGCGCTCGGCGGCGCCCTGTCGGCGATCACCGCCGCGGTCGTCGGCGTCATCCTCAACCTCGCCGTCTGGTTCGCGCTGCACACGATCTTCGCCGAGGTGACGGCGACGCAGGCGTTCGGCCTGCGGCTGTGGCTGCCGGCCTGGCAAAGCCTGGACCCGGCCGCGCTGGGGCTGGCCATTGCCGCCACTATCGCCATGTTCCGCTTCGGCATCGGCATGCTGCCGACGCTCGCGGGTTCAGCGCTGCTGGGCGGCGCGTACACTCTGCTCCTGTAGCATCCGGGCATCCGCGACGGCCCGGCGGCCGTTGCCCACCAGCCAGCCGAGAACCGCGACCGCCACGACCGCGCCGAAAAGCTGGGCCAGAATGAAGCCGGGCACGTCCGTCGCGCGGATGCCGGCGAAGCTGTCGGTGAGCGCCCGCGCGACCGTCACCGCCGGATTGGCGAAGGAGGTCGAGGAGGTAAACCAGTAGCCGGCGCTGATCCATAAGCCCACGGCATAGGGCACCGCGCCGGGCTGCCGGCGGCCGCAGGCGATGATCGCCGCAAGCAGGCCGAAGGTGGCGACGACCTCGCCGGTCCAGACGCCGATGCCGGTCCGCACGTGACCCGACGCCGACACCGGCGGCAGATCGAACATGAGATGCGCCAGCAGCGTGCCGGCGATGGCGCCGGCGACCTGGCACGGAACGTAGGCGGCGGCGTCATGCCAGCGGAGCGTCCGCTGCGCCGCCATCGCCAGGCTGACCGCCGGATTGAAGTGCGCGCCCGACACCGGCCCGAACACCAGGATCAGGACGACGAGGGCGGCGCCCGTCGCCAGCGTGTTGCCGAGAAGCGCCACGGCGTCGTTCCCCTGCGCCAGCCGCTCTCCCATGATCCCCGACCCGACGACGACGGCGACCAGCAGAGCCGTGCCCAGGGCCTCGGCGACCAGCCGCCGCGGCAGGGCGGGCACCGCGCCGTCGTCCGACCGCTCAGGCGGCGCCATCGACCGCGGCCGGCTGCGTCCGCCCCAGTTCGTCGAGCCGCCGCTGCAGGCTCAACTTGTCGAGCGCGGCGATCGGCAGGCTGACGAAGATCGAGATGCGGTTGTGGATCTGGCCGTAGACATCGGCAAAGGCGGCCCGCTTCTCGGCTTCGGTTCCGACGACTGCGGCCGGATCGGGAAAGCCCCAATGCGCCGACATCGGCTGGCCCGGCCACACCGGACACGCCTCCTTCGCCGCCTTGTCGCAGACGGTGAAGACGAAATCCAACTGCGGAGCTCCCGGTTCGCCGAACTCTTCCCAGTCCTTCGAGCGCAATCCGTCGGTCGGATGGTTGAAGCGCTTCAGCAGCTCGAGCGCATAGGGATTGACTCTGCCGGCCGGGTGGCTGCCGGCGCTGTAGGCGTTGAAGCGGCCCTGGCCGAGACGGCGCAGGATGCATTCGGCCATGATGCTGCGGGCGGAATTGCCGGTGCACAGGAACAGGGCATTGTAGGATCTTTCGACCATGCTCGCCTCCTCCCCGATGGCGGCAGCGGCCGGCGCGCGGGGCGCACCCGCCGGCCTTCGCCAAGACGATGCCACCGTCGCGTGACGGTTTTGCGTCAGACGGCCGCGCCGCAGCAGGCGGCCTCCGCGCGGCGCAACGCCCCGGCCGCCCGCTCCTCCCCATAGGTCGCGCTATCGCCGAACGTATGGAACGTCTCCCAGGCGACGCCCTCGGGGTCGTGCACCCACGCCTTGTTCGACCGGGCATAACAACAGGTCGTCGCCTTCTCCTCGTGGATCGATGTCCCCGCCCGTGCGAGTCGTTCCGCCACGGCGGCCAGCTCGACGTCGTCATCGACCTGAATGCCGAGATGATCGACGCCTTTGCGAGCCCCGCGGCTCGAAATCGAGAAGTTGACGCGCGGATCCTCGAGCATCCACTTCGCATAGTCCGTCTTGCGGACGGACGGTGGAGCGGCGAACAGGGTGGAATAGAAGTCGATGGACGTCTGGATGTCGCTAACGGCGACGGACACGTGCAGGCGCTTCATGGCGATCTGTTCCTGTATCGATGATTTGCGGTTGCGCGCGGGGGGCGCAGGTGAAGGGTGTGCAGATCTCGGGGCGGCCCTGGCAGCAATCCTCGGTGAGGTAGGTCAGGAGCGCGTTCATGCCGCGATAATTGGCGGCATAGAGAATGGATCGTCCCTCCCGCCGCGATGCCACCAACCCGGCGCGGTTGAGCTGCGCCAGATGGAACGACAGGGTGGGCGCCGGGATGTCGAGCCGTTCGGCGATCGTGCCGGCGGGCAGGCCTTCGGGCCCCTGGCGGACAAGCAACCGGAAAATGCCGAGCCGGGTCTCCTGCGCCAGCGCCGCCAAGGCATCGATGGCTTGCTTCGATTTCATTATTCCAAAAATATAGAAATAATAGACGCAAGTCAAGCGCCGACTCCGGATTCGACGTCGGCGGGTCGGGCGTTTTCCACACGACTTCCGCAGATTCTTGCTTCGGCACCGATACATCGCCGCCGGCGCGAATCGAGGCGCTAGTGCGCAGTCAGGCCGCTACCGTCGGGCGACCAGTGGGTCGCGTTCCCGCCCGAGCATGTCTGGATTTTCGCCGACCGGAACGCGTGAGCTCCAGCGGCCGCGGGGCCGACCGCGGCCGGCGCTCAGCTGCTCGAGCCGGGCTGCTGATAGATGATGGGATCGCTACCGGAATAGTTCTTGTCCGGCAGAGCCTGCTGCGGCGCCGCGTAGAATTTCGGCTCACGGTCGTCGAGGCCGGGATCGAAGGGCATGGACATCTGCACGTCCGTGCCGTTGGCCTGGCCCTCCCGCATGGCCGTCTGCAGCTGCTCCGCCATCTGCAAATCCCAGGGCAGGACATAGGCGCGCGGCTCGTCGGCGCCGGCGAGCTGCAGCCAGACATAGATGCCCTCGCCCTCGCGCAGCGAGGCGCCGATGACCTTGGCCTCGGCCGCGTGGCGCCATTCCAGCCGCAGCGGCTTCGGCCGGCTCAGCAGCTCGACCGAGCCGCCATAGACCACGGCGATGAGCACGAGGAAGATGGTCGCGGAGGTCGCGCGCTGCCACAGGCGGCCGCGCGGCAGGACCAGGAAGATGAAGGCGCCGAGCAGCAGCGCGAAGACGGCGGCGGAGACGATCATTGCGCCGCCACCCGAAGCTCGCGGTACAGGCTGTTGACGCTGCCGGCCACCAGGCTGCCGGCGCCGTCGAGCCTGAAGCGGAACGCCGTCACCTGGTCGTTCTCGTGGCGCAGCCGCACGGTCGTGGCGACCAGCTGCTTGGCCGTGTCCTGCGGGTCGAGCTTGACGCTGGCCACCAGCTTCACCTCGACGGGATAGGTCACGCCGATGCCGCGGTACATGTGCACGTTGACGACGTACTCGCCGGCCGGCATGCCGCGGCTGTAGGCGACCTCGTAGTTGTAGTCGGTGACGTCCTGGGCCTTGCCGAGATCGTCGCGCAGCAGATTGAACACCCGGCCGCTCTTGTTGGAGTAGCCGACCGGGCGGTCGCCGGGCGCCGCCACCCACAGGTCGACATCGGCGTCCAGCCCGTCGCGCCACTGCGCCTCGATGATGACGTTGCCCGGCGACTGCTCGCCCTCGGTCTCCGCCGACTGCGCCGGCGGGTTGACCACCGTCAACATCAGCACGGTCATCAGGATGAACCCGCCCAGCATCAGCAGGGCGGTATCGAGCCAGACGGTGAGGGTTTCCTCATCCATGGAAGTTGCCCAGCAACCGCAGGTTGATCTTCAGCCACAGGTTGACGGCGATGCCGAGGAGCGTCGCGTAGAGGGACACGTACATGCCGTTGACCACCGCCGATATCATCGGCTTGATCTCCTCCGGGCTGGACGAGCCGCCCTCGGCCGCAGCCGAGAAGGCGATGATCAGGCCGACCACGGTGCCGAGCAGGCCGATGCGCACGACATGGGTGGCCAGCCACTGCACGTCGCGCCAGCGCTGCAGGAACACGCAGGCGATTCCCAGCGCGCCGATGCCGAGGATGATCCAGCACAGCGCCGCCGTGTCGCCCTCGAACGGCTTGCTGGCCAAGCCGGCGATCCACAGCCCCATGACGAAGGCGGCGCCGATGGCCTGCAACACGACGCAGCGCGAGAGAAAGGCCACCTGGGTCCCCTGCTGGCCGTCCGCCGTCGCGGCCTCCTCGGCCGTGAACTCGCGCTGCAGGCGCGACATCCAGCCGGCGACCGCCGGGGGTTGGCCCGGCTCGAGCTGAGCTTCAGCGGCGCGGTCGTGAGGAACAAGGCGGACCGTTGGGCTGACCATGGTGCTCCATCCTTTCCAGGCAAACCAAGCCGTCATCGTCACCCCCGCCGCGTTAACAAGTGGTGAGTCCTTGGTTAATTAAATGTAAGGCGGCGTGCCGGTAACGGTTGTGCGCGGGGTCACAGAGGGCGCGAAAACCGCAAGAAACCCCTCCAGCCGCAGGGCGACAGCCAGGACCGCCGTTCCATAGCGCGTGTCGGCCGGGCGAGCGCGCCGCCGGGAGCGGTAAGGTCGGCTTAAGGCCACGGTCCGGCCGGACCGCGGCTGCAAATAGCCGAACGGCCGCCCGAGATCGGCGGCCGTCGGTCGTCTGGATTCGATATCGCTGGCGAGAATACGCCGACCTGGATTCACGGGCCGAACCCCGAAATATGACGGAGCGAATTCGAAATGTGGCGTTCGCTCCCCGATGTGAACCGGCCGAGGCCTCGCGACCCGCACTCACTTCCGCTGGCCCCGGCCGGTCTTTCCGGAGACCCAAACTCAGCCACCGGAACTCGACGTGATCGGAGTGATAACCCGCCGCCGTACCCGCGCTATGTCGACGATGAAAAAAGTTGCATCAAGTTGTAACAGGGCGGTGGCGACGGCGGCGCGCGGTGCGCGCCGGTGCGAGAGCGGCGCGGAGGGCGGCAACCGCGTCTGCGAGTTGCGACCGGTGCAGATCGTCGATGGGCGAGCCGGCCGCGACGGCGCCGGCAAGCTCCCGCAGGATGTCCGCGAGCAGATGGTAGTGGAGATGGAACTCGACGATCCGCCGGTGCTCGCCCCGGCGAGCGAGCTTGAGGAGCATCGCCTCGGGCTCGATGCGAACCTCGAATCCCGATTCCCGGCCGAAACTGCCCATATAGACCTTGTCGGGAAAGTCGATGGAAACCTCGGCTTTGTCGGCAATCGGCTTCACGTGCTCGTCCCTTTCTCTTGCTGCCGCGGATCCGCGCGCGGCATTCACCACCCCGCCGTTGCCCCTTCGGTCGCGCGCAGCGACAGGATATAGGCCAGGATCGCATCCAGCTCGTCCGGCAGGAGCTGCTGCTCGCGCATCGGATAGTGCGGCAGGAGGATGAGCCGGCGCAGCTCGGCCTCGCCGCGGTCCGCGCGCGCGATGCGCGCAAAGCTCGGCGCCGCGACCTCCTCGATGCCGCTCCCGGTATCGAACGCGACGGCGGGCGGCGTCGGCTGGTCTTTCGCCGTGCGGTGACAGGCGGCGCAATATTCCCGCGCCAGCCATCGGCCATCGTCGGCCGTCAAGCTGTCGGCAAAAGCCGCTCCCGCGCCACCGGCGATCAAGGCTGCGGCAAAGGCCAGCCGACTGCACATGAGCATGGGACAACGTCCATTGCCGAAACACGACCCTGTCGGCTCTCGCCGACACCCTTTTCTTAGGCGCGGCGGGAACGGGCGGCCTTGATGTCGATCAAGGCGGTCTTCCGCGGCTTCGACGTCCGAGGATTATGTCACTGACGGGCGCCGCGCGCCGGCGAGGGGGATGCCGGTGGCCGCGGCCGTCGGCAGGGTGATCGACCGCAGATCCTCGGGCTCGAGGTTGTGGACATCTGTCTTGCCGGTGCAGCGGGCCATGATCGAGGCTTCCGTCGACATCGCCTGCAGCAGGCAGGCGGCGGCGTCGATCCGGTCGGCCTCGCTGCGGTCGCCGTAGAAGCGGATATCCGGGCCGATCATCTCGCCGCCGAGCGCCAACGCCATCGACATGCCGATCACCGCCGCATTGGCGCCGAGCGACAGCAGCTTGGCGACATCGGTGCCGGAGCGCACCCCGCCGAAATACAGCAGCTGCAGATCCTCCTCGCGGTTGAGCCGGCGGAGGATGCGGATGGCGTCGCGCATGACCGTGAAATCCGGCGCGGCCGCCAACTCCGGCCACGGCCGGACGATACCCGGCGTGGCGTCGAGCAGCAGCAAGTCGAAGCGCTTCTCCAGCGCGAACGGAATCGCCGCCGCCAACTCCGACGACCGCACCGCCAGTCCCAGCAGCTTGCCGGCGATCCGCGTGGGCTCGAACGGGCTGAAACCGTCGGCCTGCACATGGATATGGCCGGCCGCGGCGGGATCGGGCCCGCTCCCGCCGGCGACGACAAGCTGCAGCCAGGGGGCATCGCCGGGCAGGCGGATGCGCCCGAGATAGCCGGAGCCGACCTTGGTCAGCGCCTGGCCCAGCGCACCCTTCAGCTCCGACGAGGCATCGTCGAAACCGGTCGCCATGACCGGCAGCTCCAGCGTGAAGGCACCGCCGATCTCGGACCGCATGTTGCAAGCGTCGCGATAGGGGTCGATCACCAGGCGCGAGAGATTGGCAGCCAGGAACACGAGGTCATCAAGCGAGGGCTTGTGGCCCTCCGGATAAGGGTTCGGCCGTTGCTCCAGGCGTTTCTTGAAGATCGCCTTCTGCGTGACCGCATCGTCGGGCCGCGTGCGCGCCATGACGAAGATGTCCTCGCGCGTGCGCACGCTGTAGTCGTGCGAGCCGGTCTCGGCGTCGCAGCGATAGCAGCGGGCGGCCTCGTCCTTCGCCGTCTTCTCGTCGTAGGTCGACTCGATCTCGGGGAAGGCGACGGGGTTCTCGCCCAGCCCATGGAACGCCTGCTCCTGGCGTGGAAACACCTCCCAGTTGATGTCCTGCGCCACCGGCACGCGGCGCGTGCGGTAGGGCGTGCGGTAGGGCAGCGGATCGGCGACGCCGTTGAGGAAGGACTTCACGTAGTACGCCGCGCGATGCCCGTGCATCATCGCCTTGACGATGGTCGAGCCGCCGAAGGCGCCGTCGCCGGCCGCGAACACCTTCGGGTCCTTCGTGCGCATGGACTTCCATTCCGTGCGCACGCGGTCGCCATCCATCAGGCCGTGCCGGTCCAGCTCCTCGCATTCGCCCTTCTGGCCGACGGCCATGATGACCATGCCGCAATCGATGTCGCGCTCGCTGCCGGGCACCGCGACGGGACGGCGCCGGCCGTCCATGTCGGGCTCGCCCAGGGCGGTCTCGACGCAGCGCAGGGCGAAGCGGTTGCCCTCGGTCACGACGCGCACGGGCTGGGTGTTGTAGATGAATTCGATGCCTTCCTTGATGGCGCCGTGGAGCTCGTCCTTGCGGGCGGGAATCTCGGCCGGACCGCGGCGGTAGATGACCTGCACGTTCTCGCAGCCGGACAGGCGCTTGGCGACGCGGCAGGCATCCATGGCGACATCGCCGCCGCCGATGACCAGCACCGTCTCCGGCAGGGTCGGGCGCTCGCCGTCATTGATCCGGCGCAGGAAGCCGACGCCATCGACCACCTGCGGATGGTCGTCGCCGGGAATGCCCATGGACTTGCCCCACCAGGAACCGATGGTCAGGAGCACGGCATCGTGGCGCACCTTCAGCGCCTCGAGCGTGACGTCCTTGCCGAGTGCGCAGTTGAGATGGACCTTGATGCCGGGGCAGCGCTTCAGGACGCGCTGCATGTCTTCCTCGATGGTTCCCGGCGGCAGGCGGAAGGCCGGAATGCCCCAGGTCATCATGCCGCCGAGGCGGTTCATCATCTCGTAGACATGGACCTCGAAGCCGGCCTCGGCGAGATCCTGCGCCGCGGTCATGCCGGAGGGGCCACTGCCGACGATACCGACCGTTTCCCTGCGCGTCACCGATACCGGCGGCAGGTGATGGGATTTGCCGAGCTTCTCCATCACGAAGCGCTTGAGGTTGCGGATGGCGAGCGGACCGTCGCTGTCGGTGCGGCGGCAGGCCGGCTCGCACGGCGCGTCGCAGACGCGGCCGCAGATCGAGCTGAAGGGATTGGTGGCGGTGATGGCCTCGAAGGCCGCCTCGATCTTCCCTTCCCAGATATAGGCGATATAGGACGGCGCATCCGTGCCGATCGGGCAGGCGACCTGGCAGGGCGCCGGCACGAAATTCACGTCGGCGACGTCGTCGGCGAACTCCGGGGGTGCATCGATCGGCGCGACCCGGTCGATGTCGTAGACGTTGGTCGGGTCGGTCATGACGCTTCGCGCAGGCCGAGGCCGTTCTGGCGCTCGCGATATTCCGGCGCGTAGGGCAGACGCGTGATCTCCGCCGCCTCCGGCGTCAGCGCGACGAGGTCGTTGCGCGACAGCTCATGCACGTCCTGGTAGCCGTGGGCGTGCGCGATCGCGGCCAGCTGCCAGCGCAGGCATTCGAGGTAGCGGTGCACGTTGCGCGCCTCGACCGGCGTGTTGTAGCGCTTCTCGTGCTCGGGGTCCTGGGTGGCGATGCCGACCACGCACTGGCCGACATGGCACTGCAGGCAGGCGATGCAGCCGCCGGCGATGATGGCGCCGGTGCCGACGGCGACGGCGCGGGCGCCGAGCGCCAGCGCCTTGGCGGCGTCGATGCCGTCCTTGATGCCGCCCATGAGGACGAGCGGCATGTCCTTGGTGCCGCCGACCTCGGCCAGCGCGTCCACCGCCTCCTGGATCGCGGAGAGCGTGGGGATGCCGACATATTCCAGCACCTCGTGGCCGGCGGCGCCGGTCGAGCCCTGCATGCCGTCGAGCTCGACGAAATCGAAGCCGTCCTTGTAGGCGATCTTGATGTCGTCGCGGACGCGCCCGGCGCCGAGCTTCACCGAGACGGGCTTGCGGTATCCGGTCGCCTCGCGGAACTCCTCGACCTTGATGACGAGATCGTCGGCGCCGAGCACGTCGGGATGGCGCGAGGGCGAGCGCAGATCGATGCCGGCGGGGATGCCGCGGATGCGCGCGATCTCCGGCGTCACCTTCTTGGCCATGAGCTGGCCGCCGAGGCCGGGCTTGGCGCCCTGGGAGATGTAGATCTCCAACCCGTCGGCGCGCTGCATATCGTGGATATTCCAACCGAGCCGCCCGGCGAGGCACTGATAGATGAGCGTCTTGGCTTCCGCCCGCTGCTCGTCGGACATGCCGCCTTCGCCGGTGTTCTCAGACGTGTCGGAGAGGCGCGACGCGATGGCCATCGCCAGCTTCGTCGATTTGCTGAGCGCCCCGTAGCTCATGGCCGCGATCATGACGGGCATGGAGAGATCGAGCGGCTTGGCGCCGAAGCGGCCGCCGAGCTGGGTGCGCATGTTGACCTTGCTCACCACGTCGCGGTCGGGCGGCAGGTTGCGGAGGTCGCGCTTGAAGGCGAGATCGGAGACGTGCGGCAGCGGCCGGCCGGCGCCGTAGCCGCGGATGCGGTAGCGGCCGATCTGCGCCTTGATATGGATGTCCTCCTGGACCTTGGGATTCCAGTAGGCGCTGTCGCCGGAGGCCTGGAAGAACGGGATCACGCGCACGCGCGGCTCGGTGCGCGGATAGCGCAGCCGCTTGCCGGCATTGACGACCTTCTGGAACGCGCCCTTGAAGGGAATCTCGTACTTGTCGAGGAAGGCGCGCAGTTCGTCCGCCTCGTTCGCCGGCAGATCGATGAGCATCGCATCGGTGCCGAGCGAGTTCACGGTGCCGGCGACGTAGATGGTGCCGCCGGTCATGTCCTGGCCGACCTTCTCGCCGGAGTTCCCGATGATGATGAGCCGGCCGCCATACATCATGTAGCCGGCCATGAAGTTGGCGTTGCCGGCGCAGCACAGCGTGCCCGCCTTCATCACCTGGCCGGCGCGCGAGCCGATGTTGCCGTGCACGACGACGTCGGCGCCGCGGATGGCGACGCCGGCGATGGCGCCGGCGTTGCCGCGCACGACCACGGAGCCGCCGAGCATGTTGTCGGCCAGGCCCCAGCCGACATTATTGTCGACCTCGACGCGCGGACCGTCGGTCAGGCCGGCGCAGAAATAGCCGGCCGACCCGCGGACATGCAGGCGCACCTTGTGGACCAGCCCGACGCCGATGTGGTGGCGGGCGTCGGGATTGACGACCTCGATGTCCTCGCCGTCGGCCCCGTATTTGCGGATCAGCTCGTTGGCCTCGGTGACCGAGACCCGGCTCAGATCGATCGACGCCATGTCTCGTAGGTCCCCGGCGGCGGTTCGGATGTGTTGAGCGCGCGACCGGGGAAGAGGCGGTTGAGCGACACCTCTTCCGAGGCGATGGCGATGAGGTCGTCGTTCTCGAATTTCACCATCGGCTTCACCGCCAGCCGGTCCTTCGCGTAGCCGATCTCGTCCTTGGTGGAGACCAGGAAGGAGAAGGTGCCGTCGAGATCGGCGATCGAGTCCCGGAGCGCGTCCTTCAGGCTCGAACCATGCTTGAGCTTGTCAGCCAGATAGACGGCGATGAGTTCGCTGTCGTTGTCCGTATTGAACTTGTAGCCGCGCTTCTCGAAGCGGCGGCGCATCTTGTAGTAGTTGGTGATCTGGCCGTTGTGGACGATAGCGACGTCGGCGAAACCGGTCGCCCAGAACGGATGCGATGCCTCCGGCGCGACATCGGACTCGGTGGCGAGGCGGACATGGCCGATGCCGTGCGTACCCTCGAAGCTGTCGACCTTGTAGACTTTGTCGACGTCATGGGCGCCGCCGACATCCTTGATGATGTCGAGGCTCTCGCCGATCGACGAGACCTTGGCCGCCTCCTCCATGTCATAGGCGAACTTCTGGAGATCGCCGGAGAACCTCACGTCGACGCGGTAGCCGGCGCCGGTCCGCTCCTCGTCGATGATCTCGGCCTGGTAGTCGCGCAGCTTGTCCTTGACCCGTTGGATGGCGATCTCGGCGTCGGTACCGGTGCCGACGATGAAGCGCAGGCGCAGTTGCCCCGGCACCGGATCGTGATAGAGCGCGAAGCCGGTCGAATCCGGTCCGCGGTGCTGGCAGCCGTCGAGCATGTCGATCAGGGCCCGGCCGACTTCGGCCCGCGACCCTCGCTTCTTGAACAAGATCCCGGCGATGCCACACATGGACGCGATCCTCCGCATAGGGCCGCACCGCGGCGCGAAAGCGAGCTTTGTTTCATCTAGCAGAGGCAAGAGTGAATTTCAACTGACATTAAACGAAATTTCCTGTGAGGAAACATTCGACCGGCCAGAAATCGCATGCCCGGGAAGCTGCTACCGACAGCATCGTGTCAGGATGGTGCGAGCGGTGGGAGTCGAACCCACATGCCCTTGCGGGCGCGGGATTTTGAGTCCCGTGCGTCTGCCAGTTCCGCCACGCTCGCATTCGGGAAGCCGCATCGGGACAATCGTCGCACCCGGCGCGGCCGGCCGATCATAGACATCCATCGCGACGATGCAAGCTGGCCCGCAGCCGCGATTGCCGACGCCGCCGGCCGCTGCTACACCCGCGCAGGCAAGGGCAAGGCGGACAAGCGACCGATGCTGCGGCGTATCTATGACTGGATCATAAAGCTGTCCGGAAGCCGCCACGCGATGCCGGCCCTGGCGGTGGTCTCCTTCACCGAGAGCTCGTTCTTCCCGATCCCGCCTGATGCCATGATCATCCCGATGGTGCTGGCCGATCCCAAGCGGGCCTGGCGCATCGCCCTGGTGGCGACCGCCGCCTCGGTGCTCGGCGGTATCGCTGGCTATGCCATCGGCGTCTATCTCTACGAGACCCTGGGCCAATGGCTGATCTCGCTCTACGGGTTCGGCGACCAGTTCGGCGCGTTCCAGGCGTCCTACGCCGAATGGGGCCTGTGGATCATCCTGATCAAGGGCCTGACCCCGATCCCCTACAAGATCGTCACCATCGCCAGCGGGGTTGCCGGCTACAACCTTCCGGTATTCATCCTCGCCTCGATCCTGACGCGCGGGGCCCGCTTCTTCATCGTCGCCGCCCTGCTGCGCGCCTTCGGGCCGCCGATCCGCGACTTCATCGAGCGGCGGCTTACGCTGGTCACCACCGCGTTCGTGCTGCTGATCGTCGGTGGCATCCTGGTCACGCGCTATGTCGTGTAGCCTCTCCAGCCGGCGAGTTCGAATTCCCATATGAGCGAGATGGCAAGCATCACGGCGCACGTGCCGGTCGACCGGCGCATTCCGCTGCTCGTCGCCGTCGCCAGCCTCGCCGGCCTTGCGGTCGCCTTCGCCTCGCAATATTGGGGCGGCCTGCAGCCCTGCATCCTCTGCATCTACCAGCGCTACCCCTACGGGATCACGGCCACCCTCGGCGTCATCGGCATCCTCGCCGCCGCACGGCCGGCGGTGCTGCGTGCGATCCTGCTGCTGGCCGCGCTCGCGTTCGCCGTCGACGCCGGCATCGCTGCCTTTCATGTCGGCGTCGAGCAGGGGTGGTGGCAGGGGACGGCGGAGTGCGGCAGCACGCTCGACCTCACGCTCAGTCCCGAGGAGCTGAAGAGCCAGCTGATGAATCAGCCGCTGGTCCGATGCGACGAAGTGGCGTGGTCGCTGTTCGGCATCTCCATGGCGGGCTACAATTTTCTCTACGCCCTTGCATTGACCGCCGTTGCGCTGTGGTTCGCGCTGCGCCGGCGGCGCGTGGAGGCGGCATGAGCGAAGGGAGCAGGCGCCGACTGCCGGGCGATCTGTCGCGCGACGACCAGATCCGGCGCATGATCCGCGTCGACCACGCCGGCGAGTATGGCGCGCGCCGCATCTACGAGGGCCAGCTCGCGGTGTTGGGCCATCGGCAGGACGCCGAACCGATCCGCCACATGGCGGCGCAGGAGCAGCGCCACCTCGACGCGTTCGACAAGATGATCGTGGACCGCCATGTGCGACCGACCGCGCTGCATCCGCTGTGGCATGTCGCCGGCTATGCCCTGGGGGCCGCGACGGCGCTGCTCGGCCGCGAGGCCGCGATGGCCTGCACCGTCGCCGTCGAGGAGGTCATCGACGAGCACTACGCGAAGCAGGCAGCGCAGCTGGGCGACGAGGAGAGCGACCTGAAGGCGCTGATCGAGGACTTCCGCGCCGAAGAGATCGAGCACCGCGGCCTCGGTCTCGCCGAGGGCGCCGAGCGGGCGCCCGCATACGACGTGCTGAAGGGCACGATCAAGGCCGGATCGCGGCTCGCGATCTGGCTGGCGGAACGATTCTGAGAAGCTGTCGGCTCTCAGCCGTCAGCTATCAGGCAACGGCGAGAACCTCGCTGCATTCTAATGCTGATCGCTGACAGCTGACAGCTGATAGCTAACTCTGCTCCAGCTCGGTATCCCAGTAGAGGAAGTCGCGCCAGCTTTCGTGCAGGTAGTTCGGCGGAAAGCCGCGGCCGTTCTCCTGCAGGACATAGGTGCTCGGCTGCGACGGCCGCTGGCGCGGAAACATATGCGCTTCCTGCGGCAGCTGGTTGCCCTTGAGCAGGTTGCAGGCCTGGCAGGCGGTGACGACGTTCTCCCAGCAGGTGCGGCCGCCGCGCGACCGCGGCACCAAATGGTCGAAGGTGAGCTCCGGCGCCGGCAGATGGCCGCCGCAGTACTGGCAGGAGAAGCGATCGCGCAGGAAGACGTTGAATCGGGTGAACGCCGGACGACGCGCCTGCGGGATGAACTCCTTCAGCGAGATCACGCTCGGTAGCCGCATCTCGAAGGACGGGCTGCGCACGACGTGGTCATATTCGGAGATGATGATCACGCGATCGAGGAAGACGGCCTTCACAGCCTCCTGCCAGGACCACAGCGACAGCGGGAAATAACTCAGGGGCCGAAAATCGGCGTTGAGAACGAGGGCGGGGCAGCTGTCGGGCGATGCCATCGCGCTGCCCCTCCTCAGACAGATTTGCGTTTATGTCGCCGTTGCATGCGATTCATATAGTGCATCATCGGCGCGCGGTCAAAATCATTGATTTTAGACTAATCTGTCCGCGCGCTGCCGCCGAACAGTCACGCCAATGTCACGTCGTCGTTGGGACGAACGCGGCCGCCAGGAAGGCGCCGCCGCGCGCCAATCCCTCCTCGTCGATGGCGTGGGCGAGACCCGGCCGGGTCTCGCCGGCGACCTCGATGCCGACGGCCTGGAGCGCGGCGCCCGCCGCCGCCATCGAGGCATAAGGAACGACCGGATCGGCGTTGCCGTGAACGAGCAGCACGGACGGCCTGGACTTGATCTCCGCCGGCAGCAGTTGCGGCGCGACGAGCGCGCCCGAATAGCCGACCACGGCAGCGACGGCGCGTGGCCGGCGCGGCGCCACGTGCAGCGCCATCATCGTGCCTTGCGAGAATCCCACCAGCGCCAGCCGCTCCTCGCTCAGTCCGTGACGCGCCAGTTCGGAATCGAGGTAGGCGTCGAGGATGGCGGCCGCGGTCTGCGTCTCCGCCAGGATCATGTTCTCGTCGCGGTCCTCGAAGCCGAACCATTGGCGCCCGAAGGGCGCGGCCTCGCATGGGAACGGCGCGTGCGGCGCGACGAACTGCGTGTCCGGCAGGAGGCGCGCCCAGTGCGGCGCCAGTCCCAGCAGGTCGTTTCCGTCGGCGCCGTAGCCGTGGAGGAGGATGACCAGCTCCCGCGGCTTGCCGCCGCGGACCGGCCCGAACGAAGGTCCCGAGAGATCGATCAATGCACGCATTCAGAGATTTCCCGGTTCTGATTGCTTCGAGCCGCGGACTGGCGCGACTATTGGAACGATGTCTTGTATCGATCCGTCCCCCGCTCGGCCAACGGCGAGCCGGGGACGACGTCCTTGTCGATGTTCCAGCTGAGCGTGATGCACGGACGATCGCCGGTGTAGGGATTGACGCAATGGACCAGCGCGCTGGGAAACGCGATCATGGTCCCCGGCGGCATGCGCGGCATCAGGGGATTGGTCACGGACGCCTTGCGCAGGGGACAGCATACCTCGACGCGCGGATCGACGATCGCCAACTTCCCGCTCAGCGGATCCATCGGATCCTCGTCCCCCGAATCGACGCAATAGACGACGCTGACCGCCGTGCGTTCGTGGCTGCGCGCCAGGAGATAGTCGCCTCGGCGGGACACAGTGGCCCAGGAGAGATCGATGACTGCCGTATCGCTGCCGAGCAGCATCTGGGCCATGTGCAAGGCGCGGGCGTTCAGCAGGTCCGACTCCGGCGAGTCCCAGCGGTCGAGGTGATGAATCCTGGTGCCGCCACCAGCGCGGAAGTGACGCGCGGAAAAGCGCGGGTCGTTCTCGAGCGCCTGGATGCGCGAGACCAAGGACGGATGAAACGCGGTGGCATCGGCGAACGTCGTCAGTCCGATCGTCCGGTGACCGAGCGGATGCACGGCCTGTCCCATGGGCCACACGGGGAACTCTCGCGTACCGATCACGACGCCGTCGGACTCCAAGCCTTCTTCTCCCCGTGACGACAGTCCCCTCCGCGATCCGACATCGTCAGACGGCCGCGGGCGCCTGTCTGTAGTAATGCCAGAGAAGCCGGGCTGCAACGCTGCGCCAGGGGCGCCACGGCTCCGCCATCCGGCGTAGCGTGCCGGCTGTCGGGCGTTCCGCCAGCTGCTTTACTCTTTGAGCCGCGGTCAGCAGCGCGAGATCGTCCGCCGGCAGCACATCGGGTCGGCACAGGCAGAACAGCAGATAGACCTCCGCGCTCCACCGCCCCAAGCCGCGCAATGCCGTCAAGGCGTCGATCACCTCGTCGTCGGTCATCTGCGCCAGCGCATCGAGGTCGAGACGCCGCTCGGCGATCGCGGCGGCGAGGTCGCGGCCATAGGCGATCTTCGGCCGGCTGAAGCCGACGGCTTGCAGCTCCCGATCCGACAGATCGAGGAAGGCCTGCGGCGTCACCGCGCCGATGGTGTCGCCGAGGCGCTGCCAGATGGCGCCGGCCGAGGCCGTCGACAATTGCTGGCCGACGATGATCCATAGCAGCGAGGCGAAGCCGGGCGGCCGCCGCCGCCGCGGCGGTGCGCCGACGAGCCGGATCGCCCGCGCCAGATCGTCGTCCGCGGCGCCGAGATGATCGAGCGCGCGCAGCAGGCGCTTGCCGCTGATGTCGCGGTTCGGCATGTTCCCTCCCGCGTTGTGCCGTCCCCATCCTGCCATCCGCCGATCATGATCGTCACCCGCTTTGCGCCGAGCCCGACCGGCTACCTGCATGTCGGCCACGCGGCCTCCGCCTTGACCGGGCGGCTGGCCGCGATGCGCGCCGGCGGCCGCTTCCTCCTGCGCGTCGAGGATATCGACGCCGCCCGCTGCCGGCCGGCGTTCGAGGCAGCGATGTATGAGGACTTGGCCTGGCTGGGGCTGACGTGGGAGCGCCCCGTGCGGCGTCAATCCGAGCACATGGCCGACTATGCCGCCGCGCTCGACCGTCTGCGCGGCCTGGGCGTCCTCTACCCGTGCTTCTGCACGCGCCAGGACATCGCCGCCGAGGTCGCCGCCGCAGCCGGCGCGCCGCACGGTCCCGACGGTCCCCTCTACCCGGGGACATGCCGCGGACTGCCCCCCGATGAGCGGACGGCCCGCATGGATCGCAGGCTGCCCTACGCGCTGCGCCTCGATGCCGCGATGGCGGGCCGGCTGACCGGGCCGCTAAGCTGGGAGGAGCACGGGCGCGGCCCGGTTGCGGTCGATCCCACCAGGCTGGGCGACGCCGTGCTGGCCCGCAAGGACATGGCCGCCAGCTATCATCTGGCGGTCACGGTGGACGACGACCTGCAGGGCGTCACGCTGGTGACGCGGGGCGAGGATCTTTTTCATGCCACGCATCTGCATCGGCTGCTTCAGGCGCTCCTGGGGCTGGCGGTGCCGGCCTATGCACACCACATAGTGCTGACCAACGCCGACGGCCGGCGCTTGGCCAAGCGCGACGGCGCCCTCGCCCTGAGGGCGCTGCGCCTGGCCGGACGAACGCCGGCCGAGGTCCGCGCCATGGCGGGGTTTCCGGACTAGCCAGGCCCGTCGCCGCAATGTAGAGAGACCGTCCCGCCATGTTTCCGATTCACTGAATGTTCGGTCTCGATTTTCATCTCTGGAGCGCCCTCCTCGGGATCATCTGGATCGATCTGGTTCTCGCCGGCGACAATGCGGTGGTCGTCGGCATGGCCGCCTCCGGCCTGCCGCGCGAACAGCGCACCAAAGTCATCATGCTCGGCATCGCGGCGGCGACGGTGCTGCGCATCATCTTCGCCTTCGCCACCACCCTCCTGCTGCAGATCATCGGGCTTCTGCTGGCCGGCGGCATCCTGCTGCTGTGGGTGTGCTGGAAGCTATGGCGCGAGCTGCGGCTGCAGCGGCAGGAGGAGAAGGCGGTCGACCGGCTGGAGGAGGAGGTCGGCGACGTGCTGCCGACGGCAGACTTCGACGGCTCTCGGCAGGCCAAACTGGGCAACGACGCACCGCGCAAGACGTTCGGGCAGGCGGCGGTGCAGATCGTCGTCGCCGACGTGTCGATGTCGCTCGACAACGTGCTGGCGGTCGGCGGCATCGCCAAGGATCATCCGACCTGGGTGCTCATCGTCGGCCTGGTGCTGTCGGTCGCCTTCATGGGCGTCTGCGCCACCTTCATCGCCGGCCTGCTGAAGCGCTATCACTGGATCGCCTATGTCGGCCTGGTGATCATCCTCTATGTCGCCCTCAAGATGATCTGGGACGGCACGAACGAGGTCATGCACGCGGCGGCGATGGCCGGCCTCATGTGACGGCCGGCCGCCGGCGGAGGCTGCGGACGATCTCCAGGTAGGCCGGATCTTCCGGGCCGATGAAGCCGTGGCGGACCAGGAAGTCGATGATGACCAACGCCACGTTGAACTTGAATCGGTCGGTGGCGGCCAATTCCTCGATCACCCGCGCGATCGGCCACAGGAAGAACTCCTCGATCTCCCCATCGGCATTGACCGGCCCGAAATCGGGCGGCAGCGCGAGATCGTAGTTGAACAGTACGTCGTTGCGCAGGCCCTCCTCCGTCTCCGTCAGATAGGAGGTGACGCCGACCGGCCGTGCCTGGCGCGCCAGATCGGCGGGGAGCGACGCTTCCTCGGCGCATTCCTTCAGCAGATTCTCCTCGAGGCTGAGGCCGGCGGGCTGGCCGCCGGCGACGAGATGGTCGAGCTGGCCGGGGAAGGTCGGCTTGCGGCGCGAGCGCCGCCCGACCCAGAGCCGCATGTCCGCCCCCTCGCCGACATAGCCGTTGAGGTGGATGCCGTAGGCGCGCACCCCGAAGGACGGCACGGCGGCCCGCTCCATCTCGAACAACGCCGGCGTGTCGAAGGACGATCCGACCGGATAGGGCTCGTCGCGCCAGCCGCGGAACCAGCCGTCCCGCTGCAACGCCCGCAGAACGCGGCCGACGGCAGCCGTGCGGTCGGCATAGCCGCGCAGCCCCAGCGCAAGGCCGACCGTCCGGTCGCCGACGACGAAGACGTCCTCGTGTGCTTGCAGCCGGCGGGCGAGCCCGGCGGGCACAAAGCCGACCGGTTGGCCGTCGACGACGAAGCGGCGGTAGTGCGACAGGTCCGGCGCCCTGAGGATCTTGAAGCGGTCGAGCAGGCTCACGCCGCCCCCTCCCCGCCCGCGGCCGGCGTGCTCCACAGGCCCTCGGCGATCTCGATATAGCCCGGATCGGCCGGGCCGATGACGCCGTGCCGGATCAGGAAGTCGATCAGGCACAGCGCCACGTCGTACAGGATGTCGTCGGTGTCGCTCAGCACCGCCTTGAGCCGCGGCAGCGGCCACAGCTCGAAGCCGGCGACCTCGCCGTCGGCGTTGCGCGGCACGAAGTCGGCGGGCAGGACGAGATCGTAGTTGAAGAGCACCTCGTCGTCGGCGATGTCGCCCTCCTGGCGCAGATAGGCGACGGCGCCGACGGGACGGGCCGCGGCGGCCAGCGCCGCCGGGATCGACGCCTCCTCGGCGCATTCCTTGATCAGGTTGTCGCGCAGACTGATGCCCACCGGCAGGCCGCCGCCGACGATCTGGTCGAGCTTGCCGGGGCCGATCGGCTTGCTGAGGGCGCGGCGCGCGATCCAGGTCCGCGGCGCGCCGCCGTCCGCCACGATGCCGTTGAGCTGCACGCAGTAGCAGCGGACGCCGAAGCGGCGGGCCGCGGCGCGCTCCATCTGCAGCAGCGGCGGAGCGTGGAAGGACGTCGTCACCGCGAAGGCCTCGTCGCGCCAGCCGGGGAACCAGCCCTCCTCGCGCAGCCGGCCGACGACCTCGGCCACGGCGCGGCTGCGGCTGTCGAAGGAGTCGAGCCGGTCCGCGAGACGCACCGACCGGTCGTCGACGAGGAAGACGTCGGGAAACCCGCGCAACCGGTCGGCGAGGCGATGAGCGATCCAGCCGACCGGCCGGCCGGCCACGACGAACCGGCGGAAGCGGCCGGGCTCCCGGTGCCGACAATAGCGGATGCGGTCGAGCAGGCTCATGTCTCATCCCCGACGCAGGCCGTCCCACCAAGCAACCTAACCGCGGCCTGCACGTTCCGCCACGGCGGACGATCGCCGGGTCTGCTATAGTCGCGGCCCGGAACGAACTGTCGGAGGTATCGGTGGCGTCTCGCGGGCCCGTCTGGATCTGGCTTGCCGTCGCTGCGATCGGCGTGACCGGCCTGCTGCTGGTGCTGACCAACCGCTTCCCCGGCACCCTCGACGACACGGGCAACCTGCCGCGGCTGGTCTACCTGCTCGGCTGGCTGGCGCTGGCCGGCGGCGGCCTCGTCTTCGCCATCCGCCGGCAGCCGCTGCGGCAACTGCGCAACGCCGCCATCTGGCTCGGCATCGGCCTCCTGCTGATCATCGCCTACAGCTTCCGCGAGGAGATCGCGCCGCGGCTGATGGGCGAGCTGCTGCCCCAGCGGGGCACCGCCAACGGCGACGGCTCCGTCAGCTTCCGCGCCGGGCGGGACGGCTATTTCCACGTCGAGGCGCAGGTCGACGGCGCGCCGGTCCGATTCCTCGTCGACACCGGCGCCAGCCAGATCGTGCTGTCGCCGGCCGATGCGCGACGGCTGGGCTTCGACCTCGACGCGCTGAACTACTCGCAGGTGACGGAGACCGCCAACGGCCTCGGCCGCAGCGCGCCGGTGACCCTGCGGGAGGTGACCGTAGGCGGGCTGCGCGTGTCCGACGTGGGGGCCAGCGTCAACCGCGCCGAGATGAGCGAGTCGCTCCTCGGCATGAGCTTCCTGCGGCGCCTCGGCGGCTTCGAGGTTTCTGGTGACAGGCTGACTCTGCGGCCGTAATACTCGCCCCGATGCAGGGGATGAGTCGCACGCTTGCCGGTGTCCTGCTGCTGTCGCTCGCCGCCTGCGGCGGACGCGACCCGCCGCCGGCGCCGCAATCGGCCATCGTCCCGGCCCTGGCTCCAATTCCGAGCGGACCGCTGCAATGCGTGCCCTATGCCCGCCTGGTCTCGGGCGTCGCCATCCGCGGCGACGCCTGGACCTGGTGGGACCAAGCCGCGGCCCGCTATTCCCGCGGCCGCGCGCCGCGGGCGGGGGCGGTGCTCGTCTTCCGGCGGACGCGCGCCCTGCCCCTCGGCCATGTCGCCGTCGTCACCCGCATCCTCCATTCCCGCGAGATCCTCATCACCCATGCCAACTGGGGGTCGAGCGCGGCGACCCGCGGCCGGGTCGCCCACGACGTGCGCGTGATCGACATCTCACCCGGCAACGACTGGAGCGAACTGCGGGTGTGGAACGGGGCCAGCTTCGGCAAGGTCTACCCGGCCCACGGCTTCATCTATCCCGGCCTGGCCAGCGCCGGGGTCTGATCGCCGGCGAGCGCCAGGCCGGCGCGGCGCCGAAAAACAACCGATGGACCCCATGCCCAGCGGAGGCGGCCGCTGGATGACGACACCGGCTTGCCAATCTCGGCTAGCCGGGCGGCGCTCACTCCCACCATCGAAAACGAGCAATGGACCCCATGCCCAGCGGGATTAGCGGATTGACTCACGCGGAGCCACGGAGGCGCGGAGCTGGGGGCCACTTCCGGGTCGCGCCTGCCGCTGTGCCCTCGGCGCCTCCGCGTGAATCCTCTCCCCTTGCGAAAAATGAACGATGGACCCCATGCCCAGCGGAGCCGGCGGATTGTAGGGGCGTCCCGCGGGGGCGCCCGGTTGCCGAGTGACAGGGCGATCGCCGGGCGGCCCCATGGGGGCCGCCCCTACCTCGTCCAGATCCTAATGCCCAGCGGAGAAGTTCCAATGACATGCAGCAGCGACACATCGGCTTGAGGGCATGGCTTCGCCGTGTGCCTCGGGACGCGGCAAACGCTGCTGTACGTATTCACGATGTCAAAGACCGGCCGCCCCGAGATCGCGATGTCCAGAGGCGATTTGAACAAAATAGGAACTTTTATTGCGAAGTCAATGGCCCTTCGAGGTCACCCGGCGATTCGGCGGTCGCGCCGCCGGCCGGCCGGTCAGCGCCCGCGGGGGGTGAAGCGCCGCTTGGCGGGAGCGGGGGCGGCGCGCTCGTCCTTCTGGCGGAAGGTGATGCGGCCTTTGGTCATATCATAGGGGGTCATCTCGACGGCGACGCGGTCGCCGACGAGGATGCGGATGTGGCGCCGCCGCAGCTTGCCGGAGGAATGCGCGAGCACCTCATGCCCGTTGTCGAGCCGCACCCGATACATGGCGTTCGGCAGCAACTCCGACACGGCGCCTTCGGTCTCGATCAGGTCTTCCTTGGGCATGCGGCGGTTGCTCCAGGCGGGACGGGGGCGCCGGACGGCGCCCCCGCCTCCACACAGCTCAGACGTTCTTCAGGTTGACCGCAGAGACCTTGCCCTGCTGGCCGCGCTCGAGATCGAAGCTGAGCTTCTGACCCTCGCGCAGCGAGCCGAGGCCGGCGCGCTCGACCGCGGAGATGTGCACGAAGACATCCTTCGAGCCGTCCTCCGGCATGATGAACCCGTAGCCCTTCGCAGGGTTGAACCACTTCACAGTGCCCGTCGGCATGGAGATTTTCCCCGAACCAAGGTGCCGTGGCGCGCGATTGCGACACGGATCTCGCCATTCGGGCGACATCACCTGGTCCGGCGCTCAACAAGGCACGAGGCAGGAAAGCGAGCAGACCCGAATGGCGTTTGACGGCGGCACTATGAGCCGGGAGACCGGGGGAACACAACGGGGAACATGCGGGATACGGATCGACGGCATCGGCCGCAGGCGCTAGCCTTCGCGCATGATCCGGGTCACCGACCGCATCGCCCTGGGGGAGGACGAGATCGCCGAGAGCTTCGTGCGCGCGGCCGGGCCCGGCGGGCAGAACGTCAACAAGCTGGCGACGGCGGTGCAGCTGCGCTTCGACGTGCGGCGGTCACGATCGCTGCCGCCGGAGGTGCGCCAGCGGCTGGAGCGGCTGGCGGGGCGGCGGCTGACGACCGAGGGGGTGCTGGTGATCACCGCCCAGCGCCACCGCACGCAGGAGCGCAACCGCGAGGATGCCCGCGCGCGCCTCGTCGAGCTGATCCGGCGCGCCGCCGTGCCGCCGGTGCCGCGCCGGCCGACCAAGCCGACCGGCGCGTCGCGCGAGCGCCGGCTGGAGTCAAAGCAGCGGCGGTCGAAGATCAAGCGGCTGCGCGGCGCGCGGCCGGGGGAGGAATAGGCGCAGAGCGATGGAGTTGACCAAGGCCGGTCTGATTGAACGCGAGCGATCCTGCCTGATCGTCGTCGACGTGCAGCAATACTTCCTCGACAAGCTGCCGCTGCATGAGCGCGGCCCGCTGGTGCAGCGCATCGCCTGGCTGATGCGCGTGGCGCGGGCGCTCGACATCCCGGTCATCGCCACCGCCGAGGACGTGGCGCGCGACGGGCCGCTGGTGCCCGAGCTGGCCGCCCTGCTGTCGCCGGGAACGGCGGCGTTCGACAAGCTCATCTTCGGGCTGATGGGCCAAGCCGACCTCCGCGCCGCGGTCGATGCGGTCAAGCGCGACTGCTTCGTGCTCATCGGACTGGAGACCGATGTCTGCATCGCGCATTCGGCCCTCGGCCTGGCGGCCGCCGGCTATCGCCCCGTGGTCATCGACGACGCCTGCGGCTCGCCGCCGCCGCACCATGCGCACGGCCTGCGGCGCCTGCGCGACGCCGGCGTCACGGTGACCTCGGTCAAGGGCATCTTCTACGAGTGGGTGCGCGACCTCGAAACGTATCATCGCGTGAAGGCGCTGGCGAACCAGCCGCTGCCGGAGGGGCTGACGCTGTAGCGGCGTTCCGGCGCGGTGTTCGGTCGATAACGGAGGCTGGGATCAGCGCGGTGCGTCCTTCCCCGGGTTTAACCCGGGGAAGGACGCAGAGGCGAGTATGCAACGCATCCTTTTATCCTCCCAGCAGACCCGAGGGGCGACCACGTGGGGTCGCCCCTCCATGGATTTGGTAAATCTGCCTGCTACTCCGACAGGCCGAGGTCGCGGAGCAGATATCTGGGCGTGCTCTCCAGATCGAGGGTGTCGGCCCGGCGCGGCCAGCGCGACCAGAGGGACGCGAGGAACGACACGATGCGCCACGGCGGTGCCGGGCGCTCACAGGACGGGCACAGTTCAGCGTGTGTCATGCTTCTGACTCCCCGGGGCCGCTTCGTTGGCGAGCCCCAAATGAGCTTATGTCGATGAGGTGAATTTGTGCTGGACGCAGCCGGCAGACAAACCGATAGTCAGGGGAAGTACATAAGGCTGCCTTATGGGTGATCCGGCATGCCGAACCTGCCGCCGCTCTCGGCCATCCGCGCGTTCGAGGCCGCCGCGCGCCATGGCAGCTTCACCAGGGCGGCGGCCGAGCTGGGCATGACCCAGGCGGCCGTCAGCTATCAGGTGAAGCTGCTGGAGGACCGCGTCGGCGCGCCGCTGTTCCTGCGGCTGCCGAAACGGGTGGCCTTGTCCGAGCTGGGCAAGCGGCTGGCGCCGCCGGTGACCGAGGCGTTCCAACGCATGGAGGCCGCCTTCGCCGCCACGCGCGAGACGAACGAAGGCGTGCTGTCGGTCACGGCGATCCAGAGCTTCGCCGCCAATTGGCTGGTGCCGCGGCTGGGCACGTTCCAGCTGGCCCATCCGAACATCGCCGTCCGGCTGGAGGCGTCGGGACGGGTGGTCGATTTCGCGCGCGAGGAGTTCGATCTCGGCATCCGTGGCGGACATGGACGCTGGCCCGGCCTCAAGGCGCACCTGCTGATGCCGATCGAGTTCACGCCGCTGTGCAGCCCTGAGTTCATCGCCCGCAGCGGCCCGCTCATGGCGCCCGCCGATCTGCTGCGCCTGCCGCTGCTCGACTGGCGGGACGACTGGTGGCGGCAGTGGTTCGCGCTGGCGGGAATCCCGAACCCGCAACCCTCATTGCCCTCGGCCATCGAGGTCGATTCGCAGGTGATGCTGGGGCGGGCGGCCATGGCGGGCCAGGGAATCGCCATCCTGACGCCGGCCTACTTCGCGGCGGAGCTTGCCGCCGGCCGCCTGGTCCAGCCGTTCGATCTCGTCGCCCGCAGCGATTCGAGCTGCTGGCTCGTCTATTCGCAGGAGCGGCAGGGCTCGCCGAAGATCCGGGCATTCCGCGACTGGATCCTGGAGGAGGTCCGCCGCGACGCCGCGCAGGCGGCGGCGTGACGCATTGCCGCGGCGCGGAGAGAGGGCAGCTTCCTTGTCGTCATCCGGCGAAAGCCGCTATCGCCCGCGAGTCTCGTCAACAGCTCACAGGAGAGTAGGACCGGCGCTGTGCGTCCTTCGACAGGCTCAGGATGAGGATCTTTCTTCGTGCCAGGAAAATTGCCCCTCATCCTGAGCCTGTCGAAGGACGCAGGATGGTCTTGCAGCAGCCGGGGTCAGCTGCCGAACATGCGGTCGCCCTGCTCGGCGATGATCTGGCGGGCCTTGGAGACGGCGAAGGTCGCGGCGGTCTCGCGGTCGGCGAAGGTGTCGGCGCGGACGAACTGATGCTCCTTCAGGCCGTCGGGGAACTGCTTGGCGATGCTGCCGGCGGTGAGCCAGCTGGAGCCCTGGCGGCGCGGCGCGGGGCGGATGAGGTAGCCCTCATGCTCGATCGCCTCCGCGGCCGGCGCGGACTCCGTCCCCGATTCCTTGCTGCCGAAGAGGCCCCTTACGAGGCCCATGAATCCGGATGGCATGGCGGTCTCCATCGACGACGCGACTCGCCGCCAGTCTAATGCACAGGGCGGACGATGTCCGCAACGGCGATACCCTCACCCTACCCCTCTCCCGCCGCGCGGGAGAGGGGTAGGGTGAGGGTGGCGGCCAGGAAAAAAATGAAGCCCGCCGCGTCGAGGGACGGGCGGGCTCGCAGAGTTCAGGGAAGAACTACGCGGAGGTCAAACCTGGGGCTGCGGCGCCGGGCCGGGGTCCTGCGAGCGGCGCCGGCGGTCGGCCATGAACTCGTCGAACTCAGCCTTGTCCTTGGCGTGGCGCAGACGCTCCAGGAACTCGCGGAACTCGCGCTGCTCTTCCTCCAGGCGCTTCAGCGTCTCGGCCCGGTACTCGTCGAAGGCGCGGTTGCCGCTCGACTCGTTCCGGCGCCAGGGAGCGGTCCAGCCGCCACCGTCGCGATTGTCCATGCCGTACCAGCGGCCGCGGCCGCCATGCCTTCCGCATCCCATGCGTCCACTCCATATGAGATAAGCCAGGATCGCCAACCCGATGGGCCAGAACACGATGAAGCCCAGAACCATGACGCCGATCCAGGCGGGTTTGCCGATGTCATCCAGCTTTCCGACGATGTCCATTGCAGACCCCATGTCAATGTAAGTAACATTCACATAACTGGACCGAGCCCCGCCGGCTGTCAAGACGGAATCGAAAAAAATCGATCAGCCGCGCGCGGCACCGTGCAGGCCGAGCCCCTGCAGATAGATGAGGACCGCTGCCTCCAGCAGATCCTCGGGGGCCATCGGCAGGCGCCGGCGGCCGGCGTCGCCGCGGGCGAACAGCGAGGCGATGCCGTGCGACAGCGCCCAGACGTGCAGGCTCATCATCAGGGGCGGCGGCCGGTCCTCCTTCGGCAGCAGCGTACAGACCGCCTCCGACGCCTTGCGCAGGACCGCGAACGCCCGATCCGCGGCCTGCTGCAGCCCGGGCTCCGCATCCGGCGCCAGGCCAGCCTCGAACATGGCGGAGTAGTAGGAGGCGTCCGACCGGGCGAAGTCGAGATAGGCGCGACCGAGATTCTGGAACGCCGCGAGCGGATCGGGCCGGCCGTCGTTCCAGGCATGGTCGAGCGCCGCCGCGAAGCGCTCGAAGCCGCGGCGCGCCACGTCGACCATCAGCGCGTCGCGGTCGCGGAAGTGGCGGTAGGGCGCGGCCGAACTGACGCCGGCCCAGCGGGCGGCATCGGCGAAGGTGAAGCCGGCCGGCCCCTTCTGGGCGATCAGCTCGAGCGCCGCGCGGATCAGCGCCTCGCGCAGGTTGCCATGGTGGTAGCCGCGCCGCTCAGTGCCCGGATCATCCTTGGACCAGCTCATGTGAGGAGGTCTTACATGAGTCGGGCACAGGATACAGCCGGAATCGGCATCGGCCGGGATCGCGGACCGACGCTGCGCCCGCCCGCGCAGATGCGGGCTGCACGACCACCCTGCGTCCTTGCGACAGGCTCAGGATGAGGGGCAGTCTTGGTGGCACGAAGAATGTCCCCTCATCCTGAGCCTGTCGAAGGACGCACCGTGCCAATCCCATCTTTCTGCAAGCCAAGCTGCTCCGTCGTGCTGCGCGGAGGCCGGGTATTTACCAAGGTTTTACGTGAAACGGCCCATTCTGCACGGTGACCGTCCGGCCGAAGGGCAATGTGCCCGTTGCCGGCCGATCGCAGGGACGCGAATTCGGGAATTCCCATGCGGCAATCACTGCCACGGCCCGCAGGCGGGCGCAGGGCCGGCGTACGAACCACGATCATGCTGGGATTCGTCGCCGTGCTGGCGATTTCCGGCGCAGCGCTGATCGGCATCTGGACCGAGGCGCGGCTGCTGCGCGGCGCGTACGACTCGCTGCGCGACGACGCGCTGCCCGCCATCTCCCGCCTGGAGGACCTGAAGACCGTCAGCCACGCCTACATGCAGGCGGTCATCGCCCACGCCTATGCCGACATCTGGGCCGAGCGCTACGGCGGCGGGAGCGCCGGCGACCGCGAGGCGACGCTGCGGGAGGTGCGGATCCGCGAGGCGCGGCTGCGCGATTCCGCAGCCGCCGTGGCGACGCTCGGCAACCTGCACCGCATGGGCATCGCCGGCGATCCGCGCGCGGAGATCGCCAGCAGCATCGACCTGTTCGTGGCGCAGGGCCAGAAGATCATCGACCTCGCCGACGGCGCCGGCCATGAGGAGGTACCGACCCTGGTCGAGAAGATGCGCTATGGGCACGCCTATCTCGGCAAGGTGGTGGAGGGCGTGATCCAGCAGAAACGCATCGACATCGCCGGCATCGACGATGCGGTGCGCACCGCGATCGACCGGGTGCTGCTCATCCTCGGCATCGCCGGCGCCATCGCCATCCCGCTGACCCTGCTGGTCGGCTGGTACATCGCCAACCGCATCGCGCGGCCGATCCAGCAGCTGCGCGACGCGGCCGAGCAGCTGGCCGAAGGGCGCTTCGAGGTGGCGGTGCCGGCCGCGCCCGGCAACGAGATCGGCGACCTCGCCAGTTCGTTCCACGAGATGGCGCGGCGGCTGCACCAGTCCATGGACGCGCTCGCGCGCCAGGAACGGCTGGCCGGCCTCGGCCAGGTCGCGGGCACCATGAGCCACGAGCTGCGCAACCCGCTGGCCGTGCTGCGCGCGACGCTGGCCACGCTGCGCCGCCGCCTGAACCCCGATGCCGAGGAGGTGCAGCGCTCGCTCGCCCGCATGGACCGCAACATCGACCGCTGCACCGAGATTATCGCCGACCTGCACGACTTCGCCAACGGCGCCGAGGTGACGCGCGAGCCGACGCCGCTCGACCCATGGCTCAACCATGTCCTCGACGAGCATGCCGTCAGCGGGCTGGTGACGGTGACGCGCGAGCTCGACAGCGGCGCGCTGGCGCTGATCGACCGGCAGCGGCTGCGGCGCGCGGTCCTCAACCTGATCGACAACGCCGTCGAGGCACTGACCGACATCGGCTGGAAGCCGCCGGCCGGCCGCGAGCGCCGCATCACCGTGCGCACCGAGCGGACCGAGGCGCGGGTCCGCCTGTCGATCGCCGACAGCGGTCCGGGAATTCCGCCCGACGTGCTGCCGCGCATCTTCGAGCCGCTGTTCACGACCAAGAGCTTCGGCGTCGGGCTCGGCCTGCCGCTGGTGCGGCAGATCATCGAGCAGCATGGCGGCACCATCGAGGTGGACACGCCGACCACGGGCGGCACGCGTTTCGTCATCCATCTGCAGCGCGCGGCGGAGAGCGCGGCGACGCTGGCGGCATGATCCGATCCCTCAGGGACCACTGGAACTTCGTGCTTCAGGATCGATGTTGCATGCCCGCTTGTGCGTCCTTCCCCGGGTTAAACCCGGGGACCAGGCTCGGGATGAGGGGGAAGTCTTCTTGGCACGAAGAAAGGCCCTCATCCTGAGCCTGGTCCCCGGGTTTAACCCGGGGAAGGACGCACCCCGTTGATCCAACCCTAAGGCCTAGGGCGGGCCGATGCGCAGGTGGGTGGTCGCGAGATGCACCTCGCGCAGGAACAGCAGGAGGGCGCCGATGAACGCCAGCATCG
>JBFXDS010000010.1:126373-172819 GCA_050180895.1 Dongiaceae bacterium
AACCCGGGGAAGGACGCACCCCGTTGATCCAACCCTAAGGCCTAGGGCGGGCCGATGCGCAGGTGGGTGGTCGCGAGATGCACCTCGCGCAGGAACAGCAGGAGGGCGCCGATGAACGCCAGCATCGCCGCGACGAACAGCACCGCGATCGGCACCGCGAAGGCGGCGCGCACGAAGGCGCTGGCGAACAGGGCGACGATGACGCTGCACACCAGCAGCGCACAGAGGGCGCACAGGCCCATCGATACGTAGATCAGGCGGGCGCGGCGCGCCTGCACCTTCAGCTCGTAGCGCAGCGACTCCTGGTCCGCCGAGAGAGCCGCCTCGTAACGCGCCTCGAGCGCCCGCGCGCGGTCGACCGTGCGCGCCAGCCGGTTGGTGAGCACGCCCAGCATGGCGCCGACGCCGGTGAGCAGGAAGACCGGCGCGACCGAGAGCTGGATGACATGGCCGATCGAGCTGACTTCGACGAGGGGTTCCATCGCGTCCCAACCCTTCGACTCGCGCCGAGGAGCAGAATCCGAATTTCGGCGGCCGTCAATCTCCGAACCTTTGACATATCTGTAAGTCATGACTAATATAAGTAATGACTTACAAACAGGCGTTGGCCGCCCTCTCCGATCCGACCCGGCGCGCGGTGTTCGAGCGCGTGATCAAGGCGCCGCGGTCGGTGGGCGAGATCGCCCGCGGCCTGCCGATCAGCCGGCCGGCCGTCTCGCAGCATCTCCGGGTGCTGCGCGACGCCGGCCTCGTCCAGGAGCAGCGGGACGGGACGCGGCGGATCTACAGCGCCGACGCCAAGGCCCTGGGCGAGCTGCGCGCCTATGTCGACGAGATGTGGCACGCCGCGCTGGGCAGGTTCGCCGCGGCCGCCGACAAGCACGAAGGGAAGAAGCGATGACGGAGAACGCCGAGGTCCTGGGCTTTGCCGTGCCGCCCGTGGTGAAGACGGTGACGGTGCGCTGTCCGGTCGAGGCGGCGTTCCGGCGCTTCGCCGAGGACATCGCGGCCTGGTGGCCGCTGGACACCCATCGCCTCGGCCCCGATGCGCGGGGCTGCGCCATCGAGGGCCGCGTCGGCGGCCGCGTGTTCGAGCGCGACGCCGGCGGGGCCGAGACCCTGTGGGGGATCGTGCAGCTCTGGGAGCCGCCGCACCGGCTCGCCTTCACCTGGCAGGTCAACGTCGCGCCGGAGCAGGCGCAGCGCATCGAGGTGACGTTCACGCCCGTGGCCGCGGGCACGCGCGTCACGCTGACTCATTCCGGCTGGGAGAAGCTCGGGGCGGCCGGCGCCGCCCGGCGCGACAACTACGACAAGGGATGGGCCATGGTGTTCGAGCAGCGCTTCGCCGACTATGCCAACGCGGCGGGCGGGTAGCGCCGCTATCCCAGAGCTATCCCAGATAAGTCATTCGTTGCAGTCCACGAACGGACAAGCGCCGTGCGTCCTTCGACAGGCTCAGGATGAGGAGCTTTCTTTCTGCCATGAAGATTGTCCCTCATCCTGAGCCTGTCGAAGGACGCACCCCGGCGATGCAGGCGATGCACATGTCCGGTGTCGCGCGGACAGCGACGAATCCTCCTCACGAAACCGCCGTCAGGTCGTGGCGCATGATCGGGCGGTGCGGCGCGCGGCGGGCCACCACCGTAAAGCCGGCGCGCGCGAAGGTCGAGGCGATGCCGGTATAGAGATTCGCCGTGCTGCCGGGCGCGCCGGTGTCGACCGGATAGGCCTCGAGCGCCGGCGCCCCGGCTTGCTTCGCGGCCGTCACCGCCGCCGCGATCAGCGCCGCCGTGACGCCGCGCCGGCGATAGCCGCGGCGCACATAGAAGCAGGAGAGCGACCAGACCGGCCGGTCGTCCACCGGCGGGAAGCGCGGGCCCCGGTCGAGCCATGGCAGCGCCGCCCGCGGCGTGAGCTGGCACCAGCCGACGGCGCGGTCGCCGTCGAAGGCGAGCAGGCCCGGCGGCGGGCCGCGCTTCACCAATCGCCGGAACGCCGCCTTGTTCTCGGCCCGCGGCCGCCTGTGATAGGCGGCGCCGAGCCGCCAGTACACGCACCAGCAGCCGTTGGAGGCGCCGGCCTTGCCGAACAGATCCTCCAGCGCCGGCCACAGCCCGGGCGTGAGCGGACGGACGGTGAGCTTCATGCCGCCTTGCCGCCGGTTCCCTCCACGACGTCGAGGATCTCGCGCATGATCTGCGTCAGGTCGAAGTCCTTGGGCGTGTAGACGCGGGCGACGCCCGCGGCCTCGAGGCGGGCGGCGTCCTCGGCCGGGATGATGCCGCCGACGATGACGGGCACATGGCCGAGGCCGGCGCTCTTCAGGCGCGTGAGCACGTCCTCCACCAAGGTCACGTGGGAGCCCGAGAGGATCGAGAGACCGACGACATGGGCGCCCTCCTTGGCGGCGGCGGCGGCGATCTGCGCCGGCGTCAGACGGATGCCGTCATAGATCACCTCGAAGCCGCAGTCGCGGGCGCGCACGGCGACCTGCTCGGCGCCATTGGAGTGGCCGTCGAGGCCAGGCTTGCCGACCAGCATCCTGAGGCGGCCGCCGAGTCTCTGCGACACCTCGTCGACGCGCGCGCGCAGCTCGGCCAGGCTGTTGCTGCCGGAGGGCGCGGCGCCGGCGCGGGCGATGCCGGTGGGCGCGCGGTACTCGCCGTAGATCGCGCGCAGGGCGGCGGCCCACTCGCCGGTGGTGACCGACGCGTGGGCGCAGGCGATCGAGGGCGCCATGACGTTGCGGCCCTCCTTGGCGGCGCGGGCGAGCTCGGAGAGCGCGAACTTCACCTCACCCTCGTCGCGGCCGGTGCGCCAGGCCTGCAGGCTGGCGATCTGCGCCGCCTCGGCCGCCGGATCGACGGCGAGGAAGCCGCCGTCGCCGCCGGCGGTGAGCGGCGAGGGCGCGGACTCCTGGTATTTGTTGACGCCGACGACCACCTGCTCGCCGGCCTCGATGGCAGCGACGCGCCGCGCGTTGGATTCGACGAGCTGCTGCTTCATGTAGCCGGAATCGACGGCGGGAATGGCGCCGCCCATGGCCTCGATGTGCGCCAGTTCCGCCTTCGCCGCCGCGCACAGCTCCGCCACCTTGGCGGCGACGACGGGCGAGCCGGCGAAGAGATCGTCGAACTCCAAGAGGTCGGTCTCCTCGGTGACGATCTGCTGCAGGCGGATCGACCATTGCTGGTCCCACGGCCGCGGCAGGCCGAGCGCCTCGTTCCAGGCCGGGAGCTGGACGGCGCGGGCGCGCGCATCCTTCGACAGCACCACGGCCAGCATCTCCAGCAGGATGCGGTAGACGTTGTTCTCCGGCTGCTGCTCGGTGAGGCCGAGGGAATTCACCTGCACGCCGTAGCGGAAGCGGCGCAGCTTCTCGTCGGTCACCTGCCAGCGCTCGCGGCAGAGCTCGTCCCACAGCACGGCGAAGGCGCGCATCTTGCACATCTCCGTGACGAAGCGCAGGCCGGCATTGACGAAGAAGGAGAGGCGGCCGATCACCTGCGGCAGCTCGGCGGCGGGCACCTGGCCCGTGGCCTTGACCGCGTCGATGACGGCGATCGCCGTCGCCAGGGTGAAGGCCAGCTCCTGCACGGGCGTGGCGCCCGCCTCCTGCAGATGGTAGGAGCAGACGTTGATCGGGTTCCACTTCGGCACCTCGCGGCAGGCGAAGGCGATCACGTCGGCGGTCAGCTTCAGGCTCGCCTGCGGCGGGAAGATGTGGGTGCCGCGCGAGAGATACTCCTTGACGATGTCGTTCTGCACCGTGCCCGCGAGGTCGCGGCGCTGCGCGCCCTGCCGCTCGGCGGCGGCGATATAGAGCGCCAGCAGCCAGGGCGCCGTGGCGTTGATGGTCATCGAGGTGTTCATGCGGGCGAGCGGGATGCCCTCGAAGAGCGCCTGCATGTCGCCGAGATGGCCGATGGGCACGCCGACCTTGCCGACCTCGCCCTTGGCCAGGGGATGGTCGGCGTCGTAGCCGGTCTGGGTCGGCAGGTCGAAGGCGACGGACAGGCCGGTCTGCCCGCGCGCCAGGTTGGTGCGGTAGAGCGCGTTCGAGGCCGCCGCCGAGGAATGGCCCGAATAGGTGCGGATCAGCCAGGGCGGATCGCGCGGGCGGGGACGAGATGGGGTCGTCTCGCTTGACATCGATACCTAAGGGAACCGTCAACAGCCGAGGCGTAGGCTATGCGCATTTCATTGTGCATCGCAATAGAGGTCGAGACACGCAATGGCGGCCACAAATGCGGCCGAATACGTCAAGTTGTCGATTCTGCGGACGGCTTGGTCCTGGTCAGGCACTGCTCCCGCGCGATCCAGCGGCCGATGATGCACGCGATGGTCAGGACGGCGCGGCCGATCTTCTGCTGTCGTTTGCGTTCCGCCGCCGTTGTTATCGTCCGCCGGCGTGAGTCCGTCCGGCTCCGGTCCTGTTTTATCTGCCGTGCCCGCGGCTACTGCTAGTAACGTAAGTCAAGCCGGCATGAGGCGACAGAACACTCACTGCTTGCAGGCGTGCGGCAGTCGCTGATCGCGACAAAAATCGGCGAGGCATCACGCGGCCGCGCGAATGCGGCGCGCCCGCATGATCCGCTCCCGTTCGCGCGGTGAGTGCATCGCTTCCCACAGGTCGGTGCGTCGCTGCACGTTCAGCCAGAAATCGGGACTGTTGCCGAACACCCGCGCGAGGATGAGCGCCGTCGCCGCCGTCACGTTCCGCCGATCATTGCACAGCTCGTTGACATGCTTGCGCTGGACCCCCATGGCCTCGGCCAGCGCGCCTTGCGTCAGCCCCAGCGGCTGCATGAACTCTTCGACAAGAATCTCGCCGACTGTCGCCGGCTTGCGCTTTGTCGTCAGCATGGTTTGCCTCACTTCACTTGTAGCTGTGGTCGTCGAGATAGACGTCCGTGGCTTCACCGCGACTGCCGTCCCACTGAAAGACCAGCCGCCATTGCTTGTTGACGCGGATCGAATGGAACCCCGCCAGATTGCCGCGCAGCTTCTCGAAATGATTGCTGGGCGGCACGCGCAAGTCCTGATCGGTGGTCGCGTCGTCGATCATCTGGAGCTTCCGAAACAGGCGGCTTTCAAGATCGGGAGGGATGTTCCGCGATCGGATATCCTCGACGAAGAAAGCACGCAGCCACTCGTCCCGAAAGCTCACGATCATGCGGCGGCTCCGACTCTGCGTATATGTACCACTCTATGGTACAATGCGCAAGCCGTCCGCGCCGGAGGAGCACTCTTGCTCACTCCGAGCCTTGTCGGCCTGGCAGGCTCTGCCAGGCCGGCGGCAGCCGGCCGATGTGCTGTTCGAGCGCCGGCCCATCGCGCGCAATGTGAACTTGGGTTCGTCACAACTCCTGAACAGGCGCGGATCAGCCGGGGGGATCGCGGGGGCGGCTCGTCGGTTGCGGGGTTGCGGTCGCCCATGCGCCTCCCGCCGGTGCGAGACTTCATCGGTGCGATCGGTTACGCTCCTCCTGTTGTGCACTGCAACACAAGGATCGACGAGGCGATGAGAAACCAGCTGCCGGGAACCTCGGCTCCGCCGGCCGTCATGCCGCCGGCCCCGCAACTGGCGCTGGAGGCCTATTGGCTGCTCAGGCGGCATGCGGGGGTCTATGCCGGCCAAGTGCTGGCGCTGGCGGCGGTCTGCTGGCTCGCGCTGATCGTGGTCGGCATCGTCTTCGACCTGGGGACGGCGCACGCCAGCATCGAGTTCCGGATCGTCTTCCTGCAGGCGACCTACATCGCGGCCTTCGTCGCCGTTCTGGTGCTCGGCGGCACCGCGATCTTCATCAGCTGCCAGCGCGCGATTGTGCTGGACCGGCCCCCCGCCGTCCGCGACGCGCTGAGGCTTCGGCCGTCCGATCGCCGCGTGCTGCGGGGGGTGTGCGTGTACTGGCTCGTCGTGCATCTGGTGCCGACGGTTGTCGTCAACGGCGCCTACATCGCGCAGGCGCTCGGCCTGCCGTTCCTGCAGATGCCGAAGGCGGTCGCATTCGCGTTCTACTGGGGCTGGGTGCTGGCGACCGCGCCGCTCGTCGTGCTGAGCCTGCCGATCACGCTGTTCGAGGCCGCGGCGGACCCGCTGGCGGAGGGGCGGCGTCGGCTGGACGGCAATATCGGCCGGATGGTCGTCGCCTCGGCCCTCGCCTTTGCGCCGATCGCGATCGTCGATATCGCGCTCGAGCTGCTCCAGGATGCCTACGCGTCCGCCGACGAGGGCACGAGGCTGCTCCTCGATGTCCTCGCCATGCCGCTCCTGCAGGCCGCCAGCTCGCTGGCCACGATCCTGGTGATGTCGGCGCTGGTCGCCGCGGTCTATCTGCGCCTGTCGCCGCGGCTCGATAGCGTGTACCGCGTGTTCGATTAGAGAACGTCGGCAAAGCCGAGGGACCACGCCCGCCCAATCGCCTGGATCGCTTGGGGAACAACGGGTGCGCCGCAGCATTAACTACGTCGCTTCGCATCTCGTGGCCGGTATGAACCTAGCATCCCGCAATTATATTTCTCGATTCGCCGTACTCTCGCAACTTTAAGTCGATATTGACCTATTGTGCATTGCAAAATTTTCCGCATTAGCTCACACTTCGGGATATCCGCCGGCGCACAACCGGGCAAACCGGTGCCGAGACTAGCAGGAGAGGGAGCATGAGCGAGCCAGCCCAGGTGATCCCGCTGCCGCCCAAGCAGCAGAAGAAGGACCTCTACGAGGTCGGCGAGATTCCCCCGCTCGGCCACGTTCCGCCCAAAATGCTTGCCTGGTGCATCCGGCGGGAGCGCCACGGCGAGCCGGAAAAATCCATGCAGGCCGAGGTGGTGCCGACGCCCGCCCTCGACAGCCACGACGTGCTGGTCATGGTGATGGCGGCCGGCGTCAACTACAACGGCGTGTGGGCTGGGCTCGGCAAGCCGATCTCGCCCTTCGACGTGCACAAGGCCGAGTATCACATCGCCGGCTCGGATGCGTCCGGCATCGTCTGGGCCGTCGGCTCCAAGGTGAAGCGCTGGAAGGTCGGCGACGAAGTCGTCGTCCACTGCAACCAGGACGACGGCGACGACGAGGAGTGCAACGGCGGCGACCCGATGTTTTCGCCTTCGCAGCGCATCTGGGGCTACGAGACGCCGGACGGCTCCTTCGCCCAGTTCGCGCGCGTGCAGGACCGCCAGCTGATGCCGCGGCCGCGGCACCTGACCTGGGAGGAAAGCGGCTGCTACGTGCTGACCCTCGCCACCGCCTACCGCATGCTGTTCGGCCACCGGCCGCACATCCTGCGGCCCGGCCACAACGTGCTGGTGTGGGGCGCGTCGGGCGGGCTCGGCTCGATGGCGATCCAGCTCATCTCCACCGCCGGCGCCAACGCCATCGGCATCATCTCCGACGAGAGCAAGCGCGACTTCGTCATGCAGCTCGGCGCCAAGGGCGTCATCAACCGCAGCAACTTCGATTGCTGGGGCCGCCTGCCGGAGGTGAACGACAGCGGCGGCTACGGCGCCTACATGAAGAAGTGCCGGGAGTTCGGCAAGGCCATCTGGGAGATCACCGGCAAGGGCAACGACGTCGATTTCGTCTTCGAGCATCCGGGCGAGCAGACGTTTCCGGTCTCCTGCTTCGTGGTGAAGCGCGGCGGCATGGTCGTGTTCTGCGCCGGCACCACCGGCTACAACATCAGCTTCGACGCGCGCTTCGTGTGGATGCGGCAGAAGCGCATCCAGGGCAGCCACTTCGCCAACCTGCTGCAGGCGAGCCAGGCCAACCAGCTCGTGGTCGAGCGGCGCATCGATCCCTGCATGAGCGAGGTATTTCCTTGGAGCGACATCCCGCGCGCCCACACCAAGATGTGGAAGAACCAGCACAAGCCCGGCAACATGGCGGTGCTGGTGCAGGCGAAGCGCCCGGGCCTGCGCACGCTGGAAGACGCGATCGAGGCGTAGATCGGGAACCACAGAAACGCAGATGGATGAACGCAGATGCTTCGAGATCGAGGCACGCGGCATCGACAACCCCGGTCATCCGCGTTCATCTGCGGTTGAATCCATCGATGCCGCAGACGGCGCAGCGGCGGCATGGATGCCCGGGTCAAGCCCGGGCATGACACCGAGCCAAGAATTTTCCTCTGTGATCCTCTGCGTCTCTGTGCCTCTGTGGTGAATCTTAGCGATGGTCCAGACGGCACAGCAGTCAGCCCTAGAGACGACGTCGGCGACGCAGCTCCCCGACCTGCTCGGCCTTTGCGCGCAGGTATTGGCGGCAGCGGAAAGCTACGCTGCGCAGGCGAAGGCCGCTGTCGGACGGCTGGTGGCGCCGGGCGGCAAGGTCGACGGCGACCTGATCGACCGGGAGCAGCGGGTGGCGCATGGTTATGCGTGGCTCGCCACATACGTCACGGCGCTGCGGGAGACGCTGGGCTGGGCGCGGCGCTTGGAAGCGGCCGGCAAGCTCGGCGAGATCGAGGCGCTGATCTGCCAAGCCGCGTTCGGCGAGTATCTGGCGCAGATCGCGGGCGGCTTCGCCATGAGCCAGGGCGAGATCGTGCGGCCCGCTGATTTCGGGACCGAGGACGCGGCGCTGGCGTTGGCGGCCGATGCTGCCGTGCGGACGCTGACGCGCGGCGGTGGCAATAGCGTGCTCATGCGCATCGCCGCGCTGATCGGCGACGGCGCGTGCGGCGACAGCGGACTCGAGGACGAGGCGCTGTCGATGATCCGCGACCAGTTCCGCCGCTTCGCCGAGGACCATCGCGAGGCCGCGCATGAGTGGCACAAGCAGGACGCCTACATCCCGCTGCCGGTGATCGAGGAGCTGGCGGGGCTCGGCGTCTTCGGACTCACCGTGCCGGAGGAGTTCGGCGGCGCGGGCCTCGGCAAGCTCGCCATGTGCATCGTCACCGAGGAGCTGTCGCGCGGCTATATCGGCCTCGGCTCGCTCGGTACGCGCAGCGAGATCGCGGCGGAACTGATCCGCCTCGGCGGCACCGAGGCGCAGAAGCAGGCCTGGCTGCCGAAGCTGGCCTCCGGCGAAATCCTGCCGACGGCGGTGTTCACCGAGCCCAACACCGGCTCCGACCTCGGCAGCTTGCGCACGCGCGCGGTGCGGGACGGCGAGGTCTACCGCATCACCGGCAGCAAGACCTGGATCACCCATGCGGCGCGCGCCGACGTGATGACGCTGCTGGCGCGCACCGACCCGGACGAGCCTGGCTACAAGGGCCTGTCCATGTTCCTGGCGGAGAAGCCGCGCGGCACCGACTCCGACCCCTTTCCCATCGCCGGACTCAAGGGCAGCGAGATCCGCGTGCTCGGCTATCGCGGCATGAAGGAATACGAGCTGGCTTTCGACGGCTTCGCGGTCAAGGCCGAGAACCTGCTCGGCGGCATGGAGGGCCAGGGCTTCAAGCAGCTCATGGCGACCTTCGAATCGGCGCGCGTGCAGACGGCGGCGCGCGCCGTCGGCGTGGCGCAGAACGCGCTCGAGCTCGGCCTCGCCTATGCCAAGGGGCGCATCCAGTTCGGCAAGCCGATCGTCGAATTCCCGCGCGTCGCCGGCAAGCTCGCCTGGATGGCGGTGGAGACCATGGTGGCGCGCCAGCTCACCTGGTTCGCCGCGCGGCAGAAGGACAGCGACAAGCGCTGCGACATCGAGGCCGGCATGGCCAAGCTGCTCGCCGCCCGCGTCGCCTGGTCGTGCGCCGACAACGCGCTGCAGGTCCATGGCGGCAACGGCTACGCCGAGGAGTACGCCATCTCCCGCGTCCTCTGCGACGCCCGCATCCTCAACATCTTCGAGGGCGCGGCCGAGATCCAGGCGCAAGTGATCGCGCGGGGACTGCTCAGCGGGCGGAACTAGTCTAGCGCCGCTTGGGCGACGCCGGTTCCGTCAGTCATTGTTCAGGACTCCCTGCGTTGCACGTTCGCCTGTGCGTCCTTCGACAAGCTCAGGATGAGGACTTTTTCTTGGTGGCAGAAAGAACATCCCTCATCCTGAGCTTGTCGAAGGACGCACGATATTGATCCAAGCGATGATATGACGCGATATGTGCAATCCCTTCCGAGGGAAGGTTTCCAATGCAGCTCGACTCCGTCCGTGAATTGAAGGCTGTCATTCAGCGTAAAGCCTTGGAGATCATCGCCCGCGCCGCGGCGGCCGGGCGCAACATCGCGCTGTCGGCGCAGCCGATGGCCGAGGTGAAGGCGACGCATCGCACCTTCGCGTTGGGCATCGCGCGACGGACGACGCGCGATTTCCAGCTGGCCGTGCGCGTGCAGCGGCGCGGCCTGCAGGACAGTCCGCAGCTCGAACGCATCTGCGCCATGGCCAGGAACGAGGTCGAGGTCCGCTATATCGGCCGCCTCGTCAAGCAGGCAACGCCCTGGCACCAGCGGCGCAACCGCCCGCTGCGCATCGGCGGCTCGGTCGGCCATTTCGCCATCACCGCGGGGACGCTCGGCGCCTTCGTCGCGCGGCGGCGCGACGGGGCGGCGATGATCCTCTCCAACAACCACGTGCTGGCCGACGAGAATCGCGCCGCCACCGGCGACGCCATCCTGCAGCCCGGCCCGTTCGACGGCGGCCGACGGCCGGCCGACCGGATCGGCGATCTCGCCGGCTTCGTCCGGCTGCGCCGGGGCGGCACCAATCTCGTCGACGCCGCCGTGGCGCGCCTGCGCGACGATGTCGCCTACGACCAGGCGCGGCTGACGGGCCTCGGCCGGCTCGCCGGACTCGGCCCGGCGATCCTCGACGACAGCGCGACGGTCGCAAAGGTGGGGCGGACCACCGGCGTCACCCGCGGCCGCGTGACGGCCTTCGAGCTGGACAACGTCGTCGTCGCCTACGACAGCGGCAACCTCCGATTCGACGACCAGATCGAGATCGAGGGGGCCGGCGACGCGGCCTTCAGCGACGGCGGCGACAGCGGCTCGCTCATCGTCGACGCCGAGCGGCGGGCGGTGGCGCTGCTGTTCGCCGGCGGCGACCAGGGCGGCAGCAACGGCCGCGGCCTCACTTACGCCAACCCGCTCGCCACCGTGCTGGAGCGGCTCAAGGTCGACCTACTTTTTTAGCCGCCGCGGGCCTATATTCGATCCATGCCCTCCCCGACCCTCGACCAGGCCCGCGCCGCCAAGAGCAAGGCGCTCGCCCTGCTGCAGGATACCCCGACCGTCGTCGGCATCGGCATCGCGCGGCAGGACGGCACCTATTGCGTGAAGGTCAACGTCAGCCATGCGCCCGCGGTCGCCGAGGCCGTGCCGGCGAGCATCGACGGCGTACCCGTGCGCGTCGCCGTCGTCGGCGAGATCAGGAAACGCTCGGCCAACGGCGCCGCGCCGGCTGCTCCCGCAAAACGCACGCCGCGGCGCGCCGGGCGCAAGTAGCCGGCGGAGGCCGGCGCATTCCTGTCGGAGCGAATGCGAGTCCGTCCTGAAAAGTCCCGACGTCAGGCCGGCCGCCGGGGCAGCCGCGTCTCGACACGCAGGCCGCCATGGTCGCTGCGATCGATGACGAGTTCGCCGCCATAGGCTGCGACGATCTCGCTGACGATGGCGAGTCCCTGGCCGGTGCCCTGCACGCGCGCGTCGAGACGCAGGCCGCGCCGGCCGAGATCGGCGAGCTTTCCGGCTGGCACGCCGGGGCCATCGTCCTCGACGGTGATCCGGACAAACGCGTCGGCGCGGGCGTGCAGCCAGATGGCGGTCCGAGCCCACTTGCAGGCGTTCTCCAACAGGTTGCCCAACAGCTCCGCCATGTCCTCGGCGTCCACGGCGACCTCGGGCGCGCCGGCGACATCCAAGGTCCAGCGCAGGGCCTCGCCGCGCGACGTGCGCTGGAGCGTACGCACGATCGGCTCCGCCACGGCGCGCAGATCGGTCGCGGCCTGCCCTGCTCCCTTCTTGCCGCCGATGCGGACGCGCGCGAGCTCGCGATCAACGTGGCCGCGCATGATACCCGCGAGGTCATCGAGCTCGGCGGCGATCTCGCCTTCGCCTCTTTCCCGCAGCCGCTGCGCATCGGCGCCGAGCACGGTGAGCGGCGTCTTCAATCCATGCGCCAGATCGGCGGCATGCGCCCGGGCGCGGGCAACGGCCTGCTCCTGCGCGTCGAGGAGCTCGTTGACCTCGCTCACCAACGGCATGACCTCGTCAGGGTAGTCGCTCTCCAGCCGGCACTTCCGGCTGGAGCGCAGCTCATTCAGCTCGCGCCGGACGGTCTCGAGCGGCCGCAGCCCGACGCTCACCTGCAGCCATGCGGCGGCGATCAGCACCGCCCCGAGGATGGCGAGCGACGGCGCAAGGGCGCCCGCGAAGTCCGTGACCGCCCGATCCAGTTCGCTCCGGTCGATGGCGATGGCCAATCGGAGCCGCCGCTCTCCCGACGGCGCGGCGTACTGGACCTGCCGCTCGCGCACGAGCAGGCGGGCGTCGCGCGGCCCGGAAACCTCATGCGCGTGCACGGTCCCGAGATCGAGGGGATCTTGCGGCAACTCCAGAATCGAGTCCCACAGCGAGCGGGAGCGCAGAACGATCTGCGTCCCTTCCTGCACCTGCCAGTAGAGACCGCTGTAGGGCTGCGCGAAACGCGGGTCGGCCGGAGTCTGGACCAGGTCCACCGCCTCGGATGCCCCAAACCGCACCCCGGCCGCGAGCTGCTGCAGATGGCTTTCCAGTTCGGCATCGAGACGGCGCTCGACATGCTGCTCGAACAGGCGAACCCAGACGAAACCGGCGGCGATCAGCGCCACCGCGATCGACACCGCGGCAGCCAACAGCAGCCGCAGCCGCAGGGATCTTCGTCTCATGTCTCGGGTTCGCGGGCCAGGTAGCCGAAGCCGCGGCGGGTGGCGATGATGTCGACGCCGAGCTTCCGACGCACGCGGCCGACGAGCACCTCGATGGCGTTGCCCTCGCGCTCCATGCCCTCGCCGTAGAGGTGCTCAGCCAACTCCGTTTGCGACACGACGCGTCCGGCATGGTGCATCAGATAGCTGAGCAGACGGTATTCCTGCGGCGACATGCCGGCGGGAACGCCGTCGACCGCGACCTGCCTTTGCCGGGTGTCGAGCGTGACCGGGCCTACACGGAGAACCGCCGAGGCCTGCCCGGCGGCGCGGCGCAGGATCGCGCGCAGCCGCGCCACGAGTTCCTCGACCCGAAACGGCTTCGGCAGGTAGTCATCGGCGCCGGCGTCGATGCCTTCGACGCGCTCGTTCCAGGTTCCGCGCGCACTAAGGACCAGAACCGGGAAGTTCCGCCCGTTGGCCCGCCAGCGCTTCAGGACGGCGAGGCCGTCCATCTTCGGCAGGCCGAGATCGAGCAGGACGGCGGCATACTCTTCCGTGTCGCCCTTGAACCACGCCTCCTCCCCGTCGGACTCGCGGTCGACGACGTAGCCGGCCGCGACCAAGGCCGCCTGGACGTCGCGGGCGATCCGATCGTCGTCTTCGACCAACAGGACGCGCATCACTCGCCCTCGACCTCGATGATCGCGGCGGTCCGCGCATCGGCCAGGACCTCGAGCATCCGGCCCGACGGATCGATGATGCGGAGCTCGTAGACCCAGGTGCCGTCTTCCTTGTCGAACTCGACGCCGACGACCTCGCCCTTGATTTCCTTCGCGACCGCGGCGAGGACGGCGTCGAGCGGAAGCGCCTCGCCGCGCTCGACGATGCGTCTCACCTCGTCGTGATCGTGGTGCCCGTCATGCTCGTCGTCATCCGCGAGCGCGGGCGCACCCGCCGCGAATGCACTCCAGAAGACGAGCAGCAGCAGAGATCGGGCGAGGCATGAGCGTCGGCGCATTGCGGGACTATGACGGATCGAAGCTGACGTTTCGCTGACAGCGGCGGTCAGCGGCCGGTCAGCGCGTCTTTGATAGTGTCCGCGGCGTCGCTTCGGCGGCAAGTCCCATCCACAGGAGGAAAATCACGATGCGCTCCATGCAATTTCCGGCCCTGCTCGCTCTCGCCTTCGCCACCGTCACGCCGGCCCTGGCGGACGACGATGCCAGCTGCGGCAATACGCCGCGCGATCAATGGATGTCCGAAGCGAGCATCAAGGCAAAGGCGGCAGAGCTGGGATATGACGTCCGCCGGGTCAAGGAAGATGACGGCTGCTACGAGGTCCGCGGCTTCGACAAGAACGGCGCCAGGGTCGAGATCTACATGAACCCGGCGACCGGCGCCGTCGTGAAGACCGGCAGCGATTCGTGATGGACGCCGAAGGCGCCATCATCGCCGACGCCGGCCGCGATTCGCGGCCGGCGGAGGTCCCGGCGGAGGTCAAGGTGTGGGACCCGCTCGTCCGGGTCCTGCATTGGAGCCTGCTCGCGGCCTTCGTCGCGGCCTGGGCGACCGCCGACGAACTGGATCGGATCCATATCGTCGCAGGCTATATGGTCATGGGCCTCGTGGCCGTCAGGATCGTCTGGGGCTTCGTCGGACCAAGACATGCGCGGTTCGCCGATTTCGTCCGCGGCCCGTCGCGGGTTGCCGCCTACCTGAGCGACATCCTGCGATTCCGCGCCCGGCGCTACCTGGGCCACAACCCGGCCGGCGGCGCCATGATCGTCGCCCTCCTCGTCATGCTCGGCATCATCAGCACTACGGGGTTCATGATGACGACGGACGCGTTCTGGGGTGTGGGATGGGTCGAGAAGGCCCATGAGCTGGCGGTGAACGCGACGTTCGGCCTGGTGGCCCTTCATGTCGCGGGCGTCGCGCTCGCGAGCTTCGAGCATGGCGAGAATCTGGTCCGGGCCATGTTCACGGGACGCAAGCGTCGCCTCGCCGCGGACGAAGAGCCGGGATCGGCGCACCATTCGACGGGTCGTCGGCGCGGATAGACGGCGGATAGGCAGGCGGAAGGCCGGGCTGGCCCGCGGCCCGGCCCGCTCCTATAGTCGCGGCGCATGAGCGGCGCCGTCTTCACGCTTCTGATCATCGTCCTGGTGCTGGTGGTGGGCATCCTCTTCCTCGGGCTGTTCAGCATGGCCCGGGGCGGCGAGTTCAACCGCAAGTACGGCAACCTCTTCATGCGCTTCCGCGTCGCCGCGCAGCTCCTCGCCGTCGTCCTCGTGCTCATCCTGGTCTTCCTGATGAGCCGCGGGAACTGAGCGCGCCGCCACGCCCATGGTCAAGCTCACCCGCATCTACACGCGCGGCGGCGACAAGGGCGAGACCTCGCTCGGCGGCGGCAAGCGCGTGGCCAAGCACAGCCGCCGCGTCGCCGCCTACGGCACGGTGGACGAAGCCAACGCGACCATCGGCATCGCCCGCCTGCACATGTCGGGCGAGAGCGACGCCATGCTGGCGCGCATCCAGAACGACCTGTTCGATCTCGGCGCCGATCTGTGCCGGCCGAAGGACCCGCCCAAGGGCAAGGGGCCGGCCCTGCGCATCGTCCAGGCGCAAGTCGACCGGCTCGAGCGCGAGATCGACGCGATGAACGCGCGCCTCGCCCCGCTCAACTCGTTCGTGCTGCCGGGCGGCACGGCCGCCGCCGCCTGCCTGCACCTCGCCCGCACCGTCGCCCGCCGGGCGGAGCGCGAGATGACCGCGCTGGCCGCCCGCGAGCGGGTCAACCCGGTCGCGATCAGATACATCAACCGCCTGTCGGACCACCTGTTCGTGCTGGCGCGCGCGCTCAACGACGACGGCGCCAAGGACGTGCTGTGGGTGCCCGGCGCCACGCGCTAGTGGTTCGATCGCAGCGAATGGTTCCCATTCGCTGCGTGAATCGAACCCACCAGCATATTGATCTGGTGGGCTGATTCAGCTGACGCTTGGGAACCAAGCGTCAGGATCAGACCACCAGGCTCCGGCTTAATCCGGCATTAACCGCCGTTTCAGCTTTCCGCTCTAGGCTTGGGCCCTCGTTCAGGGAGGCCCGGCGACCGCCGATGTCAGACGCAAGCTCGGAAAGCCCCATTCGCCGGATGCTCGCCTATGGCGCGGTTGCCGCGTTCATTGCGGCCGTCCTCCTGATCGCCGCTTCGGCTCTCAGCTCGACCGCGACGCCGAAGGTGGGCTTCAGCGTCAGCCTGGAGATCGCCGGACGCAAGGTGACGGCGGCCGGCACCACCTACCTCGCCGACGGCCGCTTCGGCTTCGAGAGCGGCCGGTTGAGCTTCGCCGGCCGGATCGAGGGCGACCGGGTCAGCATCGAGGGCAAGGCTGCCCCGGCCAGTCCGGCGACGATGCACGCCTTCCGCGCCGCCGGGCATATTGCCGGGGAGCGGATGAATACAACCATCACCGGCACGGACGGCCGACGCCTGGGCACGCTGCGGCTCGAATTGCGTAGCGATTAGCGTCAGTTAGCCGCCCGACCGTAGACCGGGCACGGACGACGGCCGCAAGCGCGGCGCTCCGGTGGCGCCGTTGACACCCGAATGTCATCTACTTATTGTGCAACTGCGAAATGGGGCGGGCGCAGGCCGCTGCGGCGCACGAAAGTGCGAATTTGCCTGCGCAATAAGCGCCCCGGGAGGATGAGGAAGTCGGATCGGAAATGAAAGTCCTGGTCGCGGTGAAACGCGTCATCGACGCCAACGTCAAGGTCCGGGTCAAGGCGGACGGCACCGGCGTCGAAACGGCCAACGTCAAGATGGCCATGAACCCCTTCTGCGAGATCGGCGTCGAGGAAGCCATCCGGCTGAAGGAGGCCGGCAAGGCGACCGAGATCGTCGCCGTGTCCTGCGGCGGTCCGCAATGCCAGGAAACCATCCGCACGGCCCTCGCCATGGGCGCCGACCGCGGCATCCACGTGCAGACCGACGTCGAGTTGCAGCCGCTGGCCGTCGCCAAGCTGCTCAAGGCGGTGGTGGCCAAGGAGCAGCCGGGGCTGGTCATCCTCGGCAAGCAGGCGATCGATGACGACTGCAACCAGACCGGACAGATGCTGGCCGGGCTGCTGGGCTGGCCGCAGGCGACCTTCGCCTCGAAGCTGGCGGTCGAGGACGGCGGCTTCACGGTCACCCGCGAGGTGGACGCCGGGCTCGAGGTCGTCAAGCTGAAGGCGCCGGCCCTGATCACCACCGACTTGCGGCTCAACGAGCCGCGCTACGCCTCGCTCCCCAACATCATGAAGGCGAAGAAGAAGCCGATCGAGGCGCTGACGCCCGACGCGCTCGGCGTCGAGGTGGCGCCGCGGCTCAAGACGCTGAAGGTGATCGAGCCGTCCAAGCGCAAGGCGGGCGTCAAGGTGAAGAGCGTGGCGGAGCTGGTCGACAAGCTACGCAACGAGGTGAAGGTGATCTGATGGCGACCCTACTGCTGGCGGAACACGACAACGCGTCGATCAAGCCGGCGACGCTGAACGCCGTCACCGCCGCCGCCAAGATCGGCGGCGAGATCCACCTGCTGGTCGCCGGCCACAACGCCAAGGCCGCGGCCGACGCCGGCGCGCAGATCCCCGGCATCGCCAAGGTGCTGCTGTGCGACGACGCGGCCTATGCCAACGGGCTGGCGGAGAACCTCGCCAACCTGCTGGTCAAGCTGGCGCCTGCCTACTCGCACCTGGTTGCGGCGACGACGGCGGTGAGCAAGAGCGCCATGCCGCGGGCGGCGGCGCTGCTCGACGTGGCGCAGATCTCCGACATCATCGGCGTCGAGACGCCGGACACCTTCGTGCGGCTGACCTATGCCGGCAATGCCGTCACCACCGTGCAGTCGGCCGACAAGATCAAGGCGATCACCGTGCGCTCGACCGGCTTCGACGCCGCGCCGGTCACCGGCGGCAGCGCCCCGGTCGAGAGCATCGCCGGCGCCGGCGACAGCGGCCTCACCGCCTTCCTGCGGCAGGAGGTGCACAAGTCCGAGCGGCCGGAACTCAGCTCGGCCCGCATCGTCATCTCCGGCGGCCGCGGCATGCAGAGCGGCGACAACTTCAAGCTGCTGGAGCGGGTGGCCGACAAGCTCGGCGCGGCCGTCGGCGCCAGCCGCGCCGCCGTCGACGCCGGCTTCGTGCCCAACGACTACCAGGTCGGCCAGACCGGCAAAATCATCGCTCCCGACCTCTATGTCGCCGTCGGCATCTCCGGCGCCATCCAGCATCTCGCGGGCATGAAGGACAGCAAGGTCATCGTCGCCATCAACAAGGACGAGGAGGCGCCGATCTTCCAGGTGGCCGACTACGGGCTGGTGGCCGACCTGTTCCAGGCCGTGCCCGAACTCGAAAAGGAACTCGCCAAATAATGCCGCTCGACACGCATGCCGCTCCCGGGAAGGAGAGCCGTACCATGATCCAGAAAATCGGCGTCATCGGCGCCGGCCAGATGGGCAACGGCATCGCCCACGTCGCCGCCCTCAAAGGCTTCGACGTGAAGCTCTACGACGTGGATGCGGGGCAGCTCGACAAGGCCAAGGAGACGATCGAGCAGAACATGGGCCGCCAGATCAAGCGCGGCACGATCAAGGAGGCCGACCGCGACGCCGCCCTCAAGCGCATCGCCACCGGCCAGGATTTCAAGATGTTCGCCGACTGCGACATCGTCATCGAGGCGGCGGTGGAGAAAGAGCAGATCAAGAAGGACATCTTCAAGGCGCTGTGCCCGGTGCTGAAGCCCGGCGCCATGATCGCCACCAACACCTCCTCGATCTCGATCACCCGCCTCGCCGCCACCACCGACCGGCCGACCAAGTTCATCGGCATGCATTTCATGAATCCGGTGCCGCTGATGGAGCTGGTGGAGCTGATCCGCGGCCTCGCCACCGACGACGAGACCTACACCGCCGTCAAGGCGCTGGCCGAGAAGCTCGGCAAGACGGCGGCGCCAGCCGAGGACTTCCCGGCCTTCATCGTCAACCGCATCCTGCTGCCGATGCTGAACGAGGCTGTCTACACGCTCTACGAGGGCGTCGGCACGGTCGAGGCCATCGACACCGCCATGAAGCTCGGTGCCCACCATCCGATGGGGCCGCTGGAGCTTGCCGACTTCATCGGCCTCGACACCTGCCTCGCGGTCATGCAGGTGCTCTACGAGGGCCTGTCCGACAGCAAGTACCGCCCGTGCCCGCTGTTGGTGAAATATGTCGAGGCCGGCTGGCTCGGCCGCAAGGTCGGCCGCGGCTTCTACGACTACAGCTCCGGCACGCCCGTCCCGACGCGCTGAGCGGCGCCCGGCGCCCGCCCCGATCGGCCTCTTCCACAATCCACAACCGGGTGACCGCTTCGGCTACTCCGCCGCGGCCTTGGGCGGTGCGATGAACTGCGAGATCCACTTGTTGCGGCGGCGCACGGCGGCGCGATAGGCCGCCTCGAACTCGGCCGGCGGGAAGGAGTGGGTCGAGGGGCGCTCGACCAGCGCCTTAGCCCAGGCGGCGAGGCGCGGGAACTTCTCGAGATGGCCGAGCGGGCGGATGCGGTCGAGGAAGAGGTAGCGCTGCAGGAAGGGCGCGTAGGCGGCATCGACCAGCGAGTAGCGGATGCCGTTGAAATAGGGGCCGCTGCCCTGCGTCTCCAGCGCCTTCTCCAGCCGCTCGAACGGCACCGGAATCTGCGCCGCCGCCGCGTGATAGTCCGTCTCGCTGTCGGCATAGGCGTGGGCGCTCACGATGTCGGCGAAGGTCGGCAGATAGTCGGTCCAGGCGCGGTTCACCGCCCGGGCGACCGGGTCTTCGGGGTGCAGGCGCGGCGGGACGCTCTCGTCCAGGTACTCGGCGATGGCGTTCGATTCGAACAGCGACACCGAGTCGTCGATGCGCAGCACCGGCACCTTCCTGTGCGGGGAGATGGCGAGGAACCAGTCCGGCCGGTTGTCCGGCTCGATATGCTGGAACTCGAAGGCGATCTGCTTCTCGCGCAGCACGATCGCCGCGCGCTGCACCCAGGGACAGGTCTTGAAGCTGACCAGCAGGTATTTCGCCATGGCGGCCTCCGATGCGGTTCGCGTGCCTGCCGCATGATCGCAGCTGCGAGCGGCCGGTCAAAATGAGAAATTTTTGACGCCGTTGCGATTGTTACGTTTGAAGAATGGGCAGCGAGTCCCTGGCTCACATTTGGTTTCAACTGTTTCAGCAACGTGCGCCGGGTCACATTATCGCCCAGAAGAAACCGCGCTTGTGACCCGCGTCACTCCGATTCCCGCCGCCTTGTCCCATTATCCATATCGAAGTTGGCGCGTAGGGAACGAGGGGAATCATGGACCGGGACATGTCATGGCCGCGCGAAGAGGCGGCGGAATCGAGCTTTCGGAGCAGATCGCGGCGGCCGATGACGCGGGCGCAGGAGATCGCCGTGCTGGCGGTCGCCTTCGCGGTCGGCGCCGGACTGCAGGTCGCCTACCTGATCAACGGCGCGCCGACTCTGCCATAGCGCGACGTCGTCGATGCGCGTTCGCGCGCGCCAATTCAGCGCGTCTTAAGAATTTTCCGCTATCACTGTGATGCGCGCGACGGAGAAGCCCGGCTGCGCAATCACCCCGAAGAGATCACCATGTCGGTACAAGAGATTTCAAACGACGTCGTTCCCGACGGTCACGCCGAAACGGCGAACCGGCCGGCCCCGAAGCGCCCGCGGCCGCTGACCGCCGCGCAGGAAGCGCTGTTCTTCGGCATCGCCTTCACCCTCGCCGTCGTGCTGCAGCTCGGCGTCATCCTCAAGGTCGCCAACATCATCTCCTGGTGAGGGCGGCCTCCGCCGTCGTCTCGCCGAGTCCGACCTCGACTCAACCTTCGAGATAGCGGCGGATCAGTTCGCGCGCCGCAGACGAATCCCACTCCGCGGCGCCGACCAGCGAGCCGACCAGGTTGCCTTCGCGGTCGATGAGGACGGTCATGGGGATCGCCCGAGCGCCGAAGGCGGCGGCCGTGCCGCGATCGCTGTCGACATAGACCTTCAGGTTGCGGATCCCCGTCTTCTGATAGAACCGGCGGACCTTGTTCAGCCCGTCGCGGTCGACGGAGACGGCCAGGACCTCGAGGCCGTCGGCGCCGTGCAGAGCCTGCAGGCGATCGAGCGAGGCCATCTCGGAGCGGCAGGGGCCGCACCAGGTGGCCCAGATGTTGAGCAGCACGACGCGGCCGCGGAAATCGGCGAGCGTGCGCGGCGTTCCGTCGACGGCGCGGAAGCGTGCCTGCGGCGCCGGCCCGACCTCGGCGGCGACGGCGAAGCCGGGCGGCCCACCGCCACCCAGGTTCGGGACCAGCCAGACGGCGACCGCGGCCGCGAAGGCCAGCACCGCCAGGCCGCGGGCCGACATCACCAGGCAGACGACACCCGCTCCGGCCAAGACCAATGACAGGATGCCCATCCCTCACCTCCGGTGAGGGACTCTGACCGAAAATGCCTCAATATTCGTTTAAGACTCTATGTATCCGGTGCATCCAGCGCAGGGGCGAGTCAGCTGCCGACAGCGGCCCGGTCGATGTAGAAGCGCAGCAGGGCCAGCGCCTCCGGGGCATCCCATTCGACGGCGCCGATGATGCGGCCGGCCATCACGCCGTGCGGGCCGATGACGATGGTCGAGGGCAGCACCTGAAGGCCCAGTTCGCTCGCCAACCGGTTCTTCGGCTCGACATAGAGGGGGAGGTGGGCGATCTCCAGCCGGCGGAAATAGGGGCGCACGGCCTCGGCGCCGCGCCGGTCCACCGAGACGGCAACGACCTGGAAGCGGTCGCCGCCCAGCTCAGCCTGCAGGCGGTCGAGCGAGGGCAACTCCTCGAGGCAGGGCGCGCACCAGGTCGCCCACAGATTGAGCAGCACCACCTTGCCGCCGAAATCATGCAGGGTGACCTCATTGCCGTCGGCGTCGAAGAACGGTTCGATGGGCGCTGGCCGTCCCGGATCGGTCGGGGTAAATTTCGCCACGGTGCCGCTGATCGGCGGCGCCGCCGCGTCATCCGCGCCGCCCCAGCCCGGCAGCGCTCCGGCGCCCCAATATTGGAGACCGATCCACAGGGCCGCGGCCAGCAGCACGGCCCCGAGCAGCGCAGGAACGACGCGTTTGGCCATCAAGCAACCTCCGAAGCCGCAGAGTGCCGGCAAGACCGTTGACGAGGGATTAACCGTACCTTTCGCGGCCGATGCGGCCAACCGCATGTGGGGCGGGCGATTCGCCGCGGGGCCGGCCGCTGTCATGGCCGAGATCAATGCTTCGATCGGCTTCGACCGGCGGCTCTACGCCCAGGACATCGCGGCGTCGCAGGCGCATGCGGCGATGCTCGTGCGCCAGGGCATCCTCGGCCGGGAGGACGGCGCGGCGATCCAGGCCGGCCTCGACCGCGTGAAGCAGGAGATCGAGGCCGGTGGATTCGAGTTCAAGACGGCGCTGGAAGACATCCATATGAATGTCGAGGCGCGGCTCAAGGAGATCATCGGCGACGCCGCCGGCCGGCTGCACACGGCGCGCTCGCGCAACGACCAGGTGGCGACGGACTTCCGGCTCTGGGTGCGCGACGCCATCGACGGGCTCGACGCCCAGCTCGTCGACCTGATGCAGGCGCTCGTCGACCGCGCCGAGCAGCATGCGGCGACGGTGATGCCCGGCTTCACCCATCTGCAACCGGCGCAGCCCGTCACCTTCGGTCACCATCTGCTCGCCTATGCGGAGATGCTCGGCCGCGACCGCGGGCGGCTGGCCGACGCGCGGCGGCGGCTGAACGAATGCCCGCTGGGCGCCGCCGCACTCGCCGGCACCTCCTTCCCGATCGACCGCGACGCCACCGCCGCGGCGCTCGGCTTCGAGCGGCCGAGCGCCAACTCGCTCGACGCCGTCTCCGACCGCGATTTCGTGCTGGAGTTCCTCGCCGCCGGCGCGATCCTGGCGCTGCATCTGTCGCGGCTGGCCGAGGAGATCGTGCTGTGGGTCAGCGACGGCTTCCGCTTCATCCGCCTGAGCGATGCCTACACCACCGGCAGCTCGATCATGCCGCAGAAGCGCAACCCCGACGCCGCCGAGCTGGTGCGCGCCAAGACCGGCCGTGTCGTCGGCGCGCTCAACGCGCTGCTGCTGGCGATGAAGGGCCTGCCGCTGGCCTATGGCAAGGACATGCAGGAGGACAAGGAGCCGACCTTCGACGCCGCCGACACCCTCTCCCTCTGCCTGGCGGCCATGGCCGGCATGGTCCGCGACATGACGGTCGACGAAGCGGCGATGCGACGCGCGGCGGAAGCCGGGTTCGCCACCGCCACGGACCTGGCGGACTGGCTGGTGCGCGCGCTCGGCCTGCCGTTCCGCGACGCCCATCACGTCACCGGCGCCATCGTGCGTCTGGCCGAGCAGGCCGGTTGCAAGCTCGCCGAACTGCCGCTGCCGGCGCTGCAATCGGTCGAGCCGCGGATCACCGCCGAGGTGTTCGGGGTTCTCGGCGTCGACAGCTCGGTGGCGAGCCGCACCAGCTTCGGCGGCACCGCGCCGGACAACGTGCGCCGCGCGGCGGCCGCGGCGCGGGCGAAGCTGCGGACGAGATAGGAGAACGAGCAGATGTTTTCGCTGGACCTAGGAGATGAGGGGACGGGCCGCCCCATCGCCGGCATTTGGGAGAGGCGCTATGCGTCCTTCGACAAGCTCAGGATGAGGGTCTTTCATCGTGCCACGAAGATTTTCCCTCATCCTGAGCTTGTCGAAGGACGCACGAAGCCTCTGCACGCCGGTTGGCGCGCACGACATCGGGCATGCGCGTCCCTGTGCATCGCCGTCGCGCTCGCCCTCACCGTTGCCGCCTGCGGCAAGCGGGGGGATCCGGTGCGGCCGGACGGCCAGAGCGACGAGTATCCGCGGCAATATCCCGACCCGTCGTCGCTATGAGTATCTTCCATTATCAAGACAGCCAGCTGCGGGCCGAGGAGGTGCCGCTGGCGCAGATCGCGGAGGCGGTCGGCACGCCGTTCTACTGCTATTCCGACCGCGCGCTGCGCGCCGCCTATGAGGAGTTCGCCGCAGCCTTCGCCGGGAGGCGGGCGACGATCTGCTACTCGCTCAAGGCCAACAACAACCTGGCGATCGTGCGCACCCTGGCCGCGCTCGGCGCCGGCGCCGATGTCGTCTCCGAGGGCGAGCTGCGCTGCGCGCTCGCGGCCGGCGTGCCGACGGACCGGACCGTCTTCGCCGGCGTCGGCAAGACGGCTTCCGAGATGGCGGCCGGCCTCGACGCCGACATCCGCCAATTCAACGTCGAGTCGCTGCCGGAGCTGCGGCTGCTGAATCGCGTGGCGCTGGAGCGCGGCCGGCGCGCCCGCGTGGCGCTACGCATCAACCCGGACGTCGACGCCCGCACGCACGCCCACATCTCCACCGGCAAGGCCGAGAACAAGTTCGGCATCGAGCTGGGCCAGGCGCGCGTCGCCTATGAAGAGGCGTCGCGGCTGCCGGGCATCGAGGTGACCGGCCTCGCCGTGCATATCGGCTCGCAGCTCACGGAGGTCGAGCCGTACCGGGCCGCGTTCGCCAAGATGGCGGCGCTGGCCACCGAGCTGCGCCAGGCCGGCTTCGCCATCCGCGAGCTCGATCTCGGCGGCGGGCTCGGCATCGCCTATGCGGACGAGACAGCGCCGTCGCTGGCCGACTATGCGGCGGCGGTGGAGGCCACGGTCGGCTCCCTCGGCCTGCCGCTCATCCTCGAGCCCGGCCGCCGCATCGTCGGCAATGCCGGCATCCTCGTCACCCGCGTCATCTATGTGAAGGAGGGCGTGAGCCGCAGCTTCGTCATCGTCGACGCGGCCATGAACGATCTCATCCGGCCGGCGCTCTACGACGCCTATCACGCCATCCTGCCGGTGGCGGAGCCGGCCTCGGACGCGCCGAGCCTGCGCTTCGACGTGGTCGGCCCGATCTGCGAGAGCACCGACCGACTCGCCGAGCAGCGGGCGATGCCGCCGGTGGCCGCCGGCGACCTGTTGGCGATCTGTTCGGTCGGCGCCTATGGCGCGGTGATGGCTTCGACCTACAACCTGCGCCGTCCGGCGCCCGAAGTTCTGGTGCGCGGTCACGATTACGCGATTGTAAGGCGGCGGCCGGATTACCAGGATATAATAGAGCGCGACCGCCTGCCCGACTGGCTGGAGGAGAATCGGACAGTCCAGCGGGCGCAGGCTACCCGATGGAGGCCCTGATAGAACCGCTTCGCGAGCCGACGGCCCCGATGCGAGGCCGCATCCGCCTTCCGCGTTTCCGCATCTGGCTCTCCCGTTGGGCCATATTGTGGGAGCAGTTCTGGCCCGCCTTCTGGCCGACGTTCGTCGTCGTCGGCCTGTTCCTGATCGCCGCGCTGTTCGACCTGCTGCCGTTGCTGCCGGGCTGGCTGCATCTGGCCCTGCTCATCGGCTTCGCCGCGGCGCTCGCCTATGCGCTCGGGCGCATCTGGCCGGCGCTGCGCTTTCCCGGCTTCATGGAGGGGCTGCGGCGGATCGAGCGCGTGAACGGTCTCGCGCACCGGCCGCTGACCGGACTGGCCGACGACCTCGCCACCAGCGCCGCCGATCCCGCCGCCACGCGGCTGTGGGAGCAGTACCGCCGGGAGATCGGGCGCCGGGTGGGGCAATTGCGCGTCGGGACGCCGCGCGCGGGCTTCGTGCAGCGCGACCCGTTCGCGCTGCGCGTGCTGCTCGGGCTGGTGCTGCTGGTCGCCGTCGCCGACGGCTGGCGCGATGCGCCGGAACGGCTGTGGCGCGCGCTGACGCCGAGCCTGTCGAGTCTGGCGGCCACCGGGCCGCTGAGCCTGACACTGTCGCTGACCCCGCCGACCTACACGAACCTCGCGCCGATCTTCCTCGAGGCCGGGGGGGGCGGCGCGGACGCGACCGCCGGTGCTGCCCCGGTCGAACTGCGCGTCCCGACCGGCACCGGCATCCTGGCGCTGTTCCAGGGCGCCGCCGAAGCGCCGGAGTTGATGCTCGGAACAGCGGCCACGCCGTTCGCCGCGGTGGAGCCGGGCAGCTACCAGGCCAAGGCGGAGATTCGCGACGGCGACCGCCTCGCGATCGTCAGCCACGGCCGCGAGCTGGCGGCCTGGCCGCTGACGGTCATTCCCGACCTGCCGCCGACGATCGCCTTTTCGGCGCCGCCCGGCGCCGCGGAGCGCAAGGCGCTGCGCATCGCCTATGCCGCCAGCGACGACTACGGCATCACCAGCGTGACGGCCACCATCCGCCGCGCCGACGGCCGGACCGGACCCGGCAAGATCGACCAGATCGACCTGTCGCTGACGCTCCCCGGCGTCGATGCCCGCAAGGCGCAAGAGGTCAGCTATCACGACCTGACCCCACATCCCTGGGCCGGGCTGCCCGTGACCATCCAGCTGGCGGCCACGGACGCCGTGGATCAGCGCGCCACCAGCGAGACGCTGCAGATCGTGCTGCCCGAACGCATCTTCCGCCACCCGGTGGCGCGCGCCATCATCGAGCAGCGCAAGCGACTCATCATGAATCCCGACGAGCGCCGCTCGGTCGCGCGCGCGCTCTACGCAATCGGCTCGCAGCCGCCGACCTACAACGACGACCTCGTGGTCGTCCTCGGCCTACAGGTGGCGCAGCGCCGCCTGGCCGGCACCGAGGACGTGCCGGCCGCCGTCGACAGCGTGCAGACGCTGCTGTGGGAGCTGGCCCTGCGCATCGAGGAAGGCGAGCTGTCGGTGGCCGAGCGCGAGCTGCGCCGGTTGCAGCAGGCGCTGCAGGAGGCGCTCGCCGAAGGCGCGCCCGACGAGGAGATCGAGCGGCTGATGAACGAGCTGCAGGAGGCCATGGACCAGTTCATGACCGCCCTTGCCGAGAAGCTGCGGCGCGATATGGAGCAGCAGGGCGCCCGCCCGCGCCAGCGGCAGTTCGACCCCAACATGATGGAGGTCCACCGCGAGGACCTGCAGAAGCTGCTCGACCGCGCTCGCGACCTGGCGCGCGGCGGCGCCCGCGAGGCGGCGCGCGATCTGCTGGCCCAGCTTCAGGAAATGCTGGAGAACCTGCAGGCCATGCCGTTCGAGCAGGCGACCGATCCGGCCATGGCCGAGGCGCTGCAGATGCTGGAGGACATGGACAGCTTGGCGCAGCGCCAGCAGCAGCTTCTCGATCAGAGCTTCCGCAATTCGCAGGAGCTCGGTGAGGGCGAGCGCATGCCGAACGGCGATCCCAGCGCCGGCGCGCAGGAGGCGCTGCGCCGCGAGCTGGGCGAGCTGATGCGCCGCTATGGCGAGATGATGGGCGACATTCCGCGCTCGCTCGGCCGCGCCGAGCGCTCCATGCGCGACGCCACCGAGGCGCTGGAGCAGGGCATGCCCGGCCAGGCGATCGATCCGCAGACGCAGGCGCTGGGCGAGCTGCAGAAGGGGCTGCAGGACATGGCCAACGCCATGATGCAGCAACTTCAGCAGCAGGCAGGCACGCAGCCGGGCCAGGATCCCTCCAGCCAGGGGCGCGACCCGCTCGGCCGCAACGAGAACGGCCTCGGCGCCATCGACACGACGGACGTGGAGATTCCCGAGCAGTCCGACGTGCAGCGGGCGCGCGCCCTGATCGAGGAACTGCGCAAGCGGGCCGGCGACCGCGAGCGGCCGAAGGTCGAGCGCGACTATATCGACCGGCTGCTGAAGCGCTTCTGAGCGGCAGGGGCGACCGGCGGGTCGCCCCTACAAACGTGGGAGCGCTCAGCGACCGCCGTCGACGAAGGTGACGGCGGTGCGGTCGAAGCGCTCCGGCGGATTGAGCGCCTCGGTGCGGAAGCGGCCGGTCTGTCCCGGCTGGAGCACGGCATGCTCGGCCGCGAACGTCCAGTCCATGATGCCCTTGTCGTCGATGTCGAACAGCGTCGCCCGCAGGACCGGGACCGTCTGCGGCGCGTCGCCCTTATTGGTGATCTCGCCCTGCAGCACCAGCATGTCGATGCCGCCGAACGGCTGGCGGACGACCTGCAGATTGCCGACGTCGAGGGTCGAGGTCGAGGCGCCGACGAGGCCGCCGATCAGGTCGTAGACCCGCTTGGCCGGGGGCCAAGCCGCAATGATCTCCTGGCGCGCGAAGTAGCCCGCACCGACGACGACGACGAGGAGCGCGGCGGCGACGGCGAACGCCACGCGCCCGCTGCGACGGCGGCGCGGCGGCGGTATGTACGGCGCCGGCAGGTTGAAGCGCGGCGGCGTCATTTCAGGGGGCACCGTCGACGGCGAGATCACGTCGACGCGCCGCGGCATGTCCGCCGGCGGGACCTGCATCCAGGTGTGGCTGCATTTCGCGCAACGAACCATCCGGCCGATCGCCCCAAGGGCGGCCGGGTCCGTAAGGTAGCGTGTCTTACAGGCTGGACAGGTGACGATCATCGTGTACGGTCTTGACCCCGGCTATCGTTTAGCCTTGAGTCGGGGCAAGCGCAACAATCACGCCACCGTCGCACGCGCCGGGTCAGACGGCTCAACCTGTCCGAGCCAATTCGGCTGCCGCCAACTCGGCCACCTTGAGGTTCGCTCCCGCCGCCGTGCCGTCGCTCAGGAACCATGCGGCCGAGAGGCCGGCATAGGCCAAGATCCATTCGAGAAGGCGGCGGCGATCCAGGCCGGATGCTTCGACCACCACGTCCAATTGCCGCGCCAGACGGCCCGGAGCGGCAACGGTCGCAAGCTCGGGATTGCAGAACAGGTTGGCATAGTCAAATCCCCGTTCGCCGATCAGGCGCTTGGGGTCGATGGCCAGCCAGCCGCGGGGACCGAAATCGAGGATATTGCCGTGATGGATGTCGCCATGCAGCACGACGATGTCCTGGGGCGCATCCAGCAGCCTCTGCGCCGTGGCTGCGCAGAGGGTCAGAATGCCGCCGCGCTCCGCTGCGGCGGGCGCGAGGTCCTGAAACCACCGGGCGAGCGGGATGAGATCGGGGGGCGGATGGCCCCTCCGTTCGTGGAGCCGGGCGACGACGGCGCAGATGATTCGGCTGGCCTCGTCGTCACGGCCGTTCACGGTCATCTCGAGAAGCGAGCCTTTTCCTTCCGCGCGTTCGAGGAGAAGCGCATCGCTGTCCTGCTCCAGAACCCTCGCCGCGCCCTGCCCGTCCCACCACGCCATCAGCAGGCCGCCGCGCTTCTCCTCGGCCTCCACAGCGATCTTGAGCATGGCCGGCGCGCCGTCCCGACGCACGGGCAAGAGCCTGCTGCTGTGCGTGACGATGGGATCGCCGTCGGGCGTCAACCGCCATCGCCCGAGATACGCGTCGAACATGGACGGCAGGATATCGGAAGACACGGCCGAATACGAAACGCCGGCGTCGGCGCTGGCGGCTGGACGATGGCGACGCGGCTATGCCATCCTGCGCCCCCACGGTTCAGCCGGGATGCCACGACATTGGTGTTGTTCGAGAACGTCGGCGTTCGCTATGGCGCCGGACCGGAGATCATCCAGGGCGCCACCTTCACGCTGGCGCCGGGCTCGTTCCATTTCATGGTCGGGCCGAGCGGCGCCGGCAAGTCCTCGCTGCTGCGCATGATGTACATGACGCTGCGTCCGTCGAGCGGCCGCATCAACCTGTTCGGCCGCGAGCTCCACGAGCTGCGCCGCCGCGACGCGCCCATGCTGCGCCGGCGCATGGGAGTCGTGTTCCAGGACTTCCGCCTGCTCAATCACCTGACGGCGCTGGACAACGTCGCCCTGCCGCTGCGCATCGCCGGAGTCCGCGAATCCGAGATCCGCGACCATGTGACCGAACTCCTGAAGTGGGTCGGCCTGGCGGATCAGGTGAACGCCTACCCCGCGACATTGTCCGGCGGGCAGCAGCAGCGCGTCGCCATCGCCCGCGCGGTGATCGCCCGGCCCAGCCTGCTGCTGGCCGACGAGCCGACCGGCAATGTCGACGACAGCATCGGCGTGCGGCTGATGTACCTGTTCGAAGAGCTGAACAAGATGGGCACGACCGTGGTGATCGCCACCCACAACGAACGGCTGGTGGGCCGCTTCCAGCACCGCCAGCTGCGCGTCGAATCCGGCACGGTGAAGCTGGTCGCGCCGCGGCCGGAGGCGGCCTGAATGGGCCTCATCCGCAGCGACCTGCCGCTGGCCGGCGACAGCTCGGCGCGCTTCCTGCCGTGGATCATCGGCTGCATGGTGTACCTGGCGGCGCTGGCGTTGGCCGCGACCATGGCGGCCGACCGGCTCGCCGACCGCTGGCGCGCCGATCTCGTCGGCACCTTCTCGGTCCAGATCCCGCCGGACGCGTCGACAACGGACGCCGAGCGCGAGCGGCTCCTCGGCGAGATCGCCGACGCCGTCGCGGCCATGGACGGCGTCGCCAGCGTGCGCATCATCGGCGAGGCCGAGAAGCTCAAGCTGCTCGAGCCCTGGCTCGGAGCAGCCGGGCTGCCGGAGGGCGTGCGCCTCCCCGACATCGTCGTGGTGCAGATGCGCGCCGGCGCGATGCCCGACGCCGAGGCGGTCAAGGCGCGCATCGCCGGCCTTGCCGCCGAGGCGACGATCGAAGACCATGCCCGCTGGCAAGGCGACATGCTCGCCTTCACCCGTTCCATCAAGCTGCTGGCAAGCATCATCATCGGCCTGATCGCGGCCGCGGCGGTGACGACCATCATCTTCGTCACCAAGACCGGCCTCTCCATCCACCGGCGGGTGATCGAGATCGTCCACCTCGTCGGCGCGCATGACAGCTACATCGCCCGGCAGTTCCTCCTGCATGCCATGCGCCTCGGGCTCGTCGGCGGGATCGGCGGCGTCGCGCTCGCCGGCGCGACGCTGATCGGACTCGACCGCCTCCTGGCCGGCGCGGAGACGATGCTGCTGCCGACGTTGGCGCTCGATGCGAACCAATGGCTGGCGCTGGCGGTCGTGCCGGTCGCCGTCAGCGTCGTGGCGATGGTGACCGCTCATCTGACGGTCATCTTCGTCCTCGGGCGCGACCTCTAGCGGACAGGCCGCGCATGCGCGACCGGTTCCGCCGACGTCGGCGCCGCCTGCTGCCGCGCCTCGTGACGATCGTCCTGATCGGCTTTCTCGCCTGGCTCGGCGGCCTCGTCTACTTCACCACCCTGATCCCCGGCAGCGTCGACGATGAGAACACGGCAGCCGACGCGATCGTCGTCCTCACCGGCGGCAGCGACCGGCTGCGCGAGGGGCTGCGCCTGCTGGCCGACGGCAAGGCCGAACGGCTGCTCATCTCCGGCGTCCATCGCGAGGCCAGCCTCGCCGACCTGCTGAAGACCGGCGAAGCCCCGCCGAACCTGTCGCCGCAGTCCATCGAATGCTGCATCACGCTCGGCCACGAGGCCGGGAACACCGCGGGCAATGCCGCCGAAGCCGCCGCGTGGGCCGCCGCCAACAACATCCACAGCCTGCGCCTGGTCACCGCCGACTACCACATGCCGCGCAGCCTGCTCGAGTTCGCGCATGCCATGCCGGACGTGCTGCTTCTGCCGCATCCGGTATTCCCCAAGGACGTGAAGCGCGACGAATGGTGGCTATGGCCGGGCACGGCCAGCCTGGTCGTCAGCGAATATCATAAGTACATGGCCTCGCTGGTCCGCGGCTGGCTCGACCGGCTCCTGGGCGGATGGCGATAGGCCGGCGGCTCCCGAACTTCAGGCAGCATGACCACTTTCCGCTCCCTTCTCTTCAACATCCTCTTCGCTCTCTGGACCGGGATCATATTCCTGATCTCGCTGCCGACGCTGTTCATGCCGCGGTCCGCCGTCTGGAGAATGGGCGGACTCTGGGTGCGCGGCAGCCTGTTCCTGCTGCGGACGATCGTCGGCCTCGGCCATCGCGTGCGCGGCGGCGAGCATCGCGCCGCCGGCCCGGCCATCTATGCGGCCAAGCATCAATCGGCCTGGGACACGCTGGTGTTCCCCCTGCTGCTCGACAAGCCGGCCTATGTGCTGAAGCAGGAGCTGATCGGCGTGCCGCTGTTCGGCGCCTATCTCAGGCAGTGCGGCATGATCCCGGTCGACCGGCAGGGCGGCGGCGCGGCGCTGAAGCGGATGCTGACGGCGGCGCGCGCCGCCGTCGGCGACGGCCATCCGATCCTGATCTATCCGGAGGGGACGCGCACGCCGCCGGGCGCGCGGCGCCCCTACCATCCCGGCGTCGCCGCGCTCTATGGCGCTCTCGGCCTGCCGGTGATTCCGGTGGCGCTGAATTCCGGCCTGTTCTGGGGCCGCCGCAGCTTCCACAAGAAGCCCGGGACGATCACCCTCGAGTTCCTGCCGCCGATCGCTCCCGGCCTGCCGCGCAAGGCCTTTATGGCGGAGCTGCAGGCCCGCATCGACGAGGCCAGCAGCCGTTTGGCAACCGCTCCGCCGGCTTGCGGACGGAGCGGCGCCGCGGAATCAGGGTCCGAGTAAACCGGCCCCTCGCCTCGCCGTTATCGGCTCTGTCATGTGCAGAATCGCACATCCCGACGAGTCCGAGCACCCCATCTAGGGAATAGTCTGGACAACGCGGATTTCTGCCCGCTGTCGAGGCAACCTCAAGCAAACGATGGAGACGCCCGATGACCGCAAGCGTCATTGTCCTCTCGACTCTCGCCACGATCGGCGCCGGCGTTCTCGCCTCGACCGACGGTCCCGCGACGGCGGCTGGCGCTCGACATGACTTGGCCTACGAAGCCCCGGCCGACGCCGCCGGCGCATTCATCCAGCTCGCGGACGGCGGCAAAGGCGGAGACAAGTACATGTCCGGCAAGGCCGGCGGCCGCTACGGCATCGCCGGCGGCAAGGACGGCAAACAGGGCCAGCAGGACAAGCAGGGCAAGTAAGCGCTCGACGCGCCGGCGACACTGCGAATTCCACATTCGGCATTTGCCACCGCTATCGCACAAGCTGGCGGTGAAACCCGGCATACTGTTTGTCTGTTGTCACCGATGAGCCGCGATCAGGCGCTGCTCGTCTGGCTCGGGCGATCGAACGTCGATCGCCGGCTCCGAAAAACCGATAGATGAGGAGGATTGCGATGAAGACGCTTGCTCTTGCCGTTTCTTCGGCAGTCGCCCTGATGCTGACCTCCGCCGCCGCCCATGCGGACGCCTATACCGACATCGACAAGTGCGAACTCCTGCAGCAGGAGTTCGACCAGGTCATCAACCTCTATCCGTCGGCGCCGAACGGCGACGCCGCGCGGCAGCAGCGGGCGGAGGCCGGGGACCTTTGCGCCGGCGGCGACCCCGTGGCGGGCGTCGCCAGGCTGGAGGAAGCCTTCAGCAACATCGGCATCACGCCCCCCAACTATCCCTCGGCCGGCACCCCTTAACTCGGGACGCCACCGCGGCGGCAACCAATGGGGTTGCCGCCGCGGCCCCTCGCAACTCCCCAAGCCGATTTTGCAAGGCGATTGCGTCGCGGCGTCCAGGCCTCACGCCCACAGGCGGGTGACGCCATAGCCGTCGAACAGCGCCTCGACGCTGACCAGCGGCACGTCGTCCATCTGCGATTGCGCGATCAGCATGCGGTCGAACGGATCCCTGTGCGGACCGGGAAGCGCACCGGCACGTTGCGCATGAGGGATCGTCACCGGCATCGCAAGGAAACCTTGGGAGGCGACTGCGCCGCCGACATCGGCGGCCACGTCGGTCGCGCCCGGCAGCTTGCCCAAGCGCGCTTTCGTCGCGATTTCCCATGCCGTGGCGGCGCTCACATAGACGGCATTCGCGTCGTCGCCGATCAACCGCCGCAGGCGCAAGGGCAAACGCCGGTCGCCGTCCAACCACCACAGAAACGCATGAGTATCGAGGAGAAGCCGCACGATCCTATTGATCCCAGGCGTCCAGCTCCTCCGGCGGCAACGGCTCGAAGAACTCCTGACCGATGCTCGCCCGGCCGCGCATCGCGCCGAACTTGCGGCGCCGCTGCGGCGCGACCGGCTCGAGCTTCACGACGGGGACGTCGCCGCGCGCGATGATGATCTCCTCCCCGGCACGGGCGCGAGCGATCAGCCGGGACAGATTCGTCTTCGCTTGATGGATCGTTACCGTGGCCATCCCGCCCTCCATTAGCTAAAGTAGCTTAGCTAAGACAACCTAGCCCGTCCAGTTTGTACCTGCAAAAGGGCTTGACGGCTCGGAACTATTAGCGAACATATCGTAGAGCAAAATCAGTCAGGATCGCGTGCTTTGCCCCAAGTCGCCGCCATCTCCCAGCAGATCTGGGACATGAAATACCGCCTGAAGGACGCGGGCGGCGGCGCCGTCGACCGCACCATCGAGGACAGCTGGCGCCGCGTCGCCGCGACGCTCGCCGCGCCGGAGAAGGACCCGCCGCTGTGGGCCGAGCGCTTCTACGAGGCGATGACCGACTTCAAGTTCCTGCCGGCCGGCCGCATCCTCGCCGGCGCCGGCACCAAGCGGAACGTCACGCTGTTCAACTGCTTCGTCATGGGGACGATCCCCGACGACATGAGCGGCATCTTCGAGCATCTGCGCGAGGCCGCGCTCACCATGCAGCAGGGCGGCGGCATCGGCTACGATTTCAGCACGCTCCGCCCCAAGGGCGCGCCGGTGAAGGGCGTGGGCGCCGACGCCTCAGGCCCCCTCACTTTCATGGATGTGTGGGACGCCATGTGCCGCACCATTATGAGCGCCGGCCACCGCCGCGGCGCCATGATGGCGACCATGCGCTGCGACCATCCGGACATCGAGGCCTTCGTCGAGGCCAAGCGCGAGCCCGGCCGCCTGCGCATGTTCAACCTGTCGGTGCTGGTCACCGATGCCTTCATGGCGGCGGTGAAGGAGGACGCGCCCTGGGAGCTGACGTTCGGCGGCACCACCTTCAAGGTGCTGGCGGCGCGCGACCTGTGGGACCGGATCATGCGGGCCACCTACGCCTATGCCGAGCCCGGCGTGATCTTCATCGACCGCATCAACCGCCGCAACAACCTCTACTATTGCGAGACCATCAGCGCGACCAACCCGTGCGGCGAGGAGCCGTTGCCGCCCTATGGCGCCTGCCTGCTGGGCTCGATCAACCTGGCGGCGCTGGTGCGGGATCCGTTCAGCGCCGAGGCGCGGCTCAACATCGGCGAATTGCAGCGGCTGGTGCCCGTAGCCATCCGGCTCATGGACAACGTGGTCGACGTCTCCGGCTTCCCGCTCGAACAGCAGACGGCCGAGGCCAGGGCCAAGCGGCGCATCGGACTCGGCGTCACCGGGCTCGCCGACGCGCTCATCATGTGCGGGGCGCGCTACGGCTCCGGCGCCGCGGTGGCGCTGACGGAGACCTGGATGAAGGCGATCCAGCGCTCGGCCTATCACGCCTCGGCGGACCTCGCCGCCGAAAAAGGCAGCTTTCCGCTCTACGATCGCGACAAGTTCCTCGCCGGCGAGAACGCGACGGGGCTCGACGATGACGTGCGGGCGCGCATCGCGCAACTCGGCATGCGCAACGGCACACTGACGGCGATCGCGCCCACCGGCACCATCTCGCTCTTCGCCGACAACGTCTCCTCGGGCCTCGAGCCCGTGTTCAGCTTCAAATACACGCGCAACGTGCTGATGCCCGACGGCTCGCGGACCAGCGAGGAGGTAACGGACTACGCCTATCGCCAGTTCCGCCGCCTGAAGGGCGAGACGGCGCCGCTGCCCGACGCGTTCGTCGACGCCCAGCAACTGACGCCCGGCGACCACGTGGTCATGCAGGCCGCAGCGCAGAAATACATCGATGCCTCCATCTCCAAGACCATCAACTGCCCGGCCGACCTCCCCTTCGACGCGTTCAAGGATGTCTACCTGCAGGCCTACGACCTCGGCTGCAAGGGCTGCACGACCTACCGGCCGAACGAGATCACCGGCGCCGTACTCGAGGTGAAGGAAGCGAAGAAAAGCACCGCCGCGCAGCAGCCGGAGCTGCCGCTGACGCAGTCACTGCCGGCGCCCAAGCCAAGGGACATGGATGGCGCCGTCGTCTACATGACCCAGCCGCTCGACCGGCCGGAGGCGCTACCGGGCCGCACCTACAAGCTGCGCTGGCCGGAGAGCGAGCACGCCATCTACGTCACGCTCAACGACATCGTTCAGGACGGGCGGCGGCGGCCGTTCGAGATCTTCATCAACTCCAAGAACATGGAGCACTACGCCTGGACGGTCGGCCTCACCCGCATGATCAGCGCCGTGTTCCGCCGCGGCGGCGACGTCTCCTTCGTCGTCGACGAGCTGAAGGCGGTGTTCGATCCGCGCGGCGGCTCGTGGATGGAGGGGCACTACGTGCCGTCGCTTCTGGCCGCCATCGGCGAGGTCATCGAGCGGCACATGATCGATATCGGCTTCATGCCGGATCCGGCGCGCGAGCGGCGCGAGACGGTGGAGGCCCTGGCCCGGCGCAAGGTCGCCAACCTGCCGCCGCCGGACGAGGCGGCAGAGCTGCGCCTGCCGCGCTGCCCGAAATGCGGCCAGCCCTCGCTCATCCGCCAGGAGGGCTGCGACCTCTGCACCAGCTGCGGCTACTCGAAATGCAGCTGAGGACTTAGGGGTCGCCCATGACGCTGCAGGGCGCCGTCACCTTCCTGTCGTTGTTCGGGCCGCCGCTCTTCGGCTTGTTCCTCTTCCGCCGGATGGGCCGTCCTTGGCTCAGGGCCTTCGTCGATTCACTCTACATCTTCGCCGTCTGCATGATGGTTCTCCTGGGCCTGCTGATCGTGCACAGCGGTCTCAGCGTGTTTGGCGAGAGCGTTCTGTTCGCCCTGCCGTTCCTGGTCGTCATCTGCCTATGGTACCTGATGGCGCGGCATCTCAACGCCCGGAAATAACGAACCGCGGGCATGGCCGCTTCCAAGGCCCTGAGCTGCCCCCATTGCCATGCGCCGATCCGTCGCCTCGACGATGTCTGCCCGGCCTGCGGCGCGCGCACCGGACAGCGCCTGCCCTGGTATGTCTACGGCCTGGGGGCGGTGATGGCGCTGCTCCTCTTCCTCTGGCTCAGCGACTTCGACGGCCTCGTCCGATTTTTTGCCAATCTCCAGCGCCTGTTTCAGCCGTGATCCGTCCCGCGCGGACGGCACTTCGCGGTCAGCCGCAGCAGATCATGCAGCGGCCCCTCGGCGATGCCGAGTTCGTCAAGATGGCGCACGGTGTTTTCGAGATAAGCGAGATTGGTGCCGGCGCTGCCGGCGCTTCGCAGGATGCGGTCGGCGATCTGCGCCGGCGCCAGCTTGCGATACTGCCAATGGCGGCGGTCGACCACATAGGCGACCGCGGCGACCGTGCGGGCGGTCGCGCGCCCGTTGCGGCCCGGCACCTCCATCGGCGAGCCGGCGGCGGGCAGCAACCTGACCGGGAGCCAGCGCGGCTCGTAGACGCCGGTGATCATCTCGCGCTCGTGCAGATAGTCGCCGACCGTCTTGCCGTGCGCCGCGTCCACGCGGTAGGCGCGCCCGCGGCAGGCGCCGCCGCGGTCGAGGCCGAGCACTAGGCCGGGGTGCTCCCGCGTGCCACGATAGTGCTCGGAATGGACGCAGAAGGAGCGGTGATAGCCGCGCAGCAGGGCGGGATGGCTCTCCAGGAACGGAAAACCGGGATTCCACATCAGCGAGCCATAGGCGAAGATCCAGAGATCCTCGCCCGGCTTCGGCGACAGGCGGCGGCGCTCGATGAGGTCGCGTTCGCTCATCGCCCGGCCGCAAGGGCGACGCCGATCACGGTGACGGCCATGCCGGCGATGGACAGCGGCCCCAGCGTCTCGCCGAACAGCGCCCAGCCGCCGAGCGCGGCCGTCGGCGGCACCAGATAGAACAGGCTGGCGACCTGCGAGGCCTCGCCGCGGCGGATCAGCCAGCCGAGCAGGCTGACGGCGCCGATCGACAGCACCAGGATCAGCCAGGCATAGGCGATGGCGATCTGATGCGTCCAAACGATCGCGCCGCTCTCGCCCATGATCAGCATCATGCCTGCGATCACCACGGCCGCGGCGAGATACTGGATGACGCCGCCGCTGCGCCAATCCATCTGGCTGCAGTATCTCTTCTGATAGAGCGTGGCCGCGGTGATGCCGACAAGCCCGACGACGTTCCAGGCGACGCCCTCGAGATGGCCGACGTCCAGGGAGAGCTTCTGCCAGAGGACCAGCCCGATGCCGAACAGGCCGAGCGTCAAGCCGAGCCACTGCCGCGCCGTCACTCGCTCGCCCAGCAGCGGTCCGGCCACGACGCCGGTGACGATCGGCTGCAGCCCGACGATGAGCGCCGAAATGCCGGCGGGTATGCCACGGTCGATCGCCGCGTAAACGCCGCCCAGATACATCGCCTGGAGGAAGACGCCGACGACGGCGACGTGGCCGACGAAGCGCCAGTGCCGCGGCCATGGCGCCCGCGTCGCCAACGCAATCGCCAAGAGCAGCAGGGCGACGATGACGAACCGGTAGAGCAGGAAGGTGAAGGGCTCGGCGACATCGACGCCGAGCTTGGTGACGACGAACCCGCTCGCCCACAGCAGGACGAACAGCGGCGGCATCAGGACATGCCAGGGCGGACGAGCGGCGGCGGGCTGGGCGGCGGTCATCTTGTCTTGCGTCCGCCGGCATCATAGGCGCGGAGCGTCCGCGCACAAGCCGCGGCGCCCACGCCCGGCCACGACTTTTCCGCATTCCTCGGCTAACCTGCGTCATGCGGAAGCGATGGATCATCGCCGCGATCGTCCTGGTCGCGGCGCTGGGCGCGGCCTATACCGGCTACTGGTTCTGGCTGGCGCAGACGTTCGAGCGCAACCTGGCGCTCTGGATCGACCAGCAGCGGGCCATCGGCTACCGTATGTCCTATTCGGCCGGTCCGCCGACCGGATTTCCGCTTCCCGTCGGCATCGCGCTCGACGAGGTCACGGTCGAATCGCCGGCCGGTCCGGCGCCCTGGCGCTTCCAGGCCGATGCCCTGCGGCTGAGCCTGGCGCCCTGGCGGCCGTTCTGCCTGCGGATCGAAGACAGGGCCGGAACGTCCCTGCCCCGACTGCAATGGAGCGCGAACGGCCGCCGCTTCGATCTCTCGGGCGACGGCATCGAATCGGCGATCGGGTTGCCGGGGCCGGGCGAACTGCCGACGATCGCCTTGGCCGCCCGTTACCTGGAACTGCGCGAGGGCACCCGGTCTATTGCGGGCACCCATGGGCTGGCAGGCGACATCGTGCTGCGGAACCCCGGCGCACCGACCGACAGCTCGATCGCGTTCTCCTTCGCTGCGCAACAAATCGATCTGCCGGCCAGACTATCGTCGCAAGGAGAGATGACGGAGATCCATGCGCCGTTGCTGCAGGGAAAGCTCGTCGGCGCGGTTCCCGCGGGGCGGCTCCCCGATGCGCTCGCCGCGTGGAGCGCCCAGGGCGGCTATCTCGACGTGACCCGCATCGCGGCCGAACCGGCGGACGGATTCCCGCCACGGTTCGAAGGCGCGGCGGCGGTGGCGCTGGACGCGCAGCTGCAGCCGGTCGTCGCCGGCTCCGTGACCGTTCGCGACTACGGCCCGGCAGTGGACCGGGCCGTCGCCGACGGCCTGATGACGCCGGCGCAGGGGACGGCGGCAAAGCTGTGGCTGAGCGCCAAGGCCGAGAAGGATGCCGAGGGGCTCAAGGTCACGCTGTCGCTGACGATCCAGGACGGCCTGCTGTCGATGGGACCGATCCAACTCGCCCGCCTGCCGCGCATCGCCTGGGACTGATCACGTCACCCGGAAATTGTCGAACTGCCAGGGATCGGACCAGTCGAGGCCGGGCTCGGGGAACAGCACGGCGCGGTCCTTGAGCGGCGTCCAGTTGCTGCGCGCGGCCACGACCTTGCCGAGATAGGGCCGGCAGACATCGAGCACGAAATCATGGTCGAGGTCTTCCGGCTCCAGCAGCCCCTGCTTCGGGTGCTCGATCATCCAGATGGCGCCGGCGATGACCGGAGCAGCGATCTGCAGCGAGGTGGCGTTGAAGCGCGGGCCGAGGATCTCGCGCGCCTCCTCGATGGTGAGTTGCGAGCCGTACCAGAGGGCGCCGAAATCGCCCATGAGGAGCGCGCCCAGCTCGTCCATGCCGTAGACGATCTCCTCGCCCAGGAGACGGACCTTCCTCTGCATCTTGAAGCCGTGCATCTGCAGCTCGCGCACGGACATCACGGCGTCGTCGCAGGGGTGGTAGGCGTAGTGCACCGTCGGGCGGTAGATCGGCCGCGCGCCGTCGAACACCGTGAGGTAGTCGCTGAGGGTGATCGACTCGCCGTGGGTGATGCAGAACCCGATCATCTCGCCATGCCGCGGCGTCCAGGAACGGACCTGGGTGACGCAGCCGGGCTGGCTCAGGTAGATCGCGCACTTCGTCCCGACCGGATGCTCGTTGGCGTCGAGCGGCAGGCGCTTCTCGTGCGTGCCCCAGCCGAGCTCGGCCGGCTGCAGCCCTTCGCTGACGAAGCCGTGGATGCTCCAGGTGTTGACGAACTCGTCCATGCGTTTGGGGATGTTGGCGATCTGCGTGTCGCGCTCGGCGACATGGATCACCTTGAGGCCGATGTCGTAGGCGAGCCGCGCCCAGCCTTCGCGCGTCGCCGGCTTGCGCGCCTTCGGATTCTTGCCGCGGGCGATCTCCATGATGCCGGCCTTGACGAAATGGCTGATCAGGCCGGGATTGGCACCCATGGTGAGGATCGCCGAGGGCGATCCTTTCGGCCATGTCTTCGCCATCTCCTTCGCTTTGTAGCGAAGGTAGTAGTTGCTGCGCTGATAGGCGGGGACCTTCGGGTTGTCGTAGTAGCCGGGCCACGGCTCGATGCAGGTGTCGAGATAGAGGGCGCCGTGCTGCTGGCACCACTGCAGCACCTCGTGGCTGCTGACGCTGACGCTAAGGTTGAGCACGAGATCGCCGCGGCCGACATACTTCGCCAGCACCTGCTTGAAGTTGCGGCGCGTGATCTCCTTGATCTCGTAGGTCACGCCTTCCGCGACGTAGGGCGCGATCTCCTCGCTATGGTCGTCCATCTCGACCACGGCGACGCGGGACAGCGGCATGTCCAGATGCCGGACGATCAGCGGCATGGTGCAGTGGCCGACCGAGCCGTAGCCGATCATCAGGATGCGGCCGTTGAATTTGGTCTTCCTTGCCATGATTTCTTCCCCCTACGACGAGTCCCGGCGCCGCTTTTTCTCGATGTCATGCCCGCGCTTGACGCGGGCATCCATCTTGCCGCGGCACCATGGATCGCCGGGTCAAGCCCGGCGATGACATGAACGTGAAACGATTCGCCGATGATCGGCGGCCAACCAGCCGACCCCTAAATACAATAGGTCTGCAGCGGCGCAAAGCCGTTGAAGCCCACCGACGAATAGCTCGAGGTGTAGGCGCCGGTGCCGTGAATCGTCACCTTGTCGCCGACCTTGAGGTCGAGCGGCAGCTTGTAGTCGCTGTGCTCGTAGAGGATGTCGGCGCTGTCGCAGGTCGGGCCGGCGATGACGACCGGGCCGGTGGCGCCGCCGTCGCGCTGGGTAACGATCGGGTACTTGATCGCCTCGTCCATGGTCTCGGCCAGGCCGCCGAACTTGCCGATGTCGAGATAGACCCAGCGCTTGCGGTCGGCGTAGTCTTTGCGCGCGATCAACACCACCTCGGCCTGGATCACGCCGGCGCCGCCGGCGAGTCCGCGGCCGGGCTCGATGATCATCTCCGGCAGATCGTTGCCGAAATGGCGGGTCATCGCCTTCATGACCGCGTCGGCGCAGGCCGGCGCCGCCGGCACATCCGTGCGGTAGCGCGCGGGGAAGCCGCCGCCGAGATTGAGCAGGCGCAGATCGAGCCCGTCCTCGCGCAGGCGCCGGAACAGCTTGGCCGCTTCGCCCACCGCCTTGTCCCAGGCCTTGAGGGCGGTCTGCTGCGAGCCGACATGGAACGACACGCCGCAGGCGTCGAGGCCGCGGTCGCGGGCGCGCAGCAGCAGCGCCGCCGCCATCGACGGCACGCAGCCGAACTTGCGCGACAGCGGCCAGTCCGCGCCCTGGCCGTCGGTGAGGATGCGGCAGAAGACCGAGGCGCCAGGCGCCGCGGCGGCCAGCTTCTCCAGCTCGGCGTCGCTGTCGAAGGCGAAGAGGCGCACGCCCTTCTCATAGGCGTAGGCGATGTCGCGCTCCTTCTTGATCGTGTTGCCGAAGGAGAGGCGCTCGGCCGGCGCGCCGGCGGCGAGGCAGAGATCGATCTCGCCGCGGCTGGCGACGTCGAAGCTGGCGCCGAGCTCCACCAGCTTGCCGATGATCTCCGGCGCCGGGTTGGCCTTCACGGCGTAGAAGATACGGGCGAGCGGCAGGCTGCGCTGCAACTCGCGGTAGTTCTCCTCGATGACCGCGAGGTCGATGATCAGGCACGGGGTCTCCGGTCGTCGGTCGGCGAGGAACTGATGGATGCGGTCGGTCATTGGCGACTCCAGTCCGCGCGCCGATGCGCCGGCGCGCGTCAATTCGGGTTGAGATGCGGGGTGCGGCGCCGGCAGAGCCTTCGAGCTCCGCGGGCGGCGGCGTCTACATGCGCCGCTGCGGACTGGAGAGCGGGCTTTCGCGGTCGATGAGCAGCTGATAGGCGCGCCGCAGGACCGCAACCGCAGGCTGCGGGCGGCGGGACCACGACAGACGGACAAGAGTGCGGGGCGGATGCCCCATCCGGTTTGCAATCATAGCCACTTCCCTCTCGGCATCGGCGGCCTCGGCGCCGCCCGTTACACCAAAAAGGACACGTACCGTCGTTGCATAACCACTCGGGGCCATTGGCACGTGCGTTGTGCGTCGCTTGCGAGAATTAGAGCGATTTCACCAGACTTCAAGAAATAATTCGTTAAGCGGCAAAAAATTCTTGCGGCTGTGGCCGATGCGCCGCTGTCCGCGCGTGACGCGTGAGCGAATTCGTGCATGGGCAAGCGCGCAAATTTCGGGTAGAGCCGCGCGGGATCTCGGCGCACGCTCGCGCGCCCCAAACATGAAGGAATCCTTGCCATGGAATTCAGACAGCTCGGCGGATCGGGATTGAAGGTGCCGGCCTTGAGCCTGGGCACGGGCACGTTCGGCGGCAGCAATGACTTCTTCCGCGCCTGGGGCACCACCGACGTGAAGGAGGCCACGCGGCTGGTCGACATCTGCCTGGAGGCGGGCCTCAACATGTTCGACAGCGCCGACATCTACTCCGACGGCGCGGCGGAGGAGATCCTCGGCAAGGCCGTCGCCGGGCGCCGCGACCGCGTGATCATCTCGACCAAGGCCACCTTCCGCGCCGGCGAGGGACCGAACGACGTCGGCTCCTCACGCCACCACCTGCTGCGCGCGGTCGAGGCCGGCCTGCGCCGGCTCGGCACCGACTACATCGACCTCTTCCAGCTGCACGGCTTCGACGCGCTGACGCCGGTGGAGGAGACGCTGCGGGCGCTCGACGACCTCGTGCGCGCCGGCAAGATCCGCTATCTCGGCTGCTCCAACTTCTCGGGCTGGCACCTGATGAAGTCGCTGGCCGTGGCCGACCGCTACGGGCTGACGCGCTATGTCGCGCACCAGGCCTACTACTCGCTGATCGGCCGCGAGTACGAGTGGGAGCTGATGCCGCTGGCGCTCGACCAGAAGGTCGGCGCCGTGGTCTGGAGCCCGCTCGGCTGGGGCCGACTCACCGGCAAGATCCGCCGCGGCCAGCCGCTGCCGAAGCAGAGCCGCCTGCATGTCACCGCCGACAACGGCCCGCCGGTCGCCGACGAGTATCTCTACGGCGTCGTCGACGCGATCGACGCGGTGGCCAAGGAGACCGGCAAGAGCGTGCCGCAGATCGCCCTCAACTGGCTGCTGCAGCGGCCGACCGTGGCCAACGTCATCGTCGGCGCCCGCAACGAGGAGCAGCTGCGCCAGAACCTGGGCGCCGTCGGGTGGACCCTGACGCCGGAGCAGGTGGCCAAGCTGGACGCGGCCAGCGCGCAGACGCCGGTCTATCCCTACTGGCACCAACGCGGCTTCGCCGAGCGCAACCCGCCGCCGGTGGCCTGACCGTTCCGGGAGACTGGGATCGGCGCCGTGCGTCCTTCGACAGGCTCAGGATGAGGAGCATTCTTCGTGCCACCAAGATTGTCCCTCATCCTGAGCTTGTCGAAAGACGCAGGGTGGACGTGCCGTCATCACCCCTCGCCCGCGGCGAGCCAGGCCGCGGCGGCGGCGCCGAGGAGGGCGGAGTCGCCGCCGAGCGCGGCGCGGCGGATCGGCAGGGTGCGGGTGGCGTCGCTCCAGACGTGCCGGCGCACCGAGTCGACGAGGCCGTCCCAGTAGGGGCCGTCGGCCGCGCCGAGGCCGCCGCCGACGATGAGGGCATCGGGATCGAGCGCGTTGACGAGAAGGCCGACGCTCAGGCCGAGCGCATCGGTGGCACGCGCGACGACGGCGCGGGCGGCCGGGTCGCCGCGCGCCGCGGCTTCGATCACCTCACGGGCCGAGGCGGCGGGCGAACCGCCGCGCGCGGCATACGCGGCGGCCAGGCCGGGGCCGCCGGCGATCTCCTCGAGGATGTAGGAACTCGACTCGCCGCAGTGCGGGCAGGCGAAGGAGAGCAGGCTGCTGGCGATGGCGAGGGCGTGGCCGCGGGCGCCGGCATGGGGCACGCCGTCCTTCACCCAGCAGGCGCTGATGCCGGTGCCGACGTTGAGGTAGAGGATCTGCCCGTCGCCGCGGCCGGCGCCGAAGCGGGCCTCGGCCAGGGCGGCGGCGCGCACGTCGGCCTCGACCGCGGCCGGCGCCAGCGCCGCCAGCCGCGCGCGGACCGGCAGGCCGCGCCACGACACGCGCTGGGCGCTCTCCACCGCGCCGTCGCGGCCGACCAGCTCGCACAGGGAGAGGCCGATGGCGCGGACGGGCGTGCCCTGCGCGGCCGCCCACTCCAGCAGGCCGGCGGCCCGCCGGCAGAGCTCGTCGAGGAAGGACGCGCCGGCGGCGGGGCCGGCGGGCGTGTCCATCGCCTCGCGGCACAGCAGCCGGCCCTCGGGAAAGGCGGCGACGCCGAGCGCGGTCTTGGTGCCGCCGACGTCGATGCCGACGATCCAGGCCGGCACGGGCATCGGCCCCGGCATCAATCTCCTGGCAGGTAGCGCGGCGCCACGCCGAACAGGAGCTCGGCCGGCTCGGCCGAGAGGTTCTGGTACTGGCGCGGCGCGCCCTGCGGCAGGTAGAAGCCGTCGCGCGGGTGCAGCTCGAACCAGCGCTGGCCCTCGGCCTCCGGCGCCAGGATGTTGAGCTGGCCGGAGAGCAGGTAAAGGCCCTCGTCGCCGCCGCGCACGACGATGTCCGAGCGCTGCCCCGGCAGCAGCCGCAGGCGGCCGACCGTCAAGTGCTCGGTGGCGCAGTAGAGCCCGACCAGCGAAGTCTGCCCGCGGCCCTCCAGGCGCCAGTGGAGATCGGCGTCGCGCAGCACGCGCATGGAGCGGCCGGCCGCGGCGGCGGCGGACTCCATGGGCAGGCGGCCGAGCCACTGGTCCTGCGTGTAGGCGGACTGCTCGACATAGGGCCGGGTGCGGGCATAGGCGCCGGAGGTGCCGGTGGAGGGCGGCGGGGCGAAGAACTCCAGCACGCGCAGCGGCTGGGTGCCGAGGTTGAAGCCGTGATGCCAGGTGTCGCGGCGGAAGAAGATCGCCTCGCCGGGCTCGGCCACCTGCACCTCGCCGGTCTCCGGGTTGGCGCAGCCGAAGCGGCCGGCCAGCACGTAGAGCACCTCGTCGGCGCCGAAGACGGTGCGGAACTCCGGCGAGTGGCGGAAGGCCTGGCCCGGCGCCAGGCCGAAGACGAGCTGGTGGATCTTGTCGCTGGAGACGTAGATCCAGTCGTCGACCGTGCCGGAGGCCTCGTCGCCCCAGAGATGCCGCGTGACCTGGGCGTAGGGGATGTGGGTGGGGCGGTCGAAGGTGGGCCGGGGGGAAGGCTTGTAGGCCATGGGGGCTCCGTCGCTGGGCAACCGGACCGGATGCTTGTAGGGCGGCCGGACGGCGAGCGCCAGCCTGGTTCGGGGCGGCGATGTCCCGCGAGACCGGGCGGGCGGTGCGAAAAGCGACGGATGAACCCCATGTCCAGCGAGAACCGGCGGCGGCGCGTAGGGGCGAGCGGCGCTCGCCCGGCGGCGGATCGACCGAGACGCGGCGGCGGGGTGAGGTGGGCGGCACGAGGGCGAGCGCCGCTCGCCCCTACGCCATCGAAATCGAGCGATGGACCCCATGTCCAGCGGAGACCGGCGATCTGACTCACGCGGAGCCGCGGAGGGCGGAACAGGATTGGCGTGGGGCTCGCTCCCGGGTCGCGCCCCGCCGTCATGTCCCTCCGCGTCTCCGCGTGAACCGTTCCCTCAAAAATGAACGATGGACCCCATGCCCAGCGGAGAATGACGTCGGCGCGTAGGGGCGAGCGGCGCTCGCCCGGCGGCCGGCGACGCGAACCTTGGAGGACGGGGTTGGCGGCGGCACGAGGGCGAGCGCCGCTCGCCCCTTGTCTGTGTGAATCATGACAGAGTGAGGCCCGTTCCCGGGACCGTTTGAGTCCCGGGAACGGGCCGGCCGAGACCGTCTCGCCCCTCGGCTGACACCGGGATGT
>JBFXDS010000011.1:0-110000 GCA_050180895.1 Dongiaceae bacterium
GCCGGCGGGGCCGACGCCAACGCGATCACGGTGGCGGGCCGGGGCGAGAGCGAGCCGGCGGTGCCGACGCCGGACGGCGTGCGCGAGCAGGCCAACCGGCGCGTCGAGATCGTGCTCCAGTAACCCCTACCTCGGGGGACCACGGGAGCGGCGCCGGGAAACCGGCGCCGCTTTTCGTCATCCTCCGCGCCATGCCAATATTGGACCAAGGTCCAATTGTGATTGCACCTGCAGCGAATAAGATCGCGACAATACTAATGCTCGGAAAGCAGGCGGCGTACCGCGCAGACAGGGCGGCTCTCCCCGGACAGGGCTTCGGGTTCGGAGCGCCGGCCTCCTTCGCGATCTTCACAGCAGCGTCCCAACGGGGGGATCAGGCCATGGGCAGCGCGACCAACTTCGCAACATCAGTGATCCGCCGATGGGCGCGGATCGCGGTCTGCGTGTGGGCGGCCGCGCTCTTTAGCGCACCGGGGTCATTCGGCCAGGAGGCCGCCGAGCAGGAGGCGGCCCTCACGGATCCGGCTCAGCTGCTGTCTCCGGAGGAACTGCGCGTCATCGTGGCGCCGGTCGCATTCTATCCCGACGACGTGCTCGCCGTGGTGTTGCCGGCCAGCACCACGGGCATTCAGATCGTCGAAGCGGAACGATTCCTCGAGAAGCACAAGACGGATACATCGCTGCAGCCGGACGAAGACTGGGATCCCTCCGTCTCGGCGCTGATCAACTACCCGGACGTCGTCGCCCTCCTGAACGCCGACCTGGACTGGACCCAGAAACTCGGCGACGCCGTGCTCGACCAGCAGGGCGACGTGATGGACACGATCCAGCAGATCAGGGCGGAGGCCGTGTCGGCCGGCTATCTGAAATCGGATGAAAAGCAGGTCATCACGCAGGAAAAGGAGACGGTCGTCATCCAGTCGGCGGATCCCGAGGTCGTCTACGTGCCGCAATACGACCCGGCCGTGGTGGTCCAGCAGACCTATGCGACCTATCCCCCGCCCGTCTACTACGATCCGTACCCGCCGTACTACGCGCCGGGCGCGACGTTCTTCGCCGGCGCCGTCACGGGCGCCGCCTTCGCCTTCGCATTCGACTGGGACGACGACGACATCGACATCGATTTCGACGGCAACGGCTGGGGCGGCAACGACATCGATATCAACACGGGCGACATCAACTTCAACGACATCGACGTCAAGAACAAGTTCGACGGCGACCGCGTCCGCACGCGCGACGGCGACAAGGTGAAGTGGAACGGGGACAAGAACCGCAAGAAGCGCGACCGCACGACCGAGAGGAGACGCGATCAGACTCCGGGCGTCGCGCAGGCAAACCGTCCCGGCCGGGACGGAGCCGGCACGCGCGACCGCGCCCGGCAGGACAGGACCGGCAACCGCGGCCAAGGCCAGCGGGCCGGCGAGCGGGACACCAAGCAGCGCGATCGCTCCGGCCTCGCGGGCTACGACAATGGCCGCAAATCCGCCAAGCAGAGCAAGCGCGGCAACAAGAGCCTGCAGAGCGGTGCTCCCAGCGCCAAGAAGCAGAAGCGCTCGGGCGGCGACGGCGCAGCCGCGCAGGCGCGCAAGAAGCAAGGCGGCCACGGCGGCGCGTTCAACGGCTCCCGGGGTGGCGGCAAGAAGGCCGGCGTGCAGAAGTCGCGCGGCCAGAAGAGCATGGGTGGCAAGCCGAGGCCGCGGAAGCGATGATCAGTTCGGCAATCTGCCGCATGACATGGACGGATACCGACGGAGGAATGCAACATGACCTACACTGCCCGGCACGGAGCGGCCGATCCGCTTCATCTCTTGAAGTCGAGCGTTGGCGCCCTCGCGCTGGTGGCGTTGCTGGCGATTCCCGTGCGAGGCGAGGCGCTGGCAGCCGACCCCGCGGTGTTCGACACGCCGGAGGCGGCCGCACAGGCCCTGCTCGACGCCCTGGCTAGCAGCGACAGAGCTGCTGTGCTGAATGTCCTGGGAACGGAATTCGAGGACGAGTTGTTCAGCGACGATGCGTCCCGCGAGCAGGAGGCCTATCGCCAGGTCGTGACGGCGGCCAAGGAGGTCCTGCAGCTGCGCGAGGACGATGCGAAAACACGCGTCATGGTGATCGGCAAGAACGCCTGGCCGGTGCCGATTCCCATCGTCCGGGGGGACAAGGGCTGGATGTTCGACACCGCCGCGGGCGTCGATGAGATCGTCGCCCGCCGCATCGGGCAGAACGAGCTGGAGACCATCACGACGTTGCAGGCCTATGTCGATGCCCAGGTGCAGTATGCCGGCGCCGACAGGGACGGCGACGACGTCCTCGAGTACGCTCAGAAGGTCATCAGCACGGAAGGCAAGAAGGACGGCCTCTTCTGGCAGGCGAGCGCCGGCGAGGAAGCGAGCCCGTTCGGACCCTTCGTCGCCGAGCTGCCCGACGCGCTGAAGGACCGGCAGCCGGGCGAGCCGTTCCTGGGCTACTACTACCGGATCCTCACGCGCCAGGGCGAGAACGCGCCGGGCGGCCGCTACGACTACATCATCAACGGCAACATGATCGCAGGCTTCGCCGCCGTCGCCGTGCCAGCCGAGTATGCGGAGACCGGCGTGATGACGTTCGTCGTCAGCCACCAGGGCAAGATCTACGAAAAGGATCTCGGCGACGGCACGGCGGTCCTGGCCGCCGCCATCCAGGAGTACAATCCCGACGGATCCTGGGTCCTGGCCGGAGACTGACCGAGGCGCGACGGGAGCCCGCCGGGCCGCCTGACGGCTGACTAAGGGTTGCTGCCGAGGATTTGCGTGCCCGAAAGGCTGCGGCGGAACTCAGCCAGCGCCTCCGAGTCGCGCACCACGGTTTCGCCCATCTCGACGAGCTTGTCGACGGCGTCATCCGGAATGGTGAGTCCGGTGGGAATCTGCTGCAGCTCGGTGCGCACTTTCGGGTCCGGTATATCCGTCAGCGAGAGGTGGGCGAAGTAGCCCTGAACGTCGCCGCACGGGTAGCCGTCGACGATCGGCCCCTCCTCGCAGCGGACGCGCCGCAGGCTCTCGACAAGGCGCTCGAGCTGCTCCTTGACGAGCAGCAAGGTCTCGAAGTTGTAGCTGTCGATCTGCGTTCCCGATACCGCCGAGAAGATCTGGCCGAGGCTTGTCACGGTGCGCTGCTGTGGCCAGGTGCTATCGCGGCTGGCCTGCCCATCGGCGCTGATCAGGACGATCCGTCGGACCCGATCGAAGCCAAGCCGGCGGATGAGCTCGGCATCATCGGCATAGATCAGGACATTGTTGACCATCTGACGCATGGCCAGATTGTCGGAGATACCGCCGTCCATGAGGTGGACATACTGGGTCTGGACCGGGTCCAGGTAGAGTTGAGCGAACTCCGCCAGATAGCGCTGCCGGGTCAGGTCCTTGGTGGCGCTCGCCTGCTTTATCCACTGCGGCGTACGGCCGCCGCACTTGGCGGCATGGTTTTCCAGCGTGATCGGCGTGAACAAAACAGGAAACCCGTTGGAGGCGGCAACGGCGCGCGCCACCGGATAGGAGGAAAGGTCGGAGCAGATGAGATCGAAATGGTCCTGCGTGAAGGGAAACACCGTGCCGTAGTTGATGTCCGTCGCGTTGATGGAGATCAGCGGCTTGCCCTGCTTCGCCAGGTCGGCGTAGGTCGCGCCGTGGAACATCAGCTCGTCATAAACGTTGCCCATCTCGTCGTTCGTGCCGTGCAGGGGATTGAGCCACCACTCCCAGTTCCAGGGCAGCAGGTAGATGCCCCAGATATAGGCTTCGATGTCCCGCTTCAGGAAGTCGGCTTCGAAATCCGTGAAGATCTTGTCGCGATGCAGACCGTAGTAGGCAGCCGGAAAGCTGCCGCCGGAGACGGCGGCGATCGTGTCGAGCTCGTCTAGAAGACGGCGCTCGCGGCCGTCGACGGTGATCGGGAGATCCCGCAACCCGCGGAGCACGCCATAGGAAAACGCCGCCGAGCGCTTGCCGCCGCCGGACGACGCCATCAGCACCAGCAGTTGGTCCGACGATCCGTTGTCGGCGAGCGTCGTTTGCCGGTATCCGCCGTCGGCGATCCACTGCCGGTCATCATCGGCGGCGACGAACTGCGTCACCGGCTGATTCATCGGGTCGGTCGAGCATGCCGCCAGCCCGGCGAGGACGAGGAATGAAAAGCAGCGTGCGCGTGTCGTCATGATGCCGTCCGGGTTGTCTCGCCTTGCAGCGCCAGCCGGGCGGCGAAGTTTCGGCGTCGGTAGAGCAATGGAAGGGCCGATCGCAGTTGGACCAAGGTCCAATAGAATGAGCGCGGCGGAAGTTCAAGGGCGAGCCTTTGGGGCGCGTCGCTTTGCCGTGGCTTTGCGTCTAGGGCGAAGACTCCTCCGAAGGACGCTGCCGCTCCCGGATTTCCGTCAGGTCCCGCTCGAGAAAATAGTTGAGGAACGTCCGGATCGCCGCGATCGCCCCCAGCCGCCCGATGCTTTCCCAGGTCGGCGCGATCGACGTCTCGATGATATCGGCCGCGAGCTGAAATGTGAGGCCGGCGATGAGCCAGCGGGCGTAGCGCAGCCAGACGTCACGACGCTCATGGCCGGTGCCCGAAGCAAGCATGACGCGGAGCCCGGAGACAAACGCCTCGACCGTTCCGACCACGATGATGACCAGGGCCAACGCGTCGATGATGACGACCGCGTGTTCCGTGATGACGATCAGCCATTCCTTAATCGCGAACACCGGCAAGCCTCCCGCCATCCCGTTCAGGCATCGGCCGCGCCGGATGGATGCGACGACGCCATCTCACATAGGGTATCGACAGGATCGTACCCCAAATCAGACAGAGGAGGATGGCCGCGAGCGCGGCCTTCTCCTCAGGGAAGTTGACGCCGACAATCGTCAGGGCAACACCAGGATGCCGAGTCGCGGTCGACAGGGCGAGCACGGTGCGGTGGTCCGGATCCGGCCCGCCGAGCAGGTGGCCGATGGCGAGTCCCGCAAGAACGAATATGGCGATCACCGCCAGGGTCCCGTTGCCGACAAGAGTCACGATCGCGGGCCAAGCGCCAATCAGGATGGTCAGGGCCGACAGGCCGAGCAGCAGGTTCGCGAGAAGCGACAACGGTGCCGCTGCCCGCCCCGCGAACGTCGGGACGACATACCGGACGACTGCACCCGCCGAGAGCGGCGCGAGCACCGTCGTCAGGACGACCGTCCCGATGGCGACAACCGAGATGTGTTCGTCGGCCCCGACGATGAGGCCGTGTATCTCCACCGTGGCCGGCACGAACAAGATCGCCAACAGCGCGGCGGCGATGAGCAGCCCTATCGCATAGGACGCCGAGCCGCCTGCCTTGAGTTCCTTCTTCGGCAGAATGGGCGGCACAGGGGACACCGCGAGGCAGACCAGCGCGATCTCCACCGCCCGGTGAAAGGCGAACGAGGTCACGAGCAGCACAGCGAACAGCGGCATGATGACGTTCATCGCCAGGAGCGAGCGCAGGAGCAGTCCCGGCCGACGAAACAGGTACGCGATGTCCTCCAGCCGAGCCCTGAGCCCGAGGCTGACAACGATGAGGACGATGCTCGTCTTCACTGCAAGCAGCGTCAGTTCAGCCAGGGTCATGTCGGACCTCGCGGCATTCGCTGGACTACGCGCGGCACGGATGCGCCCTAGCCGCGCGGGAAAACGGCGGCCCAGTCCCGTGCCATGCTGACGACGGTGAGGCCGTAGTCGGCGGCATGATCGAGAGCGTCCGCCAGCGGACTCAGACGGAACGCGCGGTCGTAGGCGAATTCGCGCGCGGCATCGTCGTGGTGCAGCAGCAGCGCGAGCCGGGCGCCGGCGCCGGACTTGGCATAGCGCAGCATCGCGAGATCGCCGTCCGAATTGCCGAAGGCGAGGATCGGCCGGCGGCCGATGTGCAGGTAGATGTTCTGCGGTTTGGCCTCGCGGTCGTCGAAGCTGCCGAGCTCGGCCGCCTTCACCAGCGTCGCCCGGCCGTCCCGCAGCTCGAAGCGGGTCTTGACGCTGGAGCCGATGACCTGCTCCGGCGGGATGCCGTAGGCCTCCTCGGCGAAGGCGCGCATGAAGTCGATACCGCCGCCGGAGACGATGAAGGTCTTGAAGCCGCTCGACCGCAGGAAGGCGAGCAACTCGAGTTGCGGCTGATAGACGCACCGGGTGAACGGCCGCCCGAGCTTCGGGTGCCTGGCGGACGCGAGCCACGTCTTCGCGATGCGATCGAACTCATCCAGGGTGACGCCGGCGTGAGTGGCAAAGGCGATCTCGAAAACGCCCTGCTTGCCGAGGGACGCGATCGTCTTCAGGTCATGCTCGAGGAACGCCTTGAACGGCTGGCGCTCCTTCATGCCCGGGTCCTGCGCCGCGAGCGCCTCAAGCCGGTCCTGGGCGAAGAACACCTGCACCTGCAGCGGCTGCTCGCACCACAGGGTGCCGTCGTTGTCGAAGGTGGCGATGCGCTCTTCCGGGCGCACGAAGTCCGGCCCGTCCGCCGCAGTCACGCGGGCGACGAAGTCGAGGATCGCCCGCTTGGCGGGGCCGTCGGTCCAGGAGGGGAGCTGATCCGCCATCGTCCCTGCAAATCGCCAGAGTCCGGGCGGCGGCGTGTCGCCGCCGCCCGGAGCCATGCCTGCTCAGTGGTGCGCGCCGCTGGCGGCCTCCGACATCTTCGCCATCGCGTCATCGATGGTGAAGGTGTTCGGCTTCTGCACCGCCGGGAACTCCTTGAAGGTCTCGGCGAACTTCCCCGCGATCGCCTGCGCCGCAAAGATGATGTAGGCGTGATGTATCATCCAATCGTAGTAGGAGTTCGAGGTGACGTCGGCGAACTCGTAGGGGTCGGTCCGCAGGTTGAAGAGCTTGGGCAGCCGGAGGGCCGTGAAAGGTTCCGCCCAGACCTGCAGGGTCCCGTGGCAGCGCTGCTCCATAAACACGATCTTCCAGTTGTCGAAGCGAAGGCCGAGCACGTCGCCGTCGTCGCTGAAATAGAAGAACAGGTTGCGGGGACTCTCCTTGACCTCGCCGGTCAGATATGGAAGCAGGTTGAATCCATCGATGTGGTTCTTATAAGTGCGGCCGATGGCCTTGTGGCCCTTCTTCAACTTCTCCACCACGTCGGGAGCGCCCGCCATCGCCAGGAACGTCGGCAGCCAGTCGTGATGCTGCACGATGCCGTTGCAGACAGAGCCCGCCGCGATCTTGCCCGGCCAGCGCGCCAGCAACGGCACGCGGAAGGCGCCTTCCCAATTGGTGTTCTTCTCGCTGCGGAACGGGGTGGTCGCGCCGTCGGGCCAGCTGTTCCGGTGCGGACCGTTGTCGGTCGAGTACATGACGAAGGTGTTGTCGGCGAGGCCGAGCTCGTCGAGAAGGTCGAGCATCTGGCCCACGTTCTTGTCGTGGTCGATCATGGTGTCGTGATAGGGCGACTGCCAGCGGCCGGCCTGGCCGAGGCTCTCCGGCTTCGTGTGCGTGATGAGGTGCATGTGGGTGGTGTTCAGCCAGACGAAGAACGGCTTGCCCTCCTTCTTCTGCCGCCGGATGAAATCCGCCGCCGCGGCCACGAAATCGTCGTCGCAGGTCTCCATCCGTTTCTTGTTGAGCGGTCCGGTATCCTCGATCTTCTGCTTGCCGACCCTGCCCCAGCGGGGCATCTCGGTCGGATCGTCCTTGTCGGTTGCCCAGGAGTGGATGACGCCGCGGGGGCCGAACATCTTTCGGAAGTTCGGGAAGTCCTTTTCCGGGGGGTAGTCGTACATCTCCGGCTCTTCCTCGGCATTCAGGTGGTAGAGGTTGCCGAAGAATTCGTCGAAGCCGTGATTGGTAGGCAGCATGTGGTTCAGGTCGCCGAGATGGTTCTTGCCGAACTGGCCGGTGGCGTAGCCCTGTTCCTTGAGCAGCGCCGCGATCGTGACGATTTTCTCCGACATGCCGACCGGGGCGGCCGGAACGCCCACCTTCGAAAGCCCGGTGCGGTAGACGCTCTGCCCGGTAATGAAGGAGGCGCGGCCGGCGGTGCAGGACTGCTCGCCGTAGGAATCCGTGAACAGCATCCCCTCCTTGGCGATGCGGTCGATGTTGGGCGTCCGGTAGCCCATCAGCCCGTGCGTGTAGCAGCTCAGATTCGATTGGCCGATGTCGTCGCCCCAGATGACAAGGATGTTCGGCTTGTCCGTCTTCGCCATGGTTACCCTCCTCTTGCGTAACGAATTGGTTGCGGCTCGATCCCTTCGCGCAGGCCGCTTTGCCGATCTCGGCGCCATGCCTCCGCTCAGCCGAACGGCCCGGTCCGGAACAGCATGCTCACGATGGCAGCGATGCCGATCAAGAGCAGGATCACCGCGGTGACCAGGGTAAGCGAGAGCGGGAACTGGCTCTCGCCATGAATGAGTCCATCCGCTTTCATTCGCTGTCGCTCGGCGCGCAGACCGAGCATGAACCGCACGTGATAGATGATGCCGAACACCAGCATCGCGATCCCGAGAGAGACCAGGGTAATGCCGAAATTGCGCGCGGGTGCGGCGCCAGTCAGCAGGTCTCCTTCCCTGAGCTTCTGGAAGAACTGGAAGATCGTGAAGCCGAAACCGATCAGCGACAGCGAGGTGCGGATCACCGACATGAGCGTGCGATCGGCGCTCATCCGCGTGCGCTGGAACGACATCCCCGTGCGCCGCGCGGACAGCTCGACGGAAATCAGGTCGGGGGACGATTTCGAGGTGGTGGGTTCCATCGCACCGATGATGTTCGCCGGGATTTCCCGGAACTCGCTTCCGCGGACCGGCCCATCGGTAGACGGAGCCCGGACGCGACACAATTGGACCTTGGTCCAATGCCGCTCCTGCGCAGGCGCTGGATTCAGTGGCTAAGCCGGACGCAGAGGCCCGGCGAGGACCCTAACGGCGAGGCGGCGCCGCGCGCTCCGCCCGACCCTGCACCCAGCGTCCGGGTCTCCGTGCCCGGCGGGCATGTCGGCCGGCGCCCATTGCGAGATCGAGAATGCCCGCGATCAGCGGTTCAAGATCAACCGACGACTTATCGCGAAGCGGCGTGAAGGACGGTTCATGCTTGGTCCGACGATTCTCCTCGCGAGGGGGGCGCTCCACTGGTTTTTTTCGATGGCGAGCGTATCCTCGATCTGAAATGCTGCCCGTACCGCCTCGGTGAGAAGCCGCTCCTTGGAGCCGAAAGAGCGATGAACAAAGGCGACATCCACCTCGGCTCCGGCAGCGATATCGCGCAGCCCGGTCTCTTCGTAGGAGTGTCGGGAGAACCGTCCGATCGCGGCTTTCGGTATTCGCCGTCGGGTCGCCTGGCCGGAACGGTGCCTGGCCACGCCTGCGGACATGGGACCTTCCACTACGTCCGTTGAGCAAACGGTTTGGCTTACATGCGGTTGCCCAAGTCAGCCGTCGTTTGACATGGATCAGCGCCGCGCCGGCCCGAACACCAGAAAGTCGCCCTCGCTCCCCGGTTGCCGGCGTCCCGGTCCCGTAGATAAACAATCCCCACCCTTGATCTCGGAGCAGCCAGAATGACAGGGAGACCGAACAGGACGGGGATCGTACTGGCGATCATCGTGATTGCCGGCGGCGGACTCTATGCATGGCAGGAGCTGAGGCCCGGCGGCCTCCCCGACGGCATCGCCAGCGGCAATGGCCGCATCGAGGCGGTGGAGATCGACATCGCCGCCAAGATCGCAGGCAGGGTCAAGGAGATCCTGGTCAATGAAGGCGACTTCGTCACCGCCGGGCAGGTTCTCGCCAGGATGGACACCGCGGTGCTCAAGGCGCAGCGCCGCGAGGCCGAGGCGCAGCTGCAGCAGGCGCTCATCGGCATTGAAACCGCCCAAAGCCAGGTGACGCAGCGCGAAGCCGAGAAGGCAGCGGCAGAGGCCATGGTGGCGCAGCGCGAGGCCGAACTCGATGCCGCGCAGAAACGCCTGGCGCGGACCGAGGTGCTGGCGGCGAGAGGGACGTCCCCTGCGCAGACGCTGGACGATGATCGCGCCCGCTTCCAGGGTGCGAGCGCCGCCGTGAGCGCGGCGAAGGCGCAACTGGCAGCCGCCGATGCCGCCATCGGCACCGCCAAGTCTCAGGTCATCGGGGCGCAGTCGGACGCCGAAGCCGTGCGCGCGACCATCGAGCGCATCGAGGCCGACATCGACGACAGCACGCTGCGCTCGCCGCGGGACGGCCGCGTGCAGTATCGCGTGGCGCAGCCCGGCGAGGTGTTGTCCGCCGGCGGCGTCGTGCTGAACCTGGTCGATCTCGGCGACGTGTACATGACGTTCTTCCTGCCGACGAACGAGGCCGGGCGCGTGGCGATCGGAAGCGAGGTGCGGCTGGTGCTGGACGCCGCCCCGCAATACGTCGTGCCGGCGCGTGCCACGTTCGTCGCCGACGTCGCGCAGTTCACGCCCAAGACCGTGGAGACGGAGGAAGAGCGCCAGAAGCTGATGTTCCGCATCAAGGCGCACATCGCACCCGACCTCCTCCGGAAACACATCACCCAGGTCAAGACCGGATTGCCGGGCGTGGCCTATGTGCGCCTCGATCCGCGGGTCGAATGGCCGGCCGATCTCGAGATCCGGGTTCCGGAGTGAGCGGCGCGGACGCCACGGTACCGGTCGCGCAGCTGCGCGACGTCGGCCTGCGTTACCGCAAGACGCCCGCCCTCGAGGCCGCCAGCCTGGATATTCCCGCCGGCTGCATGGCCGGCCTGATCGGGCCGGACGGAGTCGGCAAGTCGAGCCTGCTGTCGCTGATCGCCGGCGCCCGCGCGGTGCAGACGGGACGCGTCACCGTCCTCGGCGGCGACATGGCGTCGGCGCGGCACCGGCAGGAGGTCGGACCGCGGATCGCCTACATGCCGCAGGGCCTGGGCAAGAATCTCTACCCGACTCTGTCGGTCTTCGAGAACATCGACTTCTTCGGCCGCCTGTTCGGCCACGGCCGCGCCGAACGTGCGCGCCGCATCGCCGAGCTGGTCGAGAGCACGGGCCTGGCGCCCTTCACGGACAGGCCCGCCGGCAAGCTCTCGGGCGGCATGAAGCAGAAGCTCAGCCTGTGCTGCTCGCTCATTCACGATCCGGACCTGCTTATCCTCGACGAGCCGACCACCGGTGTCGATCCGCTCTCGCGCCGCCGCTTCTGGGAACTCATCGACCGCATCCGCCGGGAGCGGCCCGGCATGAGCGTGCTGGTGGCCACAGCCTATATGGAGGAGGCCGAGCGCTTCGACTGGCTGGTGGCGATGGACGCCGGCCGGGTGCTGGCGACCGGCACGCCGCAGGAGCTGCTCAAACGCACGCACACCGACTCGCTCGATGCGGCATTCATCGCCCTGCTGCCGGAGGCGAAGCGCTACGGCCACCGGACGATGGAAATACCGCCGCGCACGGAAGAGGACGGGACGGTCGTGGCGATCGAGGCGCAAGGCTTGACGAAACGCTTCGACGGCTTCGTCGCCGTGGACAATGTGAGCTTCCGCATCGGCCGCGGCGAGATCTTCGGCTTCCTGGGCTCCAACGGCTGCGGCAAGACGACGACGATGAAGATGCTGACCGGCCTGCTGCCGGCCAGCGAGGGGCAGGCCTGGCTGTTCGGCCAGCCGGTGGCGCCGGACGACCTGGAGACCCGCCGCCGGGTCGGCTACATGTCGCAGGGCTTCTCGCTCTACACCGAGCTGACGGTGCGGCAGAACCTGGAGCTGCACGCCCGGCTGTTCAAGGTGCCGGCGGCGGCGATCGCCGGACGCATCGAGGAGATGGCGCGGCGGTTCGATCTTTCCGAGATCATGGACGCGCTGCCGAACGCCTTGCCGCTGGGCCAGCGCCAGCGCCTCTCGCTGGCGGTGGCGATGATCCACCGGCCGGAGATGCTGATCCTGGACGAGCCGACCTCGGGGGTCGATCCGGTGGCGCGCGACGCGTTCTGGCAGATGCTGATCGACCTCTCGCGGCGCGACAAGGTCACCATCTTCGTCTCGACCCACTTCATGAACGAGGCCGAGCGCTGCGACCGCATCTCGCTGATGCATGCGGGACGGGTGCTGGCCAGCGACGCGCCGGCCGCTCTGGTCGAAAAACGCGGCGTGGCGACGCTGGAAGACGCCTTCATCGCCTACCTGGAGGAAGCCGCGGCCGAGAGCGCTCCGCCGCCGGCCGAGGCGACAGCCGACCCGCCCGAGGCCGCACCAGCCGATCGCGCGCATCGGCGCCGGCGCGCCTTCGATCCGCGGCGCATGCTCAGCTACACGCGGCGCGAAGCGATCGAGCTGTGGCGCGATCCGATCCGCATGACGATGGCGGGGCTCGGCAGCATCATCCTGATGTTCATCATGGGCTACGGCATCAGCCTGGACGTCGAGGATCTGACCTTCGCGGTGCTGGATCGGGACCAGACGACCGTCAGTCAGGGCTACGCCCTCAATCTGGCCGGTTCCCGCTACTTCATCGAGCACCCGCCGATCATGGACTATGACGAGCTGGACCGCCGGATGCGATCCGGCGAACTGAGTCTCGCCGTGGAGATTCCCGCCGGCTTCGGCCGCGACCTGGCGCGCGGCCGGCCGGTCGAGATCGGCGCCTGGATCGACGGCGCCATGCCCACGCGCGCCGAGACCGTGCGGGGATACGTGCAGGGAATGCACGCGCTGTGGCTGTCGGAGCTGGTGACATCGCGGACCCGCGACGGCGCGGCCGCCGCCAGCCTCGTCACCATCGAGACGCGCTTCCGCTACAACCCCGACGTCAGGAGCCTGGTGGCGATGGTGCCGGCGATCATCCCGATCCTGCTGATGCTCATCCCCGCCATGCTCACCGCGCTGAGCGTCGTGCGCGAGAAGGAACTCGGCTCGATCATCAACTTCTACGTCACGCCGGTCAGCCGACTGGAGTTCCTGCTCGGCAAGCAAATTCCCTATGTGGCCCTGGGCATGGCGAACTTCCTCCTGCTGACATTGCTGGCGATCACGGTCTTCGGCGTCCCGCTGAAGGGCAGCGTCGTCGCGCTGGCCGCGGGAACGCTGCTCTATGTCGGCGCCGCCACCGCCTTGGGCCTGCTGTTCTCCACCTTCATGCGCAGCCAGATCGCCGCCGTGTTCGGGACCGCGATCCTGACGATCGTGCCCGCATCGCAGTTCTCCGGCCTGCTCGACCCGGTGTCGTCGCTGGAAGGCGCCGGCGCGCTGATCGGACAGATCTATCCGACCACCCACTACCTGATCATATCTCGCGGCGCCTTCTCCAAGGCGCTGGGATTCGCCGACCTGCAGGCGTCGTTCGTCCCGCTGCTGCTCGTCCTGCCCGTGGTGCTGGCGCTGGCGGCGGCGCTGCTGAAGAAGCAGGAGGCGTGACCGGTGCGCGCCGCCAACATTTTCAATCTCGGCGTCAAGGAGTTGCGCAGCCTGGCCCGCGATCCCATCATGGTCGCGCTCATCGTCTACGCCTTCACCTTCTCGATCTATGCCGCGGCGACCGCAATGCCGGAGACGCTCAATCGCGCGGCCATCGGCATCGTCGATGAGGACCGATCGCCGCTCTCGGCGCGGATCGTCGACGCCTTCTATCCACCCTATTTCCTGCCGCCGGCGATGATCACCCAGGCCGAGATGGACGCCCGAATGGACTCGGGCACCGACACCTTCGCTCTGGACATCCCGCCGGAGTTTCAGCGCGACCTGCTGGCGGGACGGACGCCCACCATCCAGCTGAACGTCGATGCGACGCGCATGACCCAGGCCTTCACCGGCAGCGGCTATATCCAGACGATCGTCGCTGGCGAGGTGCTGGCGTTCGCCCAGCGCTACCGTGCCGTCGCGGCGGCGCCGGTCGAACTGGTCGAGCGCATGCGCTTCAATCCGGAGCTGAACAAATCCTGGTTCGGCGCCGTCATGGAGGTCATCAACAGCGTCACCATGCTGGCGATCGTCCTGACGGGTGCCGCCCTGATCCGCGAGCGCGAGCACGGCACCATCGAGCACCTGCTGGTGATGCCGGTGACCCCGTTCGAGATCATGACCGGCAAGGTCTGGGCGATGGGCCTGGTGGTTCTCGTCGCCTGCGCCTCCTCGCTCGCCTTCGTCGTCCAAGGATTGCTGGCGGTCCCGATCGAAGGGTCCGTCGCCTTGTTTCTCGCCGGCGCGACCCTCCACCTGTTCGCCACGACGTCCTTGGGCATCTTCCTGGGGACTGTCGCCCGCTCCATGCCGCAATTCGGCCTACTGCTGATCCTGGTGCTGCTGCCGCTGGAGATGCTGTCGGGCGGCACGACGCCCCGCGAGAGCATGCCCGCGATCGTGCAGTTCGTGATGCTGGCGGCGCCGACGACTCACTTCGTGATGCTGGCGCAAGCGATTCTCTATCGCGGCGCCGGTCTGGCGGTCGTCTGGCCGCAGTTCATCGCGCTCGCCGTGATCGGCTCGGCCTTGTTCGGCTACGCGCTTGCGCGCTTCCGCACCACCATCGGCGCGATGGCGTGAGGAGAAATTCGGCGGGGCATTTTCGGCAGGACCGCCGCCTGCACCCCACTTCATTCTAAGGAGCAGACCATGGCACAGAAGATGAAAGCGGCCATATTCGTCGAGCCGAACCGGATCGTCCTCGATGAGAAGCCCATCCCCGACGTCGACCCTCTGGACGCGCTCATCCGGATCACGACCACCACGATCTGCGGGACCGATGTCCATATCCTGAAGGGCGAATATCCCGTCGCCAGCGGCCTGACCGTCGGGCACGAACCCGTCGGAGTCATCGAAAAGCTCGGCTCCGAGGTGGCCGGCTACCACGAGGGGCAACGTGTGCTCGCGGGCGCCATCACGCCGTCCGGGCACAGCTACGCCAGCCTCTGCGGCTGCTCGTCGCAGGACGGTGTCGGAACGCGCCACGGCTTCAAGGCGGCCGGCGGTTGGAAATTCGGCAACACGATCGACGGATGCCAGGCCGAGTACGTGCTGGTACCCGACGCCATGGCGAATCTCAGTCCCATCCCCGACCATCTGTCCGATGAAGAGGTGCTGATGTGCCCGGACATCATGTCCACCGGGTTTTCCGGCGCCGAGAGCGGCAGCGTGCGCATCGGCGACACGGTGGTGGTCTTCGCCCTCGGACCTATCGGCCTGTGCGCGGTCGCCGGCGTCCGATTGATGGGCGCGACCCGAATCATCGGCGTCGACACGGTGCCCGAGCGTCTCGCCATGGCGAAGCGTCTGGGCGCCGACGAGGTGATCGACTTCAGGAAGGTCGATCCGGTCGCCGAGGCCATGCGCCTGACCGATGGCCGCGGCGCGGACGTGGCGATCGAGGCGCTCGGCACGCAGGCGACGTTCGAATCCGCCCTGCGCGTCCTGCGGCCCGGCGGGACGCTGTCGAGTCTCGGCGTCTATTCGAGCGATCTGCGAATCCCGATCGATGCGTTCACGGCAGGTCTCGCCGATATCAGGATCGTCACGACACTCTGTCCCGGCGGCAAGGAGCGGATGCGCCGCCTGATCCGTGTCCTGGGCTCAGGCCGAACGGAACTCAAGGCGCTCGTCACTCACCGGTTCCCGCTCGACCGGATCGAAGACGCCTACGACTTGTTCGCCAACCAGCGTGACGGCGTCCTGAAGGTGGCCATAACCCCTTAGGTGGTCGCGAAGATACGGCCACCGCGCGATCAGCGAGAGGCCGTTGATTTGGATCAAAACGAGACAAGATGAAAGGAGCTAAGAAACCGCGAGCGATGGTTGAAACCATCGCGTCGCTTTCGCCAATCCAACTTTCGAAGGAGGACCTTGCAAATGGCCGAGCCAGCAACCAAGCTTCCCATCGATCAGAAGACCTCCGCACCTGCCGGTCGGGGGACACAGTCTTTGTGGCAGCCATTCGAGAGCCTGCGTGAAGAGGTGGACCGTATCTTCGACGAGTTCACGCGCGGCTTCGGGCGCTGGCCGGTCGGTCGTCGCGTTCTCGAAGCCGAGCCGATGCGCTACGAAACGTCGTTCGGCGTCTCCGCACCGGCAGTCGACGTCGTGGAGAAGGAGAAGGAGTACCAGCTCCTGGCCGAGCTGCCGGGACTGGACGAAAAGGATGTCGAGGTCAGCGTCGCCGACGACATATTGACCATCAAGGGCGAGAAGAAGGAGGAGAAGGAAGAGAAGGCGAAGAACTACTACGTCTCCGAACGCCGTTACGGCACGTTCCAGCGTTCCTTCCAGCTGCCCTCCGGCGTTGACGCCGAGAAGATCGAGGCCAACTTCCAGAAGGGCATCCTGACCGTGACCCTGCCGAAGGCGCCCGAGGCCCTGAAGAAGGAGAAGAAGATCGCCATCAAGTCGAAGTGATGTATCGACTCATCGCGACGTCGAGCGATGGCGGCCAGCTAGTCGGGGTCACGTGCTCCGAATCCGCGCCGATGACAGGCGACGACCGCGGGGTGAGCGGCGACAGAAAGGGTGATGCGCACGTGACCCTCATCATCGACCAGCTGCAGCTCGACCATCGCAACATGCGGCTCCTGCTCGAGATCATCGAGGAGCAGGTGGACCTGTATGGAGCCGGGACAACACCCGATTTCGAACTCATGGAGCAGATCATCGACTACACGCTCCACTATCCCAACCTGATTCATCACCCCCGGGAGGACCTGCTGTTTCGACGACTCCTGGCGGATGATCCGGACTCGGCGCGCTTCATCGGCGACCTGGTCGAGGATCACGTCGAATTGGCGGCGCTCACGCAACGTTTCGCGGCTGCCCTGCACAACGTTGCCCGCGACGTGGAACTGCCGCGAGAGTGGTTCGAAACTCTCGTCCGCAACTATATCGCCATGACGCGCCGGCACATGGAGGCGGAGGAACGCAGTCTGTTTCCCCGATTATTGGCGACGCTCCAGGACAGCGACTGGGCGAGCCTCGACCACCTCGTGACGACGGACGCTAGCCCGCTGTTCGGCAGTGAGGTCGAGAAGCACTACCTCCGGCTGCACCGGCGGATTCTGCAGACCGGCATCGAGAACGGCGGCTAAATTCGTTCCCACAATCCGGTCTCTTCATCGAGCCGGGCCTGTTCCAGGCCTCTGAAATCGCCCCGCGAGACCACGCCGACGACCTTGCCTTTGTCGACGACCGGCAGGTGGCGATAGCCTCCATCCTGCATCAGCCGCAACGCCTCGATCGCCGCTCTCCGTGGCGGAATGGTATCGGGATCGCGGGTCATGACGTCGGCCATTGTCGTCGCGGCCAAGTCCCTGCCCTCCGCCAGCACACGGCAGACCGCATCGCGACCGGTAAAGATTCCGACGAGCCGGCCGCCGCCGGCCACGACCAGCACGGCGCCGACGCGGCGGTCGCGCATGCATCGGCAGGCCTCCACCACCGTCGCCGACGGCGGAAGCGTGACCGGATTCTGATGATGGACCATATCGGATATATGTCTGTCGGTCATGGCAATCCAATCTGCAAACAGGATGACGACGAGCCAATACGCACAGACGGAATCGCGATCCTTGATGCATGTCAACTGTCGACACCATCGGCTGAGACCAAACGGCAAAGGCCATGGTGCAGTTCCCCGGCGTGATGGTCTGCGCTAGACTCGTGTAGGGCTACGCCCGCCGCCGGGCCCAACGGCGTAAGTAGAACTGCGTACGTAAGTCTCCTAGCTGGTCTATGGCATGCTCATCGTCCCTACTCCACACGGTTCTGGGCCGCGGCGTTCGAACGCACCATGCAACGGTAGAGCGGGAGAAAACGATCATGATCGTCGTGTCAAATCTCAGGAGCCACTCGAGCCACAAAGCCTCTCAGAACACGACCGCAGGCCTAGGCTCGCAAGTGCTGCCGAGAACGCTGACCACAGGTCTCTCTCCGCGGGATATGCTGCAGGTCAATGCGGCACAACCGTCATTCCGGACTCTCACGGCCGGCGAGTGTCTCTATTTCCAGGGCGATGATTGTCGGAACGCCTACCTGCTGCTCGACGGCTGGGCCTTCCGCCATCAGAGCCTGGAAGACGGTCGGCGCCAGATACTCGATTTTGCTCTGCCGGGAGCGGCATTCGGCCTGACCGGCAGCAGCGTGATGACGCACAGCGTCGAGGCCCTGACGCCCTGTCGATTCAGCGTCTTCGCGCGGGACAGTCTGTACGAGCTGCTGCTGCGAGTGCCGGCCTTGGCCCTGCGCTTCGTCGAGCTCCTGGCCGACGTCGAGGCTCGCGCCTTCGAGCATCTGACGAGCGTCGGGCGTCGATCGGCGCGCGAACGCGTGGCAAACTTGCTGGTCGAACTGCTCGTGCGGGCGCGTCCATCGAATCCGGCCGGCCACGCGCCGCGGATGACGCTGCCCTTGATGCAGCCTCACATCGCGGATGCGCTGGGCCTCGCCAGCGAAACCGTTTGCCGCACGTTGGCGGCCATGCGCAAGGACGGCATCGTCGTGCTGCGGGCGCAGAAGCTCGATGTCCTGGACATCGAGCGACTGGCTGACGAGGCTGGCGTCGAACTCGACCGAGATTCGTCCCCACGGTCTGCCGACCGGCGCGGCGTCGGCTTTCCTGCGTGGTCACGGCTCCAGGAAGAGCGCCCTCTCGCCTGCGCTTAAGCAGCTTTTCCGCCAGCGCGACGGCCGCCTGAGCTTCCGAGGCTCGGTGACCGCGACGGCAATACGGCCGTCCCTGCCGGCCGAGCGTGCAAGCCGCCGGCTGGAGCCAAGAGCAATGTGATCGCAGTCCCCTGTCCTTAGGTCGGCAAGGCGGTCCGATTCGCTTGCCTCCGGTCCATCGGTCTCACGGCGAATGAACAAGTGGCTTGGCAGCATGGTGGCCGGTGCGCCACATTGACAGCCAAGATATGAATGGCCAGAACTGCCGGCTATGACGACATCCCCGCTCCGCGGCACCCGGACCGATCATCTGGATACCGATGCGGCCAAGGAGGCGCTGCAGGAGCGCGAGGCGCGGCTGCGATCCATCCTGGAAACGGCGCCGGACGCGATCATCGTGATCGACGAGCGCGGCATCATGGAATCCTACAGCCCGGCGGCCGAGCGACTCTTCGGCTACACGGCGGAGGAGGCCCTCGGCCGGAACGTCAGCACGCTGATGCCATCACCCTATCGCGAGCGGCACGACTCCTACCTCGATCACTACCTGAAGACCGGCGAACGGCGGATCATCGGCATCGGCCGGGTCGTCGTCGGCCGGCGCAAGGACGGCAGCACCTTTCCCATGGAACTCGCGGTCGGCGAGGCGCATGTGAATGAGCGGCGCGTCTTCACCGGCTTCATCCGCGACCTCACCGAGCGGCAGCTGACCGAGAGCCGGCTGCAGGAACTTCAGGCGGAGCTCCTGCACGTGTCGCGCTTGAGCGACGTGGGGCAGATGGCATCCGCCTTGGCGCACGAGCTCAACCAGCCGTTGGCGGCGATCGTCAACTACGTGCAGGCGACGCGCCGCATGCTGGAGGCGTCCGCCGCGCCGCCGGCGCCGCGAATCCTCGATACGATGGACAAGGCCGTCGCGCAGGCCGCCCGCGCCGGCGACATCATCCAGCACTTGCGCAGCTTCATCCGCAAGGGCGAGACCGAACGCAGCACCGAAGACCTCAGCAAGATGGTCGAGGAGGCGACAGCGCTCGGCTTGGTCGGCGCCAAGGAGGGCGGGATCAAGGTGCAGATCGATCTCAGCGCCGATCCCCTCCCGGTGTTCATCGATAAGGTGCAGATCCAACAGGTCGTGTTCAACCTGATCCGCAACAGCGTTGAGGCCTTGCCGGAGTCGGACGTGCGCGAACTGACGGTGACGACGCGCCGCGCCGATTGCGGAATGGCGCTCGCGGCGGTCGCCGACAGCGGCCCGGGGCTGGCCCCGACCGTCGCCGAACAGCTCTTCCAGCCGTTCGTGACGACCAAGGAGAAAGGCATGGGACTGGGGCTGTCGATCTGCCGCTCCATCATCGAGGCGCATGGCGGGCGGCTGTGGGCGATGCCAAATCCCGAACGTGGAGTCACGTTCCAGTTCTCCATCCCGATGGCGGATGACGATGAGTCAGAGACTCAGGATTGAGGGGACGGTCTTCGTCGTCGACGACGACGAGGCGGTGCGGGATTCGCTCGCCCTCCTGCTCGAGACCGTCGGCCTCAAGGTCGAGGCCTTTGCCAATGCAGCGGATGTTCTGGCGCGGTGTCGGGAGGAGCGGCCGGCCTGCGTCGTCACGGACATCCGCATGCCCGGCATGGATGGGCTGGAACTGCAGCAGACGTTGTCGAAGCTCTACGCCGATGTGCCGGTCATCGTCATCACCGGACACGGAGACGTGCCGCTGGCCGTCCAGGCGATGAAGGCCGGCGCCGTCGATTTCATCGAGAAGCCGTTCTCGGATGACATCATCCTCGCGAGCATCGAGGCGGCGGCGCGGAGCCGGTACATCAAGAAGACCGGCAGCGCCGACGACGCCGTCGGCAAGCGCGTGGCGCGCCTCACGCCGCGCGAGGTCGAGGTGTTTCAGCAACTCCTTCTCGGCCACCCCAACAAGGTGATCGCCTATCACCTGAACATCAGCGCCCGCACGGTCGAAATTCACCGGGCGCGCGTGATGGAAAAGATGGAAGCGCGGAACTTGCCGGAGCTTGTCCGCATGGCGATCGAGGGCGGCATAGAGATGCCCGACTGACGCTCAGAATCGTGGGCGCGCCAATCCTGACACCGCCGCGCCACCCCGTGTATGAAGCGCCGCCTGGATCGCGCTCATCAAGGACCTGCCGTCGATAGGCTTCTCGAGAAAGGCGACGGCGCCGGCTTCCAGGGCACGGGCTTTCGTCTGGGCATCGCCGCGACCGGTGATGACGATCACCGGTAGGCGCCAGCCGCGCTGGGTCAGCGTGTTCATGACATCGAATCCGCCCATCACCGGCAGGTGCAGATCGAGGACGAGGCAGGCGGCGCCCTGCGGCTCCAGCTGGTCCAGGAAATCGGGAACCGAGCCGAAATCGCGCACCGCCAAGCCGTACGATTCCAACAGGATTTTCAGCGAGTCCCGGACGGCGTCGTCGTCGTCGACCACGTAGATAGTTGGGTGGCTCTCGGCCACTTTGAGCTCCCGCGGGGACATTTGCCTGACTTCGCAATCTACGGCGGGAGGCCGCGCGTTGAGAATCCGGGGTTTCCCTTACAGACACGGGAATACGTGCCACTACCTATGTATCTCACCGAATTACGCGAAGGTCCCGGAGACGTCATATTCGCAGGTGAACGGCGCGAATGGGCGCCGTCCATCGGATGGAAAAGTGTCATGAAACCCTCCCGTTCCTCGCATTTGAAAGCTACGGTAAGCACGGTCGTGCTGGCCGCCTCTCTTGCTCTCGGCGTGTCCCTGACGCCGGCGTCGGCTCACGATGTCGGCCATGCGCACCAGCAGATGCCCGGCGTCGCCGACATCGTCCGCGCGCCGACCGACCTGCCGTCGCCGATCGGCGTGCGCGCGCCGCAGCGGCTGCAGGTGAACCTGGAGACCGTCGAGCTGACGGGACAGCTCGACGAGGGCGCGTCCTACCGCTACTGGACCTTCAACGGCCGGGTGCCGGGGCCGTTCGTTCGCGTGCGCGTCGGCGACACCGTCGAGGTGCAGCTGACGAACGCCGAGGACAGCGCGATGTATCACAATGTCGACTTCCATGCCGTCACCGGTCCGGGCGGCGGCGCGAAAGCGACGGAAGCAGCGCCGGGCGAGCAGAAGGGATTCGTCTTCAAGGCCCTGAACCCCGGCCTCTACGTCTACCATTGTGCCACGCCCATGGTCGCCCAGCACATCGCCAACGGCATGTATGGCCTGATCCTGGTCGAGCCGGCGGAAGGGCTTCCCCGGGTCGATCGCGAGTTCTATGTGATGCAGGGCGAGCTCTATACCGAGGAAGCGTTCGGCTCGACCGGCGAGTTGACCGAGAGCTATGACAAGCTCGTCGGCGAGCGGCCGGAGTACTACGTGTTCAACGGTGCCGTCGGCGCGCTGGCCAACCAGAAGCCGCTGAAGGCGAAGGTCGGCGAGACGATCCGCATCTATTTCGGCGTCGGCGGACCGAACGCCACCTCCTCCTTCCACGTCATCGGCGAGATCTTCGACAGCGTCTACAACCTGGCGTCATTGACGGCCGCGCCGCTGACCAACGTCCAGACTATCACCGTGCCGCCGGGCGGCGCAGCGGCCGTTGACCTGACGCTGGACGTGCCGGGTAAATTCATCCTCGTCGATCATGCCCTGTCGCGCGCCGAGCGCGGGCTGGTCGGCATTCTCGACGTGGAGGGGCCGGAGAACCCGGAGATCTTCCAGGACCTCTCGCCGAAACAAGTGGGCGCCCTGGACAACTAGACCGGCTGATCGGGGCCGGCAATGCCGATTGCCGGCCCAGGAGTACATGATGAACGCATCCGCAGGCGGTGTTCCCCGTTATCGACCGTTCACCGGGCCGGCGTTCCTCCAAGAGGGATTCCGGCCGTTCTTTCTCGGCGCCGCGCTGTGGTCGGCGCTGGCGCTTTGTCTGTGGCTCGGCAGCCTCGTCGGCCATGTCGCGCTGCCGACGGCATTCGATGTGCTCACCTGGCACGGGCATGAGATGATCTTCGGCTTTGCCGTGGCGGCGGTGAGCGGATTCCTGCTCACGGCGATTCCGAACTGGACAGGCCGCCTGCCGCTGCAGGGCGGGCCGCTGGCCGTGCTGGCGCTGACCTGGCTAGCCGGGCGCGCGGCCGTTACGGTCTCCGTCTGGATCGGCGCGCCGCTGGCCGCGGCGATCGACCTTGCCTTCCTCGTCCTGTTGCTGATGGCCGTGTTGCGCGAAGTCGCCGCCGGCCGCAACTGGCGTAACCTGCCGATGCCGATGGCGCTCGGCCTGCTGATCGCCGCCAATCTTCTCGTGCACCTCGAGGCGCTCGATGTGGCCGAGACGGCGGCCCTCGGCCTCCGGCTCGCCATGTCGGTGCTGCTCATGCTGATCGCGCTCGTCGGCGGCCGCATCGTCCCGAGCTTCACCCGCAACTGGCTGGCGAAGCGCGGCGTGACGCCGCTGCCGGCCGGATTCGGCGCCGTCGACAAAGTCGCACTGGTCGCCGGTGCGGTCGGCCTCGCGGGCTGGGTCGCGGCGGCCGAGCCGTCGATCACGGGTGCCGCCCTGATCGTCGCCGGCTTGGCCGCGGCGTTGCGGCTCGCACGCTGGCGGGGATATCGGACCGCGACCGAGCCGCTTGTGTGGGTCCTGCATGCGGGACATGGCTGGCTGGCGCTCGGCCTCTTCCTGCTCGGCCTGAGCCACCTCTGGGCGGCGGTCCCGGCAACGGCCGCCTTGCACGCCCTCACGGCAGGCGCGATCGGCACGATGATCCTGGCGGTCATGACGCGGGCCACCCGCGGCCACACCGGCCGCGCCCTCGCGGCAGGGCTCGGCACGACGTCGATCTACCTGCTGGTAACGGTGGCGGCGGCGCTGCGCGTTGCGGCGGCGATGGCGACGGGGTTCTACCTGCCTCTGCTGATCGCCTCCGGGGCTGCCTGGGTCGGCGCGTTCCTGCTGTTCGTGGCGCTATATGGGATGCCGCTGCTGACGCCGCGTCTGAAGACATCCGAACCCGGTACGTAGGTTTACTTACGTAGTGCCCCGAATTACGCGACGGCCGCAAATTTTTCATATTGCCACCGAGGAACGATAGGCGGCTAAATCCGGCGCGCGGGGGCGTGACGATGGCTGATGCTTCGCAGACGTCTCGATCGCTTGCCCTGCCCGTGCAGCGGGTGGGTGTCGACGAGCCGTGGGAATGGCTCACCGCCGGTTGGCGGGACCTCCTGCGTGCGCCTGGCATCAGCCTGACCTATGGCGGCGCGTTCGTCGCCGCCAGCGCCCTGCTCACCCTCAGCCTCTGGATCGCCGACCTGTTGTATCTCCTGTTGCCGCTGGCCGCGGGCTTCATGCTCGTCGGCCCGGTCGCCGCCGTCGGTCTCTATGAGGTCAGCCGGCGGCTGGAGCGCGGGCAGACTGTGACCCTGCATGCCGCCCTGACGGCGTGGCGCGCGAATCCCGGGCCGATCGCGACCATGGGCCTGGTGCTGATGCTGTTCCTGCTCGCCTGGATCCGGCTGGCGTTCCTGATCTTCGCCCTGTTCTTCGGAGCGCAGCCGCCGTCCTGGGAGCACCTGATCACGACGCTGCTGTTCACGACCCAGGGCATTCCCTTTCTCGTCGTCGGCATCGCTGTGGGTGGCGCCCTCGCCGCCGTCGTCTTCGCCATGAGCGCGGTCGCCATCCCCGCGCTTCTCGATCGTGACATCGGTGTGCTCGGCGCGGTCGCCACCAGCGTCGCCGCCGTCCTCGAGAACTGGCGCGTGATGATCGGGTGGGGTGCGCTGATCGTCCTCTTCACCGCGGCCGGGCTGGCAACCTTCTACCTCGGCCTGGCCGTGACGCTGCCGCTCATCGGCCATGCCAGCTGGCATGCCTATCGCGGCCTCGTCGCCCGCTGACCGCGCTCAGCAAGCCCGCAGCCACAGGAGCTCAATCATGGACGGAACAGGAAGATGGATTGCCGGCGGCGCCGTCGCCATTCTCGGCGTCATCGGCCTGTTTCTCGCCGCCGGCGCCGCCGACAGGGGGATCTACCTGTTCGGGCTGGCGCTGTTCGCCTTCGCGATCCTCTACGTCTTCGCGTTGATCAAGCAGGCCTTCGACACACAGGAACGCGACGTGAAGGCCCGCCGCCTACCATCCGCAGCAGAATAAGGGGAAATCGGCGATGAGTGACGCCACCGCCCATCCGGCGACCGCGCCGGAGCTCGTCGACTACAACGAAGCGGTCGTCCGCAAGTTCACGATCGCCACGGCGTTCTGGGGCGTTGTCGCCTTCGCGGCCGGCGTCTTCATTGCCCTGCAGCTGGCCTTCCCGGCCCTCAACTTCGGATTGGAGTGGACGACGTTCGGGCGGCTGCGGCCCGTGCATACCTCGGCCGCGATCTTCGCCTTCGGCGGCAACGCGCTCTTCGCAACGTCGCTGTACGTCGTGCAGCGCACCTGCCGCGCCACGCTTTTCGGCGGCCCTGCGCTCGCCGACTTCGTCTTCTGGGGTTACCAGCTGTTCATCGTCATGGCTGCGCTCGGCTACGTCATGGGCATCACCCAGGGCAAGGAATATGCGGAGCCCGAGTGGTTCGTCGATCTCTGGCTGACGATCGTCTGGGTCGCCTACCTGGCGATCTTCCTCGGCACGCTGATGCGGCGCAAGGATCCGCACATCTACGTCGCCAACTGGTTCTACCTGGCGTTCATCGTCGTCGTCGCCGTGCTGCACCTGGGCAACGCCGCGACCCTGCCGGTCTCGATGTTCGGCAGCAAGAGCTACTCGGCGCTCTCCGGCGTACAGGACGCGATGCTGCAGTGGTGGTACGGCCACAACGCGGTCGGCTTCTTCCTCACCGCCGGCTTCCTCGGCATCATGTACTACTTCATTCCCAAGCGCGCCGAGCGGCCGATCTACTCCTACCGGCTGTCGATCATCCATTTCTGGGCCCTGATCTTCCTCTACATCTGGGCCGGCCCGCACCACCTGCACTATACGGCGCTGCCCGACTGGACGCAGACCCTGGGCATGACGTTCTCGATCATGCTGTGGATGCCGTCCTGGGGCGGCATGATCAATGGCATCATGACGCTCTCCGGAGCATGGGACAAGCTGCGCACCGACCCGGTCCTGCGCATGCTCGTGACCTCCGTCGCCTTCTACGGCATGTCGACCTTCGAAGGCCCGGTGATGTCGATCAAGGCGGTCAACTCGCTCAGCCACTACACGGACTGGACGATCGGCCACGTGCATTCCGGCGCCCTGGGATGGGTCGCCTTCGTCAGCTTCGGCGCGCTCTACCACCTCGTGCCCGTGCTGTGGAAACGGCCGGGGCTCTACAGCCTGAAGCTCGTCAACTATCACTTCTGGATCTCCACCATCGGCATCGTCCTCTACATCACGGCGATGTGGGTCTCCGGCATCATGCAGGGGCTGATGTGGCGCACCTATGACGAGTTCGGCTTCCTGCAGTACTCCTTCATCGAGACCGTCGAAGCCATGCATCCCTTCTATATCATCCGCGCCCTCGGCGGGATCCTGTTCCTGATCGGCGCGCTCCTCATGATCTACAATCTCTGGCGCACGGCGCGCGGAGACATCGCCGAGCCGGTCGCGGCGCAGCCGCCGTTGGCCGTCGCCCCGGTCAGGTAAGGAGCACGGGCATGGCCTTCCGTCATGAAATCTTCGAAAAGAACTCGCTCCTGCTGCTGCTCGGCATCCTCGTCGTCATCTCGTTCGGCGGCATCGTCGAGATGGTGCCGTTGTTCACCATCGGCGAAACCATCGAGAACGTCGCCGGCGTCCGTCCCTACTCGCCGCTCGAGCTCGCTGGCCGCAACATCTACATCCGCGAGGGCTGCTATGTCTGCCACAGCCAGCAGATCCGCACCTTCCGCGATGAGGTCGACCGCTACGGCGCCTACAGCCTGGCGGCCGAAAGCAAGTACGACCATCCGTTCCAGTGGGGCTCGAAGCGCACCGGCCCCGATCTGGCGCGCGTGGGCGGCAAGTACTCCGACGACTGGCATGTAGCACACCTGGTCGATCCGCGTGCGCTCGTGCCCGGCTCGGTCATGCCGTCCTATCCCTTCCTCGCCGAGCGGGAGCTGAAATTCGCGGATGCGGCCGCGCACCTGCAGACGCTTCGCCGGCTCGGCGTGCCTTACGACGATGCCATGATCGAGAACGCGTTGGCGGACCTGCGCGGCCAGACCGATCCCGACGCCGACAACGCCGCGCTGCTGGAGCGCTACCCCAAGGCGGTCATCGCCAATTTCGACGGCAACGCCGGCCGACTGACAGAGATCGACGCCCTGGTCGCCTATCTGCAGATGCTCGGCACGACCACCGACCTTTCGACCTATACGCCGGCCAAGAACTGAGGAGGACTCGATATGTCGGGCGCTGATCTGCAGTTCTATGCCTTCGCCGGCTGGATGATCCTGTCGATGATCACCTTCATCGCCATCATCGTCTGGTCGCTCCTCCCCAGCCATCGGCGGCGGTTCGAGTCGTATGCCGCGATCCCGCTGCGCGACGACGAGAAAGAGGACCGGCCATGAGTTCGATCGAAAAAGACTCCGTCTCCGGGCGCGAGACGACGGGCCACGCCTGGGACGGTATCAAGGAGCTGAACACGCCGCTGCCGAGCTGGTGGCTCTATGTGTTGTACGCGACGATCCTTTGGTCGATCGGCTACTGGGTCGTCTACCCGGCGATACCCTTGATCGGCGACTACACCCGCGGCTTGCTCGGCTATTCATCGCGCGGCGACGTCGCCGAGCAGATGCAGCTGGCGACGGCCGCGCGGGCCCAATGGAACGATCAGATCGACAAGCTTCCCGTCGATCAGGTCGTCGCCAACCCCGAGCTCCTGACCTATGCGATCGCCGGCGGCCGTGCCGTGTTCGCCACCAACTGTACGCAGTGCCACGGGTCCGGCGGGCAGGGCGCGCCGGGATTCCCGATCCTCGCCGATGACGATTGGTTATGGGGCGGCGATCTCGCCAGCATCGAACGCACCGTCCGATTCGGCATCCGCAGCGGCCATCCGGAGGCGCACCTCTCGGAGATGCCGCGGTTCGGCGTCGACCAGCTTTTGTCCGCCGAGCAGATCGCCGACGTCAGCAACTACGTGCTGTCGCTCTCCGGTCAGGCCGCCGACGGCGACGCGGCGGTGCGCGGCCGGACCGTGTTTGCCGAACAATGCGCGGCCTGCCATGGCGAGGACGGCAAAGGCAATCTTGAGCTGGGCGCACCGAACCTGACGGACCAGATCTGGCTCTATGGCGGGCCGGACGCAGTTGCCACGCAGATCGGCAATCCGCGCCACGGCGTGATGCCCACCTGGGAGGGGCGGCTGGACAATGCGTCGTTAAAGATGGTGACGATCTACGTCCACGCCCTCGGCGGCGGGAAGTAAGCGGGGACTGCGGTGGCGGCACTTGCGCACAGCGATGTCGGTATCGGGCAGGCCGACGAGACGCCGCCGCTCTATGCCGACCGCCCCAAGGTCTACCCGCAGCGTATCGGCGGCACATTCCGGCGGTTCAAGTGGTATGTGCTCGTTGCGTTGCTGGCGATCTACTACGCGGCGCCGTGGCTGCGCTGGGACCGCGGCCCCGGCGCACCGGATCAGGCGCTGCTCATCGACATGCCAGGCCGACGCGCTTATTTCTTCTGGATCGAGATCTGGCCGCAGGAGGTCTACTACCTCGCGGGTCTGCTGATCCTCGGCGCCATCGCGCTCTTCTTGGCGACATCCATCGCCGGCCGCGTGTGGTGCGGCTTTACCTGCCCGCAGACGGTGTGGACCGACCTGTTCATGTGGGTCGAGCGCCTGATCGAGGGCGACCGCAACAAGCGCATCAAGCTGGATCGCGCGCCGCTGAGCGGCGAGAAGGTTGCGCGCAAGATCGCCAAGCATCTGGTCTGGCTCGCCATCGCCTTTGTCACCGGCGGGGCGTGGATCATGTATTTCAACGACGCGCCCACGGTCGTCGCCAATGTCTTCACCGGCGCCGCCAGCAGCACCGTCTACGGCTTCATCGGCCTTTTTACCGCCACGACCTACCTGCTGGCCGGGTGGGCGCGCGAGCAGGTCTGCATCTATATGTGTCCGTGGCCCCGCATCCAGGGGGCGATGTTCGACGAGCACACCCTGCTCGTCACCTACGAGTCCTGGCGCGGCGAGCCGCGCAGCCACGCCAAGGCCGGTCAATCGCGCGAGGGCCGCGGCGATTGCATCGATTGCGGCCTGTGCGTGCGGGTCTGCCCGACCGGCATCGACATCCGCTCGGGCCAGCAGCTGGATTGCATCGGCTGCGGCCTGTGCATCGACGCCTGCAACAGCGTCATGAGCAAGATGGGGTGGCCCGGCGAGCTCATCACCTACGACTCGCTGCAGAACCAGGCGGCGCGGACAAAGGGCGAGACGCCGCGCCTCAAGCTCATCCGCCCGCGCACCGTCATCTATGCCGTGGTCCTCGTCGTGGTCACGGCGATCATGCTGACGATGCTGTCGACGCGCGCCAATCTGCAGGTCACGGTGCAGCCGGAGCGGGCGCCGCTCTTCGTGCGGCTCAGCGACGGCGGCATCCAGAACGCCTATACGCTGAAGATTCTGAACAAGGACCGCGCGCGCCAGACCTTCCTGTTGACCGCCGAAGGCATCGACGGCGCGCGCCTCAGCGTCGTCGGCTACCAGCCCGATAGTGACGGCTATGCCCTGCCCGTCAACGGCGACAGCGTCGGCATCTTCCGCGTCTTCGTGCGCGCCGATCTCGACCCCGACCGCCCTCATTCGGCAGCGATCCGCTTCACCGTGCGGCAATCCACATCAGGAGAATTGAATGACTACGACACGGTCTTCAACGGCCCTGCCGGCTGACGCCGCCGGAAAGAGCCGGATCACGGGCATCGACGTGCTGTGGATCCTGCTCTCGGCCTTCCTCGTCACGCTCCTCGCCAACGGCGCCATGATCTATTTCGCCACGGATCTGGAGTCCGACTTTCGAAGCCTGATCGAGGCCCTCTGTTAGGCCAGCGCTATGAAAGCGCGGTTGGAATAGTCTGCATCACTCCCTGAGCAATCGAGCGGTTCTCGCACGGCCGGCCTCTGCTGTGGTCGCCGTTCACCGGACGACCGGCGGCGTGCACACCACCCGGCCCGCCGCGCGGCAGGATGTCCAAAGCGCCGGCACACCGCTCTCGCGGATCGGGGTCAGCGGCACCTGACCCAATGTCTCCGCCCAGGCATCGGCGCTGCCGCAGACCAGGTTCTCGATCATCATCCGGCGGCCGTCCGCGCTGAGGATGAAGAGCGATCCGTCGCGCGCATCGCGCGTCATCGCCAGCGCCTGCGCGGCGCCGGGATCGATCGCGCCGAGGTCGCGCGACATCCAGTGGCCAAGCAGCAGGACGCAGCGTAGCGCCCGCGCGCCGTCATTGCGGATGCGGATCGTGACTGCGTCGTCCTGTGGCTGAACCGGCACGGGTGTGCATCCGCTCGCGCCGAAGAGTCCCGCAATCAGGAGAAGAGCGGCGATTGCCGCGTTGCGCACGCGCGTGATAGCGTTGGTGCGGCGCCGGCAGGAGGAGCGGATGGACACGCGGAAGACGCTATTCATCAAGGAGACCGTCCATGGCGAGGTCGGCCGCACGGCATCCGCACCGGTGTCGCGCGTGGCCGCCATCGCCGTCATCGTCAATCCGTTCGCCGGCCGCTTCGTCGACGACCTGTCGCCGCTTTTCGATATCGGCATGCAGCTCGGCGAGCAGCTCATGCCCGCGGCCGTGGCCCTGCTCGACGGCAAGCCGATGAGCTACGGCAAGGCCGCCATCGTCGGCGTCAACGGCGACGGCGAACACGCGGCCGCCGTCCTGCACCCGAAGCTCGGCAAGCCGATGCGCGCCGCCGTCGGCGGCGGCGAGGCCATCATTCTCTCGAACACGAAGGTGGCGGCCGCGGGAACGCTCATCGACGTACCGCTCGCCAACAAGGACAATATCTGGTCGTTCGACGAGCTCGACACGATGACGGTGCTGGTGCCCGATGCGCCACGCCCGGACGAGATCCTCGTCGTCATGGCCGTGAGCGACGGCGGGCGCGTCCACCCGCGCGTCGGCAAGGGCCGGGCCGCGAGCTGAACGATCGCGGCCGGCGGCGCGGACGCGACGCATCTCAGCCGGCCGCGGGAAAATCGATGCCCGGCCGCGCCGCCGGCAACGGCTCCCGGCCGCGGAGGAGATCGCCGGCGCGCTCGGCGATGGCGATGATCGCGGCGTTGGTGGGGCCCGTCGTGATTCCCGGCATGACCGAGGCATCGACGACATAAAGTCCGCCGACGCCGCGAACGGCGAGATCGGGGCCGACGACGGAGTCGGCATCGGTGCCCATGCGGCAAGTACCGACGGGATGGTGGTGCGTATAGGCGGCCTTCTCCAGGAAGGCGCGACGCTCGCCGCCCGTGCGGCAGGCCGGGCCGGGCAGCAGCTCCTCCGCGCGCCAGTCGGCAAGCGCCGCCGCACCGCCGACCGCGCGCGCCAGGTCGAGCGCATCGAGATAGATGCGGCGATCATACTCCTCCGCCAAGTAGTTGGGATCGATGAGCGGCGGCGACGCCGGGTCGGCGGCGGCGAGGCGAACCGTGCCGCGACTGCGCGGCCGGGTGAAGCCGAACATGATGGTGTAGGCGCTTCCCATCGGCGGCGGCGCGAAGGCCTCCGTGACGACCGGCGCGACGACGCAGGCCAGAACCAGCTCCGGCGCCGGACCGCCGCCGGGCCGGCCGACATACATGAGAGATTCCGAATGCTGATATTTCGACGGCGGGACGGCCCGCCGGGCGCGGTAGAGGTTGCCGCCGGACAGCAGATGGTCCTGCAGGTTGCGGCCGACGCCTGGAAGATCGCAGCGCACATCGATCCCGAGCGGCCGGAGATCGGCGGCCGGGCCGATTCCCGTCAGCATGAGCAGCACGGGCGAGCCGATCGCGCCGGCCGAGAGGATGACGCCGCGCTCCGCCCGCATGACTGCCGCCGCCCCCTCGCGCACGACATTCACGCCGCGGCAGTACCTGCCGGAGTCGAACAGCAGGGACTGGACATGGCAGTCCGTCACGACCGTCAGGTTGCCGCGCTCGGCCGCCGGGGTCAGATAGGCGTCGGCGATGCTCTGACGACGGCCATCGCGGATCGTCAGGCTGTTGAGCGTGGGTCCGGCCATGCGCGGGCCATTGTGCTCATCCGTCGCGGCGATGCCGCGCTCGACGCCGGCGGCCATATAGCCGAGCGTGATCGGATGCGGCTCGCGCGGCGTCACGAGATGAACCGGGCCGGACCGGCCGTGGAAGGGCGACGGCGCGCGATCCGAAGTCTCCGAGCGGATGAAGTAGGGCAGGAGGTCGCGATAGCTCCAGCCGGCGCAGCCGGCGGCGGCCCAGGCATCGAAATCGCTGGGATGGCCGCGGACATGCGCCATGGCGTTGAGCGCCGTCGAGCCGCCGACGACGCGTCCGCGCGGCCAGGCATGGGTGCGGCCGGCGGTGTGCGACTGCGGCACGGTCGCGAACTTCCAGTCGATGGCGCTGCCCTGCAGCAGCGGCCATCGCAGGGGATCGCGGATTGCGGGATCGGTCGCCGCCCCGCCCGCCTCGATCAGCGTGATGCGCAGGTCCGGATCTTCCGACAGCCGTACCGCCAGCACGCAGCCAGCCGTACCTGCGCCAACAATGACGAAGTCAAACGACTGCATTATGCTCTCTTATTATTTCGAGAACATCATCTTCCACGATCTATTTATTGCATTCGTTCAGGCCATCACAGTATGATCGGCGATCGACGGAGGAGAGTAGTCATGGACAACATGCCGATAAAAGAACCCGTCATTACGCTCTCGGCCGGGCCGGTGCCGGCGTTTCCACGCGTGCTGCGCGCCTTCTCGCGGCCGGTGCAGTACGACTTCGACACCTATTTTCAAGAATTCTACGAGCGGGTGACGCGCAAGGCGGCGCGCGCGCTCCGCTGGAGCCAGCCGGCGCTGATCCTGCATTGCGAGCCGGCGCCGGGGATCGAAGCGGCAGCGGCGTCGCTCATCGGTCCCGACGACGTCGTGCTCAATCTCGCCTCCGGCGTCTATGGCAAGGGTTTCGGCTACTGGTCGGCGCGCTATCACAAGGAGATGATCGAGATCGAGGTGCCCTACAACGAGGCGATCGATCCGCAACAGGTCCGCGACACGCTGCGCCGCCGGCCAGACATCGGCATCGTCTCCGTGGTGCATCACGACACGCCGTCGGGAACGCTCAATCCGATCCGCGAGATCGGGCGTGTGGTGCGCGAGCACGGCGCGTTGCTGCTGGTCGACGCGGTGTCGTCCTTCGCCGGCATGGACATCCATCCCGACGATTGCGCGGCCGACGTCTTCATCACCGGTCCCGGCAAGTGCCTGGGCGGCGCGCCCGGTCTCACCATCGTCGCGGTGAGCGATCGTGCCTGGACGCATATGGAGGCCAACCCGAAGGCGCCGCGGGCCTCGGTGCTGAGCTATCTCGACTGGAAGGATGCCTGGAGCAAGGACAAGCCCTTCCCGTTCACGCCGTCGGTGGCGGAGATGAACGGCCTCGACGGCGCCCTCGACCAATATCTGGACGAAGGGCCGGAGAATGTCTGGCGCCGCCACGCGCTGACGGCGCGGGCTTGCCGCGCCGGCGTCAAGGCGATGGGCCTGTCGCTGTGGGCAGCGCGCGAGGAGATCGCCTCGCCGACGACCACGGCGGTGCGCGTGAGCGACGGCGTCAAGGACAGCGACATCCTCGCCGCGGCCCGCAGGAGCTATGGCGTGGTGTTCTCGAGCGGCCGCGGCGAGACGCTCGGCAAGCTGTTGCGCATCGGCCATATGGGGCCGGTGGCGGAGCCGATCTATGCCGTCGTCGCAGTCTCCACCCTGGGCGGCGCGCTGCGGCAGCTCGGCCAACCCGTGAACGTCGGCGCCGGAGTCGAAGCCGCCATGGCCGCTATCGCCGAAGCAAAGAATTGATCCATGAAGGAGACGAGCATGCGGAGATTCGAGGGGCGCGTCGCTATCGTCAGCGGAGCGGCGCAGGGCATCGGACGGGCGATCGCCGAACGGCTGGGCCAGGAAGGGGCGACCGTGGCGGTTGCCGACCTCAACGGACAGGGCGCGGCGGCGACGGCGAAGGCCATCGGCGGCAAGGCGTTCGCCGTGACATGCGATATCGGCGATCCCGCCTCCGTTGCCGGCCTGCACAAGACCGTCATCGACAAGGCCGGGAAGCTCGACGTGCTGGTCAATGCGGCGGCCATCGTCCCGTTCGTGCCGTGGGACGAGCTGACGTTCGAGGAGTGGCGCCGGGTCATGCGCGTCAATCTCGACGGCCTCTACCTGATGTGCCGCGCCGGCTCCGACCTCATGCGCAAGAACGGCTACGGCCGCATCGTCAATATCGGCTCGAACTCGCTGTTCGCGGGCACGCCGAACATGGCGCACTATGTCGCCGCGAAGGGCGGCGTGCTCACCTTCACCCGGGCGCTGGCGACCGAGCTCGGCGCCCACAAGATCACCGTGAACAGTGTCCATCCCGGCCTCACCGACACGGAAGGCGTGCAGAAGACGCCGCACAAGAACGCCTTCGAGTTCGTGGAGATGTTGCAGGCGATCAAGGGGCACGGCACGCCAGCCGACATCGTGCCCGCCGTGGCCTTCCTCGCCTCCGAGGAGGCGCACTGGATCACCGGCCAGGCGCTTGCCGCCGACGCCGGAATGATCCGCTGGTAGATGAGGCGCACAGAACAATGTCTCACGTTGTTCGTCATTCCCGCGAAAGCGGAAATCCAGGGCAGGCGCGCAGTTGGTTACCCTGGACCCCCGCTTTCGCGGGGGTGACAATCGTTGGCGGGCGCGTTCGAGCGACCTCATCGGTGATGCATCAAGCGTAGTATGCCGGCGCCTTCAAGTAGCTCGGGTATGACTCCGGGTCGTGTGAGTAGAAGAGCTCGGCGTCGTGCTTGGCGGCGAGATCCTTCAGCCGCTGCATGGACTTGACGCTCGCCACCGGATCGAGGTGGAAGCTCGAGATCACCATCATGTCCATGTTCTTCTTGCCGTAGCAGGCGTCGGCCGTGAACAGCATGGGGCGGCGGCCCTTCAGCTCTACCAGCAGGCTGTAGTGGCCGGCCGTATGGCCCGGCGTCTCCATCAGCCACACGCCCTTGGCGATCTCCTGGTCGCCGCTGAGGGTCTCGAACCGCGGCGTGTAGATATCGAGGGCGGAGTCGGGCGGCAGTGTCTTGCCCATCTTGCGCGCCATGTCCGGGGCGAAGGTGAGATCGGAGTAGCCGAGATGCTCGAAGGGCTGGCAATTGCCGGAAGCCTCTAGCTCCTTGGTATGGCAGATCGTGCAGGCCTTGGTCAGGTACTTGTTCCCGCCGCAATGATCGAAATGGTAGTGGGAGTTGATGACGTAGTTGATGTCTTCGGGCTTGAGGCCGACCGTGGCCAACCCGCCGGGGATCGTCTGCTCCTTCGACTGGATCGGCTTCTCGAACGGCAGCACGCGCTGGACATGCGCGAAGTCGTAGCCGGTATCGAAGATGTAGCGGCCGTCCTGGTGCTCGATCAGCACGGAGTAGCAGGGAAAGCGGACCTCCCCCGCCGGACCGCGGTTCCAGAACACGTGGAAGCCGTCGATGACAAGCGTTCCACCATCCAGCAGATAGACCTTCGTGTCGGACATGTTGGCCTCCTTTGACTCGTCTTCTAACGTTCGCCACGGACATAGGGAATGCCGAGCGCGGGCGGCAGCACGCTGTGCCGCGCGAAGATCACCAGCACCAGCATTACCATGGCGAAGGGCAGCATCTGTACGACGTCGGTCGGCACGTTCACGCCCGCGACCTGAAGCGCGGTCGTCAGCGCCAGGCTGATGCCGAAGAGCGCTGCGCCAAGCAGCACCCAGAGCGGGCGGCCGCGAGCGAGCATCGCCAAGACGATGCCGATGAAACCCGCGCCGTTGGTCATGAACGGCACGAACAGACCGGCGCCGATATTCGCCATGTAGGCGCCGCCGACGCCGGCGAGGAGGCCAGTCGCGAGGACGGCCCAGCCGCGCGTCGCCAGCACGCTGACGCCGGCGGCGTCGAGCGCGCCCGGTTTGTCGCCGGCGGCCTCCAGATTGAGGCCGATATAGCTGTGGCGGTAGAGCCAGACGAGCGCAACGGTGAGCAGGATCGCAAGATAGACGACGGGATGATGGTCGAACAGCACCGGGCCGAGGATCGGGATGCCACTCAGCCCGGGAATCGCAAGGGACGGCGCGTCCGACAGGCGCGGGTAGGTGCGAGCGAACTGGAAATGGTGGAGGAGCGCCGTCAGGCCCTGGGCGCCGATGGTGAGTGCGATGCCGATGACGATCTGGTTCATGCCGAGCCGGATGCAGAGCAGCGCCATGAGCATGGCAACGACCGTGCCGCCCGCGCCGCCGGCGAGGAAGCCGAGCCAGAACGACTCCGAATAGTAGGCGGCGACGAAGCCGCCATAGGCGCCGAGCAGCATCATGCCCTCGATGCCGATGTTGAGCACGCCGGCCTTCTCCGAGATCTGCTCGCCCAGTCCGGCAAGCAGCAGGGGAATTCCGGCCGTGACCGCGCCCGCGAGGAGCGCCGTCACGAACGCCTGCGTCAGCAGCCCGTCCACGGCTCAGGCCTTGGTCCGGCGCCGCCAGCGATGGTCGAGATATTCGACCAGCGCCAGGAAGATCAGCAGCAGCGCCACCAGCACCAGGACGTAGTAATGCGGAACGCCGAGCCGGCGCGAGGCGCTCTCGCCGCCGATCAGCAGCACGGCAAAGAACAGGACGAAGCCGATGACGCCGATGCCGTGGAAGCGCGCCAGAAAGACCAGCGGGATCGCCAGCAACCCATAAGCCGGGTTCCAGTCGGCACGGACGGTGCCCCAGACACCGAGGATCTCGACCGCGCCGGCCAGGCCGGCAAGCCCAGCGCTCAGCGCGAAGGTGGCGAGGGTGATCCGGCCGACATCGAGGCCGGCATGGACGGCGGCGCGCGGATTGGCGCCGACGATCTGCAGCCGCAAGCCGAAAGCGGTGCGCGTCATGAGCAGGTGGACGAGGACCAGCGCGACCACGGCGATGACGATGCCGCTATGGACGGTGGTGTCGAACAGACGCGGCAGGCGGTCCGCGACGGGCAAGGTCGGCGTTTGCGGCACGGTGGTCGTCGGATCGCGGAACGGAATCTTCACCAGCAGGTTGGCGAGGCTGATGCCGAGGAAGCTCATCATCAGCGTGGTGATGATCTCGTTGATGCCGTAGCGCGCCTTGAGCAGCGCCGGGATGATCGACCACAACGCCCCCACGGCCGCCGCCGCCAGGAAGCAGACGACAATGGTCACCGCCCAGGGCAGCCGCCCGATCAGCGCCGGCGCCAGTGCCGCCGTAATGACGGCGGCGAGCAGGAACTGGCCGTCAACGCCGAGATTCCAGACGCCGGCGCGAAAGGCGACGATGAGCCCGGCCGAGATCATCAGCAGCGGCGCCATGCGCGTGATCGTCTCCTGCAGGCCGCTCCAGGTCAGCAGGCCGCGATCGAGCACATAGCCATAGTAGGCGAGCGGATCCTTTCCCAACACGAGGAGGATGAGTGCGCCGACCACGAGCGCGAGCAGCACCGGCAGCAATACTCTCGCGATGGCGAGGACCATCGCCCGCCACCCCTGCCCGACCGGCGGACCGGCGACCGCCATGCTGCCGGCCGCCTCCGAGCTCGAGCTCATGCCGCCTCCGCGCCGGTCATCAGCAGACCGATGTCCCGCTCGGCGCTTCCCTGATTGGCGACGATGCCGCGCAGCCGCCCCTGAAACAGGACGGCGATGCGGTCGCTGACCTCCAGCAGTTCGTCGAGCTCGGTGGAGATGACGATCGTGGCGAGACCGCGCACAGCGCCCTCGGCAATGCGCTCGCGGGCGAGGCGGATGTTGTGGAGGTCAAGGCCATAGGTCGGCTTGTTGAAGACGACGACGCCGGCGGCGGCCGTCAGCTCGCGGGCCAGCAGCACCTTCTGGATGTTGCCGCCGGAGAGCCGCGCGATCGGCGTCCGCTCCGAGGGCGTGCGAATGTCGTGCCGGCGGATCTGCTCGCGGGCGCTCTCGTGGATGCGGTCCCACAGGCTGATGCCGTGCCGCCACAAGGGCGGCGCGCCGATCTCCTTGAGCGCCAAGTTGGTCGCCACCGAAAGGGCGCCGACGGTGCCCTCGTCCAGCCGCTCGTCGGTGATGTAGCGCACGCCCTGGCGGCGGCGCTCCGGCACGCCCTGGGCGCTGATGTCGCGGCCGTCGAGGTCGATCCGGCCCGCAGCCAGCCGGCGCTGGCCGGCGAGCGCCTCCGCCAGATGCTTCTGGCCGTTGCCATCGACGCCAGCGATGCCCAGCACTTCGCCGGGCCACAGATCGAAGCTGACGGCACGCAGCGGGCATTCGCCGAAATCCGCGACCGTCGAGGCGTCGCGCACCGAGAGCCGCGGCACGGCGCGGCGGTCGACGGCCGTGCCCACACGCCGGTCGCCGGCGCGGCCGAGCAGGGTCTCGGCATCGCGCTCGCGATCCTCGCCGACGCCAAACATCAGGCGGACGACGGCGTCAGTGACCTGCGCCTCGCTCATGCGGCGCAGCCGGTCCGCGTCGAGTTGGCCGACGAGGCGGCCGAGCCGCAGCACGGAGATGCGGTCGCCGAAGGCGTAGGCCTCGCGCAGCTTGTGGGTGATGAGGATGATAGCGACGCCGCTGTCGCGCAGGCGCTTCATGACCTCGCCGAGGTCGCGCACGCCCTGGGGCGTCAGCATCGAGGTCGGCTCGTCGAGGATCAGCACCTGCTCGCCGCGCCAGAGCGCGCGCATGATCTCGACCTGCTGCTGCTGGCCCAGCGACAGGCGGCCGACCCGCGCGTCGGGATCCAGCGTGACGCCCAGCACCTCGGACAGCTCGCGGAAGCGGCGCATCACCGACCGGCGGTCCAGGCGGCGCCACCAGGGTCCGCCCAGCATCAGGTTCTCGATCACGGTCAGGCTCGGCACCAGCAGCACATGCTGAAAGACGGTGCCGATCCCCAGGTCCAGGCTCTCGCGCGGCGAGCCGATGCGCACGGGCCGGCCGCGCACGCGGATCTCGCCGGCATCCGGCTGCTGCATGCCCGCGAGCATGCCGATCAAGGTGGATTTGCCGGCGCCGTTCTCGCCGAGCAGGATATGGATCTCGCCGGGAAGGAAATCGAGCGAGATGTCGTCGTTGGCGACGACGCCGGGGAAGCGCTTGGCGATGCCGCGCAGGGCGATGGCCGGTACGGCGTCGGGCGCTGTCCGCTCGCTCATCGTCGGCTCGATGGCCGCGCTGGGGGCGGGCCGCTTCCCCGCCCCCATGGCTTCGCGGCCGACCGCCTACTGGGCCGCCGCCTCGACCGAACTCATCATCGGACGCACCTTCTCCGCGTCGAAGACAGGCTCGATCTTGAGCGCGCCGCTGACGATCTCCTCCCGTACCTTCATCAGGTCCGCCCACACGTTGTCGGGAATGTGCGGCGTCTTCAGGAGCTGCACCGAGTCGTCGGCGAGAGAGATCTGGTAGCCCTTCGTGCCGAAGGTCCCGGCTTTCAGGTCTTCGACCATGGCACTGTACACGGGCACCATGTTCCACAGCACCGACGACAGCAGATGCCCCTTGTCGATCGAGGACTTGTCGCCGATGACGTCGATGAACCACACCTTGCCGCCGTTGGGAGCCTTGGTGGTCTCGACCGCCTGGATCATGCCGAAGCTGGAGCCGTTGCCCTGGCCGAAGATCACGTCGGCACCGGCGGAGATGACGGATTCGGTCACGCGCCGGCCGCCGGCGGCGTCGGCATAGGCGGCCGGACCGATGACGGCGTAGACGATCTTCGTCTCCGGCTTCTCGGCCTTCACGCCCTCGGCGAAGCCCGCCGACTGAGAATTCCACGACGGCGGCTCGCCGGAGACAACGATACCCACCGTTCCGGTCGTCGTCGTCTTCGCGGCGAGGCGGCCGGCCAGATAGGCGCCTTCGTGGCCGCTCAGCGTGTAGTCGGCGATGAGGCCGGGCTTCAGCGCATCGGGCCGGTCGACGATGGCGACGGGCACGTTGGTCTCCGCGGCGATCTCCGGGGCGGCTGTGTTGTAGCCGCTGGCATGGGCGATCATCAGGCTGGCGCCTTCGCCGGCCAGTTCGCGCAGCGTCGGCCGCACATCGCCATAGCCGAGGCCCTGCGCCGGCAGGAACTCGAGCCCGTACTTCTCGGCGACCGCCTTCGCCGCGTCGACTCCCTGCTGGTTCCAACCGAAATCGGTGCCTTCCTCGGGAACGAGGATTGCAAGCTTCGTGACCTCGGCTGCCCGGCTGTCCGGGGCCAGTGCAAGCAGCACAGCCAATGCCAGCGTGCCCGCCGAGAGCCGAAAGATGGTTCTGCGTGTTGTCTTTTGCATGGTCGTAGCGTCTCCCTTGGTTTGGTTGCCCTATCCGACACTCTACGTTGAAATCGCGCCAGTCCTACGCGTCGGCGGCATCGAGCGCCTTCCTGACCGCGACGAGCTTTCTCGCCCGCCGGGCCGCCAGCGACCGCGCGCTTTCCGCCGTGTAATCGAAGATGCCGCCGCCGGTCTTGATGCCGAGCCGGCCCTCCGCCGTGCGATCGGTGACGAAGCGGCCGACGTCACGGCGGTTGCAGAGCTCCTTGTTGAGGTAGCTGCCGACCGCCTGGTAGACGTCCAGGCCGGCCATGTCGAGCAGCGCCATCGGGCCGACGACCGAGAGCTTGTAGCCGATGCCCCAGGAGACGCAGGTGTCGAGCGCTTCCGGCTCGATCACCCCCTTCTCGACCAGGTCGACGGCCTCGCGCATGATCGCGTAGAGGATGCGGTTCTCGACGAAGCCCGGCACGTCCTTCTTGATCAGGATGGGCAGCAGGTTCAGGCCCTTGATCGCCTCGACCATCCAGTCGACCGTCGCCGGACTGGTCCGGGCGCCGGCGATGACTTCGATCACCGGGATGATGTGCGGCGGGTTCGACCAGTGCATGCCGATGAGGCGCTCCGGAGTCGAAACGGCGGCCTGCAGCTTCGTGATCGGGATGCCCGAGGTGTCGGATGCCAGAATGCAGGACGGTCCGACCAGTCCCTCGACCGCCTTGAAGATCTCGCTCTTGAGCGGAAGCTTCTCGGGGACCGTTTCGATGACCAGATCCGCATCGGCCACGCAGGCGGCCAGGCTGTCCACGACGGCGACGCTCCTTCCGGCGGCGCGGTCCGGCACGCCCAGCGCCTCCAAAACACCGAGCGCGGCCTTGATGCCCGCCAGCGCCCGCGACCGCTGGTCGGCGCTGACATCGAAGGCCGACACTATCATCCCACCCTGCAGCAGCGTGGCGGCCATGCCCGGCCCCATCGTTCCCAGCCCGATGACTGCCGCTTTGGTCATGCGCTTATCCCTGGATAAAGCGGCCGTTCGTCAGCTGGTCGCCGCCTTGAAGGCGGCGCGCTGGCCGATCTGGCCACGCCAAGCCCGTAGCTTCGGCAGCGCCGACAGCTCGATGGGGAAGTCCAGGCATCGCGCGATGATCGGACCGAGGCAGATATCCGCCAACGACATGCCGGAGCCAGCGATCCAGCCGCTGCCGCCGATGCCCGCGTCGAGGATCTGCAGTTGCTGGTCCAGCTCCTTGGCATCGCCGGCGAAGCTCGCGCTGCGTTCGGCGGCCGGCTTCTTGGCGTCGCGGAAGATCGCCAGATAGGGGTTGTTCAGCGCGGCGAGCTGCCAGTCCATCCAACGCTCGACATGGCTGCGCGCGGCAGGATCGGCCGGATAGAAGGATCCTCCGTGCTTGTTGCCGAGGTAGCGCAGGATGGTATTCGATTCCCACACCACGACATCGCCGTCGACGAGCGTGGGCACCTTGCCGTTGGGGTTGAGCCTGAGATAGTCGCCGCCCGTGTTGCCGAACTGGCGGCCATAGTCCTCGCGTTCGTAGGGTTGCTTGATCTCCTCGAGCAGCCAGATCACCTTCTGAACATTCCCCGATGTCTTGCGTCCCAAGACCTTCAGCATTGGCTCTCGCTCCCCGTCGATTGACTCATGTTCACTACCTGAGCGGCTTGTAGGCGATGGCATCCATCTCGATCTTGGTGTCGATGACGGCCCTCGCCTCAATGGTCGTCCGGGCGATCCGTCCGTCCGGAAAATACTCGGCAAAGACGCGGTTGTACCGGCCGAAGTCGCGGGCGTCGTCGAGATAGACCGTGACCCGGACGATATCGCTCAAGTCCGCGCCGTCCTCGGCCAGGATGCGCCGCAGGCATTCGATCGTCCAGCGCGTCTGCTCCTCGATGTTGCCGGCGCACATGTTGCCGTTCTCGTCCTTGGCGACCTGGCCGGAGATGAAGATGTAGTCGCCCGCCCTGACCGCGGGATGGAAGGGGAGGTTCGGGTTCTTCTTCCCGATCGGATAGACGTCCGATGTCTTGTCGCGATCCATGCTGCCCCCCTAGCGAAAGACCGAGGTCTCGACGATGTCGACGCCGCGCTGGCGGTCGATCAGATAGAGCAGGCCGCGCGAATCCAGCGTGACGTCGTTCGACGACGCGAGATCGAAGCCCTCCGGCGGGTCTGGCTCGTAGTAGCCGACCTCCGTCGGCCTGAAGGGATCGGCAATGTCGACGAGGCGCAGCCCCTTGGCGAACCACGCGAACGGAATGATCGTGCCGCTGAACCGCTCCGACGGCTGGTGACAGCCCATCATCGGCGGTTGCGGCGCGCCGTCGCGGTCGAGCGCATCGACCTGGAACGTCGCGATCGGCACCGGATGCTGCTCCGCCGTGATGTCGTAGACCCAGGCGAAGGCCGGCGCCGCCGGCCACAGCTTGGCCACGTCCTCGTCCGCGACCACCATGATCTTCCGTCCCTTGAGAGGCTCCGGAATCGGCAAACAGGTATGCGTCGGATGCGGGAAGGCCGGCGACGTGTTGCCGCCGGCGACGGGCCTGGGCCTCGACATGTCGGTGATGTCGAGAATGTAGTAGCCGTGATGCCAGTAGCTCACATACAGCCTGTCGCCCAGGCGCAGGGGGTGGTGGCAGCGCGGCGGCACCCACTCGCGCCACGGATACTCCTCGCCGCCGGCCGTCCACTGCCCCGGTATCCACCATCGCCCGACCTCCTGCGGCCGGGCGGGATCCGCGAGGTCCAGGATCATCATGATGTTGCCGACATAGCCCTCCGCCGTCGGCGAGATATAGGCGTAGCGGCCGTCGAAATCGTAGCGGTGCACGCCCTTGCCGTGGGTGCGCCACTTGGTGATGAGCTTCGGATCGGCCGGTGTGGAGACGTCATAGATGCCCAGCCCGCCGCCGAACTCCGTATCGCCCTCCTGGCCCTGCCGTTCGTGATTGACGACCATGATGCCGTCGGCGACGCGCACCTTGTGCGAGTGCCAGCCGGGCGGCACCTCGACGCGGGCGAGAATCTTCGGATTCCGCGGATCGGCCACGTCGACGATCGTCGTCCCCGTGGGCTGCCGCATATGGCCGACATAGAGCTTCGTCCCGTCGACCCAGACCTGCCCGCCGCCGGGGCAGTCGATGTGGGCAAGCCGCTCGGTGTTCCAACTCTTCGCCATCCCGTTGCCCGGTTGCGTGCGATCAAACCAACCGAACGATCTCGCCCGAGGGCAGACGCCCGTGCTTCTGGTAGAGGGACAGCGCCTTCAGGGTCGGCTCGTCGCTGGCCACGAACAGGATCGCCGGATCGCGCTCGGAGTCGTTGACATGCTCGCACCAGGCGCCGCCGGGAACCGCAAAGGTGTCGAACGGCTCCCAATCCAGGCGCTTGCCGTCGACGATGCTGTATCCGCTGCCCTGGAAGGGGGCGCAGAGCAGGCTGGCATTCTGCTTCAGCGCCCGCGTCCGCTCGCCGGGCCGCAGCATCTGCGCGAAGAAGGTGATGGTCTTGAACACGGGCCGGCCGTTCGTGGGGTCGACATACTCGACCAGCAGCGCCTCGTAGGGATCGCCGTCCCAGTCCCGGAATTTCTCCAGCAGTTCCCGCATCATCTCCCAGCGGTAGACATACATGGGCGAGGCGTTGCCGATGCCGCGGTCGTGCGAGACGAAGCGCGGCATCAACCCGCCGTGACCATAGACCCGTTGCGAGTAGTCCGGCGGAAAGCGCTCGGACTGGACCGCCTTGCGAATGCGCTCGCCCTTCTCGACCTCCGTATAGTCGTGCTCGAAGTAGGTGGCATTGAGCGTCTCGACCAGCGGCAGATCGAGCACGCTCAGATTGATCGCGGGCTCATCGCCCTGATTGCCGTGGTTGTGCCAGGTATCGTGGGGCGTCAGCACCATGTCGCCCGGGCCGAAGCTGATGTTCTCGCCCTCCACGCCGGTGAAGTTCAGCTTGCCGGTGAGGCCGAAGCGGATGGCGTTCGGCGAATGGCGGTGCGGCGGCATGATCTCGCGCGGGTCGTTGAGCCTATAGGCCGTGTACATCGTGCTGACCGACGCCCGGCGCGGCGCCAGACCGGGATTGACCAGGATCAGCGAGCGCCGCTCCGAGGATTCCGTCGTGATCAGCTCGGCTGAGCGGTAGAGCAGCGGCTCAATGTCGCGCTTGTATTTCCAGATGAAGGGGATTGCCTTGCTCTTGTCCCTCACCTGCCGATCTTCGTCGTGATACGCGTCGGTGTTGACCGCCCAGAACGGCGCCATGTTCGCGTCGAACACGTCGGCGTGCAGTTGGTCGAGTGCGGCCTTGAGGTTGTGGTCCGCCGGCTGCTTGGCTCGCGTCATTCTCGTTGCCTCGCTCCCGCTCGCCCTGTTCCGCCGGGCTTTTTTAATGATCGAGACAGTAACCAATACCGAAACCAATGGTCAAGATAGTATCTCCATGGTCCGGATTTGCTGGCATCTGCGTGGAGACGAACTTCCCTCCGCGACTATCCCAATGCAACAAATCCGGCCTCCCTGGCGTGCATTGCCTCTTGCCGGACACGGGACCATTATGATACCAATCTGGTGATAGCACCGGATGAGCGGCCATGGAACGCTATGAAGATACGCTGGTGAAGCTGCGTCGGCTCCTCGCCGACGGTACCGCGGCCAGCGGCGAGCGCCTGCCGCCGGAGCGCACGCTGGCGAATGAACTCCAGGTCGGTCGACGGTCTCTGCGCCGCGCGCTGAGCGTCCTCGAAGAGGAGGGCCAGATCTCCCGGCATCAGGGCCGCGGCACCTTCGTCAATCCGGGACCGGGGATGCCGACCCTGCGGATCGATCGCATCCTCGAGCACACCAACCCGCTCGAGGTGATCGAAGTGCGCCTGTCGCTCGAGCCGATGATGGCGCGGCTGGCGGCACTGCGCGCCTCGCGTTGCGACATCGAACGGCTGGCCCGATTGGCGGACGAAACCGCCACGGCCCCGGCGCCGGCCGAATACGAGGCTGCCGATGCGGCCTTTCACCGGCGCGTCGCCGAGGCTTCCCGCAATGCCCTGTTCCTGTCGCTCTACGACACGCTGAGCATCAGCCGGAAGGATGCCGCCTGGCGGCGGCTGGGCGAGAACGCGCATTGCTACAAGCGCCAGACCCTCTATGCCAATTTCCACCGCGGGATCGCCGACGCGATCGCGGTCCGCGACGGCGCCAGGGCCGAGAAGCTCATGCATGAGCATCTGAGCGACGTGCAGCAGCACATCTACCGCCATGTCTTTCCGATGAAGGCCGCGGCGGAGTCGGAGGCCGCCAATTGATGCCGATTGCGGCGCCTCCTCATGCCGGCGGATAGGGTCTACGACTACGTCATCGTTGGCGCGGGATCGGCGGGCTGCACCCTGGCGAACCGCCTCTCGGCAGAACCGGAGGCGCGCGTCCTCGTCCTCGAGGCCGGCGGATGGGACCGCGATCCCTGGATTCACATCCCGCTCGGCTGGGGCAAGATTCTCCAGGGGCGCCTGCATGACTGGATGTATTTCTGCGAGCCGGAGGAGAATGTCGGCGGACGGAGCGTCGAGTGCGCGCGCGGCAAGGTCGTCGGCGGCTCGTCCTCGACCAACGCCATGGCCTATGTCCGCGGCAACCGGGGCGACTACGACCGCTGGGCGGCCAGCGGCCTGGACGACTGGTCCTATGCCAAGGTCCTGCCCTACTTCCGCAAGCAGGAGAGCTGGGAAGGCGGCGCCAGCGAGTATCGCGGCGGGGACGGCCCCCTATCCGTCCAGACCTGTCGCTACCGCGACCGGCTCGTCGATGCCTTCGGCGAAGCCGGCGTGGCCGCAGGCTTCGGCTGGACCGACGACTACAACGGGGCCCAGCAGGAGGGGTTCGGCCGGCTGCAGATGACCATCCGCGACGGCCGCCGCTGCAGCGGCGCCACGGCCTATCTCCGGCCAGCGCTCAGGCGTCGGAACCTGCGCATCGAGACGCGGGCGCTGGCGACGCGGGTCGTGATCGAGGGATCGCGCGCGGTCGGGATCGAATATGCCCGCGACGGCGGCCGCTTCATCGCCCGCGCGGAGCGCGAGGTGATCCTGGCGGGCGGCGTCATCAATTCGCCCCAGCTGCTGTTGCTGTCGGGGATCGGTGACCCGGCCGAACTGCGGACGTTCGGGCTGCCGGTGAAGGTCGCTCTGCCGGGCGTCGGCCGCAATCTGCAGGACCACGTCTCGGTGATCCTCATGTATCGACGCAAGGAACCCGGCCCGTTCCACCGGATGATGCGGGCGGACCGCATCGCCCGCGAGCTGGCCAGGGCCTATCTCTTCGGCACCGGCTTCGCCGCCGACGTTCCCGGGGGGATCACCGCCTTCCTCAGGAGCGGCACGGGGACGCTGCCTGATCTCCAGTTCCTGTTCACGGCGGCGCCGCTCGGTGCCTGGCCCTACTTTGCCCCCTTCAAGGCGCCATTCACCGACGGCTTCGCCTGCCGCATTGTCATGCTCCATCCGGAGAGCCGCGGCCATGTGAGCCTGCGCTCCGGCAATCCCGACGATGCGCCGCGCATTCATCAGAAGTTCCTCTCGGCGGATGCCGATTGGCTGGCGCTGCGGGCGGGCGTGCGCATGGCGCGGGACGTCATCGCGCAGCCAATGGTGCAATCTTTCGTCGACAGGGAGATCGCTCCGGGATCGGGCAAGGGAACGGACGCGGAGATCGATGCGCATATCCGCGCCACCTCGATCACCGTGCACCATCCGGCCGGCACTTGCCGCATGGGCCCGGAATCCGACGATCTGGGAGTGGTCGATCCGGCGCTGCGCGTCCGCGGCGTCGAGGCGCTGCGCGTGGTCGATGCCTCGGTCATGCCCGACCTCGTCAGCGGCAACATCAATGCCGCGGTGGTGATGATCGCGGAGAGGGCCGCAGATCTGATCCGGGCGCGCGGATCGGCCTGATCGGAGTGCAACTGAGAGATCGGCCTGCTCCCCCAACGGCGGAAGCGGCCGTGGAACAAGAGCGCGCACGCGCGGATTCGGCGCTCGATCTCGATGTTCTTTGGAACTACCTCAAACTGCTCGACTCCGAAGCGTGGAATCGGTCCGCAAGATGCTAGAGTCGGAGTGTGTGGCTACCGTTGCCGCTCAACTGTGAAAGGGAGACAAACCGATGAAATCGATCTCAGTCGCCACTGCCCTCCTGGCACTTGCAGTAGCGACGCCGGCCACCGCGGAAGAAAAGCCACCAGTAGGTACATGGCAGATCGTCCACGCGGGTACTGCAGGCACGAGCAGCGCGAGTATGGCGTGGATCATAAACACGTCGACCGGCGCTGCCAGGGCGTGCTTCATTGCAAGCCCCGAAGCGGGCGGAATCTTCTGCACCGATTGGGTGAATGTCGCCACGATGACAGCAGGCGTGCAGCAGTAGACGGCGGGGAGTCGCACCCCCCTAGTTCCCATGCTTCTTGTGTGGGACACGGCACCAGAAGGGCAAATGACACGCGAGCGGGATCTAGAAGGTCTCGGGGACCATCTTGAACGGATAGTCCAGCTCCTTGTAACCGCGCCGCTTTTGTCTTTTCGGCAACTTCACCTTCGGGCGAGGCACCGGTTCGTAGGGAATTTTACTGAGGAGATGAGTGATGATGTTCAAGCGGGCGCGCTTCTTATCGTCGGAGCGAGCGACGAACCACGGCGCCCAGGCAGTATCTGTAGCCTGGAACATGTCGTCCCGCGCTTGGGAATAGTCGTACCAGCGGCTGTAGGACTTGAGGTCCATCGGCGACAACTTCCAGATCTTGCGGCCGTCATCGATGCGTGCCTTCAAACGCCGCGTCTGCTCCTCCGGACTTACCTCCAACCAGTACTTCAGGAGGGTAACCCCGGATTCGACAATCGCCTTCTCGACGAGAGGAGCGACCTTCAGGAACCCCAAAACCTGTTCTTCGGTGCAAAAGCCCATGACGCGCTCGACGCCGGCGCGGTTGTACCAGCTGCGATCGAAAATCACGATCTCGCCCGCTGACGGAAGATGAGGAAGGTAGCGCTGGATATACATCTGGGATTTCTCACGCTCCGTCGGCGCGGGCAAGGCCAACACGCGAAAGACCCGGGGGCTGACCCTCTCCGTGATCGCCTTGATCGTTCCTCCCTTGCCGGCGCCGTCTCGTCCCTCGAAGACAATGCAGACCTTCGCGCCCGTGCTTTTGACCCATTCCTGCAGCCTGACCAACTCGATATGCAGCCGCGCAAGCTTGCGCTGGTAGTCCTTCCCCTTCAGCTTTTCCGGGGCAGCCGAGGTTTTGTGCTGTTTCCCTGCGTTTTGTTTTTTGGCCATCGCTTCGCTCTCTGACTGCGCCTTAGGCGCCAGACCGCTGGAGTGCCGCCGGAGGCATCGATGGAAGCAGAGTTGCGGCACACAGCGATGTCCTCCCGACCGCTTTGCGGTGGTTTCTTAGATCGAACGGCATTTTTCAAGAGCCTCCAAAACTTCCTTGCGTAGCTCCGCTACAAGCTGTCGATATTCGGCGACTTTCATAGGATCCCGCCCAGGTTGAAATGACTCCAATCTGATCAAGGCGCTGTGTGCCAGCATGAGATCCTCGCAAATGCCGCGAAAGGCGGCGCTTTCGGAGTATCTCCGGGCCACGAGTGCTGCATCGTCGGGGAAGAACTCCAGCAATTGCTTGATGTCAGACGGCGGGTATCCAGCATCGCTCATACGGGACAACTGAGGGAGATCCAGACCGGACACAAGTATGTAACTGTAAAACACCGTTGCAAGACTAAGGTCGCGGATTGGGATTCGCCGGGCGACGGTTTCGTCGGCACTTCAACAGTCCCCAGCGATTGCCACACCATGAACGGAGTTTCAATCAATTGCGATGGACATTCCGTATGGATTTGATAACGTTGAATGTTCGGCATAACGAACCATGAAAACAACGGCCTATCGGCACCGTCGCCCGGTGGCGGGGAGATGATGGGAATTCGCGGGAACGAGGTCTCGCCCGATGCGGTTCGGGTGGAACTGCAGCGGATCATTGCGAGCCCGGAATTCGACGCATCCGAGCGCAATCATCGGTTCCTCGAACATGTCGTCGAGGAAACGCTCTCAGGGCGCGCCGGACACATCAAGGCCTACAGCATCGCCACTTCGGTATTCGGACGGGAGTCGAGCTTCGATCCTCAAGCCGACCCTATTATCCGGATCGAAGCCAGTCGGCTGCGGCGCTCGCTTGAGCGGTACTATCTGACAGCCGGAAAAGACGACCCTGTTCGCATAGATATCCCTAGGGGGACTTATGTCCCAACGTTCCAGGACCGAGCCGGCGACTCACCGATGCCGCGGGCCTATGTTCCGGATGCGATTAAGATCTCGGTGGCTGCGACAGAGAAGTCCACTGGGATCGATACCCGGCCACGATCGATCTGGACACGTCTCACGGCAGTTGCGCTCGGTCTTGCCGGAGTGCTGATCGTCGCATGGTTGGGAATCGCTTGGTCGGCAAAGTATCCGCCATTCGCGGTGTCGCATGAGACAATCGTCGCCACACGCGGACCTGCCATCTTCGTCGCACCCTTCGAGGACGATGGCAACAATGCGGAAAGCTCTCCCATCGTGCGCGGCTTTACGCGAGAGGTGGTCATCGGCCTTACTCGCTTCAATGATCTGTTTGTCTTCGGGCCGGCGACCAGCGTTCGCTATGGTGCGGATTCGCAGGGATTGCCCAGCGAGTTGCCGGTCGACTTCGTTTTGAGCGGTGGCGTTACGGTTTCGGAGAACCGATTTCGCGTAGGAGTAACGCTCGCCGATGCCAGGACGGGCAGAAGTCTCTGGTCGGACGTGATCGAGCGCGACCTCACGGTCAACGACGTGTTTCAAGCTCGCGAGCTCATTGCCAATCGGGTCGTGCAGGCGCTGGCACAGCCCTATGGTGTCATTTTCCATGAGCGGTCACGAGCGACCGAGGGAACACTGCCTCAATTCTTCACCTCCTACGAATGCATGCTGGAGTTCTACAAGTACTGGCGAACCCTTTCATTGCCGCTGCACGCAACCGTTCAGGAGTGTCTGGAAAAGGTGGTGCTTGAGGATCCAAGCTACTCGGAAGCATACTCCGCGCTCGCAATGGTCTACGCCAACATCTACCGCTACGGGTTCAATAAGAAGGGAGTTACTTTCGATCCTGTGCCTAAGGCACTCGATCTCGCGCGTCATGCGATCGAACTCGCACCGACTTCGGTTCAGGGGTACAAAGCACTTCACCTCGTCTATTGGCTCATGAACGATGTCGAGCGAAGTTTCGACGCGGCCGAGCAAGGGCTTGCTTTGAATCCCAATGATTCCGAAATGATGGCCGACCTTGGCGGGCGTCTGTGTTTGGCCGGATACTGGGAAAGGGGATTCCCGCTAGTGCAGGAGGCTTTTGCCCGGAATCCGGGGCAACCCGGCCTATATCGCATCGTGACATTCCTTCGGTTCTACCTCGATGGCCAGTATGCAGAAGCGCTTGCGGAAGCGGAGAAAGCGGATATTCCGAGCGTCATCCACCAGCACGTGATTCTGGCTATGGCTCATGCTCAACTTGGACGAATGAAGGAGGCCGACGCCGACATCAGGGAGATCCTCAAGATCGACCCGGACTATGGCAGCAACGTCGTCGCGGATCTGAAGAAGCACAACGTGCATCCCGATATGATAAAGGCAGTTGTCGAAGGCCTCCGCAAGGCTGGCCTGAACGTGGCGGGCGCTGCTCGATCTTCCTAGGATGTTTAGTGCTCTAAAGGGCTCACCCGATCCGCAGGTAGGTTGCTGTGAGTGCCGCGACATCGCGCGCGCAAAGCAATGTGTTGGACCGCGGCTATGTAAACTACCCGTAACTAACGGTCGCGTACTTCACCGGGTGGTCACCGCGGGGATCATCAGAAAGCTGGTTCGGTAAGACAATCGACCGTCAGGTGAGCGAATGGATCTCGGGAACGACGGAACGGGGTCTCTCCCGTTCGTTGGCGTCGTCTCGGCGTTCAAGGAGGACTGCCGCCTAGCCAGCAAGGTTTAACGCACAGGTGAACTTTAGTGAGGTGAGTGATGACCGACCTAATGCGACCCGACGATCTCAAGAAGATCAGCAATGATATCGAACTGGCGAAGGCTCAGGAGCACCTGGCGCTCAAGAGGAAGCAGGATGAAGAACATCAGGCCCTGCGCGATGCCTTCTTGGAGCGGGAGATCCATCCGGAGGTCCGCGAGCGCGTCAACGCCGCGATCCGCCGCGCAGCCGAACAGGGCAATCGAGAGCTTCGGGTGATCACCTTTCCGGCCAGCTACTGCAACGACGGTGGCCGGCGGATCAACAACAACGATTCGGACTGGCCGAGCTCGCTCGAGGGCTTCGCGAAGAAAGCCTACGAGTACTTCGACAAGGAAATGCGGCCCCTAGGCTACAAACTCCGTATCGAGATCCTGGATTATCCCGGCGGCATGCCCGGCAATGTCGGCATGTTCCTCAAGTGGTAGAGCCCCCGGCGGAATATGGAGCGGGCGCCACCGACCTCCTTTAGAGCGCCCCTAAACTACGGCGAGCGCCCGGCTTTATGTTCGGGACGGCGGCAGATCGGCAATGCATCGTCAGCGACATGCGATCGACGGATCGGATGGGACGTGTCCGAGGACTCGCGCCGTGAGAGCAACAGTAATTTACCGCAATTTTCTTTCGGAAAGTCGGAATCCAAGCCTTTCTTGGCGGCGCGGTCGTGCAGATCCATCGCATGGCGCACAGCAGTTCCCGCTCGCCTATACCCATTCTGGGCAGCGGCGTGGATTTGTCTGCCGGGGCCATGGGTGGAGAAAACTGAGATGTATAGGCGCCGAATTGGACCAAGGTCCAATTCCATCTTGGGGGACAAGTCGCTGATAATCGGGAATCGTGGGCCGGTTATTCCCCCAGCGGCTCAATATGAAAGCACATCCGGCGACCGGCAGGTGAGGTTCTGTTCCAGTTCGGGCGGCGGATGCTTCGCTTCCGGGCGGAGCGGATGAGGGAGGCATCATGACGGCAGTGGACGCAACGCAGGACGTGCCGAGGGAATCGACACCGAAGCTGACACTCCTGCCCCTGACCGCGCTGGTCGTGGGGTCGATGATCGGCGGTGGCGTCTTCAACCTGCCGTCGGATATGTCGGGCGGTGCGTCTCCAGGAGCCATCCTGATCGGCTGGCTCGTCACCGGCATCGGGATGCTGATGCTGGCGTTCGTCTACCAGCGACTGGCGCTTCGCAAGCCGGAGCTCAATGCCGGCCCCTACGCTTACGCGAAGGCCGGCTTCGGGGCGTTCGTGGGCTTCAACAGCGCCTGGGGTTACTGGATCAGCGCGTTCCTGGGCAACGTCGCCTACGCCGTAGCGATATTCTCCGCCCTCTCCTACTTCTTCCCGTTCTTCGGCGACGGGAACAATCTTCCCTCGATCATCGGCGCATCGATCTGCCTGTGGCTGATCCACGCCCTCGTGCTGAACGGGATCAAGCAGGCGGCATTCGTGAACGTCGTCACGACCATTGCGAAACTCGTTCCCCTTTTCCTCTTCGTCCTGGTGGCCATCATCGCCTTCAACTGGGACAAATTCACCTTTGACTTCTGGGGCCGAGGGGATGCGCTGGGCCAGGGCGGCCTGGGCTCCATCCTCGACCAGGTCAAGAGCACGATGCTCGTGACGCTCTGGGTGTTCATCGGCATCGAGGGCGCCAGCGTCTATTCGGCCCGCGCCGCAAATCGTGCAGACGTCGGCCGCGCGACGGTGCTCGGCTTCGTCGGAGCGCTCGGGATCTACGTTCTCGTGTCGCTGCTCGCCACCGGAGTCCTCAGCCAGCCGGAGCTGGCAGGCCTGAAGGTGCCGTCCATGGCCGGCGTGTTCGAGTCGCTCGTCGGACCATGGGGCGCGATGCTGATCAACATCGGACTCATGATTTCCGTCGGCGGCGCCTTCCTGTCCTGGACCTTGCTGTGCGCGGAGATTCCCTACACCTGCGGCCACGACGGCACGTTTCCCAAATGGTTCGCCACCGAGAACGCCAACGGATCGCCCGTCAACTCCCTATGGGCGACGAACGTCCTCATTCAGCTCTTCCTCGTGCTGAGCCTCTTTTCGAAGAGCGCCTACCAGTTCTTCTACTTCATCGCGTCGGTGGCGATTCTGCCTCCCTACGTTTTCTCGGGCGCCTATGCGCTCAAGCTCGCCCTCACCGGCGAGAGCTACGCCGCGGGCGATAAGCGTCGCAACCGCGACATCGCGATCGGAGCGATCGCGACGATCTACGGGCTGTGGCTCATTTACGCGGCGGGTCTCGACTACCTGCTGATGTGCGCGATTCTCTTCGCGCCGGGTATCGTCGTTTACGTGAAGGCTCGACGCGAGCGCGGTGAGCGAGCCTTCAACGGGATCGAAATCGCGATCGCCGTTGCGATCGCAGCTTTGGCTCTGCTCGCCGCATGGCTGCTGTGGACGGGCAGGATAAGCCCCCTTTAAGCCGAGGCGCGCAACGCGGTGTTCTCACGAGGGTGAAGGTCAGGGAGGCAGGCAATGCGTAGTTTCGGAGTGCATTCCGAGGTCGGAAAGCTGCGGACGGTGATGGTTTGCCGCCCGGGCCTCGCCCACCAGCGGCTCACGCCGGGCAACTGCCACGACCTTCTCTTCGACGACGTGATCTGGGTTCATGAAGCGCAGAAGGACCACTACGACTTCGTCCTGAAGATGCAGGAGCGCAACGTGGAGGTGCTCGAGCTCCACGACCTGCTGGCGCAGGCACTGGAGATCAAAGAGGCGCGGAAGTTCATCCTCGATCGCCGCATCACGGCCAATTCGGTCGGCGTATACACCGCCGTCGCCATGCGCTCATGGCTGGACGAGATGCCGGCCAAGGCATTGGCCACCCACCTGATCGGGGGAATCGCGATCTCCGACCTACCCGAAACGGAGGTTTCGATACGACTTACCGAAGCCTTCGGCGGAACCGAGTTCATCGTGCCGCCCATACCCAACACCCTGTTCCAGCGCGACCCCTCCTGCTGGATCTACAACGGCGTGACCTGCAATCCGATGTACTGGCCGGCCCGCAAGCCCGAAACGCTCCTGCAGCGCGCCGTCTACAAGTTCCATCCGCTGTTCAAGGACGCGGACTTCAAGATCTGGTGGGGCGATTCGGACGAAGACTTCGCCAGCGCTTCGATGGAAGGCGGCGATGTCATGCCGATCGGCAAGGGCGTGGTTCTGATCGGCATGGGAGAGCGCACATCCCGCCAGGCGGTCTTCCAGGTGTGCCAGGCGCTCTTTCGCCACAAGGCCGCCTCGCGCGTGATTGCCTGCGTCATGCCCAAGAGCCGGGCCGCCATGCATCTCGACACGGTCTTCAGCTTCTGCGATCGCGACGTCGTCACGGTCTTTCGCGACGTGGTCGACCAGATCGATTGCCACAGCGTCTATCCCGTCGACGACAGCGGCGCGTTCGAGGTCCGTAAGGACAATCAGCCGCTACTGGAGGTGGTGCGCGACGCCCTCGGCCTGAACGAGCTTCGCGTCGTCGCGACCGGCGGCGACGCCTATGAAGCCGAGCGGGAACAGTGGGACGACGGCAACAACGTCGTGGCGATCGAGCCGGGCGTGGTCGTCGCCTATGACCGCAACGTGTACACGAACACTCTCCTGAGAAAGGCCGGCATCGAGGTCATCACCGTGCGCGGCTCCGAGCTCGGCCGCGGGCGCGGCGGCGGCCACTGCATGACTTGCCCGATCTGGAGAGAGCCGGCCTACTGATCGAGGCATTCCGAAACCAGACTCTATTGGGAGCGACATCATGAGCTTCAATCTGCGCAACCGCTCGCTTCTCACGGTTCAGGACTATACGCCGCGCGAATTTCGCTACCTGCTCGACCTCGCCCGCGACCTCAAGCGCGCGAAGTATGCGCGGACGGAGCAGAAGCATCTCGACGGCAAGGAGATCTGCCTCATCTTCGAGAAGACCTCGACCCGCACGCGCTGCGCGTTCGAGGTGGCGTGCCATGATCAGGGAGCGACTGTCACCTATCTCGACCCGGCCGGCTCTCAGATCGGTCACAAGGAGTCATTCAAGGACACGGCCCGCGTGTTAGGGCGAATGTACGACGCCATCGAGTATCGGGGCGCCTCCCAGCACGGCGTCGAGCAGCTCGCCAGGTACGCGGGCGTGCCCGTCTACAACGGGCTGACCGACGAATACCACCCGACGCAGATGATCGCCGACGTCATGACCATGCGCGAACACAGCGACAAGCCGGTCGCCGAGGTGAAGTATGCCTATGTCGGCGATACGCGCTCCAACATGGGGCATTCCCTGATGATCGTCGGCTGCCTGATGGGCATGGATGTCCGCATCTGCGGCCCGAAGAAGCTGTGGCCTTCCGAAGAATACCAAAAGGTCGCGCGCGATCTGCAGGCGAACTCCGGCGCCAAGCTCACGATCACGGACGACCCGAAGGCGGCGGTGAAAGGGGTGGACTTCATTCACACAGACGTCTGGGTGTCCATGGGAGAGCCCAAGGAGGTGTGGAAGGAGCGCATCGCCCTGCTGACGCCCTATCAGGTGAACAAGGAGCTCATGAAGGCCAGCGGCAATCCTCACGTGAAGTTCATGCATTGCCTTCCCGCGTTCCACGACACCGAGACGACCCTCGGCAAGCAGATCGCGGAGACCTACGGCATGACCAACGGGCTCGAGGTGACCAACGACGTCTTCGAATCGGAAGCCAACATCGCGTTCGAGCAGGCCGAGAACCGGATGCACACGATCAAGGCCCTGCTCGTCGCGACGCTGGGGGACTGACGGCCATGCGCGTCGTCGTCGCACTCGGCGGGAATGCCTTGCTGAAGCGCGGGGAGCCGATGACGGCCGACGTGCAGCGAAGGAACATCAGGGTCGCCGCGGAGGCGATGGCGCCTGTCGCACGCGAGCATCAGCTCGTCATCAGCCATGGCAACGGCCCCCAGGTCGGACTGCTGGCGCTGCAAGGCGCAGCCTACAAGCCCGACGAAGCCTATCCGCTGGACGTGCTGGGCGCCGAGACGGAGGGCATGATCGGCTACATGATCGAGCAGGAGCTCGGCAACCTCCTCCCCTTCGAGGTTCCGTTCGCCACCCTGCTCACCATGGTGGAGGTCGACGCCGCCGATCCCGGCTTCAAGAACCCGACGAAGTTCGTCGGGCCGGTCTACGAAAAAGCGGACGCGGACCGGATCGCGGCGGACAAGGGTTGGGTGTTCAAGCAGGACGGCGCGAAGTGGCGCCGCGTCGTGCCGTCGCCCGCGCCCCGGCGCATCTTCGAGATCAGGCCGATCAAATGGCTGCTCGATCATGGGACGATCGTGATCTGCGCCGGCGGCGGCGGCATTCCGACGATGTATCAGGCGGGCGCCGACCGCAAGCTGATCGGGGTCGAGGCCGTGATCGACAAGGATCTGTGCTCGGAGCTTCTCGCGCGCGAGCTGGACGCCGACTTCCTGGTGATGGCGACGGATGCGGAGGCCGTGTTCACGGGATGGGGCACGCCCGACGCAAGGGCGATCCATAAGGCAAGCCCGGCCGCGATCGCCCAATACAGCTTCCCGGCGGGGTCCATGGGGCCGAAAGTGGAGGCGGCCTGCCGGTTTGCGATGACAACGGGACACACCGCCGCGATCGGCGCGCTCGCCGACGTGCCGGCGATGGTGCGCGGCGAGAAGGGCACGCTCATCAACAAGACATTCGGGGACATTACCTGGCACGCTTAGCAAGCTTGGTCTTTGCGCGTCAGGTCGGGGGCAGCTGGGGATGGCCGGCGGGGCAAGCGACTGGGTAAAAGAGGCGGGCGAGCCCCGCGAGGGCCGCCAGCCGTCGTTGGCGGATGCCGTGCTGGCGGTCGGCACGCTCATCGCGCTCCTCGCGCTGTCGTACTACCTGTTCGGCGACAGGGCATCTTCCGGCCCGAACCAAGTCGCGCTGCTGTTCTGCGCCATCATCGCCGCCGGCATCGCCTACAAGAACGGAATGTCATGGGCCGGCATCCGCCAAGCCACGACCGATGGCGTCGCCACGAGCTTGGCGGCCATCGGGATATTGCTGGCGGTCGGCGCCCTCATCGGCACCTGGGCCATGAGCGGCACCATATCGGCCATGGTCTATTATGGCCTCAAGATTCTCAGCCCCGACTATTTCTACGCCACGACGGCGATCATCTGCGCGGTCGTGGGATTCTCCATCGGCAGCTCGTGGACCGTCGCGGGAACCATCGGCATCGGCATGATGGGCATCGCCGTCAGCATGAACCTCTCGCCGGCGATCACGGCCGGCGCGGTCATCTCCGGGGCGTATTTCGGCGACAAGGCATCGCCTCTTTCGGATACCGCGAACCTGGCGACGGCCGCCGCCGGTTCGGAGATCTTCGCGCACATAAGAGAGTCGCTGTGGACGTCCGTCCCGTCTCTTCTCCTGGCGATTGTGCTGTTCTCGCTTTTCGGCGCGCCCGGCGACTTCGACGCGTCGGCGGTGCTCGCGCGCATCGAGAGCAGCCAGGTGATTTCCCTCTGGGCGTTCGCTCCGCTCCTCGTCGTGCTGGGCCTGGCCATCATCCGATTTCCGCCCATGGTCACGATCTTCGCCGGCGCCCTTGCCGGCGGGGTGCTCGCCCTGCTGTTGAATCCCGAGGGCGTGCGCGCCTTCGCCGCAGCTCCGGAACTGCCCCACGCCTTCGCGCTGCTGAAAGGCGTCTGGTCGGCGCTTGCGACCGGTTACAGCGGCAACTCAGGCGACCCCGCGCTCGACCAGCTTCTGACGCGCGGAGGCATGTCGAGCATGATGACCACGGTCTGGCTCATCATGACCGCGCTCGCCTTCGGCGCGACCGTGGAGCATGCAGGCATCCTCAACCGCCTCATAGGTCCGGTGATCCGCAAGGTCAAATCCGTCGGCGCTCTCGTCGTCTCCCTGGTCCTCACCTGCATCGGCGCGAACGTCCTGACATCGGACCAGTACATCGCCGTCGTGCTTCCCGGCCGGATGTTCCGCGCGGAATTCGCACGACGCGGCCTCGCCCCGGTCATGCTGTCGCGCGTCGTCGGCGATTCCGCGACCGTGACCTCGCCGCTGATCCCGTGGAACAGCTGCGGCGCCTACATGGCGGCTGCGCTCGGGATCTCGACCCTGAGCTTCGCCCCATTCTGCTTCTTCAACCTGTTGAATCCGCTCGTGACCATCGTCTTTACCGTCGTCGGGCTGCGGGTGGTGCGTTCCGCTTCGCGGCCGGCGGAGATGGCCAAGCAAGGCGGCTAGACGACGACATCGGGAGGGCGACATGGGCGCGGTGAGGGTAGTCACGGATGGCGATTTGAGAGGCATGGTGCCGTCGGGACGCAGTGCGAAACGTCCTGGAGCTCGGGTGTCGGTCCTGAAGCGATTTCTTCTCGGTTCGACCGCGCTGGCCATCGTCGGCTCGATGGCCGTCGAGGCAGCGGCTGCCGACGGTGTCGAGCTCGGCATCAGCGGCTGGTACCACGCCGCCGCCGGCGGGATCGCCGGAGAAGATTTCAGCGCCTCCTCCCTCGTCGACGAAGACGATCTGCGCGCGTACGCCTTCAAGCAGAACGTCGGCATCGCCTTCAGCGGAGAATCCGCCCTCGACAACGGCCTCGCCGTCGGCGCCTATGTGGAGTTGCGGGGGCAGACGCACGAGGACCAGATCCGGAAGGTCTATGCCTACTTCAGCGGCGGATTCGGCAAGGTCCAATTCGGCGATCAGGACAGCGCGCTGGCCGCGATGTGCTACACGGTGCCGAGCGCCTCGAAGATCTTTGGCGCCGACAGCCCGGCCGTGTACGGCTTCAACTTTTCGAATGCCGGTGTCGCCGGCTACGCGGGCACCAACGGCACCTGCTACGGCATCGACAGCTACAGCACGCAGCTCGTCTACTTCAGTCCCGATTTCGCCGGCTTTCAGTTCGCGCTGTCGTACACGCCCGATCAGACCGAGGACACGCGGAACTTCGTCGATGGCGCCGGGACCCGCCTGCGGAACGACGCCGGACAGAACTCCGAGAATCTGTCGATGGCCGGCGTCTTCTCGCACGACTTCAACGGCGTGGGGCTGACGGTGGGCGGCGCCCATTCCTTCAGCTTCGACAAGGAGGTCAATCCCAACGATACCGACGAGGCGCAGGATTCGAACGCCTATGTCCGAGTCGAATATGCGGGCTTCACGGTCGGCGCGGCGATGGAGTACCGACAGAACTTCTTCGACGACGGCTCCGATCAACTGGTGTTCGGCGCCGGCGCCACATACGGATGGGATGCGTGGACCGTGGGCCTCGGCTGGACGCGCGGCGAGTACGAGAAGGCCGTGGGCGCCAACGGCGTCGGCCCCTTCAATGCCGCCCACGACGACATCGCGCTGACGGCTTCGTACGCCCTGGGCCCCGGCATCACCCTGGATGGCCTGATCGAGTACTCTCTTTATGGAAGCAACGATGCCGCAGGTCCGGACTATCAGGGGATCGGCGTGGGGATCGGAACGGCTATCGCCTTCTGATGGGTACGGCAGGCCCTAGCTGCCGTTTCCACGAACATCGCCTCGGATCGCCCTTGTGCAGCAAAAGCGATTCCGACAGTCTCATGATCGCCTAGAGGGGGAAATCCATGCCTATCGGCATTGTTGACATCATCGTCATATTTCTGATCACGATCGGACCTCTCAAGGCTCTGATCGTCTATGCGACGCTGGCCGGCGGCGCCGACGCGGCGCTGAGGCGCCAGATCGCCTTCCGCACGGTCATGGTCGCCACGATCGTGGCGTTGCTCTTCGTCGTCGCCGGCGAATTGCTGCTCCAGTTGTTTCACATCTCCCTGGCTGCCCTGAAGATCGCCGGCGGCATCATCCTGCTGCTGTTCGCTCTCGGCATGGTCATGGGAGGCGGGCACGACGACGGGGAGAAGCCGAGGACGGTTTCCCTCGATATCGCCGTCTATCCCTTGGCCATGCCGATGATGGCGACGCCGCAGGGGCTGGTGGCAATCACCGTGGCGACGGCCGCCATGACCGCCGTCTGGCAGATCGTCGTCATCGCCGTCATCGTGCTGGCGATCATGGGCTTCAATCTCGTCTGCATGCTGGCCGCCGACCGGATCATCAAGATATTGGGGCCATCGACGCTGCAGATCATCGCCAAGATCGCGGGTCTTCTCCTGACCGCGCTGGCCGTGCAGCTCATGATCCTCGGCCTCACCGACCTCGGCTTGATCGGGCAGGCCGTCGGGCAACACTAGGCGATATCAATGACGGAGACGCAGGACGGCGCACCGGAGGCACAACGCCCCGCCAGGAACCCGGTCCGGCGGGCGACCCTGGCCGTCATCGCGATCGGCGCGATCTATTTCGCCTACGGCATCGTCGCCGACCGGCTGACGCCCTATACCGCCCAGGCAACCGTTCAGGCCTATCTCGTCCGCGTCGCGCCGGAAGTATCCGGCAGCGTGGTCGAGATCGGGGTCGAGGACAGCCAACCCGTGACCGCCGGCACGGTGCTGTTTCGCGTCGATCCCGTGCCGTACCGTCTTGCGGTCGAGCGGGCGGAGGCACAATTGGAGGCCGCCGGCCAAGCCGTCGGCTCATCAACGGCAGCCGTCGCCTCGGCCGAGGCGGATCTCGCCAAGGCGATCGCCGAACGGGAGAATGTGCGCGAGCAGACGGCGCGCATCTTCGAGCTCGTCAAGACGAAGGTCTACGCCCAGGCGCGCGGCGACCAGGCGCGCGCCGCGCTGGACACGGCCGAGGCGGCCGTCGCGCATGCCGAGGCGGAACTGGAGCGGGCTCGGCAGAATCTGGGACCGCAGGGCGCCGACAACCCGCAGGTGCGCGACGCCATGGCTGCGCTGCAGCGCGTACAGCTGGATCTGGTGCGGACCGAGGTCGTCGCCCCGTCGGACGGCGGCGTCGCCAACCTGCAGCTCACGATCGGCCAAGTCTTGGGGGTCGGTCAGGCCGCGATGACCTACATCGACGTGCGCCAGATCTGGATCGAGGCGGCATTCCGCGAGAACAGCATCGAGAACGTCGAGCCGGGCGATCCGGTCGAGATCGTCCTCGACATTCGGCCTGGCCGGATCTTCTCGGGCAGCGTGGGAGGGATCGGCTTCGGTGTGTCCAACCGGGAGACCGATCCACAGACCGGCCTGCAGACGCTTCGAAACCCGAGCGGCTGGATTCGCGATCCGCAGCCGTTGCCGGTCCGCATCGAGTTCGATCCGGATACGCGCCCGCGCGGCATCCGGCTGGGCTCACAGGCCAATGTCATCATCTATACCGGCGACAACCCGGTCATGAACGCGCTCGGCTGGATCTGGATCCGTCTCGTCTCCTGGCTGACCTACGTCAGTTGAGGCCATGACGACGGCTCCTGGTCAGACGCTGGAGCATGTGGGCGCGCGGCGCATGGCGCTGCGCATCGCGCTGGCGGCCACAGCCAGCTTCGTCGTCGCGGAGGCGCTCGACTGGGATTTCACGTTCTTCGGTCCTATGTTCGCGACGCAGCTCCTCGCTTCCTCGCGGCAATGTCCCACGCTCCGACAGGGCATGGGGTTCGTCACCGTCATCGGCGCTGCGAACCTGCTCGCCCTGCTGCTTTCGGGAGCGCTCGTCGAGATGCCTCCGGTTCTGGTGCTCGCGCTGGCGCTGGTGCTCTTCCTCTCTTTCTATGGCCAGCATCGGGGCGTTCCGGACTTCGTGACGATGATGGTTCAAATCTCGACGGTCGCAATTCCCGTTTTTGCGGTGATCACCCCGGAGCTCGCCGCGAAGATGGCGGAGGCGCTCGCCACGGGCGGCCTGATCGCAGCGCTCGCCGTCTGGGCGGCGCATGCGGTGTTTCCCGACCCTGAGGACGCGCAACGCCCTGCCGCGGACCACAGCCCCCGCGCGATCCTGCCGGCAAACGCGGCAATGCGGGCCGCGCTACGCAATACCGCCATCGTCATGCCCGTGCTGATCTGGTATCTTCTTGACGACACTCAGATCGCCGTTGTCATGCTGATCGTGATCGTGACGGTGATTCGTCAGCACGATCCCCGCGACGGGCAGCGCGCGGCCATGGGTCTCGTCGTGGGCAACCTGATCGGCGGCGTCGCAGCTGCGCTCGCATATGCGCTGATACAGACGAATCAAACGACCGCGTTTTTCGCAATCGTATGCTTCGGCGCGAGCCTGGGGTTCGCCGGCCGGATAGCCGCGGGCGGGACGCAAGCCCCGCTTTACGTCATTGCTTTCTCCACTTTCCTGATCCTCCTGGGTCTCGGCATCACGCCTCTTCCCAGTGGAACCGGAGAGGCGTTCCTCAGCCGCTTGTTCTACGTGCTGCTGGCTACGATCTACGCCATCGGAGCCCTATCGCTGTTATCGATCCGCCAGAATCGTCGCGCACGACTTCTCCAGTCCGGCTTTCAGTAAGGCAAATCTGCAACGGCCAGCACCTCCCCGATGGGCGAGGACGATATGATTGCGAGGAGTTCCGAGGCGCTCACCGATATGCCTTGGATTCCGCGATCGTCGGCGCCATGAGCTCAAGTGGAGAGACGGCGACGACGTCCGATCAGACCGGGACCGCGACAGCCACCTACGCTTCAGTTCGCTAGCTAGAAAACCGGCACTTGCGATGTAGGCATGAAAGCCTTCAAACTACCCACCCAAAGTGGGGCGGAGCAGTTCCTGGAGATGGATGTGAACACATCAGGAAGGGGCATCTAATGAACGACGGGATGATTTCCACCGATCTGGCGGACGGATTGGATGCGGCCAAGCAAAGGCGGATGCCCTATCAGTTACCGCAACCCGAGGAGCGGCTGCCGGAGCTTGTGGTGGCACGGGCCATTCCGAAGGACGAGCGCATCTGGGTCCCGCAAGCCGAAAGCGTTTGGTTCCGTCCGCTCTGCCTGAATGTCTCCGCGGGCTATTGGATGAACCTGCTGAAGGTCCGGAAATCCGGCGTCCTTAGCCGTCATCGTCATCCCGGCGCGGTACATGCCTTCGTGCTGAAAGGAAGCTGGCGCTACCTGGAACACGACTGGGTGGCGAGCGAGGGCTCGTACGTGTTCGAACCCCCGGGCGAGACTCATACGCTCGTGGTCGACGAAGGCACGGAAGAGATGATCACATATTTCCAAGTAAACGGATGCATGTATTATGTCGACCCTTGGGGCCACCACATCGGATATGAAGACGTATTCACCAAACTTGATATGTGCCGAAAGCACTATGACGCGGTAGGTCTCGGCGCCGAGTATGTGGATCAGTTCGTCCGCTGATGGCTACTTCTGCGCATTTTGATCTTGGCGGTCGCGTCGCTCTAGTTACTGGTGGAGCACGTGGCATCGGAGCCGCCATCGCGGCAGCGCTCAAACGCTGCGGCGCCAGCGTTGTCATATGGGATCGCGATCCGCAGGCACATGATGCCGACTGCCTCGCGGTCGATATAACCAATCCGGAGTCCATCCTTGCCGCTCTGAAGGAAACGCAGCGCCGGCATGGGCGCACTGATATCCTCGTGAACAACGCCGGCTACGCGGGGTTGACGGCACCGCTCATTGAATATCCGGCTGGCGAATGGCGCCGTATCCTGGAGGTGAATCTGACGGGTACCTTCCTCGCATGCCAGATCGTTGCGCCTGCATTGATAGCAAATGGCTGGGGACGCATCGTCAATATCGCCTCGCTGGCAGGTAAGGAAGGAACGCCCAATGCCGGCGCCTATAGCGCCGCGAAGGCAGGTGTCCTCGCCCTGACGAAATCGTTCGGCAAAGAGCTGGCGCGGACGGGTGTGCTGGTCAACGCGATCGCTCCGGCTGCCGTCCGCACCGCGTTGCTGGACCAGATGAGCCCGTCACATGTGCAGACGATGATCGACAAGAGTCCCATGGCACGACTAGGCGAGCCCGAGGAGGTCGCAGAGCTTGCCGTCTTCCTATGCTCTGAAAGTTGCACTTTCAGCACGGGAGCGGTGTTCGATCTGTCCGGAGGTCGCGCCACCTACTAGCGTTTCACGGCTGCAACCGGTTTGTTCCGGCATCGGCTTGAGAGACGATATCACGTTGGATTGTCACCGGTCTCTGCTGCATCGCCACCATGCCGACGCATTTGAGTTGCTCCAAGGCGCGCGTCGATTGACGGGTATCACGCCTGCCACTAAGGTAGGCTCTCTGCTGCAAAGCAAGGAAACGGGGTGCCTGTGCTCTGGCCGTCCTGCTTGCCTCCACGGGCAAGGAGCGCGGGGACGGGGGCCGCTACATTCTTCGGGCATAGGATTCGATCGCTTGGAATCAGTCAGGCCGGTTTGGCAGTGGGCCATCCTCCTTGTTGGCTCCCTCGTTTTGACGTTGGTTATCGAGATCTGGGCCCTTCCCGCGGCGTTCCTGCTCGGTCCGATGGTCGTGGGTGTCGTCATCGCCCTTAAAGGCGCGACGATCCGAACGCCGAACATGCTGCTTTTCTTTGCCCAGGCGATCATCGGCTGCCTGATCGCCCGATCAATTACGCTGGATATACTGGCGACGGTTCTGCAGAACTGGCTACCTATTCTGATCGTCGTCATGACCACCATCTTGGCCTCCGCGTTCGTCGGTTGGCTGATGGTACGCTTCAGCACGTTACCCGGTACAACTGGCGCCTGGGGCAGCTCGCCAGGCGCCGCATCGACCATGGTGGTTATGGCCGAAGCCTTCGGCGCGGATCCCCGACTCGTCGCATTCATGCAGTATTCGCGCGTTTTGCTCGTAGCATTGACAACGTCTCTGATATCGCGATTTGTGTTCGACGTTGTCGGGCAAAGCGCGCCTTCCGTTCATTGGTTTGGCGGCACCCAATGGCTGCCCTTCGCGCAGACATTTGCCGTCGCCGCGATTGGCGCGACGATAGGCGTGCGCCTGCGAATTCCGGCCGGAGCCATGCTGGTGCCGGTGATGGCAGGTTCAATGCTGCAGTCCACCGGCCTTGCGACCATGGAATTGCCGCCCTGGTTGCTGGCGGTCAGCTACGCCATATTGGGGTGGTATGTTGGCCTTCGGTTCACGCGTGACATCGTCTTTCACGTATTGCGCGCGCTGCCGCAAACTCTTCTATCTATGCTTGCTCTCCTCGGACTCTGCGGTGGGTCGGCCTTTCTTCTGACGCGACTCCTCCATATCGATCCCCTGACCGCCTATCTTGCAACCAGTCCCGGCGGCCTTGATACGGTTGCCATCATCGCAGCTGCGAGCACTGCCGATATCGCCTTTGTATTGGCCCTGCAAACCGTACGGTTTCTTCTGGTCATCCTGATCGGTCCGCCTATGGCAAATCTAACGGCACGTCTTGCCGGTGTCCGCCATCCAAAATCGGAAGAAAAGAACGGAAACAAACTTTGAAAACATTGGCAGCCGGTTACCCAATCCCGGCGCGCGTTCACTACCGCACAGCCGACGACATCCATTTCGTTCAATCCTCCAGGAGATCTGCAGCATTGCGGATTTTCTCCTGGATTGGCCGCGAGACCCTACATGTAAGCGCCGCCCGCACAAATAATGCAGTCACCCGTGACATAGGAGGATTCGTCTGACGCAAGATAGAGTGCGGTATTTGCCACATCCTGGGGTGTACCAATTCGCCCCAATGGCGTGGTGGCACCAGTACGTCCTTTACCGTCAATATCGGCTCCGGTTGACGCATACCATTCAGGGTTCTTTCGCTGGGTATCTATCAGTCCGATGGCAATGATGTTGGCGCGAACGCCATATGGTCCAAGTTCCAACGCGATTGATCTTGTAAGTCCGTGCAGTCCGGTCTTGGACACGCCGAGAGCCGCCCGGTTGAGGCCGGCGGTCAAGGTCGACATTCCGCCCAACGTGACGATGTTCCCAGTTCTTCGCTTCATCATGGAGGGAGCCAAGGCCCTGGCCAGATAGAAGGTTGCGTACGTATTGACCGCGAGAACCTGGTGAAACTCTTCGTCGGTTACTTCCCAGAATGGCCTGTTGGGCCGGATTCCAGCGCCGCTGACCAGAATGTCCACCTTGCCGAAATGCTGCAGGGTCTCTTCCACCATGCGATTAACTTGATCGGACTTGCTCACGTCGCCCTGGAGCGGCAGTACGCGTACATTGAACGCCTCGCATTCCTTCGCCGTCGCTCTCAGTTCGTCGCCCGACTTGTTTGCTATCAAAGCAAGATCGGCACCCTCGCGGGCAAAAGTCAAAGCGATGGCCTTGCCTATGTTCCGACTTGCGCCGGAGATCATTGCAGTTCTGCCTTTCAGTCGCATGAAGAATCTCCGGTAGTGAGGATTGACGCCACGGAGCGCACCCGGACCTGATACGATACTTTGGTAGTGTCGATGTCAGAATAACAAGCTATACCAAGTTCCAATGATCTAGCGTTTTATCAGTTATCACGGAGCCTTGTCTACAGTGGGTTGGCATGTTATCGTTCAATCGTTTCGCGCACGGTTTCCCTGCAATTCAAAACAGCTGGCAGATGCGCGATCAAGATATGTCGCCGTAGACGGAGAATAGCATGCAGATCAACGAGTGGGATTCGGCTCGCCTATCGATTGACCCGAATCGAGAAGTGCGGTTCGGCAAGCGCACGAACAAGCTGATGCTAGAAGGCAAAGAGGGCAGCCCCGGAAACTACAGCCTCCAGCTTGAACGCTGCTTTACGGAGGTGAAGCATCCGCGCCACACCCATGGTTTCGAACAGGTGAGGTTGCCGATCGAGGGCGAATTTGTCTACGCCAAGGACAAGGTGTTGCCCGCCGGCTGGGTTGGATACTTCCCGGCAGGCTCTTACTACGGTCCCGAAACCAGGGCTCCAGGCACCCTGATGGCTGTGTTCCAGCTAGGCGGCGCCAGCGGTCATGGCTACCTCAGCAAGGAACAGCGCGAGGCTGCCTACGACATTTTGGTCAAGAAGGGAAAGTTCGATCTCGAAAGAGGTGTCTACACCTACTACGACGAGAAAGGCGGGCGGCATAATCAAGATGCGCAGGAGGCTGTTTGGGAGTTGGCCACGGGCCACAAGGTCAAGTATCCCAAGCCGCGCTACAATGACATCATCGCGATGAATCCCGAGAACTTCAATTGGGTGGAGAAGAGCGACACTCCGGGCATTGCCTACAAGTGGATGGGTTCGTTCACGGAAGCCAACACTCGGGTGGGCTTCATTCGCGTTGATTCTGGCGCGACGCTGACTGCTGGCATCAAGGATCAGCGCCAAGCTCTGTTTCTGACGGAAGGCTCCGTGAGTTGCAATGGACGCGTATACGCGAAACACAGTGCATTTGGCCTGGAAGTCGGCGAGACGCTTTCCATAAAGGGCGAGGAGCAGTCGCAGTTCCTGTGTGTTCTTCTGCCTCAGGTGTGAGCGATAACCTACGGAAGACAGTTGCCGAACGTCAGATTACGTATCTAGAGAGTGTTTCGGGGTCTCTGCGAGGCCCGTGCGTTGGAAACCATCCAACGCACGGCCGTTGCCGCCGTCAGCGCGGTTGAATGTCCGTAGTTGTCGGCGCGACATTTGACACTGCTTCCAGGGCGCACGACCTCATCGCGGGTTCAAGTTGCGGGATTGGTTGTCCGGCAGCGACTGCCCTTCAGCTTGGGCATGATCGTTGGGCCTTGACGTGCGGCATAGAAAGTGGGGGCTGAATGGCATTACGTCTATCGGGAAAAGTCGCCCTTGTCACGGCTGCCGGGCAAGGGATTGGGCGCGCCAGCGCGGTAGCCTTCGCTCGCGAGGGGGCACGCGTCATTGCGACCGATATCAATGAAACCTGCTTGGCCGAATTGGGCGATGTCGAAGGGGTCGAAACTCGCCGACTCGACGTACTCGACAAAAACGAGATCGATGCAACTGCCGCTGCGGTCGGGGCGATCGACATTCTCTTGAACGTTGCCGGCTTTGTCCATTCCGGGACGATCTTGGATGCGGATGAAGAGCAATGGAACCTCGCCCTCAATCTGAATGTGCGTTCAATGTTTCATACCATTAAGGCCTTTCTGCCGATGATGATCTCCAAAGGTGGCGGCTCCATCGTAAACATGTCGTCGGTGGCAGGCGCTAACAAGGGCGTGCCCAACCGTTTTGTCTATAGCGTAAGCAAGGCCGCCGTGATCGGGCTAACCAAATCGGTCGCGACTGACTACATCAAGCAAGGCGTTCGCTGCAACGCGATCTGCCCCGGGACCGTGCAATCGCCGTCGCTTGAGGAGCGCATTCGCGCTCTCGGGGACTATGAAAGGGCCCGCGCTAACTTTATCGAGCGTCAGCCGATCGGCCGGCTCGGTACGCCCGAGGAAGTCGCGGAGCTCGCACTCTATCTTTCCAGCGACGCGGCCGCCTTCACCACCGGTCAAGCTCATGTGATCGACGGCGGATGGACCATGTGACAGTGGAAAAGTTTCGAGCGGTCGGTGCCGGCGGATCTCCGACGGCGGAAACGAGCACGTCGAGGACACTGGCCAGCCAAAGTTTCGCTGGAGTGGAAGGTGTTGCCGCGTCCAGCGGCCTCCACTCAGTTGCCGAGACAGCGGCATTTCGCGCCGACTGACAGCAGGGTTCACAACCTTTCTTCTACTAAACCGAGCCCGCAGCCCCTCCATCCACGGCTATCCCTTGCCCGGTGATACAAGAGCTACCGTCTGAGGCAGAAAGGCGATGGTCGCCATGACGTCGCCGAACACGGCAGACGCCCCGGCGCCGCCTCTTCCACGGATTTCCTCCACCGGACTCTGGACACCTCGCCAGTGCGAGTCTGCATCGAAAGGGGGACCGGCCGTGGTAGCCGAAGCTACCACGGCCGCACCGGACGCTGCCAAGGCACGTGCTGTCGCTGCTCCGATCTCGATGCGCCGGCTACAGCCGGTGATAAGCGCGACACGGTAACCCGCCACGGGCACTATCGCGGCCTCTCCTTCGAGAATAGGGGAACGACCAGCTCTCCTACCAGGTCAGGCCGAGGTCCTTGGCGAGTCCAGAGTATTGCTGGAGCGCATCATGCACCTTGGTCCCGAATTCCGCCGGCGTAACGTTCTGCGTCTCGTAGCCGACTGCGGCGAACTTCTTGGTGAACTCCGGATCGGTGACGATCTTGGCGATGTCCGTGGACAGCTTCTGGAGAATATCGTCCGGAACACCTTTCGGCGCAAACACGCCATACCAGTCGGCCATATCGAATCCCGGCACGGTTTCATTAAGTGTCGGCAGGGACGGCATCAACGGCGTAGGCTTTGCCCCAGCGATTGCAAGGGGGCGCAATTCGCCGCTTTCCAGTAGGGGTATGACATTGCCGGCAAGAGAGGTGAAAGCGACCTGAGTTTCGCCACTCTGGGTTGCCGTGACGGCGCGTGCGGTGCCGGCGTAGGGCACATGCACCATCTTTATGCCGGCAAGCTTGTTGAGCAGCTCACCGGTAAGATGCGCGGTCGTACCGACACCTCCGCTTCCATAGTTCAGCTTGCCCGGCTCGGCCCGTGCGAGATCGATCAGTTCTTGGGCGGTCTTCGCCGGCACCGACGAATTGACGACCATCACCACGGGACCGGTCGAAACGAGGTCGACGGGCACCAGATCGTTCTCAAGGCTGAAGCCCGGCTCTGGGTTCAAGGCGATCGCCAGGATCGAGCTGGTGATGAAACCCAAGGTGTAGCCGTCGGGCTCAGAATGCGCGACCTTTCCCGCGGCCACCGACTGCGATGCGCCCGGAAGATTCTCAACGACCACTGGTTGGCCCCAAAGCTTCGACAATTCCTCCGCGAGCAGGCGGATTTGGAAATCCCCGCCACCGCCGGCCGCGGATCCGGTCACAAACTGTACCTGCCGCGTTGGGTAGTCCTGGGCAAATGCCGGAAGCACAAGAAGCGGCATACAGAGCGCCAACGTCGCCCAGATTGTAGAGCAGCCTCGTCTGTTGATCAGCATGATATCATCCTCCCGTTTTTCGACTGTGCAACACGGATGGATCGAATCCATCCTGCAGCATCACCACTCACTGTACCGATGACTTGAAGTTCATATACTAGGCTAGATGTTACATCAGACTGTCAAGAGTTTGATCGCGATCTCTCGCAACAGATTTATGGAACTCTGATGGTTTTGGTGAAGCCGATTGATCCACGGTATTGCAATGTAAGAATGAGTATGGTTCTGACGTTGAAGTATGATATACTACTAACCCTCCTTAGGTCTTGACTGAGAGAGTATCATGCAAGAGACAGTCAGCGAAGAAGCTGATGCTCCGCCCACAATCAAGCTATTCTGGCAAACCGGCTGTTCGAGCTGTATGCGGGCGAAGGAGTTTCTTAACCGGCGCCGGGTCGACTACGAATCGATCAACCTTGCGAGTCACCCGGAACGTTGGGACGAGCTGCTGTCGCTCGGCGCGCGCAGTTTCCCCATCGTGGCAATTGGCAGCCGATTCGTCAGTGCCCAGGACCTTGGCGACGTTGCGAAGTTCTTGAACCTGGACCTCAATCTGATTCGCTTAAGCCCCGGCGAAATAGTCGAGAAGCTCACCGAGATCCTGTCGGCGGCACAAGAGGCCGCGCTGGCCATTCCCGAGTCTGCCCTGGACGATTGCCTGCCTGGTCGTAACAGACCGCATCGGCATCTTGTGCATCACATTTTCCGCATTCCCGAGGTGTTCCTCGAGGGCATCGGCGGAAAGAAGATGGTGCAGAAGTCATATGAAGTACGGCCGCCGCAGGGTATGCCGGCGGATCAGATCGTCGATTTTGGCAGATCGGTCCAGCAACGATTGCAAGAATGGTGGAGTACCGAAACCGACCGCATGGGTATGCGCGAGATGGATACCGATTGGGGGGTCAAGCCTATGGTTGTCGTTCTGGAGCGCACTGCGTGGCACGCAGCACAGCACACTCGTCAGATCGAATTGGTTTTGCGGAACATGTCCATCCCGATCCCGCGACCACTCGGCGAAGATACTCTGAAGGGTCTTCCTATACCCGAGGCAGTCTTTTTCTGAGACTGTCGAGTCTGCCCCGGCACTCCGCTTCTGTCTGACTGCCTGTCCAATAAGCTCTTGATGACCGCGGAGATCGGTTTTCGCAGTTGCCGTCGATCTGCCATGATCTTGCCATCGATAGCCTTTTTATCACCCACTTTGCCGACGATCCCACTCGTACGGATTGTCATCGCCAAGTGCTCAGGTGCGACAAGTGTTGCATGCAATCTGAGAAGTGTGCCGGTCACACGGACCGATGATCACGGCGCTTGATATCCAACGCATTGGCCCGTTGGCTGATGGCCAATCGTTCGGCGAAGTCGGCAGCTATGTCCGAATGGTCGGCGTGGCCAAAGGCGAAATCGACCTCACATCCGCCAACAATCGAACCATCGTCGACCTCGACAAGGCACCACGCAACGCCCGCGGCAATGTAGAGTACGAATCGGACCTGTATATTCTCCGGCCAGCAGAGGCCGCCCGTGGCAATGGCCGTCTCCTGTACGAGGTGAACAATCGCGGAAACAAGTTTCTCTTCGGGCGCATCGCCGATGCCACTACGGACAGCAACGACCCGCAGGTCTTGAGCGACCTCGGCAATGCCCTGCCTTTGAGGCTCGGCTTCATGATCGCCTGGTGCGGTTGGGATGCGATGGTCGCGCAACACAACGGCATGCTATCGATGCGCAGCCCAATTGTGCATGAGGGCAGGCAACCTCTCCGTGGTACCGTACGTGATCTGTATGTAAGCGGAACCCGGCACGGCGATCTCGCCGTATTCCGCCTCTCCTATGAGTCGGCCACGCTCGACAAGTCAAAGGCATGTCTCACCATGCGTCGCCGCGAAGGGGATCGGCGACAGGTTGTGCCCGACGATCGGTGGGAGTTTGTCAATCCAGGTGCGATTCGGTTGTTGCCGGAAGAAATCGGGCCGGAGCCAGGGACCCTCTATGACTTCACCTACGAAGCGACAAAGGCACGCGTGCTCGGGCTGGGCTTCCTAGCCGTACGGGACCTCGCCAGCTTCCTACGCTATGACCGCGACGCCCTAGTGACGACCGGGCGACCGATCAGCCACAGCCTAGCCATAGGCTTTTCGCAGGGTGGACGTTTCCTGCGAGACTTCATCGCGCATGGCTTCAACAGGGACGAGCAGGGCCGACGGGCTTTCGATGGGGTGCTCGCACACACGGCGGGTAGCGGCCGTGTCTTTCTGAATTGGCGGTTCGCCCAACCCTTTCGAACCAACACCCGGCACGAGGATCACGACTTTCCGGAGAACGAGTTTCCATTCTCGACCGCCAGCGTCGTTGATCCCAATAGCAGACAATCCGGCTCGCTATTCCGCGGCGACAGATCGGATCCGCTGTTCATGGAAACCAACACCTCGACGGAATACTGGCAAAAGGGCGCCTCGCTGTTGCACACCTGCCCTCGGGGTGAGCGCGACTTGACTCTGCCCGCCAATGCCAGGGTCTATCTGATAGCCGGAACGCAGCATAGCGGCCGCATCGTCGTCTCGGACGCGGAAGGTCGTTACAGGTATCCGGCGAACCCGCACAACCCAATGCCAGTACTGCGTGCATTGCTCGTCGCGCTCGACGAATGGATATCAACGGGCCGACCGCCACCAGACACTCGAGTGCCGACGCTTGCGCACGGATCACTAGTACCGCTTGCCAAGCTGGCTTTCCCCGACTTTCCCGGCGTTGCTCGACCGCATGGGATCAACGAGATCCGAAAGCTCAGGGACTGGATAGTACCGACATTCGGCTCGGAGATCTATCGGCCGCTAGTCTGCCAAGTGGATGCCGATGGGAACGAGATCGATGGCGTGAGAACTCCTTGCATCGCGGTGCCACTGGGCACCTATACTGGTTGGAATCTCTACCGTTCGCCCTATCCGGCGGAAGAACTCGGCGATCGCGAGGGAAGCTTCATATCCTTCGCAATGACAGAGTCGGAGCGGCGTCGCAGCGGCGATCCTCGGCCGTCGATTGCGGAACGCTATCGCAGCCGCTCAGACTACGTCGCAAGCGTAGAAATGGTGGCAACTTCTCTGCTTCGTGACCGTTTCCTACTGCCGGAGGATGCGGCCAGATACATCGCAAAGGCGCGATCGGAGCCGAGAATCAGGCCGTAGGATCGCATTGGGTTAGCTGCACCGAACTGTCAGCCTGTTCTCAGGCGGCAGCTAGTTGCTGCTCGTTCTCTCGGTAGAACCGGCAGCAGACATGATTGGCTTGGCGAGCATCAACAACAATTCGATGCCGCCGCCGTTTGGGTCGGAACAAACTGCGGTCTTGCTCATGCAGCGATGCTGATCGCTCAACCTCTGTGATATTCCCGTATTCATGATGAAGTCGCACCGAGATCCATTGATGAACCCCAAGCGCATTTCTCGCCGCACTGACTGGAAAGCATCAGCATCAACAAGATCATCTAGATCTAAGTGTCAGGGCAGATTTCGATATCCAACCTTCACAAATCTTCCTGAGACATCTCCCCATATTAAGCCATAGCACACTTTCGCTAGCCAACAGTACGGATCATCGCCGATGCTGTCATGACGAAATCTTGCACCGCCGAAACTAAACTGATAAGAAACCTTCAACGGACTCGGCCAAGGTCCGGTGGCGGACCATCGGTCTACATCTCGGAAAGAGATTCCGCCCAGAAACCCCGCCGAGCGTCCCGCGAGCTTGGTTGCGGGTGCGCTAACTGAGGGAGGTCAAATGTTGCGCCGAATCAGCCAAATCAATGGAACAAAAGACTTCTATGCTGGGCTCATCTACATCGCGATCGGCATGGTGGCATTCGTTTGGGCTCACCAATACGATGTTGGCAGCACTACCCGAATGGGCCCCGGGTTTTTCCCGGCCCTACTTGGACTTGTGCTTATGGGATTGGGTATCGCATCGGTAATCAAGGGCTATTGGTCCAGGATACCGGACCCGATACCAAAGTACAGGCTCGAACCGTTCTTCTTGATCCTCGCGAGCATCATCAGCTTTGCCCTCCTGATCGATCGGGCCGGACTGGTCGTGGCTATCTTTGTCTCGGTTTTCATAGCCTGCTTCAGAAGAGTGCTGACGAACCCGCTGGAGGTTTTTCTGACCTTCGTTGCGTTGGCGTCATTTTCCGGACTGGTGTTCATCCATCTCTTCGGCATGGTCATTCCGCTGTTCTGGTGGAGTCGCTAGAAGAAAGCTCAAGTAGAAACAGGGGGCGGTAGTCGATGATGGAAGCCTTCCACAATCTGGTGTACGGGTTTGGGATAGCCCTTACGCCAACGAACTTCCTTTACTGTTTTCTTGGCGCGGTACTCGGCACGTTGGTCGGCATTTTGCCGGGCATTGGCCCCGTAACGGCGATTGCAATTCTTCTTCCACTTACCTTCAAGATGCCTGCCATCGCCGCGCTCATCATGCTGGCCGGCATCTACTACGGCTCCAAGCATGCCGGTGCGACGACGTCGATCATGCTCAACATGCCCGGCGAACCCGAAGCGATCGTGATCTGTTTCGACGGGTATCCGATGGCCCGGCAAGGCCGCGCCGGACCGGCACTGTGCATGGTGGCCATGTCCTCTTTCTTCGCGGGATGCATCTGTATTCTTGTTATCACCTTCTTCTCGCCGCCTCTCGCCAGGGCAGCGCTGTCGTTCCAATCGCCGGAATATACCGTCACGATTCTTCTGGCTCTCGTCGGCGCAGCTGCACTTTCGAGAAAGTCGCTTCTGAGCACGATGGGTATGGCGGTGCTGGGAATTCTGATCGGCACAGTCGGAACAGACATCAATTCCGGCGTCGTGCGGTTCACGCTCGGCGAGAGTCGGCTGGCGGAAGGGATCAGCTTTATACCAATCGCGATGGGTCTCTTCGCATTCGTCGAGATCTGCTACACGCTTGGCTCTCCCCACGAGCGCACGCGGGTCAAGGCAACGTTGCGGGATCTCGTGCCGAAATGGCTGGATATAAAGACTTGCACAATGCCTGTTCTCAGGGGCACCGCACTGGGTGCAGCATTCGGCATTCTGCCCGGGACCGGCCCGTTGATTTCCTCATTCGGCGCCTATGCTATCGAGAGAAAGCTGGCAAAGGAACCTCAACGCTTCGGCCAGGGCGCGATCGAGGGGGTCGCCGCGCCTGAGGCTGCTGCCAATGCCGCCGCCTTCACTCATTTTATTCCGATGCTGACCCTGGGTATCCCGGCGGGCGCTACGATGGCGCTTATGCTCGCCGCCATGTTGATCCAGGGCATTCCACCAGGCCCGCAGGTCATGACGGCGCACCCGGACCTGTTTTGGGGGCTGATCGCCAGCATGTGGATCGGAAATCTCATGCTGCTGATCCTCAACCTGCCGCTCGTCGGTATCTGGATCAAGATGCTCGAAACGCCTTACCGCTTCATCTATCCGCTGATCATTGTGTTCTCCTTGATCGGCATCTATTCCGAGCGGAACCAGGCGTTTGACGTGCTGATCTGCGCAGGCGTCGTCGTGGTCGGCTATGTGATGGAGAAACTGGATTGTTCGCCCGGCCCCCTCGTGCTTGGGGTGATTCTCGGTCCGATTCTCGAGGAGAATCTCAGGCGGTCCTTGCTGCTCTCTCGTGGCGACCCAACGGTATTTTTGACCCGACCGATCAGCCTCACTGTCGTCATTTTGATCGTCGCTCTGCTGGTCTTGTTCATGTTGCCCGCTATCAAGCGAACGGGGAAAACGATCAAGGCGGCCGAAGCTCAATACAAGGAATGAAAGGGGCATCGGTACGATCGCGTTGAGAAGGCGTTTGATCGCCGCGCCCGTGACCAACGGTGTTCCTGGCGACGAACTCAAATCGCTTGATGACGAGTTGAACGTTCCAGTCATCGAGGTGACGCGCTGGCGTGCGTCGCGGAGGCGTCGGATTGCGTGCCAGAATGATCCTGTTGCGAAAATGTTGAGCTTCTACGGCCGACTGGCTCTGATCTACACCATAGGAACGTCGAGCGGCTACGCGTTCTCACTCCTGCACTTCCCATTGCCCTGGGTTATCGGCCCATCAGTCGTTATTGCTACGGCAGTCGCCTTCGGTTGGCACGCCAAAGTCCCGTCGATTACGAGATCTTGGGGGCAGATCATCGTCGCGGGCTCGATTGGATTGTCGATGACGCCCGCGGCAGCCCAAACCGTCGGCACCCACCTGCCGGAAATGATCGGTGCTGCACTCTTCACCATCCTCGCCGGCCTAGCGGTCGCCGGTCTGCTCATGCGATCGCTCAAGATCGACGCGGTGACGGCATGTTTGGCGTGTGTCCCTCTCGGTCCCATGGAAGCTGCACGCTTGGCGGAGAGATATGGGGTCAGTCCGCCATCAGTTGCGTTGGCGCAAGCAGTGCGCACGATATCCCTGGTTCTCTTAATTCCGCCGCTGTTGTTTCTCCTGAATGGTGTAACCGCCACAACGGCAGGAGTGGTACAGGGGGAGCATGATTATGTTGGCGTCGTCGTGTTGCTGTTGGGCTCATTTCTCTGCGGCGGCCTCGCCGCAAGCATAGGCTTCCCCAATGGCGCTTTCATAGGCGCACTTACGTTCTCAGCAGTCTCCGCATTGCTGTCGCTTCGGGTCAGCACCTTACCCTATGGGATATTGGCTGGCGGCCAAGTTCTGCTCGGCGTTTCGCTTGGTTGCATGTTTGACAAGGCCATCCTCAGAAAACTAAAGGCTTTTGCCCTAGCGTCCGTCGCGACAAATCTCGCGCTTCTTGTTCTTTGTGCGACCGGCGGCATTTCTTTTGCCTTCATCTCCGGCCTGCCCTGGCAAACGCTGGTCCTCGCGACCGCGCCGGGTAGCCTCACTGAAATGTCGCTTACCGCCAAGCTGATGCATTTCGACGTGCCGCTGGTGACGGCGTTCCATATCCTCCGCATCTTCATAATACTCATGGCAACTCCCGCGATCTTTTCGATTGTCCGGTGGATGTCATCGAAGTTCGACCGCTAGGTTTGAGTTTGTAGTCAGGAGCCCGGATGCCCTGGACGTGTGATCGCGGACGCTTGCTGATCGCTTGGCTCCTTTGCGGCTGGCAACCAGTCCGCTATCCCCGCGCTAGAACGGCAGAACTCCTTTCCTTCACAAGGCCAAGGATCAGCTTATGAACGACTATGACTTCAAAGGACGTACGGCAATCGTCACCGGCGGCGCGCAGGGCATCGGCTTGGCCGTGGCCCGCAGAATTCTGGACTCGCGTGGAAATGTAAGCATATGGGATCGCGACGGCGCGTTGCTGGAGAAAACCATCGCGAGCCTCGATATGCCCGGACGCGTACATGGGCAGGCGACGGACATTGCCGATCTGGCTGCTGTCGAGAACGCGACGACTGCAACTTTGAGGGCTTTCGGCAAGATCGATGTTCTTGTCAACAACGCCGCAATTGTCGGCCCGAACGCCAGCACCTGGGAGTATCCACCGGAGGCCTTCAGCGACATCGTTCGGATCGGGCTGATTGGCACTTTTAATTGTTGCCGTGCCGTGGTGCCTCACATGATCGCCACGAACTATGGACGCATCGTCAATGTGAGTTCCATAGCCGGCAAGGAGGGTAACCCGAAGGCGCCGGCCTACAGCTCGATGAAGGCAGCGGTCATCGCGTTGACGAAGTCTCTGGGAAAGGAGCTCGCGGGCTATGATATTGCGGTCAATTGTGTGACCCCCGCTGTCGCCAAGACAGCGGGAGCGATGGGTCAGGCCCCGGATTTTCTAGCGATGATCCTTTCCAAGATTCCGCGTGGGCGGATGCTGGAGTTGGGCGAGGCCGCCTCCATGATCTGCTGGCTGGCAACTCAGGAGAATTCCTTTGCGACGGCTGCTGTGTTCGACTTGTCCGGAGGACGCGCGACCTACTGAACGTGCCAGCTCGTGCAATGCCAGCGGCGATGGCGGTTCACGAATTCCGATACTTATCTCCTCCAGATGTGCGAACGATGTCCTATTGGTCGGTCAGCACGATCGTTGCCGTCACGCAGGGCGCGCTGCCGATTACCTCCGTCGTATGGCCCTTGCCGGTCGTATCCTCAACCAGCCGGCAGTCCCCCGGGCCAAATCGGTGCTTCGTGCCGTCGCCGATGCCGATCTCAAGCTGACCCGATAAGATGATGATGAACTGGCGACGCGGCGCGGTATGCCAATCCATGAAGCCAGGCATTGAGGTGGTAAATTTGATGTTTGTTACAGGTAAGCCTTTTGCCCACTCGTGCGACGGGTCCAGTTCCATGGTTTCGATACGGGACAATCCATTGTCATCCGCAAAGAGGCGAAACGTACCCATCGCGCTGCTCCATATATCTCTATTTCGTTTGGATGTTTTGAAGGCATAAGAGGCTCTATGGTAAGTGTCAATTGATATGAGTAACGGTCAAGCCGTATTGACTTGGGCTGTGAAGAAAGGGGCTTTGGCATGCGTGAGGTCGCCCTCTGGTTATCGAGCGCATGGAGTCCTACGTCGTGATGACGCGACGGCTTGGTGGCTCGGTGTGATCGCTCCGTCGCCGCATGCGTTGACAGGCTGTCCTCTGCTGTGCCCGGCGAATTGGCGGCCGGAGCGGGGGCGATACCGGCCCGCGGCCTATTGCGCCCAAGACCCTTCAAAACGGGCGGCGCCGACTATGCGGCACAACGATCGGTATGCAAGGAGTACGATCGCCGCCTCGATACTGGTATCATGGGCGCCCCTATTGGCATCGGGGGAGGAAAAATGACGAAGGATAAGGCGATCGATATCGCATTCGGGCGCGGTCATCTCTCCATCGATCTGCCGGCGGACGCCGAGCCGACGGTTATCCGCAAAGGGCGGCCTGCCGTGTGCCCGGACCCTCGCGACGCGGTCAGGCAGGCGTTGGACAACCCGATGGCCTCCCCGCCGTTCCGGCGAGTGGCCAAGGGGCGGAGGAGCGCCTGCATCCTCATCTGCGATATCACGCGGCCCGTTCCGAATGCGTTGTTCCTGCGCCCCATGATCGAGGATATCCTTGCCGGCGGCACGCCGCTCGACCGCGTATCCGTCCTCGTGGCGACCGGTCTACACCGCCCCAATGAAGGGGTTGAACTGCAGGAGATCGTGGGTGATCCCTGGGTACTGGAGAACGTTCGCATCGAGAACCACTTCGCCCGCAACGATGCCGACCACGTGGATCTCGGCGTCACGGCCACGCGCGGCACGCCGGTGAAGCTGGACCGACGCTTTGTCGAGGCCGACTTGCGCATAGCCACTGGTCTGGTGGAGCCTCATTTCATGGCGGGCTGGTCGGGCGGGCGAAAGGTCATCGCACCGGGTATCGCGCATCATGAAACGATCCGCACCTTTCATTCCGCGCGATTCATGGAGGACCCGCTGGCCATTCAGTGCAACCTAGCAGGCAATCCGCTGCATGAGGAGCAGCTGGAAATCGTCCGTATGCTCGGCGAGGTTTATGGCATGAACGTGGTCGTCGACGAGGAACGGTCGCTGATTCGAGCGACGTTCGGCGAGGTCATCGCGAGCCACCTGGCTGCGGTCGAATTCGCTAGCAACTCCGCCGCCGCCGTGCTGCCGCGGAAGTTCCGCACGGTCGTGACATCCTCGGCCGGCTATCCCCTTGATAAGACATACTATCAGACGATCAAGGCCATGGTGACTCCGCTCGATATCCTTGAGCCCGGCGGCACACTGATCGTCGCGTCGCAATGTTCGGAGGGATTCGGCTCGCGCGAGTTTCGCGAGGCACAGGCGAGGCTGCTCAGTCTCGGTCCCGAGCGCTTTCTTGCCACGCTTGCCGCCAAATCCTTGGCCGACGTCGACGAATGGCAGACGGAAATGCAGCTCAAGCCGATGCGCCTTGGACGTATCCAGCTCTATACCACCGGCCTGAACGACGAAGAGCGCCGGATCACGGGGGTGGAAATGATCGACTCGGTCTCGACCGCGATCGGGACAAGCATCGAGCGGCACGGCGATCCGGCGGTCGCCGTGATCCCCGAAGGGCCATATGTCGTACCCTACTGCAGATCGTATGGCTGATCACCGCCATATTCATCTCGATGCTCTCGGTGGCATCGCCGGCGACATGTTCGTGGCCGCGATGCTTGATGCTTTACCCGAGCTGCGGGAGCGGACCTTGGCCGATGCGGCTTCGGTGTTGCCTATGGAGTTGGGTCGACCGGCGCTGCAGGCCGGCAAGAGCGGCGGCGTTTCCGTTGTGCGCTTCGGCCTGCCGGACAAGCACGATCGCCGTGGAGCTCGTCACCAAGGACAGAACTCGGGCGGGAGATCCTTGGCTCCCGCTCGCTTTGCTGAAATGAACGAGCTCATCGGCAGTTCGGCGCTTCATACGGGGACCGCGGAGCATGCAAGCGCCATCCTTCGCATCCTGGCCATGGCCGAAAGTCAGATTCATGGCGTGCCGATTGAAGACGTGCACTTTCATGAACTGTCGGATTGGGACTCCATAATGGATGTCGTGGCCGCCGGCAGTATCGCGGCCGCCTTGATCGGTGCGAGATGGAGTGTATCGGACCTTCCGCGCGGTGGGGGATTCGTTCTGACGGAGCATGGACATCTGCCTGTCCCTGCTCCTGCGACTGCCGTGATTCTCGCGGGATACTCATGGCGGGACGACGGCATCTCGGGCGAGCGGGTGACGCCGACAGGCGCGGCGATCTTACGCCATCTCGGCACTGCGAATCAGATCGGAGATGTCGCGCGCCTCGCCTCGACCGGCATGGGGGCGGGTACGCGGGACCTGCCGGGATTGCCGAACATTCTTCGTGCTCTTGTGTTCGTTGCGGACGCGGCCGACAACAGCGACAGCATCATCGTCCTGTCGTTCGATATCGATGACATGACCGGCGAGGAGATGGGGACAGCTATGGATCGCCTGCGCGCCGCCGACGGCGTGCTCGACGTTTCCGTCGGCAACCGGATCGGCAAGAAGGGGCGTCCCCTCCAGAATGTCCGCATGCTGGTAAGGCCCGCCGATCTGGCAGCGGTGCAGGACCTGTGCTTTCGTGAGACATCGACGATCGGGCTGCGCTGGCACTGGGAGCAGCGCGCCCGTTTGGAACGCCGGTCCGGTCGTCAAGCGGTCGGCAGGCTCCAGGTCGGGGTCAAGGAAGTCAGACGGCCCGGCGGCGTCCTGACCGTCAAGGCAGAGAGCGACGATATCGCCGGGCTCGACAGCCTGAGCCTGCGGCGCGTGACGAAAGCGAAGGCCGAAGGCAGCAGCGGGACGACATGACGGAAGCGCACGCCCGGCTTGTGGCGAACCTCGATCGATACCGGGAGATCGCCATCGCGACAAGCGGCGGTGTCGACAGCATGACACTGGCCTACATGGCGCATCGTTTCTCTACAGCCGCGGCGACCATGGTCCATGCCGTGTCCCCCGCGGTCCCATCGGCCGCAACGGAACGAGTCCAGTCCCATGCGGAGCGGCATGGGTGGCATTTGCTCGAGATCGATGCCGGCGAGTTCCGGGATCCCGCGTATCTGGCCAATCCGGTCGACCGCTGCTACTTCTGCAAGTCGAACCTCTATCATCGGATACGCGGCGTCACGGGTCTGACCATCGCCTCCGGGACGAACCTGGACGATTTGAGCGACTTTCGTCCCGGCCTTCGCGCCGCCGAGGAGCTGGATGTCGTGCATCCTTTCGTGGAGGCCAGTCTGCGCAAGAGCGATATCTACGCTTTGGCCAAGTACCACGGGCTTGACGATCTATCGAGGTTGCCCGCCCAGCCCTGTCTTGCCAGCCGCGTCGAAACAGGGATCGCGATCGATGCCGAGGATCTGCGATTTGTCGAAGCGATCGAGAGCGAGCTTGCAGCCCTGCTGCCCGATGCTGCAGCAGTCCGGTGCCGGATCACGATGAATGGCGTGCGCGTGGAATGTGAACCGCTGCCGCATGGACCTGACTATCTGCGTCTGGCGGAACATCTCGATGGTTTGTGCGCCGACGCAGGGCGGCGCCTGGAGAGCATACGGCCCTACAGGCGCGGTTCGGCATTTCTGCAGGACGGGACGCGGTGAAGGGTTTCGAGATCGATTGGGATCGCGAACGGCGGACGCGCGTAGTCGAGGCCCTGCTCTGCGAAGGCAAGAGTTCCGCTCAGATCGTAGAGATTCTCGGCTCGGCAAAGGGGCGACGCATGCTGCTGACGCGGCTTGCGGCCGAAGTGTTCGATGAGCTGCCGACTGAGCTGCGGTCGGCGCTCGATTACGAACCGCTTTCAAGGACCGCCATTCTGGGTGAGCCGCCGCCGCAACTGGAATCGGGGATCGGGATTGTGTGTGCCGGGACGTCCGATCTCCCGGTGGGGTTGGAGGCGGCCCGGACCTTGGCATTTCATGGTCACGCCTGCACTTTGATCGCGGACGTCGGCGTCGCCGGTTTGTGGCGGCTGTTGCGTCGTCTCGACGAGATCCGTGGTTTTTCGGTCGTGATTGCCGTCGCTGGCATGGAAGGCGCCCTGTTCAGCGTCCTTGCCGGCCTTGTAGACAGCCCAATAGTCGCCGTGCCGACCTCCGTCGGCTACGGGGTCGGCGCCGGTGGACAACTGGCATTGAATGCCGCCCTCGCAGGGTGTGGACCAGGTCTCACGACCGTGAACATAGACAATGGCTTCGGCGCCGCTTGCGCGGCCGGCAGGATGCGCAGGCATCTTATTGGCTATGCCCATACGAAACCGAATCAGCGTCAGAAATCGACTTCTCGCGAGTTCCCGAGCGTCGGCAACGCGGTGCGGATCGGTCCAAGCATCTGGATAGTTGATACTGGCGAAGAGGATTCATAACGGCTTCCTGGCGCCTGCATGAGCAGGCGCCAGGGAAACGCTCGTCATCTCGCCTGCTGGCTCGCTGCTTCAAGGCACCGCCGCGAACCGAATGATACAAACCCTGCTTAAGGCTAAAGCGAGAGTTCCTAGCCATCCTTTTTCGGCCGCCCCCGCTTCTTGGGAGTCGCAATATCCCCGATCCGCCATACCCTGACGCCATCTTTGCGCCCCTGCTTGTCAGGCCGGACAGCGATCTTGACCCCGCGCCCTCTCGCTGACGCGTAAAGGGCCTTCGGCTTCCCGGGGACAAAGAAGCTATCCCCAACCTTCATTTCGGACCAGGGATACTTCGTGGTTCGATTGCGGGTAGCGGTCGGAATGGGGACGTTCTTTTCGATGACGAATTCCATTTTCGCGATTCTCCGATCTAAGCAGGTGGAAGCGGGGATTATCGGTCCCTTGCCGCACGCCCGATGTTCCGGTTGCCCACACTCAATGACAACGATTGGATCAAACAGATGTGCCAGACACATCGACGCTGTACATCCATGTCAAACACGACAAGGAAATCCGAATCAATCTTATTGACCAGCCTCTATCTCACAATAGAGAGGAAGTTCAAGAAAGAAATTCGGGGTCAGAATTTCAACGCGCCGCTATATCCGACTTCTACCACGATAGGTTTTCTTACAAATTACTCCCTATACTAGCGACTACATATATCCACTTGAGTATGCCGTTAAATAGGCTGTTAATAAGGAACCTCATTAGGCGGTTAATTATAGGCGCATCTCGGTGAGCGTCAGCGGCCCTTGGAAACCTCCAGAGGAGGCATGCCGCGGGCCTTCCCTCGAAGAATGCAACCGGGGTATGGCGGCCGAGACGCAGCATCGGCCCCGGCGCGTGCGCTCTACGACCGAGCCGTTCGACGGCAGGTTCAGCACCTTGGACTTGCAGCGAGTCGCGCTTGCCGGCTGCTCCGCCACGAGCACGGCTTAGCTGAGTGCAATCTACTTGCGTTTGGCAGCTCGCGATACGGCAGCGGCGTCGTATATCGCTACGGCGGGTGCAATGGCATCATCCAAATAGCCGGCGGCCGTGTCATCAACGAGCTTTTTCAGCTTGGCTTTCAAATCTTCAGCACTATCAGCAATGATAGCTGTACCCTTCGGTAAGACCGATATCGCTCCATATCGGATGTCGCACTGTATGGCGCCATTGCGACTTTTGTGATACCAGCGCCTATCGCGCTTCCCTTCCGGCCTATAATCGATACCGTTCTCCAACCATGCGATTTGTTTCTTGATACAGGAAATAAACTGATCACGGCTGCTGATCTTCGACTTTGATCTAGCCTCTGCCAAGCCGACCTGCTTCCAGTTATAAGTCATAGTTCTATTCCAACACTCATATGCTTGGCTGGCGCATATCAGGTCAAATTCCTACGCGCCCCTGTTGCGAAACCGGCCGCAGGCTCTCTGATGCGATGGTTAGGGGTGTAAGATTCCAAATTTACCGTCAAACTACCAGTTTAACTATAGCGGTTAGCCGAGGGGTTGCGTCAGGTCAACGCTCGTTTCGATCTGCCCCTGAGAGACTCCGGATCCGCATCAAGGAGCGAAGATAAAAAGCGAAGCAAGTTTGCAAACTCACGCAGAATCGCAACTCGATACGACCCGTCTCGGCCCAAGACACCCCTCGTCCTGCGAGTCCTCTGATTTCCTCTGATTTCCTCTGCTTCCCAACGGGCGGCGCGTCGCACATAATGCCCTATTTGGAGCCAGCCGGAGTTCAGGTTGGTCCGGATTCGCCGGACCAACCTCACCCAAAAGGAGAGACATGAATTCTGCCGATTCAACGTTTGACGTGATCGTCGTCGGCGCCGGCAATGCGGCCTTTTGCGCAGCGCTCGCCGCGCGGGAGGCTGGAGTCCGCGTGCTCGTCCTGGAACGGGCACCGGAGCCGGAGAATGGAGGCAATAGCCGATTCACAGGCGGCGCCATCCGCTTTGCCTATGACGGCCTGGAGGATTTGCGAGCCATCATGCTGGACCTGTCGGCGGAGGAGATAGCGAGCATCGATTTCGGCACATATACAGAGGACCAGTTCTTCGACGACATGTTCCGGGTGACGCAGTACCGCTGCGACCCCGAACTGGTCGAGCTCCTCGTCCGACGTTCTCGGTCAACCGTGAATTGGATGTGGGAAAAGGGCGTACGGTTCGTGCCGATCTATGGCCGGCAGGCTTTCAGGGTCGGTGGGAGATTCAAGTTCTCGGGCGGGCTGGCGGTGGAATGCCGCGGCGGCGGCCCCGGTCTGATCGACACGCTCAACGAGTCGGCGCGCAAGAGCGGCGTGACTGTCTGGTACGACGCGCGCGCCACCGAGCTGCTGTTCGACGGCGAAGCGGTCATCGGCGTGAAGGTGCGCCGCAACGGCGGCAAGCCCGAGCCGATCCGAGCACGGGCGGTTGTCCTCGCTTGCGGCGGCTTCCAGTCCAATCCGGAAATGCGGGCACGCTATCTCGGCCCCGGTTGGGAAACTGCCAAGGTCCGCGGCACGCGCTTCAACACCGGCGACGGGATCAACATGGCGCTCGCTATCGGCGCGGCTTCCTATGGCAACTGGTCCGGCTGCCATGCGGTCGGTTGGGAGCGCAACGCCCCAGAATTCGGTGACCTCGCGGTCGGCGACCAGTTCCAGAAGCACTCCTACCCGTTCGGCATCATGGTCAATGCCGATGGCCGGCGCTTCGTCGACGAGGGTGCCGACTTCCGCAACCACACCTATGCGAAGTACGGCCGGGTCATCCTTAGCCAGCCGGGCCAGTTCGCCTGGCAGATCTTCGATGCTAAGGTGAAGCACCTGCTGCGCGCCGAATACAACATCCGCCAGGTCACCAAGGTCACGGCCATGAGGATCGAGGAGCTTGCGCCGCAACTGGAAGGCGTCGATGCCAAAGCCTTCCTCGAGGAGATCGCGGCCTACAACGCGGCGGTACGCACGGACATTGGCTTCGATCCGAACGTCAAGGACGGCCGCTGCACCGAGGGCCTGACGGTCAACAAGTCGAACTGGGCCAACCGCATCGACGAAGGGCCGTTCGAGGCCTATGCGGTGACCTGCGGCATCACCTTCACCTTTGGCGGCCTGCGGATCACGAACGGTGCGCAGGTGATCGACACGGATATGCGGCCGATCATCGGCCTCTATGCGGCAGGCGAACTGGTCGGCGGCATCTTCTATAACAACTATCCCGGCGGCACCGGTCTCTTGTCCGGCGCGGTGTTCGGCCGGATCGCCGGCGCCGCCGCCGCCGCGGCGACCGCGCGGCGGGACAGCGCCGCCCAGGTACGGCGGGATCGAGGTGTCGGATGCGCGGCGCCTGAAAGCGCTCGGCGAGGAGAATCGGCGGATTGAAGAAAACTGCTGGCCGAAGCGGTGCTGGACACCGCCGGCGTCCACGCCATGCAACGGGACGGACGCTGCGCTCGCTTGCGGGCTTCCGCACCCCATCCCGTTGGATGAGCGTTGAGGTTCAGGTCAGTGCTGGAGAATCTTGCGCAGCCTGATCGACCGCAACTGCGTCCGTGCGGCTCTTATCGCTAACGTGCGCTCATCATAGATGGATGCTTGCACCTCAATCCCCCTCCATTTGCGAACGTGGAAGGTCCGATGCGAGAATCCGACCGTATCCTGTAGCCTCAGCTCGTCATGGCCTGGGCCGCAGAGTACCTCAGTGACAGCCGGCACAGCCTAGCCAAGAATCATTCCGCCTTGTAGTACCCGACAATGTCATCACCCAACGGCACGCCTAGGCCATTCAGAAGCCTATTCGAATAGTTGAAATAGGCGCAAACCTGATTCACCTCGAGTATTTCCCCGTCGTCGGCGCCCATCGCTCGGCACTCATCGACATCGCTCTTCACCATGTCGCCAGGCGCCAAGGTGAGCTTGCGCGCATACTTCAAGAGCGCTTGCTCCTTTCGGCTAAATGCTTTCTCGAGCACACCGGTCTGCAGAGCCTCAAGAATACCGTCGGCCTTTGCTTCATTCTTGAGCAAGCGGCGCGCATTCGCCCAGTGGTGGGTGAAACTGTAGGTGCATTTGTTCGCCAAGCTCGTGCAAACTGCCACGCACTCGAGAAACCAGAGAGGCAGCGTGTTGTCGGAATGATGCAGAACGCTCCTGTAGAGCGCCAAATGTCCCTCCATGGTATGCGGGCGCAGGCTATGGGCGCGCATGACGTTGTCGACCGTGCCGCTTGGCGTCAACGCCCGCCGGTACATATCTTCGAGCGCGCCCGTCGCATCTTCGAGACGAATCATTCTGATCCAAGCATCCATCGTATCGTCACTCTCCAGCCGAAGATCGGTCCAGTGGAACAACGCGCGGCGATCGCGCGAACACGCGCCTTACCATCGGCGCAAAGAACTCGACCGGCGCCATGTCGGCGTTCGGATCGATCGCGTTCTGATCGAACTTCTCGACGAATTCCGCTGTCCAGTCGAAATGAGGATGACCGCGCCACCGTTCCCGCTCATTCCGATCGATGTCCGGGTACTCGTGCAGATGGAACTGCTGGAAGACCTGGTGGTGCTGGAGCATCCAGCGGTTCTGCTCGGAAACATATGCGCCAAGGAGAGCTGCGGCAAACGGGCCATGCGTCGCCGGGCAAGCGACGAAACCGATGTCGTGGAGCAAACCCACGACGACCGTCTCCTCGTCGAGACCGGCCTGATGGAGCATCGTGGCCGATTGCAGGCAGTGCTGGTAGTTGTTGATCCGGTACCCGTAGGTCGGTAGGTCCTGGCCGACCGCCAACATCGCCAGAACCTCGTCGGCTTGCCGTTCTGCGTAGTACCGTGCGCGCTGAGCGTTCAGCGTGCCCCAGTCGTCCGCCCGGAAGTCCTCCAGGGTCGACTTCGCCACGTATCTCCACTCGGAATGGGCGAGAGGCGCGGAAATCGGTCCGGTGTCCGCCATGAAACGGGGATCATGAGGCATGTCCGGTCTCCTGCGTGTGATCCAGCGCCGAAAGCTCAATGATCGAGGATATTGCCGATAAACTGTCGGACCCGTTCGGAACCCGGCGCGGCGAAGAATAGGTCGGGTGATTCAGATTCGACGACCCGGCCCTCATCCATGAAGACCATCTTGTCCGCCACCGTGCGCGCGAATCCCATTTCGTGTGTAACGCAGATCATGGTCATGCCGTCCTCCGCCAACTGGACAATGACATCGAGCACCTCCTTAATCATCTCTGGGTCAAGCGCGCTGGTCGGCTCATCGAAGAGCATAAGCTTCGGCCGCATGCACAAGGATCGGGCGATAGCCACCCGCTGCTGCTGGCCGCCAGATAGATGCCGCGGGTACTTGCGGGCCTGCTCCGGGATCCGGACCCGCTCGAGGTAGTACATGGCCAGCTCTTCCGCCTCCTTGCGCGGCATCTTGCGAACGCGCATCGGTGCGAGAATCAGATTGTCCACCACGGTCATGTGGGGGAAAAGGTTGAAATGCTGAAATACCATGCCGATCTCCGCACGGATTGCAGAGATTCGCTCGGTATTGTCTCTCAGTTCGACCCCGTCGATGGCGATTCGCCCCTGGTCGTGTGTCTCCAGCCGATTGAGACAGCGGATGAGGGTTGACTTCCCCGATCCAGAAGGACCGCATACGACAATGCGCTTCGCTCGCTCGACAACGAGGTCCACATCATCGAGCGCACGGAATCCGCCGAACCACTTGGAAACCTTGCTAACCTCGACCATTGGCGCGCACGATCGCGTCGTATTCATCCCTGCACTCATTCACTCGATCGCTTCGACAATGCCATTCGTCGCCCGGCGGCTGGACGGTCGATGATCTCGGGCGGGTCGAAGGCCGTCACGGGCGGCGGATCTCCTCGATACCGCTCGATGTCCACCAGGCAACTTTGGGCGCTGGGTCCCTGCGCCAGCTTTGAGGTGCCCTTGTCCAATGTGAGCACATTGACACTACCGTGCTTGCAGGTCGTGCCGATCTCGCCTGGTCGCTCAGGGTCGTACCACGCACCGGTTGCAAGCTGCACGACGCCGCGCTGAATCCGGTCGGTGATGAAAGCGCCGGCGAGGCAGCTGCCGCGATCGTTAAAGACGCGCACGATGTCTCCGTCGGAGATGCCGCGGCCGGCGGCATCATCAGGATGGATCCATATCGGCTCCCGATCCTGGATTTTCGACTTCCGGCTGACGACGCCGTTGTCGAGTTGGCCGTGCAAGCGGAAGCGCGGCTGGTTCGAGATCAGGTGCAGCGGATGACGCCGCGCCCTTGCCGATCCCAACCACTCCAACGGCTCGATCCACACCGGGTGACCAGGACAATCGTCATAGCCGAACGATGCGACCGTCTCCGAATAGATTTCGATCTTTCCGGACGGGGTGGACAAGGGATGCGCGTCAGGGTTCGTGCGAAACGCCTCGAACAGGACTGTCGGGCGTTCAGGCGCGGGAATCTCGACATGACCGCATTCCCAGAACTCCTGGAAGCCCGGCAACTCGATGCCCCGTCCAGCGGCCGCCTGGCGATCATGATCATAGAGGTGGCGCAGCCATTCCATCTCGTCCCTGCCCTCGGTGAACGCGGCACGGAATCCCAGGCGCTCCGCAAGATCAACGAAGATGTCGAAGTCGCTACGCGCGTCGCCGACCGGCATGATCGCCCGCTGCATTGCGAGGACATAAGGATCGCGCACCGAGCCGCCAATATCGTTGCGTTCGCAGGCCGTGGATGCCGGCAGCACGATGTCGGCGTGGCGCGCGAGGGGCGTCCACCAGGGCTCGTGGACGATGACGGTCTCCGCCTTGCGCCATGCCGCGAGCAGGCGGTTCAAGTCCTGGTGATGGTGGAACGGATTGCCGCCGCACCAATAGATGACGTGGATGTCCGGATATACGATGCGCCGGCCGTTATAATCGACGGATTCTCCTGGGGTAAGGAGCATGTCGGCGATACGGGCGACCGGAATGAACGTCTGAACCGGATTCACGCCTTGGGGCAACCGCGCGCGGCTGGCGCCATCCGCCGGTTGGCCGGCATTGCCCACCGCGGCGTAGCCAAACCCGATACCGCCGCCCGGGAGCCCGATCTGGCCCAGCATAGCCGCGAGCGTGACCGCCATCCAATAGGCCTGCTCACCGTGATCGGCACGCTGCAGCGACCAACTCACCGTCAGGAGCGTCCGCTGACCCGCCATCCGGCGGGCGAGGTGCCGGATGGCCGAGGAGTCGAGCCCGCTGACGCCCGCCGCCCATTCCGCGTCCTTCGGCCGGCCGTCGCTTTCACCCGTCAAGTAGCGACGGAAGCGCTCGAAGCCGACGGAGTATCGCTCGAGGAATGCCGTATCGTGCAGACCCTCAACGAGCAGGGTGTGGGCGATGCCCAGCATCACCGCCGTATCGGTGTTGGGTCTCGGCTGCAGCCACTCCGCCTCCAGGAAATCAGCCATGTCGTCCTGCACCGGACCGACATACACGACGGCTGCGCCACGCATCCGGCATCGGCGCATCCAATCCTTGGCCGAATGATCGCCGCAGCCACCGGCGGCAACCTGTGCGTTCTTCAGCGGCATGCCTCCGAATGCAACAATCAACCGGGTATTGTCGGCGATGCTTCGCCAATCCGTCAGCTGATGGAAGATCTCGTACCAATCGCCCAGGACGTGCGGCATCAGCACGATCGCGGCCGCGCAACTGTAGGAATTGACGGAAGCGGTAAAGCCTCCGAAAAGATTGAGAAACCGGTGCAGCTGGGTGGGCGCATTGTGGAAGCGCCCCGCGCTACCCCAGCCATAGGAGCCACCGTAGATCGCCTCGTTGCCGAAGCCGGCTTTGACCCGGCGCAACTCTTCTGCGACCAGATCGAGAGCCTCTGCCCACGATACCGCAACGAAAGGCTCGGCACCGCGCTTCGAGCGGTTCGATCGCCATCCGGCCTCCAGCCATCCGGCCCGGATCATCGGCCGTCCGATGCGAGTTCGGTCATCATGGATGGCGCCAGGCAGGGAGCGGATGATCGGGGACGGATCGCTATCGCGGTAGAACGGTTCGACGCCGACCACCTGCTCACCGCGGACCAGAAGTTGAATCGCTCCCCAATGGGAGGAACTCGCAAACCGCTGCATGTCGTCGGAAGCTGCCGCCGGCCTCACCGAAAATCCCTTCGTTGACATCGATGCCACCAAGGAACCGCTACGTCGTCATTTCACAGGCACGCCCCGGACACCGAAGCGCCTTTCGAGGCGCCTGAAAGCCAGCGAGCAGGCAAAGCATATCGCAAAGTACATCGCCGCCGCCGTAATCCAGGTCTCGAATATGGCCATGGTCGAGATCGCTACCTGACTCGCCGCGAACGTCAACTCCTGGATTGAGATCAACGAGATGATCGAAGAATCCTTGACGAGCGAGATGAACTGCCCTGCGAGCGGCGGAATGATGCGCTGGATCGCCTGAGGCAGGATGATATGGCGCAGGATCCGGTACCTCGACAGGCCGAGACCGTGACCGGCTTCCCATTGTCCCTTTTCCACCGACTGGATGCCGGCCCGCACGATTTCCGTGATGTAGGCACCCTCGAACATTGCCAGGCAGATCAATCCGGAAACGAAGTTCGGCAGGAGTTCCGGCGGCCCGAACAGAAACCCGATAACCGCCAGCGTCCCTGGAGACGCCGCACGGACCAACGCATCGATGCCGACTAGCGGCATGATCTGGCTGCTGATGAAGAAATAGAAGATGAAGATGAAGACGAGCGGCGGAATGTTCCGGATCATCTCTACATACGAGCGGCCCACGAGGCGCCAGAACAGCCCGTTTGCCGTTCGGCACAATCCCATGACCACGCCGATGATCGCGGCAAAGACGACGCCCCAGAGCGACAGGCGCAGGGTGGTCAGAAATCCCTGAACCAACAGGTTTGAAACCCACTTCCCTTCCTCGTCATCCCAGCGGAACAGGAAGCCGGGAATGCTCGACCAGTTCCACCGGTAGTGCAGAATCGAATCGACGCGGTAGATGACATAGACAAGCCCCAGCGCAAGCACGCCAAGCACAAGCAGATCAAGCCAGTGGAGTTTCGGTCTACTGCGATGCATTCCGTTCATGGACTTTGAGCCGCCGCACCGCCACCCGCTGAGCGTGGCGGCGCGGCGTCCGCTCCCTACTGTGCAGGCACCTGATTCGCCCAGGCGCGTCCCTTGAACCAATAGTCATGACGCTCCGGTAGCCAGCCGTCGACCGTGTGGACGAGAATCCAGTTGTTGAAGAAGTTGAGCGCGTCCGGATCTCCTTTCCGTAAAGCGAAGGCTTCGACCGTCTTTTCAAGTGCGGGGATGTCCGGTACCACCAGCACATCCGGGTACTTCTCCAGCCACAACGCCGGGGTCGGGACCGATGCAAGTACGGCATGCGCCTTGCCGTTGAGGAGCTCCTGCAGGCTCTGGCCTTCCTCGTCGAACAGCAGATGGGTCGCCTTTGGCCAGACCTTCTGCGCGAGCGCAGCCGTGGTCGCTCCGCGGCGGTTGGCGATCGTGACACCGGGATCGTCGAGGTCGCTAAGGGCCTTGAAATTGCCGCCGAGATTCTTGTTAGCCACGATGACCGTCTCCGTACTCGCATAGGGTTGCGTGAAGTTGACGGTCAGATTGCGGTTCGGCGTGATCGACATGCCGCTGATCACGACGTCGAACTTTCCAGCCACGAGCGCCGGAATCATTCCGTCCCAGGAGGTGGGTACGGACTCCAGCTTCACGCCCATCTCCTCGGCGAGCTTCTTGGCGACGTCAATCTCGAAGCCGACCAACTCGCCGTTCTTGTCCGGCATAGCCCACGGCACGAACGTCGAAACGCCCACGCGGAGGACGCCGCGCTTCTTGATGTCCTCGATGACGCTGGTGGCAGAGAGGGCCTGCCGTGCGTCCTGCGCCATCGCGATCTGCGGCGCACTCGGTAGTGCCAGGACGACAAGCAAAAAGGCGAAGAGCATCCGTCCAAATTTCATGGTTGGTATCTCCCGTTCATGTGCCTCCCGGGGCCAAAGGATCGGCCGGAGCACCCGCGAGGCGATGTTTGCAACGTCAGGCTTCGCATGCCGATGCCTGCTCCACTAGCTCCGGAATCGAAAACGGTGTTCGAGATAGCTTACGAACGTCGATAGGATGAGCGTGATCACCAGATAGATTGCCGCTACCGTGAACCAGATCTCGAAGCTCATGAAGGTCTGGGAGATGATGTCGCGACCCGCGGTCGTAAGCTCGAAGAGTGCGATCACGCTGACGATGGCAGAATGCTTAACCAGCGTGATCGCGAGACTCGCCAGCGGCGGCAGCATCATCATGATGGCCTGTGGCAGGACGACGTAGCGATAAGTGTCGAACCGGGACAGCCCGAGTCCGGAACTTGCCTCCCATTGTCCCCTGGGCACGGCCAGGATGCCGGCTCGAAAGATCTCCGAAGCGAACGCCCCTTCGAATACGGCCAGACACAGCACACCCGTCCAGAAGCGATCGATGCCGAAGATCGGCCCGATCACGAAGTAGAAGAGGTTCAGCTGGACCAGAAGCGGGGTATTCCGGATGACCTCCATGTAACCGCGCGACAGGATGCGACCGGAGACAGAATCGGACATTCGCAAGACGGCCGTCGCAAGCCCGATGGCAACGGTGAGCAAAAGGCTCCAGGCGGAGATCTTCAGCGTTTCGATGGCGCCGATGACGAGCGGGCCCCAAATCAGCTGCCCGTCGATGACTCGAAAGAAGTATTGCGGGACACGGTACCACTGCCAGTTGTATCCCATCGCATCGGCACCGCGCATCGTCAGCCAGATCACGATCGCAACGAGGACAAGGAATTGCGCGGTTTGCGCGAGGTCGGATCTGCCCATCCCCGCCAGACGGCGGTATAGACGCCGCGACTCCAAGCCGCCGGCGGAACGGAAACGCAGGTCCCCCGACAGAAGTGCCGTCGTCGCAACCGCCTCTTCAGTCCGCTCGAATCCGACACTGCGCGGAATCTGATTCACGGTCGGGCCCTCTCTAAGCGCGATCACGCGCTGATCGCAAAGCGCTGTGGCGCGTTCTGGATCCCTGCATCACGTGCGGCCAAACGGCGACGCGGCTGCTCCGGCCCCGGTCAGACCATTGCGGATCAGGTGCAGTTGCGTATTGAGGTACCCGGGTCGCACGTCCTCGATGTGCGCGCCCAATATGGCATGCAGCCGCGGCAACGAGAAGAACGGGACCGTCGGAATGGCGTGGTGTTCTGCATGGTAGGCATTGTTCCACGCAAGCCATCGGATCGGAGCAAAGGTAAGGACTGTCCGCGTGTTGCGCAGCAGGTTGGGCACCCGCGGGCAGCCGACATGCTCCGACATACGGATAAGTCTCATGACCGGTTCGCCAACGATCCGCGGCAGGAGCCAATAGATCAGAGCCGCCCACGTCTGGAGGGCCACCGACGCTGCTGCCACCCCAAGATAGACACCCCACATCATCAACGCCTCGCGGCGCACCTTGGCCAAGCTGCGGTCTGGAAAAATCCTGCGTTCCTCCGCAGTGAAGCGGCCGAACGGGTGATTGATGAGCTGCCTCAATGCCCCGACGAAGTATGGGATGGATGTCGCATAAAGCAGATAGCCGCGCAGATTTTCCGCCATCGGGATCATCTGAGGGTCTTTTCCGGGGTGTTGGGTGAAAGAGTGGTGGGCGGCATGTTCGAACTTGAAGTGAAGAGGTTCCAGCAGAAGAACCAACCCGGTAAGCCACGAGACGACCGTGTTCAGCCAGCGGGAACGAAACGCGGTGCGATGACAGGTTTCGTGAAACGGCGCGAACAGGTGGACGATGACAATGCCGTGCGAAAATGTGGCCGGGAGCATCCAGATGCTCCCCACCGACAACCAGACGAGCGTGCCGGTCAGGGTCAACGCCGCAATGTGACCCGCGAGAAAGGTGAGGCCGGGCCGGTCGCTGCGGCTGCTGAGAGCTTGGATCTGCGATCGTCCAACGATACTCCGTATGCTCTCCTGTCCTTCCATCCCTGCGGCTCCCTCGCTGACCGGCTTATGCGTTTCTCTGGCGATACGCGAATGCGGCGTCGAAGCGACCCAGCACGTAGTCCCCACAGCAGACGGGGGCATACTTCGGCAGTTCGTTCGGGCCGCACGTCGCCGCCGGATCGATGACGGTGTGGAAGTCGGGATCGAACGCGAGCACCATCGAGTGGCGGTCGAGGCCGCGACGGTTCACCACCCGATGAGGGGTGGAGGTGAATTTGTCATTGGTCCACCGTGCAAGCAGGTCGCCGACGTTCACCACCAGCGTCCCGGGAATGGGGTGGGCGGTCAGCCATTCGCCGGCGATGTTCTGCACCTCCAGCCCGCCCACGTCGTCCTGCCACAACAGCGTCAGGCAACCATAGTCCGTATGCGGCGCAACACCGAACTGCTCCCTGCCCAAACTCGGCGGCTGCGGCGGATAGTAGATTACCGAACTGCGCGAAATGGGCCTCTCGCAGCTCTTTAGAAACGTGTCCGGTGGCAGATCAAGACTTACCGCAAAGGCACGCATCAGCATTTTCGCACAATTGGTCATAGCTTCGAAGAACGGGTACAGGCCCGCCCGCAGCTCCGGCATGAAATCCGGCCAATTGTTCGGACCCAAGAAGGGATTCGTGGCGCGCTCCGGGTCTCCTTTCGGAAGGTCGAGACCCCAAACAAAACTCTCCTTCAGGTCTGCTTTTGCGCCGTTCGCCATCTTGGCTTCTCCGATGCGCAAGAAGCCATGGTGATATGGATTGACGCAGACGCGCAGCTTGTCCTCGATCGGCAGTCGGAAGAAGAGGCGAGCGGCGGCATGGGCCCGTGCGATCACCGGTTCCGGGACACGGTGGTTCCGGACATAGAAGAAGCCGACCTCGCCGGATGCGCGACGCAAGCTCTTGGCGGTGGCGAAGGCATCGCCGGCACCTTCCGTCCACAAGGAGGCAACATCGATCACCGGGATCTCTGAGGCCGCGATGGGCCGAACTTCAGCGTAATTCATGGCTCAGTTTTCCGATCCATAGCGCGAAATACCCCTCTGGAAGCTGCGATCTTGACACTTTCACGGTGTACAACAAGCAAGTAATGTTCATATTCGTTATGAATAGGATTCATACATCGTCCGCATTCCGGCGGTTGCCTTCGATCCAGGCGCTGACGGCGCTGGAGGCAGCCATCCGACACGAGAGCTTCACCCGGGCGGCGGACGAACTCGGCCTGACACAGGGAGCGGTGAGCCATCTCATCAAAATGCTTGAGGCACAAATCGGCCTGCCGCTCTTCCGGCGTCAGTCGCGGCAGACGGTGCCGACGGCAGAGGGGCGGCGGCTAGCAGAGGCCGTCTACGGTGGTCTCAGTCAAATCAGCGATACGCTGCGGCACCTGACACCATCGAGCGAAGAGAACCTGCTGAGAGTTACCGTCTATGCTGGCTTCGCGGTCAAATGGTTGTTCCCCCGCTTGATCCGCTTTGAGGAGCGCCATCCGGAAATCACACTCCGCATTTCGGCGATCGTACAGCTTGCTGAGGAGACAGCTGACGATGCCGACGTGGTCATCCGCTACGGGGTTGGTCGGTATCCCGGAATGTACGTGGAGAAGCTTCTCGACGAGGAATTGATGTTTCCAGTCTGTAGTCCCAGAACCGTCCGTGGCTCGCCTCCCCTGCGACGGCCTGAAGATCTTGCGCGACACAGGCTTCTGCATGACGATGTCAAGAGGATCGGGGATGTCAAGCCGAGCTGGAGAAGGTGGCTTAAGGCAGCGGGTGTGGAAGGGGTTGATCCTGCGCTCGGCGTGCGCTATGGCCTGTCAACCACGACGCTGCAGGCTGCGATCGAGGGTCTGGGGATCGCGCTGGGCAGAAGCGCACTTGTTGCCGACGACTTGGCTGCTGGAAGGCTCGTTTGCCCGTTTGGTCCTGCCGTGCCCTCCAGATTCAACTACTACTTTGTTTGCAGACGAGAGAAGGCACGCTGGCCGGCTGTGGTAAGTTTTCTTGACTGGCTGCGGACCCAGAGCCTGACGCAAAATACACTGAACGGCTTCAATCCGTTGATTCGTCAAGGTGTCAAATCAAGGTAAGGGCTCGATATCGAAACGGTCGCAGCTCAGATTGAGTCTGAAGGCGCGGTAGTCCACAGAGATCCGGGTTTGAATTCCTGCTACTGTCTCAAGCGATCCGCTAGATGCGGCTGTCCACACTCGGACTTAAGCGGCTCGTCCCTGCAGAACTAGTTGCTGTAGCCCGCACGGTACCGCTCAACGCACTCCTCATTGAGCTTTAGCCCCAACCCGGCTGCCTGGGGCACTGCGATTCCGTGATCGGTCATCGAAATCGCTGGTGTGACAAGCTCGGAGCTCAGCGGAGATGGATACAGCTGCGGTGCCATCAATTCGATGTAGGGCATATTCGGGCAAGCAGCCTGTAGGTGCAGGCACGCCATCGTGAGGATCCCGGTCTTCCATGCATGCGGTATGCATTGAACGCCGGAGAGCTCACATAGGTCTGCAATTCGTCGCATTTCGGTGAAGCCGCCGCAGCGGCTCGGGTCGGGCTGCACGACGGCGACCTTCCCGACCGTGATCCACTCCTGCACTTCCCATCGGGTGGTTGCCCACTCGCCGCCGCAGATGCGGATCGGGCTGATGGCCGACAGTCGCGCATGGCCGTGAAGATCATCGTGCTGGAGCGTCGCCTCGGCGAAATAGATGTCGCAATCCGCAATGCGCGTCATGACCCACTGCGCTTCGTGCCAATCCCGCCAGCGATAGCCGAAGTCGACCATCAGCACGACGCCGTGACCGATCGTCCGGCGGATGCTGCGGATGGCGTCCACGATCTGCGCATCCGTCGCGGCGCTTCCCAACAGCACTTCCACCTTGAGAGCCCGGAAACCCAGCGCGAGCGCGCGCTCGGCCTTGGCGGCGACGGCATCGACATATCCGCTCACGCTCGTCTGCGCCGGATGCTCGACGAAGATGGTGGCATAAGGCGCGAGCCGATCGGTGCGGGCGCCACCCATCAGGCGGTGGACCGGCACGCCGAGTTGCTTTCCGGCAAGGTCGTGCAGCGCGATATCGACCGCCGAGAGAGCGTGGATCCCCACTCCGCGGCGACCCGGCGAGGCGGTTCCTTCGTAGAGACGCTGCCACATGGCGGCGGTGTCGCGGGCGTCCTGCCCTTTGAGCATGGAGATCATGTTCTGCCGCCAGACGAAGCGCGTCGGCATCTCCATGAAGGCCTTCGCGGCGAGCGGCGGGGAATCGCACTCGCCGATACCTGTGCGGCCGACGGCGTCGGTGACTCGGACGAGCAGCGTCTCGACGGAGCCCTCGCATTCGGCCGCATAGGGTTGCGGCACGGCGAGGGGGATCGCCTCGACATTCGCGATCGAAGTGTCGGTTCCGTCGCCGCTCATCTTGCCAGGCGATCCCATTGCGGCACGCCGCCCTCACCGTCTGGGTGGGCTGTGGCGGCCAGCTCGCCGAGAGTACGGTGGCAGAAGATCGTATGCTCCGCACCGTCCTGCCGTCCGGACGGCTGCAGGCGATCACAGGTCCCCTCGATTCTGCTTGGGCATCGAAACCGAAACGAGCAGCCTTGGTCCCGCGGCATGTTCGCCACCGTGGACGAAACCGTCGCCTGACCGGCGAGAATCTCGTTGAGCCAACCTCGCCGCGGCTCGGGCGTCGAATGCAAGAGTACCGTCGTATAGGGGTGGTGCGGGGCGGTGAATACCTGCTCGACGGGGCCCTTTTCGCAGACCTGACCGGCGTAGAGCACGACGGCCCTATCGGCGATCGCGGTCACGGTCGCCAAGTCGTGGCTGATGAACAGATAGGAGAGCCGCAGACGATCGCGTAACTCGCGCATCAGGTCCAGAATGGCGGCGCCGACGATGGTGTCGAGCGAGGAAAGCACTTCGTCGCACAGGAGCATGTCGGGTTCGGCGGCGAGCGCGCGGGCAATCGAGACGCGCTGCTTCTCGCCGCCCGAGAGCTCGAAACTATAGCGCCCGGCATAGGTCGGCTTCAGATCGACCAGTGCTAAGAGTTCGTCGACCCGCCGGTTGACCGCCGTGCCCCGTAAGTCGGAATAGAGCTGCAGGGGGCGCCCGATGACCTCCGATACCTTCTGCGACGGATTCAGCGAGGCGTCGGGACTTTGCGTGATGAGCTGGATGCGCCGCAACTGGCGGAGACGCCGCCGGCGAACGTCGGGCGGCAGCGTTTCGCCCGCGAGCTCGATCGATCCCGACAGCGGCACGTGTAGACCGGCGATGACGCGGGCCAGCGTGCTTTTGCCGCTACCCGATTCACCGACCAATGCCACCACCTCGCCGGGCATGATGCCGAGGCTGACATTGCGCAGCACGTTCTGTTCCGGCTGCTCGCCGGGACGGAAGAGTCCGGGCCGACGATAGCTTGCCCGGATGTCGCGAACGACAAGGAGAGGCGTCACCGGGGCGACGTGACGGGCGTACGGCGGGCGAGGCGCTTGACGCCGCGGGCGGATCGCGCCGAGGAGGGCGCGCGTATAGTCGCTTCGCGGCGCGTAGAGAATTTGTTCCGCCGGCCCTTCCTCCACGACCCTGCCCATCCGCATGACCAGGATGCGGTCGGCGACCTGTGCGACGACGGCAAGATTGTGTGACACGTACAGGGCAGCCTTTCTGTCATCCTGCAGCACCTCCCGCAGCACGGCCAGGACGCCTACCTGCGTGGTGACGTCGAGCGCCGTCGTCGGCTCGTCGAGGACGAGGAGGTCGGGTGCGCAGCTCATCGCCATTGCGATCATGACCCGCTGCTGCTGGCCGCCGCTGAGTTGGTGAGGATAGCGCAGCGCCAAAGCGTCCGGGTCCGGCAGGTTCAGACGAGACATGAGGGTGACGATCGCGGGCCGGTCGGATTGCTCCTTAAGCCGATGTATTCTGCGCGCTTCCGCCAGTTGATCGCCGATGGTGAGTGCCGGATTGAGCGCCGCCGCCGCGCTCTGGGCGACATAAGCGACGCGCCGGCCGCGCAACGCCTGGCGGTCGTGCGGACTCAAGGCGAGCACGTCACTGTCGCCGACCCGGACGGAGCCGGCCGTGATCCGGGTGCCGGGTCTCACATAGCCGAGCGCGGCGAGGGCGAGCGTCGTCTTTCCCGCCCCGGACTCGCCGATCAGCGCCACGACTTCGCCCGGCTCGACGTTCACGCTCGCAGCGTGAACGGTCGGGAACCAACGGCCGCCGGGGTCACGGGCCTCTACCGATAGTCCTGCGATCTGAAGTACCGGAGTCACTGCAGAAGCTCGCTCGACATCTCGCGGCCGGACTGTGCAGCCAGCCAATCGACGACGAAGGAGATGCCGACCGTCAGCACGGCGATTGCGGCGGCGGGAAGCAGCGCGGCCCAGGCGCCGTAGTACAGGCCCGACATGTTCTCGCGCACCATGCCGCCCCAGTCGGCGGCAGGCGGCTGGACGCCGAGTCCGAGGAAGCTCAGGGAGCTTATGAAGAGGACGGAGAACGTCAGCCGTAGTCCGAACTCGGTTGCCAATGGCCGGATGGTATTGGGCAGGATCTCGCGCCAGACGATGTAGGCGAGTCCCTCCCCGCGGGAGCGGGCAACCTCGACGAAATCGGTTGCCGAGATGTTGAGGGCGACTGCGCGCGCCATGCGCGTGACGCGCGAGGTATGGATCAGTCCGATGGTGCAGACGAGGACGGTCAGCGAGCTGCCAAGCCCTGCGATGACCACGAGCGCGAGGAGGATCGGTGGGAACGATATCATGATGTCCACCACCCGGCCGATCAGCGTGTCTGGAATCCCGCGCAGCTCCGCCGCCGCGAAGCCGAGCGTCGTTCCGACGACAAATCCGAGGAGCGTCGAGAGGAACGCGAGCCCGATCGTCAGCCGGGCCCCGTACAGCAGCCGAGACAACACGTCGCGCCCGAGATAATCCGTGCCGAGCCAGCTTGTTCCATCCGGTGGTGCATAGGACTGTGCGGTGAGGATCGTGGCCGGTGGGTGCGGCGCCAGGACCGGTGCGAGGAGGGCGAAGAAAAGGCAGGACCCGATGATGCAGAGGCCGATCCAGGCCGTGCCACCGGGCCGCCCCCGTCTGGGCGCGCGGGTGCGGCCGTCAGCGACAGCCCCGAGATTTTCCTCTGTCGGCCCGGCCATCGTCATCGTCGGGCGAACCGCAGGCGGGGGTTGGCCAGGATCGACACCGAGTCGGCGACGATGTTCAGAACGACATATGCAGCGCAGAAGATCAGCGCCGTGGCCTGTACCACCGGAATGTCGCGGCTGGCGACCGCGTCGACCATCAGGCGTCCGAGGCCGGGATAGGTGAAGACGGTCTCCACCACGACGACGCCGCTGATCAGATATCCGAGATTGAGCGCGACCACGTTGGCGATCGGACCCAGCGCGTTGGGCAGTGCATGGCGAAGCACGATGCGCAGCTTGGAGGCGCCCTTCAGGATCGCCATCTCGATATAGGGTGACCTCAGCACGTCCAGCACGGCGGCGCGCGTCATGCGGACCATGTGCGCCAGCATTGCCATCGTCAGCGTGAGCACCGGCAGCGTCAGAGCATGCAGCAGGCGGCCGGGCGAATCCAAAGCGGCAGCGCTCGTGACTGCCGGGAACAAGCCCCAGTGAACAGCGAACAGAAGCACAAAGACGGCCCCGATGAAGAACTCGGGAGCCGAGATGACGACGAGCGAGAAGACCGACGTACCGCGATCGAGCCAGCTGTCGGGGTTGGCGGCGCCAAGGAGCCCGATCGCAAGCGACAGCGGCACCGCGACCAGGGCGGTGGCGACGGCGAGCATGAGCGTGTTGCTCAGGCGGCTCTCGAGCATCTCGGCGACGGGGCGGCGCGAAGCGAGCGACGTGCCGAAATCGCCGCGGACGAGCCCGCTCAGCCAGTCGGCATAGCGGACGATGGGCGAGCGATCCAAGCCGAGCTGCTCGCGAATGGCAGCCGCGGCTTCGGCCGTGGCCTGCTGTCCGAGAATGGCGGTGGCGACGTCGCCGGGAAGAAGCTCGGTGGCGGCGAACACCAGGATCGAGGTGATCCAGAGAGTTACGATTCCGAGCAGAAGCCTTCGCAGCACGCCTACGATCATGCTCGACCCCACGCGTTTGGAGCGCGCGCGATTCGTGCCGCCCGGGCGAGAGAATCGATCCTCGGCGGGCAGCGCCGCTCGTCAGTCGTTCCGGCGGACGCGCGCCGGGGAGAAGATGCGGACGCCGAAAATTCTGCACGTTGCGTCATGGTCCACAATTTGTCATATTGTTATATCGACGCGCAACGACAAATCCGGTGCCTGCGAGGCGATGGATGCCGCGGCGTCATGATAGAGGCTTCAAGGTATGTCGGTTTTTGATGTCCTTCCCGCCGCGATGCCGTCTCCAGCCTTGCACTCCGCCTCGTCCGGGATCGACATGGTCCGGCTCCGCGCTCATCGCTTGCAGCGGCTGCAGGCAGAACTGCAGCGTCGAGACTTGCCGGCCTGCCTCCTCTTCGATCCGGTCAACGTGCGCTACGCGACGGGGAGCAGGAACCTGCAGGTTTGGCATCTGCATGGAACCGGGCGGCATGCCCTCGTCCCGGCCGAGGGCCTGCCTATCCTCTTCGAGTATGGCGGCGCGGAACATCTTTCCGGCGATCTCGAATCCATCGGTGAGATCCGTCCCGCACTGGGGCTGAGCTACTTCTCGACCGGACCGCGCCGGCGCGAGCGCATGGAACTGTGGGCGGCCGAGATCGTGGCGGCCTATGCCGCCTTCGCCGGGAAGGAGCGTCGGCTGGCGGCGGATCGATTGACCGTTGACCAGGCCGCGCTGCTGCTGGGCCACGGGTTGACGCTCGTTCCGGCTGACGAGCCGATCGAGCATGCACGCAAGGTGAAAAACCCGGATGAGATCGCCTGCATGGCTGCGTCGATCGCCGTCGCTGATACCGCCATGACGCGCATGCGCGCCGAGCTCGCCCCGGGGATGACGGAGAACGAACTGTGGTCGATCCTACACAAGACGAACGTCGAGTTGGGGGGAGAGTGGATCGAGACACGCCTGCTGTCGTCGGGCCCGCGCACCAACCCATGGTACCAGGAATGCTCGGATCGGGTGATCGAGGACGGAGACCTGATCGCATTCGACACCGACATGATCGGACCCTACGGCTATTGCGCCGACTTGTCGCGCACATGGCTCTGCGGCACCGCCAAGCCGACGAGCGAGCAGCGGCGCCTCTTTCACCTCGCCCACGAGCAGCTTCAGCACAATTTGCAGGCGGCGCATTCGGGGATGAGTTTCCGCGAGCTCAGCGAACGCGCGTGGCTCGTTCCCGACGAGTTCATCAGCCCCTACAACACCTGCATTGCTCACGGCGTCGGGATGCGGGACGAATATCCGCGGATCACGCACCCACGCTACTGGACACGCGGGGGCTATGACGGCGTGATCGAGCCGGGCATGATCCTCTCGTTTCACAGCTATATCGGGGCGCCCGGGGGGCGCGAAGCCGTCTACCTGGAGCAGCAGGTGCATTTCGGCGAGCGGAAAACAACACTGTTTTCGAGCTTTCCGTTCGAGGAGGCGCTGCTTTGAGCGGTCCTGAACGCGATACCGCCCGGACCGGCGACGTCCGTCGGGTTGACTGGGACGTGCTGTCTGCGTCCGAACTTCGCGGCCGGGCCAGGAGCGACGCGATTGCGATCGTCCCGGTCGGCTCTACCGAGCAGCACGGCCCGCATCTACCGGTACAAGTCGACTCTCTTCTCTGCTCGGAGATCGCCCGGCGGGGGGCAACCCTGCTCGAAGACGGAGCCACAGTGGTGCTGCCGCCGATGTGGACCGGCCTTGCCGAGCATCACATGTCGTTCGGTGGAACGATCACGCTCGACCTACCGACCTTCTCGGCGCTGCTCCGCTGCATCCTGGATTCGCTGATACGACAGGGCTTCCGCCGCATCTTCGTGCTGAACGGCCATGGCGGCAACCGCGCCGCCCTGAACGCCGTCGTGGCGGAATTCACGATCGCGCATCGGCTGCCCATCGCCGTGGCGAACTACTGGGACCTGGTCGGCCCGCGTTTCGCGTCCATTCTGGAAACCCAAGCTACGGTGCAACATGCATGCGAGGCCGAGACATCGATGATGCTTGCCCTGCGACCCGACCTCGTCGACATGGATCGGCTCGCCGGGACCCCGGCCGGCGAAAGGTCGGCGCCGGAGATGCCTCCGGGCGTGTATCGCTGGCGCAGCTACGAGAGCCGCACGAAGCTCGGCATCATCGGAGATCCCCACATGGCCACAGCCGAGAAGGGACGCCTCCTGATCGACGCCGCGGCGGCGGGGCTGGCGGCGGCGCTTTCGAATCGCGCGCTCTGGGACACGCCGACCTGATGGCTGCGGCGCCCACCGGGGTCGGCCGAGGCGGCGCATCGGAGCGACGCTATCCGGCGGCCGCCCTGCGGGGTGCCGGCCAAGCTTTGCTCGAGGCGGCCGGACTCCCTACGGAGCGGGCTGCAGTCATCGCCGAGGTCCTCGTCGAAGCCGACCTGCTTGGGCGCGGCACGCACGGGCTATCACTGTTGCCGCGCTATCTTGCCGACCTGGAGGCTGGGTCCATGCGTGCGACGGGCGACCCGATCGTTCTCTCCGCCACCGAGAGCAGTCTCGCCTGGGACGGGCGGAAACTCCCCGGACCATGGCTCATACATCAGGCCCTGGATGTCGGCTTCGACCGCATCGCCAGGGCGCCCGTCGTTACGGTCACGATCGGATGCAGCCACCACATCGCCTGCCTGCAGGCGTATCTACGCCGGGCGACGGACCGCGGCTATGTCTGCCTTCTAGCCTGCGCCGACCCGGTCAATACAGGCGTGGCGCCGCATGGCGGCATACGTCCGGCGCTTTCCACCAATCCCCTGGCCGTCGGGATTCCGACTTCGAGAGATCCGATGCTCATCGATTTCGCCACCTCGACGACGTCGTTTGGCCGTGCGCGGCGCGTTGCGCAGGAGGACGGCCGACTTCCCGGCGACTGGGTTGTCGACCATGAGGGCAACGCATCGAACAATCCCGCTGTGTTATTCGGCGAGTCGCCCGGAGCGATCCTGCCGCTTGGCGGTATCGAGCTCGGCTACAAGGGGTTTGGCCTGATGCTGCTCATCGAGGCGCTTGCCAACGGCTTGGCGGGACGCGGAAGGGCGACACATCAATCGGGCTGGCTGGCCTCAGTGTTCCTGCTGCTGATCGATCCGGCGAGGTTCGGCGGGCGGGCGGAATTTTTGCGCGAGATGAACTATCTGGCGGAGAGCTGTCGCAGTTCGCCGCCACGACGAAAAATCGACAAGGTGCAGCTTCCCGGAGATGCCGCGCTGGCAAGGCGCCGGCGCATCACGGCGCAAGGGATACCGGTCAGCGGTCCGCTTCTCGCACAGCTCGAGACTTGGGCGGCGAAGCTGAAGGTTTCCTTGTTCGCCTAAGCGGATCGGCGGCTCCGGGCCTGTCGCCGGACTGCAAGGCGGCCAGCGGATCCTCCGTCAGGATACGGGCCCGGGCGCTTGCGATGTGCAACTGCACGGCGGCACGCGCGGCCTGACCGTCACCGATTCGGATGGCATCGTAGATCGCCATGTGCTCCCTCTGAACCAGGTCCAGCCTCTCCGCTCCTCGGATGACCGATATGCTCCGTGCCAGGCGCATGCCGAACTCCATGTAACGCTCGACCATCTGCATGGTCCTGACATAGAAGTAGTTCCCGCTCGCCGCCGCGATGGCCATGTGGAACGCCAGATCGGCCTTCTGGCCCAGCGCTCCGTTCCGGTTCGCCTCAGCGAGTTCATCGAGGGCGCGCCGGATCGTAGCCAGATGTTCCGCCGTTCGCCTCTCTGCAGCGAAGAAGGCCGAATCGCCCTCGAAACCGATGCGAAACTCGAAGCAGCGCAGCAGGTCGGCAATATTGCCCGAGGGCGCGAAGCGCAGAAAATCGCGATCCGGCCGGCGCTCCACATAGCTGCCGGACCCCTGGCGTGAACTGATCAGCCCGTCGGCACGCAGGCGTGCGAGGGCATCGCGGACGACCGGCCGCGAAACGTCGAACGTATCGCAGAGTTGGGCTTCGGTCGGCAGCCGGCCGCCGATTGCGAGTTGACCCGACGCGATCTGCCGAAAGACGTGCTCGTAGACTTGGTCCGACAGCCGCACATGCCGGACCGGCTCGCCCGCCTCAAGCGCTGCCGCAGAAAAGGAATACTCGACGGGTCTGCCGTCATTGCGCCGGCGGATGTCCGCTGCAGCGAACGGTCTCGCGCCGTCGTCGGCGTTGCGCCTTGGCGGATTCCGACCCTTCATTCTCCTCACCGCTTGACCGGAAGTTGTAATTTTGTTAGTTGTCATGACAACAATATAAGTCGGAGGAGTGATATGCCTGCTCCCGCTTCCGCGAACCGGCCATACGCATGAGACGGCACTCGATCAGTATCGACGACCTGTCGCGATCGGTCATCGCGGTTCCGCCGCTGGCACGCAATAGCGACCTGACGGTCAATGAAGCCGCAAATAGAACACTTATAAGGTATCTTGAGTCGGGTGGCGTTACCACCGTTCTCTACGGCGGCAACGCCGTCATGTACCACATCCCGCTCAGCGAATATCGCAGCACGCTGGAGACGCTGATCGGATCGGTGAGCGAAGATACCTGGCTAATCCCGGCTGCCGGGCCCGACTACGGCCGCTTGATTGATCAAGCTGACATATTGCGCGATCTCGAATTTCCCACCGCGCTCGTCCTCCCCTGCTCGAGTCAGTCGACTCCGGCTGGCGCCGAGGCCGGCATACGCGCTTTCGCTGGGCGCTTCGGCCGTCCGGTGATCCTCTACCTCCGCTCAGAGAGCTACCTGGGGCCGAACAATATCGAGCGGCTGGTCGGCGACGGGACGGTGTTTGCTATCAAGTATGCGATCGTACGGCCGGATCCGGCGACGGATCCGTTTCTCGAGGAACTGACGGAGCGCATCGATACCGCTCGCATCGTCAGCGGCATCGGCGAGCGCCCGGTCCTGGCGCATTGGGTCGAGTTCGAGCTCCGCAGCTTCACGTCGGGATCCGTCAGTCTCGCGCCGTGCCTATCCAGCGCACTTCTTGCGGCGCTCTCGACCGGCGACCTGGAGGGCGCAGAGCGGCTGCGCTCCGAGTTCCTGCCGATCGAGGATCTTCGCGACGCGTTCGGTCCGGCCCGCGTGCTCCACGATGCGGTTACCTTCGCGCAGATCGCCGAGATGGGGCCGATGCTGCCGTTCATGGCTAATCTGTCCGAGGAAGAGGAGCGCAGGGTCGGGCCGGCCGCTACGGAACTTTTTAACCGCCAGCAGCGGCACATGGAGACACGCGCACATGAGCGCCACGCTGAATGCGCGTGATTGTCTCCGGCGGTGCCAGGCTTCGCTGGATATGAAAACGCCTCAAGGGAGATTTCGATGACCGTAGACCGCAGATATTCTCTTCCGCGCGCCGCGCTGACGCGGCGGGAGTTCTCCATCGGGCTGGCCGGCGCGGCTCTATCGACATCCGCCATCCGGCCGACTTGGGCGGCCGAGTCTCCGCAGGACGGAGGGACACTGAAGATCGCCATGGCGGGAAGCAGCGCCAACGAGACGATCGATCCGCACAAGGCGGTGAGCTCCACCGACGCCTCCCGTATCACGTCCCTCTTCAACCGCCTCGTTGGGACTCAGCCGGACTTGCAGCTGGTCGGTGAGCTTGCGGAGTCCTGGGAATCCGACGCTGCGGCGCAGGAATGGACGTTCCATCTGCGTCCGGGCATCGTCTTTCACGATGGCCGTCCGCTGCGCGCCGCCGATGTCATCTATTCGCTGCGCCGCCTCGTTGATCCGGCGACCGCCTCGCCCGCGAAGGCCCTGTTCGATCAGGTCGATCTCGAGGGAACCCGGGCGGACGGCGATCGCATCGTGCGCGTGAAGCTGGCGCGGCCGAACGCCGATCTTGCCGCGCTCTTCGCCGACTATCACGCAATGGTCGTCCCCGAGGGCTTCACCGACTTCAGCAATCCCGTTGGAACCGGGCCGTTCATGCTTGAGCGGTTCGAGCCGGGAGTCGTCTCACTGTTTGTTCGTAACCCCAACTACTGGGAGGCAGGGCTTCCGCATCTCGAGGCGGTCGAGACGACTGGGATCAACGACCCCGTCGCTCGAACCAATGCGTTGCTCGCCGGCGAAGCCGACCTCATCGAGAAGCTCGATCCGACCGCGATCGAGAGGATCAAATCCAACCCGGATCTGCAGATCATCTCCAGCCCGTCCGGCTTTCACATCGTCTTCGCCATGCAGACGGACAAGCCGCCGTTCGACAATCCGAACGTCCGCATGGCGCTGAAGCTGCTTCTCGACCGCCAGAGATTTCTCGATACTGTCTACAAGGGGTACGGTCAGCTTGGGAACGACCAGCCGGTTTCTCCGGCGCATCAGTGGTATTGCCGGGATCTCGGCATCCCGTCCTATGACCCGGAGCGGGCCAAGGCCCTCTTGGCCGAAGCGGGACTGGCGAATCCCACGTTCGATCTGCACGCGTCGACAGTGCTGGCCGGGATGATGGATGGCGCGATCGTCTTCCAGGAAATGGCGGCAAAGGCCGGCGTGACGATCAACATCATCCGCGAGCCCACAGATGGGTACTGGTCGGCAGTCTGGCTGAAGAAGCCCTTCTTCATGGGTGGATGGACAATGCGGCCGGTCGCCGACATGATCCTCACGCAGGCGTACACGAGCGACGCGAAATGGAACGAGACAAATTGGCATCGCGCGGAGTTCGACAGCCTACTCGTCGATGCTCGGGGCACAACCGATGTGGCCGAGCGCCAGCGCCTTTACTGCGAGGCGCAGCGAATGATATCCAAGGACGGCGGCGCCATCATCCCGGTGTTCACCGACATTCTCGACGCGGGATCGAAAAGGGTGAATGGGTTGCAGCCGCATCCGATCGGTACATTGGGTCACTGGCAATGGAAGACCGTCTGGTTGGCTTCCTGACCGTTTGCCTGCGACGGCCGGATTTTCCCCGCCGCGTCGGGTAGGCGGGAATGGTGAGCTGGCCGGGAGTCTGGTCGGACGTCGATCTGACAAGGCAGGGGAAGCAAGTCGGATTCTTGAACCTCGAGCACTCGGTCACGCGTTCGGCCTATGGCATCGTACCTATCCCGGTCGCGGTGATCGCGAACGGCGAGAGTCCGTCGGCGCTCTTGATGGCTGGAGGCCACGGTGACGAGTACGAAGGTCAGATCGTTCTTTCAAAGCTTGTGCGGTCTATTCAGCCGCAGGACATCAGAGGCCGCCTCATCATCCTGCCTGCCGCGAATCTTCCGGCAGCGCTTGCGGGCGTTCGGGTGTCGCCGCTCGATGCGGGCAATCTTAATCGCGCATTCCCTGGCAGTCCGGTTGGCGGGCCCACGGCCCGCATCGCCGATCTCGTCGCGACAGTTCTCATGCCGCTTTGCGACGTGTTCGTCGATCTGCACTCGGGTGGCACCTCGCTCAACTATCTGGTCCATGCCTACGCCGAGCTTTCCGGCGATGAGACGCTCGATTGCAGACGGCGCGCGGCCCTTGCGGCCTTCAATGTCCCGATCAGCGTTCCCGTCCTCGTCGGTGGTCGCAAGGGGCTTGCCGCCGAGGTGGCCCTCGATCGTCGGATGATCTCCATCAGCGGTGAGTTCGGAGGCGGAGGTACCGTCTCGGCAGAGGGAATCCGCGCGGCCGAGCGAGGCGTCAACCGTCTGCTGGCCCATCTCGGAATGATTGCGTTGTCCGAGGAGTGGCAGCCTGAGATCGAGACTCGCGTCATGCAAGTGGATCGCTCGATGTATGTCTATGCGCCAGAGGTTGGGATATTCGAGCCGACCTGCAAGCTGGGCGAAGAGGTTGTCTTGGGCAGTCTCGCCGGCTATCTCCACTTCCCGGAGAACCCCACCCGT
>JBFXDS010000011.1:115000-161405 GCA_050180895.1 Dongiaceae bacterium
GGTATCTAATCCTGTTTGCTCCCCACGCTTTCGCGCCTCAGCGTCAGTACCGGTCCAGATGGCCGCCTTCGCCACCGGTGTTCTTCCCAATATCTACGAATTTCACCTCTACACTGGGAATTCCGCCATCCTCTCCCGGACTCAAGCAAGACAGTATCAAGCGCAATTCCCGGGTTGAGCCCGGGGCTTTCACGCCTGACTTGTCGAGCCGCCTACGCGCCCTTTACGCCCAGTGATTCCGAACAACGCTAGCCCCCTTCGTATTACCGCGGCTGCTGGCACGAAGTTAGCCGGGGCTTCTTCTGCGGGTACCGTCATCATCGTCCCCGCCGAAAGAGCTTTACAACCCTAAGGCCTTCTTCACTCACGCGGCATTGCTGGATCAGGGTTTCCCCCATTGTCCAATATTCCCCACTGCTGCCTCCCGTAGGAGTCTGGGCCGTATCTCAGTCCCAGTGTGGCTGATCATCCTCTCAGACCAGCTACGGATCGTCGCCTTGGTAGGCCGTTACCCTACCAACTAGCTAATCCGACGCGGGCCCCTCCAATGGCGATAAATCTTTCCCCCGTAGGGAGCATAGGGTATTAGCTGCAGTTTCCCGCAGTTATTCCCTACCATTGGGCAGGTTCCCACGCGTTACTCACCCGTCCGCCACTCGTGTATTGCTACACGCGTTCGACTTGCATGTGTTAGGCATGCCGCCAGCGTTCGTTCTGAGCCAGGATCAAACTCTCAGGTTAACCTCGCCCGCTCGTCGCGGTCCTCGCGGACCTTGCCGAACGGACAACGTCAGGATCCCAAACACAAACGCGTAACGGTTGCCGCCGCTTTCGCAGCGACAACGTAGTTAGATGCGTTTGCGCTCAGGCCAGAGCACCGCGCGCCCGGACCGCCGCCCACGCATCCCTTCTCTCGATCCACGATGTCAAATATCGACCCGACGCGCGCAGAAACCCGCGGGAAGCAGATCCCAGTCCCCGCGTCGGAGGAGCGGGCTTATACGCTCCCGGTTTAACCGAGTCAAACTCTTTGTTACGCATTTCCTGCAATGCAGGAGCGCGCTTGATCGATACTCCCATCATTGAAAGATATCGATCACTTAAGGCGCGTTGATCGCGTCTCGATCGCAGTTCAATATGGGCCGCTCTGATTTCCCTTCAAGATTCCCGAGGCGCCAGCTCGAATACGCAGGAATCTTTCGTTGACAGTCACGGATAGTAACGGCATGTTTCGCGGCATTAACTAATGCGTGATCAGGGGACGCCAGATCTTGTGTCCGGTCAATCGGCCAGCCGCTAAGGTCGGTAAAGCAGGTTAAACCCACCAGCAAAGGGGAGTTGGGCATTGCGACGACACCCGGCATCAGCCGCTGCGCCGTCGCGGCGCTCTGCATTCCAGATCACACTCTATATGATGGCCGTTGCGGCCCTCGCGTCTGCATGGCATCTGACACCGGAGGCAGCGGCTGATTTCATTGCGGCGCAGTTGCCACAGCCGCCCGCGAGCTTTGCGGCCGTACTGCGTCCGGCCGTCGCGTTGTCGCGGCCGACACGCCCGGCAGCCGCGCCCGTCGCTCCGAATGAAGAGCGTCCAACGATCCTGCCGGTCGCTGCACGCCCGCCAACCGCGCCGGCCGACAGCGGCACCGATGTCGAAGAAGCGTTCGCTCCCGACCCCGAGGCTCCCGTGGTCAAAGTGGTGGAGGTCGAGAAGGGCGACACCCTGATCGAGATACTGCTTGCTTCGGGCGTCGGCCGCGCCGAAGCCATCGAAGCCATCGATGCTCTCGGCGCCGTGTTCCAGCCGAAGGACCTGCAGCCTGGACACGAGATCACCCTGAATTTCGACAAGCTGGAGCAGGCCCCTTCGACAGACGGCCGCCTGCAGCTGGCGGGTCTGAGCCTGCAGCCCAGTGTCGAGCGCGACGTGCTCGTCAATCGCGACGAGAGCGGCCAATTCATCGCTGCGACGATCGAGCGGCCGCTCGAACTGCAGCTGGCGCTCGCCGCCGGCAGGATCGATTCCAGCCTGTTCGAGGCCGGCAAGGATGCGGCCGTCCCGGTCGAGACCATGACGCAGATCATCAAGGCGTTCAGCTACGACATCGATTTCGAACGCGAGATTCAACCCGGTGACCGCTTCGAGATCGTGTATGAACGCTATGAAGATGAGCGCGGCCGGCTGGCGCGCTCCGGTGACCTTCTCTATGCGGCGCTGATTCAGAACGGCGTTGCCACGGAGATCTACCGCTTCGAGCCGCGGGACGGATCCGCGGATTACTACAACGCCCGGGGCGAGAGCGTCCGCAAGGATCTGCTGCGCACGCCTCTCGACGTCGTCCGCGTCACCTCGAAATTCGGGATGCGCAAGCATCCGATCCTCGGCTACAGCAAGATGCACAAGGGCGTGGATTTCGCTGCCTCCACCGGCACGCCCATCTTCGCGGCCGGGGATGGCGTCATCGCCAAGATCGGAAAGATTCGCGGCTACGGCAACTACATCCAGATCAAGCACAACTCGCAGTATGCGACCGCCTATGCCCATATGAGCAGGTTCGCCAAGCGCCTGAAGAAGGGCACCAAGGTGCATCAGGGCGACGTCATCGGCTATGTCGGCAGCACCGGCAGGGCTACCGGACCGCATCTGCATTACGAGATCCTTGTAAACGGCACGCAGATCAACCCGATGACCGTGAAGCTTGCCGGCCGGAGATTGGAAGGCAAGGATCTCGGACGTTTCGAGGCGCTGAAGACCGAGATGAGGGCGCTGCGGCGCACGCTCGCCGACCGGATCCTGGTTGCACGCAACCAAAGGCCGCTGAGCCCGGCACCTTGACCTGACCCGCCTAACCCGATCTGAATCCGCAAGGACACAGCATCGGGAGGGTCAAGCCATGACTCCGTCAGCCAGATTCATCGGGATGATCATCCTGGCCGTCGCCGCCACCGCAGCCGCACACGATGCGGACGCGGCCGAATCCGGCGTCAAGGCCGGCTATCTGCGCTGTAGCGTCGAGGGCAATGTCAGCTTCATCTTCGGCTCCACGCGGAACGTGAACTGCACCTATCGGCCCGACGCGGGCGGCCGCGTCGACCGTTACGGCGGCGAGATCAAGAAATTCGGCGTCGACATCGGCTATCAGACCAGCGGGGTGATCCTGTGGGGCGTCGTCGCCCCGACGGCGGATATCGGCCCGGGAGCGCTCGCCGGCGACTATGGTGGCGTCAGCGCGAGCGTCGCCGCGATCTATGGCGTCGGCGCCAATGCCCTGATCGGCGGCAGCAACAAGTCCATCGTGCTCCAGCCGGTCAGCGTGGAGGGCATCGAGGGCCTCAATATCGCCGGCGGGATCGGCATCCTCCACCTGCGGGCGCGCTGAACCGCGGCGGCCGCTCTCGGCGCACAGGCCACACGCGGAACTTTCCCGCCCCACGGCGGGTTGGATTCCCGGCCGGGAGGGCGGCGGCGCCCTCATCGGCGATTGCCGCTTGGGCGAGCCGGGAGAATCTCATGGCCATTCTTCATCGATCGACCGCACTGAGTGCCGCCGGCGGCATGCTGGCGCTTGCATTGATTGCAAGCTCCTCCGTGCTCGGCGGCGACTTTCAGCAACTGGCGCAAGCAGTCGGCGGCGGCACGTCTGCGCGCGATCAGAGTGCCATCGGTCAATCGACTCCGGCGTTCAGCTCCAATCCCACGCCGGCATTGGGGTCGCCGACCCCAGCCTTCGGGTCGACGGCAACGCCGGCGTTCGGCCGCTCGCCCACCTCGGCCTTCGGCAACGGCAGCGCAGGCGAAGAGACGGGCTCGGGGAGCGGCGATGCGACCGTCGGCACGGGAGATCAGACGGAGGGCGCGGCTTCGGCTGCACCCGACGCAGCGGTCGCAGCGGAAGACGGGGTCGCTGCTCCCTCCGCCTCCGCGCGGACATCATCCGCACGGTCGGTGACGGCCGAAGGACGGGCATCCGTGAACTCCCGTGTTGGCGATGGCACGCGCGCCCTGCGGACGACGCGGCGAACCGACGTCGTCGTCGACGGTGCCGGCGGCGCGGACTTCAGGATGCTGCCGGCCGCGCCGACGGGCGACCGCACAACGCCGGCCTTCATCATCACAAACGGTCGCACAACGACGCTGCCGGCCGGCGCCCTGCAGTCCGGCACCATAACCCTGCCGTAGCTACGCCGCCGCAGCCATCTCTCCGTTGATCAGCAGGCCGAGGGAGCTGGCGCCCACGCGCACGGTGTCGCCGTCCTTGATGCGGCCGGCGAGGATGAGGCCGGCGAGCGGGTTCTGCAGCTCGCGCTGGATCACCCGCTTCAGCGGCCGCGCGCCGTAGACCGGATCGTAGCCCTTGTCGGCGAGCCAGCTACGGGCCCGCTCGTCGATGGCGAGCGTGATCTTGCGGTCGGCCAGCAGCGCCTCCAGCCGCTTGAGCTGGATGTCGACGATGCCGCTCATCTGCGCCCGCGTCAGACGGTGGAACAGCAGGATCTCGTCGAGGCGGTTGAGGAATTCCGGCCGGAAGCTGGCGCGCACGACCTCCATCACCTGCTCGCGCACGGCCGAAGAGTCCTGCCCGCCGGGCTGGTTCGCCAGGATCTCGCTGCCGAGGTTGGAGGTGAGGATGATGAGGGTGTTGCGGAAATCGACGGTGCGGCCTTGGCCGTCGGTCAGGCGACCGTCGTCGAGCACCTGCAGCAGCACGTTGAAGACGTCCGGGTGCGCCTTCTCGACCTCGTCGAAGAGGATCACCTGGTAGGGGCGGCGGCGCACGGCCTCGGTGAGGGCGCCGCCCTCCTCGTAGCCGACATAGCCCGGCGGCGCGCCGATCAGGCGCGCCACGGCGTGCTTCTCCATGTATTCGGACATGTCGATGCGGACCATGGCCTGCTCGTCGTCGAACAGGAAGGCGGCGAGCGCCTTGGTCAGCTCGGTCTTGCCGACGCCGGTCGGGCCGAGGAACAGGAACGAGCCGATCGGCCGGTTTGGATCCTGCAGCCCCGCCCGCGCGCGGCGCACCGCGTTGGAGACCGAGACGATGGCCTCGTCCTGGCCGATGACGCGGCCCCGCAGCGCGTCTTCCATGTGCAGCAGCTTCTCGCGCTCGCCCTCGAGCATCTTGTCGACGGGGATCCCGGTCCAACGCGAGACGACGGCGGCGATGTCCTGGTCGGTCACCACCTCGTTGAGCATGCGGTGCTCGGCGGCGGCCTCGGCCTCCTTCAGCTTGCGCTCGAGGTCGGGGATGATGGCGTAGGTGATCTCGCCGGCGCGCGTCCAGTCGCCGCGCCGCTGCACCTGCTCCAACTCGCTCCTGGCCTGGTCGAGCTTCTCCTTCAGCTTCTGCGCCTCGTTGAGCTTCTCCTTCTCGCCCTGCCACTGCTTCGTCAGCTCCGCCGACTTGGCCTCCAGCTCGGCGACCTCGTCGAGCAAGCTCTTCAGGCGCTCCTTGGAAGCCGAATCGGACTCTTTCTTCAGGGCTTCGCGCTCGATCTTCAATTGGATCAGGCGGCGATCGAGCTCGTCGATCTCCTCGGGCTTCGAATCCACTTCCATGCGCAGGCGGCTCGCCGCCTCGTCGACGAGGTCGATGGCCTTGTCCGGCAGGAAGCGGTCGGTGATGTAGCGATTCGACAGCGTGGCCGCGGCGACGATGGCGCCGTCGGTGATGCGCACGCCGTGATGCAGCTCGTACTTCTCCTTGAGGCCGCGCAGGATCGAGATGGTGTCGGCCACGGTCGGCTCGCTGACGAACACCGGTTGGAAACGCCGCGCCAGCGCCGCGTCCTTCTCGACATGCTTGCGGTACTCGTCGAGCGTGGTGGCGCCGACGCAGTGCAGCTCGCCGCGCGCCAGCGCCGGCTTCAGCATGTTGGAAGCGTCCATGGCACCTTCGGCCTTGCCGGCGCCGACCAGCGTGTGCATCTCGTCGATGAAGAGGATGATGTCGCCGGCCGCGGCGGAGACCTCCTGCAACACGGCCTTCAACCGCTCCTCGAACTCGCCGCGGTACTTGGCGCCGGCGACCAGCGCGCCCATGTCGAGCGCGAGCAGCTTCTTGTTGCGCAAGCCCTCCGGCACGTCGCCGTTGACGATGCGCTGGGCCAGTCCCTCGACGATGGCGGTCTTGCCGACGCCGGGCTCGCCGATCAGCACGGGATTGTTCTTCGTGCGGCGCGACAGCACCTGGATGGTGCGGCGGATCTCCTCGTCGCGGCCGATGACGGGATCGAGCTTGCCCTCCTGCGCCGCGGCGGTGAGGTCGCGGGCGTACTTCTTGAGCGCGTCGTAGCTGTCCTCGGCGCTGGCGCTCTCGGCCTTGCGGCCTTTGCGCAACTCGTTGATGGCGGCGTTGAGGCCTTGGGCGTTGACGCCGGCCCTGGCCAGCGCCTCGGCCGCCGGCGTGCCGCCGGCCATGGCGAGGGCGAGCAGGAGACGCTCCGCGGTGACGAAGCTGTCGCCGGCCTTGTCGGCGATCTTCTCGGCCGATTCGAACAGCCGCGCCGTCTCCGGCGCCAGATAGAGCTGGCCGGCGCCGCTGCCCTCGACCTTCGGCTGCTTCTCCAGCGCCGCCTCGACGTTGCCGAGCGCACGGGCCGGATCGCCGCCGGCCGCCCGAATCAGGTTCGCCGCCAGTCCCTCTCGGTCGTCGAGCAGAACCTTGAGAATATGTTCAGGCGTGAGGCGCTGATGGCCGCTGCGCTGCGCCAGACTCTGGGCGGCCTGGATGAAGCCGCGCGACCGCTCGGTGTACTTCTCGATATCCATCTTCTTCTGCCCTCTGCCATCGGCGCCCGATAGTGCCGGCACGCCAAGGCGATGCGTTGACGAAGATCAACTGGGCTGGATATGGGGCGTTCAGGCGCAGGCGCAAGGGCACCGCGGCAACGCGACTCTACTTCAGAAGAGGCAGAGGCGGGAGCGCTCAGGCCTCCGCGGGGTCTTCCGCCGGGTCGTAGGGTTCCTCGGCCGGGCCGACGACATCGCGGCGGCGGTCGTTCTGCTGTGGCTGCTCGCCGCCGCCGGCACCGTCGGCCGAGCCCTCGGCGCCGGGGTTCTGTCCGTCCGGCCGCTGTCCCTGACGGAACCGGCCGTTGTTGCCGTGGTCGCCGCCGTTGAGATTGATGATGCGGTAATAGTGCTCGGCATGCTGGTAGTAGTTCTCGGCGGCGATCCGATCTCCGGCCGAAGCGGCGTCGCGCGCCATCGCGAGATACTTCTCCAGCACCTGATAGGCATTGCCGCGGATGCGGACATCCGGGCCGTTGCTGTCGAAGGTCTGTTGGCGCGGATTGCCGCCGCCATGCTGGCGGCGCGGGCCGCGGCCACGCGAGCGCCTGTTATTGGGTCCTTGTCTCATCGTCCCATCGCTTCAGGTAACCGGCCCGATGCCCCTGCTCGAGGCTGCTGCGCCGCTCGACTGTCGGCCGTTCGACGCGACTGAACCGAGGCGACTATTGGGGGTCAACCGGGGCGCCCATGGCGCCAGGGCCTTCGCGGCCCGTTCTGTCATCGTCACCCTAGACGGGAATGGTTCGCTTTCCAACCGTTTTTTTCAACCCCGGGCCGGCTTCGCTTGTTGACGAAAATCCTGAGGGATTCCATTGCAGTACGAGGCAGCGTGGCCGACCCGACAAATCATGGCGGAGGGCGGCGCGGCGGAAGCCCCCGGCGGCGAACAGCGCGGCCACCGAATCGCTTTGGCCGGCGCCGATCTCGAGCAGGAGAGGCGCCTGCGGCCCCAGGAACCCGGCGATGCCGGCGGCGATGGCGCGATAGGCATCGAGGCCGTCGAGGCCGCCGTCCAGGGCAAGACGCGGCTCGTGCTGCGCCACCTCCGGCATCAGCGCCTCGATCTCCGCGCGCGGGATGTAGGGCGGATTGCTGACCACGAGGTCGAATGACCCGGCGAGCCCGGCGGTCCAATCGCCGCGCCGGAAGGCGGCGCGATCGGCGAGACCGAGGGCAGCGGCATTGACGCGGGCGACCGCGAGCGCCGCCTCGCTGCAGTCGATCCCGAGGCCGGTCGCCTGCGGCAGCTCGTGCAGCAGGGCCAACAGCAGGCAGCCCGTGCCAGTGCCGAGGTCGAGGATCCGCAGCGGCGCGGCGCGGTCGGCAACACGGGCGAGGGCGGCTTCGACCAGGGTCTCGCTGTCGGGGCGCGGGTCGAGCGTATCCGCGGTAACGCGGAAGCGGAGTCCCCAGAACTCGCGGCGCCCGACCAGCTGCGCGACGGGCTCGCGGCGGCAGCGGCGCTCGAGCAGTTCGAGGAAGCGCGCCTCCTCAGCGGCGGCGAGTGCGCGTTCCGGATGGGCAATGAGGGCCGGCCCGTCGAGCCTCAGGACATCGCCCAGGAGGAGCCGCGCGTCGAGGCGCGCGCTGTCGATGCCGGCGGCGCGCAGCCGGCGCATCGCCTCTTCCAGAACGGCGGCGACCGTCGCGCTCATGCCGCGGACGCGCGGCCGGCGGCGAGGGCCGACAACGAAAATGACGGATGGACCCCATGCCCAGCGGAGACGATCGCTGGACGACGCGCGACCGGCCGGACCGGCATGGTCCTCCGACGCGAAAACAAAGTTACGCATGGCCGGTGGACCGCCGGAAAACCGCCGTCGGCCAAAAAAGCGACGATGAACCCCATGTCCAGCGAAGACCGGGGCATCCAGCGATCCAACGGGGTTGAGTTCACACGATGCGGAACAGGTCCGGCGAGGCGGCCGTTCGTCATGGCCAACGGGCGGCGGGGGCCGCCGCGGGGCGCGGCCAGGAAATCGGCCGGGCGGGTGCCGTTCTTCAGAGGACCACGCCGGCGAAACGGAAGGGCGATGGGAGCGGAGAGCGTGGGAAATGACGGATGGACCCCATGCCAAGCGGAAATCGGACCGACCGGCATGGCGGAGGCGGCGGGGTCAACGAGATTTTCGGGACGATCGAGCACGGAGCCTCTGGGAAGCCTTTGATTTGCGCCACAGAACATATAGGGTACATCGCATGGGCATCAAGACCCTGACGGACCTGTGGGACCCGTACGACCCTAGATCTCGCTGTTCTTCTCGGCGAAGTAGTCGGCATAAGTCGGCCCGCCGATGTCGGACCACAGGAGGCGGAAGCCGGTGCGCTCCAGCAGGCACTCGACGATCCAGGCGAAGGTGCTGTGCTCCTCGCGGACATGGGTGGCGACCTCGGCGCGAGGATAGCCGGTGTTGGCCAGCATCCAGCCGATCCAGCCTTCGATGGCCTGCGGCGCTTCCGCCGGGGCGAAGGAGAAGACGACGTCGCGGAGGAACAGGCGGCCGCCCGGCTTCAGCATCCGGTTCACGCGGACCAGGGCCATGGCCTTCCAGAAGTCCGGCAGATGATGGAAGGCGAACTTGGTGGTGACGAGATCCAGCGTCCGTGGGCCGGGATCGAAGCTGAGGAACCCGGCCTGCACCGGCCGGATGTTGGTCAGCCCCGCGGCCGCCGCGCGCGCCTCTGTCCGGGCCAGCATCGCCGCGGACACGTCGACGGCATGGACGCACGCTGACCGCCGCGCCGCCTCGCAGGCCAGGAGGCCCGTCCCGCAGCCGATGTCAGCGACGTGGTGCGTCGGCTCAACGCCGATGCGGTCGAGCAGCGCGCGGTCGGCCGCGGGGTCGTCGTTCTGCCGGTCGTCATAGGTGGCGACCTGGCCGGCGTCGGCGAAATCGATCCCGACCTGCCGCAGGTCATCATAGAACCAGTCCGGGCGGCTCACCGCAGGATTCGCTCCTCGTAACGTCTGGGCGGAGATCGCCCTTGCCGACTTCGTCCCAAGCCTAGCGGAGGACTTCAGGTGGCCGGTAGCCCCCGCGAGCACCCTGGCCTCCCGGCCCGCCGCTTGCGACGATGCGCTCCGCAGCGGGACGGAGGCATGCGCGATGTGGATCATGGTGTCGGGACCCTATACGGCGGGCGGCGCCGACGCGGCCCGGCGGGCCGAGAACCTGCGGACGCTGAACAAGGCGGCCGTGGCCCTGCTTCGCGCCGGGCATGTGCCGGTGATTGGCGTGAACATGGCCCTGCCCATGATCGAAGCGGCCGGCGGCGGCGCGTCGGCCCATCGCGACATCATGATGCCGCTCTCCCTGGCCCTGGCGGAGCGCTGCGACGCCTGCCTCCGGCTCGGTGGGTCGTCGCAGGGCGCCGATGACGAGGCGGCGCGGTTCGCGGCCAACGGCCGCCCCGTCTACCGCAATCTGGAGGAGATTCCCGTCCCGAGCTGACCGCCGGCGATGCAGTGCGAAGACATCCACAATCTTTCGGCAATCGGGCCGAGGGAAGGCCATGCGGCAAGCCGAACCCGATCGCCACCTCAACACGCCGCCGCCAGCATCTGTCGCGACTGTTCAGCGGCCGAGGCGGTGGCTGGTCGCCGCGACGGCTTCCGCATTCCGCTGTCCGAAGACGCTTCAGTTGGCCAAGCCGTAGCGATTAGCCTCCTCGAACAGCCGGATCGTCTTTTCCACGCTGTACGGCTGCTCGAGCAAAGTTTCCGGGTCCCACTCGCTTCGCGGTATGCCGAAGAAATCGCCGCCGTAGACGTGAATCGCGCCACTCAAACGCGGGATCGGGTTCGTAACCGAGTGCACGATGTCGGGCCCCAGCGGGATGGCGTCGGCGGCTGCGAGCGCCCTGGCCCCGGCGGCTTCGATCTTGCCGCCGGGTTCATCATGGATGCGGCGCCAGAAGATGTTGTCCTCGCGGCCGAGATAGACTCCGATGATCGCCCACATCCGGTGGTTATGCGGCATGACGGTCATGCGCGGCGCCCAGATTACGTTGAGAATCGTCAGATCACTCGAGTGATGGAGCTTGCGAACCTCCGCGCGTTTCGGCTCGCCCAACACGCGCAAGAGGGCCGCAGGTTCGGCCACAACGCGCGCCACGACCTCTCGCATGGCCTTTTGCGGGGTTCCGTCCTGCAAAGCAGTCCGACAGTCGGCGATGAACTCATCCAGATCGAACGACGATGTCTTGATACCGGGCATGACGCCTCTCCCTCTTGTGCCGGCGGACCCGGCCCGAACCGTGGGCGGCTGGGTCTCTAGCTAGAGCCTGATGTGATACTTGCGTCAAATGCATAATATTTTGCATTACCCATGCTCATAAGGCATTGTTGACAGGTGGAGCTCCGCCATCTTCGCTACTTCCTCGCCGTGGCAGAGGCCGGGACGGCTTCCCGGGCAGCCGTCCGGATCCGGATCTCGCAGCCCGCGCTTTCACGGCAGATCCACGATCTCGAGGCCGAACTCGGCGTTCGGCTCTTCGAGCGGGCGGGGCGAAGTCTAAAGCTGACCGGGGCAGGCGAGGACTTGCTCGCCTGCGGTCGAAGCGTGCTGAGGGAAGCAGAAGCGTTCCGCGAACGCGCGCGCGCTCTACAGCGCGGCGACACCGGCGTGCTGCATGTCGGCGCGACGCCTCAGACACTGCAACGCCTGTTTCCGGCCGTCCTCGAGCGTTTCCGCCGAATCATGCCCGCCGTCGATGTGCGCCTGATCGAGGCGCATCCGGCGGCGCTTCTCGACCTCGTTCGAAACGGCGACCTCCACCTGGCATTCACGACCTATCAGCCCGAACTGAGCTCGGCCTGCCACCCGGCCGGCGTCGTGCCTCTTCTCGCCGTCAGCATGAAGACGCGAGCCAAGCAACGCGACCGCATCGAGGTTCGCGCTCTCGAGGACACGCCGCTTCTGCTGCTGCAACGAGGATTCGTCACGCGCGAGCTGTTCGACGCGGCCTGCCGTGTCGCACACATTCGACAGAACATCTTTCTCGAAAGCAGCGCGCCGGCCGTCCTCCTCGCCCTGGCGAAGGCCGGCCCCGGCGTGGCCATCCTCCCGGGAACCGTGGCCTTCAAAGAGAGCGGGCTGACGTTTCAGAGGTTGGTACAGGACGGCACACCGCTGGAGGCCCATCTCGCCGTCCACTGGAACCCGCAACGTTTCCTGCCGCCCTATGGCCACCGCTTCGCCGAAGAGCTGGCCGCATACGCCCGCCGTGAATTCGCGGGTCACGCCATCACTTCGGGAGCGCCGCGACGGCGCCGAGCATAGCCGTGGTATTCCCGCGTCACCCGGGCGGGCTTTGCCTGATCAAGCCCGGGAATTCGTCACGGTTGTCAGAACTGACGCGCTTGCAGCTTCGCGGTTCTTCCGCCGACAGCCTTCGCCTGACGCGAGGGAACAACCGGGTTGTCCATACCCTCTTACGGCAGGAGCCCGCGATAGATCTCATCGAGCGGCAGCGAAAGCCCGACGGACGTCATCTCCACCGCATCCGTACCGGCATAGGAGGCAAGATCCCACGCCGTATTGGTGCGCCGGTAGACCCGGACCTCGCGACGATCCTGCTCGACCAGCACGTAGTCCCGCAGGGACGCAATCGCCTGATAGGCAAGCAGCTTCTCATGCGTGTCGCGCATCACGGTGCTGGGCGACAGCACCTCGACGATGAGCGAGGGCCGCTCGACATAGAGCGGCTCGACGTCCGATTTGTCGCAGGTGACAAGGATATCGGAGTAGTAGAAGTCGTCGCCGATACGGAGCTTCATCGTACCGCCGAAAACACGACATGCCGTACCCCGCAGATGGCCATAGAGGGCAAAATGGAGTGCCCCAGCGATGAGATTGTGGGCCTGCGTGGCGCCCACCATCGAGACCACCTCGCCCCCGACGAACTCGTGCCTAGTGTCGCTCAGCTTTTCCCCTTCGAGGTACTCCCCGACGGTAAGTGGTCGGACTTTTTTCCGCGTCGGCATCGCGGCTACCTTTGTTGCCTGCTAGGTAGGTCATCACACGCGAAGCCGATCGGCTCTTGCGTGTCGCCGCAAGGCTGGCCCCCGTGATGACGTTAGTTGATTTTGAACGTGTTATGCATCATATTTGCACGTGGAGGCTCGGTCCCGGGGCAACCTCGAAAGAGGAAGCAACGGGAGCTTTGCCTCCTTCGATTTTTCAGTCCCTTGCCTCATAGGGATCTGGAACGAGGACAATTCCGTACGAGCGGAATACTCGACCCTCCCGGTAACCATCGCCTTCCCACTGCAGTTGATGCAATTGCGGTGCAAACCCCTCCGCGATCTCCGGACGTATCGGATCGAGGGCTGGCCAATTGGGAAGCCGAAATCCCCAGTTGATGCAATACAGACAGAGGTCGGCAGCTTGCACGCCGACGCTCATATCGGACGACACGAAAAGCGGCGCAGGCACAATCCACGCAGTCCGTTGTCGTCCGGTCTGAGTTCTCGTGAAATATCGCTCCGCTCGGGCAACGAACCGCTGATCGTCGGCCTTGTCGGTCTCATCCATGATGAGGAGACCGTGAGATCTTTGCGCCTCGAGAAAGTAAAAGAACCGCTCAAACAAGAAAACGTGATCTTTGCGAAGATACTCTGCCAGCTGGAACCCCCTGGGCGACCGCACGCCCTTGGGGATTGCCGCGGCGAAAATCTGCGCTTCATGGCTCCTCAGGATTTCGAAGATGCCGCGCGCCATCTCGATGCTGGCTTGGCCATATGCGGCGAACTCCAGACTACTCGGAGGCTGCTTTTGAAGACCCTTCGTAAGAAAGCCGCGTGCGTTCTTGCGTCTGTCGGAATCGGAGAGCTGCTGTACCTGATTTGCCCATCTCCAGCGATCCTTGTCGAGCAGCTTGGATCCCTTGATCTCCTTTGAGAAGTCAGTGAGACGCGCTCCGAATGCATCCAATTCGAGCCGCTGCCACGCGCGCACGAAATCCCACAGCTTACCGATATGCAGAGCAACGCCACCGCGCACTTCGAGCGGCAACTGCTTATGGTCATGTCCGCTCTCGTCCATGAACAGGAGCCACGTCATAGCACTGCCCGACTGAAAAAGAGTTCATACACATCGACCGGAAGACTATAGCAGCAAGCGACGAGCCAATGCCGGCGATTGGATTGCTGAAAGTTTGCGAGATCAACCACTCGCCAGCGCCTCACTCCAGCTCCGCCAGCCGCGTCGCCTGGTCGTCGGCGATGAGGGCCTCGATGATCTCGTCGAGCTCGCCCATGAGGACGCGGTCGATCTTGTAGAGGGTCAGGTTGATGCGGTGGTCGGTGACGCGGTTCTGCGGGAAATTGTACGTGCGGATCTTGTCCGAGCGGTCGCCGGAGCCGACCTGGCTCTTGCGCGTCGCCGCGCGCTCGGCCTCGCGCTTGGCCCGCTCCGCCTCGTAGAGGCGCGCACGCAGCACCTTCAGCGCCTTGGCCTTGTTCTTGATCTGCGAGCGGTCGTCCTGCTGCTGCACGACGAGGCCGGTCGGCAGATGCGTGATGCGCACGGCGCTGTCGGTGGTGTTGACCCCCTGCCCGCCCGGCCCGCTGGCGCGGTAGACGTCGATGCGCAGGTCCTTCTCGTCGATGTGGATGTCGACGTCCTCCACCTCCGGCAGCACGGCGACGGTGGCGGCCGAGGTGTGGATGCGGCCGCTGGTCTCGGTGGCCGGCACGCGCTGCACGCGGTGGACGCCGGATTCGAACTTCAGGCGGGCGAAGACGCCGCGGCCGGAGACGGTCATGCTCGCCTCCTTGTAGCCGCCGAGGCCGGTCTCGCTGATGCCGAGGATCTCGGTCTTCCATTTGCGCAGCTCGGCGTAGCGCAGATACATGGCGAACAGCTCCGCAGCGAAGAGGGCGGCCTCGTCGCCGCCGGTGCCGGCGCGCACCTCCAGGATGGCGTTGCGTTCGTCGTTCTCGTCCTTCGGCAGCAGCAGCACCTTGACGCGATGCTCCAGCTCCGGCAGGCGAACCTTGAGCGCGCGCAGCTCATCCTCGGCAAGCGCCTTCATCTCGCCGTCGGTTCCCGGCTCGGCGACCAGGCCGGCGAGGTCCTTCGCCTCCTGCTCGGCCTTCAGCAGTTCCTTGATGCTGTCGACGACAGGCGTGAGGTCCGAATACTCCTTGGAGACGCGCGCGAAGGATTCGGGATCGACCGGGCCGCTGCCCACCATCGACCGCGCCAGCTCCTCGTGCCGCTGCACCACGCGGTTGAGTTTTTCCGTGGGGATCATGCCGATTTTCTCATATCCTGGCGTATTTGGACGCACGTCGACGGGGCTTGTAGGGGCGAGCGGCGCTCGCCCTTGTTGCCACAACCGGATCATGCCGGTGGGTCGGCGAACCGGGCGAGCGCCGCTCGCCCCTACAGCTGATGGATCGAGGCCGCATCAATCTTTCTTCTCCTCATCGACCTTCTGCGCGGCACCCGACAACCCGAACAGGCGCGCCAGCAACCGCTCTATTGCCATCAGCTCGCCGCCTCCGTCCACTGCCGCGTCGGCGGCGAGGTCGCGCAGCGCCGCCGAGGGCGCGTGCAGCAGGCGGTTGATCAGCAGCCGCGCCACCGTCGCCGCATCGGCGCCGGGATTCTCCGCCACCACCTGGTCGCGCACGCTCTCGAAGTGGCGGCGCAACGCGACGACGGCCGGCGCGGCCTGCCGGCCCGCCTCGCCGACCGAGAAGGCGGCGACCTCGGCATCGACGATGGCCCAGGCCGGTTCGGCGGCGCCGGCGCGCAACGACTGCCCCTCGAGGGCGAGCCGCTCCAGGTCGCCCAGGCCGAACAGGAACGCGCCGTCGAGCTCGTGGACGGATTCCTCGATGTCGCCGGGGATGGCGCAATCGATGCAGGCCATCGGCCGCTGCCGGCGCGCCCGCAGGGCCTGCCGGACCGCGGCGGCCGTGATCGCCTGACGCTCGCCGCCGAACGCGGCGATGACGATATCGGCATCGGCCAACGCGGGCGCAAGCTCCTCGAAGAGACGAACGTGACCGCCCAGGCGGTGGGCGATGAGGGCGGCGCGGGCCGGCGACGGGTGGACGACGACGAGACGGGACAGGCCGCATTGCCGCAGCTGCTCGGCCAGCAGCTCGCCCATCTCGCCGCCGCCGAGCAGCAAGGCCGCGCGGCCGGCGAGATCGCCGTGCACGCCGCGCGCCATCTGGACGGCCGCCGCGGCGATGGACACCGGGCGCTCGCCGAGCGCAGTCTCGCTGCGCACGCGCTTGGCGGCGCCGTAGGCGGTCCGCAGCATCGCGTCGAGGCGCGGTCCGATCATGCCGCGCGCGGCGGAGCGGCGGTGGCTCTCCTTCACTTGGCCGAGCACCTGCGGCTCGCCGAGCACGACGCTGTCGAGCGACGATGCGACGGCGCAGAGATGGCGCAAGGCGGGACCGCCCTGCAGCTGGTAACCCTGCGCGGCGATATCGCCCGCGGCGACGCGGCCTTGCCCGGCGAGGACGTCGCGCATGATCGCGGCGGCGCGGACAGGATCATCGGCCGCGGCATGGAGTTCCGTGCGGTCGCAGGTGGAGAGCACCAGCGCTTCGGCGAGGCCGGCGGCGCGCAAGGAGTCCAGTAACGCCGCCTGCCCGGCCTCGTCGGCGAACAGGCGTTCGCGCAGCGCGGCGGTGCCGGTCCGGTGGCTGACGCCGACGATGAGGTATTCGAGGCGAGGTTCCGGCGGTTCGGCCACGGGCTAGCCCGTTCTTTTAGGGACGGAGTCGGTTGCCCTGAACCAGCCCGTTATCGCTTGCATCGCAAGTGTGCGTCCTTCGACAAGCTCAGGATGAGGAAGAGTCTTGCTGGCGGAAAGAATAGCCCTCATCCTGAGCTTGTCGAAGGACGCACGACGCCTATCCCATCGTCCTAACGCCGATAGACGGTCAACCGGTCCTGCAATTGCGCCAGCGGCACCTGCGCCTGGGCGCCCGATTGAAGGTCGCGGAGCGTGGCCACGCCTTTGGCCAGCTCGTCGTCGCCGATGATGACCGCGGCCGCGGCCTTGATCTTGTCGGCGCGCGCCATGCGCTTCTTGACGTTGCCGCCGAAGCCGAGATCGACGGCGAAGCCGGCGCGGCGCAGCTCCTCGGTCAGCTTCAGGGCGGCGGCCGCGGCCGCGTCGCCGATGGGGACGACGGCGAGCGGACGGGGCTCCGGCGGCGCCTCCCGCAGCATCATGGCGACGCGCTCGATGCCCGAGGCCCAGCCGACGCCCGGCGTCGGCGGGCCGCCCATGGTTTCGACGAGCCCGTCATAGCGGCCGCCGGCCATCACCGTCTTCTGCGCGCCGAGCTCGGCGGCGGTGAATTCGAAGCAGGTGTGGCAGTAGTAGTCGAGGCCGCGCACGAGGCGCGGATTGATCTCGTAGGCGATGCCGGAGGCATCCAGCCCCTGCTTCACCGACTCGAAGAACGCGCGGCTCGCCGCGTTGAGGTGGTCGGTATAGACCGGCGCCTCGGCGACGATCGCCCGGTCGCCCTCGTCCTTCGAATCGAGGATGCGCAGCGGATTGCGCTCCAGCCGGTCGATGCTGTCCTTCGACAGCTTCGATTTGTGCGCCAGCAGATAGTCGACGAGGACCTTGCGATAGGCATTGCGGCTCTCGCCGTCGCCGAGCGTGTTGAGCTCCAGCACGGTGCGGTCGAGAGCGCCCAGCTCGCGCAGGATGGCGGCGCCGACGGCGATGATCTCCACGTCGCCCTGCGGCTGCGCGATCCCCAGCAGCTCCACGCCGGTCTGGTGGAACTGGCGCAGGCGGCCCTTCTGCGGACGCTCGTAGCGGAACATGGGGCCGGCATAGAAATATTTGAGCGGCAGATGCTGCGATAGGCCCTCGGAGATCAGCGCGCGGGCGACGCCGGCGGTGTTCTCCGGCCGCAGGGTGAGCTGCTCGCCGCCGCGGTCCGTGAACGTGTACATCTCCTTGGTGACGATGTCCGAGGTGTCGCCGAGGGTGCGCTGGAACACCTCGGAGAACTCGAAGATCGGCGTCGCCATCTCGAGATAGCCGTAGCGCTCGGCCACCACGCGCGCGGTGTCGACGACGCGCCGATGACGGCGCATCTCGTCAGGCAACAGGTCGTGGGTGCCGCGAACCGGCTGCAAGGCTGGCAAGACAAACTCCGGAGAACTAGGCGAAAAGCGCTGGCATGATCACTGTGCGTCCTTCGACAAGCTCAGGATGGAGACCTTTGCACGGTGGAGTCCAAACCGCAGACGTTTCGGAATCGGATGTGTACAAAGCCGAATCGAAACGGGCACAAATTCCATCCGTGCAAAGGTCTCCAGGATGAGGACGTATCTTTCTGGCACCAGGAAAGCACCTCATCCTGAGCTTGTCGAAGGACGCACGGCGCTGATCCCATTCAGGCGCTACTGGGCGGCGCTGGCTTGCGGCGCCGCCTTGGCCTTTTCCTTGGCCTCGATCTCGGCGGCCTTCTGCTCCGCCATCTTGACCAGGTGCTCGACGATGTCTTCGCCCTTGAGGCGATGGTGCGGCTCGCCGTCGACATAGACCTGGTGCGTGCCGTGGCCGCCGCCGGTGAAGCCGACATCGGTCTCGCGCGCCTCGCCGGGGCCGTTCACGACGCAGCCGATGACGCTGAGGGTCATGGGCGTGGTGATGTGGCCGAGCCGCTCCTCGATCGCCGCCACGGTCTTGATGACGTCGAACTGCTGGCGCGCGCAGGACGGACAGGCGATGACGTTGACGCCGCGGTGGCGCAGGCCGAGCGACTTCAGGATGTCGTAGCCGACCTTGACCTCTTCGACGGGATCGGCCGAGAGCGAGACGCGGATGGTATCGCCGATGCCGGACCACAGCAGCATGCCGAGCCCGACCGAGGACTTGACCGTGCCGGTGCGCAGGCCGCCGGCCTCGGTGATGCCGAGATGGAGCGGATAGTCGCAGGCCTCGGACAGGCCCTGATAGGCGGCCACCGCGAGGAACACGTCGGACGCCTTCACGCTGATCTTGAACTCGAAGAAATCGTTGTCCTCGAGGATCTTGGCGTGGGTGAGCGCGCTCTCGACCATGGCCTCGGGGCAGGGCTCGCCATAGCGCTCCAGCAGCTCCTTCTCCAGGCTGCCGGCATTGACGCCGATGCGCATGGCGCAGCCATGGTCCTTGGCCGCCTTGACGACTTCCTTCACCCGCTGAGCCGAGCCGATATTGCCGGGATTGATGCGCAGGCAGGCGGCCCCGGCCTCGGCCGCCTCGATGGCGCGCTTGTAGTGGAAGTGGATGTCGGCGACGAGCGGCACCTTCGCGGCCTTGACGATCTCCGGCATCGCCGCCGTCGACTCCTCGTCGGGGCAGCTCACCCGCACGATGTCGGCGCCGGCGGCCTCGAGCGCCCTGACCTGCGCGATCGTGGCGGCGGCATCGGCGGTCAGGGTGTTGGTCATGGACTGGACGGTGATCGGGGCATCGCCGCCGACCGGCACCGCGCCGACGCGGATCTGCCGGCATTTCCGCCGCTGGATGTCCCGATAGGGCCGTACGCTCATCGCATGCTCCGTCTCGCTGCCGGCTGGGCCGCACCATGCGCGCCGGTGCCTGCTACGGTCAAGGCCGCCCCACCGGCATAGGCGACAAATCGGCGTTCGGCAATGGCGGCGGCTCAGTTGGCCGCGGCCGTCCCCTCCAGCAGCCGGGCGGGCTCCAGCGCGATCCTCTTGACGACATGGCCGACGCCGCCCAGCGGCGGCGCCTTGCGGCCATCGACCAACACGTCGAGGCCGCCGGCGTTGCCGGTGGCCAGGACCAGGCCGGACTGGCTCGGCACCACATAGCGCTCGCCGGCGCGGAGGATCTGCGAGAAGACCTTCTTGCCGTTCGCGTCCACGACCTCGATCCAGCTGTCCATGCGCGCCTCGAGCACGACGCCCGGCGGCACCGCGGCCTGCTGCACCGCCGCCGGCTCCGACAGCGCGGGCAGCGCCGGCGCCGCGGGAATCTCGGCGGCGCCAGCGGCAGGCGCCGCCGGCGGGGTCGGCGCCGGGGCGGCGCTCGGCACCGGTGGCGGCTCGGCGACGGCGGCCGTCGCGGGTGGCATCGGTGCGGGCGAGGCCGGCGCGGGCGCGGCATCCGGTGCGGGCGGAACCGGTTCCGGGGCAGCGACGGCCGCAGGCACCGCCGTATCGCCGGCGCCGGGGGCAGCATCCCTCGCGGCCGCGGACGGATCGGCCGCCGCAACCTCCGGCGGCGCCTCGCCGGCAGCGGCCATGGGCTGGTCGGGCGCCGCGACGGTGGGGATCGGCGCCCTGTCGCCGCCCGCATCGGCGGGCGTGGCGGCATTGGCGATTCCGGCGCCCTGCTCGACCGGCGCAGCCGGCTCTGGCACCGCAGTCGCCTCGGGCAGGGCCGGCAGCAGGGGTGGCGGCGGCGTCTCTTGCGGCAACAGCGTCGGCAACGGCTCGACCGGCACGGCCGGCGCGGATGTCGCGCCGTCCGGCGGCGACAGCGCCACCAGCCGGTCCGGCACCTCGGCGATCAGCGGCAGTTCGCTGTCCTGCAGGCTCGACCGGTAGTACCAGACGCCGTAGAGGACGGCGAGCCCGACGGCCGAGACCAGCAGCACGGCGGCGCGCGGGATCTTGGCCTCGGCGCTCAGCGCCGGCAGCACGAGCTTGGTCTGGCCGTGGATGCGCGCCGCCTCCTCGCGGAAGCGGCGGACGATGTCGGCGCCGTCGAGCCCGAGGTAATCGGCATAGCTGCGCACGAAGCCGACCGCATAGGTGGTGCCCGGCAGGTCGCGGAACCGGCCCTCCTCGATCGCCTCCAGGTAGGACAGGCGGATGCGCAGCTGGTTGGCGACCGACTGCAGCTCATGCCCCAGCCGTTCCCGGGTCAGCCGCATCAGCTCGCCGACGCCGATATCGACCGGATAGGCGCTGATGTCGATGACCGGCTCGGCCCGCGGTTCGGCCGGCAGGAAATTGAGGTTACGCTTCGATCGCCTCGCCATTACGGATGTCCCGCGTCCCCGCGTTCGGATTGCGGCCGGCCTCTGTCGTTCGGGGACCGGCACCGGCGGTGGCGGCCGGTCCCGAAAATCCATTGCCCGGTCCGGCGCGCCGGCCATCGCCGACGGCCGTCTTGCAGCGCCAATTCTACCAACTCCGGGGCCGAATCGCCAACCTCCCGACCCCGCTAGAGGGCGACATTGTGGTCGCGCGCGAAGGCGCGCAGCCGTCCGCGCAGGCTTCCCGCCATGGAGCCCTGAACGCCCGTGAGGTAGGTCTGCAGGCGCTGGAGATCAAGGCTCCGGACCATGGTCTTGACCGGCCCGACCGCCGGCGGCGCCATGGACAGGTTGCGAAAGCCGAGGCCGATCAAGGCCATGGCGTCGAGCGGCTGGCCGGCCATCTCGCCGCACAGGCTGAGCGGCACGGCGGCGGCCCCGCATTCGTTTACCAACAGCCGCAGCAGGCCGAGCATGGCCGAGGACAGGGTGTCGTAGCGGTCGGCGATGCGCGGGCTGCCGCGGTCGCTGGCGAACAGGAACTGGCGCAGGTCGTTGCTGCCGACCGACAGGAAATCGACGCGAGCCAGCAGATCCTTCAGCTGCCAGGCCAGGGCCGGCACCTCGAACATGGCGCCGACCCGGAGCTCCGTCGGCACCGGCTTGCCGGCGGTGCGCAGCCGCTTCAGCTCGAGGTCGAGGACGCGGCGCGCGGCGACGAACTCGGCGACTTCGCTGACCATCGGGAACATGACCTGGAGCGGCCGGCCGGCGCAGGCGCGGATCAGCGCCCGCAGCTGCTGGCGCAGCATGAGCGGGCGGTCGAGACCGATGCGGATGGCGCGCCAGCCCATGGCCGGATTCTCCTCCGCCTCGCCGCGCCAATAAGGCAGCACCTTGTCGCCGCCGACATCGAGGGTGCGGAACACCACGGGCTTGTCGCCGGCGAGGCTCAGCACCCGGCGGTAGAGCTCGGTCTGCGCCGCCACGTCCGGAAAGTCGGAGCGGACCATGAACGGAATCTCGGTGCGGTAGAGGCCGATCCCGTCGGCGCCGCTTTCGTGCAGGTGCGGCACGTCGATGAGCAGGCCGGCGTTGATGTTGAGGGAGATCCGCACGCCGTCGCGCGTCACCGCCGGCAGGTCGCGGGTGGCGGCGAACATCGCCTTGCGCTGCGAGCGCGCCCGCATGCCCTCGGCGAAGGTCTGGCGGATGTCCTCGCCGGGGCGGACGAAGATCGTGCCGTTGTCGCCGTCGATGATCAGCGGGTCCTTGGGCTCGACGCGGCGGAACAGGTTCGCGACCCGGCCGACCACGGGGATGTCGATGGCGCGGGCGACGATGGCGACGTGCGAGGTGGCCGAACCCTCCTCCAGCACCAGGCCGCGCAGCCGCCGGCGGTCGTAGTCGAGCAGCTCGGCCGGCCCCATGTCGCGCGCCACCAGGATGACGTCGTCCGGCAGCGCCTCGGCCGGCACCGCCCCGTCGCCCATGAGATGCTTGATCAGGCGGTTGCCGAGGTCCTCGAGGTCGAGCACGCGCTCGCGCAGATAGGGGTCGGTGACCTGGTCGAGGCGGGCGCGCATGTCGTCCTTGACCTTCTGCACCGCCGCCTCGGCGGTGAGGCCGCTGTTGATGATCTCGGCGATGCGGCCGAGCCAGCCGCGGTCCTCGGCGAACATGCGGTAGGTCTCGAGGATGTCGCGATGCTCGCCGCCGTCGGCGAGGTCGGACGACGCCAGCATGTCGTCGAGCGCGCTCTGCATCGTGGCGACGGCGGTGCGCAGCCGCTCCATCTCGTGGCGCGGATCCTCGGCTACCATCTGCTTCAGCAGGATGCGCGGCTCGTGCAGCACCGCCTGGCCGATCGCCAGGCCGCCATTGAGCACGACGCCTTCCAGCCGCACGGGCAGCAGGGCGATGCCTTCGGTCGGCTGCAGCTCGTCGAGGGCCACCAGCTCGCCGCTGGCCACCAATTCGGCCAGCACCGTGGCGATGGTCTCGAGGGTCTCGACCTCTTCCTCGGTGTATTGCCGCGGCGTGCGGTTCTGCACCGCGAGCACGCCGAGCACGCGTCCGCCGCGCAGGATGGGCACGCCCATCAGCGAGTGGTAGATCTCCTCGCCGGTCTCCGGGCGGTAGGCGAAGTTGGGATGGGACTGGGCCTCGGCCAAGGCCAGCGGCCGCGCGTGGGCGGCGATGTCGCCGACGAGGCCCTCGCCGACGCGTAGCCGCGTCTTGTGCACGGCCTCGGGCTTGAAGCCCTTGTTGGCGAACAGCTCCAGCACCTCGCCGGGCCGCATGACATAGGCCGAGCAGACCTCGGCGACCATGTCGGCGGCGATGATGGTGACGATCTTGTTCAGGCGTTCCTGCGCCTTGCCGCCCCCGGCCATCACATCGCGAAGGCGGCGGAGGAGCAGACGGGTGCCGGTGGGCCCGCCCGCCTGCGGCATCACCCGGCGGCCCCGGCGCGCCTGGTGTCGGCGGCCGCGTCCGGTCCGAGGTCGCGCGCCAGCAGCGCGTCGACCGCCTGGTCGACCAGCTCGCGCAGAATGGCGGCGACCGGCTGCTCCCGGACGACCATGCCGACGCTTTGGCCGGCCATCAGCGAGCCGTTCTCGACATCGCCGTCGATGACCGCCCGGCGCAGGGCGCCGGCCCAGAAATGCTCGATCTCCAGCTGCGCCGCCTTCTGGTCGAGCTCGCCGCGGTCGACCTTGGCGATCATCTCGCGCTGGAAGTCCATGAAGCGGCGCACGCCGGCGTTGACGAGCGCGCGCACGGGGATGACGGGGAAGCGGGGATCGATCTGCACCGAGGGCACGGCGTCGCGGGCGCTGGCGCGGATGAAGGCCTGCTTAAACGCCGGGTGGGCGATGGACTCCTCGGCGCAGACGAAGCGGGTGCCGAGCTGGCAGCCGGCGGCCCCCATCTCGAGATAGCCGAGGATCGCCTCGCCGCGGCCGATGCCGCCGGCGACGAACACCGGCACCTCGCGCACCGCCGGCAGGATCTCCTGGGCCAGGACGCTGGTCGCCACCGGGCCGATATGGCCGCCCGCCTCCATGCCCTCGATGATGATGGCGTCGGCGCCGGAGCGGACCAGCTTGCGCGCGATCACCAGCGCCGGCGCGAAGCACAGCAGCCTGGCCCCCCCCTGCTTGATGCGGGCGAGCGCCGCGCCCGGCGGCAGACCGCCCGCCAGCACGATATGATCGACCTTGTGGTCGAGGCAGACGTCGATCAGCTCCAGCAGCTGCGGATGCAGGGTGATCAGGTTGACGCCGAAGGGCCGGTCGGTCATCGCCGCGGTCGCCGCGATCTCCGTCGCCAGCAGCCCCGGCGACATGGAGCCGGAGGCGATGACGCCGAACCCGCCGGCATTCGACAGCGCCGACACCAGGTGCCGCTCCGACACCCAGGTCATGGCGCCGCCCATGATCGCCATCTCGCAGCCGAGGAAGGCGCGGCCCCGTTCCCACAGCTGGTCGAGGCGCCGGCGGGCGATGGCGCGGTTCATGCGGGCACCGCCGAGTCTTGCGCCACACCCCCCACCCTACCCTCCCCCTCAAGGGGGGAGGGATGATCACTACGTGCTCTATTCCCTCCCCCCTTGAGGGGGAGGGTAGGGTGGGGGGTGACGCAGGAGAGGCTCATCGACGCTGCGCTCAACTTCCGTCGAGGCCGTAGGCCGTGTGCAGGGTGCGCACGGCCAGTTCCGTGTAGTCCTCGGCGATCAGCACGCTGATCTTGATCTCCGAGGTCGAGATGACCTGGATGTTGATCCCCTTCTCGGCCAGGGCGCGGAACATGCGCTGGGCGATGCCGGCGTGGCTGCGCATGCCGACGCCGATGACCGAGACCTTCACGACGTTGGAATCGGGCGACAGCGCGGCGTACTGGGTGGTGGCGCGGCTGCCTTCGATCACCTTCATGGCGCGCTCGAGATCGGCCTTGGAGACGGTGAAGGTGAGGTCCGTGGTCGGGCCGCCGTGGGAGCCGTGCGACACGTTCTGCACGATCATGTCGACGTTGATGTTGGCGTCGGCGAGCGGGCCGAAGATGGCGGCGGCGACGCCCGGCCGGTCGGGCACCTGGGTCAAGGTGATCTTGGCCTCGTCGCGGCTGTAGGCGATGCCGCTCACCAGTTCCTGTTCCACGATCTCTTCCTCGTCGACGACCAGCGTTCCCGGCGCATCGTTGAAGCTCGACAGCACCTGCAGCCGCACCCCATGCTTCATCGCCATCTCGACGGAGCGGATCTGCAGCACCTTGGCGCCGAGCGACGCCATCTCCAGCATCTCCTCGTAGGTGATCTTATCGAGCTTGCGCGCCTTCGCAACGATGCGCGGGTCGGTGGTATAGACGCCGTCGACATCGGTGAAGATATCGCAGCGATCGGCCTTCAACGCCGCCGCCAGCGCGACCGCCGTGGTGTCGGAGCCGCCGCGGCCGAGGGTCGTCACCCGGTTGTCGGGGCCGATCCCCTGGAATCCGGCGACCACCGCCACCATGCCCTGCTGAAAACGCTTCTCGATCTCCGCCGTGTCGATGCGGGCGATGCGCGCCTTGCCGTGAGCGTCGTCGGTGACGATCGGCACCTGCCAGCCCTGCCAGGAGCGGGCGGAGACGCCGAGCTCCTGCAGCGCCACCGCCGTCAGGCCGCTGGTCACCTGCTCGCCCGAGGCGACAACCGCGTCGTACTCGCGGGCGTCGTGGAAGCGCGAAATCGACCGCACCCAGTCGACCAACTGGTTGGTGACGCCGGCCATGGCCGACACGATCACCGCCACCTCGGCGCCGGCGTCGACCTCGCGCTTGACCCGCTGCGCGACCGCCCGGATGCGCTCGGGATCGGCCACGGAAGTGCCGCCGAACTTCATCACCAGGCGCGGCTTCTTCGGCTGCGGGACCATCTGGATCCTTCGAGGGGCGGCGGGTATTCGGCCGGTCGCCGGTTGCCGCGCAGGCGGCGCGTATCCATACTCACTCGGGTAATCGGAGGCAAGGCTGCACCGGAATTCCGCCGCGGAATCCGCCCTCGGCGACTGCCGGGCAGCCTCTCCCGGCCTTCGCCGTCGGCTGCGTCGTCGCAACAGTGTTGGAACCCGATGCCATGACCGACTCCGCGCCCAGCGACAGCGAGCCGACGACCGCGCCGAGCGCCAGTCTCGATCCGGTCGAGGCGGCGAAGTTCGCCACCATGGCCGACGCCTGGTGGGACCCGCGGGGGAAGTTCCGGCCGCTGCACAAGTTCAACCCGACGCGCATCGCCTTCATCCGCGACCGCGTCGCCGCGCATCTCGGGCGCGACCCCCTGGAGAACCGCCCGCTGGCCGGTCTCCGGCTGCTGGATATCGGCTGCGGCGGGGGGCTGCTGGCGGAACCGATGGCGCGGCTCGGCGCCCAGGTGACGGGGATCGATGCGGTCGAACGGAACGTGCAGGTCGCCCGGCTGCATGCCGAGCGCGGCGGACTTGCCATCGACTATCGGGCGGCGACGCCCGAGGAGCTGGTGCCGGCCGGCCGGACGTTCGATGTCGTCCTGAACATGGAGGTGATCGAGCATGTCGCCGACCGCGCCGCCTTTCTCGCGGCCTGCTGCGACCTCCTCGCCGAAGACGGGCTGATGTTCATCGCCACGATCAACCGCACGGCCAAGGCGTTCGCCTTCGCCATCGTCGGCGCGGAATACGTCCTGCGCTGGCTGCCGGTCGGCACCCATGACTGGCGCAAATTTCTGCGCCCATCGGAGCTGGCCGCCGGCCTGCGGCCGCACGGCGTGGGGTTCGCGGAGATCACGGGGGTCAGCTACAACCCGCTGGCGGACAGTTGGTCGCTGACGCGCGATCTCGACGTGAACTACATGGTGGTGGCGAAGAAGTCGTGAGCCGTGAGTATTGAGCTGTGAGCAGCGCTCACAGCTCAATACTCGCAACTCACTGCTCGGCTAACTGTCGTGCCGCGGCAGCCAGGGGACGCGGGCGAACTCGACGCCCTCTTCGTTCAGCTCCCGCGCCTCGTCGTCGGTCGCCTCGCCATAGATGTCGCGGTGCGCGACCTCGCCGTAATGGATGCGGCGGGCTTCCTCGGCGAACTTTCCCCCGACATAGTCGCAGTTGGCCTCGACCTTGGCGCGCAGCTCCGTCAGCTGCCGCTTCATCTCGGCCATCTCCTTCGCCATCTGCCGGCGGCCGACCTCGTTGCCCTTGCCGATGCGGGGCGCCATGGGCGCTTTTTCGACCTTGCGGCTGCCGCAGTCGGGGCAGTTCACGGCTCCCGCCTTCGCCTGATTGTCGTAGGCGGCGTTGTCGCGGAACCAAGCCTCGAAGACATGGCCCTTGGCGCAGCGGAGGTCGAACAAGATCATGCAGAACCTTTGTCAGAAACAATAGTCACTTAGTACCTATTATAGATATCTTAAAATCGGCCGCGGACAAGCACTCCTTGGTCGAGAGTGCTAACCCTTGGTTACCAGCGAGAAACCGGAGAGAGCCTTTGCCATGCACGGATCTGGCGCGACGTCCTCCTGGGTCCGGCGGTTCGCCGACCTCGTTCCGGCGGGCGGCGCGGTGCTGGACGTGGCCGCCGGCGGCGGCCGGCATGCGCGATTCTTCCTCCACCTCGGCCACCCCGTGACCACGGTCGACCGCGATGTCTCCGGACTTGCGGACCTGCATAGGGCCGACGCGACCATTCTCGCCGCCGACCTCGAGGACGGGCCCTGGCCGCTGCGCGACCGGCGCTTCGCCGGCGTGATCGTCACCAACTATCTGCACCGGCCGCTGCTGCCGGACATCGTGGCCAGCGTGGCGCCCGCCGGCTGCCTGATCTACGAGACTTTCGCACTCGGCAACGAGCGCTTTGGCAAGCCGAGCAATCCGGATTTCCTGCTGCGGCCGGGAGAACTGCTGGAGGCCGTGCGCGGGCGCTTGACGGTCGTGGCCTACGAGAACCTGGAGGTCGCGGAGCCGAAGCCGGCGCTCGTGCAGCGCATCGCGGCCGTCGCGCCGACGTGAGAACTGCCACCAAGGTTTCCCTTCCATCCCGAGTGTGCCAAAGGGACTCGGGGTGGCCAGGCAAATCGCGAACGAAAATTGCGGGGGCAGCTTTCAAATATATCTGACTCGACGGAGCCGGGATCATTGGTTAATGAATCGCGCCCAACACAGGACAAGGGCGGAGGAGGACATCATGAGCATTCGATTGGGCGACACCGCGCCCGACTTCGAGGCGGACACCACGCAGGGCAAGATCAAGTTCCACGACTGGCTGGGCAACAGCTGGGGCATCCTGTTCTCGCATCCCAAGGACTTCACGCCGGTGTGCACGACGGAGCTCGGCTACATGGCGCGGCTGAAGCCGGAATTCGACAAGCGCAACACCAAGATCCTCGGCCTCAGCGTCGATCCCGTCGGCAACCACGAGAAGTGGGCGAAGGACATCGAGGAGACGCAGGGCGCCAAGGTCAGCTATCCGCTGGTCGGCGATCCCGAGCTGACGGTGGCGAAGGCGTACGACATGCTGCCGGCCGGCGCCGGCACCACCTCGGAGGGACGCACGGCGGTCGACAACGCCACGGTGCGCTCGGTCTTCGTCATCGGTCCCGACAAGAAGGTGAAGGCGACGCTGACCTATCCCATGAGCACCGGACGCAACTTCGACGAGGTGCTGCGGCTTCTGGATTCCTGCCAGCTGACGGCCAAGCACACGGTGGCGACGCCGGTCAACTGGAAGCAGGGCGAGGACGTCATCATCCCGCCCTCGGTCTCGGACGAGCAGGCGAAGCAGAAGTACCCCGCGGGCTGGAAGGCGCCGAAGCCCTATCTGCGCATCGTCGCGCAGCCGAAGGACTGAAGGCCGCGCGGCCGTCGACGAACGTGCGTAGGGGCGACCGGCCGGTCGCCCCTACGGTTTCTAGGTCATCGCCGTGCCAGGAATGTCCGCTACGGCTTCAGCGCCTTGTCGCGCAGGCCGGAGACGGCGTTGGCGTGGCCGTCGAAGCCTTCGTAGGCGGCGAGCACCTTCGCGTGCCTGGCGAGGCCGGGATAGGCGCTCGCGGTGACGTAGCCGATCGAGGACCGCTTCATGAAGTCGAACACCGACAGCGGCGAACAGGTGCGCGCCTGACCCGAGGTCGGCAGCACGGCGTTCGGGCCCAGGACGAAGTTGCCGAGCGGCACCGGCGTGTGCTCGCCGAGCAGGATCTCGCCGGCGTTGGTGATGCGGCCGAGCGTGGCGAACGGGTCCTTGCCCAGGATCTCCAGATGCTCCGGCGCGTAGTCGTTGACGAAGGCGATGGCCTGGTCGAAGTCCGGCGTCAGCACGATGCCGCCGCGCGGGCCGCCGAGCACGGCCGAGGAGAAGGAGACGCGCTGCTCGCCCATCTTCTGCCAGTAGTCGGGGATCGCCTTGCGCGCGGCCTCGGCCACGGCGCGGCTGTTGGTGACCAGGAAGGCCGACGAGTCCGGTCCGTGCTCGGACTCGACGATGAGGTCGAGGGCGGCGACGCGGCCCTTGGCGGTCTCGTCGCAGAGGATGATCGACTCCGATGGGCCGGCGGGGATGCCGGGATCGATGACGTCGGACAGCAGGCGCTTGGCGGCGACGACATAGGGGCTGCCGGGGCCGACGATCTTGGCCATCTTCGGCACCGTCTGCGTGCCGTAGGCGACGGCGGCCACGCCCTGGGCGCCGCCGCATTTGTAGATTTCGGTCACGCCGGCCAGCTTGGCCGCCACCAGGGTCGCGGCATCGATGTTGCCGTCGGGACCGGGCGGGGTGACGACGGCGACGCGCGGGACGCCGGCCACGACCGCGGGGATGGTCGTCATCATCACCACCGAGGGGAACGAGCCCTTGCCGCGCGGCACGTAGCAGGCGACCGAGGGGATCGGCATGACGCGGTCGCCGGCATAGGCGCCGGGCCGGATCTCCTTCATCCACATCTCCTCGGGCTTCTGCGCCTCGTGGAAACGACGGATGCCGTCGACGGCGTACTCGATGGCGGCGATCACCTCCGGCTCGACCTGCCCGAAGGCCGCGTCGAAATCCGCGGGCGTGGCGGCGATGCGGTCGGCCGTCACCGGCGCCTTGTCGAACTCGCGGGCGAAGCGCGCCAGGGCCGCGTCGCCCTCCGCCTTCACCGCCGCGATGATCGGCTTCACCTTCTCGATGATCGGCCCGAGATCGGCCTCGGAGCGCACCAGCAGCTGCGCGCGCTGGGACGGGGACAGTTCGGATAGATCATGCAGGCTGACGTCGCGTCGCATTCATCGTTTCCTGGCCGAGGGGGTCGAGAATATCGCGGCATGTTGCCGGCAATACAACAGCACAGCTACATGACTTATCTGGCGGGCGTGATGTCGATGACAAGCCGCGAACCCGTCGCCGAGGCGTAGCGGCGCAACGTTGCAACAGAGGGTGACGTGCGGCCGCTTTCCAGTCGCGCAACAGCGGACTGCGTCGTGCCGAGGCGCTTTGCCAACTGTGCCTGAGTCAGCTTGGCCCGCATGCGCGCATGAATCAGGGCTTCCGCAACACGGAATTCCGCATCAGCCGCCTCATACTCCTTCCGAAACCTCGCGTCGGCCATCCACCGTCGCTTGAGATCAACGAGCCTTGTCATCAGCAGCTCCTCTCTCGCACTTGCCTTCGCATGGGCTTAGGTGCCCGATGCGCTCTCCTTCCACTTCTTCATCCGCTCACGCGCAACCTCGATAGCCCGTCGCGGCGTCTTCTCCGACTTCTTCGCAAAGACATGGAGAACGATCACCCGGCGGCCAGTAGCCGTGATATAGAAACCCGCGCGCGATGCCCTCGGCTGCTTTCGCGCGGAATTCCCACGGCTTGCCCTCTATATGCTTGACATGCGGCTCGCGCATGTTCTCGAGCCCGACATTCTCCACCATCTCCATCAGCCGAAGCATTCTTGCGCGAAGCGACGGCGGCAGCGCTTCAAGCTCAGCATCGACCGCCTCGCCGAGCGTTTCAACCGCCCATCGCATTTTTGCTATATATCATCTTCGCTATATAGCTTTCAAGCACGGCTTCCGCGCCGTGCCGGAGCGTCCGGCTCCGCCGGCAGCGGGTTTTTCGACAGCCAGAAGCCCGGCCCGTGATACCAGCAGCTGCGGTCACGCGCTTCCGGATCACGGCGCAGGGATCGGATCCCCGGCAGCCGTCCGCGGGAGCGGGCGAAGGCCTGCCTCAGCCGCGTCGCCGACGCCGGATCGCGGAAGCTCGCGCAGTGGAAGATGCCGGTCCGCGAAACGAACGCGGCGGCGTAACCTTCCGGCCGGCGCACGACCTTGAGGAAGGCGCCCCACCAGTCGTCGGCGGTCAGCGGCAGCAGCAGCCGGCCGCCCGGGGCCAGAGACTCCAGCCACACCGGCGCCGGGTGGGTAACGCCGGCGTTGACGATGATGAGATCGACCAGACCCGGATCGACGGCGGCGCCGTCGCCATGCACGGCCTCCGCCTGCGGCCAGGCCGCCAGGTTGGCGCGAGCCCGCGCGGCCAGTCCGCCGTCATGCTCCACCGCCACGACGCGGCCGGCGAGGCCGACCATCTCCGCCAGGATGGCGCTGTAGTATCCCGTGCCGGCGCCGACATGGAGGATGCGCTCCCCGGCTGCGATCTCGACCTGGTCGTAGAGGAAGGCCCACAGGCTCGGCTCGCCGTTGTTGAGCTCGCGCGCAGCGTCGATGACGACGAGGACGTTGTGGTAGAGGTGCCGCGGATCGTCGTCCGCGGTGATCCAGCCGTCATGGCCCGACGGAAAGATGCGCCACGGTCCGGGGCCGAGGAAGCGCTCGCGCGGCACGGCCGCGAAGGCGCGGACGACCGCCTCGTTGTTGCGGACCGGCGCGACATAGCGCAGCTCCTCGGCGAAATGACGCCGTGCGTCCTCGACACTGCCCGTGGGACCCGTCATTGCACTCCTTCAGCCTTCCAGCGCGCGGCCGAGCTGCGCCACCTGGATCGATTCCTCGCGAATGGAATCGAGCACGGTGCGGTGCAGGCGCTGGAACTCCGGAGTCGACAGCAGGTCGTAGCGGCGCGGGCGCGCGAGGTCGATGGGCACCAGCGTCTTGATGCGGCCGGGGCGGTTGCTCATGACGGCGACGCGGTCGGACAGATAGACGGCCTCCTCGACATCGTGCGTAATGAACAGGACCGTGAGGCGGTGGCGCTCCCAGATGCGCGTCAGCAGCTCCTGCATGTGATGGCGGGTCAGCGCGTCGAGGGCGCCGAACGGCTCGTCCATCAGCAGCATGCGCGGCCGGTAGGAGAGCGCGCGGGCGATGGCGACGCGCTGCTTCATGCCGCCGGAAAGCTCGTTCGGATAGGCGTCCTCGAAGCCGTCGAGGCCGACCAGCGCGAGCTGCTCGCGCGCGATCGCCCGCACTTCCGAGGATGTCCGGCCGGCGGCGGCGAGCGCGAAGGCGACGTTGCCCTCCGCCGTCAGCCAGGGCAGCAGCGTGTAGCTCTGGAAGACGACGCCGCGGTCGAGGCCGGGCGCCGTGATCGGCTCGCCGTCGATGGCGACAGCGCCGTCGTCCAGGCCTTCGAGGCCGGCGACGATGGACAACAGCGTGGACTTGCCGCAGCCGGAGGTGCCGACGAGGGCGACGAACTCGTTCTCGCCGACCTCGAGATCGACGCCGGCGAGGGCTTCGACCTCGCCGCGGTCGGTGCGGTAGGTCTTGCCGAGACCACGGATGACGAGCTTCGGCGCCGCCATCAGCGCGTCCGCAGGTAGCGGAACAGCCGGCGGTGGGCCAGCTTCATGGCCTGATCGGTGGTCAGGCCGAGAACGCCCAGCAGCAGCAGATAGCCGAAGATCGTATCGGTCTGAAAGAAGCGCTGGGCGGTGGTGATGCGGTAGCCGAGGCCCGAGGTCGCCGCCACCAGCTCGGCCACCACCAGCCAGGTCCAGGCCCAGCCGAGGCTGATCCGCATCGAATCCCAGATCGCCGGCAGGGCCGACGGCAGCACGATGCGGAACAGGATCCTCGTCTCGGACATCTCGAGCGTGCGGCCGAGATTGACGAAATCGCGCGGCACCGACTTCACGTTGTCCATGACCAGCAGCACCTGCTGGAAGAAGGTGCCGATCCAGATGATGAGGAACTTCTGGGCGTCGCCGGTGCCGACCCAGAAGATGGTGAGCGGGATGAAGGCGACGACCGGCATGTAGCGGACGAAGTCGACCAGCGGCTCGATCGCCGCCTCCCAGGTCCGGTAGCAGCCGATCAGGACGCCGATCGGCAGCGCGAAGGCCGACGAGATCAGGAACCCGACGGAGATGCGGTAGATGCTGATGAGCATGTCGTTGACGAGATGGCCCTGGCCGGCCAGCTCGTCGAGCCGCTGCACGACCTTGCCGGGCGACGGCAGGAACAACGGCCCGATCACCTCCAGGGCGGTGACGATCCACCAGACGACGCCGAGCCCGACGAAGACCGCGACGGCAATGCCGATGAACTCGGCCGCAGAGATCCGCCCGCTGAATGCCTGCAAGCGCCGCGCGCGGCGCCGAGGGCGGACCTTCCCGCCCCCGGCCATCGCATTACGAGGCGGCGACATCCATGAAGCGCGCGTCGATCAGCTGGCCGATATCCACGTCCTTGGTGAGCAGACCGGCCTTGGTGGCCGCCGCCTCGACCTCCGGCACCACCTTGTTGAGGAAGTCGCCGCTCAGCTGCGTCTTGTTGTCGGCCAGCGAGTAGTAGACGACGCCGTCGAAGGCGGTCGCCAGCTCCTCCGGCTTGGCGCCGACCGCCTCGGCGATGATGGCGCGGCCCTCCTCGGTGTTGACCTTGTAGTCGTCGAGCGCCGCCTGCCAGGACTTGAGCAGCGCCACGATCTGCCCCGGCTTCTCGGCGACGAACTCGTCGCGCACGATGAACACGTCGGAGATCAGCCCCGGATTCTCGCCCGCGGAATAGAGCAGCGCGACCTTGTCGCTCTGCGCCTTGGCGAGGCTGATATAGGGCTCGTAGGTGACGGCCACCGGCACGCGCTCGGCGAGCAGCGCCGCACCGGCATCGGCGGCGGGCATCGGCACCTTCTCGATGTCGGCGATGCTCATGCCGTTGGCGGCGAGCGCGTAGTTCAGCAGGATGTCGCTCGTCGTGCCCTCCTCGAAGGCGACCTGCTTGCCCTTGAGGTCGGCGACCGACCCCACCCCGCCGGCCGTGATGATGGCGTCGGCCGTCATCGACACGTCCAGCAACGCGGCGATCTTGATCGGCAGGCCGGCCGCCGCGAAGGCCATCGCCGTGTGCGTGGCGATGTTGCCGCACTGCAGCTGGCCGGCCGCCAGCGCGGCGTTGATCTCGGCGTCGGTGGTGAAGTTGACGATCTCGACGTCGTCGAGCCCGTTGGCCTTGAACAGCCCCTTCTTAGCCGCGATGTGCCAGATGCCGTAGCCCAGCCACGGCTCGATGCCCATCTTGATGGCGCCGGCCTCGGGAGCGGCCGGAATATCCTGTGCCAGGGCCCCCCTGATGGAGGCGCCTGCCAGCAGCATTGCAGCGCCGGCCTGCAGAACGCTCCGGCGGTTTGGTGACCAGGTCATCGAAGTTCTCCCCTCCTCCCGGATTGCGCGGCCGTTCCGGCGCGGCGCGCGGCCGGCGGCCTGCTCTCTGATTCTCGTTCCATGCGCGCGCCCGCGATTTACCCATAGGAGCGGCAGAGCGTCAAATCGGCGCGGATCCTGAGCCTGTCGAAGGACGCAACCCCGGAGATGCGAGCGACGCGACTATGCCGGCAGGCGATAGATGCGGATCGCGTTGTCGCGATAGAGCTTGCGGATCTCGGCGGCGCTCGACCCGGCCACCACCTCGTCGAGGATCTCCACCCAGGCGGGATAGGCGTGGGTCAGCTCCGATACCGTCCAGTCGCTGCCGTACATGACGCGGTCGAAGCCGAAGCAGTCGATGGCATGGGCGACATAGGGCTTCACCTGCGCCTTGGTCCAGGCGGCGTGGTCGGCCTCGGTGATGACGCCGGAGACCTTGCAGACCACGTTCGGCAGCTTCGCCAGCGCCCGCATCTGGCCCCACCAGGGCTCGCGCAACCCATGCTTGATGCCGGGCTTGCCGATATGGTCGAGGACGAAGGTCACGTCCGGGCAACGCCTCGCCAGCTCGAGCCCGAAGACCAGCGCCCAGTGCTTGACGCAGATGTCGAAGGTCAGGCCGTGGCGGCCGACCAGCTTCACCCCGGCGACGAAGTCGGGTTCGAGGCAGAACGTGGGGTTGGGCTCGATCTCGATCAGGCGGCGGATGCCGCGCAGGGACTTGTGCTGCTTCAGCGCGACGAGGTCGGCCTCGATCGCCGCCCCTTTCTCCACGGGCAGATGGGCGACCATGCCGCAGAGCCGCGGATCGGCATCGGCCATCTCCTGCACGAACGCCGCCTCCTGCAGATGCAGGCCCTTGTCGACCCAGACCTCGGCGAAGACGAGCTTGTCGACCTGGACGGCGCCGCGCGCGCGATCGAAATCGGCCAGCAGATAGGTGCAGTCGATCTTCGGCACGTTCTTCAGCCAGCCGTAGCGCAGGCGCTTGACGTCGTAGAGATGGACGTGGCTGTCGACGATGGGAAAGTCCGGCATCCTGTCCTCCTGGTCTATCGCACAGCTGTCGCAAGCAGAAAATGAACCACAAAGCCGCGAAGAGCACGAAGACCAAGCAGGATTTGCTTTGGACGCGTCACATCTGAGTTCGTCACCCCCGGGAAAGCGGGGGTCCAGGGCAAGTTGCAGAGCGGTTGCCCTGGATTCCCGCTTTCGCGGGAATGACAGCCTGGGTGTGTCCCGACATGCGAATTCCTGCTTTAGGTCGTCCTTTGTGCCCTTCGTGGCTTTGTGGTGAATCTTCTTGAGACAATGGCGGTCTCGGTCACCGCCGCCGGAAGATGAGGTCGGGACCGATGTCGGCGATACGCGCCACGCCGCAGAGGCCCATCACCCGGTCGATCTCGCGCCGGTAGATGTCGAGCACATGGGCGACGCCCGCCTCGCCGGCGACGCTCAGGCCCCAGAGCTGGGGCCGGCCGACGAGGCAGGCGGCGGCGCCGCGCGCCAGCGCCTTGACGACATCGGCGCCGCGCCGCACCCCGCCGTCGAGCAGCACGGGGATGCGGCCGCCGACGGCCTCGACGACCGCCGGCAGCGCATCGAGCGAGGCCGGCGCGCCGTCGAGCTGGCGGCCGCCATGGTTGGAGACGATCAGCCCGTCGATCCCATGATCCAGCGTAGCCCGCGCCTCGGCCGGATGCAGCACGCCCTTGAGCAGCAGCGGTCCGGTCCAAGCGCGGCGCAGCTCGTCGACGTCCACCCAGGACATGGCGGGATCGAGGAGCGACGCCATGCGGCCGGCCAGCGTGCGGATATCGGCGATCTCGCAGGGCCGCACATAGTTGCCGAAGGTGATGCGCGGCAGCTCCCGCCGCATGCGCCACAGCCAGGGCAGCTTGAGCGCCATGCCCGCGAGATCGGCGGCGCGGAAGCGCGGCGGGATGGCGAAGCCGTTGCGGAGGTCCCGCTCGCGGTTGCCGAGCAGCTGATTGTCGATGGTCAGCACGAGCGCATCGAACCCGGCCCGCGCCGCGCGCTCGGTCAGCTCGCGGGTGAAGCCGCGGTCGCGGTAGATGAAGACCTGCATCCAGCGCGGCGGCGCGGCGGCGGCGGCGAACGTTTCCAGGCTGCAGACGGAGCCGTGGCTGAGGCAGATGGCCGTGCCCGCCGCCGCGGCGGCGCGCGCCGCGCAGCACTCGCCGGCGGGCCAGAACAGGCCGGCCAGGCCCGTCGGCCCGACGATCACCGGCAGCGCCAGCCGGTGCCCGAAGAGCGTCGTCGAGAGATCGCGTTCGCCGGCGCCGCTGAGCGGATGCGGCAGCAGCTCGACCGCGGCGAAGGCCGCCTCGTTGCGGCGGAGAGTCCCTTCGTCCTCTGCGCCGCCGTCGGCGAAATCGAAGATCGGCCGCGGCAACACCGTCCGCGCCAGCGCGCGCATGGCCGCGATGCTGTGGCCGCGACGGCGCCAAGCGGGTGCGGTCGTCACGACGGCATGACCGCAGTGCGCCCTTCCCCAGGTTTGACCCGGGGACCAAGCTCAGGATGAGGGGAGATCTTGGTGGCGGTAAGAAAAGACCTCATGCTGAGCCTGTCGAAGCACGCAGAACGCCGGTCCAAACTTTCCTTCACTCGTCGATGTAGCGGACGCGGGCGCCGGCGAGCAGCTCCGCGATGAAGCTCGGCTCCTTGAGGCCGCCGCGCACGGCCTGCAGCATCTTCGCCTCCTTGGCGCGCACGGCGTCGAGCCGGGCGAGGACCGCCGCCGCCTGCGCCTGCGGCACGACGACGGCCGCGTCGGGGTCGCCGACGACGATGTCGCCGGCCTCGACCCGCAGGCCGCCGCAGACGACCGGCAGGCCCACGGCGCCCGGACCGTTGCGGGCCGGCGAGTTGGGCGAGACTCCCTGCGCGAAGCAGGGAAAGGCGAGTGCCTGCATGTCCGCGAGGTCACGCACCAGCCCGTCGGTGACGATCCCGGCCGCGCCGCGATTTTGGGCGATCCCCAGCACCAGATCGCCGACGACGGCGCAGCCGGTGTACCCATCGGTCGCCGCAATCAGGACGTCGCCCGGCTCGCAGACGGCGACGGCGGCGCAGAGCGCCAGATTGTCGGCGGGGCCGTTGAGGCAGGGCAGCGCCGCGCCGACGAAGCGCGGCGGCGTGCCCGGCAGCGGCTTGATCCGCCAGTCCATGGCGCCGCGCCCGCCCATCGCATCGACGATGAAACTGGCCGGCGTCTCGGCAAAGGCGGCGAGGAGCGCGCGATCGGGGCGCGGGAATCTGCGGCGTATGGTCAGGAGCGGCGGGTCGTCGATCATTGGGAAAACCGGATGCTGCCAAACGCGCGCTCTGCTCGTTGCGAATCACATGAGCCGGATCGGCATCGTGCGTCCTTCGACAAGCTCAGGAAGAGGGCTTTTCTTCGTGCCAGCAAGATTTCCCCTCATCCTGAGCCTTTCGAAGGACGCACAGGCGAGCCTGCAATGCGTCCGCTCCTGAAGCACTCAACTCGCGACGAACCCTTAGCAAATCGTCGACCCAGGAACCATAGCCGTTACGGCCGCTACGGCGATGGCGCCGGCGCGCCGTCCTCCTCCGCGACCGGCCGGGCCGACCACAGCAGCGCCACGCCGATGACGGCCGACAGCACCGAGGCGGCAAAGACGGCGATCTTGGCGGCGGCGAAATCGGACTCGGCGGGAAAGGCCTGGCCGGCGATGAACAACGACATGGTGAAGCCGATGCCCGCCAGCCCGCCGGCGCCGCAGAGTTGCCACCATGAATATTCCGCCGGCTTGACGGCGGCGCGCAGCCGCACGGCCAGGGCCGACGCCAGCACCAACCCTACCGGCTTGCCGATCACGAGTCCGATGGCGGTCGCGAGCATCAGCGGCTCGCGGCCATCGAACACGTCTGTCGTCAGGGCGACTCCCGCGTTGGCCAGCGCGAACAACGGCAGCACGACATAGCTCGACCAGGGCTCGACATGGCGCAGCATGCGGTCGGCCGGGGATTCGAGCCGGTCATGGATGGCATCAAGGGCGCGCAAGGCCGGCAGCGACGGTCCGTGCCGCAGCACCTTGTCGCCCCGTCGGGTCTCAGCCGCCATGATCGTGTTGGCCTGCGTCATCAGCGCATGCAGGTCCGGCGGCGGGCGCGTCGGGATGAACAGCGCCAGCACCACGCCGGCCACGGTGGCGTGCAGCCCGCCCGCATGAACGCAGGCCCACAGCAGCACGCCCAGCAGCATGTAGGGCAGCACGCGGTAGACGCCGGACCGGTTGAGCAGCGCCAGCGCCACGGTCGTCGCCGCGGCGGCGCCGAGATAGCCGAGATGCAGGTCACCGGAATAGAAGATGGCGACCACGACGATGGCGCCGATGTCGTCGACGATGGCGGCGGCGGTAAGGAAGATGCGCAGCTCCACCGGCACGCGTGCGCCCAGCATCACGATCAGCGCCACGGCAAAGGCGGTGTCGGTGGCCATCGGCACGCCCCAGCCGTGCGACCACGGCCCCTGCGGGATGACCAGCAGATAGAGCAGCGCCGGCACCGCCATGCCGCCGAGGGCGCCGGCGACCGGCAGCGCCGCCGAGCGCCGGCTGGCGAGATGGCCGACGGTGAACTCGCGCTTGATCTCCAGGCCGACGACCAGGAAGAAGATGCTCAGCAGCCCGTCATTGACCCAATGCCGCAGGGACATGCGGAAGCCGGCCTGGCCCAGCGCGATGCCCAGATACTGTTCCCAGAAGGCGTCGAAGGCCGGCCCGGCAGCGGAATTGACCAAGGCGACCGCCAGGATCGAGGCCAGCAGCAGCAGCACGCCTGTCGAGGGGGCCCAGCTGGCGAAATCGAGCGCGGCCGAGCGAACGCGATGACCCAGCGAGCCGAGCATCGCATCGGCGAACGAGCTCTCGTCCCACGGCCCGTCGTAGCGGCGGCCATTGATGAAGAAGGTCGGCGTGAACATCACGCCGCTGGCGCGCGCGCTGTGGATGTCGGCTTCGACCCGCGCCTTCGCCCGCCGGGTCTTCTCCCTAGCCTCGTCCGTATCCTCGTCCGCCAGGCCGAGATCGTCGGCGACGGCGCGCAGATCGTCCTCGGTGAGACTCTGCGAGCGCGTCATCAGCTTGATGTGCGCGTCCCAGAAGCTCTCCGGATCGCCGCTGCGCTCCGCCAGCTCGGCGGCGCGGCGGGCGATGTCGCTGCCGGTGATCGGCCGATGCCGGAAGACGTAGCGCAGGCGCTCGCCCAGCTGATTGCGGACCTCGGCGATGCGCTCGTTGGCCGCCCGGCAGTGGGGGCAGTCGTAGCTGCCGTACTCGACGAGCGTGATGGCGGCGTTGGCGGGCCCGAGGATATGATCGGCCGCCGCGCTTACGGGACGATCGAGCCGACCGCTGAGACTTGCCTGGGACATCCGAACCCCTCGCTCTCGCCTGTCCTAGCGATGCTTCCGCCGCCCGACGCTCGGCCGCCCGCGCGTCGTCAGACCTCGGGGAGGACCTCAGATCCGGCAATCGGCGCAACCAACCTTGCCGTCACCGCAGCGCATCCGCGTCACCGGCCGGTCCGCCTGCAGAAAATCCGGGAAAGCCTGGAGCGGGTGAAGGGAATCGAACCCTCGTCGTAAGCTTGGGAAGCTTCTGCTCTGCCATTGAGCTACACCCGCGTCCCGCCTCGCTTATAGGGCAGGCCGCCGCAAGGCTCAAGACGCCAGCGCGGCGCCGGGGATGTCCTCCGGGGCGCAGCCGAGCTGCTTCGCGATATCGAGCAGCTGCCGCCAGGTCGTCCGGTCGAGCGGCACACCGTCGCGTTCGCGCGCGGCGCGGGCGCGCGCCTCCGGCTCGCCGGGCAGCAGCACCTCGGCGGTCCCCGGCAGCGCCGGCGACGACGTGACCCAGGCGCAGAGCGCATCGACCTCCGCCGACAGCGCGGCCATGCTCGTCACCGCCGCCGCATCGACGATCACCGACAGCATGTTGTTGATGATGGTGTTGCTGGCCTGCGTCTCCGGCCGATTGGTGCCGCCGCCCGCCAGCGCGCCCGCCAGCAGGTCGCACATCAGCGCGAGACCGTAGCCCTTGTGCTCGCCGAACGGCAGCAGGGCGCCGATCGGATCGGCGAACATCACGGCGGGATCGCGCGTCGGCGCGCCGGCCGCGTCGATGAGTGCGCCTTCCGGCGCCGGGCTGCCCCTGTTGCGCGCCACCTTCACCTTGCCGAACGCCACCTTGCTGGTGGCCATGTCCAGGATCACGGCCCGCCGATCCGTCGGCGGCAGCCCGATGCACACCGGATTGGTCGCCAGCCGCCCCTGGCGCCCGCCGAACGGCGCGACATAGGGCCGGTGGCCGATGACGTTGACATAGTGCAGCGACGCGCAGCCGGCGGCGGCGCACTGCTCCGCCCAGGCGCCGATGCGGCCGAGATGGTGCGTCTGCTGCAGGGCGACGAGCGCGACGCCCTGCTGCCGCGCGCGCGCGATTCCCAGGGCCATCGCCTCGCGGCCGACGATCTGGCCGACGCCGCGGCCGCCATCGATGACCAGCACGGCGCCGTGGTCGTGCACCACCCGGGCCCGGCGTCCGAGCCGCAGCCGCCCGTCGCGCATGGCCGGCACGTAGTCCGTCAGCATGCCCACGCCGTGGGAATCGTGGCCGGCCAGGTTGGCATCGACCAGATGACCGGCGATCGCCGCGGCCTCTTCCACGTCGCACCCGGCCCGGCGGCAGACTGCCTGCGTGAACCGGCGCAGGCGGTCGGCAGCGATGACGATAGTGTCGGCTGTGTTGGCGGACATTCGGCAGCATCCCGGACTGGACGAGGCGGCCCGATCATAGTCGGCGGCCGGCCCACGATCAAAGCGGCGTGAGCGCGGGATGGGGCTGCTGGCCCGCGCCGGGGCGACGGGCTACTGTCGCAGCCTGCGGCGAGGGATACGCGATGCCGAAGCTACGGAAGTTTACGATTCTGCTGCTGGCCGCCGCCCTCTGGGCCGGCGCCGCGACAGCCGCCGAGCCGATCGTCTGGGCCGACGTCGTCGCGCGGGCGCGCGGCCAGACCGTCTATTTCAACGCCTGGGGCGGTAGCGAGCGCATCAACGACTATGTCGGATGGGTCGCCGGCCGCGTCGCCGCCGAGTACGACATCAGGCTCGATCATGTGAAGCTCGCCGACACGGCCGATGCGGTCGCCCGCGTGCTGGCCGAGAAGGCCGCTGGCCGAACCAGCGGCGGCAGTGTCGATCTCATCTGGATCAACGGCGAGAACTTCGCAGCGATGAAGGCGCAGTCGCTGCTGTTCGGCCCGTTCGCCGAATCGCTGCCCAATGACCGTTTCGTCGACATCGGCAAGCCGTCGACGCGGGTCGACTTTACCGTTCCCGTCGACGGGCTCGAAGTTCCCTGGGGCATGGCGCAGATCGTCTTCCTCTACGACACCGCGCGCGTGCGCGAGCCGCCGCGCGACATGGCCGCCCTCCTCGCCTGGGCCGAGGCCCATCCCGGCCGCTTCACCTACCCGGCGCCGCCGGACTTCACGGGCAGCACATTCCTCAAGCAGGCGCTCTACGGCCTGACGCCGGAGGCGGCCAGGCTGCAACGGCCGGCCACCGACGCCGACTTCGCCGCGGCGACGGCGCCGCTATGGCCCTGGCTCGACCGGCTGCACCCGCACCTGTGGCGCGGCGGCGCGACGTTCCCGGCCAACGACCAGGCGCAGCGCCAGCTGCTGGACGACGGCGAGATCGACATCTCGCTGTCGTTCAATCCCGGGGAAGCCTCCTCCGCCATCGCCCAGGGCCTGCTGCCGGACACCGTGCGCACCTACGTGCTCGACGGCGGCACCATCGGCAACACGCATTTCGTGGCCATCCCGTTCAATGCCAACGCCAAGGAGGCGGCCATGGTCGTCGCCGACTTCCTGCTCTCGCCGGAGGCCCAGCTGCGCAAGCAGGACCCGTCCGTGTGGGGCGATCCGACCGTGCTGGCCATGGACAAGCTGACGCCGGCCGACCGCGACAAGTTCGCGGCCCTGCCGCTCGGCATCGCCACGCTCCCGCCGGCCGCGCTCGGCCCCGTCCTGCTCGAGCCGCACCCGTCCTGGATGACGCGCCTCGAAGCGGCGTGGCGGCAACGCTACGCGAAATGAGCGTCGCCGCGGTCGGCCCCCATCGCCGGCGCGGGTCGAGGCTGCTGCGGGCCGTTCCCGCGCTCACTCTGGCGCTGTTTTTCGCGCCGGTCGCCGCCGGGCTGCTGGGGACGGCGCTGCCCGCCTTCGGCTGGCTGCCGGTCCTCGGCGCGACCCGGCTCGGCCTCGAGCCCTGGCAGCGGCTGCTGCAGGCGCCGGAGCTGCCATCGGCCCTGCGCCTGACCCTGACGAGCGGCCTCGCTGCCAGCACCGCGTCCCTGGCCATCGTCGTCCTCTTCTGCGCCGCCGCCCACGGCACGCGGCTGTTTCGCGCCATCGAGCGGACGTTGGCGCCGCTGCTCGCCGTCCCGCACGCCGCGGTGGCGCTCGGCCTCGCCTTCCTGCTGGCGCCCAGCGGTTGGTTCGTGCGGCTGCTCTCGCCTTGGGCGACCGGCTGGACCACGCCGCCCGATCTGCCGACGGTGCAGGATCCGCTCGGCGCGGCGCTCGCCCTCGGGCTGGTCGTGAAGGAAGTGCCCTACCTTCTCCTGATGACCATCGCCGCCATGGGCCAAGCGCAGGTCAAGGAGAGTCTCGCCGTCGCCCGCAGCCTGGGCTACGGGCCGGTGACGGGATGGCTCAAGGCGGTGCTGCCGCGCGTCTATCCGCAGATCCGGCTGCCGGTCTATGCGGTCATCGCCTACAGCCTGTCGGTGGTGGACATGGCGCTGATCCTGGGACCGGCGACGCCGCCGCCCCTCGCCGTCCTGCTGATGCGCTGGTTCGGCGACGCCGACCTGGCCATGCGCTTCACCGCCGCCGCCGGGGCGCTGCTGCAGCTGCTGATCGTCGTCGGCGCCATCGCCGCCTGGCGCGCGGCCGAAGCCGTCGTCGGCCGGCTCGGGCGCGCCTGGATCGCCGCCGGCCGCCGCGGCGGGGCAGGCCGCGGGATCCGCGCCGCCGTCACCCTCCTGGTCCTCGCCCTGGTCGCCCTGGCGGCGCTCGGCCTCCTGGCCAATGCGGTCTGGTCGGTCGCCGAGCGCTGGCGCTATCCGGCCGTGCTGCCGACCGAATGGAGCATCGCCCGCTGGCAGCGCGAGGCCGGCGACCTCGGCCGCCTGATCTGGACCACCGCCGCCCTCGGCGCCGCGACGGCGCTGTGCGCGCTCGCCCTCGCGCTCGGCTGCCTCGAGAACGAGCAGCGGCACGGCCTGCGCGTCTCCGGGCGCGGGCTGTGGCTCATCTACGCGCCGCTGCTCGTGCCGCAGGTATCGTTCCTGTTCGGGCTGCAGGTCCTGCTCGTCGCCGCCGGCCTGGACGGCAGCTGGCTCGGCCTCGCCTGGAGCCACCTGCTGTTCGTGCTGCCCTATGTCTTCCTGTCGCTGGCCGACCCCTTCCGCAGCCTCGACGAGCGCTACGCCCGCTCGGCGCGCTGCCTGGGCGCCGCGCCGGCCCGCGTCTTCTGGCGGATCAAGCTGCCGCTGCTGCGCCGCCCGGTGCTGGTCGCCCTGGCGATCGGATTCGCCGTCAGCGCCGGACAATATCTGCCGACGCTGTTCGCCGGGGCCGGCCGCTTCAGCACGCTGACGACCGAGGCGGTCGGCCGCGCCGCCGGCGCCGACCGGCGCGTCATCGGCCTCTATGCCCTGGTCCAGGCCCTGCTGCCGCTGCTGCTGTTCGCGCTCGCCGTCCTGCTGCCGGCGCGCCGTCCGTTCCCGTCTCCGGCGCGGGGCAGCGCATGAGCGCCGGGGATCTCGCTCTGGACGGCGTCCGCATCGCGCTCGCCGACCGCGTCCTGATCGGGCCGCTCTCGCTGACCGTGGCGCCCGGCGAGGCGGCGACGGTGATGGGACCGAGCGGCTGCGGCAAGTCGAGCCTGCTCGCCTTCGTCTGCGGCACGCTCGACCCGGCCTTCACGGCCGCCGGGCGCATCCGCCTGGGCGACGTCGAGATCTCCGCCCTGCCGCCCGAACGGCGGCGGATCGGCATCCTGTTCCAGGACGACCTTCTGTTCCCGCACATGACGGTCGCGGAGAACCTCGCCTTCGGGCTGCCGCCCGGACCGGACGGCCGCGAGGCGCGGCGGGTCCGGATCGATGCGGCGCTGAGCGACGCCGGCCTGGCCGGTTTCGGCGACCGCGATCCGGCCACGCTCTCGGGCGGACAGCGTGCGCGCGTCGCTCTCCTGCGCACCCTTCTGTCGGGACCGCGGGCGCTGCTCCTGGACGAGCCCTTCGGACGGCTCGACCTGCGTCTGCGGCAACGCTTCCGTCAGACCGTCTTCGATCACGCCCGCAGCCGCCGCCTGCCGACCCTGCTCGTCACCCACGATCCCGAGGATGCCGCAGCCGCCGCGGGACCGGTGGTGGAGGTCGCCGCGGCCGAGACCGACGAGGGCGGCGCGCTGCCGGTCGTCATCCCGCTGCGTCGCCGGCCCTGATCGGCCACAGGCCAGTGGCAAAAATACCACAAAGCCGGAAAATCCGGCGATCCGCTTCCTGGCCGGACCACCCCTCCATTGACGTTCCTGGGGACGGCAGGCAAACTTTCCTTCCGATTTGGCGGCGGTTTCAGCGCGATGACCGGCGCGGCACCGCGCCCGATCCCTGGGGAACCAACGGTGTTTTTTTAGTGTTTGTGCCGCGTCATCCCTGGTGGTAGTGCGTCGGCCGATTTAGCATTCGCGCGCGGCTGGATTTGGGGAGGGGTCTTGTTAATGAGATTGGCGAAGCTGATCGGCGTCGTCGGGACGCTCGGTTTCCTCGCTGGCTGCGCCAGTGATATCGATCAGATTCGCGACGTCCAGGCCTCGGGCGGCACCCCCTTCACGCAGGCGTTGACCGAAGAATATCGCCAGATCGTGCTTTTCGAGGCCGACGAGATGGGCGACTGGGTCGATGCACATTACTTTGCCCGCAAGGGCTTGGCCGCGTCCAAGGGCGATGTCGTGTTGCCGGAAGAGCTGGGGATCTGGGACCTTCCGCCGGAGAAGGTCGGAGAGCTGACGTCGGCGCGTGGACGCCTGATGCGGCAGCTCGATGTCGGCGCGCGCGAGAGCAACCCCGAGCTGGCGGCGCGCGCCCAGGCCCGCTTCGATTGCTGGGTGGAGCAACAGGAAGAAAATCATCAGCCTGACCACGTCGCGGCATGCCGGGACGAATTCCTCAGGGCGATGGAGGAGCTCGAGGGCGGAACGCCGGAGGCGGCGGCGCCCAACGCCTACATCGTGCTCTTCGATTTCGACCGGGCGAACCTCACGGCCGCGGGACAGGCGGTGATCGATCAGGTGCTCGCCGACGCCGCGGCGACGGGCGCGGTGAGCATCTCGACGACCGGCCATGCCGACCGCGCCGGCGCCGAGGAGTACAATATGGCGCTGTCGCTGCGTCGTGCGGATACGGTGCGCGAGGCGCTGATCGCCGGCGGTGTCGACGCCAACACCATCACGGTGGCGGGCCGCGGCGAAAGCGAGCCGGCGGTGCCGACGGCGGACGGCGTGCGCGAGCAGGCCAACCGGCGCGTCGAGATCGTTATCCAATAACATGGCAAGCGGGGGCAACGAGCGACAGACGCCGCCTGCCATGCTAAGCACGGCATGACGGCAATTTGCCGCGATGCCGCGAGTTCGGAGTGGACAGACAGATAGTGGTCGAGTGATTTGGTACTTGAATGCAGCCGTCCGGCTTCGGCGGATGCAAGCTCGGTTAAGGAGGGGACTATGAGACTGGTTCAGTTGATCGGTATGCTCGGGACGGTGGGTTTGCTGGCGGGTTGCGCCAGCAACATCGAGCAGCTTCGCAATGTCGAACCCACGGGCGGGACTGCATTCACGCAGGCGCTGGCGTCGGAATACCGGGACTTCACGGTGTTCGAGGCGGACGAGATGTAT
>JBFXDS010000012.1:0-142432 GCA_050180895.1 Dongiaceae bacterium
TGGTCGACGGAATCACCATGGCAATTCCGGTGCAATCCAAAAAATCGTCACTCCCACCCCAAACATTCACAAGCTCTCAGGATGAGGAACGGTCTTCAGGGCACGAAGAACACACCTCATCCTGAGCCTGTCGAAGGACGCACGGCGCTGATCCAACGTCTGTAGTCGAGACTCCGGAGTCGTCGCACCAGGAATACGCCAATGCCCAAGCCCCGCACGCTCTTCGACAAGATCTGGGACAGCCATCTCGTCCATCGCCAGGACGACGGCACCTGCCTCATCTATATCGACCGCCATCTCGTCCATGAGGTGACGAGTCCGCAGGCCTTCGAGGGCCTGCGCGTCGCCGGCCGCAAGGTGCGCCGGCCCGACGCCACGCTTGCCGTCGCCGATCACAACGTGCCCACCACCGACCGCAGCAAGGGCATCACGGAAGAGGAGTCGCGCATCCAGGTCGAGACCCTCGAGAAGAACTGCCGCGACTTCGGCATCCCGTACTTCTCGATGACCGATATCCGCCAGGGCATCGTCCACATCATTGGGCCGGAGCAAGGCCTCACCCAGCCCGGCCTCACCATCGTCTGCGGCGACAGCCACACGGCGACCCACGGCGCCTTCGGCGCGCTCGCCTTCGGCATCGGCACCTCGGAGGTGGAGCATGTGCTGGCGACACAGACGCTGATCCAGCAGCCGGCGAAGAACATGCGCGTCAGCGTCGAGGGCGACCTGCCGCTCGGCGTCACCGCCAAAGATCTGATCCTTGCCATCATCGGCAGGATCGGCACCGCCGGCGGCACAGGCCACGTCATCGAATATGCGGGCAAGGCGATCCGCGGCCTCTCGATGGAGGGCCGCATGACCGTCTGCAACATGTCGATCGAGGGCGGCGCCCGCGCCGGCCTGATCGCCCCCGACGACATCACCTTCGATTATCTCAAGGGTCGGCCGATGGTGCCGAAGGCCGGCGCCTGGGAGCAGGCCGTCGCCTACTGGCGCACGCTGCCCTCCGATCCCGGCGCCTCTTATGACAAGGAGGTCGTGCTGCGGACATCCGAGATCGCGCCGCAGGTCACCTGGGGCACCAGCCCGGAGGACGTGCTGCCGATCACCGGCGCCGTGCCCGATCCGGCCGCGGCGAGCGACGAGGCGAAGCGCCGCTCGATGGAGCGCGCGCTCGACTATATGGGCCTGAAGCCCGGCACGCCGTTGCGCGAGGTGAAGATCGACCGCGTCTTCATCGGCTCCTGCACCAACGGCCGCATCGAGGATCTGCGCGCGGTCGCGACGGTCGCACAAGGCCGCAAGGTCGCGGCCGGCGTGAACGCGATGGTGGTGCCCGGTTCCGGCCTGGTGAAGCACCAAGCCGAGGAGGAGGGGCTCGATCGCATCCTCGTCGAAGCCGGCTTCGAGTGGCGCGAGCCCGGCTGCTCCATGTGCCTGGCCATGAATCCCGACAAGCTGCAGCCCGGCGAGCGCTGCGCCTCCACCTCGAACCGCAACTTCGAGGGCCGCCAGGGCCGCGGCGGCCGTACCCACCTGATGAGCCCGGCCATGGCCGCGGCGGCGGCGGTGACCGGTCGCCTCACGGATATCCGCGAGCTGCTCTGATCCGTCCGGCGGGCGCCGGTCCGCGAGACTCAATCCGGTTTCCTGCGCACGCACAGCATGCGGTTGCCGCCCCTCTGGAATTCGTAGTCGACCCGGCGCAATTCGCTGACGCAGCCGCGTCCTTCGAGGCGTCGCCGCACCGGCTCGAGATGCGGCGACAGCTCGCCGTCGAGGCCGAGCAGCGGGAAGACCCGCGCCTCGCGGCCGACGCGCAGCATCTCCTCGATGGCCCGAGCATGGAAGGCGCCATCGAGCAAGCCGCCATAGAGGAAGAGGAAATGCGAGCAGAGCACGAGATCGAACGTGCCGGCGCGGAACGGCAGGGCCGGCAGGGTGGCGGCGACGTAGCGGCCGACGCCGGCCGCTTGCCCGAAGTCGTCGAGGAAGCGCTGCATGGCGGCGCGGCGGGCCGCGATCAGGGTCTCCGGCGTGCCATAGAGGTCCCAGACGAAACGCGCCTGCGCACGGCGTAGGCCATCGAGCATGAGCGCGGCGGTTTCCTCGACTCGCCCGGCGATCGTGCCTGCGCTGCAGCCATACAGCGGATCGATGGCGACGATCCGGCGGCAGCGTCCCGCCATGTCGGCCGCGAAGCTCGACGGTCCGGCGGCGCAGTCGAGGATGCGCGTCGTCGGCGGCAGGGCGGCGAGCTCGAAGAAGGCCGCATATTCCTCTCGATTGCGCCCCCAGGGGACGGTCTCGCGAAAATCGAAGGCCTGCCGGTGATCGACGCTGTTTGTCATGTTGCCTCCTCGCGGCGACGGCGACGGCGCGGAGGGCGGTCGGAGAATTGAGACGAGAAAGGCCGCCTTCGCGTGCGGCGGCCCATTTGGATTGTCAGATCGCAAACAAGGGGCGGCCGCCGGTCAGGTCGGCCACCACCACAGGCGCAATGTCGTCTGCTTCGATGCCATGTCGGGCAGAGTGGCATGGTTGCGGAGCGGAAGACAAGCGCCGCGCCGGTCGGCGGCGGTCATTGTTAATCTCTGCTAACTGATTGAATCTCCGCGCCCTGTCAGGTTGGCGTAAGCTTGGGATGGCATAGTCGGCACTGTCGATGGCGAGCGCCGTCGAACTGCAACCCAGGGACTACACGCCAACCCAGCGATAAGTCGATGTAATCCCTTCCTGATCCTCGTCGCCCCAGCCTGCGGCCGGTCCACCGGATCGGCCGCAGCGCTTTTGGTTAAATATCAATGATTGGCCCGTAGGCTGGCCCGAGTGCGATCGAATGACGGAAGGCTCGGATGCGCGTGCTTCTGGTCGAAGACAATGATCGCCTGGCCGATCTGGCGGCCAAGGGGCTGAAGGATGTCGGCTTCGTCGTCGACCGCGTGGCCCTGGTCGACGAGGCTCTGGCCGCCTTCCGCGCCGCCCATTACGACGCCGGCATTCTCGATCTGGCGCTGCCCGACGGCGACGGGCTGCAGGTCCTCAAGACCCTGCGCCAGGGCGGCGATTCCACACCGATCCTGATTCTCACCGCGCGCGACGGCGTGCAGCACCGCGTTCGCGGTCTCGACAGCGGCGCCGACGACTATCTGCAGAAGCCGTTCGCCATGGAGGAGTTGGTGGCGCGGCTGAAGGCGCTGCTGCGCCGTCCCGGCGGCGCGCTCGGCCTGCGCCTCGAGGTCGGCAACCTCGGCTTCGACACGGTGTCCCGCTCGGTCGAGATCGCCGGCCAGCCGGTCATGCTGTCGCGCCGCGAGCTGGCGCTGCTCGAGCTGCTGCTGCGCAGCACCGGCCGCGTTGTCGCCAAGACCGCGCTCGAGGACGGCGTCTACGGCATGGACGAGGCGGTCGGTTCCAACACCATCGAGGCTCACCTCTCGCGCCTGCGCAAGAAGCTCGAGACGGCGGGCGCCGCCTTCGACATCCATACCATCCGCGGCGTCGGCTACTTGCTGGCGGAGCGCGCGGCATGACGGGCCGCGCCACCTCCTTGCAGCTGCGGCTGTCGCTGCGGCTCGCCACCCTGTTCGTCCTCATGTTCGTCGTCGGCATGGCCATGATGTCGACGCGCCACCAGGCCGACACGGTCGAGCTCCACGCCCCGCGCCTCGGCAAGGCCATCGACGCCATCGCCGAGGGCCTGGAGAAGGATGCCGACGGGGCCGTCGGCCTCGCCCTGTCCGACGGCCTCGACCTGCGCGACTATGTGGTGCGCGCCGCCGATGGACGCGTCCTCGCCGCCTCCAGCACGGCCGCGGTCGCCCGCCTCGGCAAGGCGCCGGGCGAGTGGCGCAGCGGCGTCTTCGCCGATACCGCCACCGACGACGACGGCAATGTCCGGGTCAATGCCTTCGCCTGGCGGCTCACCGCGGCCGGGCCGGTCCTCATCCAGGTCGCCGACAGCCGCTCCGCCGGCGACGCCGGCCGCCTCGCCATGCTCGGCACCCTGACCGACGACGTGCTGCCGATCATGCTGCCGCTGATGGCGGCGGTCCTCATCCTCGGCGTGCTGACCATCCGCGACAGCCTGGCGCCGATGCAGGAGTTGGCGCGCCGCGCCGCCGGCATCTCGCCGATGGCGACCGACGTGCGCCTGCCCGTTGCCGGCCTGCCGCCGGAGCTGCGGCCGCTGGTCGTCGCCATCAACGCCGCGCTGGAGCGGCTCGACGAGGGCTTCCGCATGCAGCGCGAGTTCACCGCCGACGCGGCGCACGAGCTGCGCACGCCGCTCGCCATCCTGGCGACGCATCTCGACGCGCTCGAGAACCGCGAGGTCGCGGCGGCGCTCAGCGCCGACGTCGCGCGCATGAGTCGGCTGGTCAACCAGCTGCTGTCGGTGGCGCAGCTCGAGGCGCTGGCGGTCTCGGCCGAGGAGACCGCCGACCTGCAGGCGATCGCCGTCGACGTGGCGGCCTCGCTGGCGCCGCTGGCGCTGAAGCGCGGCCGCGCGGTCGCCGTGACGGGCGCCGCCGCGTCGGTCGCCGTGCGCGGCAACGCCGAGTCCCTGCGCCAAGCCCTGCGCAACCTGATCGAGAACGCGTTGCAGCACACGCCGGCGGGCACCGAAGTGGAGATCGAGGTCACCGGCGAGCCCGCCGTCCATGTCAGCGACCGCGGCCCCGGCGTGCCGCCGGAGCTGCGCAACCGCGTCGTCCAGCGCTTCTGGCGCGCCGACCGCCGCAAGGGCGAGGGCTCCGGCCTCGGCCTCGCCATCGTCAGCCGCATCCTCGCCGCCCATGGCGGCCGCCTCACCGTCGACGACGCCCCCGGCGGCGGCGCCCGCTTCTCCCTCCGCCTCCCGGCCAAGGCCTGACCCGTCACGCAGATTGGGGACGGGCAGGTCGCCTCCACCCCGATATTGCGGTAGTTGGCTTCGGTTGCTACCCTCCGGCGTCGCACCGGTGCAGGCGCATGGCGTGGAATGACCAGGCAGCTCGCGGTGCTTTTTTGTTTGTTGGGAGGTGGGCGCATGCGCGGCAGGACCCTGTGCTGTCTATCCGCTGCGGTCGCGGTCGTGCTGGCGGTCGGCCCGGTGCAGGCCGCCGACGAGCTCAGCGGCGCGCAGATCCGCGCCGCCGTCTCCGGCAACACCGTGCAGGGCACCATGGAGGGCAGCGGCGCCTATGCCGAGTTCTACCAGCAGGACGGCATGATCAAGGGCGACGGCTACACCGGCATCTGGGCCGTCGAGGGCGACGCCATGTGTTTCCAGTACGGCTCCGATCCCAAGTCCTGCTGGGAGGTGCAGAAGGACGGCGACCTGATCCAGTGGCTCAAGGACGGCAAGGTCGAAGGCACTGGCGCGGTCTCCCCTGGCAACCCCAACAACTACTGACGGTCCCCATGGAAAAGTTCACCAGCCTCACCGGAATCGCGGCGCCGCTGCCGATGATCAACGTCGACACCGACATGATCATCCCCAAGCAGTTCCTGAAGACCATCAAGCGCACCGGCCTCGGCCGCAACCTGTTCGACGAGATGCGCTACAATCCCGACGGCTCGGAGAAGCTCGATTTCGTCCTCAACAAGCGCGCCTACCGCAAGGCCTCGATCCTCGTCGCCGGCGCCAATTTCGGCTGCGGCTCCAGCCGCGAGCACGCGCCCTGGGCGCTGCTCGATTTCGGCATCCGCTGCGTCATCGCGCCGAGCTTCGCCGACATCTTCTACAACAACTGCTTCAAGAACGGCATCCTTCCGATCGCGCTGCCGCAGAGCGAGGTCGACAAGCTGATGGACGACGCCGAGCGCGGCGAGAACGCCGTGATCTCCGTCGACCTGGAGAAGCAGGAAATCCGCGGCCCCGATGGCGGCTGCATCACGTTCGACATCGACCCCTTCCGCAAGCACTGCCTCCTCAACGGCCTCGACGACATCGGCCTCACCCTGGAGAAGACCGCCGCCATCGAATCCTTCGAGTCGAAGAACCGCGCGTCGCAGCCCTGGCTGTGGACGTAGGGCGGGGCGGAGGGGACGCCCCGCGCGAGTCCATGTCCGGAAGCAGGTCCGCATCCATGATGGAGCCCTCGGCGGTACGCCGCCGGTGTCTTGCACTTCTGGCAGACTCGTAATACGCTACTCCCATGGAAACGCTCACCGTGCGCCTGCCCGAAGCGCTGGCGCAGGACATCGAAGCGGAATCGAAGGCGCGCAAGATCTCGAAGTCCGATGTCGTGCGCGAGCGCCTGCAGCGGGCCGCCGCGACGCCGTGGCGCCATCCGGCGTCGCTCGCTGCCATCGCCGATCTCATCGGCTCGGTCGATCGCCTGCCGGCCGATCTGAGCGCGCAGCGGAAGCGCCATTTGAAGGCCACGGGCTATGGCCGCAAGCGTCCTCGTTGACGCCAGCTTTGTTGTCGCGCTGCTGAGCCGCCGCGACGGCCATCATCGGTGGGCCGCCGCGCAGGCGCAGCGGTTGCCACCGCCCTGGAGCACCTGCGACGCTGTCCTGTCCGAAGCGTTCCATCTGTTGGGGCGGAATGGCGCACCCGCGCTCGCAGCGTTGTTGCGCCGCCGTGCCCTGATTGCGGCCTTTCATCTCGACGGCAACCTCGAGCCGGTGCTGAGTCTCTTGCAGAAATATGCGCAAATGCCCATGAGCCTTGCCGATGCCTGCCTCGTGCGCATGACCGAAACGCTCGCCGATGCCGTGCTCCTCACCACCGACGCGGATTTCCGCATCTACCGCCGTCACAGCCGTCAGGTTGTCCCCTGCGTGATGCCGTCCTGACGACGCCTGCGCCGAGTTCGACGACAGCCGCGCCCATGCCCCGCGCCGCCGCCAAGCCCCATGCCCTCGCGAACATCCAGGCCCGGCGCCTCTGGCTGCGCGCGCAGCGGCTCGATTCCGTCGCGCCGTTCGGCGACGGGCCCGACGCCACGCACGCGGCCGTGGCGCATCTGGGCTACGTGCAGATCGATACCATCAACGTGATCGAGCGCTGCCACCACCACATCCTCTATACGCGCATCCCCGACTACCGGCGCGAGCATCTGCGCCAGGCGCAGAGCGTCGACAAGACGGTCTTCGAATACTGGACGCATGCGCTCTCCTACCTGCCGGTGCGCGACCTGCCGTTCTTCCTCGGCGCCATGAGGAATCACAGCCTGAGTCCGCACAAGTGGTACGCCGGGGTCACGAGGGGGGAGCTGCGCAAGGTGCTGGGCCGCATCCGCCGCAACGGCGCCCTCACCATCCGCGACATCGACGACGACGTGCTGGTGGAGAAGGATCACGAGTGGGCGAGCCGCAAGCCGTCGAAGCGCGCGCTGCAGCTCGCCTTCTACACCGGAGTCCTCACCATCAGCGCGCGCGCCGGCATGCTCAAGACCTACGAGCTGATGGACCGGCACTTCGGCTGGGAGAAGCGGCCCCGCCCGGCGTCGGAGCGCGCGATCCTGGACTATCTGCTCGACCGCGCCTTGCGCGCGCAGGGCGTCGTCAGCCTCGACTCCGTCTGCTTCCAGGACGCCCGGCGCAAGCCGGCCATGCGCCGCCTGATCGAGGCGCGGGTGCGCCGCAAGGCGCTGGTGCCCGTCGCGCTCGACGGCGCCGCGAAGCTGGAGCACTGGGCGCGCCCGGAGGCGCTGGACGAGGCGCCGGATCCCGCCGCGGCGCCCGTCCATATCCTCTCGCCGTTCGATCCGCTGATCATCCAGCGCAAGCGGCTCAACCTCTTCTTCGGCTACGATCACCGCTTCGAGGCCTACGTGCCGAAGGAGAAGCGCCTGTTCGGCTACTTCGCCCTGCCCGTGCTCGTCGGCGACGAGATCGTCGCCGCCCTCGACCTCAAGACCGACCGCGCCGCCCGCAAGCTGCTGCTGCAGAAATGGACCTGGATCGGCCGCGGCGCCGCCAAGTTGCACAAGCGCCGCATCGAGGAGGAGCTGCACCGCTTCGAGCGCTTCCAGCTCGCGCCTGCCGAGGAGATTGGGAACGTCACTGTGCGTCCTTCGACAGGCTCAGGATGAGGGTCTTTCTTCATGCCAGCAAGATTCCCCCTCATCCTGAGCCTGTCGAAGGACGCACGAATGATCGTGCAGGGAGGAAACCCATAGACCGTTGCGTCTTTGCGCCTTTGCGGTTCAATGCAAGGATGATTCGACGTATCCGAAGGGAGCCTGTCCGTGAACGGTGAGCGCAACCTCGCCCTGTTCTGCGATTTCGAGAACATCGCGCTCGGCGTGCGCGATGCCCGCTACGCCAGCTTCGACATGCAGCTCGTCCTGCAGAAGCTGCTGATCAAGGGCAGCATCGTCGTGAAGAAGGCCTATTGCGACTGGGATCGCTACAAGGAGTTCAAGCCGGCGATGCACGCCGCCGCCTTCGAGCTCATCGAGATCCCCCATCTCCGCCAGTCCGGCAAGAACTCGGCCGATATCCGCATGGTCGTCGACGCGCTCGACCTCTGCTACACGAAGGACCATATCGACACCTTCGTGATCATGTCCGGCGATTCCGATTTCTCGCCGCTGGTCAGCAAGCTGCGCGAGAACGCCAAGACCGTCATCGGCGTCGGCGTGAAGAATTCCACGTCCGACCTGCTGATGAGCAACTGCGACGAGTTCATCCTCTACGACGACCTCGTCCGGAAGGACGAGCCGGCGCGCAAGCGCCGCCGGCCGGGCCCGAAGACCGCGAAGGCCGCGCCGCCGGCGCAGGCGGCGACGCCGCCCGCCGCCGCGGACGACCGCGCGCAGAAGGGGATCGAGCTCGTGCGCCGCACCGTCGAGGAGCTGTTCGCCGAGCGCGGCGATTCGGCCAAGCTCTGGGGCTCGATGGTCAAGCAGACCCTGAAGCGCCGCCAGCCCAGCTTCAACGAGTCCTACTACGGCTTCGGCTCCTTCAACGACCTCCTCGAGGAGGCGCAGAAGCGCGGCCAGCTCGCGATCGAGATGGACGAGAAGTCCGGCGGCTACGTGATCCGCAGCGTCACGCGGCATCCCTAGGGCGATCTTGCCGGCGCACCCGTCGCGTCAAACGCGTTCCCTTCGATCCGGGAAACCTCTAGAATTTCGGCGACTCCCGAACGCCGCGCCGTCGCACCCGCAGGGAGGATCGCCATGGGTCTTCTGACCGACGAGGACATCGCCGGACTCGTTCCCGCCGAGCTGCTGCCGCATCCGACGCCGATTCCGACGCGCATCGTGTCGAGCGACGAGTTCAGCCCGCCGCCGCAGAGCGGCAAGCAGAAGGAGGTCGAGGCCCGGCTGCTGGCCACAGGCGACGAGCTCGGCAGGACGCAGGGCCTGAGCCGGCGCGCCTTCTTCCAGACCGCCGCCGGCATGGCGGCCGGATTCGTCGCCCTCAACGAGACGTTCGGGTCCGTCTTCGACGCCAGCCGCGCCGAAGCCGCCACGCCCGAGCTGGCCGAGGCGCGCGCCGCCGCCCTCGCCGACCAGTTCATCATGGACATGCACACGCATTTCCTGCGCGACGACACGCGCCTGGAAAATTTCGTGCGGGCGCGCGAGGCCGTCGGCAAGGCGGGCTGGAACCCGGCGCTGGCCGGCAAGCCGCAGACGCTCGAGGACCTGAAGTTCGACAACTACGTCAAGGAGATCTATCTCGACAGCGATACCAAGGTCGCGCTCGTCTCCAGCTCGCCGTCGGAGATCCCGCGCGACTGGTTCCTGACCAACGAGATGATGATCGCGGCGCGCGACCGGGTGAATGCGGAAGCGGGAAGCCGGCGCATGTTCGCGCATGCGATCTTCACGCCCGGCTGGGACGGCTGGCTCGATCATCTCGAGGCCTCGCTGCAGCGCCGGCCCGAATCGATCAAGGGCTACACCGTCGGCGACAACACCAACAAGGACCAGGCGCGGCATCCCTGGCGCATGGACGACGAGGCGGTCACCTACAAGGCCTACGAGCTGTGCGTGAAGTACGGCATCAGGAACGTCTGCGTGCACAAGGGCCTGTTCTCGAAGACGACGGCGCAGCGCTGGCCGCATCTCCTGCCGCATGCCGACGTCGCCGACGTCGGCAAGGCCGCCAGGGATTGGCCGCAGCTCAACTTCATCATCTATCACAGCGGCTACCGCCATGCCTCCAGCGCCGAGGACGGCTGGCAGGAGTTCCAGGAGACCGGACGCGTCTCCTGGGTCTCCGACCTCGCGGAGATCCCGGAGACGTACGGCGTCGACAACGTCTACGGCGATGTCGGCCAGCTCTTCGCGCAGAGCGTGATGGCCGAGCCCCGGCTCTGCGCCGCGCTCATGGGCATCATGGGGCGCGGCCTCGGCTACGACCGGGTGGTGTGGGGCACCGACGCCGTGTGGACCGGATCGCCCCAGTGGCAGATCGAGGCCCTGCGCCGCCTGGAGATCCCCGAGGACATGCAGGAAGCATACGGTTTTCCGCCGCTCGGCCCGGCCGACGGCCCGGTCAAGGCGGCCATCTTCGGCGGCACCAATGCCGCGCTCTACGACTACGACATCGGCAGGCGCACCGACATCGGCCCCAACCCGGATCGGTTCGCGCAACTGAAGGACGAGTACCGGCGGAACGGTGCGGCGCGCTCCAACCTGCGCTACGGCTACGTCCACGGCCCGGTTTGATCGGCCTCTGCAGGACCATCTTGCGTCCTTCGACAAGCTCAGGATGAGGAAAATCTTACTGGCACGAAGAAAATCCCTCATCCTGAGCTTGTCGAAGGACGCACGTCGGTCATCCCAATCCCCTGCAAGCAATTGATTCGACTCGCGAACTTGTGTCATCTCCATTCCGATCCGATCTTCCGCGAGGCCGAGAAGCTGGCGCGCCGCCTGAAGAAGTCGCGCAGCCAAGCTCTACGCCGACGCGATGTGGGCCTACCTGCGCCGGCATGATCCGGACGCCGTGACCGACTCCTTGAACCGCGTTTGCGCTGAAGTCGGCGACCGGATTGATCGACACGGCCGGCCGCCGCCTGCTGTCGAAGGTCACCGCCCTGCTCGTCGGCCTTCGTACCCAATACCCGCTCGATGACCTTCGGACCGAACAGCGAGCTCGGCAGGATAGCCTATCGTCCCCCGGCCGCCGCGATCAGCCGCGCGATCTCCGTCTGCCCCTTGGCCCTCGCATGCGCCAGCGGCGAGACGCCGTCCTTGTCCGCGAGGTTGGGGTCGGCACCGGCCGCCAGGACCAGCTTCGCCACCTCGATGTGGCGCGGGCCGCCGTCGCCCAGGATCACGATCTCGAGCAGGCACGTCCAGCCGAGGTCGTTGACGTGGTTCACGTCGATCTCCGTCGTCAGCAGCAGCGCCACGGTCTCGACATGCGCTCGTTCGCAGGCGGGGATGAGGGCGTTGCCGCCATAGCGGTTGCGCAGGGCGAAATCCGGCTTCTTCGGGATCATGGCGCGCAGCAGCTCGGTCCGCCCGAGCGCGCCGGCCTGCAGCCAGGGCGAATCCTTGTTGGCCGCCTGCGCATTGATGTCGGCGCCCGCGTCGATCAGCAGCAGGGCCGCGTCGCGATGGTCCTTCTCCACCGCGAGCAGGAGCGGCGTCCGCCCGGCCGCGTCGGTCAGGTCGAGGGGCGCGCCGGCAGCGGCGAGCCGCCGGATCGCGACCGCGTCGCCGCGCTCCGCCGCCGCCAGCATCTCGCGTCCGGCTGCCGTCGGCTCGTCCGCCTTGGGCGCATCGATCCCGCTCATCGCCACCGCCAGTCCCAGGGCCAGCATCGCCCGCCGGCTCCCTGCGGGGAGGACGTTACACCGCATCGTCGGGCCCCGCTCGCAGATTACCTGCCGCGGCAGTTTCCTGGATAGAGGCGTGCAAGGCCAGTCCCGGGTTGCAGCCCGGCTGCGCGCGAACCCCCGATCGATCAGGCCGTCGCCGGCCGGTCGTCAGTCGCGCCGCGGTCCGATCAGGCCGCCGTCGATGGCGGCATGATGCAGCCGGCGCCTCACTTCGAAGAACCGGCCTTCTGCGCAGAGCCGGCCTTTCCATCGATCCGCCGGCATTGGCCTTCGAAGAAGGCGCCGGGCTCGACGGCCAGGGTCTGGTGGATGACGTCGCCGACGATCTTGGCCGTCTTCGCCAGAACGACCGACTGGCCCTTGAGCTGCCCGTTGACGGAGCCGCAGATCCGGATGTTGTCGCTGGAAATGCTCCCGCGCACGTCCGCGCCCTCGCCGACGGTGATCGAGCGGCTCTGCACGTCGCCCTCCACCTCGCCGTCGATCTGAATGTCGCCGTTGCAGATCAGGTCGCCCTTGATCTTCAGGTCGCGGCTGATGATCGACGGCGCCGCGCTGCCGTTGCTGCGCCGCGCGGCGTCTGCCGGGAACGGCGTCGCCTCGGGCGCGCCGGCCTTGCTGTCCTTCGAAAACATGGTTCCGGTCTCCGGTTCGTGGGTGGAAGCCTGCCGTGGTGGCTCCCTGTTCTGGCGAAACATCGTTAACGGGTCGTAAAGAGAGGTTCAAAGGGGGATCGATCGCGTCCTTCGGCAAAGCTCAGGATGAGGGATTTTCTCGGGCCAGAAAGATTTTCCCTCATCCTGAGCTTGTCGAAGGACGCAGGGTGGTTCTGCAGAGATATGCCGGGGTTGACTCTCTTCTGATTTACTGGACAAATATGTCCAATATGCAGGACAAAGCGGCGATCGCCGGCACGTCCGACGTCAACGCCCGCATCGCGGCTCGTGTGCGTGCGCTGCGCGCGGAGCGCGGCATGAGCCTCGATGCGCTCGCCGCGAGGTGCGCCGTCAGCCGCTCCATGATCTCGCTGATCGAGCGCGGGGAGAGCAGCCCCACGGCGGTCGTGCTGGAGAAGATCGCCACGGGACTCGGCGTGGCCCTGGCCACGCTGTTCGACGATGCGGGCGCGCCGGCCGACCCGGTGTCGCGGCGCGCCGACCGGACGCCCTGGCGCGATCCGCAATCCGGCTACGTCAGGCGCAACATCTCGCCCGCCGCCTTTCCCTCGCCGATCCGGATCGTCGAGGTCGTCCTGCCGGCCGGCGCGCGCGTGGCCTACGAAACCGGCGCGCGCGACGTAAACATCCACCAGCAGATCTGGATACGGAGCGGCAGCATTGAAGTGACGGCCGGCGGCGTCACCCATCGCCTCGGCGAGGACGACTGCCTCGCCATGCGGCTCGATGCGCCCACGGCGTTCCGCAACCGCACGCGAAAGCCCGCGCGATACATCGTCGTCGCCGCCGCCGAGCGCTCGTGCGTGCCCCGGCGATGATCATGGCCGACGCTGTTCGCATCCGCGCCCTGTCCGCCATCGGCGATCGCGAGTTCCAGGCGTTGAGCGACGTGCTGATCGATTGCGTGGAAGGCGGCGCGGGCGTCAGCTTCCTGCTGCCGATGACGCGCGCCAAGGCGGCGGCGTTCTGGCAGGGCACGGCCGCGAGCCTGGCGCGCGGCGAGCGCGTGGTGCTGGTCGCCGAGGACCCGGCAGGAGCGATCGTCGGCACGGTCCAGGTCATCTGGGCTCAGCCCGAGAACCAGCCGCATCGCGGCGAGATCGCCAAGATGCTCGTGCATCGGCGGGCGCGGCGGCAGGGCATCGGCGCCGCGCTGCTCGCCGCGGCCGAGCGCGCGGCCCTCGCCGCCGGCAAGACGTTGCTGGTGCTCGACACCGCCAGCGGCGACGCCGAGCGCCTCTATGCCCGCCAGGGCTGGCAGGCGGTCGGCCAGATCCCGGACTACGCCCTGTGGCCCGACGGCACACCTGCCGCGACCACGGTCTATTTCAAGATGCTGCAGGGCTGAGTCTGAGCGATCACGTTGCGGCATCGGCAAATGCCGCCCGGCAGTAGACGGTCGCCCGTCGCTTGCGTCCTCTTGATCGGGGCTACAGCCGATTGACCGGCAGCTTGAGATAGACCGTGCCGTTCGGCTCCGGAGCGGGGAACTGCCCGGCGCGCATGTTCACCTGGATCGACGGCAGAATGAGCACCGGCATCTCCAGGGTCTTGTCGCGGGCTCGGCGCATGGCGACGAATTCTTCCTCGCCGATGCCGTCATGGACATGGATGTTCCGGGCCCGCTCCTCCCCCACGGTGGTTTCCCAAGCGAAGCCCTGGCGTCCGGACGCGCCGTAGTCGTGGCACAGGAACAAGCGCGTCTCCGCGGGCAAGGCCAGCACACGGCGGATCGAGCGATAGAGCATGCGTGCATCGCCGCCCGGGAAGTCGGCGCGGGCCGTGCCGTAGTCCGGCATGAACAGCGTGTCGCCGACGAACACGGCGTCGCCCACCTTGTAGCTGACGCAGGCCGGCGTATGGCCGGGCGTCGCCATGACCTCGACCGAGAGCCGGCCGATGGGAAAGCGCTCCCCGTCCTCGAATAGATGATCGAACTGGCTGCCGTCGGTCGGCATATCCACGACATTGAAGATCGGCTTGAAGACCGTTTGCACTTTGATGATGGCGGCGCCAATTCCGATCTTCGCGCCCGTCTTTCCGCTCAGATAGGGCGCCGCCGTCAGGTGATCGGCATGGGCATGAGTTTCGAGTACCCAGCCGATACGGGCGCCGGCGCGCGCCGCGGCCGCCAGGATATGGTCGGCGAAGACGGTCCCCGTGCGGCCGGACTTGTGATCGAAATCCAGCACCGGATCGATCACGGCGGCCTCCTTCGTCTCCGGGTCGACGACGAGATGCGAGGCCGTAAAGGTCGGATCGTGAAAGAACGACTGGACGATCGGGGTCATGACGCTGGTCGGTCCCTCTGCGGTGGGCCTGCGACAGCCGGCCCTTGACGTGTATATAAGTTATTACTAATTAAGCTTCAACTGATATACAGAGCCATGCCCAAGCTGTCGCACCTCGATCCTGCCCGTCTCGCCGCGAACGCCAGCGCCGCGGCAAGGCTGCTGCGCGCGCTGGCCAACGAGCATCGCCTGATGATTCTGTGCAAGCTGGTCGAGGGCGAACATGCGGTCGGCGAGTTGGTGACCGCGATCGGTCTGTCCCAGTCGGCGCTGTCTCAGCATCTGGCCAGGCTGCGTGACGATCGCCTGGTGGCCACGCGCCGCGATGCGCAGACGATCTATTACCGTCTCGCCAGCGCCGAGGCGGCAAGGGTCATGCAGCTGCTGGCCGACATCTACTGTGCCCCCTCCCGCCGCAAGAGGTCCAAACAGCCATGACTGCCGTGCTTTATCCCCTGGATCCGCTCGAGCTCCAGCGCCGCCTCGGGGAAGGCAGCGCGATCCTCATCGACGTTCGCGAACCTTCGGAGCATGCGCGCGAGCGCATACCGGGTTCCCGCTCGGTGCCGCTCTCCGCCGTCGATCGCACGGATTTCAGTCGCGACCGCGACAAGGCCGCGGTGTTCCACTGCCGAACCGGCAACCGCACCACCGTCCATGCCGACCGCCTCGCGGCTGCGGGGTTCAAGTCGGCCTACGCACTGGCAGGCGGCCTGGAGGCATGGAAGGCGGCGGGGCTGCCGACCATCGTGGATCCGCGCGCGCCGCTCGAGCTCTTCCGTCAAGTGCAGATCGCTGCCGGCGGCCTGATACTGCTGGGCCTGCTCCTGGCATTGATCGTGTCGCCGTGGTTCGCCGCCTTGAGCGCGTTCGTCGGCGCGGGGCTGATCTTCGCCGGCATCACCGGCACCTGCGGTCTGGCGCGGGTGCTCGGGTTCATGCCCTGGAACCGCGCGCGGCGGGCGGCTGGCTGAAGCGACAAGCGGGGGATGGCGTTTGCCGGGCGGGTGAGTGAGCGCCGCCGTTCATCTGCGAGCGTGACGGACTCATGATCGATATCCTCGCCATCCTTTCCGGCGGCGTTGTCGGCGCATTGCTCGGCCTGCTGGGCGGCGGCGGGTCGATCCTCGCGGTGCCGCTCCTGCTCTATGTCGTCGGCGTTCCGTCCACCCATCTGGCGATTGGCACCAGCGCGCTGGCGGTGTCGGCGAACGCCTTCGCCAACCTCATCGGCCATGCGCGCAGCGGCAACGTAAAGTGGCCTTGCGCCATGGTGTTCGCCGCCGCCGGCGTGGCCGGCGCCTATCTTGGCTCCAGCCTCGGCAAGCGGATCGGCGGCGATCATCTGCTGTTTCTGTTCGCTTTGGTGATGATCGCCGTCGCCGTCGCCATGTTGCGGCCGAAGGCCCAGGCCGGCGATCCCGGCGTGCGGATCAATCCGGCGATCGCCGTGCGCCTCATCGCCATCGGACTCATGACCGGCGCGATCTCCGGCTTTTTCGGCATCGGCGGCGGATTCCTGATCGTGCCCGGCATCATGCTCGGCAGCGGCATGCCTATCCTGAATGCCGTCGGCTCCTCGCTGTTCTCGGTCGGGGCCTTCGGCCTGACCACGGCGGTGAACTATGCGCTGTCGGGCCTGGTGGATTGGCAGCTCGCGGCGCAATTCATCGCCGGCGGCATTGTCGGTGGCGTGGCTGGCATCAGGCTCGGGGCACGTCTGGCCGCCCGGAAGCGGACGCTCAACATCATATTCGCCGCGGTGATTATCCTCGTCGCCCTCTACATGCTTGCCCGTTCGACAATGGCGGTCCTCGCTTAGGCGGGTGCGGAGCGACCGGATCGTGGGTCGAGTCTCGACCCTATGGCGGGTTGTGACGCCTGTCCGGCCTTGAGGGGAAGCCCTATCGGATTTGACAGGACTGCCGTGCGGCATGTAAGATGTTCTTGTTACGTCTCAGGAACAATCGAGCTTCACATGACCCCCCTTCAGTGCCACGCTTTTCCGTCGTCCGCCCCAACTGCCGCTGGGCATGGGGTGCGTCGGGCCGAACCGCAGTTCTGCCGCTCCCTCCCACCCGAGCGCCGCGGCCGGCTGAAGAACGGCAACCGCGCCGGCGATCTCCTCGCCGCCCCGCGCTGCGGCGCCCGCACCCGCTGCGGCGGCGAATGCCGCCAACCCGCCATGCCCAACGGCCGCTGCCGCCTGCATGGCGGCCTCAGCACCGGCCCGCACACGCCCGAGGGTCTCGCCCGCGCGCGACGCGCCCGCCTCACCCATGGCGGCTACTCGGCCCATGTCCGGCCCTGCGGGCCGAAGCCCGCGCCCACACCCGCCGCGTCCGCGCCCTGATCGCCCTGATGCGCGACCGTCCCGCTGGGCATGGGGTTCATCCTTCAAAATCCTCGATGACCCGGCCCGTCCTCATCCTGCCGAAGGTCCGCCGAGGCGGTGGAGGTGCGAGTTCCATGCGTCTTCTGCGCACCGCTGGTAACCCACCGGTCTCCATGCCCTCCGCATCCTCAGTGAAAAGAGCTTCTCTCGCTGGACATGGGGTCCATCGCGCGAATCCCGTCCTTGCCCCGAACCCGCGCCGCCGACCCGTCCTCTCCGGCGCGGCGCCGCTGCTTTCGTCCGGCTCGGCCTCTCTGCGCCTCGGCGTCTCGGCGGTGAACCTTTCCTCCGCTGGGCATGGGGTCCATCCGTCGTTTCGCGATCGCCTGCGGTCCTCGGCCGCGCTCCGCCCCCGGGGTGGCCAAGGGCGCGGCGGGGCATTAAGGTCGGCGCCCTCCCGACACCACACCCGCAAGAACGGACCCATGGCCAAGAACAGGAAGCTCCTCATCCTCGCCGGCGACGGCATCGGGCCGGAGGTGATGCGGCAGGTCGCCCGCGTCATCGACTGGTTCGCCCGCAAGCGCGCCGTCTCCTTCGAGATCCAGGAGGGCCTCGCCGGCGGCGCCTCCATCGACAAGCATGGCACCCCCCTCACCGACGAGACCATGGCCGACGCCCTGGCCGCCGATGCCGTGCTGCTCGGCGCTTGCGGCGGCCCGAAATGGGACAACCTGCCGTTCGAGAAGAAGCCGGAGCGCGGCCTGCTGCGCCTGCGCAAGGACATGGAATTGTTCGCCAATCTGCGGCCGGCCCTGGTCTTCGACGCGCTCGTCGACGCCTCCAGCCTGAAGCCCGACCTGGTCCGCGGCCTCGACCTGATGATCGTCCGCGAGCTCACCGGCGGGGTCTATTTCGGCAGCCCCCGCGGCATCGAAACCCTGCCGGATGGCAGCCGCCGCGGCGTCAACACCCAGGTCTACACCACCGCCGAGATCCAGCGCGTCGCCCGCGTCGCCTTCGAACTGGCCCGCCGGCGCAGCAAGAAGCTCTGCTCGGTCGAGAAGGCCAACGTGATGGAAAGCGGCGTGCTCTGGCGCGAGGAGGTCACCAAGCTCCACGCCGAGTACAAGGACGTCGAGCTCAGCCACATGTATGCCGACAACTGCGCCATGCAGCTGGTGCGCCAGCCCAAGCAGTTCGACGTCATCGTCACCGACAACCTGTTCGGCGACCTGCTGTCGGACTGCGCCGCCATGCTCACCGGTTCGCTCGGCATGCTGCCTTCGGCCTCGCTCGGCGCCGCCGACGCCGCCGGCCGCCGCCGCGCGCTCTACGAGCCGGTGCATGGCTCGGCGCCGGACATCGCCGGCAAGGACATGGCCAACCCGCTGGCCACCATCCTCAGCTACGGCATGATGCTGCGCCATTCCTTCGGCCTCGGCGACGACGCCGACCTGATCGACCGAGCCGTGCAGAACGTCCTGGCTGCCGGCATCCGCACTGCCGATATCGCCACCCCCGGCGCGACCCGGACTTCCACCACCGGCATGGGCGATGCCCTGCTCCGGGAGCTCGACCGCCTGGCGGCGTGACCCAAATTTGACACACCGCACACAAGACTTCGGCGATCCGGCCCATGGTATAAGCAAGGTCAGGAGCAGCAGCGCGGCTGGTGCTCCATGGGGGATAGGGTGATGAAAATCCTGCGGACTGCGTTGGCGGTTGCCTGCGCCGTCGCGCTCCTGGGACCACCGGCCATGGCCGGGGGTTGTCCGTGCGCGAAGGGCAGCGCGGTGAAGGAGCGGGGCACGTTGGCACCCATGTCGACGAGCCTGCCGCTGCCGCCGCCGTTGCCGCCGACCAAGACCATCGTTGCCGCGGCGAGCGGCTAGGCCTCGAGGTTCCGAAGTGTTCGCGGCCGGACTGTGCGGGGGCACGAAGGTCCGGCCGGGACGGGACGGTATCCGGCCGGCGTGGTATAGTGCCGAGGCGAGAAGGGCGCCTGCCTGCGGCAGGCGACAGGAACGGGCGGTGTGGCATGGCAAAATACGCAATAGCCGCGACGGGGCTGGCCCTGTTGCTGATCGCGGCAGCGGCGCCCGCCGACGCCTGCAACTGCCCGAAGGAGCAGCTGATCAAGAAGTACGGGACGGTGTCCCAGATGCCACGGCCGTTTCCCCTGCCGCCGCCGCTGCCGCCGGCCAAATCGGCTCGCGCAACCGGCTGAGCCGACCCGCTCTCCCGATCGTGAACGGCCGCAGCGGTCGAGGCGGCTCGACAGGTGCGGGCCAACCCGCTACTATCAGCCCTCGTCTTGACGAAGGAGGCCCGCCCATGACCAAACTGCTTGCCTCGCTGTTCGCCCTGGCAATCATCGCGGCGGCGCTGCCGGCCGCGGCGGATTGTGCCGGCCATCAGCAGATGACCGTGCAGACCTCGCCGGTGATGACGACCGATGCCGACGGCACGACGCCTGTCCCGCCGCCGACGAAGACCGGCGGCTGATTCTTTTTCGCTCTGGGTACCGGAAGGGCCGCCCGGAGCGGCCCTTTCTGTTTTTGAGCGACGCGTGGAGAAGTGACGATGGGCTACAAGGTGGCAGTGATCGGGGCGACGGGTAATGTCGGCCGCGAGATGCTGCAGACGCTGGCCGACCGCGAGTTCCCGGCCGACGACGTGATCGCGCTGGCTTCGGAGCGATCGATCGGCCGCGAGGTCTCGTTCGGCGAGGACAAGACGCTGAAGGTCCGCGATCTCGCCACCTTCGATTTCAAGGGCATCGAGATCGCCCTGTCGTCGCCGGGCGCCAAGGTGTCGGCCGTGCACAGCCCGCGCGCGGCGGCGGCCGGTTGCGTCGTCATCGACAACACGTCCCATTTCCGCATGGACCCGGACGTGCCGTTGGTGGTGCCGGAGGTGAACGCCAAGGCGATCGCCGGCTATGCCAAGAAGAACATCATCGCCAATCCCAACTGCTCGACCATCCAGATGGTGGTGGCGCTGAAGCCGCTGCACGATCTCGCCAAGATCAAGCGCGTGGTCGTCGCCACCTATCAGTCGGTCTCCGGCGCCGGCAAGGAAGGGATGGATGAGCTGTTCGAGCAGACCCGCGGCATCTACATGAACGCCACGCCCGAGCGGAAGAAGTTCACCAAGCAGATCGCCTTCAACGTCGTTCCGCACATCGACGTGTTCATGGAGGACGGCGCCACCAAGGAAGAGTGGAAGATGCAGGTCGAGACGCGCAAGATCCTCGACCCCGACATCGCCGTCGCCGCCACCTGTGTGCGCGTGCCCGTGTTCATCGGCCATTCCGAGGCGGTGAACGTGGAGTTCGAGAACCCCATCACCGTCGAGCAGGCGCGCGAAGCCCTGCGCAAGGCGCCCGGCGTCTCGCTGGTCGATTTCCGCCAGGACGAGGGCTATGTCACGCCGGTCGAATGCGCCGGCGAGGATGCCGTCTATGTCAGCCGCGTCCGCAAGGACCCGACGATCCCCAACGGCCTCTCGCTATGGGTCGTCTCCGACAACCTGCGCAAGGGCGCGGCGCTCAACGCCGTGCAGATTGCCGAGCGGCTGGTGCGCGGCTACATCGCGGACGCGCGGCCTTCGTCCGAGCGCAAGCGGGCCTGAGGCGCCGTCAGCGGACCCGGGTCGGCCGGAACAGCGGTCTCGCCGGGTCCAGCTGGTCCTGCGCCGCGACGATCCGCAGTTCTGCCGCGCCTGCGGCGGCACTCGCCGCCAGCACGGCATGGATCCCCGAAACCGCGCGGGCGAGTGACGCCTCGACCGACCGCGACTTCAGGTAGTGGCCGAGGAAGAGCGCGGCGAAGCAGTCGCCGGCGCCGTGCGGCGGCCCTGCGTGATACGGCGTATCGACGAGCCAGGCACCCTCGCCGGAGACGGCCAGGACCTCGATGCGGTCGGCCGGCCCGTCCGCCCGCAGCAGGCTGGTAAGGACGACGAGCGCGCCGGGCCGCATGCGGGTGCGCAGGGCATCGACGGCGTCCAGGGCGGCGGGCAGGCGATCGGTCGTGCCGCCGGTCAGATGCTCCAGCTCGAAGGCGTTGGGAAACGTCATGTCCGCGGCGGGCAGCAGCAACTCCGTGAAGACGGCGGGCACGTCCGGCTTGACGAACAGGCCGCCCCCGCGGTCGCCCATCACGGGATCGCAGGCATAGGGCGCAGCGGGGTTGGCGGCCCGCACCCGCGCCACAGCCTCCAGCACCACCTCGCCGTTGTCCTTGTCGCCGAGATAGCCGCTCAGCACCGCGTCGCAGCGCTTGAGGGCGCCCAGAAGATCCAGGCCGTCCAGGATCTCCCGGACTTCCGCCACGGTGTGGGTGCGGCCGCGCCATGTCGGATAGCCCAGATGATTGGAGAAGCCGACCGTATCGATCGGCCACACGTCATGGCCCAGCCGCTGTAGCGGGAACACGGCGGCGGCGTTCCCGACATGGCCATAGGCGACGCGGGACTGGATGGAGAGGATGTTCATGGGGCCGATGAAGGATGGGATCAGGGCACGCGCTTGCCAGACGTGCTTGCTTCTTTATAGTCGCGGCCGGTTCGCAGCAACCTTGGTTCGACCCACCCGACGATGTCGAAGACCGTTCGTCCGCGCCGCAGTGTCCTCTACATGCCCGGATCGAATCCGCGGGCGCTGGAAAAGGGCAGGTCGCTGCCGGCCGACGGGCTGATCCTCGATCTCGAGGATGCGGTGGCGCCGGATGCGAAGCGGCAGGCGCGCGAGCAGGTGTGCGCCGCCGTCGAGGCCGGCGGTTACGGACGACGGGAACTCATCGTCCGCGTCAACGGTCTCGATACGCCCTGGGGATATGACGATCTGGTCGCCGCTGCCGGCACAAGCGCCGATGCGGTGTTGCTGCCGAAGACGGAAACGGCGGAGACGGTGCGGCGGGCGGAAAGCGTCCTCGCCTTCGCCGGCGCATCGGACAGGCCTGCCATCTGGTGCATGATGGAGACGCCGCGCGGCGTGCTCAACGCCCAGGAGATCGCCGGCGCCTCGCCGCGCGTGGCCGGCTTCGTCATGGGCACCTCCGACCTCACGAAGGCCATCCATGCGCGGCACACGCCGCGGCGCGAGCCCATGCTGACCAGTCTCGGCCTCTGCCTCCTCGCCGCGCGCGCCTTCGATCTCGCGATCGTCGACGGGGTGCATCTCGACCTCAACGACGACGTCGGGTTCGAGCAGTCCTGCCGCCAGGCGCTGGAATTCGGCTTCGACGGCAAGACCCTGATCCACCCCAAGACCATCGCCGCCGCCAACCGCATCTTCGCTCCGGCGCCGGAGGAGACGGCATGGGCCCGCCGGATCATTGCCGCCCACGCCGAGGCGACGGCGCAAGGGAAGGGCGTCGTCGTCGTCGACGGCAAGCTGATCGAGAACCTGCATGTCGCCGAGGCGCAACGCACGGTCGCGCTGGCCGAAGCCATTGCCGGGCTCGAGGCGGCCGGCACGGCGGAGTCGAGCGCGGCGTGAAAGCCGGGGCGGGCAACTTCTTCGAAGATTTCCGCGTCGGCCAGGAGCTGCGGCATGCGACGCCGCGCACGGTCTCGGCCGGCGACGCCGCGCTCTATATCGGACTCACCGGCAGCCGGTTCGCGCTGCATTCGTCGGACGAGTTCGCGCGGGCGCTCGGCCTGCGTGCGGCGCCGATCGACGATCTGCTCGTCTTCCATATCGTCTTCGGCAAGACCGTGCCGGACATCTCTCTCAACGCCGTCGCCAACCTCGGCTATGCCGAGTGTCGGTTCGGCGTCCCGGTCTATGCCGGCGACACGCTGGCGACGCGCTCGACCGTGATCGGCCTCAAGGAGAACTCCAACCGCGAGGCCGGCGTGGTCTATGTCCGCTCCGTCGGCACCAATCAGCAGGGCGCGACCGTGCTCGACTATGTGCGCTGGGTGATGGTGCGCAAGCGCGACAAGGCGGCTCCCGCTCCGGCCGCGGTCGTGCCGGATCTGGCCGCGGCCGTCGCGGCGGATGCACTGACGGTGCCCGAGGGGATGGCGTTGGACCGTTACGATGCCGCTGCCGCCGGATCGCCCCACCGTTGGGACGACTATCAGGTCGGCGAGCGCATCGATCATCGCGACGGCATGACGATCGAGGAATCCTGCCACATGATCGCGACGCGGCTCTATCAGAACACGGCCCGCGTCCATTTCGATCAGCATGCGGAAAAATCGGGGCGCTTCGGTCGCCGCATCGTCTATGGCGGCCATGTCATCAGCCTGGCGCGGGCGCTGTCCTTCAACGGGCTCGGCAATGCGTTCCGCGTCGCGGCCATCAATGCCGGCCGGCACGTGGCGCCATCTTTCGCCGGCGACACGATCTACGCGTGGAGCGAGATCAAGGCGAAGGCGGCGCTGCCGGGACGTGCCGACATCGGGGCGTTGCGCGTCCGCACCGTGGCAACCAAGGACCAGCCTTGCGCCGCCTTTCCGGACTCTAGTCCGGACGGGAAGCCGCACCCCGCCGTCGTTCTCGATCTGGACTATTGGGTGTTGATGCCGCGCTCAGGTTAGGTGGGCACATTTAGGGGTGTTAACACTTTCTTCATCAAAATGTAGTTGATTTGTTAACGATACCCTGATAATGAAAGAGGCGTCAGGTGCGAGGGAGCCGAAGATCCTTCGCAACGCGCCCCCGAGGGAGCGCTCCTGACGCCTCTTCTGGAGCCGGCAGGCTCCGGTACGAGAGAACGGCGGGGTTCAACCCAACCCGTCGGCGCTGAAAGGACTCTGGCGAATCCTCAACTCCGTATGGCCTGGTTCGGGCTCCCGCGAAGGGAGCCCTGACCCTATGGAGATCATGCCTCTTTCAACCGACCCACCGGCGGCGCCCCGACACCTGTCCCGGATCGCTCCAGGACCGAGCCCAAGCGCACCTTTCGGCCACCGACCCGCCCGAAGGCTGAAGTCGCTGCCTGTCCGATCCGCCGCACTGCGCAGGGAAGAGAGCGGATCGACCGGAAGGCAAGTCGTCACGAAAGACGCACACTCCCCATCCCGACCGTTTACCGCATGGGAGCGCCCACACGGGAGGCGATCGGCGCCGAACGATTGGCGCCCCCTGCGGGAGGCAATCGCTCGCGGATCATTCAAACTTTCCGGCGACCTTCGCTTTCGCAAAGCTCCCCAACATGTACCCGAAGGTTCACTCGGGGGAACCGAGAAGCAGAGCAATCCGACGCTTTCGCGTACCGGTATTAGAGTGAAAGAACTTGGTTGCCGTCGCAATCGAAAAGTTAAGTAACAGCGAAAATTCCTGTGAGTAGATTTGGAAATAGCGCACAAAGCCTGCACATCCTATCCACAATTTCGTCCACAGGCCATTGGTGAAAATGGCTAGGCCACAAGTCGGAAACACGCCCTCCTCAGGCTTTTACAAAACAATGCTCAGCGATTGCGCCAATGCTGCCGCGGGGAGGCGGTGCGCTGCGGCATCGGCGAGGCTGCTTATGTTGCAGCGCGATGATGACGTTGACTTGCTGCCGGGCGGTGTCTAAATGGTCCGCGGTTCCCGCGGTTGGACAGGACATCCCATCATGCCGTTGCAGAAACGGCCGCTGTCGCCCCATCTGCAGGTTTACCGCTGGCAGTTGACATCCGTCATGTCGATCCTTCACCGGGTGACGGGCGTCGCGCTGGCCATCGGCACCTTGTTGCTCGTCTATTGGCTGACAGCCCTGGCTGCAGGTCCGAATGCCTTTGCCGCAGCGCAGGACGTCGTGGGCTCGATCATCGGCCAACTGCTCCTGTTCGGCTGGACGGTGGCGCTTTTCTATCATCTGTGCAACGGCATCCGGCATCTGTTCTGGGATGCAGGTCGCGGCTTCGAATTGCGAACGGCCTATGCGTCGGGCTGGGCCGTTGTGGTCGCCACCGCTCTGTTGTCCGTCATCGCCTGGATTGCCGGCTATGCGGCGATGGGGAGCGGCGCATGAGCGAGGCCGGAGGTTCGTTCCGCAGCGAACTCGGACGCGCACGCGGCCTCGGTTCGGCCAAGGAGGGGGTGCAGCATTGGTGGATGCAGCGCGTATCCGCGATTGCGCTGGTGCCGCTAGCGCTGTGGTTCGTCATCGCGGTGGTGGCGCATACCGGTGCCGACTATACGGCAGCCCGGGCGTGGCTCGGCGCGCCCATCACGTTCGGCCTCATGGTGCTGCTGATCGGCGCGACATTCTATCACGCGCAACTCGGGCTGCAGGTGGTGATCGAGGACTACATCCACAACGAAGTCGTAAAGCTCGCGTCGATTCTGGCGATGAAATTCGCCTGCCTGCTGCTGGCGCTCGCGGCGACCGTCGCGCTCTTGGTCATCGCCTTCGGAAGCTAGATACGCCATGGCGGAGACCAAAGGAAACGGCGCCACCGCGCCGGCCATCAACGGACGGGCCTATCCGATTGTCGATCATACCTACGATGTCGTCGTGATCGGCGGCGGCGGCTCCGGCCTGCGCGCCACCTTCGGCATGGCCGAGAAGGGATTGAAAACCGCCTGCATCACCAAGGTATTCCCGACACGCAGCCATACCGTGGCCGCCCAAGGCGGCATCAGCGCCGCGCTCGGCAACATGGGCGAGGATGACTGGCGCTGGCACATGTACGACACGGTGAAGGGTTCCGATTGGCTCGGCGACCAGGACGCCATCGAATACATGGTGCGCGAAGCGATCCCGGCCATCATCGAGCTCGAGCACTACGGCGTGCCGTTCAGCCGCACCGAGAGCGGCAAGATCTATCAGCGTCCGTTCGGCGGCATGACCACGAGATTCGGCGAAGGTATCGCACAGCGCACCTGCGCGGCCGCCGACCGCACCGGCCATGCGATGCTGCACACGCTGTACCAGCAGGCGCTGAAGCATTCGGCCGAATTTTTCGTCGAGTATTTCGCCCTCGATCTGATCACGGACGAGGGCGGCGTGCGCGGCGTGATGGCCTGGAACCTGGACGACGGCACCATCCACCGCTTCCGCGCCAAGATGACGGTGCTGGCGACCGGCGGCTACGGCCGCACCTATTTCTCCTGCACCTCGGCCCATACCTGCACGGGCGACGGCAACGCCATGGTGCTGCGTGCAGGGCTGCCGCTCCAGGACATGGAGTTCATCCAGTTCCATCCCACGGGCATCTATGGGGCGGGCTGCCTGATCACGGAGGGCGCGCGCGGCGAGGGCGGGTATCTCACGAACTCCGAGGGCGAGCGCTTCATGGAGCGCTATGCGCCGCACGCTAAGGACTTGGCCTCGCGCGACGTGGTCAGCCGCTCCATGACCATCGAGATCCGCGAGGGCCGCGGCGTCGGCCCCAACAAGGATCACATCTATCTTCATCTCGAGCATCTCGACCCGAAGATCCTGCACGAGCGGCTGCCCGGCATCTCCGAGACGGCGCGCATCTTCTCCGGTGTCGACGTGACGCGCGCGCCGATCCCGGTGCTGCCGACCTGCCACTACAACATGGGCGGCATCCCCGCGAACCATCGCGGCGAGGCCGTGACCAAGCTGAACGGCGATCCCGACACGGTGGTGACCGGGCTGATGGCGATCGGCGAGGCCGCGTGCGTCAGCGTGCACGGGGCCAACCGGCTCGGCTCCAACTCGCTGCTCGATCTCGTGGTGTTCGGGCGGGCCGCGGCGCGACGCTGCGCCGAGACCGTCAAGCCGGGCGAGAGCCAGGCGCCCTTGCCCGCCGATGCCGGCGATGCCGCGCTGGCGCGCTTCGATCGCCTGCGCCACGCCAAGGGCGGCACGCCGACGGCGATGCTGCGGTTGGAGATGCAGAAGACCATGCAGTCCAACTGCGCGGTGTTCCGCACCGGACCGGTCCTGCAGGAGGGCGTGGAGAAGATGCGGCGCTGCTGGGACGGCCGCGGCGACCTCGCCGTCAGCGACCGCTCGCTGATCTGGAACAGCGACCTGATGGAGACGCTGGAGTTGGACAACCTGCTCTACCAGGCGGTGGTGGCGATCAACTCGGCCCTGAATCGCACCGAAAGCCGCGGCGCCCATGCGCGCGAAGACCATCCCGAGCGCGACGACGCCAACTGGCTGAAGCACACGATCGTCTGGTGCGGGGAGGACGGCAAGCCGCGCATCGACTACCGCCCGGTGCATCTGCAGCCGCTGACCAACGACGTGCAGGGCTTCCCGCCGAAAGCGCGGGTGTATTAGTGATGAGTGTGGACTGCACGGCGCGCGGGGATCATGTTGGGGCGGTCACAAGGGTCCGTCCACGCGGGGACGACCACATAGGGTCGCCCCTACGGTATTGAGGGGCGTTGATGGCCGAATTCACCCTGCCCCCCAACTCCAAGGTCCGCGAGGGCAAGCGTTTTGCCGGGAAGGCAGGCGCCAAGAATCCGAAGGCATTCCGGGTCTATCGGTGGAACCCGGACGATGGCGAAAGTCCGCGACTCGATGCCTACGAGATCGACTTGGCCGAGTGTGGGCCGATGGTTCTGGACGCGCTCATCAAGATCAAGAACGAGGTCGATCCGACGCTGACCTTCCGCCGCTCCTGCCGCGAAGGCGTGTGCGGCAGTTGCGCCATGAACATCGACGGCACCAACACGCTCGCCTGCACGAAGTACATCGCCGACGTGACGGGGGACGTGAAGGTCTATCCGCTGCCGCACATGGCGGTGGTGAAGGATCTCGTGCCGGACCTGACGCAGGCTTATGCCCAATACGCCCTCATCGAGCCTTGGCTGAAGACCAGCACGCCGCCGCCCGAGCGTGAGCGTCTGCAGACGCCGGAGGAGCGCGCGCGGCTCGATGGCCTGTGGGAATGCATCCTCTGCTTCTGCTGCACCACCAGCTGTCCCAGCTACTGGTGGAACGGCGACCGCTATCTCGGCCCGGCGATCCTGCTGCAGGCCTATCGCTGGATTGCCGACAGCCGCGACGAGGCGACGGGCGAAAGGCTCGACGACCTCGAAGATCCGTTCCGCCTCTATCGCTGCCACACGATCATGAACTGCACGAAGACCTGCCCCAAGAGCCTCAATCCGGCGAAGGCGATCGCCGAGATCAAGAAGCTGATGGTGGCAAGACGCTAACGTTCCCTTAACCAAGCGCCTGCAAATCTCAGCACTGGTCCCGATGACGGTCCGTTCGGGCCGCGTCTCAGCTGGAGAGCCACCATGCGATCGCTCCGTGCCTGCCTCCTGGTCCTCTGCCTTGCCCCTCTGGCGGCCTGCTCCGAGAAGGGGCCCGATGTCGAGAAGGTCAAGCAGGACATCACCGCCGAGCTGAACGCGTTCGCCGGACCGGACGGCCAGAAATACCTGGCCTACGACGCCGTCGATGCCGCTGCGGCGGATGACAAGGTCAAGGTGACGATCAAGGGCACCAAGTTCCTCGTGCCAGGCGCGGAGCCGCTGATGATCGGCGACATCGAGCTGCAGGCGCTCCCCAAGGGCGAGGACCAGTACGAGATCTCCGACCTGCGGATTCCGGGCCAGCTCGCCTTCAAGGGCCCGCAGGGCGACATCGTCGTCGACATCGGCACGCAGAACTGGTCGGGCCTGTGGTCGACGAAGTATCACACCTATCTGTCGGCCGATGCCAAGTATGGCGGCATCAAGGTGAGCGGCCCGGCCATGCAGGGGGCGACGGTCGATCTGGGCGAGATCACATTCAAGTCGGCGAGCGAGGACAAGGGCAACGGCACGTTCGACCAGACGACGACCGGTACGCTCACGTCCCTGGCCTTCAGCGGCCCCGAGGGGTCCGGCACCTTCAATGGCGGCGAATTCAGGTCGGAGCTGAAGGGAGCGAAGCTGGCGGAGCTGCAGGCGCTCGGTCGCGATTGGCAGAGCCTCGTCCTGACCGCCGGCGAAGGCAAGCCGACGGATGCCACGCTGCTCACCCGGCTTAAGAGCTATGCCGGTGTCCTCGCGGCGCTCTCGACCCATGCGGATCTGACGGGGGTATCGTTCAAGGATCCGAGCGGCGCCGAGATGTTCAGCCTTGAACATCTCGTCATCGACGGCGGTGGCAACGCCCTCGACCAGCCGAAAGCCGGGCTGTCTTTCGGCCTGGAGCTGCTCGGGCTCAAGGTGCCGGCGGCCGACCTGGACCCGGCGATCGCCGCGCACCGGCAGTTCATTCCGACCATCGTGCGGCTCGGCTATGCGCTGGACGATCTGCCGGCGAAGGAGTTGTGGTCTGCTTGGCTCGACCTCATCGGCGGCGGCGTGTTTCAGCCGGGCAACGAGGCCGTCGCGGAGATGGCCGCGCAGGCGTTCGGAATGCAGTTCGTCCAACTCGCCAACGAGGCGGGCAGCGCCTTCCGCCTCACCAATCTCGAGCTGGAAGCGCCGGCGGCGCGGTTCAAGATGGACGGCAGCGTCAAGGGCGATACCGCGTCGCCCATGGGTGTAACGGGTGCGGCCAACGTCGAAGTCACGGGTCTCGACGCCATGGCCGACGCCGTCAGGCAATCGATGCCGCCGGAGGAAGCCGCCGGCGTCGGCGGCGCGTTCGATCTCGTGCGCGGTTTCAGTAACCGCGAGACGACGGCCGACAACAAGGTGGTTGACCGCTACGCCGTCGTCCTGGCGCCGACGGGAGAGATGACCATCAACAACAAGCCGTTCGACCTGTTCGGCACGATGATGGGCATGCCGACCGACCCCGGCGCGCCGCCGCAATAGTCCGCAAAGTCGCGGGGCCGTCCCGCAAGTTCGGGGAGGCCGGCCGAACTCTCGCCGCAATCGCGTGCTTTCTCTTGCCATCGGCAACGGGAAGCGCGAAGAGGCGATCGATGCGATGGCTTGGCCTGCTCCTTATGCTCCTCCTCCCCGCCGACGCGGCGGTCGCGGAGTCCGTGACCGAACGGACCGCCGCGGTCCAGGCGGAGGTGGAAGCGGCGCTGAAACGATTGGCTGCCCTCGATCCGTCCTTCGGATTCGCCTATGGCGCCATTGATGTCGTGCCGGAGGGCGCTGCCTACGGAGTCGCCGTCGCCGACGTTTCCATCAGGCTGGCGGCCAACGACCCGGGCTATCTCGATCTGGGCATCGTCAGCTTCCGGCTGACGCCGGAGGCCGGCGATCTCTATCGCATCGATCGGCTCACGACGCCGGCGCGGATTCCGCATCGCGGAGCAGATGGACGGATCGACGGGGTCTGGGAACTGGATAATCGCCAGCTCTCCGGCCTGTGGTCGCGGCATCGCGGCGGCTTTCTGCGACGCGGTGCCGTGGTCGATCTCGGGCTCGCCATCACCGGTCTGGATGTGGCGATGCAGGCCATCGCCGCCGCCCCGCCGCAAGCAGGCTCGAACCTGCGCTGGATGGAGTTGGTGCTGTTTCGCGGGTTCGCCCGGCGGGAGGTGACCGCGAGCGGCGGCATCGTCGACCGCTATGACCTCAAGGTGACGCCGGAAGGGCCGGTTGCGGTCAACGGGCGGTCGCTCGACTTGTCCCCGGCCGTGCTGTCGATGCCATAGCGGCGAACCTCTTGAACCCCGCGGCGCCGCCTGTGGCCTGAAACAGGGCGTGACGGCGCTCACAGGCCGGGGACAAAGATTCCGCTAGGAACGTGCGGATACGGTATCTTGTCGGCCTGCGCACTCACGAGGGGGATTTCGATGCGAAGGGTTGGATGGTTCCTGGCCGCGGCGTTGCTGATGGCGGTCGCCGCGCCGGCGTCCGCTCAGGACGAGTCGGCGGCGATCAAGCAGGGCTTGGAGGCGTCGCTTCAAAGATACGCCAAGCTGAACGAGGTCACGCTCTACAGCTACGGCGGGATCGAGGTAGCGGCCGAGAGCCAGGGCTATGCCGTTACCATCGAAGACCTGCGCGTCGCGCCGGAGGAGAGCGGCTATCTCGCGGTGGGGGATGTCCGATTCCGCCTCGCCGCCGAAGGTGCGGACTTTTATCGCGTCAGCGATCTGATGCTGCCCGAGGCCATCCCTTATCGCCACAGCGACGGCAGCGAGGTCGAGGTTCTGAACCTGCCGTCGCAGCAGTTTTCCGGCCGTTGGTCGCGCCCGCTCGGCATCCTCGTCGACGCCGACTATTCCTATCGCAACATCCGGGCGGGCGACGCGGCCGGAGAAGGGGGCCTGACGATCGGCGAATTCGCCTCGACGACCACGAGCGCGGACGCGGGAAACGGCCGCTGGGACACGCAGACGAGTTTCCGCCTCGGCGACGTCCTCGCGACCGGCGAGGGCGCAACGTTCACCCTGGCGAGGATCGAGGGCAGCGGTACCGGCCGCGGCGTCGACATGGCCCTTGCCGCCGGCCTGTTCAGCCGGCTCTGGACGATGGCCGGCAGCATAGCCAACGACACGCCGCCGCCCGAGTTCTTCCAGATGATGACGGATCTCTACCGCGCCTATGCCGCCTTCGATGCGTCTTATCGCGTGGAGGATGTCCGGTTCCGCGACGCTGTCGGGACGGAGACCTTTACCTTGCCGGAGCTGACGGCCGAACTGCGCGGCGACGGCTTCGATCGGGATGCGGGTAATCTGGACATGACGATTCGCCTCAACGGCCTGCGCGCCGTCGATGCGGGTGTGGTTTCCGTCGGCGGTCTCGAGATCCGCTCGGCGACAAGAGGCTTCAAGGTCTCGGAGTACGCCAAGCTGCTGGAGCAGATACAGGGCCTTGCGGCGGCTCCCGAGGAGCCACCCGACCCGGAGGCGATCAAGGCCATGGGCGCCATGCTCTCCATTTCAGCCGGCGGCGATTTCGAGGTGAGTCTGCGCGATGTCGCCTACACCGATCTTGCCGGCGCCGAGCTGTTCCGTCTGGCTGACGGCGCCTTTACCGCGCATGGCGAAGGATTCGATCGGGATCTGGCGCGCGTGGCGCTCGAGCTGAGGCATGGCGGCTTGGCGGCGCGCATCGACGATCCGATCGCGCGCGACGCCGTACCGATGGAATCGCACATCGGCATCTCGCTGGAGAACCTGCCGGTGCGGGAGATCTCGTCCCAGGCCGTCGCGACCTTCTCCGACGTGGCGACACTGACTCCGGAGGAGCAGGAAACGGCGGGAATGATGTTCATCGGCCTCGTGCAGCAGGCCTTGTCGCTGGCGAAAAGCCAGGTGAAGCTGACCGACTGGCGTCTCCGCACGGCTGCGGCGGCGCTCGAGCTCGATGGCCTCATCGAGGCTTCGGCGGAGGCGATGATGGGAGCGGTCGCCCGCCTGCAGCTGAATATCGCGGGCCTCGACGGGATCATCGACACCATACGGGCGGCGTCAACGCCGGAGGACCAGGATCTCATCGCCGCGCTCGACGTGCTGCGCGGCTTCAGCAATCGCGAGACCGCGGCGGATGGCGCCGTCGTAGACCGCTACGATGTCAATGTCACGCCGGAGGGGCAGGTTCTGATCAACGGCAAGCCGCTCGACATCATGGGAGCGCCGGGCGGCGGCCCGCCGCCGGAGCCGACGACCGCGCCACCGACCGACGGAGAAGGCGGCTGACCCACGGGCGTGGCCATGCGCGGGCCAGGGCGGCGCCGCGGCGATCGATCCGCTCAATCGAAGGCGATCACGTCGGCGATCTCGTGCTCGAGGCCGAGCGGCTCGATGACGAGGGTCATGCGCACGTGGACGTTCGTCCGTCCCCGCAGCTTTCCCGCGGCGACCGCCGTCCGCACGGCAGTTTCGATCTCGCGCTGCGACGTGACGCCGACGCGCTTCAGGAACTTGCGAATCTCCATGTTGAAGACATCTTCGTTCATCTCCGCCCTCTCGGAATCGTGAGTCGCTGCTGTAGTATGACACGCGCCATCGATGCGCCAAGCCGTGAAGTCGCAGTTGTCGCCGCGCCATGAACACCGCTAAGTTGCGTCCTAGGGCACGGCGATGATTCGATCTCGACGATGTGGAGAGCAGCTGGCGTGGAAAGTCGTCGCGCCGGTTTTCGATCGCTCGGTGCCGCACGGCACGGGATCGGCTGCGGCGCACAACATGGCTCTGATTCGATGACTCCGGATGCGGGCGGTGCCGCGCCGTTCGATCAGGGACCGCTCGCGCTCTATCGTGCCTGGCGCCGCGCCGGGCATCTCGAGGCCGACCCGGCGCAGGAACTCGCCGCCGAGAAGCTGCAAAGCCTGCATCAGGCCCTCGCCGGCTACCAGCCTGCCGCAGGGCGTGCCGGCTGGCGCGAGCACCTGGGGCTGGCGCGCCGCCCGGAACAGCCGCCCCAGGGACTCTATATCTTCGGCGGGATCGGGCGCGGCAAGTCGATGCTGATGGATATGTTCTTCGCCACCGCGCCGGTCGACCGGAAGCGCCGCGTCCATTTCCACGAGTTCATGCTCGAGGTCCATGACGGCCTGCACCGGCAGCGGCTGGACCGGACGGCCGAGGGCGATGTGCTGGCGCCGCTGGCGGAGCGCATTGCCGAGAGGGCTTGGCTGCTGTGCTTCGATGAGTTCCACGTCGGCAACGTTGCCGATGCCATGCTGCTCGGCCGGCTGTTTACCGCCCTGCTCGACCTCGGCGTCGTCGTCGTCGCAACCTCGAACGTGGCGCCCGACGAGCTATACGAGGACGGACTGCAGCGCGAGCGGTTCCTCCCGTTCATCGATCTTCTGCGGGAGCGAATGGACATTCTGGAACTCGACGGCACCACGGACTACCGCCGCAGCCGGATCAAAGGCATGACGGTGTATCACCAGCCGTTGGACGCCGCGGCCGAATCGGCGCTGGCCGCTGCCTTCACGACGCTGACCGACGGCGCCGCCGGCGTGGCGACCACCCTCCAAGTGCAGGGCCGCGTCCTTGCCGTCCCGAGGACGGCGAAGGGCGTCGCCTGGTTCGGCTTCGACGAGTTGTGCGGGCGACCGCTCGGCACCGCCGACTACATCGCGATCGCCACACACTTCCATACGGTGATCGTCGACGGGATTCCGCGTCTGTCGCCCGACCAACGCAACGAAGCGCGGCGCTTCATGATCCTGATCGACGCGCTCTATGAGCATAGAACGAATCTGATCTGTTCCGCGGCGGATGTGCCGGACCGGCTCTATCCATCAGGCGATGGCGCCGCGGAATTCCGGCGCACGGCGTCGCGGCTGGCGGAGATGCAGTCGGTCGACTACCTCGCGCGTGCGCACCTGACATGAAAAATAACCTGAATGCGACAGTTGTACTTGATATTGTTGTCAAACGAGCGTAATAACACCACACCTAGTAGCGCGTCTGGGGTCCTTTTGCGCCTTGTCGGGGATGAAATTTCAGCAGCGGCGCGACACCAGTGGGAACTCTGAATGGCACGTAAAAAGATCGCTCTGATCGGCGCGGGCCAAATCGGCGGCACCCTCGCGCTGCTCGTCGGCCTCAAGAATCTCGGCGACGTCGTGCTGTTCGACATCGTCGACGGCGTGCCGCAGGGCAAGGCGCTCGACATCGCGCAGGCCGGGCCTGTCGAAGACTATGATGCGCGCTTTCTCGGCACCAACAACTACGACGATATCAAGGACGCCGATGTCGTCATCGTCACCGCCGGCGTGCCGCGCAAGCCCGGCATGAGCCGCGACGATCTCCTGGGCATCAACGCAAAAGTGATTCGCGAGGTCGGCGCGGCGATCAAGAAGAATTGCCCGCAGGCGTTCGTCATCGTCATCACCAATCCGCTCGATGCGATGGTCTGGGTGATGCGCGAGGCCAGCGGCCTGCCGCACAACAAGGTCGTCGGCATGGCCGGGGTGCTCGACAGTGCCCGCTTCCGGGCCTTCCTCGCGGAGGAATTCCAGGTTTCCGTCGAAGACGTGACGGGGTTCGTCCTCGGCGGCCACGGCGACACCATGGTGCCGCTGGTCCGCTATTCGACAGTGGCCGGCATTCCTCTGCCGGATCTGGTGAAGAAAGGTTGGACGACTCAAGCGCGACTCGACGCGATCGTGCAGCGCACGCGCGACGGCGGCGCGGAGATCGTCGGGCTGCTTAAGACGGGATCGGCGTTCTATGCGCCGGCATCGTCGGCCATTCAGATGGCCGAGTCTTACCTTCTGGACAAGAAACGCGTGCTTCCCTGTGCCGCCCACCTCAACGGCGAGTACGGGGTGAAGGATCTCTACGTCGGTGTACCGGTCGTCCTCGGAGCCGGCGGCGTGGAGAGAGTGGTCGAGATCGATCTGGACGCGTCCGAGAGGGCGATGTTCGACAAATCGGTCTCGGCCGTTAGGGGCCTCATCGATGCGGTGAGGAAAATCTAGAGAGGAGACTTTGATGAAGAAGACTCGTAGGACCACCAAGGCTGCGGCCAAGAAGGCGACCAAGAAGGCGGCGCCGAAGAAGAAGGCCGCAAAGAAGAAGGCGAAGAAGAAGTAGCTCCGGACCGGAGCACTTCCTAACGGCCTGCGGCGGCGGTCACCCGACGTTCTCGCGGAATTGAGGGGGCTTTGCTTGCGCCGCCTTCCGAAGCTGGTAGATTAACGCCGCGCTTCGGCGGGGCGCGTCGGGTACCGCCGCCACTCGCATAACTGCGGCAGGTCGATGAATATACATGAGTATCAGGCCAAGAGCCTGATGGCCAAATTCGGCGTCGCGGTTCCACGTGGCGCCGTTGCCTACACGGCAGAGGAAGCCGAGACGGCTGCCCGAAATTTAGGCGGTGCGGTCTGGGCGGTGAAAGCGCAGATCCACGCCGGCGGGCGCGGCAAGGCGGGCGGCGTCAAGATCGCCCGCTCCCCGGCGGAGGTTCGCGACCTCGCCGCCAAGATGATCGGCATGACGCTGGTCACCAAGCAAACCGGCTCGGCCGGCCGCGAGGTGAAACGCGTCTATGTCGAGGCCGGCTGCGACATCAAGCGCGAGCTCTATCTCGGCATGCTGGTGGACCGCATGACGTCCCGCCTGACCGTCATGGCCTCGGCCGAGGGCGGCATGGACATCGAAGAGGTCGCTGCGACCCACCCGGAGAAGATCATCAAGGTGGGGATCGATCCGGCGACCGGGCTGATGCCGCATCACGCCCGCCGCATCGCCTACGGCCTCGGGCTGGAGGGCCCGCAGGTGGCCTCGGCCGTCAAGTTCATGTCGGCCATGTACACGGCCTTCATCGATCTCGACGCCAGCGTGGTCGAGATCAATCCGCTGATCGTCACCGGCGGCGGCGAGGTGCTGGCGCTCGACGCAAAGATGAACTTCGACGACAACGGGCTGTTCCGCCAGAAGGAAGTCGCCGAGCTGCGCGACGAGGATGAGGAAGACCCGGCGGAAGTCGAGGCCGGCAAGCACGGGCTGAACTACATCAAACTCGACGGCAACATCGGCTGCCTCGTCAACGGCGCCGGGCTGGCCATGGCGACGATGGACATCATCAAGCTCTATGGCGGCGCGCCGGCCAACTTCCTGGATGTGGGCGGCGGCGCCACCAAGGATCGCGTCACCACGGCGTTCAAGATCATCCTGTCGGATCCGAACGTCGAGGGCATCCTGGTGAACATCTTCGGCGGCATCATGCGGTGCGACGTGATCGCCGAGGGCGTGGTCGCGGCGGCGCGGGAGATCGGACTGCAGGTCCCGCTGGTCGTTCGCCTCGAAGGCACCAACGTCGAGCTGGGCAAGAAGATCCTGCGCGAATCCGGCCTCGCGATCCTGTCCGCCGAGAATCTCGCCGACGCCGCCGAGAAGGTGGTCAAGGCCGTGCGCGAGGCTGCCTGATGGCCGTCCTCGTCAACGCCGCCACCAAGGTGATCTGCCAGGGCTTCACCGGCGCGCAGGGCACCTTCCATTCCGAACAGGCTGTCGCCTATGGCACCAAGATGGCGGGTGGGGTCACGCCGGGCAAAGGCGGGACGACCCATCTCGATCTGCCCGTCTTCGACACCGTCGACGAGGCGGTGCGCAGCACCGGGGCGACGGCCAGCGCTATCTATGTGCCGCCGCCGTTCGCGGCGGACGCGATCCTCGAGGCCATCGACGCGGCGCTGCCGCTGGTCGTCTGCATCACCGAGGGCATCCCCGTGCTCGACATGGTGCGGGTGAAGCGGGCGCTGCAGGGGTCGAAGACCCGGCTCATCGGCCCCAACTGTCCGGGCATCATCACGCCGGAGGCCTGCAAGATCGGCATCATGCCCGGCCATATCCACGCCCGCGGCAAGATCGGCATCGTCTCGCGCTCGGGAACTTTGACCTACGAGGCGGTGGCGCAGACGACGGCGGCTGGACTGGGACAGTCCACCTGCATCGGCATCGGCGGCGATCCGGTCAACGGCACCAACTTCGTCGACTGCCTGGAGTTGTTCCTGGCCGATGACGAGACGCAAGGCATCATCATGATCGGCGAAATCGGCGGCTCGGCCGAGGAGGATGCGGCGGCGTTCGTGAAGGCGGCGAAACGAAAGAAACCGACGGTGGGCTTCATCGCCGGAGTGACGGCGCCGCCCGGCCGCCGCATGGGCCATGCCGGCGCCATCATTTCCGGGGGAAGGGGATCGGCGGGCGATAAGATCGAGGCGCTGCGCAGCGCCGGAATCACCGTGGCGGACTCGCCGGCCAGCCTCGGCAGCACCATGTTAAAGGTGCTGCAACGCTAGCCCGGCACTAAGCCGGAAGTTACGGATTTGCGGCATCCTGCCGTACCGCAGTGAGTGGACTCAACCATGCAGTCGACCGACGCCAGCATCCTATCAGGCCCGAATGCGGCATTCATCGCCGAGCTCTATGCCCGCTATGTCGAAGATCCGGCCTCGGTAGATCCCAGTTGGCAGCGCTTCTTCGCCGAATTGCAGGACGACGGGCGGTCGGTCCTGCAGGATCTGCGGGGAGCGAGCTGGGCGCCGCGGCAACCGGTCGTGATCGTGAACGGTATGTCCGGTGGAGCGGTCCCTGTGGCCGCGCCCGGACTCATCGGCGTCGAGGCCATGAAGGCGGCGGCCAAGGATTCGATCCGCGCGCGCATGCTGATCCGCGCCTACCGGGTGCGCGGCCACCTGGAAGCGAATCTGGATCCGCTGCAGCTGAAGCCGCGCGAGCCGCACCCCGAGCTCGATCCGCGGACCTACGGCTTCACCGATGCCGACATGGACCGGCCGATCTATATCGACTATCTGCTGGGCCACGAGACGGCGACCCTCCGCCAGATCCTGCAAGCGCTGCGCGAGACCTACTGCGGCAACATCGGCGTCGAGTTCATGCATATCCAGGATCCGGCGCAGAAGGCCTGGATCCAGGAGCGCATCGAGGTCAGCCACAACCAGACGCGCTTCACCGACGTCGGGAAGCGGACGATCCTGGAGCGGTTGACGGCGGCGGAACTGTTCGAGCGGTTCCTCGACCGCAAATACACCGGCACGAAACGCTTCGGCCTCGACGGCGCGGAGTCGCTGATTCCGGCTCTGGAGCAGATACTCAAGCGCGGCAGCCAGCTGGGGCTCAATGAAGTCGTGGTGGGCATGGCCCACCGCGGCCGGCTCAACGTCCTCGCCAACTTCATGAGCAAGCCCTATGCGGCGATCTTCTCCGAATTCCAGGGCAATCCCGCCAATCCCGAGGACGTGCAGGGCTCTGCCGACGTCAAGTACCATCTCGGCACGTCGGCGGATCGCGAGTTCGACGGCAAGGTAGTGCATCTTTCGCTGACCGCGAACCCCTCGCATCTGGAGGCTGTGAACACGGTCGTGCTCGGCAAGGTGCGCGCCAAGCAGATGCAAAAAGGCGACAGCAAGCGAGATCAGACGATGGCGCTGCTGCTGCATGGCGACGCCGCATTCGCCGGCCAGGGTCTGGTGGCGGAAACGCTCGACATGTCCGACCTGCGCGGTTATCGCGTCGGCGGCACCATCCACTTCATCATCAACAACCAGATCGGCTTCACCACCAATCCCGTGAATTCGCGATCCGGGCCCTATTGCTCCGACGTCGCCAAGATCTGTCAGGCGCCGATCTTCCACGTCAACGGCGATGATCCCGAATCGACCGTCCATGTCGCGCGCATCGCGGCCGAGTTCCGTCAGCAGTTCAAGAAGGACGTGATCCTCGACATGTTCTGCTACCGTCGCTTCGGCCACAACGAAAGCGACGAACCGGCCTTCACCCAGCCGCTGATGTACAGGAAGATCGGCAAGCACCCGACGATCCGCGCCATCTATGCCGAGCGTCTGGTGGAGGAGGGGGTGATGAGCGCCGAAGAGGCCAAGGGGGTGGTCGACAACTTCCAGGCGCGGCTCGAGAACGAGTTCGCGGCAGCGCCGAGCTACAAGCCGAACAAGGCCGACTGGCTGGAAGGAGCCTGGTCGGGACTGGAGATCGCCTCCGGCGAGGACCGCCGCGGCGAGACGGCGGTCGAGGTCCCGATGCTCAAGGAGATCGGCAACGCTCTTTCGATGGTGCCGAAGAATTTCAACGCCAATCGCAAGATCGTGCGTTTGCTGCAGGGCAGAAAACAGATGTTCGGGACGGGGGAGGGCATCGATTGGGCGACGGCCGAGGCGCTTGCCTTCGGATCGCTGCTGATTGAGGGCCATCCGGTGCGGCTGTCCGGACAGGATTCCGGCCGCGGGACCTTCTCGCAACGCCACGCCGTCCTGGTCGACCAGGAGACCGAAGCCCAGTATCTGCCGCTCAACAATATCCGTCCGGGACAAGCGCACTTCGAAGTGGTCGACAGCCCGCTGTCGGAAGCCGGCGTGCTCGGCTTCGAATATGGCTACAGCCTCGCCGACCCGCGCTCGCTGGTGATCTGGGAAGCCCAGTTCGGCGATTTCGCCAACGGCGCACAGGTGATCATCGACCAGTTCGTCAGTTCCGGCGAAAGCAAGTGGCTGCGCATGTCCGGCCTGGTGATGATGCTGCCCCACGGCTATGAGGGTCAGGGTCCCGAACACTCCTCGGCCCGGCTGGAGCGCTATCTGCAGCTCTGCGGCGAAGACAACATGCAGGTCGTCAACTGCACGACGCCCGCCAGTTTCTTCCATGCGCTGCGGCGGCAGCTGCACCGTAATTTCCGCAAACCATTGATCTGCATGACTCCGAAGTCGCTGCTGCGGCACAAGCTGTGCGTGTCAAAGGTTGCGGACATGGGGCCGGGAACCAGTTTCCATCGGGTGCTGCATGAGGACGTGCCGCTGTGCGACGATCGCGCGGTGAAGCGCGTCGTTCTCTGCTCCGGCAAGGTCTACTACGACCTCGTCGAGGAGCGGGCCAAGCGCGGCATCACGGATATCTGTTTCCTACGGCTGGAGCAGCTCTACCCCTTCCCCTCGAAGGCGCTCTCGGCCGAGCTCGTCGTGCGGCCGCAGGCCGAAGTGATCTGGTGCCAGGAGGAGCCCAAGAACATGGGGGCCTGGACCTTCGTGCAGCCGGAGATCGAAACCGTGCTCGCCGACATCAAGCACAAGCAGCCGCGTCTTCCCTATGTCGGCCGCCCGGCCGCGGCGTCGCCGGCGACCGGTCTGCTGCGCCGGCACAACCGCGAGCAGGCCCAGCTCCTCGACGAAGCGCTCACCCTGTCCAAGAACTGAGGCGCGAAAGCGCTCCCGATTGAGGTCGACATGACAGCGAATATCGTCGTTCCCGCGCTCGGCGAATCGGTGACCGAAGCGACGGTCGCGAAATGGCTCAAGGCGAAAGGCGATCCGGTGAAAGTCGATGAGCCGCTGCTCGAGCTCGAGACCGACAAAGTGACGCTCGAAGTGTTCGCGCCGGCGGCGGGGACGCTGAGTGAAATCCGTGTCGATACCGGACAGACGGTGGAAGTGGGCGCCGTGCTCGGCGTGATCGGCGACGGTGCAGCGACAGCGGCGCCGTCACCGGCGGTAGATGCGCCCAAAGCGCCGTTGAAAGCGGCGACCAAGCCGGTGACGGCCGAGCCGCTGTCGCCGGCCGTCCGCAAGCTGATAGAGGAGAACGGGCTGACCCCTGCCGAGATTCCCGCCACCGGCAAGGATGGCCGGCTCACCAAGGGCGATGTGCTGGCCTTCCTGGAGGCGCGCGGCAAGACGACGATCGGGCCGGCTGCGGCGCCGGCGTCGGCGCCTGCCCCTGCAACGCCAGCCGAGGCGCCGCCTTCCGCGCCACCGGCCGCCCGGCCGACGGGGCCGCGCGAGGAGCGGGTGCGCATGACCCGGTTGCGCAAGCGCATCGCCGAACGGCTGAAGCAGGCGCAGAACACGGCGGCGATGCTCACCACCTTCAACGAGGTGGACATGACCAACGTCATGGCGCTGCGCAACCTGCACAAGGATGCGTTCGAGAAGAAGCACGGGGTGAAGCTCGGCTTCATGTCGTTCTTCGTGAAGGCCTGCATCGTCGCCCTGAAGGAGATTCCCGCGGTCAATGGCGAGATCGACGGCGAAGATATCGTCTACAAGAATCACTACGATATCGGCGTCGCCGTCGGCACCGAGCAGGGTTTGGTCGTGCCGGTCGTGCGCGACGCGGATCAACTCAGCTTTGCGGCCATCGAAGGCAAAATCGCCGAGCTCGGTCGCAAGGCCCGCGACGGCAAGCTGACCATCGAAGAGCTGACCGGCGGCACCTTCACCATCTCCAACGGCGGCGTCTACGGCTCGCTGCTGTCGACGCCGATCCTCAACCCGCCGCAATCCGGCATCCTTGGCATGCACAAGATCCAGCCGCGGCCGGTCGCTGTCGGAGACCAGGTGGAGGTGCGGCCGATGATGTATTTGGCCCTTTCCTACGACCACCGTATCATCGATGGACGCGAGGCGGTGACCTTCCTGGTGCGGGTGAAGGAGTGCATCGAGGATCCGCAGCGCATCCTCCTGGATATGTGAGGCGCCGGTGCCCAGGAAAAGCCCAGCGCGCACCAAGGCGGCGCCGGCAAGGAAATCGCCGCGTATTCCCCACTACGGCCAGACCACCGATTTCACCTGCGGGCCTTCCTCGCTGATCATGGTGATGAAGGCACTGCGGCCGTCGGTCCGTGCCGATCGGGGGCTCGAGCTGCAGCTCTGGCGCGAGGCGAATATCATCTTCAGCGGAGCGTCGGGCGGCCATGGCGGCTGCAGTGCGCTCGGTCTTGCTTTGGCGGCGCATCGCCGCGGCTTTGCGGCCGAGGTTCACGTCAACCACAAGGGCGTTCTGCTCGCAGAACGCACTACGTCGAAGGAGCACGCCGAAGTCAGGCGCGTCCTGCACGAGCGCGATCTCAAGGAGGCGCGCGCCGCCGGCATTCCCGTCCGCTACGGCAACCTCGGCGTCGAGCGGCTGGAAGCGGCGTTGGGCGGCGGGGCCCTGCCGATCGTGCTCAACAGCATGGAGTTCCTGCACAGCGACCCGACCGCGCACTGGTTCGTGGTCACCGGCGTCGATGACGACAACGTCTACGTGAATGATCCCTGGGTTGCCCGTGACAAGGGCAAGACATCCATGGACATGACGGGCGTGCCGATTCCGCGTGCCGTTTTCGGCGACGTCACCAGCTATGGCCAAAAGCGCGAGCGGGCGGTGGTGCTCGTGCGACGCCGGGCCGCAGGCTGATCCGTATCGATCCAATCCATTCGACGGGACAGGAGCATGGCTGATACCCAATTCGACCTCGTCGTCATCGGCGGCGGACCCGGCGGCTATGTCTGCGCGATTCGCGCGGCGCAACTCGGGATGAAGACGGCCTGCGTGGAAAAGCGCGGGGCGCTCGGCGGGACCTGCCTCAATGTCGGCTGCATTCCGTCGAAGGCATTGCTGCACTCCTCGCACAAATATGAGGAGGTCGCGCACGGCCTGGCCGCGCACGGCATCAAGATCGACGGCGCCTCGCTCGATCTCGCCGGCATGATGGGGCGGAAAGACAAGGTCGTCACCGACCTGACGAAGGGGATCGAGTTCCTGTTCCGGAAGCACAAGGTGACCTATGTGAAGGGGGCCGGGCGGTTCGTCGCCGCGAACAGGATCGCGATCGCGAACGGCGCCGCCGCGCAGACGATCGAGGCGAAGAATGTCGTCATCGCCACCGGATCGGAGGTGATGCCGCTGCCGGGGGTCGATATCGATGAACGGCAGATCCTGTCCTCGACCGGCGCGCTGGCGCTCGCCAAGGTTCCCGGCCACCTGGTGGTCGTCGGCGGCGGCTACATCGGGCTCGAGATGGGGTCGGTGTGGCGGCGGCTCGGCGCCAAGGTCACCGTCGTCGAGTTCCTCGACCGCATCGTGCCGGGCATGGATGGCGAACTGGCCAAGACGTTGCAGCGCATTCTGGGCAAGCAGGGCATGGCCTTTCGCCTGGGAACCAAGGTGACGGCGGCGAAGAAGGCCGGGAACGGCGTGACGCTGGCGCTCGAGCCGGCTGCCGGCGGGGGCGGCGAGACGCTGGAGGCCGATGCCGTGCTCGTGGCGATCGGGCGTCGGCCATACACCGAGGGACTCGGGCTCGAGACCGTCGGCGTCGCCGTCGACAACAAGGGGCGCGTCGTCACCGATGCGCATTTCCGCACCAATGTTCCGGGAGTCCATGCCATCGGCGACGTCATCGCCGGTCCCATGCTGGCGCACAAGGCGGAGGAGGAGGGCGTGGCGGTGGCGGAGCTGCTGGCCGGCCAGGCCGGCCATGTGAACTATGAGACCGTGCCCGGCATCGTCTATACGTGGCCGGAGGTCGCCACGGTCGGCAAGAGCGAGGAGGAGCTGAAAGCGGCCGGGGTCGCCTACAAATCCGGCAAGTTCCCCTTCCTGGCGAACAGCCGCGCCCGCTGCAACGCCGACACCGAGGGCTTCGTGAAGATCCTGGCCGACGCCAAGACCGACCGCGTCCTGGGCGTGCATGTCATCGGACCCGATGCCGGCACGCTGGTGCATGAGTGCGTCATGGCGATGGAATTCGGCGCATCCGCCGAGGACATCGCCCGCGCCTTCCACGGTCATCCGACGCTGAACGAGGCGGCGAAGGAAGCGGCGCTCGACGTCGCCGGACGCGCGATCCACATCTGAATGGACGTTTGGTCGGCGCCCGGCAGGCGGGCGGCGTTCGCGGTCAGTGCACCGTCTCGGCGAGCTTCAGCATGGCTTCGGCGTCGAACGGCTTGCTGAGCAGTGCGAGAGCGCCGCTTTCGAGGGCCTTGTTGACGATCGGTTCCTTGAACCCGGTCATCAGAACGATCCGGGCCGTGGGCTTCATCTTGCGGATCTCGAAGAAACTGTCGACGCCGTTCATCACGGGCATGCGCACGTCCATGAAGGTGATGCCGTAGTCCTTCTCGCGGAAGCGCTCGACCGCTTCACGGCCGTTGCTCGCGACCTCCACCTGGTAGCCGTTCGCCGCCAGCAGGTCGGCGAGGCTCTCGGCCAGATCCTGGTCGTCATCGACGATCATCACATCGACGCGTTTCATGACTTAACGTCCTCGTCGCTGGATCGCGGGCACCGCGGTTACAGCCTCGCGCATTAACGTTAAGGTCTCGTAAAGCGGTTGCCTTGCCGACGAGCCATATGACGCCGCCAGCGGTAAAGGATCGCTTAACCGGTCAGGTTAATCACAGGGCGGCGGCCGGGAGATGCATGAATTCGAGGTTCTTGAGGAATTCGGCGCCGAGTCGCCGATAAAAATCGATCGCGAGCCGATTGGGTGTGAACACGGCCCACAGCAGTTCGCGGCCGCCCTTGGCTCGGCACCGCGCGGCGGCCTCCGCCATCAGGGCCCGCCCGATGCCGTAGTGCCGCGCTGGGGTATCGACCCACAGGTCGATGATGAACATCAGCCGCATCGCCCGGTCGACGTCGTAGCCGAAATGGTAGAGCAGGTAGCCGCGGGGTGCGCCGTCGATCTCGGCGATGATGCCGGAGAATGCCGGGTCCGGCCCGAATCCGTCGCGCAGGATGGCTTCGATGCCGAAATTCTGGTCATCGGTATCGCCGAGGTCGCGCAGGTAGCGGGCGAACTCCTGCCACATGCGCGCGAGCGGCCCGGCATCGTCCGGCGTGATGTCACGAATGCGAAGGTTCGCCGCGCCGCTCATCGCTCGGATTTGGCGGCGCGGGCCGCGACCCGCGCCCGCGGATGCGCCGTGTCATAGACGGCAAGGAGCGCCGCGGTGTCCACCTCCGTGTAGCGCTGCGTGGTGGACAGCGAGGCGTGGCCGAGCAGCTCCTGGATGGCGCGCAGGTCGCCGCCGCCGGCCAGAAGATGGGTGGCGAAGCTGTGCCGCAGCGCGTGCGGCGTTGCCGATTCCGGAAGTCCGAGGCGGGCCCGGAGCTCCTGCAGGCGACCCTGTACGAGGCGCGGGTTCAGCCGGGCGCCGCGGGCGCCACGGAAGAGCGGCGCATCGCGGCCGCCTGCATACGGGCAGGCGGCGATGTAGTCACTGATCGCGTCGACAACGGCGGGGAGCATGGGGACCGCACGCTGCTTGCGGCCCTTGCCGGTGACGACGAGCGTCGGGATTTCGCCGCTGGCCACCTGCGGGAGGTCGCTCCGGTTCAGCGACAGCGCCTCGCCCAGGCGCAGGCCGCAGCCATAGAGCAGCGCCAGGATCGCCGTATCGCGCTTGCCGATCCACGGCGCGGCGGCGAGGTCGCCGGCGGCATCCACCGCCTCGGCGGCCTCGGCGGTGGTCAGCGCCTTGGGCACCGCGCGCGGCAGACGCGGCGTGCGCACCGTGCTGAGGACGGCGTTGGCGGTATGGCCGTGTCGCGTGAGGAAGCGAAAGAAACTCCTGACGACGCTCAGCGCGCGCGCCGTCGATGTCGCGCGCAGTCCGGCGGTGCGGCGGCTGGCGAGCCAGCCGCGGATGTCGGCGCGCACCAGTCGCGCCAGATCCGCGAGCGCCGGTGCCTTGCCGAGATGGCCGGCCAGGAAGGCGAGGAACGATGCGAGGTCGCGACGATAGGCGGCGAGGGTGTGCGGCGAAGCCCGCCGCTCATGCCGGAGCCAGCGCAGCCAGTCCTCGACGCAGGCGGCCAGGTCGGCCGCTGCCGTCACGCGCTCCGACTCGCGGGCTGGAGCCATGCGCGGATGCAGTGCTCGATGACGTGCGCAAGAAAATGCAGGAGCTCCGTGCCCTGGCCGGGATCGAAATAGCCGGGGTGGCGCGTCCCGAACGCGATCAGGCCGGGCGGTACCCGCTCGCCGAACTTGAGGCGGATCAGCGCGTCGGAACGGACAAGGCCGGCGCCGGCATCGAAAATCTCCGCATCGCCGGTGGTGTCGTCCCGCAACAGGGCGGCGCGGTCGGTGCCGAGCACGCGGTCGACGGTCCCCGGCGCCAACACCTGAACGCCGTCGACGCACAGCTTCGCGGCACTGCCGTCGGCGACCTCGATGCACAAGGAAACCGCATCGACGTCGAGCAGGACCGAGAGATCCGTGGTGACGATCTCGATGAAGTGTGCAAACGTGTCGGCGCCGAGCAGCGCCAGCACGGCCTGGTGGATGCGGTCCTGGGTCGACAGGTTGTCGCGGCTGTTGGCGAGCAGATCGTCCTGATCGGCCTTCAGTCGCGCCACGTCGCGGCGCAGCCGCTCGACCATGAACTGCTGCAGGTCGACGATGCCTTCGCCGCGGCGGCGCCCCGGCACCACCTGGATATCCAGCAGGTCGGGATGGCGAACCAGGAATTCCGGATGCTGACGCAGATAGTCTGCAACCTGTGCCGCCGTCACGCGTCCCTTCGCCCGTTCGGCGGTCGCGGTCTGGCGGGCGTCGTCGGTCTTCTTGCTCATGCGGGCGCGGCTAGAGGATGGACTGGCCGGTCTTGGCCCAGTCCGCGAGGAAGGCGGCGAGGCCCTTGTCGGTCAGCGGATGGGCGAACATCTGCCGGAGCACGGCGGGCGGCATGGTCGCGACATCGGCGCCCATCTTCGCGGCCTCCACGACATGCATGGGGTGGCGGATCGAGGCGACGAGGACCTCCGTCGTGAAGGCGGGGTAGCTGGCGTAGATCTGAACGATATCCGAGATCAGCCCCATGCCGTCGGTGCCGATATCGTCGAGCCGGCCGACGAAGGGCGAAATGAACGCGGCACCAGCCTTGGCGGCGAGGATCGCCTGCGCCGGCGAGAAGCACAGCGTGACGTTGACCTTCGTCCCCTCGCCCGACAACAGCTTGCAGGTCCTGAGGCCGTCGGGCGTCAGCGGCACCTTCACCGTGATATTGGGGGCGAGCTCGGCCAGTTTGCGCCCCTCCGCCAGCATGGTCTTGTGGTCCGTCGCCGTCACCTCGGCGCTCACCGGCCCGGAGACGATGGTGCAGATCTCCGACACGACGTCGAGGAACTTGCGGCCGGACTTCGCCACCAGCGACGGGTTGGTGGTCACGCCGTCGACGAGGCCCGTGGCGGCCAATTCGCGAATCTCGGAGATGTCCGCCGTATCGATGAAGAACTTCATTTTCGGCCGTGAGCGCCTTTTCTCGAATCACGTCTCGGGCCAAAGTGTAGACCATGCCCGTGCCCCACGCCAGTTCGTCCGAGGCGTCCGCGCCTGCCGAATCCCGCGTCAGCGTGCTGCTGCCGCTGCCGCTCGCGGGCCCTTACGACTATCGGGCCGATGCGGCGCTGTCGTTGGCGCGAGGCGATTTCGTCACCGTGCCGCTGGGCACGCGCGAGGTGGTCGGCGTGGTCTGGGGCGAAGGCGCCGACGACGTGGCCGAGACCAGGCTCCGCGACGTGGTCGCGCGGCTTGAGGCGCCGGCGCTGCCGCCCGTGCTGTGCCGGTTCGTCGAGTGGGTCGCGAACTATACGATGTCGCCGCCGGGTGCCGTGCTGCGTATGGTCATGAGCGTGCCGGCGGCCCTCGAACCGCCGCGCCCGATCATCGCTTGGCGTCTCGCCGAGAACTCGCCGACCGACCTGCGCCTGACCGCCGAGCGGTGGCGCGTGCTCGATGTCCTGCGCGACGGGCCGCCGCGGCCGGCAGCGGAGCTGGCGCGCGAGGCCGGCGTGGGACTCGGTGTCGTCAAGGCCTTGGCTGCCGCGGGGGCGCTGGCGGAAGTGATGTTGCCGGTGCCCCCGGCGTTCGACCTGCCGGACGCCGACCGCGCGGGACCCGTGCTCAGTCCGCCGCAGGCGGCGGCCGCGGCGGAGTTGGCGCGCAAGGCGACGGCCGGCGGCTTCTCTGTCACTGCGCTCGACGGCGTCACCGGCGCCGGCAAGACCGAGGTCTATTTCGAGGCGGTCGCGGCGGCGATGCGCGGCGGCCGCCAGGCCTTGGTGCTGCTGCCGGAGATCGCGCTCGGCGCGCAATGGCTGGACCGCTTCGGCGCCCGCTTCGGCGCGCGCCCGGCGCAATGGCATTCGGACTTGACGCCGGCGGAGCGTCGCGTCGCCTGGCGCGCGATCGCGCGCGGCGAAGCGCGGGTGATCGTCGGTGCGCGCTCGGCCCTGTTCCTGCCTTATTCCGACCTCGGCCTCATCGTCGTCGACGAGGAGCATGACACTGCCTACAAGCAGGAGGACGGCGTCGTCTACCAGGCGCGCGACATGGCGGTCGTGCGGGCGCGGTTGACGGACATCCCGATCATATTGGTCTCGGCGACGCCGTCGCTCGAGACGGTGCAGAACATTGCCACGCGCCGCTACGACGCGCTGCATCTGCCGGACCGCCACGGCGGGGCGCAGCTTCCGCTCGTCGCAGCGATCGATCTGCGCGCCGACAAGCCGCCGCGGCAGAGCTGGCTGTCGCCGACGCTGCGGCAGGCGCTGGTCGATACGCTGGCGGCGGGCGAGCAGGCGCTGCTGTTTCTCAACCGCCGGGGCTACGCGCCGCTGACCTTGTGCCGGGCCTGCGGCCATCGGCTGCAATGCCCACGCTGCACCGCCTGGCTGGTGGAGCATCGGCTGGTCGGCAAGCTGCAGTGCCACCATTGCGGCTTTCAGATGCCGTTCCCCAACGCCTGCCCGTCCTGCAAGGCGGAGGGCATGCTGGCGGCCTGTGGTCCGGGCGTCGAACGGCTGACCGAGGAGGTGGTGACCCTGTTGCCGGCGGCCCGCACGGCCATGATGACCAGCGACACCATCACCGGCCCGCTGGCTGCGGCGGAGCTGATCCGCCGCGTGCAGGATCACGAGGTCGATCTGCTGATCGGCACGCAGATGATCGCCAAGGGCCATCATTTTCCGATGCTGACCCTGGTCGGCGTCGTCGATGCCGATCTCGGGCTGCATGGCGGCGATCTGCGCGCCGCCGAGCGGACCTATCAGCTGCTGCATCAGGTGGCCGGCCGCGCCGGCCGCGCCGATCGGCCGGGGCGCGTGTTGTTGCAGACTTATGAGCCGCGGCATCCGGTGATGCAGGCGCTGGTGGCCGGTCATCGCGAGCAGTTCCTGGCCACCGAGGCCGAGGATCGTCGCGCGGCCGGCATGCCGCCGTTCGGGCGGCTTGCGGCTCTTATTCTCTCCGGCCCCGACATTGAAGCCGTGGAGAGGGTTGCCCGCGCACTTGCGCGTTCGGCGCCCGAGGGCGAGGGCATCGCGGTGCTCGGGCCGGCGCCGGCGCCGCTGGCGATCCTGCGCGGTCGCCACCGGCGGCGCTTCCTGCTCAAATGCCGGCGCGATATCGCGCCACAGCCGCTGCTGCGCCGCTGGCTAGCGCCGGTGAAGCTGCGCGACGGCGTACGGCTGCAGATTGATATCGATCCCTACAGCTTCCTCTGAGGGAATCGTGGTGACGTTTCGGCTCGGTGCCTCTGGCCTCGATGATTGAGATACCCGAGGCCGCTCCCAGCCGCGCCGCCGAGGAGTGCGCGGTTACGCCGGTAACCACGGCACCCCCGGCCGCCGCTCAGCATGCGCTGTTCCTTCGCGCTCATGCCGGAGCATGCGGAGAGGGTGATCATGAAGGCAAGGTGATAGCGGTTGTGCGTATCATGGCGATCCCCCAATTCGCTGGCGAAGATGCCGAGACGCTATGCCGCCGTTCAGCCGATCGTCAGCAACTTGCCACGGCTTTGCCGCCGGCGCCCGGCAGCCGGTTGCAAGGCCGGAACCTGTATGTTAGACACCGCGTCGCCCGGCGGTCCGGGGGTCTGGGTCGCCGCAGATTTCGTATTGTTTTGCGGCTCTTAGCGGAGTCGCGTCTACAGCAGGGCGGGGGCGTTTCAGGTGGCAGCCCGAGGTGCCGGCGCAGGCGGGCTTGCGGCGCGTTATGCCGCGGCGCTGTTCGAATTGGCCGATACGCACAAGGCGACGGACCGTATCGCCGGTGATCTCTCCGATCTCAGGGCGATGATCCAAGGCAGCCCGGAGCTTCGCGCCCTTATCCGCAGCCCGATCTTGTCGCGCGAGGAGCAGGCGCGCGCCATGGAGGCCCTGTTGCAGCAGGCCGGGACCTCGGACCTCGTGCGCAAGTTCGTCGGCTTGGTGGCTCAGAACCGTCGGCTGTTCGCCTTGCCCGACATGATCGACGAATTCCTGGCCGAGCTTGCCCGCCGCCGCGGCGAGATGCGGGCCGAGGTCACCGCCGCAAAGCCGCTCGACGAGCGGCAGCAGTCGGCCCTTGCCGAAGCGATCCGCCGCAGCGTCGGCGGCAAGGTCGCGGTCGACGTCAAGGTCGATCCCGGGCTGATCGGCGGGTTGATCGTCAGGATCGGCAGCCGCATGGTCGACAGCTCGCTCAGGACGAAACTGCAAAGACTGCAACTCGCCATGAAAGGGGTCGGATGATGGAAATCCGCGCCGCAGAAATCTCCTCCATCCTCAAGCAGCAGATCGAAAACTTCGGCGCCGAAGCCGATGTCGCCGAGGTCGGTACGGTCTTATCGGTCGGCGACGGCGTCGCCCGCGTCTACGGCCTCGACCAGGTGCAGGCCGGCGAGATGGTGGAGTTTCCCGGCGGCATTCGTGGCATGGCGCTCAACCTCGAATCCGACAATGTCGGCGTCGTCATCTTCGGCGACGACCGTGACATCAAGGAAGGCGACACGGTCAAGCGCACGGGCGCCATCGTCGACGTGCCCGTGGGCAAGGGCCTGCTTGGCCGCGTTGTCGACGCGCTCGGCAATCCGATCGATGGCAAGGGGCCGCTCACCGGCACTTTGACGCGCCAGCGCGTCGAGGTGAAAGCGCCCGGCATCATCCCGCGCAAGTCGGTGCACGAACCGATGCAGACCGGCTTGAAGGCGATCGACAGCCTGGTGCCGGTCGGCCGCGGCCAGCGCGAGCTGATCATCGGCGACCGCCAGACCGGCAAGACCGCCGTCATCGTCGATACCATCCTCAATCAGAAGGCCATCAACGCCGGCGGCGACGAGTCGAAGAAGCTCTATTGCATCTATGTCGCCGTCGGCCAGAAGCGCTCGACGGTGGCTCAGATCGTCAAGATTCTCGAGGACAACGGCGCCCTGGACTATTCGATCGTCGTCGCCGCCACGGCGTCGGAGCCGGCGCCGCTGCAGTTCCTGGCGCCCTACACCGGCTGCACCATGGGCGAGTTCTTCCGCGACAACGGCATGCATGCGGTGATCTTCTACGACGACCTGTCGAAGCAGGCCGTCGCCTATCGCCAGATGTCGCTGCTGCTGCGCCGGCCGCCGGGCCGCGAGGCCTATCCGGGCGACGTGTTCTATCTGCATTCGCGTCTGCTCGAGCGTGCGGCCAAAATGAACGACGACAACAAGGCGGGATCGCTGACGGCGCTGCCGGTGATCGAGACCCAGGCCGGCGACGTCTCCGCCTACATCCCGACCAACGTCATCTCCATCACCGACGGCCAGATCTTCCTGGAGACTGGCCTGTTCTATAGGGGCATCCGTCCCGCCATCAACGTCGGTCTCTCCGTGAGCCGCGTCGGCTCGGCGGCGCAGATCAAGGCCATGAAGCAGGTCGCTGGCAAGATCAAGCTGGAGCTGGCGCAGTACCGCGAGATGGCCGCCTTCGCCCAGTTCGCGTCGGACCTCGATGCCTCGACCCAGCGCCTGCTGGCGCGCGGCTCACGCCTCACCGAGTTGCTGAAGCAGCCGCAGTTCAGACCGATGCCGGTCGAGGAGCAGGTCGTCTCCATCTTCGCGGGCACGCGCGGTTACGTCGATGCGATCAGGATCGAGGATGTGACTCGCTTCGAGGCTGCCATGCTGTCGGAGATCCGGGCCAAAGGTGCCGACATCCTGACGGCGATACGCGACGAGAAGGAAATCTCGTCGGCGACGGAAGGAAAGCTCAAGACCTTCCTCGATCAGTTTGCGAAGACGTTCGCGTGATGGCGGCGAGAGCCTGACCGCCCGACATGCCCAGCCTCAAAGACCTCCGCATCCGCATCAACAGCGTCAAGTCGACGCAGAAGATCACGTCTGCCATGAAGATGGTGGCGGCGGCAAAGCTGCGCCGGGCGCAGGAACGCGCGGAGGCGGCGCGCCCCTATGCTGAACGGATGGAGCGCATGCTGCGATCGCTTGCTGCCACCATGGTCGGGCAGGAGGGCGCGCCGGCGCTGCTGGCAGGCACCGGCAAGGATGCCGTGCATCTTGTCGTCGTCATGACCTCGGACCGCGGCCTGTGCGGCGGCTTCAATTCGACGATCGTGCGCGGCGCGCGCCGCCTGATCCGCGATCTGCGGGCGGGAGGCAAGCAGGTCAAGATATTGTGCGTCGGCCGCAAGGGTCGCGACCAGCTACGACGGGATTTCGGCACCCTCATCATCGGCACGATCGAGGAGATCGCCAAGCCGCGACTCACCTACGATGCCGCCGACCGTGTCGCACGACGCATCGCCACCATGTTCGAGGCGGGCGAGTTCGATGTCTGCACGATCATCTACAACCGCTTCAAGTCGGCGATGACCCAGATCGTCACGACGCTGCAGCTGATCCCGTTCACTGCCGATGACACTCCGCAGGAAACGGGCAGCAGCAGCGCCAGCTACGAGTATGAGCCTGACGAAGCGACGATCCTCGCCGAGCTTCTGCCGAACAACCTGTCGGTGCAGATTTACAAGGCGCTGCTCGAGAACGGCGCCAGCGAGGAGGGTGCGCGCATGACGGCGATGGACAGCGCGACCCGCAACGCCGGCGACATGATCAACCGCCTGACCATCAACTACAACCGGTCGCGGCAGGCCTACATCACCAAGGAACTGATCGAGATCATCTCCGGCGCCGAGGCCGTGTAGGCGGCCGCGTCGGAGAAGGAGAGGAGCGCTCCCATGGCGAAGAATATCGTTGGCAAGATCACCCAGGTTCTGGGCGCGGTCGTGGACGTTCAGTTCGACGGCGATCTGCCGGCCATCTTGAATGCGCTGCATGCCCAGAACCAGGGCAAGCGGCTGGTGCTCGAGGTGGCGCAGCATCTGGGTGAGAACACGGTGCGCACGGTCGCCATGGACACGACCGACGGCCTGGTGCGTGGCCAGGAGGCTGTGGACACCGGCGGACCCATCTCCGTGCCGGTCGGCCCGGAGACGCTGGGACGCATCATCAACGTCGTCGGCGAGCCGGTCGACGAGCGCGGTCCGGTGACGGCCAAGAAGAGCTATCCGATCCATCGCCCGGCGCCGGAGTTCGTCGACCAGTCGACGGAAGCGCAAGTGTTGATCACGGGCATCAAGGTGGTGGACCTGCTGGCGCCCTATGCCAAGGGCGGCAAGATCGGCCTGTTCGGCGGCGCCGGCGTCGGCAAGACCGTCATCATCATGGAGTTGATCAACAACATCGCCAAGGCGCATGGCGGCTATTCGGTGTTCGCCGGCGTCGGCGAGCGCACGCGGGAGGGCAATGACCTCTACCACGAGATGATCCAATCGAAGGTCATCCAGCTCGAGGGCCAGTCCAAGGCGGCGCTCGTATACGGTCAGATGAACGAACCGCCCGGCGCGCGCGCGCGCGTCGGCCTCACCGGCCTCACGGTCGCCGAATACTTCCGAGACGAGGAAGGGCAGGACGTGCTGTTCTTCGTCGACAACATCTTCCGCTTCACCCAGGCCGGCTCGGAAGTGTCGGCGCTGCTCGGCCGCATCCCGTCGGCCGTCGGCTATCAGCCCACGCTGGCGACGGACATGGGCACGTTGCAGGAGCGCATCACCACGACCAAGAAGGGTTCGATCACCTCGGTGCAGGCGATCTATGTGCCGGCCGACGACCTGACCGACCCTGCTCCGGCGACCTCCTTCAGCCACCTCGACGCCACGACCGTGCTGTCGCGCCAGATCGCCGAGCTCGGCATCTACCCCGCCGTCGATCCGCTGGACTCCACGAGCCGCATCCTCGATCCGCGCGTGGTCGGCGAGGAGCACTACAAGATCGCGCGCGAGGTGCAGCGCGTGCTGCAGACCTACAAGTCCCTGCAGGACATCATTGCCATCCTCGGCATGGACGAACTGAGCGAGGAGGATAAGCTGGTGGTGGCCCGCGCCCGCAAGATCCAGCGCTTCCTGTCGCAGCCTTTCCACGTCGCGGAGGTCTTCACGGGCTCGCCCGGCAAGTTCGTGGCCCTCGAAGACACTATCAAGGGGTTCAAAGGCATCTGCGAGGGCCAGTATGACGACCTGCCGGAGTCGGCCTTCTATATGGTCGGCACCATCGATGAGGCGGTCGAGAAGGCCCGCAAGCTCGCCGCCGAAGCGGCCTAGGGTCGTTGGCGGGAGCCCGCGACATGGCCGATCAGATCCAGTTCGAACTGGTCTCGCCCGAGCGGCTGCTGGTGTCGCAGCCGGTGGAGATGGTCGTGGTGCCGGGAGTCGAGGGCGATTTCGGCGTCCTCCCGGGTCATGCGCCGCTGGTCTCCACGGTTCGACCGGGCGTCATCGCCGTGTTCGAAGGGAACAAGGTCGCGCAACGGATCTTCGTCGCTGGCGGTTTTGCCGAAGTGACGGGCGAGCGCTGCACGGTGCTGGCGGAAGAGGCGATGCCGGTGGCGGAGATCGATCGCGCAACGGTCGAGGGCGAGATTCGCACGGCACGCGACGATCTGGCGGATGCCAGGGACGAGGTGGAGCGGGTGCGGTGCGAATCGAGAATCCTCTCCGGCGAGGCCAAGCTGGCGGCGCTCGACAGCCCGGCCTACTGACGTCGGGCGCGGGTATCCGATTCGACGGTCCGACACATAAGAGACTGGTATTGCAGGGTTTTTCTGCCCGGTCCTGCCCACTTGCACAAATTGTGACTCAGCACCACAATAATTCGTGAAGGTGCCACGCGCGGGCGGGCGACAGCACGGGTGACACGGCATGAAGCACTGGACGCTCGACGATATTCCATGGGAACGCTTTGATCGTTCTCATGTCGAACCGGACGTCGTGAAGATCGTGAAGGCTGCGGCGATGGTCGAGGCCAATGGCGGCGACTATGCCAAGTACCTTTGCAACGTTTTCCATGACGACCCCGAATTCCAGGCGGTCGCGAACGAGTGGGCGCGGGAGGAGGTGCAGCACGGGATGGCGCTGGCGCGTTGGGCCAAGCTGGCCGATCCGACTTTCGACTTCGATGCGGCCTTCAAGCGCTTCACCGACGGCTTCAAGATCGAAACCTGGCGTACCCAGTCGCTGCGCGGCTCGCGCAGTGGCGAGCTGGTGTCGCGCTGCATCGTCGAAACCGGCACCAGTTCCTACTACAGCGCGTTGCGGGACGCGGTGCAGGAGCCGGTCCTCAAGGAAATATGCCGCAACATCGCGGCCGACGAGTTCCGCCACTACAAACTGTTCTACAGCTATCTCAAGCGCTATCTGGCGGCCGAGAAGATCGGCCCCCTCCGCCGCTTCTTCGCCGCCGCGTCGCGCATCCGCGAATCGGAGGATGACGAGTTGGCCTATGCCTATTATGCCGCCAACTTCCCCGTGGATGCCGCCTACGAACACAAGCGGTTCATCCGCGCCTACATGCGCCGGGCCTACGGCTTCTATCGCCGGCCGCACATCGAGCGCGGCATCGGCATGATCCTGAAGGCCGTCGGCCTGACGCCGAACGGCCGGCTCAACGTGATCCTGACGCGCGGGATCACCTGGCTGGTTCGGCTCCGCGTCCAGCGCCTCGCCCGCGCCGGCGCATAGTCGTCAAGCCAACTCCGAGGCGTTTCGTTCACCCGTCGAAGCGGATGCTCTTGATGTGGTCGCCCGGCTCCAGCGCCAGCATGACGTCGAGGCCATCGGTCACCTGACCGAACACCGTGTGCACGCCATCGAGATGCGGCTGCGGTTCCAGCACCAGGAAGAACTGGGAGCCGCCGGTGTCGCGACCGGCATGCGCCATGGACAGGGCGCCGGCCCCGTGCTTGTACGGATTGCCCTTCGTTTCGCAGGCGATACGCCAACCGGGACCGCCGGTGCCGTCGCCGTCGGGGCAGCCGCCCTGGGCGACGAAGCCCTCGATCACGCGATGGAAGGTCAGGCCGTCATAGAATCCGCTCGTCGCCAATGCATGCCAGTTGGCGACCGTGTTCGGCGCCGCCTCCGGGAACAGCTGCAGCGTGATCGCCCCCTTGTCGGTCGCCATGACGCAGCTGGTCAGGCGGGCCAGCTTGTCGGCGGCGATATCATGCGTCTTCAGGGGTTCAGGCATTGCGGCGTCCTTTCTGATTTGTCGGCTCGGCCAGATAGCCGAATTCGGCCACTAGGTCCGCATACAGCCGTCGCTTGAACGGCACGATCAGGCTCGGCAGGGTCGCCATCGGCGTCCATTTCCACCGGCTGAACTCGGCGCCGACACCGTCGATGGCGATGTCGGTATCGATGCCGGTGAAGCGGAACGCGAACCATTTCTGCTCCTGGCCACGGTAGCGGCCCTGCCAGAGTCGCGGTATCAGCTCAGCCGGTAGATCGTAGCGGTACCAGCCGCGGCTCTCGGCCAGAAGGCTCGCCGCAGAGGTCCCGATCTCCTCCTGCATCTCGCGCCAGGCGGCGGACGTCGGCGACTCGCCCTGGTCGATGCCGCCCTGAGGCATCTGCCAAGCCTCGGACGGCATGTCGACGCGCTGCCCGATCAGGACCTCGCCCGCATCATTGAGCAGCATGATGCCGACGCCGCGACGATAGGGCAGGCGATCGAGATCGACCGACGTCATGGCCGTGCCGGATGCGACGGCATCAGTTCATCTGGCTGGTCCTGAACAGCGAGATGCCGCGCAGCAGGTCGAGAGCCCGCGACAGCTGGTAGTCGTCCTGCGTGGGTGATCCTGGTCCAGCGGTCGGGCCGGTCGATGCGCCCGGCGGATTCGTGTTCGTTGCACCGCCGTCGGTGCCTTCCGGCGCCGGCTGCGCCGGCGACTCCTCCTCGTCGGGATTGGCGAGGGCGCCACGAAGATCGGCCTCGCTGGTCCGGCGCTGCGGCTCGATGATCTCGACCTTGGCCTGCTGGGCGACGATGTCCGGCTCGATGCCGAGGGCCTGGATCGACCGGCCCGATGGCGTGAAATAGCGCGCCGTGGTCAGGCGGATGGCGCCGTGGCCGGGCACCGGGATGATGGTCTGCACCGAGCCCTTGCCGAAGGACTTGGTGCCCAACACGATGGCGCGGTGGTGATCCTGCAGCGCACCGGCGACGATCTCGGAGGCCGATGCCGAGCCGCCGTTGATCAGCACGACCATGGGCAGGCCCTCGGCGATGTCGCCGGTGCGGGCGTTGTAGCGCTGCGCGTCGTCGGGATGCCGGCCGCGCGTCGAGACGATCTCGCCCTTGTCGAGGAAGGCATCGGAGATGGCGACGGCCTGGTCGAGCAGCCCGCCGGGATTGTTGCGCAGATCGAGGACGATGCCGGTCAGCTTGCCCTTGGCCTGCTCCTTCAGCCGTTTGAACTGCGCTTCCAATCCGGTATCCGTCTGCTCGCTGAAGCTGGTGACGCGCAGATAGGCGATGTTGTCTCCTTCGAGCCGGCTGCGCACCGACTGGATCTTGATGACCGCGCGGGTCAAGGTCACCTCGAACGGCTCGGTGTCGCCGCGCTGGATCATCAGCTTGATGTCTGAATCGACCGGGCCGCGCATCTTCTCGACGGCCTCGGACAGCGTGAGTCCCATCACCGGCTGGCCGTCGAGCTCGACGATGTAGTCGCCGGGCTGGATGCCGGCGCGGAACGCCGGGGTATCGTCGATCGGCGATACGACCTTGACCAGGCCGTTCTCCATCGTCACCTCGATGCCAAGACCGCCGAACTCGCCGCGGGTCTGAACCTGCATTTCCTCGAAGTTCTTGGCGTTGAGATAGCTCGAATGGGGGTCGAGCGCCGCGAGCATGCCGTTGATGGCATTCTCGATCAGCTGCTCGTCCGTCGCTTCCTCGACATAGTCGGCGCGGACCTTCTCGAAGACGTCGCCGAACAGCCGGAGCTGCTCGTAGGTGTCGGAATTGTTCGTGTTCTGCGAGGCCGCCGGCAGACCGTTGGCCACCAGGAATGCGAACGCTAAGACCGCAAGACGTGAATAGCGCATGGGGACTCTCATTCTACCTTGCTGATACGGGCTTCTATCCAGGGCCAGGGATCGATCGGCCGGCCGTTCCGGCGCAACTCGACATAGAGCCGCGCCTTGCCGCTTCTGGGTGATTCGGTCACGCCAACGGGTTCTCCGGCGAGCAGCCATTGTCCGACGACGACGTCGGTGCGGCCGAGGCCGGCGAGCAGCGTATGATATCCGCCGCGGTGCTCCATAATCAATATTTCGCCATAGCCGCGAAAAGGGCCGCGGAACACAATCTGGCCATCATGGGGGGCGACGATCTGCGCCTCCGGCTGCGTCTCGAAGATCACGCCGTGGCTGCTGCTGCCGTCCGGCGCCGCATCGCCGAAGCGGATCAGCAGCGTGCCGACGACGGGTGGCGCCAAACCGACCCGCTTCGTCGGAAACGCCTTCAGATCCTTCGGCCGATCCAGCCGGATCGTGGCGGCGAGCGCCGCGGCGCTGTCGCTTTGAGGCGCCGGCGGCAGGGCGGCCAGCAGTTCGCGCAGGTCGTCGGCCTGTTCGGTCAGGGCCCGCACCCGCGCGGCGGCGGCGCTCCGCTCCTCCTCGGTCGTCTGGCGGAGGTCGGCCTTGAGCGCGATCAGCTGCTTCAGCGACTCGCGAGCCGACTTCAGCGACTGCGTTGCCCGGGCGATCTCCTGGCGCTGATGCAGGGTCTGGCTGCGCAGATTGGCAATCTCGCCGAGATCCTGCTGCAGGCGCCGCGCCCGGCTCTCGATCGGCGGCAGGGCAAAGCCCAGCAGCTGAGCAGTGATGACGGTATCCATGGGCGAGCGCCAGCCGAGCACCAGCGTCTCGCGCGGCTCGATCGACAAGCGCTGCAGGGCGCCCAGCAGCAAGGTCATCTCTCCCCGATGCGAGGTAAGCGCCCGACTCTTCTCGCGCTCCAGTGATTCCAGAGCCGTCAGGGTCGCTTCCAGCCTCGTCAATTCGTCCTCGCGCTCCTGGACCTGCCGGGCCGCGGTGACCAGTTCCTCTTGCAGTCGGGTAATCTCGGCCGCCAACTGGTCGGCCTGCAACCCCAGGTACTTCAGACGGTCCTGCTGGTCCTCGATCGCGCTCTGCATGTCCTTGAGCCGATCGGTGGCCGAGATCGGCAGGGCGACGAAGACGAAGCCAACGCCGAGGACAAGAACGGCGAGTCGCCTCGCCCACCGATCAGATCGCCGCACGCTGTTCCGGGCCTGTTTGGGTCGGCTTGACGGCGACCGGCCGGAGGAGCGACCCGCCGGTCATCTCCTTGGGCTGCGGCAACTGCAGGAGCGTCAGGAGCGTCGGCGCGATATCCGCCAGGCGGCCGTCGCGCAGCTGGGTATCGGCGGGTCCGTTGACCAGGATGATCGGCACGCGGTTCAGGGTGTGGGCGGTATGCGGCTCGTGAGTCTCCGGATCCTCCATGGTTTCGGCATTGCCGTGATCGGCGGTGATGAGCATGGCGCCGCCTGCCCGCACGATGGCATCGTGCACGCGGCCGAGGCAGCGGTCGACAGCCTCGATGGCCTTGATCGCGGCGTCGAGATTGCCTGTATGGCCGACCATGTCGGCATTGGCGTAGTTGACCACGATGAGATCGTACTCGCCGCTGTCGATGGCGGCCACCAGCTTGTCCGTCACTTCATAGGCGGACATCTCGGGCTTGAGGTCGTAGGTCGCCACCTTCGGCGACGGAATGAGGATGCGATTCTCTCCGGAATATTGCGTCTCCTCGCCGCCGTTGAGGAAGAAGGTGACATGGGCATATTTTTCGGTTTCCGCGATGCGCAGCTGTTTCAAGCCCGCCGCGGCGACGATCTCGCCGAGCACATGGCGCAGCGGGTCCGGCGGAAACAGCGTCGTCATGAAGGCGTTGAGCGTGGTCGAGTACTCCGCCATGCCGGCCGCGGCGGCGAACTTCACGATGCGCGCCCGCGGAAACGCATCGAACGTGGGGTCGAGCAAGGCCGTCAGGATCTGACGCACGCGATCGGCGCGGAAGTTTGCCATCAGCAGGCCGTCGCCGTCGGCCATGCCGTGATAGCCGTCGATGGCCGTCGGCCTGATGAACTCGTCGGTCTCGCCGCGGGCGTAGCCGGCGGTGATGGCCGCGAGGGCGTCCGCGGCCGCTTCACCCTTGCCGTCGACCAGCGCGGCATAGGCAAGGCTCACGCGATCCCAGCGCTTGTCGCGGTCCATGCCCCAATACCGGCCGCCGACCGTCGCCACGGGAACACGGGCGCAGCCCTCGACATCGGCAAGAAACGACGCCATGAAGCCGCGCGCGCTCGATGGCGGCGTGTCGCGACCGTCGAGGAAGGCATGCACGGCGACGGGCACGCCGGCGGCATCGACGATGCGGGCGAGCGCGGCGATGTGAGTCTGATGCGAATGAACGCCGCCCGGCGACATCAGGCCCATCAGGTGGCAGGTGCCGCCGGACGCCCTCAGTCTGTCGATGAAAAGCATGAGACGCGGATTGCCGGCCAGTTCGCCGGCGGCGACGGCGGCGTCGATCCGCGGCAGGTCCTGCATGACCACGCGACCGGCGCCGATGTTCATGTGGCCCACTTCGGAGTTGCCCATCTGTCCTTCCGGCAACCCGACATGCAGTTCCGAGGCATCGATCCACGCATGCGGGCAATCGCGCATGAAGCCGTCCCAGGCGGGGGTGTCGGCCAGCCGGATGGCGTTGTGGTCGTCACGGGCGCTCTCGCCCCAGCCGTCGAGGATGCAGAGAACGACGGGACGGGGCCGATGCTTGCGGGTCATGGGCGCTATATAGAGGCTGCCGAGGCGGTCTGGTAGTGCGCTTCCCTAGATACGGGCGGCATGGTTAACGATTTGTGAAGCCTCATGGTTGTCCGGGGAATTGCGACCGGTGGTAGCGGTGCGCGTCCTTGAACAGGTCGGCGGCATCGACGGTGCCGAGGAAGGCAGCGATGTCGCCAGAGTCGGCACTCACGAACACGTCATAGTCGCCGCTCGTCTCTCCCGCAAGCCGCTCCTCCTTGACCGCCTCGTATAGTGCTTCGCGGGGAAGGGCGGTGCGCAGGACATCATCCTCCTCGAACGCATAGGCGACGAAGGAATAGGGGTGACTGTCCTTGTGCCCCTGGCTGTCGATCTCGGTCATCAGGGAAGCGCTTGCCGCGTGGAGCTGAAGATTGACGAACCGGCGTTCGCCGATGGCGGTGACGTAGCCGTCCAGCACCGCCCAATCCCTGTCCGCATGATCCACGAAGATGATCGCGAAAGTCGTGCCGCTATCATCGCGCGGGATGATGTGCAGAATGTCGCGGCGACCCTCTTCCTTGCCGCCATAGGTCCAGATGCCGGCAAGGCGCGGCTCGCTGACCGCTTCGCTCGCCGGGCCGACCGGATTCTTCGACGCCGCGCAGGCGGCAAGCGCGACTGCCGTCAACAGGGCGGCGAAGACGCGGATCCGGACCGCTTGCACCATGGGCTTTCCCTTCTTGGCCTTCTGGGCGAACAGGCCTGTCGCACTTCATTGCCGGTGGTAGGGATGACCCGTCAAGATGGCCTGTGCGCGGTATAGCTGTTCGGCCAGCATCGCACGGACCAGCAGATGCGGCCATGTCATGGCGCCGAACGACAGGATGAAGTTTGCCCGCTGCCGGGCGGCCGCGCTCAGCCCCTCGGCTCCGCCGATGAGGAATGCCAGGTCGTCTGTCCCGCGCTCGCGCCATTGGCGGATCTGGTTGGCCAGCTCCTCGCTCGACAGCGCCTTGCCGCGTGGATCCAGGGCCACGACGAAGAGGCCCGGCGAAGCCTTCGGCAGCGTGGCCAGCAGCAATTCGCCTTCCCGCGCCGTCAACTGTGCCGGAGGCACCTTGCGATGTTCCTCTACCTCCTTCAGGGTGGTTGGCCAGTTCAGCCGGCGGACATACTCGTCGAACAGATCGCGTTCCGGGCTGGCTTTCCACTTGCCGACGGCGATGATGTTGACGCGCATTCGTGAATTCTAGCATCCCGATCGCGGACAAACAAAAACGGCCGTGGTCGCGGATGCGATATCCCTCGGTCGGCACCTCGATTCGTCACAGGAAATCACACGGGCAGGCGTATATACCGGATCGTTTTGAGGTCCGTCGCGAGGGAGGATCAGCCTGATGGAAAATCTTGCCGTTCCGCTCTGGGCAGGAAGCGGCGCCGGACTGTCTTCCCATCACGGTCGGTTCGTCGCGTGATGCCCGTGGGCGCCGTTGCTGCTCGGTCTCTGATCCTCAGTCTCGTGCTGGGCCAGCTGCTGTGGATCGGTCTTGCCAGCGGCGCGTCCGAGGTCGCCTACGACGTGCGGCTTGCCGGTGTGGACGACAAGGATATCCGCGAAACGCTTACGGCGGTCTCGCGCCTGATGGCCGAAACGGAACGGCCTCCGCCGACCCTGTCGGCGCTCCGGCTGCGGGCGGAAAACGACGTCCCGCGGCTCGAGGAGGCGCTGGCGTCGCTCGGCTACTATGCAGCGACCGTCGGCTACGATATCGACTCCGATGTCGTCCCCGTTCGCGTCACGCTGCGCATCGACCCTGGGCAACCCTACCGGCTGGCCGGCTACACCATAGGCGGCGCTTCGGTGCTGCGCGACGGCAGCATCCGCATCACCGATGCGGCCCTGGGCCTCAAGCCGGGCATGATCGCCGTGGCCAAGGCCGTGGTCGATGCGGAGCAGCGGCTGCTCGCTCTGCTTGCGGCGCAGGCCTATCCTTTGGCGCGGGTCGAGGATCGCAAGGTCATCGTCGATCACGCGGCGCGCAGCATGTCGGTCGACTGGCGCATTGATGTCGGGCCCTACGCCCGCTTCGGCGCAGTGACCATCGACGGGCTGCAGTCGGTGGATCGGGAGTTCGTGCGGGCGCGCCTGCCTTGGCGGGAAGGCGAGCCGTTCGACGGCCGCAAGGTCGACGCCGGCCGGCAAGAGCTGGTCGAGACGGGTCTTTTCGCCTCGATCAGGATCACCCATGGCGAGGCGCCCGATCCCGAGGGTCGCCTGCCCGTGACGCTCACGTTGAGCGAGGCCAAGCATCGCTCGGTCGGCGTCGGCCTCAGCTACTCGACGAGCGAGGGTTTCGGCGAGGAGGGATTCGGGGGCAAGGCCTTCTGGGAGCATCGCAACCTGTTCGGGGCGGGCGAGCGGCTGAACGCCACCCTCCAGGGCGGAGAGACGATCCAGAGCGCCAAGGCGGATTTTCGCAAGCCCGGCCCGACCGATCCGGACCTGACCTGGCTGGGAACCCTGCTGGCCGAGCACGAGAACCGGGAAGCCTACGAGAGCCTCACCTATGGCGGATCTGGCGGCATCGAGTATGAGCTGTCGGACACCTTGACGGCGACCGGCGCGCTGTCGCTGGAATATGCCGATATCGATGACGGCGTCCTCGAGCAGACCTTCACGCTGCTCGGTACGCCGCTTGGCCTCGTCTACGACACGACCGACGATCTGCTCGACCCGACCCGGGGAACGCGCCTCAATCTCGGCGTAACGCCCTACGTCTCTGTTGCCATCTCCGATGTGAACTTCGTGGTCATGCGCCTGTCCGATTCGCTGTACCTGCCGCTGGAAAGCGAGAACCGCGTGGTGCTCGCGGGCTGGGGCCGCGTCGGTTCCATCCTCGGCGTCGACAACACGGAAGAGCTGCCGGCGACCAAGCGGCTCTACGGCGGCGGTGCGGGGTCGGTGCGCGCCTACGGCTTCCAGGAACTCGGGCCGGTTGCTGCCGATGGCGATCCGGCCGGCGGGCGGTCGCAGGTGGAGCTCGGCCTCGAGTTGCGCTGGCGCATGTTCGAGGATTTCGGCGGCGCTGCCTTCATCGAAGGTGGCAACGTCTATGAGGATCCGATACCGGATCCCGATGAGCGCTTCCTGTGGGGTGCCGGCCTCGGCATCCGATACTTCACCGACTTCGGTCCGATCCGTGCCGATGTCGCCTTTCCGATCAATCCGCGGGATAGCGACGATCCGTTTCAGTTCTATATCGGATTGGGACAGGCCTTCTGACGGGGCGGGTGATGCGACGCTGGCTGCGCCGATTGCTGCTGACCGTGACCGCTGCGGCCGTCCTCCTCGCCGTCGCGGCGGGCGTGTCGCTTTTACTGTTGCAGACCCCGGCGGCCAAGCGCCTGTTGGCGGAGCATCTCGCCGTCGAGCTGGCATCGGCCACCGGGTTCGGCGTGGAGATCGGCGGCATCGACGGCGTCCTGCCCTTCTCGGCGGAAGCGATCGATATTCGCTTCAGCGACAGCGGCGGTCCGTGGCTCACCGTCGACCGCCTGGCGGTCGCCTGGCGGCCGTCGGCGCTCCTCGCTGGCCGGCTGCACGTCACTCATATCGTCGCCGGCGAGGTGGCGCTGGACCATGCCCCGGCGATGTCCGATATGCCGGAGGACGAGCCGTCACCCGGCCTCGACTTGGCGATCGAAGTGCCGCGGTTGCCGCTGCCGACCGAGATCGACGAGTTGCGGATCGAGCGCCTGGCGCTGGGACCGCAGGTCCTCGGCACGGCGGCCGTCCTGCAGGCGACGGGACATGCGTCGCTCGGCGGCGGCGCCCGCGAGGCTGCCCTGGCGCTGGACGTGACCCGCATCGACGGTGCTGCCGGCCAGGTTCGGCTGCAACTGGCGCAGGGCGGCGCGCCCGCCCTGCTGACGCTCGCCGCCGACGTCGACGAACCGGCCGGAGGCCTCATCGCGCGGACGCTGTCCCTGCCGGGGCTGCCGCCGGTCTCGCTGCGACTGGCGGGCGACGGCCCGGCGACAGCTTGGCACGGCCGATTGGCGGCCGCGGCCGGCGCAGCCCGGCTCGATGCCGATCTGGCGGTCGCCGTGGATGAGACGGTGGCGTTGGAGCTGGACGGTCGGGCTCAGGAGGTCGGCGGCTTGACGCCCGATCTGGCCGCCTTCGTTCCGCCGTCCGTGGATGTCGCCGCTCATCTGCGCTGGCAGCCGGATCGACGGCTGGATGTGGAGCGGGTGCGGCTGGCTGCGCGCGAGGCGACGGCGGAGCTGTCCGGCGGGCTCGATCTCGACAGTGGCCGGATCGAAGGTTCGCTCGACCTGGAGATTGCCGATGCCGCGCGCTGGCGCTCGCTGCTGACACCGGCGTCGATCCGCACGGCCCGCCTTGCGGGCTCCCTCTCGGGAACGCTCGACGCGCCGGCCTTTCAGCTGGAGGCGACGGTTGACGGGCTGGCGGCGCCGGAGGTTGCCGCCGCACAGGTCCGGGCGAAGCTGTCGGGCACGGCGGCCCTCAAGGATCGGCATGTGGTCACGGACGTGTCGATTACGGCCGATGGACGCTCGAGCGGCTTGGTCCTCGGCATCGATCCGCAGCTTGCCGCGCTGATCGGCGACAGCGCCACATGGTCGCTGCAGGCGGCGCTCGATCTTGTCGGCGGCGGCGTCGAGATCGGACAGGCCAAGGTTGCGGCGAAGGACGTGACCGTCGACGCCGCGGGATCGATTGGCAGCTATGGGCGTGCCGTCGACGCGACGGTCCAGGCCGATCTGGCCGATGTCGCGCCCGTTGCCGCCCTCCTCGACCTGCCGGCTGCGGGCAGCCTGCGCGCCACGGCCAAGGTCTCGGGCGACGCCCTCGCGCCGCAACTGTCCGTCGATGTCAATGGCGGCTTCACCGCTCTTGCGCTCGGTGATCCCACTCTCGGCGTGCTGTTGGGGTCCGCTCCGACATTCGCGGCGACGATCGGCACGAATGCCGGCCGCATCGACATCGGCGCGCTCACCATCACCGGCGCCGCCGCCGACGTGACCGCCGGCGGCCGGATGGCGATGGACGGCGGCGCCCTGGAACTCAATGTCGCGACGACGGTCGCCGAGATCGCGCCGGTGGCGGCGACGCTCGATATCGCGGCCCGGGGCGGCCTCGCCGGCAGAGTGCAGCTCACCCGCACGCCCGAACATGCTGGGCTGCATTTTACCGGGACGGCCGAAACCAATGGCTTCGTCGTCGACGAGACGACCGCGACGCTTCTTGGCCCGGAGGTTCAGGCGACCGCGGAGGGGACGTTCGGCCCCGACGGCATCGAGCTTGCGGCAGCGCGGATCGAAGGTGCCGCGGCGCAGCTCGACGCCAGCGGACGGATTGGCGACACCCTGGCTCTCGACTATCGGCTGGCGCTGCCGCGGCTGGCCGCGCTGTCGCCGCTGGCCGGCCTCGAGCTGGAAGGCGCGGCGACGCTCGCCGGCAGCGTCAGCGGCCCGTCGGCCTCTCCTGTCGTCACCGGTTCGCTGGCGGGAGAGGCGCTGCGCATCGCCGACGTGGATGTCGCGGCGGCCGAAGGCTCGGTCAGCGCGCGCGACCTTGCCGGTGGGCCGCAGGGCGACGTGGCCCTGAGTGCCGTGGCGCGGGAGCAGCGGCTGTCGTTGGTTACGTCCTACCGGGTGCGCCCGGACGGCGGTGTCGCCCTTGATGCGCTGCGTCTGACCGGGCCGGCGACGTCGCTGTCGGGCGATCTCGTCCTGTTGCCCGCCGGGCTGCTGCAGGGCAGCGTGAGCGGCCGCATCGGCGATCTCGCGCCGCTCGGCGCGCTCGTCGGAGAATCGGCCGCCGGCGCGGCCGATATCGACGTGACCTTCGCGCCGGCGGCGCGCGGCCAAGCGGTCGATGCCAGGCTGGAGATGCGCGATCTGTCGCTGGCTGCCGACGGCGCACCGCTGTCGGCTGCGCGGCTGACGCTGACGGCTGACCTCGATGATGCGTTCGGCGCGCCGGAAGGTCGCGCCGAGCTCCGCATGACGGAGGCCGCGACCGGCGAGTTGCGGCTGGCGCAGACGACGATCGCCGCGGCCGGCAACGCCAGGGCACTGGATGTGCAACTCAGTGCGTCCGGCACGCAAGGGCGGCGGCCGATGGTCCTCGACGCCGCGGGCGAACTCGCCTTGGACGAAGCAGCGCAGCGGCTGCGCCTCGATCGCCTGGAGGGCAGCTTCGATGCTATCGCGGCGCGGCTGAACGCGCCGGTCGTCCTATCGCATGAGGGCGACGTCCTCGCGATCGCCGATCTCGATGCCGCGGTCGGCGCCGGACACCTCACGGGCGGAGGCCGCATCGATGCCGACCAGGCCGACCTGCGGCTGTCGCTGGCGGATCTGCCGCTCGACATCCTCGCCGCCTTCGCGCCGCAGCTCGATCTCGGTGGCACCGCCTCGGCCGAGCTGCGCCTCGCCGGCGCGGTGGCTGCGCCGGCCGCCCATGCGGACATCCGCCTCGCCGATCTGCGCGTCGGCGGCACGGGTATCGGCGAGACGGTCGGCGTCGCCGGCGCCCTGACGCTCGACCTGCGCGACGGCCGAGGCAGCGCGACGGCGCGGTTCGGCGGCCCGCCCGATTTCGCCCTCGACGGGCAGGCGTCGGTGCCGCTGACCTTCAGCCTGCAGCCCTTCACGGTCGCGCTGGCGGAGAGCGCGCCGATCGACGGCACGGTCGACGGGCGTATCGATCTCGGGCTGGTGCCGCAGATCGTCGATCTGCGCGGCGACAGCCTCGGCGGCCGCCTCGATGTCGACATGACTCTCGGCGGCACGCTGGCCGCGCCGCGCCTCGTCGGCGAGGCGCGCATCGCCGGCGGCAGCTACCTGGCTGCCGATGGCGGCATCGCCCTGCGCGAGGTGGAGGCGGTGGCGGCCGGCGACAACGACCGCATCGTCCTGCGTTCGCTGACCGCCCGCGACGGCGGCGAGGGCCGGCTTACGGCCAGCGGCGCCGCCACGCTCGGCGGAGTCGCGGCGGCGCGCTATGAGGGCGACGTGACGCTCGTGGAGTTCGCCATCCCCGGCGGCGGCGACGGCGCGACGACCGCCAGCGGCCATGTCGTCGGCAAACTCGAGCTCGCGGCTGCGGATGCCGAGGGCCGGCGCCGTTTCGCCGCCACGGCCGATGCGCGCGATCTGACGGTCGACGGGCGCAGCCTCGATGTCTTCGGCCCCGAGTTGCGGGCGACTCTCGCGGGGGCGGTGGGTGCCGATGATGTCGTCATCGAGACGGCCCGCGCCGAGGGGGCGGATGGCGCGCTGACGGCCAGCGGGCGCATCGCAGAGATGGTCGACCTCGACTACCGCCTGGAGCTGCAGCGCCTGGCCGCGCTGTCGCCGCTGGCCGGCATCGAGCTGGGTGGCGGCGCCGAAGTCGCAGGCAGGATCACCGGGCCGGCGCAGTCCCCCGACGCCACGGCAACGTTGTCGGGGCGCAGCCTGCGCGTGGGCGGCATCACCCTCGACAGCGCCAGTGCCAACATCAATGCCCGCGACCTCGGCAACAGCCCGCAGGGCGCGGTGGATCTCGCCCTCGTCCGCCAAGCGCAGCGGGCGACTCTGGCGACCCCGTTTCGCCTGCGCGAAGACGGCGCGGTCGCGCTCGACGATCTCAAGCTGACGGCGCCGCAGACGGCGCTGACCGGCCGCTTGGCGCTGTCGCCGCTCGGGCTGCTCGACGGGCGGTTGCGCGGCGAGGCCCGCGACCTCGCCTGGCTCGGCCCGTTCGTCGGCCAGCCGGTCGCGGGCGCGGCCACTCTGGACCTCGCCTTTACGCCCACGCGGCGCGCGCAGGGGCTGACCGCCGACCTCGAGATGCGCAAGCTGTCGCTGGCCGCCGGGAACGGCGCGCCGCTGTCGGTGGAGCGGGCGACATTGACCGCCGTGCTCAGCGATCTGCTGGGCCGGCCGGGTGGACGGGCGGAGCTGCGCATCGACCAGGCCGCGAGCGGCACGCTGTCGCTGTCGCACGCGGCCTTGACTGCTGAAGGTGCCGGCAAGGCCCTGCAGGTTCGCCTCGACGCTACTGGCGCACACGGCGAGCCGTTCGACATCGCGGCGGCCGGCGAGCTGTCGCTGGCCGCCGCCGCGCAGCGCCTGCGGCTCGATCGTCTGGACGCTCGGTTCGGGCCGGTCGATGCCCGGCTCAACGCGCCGCCGACCCTGTCGCGCGACGGCCGCGGCTTTGCGCTCGACGGGCTCGATGCCGCGGTCGGCAAGGGCCGCGTTACCGGCGGCGGCCGCCTTGACGATCGCCGGATCGACGTGCAACTGGCGCTCGCGGATCTGCCGCTCGATATCGTCACCGCGTTTTCCCCGGCGCTCGAGATCGGCGGCTCGGCCTCGGCCGACCTCCGGCTCGCGGGCACGCCGGCCGCGCCGACGGCGCATGGCGAGATCCGCCTGGCGGGGCTGCGCAGCGGCGGCGCCAAGATCGGCGAGAGCGTCGCGCTCGACGGGACGGTCACGCTCGACCTGCAGCGCGGCCGCGGATCGGTGACGGCCCGCTTCGGCGGTCCTTCGAACTTCGCGCTCGACGGCGATCTGGCACTGCCGGTCGCCTTCCGCATCCAGCCCTTTGCCTTGGACGTCGCGCCGGCGGCGCCGCTGGCCGGGCGCATCGCCGGCCGGATCGATCTCGGCCTCGTGCCGCAGGTTGTCGACCTCCACGGCGATGCGCTGGACGGGCAGTTCGACCTCGACATGACCGTGGGCGGCACGCGCGCGGCGCCGCGTTTCGTCGGCGAGGCACGCATCGCCGACGGCAGCTATGCCAGCGCCGAAGCCGGCACGGTGCTGCGCAACATCGCGGCGACGGTGGCCGGCGACACCGAGCGCATCCGGCTGCAGTCGCTGACGGCCACCGACGGCGGCACCGGGCGCCTGTCGGCGAGCGGCACGGTGGTACTCGGCGGTCCCGGTGGCGGACGGTATGACGGCGAGCTGACGCTGGAGCGGTTCACGGTCCTCAACCGCAGCGACGCCGTGGCGACGGCGAGCGGCCGCCTGCGGCTGGAGGAGGCCACGCCAGCCCCGCGGCTTGCCGGCGCAGTGACGGTCGAGTCGGCGGAGCTACGCATTCCCGAGAGCCTGCCGCCGGACATCGTCAAGCTCGACGTGGTCGAGGTAAACCTGCCGCCCGGCCGTACGGCGCGCGCGGCGTCCCAGGAGTCCGGCCGGTCGCCGGCGGCGGGGGCGGGTGTTGGGATGGGGCTCGCCGTCGACGTCGGCATCCCCGGCCGCGCTTTTCTGCGCGGGCGCGGCGTCGATACGGAGTGGCGCGGCAATCTGCGCGTGGCTGGGACGACGGCACGGCCCGACATCACCGGCCAGCTCGAGGTGGTGCGCGGCGGGGTCGACCTGCTGGGGGCGGAGTTCAAGGTCGAGTCCGGCACCGTGACCTTTATCGGCGGCGACAAGATCGATCCCGATCTCGACGTCAGTGCCGTCGCAGAGGCCAACGACACCGACGCGCGCGTGCATGTCACCGGCTTGGCCTCGGCGCCGACGTTCGAGATCGGCTCCACCAGCGGCCTGCCGCCGGAAGAGGCGATGGCCCGCCTGCTGTTCGGCCAGAGCGCCGGCTCGTTGTCGCCGGCCCAGGCGGTGCAGCTGGCTCAGGCTGCGGCAGCGCTCAGCGGCAGGGGGCCGGGCGTGCTCGACAAGCTGCGGCGCGGCGTCGGCCTCGACGTGCTCAGCGTCGAGAGCACCGGCCCCGAGGCCAGCGACACCAGCATCAAGGCCGGCAAGTATATCAGCGACAAGGTGTTCCTGAAGGTGGAGCAGGGCATGACGCAGGAGAGCCGCGAGGTCGGCGTCGAGGTGCGGGTGCTGCCGCAGGTCACCGTCGAGGGCGGCGTCGGCCACGAGGGCAACGGCCGCGTCGGCGTCAACTGGCGTTACGACTACTGAGGCGCCCGGTGGTTTCCGGTCCTCGGCATCTCACGAATATGGGGCGGCGATGATTTGCGAAATCTGCGTCGATTCGGTGGCTGGCGTTCGCGCGGCCAAAGCGGCGGGGGCGGATCGGGTCGAGCTTTGCGGCGATCTCCTGGAGGGCGGCACGACGCCGAGCCGCGGCATGATCCGCCAGGCGCGGACGGTTGTGGGCATCGGGCTGCATGTCATCATCAGGCCCCGCGGCGGCGATTTCCTCTTCGACGGCGATGAGTTCGCGGTCATGCAGGACGACATCGATACCGCCAAGGCGGAAGGCGCCGATGGCGTCGTCATCGGCCTGCTGACTGCCGACGGTGCGGTCGATGCGGCGCGGACGCGCGAACTGGCGGGGCGTGCCCGGCCGCTCTCGGTGACGTTTCACCGGGCGTTCGACATGACGGCCGATCCGTTCGCGGCGTTGGAGACGCTGGTCGGGCTCGGCGTCGACCGTGTGCTCACCTCCGGCCAGGAGGCGACCGTCCTCGAAGGATTGCCGCTGATCGCCGAGCTCGTCCGCCGCGCGGGCGACAGAATCGTCGTCATGCCCGGCGGCGGCATCACCGCGCGCAATGCCGATCGCATCGTCGCCGCCGCCAAACCGCGGGAGATCCATTTCGCGGCGCTCGAACCGGCGGCCGGCGGAATGCGGTTTCGCCGGGAGCACGTCTTCATGGGCGGGGAGCTGCGCCCGCCCGAATATGACCGCCTTGCCACGTCGGTCGCGACAGTTCGCGCGATCATGGCAAAGGCGGCGGGTTGAGCGCCGCCCAACGCGGTAGATTCTCGTTGTCATGCCGGCGAAAGCCGGCATCCATAGTCACGGGCCTGTGCCTATGGGCCCCGGCCTTCGCCGGGGCGACATGCAAAGCAGCGGCAAGGAAATAGGACGAAGCATGACGACCGAGGATCTGGCGAGGACCGAATCGGCTGCGACGCTGGCGGCACGCATCCGGCGCAAGGAGATTTCGCCGGTCGAGGCGGTGGACAGCGCCATCGCGCGCATCGAGGCGCACAACCCGAAGATCAATGCGCTCATCATCTTCGGCTACGACGAGGCGCGGAAGGCGGCGAAGGCGGCGGAGGCCGCGATCATGCGCGGCGACACGGTCGGTCCGCTGCACGGCCTGCCCTATGCGATGAAGGACTGCTTCGACTTCAAGCGCGGCTGGGTCTGCACCTTCGGCGGCATCCGCGCCCTCAAGAACTTCGTCGTCGACACCTGCTGCATGTTCGTCGAGCGGATGGAGCAGGCCGGGGCGATCACGCTCGGCAAGACCAACAGCCCCGTGTTCGGCTTCCGCGGCACGACCGACAATTACATGTTCGGGCCGTCGAAGAACCCCTTCGACCTCGCGAAGAACACGGGCGGCTCCTCCGGCGGCAGCGCCGGCGCCGTCGCGGCGGGGCTGCTGCCGCTCTGCGAGGGCACCGACGGCGGCGGCTCGATCCGCATCCCCGCCTCCTGGTGCGGCGTCTTCGGCTACAAGCCATCGTTCGGACGGGTGCCGTTCGCGTCGCGGCCGAACGCCTTCGGCGGCACCGCGCCGTTCCTCTTCGAGGGCCCGATCACCCGGACGGTCGAGGATGCCGCCCTGGCGATGTCGGTGCTGGCCGGCTACGACTCCCGCGACCCCTACAGCATCGAGGGCCGCGTGGATTTCCAGGCGGCGCTGCGTGGCTCGATCAAGGGCAAAACGATCGCCTACACGCGCGACTACGGCATCTTCCCGGTCGATCCGCGGGTGATCGCGGTGGTCGACAAGGCGGTCAAGGCGTTCGAGGAGGCGGGCGCGCGCGTCGAGGAGGTGAAGATCGACATCCGCCGCTCGCAGCAGGAGCTCAGCGACATCTGGTGCCGCCTCATTTCGGTCATGCAGGTCAGGGCTCTCGAAGGTTTCAAGCAGCAGGGCATCGACCTCCAGCGCGACCATCGTGGCGACCTGCCGCCGGAGGTCTGGCATTGGGACGAGATCGGGCGGCGCATGACGGCCGCGCAATACCTGTCCGACCAGGCCGTGCGCAGCGAGGTGTTCGACGCGCTGCGCGGCGTGCTCGACCGCTACGACTTCCTGGTGTCGCCGACGCTGGCCTGCCTCGCGGTCGACAACACAACGGATGGGAACACGGTCGGGCCGAAGGAGATCAACGGCGAAGCGATCGACCCGCTGATCGGCTGGTGCATGACCTATCTGATCAACTACACCGGCAATCCGGCCGCCACCGTCCCGGCGGGGCTTGCGGACAATGGCCTTCCCGTCGGCATGCAGATCTGCGGACGGCGCTATGCCGATGCCGACGTGATCGCAGCCAGCGCGCGGTTCGAAAAGCTGCGGCCGTGGATGGAGACCTACAAGCGCTGCAAGCTGTGAGAGGTCGTCACCACAGCGTATAGCCGCCGTCGATCACGAAGGCGGCGCCGGTGACGTAGCTGGAGGCGGGCGAGGCCAGGTAGACCGCCAGCGGGCCGATCTCGTGCGGCTCGCCGGCGCGTCCCATCGGCACGGCGCGCACGAAGGTCTCGATCACTTCCGGATGCTTCTCCGCCCAGGCGAGGTTCGGCTCGGTCATGAAGAGGCCGGGGCAGATGGCGTTGACGGTGACGCCGTGCGGCGCCCAGTCGGCGGCGGTGGCGCGGGTGAAGTGGATCAGCGCCGCCTTCGTCGTCTCGTAGTGGCGGCCGCCGATCCCGCGATTGGCGATCATGCCGCTGATCGAGGCGATGTTGATGATGCGCCCCCGGCCGCGCGCGAGCATGGCGCCGCCGACGATCTTGGTGCAGAGGAAGCAATGGGTGAGGTTGAGATCGACGAACTTCTGCCAGGTCTCGAGATCGGTGTCCTCGATGGCCACGTCGAGATCGCGGCCGCCCACGTTGTTGACGAGGATGTCGATGGGTCCGGCCTCCGCGATCACGCGGCGGCAGACGTCCTCGCACAGAGCGGGTTGGGCCATATCGCCGGGAAAGGTCCACGCCCGGCGTCCGCGCTCCCGCACCTCGGCGGCGGTCCGCGCGAGGGCGTCCGGGTCGCGCGCGTTCAGGACGATGTCGGCGCCCGCCTCCGCGGCGGCAAGCGCGATGACCCGCCCGAAGCCGCGGCTCCCGCCGGTCACGAACAGGCGCCTCCCGTCCAGCCTGAAGCGGTCGAGCACGTTCATGGTGCTTCCATGGGCCGTTCTTGCCGCCCGATCATATTACCGGGTAACATGCGCGTGCAAACCGTCGAGGCCTCGTGAGAGAAGATCCCGACGCATGCATCGCGAGAGCGCCACCGGCGTGATCGCCACTATGGGCGTCGGCAACTCATAGGCCGTTTCGGCCATCGCAGTCGAACGATGGACCGCAAGAGACCCGAACATGGGGAGGTGAATGATGAGCGTCCGAAGGGAACAGGAATACGTCTGGCAGCAGGCTTCACGACGGCAACTGCTGCAAGGGAGCATCGACAGGCGCGCGTTCCTCTCGCGCAGCCTGGTGGCCGGGCTTGGCCTGGCCGGCGTCGGGGCCGTGGCGACGACGGGCATCGGCTCGGCCTTCGCGCAAGACCGCCCGCTGACGCCGACGTTCTATCAGTGGATCGAGCAACTGCATCCGGGCATCCCGGCGGTGAATGCCCAGTTCCCCGGCATCAACTACCAGATCGCGCCCGTCGAGGGCTTCGGCATCGAGCGGTTCGTGGCCGAGGCCAAGTCCGGGCAAAGCACCTGGGACGTCTATGTCGGCCAGACGCCGTTCGTGGAAATGTCGGCGATGATCGCGGCCGACGTCATCGAGCCCTGGGACAACTACGTTCCCAAGGATGTCCTCGACGACATGATTCCCTCCATCCGCGCGGAGAATACGATCGACGGCAAGCTCTATGGCTGGCCGTTCCTCCTCGATGTGATCGGCAACTCGTGGCATTCGGGCCTGACAACCAAGGCCGGCCTGCCCGATGCCGCTCCCGCGACGTGGGATGAGCATCTGGCCAACGCCAAGACGATCGTCGAATCCAATGCGGCGCCGTTCGGCGCGACGTTCGATTCGCATGGCTGGCGTTCGCTCGCGCCGATGACGCACAGCATGAGCAGCAACGTCTACACGGCGGAGGGCCTGTTCGACTTCACCAGCGAACCGGCGATCGAGGCCTTGAAGCTCATGAAGCAGATCATGGCGGTCTCCCATCCGGATATCCTGCTGGAGGGCGCATCCGACGGCGGCGTCAACGGGACCCCGGACGAGGTCGCCTTCGCCGCCGAGCGCGTCGGCTACTATCACAAGTACTTCAATGCCCCGCTGCGCATGGCCCAGAACTGGGAAGACCCCAAGGCCCTGCACCTCGGTCCGCTGCCGAAATTCGCCAACGGCGAGGGCTCGACGGTGTTCTGGACGACGGGCTGCGCGCTGTTCAAGCACGGCCAGAACAAGGAGAAGGCGGCCGAATACATTCGCGCGCTGACCTACGACAGGCAGATCTGGAAGGACTCGATCGCCGGCACCGAGGTGGCCCATCCGGGCCAGCTGCCGCCCTACCAGTCGATCTATGCGGAATGGGACGCCGACAAGCCGGACTGGTTGCCGGCGTTCGTCGGGTTGGTCCGCCGGCAGCTCGACCAGGCCAAGGCGATCACCAACCACATCTTCGGCCTGCAGCAGTTCGTCATCGGCAAGCCCATCTGGGAGACCTACCTCAAGGGCGAAGAGGCCGATCCGAAGGCGGCCATGCAAAAGGTCGTCGAGGCGGTCCAAGCCGAGATCAAGCGCGGCTAGGATCCGCTGCATCGACAGGCGATGCGCCCGCCCTATCCTTCTCCCGCCCATGGGCGAGGGATAGGGCGGGGGCGAATCGGCCGACTGTGACGATGAGCCTTCCGCCGCTGCGCCGCCGCCGACAGCCGCCCCGCTAGCGCATGGGACAGGCGATTGCATCCGCCCGCGTGACGTTGCTGCGGCAAGGGGCGAACACGTGGTTGTTCCTGCTGCCGGCGGTGGCGTTCTTCGTCGGCTATCAGGTCTACCCCATCTTCCGCGTCGTCTGGATCAGCTTCACCGACTTTCAGTTCTTGAGCAACGAGCCGGCGAACTGGGTCGGGTTCGGCAACTATGCGCAGGCGCTCGACGATCCGCTGATGTGGTCGAGCCTCGGGCGCGCGGCGCTGTTCACGATCATGTTCCTGCCGGGAACGATTATCCTGCCGCTGCTCCTGGCCATTCTCGTGGATCGGGTGGCGAATCCGCGCCTGGCGACCTTCTACCGGGTCGTGCTTTTGATTCCGGCGGTCATCCCCAGCACCCTCGTGTTCGTGCTGTGGAAGTGGATGTACAACTACCAGGCCGGACCGATAAATCACTTCCTGGTCGACACCCTCGGCCTGTTCACGCTGCAGAACGCGCCGCAGTGGCTGGGGGGAACGCCGCTGACCCTGCCGTCGATCGCGCTCATGGAGGTGTGGTGGGGCCTCGGCTACCACACGATCTTCTTTCTCGCCGGCCTGGCGGCGATCCCCAAGGACCTGCCGGAAGCCGCCCGCATCGACGGCGCCAATGAATGGCAGATCTTCTGGTATGTGACGCGGCATCGCCTCGCCCCCATCATGATGATCCTGGTGGTGCTGCGCTTCGGCACGTCGATGGCGGTGATCGACGAGTATCTCATCTTCGGCGGCTTCAACCGCGACTCGCCGACCTATACCTGGACGATCTTCATGTACGACCAGGCGTTCAAGCTCGGCCTCTGGCGGCAGGGATTCGCGGCCGCCATCGGCATGATCGGAGCGGTCGCCATGATGTTCGTGATGGTCTTCCTGCTCTGGATCTTCCGTCCGCGGGGCTGAGGCGGTCATGTCGCTCGAAGCCGAATATCGCGGCCCAGCACCCTCGGAATCGATCGGCGCCCTGGCGCCGAAGCCGGGCTGGTTCGTCCGCAACCGCGGCGCCGTCGTGCGTCATGTGGTGATCAACTTCTTCATGCTGATCATCCTTCTGCCGCTCGCCTGGATCCTGCTCATGTCCGTGAAATCGCGCCCCGACGCGATGCAGGGCCATTTCTGGCCGCGAAAGTCCGATTTCACGCGCTACGGCTACGTCTTCGAGAATATCGATACGCTGCCGATCAACCTGTTCAATAGCATCTACGTCACCGCGGGCACCGTCGTTCTCACCACGATCTGCGCGGTGCTTGCCGGCTATGCCCTGGTCCATCTTCGGCCGCGCGGCGGCGGCTTCGTCGTCGCGGCGCTGCTCGTCTCCCTCTATTTCCCGGTCCGCGTCGTCTCCATCATCAGCATCTACGAGATCCAGAATTTTCTCGGCCTGATCAACAGCACCAGTGGCCTGATCCTGCCCTATGTCACCCTCAACCTGGCGATCAGCGTCTTGATCATGCGCAGCATATTCCAGCTCGTGCCGCATGAGCTGATCGAGGCGGCGAAAATCGACGGCGCCGGGCCCTGGCGGACGCTGTGGATGGTCGGCATTCCGCTGGTGCGGAACGGCCTGGTGGTCGTGTTCATCGTCAATTTCGTCACCGCCTGGGGCGAGTTCCTGCTGTGCACGACGCTGACCAACGACCAGGAGGCGCGCACCATGGCCGTCGTCCTTGCCGGCGCCCAGGGCGGGCTGGGGCAGTGGTCCTGGCCAGCCCTCGCCGCCGTCTACGTGATCGTGGTCGTTCCCGGCATCGTCGCCTTCACCTTCGCCCAGCGGCTCTTCTTCAAGGGCCTGATGGAAGGTATGCTGAAGGGTTGACGTCCGTCAGCGCGCCCCCTTCGCGCGACGGGCCGGCTACGCCTTCTTGGCGAAGGCGCTGCCCTGGCGCTTGGCCATGAAGGACTTGGCGGTCTCGACCGCCACGGCGGCGTCGCGGCAGTAGGCGTCGGCGCCGATGGCGTTGGCGAACTGCTCGTTGAGCGGCGCGCCGCCGACCAGCACGACGTAGTCGTTGCGCACGCCCTTCTCGACCAGCGCGTCGATGACGACCTTCATGTAGGGCATGGTGGTCGTCAGCAGCGCCGACATGCCCAGGATGTCCGGGGCGTGCTCGTCGATCGCCTTCAGGTAGTTCTCGACCGGGTTGTTGATGCCGAGGTTGATCACCTCGAAGCCGGCCCCCTCCATCATCATGGCGACCAGGTTCTTGCCGATGTCGTGGATGTCGCCCTTGACCGTGCCGATGATCATCTTGCCGATCTTGGGAGCGCCCGTCTCGGCCAGCAGCGGGCGCAGGATGGACATGCCCGCCTTCATGGCGTTGGCCGCCAGCAGCACCTCCGGCACGAACAGGATGCCGTCGCGGAAATCGATGCCGACGATGCGCATGCCCTCGACCAGGCCCTTGGTCAGCGTGTCGTAGGGCGTCCATTTGCGCTCGAGCAGGATGTTGACGCCCTCCTCGACCTCCTCCTTGAGGCCGTCATAGAGGTCGTCATGCATCTGCTGCACGAGCTCGTCGTCGTTGAGCGAGCGGAGGTCGAGTTCGCCTTCGTCGGCCATGGCGCGTGGTCCTTCGACAAGCCCGAAAACGGGACCGTCACAACGAGGGCCTCACCCCGAGCTTGTCGAAGGATGAGGCCCGCCCTCGGTGCCAGGCACTCTGACACGGCGGGAACGCTAGTCAACGGCCTTGGCCGGGCGCGTGTCGCGGCGACGCCAATTGATGGGCGCGCGACATGCCTCGTCGCGCGCAGGCCAGCTCAATCGGGGGACGCGGCGGTGATGTCGATGCCGAAGCGCCTCTCGGAGAGGGCCCGCAAGGTGCCGTCGGCGCGCATCTCCGCGACGATGCGGCTCAGCGCGGCGGCGAAAGCCGGATCGCCGGGTGCGATGGCCACGACTACCGGCTCGGCGGACAGCGGCGGCTCCAGGATGCGCAGCGGCCGGCCGTCGCCGACCTGCTCGCTCGCCGTCAGGCGTCCGAGGATGACCGCGTCCGGCGCCGCGCCGTCGCCGCGCAGCAGTGCCGCGATGGCCAGCGGCTCGGTGTCGTAGCGGAGGATGTCTGCCGCACCCAGGCCGGCGGGAGCCGCCGCCGCGCCGGTCAGGTAGCGCTCATGGATCGTCCCGGCCTGGACGCCGAGGCGTCGTCCGGTGAAATCGGCGCGGCCGTTGAAGCGGGCGTCATCCCGGCGCACGAGCGCGACGGACTGGAGGTGGTAGTACGCCACGGGCACCGCGAGGCGTGCGGCCCGCGCGTCCTCCGCCGTCAGCGAGCAGAAGCAGACGTCCCAGCGGCCGCGCCAATCGCCGCGGCTGATCTCGTCCCAGCCGGGCGTGACATGCTCGACGATAACGCCGAACCGCTTCGCCACCTCGGTTGCCACCTCGATATCGAAGCCGACAAGCACGCCCTCGCCGTCGCGGTAGGAGAAGGGCGGGTACTCCTCGTCGGCGGCATTGACCAGCCTGCCGGCCGCCAGCACCCGGTCAAGGGTTTCACCGGCGTCGGCGGGCGTGGCACAGATGACCAAGATGGTCGCAGCGGCGACGAGGGATTGGACGATCTTCATGCGGCCTGGAAAGCGATAATGCACCATCTATCATCGCTGGTGTAGGGACAGGTCGCCCCCTGCAGGGGCCTAGTGGGCGCCTTTCGGGATCGGCCCGCCTCTGCTATCACGTCAGAATCTTTGCCTTTCGGGTCCCTGCCGCATGCCAACCACAGCCGCCGCCTTCCAACTCCGATCGGGAAAGCTCACCCTCACGGACCTGCGCGCACTCTACGACAGTGAGCGGCCGGTCCGGCTCGACCGGCGCTGCTGGGCGGCGGTGAATAGGAGCGCCGCCGCGGTGCAGGCGGTGATCCGCGAGAAGCGGACGGTCTACGGGGTCAACACCGGGTTCGGCAGCCTCGCCCGCACGCGCATCGCCGACGATCAGGTGGCGGAGCTCCAGCGCCGGCTGGTGCTGTCGCACGCTGCCGGCACCGGGCCGCTGCTCGACGACCGCCTCGTGCGGCTGATCATGATCCTCAAGATCAACGGGTTGGCGCTCGGCTATTCCGGCGTGCGGCGCAAGGTGATCGAAGCGCTGGCGAGGTTGGTCAATGCCGGGATCCATCCCTGCATCCCGGCCAAGGGTTCGGTCGGCGCCTCCGGCGACCTGGCGCCGCTGGCGCATCTGACGGGCGTGCTGCTCGGCATCGGCACCGTACGGCGGCGCGGCCGCGTCCTGCCCGCGGCGCAGGGGCTGAAGGCGGCCGGGCTGGCGCCGATGGATCTCGCCGCCAAGGAAGGGCTGGCGCTGCTCAACGGCACGCAGGTGTCGACGGCGCTCGCCGCGGCCGGGCTGTTCGCGGCCGAGGACGTGTTCGGCGCCGCGCTGGTCGCCGGCGCGCTGTCGGTCGACGCGGCGGCCGGCAGCGACACGCCGTTCGATCCGCGCATCCATGCCGTGCGCGGCCAGCCCGGCCAGATCGAGGCGGCGAAGCTGCTGAAATCGCTGCTGCGCGGCAGCGAGATCCGCCGGTCGCACATCGATTGCGACCGTGTGCAGGATCCCTATTCCCTGCGCTGCCAGCCGCAGGTGATGGGCGCGGCTCTCGACATGCTGCGCTTTGCCGCCGGCGTCGTCGAGCGCGAGGCCAACGCGGTCTCCGACAATCCGCTGGTGTTCGCGCGCGAGGGCGAGATCCTCTCGGGCGGCAATTTCCATGCCGAGCCGGTCGCCATGGCGGCCGACGCCGTGGCCATCGCCCTGGCCGAGATCGGCGCGCTGTCGGAGCGGCGCATCGCCATGCTGACCGACGCGAAGATGAGCGGGCTGCCGGCCTTCCTGGTGCCGGAGCCCGGCCTTAACTCCGGCTTCATGATCGCGCATGTGACGGCCGCCGCGCTGGCCTCGGAGAACAAGGCGCTGGCGCATCCGGCCAGCGTCGACAGCCTGCCGACCTCGGCGAACCAGGAGGACCATGTGAGCATGGCGACCTACGCCGCGCGCCGCCTGCGGGACATGGCGGACAACGCGGCCGGGATCGCCGCCATCGAGCTGCTGGCGGCGGCGCAGGGCGTCGATCTGCGTCGGCCGCTGAGGACCAGCCCGCGGCTGCAGGCGGCGCTGGCGCTGCTGCGCCGGCGCGTGCGCTTCCGCCGCGACGACCGCGAGATGGCGCCGGACATCGCCGCGGCGACGGCGCTGGTCGTCGGCGGCGAGGTGCGGCGCCTGCTGGCGGCGCGCCTGCTGACATAGCGGCGGGCTCACAAAGGCCGCCGTACAATACCGGCGCTCCGCCGCCGTCGCCGCGATTTGACCGGGCGGTCAGGTTGCGCGGACGGTGCCGCGAATCCGGCTGGCCCGGCCACGGCCGCTTGAGTATCCTTGGGCCGACAAGGATCAAGCAACAGGGAGACCACACCCATGACACGTTTGATCATGGCCGCGGCGGCGGCAATGGTCCTGGGCGGCCCGGCGGCGGCGCAGGAGTTCAAGCCGGCCGTCATCTTCGATATGGGCGGCAAGTTCGATAAATCCTTCAACGAGGCGGCCTACAACGGCGCCGAGATGTTCAAGAAGGAGGCCGGCACCGACTATCTCGAATTCGAGGTGACCAACGAATCGCAGCGCGAGCAGTCGCTGCGCAAGCTGGCGCAGCGCGGCGCCACAGTGATCGTCGCCACTGGCTTTGCCCAGGCGCCGGCGCTCAAGACCGTGGCCGCCGAGTTCCCGGACGTGAAGTTCACGCTGATCGACGACGTGGTCGACCTGCCGAACGTGCAGTCAATCATCTTCAAGGAGCATGAGGGCTCGTTCCTCGTCGGTGTGCTGGCGGCCACCGCCTCGAAGACCGGCAAGGTCGGTTTCGTCGGCGGCATGGACATCCCGCTCATCCGCAAGTTCGCCTGCGGCTATGTGCAGGGGGCGAAATACGCCAACCCCAACGCCCAGGTGTTCGAGAACATGACCGGCACCACCGGCGACGCCTGGAACGATCCGACCAAGGGCGGCGAGCTGGCGCGCAGCCAGTTCGACCGCGGCGCCGACGTCGTCTACGCGGCGGCCGGCGGCACCGGGCTCGGCGTCTATCAGGCGGCCAAGGATTCGGGGAAGCTCGCCATCGGCGTCGACAGCAACCAGAACTACATCCATCCCGGCACCATGCTGACCTCGATGCTGAAGCGCGTCGACCTCGCCGTCTACAACGCCTTCAAGACCGCGCAGGCCGGCAGCTGGAAGCCGGGCGTGCAGATCCTCGGCCTGGCCGAGGACGGCGTCGGCTGGGCGCTCGACGACTACAACAAGGCGCTGATCACGCCGGACATGCAGGCCAAGGTCGAGCAGGCGAAGAAGGACATCATCGCCGGCACCATCCAGGTCCACGACTACACCGCCGACAGCGCCTGCCCGTAGCCGTTGACTTGGCTCGGTACCCAAATCCCTCCCCCCTTGAGGGGGAGGGTAGGGTGGGGGGTGGCGACCGCGCCGCTTATCGCGGACAAGCGACTCGCATGGCTTCGACTCGGGCCAGGGAGCTTCGAAACAACCTCACCGACGCGGAGCGCAAGCTGTGGTGGAAGCTGCGATATCGTCAGGTCGGCGGCTATCGCTTTCGCCGTCAGGTGCCGATCGGATCCTACATCGTCGATTTTGCATGCCTGTCGCATCGGCTGCTGATCGAGATCGACGGCAGCCAGCATGGCGAGAACGTCGCCTACGACCGGACGCGCACGCGATGGCTCGAATTGCGCGGCTATCGGGTCTTGCGCTTCTGGAACGGCGACGTGCTGCAGGACATCGAGGGGGTGCTCGAGGCGATTCATCGAGCTTTGCTGGAGACCCCCCACCCTGACCCTCCCCCTCAAGGGGGGAGGGAATAGTATGCAGGTCGTGCAATCGGTGTCGCAGTCTGCGTTGGCGGCGGCGCCCGCCGTCGAGTTGATCGGCATCGACAAGCGGTTCGGGGCGGTGCGCGCCAACCGCGACGTGAGCCTGACGATCGCGCGCGGCTCCGTGCACGGCATCGTCGGCGAGAACGGCGCCGGCAAGTCGACGCTGATGAGCATCCTCTATGGCTACTACCAGGCCGACGCCGGCGAGATCCGCGTCGACGGCCGTCCGCGCCAGATCCGCAGCGCGCACGACGCCATCGCCGCCGGCATCGGCATGGTGCATCAGCACTTCATGCTGGTGGACGACTTCACCGTACTGGAGAACGTCATGCTGGGCATCGAGGGGAACGCGCTGCTCGGCCCGGCGGCGGCCACGGCGCGCGCCGCCCTGGCGGAGCTCAGTGCCGCCTACGGCCTGGAGATCGATCCCGACGCCGTCATCCGCGACCTGCCGGTCGGGCTGCAGCAGCGCGTCGAGATCCTGAAGGCGCTGCATCGCGGCGCCGACATCCTGATCCTCGACGAGCCGACGGCGGTGCTGACGCCGCAGGAGGTCGACCAGCTGTTCCGCATGCTCCGCCGCTTCCGCGACCAGGGCAAGACCGTGATCCTCATCACCCACAAGCTGCGCGAGATCATGGCCGTGACCGACCGCGTCACGGTGATGCGCGGCGGCGCCGTCGTCGACACCGTCGACACGGCCGCGACCAGCCGCGAGCAGCTGGCGGAGATGATGGTCGGGCGCAAGGTGCTGCTGCGGGTCGAGAAGCCGCCCGCGGCGGTCGGCGCCGCGGTGCTCGAGGTGGCGAACCTGACCGTGGTCGACGGCGCCGGCGTCGCCCGGGTGAAGGATGTCGGCTTCACCGTGCGGGCCGGCGAGATCGTCGGCGTCGCCGGCGTCAGCGGCAACGGCCAGAGCGAGCTGCTCGAGGCGCTGGCGGGGATGCGGCCCTTCGCCGGCGAGGTGCGCGTCAACGGCAAGCCGGTGACCGTCGAGCAGGGCTGGGCGCTGGCACGGGCGCTGCGCCGCCGCCGCGTCTCGCACGTGCCCGAGGACCGGCAGCGCGAGGGGTTGGTCGGCGCCTTCGCCGCCAACGAATCGGCGATCCTGGGCTATCAGGACGACCCCGCCTGCAACGGGCTGATCCTGATGGACCGCCGCAAGATCGTCGCCCGCTGCGCGAAGGAGATGCAGTCGTTCGACGTGCGGCCGACCGACCCGGCGCTGCGCACGGCCGCCTTCTCCGGCGGCAACCAGCAGAAGATCGTGCTGGCGCGCGAGCTGGAGCGGGATCCGGTGCTGCTGCTGGTCGGGCAGCCGACGCGCGGCGTCGACATCGGCGCCATCGAGTTCATCCACCGCCGGCTGCTGGAGATGCGCGCCGCCGGCAAGGCGATCCTGCTGGTCTCGGTCGAGCTCGACGAGATCCTGGCGCTGGCCGACCGCATCCTCGTCATGTTCGACGGCCGCATCGTCGGCGAGCTGCCGCGCGCCGAGGCCACGGAGGCGAAGCTCGGCCTGCTGATGGCCGGCGTGGAGGGGCAGGCGTGACGCATGGCCCTGCGCATGTAGGGGCGAGCGGCGCTCGCCCAACGGCGTCGCCGACATGCTCGGTCGCGATCCTGCCGGCCACGAAGCAGGCGAGCGCCGCTCGCCCCTACAAATCGCCGATGCGACCATGAAATCCGCCGCCGGCGACATTCCCCGCTGGGTGGACTACCTGCTCGTGCCGCTGGTGAACCTCGGCGTCGCGCTGCTGCTGACCGGCGTCGTCGTCATCGCCATCGGCGCCGATCCGGTTGAGGCGCTGCGCTCGCTGGTCTTCGGCGCGGTCGGCTACCCCGAGGCGATCGGCTTCACGCTCTACTATGCCACCAATTTCGTCCTCACCGGTCTCGCCGTCGCCGTCGCCTTCCATGCCGGCCTGTTCAACATCGGCGGCGAGGGCCAAGCCTATATCGGCGGGCTCGGCGTCGGGCTGGTCTGCCTCGCCATCGACGGCTGGCCGGCCGCGCTGGTCGTGCCGATCGCCATCATCGCGGCGGCGCTGTTCGGCGCCGCCTGGGGCTTCATCCCCGGCTACCTGCAGGCTCGGCGCGGCAGCCACATCGTCATCACCACCATCATGTTCAACTTCATCGCCGCGGCGTTGATGACCTGGCTGCTGGTCGACGTGCTGATCCAGCCCGGCCAGCAGGCGCCGCGCAGCCGCGATTTCGCACCCGCCGTCTGGCTGCCTTATGTCCACGACCTGCTGGCGCCGCTCGGCATCGACATCGGCCGGCCGCCGCTCAACCTGGCGTCGCTGCTGGCGATCCTCGCCTGCGTCTTCGTCTGGCTGTTCATCTGGCACACGCGCTGGGGTTACGAGATCCGCACCGTCGGCCACAGCGAGCGGGCGGCGCGTTATGCCGGCATCTCCCGCACGCGCGCGATCGTTCTGGCCATGCTGGTCTCCGGCGCGCTCGCCGGACTGGTCGGCGTCAACGACATCCTCGGCGTGCATCACTACCTGCTGGTCGGTTGGACCGGCGGCGTCGGCTTCGTCGGCATCGCCGTGGCGCTCATGGGGCGCAACCATCCGGTCGGCATCGCCATGGCGGCGCTGCTGTTCGGCGCGCTCTACCAGGGCGGTTCGGAGATCGCCTTCGACATCCCGGAGATCACGCGCGAGATGGTGATTGTCATCCAAGGCCTGGTGATCCTGTTCTGCGGTGCGCTCGAGAACATGTTCAAGCCGCAGATCGTGGCGCTGTTCCGCCGGCGCGCCGTGGCGGAGGCGGCGTGATGGAGTTCGACTGGCTGTCGCTGATGGCGCTCGCCGCCTCGACCATCCGGGTCGTCGCGCCGCTGATCCTGGCGGCGCTCGCCGGCTTGTTCGCCGAGCGCTCCGGCATCGTCGACATCGGGCTCGAAGGCAAGATGCTCGGCGCCGCCTTCGCCGCGGCGGCGACGGCGGCGGTCACCGGCTCGGCCTGGCTCGGCCTCGGCGCCGGCATCGCCGCCTCGGTCGCGCTGGCCATGATCCACGGGTTGGCAAGCATCACCTACAACGGCAATCAGGTGGTCTCGGGCATGGCGCTCAACATCCTGGTGGCCGGGCTGGCGCCGACGCTCGGGAATGCGTGGTTCAACCAAGGTGGGCAGACGCCGCTGCTCGCGGGCGATGCGCGCTTCGGCGTCATTACCCTGCCGGGCGCGGCGGCGATCGGCCAGGTTCCGGTCGTCGGGCCGGTCTATCAGTACGTCATCAGCGGCCACAACATCCTCGTCTATGTCGCGGCGGCAGCCGTGCCGGTGGGGTGGTGGATCGTCTACCGCACCCGTTTCGGTCTGCGCCTGCGCGCCGCCGGCGAGAATCCGCATGCGCTCGATACGGCCGGCGTCTCCGTGGTCTGGATCCGCTACCGCGCGCTGCTCATCACCGGCATCCTCTGTGGCCTCGCCGGCGCCTATCTGTCGACCGCCCACAACGCCGGCTTCGTGCGCGACATGACCGCCGGCAAGGGCTACCTGGCGCTGGCGGCGCTCGTCTTCGGCAAGTGGCGGCCGTTGCCGACCCTGTTCGCCTGCCTGCTGTTCGCCTTCGCCGACGCGCTGCAGATTCGCCTGCAGGGCGTCGTGCTGCCGGGGATCGGTCAGGTTCCCGTGCAGTTCATCCAGGCGCTGCCCTATATCCTGACCGTGCTGTTGCTCGCCGGCTTCGTCGGTCGCGCGATCGCGCCGAAGGCGAGCGGCATTCCCTTTGTGAAGGACCGATGACCGACATCACCGACATGCTCGTCGCCGCCAACGCGGCGCGGGCGCATGCCTACGCGCCCTATTCGAACTTCGCCGTCGGCGCCTGCCTGCGCGGCCGGAGCGGACGGCTCTATGCCGGATGCAATGTCGAGAACGCCGCCTATCCGCAGGGGCAGTGCGCGGAGGCGACGGCGATCGGCGCCATGGTCGCGGCCGGCGAGACGGCCATCGCCGAGATCCTCGTCGTCGCCGACGGGCCGGAGCCGGTCAGCCCGTGCGGCGGCTGCCGCCAGCGCCTGCGCGAATTTGCCGGGCCGGACACGCCGGTGTATCTCTGTAACCCCGACGGCCTGCGGCGCACGCTCACCTTGGGCGAGCTGCTGCCGTTGTCCTTCGGGCCCGAGCATTTGGATTAGGTGATTTCGATGCGTCCGCATGCCGCCGTGCGGTCGGAATTATCGCCCCCGTCTTCGCGATGAGCCCGCCGACCCCGCATGACGCCGCCGCAGCCATCCGCGCGCGGGCCAAGGGTGCTGCGCCGCGGGCGGCGCTGGTCCTCGGCTCCGGCCTCGGCGCGATCGCCGAGTCCATCGCCGACCCGGTGGCGATCGACTACGGCGCCATCCCCGGCTTTCCGCGGCCCAGCGTCGAGGGCCATGTCGGCCGGCTCGTTCTCGGCGCCATCGGCGGCGTGCCGGTCGCCTGCCTGCAGGGCCGCGTGCATCTCTACGAGGGCGCCGGCGGGCAGGACGTGCGGCACTATATCCGCACCCTCAAGCTGCTCGGTTGCGAGATCATCGTGCTGACCAACGCCGCCGGCAGCCTGCGGCGCGAGGCCGGCCCCGGCAGCCTGATGCTGATCGCCGATCACATCAACCTGCAGCCCTTCAACCCGCTCGTCGGCGCCAACGACGACGCGTTCGGCCCGCGCTTCCTCGCCCTCGACGGCGCCTATGACGCCGATCTGCGGCGGCGCCTGCACGCCGCGGCGGCGGCGGCCGGCCTCGCGCTGCACGAGGGCGTCTATCTCGCCTGCCTCGGCCCCAGCTTCGAGACGCCGGCGGAGGTGCGCGCCTTCGCCCGGCTGGGCGCCGACGCGGTCGGCATGTCGACCGTGCCGGAGGTGATCGTCGCCCGTCACTGCGGCCTGCGTGTCGCCGCCATCTCCGCCATCACCAACCTCGCGGTCGGCCTCGACGACGCGCCGATCAGCCACGCGCAGACGCTCGCCGTCGCCAAGCGCTGCGCCGGCGACCTGCAGCGTTTGCTCGCCGCCTTCTTCGCGCGCCTGGGCGATGACGGGTGACGCGGGCGGCGACCGGCGGGCCGTCGCCGCGCGCCTCCTGCCGTGCCTCGACCTGACCAGCCTCAACGACGAGGACGGGCCGGAGACGATCGACGCGCTCTGCCGCGGCGCCGTCACGCCCTTCGGCCCGGTCGCGGCCGTCTGCCTCCAGCCGCGCTTCGTCGCGCAGGCGAAGGCGCTGCTGCGGGACACGGCCGTGCGGGTCGCCACCGTCGCAAACTTTCCGCAGGGCACGGGAACCGCGGCGGCCATCGCCGGCGAGATCGAGACGTCGTTGCGCGACGGCGCCGACGAGATCGACGTGGTCATCAACCCCGTGGCCTACCTGGCGGGCGCGCGGACGGCGGCGATGGCGCCGGTGGCGATCGCCCGGCGCTGCTGCGGCGCGCATGGGCGCGTGAAAGTCATCCTTGAGACCGGACGGCTGGCGCGACCCGACATCATGCTTGCCGCCGCGCGCGACGCCATCGCCGCGGGGGCCGATTTCCTGAAGACCTCGACCGGCAAGACGGTTCCGGGTGCGACGCCGGAGGCCGCGGAGATGTTGTTGACCGCGATCCGCGATCACCGGCGCGGCGCGGACGCGACCATCGGGCTGAAGGCCGCCGGCGGCATCCGCACGGTCGCTCAGGCGGCGGCCTATGTCGATCTTGCCGAGCGTTTCTTCGGGCCTCCTTACGTCCGGCCGGAGACATTCCGAATCGGCGCCAGCAGTCTCCTGGATGACATTCTCGCAATTCTCGGCCATGGTTGTGGCTCCCGGACCAGCGGCAGCTATTGAGGGTTCCATGTTCGAGCACGGGCAACGATATGGGATGTTAGCGCTGATCATTGCGGCCGGATTGGCGATCATCGCCGCGCCGGCGCGGGCCGATCCGGGCCTGACCGGCGGCTGGCCGGAGCCGGGAACCATATCGCAGGTCACGCAGGAGGCGGTCACCTTTCCGAGCTCGAGCCCGTTCCTGCTCACAGACGCGGGCAGCAGAGGCGCCGAGCCGACGACCGCCTATGGCACGCTGTTCCTGCCGGCCGGCCGGCAGGAACCGCGCTCGCTGCCGGCCGTGGTCATGCTGCACGGCTCGGGCGGCGTGCTCGCCGCGCGCGAGCTGACCTACGGCAAGCAGCTCGCCGCGATGGGCGTGGTCGCGCTGGCGGTCGATGCGTTCAGCGCGCGGCGCGACCGCGGCACCCGCTTCACCGAGCGCCTGCTCAACATCACCGAGACGATGCTCGTCGCCGACGGCTATGCGGGGCTCGCCTATCTCGCCGCGCGGCCGGAGGTCGATCCCGACCGCGTCGCCCTGGTCGGCTTCTCCTACGGCGCCATGGCGACAATGTATGCGCTCAATGCGCAGGTCGCCGAGCGGCTGGCGCGAGACGGGCACCGCTTCGCCGGCCATGCCGCGTTCTATGGACCGTGCATCGCCCGCTTCGCCGATCGCCGCACCACCGGCGCGCCGCTGCTGCTGCTGTACGGCGATGCCGACGAGATCATCGACCGCGGGCGCTGCGACGAGGCCGCCGCCGATTTTCGCGCCGGCGGCAGCGAGGTGGAGACCGTCGTCTATCCCGGCGCTGTGCATCAGTGGGACGGCTCGTCCGGCCGGCGGCTGATCGGCCGCAATCTCGCGGGCTGCGATTTCGTGGTCCGCGCCGACGGCACGGTGCAGGACCGCAACAGCGGCTTCGTCATGACCGGCTCGCTGATGCGCAAGCTGCTGCTCAGCCTCTGCGTCGAGGACCGGCCCTATCCGCTGGGCCGTGACGACGCGGTGCGCCGCCAGTCCAACAACGACCTCGGCCGCTTCCTCACGCGCGTGTTCCGCCTTCCGGCGGGCTGATCGGCATGACGGCGGCGCCGGCGGTTGCGGGAACGGCGCCGTGCGTCCTTCGACAGGCGGGCGATGAGCGATTCTGATTTTCTCCCCCAGGAGATCATCCGCAAGAAGCGCGACGGCGGCGCGCTCAGCGAAGCGGAGGTCGCCTTCTTCGTCCGTGGGCTGACCGAAGGGTCCATATCCGAGGGGCAGGTGGCGGCCTTCGCCATGGCGGTATTCTTCCGCGGCATGGCCATGGACGAACGCGTGGCGCTGACGCAGGCCATGGCGCGGTCCGGCCGCATCCTCGACTGGTCCGGCGCCGGCCTCGCCGGACCCGTGCTCGACAAGCATTCCACCGGCGGCGTCGGCGACAAGGTCAGCCTGATGCTGGCGCCGCTGGTCGCCGCCTGCGGCGGCATCGTGCCGATGATCTCGGGCCGTGGCCTCGGCCATACCGGCGGCACCCTCGACAAGCTCGACAGCATCCCCGGCTATCGCACGGCGCCGGACCTGGCGCTGTTCCGCAAGGCGGTCGCCGCGGCCGGCTGCGCCATCATCGGCCAGACCGCCGACCTGGCGCCGGCCGACCGCCGCCTCTACGCCATCCGCGACGTCACGGCGACGGTGGAATCGATCCCGCTGATCACCGCCTCGATCCTGTCGAAGAAGCTGGCCGCCGGCCTGCAAGGGCTGGTGATGGACGTGAAGTTCGGCAGCGGCGCCTTCATGACCGAGGTCGAGAGGGCGCGCGAGCTGGCGCAGAGCATCGTCTCGGTCGCCGGCCAGGCCGGTCTGCCGACCACGGCGCTGCTGACCGACATGAACCAGGTGCTCGGCCGCGCCGCCGGCCACGCGCTGGAGGTGCGGGAGGCCATCGACTGGCTGACCGGCCGCGCGCGCGATCCGCGGCTCGATCAGGTCACGCTCGCCCTCGGCGCCGAGATGCTGCTGCTGGGGCGGCTGGCGGCGGACGAGGCGGAGGCGCGCCGGCGCCTGACCGCGGCACGCGACAGCGGCGCGGCGGCGGAGCGCTTCGAGCGCATGGTCGTTGCGCTCGGCGGCCCGGTCGACCTGATCGCGCATGCGGATCGGCATCTGCCGCGCGCGCCGGTGCGTTATCCCGTTCCCGCCGTGCGCAACGGCGTCGTCGCTCGTATCGATCTCCGCGCCGTCGGGTTGGCCGTGCTGAGCCTCGGCGGCGGGCGCCGGCGCGTCGAGGACAGGATCGACCATGCCGTCGGCGTCGCCGAGATGCGGGGCATCGGCGAGGCGGTCGAGGCGGGACAGCCGCTGGCCGTGCTGCATGCCCGCAGCGAGGCGGATGCGGCGCGGGCCGCCGCGGCCCTGGCCGATGCCGTCGCCATCGCCGACTCCGCTGTTGCGCCACTGGCAGTGCTGGGCCCGCGCATTGCCGCCGGCTGAACCGACAGCTCCGGCCGCCGCGATGACGTTGCCGCGCCTCGTCGCGACGCGGCTGGCGCTGTTCTACGCGGCCTATTTCGTCGTCATCGGCATCATCCTGCCGTTCTGGCCGGCCTGGCTGGCGTCGCGCGGCCTGACCGCGCAGCAGATCGGCCTGCTGTTGGCGCTCGGCTCCTGGGGCAAGCTGGTCGGCAATCCGATCTTCACGCGGCTGGCCGACCGCAGCGGCGACATCCGGCGCGTGCTGATCCTGGTCGCCGCGGCGGCGCTCGTATTCTACGTGCTGTTCGCGCTCGCCGACGGCTTCTGGCCGCTGTTCGCGGTCACCATGCTGTCGGCACTGTGTCTCAGCTCGATCATGCCGCTCGGCGACGGGCTCGCCATGGGGCTGGTGGCCCGGCACGGGCTGCATTACGGCCGCGTCCGCCTGTGGGGCTCGATCTCCTTCATCGTCGCGGGCGTCGGGGCGGGCTGGCTGCTGACCGGCCGGTCCGCCGAGCTGGTGCTGCTGCTGGTCATCGCCGCCGTCGGGCTGACGCTCGTCTCCTGCCTGGCGCTGCCGGCCAGCGGCGGCGCGTCCGTCCCGCGCGCGGGCGGCGGCTGGCTCGGCCTGCTCGCCGACCGGCGCTTCGTCGTCTTCGTGGCGGCGTCCGGCCTCATCCAGTCGAGCCACGCCATCCTCTATGGCTTCGGCACGCTGCATTGGCTGGCCGCCGGCCACGACAAGGGTACGATCGGCCTGCTGTGGGCCATCGGCGTCGTCGCCGAGGTTTGCCTCTTCGCCGTCGGTGGCGGCGTGATCGGGCGGATCGGGCCGATCTGGCTGCTGGTCCTGGCCGGCGCCGGCGGCATGATCAGATGGACGGCCACGGCGCTCTCCGCCGATCTCCTGGTGCTGATGCCGCTGCAGCTCCTGCACGGCCTGACGTTCGGCGCGGCGCACCTGGCGGCGATGTACTATCTGATGCGCGAGGTGCCGCCCGGTCTTGCCGCGACGGCGCAGGGACTCTATGGAGCCGTGGCCTGGGGCGCGGCATTCGGCTTGACGATGCTGGCCGCGGGCGCGCTCTATGCCGCCTATGGCGGCGGCGCCTTCTTCGTCATGGCGGGCATGTGCTTCGCCGGCATGGTGTTCGCGCTCATGCTGATCGGGGGTAGACAGTGACCGACGCCGCGCAATTCCCTTCGCTGCATGTGCTCGACCATCCGCTGATCCGGCACAAGCTGTCGCTGATGCGCGACAAGCGCGCGCCGACCATCCTGTTCCGCCAGCTGCTGCGCGAGATCTCCCTGCTCATGGGCTACGAGATCACCCGCCGCCTGCCGGTGACGACGGAGCGGATCGAGACGCCGCTGGCGACCATCGACGCGCCGGTCATCGCCGGCAAGAAGGTGGCGATCGTCTCCATCCTGCGCGCCGGCCTCGGCATGGCCGACGGCCTGCTGGACCTGATCCCGTCGGCGCGCATGGGCCATATCGGCCTCTATCGCGACCCGCAGACCAAGCGGCCGGTCGAATATTTCGTCAAGCTGCCGGAGCCGGAGGGCCGCATCTTCATCCTCTGCGATCCGATGCTGGCCACCGGCCACTCCGCCGTCGCCGCCGTCGACATCCTCAACCGCCGCGGCGTCGCGGATGACAGCATCCGCTTCATGGCCCTGGTTGCCGCGCCCGAGGGTGTGCGCGTCTTCGCCGCGGCGCACCCGACCATTCCGGTCTACGCGGCCGCCCTCGACGACCATCTCAACGACCACGCCTATATCGTGCCGGGCCTGGGTGACGCCGGCGACCGGCTGTTCGGGACGAAGTAGGTCGCCGCGGTCATTCCGCGGCTTGCGGGGCGGCCGTCGCGCGCGGCCGTTGCAGGCGCGGCAGGAACCACGCAGCGGCGAAAACGACCAGCGCGGACAGGGCGAGGCCGCGGTACTGGATGTCGGAGCCGATGCCGAGGCCATGCAGGCCGGCGATCAGCGGCACCACGCCCGAGCCGATGCCGAGCGACAGGACATATTCCGCCGAGATCGCTCGTGCCCGCAGGCCGGACTGGACGTAGCGGCCGAGCAGCCAGCTGGTGACGGGGATCTCCGCGAACATCAGCGTGACCAGCGGAAGCGCAAGCACGACCACCAGCCAGCCTTCCGCGCCGGCGAGGCCGACCAGCAGAATGGCCTGCGCCGACAGCAGCAGGATCAGGATCGGGCGAGCCCCGTAGCGGTCGAGCAATTCGCCGACCGGAAGCTGGGCGAAGGCGGCGACGGCGAAGACCAGGCCGGCATAGGCGCCGATCCGCGAGAGATCGCCGCCGAGCAGGGCGAGCCGCTCGTCGAAGAGCTTCGGCAGCGACACCGTGACAGCGTTGAAGACCAGCCCGCCGAACAGGGCGGAGACGCACACGACGGCGAACACGGTGAGCTGGGTCCGGCGCGCGGCGTCCACAGTACGATCCTGCTGGCCGAGGTCGCGCCGGCTCTCCGCCGGGCCGAGGCGCAGGCGGCGCGTCAGCAGCAGGGCGCCGAGGCCCATCGACAGGAGGCCGGGGATCAGGAAGGCGCTGCGCCAGCCGAGATGATCGCAGAGCAGACCGGTGACGACCGCCGCGCCGGCCAGCCCCAGATTGCCGAACACGCCATTCACCGCCAGCGCACGGCCGGTGCGCACCGCCACGTCGGCGACCAGCGCCAGCCCGACGGGATGGTAGAGCGCGGCGAAGAGGCCGAGCGCGGCCAGCCCCGTCATCATGGCCGCTTGGTTCGGCGACAGGGCGATAAGCGCGCTGGCGCTTCCGCAACCGAGGAAGAACATCGCGGTCAGCACCGTCCGGTCGTAGCGGTCGCCGAGCCATCCCGCCGGCAGGGTACCGAGCGCGAAGGCGACATAGACCGGCGTGCCCAGCGCCAGCGCGGTGCCGTAGCTCATGCCGCCCTCGGCCGCGATGGCGAGCGCCGCGGTGGGGAAAATCAGCAGAAAGAAGTGATCGAAGAAATGCGCGGCGTTGAGGAACAGCAGGGTCTCGTTGCGGGACATTTCGCGGCGTGCTCCGGCGGCGAAAGGAGAAGCCTTGCAGGATAGCCGGCGACGCTCCTACATTCTGTCGGCAGATTTCCAGAAAGTATCGCGGAAGTGCCAAGCCGTCCGCCCGTCGCCGTCGAAGGATTCGCGTCCGACTACCGCGCCGGCGAGGTCATTCCCCTGCATGCCCATGCCGCCCATCAGATCGTGCATGCCGTGTCCGGCGTGATGCGGGTGACCGCCCGGGACGGCGTGTGGGTCGTGCCGCCGGAGCGCGGCCTGTGGATGCCCGCGCGGGTGCGCCACGAGATCCGCTGCGTCGGCGCGGTGCGGATGCGCACCGTCTATCTGCGCGGCGCCCATCCGGCGTTCCCGCCGACGCCGCGGGTCACGCGCGTCTCGCCGCTGATGCGCGAGATCATGGTGCGGCTGGCCGAAGGCGCCGGGGCGCGGCAGCGGCCGCATCTCGCGGCGCTGCTGGTCGAGGAGATCGTCGCGCTCGACGTCGAGCCGCTGCGGCTGCCGCGTCCGAAGGACGCGCGCGTCGCCCGCCTTTGCGCGGCGCTGCGCGACGATCCCGCCGATGCGACGACGCTGCAGGCCTGGGCCGGCCGTCTCGCCCTGTCGCGCCGGACGCTGATCCGCCGCATCCGCGCGGAGGCGGGCATGTCGTTCCGCGAGCTGCGGCGGCAGGCGCGCATCCTGGCGGCGCTGGAGCGGCTGTCGCTCGGCGGCGCGGTCACCGCCGTCGCCTTCGACGTCGGCTTCGACAGCCCGAGCGCCTTCATCGAGGCGTTCCGCCGCGTCACCGGCAGGACGCCGGGACGCTATATGAAGCGATAGGGCCGCGTCACGACAGGTCGACGAGGGGGGCGGGGACGGCGCCACGCAGCAGGGCCTTGCGCGCCTCCCACTGGCTGCGGGCGTCGAGCGTTTCCAAAAATTCCACCTCGCCGCCGGCGAGCAGCGCCACGGGGATGCCGTCGCGGTAGAGCAGGCGGTTGCCGGTGAGGGCGGCGAGCCTCGGTCCGGGCGTCAGGATGCCCGCGAGGTTGAGCGGGTCGGCGCCGGAGATCGAGACCAGCGCACCCGTCTCCGGCTTGCGCCGGGCCTCGCGCAGCGCGCCGATGGCGTCCGGCAGGGCGAACTGCTCGCCGGAGAAGCCGGCGACGAAGCGGCCGCCGCGGATGTCGCCGCGCGCCTCCAACCGGCGATAGACGCGCAGCAGCTCGCGCCAAGGCGGCAGCCAGCCGGCCTCGCGCTCGAGCAGGCGCCAGAACACGACGCCGTAGCGGTGCAGCAGCTTGCGCGCGGCATGCTCGACGGCCTCCGCCGGCGCCGCCGCGCCGGCCGGCGCGCGGCGGGCGAGGGCCCAGCGGCCGGCATCCTCCATGCCGAAGGCCACGGTGCGCCGGCGCCGCCGGCCGATCGCGATCGGCTTGCGGCGATCCGAGGGCACGAGCAGCGCGCGCAGGCCGCCGAAGCTGTCGGAAGTGACCAGCCCGAGGGCGACCAGCTCGGCCAGCGCCTCCTCGACCTGGTTGCGCAGCAGGCCGGTGCCCTCGACCAGCTCGTCGAAGAACGACGCGCCGTGGGCGCGGATATAGTCGGCGACCGCTGCCGCCCGGCTGCCCGGCTGCGCCGCTTCCGCGCCGGCGGACAGCGCCGCCCAGAGCGGCGCATGGCGGCGGGCCAGCAGCGCGATCGGCGTGGTCCGCACGGGCGTGATGCCGCGCTCGCCGTTGGACCGGCCGTTGCGCGGTCGCAGGCGCGCCCAGGCGATGCGCCCGGCCAGGCAATGATCGTCGAGCCAGGCCGGCTCGTACTCCTCGATCCGGACCGGCAGAACCTCGGTCTCCCAGGCGCCGGCCGGCGCCTCGAAGCCTTCAAGCTGCGCGGCGACGACTTCGACGGCGTCCGGCCCCTGCATGCGCGCCTCGGCCGTCACCCGCTGCCAGTCCAGGAGGAAGCGCAGGAAGTCGCGCGCGGCGACCGGCTCGATCTCGGCGCGCAGGCGCTTCACGGTGTAGGTATGGACCCGCGCGAGCAGCCGGCGCTCGCACCATTCGTCGACGGCGATGCCCGGCGTGAAGCGACCGCGCATGGCGAAGCCTTCGGTTTGCAGCGCCGCCAGCGCCGAGGCCGCATCGCTCTCGGTCAGCCCGAGCGGCGCCGCCAGCGCCGCCTGCGTGACCGGCCCCAGCCCTTCGAGGCGCCCGCGCAGAATCTCGATCAGCGCCTCGTCGCGCGACCAGTCTTTCTCCGCATAGGCGGCGGGCGCGGCGATCGCCGGATCGAGATCGGCCTGGGGCCAGAGCGCCAGGAACTGCGGCAGCCGTTCTGCCGCGATCCACAGCGTTGCCCCGGGCGTCTTCAGCCGCGCCGCTCGCTTCTCGCGCGCCAGCGCCGCCAGCCAGTCGCCCCAGCCGACCTGAGCCTGCACCTCGTCCGCGCTCAGGAATCCCAGCCAGACCAGGGCATCGTGCAGTTCGTCCTCGTTCGCCGCCTCGGGCCAGGCTTCGGCGCGGACGCGCGCGATCGCCTCGGGGTCGAGGCGGCCGAGCTCGGCGGCGTCCTCCGGCGACAGCCAGCGCCGGCTCATCACTGCCTGGGTGCGGCGCTCCTCCAGCGGCGCGTCGTCGAGATAGGCATAGGGCCGCGCCGACAGCACCTCGAGCGCCAGCGGCGAGGGCTCCGTCAGGTCGCGCGCCACCACCTCGATCGCACCGGATTCGATGCCCGCGAGCAGCCGCTCCAGCCCCTCGATGTCCATCGCCTCGTGCAGGCAGTCATGAATGGTCTGGTTGACCAGCGGGTGGTCGGGGATCTCGCGCTCGCCCACCAGGTTCTCGCCGCAGGCGATCTGGTCCGGGAACACCGAGGCGATCAGATCCTCGGCATCCATGCGCGCCAGCTGCGGCGGCACCTTCTTGCCGTTGCGGAAGCGCGGCAGCGCCAGCGACACTCCGCCCACCCAGCGCCAGCGCGTGTTGAACATCGGCGCGTCCAGCAGCGCCTGGATCAGCAGCTCGCGCACACCTGCCGAATTGAGGTAACGCTTCACGTCCTCGAGATCGAAGCTGTGCGCAGTGGTCAGCGACAGCACGATATTGTCCTCGGTCGCCGCCGCCTGCAGCTCGAAGTTGAACTTGCGGCAGAAGCGCTTGCGCAGCGCCAGCCCCCAGGCGCGATTGAGCCGACTGCCGTAGGGGGAGTGCACCACCAGCTGCATGCCGCCGACCGAATCGAAGAATCGCTCCAGCACGATCTTGTCCCGGGTCGGCAGGCAGCCCAGCGCCGCGTGCGCAGCCGCCAGATACTCCGCCAGCTGCTCGGCCCCCGCCGCATCGAGCCCACGCTCCGCCTGGAGCCAGCGCGCGACCCCGGCGCCGCTCGGATCCTCCGGCAGCCGCGCCGCCACCTCCGTCCGCAGCCGCGACACCGATTGCGACAGCTCGTTGCTGCGGCCGGGCGCCTCGCCGAGCCAGAACGGAATCGTCGGCGGCTGGCCGTGCGCGTCCTCGACGCGCACGATCCCGCGTTCGACCCGCAGGATCTGATAGGAGGCGTTGCCGAGCTGGAAGATGTCGCCGGCCATGCTCTCGACGGCGAAGTCCTCGTTCACCGTGCCGATGAAGGTGCTCTCCGGCTCCAGCATCACCTGGTAGTCGGCGTTGTCGGGGATCGTGCCGGCGTTGGTCAGCGCGGTCAGCCGCGCGCCGCGCCGTCCGCGCAGCATGTGGTTGACGGCATCGTGATGGATGAGCGCGCCGCGCCGGCCGCGCCGCGTGCTGAAGCCTTCGGCCAGCATGCCGACCACGGCGGCGAAATCCTCGCGCGGCAGGGCGCGGTAGGGCCAGGCGCGGCGGAGCAGCGCGAACAGTGCGTCCTCGCTCCATTCCTGTGCCGCCACCTCGGCGACGATCTGCTGCGCCAGCACGTCGAGCGGCCGTTCGGGGATGCTCAGCCGGTCGAGCTCGCCGCGGCGCACGCTGTCGAGCAGCGCCGCGCATTCCACCAACTCGTCGCGCGACAGCGGGAACAGCCGGCCCTTGGGCGTTCCGCCGACCGCGTGGCCGGAGCGTCCGACCCGCTGCAGGAAGCTGGCGATCGAGCGCGGCGAGCCGATCTGGCAGACCAGGTCGACGTCGCCGATGTCGATGCCGAGCTCCAGCGAGGCCGTCGCCACCAGCGCCTTCAGCGCGCCGCGCTTCAGCCGCTGCTCGGCGTCGAACCGCTGCTCCTTGGCCAGGCTGCCGTGATGCGCCGTGACCTGCTCGGCGCCGATGCGGTCCGACAACTGCCGCGTCACCCGCTCGGCCAGGCGGCGCGTGTTGACGAAGATCAGGGTCGTGCGGTGAGCCCGGATCAGCTCGGCCAGCCGGTCATAGACCTGCTGCCAGACCTCGCCGGACATCACCGCTTCGAGCGGCCCGGCCGGCAGCTCGAGGGCGAGATCGCGCGCCCGCCGGTGGCCCTGGTCGACGATGGTGCAGTCGGCCGCCTGCCGGCCGTCCGCGCCGGCGCCGACGAGGAACCGTGCCACCGCCTCGATCGGCTTCTGCGTCGCCGACAGTCCGATCCGCGGCAGCCGGCCGCCGCACAGAGCCGCCAGCCGCTCCAGCGTCACCGACAGATGGACGCCGCGCTTGTTCGGCGCCAGGGCGTGGATCTCGTCGACGATCGCTGTCCGCGTCGTCGCCAGCATCCGTCGGCCGGACTCGGAGCCGAGCAGGATGTAGAGCGACTCTGGCGTGGTCACGACGATGTGCGGCGGCCGCCGGCGCGCCCGGTCGCGCTCGCCCGGCGGCGTGTCGCCGGTGCGCACCCAGGTGCGGATCTCCACCTCCGGCAGGCCGCGCGCGCGCAACGCTTCGGCGATGCCGGCGAGCGGCGCCTCCAGGTTGCGCTGGATGTCGTTCGACAGCGCCTTGAGCGGCGAGACGTAGACGACCTGCGTCTCGTCCCGCAGCCGGCCGTCGACCCCCTGCCGCACGAGCGAATCGATCGCCGCGAGAAAGGCGGCCAGGGTCTTGCCCGAGCCCGTCGGAGCGGCGACGAGCGTATGTCGCCCCGCCTGGATCGCCGGCCAGGCCGCGGCCTGGGCCGGCGTCGGCGCGGCGAAGCTGCGGTCGAACCAGTCGGCGACGGCCGGATGGAAGAGGGGGGCTGTGGTCACGGTGCGGGTCCGGTGCGGCAAGGGCAGGTCCATGATAGCGCGACGGCCGCGCGGAGCCAGTTCGGATTCGGGCGCCGGCCGCAGGGCCGTTCCTCGTGAGGCTGCCGCTCCGAAGCGGAACGGCGCGCGCCCGGTTCAGATGGGGGTGCGGAAGCAGCCGGTCAATCGCGCAATATGTCGATCACCTTGCTCTCGTTCAGCTCCCCCAGGCCGCGGTCGACCAGCCGCTGGAAGGCGTCGGCCGCGGCGCGGCCGAGCGGCGCCTCGACGCCGAGCGCCTGGGCGAGCTGCACCCCGTAGCGCGCGTCCTTGAGGCGCAGCCGGCCGGAGAAGGTGATGTCGCGCGCGTGATCGCCGTCCCGCATGCGCCGGCTGTTGCGGACGACCTGCGGACTCGCGGCCTGGCCCTTGGCGATGGCGTCGACGACCCGGTCGAGATCAAGGCCGGCGCGCTCGGCCGTCAGCAGGGCCTCGGCCGTGGCGGCGATCTGCACCGCGCCCATCAGGTTGACAATGAGCTTGTAGGCGGTGCCGGCGCCGACATCGCCGAAGCGGATCATCTCCGCGCAGAGCGGCCGCAGCAACGGCTCGGCCGCCGCCAGGTCGGCGGGCGCGGCGCCGACCAGCAGTGTCAGTTCGCCGGCCGCGGCCATGTCGGGCAGGCCGGTGACGGGGCAGTCGATGTAACGCAGGCCGCGCCGGGCCGCGTTGCACGACAGCTCCCGCACCCAGTCCCGCGAGAGGGTCGAGCACTCGATGGCGAAGGCATTCGGCGCAGCCGCGCCGGCGAGGGCGCCGTCGGTGCCGAGCCAGATGTCGCGCGAGGCCGCATCGTCGCCGACCATGGCGAAGACCGCTTCGGCGCCGTCGGCTGCCGCCCGCGGCGTGGCGGCGGCGCGCGCGCCGCGCCGCACGAGCGGTTCGGCCTTGGCCGCCGTCCGGTTGTAGACCGTCAGGTCGTGGCCGGCCTGGAGCAGCCGCGCCGCCATGGCCTGTCCCATGTTGCCGAGGCCGAGGAATGCGATACGGGCCATGTCCGATGTCCTTCCTGCGCGTCGGGCGGTGCCAACCAGAGCCCGATGACGGCGACGACGTCAACTCGCGTTATGCCGCCGCCGCGAGCGGCGCCGACGGATATTTCGCCGGCAGCGCAAAAACGATCAAATGCGCCGCGCGAAAGGCGGGCACAATCCGCCGCCTTCGGATGAGGTTCGCATGACTCCGGTCGGCAAGGCGCTCTGGTACATCGAAAGCCATTTCGCGGGCGAGGTCACGCTCGACGAGATCGCGGCCGTGGCCGGCGTCTCGCGCTACCATCTGTCGCGCGCCTTCGGCGAGGCGACCGGCCGGTCGGTGATGCGCTATCTGCGCGGCCGCCGCCTGACCGAGGCCGCGCGGTCCCTCTCGTCCGGCGCGTCCGACATTCTGTCGGTCGCGCTGGCGGCCGGCTACGGATCGCACGAGGCCTTCACCCGGGCGTTCCGCGACCAGTTCGGGCAGACGCCCGAATCCGTTCGCGCGCAACGCCATCTCGACAACCTCGCACTGGTGGAGACGATCAGGATGGATCACACGGGAACCATGACATTGGAGAAGCCGCGCTTCGAGAACGGCAGGACGCTGCTCATCGCCGGCCTGGCGGAACGCTACGTCTTCGAGCGGTGCCACGAGATTCCCGCGCAGTGGCAGCGCTTCGTGCCCTATATCGGCAATCTGTCCGGGCAGGTCGGCGGAACCGCCTATGGCGTGCGCAAGGACAGCGACGCCGGCAGCATCGAATATATGTGCGGCGTCGAGGTCTCGAGCTTCGACGACCTGCCGCCCGAACTAAGCACCCTGCGAATCCCGGCACGGCGGTATGCCGTGTTCACCCATCGCGACCATATCTCGACGATCCGCGAGACCCACACCGCCATCTGGACCAGATGGCTGCCGGAATCGGGTCACGAGGTGGCCGACGCACCGGACTTCGAGCGTTACGGCGAGGACTTCGACCCTGAGAGCGGGACGGGCAACGTCGAGATCTGGCTGCCGCTCAAGGCGTGAGTTTGCCGTGAGGCGCCGTTCTTCTGAGCGGAATCCTGCTGCCGGCGCGGCCGGGAGCGAGCGCGGGCTATCAGCTCCGGCCCGGAATCCGGACCTCAGTGGTCCGCGGCAGCGGTCAGGCTCTCCAGCCGGGCGGCCAGCTTTTCGCCGGTCTCGCCGCCCTTGCCGGCGATCTTCTGGTCGAGCACCAGCTTGAGCGCGTCGAGATGGGCCTGGGCGAGCTTGAGACCGTTCTCGTCGACGGAACGGCTGGGGGCGATGAGCCGGCACAGCGACTGGCCGATGCGGCTCACCAGGGGATACCCGAAGCTGGCGCCCTGGCCCTTGATGTTGTGGGTGGCGGCATAGGCGCGGTCGAGCTGCTCGCGACGGCGCTCGGGATCGCGCTTGGCGGCGTCGAGCAGCGCCTGCGCCTGGTCGACGTCGATCCGCGCCCACTCCGTGTAGTTGGCGCGCAGCGCGGTCGTCGCCTCCTCGGCGCGGGCCAGCGTCTCCTTGAGCGGATTGTAGCCGATGTCCACGGCAGGCTGCTCCGCGCGCTTGGCGCCGGAATCGTCGTTGGGGTTCATGTCAGGAGTCCGTACCGGTAGCCGCTTCGAGGGAGTCGAGCATCGCCAGCATCTCCGCTTCGGCGGCGACCGTCGGCTTGCTGTCGTTGGCCGCCGGAGCGGCGTCCTCTGCGGCGACCGCCGCCGCGGCGCCGCCGAAGCAGGCGGCGATGGCCTGGAACAGCTGTGCCTTGTCGATCGGCTTGGAGACGTAGCCGGTCATGCCGGCGGCCAGGAGCCGCTCGCGGTCGCCCTTCATCGCGTTGGCGGTCATGGCGATGATTGGCAGCCAGCTGGCGGGACCTGCCATCGCCCGGATGCGCCTGGTCGCCTCGATGCCGTCCATCTCCGGCATCTGCACGTCCATGAGGATGACGTCGTAGGCTCGCCGTCGGACGGCGTCGAGCGCTTCCAGTCCGTTGGCGGCGATATCGGCGCGATGCCCGGCCTTGCCGAGCAGGACCGTCGCCAGCAGTTGGTTCACCTGATTGTCCTCGACGACGAGGATCGACAGCGGCCGGATCGGCTGCGGTGCGGGCGGCACGTTTGCCGCCGGCGCGGCGGCCGGCCGCGGTCCGGCAGCCTCTACGCCGCAGAGCTGCGCCAGGCATTCGAACAACCTCCCCTGCACGACCGGCTTGTCGAGCGCGACGGCGAAGCCGGAAGCCGCGGCGCGGGCGGCCAGGCCGCGCACGCCCAGCGAGGTCGCCAGGATGAGCTTCGTCGCCGCGAGGGCGGGGTCGCCGCTGATGCGCTGCCCGAGCTCGACGCCGTCGGTGCCCGGCATCATCTGATCGATCAGCGCAACATGGAACGGCGCGTCGCGGCGCACCGCATCGGCGAGCGCGGCCACGGCCTCGGACGCGCTTTCCACCGACTGCACGGTCATGCCCCAGGCGCCGAGCTGCTTGCGGAAGATCAGCCGGTTGACTTCGTTGTCGTCGACGACGAGGACGCGGAAGCCCTTCAACGCGGTGTTGGCGGCGTGGTGGCGCGTGCGGTCCGCGCCCAGGTTCAGGCGCACGGTGAACCAGAAGCGGCTGCCCTTGCCGGGCGTGCTGTCGACGCCGATGTCGCCGCCCATGGCGCCGGCAAGCTGCTTGCAGATGGCGAGGCCGAGGCCGCTGCCCCCGAAGCGGCGGGTGGTCGAGGAATCGGCCTGGGTGAATTTCTGGAACAGCGTCGGCAGGACGTCGGCCGGGATGCCGATGCCGGAATCGGTCACCTCGAAGCGCAGATAGACCTCGTGGTCGATGGTGCCCTGATGGAACGCCTCGATGGCGACGCCGCCCTTGTCGGTGAACTTGACGGCGTTGGCCACCAGGTTGAGCAGCACCTGGCGCAGCCGGCCGGGATCGCCGCGCAGCCTCTCGGGCACGTCGGGCTCGATGAAGGTGGCGAGGTCGATGCCCTTGGCGTGGGCGCGCGGCCCGTGCAGCTGGCCGACGCTTTCCAGCAGGTCGAAGATGTCGAAATCGATGCTCTCCAGCGTCAACTTGCCGGCCTCGAACTTGGAGTAGTCGAGGATGTCGTTGATCAAGGTCAGCAGCGCGTCGCCGCATTGCTGCACGGTCCTGGCGTAGCGGCGCTGTTCGTCGTCCAGCCCGGTGTCGAGCAGCAGGCCGGTCATGCCCATGACGCCGTTCATCGGCGTCCGGATCTCGTGGCTGATGGTGGCCAGGAAGTCTGACTTGGCGGCATTGGCCGCCTCCGCCGCCTCCTTGGCTTGGCGCAGCTCCTCCTCGGCGCGCCGGCGCGCGGTCACGTCGAGGACGACACCGTCCAGCCAGCGCAGGACGCCATCGTCGCCGTCGACGCCCTGGCCCTTCTCGTGGACCCAGCGGATCGTGCCGTCCCGATGGCGGATGCGGTATTCGACGGCGAAGGCGCAACGCTCGTCGACTCCGGCCAGCCGGGCCGCCGCCACGGTAGGCGCGTCATCGGGATGAACCAGGCTGGTGAAGGAGCGGACCCGGTTGTGGATGAAGTCCGCGGCCGGATAGCCGGAGATATCGGCGATGGCGTCGCTGACGAACTCCATCGTGTGGTCGTGGGCGCAGCGGTAGCAGGCCCCGGGGATGTTGGCGAGCAGAGTGCGGAACTTCGTCTCGCTGTCGCGCAGCGCCTGACGGTCGGTTTCGCGCCGCGCAACCTGGCGCACGAACAAGCGCAGCGCGATGTAGCAGGCGATGATGACCAGTGCGCTGACGACGCAGGCGGCGAGCACGTCGCCGCGCCAGTTGGCCAGCACGTCGGCCGGCGCGATGCCGACGGCGATCGTCAGCGGGAAGCCGGACACCGGGCGCAGGGTGACGATGCGCGGCCGGCCGTCGGACGGCAGCGTGATCAGGCTCGGCTTGTCGCCGGGCGTGTCCAGAAGCGGCCCCAGAGTGGCTGCATCGGCGGCGAGTTCGCCGGGAGCGGAGCGGACGGCGGAGTGCCGGACCAGGGCCATGCCGTCGTTGCGCAGGAGCAGGATGGCGCCCTTGCGACCGACGTCGAGCTGTCGATAGAGCTGCTTGAAATAATCGGGATCGACATAGGCGATGACGAGGCCGGCCGCACTGCCGTCGGCGGCCGTAAAGCGTCGGCTGAAGGCAAAGACGCCGTCCTTGCCGTCCATGGCGACGAGGTTCGAGACGTGGAGACCGCCGCTGGTATCCGCCAGCTGGCGCGCGATGTCCGTCGGCGCGAACGGTGCCGCCGCCGGCGCCGCGCCACGGGAATCCTGCACGACTCGGCCGGTGCGGTCGAGTACGCTGAGGGCGATCATCTGCGGGGCCCCGGCCAGCAGCTGCTGCAGCTCGGCGGTCAGGGATGGGTCGAAGGGCGCGGCGGCGCTCTGAAGGTTCATCGTCTTGCGCGCCGACATCAGGGTGCGATCGACGACCACGGCCGTCTGCGCGGCGTGCTGCTCGAAGACGCGCGCCAGGCGGGCGGTCTCGTGGGCCGATGCGGCCAGGGCGCGGTCATGCGCGATCCACAGGCCATAGCCGACCAGCCCGACGATGACACCGGCCAGGGCGAAGCCAAAGACAATCAGCGCCTGTTGTAGACCGCGCAGCGATCCACCCGGCTGTCGGTGCTTGTCCGATGCCGCCTGCGGGGGCACGTACCCAATCTCCGTCCGACCCTGAATATGCTTAATCAGTGTTTCACCACACTCTCTAAGAAAGACTTAAGTGGGGAATTGGCTTCAAAATCGGACCGTTGCCGGCTCGCCGCGGGCCGTTTCCGCCGCGGCGCCGGCGGCTACGCTGCCGAGGCGCGGTTCTGCGACCGTTCCTTGGGGAAGGTGACGATCACCGTGGTTCCGGCGCCGACCGCGCTCACCAACTCGAGCGTGCCGCCGTGCAACTCGACGAAGGTGCGCGAGAGCGGCAGGCCCAGGCCGGTGCCGCCGTACTTCCGGGTGAATGCTCCCTCGACCTGGACGAACGGCTCGAACACGCGGCGCACCTGATCCGATGGGATGCCGATGCCGTTGTCCTCGACGATGAAGCGGAGGCTGCCCTCCGCCGTCGTGCCGACGGACAACTTGATCGTGCCCTCCGTCGGGGTGAACTTGATGGCGTTTGACAGCAGGTTGAGAAGAATCTGCTTGATCATCCGGTAGTCGGCGCGCAGCGCCGGCACGTCGGCCTGCAGGTGGCGCTCGATGCCGACGCCCTGCGACGCTGCCGGCTCGGCGACGAGGCGGAGCGAGTCGGTGACGATCTCCTCGATGTCGCAGTCCTCCTCGTGCAGCTCCTGCCGGCCGGCCTCGACCTTCGACAGGTCGAGGATGTCGTTGATCAGGCCCAGGAGATGCGTGCCGCTCTCATGGATGTCACGGGCGTAGGCGCGATACTGCGGCGAGCCCATCGAGCCGAACAGCTCGGCCTGCATCACCTCGGAAAAGCCGATGATGGCGTTCAGCGGTGTCCGCAGCTCGTGGCTCATATGGGCGAGGAATTCGGATTTCGCTTGGTTCGCGGCCTCGGCGGCCTCCTTTGCCCGCCGCAGCTCGGCCTCGCCCTCGCGGCGGTCGGTGATGTCGAAGATGCAGCCGTCGATGTACTGGGCCTGCCCATCCTCCGTATAGCTGGCGCGGCCGCGGTCCCACACCCACTTCACCGCGCCGCTCTTGTGGATCAGCCGGTATTCGACCGCGAACGGCGTCCGCTTGCGGACCGCCTCCTCGACAGCCCAGGCGAAGTAGTCCCGGTCCTCCGGGTGGATGATGCTGCTCAGGCTGCGGGCGCCGCCGGCGATGAAGTCGGTCGGCGGGTAGCCGGTGAGCTCGCCGAGCGCGTGGTTGACGAACGTCTCCGTCCAGCGGCCGTCGAACACCGACCTGTAGATGACGCCGGGCACGTTTTCGATCAGCGACGACAGCCGCGCCTCGTTCTCGCGCAGGCTGTGCAGGGTCTCGACCAGCGCCGCCTCGGCCGCGCGCTGCGCGTCGATGTCGCTGATCGAGCCGGCCATGCGGATCGGCTGGCCGTCGGTGCCGCGGATCGCCTGTCCGCGCACGCGGAACCAGCGGTAGCCGCCGCCCTTGAGGCGCAGCCGGTATTCGACGTCGTAGGGCTTGCCCTCCGCGAGGTGCCGGTCGAGCGCGGCGGCGCGCCGCTCGCTGTCCTCGGCGTGGATGCGGTTGAAGTAGTCGTCGTAGTCGGCGCTGAACTCGTCGACCGACTTGTAGCCGAGCAATTCGCAGCAGCGCGGCGAGAACCAGACCTTGTCGGCGATCATGTCCCAGTCCCACAGGCCGTCGGACGTGCCGCGGACCGCCAGCTCGAAGCGCTGCTGGCTCTCGCGCAGCGCCGCCTCGGTCGCCTCGCGCCGGGCGAGGCTGCGCAGCAGCAGGAGCATCAGCAGGACGACGGCGGCGGTGATGATGAGCGCCAGAATCACGCGCATGCGGACGTCGTCGCGCCATTGCGCCAGGACCTCGGCCCGCGACAAGCCGACCGCCACGATCAGCGGCCGCTTGGGGACGGTCCGGTAGCTGATGATGCGCTCGATGCCGTCCGGCGGCAGCGACAGGGTGGTGGTCCCGTTGCGCGTCCACTGCATCAGCGACCGGAAGGCGGCGAGGTGATCCGCCCTCTGCTCGTAGATGTCGGTACGGAACGGCTCGCGGATCAGCGTCGTTCCGTCGCGCTTGAAGAGCTGGATGAGCCCGCCCTCGCCGATGTTCAGGGTGTCGTAGATGCGCTGGAAATAGCCGAGATCGACGAAGGCGACGATGACGCCGGCGAACTCGCGCTCGCTCGCATCCAGCCGGCGGCTGAGGGCGATCGACCAGCGGCCGCTCGCGGCGCTCTTGAAGGGGGCGCTGATGTAGATTCCGGCGGCGGCATAGTCGCGCGGGAAGGTGAAATAGCTCTCCGCCGCGATGTTGGCGGCGGCGGGCGGATCCTTGAGCGAATCGCGCATGATGTCGCCGGCCTCGTCGACGACGATGATGCGGTGGACGAACGACAGGTCCATGATCGCGCGCCGCAGCATGATCCACAGCTTCGGATCCCGCCGCGGCGATCCGCGGGCGGCCGAGAGGTAGTCGATGATGTGGCCGAGGCTGCCGTCGACGATCTCGGTCGTCTGGGTGGTATGGTGCTCCAGCACGGCTGCGAGGTTCTCGCTGGTCGCCGCCGCCCGCTCCAGGGCGCGGTCATATTCGCGCAGGATCTCGGACCCGAGCAGCGCCAGGAACAGCACCACCACGGCGGAGCCGAAGACGATGATGCCGGCGCGCATCCCGAAATGCGCACGGGCGAGCAATGGCGGCGATGCGGGTGCTGCAGCCAAGGGATCCGCCCCTGTCACATCTTATCCACGCGAAGTCGTGAGCATCCAGCCATATGGTTAACATTCCTTGAACGGGCCGCCTACAGCCGGCGCGGCAGCTGCCGCGCCAGGATCGCCATGGTCAGCGCGAGCAGGCCGCTGGCCAGGAACACGGCGCGCAGGTCGAAGTAGCTGAGCAGCAGGGCGAAGACCGCGGCGGACGTCAGATCGGCGGTATCGATATAGGTGCGGTAGACCGAGGTCATCTGCGGCCGCTCATAGGGGTGGACGAAGCGCATGAACGGGATGCCGCCGAGCGCATCCAGCGCGACCGCGCCGCAGCCCGCCGCCAGCAGGCAGGCGACGACGGCGCCCGGCCAAGCATGGAGCAGGCCGGCGGAAAACGTCAACACGCCCATCCCGATGAAGGCGCCGATGATCGGAAGCCGCAGGCCGGTCCGCGCCGCCAGCCGCCCGGCCAGTGGCGCGCCGAACAGCAGCCCGTTCCCGACGGAGACGACGGCGGCGCCCCAGAGGGTGCCGCGGTCGGGGCCGAGCGTTTGCACCATGTAGATCGGCGGGTAGACGGCGAACATCGCCCACCAGCAGGACCGGCCGAAGGGGATCAGCCAGCCCAGCAGCAGGCGCGGCTGGGCGACGAAGCGCCGGATGCTGGACAGCGGATTGGGCGGCGCCTGGGTGGCGGCGGCGACGGCCGGGTTGTCCTGGATGCGCAGGTACCAGAAATAGCCGAGCAGCAGGACGGCCGCGGCGATGGTGACGGTCTCGCCGGCGCCGCGGCCGAGCTGGTCGTTGAGGAAGATGCCGAGAAACGGGCCGGTGCACCAGGCGGCGGCGCTCAGCATCATCTTCAGCGGCTCGGAACGGACGAGGTCGCGTTTGCGGATGTAGTCCATGATGTAGAGCATCAGCGCGATGTTGGTGGCGGCGCCGCCGAACGCCCGCGCCAGCATACCGCCGACCTGCCCGCCCAGCGTGCCGGTCGCGAGCAGGGCGCCCGCCAGCATGGTGAGCACGACTCCCGCGCTGTAGACCCAGCGGCGGCGGAACAGGCGGATCAGCAGCGGCACGGTCAGCCCTCCGGCCAGCGACGACAGGCTGACGACGAGGTTCAGCCGGCTGACGTCCCGCGCATTGCCCAGCAGCTCGTAGGCCTGCAGCGGGACGATCGTCCACAGGGTCGCGCGCGACAGCGATTCCAGCGCGAACAGGATGGCGAAGACCATCGCGCCGGGCTCGGTCACGGCTCTGATCCAGGGCGGCCTTATCTCGGACATGGGGATGGGACGCGACAACGAACGACGCCGGACATTGCGTACGGCGTGCGGATGCGGCAATAGCATGGATTGGCCCTGCTGTAACCTGCGTCGCGGATGCCCGATCGCCGCGGGAAGGACGATTCGAGAATGACCCAGACCGCACCTCCCTCGGCGCGCCGGCGGACGGGCGAGGGTGAGTCCGCAGCCGGCCGGCGGCGGGCGCGGCGCGAGTCCGGCACCCTGGCGCAGCCGCCCTGGCGCCGGCTGGCCAACCCCTATGCCCCGATCGAGGTCCTGACGGAAGAGCAGCTGGAGCGCATCCACGACGCCTCGATGCGCATCCTGGAAACCCATGGGCTCGAGTTTCTCGGCGACACGGCCCTCGACATCCTGGCCCGGGCGGGGGCCAGCGTGGACCGCGAGACGCGGCGCGCCCGGCTCGGCCGCGAGCTGATCGCCGAGTTCGTGGGCAAGGCGCCGGCCCGGTTCATGCTGCACGCCCGCAACGCCGACCGCGACGTCGTCATCGGCGGCCGGCACATCGCCTTCTGCGCCGTCTCCAGCGCGCCCAACTGCTCGGACCTGGACCGCGGCCGGCGGCCCGGCAGCTTCGCCGACTATTGCGACTTCCTGCGCATCATCCAGAGCCTCAACGTCATTCATCTGGCGGCCGGCTACCCGGTGGAGCCGATCGATCTCCCGCCGCCGGTCCGGCATCTGGACGCCTATCATGCGGCGATCACGCTCACCGACCGCGTCTGGTCACCCTCGGCGATCGGCGCCGGCCGGGTGGAGGACGGCCTGGCCATGAACTGCATCGCCCGCGGCATCACGCGCGAGCAATTGATCGAGCGGCCGGGCCTGTGCACGGTGGTCAACACGAACTCGCCGCTGCGCGTCGACGGCGCGATGCTCGACGGGCTGATGGCCATGGCCCGCGCCGGCCAAGCCGTCATCGTCACGCCCTTCACGCTCGCCGGCGCCATGGCGCCCTCCACGCTCGCCGGCGCGCTGGCCCTGCAGAACGCCGAAGCGCTCGGCGTCATCGCCTTCGCGCAGATGGTGCGCGCCGGAACGCCCGTCCTCTACGGCGCCTATACCTCGAACGTCGACATGAAGTCCGGCGCGCCGGCCTTCGGCACGCCGGAATACACGCGCACCGCGCTGGCCAGCGGCCAGCTGGCGCGCCGCTACGGCCTGCCCTACCGCTCCTCGAACGCCTGCGCCGCCAACGCCGTCGACGCCCAGGCCGCCTATGAATCGGAGATGTCGGTGTGGGGCGCGGTCATGGGCGGCGCCAACCTGATGAAGCACGGCGCGGGATGGATGGAGGGCGGGCTCGTCGCCTCGTTCGAGAAGCTGATCGTCGACGCCGAGATCCTGCAGATGATGGCCGAGTTCCTGCAGCCCATCGCGGTCGACGACGACACGCTGGCGCTCGACGCCATCGCCGAGGTGCCGCCCGGCGGTCATTATTTCGGCGCCCGCCACACGCTGGCCCGCTACGACACCGCGTTCTACGCGCCGATGGTCTCGGACTGGCGCAACTACGAGACCTGGCGCGAGGCTGGCGCCCAGGATACGGCGCAGCGCGCCAACGCGATCTGGAAGCGGCTGCTCGCCGACTACCGGCCGCCGCCGCTCGATCCGGCCGTGCGCGAGGCGCTCGATGCCTACGTCGCGCGCCGCAAGGAAGAAGGCGGCGTGCCCGCCTCGTAGATCCGACTCATGGGGGAGAGTCGGGCCAGCCGAAGACGAAGTGGCTGTCGGTATGGCCCACGCTCAGGCGCAGGGTCTCGCCGCGCCGCACCGGGCGGTCGCGGTCGAAGAAGGCGATGGCCTGGCGCCAGTGGCTGCTGTCGCCGTCCGGCCCGGTCGACAGGGTGATGGCCTCGTCGAGATGCAGGTCGAACCAGAAGGCGACGGCCTGCACGGTTCCGTCGGCGATGGCCGGCAGCGTCACCATCCGCGCCGCTTCGGCGTCCGGCAGCCGCCGGAAATCGAACCGCGCCATCTCGAACGGCTCGCTCAGCGCGCGGTGCGGCTCGTGCGCCATGGCGAACTGCCGGTGGGCGACGGGATTGCGGAAGATGTCGAACGCGCGCAGGTCGAAGCCGCTGATCGCCGCCACCGGATTGACGCGGCGCAGGTGCGGGCATTCGATCAGCACGCCGCGCACCGTGGCCCCGGCCGGAACCACCGCCGCGTCCGCCGCGAGCAGCGCGGCGCCGGCGTGGCGGAAGGTGCGCATGACGCCTTCGCCGAGCAGGCCGGCATCGAGGATCTCGGAGATCAGGAGGTCGGCCGGCTCCGGCAGGTCCCCTCCCACGGCAAGCTCGGTGGAGCGCTTGGCAATCACCGTGATGCGGTCGGCAAAGCCGTTCTGCGCGACGATTCGCGCCGCCACCTGGGCGAGCGGCCGGATCGCCTCACAGGCGACCACGCGGCCGGCGCCCGCCCGCGCCGCCATCATGGCGAGCAGGCCCGAGCCCGTGCCGATGTCCAGCACCAGGCGCCGCCCGTGCACGGCCTTGGCGATGGCGCGTTCGAAGGCATCGTTGCGCGCCGTATCGGCGAGCATGGCGAAATGCCAGGACGGGATCGTCCGCCGATAGGTGTCGCGCAGGTTGACGTGATAGTGCGGATTGCCGGGGTCCGCCCTGACCGCCTGCTCGAAGGCATGGACCGCCGCGTCGAACTGCCCCTGCTCGCGATAGAGCAGGCCGAGGTTGTTGTGGGTCTCGGCGCTTGCGGGGTCGAGGGCGAGCGCCCGCTGGTAGTGGCGCACCGCCTCCTCCGCGCGGCCGCTGTCCTTGAGCAGGCCGGCATAGTTGCGGTGCGCCAGCGGACTGCGCGGATCGATCTCGACGGCGGTGCGGCAGCTCTGCAGCGCCTCGGCGAGCCGGCCGAGGCGGCCCAGCGTCCCGCTCAGATTGAGCCAGGCGCCGAGGTGCCGCGCGTCGAGGGCCAGCACCCGGCGAAACCCGGCCTCGGCCTCCGGCAACCGGCCCTGGAACAGGAAGACGTTGGCCAGGTTGTAGTGTGCCTCGGCATCGTTGGGAGAAACCGCGACGGCCCGCTGCAGCAGGCGGACGGCGTCGTCGCCGCGTCCGCTCTCGAAGGCAGCGACGCCCAGAAGCTGCAGGGCCGTCGGCTGGTCCGGACTCCGTTCGAGCACCTGCCGCAGCGCCGTTGCCGCCGCTTCCCATTGCCGCGCCCGCAGCTGCTGCATCGCCCGCTCGAGCAGGACGCTCGTCGCCGCATCCGGCTTGGTCGGGAAATTATCGGCCATTGTCTGCCGGCGGCGGGTTGCTCCGGCAGGCATGCCGCACCAGGAGGTAGCCGAGGACACCCGAGAGCAGCGATCCCAACAGGACGCCGAGCCGCAGCGGCGCGGCATACTCGGTCGTATGCCAGGCGAGCGTGCCGATGAACAGGCTCATGGTGAAGCCGATGCCGGCCAGCACGGCGACGCCGTAGATGCCGGCCCAGCCGACGCCCTCCGGCAGGCGGGCGACGCCGAGCCGCACGCAGCCATAGACCGTGGCGACGATGCCGATCTGCTTGCCGATGAACAGGCCGGCGGCGATGCCGAGCGTGACGCCGTCGGTGAAGGCATCGATGGAGAGGCCGGCGAAGGACACGCCGGCATTGGCGAAGCCGAACAGCGGCACGACCAGGAAGGCGATCCAGGGATGCAGCGCATGCTCCAGGTCCTTGAGCGGCGATTTGCCCTCCGCGCTGCGCATGGGGATCGTCAGCGCCATGGCGACGCCGGCAAGCGTGGCGTGCACGCCCGACTTCAGCACGCAGACCCACAGCAGGATGCCGAGAAGCGCGTAGGGCGCGGTTCGCCCCACCCCCATCCGGTTGAGGACGAGCATGGCCGCCAGGATGGCGGCGCCCAGCAGCAGCGAGACGAGCGACAGGTTGGCCGTGTAGAAGGCGGCGATGATGACGATGGCGCCGAGGTCGTCGAAGATCGCCACCGCCAGCAGGAATATCTTGAGCGCGACCGGCACGCGCGGTCCCAGCAGCGACAGCACGCCGAGCGCGAAGGCGATGTCGGTGGCGGCCGGGATCGCCCAGCCGCGCAGCGCCACCGGATTCTCCAGGTTGCACAGCGCATAGATCAGCGCCGGCACCGCCATGCCGCCGGCCGCCGCCAGCGCCGGCAGCAGCGCCTGGCCCAGCGTGGACAGCTCGCCCTCGACCAGCTCGCGCTTGATCTCCAGCCCGACGAGCAGGAAGAAGATCGCCATCAGCCCGTCATTGATCCACAGCAGCAGCGGCTTGGCGATCTGCAACTCGCCGACGCGGACCTCGACGGGCAGTCCGAGGAACAGGTCGTAGAGGTGCGCCAGCCCGCTGTTGCTGGCGATCAGGGCGAGGATCGTCGCGGCGCCCAGCACGATGCCGGCGGCGGACTCCAGCCGCAGGAATTCGCGGAGGCTCCGATAGAGACCGCCGTGGTTGCCCTCGGTCAACGCCGGGCCTTCGCAGCGGTCATGCGCGCGGACTCCCTCGATGTTGCGGCTGCCTTGTTGGCGTGGTCCCGCCCATTTATGTTGCATCGATGACCGATGCAACCAAATCCCGGCGCCCGCTCAAGAGCCGCGACCGCGCCTGGGCGATCGGTCTGGCCGGCCGGCTGGCGCGCGCCGGCGCGCGGCCGAACGCCATATCGCTGGCCGGCATCCTGTTCGCCGCCCTGGCTGCGGCAGCGCTGGTCGCGGCGCGCGATGTCGGCGACGGGCTGCGCGCGCTGCTGCTGCTCGCGGCCGCCGCCGCGATTCAACTCCGGCTGCTGTGCAACCTGCTCGACGGCATGGTGGCGGTGGAGGGCGGCCGCGGCTCGCGGGCGGGCGAAGTGTTCAACGATGCGCCGGACCGCGCGGCGGATGCGGTCATCTTCGTCGCCGCCGGCTATGCGCTGCCCTGGCCGGGCTGGGGGCCGGCCCTGGGCTGGTCCGCCGCGCTGCTCGCGGTGCTGACCGCCTATGTGCGCATGCTCGGTGGCGCGCTCGGCCGGCCGCAGGATTTCTGCGGCCCGATGGCGAAGCCGCATCGCATGGCCGTGCTCACCGTCGCCTGCCTGGCCTCGATCCCCGAGCTGCTGCTGTCCGCCGGCCGCGGCTGGATGCTGGCCCTCGGGCTGGCCGTGATCGTCGTCGGCAGCGCTTTGACGGTCGGACGCCGTCTCGTCCGGCTCGTCCGCGCCCTCGAGTCCGCTGCGTGAGCGACTCCGATCTCACCCGCCTGACCGCGCAGGCTGCGGTACGGCTGCTGCGGCAAGGCCAGGTCTCCCCGCTGGAGCTGATCGATGCGGCGCTGGCGCGCATCGCGGCGACCGACGGCGCCCTCAACGCGCTGCCGACCCTGTGCGCCGACCGCGCCCGCGACCGCGCGCGGCGGCTGATGGAATCGGCCGCGGCCGTGGCGCCCGGGCCGGGCTGGCTCGCCGGCCTGCCGCTCGCGGTCAAAGACCTGAACGACGTCGCCGGCGTGCGCACGACGCACGGCTCGCCCATCTATGCCGATCACGTGCCCGTCCGCTCCGACATCATGGTGGAGCGGCTGGAGGCCAATGGCGGGATCGTGCTGGCGAAGTCCAACACGCCGGAGTTCGGCGCCGGCGCCAACACCTTCAACGCCGTGTTCGGCGAGACCCTCAATCCTTGGAACCCGCGGCTCACCGTCGGCGGCTCCTCCGGCGGCTCGGCGGCGGCGCTGGCGGCGGGGCAGGTGTGGCTCGCCACCGGCTCCGACCTCGGCGGCAGCCTGCGCACGCCGGCCAGCTTCTGCTCGGTCGTGGGTCTGCGCCCCAGCCCCGGCCGGGTGGCGCACGGACCATCGACGCGGCCGTTCGGCACGCTGTCGGTCGAGGGGCCGATGGGCCGTACCGTGGGCGACGTGGCGCTGATGCTGGACGCAATGGTCACCCGCCATCCGGAAGACCCGCTGTCGCTCGACCCGCCGGCGCAGCCTTTCCAAGTGGCTGCGGCCGAGCGCCAGCTGCCGCAACGCGTGGCGTTCTCGCCCGACCTCGGCATCACGCCGGTCGATGCCGAGGTCGTCGAGGTCTGCGCGGCGGCCGCCCGCCGCTTCGCCGAGGCCGGCGTCATCGTCGAGGAGGGCTGCCCGGACTTCTCCGGCACGGCCGAATGCTTCGGCGTGCTGCGCGCGCTCGGCTTCGTCGCCGGCCATCGCGACCACTACGAGCGGCATCGCGACAAGCTGAAGCCCGACGTGATCTGGAACATCGAGCGCGGCCTGGCGCTCACCGCCGCCGACATCGCCCGCGCCGAGCTGGCGCGCGGCGCGCTCTACCATCGCGTGGCCGCGTTCTTCCGCGGCTACGACCTGCTGCTCTGCCCGGCCGCCTGCGTGCCGCCGTTCGACGTCGGGACTCGCTGGCTGAAGGAGCTGAACGGCGTGGCCTTCGACAATTATGTCGAGTGGATCCGCATCACCTATGCCATCACGCTGACATCCTGCCCGGCCCTCAGCCTGCCCTGCGGCTTCACCCGCGACGGCCGGCCGGTGGGGCTGCAGATGGTCGCCCGCCCGCGCGGCGAGGCCGAGCTGTTGGGCGCGGCCGCCTGCCTCGAGGACATTCTCGGTCTCGCCGGACGGGTTCCGATCGATCCGCGCGCCGGCTGAGTCCCGCGCCGTGGATCAGCGGGTCGCGTCGGGGAGGGCGCTGGTCTGCGCCAGCCGCCGGAGCGCCGCCTGGGCGTCGGCATCACCCTGATCGGCGGCTGCCGCGTACCAGCGCCGGGCCTCGGCCATGTCCTTCGGCATGCCCCAGCCGTTCTCGTACATGTTGGCGAGGGAGTATTGCGCCACGGCTTGCCCGGCCGCCGCCGCGGATCGGTACCAGCGGATGGCTTCCGCGCGGTCGGCGCGAACGCCGAGGCCGTTGAAGTGCATATATCCGAGGTTGGTCATCGCCACGGGGTCGCCCTGGTCGGCGGCGGCCCGGAAGAGGCGGAGTGCCGCGCCATAGTCCTGCGCGACGCCGAGGCCGGCGAGATAGAGGCTGGCGAGATTGCTCCGGCCCCCGGCATCGCCCCGATCCGCCGCGGCGCGATACCAGCGCGCCGCTTCGGCATAGTCCTGCGCCACGCCGCGCCCGAGATAGTACATGGTCCCGACATGGTTCTGCGCGCGGGGATCGCCCCGCTCGGCCAGGGGCCGCAGCTCGGCGTAGGCAGTGGCGAAATCGTAGCGTTCGTAGGCGGCGACGCCGGATAGGTAGTCGGCCAGCGCGGGCTGCGAGATCAGCACGCTCAGGGCCACGCCCAGGATCGAAAGACGCGCGCTGTGCATGATGGGGTCTTCCGGCCCTTCCACTGGACGACGGTCCCGCCTCGCCAGCTTTGATCCTACCGGGCGGCCCGTTACGAAGGGCTTTACCCCGGTCCGGACAGCCTTGGAACGTGCGGCGCAGCATTCGTTCTCTATTTGTCTGCTAACCAAATCGCCATTTCTGCCGTGCAAGATGGACTCGAGCGCGCTGCGACGCCGTTTCGCCTTGCCAATTTTGCAATGCAGCATAATATTGCACTGCGGAACGGACATGACGCGCTCCGTGTTCCATAGGGCAGGTCAAGGAAATCGGTGATGGACGAGGTGCACGGCCACTATATCGAGGACATGTCGGTCGGCATGACCGCGGTCTATGCGCGCACGGTGACCGAGGCCGATATCGTCCTGTTCTCCGGCATCTCCGGCGACGTCAATCCGGTCCATCTCGATCAGGAGTTCGCCAAGAACACCATGTTCAAGGGCCGCATCGCCCATGGCATGCTGACGGCGAGTTTCATCTCCACCGTGCTCGGCACCAAGCTGCCGGGGCCCGGCTGCATCTACATCAGCCAGAACCTCAAGTTCAAAGCGCCCGTCCGCATCGGCGATACGGTGAAGGCGCGGGTGACGGTCACCGCCATCGACAAGGAGCGCGGCCGAATTACCGTCTCCACCGTCTGCCATGTCGGCGAGACCCAGGTCATCGACGGCGAGGCGCAGCTGATGGTGCCGCGGCGACCGGTGCTCCCGCAGGCCGCCGAATAACCTGCTCGCCCGTCCCTTTCTGAACTGTCATCCCCGCGGAAGCGGGGAGCCAGGGCTACCGCTCCGTCGCTTGCCCTGGACTCCCGCTTTCGCGCTATCGCATGCATACATCTCTGCAGAACCATCCTGCGTCCTTCGACAAGCTCAGGATGAGGGAAAATCTTACTGGCACGAAGAAAATCCCTCATCCTGAGCTTGTCGAAGGACGCACGTCGGTAATCCCAGTCTCCCGCAAGCAATTGATTCGACTCGCGAACTTGTGTGAATACGATAGCGCTTTCTTGGGGGTGACAAACTAGGTGATGAAAGAGGGGTGCCATTCCTGTACGGGAATGAGGCCATGCGGCTGTTTCGACACTATACGGAAGTGCCGGTCGAGGCGCGGGGTGCCGTGGTGGCGCTCGGCAATTTCGACGGCATCCATCGCGGCCACCAGGCGGTGATCGCGGCCGCCGCGCAGAAGGCGCGCCAGCTCGGCACCAGCCACGCCGTGCTGACCTTCGAGCCCCATCCGCGCGAGTTCTTCCGGCCGGACCAGCCGCCTTTTCGCCTGACGCCGCTGCGCATCAAGGTCCGGCAGCTGGAAGCCATGGGCGTCGACAACCTGTTCGTGCTGCATTTCGACGCAGAGCTGTCCGGCAAGAGCGCGGAAGCGTTCGTCGTGGAGGTGCTGAGCGAGGGGCTCGGCGTCGCCCATGTGGTCGTGGGCTATGATTTCGTGTTTGGCCATGGTCGGCGCGGCACGGCGACGCTGCTGGCCGATCTCGGCCGGCTCCATGGGTTCGGCGTCACCGCCCTTCCGCCCGTCGGGGCCGAGCAGGGCGACGTCTTCTCCTCGACCCGCGTGCGCGAGCATCTGCAGGCGGCCCGGCCGCGGGATGCGACCCTGCTGCTCGGACGCCCCTGGGAGATCGAGGGCCGGGTGGAGCATGGCCGGAAGCTCGGGCGCAGCCTCGGCTTTCCCACGGCCAACCTGATGCTGGGCGAGTTTCTTCAGCCCGCGCTCGGCATCTATGCGGTCAAGGCCGGCATCGACGAGGGGCGCGGCACCGTCTGGCATGACGGGGTCGCCAGCTTCGGCTACCGCCCGACCGTCGGCGGCACCCACCTCGTGTTCGAGGTCTACCTCTTCGACTGGAGCGGCGATCTCTACGGCCGCCATCTGCGCGTGGCGCTGATCGACTATCTGCGGCCGGAGAAGAAGTTTGACGGACTCGAGGATTTGAAGGCACAAATCGCCCTGGATTGCGGCGAGGCGCGGCGCCTGCTCGCTGCCTACGCCGGACCGGACCCCGGCGCGGTCCCGCGGGTGGCGGCGCCGGCGCGGACCTCCGACAATCCGCAGGATTTCTATGAAAGCGCGCTCGGCCCGCGGCGGCCGGTGCGCGACCGGGATTGACATGAGCGTGGACTATAAAGCGACCGTCTTCCTGCCGAAGACCGACTTCCCGATGCGGGCCAACCTGCCCGAGCGCGAGCCCAAGATCCTGGCGCGCTGGGAGGAGATGACGCTGTTCCAGCGCCTGCGCAAAGAGTCCAAGGGGCGGCCGAAGTTCATCCTCCATGACGGCCCGCCCTACGCCAATGCCGACATCCACGTCGGCACGGCGCTCAACAAGATCCTCAAGGACGTGGTCAATCGCTCGCAGCAGATGCTGGGCAAGGACGCCAATTACGTCCCGGGCTGGGACTGCCACGGCCTGCCGATCGAATGGAAGATCGAGGAGAAGTACCGCGCCGCCGGCAAGGACAAAGACGCCGTTCCCATCATCGAGTTCCGGCAGGAATGCCGGGAGTTCGCCGAACACTGGGTCAATGTGCAGCGCCGGCAGTTCCGCCGCCTCGGCGTCGAGGGCGACTGGAACAATCCGTACCTGACCATGTCCTACGCCGCCGAGGCGCAGATCCTGCGCGAGATCGGCAAGTTCCTGATGAACGGCGGCCTGTTCAAGGGCGCCAAGCCGGTGCTGTGGTCGATCGTGGAGAAGACGGCGCTCGCCGAGGCCGAGGTCGAGTATCACGACCATGTCTCCAACACGATCTATGTGCGCTTCCCGATCCTGCGCGCGCCGCTGAAGGAACTGGCGGGCGCTGCGGCGGTGATCTGGACGACCACGCCCTGGACCATCCCCGGCAATCGCGCCATGGCCTTCGGCGAGGACATGGATTACCTGCTGCTGGCGGTGAAGTCCGTCGTGGACGGCGCGGCGGTACGCGTCGGCGAGAAGCTGCTGGCGGCGGCGGAACTGCGCGCGACCTTCGAGAAGGATCTGGGGATCGCAGCCAGCGAGGTCGCGTGGTCCGGCAAGGGTGCGGCCCTGGCCGGCACCGTCGCCGCCCATCCGCTGCGCGGCAAGGGCTATGACTTCGAGGTGCCGCTGTTCGCCGGCCATTTCGTCACCACGGACCAGGGCACCGGCTTCGTCCATATCGCGCCCGGCCACGGCGCCGACGACTGGGAGCTCGGCATGGCGCATGGCGTCGAGGTGCCGCAGACCGTGAGCGAGGACGGCTCGTTCTATCCGCATGTCCCGTTGTTCGCCGGCAAACGCGTGCTGAAGCCCGACGGCAAGAAGGGCGATGCCGATCCCGCCGTGATCGCGGCGCTGAAGGAGGCGGGGGCGCTGCTGGCGCAGGGCAGGCTCACCCACAGCTATCCCCATTCCTGGCGCTCGAAGGCGCCGCTCATCTTCCGCAACACGGCGCAGTGGTTCATCTCCATGGAGACGAACGATCTGCGCAAGAAGGCACTCGCGGCCATCGACGCCACGCGCTTCGTGCCGGCGCGCGGGCGCAACCGGCTCTACGCCATGATCGAGCAGCGGCCGGACTGGTGCGTCTCGCGCCAGCGCGCCTGGGGCGTGCCGATCGCGGTGTTCATGAACAGGAAGACCGGCCAGCCGCTGCGCGACCAGGCGGTGATCGACCGCATCGCGGCCGTGTTCGAGACCGAGGGCGCCGACGCCTGGTACAGCAGCCCGCCGTCGCGCTTCCTCGGCAACGACTACAACGCCGACGACTTCGAGCCGGTGAAGGACATCGTCGAGGTCTGGTTCGAGAGCGGCTCGACCCATGCCTTCGTGCTCGAGCCGCGCAAGGACAAGGATCTGGCGTGGCCGGCCGATCTCTACCTCGAAGGGTCGGACCAGCATCGCGGCTGGTTCCACTCCTCCCTCCTCGAGTCCTGCGGCACGCGCGGGCGGGCGCCGTACAACGCGGTGCTCACCCACGGCTTCACGCTCGACGAGCAGGGCAAGAAGATGTCGAAGTCGCTGGGGAACGCGGTCGACCCCCAGGACGTGATGAAGCAGCACGGCGCCGACATCCTGCGGCTGTGGGCGGTGTCCTCGAACTATGTCGAGGACCAGACGATCGGCCCCAACATCCTGAAGGCCAATGCCGAGAGCTATCGCCGCCTGCGCAACACGCTGCGCTATCTGCTGGGCGCGCTCGACGGGTTCGACGCGAAGGAGCGCATCGCGCCGGCGCAGATGCCGGAGCTCGAGCGCTGGATCCTGCACCGCCTGGCCGAGCTCGACGAGCTGGTGCGGCGCGCGGTCGACGACTTCGATTTCGGCGCGCTGTTCACGGCCGTGCACAACTTCTGTGCCGTCGACCTCTCGGCCTTCTACTTCGACATCCGCAAGGACTCGCTCTATTGCGACCGTCCCGACGATCCGCGCCGGCGCGCCGCCCGCACGGTGTTCGATCACCTGTTCGACTGCCTCACCGCCTGGCTGGCCCCGATCCTCTGCTTCACCGCCGAGGAGGCCTGGCAGTTCCGCCACGGCCGCAGCGAGGCCGAACCCTTTGCCGACAGCGTGCATCTGCGCCTCTTCCCGGCGGTGCCGGCGGAATGGCGCGACGACGCGCTAGCCGCCAAGTGGGAGCGGATCCGCGCGCTGCGCCGCGTCGTCACCGGCGCGCTCGAGCTGGAGCGCGCCGGCAAGCGCATCGGCGCCTCGCTGCAGGCCCATCCCGCGGTCTATGCCGACGGCGCCCATGTCGAGGCCTTCCAGGGCATCGACCTCGCGGAGATCGCCATCACCTCGGCTGCAACGCTGCGGACTGGTGCGCCGCCGGCCGGCGCCTTCGCCCTGCCGGACGTGCCGGCGGTCGGCGTCGTCGTCGCGTTGGCGAGCGGCGAGAAGTGCGAGCGCTGCTGGCGCGTCCTGCCGGAGGTCGGCAGCCATGCCGATCATTCCGGGCTTTGCGGCCGCTGCGCCGACGCGGTCGGCGCCCGCGCCGCGGCGGAGTGATCGCGGCGCGCATGCTCCGGCTCGGTCTCCCGGTCGCCGCGCTCGTGCTGCTGCTCGACCAGCTGACCAAGTGGTGGATCCGCGTCGTCGTCCTTGATCCGCCGCGCGAGATCCCGCTGACGCCGTTCTTCAGCTTGGTCTATGCGCGGAACACCGGGGTCAGCTTCAGCCTGTTCCGGGCCGATTCGCAGGCGGGACAGTGGGTGCTCTCCGGCGTCGCCCTGGTGATCGCCGCCGGGTTGGTGGTGTGGATGTCCCGCATGACGCGCGCCTGGCCGATCGTGGCACTCGCCCTCATCGTCGGCGGCGCGGTCGGCAACGTCGTCGACCGCCTGCGTCTCGGCTTCGTCTTCGACTTCCTCGATTTCTACTGGGCCGGCTATCACTTCCCCGCCTTCAATCTGGCCGATTCGGCGATTACCGTCGGGGTCGTCATGCTGCTGCTGGACAGCTTGTTCGGCCGCGCCGATGAGGCTAAAAAGGCGGCGAACTAGTACCAGGAATCACATATGGCCGAGACGGGCCCTCACCCCCACCCTCTTCCGCTACGCGGGCGAGGGGGCGATCGAAACCGGCCGCTTCTGCAGCGTCCCCTCTCCCGCCTGGCGGGAGAGGGCCAGGGTGAGGGTGAGTCTATCTTCTCTGATAGCGGGTACTAGGAGGATGGGGATGCGGACCAACCTGTGGATGAGCCTCGCCGCCGTCGGGCTGGTGCTCGCGCTCAGCGGCTGCGGCAACCAGGTACGCCAGGCCCTCGGCATGACCAAGCGGTCGCCGGACGAGTTCCAGGTGGTGGCGCATGCGCCGCTGACCCTGCCGCCCGACTTCAACCTGCGGCCGCCCGCGCCGGGCACGCCGCGCCCGCAGGAAGGCACGACCCGCGACCAGGCGCAGACCGCGCTGTTCAGCAACAGCGATGGCGGCGGCCTGTCCGGCGGCAGCGCGTTCAGCACCTCGCTCGACACCCTGGCCGGGCCGGCGCAGTCGGCCGGCGAGGTGGCGCTGCTGCAGAATGCCGGCGCCACCGGCCTCGACCCGGACATCCGCGCCCAGATCGACTCCGAGACGGCGGCGCAGGTCGAGCGGGATCAGACCCTGATCGAGCGGCTGGTCTTCTGGCGCAGCCCCGAGCCCTACGGCACCGTCGTCGATCCGGTGGCGGAAACCGAACGGCTGCGCGAGAACCAGGCGCTCGGCAAGCCGGTCACCGAAGGCGAGACGCCGATCGTCATCCGCCGCCGCCGCGGCATGCTCGAAGGCATCTTCTAGCCGCCCGCGTTTCGGCGATCACCGTTTCGTGTTGCAGCGGTCATTGCCGGTGCGCCTCGCCGCGCCATATGACCACGACCGGACTGACCTTCGCGTGAGGGATGGCATGGGCAGACGTTCGCTGCGGATCGCGTGCTCGAGACTGCAGAACCACCCTGCGTCCTTCGACAGGCTCAGGATGAGGGAAAATCTTCGTGGCACAAAGAACGACCCTCATCCTGAGCCTGTCGAAGGACGCACGTCGCCGCTCCCGTTCTCCGGCCGTCTGGCGACGCTTGCGGCGGTCCTGATCTGCGCGGTCCTCGCCGTTGCGCCGGCGCCGGCGCGCGCCGCGGTCTTCAATCCCAGCAGCGTCACGCTCGGCAACGGGCTCCAGGTCGTGGTCATCGAGAACCACCGCGCGCCCGTGGTCACGCACATGGTGTGGTACCGCGTCGGCGCCGCCGACGAGACGCCCGGCAAGACCGGCATCGCCCATTTCCTCGAGCACCTGATGTTCAAGGGCACGAAGACGGTGCCGCCCGGCGCCTTCTCGGAGACGATCGCGCGGCTCGGCGGCAGCGAGAACGCCTTCACCTCGCAGGACTTCACCGCCTATTTCCAGTCGGTCGCCGTCGAGCATCTGGAGGAGATGATGCGGCTCGAGGCCGACCGCATGGTGAACCTGGTGCTGACCGACGAAGTCGTGCTGCCCGAGCGCGACGTGATCCTCGAGGAGCGGCGCCAGCGCGTCGACAACGATCCGGGCTCGCAGCTCATGGAGATGATGCGGGCCGTGCTCTTCCTCAACCATCCCTACCGCCTGCCGACCATCGGCTGGGAGCACGAGATGCGCGGCCTCACCACGGAGGACGCCGTCGCCTGGCACAGGAAATGGTACGCGCCCGGCAACGCCGTCGTCGTCATCTCCGGCGACGTGACCATGGCGCAGGTGCGGCCGCTGGCCGAGAAATATTACGGCGTCCTGCCGGGGCAGCCGGCGCCGGCGCGCGTGCGGCCGGCGGAGCCGGTGCAGTTCGCGCCGCGCCGCCTGACCCTCGAGGACGGCCGCGTGCAGCTCGCCTCCTGGTCGCGGCTCTATCAGGCACCCAGCCATCATCGCGGCGCCACGGAGCATGCCTACGCCCTCGAGGTGCTGGCCGAGATCGTCGGCGGCGGCACCTCCAGCCGCCTCTACCGCGGCCTGGTCGTCGACCGCAAGGTCGCCACCAGCGCCGGCGCCGGCTACGACCCCGACAGCCTCGACCTCTCCACCTTCAGCTTCTACGCCTCGGCGCAGTCGGGCGGCGGCGTGCAGGCGATCGAGCAGGCCATCGACGCCGAGATCGCCCGGCTGCTCGCCGACGGCGTCACCGAGGACGAGCTCGCCCGCGCCAAGTCCTCGCTGCAGGCGGGCGCGGTGAAGGCCCGCGACAGCCTGTCCGCCCCGGCCCGCATCGTCGGCCGCGCGCTCGCCACCGGCAGCACGCTCGACGACGTCGAGGCCTGGCCCGAGCGCATCGGCGCCGTCACCGCCGCCCAGGTGCAGGCCGCCGCCAAGGCCGTGTTCGACCCCAATTATTCGGTGACCGGCCTGCTGCTGCCGAAGGCGGGGAAGTGATGATGCAAGACGGTCGTGCGTCCTTCGACAGGCTCAGGATGAGGGACAATCTTTGTGGCACGAAGAACGGCCCTCATTCTGAGCCTGTCGAAGGACGCACCCTGCCGATCCCGACCTCCTGGGCGTCCCTGATGCAGCGGGCATTTTTCATCCTTGCACTGATCGCGCTGGTGATGAGCGCCGCGCCCGCCCGGGCCGCGATGGACGTGCAGGAGGTGACCAGCCCGGGCGGCATCAAGGCCTGGCTGGTCGAGGACCGCAGCATGCCCTTGATCGCCGTCGGCGTCGGCTTCCACGGCGGCTCCACGCTCGATCCCCCCGGCAAGGACGGGCTGGCGATGTTCGTCTCCGGCCTGCTCGACGAAGGCGCCGGCGACCTCGACTCGCGCGCGTTCCAGCAGCGCCTCAACGATCTCGCCATCGACTTCAGGTTCGACGCCCGCATCGAGGACTTCACCGGCTCCATGCGCACGCTCACCGCGCATCGCGACGAGGCGTTCGAGCTGCTGCGCCTGGCGCTGACCGCGCCGCGCTTCGACGCCGAGCCGGTGGAACGCATCCGTGGCCAGCTCCAGGCCGTCCTCGCCGACGAATCGAGCGATCCCGGCTCGATCGCCGACCGCGTCTGGTGGCACGCCGCCTTCGCCGCGCATCCCTACGGCCGGCAGACCTCGGGCACCGCCGCCGGCCTCGCCGCCGTCACGCCCGAGGACCTGCGCGGCTTCGTCGCCGGCCGCTTCGCCCGCGACAACCTGATCGTCGGCGTCGTCGGCGACATCGGCGCCGCCGAGCTGCGGCCGCTGCTCGACCGCACCTTCGGCGCGCTGCCGGCGACGGGCAAGCCGGTGGAGGTCGCCGACAGCGCGCCGGCCGCGCCCGGCGCCGTCATCGTCGTCGACCGCGCCCTGCCGCAGAGCGTCGTGCTGTTCGGCGCCGCCGGCATCAAGCGCCACGACCCCGATTTCTACGCCGCCTTCGTGATGAACCACATCCTCGGCGGCGGCGGCTTCGCCTCGCGGCTCATGCAGGAGGTGCGCGAGAAGCGCGGCCTCGCCTACTCCATCGGCACCAGCCTGGTGACGCTCGATCATGCCGGCGTGGTGCAGGGCACGGTCGGCACGAAGAACGCCTCGGTCGCCGAGACCGTCGCCCTCGTCAAGCAGGAGTGGCGGCGGATGCGCGACGAGGGCCCGACCGAACAGGAGCTGGCCGACGCCAAGCTCTATCTCACCGGCTCCTACGCCCTGCGCTTCGGCAGCACGTCGGCCATCGCCGCCGGCCTCGTCGGCGTGCAGCTCGAGGGCTTCCCCGCCGACTACTTCGCCCGCCGCAACGACTACATCGACGCGGTGACCCTCGCCGACGCGAAGCGCGTGGCCCGCACCCTGCTCGACCCCGACTCCCTCACCTTCGTCATCGTCGGCGAGCCCGACGGCGTCACCGCCACGATGCCCGCGCCGGAGGGATTGTTCTAGCGCGCCGCCCGCGCCGGACGTAGGGGCGAGCGGCGCTCGCCCGTCCATCCGTCGCACGGCGCCACGGGCGACCGGCCGGTCGCCCCTACATCCGGTGTGCGAGTCGTTTTGTCCGACCTTGACGAAGCCGGGATGTCGAGCGTGCGTCAGCACATAGACGTAGCCGCCGATTTCAATTGGTGCATTTCGCGCAGACTACGATCTCTCCTCTTCGTCCCAGCTAGCTTCGGTCTCAGCCAACTCTCGCAAGACACGCACACGGTCTCGAAGGGAGACGCGTTCAGTCGGATCGCCGCGTACGCGATACGCCTTGAAAGTATGCTCGCGACCTCCATTCGGATTGCGCACAAGCGCTGTCGAAAGGTCGTTGGTACGGAGGTCGAAGCTGTATGCGGCAACGACCTCGTCGACCTCGCGGCGGGTAAAGGTACCAACCTCCACAAGATCGTCATCAACAGCGTGATCCGCTGGCAGGATGAGCGTGCGCCTGTGTGACGTTCCTTCTGCCAGCGCGAAGGGTGTCGGAGCAACATACATTTTTCGATCGCGAACTAGAATGTCACCGTAACTGCCAAAGCCCCGGAAGCTCTTGTTCTCGTGCACGTAGGAGCTGTCGGCGTTCAGAAAGCTGCCATGGCAAAGGACAAAATCGAGCACCGGATAGTTGTTGCCGTCAGGCCTCGCCGGGTAGCGCCCGAAAACGTAGTAGACCTGTCGCCCGTTGTGCTCGCCGCGGGGAACTTGGCTGTTGCAGTCGTAGTCTGCTTCGCGGCCTGGATAGGCTAGGCCCTTTAGTTCATAGCCCTCTGGAAAGCGGACAAGCCGGAAGTCCGGATACGTGTTACGGCCCGGAGAATCGAAGTTCAGCCCGAGAGTCTCAAGACGTCTTCTGAACCAATCTTGAAAGTGAAACTCTTTGTCATGTCGACCCTCGCGCACAATGAGTTCACCGGCGCTAATGGCCTCTACGCACAACTTGAAGATGGATGAAGCGTTCGACACCGTTTCAGTCGTGGCAGTTGCCGTCGATAGTCGTTCCATTGATGGGGCCATGAAGCCGGTCGATCAGCGCCCCGATTTCGGCGTCACTAGCATCAAGCAGACTCAAGGCGGCCTTCGTCGTGTGGGACACCGAAAGTTGCCGCAGAAGCTGTGCCATGACAATAACGCGCACATCGTTTCGGCTCAGTATCCGGCCAGCACCGCGAAGCCTGTGGATCTGTTCGGCCGCAATTGGAGTCACCGTTCCCCAAAGGTCGCCATTCCACCGGTGCGGCTGTGCCTGGGATCGTTTGCGGCAAACCAGGATTATGTCGAGGTCAATCGGCGCTCTAGCTTGGTGCTTCGGCATCGCGACTGACATCTCGGATTTGATCGGGTGCGCCGCCGTGATCCAGAAACGCGCCTCCATGAGCGCTTGAAGGACCGAATGCCAGCCCTCAGCTCGAGAATGATGGTAGGTAAAGGCAAGAACACCATCATCCCTCAGAACGCGATGAGCTTCTCCCCAGACAGCCGCGAGGCGAAGGGTGAAGCTATTTACGTCCGCGCTTTGAACCTCGGCTTCGGAGCGTGTCGTGTACGCTGCCCAATGGCCGTTGGGTCCAAGAATGTGGCGCTGCCAGACGTGGAAGAAATCGGCAAGCTGCGAGTAGTGGACGTTATCAAAGAACGGTGGATCGGAGATCACAGCATCAACATACTGGTCCGGAAGATCAGTTGAACTCGAATCCGCGCAGGACACATAGACCCGTCTCCCAGCAGCAAATGCCTGGTAGCTATTGGCGAGAGGGAAGCCGATCTTCTCGGAAAGGCCGAACACCTTTTCGCTGGCCTTCTTTCCATTCCGACTGACAACTCGAATTTCGAACGGGTCATCGGCATAGTCGAGCGCTCGCTTAATCCGGCCCTCGAACATTGTGGAGAACGAACCCGAGCTCTTGGGCGTGCCCCACAGATTCGCCTCAAGTGGCACACGCTCGGGTTTCAGAATGTGATGGGCGAACATGTGCCGCACGGCTCCTGTGCCCTCACCCTTGTAGGAAGCGAACAGATTGTTGAACTCTAGTGTGCCGGAGAACAAGCACGCGAAGAGGTCTCGCTGGATGGAGTCAGGTATCGCCCTGACGCGATCTGCTAGAATTGACAAGCACAGCAGTTGTCGCGCGTTGAACATCTCATGCCAGTGCCGGTAGTTGTATCCCAGTGCCTGGTCAGTGTTGTAGCCTGGCTCGATAGCAACGACGGGATACGCGTTCTTTCTTTCCCTCAAGGCCGTTTCTGCTTCAGCATAGAGTGCCCGGTCTTCATCCGTAGCACGCATGTAGACCTTGGATCCGTTCGGCATCAGGACGAGTTTGGCGTAGAGCCGATGCTCTGGCGGTCGCTCGGTTTCTCGAATGCTCTTCGCGATCGAGAATATGTGGCTGCATGAGGGACACGTTGCTTTCTGCCCCTTTGCTGGACCCATCTGTGGGTCGAAGGTCAGTTGGCACTCGCTGCAACAGACCGAATGGGTGTCGTGAAGCACTTGGCCGATGGCCCCACAGTGAGGGCAAAGCACTTGGGACTGCGGGTATTTCTTGGGGTAGGCGTGCTGGGCGAAAATGTAGGAGGAGAAGAGATCCACTGGTTCGGCACAAACAGGGCAACCAGCGATCTTCACCCAAAAGAAGTACAGAACATCAACCTGCGTGCCATCCGCTAGCGTGGCGCGATAGAAGCGCCGCACCTGACCTGCAACGTCCTTCTCAACTGCGCGGAAGGTTTGGAGGACAACAGAGCGATCATGAATGGAAAGGGCATTCCTGACGAGAAAATGAGCAACGGGATTGATATCTCTTCCTATCACTCGCGCACCGAGTTTCGCGGCCTCGCCAACGGTAGTTCCACTACCCATAAACGGGTCGAACACGACGGCATCACTTATGCGAGTCGGCTTGTAAAAAAGGTCCAGAACATCAGCACCCTTCGGCGCGAGAGCACCGATAGTCATGGCACGGAACACCGTGCCAAGCCGCTGCGCCCACCACTTATGAATGTGGTACAGAGGGCGGTTGATTTCCTTCCTCCAACTTTCAGTTTCCGCGACCTCACTGAGCTTCTCAAAGGGAAAGTTGTCGTCCTCAAGCGCGCGAATTCCCCGCGCGACAGCCACTTCGACCGTCGCGGGCCGCTCATCGTCAAATGGCAGCGCATCTGCTCTATGCAGCTTGCGCTGATTTTGCATTGCTGAGCCCCCTGATGCCACTGGTCGAGACCCATAGTCGCTCGTGCCGGGCACGTCACTCATTTCGTAATCCCCTGCTGGCTGTTCTGCTTTTCTTCCATCCAATGTAGAACGTACATTGAACAGTCGCAATCAGAATCTGACTGGAGGCTGGACAAATGTGCCCCCCTTGCGCGCGTCGATTCGCTTCAGCAGGTGTACCGGGAACGGTGCCCTCAGCATGGGTGGTGATCGCGACGACCGTTCGAAATCGATTCTGTCAGGGAGTTTGGCATGCCCGATCAACCATCCCGCGACCCGCAGGATCTGGAGCGGCTGTTGGTCGCCCGCCAGCACGCGGGGGACATCGAGGGCATGGTGGCCCTGTATGAGCCGTAGGCCGTCGTCGATTGCGGCGATGGCACGGTGCTGCGTGGCACGGACGCCATCCGGGCGTACTTTGCCGGCACGGTGGCGGCGGGCCGGAAATTCGCCGTCGGCGCGCAGGCGCGTCCTCGGGTTCAACCCGGGGACCGTGATCAGCGGCGATCTGGCCCTCACCTCCACGCGCCTGCCCGATGGCACCGTCACCGCCGAGAGCCTGCCCCGGACCACGATCCGGGGTCGCCCGCCGCCAGGCCGACGGCACCTGGCTCTGGGTCATCGACAGGTTCGCCAACGCGTAGGCGGCGCACACCCGCCCAACGTGCGGCGCCCCCCGCGCCGTCGCTGCGGGGCCATCCGCCGCGCCGGCGGCGGCCGGCTTGTCCCAGCCGTCCGCGGGCGGTAGCCTTCACGGCCGAACGAGCCGCATCCCGGTCAGGCCCGGAGACTGCGAGAAAACGCGGGGCAACCGATGGGCTGGCGCATCGACATCGCTGAACCCGGCAGGGCGCGCCCGATCGCGAGCGAGGTCCGCCGCGTGGCCGTCGCAGGGGCGATCCTACCCCGCCCAGGGAGCGCCGCATGAGGCAAGAGCGTTGGACCCAGATGCACGGCAACTGCCGCATCATTCAGGGCTCGCAGATGGAGAAGGAGCTGGCTTATCTGAAGCAGATCCCCGGGCTCAGCCCGAGCTTCGCGGAAAGCAGGTACCTCTTCGGGAGCTGGAATGCCTTCCCCTTCACCGTGAAGAACAAGCTCCGGCAAGCCATCGAGCTGGCGCCGCTCATGGTGCGCGAGGCGCTCAACGCGCTCCGCCAGCACCTGGTCTATGACGAGCCCACGCGCTCCTTCGACAACTGGATGGCCTCTCAGAAGCTCGCGCCCGATCCCGGACAGACCGAGACCGGCCTGGCGCTGACGAAGTACTTCAACCTGTACTTCCCGGGCGCCGGCGGGCCGTCGGCGGGCGCGGCGGCTTCCTCGTCGGCCTACTGGAAATATGTGCGCGGCATCGTCACGGTCTACGAACGGATCCGCGACGGCATGGCCGGCAATTTCGAAGTGGTGGTCGAGTATCTGCCCACTTCGGCCGGGCAGGTGTCCAATGCCGGCGGCAAGCCGGGTCCGGTGAGCCCCATCCGGGCGATCTTCGGGTTCGCCGACGAATACGGCCATGTCGAGTGGACGACGAATACCGGTGATCCGCACCGGATCAAAATCGGCTCGCGCTATCTCTGCGACTCGCAGACCCGCGCGGAAGACCTGGCGCGCACCATCGTCCACGAGGCGTCGCACAAGTTCGCGCGCACCAAGGACATCCTGTACAAGTCGAGCAGCTTCGCCAAGGACCTGGATGCCTTCGTCGAGGCACCGGACGCGCAGCAGGCCGTGTCGAGGGCGGCGCGGCCCGACAAGCCGCTCCAGCCGCTCACCGGATTTGCCGACCGCGCGGCGAAGACGATCATCGCCGACGAACGCTATCTGGAGAACGCCGACAGCTACGCCTGGACGGCCCGGCGCCTGTGGAAGCGAGCCGGCCGGCCCAGCGCCTGACGGCCCGTATCGGGATAACCGAGCCCCGCCGTCGTCGCCGATCCCGGCGCTGGGGTCGACATGTCGCAACGCCTAGATCGACTGCTTCTCCCTCCGGCCGATGGCGCCGCCGGGAGCGTCGGCCGGCGCGCACGTAACAGTAAGACACCGTTCGCAACCTGGCGTCGGAAGTGCCCTGGAGTGATCTTTCGGGCCGTGTGGGTCATGAAACGCATCCTTCGGCGGCGGCAGGCGCTCGCGCGCCTCGCCCTCTGCGGCCTCCTCGTCTGGATGGGCGCGCTCCTCTGCGCCGGAGCACCCGCCCAGGCGCAGGACGCCGCTGCCCCGGAGGCCGCCGCGGCGCCCGCCGGCGCGCTCCTTGGGCCCAAGGAGCTGCGCCCCCTGGTGGCGCCGATCGCGCTCTATCCCGACGACCTCCTCGCCATCGTCCTCCCGGCCTCGACCAACCCGGTGCAGATCGTAGCGGCGCAGCGCTTCCTGGAGGGGCGCCGGACGGAGCCGGCGCTGCAGCCCGATCCCGCGTGGGATCCGTCCATCCTGGCGCTCATCAACTATCCCCAGGTCGTCGCCAAGATGGACGCCGACCTCGCCTGGACCGTGGCCCTCGGCAACGCCGTCATCGATCAGCTCGCCGACGTGATGGACATGATCCAGCAGCTCCGCGCCGAGGCCTCCGCCAGCGGCTACCTGCAATCGAACGACTATTGGGTGGTGATCTGGGAGGACGATTACTGGCACATCGATTCGTCCGATCCCGACTACATTTACATCCCCGACTATCCCGACGAGATCTTCGTGCGTCCCGAGCACCCCATCGCGCTCCCGCCGGGCCAGCCCGCGCTCTCGCCCGAGCATCCCATCGCCTATCCGCCGCCCGTCTATGCGACCCAGCTTCCCTACTGGTCGCCGGGCGCCACCTTCTTCGCCGGCGCCTTCCTCGGCGCCGCCTTCGGCTACGGGATCGATTGGGGCGGCGACGACATCGATATCGACATCGGCGACGATTGCTGCCGCGGCGGCAACATCGGCACCGGCGATCTCGGCAACCGGGTCGATCACCGCATGGGCGACCGCTTCAATGCCGACAAGCAGCGGGTGAACGGGCGCGACACGCTGACCTGGAACGGCAGCAAGGCGCGCCGGAAGGCAGCCACCGGCAAGGCGGGCGCCGCCGGCCGCGCCAAGGCCGGCACGCTTCCGGCGAAGCAGGCGGGCGGCGCCGGCGCCGGCAAGACGACGCCGCGTGTTGGCGACCTGCGGACCGGCGGCGGCGGTTCCCTCGGCAACTACCAGTCCGGCCGCGAGACCGGCAAGTCCAGCAAGAGGGGAAAGAGCAGCCTGCAGGACAACCGCTCGCGCCAGCCCGCCGGCGCGCTCTCGAAGCAGGACCGCTCGCGTTCCCGCTCCAGCGCCGGCGCCTTCGGCGGCTACGGCAGCGGCTCCAGCGTCTACCGTCAGAGCAACCGCGGCGGCGGCAGCCTCCGCTCCGCCGGCCGCCGCGGCGGCGGAGGTCGCCGACGCTGACCGCCCCCTGACTGTCATCGCCGGACTTGACCCGGCGATCCCCTGACCGCTCTGCTTCGGGATGTCGCCCGGTCGCCATCATGACACTCAAGGACTTTGGCGAGAATTCAGTCCTTCCTGGAGCAGAGGGCGGTGGACTTGCATCGCTTGAAGGATGTCCTGGAGAGACATAGCTTGATGGCTGCCTGGAGAGAGTTCTGTCTCAAGGCCGCCATTGCCAACCCATTGCCACGTCCCTAGCCGATGCCGAACAGCCGCAAAGCCTACCCCGACAACACGGAGATCTTCGCGCGCAAGGCCGAAGGCCGGCGGCAGCGCGCGGCTGCAACCTTCGCTGAGAAGCTCGCCGCGCTGGACGAACTCAGAGACCGCGTCGCACCGATCGTCCGCGCCCGCGAGGCGCGCCGAGACCAGCATCTCCGACCACGGCCGGAGCGAGGCCAGTCTTTAGGACGGCGCCTCGGACTGTCGGATGGCGGCAGGTCCCGCGGCGTTTGACTTTCAGGCAGTAAGTTCATATAATGTTCTTTTGCCGATGGGGTCCGCCCTGGCGGCGCGGTCTTTGACATCGTGGATCAGACCTGCCCCACCGTCACGCCGCCACGCGGGTGCCGACTCGGCCCCGTTGCCCGAGCGGAGGCGCCGCGCCCGTTAACTTCCCTTACATGGGCTCGTTGTTCGGATTTCGAAAACCGGGTCAGGAGCGCTGACCTGATCGTCCGGAGCTCCCGCTTGGCATGGGGTCCATCGTTCGATTTTGCACTCGACCACACCCTCTGCGCCTCCGCGGCTCCGCGTGAATCCCGAGCCGCTGGACGCTGGCCTCCGCTGGGCATGGGGTCCATCGCTCGATTTCGATGGGTAGGGGCGAGCGGCGCTCGCCCTCGTGCCGACAACCCATTCACCGGGTTCTTGCCCCCGGCCGGCGCCTGGCGAGCGCCGCTCGCCCCTACAAGCGACCCGGCACCCCTCACGCCTCGCTGGACATGGGGTCCATCCGTCACTTTTCGCGCGCTCCGCGGAACGGCGCCCCCGGCACCCGGCCGGCGGGATTTTCTCCCGCCCCTCTGCTAGACTCGGATCGCCATGCCGATTCGCGTCCTGCCGCCCACCATCGTCAACCGCATCGCCGCCGGCGAGGTGATCGAGCGGCCGGCCTCGGCCGTGAAGGAGCTGGTGGAGAACGCCATCGACGCCGGCGCCGGCCGCATCGAGGTCGGCCTGCGCGACGGCGGCCGCGCGCTGATCGCCGTGGTCGACGACGGAAGCGGCATGGACGCGGCGGAACTGGAACTCGCCGTCGAGCGCCACGCCACCTCGAAGCTGCCGGGCGACGACCTCACGCACATCGCCACCCTCGGCTTCCGCGGCGAGGCCCTGCCGTCGATCGGCGCGGTCGGCCGCCTCGTCATCGCCTCGCGCAAGGCCGGCAGCGACAGCGGCTGGCTGCTGGCGATCGAGGGCGGCGCCAAGGGTGCGCTGCAGCCGGCGGCGCTGGCCGCGGGCACGCGCGTCGAGCTGCGCGACCTCTTCTACGCCACGCCGGCGCGGCTCAAGTTCCTGAAGGCGCCGCGCACTGAGCTCGATCACGTGGAGGACGTGATCAACCGCCTGGCCATGGCGCATCCTGCCATCGCCTTCGCGCTCAGCGACGACGGCCGGCCGGTGCTGCGGCTGCCGGCCGCCGGCGATCTGCTCTCCGACGCGGCCGGCGCGCGGCTGGCGCGGCTCGCTCAGGTGATGGGCCGCGACTTCGCCGACAACGCGCTCGCCATCGACGTGACGCGCGAGGGCGTGCGGCTCTCCGGCCATATCGGCCTGCCGACCCTCAACCGCGGCACGGCGGCGCATCAGTACCTCTTCGTCAACGGCCGGCCCGTGCGCGACCGGCTGCTGCAGGGCGCGGTGCGCGGCGCCTACCAGGATTTCCTGGCGCGCGACCGCCATCCGCTGGTGGCGCTGTTCGTCGAGCTGCCGGCCGAGGCGGTCGACGTCAACGTGCATCCGGCCAAGGCCGAGGTGCGCTTCCGCGACGCCGGGCTGGTGCGCGGCCTGATCGTCGGCGCCTGCAAGCACGCGCTGGCCGCCGCCGGCCACCGCGCCGCGACCACCGTGGCCGCGGCAGCGCTCGGCAGCTTCCGTCCGGCGTCTGCGGCGCCCGCCGGCTGGCGTCCGGGCCCGGCCCTGCCGCGCGGCTTCGCCGAGGCGGCCGCCGCGGCCTATGCGCCGCTCGACGCGGCCGTCGCCGCCCTCGCCAGCGAGCTGCCGGGCGTCGTCGCCCCGGCGGCGCCGACGGTCGGCGAGCCCGCGGGCAGTGAGGCCATCGCCTACCCGCTCGGCGCGGCGCGGGCGCAGCTGCATGAGACCTACATCGTCGCGCAGACCGCCGACGGCATCGTCATCGTCGACCAGCATGCCGCGCATGAGCGGCTGGTCTACGAGAAGATGAAGCAGGCCCTGGCCGCGCGCGGCATCGCCCGCCAGGCGCTGCTGATCCCGGAGGTGGTCGAGCTTGACGGCCCGGCCGCCGCCCGGCTGCTCGCCCGCCGCGACGAGCTGGCGGAGCTCGGCCTCGTACTCGAGGCCTTCGGCGCCGGCGCCGTCGTCGTGCGCGAGATGCCGGCCCTGCTCGGGCCCGCCGACGTGCCCGGGCTGGTGCGCGACCTCGCCGACGAGCTGGCCGAGTTCGGCCAGGCGCTCAGCCTCAAGGAGCGGCTGGAGGAGATCTGCGGCACGCTCGCCTGCCACGGCAGCGTGCGCGCCGGCCGCCGCCTCAGCGCCGCCGAGATGAACGCCCTGCTGCGCGAGATGGAGGCGACGCCCCATTCCGGCCAGTGCAACCACGGCCGCCCCACCTATGTCGAGCTGAAGCTCGCCGACATCGAGCGCCTGTTCGGCCGGCGGTAGCCCCTGCGGGGTGGCACGACCATCCCGCGTCCTTCGACAGGCTCAGGATGAGGAAGAATCTTGGTGGCACGAAGAACACCCCTCATCCTGAGCCTTGTATGGGGCTTTCGAAGTCAACACTGAATCGACGGCGGTCGGGAAGGCCCTATGGACCCACCTGGACAAGCTCGGTTGCAGTGAGACGCGGGTGGTGCAGCAGCGCCATAGCGATGAGTCCAACAGTGCGCGGATGAGCGAGAGATGGCGGTCGAGATCGAACCGAGTGGAGCCTGCCTTTGCAGCGCGTGGCGACGCACCGCAACCTTGTATTCGGTTGGACCCCTGCGGGATCCGGACCATGAAGCAGTCATTCGCTTCGGCGGCGAGGCTCCGAGGCGACGGGCCCATTCTGTCGGCGGCATTTCAGCCATGGCTCAGGTCGGGTCTCCGTCTCCTCGGATCGGTCATCGACAGCCGTCGCGTGCGGCACGCTCGGTGTCGAACTCCACTGGCGCGGCGCGCCAGCGGCGCCGTCAGGCGGCCGGCCGCAGGACCAGATCGGGCGGCACCTCGCCCGTCCTGACCATGCGCCACAGCATGATGAGCAGCTTGCGCGCCAGGGCGACGATCGCACCGGTCTTGCGCATGCCGGTCACGACTCTCTCCCGGTACCATTGCGTCAGGGCGCTGTCCTTCTGGAACAGGAGGAAGCGCCAAGCGAGCTGGATCAGACCGCGGCGCACACGGGCATTGCCGGCCTTGGACAGCCCCTTCTCGCGGCGCTTGCTGCCGCTCTCGTCGGGCGAGCCGGTGACCCCGGCGTAACGCGCCACCGCCTTCTCGTCGCGCAGCTGTCGGGAGAGCACCTCCTGCACCAGCATGTCCGCCGTCTCCACACCTACGCCCACGACACGGGCCAGCAGGTGCAGCATGGCATGCGGGCCTTCCCGCGGCGCCGCTTCCAGGCGCTCGAGGCGCGCTTGCTCGATGGTCTTGATCTGCTCGCGCAGCAGGACCAGCCGCGCCAGTTCGCGGCGCAGCGCCGCCAGCGTCTGGGGCGGGATGGGCGTGCCCTCCGGCGTGCGCAGACCCTCCAGGCGCCGCGCCACGCGCCGTTGCTCCGGCTTGACGCCGCGGATGCCGAGCCGGGCCAGCGCCGCCTTCATCCGGTTGACGATGCGCGTGCACTCCTTCACCAGCGCCTGGCGCTCGCGGCTCGGCCGCTTGGCGTCCTCCTCTTCAAGCGTCGGGACCGCCACCATCTGGCAGTGCCCGCGCTCGCCGCGCAGCCAGCCCAACAGCGCCCGCAGCAGCATCGCCGCATCGAGCCGGTCGGTCTTCGCCCGCTTATGCTCGCGCGACACCGCCACGCTGGTCGGATGCATGACATAGGCCTCGATGCTCCGCGCCCGCAGCCAGCGTGCCAGCCAGAACCCGTCGCGCCCGGCTTCGTAGGCCAGCACCACCCGCCCAAGCGGCCGACCCGCCTTCAACGCCTCGTCCCGCCAACGCGCAACCAAACCCAGCAGCTCTTCCCCGTCCGGCTTCAGCTTCTTCAACGGCCGCCGCGTCACGCCGGGAACCAGGCCGCCAACCAGCCAGTTCTTCTCGCTCATCTCGATAACGCCAACCAACGTGCTATGCTCGTCAAAGGCGACGAGGCTACGGCTCAGATCATCCACTCGGGCCATGGGGCACCCTCCATCGGTCTTGCCAGACGACGATGGTGCTACAACCTCGTCGCCTACCCCATAGCTTCTGTCGAAGGACGCACGGCGTCAGTCCCAGTCTCTCAGTCCAGCGCCGCGGCCGTCGCCGTTGCCGAACGGCGCGGCTTGCGCAACAGCAACAGCAGCGGCAGCGCCGCCAGCACCACATACATCATCAGCCGGAAGTCGTTGAGATAGCCGATCGTCGCCGCCTGCCGGGTGATGGCGTCGTTGAGTGCCGCGAGGCCGGCCGGGGTCGCGGGGTTCAGGCTCTCCGGCAGGGCCGGCGACTGCAGCAGCGGGTTGAACGGCGTGATGTGCTCGGCCAGGGTCGCGTGGTTGATCTGCGTGAACTGCGCCAGGAGGGCGGTGACGATGGAGACGCCGATGCTGCTGCCGAGGTTGCGCAGCAGGCTGAACATCGCCGTCGCCTCCGTGCGCAGCTCCGCCGCCAGGGTGGCGAAGGTCACCGTGCTCAGCGGCACGAAGATGAGGCCGAGGCCGACGCCCTGGACGATGCCGGTGCGGACGATCGTCCACTGATCGACGTCGGTGGTGAAGCCCGCCATCTCCCACAGCGAGAGGGCGGTCACCGCCAGCCCGGCGAAGATCAGGGCGCGCGCGTCGACGCGGCCGACCAGGCGCCCCACCACCATCATGGCCAGCATGGTGCCGATGCCGCGCGGCGCCAGCACCAGGCCCGTGGTCACGACCGGATAGCCCATCAGGTTCTGCAGGAAGGGCGGCATCAGCGCCAGGGTCGCCAGCAGGATGATGCCGATGACGAAGATGAAGAGCAGGCCGACGACGAGGTTGCGGTCCCGGAACAGCCGCGGCTCGAGGAACGGCCGCGGCGCCGTCGCCATCTGCACGACGAAGAGATAGAGCCCGAGCCCGGCCAGCGCCGCCTCGACGACGATCTCCGTCGAGCCGAACCACCCCTTGGTCTCGCCGCGGTCGAGCATGAGCTGCAGCGCGCCGATGCCGAGGCTCAGCATGGCGAAGCCGAACCAGTCGAGGCGGCGTCCCTCGTCGCGCCGCGTCTCCGCGACGAAGAAGAGGATGCCGCAGAAGGCAAGGATGCCGAACGGCAGGTTGATGAGGAACACCCAGCGCCAGTCGTAATACTCCGTGAGGTAGCCGCCGAGCGTCGGTCCCAGGATCGGCCCGAGCATGACGCCCATGCCCCACAGCGCCATGGCCGAGCCGTGCTGCTCGCGCGGGTAGATGTCGAGCAGCACCGCCTGCGACAGCGGCACCAGCGCGGCACCGAACACGCCCTGCAGCAGCCGGAAGGCCACCATCTCCGGCAGCGACTGGGCCAGGCCGCAGAGCAGGGAGGCAAGGGTGAAGCCGGCGACGGCGCCGAGGAACAGCCGCTTGCGGCCGAGCCGCGCGCTGAGGAATCCGGTCGGCGGCGTCATGATCGCCGCGGCGACGATGTAGGAGGTGAGGACCCAGCTGATCTGCTCCTGCGTCGCCGACAGGCTGCCCTGCATGTGCGGCAGGGCGACGTTGGCGATGGTGGTGTCGAGCGCCTGCATGATCGTCGCCAGCATGATGGAGACGACGATCATGCCGCGGTGCCGCGGCACCGCGACGGCGGTCATTGCGCGGCTCCGATCCAGGCGAGCGCCGACCTGACCAGGCCCGGCAGCGGCCGCCGGTAGCCGGTGTCGATCTCGATCGTGGCGCTCATGCCGGCGCGCAGCACCGGCTGCCCGGCGCGGCTCTCGACATCCAAGCGCACGGGGATCCGCTGCACCACCTTGACCCAGTTGCCGGTCGAGTTCTGCGGCGGCAGCAGCGCGAACTCGGCGCCGCTCGCCGGGCTGATGCTGCCGACGCGCGTCTGCCAGACGACGCCCGGATAGGTGTCGATCTCCACCGTCGCCGGCTGGCCGGCGACGACGTGGGTCAGATCGGTCTCCTTGAAGTTGGCCTCGACCCACAGATGGTCGGTCTCGACCAGGCTGAACACGGAAGCGCCCGCCCGCACATAGTCGCCCGGCCGCAGCGTGACGTTGGAGAGGATGCCGCTGGCCGGCGCGGCGACCACGGTGTGCTCGAGATCGAGTCGCGCCTGGTCGAGCTGGGCCTTGGCCGCGAGATAGCGCGGGTGCGTCTCCGGCGCCAGGTCGGGCTGGCCGCCGAGCTGCGCCAGGATGCCGGCCAGCTCCTGGCGCAGCGCCGGCAGCTGCTGGCGGGCTTCGGTGAGATTGTGGCTTGCCTCGTCGAGCTGCGTCTGCGCCACGACCTTTCCGGCGGCCATGCCCTGATAGATCTTCAGCTCGCGCTCGTAGAATTCGACGTTGGATTGCGCCAGCTCGATCTCCGCCTGCTTCTGGCGGTAGCTGGCTTCCAGCGCCGTAATGTCGTTGCGGATATTCTCCAGCGTCGCCTCGGCCTGCGCCACGGCGAGCTGGAACGGGCGGTCGTCGATGCGGAAGAGGAGGGCGCCGGCGGCGACCTCCTGGTTGTCGGCGACCGCCACCTCGATCACCCGCCCGCTCACCTCCGGACTGATGGCGGCCATGTCCGCCTTCACATAGGCATTGTCGGTCGAGACATAGCGCGCGCCGGTGACATAGAGGTAACCGGCGCCGATCAGCAGCAGGAGGGGGCCGACGAGCAGCAGGACGGCGCGCAGCCGGCGGCGCCGGCGACCGGGCGCCGGAGCGGCAGCGGCGGCGGGTTGCGGCAGCTGGCGGTCGTGATCCCTTGGATCGTTCGCCGGCGCATCGCGGGCGGCGGGCGCGTAGCTTGCTCGGTCGGCGTCGTTCGTGATTGCGTTCATCTGAGAATCCATTTCGCTTCGTGACGCTAGCGCGCCGCGCGCCGCGGCCGCCGCAGGCGCGTCGCCGCCTCGGCCTTGTCCGCCTCGCCGGCCTGGCTCGCCACCTCGCGTGCCGACAGGTTGGCCTTTATCCGCAGGAGCGTGTCGAGCAGCGCATCATGCTCGTGGGCCGACAGGCCGGCCAGCGCCTCGGCGCGGGTTTCCAGCCCCATCCCCTGCATCTTCGCCAGGATGGCGCGGCCGCCGTCGGTCAGGTGCAGCAGCCGGACGCGGCGGTCGCCGGGATCGAGCCGGCGCTCGACCCAGCCGGCCGCCTCCAGCCGGTCGAGCTGGTAGACCAGCGTGATCGGCTCGATCTCCAGGATCTCGGCGAGCGCGCTCTGGTTGATGCCTTCATTGCGGGAGAGATGAGCGAGCACCGACCATTGCGCGCGCGTCAGGCCGATGGCGCGCGCCCGGCGGTCGAAGCGCTTGCGCAAAAGGCGCGAGACGTCGTGCAGCAGGAAGCCAAGGCTGCGCTCGGGATCGTGTCCGCTCATGGGAATATCATATAGTATACTTATTATTAGTAGACATATAATATGGTCCTGTAAGGCATCAACGGGCGATTTCGTCGCAGGCCCGGCCGGCGCCCTGCCGGTCGCCCGGCGGCCTCACCGTGAGGGAGATTTCGGTGCGTCGTAACGGAGCAGGATCAGCTTGGCCTTGCCGTAGCGCCGCTCGTCGAGCACGATGAATCCCGCGGGCGGCGCAAAGCGGTCGCCGGCCGCCATCTCGATGCTGCAGATCGCTCCATCGACGAGCCAGCCGCGCGCGGCCAGCGCGCCGAGCGCTTGCGGCCCGAGGCCGCTGCGGTAGGGCGGATCGAGGAAGGCGATGTCGCAGGGTGCGCCGACCGGCGGGGGTGCGGCGGCGTCGGCCGGCAGGACGGCGACATGGGCGCGCTCGCCCAGGGCCTCGGCATTGGCGCGGATGGCGCTGCGGGCGGCGGCATGATCGTCCATGAAGGTCGCGTGGGTGGCGCCGCGCGACAGCGCCTCGAGCCCCAGCGCGCCGCTGCCGGCGAAGGCGTCGAGCACGCGCGCGCCGAGCAGCGGCGAGGTGCCGTCGGCCTTCGCCAGCCCGTGCTCCAGGATGTTGAACAGCGCCTCGCGTGTGCGGTCGGCTGTCGGCCGCACCTCCAGCCCCGCCGGCGCCGCGATGCGCCGGCCCCTATGTCGGCCGGCGACGATGCGCATCGCGTCCGGCAGGAAAATGGCAGCGGCGCTCTGCGTCCTTCGACAAGCTCAGGATGAGGTGATTTCTTTGTGCCGCCAAGATTGCTCCTCATCCTGGAGACCTTTGCACGGATGGAATTTGTGCCCGTTTCGATTCGGCTTTGTACACATCCGATTCCGAAACGTCTGCGGTTTGGACTCCACCGTGCAAAGGTCTCCATCCTGAGCTTGTCGAAGGACGCACCGACGGGGCTGCAGGGAAGACCCGAAACACCGTCGATCGTCGTCGTCGAATGATCTGCGACGGAAGCTCCGTATTCCTGCGTCCTTGCGGTTCACCCTAATCTGCCCGCCGGTGATCCGAATGCATCACTCAAAATATCCCGCGCGCACGGCCGTGCCGATGAGGTTCATGATCAGCCGGCCGGCGGCGATCGCCGTCAGGTCGTTGTGGTCGTATCGGGGCGCGATCTCCACGATGTCCATGCCGACGACGCGTCCCTTGCGCACCAGCCCGTGGATGAGCGCGCGCATGTGGTGATGCAGCAGGCCGCCGGGGCAGGGCGCCATCACCGCCGGCATGACGCTGGGGTCGACGCCGTCGGCGTCGATCGAGAGATAGTAGCGCCGGCCGTCGGGAATTCGCGCCAGCACGGCCGCCATGCCCTGCTCGATCACCTCGTCGGCGGTGACGATCTGCGAGCCGTAGGCTTGGGCGTCGGCCAGGTCCTGCGGCCGTGCCGAGCCCTGGGCGCGCAGGCCGATCTGCACCATGCCCTCGATCCAGCGCATCTCCGAGGCGCGGCGGAACGGGTTCGAATAGCCCTCCTTCACGCCTTCCACCTCGTTGCGCCAGTCGAGATGGGCGTCGACATGCACCAGGGTGATCGGCCCGTGCGCCTCGAGCGCGCGGAAGACCGGGATCGGCACGCCGTGGTCGCCGCCGATGGAGATCAACAGCCCGGCGCGGGCGAGGATCTTCTTCGCCGCCGCCTCGGCATGGCGGTAGTGCGCGCCCATGTCCCAGGGATCGGCGACCACGTCGCCGCAATCGACGGCGCGGATGGTCTTGCCGGCGAATAGCGGTCCGCCGATGTCGAAATCGTAGCGGTCGAGCGCCTGGCTCAGCCGCTCCGAGGCCACGCGCACATGCGTCGGCGCATTGCTCTGGTCGTTCGTCACCTCCGACATGCGATAGGGCGCGCCATAGGGCAGGCCGAGGATGGCGATGTCGGCCTCGAGGCTGTCCAGGTCGGTGACCAGCGGAAAGTTCAGGAACGTCTGATAGGGATGGCGCGGCGGCTCCACGAGTCGTTCGGGCATCGTGACTTCCCCAGTTCCAATCGTGACGATGCCCCATTGATGACCAGACATCTCCCGTTGGCAAGCCGATGAGAATGGGATGAGCATCCTGCGTCCTTCGACAGGCTCAGGATGAGGGCCTGTCTTCGTGCCACCAAGATTCCCCCTCATCCTTGTAAGTTGAGATCGTCCGCATCGAGTAGAGTAGGAGGTGCGGTGGCAGTGGGGAGTCCG
>JBFXDS010000013.1:0-112232 GCA_050180895.1 Dongiaceae bacterium
CGAGGGGGCTACCCAGGTTGAGCGCCCTGACAGAGTCCCCTCTCCCGCGGAGCGGGAGAGGGATAGGGTGAGGGCCTGCGGCATCATCGCGTCAGGCCGCTGGACATGCTCGGTACGTCGAACGGCAGGAAGCCGTAGTGCCGGAGCCAGCGCAGGTCGGCCTCGTAGAAGGTGCGCAGATCGGGGATGCCGTATTTCAGCATGGCGATGCGCTCGATGCCCATGCCGAAGGCGAAGCCCTGGTAGCGCGCGGGATCGATGCCGGACATCTCCAGCACCTTCGGATGCACCATGCCGCAGCCGAGGATCTCCAGCCAATCGTCGCCGGCGCCGATCTTCAGCTCGCCGCCCTTGCGCGAGCAGCCGATATCGACCTCCGCGGACGGCTCGGTGAAGGGGAAGAAGCTAGGACGGAAGCGCAGCTTCAGGTCGGCGATGCCGAAATAGGCGCGGCAGAACTCGGTCAGGCAGCCCTTGAGGTGGCCCATATGTGTCGTCTCGTCCACCACCAGCCCCTCGACCTGATGGAACATGGGCGAGTGGGTCATGTCGGAATCGACGCGATAGGTGCGGCCCGGCGCGATGATGCGGATCGGCGGCTTCGACTCCTTCATGGTGCGGATCTGCACCGGCGAGGTGTGGGTGCGCAGCAACTTGCCGCCCGGCCCACCCGTGCCGTCAGCGCCGGCGATGTAGAAGGTGTCGTGCATCTGCCGCGCCGGATGCTCCGGCGGGATGTTGAGGGCGGTGAAGTTGTGGAAATCGTCCTCGATGTCCGGGCCCTCGGCGACGCGGAAGCCCATGGCGCCGAAGATGGCGACGATCTCATCGACGGTCTGGCTGATCGGATGCAGGCGCCCGTCGGGCTCGGGCCGCGGCGGGAGGGTGACGTCGACGCGCTCCGTCTTGAGCCGTTCGTCGAGCTCGGAATCCTGCAGGGCCGTCTTGCGCGCCTCGATGGCGGCGGCGACTGCGTCCTTCACCGCGTTCAGCGCGGCGCCCGCCGCGCGGCGCTCGTCGGGCGCCATCGCGCCGAGGCCCTTCATGAGGGCGGAGATCTCGCCGCTCTTGCCGAGCGCCTTGACCCGCACCTCTTCGAGCGCGGCCGGCGAGGATGCAGCAGCAGCAGCAGCGAGCCACTTGGTCTTCACGGTTTCCAGGTTCTGCATCGTCCGATCCGCAAAACAAAAGGGGCCGATCTTCGCTTCGGCCCCGTCCACCATTCCCGTGACAGTCGCGCTAACCGCGCAGCCTCACAGTCCCCCGCGCACAGGCGGACGGCACCACTCTCCCAAGCCCGCTGGTAAATCGAAAGACGCACATGGTCAATCCATCGTCGCGGCGGCGGAGTATAGGAGCCGGCCGCCGCACGGGTCAACCGGCCGTCTCACTCCAGCTGCATCAGCAGCAGATTGAGCGCGCCAGCGACGAGGCCTTGCGGCTGGCCGTCGATGGTGAGCTGCTCGAAGGCGATCTGCTGGGTCTGGCGGTTGCGGATGAACTGCAGATCGATCAGCCGCTTGCCGCCGGCGCGGGTGGTGCGCTCGATCTTCGCGGTGACGGCCACGATATGCTCGTTGTCGCGGTATTTCTCCGGCCGGTCGGCCACCCATTCGACCTTGCCGCGGGCGCCGGCCAGTTGGCGCGCCAGATCGTCGTTGGTCTGATCGTCGACGACCGTGCGGGCCGCGCGCACCGCCTCGATGTCCTTCGAATAGTCGCTGCAGGCGGCGAGCGGGATGATCGCGATGAAGACCAGGACAAGTCGCCGGAACTGCTTCATCAGAGGCTCACAGCCAGATCGAGCCTGCAAGCTTGCAGGAGGCTGGGACAAGCCATGTGCGTCCTTCGACAGACTCAGGATGAGGGTCTTTCTTGGTGCCGGTAAGACGATCCCTCATCCTGAGTCTGTCGAAGGACGCAGGATGGACATGCCAGTTGGAGGTCAGCCGGCCTTGCCGAGGGCGGCCTGGGCCTGCTTCACCAGGGCGTCGAAGGCGGCCGGCTCGCGCGCGGCGAGATCGGCCATCACCTTGCGGTCGAGGGTGATGCCGGCCTTCTTGATGCCGGCGATGAACTGCGAATAGGTGAGGCCGTGGGCGCGCGCGCCGGCGTTGATGCGCTGGATCCACAGGGCGCGGAAATCGCGCTTCCGGTTGCGGCGGTCGCGATAGGCGTATTGCAGCGCCTTCTCGACCCGCTCGAGGGCGATGCGGTAGTTGGTCGAGGAGCGGCCGACATAGCCGGACCCCATCTCGATGATCTTCTTGTGCCGGGCGTGCGAGGTGACGCCGCGCTTGACGCGAGCCATGGCGCAGATCCTCCGTTCGGATTAGAGGCCGTAGGGCAGATAGGTCTTCTTGATGACCTTGGCGTCCGAGGGATTGATCACCTCGGGGCCGCGCGCCTGGCGCTTCATCTTCTTCGGCCGGCTGATCTGCCGGTGCCGGCGCTGGGAGGGGTACATGACCACCTTGCCGGTGCCGGAGAGCTTGAAGCGCTTCTTCGCCCCGCTCTTCGTCTTCATCTTGGGCATTTTTCCTGTTCCTTCAAAGAGTTATCCGAAAGCTGCGCGGCGGTTTGGGCATGCCCGTTTCATCAGCCGTGGCCGCCGGTTCGCAGGAGTGCGGGCTTATACAGAGGCAGGGACGAAAAGGCAAGGATGGCTCAGATCAGCCAGTCGAGCAGCCAGGCGAGGCCCAACAGCGCCCAAAAATACTTCGAGGTCGCCAGCGCCACGACGGCCGACGCGCCGCCGATCACCGACCAGGAGATCTGGCGGAACAAGGCGGCCGCGATGGCGAGCAGGACCGCCAGGGGCGCCAGCACGAGGGTGCCGGTAAACAACGACGCGACGCCGAAGATCACCGCGAGGCTGCCGAGGATCGGCGGCTCCCAGCGGGGCGCGGCGGGGGCCGCAGCGGCCACGGCGATGATCGGCAACGCCGCCGGCTGCGGCGGCTCGGCCGGAACCGGGACCGCGGCCGGGATGGCGGGCACGGCAGCGGTGGCGTCCTGCTTCGTGGGCAGATGGATGACGGTCTCGGCCATGGGCGGCATTGTACGCGCAACGGCCGCGGCGCAATAGCCGCCTATTTGGGCGCCAGCACCATCACCATCTGGCGGCCTTCCAGGCGCGGGAACTGCTCCACCTTGGCCTTGGCGTCCATCTCCTCCTTGACCCGGTCGAGCACCTTGACGCCCAGCTCCTGGTGCACCATCTCGCGGCCGCGGAAGCGGAGCGTGACCTTGACCTTGTCGCCCTCCTCCAGGAAGCGGACCATCGAGCGCATCTTGATCTGGAAGTCATGGTCGTCGATGCCCGGCCGCAGCTTGATCTCCTTGACCTCGATGACCTTCTGCTTCTTGCGGGCCGCGTTCTTCTTCTTCTCTTCCTGGTATTTCCACTTGCCGAAGTCGAGGATCTTGCAGACCGGCGGATCGGCGTTGGGCGAGATCTCCACGAGATCAAGCCCGGCCTCCTCGGCCATCCGCAACGCTTCCCGGGTGGGGGTGACTCCGACCATCGAGCCGTCCTCCTTGACGAGCCGGACGGCGGGCACGTTGATTTGCGTATTGATGCGCGGCCCGTCGCGGGCCGGTGCGGCATCGGTTGAAAACCTAGCTATGTACGTCCTCCGTCAGATCGTGAACGATGTATGCGGGCCGCCTCCCCGCGCCGGCCCGACACGGCGCAGCCGCCCGTCCGTGGAGCTCATGCGCCGGGAACGGCGGCTTCGGCCTTAAGTCTAGTGACGGCGTCCTGGAGCGCAAGGACTTCCTGCTTTTCGCCGCCGAGGCGGCGCAGAGCGACCGTGCCGTCGGCCGCCTCCTTCCTGCCGACGACCAGGATCACCGGGACCTTGGCCAGGCTGTGCTCGCGCACCTTGTAGTTGATCTTCTCGTTGCGCAGGTCCGTCTCCGCCCGCAGTCCGGCAGCCGTGAGCGCGGCCTGCACGCGGCCGGCCCAGGCATCGGCGTCGCCGGTGATGGTGGCGACCACGGCCTGCAGCGGCGCCAGCCAGAGCGGGAACTTGCCCGCATAGTGCTCGATGAGGATGCCGATGAAGCGCTCCATCGAGCCGAAGATCGCCCGGTGCAGCATGGCCGGGCGGTGGCGCTGGCCGTCCTCGGCGATGTAGTGGGCGTCGAGCCGCTCCGGCAGCACGAAATCCAGCTGTAGCGTGCCGCACTGCCAGGAGCGGCCGATGGTGTCCTTCAGGTGATATTCGAGCTTCGGGCCGTAGAACGCGCCCTCGCCCGGCGCCAGCTCGTAGGGCAGGCCGGCGGCATCGACCGCGGCCTTGAGCTGTGCCTCGGCGCGGTCCCAGACGGCATCCACGCCGGCGCGCACCGGCGGCCGGTCGGCGAAGCGGATCTTGACCTCGTCGAAGCCGAGATCGCGATAGATGCCGAGCAGCAGATCGCAGAAGGCGATGCTCTCCGCCGTGACCTGCTCCTCCGTGCAGAAGATGTGCGCATCGTCCTGGGTGAAATTGCGCACGCGCATGATGCCGTGCAGCGCGCCGCCCGGCTCGAAGCGGTGGCAGGAGCCGAACTCGGCGAGGCGCAGCGGCAGGTCGCGGTAGCTCTTGAGCCCCTGGTTGAAGATCTGCACGTGGCAGGGGCAGTTCATCGGCTTCAGCGCGAAGATGCGCTGCGCCGGATCGGCGACGAACTCCTGCAGGCCGGCCTCGTTCTCCGAGAGATACATGTTCTCGCGGAACTTCTCCCAATGGCCCGATGCCTCCCACAGCTTGCGGTCGACGAGCTGCGGGGTGCGCACCTCGGCATAGCCGGCGCGGCCGAGCCGGTCGCGCAGGAAGGTCTCGAGCGTGCGGTAGAGCGTCCAGCCCTTCGGGTGCCAGAACACCATGCCGGCGGCCTCTTCCTGCTGGTGGAAGAGACCCATCTCCTTGCCGATGCGGCGGTGATCGCGCTTCTCCGCCTCCTCGAGCTGGTGCAGATAGGCGGCGAGCTGCTTCTCGTCCGGCCAGCAGGTGCCGTAGATGCGCTGCAGCTGGGCGTTCCGGGCATCGCCGCGCCAATAGGCGCCGGAGATCTTCATCAGCTTGAAGGCCTTGCCGAGCTTGCCGGTCGAGGGCAAGTGCGGACCGGTGCACATGTCGAGCCAGTTGCCCTGGCGGTAGATGGAAATCTCCTCGCCCTCGGGAATCTCGTGCACCCACTCGGCCTTGTATTTCTCGCCGTGGTCGGCGAACCAGCGCGCGGCCTCCTCGCGCGACCACACCTCGCGGGCGATCTTCTCGTCGCGGTCGACGATCTCGCGCATCCGCTGCTCGATCTTCGCGAAATCCTCGGTGGAGAACGGTTCGTCGCGGACGAAATCGTAGTAGAAGCCGCTGTCGGTGGCCGGGCCGAACGTGATCTGGGTGCCCGGGAAAAGTTCCTGCACCGCCTCGGCCAGCACGTGCGCGCAATCGTGGCGCAGCAGCTCCAGCGCATCGGGATGGGTACGGGTGACGACCTCGATGCGGGCGTCGCGGTCGATGACCGCCGCCAAGTCCTTCACCTCGCCGTCGATCTTGACGGCGAGCGCGGCCTTGGCCAAGCCGGGGCCGATGGCGGCCGCGACCGCCGCGCCGTCCACCGGCCCGTCGAAACGGCGCATACTTCCGTCCGGCAGCGTGATCGCGACCATGCCTTCTCTCGTCAGCCCCTCACCGCAAGGCGCCGCAATCTAGAAGGAATCGAAGCAGTGTCAAGGCGGGCACACCCGACGACTATGAAACGTGTAGGGGCCTTCGGATCATGCGATGGCGCGCCGGACGACCTGCCGGTCGCCCCTGCATCCGATCGACGAGCGACGGATCAGGATGCCGCGTGGCCATTGGCGCCCTGCGCGGCGGCGTTGCGGCGCATGACGCGGATCTTGTTGTAGGCCTCGTTGATGCGGGCCATGCGCTCGTGCGCGAACTTGACGATCTCGGAGGAGACGCCGGCGTTCGACAGCTTGTCCGGATGCGTCTCCTGCACCTTGCGGTGGTAGGCCTCGCGCAGCTGGGCGTCGGTCGCATCGGCGGCGACGCCGAGCAGGTTATAAGGATCGGCACCGCTCTCGGCCGCCGTGGCCGCCTGCGGCCTCTCGACCGGCTTGACCCGGCGGGCGAGCGCCTTGGTGAAGATGGTGATGGAGCCGTCGAGCGCCTCGAACGGGAGGAAGATACGATCGTCGTTCATCAGGTCCGACAGGCGCTGCGTCTGGCCGACGAAGAGATAGCCGTTCAGGATCGCGCCGCTGTCGAGTTCCAGCTCGACCAGCAGTTTCTTCTTGAACACCTTCTTGTCGTCGCCGCCGTAACCCATCGCCTCGACCTCGAACGCAGACCAGCGCGACGCGGGCGCGCCGCATCGCCGTCCGCCATTGTCTAGAACGGACTCCCCAACTTTCCCTTAAGGTAAGGCCGCGTTAACCGTGAGCGGCCAACAGACCCGAAGCGACAGAGGGCCGGCTCAGCCGCCGTGATACCACTTCGGTGCTGCCGCGCCGTTCGACTGGCGCTGCTTGCAGATTCGGTCGTAGGCGTCGTTGATACGGGCGATCTTATCGTTGGCGAGCTGCAGGAACTCCGGCGGCAAGCCCATGGCCGTGAGCTTGTCGGGATGGGTCTCCTGCACCTTGCGGTGATAGACGGCCTTCAGCTCGTCGTCGGCGATCGAGGGGGCGACGCCGAGGATTTCGTAAGGATCGGTCGTGGTCATCGGCAGCGTGACCTGATTCAGCGGCGTCACGCAGCGCACGGTCGACTTGCGGACGATCTTGATCAGCCCGTCCGAGGTCTCGAACGGCAGGAAATCGCGGTCGTCGTTGAGCAGATCGGGCAGGCGCTGCTTGTGGCTGACGAAGACGTTGCCGAGCATGCGCTGGCCGTTGTCGATCTCAACCTCGACGGCGAGCTTTATCTTCTGCAGCTTCGGGTCGGAGTCGTACATGGTCGTCGTCCCGGTCAGTGTCCGTTTCGGCGGATTTATGACAACGACTACGGCAAAATTCTGAACGGCACGTTAACAGCGGCGGTCGGGACCGCCTTCGAACCGGAGAGGATCTTCGAGCATGGGTCGCGCCGATCCGCCTGAGACGTTGATTCGCGCCGACGGCATTGCGATCGCCTATCGCCGCGTCGCCGCCGATGCCTCCGACCGCCGGCCGGGCATCCTGTTCCTGCCCGGCTTCGGCTCGGACATGACCGGCACGAAGGGGACCGCACTCGACGCCTGGGCGCGCAGCCGCGGCCAGGCGTTGCTGCGCTTCGACTATTCCGGCCACGGGCAATCGGGCGGCGCGTTCGGCGACGGCACGATCGGACGGTGGACGGAGGATGCGCTGGCCGTGCTCGACCGGCTCACGGCCGGACCGCAAATCCTGATCGGTTCCAGCATGGGGGGCTGGATCATGCTGCTGACGGCGCTGGCGCGGCCGACGCGCATCGCCGGCCTCGTCGGCATCGCCGCGGCGCCCGACTTCACCGAGGAGCTGATGTGGGCGCGGATGCCGGCGCCGGTGCGCGAGCGGCTGATGCGCGACGGCGCGATCCTGGAGCCCTCGCGCTATGGCGAGGCGCCGACGCAGATCAGCCGCGCCCTGATCGAGGACGGACGGCGGCATCTCCTGCTGCACGGCGCGATCGACATCCGCTGTCCCGTCCGCCTGCTGCACGGGATGGCCGATCCCGACGTGCCCTGGCAGACCAGCCTGCGGCTGGCCGAGCGGCTGCGCGGTGGCGACGTGACGCTGACCTTGATCAAGGGCGGCGACCATCGGTTGAGCCGGGAGCAGGATCTGCGGCGGATGCTGGCGGCCATCGAGGATCTGTCGCAAGGGTGGGACACAAGGTAGAGGCGGTCCGACGCGACCACCCGTGCGACAAGTTCTCCCGCGTCACGCCGTGGACAGCAGCGCCTGCAGCCCCTCGCGGTAGGTGGGGTACTTCAGTTCCACCCCGAGCTCGCGCTTGATGCGATCGTTGCGGACACGCTTGTTGTCGTCGTAGAAGCTGCGCGCCATCTCCGAGAGCTCCGCCTGCTCGAAGGGCACCGCCGGCGGCGGCGCGACGCCGAGCAGCTCGGCGGCGTACTCAACCACCTCCCAGGGCGGCGCCGGATCGTCGTCGCAGAGGTTGTAGACGGCGCCAGGGTTGGGTCGCGCCATCGAGGCACGCAGCACCTGCACGATGTCGTCGACATGGATGCGGCCGAAGACCTGGCCCGGCTTGACCACCCGCCTCGCCGTGCCGTCGCGCAAGGAATCGAGCACGCTGCGGCGCGGCCCATAGATGCCGGCGAGGCGAAAGATGTGGAGCGGGAAGTAGCCGAGACTGAGCAGCGCGTTCCAGCCGGACTCGGCGGCGACGCGCCGGCGTCCGCGCTCGCCCGCGGGCTTGAGCTCGCTGTCCTCGTCGACCCAGTCTCCGCCGCGGTCTCCATATACGCCGGACGTCGACATGTAGCCGAACCACCGCAGGCCCGGCAGCTGGGCAAGCTCGACTCCGCTGGCGTGCAGGACGGGATCGCCCTTGTCGTCCGGCGGAATCGAGTGCAGCACATGGGTAACGCCCACGAACGCCGCTTCGACATCCTCCAGCGGACGTCCGCGATCGAAGAGATGCGCCGCGATGCCGCGGGATCGCAGCCGCGCTTGCCGCTCCGGCGCGCGGCAGGTGCCGGAGATGCGCCATCCCTCCGCCTGCAACGTCCTGGCCAGCGCCCGGGCGCAGTAGCCGAGACCGAAGCAGAAGAGGTGTCCGGGGTTGGCGGTCATGCGATGTCGCAGGGATTCGATCGTGGCGCGAGAGCGGAGCAGTCATTATGATCGCTGACCGACGACATGGCCATGCCGATCATGAAGCTCTCTTCAGTCGCGTTGCTCTCGGCGCTCGCGCTGGCAATGACGGCGCCCGCCCCGCAGGCACAGGCGGACCAGTTCGATTTTGCCCGCCAGCAGGAGTACGAGGACTGCATGACGCTGGCGCGGCGCGTGCCGGCGGATGGCTATGAGAGCGCGCTTGCCTGGGAAAGCCAGGGCGGCGGCGATCCGGCCCGCCACTGCGCGGCCGTCGCCCTCATCGGCATGGGACACTACCGGGATGCCGCGGAGAGGCTCGAATCGCTGGCCGCCGGCATGGTCGAGAAGCAGCCGCCTCTGGCGGCCGGCGCCTTCGCCCAGGCTGGTCAGGCATGGACCATGGCGGGCGAGACGCGGCGCGCGCTGGACGCGGCGGCGGCTGGATTGAAACTGACGCCCGATGACGTCGACCTGCTGCTCGACCGCGCCATCGCCTATGCGACATTGGGCGACTTCAGGGCGGCGGTCGCCGATCTCGACAGGGCGCAGACCCTGGCGCCGGAGCGCGCGGACGTGCTCGCCTACCGCGCGAGCGCCTGGCGCTTCCTCAAGGATCTGACGAAGGCGCGCGCCGATATCGACGCGGCGCTGTCGCTCGATCCCGAAAACGCCGAAGCGCTGCTGGAGCGCGGCAACATCCGCCGCCTGTCGAGCGACCCGGCCGGCGCGCGGCAGGACTGGCTGCAGGTCGTCGCCCTCGCCGCGGGCACGCCTGCAGGCGATGCGGCCAAGGCCAACCTGGAGAAGCTGGACGTCAAACCCTAGAGGCGAGGACACACCCGGCGGTGGCGCCGCTAGAAATCCAGATCCGTGTAGTGCGCCGGCGGCGCGACGCCGGGGAACTGGTCGGCCAGCAGCGGCCGAAAGCTCGGCCGGGATTTCACCCGCGCATACCAGTCCTTGGCCCCGGCGTGCCGCTCCCACGGCACGTCGCCGATATAGTCGAGCGCGGAAAGGTGCGCAGCGGCCGTGATGTCCGCCAGCGACAATTCATCGCCGGCAAGCCAGCGGCGGCGATCGGCGAGCCAGGCGATGTACTCCAGATGGTAGTGGATGTTGGAGTTGCCGGCGCGGATTGCCTGCGAATCCGGCCCGCCGTCTCCCTTGAGCCGGCGCAGGATCTTCTGATCGAGCAGATTGGCCGTCACTTCGCGGTTGAACTTGGCGTCGAACCAGCCGACGAGGCGACGCACTTCGGCGCGCGCCGCCGGCGTCGCCCCCAGGAAGCCCGGCGTCGGGTGGATCTCCTCGATATACTCGGCGATGGCCGTGGAATCGACGACGGTCGTGCCGTCGGCTTCCACCAGGACGGGGGTCTCGCCGGCATGGTTGAGGGCGAGGAAGGCGTCGCGCCGCTCCCAGGCGTTTTCGGCCTGCAGCTCGAAGTCGAGACCTTTTTCCTTGAGCAGGATGCGCAGCTTGCGGGAGGCCGGCTGCAGGCAGAAATGGTACAGGCGACGCATGGGCCGGCAGTCTACTCAAAGCCCGTCCGGGTGAAACCACTTTTCGCGATCCGCCGCTTGTGCCGCGCCGGATTGCTCGCGCCGAACGTCCGGCTGCGCTATCATGACAGCCGCAGGTCCAAACTCCGCCTTCGGCTTCCGGGGCGCATCGCCGCTCGCTGATCCGGTCGAGGGTTCATGACGTCGATTGCTGACAACCGGCCGGAGAGGCCTTCCGCGCCCCCAGGACGATTCGTTCTGGAGAGACTGTTGAGTTCCCCGGTGCGTGCCGGGATCGGCATTGCCGCAACCGCGGCGGCCTACTATCTCGGCGCGCGTCTCGGCTTTGCCATGCGATTCCCGGAATCGCCACATTCCATCCTGTGGCCGCCGAACGCGATCCTGCTGGCCGCCCTGCTGCTGGTGCCGCCGCGACTTTGGTGGCTGCACATCCTGGCCGTGCTTCCCGTCCACATCGCCATCGCCCTGCCGGGCGGGCTGTCCTGGCCGACATTGCTGGGCCTCTACGCCACGAACGTCTTGCAGGCCGCGCTCGGGGCGGCGCTGATAGGCCACCTTTCCCGACGCCATGCCGCTTCCGGCTCGCATGCCGAGGTCATCATCTTCGTCGTCTGCGGCGTCTTCGTCTCACCATTCCTGTTGTCCTTCGCCGATGCGGCGGTGGCGATCGCGACCCAATGGTCCAACAATCAGTACTGGCGCGCCTGGAACCTGCGCTTCCTGTCGAATGCCGCTTCCGTCGTGATCTTCGTGCCGCCGATTCTGGCGGCAGCCGAAGCTCTGCGGGCCTGGCGGAGACCATCGTCATGGCGGCTGATGGAGGCATTCCTGCTCGCGCTCTGTTTCGTCCTCCTCGGCGTCATCGTGGTGGGCCAGGGGCTGGTGCTGGCCGACTCGCTTCCGCTGCTGAGTTTCCTGCCGCTGCTGTTGTGGGCCGCGATGCGCTTCGGCTATGGCGGGGCAAGCTGGGCTCTGCTGGGATTCGTCGTCGTCGCCATGGGAAGCGTCGCGAACTGGACCACCGCAATCGGCAGCCAGGACGGGATCCTGATGCTGCAGGCCGTTTTTCTGCTGGTCTCGATTCCCGTCCTCTACCTTGCCGCGCTTCACGGCGACATGCGGCAGTACATGCAGGCGCTGGACACGACGACCGAACGCTACAGCATGGCGACGAGGGCCGGGTCGGTCGGCGTCTGGGACTGGAATCCCCGCACCGGCGACCTGTTCATTCACCCGGAGCTGAAGCGGATCCTCGGATACGAGGACCATCAAATCGCGAACAAGGTCGAGGCCTGGATGCAGCTCTATCATCCCGCGGACGGCGACCGGGTCCTGAAGCTTGCCCGCGCCTATCTCCGCGGGGAGGTGCCGGCGTTCGAGGATGAGCACCGCATGCGGCACAAGGACGGAAGCACGCGATGGTTCCTGTCGCGCGGCGCCCGGGTGCGCCAGGCTCCCGGCGAACCCGTTCGCGTGGTCGGAACCTGCATCGACATCACCCAGCGCAAGAAGATCGCAGAGGAGCTGCACAGCCTGGAGATCTTGTGGAGCGCCGTCTTGGCATCCTTGAGCGAGCACATCGCCATCATCGACCGCACCGGCGTCGTTGTCGCCGTCAACGACGCCTGGAAACGCTTCGGCCGCGAGAATCCGGGCGGGATATTCGCGCGGGTTCCGGTCGGCGCGGACTATCTCGGCGCATGCCGGCTGGCCGGTGGCGAAGCGGCCCGGGCCGCAACCGGAATCGCCGCGGTCCTGGACCGATCGCAAGCGGAATTCGGCATGGAGTACAGTCACCAGGGTCCCGCGGGCACGCAATGGTTCGAGATGGCGGCCGTTCCCCTCCGACGCTCCGACGGCGGCGCCGTCGTGTCGCACAGCGATGTCACGCGGCGCAAGCAGGCCGAAGCCGATGCGGAGGAGCAGCGCCAGGAACTGGCCCACCTGACGCGCGTCGGCATCCTCGGCCAGCTGTCCGGGGCGATCGCCCACGAGTTGAATCAGCCGCTGACGGCGATTCTCAGCAATGCCCAGGCCGTTCAGCGCTTTCTCGATCGGGAACCGCTGAACAGGACCGAGCTGCAGGCCGCTCTCGGCGACATCGTCGAATCGGACCAGCGCGCCGCCGACGTCATCCGGCGCCTGCGCGCGCTCCTGATGAAGGGCAAGGCGAAGTACGGACCACTCGACCTCAGCCGGGCGGCCGACGACGTGATCGAGCTCGTCCACAGCGATCTGATCGCCCGCAACGTGACGGTGACATGCGAGCTTGCGCCGGGGCTCCCGCCGGTGCGCGGCGACCGCGTGCAGATCCAGCAGGTCCTGCTGAATCTGATCATGAACGCCTGCGAGGCGATGGAGGGGACCGGACGATCGGACCGCACCCTGAAGATCAGCAGCGGATTCGGCGACAAGCAGACCGTTCAGATCTGCGTCTCCGACAACGGGAGCGGCATTCCTGCGGACATCCAAGCGCACCTCTTCGAGCCCTTCGTCACCAGCAAGCCGCAGGGGCTGGGCCTCGGCCTGTCCATCTGCCGCTCGATCGTCGCCGCCCATGGGGGCGACCTGCGCGCCGTCGACAACCCGGTCGGCGGCACGAGCTTCTTCGTCGCGCTGCCGATCGACGCCGAAAGTCAGGCCTGACCGATTCGTCCTGCGCCCCGCTTGACAGCGACGCAGGCTCTCCTGTTCGATGCCGCCTGGCAGTCGCGGGCCAGACGTTCAGCAATCGGCAAGGGGGAATCCTTGGCGCCAAGCCGGGAGGCATTGCTGCAGGCCTGCGCGGGCGGCGACCCGGTTGCGCTGCAGAGCCTCTATGCGGCAACGGCACCGCAACTATTCGGCCTCGCGCTCGGTATTCTCCGCAGTCGCGATCTGGCCGAGGACATCGTGCAGGATTCGTTCGTCCTGGTCTGGCGCCATGCCCGCAGCTTCGATCCCGGCCGCGGCACGGCCATGGCGTGGCTGGCGCGGATCGTCCGCAACCAGTGCTTCGACCTGCTGCGCCGCCGCGGACGCGAATCGCCGCTGGACGAGAGGTTCCTGCACAGCCGGCCGGACCCGGCGCCCGGCCCGGCCGAACTGACGGCACTCAGCCGCGACGCCCGGCGGCTCCGGGGCTGCCTCGAGGAACTCGAGGAGAGCCCCCGCCGGAGCCTGATGCTGGCCTATTATGAAGGCATGACATTCGAGCAGGTCGCGGGGCGGCTGGGGGCGCCGCTCGGCACGGTGAAGAGCTGGATCCGGCGCAGCCTCATCCGGCTCAAGGGCTGCATGGAGCGATGAACTACGGCGATCCCGAGCTGCGCGACCGACTGGCGGCGGAGTACGCGCTGGGCACGCTGCGCGGCCCGGCCCGGCGGCGCTTCGAGCGCCTCCTGGCCGGCGATCCGGGGCTGCGCGACCTGGTGCAGGCGTGGGAGATGCGGGTCAACCTGCTGGCCGAATCGGCGCCGGCGGTGCCGCCGCCGGACGATCTGTGGCAGCGAATTTCGCAGCGGATCGGCCCGGCGCCGGAACGCCGCAGCCTGCTCGACCGGCTGTGGGAGAGCCTCGGCTTCTGGCGGGGCGTCAGTCTGGCGGCGGCTGCGGCGGCCGCGGCGCTGGCTCTGTACATCGCTCTGGCGCCGACGCCCGTGCCGCCGGGTCCGACCTATATCGCGGTGCTGATCGACGCCGACAGGACGCCGATCCTGCTGGCCAGGTTCGACGCCGAGACCCGCCGGCTGAGCGTCCGCCGGCTGCAGCCGGCACCCGCCGATCCCGCCCATGCGCACGAGCTCTGGCTGGTCGCCGGCGGCGCCGGGCCTCGCTCGCTCGGCTTGCTCGGCAGCGACGAAACGGTGGTCGACCTGCCGCCGGACCAGGCGGCGGCGCTGGCGAACGCGGTGCTGGCGATCAGCCTCGAGCCGCCCGGCGGTTCGCCGACCGGCACGCCCACCGAGGTCATGTTTACCGGCGCGGTGGTCCCCGCCGATCTCTGACCTGCCGGAACTCTCGCCGGCCTGCTGCATCCATATCGCCGACCGCCGCGTAGAAGCCGCACCAGGGCGACGCGGCATCCCGCTCGAACACCAAGGGCGCATCGCGTTCGGCCTGGCCTGGCCGGCAATCCGCCGGACCGCAGCTTCTGCGTCGCGGGCTCCGCGCCCGACATCGAGAGGAGAGTCGTCATGTCCGTATCGCGTCTTCCCGTCCTGGCCCTGGCCGTATCGGTCGCCGCGCTGTCCGGCACCGCCTATGCCGACGGCATCAGCCCGTCGCCCGTCGCAATGCAGATGGCGGAGACGCCGTCGGCAGATACGCCGGCCGCCGACCTGCGCTCGGCGCTCGATCAGCTGCTCGGCGAGCATGTGCAGCTGGCGGCCGATGCCACCAACGCGGCGCTGCACGGCCGCGACCGCGAGTTCAAGGCGGTGGCCGGCGCGCTCGACGCCAACTCGGTCGATATCGCCAACGCCATCGGCTCGATCTACGGCCAGGACGCGGGCGAGGCCTTCCTCGGCCTGTGGCGCTCGCACATCGCCATGGTCGTCGACTACACGGTCGGCATGGCCTCGAACGACAAGGCGAAGCAGGACAAGGCCGTCGGCGACCTGATGCAGTACACCAAGGATTTCGGCGCGTTCCTGAACTCCGCCAATCCGAACCTGCCGCAGGACGCGGTCGCCGATCTGGTGAAGCATCACGCGGTGACGCTGAAGGCCGTGATCGACGCCCAGGCCAAGGGCGACCAGACCCGGGCCTACACGGAGCTGCGCACCGCCTACAACCACATGGCGGCCATCGCCGAGGCGCTGGCGCAGGGCATCGTCATGCAGTTCCCCAAGAAGTTCGGCTGATTCGACCTCGCGGCGGCCATGGCGAAGGGCCGTGGCCGCCGCCGACCCGACGCGGAGGACAGAGGACCGACCATGTCACACATCATGCTCTTCGGCCTGACGATGCTCGGCCTGGCGCTCGCCGGACTGGCCGCGGAGGCCGGCGCCTGCGAAATGCCGCACGCGGACCATGTCGCGGCCCCGGTGCACGTTGCCGCCGCTACGGCTGCCACGGAAACCGCGGCGATCAAGACCTTCCAGTTCCGGCCGAAGGCGATCGAGATCCCGGCCGGCACCACCGTCACCTGGATCAACGAAGACAATATCGATCACACGGTGACCAGCGGAACACCCGAGGCGCCGGGCCCAGACTTCGATTCCGGCGCCTTCGGCAAGGGCCAGAGCTTCAGCGCCACATTCGATCGGCCCGGCGAGTACACATACTTCTGTGCCAAGCACAAATCTATGCGCGGCACCGTCAAGGTCCTGCCGGCCGAATAGGTTGGCCGCGCAGGCGCAGGCCCCGCTTCGTGTCCGACAGGTTCCCATCCGACACGATGGCCTGCCGCCCTCCGTAGACCGGTCACCACACTCTGCACGACCGGTCGCGGACCCGGTCCTCTGTCCCCTCCGAGGACCAGAGGGCGTCCACCGGCGCCGACGCGAAGTCCCGCGACACCTTCGCGTCGTCCGCCGGTGGATTGCTCGAATCGCCGACCCGGAGCGGCAACCGACTCCGGCGCGGTCCGTCACTTCGTCGACGGCAGCGCGTCGAGCGCGCGCACATCCTCATCGGCGATAGAGATATCCTTGGTGCCGTCGCAGAAGCCGGTCCTGCGCTCCAACCAACCCACGGCATAGACGAGATAAGTCCCGCCCTCGCGGAACGGATAGCCGCAGGCCTCCCCGGTCAGCGGCGCGCGGATGAGTTCGCTGCCGCTGGGCACACCTTTCCAGCGCCGCGTCACGGCGAAGCGGATGAGCCAGTCGCCGGACGACGACAGCCCCAGCCGCTGCGACAAGGACCGGTCGATGCTGATGACCGTGCCGACGAATACGACGGAAGCGCGCTCATAGGCCACTTCCGGGCTCGGCTCGGCACAGGTGCAGGCCGACGCCGGCCGCAATCCCGCTAAGACCGCCAGAGCGAATCCGGCGGCTCGCCAAGAACAAGTGAGCGAATTCATCGGCATCTTGCTCGAGCCGGTTTCTCCTGAGCATATCATAGTCGAAGGGAGGTCGCATGACCCGGCGAACGATCGAGCAGCTCATCGAGGGATTCCGCGACTTCCGCGACTCCTACTACGCGCGCAACCAGGATCTGTTCGAGGCGCTGGTGCGGCGCGGGCAGTCGCCGAAGGTCATGCTCATCGGCTGCGCCGATTCGCGCGTCGACCCTCTGCTGATCACGCGCGCCCAGCCGGGCGATCTGTTCATCCTGCGCAACGTCGCCAACCTGGTGCCGCCTTATGCGCCGGACGGCCACTCCCACGGCACCAGCGCCGCGCTCGAATTCGCCGTGCGGACGCTGGAGGTGGCGCATATCGTCGTGCTCGGCCACGCGCAATGCGGCGGCGTCCGCGCCCTGCTGGAGGGCTCGCCGGCGGCGGGACGCGGCGACGACTTCGTCGGCGCCTGGATGTCGAACGCCGAGCCGGCCCGCCGGCGTACCCTGGCCCTGAACCTTCCCGAGGAGAGCCGGCAGCACGCCTGCGAACTCGAGACGATCAAGGTGTCGCTCGCGAATCTCCTGACGTTTCCCTGGATCAGCGAGCGCGTGGAGGCGGACCGGCTGACGCTCCACGGCTGGTACTTCGATCTCGCCGACGGCCATCTGCTGCGGCTCGATCCGACGACGCAGGCCTTCGCGCCGATCGAGGGCTGAGCCGCTACGCCCGTTTTTCCGCCGCCGCGTCGGACAGCGGCTGCGGCAGGCGCGTCAGCATCTCCTTCGGCACGATCTGCCAGAACTTGCCGCGCTCCAGCAGCCAGTCGTTGAGCAGGCGGGCGGCGAACTTGGACTGCGTCTCGCGCGCGTGCTCGGCGATGAGGCCCTTGAGCACGCCCTCCCAATGGACGGAGTCCAGCCGCTGCCAGACCACGCTGTCGGGGTTGACGTACCTCGGGAAATCGCCGGCTTCGTCATAGACGAAGGCCATGCCGCCGCTCATGCCGGCGGCGAAGTTGTCGCCGACGGCGCCGAGAATGACGACGGTGCCGCCGGTCATGTACTCGCAGCCGTTCGCGCCGCAGCCCTCGATGACCGCGACCGCGTCGGAGTTGCGCACGGCGAAGCGCTCGCCGGCCTGGCCGGCGGCGAACAGCCTGCCGGCCGTCGCCCCATAGAGAACGGTGTTGCCGATGATGACGTTGGCATTGGTGGCCAGCGGGCTCGATGGCATGGGCCGCACGACGATGGTGCCGCCGGAGAGGCCCTTGCCGACATAGTCGTTGGCGTCGCCGAACACCTCGAGCTTCAGCCCCTGCACGGCGAAGGCGCCGAGCGACTGGCCGGCCGACCCGCGCAGCCGCACGGTGACATGGCCCGGCTTCAGGCCGGCCATGCCGAAGCGGCGGGTGATCTTCGACGACAGCCGCGTGCCGATCGCGCGGTGGGTGTTGCGGATGTTGTACTGCAGCTGCATCTTCTCGCCGTCGTCGAACAGCGGCCGCGCGTCGGCGATCATCTGCGCGTCGAGCGTGTCCGGCACCTCGTTGCGGCCCTCGATCGTGCAGTAGCGCGCATATTCGCCGGGATCGGCCTGGGCCAGCAGCGGATTGAGGTCGAGATCGTCGAGATGGGCGGCGCCGCGGCTGACCTGCTGCAGGAAATCGGTGCGGCCGATGACGTCGTTCAGCGACCGGAACCCCAGCGACGCCAGAATCTCGCGCACCTCCTCGGCGATGAAGCTGAAGAGGTTCACCACCTTCTCCGGCGTGCCCGTGAACCTCTCGCGCAGCCGCGGGTCCTGAGTGCAGACGCCGACCGGGCAGGTGTTCGAGTGGCACTGCCGAACCATGATGCAGCCCATGGCCACCAGCGACGCGGTGCCGATGCCGAACTCCTCGGCGCCGAGCATGGCGGCGGCGACGACGTCGCGACCGGTCTTGATGCCGCCGTCGGTGCGCAGGCGCACGCGATGGCGCAGCCGGTTCAGCACGAGCACCTGATGGGACTCCGAGAGCCCCATCTCCCAGGGCACGCCGGCATATTTGATGCTGGTCTGCGGGCTGGCGCCGGTGCCGCCGACATGGCCGGAGACCAGGATCACGTCGGCCTTGGCCTTGGCGACGCCGGCCGCGATGGTGCCGATGCCGGAGCGGGAGACGAGCTTGACGCAGACCCGCGCGTCCGGGTTGATCTGCTTCAGGTCGTAAATGAGCTGCGCCAGATCCTCGATCGAGTAGATGTCGTGGTGCGGCGGCGGCGAGATCAGGGACACGCCGGGCGTGGCGTGACGCAGCTTGGCGATCATCTCCGTCACCTTGAAGCCCGGCAGCTGGCCGCCCTCGCCGGGCTTGGCGCCTTGCGCGATCTTGATCTCGAGCTCTCGGCAGGAATTGAGATACTCGGCGGTGACGCCGAAGCGGCCGGACGCCACCTGCTTGATCGCGGAGTTGGCGTTGTCGCCGTTGGGCTGCGGGCGATAGCGCGCCGGGTCCTCCCCGCCCTCGCCCGAATCCGACTTCGCGCCGATGCGGTTCATGGCGATGTTGAGCGTGCCGTGGGCCTCGGGCGAGAGCGCGCCCAAGGACATGCCGGGGGTGACGAAGCGCTTGCGGATCTCGGTGATCGACTCGACCTCGTCGACGGAGATCGGTGTCTTGCCCGGACGGAAATCGAGCAGGTCGCGCAGCGCCACCGGCGGCAGTTTCGTCACCGCCTCGCTGTAGCGCTTGAACGCCTGATAGGATTCGGAGGTGACGGCCGCCTGCAGCGTGTGGATGAGGTTGGCCTCCCAGGCGTGACTCTCGCCGCCGCGGCGATAGCGGTAGAAGCCGCCGACCGGCAGGGCGACGACATCCTCGGCGAAGGCGCGCGCATGCTGCTCCAGCACCTTGCGCTGGATGCCGGTCATGCCGATGCCCGAGATACGCGAGGGCATGTTGGGGAAGTACTCGGCCACCAGCGTGCGCGACAGGCCCACGGCCTCGAAATTGGCGGCCCCGCGATAGCTGCTGATCACGGCGATGCCCATCTTCGACATCACCTTCAGCAAGCCTTCGTCGACCGCCTTCTTGAAACGCTTCAGGCAATCTTCCAGCGACAGCTCGCCGAACAGGCCGCGGCGGTGGCGGTCGGCGATCGAGGCCTCCGCCAGATAGGCGTTGACGGTGGTGGCGCCGACGCCGATCAGCACGGCGAAATGATGCACGTCGAGGCAGTCGCCGCTGCGCACGTTGAGCGAGGTGAAGGTGCGCAGCTGCTGGCGCAGAAGATGCGTATGCACCGCGCCGGTGGCGAGAATCATGGGGATTGGCGCGCGTTCGGCGCTCACCCGCTCGTCGCTGAGGACGATATGCACGGCGCCGCCGCGCACCGCGTCCTCCGCCTCCCGCCGGATGCGGGCGATGGCGTCGCGCAGGGCGTTGTCGCCGCCTTTGGGATCGCCCCCTTTGGGATCGAACGTGCAATCGATATCGACGGCCGTGGCGGCCATGTAGGCGCGCATGGCCTGGAACTCCGCAGTCAGCACCACCGGCGATTCCAGCTGCAGCAGCCGACACTGGCTCTCGTCCTGGTCGAGGATGTTGCCGAGATTGCCGAGGCGCGTCTTCAGGGTCATCACCCGCGCCTCGCGCAGGGAATCGATCGGCGGGTTTGTCACCTGGCTGAAGTTCTGACGGAAGAAGTGGTGCAGGCCGCGATGCTGCTCCGACAGCACGGCGATCGGCGTGTCGTCGCCCATGGAGCCGACGGCCTCCTTGGAGTCCTCCACCATGGGATGGAGGATCAGCTCAAGATCCTCTTTCGTCAGCCCGATGGCGACCTGGCGGCGGCGCAGCTCCTCCTTGTCGAAACCGGCGGGCTTGCCCGGCTTGGAGCGGATGAGGGTGTCGATGACGGTGATGTTCTTCACCCAGGCGCCGAAATCCGCCTGCGCCGCCAGGTGATCCATGATCTCGTGGTGGTGATAGAAGCGGCCTTCGGCGAGATCGACGGCGATCATCTGCCCCGGGCCGACGCGGCCCTTCTCGACGATGTCCTGCTCGGGGATGCGGACCATGCCGGTCTCCGAGCCGGCCACCAGCAGCCCGCCGGCGGTGACGGCGTAGCGCAGCGGACGTAGCCCGTTGCGGTCCATGCCGGCGAGGACCCAGTTGCCGCCGAAGGCGCAGATCGCGGCGGGGCCGTCCCACGGCTCCATCACCGAATTGCAGTAGCTGTAGAGGTCGCGGTAGACCTTGGGCATGGTCTCGCGCTCGGCCCAGGCGTCGGGGATCAGCAGCGTCTTCACCATGGGCAAGGTGCGGCCGACGCCGACCATGGCCTCGAACACGTTGTCGAGCGCGGCCGAGTCCGAGCCGCCGGGCTGGATCACCGGCTTGATGTCGGCCATGTAGTCGCCATACACGGCCGTCGCCATGCGCGTCTCGTGCGCCCGCATCCAGTTGACGTTGCCCTTGAGGGTGTTGATCTCGCCGTTGTGGGCGATGACGCGGAAGGGCTGCGCCAGATGCCAGGTGGGAAAGGTGTTGGTCGAATAGCGCTGATGCCAGACGGCGAAGTTGGAGACGAAGCGCTCGTCCAGCAGATCGGGATAGAAGGCCGTGAGCTGCTCGGCCAGGAACATGCCCTTGTAGATCACCGAGCGGCAGGACATGGAGCAGATGTAGAGCTCCTTGATCGACTCCTCCATCGCCGCCTTCTCGATGCGGCGGCGGATGACGAAGAGATCGGTCTCGAACTGCTCCTCGGAGGTGCCGAGGCTGTTGGCGATCATGATCTGCTCGATCTCCGGCCGTGTTGCGTTGGCCTTCTCGCCGATCACCTCGACATTCACCGGCACCTGCCGCCAGCCATGGATGGTGTAGCCATAGGCCAGGATCTCGCGCTCGACGATGACGCGGCAGCGCTCCTGCGCGCCGAGGTCGGTGCGCGGCAGGAACACCATGCCGATGCCGAGCTTGCCGACGCCGGTCACCTGGCCCTGGCGGCGCACATGCTCCTCGAAGAACTCCTGGGGAATCTGCAGATGGATGCCGGCGCCGTCGCCGGTCTTGCCGTCGGCGTCGACGGCGCCGCGGTGCCACACGGATTTCAGCGCCGCGATGCCGGCCTCGACGACCTGACGCCGTGGCTTGCCGTCGATGGCGGCGATCAGCCCGACGCCGCAGGCATCATGCTCTTCCACGGGGTCGTAGAGGCCGTGCGCGACGAGATGAGCGGCGTTGCGTTGCCAGTCGCGAACGAAATCGTCGGTCATGGTTCAATCCACTCGATTTGGCCAAACCACGAAGCAGGTGGCTTGGATCGGCAATGTGCGTCCTTCGACAAGCTCAGGATGAGGTTCCTTTCTTCGTGCCACCAAGATTGCCCTCATCCTGAGCTTGTCGAAGGACGCACGGCCGGCTTGCAGCGGATATGACGCGCTCCCACGGCGACGACATTTCGCGAGCACCTTCGTGCCCTTCGTGTCTTCGTGGTGCATCTTCTCTTCCACGGGCAAACTACTCTGCCGCCGCGGCGGAGATCGCCTTGGCGGCGATGTAGCGGTCGATGGACTCGGCGGCGTCGCGGCCGTCGCGGATAGCCCACACCACGAGCGAGGCGCCGCGCACGATGTCGCCGGCGGCGAAGACGCCCTCAAGGTTCGTCATCTTGGTGCGGTGGTCGATCCTGAGCGTGCCCCAGTCGGTGAGCGCGAGCTCCGGCGCCGCGAACTGCGCCGCGATGTCCTCGGGATCGAAGCCCAGCGCCTTCAGCACCAGATCGGCGGCGACGGTGAAGTGCGAGCCGTCGATGGCGCGCGGTGTCTGCCTGCCGGTGGCATCGGACACGCCGAGATGGATGCGCTGCGCGCGCACGCCCGTCACCTTGCGCTCGCCAAGGAAGGCCTCCGGCGCGGCCAGCCAGACAAACTCGACGCCCTCCTCCTCGGCATGGGCGACTTCACGCTGCGAGCCCGGCATGTTGGCGCGGTCGCGGCGGTAGAGGCACTTCACCGACCGGGCGCCCTGGCGCACCGCCGTGCGCACACAATCCATGGCGGTGTCGCCGCCGCCGATGACGACGACATGCTTGCCGGCGGCATCGAGCGCACCGCCATCGAAGGCCGGCACTGCGTCGCCGAGGCCCTTGCGGTTGCTGGCGGTGAGATAATCCAGCGCCGGCAGGATGTTGGCCGCGCCGACACCCGGCGCCCGGATGTCGCGCGCCTTGTAGACGCCGCAGGCGACCAACACGGCGTCGTGCCGCCGGCGCAGCTCGTCGAAGCCCGCGTCGCGGCCGACCTCGCAGTTGAGATGGAACTGCACGCCGCCCGCCGCCAGCAGGTGGGCGCGCCGTTCCACCACCGGCTTCTCCAGCTTGAAGTTCGGGATGCCGTAGATCAGCAGGCCGCCGGCACGGTCATAGCGGTCGTAGACATGGACTTGATGACCCTTGCGCCGTAGCTGCTCGGCCGCCGCCAGGCCGCCCGGCCCGGCGCCGATGATGCCGACGGAGGTCGCAAGCTCGCGCCGGGGCCTGGCCGGCTTGACCCAGCCCTGCTCCCAGGCCGTGTCGGTGATGAATTTCTCGATCGCGCCGATGGTGACGGTGCCGTGGCCGGCCTGCTCGATCACGCAGTTGCCTTCGCACAGCCGATCCTGCGGGCAGATGCGGCCGCAGATCTCCGGGAAGTTGTTCGTCGCCGACGACGTCTCGTAGGCCTCCTCCAGCCGCCCCTCGGCGGTGAGCTTCAGCCAGTCGGGGATGTTGTTGTGGACCGGGCAATGCACTTGGCAGAAGGGCACGCCGCATTGCGAGCAGCGGCCGGCCTGCTCGGCCGCGTGCTCGGGCTCGTATTCACGGAAGATCTCGCCGAAATCCGCGCGCCGGACCTCCGCCGCCCGCTTGTCCGGCATGGCCTTGTCGATGCTGACGAATTGGAGCATCCGCGGCGGCATCCTGTTCGGTCTCCCTAACGCTCCCCGGCGGATTCTGCAAGCCGGCCGTTGGGTATACGCACTTTCGGGTCGAGTCGCGAGCGAAAAATCGCCGATAGGTCAAATGTACTGCCCCTATTGAGGAATGTATGCACGGATTTTAACCAAACTGACCCTCTCGCCTTCCCCAAGCCGCCCATATAGTTCCATTTTGGAACAATATATGATAGCTTGGGTGTGATCGCTACCGATGCTATAAGCTCGCCACCCCTCCTGCGGAGTATCCCCTTGTCCTGGCTGCAAATCGTCGTTCTGGCCGTTGTCCAGGGCATCACGGAATTTCTGCCGATCAGCTCGTCCGCCCACCTGATCCTGGTCCCCAACCTGACCGGCTGGCCCGATCAAGGGGTGGCCGTCGACGCTGCCTCCCATCTCGGCACCCTGGCGGCTGTCCTCCTCTACTTCTGGCGGGACGTGTGGCGATTGGTTGTCGGGTTTCTGCGACTGGTCACCGGTCGCCGCGACAGCTCCGGCAAGCACGACCACTGGGGGTTGATGGCCCTCTATATCATTGTCGGCACGGTGCCGTTGGTGCTCGCCGGACTCTACATCGATCGCTATGTCGGCGACGGCCTCAGGAGGATGGAGATCATCGCCTGGACGCTGCCGATCTTTGGCGTGGTTCTCTATCTGGCCGATCGATTCGCGATGACGGTGCACCGCCTGGAGCATCTCCGCTTCGTCCAGGCGATCATCATCGGCTGCGCCCAGGCCTTCGCGTTGATTCCGGGAATCAGCCGCTCAGGCATCACCATGGTGACCGGCCGCCTGCTCGGATTCGAGCGTGCCGAGGCAGCCCGGTTCTCCTTCCTGCTGTCGATTCCCGCCAGCGCTGCGGCGGGGGCCCTCAAGACCTATGAAATGATCGCGGGCGGCGATACCGCCGTCCTGCACGCCGCGGCGGCGGTCGGCGTGCTGTCCGCGCTTACCGGGATCGCCGCCATCGCCTTTCTGATGACTTGGCTGCGACGGTCGAACTTTACTCCGTTCGTGATCTACCGGCTGCTGCTCGGGGCCGTGTTGCTCTTCCTGGTCTATGCGGCCTAGGTAAGGGCCGCGCCGACGAAGCGGCCGCCCGGCCGATAGCGGGCGAGATAGCTCGGAATCACCGCCTCCATCGCCATCGGCCGGATGCCGAGATCGGCGAGCGTCAAGGCACCGGGGCCCACGACATTGTCCCGCTTCAGCAGTTGGACCTGGTCGCGCGTCAAGGGCGGCACCGGCAGCCACTCCAGGAAGAACGCCTGCAGGCTGGCGACAGCAAAGGGCAGCGGAACCAACAGACGCCGCCGCCCGATCTCGCGCAGCAGCAGCTCCAGGATCGCGCGGAAGCTATAGCTGCGCGGGCCGCCCAACTCATAGGTTTTGCCGGCCGTGGCCGGGTCCTCCACCAGCCGCAGCAAGGCGTCCGCGACATCGCCTACATAGACCGGCTGAAAGCGGGTCTCGCCGCCGCCGATGAGCGGCAACGCCGGCAGGAAGCGGGCCATCGTCGCGAAGCGGTTGAGGAAATCGTCCTCCGGTCCGAACACGACGCTGGGCCTGGCGATCGTGGCCGTGGGAAAGGCCGCCTGCACGGCCTGCTCGCCCGCGGCCTTCGATCGCGCGTAGGCGGCCGGCGATCCGGGATCGGCACCGAGCGCGGACATCTGCACGAAGGCACGAGCACCCGCCGCCCGGGCCGCGCGCGCGACGCGCCCGGCGCCATCGGCGTGGATGTCGCCGAACCGCTGGACGGCCCGCGGGAAGAACATCCGCGCCGGCATGCTCCCCTCATGCAGGATACCGACGAGATTGACGACGGCGTCGGCATCGGCCACCGCGGCCGCGATGGACGCCTCGTGGCGCAGGCTGGCGGCGACCGGCGTGATCTGGCCGACCGCGCCCATCGGCTTCAGGAACAAGGCACGATCCGGGTGGCGCACGGCGACGCGGATGATCCAGCCCTGGCGGGCGAGCCGCTGCACGAGATAGCGGCCGATGAAGCCCGAACCGCCGAAAATGGTGACGTTGCGCGCTGCCATGGAGCACCTGATCCGCCGGCGGCCGACACGGAACCGAGAGCGCCGCCGCGGCGCAGATATAGCCCTCAAAGCCTTGTTCGCAACAGCGAAATGCCGGTTGACATTGCCTTGCAACTAACCACAATCGCGCCCTCTGTTGCCCAGGTGGCGGAATTGGCAGACGCGCAGGTTTCAGGTACCTGTGGCCGCGAGGCCGTGGAAGTTCGAGTCTTCTCCTGGGCACCATCGCCCGTGCCGCGGCCGAGTCTCCATCGCTGTCGGGAAGACCGTCGGCCGTATTCCTGCCGATGAACATCCACCTCCACCACGGCGATTTGCCCGAGGGACTCGACCTCGGCGCCAGCGTCGCAATCGATACGGAGACGATGGGCTTGAACCCCCATCGCGACCGCCTGTGCCTGGTGCAGCTGTCCGCGGGCGACGGCAATTGCCATCTGGTCCGCATCCCGCCGTCCCGCAACAGCGCCGGCGATACGCCCAACCTGAAACGGCTTCTGGCCGATCCGGGCGTCATCAAGCTGTTTCATTTCGGACGCTTCGACATCGCCGCATTGAAGCACGCCTTCGGCATTACGGCGCGGCCGGTCTATTGCACCAAGACGGCGTCGCGCCTGGTCCGCACCTTCACCGATCGGCATGGGCTCAAGGATCTTTGCAGGGACCTGCTGGGCATCGAGCTGAAGAAGGAGCAGCAATCGTCGGATTGGGGAGCGCCCGAACTGAGCCAGGAACAGCTGCGGTATGCCGCCTCCGACGTCGTTCATCTGCATGCGCTCAGGGACAAGCTGGACGAGATGTTGGCCCGCGAAGGCCGCACCGCGCTGGCCCAGGCCTGCTTCGATTTCCTGCCGTCGCGGGCCGAACTGGATCTGGCCGGATGGGCCGAAATCGATATTTTCGCTCATTGATGGTCCACGGCGATCGTCGGTCACATTGACGGTCCGCCACCTGGATGCCTACTTTATGTGACGATTCGTACGGGTCGACCCCCGGTCGCCCAACCTCGCGCACGAACCGTCTCGGGGAGCGGAACGGGCGCCAGCAACAGCCTGCTGAGGCGTGAACGGAAGCGGGGTGCAGACACGGTGACGGTGGTTGTCAAATCCGGCGCTACCAAGCGCGGCGGCAAACCCAGGCGGCACGACGATCTGGCTGTGGCCAGCCGTGTGCTGCGGCTCGAGGCCGACGGCATTCGCGCGCTCGCCCACAGCCTGGGCGACAGCTTCGTGCGCGCCATCGACATTCTCTCCGGGCGGACTGGCCGCATCGTCGTCACCGGCATGGGGAAAAGCGGGCATGTCGGACGCAAGATCGCGGCAACCCTGGCCTCGACAGGCTCTCCAGCGCTGTTCGTCCATCCGGCCGAGGCCAGTCATGGCGATCTCGGCATGGTCGCCGCCGGCGATGCCGTTCTGGCACTGTCCAATTCCGGCGGCACGCCGGAATTGGCCGACATCATCGCCCACACGCGGCGGTTCCGCATCCCGCTCGTGGCGATCACCGCCGGAATCGGCAGCGCGCTGGCCGATGCGGCCGATGTGACGCTGCTGCTGCCGCGCGCCGACGAAGCCTGCCCGCTGGGCCTGGCGCCGACGACCTCGACGACGATGACGCTGGCGCTGGGTGACGCCATTGCCATCGCCCTGCTGGAGCGGCAGGGCTTCTCGATGTCGGACTTCAAGACCCTGCATCCCGGCGGGCAACTCGGCCGACGGCTCCTGAAGATCGCGGATATCATGCATACCGGTGACCGGCTGCCGCTGGCCGGCCCGGATTCGCCGATGTCCGACGCCATCCTGGTGATGACGAACAAGAGCTTCGGCTGCATCGGCATCGTCGATGCCGATGGGCGGCTGATGGGGATCATCACCGACGGCGATCTGCGGCGCCACATGTCATCCGGCCTGCTGCAACAACGCGCCGCCGACGTGATGACTCCGCATCCGAAGACGATCCGTCCGCAGCAGCTTGCCGAAGAAGCGCTGGCGATGATGAACATGAGCGAGCGCCCCTTCACGGCCCTGTTCGTGGCCGAGGATGAGAGGCCGATCGGCATCGTGCATATCCATGATTGTCTGCGCGCCGGTGTGGCATGAGCGCGGATCCCATCGCCTTGCGGCGGCCAGTACAACCTCTGATCCGCATCGATCCGGCCTCGCCGACACCGACGCCCTTGCGAGGATACCAGCGATATGGTCGCGGCCCCCGCATTGCCAAGATCGTGCTGCCGCTGCTGGCTCTCGGCGTTGCGGCCCTCGTCATCACCTGGTCTCAGATCAATCCGGTGATCCAGCGTCTGCAGATCAGCGAGACGGAACAGGCGCCCGTGGAAATCGATACGATCACCATGGAGAACGCGCGCTTTGCCGGCGTCGATGCGCAAGATCGTGCCTTCAACGTCACCGCTGCGCGCGCCATTCAGTCGGCGGAGGACAGCAATCACATCACGCTGCAACAGCCCAAAGCCGATATCGCGCTGGTCGGCGGCGCCAAGGTCGCCATTCAATCGGACGCCGGCGACCTGCAACGCGACACGCAGATCCTGGACCTGTCCGGATCAGTCACTCTGGTTCACGACCGCGGCTATGAGTTCCACACGACGAGCGCTCGCGTCGACCTCGGTGAACGGACGGCAACGGGGGATGCACCGATCGAGGGCCACGGCCCTGACGGCGACATCCGCGCCGAGGGCTTCGAGATCGTCGACGGCGGGACGGGCATCATCTTCCGCGGTCGCTCGCGCGCCGTCTTCCAACCGCAGCCGGAGCAGACCGCGCCATGACGAGGACCCGGTCGGAGTGGACTCGCCGGTCGACACTTGTCGCTCTGACGGGCGCTCTCGTCGGGCTGACCGACAGCATCGCGCGCACCGCGGCCGCGGCGGCCCAGGACCAGCCCGCGACCGCGACGACATCCAATCAGGGCGGCCTGCCGATCGAGATCGAGGCCGACGCCGGCATCGAGTGGCGGCGCAACGAGAAGCTTTATATCGCGCGTGGCAACGCGACCGCCAAGCGCGGCGATCTCACCGTCATCGCCGACACGCTGTCGGCCCGATATCGCGAGAAGGCAGGCGGCGGATCCGAGATCTGGCAGATCGAAGCCGACGGCCATGTGCGGCTGATGTCGCCCGGCCGCACCGTCACCGGCGACCGCGCCGTCTACAATCTGGACCGGCGGGTTCTCGAGGTCACCGGCGACAATCTCGGAGTCGATACCGGCGAGGAGAAGCTCACCGCCGATCAAAGCCTCGAGTACCAGGACGGGCCTCAGATCGCCATCGCCCGCGGCAATGCGACGGTGGTCCAGGCCGAACGCCAAGTGCGCGCCGACGTGATGACCGGTCACTTCCAGCGTGGGACCGACGGTCAGTTCGACCTCGTCCGCCTGGAAGCGGACGGCACCGTGGAGGTGAAAACGCCGGATACCTACGCCACCAGCGCCAAGGGCGACTACGACCTGACGACCGACATCATGACGCTGTCCGGCAACGTCAAGGTCACCAACGCCGGCAATCAGTTCAACGGCGAGTTCGCCGAAGTCAACGTCCGGACCGGAGTCAGCCGCCTGCTCGGCGACGCCAGCGGCTCGGGCTCGGGCAAGGTGAAGAGTCTGATCATGCCCTCGTCCGAACCGTCGCAGTGATCATGGCCGCCTCCGCCTTACCCAAGGACAAACCGAACCTGCGAGTCGCGCGACATGCGCCCGACGACCCGACCGCCAAGATCGCGCCGTTGTCGCCGGGGCTGGTCGCCAACAACTTGGTCAAGCAGTTCCGCAAGCGGCCCGTGCTGCGCGGCGTCTCGGTGTCGGTGCGGCGGGGCGAAGTCGTGGGTCTGTTGGGGCCGAACGGCGCCGGCAAGACGACCTGCTTCTACATCATCACCGGATTGATCAAGGCGGATGACGGCGCCATCGTGCTGGACGGCGTCGACGTGACGGACCTGCCGATGTACCGGCGCGCGCGCCTGGGCATCGGCTACCTGCCGCAGGAGGCCTCTGTGTTCCGGGGCCTGACGGTCGAGGAGAATATTCGGGCGGTGCTGGAAATTGCCGAACCGTCGCACAGCCTGCGGCAGTCGCGGCTGGAGGAACTGCTGTCGGAGTTCTCCATCAGTCATCTGCGCGAGACACCGGCGGTCGCGCTTTCGGGCGGCGAGCGCCGGCGCGTCGAGATCGCCCGCGCGCTGGCGTCGCATCCGAACTTCATCCTGCTGGATGAACCGTTCGCCGGCATCGACCCGATCACGGTCGGCGACATCCGATCGCTGGTCAGCCATCTGAAGGACCGCGGCATCGGCGTCCTGGTCACCGACCACAACGTACGGGACACGTTGGATATCGTTGACCGCGCCTATATCCTCTACGAGGGCAAGGTCCTGCGCGAGGGACGCCCCTCCGAAATCGTCGACGACGAAACCGTGCGGCGCGTCTATCTCGGCGAAAAGTTCAGTCTCTAGGGAGTACGGGCGCCATGGCCGTGCGCCAGCGCATGGATCTGCGGCAGAGCCAGTCGCTGGTGATGACGCCGCAGCTCCAGCAGGCCATCAAGCTGCTGGAACTGTCGAGCCAGGAACTCGCCGCCTATGTCGAACGCGAGATCGAACAGAACCCGCTGCTGGAGCGCGACGACGGGATGACCGACAGTGCGGATGCGGCCGTGGAGTCCGGCGAGGCGACGCCGCAGGCGGCCGGTGCGAGGGAGCCGATGGATGCCAGCGAGTTCGTGGCCTCCGCGACGATGCCCGATGCGCCGGAATCGCCCCTCGATCTCGATTACGATAACCTGTGGACAAACGACGCCGAAACCACGGCCGTACCGACGCGCATGGGCAGCGGCGGCCGCAGCGACGGCGACGACGCGGATGGGTCGAGGACGCTCGAACAGACGCTGAGTCGCGCGACCAGTCTGCGCGAACACCTGTCGGAGCAAATCAATGTCGACCTGCCGAATCCGAGCGATCGGCTGATTGCGATGGCACTGGTCGATCAGATTGACGAAGCCGGCTATGTCGGGAGCGACATCGCCGCGATCGCCGAACGCCTCGGCTGTCCACCGGCGCAGGTCGAATCCATACTGGCGAGGCTTCAGCAGTTCGATCCGCCCGGTCTCTTCGCGCGCGACTTGGCCGAATGCCTCGGCCTGCAGCTTAAGGACCGCAACCGCCTCGATCCGGCCATGCAGAAGCTGCTGGAGAATCTCGATCTGCTGGCGCAGGGCGAGCGCGAGCGGCTGATGCGTCTGTGCGGCGTCGACGCGGCGGATCTGGCCGACATGGTGGCGGAGATCCGCGCCCTGAATCCCAAGCCCGCCGAGATCTTCTCGGCCGCCCCGGTGATGCCGGTTGTTCCCGACATCCTGGTGCGGCGCGCCGCGGACGGCGGATGGTTCGTCGAGCTGAATCCCGATGCCCTGCCGCGAGTTCTGATCAATGAGAGCTACGTGGCCAGGATCCGCCGCTCGGCCACCGACAAGGCCGCGCGCGACTTCATCAATGATCGCGTCACGGCCGCCAACTGGCTAGTGCGCGCGCTGCAGCAGCGCGCGACCACGATCCTGAAGGTGGCGGTCGAAATCGTTCGTCAGCAGGACGCCTTCTTCCGGCACGGCGTGCAGCAGCTGAAGCCGCTGACCCGGCGCGAGGTCGCCGAATTGATCTCCATGCATGAGAGCACCGTCAGCCGGGTGACGACCAACAAATACATCGCGACGCCGCGCGGTCTCTATGAGCTGCGCTACTTCTTCGGCAGCGCCATTGCCGATGCCGAGGGCGGCCTCGGCCATTCCGCCGAGGCGGTGCGGACGCGGATCAAGCTCCTGATCGGCGCCGAACAGCCGACGGCCGTGCTCTCCGACGACCGGATCGCCGACGTCCTCCGTGCCGAAGGCATCGACATCGCCCGGCGAACAGTGGCTAAGTATCGGGAATCGCTGCGCATACCTACCTCGTCCCAGCGTCGGCGGGCGAAAGCATTGCACTTGCGCTGAGATCGACTAGATGTAAGGGAAATGGGGGTTTACGCGCTTGACTCGCCGATGACAGCCCAAATATGTTCGCGCGCCCTCGCCCGGTCGGGACAAAGCAGCCTAGCGGCACCGAACTCTCCCACGCGGCCATCCGGACAGCAAGGCAATGCAACTCACGGTCAAAGGTAAACACCTCGACATCGGCGATGCCTTGAAATCGCATGTCGAGGCCAGCCTGCAGAACGTTTTCGGAAAATATTTCGGCAATCCGATCGAGGCGAATGTCGTGCTGTCGCGCGAGGCCCACCTCTACCGCGCCCATATCAGCGTTCACATCGGCCGCGGCCTCAGAATGCAAAGCCAAGCCGATGCCGAGGCGCCCTATGCCGCCTTCGATGCAGCCGCCGAGCATCTGGCCAAGCGACTCCGGCGATACAAGAGGCGGCTGCGCGACCACCACCGCAGCGAACCTCCGGCCACGGAGGTCGGCGCCCAATATATTCTCGCCGCCGAGACGGATGCCGTAGAGGCGGCGGAAGACAAGAACGGAGCGGCCGTCACCATCGTCGAATCGGTCGATATCCCGACCCTCTCCGTTGAGGAGGCGGTCATGCGCCTCGACCTCGCCAATGAGGCGGCCATGATGTTCCGCAACCGCACGCATGGCGAGTTCAACATGGTCTATCGACGATCGGATGGAACCATCGGCTGGGTGGACCCGCGCGCCACACCGGTCGCCTGACGCCGGCGAAACCCAACGCAGAACGAGGATGGCGATGGAGATCGCGGACCTGCTCACGCCGCAAAGCGTGGTCGCCCGGCTGCGGGCGACCAGCAAGAAGCAGATTCTGCAGGAGCTCGCCAAGCGAGCCGCCGAAACCACCGGCCTGCCCGAGCGCGCCGTCTTCGACGTGCTGCTCGAGCGCGAGCGGCTCGGCACCACCGGCGTGGGCGACGGCATCGCCATCCCGCACGGCAAGCTGCCGGAGCTGCGGCGCCTGCACGGCCTTTTCGCGCGGCTGGAGACGCCGGTCGATTTCGATGCGGTCGACGATCAGCCCGTCGACCTGATCTTCCTGCTGCTGGCGCCGGAGACGGCCGGCGCCGACCATCTGAAGGCGCTGGCGCGGGTGTCGCGGCTGCTGCGCGACCGGTCGACCTGCGAGAAGCTGCGCGGCGCCGACAAGGCGGACGCGCTCTACGCGTTGCTGACGGAGTCGCGCGCCAGCCACGCCGCCTGACGTCAGTGGACGCTGACCGGCTCGAGGCCGTGCTCGCGCATGGCCGCGAGCGCGGCCTCGAGCGTGGGCAGGATGCCGATCTGCCGGCCATCGGCGGCGTGGACGGCATAGCCCGCGGAACCGTCCACCATGACCGCCTTGACGTAGGCGACGCCGGCGATCCCGAGCGCGGCCAGATCGGCCGGCGACAGCTGGCGCAAGCGTTCTGCGAGAGTCATGTCTGTCCTCCTGATCATCGCGCGGCGACCTTCCCACTGGCCGCAGCGTCGTCTTGCGTGCGGATCGCGATGGTGCGGACCTCGCCCGCCGTGACGGGCCGGCGAAGCTCGATGGCGAGGATGCCCTTGTCGAGCGCCGCCGAGACTACCTCGAGGCCGTCGGCCAGCACGAAGGCGCGCCGGAACTGCCGGGCGGCAATGCCGCGATGCAGGTAGACCCGTTCCGGCTGGTCCGCCTGGCGGCCGCGGATGACGAGCTGATTGGCCTCGACCTGGACGGCCAGATCCTCGGGCGCGAACCCTGCCACCGCCAGCACGATGCGAAAACCGCTGTCGCCGATCTGCTCGATGTTGAAGGGCGGGTAGCTGTCGCCGGATTGCTTAACGATCCGCTCGACCATGCGGTCGACGTGATCAAATCCGAGGAGCAGCGGATTCGTCGACAAGGCCAGCCTGCTCATTTCCGGGCTCCTCCTCCGAGCGAGCGCCTGAAGATATTCATCCCCGCGCAACCCCGGGAACGGCCGGCCCTCGCCGGCGCCGACAGTTCTCTATTTGGGCAACCGCACCCGGCAGATCAAGGGAACGGCCAGGGCTCAGCCGATGACGCCCAGCTTTGTTCCTGCCTGCCGGAACGCCTCGATGGCGCGGTCGAGATGGGCGCGCTCATGCGCCGCCGAGAGCTGCACGCGGATGCGCGCCTCGCCCTTGGGCACGACCGGGTAGGAGAAGCCGATGACGTAGATGCCGTGCGCCAGCAGGTCGGCCGCCATCTTCTGCGCGAGCGCGGCATCGAACAGCATGACCGGCACGATCGGATGCTCGCCCGGCTTTATGGTAAAGCCGGCGGCCGCGAGCTGGGCGCGGACGTAGCGGGCGTTGGCCAGCAGGCGCTGGCGCAGCTCGGCCGTCCGGGTCAGCAGCTCGAAGACCCTGATGCCGGCGGCGGCGACCGACGGCGTGATCGAGTTCGAGAACAGGTAGGGGCGCGAGCGCTGGCGCAGCAGGTCGATGACCGGACGCTTCGCCGTGGTGAAGCCGCCGGTGCCGCCGCCGAGGGCCTTGCCGAGGGTCGAGGTGAAGATGTCGATTTCGGCCTGGACTCCGTGATGCTCGGCCGAGCCGCGGCCGGTGGGGCCGATGAAGCCGGTGGCATGGGAGTCGTCGACCATCACGGCGGCATCATGCTCGCGGGCGAGTTGCACGATCCGGTCGAGCGGGGCGATGTCGCCGTCCATGCTGAAGACGCCGTCGGTGGCGATGAGGCGCGTGCGCGCGGACTTGGCGGCGACGAGCTGGACGCGCAGGTCGTCCATGTCGGCGTGGCGGTAGCGGTAGCGCTGGGCCTTGCAGAGGCGGATGCCGTCGATGATCGAGGCGTGGTTGAGGACGTCGCTGATGACGGCATCCTGCTCGTCGAGCAGCGTCTCGAACAGGCCGCCGTTGGCGTCGAAGCAGGAGGAGTAGAGGATGGCGTCCTCGGTGCCGAAGAACCGGGCGATCGTAGCCTCGAGGTCCTTGTGCAGGTCCTGGGTGCCGCAGATGAAGCGCACGGAGGCGAGGCCGAAGCCGTGATCGTCGAGCGCCTGCTTCGCGGCGGCGATGATCTCCGGATGGTTGGCGAGTCCGAGATAGTTGTTGGCGCAGAAGTTCAGCACCTCCTGGCCGGATGCGAGGCGGATGCGGGCGTCCTGCGGACTGGCGATGACGCGCTCGTCCTTGTAGAGGGCGTCGCGGCGGATCTGGTCGAGCTGTTCGGTCAGGCGTTGTTCGATGCCCATGGCCCCTACTCCCAAGACGCGATATCGGCTTGCATGACCACGGTGCGTCCTTCGACAAGCTCAGGATGAGGAACATTCTTGGTGGCACGAAGAAAAACCCTCATCCTGAGCTTGTCGAAGGACGCACATCGTCCCTCCCAAACGCCCATCAGCGCTACTCCCAGCTCAGCACGACCTTGCCGCATTGGCCGGAGGCCATGAGCTCGAAGCCGGCGAGATAGTCGTCCATCGGCAGGCGGTGGGTGAGGACGGGGCGGAGGTCGAGGCCGCCGAGCACCATCTGGGTCATCTTGTACCAGGTCTCGAACATCTCGCGGCCGTAGATGCCCTTGATGGTGACGCCCTTGAAGATGACCTGGTCCCAATCGATGCGGGTGTCCGAGGGCAGGATGCCGAGCAGGGCGACGCGGCCGCCGTGATACATGTGGTGCAGCATGTCGTTGAAGGCCTGCGGATTGCCGGACATCTCCAGGCCGATGTCGAAGCCCTCGCGGATCTCCTGCGCCTTCATGGCGGCGGCGAGAGTCTCGCGCTTGACGTTGACGATGTGCGTCGCGCCCATCTTGGCGGCGAGGTCAAGGCGGTAGTCGTTGACGTCGGTGACGACGACGTGGCGGGCGCCGAGATAGCGGCAGATGCCGGCGGCGATGATGCCGATGGGGCCGGCGCCGGTGATCAGCACGTCCTCGCCGACGATGTCGAACGACAGGGCGCAGTGGGCGGCGTTGCCGTAGGGATCGAAGAAGGCGGCGATCTCCGACGGGATCTGCGGCGGGATCAGCCACAGGTTCTGGGCGGGCACGGCGACGTATTCGGCGAAGGCGCCGTTGACGTTGACGCCGATGCCGCGCGTGTGCGTGCAGAGGTGGCGGCGGCCGGCGCGGCAGTTGCGGCACTGGCCGCAGGTGAGGTGGCCCTCGGCCGAGACGCGGTCGCCGAGCTGATAGTTGTCGACGCCCGGGCCCATCTCGACGATGCGGCCGACGAACTCGTGGCCGATGACGAGGCCGGGCGCGATGGTGCGCCGGGACCACTCGTCCCATTTGTAGATGTGCAGGTCGGTGCCGCAGATGGCGGCCTTCTCGACCTCGATGAGCACCTCATTCGTGCCGGGCGACGGCTTGGGCACCTGCTCCATCCAGATGCCCGGCTCGGGCTTGCGCTTCACCAGCGCCTTCATGGTCGCCATCGGCTGCTCCGGTTACTGGTCCTGGCGGACGACCTTAGCACAGCGCGACGCCGGACGACCGCAGGCGATCGCGAAACGACGGATGGACCCCATGCCCAGCGGCGGAAGGCTTCGCCGCGGACACGCCGAGGCGCAGCGAGGCCGAGCCGGACGAGAGCAGCGGCGCCGCGCCGGAGAGGACGGGTCGACGGCGCGGGTTCGGGGCGAGGACGGGATTCGAGCGATGGACCCCATGTCCAGCGGAGATGGACGTGGACGCCGCGGACGACCGGAGATGGGGCCCGAGCCCGGCGGGGCGGCTGGGCGCGGAAACTGACGGATGGACCCCATGTCCAGCGGAGCGGCCGCGCATCAGGGTGATCAGGGCGCGGACGCGCCGGGTGTGGGCGCGGGCTTCGGCACGGAGGGTCCGGACATAGGCCGAGTAGCCGCCATGGGTAAGGCGGGCGCGGCGGGAACGGGCGAGACCCTCGGGCGTGCGCGGGCCGGTGCTGAGGCCGCCATGCAGGCGGCAGCAGCCGTTCCGCATGGCGGGTTGGCGGCATTCGCCGTGGCAGCGGGTGCGGGCGCCGCAGCGTAGGGCGGCGAGGAAATCGCCGGCGCGGTTGCCGTTCTTCAACCGGCCGCGGCGGCCGGGCGGGAGGGTCGCGGCAGCGGCGTGCTTCGAAAATGAAGGATCGACCCCAGCGGCGGCAGAGGTGGACAAGGACGGCAGAGAGCGCATGAAAGAACCTATATGTTCTTGATATGTTACAGGAACATTAATATAGACAGCCGGAGCTATTCCTGTCAATGCAGGCCATCGAGCCGGGGTGGGGTGGCCTGTCACCGCCCAGCGACTGGCGGGCGGGGGTGCCGTCCCGGCCATTCCGGGCCCGGTTGTGACCCTCGGCCTGCGCTGGAGATACCGAAACGCCGGATGCGATCCCATATGTGCGGCAGCCGCGCCGGCTGCCACGAAACGGCCGGAATGTTCCTGTCGGCTGACGTACCCTCATACCGGAGACCGCATGATCGACCGTGTGCTCGATTTCCTGACCGGACGCGCAACGCCGGCCGTCGCCGAACGCGGCGACGAGCTGGCGTTGTCCGTGGCGGCGCTGCTGATCGAGGCGGCGCGCATGGACGACGACTTCGACGCGGCCGAGCGGGCGGCGATCGAACGCGTGCTGGCCGAGCGGTTCGAGTTGCCGCCGGCGGAGGTGCAGGCGCTGGTGGCGGCGGCCGAACAGACGGTGCGCCATTCCACGCAAGTCTTCCCCTTCACGCGCGAGATCTGCCAGCGCCTGGAACCGGAGGCGCGGGTGCAGATCATCGAGATGATGTGGGAGGTCGCCTATGCCGACGGCGTGCTCGACGCGCACGAGGACATGCTGCTGCGCCGGATCGCCGGGCTGATCGCCGTGCCGGACGGGGAGCGCGGCATGGCGCGCAAGCGCGCGCTGGCGCGGCTGGCGGCGGCAAAGGGGACGGACGGCGGGGCCGCGTAGGCCCGGTCCGAACAAGGCGGCGATACCCTCGGATACTGCTAACTGCTGCTTCTGGTCGCTAAATTGAGGCTATGAGGGCACAAAGGCGACTATAACCGTCAATTTTCTGCCATAACTCTGTTGATGGCGGATATAGCATAATATCTTGAATTTTACATCAAGTTTGCCTACTATAGCACACATGGATAGCAGCTACTCTCTGAGGTATGGCAAAGCTCCGTCAGGGTGAGGTCAGGTTCAAGGGGCAACGCGCGGGCCGGATCGATGAACGACCGGATGGTTCTACCTTGTTCACATACGATCCAGGATGGAACACACCGATCGGCTGCCCACTGCCGATCCTTCCGAACGTCCATGCGTGGCGTCACGGACTACACCCGTTCTTTCAGCACCTCACGGCAGAAGGATGGCTGCGTGAACGGCAGGCCAGCGTCGGCAACCTGGATCAAGAGGACGACTTCGGCTTGCTTCTGCGTTATGGTGGCGACTGCATTGGCGCCGTCTCTTTGCATGGATTAGACGGGGACAGGCCGTCGCCTCCGCCGGCAGCAAACCTCGAACCGGCGACGAAAGCGGCGGTCACCAGCCTGCGAACGCTCTCTGGTGTACAGAAGAAGCTTCTCGTGATCTGCGCGGGCGAACACTATCTGCCCGCTGGGCCAGATGGGCCGGCGCCCTACATTGCCAAATTCAACAACGACGACATCCCAACTCTGGTGCGGAACGAAACCCTTACGCTCGACCTTGCAAGGACATTGCTTGGCCCTCAGGAGGTCGTCGAATCGACGAACGCTCAAGTCGGCGAGGTCGGACATGCGTTGGTGGTGAAGCGCTTCGATCGAACCGAGGTCGATGCAAGGCTTCGGCTGGAGGATCTGTGCCAAGTGCTTGTCCGCCCTCGCGGGCGTCAGAACGAGTACAAGTACGACTCCTCTTATGAGGAGGCCGGACAAGCCATCGCGGCACACTCTGTGCGGCCCGAGATCGACAGGCTACGCTTCTTCAAGCTCGTCGCCGTACATGCCTTGCTTGGCAATTGCGATGCACACCTCAAGAACTTCAGCCTTCTCGAAAGGCCGGAAGGGCTTCGGCTTGCACCTGCCTACGACGTCGTCAATTCCATTCCATATCGCGATCTCGGACACAGCACTCGATTTGCCCTGCGAATTGATGGGGACTATCGGCAGCACGATCGAGTCGACCGCAGTCTTCTGATCACACTCGCGCGCAATCTCGGCCTTCCAGACAGGGCGGTGGACCAAGCGCTCGCGGATCTCCATCGCAGCGCCAAGCGCGTTGTCGAGCGATTGCGGAAAGCTACGGCCGTCGAACAGGAGTCCGGCTTTCTCAGCGACTACGAGCAGATCGTGTTTTCCTCATACTGCCGGATATTCGGGGATGACTGACGTCTTGGATTGGGATGGGCTCGTACGCGAAGCCAAGAACCGGCGCGCCAAGGAGGGACTCACGCAGTTGAAGCATGCTCAATTGGCGGGGGTCAGCCGCGACACCATCCGGTCATTCGACAAATACGAACGTTCGATTTCACTGGAGAAGGCAATCGCCATTCTTCGCGTCGTCGGGCTGGTGAGCGACGTCGAACGTCTTCGTTACAGCGCAAGAGAGCAAGCCGATTTCGTCCGCCGCGGCCTGGATCGTTGGAATGAGCTCGTTCAACCATTGCCGAAGAGTCATCCCTCCCGCTTTCCACACGGCAGAATCACGTACGATTATCAACTTCAGGGAGAATGGGCGCCGATCGACGGATCGACGCTATTGAAATTGCTCGCCGATGTTTCCGGCATCAGCGGATGGTCGCCATTCCACGTGTTCTCAAAGCAATCATTGCAACCCACCATTGACGTGGACGACGAGATCGAGTGCTGGGTGGGACGACCCAGCGAGGACAAGGTCTTCACCGATGCATCATATGCCGACTATTGGCGAGCGTCGCCACAAGGGAACTTTCTTCTATTGCGCGGATATCAAGAGGACGGCGAAGAGAGCCAAGAGCCAGGAATGTTCTTGGATGTCGCCCTCCCCCTATGGCGCGCAGCCGATGTTCTGGAGCATGCACGTTCCGTCGCCGAACATTTCCCTAAAGGCGTGGAGCGGGTGATCCTGCACGTAACCTGGGACGGTCTCGCCGGACGACGCCTCGTCAACTGGTCCCGCCCAACAACCATGTTCGCCACGCGGTCAGAACACCGTTCCCGCGCTCCGTCGGTCACCAACGCTGTAACCGTAGACGGCGGGGCGAGCGATGCATCTTCGTTGCACAGCCTGCTGTTGCCGCTTTACGCAGCGTTCGACTTCGACCTGCGCGAGGAGGATGTCAGCAATGAACTTTTGAGGCGAAAGTCCAAGGGCAGGGGCATCACTTCGAGCTTGGCGAACACCGACAAGTTGGTCGATCGGTGATTACTCGATGCCCCTGTCGCCGGTGAGTATGGGTCCCGGCTTTCGCCGGGACGACAGCGAGGCCCTGGTCGGGACGTGCTCTAGAAAATCTTGTCGAGGATGTCGCTGGTGAGGTCGAGGGTCTTCTCGGCGACCGAGCCGGCGGCGTCGGCCGCGCTGCCCGCGATCTCTCCGGCCTTCTGCGGGATCGGCCCGGCCACCGAGCCGGCCACGTTGCCGGCGCCGACGGCGGCGTCGCTGGCGACGTCGGCGGCGCCCGCCGCGACATCGCCGCCCAAGGTCGCGGCGTTGCTCGCCGGATTGTCGGCGGCGGACACCGGCGCGGGACCACAGGCAAGAACTGCGGCCAATGTCAGGCTGAATGCGACGAGACGAGCATGGGTCATGCGGGTCTCCTCCCCTGGCGGATGATGGACGTCACCTGCGACATGGGGCTTGCGCCGTCCGTTCGCAACTGTCGTCCCATGGGTCAAAACTGGAACAGGATTGCGGCAACTTTGCGACATCGCGTCTGGGGACGCCGCGGTTCGTCGGGCGACGCAGGGGCCGAACCCTGGCGCGGCAGGCGCACCGGTTTGCCGCGGGCGACCGCAATGGACATAGTTCACGCCTCGTCTCGCGACGAGCGCCGTCGGATTTTCGCTCCGCCGCGCATCATCGCAGAACTCGGAGGGCCCACGCCTTGAATGTGCTCGTCGTCTTCGACCATCCGCGGCGCAACTCCTTCTGCGGCGCGATCCTGGACAGCCTGATCGCCGGACTCGCCGCGGCCGGCCATGCGCCGGAGGTCGCCGACCTGCGCGCCGAAGGCTTCGATCCGCGGCTGCCGCCGGACGACGAACCCGACTGGGACGACTCGGACAAGGTCTACAGCGCGGCGGCCCGCGCCGAGCAGGCGCGCGTGGCCCGCAACGACGCTCTCGCCTTCGTCTTTCCGGTGTGGTGGTGGTCGCTGCCGGCGACGACCAAGGGCTGGATCGACCGGGTGTGGAACAACGGCTGGGCCTATGGCGCACGCAAGCTGCCGCATCGGCGGGCGCTGCTCGTCGGATCGGCGGCCGGTAGCGCCGCCGGCTACGCGAAGGACGGCTACGACCAGGCCATGCGCAGCCAGATCCTCACCGGCATCATGGACTACTGCGGCATTCCCGAGGCCGAGCTGCATCTGCTGTTCGGCGTGCTCGACGACGACGAGACGCGCCGCCGACACTTGGCGACAGCGCGACAACTCGGCGAAACTTATTTCGGTGTCGTCGGGGCGGAGGCCCAGACTTAGAGCACGTTCCCTGTTAGTGGAGACATCAGCTCCGATCTCAGGCTCTAGACGAGGACGTGCAACTCCAAGAGCGGGGGATGCGCAACCGCAACATCGCTTGTCCCGCACCTCCGCTTTCGCGTTACAGCTTCGCAAAAGTCGGATCCATTCCCTACGGGAGACTTGGATGGGCGACATGCGTCCTTCGACAGGCTCAGGATGAGGGCGTTCCTTCGTGCCACCAAGATTTTCCCTCATCCTGAGCTTGTCGAAGGACGCAGGGTGGTCCTGCAGCCTGAAGACGGTGCATTCCCGCTTTCACCAGGGTGCGACAAACTCGAATGCTATGCTCCAAGGAATTCTGCCTGGATCGAGACGGGGATTGGGGAAAGAGGTTGGCATGCTTGCCGGACAGCTCGCACTGATCGTCGCCGCGCTGTTCACCGGTGCGGCGGTCTATATCAATGTCGCCGAACAGCCCGCGCGTCTGCGCCTCGACGACCGGGCGCTCCTCACCCAATGGAAGCCCGCCTACAAGCGCGGGTTCGCCATGCAGGCCTCGCTCGCCATCCTCGGCTTCCTGCTGGGTCTGCTGGCGTGGCGGCTGACGGGGCACTGGCCCTGGCTGCTGGGCGCGGCGCTCCTCGTCGCGAACTGGCCCTACACGCTCCTCGTCATCATGCCGACGAACCGCAAGCTCATGGCCGCCACGCCGCAGAGCGCCGGCCCCGACAGCCGCGCCCTGATCGAGAGGTGGGCCGCGCTGCACGCCGGACGCACCGCGCTCGGCCTCGCCGCGACGCTGATCTTTCTCTGGGCGTCGATGCGCTGAATGACGCAGACTGTCGCGACAACCCGTCAGTATCGAGACGGGTCGCGGCCCGCCAGAGGAGACCATCATGCCCTTCGTGGGAAAACGATTGGCGATCGAGTACCGATCCGGGCTGAGAGTCAGGGGACACTACAAGAGCGCGACCGAGCTGACCTGGGAGGCATTGTCCGGACCGGCGAAAGGCACCACCGGCAGCGAGACGATCCACGCGATCGAGGTGGCGCCCGACGTCTACTTCATCAACTGGCTCGAGGCGGCGGGCACCACGGTCAGCCAAGTGCTCGATTTCAACATGCGGAACGTCGCGGCCTTCGTGACGTTCGAGGCCGCGGGACGGCGCCAGGGCATGCTGGATACGGGGACCTTCGAAGAGGAACGGTAGGGCGACGTTTCAGGGGCGCAATGGGCTGGCCGGCGCGTCGCGTAATTTCGCATGGAGACTGACGGCAACATCGCGGCTCGGACGGCCGGCGCGGGTTCGCCCGCCGAGGTGTTCCGGGCGTTCCTGAAGCTCGGGCTGACGTCGTTCGGCGGGCCGATCGCGCATCTCGGATACTTTCGCGACGAGATCGTCGTCCGCCGCCGCTGGATCGACGAGTCCGGCTATGCCGACCTCGTCGCGCTGTGCCAGTTCCTTCCCGGGCCGGCGTCGAGCCAGGTCGGGTTCGCATTGGGACTCTTGCGCGGCGGCGCGCTCGGCGCCCTGGCCGCCTGGGCCGCCTTCACGCTGCCGTCGGCGCTCCTCCTGCTCGCGTTCGCCTATGGCGCACCCCTCTTCGACGGGATGGTGGGCGCCGGCCTGATCCATGGGCTGAAGCTCGTGGCGGTCGCCGTCGTCGCGCAGGCCGTGTGGGGCATGGCGCGGACGCTCGCCTCAGGTCGCGCGCGGGCGGGCATCGCCCTTGCCGCGGTCCTGCTGGTCGTCTTCGCCGGCGGCATCGTCGGCCAGATCGGCGCCATCCTCCTCGGCGGCCTGGCCGGATTGTGGCTGTGCGAGACGGCACCGGCGACGACGACCGGGCGCCTGCGCTTTCCCGTGACGCGCGCCGCCGGCGCCGCCTGCCTGATCGCATTCGGCCTGCTGCTCCTGCTGCTGCCCGCGGTGGCGGCGGCGTCGGGCGCGCAGGGCCTGGCGCTGTTCGATTCCTTCTATCGCGCCGGCTCGCTCGTGTTCGGCGGCGGCCATGTCGTGCTGCCGCTGCTGCGCGCCGAGGTGGTGCAGCCGGGCTGGATCTCCGATGACGCCTTCCTCGCGGGCTACGGCGCCGCACAAGCCGTGCCCGGGCCCCTCTTCACCTTCGCCGCCTATCTCGGCGCGGCGATGGGGCCCACGCCGAACGGACTCGCGGGCGGCGTCATCGCCCTCATCGGCGTGTTCCTGCCCGGCCTGCTTCTCGTCGTCGGCGCGCTGCCGTTCTGGGACGCGCTGCGGGCGCGCCCCCGGGCGCAGGCGGCGATGCGGGGCGCGAACGCCGCCGTCGTCGGGATCCTGGGCGCCGCCCTCTATGATCCCGTCTGGACCAGCGCCGTGCATGCGCCCCGCGACTTCGCGTTGGCGCTGACGGCCTTCATCCTGTTGACGGTGTGGAACCTGCCGCCCTGGATCGTCGTGGGGCTGACGGCCTTCGGCGGCACCGTCCTGGGCGTCCTGTCCGCGCCGTGACCGTCGGGCGTCAGGCGGCCGCGACGAGCGGCAGGAGGTCGCCGATAGCCCGGCGCGCGCGGTCGAGGCCGTTCGACGCCGACTCGGGACTGACCGCCAGACCCTCCGCGTGAATGAAGGTCACGTCGTCGAGGCCGACGAAGCCGAGGATCGCCCGCAGATAGGGCTCCTGGAAATCGAAGGCGCGGTGCGGGGCCTCGCCGCTGTAGACGCCGCCGCGCGCGGTGACGACGAAGACCTTCTTACCCGTGAGCAACCCTTCCGGCCCGGAAGCGCCGTAGCGGAAGGTGCGGCCGGCGCGCGCGACGTGGTCGAGCCATGCCTTGAGGGTCGAGGGAATGGTGAAGTTGTACATCGGCACGGCGAAGACGATGACGTCGGCGGCCTCGGCTTCCGCGATGAGCGCATCGGCCAGGGCGGCGGCCCGCTGCTGCGCGGGCGTGCGCTGCCCGGCGGGAGTCATCGCCGCGGCCAGGGCCTCCTGGCTGAGATGCGGCATCGAGGCCGCGCTCAGATCGCGCACGACCACGGCCGTGCCGGGATGGGCGCGGCGCCAGGCCTCGACCAGCTCGGATGCGACCAGACGCGACTTCGACTCGGCGCCGAACACGCTCGAGGTGACGAACAGAAGGGAGCCCATCTGCGACACTCCATTTGCGAAAGACCGGATGGCAGGAAGATAAGCCGTGACGATCTGTTCGGTAATCGGATATTATCCGAATGCGTCATTCGGAATTTACGATCAATGCAGCGACCGGGATTCAGCGAAATGAATGCCTTCGCCGAGGTGGCGGGGCGCCGCAGCTTCGCCAAGGCGGCGGCGCAGCTCGGCGTCTCCCGCTCGACGCTGAGCGAGACCATCCGCGGGCTCGAGGAACGGCTCGGCGTCCGGCTCCTCAACCGGACGACGCGCAGCGTCGCGCCGACCGAGGCGGGCGAGCGGCTGCTGGCGCGGCTGCGCCCCGTGCTGGAGGATTTCGCGGCGGCGCTCGATTCCATCAACATGTTCCGCAACACGCCGGCGGGCCTGCTGCGCCTGACCGTGCCGCCGCCGGCGGTGAAGCTGCTGATCGAGCCGGTGCTGGCGCGCTTCCTCGCCGAACATCCGGCGATCAGCCTGGAGGTCTCGGCCGACGCCGCGCTGACGAACATCGTCAGCGAGCGCTTCGACGCGGGCATCCGCGTCGGCGAGCGGATCGACCGCGACATGGTGGCGCTGCGCATCCTCGGCGAGCTGCGCTTTGCGGTCGTCGCCGCGCCGGCCTACCTGGCGCGCCACGGGCGGCCGGCGACGCCGCGCGACCTGCAGGCGCACAACTGCATCCGCACGCGCTTTCCCAGCGGCGCGCTGCAGCGCTGGGACTTCGAGACCGCGGGCAAGCGGCTGGAGGCGGCGGTCACCGGGTCGCTGACCGTCAACGATCTCGGCCTGCAGCTGCGGGCGGCGGCGGACGGGGTGGGCATCGCCTATACGCTGGCCGACCATGTTGCCCCGCTGATCGCCGCGGGAAAGCTGGTGCCGCTGCTGGAGGCGTGGACGCCCCGCCCCGTCGCGCTCTACCTCTACTATCCGACGCGGCGCCAGATCCCCGCCGCACTGCAGGCGTTCATCGACTTCCTGCGCAAGGAGCGGCGCCTCGCGGGATCGACCGCCGCGCCGTCCTCCTCCTCCCGCCGGACGCGGCTCACCCGCTCGTGAAGACCTCGCGCGGCTCGCGCACGCCGCGCAGGCGGTGGCGGCCGAGGGAGCGGAGCCGGGGACGCAGGGCCGGCGCGGCGCGCAGCACGGCATCGGAGACGAGGAGATGCCGGCCCAGCTCCTTGCACAGGCCCTCGAGCCGGGTCGCCTCGTTGACGGCGGGACCGATGACGGTGAAGTCGAGCCGGTCGGCGGTGCCGACGTTGCCGTAGGTGACGTCGCCCTCGTGCAGGGCGATATCCACGGCGAGCGCGGGACGGCCGGCCGCGGCCTCGGCTTCGTTGAGCCGGTCGACGCGGGCCAGCATGTCCTGCGCGGCGGCGAGCGTGGCCGCGGCCACCGCCGCCATGTCGGCGCCTGCCTTGGGCAGGAAGACCGCGAGGATGCCGTCGCCGAGGAACTTGAGGATCTCGCCGCCGGCGGCCGCGACGGCCTCGCCCATGCAGTCGAAATAGCCGTTGAGGCGACGCGTCACCTCTTCGGGTTCGGTCACGTCGGCGAAATCGGTGAAGCCGCGCAGGTCGGCATAGAGGATGACGGCGGCGATGCGGCTGACCGAACCGCGCTGCACCTGGCCGGCGATGACGCGGGCGGCCGCATCGCCGCCGAGATAGGTGGCGAGCAGGTCGCGCATCGTGCCGAGCATGCTGTTGCCCTTGGCGGCGAGCGCCAGGGTGCCCGACAGCTCCTCGATGATCTCCAGCTCGGCCGCGGTCCAGCCCGCGGGGCGATCGGTGGCCCAGGAGAGGACGACGCCGAACTGGTAGCCCAGCTCGTGCTCGCGAATCCAGCCGAAGCCGTGCAGCAGCGCCAGCCATTCGGTGAGGCCGGCGTCGCGGAACTCCGCCAGCACAGGGAAATCCACCACGGCCTCGGGGCCGACCAGGCGCCGGTGCAACCGCCGCACGCCACTCTCCAGCATGTGGCGGAAGGGGCTGTCGCGCCAGCTGTCCGTGGCTACGCTGTCATGGCCGAAATCGGCCGTGTCGACGATACGGCCGCCCTGCCAGGTGAAGGACCCGGCGCGCCGCGTCGGGTGTAGCGCTGCGACCGACAGGAAGCCGCGCGCCAGCGGAACGCCGACGGCGACGAGGCGGCGACACAGGCCGTCGAGCATCTCGCCCGCCGGCAGGCCGGAGAGGCCGGCCTCGATGAGCCAGACATGGAGCGGGATCGGATCGACCGCGCGCAGCGATTCGGGCATATCCTCGTTCATCGGCGGCGGATCATCTGATATTTCGAGGCGGCCGTCATCCGTCCATCCCGTCCGATACCGGTACGAGGAGCGCAGGCGCCATGAGCGACAGCATCGACCTCGACGCCTATTTCGCGCGCATCGGCTTTGCCGGCGAGCGGCGGCCGACCCTGGAGACGCTGCGCGCCCTGCAGCTGCGGCACGCGCAGTCGATCGCGTTCGAGAACCTCGACCCGCTGCTGGGACGGCCGGTGCGGCTCGATATCGGGTCGCTGCAGCGCAAGCTGGTGCGCGACGGGCGCGGCGGCTACTGCTTCGAGCAGAACCTGCTGCTCGCCCATGTCCTGCGCGCGCTCGGCTTCCGCGTCACGACGCTGGCCGGGCGCGTGCTGTGGTACGCGCCGGACGGGCCGCTCACGCCGCGCACGCACCTGCTGCTGCGCATCGATCTCGACGGGGAGACGCTGATCGTCGATTCCGGCTTCGGCGCGCAGACGCCGACGGCGCCGCTGCGCCTCGATGCCGACGGCGCGCAGCCGACTCCGCACGAGCCCTACAGCCTGCGGCGCGCCGACGACGAGTTCCTGCTGCAGGCCCGGATCGGCGCGGACTGGCGGACGCTCTACCGCTTCGGCCTGCAGGAGCAGCTGCTGCCGGACATCGAGATCGTCAACTGGTACCTCTCCAACCATCCGGAGTCGCGCTTCGTCAGCGGGCTGATGGCGGCGCGGCCGGCGGTCGGGCGCCGCTACACGCTGCGCGACAATGAATTCACGGTGCGCAGCCTGGAGGGCGGCGACGAGCGGCGCGTGCTGACGCGCGCGGCCGAATTGCGCGACGCGCTCGAAGGCCCGCTCGGCCTGACGCTGCCGCAAGCGCCGGAGATCGACGCGCTGCTCGAGCGCATCGCGGCGACGCGCCGCTGAGCCGCGCGGGCGGCAGCGCCGTCCTAATCCGCCTTCGTGAACGCCAGACGCGTCCAGCGCACGTCCGTGCGGCCGGAGGCGCCGGCCTCGTTCTCGCGCTTCAGCACCAGGCGCAAGCCCGCCGCTTCGGCGAGTCGAACCGTCTCGTCGGCGGAGACATCAAACATGCGCCGGCCCGGCGGAACCGGCCCATGGCGGAGGGTGAGACTCATCATCCCGCCCCTGTGAACCATGCCGGCGACTCGCGGCATGGCCCGCCGGCGCCGCCGCGCATCGAGGTGCATCCACACGGCCGTGAGCATCACGACGTCGAAGCTGCCGCGGCTCGCGAGATGCGCCAGCTCCGGCAGGCTGTCATCCAGCCATTCGATCCGGGCCGACGGATGCAGGGCGGCGGCTCTCAGGCGCAGCGCGGCCACGGGCTCCACGGCCACCACCTCGTGCCCCATCGCCGCGAAGGCCGCGGCATCGCGCCCCGTCCCCGACCCGATGTCGAGGATGCGGCCCGGACCGGCCGGGATCAGATGCAGGATCGGCTGGTGGAGATCGGCGAAGGAGATGCGTTCGAGCCGCCCGGCGAGCGCGTCCGCCTCCTCGGCATATCCCTCGGTGCCGCTGACGCGAGCCGATGCCATCGGCCACCCTAACACCGCCCCCGACGATCGCGCTTGACTCGCGTTCGCGCGCGTTACTATACTCAACTAAACTAAACTCAATTCTTTGGCCTGGGCCCGCCACCGGCTGCACCGGAAGGGCTCGTAACCGAAGCGTGACCGGAAGGGAGGTCTCATATGCGGAAGAAGATAGGTGCAGTGTGTGCCGGCGCCGCTCTGGCGTTGGCAATCGGCTATTCGTCCGGCGCGCAGGCGCAGGACAAGGAACTGACCCTCTGCTGGGCGGCCTGGGACCCGGCCAATGCGTTGACCGAGCTGTCCAAGGACTTCACGGCCAAGTCCGGCATCGCCATGAAGTTCGAGTTCGTGCCGTGGGAGAACTTCGCCGACCGCATGCTCAACGAGCTGAATTCCAAGGGCAAGCTGTGCGATCTCATGATCGGCGACAGCCAATGGATCGGCGGCGGCGCCACCTACGGCCACTACGTCAAGCTCAACGACTTCTTCGCCCAGAACGGCATCTCCATGGACGACTTCCTGCCGGCCACGGTCTATGCCTACTCGACCTGGCCCAAGGGCGCGCCCGAATACTGGGCCCTGCCGGCGATGGGCGATGCGCTGGGGTGGATCTACCGCAAGGACTGGTTCGCGCGGCCGGAGCTGCAGGCCGAGTTCAAGGCCAAGTACGGCCACGACCTCGCCCCGCCGAAGAACTGGGACGAGCTGAAGCAGATCGCGGAGTTCTTCCAGGGCCGCGAGATCGACGGCAAGAAGGTCTACGGCGCCGCCATCTACACGGAGCGCGGCTCCGAAGGCATCACCATGGGCGTCACCTCCGCGCTCTATTCCTGGGGCTTCAAATACCAGGACCCGAACAACCCGTATCACATGGAGGGGTTCGTCAACAGCCCGGACGCCGTGGCGGGGCTCGAGTTCTACAAGAGCCTGTTCAAATGCTGTACGCCGCCGGGGCACACCGACGCCTACATGACCGCCAACCTCGACGCCTACAAGTCGGGCCAGGTGGCCATGCAGATGAACTGGTTCGCCTTCATGCCCGGCATCGCCAAGGACGAGGACGTCGGCGGCGACAAGTCCGGCTTCTTCGTCAACCCGCCGGAGAAGATCGAGGCCTCCACGCTCGGCGGCCAGGGCATCTCGGTCGTCGCCTATTCCGACAAGCAGGACCTGGCGCTCGAATACATCAAGTGGTTCGCCGACCCGGAGGTGCAGAAGAAGTGGTGGTCGCTGGGCGGCTATTCCTGCCACAAGGCCGTGCTCGAGGACCCGAACTTCCCCAACACGGCGCCCTTCGCCGCCGACTTCCTGAAGGCGATGAGCGGCGTGCAGGACTTCTGGCAGGAGCCGACCTACGCCGAGCTCATGCAGGCGATGCAGAAGCGGGTGCATGACTTCGTCGTCGCCGACGTCGGCACGGCGCAGGAAGCGCTCGACAAGCTGATCGAGGACTGGACGCAAGTCTTCGTCGACGACGGCAAGCTGACCCAATAGCATTGCCGACGTGACCGGATCGCACCCGGCCGGTCGAAAGGCCGGCCGGGCGGCGCTCCGGCCTAGCTTCGCCGCTGCGATCCATGTACCCATCGGAACATTCGTCAGTGCGCGATTGCATTCGGGAGCACGGGAAAAAATGTTGGATCGGCGCCGTGCGTCCTTCGACAGGCTCAGGATGAGGGACTTTCTTCGTGCCACAAAGATCGCACCTCATCCTGAGCCTGTCGAAGGACGCACAACGGCTGTGCAACGATGACTGACACCGCCACCACCTCCTCGATCGGCGCGCGGCCGCAGGCGGCGGCGATGGCGGCCCATCTCAGCCGCCGCCTGTCCGACCGGGCGATCACCTGGATCTTCATCACGCCGACGATCCTGCTGCTGCTGGCGATCAACATCTTCCCGCTGCTGTGGGCGATCTATCTGAGCTTCACCAACTACCGGGCGAACCGGCCGGGCGTGCCGATCCAATGGGTCGGGCTGCGCAACTACCAGACGATCCTCGGCAACGAGGACATCTGGGGCTATCTGCAGGTCACCGCCCATTTCGTCTTCTGGTCGATCCTGCTGCAGGTGGTGCTCGGCTTCGGGCTGGCGCTGCTGATCAACAAGCGCTTCCGCGGCCACGCCACGCTGACGACTCTGATCCTGCTGCCGATGATGCTGTCGCCGGCCGTGGTCGGCGTGTTCTGGACCTACCTGTTCCAGCCGCAGAACGGCATCTTCAACTACATCGTCGAGTTCTTCACCGGCATCGGCGCCGCCGACTTCACCATGATCGGCAGCGTCGCCCTGGCGCCCTGGTCGATCGTCCTGGTCGATACCTGGATGTGGACGCCCTATGTGATGCTCATCTGCCTCGCCGGCCTGCGCTCGATCCCCGACTACATCTACGAGGCGGCGGAGGTGGACCGCGCCTCGGCCTGGCGTCAGTTCTGGCACATCACCGTGCCGATGGTGCTGCCGTTCCTGATGCTGGCCGTACTGTTCCGCGCCATCGAGAACTTCAAGATGTTCGACATGGTGGTGGAGCTGACCTCCGGCGGCCCCGGCTCGGTCACCGAGCTCGCCTCCATCAACCTCAAGCGCGAGGCGTTCGAGAAGTGGCGCACCGGCTTCAGCTCCGCCTTCGCCATCATCCTGTTCGTGACGGTGTTCGGCGCGGCGAACATCTACGTCAAGGTGCTGAACAAGGTGAAGCAGCGATGAGCGCCGTCGCCCTCGACACCAGCCGCTCGGCCGCCGAGCCTTCGGCGCTCGGCCGGCGCATCGCCGCCGCCGCCGTCGTGCTCTACGCCGTCGTGACCTTGATCCCGCTCGTGTGGATCTTCCTCACCGGCTTCAAGACGCCGCCGGATTCCATCGCCTATCCGCCGAAGGTAGTGTTCGACCCGTCGCTCGAGGGCTACGTCAACGTCTTCACCACGCGCACCCGGCAGACGCCGGACTATCTGCAGAGCCTGCCGCCGGCGGAGACCTGGTACGACGCGCTGGTGCGCAAGCGGAACATGGTCATCGCCGGCCCTTCGCCCTTCGGCCAGCGCTACATGAACTCGCTGATCGTCGGCTTCGGCTCGACCTTCCTGGCGGTGTTCCTGGGCACGCTGGCGGCCTACGGCTTCTCGCGCTTCAAGGTGCCGCTGAAGGACGACCTGCTGTTCTTCATCCTGTCGACGCGCATGATGCCGCCGATCGCCGTGGCCATCCCGATCTTCCTGATGTACCGCACGCTCGGCCTCTCCGACACCCATCTCGGCCTGATCATCCTCTACACCGCGGTCAACGTCAGCCTCGCCGTCTGGCTGCTCAAGGGCTTCATCGACGAGATCCCGCGCGAGTACGAGGAGGCGGCGATGATCGACGGCTACACGCGCTTCCAGGCGTTCCGCAAGGTCGTGCTGCCGCAGGCGGCGACCGGCATCGCGGCGACGGCGATCTTCTGCCTGATCTTCTCCTGGAACGAGTATGCCTTCTCGCTGCTGCTGACCAGCGGCACGGCGCAGACGGCGCCGCCCTTCATCCCGACCATCATCGGCGAGGGCGGCCTCGACTGGCCCGCGGTCGGCGCCGGCACGACGCTGTTCCTGCTGCCGATCGTCATCTTCACCGTGCTGCTGCGCAAGCACCTGCTGCGCGGCATCACCTTCGGCGCGGTGCGCAAATGACGCTCCGCCGCATCTTCCGCCGCGGTCCCTGGGAGAACGCGGCGACGGCGCTGATCGGCGTCGGCGTGATCGCGCTGATGCAGCCGTTCTCGCTGACGCTCTACACCTACTCCTTCGTCACCATCCTCGCGGGCACGGTCATGTTCGTGATCGTCAGCCATTTCCCGGAGTGATTCGCCGTGGCGGAGATCCGGGTCGAGAACCTGCACAAGAGCTTCGGCGACTTCACGGCGGTGAAGAGCTCGAACCTGACCGTCGGCAATGGCGAGTTCTTCGTGCTGCTCGGCCCCTCCGGCTGCGGCAAGACGACGACCCTGCGGATGATCGCCGGCCTCGAGCTGCCGACCTCCGGCCGCATCCTGCTCGACGGCGAGGACGTGGCGTTCCGGCGCGCCCGCGAGCGCGACATCGCCTTCGTCTTCCAGCTCTTCGCCCTCTATCCGCACATGACCGTGCGCCAGAACATCGCCTTCCCGCTCAAGTGCCAGGGCATGGGCCGGGCGGAGCGCAACCGGCGCGTCGCCGAGACCGGGCGGCTGCTGCGCATCGACCATCTGCTGGACCAGCCGGTGTCGCGGCTGTCGGGCGGCGACCGCCAGCGGGTGGCGCTCGGCCGCGCCATCGTGCGCCAGCCGAAGGCGTTCCTGATGGACGAGCCGCTCGGCGCCCTCGACGCCGAGTTCCGCCAGCTCATGTGCCAGGAGTTGCGGGCGCTGCACGACCGCATGGGCGCCACCACCGTCTATGTGACGCACGACCAGCTCGAGGCCATGGCCATGGCCGACAAGATCGCGATCATGAATCACGGCATCGTCGAGCAGTTCGGCGCGCCGCAGGAGATCTACGACCGGCCGGCCAGCATGTTCGTCGCCGACTTCATCGGCTCGCCGCCGATGAACTTCCTGCGCTTCACCGGCGCCGTCGCCGCCGGCGCCACGTCGGTCCGCGTGAACGGCGCCGACATCCCCGTGCCGGCGATCGACGAGAGCCGCGCCGCGGGCGAGATGGCGCTGGGCGTGCGGCCGGAGCATATCCGCTTCGACGACGGCAGCGGCCTGCGCGGCCGCGTGTTCGGCTCGGAATATCTGGGGACCACGCAGATCGTCACCGTCGAGACGAGCCATGGCCGGGTCAAGGCGCGCATCCCCTCCGGCGTCGCCGTGCGCACGGGCGAAACCATCGGGCTCAGTTTCCGGACGCCGCGGCTGTCGGTATTCGATGCCGAGAGCGGCCGCGCGTTGCGCACCCGCCCCTCGGCGGAGGCCGCCCGTGGCTGAGATTCGCGCACAGGGCCTCAGCAAATCGTTCGGCCCGGTCGCGGCCGTGCAGTCGCTCGACCTGACGGTGCCAGACGGCGGCTTCGTCGTCCTGCTCGGCCCGACCGGGGCGGGAAAGACGACGACGCTGCGGCTGGTCGCCGGACTGGAGCAGCCGGACGCCGGCACCGTCGCCATCGGCGGCCAGGATGCCACGGCGCTGCCGCCGGCGGCCCGCGACATCGCCTTCGTCTTCCAGCAATACTCGCTCTATCCGCACCTCACCGTGTTCGACAACCTGGCCTTTCCGCTGCGCTCGCCGGCGCGGCGGCTGCCGGAGGATGCGATCCGGCGCCGCGTGCAGGAGGTGGCGGAGCTGCTGCGCATCCCGCACAAGCTGAAGAACAAGGCGACGCAGCTCTCCGGCGGCGAGATGCAGCGGGTCGCCATCGGCCGGGCGCTGGTGCGCCAGCCGGCGGCCTATCTGATGGACGAGCCGCTCTCCTCGCTCGACGCCAAGCTGCGCGCCGAGCTGCGGCTGGAGCTGAAGCGCATCCAGCAGGACCTCGGCGCCACCGTGCTCTATGTGACGCACGACCAGATCGAGGCCATGACCATGGCGACGCATATCGGCGTGCTGCGCGAGGGCCGCCTCGTCCAGTTCGGGACGCCGCGGCAGATCTACGAGGACCCCGTCGACGCTTACGTCGCCACGCGGCTCGGCATTCCCCGCATCAACCTGCTGCCGGTGGGCGCCGTTTCGGTGCCGGCCCCGGCGGGCGCCGCGACGGTCGGCGCGCGGACCGAGCATATCCGGCTGATCGAGCGGCCGACCAACGGGACGACCGTGGGGCTGGTGCAGCGGCTGGAGCATCTGGGCGACCAGAGCCATCTGCATCTGCAGGTCGGCGAGCGGACCATGGTCCTGCTGGTGGAGGGCCACAGCGCCTTGAAACAGGGCGACTCGCTGGGTATCGAACTGCAGCAGCCGCTGTTCTTCGACGCGGACGGCCGGCGGGTGGGGACGTAGGCAGCATGACCGGCAAAAAGAGACTTGGCACGCGGAGAGACGCGGAGAAATCGTTGCAGGCGCGCGGTGCGTCCTTCGACAAGCTCAGGATGAGGGAGAATTTTGGTGGCACAAAGAAATCCCCTCATCCTGAGCTTGTCGAAGGACGCACCTTGCTGATCCCCGTCTCTTGCCGGAGGTTCAGATGACCGCGGACGTTCACGACCTCCGGCGCCGGCTCATCAAGACCGTGGCGGAGCGGGTCGTCGCGCATGCGGAGGAGCTGACGGCGCTCGATCAGGCGATCGGCGACGGCGACCATGGCATCAACATGAAGCGGGGGTTGGACGCCGTGCTGGCCGATCTCGACACGCTCGCGGAGAAGCCGCTGGGCGAGGCCCTGAAGGCCGCCGGCATGCATCTCGTCACCAAGGTCGGCGGCGCCTCCGGCCCGCTCTACGGCACCCTGTTCATGAGCCTGGGCAAGGGCCTGGCCGACATTCCCGACCGCGCGCAACTGGCGGGCGCGTTCCGCGCCGCCTTCGACGCGGTCAAGGCGCGCGGCAAGTCGGATATCGGGATGAAGACGATGCTGGACGTGCTGGGGCCGGTGGCCGATGCGCTGGAGGCCGGCGGCGACGGCCTGACCGCGACCCTGCGGCAGCGCGCGGCCGATGCGGCCGCGGCGACCGCGCCGCTGCAGGCCATCCGCGGCCGCGCCTCGTTCCTGGGCGAGCGCTCGAAGGGCCATGTCGATCCCGGCGCCCGCTCGAGCCAGCTCATGATCGAGGCCGTCTGTGACGCGATCGAGGGGCGGGCATGAGCCAGGTCGTCGGCATCGTCATCGTCTCGCACTCGCCGGACGTCGCCCGCGGCGCCGCCGCCATGGTGCGGCAGATGGTCGGCGACGAGGTGCCCTGCGCCTTCACCGGCGGCAACCCGGCGGGCGACCTCGGCACCGATCCCATCAAGATCCGCGAGGCCATCGACTCGATCTGGAGCGAGGCGGGAGTCGCGGTGTTCGTCGATCTCGGCGGCGCCGAGATGAACGCGGAGATGGCGGTCGAGATGCTGGACCCGGCGCGCGGCGAGCGGGTGCGCATCTGCAACGCGCCGGTGGTCGAGGGCGCGGTGATCGCGGCGACGGAAGCCGCGGGCGGCTCGTCGCTGGAGCAGGTCTGCGCGACCGCGGAGGAGCTGTCGCCATGACCGCCGTCACCGCGAGCGTCACCATCACCCACCCCATCGGGCTGCATGCGCGGCCGGCGGTGAAGCTGACCAAGCTGGCCAAGTCCTTCGCGGCGGAGATCCGCCTGCGCGGCTCACCGGACGGCGAGTGGGTCGACGCCAAGAGCATCGTCAAGGTGATGGGGCTGAAGCTGCGGACGGGAACGGTGCTGGAGCTGGAGGCCAAGGGCGAAGCCGCCGCGCCGGCGCTGGCGGCGCTGAGCGCCCTGGTCGAGCGGAACTTCGATGAAGCCGCGGCCGGCAGCTGAGCAGACCTATCGCGGCGAGCCCGCTTCCCCCGGTCTGGCCATGGGCGCGCTGGTACGGCTGGCGCCGCGCGTGCGCGCCGTCGATGATGCCAACGAATCGCCGGCGGCGGCGAAGAGCCGGCTGGAGGCCGCGATCGCACAGGCGAAGGAGGAGTTGTCGGCCCTCGTCGCCGCCAACGACGCCATGGGCGCCGACATCCTGGAATTCCAGCTCGCATTGCTGGACGACCCGACGCTCGCCGAGGCCGCCATCCTGGCGATCGACCAGGGCAGCGGGGCGACCGGCGCCTTGGCCGCGGCGGTCGGCGAGCAGATCGCCGTCTACGAGAGCGCCGAGGACGATTATTTCCGCGCCCGCGCCGCCGACCTGACGGATCTCCGCGACCGCGTGATCGGCGCGCTGAGCGGCACCAGCGATACGCCGCAGCAAGCCCTGCCGGACAGCGCGATCCTCCTGGCCGACGACATGACGCCCTCGGTGTTCCTGTCGTTCGACTGGCAGCGGCTGGGCGGCGCCGCCCTGGTGGCGGGCAGCCGCGCCAGCCATGTCGCCATGCTGGCGCGCGCGCGGGGCGTGCCGCTGCTCACCGGCCTCGGCGCCGAGCCGGCCCTGGCCGACGACGCCGTGCTCGACGCGCAGGACGGCCTGCTCGTGCTGTCGCCGGGTCAGGCGACGCGCGCGCGCTATGCCGACCGGATCGCCGCGGCGCAGGACCTGGACCGGCGCGCGCAGGACGCACTGTCGCGTCCGGCAGCGACGGCGGCGGGCGAGCGCATCGAGACGATGGTCAATGTCGACGATCCCGCCGCGGTCAGCGACGCGATCCTGCAGGCGAGCGACGGCGTCGGGCTGATGCGCACGGAGTTCCTGTTCATCGGCCGCCCGCGGCTGCCGAGCGAAGAAGAGCAGTACGCGGCCTATGCCGGCCTCCTCGACCGCCTGGGCGGCAAGCCGGCCGTCATCCGCACGCTCGACGTCGGCGGCGACAAGCCGCTGCCCGGTATCAACCTGGCAGCGGAGAGCAACCCGTTCCTCGGCCTGCGGGGAATCCGTCTGTGCCTGGAAAAACCGGAGCTGTTCCGCCCGCAGGTGCGCGCGCTGCTGCGCGCCGCCGTCGGCTGGCCGCTGCGCGTCATGCTGCCGATGGTCGCGACCGCCGGCGAGGTGGCGGAAGCGCGGACGGTGTTTGCCGAGGTTCTGGCCGAGCTGCAGCGCGCGGGCGTGCCCGCCGCCATGCCGCCGCTCGGCATCATGGTGGAAACGCCGGCGGCGGCCATCGCCATCGACCTGATCGACGTGGATTTCTACTCCATCGGCAGCAACGACCTGACGCAATACGTCATGGCGGCGTCGCGCGACGGCGGCGGGCGCGTGGCGGCGCTGAACGATCCCGGCCATCCGGCCGTGCTGCGCCTGATCCGGCAGGTGGTCGCTCACGGCGCGGCCGCGGGCAAGCCGGTCTCGCTGTGCGGCGACATGGCCTCCGATCCCGCGCTGGCAAAGCAGCTGCTCGCCGCCGGACTGCGGCGCCTCTCGGTGGCGCCGGCCGCGCTCGGCCGCGTCAAGCTGGCGATCGCCGCCATGGGGCCGGCCGATGGCTGACGGCGAAGGCGGCGACCGGGCCGAGCAGATCGCCCGCTACAAGACGCTGCTGCGCGGCGTCATCGACCGGCGGCCCTCCGGCCTGCGCGGCCGGCTGGCCATGGCGCTCGGCAAGCACAAGAGCTTCGTCTCGCAGATCACCAACCCCTCCTACAGCGTGCCGATCCCGGCGGCCGACCTGCCGGCCATCTTCGAGATCTGCCACCTGGCGCCGGCGGAGCGCGAGCAGTTCCTGGCGCTCTACCGCCTGGCCCATCCCGACCGCATGCAGCGGCCGCCGCGCGCGGCGAACGCGCCGCACGAGCTGCGCATCGCCCTGCCCCAGTTCGGCACGGAAGCGACGGCGCGCGACGTCGAGGCGATGATCCTGGATTTCGCGGCGCGCACCATCCGGCTCGCCCAGCGCGCCGAGCAGGCGGCAACCAACGACACGGACAAGCGGAGGAAGCGGTGATGAAGAAGTTCGTCAATCGCGTCGACGACGTGCTGAACGAGGCGCTGCGCGGCTTCGGCGCCGCCCATGGCGACATCGTCAAGGTGCATGCCGACCCGGCCTATGTCACGCGCGCCGCCGCGACGAAACGCGGCAAGGCGGCGCTCATCTCCGGCGGCGGCTCCGGGCACGAGCCGATGCATGCCGGCTTCGTCGGCCTGGGCATGCTCGACGCCGCCTGCCCCGGCGCCGTCTTCACCTCACCGACGCCCGACCAGATGGCGGCGGCGGCGCAGGCGGTGAATGGCGGCGCCGGCGTGCTGTTCATCGTCAAGAACTACGAAGGCGACGTGATGAACTTCGAGATGGCGACGGAACTGCTCGAGTTTCCGCACGCGACGGTGAAGACCAACGACGACGTCGCCGTCGAGAACTCGACCTATACGACCGGCCGGCGCGGAGTCGCCGGCACCGTCATCGTGGAGAAGATCGTCGGCGCCGCGGCCGAGGAGAACCGGCCGCTGGCGGTGCTGAAGGAGCTGGGCGACCGCGTCAACGGCCGCACGCGCTCCATGGGCGTGGCGCTCACCTCCTGCACGGTGCCGGCGGCCGGCAAGCCCACCTTCGAACTCGGCGGCGACGAGATCGAGATGGGCGTGGGCATCCATGGCGAGCCCGGCCGCCGCCGCGTCAAGCACAAGCCCGCCGACGACATCGCCGCGGAGATGATGACGGTGATCACGGGCGACCTCGGCGCGCCGGCGGGCAGCGAGGTGCTGCTGCTGGTCAACGGCTATGGCGGCACGCCGGCCATGGAGCTCTATCTGATGTTCGACGCGGCCAAACGGCAGCTCGAAGCCAAGGGCCTGACGATCGCGCGCGCGCTGGTGGGCAACTACTGCACCTCGCTGGAGATGGCCGGCTGCTCGCTCACGGTGACCGCGCTCGACGCCGAGCTGACCCGGCTGTGGGACGCGCCGGTGCACACGGCGGCGCTGCGCTGGTGAGCACGGGCGCCGCCCCGCCCGATCCAAGACGCGGCGCGCGTCACTGCGGGACGTCCAGCGTCGCCTTCGCGCGGTCCCGCTCCGCGGCGCGCTCGGCCTGGCGCTCGGTGGCGAGCTTGTAGGCGACGTAGTACTTGTAGATGTTGGCGACGTAACGGACGGTTTCCTGTCCGACGATCTTCGCCGCGCCAAGCTCGACATTGTGGAACCAGACATTCGGGTCGAGCCCGGACTTTTCGGCAAGGCGGCGGAACTTCCGCAGGTTGCCGGGGCCTGCATTGTAGGCGGCGAAGGCCATCAGCGTCCGATTCTTGTCGTCCAGCGCGGGATCGTCGAGATAGGTGTCGACGAGATGACGCATGTACTTCGCGCCGGCATGGATGTTGCTCTCGGGATCCGCGGCCACGTCGCGAATGTTGATCGGGTCGCTCGCCGCGGTCTTCGGCAGCAGCTGCATGATGCCGACGGCGCCGCGCGGGCTGCGCACCGACTGATCGAGACCGGATTCCTGATAGCCCTGCGCCAGCAGCATCAGGTAGTCGAAGCCATAGTCCTCGCCGTATTTCTGGAACAGCGCGACGACGCGCTCGAACCTTTCCATCTCCTCGACCGACGTCGCGTTCTTGACGAACTCGGTCGATTGCAGGTAGCGGCGGAAGATCTGGTTGCCGAGGGACGTCCGCAGCCGGTGCTTCTCCAGGAACGGGTCGAGCTCGGCCAGGAGGAGCCGGCTGCCGGGGCGCACGGCCCAGGCGATGTCGCCGCCCTCGTGCACGGCGATGTCCTCGCGCGCGACGATGCGCTCGAACACCTGCACCCAGAGCTTCGCCTTGTGGTCGTCGACGATCGCCCAGGGCAGCAGGCCCACCTCGACCATCTCCAGGAGATCCTCGTCCTCGAGGTCCTCGTCGGCCGGCGACAGGACCATCGCGGGCAGGCCGAGCGACGCCAGCGTCTCGTTCAGCTGCAGGAGGTGATCGTAGTAGCTGCTGGAGTAGCGCACGCGGATCTCCTTCCCGGCAAGGTCCTCAAGCCGGGTGACGACCGGCGCCGCCGGGCCGGTCACCAGCACCTCGCGCACGCCGGTGATCCAGGGGATGGTGAAGTCGACGCGTTGCCGCCGGCGCTCGGTCACCGTCAGATTGCCGGCGGCGATGTCGCCGAGCCCTTCCAGCAGCGCCGGGATGAGCCGGTCGCGGCGCGTGGGAATGAAGACCACGCGGATGCCGGGCCCCCTGGGCTTGGTGTATTTCTTGTTGAGCCACTTTTCGAGCGCCAGGCCGAAATCGACGTCGGTGCCGCGCTGCGTACCGCGGTCGATGAAGAAGAACGTCCTGCTGTAGGGGACGAGGATGCGTAGCTGGCGGCGCTCGCGGATGCCGTCGAAATCGCCGATCCACACCTCGGGCGCCGGCAGGATCGCCTCCAGCCGCTCCTCCGGATCGTCTTCGGGAGCGTCCGACACCGCCTGGTCGGCCCAAGCCGGCCGCAGCAGGAACGCACACAAGGCGATCGCCGCAATCCCGCACATGGATTGCCGCAACACCCCGAGAGGCGCGCTCGTCCTCATTGTCCTCCACCCGCGGCCATCCTACGCCTTCCGCCGCCATCGCACCAGCGGACGGGAGGCGGCATCGGAACCATCGGCGTCGCGCGAAACACGAAGGGCCCAGCCGGCATATGGCTGAGCCCTTCGAAACCTGGTGGAGCCAACCGGGATCGAACCGGTGACCTCTACAATGCCATTGTAGCGCTCTCCCAGCTGAGCTATGGCCCCGGAGACGGGAGCGGCGGTGCTGCGGCCGTCCGCAGTCCGGCAGTGAACCTAGGAACCCGGCCCTGACGATTCAAGCGGAAAATGCCGCCGGCTTCCGCGGCTTAAGGACCTTCAGCGCTCCTCCTCGTCGACGTTCTCGATCACCTCGGTGACGTCGTTGTCGTCCTCGGGCAGATCCTCGGTGTCCTCGATCACGTCCTCGCCCTCGGTTTCCTCCTCGGCGATCTCCAGCTCGGCATCCTCGAGCTCCGGGGCGACGGCTTCGCCCGGCGCCTCGACCAGCTCCGGCACCGGTGCGCGCGGCGCCGGCTTGGCGGCCGCGGCGGTGGTGCGGCCGCGACGCGTGCGCGACACCGCATCGGGATCGTAGACGGTCGCGCATTTCGGGCAGATGATGGGATCGCGCTGCAGATCGTAGAAGCGCACGCCGCAACTCTGGCACGTGCGTTTCATTCCCCAGGCCGGTTTCACCACGGCGGTCTCCCTCGTCGGAACGATGGATTTCGGAAGGGCAGGCCTTTGCCACGTCGCCCGGCCCCTGTCAAAAGATTAATTCGGACCGTCCGCCGCTCGAAATCCAATGCACCGCCACCCGTGCGCGGCCGCGGCGAATGTGGTAGAGAGCCGCCGCAAACACCCGGCCGCGGCCGCTTTTTACATGGCGGCGGCTGTCGCCCGCCAGCCTTGGAGGCCCGCTTGCACCCGCTTCGGTCCAGGCCGACCGGCGCCCTTTCCGGCGCCGCCCGCGCGCCCGGCGACAAGTCGATCTCGCACCGCGCACTGATGCTGGGTGCCCTTGCGGTGGGCGAGACCAGGATCGAAGGCCTGCTGGAGGGCGAAGACGTGCTGCGCACGGCCGCGGCCATGCGCGCGCTCGGCGCCAGCGCCGTGCGCGAGGATGACGGCACTTGGCGGGTGCGGGGCCGTGGCATCGGCGGACTGCAGGAGCCCGCCGAGGTCCTCGACCTCGGCAATGCCGGCACCGGCGCGCGCCTGCTGATGGGGCTGCTCGCCACCCACCCGCTGACGGCGTTTCTCACCGGCGATGCCTCGCTGCGCGGCCGGCCGATGGTGCGGGTCGCCAAGCCGCTGCAGGAGATGGGCGCGCGGATCGTCGCCCGCGACGGCTGCCGGCTGCCGCTGGCGATCATCGGCACGGCCGAGCCGGTGCCGATCAGCTACCGCCTGCCGGTGGCCTCGGCCCAGGTGAAATCAGCCGTCCTGCTGGCGGGCCTCAATACCCGCGGCGAGACCGCGGTGATCGAGCCCGAGCCGACGCGCGACCACACCGAGCTGATGCTGCGCCAGTTCGGCGTCGAGCTGCGTGTCGAGATGACGGACGCGGGGCGCCGCACGACGATCGTCGGCCAGCCGGAGATTTCGGGACGCCGCCTCGCGGTGCCGGCCGATCCCTCCTCCGCGGCCTTCCCGCTCGTCGCCGCGGCGCTGCTGCCGGGTTCGGACGTGACGCTCGCCGGCGTCGGCATCAACCCGCACCGAATCGGCCTGATCGAGACGCTGCGCGAGATGGGCGCCGACATCGCCTTCGACGGGCGGCGCCGGGAGGCCGGCGAGCCGACCGCCGACATCCGCGTGCGCGGGCACCGCCTGAGCGGGGTGGAGGTTCCGGCGGCGCGGGCGCCGTCCATGATCGACGAATATCCGGTCCTGGCGGTGGCGGCGGCCGGCGCCGCTGGCACCACGGTGATGCGCGGGCTGGGCGAGCTGCGGGTCAAGGAGAGCGACCGGCTGGCCGCGATCGCGGCCGGGCTCCGGGCCTGCGGCGTTGCCGTCGAGGACGGCCCCGACAGCCTGGTCGTACACGGCAACGGTGGCCGCCCGCGCGGCGGCGGGCGGATCGTGACCCATCTGGACCACCGCATCGCCATGGCCTTCCTGGTCCTGGGCAGCGTGGCGGCGCAGCCGGTGGAGATCGACGACGGGTCGCCGATCGAGACCAGCTTTCCCGGCTTCCTGCCGTTGATGAACGGCCTCGGGGCTGCGATCGAGCCGATGGCCGGCGAACGGGCCGCGGCGGGCCGATGACGGGCACGACAACCGGCGCCCGCGGCCTCCTCGTCATTGCCGTCGATGGCCCCTCCGCCGCGGGCAAGGGGACGCTGGCCCGCGGCCTCGCCCGGCATTTCGGCCTCGCCTTCCTGGATACCGGGCTGCTCTACCGGGCCGTGGCGGCCCGGGTCCTGGCGGCCGGCCAGGATCCGAGCCATGCCGCGGCGGCCGAGGCCGCCGCCCAGGCCATCGAATTCGCCGAACTGGAGGCGCCGGGACTGCGCGACGACGCGGTGGCCCAGGCCGCCTCGAGGGTGGCCGCCCTGCCGGCCGTCCGCGCGGCCCTGCTGGGCCTGCAGCGCCGCTTTGCCGCGGCGCCGCCGCCCGGCCCCGACGGCCAGGTCCGCGGCGCCGTCCTCGACGGCCGGGACATCGGCACGGTGGTGTGCCCGGACGCGCCGGTGAAGCTGTTCGTGACCGCCAGCCTGGAGGCCCGGGCCCAGCGCCGGCACCGGGAGTTGCTTGCCCGGAACGGCAAGAGTATATATGCGCGCGTTCTGCAGGACATGAAAGAGCGCGACGAACGCGATGCGACGCGCAACGTCGCGCCCTTGACCCCGGCGCCGGATGCGTTGGTGCTCGACACCACCGCGCTGAATGCGGAGGCGGCCCTGGCCGTCGCCGTCACTTTCGTCGGCCGGCGCTGGCGGGGCGAGACGCTGACCATGCTGGCCTAGCATCCGGCGACTGGGCACCGGACCGAGCCAGCCCTGGAGGACCAGATCACGAGTTGCCGCCCGGCCACCCGCGCGTGGGGGCCGGGGTGGCCTGGATGTTTTGAAGACCGCCGGAGACAACCGGTCGGCCGGAATAGCTAAGGAAAGGAACTCGACTGACTATGGCAAAAGCCGCGACCGCGACCATCCCACCCAAAGAAAACTTTGCCGCGCTACTGCAGGAATCCTTCGGCGGCAGCGGCGGACTCGAGGGCAGCGTCCTCAAAGGCACCGTTGTCTCCATCGACGGCGACAGCGCCCTGATCGATGTCGGCCTCAAATCCGAAGGCCGCGTGCAATTGAAGGAATTCGCCGCGCCCGGCCAACGGCCGGAGATCAAGGTCGGCGACCAGGTCGAGGTCTACCTCGAGCGCATGGAGGACAAGAACGGCGAGGCCGTCCTGAGCCGCGAGAAGGCGCGCCGCGAGGAGGCCTGGACGCTGCTCGAGAAGAGCTTCAAGGACAATCAGCGGGTGACCGGCGTGATCTTCGGCCGCGTCAAGGGCGGCTTCACCGTCGACCTCTCGGGCGCCGTGGCCTTCCTGCCCGGCAGCCAGGTCGACATCCGCCCGGTGCGCGACGTCGGCCCGCTCATGGGCACGCCGCAGCCCTTCCAGATCCTGAAGATGGACCGCTCGCGCGGCAACATCGTGGTGTCGCGGCGCGCCGTGCTCGAGGAGAGCCGCGCCGAGCAGCGCTCGGAGCTGGTGGCCAGCCTGAAAGAGGGCCAGGTGCTCCAGGGCGTGGTGAAGAACCTCACCGACTACGGCGCCTTCGTCGACCTCGGCGGCGTCGACGGTCTGCTGCACGTCACGGACATCGCCTGGCGGCGCATCAACCATCCGTCGGAGGCGCTGCATATCGGTCAGACCGTGAAGGTGCAGGTGATCCGCTTCAATCCAGAGACGCAGCGCATCTCCCTCGGCATGAAGCAGCTCGAGGCCGATCCCTGGGAGGGCGTCGAGCTCAAATACCCGGTCGGCGCGAAATTCACGGGACGCGTCACCAACATCACCGACTACGGCGCCTTCGTCGAGCTGGAGCCGGGCATCGAGGGCCTGGTGCACGTCTCCGAGATGAGCTGGACCAAGAAGAACGTGCATCCCGGCAAGATCGTCTCGACCAGCCAGGAGGTCGAGGTCATGGTGCTGGACGTCGACCCGCAGAAGCGGCGCATCAGCCTGGGCCTCAAGCAGTGCCTGGACAACCCGTGGCAGAGCTTCGTCGAGAAGCATCCGGTCGGCACCGTGCTGGAGGGCGAGGTCAAGAACATCACCGAGTTCGGCCTGTTCGTCGGCCTGCCCGGCGAGATCGACGGCATGGTGCACCTCTCGGACCTCGACTGGCAGAAGTCGGGCGAGGAGGCGATCAAGGGCTTCAAGAAGGGCGACATGGCCCGGGTGAAGATCCTCGATGTCGACGTCGAGAAGGAGCGCATCAGCCTCGGCATCAAGCAGCTGTCGGACGATCCGTTCGCGGCTGCGGCCAGCCAACACAAGAAGGGCGACGTCGTCACCGGCACCGTATCGGCGGTGCAGGAGAACGGGATCGAGGTATCGCTCGGCGACGGCGTGACCGGCTTCATCCGCAAGGCCGACCTGTCGCGCGAACGCAGCGAGCAACGCCCGGACCGGTTCGCCATCGGCGAGAAGGTCGACGCCAAGATCACCGCGATCGATGCCAAGACGCGCAAGCTGACGCTGTCGATCAAGGCGCGCGAGGTGGACGAGGAGAAGCAGGCGATGGCCGATTACGGCTCGTCCGACTCCGGCGCCAGCCTGGGCGATATCCTCGGCGCGGCGCTGTCCAAGGCGCAGAAAAGCAAGGCCGAGGCCGCCGAAGCCAAGGGCAAGAAGAAGGGCGGCGACGAGGCGGGCGAGCAGGCCAAATCCTGACCGCCCGGGCCGTTCCAGCCTATCCGGAATAGGCGCAAGATGAGGGGCCCGGCCGCCTGGCCGGGCCTCTCAGTCGTTTCGCGCCGGGCGTATACAGAAAACAGAGATATTTGAGAGGGTTATCCTTGACGCTGAGAGCCGGGTTTGGCACCTTTGGCGAACATTCCAAGGTCTTGCTGCGGGCTTCCAGGGGGCTGCCCATCATGACGAAGTCGGAATTGATCCTGCGCATCGGCGAGCTCAATCCGCATTTGTATCATCGCGACGTGGAGCGCATCGTCGGCACCATCTTCGATGAGATATCGGCGGCGCTGGCCCGCGGCGACCGGGTGGAGCTGCGTGGCTTCGGCGCCTTCTCGATCAAGAAGCGCGAGGCCCGCCTCGGCCGCAATCCCCGGACCGGGGCGCCCGTTCCGGTGTCGCAGAAGACGATCCCGTTCTTCAAGACCGGCAAGCAGCTCCGCGATCGGCTCAACGGCAAGGAGCCCGATGCCGGGGAGTCGCAGGATTCCTGAGTCGCCGCCACGGGCCGTGGACCGACACGCGCCGTCTTCGGAACGACGATGAAACGATTTGCCTGGATCATCGCGGTCATCGTCCTGTCGGTGGGGACCATCCTGCTGGCGGTGTTCAACGCCGCCACCGTCGAGATCCGGCTCGGCCTATGGTCGGGCACGATGCCCGCCTTCGCCGTCATCCTCGCCAGCCTGTTCGTCGGTGTCGTGATCGGCACCTGCATCGCCTGGCTGGCCGGGCATGAGCGCCGGCGGCGGGCGCGCGACCTCGCCAACCGAAACTCGGCGCTGCTGCGCCAGATCGACGAGCTGCGCCGCAACCAGCCGGCCAACGTGATCGACGCCAGTCAACCGCATCGCACCAAGCTCGTCGCCGGTCTTCTATAGACGCGGCGCTGGATCGTCGGTCGGACTGCGCCCAGGCAGGAGGCCCCATGCACGTCCTCGTCGTCGGCGGCGGTATAGTCGGCCTCTGCACTGCCTGGGCGCTCGCGCGCGCCGATCACAAGGTCGAGCTGTTCGATCAGGGCGGGCTGCCCAATCCGCTCGGCGCGTCGGACGACGAGCATCGCCTCATCCGCTATTTCTATCCGGACCAGCCCGGCTATTGCCGGATGGTGGACGACGCCTTCGCCGCCTGGGAGCGGCTGTGGGCCGCGATCGGCCGGCGGCACTATGCCGAGACCGGCGCGCTGGCCATCTCCACGCGCATCGACGACTGGACGGACCGGGCGCGCCGTACGCTCGACATGGTCGGCCTGCCTTATGAGCGCTTCGACTCCAAGGAAGTGGCGAGCCGTTGGCCCTTCCTGCTGACGAAGGCGGCCTATGCGATCCGCACCCGGCGCGGCGGCGTCCTGTTCGCCGAGCGCATCCTGACCGACCTGATCACGCTGCTAGCCGGACTTCACGTCCAGCGCCATGCCAACTGCCCCGTGGTCGGCATCGACACCGGGCGCGGCACCATCCGGCTGAAGGACGGGACATCCAGGACCGCCGACGCGGTGGTGGTCGCGGCGGGCGCCTGGCTCGACCGCCTCCTCCCGGACTATGCCGGCCGGGTGACGCCCGTACGCAACGTCCTGCTCTATCTCGAGCCGCCGCTGCGGCTGATCGCGACCTGGGCGACGGCGCCGGCCATCGTCGATCTGGGCGTCGCCGGCGACATTTATGCGGTGCCGCCGGTGGCCGGCACCAACCTCAAGTTCGGCATCGCCGCCCACCGACGGCCGGGCGATCCCGATCGCGACCGCGGCCTGGCAAGCGACGAGGCGGCGCAGCTCATGGGGCATCTGCGCGGCGCCGTGGCCGATCTCGGCACCTACCACGTGAAGACCCTGCGCAGCTGCTTCTACGCCATCGCACCGAACGACCGCTTCATCCTCGAGCGCCGCGACCGGCTGTGGATCGTCAGCGCCTGCTCAGGCCACGGCTTCAAATTCGGCGCCCTGACCGGCGAACTGGTGGCGGAGGCCGTGAGCGGAACGAGCGACGCCGATGCCGTCGCCCAACGGCTGGCTGGCCATTGAGGCTTCCCTGGGGTAAAAGCCGGCCACCCGTTCGGAGGCCGCCCCATGCCGACGCAAATCTTCCTCGCCATCGACACCACCAATGTCTCGACCGCCGCCGCACAGGCGGCATCCACGCGCGACACCGTCGCGGGAATCAAGCTGGGACTGGAATTCTTTGCCGCCAACGGTCCCGGCGGCGTGCGCACCGTCGCCTCGAGCGGCGCGCCGCTGTTCCTCGACCTCAAGCTGCACGACATTCCCAACACCGTGGCCGGCGCCGTGCGGGCCGTGGTCCCGCTGCGGCCGGCTCTGCTGACGGTGCATGCGTCCGGCGGCGCGGCGATGCTGCGCGCGGCCGTGGACGCGGCCGGCGAGGCCGCGGCGAAAACCGGCGCCGCGCGCCCGCGGCTCGTCGCCGTGACCGTGCTCACGAGCCTCGCGGAGGCCGAGTTGGATGACATCGGGCAGCGCGGGCCGATCGCCGACCAGGCGCGGCGGCTCGCCGCCCTGGCCCGAAACTGCGGCCTCGACGGCGTCGTCTGCTCGCCGCACGAGATCGAGGCGTTGCGCGCCGAATGCGGCAGCGGGTTCCTGCTGGTCGTCCCGGGCATCCGGCCGGCCTCGACCGGGGTGGGCGACCAGAAGCGGGTGATGACGCCGGCCGAGGCGGCGCGGCGCGGCGCCGACTATCTGGTGATCGGCCGGCCGATCACGGCCGCCGACGATCCCGCGGCTGCGGCACGGCGAATCGCGGCGGAAGTGGCGGCGGCCGCGCCGGCAGCCTGACCCGCATCGCCCGATGCCCGTGAGCGCGAAGATCTGCGGCATCAACAGCGTGGCCGCGCTCGAAGCAGCGATCGGCGGCGGCGCCGGTTTCGTCGGCTTCGTCTTCTACCCGCCGAGTCTGCGGGCGCTGACGGCGGACGCCGCTGCAGTGCTCGCCGCCGCGGTTCCGGCCAGCATCACGAAAGTCGGCCTGTTCGTCGACGATCCCGACGCGCGCATCGGCGAGGTGCTCGATCAAGTCCCGTTGGACATGCTGCAGCTGCACGGACGGGAGACGCCGGCGCGCGTGGACGAGATCAAGCGGCGTTTCGCCTTGCCGGTCATGAAGGCGGTGACCATCGCCGCGGCCGCCGATCTCGCCGCGGCCGACAGCTATATCGGCCATGCCGACTGGCTGCTGTTCGACGCCAAGGCGCCGCCGCAGATGACCGGGGCCCTGCCCGGCGGCAACGCGCTCTCCTTCGACTGGCGGCTGCTGGCCGGTCGCGCCTGGCCGCTGCCCTGGATGCTGTCGGGCGGCTTGACGGCCGCCAATCTCGCGGAGGCCGTGGGCATTTCCGGCGCGCGCGTCGTCGACGTCTCGTCGGGCGTCGAGAGCCGGCCGGGACAAAAGGACCCGCAGAAGATCGCCGACTTCCTGGCCGAGGCGAAGCGGCTTTGAGCGAAATCAACTGAATCGCCTTGACCGTTCGGACGGGAGGCTTGGATCGACAGGGTGCGTCCTTCGACAAGCTCAGGATGAGGATTTTTCTTTCTGCCGCAAAAATTCTTCCTCATCCTGAGCTTGTCGAAGGACGCACAGGCGGGCATGCAATCTCATTCCCAAAGTCACTAATCGGGCATGACACCGAAATAAGCTGCGTAGAAGGCCGCCCAGATCGCCGCCAGCAAGACACAGCGACGCCGCAGGCTCCATCGGCGGGCCAGCCAGTTGTTGAGCCCGGCCGCGATCAGCACCACCAGGATCAGGCGCACGGCGCGCGCCGGGATCGAGGCCGCGAGAAACAGGCCGAGACCGATTCCGGCATCGGGCGCCATCACGGCGTAGATCTTGTAGGGGATGCCGCTCAGCGCACCCGCCGCCATGGCGACGAGTCCCGATCGCGCCAGCTCGTCGCCGGCGGCGGCGATCATGGCGGGGGCGATGGCCGGCAGCCGGTCGAGGGCGGCAATGGCGCCGGCGAGATCCTGGGCGCCCCACCGGTACATGAGCGCGCCGCCGAGCAGGGCGCCGACGACAGTCCAGCCTGTGGCGCGTAGAGCGGCGGCGCGTCCGCGCCGGACGGCGATGGCGCTCAACAGCACGTCCGGCACGATGAAGAACAGCGTCGCTTCGGCGAAGCCCCAGAGCAGCGCGGCGACGCTCAGTCCCACGCTGGGAACTGCCCTTCCTGCGCCAGCGCCTGGATGCGCCGGTCGAGCTCGGCCATGAAGCCCGACTTGTCGCCGGTCCAGCGGATCGCCGCGCCGACGAAGACATCGACGAAGAACGGCACCGGCAGGATCTCGCCCCGAGGCAGCACCTTGCCCAGGCCGTGCAGGAACACGGGCACGACCGGCACCTGCGGATGCCGCCGGGCGAGGTGCGCGATGCCCGTCTTGAAGGCGCCCATCCGCTCGGGCTGCCCGCGCGAGCCTTCGGGGAACAGGATCAGGATCGCGCCGGCGGCGAGCGCCGCGTCGCACCCCGCGAGCGGATCGCCCTGGCTCGCCCCCGCATCGCGGGCGAGTGGAACGATGCCGATGATGTTCCGCGCGAACCAGGCGAGCCCGCGCCCGCGCAGGAAGTAGTCGGCCGCCGCCACAGGCCGCAGCCGCGGCAACAGCGATGCGGGAAACAGCGTCATCAGCACGAGCGTGTCGAGATGGCTGTTGTGGTTGGCGGCAACGATCGCCGGACCGACGGCCGGCAGCCTGTCGCGATGACGGGCATTGACTCCGAGTCCGAGGAGCACCAGCGGCCGGACGACAAGCAGGAAGAAGAGGTGGCGCAGGAGGGGAGTCATGAGGCGCGAGTTGTGAGTTGTGAGTTGTGAGCAATCAGCACTAACGAACCGCACGGCCCGTCAACAAGAGCAAGAATCTCATTGCTCACCACTCACGGCTCATAACTCACAACTCAGTAGTAGAAATACCGCAGGACGTGGAAGAACAGCGGCGCCGTGTAGGTGAGGCTGTCGAGGCGATCGAGGATGCCGCCATGGCCGGGCAGCATGGCGCCGCTGTCCTTGATGCCGAGATCGCGCTTGATGGCGGAGATGGTGATATCCCCGACGAATCCCGCCGCGCCGAGCAGCAGGCCGACGATCACCGAGTCCTGCAGGGTGAGCGGCGTCAACCAGGGCGCCAGGAGGGTCGCCAGCGCCGCCGTCGTCGCAACGCCGCCGACGAGGCCCTCCCAGGTCTTGCCGGGGCTCACCTTCGGGATGACCTTGCGGCGCCCGGCAAGCTTGCCCCAGACATACTGGGCGACGTCGTTGGCCTCGGTCAGGATCAGCAGGAAGAGGAGGAGTCCCGCGCCGCCGCCGGCGGGATTTCCTAGCGGCGGCAGCACTAGCAGAAAGGCCGCGTGGCTGAGCGAGAACACCGTCGCCATCAGCCCCCAATGCAGCGTGCCGATCGCCTTGAGGAAGCCCTGCGTCTCGCCGACGACCAGCATCGGCAGCGGCAGCAGCAGGAACATGTAGATGGGTATGAAGATGACGAACATCCCGTACCACTCCGTCCCCACCCAGTAGTACTGCACGGGAATGGCGAGGTAGGCCCACAGCAGCACGCGCCGGTCGGCGCGCCGCGTGGGGATGACCGAGAGATATTCCTTGAGCGCCAGGAAGCTGACGAGGCCGAAGAAGACCAGCATGGCGGTGTGCCCGAGCAGCAACGCCACGGCGAAGACCCCGACCATCAACCACCAGGTGCGGATGCGGGCGAGCAGCTCGGCATGGTCGCGCTGGGGCTGCGACCGCGCCAGCAGCAGCGCCGCCGCTGTCGCCAGCGCCAACACCGCAAAGATCAGGGCCGAGACCCAGACGACGCTGACGGTGAGGTGGGGAGCGATCACGGACGGTCCGAGTCGTTGGCGGGCAGCAAGACCGGCGCCTCCCGTTCGCACGCGAGTCGCCGCCGTTCAAGCGAAACTTGCCCTGGCCGGCGGCGGCACCCAGCCGGCGGGGCTTTGACGTTTCAGACCCTGTGTGGTTGAAATTGCGCCACCTTGAGCCGGCAACCGACGGATTTCAGCATCTTGCCCCAGGTCAACACCTATCGCGGCGGCCCCGACGAGCGCGGCCATTTCGGCCTCTATGGCGGCCGGTTCGTGGCGGAAACGCTGATGCCGCTGATCCTCGAGGTGGAGCGCGCCTATGAGGCGGCCAAGGGCGATTCGGCCTTCGCCGCCGAGATCGCCCACTACCACGAGCATTATGTCGGCCGGCCGAGCCCGCTCTATTTCGCCGAGCGGCTGACCCGGCATTTCGGTGGCGCCAAGGTCTACTTCAAGCGCGACGAGCTGAACCACACGGGCGCGCACAAGATCAACAACTGCATCGGCCAGATCCTGCTGGCCAGGCGCATGGGCAAGACCCGCATCATCGCCGAGACGGGCGCCGGGCAGCACGGCGTGGCGACGGCGACGGTGTGTGCGCTCTTCGATCTGCCCTGCGTCGTCTACATGGGCGAGACCGATATCGCGCGGCAGCAGCCCAACGTCTTCCGCATGAAGCTGCTGGGCGCCGAGGTGGTGCCGGTGACGAGCGGCAGCCGCACGCTGAAGGACGCCATGAACGAGGCGTTGCGCGACTGGGTCGCCAACGTCGAGAACACCTTCTACATCATCGGCACGGCGGCCGGGCCGCACCCCTACCCCGCCATGGTGCGCGACTTCCAGTCGATCATCGGCCGCGAGGTGCGCGAGCAGATCATGAAGGCCGAGGGCCGTTTGCCCGATACGCTCGTCGCCTGCATCGGCGGCGGCTCCAACGCCATCGGCCTGTTCCATCCGTTCCTCGACGATCCCGGCATCGCCATGTACGGCGTCGAGGCGGCCGGCCACGGCATCGAGACCGGCGAGCATGCCGCCTCCATCGCCGGCGGCCGCCCGGGCGTGCTGCATGGCAACCGCACCTATCTCTTGCAGGACGGCGACGGGCAGATCACGGAGACGCATTCGATCTCCGCCGGCCTCGATTATCCCGGCGTCGGGCCGGAGCACGCCTGGCTCCACGACATGGGCCGCGTGACCTACGTTCCCGTCACGGACAAGGAGGCGCTGGCGGCATTCCAGCTTCTGTCGCGCACGGAAGGCATCATCCCGGCGCTGGAGCCGTCGCATGCGCTGGCGCAGGTGGCAAAGCTCGCGCCGACGCTGCCCAAGGACCATATCATCGTGATGAATCTGTGCGGCCGCGGCGACAAGGACATCTTCACCGTCGCTAACGCGCTGGGGACCAAGCTGTGAGCGCGGCAGCCGAACGCGCGCCCGACTCCGGCCGCATCGCGCGCCGCTTCGCCGGGCTGAGATCGGCCAGGCGCGGCGGCCTCGTGACCTTCGTCACCGCCGGCGATCCGGATGCGGCGACCTCGCTGAAGCTGCTCCAGGGGCTGCCCGGCGCCGGGGCCGACCTGATCGAGATCGGCATGCCCTTCTCCGACCCCATGGCCGACGGGCCGGCGATCCAGGCCTCCTCCCTGCGCGCGCTGAAGGCCGGCATGACCTTGACGAAGACGCTGGAGCTGGTGCGCCGCTTCCGCGCCGGCGACGGCGAGACGCCGATCGTGCTGATGGGCTACTACAACCCCATCTACCAATATGGCGTGGACCGTTTCCTCGCCGATTTCAGGGCCGCGGGCGCGGACGGGCTGATCGTCGTCGACCTGCCGCCGGAAGAGGACGAGGAGCTCTGCGTCCCGGCGCTCAAGGCCGGCGTGAACTTCATCCGGCTGGCGACGCCGACGACCGACGACAAGCGCCTGCCCGCCGTGCTGCGCAACACCAGCGGCTTCGTCTACTACGTCTCGATCGCGGGCATCACCGGGACGCGCTCTGCGGCGGAGTCCGACGTCCGGGCGGCCGTGGAGCGGCTGAAGCGGCACACCGATCTGCCGGTTGCCGTCGGCTTCGGCATCAAGACACCGGAGCAGGCGGCGGCGGTGGCGACGGTGGCCGACGCGGTCGTCGTCGGCTCGGCCCTGGTCTCGCGCGTGGCCGACAAGGCGACGGCGGGCGCGAACAACGGCGTGGTCGAGGATGTCCTGGGCCTCGTCCGCCAGCTGGCCGCGGGCGTGCGCGGCGCAAAGCGCGGCTGAGCACGCCGATCCCATGAACTGGCTGACCAACTTCGTCCGCCCCAAGCTGCAGGCGCTGACCCGCAAGGCCGACTCGCCGGACAATCTCTGGGAGAAATGCCCGAAGTGCGAGCAGATGATCTTCCACCGCGAGCTGGACGCCAACCTGCGGGTCTGCCCGCATTGCGGCTATCACTTCCGCGTCGGCTGGAAGCGGCGGCTGGAGATGCTGTTCGACGACGGCCAGTATGAGCGCGTCGACCTGCCGCGCGGCACCGTCGACCCGCTGAAGTTCCGCGACCTCAAGCGCTATACCGACCGGCTGAAGGAGACCCAGAGCAAGACCGGCGAGAACGACGCGATCATCGTCGCCTACGGCCGGCTCGGCGGCCAGCCGGTGGTGATCGCGGCCTTCAATTTCGAGTTCATGGGCGGCTCCATGGGCGCCGGCGTCGGCGACGGCCTGATCCGCGCGGCCGAGCTGGCGGTCGAGGAGAAGGCGTCACTGCTGGTCGTCCCGGCGTCGGGCGGCGCGCGCATGCAGGAGGGCATCCTGTCGCTGATGCAGATGCCGCGCACGATCATCGCCATCGATCAGGTGAAGGAGGCCGAACTGCCCTACATCGTGCTGCTGACCGACCCGACGACGGGCGGCGTCAGCGCCTCCTTTGCCATGCTCGGCGATATCGCCGTCGCCGAGCCCGGCGCCATCATCGGGTTCGCCGGCAAGCGCGTCATCGAGGACACGATCCGTGAGAAGCTGCCGGAGGGATTCCAGCGCGCGGAGTATCTGCTGGAGCATGGCATGGTCGACATGGTGGTGCCGCGCGGCGAGCTGAGGGCCACGCTGGCGCGCGTGATCGCGCTGCTGCGCAAGCAACCGCCCCCGCCGGCGCCCGTTGGCGGCGAAGCCGGCCGGCCGCCGCCGGATGCCGGGGCGGTAGCGCCGGCAGGCACCGGACCCTAGGTAGACCGGCCTCACGCAGAAGGGGCGCGCCGGATGGCGCCACCGGACACCTCCTCCGACATCGTCCTCGAGCGGCTGTCGAAGCTGCATCCGAAGCTGATCGACCTGTCGCTCGACCGGGTGTGCCGCCTGCTCGACGCGCTGGGCAATCCGGAGCGCCGGCTGCCGCCGGTCATGCATGTCGCGGGCACCAACGGCAAGGGATCGGTCATCGCCTATCTGCGCGCGATGCTGGAAGCGGCCGGCCGGCGCGTGCATGTCTACACCTCGCCGCATCTCGTGCGCTTCCACGAACGCATCCGCCTGGCCGGCAAGCTGATCGAGGAGACGCATCTGCTCGCCCTGCTGGAGGAGTGCGAGCGCGCCAACGGTGCCGCGCCGATCACCTTCTTCGAGGTGACGACCTGCGCCGCCTTCCTCGCCTTCGCGCGCACGCCCGCCGACATCCTCCTGCTCGAGGTCGGCCTCGGCGGCGAATATGACGCGACCAACGTGATCGACCGTCCGCTCGTCACGGTGCTGACGCCGATCTCCTTCGACCACATGCAGCATCTCGGCAACACACTGACCGCCATCGCCGGCGTCAAGGCTGGCATCATGAAACCAGGCGCTCCCGCGGTCGTCGGGCCGCAACTGCCCGAGCCTCTCGCCGTGTTCGAGCGGCGGGCGGCCGAACTCGGTTGTCCGCTATCGCGGCACGGCCACGAATGGCATGCGCGGCGCGAGGACGAGCGGATGATCTTTCGCGATTCCGCGGGCGAACGGCGATTCCCGCTGCCCGCACTCGTCGGCACGCATCAGATCGACAATGCGGCGACCGCGATCGCCTGCCTGCCCAGCCTCGCTGCCTGCGGAGTCGACGACGTCGCGATCGCGCGCGGCCTGCGGGACGTCGAATGGCCGGCGCGGCTGCAGCGCCTGACGCACGGCGCGCTCGCCGCGCTACTGCCGGCAGGATGGGAGCTATGGCTCGACGGCTGTCACAACGCGGATGGCGGCCGCGTCGCCGCCGCCTGGGCCGCCGAGCAGCCGCCGCTGCCGATGCGCCTGATCTTCGCCTCGCTCAGCACGCACGACCCGCGGGGAATCCTGCAGCCTTTCGCCGGCCTCGTCCGCGACGTCCATACCGTCGCGGTCCCCGGCGAGCACAAGACGCTGAGCGCGGACGAGGCTGCCGCAGCCGCTCAAGACATCGGCCTCGCGGCGAAGGCGAGCGCCGGCGTCCGCGAGGCCCTCGCGGATATCGTCAGCCGTGCTGATGCCCCGGGCCGCGTGCTGATCTGCGGCTCGCTCTACCTCGCGGGTACGGTGCTGGCGGAAAACGGCTGATCATCCGCATGCGACACATGGAGGTCTGACATGGTTCTGCGCGTGCGTGTGGTGCCTGACGACTTCGAGGTCCCCGAGGTCGTCGACGCCGACGGCTTCACCTTGCGCAAGCTGACGGTGCGCGACGTGGTCGCCGACTACGCGGCGATCATGTCGAGCGTCGAGCACCTGGCCGGCATCTTCGGCCACCATACCTCATGGCCCCGCGGACTGACGCTGGAGCGCAATCTCGCGGATCTCGGCTGGCACGAGACGGAGTTCACCAACAGAACGTCGTTCTGCTGGGCGGTGTGGGATTCGCGCTGCACGACGTACCGCGGATGCAGCTATATCTACTCCAGCCAGAAGGCGGGGGTGGACGCCGAGATCTATCTGTGGACGACCGCGACCGAGCATGCGCGAGGCTTCGAAGCCGAACTCTACGCGTTCTTCCAGCGCTGGATCGCCGCGCAGTGGCCCTTCCGGAATGCCATCTATCCTGGCCGCTCGATCTCCTGGCCCGAGTACCACGCCAAGCCCGACGACGTGCGCCAGGCCCTCTGAACGACGCACGAGCCGCACCGGCCCGGCCGAGCGGGAAAACCCCGCCCGCAGCGCGGGCAGGACCTCAAGTCGATCGGAAGGGAGTGCGCGCGGTCAGATCTGCGACTGGACCCACTCGATGAATTTCGTCTTGGGCATGGCGGCGACCTTGGTCGCCACGACCTGGCCGTTCTTGAAGATCATGAAGGTGGGGATGCCGCGGATGCCGTAGTTCTTCGGCGTCTTCGGATTGTCGTCGATGTTGAGCTTGGCCACGGTGACCTTGTCGCCCAGGCTCGAAGCGACCTCGTCGAGCGCCGGCGCCATCTGCACGCACGGCCCGCACCAGGGCGCCCAGAAGTCCACCAGCACCGGCTTCGCAGACTTGAGAACGTCGGCCTCGAAGCTGGCGTCGGAGATCATCGTCGTACTCATGTTGGCTCCTTGGGTCATTGCGGCAGTCCTGTCATTCCGGGCCGGATGGCCGTGCTTGAATCTATGAACGGGGGTCGGAGCCGTCAAGGCGAGTAACGGTCCAGTAACCATGACGACAGCGGCATTAGCCGCGGGCCGTCCGTCCACAGTAGCGCGCAGGAAATGCGGCGATCCGCATAGATGCGCCGCAGCGCGGCGCGGTACGCGGACATCTGCCGGAGATAGATCTCCGGGACCTCGTCCTCCGTCGCCGGCGGCGGACGGTTTGTCTTGTAGTCGAGCACCAGCACCTCGGCCGCCGTCACGACGAGGCGGTCGACCTGACCGGATAGGACTGCGGTCCCACGCGCGCCGGCGATCTCGCCGACGACGCGCACCTCGGCCCGGCTGCCGGGACCGAACAGCGGCGCGAACACCGGATCGTCGAGGATGCGCAGAGTCTCGCGCGCGATCTCCGCCTGCGCCGCCGCATCGAGATCGTGAACCGGGCGCGCCAGGAAGCGTCGGCAGGTCTCGGGCCGCCGCTCCGGCGGCAATTCCGGCAGCAGTTCCAGCAGCCGGTGAATGAGCAGGCCGCGCCGGAACCGCAGGCGATCGTCGGGACCGACGGGCGTCCGCACCGAAGGCTCCGCGCCGGTCGGACGGGACGGAGTCAGCGGCCGAACGCCCGGCGCTTCCGCCGGCGGCGGGCTGGCATACCAGGTCGGCAGGTCCGTCGGTATCGGCCGCATGGTCCGGCGCGCGCGGCTCTCCCTTTGCGGCCCGGCGGTCTGCGCGGCGGCCAGCCGCCGGCCTTGGCCGCTCCAGCCTTGCGCGCCCAGTTCGGCGCGGCAGTCGAATGCAGCAGGCTGCGCGAGGCCGGTGATCCCTTCGGCGATCAGATGATACCAGCAATCGCCCGCCGGCGTCTGCCGGCCGTGCCAGCCGCAGACATAGAGCCGATCCTCCGCCCGCGTGAGCGCGACGTAGAGAAGGCGGTTGTGCTCCTGCGCATCGAGCCGGCGCTGCGCGTCGCGCGCGCCGGCCGCGGCGGTATCGTCATAGGCGACGCGCGGCGACCACAGCGGCAGGCGCCGTCCGCCCTTTCCCTCGATCCACAGCAGGCGCGCCGTGTGCCGCGGCGTCTGCATGGTGTCCGGCAGGAACACGATGGGCGCCTGCAGGCCCTTGGCGCCGTGCACCGTCATGATGCGGACCTGGCCGCCGGCGTCCTGATCCAGATCCCGCTTGACCTCGACCGCGCCGCTGCCGAGCCATTGCAGGAAGCCCTGCAGCGACGGCACGTGCGCGCGTTCGAACGCGAGCGCTAGGTTGAGAAATTCGTCGATCGGATCGGCGGCATCGGGACCGAGACGCTGGAGCAGCGCCTGGCGTCCGCCGCCGCGCCCGAGCAGATCGGCATAGAGCTCGTAGGGCGGCATGAAATCGGCATGCGCCAGCAGTCTGCTCAGGACTGCATGCGCCCGTTTGAACGCAGGGTTCTTCTCCGACCGTCGCTTGAGCTCGGTCCACAGGTGCCGATCGTCGCGCGGATGGGCCAGCGCGAACAGTTCGTCCTCGGTCAATCCCACGAACGGGCTCTTCAGCACCGCGGCCAGCGTCAGATCGTCCTCCGGGAGCAGCAGGAATTGGCCGAGAGCGACGAGATCCATGACCGCGATCTGCTCCATCAGGAGCATGCGATCGACGCCGGCGACGGGCACGCCGCGCTGCTTCAGCTCGTGCACGAGCTCCTCGACCAGGGCGTCGCGGCGCCGCACCAGGACGAGGATATCACCGGCCACCACCGGCCGGCCGCGCGACTCCAGCCGTTCGCCGCTCCTGATCATGGCGGCGATGCGCTCGGCGACCAGCTGTGCCAGGCGACCGCGCGGCGAATCGCCGGCGCGCCGCTCTGTCGGCAGGTCCCAGGGCTGCGAGGGCACCGGATCAAGCGGCTCCGCCGGCGGCCACAGCTCGACGAGGCCGGCCTGACCCACGCGCGAAGGCTCGTGGTGCGGCCAACCGCCGGTGATGAAGAGTCCGTTCTGTGCCGCCGGCTGCGCGAAGACGGCATTGACGGCATCGAGGATCGCGGCGCTCGACCGGAACGAGATGGTGAGCGGCACCTCGTCCCAGTTGTCGCGCCTGGCGCGATAAACGCGATCACGGAAGAAATCCCGCATGCGGTCGAAGGACACGGGATCAGCGCGCTGGAAGCTGAAGATCGACTGCTTGGGATCACCGACGGCGAACACCGTGCGGGTATTTGAGCGTGCGCCTTCACCGGCGAAGAACTCGTCGGCCAGAGCGGCGATGACCTCCCACTGCTCGGGGTTGGTATCCTGCGCCTCGTCGATGAGGATGTGGTCGAGGCCGCCATCGAGCTTGAACAGCACCCAGGGGGCGACGCCGGGCCGCCGCAGCAGATCGCGCGTCTTCAGCACCAGATCCTCGTAGTCGAGCAGCGCCCGCTGGCGCTTGCGCGCGGCGTAGGACGCGAGCATCTCCGCGCCGAGCCGCAGCAGGGCCGCCGTGGCCGTCGCGATGGTCGCGGCATTGCAGCGCTCGCGAAGATCGGCAAGCCGCATGGCTTCGGCCTGGAGGATCGCCTCCACATCGGGATTGGCCTGTGCCACCTTCTTGGTCACCAGCCGGGCGCGGATCTCGCCCTTGTCCGTCAGAAAGGCCTGCCCATAGGTTTCGAAGGTGGCGACGCGATCGGACACCGCCGCCGCGAGCCATGACTGGATGGCAGCCGCGCGCTCGCGATCCGTCGTGGTGCCGCCGCCCAACGCCTGAAGCGCCCGTCGCAACCCCAGCAGCTCCAGGCATGCATCCTCGCATCCCGCCGCGCGCAGGCCAGCGGCCGTGACGGCTGGATCGACCCGCAGCCGCTCATAGACGGCGCGGATGAGCGGCTCGACGCCGCCGAATTGCACAAGCAACCGCTGCAGGTGCGCGCGCTCGGCCGCGAGCATGCGCATCAGCTCGTCGAACTCGTTCTCACGCACATGGCGGGTGATCTCCGCCAGCGCCGCGGCGAGACCCGTCCCGCCCTCGGCGCGCGCCCGGTTGAGGATGTCCTCGCGCGCCTGGACGAGGAGCTCGGCGGCGCTGCGTTCGTCGAGCACGTCGAAATGCGGAGCGATCTCCGCCTCCAGGGGAAAGCGCTTGAGCAACGACTGGCAGAACGCATGGATCGTCTGGATCTTCATGGCGCCGGGCGTATCGAGCACGCGCGCGAACAGCTGCCGCGCCAAGCGGCGGCGCTCGTCGCTCGGATCGGCGCCGGTCAGCTCGTGCAGCTTCCGATGCAGCTCGCCCTCGTCCACCGTCGCCCAGGACTCGAGGTCCAGGGCGATGCGGTTCGCCATCTCCGCCGCCGCGGCCTTGGTGAAGGTGAGGCAGAGCAGGCGCGCCGGCGACGTGCCCGCCAGCAGCAGGCTGAGCACGCGGTCCGTCAGCACCTTGGTCTTGCCGGTGCCGGCGGACGCGTCGACCCAGATCGTCCGCTCGGGATCGGCGGCGCGGCGCTGCGTCGCGCCCGCCTGCTCGATGATGGCGGCGACCGGACGGTTCATTCGTCGTCTCCCGGCGCGCCGACCGACCACTCCTTGATCCGCGCCAGATGCGCGTAGTCGCTGAAGCGCGGGGCCATCTCCGGATCAGGTACGGATTGGTACGATGTCTCCGGCAGGTCGAAGGCGGCGACGAGGCGGCGGAGTCCCGCCAGCGCGGCATCGGCCAGCGCCTGCGGTTCGCCTTTGACCGGCTCGATCTCGGCGGCGGGATTTCCGCCGGTCAGCCGCCAGTGCTGCAGGGCACCGACGTCCGCCGGTTCAATTCCTGCGAAGCCGCCGGCACGCGCGATCGCCGCTTCCAGGGGGAGCTGCGGCGCGAAGCCGAACTCGATGTCCCGCAGCTTGGGAAGGCCGCCGGTCTTGTAGTCGACGATGACGAGGCGCCCGCCCCCGCCGCGCTCGATGCGGTCCGCCGTCGCCGTCAGCACGAACGCGCCCTCTGGGCCGGCGAACTCGAGCTGACCTTTCGTCTCCGCGTGCACGGCGGCAAACGTCGGCCGGCGCTGCCGTTCGTTCTCGACGAACCAGCGCGCGATCTGCTCGAAGCGCGGCCACCAGAAGGCGGCGATGGCCGGCCGGCTCAGTTGCGTCCCGAACTCCTGACGTCCGATCGCGAGAAGGCGGTCGAGGGCGTCGGCGGGCAATTCCTGCGGATGCTCGACGACGAAGCGTTCGAGGGCGTGGTGGATCCAGGTGCCGCGGTCCGCCGCGCCGGGCTCCGCGTCGATCGGCTCCAGCGCGCTCAGCTTCAGGATGCGCTTGGCGTAGATGGCATAGGGATCGCGGCGCCACTGCTCGACCTCGGTCACACGGATGCTGCGCGGCCGGTCCTTGACGGGCGGACACGGCGCCGGCGGCGCGACCGGGCGGACGAACGCCGGCCGGTCGAGCTTCATCTGCCAGTCGAGCCATTGGCCGCCATGCAGGCGCTCGGGATCGAGGCCCATGCTGCGCAGCAGCCCATCGAGCCGCAGCAGCCAGCGTGACGGCACGGTGGGCGTCCCCTCGACGCGCAGCGCGCGCGTCAGGACCACCTCCGGCGCGCCCATGGCCTGCGCGAAATCGTGCGCCGCCAGGCCGATGCGACGTTCGGGGGCCGGCAACCCGAAGTCGCGCCGCATCGGCCGGCTGAGCCAGGGGTCGGCGGCGGTGTCGGCCGGCCAGGTGCCCTCGTTGAGACCGCCGAGGACGAGGAGATCGGCATGCTGCAGGCGCGCCTCGAGCGGCCCCCAGATGGCGAGGCGCGGGTGCCGGCCATAGCGCGGGCGCACCACCTGCGCGGCGAGCAGGCCGCTGAGCAGGGCGGGATAGCGATCGCCCGGCATCGGCGCAAAGCCGGAGGCCGCCTGTCGCAGATCGGCGATGAAGTTGGCGGCGGCCTCGCCGGCATCATCTCTCCACAGCCGCGATGCGCCGGTTTCGGTCGCGCTCGCTGTCAAGCCCTCCGCAAACGTGACATGTGCGTCGATGAGGTCGGCGAGCTGCGCCTGCGGCCGATGGATCAGGCGCTCCAGAGGAGCGGCGAGCGCCGCCAGCTTGTCGAGCCTATGTCCGGACCGTGCCGCCTGCTCTTCGGAGAGGGCCTGCCGCAGCCCGCCGAAGCCCGGCGCCGGGCGTGGCCCGCGCAGGGCCGTCCTCTCGAACGCGCGCACCCAAGCGCGGAACGCGCCGACCTCGCGCCCGCCGGCCGCCAGCGGATGCTTCAGCGCCGCCAGCAGCGGGATGGGGGCCAGCTCTTCGGCCAGCATCTCCGCCGTCAGGCGGAGAAAAACGCCGGGCGGAGTCTGGTCCAGGGGTTGGCCGGCCGAGTCATCGACCTCGATGTCCCAGCGCCGCAGTTCCGCCGCCACGCGGCGCGCCAGGGCGCGGTCGGGCGTTACCAGGGCGGCGCGCCGACCCGACTGCTCCACGGCGGCGCGCAGCAAGAGCGCGATGACGCCGGCCTCCTCTTGCGGGCCTGGACAGTCGATGCGCGTGACGCCCGCCAGCGCTTCCGTATCGGCGGCCGCCCCGACGAGCGCCCGCCACCTCTCGGTGGTCGCCGCCGGACGCAGCGCCTCGCTGATCAGCCGCGCGCGCGACGGCAGCGTCGACGGCAGGGCCTGACAGGGCCAGAGCCGCACGGCGCGGGGTGGCACGTCCAACCGACGAAGCAGCAGGCCGAGGCCGTGCTGCGGATGGGCGGGATCGGCGAGCACCGCATCCCAGGTCTCGTCGTCGAGCGCGCGGTCGAGGCCGGGCAGCACCACGCGGCCGGCCGGCAAGTCGGCGATCACCTCGAGCAGCGCCGCGGTCGCCGGAATGCTGCCGGTCGAGCCGGCGGCGATCACTGGATCGGGCGGCGGCGCGCGGCGCCAGGCCTCGGCCTGCATCGCGAGGACGCGGTTCCGACGGTCGGCCGGATCGAGACAGCCTTCGGCGGCGAGAATCTTCGGCCATTCCTCGGTGAGCACGGAGAGGAAGCGCAGGGTGATCTGCCAGTGGCCGGCATAGTCCTCCGGCACGAGGTCGCGCAGGCGGTCGAAGGATTGCTGCTCTGTCTGCACCTGATCGAGCAGGCGGGCCAGCTCCGCCGCCAGGCGCGCAGCCTGATCGACGGACAGCGGCTCGCCGGTCGCGCGGCCCGCCGCCTGAATCGCCTGGGTCAGCAGCAGCTGCCGACGCAGCGCCGGGATCGGTGGCGGCAGATCGGCCAGGCCGGGCACCGACTCGAATGCCGCGCCGTCCTCGCCGCCGGCGAGCGCGACGTCGTCGGGATCGAGGTCGCCGAGCGGCAGGGTGCGCGGCAGCAGCAGCGGCCGACCGTCGGACTGCCGCAGGAAGGCCTCGTCGAGGGCGCGGCGCGCGCGGCGCGTCGGCAGCAGGATCGTGTAGCGGGCCAGCACCAGCGGATCGCCGCCGGTCTCTGCCAGAAGGGCGGCGGCCAGCGCGTCCACGAAGGAGACGCCCGGCGGGATCGTGAAGAGTCGGGTGGCGCGGCCGTCCACGGCCGGACGATCCGTCAATAGAACTGATCGCTGCCGCCGCGGGCGATGCGGGCTTCGACCTCGGCCAGCTGCTGCGGCGTGCTGACGTGGAACCATTCGCCGTCATGACGCAGGCCGTAGAGCCGCTCGCCCTCGATGGCGCGGTCGTAGAGCAGGTTCAGCGAGAAGGCGCCGTCCGGCGCGCCCGCGAACAGGCGGGGGTGCAGGATCTGGATGCCGGCATAGACGAAGGGCGCCACCTCCCACTCGCGGCGCCGGCGCAGGCGGCCGACCTGGTCGATGAAGAAGTCGCCGGGACCGTTGTAGCCGACGGCGCTCACCGTCGGCTGCAGCAGCAGCAGCCCGTCCATGGCGGCATCGTCCCAGGCCTCGGCCAGCCGGACCAGCGCATCGACCTTGCCGTTGAGCCAGACGATCTTGCCGTTGACGACATAGAAGGGCTGCGCGCCCAGGAGCGGCAGCGCCTGCTTGATGCCGCCGCCGGTCTCCAGGATCTCCCGCTCGCGCGAGAAGGTGATGCGGGGTTGCCGACGGGCTTTCAGATGCGTCTCGATCACCTCGGCGAGATGATGGGTGTTGACGACGATCTCGCCGACGCCGACCGCCGCCAGGCGATCGATCACCGTATCGATCATCGGCTTGCCCGCCACCGTCACCATCGGCTTGGGGACCGTATCGGTGATCGGCCGCAGCCGCGTGCCGAAGCCGGCGGCGAGCACCATGGCCCGCGTCGGGGCCGACGAACGGCCGGCGTCGACGGCGCGTTGCACATTCGACGCTGCCAACTCCTTCAGCCGCGCCTGCTGCGCCGGCGTCAGCGGCATGCGGGCGGTACGCGCGAGGAGCGCGGCGTCAAGACTGGGCGTGCGCCGGGCCGCGGGCGGAAGGTAGGAGTCGAACCAGTCGCGCACGGGCGTCAGGGCGGGATGCGCGAGGTCGCCTTCGATCAGCCGCCACGTCCGTGCCATGAACGGCAGGTAGCCGGGCTTGCCGTCGCGCAGCAGCAGGCGGGTGAAGGTGCCGAGGATGCGGGTGTTGCGCTGGACGCCGATGACGGCGGCGCTGGCGTCGAAGGCGGCGCGGTCGAGATCGGGGAAGGCGGCCAGGTAGCGCGCGCGCATCGCCGCGACGAGCTCCGGCGGCACGTCGCGACGCACGTCCGCCAGCAGCGAGACCAGATCGAACGGCCGCGGCGCGACGAGCGCGTCCTGGAAATCGAGCAGGCCGCAGGCGGCGACGCCCTTGCGGTCGGGCAGGATCATCAGGTTGTCGACATGATAGTCGAACAGCACCAGCGTGTCGGGCACGGCGTGCCGCTTCGGCAGGATGGCGCGCCAGGCCGCGAGGTAGCTCTCGCGCTGCGTCGCGGTCGGCGGCGCGTCCTGCGTCGCCGGCCAGTACCAGTCGAGGAGCAGCGAGACCTCGCGCAGGGCGCGGGCGTCGTCGAAGACCGACAGGCCGGACTGGCGCGCCGGGACGAACTTGCGATGCAGGTCGATCAGCAGGTCGACAGCGAGGGCGTAGAGCTCGGCCTCGTCATGGCCGCGCGCGAGCAGGCGGGTGTAGGTGTCGTCGCCGAAATCCTCCAGCAGCAGCAGCCCGTTCTCCGCATCGGCGGCGAGGATGCGCGGCGCGCTGTAGCCCAGGTTGCGCAGCAGGCTGGCCATGGCCATGTAGGGCCGCACGTCCTCCTGCGGCGGCGGAGCGTCCATCAGAACGGCGCGGCGACCTGCGCCCTCCAGCCGATCGTAGTGGCGGAACGAGGCGTCGCCGGCGAGGCGGCGGCGGTCGGCCGCGCCCCAGCCATGGGCCGCAAGGAAGCGCGCGATGCGCGCTTCGCGGTCGACGGGCCGCGGCTCAGCCATCGGGGAACAGGCCGGCGAGGCGCGGCGCCCAGCCGCCATGGCCGGCGAGGCGGGCGCGCCGCGCGGTCGGCCGGTCGCCATAGGCGAGGGCGATGTCCAGGCGCTCGACCGGCAGCAGACCGCCCAGGCGCTCCGGCCACTCGATGAGGGCGATGCCGTCGGTGAGCGCCTCCTCGAAGCCGAGCTCATAGGCCTCCTCGGGCCGGGCCAGACGGTAGAGGTCGAAATGCCAGATCGGGCCGGCCGGCGACTCGTAGGTCTGCACCAGCGTGAAGGTGGGGCTCGGCACCTCCTCGCCGTCGCCGGCGGCGGCATCGACGAAGGCGCGGGCGAAGCGCGTCTTGCCGGTGCCGAGGTCGCCAGCGAGGGCGATGACGTCGCCGGCATGGGCGACGGCGGCGATGCGGCGCGCCAGCGCCACCGTCGCCGCCTCGTCCCCCAGCTCCATCATGCGCACCACCGGTTCACGCGTCGCCCCGACCATTGGCGGTGGTTTTAGCCTCCGGACCTGTCCGCAGCAACGCCGCCGACGGGGTTGCGCGACTCGAACGAAGCCAGCATGTTAGCCGCCACTCGACACCCAGGATCATGAAATGCCGATACGGACCCTCACCCCCGCCCTCTCCCGCTTCGCGGTAGAGGGGGCTAACGAGACAGGCCATTTCCGCTGCGTCCCCTCGCCCGCGAAGCGGGAGAGGGACAGGGTGAGAGTGCGTTACTCAGCATGACCTCCTCCACGCACAGCACAGACGTCGTCATCATCGGGGCCGGGCCGGTGGGGCTCTTCGCCGTGTTCGAGTGCGGCATGCTGAAGATGCGCTGCCATGTCGTCGATGCCCTCGAGACGACCGGCGGGCAGTGCGCGGCGCTCTATCCGGAGAAGCCGATCTACGACATTCCGGCCTATCCGCGCATCGACGCCGTCGACCTGATCCGACGGCTGGAAGAGCAGATCGCGCCGTTCAAGCCGGTCTACCACCTGGGTCAGCAGGTGGAGTCGCTGACGCCGGAGGGCGGCGGCTGGGTCGTCGCCACGACGGCCGGCACCCGCATTGCGGCCAAGGCGGTCATCGTCGCCGCCGGGGTCGGCGCCTTCGGACCGAACCGGCCGCCGCTGCCGGACATCGAGCAGTATGAGGGGCGCAGCGTCTTCTACCTGGTGAAGCAGCGCGAGGACTTCCGCGGCAAGCGCATCGTCATCGCCGGCGGCGGCGACTCGGCGGTCGACTGGACGCTGTCGCTGGCGGAGGTGGCGGCGAAGCTCTACGTGATCCACCGCCGCCCGAAGTTCCGCGCCGCACCGGAGAGCGTGGCCCGCATGGACGCGCTGACCAAGGCGGGCAAGATCGAGATGGTGGTGCCCTACCAGCTCGCCCGCCTGGAAGGGAGCGACGGCCGCCTCTCCGCCGTCATCGTCGCCACCCTCGACGGGCAGGAGCGCCGGCTGGAGGCCGACGTGCTGCTGCCCTTCTTCGGCCTGGCGATGAACCTGGGGCCGATCGCCGAGTGGGGCCTCGACCTCGACCACAAGCATATCAAGGTCGACCCGGCGACCTGCGCCGCCAGCCGGCCGGGCATCTTCGCCATCGGCGACATCGCCGCCTATCCCGGCAAGCTCAAGCTCATCCTCTCCGGCTTCTCCGAGGCGGCGATGGCGGCGCACGCCATCTACCCGCTGGTGCATCCCGGCGAGGCGCTGCATTTCGAGTACTCGACGACCAGCGGAGTGCCGGGCGTGGGGTGAGGGGCCAGCGGCCCGAAAAACGATGGATGGACCCCATGTCCAGCGCTATCGCATGCACACATGTCTGCAGAACCATCCTGCGTTCTTCGACAGGCTCAGGATGAGGGAAATCTTACTGGCACGACGAAAATCCCTCATCCTGAGCCTGTCGAAAGACGCACGCCGGTCATCCCAATCTCCGGCAAGCAATTGATTCGACTCGCAAACTTGTGTGCATCCCCTTGATGTCCAGCGGAGAGGCGGTTGCAGTGACGCCCGGCACGGACCGGCCGCACGATAGAGGGTCGACTCGCAAAACTCGAAATTCAACCCTATCGTATTTTGCGTAGTACCGCTGGGCCGACCATACGCCTCGTTCTGCTGCAAGCCGCCATAGTTCGAAGCGCTATCTGCCATTTGATCAGCGATGTCAAAAACCGCGACTGGCAACGGCAAGAACCGCAATCGCACGTGAACAGATAAGGTACTTAACCGTGAATGTCAAGCGTGCCCGTCATTGTTGCGGATCGAGCTATCGCTCGCAGAAGCGCCGCGCCGGACGGCCGAGGCGGTCGCCGGAGCCCAGCGAACCCGAGAGGCCTATTACGCCGCCTCCTTGTTCTCGATGAAATCCGGCGGCATGTCCGGTCCCCAGCAGTAGACGGCGTGACGCACGTCCCAGGCGCGCGGCTCCCACGCCGCGTCTTCGGGGATGTAGTCCATGTCGTAGAAATACTCGGCGTAGCTGCCCCAGGGATCGCGGGCGTAGTAGAAGAGGTTGCTGCCGATCGCGTGACGCCCTACGCCCCAGCCCGCTTTCCAGCCGCGCGACTGCAGCCACATCGCGCCCACGCCGATCTCGTCGAAGCTGCCCACCTCGTAGGAGGCGTGGTGGAAGCCGCGATGGCTCGACTTCGCGAAGGCGATCGCGTGATGATCGGTGGCGCAGCGCAGGAACGACAGCAGGCCGGGCACCCGGTCCGACACCCTGAAGCCCAGCACGCCCGTGTAGAAGCGCTCCGCCGCCTCCGGGTCGGGCGTGAAGAACAGCACATGGCCGAGCCGGCGCGGCGCCGCCCGCTCGAACGTCGGCAGGCCGCGCGCGCCCATCCGCGGCGCGTGGCCTGGCCCGTTGTAGGACGGCGGCGGCTCGGCCGCGCTCGCCGTCGGCGCTTCCGCGCGGATGTTGACGAGGTTGCCGTCGGGATCGCGCAGCCAGATCCCGACCTGCGCCGCCGCCGCCGCCGGCTCGATCTCGGGAACGCCGGCCTGCCTCAGCGCCGCGCGCACCGCCACGAAATGCTCGCCGGGCGCCGCGAACGCGACATGGTGCAGCCGCTTCCTCGGCCCCTCGAACAGCAGCAGCTCGCCGCCCCCGTGCCCGGCCTCGAGCCGCAGCGCGTTGCCCTCGCCCGCCGCGGTCGTCAGCCCGAAATCGCGATAGAACGCCTCGCCCTTCGCCGGGTCCGGCACTTCCAGCGCGTAGTGGATCAGCCCCTTCACCGCCATCCGACCATCTCCTGTCCGAATGCGAACCGTTGCCGGGTCTTCCGCCGAGGCTATCGAAGCGAGTCGTTGAACGACTCTAACGCCGCCGCACCGGGGCACAGTTCCGCGTCCGTAAGCTGGTTCAGCGGCGTGTCGACGGTATTGAGATCGTCGTGCAGGTCGGTCGCCTCGGGATCCAGATAGAGCACACCGGTCACGATCTCGCCGGCCGCATGCCGCTCCTGCAGGTACCTCATGGCGGCGATGCGGTCATGCGGGTCGTAGTCGGCGGAGAGCTTGCGCAGCCGGAGCCGGCCGCCGTTGTGCTGCACGATCTCCTCGACCGTGCCCGGCGCGTAGTCGGCGGTGATCTCCTCCCGTTCCGGGATGATGTCGAGGCGGTTGACGGCCTCGTTGTGCTCGCGCACGTAGTCGAAGCTCTTGGTCGAGCCCTCGTGGTTGTTGAAGGCGACGCAAGGCGAGAGGCAGTCGATGAGGGCGGCGCCGTGATGCCGGATCGCGGCCTTGATCATCGGCACCAGCTGCGCCTTGTCGCCGGAGAAGCTGCGGGCGACGAAGCTGGCCCCGAGCTGCAGCGACAGGCTGACGAGATCGATCGGCTCGTCATAATTGACGACGCCGCGCTTGCTCTTCGATCCGCGGTCGGCCGTCGCCGAGAACTGACCCTTGGTGAGCCCGTACACTCCGTTGTTCTCGACGATGTAGGTCATGTTTACGCTGCGGCGGATGCAGTGCGCGAACTGGCCGAGGCCGATCGAGGCCGAGTCGCCGTCGCCGGAAACGCCGAGATAGATCAGGTCGCGGTTGGCGAGGTTGGCGCCGGTCAGCACCGAGGGCATGCGGCCGTGCACGCTGTTGAAGCCATGGGAGCTGCCGAGGAAGTAGTTCGGCGTCTTCGACGAGCAGCCGATGCCGGACAGCTTGGCGATGCGGTGCGGCGGCAATTCCAGCTCGTAGCAGGCCTGGATGATGGCAGCGCTGATGGAGTCGTGGCCGCAGCCGGCGCACAGCGTGGAGACCGCGCCCTCGTAGTCGCGGCGCGTGAAACCCAGGCTGTTCGTCGGCAGCTGGGGGTGATGCAGCGTCGGCTTGGCGATGAAGGTCATCCGGTGCCTCTGCGGAAGGGTGCGACGTTGAGCGCCGCCAGCCGCCCGGCGATCTCTCGGATGATGAAGCGGGCGGTGATCGGCGTGCCGTCGTAGTGGAGAATGGGGACCAGCTTGGCCGGGTCGACGTCGCACTCGTTGACCAGCAGCATGCGCATCTGGCCGTCGCGGTTCTGCTCGACGACGAACACCTTGTCGTACCTGGCGATGAAGGCGGCCACGTCGTCGTGGAACGGGAAGGCGCGCAGGCGCAGGATATCGAGCACGGCGCCGTGGTCCTGGAGCGCGTCGAGAGCCTCTTCCATGGCCGGGGCGGTCGAGCCGTAGTAGATGACGCCGAAGCGCGCCGCCTTGTGCAGGGGCCCTTGAACGGGCGGCGGCACCAAATCGCGCGCCGTCCGGAACTTCTTCCGCAGCCGCTGCATGTTGTCCACGTAGGCGGCACCCTCCTCCGTGTAACGCGCGAAGGCGTCCTTGCTGCTACCGCGCGTGAAAAAGGAGCCGCGCGTCGGGTGGGTCCCGGGATAGGTGCGGTAGGCGATGCCGTCATCATCGACGTCGAGATAGCGGCCGAACTCCTTGCCGCCCTCGAGATCCGCCGAGTCCATGACCTTGCCGCGATCCATGCGCCTGCCATCGTCCCACGCGAGGGGCTCGCTCAGCCACTCGTTCATGCCGATGTCGAGATCGAGCATGACGAAGATCGGCGTTTGCAGCCGGTCCGCCAGGTCGAACGCCAGCGCGGCGAACTCGAAGCACTCGCTGGGATCGGCGGGGATCAGCATGACATGCTTGGTATCGCCATGAGAGGCGTAGGCGCAGGCCAGCAGATCCGATTGCTGCGTGCGCGTCGGCATGCCGGTCGACGGACCGCCTCGCTGGATGTCGAAGATGACGGCCGGCACCTCCGCGAAGTACGCCAGCCCGAAGAACTCCTGCATCAGCGAGATGCCCGGACCGGAGGTGGTGGTGAAGGCGCGCGCCCCGTTCCAAGCGGCGCCGATGACCATGCCGATGGAGGCGATCTCGTCCTCCGCCTGGACGATGCTGAAGCGGTTCTTGCCGGATTCCGGATCGGCGCGGTACCGGCGGCAGAAGCGCATGAAGGCCTCCGCCAACGAGGTCGAGGGCGTGATCGGATACCAGGCGGCGACCGTGGCGCCGCCATAGACGCAGCCGAGGGCCACGGCGCTGTTGCCGTCGACGAAGATGCGGTCGCCGACCGCCTGGGCGCGCTTCAACCGCAGGCCGAGCGGACATTTGAGCTGCGTGAGCGCATAGTCGCGCCCCAGATGGAGCGCGTGGTTGTTGGCGCCGATCAGCTTGTCCTTGCCCTTGAACTGCTCGCCGATGAGCCGCTCGACCTCCGCCACGTCCATATCCAGCAGCGCCGACAATGCGCCCAGATACATGATGTTCTTCGACAACTGGCGCTGGCGGGCGTCGCTGTATTCGCGGTTGCAGATCCCGGTCAACGGCACGCCGACGACGTTGATGTCATCGCGCAGCCTTGCCGGCGGCGCCTCCTTCGTCGAGTCGTAGAACAGGTAGCCGCCCGGCTCGATGCTGGCGACGTCGGCGTCCCACGTCTGCGGATTCATCGCCACCATCAGATCGACGCCGCCGCGACGGCCGCGATAGCCGGTCTCGGACACGCGCACCTCGTACCAGGTCGGCAGCCCCTGGATGTTGGACGGAAAGATGTTGCGCGAGCTGATGGGCACACCCATGCGCAGGATCGATTTCGCGAACAGCCGATTGGCGCTGGCCGAGCCGGAGCCGTTGACGTTGGCGAACTTGACGACGAAGTCGTTGGTGCTTTCTAGCGGGCGCGGCATGCGGGTCCGGCCTGGGCCGTCTCCAGAAGGAATTTCTGCATGTCCCAGGCGCCGGTCGGGCAGCGCTCGGCACAGAGGCCGCAATGCAGGCAGACGTCCTCGTCCTTGACCATGATGTTACCGGTCTTGAGGCCGCCGGAGACGTAGAGCGCCTGCTCGCGATTGACCGCCGGCGCCTGCAGGCGGCTGCGCAGGTCATCCTCGGGTCCGCCGACCGTGAAGGTGATGCAGTCCATCGGGCAGATATCGACGCAGGCGTCGCACTCGATGCAGAGGGCGCTCTTGAACACCGTCTGCACGTCGCAGTTGAGGCAGCGCTGCGTCTCCAGAAAAGCTATCCCGCGGTCGAAACCCAACTCGACCTCCACCTTCACGTCCTTGAGGGCGATGGCCTTGTCGCGCAGCGGGACGCGATAACGCGGGTCGTTGGCGATATCGTTGTCGTAGCTCCACTCGTGAATACCCATCTTCTGGCTGATGAGCGTGACATCGGGCGGCGGCCGCCGGCGGATGTCCTCGCCGCGGCAGAGCTTGTCGATGGAGATCGCGGCCTCGTGCCCATGCGCCACTGCCCAGATGATGTTCTTGGGGCCGAAGGCGGAGTCGCCGCCGAAGAACACCTGCGGCAACGTGGACTGCATGGTGAGCGGATCGACCTTCGGCATGTTCCACCGGTCGAACTCCAGGCCGATGTCGCGCTCGATCCAGGGGAAGGCGTTCTCCTGGCCGATGGCGAGCAGCACGTCGTCGCAAGGCATGTGGATGTCGGGCTCGCCGGTCGGCACCAAGCTGCGCCGGCCGTCGGCGCCGACGCGCGCCGCCGTCTTCTCGAAGAGCACGCCGGTCAGCCGCCCGGCGTCGTGGGTGAAGGCCTTGGGCACCAGGAAGTTGTGGATGGGGATGCCCTCGTGCATGGCATCCTCCTTCTCCCAGGGCGAGGCCTTCATCTCGGCGAAGCCGCTGCGCACGGCCACCTGGACCTCCTCGCCGCCGAGGCGCCGCGAGGTGCGGCAGCAGTCCATGGCGGTGTTGCCGCCGCCGAGGACGACGACCCGCCGGCCGATCTTGTCGGTATGGCCGAAGGAGACGTTGGCCAGCCAGTCGATGCCGATGTGGATGTTGGCCGCGGCCTCGCGACGGCCGGGGATGTCGAGATCGCGGCCGCGCGGGGCGCCGCTGCCGACGAAGACGGCATCGTAGCCTTCGGCGAGTAGCGCCTTCAGGCTGTCGACCCGCTCGCCCAGGCGCAGCGTAATGCCCATGTCGAGGATGTAGCCGACCTCCTCGTCGATCACCGACTCCGGCAGGCGGAACCTCGGAATCTGGCTGCGGATCATGCCGCCGGCGCGGCGATCGCCGTCGAACATCACGATCTCGTAGCCGAGCGGCAGCAGGTCGCGGGCGACCGTCAGCGACGCCGGCCCCGCGCCGATCAGCGCCACGCGCCGGCCGTTCTTCTGTGCCGGAGGCTTCGGCAGCCAACTCGTGATGTCGTCCTTGTTGTCGGCCGCGACGCGCTTCAGGCGGCAGATGGCGACCGGTTCCTTCTCGACGCGGCCGCGGCGGCAGGCCGGCTCGCAGGGGCGGTCGCAGGTGCGGCCGAGAATGCCGGGAAAGACGTTCGACTTCCAATTCACGATATAGGCGTCGGTATAGCGGCCGGCGGCGATGAGCCGGATGTACTCGGGCACCGGCGTGTGCGCCGGGCACGCCCACTGGCAATCCACCACTTTGTGGAAGTAATCGGGATCGCCGATGTTCGTCGGTGGCATCGGGGGCATCGTCGTTGCCCGCGTCGCGGCGCCGGCGCGACGCTCTAAACCAACGGACATGGTCTATTTGCTCTCGACACGATCTGCCTCGAGGGAAAGATGGTCGGCGATGTCATTGAGTTCTCGCGTCACGTCGGGGACGGCGGTCCATTGCGACAGCTCGCGACAGCGCCGTGCCAACGCCCGCAGCCGGTCTGCAGGACCGGCTGCGGGCATGAGACGCGTTTCGGTCGTCACGACTCCTCCTGAGCTTCCTGGCTGCCCGTCCACCGCACCTGTACTCGTCCGCGTCTGCCGATCGCTCTGAAAACTGCACCTGCGCGCGCTTCGATCGCGGTCCGGGCCGGCATGCTTCAGATTCAATTCTAGCATGTTACACGCCTGCGACACGCTAATCTAAATGCCTCGTCATGCGGAACGTTTCAGATTGGAATAGCTATCCTTAGAACCGCTCTTATCTATCGGCCGGGCGCGAACGGGTGCCGGAACGGACGCGGATGGACGGGCGGCCGCGGGGTCCTCCTCCATGTTCGATCGCTCGCCGAACGAGGCTGTCCCGCTCAGTCCGCGGCCTGGGCGCCGCGCGCGGCCGGCGGGCCGGCGATGGGGACGTGGCAGGTGACCTGGGTGCCTTCGCCGGGCGTGGATTGCAGCTCGACGGTGCCGCTGTGCAGCTCCACCAGCTTCTTCACCAGGGCGAGGCCGAGGCCGGCGCCGGTCTGCCGGCCCTGGCTGGAGACGCGGGCGAACTTCTCGAAGATGATGCCCTGATCCTGCGGATCGATGCCGATGCCGGTGTCGGTGACGGTGATCGACATCATCTCGTCCTCGCGGCGGGCGGAGATGACGATGCGGCCGCCCGGCGGCGTGAACTTGATGGCGTTGCTGACGACGTTGTAGATCGCCTGCTTCAGCCGCCGCTCGTCGCCGATGACGGCGCCGATGCCCTCCGGGCAATCGATGGCGAACTGCAGGTTGCGGTTGCGCGCGCGCTCCACCGCGAAGGTCTCGACCGCGGCGAGGAGATGGCGGATATCCACGGAGGCCAGCTCGAGATGCAGGTAGCCGGCCTCGATGGTGGCGATGTCCAGGATGTCGTTGATCAGCGAGATGAGCCGGTTGGACGCGTCGAGGATGCCGCGGGCATATTCGGACTGGCGCTCGTTGAGCGTACCGAAGTAGGACTGGTTGAGGATCTCGGCGAAGCCGATGATGGCGTTGAGCGGCGTGCGCAGCTCGTAGGAGACGTTGGCGATGAACTCCGACTTCAGCCGGTCGGCGGTCTCCAGCGCGGCGTTGCGCTCGCGCAGCGCGCGCTCCACCCGCGTGGTGTCGGTGACGTCGAGGTAGGTGTAGAGGCAGCCGCCGTCCGGCAGCGGCAGCGACGAGAACACCAGCACCGAGCCGTCGCTGCGCTCGAGCCGGCCGCGGCGCGGCTCGCGGTCGGCGACGCGGCTGATGATGCGCTGGCGCAGCCGCGGCCAATGCAGGCCGGCGGGAAAATAACTGCGCACGCGGTCGGCGATGACGGAGACGTGCGGCTCGTCATCGAGGTCGGCCGGCTGCAGGCCCCACATGCGGGCATAGGCGGGGTTGCTGAGCTTCAGGCGGCCGTCGCTGCCGAACACGACGATGCCCTCGAACAGGTGATCGAGCGTCTCGCGCTGGACCTGGATCAGGGTGTTGTAGAGGCGCTCCACCCGCAGCGTATCGGTGACGTCCTCGTAGGTGATGACGACGCCGCCGAACGGGTGCGGGGTGGCGACCATGCGGATGGTGGTCTCGTCCGGCAGGTGCAGCAGCTCCTCGCGCGGGCTCAGCAGGCTCATCAGCTCGCGCGCGGTCTCCTTCTTGTAGCGTGGCATGTCCAGCTGCTCCGGCAGCTTGCGGCGCTCGCGCAGCGCCTCCAGCACCTCGCCGAGCAGCGGCTCGCTCTCGAGGAAGTCCTCCTCGAGGCCGAACTGCTTGACGTACTCGTTGTTGAAGAACTTCAGGCGCTGGTCCGGCCCGAAGATGACGATGCTGGTCGACAGGCTCTCCAGCACGTCGCCATGGGCGCCGATGTGGCGGGCGAGCTCGCCGCGGCTTTCCTCCAGCGCGGTCTTGTCGAGGGCGTGGCCGACGATGTGGAGCCCCGGGCCGATGCCCGCCAGCGGCGCCTCGACGATCTCGAACAGACGCCGGTCGCCGGCGACGACGACGTGGCGGTCCTCGGACTGGGCGGCGTTGCGCTCGAGCGCGCGGCGGGCGATGGCCTGGCCGGCCGCCTTGTCGGCGCCGGTGGCGAACTCGATGCCGCGGGCGACCGCTTCCTCGCGGCCAGCATCGACCGCGCGCGCATAGGCGGCGTTGCCGTAGACCAGCGACAGGTCGTTGCGCCGCAGCCAGACCGGGATCGGCAGGCTGTCGAGAATGGCGGCGAGGCGCTGGCGCGTGCGCTCGACCTCGCGCACCTGCCCGAGCAGCTTCGACACGTCGCGGAAGGCCAGCCGGTCGACCGGCCCGTGCCCGGCGACGGTCAGCCGCGCGCCCGAGATCTGCAGCTTGCGCCGGCCGTCGGCGGCATCGGCGGTCAGCTCGAAGGGCGTGCCGTCGACGCGCAGCTGCAGCGCCTTTGCGGCGAAGCCGGCGCCGTCCTCGGCGGCCAGGCAGGCGGCGATGTCGTCGACCGTGGCCGGCCGCCCGGCGGCGAGGCCGAGCAGCGCCGCGAGCTGCGGCGGCACCTCGATCTGGTGGGCGTCGCGGCGCCAGAGCGCGACGCCCTCGCCCGGGACGTCGAGCGCCGCCGCGGCCACGGCGGCATCGGCGGCCACGCGGTCATGGTCGCGCTGCATCCGGCGGTAGCGGCCATGAACGAGATAGAGCAGCGCCAGCAGGATGACGACGGCGGCGGCGGCGAGATAGGATTCCACCGCCACGAACGCGGCAGCGGCGGATTGCGCATGGGCCGCGCGCGGCAAAAGCGCCGGCGCCGCGACAATCGCGAAGACCATCGCCCGCCACAGCGGGCACCCGAACCATCCGCTCCCCACACTGGCACCATAGGCCGCAAGACCTTTCGAATCAAGAAGTTAAGTCTTACCGGCGCAGCGCAGAAGCAGCGGCTGCGTGGGCGGCGACCGGGATCAGCGCCGGTGCCTGCCTCAATACCGGTAGTGGTCGGTCTTGAAGGGGCCGGCGGACTTGACGCCGATGTAGTCGGCCTGCTTGTCGGTAAGCTTGGTGAGCTTGGCGCCGACCTTGGCGAGGTGGAGGGCGGCGACCTTCTCGTCCAGGTGCTTGGGCAGCACGTAGACCTTCTTCTCGTACTTGGCCGGGTTCTGCCACAGCTCGATCTGCGCCAGCACCTGGTTGGTGAAGGAGGCGCTCATGACGAAGCTGGGATGGCCGGTGGCGTTGCCGAGATTCACCAAGCGGCCCTTGGACAGGATGATCAGGCGCTTGCCGTCGGGGAACAGGACCTCGTCGACCTGGGGCTTCACTTCCTCCCACTTGTAGTTATTGAGGGCGGCGATCTGGATCTCGCTGTCGAAGTGGCCGATGTTGCAGACGATGGCGCGGTCCTTCATGGCGCGCATGTGGTCGATGGTGATGACGTCGACATTGCCGGTGGCGGTGACGAAGATGTCGCCGACGGGCGCGGCGTCCTCCATGGTGACGACCTGATAGCCCTCCATGGCGGCCTGGAGCGCGCAGATCGGATCGATCTCCGTGACCATGACGCGGGCGCCCTGGCTGCGCAGCGAGGCGGCGCTGCCCTTGCCGACGTCGCCATAGCCGGCGACCACCGCGATCTTGCCGGCGAGCATGACGTCGGTGCCGCGCTTGATGCCGTCGACCAGGCTCTCGCGCACGCCGTAGAGATTGTCGAACTTGGATTTGGTGACGGAGTCGTTGACGTTGATGGCCGGGAACAGCAGCGTGCCCTTCTTCGCCATCTCGTAGAGGCGGTGGACGCCGGTCGTGGTCTCCTCGGTGACGCCGCGGATGTTCTTGCCGAGCTCCGCGTACCAGCCGGGGTTCTGCTTCAGGCGGGCGGCGATGGCGGCGTAGAGGACCTCCTCCTCCTCGTTCTGCGGCTTGGCGATGACAGTCGGGTCCTGCGCCGCGCGCCGGCCGAGGTGGACGAGCAGCGTCGCATCGCCGCCGTCGTCGAGGATCATGTTGGCCGTGCCGCCGTCGGCCCATTCGAAGATGCGGTGGCTGAAGTCCCAATACTCGGTCAGGTTCTCGCCCTTATAGGCGAAGACCGGCGTGCCCGCCTTGGCGATGGCGGCCGCGGCGTGGTCCTGGGTCGAGAAGATGTTGCAGGAGGCCCAGCGCACGTCGGCGCCGAGCGCCTTCAGCGTCTCGATCAGCACCGCGGTCTGGATCGTCATGTGCAGGGAGCCGGCCACGCGCGCGCCCTTCAGCGGCTGCGCCTTGCCGTACTCGGCCCGGAGCGCCATCAGGCCGGGCATCTCGGTCTCGGCGATGGCGATCTCCTTGCGGCCCCAATCGGCGAGGGCGATGTCCTTGACGTGATAGTCGGGCATGGGGCGCTCCGTCTGGCGGCTGGGGAGCGCGGGCTATACCAGCGCCGCCGCAGGCAGGCAAGACGGAGAAACGGGCGCCGGCATTCGAACCGCCGCTCGATGCAACGGCCCTGAGGCGCCTGCGGAGCGAGGCGGACTCGCATGGTCGCAATGGCCGCATCGATTTGGTACTATCCGCAGCCAACTCAGGGAGACAAGTGATGAGCGACGCCGTCATCCGGACACCCATGCAGTATCTCGATAAGGCGGTCGGCGCCCTGCGGGACATCGGCCTGATGCCTGCCAAGCTGGAGCCGGCGCCGATCAACGCCCTGCTCGAGAAGATCACCGGCCTGGATCCGGAGAAGATCCAGGTGATCGCCCGCACGCTCGGCCAGGCCTCGGTGTTCAACGAGGTCGTGCGCGAGCAGATCGCGGGCATGGAGATCGGCGAGCGCTACAACGCGATCACCGCCGGCTTCAACTCCATCCGCGACGACGCCAAGCGCATGGTCGACCAGATGGCCGACAGCAAGCTCGACATCCTGGAGCGCGCCACCAACGTCTGGATGAAGATCTCGCGCGGCGACATCGCCGACCGGTTCGACAAGGTCAGAGGCATCTATCTCGACGTCACCAAGGACACGAAGGTCCAGATCGACCGCGAACATATGATCCTGGAGGCCTACCGCGACTACCGCGGCGCCTTGAAGCAGGCCGAGGTGCTCGCCCTCGAAGTGCTCAAGACGGCGACGGACAAGCTCGAGACGGAGCGCGCCGCCCTGAACGCCGCCTCCGAGAAGACGGCGAACTTCGCGGGCAAGGAAGCCGCCGACCGCGCCCGCCTCGAACTGGCGCGGGACGAACAGCTGCGGCGGGTCCAGGACGAGGAGAAGCGCTACCAGATCGCCAAGGACCTCTCGGACAACCTGACCGTCTCCTACAACACCTCCGAGGTGGTGATGGCGCGGCTGCTGCAGACGACCAACGCCAAGGAGCGCATCTACGCCCAGTCGGTCTCGTTCTTCTCCACCAACGACTCCGTGCTGACCGCCCTCAAGGCCTCGTTCACGGGCATGTTCGGGCTGCACGAATCGACGCAGACGCTGAACGCCATGAAGGAAGGCGTGTCGAAGTCGCTGGAGACCCTGTCCGAGATCGGCGACAAGGTGCAGCTGGAAGCGGTCAAGGCCGGATACGGCCCCACCATCCGCGCCGACGCCGTGAAGAAGCTCGTCGACTCCGTGGTCAGCTTCCAGGAGCACTCGCAGCAGATCATCGAGGAGATGCGCAAGCTGGCGACCCAGAATTCGGCCGAGATCCGCGACGCGGTCGAGGACGGCAAGCGGCGGATCGCGAAGCTCGTCGCCGACGGCAAGGCGCTGCCGCTCTGATGGCGGCCGCCGACACTGCCGCCGCCGCGGGACCACCCGCGGCGGCGCCGGCCAAGCTCGACGACCTGATGCTGGCGATGGACGTGGTCGACACGCTGCGCCACCGCGAGCGGCTGGTCGAGCGGGAGCTGAACGAGGAGGTCCGCGAAGAGCAGCTGATCGAACGGCTGCGCGACCTCTACAAGAGCCAGGGCATCGAGGTCTCCGACGCGATCATCGCCCAGGGCGTGGCGGCGCTGAAGGAGAGCCGTTTCGTCTACACCCCGCCGCCGCCGAGCCTCGGGCGCAGCCTGGCGACGCTGTGGGTGAAGCGGGCCACCTACGGCAAGTGGCTGGCCGGCGCGCTGGCCGTCCTGGTGCTGGCGGTGGCGGCCTATCAGCTCGGAGTCGTCAGGCCGCGCGAACAGGCGGCCGAGGCGACGCGGCTGGAGCTGACGGAGACGCTGCCGCGCCAACTGACGGCGGCGCACGAGGCCGTCGCGGCGGAGGCCCGGGTGCCGGCCGCGCGCGAGCGCGCCGACGCGATCCTGGCCCAGGGCCAGGCCGCGCTCGACCGCGGCAGCGCCGAAGAGGCGCGGGCGGCCCTGGCCGACCTCGACCAGCTGGCCGCGGCGCTGCGGCAGGAATATGTCCTGCGGATCGCCGGCCGGCCGGAGGACCAGACCGGCTTCTACCGCGAGCATCCGAGCTTCCAGGGCCGCGCCTACTTCATCGTGGTCGATGCGGTCGACCCGGCCGGCAACCCGGTCCGCCTGCCAATCCGCAACGACGAGACGAACGAGACGGAGACCGTCTCCCGCTTCGCCGTGCGCGTTCCGATCGAAACGTTCGAGGCGGTGCGCGACGACAAGAGCCGCAACGGCATCGTGCAGAACGGACGCATGGCCGAGAAGCGCCGCGGCTTCCTCGAGCCCGAGTTCCGCATGCCGGTGCTCGAAGGCCGCATCACCGCCTGGTAGGGACCGCACGCATGTTCACGGGCCGCGACGCCCTGTCCTCGGTAGAGCAAGCGATCAGCCGCGTCCGCGCCGACGAGAGCCGGCTCGATGCCGCGCTGCGCTCGGCGATCGACGAGGCGGCCCGTCTGCGGCGCCAGGAGGCGGAGGGCTTCCGCCTGCTGGCGCAGGTCAGGCTCGACGCCATGGTGCGCGACCGGATCATCGAGGACCTCGATGCCACCGAGCGCCGGGCGCTGGCCATGATCGAGAACCAGACCCAGGCGCTCGAGGGCCTGACCCGCCGCCGCGACGAGGCGCAGGCCGCCCTCGACAAGGCGGAGGCGGCGCAGCACGACCGCGATCAGGATCTCGCCCGAGCGATCGAGGCCCTCGAGGAGCTGCGCCATCGCACGGCCGCGCGCATCAACTCCGATCCCGACTGGCAGGCGGCGAAGGCCGCCGTCGGGACGGCCGGGACCATCGCCGCGAATGCCGACCAGAAGGCCTCGCTCGCCGAGGCCGACCTGGCCGCCAAGCGGAAGCCCTACGAGGACGATCCGCTCTTCCTGTATCTGTGGAGCAAGAAGCACGGGCAGGCCGAGGACAGGAGCGGCAACTTCGTCCGCTTCTTCGACCGGAAGATCGCCCGGCTCATCGGCTATCAGGAGGCGCGGGCGGACTACGCCATGCTGCAGGAGATCCCGACGCGGCTGAGAGAGCATGCGAAAAACAAGCAGGAGGATGTGGAGGCCGCCAAGGATCGCCTGGGCGAGATCGAGCGCCGGGCGCTGGCCGCCGACGGCGCCGAGCCGCTCGAGGCGGATATCGAGGCGCGCCGGGCGGCGGCGGCGGCGGCCGAGACCGCGGTCGCCAAGCTCACCGCTGGGCTCCAGCAGATCGAGGCCGAGCGGGAGAAGGCGCTGGGCGGCGGCGAGGAGACGGCCTATGGCGGCGCCGTCGAGATCCTCGTCCAGGGCCTGGCGCGGGAAGACCTGCGCCAGCTCTATCAGGACGCCGCCCGCACGAAGACCGACGCCGACGACCGGGCCATCACCTCGATCTCGGCAGCGCGCGAGGCGCTGCAGAAGGCCGACGGCGAGGTGAGCCAGATCCGAATCGAGATCCGCGAGCTGGCGCGCCGCCGCACCGAGCTCGAGGGCGCCCGCGACCGCGCCCGCGGCCAAGGCTACGACAACCCGATGGGCGACTTCGGCAGCCAGGCGATCATCGGCGAGGTGATCGCCGGGATCCTGCGCGGGGCGTTGCGCGGCGGCGATCTCGACCGCGTGTTCCGCGACAACTACCGCCGTCCGCGGCCGCGCGTGGACATCGATTTCGGCGGCCTGGGCCGGGGCTCGCGCAGCCGAGGCGGCGGTTTCGGCGGCGGCTTCGGCGGCGGCGGTGCTAAGCGTGGCGGCGGGGGCGGCGGCTGGCGCACCGGCGGGAGCTTCTGAGCCCGTCAGCCGACGTCGACCCGACGAGGCGACCTACGCCAGCGAATTGAAATCGTCGAGAAGCGCGGCGATGCGGCCGGAGTCGGACTGGTCCATCACCTGGCGGGCGAAGCGGGTGGCGGCCAGGAGATCGAGGCTGCGGATGCGCTGCTTGACGCGCGGCAGCGAGGCGGCCGCCATCGACAGCTCGCGGATGCCGAGGCCGAGGAGCAGGGCGGCATAGCGCGGGTCGCCGGCGATCTCGCCGCAGACGCTGATGGGGATGCGGGCGCGCAGGGCCGCCTCGGTGGTGAACTGGATCAGCCGCAGCACCGCCGGATGCAGCGGGTTGTAGAGATGCGCCACCTGCTCGTCGCCGCGGTCGATGGCAAGCGTGTACATGGTGAGATCGTTGGTGCCGATGGCGAAGAAGTCGGAGACCTGCGCCAGCGCATCGGCGGCGAGGGCGGCGCCGGGAATCTCGATCATCACGCCGAGCGGCGGCAGCGGATCGGCGATGCGGACGCCGCGGCGCTTCAGCCGCCTGGCGACGGCGGCGAGAATCTCGCGCACCTGGCGCGTCTCGGCCACGGTCGAGACCATCGGCAGCAGGATGCGCACCGGCCCGTGAGCGCCGGCCCGCAGGATGGCGGCGAGCTGGTTTTCCAGCAGCTCCTCCATCTTGAGCGACAGGCGGATGGCGCGCAGCCCCAGCGCCGGATTGGCGCCGCCCGGATGCAAGTCGAGCGCCGCAGCCAGCTTGTCGCCGCCGACATCGAGCGTGCGGACGGTCACCGGGCGCCCGTCCATGGCCTTGAGGATGGCGCGCAACGCCTGGTGCTGCTCCTCCTCGTCGGGCAGGTCGGGGCGGTTCATGAACAGGAACTCGGTCCTGAGCAGGCCGACGCCGGCGGCGCCGCCTGCGGCGGCCGCCTCGGTCTCGCGCGGCAGCTCGACATTGGCGAGCAGCGCCACCGCGGTGCCGTCGAGCGTCACCGCCGGCAGCCGGCGCAGCCCGGCCAGCTGCCGCGCGGCGCGCGCGAACTCCTGGCGCCGCCGCTCGTACTCCGCGAGCGTGGCCGGCTTCGGCCGCAGGACGACGCGGCCGGCGCTTCCGTCGACGATCACGGTATCGCCGGCACGCGCGGCGCCTGCGAGGTCGGCGAGGCCGAGGACCGCGGGCAGGCCCAGCGAGCGGGCCATGATCGCGGTGTGGCTCTCGGTGCCGCCGATGGCGGTGGCGAAGCCGCCGACGAGCTGCGGATCCATCAGCGCGGTATCCGCCGGCGTCAGCTCCTCGGCGATGATGATGCTGCCCTCGGGCACGCGCGAGAACGCCTGGTAGGGCGTCTGCGTCAGGTTGCGGACGAGCCGATCGCCGACCTCGCGGATGTCGTCGGCGCGGGCGGCGAGATAGGGGTCGTCAAGCTGGGCGAAACTTTCGGCCACGCGGACGATCTCCGCGCGCACGGCCGCTTCGGCATTGACGCGCTGCTCGGCGATGCGGCGCTCGACGCCGCGCACCACGCGCGAGCCGGTGAGCATCTGCAGGCCGGCATCGAGCAGGAAGCCGAGCTCTTCCGCGGCGGTGCCGTGCAGCGTCGCCGACTTTTCCTTGAGCTTGCGCAGCTGGCGCTGCGACTTGGCGACGGCGGCGGCGAAGCGCTCCTGCTCGGCGGCGACGGCGTCCTCGGCGATGGCGTACTCGGGCACGTCGATGTAGCCGGCCTCGACGACGTGGGCCGGACCGATGGCGATGCCGGGCGAGACGCCGAGCCCGCTGCAGACGTGTTCGCCGCGGGTGCGACCGGACCTTGCACCCTCGCGCTTGCGCTCAGCTTTCATCGAACTTGCGCGCGACGAGCGCGGCGAGCGCGGCGATGGCCGCGGCGGCGTCGCGGCCCTTGGCCTGCAGCTCGATCTCGGTGCCGGGGCCCGCCGCGAGCATCATCAGCCCCATGATCGAGGTGCCGGCGACGCGCATGTCGCCCTTGACCACCGTCACATCGGCGGCGAACTGGCCGGCGAGCTTGACGAACTTGGCGGCGGCGCGGGCGTGCAGCCCCTTCTGATTGACGATCAGCAGGGTGCGGCTGACGACGCTTCCGGGAGGGATGTTGTCCGGGGGCATGCGGGGAGGCGGAGGCTCATCGACTCATTGCCGCGTCGGGTCAACGCAGCGGGAGAGGCAAGGTGACCACGGATCAGCACGGGTGTTCAACCCCGTGTGTCGGCGAGCAGCTGGGAGGCGACGTTGATGTACTTGCGGCCGGCGTCCTGGGCCGCCGCGACGGCGGCGGGAAGCTTGGCGGTGTTGCGCAGCGAGGCGAGCTTGATGAGCATGGGAAGGTTGATGCCGGCGATGACTTCGACGTTGGCGCGGTCGAGCACGGAAATCGCCAGGTTCGACGGCGTGCCGCCGAACATGTCCGTGAGCAGCACGACGCCGTCGCCTTCGTCCACCTTCTTGATGCTGTCGAGGATCTCGTGCCGCCGGCTTTCCATGTCGTCCTCCGGGCCGATGCAGACGGCGGCAACGCGCTGCTGCGGTCCGACGACGTGCTCGAGGGCTGCGATGAACTCGGTCGCCAGACGACCGTGGGTGACGAGAACCATGCCAATCATCACGCCTTACCTCATGTAGTCGAAAGGTCCGTCACGACTCGTCGATCGCGAGCCCGGCGGCGTCGCGGTGGCGGACGCCGACCATGCGATCCTGCGCCGCCAGCCAGGCGGCCAGACGCTCGGCGACGAAGACCGAGCGATGGCGACCGCCGGTGCAACCGACGGCAATGGTGACATAGCTCTTGCCTTCGCGCTCGAAGCAGGGGAGCAGCGGCAGCAGGAGCCCCGTCAGCGCCGCGAAGAACGGCGCATAGGCGGGATCGCCCTCGATGAACCGGCCGACCTCGGGATCGCGGCCGGTGAGCGGGCGAAGCGCCGGATCGTAGTGCGGGTTCTTCAGGAAGCGGACGTCGAAGACGAGGTCGGCCTCGCGCGGCAGACCCTGACGATAGGAGAAGGAGAGCACCGAGAACGCCAGGCCCGGCCGCCGGTTGAGCGCGAAATGGCCGCGCAGCACGCGGCGCAGATCTCCGCCCGTGAACTCCGTCGTGTCGATCACCAGGTCGGCGCGGTCGCGCAGGGCAGCCAGCAGATGGCGCTCCTGGCGGATGCCGTCGGCGATCGGGCGGTCGAGCGCCAGCGGATGGCGGCGACGCGTCTCGGTGAAACGGCGGCGCAGACACTCGTCGGCGCAGTCGAGGAAGACGAGGCGCACCTCGAACGGCAGTTCGGCCCTAAGCCGGTCGAGCCGGTCGCTGAGCGCGAAGGCGGTGAAGTCGCGCGTACGGCTGTCGACGCCGATGGCGAGCGGCCGGACGGCGATGTCGCCGGCGATGCCGCTGAGGAACGTCAGCGGCAGGTTGTCGACCGCCTCGTAGCCGAGGTCCTCGAGAATCTTGAGCGCCGTCGTGCGGCCGGCGCCGGAGAGTCCGGTGACGACGATCAGACGACCGCGCTCGGCCTCCGCCGAACCCTGGCCCGCCGGTCCGGGTTCGGCGGCCACCGACGTGTTCCTGTCGTTCATGGCGGCGGGATTATAGACCCCGGCCCGGCGCGGACGGCAAGGCGAACCTTGGCCGGCGCCGAGGACTCGGCCGCGTTCAGGCGGAGCAATGGAAGCTTGACATCCAGGAATTCCGCGGTTGCCGGTTCGGGCAGCCGCTCCACGGCATCGGCAGGAACGAGGTCGACGACGAGGCCAAGTCGCCATTCCACAACCGAAGGTACCGGCACGATGCCGAGTCCGCGCGCCTCGATGCGTCCGCGCACCGCAGCGGGCGCCGACGCCGGCGGGCAGGCGATCACGCTCGTCTCCGCGCGGCGAAGCTCGACGCCGTCGTCGGCCACCAGCGCGGCGCCGCCGTCGATCAGCCGCAGCGCCAGGTCCGACTTGCCGCTGCCCGACGGTCCGCGCAACAGCACGCCCACGCCCTCGACGACGACGCAGGTGGCCTGGAGGAAGAGAGTTTCGGTCACGATGCTCAACCGCTGGCAATCTCCTATTTGCGGAAGACACGGACCGACGATGTGCGTCCTTCGACAGGCTCAGGATGAGGGCCTTTCTTTATGCCACAACGATTCTCCCTCATCCTGAGCCTGTCGAAGGACGCAGGACGGCCGTGCAGCGTCACTCCCACTGCAGCCCTTTCCTTGTGCATGACATGGCTGCTACCCCGCCGGCAGGGTGACGGTGAAGAGGGCGCCGAGGATGCGGCCGTCGCCGGCCGTGCGATTTTCGGCGACGATGCGGCCGCCATGGGCATCGACGATCTGCTTGGAGATGCTGAGGCCGAGGCCGGAATGGGTGCCGAACTTCTCGCCGGCCGGGCGCTCGGAATAGAAGCGGTCGAAGATGGCGGCGAGCTTGCCCTCCGGGATGCCCGGACCATCGTCGGCCACGGTGACGCGCACCTTGTCGCCATCGCGCGCCGCAGCGATGCGGATGCTGCCGCCGGGCGGGCTGAACGACGCGGCGTTGCTGATGAGATTGCGCCAGACCTGCACCAGACGGCCCTCGATGCCGTGGACGGTGAGGCTCTGATGGCGGGCGATCTCCAGCCGCAGCGGCGGCCCGTCGCCGATGGTCGCCTCGTGCAGATCGGCCAGCGCCTGCAGCATGCTGCCGATGTCGACCGGCCCCATCTCGGCGCGCGACAGCTCGGCGTCGAGACGCGAGGCGTCGGAAATGTCGGTGATCAGGCGGTTGAGGCGCTGCACATCGTCGAGGATGATGCTCATCAGCCGCTTCTGCTGTGCCGGATCCTCGAGGCGGGCGACGGTCTCGACGGCGCTGTGCAGCGAGGTCAGCGGGTTCTTGATCTCGTGCGCGACGTCGGCGGCGAAGCGCTCGATCGCATCCATGCGCTGCCACAGCGCGGCCGTCATGTCGCGCAGCGTGCCCGAGAGGTCGCCTATCTCGTCGCGCCGCCGGGTGAAGTCGGGGATATCGATCTGGCGCCCGTGGCCGCGCCGCACGCGGTCGGCCGCATCGGCCAGACGATGGAGCGGCTGCGCGATGGTGCGGCCGAGATAGAGCGACAGCAGCACGGTGATGCCGAGCGCCACGCCGAACACCTTGAGGATGCCGAGCCGCACGGTGCGCACCGCCTCCTCGATGGCCGAGCCGTCGCTCGACAGCAGCAGCGCGCCGAGCACCTGGCGGTAGCGCTGCACGGGCACGGCGACGTTGAGGACGACGCCGCCCCTCGCCCGCTCGTAGACGGCGCGCCCGACCTCGCCCGCCAGCGCCTTCGCGACCTCCGGATAGTCCTCGGCGCGATCCTCGACGCTCTCGTGGTAGAGCGGCCAGCGGCGGCCGGACGGAATCAGACCGACGACCCAGTCGTAGATATCGGTGACCAGCGTCTCGAACAGGCTGCGCGGCTCGTGCGGCGCCAGCGCCTCGATCTCGACGACGCCGTCGGGAGACAGCAGGCGCAGGCTGTCCGACACCAACTCGCCGTCGCGGCCGAACAGCCGCGCGCGGTTCTTGGAGATCTCGACCATGCGGCGCAGGATGAGGCGCGCGGTCTCCGGCATCAGCCGCTCGTCGCCGAACTCGCCCGCGGTCACGCCGGTCTCGCCGAGGGCGACGGCGAACAGCTCGCCCTCGGTCTTGAGGGCGTCGAGCTCCGTCGAAATGAGGCTGTCGCGATACTGGCCCAGATAGAGCAGGCCGACGACCGGGATGACCAGCGCCAGTATGTTGAGAGTGAGGATGCGCCGGAGCAGCCGGGACGTCCGCGGCCGACGCCGACGCCGCGGCAGCGGGGTCCCACGCTCCGCACGCAACGGGACCGGACGCTCCTGCGCCGTGGCAGGCGCCAGCGCCTCGCGCTCCGCCGGAGCGATGACGCCGCCGCCGGGCGGACCCAACCGCGGCTCGGCCTCGACGCTCATCCGCCCGCTCACCGGGCCGCCGGAGCGGCGCGCGGGTGCGAACGAGGCTCAGTGGTCGCGGTAGCGGTAGCCGACCCCGTACAGCGTCTCGATCTGCGCGAACTCGCCGTCGATCGCCCGGAACTTCTTGCGCAGGCGCTTGATGTGGCTGTCGATCGTGCGGTCATCCACATAGATATGTTCACCATAGGCCGCATCCATCAACTGGTCACGGCTCTTGACATGGCCGGGCCGCGACGCCAGCGACTTGAGCAGCAGGAACTCGGTGACCGTGAGATCGACGGGCTGCCCCTTCCAGGTGCAGAGGTGGCGGGTGGAATCGAGCATCAAGTCGCCGCGCGTCAGCGATTCGGTGCCCGGACCGCCGCCCTCGCGGGTCGCCGCCTCGCGGCGCAGCAGGGTGCGGATGCGTTCGATGAGCAGGCGCTGGGAGAACGGCTTCTTGATGTAGTCGTCGGCGCCCATGCGCAGGCCCATGAGTTCGTCGACCTCGTCGTCCTTGGAGGTGAGGAAGATCACCGGCAGGTCGCTCTGCCGGCGCAGGCGCTCGAGCAGCTCCATGCCGTCCATGCGCGGCATCTTGATGTCGAGGATGGCGAGATCGACGGGATTGGCGGTGAGGCCGCGCAGCGCCTCGGCGCCATCGGTATAGGTGCGCACGGCGAAGCCTTCCGCCTCCAGCGCCATCTGCACGGAGGTCAGGATGTTGCGGTCGTCATCGACCAGGGCAATGGTTTGCGGCACGCCGACCCTCCTGGAGCCAGGTAAAGTTTAAGAAATCCAACCGGTTGCCTGCAAGCCTCGCAGCCAAAAAAGCCGAAAAGCGGCCGGAAGTTGGGCGAAATCTCGGCCGGCGGCGTCGCTTCCGGGACACCGGCATCGGCGGCAGCCGCCACAATGCAGCGGGATTGCGGCGGCCGGACCGCCGCCGCTAGGATGCGCACAAGCATCCCGTCGGCGCCAGCGGCGCCATCGTGCAGGGAAGAGCAAACAAACAATCGTCAGGAGGCCATCCATGAGCAAGACCACCCCCACCGGCAGCGAACTCGTGCTGCGCGCGGCGCGGACAAGCCGCCGCGGGTTCCTGGCCGGCGCCGCCAAGACGGCGGTCGCCGGCGCCGCCGTCATCGGCGCGCCGATGATCGTCGGCGTCGCGCCGGTCCACACCGCCAAGGCGGCCTTCGAGGGCGAGAGCCTGATTGCCGTTTCCTGGTCCGGCAACTACGAGACCGTGTTCCGCGAGCAGATCATCGGCCCGTTCAACGAGCAGTACGGCACCAAGGCGGAAACCGTCGGCGGCTGGGACCAGATGGTCAACCAGATCAAGGCGGCGCCCGAGGACAACCCGCCCTATGACATCATCGTCGCCGAGGAATATGTCTCCTCGTCCGGCCTCGCCGAGAAGGTCTATCTGGAGACCGACAAGAGCAAGATCCCCAACCTTGAGGCCGTCTACCCCTGGTTCTACGAGACGCGCCCGGCCGAGGCCGCGAAGTACGGCATCCCCTTCGGCGGCGGCACCACCATGCTGCTGATCAACCAGAGCGCCGGCATCGAGCCGGACAGCTGGAACCTGCTGTGGGACGAGCGGCTGGCCGGCAAGGTGACGGCGGACTCGGCAGCCTGGTGGTGGACGGTGTCGATCCCGGCGGTGCTGAACACGGCGGTTCCCGGCCTCGACGAGATGTATGACTGGCCGACCGGCGCCGAGCCGCTGTTCCAGAAGCTGGAGACGATGAAGGTCGCCAAGTGGTTCAAGGACGGCGCCGAGCAGGCCAACATCCTGAACCAGGAAGAGGCGCTGGCGGCGATGAGCTACTCGTCGGACGCCTATACCTTCATGCTGCAGAACCCGGATACCTATCGGGTGGCGGTGCCGTCGGAGGGCGCCTCGGGCTGGACCGACTGGTACTTCAAGATCCGCGGCACCAAGCACAGCGATCTGGCCGACCTGTTCCTCAACTACCTGCTGGAAAAGGACACGCAGGACCGCTTCCTGGCGAACACGCTGATCTTCGTGGCGCGCAAGGACGTGGCCGTGCCGCCGCAGTGGGGCAGCAACTATCCGGCCTCGAACGACGACTACTACAAGAAGTTCCAGATCATCACGATGGATGGCTGGACGCAGATCGGCAACAACTACACCGCCATGGACGACCGCATGAAGCAGGTAGTGTCAAAGACGACATCGGCGGGTTGACCGCGTCTGCCTGCATGTTGTAGGGCGACCCCACGTGGTCGCCCCTATTTTCCGACGGCAAGGGCAGTCCATGGGCCGCCGGCCTGCCCACTGCAATTCGCCGGACAGTGCCGAGCCGCTCGCCGCGACCGGGAGCCTCAGCTCGTCCGCCGTCCAGCCGACGACGACATCGTCCTTGACGGTCACGACCTCGGATGCGGCGCGACGATGCGTGCGGGATGTTTCAATCGGATTTTTCCCGGCAGCGCCGGACGGTTTCAGTTGTTTTCAGCCCGGCCGCGCGGCGCAGGCTATTGACAAAGCAGGTGGAAGCTGGACGCTTGAGCGTCGAACGAAGGCGCGGGCCAACCGCGCCGCCTCGCCGGAGGCTCGGAAGGGAGACGAAGACGGACATGGCCGACGGCACCAGCGCACCGGCCCTCGATGTCGACAGGGCCCGCAAGATCTATGGTCCCGTTGTCGCCGCCGACGACGTCAGCCTGACGGTCGGCAACGGCGAGTTCGTGACGCTGCTGGGGCCGAGCGGCTCCGGCAAGACGACGACCTTGCGCATGGTCGGCGGCTTCGAGCGCCCGGACGGCGGACAGATCCGCATCCGCGGCGCGCGCGTCGACCACCTGCCGCCCTATGCGCGCGACACCGCGACGGTGTTCCAGACCGGCGCGCTGTTCCCGCACAAGACCGTGCATGAGAACGTCGCCTACGGCCTGCGCATGCGCGGCGTGCCCAAGCCGGAGATGGAGGCGCGCATTCCGCGGGCGCTCGACATCGTGCGGCTGAAGGGATTCGAGGAGCGCTATCCCGGCCAGCTCTCGGGCGGCCAGAAGCAGCGCGTCGCCCTCGCCCGCTCGCTGGTGGTGCAGCCGGCGATCGTGCTGTTCGACGAGCCGCTGTCGGCGCTCGACCTCTCGCTGCGGCTGCAGCTACGCGGCGAGATCAAGCGGCTGCATGACGAGATCGGCTTCAGCGCCATCTACGTCACCCACGACCAGTCGGAGGCGATGGCGATGTCGAACCGGGTGGCGGTGATGAACCGCGGCCGCATCGACCAGATCGACACGCCCGAGAACATCTTCCACCGCCCCGCCAGCGAGTTCGTCTTCAACTTCATCGGCGAGTCCTGCTGCATGGCCGTGCGCATCGGCAACGGCGCGGTGCAGGACAAGCAGGGCAACGCCCTGGGCATGCAGTTGGCGGCGGCGCCCGGCGCGGGCGACTGGCGCCTCTATGTCCGGCCGACGCGGCTGAAGCTCGGGCCGGCCGCCGAAACCTGCGACAACCGCCTGAGCGCCCGCGTGGCGTTCGTCGAGTTCCTCGGCGAGATCTACCGCTATCACCTGAAGGCCGGCGACCTCGACCTCTTCGCCGATCATGCCGGCCGCGGCGGCTTCGATGTCGGCCACCAGGTGACGGTCGGCTGGCAGAGCGCCGACATGGCGGCCTTTGCATGACGGCGGCAGTCGCCGGCGCGGACCTCGCCATCGCCCGCGCCGTGCAGCGGGCGCGCGTCCTCGACAGGCTGGCGCCCTGGGCGCTGATCGCGCCGGCCCTGGTGATCGCCGGCATCTTCTTCGCCGTGCCCGCCGCCTACATGGCGCGCATGAGCTTCAACCTGAAGATCGGTCAGACCGCCTATGAACCCGGCTTCACCTTGGAGCACTACGCCAAGCTGCTGACCGACGAGATCTATGTCGGGGCGATCTGGACCACCATCCAGCTGTCGTTGTCGACCGCCATCGTCACCCTGATCATCGGCTACGGCTTCGCGCTGTTCGCCTGGCTGCGGCCGGCCAAGATGCGGCTCGTGCTGCTGGGCATCGCGCTGTGCCCGTTCCTGATCTCGGAGATCTCGATCATCCTCGGATGGTACCTGTTCCTGCCGCGCAACGGCCTGCTCTCCTATGCCCTGCTCAATGCCGGATTGATCACGGACAAGATCAGCCTGCTGTACACGGAGTTCGCGGCGCTCGTCGGCCTCGTCTACCTGACGCTGCCGTTCTGCTTCTTCATCCTGCTCAGCATCTTCGACGGCATCGACCGGCGCGTGCTGGAGGCGAGCTCGGATCTCGGCGCCCGGCCGCTGCGCACCTTCGTCGAGGTGCTGCTGCCGCTGACGCGGACCGGCATCCTCGTCGCCTTCGCCCAGGCCTTCATCTGGGCGATGGGCACCTATGTGACGCCGACCTATCTGGGGCCGGACACCTTGTGGACCATCGGCTTCATGGTGCAGGAGCAGATGCAGGCGCGGCACAACTGGCCGCTGGCCGCGGCCTTCGCGATGATCCTGGTGCTGATCGTCCTGCTGGTGATGACGGCGATCCGCGCCCTGATGTCGAAGCGGACGCGCTACCATGCCTAGCGACGCCGTCCTCGCGGCGCCGTCGGCGCGCGGCGCCCTGCTGCAGCCGATCGTCCTGCGCCTGCTGACCGTGGGGTTCCTCGGCTTCGTCTTCGTCTATATCGCGATACCCCTGCTGGTCACGCTGCTGATGTCGTTCAACGACGGCCAGCTCATCCGCTTTCCCATCAATGCGTGGTCGACGCGCTGGTACGGCGACTTCTTCGCCAGCCCGCAATGGACGCAGGCGCTGTGGAACAGCCTGCAGATCGCCGTCGGCACGACCATCCTGTCGACCACCGCCGGCACGCTCGCGGCCTGGGCGTTCGAGCGCTACGACATCCCCGGCAAGAGCTTCTGGTACATCCTGATCATGATGTCGCTGTTCATGCCCGGCGTGGTGCTGGGGCTGGGCGTGGCGATCGCCTTCGGCGGCATCTCGATCTTCGGCTTCACCCTCTACGGCAGCAAGCTGCTGGTCATCATCGCCCATTCGCTGTGGGCGATGCCGCTGGTGTTCATGACCATGGAGGCGACCTTCAAGACCATCGACCACCGGATCGTCGAGGCCTCCTACGACCTCGGCGGGCGGCCGGCGCAGACCTTCTTCGAGATCGTGCTGCCGAGCGTCTCGACCGGGTTGGTCTCCAGCGCGCTCTTCGCCTTCGTCGTCTCGCTCAACGAGTACGTCATGGCCCTGCTGCTGACCGACCGCGACACGCAGACCCTGCCGAAGCTGATGGGCCTGTCGCTGCGCTCGGCGGCAACGCCGATGCTGGCGGTGGCGGCCGTGCTGCTGGCCAGCGCCGTGCTCGTCAGCCTGGTGCTGCTGATGCTGTGGTACGCGCGCCAGCTGCGCAAGACGGCGCGGTAGCCTGCCCCCTTGCGCGCATGTAGTTCTTCGGGACACCCTCACCCTATCCCTCTCCCGCAAGCGGGAGAGGGGACTCGATTGTGCTGTTCGCTCGATGGAGTCCCCTCT
>JBFXDS010000014.1:0-95817 GCA_050180895.1 Dongiaceae bacterium
CGGACCTTGCTACATCCCGGTGTCAGCCGAGGGGCGAGACGGTCTCGGCCGGCCCGTTCCCGGGACTCAAACGGTCCCGGGAACGGGCCTCACTCTGTCATGATTCACACAGACAAGGGGCGAGCGGTGCTCGCCCCAGGACGGCCGGGGCAATGACCCGGACATCGGCGCGTCGGCACGATGGGCGAGCGCCGCTCGCCCCTACGACCGGCGAGCGGAGGCACTTCGGCGCGCGGGACAGATAGGTCAGCATCGCTGACCTGGTTTTCGAAATCTGAACAACGAGCCCATGTAAAGGAAGTTAACGCCGCGATTGAGGCTCCCGGGCGAGGGCAGAATCCAGTGGCGGCCACTCACCGAGCGGCAGGTTGCGGGTGGACTGATCCACGATGTCAAAGACCTGCAAAATCGCCCTCGCGAACTGCCGCGAGGGCAAGGGAACATATAATGAACTTATGGCCAGAAGTCAAGGCGGGCGGTGACCGACTCTCTGGCGCGCTGCCGCGCGCAGACCCGCCCCCGTCGCCCCCGCCCACAACTACGGTATGCACACATTTCTGGACGACATGGTCATCCTGCGTCCTTCGACAAGCTCAGGATGAGGGGAAATCTTGGTGGCACAACGCTCACGTCTTGACGAGCGAGGCGATCCAGTCCTGGGCGAGGGTGTCGTAGAGCACGCGCGCCGCGTTGTGGATGCCGGGATCGTTGATCCAGAGCACGCGTCCGCGCGGATCGGCGGGCGCGAAGCCGCTGATCACGATCTGATGGTTCTGGCGGGTCACGAGGATCAGGCGGCGCATGGTGATGCACTGGACGCATTTGTCCCAGCTCAGCGGCTCGTCGTGCAGATCCATGGTGACGGTCTTGTTGGTCAGGCGGCCGATGAGATGCGCCGTCTCCGCCGGCGTCGCCATGGCGTTCAGCCCGTGGCCGAAGCGCAGGTTGAACTCGGCCGCGAGCTTTGTCTGGGTGACCGGCTGGCCGTAGAAGTCGCACACCATCGAGGCGCAGGCCGCCCAGCACAGCGCCGTGCTGATCTGCTGCTGGTGGTTGACCGGAAGCTGCATCGGCGCCTCCCGTGTCGTGGGACGCCGCGACGGTAGCAGGCGGCACCGCCGGCGGCTGTGACGGTGCTCACGGACGCGGTTCGGTCCATCCGTCGTAGGGGCGAGCGGCGCTCGCCCGCCTTACATCTCCGATGACCGCGGCTGTGGTACCACGGGCGAGCGCCGCTCGCCCCTACGGGCCCCGCATCGAGTCCGCAAAGCGGAAATGTGTGATCCGGGTCACAGGGCGGGCGTTGTCACGGCAATAGCCTCGACCGGGGATTTCGGGGAGGGCGTTCGGTGGGACGGCAGACAGCCGCCGCCGATGTCGTCGGCGGCATCTACGAGGCCGCGCTCGAGCCGGCCGGATGGCCGCGGGCGCTGAGCCGGGTGGCCGCGCATCTCGAGGCCATGTCGGCCGTGGCGATCGCCATCGACCTGCAATCGGCGGCGACCGGCTTCGCCGCGACGGCCGGGCTCGATCCGCGCGCGCTGCTGGACTATGCCGGGCACTACGTGCGCGTCGATCCCTGGAACGTCTATCTGGGCGCGCACCGCGGCGGCCGGGCCTATGTGAGCCAGGCGGTGATGGACGACGGCGCCTTCGCGCGCACCGAGTTCTGCAACGACTTCCTCAGGCAATACGGCATCTTCCACGCCATGGGCGGCTTCGCCGTGCGCAGCGGCGCGCTCGTCTTCCTCTGCGGCGTGCAGCGGCCGAAGGCGCGCGGCGGCTTCGGCGCCGAGGCGCTGCGCCGCATGGACGCGCTGTTCCCGCACCTGGAGCGCGCGGCGCGCCTGCACCGCCGCCTGGCGCAGGCGGGCGGCCTCGCCGACGGGCTCGCCGCGGCGCTCGACCGCATGCCGCTCGCCGCCATCCTCTGCGACCGCAACGCCCGCGCCCTGTGGCTCAACCGCGCGGCCGAGGAAATGGCGCGGCGGGGGGACGGGGTGCGCCTGCGCGACGGCCAGGTCGAGGCCGCGGCGGGCAACGGGGCGACGGCGGCGCTGCGGCGGATGATCGCCGGCGCGGCGCTGGACGCGCGGCCGCTCGCGGCCCGCGGCAACGGCGGGAGCGGCGACATCGCGGCCGACGATGCCGGCGGCACGCTGCCGCTGCCACGGCCCTGGCCGCGCAAGCCGCTGACCGCCGTGGTGACGCCGCTGCCGGCGACGGCACCGCTCGCCGACATGGCGCTCGACCGCGACCGGCCGGCGGCGCTCCTGCTGATCAACGATCCCGACCGCGCCGTGGCGCTCCCGGCCGCGCGCCTCGCCGGCGCCTTCGGCCTGACCAGCGCCGAGGCCAGGCTCGCCGCCGCGCTCGCCACTGGCACCAGCCTCAGCGACTACGCCGACGCCGCGCAGATCACCATCGGCACCGCGCGCTGGTACCTGAAGCAGGCGCTGGCCAAGACCGGCGCGCACCGCCAGAGCGAACTCGTGCGCCACGTGATCACGGCCGCGGGGGCTATGGGGGCGGGGGCGGTGGAGACGGCGGGGCACGCGCGATGAGAACTCCCATATGGGAGGTGCGCGAACTGACCAAGCCTAGGCACTTAATTCCTTCCACGCCTCTGGAGAGCCATCGACTGTTGCGCGAAGCCTCATATGGAGCCGTACATCGTAGAAATACTCGAAACTTCTCGGCCGCGAGGTTCCGTCTGGATAGAACCAGTTGCTGCTAACCTGTAACTTCCATGATCGTTCTCTGGGGTCGATATTCATTATCGGCTCCGTGACTTTGATCGCGGCGTTGGAATTTGGGTCCGTTAGCGCGACATCGTCAAAGATCACCGGCGGTCGGTTTCTGAAGCTATTGGCTGAAAATAGGTTTGTCACGTCTGGTGGAAAAACCATCACGTACATTCTATAGAGTCGCTTGCTCGCATGGTCGGGGTCTTTGGTCGACATCGACAGTCCAAGGCCTCTCAACCTCAGATTCTTTATCGCTGCTGAAAATTCGTTAGCCAGTGAAAATTCGATGGTGCCTGTACCTGCGGGAGCCATTGCAGTTTGCCAAGCTTTCCACTGTATCAGCGGAGTAAGAGGCTTGTTTTGGTACCTCCTGGGCTGCGTAAGAGAGACCGTATGATCAAACTCGATTTCGCTTGTGAGGCCTCTCTCAAGACGATCAATGACGTCTCGTAGCCAAACTACAACATCCCCTAGGTAGTCGCCGGCGTGCGGATTGGGTAAGTCCGGGAGCTTCAACTCTGGAACAGCTTTGAAAACCTGGCGAAGGCCCTTGTCGAGACAGCGGAGCTTATCATACGCCACGGTTATGTCTTGAATGAGGTACTTTCGCATCTTCCGGAACCGTTCGCCATAATTCAACGCGTGTCCCGGCGTAGTGTGTCTGTCCTGCAGCGCGTCCTGGTAACGTTTCGCTGCTTCCCATTTCTTGAGAATCAGCATCTTCCTTTCTTTCTCGGCCTGTTCCGAGATTCCGGCTGCCGCACTTGAGGTCAAAGCAAGCTGCATATAGCCTTTGCTGATTGGACTTGTGTCGCCCTCAAACTCGCTTGCGGCTTTTTCCTGACCTACTTTGTCGTTGGCTCGGATACGCTCCAACTCTTCTGCTAGCTCAAGATTCCGCAAGGCATCGAGTTGTTCGTTAAATAACGTATAGTCGCTAGCTTGCTTGTAAGCGAACCCCTGAAGATCATACATTTCCCGTCGATATGTCGCGCAGCGCTCAAGGAGTGGTCCAATCGAATTTACAAGGTCCTCAACTAAGTAAGGATCGTATTCAGGCTCATATTTTTGGGGATCGACCTGCTCAAAGATGAGCTTATCTACAATTTGGTCGGCAGACGCAAACTCGCCACCACCCGGCTTCTCTTGGAATTCTTTAAGCCATGGGTACATTCCTGCAGCCAATACGTCACTTTGGGGAAGTTTCCAAGCGGCCTCGCCAGTCATGATTGTCTCCCCTTAGCTTTAACCGGTTCTTTCGATGGTTCCCATGTCCGAACCATAGTCGCCACCACTATCCCAGTCCGCACCCGGTGAATCAAACTCCCGATCAAAATGATAATTGTCGTAGTAAATTGTTTCACCCCGTGGCATGGGGTCATAGTCGATCTCCCGCTCATGAGTGAAATAGCCCGTTTCGCCAACCTGGCGTAGAGTGTCGCCAGCTTGATAGATCTCCGACGCCTTGAACAGTTCCTCTATGGTTGTTCCCTTCTTCGGATCAAATGTAAGCAGAAAGCCAAGCAGGCTTCCAACTTGAGAACCGAGTACTAGACCTGTCTCGTCCTTCGAATAGACGACACCGATTGCCCCACCTGCCAAGCCAAAAGGCGACGTTATGAGGTTTTCAATCGTCTCCAACTGCGTTAGGCCACGATCATTCACGAATAACGCAGAGACTCCCAATCCGAGCCCCCCGGACATGGCAAATGCAGCACTTAGTGCTACAAGTATGGGAACCTCAACCGGCGCGAAGACAATAGCGACCACGCCAGCGCCAAACGTAAGGGAGGCGGTCATGAATAGCTCGATCCGGCTGCCTGAAAAATAGGGCGGGTCGGGCTCAGGAATTTTCGTAGGTATCGATTCGCCGGCGCGGAAACTCGACCCAAGCGTCTCGCCTACTGGCCTATTCGCTTTGAACGTCATGTCAACATAACGTCAAAAGCAGATATCATTCATGAAATCGTTTGACAGTCAATCGCCAAAGCGGGAGCTTATCTGTCTCAGATAGACATTGAGGTTTTCGATGTCACGGCTGAGTTTCAGTCGCCGAGACACCTTTCGCATACTAGCTGGCGCCGCGTTCGTTTCCGTCGCCGAAGGGAGCACCTTCGCGTCCTCGGTCTATCCACAAAGCGGTCGATACTTTAATTTTTGCCACCTAGTTCCCGAACTCTCCATTCAGCAAGCACCAGCAGAGCGCAGCATCTACGAGATTGAGCGTCATGCAAATTGGCGCCTCTCGTTGACTTCCCGCAGTAGGCACCCTTGCTTCGCCTGGTCTGCAATAGAAATACCTCCGGCCAGTCTCGCGACAGATGACAAGGCTCTGAGTGAGGCGTTAGTACTTGCCGCTGGCATGTATGATCTGCGAGGTGCGTTCATAGAGGGTAGCAAGAGTGTAACGATATCTCTCGCGAAGGCAAAAGCGATTCTAAACACGCTCGAACAACACAAGATCTTTCTCGTTGTAGAATGTAAGCGGCGGAGTAACGAAAGTGAGATTTTTTACGACCCCGACGCTATAGACAATATACTGTTGAGCCATCCGAAGTTGAGCGTCGTACTCTTGCGGGGAGCACGACCCTACTACACCGAAGCAGTTCACTTGGCTACGAAGCATCCAGGACTTCACATTTGTCCGGAGTTAATGTTCAGAGAGAACGGCTGGCTTCGCTTTGAATTGGCAATCCATGATCTACCGGATCAATTCGTATTTGGAATGCCTTTTGGATCGCCAACCGAGATTGCTACCGATTTGAACAGAAACATTGCACATAAACAATATGAAGCGCTTGATCTTGAGAAGTATCTATTTCTCAATTCACTGCGACTAGTTCAGTCTCGCTAGACATTCCCATTGTTGCCTCCGTGAGGTGACTGAGCCGCAACAGGGTGTATGAGCTCTCTGCTGGCGCTGCGACCGTCGCTCGAAGCTCACACATCCAGCTCCCTGACCAACCGCGCATTCGCCTGGATATATTCGAACCGCAGCTCCGGCTTCCGTCCCATCAGGCTCTCCACCAGGTCGGCCGTCGCTCGCGCCGCCTTGCGCTCTCCCTCATCGTGCCCATGCCGCTCGGGCAGGCGCACCTTCAGTAGCGTGCGCTGCGCCGGGTCCATGGTCGTGTCCTTCAGCTGCTTGGCCGGCATCTCGCCGAGGCCCTTGAAGCGGCTGAGCTCCACCTTGCCCTTGCCCTTGAAAGTCGTGGCCAGCAGCTCGTCCTTGTGGCGGTCGTCGCGGGCGTAGGCGGTCGCGCCGCCGGCGCTGAGGCGGTAGAGCGGGGGCACGGCCAGGAACAGATGCCCATTCTCGATCAGGCCGGGCATCTCGCGGTAGAAGAAGGTCATCAGCAGGCTGGCGATGTGGGCGCCGTCGACGTCGGCGTCGGTCATGATGACGATGCGCTCGTAGCGCAGCTTCCGGTCCTCGTACTTTTCCCTCGTGCCGCATCCCAGCGCCTGGATGAGGTCGATCAGCTCCTGGTTGGCCTTGAGCTTGTCGGCGGAGGCCGAGGCGACGTTGAGGATCTTGCCGCGCAAAGGCAGCACGGCCTGGGTCTCGCGGTCGCGCGCCTGCTTGGCGCTGCCGCCGGCGCTGTCGCCCTCCACCAGGAACAGTTCGGTGCCGTCGGCGCCGCTGCGCGCGCAGTCCGTGAGCTTGCCGGGCAGGCGCAGCTTGCGCGTCGCGGTCTTGCGCTGCAGCTCCTTGTCCTCGCGCCGGCGCAGCCGCTCCTCGGCGATCTCCACGACGCGTTCCAGCAGGTCGCGCGCCTGCTCGGGGTCGCCGGAGAGCCAGTGGTCGAAATGGTCCTTGACCGAGGCCTCGACCAGCCGCTGCGCCTCCAGGCTCGCCAGCTTCTCCTTGGTCTGGCCCTGGAACTGCGGCTCGCGGATGAACAGCGAGAGCATGATGCAGGCGCCGCCGGCGATGTCCTCGGCCGTCACCTGCGCCACCTTGCGGTTGCCGACGAGCTCGCCATAGGCGCGCAAAGAGCGGGCGAGGGCGGCGCGCAGGCCGGCCTCGTGCGTGCCGCCCTCGGGCGTGGGCACGGTGTTGCAGTAGGAGTTGCAGAAGCCGTCGCCGTCGGCCGGCCAGGCGATCGCCCACTCGACGCGGCCCTGGCCGTCGGCGAACTGCGCCTCGCCGGCGAAGGGCGTCTGCGTCACGGTCTTGCGGCCCTCGAGCGACGCGGCGAGGAAGTCGACGAGGCCGCCCTCGAAATGCAGCACGGCCTCGGCCGGCGTCTCGTCGCCCGCCGCGATCAGCTTGGGGTCGCAGCGCCAGCGGATCTCGACGCCGCGGAAGAGGTACGCCTTGGAGCGCGCCATGCGGTAGAGCCGCGCCGGCTGGAAGCGCGCGTCCTTGCCGAAGATCTGGGGATCGGCATGGAAGCCGACGGACGTGCCGCGGCGGTTGGGCGCCGGGCCGACCTTGCGCAGCTTCGAGACCGGCTTGCCGCGGGCGTAGTCCTGCGCCCACAGGATGCGCTCGCGCGCCACCTCGATCGTGAGCCGGTCGGCCAGCGCGTTGACCACCGAGAGGCCGACGCCGTGCAGGCCGCCCGAGGTCTTGTAGACCTTGTCGCCGAACTTGCCGCCGGCGTGCAGCATGGTCATGGCGACCTCGAGCGCCGACTTCGGCTTGAACTTCGGGTGCGGCTCGACCGGGATGCCGCGGCCGTTGTCGGTGACGGTGACGACGCCGCCGGCGTCGAGCGCCAGCTCGATGCGGCTGGCGTGGCCGGCGACGGCCTCGTCCATGGCGTTGTCGAGCAGCTCCGCCACCAGATGGTGCATGGCGCGCTCGTCGGTGCCGCCGATATACATGCCGGGCCGGCGCCGCACCGGCTCCAGCCCCTCCAGCACCTCGATGTCCTTGGCGCTGTAGTCCTCCGAACGCTTGCGCGCGAGGTTGTCGAACAGGTCTGCCATGGGGCTAATATAGGGACCCTCGCTGCACCGCATCAAGCATGATGCTGTAGCAAGAGGCGTCGTTTCGGCTAGATATAGTATGTCGCCGATGGCCCTGAAGATCCACCACAGAGCGCACAGAGGAAGAGGGTTTGAACCGCAGATGGACGCAGATGAACACAGATATGGCGAGGTGAACGGGGAAAGATCGCGAGATCGAAGGGTATATCTTTGTGATTCACGAGTATCGCCCGGACGGTCGGCATGTGCCGGCGATGTCGGGTTTCGCCCGCGCCCTCGAACCATCGGCGTTCATCTGCGTCCATCTGCGGTTTCAACCTTCTCCGTGACCTCTGTGTACTCTGTGGTGAATCCTCCGTTCGGCGAGGACAGACGATGACCGACGATAAGCAGACTCCGCCGCGCGAGCCGGCGCTGCGCACCTTCGCCATGCCGGCGGACGCCAATCCGAGCGGCGACATCTTCGGCGGCTGGCTGATGGCGCAGATGGACCTGGCCGGCGCGGTCGCCGCGGTGCGGCGGGCGCGCGGCCGCGTCGCCACGGTGGCGGTCGACGCCATGCAGTTCCACCGGCCGGTGCTGGTGGGCGACCTCGTCAGCTGCTACGCCGAGGTGGTGCGCGTCGGCCGCAGCTCCATGACCGTCACGGTTGAGACCTTCGTCGAGCGCCGCGCCACGCACGCGGTGGAGAAGGTGACGGAGGCCACCTTCACCTACGTCGCGCTCGACGCGGCCGGGCGGCCGCGGCCCGTGGACACGCCCCCGGCCGGACAATAGTCAGCGGGACGATGCCCTTAGCGGACGCCCTTAACCATTGATGTCCGAAGTTTGACACTACGCCGCCGGCCGGTAATCGGCCAAATATTCTCGCCCAAATAATAAGACCAAGGAAAGTGGTGGGAACCCATGTCCAAGCGTTTCGTGGCGGTCGTGGTCCTGACCGTCCTTGCAGTCGCCGGCTGCGCCGATGAGGAGCGGTCGCCGGCGGTGCAGCCGACCAGTCAGCAGAGCGTGCCGCTGCCGCCGGTGAAGCCGGAGCGGTTGCGCTCTGCCGCGATGCAGCAGTCCGCCTTCACGATTTCGTTACAAGTCGCGGGCTACCTCTAGGGGGTCGCGCCGCGTCTCTTGCCAGCCGGAGCGGCAACGGGCAGAACTGCTGTGGGGGAGGACACCCATGGGACGACGGCCTGGACCCGCGGCGGTTGCGATCGCCGGCGCGCTGATGCTGGCGGCGTGCGCCGGCCACACCCCGCCCACGGAGACCGATGCGCAGGCGCGCGCGCCGCAGGTGGCGAGCCTCTATACCGGCCTGCCGAAGCCGGCCAAGCCGGTCCCCATCGAGCTCTCCGACGCCGACTTCAACTGCCTCGCCGAGGCCATCTATTTCGAGGCCGGCGCCGAGGACCCGGTGGGCCAGCGCGCGGTGGCCCATGTCGTCCTTCACCGGGTCGCCAGCCCGCGCTATCCCGACAGCGTGTGCGCGGTGGTGCACGAGTCCAACCCGCGCGCCTGCCAGTTCTCCTACTGGTGCGACGGCAAGAGCGAGGCGATGTCCGATCCCCTGCGCTGGCACGAGGCCAAGCAGGCGGCCACCGACGTGCTGAGCGGCGCCTATCCCGACGTCACCAACGGCGCGCTCTACTTTCACGCGCGGTTCGTGCGGCCGTACTGGAGCCGGCAGCTGCAGAAGACCGCCGCCATCGGCGGTCATATCTTCTACCGCTAGCCTTGTCGCCGGCCACGCCGCCGGCCGGCGCCCGCGCTCTGCGATGACAGGGGAGGGATCTCCGCCGCCGCAGAGGCGGCCCCGCGCCCGGATGCGCCGGTGGGGCGGCCGGGCTGCGATCGCGGCGATTTTTGCCATCGGCCCGGCGTTCGCGCTGTTCGGCGTTCGTCTCTCCGGGACGCCGCTGGTCTGCAATCCGGACCAGCTGCCCGACCTGTCCGCCGTCGATGCGCCGCAGCCGCGGGACGAGACCCGCGTGCGGTTCGCGCGCGTCGTGATCGACGCCGCCGTCGCGGCCAACGGGCACAAGCCCAAGGCCATTGCCGACATCGACGGCGACGGGTTTGCCGACATCGTCACCTATACGCTGGACCAGGGCCTTTTCTGGCATCGCTATCCCGCCTGGGAGCGGCGCCGGATTCACGGCCAGGGAAACGGCGAGATCGCCCAGGCGGCCGATGTCGACAACGACGGCGACGTCGACATCCTCAGCGGCGGTTATCAGGCGCGCACGCGCTGGTACGAGAATCCGCGCAACGCGGGCGGGCTCTCTCCCGCCGCCGATTGGCGGGAGCACGAGCTCCACGGCCTCGAACTCGAGGACATACCGCGCAGCCACGACACCGTCGTCGCCGACGTCGACGGCGACGGCCGCGTCGACGTCGCCAACGAGGGCGGCATCGCCTTCCAGGAGGCGTCGGGCGGATGGGCCGTCGTCGGCAACGCGCATTTCCCGGATCGCGCGTGGCACGGCACGGCCTTCGGCGACGTGCTCGGCGACGGCCACCCCGATCTCTTCGATCTCAGCCGGCGCCGGCTCGTCTGGTATGAGAACCCGCTGAGCGCCGGCGGCGACCCCCGGGCCGATATCTGGCCGCGGCACGCCATCGGCCCGGCGTTCGAGGCCGGCCCGGACGGCGTCGAGGCGCTGTCGATCACGCTCGCGGACCTCGACGGCGACGGCCGCGACGACGTGCTCCTGGCCAACAACAAGGGCGGCGGCGGCCTCTCCTGGTTGCAGCAGCCGGCCGACCCGCGCACGGATCCCTGGCCCCGGCATTCCATCGACCCGACGGTGAACTGGGTGCACCAGAGCTCGATCCTGACGGGCGACGTCGATGGCGACGGCGCGCCCGACGCCGTCGTGGCGGAGCAGGAGCAATCGCCGACGCACCGCCTGCTGGTCTACTACAACGACCGGGGGAACGGCTCGGTCTGGACGCGCCAGGTCCTGTCCCCGAACGGCGGGCACAACCCCAAGCTCGGCGACATCGACGCCGATGGCGATCTCGACCTGCTCAACGCCAATCACGGCCACTGCGGCGCCGCCAATCCGATCGAGCTCTGGCGAAACGGCTGAAGCGGGAGCGCGCGGGCGCGTCCTACGTGCCGCGGCTCCTTCCGGTCGGGCGTCCCCCCGCGGCATCGGCATCGCGGGTCCGCGCGACCCGCCGCAGCAGACTGTCCGCGGCCTTGCGCCGCGCCAGCGTGTCGTACATCCGATCCTGCCACGCCGCGGCGCCTGCGGCGTCGCCCTCTGCGCTCAGCCACTGCGCGACATCGTCGACACAGTCCTTGTAGTCGACGTGGCCGAGCGTCTCCGCCGCCCGGTCCGCGTCCTGCATCAACGCGGCGGCGAGGCCCGCGCGCGCGCCGTCGGCGTCGGCCACGGCGACCTCGATGCGGCCGCCCGCGTCGGCGGCGGACGTCATCCAGTGCGAGCCCTGGCCGAGCACGAGCCGCTTGCAGCCGCGGCGCAGCGGCAGGGCCAGCGCCACGCCGGCATGGGCGGCGACGCGGCGGTCGGCGAGCCGACGGAGGATCTCGTTCAGCACATCGTTGCCGGCGCCGAGAGCGCGGCTGCCGTCGAAGGCGAGGATGCGGCCGACCGCGTCGGTGAAGAAATCCGGCGCCAGGCTCTCCTCCTCGACGCTGCGCGGCACGGCGATCCGCAGGCGGAAACGGTTGGACACGAGATCCTCGTCCGGCAGCGGCAGGGCCACCTGGACCTCGTAGGCGCCGGGCTCCGCGAGGTCCCAGCCGTTGCGGCCGGCGGCGGCGAACAGCGAGCGTCGGATCGACTCGCCGGGCGCCAGGGTCCGCGGCGCGGCCCTGCGGCAGCCGCGCGCATAGGGCAGCCAGCGGCGGGCCGGGCCGTGGCCCCGGCGGATCATCACGATCATCCCGTCGCCGGCCGCGAGCAGCCCCGCGTCGACCTCCACCGGCCGGTCCGAGTCGTTCGTCAGCACCAGCTCGAGCACCACCGGCTCGAGGAACTCGAACAGCGGAGTCGCCCGGTCGGCCCGCAGCTGCAGGCGCAGCGCCGGGTGCGGCGCTACGGCCGCCTGCTCGAAACCGTGGCGATCGAACCAGTCGCCGCCGGCCGGCGGCGCCGTGCGCTCCGGCGCGTGCCGCAAGGACATCAGCTCCGCGTCGCTGAAGCAGACATCGAAGTCGGCGAAGAACGCCGGCGCACCCCCCGGCGGAGCCCAGCGCGGCGTCCCCGGGGCTGCCGGCCAGGCGCGCGCGGGATCGAAGGCGTGGGCCATCTCGCGGCACGCCGTCCGGATGCGGCCGCGCGCCGCCCAGGCCGCGGCATCCGCATCGCGCGCCGGCGCGCCGCGGATGAAGGACTCGTGGAACAGCGCGGCGCCCGGACGGCTGTTCGGGCCGACGTCGTCGAACATGAGGCCGAGGACATCGGCCCCAGAGTGGTGCCGCGCGGCGGTCAGCAACCACATCGCCCGCCGCGCCCGGCTGGCGAAGCGCGACCAGTAGACCTGCATGGCGTCGTGCAGCTCCATGTCGCTCCAGGTCCCGTCGGCGCCGTCCATCGGAATGATGCCGTCGCCGCCGGACTTGCCGACGTTGAAGCCGGCGAAGCGGAACACCTTCTCGATCGCCGCAGGCTCGATCGACAGGGGCGCATCGGAGGCCGCCGCGCCCTCGACCGTATCGCACTCGAACTCGATCGGATGGAAGTAGCGCGAGGCATAGCCGTAGCGGCAGGCGCGCTCGGTCAAGCCGCCACCGCTGAAGGTCACGGTCGCCGTCTGCCCGATCCCGAACGGCGTCTTTTGCACGGCGACGTCGATGTTCGTCTGCGGCAGCAGCGCAGCGGCGCCGTCCTTGAACCAGATGCCGCCGGTCCAGCGATTGACGCCGGCCGGGGTCAGCGCCGCGACCCAGTGCAGCCGGCCGGCGAGGCCCTGGCGGATCGTGCCGCTGGCGGTCATCTGCGGGAAGCGGCCATCGACATCGAGGCGCAGCTCCTCGCGCGGCGCCTGGCGGGACGGGCCGGTCTGCCGCAAGGCGTAGAGCCCGCTCGCATCGATCAGGTGAACGTCGGGTGCCTCGGCGTCGGCGGGGCGGCCGACGCTGTCCGTGCCGATCTTGGTATCGTCCGCTGGGCGGATGCAGGCCATCCCGAGAATCTCCCCGCCGACATGCAGAGGGTCGTGCGGACGCTCATTCCTGCGCCGATCGGCCGCCGCACGAAGTGACGGGGATCACAGATTTCTGGCGGTTGCGGGGCGGGAAGACCGGGCCTCCGACCGGAGTGTCGCCCGAAAAGAAAAACGCCCGCCGGATGACTCCGGCGGGCGTCAGGTCGCTCGCTCTTCGGACGCCTACACGCTGTAGTACCGCTTGAACTCCACCGGATGCGGCGTGTGCTCGAAGTCGTAGACCTCCTCCCACTTCAGCTCGGTGTAGCTGCTGAGGAGGTCGTCGGAGAACACGTCGCCCTTCTTGAGGAAAGCATGGTCGGACTCGAGCGCGCCGATCGCGTCGCGCAGGCTGCCGCATACCGTCGGCACCTCCTTCAGCTCCTCCGGCGGCAGGTCGTAGAGATTCTTGTCCATGGGATCGCCGGGGTGGATCTTGTTCTCGATGCCGTCGAGCCCGGCCATCAGCATCGCCGCATAGGCGAGGTAGGGGTTGGCGGAGGGATCGGGGAAGCGCACCTCGACGCGCTTGCCCTTGGGCGACGCCACATAGGGGATGCGGCAGGAGGCCGAGCGGTTGCGCGAGGAGTAGGCGAGCAGCACCGGCGCCTCGAAGCCCGGGATCAGCCGCTTGTAGCTGTTGGTCGTCGGGTTGGTGAAGGCGTTGAGCGCCTTGGCGTGCTTGATGATGCCGCCGATGTAGTAGAGCGCGGTGTCCGACAGGTCGGCGTAGCCCGAGCCCGCGAACAGCGGCTTGCCGCCCTTCCAGATCGACTGGTGGCAGTGCATGCCGGAGCCGTTGTCGCCCTTCACCGGCTTCGGCATGAAGGTCGCGGTCTTGCCGTAGGAATGGGCGACGTTGTGCACGACGTATTTGTAGATCTGCATGTTGTCGGCGCAGCGCACCAGCGTGGAGAACTTGAGGCCGAGCTCGTGCTGGCTCGGCGCCACCTCGTGATGGTGCTTCTCCATCTCCAGGCCCATGTTGGCCATGGTCGTCGTCATCTCCGCGCGCAGGTCGCCGCCGGCATCGACCGGCGCCACCGGGAAGTAGCCGCCCTTGATCGGCGGCCGGTGGCCGGGATTGCCCTGCTCCATGACCTTGCCGGAGCTGTACGGTCCCTCGTCGGAGTCGAACTCGTAGAAGCAGCGGTTCATCGACACGTCGAAGCGCACGTCGTCGAAGACGAAGAACTCGGCCTCCGGGCCGAAGAAGGCGGTGTCGCCGATGCCCGTGGTCCTCAGATAGGCTTCGGCGTGCTTTGCGATGGAGCGGGGGTCGCGCAGGTAGGGCTGGCCGGTAAGCGGCTCGTGCACGTCGCAGAAGATCACCAGCGAGGTCTGCGCCGCGAACGGGTCGAGCACCGCCGTGGCGCAATCGGGCATCAGCGTCATGTCGGATTCGTTGATCGCCTTCCAGCCGGCGATCGACGAGCCGTCGAACATTACCCCTTCCGTCAGCAGCTCTTCGTCGACGGTGGCGACGGTATGGGCGAGATGCTGCCACTTGCCGCGCGGATCGGTGAAGCGGAAATCGACATACTTGACGTCCTGCTCCTTGATCATCGCCAGGACTTTCTTTGCGTCTTTCGCGTCAGCCATGAGTCTTCATTCCTCTCGTTAAGTTCGTGTTCCCAGTCTCACCCCTGCGATGCCGGCAAGGCGATCCGCGTCTCCGGGACTTGCATGGCCAGGGTGCGCCCTTCGACAAGCTCAGGATGAGGGGCAATCTCGATGGCATGAGAAAGGCCCTCATCCTGAGCTTGTCGAAGGACGCAGGGGTGCAAATCCCTTGCTTTCAATCTCACAGCGCGTCCGGTCCCCGCTCGCCCGTGCGGATGCGGATCACCTCTTCGACGGTGGAGACGAAGATCTTGCCGTCGCCGATGCGGCCGGTGCGGGCCGCCTGCTGGATCGCCTCGCAGGCGCGCTCGACCTGATTGTCCTCGAGCACGATCTCGATCTTCACCTTCGGCAGGAAGTCGACGACGTACTCGGCGCCACGATAGAGCTCGGTGTGGCCTTTCTGCCGGCCGAAGCCCTTGGCCTCGGTGACGGTGATGCCCTTGATGCCCACCTCGTGGAGGGCTTCCTTCACGTCGTCGAGCTTGAAGGGCTTGATGATGGCTTCGATCTTCTTCATGTCCGTGCCGTTCCTCCCGCAACGCCGAGGACCGCGGGCACCGCCGCGGTCGAGGGTCACGCTGCTCAAAGCAAAGCCTGTGCCAACAGTTTCCTGGCAATCACCTGTTGAATTGCCTGGATTTTGTCGCGCCGCAACGGCCCTTGGGAAGAGGGCGGGCGCGATATGCACAAAAATAGTTCAGATTGACCAAAAAATAGGCAGCAGCGATGCGCAAGTGATCAGGTCCGCCGGCTCAGGCGGGTGAAGTTGCCGCGATCCCGGCATTATCCAGGAAGCGGTCGAACGACCGCCGGCGGTCAGAACTCGAGGCGGACGCCTGCGGTGACGGTGTGCGTCTCCTGCAGGTAGTTGGCCAGTTCGGCCTCGTAGTTGATGAAGGGGAAGACGCCGTTGGGCAGGAGGACGACCACGCCGCCGCCGACATTGAAGTGATTCCGGTCCGGCTGGTCTCCGACGTAGGAGAACGTGCCGCCACCGTCCGTCGCGGTATAGGTTTCGCGGTCGTCGAGGAACTCGCGGACATATTCCGCGTTCACCTGCGGCACGACGACGCCGAAGCTCGTGCTGATGGCATAGCTCGCCTGCACGCCGACCGTGCCGGTCAGCGAATCGTCGGTCTGGTCGTCATAGGCGACCAGGTTCGCCGCCGGATTGCCGGTCTCGGTGAAGCTGTTGAGCTCGTTGCGCTCGTAGTGGATGCCGATGCGCGGGCCGACGGTGAAGGCGCCGAAGCTGAAGTCGTAGCCGCCGGTCAGGTCGGCCGTGAAGTCGAACCCGCTGGTGTTGCCTCTGACGATGTTGCCGGTGCCGCCGGGATCGAGGTGATCGTTGTCGAACTCCTTGTGGCCGAAGCCGAGGGCGGCGTCGATGAAGGACTGATCGGTCGGATAGTAGGAGCCGAAGAAGAGGAAGGTGAAGGTGTCGGTATCGAAGTCGCCATAGCCGTCGTCATAGTCGCCGAAGGCGTGCCGCCAGCTGAAGGCGCCGCCGATCACCATGTCGTCGCTCAGGCGATAGTCCACGCCGACCGTGGGGCCGATGCTGTCGGAGGTGAAGCCCAGCTCGGTGTCCGTCCCCTCCTTGTCCTTGAACTCATAGCCCGCGGACACGAACACCCCGAGCCCCTCGAAGGATGCGGCATCGGCCGCGGCGCCGCCGCTGCCGGCGCAGGCCGGATCGTCGCTGCCCTCGCAGCGCAGCTGCTGCAGCCGCTGCTCGATCTGCCGCTGCGTGCTCCCGGAGATGCCTGCCGACGGGTTGGAGACCGGGCCGGCCTGCGGGATGCAGCCGGACTGCGTTTGACTGCAGAATACCGGGCTGGGAGGAGACCCGGCCTCGGCCGGGTCCGCGAACGCGAGCATGACGGCCGCGCTCACGCCCACTGCCGCCGCAGCGCCTACCGCTGCGCGTCGGATGCCCGCCCACCACCAGCCGAGGTCGGTTCGTTCGCTGTGGCACGAAACGGCGCCGCGTCGCTCTTGCATGGCTTTCCCCTATCCCCAGACCGGCCTCTGCCATCGCAAGCCGGTTCATGCCGTTAGCAGGCACAGCTACCAGCATAGATTAATCGAGTGCCGCGACGCAATTCAAATTCGGCACAGCAATCATGCGCCTCCGTCTCACGGGGCGGCACCGGACGGATTCCGCGCCGCGGCCGCTCCGGTCTTCAAGCCGAGCGCGGCGATGGTGAGCGAGGGGGCCTCGCCGCCGCCCGAGCTCGGGAACAGGCTGGCGTCGCAGATGAAGAGGTTGCGCCAGCGGTGACTGCGGCCCTCGGCGTCGACGACCGCGCGCGCGGGGTCGTCGCCCATCCGGCAGGTGCCGAAGACATGCGTCGCGCTGAAGAAGTCGTAGGCGCCGAACTCCTCGTCGATGCGCGCGACTCCCGACGCCTGCAGGATCGCCCGCGCCGTCTCGGCCATGAAGGTCAGGCGCCGCAGCTCCATCTCCGGCAGGTGGCTGTGGATGCGGGCATAAGGCAGGCCGCGGCGGTCGGCGCGCGCGGGATCGAGGTCGATGTAGGAGCCGTCATTGGGCAGCGACTCGCCGATGGCCGAGACGGTCAGGGCCCGGCCGAAGGCGGCGCGCATCTCCTGGCGGTGTGCCCGGCCCCAGCCGGGCACCAGGCGCGTGGCGTAGGCGATGGGTCCGGTCAGGTCGGCCTGGCCGGCGCCGGTGCTGAAGCGGCAGCCGCCGACGACGCCGGGGATGGCGTCGGGGGCGTTGAAGTCCCAGCAGATGGCGTCGGCGGGCACGCCGCGGTGGCTGCCGAGCGGCTCGGGATGCAGGCCGCTGGCGGTCCAGAACAGCGTCTCCATGAAGTTGCGCCCGACCTCGCCGGACTCGTTGGCGAGGCCGTCCGGCGCATGGCCGTTCCGCGAGGCGAGCAGAAGCCGCGGCGTGTTGACGGCACCGCAGGCGATGACATAGGCGCGCGCGTGGAAGCTGCGCCAGGCGCCGCTGCCGTCGACGCAATGCACGGCGGCCACGCGGTCGTCCTTGCCGGGCTCGACGAACACGGCCTGGTGATCGATATGTAGCCGGCAGCGGCCGGTCGCCAGCGCCGCCGCCGCGAAGGTGACGTCGGCGCTGCCCTTGTCCGCGCGCGGACAGCCGCGGATGCAGTTGGCGCAGTAGTTGCAAGGCGGCCGGTCGCGATAGGGGCGCGACAGGATGGCCAGCGTGTTCGCCTCCAGGGTCAGCCCGAGGCTACGGCAGCCGGCGGCGACGCGCTGGGAAGCGTGGCTCAGCGCATGCGCCGGCAGCGGGAACGGGCGGCTGCGGCGGCGCACGCCCGCTTGGTCCGGTCCGGCCACGCCGACCGCCTGCTCGGCCTCGTCGTAGAAGGGCTCCAGTTCATCGTAGCCGAACGGCCAGTCGGCGCCGACGCCGAAGCGGGCGCGAAGCGACATGGCGTCCGGATGCAGCCGGTGCGCCTCGCCGAGGAAATGCAGCGTCGAGCCGCCGACGCCGCGCACATGGTGGTAGGCGGCGGCGAGGCGGCGCGCGCCGGGATTGAGCCGGCCCTGCGCCCGGCTCCACGAGCGCAGGCCCTGCCGGTGCGCCTCCAGCGGCTGCAGCTCGGCGATGCCGTAGCCCGCCTCCTGTCCCGGCATCTCCGGGAACAGCGTCCGCTCCCAGTCGGCGCGGTCGAGGCGATAGTCGGCGGTGTAGTCATAGGCCGGCCCGGCTTCGACGACGGCGACCTCGACGCCGCGCCGCGCCAGCGCCCAGGCGACCGCCGCGCCGCCGGGGCCGCTGCCGACGACCACGACATCGGCATCGGGCTCCGCCATCAGCGCTCGTCCTGCGGCGGCTGCGCGTAGTCGGGAAAGCCCTCGGGCTGCGGCGGGCCGCGATAGCCGACCGCGGGCCACGACCGCGCATCCGCATAGTAGTGCGCGAAGGCTTCGTGCCGCGTGCGCCGGAAGGCGCGGGCGGGAAGGGTGTCCGGCGCTGCCGCCTCCGCCGCCGCGACAATGGCCTCGCGCGCGTCCGCGGCGAGGCCGGCGAACGAGCGGCCGCCGGCAGCCCGGGCGCGGTCATCGAGCCAGCGACAGAACTGCTCGATCAAGCCGGTGTCGCCGATGCCGGCAGCGACCTGCGCGCGGATACCCAGTCGAAGCGCACCGGGTGCGCTGGCCTCGTCGGGAATCAGCGTGTCGAGGTAGGCATCGAACGTCCGCTCATCGGCCGCCGCCTCCGCGCGCCGGCCGCGCCAGACGATGCCGGCCAGGCCCGCAAGCCAGGCGAGACCGCCGAACCGCGCCGCCGCCTCGAGAAGTCTCCGTCGCGATTGCATGCACCAGCCCGCTCGCCGCCGACCGGCGGCCCCCGATCAAAATACGCCGGGACATCGTTATCGCAAGCCGCCTGCGGAGATCGCCCCTACATGATCGGGCTGCGGAGCGAGGTTCTACGCCACCTTCCTCTGCTGCAGCCAGGTGCGGATGCGCTGGCAGGCGGCGAGGATGTTCTCGGTGCTGTTGGCGTAGGAGAAGCGGATGTAGCCTTCGCCGAAGCTGCCGAAGCTGGTGCCGGAGATCGTCGCCACGCCGACCTCCTCGAGCAGCGCCAGCTCCAGCTTCTTCGATCCCAGCCCCGTCTTGGTCACGTTGGGGAAGGCGTAGAAGGCGCCGCTCGGCACCACGCAGGAGAAGCCGGGGATGGCGTTCAGCTCGCGCACGATGAGGCCGCGCCGCTCGTCGAACGCCCGCATCATCTTGGCGACCTCGTCCTTCGGACCTTCGAGCGCGGCGATGCCCGCCCATTGCGCCGCCGCGTTGACGCAGGAGTGGCAGTTGATGGCCAGCCGCGTCGCCAGCTCGGCCAGGTCCTTCGGCCACACCGCGTAGCCCATGCGCCAGCCGGTCATGGCGTAGGTCTTGCTCCAGCCGTCGAGCATGATGACGCGGTCGCGCAGCGACTCGTACTGCAGCAGGCTGGTGTGCTGCCGTCCGCCATAGAGCATCTCGCTGTAGATCTCGTCGGAGAGGATGGCCACCTGCGGATGCTTCCCCAGCCCGGCGACGAGCTTCTCGATCTCGGCCTTGGCCGAGGTGCCGCCGGTCGGGTTGGCCGGGCTGTTCAGGATGATGAGCCGCGTCCTCGGCGTGATCAGCCCCAGCGCCGCCTCGGCGCTGAAGCCGAAGCCGTCCTTCTCCAGCAGCGGCAGCGGCACCGGCGTGGCGCCGGTGAACTTGATGGCGGACTCGTAGATCGGGAAGCCGGGGTTGGGGTAGATGATCTCGGCGCCGGCCTCGCCGAACATCAGCATGGCGAAGAACATCGTCACCTTGCCGCCGGGCACCACCACCACCTGGTCCGGATGCACGGCCACCTGGTGCCGCCGCCGCAGGTCGGCCGCCACAGCCTCGCGCAGCGGCAGGATGCCGTTGGCCGGCGTATAGCCGTGGTGCCCGTCCTTCAGCGCCTTGATCGCGGCGTCGACGATATGCTCGGGCGTGCGGAAATCCGGCTGGCCGATGCCGAGATTGATGATCGGGCGGCCCTGCGCCTCCAGCGCCTTGGCCCGCGCCAGCACCTCGAACGCCGATTCCGTCCCCAGCCTGTTCATGCCGGCCGCCAGCTGCACCATCGTCTCCGCTCCCTCGATCTATCGCGCCGTTCGCGCCGATCCTAGGAAACAGCTTACCCCGCCGGTTCCCCGCGGGCGACCGTGGACATTCCGGGCGCGACAACATCGCCGCACCCGGCCGCTTCGATGACAGTGGACAGGCCCGATTTTCTCCCCATCTTTGGCGCCATGACCCCCGACGATCCGTCCCCCGCCGGCCCTCCTCGTCCCGCCGGCCGCGCGCCGCTTGCCATGAAGCAGCTGGAGCTGCTGGTCGAGCGCATCATCCTGGCCAGCCGCTGGCTGCTCGTCGTCTTCTATCTCGGCCTGGCCGCCGCGCTCGCCGTCTACGCCGTCTCCTTCGCGGTCAAGTTCGGCAAGATCGCCCTCGGCGCCCTGACGATGGACGAGGCCGAGATGATCCTGGCCATGCTCAGCCTGATCGACGCCGCGCTTGTCGCCAGCCTTGTCGTCATGGTGATGATCTCCTCCTACGAGAACTTCGTCAGCCGGTTCGACGAGGCCGCGCAGGATCTGAGCTGGCTCGGCAAGATGGATTCGGGCAGCCTCAAGATCAAGGTCGCCTCGGCCATCGTCGCCATCTCCTCGATCCATCTGCTGCAGGTGTTCATGAACGCCCAGCAGTACGAGAACAGCAAGATCATGTGGCTGACCTTCATGCACCTCGCCTTCATCGCCTCCGCCGTGTTCCTCGGCCTCCTCGACCGCATCACTGCGAAGAAGATCTAGCGATCGCCGCCTGCTCTTGCCGCCAACTCCTGGCGATGAGGCTTTCCTTTGTCGGCGGGCTAAGACGCGGCGCCTCGCGCCAATGCCAACCAATCCGTCTCCGCGATCGATTTGAAGCCGAGGCCCTCGATGCCGGCGCTCTCGCAGGCCTTGCGAAATCGATCGGACACGAAGTGCACCTGATGCATGAGATGCTTGCCCTGCCACAGGTGCCTGTCGGCAACCTTCTCCGGATCGATGACGAAGCGGCCCGGCGGCGCCGACGTGTCTTCGCGGCTGGGATCCTCCCACCAGCTCCATCCCCGTGCCGGATTGGATTTCATGACAAAGCTGGTGCGCTCCCGGTCGGCCGTGTCCAGCCTCTGCGTCGGGATCACGATCCAGCGGTCTTCGGCCGGCGAGCCGTCCTTCCATGTCATGGCCACGGGATGCATTTGATGCCGGCCGGACTCCAACGCCTCGACGATATCGCGGAGTCTGCGCGTCGCGAGAAATTGCGGCGCCGGTTCCAGCACGTCGGGCAGGGGGCGCGCACGGGGCTTGCAGCGAAAGCGGATGCGGTCCGGCAGCGTCGTCGGGTCTATCCGTATCCCTCGAGACATCGACGTGCCTTGAAAGCCGGCGCCCCCGTCGAACGTGCCCTCCGCGTAGCGCAGGCGGGAATACCAGTTGCCGATCCGCCGATCATCGTGGTCGACGACGTCCAGCACCACGTGCGGATTGATCCCCTGCACATACATGTAGTGTATCACGATACCTGTCCTTCGCCCCTCGATGCGCAGCATCCTAGGTCGTTGGAGTTAACCGTTCGAAAACTTTGCAGATGGACCTGTCGATCTGCGCCCCGCTCGTTCGACCACTGGGTGAGACAGCCAGCCTCGGCCGGTGCGCCGTCGCCCGGAGCAGCCCGCCGCCAACTATATAGAGGAGGATCAGACATGCCTGCGACTGCCAAGAACGGCCATACCATCCGGCTTCACCGCGTGCTGCGCGCGACGCCGGAGCGGGTCTACAAAGCGTTCCTCGATGCGGACGCCAAGGCCAAGTGGCTGCCGCCGAACGGGTTTACCGGCAAGGTCCACCACCTGGATGCGAGGGTAGGGGGCACCTACAGGATGTCGTTCACGAACTTCACGACCGGCAAGAGCCACGACTTCGGGGGCGAATACCTCGAACTTAAGCCGCACGAGCTCCTTCGGTATACCGACAGGTTCGACGACCCGAACCTGCCGGGAGAGATCCAGGTGACGGTCACCCTGAAAAAGGTGTCCTGCGGCACGGAGCTGACCATCGTGCAGGACGGCGTTCCCACCGTCATCCCGGCCGAGGCCTGCTATCTGGGCTGGCAGGAATCGCTGGTGCAGCTCGCAAAGCTCGTCGAGCTCGAGATTCCCGACTAAGGGGCGGCGCTCGCTCGGCCGCCCGCGCCATTTTGAGTCGACGGTGCGGAAAGGCCGACCAGGTCTCCTTTCGAGAGCGGCCATGTCCACCGCAACCATCACCAGCAAAGGCCAGACCACCATTCCCAAGGACATACGGGAGAAGTTTGGGCTCAAGCCTGGAGATCGTATTCACTTCGTGACGTTGCCGGATGGAACCGTCCGGCTGACGGCACAGAACCTCCCGATCGCGGCCCTCAAAGGCATGCTGCCGAAACCGAAGCGGGCGGTGACGGTCAAGGAGATGAATGAGGCCATCGGGCAAGCGGCGGCCGAAAAGCATCGGCGCGCCAGTGGCCGGCGTTGATCGCCATTGATACGAACGTCATCGCGCGATACCTCGTCCGCGATGATCCTGCGCAGGCGGCGGCGGCCGACCGTATCCTGGACGCGCGATCCGCCGCGGATCCCGCCTTTGTAGCCCGCATCGTCCTGGTCGAACTCGTCTGGGTGCTGCGGCGGGCCTACAAGTACGATCACGGCACCGTTGGCGACGTGGTCGAGCGTATCCTGGGAACGAGCGCGCTTCTGGTCGAGGACCGTGACGCGGCCACCGCCGCGCTAGCCGCCTATCGGACGAGTACCGCGGACTACGCCGATTGTCTCCTGGGTCTGCTCAACCGGGGCTTCGGCTGCACGACAACGGTGACCTTGGACGGCGATGCTGCGACTCTCCCTGGGTTCCGCCTCCTCTGAGTCGCCGGCCGCCCGGAAGCAGATCGTTCCCTTGACGGATTTCGATGGGGGGTGTTCGCCTGATGTTTTCGCGTGCAGCCATTTTTGCGTAAACGCCACCCGCGCCGGCCGCTTGACGCCGCGCCCCGCTTCGCCCTACACCCACGCCTCTTGCGGCGACCGTAGCTCAATTGGTTAGAGCACCGGGTTGTGGTCCCGGGGGTTGGGGGTTCGAGTCCCCTCGGTCGCCCCAGTTTCGCGAAGGCAGTGCGCGCCCGGGGCCGTGCCTCCTTGGATCACGACGCCGTCCTCTTCGCCAACGAGGCCTTCTACCGCGCCTTCGCCACGCGCGACCTCCAGGCCATGGACGAGATCTGGGCGCGCCATTGCCCGGTCGCCTGCATCCACCCGGGCTGGGGACCGCTGAACGGCCGCGAGGCGGTGATGCGCAGTTGGGCGGGCATCCTCGCCAATCGGGATTCGCCGGCCGTGGTCTGCCAGGCCCCCCGCGCCGTCATCTTCGGCGATACGGCGATGGTCGTCTGCTTCGAGGCGGTGCCCGGCGGCTTCCTCATCGCCACCAACCTATTCGTGCGCCACGGCCATCTGTGGAAGCTGGTCCACCACCAGGCCGGCCCGACCAATGCCGAGCCGGAAGCGGAGCCGGCCGGCGAGGGGCCGCAGCGGCCGAACTGATCCGCCGCCGCGACGGGCGGGCCGTATTCCGGCGCTGGATTGCCGGCCGCATCGTCTATAATCGCGACGATTCGCGGGAGCGCGCCGGTTCAGGCGCAGGAGTGCCGAATGCTCATGCTGTTCAAACGGACCTTGGCTGTCGCAGCCTTCCTGTCGGTCTTGCAGTCGTCGCCTGCCGTCGCCGACTATGCGGCCGGCCTCAAGGCCTATGACGGCGGCGACTTCGCCGAAGCGCTCGAGGTATGGCTGCCGCTGGCCAAGGAGGGCGATGCCAAGGCGCAGCATGGTGTCGCGCTGCTCTACGAAACCGGTCGCGGCGTGCCGGCGAAGGACGACGTGGAGGCGGCCAAGTGGTACGCCGCGGCGGCGCTGCAGGGCGTCGCCGAGTCGCAGGCGAATCTGGCGCTGATGTTCGCAGAGGGACGCGGCGTCGGCCAGGACTACGGCCGCGCCGCCGAGCTGTGGCAGCAGGCGGCGGCCAAGGGCAACACCGTCGCTCATTACAATCTCGGCCTGCTCTATCTCAACGGCTACGGGGTCGCCAAGGACGAGGCCGCGGCGGCGACTTGGTTCGAGAAGGCGGCGGAGATGAAAGTCGTGGATGCGCAGTACGCCATCGCCCGCCTCTACCGCACCGGCCAGGGCGTGCCCAAGGACCTCGCCAAGGCCCGCTCCTGGTATCAGCAGGCAGCCCGTGCCGGCCATGGCCTCGCGGCGGATGAACTGGCCGCGCTCGAGGCCGAGCAGCCGGCTGTCGCGGCGGCCGAGCCGGCCGAGCCCGAGGCTTCGCAGCCTCCCGCGATTCCGGAGTATCAGCCGCCGCCCGCACCCGACGTCGCTGCCGCCGCGCCGCCGGCCGCACCTCCGGCCGCGGCGACGGAAGCTGAATCACCGGCCGCCGCGGCCGCTGAACCCGTGATCGCACCGGCGCCGGAGACGCCCGCAACCGTCGCCGCTGCCGAACCGCTGCCGGAACCGGCGGCAACCGCCGCCCCAGCCGCGTCCGCTGAAGCCGTGCCGACGCCGGAGCCGGAGACGCCGCCGGCCGCTGCCGAGCCGCTGCCGGAACCGGCGGCGCCCGTCGCCCCGGCCGCGCCCGCCGAACTTGCGGCCGTGCCGACGCCCGAGCCGGAGATCCCGTCGACCGTTGCCGCTGCCGAACCGCCATCGGAACCGGCGGCGCCCGTCGCCCCGGCCGCATCCGCCGAACCTGAGGCCGTGGCGACGCCGGAGGCACCATCGACCGTCGCCGCCGAACCGTCCGTGGAACCCGAGGCGCCCGCGGCCCCCGCGCCGCCGCAAACCGACGCGACGACGGACTCGCCGGAACCTGAGGCGTTGACCGAGCCGGACGAGCCTGATCTGGCCGGTCCCGGCCCGCCCGACGACGCCATCGCCGATCAGCCTGCTGCATCCGCGCAGACGCTGATCGATGTCGCACCGCAGACGCCGAACGTCGAACCGCCGGCGCCGCCGGATGCATCACCCGAGTCGCAGCCAGGAGCGATCGCCGCGTCTCCGCCGCCGGATGCGTCGAGTGGTGAAGCGCAACCGGGAGCCATCGCCGCGGCGCCGGCGACAACCGAAGCGCCGGCCGCATCCGCGCCGGCCGAGACCCAGGTCGCGGCCGCGCCGGCGGTGCATGTCTGGCTGTCATCGCAGAAGACGCGCGAGCAGGCGGAACTCGGCTGGCAGGAACTGAAAGGCGCCTATCCCGACCTGCTCGGCAATCTCCAGCTCACCGTCCGCGAGGTCGATCTCGGCGCCGAGAAGGGCGTCTGGTACCGCGTCTATGCCGGGCCGATGGCCGACCGGAAAGAGGCAAAGGCGCTGTGCGACCGGATCAAGGCGCAGCCGCCCAACAGCGATTGCCTCGTCGCCGCCGATTGACGGATGGCTGACCGGCTCGACGCGGCCCTTCTCACCGTCGCCGAGATGGGTCGGGCCGATGCGCTGGCCATCGCCGGCGGCACGCCGGGCCTGACCTTGATGGAAGCGGCCGGCGCGGCGGTCGCCGCGGAGGTGCGTCGGCGCTGGCCGCGCGGTCCGGTCGCCGTCCTCTGCGGTCCGGGCAACAATGGCGGCGACGGCGCGGTCGCGGCGCGCCATCTGCAGGCCGCTGGCTGGCCGGTGCGGCTGGCGCTGCTCGGCGAGCGCGCGGCCTTGCAGGGCGATGCTGCCGCCGCCTTTGCCCGCTGGACCGACGACGTCGCGCCGCTGACCCCGGCGGTGCTCGACGGCGCCGCGCTCGTCGTCGATGCCCTGTTCGGTGCCGGGCTGACGCGACCGCTCGGCGGGGCCGCCCGCGCCGTTGTCGAGGCGTTGAATGCGCGCCGGCTGCCCTGCCTCGCCATCGACCTGCCGAGCGGCGTCCACGGCGATACCGGCCAGGTTCTCGGCGCCGCGCCGCAGGCGACGGCGACCGTCACCTTCTTCCGCCGCAAGCCGGGACACGTGCTGCTGCCCGGGCGCGCGCTTGCCGGCGAGATAGTGACCGCCGACATCGGCATCCCCGCGGCGGTGCTGGGCGGGATCGGGCCAACCCTGTTCGACAACACGCCGGCGTTGTGGCTCGATCGCTTCCCCTGGCCGCGCCTCGACGACCACAAATACCGCCGCGGCCATCTGCTGATCGCCGGCGGCGCGGTAATGACCGGCGCTGCCCGTCTGGCGGCACGGGCGGCGCGGCGCATCGGCGCCGGGCTCGTCTCCATCGTCTGCACCCAGGCGAGCCACGCCATCTATGCCGCCGACATGCCCGGCACCATCACCGCCATCGCCGACGACGACGCAGCCTTCGCGGCGCTGCTGAGCGACGAGCGGCGGAACGCGCTGCTGATCGGCCCCGGCCACGGCGTCGGGCCGTCGACGCGGGCCCGCACCGTCGCGGGGCTGGCCGCCGGCAAGGCCTGTGTCATCGACGCCGACGCCATCACCGTCTTCGCCGACCGCCCCGAGGATCTGTTCGATGCGATTCGCGCTCCTTGTCTGTTGACGCCGCACGACGGCGAGTTCGCCCGGCTGTTCCCCGATCTCCGAGACGTGCCAGGCAAGGTTGAGCGGGCGCGGCAAGCCGCGGCGCGGTCGCGGGCGACGGTCCTGCTCAAGGGCGCCGATACGGTCATCGCGGCGCCCGACGGCCATGCCGCGATCAACGCCAACGCGCCGCCGACATTGGCCACGGGCGGCACCGGCGATGTCCTCGCCGGCCTGGCGGCCGGTCTGCTGGCTCAGGGCATGCCGCCGTTCGACGCGGCGGCGGCGGCGGCCTGGCTGCACGGCGACGCCGCGGCCAGCGTCGGCTATGGCCTGATCGCCGAGGACCTGCCGGACCAGCTGCCGGGCGCGTTGCGCCGCCTGTCCGCGGATCGCCATCTCGGTTAACCCGCGGGAAAACGGGGGTGTTTTTCAGGGCCTTGAGATGCGGCGCTCAGGGCGATTCGAACGTGGGCGGCGGCCGGCGTCGAGCGCAACCGCTACCTTAGTTAACGATTGTCAGGCTGCTGTTCGCGCGGGATTTTTTGCCCCGAATCCAGGTTTGCTTTAGAAGTTGTTAAGAGATGAGTGTCAAGATCCCGCAGACTTGGAAACCACTGCCGGATCGGCAGTTATGCAGAGCGGGACCGAACATGGGCGGCTGGTTCGTTAAGAAAGAGGGTTTTGCGCCGGAACTGGAGCCGGGAGCGATGTTTCGAAACGTGCGCTCCGGCAATTTCGTCGAGACCGCCAAGGTACTGGCGGTCACGAAGGACGGTCTGGGAATTCCGCATGTCAGATTCGACGTGACCGTCGATACGCCGAGCAAGATCAGGCTCGTCGAAGGCCGTCGCATCCTGTCCTTGGCCTCCTTCACGCAGCAGTTCCCGCAGCGCGTGCCGGCGTAGTCGGCGCGTCGCCAGACCACGCTCTCGACCGGCGCGGCGGTTCGGCCGCGCCTTCCCTGGGCTTGCAGTCCCGCCGGCCCGCTTGCGTTTGTCCTTGTCCCCCAGATTTCTGTGCGATACACCGCGACTTTGAGCGGGTACAGGCGGTCGTCTGTGCGCGACAAATGGGATGCGCGTCGGTCACGCGGGCGTGGCGAAACTGGTAGACGCGCCAGATTTAGGTTCTGGTGACGAAAGTCGTGGGGGTTCAAGTCCCTCCGCCCGCACCAGCCGGATGGGCGAGGGCGGAACCGGCGATGCGACCGGTATGGCCCGGCTGCGAGTAGGTCAAGTATGCAGATCATCGAGACCAATGCCGACGGCTTGAAGCGCGAATTCAAGGTCGTCGTTCCCGCGAAGGAAGTTCAGGATCGGATCGAGGGTCGCTTGACCGAGCTCGGGCGGCGCATCCGGTTGCCCGGCTTCCGCCCCGGCAAGGTGCCGCTGCCGCTGCTCAAGCAGCGCTATGGCCAGAGCGTGCGCGGCGAAGTGCTGGAGGAGACGGTCAACGACAGTTCGGCCAAGGTCATCTCAGATCGGGGCCTCCGCGCGGCCGGCCAGCCGCGGGTCGAGATCCTGTCGCAGGTCGGCGAGGGCGATCTCGAATACAAGCTGGCGCTCGAGCTCATCCCGGACATCAGCCCCGTCGATTTCAAGACGCTGACGTTCGAGCGGCTCGCGGTCGAGGTGCCGGACAAGGAGGTCGCCGATGCCATCGAGCGCGCGGCGAAGCGGTTCCGCAAGTCCGAGCCCGTGACGAGCCCCCGGCCGGCGCAGGCCGGCGACGTGGTGGTCATCGATTTCGTCGGCCGCACCGACGGCAAGGAGTTCCCGGGCGGCGCGGCCACCGGGCACTATCTCGAATTGGGCAGCGGCTCGTTCATCCCCGGCTTCGAGGAGCAGCTGATCGGCGCCGCAGCCGGCGACCATCGCGACGTGACCGTGACGTTCCCCGCCGACTATCCGAACGGCGAGCTGGCGGGGAAGGCGGCGGAGTTCGCGGTCGACGTGAAGGAGATTCGCGAGCTGGCGCCGATCGAGGTGAACGACGAGCTGGCCAAGGCGCTGGGGGCGACGGACGTGGCCAGCCTCAACGACACCATCCGGCAGCGGATCGCCAACGAGTACGCCGCGGTCGCGCGCAGCCGGCTGAAGCGCCAGCTGCTCGATGCGCTGGCCGAGCGGCACCAGTTCGAGGTGCCGCCGGGTCTGGTCGAATCGGAGTTTGCGGCCATCTGGTCGCAGATCGAAGCCGACCGCGCGCGCGGGCGCCTGGATCCCGAGGACGCCGGGAAGAGCGAAGAGCAGCTGAAGCAGGAATATCGCGACATCGCCATCCGCCGCGTGAAGCTTGGCTTGTTGCTGTCGGAAGTCGGCCGGCTCAACAACATCCAGGTGTCGGACGACGAGATGAGCCGGGCGATCATCAACGAGGCGCGGCGCCACCCGGGCTCGGAGCGGCAGGTGATCGAGTACTATCAGAAGACGCCGCAGGCGCTGATCCAGCTGCGGGCGCCGCTCTACGAGGACAAGGTGGTGGATTTCATCCTCGAGCTGGCGACGCTGACCGAGCGCAAGGTTTCTCCCGAGGAACTGGCCCAGACGATGAACGAAGCGGCGGGGCCGGCGTCGGCGACGTGAGTGCGCCTGCCGGGCGAAAGGGCAGGGGGAATTTACCTGGAAGGGGCATCATCGGAGCCACGGCCCTTGTCGGACTCTGCCGCCGGCGCCATTTAACATTTGGTTAACACGGGCAAGACATGCGTGATCCAATCGACACCTACATGAACTTCCTCGTTCCCATGGTCGTCGAACAGACGAACCGTGGAGAGCGGGCCTACGACATCTATTCACGGCTGTTGAAGGAACGCATCATCTTCCTCGTCGGCCCGGTCAACGACGGGGTGGCGAGCCTGATCTCGGCGCAGCTGCTGTTTCTCGAATCGGAGAATCCGAACAAGGATATCGCCATCTACATCAACTCTCCCGGCGGCCTCGTGACCTCCGGCCTTGCGATCTACGATACCATGCAATACATCAGGCCTGACGTCTCCACGGTCTGCATCGGTCTGGCAGCCTCCATGGGGTCCCTGCTGCTGACGGCGGGCGCCAAGGGCAAGCGGTTCGCCACGCCGAACGCCAAGATCATGGTGCACCAGCCCTCGGGCGGCTTCCAGGGCCAGGCGACGGACATCGAGATTCACGCCAAGGACATCCTGGCGACGCGCACCCGCCTGAACGAGATCTATGTTCGGCACACGGGCCAGCCCTTGAAGGAGATCGAGGAGGCCATGGAGCGCGACAAATTCCTGTCGCCCGACGAAGCCCAGACGTTCGGCCTGATCGACGAGGTGATCGTCAAGCGCCCGCCGCGCGAGGACGCGGCCAAATCGTAAAGCGGGAGTTAACCGTTTGTTGACCATAATCGGCGATAGGTTTCGTGTATAATGCGCGTCGATGTCCGCTGCGGCCCGGCGGACCCGCCGGCGGGGGATCTCGATGAGCGTCACGGGCGAGTCAATTTGGGTTGTATGATGGCGGTGCGCGAGAGTAACTTGAATTTTCGGCGATTCGGCCACCTTTGGGTGCGCGCATGACGACGAAGTCGAGCGGCGGAGACTCCAAGAACACCCTCTATTGCTCCTTCTGCGGGAAGAGCCAGCATGAGGTTCGCAAGCTCATTGCCGGCCCGACGGTGTTCATCTGCGATGAATGCGTCGAACTCTGCATGGACATCATCCGCGAGGAGCACAAGACCACCCTCGTGAAGTCCAAGGACGGGGTGCCGACGCCGCGCGACATCTGCAACGTCCTCGACGACTACGTCATCGGCCAGGACCACGCCAAGCGCGTGCTGTCCGTCGCCGTCCACAACCACTACAAGCGGCTGGCGCACGGCGCCAAGAGCAACGACGTCGAGCTGGCGAAATCGAACATCCTGCTGGTCGGTCCGACCGGCTGCGGCAAGACCCTGCTGGCGCAGACCCTGGCGCGCATCATCGACGTGCCCTTCACGATGGCCGACGCCACGACCTTGACCGAGGCCGGCTACGTCGGCGAGGACGTCGAGAACATCATCCTGAAGCTGCTGCAGGCCGCCGACTACAATGTCGAGCGCGCGCAGCGCGGCATCGTCTATATCGACGAGGTCGACAAGATCAGCCGCAAGTCGGACAACCCCTCGATCACCCGCGACGTGTCGGGCGAGGGCGTGCAGCAGGCGCTGCTGAAGATCATGGAAGGCACGATCGCCTCCGTCCCGCCCCAGGGCGGCCGCAAGCATCCGCAGCAGGAGTTCCTGCAGGTCGACACCACCAACATCCTGTTCATCTGCGGCGGCGCCTTCGCCGGCCTGGAGAAGATCATCGCCTCCCGCGGCAAGGGCTCCTCGATCGGCTTCGGCGCCGACGTGCGCGGGCCGGACGAGCGCAAGACCGGCGAGGTCCTCAAGGAGGTCGAGCCGGAGGATCTGCTGAAATTCGGCCTCATCCCTGAATTCGTCGGGCGCCTGCCCGTCGTCGCCACGCTCGAGGACCTGGACGAGCCGGCGCTGATCGACATCCTCACCAAGCCCAAGAACGCGCTGGTCAAGCAGTATCAGCGCCTCTTCGAGATGGAGAATATCCGGCTGGATTTCTCCGAGGACGCGCTCCGGGCCATCGCGCATCGGGCCATCGCGCGCAAGACCGGCGCACGCGGTCTGCGCTCGATCATGGAAGGCATCCTGCTCGACTCGATGTTCGATCTGCCAAGCCTCGAGGGCGTCGAGAGCATGGTGATCAGCAAGGAAGTTGTCGACGGACGCGCTCGTCCGCTGCACATCTATACGGACCGCCTTGGGGATGTCGGAACCAGCGCCTGACGCTGGCCTCTTGAAAAACCTGTCGCGCGTACCACATTTGTTTGCAGAATCACGCCACAGCAGGATCTGTATCGGTTGCGACGGGGTGCTGTCCGTCGCGCAAGACGTAACGAGGCATCATGCTTGAAGTGTCACACGGTCCGTTGTTCCCCGTGCTGCCTTTGCGGGACATCGTCGTTTTCCCGCACATGATCGTGCCGCTCTTCGTCGGCCGCGAGAAGTCCGTTCGCGCCCTCGAAGACGTGATGAAGGACGATAAGCAGATTCTTCTGATCACCCAGAAGAACGCGGCGCAGGACGACCCGACGCCCGCCGACATCTACTCCGTGGGCACGGTGGGCACCGTGCTCCAGCTGCTGAAGCTGCCCGACGGCACGGTCAAGGTGCTGGTCGAGGGCGGGCAGCGCGCGCGCATCGTCAAGTTCTCCGACAATCCCACGTTCTTCGAGGCGCATGCCGAGATGATCGCGGAGCGCACCGGCGAGACCAAGGAGATCGAGGCCCTGGCCCGCACGGTGGTGTCGCAGTTCGAGCAGTACATCAAGCTCAACAAGAAGATTCCGCCGGAGGTGCTGGTCTCGATCAACCAGATCGAGGATCCCAGCAAGCTCGCCGACACGGTGGCCTCGCACCTGCAGCTCAAGATCGCGGAGAAGCAGGAGCTGCTGGAGGCCGACGGCGTGGGCGAGCGGCTGGAGCGCGTCTACGCCTACATGGAGGGCGAGATCGGCGTGCTGCAGGTGGAGAAGCGCATCCGCAGCCGGGTCAAGCGCCAGATGGAGAAGACCCAGCGCGAGTACTATCTCAACGAGCAGCTGAAGGCGATCCAGAAGGAGCTGGGCGAGGGCGAGGACGGCCGCGACGAGCTGTCGGAGATCGAAGAGCGGATCAAGAAGACGCGTCTCAGCAAGGAAGCGCGCGAGAAGGCGCAGGCCGAGATCAAGAAGCTGCGCTCGATGAGCCCGATGTCGGCCGAGGCCACGGTGGTGCGCAACTACCTCGACTGGATGCTGAGCATCCCCTGGAAGAAGCCGACCAAGATCAAGCGCGACATCAAGCTGGCGGAGAAGGTTCTCAACGCCGACCACTACGGCCTCGAGAAGGTGAAGGAGCGCATCCTCGAGTACCTCGCCGTGCAGCAGCGCATGAAGAAGGTGAAGGGGCCGATCCTGTGCCTGGTCGGCCCGCCGGGCGTGGGCAAGACGTCGCTCGGCAAGTCGGTCGCGCGGGCGACGGGCCGCAACTTCGTGCGCATGTCGCTGGGCGGCGTGCGCGACGAGGCCGAGATCCGCGGCCACCGCCGCACCTACATCGGCTCGATGCCCGGCAAGATCATCCAGGGGATGAAGAAGGCCAAGTCGTCGAACCCGCTGTTCCTGCTGGACGAGGTGGACAAGCTCGGCGCCGATTGGCGCGGCGATCCGTCTTCGGCGCTTCTCGAGGTGCTGGATCCCGAGCAGAACTCGACCTTCCAGGATCACTACCTGGAGGTCGACTACGACCTGTCGGACATCATGTTCGTGACCACGGCCAACACGCTGCGCATGCCGCAGCCGCTGCTGGACCGCATGGAGGTGATCCGCATCCCCGGCTACACCGAGGACGAGAAGGTCGAGATCGCCCAGCGCCACCTGCTGCCGAAGCAGGTGAAGGAGCACGGCCTCAAGAAGGGCGAGTGGTCGATCTCCGAGGACGCGCTGCGCGACATCATCCGCTACTACACGCGGGAAGCCGGCGTGCGCAACCTGGAGCGCGAGATCGCCAACCTGGCGCGCAAGTCGATCAAGGAGATTCTGATGAAGAATCTCAAGAAGATCGTCATCTCGCGCCGCAACCTCGAGAAGTTCGCCGGCGTGCGCCGCTACCGCTTCGGCGAGGCCGAGCTCGAGGATATGGTGGGAGTGACCACCGGCTTGGCCTGGACGGAGGTGGGCGGCGAGATCCTGTCGATCGAGGCCGTCACCGTGCCGGGCAAGGGCAAGGTCACGGCGACCGGCAAGCTCGGCGACGTCATGAAGGAATCCGTTCAGGCGGCCGAGAGCTACGTGAAGTCGCGGGCGATCGAGTACGGCATCAAGCCGACGGTGTTCGAGAAGAAGGACATCCACGTCCATGTGCCGGAAGGCGCCACGCCGAAGGACGGGCCGTCGGCCGGCGTCGCGATGGTGACGTCGATCGTCTCCGTGCTGACCGGCGTGCCGATCAAGCGCGAGCTGGCTATGACCGGCGAGATCACGCTGCGCGGCCGCGTGCTGCCGATCGGCGGCCTCAAGGAGAAGCTCCTGGCGGCGCTGCGCGCCGGCATCAAGACCGTGCTGATCCCCTCGGAGAACGAGAAGGATTTGGCGGAAATTCCCGACAATGTGAAGAAAGGCCTCACCATCATTGCGGTCAAGAACGTCGACGACGTTCTGCGGCTGGCATTGACCGCCGCGCTGAAGCCGATCGAATGGATCGAGCCGGCCGAGGTCGAGAAGGTAGGCGCCCAGACGGCCGAGGAGCGCGGCGTCGTCACGCACTGACCGGCGCCGTCCGTTCCCCGCACAAATCGGTGCCGCCCTGCGGCACCGATTTTTTTATCATTTGGATACCCCCGCTCGCGCGTTGACGTGCGGATTTTCCCCGATCTAGACTTCCCTCCTCAGCGCGCCAGCAGCCATCGGTTCCAGTTCCGTTGGAACGCAAGGGGGGATAATCAAGTGAACAAGAACGATCTCGTTTCGCTGGTCGCGGATCGAACCGGCATGTCGAAGGGCGACGCGGCGAAGGCCGTCGAAGGCGTGCTCGATGCGATCATGCACGCCCTGCAGAAGGGAGACGACGTGCGCCTGGTCGGGTTCGGCACCTTCAGCGTCGGCAAGCGCAAGGCCTCGCAGGGCCGCAACCCGCGCACGGGAGAGCCGCTCGACATCGCGGAGTCGAAGCAGCCCAAGTTCCGCGCCGGCAAGGTCCTGAAGGACGCGGTGAACTGAAACGCCGCGGCGCCGCCAGGAGAGTTTGCGTGCCGGCCGCCGTCCTGGCGGCCGGCGCCGTTTTTGGGTAGTCTGTCGAGCGGTGCCGTCGGGCGATTAGCTCAGTTGGTAGAGCATCTCGTTTACACCGAGAGGGTCGGCGGTTCGAGTCCGTCATCGCCCACCATCCCTCGGTCCCCCGTTGCTTGACTTGGCCGGCGGGCGTGCAGTACACCTGCGCCTCCCCCGTCAGGGACGGCATGGGGGCGTAGCTCAGTTGGTTAGAGCGCCGGCCTGTCACGCCGGAGGTCGCGGGTTCGAGTCCCGTCGCTCCCGCCATTTCGGTGGCCTCCCGATCGCGCGGATTTCTGCGCCGAACGCCTGGAAATTGCGGACTGCAGCGTCGTTTGGACGCTCGATTTAACCTTTGCCATTCATGGCGTCCGCCCTATATTGCGCTGCGTTCAAATCGGCCCTGCGGGAGCTTTGGGGGCAGCGCAGCGGCGCGGCGTAGGGCGGCGAACGGAAAGCTCATCATGCAGACGTTGCTGGCCGAATATCTGCCGATCCTGATCTTCCTCGGCATCGCCGTCGGCCTGACATTGGTCATCGTGGCGGCCTCGCTGATCGCCGGTCCGCACCGGCCCGACAGCGAGAAGCTGTCGCCCTATGAATGCGGGTTCGAGGCGTTCGACGATGCCCGCCGCCGCTTCGACGTGCGGTTCTACCTAGTGTCGCTGCTGTTCATCATCTTCGATCTCGAGGTCGCCTTCCTCTTTCCGTGGGCGATATCGCTCGGCGACATCGGCGTCTTCGGCTTCTGGTCCATGGTGGTGTTCCTGGGCGTGCTGACGATCGGCTTCATCTACGAGTGGAGGAAGGGAGCGCTGGATTGGGAATGAACACCGTCCTCGATCCCAAGAGCGCGATGCCGGCCGATCACGCCGGAGATCCGGCCTTCGCGGCGCTGACCGAGGAGTTCAACGACCGCGGCTACGTCGTCACCCAGGCCGACAAGCTGCTGAGCTGGGTGGTGTCGCGCTCGCGTACGGGTTCGTTGTGGCCGATGACGTTCGGCCTCGCCTGCTGCGCGGTCGAGATGATGCACGCCTACATGGCCCGCTACGACCTCGACCGGTTCGGGGTCGTGCCGCGCGGCAGCCCGCGGCAATCCGACGTGATGATCGTGGCGGGAACGCTCTGCAACAAGATGGCGCCGGCGCTGCGCAAGGTCTACGACCAGATGGCGGAGCCGCGCTGGGTCATCTCCATGGGGTCCTGCGCCAACGGCGGCGGCTACTACCATTATTCCTATTCCGTCGTGCGCGGCTGCGACCGCATCGTGCCGGTCGACATCTATGTCCCCGGTTGTCCGCCCACGGCCGAGGCCCTGGTCTACGGCATCCTCCAGTTGCAAAAGAAGATTCATCGCACGACCACCATCCTGCGCTAGGGATCGGTCGGTCGGGTCGGCGAGCGGGCGGAAGAGACATGGCGAAGCAGGCGGTGCAGGAGCTTGGCGATCATCTGGCGGCGTCGCTCGGCGGCGACGTCGAGCGTTTCGAGGTCGCCCGCGGCGAAGCCGTCCTGTGGGTGCCGGCGCCGGCCATCGTCAAGGTGATGACGTTCCTGCGCGACGACGAGGGTTGCCTGTTCAAGATGCTGGTCGACGTCTGCGGCGTCGACTACCCGGAGCGCGAGCGGCGCTTCGAGGTCGTCTACAATCTGCTCAGCCCGAAGCGCAATCAGCGCCTGCGCGTGAAGGTGGCGGCGGCGGAGGACCAGCCGGTGCCGTCGGTCGCCGGCGTCTACAACGTCGCCGGTTGGTTCGAGCGCGAGGCGTGGGATCTCTACGGCATCTATTTCTCCGACCATCCGGACCTGCGGCGCATCCTCACCGACTACGGGTTCGAGGGCCATCCGCTGCGCAAGGACTTCCCGCTCACCGGCTTCGTCGAGGTTCGCTACGACATCGAGCAGAAGCGCGTCGTCTACGAGCCGGTGAAGCTGCGCCAGGAGTTCCGCACCTTCGATTTCGTCAGCCCGTGGGAGGGCATGGTGCGGCCGCTGCCCGGCGACGAGAAGGCGGAGCCTCCGGCGGAGGGCAAGGCCTGATGGCCGAAGTCCAGATCAAGCCGATGACGATGAATTTCGGGCCGCAGCACCCGGCGGCCCACGGCGTCCTGCGCCTCGTCATGGAGATGGACGGCGAGGTGATCGAGCGGCTGGACCCGCATATCGGCCTGCTCCACCGCGGCACCGAGAAGCTCATCGAGCACAAGACCTATCTGCAGGCGATCCCCTATTTCGACCGCCTCGACTACGTCTCGCCGATGTGCCAGGAGCACGCCTTCGTGCTCGCGGTCGAGAAGCTGCTCGGCCTCGAGGTGCCGTTGCGCGGCCAGTACATCCGCGTGCTGTTCGACGAGATCACGCGCATCCTCAATCACCTGCTCAACATCCCCGCCTACGCCATGGACGTCGGCGCGGTGACGCCGTTCCTGTGGTGCTTCGAGCAGCGCGAGCTGCTGATGGAGTTCTACGAGCGGGTGAGCGGCGCACGTCTGCACGCCGCCTACTACCGGCCCGGCGGCGTGCATCAGGATCTGCCGGCGGGCATCGTCGAGGACATCGGCGCTTGGGCGGAGAAGTTCCCGAAGGTCGTCGACGATATCGAAGGGCTGCTGACCGAGAACCGCATCTTCAAGCAGCGCCTCGTCGACATCGGCAAGGTGTCGGCCGCCGACGCGTTCGACTGGGGCTTCACCGGGCCGATGCTGCGCGCCTCCGGCGTACCGTGGGACCTGCGCAAGGCGCAGCCCTATATGGTCTATGACCGCATGACGTTCGAGATCCCCGTCGGCAAGAACGGCGACTGCTACGACCGCTATCTCGTGCGCGTCGAGGAGATGCGGCAGAGCCTGAAGATCATCAAGCAGTGCCTGGCCGAGATGCCCGGCGGGCCGCACTGCTCGACCGACCGCAAGATTACGCCCCCGCCGCGGGCCGAGATGAAGCGTTCCATGGAGGCGCTCATCCATCACTTCAAGCTCTATACCGAGGGCTTCCACGTCCCGCCGGGCGAGACCTACACCGCGGTCGAGGCGCCCAAGGGCGAGTTCGGCGTCTATCTCGTCGCCGACGGCACCAACACGCCCTATCGCTGCAAGATCCGCGCGCCCGGCTTCGCCCATCTGCAGGCGATGGACTTCATCTGCCGCGGCCACATGCTGGCCGACTCCGTCGCCATCCTTGGCTCCATGGACATCGTCTTCGGCGAGGTCGACCGATGAGCGCCGCGCTCGAACCCGTGACCTTCGCCTTCACACCTGAGAACCTGGAGCGGGCGAAGCGCTACATGGCGAAATATCCGCCCGGCCGCCAGTCGAGCGCCGTGCTCGCGCTGCTCGACTTGGCGCAGCGTCAGCATGGCGGCTGGCTGCCGCGTGCGGCCATGGATCACGTCGCCGGGCTGCTGGAGATGGCGCCGATCCGCGTCTACGAGGTCGCCACCTTCTACACCATGTTCAACCTGAAGCCGGTGGGCGAATATCACCTGCAGGTCTGCCGGACCACGCCCTGCTGGCTGCGCGGCGCTGACGACCTGACCGAGACCTGCAAGAGGAAGCTCGGCATCGGCCTCAAGGGCCGCACCGCCGACGGCAAGTTCTCGCTGATCGAGGTCGAATGCCTGGGCGCCTGCGTCAACGCGCCCGTGGTGCAGATCAACGACGATTTCTACGAGGATCTCGATCCGCCCAAGCTGGAGGCGTTGCTCGACGCGCTCGCCCGCGGCGAAAAGCCGCCCATCGGCTCGCAGACCGGGCGGCAGGGCTCGGCGCCCGTGGGCGGCCCGCAGGTGCTGCTGGACGACGCGGCCGGCGGGGCAGGGGAATAGCCATGCTGCGCGACGACGACCGCGTCTTCACGAACCTCTACGGCGTGCATGACTGGCGGCTGGCCGGCGCGTGCCGGCGCGGCGCCTGGGACAACACGAAGGAGCTGCTGGCGCGCGGCCGCGACGCCATCATCGACGAGATCAAGAAGTCGGACCTGCGCGGCCGCGGCGGCGCCGGCTTCCCCACCGGCCTCAAATGGTCGTTCATGCCCAAGCAGTCCGACGGACGCCCGTCCTACCTCGTGGTCAACGCCGACGAGTCGGAGCCGGGCACCTGCAAGGACCGCGACATCCTGCGCTACGACCCGCATATCCTGCTGGAGGGCTGCCTCGTCGCTGGCTTCGCCATGGGCGCCGGCGCCTGCTACATCTACATCCGCGGCGAGTTCTACAACGAGGCCTCGAACATCCAGGTCGCCATCGACGAGGCCTACGACGCCGGCCTCATCGGCAAGAACGCCTGCGGCTCCGGCTACGATTACGAGATCTACCTCCACCGCGGCGCCGGCGCCTATATCTGCGGCGAGGAGACGGCGTTGCTGGAGAGCCTCGAAGGCAAGAAGGGGCAGCCGCGCCTGAAGCCGCCGTTCCCGGCGGCCGTCGGCCTCTATGGCTGCCCGACGACGGTCAACAACGTCGAGAGCATCGCGGTGGCGCCGACGATCCTGCGCAGGGGCGCGGCCTGGTGGTCGGCAATCGGACGGCCGAAGAACACCGGGACGAAGGTGTTTTGCATCTCCGGCCATGTGAACAAGCCTTGCAACGTGGAAGAGGAGATGGGCATTCCGCTCCGGGAGCTGATCGACAAGCATGCCGGTGGCGTGCGCGGCGGCTGGGACAATCTCCTGGCGGTGATTCCCGGCGGCGCCTCGGTGCCCTGCCTGCCGAAGTCGATCTGCGACAACATTCTCATGGATTTCGATTCGCTGCGCGAGGTGAAGTCCGGCCTCGGCACCGCCGCCGTCATCGTCATGGACCGGTCGACCGATATCGTCGCCGCCATCGAGCGGCTGTCGCATTTCTACATGCATGAGAGCTGCGGCCAGTGCACGCCGTGCCGCGAGGGCACGGGCTGGATGTGGCGCGTTATGAAGCGCCTGGTGCGCGGCGATGCCGAGGTCGCCGAGATCGACGCGCTGCTCGACGTCACCACAGAGGTCGAGGGCCACACCATCTGCGCGCTCGGCGACGCCGCGGCCTGGCCGATCCAGGGCCTGATCCGGCATTTCCGCCCGGAGCTGGAGCGGCGCATCCACGAGCGATACGGCCGTCAGGCCGCGGCGGCGGAGTAGGGCGCATGCCGAAGCTCAAGATCGACGGCCAGGAGATCGAGGTGCCCGCCGGCATGACCGTGCTGCAGGCCTGCGAGCTGGCCGGCGTCGAGATCCCGCGCTTCTGCTACCACGAGCGGCTGTCGGTCGCCGGCAACTGCCGCATGTGCCTCGTCGAGATGGAGAAGTCGCCGAAGCCGATCGCCTCCTGCGCCATGCCCGTGGCCGAGGGCATGGTGATCAAGACCGACACGCCGACGGTGAAGAAGGCGCGCAACGGCGTGATGGAATTCCTGCTGATCAACCACCCGCTGGATTGCCCGATCTGCGACCAGGGCGGCGAGTGCGACCTGCAGGACCAGGCCATGGCGTATGGCTTCGACCGCAGCCGCTTCCGCGAGAACAAGCGCGCGGTGACCGACAAGTATCTCGGCCCGCTGGTCAAGACGTCGATGAACCGCTGCATCCACTGCACGCGTTGCGTCCGCTTCGCCACCGAGGTCGCCGGCGTCGAGGAGCTCGGCGCCGTGGGGCGGGGCGAGCATCTGGAGATCACCACCTACGTCGAGAAGGCGCTGTCGTCGGAGCTGTCGGCGAACATCATCGACCTCTGCCCCGTCGGCGCCCTGACCTCGAAGCCCTATGCCTTCACCGCCCGCCCCTGGGAGCTGAGCAAGACGGAATCCGTCGACGTGCTCGACGCCGTCGGCAGCAGCATCCGCGTCGATACCCGCGGCAACGAGGTCATGCGCGTCCTGCCGCGCCTCAACGAGGCGGTGAACGAGGAGTGGATCTCCGACAAGACGCGCTTCGCCTGCGACGGCCTCCGGCGCCAGCGCCTGGACCGGCCCTATGTGCGGCGTGACGGCAAGCTGCAGGCCGCGACCTGGCCGGAGGCGTTCGCCGCCATCGCCGCTCGCCTGCGCGGCGTCGACGGCAGCCGCATCGCCGCCATCGCCGGCGACCTGGCGGATGTCGAGTCCATGCTGGCGCTCAAGGAGCTGATGGCATCGCTGGGCTCGGCCAACCTGGATTGCCGGCAGGACGGCGCCGCCATCGATCGCCGCGTCCGCGCCGGCTATCTCTTCAACACCACCATCGCGGGCATCGAGCAGGCCGACGCCTGCCTGCTGATCGGCACCAACCCACGCTGGGAAGCGCCGATCGTCAATGCGCGGCTGCGTAAGGCGTGGCTCGGCGGCAGGCTGCGGCTCGGCCTGATCGGGCCGCGGCTCGACCTCACCTACACGTACGACCATCTCGGCGCCGGACCGCAGACCCTGCAGGAGATCGCCGGCGGCGGCCATCCCTTCGCCGACGTCCTGCGCAATGCCAAGAAGCCCATGCTCGTGCTCGGCATGGGCGCGCTGCAACGGGCCGACGGCGCGGCCGTGCTGCATCTGGCGCGGCAGGTCGCGGAAGGCTGCGGCATGGTGCAGCCGGACTGGAATGGGTTCAACCTGCTGCACATTGCGGCGGCCCGGGTCGGCGGGCTGGATGTCGGCTTCCTGCCCGGCGACGGCGGCCGCGATATCGGTGAGATCATCGGCGGCCTCCAGAGCGGCGACATCGAGGCAGTCTATCTCCTGGGCGCCGACGAGATCGCGGCCTCGCATTTCGGCAAGGCCTTCGTGATCTATCAGGGGCATCACGGCGATGCCGGCGCCCACCGCGCCGACGTCATCCTGCCGGGCGCCGCCTACACCGAGAAGGATGCCACCTACGTGAACACCGAAGGCCGCGTGCAGCGGACGGCGCGGGCGGCATTCCCGCCGGGCGACGCGCGCGAGGACTGGGCCATCCTCCGGGCGCTGTCGGAGGCGCTCGGCAAACGCCTGCCCTACGACAACATCGCGGCGCTGCGGCGGCGGCTGTTCGAGGCGAGCCCTCGGTTCCAGCGCCTCGGCGCGGTCGAAGCCGCGCCCTGGGGCGAGTTCGGGACACCCGGCGCGATCGACACGGCGCCGTTCTCGCCGCCGATCGCGAACTTCTACATGACCGATCCGATCAGCCGCGCCTCGGAGACCATGGCCGAATGCACCGCTGTCTACCTGCGCGGCGCGGAAGCGAAGACGGGGACGCATGGCTGATTTTCTCCTCACCGTCCTCTACATCCTGGCCATCATCCTGCCGCTGCTGCTCGCCGTGGCTTATCTGACCTATGCGGAGCGCAAGGTCATGGCGGCGGTCCAGATCCGCCGCGGCCCGAACGTCGTCGGCCCCTGGGGTTTGCTGCAGCCGATCGCCGATGGCGTGAAGCTGCTGTTCAAGGAGACGATCATCCCGACGACGGCCAACCGCGTCGTCTTCATGATCGCGCCGATGATCACTTTCATCCTGGCGCTCGTCGCCTGGGCGGTGATCCCGTTCGATGCCGGCGTGGTGCTGGCCGACATCAACGTGGGCGTGCTCTATCTCTTCGCCATATCGTCGCTCGGGGTCTACGGCGTCATCATGGCGGGCTGGGCCAGCAACTCGAAATACCCGTTCCTCGGCGCGCTGCGCTCGGCCGCGCAGATGGTGTCCTACGAGGTCTCCATCGGCTTCGTCATCATCGCCATGCTGATCCCGGCCGGCTCGCTGAATCTGAGCGAGATCATCGAGAGCCAGCGCGGCGAGACCGGCTATTTCTGGAACTGGTACGCCTTCGGACTGCTGGCGCCGATGGCCGTCATCTTCTACATCTCGGCCCTGGCGGAGACGAACCGCGTGCCGTTCGACCTGCCGGAGGGAGAGTCGGAGCTGGTCGCCGGCTTCTTCTCCGAATATTCGTCCATGTCCTTCGGCCTCTTCTTCCTGGGCGAGTACGCCAACATCATCCTCATGAGCACGACGACCACCATCTTCTTCCTGGGGGGCTGGCTGTCGCCGTTCCCGTTCGCGCCGTTCACCTGGATCCCCGGCTGGATCTGGTTCGGCCTGAAGGTGCTGTTCGTGGTGTTCCTGTTCCTGCTCGTGCGCGCGACCTTCCCACGCTACCGCTACGACCAGCTGATGCGTCTGGGCTGGAAGGTCTTCCTGCCGATCTCGCTGCTGTGGGTCGTCGTCGCTGCCGGCGCGTCGCTGACGCTGCCGCGCTGGGTGTTCTGATGCTCTTGCGCCTCCGCCGCCAGCCGATATGGTACGCGCCGCGCGCCGGCGGGCCGGGCCGGGCCTGCGACGGGAGAGGCTGACCATGTCGATCGTTCGCTCTCTGCTCCTGCAGGAACTCGTCTCCGGGTTGGCGCTCACCTTCCGCTACATGTTCAAGCCGAAGGTGACCCTCAACTACCCCTACGAGAAGGGGCCGCTGTCGCCCCGCTTCCGCGGCGAGCACGCCCTGCGCCGCTATCCCAACGGTGAGGAGCGCTGCATCGCCTGCAAGCTATGCGAGGCGATCTGCCCGGCCCAGGCCATCACCATCGAGGCCGAGCCGCGCGCCGACGGCAGCCGACGCACCACCCGCTACGACATCGACATGACCAAATGCATCTATTGCGGGCTGTGCCAGGAGGCCTGTCCGGTGGATGCCATCGTCGAGGGCCCCAATTTCGAGTTTGCCGCCGAGACCCGCGAGGAGCTGTTCTACAACAAGGAGAAGCTGCTCGCGAACGGCGACCGCTGGGAAGCCGAGCTCGCCGCCAGCCTGGCGGCCGACGCGCCGTACCGGTGAGGGTGGCCATGCTCGGCGTGACAGGACGCTTCGATCGTTTCGGCTTGCATGACCGCCCTGCGTCCTTCGACAGGCTCAGGATGAGGGAGAATCTTGGTGGCGCCAAGGCAGACCCTCATCCTGAGCCTGTCGAAGGACGCACCTCGCCGATCCCGATCTCCCGCAAGCATCCGAGCGGTCGCGCATGATCGTCCAGGCGCTCGCCTTCTACCTCTTCGCCGCCGTCGCCGTGGCCTCCGGCGTGATGGTCATCGGCGCGCGCAATCCCGTCCACTCCGTGCTGTTCCTGATCCTCGCCTTCTTCAACTCGGCCGGCCTGTTCGTGCTGCTGGGCGCCGAGTTCCTGGCGATGATCCTGGTCGTCGTCTATGTCGGCGCCGTGGCCGTGCTGTTCCTCTTCGTGGTCATGATGCTCGACATCAATTTCGTGGCGCTGCGCGAGGGCTTCCTGCGCTACCTGCCGATCGGCGCCCTCATCGGCCTGATCCTGCTGGCCGAGCTCGTGCTGGTGTTCGGCGCCTGGGCCGTGGCGCCGTCGGCGCCGCAGCTGGCCGCCGTGCCGATGCGGCCCGACCTCACCAACGCCGAGGCGCTGGGCCGCGTGCTCTATACCGACTACATCTACCTCTTCCAGACGGCGGGGCTGATCCTCCTCGTCGCCATGGTCGGCGCCATCGTCCTCACGCTGCGCCAGCGCGAAGGGGTGCGCCGCCAGAAGATCGCCGCGCAGGTCGCCCGCCGCCGCGCCGATACGATCGAGATCAAGGACGTGCCGACGGGGAGCGGCGTCTGACGTGACCATCGGCCTCGCCCACTACCTCACCGTCGCCGCGATCCTGTTCACACTCGGGATCTTCGGCATCTTCCTCAACCGCAAGAACGTGATCATCATCCTGATGTCGGTGGAGCTGATGCTGCTCGCCGTGAATCTCAACCTCGTCGCGTTCTCCGCCCATCTCGGCGATCTCGTCGGCCAGATCTTCGCCATGTTCGTGCTGACGGTGGCGGCGGCCGAGGCCGCCATCGGCCTCGCCATCCTCGTCGTCTATTTCCGCAATCGCGGCTCGATCGCGGTCGAAGACATCAACGTGATGAAGGGCTGACCCGTGATCGACGCCACCATCGTCTTCCTGCCGCTCGCGGGTGCGCTGATCGCCGGCCTGTTCTGCGGACAGATCGGCGACCGGCTGGCGCAGTACGTGACCTGCGCCGCGATGCTGCTGTCGATGGCGCTGTCGATCTACGTCTTCGTCGACGTCGCCTATCTCGGCAACGCGCGGACGACGGAGCTGTTCACCTGGTTCGATGTCGGCACCTTCGAGGCCTCCTGGTCGCTGCGGGTCGATTCGCTCACCGCGGTCATGCTGGTCGTGGTCACCGTCGTCTCCGCCATGGTCCATGTCTATTCGGTCGGCTACATGGCGCACGACCCCTCGATCCCGCGCTTCATGTGCTATCTCAGCCTGTTCACCTTCTGCATGCTGATGCTGGTGACGGCCGACAACTTCATGCAGATGTTCTTCGGCTGGGAGGGCGTCGGCCTCTGCTCCTACCTGCTGATCGGCTTCTGGTACGACCGGCCGTCGGCCAATGCGGCGGCCATCAAGGCCTTCCTCGTCAACCGGGTCGGCGATTTCGGCTTCGCGCTCGGCATCATGGGCGTGTTCCTGGTGTTCAATTCGGTCGAGTTCGACACGGTGTTCGCGGCCGCGCCGGGCAAGGTCGGCACAACGATCCAGTTCCTCAGCTGGAACATGGATACGCTGACCATCCTGTGCCTGCTGCTGTTCATCGGCGCCATGGGCAAGTCGGCGCAGCTCCTGCTGCATACCTGGCTGCCCGACGCCATGGAGGGCCCGACGCCGGTCTCGGCGCTGATCCATGCCGCCACCATGGTCACCGCCGGCGTGTTCATGGTCTGCCGCCTGTCGCCGATGTTCGAGCTGGCGCCCGACGCACTCGCCGTCGTCACGCTGATCGGCGCGGCGACGGCCTTCTTCGCCGCGACGGTGGGGTTGTGCCAGAACGACATCAAGCGCGTCATCGCCTATTCCACCTGCAGCCAGCTCGGCTACATGTTCTTCGCCGCCGGCGTCTCGGCCTACGGCGCCGCGATGTTTCACCTGTTCACCCACGCCTTCTTCAAGGCGCTGCTGTTCCTCGGCGCCGGCTCTGTGATCCATGCCATGTCAGGCGAGCAGGACATGCGCAAGATGGGCGGCCTCGCCCGGCTGGTGCCGAAGACCTACCTGCTCATGTGGGTCGGCAGCCTGGCGCTCGCGGGCATCGGCATTCCCGGCACGATCATCGGCTTCGCCGGCTTCGATTCCAAGGACATCATCCTCGAGTCCGCCTGGGCGGCGCATTCCGGCATCGGCCGCTTCGCCTTCTGGCTCGGCATCGCCGCGGCGCTGATGACGGCGTTCTATTCCTGGCGGCTGCTATTCATGACCTTCCACGGCACGTCGCGGGCCGACCACCACGCGCTCGAGCATGCGCATGAGTCGCCGTGGATCATGCTGGCGCCGCTGGTGGTGCTGGCGACCGGCGCCGCCGTGGCCGGCATGGTGTTCTACGGATCGTTCGTCGGCGGCGAGGATCTGATGGCTCGGTTCTGGGGCGGTCCCGAGGACTCGCCCTACGCGCCGTATCTGCACGCCTTCGCCGAATCGCATGCAATTCACGCTGCCCACGAGGCGCCGTTCTGGGTCAAGGCGGCGCCCCTGGTCGTCGCCCTCGGCGGCATCGCGCTGGCCTATCAGATGTATATCCGCGACCCGCGCCTGCCCCAGCGGCTGGCGCAGCGCTTCCGCGGTCTCTACCTCTTCCTGCTGAACAAGTGGTATTTCGACGAGCTGTACGATCGGCTGTTCGTGCGGCCGGCGCTGCTCCTCGGCCAAGGCCTGTGGAAGGCCGGCGACGGCGCGGTGATCGACGGCGTCGGCCCCGACGGCGTCGCCGCGGCGACGCAGAGCCTGGCACGGCGGGCGAGCCGGCTGCAGAGCGGCTATGTCTATCACTACGCCTTCGTCATGCTGATCGGCGTCGTGCTGCTGATCTCCTGGTATCTCTTCGTGCGGGCGCGGTAGGCGGATGACCGACTTCCCCTACCTGCTGTCGATCGTCACCTTCCTGCCGCTGGCGGGCGCGGTGATGATTCTGTTCGTCGTGCGCGGTACGCCGGACGAGGTCGCCCGGCAATCGCGCTGGGCGGCCTGGTGGGTCTCGCTGGCGACGTTCCTGCTGTCGCTGCTGGTCTGGTTCGGCTTCGACCGCAATTCCGCCGAGTTCCAGTTCGTCGAGAGGGTCGACTGGATGCCGGCCTTCGGCGTTTCCTACCATATGGGCGTGGACGGCATCTCCGTCATGTTCGTGCTGCTGTCGACCTTGCTGACGCCGCTCTGCGTCCTCGCCAGCTGGGAGGCGATCCAGACCCGCGTGAAGGAGTACATGATCTCCTTCCTGGTGCTGGAGACCCTGATGGTCGGCACCTTCTGCGCCCTCGACTTCATCGCCTTCTACATGTTCTTCGAGGGCGTGCTGATCCCGATGTTCCTGATCATCGGCGTGTGGGGCGGGCCGCGGCGCATCTATTCGGCCTTCAAGTTCTTCCTCTACACCTTCCTCGGCTCGGTCCTGATGCTGGTGGCCGTGCTGGCGATCTACTTCCAGACGGGCACGACCGATATCCCGACGGCGATGCAGCACGATTTCCCGCCGGACATGCAGACCTGGCTGTGGCTGGCCTTCCTCGCCTCCTTCGCGGTGAAGGTGCCGATGTGGCCCGTGCATACCTGGCTGCCCGACGCCCATGTCGAGGCGCCCACGGCCGGCTCGGTCATCCTGGCCGGCGTGCTGCTGAAGATCGGCGGCTACGGCTTCCTGCGGTTCTCGCTGCCGATGCTGCCGGTCGCCTCCACCGAGTTCACGCCGCTGATCTTCACCCTCAGCATCGTGGCGGTCATCTACACCTCGCTGGTGGCGCTCGCCCAGCAGGACATGAAGAAGCTCATCGCCTATTCCTCGGTCGCGCATATGGGCTTCGTCACCGCCGGCATCTTCGCGCCGAACCTCCAGGGCATCCAGGGCGCCATCTTCCAGATGCTCAGCCACGGCATCGTCTCGGCGGCCTTGTTCCTCTGCGTCGGCGTCGTCTACGACCGCATGCATTCCCGCGAGATCTCCACCTATGGCGGGCTGGTCCATCGCATGCCGGCCCATGCGGCGGTCTTCATGGTCTTCATGCTGGCGTCGGTCGGTCTGCCCGGCACCAGCGGCTTCATCGGCGAGTTCATGGTCATGGTCGGGCTGTTCCAGGTGAACACCTGGGTGGCGGCCTTCATCTGCACGGGCATCATCCTGGGCGCCGCCTACATGCTCTGGCTGTACCGCCGCGTGATCTTCGGCGAGCTGACCAAGGACAGCCTCAAGTCCATCCTCGACCTCGATCGCCGCGAAATCGCGGTGTTCGCGCCGCTGGTCGCGATCGTGCTGTGGATGGGCATCTATCCGGCGTCGTTCTTCGCGGTCATGGAGCCGTCGGTCGACAAGCTGATCCAGCAGTTCGAGGTCAGACGCGCCGCCGCCATCGAGGACGGCGTGCTCGATCCCGACGGGGCGCTCGCGCGGCTCTCGTGGAACGCAGAGGGCACCCGATGAGCCTGACCTACCTGCCGGCGCTGCCGGAGATCTTCCTGGCGGTCGCCGGGCTCGCCCTGCTGGCGCTCGGCGTCTTCCTGCGCGGCGACCCGACCAACCGCATCGCCTGGCTGTCGGTGCTGGCGCTGATCGTCGCGGGCGTCCTGCTGTTCTGGGATGCGCCGGGCGGGCGGGTGACGGCCTTCGGCGGGTCCTTCATCACCGATCCGTTCGCCCTGTTCTTCAAGGTGCTCGTGCTGATCGGCTCGGCCTTCGCCATCATCATGTCGCTCGACTACATCGCGCGCGAGAACATGCGGCGGTTCGAGTTCCCGATCCTCATCCTGTTCGCCACGCTCGGCATGATGATGATGCTGTCGGCGAACGACCTGATCGCGCTTTATGTCGGACTGGAGCTGCAGAGCCTGGCGCTCTACGTCGTCGCCGCTTTCCAGCGGGATTCCGTGCGCTCCACGGAGGCCGGCCTCAAATACTTCGTCCTCGGCGCGTTGTCGTCGGGCATGCTGCTGTACGGCGCCTCCATGGTCTACGGCTTCGCCGGGACGACGACGTTCGACGGGCTGGCCCGCGCCTTCGCCGGCGAGGGGCCGGCCGCCCTCGGCCTCGTCGTCGGGCTGGTCTTCGTCATCGCCGGCCTCGCCTTCAAAGTGTCGGCGGTGCCGTTCCACATGTGGACGCCCGACGTTTACGAGGGCGCGCCGACGCCGGTCACCGCCTTCTTCGCCGCCGCGCCCAAGCTCGCCGCCACCGGCCTGTTCCTGCGCGTCATGGTCGGCCCGTTCCACGAGCTGCACGGCGAGTGGCTGCAGATCATCTGGTTCATCGCCGTCGCCTCGATGATCCTTGGCGCCGTCGCCGCCGTCGCCCAGACCAACATCAAGCGGCTGATGGCTTACAGCTCGATCGGCAACATCGGCTACGCCCTGGTCGGCCTGGCGCCGGGCACGCCCGAGGGCGTGCGCGGGATCCTCGTCTACATGGCGATCTATCTGTTCATGACCGTCGGCACGTTCGGCTGCATCCTGCTCATGCAGCACAAGGGCAAGTATGTCGAGGGCATCGGCGATCTCGCCGGCCTGTCGAGGACCAACCCGGCGATGGCCGCGGCCCTCGCCATCTTCATGTTCTCGCTGGCCGGCGTGCCGCCGCTGGCCGGCTTCTTCGGCAAGTTCTATGTCTTCTACGCCGCGGTTCAGGCCGGACTGATCTGGCTCGCGGTCATCGCCGTCGTCACCAGCGTGGTCTCCGCCTTCTACTATCTGCGCATCGTCAAGGTGATGTATTTCGATGAGCCCACCGCGTCCTTCGATCGCGCCTCCGGCTGGCCGATGAATGCCATCATCAGCGGATCGGCCCTGGCGGTCCTGGTCTTCCTGGTCTTCGCCGGACCGGTGCTGGACGTGGCCCAGGCTGCCGCGGCATCGCTGTTTCCGAGCTGATGGCCGCGCCGCGCCTGCCGCCCTTCTACAGCCTCGTCCGCCGCGAGCGCGTCGACAGCACCAACGAGGAGGCCAAGCGCCTGGCGGCGGCCGGCGCGCCCGCAGGCACGCTGGTCTGGGGCGGCGAGCAGCTTGCGGGCCGCGGCCGGCGCGGCCGCGGCTGGAGTTCGCCGCCGGGCAATCTCTACATGTCCCTGCTGCTGCGTCCGCGCTGTCCGCCGACGATCGCCTGCCAGCTCAATTTCGTCGCCGCCGTGGCGCTGGCCGAGGCGGTCGGCGAATTGCTGCCGTCGGCCGCCGTGGCCCTGAAGTGGCCCAACGACGTGCTGATCGACGGCGCCAAGGTCTCCGGCCTCCTGCTGGAGGCCGTGGCGGCGCCGGACCATGCCGTCGACTGGCTGGTCATCGGCCTCGGCGTCAACGTCGCCAGCCATCCCGCCGATACGCCCTATCCCGCTACCAGCCTGCATCGCGCGGGCGCGGCCGGTGCCGTGCCGGCCGATGTCCTTCAGGCGTTCGCCGGGCGCTTCGCGACCTGGCACGAGACCTGGCGCGCCGCGGGCTTCGCCCCGGTGCGCGCCCGCTGGCTGGCCTCGGCGCGCGGCCTGGGCGAGCCGATCGAGGTCCGCCTCGAGCGCGAGACGCTCCGCGGCCTGTTCAGCGACCTCGACGAGAGCGGCGCGCTGATGCTTGATATGGGGAAGGCGGGCCGCCGCCCGGTCACCACCGGCGACCTGTTCTTTCCGCAGCTCCGGGCCTAGCCATGCTCCTCGCCGTCAACGCCAACAACACCAACGTCAAGTTCGCCGTGTATGACGGCGAACAGGCGCGCGGCGACTGGCGCATCCGCACGGAGAGCGCGCGCACCGCCGACGAATATGTCGTCTGGCTCAGCCAGCTGATGAGTCTGTCCGGGCTGAGGCTCGCCGACATCACCGACGCCATCATCGCTACCGTCGTGCCGCAGGCGCTGTTCAACCTCCGCATGCTCTGCGAGCGGCATCTGCGGACGAAGCCGCTGGTCGTCGGCGATCCGAGCCTGCGGCTCGGCATCGAGGTGCTGATGGACATGCCGGCCCAGGAGGTCGGCGCCGACCGGCTGGCCAACGCCGTCGGCGGTCATGTCATGTTCGGGCGCCCGCTGATCATCGTCGATTTCGGCACCGCCACCACCTTCGACGTCGTCGACGGCCGGGGCAACTATGTCGGCGGCGCCATCGCGCCCGGCATCAACCTCAGCCTGGAAGCGCTGCACGGCGCCACGGCCATGCTGCCGCGCATCGCCGTCGCCGCGCCGAAGCGCGCCATCGGCAAGGATACGCTGACGGCCATGCAGTCCGGCATCTATTGGGGCTATGTCGGGCTGATCGAGGGCATCGTCGCGCGCATCCGCGCCGAGTTCGGCGCCGATCTCACGGTCGTCGCCACCGGCGGCTTGGCGCCGCTCTTCGCCAAGGCGACGCCGGTGATCGAGGCGCACGAGCCGGAGATCACCATGCGCGGCCTGGTCGAGATCTTCCGCCGCAACCGGAGCGCGCCGGCTTGAACCGCGCCGCGCCGGCCGAGCTCCTCTTCCTGCCGCTGGGCGGGGCAGGGGAGATCGGCATGAACCTCAACCTCTACGGCTATGGCGGCAAGTGGCTGATGGTCGATCTCGGCGTCACCTTCGGCGACGAGCGCACGCCGGGCATCGAGGTGATCATGCCCGACATCGGCTTCATCGAGGCCCGCCGCGACGACCTCGTCGGCCTCGTCCTGACCCACGGCCACGAGGATCATATCGGCGCCGTGCCCTATCTGTGGCCGCGGCTGCGCTGCCCGATCTACGCGACGCCCTTTACCGCCGCGCTGGTCCGCCGCAAGCTGCGCGAGGTCGGCGAGGCCGACGCCGCCGACATCACGGAGATCCCGATGTCGGGCCGCTTCAGCCTGCCGCCCTTCGAGCTGGAGCTGGTGACGCTGACCCACTCGATCCCCGAACCGAACGCGGTAGTCATCCGGACGCCGCTCGGCGTGCTGCTGCACACCGGCGACTGGAAGCTCGATCCGGAGCCGCTCGTCGGGCCGGTGGCCGACGAGGCGGCGCTGCGCCGGCTGGGCGAGGAGGGCGTCCTCGCCATGGTCTGCGATTCCACCAACGCGCTCGTGCATGGCGCCTCCGGCTCCGAGGCCGAGGTGCGCGACAGCCTCGAGGAGCTGGTCGGCCGCCTGCCCGGTCGCGTCGCCGTCGCCTCCTTCGCCAGCAACGTGGCGCGGCTGGAATCGATCGCCCGCGCCGCCGCCGCCCATGGCCGCGACGTCGCGCTCGTCGGCCGCTCGCTCTGGCGGATCGCCGAAGCGGCGCGCGCCAGCGGCTACCTCGCCGACCTGCCGCCCTTCGTCACGGAGCACGATGTCGGCTATCTCCCGCGCGAGAAGGTGCTGATGATCTGCACCGGCAGCCAGGGCGAGCCGCGCTCGGCCCTGGCCCGTATCGCCCGCGAGGAGCATCCCAACGTGGTCCTGGAACGGGGCGATTCCGTGATCTTCTCCTCGCGCATCATCCCCGGCAACGAGCGCGCCATCGGCGAGCTGCAGAACGCCCTCGTCCGCCTCGGCGTCGAGGTGCTGACCGAGCGCGACCATTTCATCCATGTCTCCGGCCATCCCGCGCGCGACGAGCTGACCTCCATGTACCAGTGGGTGCGGCCGAAGATCGCCGTTCCCGTGCATGGCGAGCTGCGCCACCTGGCCGCCCATGCGCGCCTCGCCGAGAGCTGCCAGGTGTCGCAGGCCCTGGTGATCGAGAACGGCGATCTCATCCGGCTGGCGCCCGGCCGGGCCGAGGTGACCGATCGCGTTGCCGCCGGCCGGCTGGGGCTGGACGGCAAGGCGATCATACCGCTCGACGGCATGGTCATGCGCACGCGCCACCGCACGGTGTGGAATGGCGCCGCCGTCGCCACGCTGGTGCTGGACAAGGCGGGCAGGCTCAAGGCCGATCCGCAGGTCACGGTGCACGGCCTGCTCGATCCCGAGCTCGACACCGACCGTCTCGACGAGGTGCGAGGGGCGGTGCGCGCGGCGGTCGCCGCGCTGTCCGGCGACGACCGCGAGGATGACGCCGCCGTCAAGGAGGCGGCGCGGCTTGCGGTTCGCCGCACGCTGCATGCCAGCCACGGCAAGAAGCCAGTCACCGACGTGCATGTCGTCCGCGTGTAGCAAGCGGCGCTGGACAATCCCCGGCCGGCGCCTAGATTAGCCACTGGGAGTTAAGATGCGTTGCATTCGCGCCGGTGCGTCCTTCGACAAGCTCAGGATGAGGGGGAGTCTTCGTGGCAGGAAGAAGAGCCCTCATCCTGAGCTTGTCGAAGGACGCACGACGTCGATCCGAGCCGCCCATCGATTCATCGGGATGCCGGCCCCATGATCGGACGCCTCAATCACGTCGCCATCGCCGTGCCGGACCTGGCCGCCGCCGCCGCGCTCTACCGCGATACGCTGGGCGCCCGGGTGTCGGCGCCGGTGCCGCAGCCGGCGCACGGCGTGACCGTGGTCTTCGTCGAGCTGCCGAACACCAAGATCGAGCTGTTGCATCCCCTCGGCGACAACTCGCCGATCGCCGGCTTCCTGCAGAAGAACGCCGGCGGCGGCATCCATCATGTCTGCTACGAGGTCGAGGACATCCGCGCCGCCCGTGACCGGCTCAAGGCCGCCGGCGCGCGCGTCCTCGGCGACGGCGAGCCCCGCATCGGCGCCCACGACAAGCCCGTGCTGTTCCTGCACCCGAAGGATTTCTGCGGCACCCTGATCGAGCTGGAGCAGGCCTGAGATGGGCTGGATCGCCGGAGTCTTCGTCTACGCGCTGATCTGGTTCATCGTGCTGTTCACCGTGCTGCCTTGGGGCGTCCGCGTGCCCGACAATCCCGAGCCCGGCCACGCGCCGAGCGCGCCGATCAATCCGCATATCGGCGTGAAGCTGATCGCCACCTCCCTCGTCTCGGCCGTGATCTGGCTCATCGTCTGGTACGTGATGGAGAGCGGCTGGGTATCGTTTCGTCCGGCGTAGGCGGCGATGCCCGGCGGCGACGCACCCATGCCCAGCTACTGCGACATCGCTCCCGGCGATCCCTGGCACGGCCCCTATCACGAGCGGGAATACGGCTTCCCCATCGGCGACGAGCAGGCGCTCTTCGAGCGGCTGGTGCTGGAGATCAACCAAGCCGGGCTGAGCTGGCTCACCATCCTCAAGAAGCGCGAGGCGTTCCGGAAGGCCTATCACGGCTTCGAGGTCGACCGCGTCGCCCGCTACCGCGACCGGGATCGCGCCCGGCTGCTGGCCGATGCCGGCATCATCCGCAACCGGCTCAAGATCGACGCCACCATCGAAAATGCCCGGCGCATCCAGCGGCTGCGCGGGGAGCACGGCTCGTTCGCCGAATGGTTGGCCGTCCATCACCCCCGCGACAAGGCGGAGTGGGTGAAGCTGTTCAAGAAGACCTTCGTCTTCACCGGCGGCGAGATCGTCGGCGAGTTCCTGATGAGCATCGGCTATCTGCCGGGGGCGCACCGGAGCGATTGCCCGGTCCACCGCCGGATCGCCGGTCTGCAACCGCCGTGGATGAAATAAATATCAATTTCAGATAGTTGCGATCATTTTTTCATGTTATGAGGAAGCCGAAAAAGAAAGAGGCAAGCCCCTTGGGGCTTGCCCAAAATTCACTGTCGTTTTCCGTTATTGGCCTTGGAGGTGCCTTGGGATCGATCCCAAGGGTGGCTTTCCCTCGCTGCGTTCTTCCCTGAACCTGGGCCGAAAAAGCGGTTGCCCGCCTTGCTGCCCTTGCTTGTTGGCGCGGTGATTATACTCAATTGCATTCGAAAAGCTACTCAAAAGATTAAATAATTCCACAGCTCTTCATATGACACTTTAGGACAGGCTCCGGCCGAGCGGGTGTCGTGGCAACGCAGCATTAAACCGGACGTTGTAGGACAGATGGTCCGTCGCCGTGGCGACGGAACGGAATTTTTCTAACCAGATGGTCAACTAGTTGTCGGCCGCCGCATGTCGATGATTCGCCTGTGCCATGTCGCCGCGCCCACTCTCGCCATCCTCGCCGGCATGAGCGCGAGCAACGCCGCGGAACGCACCATCGCCGTCGCGCGCTCGGATTGCCAACTGGCGATCGAGCATGCGCCGGCGCCGGACGTCGCCTATCGGCCGGGCGTCGACGTGCATGGTCGTCCGGTGGCGCCGGCCGATGTCGAGCATCCCGACATCGTCCTGCCGGATGTCATCCCGATCTTCATCTCGGCCGATCTGCGGCGCCGGTTCGGGTTGCGGCGCAACTCGCCGTTGCTGGAGGCCGAGGCGGGGATCGGCATCGTCGAGTTCCAGTTGTCGAGCGGCCGCCTGTTCTTCAACGGCGTCGAGCTCAGCGAAGCGGACGAGCAGGCCTTGGCCGTCCTGTGCCGCGAGGGCGAGGCCCGCCGCTGAGCCCGCCGGGCCATGGACAGGCCCGCCCCCATTGCCTACAGTCCGGCCGCCTTGCCGCGCGGCCGCCGCCGCGCGGTCCCGGTATGACGGCGACGAGGTCGACCGATGCGGCTGTCCGCCTACTTCCTGCCGACGCTGAAGGAGACCCCGGCCGAGGCCGAGATCGTCTCGCATCGCCTGATGCTGCGGGCGGGCATGGTGCGGCAGGCGAGCGCCGGCATCTATTCCTGGCTGCCCCTCGGCTTCCGCGTCCTCAAGCGCATCGAGCAGATCGTGCGCGAGGAGCAGGACCGCGCCGGCGCCCAGGAAGTGCTGATGCCGACCATCCAGGCGGCCGATCTCTGGAAGAAGTCCGGCCGCTACGACGACTATGGCAAGGAGATGCTGCGCATCACCGACCGAAAGGACCGGGAGATGCTGTACGGCCCCACCAACGAGGAGCTGATCACCGACATCTTCGCCGGCGCGGTCAACAGCTACAAGGCGCTGCCCAAGCTGCTCTATCACATCCAGTGGAAGTTCCGCGACGAGCTGCGCCCGCGCTTCGGGGTGATGCGCGGCCGCGAGTTCCTGATGAAGGACGCCTATTCCTTCGACTTGACGGAGGATGATGCGCTCCTCTCGTACTGGACGATGTACATCGCGTACATGAAGACCTTCAAGCGGATGGGCCTCCGGCCGATCCCCATGCGTGCGGAGACCGGTCCCATCGGCGGCAATCTGAGCCACGAATTCCAGATCGAGGCCAAGACGGGCGAGTCGCAGATATTCTACGATTCCGACATCGTCGACCTCGACTACGCGACTGTCGATCCGAAGCCGGCGGTCATTCGCGATTTCCTGGACCGGATGTATGCGGCGACGGACGACAAGCACGACGTCGCCAGCTTCGAGCGGCGCGTCCCGGAGGCTCGGCGTCGGACCGGCCGCGGCATCGAAGTCGGCCACATCTTCTACTTCGGCACCAAGTACTCGAAGAAAGAGGCGATCGGCGCCGTCGTTTCCACGCCGACGGGCGAGCAGGTTCCGGTGCATATGGGGTCCTACGGCATCGGCGTGTCGCGGCTCGTCGGCGCCATCATCGAGGCCAGTCATGACGAGGCCGGCATCATCTGGCCGGAGTCCGTGGCGCCCTTCAAGGTCGGCCTCGTCAATCTCAAGGCCGGCGACGCCGCCTGCGATGCGGCTTGCGCCGATCTCTACGGCAGGCTTCGGGCGGCGGGTGTCGAAGTGCTGTATGACGACCGCGACGAACGGCCGGGCGCCAAGTTCGCGGAGATGGACCTGATCGGCCTGCCCTGGCAGCTGATCGTCGGCCCGCGCGGCCTCGCGGCGGGCAAGGTGGAGCTCAAGCAGCGCGCCACCGGCGAGCGCCAGGAGCTGTCGACCGATGCGGCGCTGGCCAAGGTCGTCGGCTAGGCGGCTGCCTTAGGCCCGCCTTGGAGCTCCGAATCGGCGTGGTGCTCGCTTCGACAGGCTCGGCATGAGGGCTTTTCTTTCTGCCACGAAGACTTTTCCTCATCCTGAGCTTGTCGAAGGACGCAGGGTGCCCATGCGGCGCCGCGGGCGGTCCTGATGCTCGCCCCCGTCGAACGGATGATCGCGCTGCGCTATCTGCGCTCGCGGCGGACCGAAGGGTTCATCTCCGTCATCGCCGGCTTCTCCCTGCTGGGCGTCTGCGTCGCGGTGGCGACCCTGATCATCGTGCTCGCCGTCATGAACGGGTTCCGCCAGGAGGTGCTGAACCGGCTGGTCGGCATCAACGGGCATATGAGCCTGTCGGCGGGCGGCGTCGGGCTGCAGGCGTTCGACGACATCGCCGCGCAAGTGCGGCAGGTCCCCGGCGTCGTGGCCGTCTATCCGACCGTCGACGGCAACGTCATGGCGACGGCGACGCGCTACGCCGCCGGTGCGCAGGTCCATTCCGTCCGAGCGGAAGACCTGGCGGATGTGCCGCTCGTGGCCGGCAACATCCGCAGCGGCGGCCTCGACGCGTTCGGCGGCGTTCATGTCGTCGCCCTCGGCGCGCGCCTGGCGGAGCGGCTGCATGTCGGCGTCGGCGACACAGTGACGCTGATCCAGCCGCAGAGCAGCTGCACCATCCTGGGCTGCATCCCGCGCTCGAAAACCTATGACGTGGTCGCCCTCTTCGAGGTCGGCATGTCCTTCTACGACGAGCGCGTCATCTACATGCCGCTCGAGGCCGGCCAGCTGTTCTTCCGGGCCAAGGGCGCGGCGACGGCGCTCGTCATCATGGTCGAGGATCCCGATGACGCCTTCGCCATCGGCCGCGACGTCTTCCGCGCCACCGGATCGCGATACCGCATCACCGACTGGCAGCAGCAATATGCCGGCTATTTCGCCTGGCTCGACGTGCAGCGGAACGTCCTCGCGCTGGTGCTCGCCCTGATCATGGTCGTCGCCGCGCTCAACGTCATCTCCGGCCAGGTGCTGCTGGTGCGCGACAAGACCCGCGAGATCGCCATCCTCCGCACCATGGGCGCCACGCGCGGCGCGATCCTGCGCATATTCCTCCTGAGCGGCGTCGGTGTCGGCGTCGTCGGTACCGCGCTGGGCGTCGTGCTGGCGATCCTCATCTCCGAGAATCTCGAGGCGATCCGGCAGTGGCTGCAGGCCAGCTTCGACATCGTGCTGTTTCCGCAGGACGTCTATTTCCTGAAGGAGCTGCCGGTGCGGCTGACGCCCGGCGCCGTGATCGGCGTCGTCCTCTTCTCGCTGGCGCTCTCGTTCCTGGCCACCAGCTACTCGGCCTGGCGCGGCGCCCGGCTCGATCCGGTGGAGGCGCTGCGCTATGAGTGAGCCGATGCGCCCCGCAGGATCCGGCGCGTTCTGCGCCTTCGAGCGGCTGGTCGCCCTGCGCTACGTGCGGGCGCGCCGCCAGGGCCGCTCGTTGTCGTTCGCCGCCATGGTGTCGCTCATCGGCATCGGCGTCGGCGTCGGCGCGCTGATCATCGTCATGTCCGTGATGAACGGCATGCGCCACCAGGTGCTCTCGCACATCCTCGGGGTCGATCCGCATGTCCGTGTCGAGCGCGTCGATGCCGCCCTGACGGATTACGGCAGCCTGGCGCAGAAGCTTCGGACCGTGGCCGGCGTCCGCCACGTCATGCCCGTGGTCGATGCCGACGTCATGGTGATCGCCGGCGGTCGCTCGCTGGGCGGAACCGTGCATGGCGTCGACATGGCGGACCTCCTGCGCAGCACCGCCGTCGGCCAGTCCATCATCGCTGGCGACCCGGGTGCTGCGGCGGGCATGGATGAGGCCGGCATCCTCATCGGCAGCCGGATGGCCTACAGCCTGGGCGTGGCAGTCGGCGACGAGCTCACGCTGGTGACGCCCGATCCCGAAGGGGCCGGCAGCGGCACGGTGCCGAAGAGCCAGGCGTTTCGCATCGCCGCTCTGTTCGGAGTCGACAACGAGAAGTACGATACCGGCATCGTGTTCATGCCGCTGGCGGCGGCGCAGCGCTACTACGACATGCCCGGCGCGGTCAGCAGCCTGGATATCGCGGTCGCCGACCCGGAGAACGTGGCGGCCGTCAAGGCGGCCATCCTCGCCGCCATTCCCGACGGCTACCGCGTGCGCGACTGGCAGGACCTGAATGCGGCGTTCGTGTCGGCCCTGAAGGTCGAGCGCATCGTCACCTTCATCCTGCTGGCCCTCATCGTCCTGGTCGCGGCCTTCAACATCGTCTCCGGCCAGGTGATGCTGGTGAAGGACAAGGGCCGGGAGATCGCCATCCTCCGCACCATGGGGGCGACGCGGCCGTCGATCCTGCGCATCTTCTTCCTGAGCGGGGCGGGGACCGGGGTGCTGGGAACGCTGCTCGGCGTCGCCGTCGGCCTCGCCGTGTCCGCCAGCATCGAGTCGATCGGCGGCTGGCTCTCCCGGGCCACGAGCGGCCTGCCGTTTCCGGCCCTGTTCGACTTCCTGTCGCGGCTGCCCGCCATCGTCGACTATGAGGATGTCGCGATCGTCGTCGTCATCGCGCTCGCCCTGTCCTTCGCGGCGACCTTCTACCCGGCCTGGCGCGCCGCCCGGCTCGATCCTGTGGAGGCCCTGCGCTATGAATGACCGCGGCGGCGACGTGCTCGTCCTGGAACAGGTGCGGCGCAGCTTCAGCCAGGGCGCGGCCAAGCTGGAGGTCCTGCGCGGCGTCAGCCTCGGGGTGAAGCGCGGCGAGCTCGTGGCGCTGGTCGGTCCGTCCGGCTGCGGCAAGTCGACGCTGCTGCACATCGCCGGCCTGCTCGAGCGCGCCGACGGCGGCGAGGTCCGGATCGGCGGCCAGAACGGCGCCGCGCTGTCGGACGACCAGCGCTCCGCCCTGCGCCGGGATAGGATGGGATTCGTCTACCAGTACCATCACCTGTTGCGGGAGTTCTCCGCGTTGGAGAACGTCATGGTGCCGCAGATGATCGCCGGCCGCGCCCGGGGCGACGCCCGGGCCAGGGCCGAGGAGCTGCTCGGCCTCGTCGGCCTGGCCAAGCGCGCGACACATCGGCCGGCCGAGCTCTCCGGCGGCGAGCAGCAGCGCGTCGCCATTGCCCGCGCCCTGGCCAACCGGCCGCAGCTGCTGCTGGCCGACGAGCCGACCGGCAACCTCGACGAGCACACCGCCGACGAAGTCTTCGGCCTGCTGCTGCGCCTGGTGCGCGAGGCCGGGCTGGGGGCCCTCATCGCCACCCACAACACCGCGCTCGCCGCCCGCATGGACCGGCGGCTGACCCTCCACGAGGGGATCGTCCAGGCGCTGTAAATCGGCGCCGACAGGCGTAGAATTCAGGACGAAACGGGTGCCGTCCGCGGGCGGGCCCGGTGATCAGTGCGGAGAACCGCCATGAAGGTTGAAGACATCCTCAATGCCAAGGGCCGCCGCGTCGCCACCCTGCGGCCTGAAGCGGCCATCGACACCGTCATCCGCCGCCTGCGGCTCGACCGCATCGGCGCCGTCGTGATCAGCAGCGACGGCAGCACCATCGACGGCATCCTGTCGGAGCGCGACATCGTCTACGGTCTGGTCGAGCACGGCGCCGGCCTGCTGTCGATGACGGCCGCCGACGTGATGACGCACGAGGTCGTCACCTGCCGGCCGCAGGACAGCATCAAGGACGTCATGCTCAAGATGACCCACCGGCGCATCCGCCACGTGCCGGTGCTGGAGCGCGGCGAGCTGGCCGGCATCGTCAGCATCGGCGACATGGTCAAGCATCGCCTGGAGGAGGTGGAGCTGGAGGCCACGGTGCTGCGCGAGGCTTATATCGCCGCGCACTGACCGTTAGAGGCTAGGCGACCGATCATGCGCTGCCCGGGCTGCGCCGCGGACAATCGTGACGGTCGCCGCTTCTGCAACCGGTGCGGCGCGGCCCTGCCGCGCGCATGCGCGGCCTGCGGCTTTGTCAACGAGCCGGACGATCGGTTCTGCGGCGGTTGCGGCGCCGCTCTTGCCGATCCGCCGCCGGCCGCGGCGCGCGCCGCGCCCGTCGACACGGCGGGCGAGCGTCGCCAGGTCACGGTGCTGTTCGCCGACCTCACGGGCTTCACGCGCATGACCAGCGATCTTGGCGCCGAAGCGACGCACCGGTTGCTCAACCGCTATCTGTCGAGGCTCGACGAGCTGGTCGGCGGCTACGACGGCAGCGTCGAGTATATCGGCGACGCGGTGATGGCGCTGTTCGGGGCGCCGCTGGCGCATGACGACGATCCGCTGCGGGCCGCGCGCGCCGCCGGCGACATGCATGCGGCGATGGCCGCGCTGAGCGCCGAGCTCGGGCGCCAGCTCCAGGTCCATATCGGCATCGCCAGCGGCGAAGTGGTGGCCGCCGGCCTCGGTCGCGACGGGAAGACGAAATACACGGTCATCGGCGAGTCCGTGAACCTCGCGTCGCGCCTCAACGATATCGCCGCGCCGGGCGAGACGCTGATCTCCGATCCGGTACGGCGGGCGATCGGGCATCGGGTCCGCTGCGAGCCCGCCGGAGAGGTCGCGGTGAAGGGCTTCGACCAGCCGATCCGCGTCTGGCGCATCGCCGCCAATGTCGACGCCGAAAGCCCGCAGTTCGACGCGCCCCTCGTCGGGCGCCAGGCCGAACTCCGCCAGTTCGCGGGCATTCTCGACGCCTGCCGCGAGACGCGGAGCGGACAGACCGTGCTGCTGCGCGGCGAGGCCGGCATCGGCAAGACGCGGCTGGCGGCCGAGTTTGCGGCGCAGGCCGCGGCGCGCGGCTTTTCCTGCCACAAGGGCCTCGTGCTCGATTTCGGCGCCGGCAAGGGCCAGGACGCCATCGGCGCCCTGGCGCGTAGCCTGCTCGGCATCTCGCTGGGCACCGCCAAGAATATCCGCGCCCGCCAGGCCGACGCCGCCGTCGCCGACGGCCTCGTCGAGCTCGACCAGCGGGTCTTCCTCAACGATCTGCTCGACCTGCCGCAGCCGATCGAGCAGCGCGCCCTGTTCGATGCCATGGATGGGACCGTGCGCCAGCGCGGCCGCGAGGCCGTCCTGGCTTCGCTGGTCCGGCGCAGCGCGGCGCGCACGCCGCTCCTGCTGCTGGTGGAGGACATCCATTGGGCGGATGCGCCGACGCTGGCGATGGCGGCCGCGCTCGCCCGCACCGCCGGCGACAGCGCCGCGGTTCTGGCGCTTACCAGCCGCATCGACGGCGATCCGGCCGACGCCGCCTGGCGCGCGCAGGCCGGCAACGGCGCCCTGACCATCATCGATCTCGGGCCTCTGCGCGCCCAGGACGCGCAGGCGCTGGCCGCGGGCTTCGTGGTCCAGGATGCGGGCCTGATCGCCAACTGCATCGCGCGCGCCGAAGGCAACCCGCTGTTCCTCGAGCAGTTGCTCCGCAACAGCGAGGAAAGCGCCGGGGCCGCGATGCCGGGGTCCATCCAGAGCCTCGTGCTCGCCCGCATGGACCGCCTCGGTCCCGCGGACAAGCAGGCGTTGCAGGCCGCGGCCGTCATCGGTCAACGCTTCACGCTGGAAGCCCTGCGTGCCGTCGTCGCCGACGAGCGCTACGATGCGGCGGCGCTCCGGCGGCACCGCCTGATCCGGCCCGAGACCGACGGCTTCCTCTTCTCCCATGCCCTGATCCGCGACGGGGTCTACGGCTCGCTTCTCTCGGACGCCCGCTGCGAACTGCATCGCCGCGCGGCGGCGTACTTCGCGCCGCGCGACGCCGTCCTGCACGCGCAGCATCTCGACCTGGCCGAGGACCCGGCCGCGCCCGCGGCCTATCTCGCCGCGGCGCGCGCGCAGGCGACCGGATACAACAACGAGCGCGCACTGCAGCTCGCCGAGCGCGGCCTCGCCCTGGCGCGGCAGGACGCCGACACATGCGCCCTGTCGCTTCTTCAAGGAGAATTGCTGCAGGACCTCGGCGATACGGCCGCGGCGCTGGACGCCTATCGCCGGGCGCGCGATGTCGCCGCGGCCGAGGGCGAGCGTTGCGCGTCGCTGATCGGCCTCGCCGCCTGCCTGCATGTGACCGACCGGTACGACGAGGCCCTGGCGGCGCTGGACGAGGCGGAGTCGATCGCCGATGCCGCCGGCCTTGGTCATGAACGCGCCCGTCTCCACCATCTGCGCGGCAACATCCACTTTCCGCGCGGCCGGATCGCGGATTGCCTGCGCGCCCACCAGACGGCGCTGCGCTATGCGCGCGAGGTCGGCTCGCCGGAGGCGGAGGCGCGCGCGCTCGGCGGGCTCGGCGATGCCGCCTACATTCAGGGGCGCTTCCTCACCGCCTACGCGCATTTCGCGCATTGCGTCGAGGTGGCCCGGCGCCATGGGCTGGGGCGCATCGAGGTCGCCAACCTCAACATGGCCGCCATCACCCGCCTCCATACGCTGGACCTGGCCGCGAGCCGCTCCGACTGCGTGCAGGCGATCGAGGCCGCGGCCCGCGTCGGGTCCAGGCGGGCGGAGATGATCGCCCATCATTGCCTGTATTTCCTGCTGTTCATCGCCGACGACCTAACCGCCGCCATGCAGGCCGCGCAGCGCGCCCTCGACCTGGCGCGTCAGATCGGCGCGCCGCGCTTCGAGGCCGAGAGCCTGGTCCTCATGGCTCAGGCGGAGCAGGCGAGGGGCCATGCGGCCGAGGCGGAGCCGCTGGCCCGCCGGGCGCTGGACATCAGCCGCGAGACCGGCATGCGCTACATGGGGCCGATGATCCTGGGGGTGTTCGCCGGAATCAGCGGCGATCCCGAGGCGCGCGCGCAGGCGCTCGCCGAGGCGGAATCGCTTCTCGCCGATGGGGCGGTCAGCCACAACTATCTGTGGTTCTACCCGGATGCGGCCGAGAGCGCGCTCGAGCGCGGCGAATGGGAGCGGGCCGCGCGCTATGCGGACGCTCTGGAGGACTATGTGCGGCCGGAGCCGACTCCCTACACCGATTTCCACATCGCCCGCATCCGCGCGCTGGCCGCGGCCGGCGCTGGCCACCGTGACGAGCCGGTTCATGCGGCGCTGCGGCGGCTCCGCGAGCAGGCGCGGCAGATCGGCTATGCGCGGGCGCTGCCTCCGCTCGATCGCGCGCTGGCGGAATGGTAGGGCTGCGCGCGAAACGTCCTGACTCCGCGGCCCGCCTGTGGAATCCTTGCGCCGGGCCGACGATTCGCCCGCCGGGAGCCCCATGCCGTACGCCGATTTCGTCCATCTGCACGTCCATTCTGCCTATTCGCTGTCGGAAGGCGCCATCAAGCTGAAGCAGCTGATCGGCCTCTGCCGGCAGCATGCCATGCCGGCCGTGGCGGTGACCGATACCGGCAACCTCTTCGGCGCGCTCGAGTTCGCGCTGGCCGCGCGGCAGGCCGGCGTGCAGCCGATCGTCGGCTGCCAGCTCGGCATCGCCCGCGAGGAGTCGGGCGGGGGCTTCAACGGCGCCAGCCGCCTCGGCCACAAGCCGCCGCCCGACCAGCTTGTCCTGCTTGCGCAGAGCGAGGCCGGTTACCGCAACCTCCTGACGCTGTCGAGCCGCGCCTATCTCGATGGCGAGCCCGGCGAGGCGCCGCAGGTTCCGCTCTCGGCCCTCGAGGGCCATGGCGACGGCCTGCTGGCGCTGACCGGCGGCCCGGCCGGAACCGTCGGCCGCCTCCTCGCCGACGGCCAGGACGAGGCGGCCGAGGCCAGCCTGCAGCGCCTGAAGGCGCTGTTCCCCGGCCGCCTCTATGTCGAGCTGATGCGCCATGGGCTGCCGATGGAGGCGCGCAGCGAGGAGCGGCTGATCGACCTCGCCTATGCCCACGATCTGCCGCTGGTCGCCACCAACGATGCCTATTTCGCCGACCGCGGCATGTTCGAGGCGCATGACGCGCTGCTCTGCATCGCCGGCGGCACCTATGTGGGCGAGGAGAGCCGCCGCCGCCTGACGCCCGAGCACTATTTCAAGTCCGCCGCCGAGATGCGCCAGCTCTTCAGCGATCTGCCGGAGGCCGTCGACAACACGCTGGTGATCGCCCGCCGCTGCGCCTTCATGCCGTCCGTCCGCCAGCCGATCCTGCCCGCCTTTCCGGTCGGCGCCGGCCGCACCGAGCCGGAGGAGCTGCGCCTGCGCGCGGCCGAGGGCCTGGAGCGCCGTCTTGAGGCGCAGGTCTACATGCCGGAGATTGACGCCAACACCCGCGCGCAGGCGGCCAAGCCCTACCGCCAGCGCCTGGAGTTCGAGCTCGGCGTCATCGAGCAGATGGGCTTCCCCGGCTACTTCCTGATCGTCGCCGATTTCATCCAGTGGGCGAAGGCGCAGGGCATCCCGGTCGGCCCCGGCCGCGGCTCCGGTGCCGGTTCGGTCGTCGCCTGGGCGCTCACCATCACCGATCTCGACCCGCTGCGCTGGGGCCTGCTGTTCGAGCGCTTCCTCAACCCCGAGCGCATCTCGATGCCGGACTTCGACATCGACTTCTGCGAGGCGCGCCGCGATGAAGTCATTCGCTACGTGCAGCAGAAGTACGGCGCCGACCGCGTCGCCCAGATCATCACCTTCGGCACGCTCAAGGCGCGCGCGGTGCTGCGCGATGTCGGCCGCGTGCTGCAGATGCCCTACGGCCAGGTCGACCGGCTCTGCAAGATGGTGCCGAACAACCCGGCCCACCCCGTCACGTTGCAGCAGGCGATCGACGGCGATCCGATGTTCCAGCATCTGCGCGACGAGGATCCGGCGGTGGCGCGCCTGATCGACATCGCGCAGAAGCTGGAGGGCCTCTACCGCCACGCCTCGACCCACGCCGCCGGCGTCGTCATCGGCGACCGCCCGCTCGACGCGCTGGTGCCGCTCTACCGCGACCCGCGCTCGTCCCTGCCGGCCACCCAGTTCAACATGAAGTATGTCGAGCAGGCGGGCCTGGTGAAGTTCGACTTCCTCGGCCTCAAGACGCTCACCGTGCTGGCGCTTGCCGCCGACATGCTGAAGCAGCGCGGAGTCGAGATCGATCTCGCGAACATCCCGCTCGACGACCGGAAGACCTACGAGATGCTCGGCCGGGCGGAGGCGACCGGCATCTTCCAACTCGAAGGTTCGGGCATGCGCGATGTCCTGCGCAAGCTGAAGCCCGACCGCTTCGAGGACATCATCGCCGTGGTCGCCCTCTACCGCCCCGGCCCGATGGACAACATCCCCCGCTACATCGCCTGCAAGCATGGCGAGGAGGAGCCGGATTATCTCTACCCCACGCTCGAAGGCATCCTGAAGGAGACCTTCGGCATCATGATCTATCAGGAGCAGGTGATCCAGATCGCGCAGACGCTGTCGGGCTACAGCCTCGGCGGCGCCGACCTGCTGCGCCGCGCCATGGGCAAGAAGATCAAGTCGGAGATGGAGGCGCAGCGCAAGACCTTCATCGACGGCGCCGTGGCCCGCGGCGTGCCCGAGGCCAAGGCGGCGCAGATCTTCGAGCAGGTCGACAAGTTCGCCGGCTACGGCTTCAACAAGAGCCACGCCGCCGCCTACGCGCTGGTCGCCTATCAGACGGCGTGGCTCAAGGCCAATTACCCGGTCGAGTTCTTCGCCGCCTCGATGACGCTCGACCTCGGCAACACCGACAAGCTCAATGTCTTCAAGCAGGAGCTGGACCGCCTGAAGATCAAGCTGCTGCCGCCGGACATCAACCGCTCGCGCGCCGCCTTCGCGGTCGAGGATCCCGGCGACGTCCCGCTCTTCGCCGGCAAGGGCGACGGCCCGCTGAATCCGCCGCCCTTCTACGGCGGCGCCATCCGCTACGCGCTGGCGGCGGTGAAGAACGTCGGCCAGGGTGCTATGGAAGGGCTGGTCGCGGCGCGCGCCGCCGGCGGCCCGTTCCGCGACCTCTTCGACTTCACCGCCCGGCTCGATGCGCAGCTTCTCAACAAGCGCCAGTTGGAAAACCTCGTCGCCGCCGGCGCCTTCGATTCGCTCAACCCCAACCGCCACCAGACCTTCGCCGCGATCGAGACCATCCTGCGCCACGCCCAGAGCGCCGCCAGCGAGCGCGACAGCCAGCAGGTCAGCCTGTTCGGAAATCTCGAGCCGGCCGGCGGCCGCCGCTTTGCCCTGCCGGTGGTGCCGGACTGGCCGGCGCTGGAGAAGCTGGCCAAGGAGTTCGAGGCCATCGGCTTCTATCTCTCGTCGCATCCGCTCGACGCCTACGGGGCGTCGCTGAAGCGGCTCGGCGTCACCCGCTACGGCGACATCCCGTCCTGGCTGGCGACGCGGCCGGCCTCGACCCGCGCCAAGCTCGCCGGCGTCGTCGTCGGCCGCCAGGAGCGCACCTCCGCCCGCGGCAACCGCTTCGCCTTCGTCCAGCTCTCCGACCAGAGCGGCGTCTACGAGGCGACCGTGTTCGCCGATCTGCTGGCGACCGGCCGCGAGCTGCTGGAGCCGGGAAAGACTGTCCTGCTCGCCGTCGACGTACGCAGCGAGGACGACTCGCTGCGGCTGACCGTCCAGCAGGTGCGCCCGCTGGACGAGGCGGTCGCCCATGCCGCCGCCGGCCTGCGCATCTTCCTGAAGGATCCGGCACCCCTGCCGAGCGTGAAGCAGGTGATCCAGCGTCAGGGCCGCGGCCGCGGCAAGGTCAGCCTGGTGCTCGATCTCGACCGCAGCCGCGAGGTGGAGATGTCGCTGCCGGGCGAATGGTCGATCGCGCCGGGCACCCGGGCCGCCATCCGCGCCATCCCCGGCGTCGTCGAGGTGCAGGACGTATAGCCGCGGGAGCGGCGGCGACCGCATTGCGGAACGCAACGCCGACCGCCGTCGCCTCCGCCACTATCGCCAGCGGGGACGCCCGGCACGAATATCATCGTCGCCTGCACCGTGTTGGCACGACGACGCATCGTCGCCGTGCGTTACCACCTCCGCGGAAAGCATGCATTCCTTTGCCTCTGCGAAACGCCTGTCGCCCTTCTCGCAACTGCTCATGCGCTGCGTCGCCGGCCGGCACGGAGACTCGGGTAGGGGAAACGAAGCGGCCGGGGTCAGAGTAGATTTCCGCCGGCGGGCCGGCTATGCTGAGCGCCGAAAATCGAACACGAGAGCCGCCATGGCCCGTCTATCCCGCTTCTTCCTGCCCAATCAGCCCATGCACGCCGTCCACCGCGGCAAGGATGGGCGCCGGGTGTTCTTCGGCAAGGGCGACTACGCCCGCTACCGCGACTGGCTCGCCGAGGCGGCGGCGAAATACGGCTGTGCCGTTCACGCCTATGCCCTGCTGCCGAACGAGATCCATCTGCTGGTCACGCCGCGCGCCGCCCAAAGCCTGCCGCGCCTGCTGCAATCGCTGGGCCGCCGCCACACTCGTCAGGTCAACGCCGCCCGCGGCCTGGAAGGCGCGCGCTGGGAGGGGCGCTACCGCGCGGCGCCGATCGAGGCCGGCGCGCATTTGCTGGATTGCCAGCGCTACATCGAGGGCCTGCCGGTCCGGGCCGGCCTTGCGCGCGATGCCGGCAGCTATCCCTGGTCGAGCTATGCCGCCCATGTCGGCAGCGCCGTCGATGCGCTGGTCCGCGACCACCGCCTCTACCGTGACCTCGGAGCCACCGCCGCGCGCCGGCGGAGATCCTACCGCGCACTGTTCCGCAGGGCTCTGCCGAAGGGCTTCGTCGAGGACCTGACGGCCGCCACCCACGGCGGCTGGGCCCTCGGCAGCACCGCCTTCCGGCGCCGCATCGCCGCCGCCTCCGGCCGCCGCGTCACTCCCCTCCCGCGCGGCCGCCCCCGTTCGACCCAGCCCCACCCCAAGCGACGCAAGCGGCGCTGACAGGCGCGGGCCGGGGGACTGCAGACGCTGGGGCTGCTTGACAAAACTCCCATCATATGTTCTTATAATGTTCCATCGCTATTTGACATCGCGAATATGACCGGACGACTCCCTGCGGTCGCCCTCGCCGGTGCGGCCTAATCCGGCGACAGGACACCTCTACGCGGCCGGCGGAGCCCGCCCGAGACAGTACCTGTCGGTTCTCGCTGGACATGGGGTTCATCGCTCGATTTCGATGGGTAGGGGCGAGCGGCGCTCGCCCGGCGACAGCCGCGCAGGACTGGATCCGGCGAGCGAGGTTGCCGGCACGATGGGCGAGCGCCGCTCGCCCCTACGGTAACGAACCGGGTCAATCCCGCTGGGCACGGGGTTCATCCGCCGCTTTTCGCGGGCCTTGCCAATCCGGAGCGGACCGGCTATCAGACCGCGCTTGCCAAATCCGCACGCGGGTTCTGCGGTCGGCTGGGGAGACATCCCGGCGGGTCGCTCCGGTGTCGCGGTCCTCCAAGGACCGGGACCAACATCCGCGGTGGCTCAACCGGAGAAGGAACGACGATGGCGCTGCCCACATTCACCATGCGCCAGCTCCTGGAAGCTGGCGTCCATTTCGGCCACAACACCCGCCGCTGGAACCCGAAGATGGCGCCCTACATCTTCGGCGTCCGCAACAATGTCCACATCATCGACCTCGAACAGACGGTCCCCGCGCTGCACCGGGCGCTGGAGGCGGTGCGCGACGTGGTCGGGCAGGGCGGCCGCGTCCTGTTCGTCGGCACCAAGCGGCCGGCCAGCGACAAGGTCGCCGAGGCCGCCCGGCGCTGCGGCCAGTTCTACGTCAATCACCGCTGGCTCGGCGGCATGCTGACGAACTGGAAGACCATCTCCAACTCGATCAAACGCCTGCGCACCCTCGACGAGCAGCTCGAGCACGGCCAGGCCGGCCTGACCAAGAAGGAGCTGCTGAACCTCAACCGGGAGCGCGAGAAGCTCGACCGGGCGCTCGGCGGCATCAAGGAGATGGGCGGCCAGCCCGACATCCTGTTCGTCATCGACACCAACAAGGAGGCGATCGCCGTCGCCGAGGCCAACAAGCTGAAGATCCCGGTCGCCGCCGTGATCGACAGCAACTCCGACCCGACCGGCATCACCTACCCGATCCCCGGCAACGACGACGCCATCCGCGCCATCGCCACCTATTGCGACCTGATTTCCGACGCCGTGCTCGACGGCATCCAGCAGGAGATGACCAAATCGGGCGGCGATGTGGGCGAGGCCGAGACGGCGCCGGTCGAGCCGTTGCCGCCCCCGCCCGACGCGGCGGGGGGAGCGCAGCCGGAAGGCGCGCCGGCCTAAGCCCGACACCGGCTGCAGCGAGGCGTGCGGTCGGCGCCGGCGGTTGGCGCGTCCGCTTTCTACCGCGACACTCTTACCTGAAGGGTTGGACGACCATGGCTGAGATCACGGCGGACCTCATCAAGCGGCTGCGGGAGACCACCGGCGCCGGCATGATGGACTGCAAGAAGGCGCTCAGCGAGACCGCCGGCGAATTCGATGGCGCCGTCGACTGGCTGCGCAAGAAGGGGTTGGCGGCCGCCCAGAAGAAGGCGAGCCGGGTGGCGGCCGAGGGCTTGGTGGCGGCCCTGGTCGAAGGCAACCGCGGCGCCGTCGTCGAGGTCAACTCCGAGACCGACTTCGTCGCCCGCAACGACAAGTTCCAGGGCTTCGTCGCCGGCGTTGCCAAGCTGGCTCTGGAGAGCAAGGATTTGCCGGACCTGATGGCCCGGACCCTGCCCGCGGAGGGCAAGAGCGTGGCCGACAAGCTCACCGATCTGATTGCCACCATCGGCGAGAACATGTCGCTCCGCCGGATGGCCGCGCTCTCGGTCGGCACCGGCACGTTAGCCGCCTATGTGCACAACGCCCTGGCGCCCGGCCTCGGCAAGATCGGCGTGCTCGTCGGACTGGAGTCCTCCGGCGACAAGGCGAAGCTCGCCGCGCTCGGCAAGCAGCTCGCCATGCACGTCGCCGCCGCGAATCCGCAGGCGCTGACCACCGAGGCCGTCGATGCGGCCGTCGTCGAGCGCGAGCGCGCCGTCCTGGCCGAAAAGGCCAAGGCGTCGGGAAAGCCCGACAAGGTCGTCGGGATGATGGTCGAGGGCGGGCTGCGCAAGTTCTACGAGGACGTGGTGCTGCTGGAGCAGACCTACGTCATCGACGGCGAGAGCAAGGTCAAGGACGTGATCCAGAAGGCGGCGAAGGAGATGGGCGCGCCCATCAAGGTCGCCGGCTTCGTGCGCATGGCGCTTGGCGAGGGCATCGAACGCACGAAGGAATAATCTCCCGGGGACGGGTGCTTCCTTCGGGTGAGAGGCTTTGCCACAGTTCTGCCCGAATTCGTCCGCGGGTGAGCTTGGTTGCGCGGCTATGGTCGAATCCGTGTATCATCCGCCTGGGTGATCGCGAGTCGGGGCGGCGCCGGTAGAGGAGCGAACGAGCGATGGCGGAACGGGTGGCTGAGCGTGTCGTGCCGCTCAAGGCGCAATATCGTCGCGTCCTGCTGAAGATCTCCGGCGAAGCCCTGATGGGGCCGCAGGAGTTCGGCCTCGATCAGGACACGGTTGCCCGCATCGCCCGCGACGTGCAGGCGGTGAGCCGCATGGGCGTCGAGGTTTGTCTGGTGATCGGCGGCGGCAACATCTTCCGCGGCATCGCCGGCGCGGCCCAGGGCATGCAGCGGGCGGCGGCCGACTACATGGGCATGCTGGCGACGGTGATGAACGCGCTCGCCCTGCAGAACGCCCTCGAGCAGCTCGACGTCACGACGCGCGTCCAGTCGGCCATCACCATGACCGCGGTCTGCGAACCCTACATCCGTCGGCGTGCACTGCGGCATATGGAGAAGGGCCGGGTCGTGATCTTCGCCGCCGGCACCGGCAATCCGTTTTTCACCACGGATACGGCGGCCGCGCTGCGTGCCTCCGAGATGGGGTGCGACGTCTTGCTCAAGGGCACCAAGGTCGACGGCGTCTACAGCGCCGATCCCAAGAAGGTGCCGGAGGCGCAGCGCTACGACCGCCTGACTTATCTCGAAGTGCTGTCGCGCGATCTCAAGGTGATGGATGCGGCCGCCATCTCGCTCGCCCGCGAGAACCGCATTCCGATACTGGTGTTTTCCATTCAACAGGCGGGAGCCTTTGCCGACGTGATCGGCGGCAGGGGACGGTTCACGATCATCAAGGACGAGGAGTGAGACCGTGTCTGGGGCGGATATGAACGAGGTGAAGCGGCGCATGGACGGCGCCCTCGAGGCGCTGCGCCGCGAGTTTGCCGGGTTGCGGACCGGCCGGGCGTCGGTGCATTTGCTGGACCCGGTGACGGTCAAGGCCTATGGCAGCGAAATGCCGCTGTCGCAGGTCGGGACCGTCAACGTGCCGGAGCCTCGCATGATCACGGTGCAGGTGTGGGACCGCAGCCTGGTCTCGGCGGTGGAGCGCGCCATCCGCGATGCCGGACTCGGGGTGAACCCGATGTCGGACGGCCAGCTCGTGCGCGTGCCGATCCCGGAGCTCAGCCAGGAGCGCCGCCAGGAGCTGAGCAAGATCGCCCACAAATATGCGGAGCAGGCGCGCGTGGCGGTCCGCAACGTGCGCCGCGACGGCATGGAGGCGCTGAAGAAGATGGAGAAGGATCACAAGATCTCGCAGGACGAGCACCGCCAACGATCCGACGAAGTGCAGAAGGCCACCGACAATCACATCAAGCTGATCGATGACGCGCTGGCCCAGAAGGAAAAGGAGATCATGCACGTCTGATGGAGGCGCTGTCGTCATCCGCCGGCACGGCGCCGCCCCTGCATGTCGCCATCATCATGGACGGCAACGGGCGGTGGGCGAAGGCGCGGGCGCTGCCGCGGACCGTGGGTCATCAACGCGGCGCCGAGGCGGTGCGGCGCACCGTTCGGGGGTCCGCCGAACTCGGCATATCCTACCTCACGCTCTTCGGCTTCTCGTCGGAGAACTGGAAGCGCTCGGCCGCGGAGATCGACGATCTCATGTCCCTGCTGCGCTTCTATCTGCGCAGCGAGATCGCCGAACTTGATCGCAACGGCGTGCGCATTCGCGTCATCGGCGATCGCGCGCGGTTGGCCGGCGACATCGTCAAGCTGATCGACGAGGCGGAATCGCGGACCCGCGGCAATGCACGCCTCAATCTCACGGTGGCCTTGAGCTACGGCGGGCGCAGCGAGATCACCCTCGCCGCGCGGCGCTTGGCGCAAGCCGTACGGGCGGGCGAACTCGCCGCCGAGGACATCGACGAGGATGCCTTCGCCCGCCGTCTCCTGACCGTCGACATTCCCGACCCCGACCTCGTTATCCGGACGAGCGGCGAGAAGCGCATCAGCAATTTCCTGTTGTGGCAGTCGGCCTATGCAGAGCTGATATTCCTGGATCGTCTCTGGCCCGATTTCACCAAGGACGACCTCGAAAGTGCTATTCGCGAGTTCCAAAGCCGCGATCGCCGGTACGGTGCCGCCCGCTGAGAGCAACGGGCTGCGCCAGCGGGTCGCCTCGGCGCTGGTCCTGGTGCCGCTGGTGCTGGCGGCGGCGTACTACGGCCGCCCTGTCTGGGATGTCCTGGTCGGCATCATGGGCATCTTCATGGCATGGGAATGGGCACACCTGTGCAGCCGCGGCGGTTTGTCGCGCGCAGGCGCGGCAACGATTGCGATGGGGGCGCTGACCATCGCCGTCGGCGCGATCTTCGGCGTTCTTCCGGGGCTGGTGGTCGTTGCGGCCGGCGCTTTGCTCGTCGGCCTCGGCGCCCGACTGGAAGCTGCGGCCAGCCCCGCCTGGCTCGCCCTCGGCGTGGTCTATGTCGGCCTGCCCTGTCTCGCCTTGACGTGGCTCCGGGCGATCCCCGAAGACGGGCGTGCGACGCTGCTGTGGGTGCTTGCGCTGGTCTGGGCAACCGATACGGGGGCCTATGTCGTGGGTCGCCGGATCGGCGGGCCGAAACTGGCCCCGCGCGTCAGCCCGAACAAGACCTGGGCCGGCCTCTTCGGCGGCATGGCCGCCGCTGCCTGCGTCGGCATCGCGGCCTCGGTTCTAGTCGCGGGCGTCTCGCCCTGGATCGCCGCCCCGCTCGGCGCGGCGCTGGCGGTCGTGGAACAGGCCGGCGACCTCTTCGAGTCGGCGGTCAAACGCCGGTTCGGCGTCAAGGACAGCAGCCGTCTGATCCCGGGACATGGCGGCGTTCTCGACCGCGTCGACGGGCTGCTGTCCGTTGCCATTGTGGTCGCGGGATTGAGCGAACTGGCCGGGCACACCATCTTGATTTGGCAATGATTTTCAACGACGCGCCTGCGTCATCCGGCTATAGGCAGCCTGGGGCATCTATGCTAATGCTCCGCCGCCGAAGCTGGCGTGAGGCGTTTCAGCAACCGGCGATCAACCAGAGTTCTACGGCATGGATTTCCTGACCGGCGCCAGCGATTACATCATCCCCTTTCTGGTCCTGCTGACCGTCGTCGTGTTTGTGCACGAGCTCGGTCATTTCTGGGTGGCGCGCCGCTGCGGCGTGCGGGTCGACGTGTTTTCGGTCGGGTTCGGCCCGGAGCTGTTCGGGTTCACGGATCGACGGGGAACGCGTTGGAAGTTCAGCGCGATACCGCTCGGCGGATACGTCAAGATGTTCGGCCAGGGCGAGCAGGTGCTCGAATCCGACGGACGCGAACGCGAGATGACGGCGGCCGAACGGACCGTCGCCTTTCACCACAAGCCGGTGTGGCAGCGCGCCGCCATCGTCTTCGCCGGCCCGGCGGCCAACTATGTCCTAACCATCGTTGCGCTGATGCTGCTTTTCGTTCTGGTCGGGCAGCCCATGGTCCCGACGGTCGTCGGCGAAGTCCTGAAGGACAGCGCGGCCGAGGCCGCCGGCATCCAGGCCGGCGACCGCATCGTGAGCATCAACGGCCAGCCGACCGAGGGATTCGATGATCTCGTCGCGCTGGTGCAGGGCAGCGGGGGACAACCGATCGATCTGCTCGTTCGGCGCGACGCCTCGGAAATCCATATCACCGTGCAGCCGCGTCCCGTCGTTCCGGAAGGCGGCGATGCGAGCGCGCCGCAGACATATCGCCTGGGCGTGGCGCCGGCCGCCCAACTGGACTACGAACGGCATGGGCTGGCCAGCGCCCTGTGGGGCGCGGTGGTCCAGACCTACACGCTCAGCGTTCAGATCATCGTCAACCTCTGGGAGATGATCGCCGGGGAGCGTTCCAGCCAGGAGCTGGGCGGCGTGCTGCGCATCGGCAAGATCGCCGGCGACGTGGCGAAGAGCAGCTACGTCGACTTCCTGTTCCTTATTCCGATGTTGTCGCTCAACCTCGGCCTGTTGAACCTGTTTCCGATTCCGCTTCTGGACGGCGGACACTTGGCCTTCTATGCCGTCGAGGGCATTCGCGGACGACCACTTGGCGAGCGGGCTCAGGAGTGGGGGCTCCGGATTGGCGTTGCGCTCGTGCTGGGCCTTGTGGTTTTTGCGACCTGGAACGATCTTGTGGTCCTGAAGGTTGTCGACTTCATAAAAGACCTCGTAACCTGAGACGATTTTGGGGGAGTCGAGTTTGGGGAAGTTGATCGGACGGCTGATCGTCGTGTTCGCACTTTTGGCCGTGGTTTTCGCAGTGCCCGCGGTCGCGCAAGACATCTTCACGGGAGAGCCGATTGCGAACATCCGAGTCGAAGGCAATCAGCGTATCGAGGCGGAAACGGTGCTCTCGTACATGCAGTTGAGCCCCGGAGATCGTTTCGAGGCTGCACGGGTCGACCGGGCGCTCAAAAACCTGTTCTCGTCCGGGCTGTTTGCGGACGTGAGTTTCCGCCGCGAGGGCGACGACCTGGTCGTCAGCGTGGTCGAGAACCCGATCATCAACCGCCTGGCCTTCGAAGGGAACGACCGGATCGGCGATCAGGAGCTGCAGAACGAGGTGCAGCTGCGGCCGCGCGTGGTTTATACTGCCACCAAGGTTCAAGCGGACGCCCAGCGGATCCTCGACATCTACAGACGCAGCGGGCGGTTCGCCGCGACGGTCGAGCCTAAGGTCATCCCGTTGGATCAGAACCGGGTCGATCTGGTCTTCGAGATTCACGAGGGCGATATCACCGAGGTGCGACGCATCGACTTCGTCGGCAACGAGGTCTTCAGCGATTCCGATCTGCGCGGCGAGATCCTGACCAAGGAGAGCGCCTGGTACCGGTTCCTGACCTCGAACGACACCTATGATCCCGATCGGCTGACGGTCGATCGGGAGGCGCTGCGCAACTTCTACCTCAAGGAGGGCTATGCCGACTTCCGCGTCATCTCCTCCGTCGCCGAGCTCTCGCCGGATCGGAACGCCTTCTTCATCACCTTTACGGTCGAGGAGGGAGAGCGGTATACCTTCGGACCGATCGACGTGCGGACGACGCTCAAGGATCTCGATCCGGAGAGCCTGCGTGACGAGATCAGCACCGTCGAAGGCGACTGGTACAATGCCGAGGAGGTCGAGAGGACACTGACCGGTATCGGTGACCGGGTCGGCGACCTTGGTTATGCTTTCGTGGAGGTCAGGCCGCGAGCCGAGAAGGACCGCGAGAACAAGACGATCACGATCACCTACGACATCCAGGAGGGGCCGCGCGTGTATGTCGAGCGGATCGACATCAGCGGGAACATCCGGACGCTCGACGAAGTGATCCGCCGCGAGTTCCGCGTCGTCGAAGGCGACGCGTTCAATGCCTCGAAGATCCGGCGGACGCGGCAGCGCATTCAGAACCTCGGCTTCTTCAGCACAGTCGGCCTTCAGACGGTCCAGGGCAGCAGCCCCGATCGAACGGTTATCGAGGTCAACGTCGAGGAGCAGTCGACCGGCGAGCTGTCGTTCGGAGCCGGCTTTTCGACGAGCGACGGCCCGGTCGGAAACACCACGCTGCGCGAGCGCAACCTGTTGGGGCGCGGGCAGGATCTGCGGCTCGACTTCGTGATCTCGGGGGATCGTTCGCAGCTGGCTTTCAGCTTCACCGAACCGTACTTCATGGATCAGGAACTGTCAGCCGGCATCGACGCCTACCGGACGGAAACGGACCGGACGAGCAATACCACCTACAAGGAGAAAAACCTCGGCGGCGGCTTCCGCTTCGGCTGGGACTGGAGCGAATTCATGCGCCAGAACGTGCGCTACAATCTGAGCAACGACGAGATCTTCGACGTGAAGTCGACGTCGTCGGAGGCCATCAAGGAGCAGGACGGCTCGGCGATCTCCTCCGTCGTCAGCCAGGAGGTCACTTACGATCGCCGCGACAACAGGCTCAATCCGACCGACGGCTTCATGGTACAGCTGCACAACGATGTCTCCGGCCTCGGCGGCGACACGCGGTACCTGCGGACCCGGCTCAATGCCAGCTATTTCCAGCCGATCGGCGACGACTTGGTGGCGAGCGTCTCGAGCGAAGCCGGGTACATCTTCGGCTTCGATCAGAATATCCGCATCACGGATGCGTTCTTCCTCGGCGGATACAATCTGCGCGGCTTCGAGTCCAGGGGCGTCGGGCCGCGCGACCTGGAGACCGGCGATTTCCTCGGCGGCACCAAGTACTTTTCGGGGACGGTCCAGCTTTCGTTTCCATTGGGTCTGCCGGAGGAGTACAAGATCCGGGGACGGGTGTTCAGCGACTTCGGCACCCTGTTCGACACCGATTTCGATTTCGCGGACAACAACGTCAATCCGGGCGTGAACGACATCGTCGACAAGGCGAGCATCCGCGTATCCGCCGGCGCCGGATTCACGTGGGATTCTCCCTTCGGTCCGTTCGCCTTCGACCTGGCGTATCCATTCCTCAAGGAGGATTCCGACAAGGAGGAGTACTTTAGATTCAGCGTTGGAACGAGGTTCTGATACGTGAAAATCATGCATGCACTTCGGCGCTTCTCGGCGGTCGCCCTCATGTTTGCCGCGGCGGTATTCCACTCCGCGCCCGTTGGGGCTCAGGAACAGCCGGCAATCATCCTCGGAGTCGTCGACTTCGACTTGATAATGAGTCAGTCGAAAGCCGGAAAGAACATCAAGGGTCAGCTCGAGCAGCAGAGGACGGCCTTCGAAGCGGAATACAACAAGCAGCGCAAGACGTTCAGGGATGCCCAGCAGAAGCTGGCCGGCCAAAGATCTTCACTGTCGGATGCGGACTTCAAGAAGAAGGTCGACGATCTCGACGCGCAGGGGGACAAGATCGAGAAGGCGTTGGCGCAGCGAAAGCACGCGCTCGATACGGGAGTCAGCAAGGCCGTGGGCCAGATCCGGACGGCGCTGATCGAGATCGTGAAGGATATTGCGACGAAACGGGAGATGACGCTTGTCTTGAACAAGAGCGACATCATACTCGCCGCCGACGCCTATGATTTCACCGACGAGGCGATGAAAGCGCTGGACGCGAAGCTGCCGGCGGTGAAGCTGCAGGTTGCGAACTGAACGCCGGCTGTCGGAATCCCGGCAGTCGGGTGTGTCGCGCATGTCGTAGTGGCAAGGCGAGATGGACGGCGAGAATCAAGCGGCGACGTCTGATGTCGTGATCCGGGTCGAGCGGATCATGGACATGATTCCGCACCGGTTCCCGTTCCTGATGATCGACCGCGTGGTCGACGTCGTGAGCGATCAATCCGCCGTCGGCATCAAGAACGTGTCCATCAACGAGTATTTCTTCCAGGGCCATTTCCCGGGCCATGCGGTCATGCCCGGCGTGTTGCTGATCGAGGCGATGGCGCAGACCGCCGCCGTCTTCGTGGTCCACACGCTGGGACCGGACGCCGAAGGCAAGTTGGTGTATTTCATGTCGATCGAGAATGCGAAGTTTCGCCGTCCCGTGGTGCCCGGCGACCAACTGCGCGTGCACGTCACCAAGGAACGCAATCGCGGCGCCGTGTGGAAGCTTCGGGGCGAGGTCAAGGTCGACGGCGTCACGGTGGCGGATGCGACGTTCGCAGCGATGATCCGGGACCGGGAGTAGGCAACAGACAGCGCCGCGGAGCCAGTTCAATGAACACGCCAGGGACGGCCGATACGCCGAAATTTCAGCTCCTGCACACGATGATCCGTGTCCGCGACCTCGACAGATCGATCGATTTCTACACCCGCCTTCTGGGGATGAGGCTGTTGCGGCGCAAGGACTATCCGAGCGGCGAGTTCACCCTCGCCTTCGTCGGCTATGGCGACGAGGCGTCGCACACGGTTCTGGAGCTGACCCACAATTGGGGCCAGCGGGAACCCTATGAGATCGGGTCCGGCTTCGGCCACCTCGCCGTCGGCGTGCCCGACATCTACGGCACCTGCGACCGTCTGGCGGGAGAAGGCGTCAAGATTCCCCGGCCGCCCGGCCCGATGAAGCACGGCGGCAGCGTCATCGCCTTCATCGAGGACCCCGACGGCTACAAGATCGAGCTGATCGAACGGAAGGCCTGAGCGGCTCGTCAGCGGCGCTGGTCGATCGGGAGGTAGCGCCGCTGGGGCGAGCCGGTATAGAGCTGCCGCGGCCGGCCGATCCGCTGCGACGGATCCTCGATCATCTCCTTCCACTGCGCCACCCAGCCGACCGTGCGGGCGAGGGCGAACAAGGCGGTGAACATCGAGGTCGGGAAGCCGATCGCCTGCAGGATGATCCCCGAATAGAAGTCGACGTTTGGGTACAGCTTGCGCTCGACGAAGTACTCGTCCTCGAGCGCAACGCGCTCCAGCTCCATGGCCAGTTCGAGCAGCGGCTCGTTGCGCTTGCCGAGGGCGTCGAGGACCTCGTGGCAGGTGCGCCGCATGATCGCCGCCCGCGGATCGTAGTTCTTGTAGACGCGATGGCCGAAGCCCATGAGGCGGAACGAGCTGTCCTTGCTCTTGGCCATCTTCACATATTCGGGCACGCGATCCTTGGTTCCGATCTCGCGCAGCATGTTGAGGACGGCCTCGTTGGCACCTCCGTGCGCCGGCCCCCAGAGCGAGGCGATGCCCGCGGCGATGCACGCGAACGGGTTGGCCCCGCTCGATCCGGCGATGCGCACCGTCGATGTCGACGCATTCTGCTCGTGGTCGGCATGCAGGATGAAGATCAGGTCGATGGCCTTGGCGACGATCGGGTCGATGACATAGTCCTCGGCCGGGACGGCGAACGTCATGTTGACGAAGTTCTCCGCGTAGCTGAGCTTGTTGCGCGGATAGATGAACGGCTGGCCGACGGAGTATTTGTAGGCGTAGGCGGTGATCGTCGGCATCTTCGCGATGAGCCGGTGCGAGGCGATCATCCGCTGATGCGGGTCGCTCACGTCCGTGCTGTCGTGATAGAAGGCCGACATCGCGCCGACGACTCCGATCATGACCGCCATCGGATGCGCGTCGCGCCGGAACGCCCGGTAGACGTTGAGCAGCTGCTCGTGCAGCATCGTATGATGGACGATGTCGTGCACGAACTTCTTCTTCTGCGCGGCCGTCGGCAGCTCGCCTTCGAGCAGCAGATAGCAGACCTCCATGAAGTCGCTGTGCTCGGCCAGTTCCTGGATGGGATAGCCGCGGTGAAGCAGAACGCCCTGCTCGCCGTCGATATAGGTGATCTGCGATTCGCAGCTGCCCGTCGACGTGAATCCCGGGTCGTAGGTGAAGAAGCCGTGATCGGTGTAGAGCTTGCGCACGTCGATCACGCGCGGCCCCATTGTCCCGTCCATGATCGGAAGCTCGAACGACTTTCCGGTCGTGTTGTCGGTGACGGTGGCGGTCTGCTTCGTTCCGGCGTTGACGCTCTGGACGGGGTTGACCATGCGGCAATCCTCTCAAGATATGAGTTCCGGTCAGCCGAGCAGCACTCGCGCCCCGCCGGGAGAGGGGCAGCCTCGGCGCCGGTAGACTAGTGTCGGCTATGGATTTCGCAACGCCTATTCTATGCCGGCGTCGCGCAGGCGGGCCAGCGTTTCGTCCTTGCCGAGGATCTCCATCACCTCGTAGATCGGGGGCGATGTGGTCGATCCCGTGAGTGCGGCGCGCTTCGGTTGCGCGACCTGGCCCAGCTTCAGCCTGCGTTCTTCGGCAAACTGCCGGTCGATTTGTTCGAGATTGGGCGCATGCCACTCGGCAGCCCCTTGTAATACTGCGACATTGGCCGACAGGATCTGGCGCGCCTCGGTCGTCAGCACCGTCTCGGCCTTCGGCTCCAGTTTGAGCGGACGCGGCCGCACATAGATCATCGCGGTATCCGCCAGGTCGATCAGCGTCTTGGCGCGCAGCTTGAGACCGTCCATGCCCTTGGCAAGGCGCAACCTGCCCGCGGCGTCGACGGCGTGCCCCAGCGCTGCCTCGATTTTGGGCAATATCAGCGCGATCAGCCGATCGTTCGCGGCGCTGCGCAGATAGTGGCCGTTGAGGCTGTCGAGCCTGGCCAGATCGAAGCGCGACGGCGAGCGGCCGATGCCGTCGAGGTCGAACCACTCGATCGCCCGGGCCGTATCGATGATCTCGTCGTCGTCGTGCGACCAGCCCAGGCGCAGGAGGTAGTTTCGCATCGCCTCCGGGAGATATCCCATGTCGCGGTAGGCCTCGAGACCGACGGCGCCGTGGCGCTTCGACAGCTTCGCCCCGTCGGCGCCATGGATGAGAGCGACGTGGGCGAACTCCGGCGCGCGCCACCCCAGCGCCTCGTAGAGCTGGATCTGGCGGAACGTATTGGTCAGATGATCGTCGCCGCGAATGACATGCGTCACGTCCATGTCATGATCGTCGACGACGACCGAGAGCATGTAGGTGGGCGTTCCGTCGCCACGAAGCAGCACCATGTCGTCGAGTTGCTCGTTGGCGACGCGGACCTCGCCTTGGACGCGGTCGCGGACCACGGTCTCGCCGGACTGCGGCACCTTCAGCCGGATCACGGGCGGCACGCCCGGCGGCGCTTCCGACGGTGAGCGGTCGCGCCAGCGGCCGTCATATCGCATCGGCAATCCCTTGGCGCGCTGTTGCTCGCGCATCGCCTGCAGCTCTTCGGGGGTGCAGTAGCAGCGATAGGCGCGTCCCGACTCCAGCAGTTGCCGCGCCATATCGGCGTGACGTGCGGCGCGGGCGAACTGGAAGACGATCTCGCCGTCCCAATCCAGGCCGAGCCAGGTGAGGCCGTCGATGATGGCGTCGATGGCGGCCTGCGTGGACCGTTGCCGGTCGGTGTCCTCGATGCGCAGGCGGAAGATGCCCTTGTGATGCCGGGCGAACAGCCAGTTGAACAGCGCCGTGCGGGCCCCGCCGATATGGAGGAAGCCGGTCGGAGAGGGGGCGAAGCGCACGACGACGGACATGGCTGGGATCGGGCGATGCTCTGACGCGACGGTATGGCCGTGGTCTAGCACGGCGCTTCCGCCTTGCTCAATCACCCCGGGGCAGGTTTCGTCCGACCCGCCGGCCCTATACGGCGAGGAGGCCGAGTGAAATACTCGGTCTTTCCATGGCCACAGCCTCACCCGACTCAGCCGACAGAGAGCCGCGATCTCGTGCCCACGGCCGGCTGTTCGGGAGGGCGCTTGCCTGGCTGGCGCGAAACGCGGCCGAGGAACGCGAACGCTGGGTCCTGTGGATGCCGGTATTCATCGGCGCCGGTATTGCCGTCTATTTCGGGCTTGGCGCGGAGCCGCCGATCTGGAGCGGGGCGGTTGGCTTGGCCGCGGCGGTCGCGACTCGAATCGCGCTGCGGCGCCGGCCTCTGCCGGCTCTGGTGGCGACATGCCTGACACTGGCATTCCTCGGATTCGGTGCCGCGCAACTCCGCGTCGCCCTCGTCTCCGCGCCGCTTCTGCAGCGCGAGATCGGCGGTGCCGTCCTGGAGGGGCGGGCCTGCCAGGTCGCGCTGCTGCCGAGCGGCTATCGCGTGCATCTGGACCATCTAGCGGTCGCGGGTGTCGCATCAGAGGATACGCCCGCGCGCGTCCGGCTCCGGCTCCACGGCGCTTCCGCGGCGGACCATGCCGGCCAATGGGTCCGGCTCACGGCCCGGCTGGGGCCGATCTCGCCACCGGTCGCGCCCGGCGCGTTCGATTTCCAGCGCGACGTGTACTTCGAGCGGATCGGTGCGGTCGGCTTCGCCTTCGGCGCCCCGCAACCGATCGCTCCCCGCAGCGAGGTGGGCTGGCTTGCCTCTCTGCCGTGCCAGCTGTCGGCCCTGCGCCTGGAGATTGCGAAGCGGATTCGCGCCGTCCTGCCGGGTGACATGGGCGCCATCTGCGTCGCCTTGATCACCGGCGATCAGGGCGCGATCTCGGCGGCGACCATGCAGAACATGCGCGATTCCGGGCTGGTCCATCTGCTGTCGATCTCCGGGCTTCATATCGGGCTGGTGGCCGGCATTCTGTTCGTGACGGTGCGGCGGCTCTTGTGCCTCGTCCCGCGGGTGGCGCTGCACTACCCGATCAAGAAGTGGGGGGCCGTGGCCGCACTCGCCGGCACGCTGCTCTACATGCTGCTGGCCGGGGCGCCCGTGCCGACGGTCCGGGCGTTCATCATGGCCGGCATGTTCCTGCTGGCGGTGCTCCTGGACCGGACGGCGATATCGATGCCGCCGGTCGCCTGGGCCGCCGTCATCGTGCTGCTCGTCAGGCCGGAGGAACTGATCGGGCCGAGCTTTCAGATGTCGTTCGCGGCCGTGGTCTGCCTGGTCGCGGCCTATGAGGGGACGCAGGCGGCCCGGCTGCGCTGGCGTGCCGGCAGCGGGTGGGGCAGCCGGGCCGCCCTGTATGTGGCGGCGCTGATCCTGACCAGTCTCGTCGCCACCCTGGCGACGGCGCCGTACTCGATCTATCACTTCAACCGGATCGCCAACTACGGCGTCATCGCCAATATGCTCGCGGTTCCCCTGACCGGCGCGTGGGTCATGCCGTGGGCGGTCTTTGCGGTCGTCCTCATGCCGTTCGGCCTCGAGCATCTGGCCCTGATACCCATGGGCTGGGGCGTCGACGTCATCACCGTCATCGCCGAGCAGGTCGCCGGCCGGCCGGAGGCGGCCTATGTCGTGCCCCTCCTGCCGACGGCCGGGCTGGCGGCGGTCACGCTGGGCGGCCTATGGCTGTGCCTGTGGCAGCGGCCCTGGCGCGTCGCCGGCGTGCCTATCGTCGCCCTGGGACTGGCCACGATCGCCTTTGCGCGGCCGCCGGATGTCCTGGTGTCCGAGGACGGCCGATTCTTTGCGGTCGCCGATCCGGCCGGCGGCCTGTTGCTGTCGACGCCGAACGCCGACGATTTCGTCGCCGACACGTGGTCGCGGCGGTCGGGCGCCGATGCGATGGGGAGTTTTCCGGCAGACGGCTACGGCGCCGGCGGACGGTTGGCTTGCGACAGCCTGGGCTGCATCTACAAGGCGTCCGGTCGGACGATCGCGCTGGTGCAGCAGTCGCTCGCGCTTGTCGAGGACTGCCGGGTCGCGGATGTCGTGGTCAGCCTGGAGCCGGTGCGCATGCCCTGTCCGGCGGCGACGGCGGTGATCGACCGGTTCGATCTGTGGCGCAACGGCGCCTATGCGATCTGGATCGACCGGGACGGCACCGTCGACATCCGATCGGTGCGGGAGATGCGCGGCGACCGGCCTTGGGTCGTGCGGCCGCAGCCCCGCGACTGACCGGGGTCAGGTCGGGCGTCTGTGGATGCGCCGCCCGTCCATATAGAGCGCGTCGAGATCCGACTGCAGGAAGAATCGAAGTGCGTCGTCAGGCGATTCGACGATCGGCTCGCCGGGTCCGTTGAAGGAGGTGTTGAGGATCACGGGCACGCCGGTGAGCGAGTCGAAGCGGCGCAGCAGGCGATGGAAGGCGCCGCAGCTCTCGTCGACCGTCTGGATGCGGGACGACCCGTCGACATGGGTGATCGCAGGAATGTCCGCCGATGTGACCTGGGCGGTGAACAGCATGTGCGGTGACGGCAGCGGCAGTCCCGCGAACCATTGCGCGGCGCGGTCCGCGAGCACTGCCGGCGCGAACGGCCGCCACGGCTCGCGCCCCTTGATGGCGTTGACGCGCGCCCAGTTCTCGGCTTTGCGCGGATCGGCCAGGATCGACCGGTGACCGAGGGCGCGCGGCCCGATCTCGCTGCGTCCCTCGAACCAGCCGATGACCCTGTCGGCGGCGAGGTCCTGCGCGGCGGCCTCGGCCCAGTCCGGCGCCGGTTCCCAGGTGATCCGCTCGCCATGCCGCTGCAGCGCGGCGTCGATTTCGGCATCGCCGATGCGGGCGCCCAGATAGGCATCCACCGCGGCGCCGTTCGGCGGTGGCGCCGGGAGCGGCTGGTCGAGGACATTGTGATGGAGGGCGAGGGCGGCCCCGAGCGCCAGCCCGCTGTCGTCGCACCAGGGCGGCACCTGCACCGAGGCGAAGCGGCCGTCGCGCGCCAGCAGGCTGTTGGCGGGACAGTTCAGCGCGGTGCCGCCAGCGTAGCACAGCGGTAGTCCGCCGAGCCCCATCCTCTGCAGGATGGCATCGAAGGCGGCGACCGTCTCGGTCAGGGTCGCGTCGAACAGCGTCTGCGTGGATGCGGCGATGTCGGCGTTGATCGGCGCGGTCATCTGCGCGCGATCCCGGAACGGCCGCAGGTCGTAGCCGAGGACCTCGGCGCGGGCGAGGCAATGGCGGATCCAGTCGTCCTCCGGTTGCCGATGCCCGTTGGCGTGGAGGTCGTACATGTTGCCGACGAATCCTGCGTCGAACAGGCGCGGCTCGCCGTAGGGCGCCAACCCCATCAGCTTGCCGGACGGGCCGATCAGGCCGAGATTGAGGCGGATGCCGGCGGTCTCGTAGATCGCGCCGACGACGAGATGATGCGGCGCCAGCGGGAAGAGGCGATGACCGTCGCCGAGATAGAACATGCCCGTGTGGTAGCTCTGGCCGCCGCCGAATCCGTCATGGGTGAGGATGGCCGCGCGGTCGAGGCCCGCCGGGTAGTAGATCGAGGCGGCATGGGCCATGTGGTGCTGGATGAAGTAGGCCGGGATCGCCCGGCCGTTGAGCGTGAGGACCGCCGGATAGTGGAAGCCGTGGCGGATGACGTCGGTGCGCGTGAACTGCCCGTAGTCGCGGGCGGCGATGTCGCGCAGGCGCGGCCGGTTCGTCCAGGGCTCCGCGCTGATGTAGCTGTCCATCCAGCCGAGGCGGGAGAAGGCCGACTCCGGCACCGTTTTGTACTCGGGGAAGTAGCAGGAGACGGAATGGCGCGTAAGGTCCTCGCCCTTCTCGTTGCGGTAGAGCAGGTCGAGGATCTCCGAATAGAGGAATGTCCGGGGATCGGTCTTGGCCTTCTCCAAGATGCCGACGAGGCTGCAAGGCGCTGTGTGGCGCGGATGGCGCTGCAAGGCGACGGACAGGCGGACGGGATCGCGGCCGATCAGCTCGATCTTCTGGGTCGAGGTGATCGCGCAGTAGTCGATGTCGGAGTCCTCCAGCCCGGCATCGGCGAGCGCCCGTTCGATCGTGGCAACATCCAACGACAGCGCGTGCTTGATGCGGCTGAGGCGCTCGCGCAGGACGAACGACGCCACGCGGCCATCGCGCAGGACGGCGGCACCGGCATCGTGACCGAACTGCAGGCCGAGAATGTTCATCGACGACTCAGGGTTCCGCCGGGGAATCGGCGGCACACCTTAGCGGAGGCCGCCGCGGATTGTCAGCCCCGGCGGCCCCGCTGCGGCAGGACAGCGGGAGCGTCAGAACCGCCGCAGCAGCCCGACCAGACGTCCCTGGATCTGCACGCGGTCCGGCCCGAAGATGCGCGTCTCGTAGGCCGGATTGGCCGGCTCGAGGGCGATCGAATCGCCCTTCCGCCGCAGGCGCTTCAAGGTGACCTCGGCATTGTCGACGAGGGCGACGATGATGGAGCCGTTGTCGGCATTGTCGCAGCGCTCGATGATCGCCGTGTCGCCGTTGAGGATGCCGGCGTTGAGCATCGAATCGCCCTCGATTTCCAGCGCATAGTGTTCGCCCCGGCCGAGCAGGCTGGCGGGCACGTCGACGGTGTTCGAGTGATCCTTCAGCGCCTCGATCGGCGTGCCGGCGGCGATGCGTCCGTAGAGCGGCAGCTGCACGGCCGCCACCTCCGGCGCGACCGCGGCGCCGCTGATGACGCCGCCGAAATTTCCCTGGATGACATTGGGCGAGAAGCGCCCAGCCTCGCCCTTGCGCCCGCCGATGCCGAGATCCTCCGGCAGCCGGAGGACCTCGAGCGCGCGGGCCTTGTGCGGCAGCCGCTTGATGAATCCGCGCTCCTCGAGCCCCGTGATCAGGCGATGGATACCCGACTTCGACTTGAGGCCGAGCGCCTCCTTCATCTCGTCGAAGGAGGGCGAAACGCCCTTCTCGGTGAGATGCCGGTTGATGAACAGGAGCAGTTCATTCTGTTTGCGTGTCAGCATGTGAGGTGCCTATCTTCTCGGAACAAAACCTAAACGTATATATGTTCTAGTTTGGTTCAAGAGGTCAAGTGCTTTTTTGTTCCCGCGAGAAGTTTTTTTTGCACCCCGGGCAGCCCCCCGGGCAGCGGCCGGGGTTCCCAGAGCGGAAACACTCCAATGGAGCCCATGCCCAGCGGAAATGCCAGTATGTTCATTTTATGTTCTATACCCGCATATGTCAATGAGCATCCGACCGGAAGATCAGATCTCATCGAATCCGAGGTCGCGCCACCGTCGCACCCGGTAGGGAGTCGTGAATCGATGGGGCGGCCTACTGGCGAGCTTCGGAGTGCCGTCTCCCGACCCGCTCGTAGATGGCTTCGAGACCTCGGCACAGGCCGGCGCTGTCGCAGACGGGCGCGCGGGCGAGGCGGTCGCGCATGACGGCGCGCAAGCTCGCCAGCGCATCCTGCGTGGCCGGCGAGCGCGCAAGCGCAATGGCCTGCGCGACGAGGGCGTCGCGGTCGGCGAGGCACCAGTCCTCGAGGCCGGCCGCCCGCAGGAGGGACAGGCTGGTCCGGCTCGCCCAGCGGTCGCCGTCGCAGGTCAGGACCGGCACCCCTTGCCAGAGCGCTTCCATGGTCGTCGTGCCGCCGGAATAGGGGAAGGTGTCGAGCGCGATATCGACGCGGCCATAGGCGGCGAGAAAGGCGCTGTGCTCCGACGGACCATCCAGGAGCAGACGCTCCGCGTCGACGCCGCGGCGCGCGAACCGGTCGCGCAGGTGCGCCTGGTTGGAGGCGTCGCCCAGGGCGCGGTTCTTGAGCAGAAGCCGCGTCTGCGGGGCGCCTCTGAGGATGGCCGCCCAGGCGTCGACCGTCGCGTCGGTGATCTTGTAGTGCGAGCAGAAGCAGCCGAAGGTCAGGTGACCGTCGGCGAGGACGGGCGGCGGCGCCACGTCGGGAACCGGATAGGGCACGCTGAAGGCGAGATACGATCCGGGGACGCGCAGCACGCGCTCGCTGTAGAAGCGCTCCTCTGCGGCCGGGATCACGGTATCGTCGCCGACGATGTAGTCGAACGCATCGATGCCGGTCGTCGCGAACATGTTGAACCATCCGACGATGAGCGGCGCCGGCCGTCGCATGAAGAGGCCGAGCCGTCGGGGGACGCTGTAGCCGTTGAGGTCGACCAGGATGTCGATGTTGCAACGTGCCACATAGCCGGCGAGTCCGTCGTTCGGCGCACCCCGGACGTCATGGATGTAGTCGTTGGGATAGTCGCGATAGCCGCTCCCGGCGTCCGGCGGCCTGCCGTCCGAGAAGAGATGGATCTCGAAGCGCGAGCGGTCGTGATGATTGACCGCGCCCCACACCGGCTTCATCCAGTTGCGATCGGCGAAGAAGGACGAGACATAGCCGATGCGCAGCTTCGCGGCCGGGGCCGGCGGCGGCCGGTCGCGGCGCTCCGCCGCCTCCCGTTCGGCCCAGGCGCGCCGGGCCTGCAGCACGGCCGCGTTGTCCGCGCCGGCCGCGCCCGGAATGAGACAGGCGATGTTGCGGCGCGCCTCCTGCGCCAATTTCGGATGGCCGCTCTCGGCGATGCGGCGATAGCAGTCGCGCGCGGCATCGACCTCGCCCAGCTCGAACAGCGCTTGCCCCAGATTGAAGCGGAATTCCGCAAGATCGGATCGCAGAGCAACGGCCCGGCGCAGGCAGCGGGCGGCCTCGCCATAGGCGGCCCGCGCCAGCTCGGCGGCGCCGAGTCCCGCCCACGCCTCGGGAAGCGACGGGTCGAGCGAAAGGGCGCGATGGTACTCGGTTGCCGCCGCCGCGAGCTGCGCATCGAGCCGCAGGGCATCGGCATACTGGGCGGCCAGCGCGGCATGATCCGGCATTCGCGCCACGGCGGCTGCGAGGGCGTCCCGCGCCTCGGCGTCCGATCCTGCCGCGAGGCGCGCCGTCGTCCAGTCGAGAATCGCCTCGGCGTCCTGTTCGGGGGTGGTGTTTCCAGCGGGACTCGTCATCCGCCAGATCCGCGCAGGAGCATGATGGTCGCCGCCTCGCCGCGGATCTTCACGGGCGTCGCGCTGCCGGGACGCACGCCCGGATTGGCGGCGACCGCCGCCTTCAGCGCCTCGACATCCGAGGTCAGCAGCACCGCGCGCCAGCCTTCGGGGCGGCCGAGGCGGACCAACTCGCGCAGGATGTCCTGGTAGAGCAGGCGGTTCTGCGCCGGGCTGCCGAACTGCTTGCCGAAGGGAAGATTGGCGAGGAAGAGGGAGAGGCTGCCGTCGGCAAGCCCGGTCGCGCGCGCATCGCCGGCGGCCAGCTGCAGCTCGGATATATGGGCCAGGTTGCGGCGGGCGCCGGCGATGGCCTGGCGGTCCTGATCGATACCGCTCAGGCGGGCCGCCGGCGCATAGGCGTGGACCTCGGCGAGCAAGGTGCCGCTGCCGCAGACCGGGTCGAGGACCATGTCGTCGTCGCGCGGGTTGGCGAGGAAGGCCATGGCGGCGGCGATCGTCGGCGGCAGGCTGCCGGGGCGCTCGGCCGCGCGGCGCTGCCGCAGCGCCGCCTGATCGGCGGTGCGATAAGGCAGGCACAGATAGTAGGACTCCTCGACGCAAAACAGCGCGGCAAGCCGCGGCGACGTCTCGTCGAGCGCGACGCCGCGCTGCTTCAGCTCGCGGGCGAGCCAGCGCGCCAGTTCGTGACGGTTGAAGCGCGCGCCGTCGACGGTGACGACGAGGTGCCAGGCGCCCTTCGACGCGCCGAGCATCGCGGCGAGTACGTCGAGCTGGCGGTTCGAGATCTTGTAGCGGCCGTAGATCGGGCAGCGCTGAATATCTTCGGCGATGCGAAGATCGACCGGGCGCGGCTCCTTCTGCAGGCGCGGCAGAAAGACGAGGTCGTGATTGCGCTGCCAGAGGATCGTGGGCTTGGTGCGGCGGTCGACGAGTCCGTTGAAGCGAAGTTCGGTGATCAGGATCTTGGCGAGGCCGGGCGCGCAGCGGAGCAGCCAGCTGGGGGCTCCGGGGTGTTCGGCCACCTTTTGGACGATCTTCTTAGTGCTTTGAGTATTGGATCGGCGCGGTGCGTGCTTCGACAAGCTCAGCATGAGGGCTTTTCTTCGTGCCACAAAGAATCCCCCTCATCCTGAGCCTGTCGAAGGACGCACGGTGCGCATGCAGCCGGTCTCGCGTTTGTCCACACTCAGATCGACAGACATCCGCCGGTCAGCGGCACGATGTCGACGACGGACCCGGCGGAAATCGCCGGCGCGCGCGGCGGGCGCATGACGAGGCAGTCGGCCTTGCTCAGCAGCGACAGCATGGAGCTGTCCTGCCGGTCGAAGGGCGTGGCGACACGGCGGCCCTGCGCATCGTAGGAGAGGCGGGCGCGCAGATAGTCCTCGCGGCTGTCGTTGGCCGGCAGGTCGCGGCCGAGGAGGGCGGTGGGCTGCGGCTCCGCCTCGATCTCGCGCCCGAGCATGGCGTCGATGGCCGGCCGCAGGAACATCGTGGCGCAGACCAGGCTGGAGACGGGGTTTCCGGGCACGCCCAGGACCGCCGTCGCGCCGATGCGGCCGAACATCAGCGGCTTGCCCGGCCGCATGGCGATCTTCCAGAAGTCGACCTGCATGCCGGCCTCGCCGAGCACGGCCTGCACGAGGTCGTGGTCGCCGACGGAGGCGCCGCCGGAGGTGACCAGAAGGTCGGCGCCGATGGCGGCCTCGGCCATGCGGCGCAGGGCGTCGCGGTCGTCGGGCGCGATTCCGAGGTGGATCGGATCGCCGCCGCAGGCGGCGACGAAGGCGGCGAGCGAGAGGCCGTTCGAACTGACGATCTGATGGCGGCCGATGGGATCGCCGGGCATGACCACCTCGTCGCCCGTGGCCAGCACGGCGACGCGCGGCCGCCGCGTCACACTCAGCCAGGGCGCGTTCATGGCGGCGGCGATGCCGATGTCGCGCGACGTCAGCAGGCGGCCGCGGCGCAGCAGCACGTCACCCGCCCGGAAGTCGAGGCCGGCCGGCCGGACATAGGTTCCTCGCGCCGCGCCCTCGCGCACGACGACATGGTCGCCCTCGGCCGCCGTGTCCTCCTGGATGATGATGGTGTCCGCGCCCTGGGGCACGGGGCCGCCCGTGAAGATGCGGACGGCCTCGCCGGGTCCGACAGCGCGATCGTGGCTGCCGCCCGCGGGAGCCTGTCCGACGACACGGAGGCGGGCCGGCACGCTGGCCACGTCGGCCGCGCGCACGGCATAGCCGTCCATTGCCGATACGTCGGCCGGCGGCTGGGTCACGCGCGCGGCGACGTCCTGCGCCAGCACGCGGCCGAGGGCCTGCGCGAGGCCGACCTGCTCGCTGCCGAGCGGGCGAAACGCGGCGACGATGCGGGCGCGGGCTTCGGCGACCGACAGCATCAGCGGCCCTCGTAGGTGCCGGACTTGCCGCCGCTCTTGCGCACCAGGCGGATGTCCGTCAGCCGCATGCCGCGGTCCACGGCCTTGCACATGTCGTAGACCGTGAGCGCGGCGACGGCGACGGCGGTCAGCGCCTCCATCTCGACTCCGGTGCGGCCCTCCAGCTTGCAGGTGGCCGTGATGTCGACGGCATTGCGCTTCCCGTCGATGGCGAGATCGACCTGCACCGAGGTCAGCGCGAGCGGGTGGCAGAGCGGGATCAGCTCGGGCGTGCGCTTGGCGCCCATGATGCCGGCGAGCCGCGCCACCGAAAGCACGTCGCCCTTTGTCACGCCGCCGGACGTGATGAGGCGGATGGTCGCCGGCTGCATGAGCACGGATCCCTTGGCGACGGCGACGCGCTCGGTCACCGCCTTCGCGCCGACGTCGACCATGCGGGCCTTGCCCTTGTCGTCGAAGTGGGTCAGGCGGGGCATGGATCGGCCTGCGATGTTGCCGGACCCTCACCCTAACCCTCTCCCGCTTTGCGGGAGAGGGGACTCTGCCGGCGCGGCTTGCTCGATCGAGTCCCCTCTCCCACGCAGTGGGAGAGGGCTAGGGTGAGGGCAGGTCAGCAGCGCCCGGGTGGCGGCAGCCACGTCGTCCTGCCGCATGAGGGATTCGCCGACCAGGAAGATGCCGGCGCCGACGGCGTGCATGCGCGCGAGGTCGGCGGGCGTGTGGAGGCCGCTCTCGGCGACGACCAGGCGATCCTTGGGAACGCGCGGCGCCAGCCGCTCGGTCGTGGCGAGATCGACCGCGAGGGTCTTCAGGTTGCGGTTGTTGATGCCGACGAGGCGCGCCGCGAGCCGCAGCGCGCGGTCGAGCTCCGCCGCGTCATGCACCTCGACGAGCGCGTCCATGCCATGTTCGCGCGCCGCGGCCTCGAGCTCGGCCGCTTGGCCGTCCTCGAGTGCCGCCATGATCAGCAGCACGCAATCGGCGCCGAGCGCGCGCGCCTCGAGGATCTGGTAGGGATCGAGCATGAAATCCTTGCGCAGCGCCGGCAGGTCGACGGCGGCGCGGGCCGCGGCAAGATATTCGTCGCGCCCCTGGAAATAGGGTTCGTCGGTCAGCACCGAGAGGCAGGTGGCGCCGCCGCTCCGGTAGGCGCGGGCGAGTGCCGCGGGATCGAAATCGGCGCGGATCAGGCCCTTGCTCGGTGATGCCTTCTTGATCTCGGCGATGAGGCCGTAGCGGCCCTGGGCGACCTCGTTTGCGAGCCTGTTGGCGAATCCGCGCGGCGGCTCGGCGGTGCGGGCGGCCGCAAGCAGATCGCCCAGCGGCCTCTCCGCCTTGCGGCGCGCGACATGCGCGCGCTTGTCGGCGCAGATGCGGGCAAGGATGTCGCTCATGGCGAACGGCTCACGCCGGCGGCTTGCTGTTGGTGATGGCGACGAGCTTCTGCAGCGTCGCGCGGGCCTTGCCGCTGTCGATCGCCTCGGCCGCGAGCTGCACGCCGGCGCGCAGGGTCGCGGCCTTGCCGGCGATCAGCAGCGCGGCGGCGCTGTTGTAGAGCACGACGTCGCGATAGGCGCCCGCGTGGCCGTCGAGCAGCGCGTTGATGGCCAGCGCGTTGGCGGCGGGGTCGCCGCCCTTGAGGTCGGCGGCTGTCGCCCGCGGCAGGCCCGCCTCTTCCGGCGTGACCTCGAACGTCGCCACCTTGCCGTCCTTCCACTCCGCGACATGGGAGGGGCCGGTGGTCGTCAGTTCGTCGATGCCGTCGCTGCCATGCACCACCCAGGCGCGCTCGGCGCCGAGCTTGCCCAGCACTTCGGCCATCGGACCGATCCAGGCGCGGGAGAACACGCCGGTCAGCTGGCGCCGGGCGCCGGCCGGGTTGGAGAGCGGACCCATCAGGTTGAAGATCGTGCGCGTGCCCAGCTCGACCCGCGTCGGGCCGACATGGCGCATGGCGCTGTGGTGGCGCGGCGCCATCATGAAGCAGATGCGCGCCTCGCGCAGCGCCTGCTGCACCAGCGCCATGTCGGCGTCGATGTTGACGCCGAGCGCGCCCAGCACGTCGGCGGCGCCGCTCTTCGAGGAGAGGCCGCGGTTGCCGTGCTTGGCCACGGGCACGCCGCAGGCGGCGACAACGATCGCCGCGCCGGTGGAGATGTTCCAGGTGCCGGACGCGTCGCCGCCCGTGCCGCAGGTGTCGATGGCGCCGTCCGGCGCTTCGATGCGCGTCATCTTGGCGCGCATGGCGCGAACGGCGCCGGTGATCTCCTCGACCGTCTCGCCGCGCACGCGCAGCGCCATCAGGAAGCCGCCCATCTGCGACGGCGTGGCGTTGCCGGACATCATGATGTCGAACGCCGACTCCGCCTGCGCGCCGGAGAGCGGCCGGCCGGCCGCGACGACGTTCAGGAGGGTCTTGAAGTCCTGGATGTCCGAGGTCATTCCGCGGCCATCGCCGCATTGTGGCCGGCCAGCCGCAGGAAGTTGCCCAGCAGCCTGTGGCCGTGCTCCGAGGCGATGCTCTCCGGATGGAACTGCACGCCGTGCAGCGCCAGCTCGCGATGCGCGAGCCCCATCACCAGGCCGTCGTCGGTCTCCGCCGTGATCTCCAGGCAGGCGGGAACCGAGCCCCGCTCGACCACCAGCGAGTGATAGCGGGTGGCCGTGAAGCGCTGCGGCAAGTCCTCGAAAACCCCCTTGCCACGGTGCGAAATCTGGCTGAGTTTGCCGTGCATCGGCACCGGCCCGCGAATCACCTTGCCGCCGAACGCCTGGCCGAGCGCCTGATGGCCGAGGCAGACGCCGAGGACCGGGATCTTGCCGGCCGCGGCCTGGATCAGGTCGAGGCAGATGCCGGCCTCGTTGGGCGTGCAGGGACCGGGCGAGAGGATGATGCCCTGGGGCGACATGGCCATCGCCTCGGCGACCGTGAGGGCGTCGTTGCGCTTGACGGTCAGCCGCGCGCCCAGTTCGCCCAGGAAGTGGTAGAGGTTGTAGGTAAAGCTGTCGTAATTGTCGATTAGGAGAAACATGACCTGGGCTTACCGTAAGGAGTTCGCGCTGCGCCGCAGCCGGCTCGCCGGGTTATATCAGGTGCGTGCCGCCTGTCATAGGGGGCGGGGCCCCTCCGGTTCGGTGCTGGGATCAGTGCCGTGCGTCTTTCGACAGGCTCAGAGGCTGTGAAGGAATGGCCGCGGGCTGTTGTAGGGGCGGGTCACAGACCCCCCCGCCTTGGTGCCGCGGCACGAAGGGCGGGTCGGAGACCCGCCCCGACATTCCACGGGACGCACATGCACGATCTCATATGAAATATTCAGGCGATGTAATTCATTCCTTCACATCCTCTCAAGATGAGGGTTTCCCCTTCGTGCCGGTAAGATCTCTCCTCATCCTGAGCCTGGTCCCCGGGTTAAACCCGGGGAAGGACGCACCCTGTGTCTGCCAGCCGCGGACGTAGGTCGGGGCCGCCGATGGCGCAGAGAATCGATGTCCGGCAGCTTCTCGGCCCCCGGGCATCGGCCGCCGGCCCGGCGAAACCCCGGCCGGCCGGACGCGTGCTCCCGATTGCCACGGCGATGCTGGGCGCGGTCGCCCTGGCCGGCGTCCTGCTGTGGGCGCTGACGCCGCGGGAGGTGCCGCCGGCCTTGCCGTTCGGGACCGGGGCGCCGCGGCCGCTGGCCGCCGACCCGCCGCCGGTTCCGGACTTCGCGGCGACCGATCTGCAGCCGGCGCGGGACGTGCTTGGCCTTCTGCCGGCGGCGGGCCTGCCGCGGCCGGAGGCGGAGCCGCTATGGCGGCGCAATGCCGTGACCATCGCCGATCCGGGCGGGCGGCCGATGATCGCGGTCGTGATCGACGATCTCGGGCTCGACCGGCGCAACACCGGCCGCGTGACGGCGCTGCCCGGTCCGCTGACCCTCGCGTTCATGACCTATGCCGGCGATGCGCCGGCGCAGACACGCGCGGCGCGCGCGGCCGGCCACGAGCTCCTGGTCCACGTGCCGATGGCGCCCGAGGACCCGCGCCTGACCACCGGACCCAACGTCCTCAATCCCGATCTGGCGCCGGACGAGCTGACGCGCCGCATCGACTGGGCGCTGTCGCGCTTCGACGGCTATGTCGGCATCAACAACCACATGGGCAGCCGCTTCACCGCCGATCGGGCCGCGATGTCCGTGCTGTTCGATGCCCTCCAGCGCCGCGGACTGCTGTTCCTGGATTCGCGCACCACGGCGGCGACGGTGGGCGAAGAGATGGCCATGCGCTACGACCTGCCGTTCGCGCGCCGGAACATCTTCCTCGACAACGAGACGTCCGCCGGCGCGGTTTGGGCCCAGCTCGGCCGGCTGGAGGCGGAGGCGCGGCGGACCGGCGCGGCCGTCGGGATCGGGCATCCGCATGACGGCACGATCGAGGCCCTGCGGCGCTGGCTGCCCACGCTCGCGGCGCGCGGGTTCGCGCTGGTGCCGGTCAGCGCCGTCGCGCGGCACAACCTCAACAAGGAGGTGGCGGCGCGACTGTTCTTCGGTCCGGACTCGCCGCTCGCCCTGCCGGCCACGCGTTAGTCCGGTCGCCCGCCACCTCTCCGCCGTCGCCTCGGCGAAAGCCGCTGCGGCATTCACACATTCTGCAGGACCGCCCTGCGTCCTTCCCCGGGTTTAACCCGGGGACCAGGCTCGGGATGGGGGAAATCTTGTCGGCACGAAGGACGTCCCTCATCCTGAGAGCTTGTGAATGTTTGGGGTGGGAGTGACGATTTTTTGGATTGCACCGGAATTGCCATGGTGATTCCGTCGACCAGCGATTGTCTGACGGAGGGTGCGATGGGGCGCGAGGGATTGTTTGGTGACTTGCCGGAAGGTGCGGCGTCGATCGCGCGGGAGGCGGCGGGCGAGGTGCGGCTGCGCGAACCGGAGCGCCATCAGATTGAGCTGCGGGCGGTGGATGTGGACAGCTT
>JBFXDS010000015.1:0-86635 GCA_050180895.1 Dongiaceae bacterium
AACCCGCAAAGCTCGCCCTCATGGCCGTCCTGCGCAAACTCCTCTGCAGCCTCAACGCCATGATCCGAGATCAACGCGACTGGAGCGAACCCCTCACACACACAGCTTGAACAACACAGTTGCTACATGCCACTCATTCCCCGCTGGGCATGGGGTCCTTCGTTCATTTCTGCGACGAGGAGGGTTCACGCGGAGACGCGAAGGCGCGGAGGGCCTAACGGCAGGCACGACCCGGACGCGGCCTCACGCCAATTCTGCTCCGCGCCTCCGCGGCTCCGCGTGAATCGAATCCGCTGTCCCGCTGGGCATGGGGTCCATCGCTCGATTCCGATGGGTAGGGGCGAGCGGCGCTCGCCCTGCAACAGGCACCGGCGGTCAATTCCCGCTGGACATGGGGTCCATCGGCGCTTTTTTGCTTCGGCGGCCGGTGCCGGCCGGAGACTGCCCTCTCAGGGCCGCATGTGGCGGGCGCGCGAGCCGCGCTCGATGGCGGCGGCGGGCAGGCGGCCGATCTGCAGCCGGTCGCGGATCATCTCGAGGATGCGCGCCTCCTCCTGGGTCACCTTGCCGTCGGCGGCGGCCACGTCGCAGGCCAGGGCATAGGCGGTCTCCCGCAGCTTCTCCGGCAGCGCCGTCTTGATCGCCTTGAACGCCTTGTCGAGGCCGTCCTCGTCCTGCAGCAGCTTGGTGCAGGCGCGCGTCGCCTTCGGCAGGTTGTCGCGGTCGAAGTCGCGGAACACCGGCAGGTGCAGCACCGCCTCGCCGATCGAGCTCAGCTCCACGTCCGGCATGTTGCTGTCGGCGGCCGAGACCAGGACCATCGTGTAGATGAGGGCGTCGTGATGCGAGATCATGGCGTTCCTTGGAGGCTGGGGAGAGCGGGCGATGCCGGGGCTGGCCGACTCTTGGCATCCCCCAGCCGGAAACTCAAGGGCCGCCGCCGGAGGTCACGATGCCGCAGCCGGATCTTCCGGCGCCGGCTCGACAGCCGCTGGTCGGGCCGGCATGGTGCCGGGCGCATGATCGCCATCCTGAATGTCGTCCTGCCGGTCTTCGGCATCGTCCTCGCCGGCTATCTGTGCGGGCGCTTCGGTCTCCTCGGCGAGGCCAGCAGCGAGGCGCTCAACCGCTTCGTCTACTTCCTGGCCTTGCCGGCGCTGTTCTTCGTGTCGATGGCCCGCGTGCCCGTCGCCGACATCCTCAACCTGCCTTTCCTCGTCGCTTATACCGGCGGCCTCGCTGCGACCGCGCTGATCGCCGTCGGCGTCGGCCGCCTGCTGTTTCCCAACCGGCTGGCCGCCACCGGCCTGCAGGGCCTCGCCGCCATCTTCGCCAACACCGGCTACATGGGCATCCCGCTGCTGGTGACGGCGTTCGGCCCGGCCGCGGCGCTGCCGGCCATCATCGTCACCGTGCTGAACGGCGCGGTGATCATGGCGCTCGGCATCTTCATCGTCGAGATGGACCTCAGCCGCGGCCGCGGCGCGGCCGGCGTCGTCGCCGATGCGCTGCTCGGCGTCGTCAGGAGCCCGCTGGTGCTCTCGGCCGCCGCCGGCATCCTGGTCTCCGCCGCGGGCCTCGCGGTGCCCGAGGCGCTGGGACGCTTCTGCGACATCCTCGGCGCCGCGGCGCCGCCGGCGGCGCTCTTCGCCATCGGCCTGTTCATGGTCGGCCGCTCGCTGACCGCCGGCCTCGGCGAGACGAGCTGGCTGGTGCTGCACAAGCTGTTCACGCAGCCGCTGGCCACCGCCGTCATCGCCTTCGCCCTGCTGCCGATGGACCGCCTGTGGGCGGCGTCGGCGGTGACATTGGCGGCGCTGCCGACGGGGTCGCTGGTGTTCGTGCTGGCGCAGCAATACGGCATCTATACGCAGCGGGCGACCGCCGCGATCCTGGTCTCGACCGTGCTCTCGGTGGTCACGCTGTTCGCGCTGTTCGCCCTGCTCGGCATCGGCTGAACTGACGCATTGTCGCCCCGGCCGCGGTTGTCTAGATTGCGCCGCGTCTTCGTCCCGCCCTCTCCGATCGAGTCGTCATGGCCCAAGCGTCGCCGCCAGCGTCCCGTCCGTCGCCGCAACGCGCGCCCGATGGCGTCACCCGCCTCGAGGGGCCGCTGCGCGACCTGCTGGAGGAGGGCATGGCGCATCAGCGCGCGCGCCGCTTCCGCGAGGCCGAGGAGACCTATCGCCGCGCGCTGGCGCAGACTCCGGATCAGCCCGACGCGCTCAACCTGCTGGCCACCCTGATCGTCGGCGCTGGCGGCGCGGCCGAGGCCGTGCGGCTGCTACGCCGCGCCGTCGCGCTGCGTCCGGACGAACCGTCGTTCCGCGCCAACCTCGCCGGCGCGCTGGTGGTCCTCGGCCGCGTCGACGAGGCGCTGGCGGAAGTCGAAACCGCGCGCGCCGTCATGCCGCAGGCGGTCGATGTCGACATGAATCACGCCAGCATCCTGCGCCGCCTCGGCCGCGTCGGCGAGGCGCTGGCCCTCTACCGGCGCATCGACCAGGCCTTCCCGGAGAGCAACCTGGCGCGGATGGGCATCGGTCATTGCCAGGTCGCGCTCGGACGGTGGGAGGATGCGGCCGCCACCTTGCGCGACCTCCTCGTCCAGCGGCCGAACGAGCCGGCGGTCCACATCGAGCTGGCCGCGATCGGCGCCGCCGCGGCGGATCCCGACCAGCCCGCGCGCACCCTGGCGCTCGCCGCCGGCGGCCAGCTGCCGGTGCAGACGCGGATCTCGCTGCTCCACGCCGGGGCCCGCATCTGCGAGGATCTCGGCCGCTACGACGAGACGATCGAGCACGCGCAGGCGGCCAAGAAGATGATGCGGGCGGACGCCGCGCCGGACGCGCTCGCCGCCTCGGTCGCCCGTCTGATGAGCGCCTTCGACGAGGGCTTCTTCGCCGACAGGCGCAACCACGGCGATGCGTCGGATCGGCCCGTCTTCGTTGTCGGCCTGCCGCGGACGGGCACGGCCGTCGTCGCCCGCCTGCTCGCCGGCCATCCGCAAGTCGCCACCGCCGGTGAGCTGCTGCGCATCCCGCTGCTGGCGACCGCCATGGCCGATACGGCATCGCCGGGCCGGCCCTATCCGGAGGGTGCGCGGGACCTGACGCCCGACGACGTACGCCGCCTCGCCGCCAGCTATCTGGAGCAGCTTCGCAACACGAGCGCCGAGGCCGCGCGCGTCGTCGATCCGCTGCCGACGAACTTCGAGCATCTCGGCCTGATCGCGCTGCTGTTCCCGAAGGCGCAGGTCGTGCATTGCCGCCGCGACCCGCTCGACCTCGGCCTGTCCTGCTACCTGCAGGACTTCCCCGCGGACGGCGCGGCGCTGCACGAGTTCGCGCAGATCGCCCGGTTCATGCGCGAGCACGATCGGCTGATGGATCACTGGCGCCGCGTGCTGCCGCTGACGATCCACGACGTCGCCTACGAGGAGCTCGCCGCGGCGCCCGATCGCGTGCAGCGCCGGCTCGTCGAGGCCATCGGCCTGCCGTGGGAGGAGCATTGTGCCGCCGCTGCCGCCGACGGCGCGCCGGCCCGGGCGATCCTCGCCCGCGACCCCGTCGGCCGCGCCCGTCACTACGAGAAGCACCTCGGCCCGCTGCGCGCCGCGCTCGGGGGATAGGTCCGCCGGTCAGGTCGTCGCCGAGGGACCGCGGACGAAGAACGCCTTGGTTCCGCTGACGGCCTCGGCCAGTCCGACGCGTCGGATCTCGACGCCTTCCGGGAACGCGCCGGCCAGCCGCGACGGCATCATCGGATCGAGCAGCACGAACACGCCGTGGTCGTCGGCGCGGCGCACCAGTCGGCCGAAGGCCTGCTTCAGCCGCAGGCGCGTGATCATGTCGTCATAGGCGGTGCCGCGGAAATGCGCCTTGCGCGCCTTGTGCAGGATGTCCGGCCGCGGCCACGGCACGCGGTCGAACACGATCAGGCGCAGGGACCGGCCGGGCACGTCGACACCGGTGCGCACGGCGTCGGTGCCGAGCAGGCAGGCGTCCTCCTCGGCGCGGAAGATGTCGACGAGCGTGGTCGTGTCCATCGCGTCGACATGCTGCGCCAGCAACGTGATGCCGGCCGCGTCGAGATCGCCGGCGATGCGCTTGTAGACCTGGCGCAGCCGCGTGATCGCCGTGAACAGCCCGAGCCCGCCGCCGCCTGCGGCCAGGAACAGCACCCGGTAGGCGGCGGCCACCTGGTCGAGGTCGTCCTTGCGCACGTCCGTCACCACATAGACGCGCGTCTGCCGCGGATAGTCGAAGGGCGACGCCACCTGGGCGCGCACGGCGGCGTTTGGCAGATGCCGGGCGCCGGTGCGCGCCTCGGCCGCCCCCCAGTCCGATTCGATGTCGCCGCTCCCGTCGGTCAGCGTCGCCGAGGTGATGAGCAGGCCGTGCGCCGGCACGGCCACCGCGCCGGCGAAGGGGATGGTGGGATCGATCCAATGCCGGTGCATGCCGACGTCGATGTCGCGGCCCTCGATCCGCTCGACGGCGAGCCAGTCGACGAACTCCGGCGGCGTCTCCTGGCTCAGCGTCTGCAGCATCGAGCGCCAGCCGGCGACCTCCACGGCCGATCGCCGCTTGAGCCCCCGCACCATGGCCTCGATGCGCAGCCGCGTCGGCGTGTCCAGCTCCTCGGCGTCGTCGTCGAGCCGCTTGGCGAGCCGCTGGATCAGCCGGTCGAGCGGCTGCTGCAGCCTGGCCAGCGCCTTGTCGAGATCGGTCGCGGCTTCGAGCAGGCCCGCCACTGGCGGTCGCACCTCCGTCTCCAGGCCATAGGGTCCGGCGGCGTGGTGGGCGCGGGCATAGACCTGCTGCCGCACGCGGGCAAGGAACGCCTCGGTGGCCCCGTCGGGCGCGTTGTCGACCAGCCGCTGATGCCACGCCTCGTGCGGCAGCGCCCGGGCGGCGCGCAGCGCCTGCGCCAGGGACTCCTCCGCGACCTCGTCGCCGGCGACCAGGTCCTCGATCCGGCGCTTCAAGCCGCGCGCGCGGCTGCCCGGCCGGCCGCCTTCGGCGCCGAGCAGCCAGTGGCGCAGGTCGGCCGTCTCCTGCCCGCTGAGCAGGCCGGAGAAGGCGCTGTCGGCGGCGTCGAAGACGTGATGGCCCTCGTCGAAGACGTAGCGAGTCGGCGCCGCCGCATTGCCGGCCTCGTCCATGCCGCCGAGCGCCGCCTGGATCATGACCAGCGCATGGTTGGCGATGACGATCTCGGCGCGCCGCGCGCGGCGGATGCTGCGCTCGATGAAGCATTTGTGGTAGTGCGGACAGGCCGAATAGACGCATTCGCCGCGCCGGTCCGCGAGGCCGATGGAGCGGCCGCGGCCGATCAGGTCCGGTAGCCAGCCCGGGAAATCACCGCCGGTCATGTCGCCGTCGCGGCTGGCCTGGGCCCAGCGCGCCATCAGGCCGAGGGCCACCGCATCCTGCGGCCGCATCAGGACCGCGCGGGCCGCTTCTTCCAGGTTCAGCAGGCAGAGATAGTTTTCGCGGCCCTTGCGGACCACGGCCTTCAGCGCCTTGAGCGTCGGGTCGGGATAGAGCCGGTCGAGCTCGCCGTCGATCTGGTGCTGCAGGTTGCGCGTGTAGGTCGAGATCCACACCGCGCCGCCGTTCATCTCGGCCCACAACCCCGCGGGCGCGATGTAGCCGAGAGTCTTGCCGACGCCCGTGCCGGCCTCGGCCAGCACGACGTTGGGCTCGCCGATCCGGTCGCGCGGACGGAAGGCGGCGCTGGCCGCCGAGGCGTAGTCGGCCTGCTGCGGCCGCGTCTCGGCGCGTGGCCCCAGGAGATCGGCGAGCCGCCGGCGCGCATCCAGCGGCTCCACCGGCACGTTGCCCGGCGGCGGCTCCGGCGCATGCTCCGACCATTCCGGAAGATCGTCCCAGACGGCCAAGCTGGCCGCGATATGCCGCCGCTTGTCGTCGACGGCCGGCAGGGCGAGCGCCGCCGTCACGACAGGTCCCCAGGGCCAGCCGCCGCGGGCCATCGCCCAGGCGATCGCGCGCAGCCGCGCCCCCGGCTGCTCGGCGAGCTCCGCGAGCAGCGCGCGCGCTGCCGCATGCAGCGTCGCCGCCTGATCGTCGAGGTCGGCCGGGAGCGGCAGGTCGAGCGCCTGCGCCAGTCCGCGCGGAGTCGGCAGGCAGAACTGCGCCGGCCGCACGAAGGCGAACAGTTCGAGCAGATCGAAGGCAGGGAAGCGCTCGACTCCGAGCCGCCGCGCCGTCGCCGGCGCGTGGCAGAGCATCGGCGGCCGGCTCACGACCCAGGCCGCCGCCTCCGCCGGCGAGACCCGTGTGAACTCGCCCGACGGCGACAGCCAGGCGACGTCGCGCAAACCGGCGACGAGGACGGGCACGTTCGGGAGGCGGACAATGGCCTGGGTCTCGGTGCGCATCATCCGGGCCAGCATATAACGGCGATACGCGGTGCGGCCATCGGCCAGACATTCGTGCTCCATTGGAGGGAACCGTCGTGATCGCACGCGCATGATCGCGGCTGTCCACACGGCGTCGGCTTCGAAAAAGACACTTGCCATTTGTCGACGAGGCCCTATGTCGGGGCTTGTCCTCGCCGCCGCCGCCGAGCCATCGGCGGCGACGGCTGTCTATTGCATAAGGAGCGGCGCCTGCGATGGACACCGCGTCCCGCGAAGTTTTTCCCGAGAGGAGCGAGCCGCCGGAACGGTTTGCGCTCGGCTCGCGCGCGGCGCTGCTGCTGGACGTGGACGGCACGCTGCTGGACATCGCGCCCGGCCCCGAGTCCGTCGTCGTGCCAGAGGGGCTGCCGGACCTGCTGTCGCGGCTTTGCGACCGTCTCGGCGGCGCTTTGGCCCTGGTCTCCGGGCGGTCCATCGCCGATCTCGATCTCCTGTTCGCGCCGGTCGTCCTGCCGGCCGCGGGCGAGCATGGCGCCGAAGTTCGGTCCGGCGCCGATCAACCGATCCTCGCTTTGGCGGCGCGGCCGTCGGCGCTGGGGCGGGTGTTCGCGCGGATGGCCGCGGCGGTGGCCGACGTCGCGGGCGTGCGGATCGAAACCAAGCGAACGGGGTTTGCCGTTCACTACCGGCAGGCACCGGACCGCGCCCCGCTGCTCCGTCGCCTGGCCGATGATGCGATCGTCGATCATGCCGCCGAGGTCCGTGTGCAGCCCGGAAAGATGGTGCTGGAGATCAAGGATCGGGGCTCCAACAAGGCGCTGGCGGTGACCGCGCTCATGCAGCATCCGCCGTTCGCCGGTCGACGGCCGCTCTTCATCGGCGACGACGCAACGGATCGGGATGGCTTCGCCGCGGCGCGCCAGCTCGGCGGCAGCTGCGCGGCGGTCGGCATGGAGAATGCCGATATCGCCGACTGGTGCTTCGCATCGCCGGCGGCGGTGCGGGCCTGGCTGCTGCGGGTCGTCGAGCAGGCGGGAGCCGGCGAATGAGCGCCGACGAGCGGCTGCCGACACTCGATCTCGCGGCGATCGGCAACAGCGTCCTTTCCGCCCTGGTCGATCGGAATGGCCGGATCGTCTGGCTGTGCTGGCCGCGCTTCGACGGCGACCCCGTCTTCTGCAGCCTGCTCGACGGCGCGACGAAGGAGGACGGCACGGGCTTCTTCGAGATTGGTCTCGAGAACCTGGCATCGGCGACGCAATCCTATGAGCAGAATACCGCCGTCCTGACGACGACGCTCACGGACGCCGCGGGCGCCAGCGTGCGAATCACCGACCTGATGCCGCGCTTCAAGCAGTATGGGCGCATCTTCCGGCCGACGATGCTGTTGCGTCATGTCGAGCCGTTGTCGGGAACGCCGCGGATCCGGATTCGGCTGCGGCCGCGATTCGACTACGGCGCGGCGGAACCGACCCGCACCTTCGGCAGCAATCATGTCCGCTTCCTGTCGACGACGACGACGCTGCGGCTCACGACGGACGCGCCGATCTCGTATATTGCCGAGGAAAGCGCCTTCGTTCTTGCGGCCCCGATGGACTTCATCCTGGGGCCGGACGAGGGCTTCGCCGCCAGCATCTCCGAGACGGCGCGCGATTTCCGGGAACGGACCCTGGAATACTGGCAGGAATGGGTCCGCTATCTGTCGGTCCCCTTCGAATGGCAGGACGCGGTGATCCGCGCGGCCATCACGCTCAAGCTGTGCAGCTTCGAGGAGACCGGCGGCATCGTCGCCGCGCTCACTACCTCCATTCCGGAGGCGCCGAACAGCGGCCGCACCTGGGACTATCGCTATTGCTGGCTGCGCGACGCTTATTTCGTCGTCCACGCCCTCAACCGGCTGGGCGCCACCCTCACCATGGAGCACTACATCCGCTACATGACCAATGTGGCGGTTTCGGAAAGCGACGGTCGGCTCAAACCCGTCTACCGCGTCGTGCCCGGCAAGCCGCTGCCGGAATGGGTTGTCGACCATTTCGCCGGATACCGCGGCATGGGCCCGGTGCGCATCGGCAATCTGGCCGAGCAGCAGGTCCAGAACGACGTCTACGGCAGCGTCATCCTGGCGGCGGCGCAGATGTTCTTCGATCGACGCCTGCCGCAGCCGGGCGACGCGGCGCTGTTCCATCGCCTCGAGCATCTGGGCGAGCTGGCCGCCGACTCGGCGCTCCAGCCGGACGCCGGACCGTGGGAGTTTCGCGGCCGGCGCGAGATCCACACCTTCTGCTCCGTCATGTGCTGGGTGGCCTGCGACCGTCTGGCAAAGATCGCCCGCGCGCTCGGGTTGGAAAGCCGCGCGGCGCACTGGCGGCGCACGGCCGACGAGCTGCACGCCACCATCAGCGAGCGCGCCTTCGACAAGGCGCAGAACAGCTTCGTCGCCACGCTCGACGGCAAGGACCTCGACGCCTGCCTGCTGCTGCTGCAGGAGGTCGGCTTCGTCTCGGCGACCGATCCCCGCTTCCTCGGCACCGTCAGCGCCATCGAGCGCGTGCTGCGGCGGGGCAATCACCTGCTGCGCTATGTCGAGCCCGACGATTTCGGCGTCCCGACGACCGCCTTCACGATCTGCACCTTCTGGTACATCGACGCCCTGGTGGCGATCGGACGCAAGGAGGAGGCGCGGGGAATCTTCGAGCAGGTGCTCGCCTGCCGCAATCACGTGGGCCTGCTGTCGGAGGACATCCACCCGGCGACGGGCGAGCTGTGGGGCAATTTCCCGCAGACCTACTCGATGGTCGGGCTCGTCGTTTCGGCGATGCGCCTGAGCAAGAGCTGGGAGGAATCGTTTTGGCGCGGCTGGTGATCGTCTCGAACCGGCTGGCGCTGCCGCGCGAGCGCACGGAGGCGGGCGGCCTGGCCATCGCCATGCGCGAGGCGCTGCGGCGCAGCGGCGGCCTGTGGTTCGGCTGGAGCGGCGAGCTCGCCGACGAGCCGGCGACTGCGCCCAAGATCATCGAGGCCGGGAAGGTCGTCTATGCCACGCTGGATCTGAGCTACGCGGACCACCGAGCCTACTATCTGGGATACGCCAACAGCGTGCTGTGGCCGCTGTTCCACTACCGTCTCGGCCTGTTCGAGTTCCGGCGCGAAACCTTCGAGGGCTACCTGCGCGTCAACGCGGCCTTCGCCGCCGCCCTCGCGCCGCTGCTGCAGCCCGACGACCTCATCTGGGTGCACGACTATCATCTGATTCCGCTGGGGGCCGAGCTTCGCAAGCTCGGCGTGCAGAACCGCATCGGCTTCTTCCTGCATATCCCGTTCCCGACCTCCGACGTGCTCACCGCGCTGCCCGGCCACGAGAAGCTGGTGGAGGCGCTCTGCGCCTACGATCTGGTCGGACTCCAGACGGCGGCCGACGTCCACGGCTTCGCCGACTACATCGTCAACGAGGCGCACGGCGAACTCGCCGCGAACGGCGACTTTGTCGCGTTCGGCCGCCGCGGGCAGGTTGCGGCGTTCCCGATCTCCATCGATACCGAGGGATTCGCGCGGGCGGCCGAGCGGGCCGCCGGGGCGGCCGAGACGGCACGGCTCCGCGAGAGCCTGGTCGGGCGGGCGCTCATCATCGGCGTCGACCGGCTCGACTACAGCAAGGGCCTGCCGCACCGGTTCGAGGCCTTCGAACACCTGATGCAGAGCCGCCGCGAGCATCGCTCCCGCGTCACGCTCATGCAGATCGCGCCGCCGTCGCGCGGACAGGTGGCGCAGTATCGCGCGCTGCGGCGCGAGCTCGAGGGTCTCGCCGGCCACATCAACGGCAAGCTGGCGGAGTTCGATTGGGTGCCGATCCGCTATCTCAACAAGACCTTCACGCGCAATACCCTCGCCGGCTTCTACCGCTTGGCGCGCATCGGCCTGGTGACGCCGCTGCGCGACGGCATGAACCTCGTCGCCAAGGAGTATGTCGCCGCGCAGGACGGCAACGATCCCGGCGTGCTCGTCCTCTCCCGCTTCGCCGGCGCGGCGCGCGAGCTCGACGCGGCGCTCATCGTCAACCCGTTCGACGTGGAGGCGATCGCCGAGGCGATGCATTGCGGCCTGATCATGCCGATCGAGGAGCGCCGTGCCCGCTGGTCGCATATGATGGACGTGCTCCGCGAGAATACGGTGGCCCGGTGGCGCGAGGACTATCTGCGCGCGCTCCAGGGGGGATCGCAGACGCTGGCGGCGGCGTGACGGTTGTCCGCAACGCGGCGGCCGGTTGACGCCAAGCCGCACACTCCCTAGGTTCGCGCGGCTCTCCCGAAGGCGTGAACAACGAATGCCCACCGAACGCGAACTGGCCCTGCAGGCCAAGGCCTGGCCCTTCGAGGAGGCGCGCAAGCTCGTCGCCCGCTATTCGCGCGAGGCGCCGGCCAAGGGCTATGTGCTGTTCGAGACCGGCTACGGCCCGTCCGGCCTGCCGCATATCGGCACCTTCGGCGAGGTCGTGCGCACGACCATGGTGCGGCAGGCGTTCCGCCGCATGTCGGATCTGCCGACGCGGCTATTCGCCTTTTCCGACGACATGGACGGGCTGCGCAAGGTGCCGGACAACGTGCCGAACCCGGAGATGCTCCGCCGGTATCTGGGCCAGCCGCTCACCCAGGTTCCCGATCCCTTCGGGAAGTTCGAGAGCTTCGGCGATCACAACAACGCCATGCTGCGCGGCTTCCTCGACGGCTTCGGCTTCGACTACGAGTTCCAGAGCGCGACGGACTGGTACCGGAGCGGCCGCTTCGACGCCGCGCTCCGCAAGGTCCTCGCGCACTACGACGAGATCATGGCCGTGATGCTGCCGACGCTCGGCGAGGAGCGGCAGCAGACCTACAGCCCGTTCCTGCCGATCAGCCCGAAGACGGGCCAGGTGCTGCAGGTTCCGATCCTCGCGCGCGACGTCGATGCCGGCACCGTCAGCTATCGCGACGATGACGGCCGGCTGGTCGAGGTCCCGGTCACCGGCGGCCACTGCAAGCTGCAGTGGAAGCCCGACTGGGCCATGCGCTGGTATGCGCTTGGCGTCGACTACGAGATGTCCGGCAAGGATCTCATCCCCTCGGTCGAGCTGGGCAACAAGATCTGCCGCATCCTCGGCGGCCGCCCGCCCGACGGATTCAGCTACGAGCTCTTCCTCGACGAGAAGGGGGAGAAGATCTCGAAGTCGAAGGGCAACGGCATCTCCGTCGAGCAGTGGCTCGCCTATGCGCCGCCCGAGAGCCTGGCGCTTTACATGCATCTGCGCCCGCGACAGGCGAAGAAGCTGTACTTCGACGTCATCCCGAAGACGGTCGACGAATATCTCACCTTCCTCGCCAGGTTCCTCCAGGAGGATGCGGCCAGGCAGCTGGAGAACCCGGTCTGGCACATCCATGACGGCAAGCCGCCGGTCGAGAAGACGCACCTGAGCTTCAACATCCTCCTCAACCTCGCCAGCGTCTGCAACAGCGAGGACAAGGCGGTGCTGTGGGGCTTCATCTCGCGCTACGCCCCGGACGCCACGCCGCAGACGGCGCCGTTCCTCGACAAGCTCGTCGGCTACGCCATCGCCTACTACCGCGACTTCGTGACACCGACCAAGCGCTACCGCGCGCCCAGCGAGATGGAGCGCGCAGCGCTGGCGGAACTGGTGCGGGAACTGGAGGCGCTGCCGCCGGCGGCAGCGGCCGAGGACATCCAGAACCGCGTCTACGAGGTCGGCAAGCATCACCCGTTCGCCGATCTCAAGGCCTGGTTCCAGTCGCTCTACGAGATCCTGTTCGGCCAGACTCAGGGTCCGCGTATGGGCACCTTCATCGCGCTCTACGGCATCGGCGAGACCATCGCGCTGATCCGCAAGGCGTCCGCCGGCGAGTTGGCGCGCACTTAACCCGCAGGCTATCCGCCGTGCGCGAATTCCCAGTAGAGTTCGCGCGCCCGGCGGAAGACCGGCCCCGGCTGAAGATCGCGATCCTCGACGCGGGTGATCGGGAAGACTTTGGCGTAGTTCCCGGTGGAGAACACTTCGTCCGCTTCCGCGACGTCCTTCGGTGTCAGCGTGCGCTCATGCACCGCGACGCCGGCCTTCCGCAGCAGCTGAATCACGCGCTGGCGGGTGATGCCGTTGAGGAAGGTGCCGTTCGGGATCGGCGTGTGGGCGGCGCCGTCCTTGGCGATCCAGAGATTGGCCGAGCTGAACTCGGCGACGTTGCCCAGCGGGTCGAGCATGATGGCGTCCTGGTATCCGCGCGCCCGGGCTTCGGCGCAGGCTTTGCCCGCCTGCGCATAGAGGCACACCGCCTTCGCATCCGTCGGCGCCGTCTCGAAGGATGGCCGCCGCCACTTCGAGAATATCACGCTCATGCCCGTGGCCGGGTCCGGCATCGGATAGTCCTTGACGCTGACGACGATCCGGGTGCTCGCCGGGTCCGGATCCATCCAGCCGTCGGTGGACCACAGGAACGGCCGCAGATAGAGCTGCGCGTCCTTGGGAAACCTGGCGATGCCGTCGCGGATGATCTCTTCGATCCGGCCGGCCGAGAGCGGCGAGCGCAGCCCGAGCGCCGCGGCGGAGCGGACCGCGCGCGCGCAATGCCGGTCGAGATCGGGCGCCACGCCCTCGAAGCTGCGCGCTCCGTCGAACACGGCCGCGCCCAGCCACATGGCGTGGTCCCATATGTTCATGACCGGCGGATTGCCGTCGACCCATTTGCCGTCGATGAAGTGGAAGGCCGTCATGTTCGAAGCGCGATGCGATGCTGGCGTGGCGGTCGTCGATGAGTGAGAATGGCCTCACCATAGCAGTGCAAAACGGGTTCGCAACCCTTGCGTCCGCCGATGCGGGCGCCCTATCGGCGCCTGGTTCCTGGCGTTGCCTATGGAGTCGACGATCGTCGCGCATCGCCGCCATGCACGTCGTTGATGAGAGCAGCACCGCGGCTGGCGCAGCCCCCCGCGTCAGGCTACTGGCGCACCCATTGGACGCGCGCCATCCACAGGACGTCGCCCTTGGCGAGCGCGCGGCTCGGCTGGCCGCTGCCGATCGTCTTCAGCTCGAGTTTCTGGCCGGACTGGCGCACCAGTTCCTTGGCCAGGACCTCGCCGTTGCGCGTCTTGACGATGATGCGATCGCCGCGGCGGATCTCGGCATTGGGCGAGACGATGAGCACGTCGCCCGCCCGATAGGCCGGGGCGAGCGCGTTTCCCGAGACTCGGAGGGCATAGGCGTCGGCATCGCTGACGCCCGGCGCGTCGAACTCGTCCCAGACTTTGCCGGTGGGATGGCCGGCATCGTCGAAGGCGCCGGCGCCGCCCGCCTTGGACAGGCCGAGCAGCGGCAGCCGGCGGGCCAGGGCGACGCCGCTGCGCTCGCCGATCAGCGCCAGAAAACCCGCCAGCGACTCGTCGGTCGCCGTGAGACACTTGGAGACGCTCTCGGTGCTCGGCCAGCGCGGCTTGCCGGTCGGGCTCTTGCGCTTGCTCTTGTTGAACGCGGTCGGGTCGAGGCCCGCGCGGCGCGCCAACCCCGAGGCCGACAAGCCGTGCTTGGCAGCCAAGCGGTCAAGCGCCCGCCAAATCTCCGAATGGCGCAGCATGTTCCCTCTTTCTGCAGGTTTGGCCGATCTTCAGCAACATATGGCGTGAAATCCGCGACCACAGTTGCGCCTCGCTGTGTTCAGTATAGGTTGGGATTCCGAGTCCGTCCGGCAAGGTCCGGGTGCCACAACACACGGAATGTGATCCCAACAACCCGCTGACGCCATGTACGTTCCCTACAGGTGGTTCGGTCCGGTGCTGCGCCTGTTGCCGCCGGAGACGGCGCATCGCCTGACCATCCGTGCCCTCGCCGCCGGTCTCGTTGCCGGCCGCGCCGAAACCGGCGATCCGGTGCTGGAAACCCGCGTGTGGGGCCTGCCGTTCGCCAATCCTATCGGCCTGTCGGCGGGATTCGACAAGGATGCCGAGGTTTACATGCCCACGCTGCGGCTCGGCTTCGGATTCGTCGAGGTCGGCAGCATCACGCCGCGGCCACAGCCCGGCAACCCCCGGCCGCGCGTCTTTCGCCTGGCCGAGGATCGCGCCGTGATCAACCGTCTTGGCTTTAACAGCGCCGGCTTGGCGGCGGCGGTGGCAAATTTGCGACGCCGCGCCGAGATGCGGTCGGGGATCGTCGGCGTCAATCTCGGCAAGAACCGCGACAGCGCCGATGCCGGCGCCGATTATTCGGCCGGCGCGGCGGCGTTGGCGCCCCTGGCCGACTATCTCGTGGTTAACGTGTCGTCGCCGAATACGCCCGGCCTGCGGGCGTTGCAGGAGGCTGCGGCGCTCCGCGCCCTGATCGAGCGGGTTCAGGCCGCGCGTCGCGCCGCCGTGCCCGAGCGGCCGCCGCCGCTGCTTCTGAAGATCGCCCCGGATCTGACCGCCGCGGAAACCCGCGACATCGCCCAGGTCGCCCTGGATACCGGAGTCGACGGCCTGATCGTCAGCAACACCACGACGACCCGTCCGCCGGGCCTTCGCGGCCCCGCCGCCGCGCAAGCCGGTGGCCTCAGCGGGCGACCGTTGTTCGCGCTGTCGACGAACCTGCTGCGCGACGTCTATCGCGCGACCGGCGGCCGCCTGCCCCTCGTCGGCGTCGGCGGCATCGCCAGCGGCGCCGACGCCTATGCGAAGATCCGCGCCGGCGCCTCGCTGGTCCAGCTCTATACGGCCCTCATTTACGAGGGGCCGGATCTGATCGCGCGCATCAAGCGCGAGCTGGCGGCATGCCTGCGCGCCGACGGCTTCGCATCGGTTGCCGCCGCGGTCGGGGCCGACCATCATTGAGCCATGCCCGCGCCTGCCGATTCCATCCCCGTTATCGACCGCCTGTCGGCGATCGCCGACCGCTATGACGGATTCATCCTCGATCTCTGGGGCGTGCTGCATGACGGCGTGCGGCCCTATCCCGGCGCCGTCGACGCTCTCCGCCAGCTGAAGCGGCGCGGCAAGCGCGTCGTCATCCTCTCCAACGGCCCGCGCCGCGCCGCGGACGTGGCGCGGCGGACCGGAGAGATCGGCATCGGCGCCGAGCTCTATGATCATCTGCACAGTTCCGGCGAGGAGACGTGGCGGCTGCTGAAGGAGAGAAGCGACCCGGCCTTCGCCGCGCTCGGTCGGCGGGTCTTTCCGCTCGTACCGGGACGCGACCGCAATCTGCTCGATGGGCTCGACCTGGTGACGGTCGGAAGTCCCGTCGACGCCGAGTTCATGCTCGTCACCGGGCTGGCCGATGACGGCGAGACGGTCGCCGATTACGAGGAGTCGCTCTCGGCGGGAGCCGGACTCCGGCGGCCGATGGTGTGTGCCAATCCCGATCTCGAGGTGATCCGCGACGGCGTCCGCGAGCTGTGCGCCGGCGCGCTCGCCCTGCGCTATGAGGCGCTCGGCGGCCCGGTTCACTATGTCGGGAAGCCGCATCCCGCGGTCTACCGCAGATGCCTGGCCAGATTCGCGGGGATCGCCCCGTCGCGCCTCCTCGCCGTCGGCGATTCCCTCCGCACGGACATTGCCGGCGCGCGCGGCGTCGGCATCGATTCGCTGCTGGTGACCGGCGGCATTCATGCCGACGAACTGGCCGGCGCCGGTGGCTCGCATCCGGACCCCGCCAGATTGGCGGCCGCCTGCGCCAGGGCCGGCGAGTGGCCGACCTATGCGATTGCAGGATTCGCCTGGTGAGAGCGTGCGGCGAGACCGCCCGGCGGGCGACGGGTGAGGCGGCATCCGCGGGCCCATCGGCGCCGTAGATGCGTCGAGGCGGCTGACGGGAAACGATATGGGCAAGCTGCGGCGTCGTACCTGGGTCTGGCGCTTCGAGCGGCCGCCGGCCGAGATCTGGCCGCTCCTGGCGGATACCGCACGCTTCAACGAGGCGGCCGCGCTGCCCAAGCACGACATCGAGGAAATCCCGCAGGCCGATGGCTCCGTTCTCTTCCTCGGTTCGCTGAAACGAGGGCCGTTCACGCTGCGCTGGCGCGAGAAGCCGGTGAACTGGATCCACGGCCAGTGGTTCGAGCATTGCCGCGCGTTCCGCAACGGCCCGTTCCGGTCGCTGTGCGCAACCTTCGAACTATCGCCGGACGGTACCGGCAGCTGCGGCGTCTACAGTTTGACGGTCGAGCCGGCCAATCTGCTGGGCACGGCCATCCTCGCCGGCGGGTTCTTCGCCAACGCCGGCCGCACCTTCGCCCGGCTCGCGGCCGACGCCGACCGCTTCGCCGCGGACCTGCGGGCCGAGCCGTTCGATCACCCGGTGCCGCCGGTGCGTCCCGAGACGACCCGCCGCGTCGATGCAATGGTCGCGGCGATCGAGGCGACGCCGAACGGCCATCGCCTGGCCCGCCGGCTCGCCGATTTCATTTTCATGGCCCAGGAGGTCGACCTCTGGCAGATCCGGCCGCTGAAGCTGGCCCGCGAATGGCGGCTGGAGATGCGCGCCGTGGTCGAGCTGTGCCTGCAGGCGGTGAAGAGCGGACTGCTCGAGCTGCGCTGGGACCTGCTCTGTCCCCGCTGCCGCGTGGCGAAGGCCTCAGCCGCGGCGCTCGACCGGCTGCCGGCCGGCGCCCATTGCTCGACCTGCAACATCGACTACGGGCGCGACTTCTCCCGCAACGTCGAGGCCAGCTTCCGGCCGACGGCGGCGGTGCGGCCGATCGCCGGCGGCCAGTATTGCCTGTTCGGGCCGATGTCGACGCCGCACATCAAGGCCCATGTCACGCTCGAGGCCGGCCAGTCGCGGGACGTGGCGGCGGAGCTGCCGCCCGGCGACTACCGCCTGCGCACGCTGGAGCCGGGCCCGGAGCGGACCGTCGCCTGGGAGCAGGGCGGCTTCCCGGAGGTGATCGTTGGTCCCGACGAAATCGCGGCCGGCCCGCCGGCGCCGGATCGGATGCTGCGCCTGACCAACCGCAGTCGCCGGCCGTTGACGCTCATCGTGGAGGAGCGCGCCTGGGTCAAGGACGCGCTGACCGCCGACCGCATCACCGCGCTGCAGGCGTTCCGCGACCTGTTCGCCAGCGAGACGCTGCGGCCGGGCGACGATGTCGGCATCGGCGAGATCACCTTGATGTTCACCGACCTCAAGGGATCGACGGCGTTCTACGAGCGCGTCGGCGACGCCAGGGCCTACCATCTCGTGCGCGACCACTTCGCCTTCCTCGCCGCGCGCATCCGCGAACAGGACGGCGCCATCGTCAAGACCATCGGCGATGCCGTCATGGCCGCCTTCGCCGATCCCGGCCAGGCGATCCGCGCGGCGCTGTCGATCCAGGACAAGGTCGCCGAGTTCAACGCCGGCAACGGCGGCGAGGCGATCGTCATCAAGCTGGGCCTGCACAAGGGCCCGTGCATCGCCGTCACGCTGAACGAGCGGCTCGACTATTTCGGGTCGACGGTGAATCTCGCGGCCCGCCTGCAGGCGCAGAGCGTCGGCGGCGACATCGTCCTGTCCCGGGCGCTGGCCGAAGACCCGGCCGTGGCGGCCGCCCTGCACGGGCGCGCCCGGCGCGACGAGGTCGCGCCGGTCAAGGGTTTCGAACAGCCGGTGTCCTTCCTTCGCGTCGTCGGCGCGCCTCCGCCCGGTCGCTGACGGCGTCGCCGCTGAGTCATTCACGGAGGAGAATCGGATGGGCAACCTGCGTCCTTCGGGATTTTCTTCGTGCCACCAAGATTTTCCCTCATCCTGAGCCTGTCGAAGGACGCAGGATGGTCCTGCAGAGATTGTGAATGCCATAGCGGCGCGGCGGGGATCACTGGCCGCCGGCTTCGCTCTCGCCGACGCGCTGCTCCAGGGCCTCCACGGCCTTCCGATACTGTGCCTGGGCTTCGGCGCAGCGTTCGACCGACGGAATCGGGACGATGTAGGCGACGAAGGCGCCGACATCGGCGGCGAGCTCCTCGCCGAACGACGGCGGCGCCGTCATGTACGCGGCAATCGGCGCATAGATGGTCTCGCAGGCGGCGCGTTTCGCGTCCTCGGCATCGTACATCTCCGTCGTCAGGTCGGGTGCGGCGGTTTCGCCAGCGTCGGCCACCCTGTCGGCTCTGGCGACGAGCAGGCTGTCGCGCGCGAGCAGCAATTCGACGTCGGTCCCGCAGGCAAGCAGCGGAAGGCACAGGGCCATGGCCGCCGCCGCGCGGCACCGGCGCGAGGAGCGAAACGAATCTGTCGAATGCGGTGCGCGAAAGTATCTCACGGCCGGGCTCCAGTGCGAGCCGCAACTCTCCCGCATTCGTCGTGCCGATGGTATGGGGACATCCGCGGGTCGACGCCGCAAGTCTACTATCAAATTCGGCCGCTCGTGACGAAAAGCCGGGGGGCTCGCCATGGCCCGTGCGGCCGGGACTATCGGATTCTGGCGGATGGGCGCCGGTGCCGTCGCGTGGCGTCAGCTGCTGCCGTCGGGCTCCGTCTCCGGGGCGCGGGCGAGGACGCCGAGCTCGATCAGTTGGCGTTCGAGCCGGGCGATGGAGGTGCGATAGGCATCGAGCGAATCGGCGCAGCGCTCGACCGTGCCGACCGGAATCATCAGCACGACGACCGACGACAGATCGGAGACGAACTGCTCGGCGAAGGTCGGCTCGCGCTGCATCCGGTCGACCGTCGCTTCGGTCAGGAACCGGCAGGCCTCCAGCTTGTCGTCTTCGGCGTCGTAGACGGCCTGTTCGATGCCGGTGCCCAGCGCCTCGGCCGTCGTTGCCAGCCGGTCGGCCTCGGGCGTCAGCCGGCTTTCCTCCGCCAGCAGCCACTGCACATTGGTGCCGCAGCCCGCCAGCGGGGCGCACAGCGGCAGCAGGGCAAGGGCATGAAGGACGGTCCGCAAGGATCCCACGCGCGATTGGAGCCGGTCCGGTTTCCGGCACCGGATTCAACCTCAGATACCGTAAAGGGCCGGTAAACGGCTGTGACCGCGGTCACGATTCGGCAACCGCCGCGACCGTCAGGATCGCCGCAGATCTGGACGGAAATGTGGATCCAAAGCGACGCGCCGATGGCAAGGACGCGCTATTGCCCTCCACAAACCTGCAACATTCTTCGCGTAGACAGGGGGTGTGACAGGACCGTTCGCAGCCGATGAGGCCCTCGATGGCGTTCTCCCCCGGGAGTCGCCGCCGCGTTTCACCTATGCCTCCGACGAGGTCGGCCGGGTCAGTCAGCACATCATCCGTCTCGTCGAGCGCTGCACCGGCCAGCCGCGGATCCGCCGGATGTACGAGGACTATGTCGAGCTGCAGCGTCCGCACCGGCTGTTCTGGCAAGACGCCATTGCGGCGCTGGAGCTCGACCTCAGGCTGAACCGGGAACCGTCCGTCTGCGTGCCCGCGACCGGCCCGCTCGTCATCGTCGCCAACCACCCGTTCGGCGTCGTCGATGGCCTCGTCCTCGGCTGGATGATCGCGCAGGTCCGCAGCGACTTCCAGATCATGACGCACCGCATCCTGCATCAGGCGCTCGAAGTACGGCCGCACGTCCTCCCGGTCGATTTCTCCGGCACGCCCGAGGCCACGGCCAACAATGTGCGCTCGCGTCGTCAGGCGCGCGATCTCCTCGACCGGGGCGGGGCGCTCATCGTCTTCCCGGCCGGCGGCGTCGCCGCTGCTGCGAGCTTCACCGGCCCGGCGGTCGAGCGGCCCTGGGGCACCCTGGCCGCCAAGCTGGTGCTCGCCACCGGCGCCGCCGCGCTACCCGTTTTCTTCGGCGGCCAGAACAGCCGGCTCTTCCAGATCGCCGCTCAAATTCACCAGACGCTGAGATACGCGCTCCTGTTCCACGAGGTGCGCAACAAGATCGGCGCCCGGCTTGCTGTTACCATCGGCGACGTCATCGCCAACGAGCGGTTGCGTGCACTGCCCGACCATCGGGCGGCGACGGAATTCCTGTGGCAGTCGACGCATGCGCTGGCGGTCGATCCGACGGCCGGCGATCGCCGATGACCGATTCCGAGACGGCTGTCATCGCGCCGCAACGGGTCTGTGCTGTACTGCGTGGCGTCGGAGGAGTGCCGATGCGCCTGAACGGACCACTCGAACGCGTCTGCGGCCACTGCGGCAGCCGTGCATTCCGGATCCCGGTCGGCAGCGGGGGATCGGTGCTGGCCTGTCGCTACTGCGGGAAGATAGCCCTGCTCGACGCATCCGACGGCGAAGCCAGCCCCGAGGCCGGCCGTGACGGCGCCTCCGTTGGTGCGTCGCCGCGCGCGATCCAGCCGTCGGGCGATGCCCTGAGCGGCATCCGCGGCTCGCGTCAGGCGTTTCCGGTCGGCGACCGCTAACCGCGTCTCACGTTCGGCCCACGACCCGCAAAACCAGGCGGCGTCTGCCTTGTCGCGGCACTCGGCGCCGCCGGCAGCGGCTGCGTCCGGCCTGCGCCGCCCCGGAGGGTGTCGTGGACGCGCGCCGTATGACTCCACTATACTGGTGGCGAATCAACGGGCTGAGGCACTTTGGTGCGGAAGACCTCAAATCCTGCGCTGGGCGACTGGGAGGCTCTGGCGCGCCGCGAATTGGCCGATCGGCCCCTCGAGTCGCTGACTTGGCAGACTCCGGAGGGGATCGCCGTCAAGCCGCTCTACACGGCGGCGGACCTTGAGCAGCTGGGTCATCTGTCGAGCCTGCCGGGTCTCGCGCCGTTCGTCCGCGGTCCGCGTGCGACGATGTACGCCAACCGGCCCTGGACCGTGCGGCAATATGCCGGCTTCTCCACGGCCGAGGATTCCAATGCGTTCTACCGGCAGAACCTGGCCGAGGGGCAGATGGGTCTCTCGGTCGCCTTCGACCTTGCCACCCACCGCGGCTACGATTCGGACCATCCGCGGGTCGTCGGCGACGTCGGCAAGGCCGGCGTCGCGATCGATTCCGTCGAGGACATGAAGATCCTCTTCGAGGGCATCCCGCTCGACCGCATGAGCGTGTCCATGACCATGAACGGCGCCGTGCTGCCGGTGCTGGCCGGCTACATCGTCGCCGCCGAGGAGCAGGGCGTGCCCCAGGCCAAGCTCGCCGGCACGATCCAGAACGACATCCTCAAGGAGTTCATGGTCCGCAACACCTACATCTATCCGCCGGCGCCCTCGATGCGGATCGTGGCCGATATCATCGCCTATACGGCGAAGCACATGCCGAAGTTCAACTCGATCTCGATTTCCGGCTACCACATGCAGGAGGCCGGGGCGACGGCGGTGCAGGAGCTGGCCTTCACCCTCGCCGACGGCATCGAGTATGTGCGCGCGGCGCTGACGCGCGGCCTCGAGATCGACGCGTTCGCACCGCGGCTCTCCTTCTTCTTCGCGATCGGCATGAATTTCTTCATGGAGGTCGCCAAGCTGCGGGCGGCCCGGCTGCTGTGGGCGCAGTTGATGCAACAGTTCGACCCGCAGAAGCCGGAGAGCCTGGCGCTGCGCACCCACTGCCAGACGTCGGGCGTCAGCCTGACCGAGCAGGACCCCTACAACAACGTCATCCGCACCACGATCGAGGCCCTGGCTGCGGCGCTCGGCGGCACGCAATCGCTGCACACCAACGCGCTCGACGAGGCACTCGCCCTGCCCACGCCGTTTTCCGCGCGCATCGCCCGCAATACCCAGCTGATTCTCCAGGAGGAGACGGGCATCACGCGCGTGATCGATCCGCTGGGCGGCAGCTACTATGTCGAGTCCTTGACGGCGAGCCTCGCAGCCGAGGCCCGCAAGCTGATCGACGAGGTGGAGTCCCTGGGCGGGATGACCAAGGCCGTCGAATCCGGGATGCCGAAGCTGCGCATCGAGGAGGCGGCCGCCCGGCGACAGGCGCGCGTCGACCGCGGCCAGGAGGTCATCGTCGGCGTCAATAAGTACCGCGCGGCCGAGGACACGAAGCCGGCGCAGCTGCTCGATGTCGACAACAGCCGCGTGCGCACGCAGCAGGTGGAACGCCTGCAGCAGATCCGAAAGAGCCGCGACGAGAGCCGCTGGCGGGCTGCGATCGATGCGCTGACTCGATCCGCGTCGAGCGGCGAGGGCAATCTGCTCGCCCTGGCCGTCGAGGCGACGCGCGCCCGTGCCACCGTTGGCGAGATCTCCGACGCGCTCGAAAAGGTGTTCACCCGTCACCGCGCCACGACCCGCAGCATCTCCGGCGTCTACGGCGCGGCCTATGCCGGCGACACCGGCTTTGCCCGCATCCAGGCCGAGGTCCGCGCCTTCGCCGAGGAGGAGGGCCGCCGGCCGCGCCTGCTGGTCGTCAAGCTCGGCCAGGACGGTCACGACCGCGGCGCCAAGATCATCGCCTCCGCCTTTGCCGACATCGGCTTCGACGTCGACGTCGGGCCGCTCTTCCAGACGCCGGAAGAGGCGGCGCGCCAGGCGATCGAGAACGACGTCCACGTCATCGGCGTCTCGTCGCAGGCCGCCGGCCACAAGACGCTGGTGCCGCAGCTGATCCAGGCGCTGCGCGCGGCCAAGGCGGACGACATCCTGGTCATCTGCGGCGGCGTCATCCCGCCGCAGGACTACGAAGCGCTGACGACGGCCGGCGTCGCGGCGATCTACGGACCCGGCACCAATATCCCGCTGGCGGCATCGGAGATCCTCGGGTTGATCCGACGTCGCCGCAAGGCCGCATAGGACGGATCGATGGTTCTTCTCACCAAGCCCCCCTCGTCGCGCTCGGTCATCGTGCCGGCTCTGGCGGTGGCGTGGCTCGTTGCGGTCGGCATCTACCTGCAGTGGCGCTTCGGTCTGGCGAACGTCTTCGCGCTCTCCCCCGGAGACCTCGGCGGCGTCATCGCCGGCATCGTGGCACCGCTGGCCGTTCTTGGCGTCATCGTGATGCTGACGGGTTGGGGACGGGAGTCGCACGGCGCGCCGACTCTGGACCGCGTCGGCGGCTCCGCCGGCGTCGCGCTGGACCAGGCGGCGGCGGTGACGGCCGAGTTGCGCCGCCAGGCCGAAGCGCTGCGCGATTCTTCGACCGATGCGACCCGTGCCGTGGCGATGACCGGCCAATTCTACCGCCAGCACTCGAAGGAGGTCGCCGAGTCGGCGGCGCAACTGACCGCTGCCATCGAGCAGCTGAAGCAGGCGATGACCGCGCAGGCCAAGGACATGTCCGACCTGTCGAAGGACCTCGCCGGCCAGCGTGCCGGCTTGGTCGAAGCCGCGCGCGCCGAGACCACGGCGCTGGCCGAGACGGTGACGGTCGCGGCGCAGGGCATCGCCAAGACCGTGCGGGCGCAGGGCGAGCAGCTTGCCGGCCTGGTCGAGCGGACGGTGGCGCAGGGGGCTGCCGCGCAGGCGGCCCTGCGCGATCATGCGGCGGCGCTCGATAGCGCCAGCCAGCGCAGCGCCGCCCGCGTCGCCGAATCGCTGCAGGGCCTGGCGGCGCATATCGACGGCACTGCAGCCGCTGCGGCGGCGCGCGGCGATGCGCTGCGTGCGGAAACGACGAGGCAGGCGGATCTGTTGTCGACGGCGGCGTCCGCCGCGCTCGACCGCTTCAAGGCGGCGCTGCAGACCCTGGAAGCCGATATCGCAGGCGCCGTCGACGCCGTGACGATCCGCACCGATTCGCTCGATGCTGTCGTCAAGGACCAGGCGGAGACGCTGACGGCCGCGGCCGCCGCCGCGGCCGAACGGTTCGGCGACTCCCTGCGCGGCCTCGAAAGCAAGATGGCGACGGCGACCGAATCAGTGGCGGAGCAAGGTGCGTCGCTCCAGCAGGCGGTGCAGGTCCAGGCCGACGGCTTGGCCGTCGCCGCGACGGCGGCCGTCGCCCGGTTCAAGGCGGCGATGCGCAGCCTGGAGTCGGACATGACCGGCGCCGCCGACGCCGCCGCGGCCAAGAGCGCGTCGGTGCAGGATTCGATCCTGCTGCACGCCGATCAGCTGGCCGCCGCCGCTGCTGCGGCGACCGATCGCTTCAAGGAGAGCATCGCCGGGCTGGAAGGCGGCATCGGCGCGGCGGTGGACGCCGCCGCGGCCAACAGCGTCGCGGTGGAGCAGAACCTGCAGCAGGCGATGCGACGCCATGCCGAGGCGCTGACCGGCGCCGTGGCGGCGGGAGCGGAACGCGTCAACGAGGCGATCGCCGGCATCCAGAGGGGCATGGGCGCGGCGGTCGAGGCGGCGGCGGTGCGCGGCGCGTCGGTCGAGGAGGCGCTGAACAAGGCGCTGCAGCAGCAGGCCGACCGCTTGGCGCTGACATCGGCTGCCGTGACCGACGGGTTCAGGTCCGCCGTCGCGGAGCTGCAGGGCGAGATCAATGCGACGGCCGAGGCGGCCGCGGCGAAGGGATCGTCGGTGCAGCAGGTCCTGCAACAAGCCATGCAGCAGCACGCCGAAGGCTTGACCGCAACGGCGGCCGGCGCGACGGAGCGCTTCGCCGCCGCAATCGCCGACATGAAGCGTGCCATCGACCAGGCCGTCGCGGCCGCCGCCGTCAAGGGCACCTCCGTGCAGGAGGCGCTCACGGGGGCGGTGCAGACCCATGCCGATGGCCTCACGGGCGCCGCCGCCGCGATCGTCGATCAGGTTCGCGACTCCATCGCCAAGCTGCAGGACTCGATGCTCGCGGCGATGGAATCCGCCGCCACCGGCAGCGCGTCGGTCCAGCAGGCGCTGCAACGTCAGTCCGAGGGGCTCGCGGGCAGCGCGACCACGATCATCGACCGCTTCAAGCAGGAGGTCGGCAGCCTGGAGGCGGGCATGGACGCGGCGGCGTCGGCCGCCGCGGCGCGCAGTGCCGCCGTGCAGGACTCGATCCTCCTGCATGCCGACGACCTGGCCGGTGCCGCGAAGTCGGCGGCCGACCGGTTCCGGGAGGCGGTCGACGAGCTGGCCGGCAGCATTGCCGCCGCGGTCGATACGGCGACGGCGCGGAACGAGTCGCTGCAGCAGGCGGTGACGAGCCAGGCCGACGGCCTGGACCGCGCGTCGCTGGCGGCCGCCGAGCGATTGAAGGCGGCCGCGCAGAACATCGAAAGCAGCCTGGCCGCCACATCGGCATCGGCGGCGGCACGGGTGGGATCGGTGGAGGAGGGCCTGCAGCGGCAGGCCGAGGGCCTCGCCGGGGCGGCCGCCGCCGCGGCCGCCCGCTTCGCCGACGTCGTCCAGGGCCTGGAGACGAGCATGACGGCTGCCGTCGACACCGCCGCCGACCAGGGCCGCTCGGTGCAGCAGGCCATGGAGCGGCATGGCGACGGTCTCGTCCAGGCGGCCGGCGTCGCCGCCGACCGGTTCAAGCGGACCATCGGCGATCTCGACAAGTCGCTGGTGGCGAGCCTCGATCAGGCAAGTGCACGTACCGCGGCACTCGAGGCCGCGACGCGTGCCCAGGTCGAGACCACGCAGGCTGCCGCCGCCGCCGCCGCCGAGCAGCTGCGACAGGCGCTCGCGCGGCAGGCGGACGAGATCGCGGCGGTCGCCGGCGCGCTCGAAGGGCGGTTGGCAAGCCTGCCGGCCGCGGCCGGCCAGCAGGGCGATCGGATGATCGCGGCGGCGACGGCGGCGGCGGAGCGTTTCAAGTCCGAATCGCAGGCCCATCTCCAGCAGTTTGCCGACATGTCGGACCGGCTGGCGGCGCAGGTCGCGGGCGCGCGCGACTCGGTCCGTGCGCAGGCGCAGGAGGTTGCCGCCGCCGCCGCAGCAGGCGCCGCCGCCGTGGCGGCGAAGCTCGGCAGCGAGGCCCAGTCCATCGGCACCCTGTTCGACCGCATGGCCGAGCAGGGCGAACGCCTGCAGGGCGTCACCCGCGAGCAGGCGTCCGAACTTGCCGCAGCGGCCGAGCAGGCCGCCGCCAGCTTCGGCGTCATCGCGGCCGCCGCGCAGGATCAAACGGGGTCGCTGAAGGCGACGCTGGCCGATGGCCGGCGCGAGGCCGCCGAGGCGGCGACCGTGCTGAGACGGGAGTTCGCCGCATTGACGACCTCCCTGCGTGACGTGGTCGCCGAGGGCGCCGCCGGATTGAAGGCCGTCACGAGCGAAGCCGCGGAGCACACCGCGCGCCTCGTCGCCATGGTCGAGCGCGAGCGCGAGCAGCTCGCCCGCACCGTGGCCGCGGCGGAATCGGATACCGCCTCGTTGCGCGGCGCCCTGCGCCAGCAGCTCGACGACATCTCGGCAGCGGCGGCGCGCGTCACCGCGGACACGTCCGGCATCGGCGCCGCGTTCGAGGGGCATGCCGCCGGCCTCATCCAGGCGGCGCGGACGGCAGGCGAGGAGGCGGCCAATCTGCGCGCGATCCTCGATCAGCAGGCCGCGGATCTCTCGAATGTCTTCGCCCGCGCCGCGGCGGGCAGCCAGGAGGTGCAGCGCCTGGTGACGGCGCAGGCGGAATCCCTGCAGTCGGCGGTCGAGGCGACCGAGGCGCGGATGGCCGGCATGGCGCAGGCGCTGGCCGGACGCGTCGGCGAGATCCAGGCCGCGGTCAACGAGGCCGGCGCGCGGATGGAGTCGACCGGCGCAGGCTGGCGGCAGCAGGCCGATGCCATCGTTGCGACGACGGCGAGCGCCGTCGAGCGCGTCGAGTCGGTCAACCAGGCCCTGCGCTCGCAGGCCGAAGAGGTCGGCATGGCGACGGCCCAGGGCATCGGCCGCATCGACGAGTTGCGGACGACCGTGCGGTCGCTGGTCGGCGAGGTGGCGGTGGCCGCCGGCGATGCGGTCCGCCAGGCCATGGAGATCGGCCGCGACGCCCGCGAGGACGCCCAGTCGCTGATGCAGGCGATGCACGGCACGGTCGATCAGCTCGGCGGCGTCAAGTCCGCGGTCGGCCAGGAGATCGCCGACCTCGCGCGCATCATCACCGAGATCCGGACGCTCGCTGCCGATGCCAGGGCCGGCGTCGGCCAGCAGGCGGCGGAGCTGACGGCGGCGTTGGCGGCGGCGCGCGCCGACGGGATCGCCGTCCATGAGGAGATCCACAACCAAGCCGCCGACATCACCGGCGTCGTCGAGCAGGTCAACCTGCGCATGGCCGAGATCGGCGACCTGCTGGACCGCCGCGGCGAGTCGCTGATCGCCGCCGCCGACCGCGCGCTCGCCCGCGCCGGCGAGCTCGGCGCCGTCTTCGAGAAGCAGTCGGTCATGCTCGGCGGCGCCGTCACCCAGGCGGCGACCGCGGCCGAGGACCTGGCGCAGCATCTGCGCGCCGAGAGCGAGAGCCTGGCGCAGACGGCGGCGGTCATCGCCGAGCGCACGGAAGCCCTGCAGCGCAACCAGCAGCGCACCGTGCGCGACCAGTTCCTGCGCACCGCCTCGTCGATGATCGACGAGCTCAACACGCTCGCCCTCGACATCCACCGGCTGCTCGATTCCGACATCCCCGAGGACATCTGGAAGGCGTACCGCCAGGGCGACCGCTCGGTCTTCGCCCGCCGCCTGTTCCGCCTCAAGGACAGCTACACCATTCCCGCGATCGAGCAGCGCTACGACCGCGACGACCGCTTCCGCGACATGGTCACGCGCTACATGGGCAAGTTCGAGGACCTGCTGCGCGAATCCAACACCGCCGATCCCGAGTCCGTCCTCAACGCCACCTTCATCACCGCCGACGTCGGCAAGCTCTACCTCGTCCTCTCCCGCTCCCTCGACCGCACCGGCCACCGCAAGGCGAGCTGACGATCGCGATTGCCGTTGCGGCGCGGTCGAAGCGAACCTACGGGAGTGTCCATGCGGAAACGTTCTAGGTGGCCAGCAGGATTGCAGAATTCAAACTGAGACACTGCCAGAAGATGTTCGCCCTTGTCCTTGGCTCGTGCTAGATTTAAGGGGTGTCATCCATTGGCGGGTCGTGTGATGAAGTTGACTGCCGTGTTTCAGAAGACTCCCGAAGGGTACATCGGGTTCGTCGAAGAGTTGCCGGGCGCAAACGTCCAGGCGCGAACCCTGAAGGAAGCTCGCGAGAACCTGACTGAGGCCGTCGAACTCGTACTCGAAGCGAATCGCGCGCTCACCGAAGATCGTATTCGAGGAAAAGATGTGATCCGCGAGCGTCTGATTCTCGCGGCTCATGAAGCGTCGTGATCTGATCCGCCGTCTTGAGCAACACGGGTGCGTGCTCCACCGCGAAGGCGCGAGGCATTCCGTCTATGTTAACCGGTCGCAGGGGAAGTCCTCGACCGTTCCGCGTCATCGAGAGATCAATGATCTCCTCGCCCGGAAGATTTGCCGCGACCTCGGCATCCCGGAGCCTTGAGCACACGCTCACGGAGGTCCGGTTTCGGATTCATGACCGGCGATGACGGCTAAGAAGACGTTGGCATAGCGCAACAGCTTGGCGCCGCCGACACCCGGCAGCTGGGCGAAGGCGTCGAGGTCGCGCGGTCTGGCGGCGGCCATCGCCATCAGCGTGGTATCGTGGAAGATGACGTAGGGCGGGACACCCTGGGCCTTGGCCAGCGTCATGCGCTTGGCGCGCAGGGCCTCGAAGAGGCTCTTGTCGGCCGGGCCGACGGTGATCGCCGTCGCCGCCTTTTCCTTCTTCGGCCGCGGCCGCAGGCTGTCGCGGCGCAGCTCGATGCGGCGTTCGCCGCGCAGGACGGCGCGGCAATCGGCGCCGAACTTGAGCCCGCCATGGCCGGCGATGTCGACCGCCAGGAGCCCCATGGCCACCAGCTGGCGCAGCACCGATCGCCATTCGCCGGCCGAGAGGTCCTTGCCGATGCCGTAGGTGCTGAGCTCGGCATGGCCGAAGCGGCCGATCTTCTCGGTATCGGCGCCGCGTAGCACGTCGACGACGTGGGCGACGCCGAAGCGCTGGCCCGTGCGGTAGACGCAGGACAGCGCCTTCTGCGCCAGCTCGGTGCCGTCGAAGGTCTCGACCGGCTCCAGGCAGGTGTCGCAGTTGCCGCAGGCGCCGGCGAGCGTCTCGCCGAAATATGACAGCAGCACCTGCCGCCGGCAGCGCGCCGTCTCGCAGTAGCCGATCAGCGAGTCGAGCTTGCGGCGCTCGACCTGCTTCTGCGCGTCGGGCGCGTCCGACGCTTCGAGGAGCTGGCGCAGCTTGGCGACGTCCTCCAGCCCGTAGAGCATGAAGGCCTCGGAGGGCAGCCCGTCGCGGCCGGCGCGGCCGGTCTCCTGGTAGTAGGCCTCCAGACTCTTCGGCAGGTCGAGATGGACGACAAAGCGCACGTCCGGCTTGTCGATGCCCATGCCGAAGGCGATGGTCGCCACCACGACGATGCCGTCCTCCTTGACGAAGCGGTCCTGGTGACGGTCGCGGATCGCCTTGTCGAGGCCGGCATGATAGGGCAGGGCGGCCCAGCCCTTGCCGGTCAGCCACTCGGCGATGTCCTCGACCTTGTTGCGGGTCATGCAATAGACGATGCCGGATGCGCCCCTGTGTGCGCCGAGGAAGGACAGGAGTTGCGCGCGCGTGTCGGCCTTGGACTGCACGCGGTAGCGGATGTTCGGGCGGTCGAAGCCGGCGACGAAGACGCGGCCCCGCGCGAGATCCAGCCGCTCGACGATGTCGCGCCGCGTCGGCGCGTCGGCGGTGGCGGTGAGGGCGATGCGCGGCACGGCCGGAAAACGCTGGTGCAGGACCGTGAGCTGCAGATACTCCGGCCGGAAGTCGTGGCCCCATTGCGAGACGCAGTGCGCCTCGTCGATGGCGAAGAGCGCCAGCTTGCAGCGATCGAGCAGTTCCAGGAAGGCGTCGGTCAGCAGCCGCTCGGGCGCGACATAGACGAGATCGATCTCGCCGGCCCGCATCTGCCGCTCGATCCGCATCGCCTCGCCGAAGGGGATGCTGGAGTTGAGCGCCGCCGCCCGCACGCCGAGCTGGCGCAACGCCTCCACCTGGTCGCGCATCAGCGCGATCAGCGGCGAGACGACGATGGCGACGCCATCCCGACAGAGCGCCGGCACCTGGTAGCACAGCGACTTGCCGCCGCCCGTCGGCATCAGCACCAGCGCGTCGCCGCCGGCCACGACGTGGTCGATGATCTCCGCCTGGTGTCCACGGAAATCCTGGAAGCCGAAGACGGTGCGGAGAACGTCGAGCGGTTGGCGCGGCATGGCGCCTGTCATATAAGCTATTCGGACGTTCGCCAATGCTGCACGGCCGAGATTCGGAACCGCAGATGGACGCCGATGAAAGCGGATCGATGCCGGCGGAGAGTCACCTCCGCGAAACCAGACGTATGGGCCGGCTGCAAAGCGATTGTGCGTCCTTCCCCAGGTTTGACCCGGGGACCAAGCTCAGGATGAGGGAGAGTTTTCGCGGCATAATGAAAGACCTCCCAACAGAGTCCCCTCTCCCCTTGTGGGAGAGGGATAGGGTGAGGGGTCTGGCGCCGGCAGGCGCCAATGAATCGCCGCGATGACCGCCGTCACCGATACCGGACAGCCCCGGACCGCCCAGCGCGCCGCCCTGCGGCAGCTGCTGCCGCATCTCTGGCCGGCGGACGACTGGGATCTGCGGGTGCGGGTGATGCTGGCGGTCGTGTTCCTGGTCGCCGCCAAGGTCGCCAACATCTATGTCCCCATTTTCTTCAAGGGCATGGTCGACGCGCTGTCGGTCAAGGCCGCGGTTATCGCCTTCCCGGTCGGCATGCTGCTCGCCTATGGCGGCGCCCGCGTGCTGTCGCAGACCTTCGCCGAGCTGCGCGACGGCGTCTTCGCCAAGGTGGCGCAGCGCGCCATTCGCCGCGTCGCCTTGCGCACCTTCGTCCACCTGCACCGGCTCAGCCTGCGCTTCCACCTAGAGCGGCAGACCGGCGGCCTGTCGCGCGTCATCGAGCGTGGCGCCAACGGCATCGAGTATTTCCTGTTCTTCGTCCTGTTCAATGTCGTGCCGACCCTGCTGGAGATCGCGCTGGTCTGCGGCATCCTCTGGAACTTCTACAATTTCTGGTTCGCGTTGGTCACCTTCGTCACCATCGTCGGCTACGTCGCCTATACGCTCGTCGTCACCGAATGGCGCATCAAGTTCCGCCGCCGCATGAACGAGGCCGACGAGGAGGCCAACACCAAGGCCATCGACAGTCTGCTCAACTACGAGACGGTCAAGTATTTCAGCAACGAGCAGCACGAGGCCCGCCGCTATGACGCGGCGTTGCAGGTCTACGAGAAGGCCGGCGTGATGAGCCGCACCACCCTGTCGATGCTGAACATCGGCCAGGCCGTCATCATCGCCGTCGGCGTCACCATCATGATGGGCATGGCCGCCCGCGGCGCCGTCGCTGGCACCATGACCGTCGGCGATTTCGTGCTGGTCAACACCTACCTGATCCAGCTCTACATGCCGCTCAATTTCCTCGGCATGGTCTATCGCGAGATCCGCCAGGCGCTGATCGACATGGAGAAGATGTTCGGCCTGCTCCATGTCGACATCGAGGTCGAGGACAGACCGGCCGCGCCGCCGCTGCGCATCGCGCGCGGGGAGGTGGCGTTCGAGAGCGTAGAATTCGGCTACGATCCGCGCCGCCCGATCCTCAAGGGCGTCTCGTTCACGGTGCCGCCGGGCAGGACCGTCGCCATCGTCGGCCCCAGCGGCGCCGGCAAATCCACGATCTCGCGCCTGCTGTTCCGCTTCTACGACGTGAACGCCGGCCGCATCGCCATCGACGGCCAGGACATCCGCGACGTGCAGCAGCAGAGTCTGCGCGCGGCCATCGGCATCGTCCCACAGGACACGGTGCTGTTCAACGACACGATCTACTACAACATCGCCTACGGCCGCCCCGATGCGACGAAGGACGAGGTCGAGCGGGCGGCGAAGCTGGCCCGCATCCACGACTTCGTGCTGGGCCTGCCCGACGGCTACAGGAGCATGGTCGGCGAGCGGGGCCTCAAGCTCTCCGGCGGCGAGAAGCAGCGCGTCGCCATCGCCCGCACCATCCTCAAGCGCCCGGCGATCCTGCTGTTCGACGAGGCCACGTCGGCATTGGACACGCACACCGAGAAAGAGATTCAGAAGAGCCTGCGCGAGGTCTCGGCCGACCGCACCACGCTGATCATCGCCCACCGCCTCTCGACCGTGATCCATGCCGACGAGATCATCGTGCTGGAGGAGGGCCGCATCGTCGAGCGCGGCCGCCACGCCGAGCTGCTAGCCCATGCCGGCAAGTACGCCGCCATGTGGCATCGCCAGCAGGAGGCGGCGGAGCAGGGAGCCGCGAAGAAAGTCATAGCGGCCGCGAAGTAGCGTCTTTGCGTGCCGCGGCCTCGCCGCTGCCGGCGCGTGAGAACAGCTGACTTGACGATCGTCAATCAGGCCCCAAAGTGCCTAGTGACGGCCGAGGCATGCCTGAGGTAGAACCCTTTCGATCGTGTGTTTGTTGGGGAGTTCCCGGATGGCCGACGACCCCACATCGGCGCCCGCGGCCGGCAGTTCCACGCGGCGTGACGAGCTGCTGACCTTCCTCCTCTTAACCGTCGTCATCGCGCCCGCGCTCGTCGTGGCCTTCGTCGGAAGCTACGGCTTGTGCGTCTGGCTCTACCAGGCCATCGCCGGACCCCCTGGGCCGCCGCCTGGCTGAGCGATGCAGTCCGGCGAGTTCCACGTCTCCAGCATCGTCGTGCAGGCCCGGCCGGCGTCCTTGCCGGCGGTGACGGCCGCCATCGCGGCGCTTCCCGGCGCCGAGGTGCATGGCGTGGATCCCCGAGGCAAGCTGGTCGTCGTGGTGACGGCCCACAGCGAGCGGGCGATCGGCGATCGCCTTCAAACGATCAATTCCATGGACGGCGTCTTCACGGCGTCGCTCGTCTTTCATGCCATGGACGAAGGGGTAGAGGGAGGACGACCATGATCGGACCAGCGCTCGGGCGGCGTGATCTCCTGAAGGCGCAGGCCGCCGCCATTGCGGCCGCGGCCGCCGGCATCGCGTTGCCGGCCGCGGCGCAGAACGTCGTGACGGACGCCGCGCGTAGCCAGCTCCAATGGTCGAAGGCGCCCTGCCGCTTCTGCGGCACCGGCTGCAGCGTGATGGTCGCGACGCGCGACAACCGCGTGGTGGCGACCCACGGCGACATCAAGTCGGAGGTCAATCGCGGCCTCAATTGCGTCAAGGGCTACTTCCTGTCGAAGATCATGTACGGGCGCGACCGCCTGACCGTGCCGCTGCTGCGCAAGACGAACGGCGTGTACGATAAGAACGGCAGCTTCGAGCCGGTCTCCTGGGACGAGGCGTTCACGGTAATGGCGGAGAAGTTCAAGGCGGCGCTGCGCGCGAAGGGACCGACGGCCGTCGGCATGTTCGGATCGGGCCAGTGGACGATCTGGGAGGGTTACGCGGCCGTCAAGCTGATGAAGGCCGGCTTCCGCTCCAACAACATCGATCCCAACGCCCGGCATTGCATGGCGTCCGCGGTCGGCGGGTTCATGCGCACCTTCGGCATGGACGAGCCGATGGGCTGCTACGACGACATCGAGGCCACGGACGCCTTCGTGCTCTGGGGCTCGAACATGGCGGAGATGCACCCGATCCTGTGGACCCGCGTCACCGACCGCCGGCTGAGCGCCCCGCATGTCAAGGTCGCCGTGCTTTCCACCTTCGAGCACCGCTGCTTCGACCTCGCCGACATTCCCATGGTCTTCGTGCCGCAGTCGGACCTGGCGATCCTCAACTACATCGCCCATCACATCATCGCGACCGGCCGCGTCAACAAGGACTTCGTCGACAGGCACACGATATTCCGCCGCGGCGTTACCGATATCGGCTACGGCCTGCGGCCCGAGCACCCGAAGGAAGCGCCCGCCCGCAACCGCGCGGATCCCAACGCGGCCTCGGACATGACCTACGAGGAGTATGCGGCCTTCGTCGGCGAATACACGCTCGACAGGGCGCACGAGATGTCGGGCGTGCCAAAGGAGCGGCTGGAGGCGCTGGCCGAGCTCTATGCCGATCCGAAGACCAAGGTCGTGTCGTTCTGGACCATGGGGTTCAACCAGCACACGCGCGGCGTCTGGTGCAACAACCTCGTCTACAACCTGCACCTGCTGACGGGGAAGATCGCCGAGCCCGGCAACAGCCCCTTCTCGCTGACCGGCCAGCCCTCGGCCTGCGGCACGGCGCGCGAGGTCGGCACCTTCTCCCACCGCCTGCCGGCCGATCTCCTCGTCGCCAATCCGGAACACCGGGCCGCGGCGGAGCACATCTGGCGGCTGCCGGACGGCACCGTTCCCGAAACGCCCGGCTATCACGCGGTCGAGCAGAACCGCATGCTGTGCGACGGCAAGCTGAACGCCTACTGGGTCCAGGTGAACAACAACATGCAGGCGGCGGCGAACTGCAACGAGGAGACGCTGCCGGGCTACCGCAATCCCGAGAACTTCATCGTCGTGTCGGAGGTCTACCCCACGGTGACGGCGCAGGCGGCCGATCTGGTGCTGCCCTCGGCCATGTGGGTGGAGAAGGAAGGCGCCTACGGCAATGCCGAGCGGCGCACGCAGTTCTGGCATCAGCTGGTGCAGGCGCCGGGCGAGGCGCGGTCCGACCTCTGGCAGATCGTCGAGTTCTCGAAGCGGTTCGCGGTCGAGGAGGTGTGGCCGGAGGAGCTGCTGGCCAAGACGCCGGATTATCGCGGAAAGACGCTCTTCGACGTTCTGTTTCGCAACGGCCAGGTGGACAGGTTCCCGGCCGAGGCGGCCGATTCCGGCTACGACAACGACGAAGCGGCTGCGTTCGGCTTCTACCTGCAGAAAGGGCTCTTCGAGGAATATGCGAGCTTCGGCCGCGGCCACGGGCACGATCTGGCCGATTTCGATCGCTATCACCAGGAGCGCGGCCTGCGCTGGCCGGTGGTCAACGGCCAGGAGACCAAATGGCGCTATCGCGAGGGCTACGACCCCTACGTGACGGCCGGCGCCGGGGTCGCCTTTTACGGCAACAAGGACGGCAAGGCGCGCATCTTCGCCCTGCCCTACGAGCCGCCGCCGGAGATGCCGGACGGCGAGTACCCGTTCTGGCTCGTCACCGGGCGCGTGCTCGAGCATTGGCATTCCGGCAGCATGACCCAGCGCGTGCCGGAGCTGTACAAGGCCTTTCCCGACGCCGTCTGCTTCATGCAGCCGGACGATGCGCAGACGCTCGGCCTGCGGCGCGGCGACGAGGTCCGCGTCGTCTCACGGCGCGGTTATATCCGTACGCGGATCGAGACGCGCGGGCGCAACAAGATGCCGAAGGGCGTCGTGTTCGTGCCTTGGTTCGACGAGAGCCAGCTCATCAACAAGGTGACGCTCGACGCCACCGACCCGATCTCGAAGCAGACCGACTACAAGAAATGTGCGGTCCGCGTTGAGCGGGCGTGAGGAGGCGGCCATGAGCTGGGCAAGCCGCCTCGGCTTTGTCGCCGCCGCGGTATCTCTCGCGGTAGCGGCAGCGCTCGCCGAGGAACCTTATTCGGCCCTCCGCGGCGACACGCCGCTGACCGAGGAGGGACCGGCGCCGCGCATGATGCCCGAACGCAACACGGATCTGCGGGAGGTGCGCAACTATCCGGAGCAGCCGCCGGTCATACCGCACGAGACCGACGGTTACGTCATCGACGCCCGCAGCAACAAATGCCTGTCCTGTCACGCCCGCGCGCGAACCGGCGAGTCGCAGGCGCCGATGATCAGCATCACCCATTTCATGGATCGCGACGGCCAGTTCCTGGCCGCCGTCTCGCCTCGCCGCTATTTCTGCACGCAGTGCCACGTCTCCCAGCTCGACGTGACGCCGCCCGTCGAGAACGACTTCGTCGACATCGACAGCCTGATGCGGGCGAGCCAGAGCGGCCAATAGGGGAGGGGCGATGCTGTCGTTGCTCGAGCGGTTCTGGCGGACCCTGCGTTCGCCCAGCCGCTATTTCAGCCTGGGCTCGCTCGTCGTCGCCGGCTTCGTCGCCGGCATCGTCTTCTGGGGCGGCTTCAACACGGCACTGGAGCTCACCAACACCGAGACCTTCTGCATCGGCTGCCACGAGATGCATGACAACGTCTATCAGGAGCTGAAGACCACCATCCACTTCACCAACCGGTCCGGCGTCCGCGCCACCTGCCCGGACTGTCACGTTCCGCACGAATGGACGCACAAGATCGCCCGCAAGATGCAGGCCTCGAAGGAGGTGTGGGGCCATATCTTCGGCACGATCAGCACCCGCGAGAAGTTTCTCGATGAGCGCCTGGTCCTGGCGCAGCACGAATGGGCGCGCCTCAAGGCCAACGACTCCCTGGAATGCCGCAACTGCCACAGCGAGGTGTCGATGGACTTCACGCGCCAGAGCCAGCGGGCCGTCGAGGCGCATGAGCGCTTCCTCGTCAGCGGTGAGAAGACCTGCATCGACTGCCACAAGGGCATCGCCCACCGCCTGCCCGACATGTCCGGCGTGCCCGGCTGGCAGTAGAGACGCCGGCTCTTCTGACAGCGTTCATGCCCGCGCGGGGGCGATCATCCTTGCTCCCGCCACGATGGCGATCGCGATGACGCCGGTCGTCGCGGCGGCGAACCATAACCCCGCCGCGGCCAGGGCGCCGGTCGCGGCCCAGGTGATGGACGACAACGCCTCCGCGAAGGTCGCGACCCGCGACGAGGTCTGGCGCCGGCGGAAGTGGCTGCGCTTGGCCTGCGTGCGGAACCAGAGCTGGATCGCCGTCGCCGATGCCGCCGCCAGGGCGATGCCGACGGTCGTCACCAGGGCGCAGAAGGGCGCCGCGAGGGCGAGAGCGGCGACGAACGGTGCGAACGGCAGGGCGATGCCGCCCATGACGGCCTCGATCTTCGCGCGCAATACGCCTCCGGCGGGCACCGGCGCCGCCGCGACGAGGTCGGGCGCGTCCTCGCCGGAAATGGCGAGCCAGGCCAACCCGCCCGCCAGCTGTCCGGCCGCCATGATCAGGACCGGCGCGAGCAGGGCCAGGGTGCCCGCGCCGTGGGCGAAGTTGCGCCACAGCAACACCGCCGGCGGCAGCAGATAGAGCAGCTGCATCAGGCTCTGCGACAGCAGCCAGGGATCGCGCATCAGCAGCATCCACTCCTTGCGGCGAAGGGCGCGCGCCGGCGAGCCGCGCCGGAAGCCGGCCCGGGCCCGCTGTCGCCGCGCGGCGGCCGGGGACAGGCCAGCCGCGGCGATCGCATGGCGTGCGAACTGCGGCGCGAAGATGGCGACGGCGCCGCCGAACAGCAGGAGGCTCGCGCCGAGCACGGCCGCCAGCGCCGCCGCATCGCCAAGGATCGCGCGCGCCGGCCACCAGAGGAGGCTGTTCACGTCGGGCGCCAGCGCCATCATCTCCGCCGACTGCAGGAAGGCGGTCCGCGACAGGTTGCCGTAGGAGAGGATGGCCGCCACCTGCAGGCCGATGACGAAGGCGGCGCCGATCACGGCCGCCATGATCTGCGCCGCCAGCCGCGTGCGCCGCGGGCCGAGCGTGCGGAACAGCGCCATCGTCAGGGCGACGGCCAGCGCGGTCGCCGCCAGCCCCAGCGCCGCGACCACGCCGTAGGCGCCGAGCCACCGCGGCCCACCCTGCACGGCCAGCACGTTGATGAAGGGCGCCGCCAACAACATGGACATGCAGGTGATCGAGAGTGCCATCGCGGCGATGCGCACGGCGAAGAGCCGGCGCGCCGACACCGGCGAGGAGAGGATGAGGTCGAGGTCGGCGCGGCTGTAAAAGGCGCGCGTCACCGACTCCATGGCCTGCGACAGCATCAGCGACCAGGACAGCGCGGCGCTGCCGGTGATGACGATCAGCGCCGGCTTGTCGGGATCGACTCCCACCGCGGCATAGCGCGCCACCATCGAATAGGCGATCAGATGCATGAAGACGACGAAGCCAGCGAACCCGGCCGCCACCAGCCGCGCGCGATACCGCCGCCCGGCCGTCATCATGTAAAGCCAGTCGCGCCAGGTCAGCCGGCACTCGTGCCGCGCGAACCAGGTCAGCGTGCCGGTCCGGCTCATGCCGCCGCGGCGTCCTGGCCGACCAGGGCGAGGAATGTGTCCTCCAGGCTGCTGCCGCTCTTGCCCGCCTGCCGGCGCAGCTCCTCCAGCGTGCCCTCGGCGATCAGCCGGCCGCCGGCGATCACGCCGATGCGGTCGGCCATGCGCTCGGCCACCTCCAGGATGTGTGTGGTCATGATGACGGTGCTGCCGGCGCGTACGCGTTCGCGCAGCACCTCCTTCACCTGGCGGGCGGAGCCGGCGTCGAGTCCGGTGAGCGGCTCGTCCAGGATGATCAGCTTCGGCTCGTGCACGAGCGCGCCGGCGAGCGCCACCTTCTGCCGCATGCCCTTGGAGAATCCCTCGCAGCGCTCCTGCGCGTGCGCCTCCAGCCCGAGCCAGCCGATGAGGTCGCGCGCGCGCGTTTCGGCCAGGGCGGGATCGACGCTCCACAGGCCGGCGACGAACTCGAGATATTCGAGCGGCGTGAGCTTGTCGTAGATCATGGGCTCGTCGGAGAGCCAGGCCATGATCTGCTTCGCCGCCACCGGATCGGCCAGGGCGTCGATGCCGAACACCGCGATCGAGCCGCTGTCCGGCCGCAGCAGGCCGGTGACCATCCGCAAGGTCGTCGTCTTGCCGGCGCCGTTGGGCCCGAGCAGCGTGTAGAACTCGCCGCCGCGGACGCGGAGGTCGAGCCCGTCGACGGCGGGCCGCTCGAACCGCTTGACGAGGTCGCGGATCTCGAGGCCGAGCGTGGCGGCGGCGGTCATCGGCATGGCGGTGGGTTGCTGGCAGCCCCGTGGGTCTGCCGCCACCCTAGGAACCAGAAGTTTCCGGAAGGTAAAGGCGCCGGTATCAGCCGCACGCCAGCGCCGCCAGCCGTTCGCGATAATGCTGCAGATCCGGCACCTTGACGCCGTCGAGCTTGCCGCCGTCGTCCCACCGCCGCAGGCGGGTGGCTGCCGCGGCATGCGGCGATGCCGCGAACGACGCCGCCTCCGCCGCCGACATCGGGCCGCCCTGCTTGCCGAGCGAGTGGATGGAGGCCGGCGACAGCTTGGCGAAATAGTCCGCCTCGGTCGCGCAGAGATAGCGCTTCGCCGCGACATGCAGCCGCACGGGCTCGCTGACCGCGGGGCCGAAATGGCGCGCCAGCCAGTCGCCGCCGGAACGGTCGTGCTTGTGGTAGCCGTAGGAATCGTCGGTCGGCTGCAGGAAATGGCCGATGTCGTGCAGCAGCGCGGCGACGACGAGGCTGTCCTCAGCACCCTCGGCCTCGGCTAGCGCCGCGGTCTGCAGCGCGTGCTCTAGCTGGGTCACGCCCTCGCCGTAGGATTCGCCACCACAGCGCGCGAACAGCGCCTCGATCTCTTGAACCACGCGGTCAATGCTGGACGTCACAGCGCATATCTCCGGCCTGCACGACGAATCCTGCGTCCTTCGACAGGCTCAGGATGAGGGGAAATCTTTGTGGCACGAAGAAAGACCCTCATCCTGAGCCTGTCGAAGGACGCACGGCGCCGGTCCCACCCTTCTGTAAGCATCATGCGCCCTCCAGCACGCGCAGCTTGCTCAGCAGCCCGTCCTTGTCGGCATAGGCGCCCTGCAGATGGCGGCGGCCGGCGGCGAAGCCGCGGCGGCCATGCAGCACCCGCTGGTTGTCGACGATGAACAGGTCGCCGGCGGCGAGCTTGAACCCGGCGATTGCATCGGCGTCGTGCAGCAGTCGGCCGAAGCGGCGATAGGCGCGGTAGTACGGCGCGACGACGTCTTCCGGCAGGTCGAAAGGCGCGGCGGAGCGGTTGTTGTAGCGCACCGCGCGCAGTTCGCCCTCGCTGTCGAGCTCGATCAGCGGCGCCGTGCAGCGCAGATCGACCTTGCCCGTCTCGACGTAGCGGAACGGCACGGCGTGGCGCGTCAGCAGCGCGAAATCCTCCGGCTGCTCACGCTGCAGCCGCTCGGCGGCGTTGAACCCGTCGACGACGATGGACTCGCCGCCCTCGGCCTCCGCCTCCAGGCAATGCAGCAGCTGCAGCTGCGGCACCGGGTCGCGATAGGGGTTGTCCGTATGGTTGCCCAGGGCGAGGCCGGTATAGGCGAGGTTGGTCGGGTTCTCCACCGACACCACGTCGAACAGCCGGCCGTAGTTGGTCTCGCGCACATGGCCGAATAGCGCGATGACGCGGCAGACCATGCCTTGCTCGGCCGGCACGCCCGTGAGCAGCGCGAATCCCAGCTCCTGCACCTGCCGCAGCCAGGCCGCCAGGGCGCGGCCGCCCTGCGCCACCTCGGCATAGCGGCCGGTCGGCAGATGCGCCGCCAGCGTCTTGTCCCACAGCCGCCGCCGCGGCCGCCGCTCCGCGCGCGAGGCGGCGTCGAGGGCATGGTCGCGCAGCCAGTCGGCGGCGAAGGTGACGGTCGGCCCATCCGGCGCGAAGGTCACGGCCACGCCGTTTGCCGACGGCGCGGCTGCGGCGATCGCCGGCTCCTCCGGCAGTGCCGCGATATCGAACAGCCGTTGTCCGTCCGGCCCGTGGCGCCCGTCCGGCCGGTTGTCGAGCAGCCAGACGGCGGCGAACCGGCTGCGCCGTCCGTCCGCCCACTCGACGGTGAGCTCGTGTCCGTCGTGCCGAATCGCCGCGATCCGCGCCTGGTCGCGCGGGCGGGGAGACGCGGCAATGGCAGGCTCTGTCTGCGCCATGATGGTTCCCTATGGCAGGACGTCGTTACGGTAAGGCATGCGGCGGTCGCTGTCGATGCGCGCGGTGCCACAACCCCGACGCACGATCCTGATGCATCGCGCCGGCCCGCCGGGTAGGCTGGTGCCATGCCGCCGGCCCTCACCCACATCGCCCTCCATGTCCGCGATCTCGACGCCTGCATCGCCTTCTATCGCGAGTACTGCGGCATGACGGTCGTGCATGAGCGCAGCGATCATGGCCATCGCGTCGTCTGGCTGGCCGAGCCGGGGAAGGAGGCCGACTTCATCCTCGTGATGATCCCCGGCGGTCCCGGCCGCCGGCAGGCCGAGCAGGACTACAGCCATTTCGGCTTCGCGCTGGAGAGCCGCGCCGCCGTCGACGCCCTGGCCGACAAGGCCGCGGCGGCCGGCCGGCTCGTCTGGCCGCCGCGCGAGGAACCGTTTCCCGTCGGCTACTATTGCGGTGTGCGCGACCCCGACGGCAATTTCGTCGAGTTCAGCTACGGCCAGCCGTTGGGCCCGGGAGCGGCGCAGGCCGATCGTCGGCAATGAACAGGCAGACGCGGCAGAAAGGTCGCGGCACGCGGAGACGCGGAGACGCGGAGAGTCGAGCGTTGGAGCAACGCTGTGCGTCCTTCGACAAGCTCAGGATGAGGGCCTTTCTTTGTGCCACGAAGATTTTCCCTCATCCTGAGCTTGTCGAAGGACGCACAACGCCCGTGCCAGCCGATATCCTCCGCGCCTCCGCGTCTCCGCGTGAACCAATCCTGAGTCGGCCGGGAGACATGGCCCGGCCATGACGAAGCGGTCGCCGCCCAAGCCGAAGTCGGACGATCTCGCCGCCACCGCCATCGCCGGTGACCGCCGCGCTCTCGCCCGCGCGATTACCCTCATCGAGTCCACGCGCGCCGATCACAGGGCCGAAGCCGCGGCGCTGCTGGAGGCGCTGCTGCCGCGGGCCGGCCGGTCGATCCGCCTCGGCATCTCGGGCGCGCCCGGCGTCGGCAAGTCGACCTTCATCGAGGCCGTCGGGCTGCACGCCATCGGCCAGGGCCGGCGCGTCGCCGTGCTCGCCGTCGATCCCTCCTCGAAACGCGGCGGCGGCTCCATCCTCGGCGACAAGACGCGCATGGCCGGGCTGGCGGCGGACGAGCGCGCCTTCATCCGTCCCTCGCCGGCGGGCGAGACCCTCGGCGGTGTCGCCCGCCGCACGCGGGAGTCGATCACGGCCGTCGAGGCTGCCGGGTTCGACCTGGTGATCGTCGAAACCGTCGGCGTCGGCCAGTCGGAGACGGCGGTGTCGGAGATGGTCGACATGTTCGTGCTGCTGCTGCAGCCGGGCGCCGGCGACGACCTGCAGGGCATGAAGCGCGGCATCGTCGAGTTGGCCGACCTCATCCTCGTCAACAAGGCCGACGGCGAGCTCGCCGCCGCCGCGGGCCGCACTGCCGCCGACTACGGCAACGCGCTCCGCTTGCTGCATCCGCCGACGCCCGGCTGGACGCCGGAGGTGCGGCAATGCTCGGCCCTGACCGGTGCGGGCATCGCCGAGGCCTGGGAGACCGTCGGTCGCTTTCGCCAGGCGATGACCGAAGGCGGCCGGCTGCAGGCCCGGCGCCGCGACCAGGCGAAGGCGGCCCTCGGCCGCGAGCTGACGGAGAGCCTGCTGGCCGCGCTGCGGGCGGATGCCGAGGCGGCGCGACGCCTGGCCGATCTGGAGGCCCGCGTCGCCGCCGGCCGGATCGGTCCGACCGCAGCCGCCGACGCGCTGGTGGCGGAGCTGCTGGGCGCCGCGTCGGCAGGGCGTAAGCCTTTGAAATGACGCGGCGATCCTCGAAAGCCGAACGCCCCGCCGTCCGTCGCGGCCCTTGACGCGGCGGGGCGCGCAGCGTAAAACCCGCCGCTCGCACCGGGGCGCACCACCGCCCCGTTTCGCTTTATGAGAGGATACCGTCATGTCCCGGCGCTGCTCGATTTCCGGCAAGGGCGTCCAGTCCGGCCACAATGTCAGCCATGCCAACAACAAGACCAAGCGCCGCTTCCTGCCCAACCTGCAGTCGACGCGGCTGGTGAGCGACGCCCTCAACCAGCAGGTGCGGCTGCGCCTGACCCCGCACGCCATCCGCACCATCGAGCACAATGGCGGCCTCGACGCCTACCTGCTGGACACGCCCGACGGCAAGCTTCCCGAGGACGCCCGTCGCCTCAAGCACCGCATCGCCCGCGCCGCCGAGAAGGCGGCCGCCAAGCCCGCGGCCTGACGACGACAGGCCCTCACCCCCACCCTCTCCCGCTGCGCGGGCGAGGGGGCTATCGAAACCGACCGCCTCGACAGCGTCCCCTCTCCCGCGGGAGCGGGAGAGGGATAGGGTGAGGGGGCGCGCATGCGCGTCGATCTCTTCGATTTCGAGCTGCCGCCGCATCTGATCGCCGACCGTCCGGCCGTGCCGCGCGATTCCGCGCGCCTCCTGGAGGTCGCGGAGACCTTGCATGACCATGTCGTGCGCGACCTGCCGGCGCTGCTGCGGCCCGGCGACCTGCTCGTCGTCAACGATACGCGCGTCATCCCCGCCCGGCTGTTCGGCCATCGCGAGACCGCCGCCATCGAGGTGACGCTGCACAAGGGCCTGGCCGCGGCGCGCTGGCGCGCCTTCGCCCGCCCCGCGCGCAAGTTGAAGCCCGGCGACGTCGTCGCCTTCGCGGCCGGCCTTTCCGCCACCGTCACCGACAAGGGCGAGGGCGGCGAGGTCGAGCTGGTGTTCGACCGCGGCGGCGCCGCGCTGATGGCGGCGCTGGCCGAGGTCGGCCGCATGCCGCTGCCGCCCTATATCAAGCGCCCGGCCGGCGCCGACGCCCGCGACCGCGAGGACTACCAGACCGTCTTCGCCGCGAAGGACGGCGCCGTGGCCGCGCCGACCGCCGGCCTCCACTTTACGCCCGAATTGCTCGCCGCCCTCGACGCCCGCGGCATCGCCCGCGTCGCCGTCACGCTCCATGTCGGCGCCGGCACCTTCCTCCCGGTCAAAGCCGAGGACACGAAGGACCACGTCATGCACGCGGAGCATGGCGTCGTCGACGAAGCCGCCGCTGCCGCCATCGCGCGCACGCGCGAAGGAGGCGGCCGCATCGTCGCCGTCGGCACCACGAGCCTGCGCCTGCTCGAGAGCGCCGCGGACGAGCGCGGCGCCGTCCGTCCCTTCGCCGGCGACACCACGCTCTTCATCACCCCCGGCTACCGCTTCAAGGCCGTCGACCTTCTGCTGACCAACTTCCACCTCCCCCGCTCGACCCTGTTCATGCTGGTCTGCGCCTTCGCCGGCACGGAGCGCATGAAGGCCGCCTACGCCCACGCCAAATCCGCCCAATACCGCTTCTATTCCTACGGCGACTGCTGTCTCCTGCACCCGGAGAAGCGATGAACCCGCAGATGCACCCAAGTGAATTTGTAGGGGCGAGCGGCGCTCGCCCGTCTCGCCACAGCCGCGATCGCCGGAGTCGCGCACGAACACGGGCGAGCGGCGCTCGTCCCTACAAGGGATCGTTCGAGCGCCCAGACCGATCGATGCACAACAAGAACCGTCATCCGCGTTCATCCGCGTTCATCTGCGGTTTCAAATCCCTTCCTCTGCGTCTCCGCGTCTCCGCGGTTCACCTCCCCCGCCCATGACCGAATTCGCCTTCACCCTCCTCGCCGCCGACGGCCCAGCCCGCCGCGGCCGCATCGCCACCGCCCACGGCACGATCGAGACGCCGGCCTTCATGCCCGTCGGCACCGCCGCCACCGTGAAGGCCATGCTCCCCGACTCCGTCGCCGCCACCGGCGCCGAGATCCTCCTCGGCAACACCTATCACCTGATGCTCCGCCCCGGCGCCGCGCGCGTCGAGAAGCTCGGCGGCCTGCACAAATTCATGAACTGGCCGCGCGCCATCCTCACGGATTCCGGCGGCTACCAGGTGATGTCCCTGGCCGAGCTGCGCACGCTCGACGAGACCGGCGTCACCTTCCGCTCCCACATCGACGGCGCGATGCACGTGCTGACGCCGGAGCGCGCGATCCAGATCCAGCACGCCCTGGGATCCGACATCACCATGGTCCTCGACGAATGCACGCCCTTCCCGGTCGAGGAGGGCAAGGCCGCCGACTCCATGCGCCTCACCACGCGCTGGGCCGAGCGCTCGAAGGCGGCCTTCCGCCCGCGCCCCGGCCACGGCCTCTTCGGCATCGTCCAGGGCAGCGTCTATCCGAGCTTGCGCGCCGAATCCGCCGCCGGCCTCGTGCGCATCGGCTTCGACGGCTACGCCGTCGGCGGCCTCGCCGTCGGCGAGGGCCAGGCGGCGATGTTCGAGACGCTCGACGTCACCGTGCCGCTGCTCCCCGCCGACCGCCCGCGCTACCTCATGGGCGTCGGCAAGCCGGCGGACATCGTCGGCGCCGTGCGCCGCGGCATCGACATGTTCGACTGCGTGCTGCCGACGCGCTCCGGCCGCACCGGCCAGGTCTTCACCCGCCGCGGCGCCGTCAACATCCGCAACGCCCGCCACATCGAAGACCCGCGCCCCCTCGACGAGACCTGCGCCTGCCCCGCCTGCCGCTCTTACAGCCGCGCCTACCTCCACCACCTCTGGCGCGCCGAAGAAATCCTCGGCCAAATGCTCCTCACCTGGCACAATTTGCACTACTACCAGCAGCTGATGGCCGGCTTGCGCGCCGCCATCGCCGAGGGCCGCCTCGCCGCGTGGACCGCCGCCTTCGAGGCGGAGCAGGCGGGAGGCGACATCGAGCCGATCGGGTGAGGTCGGCGCAACAGTTGTAGGCAGCCGCCCGTCCCTCCGTCGCACGGTCGCCGCATCGTGTAGGGGCGGCCCCATGTGGCCGCCCGCGGACCGTTCGACCGCGGCCCTGCCCTTGCACCCACCCACCGCGCAGCATAGCTTGTAACCATGCTGGACTGGAGCACATGCCCCGCCGTCGAACGCGTGCCCGGAAAGGTGAGCGGCGCTTGGCTGTTCAAGGGCACCCGCGTGCCGGTGAAGGCGCTCTTCGAAAATCTCGAGGATGGTGCCAGCATCAACGATTTCCTTGCGTGGTTCCCTGGTGTGAGTCGGGAGCAGGTCGAAGCCGTCCTCGCGCACGCGGAACGAAGCCTGGAAGTCGCCTGAGACCAAACCCTGGCGCCGATGCTGATTCTCTTCGACCAGGGCACTCCGGCACCGCTTCGCCGCCATCTGGTCAGCCACACTATCAAGACCGCGCACGAAATGGGTTGGGCCGGGTTTGACAACGGTCATCTGCTCGCGATGGCCGAAACTGAATTCGATGCCCTCGTCACGACCGACCAGAATCTGCGCTACCAGCAGAACGTTGCGGGACGGCATCTCGCCATTCTGGTCCTGCCAACGACAAGCTGGCCGAAGATTCAACAGAACATCGCCGAAGTAACCGCCGCTATCGACGCACTGAAGTCCGGCGACTTCACCGAACTGCACTTCGCATAGCTGCCGGAATGGGCGCCCCACGACAGGGTGTAGGGCGACCGGCAGGTCGCCCGTCCATCCGCTGCGCTGTTTCAACCCATGTGTAAAGTTTTGTTTTCACGTCCAGCGCACCCCGCCCAATTCTGTCCATCCTCACATTTCGCCGTTGGCCCCGTCCGGCGGGCGGGGATAGGGTGCGCGCCATGGCTCGCCCCCGCCTGCCCGCGAAGCGCCGCCCCCGCCTCACCCAGCTCGGCCGCCCGACGGCCCTGCCGGCCTCGCCGGCGGCGGCGGTCCTGGAGACCGTGCCCAACCCGCATCCCGGCACCCTCTACCTCGTGCGCTTCACCGCGCCGGAGTTCACCACCCTCTGCCCGATCACCGGCCAGCCCGATTTCGCCCACTTGGTGATCGATTACGTGCCGAAGGCGCGCCTCGTCGAGAGCAAGTCGCTGAAGCTCTTCCTCGGTGCCTTCCGCAACCACGGCGGCTTCCACGAGGCCTGCACGGTCGGCATCGCCCGGCGCCTGGTGGCGGCGCTGAAGCCGGCGTGGCTCCGGATCGGCGGCTACTGGTATCCGCGCGGCGGCATCCCGATCGACGTGTTCTACCAGACCGGCCCGGCGCCCAAGGGCCTGTGGCTGCCGGACCAGGGCGTTGTGCCCTATCGCGGCCGGGGATGACTCCGACCCCGATCGCGATCAAGGACGCCATCCGCGATCACGCGCGCGCGCTCGGCTTCGATGCGGTCGGCTTCGCTGGCACCGACATCGGCGAGTCCGGCCGGCGGCTGCGGCAGTTCCTCGATGCCGGCCTGCACGGCGACATGGGCTGGCTCGCGGCCAAGGCCGAGCGCCGGGTCGATCCGAAGGCGCTGTGGCCGGAGGCGCGCAGCATCGTCGTCCTCGGCCTCGGCTACGGCCCGGCCATCGACCCGCTGGAGCCGCTGTCGCGCCGCGAGCGTGGCACCGTCTCGGTCTACGCCCAGGGCCGCGACTACCACGACGTGGTCAAGGTCCGCCTGAAGCAGCTGGCGGGCTGGCTGCAGGCCACCTACGGCGGCGCGGTCAAGGTCTTCGTCGACACCGCGCCGGTCATGGAGAAGCCGCTGGCCGCGCGCGCCGGCCTCGGCTGGCAGGGCAAGCACACCAACCTCGTCTCGCGCCAACACGGCTCCTGGCTCTTCCTCGGCGAGATCTTCACCACGCTCGACCTGCCGCCCGACGCGCCCGAGCAAGACCATTGCGGCACCTGCCGGGCCTGCCTCGACGTCTGCCCCACGCGGGCCTTCCCGGCCCCCTACCGGCTCGACGCCCGCCGCTGCATCTCCTACCTCACCATCGAGCACAAGGGTCCCATCCCCCGCGAGTTCCGGCCGGCGATGGGCAACCGCATCTATGGCTGCGACGACTGCCTCGCCGTCTGCCCCTGGAACAAGTTCGCGTCGCGCACCGCCGAATACGCCTTCCTGCCCCGCGCCGAGCTCACCGCCCCCCGCCTCGCCGATCTCGCCCGGCTCGACGACGCCGCCTTCCGCACCCTCTTCTCGGGCTCCCCCATCAAGCGCACCGGCCGCGCCCGCTTTGTCCGCAACGTCCTCATCGCCCTCGGCAACAGCAACGACCCATCCGTGATGCCGATCATCGAGTCCCTCCTCGACGACGAGTCCCCTTTGGTCCGCGGCGCCGCCGTCTGGGCTCTCTCCCGCCTCGTCGCGCCCGCCCAATTCGCCCACGCCCGCACAACCCGCGCCCCCGCCGAACCCGACCTAACCGTCCGCGCCGAATGGGACGCGACGAGCGCAGTCATTCCCTCCCCCCTTGAGGGGGAGGGCAGGGTGGGGGGTCGGCGCGGGGCATAACCGCGGACACAGAACTGTTATTTGCCCGGGCACCGGTTCCTGCCGACACTGTGCCGAAATCACTCATGGGAGGGAGGACGATCAGCATGACCGCACTCGCACGCCGCACCATCGTCACCGGCATCGCCGGCCTGCCGCTGGCTACCATCCTCGCCGATCCGAAGCTGGCCGCCCTGGCCGCCGAGTCGCTGGAGACCGTCGGCGTCACGACGCCCGGCGGCCGCAACGTCTCGGCCGCGCTCGCCGTGCCGGCCACGACTCCGGCGCCCGCCGTGCTGTTGATCCACGAATGGTGGGGTCTCAACGACGAGATCAAGACCATGGCGGCCGAGTTCGCCAAGGAGGGCTTCCTGGCCCTCGCCGTCGATCTCTATGACGGCAAGGTCGCGACCGATCCGGCGGGCGCCGAAAGCCTGATGAAGGCGGTCGATGCGGCGCAGGCCGACGACACGCTCGGCGCCTGGGTCGCCTGGCTCAAGGCCGACAGCCGCTCCACCGGCAAGGTCGGCACCGTCGGCTGGTGCTTCGGCGGCGGCTGGTCGCTCAACGCCTCGATCGCCAATGCCGTCGACGCCACCGTGATCTATTACGGCCGCGTCGACCGCACGGCCGACGACCTCAAGAGCCTCCACGGCCCGGTGCTCGGCCATTTCGCCGAGCAGGACCAGTGGATCAACAAGGAGATGGTCGACGGCTTCGCGGCCGCCATGGCGCAGGCCGGCAAGCCGGCGGAGATCCACTGGTACGCGGCCAACCACGCCTTCGCCAACCCCACCGGCCAGAACTACGACGGCGACGACGCCCAGGCCGCCTGGCAGCGCACGCTGGCGTTCTTCCGCCAGAACTTGGCCTAGCGGGGCGCCGGCCTCTGCCGGGATCGGCAAGGTGCGTCCTTCGACAAGCTCAGGATGAGGGCTTTTCTTCGTGCCATAAAGATTTCTCCTCATCCTGAGCTTGTCGAAGGACGCACGGCGCACGTGCAGGCCGAAATCTTCACTTGATCTCAACCACCCGAATCATATCTCTAACGTCCAGACGCAATCGCACGTGCCAATGGCCCCCGGGGCGCGACCCCAGGGTTACGCTACGACGTTAGGCGTCCTTTTCGGATCGGCTGACCTCGCCAGAGGTCGGGACCTTGGAGGGACTTCGAAATGGTTGTAGCTCGCCGCGCGCGGCGTCCGCTCGCCCACGACTCCATCGGCATCGAATTTGCGGCCGCGCGCCTGCTCGTGGTCCAGAGCTGCCCGGTGACGCCCGCCGGCATCGTCGGCCAGGTGGCCAAAGCGCGCGGTGCGGCGCTCTCCACCATCTTCCCCCATCGCCGCGAGGCGCTGCCGCGCAGCACCGCCGACTTCGATGGCATGATCATCCTCGGCGGGCCGATGCATGCCGGCGATGACGCGGCCTATCCGGCCTTCCGCCGGCTGCTGCCGCTCATCCGCCGCTTCCACCTCCAGGGCAAGCCGCTGTTCGGCATCTGCCTCGGCGCGCAGCTGATCGCCCGCGCCTTCGGCCGGCCCGTCTACCGCTTCGGCGGCTGCGAGGTCGGCTACCTGCCAGTGCAGATCACGGACGGCGGTCAGCAGGATCCTCTGCTCAGCGGCCTCGCGGCTGAGCAGCGCATCATGCAGATGCACGAGGACAGCTTCGACCTGCCGGATGGCGCCGTGCTGCTGATGCGTAACGACATCTGCGCCAACCAGGCCTTCCGTCTGGGCCGCACGACCTACGGCTTCCAGTTCCATCTGGAGGTGACGGAGACCGACGCCCGCAACTTCCCGCGCGATTGCTGGCCCGCCCTGCAGCGCCATTTCGGCGCCGGCGCCGAGGCCGAGGAAGCCCGCGTCCTCGCCGAGGTCGAGGCGCACTACGCCGAGGGCGAGCATTTCTGCCGCATGGTGACCGAACGTTGGCTCGACCTTGTCGCCGAGTGCCGCGCCGGCGCGGCCGAGCGCCGACGCAAACGGGCGGCTTGATCCTTCCCTAGTCAGCCCGCGTCTGGAACGGCAGCAGGCGAGCCCGGAACTGCAGCAGCAAGGTGCGCTGTTTGTCGGATTGGTTGTCGTCCGAGAGGATATAGACGAACGTTTGGCCGTCACCCGCGGGGCGCACAGCGAGACATTCAAAGTTGTCGACGCTGAGCGGCAGCCTGAGTGTGGCGAGAGTGAAGCTGGCGATGCGGTAGCTGATGATGGACGGAAAGAGGACGGAGATGCGCGCCGCCGGCCCGTCCGCTTCGGTATAGCGGCGCTCCAGCAGGAGCGTGAGGCTATGATCGACCTTCTCGCCCGCAGCTGGCTGCGGGCTCGGCAGTAGCGCGAGCGCAGTCGGCTCGAACCCGTCCGAGCGTTCGATGGCGAACTCGCTCCATCGGTTTGCGCGGGCACTCCAGGTCCAGCCGCGGCTCTCGGTCGCACCGCTTGGCGCACCCTCGGCGACGATCGTCAGGTTCCCCGCGGCGTCGGCGATCATCCCCTCGATGCCGGCGTTCTCGGGCAAGGATTGGATGCCATCCGGCGCTGGCACAGGCAGTGCCGGGCCGGCGGGAAGTCCGCCCGCCGCGGCATAGCGCCAGATGCGATGCCGCCGTTCGAACGAGACCAGGAGATGGCCATCGGACGCCAGGGCGACCTCCTCCGCGTCGCTCCATTCCTTGTCGGTCACCGGCTTTCCGGCTTCGTCCAGCAGCGGCTCGATTCGTGCCGCGCCCACGCCGGTCAGCGCTCCGGTCGCGTCGTGCGTCAGTTCCAGCCTGAGCCAGTGCCCGACGTCGGAGACCGCGAGCAGCGAGCCGCCGTCCGCCGCCAGCACCATGCCGGAATAGCCGCCCCATTCCGGCGCCGTCGAATCGAGCGCGAAGCCCGCCACATAGTCGAGCGCCTCGACTCGCGTCCGCTGCGGGTCGCGGGAATCGAGCGGCACCGGAGTCGCGGTGACCGTGATGTCCGCCGCTATGGCGGGCGCGGCGACGAGCCAGCACAGAACGGCAGGCAGCAGGCGCATCGCCGGCGAGCTTATCAGCGGTGCATGACCGCGCAATGACGTCGTCATGGGCGCCACCGGAACTGCAGCAGCAAGGTCCGCTGGATCGCGCTGAAGTTGTTGTCCGACAGCAGGTAGATCAGGACCGCGCCGTCCGGCCCCGCGTGCGCGGCCACGGCCTCGAAATTGTCGACCGGCAGCGGCTTGGCGATGATCCCCAGTTCGCGGCCGACGAGGCGGGCGCCGGGTTCGATGTCGGAAGCGGGGATCACCGACAGGCGCGCGGCGAAGCCGCCGAACAGCGACACGCGCCGCTCCAGCAGCAGCAGGTCGCCCGTCGGCAGCACCGTCAGGTCGGTGGGCCGGAACGCGTCGGTCGGGACGAGGCCCACCTCCGACCAGCGCTTGCTGCTGCCGACCCAGCCGAGGAGGTCGCCGGCCTTCGTGCGGCCGCCTTCGCTCAGCAGCAGGAAGCGGCCGTCCGGCAGCACCGCCACCGCCTCCACGCCCTCGTTCATCGGCAGCGACGTCATGCCCTTGGGCGGGCGCACATATCCGGCCGTCGCCTGCAGCGGGTCGCTGGCCGGCCGGTAGCGCCACAGGCGGTGCCAGCCCTCGAACGTGACGTAGTAGCTGCCGTCGGCGCCGCGGGCGACACTCTCGGCATCGCCGACGCCCTTGTCCGCGAGCGGACTGCCGTCCTCGCCCTTGAGGCGGCCGCTCTCGCTGCCCTCGATTGCGGTCAGCCGCCCGTCGGCATCGTGGCGCAGGCTCAGCCGGTGCCACATCCCGGTGTCGGCCACCGCGGTCAGGGTCCCGCCGTCGGGCGTGATCGAGGCGCCGGAGATGCCGCCCCAGTCCCCGTCGGCGCTGGTCAGCTCAAATCCCGCCAGATAGTCGAGCCGGCCGACGACGGGCGCGGCGACCACGCCGCTGGCCGCCGTCAGCGGCGTCGCGGCGATATCGGAGGAATCGGCGGTCGCGGGGGCGGCGGCCGAGAGGCTCAGGACAAGGATCAGGACGCGGCGCATGGGACCCCGGCGGGTGAGGCGAGCAGCGGAGTCTTCTCCCGAAATCCGGCGGAAATGCGGGCGATTCGTTACCGCCGTCCGCCGGCGGCGCGACGCGGCGCCTGGCGGTCCGCATGCGGCGTCTCGTCGAACAGCTCAGCCAGCTTTTCCAGCATGGTGCCGCCGAGCTGCTCGGCGTCGACGATGGTCACGGCGCGGCGGTAGTAGCGGGTGACGTCGTGGCCGATGCCGATGGCGATGAGCTCGATGGGCGAGTGCGTCTCGATCCAGCCGATCGCCTCGCGCAGATGACGCTCCAGATAGTTGCCGGGATTGACCGACAGGGTCGAATCGTCGACCGGCGCGCCGTCGGAGATCACCATCAGGATCTTGCGCTGCTCGCTGCGCCCGACCAGGCGGCTATGCGCCCACAGCAGGGCCTCGCCGTCGATGTTCTCCTTGAGGATGCCCTCGCGCAGCATCAGGCCGAGGCTTTTGCGCGCGCGCCGCCAGGGCGCGTCGGCCGCCTTGTAGATGATGTGCCGGAGGTCGTTGAGTCGACCGGGATTGGGCGACTTGCCGGCCGCAATCCAGCGCTCGCGCGACTGACCGCCCTTCCACATGCGCGTGGTGAATCCCAGTACCTCGACCTTGACCCCGCAGCGCTCGAGCGTGCGCGCCAGGATGTCGGCGCTCATCGCCGCCACGGTGATCGGCCGGCCGCGCATCGAGCCGGAGTTGTCGATCAGCAGCGTCACGACGGTGTCGCGGAACTCCATGTCCTTTTCGCGCTTGAACGACAGCGGAGTCATCGGGTTGACGATCACGCGGGCGAGCCGTGCGGTGTCTAGCAGCCCCTCCTCGAGATCGAACTCCCAGGCGCGCGACTGCTGCGCCAGCAGCCGCCGCTGCAGCCGGTTGGCCAGTTTCGCCACCACGGCCTGCAGGTGCGAGAGCTGCTGGTCGAGGAGCTGGCGCAGCCGCGTCAGCTCGTCGGGATCGCACAGCTCGGTGGCGTCGACGATCTCGTCGAACTGCGTCGTGAAGGCATGGTAGGCCGGTTCGTTGCGGCCGCGCTTGTCGTCGAACTGCGGCGGCCGGCCGGGCCGGCCCGGTTCGTCCTCGCCGCCTTCGGCCTGCATGTCGGCACTGGCTTCGGCGGTCGTCGTCTCATTGTCGTCCTCGCCGGGATCGCCCTTCTGCGCGTCCATCTGCGCATAGGACTCCTGCGAGTCCTGGTCGCCGCCCTCGCCGCGGCTCTCGTTGGAATCGTCCTCCTTGTTCTGATCCGCCGAATCGGCGTCCTCGTCGGCGGCATCCGCGTTCTCCGCGCCGAGATCCATGTCGAGGTCGCTGAGCAGCTGGCGCACGACCTTGGCATAGGCGCGCTGATCGCCGATCGCCCCGGCCAGCCGCGCCAGATCGGCTCGCACCTGGTCGCTCATGTTCGGCCGCCACAGGTCGACCATGCGCTTGGCCTCGCGCGGCGGCGCCGCGCCCGTGAGCGCCTCCCGCACGAGCATGCGGATCACCTCGGGCAGCGGGCCGTCGCCGCGCTCGGTGACGCGGGCGAAGCCGCGCTGCCGGCACTGCTCGGCCAGCGCCGCCGCCAGGTTCTCGGAGACGCCGACCATCTGCCGGGCGCCGATCGCCTCCACGCGCGCCTGCTCGACCGCGTCGAAGACGGCCCGCGCCATGTCGCCGCCGGGCGCCTCGCGCGCATGCAGCGCGGCATTGTGATGGCGCACTTTGAGGGCGATGGCGTCGGCCTCGCCGCGCACCTGCGCGACCTCCACTGCCGGCAGCTCGTGCGAGGGCGGCGGCAGCCGTGCCTCGGTGCCGAACATGCCGTGCTGCCCCGGCGCGAACGCCACGGTCAGGTCGTCACGCTCGGCGATGGCGCGCAACGCCGCGCCGGTCACGCGCTTGAACTCCTCGATGCGGTTCTCGCGGTCGGACATGGCGATCAGGCGTCAGCGATCAGCATTCAGCCAGGAGTTTCTTGCTGACGGCTGATTGCTCCCTTCCTCACACCAGCATCGCCTTGCCGGCGAGCTTCAACTCCGTCCCCATGCAGCGCTGGTAGTACTCGGCCACCACCGGCCGCTCCAGCTCGTCGCACTTGTTGAGGAAGGTGACCTTGAAGCCGAAGGCGACGTCGTTGAAGATGCGCGCGTTCTCCGCCCAGGTGATGACCGTGCGCGGCGACATCACCGTGGAGATGTCGCCGTTGATGAAGCCGGCGCGCGTCAGGTCGGCCAGCCGCACCATGGCAGCGATGGTCTTGCGGCCCTCGTCGGTGTCGTAGGAAGGCGCCTTGGCCAGCACGATGTTGACCTCGTCGTCATGCGGCAGGTAGTTCAGCGTCGCCACGATGTTCCAGCGGTCCATCTGGCCCTGGTTGATCTGCTGTGTGCCGTGATAGAGGCCCGAGGTGTCGCCGAGGCCGACCGTGTTCGCCGTCGAGAACAGGCGGAAGGCCGGGTGCGGCCGGATGACGCGGTTCTGGTCGAGCAACGTCAGCTTGCCCTCCACCTCGAGCACGCGCTGGATGACGAACATCACGTCCGGCCGGCCGGCGTCGTACTCGTCGAACACCAGCGCCGTCGGGTTCTGCAGCGCCCAGGGCAGCAGGCCCTCGCGATATTCCGTCACCTGCTTGCCGTCGCGCAGGACGATGGCGTCCTTGCCAACCAGGTCGATGCGGCTGATATGGCTGTCGAGGTTGACGCGGATGCACGGCCAGTTGAGCCGCGCCGCCACCTGCTCGATATGCGTCGACTTGCCGGTGCCGTGATAGCCGCAGATCATGACGCGGCGGTTGTAGGCGAAGCCGGCGAGGATCGCGAGCGTGGTGTCGTGATCGAAGCGGTAGGCTTCGTCGATATCCGGCACATGCTCGGCCGACTGGCTGAAGGCCGGAACCTGCATGTCGCATTCGATGCCGAAGGTCTGCTGCACCGAAATGGTGATGTCCGGAAGCCGCGGGCTCCCGTTGCTCTGGGTTTGCTGTGTCGCCATCAAACTGCTTTCTGGTCCAAGGGGCCCGGCGCTAGGAGGTTGCGGGGCGCTTTCGCAATGTCGAGTACGCCTGGGTGATTACTTTTAGCCGTTCCTCCGCCTGTTTGTCGCCCCCGTTCGCATCGGGGTGGTAGCGTTTCACCAGCCGCTTATAGTGCGCCTTGATCTCGGTCCAGGTGGCCGCCGCGGTCAAGCCGAGGGCCGCGAGCGCCTTGTCTTCGGCCGTGGCCGGCGCCGGCTTTTCCTGTCGACGCTGCCGGTCGTGCGGCTGTCTGCCCGGATGCACGCCGAAGGCGTCGGCGAACTCCGCCAGCATGTCCTCCACGCGGTAGCTCTGCCACGAGCCCAGCCGCCAGGTCGGCCGCTCCCAGCAGGTGGCGGCGCGGATCTGGGCCTCGATCTCGGCCTCGCCGAAGCCGGCGCAGTAGTCCCAGGCGCTGTTGTAGGCGCGCACATGCGCCAGGCAGAACCAGTAATAGTCGCGCAGCTGGTCGCGCGACTTGGGAGCGCGATAGAGCCCCGGCTCGGCGCAATCCGGATGCTGGCAGTTCCGGGCGTTGGCATTCCCCGGGTCCACCGCAGGCTGATGATCGACGTTCGTTCTCACTAAGACAATATGGAGGTCCGGCGTCCGCCTGGCAAGGAAAGCCCGCTTTTGCCGCACACTCTTGCCGAGCGGGGCGGCCAGTGCGCTAACTGCGGCAGCTTAACCAATAGGTCTCCATCATGATGCTCGACGACCTGCTGCGGGACGAACTCGATGTTTGCGTGAAGGGCGTGCCTCCGGCGGCCGCGCCGCTCGGGCTGGGCGAGGTCGGCCGGCGCGGCTGGAACCTGCTGCGCGGCGATTTGCCGCTGCCGGTCGCCGTCCTCAAGCGGGCCGCGCTCGATCACAACAGCCGCTGGATGCGCCGGTTCCTGGAGATGACCGGCGCCCGCATCGCGCCGCACGGCAAGACCACGATGGCGCCGCAGCTCTTCGACCGGCAGCTCGCCGACGGCGCCTGGGGCATCACCGTCGCCACGGTCGGGCAGATGATGGTATGCCGCCGCTTCGGCGTCGGCCGCGTGCTGCTCGCCAATCAGCTCGTCGGCCAACAGGAGATCGCGACCGTCGCCGCGGAGCTGCGGGAGGATCCCGGTTTCGATTTCTACTGCCTCGTCGATTCGCTGGAGGGCGTGCGCCGCCTTGCCGATGGGGCCGGCGCGGCGTCCATCGGACAGCCGATCCAGGTGTTGCTGGAAGGCGGCTTCGTCGGCGGCCGCACGGGCTGCCGGACCGCGGCGGAGGCGCTGGCGGTCGCCCGCGCCGTCAAGGCGGCGGCGCCGCGCCTCGCTTTGCGCGGCGTCGAGGGCTTCGAGGGCCTGCTGACCTCGGGCGCGCCCGCCGAGCAGGATGCCAAGGTGGCGGCGTTCCTCGACGACCTCGTCGAGATCGCGCGGCTGTGCGCGGGCGAGACGCTGTTCGCCGACGGCCCGGTCATCCTCACCGCCGGTGGCTCGGCGTTCTTCGATCTGGCGGCGACGCGGCTCCACAATGCCGTCGCGCCCGATGGCGTCGAGGTCGTCATCCGTAGCGGCTGCTACCTGACGCATGACTCCAAGTCCTATCGCGATCTGGTCGCGCGCCTGATGGAACGCATGCCGGCGGCGAAGTCGCTCGGCGAGGGGCTGCGGCCCGCGCTCGAGGTCTGGGCCTACGTGCAGTCGCGTCCCGAAGCCGGCCGCGTCATCGCCACCATGGGAAAGCGGGACGTCGGGTTCGACGTGACGCTGCCCGTTCTCGAGCAATGGTACCGGCCCGGTCTGCACGCCGCGCCGCAGCCCGCGGGTACGCTCGGCAGCGTCGTCGCGCTCAACGACCAGCACGCCCACATCGAGGTGCCGGCGAACGCGCCGTTCCAGGTCGGCGACATGCTCTCCTTCGGCGTGTCGCATCCCTGCACGACTTTCGACCGTTGGCAGCTGCTCTATGAGGTCGACGGCGGCTACGACGTGATCGGCGCGGTCCGGACGTTCTTCTGATCGATCGTGATCTCGATCCCGTCCCATGTAAGGGCGAGCGGCGCTCGCCCCTCGTGCCCCAATCCGGATGGCTGGAGACTCGGGTCGAAAGGGCGAGCGCCGCTCGCCCCTACAATTCACGGCTGTCGCGCTGCGATGCGAATCAACGTGATTTCGCCGTTATCTTCGTTGCCGCGGCCCGCGCGAACTCCGCCGTAGCGCGGGCGCCGTCGTTGAGGTATCCCGCATCGGCGCCGAAGGCGAACAGGCTAAAGCCCAGGCCGGCGAACGTCTCCAGCCGCTCGTTCGACGGCGCGTCGATGCCGGCGCAGCATCCCGTCGTTCGTCCGGCCGTGACGACGCGCTTCAGCGCTTCGAGCAGCGGCGGCTCGAGCGCGCCCACGGGCAGGCCGAGCGAGCCCGCCAGGTCCGCCGGCCCGACGAACAGCGCGTCGATCCCGGGAACGGCGGCGATCTCGGCGGCCTTGTCGACCGCCGCAGCGCTCTCGATCTGCACGATCACGGCGGTCTGCTCGTTCGCCGCCGCCACATAGGCCTGGAAGTCGCGATAGTAGTTGGAGGCGCGCCACGGCCCCATGCCACGGCGGCCGGCGGGCGGGTACTTGGCCGCGGTGACGACGGCCGCGGCCTCGTCCGGGCTCTCCACCATCGGCACCATCAGGCCGGCGACGCCGATGTCGAGCGCGGCCTTGATCAGGTCCGCGCTGTTCGTCTGCACGCGATAGACCACGGGGCAGCCATGCCGCTCCGCCGCCACCGCCAGCGGGAACAGCTGCGACGGGCTGATCGGCGCGTGCTCGCCGTCGATCAGCAGATAGTCGAACCCGGCCTGCGCCAGGATCTCGACGACGGCGATGTCGGGGATGGAAACCCAGGTGCCGACGACGGTGTGTCTACTCGTGATTTTCTGGCGAAGTTGCATGCGAATGCGCTCCATCATTGGCGACAGAGATGACCTTGGTTGCGAGTGGCGACTATGCTCGTCGTTTAATGTGCGCCCTTATCCACTCGGCGAGTTCTGCCTCCGATAGTTCACCCGCGGCAACGGCGAGCATGACCCGCGTTGCTTCAGCTTTGTCGGCTACGAGGCGCTTTCCATTCAGGCCGAGAAACAGGCCGATGGAGAGGAAGGCCGCACGCTTGTTTCCATCGGCGAACGGATGGTTCTTTGCGATACCGACGCCATAAGCGGCAGCCAGACGCGCGACATCGGTGACCTCTTCGTAGGCGTGAATGTTCTGTGGACGGGCAAGGGCGGAATCGAGGAGGCCCTCGTCGCGCATTCCTTCGAGCCCGCCATATTCGGCGAGGCCTTCCGCATGCAACAGTATCAGGGCTTCCTTGTCGATCCACTGGCGCGCGCGGCTCATTTTGCGAGCGCGCGGAACGTCTCGCGATACTCTGCCATGAACTCGCGGCCGAGCTTCAATTGCTCCTCGATCTTCGGATCGTAGGGCGTCAGCAGATACCCGCTCGGCGTCTCGACGGCAAAGAGCGCATCGCCCTTCTTCACCTTGAGGCGCGCCAGCATATCTTTGGGTATGACGGCTCCGGTCGAGGTGCCAACGGCCGTAAGCTTCAGCTTGTGCATGTGCCGCTCCATAATTATATCAATAATAATGTAGCAGCAGAGGTTCGGCTTGTCCACCGAATAGGGCCGCTCACCCCACCCCATAGGCCGCGGCGCTCTTCACCTCGCGGTGGAAGCGCAGCTTGCTCAGATATTCCAGCGGGTCCTTCGGCTTGACGAAGGCGCCGGCCGGATGGTTGAGCCAGTCATAGAGCCGGGTCAGCAGGAAGCGCAGCGCGCTGCCGCGGCAGAGCAGGGGGAGGACGGCCATTTCCTCCGCGGGGATCGGTCGCACCTTGTCGTAGGCCGTGATCATCAGCCGGGCCTTGGTGGCGTTGAAGCTGCTGTCGGGCTCGAAGCACCAGGCGTTGACACAGACCGCCAGGTCGTAGGCGTAGAAATCGTTGCAGGCGAAGTAGAAGTCGATGATTCCAGAGAGCCGATCGCCGAGAAAGAAGACGTTGTCGGGGAACAGGTCGGCATGGATAACGCCGGCCGCCAGCCCCTCGGGCCAACGCGCCTCGAACACCTCCAGCTCGCTTCCGATTTCGTCGGCCAGGCCCGCCGCCACCTGATGCGCGCGCGCGGCCGTGGACTCGTGCAGCCGCCGCCAGCCGGCCACCGACAGGTTGTTGGGACGGTGGCCTTCGTAGTCCGCGCCGGCGATATGCATGCGGGCCATGGCGTCGCCGAGCAGCTGGCACTGCCGCGGCGTCGGCCGCCGCGGCCACATGCCGTCGAGGAAGCTGATGATCGCCGCCGGCCGGCCGCACAGCTCGCCGAGCGCCGAGCCGCCGCGCTGGTGGATGGGCGTCGGGCAGACGATGCCCTTGCCTGCCAGATGATCCATGAGTCCGAGGAAGAACGGCAAATCCGCCCGCGCCACCCGCCTCTCGTAGAGCGTCAGGATGTAGCGGCCACGATCGGTGGAGAGCAGGAAATTGCTGTTCTCCACGCCTTCGGCGATGCCCTTGCAGGAAACGGCCTGGCCGATGTCGTACAGCGCGACGAAGGTCTCCAGTTCGCCGTTCGAGACTTCCGTGTAGACGGCCATGGAACGTGGCGGCCCTGCCAGGCTGGGATCAGGCGGTGAGTGCCCTTGGCAGCTTGAAATGCACGCTTTCTTCGGTCACGGCAAGCTCTTCGACGGTGACGGCGAAGCGCTCCCGGCAGGCCGCGATCACTTCCTGGACCAGCAGTTCCGGCGCCGATGCGCCGGCGGTGAGGCCGAGCCGGCGCACGCCGTTGAGCCAGCGCCAGTCGATGTCGGCGGCGCGGCGCACCAGCCACGCCCGGGCGCAGCCCGCGCTCTTCGCCACCTCGACCAGCCGCATCGAGTTGGAGGAATTCGGCGCGCCGACGATCAGCATCGCGTCGCAGTCGGGCGCGATGGCCTTCACCGCCAGCTGCCGGTTGGTGGTGGCGTAGCAGATGTCCTCGCGACGCGGCCCGTGGATCTGCGGAAAGCGACGCCGCAGGACGCCGATGATCTCCGCCGCCTCGTCGACGGCCAGCGTCGTCTGCGTAATATAAGCGATGCTGCGTCCTGTGGGCGGCGCCAGCCTCTCGGCATCGGCCGCTGACTGCACCAGCGTCACGGCGCCGGCCGGGAGCTGCCCCATGGTGCCGATGACTTCGGGGTGGCCGGCGTGGCCGATCAGGATGATATGCCGGCCGGCGCCATGGTGTCGCTCGGCCTCGCGATGCACCTTGCTCACCAGCGGGCAGGTGGCGTCGAGGGAGATCAGGCGGCGCTGGTTGGCCTCCACCGGCACCGATTTCGGCACGCCGTGGGCGGAGAAGACGACCGGCGCGCCGGTCGGCACCTCGTCCAGCTCGTCGACGAACACAGCGCCCTTGGCCTCCAGGCTCTCGACCACGAACCGGTTGTGGACGATCTCGTGTCGCACATAGACCGGCGAACCATAGCGCTCGATCGCCCGCTCGACGATCTGCACCGCGCGCTCGACGCCGGCGCAGAATCCGCGCGGCGCGGCGAGGAGAAGCGTGAGCGGTGGGTATGTCATTCCGATGTCCTGCATATGTGCGGTCGTGCCGAATTCCGCAACCGCCTTGTGTATCGCCCAGGCGTTAACTACAGTCGCCGGGCCGCGACCGCACCGCCGGCGGGACAGTAGACCAGGGGAGGAGGCGAAGGAAGTCCGACATGGCAGAACCCATTCCGGCGCAAAAGGCGCCCTATCCCGTCGACGTCGAGGCCGGCAAGACGTACTGGTGGTGCCGCTGCGGTCGCAGCGCCAACCAGCCTTTCTGCGACGGCTCGCACGCCGCGTTCGGCCTCTCCCCTCTGGAATACACCGCGACTGCGACGGCAAAGGTATGGTTTTGTGGCTGCAAGGCGACAAAGAAGCAGCCTTTGTGCGACGGCACCCACAAGACCGTCTAGCCCGTCCGCATTTCCTCCATGGCCCCTCGCATCGCCCTGCGGCTCGCATTGATTGCCGCGCCGCTCCTCCTCGCCGCCTGCGAGACCCTGCGCTCCATCGATTTCAGCCCGGAGCCGGTGATTCCCCCGCCCTGTCCGCGCGCCGTCGTCGGCGAAGGCGCCGGCCACCTGACGCGCTTCGATGGCACCGGCAAGGACGCCACCGATGTGGTCTTCGATGCGGAGATCTTCGATCTTGCGGGGAGCTGCGTCTATGACGACGAGGAGATCGAGGTCGACATGCAGGTCCAGATCGTCGCCGGACGCGGCCCGGCGGCGACCGACGACTATGCGCGCTTCGACTACTTCGTCGCCGTCACCAGCGCCGACGGGACCATCCTGGCGCGCGAGGCGTTCGATGCCGCCATCGAGCTGTCCGGCAACCAGACGCGCAACGAGATCATCGACGAGATCGAGCAGACCATCCCGATCCCGGAGGGCGGCAGCGGCGGCGGCCTCGTCATCATCGTCGGCTTCGAGATGACGCCCGAGGAGCTCGAGTTCAACCGCCAGCAGGGACGGTGAGGGCGTGGTGCTCAACAGAGAATCGCACGCCACTTACCGGCGTTGCCTGACTCGGTTCATTCCCCCGCCCCATGTGGGCGGGGGTTAAGGGGGCGGGGTCTCGCGCCGGCAGGCGCCAGAAGGCAAGAGTCATCATGGATGAGGCGGATAGGCTTGTTGCTGCGTCGGCTGTTTCACCGAGATGGTGCATCGCTGATGTGACAGGGGTTGCGCTTTCGGCCTTGACCGGATCGGCCCGGCGGAGGAATCTGCCAGGGCCTGCGCGGGAGAGACCGGCCGATATGGCCGGCGCCGAAGGAGCAACCGCCCCGGAAACTCTCAGGCAAAAGGACCGCGCGGCACTGAGGCACTCTGGAAAGTAGGCGTCCGGCGCGGCAGGGTCCGTGTCCGCCGCCTCACCGAAGGGGTAAGCCGCCCGGCGCGGTCGTCATGTCCGATCGCGTCCGACGGTGAATCTTTCAGGTCCGAAGACAGAGGGGGCTCCGTGGCGGCGAAATGCCGGCATGGACGACCCGATTCCTGTCGGAGGACGTGCCGTTGACCGATTCCAGCCAGCCGCTGAAACGCACGCCGCTGCATGCGCTGCATGTCGTGCTCGGCGCCAAGATGGTGCCGTTCGCCGGCTACGACATGCCCGTGCAGTATCCGATGGGCATCCTGGCCGAGCATCAGCACACGCGCGCCGCCGCCGGCCTGTTCGACGTCTCGCATATGGGCCAGGTCAGGCTGACCGGGTCGGGCGGTGCGAGCGCGGCCAAGGCGCTGGAGGCGCTGGTCCCCGCCGACGTCCAGGCGCTGACGCCGGGGCAGATGCGCTACACCCAGTTCACCAACGAAGCCGGCGGCATCCTCGACGACCTCATGGTCGCCAATACCGGCGATCATCTGATGCTCGTCGTCAACGCCGCGGGCAAGGACGCCGACGCCGCGCATCTGCGCCGCCATCTCGCCGGGTCGTGCCGGATCGAGGAGCTGTCCACCCGCGGCCTGCTCGCGTTGCAGGGGCCGAAGGCGGCGGAGGTGCTGGAGCGATTCGCGCCGCAGTGCCGCGCCATGACCTTCATGACCGCGGCGTTCCTGACGGTCGACGGCGTCACCTGCTACGTCACCCGCTCCGGCTATACTGGCGAGGACGGCTACGAGATCTCGATGCCCGGCGATGCGGCCGATCGCCTCGCCCGCCGCCTGCTGCAGGAGCCGGAGGTGAAGCCGGTCGGCCTCGGCGCCCGCGATTCTCTACGTCTCGAGGCCGGCCTCTGCCTCCACGGCAACGACATCGACGCGGGCACCACGCCCGTCGAGGCCGCCCTCACCTGGTCGATCGGCAAGCGCCGGCGCGGCGAGGGCGGCTTCATCGGCGCCGACGTGATCCTGAAGCAGCTCAAGGAGGGCGCGCCGCGCCGCCTCGTCGGCATCCGCCCGGAGGGGCGCGCCCCCGCGCGCGCCCATGCCGAGATTCGCGATGCCGGCGGACGCCGCATCGGCGAGGTCACCAGCGGCGGCTTCGGCCCGACCGTCAACGGGCCCGTCGCCATGGGCTATGTCGCGGCCGGCAGCGCCGCGCCCGGCACCGATCTGCAGGTCGTCGTCCGCGACAAGGCGCTGCCCGCCAAGGTCGCGCCGCTGCCGTTCGTTCCGCACCGCTACCACCGAGGCTGAGGGGAGAGCACCGATGAGCACCGTGAAGTTCACCAAGGAGCATGAATGGATCCAGGTCGAGGGCGATACCGGCACCGTCGGCATCACCGACTATGCGCAGGAGCAGCTCGGCGACGTCGTCTATGTCGAGCTTCCGGCGGTCGGCAAGCAGGTCGAGAAGGGCAAGGAGATGGCCGTCGTCGAATCGGTGAAGGCGGCGAGCGAGGTCTATGCGCCCGTCAGCGGTTCGGTGGTCGCCGTCAACGAGAAGCTGAGCGCGGAGCCGGCCACGGTCAATGCCGAGCCCATGGCGGGCGGCTGGTTCGTCAAGATCAAGCTCGGCAACCCGGCGGAGCTCGAGGGGCTGATGGACAAGGCCGCCTATGACGCCTTCGTGAAGGAACCGCACTGATGCGCTATCTGCCGCTGACGGAGGCCGACCGCCGGGCGATGCTGGCGAAGATCGGCGTGCCTTCCGTCGACAGCCTGTTCCGCGACGTGCCTGAGGCGGCGCGCCTGCGCGGTTTGATCGACCTGCCGCGCCATATGGGCGAGCTCGAAGTCGAACGCGCCATCTCCGCCATGGCGGCGAAGAACCTCGGCACCGGCCGGGCGCCGTCCTTCCTCGGCGCCGGCGCCTATCGCCATCACGTCCCGGCCGCCGTCGACCACTTGATCCAGCGCGGCGAGTTCCTCACCTCCTACACGCCCTATCAGCCGGAGGTGACGCAGGGCACGCTCGAATATCTGTTCGAGTTCCAGACGCAAGTCGCGCTTCTCGCCGACATGGATGTGGCCAATGCCTCGATGTATGACGGCGCCACCGCCACGGCAGAGGCGGCGATGATGGCCAACCGCGTCACGCGGCGCGGCAAGGCGATCCTCTCCGGCGGCCTGCACCCGCACTATCGCGAGATCATCGCCACCCACGCGCACTTCGGCGGCTTCACGGCGGAAGCTCTCCCGCCGGATCCGCAGGGCCGCGAGAGCCTGATCGACCGCATCGATTCGCAGACGTCCTGCGTCGTCGTCCAGAACCCCGGCTTCTTCGGCCATGTGCGCGACTACGCCGCGCTCGCCCAGGCCTGCCAGAAGGCCGGCGCCCTGCTCATCGTCGCCGTCGCCGAGGTCGTCTCGCTCGGCGCCGTGGTTCCGCCCGGCGCCATGGGCGCCGACATCGTCGCCGCCGAGGGTCAGTCGCTCGGCAATGCGCTGGGCTTCGGCGGCCCCTATGTCGGCCTCTTCGCCACGCGCGACAAATATGTCCGGCAGATGCCCGGCCGCCTCGTCGGCCAGACGACGGACACCGACGGCCGGCGCGGCTGGGTGCTGACCCTGTCGACGCGCGAGCAACACATCCGCCGCGAGAAGGCGACCAGCAACATCTGCACCAACTCCGGCCTCTGCGCGCTCGCCTTCACCATCCATCTGACCTTGCTCGGCGAAGCCGGCTTCACGCGACTCGCGCAGCTCAACCACGCTGCCGCCGTCCGGCTCGCCGGACGGCTGTCGTCTGTGAAGGGAGTCGACGTCATCAACGACACCTTCTTCAACGAGTTCACCGTGAAGCTGCCGAAGCCGGCGGCCACGGTCGTCGATGCGCTTGCCGGCCGCGGCATCCTCGGCGGCGTCCCCGTGTCGCGGCTCTACCCCAACGAGCCCGCGCTGGCGAATCTCCTCCTCCTCGCCGCCACCGAAACCAACACCGACGCCGACATGGACACCCTCGCCGGCGCGCTGAAAGAGGTGCTGTGATGCAACGCGATCCCGTCACCGGCACCTTCAGCGGCAACCGCGGGCTGCAGATCGAGGAGCCGCTGATTTTCGAGCAGGACGCGCCGGGCCGCACCGGCGTCGATCTGCCGGACCCGCCGAAGTTCGAGAGCCGCCTCGGCGGCCTTGCGCGCAAGGGCGCCGTCGGCCTGCCCGGGCTGTCGGAGCCGCAGGTGGTGCGCCACTACACGCGGCTGTCGCAGAAGAACTACGCCATCGACATGGGGCTCTATCCGCTCGGCTCCTGCACCATGAAGCACAATCCGCGCCTCAACGAGAAGATGGTGCGGCTGCCGGGCCTGGCCGATCTCCATCCCCTGCAGCCGGTAAGGACGGTGCAAGGCGCGCTGGAGCTGATCGACAAGCTGGCGCACTGGCTGAAGACGCTGACGGGCATGCCGGCGGTGGCGCTGTCGCCCGGCGCGGGCGCCCATGGCGAGCTCTGCGGCATCATGGCCATCCGCGCCGCCCACGAGGCCAAGGGCGAGGGGCACCGCAAGCGGATATTGGTGCCGGAGTCGGCGCACGGGACGAACCCGGCCACCGCGGCCGGCGTCGGCTATGCCGTCGATCCGATCCCGGCCAACGAGCGCGGCCGCGTCGACCTCGCCGCCTTCAAGGCCAAGCTCGGCGCCGATGTCGCCGGCATCATGATCACCAACCCCAACACCTGTGGCCTGTTCGAGAGCGACGTGAAGGAGATCGCCGACGCGATCCACGCCGTCGGCGGCTATTTCTACGGCGACGGCGCCAACTTCAACGCCATCGTCGGCCGCGTCCGCCCCGGCGATCTCGGCGTCGACTGCATGCACATCAACCTGCACAAGACCTTCTCCACGCCGCATGGCGGCGGCGGTCCCGGCGCCGGCCCCGTGGTGCTGTCGGCGGCGCTGGCGCCCTTCGCGCCGCTGCCCTATGTGGTGCACGGCCCGGACGGCTTCGACCTCGTCGAGCGCGACGATCATCCGCGGGCCGCCGGCCGGGCCTTCGGCCGGCTCAAGAGCTTCCACGGCCAGATGGGCATGTTCGTGCGCGCGCTCGCCTACATGATGAGCCACGGCGCCGACGGCCTGCGCCAGGTCGCCGACGACGCCGTGCTCAACGCCAACTATCTCATGGCGTCGCTGAAGGACGACATGACCTCGGCCTTCGAGGGGCCGTGCATGCACGAGGCGCTGTTCGACGACGCGTTCCTCAAGGACACCGGCGTCTCCACCCTCGACGTCGCCAAGGCGATGATCGACGAGGGCTTCCATCCCATGACCATGTATTTCCCGCTGGTCGTGCACGGCGCCCTGCTGATCGAGCCGACGGAAACCGAGAGCAAGGAGTCGCTCGATCAGTTCATCGCGGTCATGCAGGGCCTGGCGCGGCGCGCCAAGGGCGGCGACACCGCCTATTTCCACGCCGCTCCGACCCTGACGCCGCGCCGCCGCCTCGACGAGACCGCCGCCGCCCGCAAGCCCGTCCTGCGCTGGAAGCCGTCGCCGATTACCGGAGAAGCGGCCGAGTAGGGCGGCAAGAGTGGGGTCGGCAGCGTGCGTCCTTCGACAAGCTCGGGATGAGGCGCTTTCTTTATGCCACCAAGATTTCCCCTCATCCTGAGCTTGTCGAAGGACGCACGGCCTTCATGCCACCCCAGGGCGGAGGCGTTCAATTCGGCGGTGCCGCCTCGTCCAGCATCTTGTCGGCGGTCTGCACCGCCGATTCCAGCCGCTCGTCCCAGCTTTTCAGGTTGCGCTGGGCGTCCTTGAAATAGGCCGTCTGCTTGATGCCCCACATCAGCACACGGTTGATCATGCGGCCGACGGGCCGCATCGGCCGCTCGAAGTCGAAGATCAGGATGACCCGCTCCTCCTCGGTGTCGTTCCACACCTCGTGGTGGTAGAAGTCGTCGAAGACGAGGCACCTGCCGTCCTCCCAGCAGACCGTCTCGTCGCCCACCTGCATCCGGCAGCGCTCGCGCTGCGCCGGGATGATGAGGCCGAGATGGGTGCGCAGCAGGCTCTTGGTCACGCCGCGGTGCCGCGGGATGTGGTAATGCGGCGCCAGGATCGAGAACCAGGCCGATTGCAGCCCCGGCACGGTGCGCAGCAGCCGCGCCGTCTCCGGGCAGCGCGCGCAGTTGCGCTCGCTCGGCACGCCGAAGCCGAAGAGGATGAAGACCTTCCAATGATCGCCGTAGGAGATGTATTGCTGATCGGGCGAGATCTCGTGGAACGACGGCAGGTTCGCGCGATGCTTCAGCAGATCGTCCAGTTCGGCGCGAATCTTCCGCCAGTCGGCCTCGATCGGCGCGAGAAACGGGTACTGGCGCGCTTCATGCACGGGCCGGTCGGCGACCAGGCTTTGCCGCACCATCAGGTCGGCGACACGCTTGATGATGCGCCGACCCGTGCGCTTGACGAGCCGACGTCGCGTCTGCTTCAGGGTTTCCGTGAAGGCCATCCCGCCCCAGCCATGCGCCGAACCAGCAAGAGAGTGCTCCGACAATGTGCAATTTTTGCTACAACGCTGCAACCCGGACCGTGCCATGCGGTCGTCCGGATGACTGCCAGCCTGTTGCAACCCGAGGTTAGCCGACCCGATGCCGAACGGCCAGGCGACAAGTGCGGCGGATCTCATCGTCATCCGGCCGGCGACCCCTGCGGACGCCCGCGTCGTCGTGGATTTGATCCGCGAGTTGGCGATCTATGAGAAAGAGCCGCTGACGAGCGTGAAGGCCACCGAGGCCGACATCCTGCGCGACGGCTTCGGACCGACGCCGCGATTCGAGTGCCTGCTGGTCGAGGTCGCAGGCAACGCGGCCGGCTTCGCCCTCTTTTTTCACAACTACTCGACCTGGGAAGGGCGCGCCGGCATCTATGTCGAGGACATTTTCGTCAGCGAATGGGCGCGCGGCCGCAACATCGGCCGCCGCCTCCTGGCGGCGGTCTGCGCGATCGCGGAGGCGCGCGGCTGCACGCGGATCGATCTCTCGGTTCTGCACTGGAATCCGGCCCGTGCCTTCTATGAGCGCCTCGGTTTTGTCGAAGCGCGGGAGTGGCGCCGCTATCGCCTGCAGGGCGAGGCGCTCAGGCGGCTGGCGGCGGAGTCCGCTCCGGCGCCTGACCGCGGACGCTGACCGTGCGAATGAGCGCGGCCACGATCATGTCGGCCCACGCCGGCGGGATGCAGCGAAGGGCAGCCAGGAGGAGCACGAACCGCAGCGGGAAGGCATCGCTGCGGTAGCGTCGTTCGATCGCCCTGACCATGCGTTCCGCAGCGGCGTCGATCGACACTTCCATCGGCCGGCGCTTCTTGCTCTCATCGCTGCGGACGAAGCCGGGTGACAAGACCGTCAGGTCGACGCCGTGACGCTTCAAGTCGATCCGCAGCCCTTCGAGCAGCGTCGACAAGGCGGCCTTGGCGGCCGAATGCTCGGCGGCGCTAGGAAGACCGCGGGCAGCGGCGAGGCTGCTGATGGCGACGATGTGGCCGCGGCGGCGGTCAAGCATCCTCGGCAGCACCGCTTCCAGGCAGTTTGCGGTTCCCATGACGTTGATCGACAGCATGTGCTCCACCTTGGCGGCCCGGAAGCCGCTAACCGTCGTCCGCTTGCCGCCGCCGGTGCACGAGACCAGCCGTTCGATCGGACCATCCGTCGATTCGACCTCGGCCACGGCACGTGAAACCTGCTCCAGATCGGTGACGTCGCAGCTGATCGCGCGGGCGCGGCCGCCGCGGGCCTCGATGTTCCGAACCAGCTCGTCGAGAGGTTCGCGCCGTCGGGCCACGGCGACGATGGTCTCGCCCCGCATCGCCAGACGAAGAGCGATCTCCCGGCCCAGTCCCGACGAAGCGCCGGTCAAGAAGGTGATGCTCATCGGACCTGGACCATGGACGAGTTCTCAGGGAGTGGTTGCGTCGGCGTGAGGCCCATTGCGGCTCTGGCCGAGCGCGGGCCGGCGAACGCACCGATCCGCCCCTGGAAGATTACGCGGTTCCGAGGGGTTTCAAGTGGCGACTTCTTGCGCGGCCGAACAAAAATGCGATCGGTGCGGGGCCAGCGACCGGCACGCGAACGGATCGTGGCCGTCAGTGCAGCTTGCGCTCCAGTTCCACGATCGCGGAGTCGACCAACTCGTCCGCCTTCCGGGCGTCGATGTTCTCTTTCAGCAGCCTGGCGGCCGCGGCGACGGCGACGGCGACGGCTTGGTTGCGCACGTCGGCCACGGCCTGCGCCTCGGCCTGGGCGATCTTGTCCAACGCCATCTTCTCGCGGCGGCCGAAGGCGGCCTCCAGGTTGGTCGCCGATTCGCGGTGGATCCGCTCGGCCTCCTCGCGCGCGTGGGCGATGATCGCCTCGGATTCCTTGACCGCCGCGATCTGCTTGCGCTGCTGCTCGGCCAGCAGCCGCTCGGCCTCGTCGCGCAGCGACCGCGCCTCGTCGAGCTGAGCCCTGATCCGGTCGGCGCGGGCATCGAGCCCGCGGCCGATGGCGCGGCCGATCGGCTTTGCCGCCAGCGCGACGAAGATGATGAAGGCGGCGGCGACCCAGGTCTCCGGGTTGCTCAGGAACTCCATGATTCAGCGCTCCGTCATCGCGGCGTCGACGGCGGCCTGCACCTGTGCCGGCGGCAGGCTCAGGCCGGCGACCTTGCCGAGCACGGCGGCGGTCGTTTCGGCGCCGACGCCGCGCAGGTCCGTCAGCGCCCGCGTCTTGGCCGCGGCGATGCTGTCCTCGGCCGCCTTGGTGCGCTGGGCCAGTTGCTGCGCGAACGCGGCCTCGCGCTTCGCCGTCTCGGCGGCGATGGCGGCCTGCCCCTGCCGCATCTCGGCCTGGGCCTTGGCGCGCGCGTCCGCCATCGTCTTCTGATAGGCCGCCAGCGCCGCGTCCGCCTCGGTCTTCACCTTCTCGGCCCGGTCGATGTCGCTCTTGATGCGCGTCTCGCGCTGCTCGATCGTGCGGGCGATGCGCGGCAGCGCCACCTTCGACATCAGGATCAGCAGGATGACGAAGCTGATGGCGAGCCAGATCACCTGTGGCGGGAAGTCCGCGAAGTCGAGCTGCGGCATGCCGGCGGATTGCGCATGGCCGTCGGCCGCGGTCGCGCCGTGCGTCTCTGTTCCGGCCTCGTGACCCTCGCCTGTCTCCGTCTGCGTGTCCTGGACGAGGACGAGACGGGGTGCGTCGCCGTCCCCGCCCGGCGATGCACCCTCGGCGATCTTCAGCTGCAGCATGTCCGCCTTCCTGTCGGCGCCGGCGGGATGCGCCGGCGCCGTCGCGGCCTAGAACACGAACAGCAGCAGCAGCGCGATCAGCAGCGCGAACAGCGCGATGGCCTCTGTCAGCGCGAAGCCGAGCAGCACGTTGCCGAAGACCTTCGGCGCCGCCGCTGGGTTGCGCAGCGCGCCCGACACGAAGCTGCCGAAGATGTTGCCGATGCCGACGCCGACGCCGGCGAGGGCGATGGTGGCGAGGCCGGCGCCAATGAGCTTTGCGGCTGCTGGATCCATGGGTCGAGTCCTTTTCTCTTGGGGCTGAGGTTTATGGCTCAATGATGCAAGTGAAGCGCATCGTTCAGGTAGATGCAGGTCAGGATGGTGAAGACGTAGGCCTGCAGCACGGCGATGCCGACCTCGAGGCCGGTCAGTGCGACGACGAACGCCAGCGGCGCCCAGCCGCCGAGGACGCCGAGCATGACGACGAAGCCGCCGAACACCTTCAGCATGGTGTGGCCCGCCGTCATGTTGGCGAAGAGCCGCACCGACAGGCTGATCGGCCGGATCAGGTAGGACAGCACCTCGATGACGACCAGCAGCGGCAGCAGCGCCATCGGCACGCCGGCCGGCACGAACAGCGACAGGAACTTGAGCCCGTGCCGGGCGAAGCCGATCGCGGTCACGCCGATGAACACCACCACCGCCAGGGCGAAGGTGACGATGATGTGGCTGGTCACCGTGAAGGTGTAGGGGATCATCCCGATCAGGTTGCAGAACAGGATGAACATGAAGAGCGAGAAGATGAACGGGAAGTACGCCATGCCCGCACGGCCGGCGTTCTCCCGTATCATGTTGGCGATGAACTCGTAGGAGAGCTCGGCCATCGACTGCATGCGCGTCGGCACCAGCGACGCGCCGCGCATGGCGATCAGCAGGAAGGCGGTGACGGCGAACACGGCGATCGCCATGAACAGCGAGGAGTTGGTGAAGGAGGCGTCGAGACCGCCGACGGGAATCTCGATCAGGCGCTTGATCTGGAACTGCTCGAGTGGGCTATGACCTTCCGCCACGTCCGATCCCCAATTCCCGCGGCCCCGCCGCCGCTACGTCCCGTTCCCGCCGTCGTCCGCGCGGTTCAGCCGGTTTGCCGCGCGGATCACGTTGTACATGCCGGCCGCGGCTCCTAGCAGGAAGAACGCGATCAGCATCGCCGGGCTGGTGCCCCACCACGAATCGAGGCCCCAGCCGATGACGCCGCCGACGAGAAGCCCCGCGGCCAGCTCGACCGACAGGCGAAACACCCAGCCTGCGGCGGTCCGCGGCGGTCCGCGCCCGCCATCCTCGCCGTCGTCCCGCCGGACCGCGTTTCGCAGTGCCTGCAGGCGCTCGGCGAAATCCGTCCGCTTCGATGGAGAATCGCCTTCGGTCATCGGCAAGGCCGGTCGCTGTCCGCCGGAGTCACGGCCCCCGTCGCGACGGCGCGCACCATAGGGACGGGCCTCCCCTCTGTCAAGGCGAATGCCGGCAATGCAAGCACTTGAAATCATGTGTCTTTAGCGCCGCTGATCGGGTCGCGCCGATGGTCTCCGTCGACGGCGATCCGGCCTGATTCTGCTTGGCCTTGAAGCAGGCTGCGCCTTTGATATATACTTCTGATATATATCAAGGTGCGGAGGTGGCCATGTCCGATACCGGTGTCGCCAAGGTGTTCATGCATGGGCGGAGCCAAGCCGTGCGCCTGCCGCTTGCCTTCCGAGTCCCAGGCGACCGCGTCCGGGTGCGCCGCGTTAAGACGGGCATCCTGCTGGAACCCATGGTCACGGATCTGGATGCGTGGTTCGCCCAGCTGGATCGGTTTGCCGATGTGCCGTTCATGGAGGATGGACGCCGGCAGCCGCCGATGCCGCCGGCCGATGATCTGTTCGAGTGATCTATCTTCTCGATACCAACGCCGTCATAGCGTTGCTGACCGACCGGCCGCCGGCGGTCCGCAAGCGGCTGCGGCGCGTGGCGTCCAGGGAAGCCACGATCGTCGTGTCGATGATCGTTCTCTTCGAGTTGTGGTACGGCGTCGCCCGAAGCGCGCGGCGGCGCGAGAACGCCGAGCGGCTGAAGGTGTTCCTCTCCGGCAATATTGAGGTCATCCCCTTCGAGGAGGAGGATGCCGCCATCGCCGGCGATTTGCGGGCGGCGTTGGAGTGGCAGGGGACGCCGATCGGGCCGCATGATCTCCTGATCGCCGCTCAATGCCTGCGGGCCGGCGCCACGCTCGTTACCGTCAACGTCGCGGAGTTCCGGCGGGTAAGCGGGCTGTCCTGGCAGGATTGGGCGGCCGGTCGAGGCTGACGCCCGCTACTCCGCCGCCTGCATCTGCGCCGCGCGCTGCAGGTCCACCGAGACCAGTTGCGAGACGCCGCGCTCGGCCATGGTCACGCCGTAGAGCCGGTCCATGCGGGCCATGGTCATGCGGTGGTGGGTGATGACCAGGAAGCGCGTCGACGTCGAGTGCGCCAGTTCGCCGACCAGGCTGCAGAAGCGGTCGACGTTGGCGTCGTCGAGCGGCGCGTCCACCTCGTCCAGCACGCAGATCGGCGCCGGGTTGGTGAGGAACACCGCGAACAGCAGCGACAGCGCCGTCAGCGCCTGCTCGCCGCCCGACAGCAGCGACATCACCTGCAGCCGTTTGCCCGGCGGGCTGGCCATGATCTCCAGCCCGGCCTCCAGCGGATCCTCGGCCTCCGTCAGCTTCAGATGCGCGTGGCCGCCGCCGAACAGCCGCGTGAACAGGGTGCCGAAGTTGGTGTTGACCAGCTCGAAGGCGGCCAGCAGCCGCTCGCGGCCCTCGCGGTTGAGGCTGGAGATGCCCGAGCGCAGGCGGGCGATGGCGTTGACGAGGTCGGAGCGTTCGGTCTGCAGCCCGGCGATCTGCTGCTCCAGCTCCGCCGCCTCGGCTTCGGCGCGCAGGTTGACCGGCCCCATGTTGTCGCGCTCGCGCAGCAGGCGCTGCAGCCGCGTGTCCACGGCCTCGCGCGCCGGCGGCGCCTCGTCCGCCTTGAGCTCGGCGATGCCGGCGGTCTCCTCCGGCGCGCAGTCCAGCCGCTCGCGGATGCGCTGCACCACGTCGTTGCCGTGCTCTTCTCCCTGCGCCACCGCCGCCTCGGCGCGCACGCGGTCCTCGCGCGCCTCGGCCAGCCGCGTTTCCGCCGCCTTCAACTCCAGCACAGCGGCGGCGAGCTGCGTCTCGGCCGCGGCCAGCTGGTCCGCCGCATGACGGCGCTTGCCCTCGGCGGCCTCGATCAGCTCCAGCAGCGTCTGGCGCTGCGCCGCGATCTCCGCCGGCCGGCGGCTCAGGCCGTCGATCTCGGCGCTCACCGCCGCGCGCCGCTCGGCGAGCGTTGCCAGCTGCTGCTCCGCCGCCGCCACGCGCTGCGCCCACAGGCGGCGCTCGTCGGCGATCGTGCCGACGCGCTGGCCGCGGGCCTGCGCCTCGCGCTGCAGCCGCTCCTGCGTGCCGCGGCAGTCGATCAGCCGGCTCCGTTGGTCGGCCAGCGCGCCCTGCAGCAGCCGCGCCTGTTCGCGCACCGCCGCCAGGTCCGGCAGCGCCGCCTCGTCGCCGCGCGCCGCCGCCAGCTGCGATTCGGTCTCCGCCACGTCGGCCTCGGTCGCCGCCGACGCCTCGTCCAGGGCGACGGAACGCGCCGTCGCCGCCGCGACGCGCTGGGTCGCCGCATCGAGCTCGGTGCGCGCCGCCTCCACTCCCCGCAGCGCCGATTGGAAGGCGTCGCGCCAGGCGCGCTCGCGCGCCGCCGCGTCGGTCGCCGCCTGCCGTGCCGCGGCATGGACGGCCTCGGCATCGCCCAGTGCGGCGCGCAGGCCGGTCAGTTCCTGGCGCAGATCGTCGAGACGCGCGCGCTGGCGCAGCCGCGTCTCCGCCGTGGTCGCCGTGCCGGCCGCCACCGAGAAGCCGTCCCACCGCCACATGGCGCCGTCGCGCGACACCAGCCGCTGGCCCTGCGCGAGCCGGGCGGCCAGGGCGCGGCCCTCGGCCTCGCTCGCCACCACGCCGATCTGCGCCAGCCGCCGCGAGAGCACCTCCGGCCCGCGCACGAAGCTCGCCAGCGGCTCGGCGCCCACTGGCAATGCCGGCGCGCCGTCGGCCGGCGGCAGCATCTCCCAGTGCAGCGGCGCGCCGGCGTCGGCCGATGCTGCCAGGTCGTCGCCGAGCGCGGCGCCCAGCGCCGCCTCGTAGCCCGGCGTCACCGTCACCGCGTTCATCAGCGGCGGCCACAGGTCCGTCTGGTTGGCGGCCAGCAGGGCGGCCAGCGCCTTCTCCTCGGCCGCGATCCGCGCCATCGCCGACTGGGCGTCCTGCAGCCGGGCGCGCGCCGCCGTCTCGGCGTCCGCCGCGTCCGCCCGCGCCTGCTCCAGGGCCGGGCCGTCGGCCTGCAGGCGCTCGAACGCGGCCTGCCGCGCCGCCAGCCCGTCGCGCGCGGCGGCGAGGGCGCTGTCGTCGGCGATCTCGAGCTGCAGGCGGGTGCGTTCCGCGGCGATGTCGGTGGCGCGCTGCAGGAGCCGCGCGACGCGCCCCTCGAGCTCGGCCAGGCGGCGGCGCACGGCCGTTTCGGCGGCCTCGCCGGCGGCGATCTGCTGCGTCGCGGCCGCCAGCTCGGCCTCCTGCGCGTCCACGGCGCCTTGCGCCTCCGTCACGGCGGCCGTCGCCGCCGCGATCTGTGTGCCTTCGGCCGCGGCCTCGGCGGTCAACGAATCCAGCTCGGCCGACAGACGGGAGTCGGCCGCCCGCGCATCCTCGGCCAGGGCGCTCTCGCGGGCGATGTCGGCTTCGGTCTGGGCCGCCCGGCGCTCGGCCTCCGCCTGCGCCGCGGCGATCCGCGCCTCCTCCTGGTCGAGGCCGTCGCGGGCGTGATTGAGGCGCTGCACCTCCGCCGCCGCCGCGGCCTCGGCCTGGCGCAGCGGCGGCAGGTCGGCCGCGACGCCAGCCTGGCGTGTCGCCGCGGTCGCGGCTTCGCCGGTGAACGCACCCACTTGCGCGGCCGCCGCCGACAGCGCCTCGCGCGCCGCCGCCAGGCGCGCAGTTGCCTCCTGCCACAGCAGGTGCAGCAGCGTCGCCTCGACGCGGCGGATGTGGTCGTTCAGGTTGCGGTAGCGCGCCGCCTGCCGGGCCTGCTTCTTCAGCGCCTGCAGCTGGCTTTCGAGCGTGACGATGACGTCGTCGAGCCGGGCCAGGTTGGCCTCCGCCGCGCGCAGCCGCAGCTCGGCCTCGTGCCGGCGCGAATGCAGGCCGGTGATGCCGGCCGCCTCCTCGAGCAGGGCGCGGCGGTCCGTCGGCTTGGCGTTGATCAGCGCGCCGACGCGCCCCTGGCTGACCAGCGCCGTCGAGTGCGCGCCCGTCGCCGAATCGGCGAACAGCAGCTGCACGTCGCGCGCCCGCACCTCCTGCCCGTTGACCCGGTAGCTGGAGCCGCTGCCGCGCTCGATGCGCCGGCTCACCGCCAGCTCGTCGTTGTCGTTGAAGTGCGCCGGCACCTTGCGGTCCTGGTTGTCGAGCGACAGCACGACCTCGGCTATGTTGCGTGCTGGCCGCGTGGTGCTGCCGTTGAAGATCACGTCCTCCATCTCGCCGCCGCGCATCGACTTGGCGGAGGTCTCGCCCATGGCCCAGCGCAGCGCCTCGACCAGGTTCGACTTGCCGCAGCCGTTCGGGCCGACGATCCCGGTGAGGCCGGGATAGATCAGAAGCTCGGTGGGATCGACGAAGGACTTGAAGCCGGCGAGACGGAGTTTGGTGAACTGGACCAACGGGGGCTCCGCGGATTATCTCGGGAAGGGGTGGGCGCGCATGGTTCAGGTCTTCGGCAGCAGGTCGCGGATGACCTTGCCGAAGCCCGGCTGCGTGGCGCCGTCCTGCTCGTAGTCGTCGAACGGCCGGTTCGTGTATTTCGTGCCGTTGACGATGAAGGACGGCGTCGAGTCGATGCCGAACTTGCTCTGCGCCTCCTGCATGCCGGCGATGATGCGGTCGAACTGCGCCTGGTCGGCGGTGCAGCGGTCGATGTCCGCGTCCGTGAGTCCGGCGGTCCGCCCGATCTGCTTGAGCGCCGCGTCCGGGTCCGGCGCGGTGCTCCAGTCGCGCTGGCTGCGGAACAGGATGTCGAGCATGCTGTAGTAGCCGTCGCCGGGCACGCACTGGGCGAGCAGCGAGGCCCGCGCCGCCAGCTGGTCCAGCGGGAACGGCCGGAAGACGAAGCGCACCAGCCCCTTGTCGATGAACTCCGACTTGATGCGCGGCATCGTCTCCGTGTGGAAGGCCGCGCAATGCGGACAGGTCATCGAGGCATATTCGATGATGGTCACGGGGGCATCGATCTTGCCGAGTACATGCTCGTCCGGCCCGATCTCGGGCTGATCGGCCTGGGCGGTCTGCGGCGCGGCGGTAGTCTGCGGGCTGCTCGCGACCATGGCGGTCGAGGTGGAGGTCGCCGGCAACGGGGCGCTGCCCGTCGAGCGGTCTTGCATCACGAGATATCCAACGCCGGCTGCGCCGACGATGGCCAGGGCCGCTACTGCCGTTAACACATTGCGCACGATCGCCTCCGCGTTCGCGGGCGAGACCAGTGACTGGTATGTGGCAGGATTCGGGTGGCGGCGCAATCCCTTGGGCCGCCGCTGGCGGCTGCGGTTGCATGTCGGCCCGTGCGTCCTTCGACAAGTTCAGGATGAGGGCAAATCTTGGTGGCAGAAAAAATCTGCCTCATCCTGAGCTTGTCGAAGGACGCACGATGTCGATCCGCGTCTCCCGTCGGCGGCGGACGCAGCGACGCTTACCGGCGCCGGCGCGTGGCCGCGCCGTGCAGGCTGCGGCCGAGCGTGCGCAGCGCCTGCCGCAGCCCGTCATCCTCGACCGTGTCGACGAGCAGGCCGATCTCGGCGTCGGTCTCCGGCGCGACCGGCGGCGTCGGCGCAGGCCGTGCGCCGCGCTCGACCGGCACCGGTCCCTGATGGATCCGCAGCCGCGCCACCGCGCGGTAGCCGAAGTAGCCGTTGATGCGCTCGATGATCTGCGGCGCCAGATGCTGCAGTTCCAGCGCCAGCGCGCCGGCGACGCGCACATGCAGCGTGCCGTCGTTGCGCTCGCCGCCGGCGAAGGAGAGCCGTAGCGGCAGGCTGCGCTCGGCGATCATCGGCCCGACGATGGCGGCCCAGTCGGTGATCAGCCCGCCTTCCGCGAGCCCGTGCCGGCCGAGCGTCTTGCGCGTCACCCGCGGCAGGGTCGCCGCCAGGCTCAGCATCGCGTTCGTCCGCGAGTCGGGATCGGTCGGCATCGGCGCTCCGGCGGGTGGTGGAAGGGCGCGGCCCGCGCCGCTATGTTACCGGCCGCCATGCCCCGCCGCCAGGAGTCGTCTCGCGCCAGGCCCGCCGCCGATCTGCCGCGGCGGCTGCTCGCCTGGTACGACCGCCACGCCCGCGCCTTGCCCTGGCGCGCGCCGCCGGGCGAGCGCGCCGATCCCTACCGCGTCTGGCTCAGCGAGATCATGCTGCAGCAGACCACCGTGGTCGCCGTCGGCCCCTACTTCCGCGACTTCCTGGCGCGCTGGCCGACGGTCCACGACCTCGCCGCCGCCGATCTCGACGCCGTGCTGCATGCCTGGCAGGGCCTCGGCTACTACGCCCGCGCGCGCAACCTGCACAAATGCGCCCGCGTCGTCGTCGCCGAGCATGGCGGCCGCTTTCCCGACAGCGAGGCCGGGCTGCTGCGGCTGCCGGGCATCGGCGCCTACACCGCCGCCGCCGTCGCCGCCATCGCCTTCGGCCGCAAGGCGACGGCGATGGACGGCAATGTCGAGCGCGTCGTCGCCCGCCTGTTCGCCGTGACCGATCCGCTGCCGGGCAGCAAGCCGGAACTCCGCCGCCTCGCCGGCTCGCTCACGCCCGATGCGCGCCCCGGCGACTACGCCCAGGCGATCATGGATCTCGGCGCCACGATCTGCCTGCCGCGCAAGCCCAAATGCCTGCTCTGTCCCTGGGCCGAGGCCTGCCGCGCCCGGCGCGCGGGCATCGTCGAAAGCCTGCCGGCCCGGAGTCCGAAGGCGGAGCGGCCGAAACGCCACGGCATCGTCTTCTGGGCGATGCGCAACGACGGCGCCGTGTTGCTGCGCCGCCGGCCGGAGAACGGCCTGCTCGGCGGCATGATGGAGGTGCCCTCGACCGACTGGCGCGCCGAGCCCTGGAGTCTCGACGAGGCCGTGCCCGCCGCGCCCGTCCCGGCCGCCTGGCGCCCGCTCGGTGGCGTCGTCCGCCACGGCTTCACCCATTTCGAGCTGGAGCTGTCCCTGGTCGCCGGCCACGCGCGCACCGGCGCCGAACGCGACGGCCTGTGGTGCCCCGTCGACCGCCTCTCGGACTACGCCCTGCCCACGCTGATGAAGAAGGTCGTCAGGCACGCGTTGGCGAAGCTGTGATCGGCTGGGATCGACATCGTGCGTCCTTCGACGAGCTCAGGATGAGGGGCTTCTTCGTGCCACCAAGATTGTCCCTCATCCTGAGTTCGTCGAAGGACGCAGGCTGTCCGAGCCAGCCTATGCCCGCGCGATCATCTCCACCGGCGCGATGGCGCCGCGCTCGATGACGGCGACGAGATTGGCCAGCTTCTGCTGGAAATCGGGACCGATGACGATGTGCGTGCCGAGCGGCGGCACGCCGGTCTCGGCGATCCGCGCCTTCGTCCTGGCGAAGAACTCGAGCGCATAGGCGCGCCGCTCGCGCTCGTTCACGACCTTGAAGCCCGCCTCCGTCAGCAGGCGCCGATAGGTGGCGTCGTCGGCGACGAAGCTCGTCGCTCCCGTCGACGCCCACGGCACCGGATAGAGGATGTCGCCCGGGCCGGTCCGCATGACGTCATAGATGCCGAAGAAGCCGTCGGGCTTCAGCATGCGCTTGACCTGCGCGAACAGCGTCGCCTTGTCGCCGATGTTCATGCCGACATGCAGCATGTAGGCGCCGTCGAAGCTGCCGGCCGGAAAGGGCGGCTCCAGCGCGCTGCCCTGCACGAAGGCCACCTTGTCCGCGAGGCCGACGCGCTGCGACAGGCCGCGGGCGACACGCACGAACTCGTCGGTCAGGTCGATGCCGGTGACATGGCACGTCTGGTGGTTCGCGAAATAGCGCGCCGGCCCGCCGATGCCGCTGCCGACGTCGAGCAGCCGCAGCCCCGGCCGCAGCGGGAGCTGCTCGGCGAAGGCGACCGTCGCCTCGCGCCCGCCGATATGGAACTCGTCGCCCGGCGCCAGATCGTCGGGCTCCAGCCGCTCCGGGTCCTTGCCGGATTTCCGCAGCGCCTCGATGATCGCCGCCTCCAGCGCGCCGTGCGTGTAGTGCTGTGCAACCGATTGCTCGACCGTCATGGAACCGCCCCATCCATTGCCGAATCCGCAATCATATCGCGCGTCCCCTCGTGATTTCGGCGTGACAAGTGCGGGCGAGCGGCGCGCGCTGTTCACCACGTCTTCACGGGACGTCACCGCTTTCGCGGGAACGACATCGATGAAATGTTCGGCGGGCAGGCTCGGGGGGTCCGGCCGCCCCTACAGCTCCGCCCGGAGCTTCTGGCGCAGCAGGTCGATCGGCACGCGCTTGCCTTCCAGCCGCACGCACCAGAACTGCCAGCCGTTGCAGGCCGGCGCGCCCTGCACCAGCGCGCCCACCTGGTGGATGGAGCCGCGGTGTTCGGCCGCGATCAGCGTGCCGTCGGCCCGCACCTTGGCGGTCCAGCGCCCGTCCGGGCTCTCCAGCACCGTGCCTGGATGCAGCAGCCCGCGCTCGACCAGCCAGCCGAAGGGGATGCGCGGCTCCTCGCGCTTCGACGGCGTGGCGACGATGTCCGGGTCCTCCATCGGCCGCACCCTGGCGATGCGCGCCCGCGCCGCCGCGGCATACTCTTCCTCGCGCTCGATGCCGAGCCAGCGCCGCCCCAGCCGCTTCGCCACCGCGCCTGTGGTCCCGGTGCCGAAGAAGGGATCGAGCACGAGGTCGCCCGGCTTGGTCGCCGCCAGGATCACCCGGTGCAGCAGCGCCTCCGGCTTCTGCGTCGGGTGCGCCTTGCGCCCGTCGCCGTCCTTCAGCCGCTCGCCGCCGCTGCAGATCGGGATCAGCCAGTCGCTGCGCATCTGCAGTTCGTCGTTCAGCGCCTTCATCGCCGCGTAGTTGAAGGTGTACTTCGCGTCCTTGTCCTTGGCGCACCAGATCAGCGTCTCGTGCGCGTTGGTGAAGCGGCGGCCGCGGAAGTTCGGCATCGGGTTGGTCTTGCGCCAGACCACGTCGTTGAGGATCCAGAAGCCCAGGTCCTGCAGCCGCGCGCCGACGCGGTAGATGTTGTGGTAGCTGCCGATCACCCAGAGCGTGCCGTCGTCCTTGAGCACGCGCCGCGCCGCCGCCAGCCACGCGGCGGTGAAGCGGTCGTAGTCGGCGAAGCCGTCGAACCGGTCCCACGCCTCGTCGACTCCGTCGACCACGCTGTTGTTGGGCCGCAGCAGCTCGTTTTCGAGCTGCAGGTTGTAGGGCGGATCGGCGAAGATCATGTCGGCCGATCCGGCCAGCAGGTTCTCCAGGATAGGAATACAGTCCCCGACGAGTATTTCGTCGATCGCCGGCAGCCCCCCGTTCGCCCCGTTTCCGCGCCCCATGGCCGCGAGAATGAGTCAGGCGGAGTCCGCCGTCAATAGCTTTTGGTTCAATGAGTTATAGGCGAATGCTCTTAAACGAGTCGAAACTGTAGGTGGTAGCAGATATATAACCGCCTACTAGTTCTGGTGTTCCAGCGACGCCCATTCGTCGGTCATCGGGAGCTGCATCTGCTCGATCGGTCCGGCGAAGGGTGCCAGGATCTGCGCCACCGGCCGGAACGACCGCCGGTGATGCCGCGTCAGGCCCAGGCGCAGCAGCGCGTCGCGATGTTCCTCGGTCCCGTAGCCGGCATTGTGTTCCCAGCCATAGCCCGGATGCTGTCGGGCCAGCAGGCGCATGAGCCGGTCGCGTGTCACCTTGGCGACGATCGAGGCGGCGGCGATCGACAGGCTCAGCCGGTCGCCGTCGACGATCGTGCGCACGGCGCAGGGCAGGTCCGGCGCGCCGTTGCCGTCGACCAGCGCGATCGCCGGGCGGAGCGGCAGCCGCGTCACGGCGCGACGCATGGCGACGTAGGTCGCGCGCAGGATGTTGATCCTGTCGATCTCCGTCACGCTGGCGCCGCCGACGCCGATCGCCGCATAGGGTCGCACCAGTCCGAATAGCTCCTCGCGCTCCTCCGCCGCCAGCTGCTTCGAGTCGTTGATGCGCCGCGCGATCCGCCGCGGCAGCCGTGCGGCGTCGAGCACGACCGCGGCCGCGATCACCGGCCCGGCGAGCGGCCCGCGCCCGGCCTCGTCGATCCCGGCCACCGGCTGCGCGTCGCACGTCCGCTCGAATCGGAATGTCGGCATGGCCTCTCGCATAGCGCGAGTCGCGCCCGCCGCCTAGATGGAAGATGGAAAATCGGAGCCGGCCGCCTAAGTCTTAGACAGCCTTTCCGAGGAGAACCAGGATGCCGACATCTCTCAGAGACCTGTTGACCGCCGCGCGCGCCGCGGTTCCCGCGATCGCGCCGCAGGAGGCGGCGGCGCTCGCCGCCCAGGGCAAGGCCCTCATCGTCGACGTGCGCGACGGCATGGAGGTGCAGGCGAGCGGCAAGGCCAAGGGCGCGCTGCACGTCCCGCGCGGGTCCCTGGAGTTCAAGGCCGATCGCCGTCGCATGATCCGGCATTCCGGCCCGACAAGACGATCATCCTTTATTGCGCCGCCGGCGGCCGCGCGGCGCTCGCCGGCAAGACGCTGAAGGACCTGGGCTACCCCGACGTGCGCAACCTCGGCGGCTTCCAGGACTGGCAGGCGGCCGGCGGCGCCGTCGAGACCTAGCGCCGCCGTCCGGCCGTCCGTTCAGTGCGTCGGCTCGCTCGCCCCGGCCTCCTCGACATAGACCTCGAGTTCGACCGCGCCGGCCTCGGCAAACGTCAGGGTCAGCGGGAAGGTGTCGTATTCCCGCAGTCGCTGCCGCAGGCCGAACAGCATGAGATGCAGGCCGCTCGGCTTCAGCTCGACTGTGCTCCCCGCGGCGATGTCGATGGCTTCCACCGGGCGCATCTTGGCGACGCCGTCCTCCATGATGTGCGTATGCAGCTCGGCCCTCTCGGCGACCGGCGTCGCGGCCGACAGCAGCCGGTCGCCGGCGGCGCCCTCGTTCTTGATCGTCATGTAGATTGCGCCGGTCTTCGCGGCGCCGGCCGAGGCCCGCGCCCAGGGATGGACGATGTGGAGGTTGCCGCTCTTGACCTCGTGGGCCGCCGCCGGCGCTGCGGCCAGGGCGAGGAAGAGGGCGAGCAGGATCGTTCGCATGGGTGTTCCTCCTAGAGCAGCGTCTCGAGTCGCTTCGCCATCTCCGGCCCGGTGAGGTCGTGGGCCAGGAGCGAGTTGAAGCGGCCGTCGGGATCGACGACGTAGATGGCGGTGATGTGGTCCATGGTGTAGTCCGGCCCGTCGCCGACGCGCTGGTAGAAGGCGCGGTAGGCGCGCGCCACCGCCGCGATCTGCTCCGGCGTGCCGGTCAGCCCGACGATGCGGCTGTCGAAGGCCGCGACATAGTCGCGCAGCACCGCCGGCGTGTCGCGTTCGGGGTCGACGGTGATGAGCAGCGGCTGGATGCGCGCCGCCTCCGGCCCGAGCGCGTCGAGCGCCTCGGCGATGGTGTTCAGCGCGGTCGGGCAGGCGTCCGGGCAATAGGTGAAGCCGAAATAGATCAGCAGCCATTTGCCGCGGTAGGTCTGGTCGGTGACGGTGGCGCCGGTCTGATCGACCAGGGTGAACGGCCCGCCGACCGCGCCGGCGTTGTCGGCGATGCGGGTGCCGTAGTCGCTCTGATACCAGCCGAGCGCGACCGTCAGCGCCAGGACCAGGACGAGCAGCCCGAACGCCAGGGCGATGCGGCGCCGGATCATGGCCGCCTCCGCCGCATAAGGATGCACGTACCCCTCGGGCGACTCGGCCTGTTCCCCCGCCCCCTGTGGGCGGGGGCGAGGAGGCGGGGTCTCGCGCCGGCAGGCGCGAACGTGAAGAGACGCATGAGAAGCTCCCGATGAAAGGCCCGGCACGTTCCCGTGCCGCGCGCGACGATGGAAAGGGGACCGTCCGGCGCGAGGCCCGCGGCCGGCTCGGTCGGTGCGCAGGGATCAGGCTGCGGGCGGCGCGCGCGGTCGCGAGTCGGACGGGAGTCGTGCGGAGAGGGCCGGCGGATCGGCGGCGACGCGGACGCGGTCGGCGACGACCATCGGTCGGAAGACGGCGGCGGCCGAGGGAAGGAGCGCCGCGCCGGCGAGTTGATGGGTGAAGCAGCACAGGCTGTTGTGATGGGGGCCGGGCAGGCCGGGCTTGTCGTCGCTGTCCGGCCCTCCACCCGGCTGGCAGAGCGCCGCCTGCGCCACCGTCGCGAGGCCGCGGGCGCCCGACATCGGCATCAGTGCGGCGAGCAGGTTCAGCACCATCGCGAACAGCGCCAGCACGGCCGCCGTCTCGCGGAAACTGGTGGCTGCGGAGGTGCCGAGCGGTCGACTCATCGCACCGGTCTCAGGTGGGTCGGACGCGGCGCCGGATGATCCGCGCCGCCGGTGCCAGACTGACGGCAGCCGCGATGCGGAATCCAGTGACAAGCTGTCGCAACCGGCAAGCGCATGAGATACTTCCGTCGATTGAGCATTTTGGCACGAGGAGCCGCGGCGGGCGACTCCCTGGCGGGAGCACGTCCCGGTGGTCGAGGGGCGGGAACCCGCCTGCCGTATAGGTGTTGAGCGGTTTGGAGGCCGCGATGATCCGCAAGCTGAAATCCGGCAAGTACCGCCTCTATGCGCGCAAGCCCGATCCGAAGACCGGCCGGCGCCGCAACCTCGGCACCTTCGACAGCCGCGCGGCGGCGGAGAAGCACGAGCGCGCCGTGCAGTTCTTCAAGCGGCGGGGATAGCGATGCCCGCCGCCGGCCGCAAGCCGTCCGCGCGGTCGAAGCCGCGCGCGAAATCCAAGCGCTGGTCCGCGCGGGTCACGCTAACGAGCGATGCGCTCGACCTGCAGCCGAAGGTCTTCCGCTCGACGAATGCGCGCACCATCGCCGCCTCGCTGAAGCGCTCGGCCGAATCCAGCAGGCGCCGCAAGGGCACGCCCTACCAGTCGGCCATGTCCATGCTCAATTTCTACATCAACCGCGCCGGCAAGGCCCTGCCGCAGCGCCGGAAGGCCGTGCTGCAGCGCGCCAAGCAGGAGCTCCGCAAGGCCTTCGGCCGCGCCTGATCAGGCCAGCAGCGTGACGGCGAGCAGCGCTCCGCCCAGCAGGGCGATCGCCAGCGGGCCGAGCAGGTCCCAGCGCGGCCCGCAGCGACCGGCGCGCGGGCGAAGGCGGCCGCTCGCCGCCGACCATGCGCCCCCGTGTCCACGCCGCCGACATGCCGATCGCCGAGAGGGTCACCGCCATGCCCGCGGCGATGCTCGCGGTCATCGCCAGCCCGCTTAGCAGCAGGCCGTTGGCCAGCGCGTAGACCAGCACCAGCACCGCGCCCGAGCAGGGGATCAGTCCCGCCGCCAGCGACAGCAGGCCGCCCTCGCCGACGCCGTGATGATGATGCCCGCAGTCATGCGCATGGCCGGAAGAGGCGACGGTCGCCCGCCGCCCCCGGGACCGCACGCTGCGCGCCAGCATGAGCAGGCCGATGGCCGTGATGGCGCCGTAGCTGAGCAGCTTCAGCGCCTGCAGCTGGTCCACCGGCCCGGCGACGGCGATGTCGAGCAGCCAGCGCACGACGACGACGATGACGACCGCCGAGATCACGTGCAGCAGGGCGATCTGCGCGCCCATGCCGAGGCCGCGCCAGATCGATCCGTCGCGCGACAGGAAATAGCCGAGGATCACGGCCTTGCCGTGGCCGGGGCCGATGGCATGCAGCACGCCATAGGCGAAGGCGACCAGCATGGCCAGCAGCACCGCGGCGGACGACCGGCCGTCCTTGATGGCGACCACGCCGTCGCTCAGCGCGCGGTTGACGTCCCGCTGCAGGCGGACGAAGCGGGCCATCGCCGTCCGCAGCAGCGACGGGCCGGAGGCGCTCGCCGCCGGCTGCGCCGGCGCGGTCCCGCCCGTCAGGGAGTCGGCGTCCGCCGGCATCGTCGTCGCCAGCAGCACCGCCGCGCCGAGGAGGCAGGCGAACGCGAGCAGCAGCCAGGGTCTGCCGATGCGCACCATCGCTCCTAACAGCTCAGCGTGATTACCTGGGGATAGACCGTCTCGTAGTAGTAGGCCCGGCTCTCGTCCTCGCCGACCGTGTAGCGGCAGGCGCCGTCGGCGATGCCCGCGAACCGCACGGGATCCGGGTGATGCAGCGCGACCTCGACATAGTAGCTGTCGTCGTAGATCGCCGCCTCGATCCGGTTGCGGCGCGGATCGAGCGGTTCGGCCAGGGCGATCCGCATGTCGTAGATCACCGCCCCGTCCCGATGCGTCACCGCCAGCTCCGGGGCCGTGAATCCGGTCAGCGGCCGGCCGTCGACCCACAGATGCGTGAGGTAGTCGTACTCCCTCAGGCTCGCCAGCGAATTCTCCTTGATCGCCACCGCCTCGTCGGCGCCGAAGGCGCCGTCGCCGTCGGTATCGAAGTCCTGCAGGAACGTCTCGCTGAACAGCTCGTCGAAGACCCAGATGAGCCGCAGACCGGCGATGCGCTCGCCGGCGAACAGGAAGACCACGGTGCCGTCGATGAACACATGCGGATGCGCCGCCGCCGGCCGCGCCGCAGCGAGGCACAGCCCGACCAGCGCGAGCAGCAGACGGCGGTACCCCAGTCGCATCAGCCGGGAAGATACATCGATTCGACCCGCTCCGCCCGCCGGATGCGGACCGGACCCATCGGTTGTAGCAACTGTGTTGTTCAAGCTGTGTGTGTGAGGGGTTCGCTCCAGTCGCGTTGATCTCGGATCATGGCGTTGAGGCTGCAGAGGAGTTTGCGCAGGACGGCCATGAGGGCGAGCTTTGCGGGTT
>JBFXDS010000016.1:0-84034 GCA_050180895.1 Dongiaceae bacterium
CGCGGATGCATCAGCGCTTCCGCCAAACTCAGCTGCTCATCCGTTCGATGCCCCATCTCCCCCTCTCCCGCCTCGCCGCTCTCCTTGCCAGAGAATCATATGCGATGATTTCTGCAAAGCTCCCGCGCAGCGGGAGAGGGTGGGGGTGAGGGTGTGTGCGCCGAAAGGGATGCCCCTGCGATGAAATTCACCCTCTCCTGGCTGAAAGACCACCTCGATACCCAGGCTGACATCCGGGCCATCGCCGACACCCTCACCATGCTAGGTCTGGAGGTGGAATCGATCGAGGATCGCGCTGCCGCACTCGCCCCTTTCACCGTCGCGTTCGTGAAGGAGGCGAAGAAGCATCCCAACGCCGACAAGCTCAGCGTCTGCCTCGTTGAGACCGGCCGGGAGACCGTGCAGGTCGTCTGCGGCGCGCCCAATGCCCGCACGGGCATGAAAGGCGTGTTCGCGCCGGCCGGCAGCCACATCCCCGGCACCGGCGTCGAGCTCAAGAAGGGCGTCATTCGCGGCGTCGAGTCGAACGGCATGCTCGTCTCCATGCGCGAGATGGGGCTGGGCGAGGAGCATGACGGCATCATCGAGCTGCCCGCCGACGCGCCGGTCGGCACGCCCTTCGCGGCGCTGCTCGGCCTCGACGACCCCGTGCTCGACGTGAAGATGACGCCCGACCGCGCCGATTGCCTGGGCGTCCACGGCGTCGCCCGCGACCTCGCCGCCGCCGGCCTCGGGCAATTGCGCGCGCCCGATTTTTCGCCGGTGGCCGGCAGCTTCGACAGCCCGATCCGCTGGCTGCGCGACCTCGCCGCCGATCCGAAGGCCTGCCCGTTCGTCGCCGGCCGCTACTTCCGCAAGCTGAAGAACGGCCCCAGCCCGAAATGGCTGCAGGACCGCCTCACCGCCATCGGCCTGCGGCCGATCTCCGCCCTGGTCGACATCACCAACTACGTCACCTTCGATCTCTGCCGGCCCCTGCATGTGTTCGATGCGAAGAGGCTGGCCGGCGATCTCACGATGCGTTTCGCCAGGCCGGGCGAGCAGGCCCTCGCCCTCGACGGCAGGACCTACACGCTCGACGAGTCCATGACCGTCATTGCCGACGGCAAGCAGGTGCACGGCATCGGCGGCGTCATGGGCGGTGAGCTGTCGGGCTGCACCCCCGAGACGACCGACGTGTTCCTGGAGGTCGCGCTGTTCGATCCCGTGCGCACCGCCGCCACCGGCCGCAAGCTCGGCATCGAGTCCGATGCGCGCTACCGCTTCGAGCGCGGCCTCGATCCCGAGAGCGCCGTCTGGGGGGCAGAGGTCGCCGCCCGCCTCATTCTCGAACTGTGCGGCGGCGAGGCCAGCCATGTCGTGAGCGCCGGCGAGCTGCCGCGCCTCGACCGCCGGCTGACGCTGCGGCCTGGCCGTGTCATGTCCTTGGGGGGCCTCGACCTTCCGGCCGCGGAATCGCGGCGCATTCTCGCCGCTCTCGGCTTCGGCGTCAGCGCGAAGGATAGCGCGCTCCGCTGCGACGTCCCCTCCTGGCGCGCCGATGTCGAGGGCGAGGCCGATCTCGTGGAGGAGGTGCTGCGCGTCCACGGCTTCGACCGCATCCCGCCGGTGCCGATGGCGCTGGAGACCGCCCTGCCGGAGGCTGCCGTCACGCCGGCGCAGCGCCGCGTCACGATCGCCAAGCGCGCCCTCGCCGCGCGCGGCCTCATGGAGGCCGTGACCTTCTCGTTCATGGATGGCCGCCTCGCCGGCCGTTTCACCGCCGGCAACCAGCCGCCCGTGGCGCTGGCCAATCCGATCGCCGCCGATCTCGACGTGATGCGCCCGTCGATCCTCCCCAATCTGCTGCAGGCCGTGCTGCGCAACGCCGCCCGCGGCGCCGGCGACGTCGCGCTCTTCGAGGTCGGGCCGCAATATGCCGATGACACCCCCGAAGGCCAGTTGCTGGTCGCCGCCGGGGTGCGCGTCGGCTCCGTGCGGCCGCGCCACTGGGCCGCGCACCAGCGCGCGGTCGATGCGTTCGATGCCAAGGCCGACGCCCAGGCCATCCTCGCCGTCTGCGGCGCGCCCATCGACAACCTGCAGGTGAGCGCCGACGCGCCCGGCTGGTATCACCCCGGCCGCTCCGGCGTGCTGCGGCTCGGTCCCACCGTGCTCGCGCAGTTCGGCGAGCTGCATCCGCGCGTGCTGCGCGAGATCGGCGTGAAGGGCGCCGCGGTCGGCTTCGAGCTGTTCCTCGAGCGCGTCCCGCAGCCGAAGGCGAAGGGCAGGGGCGCAACCTCGACGCGGCCGCTGCTGCAGGCCTCGCCCTATCAGCCGGTCGAGCGCGATTTCGCCTTCGTGGTCGCGGCCGACCTGCCGGCGGAGAAGCTGATCCGCGCCGCCAAGGGCGCCGACAAGGCGCTCATCCAGTCGGTGTCGCTGTTCGACGTCTTCGAGGGCGGCAGCCTCGGCGCCGGCAAGAAGTCGCTTGCCATCTCCGTCACGCTCCAGGCCATGGACCGCACCCTCACGGAGCAGGAGATCGCCGCCGTCTCCGAGAAGATCGTCGCCGCCGTCGCCAAGGCCACCGGCGGTGTGCAGCGCAGCTGATGGACATTGAGGAGCGCCGCCGCTCCCGTTAGTCTCGCTTGGTGCCATCGGAGGTGGACATGGCCCGTCGGCGCATTTCGGTGTCGGACGATCGCATCGCGGAGTTCTGCCGCCGGCACCATATCCGTCGGTTGTCCCTCTTCGGCTCGGTCCTGCGGGATGACTTCGGTCCCGAGTCCGATGTCGACATCCTCGTCGAGTTCGAGCCAGGACATGTTCCGGGGCTTGGCTTCTTCGCGTTGGAAGCCGAGCTGGCAGAGATATTCGGTCGCACCGTCGATCTCAACACGCCGGGATTCCTCGGCCGTCATTTCCGCGATCAGGTCCTCAGCGACGCAGAGACGCTCTATGGCGGCGCATGACGACATCGCGCGCCTTCGGCATATGCTCGATCATGCCAGGGAGGCGGTCGAGCTCATCGGCAACCGAAACCGCGCCTCCGTCATTGCCGACCGCGTTCTGACGTTGGCCCTCGTGCGGCTGCTCGAAATTGTCGGTGAAGCGGCTGCGCGCGTATCGCAACCGACTCGCTCGCAATACGCCGCGATACCCTGGCAGCAGATCGTTGGTCTCCGCAACCGCCTCATTCATGGCTACGACGCCGTCGATATGGAGGTCTTCTGGCAAATCCTGTCGTCCGATCTGCCGCCGCTGATCACCGAACTGGAGCATGTTCTGGATGGAGCCGATGGCAAGCGTTGATTGCCCGGGCGAACTGATCCAACCGACGGCGTTGACACCTGCGTCCCGGCGGGGGGACGATGCCGCGCACAACAAGGCCGTCCCGCCACGTTGCGGCCGGCCGCATCGACAGGCTCACAGGCTCAGTTCAGGGAGTACGTCATGAGCATCGGCAAGGAACTCGTCCACGCGCGCCGCGACGGCCGCATCAGCCGCCGCCGGTTCGGCCAGCTCGCCGCCGCCCTCGGCGTCGGCGTCGTCACCATGCCCGTCCTCGCGCGGCCGGCGCGCGCCGAGGGCGAGATCACCTATTTCGGCTGGTCCGGCTACGAGGACCCCAATTTCCACAAGGGCTACATCGAGAAGTACGGCGGCTCGCCCAACTTCTCCTTCTGGGGCAGCGAGGACGAGGCCTTCAACAAGCTCATGGCCGGCTACGATCCCGATGTCGTCGCCCCCTGCACCTACGAGGTGCCGCAATGGGTCGGGGGCGGCGTCGTCCAGCCGGTCGACGAGTCGCGGCTGACCCACCTGGCGGACATGTTCTCCAGCGTTACCGACATCCCGGGCACGCGCATCGACGGCAAGCGCTACTTCGTGCCGATGGATTGGGGCAACTCCACGGTCGTCTACCGCACGGACATGATCGATCCGGAGTATATCAAGGAGAACAGCTGGAAGGTGCTGTTCGACGAGCGCTACAAGGGCCGCGTCGCCACCTTCGACGACAACGTCAATGTCGAGATCGCCGGGCTGCTGCTTGGTTACGACAACATCTTCTCGATGACCGACGAGCAGCTCGCCGAGGCGCGCAAGCTCCTGGAGAAGCAGCGCGAGGTGCTGCGCTTCTACTGGACCGACAAGACGCAGATCGAGCAGGCGCTCGCCTCCGGCGAGTTGATCGCCGCCTATAGCTGGAACGAGACCTATGTCGGTCTGCGCAGCCAGGGCGTCCCGGTCGGCTTCATGGTGCCGAAGGAGGGCATCTTCACCTGGTGCTGCGGCCTCATGATCCATGCCAAGTCGAAGGATCTCGACGCCTCCTACGAGCTGATCAACGCCATGACCTCGCCGGAGACCGGCGCCTATGAGATCGAGACCTGGGGCTACGGCCACGCCAACAAGAAGGCGTTCGCCATGGTCGCCGAGGAGAAGCTGAAGGAGCTGAACCTGTCGACGCCGGAAGCGCTCCTCGACGCCGGCATCTTCTTCCAGCCGCTCGATCCCGCCATCGAGACCAAGTACATCCAGCTCCTCGAAGAGGTGAAGGGCGGCGTCTAGACCGCTCGGCAGAGTCCCCTCTCCCACGAAAGTGGGAGAGGGCGAGGGCGTGCGACCCCGATACGCGCCCTTCCGGTTTGTCATGCCCACCGGAACTTGATAACACCGGACTCATGGACCGCGCTGCCATCGATGGGCTGAAGCAGGCGCTGGCGGTCAGCCCTGACAATCTGCCGCTGCGCATGCTCCTCGTGCGCGCGCTGCTGGATGGCGGAGCACCGGCCGAAGCCGCCGACCATCTGCGCAAGGTGCCGCCGGACTCGCTGGCGGCGGGCGATCGCGCGCTCGCGGGAACCGTGTACCTCGCCGTCGACGATGCCGGCGCCGCCCTGGCCGCGTGCGCGGGCGGCGGCGCGGACGAGCTCCTGGTCCGCGCCCGCGCCTACCTCGCTCTTCGGCAGCACCGCGATGGCCTCGCGGCCTATGACCATGCCGTCGCAGCGAATCCCGCGCTTGAGGACCGCGAGCTGCGCAAGGCGCTGATGTCCGGCCTGACCGAGACCGCGCCGGCCGGCGCCGGCAACGTCGTCAGCTTCTCGGTCATCCGCAACGAGGCCAGGGAGAAGCAGGAGAGGGCCGATCCGGCGCAGCCCTTCCTCGAGCCGCAGCAGTCGAAGGTCACCTTCGCCGACGTCGGCGGCCTCGACGAGGTGAAGAAGCAGGTCCACCGCCGCATCATCCTGCCGTTCCAGAAGCCGTCGCTGTTCCAGCGGTTCGGCCGGCGCGCCGGCGGCGGCGTGCTGCTCTACGGCCCGCCGGGTTGCGGCAAGACGCTGCTGGCGCGCGCCACCGCCGGCGAGTGCGACGCCAAGTTTTACAACATCGCCATCTCCGACGTCCTCGACATGTGGTTCGGCGAGTCGGAGCGCAAACTCCAGGCGGTGTTCGAGCAGGCGCGCCGCACGGCGCCGTCGGTGCTGTTCTTCGACGAGCTGGAGGCGCTGGCCGGCAAGCGGCAATACTCGACCGACAGCGCCGCCGGCCGGCTGGTCAGCCAGTTCCTCTCGGCCATGGACGGCTTCGGCGCAAACAACCGCGAGGTGCTGATCCTCGCCGCGACCAACGTCCCCTGGGCGGTCGATCCCGCCTTCCGCCGGCCCGGCCGCTTCGACCGCATCTTCTTCGTGCCGCCGCCCGACCGCGCGGCGCGCGAGTCGATCCTGCGCATCCTGCTGGCCGAGCGCCCCGTCGCCGGCGACATCGATGTGCCCGCGCTCGCCAAGGGAAGCTCCGGCTTCTCCGGCGCCGACCTGCGCAACCTTGTGGAAACCGCCTGCGACCTGGCGATCGAGGAGTCGCTCGCCGCCGGCGCGGAAAAGCCGGTCACCCGCGCCCACCTGCAGGCCGCGCTCAAGGAGCTGAAGCCCACCACCACCGAGTGGCTGACCACCGCCCGCAACTACGCCCGCTACGCCAACGAAGCCGGCCAGTACGACGAGGTCCTGCAGTTCCTCGACAAGCATGGGCGATAGGCAGGCGGGCGTGACGTGCCTGGGATCCGCGTCGTGCGTCCTTCGACAAGCTCAGGATGAGGGTCTTTCGTTGTGCCACGAAGGCTTTCCCTCATCCTGAGCTTGTCGAAGGACGCACGCTGGGGATGCCAGAGATGCAGCTCGCCGACTTTTGGCAACGACCCTTAGAAATCCCCCTTGAGCCGCACCGATTGCAGCTCCTTCTGTATCGCCTTGTGGAACCAGCCGGCGCCGACCCAGGTGTAGAGGCAGAAGGCGAGCCAGACATAGGTCAGGGAGTCGGCGGCCGTCAGGTATCCGGCGTCGAAGAGCAGCTGCGTGCTCAGGGCGTAAGCGAGGAACATGCCGATCAGCACCGCGATCGTGCGCGTGCCGCCGAAGCCGCCGATCCACACCGAATAGCGCCACCACAGGCCGAGGAACGGGTTCTCGCGCATCTTGATGTGGCACATCAGCCGCAGCGCCGACCCGTGCGCGGCGTCGTGGCGCAGCGCCAGCAGCGCGTGGTCGCGCGCGCCCGCGATGTCGCCGCGGCGCAGCCGCAGGTGCCCGCGGAGCACGTTGGCCTCCGCGGCCTCCGCGTCGATCCGCAGCGCCGCCGTCGCATAATGCTCCGCCGCGTCCAGGTCGTTCCGTTCCAGGTGATGCCAGCCGAGGTCGGCGAGGATGTCCGGATCGTCCGGGGCGTGGCCGAGCGCCTCCCGCAGCGTCGGCTCGACCAGCTTGCGGCGGTCGGTCGCCGCATAGAGCCGGGCCAGCCAGCGCAGCACGTTGCTGTCGTCGGGCGCCAGGGCGCGCGCCTGCGCCAGATGCTCCTCCGCCGCCCGGAACCGCCGCCGGTTGGTGGCGACGATGCCGGCGGCCAGATGCGCGAACGGCATCTCCGGCGCCAGGCTCAGCGCCAGCCCCGCTTCGTGCGCCGCCGCATGCAGCCGGCGACTGTCGCTGAGGCAGAGCGCCAGCAGCGCATGGGCGAAGCCGTCATCGGGCGCCGCCCCCAGCGCGTGGCGCAGCTGCTCGATGGCGCCGCCGGTGTTGCCGATGCGCATCTGCTGCTGGGCGAGCTGGACATGCAGCCCGGCCCGCGTCACCCGCGGCCCTCCCGCAGATAGCGGAACAGCTGATAGGAGCCGTACTGATAGAGGAAGAGCCGGTACATCGCCGTCAGCAGCAGGGCGATCGCCAGGATGTGGATGTAGGGCCAGGCGGCGATGAACGTCGCGAGGCCGAGGCCGTCCTGCAACAGCGCCGGCAGCGGCCCGCGGATCGCCAGGGCGATGACGAGGGCGCCGGCGGCCCAGCCGATCTCCCGCAGCCTCGTCGGGCTGTTGAGGGCGAAGCCGTTGAAGACGAACCAGAGCAGGGCGAGCGCCTGCCAGCGCGACAGCAGCATGCCCGCCAGCACGATCCAGAACGGATTGACGGCAAGGCGGCTCAGGGCCGACGGCGCCGGCTCGTCGATGATGCGGTATGCGCCCTCGGCCATGGCGCGCAGTCCTAGCGCAGTTTCCCGGCTGTCGCCAGGGCGCGGCGGCGGCGCTAGGCGGCGTCGGAGTCGGCGGCGCGGCCGGGCGCCAGCACCCGCTCGGCCGGGAAGCGCAGGCTGGCGCGGGTGCCGACGCCGAGCCCGCTGGCCAGCGACAGCAGACCGCCATGGCTCTTCATCAGCTCGCGCGTGAGCGGCAGGCCGAGGCCGAGTCCCTCGTAGCGGCGGTTCAGCTCGCCGTCGATCTGGCCGAACGGCGACAGCGCCTTCTCCACGTCGCCGGGCGTAATGCCGATGCCGGTGTCGATCACGTCGATGGTGAGGCCGCCGAACGCATCGGTCGCGGCGGTCACGGTGATCCAGCCGCCGGCCGGCGTGAACTTGACGGCGTTGGAGAGCAGGTTGTCGAGGCACTTGCGCAGCCGCCGCGCGTCGGCGCGGAGATGCGGCAGTCCGGAAGCGATGTCGACCGTCACCGCCAGTCCGGCCGCGCTCGCCTGCGCCGTAGCGGCAGCCGCGGCGGCGCTGATGACGCTCTCGGTCTCCACTTCGTCCTCGTCCAGCTCGAGCCGGCCGTCGACGGCGCGCGCCATCTCCAGGATGTCGCCGACGACGCGCGCGAGCTGCGTGCCGCTGGCGGCGAGGTCGGCGGCGTACTCCTTGTATTTTGCATTGCCGAGCGGGCCGAGCCGCTCGTCGCGCATGATCTCGGCGAAGCCGACGATGTGGTTGAGCGGCGTGCGCAGCTCGTGGCCGACGCAGGCGAGGAACAGCGACTTCGCCCGGCTCGCCCGCTCGGCCGCGTCGCGCGCGTCGCGCAGCCCGTCGGCCAGCGTCTGGATCTCGCTGCGCTGCTGCGACAGCTCGCTGTTGCGCCGTGCCAGCTCGTCGTTCTGCGCGGCGATCGCCTCCAGCAAGGTCGTGCGCTCGATGATGCGGCTGATCGCCTGGCCGATGGCGACGCCGAGCTCGGCCTGCGCCGGCGTGAACGGGATGATGCGCCGGCCGCCGCGGCCGCGCCGGTTGATGATCTGCACCACGCCGGTCACCTGGCCGCTGTAGTTCTTCAGCGGGAAGGCCATGATCGAGCGCGTGCGGTAGTCGTGCGCGCGGTCGAACCGGTCGTCGAAGCGGTAGGGCCGGTCGGCCGGGATCGCGTAGGCGTCGTCGATCAGCACCCAGTGCCCGGTGTCGGCGACGAACCCGGCGACGGAGCTGCGCTCGATCGGCACGGCGATGTTGGCCGGCGACAGCGCCACGACGTCGTTCTGCAGGCTCACCGCCTCGAGCCGGGCGCCGTCGTCGCTGCCGCGCTTCAGGTAGATCGTGCCGGCCTCGGCATTGGTCAGGAGCCGGCTCTTGCGCAGCGTCTTGTCCAGCACCTCGGCCAGCGACTGCCCCGGCTGGCGGTCGATATACTCGATGAAGTCGAGGATCAGGCTCATGCGGGGACCGGTCCTGCCGCAGGGCTTCGCGGCCGCCCCCTGGCGGACGCCCCCGGCGCGCGTCGCAGTGTGCGGCCGGAGGGTTGACGAGCGGTAAATCCGCCCGTCGTTGCGGCGAGCGAAAATGCCGGTAAATCAAGGCTTGCCGGCGGCAGCCTCACCAAAAAACATGGCCAGATGGGAGTTTTTTGCGACTCGCTGCCGAAAAACGCTAGACGTAGTAGGTTTTTCGATGTAAGCCTACCAAGTCTAGGGACTCGACCACAACCTCCGTGCAGCCGCCGCAGCCGAAGAGGCAGCCCGCAGGCAACGGTCCGGGGCCGGGTCCGGCCTGCATCCGTCCATTCAGGGGAACGTCTATGGCAGTAGCGAAGAAGCCCACCATCACCCAGCGCCAGCTCGCGGCTGGCCTGGCCGAGAAGCACAACCTGTCGAAGAAGGCGGCGACCGAGCTGGTCGACGCGCTCGTCCTCACCATCTGCAAGCATCTGAAGAAGGGCGACCGTGTCCGCCTGCCCTCCCTCGGCATCTTCCAGGTGCGGCAGCGCAAGGCCCGCATGGGCATCAACCCGAAGACGCGCGAGCCGATCAAGATCAAGGCCTCGAAGAAGGTCGCCTTCCGCGTCGCGAAGGAGCTGAAGACCGCCATCTAGTGGTCTGATCCCGACGCTTGGGAACCAAGCGTCAGGTGAATCAGCCCGCCAGGTCAACAAAAGCTGGTGGTTCGATTCACGCAGCGGATGGGGACCATCCGTTGCGACCGAACCACGAGCGCCGCCCCGTCGCGGCGACAGTCCTTCCGCGACGGCCCCGGCGCCGGGCGCTAGAGCCCGCGCCGGGGCCGTCCGTCCTTCGCGCGCGCGGCCTTGGAATCGGGCCGCGCCCTCGGCACAATGGCGGCGAGGCCGGCGGCGGCCATCGGGGCGAGCGGGATGGACCCCCAGACGCAGATCACCCAGCTTCTCATCCGGCGCCGGCGCGCCGCCGTCCTGGCCGCCGACGTCGCCGGCTACAGCCGGCTCATGGGCGCCAACGAGGAGCAGACGATGAAGCGCCTGGATGCGGCGCGCACGATCATGGATTCGCGCATCCGCCAGCATGGCGGCCGCATCGCCAACACCGCCGGCGACAGCGTCATCGCCGAGTTCAACAGCGCCGTCGCCGCCGTGCGCTGCGCCGTCGAGGTGCAGACGGCGCTGGGCCAGCGCAACGCCGCGCTGGCGCCGGCCGACCGGTTGCAGTTCCGCATCGGCATCAACTACGGCGAGGTCATGGCCAACCGCGCCGACCTCCTGGGCGACAACGTCAACGTCGCCGCGCGCATCGAGAACCTGGCGCAGCCCGGCGGCATTCTCGTCTCCGAGAGCGTGCATGAGCAGGTCTTCGGCCGCGCCGCCGTCGCCTTCCGGCCGCTCGGCCTGCAGGCGCTGAAGAACATCGACCGCAAGGTTGCGGTCTTCGAGGTCATGCAAGGCGCGGCGGCGGCCGCGCCCTCCGCCGGCCGGGCGACGCCGGCCGTCCCGCGCCCCGCCGCGCCGGCCGCCCGCGCCGTGCCGCCGCGCGCCCGTCCCGCGCCCGCGCCGCCGGGGAGCCGAGCTTGGCCGCTGGTGGTGGCGCTCGGCTTCGTCGTCCTGCTCGCCCTCGGCGCCATCGCCTATCTCGTGACGACGGAGCTGCTGCCCCGCGCGCCGGCGCCGCAGCAGGCGCCCGCCGCCCCGCCGTCGCCGGACGCGGCGCCGGCCGGCGGCGCGTCCTGATCTCCCGCGTCCGCCGCCGCAACCTTGCCTTAACGACGTCCGCTCACCCTCCGTTAACGCCGCTCCCGTAGCTTCGGCCGGAGCATCGGGGCGCCGGCAGAAGCCGGCGGGAGCATGTCGTGGTGAAGAATCATCGGGCGTCGGCGTCGCGCCGCGCCTGGCCGCAGGCCGTCCTGTTCGTCGCGTTCTGCCTTGTCGTCCTGTCGCCGGCCCTCGTCGGCGCCCGGGCGCAGGATCTTGCCGCCCTGCCGGCGCCGTGGATCGTCGCCGAGGCGGTCGCGCCGGTCGAGGTGCGCCACGACCGCGGCCGCTGGGAGCCGCTCGCCGCCGGCGCCACGATCGCCGCCGCCAGCGAGATCCGCACCGGCCGCGACGGCCGCGTCCTGCTGGTGCGCGGCGCGGATCGCGTGCAGCTCTTCGCCCGGAGCTACCTCGAGCTGCCGCCGGCGCAGGAAGACGGCGCCATGACCCGCTTCGTCCAGTGGCTGGGCCAGGCCCTGTTCGAGGTCGAGCCCCGCCCGTCGCCGCGGTTCGAGGTCGAGACCCCCTACCTCGTCGCCACGGTGAAGGGCACCGTCTTCGCCGTCGAGGTGTCGCAGGACGGCGCGGCCGTGGCCGTCACCGCCGGCACCGTCGCCGTCGCCACGCCCGGCGGCGCCGCGGCCGCGGTCTCCGCCGGCCGCACGGCGCGCGCCTATGCCGGCCTCGCCGGCCTCATCCTCGAGGACACCGAGGCGCCCGCCGGCCAACCGCCGCCGCAGCCGGACGCCGATCACGCCTGGCCGACCCCGAGCTTCGATCCCATCGCCGACACCCGGTAGGGACCGGTCGGCCGCGGCGCCTACTGCTCCTCGAACAACAGCTGCAGCAGCAGGTCCTGGTCCCGGATCTGGCAGCCGTCGAAGGCGATCGCCGTCACGTTGCCGTCGAGGGTCTCCACGTAATACGGCCCGCTCCCCGTCTCGTTGGGGCCGACGAACTGCGCGTTGAACGTCACCTGATAGGTCGCGTTGGTCGGAGCCCCCGGCGGCGCGACGGTGATCGGCGGCGCCGGCACGAGAACCGCCGTCGCGCCCGAGAGGCGGCCGACGACCGGCGAGAGGCCGTCGTAGATCCAGCCGCCGCCGGCCGGCGCGCTGTCGATCGTCGCCGCATGGGTGACGACCGTCTGAACCCCCGCCGGATAGGCGAAGGCCGCGACCTGCACCTGCTGCACCGGCACGATCGCCTGATTCGGATCGTTCGTCGGATCGAGGGTGACCGACAGGTTCAGCCGCGGCAGCGCGCTCGGCACGAAGAAGAAATGCGTCGCCGCGTTGTCGGCGGCGCTGTCGCCCGCCACGTCGCCGCCGGCGTCGATGGTCAGCGTCTCCTGATACATGCCGCAGGCGAGCGCGCCGGCCGGCGGCGCCGTCGGCCCGGCCGTGCAGTCCGGGCCGGGGAAGGTGAAGCTCACCGCCGCCGAGTCGCCGGGCCCCAGCGCCGGCCCCGGCTGCGTGCAGCTGTAGAGGAGGTGGGTCGCCGGCGGCCCGCTCGACCAGCCGGCGGCGCCCGCCGTGCGCGAGAACACCAGCAGCTCCACCGCCTCGGTGACGTCGTAGCCCGCCGCCACCGGCAGCGCGCCGGTGTTGGCGATGTTGCGCGTCACCGTGATCGGCAGCGCGCCGCCGATGACGTCCACCTCGTCGTTGATGCCGAAGCCGCTGACCGCGACCGTGCTGGCCGGCGGCGGCGCATAGCCCTTGTCGCCCTCCCAGGCCAGGTTGCAGGCCGCCAATGGCAGAAGGCCGAAGAGCGCAAGCAGCCGAGTCGATCGCATCCGGGCCCTCCCTTGCGATCTGGCAGATCCGCGAAACGCCGGGCGACTCCCACCCTGAAAATAAGCACACCCCGCCGCCTGGGACAACGTTCCCGTCGCCCGGGGCGGCATGAAACACCCTGCGTCCTTCGACAGGCTCGGGATGAGGGGCAATCTTGGTGGCGCGAAGAACACCCCTCATCCGAGCCTGGTCCCCGGGTTAAACCCGGGGAAGGACGCACCCTGCCGATCCAATGCTCCGCCCGAGCCCGGCTCGGAAATCGCCGGTCCCGTCTTAACCCCCGCGCAACCCTCCCGGCCCAGACTCGGGCCCGCCGCAACCCATCCGCGAATCGCCGTGCCCTACCGCTACCGCTTCCTCGCCGTGCTCGCCGTTCTCGGCCTCCTCGCCCTCTACGGCCCAGCCGGCGCCGTCCTCAACGGCCTCGTCGCCGGCCTGGTCGACGTGAAGATGGTCGAGGCCGACGGCACCGTGCGCCAGGCGGCCTTCGGCCCGCACGCCCCCTATCCCGCCTGGCTGTCGCTGCCGCCCGGCGCCGCGATCCTTTCCGGCGGCGCCTTCGAGCCGACGCCGCAGCACGGCGCCGGCGGCGCGCTCGACCTCGCCGTCGAGGGCGACGGCGCGGCCATGCTCGCCGCCTGGGAGTCCCGCCTCGCCGCCGCCGGCTTCACCGTGCGCCGCACGGCCAACCCCGCCGATACGCTCTTCGACATCGAGGCCACCCTCGAGGCCGAGCACCCCGCCGCCGGCCGCCGCCTCCGTCTGCTTCTCCGCCGCGCCGGCCTCGGCAGCCTCGCCCAGCTCTCCTACTGGGAGCCCACTCCGCCGGCGCCCTGACGCGAATCGCCGCAATTGTAGGGGCGGGCGGCGCCCGCCCGCCGTCGTTCCGGGCTCGCTGTCGCGGCCGCTTGTTGTCGCCGGCCGATAACAAGGATGGATAAGGTCGCCATATTATCGTCGAGCGATAATAAGGTCATTGACTCACGTCTATATTATCGTCTAGTGATAATAAAGATCGTTCCAAATTATCGCCAGTCGATAACATATATGCTCGCCCACCCATGTTAACGTCAGTCGATAATATAACTCCGGACGCCGCTCCCCGAGCGGCGGGCCGCGCCGGCCGCTACGTCCGGCAGCCGACCGGCTATAGCGCCTTCATCCCCGCCCCCCTGCCGCCCGATCCGCCGGTCGCAATCGACGCCGAGTTGCAGCAGCGCCTCTCCGCGGCCGATCGCGCCCTCGGCCGCCTCGACGGCTCGATTCACACGCTGCCCGATCCGGATCTCTTCGTCCTCATGTACGTCCGCAAGGAAGCCGTGCTGTCCAGCCAGATCGAAGGCACGCAATCCTCGCTCACCGACGTCCTGAAGGCTGAGGCCGAGATCTTCGATCCCGATGCGCCGCGCGATGTCGCCGAAGTGATCAACTACATCGCCGCCATGAATCTCGGGCTGGAGCGGCTGAAGGAGCTGCCCGTCTCGCTGCGCCTCATCCGCGATATCCACGCGCGCCTCATGCAGGGCGTGCGCGGCGGCGAGCGCGCGCCCGGCGAGTTCCGGCGCAGCCAGAATTGGATCGGCCCCGCGGGCGCCACGCTTCGCGAAGCCACATTCGTGCCGCCGCCGCCCGATGTCGCGGAAGCCGCGCTCGGCGATCTCGATCGCTTCCTGCACGCCGACGATCGGCTGCCGCCGCTCGTCCGCATCGGCCTCGCCCATGCGCAGTTCGAGACCATCCACCCGTTCCTCGACGGCAACGGCCGCGTCGGCCGCCTGCTCATCGCGTTCCTGTTGTGCGAGCGCAAGCTGCTGGAAAAGCCCGTGCTCTACATCTCCTGGTATCTTCGGGCGCACCGCCAGGAATACTACGAGCGCCTGCAGCAGACGCGCGACAGCGGCGACTGGGAGGGCTGGCTGAACTTCTTCCTGCGCGGCATCGCCGAGGCCGCCGACCAAGCCGCCGACACCGCCCGCCGCATCCTGCTCCTGCGCGAAACGCATCGCCGCGCCATCGCCGAACGCCTCGGCTCCTCCGGCGGCCGCGGCGCCCGCCTCCTCGACCATCTCTACCGCCGCCCGACCGTGAGCGTGACCGAGGTTGCCCGCCTGATCGGCGTCAGCTTCCCGAACGCCAACAAGCTCGTTGATCAGTTCGTGAAGTTGGAGCTGCTGACGGAGATCACCGGCCACGCGCGCAACCGGCGGTTTCTCTATGCACCGTATACGGAGTTGTTTGCAGACGCGTGAGGGCCGATAAGGGCGCTGCGCGCAGCAGGATCACGCAATCAACGAGACAGATATGGCGAAGGCGATCCTGACCACGAAGATCGACTCGGCATATGATGACCTGCCTGAAGAGCGGTACCACTTCCCGCGCACTTACCTGCGGCAGGTCCAGGCGGCGTTGAATGACTGGATCATCTACTACGAGCCGCGCCGCGTGAGCGCCGATCTGTCGAGCCGTGGCGGACGTCAGGCATATTTCGCGACGGCGCGGATCTCGCGCATCGCCGCCGATCCGCTAACCCCCGATCATTTCTACGCCTATGTCTCCGACTATCTTGAATTCGATAGAGCCGTTCCGTTTCGAGAAGGCTCCAGTTACTACGAGAGTCAACTCCGGCGCGACGACGGAGAAACCAGCAAGGGCGCATTTGGCCGCGCCGTCAGGCCGATTTCGGATAGCGAGTACGATCTGATCGTTCATGCGGGATTCGTTCGGACGCTTCGGGACGTTGAGACGCCAGCGGCAACGAGAGGACGCCAAGTCGTGTCATCGGAGATGGCTGAGGATCCCCAGGCTCCATTCGAGCGGCCAATCGTTGAGCGTCTCGTCGCGCGGCCGTTCCGTGAAGCGGCATTTGCCACATCGGTGAAATCCGCTTACAGCGAAACCTGCGCAATGACGGGATTGCGCATCATAAATGGGGGTGGACGAGCCGAAGTGCAGGCGGCGCACATTCGCCCGGTGTCGGATGGCGGCTCGGATTCGATCCGCAACGGTTTGGCTCTGTCGGGCACGGCCCACTGGATGTTCGATCGCGGCCTGCTCTCAATCGCCGATGACTACACGATCCTGGCCGCAGAGAAGCAGTTGCCGCGAGAGGCGATTCGTCTCATCCGGCCGAATAGGAAGCTCATCTTCCCAGAGCGCTTGGACGCCCGCCCACACCCAGCCCACCTCCGATACCATCGTGAGCGAGTATTCAAGGGCTGACCAAGTCTCGATCGTGCTTCAAGAGCCATTGAATGCAGCGTGACCGATATTTGCATTGCCACGATTCGTTAGATTGATTCAGAACTAACGAGCGGTGGCGTTGGCAGCACCTTGGACGCCGCCGGTTTCTTGATAGGTCCAGTGATGCGCTACATCATGCCGATCGTCGAGCAACTCGACCGGGCTGCAGGGGAGCTGGCGACCGATCATCCAATCAACAATCGACTCGCGCTCATCCTCATCGACAATGCGACCGAACTTGTCCTCCATCGCCGCTGCAAGACGCACGCGCTGTGGGACAAGGAGTATCGAAAACTTGGCAAGGAGAAGCTGTCGCTCAAGCAGCGGCATATGGCACGCGGGTCATATCTAGAGGGCAAACTGATCGTCCTCCAGGCCCTTGGCGAGATCTCCGAGAACGAGCGGCGGTTCATCGCCATTTGCCACGACTACCGCAGTGAGATTTACCATCTTGGCCTCGGCCATGAGGCCGTGATCCGCGCGATGGCCGGACGGTACTTCGGCTTGTGTTGTGAACTCTTTGGCCGGATCAGGCCTGACCATGTTAGTTGGTCGTCGCGCGACGAGATGACCGAGATCGGAAAGCGATATCTGGTGAAGATCACAGGTCAAACGACATCCATGCTAGACCTCGACGTTGAGAAGCTGGCTGCCGCGCTGCTGGCGGAACGACCGGACATGCCAGACCTATCTTCAACGCTGGGTCAGTCGGCCGCAGACGCCATCGGTGAGATCGAAGAAGCGTTCGAGTTCTTTGTCAACGACAACCCGGCGAAGTTAAGGGCTGATGACGCGTTGGAGCAAATTCAATTCCATTTCGACTTCCTGCGTCGCGCTGAAAAGGAGGGTATCGAGGGTTCCAACTGGGATCAAGAGTATCAGCGGCGCATGTTTGAACTGCGCAAGGAGATGCAGCTAACATGGCGTCCCAGGTTCCGGCGCATTCCCTTTGATAACTGGAGAGCAAGGGCAACCGAGACTGCCGCGGAGCGCGATGCGCTCATAGCTCTGGATCGGTATCAGGCATTGCGGAACGACATGGCATACCTTGAGGAAGTCATCGGCGAGGCCGCCGCAGAGTTGGACGCTTGGATACAGCTACAGATCGACATCGCTAGGGGAAAGTGAAGCTGAGCACGCCTTCACCTGGATGAAAAGATCACTCTGGGGGCATGATCCCCCGAGACCTCTAGCCAGCACGACATAGCCATGGACCGCGAAATCGAAGCGCAGATTGGCAAGCTCGAAGCGTTCAAAGGCGCACTGCGGAAGTACCGAAACCCTGACGATGACGACGAGCGGGACGAGCACCGCACGTTCATCAACCGGAACAAGTGGGCGGTCAGGAGGCTCATGGTCGCCGTCGAGTGCCACCGAAAAGTGCCAATCCGTGTCACGAGAGAAGACGGCTGGGAGGAGGTGTATCGCGACCCATTCGACGTGATTTTTGATCATCCATCAGAGGTCATTACGTCGCTCATCGACATGGTCGACGAGACCATAGGCGAGCTACAGCACAAGGCCGGCACCCTGGATGCCTTCATGGCGGACGATCAGACGCGAGCCGCAGCCCCGAAAGCTCCCGCCGCCTACTACGGAGGCTCAGACGTGGTCGGTACGTTGGCCATATCGTCAGACCTTACCGTTGCCGTTCAGCAAGGACGGCTAGAACTTGTCGATCCTCCGCCCGAGAGTCCAATGAAGCTGAACCGCCTCCGGGACGAGCTACCCGGGAAGCTGGCGGCTCTTATAACTGCGCTGGCTGATCTGACTGAAGCCGTGAAGCGCGACAACGGTTTCCTGGGCGACCTGCTCAAGACACAACTGGTCGCGATGCTGAAAGCGACAGTCCTGGAGCTCGAAGCTCCGCACACCGACACCAACCGCTTGAAGACCACCGCCAGGGTACTGACGGGGATCGCCTTAGAGGCGGCCAAGAAGGGCGGAGCCGACTTCATCAAGGGCAAACTCGACGCGGTATCGCAGTCGCTTGTCGAGGTGGTCAAATGGCTCTGGGAGCACACCGGCGGCCAGTAAAATCAAGGTCAAGGCAAGGACGGGTGCGAGGTACGGGTTCGAAATTCCGCCTCCCTACCAGTACCCGATTGCCTGCCGTGCCTCAGCCTTCTGGCCCCACCACCTCCACCGTCGGAAAATACGTCCGATACCGCTGCGCGTCGCGCGTCAGCAGCGGCGCCCCGGCCACCGCCGCGTGGGCGCCGATGAAGAAGTCGGGCAGCACGCCGGTCCTCGCGCCGCCGGCCGCACGGTATCGGTGAAACGCCTTCCCCGCCAGGAACAGCGCCGGCCGGGGGATCGGCTCCAGCCGCAGGCCCGTGGTCTCAAGCATGGCGTCCACCTCCTCGATCCGCCGGAAGCCGATCGAGAGCTCGGCATAGATCACGGCGTTGATCGCGAGGTCGTCGCGCAGCGCCGCCGCCTCGAGCTGCGCCTGCGACCACGCCGCCCAGATCGCATCGTTCGTTGCCAGATCGAGCAGGACGTTGGTGTCGACCAGGATCATCGCCGGCGGCCGGCCATGGCGTCGCGGCCGCCGCCTCACGCCTCGCCGCGGGTCAGCGCCATGATCTCGTCGGTGCTCATCCGCTCCGTGGCGCTGCCGCGCACCCGGGCAAAGGCGCTCGGCCCCCGCCGCTGTCCGCCGGCCTTGGTGAGGACGACGCGTCCGTCCGGCGCCATCTCGAACTCCACCGCGCTCCCCGGCTCGATGGCCAGAAGGTCGCGCACCTTCTTGGGAATGGTCACCTGGCCCTTGCGCGTCACCCGGTTGCTCATGCTGCCCGCCAGAAGTAATACCTCAGCATGATATAGTAATACTTCTCCCGGCGATGTTCAATGAACAAGAGCCGGCCGGCTACCATGCATGCCCCCTTGACATGAGCCTCCCTGCACCCAACTTGTTCATGGTTTGTTGCGGATGGGGTTTGGGGCGAAATGACTCCTCGGCTATCGGTTCCGACGATATCGCGGCGCTCGCGGAAGTCGGCTGCCCCGCTGGACATGGGGTTCATCCGCCGCTTTTCGCTGTCGCCCGAAAGTCCAGCGTTCCGGCCGCCGCCCCTTCCTGTCGCCCATCGCTCCGCCGCGGCCGCGCACGGCCCCCGATTCCCGCTGGACATGGGGTCCATCCGCTACTTTTCGTTGCCGCCCGCACGTCCAGCGCCCGGCCTACGCATTTTCGCACAGGGTTGAATTGCGCGTTTTCGCGCTGGAGCCTCCCTCGCCGTCGCGCCGCCGCCCTCGGGTTGCGCCAGCGCGGCCCCGTCCCTATGTTCCCGCCGCACCGGCGAAGCCGCCCCTGCTGACGGCTGAATGCTGACTGCTCTTTACTCACAGCTCACGACTCACAGCTCACCACCTACCGCCCAATGACCGACCTCGCCCACATCCGCAACTTCGCCATCATCGCCCATATCGATCATGGCAAGTCGACCCTCGCCGACCGGCTGATCCAGGCCTGCGGCGGGCTGTCGGCCCGCGAGATGCGCGAGCAGGTGCTGGATTCCATGGAGATCGAGCGCGAGCGCGGCATCACCATCAAGGCGCAGACCGTCCGCCTCGCCTATACCGCCCGGAACGGCCAGACCTACCAGCTCAACCTCATGGATACGCCGGGCCATGTCGACTTCTCCTACGAGGTCTCGCGCAGCCTCGCCGCCTGCGAGGGCTCGCTGCTGGTGGTCGACGCCACCCAGGGCGTCGAGGCGCAGACCCTGGCCAACGTCTATCAGGCCATCGAGGCCAACCACGAGATCGTCCCCGTCCTCAACAAGATCGATCTGCCGGCCGCCGAGGTCGAGCGCGTGAAGCAGCAGATCGAGGACGTCATCGGCCTCGATGCCTCCGGCGCCATCCCCATCTCGGCCAAGACCGGCCTCAACATCGAATCCGTGCTGGAGGCCATCGTCGAGCGGCTGCCGGCGCCGTCAGGCCATGCCGGCGAGCCGCTGAAGGCCCTGCTGATCGACAGCTGGTACGATGCCTATCTCGGCGTCGTCGTGCTGGTGCGGGTGAAGGAAGGCGTGCTGAAGCCGGGCATGAAGGTCCGGCTCGTCTCCACCGGCGCCGCCTACCAGGTCGACCGCGTCGGCTACTTCACGCCCAAGGCGCAAGCGACCGACCAGCTCGCGCCCGGCGAGGTCGGCTTCCTCACCGCCGGCATCAAGGAGGTGGCCGACACCAAGATCGGCGACACCATCACCGAGGAGCGCCGCCCCTGCGCCGTGCCGCTGCCCGGCTTCAAGCCGTCGGTGCCCGTGGTCTTCTGCGGCCTCTTCCCGGTCGACGCCGCCGACTACCAGCAGCTGCGTGAGAGCCTGGCCAAGCTGCGCCTCAACGACGCCAGCTTCCACTTCGAGCCGGAGACCTCGGCGGCGCTGGGCTTCGGCTTCCGCTGCGGCTTCCTCGGCCTGCTGCATCTCGAGATCATCCAGGAGCGGCTGGAGCGCGAGTTCAACCTCGACCTCATCACCACCGCGCCCTCCGTGGTCTACCGCGTCCACCTCACCAACGGCGAGATGAAGGAGCTGCACAACCCCGCCGACATGCCGGAGGAGACGCGCATCGACCATATCGAGGAGCCCTGGATCAAGGCCACCATCATCGTCCCCGACGAGTATATCGGCCCGATCCTGAAGCTCTGCGAGGAGCGGCGCGGCGTGCAGCAGGAGCTGAACTATGTCGGCACCCGCGCCATGCTCGTCTACAAGCTGCCGCTCAACGAGGTGGTTTACGACTTCTATGACCGCCTGAAATCGGTGTCGCGCGGCTACGCCAGCTTCGACTACCACCTCGACGGCTACCAGGAGGGCGACCTGGTGAAGCTCTCCATCCTGGTCAACGGCGATCCCGTCGACGCCCTCGCCATCATCGTCAACCGCGCCAACGCCGAGTCGCGCGGCCGCCACCTCTGCGAGCGGCTCAAGGAGCTGATCCCGCGCCAGCTGTTCAAGATCGCCATCCAGGCCGCCATCGGCGCCCGCGTCATCGCCCGCGAGACCGTCAGCGCCCTGCGCAAGGACGTCACCGCCAAGTGCTACGGCGGCGACATCACCCGCAAGCGCAAGCTGCTCGAGAAGCAGAAGGAGGGGAAGAAGAAGATGCGCCAGTACGGCAACGTCGAGATTCCCCAGTCCGCCTTCCTCGCCGCCCTCAAGATGGGCGACGACTAGGGCGAGCGCCACTCGCCCCTACGGACACCGAACCATCATGTGTAGGGGCGAGCGGCGCTCGCCCTATCTCTGCCGCACCATCTTGAACAGGGCCACCACCGCCCCCGCCACCGCCGGCGCCAGCCAGGCCGGCCGCTCCAGCATCCACTGGATGGCCGACCACAGGCCGGGGAACAGATACCGCTCCACCGCCGGCTGCAGCAGCAGCAGACTGTCCTTGTGGATCTCGAACCAGCGCTGGCCGAGCGGCGCGATCTTGAAGGGCGCGCCGGCGGCGTAGTCCATCACGTCCCACGCCGCCAGCAGGAGAGCGAGGCCGAACAGGGCCGCGACCGCGATCCAGCCGCCCGTGCGCCGCATGGAAGTGCCTGCTCGTGCGTTGCCGATGCTGCCGACCATGGGCGGAACATGGCCCGCCCGGCAAGCGAATCAAAATCAACTGGCGGCGGCGTGAGGCGCCGCCGCGCGGCGGATTGGCCGGCCTACGCCTGCTCCTCGCGCGGATTGGTCGTCTCGCGCACCCAGGTGATCAGGCGGCGCCACAGCGGCGGCGGCGGCGTCCCCTTGTGCAGGCGCTGCAGCTGGACGTGGTCGTAGATCAGGAGGAACACGCCCATGAGACCCAGGATCGCCCAGGCCGGCCAGGTCAGCAGCCATTCGGCGCCGTCGACGATCGGCGACGGGAAGTTCCGCTCCAGCATCGACTCCACGGCATGCAGCGAACTGCGGTCGATCTGACTCCAGAGCTGTTTCGCCGGCATGATGATCCAGTCGCCCTTGTCGTACCAGCCGAAGCCCTCGACGATGACGACCGCCGTGCCCCAGGCGATGGAGAACCAGCCGAGGATGCGCGCCGCGCGGATGTCGCTGCGGGCGACCAGTCCGAAGAACATGATCAGGACGGCGATGAAGAGGACGACTTCAAGGCCTTGTTTCAGGACGTCGAACATGGATCGGGACTCCGCCGGCGGGATGATCGATCTGGAAAACCTGCCACCGAGCTTCGGTCGGAGTGTGGCGCGCAACCGTTTAATTTTCTGTCAACGTTAAGGTTTTTCCGCATCCGGCGCGCCCGAATGTGAAGCAGATCACTTCCGACCCCCGTCGGCCGCGGTAGGGTCGTCAGAATGCCGAACGGTTGATTTGTCGACAAACATTACTATCTATCAAAAACTGAGTTTCTATTGGTAACCAGCATTGGAGGGTCGCGATGGCTGTTCCGAAGAGTCCGGTCGGATGCCCCATGGATTCGCTCCTGCGTCTCCTGATGGGGCCATGGACCACGTACATTCTCTGGGTCTTGCGCAACAACGGCCCGACCCGCTTCGGCGAGCTCAAGCGCAAGGTGCCCGGCGTCTCCGCCAAGGTCCTGACCGAGCGGCTGCGCATGCTGGCGGAGGCCGGGGTCGTCCATCGGCGCTTCGAGGCCACCATCCCGCCTCAGGTCACCTACAGCCTGACCGCGCGCGGCGAGGAACTGAAGACCGTCCTCGACCAGTTGAATGCCATCGCCATCCGGTGGCAGGCGACGGACAAAGCGGCCGCGGCAGAGCGAGTGCCAGCCGACTCTGACCGCGCGACCGTCGATCGAGGCGTGACCCCCGCGCCAGCCGCGGCGTTGCTGGCATCGGCCGGCGAATGACGAACGGTGGGCGGGCAGCTGTCGAGCCGGCGCCGGTTGCCTCGCTTCCATCCCTCGGTTAGGGTGCCGCCCGGCGCAAGGCGGCGTCGGAGGGGTGGCCGAGTGGTCGAAGGCGCACGCCTGGAGTGCGTGTATACCTCAAAAGGGTATCGCGGGTTCGAATCCCGCCCCCTCCGCCAATTGTTTCTCGGCGGCGCGGTAGCGCCTACACCGACTTCGCACGACGATGGTTTTCTCAGCTTGGCAGACGGCTCGCCGGCAGCGTCAGGCGGAATGTGGCACCGCGCCCGTCATCCTCCTCTGCCCAGATCTGACCTCGGTGGGCCTCGACGATCGAGCGCGCAATCGTCAGACCCAGGCCAATTCCTTCCGGCTTCGTTGTAAAGAACGCCTCGAAGAGTTTCGGCCTGAGGTCGGCGGAAATGCCGGGGCCGGTGTCGCTGACTGCAATCTCCACGAGGTCCGCGCCCGGCCGCGTCCGCACGATGACCAATCGCTCCCCCTTGTTCTCGGCCATCGCGTCCATTGCGTTCACGACCAGATCCAGGATCACCTGCTGCAAGGAGACCCGATCGGCGTCGACCGTCGGGGGAGCGGGCGACAGTTCGGCGCGTAGCGCGACGCCGCGTCGAAGGGCGTCGGCGCGCACGAGCCGCAGGACGTCGTGCGCGACCTCGTTAACGTCGAGCGACCGCATCTCGAGCGGCTTCCGGCGCGCCAATGACCGAAGTCGGTCGATCATCTCCCTGGCGGTGCTGCTTTGGTCCTGGAGGTCGTCGAAGATCTCGCGGAGTTCTTCGAGCTCGGAGCTTCCTTGCTGGCTCTGCAGGATGCGCAGGCCCGCGCCCAGATTGAGGCTGATGGAGGTGAGGGGTTGTCGAATCTCATGGACGATCGAGGCCATCAACTGGCCGACGAGCGCGAGACGGGCGGCATGAGTGAGATTGAGCCGCGTGGCGGCCAACTCCCTTTCCGCCAGCTTGAGATCCGTAACGTCGCGACACGTACACAGGACGGTTCCGCCTTTGATCAAGACGCGCTTCAGGTGAATCAGGACCGTGCGTCGCTCGCCTGATTTCGACGTGATCTCGCGTTCGACATTGCGGATTTCTCCCTTGGCGTCGAGTTCGGCAGGATCGAACAGGTCGTCCCCGAAGAGTCGGCCGATCTTCAGCATCGCCTGCACTTCATCCGGTACATAGCCGAAGATCACGTCGACGTTCGGGCATATGTACGTGAATGCCCCCTCATCGTCGGCGAGAAACACGGCATCGGAAATGCTGCTGAGGGTCGCGCGATGGAGTTCCTCGGACTCGCGCAACGCCTCGTATCCGCGCGAGCGTCCGCCGTTCTCAGGGATGGACATGGAATCCTGCTCCGTCTCTACGCTGCGACAAAGAAGGATGCTGGCAAAGGACGCACACTGTCGTACAGCCGGGGCGAACGTCAAGCCGATGCCAGACAGAATTCCTTACAACCACCATCAAAGCCATCCACCGATGTTGTCCAAGCGTCCAGCCTGTTCCGGCCAATGCTCGCGCCCGGGCATGAGTCTCTGCTGCCTGCGACCACGCACCTGCCGAGTGCTGCCGAACAACCATTAGCCGGTCCGCGTTGCGGCGGCTATACTTGCCGTAGGGCGGAGGTCTGCGAACATCATACCAAGCGGACATCCGCCGGCGAGACGGGCAGATCCTCGGCCGGGCATGACCACCCTGTACGTCGCGACGAGCAAGGTCTTTGCCGCATGGGCCGCCGATGTCGGCCTTGGCAAGCATGTCTACAAGGTTGGCGTTGCCGAGGGGGTGGAAGAGGCCCTGAAGGCACTCAATGACGAGGGTTGCGCAGGCGCAAACGATTGGCGCCTGCTCAAGACGCAGGATGCCGATGGTCTGGACGAGGCCGCGATCGTCGAGCGGCTCTCCCGCAAGGAGAAGATCGTCGATCCGAACTACTATCCTCGCCTGCGGGGCGCGACAGGCATTTTCCGCGTCAAGGTCGCGAACGTCGCCAATCACCTCTTGGTCAAGAGGGCGCTGGCCGGAGAAGAGGCGAAGGTCGACAAGGTCAAGGCCGCGGACATCGCCGCCTATCTGATCCAGAACGCTCTCTCGTAGGTCGTCGAAACGGCGCGGCCGGACCGATGTCCTATGCGCGGCTGAATGATTGGAGCATGTCGGTCGTCCGGCTTCTCGCGGCGATCGACGATCCGGAGGTGCTGCGCAGCCTGATCGGCGAATTGGCCGCGGCGGTGGCGATCGATACCTGGTTCATGGCGGTCTTCTACATGGATCGGCCGCCCTTCATTCTGGACTATCTGGGCATGGAAAGCCGTCAGGAGACATATGCCGAGGGGCCGTATCTGCTCGACCCTTATTACAACGCGTACCTCGCCGGCGGGGGCGGTGGTTGCTTCTCCTTGCGTCAGCTTGCGCCTGACGATTTCGCCAAGACAGAATATTACCGGACCTACTACCGACATATCGGCGTCACCGACGAGATCGGCTATATCCTGCCCTTCGACGATCGATCGGCGGGCCACATCTCGCTCTGTCGGACGGAATTGCCGCACTTTGCCCTGGGCGACCTGCGCTGGCTTCAGGCTGTGCAGCCGGTCGTCGGCGCGGTGATGCTCCGCCGCTGGGAGCGGCTGCAGAGCCGGGCGGTTCCGGGTCCGACCCAGGGTGATTTCCGTGGCCGGCTCAACCGCACCCTGCGCGACTTCGCGGCCGCGATTCTGACCGAGCGCGAGGGCGAGATCGTGGGGCTGCTTCTCAAGGGGCATTCGGCGAAGTCGGTCGCCAGGGCGCTGCACATCTCTCCCGGCACGGTCCGCAACCATATGAAGAAAACCTATGCGAAGCTCGGCGTCTCGTCGCAGACGGAACTCTTCGCATGCTTTCTGGAAGCCCTGGCGCGCGCCGAGGTCGACGGTTCCGCTCCAGTGTCGCCGGTCGTCGGCAGCCGCCTCGCCTAGCCGGTCGCGTCGCGGCAGCCTGTCCTATCTGGGACATATACAGGAATGGGCGCCGAGGTTCAGGATGGCGGTCTTGGGCAGACGGACGGAGAGACAAAATGGGCCTCGCAACGCAGACGCAGCCGGCCACGCGTAACGGCGACCGGACCTGGCGGCAGGATCGCGACCACTTCGTTCACCCCTGGACGCACTTCGATTCGTTCAAGTCCGAGGGATCCCTCGTCATCGCCGAGGGCAAGGGCGCTTACGTCTACGATTCCGCCGGCAAGCCCTACCTCGATGGAATCGGCGGCCTGTGGTGCGTCAACATTGGCTATGGCAACGAGGAGATGGTCCAAGCCATCGCCGATCAGGCGCGCCGTCTCGCGTTCTTCTCCGCCTTCGTCGACACCACCAATCCGCCAGCGGCCGAGCTCGCCGCCAAGCTGGCGGCGCTGGCGCCCGCACGCCTCAACCATGTTTGCTATACCTGCACGGGATCGGATGCCAATGACACGGCCGTCCGCCTCGCCCATTTCTACCACGCGCGGCGCGGCAAGCCGACGAAGAAGCATGTCATCGCGCGCGTCGACGGCTATCACGGCAGCACTTATCTCGGCATGTCGCTGACCGGCAAGCCGGGCGACCGCTCGCCGTACTTCCACTATATCTCGGACATCGTCCACCATGTCTCCTCGCCGAACGTCTACCGCCGCCCAGCCGGGATGACGGAGGCAGAATTCTGCGACCGTCTGGTGGCGGAGCTGGAGCAGACGATCCAGGTGATCGGGCCGGAGAATGTCGCCGCCTTCATCGCCGAGCCCGTGCTTGGGGCGGGCGGCGTCATCGTGCCGCCGCCGGGCTATCACCGCCGCACCGCCGAGGTCTGCCGGCGCCACGACGTGCTCTACATCTCGGATGAGGTCGTCACCGGTTTCGGCCGGCTCGGGCACTTCTTCGCCTCCAAAGCCGTCTTCGACATCGAGCCGGACATCATCGTCACGGCCAAGGGCATCTCATCGGGTTATGTGCCGCTCGGCGCGACCATCTTCTCCGATGCCATCCACGAGGTGATCAGCGCGCCGGATGCGGACGTCTGGTTCACCCACGGCTTCACCTATTCGGGCCATCCCGTGGCCTGCGCTGCCGGCCTCAAGAACATCGAGATCATCGAGCGCGAGAAGATCTGCGAACATGTGCGGCAGATCGGACCCTATTTCGAGGAGGAGCTGGCCAAGCTGAAGGCGCTGCCGCTGGTCGGCGACGTGCGCGGCAGCCATTTCATGCTGTGCGTGGAGAACGTCGCCGATCGGGAAACGCGGGAGCCGCTGCCGGACGAGGTCAATGTCGGCAAGCGCATCTCCAACCACTGCGAGGCGCGCGGCCTCATCGTGCGGCCGATCGGGCATCTCAACGTCATGTCGCCGCCACTTATCCTGACCAAGGCGCAGGTCGACGAACTGATCGCAATCCTGCGCGAGAGCATCCTGGTCACCGCCGACGAGCTGACCCGCGAGGGCCATCGGCTTGTCTGATCCTCTCCGCCGTCGCCCTTAGGAAAGGTCCGGCCGCCGCGTGTGCCAGTCGGTCGCGGTCTCGAATCCCCAGCCGATGCGCAGGATTCGCGCCTCGTCATAACCGCGCCCGACGATCTGCAGCGATATGGGCAGCCCCTCCCGCGTGAAGCCGCAGGGCAGCGCCAATCCACAGAGATCCAGCAGGTTGACGGGCCGGGTCAGCCGGCTCATCGGCGCCTTGTTCTGGTCGATCGCGGGCAGCGGGGTCGCCGGCAGCGGCGTGGTCGGCAACAGCAGAGCGTCGACGTCGCGCAGCAGCCTGTCGACCTCGCGTCGAATCCGACGTCGTTCGGACCTCACATGAATGTAGTCCGCCGCCGACATGGTCTTGGCGGCGCGCAGTCTGTCGCGGACATCGGGATCGAAGGGGAGATCGTCGCGCTCGATCCAGTTGCGATGCAATTCGTAGCCTTCGGCGGCGATGACCTTGCCCGTCAGGTCAGCGAGATCCGCGTAGGTGACCGGCAGCCGCAGGACGCCGATGTGCGCGCCTTGCGCACGAAAGACGTCGAGCGCCGCCGCGAAGGCGCCCATGACCTCGCGGTCGATATCGCCGAGATCGCCCTCGGGCAGCACGGCGAGACGCAGGCCGGCCACGCCGTCCCTGAGACCGGTGAGCGCGTCGACGGGCGGATGCGGCAGGGTCCGCGGATCATCCGGGTCGGGCCCGTGCATCGACTGGAACAGCAGGGCGGCATCTTCGACATCGCGGGTCATCGGGCCGAGCGTGTCCAGGGTGTTGCTGAGCATCACCACCCCGGAGTTGCTGACGCGGCCGACAGTCGTCTTCAACCCGACGACGCCGCAGAGGCTGGCCGGGATGCGCACGGAGCCGCCGGTGTCGCTGCCGATGGCCGCCGGTGCCAGCGCGGCGGCAACCGCGACCGCCGAGCCGCTGCTCGATCCGCCGGGCGCGCGCGGCGTGCGCAGGTCCCACGGGTTCCACGGTGTACCCATCGCCATGTTCGTGCCCCAGCTGCCGAAGGCGAACTCGACCATGTGGGTCTTGCCGAGCACGATCATGCCGGCCGCCCTGAGGCGGTGGACCAGCGTCGCCGTGACCGACGACACGCGGTCGCGCCAGAACAGGGAGCCGGCCGTGGTCACGCGGCCGGCGATCTCCAGCAGATCCTTGAGGGCGACGGGTATGCCGTGCAGAGGGCCGAGGTATTGGCCGGCCCGAATCGCCCGGTCGGCCACGTCCGCCGCCCTGCGGGCATCGTCTTCATAGACCGCGACGAACGCATGCAGCTTCTCGTCATGCCGGCGGATTCGGTTCAGATAGAGATCGAGCAGGGCGCCGGGCGTCAGCGCGCCCGTCCGCATCCGATCGGCAAGTGCATGCATCGGTGCAAAGGCGAGATCGTCGCCGGTCATGGAGGTCGCGCGCACCGGCGCCGCTGCCTTGTCGCTGTCGGGCATCATCGCCTCCGTCCTCACGCCTCGCGCTTCGGGATGACCCAGCCCTGCGCCTCCTTGCGTGCGATGAAGGCGACCAGGTGATCGATGAGGGCGGCCTTGAACCGCTCGCCCTTCTCGCGCGTTGCGGCGGTGCCGCGGCCGGAAGCGCCGTAATCCGTCAGTTCCTGGTAGTTCCAGAACTCCCGCACATGGAGGTCTTTCTCGTCGACCATGCCGCGGGCACGGTTGGGGTCCACGAGCTCCGGCACCACCGCCATGGCGACGGACGTCTCGGCCTCGCCGCCATGGCCGTAGCCGGAGTGATGCCGCCACATGTCCTTGGGCAGCATGGCGAGCCCCGCGGTCCACCAGGCGCCGAGCAGGGCGATGCCGACCTCAGGATGTCTGATCTTTACGTCCTGCCCCGCGACCTCGATGCACGGGATGTTGCCGTCATGGCCGTTGATCACCAGGATCTTGCGGAAGCCCCAATGGATGATCGACTCCAGCACATCCCGGTAGACCGCGATGTTGGTATCGCTGGTCACGGAGACGCACATCGGCTGGTGGCGGTAGTGGTGGCTCATGCCGTACCAGAGGGGCGGCAGCACCAGCATCCGCTCCACCCGCGCGGCAACCGACAGGGCCAGGTCATGGGCGATCATCGCATCGATGCCGAACGGCAGATGGTCGCCATGGCTCTCGCAGGAGCCGATCGGCAGGATCGCCTTGTCGAATCCCGCGGCCAGCAGATCGGCGGTATTCAGCTCTTCGAATCGGACCGTCTTGCGCATGACCGATGTCTCCGAATCGAAACGGGCGCAACAGCGCCCGCATCGAGGCCCTTGATGGCGACCCCATTGTATCCCGAAACCGCGCGTCGGCCACTATCCCCCGGCGCGGCGCTCCTCCAGTTCCTCCAGGGTGCGCGGCCAATCCGCCTTCAACAGGCGCGACAACGCCCGGTCGGCCAGCAGCCGTCCGCCGGTCTGGCAACGCGCGCAATAGTTGGTCTCGTTCGCCGCATGGACGATGCGCTGGACCGCCGCGCCGCAGACGGGGCAGGGCTTGCCGAACTTGCCATGCACCGCCATGTCCGGGTGGAAGGCGGTCACCTTCTCCGGAAAGCCGTCGCCGGCCTGCGCGCGCAGCCGGTCGATCCAGATGCGCAGCGTCTCGCGGGTCGCCTGGAACAGCCGTTCAATCTCGCCGTCCTCCAGGCTCCGCGTCATCTTCACCGGCGACAGCCCGGCGCGATGCAGGATCTCGTCGGAATAGGCGTTGCCGATGCCGCTGAACAGCCGCGGATCGGTGAGCGCGCGCTTGACGGTATGGCTCTCGCGCAGCAGCGCGCCGCGAAAGGCCGCGAGATCGGCGTCGAGCACTTCGATGCCGCCACGATCATGTGCAGCCAGGGCCACGGCGCCGCGCACGGCATGCAGGGCCGCCCGCTTCTTCGTGGCCACTTCCGTCAACACCAGCGTGCCGTCGGGAAAGTCGAAGGCTGCGAGGCCGATCCTGCGGGCGAGCGGGGCACCCGCGGGACGCCAGTGCAGGCGTCCGGCGATCATCAAGTGTATGACCAGGAAGAGGTCGTCGTCGAAGGCCATGACGATGCGCTTGCCGAGCCGCGAGAGGGCGCGGGGGCTGTGGCCGTGGAACGCCGTCAGCGGAGGCTCGACCGTGCGCAGGACGAACGGGCTGCCGAGCCGGACGCCGGAGAGCGGGCGACCGAGAACCCGGCGTTCGAGCGCTTCGATATAAACGGTGACGTCGGGAAGTTCCGGCATTGCCGCCGATGCTGTCATGAGGCGCCGCCGCCCTCAAGCGCTGCGAGCGTCGTGGATTCTACAATGTTCTCAATGGCTAAGTGCTGGACACGTGATATCGACAGCACGGCAGTCGCCGCCACAGCATGTCGGCCATGCAAAAGCCGTTGAGGCGGAACCGGCGACGTGTCACTACCTCTTTCGGATGACCGCAGGGGAGCCGACATCCGCCCGGCCGATGGTCCATTGCCTCGATCGAAGAGAGGGGTGCGCGGGCAGAGATGCCGCCCGCTTCCGGGAAGCGATCCGGCTCCGCCGCACCCGCAACAAACGCCCACGCCTACGCCTGACAACGACCGTCTCCGGACATGAAAAAGGGTCAAGCAAGCTCTGTTGCCGACGACGGACAATCGAAGGCTGACGGCGGGTTGAAGCAGCTCTGGCCGCTCGCCATCGGCGCCATCGGCGTCGTCTACGGCGATATCGGCACAAGCCCGCTCTACACGCTTCGGCTGTGCTTCACCTCGGACGGGCCGCTGGCGCTGACCCCCGCGCATATCGTTGGGGTCCTGTCGCTGATCTTCTGGTCGGTGACGATCATCGTCACCATCAAGTACGCGATGATCATCATGCGGGCGGACAACCAGGGGCAGGGCGGCATCCTCGCGCTGATGGCCCTGGCGCTGCAGAAGCCGCGCTCCAAACGACAGCACGCGATCCTGCTCACGCTCGGCGTCGCCGGCGCGGCGCTGTTCTACGGCGACGGTATCATCACGCCGGCCATTTCGGTGTTGAGCGCGATCGAGGGTCTCAAGGTCGCCACGCCGCTGTTCGAGCCTTACATCGTGCCGATCACCGCCGTCATCGTCATCGCGCTCTTCTCGGTTCAGCGCCGCGGCACTGCGATGGTGGGCGCCTTCTTCGGTCCGATCGTCTGTCTATGGTTCATCGTGCTGGCGGTCCTCGGGCTGGTCCAGATTGTCCAGGAGCCGGGCGTGCTGCGCGGACTCAGCCCCCACTACGCCATAAGCTTCTTCATCGAAGCGCCGATCGTCGCCTTCGTCATTTTGGGCGCGGTGGTGCTGGCCGTGACCGGCGCCGAAGCCCTCTACGCGGACATGGGGCACTTCGGACGCCGGCCGATTCGCCTGTCATGGCTGTACCTCGTCTTTCCCGCGCTCATGCTCAACTATTTCGGACAGGGCGCGCTGCTGATCCGCAATCCCGCCGCCATCGACAATCCGTTCTTCCGGCTGGTCCCGGAATGGGGCCTCTATCCGCTGGTCGCCCTGTCGACTATGGCAACCATCATCGCCTCGCAGGCGGTGATCTCCGGTGCCTTCTCGCTGACCCGTCAGGCCGTGCAGCTCGGCCTCTGCCCGCGAATGGAGATCCGCCACACCTCGGAGTCGGAGATCGGCCAGATCTACATTCCACAGGTGAATTGGCTTCTGCTCGTCTGCATTCTCGTCCTCATCTTCGGCTTCCGTTCGTCAGACAACCTGGCGAGCGCCTATGGGATCGCCGTGACCGGAACGATGATGATCGATACGATCGTCGCCTTCGTCGTCGCCCGCTCGCACTGGTCCTGGACGCTGCCCAAGGCGGCGCTGGTCTTCGGCGGGCTTCTCGTCGTCGATCTCGCCTTCGTCAGCTCCAACCTGCTGAAGATCCTCGACGGCGGCTGGTTCCCCCTGGCGATCGGCGCGGCGATCTTTCAACTGCTCACGACATGGCAGCGCGGCCGCAAGATCCTGGTCACGCAGCTTCGCGACATTGCCGTTCCGCTCGACGGCTTTCTCGGGCGTGTCGGCGACAAGCATCCGCCCCGCGTCCCCGGCACGGCGGTGTTCCTGACGGCCGATGCCAACAATGTCCCGTTCTGCCTCCTGCACAATCTGAAGCACAACAAAGTCCTGCACCAGCGCATCATTCTGCTGAGCGTGACGACGGAATCGGTGCCGGTCGTGCATGAGCGCGACCGCATCGAGATCGAGGATTTCGGCAAGGGTTTTCACCGCCTGATCGTGCGCTACGGATTTGCGCAGTCGCCCAATGTGCCGCGGGCACTGGCTGCCGCGGCCGAGCGGATGGGCTTCGCCTTCAACATGATGGACATCTCGTTCTTCCTCGGCCGCGAGAAGCTGGTGGCCAGCAAGCGTCCGCATATGTCGGGCTGGCGCGAGCGCCTGTTCATCTGGCTGCAGCGCAACGCCGTCAGCGCCACTGATTTCTTCCGCATTCCCAGCAATCGCGTGGTCGAGCTCGGCGCCCAGGTCGAGGTCTAGGCGGCTGCCCCCCGATCCTGCCGGCCCAAACCGGGCGCGCTTTCAGATGATCTCGAAGTGCGCTTCCGTGGGCTGGGTGTTGTTGATCGGCAGGATGTCCTGCGGGCAGGCCGAGAAGGCGATGATCAGGTCCATTTCCGCGCGCATCAGCAGATGGTCGCCGGGCTTGCTGACCGTCGGCAGGAAGTCGATGTCGCCGTTCGGCTTCACCGGAATGTTCATCCACACGTTGAACGGGCTGGGCACCTCTGGCGGCGTCAGCCCCAGTTCGGCCATTCCCGCGTGGAGGTTGTCCGTGCAGTTGTCGTGATAGCCCTCGACTCCCAGGAATTTGTAGCGGTAGCGGTCGCAGGCGGCGATGATCGTGTCGTGGATGCCGGGCGATGTGTCCTCGATGATCGTGAGGATCGGCCGCCGCTTGTTCGTATACATGACGTCGCCTGGCGCCGGCATGATATGGCCGATATGCGGACGGGTGTGCTCCATCGACATGAACTCGTGCAGGTCGTCGGCGTTGAACGCCCAGGTGTCGACGACCTGGGTGCCGTGAGTGTTGACCATCCTGATGTGCCGGCCCTTCCCGACATGCGCCGCCTTGCCGCGGCGGGCCGGGATCGTCTGGAGTGAGGCGTTCATGTGTGGCCCGTCTGCTGTCGGATCCTGCGGCTGTCTCGACTTTAGGTCTTAATCCTTTGCCTCGCAATCGTCGGCGGTATCCCTAACGGCGCGTTAACAGATATTGCCAATCCCTCTTTTCTGAGCGGCATGTTTTCTGGATTAACCCGACCTTAAGCGGCGTTCGGCCACTGTTGCTCGTGGCGGCCAAACTGCAAGAACCGCCCCCTTCCATGATGCATGGGGAGTGAGCCGACGTGAGATTGGGCGATATTCTGGTTGCACGCGGCCTGGTGAGTGAAGCCGACGTTCAGCGCGCGGTGGAGTACCAGGCCAAGTCCGGCGGCCGCCTCGGCGACATCCTCGTCGCCATGCGCGCGATCTCGCAGGAGACGATCGAGGCGGTCCTCCATGACGCGCCCGAAGCGCCGCGCAAGATCGAGGCGACCGGCATCGACGGCGTCGAGCTGATGAAGCTCCTGATCAAGGATATGTATGTCGCCAGCCGCGAGCTGCCGACCCAATTGGCCGACGACCTCGGCCTCACCGTGCAGGTCGTGCGCGAGCTGATCCAGATGGCGATCGACCGCAAGCTGGTCGAGGCGATGGGGACCAATGGCAAGGCCGTCATGGAGTTGCGCTACGCGCTCACCGAGACCGGCCGTCGCTGGGCCACCGAGGCGATCGAGCAATGCCGCTATGTCGGTGTGGCACCGGTGACGATCGAGGAGTTCCAGGACCGGGTCGTCAGCCAGAAGATCACCAACGAGCGGATCGGCAAGGAGGAGCTGTCGCAACAGTTCTCGGATCTCGTCGTCTCCGACATCTTCCTGCGCCGGATCGGCCCGGCCGTGAACTCCGGCCGCGCGCTGCTGCTCTACGGGCCGCCGGGCAACGGCAAGACCTCGATCGCCGAGCGCATGAGCCGGATCTACGCCGACATCATCTACATCCCCCATGCCATCGAGGTCGACGGCCAGATCATCAAGATCTTCGACCCCTCCATCCACAAGGAAGTGAAGTCGTCGCACAATGACGAGGGCAACAACGCCATCCGCAAGGAGGCGCTGGACCGCCGCTATGTGGCCTGCAAGCGGCCGATCATCATCACCGGCGGCGAACTCACGCTGGAGATGCTCGATCTGCGCTATGACGAGAGCGCCAAGTACTACGAGGCGCCCCTGCACATGAAGGCGCTCGGCGGCACCTTCATCATCGACGACTTCGGCCGCCAGCTGGTGAAGCCGGAACAGCTCCTCAACCGCTGGATCGTGCCGCTGGAAAGCCGCGTCGACTTCCTGAAGCTGCACACCGGCAAGACCTTCTCCATCCCCTTCGACGAGATCGTCGTGTTTTCGACAAACCTCGAGCCGAACGACCTCATGGATCCGGCCTTCCTGCGCCGCATTCCCTACAAGCTCGAGATCAAGGCACCGAGCCGCGAGGAGTATCGCCGTATCTTCCGCCTGATCGCGACTCAGCGCGGCGTCGAGATGCCGGACGACGTGGCGACGCTCGTCATCGAGGAGCTGCAGACCAACAACGGCTTCCAACTCGCTTGCTATCAGCCGCGCTTCGTCGTCGATCAGGTGATCGCCGCCTGCAAGTATCTGGACATCCCCACGACCTTCAGTCCGGAACTCGTGCTCGACGCACTCGGCAACATGTATGTGAGCGGCACCTGGGGTCAGAAGGTCACGTCCATCGCCGCGTAGCGGCCGGCACGACAAGTCGACGGGCACCGCGCGGTGCCCGTCCGCAGACCCGTTAACGAGATTCTTGACGCCGGCGGACCTGCCGGCTACCTCTCAACCGTCGTCCGACGGCTCAGGGGTGCAGCATGACCGTCGCGATGGGCGGCCGTGCCGCCGATTCATCGCGGTTTAACCACATCCGTTCATTGTGAATGCGCGCCGATCGATCCGGCGCATCGACATCGGTCGCGTCGACCGCCGTCGTCGGCGGCGCCGACGAACGCGAAGGGGGGACCATGGAGCAGTCGGTGCCGGTCAGGGGGACCATCGGTCGTCGTCGGTTCTTGGGAGGTTTTGCGGCGGCCGCCGCTCTGGCGCCGATATCGGCCTGGGCGGGTGCGCTGGGGAGCGCGACGCGGCGCCTGTCGTTCGTCAACCTGCATACCGGCGAGAACCTGACGGCGGCCTATTGGTCGAACGGCGCATACGAGCGCGCGGCCGTCGAGGACATCAACCATCTGCTGCGCGATTTTCGCACCGGCGAGGTGCATCCCATCGATCTTCGCCTGCTCGACCTGCTGCATGTCCTGCAACGCGGGGTGGAGAGCCGGTCGCCGTTCCAGGTCATCTCCGGATACCGCTCGCCGGCGACCAACGCGAAGCTCGCGGCGGCCGGCGGCGGCGTCGCGCGGCGGAGCTATCATATGAAGGGCATGGCGATCGACGTCGCGCTCGCGGACCGAAAGCTGAGGACTCTGCGCGACGCCGCTCTCTCGCTCGCGGCCGGCGGCGTCGGCTACTATCCGAATCCGGGTTTCGTTCACGTCGACGTGGGGCCGGTCCGCTCCTGGTAACCAGGGCCGCGGCCGGCAAATCAGAAGCGCGGGCGAAGAACGGCGCCGTGCGTCGCCGTGACCGCCGCGCTGGCCCACAAGGCGGCGCGGAAATCCTCGGCATGCCCGAGATAGAGCGGCTTCTCCGGCAGATGCAGAATGCCGCCGCGAAAGAACGAGACGATCACGCCGCTGGGGTTCTGTTCCGCCCAGGTGAGGGCGGCGGCCGTGTCGTGCAGGATTACCGGCGGCTCCTCCAGCCGGCCGGCCAGGTCGAATTGGCCGTCATAGCGGCCATAGGCGGCGATCGGCCCCGTCTGCGCCAAGGCGCGGATCTGTTGCGCAAGGGGCATCACGTCGAAGAAGGGCCGCAGGGAGACGGCGAACTCCAGATTGACGGTGAGCGCCAGCAGGACTGGCAGGAGCGCCATCTGAATAAGGCGGGCGAAGCTCGTTCGCGGCGTGAGCAGCGCAAGAAGATAGCTGCCGGAGAGCAGGGTGATGCCCGCCGCCAGGCTGATGCCGCCGAGCCAGGGCGGCAGATCGCTGGCGAACAGCCGTTGCCAGACCGCGTCGAGATGAGCCACGGGAACGATGTTGAGCATGAAGAAGAACAGGCACACGAACAGCGCCAGCAAGCCCGGTACGGCGGCGTGGAAGTCCCTGGCCTTGCCCGCATGCGTGGCCCAGATGCGGGCGACGACGAGAGTCGCCGGCACCAGCATGGGCAGTAGGTCGCCGGTCTGTCGGCCGCCGATCAGCACGACCAGGAAGATGAGCGCCGCCGCCGTGAGGCACAGGCGCAGCTCGGCGGTGGCGAACTGGGCGTGGCCGCGGCGGACCGCCCACCACAGCGACGTCCACCATAGCCAGGGAAACAGCAGCAAGGTCGTCACGAAGACGTACCAGAGCCAGGGCTGATCCAGGGTCGCGGATTGCAGGGCGCCGTGCAGCAGCAGCCGGGCCAGCAGGTCCCCGTCGGCGCCGGCCGACGGCTGCGCGAAAGGCGTCAGTTCCAGCGCCGCGGTCGCCGCCAGGCCAACGGCCGTCGCAACGACCGCACCGGCATACCACCGGCCCAGGGCTGCCGCGTCGAAACCGCGCACCGCCAGCGGAGCCGCGAGAGCGATCGGCGCCATGATCCAGAATGCCAGAGCGCCGGCGGACAATTCGCCGAACGCGAGGGCGACAGCGTAGACCGCCCACCCTGCGACCGGCCGCTGTCGCCAGGCGAGCACGATGCCGTGTAGTGCCAGGATGCTCGCGGCCAGCAGCGGCCAGGCGAACACGGTGGTCGCGAGAAAGGCGATGAAGCCGCCGCTGCCGGCCAGGACGATCGGCGCATAGCGTGGCGTCTCCTTGTCGTCCGGCCATAGACGGCGCGCCAGCCCGACGATCAGCCACAGGCTCGCCAGGCCGAACAGCGACGGCGCGAGCCGCGCCCAGGTCTCGCCGACTCCGAACAAGCTCCAGCCCAGGCGGATGCACCAGAACAACACCGGCGGCCATTCCGCCCCGGCGTGAGGCAGATAGGGGATGTCCTGGCGGCCCATCCACGCCCACCAGGCGACGGCATGGACCGGCAGGTCGGCAGCGACCATGGGCGGCCGGGCAACCAGCGTCGTGGCCGTCACGGCCAGCCAGATGGCCAGGGGCCATGGCCAGATTCCCCTGGCCTCGTCGGCGGGCGCTTTCTGTCCGCCGTCGACCGCGGATTGCGCCGCGTCGGGCCGCGCGGCGACCGCCGGTGTCGGCGGTTCAGCCGCTGCCGGAATTGACATCGTAGCTGATCACCCACGGCTCCGCCTGGGCCGCGGCCGTCCATTCCTTCATCGCGGGCAGCTGCTGGATGGCATCGACATAGGCGCGGCTCACCGGATCGAGCGGCACGCCGTAGGTGAGGAAGCGCGTGGTCACGGGCGCGAACATGGCGTCGGCGGTGGTGAAGCCGCCGAACAGGAACTCGCCGGGTCCGTTCGCATCATGACGGCCGAAACCTGCGCGGCATTCGCGCCAGACGGTGGTTACACGTTCGATATCGTCGCCGGCCCGGCGCATCCGCTCGGCGAGCGGCCAGCGGCGGCGCAGATCCATCGGCAGATTCTGCCGCAGCTCGGCGAAGCCGGCATGCATCTCGTTGCTGACGGCGCGGGCGAAGGCTCGGGCGTTCCGATCCTCGGGCCACAGGCGCGCCGCTGGAAAAAGCTCTGCCAGATATTCGCAGATGGCGAGCGACTCCCAGAGGGTGATATCCCCATGTCGCAGAGCCGGCACGCGGCCACTGCGCGAATGCCGGAGAACTTCGGCCTTGGAGCCCGGCTGATAGAGTGGGATCACCACCTCCTCGAAAGGCGCGCCGGTTTGCTTGAGCGCCAGCCATGGCCGCAGCGACCAGGAGGAATAGCTGCGGTTGCCCATATAGATCGTGAAGTCTGTCATGCTTGCCACCTTGCTGGCCGTCTCATTAGCCCTTGGTTGCGACCCGGCGCAAGGCTGGCCGGCGGATTTGGCTTTTCAGGATGACAGTTCCGGGTCATGCTCCGACAGGGGCGAATCACCGAGGCTTGCTTGGTCCTTGAGCATCTGACGCAACGCGGCGCCGCGAGGTCGATTCCCGTCACCCCGGTGACGGCGAAGGCGCTGAAAGGCTGGGTGAAGGCGCAGCGAGCCACGGTGCGCAGATGGGTCGAGGGCGTCCGCTTCGATGCCAAGCCCGGCAGCCATGCGTTGATTCCGGGAAGCGACGGCGCGCCGGGCCGAGTCCTGGTCGGCGTCGAGGATCGGCCGGATATCTGGTCCTATGGCGGCCTGCCCAAGGCCCTGCCGCGTGGCACCTATCGCATCGACGGCAAGCTGGCGTCGGACTCGGCGACTCGGGCCGCCCTCGGCTGGGCGCTCGGCGGGTACGCATTTGCCCGCTATAAGACACAGCCGGCCGTCGCGCGCTTGGTGTGGCCGGAGGGCGCCGACCGCGCGGCGGTCGAGCGCGCGGCCGCGGCCGCCTTCCTGGTGCGCGATCTCGTGAATACCCCGGCAGAAGACATGGGGCCGGCGGAGCTTGCGGCTGCAACCGAAGCCGTCGCCCGTGCGCATGGCGCCAAAATCAAGGTGACCGTTGGCGACGACCTGCTGAAGGCGAACTACCCGCTGGTTCACGCCGTCGGCCGCGCCAGCGTGCGCGCGCCGCGGTTCGTCGACATGCGCTGGGGCAAGGGCGGTCCCTCGATCGTGCTGGTCGGCAAGGGGGTGTGCTTCGACAGCGGCGGCCTCGATCTCAAATCGGCGCAGAACATGCTGCTGATGAAGAAGGACATGGGCGGCGCCGCCCATGTGCTGGCGCTGGCGCAGATGGTGATGAGCGCCGGCCTGCCGGTGCGGCTGCGCGTGCTCATCCCCGCTGTCGAGAACAGCGTCGCCGGCAATGCGTTCCGCCCGCGGGACGTCATCCGCAGCCGCAAGGGGCTGACGGTCGAGATCGGCAATACCGATGCGGAAGGCCGCCTGATTCTGTGCGATGCGCTGGCGGAGGCCTGCACCGAGAAGCCTGATCTGATCCTCGATTGCGCCACGCTCACCGGCGCCGCCCGCGTCGCGCTCGGCCCCGAGCTGCCGGTGCTGTTCTGCAACGACGATGCCGTGGCCGAGGCGCTGCTCGGCCACGGCCGCAGGGAGGACGACGCGCTCTGGCGGTTGCCGCTGCACCAGCCCTATCGCCGCATGCTCGACAGCAAGGTCGCCGACCTCAACAACGTGTCGGAAAGCAGCTACGCCGGCGCCATAACGGCGGCGCTCTTCCTCAAGGAGTTCGTTGACCCGGGCATCCCCTGGGCCCATATCGACATGATGGCCTGGAACGCGTCGGCCCGGCCCGGCCGACCCGAGGGGGGCGAGGCGCAGGGACTACGGGCATTCTATGCACTGATCGCCGAAAAGGCGGCCGCCGCAGCGGCGAAATGATGTCGCCAGATCCGCGAGCAAGCCGGGAGGACGATTTGCCATGACTCAAGCCCTATCCGAAGCCATCGCCCGCATCAAACGCGCGCCCTCCGGCCGCTGGCTCTTCTTCCGCCGCGCCCTCGTTCATCCGCTACAGCTGGCGTCGCCGATTCCGTCGTCGCCGGCGTTGGGACGCCTGATCGCCGCGCAGTTCGCCGACCGCAAGCGCGGCCTGACGGTCGAGATCGGTGGCGGCACCGGCGTCATCACGCGCGAACTGCTGGCCGCGGGCGTCCCCGCCGATCGCCTGCTGGTGCTCGAGCTCGACCCGGAAATGGCCGACTATCTGAGGGGCACGCTGCCGGAGGCCAATGTGGTCACCGGCGATGCCCGTTTCCTGCCGGACCTGTTGCCGCCGGCCTGGCGCGGCCGCGTCGACACGATCATCAGCGGCGTTCCCATGACCGTGCTGTCGGCGTCCGCGCAGCGTGAGCTGATCGATGCCGCGTTCTCGATGCTGGCGCCAGATGGCCGATTCCTGCAGTACACCTTCGCGCTTGGCGGTTCGCCGATTCGCGCCAAGCGGCTGGGGCTCGTCGGCCGCCGTCTCGGAACCACCTTCGGCAACTTCCCGCCGGCGTCGGTCTGGACCTATCGGCCCGCGGCGGAGGCCGCCTAGTATCCCTTCCCGAGGTCGACGAGGTTCGTCGGCCGGCGCCCGTCGCGAAAGGCCTTCAGGCCGTCGATCACCACGCGCGAGGCCGTCTCCGAGATGGTGACGCTGGCCACGTGCGGCGTCAGCGTGATGCGCGGATGGCGCCAGAACGGATGCTCGACCGGCAGCGGCTCGGTCGTGAACACGTCCAGCGTCGCATGCGCGATATGGCCGCGGTCGAGCGCCGCGATCAGGTCCGCGTCGACGACATGCCCGCCGCGCGCGGCGTTGACGACCGTGGCGCCCTTCGGCAGCGCCGCCAGCCGGCGCGAGTCGAGGATGCCGGTGGTCGCCGGCGTCAGCGGCAGCAGGCAGACGAGGATGTCGCTGCGGTTCAGGAACGGCATCAGCTGGTCGTCGCCGTGAAAGGACTTGACGCCGGGCAGCTGCTTGGGCGTCTGGCTCCAGCCGGCGACGTCGAAGCCCAGATCCACCAGGCGGCGCGCCGCGTCCTTGCCCAGCACGCCCATGCCCATGAGGCCGATGCGGCGGTCCTTGGCCAGCGCATAGGGCGGCTTCCGCCAGGCCGCCTCGCGCTGCTGCGCCTCCAGCTCCGGCTGCCGCCGGTGATAGCGCAGCACGTGCAGCAGCACATACTCCGTCATGCCCGCGGTCAGGCCCTCGTCGACCAGCCGCATGATCGGCACCTGCTGCGGCAGATCCTTGTCCCGCAGCAGATGGTCGACGCCCGCGCCCAGCCAGAAGATCGCCTTCAGACGAGGGTAGCGCGCGAGGTCGCCGGGTTCCGGCAGCCAGGCCAGGACATAATCGATCTCCTGGACCGGCCCGGTCTCCGGCCAGGCACGGAAATCGATGGCGGGGTCGTAGGCCTGGAGATAGTCGCGCCACGCCGCGATCTCCGACGGGTCGTCGCCAGGCACGTTGTAGAGGACGACGCAGCTCACATCCGCACCACGCCGGTCTCGACCGCCTCCAGCTGGAAGGCGGCGGCCATCAGCGCCTGGGTGTAGGGATGGCGCGGCTCGTCGAAGATCTGCTCGGCCTGACCCTGCTCCATCACCTTGCCGTCCTTCAGCACGATCACCTCGTCGGCCAGGGCGCGCACCACGCGCAGGTCGTGGCTGATGAACATGTAGGCCAATTTATGCCGCTCCTGCAGCTCGCGCAGCAGGTCGACGATCTGCGCCTGCACCGACATGTCGAGCGCCGAAGTCGGCTCGTCCAGCACGACGAAGCGGGGCTTGAGGATCATAGCCCGCGCGATGGCGATGCGCTGACGCTGGCCGCCGGAGAACTCGTGCGGGTAGCGGTGGCGCGCCTCCGGATCGAGCCCGACCTCCTCGAGCGCCCGCACGATCTGCGCCTCCCGCTCCTCGTCGGACCGGGCGAGTTCATGCACCTTGAGTCCCTCGGCCACGATCTGCGCCACCGACAGCCGCGGCGACAGCGATCCGTATGGGTCCTGGAACACGATCTGCATCTGCCGGCGCAGCGGCCGCACCTGACGCGCCGTCAGGCCGTCGATACGCGTGCCGTCGAACTGGATGGCGCCCCGGCTCTGGATCAGGCGCAGCAGGGCGAGCCCGAGCGTCGTCTTGCCGGAGCCGCTCTCGCCGACCACCCCCACCGTGTGGCCTTCGCGGACGGTGAGGGAGATGCCGTCCACCGCCTTGACGTGGTCGACGACGCGGCGCAGCAGGCCCGCCTTGATCGGGAACCAGACCCTGACGTCGTCGCCGTTCATCACGGTCGGCGCGTCCGCCGCCGCCTGCACCGGTTGGCCCTTCGGCTCGGCCGCCAGCAGCATGCGCGTGTAGTCGTGCCGCGGGTGGTCGAAGATCTGCGCCGTCGGTCCCTGCTCGACGATCAGGCCTTCGGTCATCACGCAGACCCGCGCCGCCATCTTGCGGACGATGCCGAGATCGTGGGTGATCAGCAGCAGGGCCATGCCGAGACGCGCCTGCAATTCCTTGAGCAGCTTCAGCAGCTGCGCCTGGATGGTCACGTCCACCGCGGTCGTCGGCTCGTCGGCGATCAGCAGGTCGGGCTCGTTGGCCAGCGCCATGGCGATCATCACCCGCTGGCGCTGGCCGCCGGAGAGCTCGTGCGGATAGGCGGCGAGCCGCTTCTCCGGCTCCGGTATGCCGACCAGGCGCAACAGCTCCAGCGTCCGCAGCCGCGCCCGGCCGCGATCCAGCCCCTTGTGCAGGAACAGCACCTCGTTGATCTGCTTCTCGATGGTGTGCAGCGGGTTGAGCGAGGTCATCGGCTCCTGGAACACCATGGAGATGTCGTTGCCGCGGATCTTGCGCAGCACCTCCTCGCGCGCGCCGATCAGCTCCTGCCCGCGGAAGCGGATGCTGCCCTTGGGATGATGCGCCAGCGGATAGGGCAGCAGCTGCAGCACCGAGAGCGCCGTCACCGATTTCCCGGAGCCGCTCTCGCCCACCAGCGCCACCGTCTCGCCGGCGGCGATCTCGAAGGAGACGCCGCGCACCGCCTTCACCTCGCTGGCGCCATGGCCGAACGAGACGTGGAGATCGCGGATGGAAAGGAGGGGGTCGGTCATTGGGCGAACGTTTTCTTCGGATCGAAGGCATCCCGCACGGCTTCGCCGATGAAGATGAGGAGCGTCAGCATCATTCCGGTGACCACGAAACCGGTAATTCCGAGCCAGGGCGATTGAGGGTTGGCCTTGCCCTGCAGCAGGAGCTCGCCCAGCGATGGCGAGCCCGGCGGCAGCCCGAACCCGAGGAAGTCGAGGCTGGCGAGGGCGCTGACCGATCCCGCCAAGGTGAAAGGCAGAAAGGTCAGCGTTGCCACCATGGCGTTCGGCAGGACGTGGCGGAAAATGATGACCGCGTCGCCGACGCCCAGCGCCTTGGCGGCCCGCACATACTCGAAGTTCCGTGCGCGCAGGAATTCGGCCCGCACGACGCCGATCGGCCACATCCAGCCGAACAGCAGCATGATCGCCAGCAGCCACCAGAAATTCGGCGTGATGACGCCGGCGAGGATGATCAGTACGTACAGCACCGGAACGGAATCCCAGATCTCGAGGAAGCGCTGAAACAGAAGGTCGATCCAGCCGCCGAAATATCCCTGCACGGCGCCGGCGGCGACGCCGATCACCGTGCCCAGCACCGTGAGCACTAGGCCGAACAACACGGAGATGCGAAAGCCGTAGACGACGCGTGCAAGGACGTCGCGCGCCTGATCGTCGGTGCCCAGCCAGTTTCGCGCCGACGGCGCCGAAGGCGCGGGCTCGGACAAATCGGTGATCACCGTGTCGAAGCGGTAGGGGATCAACGGCCAGAAGAGCCAGCCCTTCTCTTCGATGAGATCGACGACGTAAGGGTCGCGGTAGTCGGCCTCGGTTTCGAACTCACCGCCGAACGCCGTCTCGGGATAAGCCTTGAGAACCGGGACATAGAATTGCCCATCGTAACGGACCAACAGGGGCCGGTCGTTCGCCAGAAACTCGGCCGGAAGGGTCACGACAAGCAGTAGCGTAAAGATGCAGAACGCCCAGAAGCCCCGACCGTTGGCTCGGAAGCTGCGCAGCCGCCGCCGTGTCAGCGGCGTGATCTTCATCCCGAGAAAGTGGGGCGCGGGTGCAGTCCGCATCGCCGCCTGTGTCATGCGGCGCGTCTCTCGAAGTCGATGCGGGGATCGACGACCGTGTAGGCGAAGTCGCCGATCAACCGCATCACCAGTCCGAGCAGTGTGAAGAAGTAGAGCGTTCCGAAGATGATCGGATAGTCGCGCTTGATCACGGACTCCCAGCCCAACAGACCGAGGCCGTCGAGCGAGAAGATGCTCTCGATGAGGAGCGCGCCAGTGAACAGAATACCGACGAATGCGCTGGGAAAGCCGGCGATGACGATGAGCATGGCGTTGCGGAACACATGCCCGTAGAGCACCCGGCGCTCGGTCAGCCCTTTGCTCCGGGCCGTCACCACGTACTGGTTCCTGATCTGGTCGAGGAAGGAGTTCTTGGTCAGCATCGTGAGGCCGGCGAAGCTGCCGATGACGAGCGCCAGGAGAGGCAATGTCATGTGCCAGAAGTAGTCGGCGATCTTCTCCGGCCACGACAGGCTGCTCCAGTCGTCGGAGGTGATTCCCCGCAGCGGAAACCAGTCGAAGTAGCTGCCGCCGGCGAACAGCACGATCAGCAGGATTGCAAAGAGGAAGCTCGGAATCGCGCTGAGCCCGATGATCACGGCGCTGGTCCACAAATCGAAACGCGATCCGTCGCGGACCGCCTTCGCCACTCCGAGGGGGATGGAGATCAGATAGACCAGCAGCGTCGTCCACAGTCCCAGGGAAATCGAGACCGGCATCTTCTCGATCACCAGATCGACGACACGGCGGCCGCTGAACAGGCTCTCGCCGAAGTCGAAGACGACGTAGTTCTTGAGCATGTCGAAGAAGCGGACATGCAGCGGCTTGTCGAAGCCGAACTGGATCTCGATCTCGCGGATGATCTCCGGATCGAGCCCCTGCGCGCCGCGGTATTTGCTGGAAATGTTGCTGGCGCCTTGCGGCGCCGATTGCTGTTGCCCGCCTTGAATGTCGGCGCCCCCGCCCGAGAAGCGGGAGGTCGGGTCGACCGCCGTACCACGCAGTTCGGCGATGATCTGCTCCACCGGTCCTCCCGGTGCCACCTGAATGATAACGAAGTTGATGACCATGATCCCGAACAGGGTCGGGATCATCAGCAGGAGGCGTCGAATGAGATAGGCGATCATGGCTGGCTCGAGGGTGGCCGGGCCGCCTGTGAACGGCGGCCCGGGCGATGGTTCATTGAGTCGATGTCTGGCTGGCTGCGCCGTCGGCGATCCACCATGTCGCGGGAAAGCCGACCGAATACTTCGGCTTGCGCGCGGGGTAGGCGAACTTGTTCCAATACGCGATCCATGTCTCGTGGTTGTAGTAGCGCGGCACGCAATACTCGTTCCACAACAGCACGCGATCGAGGGCGCGCGTGGTCGCCTTCAGCGTTTCCAGGTCTTTCGCGGCGATGATCTGTTCGATCAGCGCATCGACCACCGGGTCCTTGATGCCGATCGAATTGGCAGATCCGCGTATGTCGGCTGCTTGTGATCCGAAGTAGGAGCGCAGTTCCGGCCCGGGGGGCGGAAAGAAGTTGAAACTACCGGTCCAGACGTCGAAATCGAGATCGTCGATCCGCTTCTCCCACTCCACCGGCGTGACGATCCGCAGCGAGGCGTCGAGGCCGGCGCGTTGCAGCGACTGGATGAAGGGCGAGCTCTGCCGCTCGGTTTCGGGATCGGCGGTCATGATTTCGAGCTTGAAGGGTTCGCCTGTATCGCTCTTTACCAGCTTGCCTCCCTTCAGGTCCCAGCCGGCTTCCTTGAAGAGTCGAAGGGCCGTGCGCAGGTTGGCGCGGTTGTTGCCGGCGCCGTCGGTGACCGGGGGCTCATAGGCCTCCGTGAACACCTCCGCCGGCACCTTGTCCCGGAACGGCTCCAGAATCGCGATCTCCTCTGGCCGCGGAGGCCCGGAGACGCCAAAGTCGGAGTTCGGGAAATAGCTCTTGATGCGCTTGTACTTGCCGTAGAGAAGGGTGCGCTGGATCGTCTCGAAATCGTAGAGATAGATGATCGCGCGCCGGACCCGCAGGTCCGTCAGCTGCGGTCTTCGGATATTGAAGAAGTAAGCTCCCATCCCGCGCGGAGTCTCGTTCGGCACGGCCCGCGCGACGACCTTGCCGTTTTTCACCTGGGGGAAGTCGTATTGGGTCACCCAGCGTTGCGCGCTGATCTCGCCGCGATAGTCGATGCGCCCCGCTTTGAACGCCTCGAACATGACGGTGTCGTCACGGTAGTAGTCATAGCGGATGATGTCGAAATTGCCGGTCCCGCGATTGACCGGCAGGTCGGCACCCCAGTAGTCGTCGAGCCGCTCGTAGGTCAGCGAGCGGCCGGCGTCGACCCTGGTGATCCGGTATGCGCCGCAGCCGAGGGGGGGGTCGAGGCTCGGCTTCGTGATATCGCGGCTCTCCCAGAAATGGCGTGCCAGCGGCGACATGCCTGCGGCGATCATCAGCGGTTTCATGTTGTCGCGTGTCTTCATCGTGAATTTGACAACGTAGTCCGATAGCGCCTCGCAACTCTCGATGTCTTCGTAGAACGACTTGAGAAAGGGGCGCCCATGATCCTTGATGGTGTCGAAGGCGAACTTCACGTCCGCCGCCACGACGCCGACCCCGTCGTGATAGCGCGCCTCCGGTCGAAGATTGAAGATGATCCAGCTTTTATCCTCCGGATACTCGAACGATTCGGCGATCAGCGGATAGGCGGTCGAGAGTTCGTCCCCCGAGCCCATGGTCAGTCCATCGTCGATCAGGCCGATGGAGGTCGGCCAGTCGCCTTGCAGAATGTAGGGGTTCAAGCTGTCGAACGAGCCGAAGTCCCCGAGCACGACGCTTCCTCCCTTGGGCGCGCTGGGATCGACATATGGCCAATGCGCGAGGTCGGCCGTGTAGAGCGGCTCGCCGAACTCAGCCATGGCGTTCGTCTTGATCGTTCCCGCCGCGGCCAGCGTCCGGCGAAACGTCTGCGGCAGCAGAGGCACGGCGAGGCCCGAGACGAGGACATGTCGGCGGGAGAGGAGGAAATTCATTGGCTTGTGCTTCCTTCGTCCTGGTCTGCGAGAAGCGACTCGTAGTCTGCGGGCCGTCCTCCCGTCACTGGCTCGCCTGCTTGCCCTTGAGCGCTGCCGCCTTGGCCGGATCGATCCACCAGGTGCCCGTGCCGAGAGAATAGGTGGGCGTCACCTTCGGCCGCGAGAACTTGTTCCAGAACGCGACGCGGTAGTTCGGCGTGTAGTAGTGCGGAATGACGTAGAATCCCCACAGCAGAACGCGGTCGAGAGCATGCGTCCGCGCTACCAGGCTCTCGCGATCGGGCGCGGAAATGACGAGCTCGATCAACTCGTCGATCACCGGGTCTTTGATGCCCATCAGATTGCGGCTCCCGTTGCGGTCGGCATTGACCGAGCCCCAGAATTCGCGCTGTTCGTTTCCTGGCGACTCCGATTGGGCGAAGGTTTCGATCGCCATGTCGAAGTCGAAGGTGTCCATCCGGTTCTGGTATTGCGAGGTGTCGACGCTGCGCACGCGCGCCCGAACGCCGAGCCGTTCGAGATTCTGGATGAACGGCAGCGTGATGCGCTCGAGCGTCGGCTGATCCAGCAGGATCTCGAACTGCATCGTCTCCCCAGTTTCGATGTTGGTCCGCACCCCGTTCCTAATCTCCCACCCGGCGGCTTTCAGCATGTCAGCCGCCTTGCGCAGATTTGCGCGGTTGTTGCCACTCCCGTCGGTTGTCGGCGGCTTAAACTCCTCGGTGAAGACCGCATCGGGTATGCGACCGCGATACTTCTCGAGTATCTCCAGCTCTTCTCCAGCCGGCAGTCCTTGCGAGGCCAGCTCCGAGCCTGAGAAGTAGCTGTTCATCCGCACGTACTGACCATAGAAAAGAGTCCGGTTGCTCCACTCGAAGTCGAATGCTTGGCCGATGGCGGCGCGGATTTGGGGATCGCGCAAGAAGGGTCTGCGGGTGTTGAAGATGTAGCCCTGCATTCCCTTCGTGGTGTGATCAGGAATTTCTTCCTTTATTATGCGTCCATCCTTGACCGGCGGAACGTCGTAAGCCGTCGCCCAGTTGATCGCGCTGTACTCCAGGCGGATATCGATGTTGCCCGCCTTGAACGATTCGAAGACGACGGTTTCGTCGCGGAAGTACTCGTAGCGCACGCTGTCCCAGTTGTTCTGCCCGACATTCACCGGCAGGTCGCGGCCCCAGTAGTCCGGCACGCGCTCCAGCGTGATCGATCGGCCGGCCTCGAAGGAGGCAACCTTGTATTCCCCGCTGCCGAGTGGCGGCTCGAGCGTTGGCTGCTCGAAATCCCGTCCCTCCCAATAGTGCTTGGGGAGGATCGGCAGCTCGCCGATGATAAGCGGCAACTCCCGGTTCATCGCTGCCGCGAAGATGAACTTCACCTCGCGCTCGCCGGTTTGCTCTGCGCGCTCGACGCTGCCGTAATAAATCTTGTAGAGAGGTCGCCCCTTCTCCTTGAGAATATTGAACGAGAAGATCACGTCGTCGACCGTGACCGGCTTGCCGTCGTGCCAGCGCGCCTCCGGCCGAAGCGTGAACGTCACCCAGGATCGGTCGTCTGGCACTTCGATCGTTTCCGCGATCAATCCATAGTGGCTGAAGGGCTCGTCGAGGCTGGAGGTCAACAGCGGCTCATTGGGCGCTCCCGGGCCGGGAGCGCCCTTCAGGATGAAGGGATTGAAGCTGTCGAAGGTGCCGAGAACGGCGCTGCGTAGCTGCCCCCCCTTGGGCGCGTCTGGATTGACGTAGTCGAAATGCCGGAAGTCCGGACCGTACTTCGGTTCGCCGTGCATGGCCAGCGCGTGCACCTTTCTCGCCACCGCCTGTGCGCTTGATCGGCGTGCCGCCAATCCGACCAGTGGCATGAGGGGCAGCAGCGCGGAGCCAACCAGTGTGGAGCGTCGGGACAACGTCATCGCGTTACCTCAACCGGCGTGGAATCGGCCATGCAACTCAAGGACCAGCATGGTTAATATCGGATTAAGCGGGTCCTGTCGCTAGTCTGTCTGGTGATATTCCTGGGGAGGGCGACAGTTCTGGCCGCCGGTTGCCCTCCACCCGCCCCGCCGCTAGGTTGCGCCGCCGCGTCAGCAAGCCGCCGGGGGAGCCAACTTGGGCAGCCGCATCAAAGCCATCACGTTCGACCTGTGGGACACGATCGTCCACGACGATTCCGACGAGCCGAAGCGCCGCGACCAGGGGCTGCGCACGAAGAAGGCCGAGCGCCGCCGCCTGCTGTGGGCGGCGCTCGACCGCCAGAACCCCATCGCCGAGACGGCCGTCAGCCTCGCCTACGATGTCGGCGACGCCGCCTTCAACCGGGTCTGGCACGACCAGCACGTGACCTGGACCATCGCCGAGCGGCTCCAGGTCATCCTCAAGGGTCTGGGCCGCGCCCTGCCGGAGGAGGAGTTCGCGCGCCTCGTCCGCGAGCACGAGGAGATGGAGATCCGTATCCGCCCGGACCTCGTCCCCGGCATCGCCGAGGCGCTCGCGGCCCTGCACGGCCGCTACCGCACCTGCGTGGTCTCCGATGCCATCGTCTCGCCCGGCCGCTGCCTGCGGCAGCTGCTGGAGAGCTACGGTCTGGCGCGCCACTTCGACGGCTTCGTCTTCTCCGACGAGGTCGGCCATTCCAAGCCGCACCGCGCCATGTTCGAGGAAGCTGCCCGCCAGATGGGCGTCGCGCTGACGGAGATCGTCCATATCGGCGACCGCGACCACAACGACGTCAAAGGCCCGCAGACGCTCGGCATGAGGGCCATCCTGTTCACGGCCACCCGGCCGGCCGACAAGGACCACACCTCGGCCGACGCGATCTGCGAGCGTCACGCCGACCTGCCGGCCATCGTCGATCGGCTGGCCGCCGGCTGACGGCCCTCCGCGATCGGCGGCCTGTATGCGCGGCCCGGATTTCCACGTCCTGCGCCACCGCGATTTCGCGCTCTACATCTCCAGTTCCTTCCTGTGGACGATCGGGCTGCAGGTGCAGGCGCTGGCCCTCGCCTGGCAGATCTACGAGATCACGCGCGATCCCTTCCAGCTCGGCCTGATCGGCCTGCTGGAGTTCCTGCCCGCGGCCCTGCTGGCGTTGCCCGCCGGCCATCTCGCCGATCGCCTGGACCGCCGGCGGCTCATTCTCGTCGGCGTCGCCGCCGAGTTCATGGCCGCCCTGGTGCTGGTCGGATTCGCGCTATCCGGTCGCATGTCCGTATCCGTCATTCTCTCGCTGGCCCTCGTCTTCGGCATTGCCCGCGCGATCTCGACCCCGCCGGCCCGCGCCCTCCTGCCGAACCTGATGCCGAAGGGCGAGCTGGCCAGTGCGATCGCCTGGTCCTCCACCTCCTGGCAGGTCGCCACGATCGCCGGCCCGGGCCTGGGCGGCCTGCTCTACGCCGTCGCCCCGCCGGTCGCCTATGGGGGTGCGGCGCTGGCGTTCGCCGCCGCCGTCATCGCGACCTTCCTCATGCGCGGCCGGCCGGTGGAGCCGTCGCCGCCGGCGACGGTTGACGGCGGCGGCGATCTTGCCGCGATCGTCGCCGGGCTGATGCTGATCTGCCGCAACAGGCTGCTGCTGGCGGCGGTCTCGCTGGATCTGTTCGCGGTTCTGTTCTCCGGCGCCACGGCGCTGATCCCGGTCTTTGCCCAGGACATCCTCGAGGTCGGGTCCGATGCCGGCGGCCTGCTCCGCAGTGCCCAGGGATTCGGCGCCGTGGCGACGGCGCTGGTGCTGACCCAGTTCCCGCTGACGCGCCATGTCGGCCGGCGGTTGTTCGTCGCGGTCGGTGTCTTCGGCGTGGCGGCCCTCGTCTTCGGCCTGTCCCACTGGTATTGGCTGTCCTTCGCTGCGGTGCTCGTGCTCGGCGCCGCCGACATGGTCAGCGTTTATGTGCGGGGCACGCTGGTGCCACTGGCAACGCCCGATGCCCTCCGCGGCCGCGTACTGGCGGTCGAGTCGGTCTTCATCGGCGCCTCGAACGAGCTGGGCATGTTTGTCGCCGGCAGCGCTGCCGCGCTGCTCGGCCCGGCAACGGCCGTCCTCGCCGGCGGCAGCCTGACCCTGCTGGTTACGGTCGTGTGGTCACGCATTTTTCCCGTGCTGCGCCGCGTCGACCGGTTCACCGATCTCGGCTGAGCAGGCGGCGGCTCAACCCGGTCAGGCCTGCAGCCGCCGGTTGGTGCCGTCGTGCAGGAATTGATCGAGCAGATAGCCGTTGGCGCCGTGGCTCCCGACGCCGTCGAACCCGGCGGCCTTTGCCGCACCCGATTCCCGGCGCTACATTAATCCGGCTAAGAGTGGCCTATCGAGGAGGTCGTCCCGCATGTCCCGCCCCCCGCGCTTCCTGGTCATCGACGGCTATAACCGCGAGGCCCGCGAGGAGCTGAAGGCCGGCGGCGCCTCGCCCGCTGGGGACCTTTATGTCGGCATGCTCCGCAAATGCATGCCGGGCGCCGCCTGCGACGTGGTGCACCCCGCCGACCCCGGCGCCGCCCTGCCCAAGGGCGCCTCTCTGCAGCAGTATGACGGCATCGCCTGGACGGGCTGCTCCCTCACCATCTACGAGGAGGATCCGCGCGTCGGGCCGCAGATCGAGTTGGCCCGGGCCGCCTTCGCGGCGCGGGTGCCGAGCTTCGGCAGCTGCTGGGCGGCGCAGATCGCGGTGGTCGCCGCCGGCGGCATCGTCCGCGCCAACCCGAAGGGGCGCGAAATGGGCATCGCCCGCAAGATCGGCCTCACGCCCGAGGGCCGCGGCCATCCGCTCTATGTCGGCAAGAGCACGGTGTTCGACGCCTTCATCAGCCATGTCGACGAGATCACCCACCTGCCGCCCGGCGCCGTGCTGCTGGCCTCCAACGCCTTCACCCACGTGCAGTCGGTCGCCGTCGCCCATGCAGGCGGCATGTTCTGGGGCCTGCAGTACCATCCCGAATACGACCTGCACGAGATGGCGCGCCTCACCTGGTGCCGCATCGACAAGCTGATCAAGCTCGGCTTCTTCCGCGACCGCCCGGCCGCCGAGAGCTACGTCAACTTGCTGGAGACCCTCCACCAGGACCCGACCCGCAAGGACATCGCCTGGCTACTCGGCATCGACGAGGACGTGATGAACGAGGATATCCGCCTCACCGAAGTGCGCAACTGGATCGACCGGCTGGTCATCCCGAGCATGGCGACTAGGCATTGACTGGGGGCGGCGGTGGGCGCGGTACAGGACCGGCAGATCAGGAGCGTCAGTCCCTATTTTCTTCGTGAGCGACCTCGTGCGGGCCGCCGAGTATTACCGCGACAAGCTCGGCTTCGGTTTCGACCGCTATTGGGGCGGGCCGCCTTGCTTTGTGATGGTCCGCCGCGACGGCGTGCAGTTCATGCTGCGCAGCGGTCTCTACGGCGGGCACCCGCAGCCCAACCGAGCCCTCGATTACGACACTTGGGATGCCTACGTGTACGTGTGTGCTGCTAACCAGCTCCATGCTGAGTTCGCCGCCAAGGGTGCCGACATCGTCCGACCGCCCCAGGACCAAGTCTACCAATGCCGCGACTTCGAGGTCCGCGATCTCGACGGCTACGTTCTCTGTTTCGGGCAGGATATCGGCGCCGCCCGCGCCGGCAAGCCTCAGGAGGCCTAGCAGACCATGCGCCCCGTCCCTCTGCGAGATACGCCCGTGTCCCTCGACCGCATCGAAGACGCCATTGCCGCCATTGCCGCCGGCGAGCTGATCGTCGTCGTCGACGACGAGGACCGCGAGAACGAGGGCGACCTCATCATGGCCGCCGAGAAGGCGAAGCCGGAGCAGGTCGCCTTCATGATCCGCCACACCAGCGGCATCCTCTGCACGCCGCTGCCGCCGGACGAGGCCGCCCGCCTCCATCTGGCGCCGATGGTGCAGGTCAACAACGCGCTGCAGGAGACGGCGTTCACAGTCTCCATCGACTACAGGCACGGCCTCACCACCGGCATCTCGGCCGAGGAACGTACGGCCACCATCCGGGCGCTCGCCAACAACAACACCGGCGCCGCCGATTTCGTCCGCCCCGGCCATATCTTTCCGCTGATCGGCAAGCCCGGCGGCGTGCTCGTGCGCTCCGGCCACACCGAAGCCGCCATCGACCTGGCGCGCCTCGCCGGCCTGTCGTCGGTCGGACTCCTGGCCGAGCTGGTCAACGACGACGGGACGGTGAAGCGGCTTCCGGAGCTCCTCACGTTCGCCAGGCAGCACCACCTGCGCATCGTCTCCATCGCCGACCTCATCCAGTACCGCCAGCGCTTCGAGAAGCTCGTCTCGCGCGTCGATTCCTTCGCCGTCGATCTCGGCTTCGCCGCCGCCCAGGGCCTCGTCTACGCCACGCCCACCGACGGCATCCGACACTTTGCGCTGTGCATCGGCGACCTCCGGCGCGAGCCGGTCGCCGTGCGCATCCACCGCGAGAGCGTGTTCGACGACGTGTTCGGCGCCGTGGCGCCCGGCCGCGAGCAGCTGGTCGCCCGCGCGCTGCAGGTCATCCGCGGCCGCGGCACTGGCGTCGTCGTCTATCTCCGGTCAAGCGAGGGCTACGCCAAGCTTCCGGAATGGGAGGCGCCGGAGAGCCGCGTCGATGCGCCGGCCCCGGAGTCGCTGCGGCAGCAGCAGTGGCGCGAGGTCGGCATCGGCGCGCAGATCCTGCGCGATCTCGGCATCAGCAGCATCGAGCTGCTCGCCTCGAAGAACCGCCACTATGTCGGTCTGGACGGCTACGGCATCACCATCGCCAAGACGACGATTCTTGATTGATGCGTAACTCGATCGATGTGTCGTAGGGGCGAGCGGCGCTCGCCCTCTTCGGCCGCAGGGCGAGCGCCCACTCGCCCCTACAGGCGCAACAAGTTCATCGCCGGCTCGAGCAGCCTCGGATCGCCGGCGGCGATGACCCGGTCGCCCGAATTCATCGTCAGCGTCTTGCCCTCCCAGTCGGTCATGACTCCGCCGGCGCCCTCGATCACCGGCACGGCCGCCAGGTAGTCGTAGATGTCCATCTTGGCGTCGACATGCAGGTCGGAGTAGCCCGAGGCGATCATGCCGTAGGCGTAGCAGTCGCCGCTGTAGAGCGTCTGGCGGCAGGCCCGCCGCACACGCTCGAACGCGGGCGCCGCGGCGTCGCCGAAATAGTGCGGCGAACTCGCCGACAGCGCTGCGCGCGCCAGCTCGGCGCAGGCGCGGCTGCGTACCGGCGTGCCGTTCATGACCGTCGGACGGCCGGCCGCGCCGACCCAGCGCTCGCCGAGCGCCGGATGGTCGATGACGCCGAGCACCGGCCGTCCCTGCCGCAGCAGCGCGATCAGCGTGCCGAAGGTCGGCCGTCCCGTGATGAAGGATTTCGTCCCGTCGATCGGGTCGAGGATCCAGACGAACTCCGCGTCGGGCCGGTCGCGGCCATGCTCCTCGCCGACGACGCCGTGGGCGGGATCGTGCGCGGCGATCAGCTTGCGGATCTCCGCCTCGGCCTCGCGGTCCGCACGGGTCACCGGGCTCCCGTCGGCCTTGAACTCGATGCCGAGGCCGCTGCGGAAGTAGCGCCGGGCGATCGCCCCGCTGGCATCGGCCAGCCGGCCGGCGAAGGCGATGAGGTCGTCGGACAGCGGTGCGGTCATGAGGATTCGACGGTCCGTCGTGAAATTGCAGGGCAGGCTTCAGCCTGCCCGCGTCCGTGCCGCGGCGCAACGGGCGGATTGAACCGCCCTACGGCAGCGGTTTCGGCGAATCGCTGAGCGTGCGCAGATAGGCGAGCAGCGCCGCCCGATCCTCCGGCTTCTTGAGGCCCGGGAAGATCATCTTGTTGCCCGGCGCATAGTCGCGCGGCGCGGTCAGGTACTTGTCGAGCTCCTCGTAGGTCCACGCCTTGCCCAGGCCCTTGATCGCGTCGGAGTAGTTGAAACTGTCGAGATGCGCCTGCTTCGCGCCGACGATGTCCCACAGGTTGGGCCCCACCTTGTTCGGGCCGCCCTTGTCGAAGCTGTGGCAGGCCTTGCACCGGGCGGCGATCTTCTCGCCGGCAGCCGGATCGGCTGCCTTCAGAAGATCGGAGAGCCCGCCGCCGGCGGCCGCGGTCTGCTCGCCGGCCGCCGCCGCCGGCGGCTGCTCGGCGGCTGGGGCCGCGCCCGTCGTCGTTTCGGTGGTCGTTCCAGTTTCCGCCGGAGTCGTCGCCTCGATGTCGGCCGCGCCGGTCGGGACGTCGGTCGTCGCCGGCGCCTCTGCCGCCGTCGTCGCCGCCTCGACGGCGGCGGCGTCGGGAAGCGGCAACGGCGAATCCGATTGCGTGCGCAGCCAGGCGATCAGGTCGGCCCGCTCCTGCACCTTCTTGATGCCGGCGAACGCCATCTTGGTGCCCGGTGCATAGGTCCGCGGCGCGTGCAGCCAGGCGTTGAGCGATTCGTAGTCCCAGTTGCCGGGCTTGCTCTTGAGCGCGTCGGAATAGGCAAAGCCCTCGATATGGCCGTGCGGCGCGCCGACGACTCCCCACAGGTTCGGCCCGACCTTGTTGGCGCCGCCCTTTTCGGCGGTGTGACACGAGGTGCACTTCTTGAACGCGGCCTCGCCCGCGGCGAGGTCGGCGGCCGCCAGCAGCGGGATCACCGGCTCGAGCGTGTCGGCCGGCGCCGGTCCCGGCGCCTCGCCCTGCGGCACCGCCACGGCGACCGTCCCGCCATGCTGCGGCTGGACCAGGGACTTGGCGAGAATGCTCGAGACCAGCAGCACGAAGCCCCCGAGCAGGATGGCGCCGACGATCTTGTTGAGCTCGAACGAATTCATCCCCAGGACCCCGTGGATTGGCCGGGCCGACTCCGGCGGCAACGGGCGCGGAATTTACCGGCTGACGCGCCCGCTGTCCAATCGCGCTGCCGCGCCGGCGGATGCAAAGTTGCGTCCTCTGCGCCCTCTGTGGTGTATCTGCCCGCGTCGCGGCAATATGCCGCAAGCCCTGGGGAGAACCCGCCTTGCCCGCCGGAACGCCGCGCCAGCCGATCGTCGTCATTCCCGCCCGCATGGCCTCGTCCCGCCTGCCCGGCAAGCCGCTGGCCGATATCGGCGGCTTGCCGATGATCGTCCATGTCTACCGGCGCGCGGTGGAGGCGGCGGTCGGGCCGGTCCTGGTGGCCTGTGCCGAGGCCGCCATCGCCGACGCCGTCAGGAAGGCCGGCGGCGAGGCCGTGCTGACGCGCCCGGATCACCCGTCCGGATCGGACCGCATCTTCGAGGCCGTGCAGCGGGCCGATCCGGCCGGCCGCCACGACGCGGTCGTCAATCTGCAGGGCGACCTGCCGACCGTGGAGCCGCAGGCGATCCGCGCCGTGCTGGCGCCGCTCGCCGATCCTGCGGTCGATATCGGCACCATCGTCACCCTGATCAATTCGGCGGAGGAGCACGACAACCCCAACATGGTCAAGGCGGCCGTCGCCTTCGTCGAGCCGCAACCGGGCGCGCCCGCCGTGGGACGCGCCCTCTATTTCAGCCGCCTGCCGGTGCCGGCGGGCGAGGGGCCGCGCTACCACCATATCGGCATCTATGCCTTTCGCCGCGCCGCGCTGGCGCGCTTCGTCACGTTGCCGCCCGGCGGCCTCGAGCGGCGCGAGCGGCTGGAGCAGCTGCGCGCGCTCGAAGCCGGCATGCGCATCGACGCCGCGCTCGTTGACTCGGCTCCGTTCGGCGTCGATACTCCGGCCGACCTCGCGCGCGCCCGAGCGATACTGTCCCCCGGCATGACTTTGACCCCGAAATGAGCGGCCCCACCAACGCCATCGCCTTCCAGGGCGAGCCCGGCGCCTACGGCGACCTCGCCTGCCGCACCGTGCATCCGCAGTTGGCGACCTTGCCCTGCGCCACCTTCGAGGACACCTTCGCGGCGGTGCGCGAGGGCCGCGCCGACATGGCGATGATCCCCATCGACAACTCGGTCGCCGGCCGCGTCGCCGACATCCACCACCTGCTGCCGGATTCCGGTCTGCATATCGTCGGCGAGCATTTTCAGCGCGTCGTCCATCACCTGCTGGCGCCCAAGGGCGCCACCATCGAGGGCCTGAAGGTGGTGCACAGCCATGTGCATGCGCTGCCGCAATGCCGCAAGCTGATCCGCGAGCTCGGCCTGAAGGCCGTCGTCCATGCCGACACCGCCGGCGCCGCTGCCGATGTCGCCGCCCGCAACGACCCGACGCAGGGCGCCATCGCCTCGGCGCTCGCCGGCGAGATCTACGGCCTCGTCTCCCTGCGCGCCGACGTCGCCGACCAGCAGCAGAACACGACGCGCTTCGTCGTCATGCAGCGCGAGCCCTTCGACCCCGATCCGAAGGCCGGTCCGGTGCTCACCAGCTTCGTCTTCCGCGTGCGCAGCGTGCCGGCCGCGCTCTACAAGGCGCTCGGCGGCTTCGCCACCAACGGCGTCAACATCGTCAAGCTCGAGAGCTACATGATCGACGCCTGGTTCACCGTCGCCCAGTTCTACGCCGAGATCGAGGGCCACCCGGATAACCGCTCCGTCCGCTTGGCCATGGAGGAGCTGGGATTCTTTTCCCGCGAGGTGAAGATCCTCGGCGTCTACCCCGCGCATCCGTTCCGCCGGGGCGGATAGGGGCGCGCTGCTCGGGCGGACTACCCCTCCGCCAGCCAGTCCTCCAGGAGCCGCCGCGCGATCGAATCGCGGCGCGGCAGGCGGAATGCCTCGGTCTCCGGCGAGGCCAGCAGCTCCGCCCGTGTGTACCAGCGCGCCGTCTCCAGCTCGTCCATCGCCAAAGCCAGATCGGTCGCCTCGGCGCGCGCGGTGAACCCCAGCATGATCGAGGCGGGGAAGGGCCAGGGCTGCGAGGAGTGATAGCGCACGTCGGTGACGGCGATGCCGACTTCCTCGGCCACCTCGCGCCGCACCGCGTCCTCCAGGCTCTCCCCCGGCTCGACGAATCCGGCCAGCACCGAATGCATGCCCGCGGGCCAGACCTTCTGACGGCCGAGCACCACACGGTCACCGCCGTCATGCACCAGCATGATCACCGCCGGGTCTGTGCGCGGGAAATGCGAGGCGCCGCAGGCCGCGCTGGTGCAGCGGCGCACATGGCCGGCCTCGGCGCTTTCGGTCGGATGGCCGCAGACGCCGCAGAAGCGGTGCCGTGCGTGCCAGTGCATCATGCCGCGGGCATAAGCGAGGAGGGCGCCCTGGTCGCGGTCCATGAGCGGCCCGACCGCGCGCAGGTCGGCGAACGTCGCCGCCTCGGCCAGGCCGGCCACCGGCGCCGGGTCGTCGAGATCCGAGATCTCGATGGCGAAGTGGGCGACGCGCTCGTAGAAGCCGAGGAAGGCAATCTCCCGCACCTCGCGCAGCAGGTGCTGGGCTCGCACGACCGACAGCCAGGCCGCGCCCGGCGCGCTGCCGGTCCCCGGGCTTGACCCGGGGATCACCAGGTTGTGCGCCCGCCACACCGGCAGGATGCGTGTCGTCGGGTCGGCCAGGCGCTCGGCGATCCAGGCGGCGTCGCGCCGCAGCTGCGCCAGCCGGTCGAGGGCGGCGCCGGCATAGAAGTTTGGCCGCAACGGATCAGCCGGCATCGCCGTTGCCGCCGTCGGCGCCCGCCGCCGGCGCTTCGGCATAGCGCTGGCGCAGATGCACCGGCTTGCGGCGCCGGCGCGCCAACAGGTTGAGCGCCTCGACGAAGACCGAGAATCCCATCGCGGCGTAGATGTAGCCCTTCGGCACATGCACGCCGAAGCCGTCGGCGATCAGCGTCGTGCCGATCAGCACCAGGAAGGCGAGGGCCAGCATCTTCACCGTCGGATGGCGCTGCACGAAGCTGCTGACCGGTCCCGATGCCGCCAGCATGATGATCACGGCGATGATGACGGCGGTCACCATGACCCAGATATGGTTGGCCATGCCGACCGCGGTGATGACCGAATCGAGCGAGAAGATGATGTCAAGCACGGCGATCTGCGTGACGACGGCGGCGAACGCGGCATGGACGCGCGCCGACGTCTCGCCCTCCTCGCCCTCCAGGCTGTCGTGGATCTCGTGCGTCGCCTTGTACAGGAGGAACAGGCCGCCGCCGATCAGGATCAGGTCGCGCCACGACAGCGGATGCCCGAACAGCTCGAACAGCGGCGCCGTCAGACCGATCACCCAGGCGATCGCGCCCAACAGCATGAGCCGCGTGATCAGCGCCAGGGCGATGCCGATGCGCCGTGCCGACGCGCGCTGTTCCGGCGGCAGCTTCTCGACGAGAACGGCGATGAACACCAGATTGTCGATGCCGAGGACGATCTCGAGGGTGGTCAGCGTCAGCAGGCTGAGCCAGATCTCCGGGTTCGCCAGCCACTCCATCGTCGATTGCCTTCCCTGCGGTTCCGCGGCGGACCCTGCCCGATTTGACCTGATCGGGCAACAGCGCCAATGTCTTGCATGGGCGTATTGCAATCCCATGTCTGAGCGGGTATGGCGCGGCGGCGCCGTTCATGTAGGGTTCAGCCGGAATCGGAGATACTCGGGTCATGCGCTACATCGGACTGCTCGTGGGATTGATGATGGCCGTGCCGGCGCCGTGGCCGACGGCCGCCGGCAGCAACGAGTTGGCGTTCGCCAGCTTTCCGCCGGCCGGACGGCTCGACTACCGCGTGATCCGCGACGGCGACGATATCGGCACCCAGTCGGTCGAGTTCATCCGCAAGGACGATCGGCTCACCGTCCGCACGCATGTGAGCATCCTCGTCACCCTGCTCGGGATTCCCGTCTACCGCTTCACCCATCAGGCCGAGGAGCAGTGGCAGGACGGCGAACTCGCCAGCCTCACCTCGCGCAGCAACGATGACGGCGAGCCGCGCCAGGTCGCGATCAAGCGCGAGGGCGACCGCCTGCGCGGCACCTACAACGGCCACCCCGTCGACCTTCCGGGGACGATGATTCCGGCGAGCCTGTGGCACCCCGAGACGGTCAGCCAGACCGTGCTGCTCGATCCGATCAAGGGACGCGAGCGCCAGGTCGCCGTGGCGGATAAGGGCGAGGAGACCATCAAGATCCGCGGCCAGGCGGTTGCGGCGCACCGCTACGCGATGACCGGCCAGATCGTCCGCGACATCTGGTACGGCCCCGACGGTCAGGTCGTCGAGGTGCGGTTTCCCGGCAAGGACGGATCGCAGATCGCCCTGATCCTGCGCTGAGCCCTTGCCCCGGCGCGGGGCAAAGCTGATATAGTGTCGTCGGGAGGTTGGCGGCGGACGGGCGTCTCGCCAACCCGGCCAGGTCCGGAAGGAAGCAGCCGTAACGAGTTTCCGCCCGGGTCGCTAGTCCAGCCTCCCACCGTCCCGATCGGCTGCGGCCGTTCGCCCCCGACCTCGATGGTGCAGGAGTCGCCTCGTCCGCCATGCCGGCCGCTGAAAACACCGTTGGCGCGACCTACCGCGTCCTGGCGCGGAAATACCGGCCGACGACCTTTGCCCAGCTCATCGGTCAGGACGCCATGGTGCGGACCCTGACCAACGCCTTCGCCGGCGGCCGGGTCGCCCAGGCCTTCATGCTCACGGGCGTGCGCGGCGTCGGCAAGACCACGACTGCGCGCATCATCGCCCGCGCGCTCAACTGCATCGGCCCGGACGGCCAGGGCAGCCCCACCGCCACGCCTTGCGGCGTCTGCGACAACTGCGTCGCCATCGCCGAGGACCGCCATGTCGACGTGCTGGAGTTGGACGCGGCAAGTCGGGCCGGTGGCGTGAACGAAGTTCGTGAACTCGTTGACGGTGTGCGCTACCGGCCGGTGAGCGCTCGCTACAAGGTCTACATCATCGACGAAGTCCACATGATGACTCCCCAGGGCTTCAACGCGTTGCTGAAGACGCTCGAAGAGCCGCCGTCGCATGTGAAGTTCATCTTCGCGACCACCGACATTCGGAAAGTTCCGATCACAATTCTGTCTCGCTGCCAGCGCTTCGACCTGCGTCGCATCGACGTTGACACGCTGACCAAGCTCTATACCGATGTCACCAAGGCCGAAGGCGTCGAGATTGCACCCGCCGCCCTCGCCCTGATTGCACGCGCCGCCGACGGCTCCGCGCGCGACGGGCTGTCGCTGCTCGACCAGGCGATCGCCCGCGCCGATGGCCCGGTGGGCGAGGCCGACGTGCGCGACATGCTCGGCCTTGCCGACCGCACGCAGCTGTTCGATCTCTACGACCTGCTCATGCGCGGCGACGCCAAGGCCGCCCTCGACCTCATGGGCGCGCTCTACGCCGCCGGGGCCGACCCGGCCGTGGTCGTGCAGGACCTGCTGGAGCTCACCCATTGGCTCACGCGCCTCAAGCTCGTGCCGGCGGCGGCCGAGGCGCCGGGCGTGCCGGAGGTGGAGCGCGTGCGCGGCGGCGGCATGGCCGCCAAGCTGAGCACCGCCCAGCTCGCGCGCGTCTGGCAGATGCTGCTCAAAGGGCTCGCCGAGGTGCAGACCGCGCCGATGCCGCTGCAGGCCGCCGAGATGGTCCTCATCCGCCTCACCCATGCCGCCGACCTGCCCACGCCGGCCGATCTCGTGCGCCAGCTGCAGAACGGCGGCGGCGCGGCCCAGCTCGATACCATGCCGCCGGGCGGCGGGACCGATCGCGCGGGCCCGGTGACGACGGCGGTCGCGCCCGCGCCGCAGACGCCGCGCCCGGAGCCGGACGATCGACCGCGCGCCTTCGCCGCCGGCGGGGCAACGATGCCGGCGCCGGTCGAAGCGGTCGAGGCGGCGCCGGGTCCGGACAGCTTTGCCGCCGTCGTCGCCCTGCTCGGCGAACGGCGCGAGGCCATCCTGCAGGCGCATCTCAGGAACAACGTTCACCTCGTGCGCTTCGAGCCCGGCCGCATCGAGATCCGTCCCGACGAGCATGCGCCGCGCACGCTCGCGAACCGCCTGGGCGCGCTGCTCTCCGACTGGACCGGCCGCCGCTGGGTCGTCGCGATCTCCGGCGAGCCCGGCGAGCCGACCCTAGGCGAGCAGGACGCCGCGAAGGATCGTCAGGAACGTGCGGAGATCACCGCTCATCCCCTGGTGCAGGCGGTGATGGCAACATTTCCCGGCGCCGCCATCGAAACCATCCGCGACCTCTCGGCCGCCATCGACATCCCGACCGACGGAGACCCCGACGCATGAAGAATCTGACCCAGATGATGAAGCAGGCCCAGGCCATGCAGGCCAAGATGCAGGAGATGCAGGCGGCGCTCGAGCGCACCGAGGTCACCGGGGTATCCGGCGGCGGCATGGTCACGGTCACCGTCAGCGGCAAGGGCGAGATGCGCCGCATCAAGATCGATCCGAAGCTGGTCGATCCCGGCGATGTCGCGATGCTGGAAGACCTGGTCGTCGCCGCCGTCAACGATGCCCGCGCGAAGGTCGAGCAGCAGATGCAGGCCGAGATGGCCAAGCTCACCGGCGGCCTCCAGCTCCCGCCCGGCCTCAAGCTGCCGTTCTGAATTCTCTCCCCACCGGGCGACGATCCGGGATCGGCAGGCTGCGTCCTTCGACAGGCTCAGGATGAGGATCGTTCTTCGTGCCACCAAGGCTTTTCCTCATCCTGAGCCTGTCGAAGGACGCAGGATAGTTCTGCAGCCATACCGCGCATGACCGTCTCCGACATCGACCGCCTGATCCAACTGCTCGCCAGGGTGCCGGGACTCGGTCCGCGCTCGGCCCGCCGCGCCGCGCTGCATCTTCTGAAGAAGCGCGAGCTGCTGATGCAGCCGCTCGCCCGCGCGCTCGATGACGCGGCTGCCAACATCCGGAGTTGTGCGCAGTGCGGCAACCTGGACACGGCCGATCCCTGCGTCATCTGCGCCGATCCGCGCCGCGACGCCGCGACCATCTGCGTCGTCGCCGACGTCGCCGATCTGTGGGCGCTGGAACGCGCCGCCTCCTACAAGGGCCGCTACCATGTGCTCGGCGGCACGCTGTCCGCCCTCGACGGCATGGGCCCCGACCAGCTCAACATCGCCGGCCTCGTCCGCCGCGCCGGCGAGCCGGCGGTGAAGGAAATCATTCTCGCCACCGGCGCCACCGTCGACGGCCAGACCACGGCCCACTATATCGCCGACCGCCTGGCCGGCCTCGAGGTCACCATCTCCCGCCTCGCCCACGGCGTCCCCGTCGGCGGCGAGCTTGACTATCTCGACGACGGCACGCTCACGGCGGCGCTGAAGGCCCGCCGGCCGGTCTGAGACGGCTTTCGCTCGACAGCCGCGCCGGCGCTCCCCTACCATCCGCGCCATGCGCTATCTCGCGGCCGATGTGGGCGGGACGTTCACGGATCTGGTGCTGGTCGATGTCGATCCGGCCACCGGCGCCGGCCGCGTGCATCTGGACAAGGTGACGTCGCAGGCGACGGGCTCCGCCGCCGGCATCGCCGAGGGAATCCTGCGGATCGCCGCCGCGGCAGGGCTGACGCCTGGCGATATCGACCTCTTCGTCCACGGCTTCACCGTCGGCACAAATGCGTTTCTGACGCGCAGCGGCGCCAGGGTGGCGCTGGTCGTCACCAAGGGCTTCCGCGACATCCTCGTCATCGGCAGCCAGTCGCGGCCCGATCTCTATTCGCTCACCGGCCGCAAGCCGGAGCCGGTCGTGCCGCGCTCGCGCACCGTCGAGGTCGACGAGCGGGTCGACGCCTTCGGCAATGTCGTGACGGCGCTGACGGCGGCGGAGGCCGCGCGTGTCGCCGCCGCCGTGGCGGCGCTGGCGCCGCAGTCGGTCGCCGTCTGCCTCGCCTTCGCCCATCTCGATCCGACCCACGAGCGCATGATCGAATCGGCGTTGAAGGCGGCGTTGCCGGAGGTCCCGGTCTATCTCTCCAGCCGCGTCAATCCGCAGATCGAGGAATATCCGCGCGCCAACACCACCGCCGTCGCCGCCTATGTCGGTCCGGTGATCGACCGCTATGTGGGCGCGGTCGAATCGCGCCTGGCCGGAATCGGAGTCGCATCGCCCCTGCGGTTGATGCGCAGCGACGGCGGCGCCGCCACGGCGCGGGCAGCGCGCGACAATCCCGCGCACATGCTGCTCTCCGGCCCGGCCGGCGGCGTCATCGCCGGCGCCGCGCTGGCGCGCGATCTCGGCGTCGGCAACCTCATCACACTCGACATGGGCGGCACCTCGGCGGATTTCTCCGTCATCCTCGACGGTGCCCCGACGATGGTGCCCGGCCGCGATGTGGCGGGACAGCCGCTGCGCCTGCCGACGCTCGATATCGAGACCATCTCCGCCGGCGGCGGCTCGATCGCGCGCGTCGATGTCGGCGGCGCCCTGCGCGTCGGCCCGGCCTCGGCCGGCGCGGTGCCCGGTCCGGCCTGCTACGGGCAGGGCGGCGCGGAGGCCACCGTCACCGATGCCGCCGTGCTGCTCGGCATCCTCGATCCGCAGGCGTTCCTCGGCGGCGACATCCCGCTGCATGCGGACCGCGCGCGTGAGGCCGTCGAGCGCAACGTCGCGCGGCCGCTGGGGCTGACGCCGGAGGAGGCGGCATCCGGCATCATCGCCATCGCCTGCGCCAACATGAACCAGGCGATCCGCACGCTCTCGGTCGAGCGCGGCCACGACATCCGCGGCTTCTCGCTGCTCGCCTTCGGCGGCGCCGGCCCGTTCTGCGCCGTCTTCATGGCGCGCGAGCTCGGCATGGCCGAGGTCATCGCGCCGCGCCATCCCGGCGTGTTCGCGGCGTCGGGCCTGCTCATGACGGATCTGCGCCACACCGCCCAGTCGGCCTGGCAGCGGCCGCTGGCCAAGGTCGAGGCCGAGGAGGTGCGCGACCGCCTCGCCGTGCTCCAGGCGGAATTGACGCAGGAGCTGGATCGCGACGGTGTCGCGCCGCCCGACCGTTCCTATCGCTTCGCCGCCGACATGCGCTGCGTGGGTCAGTTCCACCAGCTGACGATCCCGCTGCCCCTGCCCAACGGCGCGGCCTGGTGGGACCCGGCCCGCATCGCCGCCGATTTCCACGCCGCCCACGACAAGGCCTACGGCCATGCCGATTCCGGCGTGCCCGTCGAGTTCGTCAATCTGCGCGCCGAGGGCTTCGGCCGCGTGCCGAAGCCGCCCGCCGCGCCGGAGTTGGCTGCCGTTGACGGCGTGCCGACTGCGACCAGCAAGCGGCGCATCTATTTCGATCGTTCCAGCGGTTGGACAGAGAGCGCCATCTACCGCCGCGACGATTTGAGGCGCGGCCACCGGCTGGCGGGGCCGTGCATCGTCACGCAGCGCGATTCGACGATCCTCGTGCTGCCCGATCAACAAGCCGTCGTCGATCGTGCCGGCGTCATTCGTATCCGCGCCAAAGATTGATTGAAGCCGCAGATGAACGCAGATGAACGCAGATACGCTCACACCGCCGGTCGCTGCTCGATGATGTCCTTGCTTGTCGGCGTCTATCTGCGTTCATCTACGGTTCCATCATCGGCCGGCGCACCCGCACGAAGCCAAGGGGAGACTCGATGAACGCACCTGCCCGCGCCGCCGCCTTGTTCGGCGCCGGAACCCTGCCCAAGGTCGCCTGGGGCAAGGGGTCTTACGTCCAGGACACCGCGGGCAAGCGTTACATTGACGGCTCCAGCGGACCGGCCGCCTATTGCCTCGGCCACGGCAACGCGGAGGTCAACGCGGCCATCGCCGCGCAGCTCGACAAGATCGCTCACGGCTACCGCTACACCTTCACCAGCGATCCGCTGGAGGAGCTGACGGAGATCGTGCGGACCCAGGCCGGCGGCGGTCTCGACCGCATGGTGTTCGTCACCGGCGGCTCGGAAGCCATCGAGTCCTGCCTCAAGATCGCGCTGCAGTACCATGCCGTGCGCGGCGACATGGCGCGCCGCCGCTTCATCGCGCGCGAGCGCTCCTACCACGGCAATACGCTGGGCGCGCTCTCTGTGTCCGGCTTCCGTGAGCGGCGCCTGCCGTTCGAGGGCGCGCTGCTCGAGGTCTCGCATCTGTCGCCCGTCAACGCCTATCGTCCGCCGCCGAATCGGCGCGCCGAGGACGTCGCCCGGGCCTGCGCCGCCGAGCTGGAGGAGGAGATCCTGCGCCTCGGCCCGGAGAAGGTCGCCGCCTTCATCTTCGAGCCGGTGGTCGGCGCCGCCGGCGGTGCGGTGCCGGCGCCCCCCGGCTACGCCCGCGCCGTGCGCGAAATCTGCGACCGCCACGGCGTGCTGATGATCGCCGACGAGGTGATGTGCGGCGCCGGTCGCTGCGGCACCTGGCGCGCGCTCGCCCATGACGGCGTCGTGCCCGACCTCATGGCCGTCGCCAAGGGTTTGGCCGGCGGCTATCTGCCGCTCGGCGCCGCCGTCTACCACCGCAAGGTGGCCGAGCCGATCCTCGCCGTGCATGGCGCGCCGCTTACCGGCCATACCTTCTCCGGCCACACCGCCTGCTGCGCCGCGGGCGTCGCCGTGCAGACGATCATCAAGCGGGAGCAACTCGTCGAGCGGGTTCACGACAACGGCCCGCAGTTGATGCGGATGATCCGCGACGCCCTGCACGGCCTCGATGCCGTCGGCGATGTCCGCGGCCGCGGCTACTTCATCGGCATCGAGTTCGTCGCCGACCGCGCGACGAAGCAGCCATTCCCGGCCGACCGGCAGCTGTTCGCCCGCATCCGCCAGACCGCCTTCGACGACGGCCTCATCTGCTATCCCGTCGGCGGCAATGTCGACGGCATCGACGGCGACATCGTCATCATCGCCCCGCCCTACAACGCCACCGACGACGAGCTCGCGGAGATCGCCGACAAGTTCGGTCATGCCGCCCGCAAAGCGCTCGCGGCGATCGGCCGCGGGTAGAAGACATCCTCGGCGATACCTAAATCATCATGAGACCCGCAATATGCTTCGCAAGCGTGGGACCAACCGCTCTGCGTCCTTCGACAGGCTCAGGATGAGGGGCATTGTGTCTGCCATGAAGACTGACCCTCATCCTGAGCCTGTCGAAGGACGCAAGCTGTTAGTGCAAATACCTCATTGAAACCCGCACGAGCCACAACGCACATTCGATCCGCCATGTCCGCAAGCCTGTTCACGCCCCTTCGCTTGGGTCCACTGGAGCTGCCCAACCGGATCGTCGTCGCGCCCATGTGCCAGTACAGCGCCGACGACGGCTGCGCCAATCCGCTCTGGCACCGCCAGCACTGGGCGCAGTTCGCCATGTCCGGCGCCGGCCTCGTGGTGGTGGAGGCCACGGGCGTCGAGCGCATCGGCCGCATCACCCATGGCTGCACGGGGCTCTATTCCGACGCCTGCGAGGCGGCGATGGCGCGTGAGCTGGCGGCGGCGAAGCGGCTGGCGCTGCCGGGCACGCGCTTCGGCATCCAGCTCGCCCATGCCGGCCGCAAGGCCTCGGCCCAGCGTCCCTGGGAGGGCGGCAAGCCGCTCGGCCCGGCCGAGGATCCCTGGTCCACCGTGGCGCCCTCCGCGATCCCGTTCGATGCCGGCTGGCACACGCCCGCAGCGCTCGACGAGGCCGGCCTCGCGCGCGTGCGCGATGCCTTCGTGTCGGCGGCGCGGCGCGCCGTGGCCGTCGGCTTCGATGAAGTCGAGCTGCACATGGCCCACGGCTATCTCCTGCACGAGTTCTATTCTCCGTTGAGCAACCGGCGGACGGACCGCTATGGCGGCGCGCGCGAGAATCGCCTGCGCTTTCCCCTGGAGGTGGCGCAGGCCGTGCGCGCGGTGGTGCCCGCCGGCTTGGCGCTCGGCGCCCGTATCACCGGCACCGACTGGGCCGCGGAGGGTTGGACGGTGGAGGATGCCGTCGTCCTGGCGTGCGAGCTGAAGGCGCGCGGCGTCGATTTCGTCTGCATCTCCAGCGGCGGCGTTCATGGCGGCATCCGCGTGCCCGCGGAGCCCGGCTACCAGGTGCCGCTGGCCGCCCGCGTGCGGCAGGACGGCGGCATCCTCACCCGCGCGGTCGGCCTCATCGCCGATGCCGACCAGGCCGAGCGCATCGTCGCCGGCGGCCAGGCCGATCAGGTCGCCATCGCCCGTGCCCTGCTCGACGATCCGCGCTGGGTCTGGCACGCGGCCGACCGCCTCGGCGTCCGGATCGCCCGTCCCCCGCAATATGCCCGCGTCGCCGCCGACCTGTGGCCGGGCGCGCGCCTCGCCCGCCCCAACGATTTCCCCGCCGTCCCGCAGGCGGCGAAATAGCCGTCTTTGTCGTCGCTGTCATCGCCGGGCTTGACCCGGCGATCCATCTTGCAGGCGCATAGTCGTCTGCAGCGTGGATGCCCGGGTCAAGCCCGGGCATGACAGCACCGTAGAGGCGTGGTTTGATGCCCTCATCGCCATGGACATCTAACCGCAGCGGGAACACCCATGCACGGCAACATCGATCCCATCACCCGCGACGTGTTCCAGCAGCAGCTCGTCGGCATCGCCGAGGAGATGTCCATGGCGCTGCGCCGCGCCGCCTTCTCCTCGATCATCTGGGACATGTACGACTATGCCTGCGGCCTGTTCACGCCGGCCGGCGAGATGATGGCGCAGGCCGAGACCATCCCGGCGCAGCTCGGCATCATGTCGACCGCGCTGCGGCACGTGACGGCGGCAATCCCGCAAGAGCGGTGGAAGCCCGGCGACGTGCTCGTGTGCAACGATCCGTTCCGCGGCTGCACCCATACCATGGACATCGTGCTGTTCTCGCCGGTGTTCGTCGGCGGCCGGCTCGTCGCGGTCACCAGCACCATCGCCCATCACATCGACATCGGCGGCAAGATTCCCGGCACCGAGGCGGCCGACAACATCGAGGTGTTCGCCGAGGGCCTGATCCTCCCGCCGCTGAAGCTGATGGAGGAGGGACGGCCGAACCAGACGATCTTCGACATTGTCGCCGCCAACGTGCGCGATCCCCAGTCCTGCCAGGGCGACCTGCGCGCGCAGATCGCCGGCTGCCGCACGGGCGAGCGCCGCATCGCCGAGCTGTGGGCGCAATACGGCCCCGACCGCGCGGCCGCGCTCACCGCCGGCTGCCTCGACTATGCCGAGACCTACATGCGCCGCGTGATCGCCGCCATGCCCAACGGCCGCCACGAAGCCGAGGTGCTGATCGAGGACGACGTCACCACCGACGACCCGATCCGCCTCAAGGTGACGGTCGCCGTTGCCGGCGACGGCCTCGCCGTCGATTGGAGCGGCACCGCGGCGCAGCGCGACAACGCCCTCAACGTGCCGGTCGCCTCCACGCTCTCCATGGTGAACTACGCCGTCAAATGCATCGTCGCGCCGGAGATCGCCCAGAACGAGGGCTGCAACCGTCCGGTCAGGCTGGTCGTGCCCGAGGGCACGGTGCTCAATCCGCGGCGCCCCGCCGCGGTCTCCGTGCGCCATCTCACGCAGCAGGCGCTCGCCGACTGCGTGCTGAAGGCGATGGCGCCGCTGGCGCCGGAGCGCGCCGCCGCCGGCTGCCAGGTCAGCTTCCCCACCTTCTGCGCCGGCGGCTTCGACGACCGGCCGCAGGCGCGCCGTGACGACGGCAGCGAGCCCTACTACGTCATCTCCGACATCATCGGCGGCGGCATGGGCGGCCACGCCGGCGGCGACGGCCTCGACGCCGTCGACACCCACGGCGGCAACTGCGCGCTGCTCTCGGCCGAGGTGATGGAGACGCTGTCGCCCTTCCGCGTGCTGAAAACCGAGCTGGTCGACGGCTCCGGTGGTGCCGGCCAGTATCGCGGCGGCCTCGGCATCGTCAGAGACTACGAGCATCTCGCCGAGCGCAGTGTGCTCGGCGCCTATGTCCAGCAGACGCGCGACGACACCCGCCCCTGGGGCCTCGCCGGCGGCCGGCCCGGCGGCAAGGCCGGCATGTGGCTCAATCCGGACCGCCCGGACGGTCGCCGGCTCAACAGCAAGGTGATCGGCCAGGTCCTGAAGAAGGGCGACGTGCTCCGCCTCGTCGGCGCCGGCGGGGGCGGCTGGGGCGATCCGCGGACACGCGATGCCGCCCTGGCGGAGCGCGACCGGATTGAAGGATTCGCTTGAGCATCCAGGATCGCGATCGAAGCAGTTGCAGTAAGGATAGACTAGTCTATACTAGTCTATCTACTGCCGAGGGCTACATGGCGAGCAAACGGAATTCATGGTCGGTGCAGGCGGCCAAGGCCAAGTTGTCGGAGATTCTACGGCGGGCTCGCGCTGGCGAGCCGCAGATGATCGGCACGGACGATCCTTGCGTCGTCGTGTCCGAGCAGGCTTGGCGGCGGGCGGCCAGGAATGGCGACGATTTCGGGCGCTGGCTGGTCAAGACGGCGCCGCGGGGGACGCCCTTGCAGCTCCCGAGGCGGACCGGCACGCGGCGCGGCGATCCGTTTGCGGATGCCGACCGGTGATGGACTGGCTGATCGACACGAATGTGATTTCAGAGCTTGTCAGACCACGGCCGGATGGCAGGGTCGTCTCGTTTCTTCAGCGCACGAGTGGGCTGCATCTCTCTGTCGTCACGCTGCACGAGATCGCCTACGGCGCCGACCGCGCGCCAGATCCGGTGCGGCGTGCCAAGTTGACGACATGGCTCGGTCAGCTATCGCAACAATTTGCCGACCGCATCATCCAGATCGATGTGGGTATCGCCGAACATGCGGGTCGTCTGCGGGCTGCGGCCGATGCCTTGGGTCGTCCGGCTGATCCGCTCGATGCCCTGATCGCGGCGACGGCACTCGAGCGGAACCTCAAACTCGCAACCCGCGACATAGCCGATTTCCGAGATCTCGGCCCGGAACTGCACGATCCTTGGACGTAGCCGAGACGGCTCGAATGGAGGTGGTTCGTGCTCTTTCCTGGCTTGACATTTCCCCACCCTGGCCCCATCTAAGCGCCAACCCGTTTTCTCGCGATCGCGCGATGCGCCTCCCTGTATTTGGCGCCTCATCCCGAGACAATAGTTGAAACTTCGTTAGCACCCGGTGCGCGTGGGCAGCTTCGATACGCTCCGCGCGACCGTGCCGTAACCCGGCCCGGCGTCCTGGCGCATAAGGATTACAGTAACTTGACCAATATTTCGTTTGCCGACCTCGGCATCTCCGAGGCGCTCCGGCGTGCCCTGCATGCCGAGAACTACCTGACGCCCACCCCGATTCAAGAGCGGGCGATCCCCGTGCTGCTGGAGGGCAAGGACATCCTGGGCATCGCCCAGACCGGCACCGGCAAGACCGCGGCCTTCCTGCTGCCCATCCTCCAGCATCTGGCGGCGACGCGGACCACCGCGGCGCCGCGCACGGCGCGGGCCCTCATCCTGGCGCCGACGCGCGAGCTGGCGGCCCAGATCGGCGAGCGCGCCCGCGCCTACGGCAATCACCTCGGCCTGCGCCACGCCGTCGTCTTCGGCGGCGTCGGGTTCGGGCCGCAGGTCTCGGCCCTCGCGCGCGGCGTCGACGCCCTGATCGCCACGCCCGGCCGGCTGCTCGATCTGATCGCGCGCGGTCGCTTGCGGCTCGATCATGTCTCGCATCTCGTCCTCGACGAGGCCGACCGCATGCTCGACATGGGCTTCGTGCGCGACGTCCGGAAGATCGTCGCCCTGCTGCCGAAGCAGCGCCAGTCGCTGCTGTTCTCCGCCACCATGCCGCCAGAAATCGCGCGCTTGGCCGCCGATCTGCTGCGTGCCCCGGTCCGCGTCGAGGTCTCGCCGCCCACCCGCACGGCGGAGCGCATCGACCAGCGCGTGTTCATGGTGGAGGCGGCGGCGAAGCGCGCGTTCCTGACCGACCTGCTGAAGGATCCGGCGCTCGCCCGCGTCATCGTCTTCACCCGCACCAAGCACGGCGCCAACCGCGTCGCCGAACATCTCGGCAAGGCCGGCATCGCCGCCGAGGCGATTCATGGCAACAAGTCGCAGGGTGCGCGCGAGCGCGCCCTGGCGCAGTTCCGCGCCGGCCGGGCGCGCGTGCTCGTCGCCACCGACATCGCCGCGCGCGGCATCGACGTCGACGACGTCACGCACGTCGTCAATTTCGAGATTCCGAACGTGCCCGAAAGCTACGTGCACCGCATCGGCCGCACCGCGCGCGCCGGCGCCGAGGGCATCGCCATCTCCCTGTGCGACCCGAGCGAGCGCGGCTATCTGCGCGACATCGAGCGGCTGACCAATCGTCCGCTGGCCGGCGCCGCGCCTGCGGCGCTCGAGGCGGCGCCGGCCGATCGCGGCGCCGGTCGTCCGACGGGCGCGCGCCGTCGCCGGCGCTGGTCGCGCCAGCAGCATCATCGGCGGCGCGCCGCCTGATCCGTCTGTCACCGACAACCCAGCGAGGAGAGCGCATGGCAAAGGAAGAGCTGCTGCAATTCGACGGCGACGTGGTCGACGTCCTGCCGGACGGACGCTTCCGCGTCCGTCTCGAGAACGGCCACGACGTCATCGCCTACACCGCCGGCCGGATGAAGAAGAATCGCATCCGCACCCTGGCGGGCGACCGCGTCACCATCGAGATGACGCCCTACGACCTCGACAAGGGCCGCGTGATCTTCCGCTACAAGGACCAGCGCGCGGCGCCGGCCACGCCGGCCCGCCGCCCGCAATACCGCCGCTGACGCTTCGCCTCGGCAAGCCGCATGCCCGGCCTGTGTCCTTCGACAGGCTCAGGATGATGGTGGTTCTTGGTGGCACGAAGATTATCCCTCATCCTGAGCCTGTCGAAGGACGCAGCGTGCTGATCCCGGCCTCCTGCACGCCTTTGTCGCAGACGCCTTCCACACGGACACATAGACGCCGCAGCCGTCAGCCTCGCGTGAACATCGCGTCGTAGCGCCGCTGCATCTCCTGATCCTCCTCGCAGGTAAGCCGGTCGCGATGGCGATCGGACTCGCGGAGGATCGCAGCGGCGGAAAGCAAGGTCTTGGACGAATTTTACCGGCTGCGGCGATCCCGGTCCGGCGTACGGACGCGCGCGTGCGTCAGGAGCCGCCGTCGAGCCGCCGGATCGCGTTTGCCGGCGGGTTGCTGCAGGAACCCCACTTCATCACCTGCCCATACTCCATCTCGACGGCATAGAGGCAGCGGCCCGTCCGTTCCGAGCCGGCCGTTGCGGCGCAGGCGGCGAGCAGGAGCGGGAGCAGGATGAGGGTCGAGCGGGCTTGCATGAGTCACCTATGGACAGGCGGTTGCGAGAGCATCCCGCCTCTCCGTCGAGATGGGCGGCGGGCGTGGCAGCGTCAAGTGTGCCGTTGTCTCTCACTCGCTCGGCGTCACCGCCTCCGGGTGAGTCACCGTCACCGTGATCGTGCGCTCGCAGGAGCCGAGGCAGGCGATGCCGGCGATCGGCCCGTCCGCGCCGCGGAACACGTAGATCCGGTCCATGTCGCCACGATTGTCGGTGAGATCGACGGTGTAGGTCTGGCTCACCTCGCCCGGCACGGCGAAACCGGCGCGCCGCGCGAACAGCCGCTCGGCCCAGGCGCCGTCGTCAGGGCTTGCTTCCCGCACGGCGGCGGCCACGAAGTATGAATCGTTCGGACCGCTCGCAGCGTCGCCGCCGGCCGGAATCCCGGTCCAGCGCGCGTCCTGATGGATCTGCCAGGCATCGCCGGAGGCCGGCACCAGCGTGTGGCCGGTATCCGTGCAGATGATGCGCATCCAGTATCCGGCCGGCGCGGGCAGCTGCAGGATCGCGTCGGCCGGCGCGGTCTCGCAGCCCACCGGCGCCTGCAGCGTGTCCGCCTCATGCGCCGCCGCGGTGCTGCCGAAGATCGCGGCCGAGGCAAGGATGAAGAGTTGCGCGCGTGTCTGCACCGGTCGCTCCGATATTGCGTGCCAGATTATCGGCGGCAGTCGCCGATCGCAATCCGTTGCCGCACGTCGGCTGCGTAGCATCCCGCCGTCATTTCCGCGCGCGCGTCTCTACGGTCGCCAGCATGACCCCGCCGATGACCAGGCCGGCGCCCGCCGCCTGCACCGGGTTCATCGATTCGTCGAGCAGCAGGATGCCGAAGACGATGGCGGCGACCGGTCCCACGGCGCCGATCATCGCCACCTGATTGGCGCCGATGCGGCGCAGCGCCTCGGCCGTCATGAAAATCGGGATCACCGTGCAGACTGCGGCGATGACGACCGTCAGCGCATAGACCTCCTTCGGCAACGCCAGGGCCGAGAGCGGCCGCAGCAGCAGGAACTGCAGGATGCAGCACAGGCAGGCCGCGCTCACCGCCAGCGCGGCGAAGCGGACGGCGCCGATGCGCTGCGCGACCTCGGCGCCGATGACGAGATAGACGGCGTAGGCGATGGCGCTGCCGAACACCAGCGCCGCGCCCGCCGCTAGGTCCAGGTTCTCGCTGCCGATCGCCGCCGACAGCACCAGCGCGACGCCGGCATAGGTGACGGCCAGCGCGGCGATGTCGCGCCGGCGAATCGGCTTCTTGAAGAAAGCGGCGGACAGCAGCACGACGATGGTCGGGTAGAGGAACAGCAGCAGCCGGCCGACCCCGGCGCTCACATATTGCAGCCCGAGGAAGTCGAGCGTGCTCGCGAGGTAGTAGCCGATGGCGCCGAGCCCGAACACGGCCAGCAGCTCGCGGAAGCTCAGCATCGACATCCGCCCGCCGCGCGCCGACCACAGCGCCGCCGCCAGGAAGAACGGCAGCGAGAACATCATGCGCAGCGCGATCAGCGTGATGGGATCGCGGACGTAGCCATAGGCGATCTTGATCAGCACCGGCCGCAGCGCGAACGCCACGGTGGCGACGACGGCGAGCGCGATGCCGGTGAGGCGGTAGCGGCGGGCGTGCAAGGGGGTGCCGGTCGATTGAAGCAGCGCGATCGATACGGCATCGCCGGAGATTTGGCAAACGCCGCCGCAGTCCGACCCGGGAGCGGGATGACAATGTAGGTATATCATGCTATAGAAAAGGACAACGAACGACAAAGAAACAACTAGAACAGGAGGGGCGAGAACATGGGCGGTGAGAAGATTACGCGCAGAACATGTCTGATCGGCAGTCTCATCGGTGTGAGCCTGATGGGCATGGGAATCGCGCCGGGATGGGCGCAGACCGAGGCCATTCAAAGCCAGGATACCAACATCGGCGGCCTCGTCGCCGACGTCACGCAATGCAAGCGCAAGGATGGCGTGCTGACGATCAAGGTACGGGTGCGGAATACCTCCGGCGAAAAGGTCAACATCTACTTCACGGACGGACCGGCCGCCTACGACCAGTACTACCTGACGGCGGGCGACAAGAAGTACTTCGTCCTTCGGGACACCGAAGACAAGCCGCTGGCGACGAACAAAAACGGCCAAGGCTATACCAACGTCGACATCGAAAAAGACGGCAGCTACACTTGGTGGGCGAAATATCCCGCTCCGCCAGCGGAAGTTGCCAGCGTTACGTTCTATACTTCGTTTGCGCCGCCGTTCGAGGACGTCCCCATTACGGACTGAACGAGGTCGCCATGGCTCACGTCGGTTCGAGAGCACGCCTCACGTCCATGCTGGCCGCAGCCGCGGTGACGTTGGCCGCACCCGTCGCTACCTCGGCGCAGGATGAGGCCACGCAGATCGGGACGGGCAAAGTGCTGGACATCGTGCCCAAGGTACTCGACATCGAAGGCATGTCGCTCGGCGTCGAGGGCACGCTCGCCGACCTCGGCGCCAAGGTCACGGAAAAGGAGATCAAGATTGCGCTCTCCGGCGACATCCTGTTCGACTTCGACAAGGATACCCTCAGGCCCGATGCCTTCCCGACTCTCGAGAAGATCGCCGAGGTGTTGGCGCAGTATCCCGGTGCTCCTGTGCTGATCGAAGGCCATACCGACAGCAAGGGCAAGGAGAAGTACAACCAGAACCTGTCGGAGCGGCGCGCAGCATCGGTCAAGACCTGGCTGGTGGAGAACGCCGGCGCCGACGGCGGCCGCATCAAGATCAAGGGCTGGGGCGAGGCCAGGCCGGCCGTGCCCAACGAGAAGCCCGACGGCAGCGACGATCCCGACGGCCGCCAGCAGAACCGCCGCGTCGAGATCACCATCAAGACCGGGTAGGGCCGGCGGCCCGGCTCACTGCCGCGTCCGCGTGAACGACCATTCGACCTTGATCTTTTGAACGGAGCCGTCTTCGCGAAACTCGAAGTCAAGCGTGAATTCCCCGCTCACCTCCGCCTGTTCCGGGCTCTCGAGGCGGCCGGCTATGTAGGTTATGTCCGGCATCCAGTTCGGAATATGGACCGTGAAGTCCTGATCGGGGTCCGTATAGCTGATGGGCAGAGAGCCGCCGCGTTCGATGCCGCGATAGAGCGCGCGCGCCCGCGCGTACGTCTCTTCGCGGAACCTCATCTCCAGAAAATACCACCCAGGCTCGCCCGCGTTGAACGCTTTGTCCTGAGCGCCGTAGTAGTGATCCGAGAGCTCCGGAATGTATGATGCGAAGGCGTGCGGCGGCCGGTACGGCGCCGAAAGCGGGGTTTCGATCGCGGTCATGTTGCCCCGGAGGTAGCGGTAGCCCGCGAAGTCGTCGCCCGTCAGTTTCCCTCTTGCCGTACCTGTCATTGTCACGGTCCTGACGCCCATCGTTCCCCCCAGGTCGCTAATCCAATTCTGATCGGCTTGAATCTCATAGTCGATCTGCTGGGGTTCGAGGTCTTTGATCGGAACGCGTGGACCGTCCGGCGGGCCTGCGAAAGCGAACCGATTGTCGACTTCGAGGAGTCTGATTCGGTACGTGGCCCGCCAATCATGCCAACCGTACTCGGCGCTGTTGGCACGGTTCTCGATGCGAATCGTGCCATCCCACGCGTAGGTTGGATGGCGGTCTGTTTCCGTCGTTGCGGGCGGCGCTACGCCAGTTCCTTGGCCGGTCCCAGGCGGCAGCGACGTCAGCGGCGTCAGCCAGATCCATGTTACGTCCCTGCGGGCAAGGGAGCTGCTCTCGGTGACGACCTTGTCCGCATCGATCGACACCAACGGTCCCGGATGCACGGAGCCGTCGCGCAGATGCACCTCGTCGCGCATGGGATCCTGCGGCTGCGGCGGCGGCAGCTCGGCGTCGAGGCCGATGTAATAGATCGAGGCGCGCGGAACGTCTGCACCCTCGAACCTGCAGATTCCAGCCGCATAGCCTTCGACTGTCCCGGTCCTCATGCCATCGGCGCCGATCAGCGTATCGTCGGCCCTCGCGGCGGCCGAGAACGCTGTCCCGACAAGGACGAGCGCGAGCAGGAGCCATCGGTGCACGGGCCGGGCGAGCATCGCTGTCAATCGCCGGTCTTCATGGCTGGTCCGGGACTCGCGCGCGCGTGAACGACCATTCGATGGTGATCCGCTCGCGGTCCCGATCTTCCGTACCGCCGGGACCTTGCTCAGGGTACGTGTGACGGCCACGGACCTCCGCCTGATCGGGATGGTCGAGTCGGCCGATGACGCCGACCGCGCCGTCCATGTGGCTTGGAATCCAATGCAGGAAGTCCTCATCCGGATCGGGAAAGAACGGCGGCTCCCGGCCGCCGCGCTCGATGCCCCGGTAGTAGGCCCGCTTCTCCTGCGGGGATTCGTAGGGAAAACGGCCGACCCAGATAACGTACCATCCGGGTTCGACAGGCTGACTGACCTTGTCGGAATAGTCAGTGTAATCAAAGCCGGAGGCCAGCGATTCGGGCACTCCCTGCGTCGCCGGCAGCGGCGTCAGGATGCGCACGATGTTGCCATACACTCCGTACCGTCCATACCGCCCGCCGTCGCGCATCCGCTCGCCGCTGAGACGTCCGCTCGCCGCGCCCCGCATGGTCACGTCGGCGTAAATGATCTCGCCGGCCGCGTTGGTCTGCAAAGTGAAAGCTCCGCGGTCCCAGTTCTGGTCGGCGTGAAACTCATAGGCGAGATCGAGGGGCATGAAGGCGGCGCTGGGATAGTCGGTGCCGTCGCCCCCCGGAGTGGTGCCCTCCGGCACTTCGAGGAACTTCACCCGATATTCCGCCTTCCAGAGATGACGCCCGGCTTCGCCGCTGTATCGGTTCTCGACCGTGACCGTGCCGTTCCATTCGTAGGTCGTCCCTTCTTCCTCCGGAGTCGGCGCGGGCGCGGTCTGTCCTTGGCCGCCGAGCCTCGGGGTCAACCAGATCCAGGCGACCTCCGTGCGCTGATGAGTGGCGCCCTCGGTCACGACGTTGTCGGCGTCGATCGACACCAGCGGCCCTGGATGAATCGACCCGTCGCGCAGATGCACCTCGTCGCGCATGGGATCCTGCGGCGTTGGCGGCGGCAGCTCGGCGTCGAGGCCGATGTAGTAGATCGAGGCCCGCAGAACCGGCGCGCCGTCGAACGTGCAAACGTCGCCCGCGCAGCCTTCGACCGACCCGGTCTTCACGCCATCCATGAGGATCAGCGTATCTTCCGCGGGCGCGCGTCCGGCCGCCGCCAGCGACGACGCGACGACGAGCGTCAGCAGGAGGCTGCGAACGACCGGAAAATCCCTACGCCGTCGGGCCATGCGCCCCTCACGACGATCCACCCGAAGGCGATCCTATCGCTCCGATCCTCGGCACGGAAGCCTGTCCGTCGGGGCGGCATCCAGCGGTGAATTGACTCCCATGACAGGGTTGGGGGAGCATGGACGCGCCGCAGAAGACATGTCGGTGCCTACCATGGGCGGGGACAGCAAATTCTGGATGTTCTTCGGCGCCATCTGGTTGCTCGTCGGCCTGGGCTTTGCCGTCGTCAGCCTGGGCGCGCTCCTGTTCGCCGATCCCGCGGACATGGACGACCCGGCCCTCCTGTGGGTGTTCCTCCCCGTGGGCTTGGTCCTCGGGGCCGTCGGCGGCTTCATCATCCGTCGCGCGCTCATGATTGCGGCGCGCGACAAGCGGCTGATGCAGTCCGGCATCCAGCTCACGGCCACGGTGACCGACGTCCGCCGCAGTCCGATCGACATCAACCGCCAGGCGCGCTGGCACGTGCATTATCGCTACGACTACAGTGCCGGTCGCAGCTTCGAGGGGCGAAGCCGCGCCCTGCCCGGCGAGACGGTCGAAAGCTTCAAGCCGGGCGATTCGGTGCTCATCAAGGTGGACCCCCGGCAGCCGGCGGAGAGTCTCTTCCTCGGCGCGCCGCCATGAGTGCCGCGAGCCGCCGTGTCTCGTCGGTCCGATGTCACCAGGGAGCGCTTTCATGACCGCAACTGCGGGCGGCTCGCAGGCAGCCAGGCCCATCACCATGTTCGGTCCCGATTTCCCCTTCGCCTACGACGACTGGGTGAGGCATCCGGCGGGCCTCGGCCGCGTGCCGGCGGAGCGTCACGGCACCGAGGTGGCCATCGTCGGCGCCGGGATCGCCGGGCTCCTGACCGCCTTCGAGCTGATGAAGCTCGGCCTGAAGCCCGTGGTCTATGAGCCCGGCCGGCTCGGCGGCCGACTGCGCTCCATGCCGTTCGAGGGCGCGGAAGGTGTGATCGCCGAGCTCGGCGCCATGCGCTTCCCCATCTCCTCCACCACCTTCTATCACTATCTCGGCCTCGCCGGACTCGAGACCCGGCCGTTCCCCAATCCGCTCGCGCTGGCCACCCCCTCGACCGTCATCGATCTCGAGGGCGAGACCGTCTATGTCGAGAAGCCGGAGGACTTGCCGCCCATCTTCCGCGAGGTCGAGGCCGCCTGGAACGAGGCGCTGGAGCAGGGCGCCGGCTTCTCCGCCATGCAGCGGGCGATCCGCAAGCGCGACGCGGCGGGCATCAAGGCGATCTGGAACGCGCTCATCCCGAGCCTGGACGAGCGCACCTTCTACGGTTTCGTCGCCAAGTCCGACGCCTTCGCCCGCCGCTCCTTCCGCCACCGCGAGATCTTCGGCCAGGTCGGCTTCGGTACCGGCGGCTGGGACACCGACTTTCCCAACTCCATGCTGGAGATCCTGCGCGTCGTCTATACCGACCAGGACACCAGCCAGCGCCTCGTCGTCGGCGGCGTCGAGCAGCTGCCGCGCCGTCTGTGGAAAATGTCGCCGGTCGACATGGCGCATTGGCCGCGCGGCACCACGCTCGACGCGCTCCACGGCGGCGGCCCGCGGCCCGGCGTCGCCCGCATCGCCCGGCGCGACGAGGACGGCCGCTTCCTCGTCACCGACCGCTGGGGCGACACCCGCGCCTACGACGCCGTCGTCGCCACCTGCCAGACCTGGCTGCTTTCCACCAACATCGAGACAGAGGAGCGCCTCTTCCCGCAGAAGACCTGGATGGCCATGGACCGCACCCACTACATGCAATCCTCGAAGACCTTCGTCATGGTCGACCGTCCGTTCTGGAACGCGCGCGATCCCAAGACCGGCCGCTACGTCATGAGCCAGACCCTCACCGACCGCCTCACCCGCGGCACCTACCTGTTCGACAACGGGCCGGACAAGCCGGCGGTGATCTGCCTCTCCTACACCTGGATGGGCGATGCCCTGAAGGTGCTGCCCTACCCGGCCGAGAAGCGCGTGAAGCTGATGCTGGGCGCGCTGCAGAAGATCTACCCCAGCCTCGACATCGCCCGGCACATCATCGGCGATCCCATCACCGTGTCCTGGGAGTCCGACCCCGATTCCCTCGGCGCCTTCAAGGGCAACCTGCCCGGCCACTACCGCTACCAGCGCCGCATGTTCTGCCACTTCAAGGAGCAGGAGGCCCTGCCGCCGCACCAGCGCGGCATCTTCCTCGCCGGCGACGACATCTCCTGGACCGCGGCCTGGGTCGAGGGCGCCGTGCAGAGTGCCCTCAACGCCGTCTGGGGCGTCGCCCGCCACCTCGGCGGCGAGACCCCGAAGGACAACCCCGGCCCCGGCGACAAGTACGACGCCATCCAGCCGCTGAAGCTGCCGGATTGACGAACCGCTGCATGCCCGCCATGCGTCCTTCGACAGGCTCAAGATGAGGGAGAGTCTTGGTGGCACACACAATCTACCTCATCCTGAGCCTGTCGAAGGACGCACCGAGTCAGTCCAAGTCTCTTCCCATGGAGGAGCGAATCCCATGCCCGCCTATCTCATCGCCGACGTCGAGGTCCACGACCCGGACGCCTATGCCGAATACCGCCGGCAGGTCCTGCCGCTGGTGCAGAAGCATGGCGGCCGCTTCATCGTCCGCGGCGGGGCGCATCGAGTGCTGGAGGGCGATTGGGCGCCGCGGCGCCTCGTCGTCATCGAGTTTCCGGACATGGCGACGCTCGATGCCTGGTACGGCTCGCCCGAATACGCGAAACTGATCGCGCTCCGTCAGCGCGTTTCGCGCGGCTCCCTCGTCGCCGTCGAAGGCGCCTGACCTTCCTCCCCAGCGCAAGAGAACATTGCCCATGACCGTCCGCCACGGCCGCGAGTTTCTCAGCATCCCCGGCCCCACCACGGTACCGGACGAGGTGCTCAACGCCATGCACCGTCCGGCCGTCGACATCTATTCCGGCCCGCTGGTGGAGACGACCGAGAGCTGCCTCGCCGATCTGCGCCGGCTGTTCCGCACCGCCGGCCAGACCTACATCTACGCCGCCAACGGCCACGGCGCCTGGGAGGCGGCGCTCGTCAACATCCTGTCGCGCGGCGACCAGGTGCTCGTGCTCGAGAGCGGCCTGTTCGCCGCCGCCTGGGGCCGCATGGCCGAGGCCCTCGGCGCCGCGGTCGAGCTGCTGCCCGGCGACTGGCGCCGCGCCGTCGATCCGGCGGCGCTGGAGGCGCGCTTGCGCCGCGACAGGACCGGCGCGATCAAGGCGGTGTTCACCGTCCAGGTCGATACCGCCTCGGGGGCGGTCAACGACATCCCCGCCATCCGCAAGGCCATCGATGCCGCCGGCCATCCGGCGCTGCTCGCCGTCGATACCATCGCCTCGCTCGCCACCATGCCCTTCGACATGGACGGCTGGGGCGTCGACCTCGCCGTCACCGGCTCGCAGAAGGGGCTGATGCTGCCGCCGGGCCTCAGCTTCGTCGCCGCCGGCGCCAAGGCCAAGGCCGCGCATGAGAAGGCCGGCCTGCGCACGCCCTATTGGGACTGGACCGCGCGCGAGGGGCCGGAGCACTACCAGAAATATTGCGGCACGCCGCCGGAGCATCTGCTGTTCGGCCTGCGCAAGTCGCTGGACATGCTCTTCGCCGAAGGCCTCGACAACGCCATCCTCCGCCACCGCCTGCTGGCCGAGGCCGCCCGCGCCGCCGTCGCCGTCTGGAGCGAGGGCGGGGCGCTGGCCTTCAACATCCTGGCGCCGGCGCAGCGCGCCAATTCCGTCACCACCGTGCGCATGGCCGAGGGTCGCGATCCGCAGCCGCTGCTCGATTACTGCCGCGAGAAATGCGGCGTCGTCGTCGGCGTCGGCATCGGCGCCCTCGACGGCAAGGCCATCCGCATCGCCCATATGGGCCATGTCAACGCGCCGATGCTGCTGGGCACCCTGGCGGTGGTCGAGACCGGCCTCGTCGCCCTCGGCATCCCCCACGGCAGGGGCGGCGTCCAGGCGGCGATCGATGGGCTCGGCCGCGCCGTCCCGCCGTGATCCGCGCGTTCGGACTGTAGGGGCGCGCGGCGCGCGCCCGTCCATCCGCGGCGCGATGATCCCGGATCGACCTCGTCCGTCCACGGCACGGGCGCGCGCCGCGCGCCCCGACAAGTCGGCTCTCATCGCCTCGCGGGGCGCCGCCGCCGGTGCAAACTTGCTAACTCAACACCCAGAACTGCCAGCCGAAGAAGACCAGCATCGCCCCGACGATGGTCAGCAGCTGGTGCCGCGTCGCCGCGCACAGCGCCACCGCGACGAGGGCGCCGACCAGCTGCGGGTTGCGCCAGGTCAGTTCCAGCCCTTCGCCCTGCGGCGCCACCACCATCGGCACGATGATGGCGGTCAGCACCGTCACCGGCACGAACTCGAGCGCCTGCCGCACCAGCGGCGGAAACATCAGGCGGTCGCCGAGCACGAACACCGCCGCGCGGATCGCGACGGTGATCGCCGCCATGCCCAGGATCATGGCGACATAGGTCATGCCGCGTCTCCCTGCGCCGCGCGGGCGCGCAGGCGCAGCAGCGCCATGCCGACGGCGACGCCGGCGAACACAGCCGCCAGCAGGCCGAGATTGTAGGGTAGGTCGCGCCACAGATAGGCGAGGGCGCCGGCTGCGATCGCCGCCGCCAGCCGCGGCAGGCTCGCCAGCTGCGGCACGACGATGGCGATGAAGGTCGCGACCAGCGCGAAATCGAGGCCGAGCGATTGCAGCTCCGGCACCGCCGCGCCGAACAGCAGCCCGGCCAGCGTCCACAGGTTCCAGTTGACGTACATGGGGAGGCCGGAGCCGAGGAAGTACCAGTGCCCCAGCGGCGCGCGCGGCTGCCGGTGATAGAAGCCGGCCATCACGGCGAAGGTCTCGTCGGTCAGCAGCGCGGCCAGCAGCCAGCGCCAGCGCGCCGGCAGGTGCGCCACGTGCGGCAGCAAGGTCGCCGTGTACAGCATGTGGCGCAGGTTGACGATGAAGGTGGTGAGCCAGATCACCAGCAGCCCGGCATGCCCGGCCGCCAGCCCCAGGGCGATGAACTGGGCCGAGCCCGCGAACACCGTCGCCGACATCAGTTGTCCGTGCCACGGCGCCAGCGGCCCGGCCGCCGCCAGCGTCCCGAAGATGAGCCCGAACGGTGCCGCGCCGATCATCATCGGCACGGTGTCGCGGGCGCCCGCGGTAAAGCTCGACAGCGGCGTCGACGGCGGCACGGGCCCTCCTTCGGCGGAACTCAAACGACCTTATCTATCATTTCGCCGGATCCTGGGGGCGGCCTTCGTGCGTTCTTCGTGCCGCCAAGAAAGATCTTCATCCTGAGCTTGTCGAAGGACGCACGAACCGACAGGCGAGCCGCTTCATTGTCCCGAAACGCCGGCGCCCGAGCCATGTTCTTTCCGCCACCCCCATTCCCGGAAATGAACGCTCCGATGACGAGGAAACAAGACTCGGGCGCCGGTTCAAATTCCGTTGTCACCCCGGCGAAAGCCGCTATCACATGCACACATCTTTGTTGACCGGAATTGTGAAGGCTGACTCCCTGATGGAAGTGATTCGTCGCGGAGGGGGGCGTGTGGAAGCGGTTTTCGAGCTGGGGCGGTTTGGCGACCGCCG
>JBFXDS010000017.1:0-77626 GCA_050180895.1 Dongiaceae bacterium
GCCGGCGGGGCCGACGCCAACGCGATCACGGTGGCGGGCCGGGGCGAGAGCGAGCCGGCGGTGCCGACGCCGGACGGCGTGCGCGAGCAGGCCAACCGGCGCGTCGAGATCGTGCTCCAGTAACCCCCTTCCATCAGGGGACCACGCAAGCGGCGCCGGGAAACCGGCGCCGCTTCTCTTTTGCGCAGCTGCCCGCAGGGCATCGCTCCCTGGACAACCGCCGGCCGGGTTCTACAATCGCCGCATCTGCCGACCGGCACCGCGACGGGCCGCGGTCGGCCGGAACGGGAGGACATGCCGGCATGTACAGCCACACGACGCGGGCGATCACCGTGACGGTGCAGCCGATCTACCTCGAGGACCAGTCGTCGCCCGAAGAGGCGCATTTCGTGTGGGCCTACCACGTCAAGATCGAGAACAACGGCGGCACCACCGTGCAGCTGCGCAACCGCTACTGGCGCATCACCGATTCCCTCGGCCGCATCCAGGAGGTGCGCGGCGCCGGCGTCGTCGGCGAGCAGCCGGTGCTAAAGCCCGGCGAGAGCTTCGAGTATACGAGCGGCACGCCGTTGCCCACGCCGTCCGGCTTCATGGTCGGCACCTACCAGATGGAGACCGAGGCCGGCGAGCGATTCGACGTCGCGGTGCCCGCCTTCTCGCTCGACAGCCCGCACCAGCCGAACCGGCTGAACTGACCAGGCGATCACGCCGCGCCGGCCGTCGTATCGGACGGCCGGCGCTTCCGAGAGAGGAACATGCCTTGAGCAAGTCGCATCGCTTGTCGCTCGAGTCGCGCCGCGCCCGCAAGGCGGCGCCGCGGAAGCCCAGCCGCGCCGAGGCGGAGGAGGCCGTGCGCACGTTGCTGCGCTGGGCCGGCGACGACCCGACGCGCGAGGGGCTGCTCGGCACGCCCGACCGCGTGGCGCGCGCCTATCGCGAGTTCTTCTCCGGCTACGACGTCGACCCCGTCGCCTTCCTCGCGCGCACCTTCGAGGAGATCAACGGCTATGACGAGCTGATCGTGCTGCGCGACATCCGCTTCGAATCGCATTGCGAGCATCACTTGGCGCCGATCATCGGCCGCGCCCACATCGGCTACCTGCCGAACCGGCGCGTCGTCGGCATCAGCAAGCTGGCGCGCGTGCTGGAGGCCTATGCCCGCCGCCTGCAGATCCAGGAGAAGCTGACCGCCCAGGTCGCCAACACCATCCAGGAGGTGCTGCAGCCGCGCGGCGTCGGCGTGATCATCGACGCGGCGCACCAATGCATGACCACGCGCGGCGTCCACAAGCCGGGCATGAGCATGGTGACCAGCCGCATGCTCGGCAGCTTCCGCACGGATGCGTCGACCCGGCGCGAGTTCCTGGCCATCGTCGGCAGCCCGTCGACCACCAACCTGCCGAACTTGTGACGCACTGCTGCACGACCGCCGTGCGTCCTTCGACAAGCTCAGGATGAGGAGAAATCTTTGGTGGCAGAAAGAAAGAACCTCATCCTGAGCTTGTCGAAGGACGCACCAGGCCGCTCCCACGCTCCTTTGCGTTCCTGCGAACGAGGGAGCCGGTCTTGAGCCTGACCCCGCACGAGATGATCCGCCGGCTGGTCGCCTTCGACACGGTCTCCGCGCGGTCCAACCTCGAGCTGATCCATTTCGTGCGCGACTATCTGATGGAGCTGGGCATCGACAGCCGGCTGACCTTCGACGACGAGCGCAACAAGGCCAACCTGCTCGCCGCCATCGGCCCGGAGGTTCCCGGCGGCATCATCCTCTCCGGCCACACCGACGTCGTGCCGGTGGCCGGCCAGCCCTGGGACGGCGATCCCTTCGCCGTCGAGGAGCGCGACGGCCGCCTTTACGGCCGCGGCACCGCCGACATGAAGAGCTTCCTCGCCGTCGCGCTGGCGCTGGCGCCGGAGTTCCGCGCCGCCCGGCTGCGCGTGCCGATCTATCTGGCGCTCTCCTACGACGAGGAAGTCGGCTGCCTCGGCGTCGGCGGCCTGCTGGCGGACATGGCGGCGGCCCTGCCGCCCCCGGCCGCCGCCATCATCGGCGAGCCGACGCGGATGCGGCTGATCAACCGCCACAAGGGCTTCTATGCCTTCGTCACCACCGTCACCGGGCGCGACGGCCATTCGAGCGCCACGCACCGCGGCGTCAACGCCATCGCCGGCGCCGCGGAGATCGTCGGCTTCCTGTCGCGGCTGGCGGCCGAGATCGCGCAGCGCGGCCCGTTCGACGACGGCTTCGATCCGCCCTACACCACCATCAACGTCGGCATGATCGAGGGCGGCACGGCGATCAACATCATCGCCCGGCAATGCCGCCTCGAATGGGAATTCCGCCCCATCCCCGGCTTCGACATCCAGGACGTCCGCGGCCGCTTCGACGCCTTCGTCGCCGACGACCTGCTGCCGCGCCTGCGCGCCGTGGCGCCGGAGGCGGAGGTGACAACCACTCTGCACAGCGGCTCGCCGGCGCTGGTCCCCGAGCCCGACTCGCCGGCGGAGGCGCTGGTGCGGCTGCTCACCGGCGCCAACACGGCCGCCGCGGTCTCCTTCGGCACCGAGGGGAGCCTGTTCCAGCAGGCCGGCATCCCGACCGTAGTCTGCGGCCCCGGCAGCATCGAGCAGGCGCATCAGCCGAACGAGTTCATCGCCCTCGACCAGGTCGACGCCTGCGTCGCCTTCCTGCGCAAGCTGAAGGACTGGGCGGCGGCAGCATGACGCGCGGCGGCCGGGGATCAGCACCCTGCGTCCTTCGACAGGCTCAGGATGAGGAGCTTTCTTTCTGCCGCCAAGATTCCCCCTCATCCTGAGCCTGTCGAAGGACGCAGGGTGGCCATGCCAGCAGCGTCTATGGCAAATCGTCCTACGTGAGTCCCGAGTCCCTCAGCACCGCGATCTGCTCGTCCGTGAAGTCGTAGCTGGCGCTGCAGAACTCGCAGGTCACGACGATCTTTCCGTCGATCTTGAACGTCTCGAGCTCGTCGGCGGGCAGCGAGAGCAGCACGCGCTCGACGCGCGCGCGCGAGCAGCGGCAGCCGGGCCGCAGGCCGGCGGTGGCGAAGACGCGCACGCCGTCCTCGTGGAACAGGCGATAGAGCAGCTGATTCGGCGTCAACCCCGCGTCCAGCAGTTCGTCCGGCGTGCTGCTGGCCATGAAGGCGAGCGTGCGCCGCCACTCGTCCTCCACCGCGTCGGCCGCGCCGGCCGAGGGCGGCAGCCGCTGCAGCATCAGCGCGCCGGCGCGCCAGCCGTCCGGCATCCGGCCGGCGGCGACCTTGACCACCGCGTCCAGCTGCTCCGACTGGCGGAAATAATGGTGCACACAGTCGGCCAGCGTAGCGCCGATCAATTCGACGATGCCCTGGTAGCGTTCGGTGTGCGCGCCCTGGTCGACGGTGAAGGCGAGGTAGCCGGCGCCGAGCAGCCGGGGCACCGAGGGCGGCCCGCCCTCGCCGACGGCAAGGGCCGCCAGCTTCTCCGCGTCGAACTGGGCATAACCGCGCACGTCGCCGCCGCTGCTTACGTCGGCGACCATGAGGCCGATCGGGCCATCGCCCTTGGTCTGCAGGGTGAAGACGCCGTCATACTTCAGCGCGCCGGCGAGCGCCGCGGCCAGCGCCACCAGCTCGCCCAGCCGCTCGGCGACGATCCGCGGGTAGCGATGGCGCTCGAGCACCGCGTCGATCAGCGGGCCGAGCCGCACCAGGCGGCCGCGCACCGCCTGGCCCTCGATCTTGAACGGCTGGATCAGGTCGTCGGCGATGGCCGGGCCCGGCCGCGCGGGCCGGCCGTCGCCCGCCGTGAATTGCATCACCATCTCAGACGAGGCCGAGACACCACGTCAGGATGCCTTTCTGCGCATGCAGGCGGTTCTCGGCTTCGTCCCACACCGCCGATTGCGGCCCGTCGATGACGCCGGTCGTCACCTCCTCGCCGCGGTGCGCCGGCAGGCAATGCATGAAGATCGCCTCCGGCTTTGCCATGGCCATCACCCGATCGTCGACGCGATAGCTGGCCAGCAGGTTGTGGTGCAGGTTGCCGACCGGCTCGTCGCCCATGGAGACCCACACATCCGTGACCACGCAGTCGGCATTGCCGACGGCCGCCGCCACATCGGACGTGACCGTGATCTTGCCGCCCTTGCCGCGCGCCCAGGCCAGCACCGCCGGCGGCGGGCGCAGCGGCTCCGGACAGGCCAGGCGCAGCTCGAAATCGAACTGCACGGCGGCATGGATCCACGAGGCGGCCATGTTGTTGCCGTCGCCGCACCAGGCGACGGTGCGCCCGGCGATCGGCCCCAGATGCTCCTCGAAGGTCATCACATCGGCCATCAGCTGGCAGGGATGGGTGCGGTTGGTCAGACCGTTGATCACCGGCACGGTCGCCGCCTCGGCCATCTCCAGCAGCTTCTCCTCCTTGGTCGTGCGCAGCATGATGACGTCGACATAACGCGACAGCACGCGCGCCGTGTCGGCCACCGTCTCGCCGCGGCCGAGTTGCGAGCCCTGTGCTTCCAGCACCACCACCTCGCCGCCCAGCTGCTTCATGCCCAGCTCGAACGAAACCCGTGTGCGCGTCGACGGCTTCTCGAAGATCAGCGCCAGCGCCTTGCCGGCCAGCGGCCTGGCCTCGCCGTTGTGCAGGTCGCCCCGCTTGAACCCGGCGCCGGTCTCCAGCATCCGGCGCAACGCCGGCCGCTCGATGCGGTCGAGGTCGAGGAAATGGCGGATCGGCGCCGCGTCGCCCGCGGGCATCTCACGCCGCTCCGCGCGCCGCCGGCCAGGTGCCGCAGACCTTGTCGAGGATCGCCAGCGCCTCCTCGACATGACTTTCCGCGATGATCAGCGGCGGCAGCAGGCGGACGACGTTGTCGCCGGCGCCGACCGTGAGCAATCCGGCATCGCGCAGCTTGTTCACCATCTCCGTGTTCGGGACGACGCATTTGAGGCCGAGCATCAGCCCGGCGCCGCGCACGTCGACGAGCACCCGGGGATGGCGCTTCGCCAGCGCCCCGACCCTCTCGCGCAGCAGGCGGCCCATCCGCTCGACCTCGGCGAGGAAGCCGTCGGCCAGCAGGACGTCGAGCACGGCGTTGCCGACGGTCATGGCCAGCGGCCCGCCGCCGAAGGTGCTGCCATGGCTGCCGGGAGTCAGCGCCTTCGCCACCTTCTCCGTGGCCAGGCAGGCGCCCATGGGAAAGCCGCCGCCGATGCCCTTCGCGGTGGCGAGGATATCGGGCGCGACGCCGGCCCATTCATGCGCGAACAGCTTGCCGGTGCGGCCCATGCCGCACTGCACTTCGTCGAAATAGAGCAGCAGACCGTATTCGTCGGCGACCTTGCGCAGCGCCTGCAGATATTCGGCCGGCGCCGGCCGCATGCCGCCTTCACCCTGCACCGGCTCGATGAGGATCGCCGCCGTCTCGCGCGTGATCGCCGAGCGCAGCTCGTTCATGTTGCCGAAGGCGACCTTGTCGAAGCCGTCGACAACAGGATCGAAGCCCTTGAGGTGCTTCTCCTGCCCGCCGGCGGCGATGGTAGCGAGCGTGCGGCCGTGGAACGCGCCCTCGACGGTGATCACGCGGTAGCGCTCGGGCGCGCCGGCTTCGTCGTGATACTTGCGCGTCAGCTTGAGGCCGCATTCGATCGCCTCGGCGCCGGAGTTGCAGAAGAACACGCTGTCGGCGAAGCTCGCCGCCGTCAGCCGCTCGGCCAGGCGCTGCTGGCCCGGGATGGTGTAGAGGTTCGACAGGTGCCAGACCTTCTTCGCCTGTTCGGTCAGCGCGGCCACCAGATGCGGATGCGCATGGCCCAGCGCGGTCACGGCGATGCCGCTGGCGAAATCGAGGTAGCGCCGCCCGTCGACGGCGTAGAGATAGGCGCCTTCGCCGCGCTCGAAGGCAATCTCCGCGCGCTGATAGGTCGGCATGACCGCTGGGAACACGTGCGGCTTCCTTTTCTCCAACGGCAATCGTGCCTCGAACCGGCGGCAGGCCTGGGTCGAGGCGCGATCAACCCGTCATTGTCCCGGAAATGCCGAGACTATCGGGAGAAACCGCGGTCCTGTCAACTTAGGCGGGCTCAGTAGATCCGCGTCACGCGGTAGCCCCGATCCGCCAGCAGCTGCAGGATTCCCTGCTCGCCCGGCAGATGCAGGGCGCCGACGGCGACGAAGGCGTTGCCCTGCTGCAGCAGCTTGCCCATGCGCTCGACCATGCGGCGATTGCGCGCCACGATCAGCCGCTGCTCCAGGCGGGAGAAAACGCCGCTGCCGTCGTTGCCCTTGGCGGCGTTCAGCAGGTCGTAGACGGCGACCAGGTCGCGCGCCAGGTAGGCATCGCGCAGGGTGGCGAACAGGCGCTCGATCTCGCCGGCCTGCTCGAGCGTCGAGGCCAGCAGCAGCACCTGGTCGGCGTCGGTCATGCCGTCGAGAGCCTCGATCTGCTCCTCGACGGTCTCCAGCCCGATCACGGTCTTGCCGGCGGCCTCGGCTTGCGCGCGCAGCGCCTCGTCGAGCGGCTTCTGGCCGGCCGCGACCCGCAAATGCTCGGCCGGCGGCAGGCTGAACAGGATCATCGCGCCCCACGGCTTGAACCGGCTCACCATCGACACGGGCATGCGGTAGTGCGCCGCCGCGTCCCGCAGCCGCGCCGTCTGGTCCGGCGTCAGCAGCGCGTCCAGCCGCTGGCCGCCCGGCAGCAGCATGGCGCGGGACAGCTTGAGGACCGCCGTGTTGTCGAGCACCGCCTCGATCGCCAGCGACTGCGCCTGCGCGAACGCCCGGCCGACCGAATCGGGCAGCGCCGTGACCCGCTCGTCGCTCAAATGCAGCGTGCCGAAGACGTAGCTCGTGTTCTTCTGGACGCCGTCGATCCGCCACAGCACGCCGTCGGCGTACGGCATCGTTCCGGCGCGGACAGCAGGTGCGGCGAACAGACCGACGACGGCAATCAGGATGGCAAGCAAACGGTGCAGCGACATGACGATTCCGCCGGTGACGACGAATGGATAACCGGCAGTTAAACCGCGTGCCGTTAACAAGCGGTGAACGAGGCCAGGATTCGGCGCTGTGCGTCCTTCGACAAGCTGAGGATGAGGGACGTTCTTCGTGCCACCAAGACTTTCCCTCATCCTCAGCTTGTCGAAGGACGCACAGGCGGGCAGGCCACCCACCGGTCCCGACGCCCCTCTACATCCGCTTCTTCGGTTTCCGGGCCGGCCGCTTCTCGGCTTTTTCCAGCGCCGGTTCCGCCGTCGCTTGTGCCGTGCCCTCCCGCTCCTCCGCCGGTTGTTCCGGCTTCGCCTCCGCCTGCTTCTGCTCCAGCTTCCGCGCCGCGGCTTGCGTCTCGGCCCGCTCGTCGAGGCGCTTCAGCAGCCATTGCTGGGCGATCGACAGCAGGTTGTTCCAGGCCCAGTAGATGACGAGGCCGGCGGCGAAGGGCGCCAGCATGAAGGTGAAGACGATCGGCAGCAGCATGAAGATCTTCGCCTGCACCGGATCGGGCGGCGGCGGATTCATCTTCTGCTGCAGGAACATCGTCACGCCCATGACCAGCGGCCACACGCCGATGCTCAGCAGGTGGAGCGGCCCGAGGTCGGGCACGCTGTAGGGCAGCAGGCCGAAGAGATTGAGGATCGACGTCGGGTCCGGCGCCGAGAGATCCCTGATCCAGCCGAAGAACGGCGCGTGCCGCATCTCGATGGTGACGTACAGTACCTGGTAGAGGGCGATGAAGACCGGGATCTGCACGACGATCGGCAGGCAGCCCGCCGCCGGGTTGACCTTCTCGCGCTTGTACAGCGCCATCATCTCCTGGTTGAGGCGGGCCTTGTCCTCGCCGAAGCGCTGGCGCAGCTCCTGCATCAGCGGCGCCAGCTTCTTCATCTTGTTCATCGCCCGGTAGGATTTGTTGGCCAGCCAGAAGAAGGCGATCTTCACCAGCACCGTCAGCAGCATGATGGCGATGCCGAAATTGCCGACCGCCGAGTAGATGATGTCCAGCAGGTAGAAGAGCGGCTTGGCGATGAGGGTGAGGAAGTAGCCGAGATAGCCGGAGAAATCGACCGCGCGGTCGAACAGCGGAATGGGCGCGCCGCCGAACGCTCCGTCGCGATAGTCGTCGAGCAGCCGCACTTCCTTCGCCCCGGCGAATAGACGGGCCTGCATTTCGGCGCTGGCGCCCGGCGCGATACTGAGCGTCGCCCCGAGATAATCCGTCTGGTAGATGTCAGTCGCGTCAGCCTGCCACCAGCGGTAGCAGGCGGTGAGTTGCTGCTTGCTGTCGGGCACAAGCGCAACGAGCCAGTACTTGTCGGTGATGCCGAGCCACCCGCCCACGCTCTCGAATCGGTCGTTGACATGGCATCCGTCGGGGGCTTTGAGCGTTCCGTTCAGGTAACCCTGCTCCTGATAGTCCTCCGGCACGTCGTGGTACTGCTTCTCGTACAGCCGGTATTTTGCGTCTTCACCCACGTTGCCGAAGACGCCCATCGGCCCCTCGTGCAGTATCTGCGTGATGCCGACCCCGGGGATGCCGGTGCGCTGGATGCGGCCGAACGGATAGAGCGTGATCGGCTCGGCACCGTGGTTCTCGACTCGCTGTGTCACGGTGAACATGTAGTCCTTGTCCAGCGTGAACACGCGCGTGAAGCGCACGCCCTTGCCGTTGTCCCAGGTCAGCGTCAGCGGCTTCTCTGGCGTCAGCTTGTCCCCGTCGGCCTGCCAAATCGTGTCATCACCGGGCAGATCCGTGTCCTGGCCGGTCCAACCCAGCTCGGCGAAGTAGGCTTTGGCCGCGCCTCGGGGCGACAGCAACACGATGTTCGGGCTACCCGGCTCGACCTTCTCGCGATATTTCGCGAGCACGACGTCGTCGAGGCGGCCGCCCTTCAGCGCGATCGAGCCCTTCAGCTGCGGCGAGTCGATGGCGACGCGCGGCGACTGCGCCAGAGCCGTGGCGCGGTCGACCAGCGCCGCCGCCGTTGCTGGCGCGGCGGTGCCGGGAAGCGTGCCTGGAGCCGCCGCCCCCGGCGCCGGCTGTTGCTGTTGCTGTTGCTGCTGCTGTTGTTGTTGCTGCTGGGCCTGCTGCGCCTGCTGGGCTTCCTGCGCCGCCTGCTGCTGCGCCTGCATCTGCTCCAGCCGCGGCTTCTCGTACAGGAAGTAGAAGCCGATGTAGATGACGGCGGAGATGGCGATGGCCAGGAAGAGGTTGCGTTGGTCCATAATTCCGGTTCCGGCGCGCGAGTCGGCGGGCCTTGTCGATCAGCTCGATGGGTGATGGGGATGCGGGCAGGACGGGCCGACAGGATCGGGCACCGGATCGTAGCCGTGCCCGCCCCAGGGATGGCAGCGCAGCAGCCGCCGCAGGGCGAGCCAGCCGCCGCGCATCGCGCCGTGCCGCTCGATGGCCTCGCGGGCATAGTCGGAGCAGGTCGGCAGATAGCGGCAGGTGCGCGGCAGCACCGGCGAAAGGCCGTACTGATAGAGGCGGATCAGGCCGATGCAGAGCGCCCGCTCAGGCCGCATGGCTGTTCCCCGCGCGCCCCTCGGCGGTCCTGGTCTCGGCATCGTCGCGGTACAGTCCCAAACGCTTCAAGCCGGCCTCGAGATCCGCAGTCAGATCGCTGAAGCGCCGCGTCAGTGTCCCGGCGCGGGCGATCAGAACATAGTCATGGGCCGGCTGCGCATGGCGCGGCAGCACCGCCGCCGCCGCCGCCCGCAGCCGCCGCCGCGCCCGGTTGCGGACCACGGCATTGCCGACCTTGGCGCTGGCCGTGAAGCCGACGCGCGCCGGCGCGATATCGTCTGTTCCTGCATCGGCATCATGCTGTCTGAGCGCCTGGAGGATGAGCCCGGGGGCGACCCACTTGCGGCGCCCGCCGGCCACCCGCAGGAAATCCGGCCGGCGCTTGAGGCGCGCGACCGCGATCATCGCCGGTCAGGCCGACAGACGCTTGCGGCCCTTGGCGCGGCGGCGGGCCAGCACCGTCCGGCCCCCGACGGTGGCCATGCGTGCCCGGAACCCATGGCGACGCTTGCGGACCAGCACACTCGGCTGATAGGTGCGCTTCACGTTTTGACTCCGTTATTGACGGCTGAGATCGTCTCAGATGCGGGCGGTTGTATAAGGGGTCGGTTCTGGCGAGTCAACGCATGAATGCCGGGAGCCTGCCGCAAATCATCGAAATTCCAGTGGCTTAACAAGCCGTCGCTCACGCCCGCGTCACCGCACGGTGAATGGTCCGCCGGCCGCCACGATGCTACAAGACCGGGCGCGGCCGTCCCCGGGGGACGGCTCCCTGCGCGGGCGGATTCGGAAAAGCGAGGCGGCATGGGCGGCGGCGCGGTTCGGTCGGGCGGAGCGCGGTCGCTCATGCGGCTGGCGCCGCTGCTCGTCCTGCTCGCCGGCCTCGGGCTGTTTTTCGCCTTCGGCCTGCAGGAGCAGCTGAGCTGCGCCGCCCTGCGCGCCAACCGCGACGGGCTCCAGAGCTGGGTCGGCGACCATCGCCTGCCGGCCGTCCTGCTGTTCATGGCCGGCTATGCCGCCGCCGTCGCCCTCTCGGTCCCCGGCGCCGTGGTGATGACCGTCGCCGCCGGCCTCCTGTTCGGCACCGTCGCCGCGACGGCGATGGTGGTGGTTGCCGCCACGCTCGGCGCCACCCTGCTGTTCCTCGCCGCCCGCACGATGTTCCGCGAGCTGCTGGAGGCGCGCGCCGGTCCCTGGCTGGCGCGGCTGCAGCGCGGCTTCGCCGAGAACGAGCTGAGCTACCTGCTGGTGCTGCGGCTGGTGCCGCTGGTGCCGTTCTTCGTCGTCAACCTCGTGCCGGCGTTTCTCGGCGTACGGCTGCGCAACTTCGTGCTCGCCACCCTGTTCGGCATCATCCCCGGGACCCTGGTGTTCGCCGGCATCGGCGCCGGCCTCGGCAGCATCGTCGATGCGGGCGACGCCTGCGCGCCGGCCCAGCTGCTGCGGCCGCAGGTCCTTCTCCCGCTCCTCGGCCTCGCCCTCCTCGCCCTCGCCCCGGTGATCTACAAACATGTCGCGGCGCGGCGCCGGTCCTCGTGAAGCGCTTTCAAAAGAACGACTCACATCGTTTGCACCACCAGGGTGCATCCGTCGACAGGCTCAGGATGAGGAGAATTCTTGGTGGCAGAAAGAAAGTCCCTCATCCTGAGCCTGGTCCCCGGGTTAAACCCGGGGAAGGACGCACGATGTTGATCCAAGCCTACATGCAGAAGCGATCCATCCGACCGGCATGACCTCGCTGCTGACTCCCGACATTTGCGTCATCGGCGCCGGCTCGGCCGGCTTGAGCGTGGCCGCCGGCGCCGCCCAGCTCGGCGCCGAGACCGTGCTGATCGAGGCGCACAAGATGGGCGGCGACTGCCTGAACTACGGCTGCGTGCCGTCGAAGGCGCTGCTCGCGGCCGCCCACGCCGCGGCCGCGGCGCGCGGCGCCGACCGCCTCGGCATCCGCGTCGGCGAGCCGGCGGTCGATTTCCGCGCCGTCCACGACCACGTCCGGTCCGTGATCGCCGCCATCGCGCCGCAGGATTCGGAGGAGCGCTTCGCCGGCCTCGGCGTGCGCGTCCTGCGCGCCCAGGCGCGCTTCACCGGCCCGCGCGAGCTCGCCGCCGGCGACTGGGCCGTCCGCGCCCGCCGCTTCGTCATCGCCACCGGCTCGCGCCCGCTGCTGCCGCCGATCCCCGGCCTCGAGCGCGTGCCCCTGCTCACCAACGAGACCGTGTTCGATCTCACCGAGCGTCCCCGCCATCTGCTGGTCCTCGGCGGCGGCCCGATCGGCTGCGAGCTGGCGCAGGCGTTTCGCCGCCTGGGCGCGACCGCCACCATTGTGGAGATGGCGACGCTGCTGCCCCAGGACGATCCGGAGCTGGTCGAGGTCGTCCGCCGGCAACTGCGCGCCGACGGCGTCGCCCTGCACGAGCGCACCCGCGTCGTCGGCGTCGAGCCGGACGGCGACGGCGTCGCGCTGCTGACCGAGGGCGCCGGCGCGCCGGCGCGCCTCGCCGGCAGCCATCTCCTCGTCGCCGCCGGCCGCCGCGCCAACGTCGCGGACCTCGATCTCGCCGCGGCCGGCATCGCCCACAGCGGCGATGCCATCGCGCTCGACGCCCGGCTGCGCACCAGCAACCGCCGCGTCTACGCCATCGGCGACGCCGCCGGCGGGCTGCAATTCACCCATCTCGCCGGCTATCATGCGGGCATCGTGATCCGCAACGCGCTGTTCCGCTGGCCGGCGCGCGTCGACCAGCGCGCCCTGCCCTGGGTGACCTACACCGCGCCCGAGCTGGCCCAGGTCGGCGTGAGCGAAGCCGCGGCGCGGGCGGCCGGACGCGCGGTGCAGGTGCTGCGCTGGCCGTTCGCCGAGAACGACCGCGCGCAGACGGGACGCGCGACCGACGGACTGGTCAAGGCGATCGTCACCCCGCGCGGCCGCATCCTCGGCGCCGCGATCGTCGGGGCCGAGGCCGGCGAGCTGATCCAGCCCTGGGTTCTGGCCATCGCCAACCGGCTCAAGATCTCCACCCTCGCCACCATGATCGTCCCCTACCCCACCCGCGGCGAGGCCGGCAAGCGTGCCGCGGGAAGCTTCTACGCCCCCAAGCTGTTCTCCCGCCGGACGCGCGCGCTGGTCCGCGTCCTGCGCTGGTTCGGTTGACCAAGTTGACCGCGGAGGCGCAGGAACCAGAGGAGAAATGAAACCGCAGATGAACACAGATGAACGCGAATTTGGCAGCCGCCCCATCGGCTGTCGTCAGCGCTCATGTGCGCTCATCCGCGTTCCTCCGCGGCTCCCTTGTACAGCGTCTCCCAAAAGCGCTTCCTATCGCTTGCATGACTGTCGTGCATCCTTCGACAAGCTCAGGATGAGGGGTAGTCTTTGTGGCAGAAAGAAAAACCCTCATCCTGAGCTTGTCGAAGGACGCACGGCGCTGATCCCGACTTCGCACGGCAGCCGGTCGGTTTCTAAGATTCGGTGTCCCAATCTCTCCCTCATTCCCATCCCGTCGCGGTCGCAGCCATGACCGCCCGCCCGCGCATGCCGAGCCTGATCCGCAGCCTGTCGGCGCGGCTGCTGGCGCTCACCGCGGTCTTCGTCATGCTGAGCGAGGTGCTGATCTTCGCGCCCTCGGCCGGGCGCTTCCGCCTCACCTTTCTCGAGGAGCGCATCGCCACCGGCTACGTCGCCATCCTCGCCCTGCTGGCCACGCCCGACAACATGGTGAGCGCGGAGCTGGAGCGCGAGCTGCTCAACCAGGCCGGCGCCTACATCGTCGCCCTGCGCCGTCCCGACGGCGTCAAGCTCATGCTCGAGGCCGACATGCCGCCGCGGGTCGACGCCAGCTTCGACCTGCGCGAGCGCGGCTTCTTCATGCTGATCGGCGATGCCTTCGCGACGCTGTTCCAGAGCGAGAACCGCATCCTGCGCGTCGTCGCCCCGTCGCCGCGCCATCCCCAGGCCATCGTCGAGATCGTCATCGACGAGGCGCCGATGCGCATGGCGCTGATCGACTACTCCAACCGCATCCTGGCGCTCTCCATCGTCATCTCGCTGGTCACCGCCGCCCTCGTCTATCTCAGCCTGCAATGGCTCCTGGTGCGGCCGATGCGGCGCATGACCGAGAGCATGATGGCCTTCCGCGAGAACCCGGAGGACCTGTCGCGCCCGCCGCCGCTCAGCGCCCGCAGCGACGAGCTCGGCGTCGCCCAGAACGAGCTGGCGGACATGCAGGCCGAGCTGCGCGCCGCCCTGCAGCAGAAGACGCGCCTCGCCGCCCTCGGCACTGCCGTCACCAAGATCAACCACGACCTGCGCAACATCCTGACCACGGCGCAGCTGGTCGCCGACCGCCTCGCCGGCAGCGACAACCCGGAGGTCAAGCGGATGACGCCGACCCTGCTCGCCGCCATCGACCGCGCCATCGACCTCTGCTCGAAGACCCTGACCTTCACGCGCGAGGGTCCGCCGGCGCTGACCCGCCGGCGATTCCCCCTGCGCGCCCTGATCGAGGAGGTCGGCGCCGCCCTGCCGGCGCAGGTCGACGGCCGGCGGGTGCTGTTCAACGACGTCGCCGGGGAGCTCGAGATCGCCGGCGACCGCGACCAGCTCTTCCGCGTCTTCGCCAACCTCGGCCAGAACGCGGTCCAGGCCGGCGCCACCCGCATCGACGTCGCCGCGCGCCGCGCCGACGGCCGTATCGTCATCGAGATCGCCGACAACGGCCCCGGCTTGCCGCCGCGCGCCCGCGACAAGCTGTTCCAGCCCTTCGCCGGCTCCGCCCGTCCCGGCGGCAGCGGCCTCGGCCTCGCCATCGCCCGCGATCTCATGCACGCTCATGGCGGCGACATCCGGCTTGCCCGCTCCGATGGCGCCGGCACGGCCTTCGAGCTGGAGCTTCCGGCGGCCGACCGATGAGCCGCCTCGGCGCGGCCACGACCGAACGGCCGGTTTGCGCGCCGCCGCTCGCGCCGGCAAACTGGGACAGGGGTCCTTCGTCCGGCAGGTGCACATGGCAAGCTTGGCGCCGACTGTTCGACTGAGGCAGCCATGACCACGGAAACGCTGTCCACCCGCTGCTGCATCGTCGGCGGCGGCCCCGCGGGCATGATGCTGGGGCTGCTGCTGGCCCGCGCCGGGATCGACACGGTGGTGCTGGAGAAGCATGCCGACTTCCTGCGCGATTTCCGCGGCGACACCATCCACCCCTCGACGCTCGAGGTCGTCCACGAGCTCGGCCTGCTCGACGCGTTCCTGAAGCTCCCGCATCAGCAGGCGCGGCGGCTCGTCGCCGGCTTCGGCGACGCCGAGCTGCCGATCGCCGACTTCACGCATCTGCCGACCCGCTGCAAGTTCCTTGCCTTCATGCCGCAGTGGGATTTCCTCGATTTCCTCGCGGGCGAGGCGGCACGCTATCCGGCCTTCGCCCTGCGCATGCAGGCCGAGGCGACCGGACTCATCGAGGAGGGCGGCCGCATCGTCGGCGTCGCCGCGCACGCGCCCGGCGGTCCGCTGGCGGTGCGCGCCGGCCTCGTCGTCGGCGCCGACGGCCGCCAGTCGATCGTGCGCCAGGCCGCCGGCCTGCGCGTCGAGGATCTCGGCGCGCCCATGGACGTGCTGTGGTTCGGCCTGTCGCACAAGCCCGGCGATCCCGTGGACTCGATGGGACGCTTCGCGGTCGGCAACATCCTCGCGCTCATCTACCGCGGCGACTACTGGCAATGCGGCTACGTCATCCCCAAGGATTCGAGCGCCCTGATCCGGCGGGACGGGCTGCCCGCCTTCCGCGAAAACCTGGCGCGGCTGGCGCCGTTCTTTCGCGACCGCGTCGACGAACTGCAGAGCTGGGACCAGGTGAAGCTGCTGACCGTGCGCGTCGACCGCCTGGCGCGCTGGCACCGGCCGGGGCTGCTGTGCATCGGCGACGCCGCGCACGCCATGTCGCCGGTCGGCGGCGTCGGCATCAACTTGGCGATCCAGGACGCGGTCGCCGCCGCCAACATCCTGGCCGCGCCGCTGCGCGAGGACCGGCTGACCGAGGCGGATCTCGATCAGGTCCAGCGCCGGCGCACCTTGCCGACGCGGCTGACCCAGCGCATGCAGATCCTCGTGCAGAACCGCGTCATCAGCCGCGTCCTTGGCCGCACCGAGCCGCTGTCGCCGCCCTGGCTGGTCCGGCTGATGGCGCGCTGCCCGCGGCTGCGCCGCCTTCCCGCCCGCCTGGTCGGCATCGGCGTCCGCCCCGAGCATGTGCGCACGCCGGCGGCGCGGCGCTAGACCCGCGCCCTCTCGGCGCAAGCGCGCCAAGCCTGATGAGCGGCATGTCTGTCCTGCGTCCTTCGACAGGCTCAGGATGAGGAAGAATTTTGGTGGCACAAAGAACGCCCCTCATCCTGAGCCTGTCGAAGGACGCACGATATCGGTCCGAGCAAAAGGCGGCGTTTGCTCGGCGCATGTTAACCTTAATGGGGACGGAGTCGGCAGCGCCTCGAAATCTCGACTCGAAATCGGTGCAAAATTGAGATAATTTTACGCTTCATTAAACGATGCGCTGTAGTCTCTCGGACGATAAGGCGCAAAGGTTCGCGAGTCCGGCACCGGAGCAGGCGGCGATGATCCCGCAGTTGGTATGGACCGACTATCTCGGCCGCAAGTACGCCTACTCCCTGTTCGACTTCGACCAGGAGTGGGTCGACTTCCCCGGCAACTACATCTTCGCCCGGCGCACCGTCCGCGGCTGGGAGCCGCTCTACATCGGCGAGGCGGAGAGCCTGAAGCGCCGCCTCAACCGCAAGCACGAGGCCTGGGCCTACTGCCGCAGCCGCGGCGCCACCCACGTGCTCGTGCATTTCAACTTCGCCGGCCGCAAGGCGCGCCAGGACGAGGAGCAGGGCCTGATCATCGCCTACGATCCGCCCGGCAACAATCCGCAGCCCGCCGGCTACGTCGTCCTCCCCGACTTCAGCAAGTCCGCCTGACCGGCGCGAAACAGTCCCGCTCGCTCGTCACGTGACGCGCAGCCAGGCTGCTCATCGCAGCTATGTATTCCGGAAGTCTCGCCCGATAGACTCCACGACAACCCGCCAATACAATCGCTTTCGACAACGCCTTGCGAAAGCGCCGCTACAGCGGCGGGCTGGCAGCGCCGATGGGCTTTATCCAGAAGGGGAAAAGGCCGCTCTGCTGCGTCCAGCCCTCGCCCGGCATCCAATCGCAATAGATCACACGGACCCACAGAGACGGATCGTCCGGCATCCAGCGGCAGGCCTTGGTCGATGCCTGCGCCGTCTCCCTGACGCGCGTGAGCGTGTTGGGCATGGCGCCGAGAGCGTCGTCCTGCATGACCATCGTCCCCGACCAGATTTCGACGATGTCGCCCGCCGCCGCCGTTCGCCCCTCCGGCACATAGGCCAGCAGGATGGTCGCCTCCTCGTTGGGGCCGCCGCAGCATTGCACCCGCGCCACGACCGCGCTGCCGTCGCGGATCTTCTCGTCGGGTATCCCGGCCGCGATCAGGACGTCGTAGCCCCACCCTCCGTTCTTGATTTCCTCCCGCGTCGCGGTGTGTATCACCTCGGCGACGCGCAGCGATCCGCTGGGCACATTGTTGGCATGGAACCGCGACGTCCTGCTGGCCAGCGGCGTGTTCGGCGTGGCGGCGCAGGCCGCGATCCCCAGGAGCAGCGCGGCCGCAAGACTCCCCTGAGCCATGCGGGTCCGCGGCATTGCCGTCCGATGCATGCGATCTCTCCTCAACGCATCTCCCGCAGGTGCGGATTCCGTTTGGGCATCCTGTCCCAGACCGTTGAGACTGAGAAGCCAGCTTACCCCTATTCCTATGGTCGCCGCCCCTCCCATTTGGGAGGGACTCGCGGTATCGGAGCGCGGTACGGCCGTGACCGATGAGGCGGCATTTTTTGCGGGTTTTCGCTTGCAATTACCCACAAATGTTCTTATATTGTTCTTTCCTCTGCCCACCCCTGGGCGACCCGGGATGCGGCAGCTTGTTGTTTGACATCGTGGATAGGTTCTCGAGAAAGACGCCGTAATGGCTCATGCCGCGGCGCGATCCTTCGTCATGGGCAATCAAGCATTGATCTTTACTTTTGGGGCGGCTCCCGCTGGGCATGGGGTCCATCGCTCATTTTTCGCGCGGGGACGATTCACGCGGAGACGCGAAGGCGCGGAGGATATGAGCGTGCACAACCCGGAAGCGGCCCCCCGCCAATTCTGCTCCGCGCTTCCGCGGCTCCGCGTGGGTCAAATCCGCTGTTCCCCGCTGGGCATGGGGTCCATCGTCGCTTTTTTGGCATGCGTAACTTTGTTTTCACATCGGAGGGCCTGCGCGAGGTTCGGGCCGGTGGCGCCATCCAGCGGCTATCTCCGCTTGGCATGGGGTCCATCGCTCGGAAGCCGGAAGTCAGAAGTCGGAAGGCCGTCGGCACCCCACCAGTCCCCGCCCGGCCGCAGAAGCGCTGCCCTTCTGTCTTCCGGTCTCTCCGCTGGACATGGGGTTCATTCGTCGCTTTTCGGGTCGACGACTTCGTCCAGCGGTGCACATCGCCGCACCCGGTTGCCTCGCGCGACCGCCCGCCCTACTGTGCGCCCGGCCGCGCCGCGCGGCCGATGATGGGGTGACGCATGATGACGATCGCGATCGTGGGCATCTTCCTGATCCTGGCCATGGGAGCCGGCCTCTACGTCGCCGGCCGCGTCCCGGGCACGACCAACTGGGTGCTCGGCGGCCTCAGCGGCATCCTCGGCCTCGGCGGCCTGTTCGTCTCCGCCCGCGCCGGCGCCGGCGATCCGGTCGGCCACTATGGCGGCCTCCTGCTCTTTGCCATCGGCCTGCTGATCGTCTTCTATTTCGTGAAGCTCGGCCTCGACGAGGCCGAGAAGCACCGGCACTGAGCCGTCGCCCTCAATCGACCTGCAGCAGCAGCGCCTTCAGATAGGCCGTCTCCGGCAGGGAGGGATGCACCGGGTGGTCCGGCCCGGCGCCCGAGGCGCGGAGGATGCGTCCGCCGCGGTCGGCATCGCCCAGGCCGCGCGCCGCCTGCTCGCCGAAGTTCTCGGCCGTCATGTGGTGCGAGCAGGAGGCGATGAAGAGGAAGCCGCCGGGCCGCACCAGCCCGGCCGCCAGCCGCGCCAGCTTGCGATAGCCGCGCGCCGCCTGGTTCAGCTCCTTCTTCGACTTGACGAAGGCCGGCGGGTCGGCAACGACGATGTCGAAAAGCTCGCCCCGCGCCGCCAGCGCCTCCAGCGCGCCGAAGGCGTCGCCGCGCTCGAACCGACAACGGGCCGCGACACCGTTGAGCGCCGCCGCGCGCGCCGCCAGCGCCAGCGCTGGCTCCGACCGGTCGATGCCCAACACCGCGGCGGCGCCGGCCGCGGCCGCCTGCACCGCGAAGCCGCCGGTGTAGCAGTAGACGTCGAGGACGCGCGCCCTGGCGGCGAGCCGCGCCACGCTGGCCCGGTTCTCACGCTGATCGAAGAACCAGCCGGTCTTCTGGCCCGCGCCGAGGTCGGCGAGGAAGCGCGCCCCGTTCTCGACCAGTTCGACCGGCCCGGCGATCTCGCTCTTGGCCCAGCGGCTATAGTTCTCCAGCCCCTCCAGCGCCCGCGCCGGGCTGTCGTTGCGCAGCATCACCGCCGCGGGCGACACCACCTCATCGAGCGCCGCCAGCAGCTCCAGCAGCAGCCGCTCCATCCCCGCGCTGTTGGCCTGCAGCACGAGGCCGTCGCCGAAGCGGTCGATGACGAGGCCGGGGAAGCCGTCCGCCTCGGCATGGACGAGGCGGTAGAACGGCCGCTCGAACAGGCGGTCGCGCAGCGCCTTGGCCCGCTGCAGCCGCTCCGCCAGGAAGCCGCGGTCGATCACGGCGGCGGGGTCGCGCGAGAGCAGCCGCGCCGCGATCAGCGAATGCGGGTTGAACAGCGCCGTGCCGAGCGCGCGGCCGTCATGGCTCGCCACCGAGACGACACTGCCCGGCGCGATCGCCTTGGTGGCCGCGTCCATGGCCACCTCGTTGGAGAACACCCAGGGATGGCCGGCGGCCACCCGCCGATGCTCGCCGCTCCGGAGCGTGATCGCCGGCCGCTCAGTCGCCAAGCGCGATTCCCTCGCGCCGCCGGTCGGCGCCGCCCAGCAGACCATCGGGCGTGACCAGGATGGCGGCCAGCCCGCTCGTCATCGTCGTGAGCTTGATCTCGTGGCCCATCGCCTCGAGCGCCTGCGCGATCCGCACCAGCGGCGTGCCCTCTTCCAGCTCGGTGGCGCCGTTGCGGTTGCCGAGGTTGGGCAGGTCGACCGCCGCCTGCGGATCCAGGCTCCAGTCGAGGACGGCGATCACCGTTTTCGCGACATAGGGGATGATCGACGCGCCGCCGGGCGAGCCGACGACGAGCACCAGCCGGTCCTCCGCATCGAAGACCATGGTCGGGGCCATGGAGCTGCGCGGGCGCTTGCCCGGCTCGATCCGGTTGGCGACCGGACGGCCGCCGCGCTCGGGCTGGAAGGCGAAATCGGTGAGCTGATTGTTGAGCAGAAAGCCGTCGACGAAGAGCCGCGAGCCGAACGCGCCTTCGATGCTCGTGGTGAAGCTGACGGCGTTGCCGTCGGCGTCGAGGATGCTGATCTGGCTGGTCGAGACCGGCTCGGGCTGCGGCGGCGGTGTCGCCCACTCCGCCTGCTGCGCGAAGCTGCCGGGCGCGGCCTTGCCGAGATCGCGGTCGCTCGGGATCAGTCGCGAGCGCTCCTCCAGGTAGGGGTCGTCCAGCAGCTGCGCGACCGGCACGGCCACCTTGTCCGGATCGGCGAGATAGCGGTCGCGGTCGGCAAAGGCCAGGCGCCCGGCCTGGGCGAAGAGATGCGCGGCCTCGACGCTGTCCGGTCCCGCCGCCACCAGGTCGAAGCGCTCCAGCAGCCGCAGCATCTGCAGCACCGCGACGCCGCCCGAGGACGGCGGCCCCATGCCGCAGACGCGCCACAGGCGATAGGGCGCGCAGACCGGCGCGCGCTCCTTGGCCGCGTAGTCCGCAAGATCGGCCAGGCTCATGCGGCCCGGCTGCAGCGGCGAGCGGGTGACGGCGGCGGCGATGTCGCCGGCGATGCGCCCCTCGTAGAAGGCGTCCGCGCCGCCCGCGGCGATGCGGCGCAACGTGTCGGCCAGCGCCGGGTTGCGCAGCGTCGTTCCCACGGGATGCGGGCTCCCGTCGCCGCCGTAGAAGTAGGCCGCGGCGGCCGGCAGCCGCCTGAGGTGCTCGTCGTCGGCGAGCAGCGCATGCAGACGCGGCGAGACGGGGAAGCCCTCCTCGGCCAGTTCGATCGCTGGCGCGAACAAATCCGCCCAGGGCAGACGCCCATGCGCGCGGTGCGCGAGTTCCAACAACCGCAGCGCGCCGGGCACGCCGACGGAGAGTCCGCCGACAACGGCCTCGTCGAAGTCCATCGCGGTGCCGTCGGGCCGCAGGAACATGTCGGCGCTCGCCGCCGCCGGCGCCGTCTCGCGGCCGTCATAGCTCGTCAGGTCCCGACTCCCGGCGTCGTAGTGGAGCAGGAAGCCGCCGCCGCCGAGGCCGGAGGATTGCGGCTCGACCAGGGTCAGCACCATCTGCACCGCGACCGCCGCATCGATGGCGCCGCCGCCCCGGCGCAGTATGTCCAGCCCGGCCGCGGCGGCCAGCGGATTGGCGGCAACCACCATCTGCCGCGCGGCCCGGACGGAGGCGCCCGCCGACGGAACCTGCGGCGGGGCCTCCATCGCCGCACAGCCCGCGGTCAGGCAGATCGCCGCCAGGGCGGCGCCGTACCACCAATTCGTTAACGTCATCCTGCGCATCGCGGCACCATACGGCAGGGCCTGACCGGCGTCGATCATCTGCCCTTGAATCCTTGTTGTGCGCTGCACAATTCAGTCGTAAGTTCTGTCATCGAGCCGGCGGCGAGAGGTGCGATATGAGCACGGAGCGACGGACTCAGCGGATCACCGTTCCCGCGCTGCAGGCGCGCAAGGGCGGCGAGCCCATCGTCTGCCTCACTGCCTACACGACGCCGATGGCGCAACGGCTCGATCCTCACGTGGACCTTCTGCTGGTGGGCGATTCGCTGGGCATGGTGCTCTACGGATTCGAGAGCACGCTGCCCGTCACCGTCGACATGATGATCGCCCACGGCGCCGCCGTCCGCCGCGGCAGCCAGCGCGCCTGCCTCGTCGTCGACATGCCCTTCGGCAGCTACCAGGAGTCGCCGGTCGCGGCCTTTCGCGTTGCAGCACGGATCATGGCGGAGACCGGCTGCTCGGCGGTCAAGGCCGAGGGCGGGCGCGAGATGGCCGAGACCATCGCCTATCTCACCAGCCGCGGCATTCCCGTCATGGCCCATGTCGGGCTGATGCCGCAATCCGTGCACAGCCTGGGCGGCTATCGCGCCCGCGGCCGCGACCAAGCGCAGGCGCAGGACATCATCGACGACGCCGAGGCGGTGGTCGCCGCCGGCGCCTTCTCGCTGGTCATCGAGGGCACGGTCGAGTCTGTCGCCCGCACCATCACCCAGCGCGTGCCCGTGCCGACCATCGGCATCGGCGCCTCGCCCGCCTGCGACGGACAGGTGCTCGTGATCGACGACGTGATCGGCACCTTCAGCGACTTCACGCCCAAGTTCGTGCGCCGCTACGCCGAGGTCGGCGACCGCATCACCGAGGCGGTGGCCGCCTATGCCGCCGACGTGCGGGCGCGGCGCTTCCCCGGCCCCGAGAACTGCTTCGGCGCGGGACCGACCGCGCTGGCGCGTGCGAAGTAGCGCCGCCGCCCTCCGGCGGCCCGCGACGGATTTGCAGCGGCCCATGGCCGACCCTGCCTCTATCCCCATCTGCCGCGCGATCGGCGATCTGCGGTCGCAGGTTTCCCCGTGGCGCAAGGCGGGGGAGACCGTCGGCCTCGTGCCGACCATGGGGTCGCTGCATGACGGCCACCTCCAGCTCGTGCGCCGTGCCAGGGCCGAGTGTCGTCGCGTCGTCGTCACGCTGTTCGTCAACCCGACGCAGTTCGGCGCGAATGAGGACCTCGCCGCCTATCCGCGCGACGAGGCGGGCGACCGCGAGAAGCTGGCGCTGGTCGGCGTCGACCTGCTGTTCGCGCCCGATGCCGCGGAGATGTATCCGCCGGGCTTCGCCACCACGGTCAGCGTCGGCGGCGGCCTCACGGACCACTTGTGCGGCCCGCACCGACCCGGCCATTTCGCGGGTGTCGCCACGATCGTCGCCAAGCTGCTGCTGCAGGCGCTGCCCGATGCCGCCTATTTCGGCGAGAAGGACTTCCAGCAGCTGCAGGTCGTCCGCCGCCTGGCGCGCGACCTGGACATCCCGACGCGCATCGTCGGCGTGCCGACCGTGCGGGATGCCAACGGCCTCGCCCTCTCTTCGCGCAACCGCTATCTCGCCTCGTCCGAGCGGATGACCGCGATCGCCCTGCCGCGCACGATCGAGACGATCGCCCGGCGGCTCGCCCGCGCGCCCGCCGAAATCGCCGACGCCGTGGCCTGGGGCCGCGCCCAGCTCGAGGAGGCCGGCTTCACGCGGATCGACTATGTCGCGGTCTGCGACGCCGAGACGCTGCAGCCGGTGACGGAAGTGAAAGGTGCCTGCCGCGTCTTCGCCGCCGCCTGGATGGGCCGCACGCGCCTGATCGACAACATGCCGATCAACGGCACGCCGAAGATCACGGCTGGGTGAGGCGGGCGATCGGCTGGATGAACTGGGGCTCGATGTCCCAGGGGAACAGGATCCAGGTGTCCTGGCTGACCTCGGTGATGAAGGTGTCGACGAGCGGCCGGCCGGCCGGCTTGGCGTAGACGGTCGCGAAATGCGCCTTCGGCAGCATGTCCCGCACCGCCTTGGCGGTCTTCCCGGTATCTACGAGATCGTCGATGATGAGCCAGCCGGCCCCATCCCCGGCGACGCCCTTCAGGATGCTGAGCTGCCCCTGGTTGCGCTCGTCGTAGCTGGCGATGCAGATGGTGTCGATCAGCCGCACCTCCAGCTCGCGGGCGACGATCGCCGCCGGCACCAGCCCGCCGCGGGTGATGGCGACGATGCCCTTCCACGGCCCCTTCTCGATCAGGCGCCAGGCGAGCGCCTTGGCGTTGCGGTGCAATTCTTCCCAGGTGACCGGGAAATTCTTCTGGAATGGGCCGGCACTCACGACATTCCCCTCTCGAACGGGCGGACCCGTCGTCTAGCACGGGGCGGCGTCGACGCAAATACCGTCTCAGACGCTCTGATCCGGTGCCCGCATGAGCCAGCAGCCGTTGATGCGCCAGCTGCCGTCGGGCTGGCGCTGCATCTCGTAGACCGCCAGCGCCGGATTGCCGTCCGGCCCGATGACGAAAACGTCCTGCAGCAGCCGGCCGTTCTCGGTCCGCAGCGCGCGGAACTCCACCGTGCGCGGGCGGTAGACGGCGGCATAGCCGGTGCGCACCATCTCCATGAAGATGTCGGCGTTGCCGAACTTCTGCTGGATGGTGGGCGAGGCGAAGGCATAGGCGCCCGGCCCGTCGTCGCGGCGAAAGGCGGCCATCTGCGCTTCGATGATCTGGCGGATGGCCGGCGCATCGGCTTCGTCGGCCGGCGCCGCGGCGGGGTGCCCGGCAACGGCGGCAAGCAGGGCCAGCAGTCCCATCAGTCTCGTCAACACGCGCATCGTCCGACCTCCGCGACAGGATCACGTTCCCCATCATACGCGCAAACGCGGCCTTTGGTTTCGCCGGAACAGGCGACGGGCCGGCGCTCCGTGGAGCGTCGGCCCGTGCCATAGGCGTTGCGGTTGATCAGCGGATGTAGAGGCGTATCTCGTGGACGTCGGACGGCGGACCGTCCCAGGACTGCAGGCTAACACGATCCGGTCCAATTCCCAACGCCGCCAGCGAGCGCATGACCGCCGCCGCCTGGCTCTGCGCCAGGGCGGCGCGGGACTCCGCCTCCTCGGCGCTGGCGGCCTGCGGCGTCACCGCGACGAGATCGAAGGCGACGTTCGGCCGGCGGGCGACGGCCCGCCGCACGGCCGCGGCCAAGGCCGGCTCGTAGCCGACGTTGCTCCGGTTGAAGCGGATGGTGACGTAGGGACGGCCGGAGGCGACGCCCGATCCGGGTGGCAGCGCGGGCAGGCGATCGACGGCGGCGGTCTCCGCGGCGGCCGATTGCGGCGCCGGCGCAGCTTCCGGCGCGGCGGGCGGCAGGTCGGCCTCGGTCCCCTCGCCGGCGGCGAGATCCTCCGGCGCGGAGTCGTTGCCGTCGCCGGCCGGCGCGGGGAGCGGCTCCGCCGGGGGCGGGGGTTCCGGCGCGGCGGCCGGTTGATCCACCTCGGCATCGCTGTCGGCACCAGACTCTGCCGCGGCGTCGCTTGCCTCGGCGGCCGGCGCGGCCTGCTCCTCGACGGCGGACGCGTCGGCATCCGTCGCCGCTTCCGCCGGATCAACCGGCACGGCGGCGGTTTCCGCCGTCGCTGCTGCCGTTGACCGTTGTGCGGGTCCACCGGCCGGGTCGCTCGGCGCCGTCGCCGCCTCGCTGGCGTCGGCGGCCGCGCTCGGGGCATCGGGCGACGAGCCGGCGCAGGCGGCAAGCCCGGTCGCGAGCAACGCGGCGAATAGACCCCGCCGCAGCCCCAAACCGCTGCAAACCCGCGCCCGCACCATGCCGTCCTCGGCTGACCGCATTCATCCTCCCGCTACGCACCGCCGCCTCGGCCGTGGGCGCCGGCGGCGGGCATCCTAGACAAGGGGCGCGCCGGCTCACAAGGCCGCAACGAGCGACCGGCGGTGCCCGTAGCGGGGCGGCAGCGCGACGGTGCCAGCCTTGCCATCACCCGCGGCATTGTGTAGCGTCCGCCGCCGGTTTGCCGCCGCCGTCACGCGGGGGCCCGTGCATGCGCCCGTAGCTCAACTGGATAGAGCACCAGACTACGGATCTGGGGGTTAGGGGTTCGAATCCTCTCGGGCGCGCCAACTCACGCCTTCGCTGCTTGATGTTCGTCCCGGGCAACAGACCAGACTTCGCGCGCCGCGTCGGCATTGAGCGCGGCGATGCCGAGGCCGACGGATCAGGTCCGGCCATGCAGACCTCCACGCAAACGCCGTCAGCAATCCCGCAACGACGATGGCGATGTTGGCGAGCGCGTCGTTGCGGGCCGAGAGAAACGCCTTGCGCGTCAGGCTTCTGCTATGCGTGCGTTTCAATAGATCAATCACCATGCGATGTGTCTGACCAGCATCAGCCCCACGAACAGCGCGCCGACCGAGGCGAGGACGGAGAGGAGTACGTAGACAACCGCAATCGACGTCGTGCCGCGCTCAAACAGCAGCGCCGCGTCGAGCGAGAACGCCGAGAAGGTCGTGAAGCCCCCGAGGATTCCCGTCGTCAGGAACAGACGCCAGTGCTGGCCGGGATCGAACTTGAGCGCGAACCACTCGGCCAGAAAGCCCATGACGAGCGAGCCCGCGATGTTCACGCAGAGCGTGCCGAACGGAAATCCGGGAGCGAACAGAGCCGCCGCGGCGACGTTCACGCCGTGGCGCATCGCGCCCCCGAGACCGGCCCCGAGGAAGACAATCAGATACGCATACATGGATCACCCCGCTTGTTGTCGCGACAGCAGGGCGCGTTCGGATGCGTCGGGAAAAAAATGACCCTACCGCGCTCGAAAGCGCCCGGCAGGAGTCATCAGCCTTGCGGCGGTTATCGGGGAACCCCATCCCCATCCTCTTCAGGATAGCATAGAGCTTCCCGCGGCGGCAGAGGACAAATGCGGCGGGCCAGTGCCTCTACAATGACATGGCGGTTTCCAGTTCATCCTCTCCGCTGCGCCAAATCCATGCCAGAGTGCGATGTCGTCGTTCCCGCCTCTCGGGAGGTTTGATGGTGGCGTGGTCGCCCGACCCGGATGCGCTGCGCGGACGCGTGGCTGTCGTCGCGGGAGCGACCCGCGGCGCGGGCCGGGGTATCGCCGCGGCCTTGGGCGAGGCCGGCGCCACGGTCGTTTGCACGGGACGGAGCACGCGCCAGGCGAGGTCCGAATATGATCGCCCGGAAACGATCGAGGAGACGGCCGAGTTCGTTTCGGCTCTGGGCGGCAAGGGAATCGCTGTCGCCATCGATCATCTCGATCCCGACCGCGTGAAGGATCATGGGCACCGTGTTCGGCGCGGCGACGATGCTGTCGAGCCTGGGCATGGCCTTCGGACCCTTGGCCGGCGGCTGGATGTTCGACAGCTTCAATGCCTATGGCTGGCTCTTCATCGGCTCGTTCGCCGTCGGGCTCGGCGCGGTGGCCGTGGCGCTCGCCTTCCCGCCGCTGCCGCGCGAGCGACTCCAGCCTGAGTGAGCGCCTTCTGCACGCGGAGCCGCGGAATATCTGCGAGGCTGCCGCCGTCCTAGCGCCGCCCGGCGACGGTGACGAACTCTCCGGGGATGCGATAGCGGCCGTCGGAGGTGCGGTGCTCCCGGACCGAGGCGAGGAACTCGCCTTTCACCTCCGCCATCACCGCCGCAGTGAACCGCTTGACCGCCAGCGCGACGGGCCCGCCACGAAGCATCGCCGTCAGCAGCGCCCGCTCGTCGGGGAATGCCAGCACCTCCTGCTGGCGGCGCTCCCGGATGTCGCCGAGGTCCGCCGCCTCGAAATCGCTGCGGAGAGCGTCGGGTGCGCCGGCGGCGAAGAACAGCGGGCAGACCTCGGAGGCGACGCGTGCATCGACGATGGGGAAGATCTCGGCCCAACCGCAATTCCGGCGCTCGCCCCAGACGGTGGCCGCGACGCGCCCGCCCGGTCGCACGGCGCGCCGCATCGACATGACGGCGAGGCGTGGATCCGGGACATACATGAGGCCCAGGGCGCAGAGCGCCGCGTCGAACCGCCCCTCCTCGACGGCGAGGTCGTCGGCGTTCATCCGGGCGGTCTTCACCCAGCCGAGACCTTCGTCGGCGCAGCGGCGCGCCGTCAGGTCCACCATGTTCTGCGACAGGTCGGTCGCGACGACCTCGCCGTCCGGGCCGACCGCTTCGGCGATCATCCTCGTTACGAGGCCGCTGCCGCAGGCGGCTTCGATCACGCGTTCGCCGCGCGAAAGGGCGGCCGTTTCGAGAAGCGTCCGTTGGGCGGGCCGCAGCGGCTCCCGCCAGCCGTCCTCGTAGAAGGCCGAGGCGGCATCCCAGCCGTAGCGCTGCACGCGGTTCTGCAGTTTCGGGTCCACGGCGTCACCCGCTTCCCGCCACGACCCGGGTCTTGACGTTCTGCGCGTCTCTCAGCGCGATGAAGAAAGGATCGATGGCGAGGGCGCGGTCGACCATCGCCGTGACCTGTTCCCAGGGCGCGGCGCTCGTCACCGCGATCGTGAACCGGGTTTCCAGCGGCGCGGCCGAATTGCCGCCGACGCCGAGCATGGCGCCGTCGTCGAAATCCATCTCGACATCGACATCGATCGCGTCGATCGCGATGCCCTCGCGGGTCGCCGCGAGCTTGATGCCGATCGCGACGCAGCCCACGAGACCGGCGCGGATGAAGAAGCCGGGCGTCGGGGCCGTGCCGTCCCCGCCGATGCCCTTGCCCATGTCCATGACGGCCTCATGACCGCCCTGACGGACCCTGCATGTGAGGCCGTCGCCAAGATGCCCGTTCGCCCGGACCGAGCTGAAGGCCGCGTTCGGCTTCTTATGGAAAACAGCGATGATTCGTTCCTGCGCGGCCCGAATCTGGGCATTGCGGTCCATGGCGCCAATCCTCCGCCGAGCGGGGCTTCGCCCCCATATGAGCCCAGTACGACCGTGGCGAACAAGGGAGCCGATGTGGCGGACCACATCGGCGCCTCCTGGCGCCGCCGGAAGCGATACCACGATCGCCTGCGCCTCCGCGTCAGTCCTTGGGAACGATATCCGGATTGAAGGCGATCTCCCACAGATGTTCGTCCGGATCCTGGAAGTAGCCGGCGTAGCCGCCCCAGAATGTCCTCTGCGCCGGCTTGACGATCCTGGCCCCAGCTTTCGCGGCCTGCGCCATGACGGCATCCACCTCGGCCTCGCTGCCGACATTGTGGGCGAGGCTGAACTCCGTGGGGCTGCGGGCGGACCGGGGGATACCGACGTCGTGGGCGAGATCGTCGCGCGCCCAGATCGCGAGCTTCAAGCCGCCCTGCAACTCGAGGAAGGCGACGGCGCCGTGCTCGAACTCCCTGCCGACGATCCCCTGGGTCGGAAACCCGAGTCCGTCCCGATAGAAGGCAAGCGACCGTTCGAGGTCGTCGACGCCTAGGGTGATCAGCGTGATCCGCGGCTTCATGGAACGCCTCCGTGAGTGCGATTGGGCTTTTTGCGACGTTCCAGCTTACCTCGACCCGCGGCATGGGCACGCTGGACGTCTTGAAGCGAAACGGCCAAGCAGCGGACGAGTTGCACGCCCGGGTCGGGCAAAGGGCAGGATTCGCCCGCCGGATCGCCGGACCGCCGGCCGCTGCGCCAAATGTCGGTGGTTCGCCGAGCCGGGTTCGCATAACCTGGGGGCGAAGGCACAATCCATCCATTCGCCCGAGCCGGCGGACATCTGCGCCGGCCGAAACTCTTCAGGAGGAACGCTCATGACGGGGAAACTCATTTCGGGTCTTGTCGCCGTGTATCTGGCTGTCGCCCTGACTCCCGACAGCGCCGCCGGCTGGGATCCCGCCAACGAGAAGCTGGCGCACAACGCGATCGCGGAATTCAAGAAGGCGGATCCGGGCATCGAGACCTTCTTCAACGAATCCCATGGCTATGCCGTCTTTCCCGAGATCACCAAGGGCGCCATCGGCATCGGCGGCGCCCAAGGCGACGGCACGGTCTTCGAGGGCGGCAGCAGCATCGGGTCCAGCACGATGACGCAGGTGACCATCGGCCTGCAGCTCGGCGGCCAGACCTACCGGGAGATCATCTTCTTCAAGGACAAGACCGCGCTCGACAGTTTCAAGGCCGGAAACTACGAGGTCGCGGCGGGCGCATCGGCCATCGCCCTCAAAGATGGGGCTTCGAAGACCGCGGCCTACGACAACGGCGTCGCCGTCTTCACCATGGGTACGGGCGGCCTCATGTTCGAAGCCAGCATCGGCGGCCAGAAGTTCAGCTACGAACCCAAGTAGGGGATCGTCCGACCGCGCCGACGGGCCTTCCGCCGGCACGATCGGACATCCGCTTCAACCGCGGATGAACGCCAGCGGATCGGCGTTGAACTCGTCCTGGTGCGTCTGCGGCAGGCCGTGGCCGCCGCCCGGATAGACCCTTCGGCTTGGCGTCGGCGACGATCTTCACAGACGGCAGCGCCGAGGCGCCGATCGGCATGATCTGATCGTCGTCGCCATGGAGGATGAGGGTCGGCACGTCGATCCTCGCAACTTTCGCAAGACGTCCCGGACGTGGCGGTCTTTCGCCCGCCATGGCCGCCGCGCGGCGGCCATGATCTACAGGCCGAATGTCCGCTTTATCCGGTCGGCACACTCCTGCGGCGTGGCGCGGCTCGTGTCGACTTCGAGATCGTAGGTCATGTCGGTGTGGACGCGGTCGTATTGCCAGCGCGCCAAGCCGATCATGCGGTCCCCGCGTTGACGCTCCCGGGCTTCGAGAACCTCCAACGGGGCGAAGACGCCGACCCGGACGACATCGAAGGGGGACAGGAGGTCCGCATACTCCGCCTTGGCGCTGCCGAGCAGGACATCGTCCACGATCAGGTTGTTTCCCTGCCCGGCCATGGCGGCGATCGCGTGCCGCATGCCGCGGAAGGCCCGCGCGGCGACCGATCCCTCCTTGATGACGACCAGCACCTTGCCGCCCTCCTGCGCCGTCTCGAAGACGAGTCCGTCGGGATGACCGAAACAGGCCTCAGGCAGCATATCGAGGAATGCATCCATCTCGACATGGAGGAAGGGCTCGGCCGCCATTGCCTGCAACGCCTTGGCGATCGAGCTCTTGCCGGCGCTGCCGACGCCGTTGAGCAGGACTATCCGAGCCGTCGTGTTCAAGGCGCACCTGTCGGGTCCGATAAGAGAAAGCGCATTCCGATGCGCTTCACGATCATCGTCAAGGCCAACGATGCGGGCTTGGCAGCGAGTGTGCTTGGGCGAGCAGCGTCTCGACCGAACGGCACGCAAGACTGCTGACAGCGGTGTGTCAGGAGCAGACGGATGAACTGCTGACAGGCGCTGATTCTTGACTATAGTCGCGCGCGTCAGACCACAGCTCGCCCTCTGCCAAAGACCCCAACCGTGACGGTGCCCGCCGGGTGGGGGATAGCGCGATTTCAAGCACTTGGCGGCGCCGCTGAAAAAAGCCGGCCGCTGCTGTCGATCTCGGCGCGCTCCGTTCGACTGTAGGAGGAAATCCAGTTCCGCCGGTCCAATTCCGGTCCGACGGCCTAACCCGAACCATAAGGATGAGGTCATGAAAGTCCAATCGTACCTGAACTTCGACGGCCGCTGCGAGGAGGCGCTCGATTTCTACCGGAAAGGGCTCGACGCCGAGGTGACGATGCTGTTGCGGTTCAAGGACAACCCCGAAGCCGGCTCATCCGGCGGCGTCGCGCCCGGCACCGAGAACAAGGTCATGCATTCGAGCTTCCGCATCGGCGATACGGAGGTGATGGCCTCCGACGGCTACTGCCAGGGCAAAGGGACGTTCCAGGGTGTTTCGCTGGCGCTCTCGGTGGCGAGCGATGCCGAGGCCAAGCGGCGCTTCGATGCTCTAGGCGACGGCGGCAAGGTGCAGCAGCCTCTGATCAAGACCTTCTTCTCGTCGAGCTTCGGCGTGGTCGCCGACCGCTTCGGCGTGTCGTGGATGGTGGTCGTGGAGTCGTGACGACGTCGATCGACCTCAAACTCCAAGGAGACGCAGGCATGCGATACATGATGCTGATGATTCCCAAAGGCTACGAGACGGCGGCGCCGGGCACCGTGCCGGACGCCAAGGGCGTCGAGGCGATGATGAAATACAACGAGGCCCTGCATAAGGCCGGCGTGCTGCTCGCGCTCGACGGCCTGCACCCGCCCTCGATGGGCGCGCGCGTCTCGTTCTCGGGCGGGAAGCCCCGGGTGACCGACGGGCCCTTCGCCGAGACGAAGGAGGTGCTCGGCGGCTACTGGATGATCCAGGTGAAATCCAAGGAAGAGGCGATCGAATGGGCCAAGCGCTGCCCGGCCTCGGACAACGAGGTGATCGAAATCCGTCAGGTGCAGGAGATGGAGGATTTCCCGGCCGACGTGCAGGAGGCCGCCGCCGGGTTTTCCGAGATGCAGACGGCGGCCGGGCAGCGCAGGGGATCGTGAGACGGGCCCGTCGGCCGCCGCGGGCGTGTGGGAGAATTTTGTGGCAACGCACATCGACGGCAGGAAGCGCTGGCTGGCGCTGATCGTTCTTTGCCTCGGCGACCTGATGATCGTCCTCGACACGACGGTCGTGAACGTCGCCCTGCCGTCGATCCGGACGGACCTCGGCTTCTCGCAGACTGGGCTCGTCTGGGTGGTGAATGCCTACATGCTGACGTTCGGCGGCTTCCTCCTGCTCGGCGGCCGCCTGGGCGATCTCTTCGGGCACCGCCGGTTGTTCCTGCTGGGGCTGACGCTCTTCACCCTCGCCTCGCTCGCCTGCGGGCTGGCGGACACGCAGGCGACGCTCGTCGCCGCGCGCGCCGTGCAGGGGCTGGGCGGCGCCGTCGTCTCGGCCGTCGCTCTGTCGCTGATCATGAGCCTGTTCACCGAGCCGGCGGAGCGGGCAAAGGCCATGGGCATCTTCGGCTTCGTCATGGCCGGCGGTGGATCGATCGGCGTGCTGCTCGGCGGCCTGCTGACGGACGCGTTCGACTGGCACTGGATCTTCCTGGTGAATCTACCGATCGGCGCCGCGGTCTTTGCGCTCTGCGTCGTTCTGTTGCCGGGCGACCGCCGCCCGACGGCAGCGGCGCGTCTCGACATCGCCGGGGCAGTCACCGTGACGGCCTCGCTGCTGCTGGCGGTCTATGCGGTCGTGAACGGCAACGAGGTCGGCTGGCTGTCGACCCGGACGCTCGGCCTGCTCGCCGCCGCGGGAGCGCTCATGGCCATCTTCCTCGGCATCGAGGCCCGGGTCGGCGCGCCGCTCATGCCGCTCGGCCTGTTCCGGCTGCGCAATGTGTGGACCGCAAATCTTGTCGGCATCCTGTGGGCGGCGGCCATGTTTGCCTGGTTCTTCATCTCCGCGCTCTACCTCCAGCTGGTGCTCGCCTACACCCCCATGGAGGTCGGGCTCGCCTTCCTGCCCGCCAACCTGATCATGGGCGTGTTCTCGCTCGGCCTGTCGGCCAAGATGGTCATGCGCTTCGGCATCAGGTTGCCGCTGGCGACGGGGTTGCTCCTGGCCGCCGCCGGCCTCCTGCTCTTCGCCTTCGCGCCGGTCGACGGGCGCTTCGCCGCCCACGTACTCCCGGGCATGACGCTCCTCGGCCTCGGCGCCGGCATGGCGTTCAATCCGGTCCTGCTCGCCGCGATGAGCGACGTCGCCCCGAGCGAGTCCGGCCTCGCCTCCGGAGTGGTGAATACCTCGTTCATGATGGGCGGGGCGCTTGGGCTCGCCGTCCTCGCCAGCCTTGCCGCCGCCCGCACCGACAGCCTGCTGGCGTCCGGAGCGGACTCGCTCGTCGCCCTCAACGGCGGTTACCATGTCGCGTTCGCGGTCGGCGCCGCCGTTGCGGCCGGGGCCGCCCTGCTCAGCGCCGTGCTGCTGCGCGCACGGGTGCCGGCGCCGCTGCAGGAGAGCGTGTCCACCGCATCGTAGGTGCCGCCCGGCGGAATCCGGATCGTCGACGGGAGTCCCGCATGACCCTGCTTCTCGCGTTGGAGTTCGCCGCCGCCCTCGGTTGCGGGCTGGTCGCCGGCGTCTTCTTTGCCTTCTCGACCTTCGTGATGAACGCCCTCGCCCGCCTGCCGGCCCAACAGGGCATTGCCGGCATGCAGTCCATCAATATCGCCGCGATCAATCCTTGGTTCATGACGGCGCTGTTCGGAACCGCAGCGGCTTGCGTGGTCCTCGTCGTCGCGTCGTTGCTGGCGTGGCGCGAGCCCGGCGCCGCCTGTCTCCTTGCCGGCGGTACGCTCTATCTCGTCGGCGCTGTTCTGGTGACGATGCTGTTCAACGTGCCGCTCAATCGGGCATTGGCGAGGGTGGAGGAGTCGCGTGCCGACAATGCCGGCCGCTGGGCCGGCTACGTCGCCAGATGGACGGCCTGGAACCATGTCCGGACGGCCACATCCCTTGCGGCGACGGCATTGATCACCCTCGCGCTCTATCTGCAGGCGCGCGGCCCGACCGGAGTCTGACATCGCGCTCCGGGCTGCGATATCTGGAGCACACACCGGCCCGGCGACGATCCGTCACTTTGTGAGACGCTCCATGGGGAGCGAGAGCTGCGCGACCAAGCCCTCGGGCCGCCAGTCGCGCGAGATGTGGCCGCCGAATTGAGCCGTCATCGTCGTGCGGGCAAGCAGGCTGCCGAACCCTTCGCTTTCAGGGCGTCCCGCGAGCATCGGGCCGCCCTGCTCGGTCCAGGTCAGCCGCAGCTCGCCGTCGGCCACGGACCAGCGGACGTCGACGCGCCCTTCCGGCGACGACAGGGCGCCATACTTGGTCGCGTTCGTGGCGAACTCGTGCAGCAGGAGGGCAAGGCTCGTCACCGCACTCCCGCCGACCGGCACGCCGGGTCCGTCGATCAGGACACGCTCGCCATGGCCGCTTTCAGCATCGCTGTAGGGCGCGACGATCGTGCGGACCAGGGCCTCCAAGGTCGTCGCCCGCGCCGCCGCGTCTCGTTCATCGCCGAGATCGAGCAGGGTCAATTCATGGGCGCGCGAGAGGGCAGCCAGCCTTTGCCGAACGGTCTCGGCGATGCCCTCCGGTGCGCGGGCGGTGCGCGCGCTCAGGGTCACCACCCCGCCCACGAGGGTGAACAGGTTCTTGACGCGATGATTCATCTCCCGGAGAAGAAGAGTCTGCCGTTCCTGCAACCGCTTGCGCTCGGTGATGTCGCGCGCGATCTTCGACGCGCCGACGATTCCACCGTGGACGTTGCGGATCGGCGATACCGTCAGCGAGACCTCGACCAGACCGCCGTCCTTGCGCCGGCGCACGGTTTCGTAGTGCTCGATCCGCTCGCCCTGACGAATGCGCTCGAGGATGCGAAGCTCCTCGTCGCGGCGATCGCCCGGGATCATGATCGCGATCGACTTGCCGATCATCTCGTCGGCGGTATAGCCGAAGAGGCGTTCCGCTCCCCGGTTCCAACTGGTGACGATGCCGCGCGAATCCGTGCTGACGATCGAGTCGTCGGAGGATTCGACGATCGAGGCCAACCGCTGTCCGATCTCGTCGGCCTGCCACCGTTCGCTGATATCGACGAGCATGTTGACCGCCCCGACGACGACGCCCGATTTGTCGTAGAGCGGCGTCGGATAGGGAAGAAAATGAACCCGGCTGCCATCAGGCCGCTCGGCGATCGCATCCATGCCTCGGATCGATCGACCTTCCCTCAGCGCCATGGCCATCGGACATTGGTCATGCGGCATGGGTGTCCCATCCGGCCAGTACAGCCGCCAGGAACCGCACCATTCGCTCTTGCCCAGCTGCGGGCGACAGCCCCAGAGATCCGCGGCCGCGTCGTTATAGAACGTGATGCGGCCGGCCGCGTCCGTGGTGTAGACGGCAGCCGGCAGGGCTTCGAGCAGATCGCGGAAAGGAGGCTCCGTCCCCATCTGTTGCTCTGCGGACGCTGCGCCGCCCACCGCAGACTCGGCCTGCCGATGCGCCAGCCGCGCCAACTCGCGAACCAGAGCGGTCTGCGAGCCGACAAACTGTAATTTTTCAGATGGCATCGACTTTCGGTTTCGGACCGCGTCCAGCACGACAACCGGCGCTGACAAGCTCGGGCGATCACAGCGACTCTAGAGGCCTACAAGTCGGGGAGCGAGTCAAGACTCAACGGTGTGCTTCTTCCGCCCGCAACGGCACTCCTGGCCGGCGACTGCTGCCGATGACGGTCCCCCGGTTGCGGTCGAGTTGCATCCAACGCCTGGGACTTTCAGCTCAAGCGCAAGTGTGCCAATCAGCACCGATCCCGACACCGCACGTTCCGCCCTTCACCGAGGGGCGGGCTCACTCGATGCGGACATCGTCCCAGAAGCCGATCCAGTGATCGACCTGCTTCATCGAGGCGCGCGGCGCCTCGTAGGACCAGGCGGCGCGCTCGCTGCGCGCGGCGCCATCGGCGACGTCGTAGAACTGCACGCCGTGTGGGCATTCGAGATCGCTGTCCGTCTTCGGCGTCAGATGCAGCAGGTCCATCCGGACGGTCTCCCGGGGGAAATAGCGGTAGCCACCCGCCTCGATGGTGCGGTCGCTCTCCGCGATCACCTGATCGTGCCATATCGCCTTCATGATCACCTTCCTCTGCCTGGGTTCTCCAGGTTGACGACGTCGGCCCCCATGCCGCTTCCCGGCACGGCGTTCGAACCTCCTCCTGCCGGCGCCAAGACGTCAAGAGGGAGTCCGACCTTCTCGTCAAAGATGCCTTGCTCATGCAGACCACCCTCTATATCTCCTGCGGCGGGAACTCCGGATACCGCGGCAGGTGGTCGGCGAACCGCACCCAGGGCAGGCGCCGGCTGTCCCAATAGTGGAACTGGGGCGGCATGGCATCCGGCCGATCCAGGCTTCCGATCGTGATGTCGATGAGGCCGGGAATGAACGAGGCGGTGAAGCTGATCTGGGTGCCGCAGGTCGGGCAAAAGCCGCGCCTGGCCTCGGGCGACGAGGCATGGAGCGTCGGCTGCGCCCTGGTGAACAGGACCTGCCCGGCCTCGAACATGGCCCATGCCACGGCGGGCGCGGCACTTGCCTTGCGGCACATGGAGCAGTGGCACAGCGCGGTCATCAGGGGCGGCCCCGTGATCTCGTAGCAGACCGCAGTACACTGGCATCCGCCGGTCGTCTTCTGCTCTTGCATCATGGCCTCCATTCGTTGCCGCGGCCGACCAACTCCGTCCACCGGAGTGTTGTTCGCCAGCAAGCCACCCTAGCAGGATGCTCCTGACAGGCTGGTGTCAGGAGCCGACCTGCTTCCGCACGGCAAGCCGTTCATCGCGCAAGCAAACGCCGAGCGAGTCTCGATGCACGCCGGACACATGGGCACTCCTTTCGCGGTATAATCGAACCGGCGGACCGGTACTCGACAGGTCCCGATAAACCTGCCGACCCAGGACATGAGGGCCAGCCGACGGATTGTCGATTCGGGGTCTCTCCGGACGACTAGGGGTGCCCTCCCCTTTCCCGCTGCACAGGAACCGGCCATGAAGTATCTCTGTCTGATCTACAACGACGACAAGCGGCTCGACGCCATGTCCGAACGCGAATCGCAGGCCTTCATCGACGAGCATCTCGACTATGACGAGGCGCTCAAGCGGAGCGGGCATTTCATCGCCTCCGAGGCGCTCGAGCCGGGCGAGGCGGCCACCATCGTCCGCGTCCGCAACGGCCGGCTGTCGACCACCGACGGCCCCTTCGCCGAAACCAAGGAGCAGCTCGGCGGTTTCTACCTGGTCGAGGCCCGCGATCTCAACGAGGCCATCCAGATCGCCGGCAAGATTCCCTCGGCGCGCACCGGCAGCATCGAGGTGCGGCCGGTCTGCGAGCTCACGCATTCCTGACCTTGCCGCCGCCTAAGGAGCCCACATGAAATTTCTCTGCCTGGTCTACAACGACGAGCAGGCCCTCGACGCCATGCCGCGCGACGAGTTCGAGGCCTTCTCCCACGAGCATGTCGTGCTGGCCGACGAGCTGCAGAAAGACGGTCGTTCCGTCACCGCGGAGGGTCTGCAGCCGGTCAGCACGGCGAAGACCGTGCGCGTCCGCAACGGTCGGCTGTCGACCACCGACGGCCCCTTCGCCGAAACCAAGGAGCAGCTCGGCGGCATCTACCTCTTCGAGGCGGCGGATATCGACGAGGCAGTCCAGATCGCGGCGCGCATTCCGATGGCCCGCCTCGGCTGCATCGAGGTGCGGCCGGTCTGGGACCTGCGCCGCCACGAGCCGCGGGTCGGCCGCTGACTCCGGCTTTCTGCGACAACCTGCATCGACACCAACGTCGAAGACGAGGAGCGAACCATGAAATATCTCTGCCTTGTCTACTTCGATGAACGGACGTTCGGCAGCAATCCCGAAAGTCCGTCCGACAAGGAGTGCTTCGCCTATGGCGAGGAGCTGCGCGGCAGCGCGCGCTATATTGTCGGTCAGGCGCTGCAGCGATCCGAGACCGCCACGACCGTCCGTGTACGCAACGGCAAGGTGACGACCACCGACGGCCCCTTCGCCGAAACCAAGGAACAGCTCGGCGGCTTCTATATGATCGAGGCACGCGATCTCGACGAAGCCATCCGGATCGCCGCGAAGATACCGCCGGCGCGCGTCGGCAGCATCGAGGTGCGGCCGGCCCGCGAACTCGATCTCTCATAGCGCGCATCCGGCTGATGAAGTATCTGTGCCTGATCTACGCCGACGAGAAGCGGCTCGACGCCATGTCCGGGAGCGAATGGGACGCCTTCTGGCGCGAGTGCACCGCCTGCGATCAGGCGCTTCGGCAGAGCGGCAGCCGCATCGCGGCCGCGGCCCTCCAGTCCGTCCGCACGGCGACGACGGTGCGGGTCCGCCAGGGCAGACTGTCGACCACCGACGGCCCCTTCGCCGAGACCAAGGAGCAGTTGGGCGGGTTCGTCCTGATCGAGGCCCACGATCTCGACGACGCGCTCCGCGTCGCCGCCCTGCTTCCGCCGGCGCGCATCGGCAGCGTCGAGGTGCGCCCGGTGCGCGAGCTCGATCTCTCCTAGCCGCGGACGGCGTCGGTGGGCGAGGAGGCAACACGACAGGCGCGCGCAACCGTGGACGCGGTCTACCGCGCAGACTCGCGCCGCGTCCTCGCCACCCTCATCCGCCTGCTCGGCGATTTCAACCTCGCGGAGGAGGCGCTGCACGAAGCCTTCGCCGCCGCCGCGGAGCGCTGGCCGCGCGACGGCGTGCCGGCGAATCCGCGGGCTTGGCTGGTCTCGGCCGGCCGCTTCAAGGCGATCGACGTCATCCGCCGGCGCGCCCGCTTCGATGCCTCGCTGGCCGAGATCGCCGCGCAGATCGACGATGCCGCACCGGCGCCCAGGGCGGATGACGAGGAGTTGGAGGACGACCGGCTGCGGCTGATCTTCACCTGCTGCCATCCGAGCCTGTCGCCCGACGCGCAGGTGGCGATGACGCTGCGCGAGGTGTGCGGCCTGACCACCGAGGAAATCGGTCACGCCTTCCTCACGGCCGCGCCGACCGTTGCCCAGCGCATCGTGCGCGCCAAGGCGAAGATCCGCGACGCGAAAATTCCGTATCAGGTGCCGGCGCGCGACGAGCTGGCGGAGCGGCTCGACAGCGTGCTCCACACCGTCTACCTGGTGTTCAACGAGGGATACTTCGCCTCGTCGGGCGCGTCGCTGACGCGGCACGACCTGTCGGGCGAGGCGATCCGCCTGGGGCGGCTGCTCGTCGAGCTGTTGCCGGAGCCCGAGGCGATCGGGCTCCTGGCGCTGATGCTGCTGCACGAATCGCGCCGCGCCGCGCGGACGACCGCGGACGGCGAGCTGGCGCTGCTGGACGAACAGGAGCGCGCGCTCTGGAACCGGGACCAGATCGCGGAAGGATCGGCGCTGGTGCAGCGCGCGCTGTCGTCCCGCCGCTTCGGCCCATACACGCTGCAGGCGGCCATCGCGGCGGTCCACGCCGAGGCGCCCGATGCCGGTGCGACGGACTGGGCGCAGATCGTCGGTCTCTATGACGTGCTGGCGCGGGTGGATCCCTCGCCGGTGATCGCCTTGAACCGCGCCGCGGCGGTGGCGATGCGCGACGGTCCGGCGGCGGGTCTCGCCCTCATCGACGCCATCCTGGCGGGCGGCGACCTCGCGGACTACCGCCTGGCGCACGCGGCGCGGGCCGACCTGTGCCGTCGGCTGGGGCGGACGGCGGAGGCCCGGGCCGCCTACGAGCGCGCCCTCGCCCTTACGCGGCAGGAACCGGAGCGGCGCTTCCTCGCGCGGCGGCTGCGCGAACTGGAGTGACCGGCCGACCGGCCGCGATCCGGCAGGGGCGGAGGTGCCGCCTCAGCGCGGGCGGCTGGCAGAGCGCTTGGCGGGGTCGGTCGCGGCGTAGGCGTCGTCGCCGTCCTGCGGGCGGGCCGGAAGCTCCGAGCCCTGCGCCGTCACCAACTCGGCGAGCTTCGCGTTCCAACGCTCGTCCAGGCCGACGTCGCGGCCGCCCTCGACGACACGCAGGCGGGTGGCCATGCCGGCCAGCTCCTGCTGGTGCCGGCGCACCATCTGCGCCTCGCGATAGGCCCAGCGCTGCAGCTCCTGCGCCTGCCAGCGGGCCATGGCGCGGGCGAAGCGCGCCGCCGCGCCGGCGTCGCCGCCATGATCCGCCGCGCGGGTCAGGGCGCGGCTCGCCTCACGCACGTCCTGCGGCAGCTCGTCCTCGGAATCGACCAGCGGCAGGTAGCGGTCGGCGCGCGAGCGGTCGACCACGACCGGACGGCCGGCGATCGCCGGAAACATGGTCCGCCCTTGACCCGGGGCGGCGTCGGCACGGCGCGGCATCGAGGTCGAGACTTCCCCGTCGGGGGCGATGTGAATGTCGAAGCGGGCGATGGTCGAGGCGAAGCTGTCCCGTTCGGGATCGAGCGACACGACGCGGACATTGAGGACGATGGCCTGGGCGCCGTCGCCCGGGGCGATGATGTCGAGATGGTTGAACTCCGTCGCCGGCACCAGCCAGCTGCGATCGGCGTTGCCGTATCCGGCCGACAGATGCGACCCGGCCGGCATGTTGCCGATGACGATGAAGGCATCGTCGCCGACGCCCAGAGTCCTGAGCGACGGCTGCAGCTCCAGCCTGACGCGCCGCGCCGCGGCGCCCGTCCCATCGATCGTCATCCCGTGCTCCCAGCTCTCGATCGCCACGCGCCGTAATGCGGCCTGATCCGGACAATGATCGATGCTTAAATACTTTTTAACTGCAGCGTTATTGTCTCGAATTCTATCAAAGTATCTATTAAACGCCGCTTAAGGTCACGGGAGAAAGACGTCGCCCTTCGCGGCAACGTGAGCGTTTACCTTAACGTTGTCTTTATGATGTCTTGCGGTGTGCCGCGCTCGGCCCCTGCGGGCCGCTCACGCCAGCGCGGCGCGGAGATCGGCGAGGCGGACCGGCTTGGTCAGCGTGTCGACCATTTGCACGCCGCCCTCCGTCCCGAACAGCCCGGCCATGCGGGCATATTTCGGATTGTAGCCGGTGGTGAGGATGACCTTGGCCGTGGCTCCCTGGGCCGCCAGCCACTGCATGATCTCGATGCCGTCGACATCGGGCATGACGACATCGAGCACGATGTGGGTCGGGCCGAACTCCGCATAGACGCGGCGGAAATCGACCGAGCGCGTGCACACGCGCGCGACGAAGCCGAGGTCGGTCGCCGCCTTGCCGACGAAATCGGCGAAATCGGGCTCGTCGTCAACCACCAGCAGCCGTCGCTCGCTCATCTGTCGCTCCTTTCATTCCGGCGCTCCCCATGGCGCGCGTGCGGTCGGCGTCGGCCAGCGCCGCGACGGACGACAGCGTCGCGCTTCGCGCCCGCGGCAGGAAGATGCGGACCGTCGTCCCGCGCCCGATCGCGCTGTCGATCTCGATATGGCCGCCGGACTGCTTGACGAAGCCATAGACCATGCTCAGCCCGAGCCCCGTGCCCTGGCCGACTCCCTTGGTGGTGAAGAACGGGTCGAAGGCGCGGGCCTTCACCGCCTCGCTCATGCCGACGCCGCTGTCCGACACGGCGATGCGGACATAGTCGCCCGACGTCAGACTCGCGGCATCCCGCCCGTCGTCCGGGCCGACGGTGAGATTGGCAGCTTCGATCACGAGCCGGCCCCCGACGGACATGGCGTCGCGTGCGTTGATGACGAGGTTCAGCAGTGAGGTCTCCAGCTGCGCCTGATCGATCTCTGCCGGCCACAGCCCGTCGTCCAGCGCGAACGTCGCCGCGATCGTCGGGCCGAGCGGCCGCAGCAGGAGATCGCGCATGTTGCGGATCAGGTCGTCGACCCGCGTCGTCTTCGGCGCCAGCGGCTGCCGGCGCGCATAGGCGAGCAGCCGATGCGTCAGGTCGGACCCGCGCAACGTCGAACGGAGCGCGGCCTCGATCTTCTGCCGGGCGCCGGCATGGCCGGGCAGCTCTTCCGCCAGGAGCTCGAGGTTGCCCAGGATCACGGCCAGCAGATTGTTGAAATCATGGGCGATGCCGCCCGTGAGGTGGCCGATCGCCTCCATCTTCTGCGATTGCACGAGCTGCTCCTCGAGCGCGCGCTGGCCGGTGATGTCCTGCAGCGTCCCTTCCACCGCCACCCGCCGGCCGTCGCCGTCGCGCACGACCTCGCCGATCTCGCGGACCCAGGCGATTGCGCCGTCAGGACGGGTCACGCGGTATTCGACGACGTACTGGTCGAGGTCGGCGCGCACGTCGTCATAGAGGCGCCGGACGCGTCCGACATCGTCCGCATACATCACCTCCCGGGCCTCGGCATCGTTCTTCGGCATGTCGCCGTCGGCGACGCCGAGGAGCGGGCCGGAGCCGGGCGACCATCGATATTCCTCAGGCGTCCCATCGGAGGCGAATTGCCAGCTCCAGTAGGCGAGGCGCGCCTGCTGTTGCGCCCGCCGCAGCCGCGCCTCGCCCTCGCGCAGCGCGCGCTCGGCCTGCTTCCGCTCGGTGATGTCCTGCGTGATGCCGGCGACCGATACGCGGCGTCCCGCGGCATCGCGCTCGACCGCGCCCGTTTCCTCGACCCAGATGATCTCTCCGTCCGGACGGACGATCCGGTATTCCGCCGTATAGCTGTCTCGTCCGGCCTGGACCGACTCGTAGACGCCATGCATGCGCTTGCGGTCGTCGGGATGGAGCCGCTCGTAGAAGGCAGCTTCGGTACCGGGCAATTCGGCATCCGGCATGCCCAGGATGAGCCCGGACCCGGGCGCCCACTGATACCTCTCCGCGTCCAGCTGCCAGTGCCAATAGGCCAGCTTCGCCTGCTGCTGCGCGCGGCGCAGGCGCGCCTCGCTGTCGCGCAGCGCCAATTCCGCGCGCTTGCGGTCGGCGATGTCTATGGCGATGCCGCCGATCGCGGTGATCGCGCCGGCGCCGTCGCGGATCGGGAACCTGACCTCGTAGGTCCATGGCAGGCGCTCCCGCTCCGGAAAATGGACCTCGCGGGTGACCGTCCCGCCGGTGGCCATGACTTCGGATTCCATGGCGTCCAGGGCACGGGTCCCCTCCGAGGGGAAGATGTCCACGGCGCGGCGGCCGATCAGCTCCCGCGCCGGCCTCCCGTAGGCCGATTCGACCCAGCCGTTGAGCATGAGGAACCGCCGGTCCGTATCCTTCATGGCCATCGCCGCCGGCGCGTTGCGCATGAACGTCCGCAAGCGTTCCTCGCTCTCGCGCAGCGCCGTCTCGACGAACTTCTGCTTGGTGATGTCCTGGATCGTGCCGATGAGGCGATAGGGCTTGCCGAACGAATCCTGCTGCACCTTGGCGATGCCGCGGATCCACGCCGTCGTTCCGTCCGGCCGGACGATCCGGTACTCGGTCTCGTAGAGACCCGGGCGCTCCACCGCCTTGTGGAGCAGCCGGGCTATGCGTTCGCGATCATCCGGATGGACGAGGGCGAGAACATCGGCGTTGCTGCCGAGGCGGTCCGGCGGGAGTCCGAAGACGTCGATCACATTCTCCGACCACGCGAGCCCGTCATGCGTTCCCAGCCTCTGATGCCAGGAGGCCAGACGCGCCAAGCGCTCGGCCTCGACGAGAAAGGCACGATAGTCGGCGAGTCCGCGGTTGGCCGTCGCCAGCTGCGGCACCTCCACCGTCGTGCGCAGAACGTACTGAACTGCGCCGCTCTCGTCCTTGATCGGCACCACGCTGGTGATCCAGGATTCCTCGCCCTGCTCGCCGGCATAGTGATCCTCGCGACCGACGATCGGGGTGCCGGTTTCGATGACGCGGCGGTGATCCTCGGCGGCGCTGTCGCGGTTGTACCGGCTCGGCCTCACCTCGGCGAGGCTGCGGCCGGCGACATCCGCTAGCCTGACGCCGTAGAGCGCTTCCAGGCGCTTGTTCATGAGCACGATGCGGCGGTCGCGGTCGGTGATGCCGACGGTCACCGGGATGTGGTCGAGGATGCTCTGCAGGATCGCCTGGTTCTCGCGCAGCCGTTGCTCGCGCTGCTTCAGCTCGTCGATCGGCGTGAAGATCGTCACCGTGCCGCCGTCCGAGGTCGGGCGATCGCTGAAGCGGTACCAATGTCCGCAGATGTTGCGCTCGAAGAGGCCGTGCGGATCGCGATGCTGCGCCAGCCGCTCGGCGACCCACGCCTCTTCATGTCCGACGGCGCTCGGCACACGGCCGGCCATGACGTGGTTGCGCAGCATGTCCTCGAACCGCGTGCCCGGCGCCGGCGCGTGGGACTCCGAGGCGTAAAGCTGGCGATAGCGACGGTTGCAGATCACGAGCCGATCGTCGGAATCGTAGAGCGCGAACCCGTCTGCCAACCCCTCGATGCCGTCCACGAGCTGCTGACGGGCGCGCTTCAGCTCGTCCTTCGTGAGGCGCAGCGCGCTGTTGCTGGTGGCGAGCGAGGCCTGCGCCCCCCGCAGATCCGCGTTGGCCGCCGTCAGCGCTGCGCGCGTGCGCCGCAGAACCATGAGCTGGCGGACCGCCCATGTTCCGAGGATAAGCACAGCGCCCAGCTGCGTGGCATAGGCAAGCAGCAGCCCGGCGGAACGGATTTCCGCCAGGACGACGACGGACGCGGCGAGATAGACCGCGAGCGCGCCGCAACCGGCCACGGACAGGAAGCGCCGTCGCCAGCCAGACATCATCTCCATGGCGCGGTCCCGGCCTCCGCCACCGCGGGATGCCGGTCCTTCGTCGGACGTGTGGCCACTGCCGTTCACTGCCGATGCGCCGGCAGTTCCATAGCGACGGCAAACCAACCCGGCCGAACGCATTCAGCCCGGGCCGCCGTCGGATTGCGTGCGGACAGTGATTAGCGCTGATCGCCGTTACGGAATGGTTAACGGCTCAAAAAGCCACTTGGTCGCCGCCCTTGAGGTCGAGCATTTCGCGCGCCTCCTTCGGCGTCGCCACCTCCAAAGACAACGCCTCCAGGATGGTGCGGATGCGCGTCACCTGCTCGGCGTTGCTCTTGGCCAGCTGGCCCTTGCCGACATAGATCGAGTCCTCGAGCCCGACGCGGACGTTGCCGCCCATGATGGCGGCCATGCTGACGAAGGACAGCTGGTGGCGGCCGGCGGCCAGCACCGACCAGTGATACTGGTCGCCGAACAGCTTGTCGGCGATGCGCTTCATGTGCGCGACATTCTCGGGATCGGCGCCGATGCCACCGAGGATGCCGAAGATGGTCTGCACGAACAGCGGCGGCTTCACGATTCCGCGGTCGAGGAAGTGGGCGAGGGTATAGAGATGGCCGACATCGTAGCACTCGAACTCGAAGCGGGTGCCGCAGCCCTCGCCCAGTTCCTTCATCAGGAATTCGATATCCTTGAAGGTGTTGCGGAAGATGAAGTCGCGCGAGCCCTCGAGATGCTTCGGCTCCCACGCGTACTTCCACTCCTTGTAGCGGTCGAGCATGGGGAAGAGGCCGAAATTCATCGAGCCCATGTTGCAGGTCGCCATCTCCGGCTTCGCCGCGACGGCGCCGGCCATGCGCTCCTGCAGGGTCATGCCGTGGCCGCCGCCGGTGGTGATGTTGAGCACGGCGTCGCTGCTCTGCTTGATGCGCGGCAGGAACTGCATGAAGACCTGAGGATCGGGCGTCGGCTTTCCGTCCTTGGGATCGCGCGCATGCAGATGGATGATGGCGGCGCCGGCCTCCGCCGCGTCGATCGCGGCGCGCGCGATCTCCTCCGGCGTCACCGGCAGGTAGGGCGTCATCGTCGGCGTGTGGATCGAGCCGGTGACGGCGCAGGTGATGATGACTTTGCGGGCGGCGGCCATCGCATTCTCCCCGGAAAACGTGGACGATGGCGCAGTTTGCATCGCCGGACAAGCGGCCGGCGGCGGCAAAGGCTAGCGGTTCTTGTTGCGGGCCGTTGCCGGCGGGGGCGATGCCGCATCGGCCGACGCGGCGACCTCCCGCGTCGGCGTGAATCCCGAGCGGTTCGTCGATCCGGCCGCCGGCTCGACCGACACCGCGGCCTGCTCGACCGCGGTCAGCGCCGTCGTCTTCTTCGGCTGCCGCATGGCGCGCGACTTGGCCAGCAGTTCGTCGGTGGCCGCCATGCGCTCGGCCACGTCCGCCGCCAGGATGCGTCGCTCCTCCTTGGTCAAGGGCACGATCGGGCCGACGCTGCTGATCACCTTGCCGAAGGCGTTGACGGTCAGGCGCCCTGCATAGGCGCGGCCGAGAGACGGCGTGCGCGAATGGTAGTAGCGCGCGGAAGTTGCCCAGTCCTTCGTTTCGTCGTGCAGCCAGGTCAGGAACTTCGCGGCATAGGCGACGTTGGTGGCGGGATCGAAGGCCGCGTCGAGCGAGGCGAAGGCCTGCGGATGATAGTAAAGGTTCACCTGCATGCAACCGACGTCGATGACGCTCACGCCCTGTGCCTGCAGCTCCTGCACGAAGGCGACGGCCTCTTCCTTCGAGTCGAAATAGTGTCCCTCTCCCTGCGCGTTGACGGTCCACGGCCAGGCGCCGCGGCGGCCGTCGACGGTCCGGCCCGATTCGGCGAAGCCGATGGATTTCAGCAACCCCTCGGGGATCTTGTGCGTCTTCTCCGCGCCGTCGATATGGGCGAGGCAGGCGCCGACATCGTCCGCCGCCTCCGCTGTCCCTGCGGCCGCCAAGCCGGCGGACATCGCTACGGCCAGCATGACCGCCGCCGTCCTGCCCGCGCCTGTCCGACGGGCGCCTCTCGTCTCGGTCCGAATCATGCTTTACTGGGCTCCGACGCTGTTGTGCTTGTTGCGCTCAAGGAGCAGGCGACGGATGCCGCCACTTCCACCCGCAAGGGACCATACACGAATCCGCCGGTGGCGTCGAGGGAACAGCACGGGACAAACAAGGATTCGCGCGCGTGGTTAACGCAGGCACCCCCCTTCCGCCGCGCCTTGCGCGGGGTTCGGACGTTACTTCGGGCATAGCGACTAACCCGATCGCGCCGCGCGGGTTCCCGGCTTGACCGTCACCCGACTCCCGCCGCGGGTCGTCGCGCTGCTCGGCCTCGGGATCGTCGCCGCGACCGCCGCCATCCTGTACGCGATGGGCCAGCCGCCGATCTGCCGCTGCGGCAGCGTGGAACTCTGGCACGGCGACGTGCTGAGCGCCGAGAACTCGCAGCATCTCGCCGACTGGTATTCGCCCTCGCACCTCATCCACGGGTTGCTGTTCTACGCGCTGATGTGGCTGACGGCGCGGCGCTGGACCTTGGGCCCGCGTGCCGTCGCCGCCCTGCTGATCGAGAGTGCGTGGGAGATTCTCGAGAACTCGCCGATGGTCATCGACCGCTACCGTGCGGCCACCATCTCGCTCGGCTACAGCGGCGACAGCGTCGTGAACTCGGTCAGCGACCTCGGCTTCATGTTGCTCGGCTTTTGGCTGGCGGCGCGCCTGCCGGTCGCCGTCTCCGTGATCCTCGCGATCCTGCTGGAGCTCGCCGTGGGCTACGCCATCCGCGACAACCTCACCCTCAACATCATCATGCTGCTCTACCCGATCGACGCGATCAGGACCTGGCAGTCCGGCGGGTGACCTCGCGCGGGTCTTCGCGCCACATGACAGCCGTCGATTTATCGGTCATCGTCGCGGCAGCAACGTCGGGAACCACGCCATGCAACAGCTTCGCCACCGCCCCAACGCCGATCTCGCCGCCGCCGCCGCGGAAGCCGAGGCGCGCTATGTCGCCGCCAACCCGAAGAGCGCGGCGCGCCACCGCAAGGCGGCCGCGTCCATGCCCGGCGGCAACACCCGTACGATCCTGCACTATTCGCCTTTCCCGCTCACCATCGCCGGCGGCGAGCGCTGCAACCTCCGCGACCTCGACGGCCACGTCTATGCCGACTTCCTCGGCGAGTACACGGCCGGCCTCTACGGCCACTCCAACCCGGTGATCCAGGCCGCTATCCGCAAGGCGGTGGAGGACGGCATCGCCCTCGGCGGCCCCAATTCCTATGAGGCGGACCTTGCCGCCGAGTTGTGCAAGCGATTCCCGTCGGTGGAGCGCGTGCGTTTCTGCAACTCCGGCACCGAGGCCAACCTCTTCGCCATCTCCACCGCGCGGCTGTTCACCGGCCGCGCGGCGATCATGGTGTTCCACGGCGCCTATCACGGCGGCGTCTTCTATTTCGGCCAGCACAAGGCCGGCATCAATGCGCCCTTCCCCTGGATCTACGCGACCTACAACGACGTCGAGGGCACGCGCGCGCTGATCGAGAGGCACGCCGCGGAGTTGGCCGCGGTGCTGATCGAGCCGATGCAAGGCAGTGGCGGTGGCATCGCCGCCACCCCCGAGTTTCTCGATGCGCTGCGCGACGCCTGCACGCGGCACGGCATCGTCCTGATCTTCGACGAGGTGATGACCTCGCGCCTGTCGCCCGGCGGCCTGCAGAAGCTGCGGGGCGTGACGCCGGACATGACTAGCTTCGGCAAGTATCTCGGCGGCGGCGCCAGCTTCGGCGCCTTCGGCGGCCGCGCCGATATCATGGCGCGCTATGATCCCAACCGCGCCGACGCGGTCTCCCATGCCGGCACCTTCAACAACAACGTCATTTCCATGGCGGCCGGCCTCGCCGGGCTGCGCGACCTCTACACGCCGGCGGCGGCCGATCGCCTCAACGGCGCCGGCGACCGGCTGCGCGAGCGGCTGAACGCGCTCGCCGCCGCGCAGGGCGTGCCGCTGCAAGCGCTCGGCGTCGGCTCGATCATGGCTTTGCATTTTCACCGCGGCCCCGTGAGCAAGCCGCAGGACCTGTGGCCTGCGGATGCAGCCGCCGCGGCGGCCATCGCCGACCTGCAGAAGCTGTTGCATCTCGATCTCCTCGACCAGGGCCAGTACATGGCGCGGCGCGGCTTCATCAGCCTGTCGCTGCCCATGACCGAGGCGGAGCTGGGCGGCTTCGCCGCGGCGGTGGAGGAGTTCCTTGCGGTGCGCGGGCCGGTGGTGCGGGCGGCGATCGGTTGAGGGCGAGGCAATCGGCAACCGCTCAGTGCGCCGGCGCGATCGACTCGATCATGCGGGACAAAGGATCGGCCGCGGCGTCCGGCTCGCTGCCCATGCTCACCGCGACGGCGAGGCCAAGGGCGGAGGTGGCCAGGGTGTGATCGGCGCCGCCGCCGGCGCGCAGGTCCATCACCAGGGTCGGGCAGCAGAACAGCGCGCAGCGGACGATCCGCCGCCAGTCGGCCGGCAGCCAGCCGCGCGCCGCGAGCGCGGCCAGCAGCGGCCGCCAGACCAGTTCGGCCTTGCTCTCCAGGAACGCCGCCCGCAGCGGCGAGAGTCGCCAGTCAGTCTCCACCTCCAGGATATCCCCGGCGGCGACCGCCCGCACCTGGAAGCGGGCATCGGCGAGGGGCGCGTCGTAGAGCCAGAGCGGATGGGCGAAGATGTTGTGGAAGGTCGCCTTGGTCTCCGCCAGCAGCGCCGGGACATGGCTGCCGGCGAAGGCCGGATCGAAGAAGACGAGCCCCGGCGCTCCCCCGCTCCGCTCCGCCCAGACATTGGCGTTGTGCGCGTCGCCATGGGCGACGACCGCGCCGTGACCCGCCAGGCGATCCGGCCGCAGCCGCGTGCGGCTCTCCTCGAACAGCTCCCGCAGCGTGCGGCGATAGGCGACGCCGTTGAGGCGCCAGCGCCGGTCGGCGAGGTCACGCCAATCCAGGGTGGCGCCGGGGAAGCGGAACGTCCGGTCGAGATAGAAGCGGCGCGCGCGGCCGCCGAGCGCGTCGTCGCGCCCGGCATCGACGAGGCGCGCATGGAACAGGCGGTGGATGGATTCGGCGGCCACCGCGGCCGCCGTCGTCGCGTGCAGGGTCGCCAGGTAGCGCTCGCCGATCAGACGGTCGAGCGCCGTCTGGACCGCGACCAGCGGCGCCGGATCTGCGCCGGCCTCGCCTAGCTCGACGGCGCGGCAGAGGTCGGCCAGGCGCGGGTCGCCGCGGCGGCGATAGAGCAGGATCTGCCGCCCCACTTCGCCCGAGACATGCAAGGGCATGTCGACGGGAAAGCCGGCCTCGCGCAACACCTCGGCGCGATAATACTCGCCGACCGTGTCCGTCTCGCCCTCCTCCTGGTGGAACTTGAAGAAGAAGTCGCGGCCGTCCTGCGTCGCGACGAAGCCGTTGAGCGAGTTGAGGCTGTAGCGGTCGCGGTTGATCTCGACCGCGGCCACCGGCAGGCCGAAGGCGGCGGCGATCAGCCGGGCGACGACGGCCTCCGCCGCGCGCCAGTCTCCGGCCCGCGCCAGGCGGCGCGCCTCGGCGGTGGGATTGTCGTCGCTGCGGCTCTCGGTCATTGTGGCGGACATGGCTGATGGCAGCGGCTTCTATACAAGGCATACGCGCCGATCGAAACATCTCGATTGCACGACCATCCTGCGTCCTTCGACAAGCCCAGGACGAGGAAGAAATCTTGGTGGCACAAGGAATGCTCCTCATCCTGAGCCTGTCGAAGGACGCAACGCCGTCGACCCGAGTCTCCTGCTGACGAAGGCCGGATGACGACCGACAACCCCTCCTTCTCGCTCGCCGGACGCAAGGCGCTGGTGACCGGCGCCAGCCGCGGCATCGGCCAGGCCCTGGCGGTCGGGTTGGCGCGCGCCGGGGCGGACGTCGCAGTCGCCGCGCGCGGCAGCGAGTCGCTGGCGGCCACCCTGGAGGCTGTCCGCGCCGCCGGCCGCCGCGCGCACGGCCTCGCCCTCGACGTCCGCGACGCGGCGGCGATGGGGCGCGGCGTCGCGGCGGCCGGCGACGCCCTGGGCGGGCTCGACATCCTCGTCAACAATGCCGGCGTCGAGGAGGTGCGCGACTCGCTCGCCGTCGACGAGGCGTTGTGGGACCGCATCCTCGACACCAACCTGAAGGGCGCCTTCTTCTGCGCCCAGGCCGCCGCGCGGCTGATGGCGGACGGCAGCGGCGGCGCCATCCTCAACGTCTGCTCGCTCACCTCCGAGGTGGGCGTGCCCACGGCCGTGCCCTACGGCTCCTCGAAGAGCGGGCTGCTGGGCATGACGCGGGCGCTGGCGGCCGAATGGGCGGGCCGGGCGATCCGCGTCAACGCCATCGGCCCCGGCTATTTCCGCACCGATCTCACGGAGGTCTTCTACCGAGATCCGGCCTGGCAGGATGCGATGCTGGCCAAGATCCCGCTGCGCCGCTTCGGCCGGCTGGAGGATCTCGTCGGCGCCGCCGTGTTCCTCTGCTCCGACGCCGCCGCCTACGTCACCGGCCAGTGCCTCTACATCGACGGCGGCTACATGGCCTCGATCTGAGTCGCTACCCGAATGTGACCCCAGCATATCGAGCAGGTTTACAGGATGTCACCGCGCCACACCGTCGTTCCGGAAACACATCTGCTGCTGTTTAGAGACGAGCGCACGCTGCTCTCGCTGCGCCAGAACACCGGCTATGAGGACGGGAGCTACAGTGTGGTCGCCGGCCACATCGAACGTGGCGAGAGCGCGCGACAGGCCATGGTGCGCGAAGCCAGGGAGGAATCCGGGGTGCTCATACATCCTGCCGACCTCTTCCTGTGTCACGTGATGCACCGCAGGGCTGCCGATGAACGCGTCTCGTTCTTTTTCTCGGCCGGGACGTGGACCGGAGAGCCGATGAACATGGAGCCGCACAAGTGCGGTGATCTATCCTGGTTCAGGCTCGACCGGCTGCCGGACAATATGATCCCGTATGTGAAGGCGGCGATCCGGATGGCACGCGAGCGCGAGATCTATTCCGAGTTCGGCTGGTGACTCGCGGCCGCTCGCTGGCGGCGGGGCGAACTCCTGCCGGCTCTGCATATCCGAGGGGGACAAACTGACCATGAAGATCATCGCCATCCGCGCCTATCAGGTCGACCTGCCGCTGAAGGAGGGACGCTACGCCTGGTCCAATGAGAACGCCGTCGAGCTGTTCGACTCCACGGTCGTCGCGGTCGAGACCGACGCCGGGATCACCGGCCATGGCGAGTGCTGCCCGCTGGGGCCGGCTTATCTGCCGGCCTATGCGGCGGGCGTGCGCGCCGGCCTGGCCGAGCTGGCGCCGCAGCTCATCGGCCTCGACCCCACCCATCTCGGCCTGCTCAACCGGCGCATGGACGAGGCGATGCGCGGCCATCCCTACGTCAAGTCGGCGGTCGACGTGGCCTGCTGGGACATCCTGGGACAGGCGGTGGGGCTGCCGGTCTATGTCCTGCTCGGCGGCGCGCAGCAGCCGGACGTGCGGCTCTATCGCGCGATCTCGCAGGACACGCCGGCGAGGATGGCGGCGCGGGTCAAGGCCTACCGCGCCGAGGGCTACCGCAAGTTCCAGCTCAAGGTCGGCGGTGACGCCGACGTCGACATCGCCCGCATCCGCGCCTGCCGCAAGGCGCTGAAGCCCGGCGACGTGCTGATCGCCGACAGCAACACCGGCTGGACCATGCACGAGGCGGCCCGGGTCGTCATGGCGGTGGACGACCTCGACGTCTACATCGAGCAGCCCTGCCGCACCTACGAGGAGTGCCTGGCCGTGCGCGAGCGCACGCCGCTGCCCTTCATCCTCGACGAGACCATCGACGGCATCGGCATCCTGCTGCGCGCCATCGCCGACCGCGCCATGGACGTCATCAATCTCAAGATCTCCAAGGTCGGCGGCCTCACCCGCGCCCGGGAGATGCGCGACCTCTGCGTCGCCGCCGGCGTGGCCATGACCATCGAGGATACCTGGGGCGGCGACATCGTCACCTCGGCCATCGCCCATCTCGCGCAGTCGACGCCGGCGGAGTTCCTGTTCTCCGCCACCGACTTCAACAGCTACGTCACCCGCAGCATCGCGACGGGCGCGCCGCAGCGTCGCGGCGGCCGCATGACCGCACCCGACCGCCCCGGCCTCGGCATCGCGCCGCGCTCCGCCGTCCTCGGCAACCCCGTGCTGACGGTCGGCCGATAGGACGAGCCGCCGGCGGCTGCGCCCAGGTAGAGCCACGTGACAGGAGACGCCGGAGCATCCCATGCCTGCCGAGCCTCACTTCACCTCCCGCCTCTTCAAGTTCCTGCGCGACCTCGAACGCAACAACGAGCGGGCCTGGTTCCAGGACAACAAAGCCCGCTACGTCGCGGACGTGCAGCAGCCGATGCTGCGCTTCATCGCCGATTTCGCCACGCCGCTGCGCAAGCTGGCCCCCGCCTTCGACGCCGACCCGCGTCCCTCCGGCGGCTCCATGTTCCGCATCTACCGCGACACCCGCTTCTCGAGGGACAAGTCGCCGTACAAGACTCATGTGGCCGCCCACTTCCGCCACAAGCAGACCAGCACCGACGTGCACGCGCCCGGCTTTTATTTCCACCTCGATCCCGGCGAGTGCTTCATCGGCGGCGGCCTCTGGCTGCCGGAGCCGCCGCTGCTCAAGAAGGTGCGCGACGCGATCGCCTATGATGCCGACGGCTGGCGCAAGGTCCGCCGCGCCGTCAAGACGATCGAGGGCGACGGCCTGACGCGGCCGCCGCAGGGCTACGATCCTGCCCATCCCTTCGTCGACGACCTCAAGCGCAAGAGTTTCTTCGCCTCGGTCGCCTTCGCTGACGCCGAGGTGACGAGCGCCGATTTCATCGACCGCTGTGCCGACGCCTGCCGCTCGGTCCGCCCGCTGATGAGGTTCCTCACCGAAGCCGTCGACCTCGATTGGTAGGAAATTGGTTGGATGGGCGCTTTGACCGCCTCCCGTGCGGGGTCCTAATCTCGCGGCGGGGCTGGAGGGGCGCATGCCGCGCGATCCGCGTTACGACATCCTGTTCGAGTCGGTGAAGATCGGGCCGAAGACGGCGAAGAACCGATTCTACCAGGTGCCGCACTGCTCCGGCATGGGCTGGGCCTGGCCGCAGACCCTGGCCGCCATGCGCGGCATGAAGGCCGCCGGCGGCTGGGCCGTGGTCAACACCGAATACTGCTCGATCCATCCCTCTTCCGAGGATGCGCCCTACCCCTATTGCCGGCTGTGGAGCGACGACGACGTGCGCGACCAGCGGCTGATGACCGAGGCCGTACATGAGCACGGCGCGCTCGCGGGCGTCGAGCTGTGGCATGGCGGCTATCACACGCACAATCGCTACAGCCGCGAGGGCTTGATCGCGCCCGGCCATCAGCCCGGCTACTCCTACGATCCCGTGCAGGCGCGGCCGATGGACAAGGACGACATCCGCAACCTCCGCCGGTGGCAGGCGGAGGCGGCGAAGCGGGCGGTGTGCGCCGGCTTCGACATCGTCTATGTCTATGCCGGTCACGGCTACCTGCCGGTGCAGTTCCTGTCGCGCCGCTTCAACCAGCGCGGCGACGAGTACGGCGGCAGCCTGGAGAACCGTGCCCGCCTGCTGAAGGAGATGATCCTCGACACGCGCGAGGCCATTGGTCCTGACACCGCGCTCGCCGTGCGGCTGATGGTCGACGAGTTCCATGGACCCGACGGCATCACCAGCGAGCGCGAGGGTCGCGAGGTCCTCGCCCTGCTCGGCGAGCTGCCCGACTTGTGGGACGTGCAGCTCGGCCACTACGTCGTCGATTCGCGCTCCTCCCGCTTCGTCAAGGAAGGCGCGCAGGAGCCTTATGTCGCCTTCGTCAAGCAGGTCACGAGCAAGCCGGTCGTCGGCGTCGGCCGCTTCACCTCGCCCGACGCCATGGTGTCGCAGATCAGGCGGGGCATCCTCGATTTCATCGGCGCCGCGCGACCCTCCATCGCCGATCCGTTCCTGCCGGCGAAGATCGAGGAGGGCCGCCTCGACGACATTCGCGAATGCATCGGCTGCAACATCTGCGTCGCCTCCAACGGCAACGGCGTGCCCTTGCGCTGCACCCAGAACCCGACCATGGGCGAGGAATGGCGGCGCGGCTGGCATCCGGAGGTCATCGCGCCAAAGGACTCGGAGGACTCCGTGCTCATCGTCGGCGCCGGCCCCGCCGGCCTCGAATGCGCCCGGGCTCTCGGCCAGCGCGGCTATGCGGTGCATCTCGCCGAGGCGACGACGGAGCTCGGCGGCCGCGTCGTCCAGGAGGCAAAGCTGCCCGGCCTCGGCGAATGGATCCGCGTGCGCGACTACCGCATCGGCCAGATCCAGCGTCTCGCCAACGTCAACGTCTATCGCGACAGCCGTCTGACCGCGGCGGACGTGCGCGAGTTCGGCGCCGCCCACGTCGTCATCGCCACCGGCGCCGCCTGGCGCCGGGACGGCGTCGGCCGCACCCATCCGCGCGCGATTCCCGGCAGCGACCGCGCCGATGTCTTCACGCCGGAGGACGTGTTCGCCGGCGCGGCGATCGCCGGCCCCGTGGTCGTCTTCGACGACGACCACTACTACATGGGCGGCGTCATTGCCGAAGAGCTGCGCCGCCGCGGATTGGAGGTCACCCTCCTGACTCCCGCCGGGACGGTGTCCACCTGGACCGAGGCCAGCCTCGAGCAGCCCTACATCCAGGCGCAGCTGATCGAGGCCGGGATCGCGGTCGTCGTCGGCCACAGCGTCGCCGCCGTCGGCGACGGCGAGATCGAGATCACCTGCGCCTACACGGACCACCGGCGCCGCCTGCCCGCGCGATCGGCCGTCATGGTCACCTCGCGCCTGCCGAACACGGAGGTCTACGACGCGCTGGTCGCCGACCGGGCCGCGCTCGCGGCCGCCGGCATCCGCTCGGTCACGCGCATCGGCGACTGCCTCAATCCCGGCATCATCGCCGCCGCCGTCCACAGCGGCCACCGCTACGCCCGCGAACTGGACGCGCCGCCGGCCGGCGACCTGCCGTTCCGCGTCGAGCATATCCGGCACGAGGAGTCTGGCAGGCCGATCGTGCGTCCTTCGACAAGCTCAGGATGAGGGCCGATTTTCATGGCAGAAAGAAAACCCCTCATCCTGAGCTTGTCGAAGGACGCACGGCGTCGGTCCGAGTCTCCCAGCGATTGCCGGTGAGGCTGCGATGCCGCGCGATCCCCGCTACGACATCCTCTTCGAGCCGGTGAAGATCGGCCCGAAGACCGCCAAGAACCGCTTCTACCAGGTGCCGCACTGCACCGGCATGGGCTCCGGCTACCCCCACACCCTGGCCGCGATGCGCGGCATGAAGGCGGCGGGCGGCTGGGCGGTGGTGAACACCGAATACTGCTCGATCCACCCGACCTCCGACGACACGCCCTTCGCCCATTGCCGGCTGTGGAACGACGACGACGTGCGCGACCTGGCGCTGATGACGGAGGCGGTGCATGCGCATGGCGCGCTCGCCGGCTGTGAGCTGTGGCATGGCGGCCGCGTCACCATGAACCGCTACAGCCGGCAAGGCCTGCTGGCGCCGGGCGAGATCGCCTCCGCCTTCCTCGAGCCGGCGCAGGCGCGGCGCATGGACCGGCAGGACATCCGCGACCTGCTGCGCTGGCAGGGCGACGCGGCCCGGCGCGCAATAGCCGCCGGCTTCGACATCGTCTATGTCTATTGCGGCCACGCCTATCTGCCGATGCAGTTCCTCTCGCCGCTCACCAACGACCGCGGCGACGAATATGGCGGCAGCCTAGAGAACCGGGCGCGGCTGCTGCGCGAGATGATCGAGGTGACGCGCGAGGCCGTCGACGGCAAGGCGGCGCTGGCCGTGCGGCTCAATGTCGGCGAATTGGCGGGCTTCACCGATCTCGGCGCCGAGCGCGAGGTGCGCCAAGTCGTGGCCATGCTCGCGGAACTGCCGGACCTCTGGGACGTGCAGTACGGCGACTACTATATCGACGCCCGCTCCTCCCGCTTCGCCCAGGAGGCGGCACAGGAGCCGTTCGTCACCTTCGTGAAGAAGGTCAGCAGCAAGCCGGTGGTCGGCGTCGGCCGCTTCACCTCGCCCGACACCATGGTGTCGCAGATCCGCCGCGGCATCCTCGACTTCATCGGCGCCGCCCGCCCCTCCATCGCCGATCCGTTCCTGCCGAAGAAGATCGAGGAGGGCCGCATCGACGACATCCGCGAATGCATCGGCTGCAACATCTGCATCGCCTCCGACTACTTCGGCGTGCCCTTGCGCTGCACGCAGAACCCGACCATGGGCGAGGAGTGGCGGCGCGGCTGGCACCCGGAGATCATCGCGCCGAAATCCTCCGGCGACAGCGTGCTGGTGGTCGGCGCCGGGCCGGCCGGGCTCGAATGCGCGCGGGCATTAGGCCAGCGCGGCTACGAGGTGCACCTGGCTGAGGCGACGGCGGAGCTCGGCGGCCGCGTCACGCGCGAAGCGCGCCTGCCGGGCCTGAGCGAATGGGCGCGCGTGCGCGACTGGCGCACCGGCCAGCTCGCCAAAATGGCCAACGTCTCCGCCTACCGCGGGAGCCGCATGACGGCCGCCGACATCCGCGAGTCCGGCTTCGCCCATGTCGTGCTCGCCACCGGCGCGTCCTGGCGCCGCGACGGCGCCGGCCGCAGCAGCTTCGCCGCGATCCCCGGCGCCGACGGGCCGCAGGTCTTCACGCCCGACGACCTGTTGGCGGGCCGCGAAATTCCCGGCCCGGTGCTCGTCCTCGACGACGATCCCTATTACATGGGTGGGGTCGCCGCCGAAGAGCTGCGCCGGCGGGGGCAGTCCGTGATCCTGGTCACGCCCAACGGGCTGGTCTCCGAATGGACCGTGGGCAGCCAGGAGCAGCCCTACATCCAGGCGCGGCTCATCGAGGCCGGGGTCGAGATCATCGTCTCGCACCGGCTCGCGGCCATCGGCGATGGCGAGATGGAACTGGCCTGCGCCTTCACCGGCCGCCCGCGGACCATTGCCGCGCGCTCCGTCCTTCTCGTCACCATCCGCCGGCCGGACGACGGGCTCTACCGCGAGCTGATGGCGGATCCCCAGGGCCTCGCCGCCGCCGGCATCAAATCGGTCGCGCGCATCGGCGACTGCCTCGTGCCCGGCACCATCGCCGCCGCCGTGCATGACGGCCACCGCCACGCGCGCGAGTTCGACGCGCCGTCGCCCGCCGCGGTCCCGTTCCGCCGCGAGCGAATCGAGCTGACGTCGCTCTAGAGCAACCTCCCGAAAACAGCTTGCATCGCCTGCACGAGGATGGTGCGTCCTTCGACAGGCTCAGGATGAGGGAGAGTCTTTGTGGCACAAAGAAAAACCCTCATCCTGAGCCTGTCGAAGGACGTACGACGCCGATCCCGCTCTCCTGGGCGACGTACGGTCTCGGTGAATCGCCGCGCCGGCCTGGCAAGCGGCGAGACGCCGGAAGCCGCTCCCGCCCGCTGCCCTCAGTAGGCGAATTCGTTGAACACCGGATCGACGCTGCCGTTCCAGCTGCTCTCGTAGAGCGCCAGCTTCTGCTCGGCCGGGCAGCGGCCGCTGTCGGCGATCTGGTCGAGGATGTCGAGGAAGCGGCTCTCGTCGCGTCCCTTCTTGTCGAGCACGGCGCGGCGCCGCAGGCCGTCGCGCGCGATCGCCAGCGCGTCCTTGGCCAGCGCCTGCACCGGCCGGCCGCGGAACGTCGCCTTGAGCGCGGCGCGCGGCACGTCGGCGCGGAGCTGCTCGCGCTCGGCCATGCTCCAGCCCTTGCACAGCTCCCAGGCGTCGTCGAGCGACTGCTGATCATAGAGCAGCCCGACCCACAGCGCGGGCAGCGCGCACAGCCGCTGCCACGGCCCGCTGTCGGCGCCGCGCATCTCCAGGAAGCGCTTCAGCCGCACCTCCGGGAACGCGGTCGTCAGGTGGTCGGCCCAGTCGCCGATGCCCGGCCTCTCGCCCGGCAGCGCCGGCAGCTTGCCCTGCAGGAAGTCGCGGAAGGACTGGCCGCTGGCGTCGACGTACTTGCCGTCGCGGTAGACGAAGTACATGGGCACGTCGAGCATCCAGTCGACATAGCGCTCGAAGCCGTAGCCCGCCTCGAAGACGAAGGGCAGCATGCCGCAGCGGTCGGGATCGGTGTCGGTCCAGATGTTGCTGCGGTAGCTCATGAAGCCGTTGGGTTTGCCTTCCGTGAACGGCGAATCGGCGAAGAGCGCGGTCGCCACCGGCTGCAGCGCCAGTCCGACGCGCATCTTCTTCACCATGTCCGCCTCGTCGGCGAAGTCGAGATTCACCTGCACCGTGCAGGTGCGGATCATCATGTCGATGCCGAGCTTGCCCTTCTTCGGCATGTACTCGCGCATGATCTTGTAGCGGCCCTTCGGCATCCACGGCGTGTCCGCGCGCGACCATTTGGGGTTGAAGCCCATGCCGAGCATGCCGATGCCGAGCTCGGCGCCCACCTGCTTCACCTGGTCGAGATGCGCGTTCACCTCGCTGCAGGTGTCGTGCAGGGTTTCGAGCGGACTACCCGACAGCTCGAACTGCCCGCCGGGCTCCAGCGTGATGCTGCAGGCGTCCTTGCCGAGCGCGATCGGGTTGCCGTTCTCCAGCACCGGCGTCCAGCCGAACCGCGTCATGCCCTCGAGCACGGCGCGGATGCCGGCCGCCCCGTCGTAGGGCAGCGTGCGCAGATCCTTCAGGTTGAAGGCGAACTTCTCGTGCTCGGTGCCGATGCGCCAATCGGCGCGCGGCTTGCAGCCGGCGGCCAGATAGTCGACAAGCTGACGCTTGTCCGTGATGGGCTCGCCGCGCGACTTCGGAGGCGCTGACATCGGTAGATCGACCCAGACTGATGCTGCTATTCGGATGCGCGATGCGGCGGACGCTGCCGGCCATCCCCGAGGATCGCCTGCCAGCAGGCGAGCGCCGCCAGTGCCGCCGTGTCGGCCCGCAAGATGCGAGGCCCCAGGCCGACGGGCATAACAAACGGAAGTTTCCTCAGGGCGTCAAGCTCGGAACGCGCAAAGCCCCCCTCCGGCCCGGTCATGACGGCCCAGGGGACGCCGGCATCTCGGCTCGGCTCGAGCAGCACCTCGGCGATCGGCCGGGCGTCGCCGGCTTCGGCGCACAGCAGCAGGCGGCGCTGCGGCGGCCACGCCTCCAGCAGTTTCTTCAAGGAAACCGTCGGCCGGATCTCCGGCACCGTCAGCCGCTCGCACTGCTCGGCCGCCTCGATCGCGATCGCGCGCAGCCGCTCGGCGTTCACGCGGTCGACCGCGGTATGCTGCGTGGTCACCGGCTGCAGCGCCGCGACGCCGAGCTCGGTCGCCTTCTCGGCCAACCTGTCGCTCGCGCTGCGCTTGATCGGCGCGGCGACGAGCCAGAGATCCGGCGCCGACTCCTGCGGCCGCAGCATGTCCTCGACGATCAGCCCGGCGCGGCTCTTCGCCGACCGGAGAATCCGCGCCGACCATTCGCCGTCGCGCCCGTTGAACAGGCGCAGGGCGGCATCGGGCCCGAGCCGCAGCACGTTGCGCAGATAGTGGGCGCGGCCGTCGTCGATCTCGAACTGCGCGGCCGGCGCCAGGTCCTGCGCGACGAACAGCCGCGGCGCGGCCGCGGCGGAACCGGCGCAGCCGCTCATCGTTTTTCAGCAGGACGAGTGCAAATGCAGGAGCGAGCCATGGCAACGACGAAGCAGAGGACGGCCGCCAAGCGCAACGTCCGGAAAGCCCAGGCGGCGTGGCAATCCATGTCCCGCACGGCCCGGTCGCGGGCGCAGCCGGAAGGCCGCAGCCGGCGCAAGCCCGGGTCGACGGGCGGCGGACAGTACTATCACATCGAGGTGCGGCCGAAAGATCAGTTCGTCGCCTTCCGCACCCACGACATCGGCGAGGCGGGTCACCTGCAGCGCGTCGCCGGCAAGCGCGAGAGCGGCTCGTGGGACGATCAGAAATGGCTGGTCAGCAAGGCGGACGCGCATGTGGAGGACGGCCGCCTGGTCGCCGACACGCCCGACGTCGCGAAGGTGCTGGAGACGATCGGACCGGCGCGTCAACTGGAGGCGGACCGCTTTCAGGGCCATCCCCGACCCAACGTCCCCGAACGCGAGAAGCCGACGCCGGCGCAGAAGCGGGCGCGCGCGGCGAACATCCGCAAGGCCCAGGCCAAGCGCCGCCCTGCCGACTGACGTGCGGTGATTTTGTAGGGGCGAGCGGCGCTCGCCCTTGTTCATGCAGGACTCCGACGGTCGCGGCAGCGGAATGACGGGCGAGCGCCGCTCGCCCCTACGATGCGCCCTCGTCGTCCCCGGGTGCAATCGCCGCCAGGACTTGGCAGAATTGGCGCCGATGACGCACTCCAGCGAGACCGGCATCGGCGAACGGGCGGCGGCGGCCTCCGACATCCGGACCTGGCTCGACCGCTATCTGCCGGCCGCCGCGCGGCCCTATGCGCGGCTGATGCGCCTCGACCGGCCGATCGGCACCTGGCTGCTGCTGTTCCCGTGCTGGTGGGGCCTGTTCCTGGCCCTCGATCCGGCTGGCGTCGCTGTCGCGGTCCGGGAGCCGGCAGCGGCTTGGCCGATCCTGGCGTTCGTGCTCCTCTTCGCCGTCGGCGCCGTGGTCATGCGCGGCGCCGGCTGCACCTACAACGACATCGTCGACCGCGATGTCGACGCCCGCGTGGCGCGCACGGCGCTGCGGCCGATCCCGAGCGGCCAGGTGAGTCTCCGCCAGGCCATCCTGTTCCTGATCGCTCAGCTGCTCCTCGGCCTCCTCATCCTGCTCGCCTTCAACCGCTTCATGATTCTGCTGGGTATGCTCTCGCTGGTACTTGTCTTCACCTATCCGCTGATGAAGCGCGTGACCTATTGGCCGCAGGCCTTCCTCGGCCTCACCTTCAACTGGGGCGCGCTGATGGGCTGGGCTGCGGCGACGGGCGGCATCGGCGCGCCGGCCCTGGCGCTCTATGCCGCCGGCATCGCCTGGACGCTGCATTACGACACGATCTACGCGCATCAGGACAAGGAGGACGATGCCCTCGTCGGGGTCAAGTCGACGGCGCTGCGGCTCGGCGACCGGACCAAGCCCTGGCTCGTCGGCTTCAGCATCGCCGCGGTGGGGCTGTTCGAGCTGGCCGTGGCGCTCGCCGGCCTCGGCTGGCCGGCCATGCTGGCCGTCGCCTGCGTCGCCCTGCATCTGACCTGGCAGATCATCGCCGTCGATCTCGACGATCCCGCCGACTGCCTCGCCAAGTTCCGCGCCAACCGTTGGATCGGCTGGCTCCTGCTGGCCGGCATCCTCGGCGGTCAGATCGTGCCGTGAGCGATCCCCGCGCCGCGTTCGTCCGCGGGCAGACCGTGCTCGCGACCGCCGCGCTGGTTCCTGAGATCCGCCTCCATCTGGCGACCGAGGTGACGCCGCTGTGGCGCGCGACCGAGGCGGTGCTGGCCGCGCGCGACGTGCCGCCGCCCTACTGGGCCTTCGCCTGGCCGGGCGGGCAGGCGCTGGCGCGCTATGTCCTCGATCATCCCGAGGTCGTGCGCGGCAAGCGCGTCCTCGATTTCGCTGCCGGCAGCGGCCTCGCCGCCATTGCGGCGGCGCGGGCCCGGGCCGCCGACGTCACCGCCGCCGACACCGATGCCCATGCCGCCGCCGCCATCGCCCTCAACGCCGCGGCCAACGCGGCGGCGATCGGCATCCTGACCGCCGACCCGATCGGCCGTCCCTCGGCCTGGGACGTGGTCCTGGCCGGCGATGTCTGCTACGAACAACCGATGGCCGACCGCACGCTGGCCTGGCTGCGGATGCTGGCGGCGGAGGGCACGGATGTGCTGCTCGGCGACCCCGGCCGCACCTACCGCCCGCAGGACGGGCTCGCGGAACTGGCGCGCTATCAGGTGCCGACCAGCCTCGAGCTGGAGACCCGCACATTGTGCGACACCACGGTCTGGCGGTTGCTGCCGCAATGAATGTGAGGGAGCGAATCATGGCGAATGCGTCGCGGCTTGTCGGCCGGATCGCGGAGATCTGGCGCTATCCCGTGCAGTCGATGCAAGGCGAACGACTCGACACGGCTGAGATCGCGGCGAACGGCGTCGTCGGCGACCGCGCCTACGGCATCGTCGATCCCGATGTCGGCATGGTCGTGTCGTCCGCCCAGGGCCGGCGCAAGTGGCGCGGCATCGTCACCCTCGCCGCCCGCTACGCCGCCGCGCCGGGGAGGAACGGAACCGCCGCCCCGATCGAGATCCTGCTGCCCGACGGCACGGCGCTCACGAACGATCGCGCGGACATCGACTCTCGTCTGACCGACGCGCTCGGCGCGCCCGTGCATCTGGCCGACAAGGCCGCGGAGCATGCGCGCTCCGAGTATGGCCATGCGCCGCTGCACCTGTTGACCACGGCGAGTTTACAGCAATTCGCCGAGCACCACCCGGAGGGACGGTTCGCCCCGGCGCGCTTTCGCCCCAATCTGCTCATCGACATGGGCGAGGAGAAGGGATTTGCCGAGCAGGGCTGGATGGAGCGCCGCTTCCGCCTCGGCGGCGGCGTCGAGATCGCGGTCACCGAGCATTGCAAGCGCTGCGTCATGACCACCCTGCCGCAGGGCGACCTGCCGATGGACCCGGTGATCCTGCACACGACCAGCATGCACAACCAGACCCGCGCCGGAATCTACGCCGCGGTGCTGACGCCGGGCGAGGTGCGCGTCGGCGATCCCGTGCATGCGATCGGATGAGGTCGGTGACGCGCGCATCTCCAATGCGCATGACCACCCTGCGTCCTTCGACAAGCTCAGGATGAGGGCGAATCTTGGTGGCACGAGAACTATCCCTCATCCTGAGCCTGTCGAAGGACGCAGGATGCAGATCCCAGCCTCCCGAGGAATCGTGCAGGAATATCTTCTTTGCCGACCGATTCGCCAATGACTCCCCCGCATGATGCCGCCGCGCCGGAACCGCCACCCGAACTGGCGGCGGCGCTGTCGCGGCTGAACCTCGTCTCGGCGGGCGAGCGGCCGCGCTTCACGCCACTGCCGGGCGGCGTGTCGTCGGACATCTGGCGGGTCGATCTGGCGAGCGGCCCGCTCTGCGTCAAGCGCGCCCTGCCCAAGCTGAAGGTCGCCGCCGAGTGGCGCGCGCCTGTCGAGCGCAACGCCTATGAGGTCGCCTGGATGGAGACCGCCGGCCGCATCCTGCCGGGCAGCGCGCCGCGCATCCGCGGCCACGACTCCGCCGCCGGCCTGTTCGCCATGGAGTTCCTCGATCCCGCGCTATACCGGCTGTGGAAGACCGAGCTCCGCGACGGCCGTGCCGACCCCGGCTTCGCCGCCGCGGTCGGCCGCAGCCTCGCCGCCATCCACGCCGGGACCGCCGACGACCCGGCCGTGGCCAGCCGCTTCGCCACCGACGCGATCTTCCACGCCATCCGCCTCGAGCCCTACCTGGAGGCGACAGCGCGCGCCCACCCGGACCATGCCGCCGCGCTGGCCGCCCTGGTCGCCGTCACCGCGCAGACCAAGCGGACATTGGTCCATGGCGACGTCAGCCCGAAGAACATCCTGGTCGGGCCGGGCGGCCCGGTCTTCCTCGATGCCGAGTGCGCCTGGTACGGCGATCCCGCCTTCGATTTTGCATTCTGTCTTAATCACTTGCTGCTTAAATGCCTGTGGCGTCCGCAAGCCGCTGCCCGCTTCCTCGATTGCTTCGGCGCGCTGGTCGCGTCCTACTGCGCCGGCGTCGCCTGGGAGGCGCCGGCCGCCCTTGAGCGCCGGGCGGCCCGCCTGCTGCCGGGCCTGCTGCTGGCGCGCATCGACGGAAAGTCGCCGGTCGAGTACATAGCGGCCGAAGCGGACAAGACGATGGTGCGCAAGACGGCAGGATGGTTGCTGGCCAAACCCGTCGAGCGGCTCGCGGCCGTTGCCGATTCGTGGCGCAAGGCCCTGGCGGGAACGAAACTGGGTTAACGCGCAAGAACAACGAGCAAGACCAGGTGGGCGACGACCATATCGTGAAGGTGCAGGGCCGCCGGGTCTGGGATTCGCGCGGCCGGCCGACCATCGAGGTGGAGGTGCGCCTGGCAGCCGGCGCCGTCGGCCGCGCCATCGCGCCGGCCGGCGCCTCGATCGGCAGCGGCGAGGCCCGCGACCTGCGCGACGGCGGCACCGCCTTCGGCGGCCTCGACGTCACGCGCGCGGTGAACGTCGCCAACACCGAGATCGACAACGCCCTGCACGGCCGCAATCCGCACAACCAGCTGCAGATCGACAGCATCCTCACCGAACTGGACGGCACCCGCGACCATGGCCGCCTCGGCGGCAACACCCTCGTCGCCACCTCCATGGCCGTCGCCCATGCCGCGGCGGCGGTCCGCGGCCTCTCGCTCTGGCAGTCGCTGCGCGCCGCGCCGGGTGCGCAAATGCCGCTGCCGGAGATCCAGATCTTCGGCGGCGGCGCCCATGCCGGCCGCCGCGTCGACATCCAGGACTTCATGGTCATCGCCGTCGGCGCCAAGGAGTTTGCCGAGGCGCTCGACTGGACCGCGGAGGTCTATCGTGCCGCCGGCGCGCTCATGAGCGAGTCGAACCGGCTCAGCGGCGTTGCCGACGAGGGCGGCTACTGGCCGGCCTTCGACAGCAACGAGCAGGGGCTGGAGATGCTCCTGCGCGCCATCGAGCGCGCCGGCTTCGTGCCCGGCCGCGACCTCGCCATCTCCCTCGACATCGCCGCCTCGCAGTTCGGACGCGGCGGCCGCTACCGCCTGGCCCGCGACGGGCGCGAGCTCGACAGCGATGGCTTGTGCGAGCTGCTGCTCGGCTGGCTCGCGCGCTACCCCATCGTCTCCATCGAGGATCCGCTGGCCGAGGACGACGGCGCGTCGCTCGCCGGCTTCACCCACGCCGTCGGCGCCACCGTGCAGGTCGTCGGCGACGATTTTCTGGTCACCAATGCCCGGCGCGTCGACGCCGCCGTCCGCGACGGCGCCTGCAACACCGCGTTGATCAAGCCCAACCAGGCCGGCACCCTGAGCGAGGCCGAGGCGGCGCTGACCGCGGCGCGCGGTGCCGGCTGGGGCGCCATCGTCTCGGCGCGCTCGGGCGAGAGCGAGGACACGACCATCGTCCATCTCGCCGTCGGCTGGGGCGTGCCGCAGCTGAAGGTCGGCGCCTTCAGCCGCTCCGAGCGCATGGCCAAATGGAACGAGGGCCTGCGCATCGCCGAGACGATCGGCGGCCGCCTGCCGCCGCGCACCTGCTTCCCATGGGGACGGCGGTCGCCTGCCGCGCGCTGACGCCGCCTTGACTCCCTGCCGCCTCCTGCTCATATCGCGCTGGGCGGGGACGACCTCGCTCTTCCCCGCATCGGTAGGGACGGCCCTGCCACGGACCGGAGGTCTGTGATGGCTGAACATGCGACGATCGTCGGCTCCGTCGGCGTAGGATTCCTGTTGCTGGCGTTCTTCTTGAATCTGTTCCGCTACCTGCGTGCCGACGGCCTCCTCTATCTCGGTCTCAACCTCGTCGGCGCGGCCCTCGCCTGCTGGTCGTCCTGGCTGATCGACTTCATGCCGTTCGTGCTCCTGGAAGGCACCTGGGCGATCGTTGCCGCCGTCGCCCTCGGCCGCAGGCTGCTCGGCTTCGGCGACGCGCAACAGACCGCCGCCAATTGACGGCCTGCACGACAATCCTGAGCCTGTCGAAGGACGCACGGCGCCGGTCCTAACCACCCTGCAATCGTCATCCCGACCCGCGCGGGTCGCCGACCCGCTTCTCGATCCGATAACGGGCGTGGGCGTCGTCGACCGTAGACCAGGCGCGGCGGCCCCATTCGGCCTTCGCCTCCTCATAGCTGTCGAACGGGCCCGACCACTGCTCGGCCCCGCCGGCGGGCTCGACGAATCGCGTGTCGGTGTAGATGCCGCCGACGACCCAGAATTTCGCCGCCTGCCGCGCTTCGTCCTCTTCCTCGATGCGGTAGCGGGCATGCGCGTCGTCGACCGTGCCCCAGGCGCGGCGCTGCCATTCCGCCTTGGCTTCGCCGTGACTCGCGAACGGGCCGATGCGCTCCTCCGCGCCGCCGCCCGCCAGACGCTCGAACCGCGTGTCGGCGTAGATGCCGCCGATGACCCAGAACCGTGCCATGCTCAGCCTCTCGCGCCGCGCGCCGTCGTCTCTCTGCAATCCGAGAAGGATAGCCGGCGCGTCTGCGCGCGCAAGCAGCGCTTGACGGATCACACGCATGCGTCTATTGCGCGGTTCGCGTCAGGGGCAACGGCGAACATCGGTCATGGCGGCGAAACCCGAGGACTTCGCGCGCGTCTACGAGCGCTTCCAGGCGCCGATCGCGCGCTTCGACTGCGGCCGCCAGTGCGCGCCGCTCAACGGCGGCGAGCCCGTCTGCTGCTCGGCCAAGAACGCCGTGCCGCTGGTGCAGAAGGCCGAATGGCGCCTGCTGAAGTCGCGCAGCGACCTGTGGCACCGCTTCAAGCCCTATGACCGTGCCAGCCGCCTGATCGTCGAGGATCTGCATCACAGCTGCACCGCCATCGAGTGCAAGGGCGTCGCCTTCTGCGAGCGCGATAATCGCTCGATGGCCTGCCGCGCCTTCCCCTTCTATCCCTACATCACGCGCGCGGGCGAATTCGTCGGCCTCGCCTACTACTGGGACTTCGAGCATAGCTGCTGGGTGATCTCCAACATGCAGATCGTCGATCGCGCGTTCGTGCGCGAGTTCGTCGAGGCCCACGAGATGCTGTTCGCCGTCGACAAGGACGAGTTCGACACCTTCAAGGAGCAGTCGGCCAGCATGCGCCGCGTGTTCTCGCGGCGGAAGAGCATCATCCCGCTCATCGGCCGCGACGGCGGCTTCTTCAAGGTGCTGCCGAAGAGCGGCCGCATCGTCCCCGCCGATCCCGCCAAGTTCCCCAAGCACGGTCCCTACCGCTCGCCGCGCGCCTTCGCCAAGGCGGTGAAGGAGGCGCAAGCGGCGGCCGCGGACAAGATCGTCGAATTCGTCCCGGACATCGCCGTGTAGGACAGCGCTTGCCTTGACGGTCGGGCGCTCGCGAGAGGAACGGGATCAACGCCTTGCGTCCTTCGACAAGCTCAAGATGAGGACTGTTCTTCGTGCCACGAAGAATCCCCCTCATCCTGAGCTTGTCGAAGGACGCAGGCTAGTCGTGCAAGCGATACGAGCCGTTTGCGAGACGCCGGCTCACCGCGGACGACCCGTCACCCCAAATTCCGCTTGGCGACGTCGTACCATTCGCGCTGATCGCGCCTGAACGGCTTGCCGGCCTTGTCGACGGCGCGCACGATCTCGGCGAAGAGTTGCCGCGCCTGCGAGGTCCGCCCGGCCCGCATCAGCAGCAGGGCGTAGCGGCAGCGCGCCTCGGCCCCGGCGAAATAGGCGGAGACCGCCTCGTATTCCGCCAGCGCCGCGTCGATTCGCCCCGCCCCCTCCAGGCTGCGCGCATAGAGCAGGTGCGCCTCGCCCGACTGGAACGTCGGGTTGGCCGCCCGCAGCTCGTCCAGCGTGCGCCCGCAGTTCGCGAAATCGCCGGCGGCGAAATAGGCGCGCGCGAGCCCGTGCATGATGTTCGGGTCGTCCTTGTGCACGCCGGCGAGCGCCGACCGGTAGAGCGTGATCGCCTCCCCGAAGCGGCCGAGGCGCAGACTCTCCTCGGCCAGCGCCTTGCGGTTCTCGGCGGTGTCCGCGGTGTCGAGCTGATCGGCCAGCGCGCGGTACTCGCGTTCCGGATCGATAGCGCGCCGCACCTTGGCGGCCGTCTGCCGCGCCTCGCGCATGCCCAGAAGGTCCGGCAGCAGTTCCGCGATGGCATAGGCCAAGCCGCCGAGACCCGGTGCGAACAGCAGGATGTAGATCCAGTAATAGGGCCGGCCCGTGCGGACGACATGCACGATGCACAGCAGCTGCACCGCATACCCGGCGATGGCGAGGATCGGCATTTGCGAAAGTCCCGGCCCGACGATGACGTCGAAGGGCGGCCATTATCGCCTGGGCGTGGTTAATATTTCCCGACTCGCCACGAACACCGGGCGCTCGCGATAAAGAAAGGTCCCGAGCAGCACCCACCGGCGCGCCGCCCCGGCGGCAGCGCCGTCCCGCGCCACCAGCGGCGTCGTGTAGTGCCAGAGCGGCAGCCGGTAGGCGGTGACGCCGCCGGCCGTCGCCACGTCGGCGATGCGACTGAAATGCCCTTGCGCCGCATGGACCAGCCATTGCTGGGCGACGCCGCGGCCGCTCAGGCTGACATGCAGGTCGAAGTAGCCGTGCCGCGCCGCCGGCTCCTCCGGATGATGGTCGTTGTGCGGGCCGGCATAGTCGCCGGGCCCATAGCACAGCAGCTGGATGCCCCAGCGCCGCCGCAGCGCGCGGCCGGCGAGCGCCGCGGCAAAGGCGGCGAAGCTTTCCGACCGCAGCATGGCGACGAGGCCGATCTCCGCCGCCCGCCGATAGGCGCGCTCGCGCCGCCGCTCGAGATAGGCGGTCCGCAGCCGCGCCGTCTTCGGCAGTCGTTCGCCGTAGTTCCGCGTCATCTCCCAGATCGTCTCCGGCGGGATCGGCTGCTCCAGCGGCGCCAGCAGATCGTAGAGCGTGCAATCCAGCAGCCGCGCCGCGGCCCGCGCGGTTGCCGCGCGCACCAGCCCCGTCTCCGCCAGGAACCGCCGCCGCGGCGCGGCCAGCGCGCCGCACAGCGGCGACCGCCCCGCCAGCACCCGCCGCCCCGCCGCCGTCAGCAGCTCCTCGAACTCAGCAGGAAATCGATCCATGCCGACTCAGAAGGTTGAACCGCAGAGACACAGAGACGCAGAGAAGGAAGCATATGAACTTTCGTGCGCCCCGCGTTCATCCTGGTTCGCATCCCCTTCTTTATCTTCTCTGCGTCTCTGTGCCTCCGCGGTGAATCGTCTTCCCTAATGCGCCTCGCAGACACGCCGCCCTCCCGCGTCATGCCCCCAATTCGCGCTTGGCGATCTCGAACCATTCGCGCTGGGTGCGCAGATAGGCGGGATCGGCCTGGGCGACCGAGCGCACGATCGCCTGGAACAGCGCCAGCGCCACCTCCGGCTCGCCGGCGCGGCGCAGCAGCAGCGCCTGCCGGCAGCGCGCCTCCTCGCCGGGACAGATCTCGACCGCCGCGGCATAGGCCGTCTTGGCCTCGGCGAAGCGGCCGTCCGCCTCCAGGCTGCGCGCATGGAGCAGCTGCATCTCCGGCACCCGGAAGCGCCCGTCAGGCCCGCGCACGCGATCGAGCGTGGCCGCGCAGGCCGCATAGTCCTTGTTCTCGAAATGCGCATGGGCGAGGCCGAAGGTCAGCGCCGGGTCGCCCGCGCGGGCCGCGAGCGCCGCCGCGTAGAGCCTGACCGCATCGGCCGGGCGGCCGGCGCGGATGCATTGCTCGGCCAGTCGGCGCCGCGCCGCCCGCGCGGCCGCCGGGTCGCGCTCCGCCTCCACCTGGGCGATGCGCTCGTCGAGCGTGAGCGCGCGCTCCTCCTGGCGCGGCGACGGTGCAGCGCGGACGCGCGGGCGCGCCGGCGCAGCGCCCCGGCGCGCCTTGTAGACGCCCCACAGGCCCACGCCCAGGATGAGGACCATCGCGATGATGAAGCCGTCCGACATGGGCCGGTGCGAACCACGTGCTGCCGATGCCGGAACGAACCACATGCCTCGCGAATCGTAAACCCCGCCGAGAATTGCGGATCGATCGGAACGCCGAGCCCGCTGCGGCTTCCGCGCCGATGCCGGCTTGACGGACCCGCCGCCTCACGTCCTGTATGGCGCATGCCCTACGCCTCCCTGCGCGACTTCATGGACCGTCTCGAGCGCGAGAAGCGGCTGGTGCGCGTCACGGCGCCGGTGTCGCCGGTGCTGGAGATGACGGAGATCCAGACCCGCCTGCTCGCCGAAGGCGGCCCCGCCGTCCTGTTCGAGAACGTCGTCGGCCCAGGGGGAGAGGGCGTCGGCCGCCGCTACGACATGCCCGTGCTGGTGAATCTCTTCGGCACGGTGGAGCGCGTCGCCTGGGGCATGGACCGCGAGCCGCAGGAGCTGCGCGCGGTGGGCGAGACGCTGGCCTTCCTCAAGCAGCCGGAGCCGCCCGGCGGCTGGCGCGAGGCGCTGGACATGCTGCCGCTGGTCAAGACGGTCATGGCCATGAAGCCCAGGAGCGTGGGCAGCGCGCCCTGCCAGGAGGTGGTGCTGCAGGGCGCCGACATCGACCTCGCCCGCCTGCCGATCCAGACCTGCTGGCCCGGCGAGCCGGCGCCGCTCGTCACCTGGCCGCTGATCGTCACCAAGGGGCCCGGCGCGGGTAAGGAGGACGGCTACAATCTCGGCATCTACCGCCTGCAGGTGATCGGCCGGAACCAGACGCTGATGCGCTGGCTGAAGCACCGCGGCGGCGCCCAGCACCACAGGCGCTGGAAGGCGGAGAAGACCGAGCCGCTGCCCGTCGCCGCCGTGATCGGCGCCGATCCCGGCACCATCATCGCGGCGGTGACGCCCGTGCCGGACACGCTCAGCGAGTACCAGTTCGCCGGCCTGCTGCGCGGCCGGAAGGTCGAGCTGGTCGACTGCAAGACCGTGCCGCTGAAGGTGCCGGCCGAGGCCGAGATCGTCCTCGAAGGTCATGTGTCGCTCGACGACTATCGCGACGAAGGCCCCTACGGCGATCACACCGGCTACTACAATTCCGTCGAACAGTTCCCGGTCTTCACGATCAGCGCCGTCACCATGCGGCGCCAGCCGATCTATCTCTCGACCTTTACCGGCCGCCCGCCCGACGAGCCGAGCATCCTCGGCGAGGCGCTCAACGAGGTCTTCATCCCGCTCCTCACCCAGCAGTTCCCGGAGATCGTCGATTTCTGGCTGCCGCCGGAAGGCTGCAGCTACCGCATCGCCGTGGTGTCGATGAAGAAGGCCTATCCCGGCCACGCCAAGCGCGTGATGTTCGGAATCTGGTCCTATCTGCGCCAGTTCATGTACACGAAATGGGTGATCGTGGTGGACGACGACATAAACGCCCGCGACTGGAAGGACGTGATGTGGGCCATCAGCACCCGCATGGACCCCGCCCGCGACATCACCGTGGTCGAGAGCACCCCCATCGACTATCTCGACTTCGCCTCGCCCGAATCCGGCCTCGGCAGCAAGATCGGCCTCGACGCCACGAACAAGTGGCCGCCGGAAACAAAGCGCGAGTGGGGCCGCAAGATCCGCATGAGCGACGAGATCGTGGAGACCGTGACGAAGCGCTGGCCGGAGTACGGCCTGCCGGGGAGGGGGAAGGCGATCTGGAAATAACACGTCCGTAGGGGCGACCGGCAGGTCGCCCGTGTTTGAGTTGTGCCGGATGGACGGGCGACCGCCGGTCGTCCCAGCAAGAATCGATGGGTTCAGGGCCACATGGTGAATCGGCTTCAAAGCTTGACGTATTCTGACTGTGCCCCTAACTTCCCCGCCATGGCTACACGGACCACCCAGCTTCTCGGGCTGCGACTTTAGCGCCCGGCGTCTTGCGAGACGCCGGGGCGTCGTCGTTCCTCCGATGTAAGCTGTGGTGTGTCGTTATGTGTAGTCCCGATCGATCTTGTTTCCGACAGTCCCTGATCGTCTGTAGCGCGCGCGCTCCAAGCGGCGCTTCGCGGTCCCTCCTCTCCCTCCTGCGACTTATCGGCGGCCGTCGAGTCTGATCCGGCCGCTCGACGGCCTTGCGCAGGCCGCCATCCCCGATCCGCAGAACCATCGCGTCCCGCGCCGCGGGCGCCGCAGGAGAGACACCATGACCGCCATGCCCATCCACAAATACCGCCCCTTCCCGCCCATCGACCTGCCGGACCGACGCTGGCCCGCGCGCGTCATCGACCGCGCGCCCATCTGGTGCAGCGTCGATCTGCGCGACGGCAACCAGGCGCTCATCGATCCCATGGACCGCGAGCGCAAGCGCCGCATGTTCGACCTGCTGGTGAAGCTGGGCTTCCGGGAGATCGAGGTCGGCTTTCCCGCGGCCTCGCAGACCGATTTCGATTTCGTCCGCCATATCATCGAGGAGGGCCTCATCCCCGCCGACGTCACCATCCAGGTGCTGACCCAGGCGCGCGACGACCTGATCCGCCGCACCTTCGATTCCATCCGCGGCAGCCGGCGCGCCATCGTCCATGTCTACAACTCGACCTCGACCCTGCAGTGCCGCGTCGTCTTCGGCCTCGACGAACCCGGCATCACCGCCATCGCCGTCAACGGCGTCAAGCTCATCAAGGAGCTGGTGCCGACCGTGCCGGAGACGGAGATCGTGCTGCAATATTCGCCCGAGAGCTTCACCGGCACCGAGCTGCCCTACGCCGTCGAGATCTGCGAGGCGGTCATGGACGTCTGGCAGCCCACGCCCGGGCGCAAGATGATCTTCAACCTGCCCTCGACCGTGGAGATGGCCACGCCCAACGTCTTCGCCGACCAGATCGAATGGTTCGGCCGCAAGATCAAGAACCGCGACGCCTTCACCCTCAGCGTCCATCCCCACAACGACCGCGGCACCGGCGTCGCCGCGGCCGAGCTGGCGCTCATGGCCGGCGCCGAGCGCGTCGAGGGCACGCTGCTGGGCAACGGCGAGCGCACCGGCAATGTCGACGTCGTCACTCTGGCCCTGAATATGCTCACGCAGGGCATCGACCCCGCCCTGAAGATCCATGACATCGACGAGATCGTCCGCGCGTTCGAGCATTGCAACCAGCTCCCGGTCGATCCGCGCCACCCCTATGCCGGCGAGCTGGTCTTCACCGCCTTCTCCGGCTCCCACCAGGACGCCATCAAGAAGGGGCTGGCCGCCCAGGCCAGGAGCAACACGGGCCTGTGGGAGGTGCCCTACCTGCCGATCGATCCCGCCGACCTCGGCCGCACCTACGAGGCCGTCATCCGCATCAACAGCCAGTCCGGCAAGGGCGGAATCTCCTACATCCTCGAGCAGGGCCACGGCCTGCGCCTGCCGCGCCGCCTGCAGATCGAGTTCGGCCAGGTCATCCAGCGTATCGCCGACGAGACCGGCCGGGAGCTGCAGCCCGCCGACATCTGGCAGGCCTTCGCGCGCGAATATCTCGACGGCAACGGCCGCTTCCGCTTCGTCGAGCACCGCACCGCGACCAATGCCGACGCCGGCGATATCAGGCGCATCGCCGCCGTGATCCATGACGACGGCCGCCCGCGCGCCATCGAGGGCACCGGCAACGGCCCCATCGACGCCTATGTCGACGCGCTACGCGCCGCCTTCGGCCTCGACATCCGCCTCGCCGACTACAGCGAGCACGCCATTACCGGCCTGTCGAGCGAGGCCGGCGCGGCCGCCAGCGCCGCGGCCTATGTCGAGCTGCGCCTCGACGGCGCCAAGCCCCTCTTCGGCATCGGCATCAGCCCCAACATCGTGACGGCCTCGCTGCAGGCGGTAACGAGCGCCGTCAACCGCGCCCTGCGCGCTGATGTGAGCTAGCCATCTCAGAAAGAACTCCCCTCACCTTGCGGGAGAGGGTAGGGGAGGGGTGCGCGCGGCAGCGCACAGTGCGTCTGTTCTCGGAGGGAAGCGCGCAAGCGACCGATGAACCCGCTAGGAGAGCCTGCACGACCACCATGCGTCCTTCGACAGGCTCAGGATGAGGAACAAATCTTGGTGGCCCGAAGAAAGACCCTCATCCTGAGCTTGTCGAAGGACGCACGGCGCCGATCCCTACCGCTCGCAACGAATGTCCGCTCTATTGCTCCGTCCCTTCTCTCCGTGACCTCTGTGCTCTCTGTGGTGAAACACTTCGTCCATGACAGTCCCGGCTCGCAAGCTCTGACTTCGACCCTATTTTCACCTGATCACGAGCTGTCGCGCGCGAACCGCTCCAGCTCCTCGACCGAGCCGATCCGATGCACCCGCTTGCCGCCGGCTTCCTGCCGTCCGACCAGTTCGCGGATCTCCGGCATCCACTCCTGATCGACTTCCCAGAGGTTGCGAAACACCGCCTCGGTCGGTGGCATCTGCGCATTGCCGGCGGGCGGATGTTCGAGCCGGCCGGTCGCCCAGGCGATCTGTCGTTCGGCGGCCAGCCAGCCATGCATCCACAGCGGCATGTCCACGAGGATGATCTCGGTCGCGCGCGCGAGCCGCGCCGGGATCGAGTCGCATCGGCCGAGGCCGTCGATCACCCAGCGCGCCGCAGTGATCGCCCGCGCATGGGCGGCGGCGTACGCCGCCTCCGGCGCCAGTTCCCAATCTGGCTGCCACAGCAGAGCATCGATTTCGACATAGGGCAGGCCATGGCGGTCGGCGAGCCGTCGCGCCAGGGTCGACTTGCCGCCGCCGCTATTGCCGATCACCACAATCCGAACCGCCCCGGTCTCCTCCATTGCGGTCGGATAGGTCATAGGTCGTTCCCTTTCGCTGACGGCCCGCCGAGCCAGAGCATTCTAAGTTGAGAGCTGCACTCGGGCTATCGACCCGAGTTTTGTCTTGACTGTTCCCTTTTTGTTTGATAGAACATATAATGAACTATGCCTGGGAGAACCTTCATGACACATCAGCAACTCCTGGAACGCGCCGGCGCGCAGATCGGCACCTTGGCCGACGCGGCCGGCATCCGGCCGATCGCCATGGCCGTCGACCTTGCCGGCGTCGGCGCCGAGATGCTGCCCTCGCTGCTCGGCCACGAGCTGGCGGCGAGCCATGCCGCGATGATGCGGCTGATGGGCAAGCTCGACATCTATCTCGACCAGATCGCGACCGACCGGCCGCCCGAGGAGCAGGACCGCGCCTGCCGGCAGGCGGTGCAGCTGAGCGGCGCCGCCGCGCGCCTCACCGAGCGCTACCGCCTCGGCCTGATGAGCCTCGCCAGGCTGGAGCGCTGGGCCGGCGCCGCCCCTCGCTCTGTCCGTCGGCCGCGCGCAGCCGATCCCGCCGACGAGTTCGACGACGATCCCTTCGACGACGACCCCGGCGGCGGCCGTCGCAAGTCGCCGGCGAAGATCCTGGCCGAACTGGCCGCCCTCGAGAAATCCATGGGCGCCCTGCTGAACAAGGCCCGGCCCGACAGCGCCAAGCCGAACGGCCACGACAATGGCGTCCACCCCCAACCTGCGCCGAACGGCGCCGGTGCGTCGGAAGGTGTTGCGGCGCATGGGCGGGGGCGCCTGCGCCACGGCAATCCGTCCGGCGATTTCCTCGCCGCTCCGCGCTGCGGTGCCCAAACCCGCGCCGGCGGCGCCTGCCGCCAGCCGGCCATGGCCAATGGTCGTTGCCGCCTGCATGGCGGCAAGAGCACCGGCGCCCGCACCGCCGCGGGCGTCGCCCGCTGCCGCACCGCCACCCTGACGCACGGCCACCGCAGCGCCGAGATCATTGCGCTCAAATCCGCCGCCGCTCGCCACGGCCGCAACCTCCGCGCGCTCACCCGCGCCGCCCAGCGATCGGTCCTGTCCGACCCGCAATCCGAGCGACCCACCCCATGCCCAGCGACGAACCAGTCCACGGCAGATGTTGTAGGGGCGACCGGCAGGTCGCCCGTCGATCCGACACCGGGATTTCCGAGGGAATACACAACTCGTCCTGGACATCCCACGGGCGACCTGCCGGTCGCCCCTACGCGTCTCCGATCCGAGCGACCTGCCCCATGTCCAGCGACGCGTCCCGCCCCACGCCGCCGCGCCGCCTCGGGATGAGCCGCCTGCCATTCGGCCGACAGCCGTGCTATTCGAGGCCCTGATGCAGGCGAAGGAGTCATCCCGGTGACGACGGATGCCGAGTCCGCGGCACCGCCGCGGCCTGAATTCCTGGCGCTCGGCGGTCTCTACAAGCAGGAGATCGAGCCCTGGCTCCTGTCGCAGGAGGGCCGCCGGCGCCGGGCGCGGCTGCTGCGCTGGCTGATCATCGGCGGCGGCTTCGCCCTGCTGGCGCTGTGGCTCTATGAGCATCTCGCCGGTGGCGGCAGCGACGTCTGGCTCTTCGTCATGTTCATCCTCGCGATCGCCGTCGTCGTCTTCGGCAACGTCCCGCTCGCCATGCTGGAATCCGACGTGAAGGCCTTCGTCATGGAGAAGCTGGCCGGCTTCTTCCACTTCACCTACGAGGCCGCGCCGGACTTCGTCGATTTCGGGCTGTTCACGGACCTCTTCCTGCTGCCCTACCACCACAACAAGAAATTCGAGGACGGGCTGCAGGGCGAGATCAAGGGCGTGCCGTTCCGCATGGTCGAGGCGCACCTGACCGAGCGCCGCAAGAGCGGCAAGAACAGCCGGAACGTCACCGTGTTCCGGGGCCTGCTGCTGTCGCTGCCCCACGCCGCCACGGGCGATGCCCTCGTCTCCGTGTGGCGCCGCGACGGCGGCCAGGGGATGCAGGATGCCGGCTGGCAGGACGTCGCCCTCGGCGATCTGGATTTCGACCGCGACTACATCGTCCACACGAACGACGCCGCCGCGGCACGGAATCTGCTCGACCGCGAGACCCGCCGCGCCTTCGCGGCCCTGGACCGGCGCGAGGATGTCGAGGAGGTTCGCCTCGGCCTCGCCGACGGCCGCCTGCTGCTCGCTGCCGACCTGAGGACGGACAGCTTCGAATCCGGCAAGATGAACCGGCCGCTCGCCGATCCCAATCGCGTGCAGGCGATGGTCGAGCTGTTCGCGTTCCCCTTCGACGCCGTCGACGGCTTCAGGCTCCAGCCTTCCGCCTCGACAGTGCCGGCAGAATTACAGGGCCAGAGTTGAATCACAAAACCACAAGCCGTCACCCCGGCGAAAGCCGGGGCCTATATTCCAGAGGCCGGAGTCTATGGACCCCGGCTTTCGCCGCTATCGGATTCACACATCTTTGGCCACCTGAGCGCCGAGTTTGATGGCATGGAAGCGATCGAGACCATGGCGCATGACTTCGGGCCCTGGCTTTCCATAGTAGCCAGTCCA
>JBFXDS010000018.1:0-13636 GCA_050180895.1 Dongiaceae bacterium
CCAAGTCCACCGACCATCGAACGCGCTCGTCCCATGAGCTATCAGTCCCTATCACGCTCGTCCTCGCTCTGCCCTGCCCTTCGCTCCAGACATTCATTCTCTCGAAATAGGCTCACACGCTCTGAGCCTGTCGAAAGACGCACCTTTGGCGATGCAGCCATTCTTTTGGGGGCGCCTCACGGGCACCGGCGGCGGTTGCAGATCGCCCTTGGACGTGGTGTCACTCCGCTGTCGCCGTCAGCTCTGATGCAACGGCGACATCCGCCTCGGCGCCCATCCCGCCCTTCTCGGCGATGCGGGCCGCCTTGCCGCGGCGCGAGCGCAGATAATAGAGCTTGGCGCGGCGCACGTCGCCGCGACGCAGCAGCTCGATGCCGGCGATGCGCGGGCTGTAGAGCGGGAACACGCGCTCCACCCCCTCGCCGTAGGAGATCTTGCGCACGGTGAAGGAGGAGTTGAAGCCGGCGTTCTTGCGCGCGATGCACACGCCCTCGAAGGCCTGGATGCGCTCGCGCGTGCCCTCGATCACCTTCACGTCGACGCGCAAGGTATCGCCCGGCGCGAAATCGGGAATCTTGCCCGCGGCCTTGGCCTTCTCGATCTGCTCCTGCTCGAGCTTCTTGATGACGGTCGTCATGGTCGTCGTCCTTCCCTAATGTTTCGCTCGGCGACATAGCGGGCCCACAGGTCCGGCCGGCGGGTCCGCGTCGTCGCCTCGGCCTGCGCCAGACGCCAGGCCTTGATCTTCGCATGGTGCCCGGAGAGCAGCGCCTCCGGCACCGCGCGCCCCTGCCACTCGGCGGGGCGCGTGTAGTGGGGGTATTCGAGCAGCCCGCGCTCGAAGCTCTCCTCGTCCAGGGTGTCCGCCGCGCCGACGACGCCGGGCAGCAGCCGCACGACGGCATCGATCAACGCGATCGCCGCCGGCTCGCCGCCCGACAGCACGAAGTCGCCGAGGCTGATCTCGTCCACCGCCCGCGCCTCCAGAACGCGCTCGTCGACGCCCTCGTAGCGGCCGCAGAGCAGCGTCAGCGTCCGCCGCGCCGCCAGCTCGCGCACCACCGTCTGGGTGAGCAGCCGGCCGCGCGGGCTCAGATAGACGACGGGGCCGCGCCCATCGGCCAGCGCCGCCGCGACCGCCGCGTCCACTACGTCCGGCCGCATGACCATGCCAGGCCCGCCGCCGAACGGGGCGTCGTCGACGGAGCGGTGTTTATCGCGCGCGAAGTCGCGGATGTCCACCGTTTCCAGGGTCCAGAACCCGTCCGCCAGCGCCTGGCCGGCGATGGACAGGCCGAGCGGGCCCGGGAACATCGCCGGAAACAGGGTCAGAACACGGGCGGTCCAGAGCGGCTCAGCCATGCTCGCCGCCTCCGCCCTGGCGGGCCTCGACATAGACCGGCGGATCGACGACGACGCGGCCCGCCGCGACATCGACCAGCGGGACCGTGCGGTCGGCGAACGGGAGCAGTTCGGTGGCGCCGTCCGGGCGCTCGATCTCCAGCAGATCGCCGGCGCCGTAGTTCTGCACGTCCGTGATGCGTCCGAAGCTGGTTCCATCCGCCAATTCCGCCCGCAGCCCGATCAGGTCCACCCGGTAGTACTCGTCGGCCGCCGGCGCCGGCAGCGCCGACCGCGGCACGTAAAGCCGCAGGCCCTTGAGCGCCTCGGCCGCGGTGCGGTCGGCGACGCCCGGGAGGCGCGCGATCACGCCGCCCTTGCTGCGGCCGGTGACGGTGAGCGCGAAGCGCCGCTGCCCGCTCTCGTCGCTGAGCGGACCGTAGGCGGCGACGGCGGCCGGATCGTCGGTGAAGGACCGGATCCGCACCTCGCCGCGCACCCCGTGGGCGCCCGCGATCATGCCGACGAGAACGCGCTCGGCCATCGGCTCCTCCGCCCGGCCTTAGCCGGCCGGCGCCTCCGCCTTGGCCACCGCCTCGGACGCGGCCTTGGCCCGCTCCTGCGCCTTGGCCTTGGGCAGATGCTTCGTCGTCTGCTGGCGCTGCGCCGGCATCGGCCGCAGGCCGGCCTTGCCCAGGAACATGGCGATGCGGTCGCTCGGCTGCGCGCCGACCTTCAGCCAGTGCTGCATGCGCTCGCTGTCGAAGGTGACGCGCTGCGGGTCGTCATGCGGCAGCATCGGGTTGTAGGTGCCGATCCGCTCGATGAAGCGGCCGTCGCGCGGCGAGCGCGAATCGGCGACGACGATGCGGTAGAACGGCCGCTTCTTGGCGCCCGCGCGGGTGAGTCTGATCTTCAGGGACATGTGGTCGTTGGCTCCTTGGATTGTCGGTCGTTGTCAGTTGAGTTGTGAGTTGTGAGTTGCCGGTCGTCAGAACTGACGACCGAGTACTGACGGCTCTTCATGCCGGCGAATGACAGCAGGCTTCGATCTTGTGGCCGTCCGGATCGAGCACGAACGCGCCGTAGTAGTCCGCATGGTAGATCGGCCGCAGGCCGGGCTTGCCGTCGTCGGTGGCGCCGGCGGCCAGCGCGGCGCGGTGAAACTCGTCGACGGCCTTGCGGTCGGCGGCGCCGAAGGCGATATGCGTGCCGCCGCCGGCGCGCGCCGGCCGGCCGGCATCGAGCGGCGTGCCGATCCAGAACGTCGGCTTGCCGCCCGCGCCGTAGCCGAGTCCGCCGTCATGGTCGAAGATTCGTGTCATGCCGAGCGGCTTCAGCGCGGCGTCGTAGAACGCCCGGCTGCGCTCGAGGTCGGTCACGCCGAGGGAGACATGATCGATCATATGTCGCCTCTTCCACACGCGGTGAGCGCAGATTGCCGGACCCTGTCGGGGCGAGCGGCGCTCGCCCTCTTTCGTGCAACACTCCGAGGAGCGGAGCGGTGGCGAGGGGGGCGAGCGCCGCTCGCCCCTACACCCGATAGATCGAGACCAGCCATCGCCCCGCCTCCCTCAATGCCGCGGCATCAGGGCGGAGAGGCCGTGGCGCATCAGGCCCTTCTTCCCGAGCTTGCTCATCTGCTTCATCATGCGCTGCATCTCCATATGCTGCTTGAGCAGCTTGTTGACGTCCGACACGGAGGTGCCGGAGCCGTTGGCGATGCGCTGCTTGCGCGAGGCCTTGATGAGCTCGGGCCGGCGGCGCTCCTCCTTCGTCATGGAGGAGAGGATCGCTTGCTGGCGCTTGAGCAGCTTCTGGTCGATCTTCGCCTCGGCCATCTGCTTCTGCACCTTGCCGATGCCCGGCAGCATGCTCATGATGCTGTCGAGCCCGCCCATCTTCTGCAGCTGCTTCAGCTGCTGCGCCAGGTCGTCGAGATCGAACTGGCCCTTCTGCATCTTGGCGGCGAGCTTCTCCGCCTCCTCGCGCTCGATGGTCTCGGCCGCCTTCTCGACCAGGCTGACCACGTCGCCCATGCCGAGGATGCGGCCGGCGATGCGGCTGGGATGAAATTCCTCCAGCGCGTCGAGCTTCTCGCCGACGCCGATCAGCTTGATGGGGCAGCCGGTGACGGCGCGCATGGAGAGCGCCGCGCCGCCGCGCGCGTCGCCATCGACGCGGGTCATGACGATGCCGGTGACGCCGACCTTGTCGCGGAAGGACTGGGCGACGTTGACGGCGTCCTGGCCGGTCATGGCGTCGACCACCAGCAGCGTCTCCTTCGGCTTGACGGCGTCGCGCACCTGCGCCACTTCGGCCATCAGCTCGTCGTCGACATGCAGGCGGCCGGCGGTGTCGAGCAGCACGACATCGAAGGCGCCGAGCGCCGCCGTCTGCAGCGCCCGCCGGGCGATCGCCACCGGCGGCTCGCCGGGCACGATGTTGAGGGTCTCCACCTCGGCCTGGGCACCGAGGATCGCCAGCTGCTCCATGGCCGCCGGGCGGCGCGTGTCGAGCGAGGCCATCAGCGCCTTGCGACGCTCGCGGGTCTTCAGGCGCAACGCGATCTTGGCGGTGGTGGTTGTCTTGCCGGAGCCCTGCAGCCCGACCATGAGGATCGGCACCGGCGGGGCGGCGTTGAGATCGAGCCCGATGCTCTCGGCGCCGAGGGTCTGCACCAGGTGATCGTGGACGATCTTGACCACCATCTGGCCGGGCGTGACGCTCTTCAGCACCGCCTCGCCGATCGCCTTGTCCTTCACCTGGGCGATGAAGTCCTTGACCACGGGCAGGGCGACATCGGCCTCGAGCAGCGCCACCCGCACTTCGCGCAGGGCGGCATCGACGTCGGCTTCGGTGAGCGCGCCGCGCCGCGTCAGCCGGTCGAAGACCTCGCCGAGCCGCTGGGTCAGGTTTTCGAACATGCGCCGTCAGCCATCCCGCCGGTTGCGACAAACAAGAACGCGCCCGTGCGCGACACTCGCGGACGGACGGAGCCCCTCGGGGCCGGACTTCACTTACCTCTGTGAGGCGGGGCGGAAGATAGGGAGGCGGGCCAGTCGAGTCAACCGGCGGCCCAGGGGTTGAATATCGCAAAACCCCTTCGCTGAAGATCCGAAGCATCGCGGATCACGAGCGTCAAGCCATGCACCCGCGCCGTTGCGATCAGCAGTCCATCCAGGATCGGCAACGGATCGGGGACATTGATCCGGCCCCACTCTTCCGCGATCGACGTGGTTATCGGCAGGATGCGTGCGCCGAAGGCATCCCTGACACCCGAGAACCACGTCTCAAGGTGGAGGGCCTGGGCGACGTCGTGTCGGCGGAGGCGCTCAATGCCGCGCCGCAACTCGGCGATCACGACAACGCTCGTATACAGATCCACGGTTGGAATCGCGCGAAACCACGCTGCGACCTGCGGATTGCCGCGGGCGGCCTTGCGCAGTTCCGACACCACATTGGTATCTAGAAGGAAGCTCACGTCTCGCTATCCGAAAGGTCGATGTCCCTCGGCATTTCCTGTGATCGCTCGAGGTCGAGGTCATCGAGGGACGGCCCGGATAAAAGCAACTCCTTCAGGTCCGGCGCGTTGCCGGATAGACGTCGAAACTCCTCGGCGGCGACGACGACAACGACCTCCTCGCCATACCGCGTCACGATCTGCGGTCCCTTGTCGAGCGCCTCGCGGACCAGGGCGCTGAACCTCTGCTTCGCTTCCTGCAATTGCCAGGTCATCGACTTATCCTGTCTAGACAGTCTAGTCTGACTAGACTGTCTAGACATAATTGAAGTATGGCATCGCGTCAAGTGCCCGAAATCTCGTCAGGAAATTGATCGACGCCTCTCGGCGAGCACGGCGACAGGGAGGTACAGCAGGGCGATCAGGACGATCACGGCCAGCGCGCCGTGCGGGGTCCAGAGGTCGAAGGCGATCCCCGCCAGCGCCGGGCCGGCGAAGGCGCCGAGGCCGTACAGCACGCCGCGCGCGGTGTTGGCGGCCGCCACGTCGCCGCCGCGATAGCGCTCGCCGACGAGGATCAGGCTGACCGCCCACAGCCCGCCCACGGTGCAGCCATAGAGGACGGCCAGCGGCCAGCGCAGCCACACCGAGCCGATCACCAGCGGAAACGCCGTCAGGCTGACGATCGCCAGCAGGGTGAGGCCGATCAGCATCCGCCGGCGGTCCAGCCGATCGGCCAGCCAGCCGATGGGTATCTGCACCAACGTGGCGCCGGCGAGGACGATGGTCAGCAGGGTCACCGCCGCGTCCTGGCCGAGGCCGCTGCGCAGGCCGTAGAGCGGCAGGAAAGAATCGTTCACGGAATCGAAGACGGCGAGCATGAACACGGCGAGCAGGGTCGCCGGGCCGACGCGGAACAGGCGCCACAGGTCGAGCCGGCCGGGGGGCGCCATGCCGGGGGCGCCGTCCTGCGCCAGGGGCAGCGGCAGCGCCGCCAGCAGCACGATCACGGCGGCGACGAGGAAGGGGGTCCAGCCCTCGATGCCGGTAATGCGGATGACCAGCGGTCCGGCGGCGAAGCAGGCCGACCAGACGAAGCCGAAGATGCCGACGATGCGGCCGCGCGTCTCGCGCGGCGCCACATGGATGATCCAAGTCTCACCGGCGATGAAGATGACGGACACGACGGCCCCGAGCGCGAAGCGGATCGGAAACCACGCATAGACGTCCGGGAAGGCCGGCAGCAGCAGGAGCACGAGGATGGTGCCGAGGATGCAGCCATAGAGCGTGCGGACCAGCCCCAGACGGCCGATCAGCGCCGGCGCGAGCAGCGATCCCAGCATGATCGCCAGGGCGTGGACGCCCGAGCTGAGGCCGATGAGGCGGCTGTCGACGCCCTGGGCGTCGAGCCGTAACGACAGCAGCGGCCAGGTGAGACCGGTCATCAGACCGACGATCGAAATGCAGCCCGTCGCCGCCGCAACGCCGCGTCGGCGCTGCGCCGCCGTGAACACCAGGTCCGTCAATTGTTTGCGCTCTGCCCGTTGCCGCCTCCATCGAGGCCGGGCGCGTTCTAGCAGATCGGCGACAGCGGGGTAAGCCGCGGCGCGGCGCGACAAGTTCGGGAGCCGCTGCGGCCAGGCGAGGTTCAGGACACGCCCGGGCGGCAACGGCTCCGTCCGGAGACCGACGCGGCGCCAGCGGGGCTGCGGCGGATCCGGAAAGTTGCTCCGCCGACCGGCCAGCCCTCCCCGGGAGGGAACACCGACGGCGGGCCGGTTGAGGCATCGGGAGCCCAGCGCCGGAAAAGCCGGGGAAGAGCGGCCGGAGGACGGATCGTTCTTCTTCTCAGCGCCGGCAGGCTAGCAGCCGGAAAACCGCCGGATATGTGATCTGGCTCACAGTCCGCGCAGATGGCGCCGCGTCGTTCGAACGCGGTGCGGACCGCCGCCGGCGGTGGACTCGGGCCGGCGCCGCACCCTATAACCCCGCTCCATGAGCGGACGCGCCTTCATCAAGATGCACGGGCTGGGCAACGACTTCGTGGTCATCGACGCCCGGACGCAGCCTTTGGCGATGGGCGACGCCCAGGCGAAGGCCATCGCCGACCGCAAGACCGGCGTGGGCTGCGATCAGTTCATCGTCATCGAGCCGCCGAAGAACGGCGCGACGGACGCGACCATGCGCATCCGCAATGCCGACGGCGGCGAGGTCGAGGCCTGCGGCAACGCCTCGCGCTGCGTGGCGCAGCTGTTGATGCGCGAGCGCGGGACGAGTCGGGTGGCCATCGATACGCCGGCCGGCATGATCGTGGCCGAGGACGCCGGCAGCGGGCGGGTCGCCGTCGACTTGGGGCCGGCGCGGCTGGAATGGCAGGAGATCCCACTCGCGCGCGCGATGGATACGCTGCATCTCGACCTGACGCTCGGGCCGCTCAGCGATCCGGTGGCGGTGAATGTCGGCAACCCTCATGCGGTGTTCTTCGTGCCGGAGGCGGAGGCGATCGATCTGCAGACGCTGGGGCCGCCGCTCGAGCATCATGCGCTGTTCCCGGAACGCTGCAACATCGAGGCGGCGGCCGTGCTGTCGCCGACGCGCATCCGCATGCGTGTGTGGGAGCGCGGCGCCGGCATCACCCGCGCCTGCGGCACCGGCGCCTGCGCCACGCTGGTGGCGGCGGCGCGGCGTGGGCTGACGGGCCGGACGGCCGACGTCATCCTCGACGGCGGCACGCTGGAGATCGAGTGGCTGTCCAACGGGCATGTGCGCATGACCGGGCCGGTGGCGACGAGCTTCACCGGCGTGCTCGACGATTCGCTGCTGCGGGGCGCCGCGTGAACACGCCGCAGGTGCTGACCTTCGGCTGCCGGCTCAACGCCTTCGAGTCCGAGGTGATGCGCGGCCATGCCGGCGCCGCCGGTCTTTCCGACGCCGTCATCGTCAACACCTGCGCGGTCACCGCCGAGGCCGAGCGGCAGGCGCGCCAGGCGATCCGCCGGGCGCGGCGCGCGCATCCGGCGGCCCGCATCATCGTCACGGGCTGCGCGGCGCAGATCGATCCCGCGGGTTACGCCGCCATGCCCGAGGTCGACCATGTGCTCGGCAATGCCGAGAAGCTGCAGGCCGCGAGCTTCCGCCGGCTGGCGGCGGGCGACAGCGCGCGCATCGTCGTCGACGACATCATGGCGGTGCGCGAGACCGCCGGGCATCTGGCGGCCGGCTTCGGCGGGCGGGCGCGGGCGTTCGTCCAGGTGCAGCAGGGCTGCGACCATCGCTGCACCTTCTGCATCATCCCCTATGGTCGCGGGCCGAGCCGCAGCGTGGCCATGGGCGAGATCGTCCGTCAGGTGCGCGACCTGGTCGACTCCGGCACCCGCGAGGTCGTCCTCACCGGCGTCGACATCACCGCCTACGGGGCCGATCTGCCGGGCCGGCCGAGCCTGGGCCAGATGGCGCGGCGGCTGCTGGCGCAGGTGCCGGCGCTGGCGCGGCTCAGGTTGTCGTCGCTCGATCCGGTCGAGATCGACGAGGATCTGGTGCGGCTGACCGGCAGCGAGCCGCGGCTGATGCCGCATCTGCATCTCAGCCTGCAGGCCGGCGACGACCTGATCCTGAAGCGGATGAAGCGGCGGCACGGCCGCGACGCCGCGATCGATCTCTGCGCCCGCCTTCGTGCGGTGCGGCCCGACATCGTTTTCGGCGCCGACCTGATCGCCGGCTTTCCGACGGAGACCGAGGCGATGTTCGCGAACACGCTACGGCTGGTCGAGGAGTGCGGCCTCACCTTCCTGCACGTCTTCCCCTATTCGGCGCGCCGGGGCACGCCGGCGGCGAGAATGCCCCAGGTGCCGAAGCCCGAGCGCAAGGCGCGCGCCGCCCGCCTGCGCGCCGCCGGCGTCGCCGCGCGGCAGCGCTTCTTCGCCGGCCGGATCGGCGCCGACAGCCGCGTGCTGGTGGAGACATCCGTCGACGGCACGGCCAGCGGCCATTGCGAGCATTTCGCGCCGGTCCGCATTGCCGGCACAGCGACGCCGGGAGAGGTGGTCGCCGCGCGCATCACCGGCGCCACCGGCAGCGAGCTGCTCGGTCGTCTGGCGGCATGAGCGAGACGCGAGCGGACGCGACGCCGAGGCGCGGCTGGCTGGCGCGCCTGCGCGAGGGCCTCAGCCGTTCCTCGAGCAAGCTGGCGACGGGCATCGCCGGCATCTTCACCAAGCGGAAGCTGGACGACGCGGCGCTGCAGGAGCTCGAGGAGCTGCTCATCGCCGGCGATCTCGGGCCGGCGACGGCCGCCAGGCTCACCGCCGGCCTGGCCAAGTCGCGCTTCGACCAGGAGGTCACGCCCGAGGAGGTGCGCGGCGCCCTGGCCCAGGAGATCGCGGCGATCCTGGCGCCGGTCGCCCGGCCGCTGGAGATCGACCCCGCCCGCAAGCCGCATGTCATCCTGGTCGTCGGCGTCAACGGCACCGGCAAGACCACCACCATTGGCAAGCTCGCGCAGCGCTTCCGCGAGGAAGGCCGCCGGGTCCTGCTGGCGGCCGGCGACACCTTCCGCGCCGCCGCCATCGAGCAGCTGAAGATCTGGGGCGAGCGCACCGGCGCCGGCGTCGTCGCGCGCGAGACCGGGGCAGACGCCGCCGGCCTCGCCTATGACGCGCTGGCCAAGGCGCGGGCCGAGGGCGTCGACGTGCTGCTCATCGACACCGCCGGCCGGCTGCACAACAAGGCCGACCTGATGGCCGGGCTGCAGAAGATCATCCGCGTGCTGCGCAAGCTCGACCCTCAGGCGCCGCACGATTGCCTGCTCGTGCTCGACGCCACCACCGGCCAGAACGCCCATCAGCAGGTGGAGATCTTCCGGCAGATGACGGAGGTGACCGGGCTGGTCGTCACCAAGCTGGACGGCACGGCGCGCGGCGGCGTGGTGGTGGCGCTGGCCGAGCGCTTCAAGCTGCCGGTCCATGCCATCGGCGTCGGCGAAGGCGCCGACGACCTCCGGGCGTTCGACGCAGAGAGCTTCGCCCGCTCGCTGATGGGGCTGTGACCATGCGGGCCGCTGCGGTTTTCGTTTGGCGAGCGGGGCCGCTTCGGCCTAGAGTTCGGCGTCGCAGGGGAACGGCACACGCACTCCGAAATGGAGCGGTCGAAAGAGTATGGGGTCACCGCAATCATCACGCACATCCCGGACCATGGGCGGCAACGACGACAACGACAGCGGGCCGTGGCGCGTCGCCCTGCGCCGGCTCGGGTTGCTGCAGGCCGAGAACGGCGCGACCCCGCGCCAACAGACTCCCATCCCGCCGGCCCGGACAGTGCGATTCGAGCCCAATAGCGAACGGCATCATCTCGGCTTCATGCAGCGCTATCTGCGGCCGGGCGACGCCGTCCTCGACATCGGCGCCAACACCGGCCAACGGGCGATTCCGGCGGCCCGGCTGATCGGCCCGCCCGGCCGGGTCGATGCCTTCGAGCCGAGCCCGGCCATGCGCGCCGCCCTGATCGAGAATACCGCAGAGGCGAACCTGAAATCGGTCGTGGTCGTGCATGCGCTGATGGCCGGCGCCACCACCGGCCTCGGCCGCTTCGTCGACGGCACCAGCCGCTCGGGCCGGCGGCGGCCGCCGCTGCCAGGCGAGCTGGCGACGCGCGTGCTCGGCATCGAGCAGCTGCGGCTCGACAAGTTCATCGGCAAGCGGCGCTACGTGCTGATGTATCTGGACATCGCCGGCTGCGAGCTGAACGCGCTGCGGGGCACCGAAGGGCAGCTGGCGCAAGCGAACCCGCCGGCGCTTCTCATCGCCTTCGATCCCGCCCTGTCCGACTTCGGCGCCACGCCGGAGATCATGGCCGACTGGCTCGACGACCGCGGCTACGAGCTGGCGGCCTACGACGCCGACCGCAACATGCTCGACTACCCCGAGGCGCCCTGGCGCCAGCGGCGGATCGTGCTGGCGATCGCGCGCAGCGCCCGCAACTTCGTCCTGCAGCGGCTCGCCGACACCGCGCATCCCTGACCGCTGCTGCTCCATAATACGAGTGACTCACCCTCACCCTGTCCCTCTCCCGCGACGCGGGAGAGGGGACGCTGCAAAGGCGGCCGTTTTCGGTAGCCCCCTCGCCCGCGCAGCGGGAGAGGGTGGGGGCGAGGGTCCGCAGCGCTGATGTCGCCGTTCGTCATTCTGCTCGTGCTGGCGGCGGCGGCGATGCACGCCGTCTGGAACGCCCTGGTCAAGGCCGGCAACGACAAGCTGGTCATGCAATGCCTGGTGATGTTCTTCGCCGGCGTGCCGGCCATCCCGTTCCTCGCTTTCCTGCCGCTGCCGGCGCCGGCCGCCTGGCCGTTCCTGGCGCTGTCGCTGGCGGTGCACGCGGTCTACTACGTGACCCTGATCAACGCCTACCGCTACGGCGCGCTGTCGCAGGTCTATCCGATCGCCCGCGGCGCGGCGCCGCTGATGATCGCGCTCGGCGCCTGGGCCTTCGCCGGCGAGGCGATGAGCGGCCTCGAATGGCTCGGCATCGCCGTCGCCTGCGCCGGCATCATGAGCCTGGCAGCACCCGGCGGCCTGCCGCGCGACGAGGAGGTCAAGGCCATCGGCTTCGCCCTGGCGACGGCCATCACCATCGCCCTCTACTCGCTGGCCGACGGCATCGGCGTGCGCCGCGCCGAGAACGCCCTCAGCTACATCATGTGGCTGCTCGCCCTCGATGCCGTACCCGTGCTGCTGGCGGGGCTGTGGCTGCGGCGCGGGCGCGTCGTCGCCAGCTTCCGGCCGCATCTGGCGCTGGCGGCGGCCGGCGGCCTGCTGTCGGCGCTGGGCTACGGCATCGTCATCTGGGCCATGGAGCGGGCGCCGCTGGCGCATGTGTCGGCGCTGCGCGAGACCAGCGTGATCCTCGCCGCCATCATCGGCGCCACGCTGATGGGCGAAGGGTTCGGCCGCCGCCGCATCCTGGCCGCCGTCCTCGTGGCCGGGGGCAACGCGCTGCTGCACGCTGCCGGGTGAGCTGTGAGTTATGAGTTGTGAGCCACGAGCCGTAAGATAAGGCCCTCGACTCACAACTCATAACTCACAACTCAATAATCGCCGAACTCGCCGGCCGGGTTGCTGCGGGTGTGGAATTCGCGGCAGTCCACCGCCTCGCGATAGTGGCCGAGCGCCCAGCGGACGGAGGGAAAGGCGATCTCCGGCCAGGGAATGTCTGCCCAGCGGAACAAGCCGACCTCGGCGCTCTCCGGCCCGGCGGCAACCTCCGGCGAGACCAGCCGGGCGCGATAGATGACCTGCACCTGCGACAGCCGGGTGATGGTGTAGACGGCGAGCACGCCCTCGATCTCGATCTGGGCGCGCGCCTCCTCCCAGGCCTCGCGCAACGCGCCGTCGACGGTGGTCTCCTGCAGCTCGAGATAGCCGGCCGGCAGGGTCCAGAAGCCCTTGCGCGGATGGATGGCGCGCCGGCACAGCAGGATGCGATCCTCCCAGACGCAGACGGAGCCGACGACGACCTTGGGATTCTCGTACTGGATGAAGCCGCAATCGCCGCAGACCAGCCGCTCGCGATTGTCGCCCTCGGGCACGCGGCGCGTGAAGCCTCCCGGCGGTCCGGCCTGGGTCATGCCCTAAAGGTGGCGCAGACGGCGCACGGAAACAAGCACGGACCGGACGCTCAAGTGCCGACGATAATGTCGGCAGCGGCTGTGCCGACCGTGATCGTATCGACCGTCGTCGCGGTCAGAGTGGCGACGGTGAGATCGAAAATCGCATCGTTGTTCGTATTCACTTTGACGTCCACGTTCGCCGCATTCTGGAAGAGATCGATCCGTCCGATCCGATCGCCCACCAAGTTCAGCAGCGAATCGAACAGGGCGTCGAGATCGAGAATATCGCCATCGGCAAAGCCGTCGATGATGTCCTTGCCGTCGAGCTTGCTCGTATAGAGCACCGTATCGTTGCCGTCGCCGACATCGATCCGGTCGTTGCCGGCGCCGCCGGTCACCGTGTCGTTGCCTGCCCCGCCGCTCAGGGTGTTGGCGCCGGCGTTGCCGGTGATGATGTTGCCGAGCCCGTTGCCCGTCCCGGCGATCGCGCCCGCGCCGGTGAGCGTCAGGTTCTCGATGTCGCCAATGACCGACGCGCTTGCAAGGCTGAACGCGATGGAACTTTGGACTGTATCGGTCCCCGAACCACCGGACTCGTCGATGATGTCGCCGAGGTTGTCGACCACATAGGTGTCGTTGCCGGCGCCGCCGATCATGGTGTCGACGCCGGTGCCGCCGTCGAGCGTGTCGCTGCCGCCGTTGCCCGTCAGCGTGTCGTCGCCGGCCAGGCCGCTCAGCTTGTTCGCCTGGCCGTTGCCCGTCAGCGCGTTGGCCAGCGTGTTGCCCGTGCCGTCGATCGCCGAGCTCCCGGTCAGCAACAGGTTCTCGACATTGGCGCCCAGGATGTAGCTGGCCGAACTCTGCACCGTGTCGGTGCCGGCATTGGCCGCTTCCGTCACCACGTCCTTCGTCTCGTCGGCGATGTAGGTGTCGTCGCCCTTGCCGCCGATCAGCGTGTCGACGCCCTTGCCGCCGTCCAGGGTGTTGGCCGACTCGTTGCCCGTCAGCTTGTTCTTCAGGTCGTTGCCGGTGCCGTCGATGGCGCCGGCGCCGGTCAGCAATGTCAGGTTCTCCACGTTCGGATCGGCAAGGGTGTAGCTCGCTTCGCTCAGCACCGTATCCGTGCCGCCGCCGGCGACCTCGGTCACCACGTCGCCGCTGACATCGACCAGATAGGTGTCGTTGCCCTTGCCGCCCTCCATCGTGTCGACGCCGCCGCCGCCGTCCAGCTT
>JBFXDS010000018.1:13646-73733 GCA_050180895.1 Dongiaceae bacterium
CGCTCAGCACCGTATCCGTGCCGCCGCCGGCGACCTCGGTCACCACGTCGCCGCTGACATCGACCAGATAGGTGTCGTTGCCCTTGCCGCCCTCCATCGTGTCGACGCCGCCGCCGCCGTCCAGCTTATTGGCGCCGGCGTTGCCGACCAGCCGGTTGATGCCGGCCCCCGCGATGGCGTTGAGCGACCCGCTGCCGAGCAATTCGATGTTCTCGATCCCCGCCAGCGTCATCAGGTTGATCGAGATCGTCGAACGCACCGTGTCGGTGCCGCCGCCGGTCTCGTCGACCACGTCCTTGGCGTTGTCGACGACATAGATGTCGTTGCCGGCGCCGCCCTCCATCGAGTCGGCGCCCGCGCCGCCGTCCAGCAGATCATCGTCGGCGCCGCCGATCAGCGTATCGTTACCGCCCAGGCCGCTCAGCGTGTCGTCCCCGCCGCCGCCGGCGAGGGAATCGGCGGCCGCCGTGGCCGTGATGCGGTTGCCCGCCCCATTCGCCGAGAAGCTCACCGCCTTGCTGCCGGTGAAGGTGTAGTGCTCGATGCCGGTCAGCGGCGACGTCAGGGTGGATTGGTTGGTGCGCAGTTCGTCTCCGGCGCTGGCGCCTGTCTCGGTGACGACGTCGCCGGGGTTGTCCTGGATGTAGAGATCGTCGCCCTCGCCGCCGGCCATGCTGTCCGCCCCGGTGCCGCCGTCGAGCGTGTCGCTGCCGCCGTTGCCCGTCAGCGTGTCGTCGCCGGCCAGGCCGCTCAGCTTGTTCGCCTGGCCGTTGCCCGTCAGCGCGTTGGCCAGCGTGTTGCCCGTGCCGTCGATCGCCGAGCTCCCGGTCAGCAACAGGTTCTCGACATTGGCGCCCAGGATGTAGCTGGCCGAACTCTGCACCGTGTCGGTGCCGGCATTGGCCGCTTCCGTCACCACGTCCTTCGTCTCGTCGGCGATGTAGGTGTCGTCGCCCTTGCCGCCGATCAGCGTGTCGACGCCCTTGCCGCCGTCCAGGGTGTTGGCCGACTCGTTGCCCGTCAGCTTGTTCTTCAGGTCGTTGCCGGTGCCGTCGATGGCGCCGGCGCCGGTCAGCAATGTCAGGTTCTCCACGTTCGGATCGGCAAGGGTGTAGCTCGCTTCGCTCAGCACCGTATCCGTGCCGCCGCCGGCGACCTCGGTCACCACGTCGCCGCTGACATCGACCAGATAGGTGTCGTTGCCCTTGCCGCCCTCCATCGTGTCGACGCCGCCGCCGCCGTCCAGCTTGTTGGCGCCGGCGTTGCCGACCAGCCGGTTGATGCCGGCCCCCGCGATGGCGTTGAGCGACCCGCTGCCGAGCAGCTCGATGTTCTCGATCCCCGCCAGCACCGCCAAGATGGAGATCGTCGAGCGCACCGTGTCGGTGCCGCTGCCGCCGGTCTCGTCGACCACGTCCTTGGCGTTGTCGACGACGTAGATGTCGTTCCCGGCGCCGCCCTGCATGGTATCGACGCCGGCGCCGCCGTCGAGAAGGTCGGCATCCGCGCCGCCGGCGAGCGAATCGTTGCCCGCGCCGCCGCTCAGCGTGTCGTTTCCGGCGCCGCCGGAGAGCGTATCGTTTCCGGCCAGGCCGCTGAGACTGTTCGCCTTGCCGTTGCCCGTCAGCGCGTTGGCGAGGGTGTTGCCGGTGCCGTCGATCACCAGGGTTCCCGTCAGCTCCAGGTTCTCGACATTGGCGCCGAGGACGAAGCTGGCCGAACTCTGCACCCTGTCGATGCCCGAACCGGCGCCGGCGAGCTCGGTCACCACGTCCTTCGAATCGTCGACGATATAGGTATCGTCGCCGGCGCCGCCGGCCATCTTGTCGATGCCAAGGCCGCCGTCGAGCGTGTCGCCGCCCGCGTCGCCGATCAAAGAATCGTTCCCCGCCCCGCCGGAGAGAAGGTTGTCCGCTTCATTGCCGGTGAGCGTGTCGTTGCCCTTGCCGCCGGCGGCGTTCTCGATGACGACGTTGTTGGCGATCGTGAAGCCGCCGATGATGCCGCTCACCCAGGAGACGAATCCGCCGGCATTCGGCCCGGCCAGCGGCGCGTCGTTGAGATTGATCGTGCAGGCCGCATCGATGTTGCCGGCGCTGATCTGGTCCATGCCGCCGGCGTCCCAGACGCAGGACCAGAAGGTGCCGAGGCCGTTCGAGTCCGGCAGCTCATAGGTCTGATCGCCGGTATTGAAGGCCATGTTGGCGCCGTACAGGCGCTGCAGCGCCGCGATGTCCAACGCCATCGGCGTGCCTTGCCAGCCGAACTGGTCCGCGGTCGCCGGCACCAGGTTCCAGCCGTCATTGTAGGTCATCGTGGTCCAGATGCCCTGGTTCAGGCCGAAACTGCCGAGGGTGAACGGCCCGCCGACGCCGGGGAACCGGGTTGCACCGGGCTCGAGGCCGCCGTCGTGCGGATGCGCCAGGCCGAGGCCATGCCCGAGCTCGTGAATGATGGTGATGAAGCCGAAGCCGCCCTGATCGAGGGAGTTTTGCCAGGTCGAGTCGTCAGCGTTGAAGTAGCCGTAGATCGGGTTTTCGAAGGTCTCGTCGGGCACCTCGTGCGCGCCCAGGTCGCCGTCCAGAAAGACGCTGTCGACCCGCCACCAAGTGATGTCGGAGCTTTCGAAGCTTCCCGCTTCCTGGAACTCGAGATCGACGAAATTCTCGTAGAGCTGGACAGCGGTCCGGAATGCGTCCTTCTCCGATTCCAGCCAGGGCGAGCTGACACCGCCGTTCGTGCCGGGAATGACTCCCGGGTCGCCGAAGTAATAGTTAATGGGGCCGCCGTCCCATTTGGCGCCCCAGATGAGGGAATCCAGATAGGGGCTGCCGTAGCCGCTGCCCGGAACCGAGTCGTTCTGCGTCGCCACGCCTGTCCTCCAGCACCCACCGCGGCCCTGTGCGTGATCCCGGCTCCGTGGAGCCGGCCGCGCCGTCTTGTGCGGCGACTATAGCAGATTGCCCGGCCATGGACGACATCAGCGGCGGCGCGGCCGAACTCATTGATTTCGCGTGCATCCGCGGCGGTGCGCTTGGACTTGCCCAGGGCTTTCCCCTATGCTGCCGCGCTTTCGAAGGGGGTCTGCGGCACAGATGATTCGCTGGAACTGGAGAGGAAAGGTCGAGCGGCGCCGCATCGTCGAAGTCGGCTGGATGGTCGATGCCGAGAAGGCCGGGTTCATCTACGAGGCGCCCCGGCAATATCAACGCGCCGCGCCGCGGCCGCCTTCGACCAAGGCGGTCGGGTTCTGCCCGGCGGTGCTCGACTACGAGGCCCGCATCTTCGAGATTCCGTGCCCGTTCGACGTGCATCTGCGCCTCGCCCGCGACGCCGAGGGCAACCTGCAGGTGCAATATCCGCGCCCCAACGAAAGCACGTCGAACCCGCAATACATCAGCCGGCTGATCGTCACCTCGAGTCCGACCGAGTGGCGCGAGCCCGACAAGCCGGTGCTGCAGATCCTGACGCCCTATCGCTTCGTCGCCGACGAGCCAGTGTGGATGAACCAGCTGCCGCCGTTCTACCACTTCCGGCGGCCGCCGCTGCCCGGTCTGATGATCGGCGGCCGCTTCCCCATCCACGACTGGCCGCGCGTGCTGAGCTGGGCCTTCGAATGGTACCGCACCGACAAGGACCTGATCCTCAAGCGCGGCGAGCCCTGGTTCTGCGTCCGCTTCGAGACCGACGACCCGTCGCGGCAGGTGCGGCTGGTCGAGGCGGCCATGACTCCGGAGCTGGAGCAGTATCTCAAGGGCATGGACACGGTGACGCAGTATGTCAGCCGCACCTTCTCGCTGTTCCCCACGGCGCGGTCGCGGCGACCGAAGCAGCTGCTGACGAAGGTCCGGCGTTAACGCCAGGGGCGAGCGGTCTCTCCCTCTACGAAAGAGACCGACCGTTTAATGGTAAGCGAATTGTTAAGGCCGGGGCGCCGCTTGTGCGTAACTAATCCTTAAATCCGGTTGCGTAAACTTTGTCAAATACTCGGAAGATTTGCGCAGCTGCACGAGGATTGTTTGACCCCCATCGGGCATTTGTTAAGGTGGCCGCCGTCATGGCGACCATGCCGGCCTGTCCGATTATTTTTTCCCGCCGTCGCGTCGCACTGCGACGGGCGCGATCGCAACGTCGCCGCGGGGCGCGCGTCCGCGGCAGAAGATTGACGGCCCGCATGATGTCGACCAGCGACGATATCCGCTATCTCATCGGCCTCGCCCGCGACAAGTCCGTCGAGAGCCGCAAACGCCTGGTCGCCGTGGTCAGCGACATCTTCTTCTCCGATCAGGCGATCCTGACGGAGTACGAGCGCGCGCTCATCACGGACATCCTGCACAAGCTGATCTACGAGCTGGCGGTGCCGGTGCGGGAGGTGCTGTCGGCCCACCTTGTCCGCAGCGAATCGATGCCCTCCAGCATGCTGCGCGCGCTGGCCGACGACGAGATCGAGATCGCGGCCCCCATCCTGCTCAACAACGAGGCGTTGCTCGACGTCGAGTTGATCGAGGTCGTGCGTCACCGCGCCCTCGAGCATCAGCTGATGCTGGCCATGCGCCGCACGCCGGTCGCCGTCGCGGCCGAGCCGGCTCTCGACGCCGGCGGCGGCGACCTGATCCAGGACCTGCTCGACGGCGGCGATACCAAACTGATCGACGTCACCATGGCCTACCTCATCGAGCAGAGCCGCGGCGTCGACAGCTTCCAGGAGCCCATCCTGCGCCGCGAGGATCTGAGCGAGCGGCTGGCCAAGAAGATGATCCTGTGGATCCTCGCGGCGCTGCGGCAGCACATCCTCGACCGCTTCGACGTCGACCTGACGGCCCTCGACGACGGCATCGAGTCCGCGGCCGAGGAGCTGGCCGAGCGTCTCGGCGCCGAGCGCGACCGCCGGCGCGGCGACCGTGCCGGCGACCTGGCGACGGCGCTGAAGGCCGCCGGCCAGCTGACGGCGAGCCGATTGATCCAGGCGCTGCGACAGGGCGAAGTCTCGCTGTTCATCGCCATGCTCGCGCAGCTGACGGGCCTGCGCCTGCCGCTCGTCCGCCGGCTGCTGTTCGAGCCCGGCGGCGAGGGGCTGGTCGTGGCCTGCCGTGCGCTGGGCTTCGACAAGGCGATCGTCGCCTCGATCTTCCTGCTGTGCCGGCGCGCGCGCCCGGGCGATTGGGCCGCGGACCCTCGCGAGCTGTCGCGCGTGCTGGCCCTGTTCGACCGCGTCCAGCCGGCGGCGGCACACGCCGTGCTCGCGCGCTGGCGGCGCGACCCCGACTTCCTCTACGCCATCAAGACGGTGGAGGAGGCCAAGGTCGATGCGACCGCAGTCTGACGGCCCGCCGGTCGACAGGCCCGAGGGGACGCGGCAGGAGTCGCAGCCATCGACCGCCGCGGACGGACACCGGGCGGACCTGCCGGGCGGCGGCACGCTGCCGCCGCAGCTGCTGGACGAGGTCTTCCGACAGGGGCTGCTCGATCACGGACCGGCACTCTATGTGGCGGATCCGGAAGGTCGTCTCCTCTGGATCAACACCGGCTATCGCCGCCTGAGCGAGGTTGCCGGCGGCCCGCTGCTGCCGACGGAAGAGATCGCCGCCGAGATCGCGCTGCTCGGCGGCATGGTCTTCCGCGAGGACGTGCTGTCGATCGGCGACGGTGCGCAGCGGCTGCGCTCGCGCCACACCCCGCTGCGCGGCGACGACGGGCAGACCATCGCCATCGCCGGCATCGTTCAGATCCTGCCGGAGGAGTCCCAACGGCTGGAGGCGATCGCCACGCTGCGCGACCGCATCGACGACCTGATGCGCCTGGTCTCCGACTGGACGTGGGAAACCGACGCCAAGCTCACCCTGACGGACATGTCGAGCCGGGTGACGGAGATGCTGGGTTATCATCCGCGCGAGCTGATCGGCCGCACTCTGCTGTCGCTGAGCGGCGGCGAGACCGACCGGAACGACACCGAGCTGCGCTTCCAGCGGCATTCGCCGTTCCGCAACCAGCCGATCGACATGATCGCCAAGTCGGGCGAGGCGAAGACCTTCCTGCTGAGCGCCGTGCCCGTGTTCGACTTCACCACCGGCGCTTTGACCGGCTACCGCGGCACGGCGACCGACGTCACCGAGCTGCGCAAGCGCGAAGTCGGCCTGCGGGTCGCCAAGGAAATGGCCGAGATGGCGAGCCGGGCCAAGACGGAGTTCCTGGCCAACATGAGCCACGAGCTGCGCACGCCGCTAAACGCCATCATCGGCTTCGCCGAGGTCATGCACATGGAGCTGCTGGGGCCGATCGGCAACCAGCAATATCGCGGCTATGTCGGCGACATCCACGACAGCGCCCGGCATCTGCTCGGCCTCATCAACGACATCCTCGACGTCGCCAAGATCGAGGCCGGCCGGGTCGAACTCAGCGAATCCGCGACGCAGGTGAAGGCGATCTTCGACGCCGTCGCGCGGCTGATCCGCGAGCGCTCGGTGCGCGCCGAGGTGCGGCTCGAGATGATGGTGCAGTCCGACCTGCCGCCGCTCGTCGCCGACGAGCGCAAGCTGAAGCAGATCCTGATCAACCTGCTGTCGAACGCGGTGAAGTTCACGCCGGCCGGCGGCGCCATCCGCCTGACGGCGACGCGCGACGCGGCGAGCGGCGACCTCATCGTCACCGTCGCCGATACCGGCATCGGCATCGCGCCCGCCGACATCCAGCGCGTCATGGAGCCGTTCGGCCAGGTCGACAATCCGATCAACCGCAAGTTCCGCGGCACCGGCCTGGGCCTGCCGCTCACCAAGGGGCTGGTCGAGCTGCATGGCGGCGGCTTCAAGCTCGAGAGCACGCCGGGCGTCGGCACCACCGTCACCATCCGCCTGCCCGCCCATCGCCTGAGGCGGTAGCGCAGGTTCAGATTCCCAGGATGCGACTCGCCTCGACGGCATGACCGGGGTGCATCCTTCGACAAGCTCAGGATGAGGGAAGATCTTCGTGGCACGAAGAACGTCCCTCATCCTGAGCTTGTCGAAGGACGCAGGGAGGCAAACCCACAGTCCTTGAGGCAGCGCGCCGTCTATGACTTCAGCGCAGCCACCCCGGGCAGCGCCTTGCCCTCCAGCCATTCGAGGAAGGCGCCGCCGGCGGTCGAGACGTAGGAGAACGACTCGACCACGCCGGCCTGGGCGAGCGCGGCCACGGTGTCGCCGCCGCCGGCGACGCTGAGCAGCTTGCCGGCCCGCGTCAGCTCGGCCGCGGCCTGCGCCACCGCCACCGTGCCGCGGTCGAACGGCGACGTCTCGAAGGCGCCGAGCGGGCCGTTCCACACCAGCGTGCGGCAGGAGTCGAGCCGGCGGCCGATCTCGCGCACGGTCGCCGGGCCGACATCGAGGATGAGCTGGTCCTTGGGCACCGCCCGGATATCGACGGTGCGGCTGTCGACGCCGGGCTTCAGCGTCGCCGCCACGACCGCGTCGATCGGCAACAGGATGGCGCAGCCGCGCTTCGCCGCCTCGGCCTCGATGGCGCGCGCCGTATCGGCCATGTCGCGCTCGGCCAGCGAGCCGCCGATCTCCACCTCGTGGGCGACGAGGAACGTATTGGCCATGCCGCCGCCGACGACCAGCAGGTCGACCTTGGCGACGAGATTGCGCAGGAGATCGATCTTGGTCGACACCTTGGCGCCGCCGACGAGCGCCGCCACCGGCCGCTGCGGCTTCTCAAGGGCCCGCGACAGGTGCTCGAGCTCCGCCTGCATCAGCCGGCCGGCGGCGGACGGCAGCAGGTGCGCCAGCGCCTCCGTCGAGGCGTGGGCGCGGTGGGCGGCGGAGAAGGCGTCGTTGACGTAGAGGTCGCCGAGCTTCGCCAGCCGCTTGGCGAAGCCGCCGTCGTTCGCCTCCTCCTCGGCATGGAAGCGCAGGTTCTCCAGCAGCACGACATCGCCGCGCCTCAGGCCGGCGACTGCCGTCTCGGCCGCGGGACCGATGCAATCCTCGGCGAAGGCCACCGGCCGGCCGCCGAGCGCCGCCGACAGCGGCGCCACAATGGGCTTCAGCGACATGTTCGGCACCACCTTGCCGTCGGGCCGGCCGAAATGCGACAGGACGACGACGCGGGCGCCGCGGTCGATCAGCTCGCGCAGCGTCAGCGCTGTGCGGTCGATGCGCGTGGCATCGGTGACGCGGCCGTCCTTGACCGGGACGTTCAGGTCGCAGCGCACGAGCACGCGCTTGTCGGCGACGTCGATATCGTCGAGCGTGCGGAAATCGGCCATGTCGTCAACTCCCGGGCCGTTGGAACGGACCGGATCATTCCCGAGGGGATGGCGTTTAGCAATGGTCGAGCGGAGCGTGCCGAAGCCGCCATGAGCGCAAACGACTGCTGCATCGAGGTCGTGCGTCCTTCGACAAGCTCAGGATGAGGAAGAATCTTGATGGCACGAAGAAAGGCCCTCATCCTGAGCTTGTCGAAGGACGCACGGCGCTGATCCTGGGCGGATATCGAGGAACGATCATGGCTGACCATCGGCTGACGCCGCTCGTTGAGTCCCTGCCGTCGACCGTGCCCTTCGTCGGGCCGGAGACGCAGGAGCGGGCGCGCGGCCGGCCCTTCCGCGTCCGCATCGGCGCGAACGAAAGCGTCTTCGGGCCGTCGCCGCGCGCCGTCGCGGCGATGCAGGCGGCGGCGATCGAGGCCTGGAAGTATTGCGACCCCGAGAACCACGACCTGAAGCAGGCCCTGGCCCGGCACCACGGCGTGGGCGCGGAGAACGTCGCCGTCGGCGAGGGCATCGACGGGTTGTTCGGCTACACGGTGCGGATGTTCGTCGAGCCCGGCGTCGCCGTGGCGACCTCGCACGGCGCCTACCCGACCTTCAACTTCCATGTCGCCGGCTTCGGCGGCCGCCTCGCGACCGTGCCCTACCGCGACGACCGCGAGGATCCGGAGGCCCTGCTCGACCTCGCCCGGCGCGAGGACGCGCGCCTGGTCTTCCTTGCCAACCCCGACAATCCCATGGGCTCCTGGTGGGACGGCGCCACCGTGCAGAGCCTTATCGAAAGGATTCCGGAGGGAACCGTGCTCTGCCTCGACGAGGCCTATGGCGAGTTCGCGCCGCCGGGGACCATGCCGCCGCTCGATCCCGATGACCCGCGCGTGCTGCGCTTCCGCACCTTCTCCAAGGCCTATGGCCTGGCCGGCGCCCGCGTCGGCTACGCCATCGGCGAGGCGGAATTGATCAAGTCCTTCGACAAGATCCGCAACCACTTCGGCGTCAACCGGATCGCCCAGGCCGGTGCGCTCGCCGCCCTCGCCGACCAGGCGCATATGGCCGACGTGGTGCGCCGGGTCGGCGCCGCGCGCGACCGCATCGCCGCCATCACCCGCGGCAACGGGCTGGCGCCGCTGCCCTCCGCCGCCAACTTCGTCGCCATCGATTGCGGACGGGACGGCGCCTTCGCGCGGCGCGTGCTGGCCGAGCTCGTCGCCCGCGACATCTTCATCCGCATGCCCGGCGTGGCGCCGCTCGACCGCTGCATCCGCGTCAGCGCCGGGACCGACTCCGATCTCGACGCCTTCGCCGAGACCCTGCCCGCGGCGCTGCGCGCGGCGGCCGGCTGATCGTCGACCCATGGCCGATTCGGGAACGCTGACGCCGCTCGAACGCACGGCCTATCGCCTGTCGCAGGCCCTGCGGCTCGGCTGGTTCGGCGCGCAATATGCGCTGAGCCGCAGGGTCACCGACAGGGTGGCGCTGCCCGACCATCTGAAGGCGGCGATGCCGTCCACCCAGCAGCTTGCCGCCGACCGGCAGCAGCTCTTCGCGCGCGACCTGCGGAACATCGAGGCCGGCCGCTACCGCCTGCCGCACGACCTGATCGAGAGCCCGGCGGCGGCGCTGCGGCAAAGCCTCGCCTATTTCGCCGACCTGCCCAATGTGAACCGGCGCCGGCGCGGCGAGGAAGGGCCGGCGCTGTCGTCCGGCGAGGCGGCGCGGTTCCCGGATTACTACCGGCGCGCCTTCCACCACCAGAGTGACGGCTATCTCAGCGAGACCTCGGCGCGGCTCTACGACCACCAGGTCGAGGTGCTGTTCGGCGGCGCGGCCGACGCCATGCGCCGACAGGCGCTGGTGCCGATCTACGAGTTCCTGCGCGAGCGCCGCATCGCAGACTGCCGCCTCGTCGACATCGCCTGCGGCACCGGCCGCTTCCTCACCTTCGTCAAGGACAACTATCCGCGCCTGGCCGTCACAGCGCTCGACGTCAGCCCCTACTACCTCGCCGAGGCCCGCCGCAACCTGCGGCCCTGGTCGCGGATCGAGTTCGTCGAGGCTGCGGTGGAAGCCGACACCCTGTCGGCCGCGCACTTCGACATCGCCACCTGCATCTACCTGTTCCACGAGCTGCCGGCCGGCCTGCACGCCGAGGCCGCCCGCGCCATCGCCCGCATCCTGAAGCCCGGCGGCCTGTTCGCGCTGGTCGATTCGCTGCAGCTGGGCGACCGACCGGCGTACGACGCCCTGCTCGAATCCTTCCCCTATGCCTTCCACGAACCCTACTACGCGGACTATCTGCGGCAGGATCTGACGGCGCTGTTCGCCGCGGCCGGCCTGACGCTGGATCGCATCGATATCGCCTACCTGTCGCGGGTCATGGTGCTGCGCAAGCCGGCCTGACGGCACCCCCTGTCGCAGCGGACTTGTTTCCGCCATCATAGGCGACCGGAACGGACGACAATGCATGCCGACGGGAAACGAGCCCTGCCGTCCGCTGTGGGCGGACATCGATCTTACGGCGCTCGCGCATAACCTGGCGCTGGTGCGCCGTCTCGCCGGCCGGCGCCGACTGATCGCCTCGGTCAAGGCCAACGCCTACGGGCACGGCGTCGTGACGATCGCGCGCGAGCTCGCCCGGCTCGGCGTCGATATCCTGTGGACCGGCAGCAGCGACGAGGCGCTGGCCATCCGCGCCGCCGGCATCGATGCGCGCATCCTGCTGTTCGGCGGCTATCTGCCGGGCGACATCCCGGTCCTGCTGCGGCACGGCCTGACGCCGACGATCTATGACCGCGCCGGCGCGCAAGCCGTCAGCGCCGCGGCCGCCGGCCCGACGCCGGTGTATCTCAAGGTCGACAGCGGGCTCGGGCGGCTGGGCGTGCCGGTCGCCGACGCCGGCGAGCTCGTCGCGGAGATCGCCGCGCTGCCGCGGGTGGTCATCGAGGGCATCTACACGCATCTGCCGTTCGGCGACGCCGCCGGCCGCGACGAGGCGCGTATGCAGGCCGAGACGTTTGCATCTCTGCTGCGGCGCCTTGCCGCGCAGGGAATCGATCCGCCGGTGACCCAGGTCTGGGCCAGCTCCGGTCTGCTCGCGCAGCTGCCGGACGCTTGCAACGCCGTCTGCGTCGGCCATCTGCTGTACGGACTGTCGCCGGTGAGCCGGGAGGTCGCATCGGCGGGCGAACTGCGGCCGGTGATGCGAGCCATCAAGACGCGGCTCATCCATGTCGTGCACCGGAGCGCCGGCGCAGCACAGGCCGGCGCCTACGGATTGCGCAACGCGCGGGTGACCGGCGTCGTGCCGCTCGGGCTCGGCGACGGCATGCGCAATGCAGTCGCCGGACAAAGCATGTCGATGCTCGTCCGCGGACGGCGCGCGCCGGTGCTGGGCGTGTCGCTGGAGCACACGACGCTCGATCTCACGGGCATCGAGTCGGCGCAGGTCGGCGATGAAGCCATCCTCGTCGGCCGCAGCGACGGCCTCGCCAACAGTTTCCGGGATCTCGCCCGCTGGTTCGGCTGCGGCGAGCTGGAAGCGCTGATGACATTCTCCGGCCGCCTGCAGACGCTTCAGATCGATCCGCAGATCGGGATCGAATGCCGGCGATGAACGACTTCCCCGGATTTCAAACCAAAACCATCTCGCTCGACGGCATCAGGCTGGAGGTCCCCACGCACTGGATCACCGGCCGGAGGGACGACGGCCGCCCGTGGGCCGGCGACAGGAGCAGGACGGCCACGATCTACTGCCGGGCCGAATCCCTGGGCGTCTGGAACGAGACCACCATCGAACAATCCAGGCCGACGGCCAACACCGAACCCTACGTCGCGCAGACCGTCGATTTCCTGAAGACGATTCCCCTCCTCGGCGAGATCGAAATCGACCGCATCCAGTCCGGCTTCGTCGTGCATGCCATCACGGAAGAGGAGGAAGACGGCCGGCGATTCCGCCTGTATCGATGGTATTCGATTGTCGGCCGCAGCCACTATGTGAACTCGGTGCGGCTTGCCTTGGAGATCGAAGCAGGGACTGCCGAGGAGGCGTCGGCCGCCTGGTTGGTCCGCCATTTCCGCGTGGCGGCGCATGACGTGGACCCGTTCGCGCGCACGCCCGGCGGGTCCGATCCGCTGTCACTCAAGGATCTGTCGGTGGACGACCTGTTCGGGATCCGGATCCCCGACGACTGGAGCCATGATGTCGACGAGCGCGGGAGGACCCGCAGCGTGTGGTGCTATCCGCGCGATCCGCGGCTGGGCAAGCTGCTGATTGCCTACGAACATGCCGACCTCCGCCCTGAATTCGCCGAGGGGCGCGACCCCGACGTCACGAACAAGCTCGCCGATACGAAGGAGGACGCCGAGTTCGTTGAAAATGAAGAACGCCGGCGGCTGTCTCGTGCACGATACGCGGCTCCGCTGGGCGTGATCCTCCGTTTCTTCGACGATGAGAAGCCGCGCCCCTATGCGGAAGAGGACATCGATCGTCTCTACGTCCGCCACCACCAATGGTTCTACGTCGTCGTGGGGCGGCGGGAATCCCTGGTCGCCTTCTTCAATCTGGCGATTCCGCTGCGCTGGATCGCTCGGCCGGCCGCGGAAGAAACGGTCGCGCTCATCGAGCGTGAGATCAGAGCGTTGCGCCTGCTGCCGGCATTCGACCGATAGAAGTGCTGCGGGAGACGATCGTCGCGGCCGCCGCTGTCCGGCGATCGGTCGCGGGACGCGCCGAAGTATCCTCGCCGACTAAGCGGTATCGGGATCGCCGCCGCGGTTGAACAGGCGCTTGAAGAGGGCGCCGAGGGCGGCCAGACCGGCGAGGACGACGAACCAGGCCTTCTTTGCGATCAGCACGGCCGCGCCGACGATGGCGGCAATCACGCCTTTACCGGGCTTGCTGCCGACCGCGGTGGCGGCGACGAGGGCGCCGATGCCGAAGCCAGCGAGCTTGTCGCCCTCGACATAGTCGGCGTATCGGAACCCCTCGTCATAACTGTGGGACTCGATGATCGCCTGGAGAAACATCGGGGTGCCGTCCGCGCCGTGCCGCGGTCCCGCCCAGGTGATCTGGTGATAGCCGTTCCGGCCGAGCTTGATCACCTGGATATTGGCGAAGCGCTTGCCCTCCTCCTCCAGCTCGATCGCCCAGCGCGCGGTCTTCTTCTCCGCATCGTAGGCCGGCGGAATGAGCCAGCCGACCGTGTGCATCGGCGCGAAGCCATTGCTCGCCCGCTCATCGTTCGCCGCCTCGTTGCCGGCACGGATATCCTCCAGCAGCGCATCGGGATCGATCTCGCTCCAGTCGCCGTCGGTGACGAAGCCGTCAGCGAAATAGTCGACGTAGATGATGGCATCGGATGTCCGCGACTGCGCCATCGCCACCGTCTCCGGCAGCTCGATGCCGTTGAGCAGGTAGGCCATCCGCTCCGCATCGGGTCCGGTCAGGATCTCGATCCCCTGAGGCAGCGCGACCCGGGCGTTGGAATCGCCGAGCTGGTAGTTTCCCGGCCCCTTCTTCCAGCGGAGCTTCGCGATCTCCGCGTCATAGGCCTCCTCCGAGTCCGGATAGGGAGCCTGTTCGGCCAGGGCCGTCGCCGCGGTCGCAGACAGGACCGCCGCAATCAGGAGCGAACGAACAAGACGCATGCCCGCCTCCCAGCGCGCTCACGGAGATGCGCCAGGATGACCAGGTTTCGCTGAATATCCGCTTAATGCGGGGAGTGGTTAACGCCGCGGCTGCTGCTTGGCTACCGGATCATGTACACCTTGCGCACCGTCTCGTGCACGCGGCAGGTGCCCTTCCAGTCCTGCGGGAAGAAGGCGACGGTGTCCGGCCGGATCTCGATCACCTCGCCCGATTCGTGCACATAGGTCGAGCGGCCCGACAGGAAGTGGCAGTACTCGTCGCGCGTGACGTGGCAGTTCCAGTAGCCGGGCGTGCAGACCCAGATGCCGGTCTCGCTGATGCCGCCCGGCCCCTTGTGGAGCAGGCGGCCGGACGTCACCGACTGGCCCTCGATCATCGTCGGCACGGGGCCCCAGTCGGCCGGCGTCGGGCAGCTCTCGGGCTGGCGCAACACCGGCGATGCGCCGCGGTCGATGGTCGCCGGCGTGACGCTCAGCATATAGGTGTTGCGCATGGTTTCATGCACGTCGCAGCGGCCGGTCCAGCCGGAGGGGAAGTGCACGACCGTGCCGGACGTCACGTCGATCGTCTCGCCGTTGTGCTCGGTGTAGGTGGCGCGGCCCGACAGGAAGTAGCAGAGCTCGTCGCCGGGGATGCTCAGCCGCCAGGAGCCCGGCGTGCAGACCCAGAGCCCGCTTTCCACCTTGCCGTCGGCGCTCTTGTGCAGCAGCCGGCCGCGTGAGCGCGACTCGCCCTCGATCGCGTCCGGCTGCACGCCCCAGTCCTTGAGGTCGGCGACCGTCCGGGCGTCGTGGATATGGGGAGCAGAAGGGGGTTGCGTATGGGACATTTTTGCCCTAATATCTCTTCCGATGAGGGGAGCCGAGTTCATCCGCAAGGTGCAGAGACTCGGCAAAGCCGGGGTGCGCGCGTCGTCTTTGACAAGCGACATGGCAAGGGGAGTCACGGCACCCTCTATTACGGAGCACGCAAGACGACGGTCAAGGATCGACGCAAGGAAATCGGCCCTGGGCTGCTTTCTGCCATGCTGGACCAGCTTGGCCTGACGAGAGCCGATCTGGAGTAAACGACATGGATTCGATCATTCTTGCCTATCCGGCCACGCTTACCCGCGACGAGGCTGGACGTTATGTGGTTCGCTTCCGCGATTTACCGGAAGCCCTGACCGATGGCAAAGATGAACAGGAAGCGCTCGCGGAGGCAACGGATTGCCTTTCTGAGGCACTGATGAGCCGGATTGCTGACCGTGAGGACATTCCCGTGCCGTCCCGTGCCCGGCGCGGAGACTATTCGGTTGCACCGGATCCGACAATCGCGCTCAAGACGCTTTTGTTCGCCATCGTTAAGGCAAGTAAGATATCGACCTCCGAACTCGCCCGCCGACTTGGCGTCGATCACAAGGAAGCCCGTCGCATGCTTGATCCGAGCCACCCGACCAAATTCCCGAGGCTCCAGGAAGCCCTCAAATCTCTGGGACACGAAGTCCGGATTGCGTGGCACGATGCGTCGCGCCAGGAGCGCCTTCTCAGGTCACCGAAAGAAAAACGGCGAGGCACCTTGCGACCCAAGCAATTTATCGGTGTTTCCCGCGGATAGATATTCTCAACGACCGCGCAGGGCGATCTCCGCGATGATGCGGGCCGCCTTCTCGGTGCCTTTGGCCGCCTGCATGCTCCTGCTCACCTCGGCCAGGCGCGCGCGCATGGCCGGGTCGGTGAGGAGGCGCTCGATGGTCGACCACATCTGGTCGTCGGTCCAGGTATAGCGCGGCAGCTTGGCGCCGTAGCCGGTGTCGTCGATGCGCGCGGCGTTGTCGAGGCCGTCCCAGCAATAGGGCATGATGATCGCCGGCTTGCCGAAATAGAGCGCCTCGTTGAAGCTGTTGTTGCCGCCGTGGTGGATGAAGAGGTCGACCTCGGGGATCACCGCCGGCTGCGGATACCACTTCTCCAGATGCACGTTGCCGGGCACGTCGGTATAGCGGTCGATATAGTCGCCGACATTCATGAGGAACCGGTAGGGCAAGGTGCCGAACAGGGCGATCATGCGCTTGTAGAGATCCACGTCGGCCGCGCCCAGGCTGCCGAAGCTGACATAGATCAGCGGCTTGTCTCCCTTCTCCGCGAGTTGCGGCACCGCATAGGTTCCCTCGCTGCGCACGCAGCCTTCGAGATACTGGAACTTCCGGGGATCGAGCGGATATCGGCGCTTGAACTGGAGCTGCCGCGGATAGAGCAGGAGGTTCATGTAGGGCGAGGTCTCGAAGAACTGGCCGAGCGGATAGGGCTCGTGCCCGACCTTGGCCAGGAATTCGTTGAAGCGCGCATGGGTCGGCTTCACCAGCTCGAGGAAGCGGTCCTCGAAGGCCTTATAGCCGGCATGATCGCCCTCGCTGCAACCGGAGAGATGCGGCGGGATGTCCGGATCGGGCACCTCGTTCTCCGAGCAGGAGATGATGCGGATCCAGGGCTTGCCGTGCTTCTTGATCGCCGGGAACAGGATGACGTTGTCGACGCAGACGACGTCGGGCTTGATCCGCCGCAGATGCTCCGTCAGCCCCTCATGCGAGATGATGGCGCTGTCGACGATCGCCTCCCACACCGGGATGACGTAGGTCGGCAGCTGCTCGATCGGCGACAGGCGGAAATGCGGCAGGTGGCCGGCGATGAAGTTGCCCCAGAAATCGGCGATCTCCGCATCGGACATGCCGCCGGACATGTCCACCAGGTTCTCCGCGAATCCGTAGTTCTCGAACACGCCCTTGAAGCTGCGGTCGCAGACGAAGACCGGATTATGCCCCATCGCCTTCAGCCGCTGCGCGATGCCGACGCAGTTGAGCGCCGGGCCGAACGCCGCCTCGGGATAGAGGAGGATGGTCTTGGCCGACGACTTCGCGGGCTTGGAGGGCCGCGGCGCCTTCCGCTTGGCCGCGGCCTTCGGCTTCGCCGCGGCGCGCTTCCTCGGGGCCGGCGCCTTCGCGATGCGCTTCTTCGCGATCGGCTTCTTCGACGTCGTCTTCGCCTCGGGCGCGGCTTTCTTCGCGGCGGCTTTCTTCGCGACCTTCTTGGCCGCCGATTTCTTCTTGGCCTTCGGCCGCCGCGATGTCTTCTTCTTTGCGGCCTTCGCGCTCGCTCTCGCCATCCTCGATCCCCCTGTCCGCCGTAGGGGCGACCGGCCGGTCACCCCTACCTCGATACCCGCGGTGTTCGCGTCTACACGTCAGGCCAACCTCACGGCGCGGCCAGGATCTCCGTGACCGTCTTCGAATAGAGCGGCTGCGCGTCGCCGAGGTCGCGGATCTGCTCCTCCTTGAGCAGGTCCGCCGGCGTCATCGCCATGTTCGGGAAGGTCTCGAACAGGCTCTTGTCCAGCGCCTCCATCGCCTTCTGGTTGGGCACCTTGTAAAGGATGTTCTCCGCCGCCCAGCGATGAATGTCCGGCTGCAGCACGTAGTTGATGAAGGCGAAGGCGGCGTCCTTGTTCTCCGACGCGGCCATCACCGTCATGGTGTCGACCCACATGTCGCTGCCTTCCTTGGGCACCACGAACTTGATCTTGTCGTTCTCGGCGATGCCGTAGTTGCACCAGCCGTCCCAGGCATGCACGAGGTCGGCGTCGCCGGCCAACAGCTTTTGATAGAAGGTAGTGTCGTCATAGGCGAGCAGGTCCTTCTTGGCGGCGATCAGAATGTCCTTCGCCGCGGCGACCTCGCCCGCATCCTTGCTGTTGAGCGAGTGGCCCTGCGCCTTGAGCCCGGCGGCCATCAGCCAGCGCTCGGTCGCCAGCATGGTAACGCGGCGCTTCAGCCCGTCGCCCGGTTGCAGCAGATCCATCCAGCTGGTCGGCGCCGCGGCCAGCACGTCGCTGCGGTAGCACAGCCCCGTGGTGCCCCAGGCGTAAGGCGCCGAATATTTGTTGCCGGGGTCGTAGGCGAGGTTGCGCGCCTCCGGGTAGAGGTTCGCCAGGTTGGGGATCTTGGCGGCATCGAGCTCGGCGAGAAGCTGCAGCTGCGCCAAGGATTCGACGAACGGCGCGGAGATGAAGACCACGTCGTAACCCTTGCCGCCGACCGGCACGAGCTTGCCGACGATCTCCTCGTTGGTCGTGTGCAGCACCATCTCCGCCTCGATGCCGGTATCGCGGGTGAAGTTGGCAATCAGGTCTGGCGGGCTGTAGCCGTCCCAATTCGAGATGATGAGCTTGCCGTCGGCGGCGGCCGGGGCGGCCGACAGCGCGATCGCCACGGCGGCGGCCGCAGCCATCGCCGGCAGCCTGAAGATGCTCTTTGACATGTCCGTCTCCCTGTCTGGAACGGGCCTTTCCGGCCCTTTTTCATACGATCCGCGACAGCGGACCGACCCGGCCAATGAATGGCCGGACCGCCCATCCGGGTCAACCCGATTCGGCGACGGCGCCGGCCCAGGGCGAGGCGATCTCGCCCATGCCGAAATTGAGTCCCGCGGCGGCATGGCGCAGCACCGCGCTGGGGCAAGCATAGTGAACGGGATAGACCGACAGCGGCTCGCGGACGACCGGCATGAGCGCGGCGACGGCCCGCGCGACATCGTCCGGCAGCCGGCTGTCGAGGACCGCGCGCCCTTCGCCGCTGACGTCCAGGCGCGGCTGGTGGAATGCCTCCTCGAGCGTCATGCCGTAGTCGACGAGGAAGGAGAGAAGCTGCGTCACGGCCGGGACGATGCGGCGGCCGCCCGAAGCGCCGAGCGCGATCCAGGGCCGGCCGTCGCGGCGCACCACCGCCGGGCACATATTGGCCAGCGGCCGCTGGCCGCCTGCGATGGAGTTGGGCCGGCCCGGCCGCGGATCGAACCAGAGGATGCCGTTGTTCATAAGGACACCGGTCTCCGGCAGCACCACCTTGGAGCCGAACCGCGACAGCAGCGTCTGGGTCAGCGCCGCCATGTTGCCGCGGCGGTCGACGACGCTGAGATGTGTCGTACAGGTCGCCGCCGGACCGGAATGGCCCAGGGTTTCCAGCCGCGCGGCATAGGCGCCGGCCAGGGCCTCGGCGTAGGCGGCATAAGCCGTCGCGCCCGGACCATCCGCGAGGCCGCCGTCCGCCGGCAGGCGCGCCTCCAGCCGACGCAGCAGGTCGGCCAGGGTCGGACCGCCGCTCAAGCCCGGGACCGCCGCGACCTCGACGCCACGGTAAGCGATCGCCAGCGCCGGTTGGACCTCGGCCCGGTAGCGCCGCAAGTCCTCGGCCGAGATCCGGCTGCCGCCGGCCTGGAGATCGCGCACGAGCAAGGCCGCGATCTCGCCCTCGTAGAAATCGCGCGGACCGGCTGCGGCCAGCCGCCGCAGCGTCCGCGGCAGATTGCCGAGCGGCAGGAACCCCCGGCCCTCGGCCGGCGGCACGGGCGGCAGGCCGTTCGGCAGATAGATCGCCCGCGCGGCCGGGAACTCCGTCAGTTCGCCGGCGCCCACGGCGATGCTGAGCGTCGTGTACCAGTCGATCGGCAGGCCGCGCTCGGCCAGCGCGACGGCCGGCGCCAGCGCCGCCGCCCAGCCGATGCTGCCGAACCGCTCCAGGGCGACGCGCAGGCCGTCGACCTGCCCGGGCACGGCAATGGAGGAGTGGCCCTTGAGGTTGCGCCCCTCCGTCACCGCCGGCCAGGTGAACAGCGCCGGCGCCAGCCCGCCGGTCAGCGGATAGTCGGCCGGATCGAGCGCCGCCGGGGCGACCATGGCGAAATCGACGACCTGCGGCGCGGTCCCGTCGGCCGGCGCCGCCACCAGGAAGCCGCCGCCGCCGAGGCCATTCATCCACGGCTCGAGGACCGCCAGGGCAAGGCCGGCGGCCACCGCCGCATCGACGGCATTGCCGCCCGCCGCCAGCACCTGCGCGCCGACGGCCGCCGCCGCGCGGCTCTGCGCGGCGACCACGCCATGCGGCGATCTGACGACGGCTTTCCGCGGCGACAGCGGCGGGACTTCGGCGAACGTCATGGCACCCCCTGAACGACTCGGGACCGACCGTAGCCGACCAAATCCGCGGCCGCCAGCCGCTGGAGCCGAGCCGATGCGGGTCGCGGCTGGACGCCCGCGGCCGCGGCCGGCACACTCGCCATAGCCCGCCCTCCGCGCCGCATCATGAGACGCTGGATCGAGACCGTCATTCCCGCCCTGCTGCTGCTGGCTGCCATGGCGCTCCGCGTCCCGGCGCTGGGCGTCGGCGATTCGCCGCTGTTGCTGGAGCTGCGCAATCTCGTCTTCGACGCCTACCAGCGCCAGCTGCCGCGGACCTATGACGCGGGCGCACCGGTGCGGATCGTCGATATCGACGACGAGAGCCTGCGCCGGCTCGGCCAGTGGCCCTGGCCGCGCACGCTCTTCGCCCGGCTGGTCGACCGCCTGGCCGATAGCGGCGCCGGCGTCATCGCCTTCGACATCGTGTTCGCCGAGCCGGACCGCATGTCTTCCGCCGGCCTTCGCTCGGCCTGGCGCGATCGTCCCGAGCTCGACCGCCTGACTCCACTGTTGGACGCCCTGCCCGATCCGGACGGCGCGCTCGCCGCCAGCATGGCGAGGACCAAGACGGTCGCGGCCTTCGCCCTGACGACGCAGGCCGGGCCGCGCGCGCCGGCGCAGAAGTGGGGCGAAGGTGTCGAGGCGGGCGCCGATCCGCGCCCGTTCGTGCGCAGGTTCGGCGGCGCCGTCCCCAGCCTGCCGGTCATCGAGGCGGCGGCGCGAGGCAACGGCAGCGTCAACGTCCTGCCCGACCCCGACAGCACGGTGCGCCGCATCGGCCTGCTCTACCGCCTGGGGGACCGGCTCTATCCCAGCCTGGCGGCCGAAGCGATGCGCCTCGCCGAGGCGGCGCCCAACTATGAGATCAAATCGTCCGGCGCCAGCGGCGAATGGAGCTTCGGCGAGCGCACCGGTATCGTCGCCCTGCGCATCGGCACGCGGGCCGTGCCGACCGACGCCGACGGCGCCGTGCGACTGTACGATACCGGCCATCGCGCCCAGCGCTTCCTGCCAGCCTGGCAGGTGCTGGAGGGAACGTTCGATGCGGCCGCGGTCGCCGGCCGCATCGTGCTGATCGGCAGCAGCGCCGCCGCCATCGGCGACATCAAGGCGACGCCGCTCGCGCCCGCCGTGGCCGGCGTCGAGATCCACGCGCAGGTGATCGAGCAGATCCTGGGCGGCCGGTTCCTGCAGCGGCCCGATTGGATCGTCGGCGCCGAGCTGCTGTTCCTCGCCGGCTTCGGGCTGCTGCTCATCCTCGCACTCCGCCATGCCGGCGCGCTCTGGTCGCTGCTGATCGCGCTCGCCGCCGCCGGCGGCGCCGTCGCCGCCTCCTGGTTCGCCTTCAGCCGGCTCGGCCTCCTCGTCGATCCCCTCTATCCATGCCTCGCCACCCTGCTCGTTTACCTATCCGGCTCGCTCCTCGGCTATCTCCGGACCGAGCGGGAGAAGCGCTTCGTGCGCACGGTCATGAGCCGCTACCTGGCGCCGGCCTGGGTGGCGGAGCTCGGCCGCCGCCCCGAGCGGCTGCGGCTCGGCGGCGAGCTGCGCGATCTCACCGTGCTGTTCTCGGACATCCGCGGCTTCACGCAGATCGCCGAGCGGCTCGACCCGCAGGAGCTGACCCGGCTCGTCAACCGCTTCCTGACGCCGCTGACGCGCGTCATCCAGGACTCCGGCGGCACCGTCGACAAGTACATGGGCGACTGCATCATGGCGTTCTGGAACGCGCCGCTCGACGTGCCCGCCCACGGCCGCGCGGCGCTCGCGGCGGCACTGGAGATGCGCGCCGAACTGCAGCGCCTGAACCACGAACTGAAGATGGAGGCGGTCCATGCCGGCGGCGAGCCGATCGTGCTGGCCGCCGGCATCGGCCTCAACAGCGGCCGCGCCTGCGTCGGCAACATGGGCTCGGAGCAGCGGCTGGACTACTCCGTCATCGGCGACACCGTGAACATCGCCTCGCGCTTAGAGGGGCTGTCCCGCGTCTACGGCGTCGATATCATCGTCGGCGAGGAGACGGCCGGACAGGCCGCCGGCTTCGCCCTGATCGAGCTGGACGTCGTGCGCGTGAAGGGCCGCGAGACGCCGCTGCGCATCTTCACCGTGCTGGGCGACGGCGGCGCGGCCGCCACCCGCCATTTTGAAATGCTCGCCACCGGCACCGCGGCGATGCTGTCCGCCTACCGCGGCCGGGAGTGGGACGCGGCGCGGGCGGCGCTGCAGGCCTGCCGGCCGATCGAGGCCTCGCTGGCGACGTTCTACGATCTTTACGAGCAGCGCATCGGCCTTTACGAGCAGGCGCCGCCGCCGGCAGACTGGGACGGCGTGTTCACCGCGGCCACCAAGCAAGGGTAGGCCGCAAGGTCGGGATCGGCATGGAGCGTCCTTCGACAAAGCTCAGGGTGAGGGACGTTTTTCGTGCCACCAAGGTTGTCCCTCATCCTGAGCATGTCGAAGGACGCAGGATAGCTTTGCAAGGCCAACCAAGGCGGACGAAGCGCCATAGGCAGTAAAGGCTCGTCATGATCTTCCGTCAGATCTTCGACAGCGTCTCCAGCACCTACACCTACCTCCTGGCCAGCCGCCGCGGCGGCGAGGCGCTGATCATCGATCCCGTGCTCGACAAGGTCGACCGCTACATCCAGCTGCTGCACGAGCTCGACCTGAAGCTGGTCAAGGCGGTCGACACGCATCTGCATGCCGACCACATCACCGGCCTCGGCGCGCTGCGCGACCGCACGCGCTGCATCACCGTCATGGGCGAGCAGAGCAGGGTCGACGTCGTCTCCATGCGCGTGAGCGACGGCGACCGCATCGAGATCGAGGGCCTTGCCCTCGGGGTGCTGTACACGCCCGGCCATACCGACGACTCCCACAGCCTCGTCATGGCCGATCGCGTCTTCACCGGCGACACGCTGCTGATCCGCGGCACCGGCCGCACCGATTTCCAGAACGGCGACGCCGGTGCCCAGTACGACTCGATCTTCGGCAAGCTGCTGAAGCTGCCGGACGAGACGCTCGTCTACCCCGCGCACGACTACAAGGGCGACACCGCCAGCACCATCGCCGAGGAGCGCGCCTTCAACCCGCGCCTGCAGGTGACCTCGAAGCAGCACTATATCGAGCTGATGAGCCGCCTCGACCTGCCGAACCCCCGGATGATGGATGTCGCCGTGCCCGCCAACATGCGCGTGGGCATGTCGCACGAGGAGATCGCGCGGCGCGGTTGGACGATGTCGGCGCGCGACGCGGCGGACCAGGCGGGGAATACCGATACGATCCTGATCGACCTGCGCGAGCGCCGCGAGCGGGAGAAGCACGGCATCATCCCCGGCTCGCTGCACGCCCCCTATCCCGACCTCGCCGACAATGTCCGCCCCGGCGGCATGCTGCACGAGCTGGCGGCCGCCACCGGCAAGCGCCTGATCTTCTACTGCGCCTTCGGCGAACGCTCGGCCATGGCCGTGCAGGCCGCGCAGGGCGCCGGCATCGCCGCGGCCTGCCACATCGAGGGCGGCCTCGACGCCTGGAGGAAGGCCGGCGGCGCGATCGTTGCGCCGGGATAGCCTGCGGCCCTTCCTTGTGGCCCGCGACCCGTATCGATAGTCTGCGAAATGCTGCCGCTCCACAGCCGGAGTCATCCGCCCTGACATGCCGGAGATCGCCGTCCCGATTTTGGGCATCACGGGCCTCCTCGCCTTGGTCAGCCTGCTGCCGCCGGTCGCCAACCGGCTGAACCTGCCCCTCTCGGTGCTGTTGGCGCTCGTCGGGTGCGCTCTCGGAAGCCTGGTTGTCGTCGGCCGCGGCCTGCCGGAAACCGGCTTTTTCGGCGATTTCGTCACCGCCCTGCGCGGCTTCGAGATCTCGCCGGAGGCGCTGCTTTACATCTTCCTGCCGACCTTGCTGTTCGAGGCCGCGCTCCTCATCGACGTGCGCCGGCTGATGGACGACGTTGCGCCGATCCTGCTGCTGGCGGTGGTCGCCGTCGTCGTCTGCACCGTGACGGTTGGGTTCGCGATGTCGGCGGTCACCGAGGTCGGCCTGATCGCCTGCCTGCTGCTGGGCGCCATCGTCGCCACCACCGATCCGGTCGCGGTGGTGGGCATCTTCCGCGACATCGGCGCGCCGCGCCGGTTGTCGATCCTGGTCGAGGGCGAGAGCCTGTTCAACGATGCCGCCGCTATCGCCCTGTTTGCGCTGCTCACCGCCATGCTGGCGGGAACCCGCAGCGCGGACGTCCTCGACACCACGCTCGCCTTCCTCAAGAACTTCGTCGGCGGGGGCATCGTCGGGTTCCTGGCGGCACGGGCCGCCTTCAGCCTGTTCGGCTTCGTGCGCGACCTGCGCTTCGCCGAGATCACGCTGACGGTAGCCCTGGCCTATCTGGTCTATGTCGGCGCGGAGCGGTATCTGCACGTGTCGGGCGTCGTCGCCGTCGTCATCGCCGGCCTGGTCACCGGCTGGCACGGGCGCATCCGCGTGAGCCCGACGAGCTGGGACAGCCTCGTCGACACCTGGGCGCAGCTCGCCTTCTGGGCCAGCTCCTTCATCTTCCTGCTCGCGGCCATGCTGGTGCCCGGCCTCTTGGCGGAGGTCACCGGAGAGGATGCCCTGCTGCTGGGCATGCTGGTGGCGGCGACGCTGGCCGCCCGCGCCGCCGTGCTCTACGGGCTGCTGCCGCTGCTGAGCGTCAGCCGCATGGCCAGCGAGGTCAGCAACGCCTACAAGCTGGTGATCCTGTGGGGCGGCCTGCGCGGCGCCGTGTCGCTCGCCCTGGCGCTGGCCGTGAGCGGGAACGACGCCCTGCCGGAGGATGTGCGCCGGTTCGTCGCCGTGCTTGCCACCGGCTTCGTCCTGGTCACCCTGCTGGTCAACGCCCCGACCCTGCGGCCGCTGCTGCGTCTGCTTCAACTCGATCGCCTGTCGAAAGTGGACCAGGCCGTGCGCGACCGGGCGATCATCCTCTCGCTGACGGCGATCCGCGACCGCCTGGAATCCGTGGCGCTCGTCGACCGGATCGCGCCGCTGGCGGCGGCGCGCATCCTCGACGAGTTCACGCAGCGGATTTCCGACGTGCGCCAATCGACGAGCGGCGGCAAGGGCCTGAGCCAGGCCGATCTTCTGCAGATCGGCCTCATCACCTTGGCGACGCATGAGCAGGAACTCTACTTGCAGCGCTTCAAGGACCGGATGGTCTCGCGCCGAAGCGTGCAGCTGCTGATCGCCCGCGCCGGCCGGCTGCTGGACGGCGCCAAGACGATGGGCAGCGACGGATACGAGACCGCCGCGCGCGAGGCGATCGACTTCAGCAGGACGTTTCGCCTGGCATTGGCGCTGCACCGGCGGCTCGGCTTCACCCACTGGCTGATCCAGGAGCTCGCCGACCGGTTCGAGCGCCTCCTCATCATGCGCATGGGCCTGCAGCAGCTGCTCGCCTTCAACGAGCGGCAGCTCACGCCGCTGCTGGGGGCCGAGGTCGGCGAGGGGCTGACGGTGATCCTCGGCAGGCGGGTAACGGCTGACGAGCAGGCGCTGGCCGCGCTGCGCCTGCAGTTTCCGGAGTTCGCCCGCACGCTCGAGCACCGGTATCTGCAACGGGTCGCCGTCCGGCTCGAGGGCGTCGAGTACGACGCGCTGTTCGCCGAATCCATCATCAGCCGGGAAGTGCGCAACGATCTCGAACGCCGGATCGGCGCCCGCTGGCAGGAGCTCGACCGCCGGCCGATCCTCGACATGGAGCTGAACCGCGAGCAGCTGATCGCCCGGGTGCCGCTGTTCTCGGCCCTCGACGCCCGGCGGCTGAAGGAGATCGCCCGGCTCCTGCGGCCGCGGCTGGCACTGCCGGGCGAGCGCATCATCGCCAAGGGGGCCCGCGGCGATACGATGTACTTCATCGCCTCCGGCGCCGTGGAGGTGCAGACCCGCGCCGTGCCGGTCCGCCTCGGCAGCGGCGATTTCTTCGGCGAGATCGCGCTGGTGACCAACTTGCCGCGCACCGCCGACGTCGTCGCGCTCGGCTACTGCCACCTGCTGGCGTTGCCCCAGCGCGATTTCGACCGCCTGCTGGCCGGCAACCCGGACCTGCGCGCACGCATCGACGCGGTGGCGCGTGAGCGACTGGCCGCGGGGGCGGTGGAGACGGCGGCGCAGTAGGGGTTTCTCTCCAGCCGGAGACTTGGATCAGCTTCGTGCGTCCTTCGACAAGCTCAGGATGAGGGAGCTTCTTCGTGCCATGAAGATTTTCCTCATCCTGAGCTTGTCGAAGGAGGCACGAGTGGGCCTGCAATACATCATGGCAAAGCGAGCTGTTTGGCATAGATCGCCTGGCCGTCCCCCGGGCCATAGAAGTCCGGCAGCTCCGCCGCCAGCCGATAGCCGAGGCAGCAGTAGAAGGCGCGGGTCGGCCGATATTGCGGCCGCGTCGAAGTCTCCACATACATGGCGGTGCCGCCCAGCGCGACGGCTGCGGCTTCCGCCAGGGCCATCAGGCGGCGGCCCAGCCCGGCCCGCTGCGCCGCGGGCCGCACCGCGATCCAGTAGAGATCGAAGCTCGACCGGGTGAGCGGGATCGGGCCGAAGCACACATAGCCTTCCAGCCGATCCCCCCGCTCGGCAAGGATGAACCGGTAGCCGCTGGCGAGTCCCTGGGCGAGCCGCGCCTCGACGAGCTCGACCGCCACGGCGATCTCCTCATCGGAGAAGAATCCGGTCGAGGCCGTCAGATCGCGAACTGCGCACGGGTCGTTCGGCGTCGGATCCTCGCGAATTTGCGGAAGCGGCGGCGAGAGGGCGGTCGAGGCGATCGAGGTCATCGATTGCGGCATGATCTCCCTTCCGCTCAGGGCAGGGCCTGCGAAACGGGCGCCATCCCCATGTTCGCAGCGGCCGCCACCTGCCGTGCCGATGCAGGCTCGACATTCCTGGCCGGCATGTCCTCGATGATGCGCCGGATCACCGCCGCGAGATCGAGTCCACGGCGCGCGGCCGCCGCAGCAAACCCCGCATCCGGCGACAGACAGGGATTGATGTTGACTTCCAGCACCCAGGCCCGGCCGGCCGCATCCACGCGGCAGTCGACCCGCGCATAGCCGCGCAGCCCGAACAGCCGCCAGCACGATCCGGCAATGGCTTCCAGCTGCGCCAGCAGCGGCCGGTCGCCCGCGTCGAAGTCGAAGCGCCGGACGGTGTTGCGGAACTCGAACGACCCGGCATGCCACTTCGCCGCATAGTCGATGATGCGGCGCTTGTCCGCGGGGTAGTCGACGAACAGCATCTCCGCCGGCGGCAGCAGCTCGACGCCGAGCGGCCCGCCCAGAAGCGACAGGTTGAACTCGCGCCCATCGATGAAGCGCTCGACGAACCAGTCGCCGCCGAACCGGCGCTGCCGCTTGCGCGCCACCGCCGCCACCTTGCGGCCGTCATCGACGACCGAGCTTTCGTCGATGCCGATGGAGGCGTGCTCCCACGCCGACTTGACGATGTAGGGCCCGGCAAATGCCGGCGTGTCCAGTCCCTGAGTCGCCGCCGCGCCCCATTCGGGCGTCGGAATGCCGGCGCTCGCCATCAGCCGCTTGGCCAGCGGCTTGTTGGAGGTGAGGTATATCGCCTCGCCGCCCGCCCCGGTATAGGGCAAGCCCAGGGAGTCGTAGAGCGCCGAGGCCAGGTGGATCAGCCGGCCCAGCCCCTCCACCGATTCGACCAGATTGAAGACGAAGGCCGGCCGGACATGCAGCAGGCGCTGGCGGACGGCCTCGAGATCGAGTGTCAGCGGCACGGCCACCGGCGCGAAGCCGAGGCCGGTCAGGGTCTGCTGCACGGCATTGACCTCGACCAGGACGTCCTGCTCGTCCGGCGCGGCATCGGCGGCGACGGCGCCATAGACGATCGCCACGCGGGAGGAGCGGCGCGAGCGGATCGGCACGATCATGGCCGGCTACTCCGCGGCGATCGGCACGCCGGCGCCGGCGCCGCGGCGGCGCGCCGACTCGACGATGCGGCCGATCAGCGTCTCGTAGGCGATGCCGGCCAGGGCGCACATGATGGGCAGATCCGAATGGGTCGGATGCAGCCCGGCGAGCGGGTTCACCTCCAGGAACATGGGGCGGCCGGATGCGTCCTGCCGCAGGTCGACCCGGCCGCCGTCGCGGCAGCCGAGCGCGCGCCAGGCCGCCAGCGCCACCTCTCCCGCCGCGCGCGACTCCGCATCATCGGCGAGGCGGTAGACGACGCGGCTCTCGCACTCCTCCTTGTTGACGTAGGAGTAGACGCCGGATTCGGCGCGCGCGTTCAGCGTCACCTCCATGACCGCCAGCGCCTCGGCCGCCCGGCCGGTCCCGACGATCCCGACGGTGAATTCGCGGCCGGGCAGGAAGGTTTCGACCAGCACCGGTTGCCGATAGCGATCGAGCAACTGCCGGCAGATCTTGCGCAGCCCCGCGGCGGTCGTCACCCGCGAGGCCGGCGAGACGCCCTTGCCCGTGCCCTCGGCCACCGGCTTGGCGAACAGCGGGAACGGCAGCGCGATGGCGCTGATATCGGCCAGACTTTCGACCACCGCGAAGGGAGCGGTCGGCACGCCGCTGTCGCGCGCCACCCGCTTGGCCATGCCCTTGTGCAGTGTCAGCGCCATCGCCAGCGGATCGGAGAAGGTATAGGGGATGTCGTAGGCGTCGAGCAGCGCCGGCACCTGCGCCTCGCGGCCGACGCCCTTGAGGCCCTCGGCGACGTTGAATACCAGCTCCCAGCGCTCGCCGGCCACCAGCCGCTGAGCGAGTTGGCGCACGGTGCCGATGCGGTCGACGCCGAGCCCGAGACCTTGCAGGGCGGCAACGATCGCCTCGATCGTCTCGCGGCTGTCGAATTCCGCCGTCTCTTCGGCGCTGTAGCCGGCGGCCAGATAGTGATCGCGGAGATCATAAGTCAGACCGACGCGCATCGGAGAATTCCCCCTGATGACGTTCCAACTGCTAATGGCTGGTCGTTGACCCTTTGCCCTGGCCGAGGGTTCCACCGGGATCGGGATAGCGGTAGAGCCCGCCCGCGTAGTTGGTGAGCAGCAGATCGTCCCCTGCCCGTCCGACCACGTCGTCGGGAAGCAGCGGCACCTTGCCGCCGCCGCCGGGCGCGTCCACGACGTAGGTGGGGACGGCGTAGCCGGTGGTATGGCCACGCAGGCCGCGGATGATCTCCAGTCCTTTCTCGACCGAGGTGCGGAAATGGGCCGAGCCGGAGATCGGGTCGCACTGATAGAGGTAGTAAGGCTTGACCCGCGCCATCAGCAGCCCATGCATCAGCCGCTTCATCACGCCGACGTCGTCGTTGATGCCCTTGAGCAGCACGGTCTGCGAGCCCAGGGGAACGCCGGCGTCGGCCAGCCGGGCACAGGCCTCCCTCACCTCCTCGGTCAGCTCGTCCGGATGGGTGAAATGCAGGCTCATCCAGAGCGGATGGAACTTGCGCAGAACGGCCGTCAGGCTGCGCGTCACCCGCTGCGGCACGACCACCGGCATCTTGGTGCCGATGCGCAGGAACTCGACATGGCGGATCGCCCGTAGGCGCGACAGCAGCCATTCCAGCTTCTCATCGGCCAGGGTCAGCGGATCGCCGCCGGAGAGCAGCACGTCGCGGATCTCCGGGTGTGCCTCGATATAGGCGATGGCGCGTTCCCACTGCGGCACGCTGAACTGGTACTCGCCGCCGGCCTCGCCGACCATGCGCGAGCGCGTGCAGTAGCGGCAGTAGGTCGAGCAGAACCCGGTGGTCAGGAACAGCACCCGGTCGGGATAGCGGTGGATCAGGCCCGGCACCGCAGCGTCATGGTCTTCGGCCAGCGGATCGTCGCTCTCGCCGGACGTACGCAGATACTCGCCATTGACCGGGATGTGCGTGCGCCGGATCGGCTGGGCAGGATCGTCGCGGTCGAACAGGGTCAGATAGTAGGGCGTGATGCCGACCGGCAGCGATCCCGTATAGCGGCGGATCGCCGACGCCTCGTCGTCGGACAGGTTGATGATGCGGGCGAGCCCGGCGAAATCCTTGACCCGGCTGCGCACCTGCCAGCGCCAGTCGCTCCAGTCGAGGGCGCTGGCCTCCGGGAAGAATCGCTTGCGGAAAAGCTGGCTGCGCGGGCTTACCGGGAACCGCTCGCGGGCGGTCGGGCGCTTGATGATAGGCGCAAAAAAAGGCGGCTTCGCCGCGCTTGGGGTGATCTTGCTGGTGGAGAGGGCGGGTCGTTCGTGGAAGAAGTCGGTGGTACTTGGAGGCTCTGCCTCCTCCGCGATAACGCGGCGCTGCATCGTGGTCCTTCCCGGGCAGATCGTTCGGTGGCCCTCGACGGCAAGCGTCTGCCCCTGCGGGTTGCCGCATCGCTGCCGTCGCGACGTGGCAGATAATACTTCCCGCTATCCTTGTCCAGCGCTGCCGCAATGATTCCACAGGAATCACCGGCGCCTCGGTCCGACCCGGCGGCGGACCAGCCCTGCGGCGCCGGTATCGCGGCAATGCCGACATCGCGCGGGCGCGCCGCCCTCGCCTCCGCCATCCTGCGGGACGGCAATTCCCGGGGGCGTGTCATGACCGCTTCGACGACCACGACGACCGGCGTTCCGGCCGCCGGCCATCTGCGCGGCATCCTGTTGATGCTCGCGGCCGGGTTCGGCTTCGTGATCATGGACGCGACCGGCAAGCACCTCACCGCCTCTCTGTCGATCAGCGAGATCACCTGGGGCCGCTGCCTCTTCCACATGCTGGCGCTGCCCTTGTTCCTCGGCGGCCAGCGTCTGAGCAGCGCGCTGCGCTCGGTCCGGCCGGGCCTCCAGCTCGTGCGCTCCGCCCTGCTGTTCGGCTCGACCTTCTTCTTTTTCTGGGGCGTCAAGTACATCCCCCTCGCCGACGCCACGGCCATCGGCTTTGTCACGCCGCTCTTGCTGACCGCCCTCTCGGTCCCGCTGCTGGGCGAGCGGGTGGGCCTTCGCCGCTGGACGGCCGTGGCGATCGGTTTCGCCGCCGTCCTCGTCATCGTTCGTCCCGGCTTCGGGATGGCGCACTGGGCGATGAGCCTGCCGTTGCTCTGCGCCGCCTGCTTCGCCCTCTATCAGATCGCCACCCGCGTTCTCAGCCGCAGCGACGGCGCGGCGACGACCTACTTCTACTCGCCGGTCGTCGGCTTCGTCGTCACCTCCCTGGCGCTGCTGCTGGTGCCGGGCGAGTGGACGACGCCCGATCCGGCCGGCTGGCTGGCGCTGGCCTTCCTCGGCGCCATGGGCGGCGTGTCCCATTATCTAATGATCCGCGCCTTCGCCACCGCCCCGGCGTCGCTCCTGGCGCCGTTCGCCTACGCCCAGCTCGTCTGGTCCATCGCCATCGGCCAGGTCTGGTTCGGCGATTTCCCGGACGGCTCGACCCTGCTCGGCGCTGCCCTGATCTGCGCCAGCGGCCTTTATATCCTCTATCGCGAACGCCGCGTCGCCCCCCGGACCCTTCCGGCCGCGACCGCGCCGCCGTCGCACTAGGTCGACTCTCCAGGCTGGTCGACCGGCTAGCCGGCACATTTCCGCGGGTGCTATAAATCGGCCAGCACCCGAGCAACGGGACATCACCGCCCCAGCGGGGGCGATCATCAGGAGGAAGCTGCGATGAACCTGGAACAGGCGAAAGCCCTGGGGAAGAAAGATTTCCAGAAATATGCGGACAAGCTGAAGATCGAGACGCGCAACTTCATCGGCGGCAAGTACGTCGACGCCAAGAAGGGCCGCAAGTTCGAGAACATCAACCCGGCCACCGGCGAGGCCTTCTGCGAGGTCGCGCGCAGCGACGCCAGCGATGTCGATGCCGCCGTTCAGGCCGCGCGCAAGGCGTTCAAGAGCGGCGTCTGGTCGCGCATGGCGCCGCGCGACCGGATGGCCGTGCTCTACAAATATGCCGAGCTGATCAAGGCGAACGCGCTGGAGTTCGCCCTGCTCGACGTGCTCGACATGGGCAAGCCGATCAGCGACATGCTGAACGGCGACATCCCCGGCTCGGCCATGACCTTCCAGTTCTTCGGCGAGACCATCGATAAGATCACCGGCGACATTACCAACACCGCCCACAGCGAATTCCAGATGATCCTGCGCGAGCCGATCGGCGTCGTCGGCTCGGTCGTGCCCTGGAACTACCCGCTGATGATGGCGGCCTGGAAGGTGGCGCCGGCATTGGCCGCCGGCAACACGGTCGTCCTGAAGCCGGCCGAGCAGTCGCCGCTCTCGGCCAACCTGATGGCCAAGCTGTTCATGGAGGCCGGCGGGCCGGCCGGCGTGTTCAACGTCGTTCAGGGCTTCGGCGAGGAGGTCGGCAAGCCGCTCGGCCTGCACATGGACGTCGACAAGATCGGCTTCACCGGCTCGGTCGAGGTCGGCAAGCTGATGCTGGTCTATGCCGGCCAGTCCAACATGAAGCGGGTCACCACGGAGTGCGGCGGCAAGACACCGCAGATCATCATGGGCGACGCGCCCGACCTGGAGACGGCCGCCCAGTACGCCATCAATGGCATCTTCGGCAACCAGGGCGAGGTCTGCAACGCCGGCTCACGCATCATGGTGCAGAAGAAGATCCACGACGAGTTCGTCGACCTCTTCCTGAAGAAGAGCCAGGACCAGTTCCAGCCGGGCGACCCGCTGGACCCGACGACGACCATGGGGCCGCTGGTGACCAGGAGCCAGCAGGAGCGCGTGCTCAAATATATCGGCATCGGCAAGAAGGAAGGCGCCAAGCTGGTCAAGGGCGGCAACGTGCCGAAGGGGCTGGAGAAGGGCTGCTATGTCGAGCCGACCTTGTTCACCGGGGTGAAGAACGACATGAAGATCGCCCGGGAGGAGATCTTCGGCCCGGTCGGCGCCGTGCTGCCGTTCAAGGACATCGACGATGCCATCGCGATCGCCAACGACTCGATCTACGGCCTCGCCGCCAGCATCTGGACCAAGGACCTCAACACGGCCATCCGCGCCGGCCGCGACCTCGAGGCGGGCGTCGTCTGGGTCAATTGCTTCGACCATGGCGACATGACCATGCCCTGGGGCGGCTACAAGCAGTCCGGCTTCGGCCGCGACAAGTGCATGGAGACGATGACCCACTACACCCAGACCAAGTCCGTCTGGATCCATCTCGGCTGACCGCACGACCGGGAACGGCGGGATCCTGCCCGGGTCCCGCCGTTCGTCGTCCGCGCCCACGCGCGCGGCCTGTCGCCGATCCGTCACGATTGCAAACAAGAAAACGTGATATCCTACAGGCTTGAGGACGGCCCGGGGGCCGCTATTCTGTCTCGTCCCGGGTGTGGAAGCTTGCGTCGGAGCCGGATCGTCTCGATATGACAGCCTGGCCATCTGCGATTCGCCCGAAACTGTCTCGGAGCCGCCTGCATGCGTAGATCCCGGTTCGCTCTTGCGGCGCTGGCGCTGGTGGCCGCCGGGGGCTATGTCGCGAGCCAGAATGCCGACAGCATACGGGACCGCATCGCCGGCGTGCTGGGAACCGGCGTCTCCGACGCCCGCGAGACGCCGGCCAAGGCCGAGAACGAGGCCGTCGAAGCCATGCCGGTGGAGGTCGCCCGCGCCAAGGCCGCCCAGGCCATGCGCGAGCTGCGCTCGATCGGCACGCTGGCCTCGGACGAATCGGTCGACATGGCCAGCGAGCTGCCCGGCCGCATCACCGACATCGCCTTCCGCGAGGGCGAGGCGGTGCAGGCGGGCGACGTGCTGGTCCGGCTGGATGCCGCCCTGGCCCGGGCCGAGGCCACCGATGCCGCGGCCAAGCTGGTCCTCGCCGAGGCGAACTTCGAACGCGCGAACTCGCTGTCGAAATCGGGCACCGGCACGCAGCGCGCCCGCGACGAGGCGCTGGCGGCGCTGGAGACGGCGCGCGCCGCCGTCGAGCTGACCCAGGCGCGGCTGCAGAAGACGGAGATCCGCGCCCCCTTCGACGGCGTCGTCGGCCTGCGTCGGGTGTCTGTCGGCGCCTTCGCCGAGGTCGGCCAATCCCTGGTCAATCTGGAGAAGATCGACACGCTCAAGCTCGACTTCCAGCTGCCGGAGATCAACCTGGCCGACGTGCGCGTCGGCATGCCCGTCCAGATCACGGTCGACGCCTTCCCCGGCGAGACCTTCGAGGGCGAGATCTACGCCATCGATCCGCATCTCGACGTCAACGGCCGCGCGCTGCGCATCCGCGCGCGGCTGGCCAACCCCGAGCTCATGCTGCGGCCGGGCCTGTTCGCGCGGGTGACGCTGCGCGTCGCCGCCCGCGGCCGGATCGTGCTGGTGCCGGAGAGCGCCGTCGTGCCGCGGGAAGGCGAGATCTTCGTCTATGTCGTGCGCGACGGCCGCGCCGTCGAGACGAAGGTGCGCCTCGGCCGCCGGCTCGCCGGCGAGGTCGAGGTGATCGAGGGCCTGGCGCCCGACGACGCCGTGGTCATCGCCGGCCAGATCCGGCTGCGCGACGGCGCCCTGGTGGAGGTCGTCTCCTCCGCGGTGGCGGGCTGAGTCCCGGGGGCCGGCGATGCGCCTGTCCGAGATCTGCATCCGACGCCCCGTCTTCGCCACGGTGATGAGCCTGATGATGACGCTGGTGGGCGTCGTCGCCTACGACCGCCTGTCTGTACGCGAATATCCCAACATCGACGTGCCCATCGTCTCGGTAACGACGACTTACACCGGCGCCTCCGCCCGCATCGTCGAGACGCAAGTCACCCAGGTCCTCGAGGGCTCCATCGCCGGCATCGCCGGCATCGACGTCCTGGAATCGACGAGCCGCTCGGAGCGGAGCCGGATCAGCGTGCGCTTCAACCTCGACGTCGATCCCGACGTCGCCGCCAGCGACGTGCGCGACCGCGTCTCGCGCGTGCGCCAACGTCTGCCGGACGAGATCGACGAGCCGATCGTGGCGAAGGTGGAGGCCGACGCGCAGCCCATCCTGTTCCTGAGCTTCACCAGCGACCGCATGTCGTCGCTCGAGATCACCGACCATGTCGACCGCTACGTCATCGACCGCCTCAAGAACCTGAACGGCGTCGCCGACGTCGTGATCTACGGCGAACGACGCTTTGCCATGCGCATCTGGATCGACCGCGAGCGGCTCGCCGCCTATAGCCTGACGGTGCAGGACATCGAGGACGCCCTGCGCCGGCAGAACGTCGAGATCCCCTCCGGCCGCATCGAGAGCATCGACCGGGAGTTCAACGTGCTGTCGCGCACCGGCCTGACCACGCCGGAGCAGTTCGAGGAGATCGTCGTCAAGCGCGGCGGCGGCTCGCAGGTCAAGATGCGCGACGTGGCGCGCGTCGAGATCGCGGCCCAGGACGAACGCCGGGAGAGCCGCTTCAACGGCCGCAATGCCATCGGGCTGGGCGTCATCAAACAGGCGACCGCCAACCCGCTCGACGTCTCGCGGGCGCTGCGCGAGGAGCTGCCGCGGATCAACGACTCCCTGCCGGAGGGAATGCGGGCCGACATCGGCTACGACAGCGCCGTCTTCATCGACCGCTCGATCGAGGCCGTGTTCGTCACGATCGGCGAGGCGATCCTGCTGGTCGTTCTCGTGATCTTCTTCTTCCTGCGCTCGGTGCGCGCCTCGATCATCCCGATCGTCACCATCCCGGTCGCCCTCATCGCCTCGTTCGCCGTCATGTATGCGATGGGCTTCACCATCAACACGCTGTCGCTGCTGTCGATGGTGCTGGCGATCGGCCTCGTCGTCGACGACGCCATCGTCATGCTCGAGAACATCTACCGGCACATCGAGGAGGGCATGCGGCCGGTCGACGCCGCCATCGCGGGCGCGCGCGAGATCGGCTTCGCCGTCGTCGCCATGACCTTGACCCTGGCCTCCGTCTACGCGCCGATCGCCTTCGCCGAGGGCCGCACCGGCCGCCTGTTCCTCGAGTTCGCGCTCACCCTCGCCGGCGCGGTGATCATCTCCGGCTTCGTCGCGCTCACCCTGACGCCGATGATGTGCTCGAAGCTGCTGCGGCACCAGGCCCGCCACGGATGGGTGTTCATGGTGCTGGAGCGCGGCTTCCTGGCGTTCACCCGCGGCTACCGGCGGACGCTGCGCGGCGCGTTGCGCGTCCGGCCGCTCGTGATCCTGGCCGGCCTCGCCGTCGCCAGCACCAGCGGCTGGTACTTCACCCATCTCTCCGCCGAGCTCGCCCCGGTGGAGGACCGCGGCACCGTGCGCATCTTCGGCACCGGGCCGGAGGGGGCGACCATCGGCTACACGGCCCGTTACGCCCGCGAGGTCGAGCGCGTCCTTGCCGACACGGCCGACATCCGCTCCTACATGGTCGTGTCGGGCGCGCCGGAAGTCATCAACATGTTCAGCTTCGCCCTGCTCGAGGACTGGGAGGACCGCGACCGCAAGCAGCAGGCGGTGACCAGCGAGATCCAGGAGAAGCTGGCCCGCATCGCCGGCGTCCGCGCCTTCGCCAGCAACCCGGCGTCGCTGGGGCAGGGCGGCGGCCTCGGCGGCAAGCCGGTGGAGTTCGTCATCCAGAGCGCCGGCACCTACGAGGAGCTGCGCGACTATGCCGACCGCTTCGTCGAGCGCGTGCGCAGCAATCCCGGCCTGGAAAACATCGAGAGCAACCTGGTCCTGAACAAGCCGGAGATCGAGATCCAGATGGACCGCTCCAAGGTCGCCGATCTCGGTCTCGACGTGGAGGCGGTCGGCCGCACGCTGGAGACGCTGCTCGGCGGCCGCCAGGTCACCCGCTACGAACGCGACGGCGAGCAGTACGACGTCGTCGTCCAGCTCGCCGTCGAGGACCGGGCATCGCCGGAGACGCTCAACACCATCTACCTGCGCGCGCCCGGCGGCGAGATGGTGCAGCTTTCCAACATCGTGAAGATAACCGAGACCATCGCCCCGCGCGACCTCCGGCGCTTCAACCAGCTGCGCGCGGCGACGATATCGGCCAACCTGGCGCCGGGCATGACGCTGGGCGACGCCCTCGTCTTTCTGGAGCAGGCGGCGGACGAGACCCTGCCGGCCACGGTGCAGACGGACTACAGCGGCCAGAGCCGCGAGTTCCGTGACTCCAGCCAGAGCCTGGTTCTCATCTTCGTGCTCGCCATCCTCTTCATCTATCTGGTGCTGGCGGCGCAGTTCGAGAGCTTCGTCGACCCGTTCATCATCATGCTCACCGTGCCGCTGTCGATGACCGGCGCGCTGGCCGCGCTCTACTACACGGGCGGGACGCTCAACATCTATTCGCAGATCGGCCTGGTGACGCTGGTCGGCCTCATCACCAAGCACGGCATCCTGATCGTCGAGTTCGCCAATCAGCAGCAGGCGGCCGGGCGCAGCCGGCTCGAAGCGGCCGTCGAGGCCGCGGTGCTGCGGCTGCGCCCGATCCTGATGACCACCGGCGCCATGGTGTTCGGCGCCATGCCGCTCGCCCTGGCCGGCGGCGCCGGCGCGGAAAGCCGCCAGCAGATCGGCTGGGTGATCGTCGGCGGCGTCACGCTGGGAACCTTGCTTACCCTGTTCGTGGTGCCCACCGTCTACTCCCTGATCGCCCGCGACCGCAGCCGGGTGGCCGCCGGCTCCGCTGCCCCGGAGCCGACCGCCGCCGAATAGCGTTCATCGAACGGTGGGTCCCCTACATCGCGTCCCCCATCACAACGCCGAGGCTGGACCGGGAGACAGGAGAACGCGACGGGGAGTCGCAAATGACCCGTGAGTCCGCGATCGGGCGCGCCGAGCGCTATTTCGATGCCGGCGCATTCCGCGACGATCTCGCGCGCCGCGTCGGGTTCCGCAGCGAGAGCCGTCTGCTGTGTCTCGGTTGTCCGAAAGTCGTTGCCGCTGTCGACGAAACTCGGCGATAGCGCCGCTTGAAGCCATCGACGAGGAGCCTTGGCGCGGACGCTCCAGGCGGTGTCGTGCGGCGGATTGAATCGGGCGCGCACGTTGCGAACCCGGTGACGGCAGCCCTCGAAGCCAGACCCGACGTTAAGCGGCCGTGGTCGCATCGTCTCAGGATCACCCGAAGCTGACTTGTGACTCGCAGCGCCGCGACCGTGCGCGTCTGTGCGCGCGATCACAGACGCGCGACGCCCGCCTGTGGCTTCCTCGCCTGGCGATCATCGGCACATGCGTCCCGGGGGATCCGGCGGCCATCGTCCCCGCCTCGTCGAGTGGCGTTCCCGGGTTGCCGATTTCGCGCGGAACAACGCCCGTGCAGTGCAGCAAGCGATTCCGATCGAAAGGAGTTCAGCCGTGGACACCTTGACCGTTATCGGCCTCGTCGTTGTGCTTTTAGTCCTGGTCGCGCCCATTATCGAGATTGCTGTCAAGCGGCCCCGGACCTTTCTTGAGATGGAAGCCGACACGCGCGACTTCGCGGAGATGCCGGTGCCCGAAGACGCGCCGCGCTCGCCGGCCCCCACCCGCGCGGCCGAACTCGCACCCGCCGATGACAACCGCCTCGCCGACCTGAGCTCCTGAGTCAACGCACCTCAGGGGTTCATGTTGTTTCCGGGAGGCTCGGCTGTGGCCCCCCGCCGGCGCGTAAGGGCCATAGAAGTGATCGCCGCTGTGGCGGTCGCGGTGACGGGGAGGCCAAGCACGCAAGCGACCCCGACAGTCGGTCTCGACATTGCTAAGTCGGGACTTGAGGTCCGCGGCATCGATGCGGCGAGAAATGTGATCATCCGCCGTCGGCCGAAGCGCCGGCGCGTTCTGGCGTTCTTCCAGGACTACCTGCCTGCGCCGCGGGCATGGAGGGACGCGGCGCCTGGCGTGAAAGGCCCGCCCGCCTGCCGTATCCGCGTTCTCTGAAAGAAAGCGGCGGGCCCTCTCGGACCCGCCGCATCGTTCACCGCGCCGGCACGCCTACCCGACGATCCATTTCGCGATCAGCATGACGGCGGCGCCGCCGATCAGCATGACATAGGGCAGGACGCCGGCCCGGCGCTCGCCGAGATTGTTGCCGTCCTTGATCCCCAGGTCCTCCATCATGCGCGCCGGGAACCTGCCGCCGTCCTGCACATAGTGGCGGAACCAGAACACCGGCACCACGGCCGCCGCGACCAGCAGGCCGGCCCACAGCGGGTCGATCCCCCGCTCCGGGTCCAGATCCCAGACCGCGGCGCCGGCCCCCATGAAGAACGCGTTCACGAAGGCAAGGACGGCGCCGATCCCCAGCAGGACCGTCGGGGCGCGGTAGGGCCGATGGACGTGCCCGTTGTCGACGCGGTGGATCCAGCCGGAATGCAGGTTGAGGAAGTTGAAGATGATATAGCCGCAGTTCGAGATCGCCAGGATGATGTAGTAGCTGCCGGCGTCCGACGCCGCGAACGTCAGCAGGAACAGGTTGAAGCCGAGGTCCGTCCACATCGCGCGCGTCGGCGCGCCGTGGCTGTTCACATGCGAGAGGTAGCGCGGCAGCCAGCCGTCCACCGAGCCCTGGTAGAGCGTGCGCGACGATCCCGCCATCGCCGTCATGATCGACAGCACGAGCGCGAGGATCATCAGGATCACCAGGATGCCCTCGATCCTCGGTCCGCCGCCGATCATGTGCGCCATGGCCGCCGCCACGCCCGTGCCGGCGACGACGCCGGGATCGGTCATGCCGGCGACGCCGAGCACGCCCTGGAAGGTGAAGGGCACGAGGATGTAGAGCAGCAGGCAGAGGAGGCCGGAATAGAAGATCGCCTTGAACGTGTCCGTCGCCGGGTTGCGGAATTCGCTGGTGTAGCAGATGGAGGTCTCGAAGGCGTAGGTCGACCAGGCCGCGATGAACATGCCGCCGAGGACCAGCGTCCAGCCGCCGAGATCCCAGGCGCCGGTAACCGGCGCGAACGGCGTGAAGTTCGCCGCCAGCACCTTGCCCTGCAGCAGCGGCACGAGGCCGAAGATCAGCATGGTGATGACGATGATGAGGCCGACGATCATCTGCACGCGGGCGGTGCCGAGGATGCCGCGATGCTGGATGCCGAAGACGATCAGCATCAGCACGGTGCCGATGAAGAAGGGCGTGCCGATCGAGAAGGAGGTGACCCCGGGGATCTCGAAGCTGATCAAGGTCCAGCTCTGCAGCGCCGGCGTGAGCGCGGCCACGGCGTCCTCCGCCGTCTTGCCGACGTTGGCCGGATCGGCGAGCCAGGCCAGCACCGCGGGCGAATCCGCGGCCGGGATCGGCGCGATGCCGTTCATGATGTAGCCGGCGGCGATGGCGCAGCCCAGCGACAGCACCGGCGTCCAGGCGATCCAGTTGCACCATACCGAGAGCGGGGCGATGAACTTGCCGTATTTCAGCCACGCCGCGGCGCCGTAGACCGAGGCGCCGCCCGACTTGTTCGGGAACATCCCGGCGATCTCGGCATAGGTGAAGGACTGGACGAAGCCCATCAGCATCGAGACGATCCAGATGGCGAAGGCGGCCGTGCCGCCGACGCCGCCGATGCCGCCGATGGAAAACAGCACCAGCGCCGGCACGCCGCTGGCGACCCAGAAGGCGCCGGTCCAGCTGATGGTGCGGTGAAGCTCTCCCGGCGCCGTGCCGGTCGCCGCCGTCGTTGTTGTGGTCATTGAAGTCCCCCTGTCAGATCAACTCAAGAAAAAGGCCGCCACGGGTTCGAGAACGCGGGCGGCCTCAGTCGAAGCAATATTGGCGGGTTCAGTATCCGGACCGGTCCGCCGGCAGGGCAAGCGCTCGGAAGGATGGTCCGGCCCGTCGATCGGACGAGGCCTGCGACCAGACGGTCGCCAAGGGGCATCGCCCGCTCGCTGGCATGATGTCGAACTCCAGGGCATCGTCCGATTCGAGAGTGGAAGGAAAAGGCCCGTGGGCGCGAACGGTGCGTCTGGCGGGCGATCCCTGTCCAACCGGCAAACGGGGAAGTGCCTCCTCCCTTTGGAGGAACCCTGATATCCGATCGGATTTTTTCTTTCCCGTCCCGATGCTCGTTCTATGATTGCGGGACTCACTTGGACGACGCGAGATGTCCCAACCGCTTCGCACGATCGAACAGAGCCCGGATCCGACCGGCGCGATGCTGCCGGACGAGATGGAGCATCTGTTCGAGGCGATCGCCAACTACACCTATGACTGGGAAAGCTGGATGGGGCCTGACGGGCGCTTGCGCTGGGTCAACCCGGCGGTCGAGCGGATGACCGGCTACGCGGTGGCGGAATGCCTGACCATGCCTGACTACCCGCTGCCGCTGATCCATGAAGACGATCGCCCGGTGATCGCCGCCCACTTGGCGACGGCGGCGCAGGGAGCCAGCGGCAATGACGTAGCGTTCCGCATCCGCGAAAAGAGCGGCACGGTCCGCTGGGTGTCCGTGTCCTGGCAGACCTTGTTCGATGCCGGCGGCACGGTGCGCGGCTATCGCACCAGCATACGCGATATCAGCGCGCGAAAGGCCGCGGAAGACGCCTTGCGTGCGGCCCACGCGGAGGCCGAGCGCGCCAACCAGGCAAAATCGCGGTTCCTCGCCGCCGCCAGCCACGATCTGCGCCAACCGCTCCAGGCGCTCAACATGTTCGTTGCGGCGCTCGGCGCCACGTCCGTCGACGCGCGGAGCCGCGAGATTATCGGCGCCATCGAGGATTCGCTGCACGCGACCAACGACCTGCTGGATTCGCTGCTCGACGTGTCGCGGCTCGATGCCGGCATCCTGCAGGTGAACCGGCGCCGGCTGGCGATCATCGACCTGCTCGACCGCATGGAGGCCGAGTTCGCCGAACCCGCGCGCGAAAAGGGACTGGAGCTGCGCGTCGTCCCGTCGAGCGCCGTCGTCGAGACCGATCCGACCCTGCTCGACCGGATCATCCGGAACCTCACGGCCAATGCCGTCCGCTATACCGACCGCGGACGCGTGCTGATCGGCTGCCGCCGGCGCGGCGGCATGCTGCGCGTCGAGGTGCGCGACACCGGCATCGGCATTCCCGCCGAGAAGCTGCGGGCGGTCTTCGAGGAATTCTACCAGATCGGCAATCCCGAGCGCGACCGCACGCGCGGCCTCGGCCTCGGACTCGCGATCGTCGATCGCATCGCCAAGCTGCTCGGTCATCGGGTCGACGTCTGGTCGCGGCCGGGCCACGGCTCGCTGTTCTCGATCGCCGTGCCGCTGGCCGAACCGTCCGCGACGCGGGAAGGCCGCGCATCGGTGCGGCAGGGCCGGCTCGACGGCGCCTTCGTCGTCGCGATCGACGACGAACCGATGCAGCTCCATGCGATGACCCTGCTGTTCCGCCGCTGGGGCTGCGATGTCCTGGCGGCGCATTCGGCGATCGAGGCGATGGCGCAGCTCGCGGCGACGAACCGCCGGCCGGACGCGATCGTCGCCGACTATCGCCTGCGCGGCGACAAGACCGGCGCCGAGGCGATCGTCGCCTTGCGCGAAGCGGTGCGCGGGCCTGTGCCCGGCGTCATCCTGACGGGAGATACGGAGCCAGGTCGCATGGCGGAAGCCGCTGCCAGCGGCTTCGAGCTTCTCTACAAGCCGATCGATCCGGTGCGGCTGCGCGACCTGCTCATGCGCCTCCTCCCCGGCTTCGCGATTCTCCTCGGCAGCTGAGTCGCCACCCCCTCCGATGTCACCCCGGCGAAAGCCCACAGGCGCTAAGATTAAGTGTAACCTTCAGAACCATTACCCATCGCAGGCGCCTCAACAGCGTCCCCTCTCCCCTTGGGGGAGAGGGGACGCTGTTGGGATGCCATGCGCTAAAGTTGAGAGCGGGCCTGCGAGCAATACTCGCTTATCTTAGCGCCTATGGGCTTTCGCCGGGGTGACAGCCGAGGTTGTGGGCTTCAGAGAGCGTCTCCTTCGCGGCCTACGGCTTTGCCGGCGGCCAACCGAGCTCCGCCGCCAGCATCGCGGCCTGCGTGCGGTTGGTCGCTGCGAGCTTGTCGAAGATCACCTTCACATGCGCCTTGACCGTGCTTTCGAGCAGACCCAGCTTGCGGGCGATCTCCTTGTTCGACTGGCCTCCCATTAGCAATGTCAGCACATCGCGCTGCCGCTCGGTCAGCGCCGCCAGCGGATTGTCGGGCGAAAACGCGGCCGCGGAATTGTCGATGCGACCGCCGATCCAGCGGCGCTGGCCGTCGAGGAAGGCCTCGGACGGCAGGTAGGTCTCGCCGTCGAGGACCAGCGAGATGGCATGCCTCAAGGTCGCATCGTTCGCAGACTTCAGGATGTAGCCGCGGGCGCCCGCCTCGATGCACCGTACGATATCGTCGGGATTCGGGTTGGCCGACAGCATGATCACCGGCATGTCCGGCCGGGCCTCGCGCAGCGCCGCCAGGCCCGCGAGCCGTGCCATGCCGGGCATGGTGAGGTCGCAGAGGACGACGTCCGGCACGGGATCGACGGTTGCCGCCGCCAACGCGCCGGCGGCGTCGGACGCCTCGATGATCTCCGTCTCCGGAAAGAGCATCGGGAGCAGCAGGCGCAACCCGCGACGGAACAGCGTGTGATCGTCGGCGATCAGGATCCGCATGGCGTTCGATTTCTTTCTGGCCCGCCTGCTCTGACCAAGCCGGGCCGCACTCACCCCTATCTCAAGACTCGGCGAGTCGGCAAGGCGGCCGGCACGCCGACGGCCAAGAAAAAGGGGCGCCGGACAGGCCGGCGCCCCACGAGCCGTCGCGCGCGACGGTTACATCGACCGAAGGATGCGTTCGCCCTTCAGCGCCTTGTTCATATTGTCGTTCTGCTTCAGCGTTTTCAGGTCGTCCTCGTAATTTGCGTTCTCCATCCGGAACTGCCAGATGTGCCAGCCGATCCAGAAGATCACGCCGATGATGACGAGGATGGTCTCCGAGCCGACCCAGGGATAGAGCGGCCCGATATCGACCATGTTGCCCTGCCAGTTGCCGACGTCTTCGAGTGTCATGGCTGCGTCCTCCTATTCTGCCGGTTGCCGGACAAGGCCGGTCCGCTGCGCTTCGTCGAGTTCGGCCTTTCTCACGTCGTCGTCGTCCATGTAGCGCGCCGCATATTCCGACAGATCGAGGCCGACGAGTTCGATCTCCCGGGGAATGCGCAGCAGATTGAACGCCTGGAGGATCTTCGACACGATATAGGCCGGGATGAAGCCGAGCACGAGGAACATGATCACGGCGCCGATGAAGTTGCCCCACGGCGTGATCAACACGTCGGGATACTTCTGCGACGCCGGATAGCCCCAGAGAACGAGGCCGGCCCAGATGAGGCCGAGGAACCCGCCGTAGCCGTGAACGGCCACCGCGCCGACCGCGTCGTCGATCTTGAAGCGGCGTTCGACCCAGAAATGCAGCTTGTAGCAGATCACCGGCGTGATGGCGCCGATGAACAACGCCTGGATCGGATGATACAGGTCGTTGCCCGCGGACGCGCCGATGACTCCGCACAGGCCTGCGGAGTAGGTCCAGAAGGCGTCGCCGCGCGAGACGATGTATCCGGCCATCAGGCCGCCGGCCAGCGACATCAGGAAGTTGAACACGATGGCCGAAAGCGTCGTCGGCGTCAGGTAGATGTTCGTCGCCGAGAAGAACACGCCATCGCCGGGCTGCACATCGATGATCGGAATGTTGCAGGCGACGTAGAATCCCCAGAAGCCGGTGTAGATCAGGAACAGGCCGATCGTCACCAGCCAGGGATTGTGCGGCACGATGTTCCGGGGAGTGCCGTCGGCGCGGAACTTGCCGATGCGCGGCCCCAGGTTGATCAGGACGGCGAGCGCGGCGCCGCCGGCGATCGCGTGGATGACACCCGACGCATACGCGTCGTGATAGCCGAGCAGTTGCACCATCCAGCCGTCAGGATGCCAGCCCCAGGCGGCGTCGATGATCCAGGTGAAGGAGCCGACCAGGACGGCGATGACCCAGAAGGCGCCGGAACGAACGCGTTCGATGATCGAACCGGAGACGATGGAGGCCGCCGTCCAGGAGAACAGCAGGAACGCCGCCCAGAACACGCCGTTGATGCGCGCCCAGAGCGCCGTGTCGTCCGCGGTCAGATCGGCGCTGGCGGGCGCGCCGCCCATATGGGCGCCCATCAGTTCGCTCCAGGGCTCGGCCCAGGTCGCGGGGATGAGGCCGCCGATGATGCCGGGGCCGTTCGGGAAGGCGAAGTAGATCCACCAGCCGAAGAAGAAGAAGGTGACGGTGACGAGCGGAATCACCATCGTGTTCTTCATCAGCGTATGCATGTGGTTCTTCTGCCTGGAGGCGCCGACTTCGTACATGCAGAAGCCGACGTGAATCAGGAACATGAAGACCACGGTGACCCAGTAGTAGAACTCCGTGAAGATGATCGTTAGCGCGCCAATATCGCTGTCCATTTCGGGTTCCCTTCTTTCCCAACCTTGATTGCCGGAGGCGGCACAGGTTTGGGTCGTGGGAGCTTCCGATTTCCGGATTCCGGCGGCCGCCGTCCCTCGTCTCCTTGTTGCAGCCGCAACGGCGCCCGCGGGCGGAGCGGCCGTGCAGTGGAGGACGTTTGATGCGGCGAGGCGCCGCGCCCCGGTATCAGGTCTGCTGTGTGGTCAGATGATGTGCCCCCCCGGCCGTACGCTGCGTCGTGACCCCTACTCCGCGGCCGGTCCGTTTGTGCAAGGTATTTTTCGGCCGTCGGAGCCGCATGGGACGATGATTCCCATGCATAAACATTTTTTCCCTGCCTGAATCAGGATAGGCCCAGCCGCGATTCGCCCGCAACACAAATCTCGCCGCCCTCATCGGCGCGCGCGGTCAGCGCGACGTAGGTAAATCACGGTTCCAAGCAACGCTGTTGCGCTTGACAGGGACGCTTGTTTGTTCGTATAATGTTCCAATGTTACCGAGCCCGCCTTCCGTATCGCGTCTCCCGCGAATCTCCCGCGAATATTGCGTCAGGCCGGTCCGTCGGAATTTCTTCCGGTGGACGGGATGTTTCCGATAGGATTTACGCAAAATACGATACGGTTGAATTTCGAGTTTTGGGAGTCGACCCCTCCTCCCGTGGGACCGCCCGCCGACCCCGGTCGTCCGATCGATCAGCCTTCGCCCGCGGCGAAGGCCTCGAGCACCCCGGCATCGCCGGCGAGGTCGAGGAAGGTGTAGCGGTTGCGGATCTGCCGCGCGCGGATCACGGCCGTGCGGTAGAAGGGCGCGGGCCAGCCGAGGTCGGCCGGCCGCCGCGGCGCCCCCGCCGCCGCCAGCGCCCGCTCGAGCCGTTCGGTCGGGCGCCGGACTTCGGCGATGCGCTCGCGGATCGTCGGCCACGCCTCCGCCAATCGCGCATTCAGGCGCGCGGCGTCGGCCGATCCGAGGGCCTTCGCCCCGAGCTCGCGGACGCAGGCGGCGCCCGTCTCCGCTCCGAAGTGGCCGACGATATCGGCGGCGTCCACGATCGTCGGCCGCACCACGGGGACGGAGTCGAGCAGCCGGTCCTGCAGCCGCGACATGGTCAGCGTGGCCACGCCGATCTGCTCGCCGTGGAAGCTCTCGGGCAGGCCGGTCCCGCCCATCATCTCGGCATAGTGGCTGATCAGGTGCTCGCCCTGGCTCGCCGGGTAGCTGCCGTTGCACAGGCACATGCCGAGGCCCGAGAGGACGAGCGTGCGGGCCAGGCGCCGCATGGCCTCCAGGTCGCCCGCCATCAGGGCGTCGGCGGTCTCGAACAGCGCCGCCTCGTCGCCGGCCAGCAGCGCGAACGGCGCCGTGCGGTAGGCGGTGCCGCGCAGCAGGTGCGAGAGCAGCCAGTCGGCCTGCGCCGTCGACCGGCACAGGCTGTCGCCGAGGCCGCTGCGGATCATGCGCGGCGGCGCCGCCGCCAGCACGCCGAGATCGAGGAACACGCCGGCCGGCGTGCGCGCGGCCAGCGACTTCTTTAGGCCGCCGACGGTGATCGCGGCGTTGGCCGAGGTGTAGCCGTTCATCGACGGCGCCGTGCCGAACACCGCGTAGGGCTTGCCGTCCAGGAAGGCGGCGTACTTGCAGAGGTCGTTGATGGTGCCGGAGCCGACGGCGATCAGGGCATCCACATCCGCCGTGGCGGCGCACAGGCGGGCGACGGTCGCGTCGTCGGCGTGCGGCCGGTCGGGCAGGCGCACCGGGACGACCTCCGCCACCGCGCCGAGCGCCGGCTCGATCCGGGCGCCCAGCACCGCGTGGGTCGCGGGATCGCTGACCAGCGCCAGCCGCCGGCCGAGATCGAGACGCCCCACCAGGTCGGCCGCGATCCCGTCGAGGCTGGCGGCGATGACGATCGCGCGCACGGGGATGCGCGCCGGCGTCCTCGTATCCGGATCCGTCCAGGCGCCGGCGAGAAGCTGCGCGATCAGGTCGTCGGCCATGGTTGGCTCATGCGAACATCGGCTTGAGGGAGGCGAACAGGCGACGGTAGCGCGCATGCGCCTCGGCATAGGCCGGGAGCGCGGCCGGCTGCGGCTCGACCGTCTCCGCGATGGCGCCGACCCGGCCCGCGGCCGTCGCCAGGTCGCTCCAGCGGCCGCTGGCGACGGCGGCCAGCAGCGCGGCGCCCACGGCCGCGGCATCGACGACGGCCGAGCGCTCGACCGGCAGGCCGGTGATGTCGGCGCGGATCTGCGCCCACAGCCGGCTGCGGGCACCGCCGCCGAGGACGCGCACGCGATCGACGGCGACGCCCATGGCGCGCAGGCGGTCGACCACGTCGCGCAGGCCGAATCCGTTGCCCTCGAGCGCGGCGCGCGCCAGATGGCCGGCGCCGTGCGACGGCGTCAGGCCATAGAAGCAGCCGCGCGCGCCGGCGTTCCACTCCGGCGTCATGGCGCCGGTCAGGGCCGGCAGGAAAAGCAGACCGTCGCTGGCTGCGGGGATCGTGGCTGCAAGCGAATCGAAGGCGGCGAAATCGGCGACGCCGAGCAGCGCGCGCAGCCACTCCAGGGCGCCCCCGCTCACCCAGCCGGGATTCTCGATATAGTGCAGCCGCGAGCCGACGAAGCGGTGGGTCTCGACCAGGCCGGTGTCGTCGATCAGCGGTCGTGGGTCGAGCGCGCCGGTCACTTCGGCCGTGCCCAGTACGTTGACGACGACGCCCAGTCCGGCCACGCCGCCGCCGAGCGGCGTGGCGAAGTCGTCGCCGGTGCCCACGGCGACGGGCAGTCCGGCCGGCAGGCCGAGCCGCGCGGCGCCGGCCGCACAGAGCCGGCCCGCCATCGCCTCGCTGCGCGCCAGCCCCGGCAGCAGGCCGCGGTGGAGACCGAAGATGTCGAGCAGATCGTCCGCGAAATCGCCCGCCTCCAGATCATAGACCAGGGTCGTCGAGGCCAGCCCGTGATCCATGACCGCCTCGCCGGTCAGCCGCTCCACCAGATAGCTGACCGGTTGGTGGAAGCGAGCTGTGCCCCGCGCCCCCGGCAGGTGGTCGAGCTGCCAGCGCATCTTCGGCGCCATGTGGCCGCCGTCGAGATTGGTGCCGGTGCGCGCGCGGACGGCCTGCGGCGACAGCCGCACGCGGATCGGGGGCAGGCTCGCCTCCGCCCGCCGGTCCATCCAGATCAGGCAGGGTGCCAGCGCGCGACCGGCGGCATCGACCGGGATCGAGCCGTCGAGCTGGCCGGCGATGCCGACGGCGGCCACGTCCGCCGCGCGCCGGCCCGCCGCCGCCAGCGCCTCGGTGGTCGCCGGCGCCAGCGCGGCTTCCCACAGCTCCGGCGACTGTTCGGCCCAGCCGGGTTGCGGGAAGGCGATCGGGTAGGAACGCGCGCCGCGGCCGACGGTCGCCAGCGACTCGTCCAGCAGCACGGCCTTCAGGCTCTGGCTGCCGACATCGATGCCGAGGAACATGCAATATGGCTGCAGCCGCCGCTAGGTATCGTTGGCGCGCAGCTCGGTCGCAGCGCAGGCGGCGAGGATGCGGCGCAGCTGGTTGGCGAGCAGCCCGAACCGAGGATTGAAACTGCCGTCGAGGGCAGCCGTGCCGATCGTGAAGAGATCCGCGCCGGCGCCGGCGATGTCACGGATGCGGGCCGGTGAATTGATGCTGCCGGCGACGATCACGGTCTTGTCGGTGGCCCGTCGCGCCGCCCGCACCAGATCGAGCGGATCGGCCTCGGTCGCGCGGTAGGCGAGCAGGTCGACGCCGGCGCAGCCGGCCGAGACCATGGCCTTGGTATCCTGACCGATCCGTTCGGGCGTGCCGCCGAGCTTGGTCGGATGCCCGACCGGGACGCCCGGAAACGGGTAGTAGCCGGTCTTCGTCCCGCGCAGCATGCCCAGGATCTCCTCCACCTGTGTGCCGCCCAGCAGGCAGTCGATACCCAACCGCGCGCCGATCTCGACCGAGCGCAGGCAGCTGTCGCGGCTCGTGCTGACCACCTCCATGTGAGAGGTGCGGCCATCCTCCTTGATGCGGTCGCGCAGGCGCCGAAGAGTCTCGCTGCCGACGCCGACATCCTTGAAGCCGACATGCTTCAACGGCACGTCGCGGATCGAGTCATAGACCTCGAGGCAGTCCTCGATGGTCTGATCGTCCCGCGTCAGCATGAAGATGAAATCCATGGCCGGTCGCCTCTCGACAGATCGGCTGCCGCGCAGCCCTTGCATGCCATTGTGAGCGGAAAAACGGGGGCGGCGCAACGGCCGCCCTCACATCAGGGCAGGGCACAGGCACGCCGACCGTCGCCTCCGCCGGCCGTTCTTCCGTCAAACCCAGCGGAAAACCGCGATGGCATAGAGAATGGCGATGGCGAGACCGCCCCACAGCGGCGTTCCCATGAGGCCGAGCCAGGCGAGGAAAATGAAGGCGCTGCCCAGGAGCGAAATGAACAGCCGGTCGCCGCGTGTCGTGTCGAGACCGAGGATGCCCCGGCGCGGCGCACCGCCCGGCGCGAAGTATTCCCACACAGACATGGCGCAGAGGCACAGGAAGATGAAGACGAAGAATGCAGCGGTCGGCCAAGTCCAGGCCATCCAGTGCAGCAGCGACGTGTCCTGCATCCTACACCTGCCCGATCACACGCGGCCGAGGGCGAAGCCCTTGGCGATGTAGTTACGCACGAAATAGATCACGATGGCGCCGGGAATGATGGTCAGCGTTCCCGCCGCCGCCAGCAACCCCAGCTCGTAGCCCGAGGCGCTCGCCGTCCGCGTCATCACTGCGGCGATCGGCTTCGCCGCCACCGAGGTAAGCGTCTTGGCGAGCAGCAGCTCGACCCAGGAGAACATGAAGCAGAAGAAGGCGGCGACACCGATGCCCGCCGCGATGGTGGGAATGAAGATCCGGACGAAGAACCGCGGAAAGGAATAGCCGTCCACGTAAGCGGTTTCGTCTAGCTCCTTCGGGATGCCGGACATGAAGCCCTCGAGGATCCACACCGCCAACGGGACATTGAACAGCGTATGCGCGAGCGCCACGGCAATCGGCGTGTCGAACAGGCCGACCGCCGAGTAGAGCTGATAGAAGGGCAGCGCGAACACCGCGGCTGGCGCCATGCGGTTGGTCAGCAGCCAGAAGAACAGGTGCTTGTCGCCGAGGAAACGGTAGCGCGAGAAAGCATAGGCCGCCGGCAGTGCCACCGTCACCGACAGCACGGTGTTGATCAGCACGTAGGTGATGGAGTTGACATAACCCATGTACCAGACGGGATTGGTCAGGATCTCCTTGTAGCTGGCCAGCGTGAACTCCTCCGGCCACAGGGTCATGCCGCCGAGAATCTCGTTGGTCGATTTGAACGACATGTTGATCAGCCAATAGATCGGCATCAACAGGAACAGTATGTAGAACGCCGGGATCAGCCAGCCGAAGCGCCTCATGACTTATCCTCGTTGCGCATCATCAGCGTGTAGAACAACCAGCTCAGCACCAGGATGATCAGGAAGTAGATGATGGACATGGCGCCTGCCCGCCCCAGGTCGAATTGCCCGAGGGCGATCTTGTCGAGATCGATCGAGAGGAAGGTGGTGGCGTTTCCCGGTCCGCCGCCGGTCAGCACCTTCGACTCGGTGTAGATCATGAAGCTGTCCATGAAGCGCAGCAGGATGGCGATGGTCAGCACATATTTCAGCTTCGGCAGCTGGATGTAGCGGAACACCGCCCAGGGCCGCGCGCCGTCGATCTTCGCCGCTTGGTAGTAGGCATCGGGAATGGACACCAAGCCGGCGTAGCAGAGCAGCACGACCAGCGACGTCCAATGCCATACGTCCATGAGAACCATGGTGAACCAGGCCGCGAAGGGCTGCCGCGTATAGTTGTACTCGAAACCAAGCGCATTCAGCGACCGGCCGAGCAGTCCGATGTCCGGCAAGGCCAGGATGTTCCACATGGAACCGACGACGTTCCAGGGGATAAGGAGCGGCAGCGCCATGAGGACCAGACACACCGAGACCCACGGCCCCCTGCGCGGCATGGCCAGCGCGATGACGAGGCCGAGTGGAATCTCGATGATCAGGATGATGCCGGTGAAGACGAGTTGCCGCAACAGCGCGGCGTGGAACCGGTCCGACTGCAGGACCTCTTCGAACCAGCGCACGCCGGCCCAGAAGAACTCATTGTTCCCGAAGGTCTCCTGCACCGAATAGTTCACGACGGTCATCAGCGGGATGATGGCGTTGAACGCCACCAGGATGACGACAGGCAGGACGAAGAACCAAGCCCTCTGGTTGATGGTCTTTCTCATGGGATCACGTCACCATCCAGCCGTCTTCATAGACCTGCGTATGCGCGGGATCGAACTGGACATGCGCCCCGCCGGCCGGGATGGCGCCGCCCTCGGGCACGAGCAGCTTGATGGTTCCATCCGCGTGGCGCGTCTCCACGATCCGGTAGCGGCCGGCGTCGGCGACCTTGACGATCTGGACCGGAATGCCCTCCGGGGCAAACCGCACGAATTCCGGCCTGACGCCGAGTTCGAGCTGCTTGCCGTTGCCGCGATAGGCCCCTGCGTTCACCGTCTCGACGGGTTGGCTCGCGAACACGGCCCGGCCATTGTCCACGCGGCAGGGCAGCACGTTCATGCCGGGCGATCCGATGAAATGCCCGACGAAGGTGTGCTTCGGCCGCTCGAACAGATCGACGGGCGTGCCGATCTGCACGATCATCCCGTTCTTCATGACGATCACCTGGTCGGCGAAGGTCAGCGCCTCCGTCTGATCGTGAGTCACATAGATCATGGTGCGGGAAATGCGGTTATGCAGCTCCTTGAGCTTCGACCGCAGGACCCACTTGAGATGCGGGTCGATCACCGTCAGCGGCTCGTCGAACATGATGACGGCGACGTCCGAGCGCACGAGCCCTCGTCCGAGCGAGATCTTCTGCTTGCCGTCCGCGGTGAGACCGGAGGCGCGCTTGTCGAGCCGGTGGTCCAGATCGAGCATATGCGCGATCTCGCGAACTTTTCGGTCGACATCCGCCTTCGCGACCCTTCGGTTGCGCAGCGGGAAAGCGAGATTGTCGTAGACCGTCATCGTGTCGTAGATGACGGGGAACTGGAATACCTGCGCGATGTTGCGCTCTTCGGGCGTGGCGTCGGTTACGTCGCGGCCGTCGAAGAGTATCCGTCCCCCTGTCGGTTTGAGGAGGCCGGAAATGACATTGAGCAGGGTGGTCTTTCCGCAACCCGACGGTCCGAGCAAGGCATAGGCGCCCCCGTCCTCCCAATCGAGCGCCAGCTTCTTGAGCGCCCAGTCGTCATCCGTCCGCGGATCGGGCGAATAGCTATGCCGAAGATCCTGAAGCGTGATCCGGGCCATCAGGCGCTCCCCGCGATCAGCCTACCGTCGGCGCCGAAGAAAAAGCTCTGATCGACGTCGACATAAAGTCTGGCCGTCGAGCCCACGGCGAACGGGTGAATACCGTGCGATTGCGACACCCAGGTCTGACCGTTCATGTTGAAGTGGAGCACACTCTCCGAGCCCGACAGCTCGGCGACGAGAACACGTCCCTCGAGCGTGGCCGCACCTTCCTTCTGCGTTGTCGGCGTGATGTGATGCGGACGGATGCCGATCGTGTAGTTGCCATCCGGCAAGGCCTGCGTCGCGCGCCCCGCGCGCCACGTCACGCCCTCGCCGAGGATGATCTCGTCGCCCTTCTTGGTCACCTTCGCCATGTTGATGGGAGGGTCAGAGAAGACCTGCGCGCTGAGAAGCGTGTTGGGCCTGCGGTAGATGGTGGATGTCGGCCCGAACTGCGTCACGCGGCCCTCGTGAAGGGTCGCCGTATTGCCGCCGAACAGCAGAGCCTCGGCCGGCTCGGTCGTCGCGTAGACCACGATGCACTCGCGGCCGGCAAAGAGCTTCGGCAGCTCGTCGCGGAGCTCCTCCCGGAGCTTGTAATCCAGATTGGCGAGCGGTTCGTCGAGAAGGATGAGGTCGGAGTCCTTCACCAGGGCGCGCGCAATGGCGGTGCGCTGCTGCTGTCCCCCCGACAGCTCGTTCGGCCGGCGCTTGAGCATGGGCGCAAGCCGAAGCAATTCGGCAACCTTGTGGACCTCTACGTCGATCGCCTTTTCGGCCATCCCGGCGACGCGCAGCGGCGAGGCGATATTTTCATACACCGTGAAATTCGGGTAGTTGATGAATTGCTGATAGACCATCGAGACGTTCCGCTTCTGCACGGGGACGCCGACCACGTTCTTCCCGCGGAACCACACCTCTCCCGTCGTCGGCTGGTCGAGGCCGGCCATGAGCTGCATCAATGTCGTCTTGCCGGCGAGCGTCGTGCCGAGCAGGATGTTGAACGTTCCCTGCTCGAAGACGAGGTTCGTCTCGTGGATATGCGTTTCGGCACCCACGCGTTTCGTCACGCTCCGCAACTCAAGAGACATGATGTGGCTCGTCGCTCTCCTGAACGGGCATCGGATTGTCCAGTGTAGCGGCAGTCGTCCGGGGAGCACCAGCGGTGCTCCCCGGGAACTGAGTCTTTAGTTCGACCAGCGCTTGATCAGTTCGTCATAAGCGATGGTCGCGCCCTGAGGCTTCTCGTTGTCGAGCTTTGCCGCCGGGCCGTCGGGCTTGCCGAGCCACTCCGAGGGATCTTTCTCCTCGTTGAGACGCGGTCCGCATCCGCCATAGGTGTTGGCCTGCTCGTCCGCCGCCTGCATGCGGGCCATGGTCTGGTCCATTTCGGCGGCAAGACGGTCCATCGCTTCCTGCGGCGTGAAGGCGCCGGAGTTCACGTCGCCGATCTGCTGCCACCAGATCTGCGCCAGTCGCGGATAGTCGGGCACGTTGACGCCGGTCGGTGTCCAGTTCACGCGGTCGGGCGAACGATAGAATTCGACCAGGCCGCCGAGCTTCGGCGCGCGCTCCGTGAACGACTCGTGCCGGATCGTGCTGTCGCGGATGATCGTCAGGCCGACATGGGCCTTCTTGACGTCGACCGTCTTCGATACGACGAACTGGGCGTAGAGCCAGGCTGCCTTGCGCCGATCGACCGGCGTCGACTTGAACAGCGTCCATGAGCCGGCATCCTGGTAACCGAGCTTCATGCCTTCCTTCCAGTACGGCCCGTGCGGCGACGGAGCCATCCGCCAGAGCGGGTTGCCCTGGTCATCCACCGTGTTGTTGCCCTCGCTCTTCGGCGCGACCATCGAAGCCGTGAAGGCGGTGTACCAGAAGATCTGCTGGGCGACGTTGCCCTGCGAGAGAGCCGGTAGCGACTGGTAGAAGTCGAGGTCGGCCGCTCCCGGAGGCGCATACTTCCGGAGCCACTCGTCCCACTTGGCGATGGCATAGACCGAGGCGGGAGCGTTGGCGCCGCCGCCGCGGGACACCGATGCACCCGCGGGGTTGCAGGAGCCCTGCTCCATGCGGATGCCCCACTCGTCGATCGGCCGACCGTTCGGCAGGCCCGGCGAGGTGGAGCCGGCCATGGAGAGCCAGGCGTCGGTCATGCGCCAGCCGAGGTCCGGCGCGCGCTTGCCGTAGTCCATGTGGCCATAGACGCGGACACCGTCGATCTCCTTCACGTCCTCGGTGAAGAACTGTGCGATGTCCTCATAGGCCGACCAGTCGACGGGAACGCCCAGTTCGTAGCCGTACTTGGCCTTGAACTTTTCCTTGAGGTCCGGACGATCGAACCAGTCCTTGCGGAACCAGTAGAGGTTGGCGAACTGCTGGTCGGGCAGCTGCCAGAGCTTGCCGTCCGGCCCCGTCGTGAATGCCTTGCCGATGAAGTCGTCGATGTCGAGCGTCGGCAGGGTGACGTCCTTGCCCTCGCCCTCCATCCAATCGGTCAAGTTCACGGCGCTCTGCAGACGAGAATGCGTTCCGATGAGGTCGGAATCGTTGATGTAGGCATCATAGAGATTGCGGTTCGTCTGCATTTGCGTCTGAACGGCCTGCACCACCTCGCCTTCGCCGAGCAGCTGATGGTTCACCTTGATGCCGGTGATCTCTTCGAAGGCCTTGGTGAGCGTCTCCGACTCGTAGGTGTGCGTCGGGATCGTCTCCGACAGCACGTTGACCTCCATTCCCTGGAACGGCTCGGCCGCCTTGATGAACCACTCCATCTCCTTGAGCTGATCGTCCCTCGACAGCGTCGACGGCTGGAACTCGTTGTCGACCCACTTCTCTGCGGCCGCCATGTCCGCGAAGGCCGGGGTCGCCCCAAACGCCAGCAGCAGAGCTACTGCCGAAACGGTATGTCTAAGCGACATCGCTTCATCCTCCCACTATGCGTGCGGCTTGCTCCCAAAGCCGGCCGGAGCGCACGCACGCCCGACCTGGCCACGACTCACGCTCGACCGGCGCGGGCGAGCGAGAATTGGATTTCTGCATGGGAAAGACCCGCATCATTGCACACCCGCGCGCAGGCCGGCGGCCGATTCGCCGAACCAGCGCTCGAGCGCCGCCACCGTGTCCGGCGATACATGCAGCCCGAGCTTCGAACGTCGCCACAGCACGTCGGCGGCGCTCATCGCCCACTCCGTCCCCACCAGATACTCGACCTCGCGGCCGTAGAGGCCGTCGCCCAAATGAGGCCCGAGATCGTTCGTGCCCTTCGCACTGCCGAGAATGCGGTCGGCCCGCGTGCCGTAGGCGCGGGCATAGCGCTCGACGAGACCATTCGGCAGCCACGGCCACCGCTTCCGCAATCCGTCCGCGTAGGCCGCGAAATCGGCGTTCGGGATGTCGCCGCCAGGCAGAGGCGCCGCATGGGTCCAGGGCGCGCCGAGGCGGGCGAAGTACGGCTTCAACTTCGTCAGGCCGTGTTCGGCCAGTTTGCGGTAGGTGGTGATCTTGCCACCAAAAATGGACAGCAGCGGCGCGGCGCCGTCGGTGTCCTCCAGTTCCAGCACATAGTCGCGGGTGACGGCAGACGCATCAGCCGATTCGTCGTCATGCAGAGGGCGGACGCCGGCGTAGGTCCAGACCACGTCGCCCGGCGCAATCTGCCGGACGAAGTGGTCGTTGATCACCCCGCACAGATAATCGATCTCCGCGGCCGCGATCGTCACCCCGGCGGGATCGCCGTCGTAGGAAACGTCGGTCGTGCCGATCAGCGTGAAGTCGTGCTCGTAGGGAATCGCGAAGACGATCCGCCGGTCCCTGTTCTGCAGGATATAGGCATGCGTTCCCTCGTACAGGCGAGGGACGACGATGTGGCTGCCCTTAATCAGCCGCAGCCTCTGCCGCGGCTCGAGGCCGAGGACGCGATCGATGAACCCTGCGACCCAGGGGCCCGTGGCATTGACGAGGGCGCGGGCGTGGACGGTGCTGCGTTCGCCCGTTCGTTGGTCATCGATCGCGGCCTCCCAGAGTCGCCCGCTGCGTTTGGCCGAGGTGCAGCGGGTGCGCGTGCGGATGCGGGCGCCGCGCTCGCTGGCGTCGAGTGCATTCAGCACGACGAGCCGCGCGTCATCGACCCAGCAATCGGCATAGGAGAACCCCTTGACCAGTGACGGGCGGAGCGGCTTGCCCACCGCCTCGCGTCGCAAATCGAGGCCGCGCGATGCCGGCAACCGCTCGCGACCGCCCAGGTGATCGTACAGGAACAGGCCGAGCCGGATCATCCAGGCCGGCCGCAGCGCATTTTCGTGCGGCAGCACGAAGGTCAGCGGCGCGATGATGTGCGGCGCGTTGCGGAGCAGCACCTCGCGCTCGATGAGGGCCTCGCGCACCAGGCGGAACTCGTAATATTCGAGATAGCGCAGGCCGCCATGGATCAGCTTGGTGCTGGCCGAAGAGGTGGCGCTGGCGAGATCCGCCTGCTCCACGAGAAGGACGCTCAGTCCCCGCCCGGCCGCATCGCGGGCCAGACCGGCGCCGTTGATGCCGCCCCCCACGACCAACAGATCGACGGTTTCCGCACTCGATTGCGGCAACGCAGATCCTCCCTCCTGCAGGCCCGTTCCCCGAACCGCTCGGCTGGCGGCGTTCTTCTGGCTGGCGTCGAGCCTTGCGCGCGATCGCGCGGAGGGAAGTTAGAATCGAAGCAGAATTTTCACAATCGAAATTTTTTGGCGCACGATGTTGCGATTGCGAACATCACCGCCGCGCCGAGGCCGCCACGGCAGGGACCGGCTGGGGTGCGGCGCCCTCACCCTCGCCGGCGACGTGCAGGCGGACGTCGCTTTCGGCCAGCAGTTCGCAGATCGCCGGCGGCGGCGTGCGGTCGGTGAAGAAGGCGTCGAGGTCGCGCAGGTTGCCCAGCCGCGCCATGGCGTTGCGGCCGAACTTGCTGTGGTCGGCGACGAGGAAGACCTGGCGCGAGTTGGCGATGATGCATTTCGAGGCGCGGATCTCGCGATGGTCGAAATCGAGCAGCGCGCCGTCCGCATCGATGCCGCTGATGCCGATGATGCCGAAATCGACCTTGAATTGGCCGAGGAAGTCGATGGTGGTCTCGCCGACGATGCCGCGGTCGCGGCTGCGCACCACGCCGCCGGAGACGATGACCTCGAAGCCCTCGTTCTGGCTCATGATGCTGGCGACATGCAGGTTGTTGGTGATCACCCGCAGGCCGCGGTGACGCAGCAGGGCGCGCGCCACCTCCTCCGTCGTCGTGCCGATGTTGATGAACAGCGAGGCGTCGTCGGGAATGTGGCGGGCGACGGCCTCGGCGATGCGGCGCTTCTCCTCGAGGCAATGGACCTGGCGCGCCTGGTAGGCGATGTTCTGCACGCTCGACGGCAGCCCGGCGCCGCCATGGTAGCGCTGCAGCAGCTCGCTCTCGCAGAGCTGGTTGATGTCGCGGCGGATGGTCTGCGGCGTCACCGAGAAATGCTCGGCCAGCGCCTCGATCGACATGAAGCCGCGCTTGCGGACGAGCTCGATGATCTGCTGCTGGCGGCTGTCCTGGGACATCGGGGTCACCTTCGGGGCGGCGGGCGGCGGGCCATAGTAGCGGGAAAGCGGGGTTCGCAAAAGAACGTCGCAGGCTCGGTTGACAACGGCATTTCGCCGCAGGGATCATCGAATTCCAACAAGCCGTACGCGGGAGGATCCGGACATGGCGAGACGGCGCTACATCCTGGCGATCGACCAGGGCACCACCAGCACGCGCGCCATCCTGTTCGACACCGCCGGGGAGCCGCAGGCGACGGCGCAGCGCGAGCTGCCGCAGATCTATCCGGCCGACGGCTGGGTGGAGCACGACGCCGAGGAGATCTGGCGCGCCACCCTGGCGGTGGTGCAGGGCGCGCTCGACAAGGCCCATGCCGCCGCCGCCGACGTCGCCGCCATCGGCATCACCAACCAGCGCGAGACCGCGGTGGTGTGGGAGCGCGCGGGCGGCAGGCCGATCCACAACGCTATCGTCTGGCAGGACCGGCGGACCACCGCCTTCTGCCGGGAACTGGTGGCGGCCGGGCACGACCCGCTGGTGCAGCGCACGACCGGGCTGCTGATCGATCCCTATTTCTCCGGCACCAAGGTGGCCTGGCTGCTGGACAACGTGGCCGGGGCGCGGGCGGCGGCGGCGGCCGGCAAGCTCGCCTTCGGCACCATCGACAGCTTCCTGCTCTGGCGGCTGACCGGCGGCAAGGTGCATGCCACCGACGCCACCAACGCCTCGCGCACCATGCTGTTCAACATCCACACCCAGCGCTGGGACGAGGCGCTGCTGCGGCTGCTGAAGATCCCGGCCTCGCTGCTGCCGGCGGTGAAGGACAGCGCGGCGGACTTCGGCGCCACCGAGAAGGGCCTGCTCGGCGCGCCGCTGCCGGTGGCGGGGATCGCCGGCGACCAGCAGGCGGCGCTGGTCGGGCAGGCCGGCTTCGCGCCGGGCATGATCAAGAGCACCTACGGCACCGGCTGCTTCGTCGTGCTCAACACCGGCGGCCAGGCGGTGGCCTCGAAGAACCGGCTGCTCACCACCCTCGCCTACCGGCTTCAGGGCCAGCCGACCTACGCCATCGAGGGCAGCATCTTCGTCGCCGGCGCCGCCGTGCAGTGGCTGCGCGACGGGCTGAAGCTGATCGCCGCGGCCGGTGACTCCCAGGCCCTGGCCGCCAGCCTCAAGAGCACCAACGGCGTCTATCTGGTGCCGGCCTTCACCGGGCTCGGCGCCCCCTACTGGGACCCGGCGGCGCGCGGCGCCATCTTCGGCCTCACCCGCGACACCGGCATCGCCGAGATCGTGCGCTCGGCCCTGGAGGCGGTGTGCTACCAGACCCGCGACCTGATGACGGCGATGGCGGCTGACCTGCCTTCGCCCGCCAAGTCGAGCTCCGGCAATGCGGGCGGCGGCACCCGGCTGACGGCGCTGCGGGTCGACGGCGGCATGACCGGCAACGACTGGGTGATGCAGTTCCTGGCCGACATCCTGGACCTGCCGGTGGAGCGGCCGGTGGTGACGGAGACGACGGCGCTCGGCGCCGCCTACCTGGCCGGGCTGCAGGTGGGGGTCTTCACCTCGACCGACGACATCGCCCGGCGCTGGCAGCGCGACCGGCTGTTCGAGCCGCGCATGGGCGCCGACCAGCGCGAGGCCCTCTATGCCGGCTGGCAGGCGGCGGTCGCCCGGGTGCGCAGCGCGGCGGCGTGAAAAGCGCGGATGGACCCATGCCCAGCGGGAACGCGGCCTCCAGTGGGAGGACGGGTTCACCGCAGAGACGCGGAGGCGCGGAGGGTGGCGGGCCGGATATCTCTCGGATTTGAGCGAAGGACCCCATGCCCAGCGGGAAATGACCAAGCCGGACCGCGTGTAGCAACTGTGTTGTTCAAGCTGTGTGTGTGAGGGGTTCGCTCCAGTCGCGTTGATCTCGGATCATGGCGTTGAGGCTGCAGAGGAGTTTGCGCAGGACGGCCATGAGGGCGAGCTTTGCGGGT
>JBFXDS010000019.1:0-61420 GCA_050180895.1 Dongiaceae bacterium
CCAGGACATCCTCGCTCGACCAAGGCCACGACCGTCTGCTCGTAGACATCGAGCCTGCTCAAGCTTCCGTCCTGCGCCCTCATTCGCATACTCCACTCCTGCACACCTCATTCCGCAAAGCTCCCGCAAGCGGGAGAGGGGACTTGATTTGTGCCGCGCTCTCGGTCGAGTCCCCTCTCCCGCATCGGCGGGAGAGGGTTAGGGTGAGGGTCCTTCAGATAGTTATATAGGTGCAATCGACAATGGTTCAGCATTCATTCGACCTTACCGGCCTCACGGCCGTCGTCAGCGGCGCCGGCCGCGGCTTGGGGCGGGCGATGGCGAAGGCGCTGGCGGCGGCCGGGGCGAAGGTCGTCTGCGGCGCGCGCAGCACGGTGGAGGTCGAGGAGACGGCGGCGGAGATCGTCGCCGGCGGCGGCCAGGCCTTCGCCGTCCATCTCGACGCGACCAAGCCGGCGGAGTGCCGCGCCATGGTCGACCGCGCGGTCGCCAGCTCCGGCCGCCTCGACATCGCCGTCGTCAATCACGGCATCGGCTTCGCATCGCCGGCGGCGGAGACCAGCGAGGAGCAGTTCCGCCGCATGGTCGAGATCAACCTGACGGGCTGCTTCAACCTGGCGCAGGCCGCCGGCCGGCAGATGATCAAGCAGAAGACGGGCGGCTCGATCATCCTGATCTCCTCGACCGGCAGCCTCGTCGGCTTCAACGGGCTCGCCGCCTACGGCGCCTCCAAGGGCGGCGTCGACCAGCTCTGCCGGCAGCTGGCAGTCGAATGGGGGCCGCACGACATCCGCGTCAACTGCGTGAACCCCGGCTACACCACCCACAACATGCGCGGCACCGATACGCGCCATGCCGCCGCCGATCTCAACGAGGAGATGAGGCGGATGACGCCGATGCAACGCCGCGGCACGCCGGAAGAGATGGCGGCGCCGGTCGTCTTCCTGGCCTCGCCGGCGGCCTCCTTCATCAGCGGCGTGGTGATCCCGGTCGACGGCGGCTACTGCGCGATGTAGGCCGCGAGACTCGCGGATTCGCCGATTCGAAATGCCTTCATCCTGTCCCAATCTCGCCCAACTCCGCCCCTGCCGGACTGTTTGTGGTGGGGAAGTCTGGCGATGGAGGAGACGGGCAATGAAGGCAAACATCTTCTTCCCCCTGGTGACGATCGCGCTACTGACCGTCGGTGTCGCGCGCGGCGCGCTGTGCGCGCCCGATCCCGAGCAGACCTCGGGCGGCATCCGCTATGCGTGCGCCGGCGTGTCGGAGGAGAGCCGCACCGACCCGCGCTGGTCCGCCTATCCGGTGAAGCTGGTGTTCGCCGCGGCGGACGGCGGCTTCCTCGGCGACGTGGCCGTGACGGTCGCAGGCTCCGGCGGCGGCGAGATTTTCTCCGCGCACTGTCTGTCGCCGTGGCTGCTGGTGGATCTGCCGCCGGGCAAGTATGAGGTTCAGGCCGTCGCGCGGCAGTCCTATACGCAGACGTTTCCGCTGGCCGTCGGACCGGGCAGGCAGAAGGAGCGCACGACGCGCTTTGCCGAGATCACGGACTGACATCGGGAACAGGGTGCATCGGCGCGTGCAGCCGGATTCCTCCGCGGCGTTAAGGTTAGCGGTCCCTGCGACAGAGCGGCGCGGCGTCTTAACGACGTAATTTCGGCCAATTTTAAGGGCCATCGCGCCAATCTGCGCAATGGAGCGCGGCCGCCTCTATCGGCGCGCTGCGAGTCGGCCCGCCACAGGAGATCCGTATGAGCGACAGGCGCCTCGATGCGACGGCTGCGAAAGCAGCGCTGCCGAAGGAGGCGTCCTGCTGCCCGCGGCCGGCGACCGCGCAGATCCTCGGCCTCGCCGGTTAGCCAGCGGTTCACGAATCACTGATACATCCGGGCGCCGGCGACACGCCATCGTCCGATCGTTCTGCCCCGAGTACACAGATCCAGTTCCGTCCCGATGCACGCGCCGCAGACCCAGATCCAGCAGCTGCTGACCATGCTCGAGTCCACGACGGCGCCGCCCGCGCGCTGCCGTCTGCTTTGCGAGCTGGCGGAGCAGCTCTGTGACCATGATCCGGCGCAGTCGCTCGTTCTCGCGGAGCAGGGCGTGGCGGTGGCCGATGCGCACGGCCTGGGCCAGGAAGGCGCCCGCTGCCGGCTCGCGCGTGCGCGTATCCTGCGGCTCCTCGGGCGTTATGCCGACGCCAAGACGGCGCTTGCCGATCTCGCCGGGAGCTCCGCCGAGGGGGGCGTCGCCGCGGGCCTCGAAGGCCGCATCGACCGCATGGAGGCGCAGATCCAGATCGAGCATGCCCGCATGGAGATGCTCGAGCGCTCGCACCAGGATCTCGAGCGGCTGGTGGCCGAGCGTACGCGCGAGCTGCAGGCCGCCAAGGAGCAGGCGGAGATCTCGAACCACACCAAGAGCGAGTTCCTCGCCCATATGAGCCACGAGCTGCGCACGCCGCTCAATGCCATCATCGGCTTCGCCGAGCTGATCCTGCACCGCTTGCCCGATCCGGCCGCGGCGGCCAAGATCGCGGAGTACGTGACGGACATCCACAGCAGCGGCACGCTGCTGCTGTCGATCATCAACGACGTGCTCGACCTCTCGAAGGTCGAAGCGGGAAAGCGCGAGCTGCAGCCCGAGACCTGTCCGGTCGACGATCTCGTCGAGGCATGCCGGCGGCTGATCGGCAATCGCGCCCGCGAGGCCTGCGTCGGCCTCAAGGTCGCCGTCGGCGACGCCGTCCCGCCGCTGTTCGTCGATCCGCTGGCGGTGAAGCAGATCCTGCTCAATCTGTTCACCAACGCCATCAAGTTCACGCCGCAGGGCGGGCGCGTGACCCTGACGGTCGACCGTGGCGACCCCGGCACCGTCGTCCTGTCGATCGCGGACACCGGCATCGGCATGTCGCTCGACGAGGTCGAGCGGGCGCTGCAGCCCTTCGGCCAGGTCGACAACATGTACAACCGCCGCCAGGCCGGGACCGGTCTCGGCCTGCCGCTCGCGCGGTCCTTGACCGAGCTGCATGGCGGCACGCTGTCGATCAGGAGCCGGCGCGGCGCCGGGACGACGGTCACCCTCGTCCTGCCGGCGGCGCGTGACGAGGGGGAGGATACCGGTGGGATCGGCGTTGTGCGTCCTTCGACAAGCTCAGGATGAGGGCTTTCTTCGTGCCTTGAAGACTGCCCCTCATCCTGAGCTTGTCGAAGGACGCACCTTGGCCGTGCAAAGACTATTCAGCAGTCCCTAGACCGCGCCCTACGCCATCCCGTGCCGCCGGCGCCAGTCGACGGGCTGAAGCGCATAGAACACCTCGGCCTTTTCGCCCTCGTATCTGAGCGGCGTGCCTTCCGGCAGCCAGATCACGTCGCCCGGCTTGGCCTCGATCTTCCGCCGATAGCCCTTGCCGACGCGCAGACGGAACAGGCCCGCGAGCACGACGATGATCTCGTCGTACAGTACCGTCCATTCGATGGAGCAACTGTCGAAGCGGGCGATGCCGCCGCCCATGCTGCGGCTGATGTCCGGCGTGATCAGGCGGGCGATCGACGCCTTGCCGGGCGGGCCGCCATATTTCTCGAACTTGATCTTGACGCGCTTGAAGTGCTGGACCTTCGACATCGGACGGAGCCTCCCCCTTTTCTGCCGATCATGAACGAAGCCGGGTCATCCTGGCGGTTCCGGGTTGGCGACGGCGCGGCGCGGGCGTAGCGGCAGGTGGCGCAGCTGCGACTGCAGCACGCCGGCCAGCACCAGGGCGCCGCCGAGCAGCTGCAGCGCCGTCGGATAGATGCCGAGCATGACGGCGGTGAGCAGGATGGCGATCACCGGCGTCAGGTTGATGAACAGCGAGGCGACGACGAAGCCGAGCTTGTGGACGGCATAGTGCCAGAGGAAGAAGCTGAGGATCACCGGCCCGCCCGTCATCCAGGCGAAGAGGCCGAGATCCAGGCTCGACAGCGGCATGGTCGGCCGCAGCGGCGCCAGGCCGACCAGCGCGACGAGGATATAGACCATCACCGAGACGACCGAGCCGGTGGCGATCGTCGTGCCGGCGATGCGCATCTGCGACCAGCCGGCGAGCCAGCGCTGCGCGGCCAGCGAGTACCAGGCCCAGCAGACGGTGGCCCCGATGATCAGCATCTCGCCGCCGCGCAGGGCGAACGGTCCGTCGGCGCCGTCGGGATCGTAGGTCGCGATCACGCCGCCGGCGAGGGCCAGCCCGATGGCCGGCAGGCTGCTGCGGTCGAGCGGCTGGCGGAAGCCGACCCGCGCCACGGCGGCGTTGATCGCCGGCGCCATGGCCGACAGCACGGCGGCCGTGACCGGGTTGGTATGGGCATAGCCGACGATGAGCAGCGGGCCGAAGAAGCCGATGCCGACCGCCCCCAGGAGCCAGACGTGCCCGTCGACGAGGGCGCGGCCGAGCCCGCGGCTCGATTCGGCGAGAAGGAGTATGAGGAGGAATATCGGGCCGGCGACCACGTAGCGCGAGGAGGTCAGGAAAAACGGGTCCCAGCGCGGGACCATGACGGCGACGCAGGGGATCATCGAGCCCCAGGTGAAGACGGTGACCAGCAGTCCGAGGTTGGCGCGCAGCATGGCGCGGCGACGGTAGCGGGTCCGGCCGGCGTTGACCATGCGGCCGCGGCGCCTGCGCCTGCATGGCTGTCCCGCGCGCGCCGCAATCTCGCCGGCGCGGCGCCGGGCGCACGGGGCGCCGCCGGAAGGAGACGAATCTTGCGATCTCAACCATTGGTTAACGTTAGGAAGCGGTTAACCCGGGGCGCCGATAATGCCGGCAATGTTCAGATGTTGCGCCCCGCCGTCGGCGGCGTAAGGTTGAGGTCCGCAGCCGAACGCGATCATGGCCTGGATCAATCTCGTGCCTCCGAACTGGATCCGCCGTCTCTCGGGGTCGAAGCCCGGAGCCGCCGCCCGGGCGAGTCCGGCGCCCGGATCGCCCCGTCGCGTCCTCGTCATCGATGACGACGGCGTGACCCGCCTGGTGCTGGGGGCCGCGTTGCGCGACGCCGGCTACGATGTCGAAGATGTCGGCGACGGCGGCGAAGGACTGACCGCCTTCCGCCGGCGGCCCGCCGACCTCGTCATCACCGATCTGGTCATGCCGCAGCAGGGCGGTCTCGAGACCGTCCGCGAACTGCGCAAGGCCGATCCGACGGTGCGCATCCTCGTCGTCTCCGGCGTCACCGGCGCCAGCGCCGAGCATCTGCGCACCGCGGTGCGGCTCGGGGCCGACCGGGTGCTGCCGAAGCCGGTCAACATCGGCGAGCTGCTGACCATGGTCGCCGGGCTGCTGGCCGAGCCGCCGCGCAGCTGATCGAGACTGGCCGCCTTACTTAGACCCCTATTTTTCAGACATTCCGCCCGGCCGCCTCGGCGTGTCTACGGGGTCCGCATGGATTAGACATTGGCCAGTGGAGAGAGTAGGCTGGCCCGGTTGCGGCCACCCTCGCCCGGCCCGCAGCAGCCATCAGCCAGCAACGAACCCGCGGGGCCCGCGCCATGACGGTCGAATCCGACAAGCCGATTCCTATCGCCTGTGCGCAATGCCACAACCAGGTCGAGAAGACGTTCCAGTGGCTCAGCGACAACGAGCTGCTGGAGTGCCCGTCCTGCCGCCGCAACATGGCCGGCGAGCGCGCCGCCGTCATCCAGCATGTCCGCGCCATCCGCAAGGCCATCGCCGATTTCGCCCGGGACGCCGGCCGCACGATCAACCTGTGAGTGGAAACCGGCCGTGACCCATCCGAAACTCGTGCCGGAGCTGTTCGTCTCCGATATCGCGCGGAGTCTAGCCTTTTATGTCGGTGTGATCGGCTGTCGGGTCCGCTACGATCGGCCGGCGAATGGCTTCGCCTACCTGGATCTCGGCGGCGCCGAACTGATGATCGAGCAGGAGACCGACTTCTGGGCGACGGCGTCGCGCGCGTACCCCTATGGGCGCGGGGTTAATTTCCAGATCGAGGTCGAGGACGTCCAGCCGCTGCTGACGCGGATCGCGGCGACGGATACGGCGTTGTTCCGGCCGGTCGAGGAGGTGTGGTACAGGGCGGGCGACGTCTACAGCGGCAGCCGCCAGTTCCTCGTCCAGGATCCCGACGGATATCTGCTGCGGTTCTGCGAGAATCTCGGCGAGCGGGCGACACCCGGTCAGGGACGGGTCGTCACCTGACGTCGGCCCGTCGGACGCGAACTTATCGTCGTCCGCAGGCCGCCCTACCCCGGCGGCGGGGCGTTACAAAGTATTGCAATCATTTTCATCGCCGACATAGAGCCGTTGCGTCCGCCGGCTATCGTGCGTCGCGTGTCGAAACCCGGCCTGTGGGTTCGGCAGATGCCCGGCCGGGGCGAGCGGAATTGAGTGCGGGTCGCGATGTCCCGGCCGGTTTTCGAACGAAGGTCCCGCACGCCGCATGCCATGCACGAGATCGTGACATTCCGCCGCGTTCGGACGCGGGCGAGCGTTCCGGAAACGCCGGTGCGCGACGAAAAATGGACGCCGCGCCAAACCATCTTGTTCACGCTTGCGAGCAGCCTCGGCCTGTGGGCGGGGATCATCGGCGGGCTGAAGCTGCTTCTGGGGTAGAAAAGATCACCGCAGCCGCGGAGGCAGGGCGTTCTCGAAGCAGTAGTAGAGCGTCTGGAAGCCGCGGCGGAACTCGATCACGCGCCGGCGCACGGCCTCCGCGTCCGCGCCCTTCACCAGCATGTCATGCATGAAATCGGCGATCGTGGCCATCTCGGCAGGCCCCATGCCGAGGCGGGTGACCTCGATGGTGCCGATGCGGATGCCCGAGGGCTTGTCCCAATCCTCCGGCCGGTCGCCGGGGATCAGATTCTTGTTGACGATGATGTTGGCCTCCTGCAGCCGGTTGGCGGCCGCGTAGCCGCCGCCCCACCGGCGCACGTCGGCGATCGCCTGGTGCGAGCGGGTAAAGCCCTTGTGCGCGCAGAGACAGGGGATGCCGCGCTCCTGCAGCGCCCGCGCCAGCGCCTGGGCATTGGCGACGATCTCGGCCATGTAGGTCTTGCCGAAGGCGAGCAATTCTGCCGCGGCGTAGCCGAGGGCGGCGACGCGGTTGACTTGGTGCGTGGCCGCCCACACGGGGAACACCGCATGGGTGAGCGGCTCGGTGAGCGAGGGATCATTCCAGATCATGATGCCGCTTTGCGGGCCGCTGAAGGTCTTGCCGGCCGATCCCGTGAGCACGTCGGCGCCCTCGCGCAGCGGATCCTGGTACTGGCCGCCGGCCACGAGGCCGAGCTGGTGGGCGCCGTCGAAGAACAGGCGGCCGCCCCACTCGGCGACGATCGCCTTCATCTCCCGGAGCGGGAAGGGGAACAGCGCCATCGACAGCCCGAGGGCGACGAGCTTCGGCCGCACGGCGCGGGCGACGGTGCGGAAGGCGTCGAGATCGACCTCCAGCTCGCGCGCGTCGAAGGGCACGTCGACGATCTTCAGGCCGCGGGCGCCGGCCGGGCCGTCCGGCCGGTTGCTGGAGTGGCCGCCGAAGGGCTGGGCGATGCTCATGATGACGTCGCCGGGGTCGGTGAGCGCCGTGTAGACGGCGGCATTGCCGATCATCGAGGCGCACAGCCGGTGATCGGCATAGGCTGCATCGTAGAGCTTCTTCAGCAGCTCGACGGTGAGCGCCTCGATCTCGTCGATATGGCGGGTGCCGGTGAACCAGCGCTGGAGCCGGCCGATATGCCCTTCGGCGGCGCGCGTTCCGACCTCGGCGGAGAGCAGCCGGCGCACCGTCGGGCTGGTCGGCGCCTCGGGCGCCAGCAGGTTGATGCACTGCGCGCCGCGCCAGGTCGCGTTGCGCTCGACGGCCGCCAGGATCTCCGCGCCCATCGATTCGAAATCGTTGCAGCCGTCGAGCAGCCGGCGCGTGCGCGCGAGGACCTCGGCGTCATGGACTTCGACCGGCGCACCCGCAACTGCCGACATTCGATGCCTCCCCTCGTCTCGGGCCGCCGCGCGGCGCTGTTCGCGGCGGTGATAATAGAGCCTTAACCGTAAGGCCATTACAATCGGCCTCGCCCTCCGCACACCCGGGCATACCAAGGAAAGGTCGTCCGTCGCCAAAATGCGTGCGCGGGAGATGCAACTGCAGCTGATCGACCAGCTGGCACCGTCGGTTCTGCCGCCGGCGGATGACGTGAGCGTCGTGCTGTCGCCGCGCATGCAGCAGCTCCACGACTACTGGCAGGCGAAGCGCGGCCGGCGGACGATGCCGGCCCGGCGCGACATCGATCCCGCGGAGATCAAGGCGCTGCTTCCCCATGTGATCATCGCCGACCTGTTCGACGCGCCGCTGCGCATCCGCTACCGCCTCGCCGGCACCCGGGTCTGCGAATCCTTCGGGTTCAATATCGCCGGGTGCTGGCTGCACGAGCTCGACGTCACGTCCGACGTCGCATTCTGGACGGCGCAGTATGAACGGATGATGGTGTCGCAATCCCCGGTCTACGGGCGGACCACGGGCACGGAGGGAACGATCGAGCTGTTCCGCGCCGGCTGGGCGCTGTTTCCGCTGTCGAACGACGGCACGCGGGTCGACCAGTGCCTGGAGATCGAGGACTGGACCAAGGGTCGTCCGACCGCCCGCTTCGACGACAGCGCCATCGACTGGCGCGCCGTCGCGTTCGCATAGGCAAGGGTCACGGACCGACGTCGTAGCGCGTCACGTCGATGTTGACGGCGATCGAGATGCGTTCGCCGCTGCCGACGAAGGGATGCACCCAGTGCTCGAGCCAGGCCGGGAACAGGACGAGCATGCCCGGCTGCGGCCGGATCGTCAGGTGCCGGCCGAACATGAAGGCGGGCAGCCGACCGAACACGGCCGCCGGCCGGGGGTCCTTCAGCTCCAGGAGGCCGTTGAAGGGATGCCCCGGCTCCTCCACGCCCACGGCGACATAGTAGACGACGGACCAGTGGCTTCCGGCATGGACGTGCGCGACGTTGTAGTGGCCGCTGCGGTTGACGTTGGCCCAGCCCCGCGCGGTGTAGGCCAGCCGCAGCGCATCGGCCTTGTCGCGCAGCGGCAGGCGGCAGATCTTCTGCACCGCGCCGTCGATCCAGCCCTTGAGGGCGGCGATCTCGGGCTCCGGCCAGCTCAACAGGGCCTCGTCGGAATGCCAGCCGCCGGCGTTGCTCTTGCTCTTGCCGGCGCTTCCGGCCTCGCGCGCCAGGATGATGCGCTTCAGCCCGTCGTTGAACGCGACGCTTCCCGGAACCATGTGGATCATGACCGGCACGCCGAAGGCGAGCGTGATGTCCGGGGCGAGGGGGACGTCGAGGCTCATTCGGCCGGCCTCTCAGAGATAGCCCAGGCTGCGCAGCGAGGCATGGCCCTTGCGGCCGATGATGACGTGATCGTGCACGGCGATGCCCAGCTTGTCGGCCGCCGCCGCCACCTCCTTGGTCATGACGATGTCGTCTTCCGAAGGCGTCGGATCTCCTGAAGGGTGGTTGTGCACCAGGATTATGGCGGAGGCGCCCAGTTCGAGGGCGCGCTTCACCACCTCGCGCGGATAGACGGGCGTGTGGTTGACGGTGCCGCGCTGCTGCTCCTCGTCGGCGATGACGGCGTTCTTGTTGTCGAGGAAGAGCAGGCGGAACTGCTCCGTCTTCTCCTCGGCCATACGCATGCGGCAATAGTCGAGCAGCTTCTTCCACGAGCCGATGACGTCGCGCCGGATCAGCTCCTGTTGCGCCATGCGCAGCGCGCTGGCCTGCACCACCTTGATGATGACGGCCGCAGCCGGGCCGATGCCGTCGACCTCCTGCAGCTGCGCGGGCGCGGCGGCCATCACGCCGGCGAAGCTGCCGAAACGCTTGAGCAGCGCCTTGGCCGCCGGCTTGGCGTCGATGCGCGGCTGCGCCTGGCAGAGCAGCAGCTCGAGCAGCTCGTAGTCGGCGAGCGCGCTGTCGCCGCCGCTCAGAAACCGTTCGCGAAGGCGCTGGCGATGGCCGAGATAGTCCGGCTTGTCGTCGCCGCCCGCGGCCATGGCGCGGCGCGTCCCGTCAGAGACGGTAGGGCGGCCGATCGAGCCCCGCGGGCGAGCGGGTGAAGATCTCCACGCCGTCGGCCGTCACGGCGACGGTGTGCTCGAACTGCGCCGACAGCGAACGGTCGCGCGTCACCGCGGTCCAGCCGTCGTCCAGCACCTTCACCTCGTGGCGGCCGGCGTTGATCATCGGTTCGACCGTGAAGAACATGCCCTCGCGCAGCGCCGGACCGGCGCCGGGCCGGCCGAAATGCAGGATGCTCGGCGAATCATGGAACACCGTGCCGATGCCGTGGCCGCAGAAATCGCGCACCACGGAGAAACGGTGCGATTCGGCATAGCTCTGGATGGCGTGGCCGATGTCGCCCAGGCGCGCGCCGGGCTTCACCGCGGCGATGCCGCGCATCATCGCCTCGTAGGTGACGTCGACCAGCTTCTGCGCCTTCACCCCCGCCTTTCCCACGCAGAACATGCGGCTGGTGTCGCCGTGCCAGCCGTCGAGGATGACGGTCACGTCGATGTTGAGGATGTCGCCGTCCTGCAGCCGCTTGTCGCCGGGAATCCCGTGGCAGACGACGTGGTTGATCGACGTGCAGATCGATTTCGGGAAGCCGCGGTAGTTGAGCGGGGCCGGAACAGCGCCGGCGGCGGTGATGAACGCGTGGCACAGCCGGTCCAATTCGTCCGTGGTGATCCCCGGCTGCACATGCGGCATGATGTAGTCGAGCGTCTCCGCCGCGAGGCGACCGGCGCGGCGCATGGCGTCGAAGGCCGCGGCATCGTGGATCTTGATGCGACGGGCCTCGTAGCTCCAATCCTGCGCCGGTTCGGCGTCCTGCATCAGGTGTTTCAAGGAACGGGCCGATCCTTCTCGGTGGGCTGTTGCGACAGCCTCCAATAAATGGGTTTGCGGCCCTCTTTTCAAGCTTTATTGGAAGCATGGCCGGGTCGCGTTTCGGCCCGATGGTTAAGCCGGATGGAGCGGCGCCGCAACAGGCGACCCGGATGAGCGCACGGAAGGCAGGCTCGCGGCCGCAGGACCGCATCGCGGAGGTGACCATTGCCGCGATCGGCGGCCGCGGCGACGGCGTGGCCCGGCTCGACGGCCGGCCGGTCTATATCGCCGGCGGATTGCCGGGCGACCGTCTGCGCGTCCGCTGCGGCAAGCCGCGCGGCGAGGGCTGGGTCGGCGAGATCGTCGAGACTCTGGCGGCGTCGCCGGGACGCGTTCCGGCGCCCTGTCCGCATTATGGCGCGTGCGGCGGCTGCGCCTTGCAGCATGTCGAGGACGGTCTCTATGCCGGCTGGAAGCGCGAGCAGGTGCGGGTGGCGCTGGCGCGCCGCGGCTTCGCCGACCCGCCGCTCGGGCCGCTGCTCCGCATCCCCGCCGGCACGCGCCGGCGCGCTGCTTTCGCCGCGGAGCGCGCGGGGCGGGCGGTGCGCCTGGGCTTCCATGCCCGCGAAAGCCGGCGGGTGGTGGATGCCACGGCCTGTCTCCTGCTGACGCCGGCGCTCGCCGCATTCCTGCCGCACCTGCGCGCGGCCTTGCCCGGCCTGATCGCGGACGGCAATCGGCTCGACGCGACCGCGACCGAGACCGCGGGTGGGATCGACCTGCTGCTCCAGGGCCTGCGCCCGCCGTCGCTGGCGGCGCGTGAAGCGCTGGCGAGGCTGGCAGAGGCGGCCGACCTCGCGCGGATCGCGTGGCGGACGGCGCGGACGCCGCCCGAGCCGGTCGCGATGCGCCGGCCGGCGCAAGCGATGTTCGGCGACGTGCCCGTCGACCTGCCGCCCGGCGCCTTCCTGCAGCCGAGCGTCGCCGGCGAGGCGGCCCTGGTCGCGACGGTCACGCAGGCTCTCGTCGGCTGCAGACGGGTGGCCGATCTCTATGCCGGCTGCGGCACCTTCAGCTTCCCGCTGGCCCGCAACGCGCGCGTCCACGCCGTCGAGGGCGACGCCGAGGCCATCGGCGCGCTGGGCGCGGCGGCCCGGCGCGCGGGACTCGACGGCCGTGTAACGACCGCGCGGCGCGACCTGGCAGCCGACCCGCTGACGGAGCAAGAATTGGCGCGTTTCGATGCTATTGTCTTCGACCCGCCGCGGGCAGGCGCCATGGCGCAATGCGAGCGGCTCGCGCGCTCGAACGTACCGGCTGTCGTCGCCGTCTCCTGCGATCCCGCGACCTTCGCGCGCGACGCCCGCATCCTCGTCGACGGCGGCTATCGCCTGCTCGATGTGACGCCGATCGACCAGTTCATCTGGTCGCCGCATGTCGAGCTGACGGCGGCGTTCCGGCGCTGATACGGCGTGCCTCCGTTGAGCGGATCGCATAGCGATCCTGCGTCCTTCGACAAGCTCAGGATGGAGACCTTTGCACGGGAGGCGAACCATGATTCTCTATCGAGAGGTATGGAACGGTGGAGAGTAGGATGGCTCGCAAGCGCATCGGTCAGATGAGTTGGCTCGATGGAGCGATTGAGCAGCGTGCAAGTCGGCGGCGCGACCGGCTGGGGGAGATCGCGGGTCTGATCGATTGGCGTCCGTTCGAGAAGTTGCTGTCGGGGATCCACAGCGCGGCGCGGGGAGAAGCGTCGTACCCGCCGCTGATGATGTTCAAGGTGCTGCTGGTGCAGCGGTGGTACGACCTGTCGGACCCGGCGATGGAAGAGGCTCTGTACGACCGGCTGTCGTTCCGGCGCTTTGCCGGCCTGGCGCTGGAAGACGACACGCCGGACCATTCGACGATCTTCCGCTTCCGCGATGCGTTGACGCGGGGCGGGCTGATGGCGCCGCTGCTGGCCGAGTTGATGCGCCAGCTGGACGGCAAGGGCGCCATCCTCAAGCAAGGGACCCTGATCGACGCCACCCTCATCCAGAGCGCGGCGCGGCGGCCGCGCATGGATGAGGACAAGGTCAGCCCGGTCGATCCGGACGCCCGCTTCGGCGCCAACAACGAGCGGCGGCGCTTCGTGTTCGGGTACAAGCTGCATGTGGCGGTCGACGCCGGCTCGGCCCTGGTGCGGGCGCTCGTCGTCACGCCGGCCAATGTTCAGGAAATCTCGTGCGCCCGCGCGCTCGTCCAAGGCGACGAACTGGCCGTCTATGGCGACCGCTCCTACGATGCCGGGTCGTTCCACCGCGACTTGGCCGAAGCCGGTATCGCCGACGGTATCCTGCGCCGCAACCGGCCCACCCATCGCCTCGGTCCCGACGAGGTGGCCCGCAACCACGCCCTGTCGCTGCGCCGCCGTGCGGTCGAGAAGCTGTTCGGCACGTTGAAGCGCAGCTACGGCTTCACCCGCGTCCCCTACTTCAACCTGGCGCGCAACGCCACCGCCCTCGCCCTGGCCTGCTTCGCCTTCAATCTGCGACGATGGCAGGCCATCGTCACGGCATGAGTCTGTCCGCTGCCGGCCAAAACGCTGCAAATCGGCCCTCGCCAACGGCAGCTGTGCTGGCCACGAAACCCTGACTTCACTCACTGCCATCAAATGATCCTTCTCCCCCTCCCGCGCAAAGGTCTCCAGGATGAGGGGAAATCTTGGTGGCACAAAGAACGCTCCTCATCCTGAGCTTGTCGAAGGACGCACGGTGCCGCTCCCGGTTTCCTGCAGGCACGAGCCTGCATCGGGAATGACGCCGAAAGTGTGTCCCGGCTTGTGGACTCTTGCTCAGGAGACGGCGCGCCGCAGCGTCAGGATCGTCACCTCGCCGCGGGAGAAGAAGCGCACCGGCAGGCCGGAGGTGCCGGCGCCGTTGCTGGTGTAGCCGAGCATGCCGCCGCGTCGCCATAGGCCCCGGGCATGCTGCCAATGCAGCAGGCTGTTGGTGAGGATGGGCCGGCCGCCGGGCAGGCAGACCTGGCCGCCATGGGTGTGGCCGCACAGGTAGAACGCGTAGCCGGCCGCGGCGGCGAGGTGGGCGGCTTCCGGCGAATGGACGAGCGCGATCTTGAGTCCGTCCGGCGCGGCGGCGAGCGCCTGCGCCGCCGCGTCGCTGTAGAAGTAGTGCACGTCGTCGAGGCCCGTGAGGTGCAGCGCGGCAGCGCCGCGCCGGAGCGTGACGGTCTCGTTGGCGAGCACGCGGATGCCGAGGGGCTCCAGGTCGTCGACCATGGCGACGGGATCGTGGTTGCCGAGGGTCGCGTAGTGTCCGTCGCAGGCCGTGACCGCAGCGAGGACCGTGGCGATATGCGGGATGACGTGCGCGTATTCGCCATGCACGCGCCAGCGGTAGTCGCCGGTCCAGACGGACAGGTCCACCGGGTGCGTGCGGACGAGATCGGCGATGATGTCCGGAAGCTGCGGCAGGCCGTCGAGGTGGAGGTCGGTCAGGTGCAGCAGGCGGTAGCCGTCGAATTCCCGCGGCAGGCCCGCCAGCACGACGTTGCGCTCGACCAGCCGGATGTCGAGGGCGCGGCGGACGCCGGCGCCGTACAAGCGGGTGACCTTGAGCAGCACGCCGAAGGTGGCGATCAACCGCTTGAACTCGCCCCAATGCCGGCGGCGCGGGCCGAACGGCGTATGCTTCTCGTCGAGCGCCTCCATCTCGAGCCGGCGTGTCCGCCAGGCGATCCGCTCGGTCGCGACGGAGGCGTGTTCAGCCGTGGGTGCTACCCGCATTGCCCGCGATGCCGCAGCAGGTGATCCGCCAGAACCACGGCAAGCATCGCCTCGCCGACGGGCACGGCGCGGATGCCGACGCAGGGGTCGTGGCGGCCTTTGGTTACGGTCTCGACATTGTCGCCCTGGACGGTGACGCTTTTTCGAGGGATCGAGATCGAGCTCGTCGGCTTGACGGCGAAGCGGACGACGATGTCCTGGCCGGTCGAGATGCCGCCGAGGATGCCGCCGGCGTTGTTGGAGAGGAACGTCACCTTGCCGTCCCGCATGCGCATCTCGTCGGCGTTGGCCTCCCCGGACAGGCCGGCGGCGGCGAAGCCGGCGCCGATCTCCACGCCTTTCACGGCATTGATGCTCATCATGGCGGCGGCGAGGTCGGCATCGAGCTTGCCGTAGATCGGGGCGCCGAGGCCGGCCGGGACGCCGCCGGCGACCACCTCGACCACGGCACCGAGCGACGAACCCGCCTTGCGCGCGGCGTCGAGATGCCCCTCCCAGGCGGAGGCGCTTTCGGCGTCGGGGCAGAAGAACGGGTTGCGGTCGACCGCGGCCCAGTCCCAGCGGCCGCGGTCGATGGCGTGCGTGCCCATCTGGACGAGGGCGCCGCGGATCGTCACCGGCGCGCCCAGCACATGCTCGAGGACCTTGCGGGCGACGGCACCGGCGGCGACGCGGCTCGCCGTCTCGCGCGCCGACGACCGCCCGCCGCCGCGGTAGTCGCGGATGCCGTATTTCGCCCAGTAGGTGTAGTCGGCATGCCCGGGACGGAACTGGTCCTTGATGGCGGTGTAGTCCTTGGAGCGCTGGTCCTCGTTCTCGATCAGCAGGCTGATCGGGGTGCCCGTGGTGCGGCCCTCGAACAGGCCGGAGAGGATGCGCACCCGGTCGGACTCGCGGCGCTGGGTGGTGAAGCGGGACTGGCCCGGTCGCCGCCGGTCGAGCCAGGGCTGGATGTCGGCTTCGGACATCGCGATGCGCGGCGGCACCCCATCGACGACGCAGCCGATGGCCGGCCCGTGGCTCTCGCCCCAGGTCGTGAAGCGGAACAGGTGGCCGAAACTGTTGAAGGACATCTCAGCTTTTCGGATCGAACCCCTGCAAGAGCTCGGCGACTTCCGGCGCCGATTCCGTGCGCAGCATGCCGACGACGTGATAGCCGCTGTCGACGTGGTGGACCTCGCCGGTGACGCCGGCCGAAAGGTGGCTCAGCAGATAGAGGCCGGCACCGCCCACCTGATCCGTCGTCACGTTGCGCTTCAGCGGCGAGTTCAGCTCGTTCCACCTGAGAATGTAGCGGAAGTCGCCGATGCCCGAGGCCGCCAGGGTCTTGATCGGACCGGCCGAGATGGCGTTGACGCGGATGTTCTGGCCGCCGAGATCGGCGGCAAGGTAGCGCACGCTGGATTCCAGGGCGGCCTTGGCGACGCCCATGACGTTGTAGTGCGGCATCACGCGTTCGGCGCCATAGTAGGTCAGGGTCAGCAGGCTGCCGCCGTCCGGCATCAGCTGGACGGCGCGCTGGCACACGGCGGTGAAGGAATAGCAGGAAATGTCGAGCGTCGTGGCGAAATTGCTGCGCGAGGTGTTGATGTACTTGCCCTTCAGTTCCTCCTTGTCGGAAAAGGCGATGGCGTGGACGAGGAAATCCATCCGGCCCCAGCGCTCGGCGATGGCGGCGAACACCGAATCGACGCTGCCATCGTCGCCGACGTCGCAGGGCACGACGAAATCGGCGCCGATGGACTGCGCCAGCGGCAGCACGCGCTTGCCCAGCGCGTCGCCCTGATAGGTGAAGGCGATCTCGCCGCCCTGCTCGGCGACCGCGCGGGCGATACCCCAGGCGATCGAGCGGTCGTTGGCGACGCCCATGATCAGACCGCGCTTGCCAGCCATCAGCCCGCCTTGCTCACCCATCAAGTCCCCACTTCGATGCAATTTTTGAGGAACTCTGGCATCCTACACGAACGCCTCGGGGGGTCAAAGGAAGCTCTGGCACGCACGTCCGGCGCACAGGTCGCGGGCGAGCGCGCATAGGCTGACGGAAGTCCGACATGGCACAAAGGGACGATCGCTCGGTTGCATCGAAGCCGGCGCCGCCGCCGGAGGCGAAGGGGATATTGCGCGACCTCGGCCAGTTCGCGCGCCACCTGCTCCGGCGCTTCGTCGGCGACGGCTGCCTGGAGCGGGCCAGCGCGCTCAGCTTCACGACCGTCCTGTCGCTGGTGCCGGTGGCGGCGATCTCGCTGGCCTTCCTCTCGGCCGTTCCAGCATCGGGCCGCCTGCGCGTCGAGGTCGAGGAGCTGCTGGCCGCCTATTTGTTGCCGCACGCCAGCGACGCGGTCGTGGACACCTTCCGGACCTTCGTCGGCAAGGCCCGCGGCTTGACCGGATTCGGGTTCGTCGGGCTGGCGGTCACCGCGATGATGCTGCTGGCGACGATCAACTCGACGTTCGACACCATCTGGCGGGTGACGCGGCCGCGGCCGTTGATGATACGTCTGCTGGCCTATTGGGCGATCCTGACGGTCGGGCCCCTGCTGCTCGGCGGCGCTCTCTCGGTGAGCGGCATCCTGCTGGCGACGGGTCAGCGCTACGGCGGCTCGGCGTTCACCTGGTCCATGGGCTGGATCACGCCGCTCGTCCCGCTGCTGCTCCAGTTCGTCGCCTTCACGTTCCTCTACTACGTGGCGCCGAACCGGCGGGTGCCCTGGCGGGATGCGGCCTGCGGCGGCATCGTGGCGGCCCTGCTGTTCGAGGCCGCCAAGCGCGGACTGGGCATCTACATCGTCTGGTTCCCGACCTACGATGCGATCTATGGAGCGCTGGCCGCGATCCCCGTCGTTCTCGTCTGGATCTATCTATGTTGGACCGCGATTCTGCTCGGCGCCGAGGTGGCGGCGGCCATGGCCGAATGGCGCGCGCGGGACAGGGGCGAAAACGCGACCGGCTGATGCCGCATCGGTGACGGATCAGCGGCTCTCCTTGAGCAGCTCGGCGATTTCGGCCCTGACCTCCGGCGACGCGCGGTCGATCGCCGCGTTGACGCTGGCGAGCGCGCGGCGCAAGGCATGCACCTGATCGAGGAGGGAGAGGACGACGGGAATCGCCTCTTCGTTGACCATCAGGTCGACGCGCAGCTCGCGGATCAGCCGCGCGCGGGCGATGTCGACCTCGTCGAAGACGAAGCTGTCCTCGCGTCTGGCCGGCAGCAGCCAGCGTTGCTCGATCCACAGGCGGAGATCGGTCTCGGCGACTCCGATCTCGGCGACGACCTGCTCGACGGTAAATATCGTCATGCGCCGGGCCCGCGCCGGACGGCGTAGGGATGCCGCGCCGACCAGGATTCGACGAAGCTCTTGAGCTCGGCATCGGCGCGGTCCGGCAGCACGACCTTGAGGCGCACATACTGGTCGCCGCGATTGCCCGACGCGCGGTCGACGATGCCCCTGCCCTTGAGGCGCAGCACCGAGCCCGTGTTGGAGTCCGGCGGCACCTTGAGGGAGACCGGCCCGTCCACGGTCGGCGCCGTCACGGTGGCGCCGAGGATGGCCTCCGGCAGAGTGATCGGCAGCTCGATATGCACGTCGTTGCCCTGGCGCGTGAAGACCGGATGCGGCGCCACCTTGATCTCGATATAGGCGTCGCCGGCGGTGCCGCCGCCGACGCCCGGAAGTCCCTGGCCCTTGAGGCGCAGGGTCTGCCCGTCCTCGGTGCCCGGCGGGATCGTCACGTCGAGCGTCTTGCCGTCAGTCAGCATCAGCCGCTTCTTGGCGCCGACGGCGGCCTCGACGAAATCGACCTCCGCGACATAGGTCACGTCGGCCCCGCGCAGATGCATCGACCGCTCGGACGGCCGGCGCTGCTGGCGGAACAGATTGGCGAAGAGGTCGTCGGCGAAGGAATCCTCGTCGAGGCCGAAATCCTGGTATTTCGCGCCTTCGCGGCCCTCGGCATAGCGCCGGTAGAACGGGCGGTCCGGCCGCTCGGCGCCGCTGGCGTCGATCTCGCCGCGGTCGTAGCGCGCCCGCTTGGCCGCGTCCGACAGCAGGTCGTAGGCCGCCGAGACCTCCTTGAACTGCTGCTCGACCTTCTTGTTGCCGGGATTGAGGTCGGGATGCAGCTTCTTGGCCAGCTTGCGGTAAGCCTTCTTGATCTCGTCCGCGCTGGCGGACGGGGCGACCCCGAGAGTCTCGTAGGGTGTGGGCATTGCGGCTTTCCCGATCGACTACGTGTCAGCTCACGATGCGCCAGCTGTCGTCGGCTTCGCGACAGGCCGTGCCGTGAGCCGTCTGCGCCTTGCCGTCGATGACCACCGATGTCGTGTATTCGCGGCACGGACCCTGGGCGGTGTCGTAGGTGCGGGTCGGCGTCGTCGAGCCGCTGTGGCCGGTATTCGGGTTCTGCCAGCTCGACGCCCGGCCGTCCGGATTGTGCTCCAGCGCCGTCTGGGCGCTGCGCTCGGCCTCGCGGCGATCATTGTCGTCGAGGGAGCGGCCGATCTCGCTGCCGAGCCAGGCGCCGAGGAAGACGCCGGCGGCCGTCGCCGCCACCTGCCCGGTCCCGCTGCCGATCTGCGAGCCGAGCAGGCCGCCGGCCGCGCCGCCGATGACCGCGCCGCCGATCTCCTTCGGCCCGCGATCGGTCGTGCAGGCCGGCAGGACGGCCAAGACGGCGAGCAGCGCGAGAACCGATTTCAACCCCATCCATTGTCCTTTCGTGCCTTTTCGACGATATGCCGCTGCAGGCGTGCGGCGCCGCCGCCCGCGGCGTCGATCGGAATTATTGCACATGACGCGGCTGCCGGTGCAAATAGGCGAATCGCCCAGGCAATTCAAGCCGCGCATTTCCCGCGGCCGAATCGCGCCGGCGGCGAAGGACGACGATGAGCAGCGAGACGCGCGACCCGTTCCATCTGTTCGACGAGTGGTTCACGGCGGCGGCGGAGACGGAGCCGGGCGATCCGAACGCGGTCGCGTTGGCGACCGCCGGCGCGGCGGGCATGCCCTCGGTGCGCATGGTCCTGCTCAAGGGTGTCGACGGCGGCGGCTTCGTCTTCTACACGAACTACGAGAGCCGCAAGGGCCGGCAGCTGCTGGCCAACCCGCAGGCGGCGCTGTGCTTCCACTGGAAGTCGCGGAAGCGGCAGGTGCGGATCGAAGGGAAGGTGGAGCAGGTTTCACCCGAGGACGCCGATGCCTATTTCGCGACGCGGGCGCGCACCAGCCAGATCGGCGCCTGGGCCTCGCAGCAGTCGCGCCCGCTGGCCGGGCGCTTCGAGCTGGAGAAGCGCGTCGCCCGGTTCACCGCGAAGTTCGGCATCGGCGCCGTGCCGCGTCCGCCCCACTGGTCGGGATTCCGCGTCGTGCCGGACCTCATCGAGTTCTGGGAGGACCGGCCGTTCCGACTGCACGATCGGCTGGTCTATCACCGCGACGGCGATGGCTGGCGGACCGAGCGGCTGTATCCCTGAGGGCGGGATCATGGCGGCCGCGCCGGACAACACCGCAGCGGAGGCGTCGGGGATGACGAGGTCCGAGGCCACCCTCCTGATGCGCCGGGCGACCTATGCGTCGGTGGCGACGGCTCTGCTGCTGATCTCGGCCAAGGCCGTCGCCTATGTGATGACCGACGCCGTCAGCCTGCTGTCCACCCTGCTCGATTCGCTGCTCGACGCGGCGGCGTCACTGGTCAATCTCCTTGCCGTCCGCCACGCCCTGACGCCGGCAGACCGCGAGCATCGCTTCGGCCACGGCAAGGCGGAGCCGCTGGCGGCGCTCGGCCAGTCGGCCTTCATCGCCGGTTCCGCGCTGTTCCTGCTGGTGCAGGCGGGAAGCCGCCTGGTGTCGCCCCACCCGGTCGCCAACACGGTCGTCGGCCTGGCCGTGATGGCGATCTCGATCGCGGCGACGCTGCTGCTCGTCCTCTACCAGCGCGCCGTCATCCGGCGGACGGGGTCGCTCGCCATCAAGGCCGACGCGCTGCACTACGCCAGCGACCTCGCCGTCAATGCCAGCGTCGTCATCGCGCTCATCCTGACGGGGATGTATGGCTGGCAGCGCGCCGACCCGATCTTCGCCGCCGGGATCGGCCTCTACATCATGCATACTGCCTGGCAGATTGCGCGCAGCGCGTTCGACATGCTGATGGATCGCGAATTGCCGGACGCGGATCGGGGGCGCATCCGCGGGATCGCGCTGGCCGACCCGCGCGTGCGCGCCGTGCACGACCTGCGGACGCGCGCCGCCGGCCTGACGACGTTCGTGCAGATGCATCTCGAGATGGACGGTGGATTGACCTTGGCGGAGGCGCACGCGATCGCGGACGCGGTCGAGGCGAACATCCTGCGGGCCTTTCCCGGCGCCGAGATCATCATCCACCAGGATCCCGCCGGCCTTGCGGAATCGCGGCCGATCTACAGCTAAGATGGAACGGCGCTGGAGAGGCGGGCTGATCCATGTCATTGCGCCCCAGGGGGTATCCGACGTTGAATGAGGGCGTAGGACCGGCGTTTCCGACCTGTGTCCCCGAAGGAGAGATGGAATGACGATCAAGACGATACTCGTTCTGGCCGACGGCGGCGACGGCACGGTGGCGACGCTGACGGCCGCCGTCGGCGTCGCACGCCGGTTCTCGGCCAGCCTCGACGTCCTGCATGTCCGCGCCGATGTCGAAACCATGGTGCCGGTGATCGGCGAAGGCATGTCCGGCGCCATGGTCGAGCAGATGATGGCCGCCATGCAGCAGACGGTGGAATCGCGGTCAGGGCGGGCCAAGGCGGCCTATGAGACGGTCTGTGCCGCCGCCGGCGTCCAGGCGGTCTGGCGCGAGAGCACCGGGCGCGAGACCGACATCGTCGCCAGCGCCGGGCGTCTCGTCGACCTCATCATCATCGGCAAGCCCGACGCCGAGAGCGAGACGCCGCTCGCGGCGACCCTCGATGCGGCGCTGTTCGACACCGGGCGTCCGGTGCTGGTGGCGACCGACGCCGCGGCCATCGGCAGCCGGATCGCGATCGCCTGGAACGGCAGCGCGCAGGCGGCGCGCGTCGTCGCGGGGTCGCTGCCGTTCCTGCGCCTGGCCGACCAGGTGACGGTCGTCACCGTCGGCGACATCGGCCGCAGCGCCTCCGCCACCGACCTCGTCGCCTATCTCGGACGCCACGATGTCCGCGCCGCGCACGAGGCGTTGACCGTCGACCATGCCACCGTGGGCGCCACGCTGCTGGCCTATGTCGCCCGGTCCCAGATCGACCTGCTGGTCATGGGCGCCTATGGGCACAGCCGTCTGCGCGAGATGATCCTGGGCGGGGCCACGCGCCACGTCCTGGCGGCGGCCACCGTGCCGATCCTCATGGCGCACTGACGGCGCAACACGGGATCTTCCCCACCAGGCGAGGCTGGCGGCGGCGGCGCGTTCGGCTACACTGCCGGCATGTCGGAGCAACGCAAGACCGTGATCCTCACCGGCGCCAGCCGGGGGATCGGCCACGCCACCGTGCAGCGCTTCAGCGACGAGGGCTGGCGCATCATCACCTGCAGCCGCGAGGACGTGCCGCCGGAGTGCAAGCGCGACCCCAACTGGAGCCATCACATCGTCGTCGACCTGGCGGAGGCCGGCAGCGTCGACGGCTTCGTGGCCGAGGCCAACGCGCTGCTGGCGGACGGCGCGCTGCATGCCCTGGTGAACAACGCCGCGGTGTCGCCGAAGACGCCGTTCAAGGAGCGGCTCGGCTGCCTCAACGGCGACGTGCAGGCTTGGCGCGACGTCTTCGAGCTGAACCTGTTCGCGCCGCTGCGCCTTGCCCGCGGCTTCGCCCAGCCGCTGCACCGCGGTCGCGGCGCCATCGTCAACATCACCTCGATCGCCGGGCACGCCATCCATCCCTTCGCCGGCTCGGCCTACAGCACCTCGAAGGCGGCGTTGTCGGCGCTGACCCGCGAGCTGGCGGTCGAGCTCGCCGACCTCGGCGTGCGCGTCAACGCGGTGGCGCCGGGCGAGATCGAGACGGCGATGATCGGGCCGGAATACGAGACCCTGATCCCGCGCATCCCCATGCACCGCATGGGCCGGCCGGAGGAGGTGGCGGCGGCGGTCTTCCGCCTGTGCACCGACGATTTCGGCTATGTCACGGGCACGGAGATCTTCGTCACCGGCGGCCAGCACCTGTTCTGAAACGCATCCTCAGGATTCCTCGACCTGCGGCAGGTCGTCCGTGATGTGCCACCACGGAAGCTTGGAGCCGACATAGATGTGGCGCTCGCTCGCCGGTGCGTTGCCCGGATGGGCGCCGGCGTCGAGCGTGCCGACCGTGTAGAATCGCAAGTCCGGCCATTTGTGGACGTCGGAGTAGACCTGGCTGCCGCAGCGGACGCAGAAGCAGCGGCAGCTTTCGGCCGAGCTGTCGAAGCGCCGCAGGTTCTCGGCGCCCTTCTCGATGATGAAGTGGCTGCGCGGCACGATGGCGAAGCTGGCGAACACCGCGCCATGCAGGCGCCGGCACATGCTGCAGTGGCAGTGATAGAGCTCGTGCGCCGCGGCGGTCACGCGATAGCGCACGGTGCCGCACTGGCAGCCGCCGGTCAGCGCCAGACCCTCGGTCACAGGCGGCCCTGCAGGTCCCGGAACCACGCCAGGCGGTCGCGCAGCTGGCCGATGTCGTGGTCGAGCCAGTCGACGAGATGGCCGGAGCGGCCGTCATGGTGGCGGCGCAGGTCGGTCAGCCGCGTCAGCTCGCGCTCGCAGATCTCGGCCAGCAGTTCGGCCTGCAGCCGGCGCGCCGCCGGATCGAGCAGATCGAGGAAGCGCAGCTTGAGCGCGATCACCAGTTTGTTGAATTCGCCGAGCGGCCCGCGCAGGTTGGCGCCGAGGAGCCGCAACAGCTCCCGCCGTCCGGCCGCGGTGATGTGCAGGGACGCTTCGACTCCGGCGCCGCCGAAGCCCTCGATGAGGCCCTCGACGCGAAGCACCTCGATCGGCGGGCCGATCAGGTCGAGCGACGGACCGACGATGCGGCTGCTGAAGTGGCGCACTTCGTCGGCGAGTTCGGCATAGGAGCGCGGCCCTTCGGTCAACAGGCCGAGGGCGGCCAGACGAACGGCTTCCGTCGGGATGAGGCTGTTGTCCTTGTACATGCCCAGGCTCCGGCGCTGTCCTCCTGAATGATAATGATTCGCACGCCGACAATCCAGCCCTGGCGGCGGATTGGTATCGGACTGGTCAAGCCGCGTCAGCCGCGGATGCCGCGCAACCGCTCCGAGCGCCGCCGCAGCAGCTCCACCGTCGTCAGCATGGTGATGGCGAACAGGATGAGCAGCGTCGCCGCCGCCGTGATCGTCGGGCTGATCAGTTCGCGGATGCCGCTGAACATCTGCTTCGGCAGCGTGCGCTGTTCCGGGCTGGCCAGGAACAGCACGACGACGACCTCGTCGAACGAGGTGACGAAGGCGAACAGCGCGCCTGAGATGACGCCGGGCAGGATGAGGGGCAGGGTCACCGTGAAGAACACGCGCACCGGATCCGCGCCGAGGCTGGCGCCGGCGCGGATCAGCGACTGGTCGAAGCCGAACAGCGTCGCCGTGACGACGATGACGACGAACGGCGTCGCCAGCGCCGTGTGCGCCAGGATCAGGCCCGGAAGGCTGTTGGACAGCCCGATCGAGGTGTAGAAGAAATACATGCCGATGGCCGAGATGATGATCGGCACGATCATCGGCGAGATCAGCATGCCCATCACCGCCGGGCGCGCCGGGAAGTTGGCGCGGCTGAGGCCGAGCGCCGCCAGCGTGCCGATGCCCGTCGCCAGGACCGTGGTCGCGCCGGCGACGATGACGCTGTTCTTGAGCGCGATCGTCCACCGGTCGCTGGTGAAGAAGTCGACGTACCAGCGCAGCGACAGCCCGGGCATGGGGTAGCTGAAATACGGCTCGGCGTTGAACGACAGGGGGATGATCGCCAGGATCGGCGCGATCAGGAACAGCAGCACGGCGGCGCAGATCGCCCGGTGCGCGTAGTACCAGGCGCGCTCGGCGGGGGTTGCGTAGGGAGGGAGCGCCATGGCCGTCAGCCGAACTTCATCTTCTCGACGCCGACGAGCTTGTTGTAGACGAAATACAGGATCAGCGTCGCGCACAGCAGGATCGTGCCGAGCGCCGAGGCCTTGCCCCAGTTGTTCTCCTGGTTGATCGCCTCGGCGATGAAGTTGCTGACCATCCGGTCGGTCGCGCCGCCGACCAGGGCCGGCGTGATGTAGTAGCCGAGGCACAGGATGAAGGTCAGCAGGCAGCCGGCGGCGATGCCCGGGACGGTCTGCGGAAAATACACGCGCCAGAACGCGCGGAACGGCCCGGCGCCGAGCGAGCGGGCGGCGCGCACATGGCTCGGCGAGATCGTCTTCATGACGCTGTAGATCGGCAGCAGGGTGAACGGCAGCTGGATGTGCGTCATCGCGGTGATCGTGCCGAAGCGGCTGAAGATCAGCGGCAGCGGCTCGTGCGTCAGCCGCAGCAGCTGCAGCGTCTCGTTGATGACGCCGTTGTCCTGCAGCAGCACGAACCATGCTGTCGTTCGCACCAGCAGCGAGGTCCAGAACGGCAGCAGGACGAAGATCAGCAGGAGGTTTGCCTTGCGGGTCGGCAGCGTCGCCAGCAGATAGGCCACCGGAAAGCCCAGCAGCAGCGTCCAGGCCGTCACCTGGAGGCTGATCCAGAACGTCCGGATGAACACCGTCAGGTATATCCGGCGCTCCGGCTCGACCCAGCCGAGGCTGCCGTCGGTGTTTATCTGCATGTCGAGCGCGCTCAGCAGGTAGCTCGGCGTGATGACGGCGCCGGCCTGCTTGATCACGGCCCAGGTCTCGGGCCTGGCCCAGACGGCGTCCATCGCCGTCAGCGCCTCTTTGTAGGGGCCCGCCTCGAGCTTCTCCGCCTTGCGGCCCGTGGCGATGACCTTGCTGCGGATGCCCGAGAGTTCGTAGTTCAGCCGCTTGCCGATCAGCGCCGTCGTCCTGTTCTTCTGCGCGACCTTCAGATCGGCCGCGAGGGCGGCATAGACCGCCTCATCCGGCACCGACGCGCCGTCCCAGTTCTGCAACGCCGCCACGGTGGCCGGCAGGTTGTCGCGGATGTCCGGGTCGTAGACGCCGTTGCGCAGCATCACCACGATCGGGATGGCGAACGACACGACGATGAACAGAAAGAGCGGCAGGACGAGGCCGATCGCCTTCAACCGTCGCATGCGTTCCACCTGGCGCAGCCGCTGTTTCAGCGGCATGCCATCGGCGGTTCGGACGATTGCTGTCGGCGCGGTGGCAACCATCGTCGGCGCTTGGAAGGTGGCGGGGAGGGAGCGCGCGGCTCCCTCCCTCGCGGCTGCTACTGGGCGAGCCAGGCGTTGAAGCGCTCGCGCAGTTCCTCGCCCTTGTCGGCCCAGAACTGCGGGTCGATGAACAGGACGTTGGCCATGTTGTCCGGCGCCGTCGGCAGGCTGGGGAGCACGGCCGGATCGACGTTCGGGATGGCGTCCTTGTTCGCCGGGCCGTAGGCGATGTACTTGGTCTGGTCGGCCATCGCCTGCGGCTGGCTGGCGAAGCTGATGAACTTGTAGGCCGTGTCGAGCCGCGGCGTGCCCTTCGGCATTGCCCACAGATCATAGTCCGGCGCCTGCGCGTCCCACATGATCTTGAAGTTCTTCCCTTCCTTGTCGATCGCCGTCTGGATGCGGCCGTTCCACGCCGAAACGATGGCGGCCTGGCCGTCCGCCAGGAGTTGCGGCGCCTGCGCGCCGGCTTCCCACCAGATCACCTCGCTCTTGATCGTGTCGAGCTTCTTGAAGGCCCGGTCGATGCCTTCCGGCGTGTTCAGCAGGTTGTAGATGTCGCCCATCGCCACGCCGTCGGCGATCAGCGCCCACTCCAGGTTGACGAAGGGGTTCTTCTGCAGCGCGCGCTTGCCCGGGAACTTCTGCAGGTCGAACACGTCGGCGACCGTTGCCGGCCCCGGGTTCAGCTTGTCGGCGTCATAGGCGAAGATCGTCGAGTAGAGAATGTTCGGCACGGCGCATTCGAACTGGTCGGCGCCGATGAATTTGGCGGCGTCGAGTCCGAGCTTGCCCCAGTCGATCGTCTCGAGGATACCCTCGGCGCAGGCGGCGAGCGCGGTCTGGGTGTCGATGTCCATGACGTCCCAGGTCACGTTGTTCGCCTCGACCATCGCCCGGATCTTGGCGATCTCGCCGTTGTACTCCTCCTCCGTGATCTTCGTGCCCGTTTCCTTCGCGAACGGCTTCATGAACGCCTCGCGCTGGCTCTCCTGGTACGCGCCGCCCCAGGATACGACCGTGAGCTGGTCTTGCGCCGCTGCGGGCTGGGCGGCGGAAAGCACCATCGCGGCGGTTCCCGCCATCAGCAGGCCGGTCAGGCCCAATAGCCTCGTCATGCCTTGAAGTCTCCCTGTTCGGCCGGCTTTCCGCCGGCGGTTGCAACACCTCGCGGTCCGCTGCGCCGCCTGTCCGGGCGGTCGCGGCTTGCGCGGCCCACGAGGCCTCGTCAGAACGCGTCGAGCGCCCGACAATCCTCCCTTTTCCATCCGATCGACACGGTAGAGCCCGGCGCCAGTTCGGGCACGCCCGCGGCGTTCGCCACCTTGATCACGAAATCGTTGCTGCCGCAGACCGAGGCGCGCACGCGGGTATGGTCACCGAGATAGATCAACTCCTCGACCCGGGCAGCGAAGACGTTGGCGCAGCTGCCGTTCGACGGGTTGATCTGCACCCGCTCCGGCCGCAGGGACAGCGTCGTCGGCGTGCCGACGCCGTCGACCTTCACCGGCAGCGCCTCGACCGTTCCGCCGCCCGTCACCTCGACGCGGCAGGCGGAACCGTTCATCGCCACGACCTTGCCGCGCAGCCGGTTGTTCTCGCCGATGAATTGCGCGACGAACGAGTTCTGCGGCCGCTCGTAGAGGTCGTCCGGAGTCGCCAGCTGCTGAATCGCGCCGTCGTTGAAGACGGCGATGCGGTCCGACATGGTGAGCGCCTCGCTCTGGTCGTGCGTCACGTACACCACGGTCACGCCGAGGTCGCGGTGTATGTGCTTGACCTCCAGCTGCATGTGCTCGCGCAGCTGCTTGTCGAGCGCGCCCAGCGGTTCGTCCATCAGCACGAGCTTGGGCTCGAAGACGAGGGCGCGCGCCAGCGCCACCCGCTGCTGCTGGCCGCCGGAGAGCTGACCTGGCCGCCGCTGCGCGAAGCCCGAGAGCTTCACCATGTCGAGGGCGCGTTTGATCTTGGCCTCGATGTCGGATTTCGGCAGCCGCCGGACCTCCAGCGGAAAGGCGAGATTTTCCGTCACCGTCATGTGCGGAAACAGCGCGTAGTTCTGGAAGACCATGCCGATGTTCCGCTTGTGCGGCGGCACGTCGTCGATCGGCCGGCGGTCCAGAAATATGCGCCCATGCGTCGGCACTTCGAAGCCGGCCAGCATCATGAGCGTTGTCGTCTTGCCCGATCCCGAGGGTCCCAGCAGGGTAAGGAATTCGCCAGCCCGAATGCTGAGATTCAGGTCTCTTACGACCAGCGTCTCGCCGTCATAACTCTTCTGGACTTCCAAGAATTGGACGTAGTTGTCCTCTTGCGTTGCCATCCCTTGTCCGTGACGCCTCTACACTCCCTGGTGGCGTATTCTTTTCAAATTTCTGCTCAGCCGGCGATTCCGGTGGCCGGCGCTTCCTTGCGCTGTTGGTCAAATCCTATACGCCGGACGCAAGGATTTGGAGTCCTTTTTTGCACCGCAGCAGAGTCGGCCGGGACGAACCCCCTTCCCTTGGCGGGCGACTCACTTTGGGACGATGTTGTGCTCGGGGCCGTAGGGGAACCTCGTGATGTTCTCGTTTCCCGCCGGCGTGATGACGAGGATGTCGTGCTCGCGGTAGCCGCCGGCGCCGGGCAGGCCCTCGGGGATCATGATCATCGGCTCCATCGAGACGACCATGTCCGGCTCGAGCACGGTCTCGATATCCTCCCGCAGCTCGAGGCCGGCCTCGCGTCCGTAATAATGGCAGAGCACGCCGAAGGAGTGGCCGTAGCCGAAGGTGCGGTACTTGAGGAGATCGTGCTCGCGGTAGATCTCGTTCAGCGCCTTCGCCACGTCGCCGCAGCGGTTGCCGGGCTTGAGCAGCTTCTTGCCCTCGTCATGCACCCGGCAGTTGATCTCCCACAGCCGCAGATGCGCATCCGACGCCTCCCGGCAGAACAGCGTGCGCTCGAGCGCCGTGTAGTAGCCGGCGATCATCGGGAAGCAGTTGAGGCTGAGGATGTCGCCGCGCCGCAGACGCCGCGACGTCACGGGATTGTGGGCGCCGTCGGTGTTGATGCCCGACTGGAACCAGGTCCAGCTGTCCATCAGCTCGGCATGCGGGAACGTCCGGGCGATCTCGCGCACCATCGCCTGGGTGGAATGCAGCGCCACCTCGTGCTCCGGCACGCCCTCGGCGATGGCCTCGACGCAGGCGGCGCCGCCGATGTCGGCGATGCGCGCGCCCTGTCTGATCAGCGCGATCTCCTCCTTCGACTTGATCATGCGCATGCGCATGGCGGCGCCGGAGATATCGACAAAAGTCGAGCCCGGCAGCGCGGCCTTCAGCTTCTTCATGGTCTGGAGGTTGACGTGGTCGAACTCGATGCCGACCCGGCCGCCGGCCTTCACCAGCTTCTGCACCGCGCGGATGTAGTTGTCGCGCCGCCAGTCCGTGAAGACGATGTTGTCGCCGAAGGTGCGCCGCCATGGCTGGCCGGCGTCGATGTTGGCGGAGATCGAGGTCGACTTCGACGGCGTGACCACCAGCCCGTAAGGCCGGCCGAAGGAGCAGTAGAGGAAGTCGCTGTAGTAGTTGATGTTGTGATAGGAGGTGAACAGCACATGGCCGATGCGCTCCCGCGCCATGTGCTTGCGCAGCTTCGCCAGCCGCGATTCCATCTCCGCCGCGGAGAAGGTTCCCGTCACCCTCTCGCCGTTGCGGATGATCTTGAGGTCGGGCAGATCGTCGACGCTGCGGACGGCCTGCGGCGGCCTGGCGGGCGTGCGCCGCGCTCGCGTCGCCGGTCGTGCGGTTGTCCGTCCTGCGGTCTTCCTCGCGGCCTTGGCCATCGTCTCCTCCCCTGCGCGGCCCGATGCGGGCCGCGATCCTGGTAGCGTTGCCATGGGAATAAGAAAAATTGATAATCATGATGACTCGATTTTCCGTCTAAATGGTACCGGATATGCGAAACATCCCCATGGAGCTGCTGCGAACCTTCTCCGCCGTGGCCGATGTCGCCAGCATCACGCGCGCGGCGTCGATCCTGGGCCGCTCCCAGCCGGCGGTGAGCCTGCAGATGAAGCGGCTGGAGGACATCGTCGGCGCTCCGCTCTGTCGCTGGGACGGTCGGCGCATGCTGCTGACCGACGGCGGCGAGACCCTGCTGCGCTACGCGACGCAGATCCTGCGCCTCAACGACGAGGCGATCGGCAGCCTGACCCGGCCGACCCTGGCCGGCCATGTGAAGGTCGGCACGCCCAATGACTTCGCCATCTCCTTCCTGCCGCGCATCCTCGGCCGGTTCGTCGAGCGCTATCCCAACGTCACGCTGGACGTGAGCTGCGACCTCAGCGTCAACCTGCTGGAGAAGTTCGCCAGCGACAGCGCGGGCTTCGATCTGGTCCTGGCCATGCACGCCGACCGGGCGACGGCGCGGCCGCTGCGTGTCTGGCCGGAGCAACTGGTATGGGTGGCCGGCCCCGGACATTCGGTGTGGACTCGCCGGCCGCTGCCGCTGGTGGTCTATCCCGACGGCTGCATCTACCGACGACGGCTGATGCGCGCCCTGGAAGCTGCCGGCATGGCCTCGCGCGTCGTCTATTGCAGCCCGAGCCTCGCCGGTCTCCAGGCCGCGATCCTCTCCGGCCTCGGCGTCATGGTCCTGGCGCGCAGCACGGTACCGGACGGACTGCAGATCCTGGACGAGGACAGTGGCCTGCCCGCGATCGCGCCGGTGACGATCGCCATGCACCGGCGCCGCAGCCGGTTGTCGCCGGCGGCCGCCCGGCTCGCCGGCTTCATCGCCGAGAGCCTGGACGAGCGGTGGGCGCAGGCGCCGGCTGCGCGGCTCCTGCCGGCCTAGGCCGCGAGCAGGCCTTGCCGGACGAGCCAGGCCTGCGTGTCTTCGAGCGCGCGGCCGAAGCGCGACAGCATGTCGGCGATCTGCGCTTCGTTGATGATCAGGGGCGGACAGAAGGCGACGGTGTCGCCGAGCGCGCGCGTCAGCAGCCCGTGCTCCTGGGCGCATTTCACCGCGTAGGCGCCGACCCTCAGCTGGGGATCGAAGGACTCCTTCGTCGTGCGGTTGCGGACCAGCTCGATGCCGCCGATCAGGCCGATGCCGCGGACCTCGCCGACCAGCGGATGATCGGCGAACTGGCGCAGGCCGTCCTGCAGCGCCGGCGCCACGCGGCGGACCTGAGACAGGATGTCGCGCTCCTCGTAGATCTTCAGCGTCTCGATCGCCACGGCCGCGCTGACGGGATGGCCGCTATAGGTGTAGCCGTGGCCGAAGGTGCCGATCCTGCCGCTGTTGTCGCGCAGCGCGCGGTAGATTTTTTCGTTGATGAGCACGGCCGAGATCGGCAGATAGGCCGAGGACAGCGCCTTGGCCATGGTCATGATGTCCGGCTGCAGCTTGAAGGTCTCGCTGCCGAACATGTTGCCGGTGCGGCCGAAGCCGCAGATCACCTCGTCGGCGATGAAGAGGATGTCGTGTTTCCGGAGCACGGCCTGGATCTTCTCGAAGTAGGTCTTCGGCGCGACGATCACGCCGCCAGCGCCTTGCACCGGCTCGGCGATGAAGGCCGCGACCGTGTCCGGCCCTTGCTCCAGGATCATGTTCTCCAGGTTGGCAGCGCAGCGGGCGGCGAAGTCCTCCTCGCTCTCGTCGGCCTGGCCGAAACGGTAGTGGTGCGGGCAGTCCGCGTGCAGGAAACCGGGCAGTGGCAGGTCGAAATCCATCTGGTTGACCGGCAGGCCCATGAGGCTGGTCGCGGCGACGGTCACGCCGTGATAGGCCTTCATGCGCGAGATGATCTTCTTCTTCCGCGGCCGGCCGAGGGCGTTGTTGTAGTACCAGACCATCTTGACGACGGTATCGTTGGCCTCCGAGCCGGAGTTGCAGAAGAAGGCATGCGACATCGGCACGGGCGCCAGCTTGATCAGGCGCTCGGCCAGATCGACGGCGATGTCCGGCGCCTTCTGCGCGAAGCTGTGGTAGTAGGGCAGCCGCCGCATCTGCCGCGCCGCGGCTTCGACCAGCCGCTCCTCGCCGAATCCCAGCGACGTGCACCACAGGCCGGCGAGCCCCTCGATGTACTCCTTGCCGTCCTCGTCATAGACATGGATGCCCTTGCCGCGCGCGATCACCAGAGGGCCCTCGGCCTCCTGCTTCACCGCGTTGGTGTAAGGATGCAAGTGATAGGCGATGTCGCGGGCGGCCGTCGAATTGGGCATGACGGTCATGGAATCCTCTTCTCGCGGCTGGAACCGTCGGCGCGGTTCGTGGTTGGTGCGGCAGGCGCAGGCGCCGTACTATTCGGCAATTCCCGCGTCAAGTCAAAGTGGCGCGTGCGGACCGAACGCCGGATAGCCAACGGGGTGTGCGCGATGATGCAGCAATACACGGTCGGCATGACCATCGACCGCCGGTCGGACCATGTGAACGTCGAGGCCGAGGACGCGCTGGTGGCGGCGCTGAAGGTGAAGCTCGACAAGCCGACGGCGCAGATCAACTACGTGCGGCCGAAGAACAAGCGCGGCGACCGCCGCCATCCCTCGCACGAGATCCGCGAATTGCCGGGCTGATCACGCGCGCGGGTCGAGCGCGTCCTGCAGCCCGTCGCCGAGCAGGTTGCAGCAGATCACCGTGACGAAGATCACGAGCCCCGGCCACACCGCCAGCATCGGCGCCGACCAGATCAGGTCCTGCGCGTTGGTCAGCATGGCGCCCCAGCTCGCCATCGGCGGCTGGATGCCGAGGCCGAGGAAGCTCAGGGTCGATTCCAGCAGGATGATGCCGCCGACCGACAGCGTAGTGGCGACGACGATCGGTCCGGCGACGTTGGGCAGGATATGCACGAACATGATGCGGCCGGGGCCGGCGCCCAGGGCCTGGGCCGCGCGCACGAACTCGCGCTCGCGCAAGGAGAGCGTCGCACCGCGTACGAGGCGCGCCACCGTGGTCCAGCCGACCAGCGTGATGATGACGGCGATGCGCCAGAAGCTCAGTGTCTCCGATTGCGCGAGCCCGGCGGGCAGCCCCAGCTTGGCGACGTCGACGGCTGCCAGCACGATCAGCAGCGGCAGCTTGGGCAGCGCGATGATGCCGTCGGTGATGCGCATCAGAACCGCGTCGGTGCGGCCGCCGAGATAGCCGGCGGCGAGCCCGACCGCCGTGCCGATGACCGCGGCGGAAAGGGCGACGACGAGGCCGATGCCGAGCGAGACGCGCCCGCCCTCCAGCAGGCGCAGCAGCAGGTCGCGGCCGAGGTCGTCGGTGCCGAGCGGATGGGACGCCGAGGGCGGCTGCAGGCGCGCCAGCAGGTCGACCGTTCCGCTGTCGGTGCCGAGGGCCGTCGCGACCAGCGGCGCTCCGATCGCGAGCAGCGCCAGCAGGGCGAGGATGGCGGCGCTGACGACGGCGAGCGGCCGCGCCAGCACGCGCCGGGCGAAGCTGCGCTGCTGCGGCAGCGGGGCGGGCCGGGCGTCGGCCGCGGCGAGCACGGCATCGGCGGCGTTCGGCACTGTCATCGGTAGCTGATCCGCGGATCGACCCAGACATAGGCGAGGTCGGCCAGCAGGTTACTCAGCAGCACCACGGCGGTCCCCAGCAGCAGACTGACCAGGGCGAGGTTGTAGTCGCTGCCCATGATGGCGTCGAAGATGGTCTTGCCCATGCCGAGATAAGCGAACATCTGCTCGGTGATGAGCGCGCCGGAGAACAGCGTGCCGAAATCGAGCGCCAGGATGGTGATGAAGGGGATCATCGCGTTGCGCAGCGCGTGGCCGTAGAGCAGCCGCCCGCGCGCGACGCCCTTGGCGCGCGCCGTGCGGATGAAGTCCTGCCGCAGCACCTCGATCATCGCCGCGCGGACGTAGCGCAGCTGCGTGCCGACGGTGACGATCGTCAGCGTCAGCACCGGCAGGACGAGGTAGGTCGCGCGGTCGGCCAGGCCGTCGGCGCCCACCGTGGCCGTGCCGCTCGCCGGCAGCACGCGGAGGATCACGGCGAACAGGATGATGAGCAGGATGGCGAGCCAGAACAGCGGCACGGAGAGGCCGGCGAAGGCCAGCAGGTTGATGGCGCCGTCGGCCAGCGACCCCGGCCGCGCCGCCGCCCACACGCCGGCCGGGACGGCGATGGCGAGCGCGATCGCGAGGCTGAGACCCATGAGCAGGACGGTGTTGCCGAGCCGCGGCATGATCACCTGCCAGACCGGCAGCGCCTGCAGCCGCGAATAGCCGAAGTCGCCCTGCAGCGCGGCGCCGAGCCAGGCGAGGTAACGGTCGATGAGAGGCTGGTCGAGGCCCTGCAGCGCCTTCAGCCGCGCCACGTCGGCCGGCGTCAGCTTGGGATCGGCGGTCAGCATCAGGTCGATCGGGTCGCCAGGCATCAGACCGATGAGCCCGTAGATCACGAACGACATGACCAGCAGCACGAGCAGCGTTTCCGCCAGCCGCTGGAGGAGGAAGCGAGTCATGGCCTCGAGTCCGCACATTCCCCCGCCCCTTGTGGGCGGGGGCCAGGGGGCGGGGTCTCGCGCCGGACGGCGCGCACGACTCCCGCAACCTGGTTGCGGGGACGATCTCCGCGGTTACCGCTGCCTGCGAGGACGAACGATTCTCTGGCGCGCTGCCGCGCGCAAACCCCGCCCCCTGGCCCCCGCCCACAAGGGGCGGGAGAATGGGGCGTCGGCTCGGTCGGGCTATTCACTGATCCGCCACTGCTCCACCCACAGAGTCGACTGGTATTGATGCCCGGTCGGCGTCACGCCCTTCAGCCATTTCGGGAAGATGAAGGGCTGGGAGCGGAAATAGAGCGGCAGGTCGGGCAGCTCCTCGGCGTAGATCGCCTGCAGCTTGTGCCACATCTGCTCGCGCTTGCCGCGATCGAGCTCGACCTCCATGCAGTCGATCAGGTCGTCCAGCTCCGGGTTGCGGTAGTCGGCGTAGTTCTGCCCGGCCCAGCCGTTGGACTCGCTCGGCACCATCGTCGAGTGCAAGGTGGTGCGCGGCACGTTCTCCGGCGCCGACAGCCAGGCGAACATCGTCAGGCCGGTGAACTTGCGCTTGCTGATGGTCTCGCCGAACAGCACGCGCGCGGGCTCGTTCTTGATCCGCGCGTCGACGCCGATGGTCCGCCACTGGCTCTGCAGCACCTGCTGCACGAGCTCGCGGACGCGCTCGCCCGCGGTCGTCATCAGCTCGAAGCTGAGCGGCTTGCCCGCGGAGTCGCGGCGCACGCCGCCGGAACCGAGCGTCCAGCCGGCGGCGTCGAGCAGGGCGGCCGCCTGTGCCGGATCGTACGGATAGGTCCTTACCTGGTCCGTATAGGTCCAGTCGAGCGGGTTCACGTTCGTGGCCGCCACCGGCTGCCGGCCGGCGAAGAGCTGCCGGCTCAGCGCCTCGCGGTCGAGGGCGTAGAGCAGGGCCTGGCGCACGCGCCTGTCGGCGAAGATCGGGTTGTCGTGGTTCGGCGTCAGATGCTCGTAGAACAGCACCGGCTTGTAGAGGATGTCGTAGGCATCCTTGTGCCGCTGTTCGAAGGCGATGGCCTGGTCGATGGTGAGGCCGAGCTCGCCGGCGATGTAGTCGACGGCGCCGGAGAGCAGGTTGGCCTCGAGCGCGGCCGTGTTCTCGATGGTCTTGATGACGATGCGCTTGATTTGCGGCTTCGGTCCCCACCAGGTGGGGTTCTCCTCGACGACGATCTGCGCGCCGGGCTCGATGCTCGTCACCCGGTACGGCCCGAACCACAGGCCGGGGTTGGTCGGATCCGTGTTGTAGAGGGTGCGGTTGCGGTAGTCGGCCGGCTCCGCGAAGGCGGGCCGCTCCAGATGCGCGGGCACCAGGTGGAAGTCGTTGATGCCGTTGTAGCCGGCCTCGACGCGGTCGAAATGCAGGGTGAAGGTCTTCTTGTCGAGGACGTCGATCCGCAGGATGCGGCGATAGAGCTCGGCGTTGCTGACGCCGCTCTTCTCGTGCCGGCCGACCGCGTAGGTGAAGAGCACGTCGTCGGTGGTGACGGGCGTGCCGTCGCCCCAGGTGGCCTCCGGCTGGATTCTGTAGGTGACGGCCATGCCCTTGGTCGCCAGCGCGGGATCGGCGGTCTTGCAGACCGTGGTTCCGGCCGGGCGCTCGTATCCCGCCGGCAGGTCCTCGATCTTGGCCATGCCGTTCTCGATCGTCGGCAGCTCCGTGCACAGCAGGCACACCAGCTCCCAGTCGGCGTCGTAGGTGGTGAACGGCCGTTCGGCCAGTCCGAGCACGTAGGACTTGGCCAGCATCGACTCGATGTTGGGATGCAGCATGACCGGGAACTGCGTGGCGCCGATGACCAGCTGCTCGCGGGCGGCAGCGGAGCCGCCGGCCGCGCCGCCGACCGACATCAGAACGACAGCCAGGGCGGACGAGAGACGGCGGAACCTGGAATTCATGAGCAGCTCCCTCGGCGTAGCCGCGGATGATAGCAACATCGACCGGCCGATGACAGCCGGCGGGAATCGCGGCGGGCGGTCCGGGCCCTGCCGTTGCCCCGCGCACCGTCACCGAAGAGGCGGAATAGCGTCCTGACTCCCGCGCTGAAACAATCGAAACAACAAAAATAGAGCCGCGACATCGTCCGGAAACGTCGCTCCGCCAGACATGCACGCGTGGAGTCGGCCAAACGCCGGCCAAAAATCAGGCTTCGACAGGAAGGGGTTTCAAATGGTGAGCAAGCTTGCCCATGGCGCGATCCTCGGCGCTGCGATGATCGCGAGCGTCGCCGTGGTGGCCGCGGTGGCCTCGAACGCGGCACCAGTCGCCGGAGACCAGGCGACCTACAAACCGATGCAGAGCATCGGTCACGACCTCGGGTCGAAGTCGGCGATCGGCTACTTCCTGCGCGAGTCGGGCGAATGCCGGATCATCCTGATGATCGCCGAGAAGGCCGATCCGGAGGCCGGTCCCATGCCGTCGGCGGCCCGGCTGCGTCTGGCGCTGCGGCCCGGACAGGGCGCCGGCCTCGACAGCGCGGAAGGGCGGTCGATCGATCTCACCTGCGGCGACGAAGCGACGACGCTCACGGTCCGCGGCGGGAACGCCGCGGATGCGGTCGTCGTCACGAACTGATGCGCCGGTCATGGACAGGATGGCTGCGCTCGCGCTCATGGTGGTGAGCGCGCAACCGGAGGACCGTCACAGTGCCGGTCCATCGGCAACGCGCCGGGACGCGTACGCGTTTCCGGTCGCCGCGATTGCGGCGTCGGCGCGCGTGCAGGCGATCGTCCTCGGTATCGCCGCTGCCTTGGTCGGCATCGGCGGGGGTGGGGTGAGCGGTGCCCATGTTGCCGCGCCGCCGCCCGACCGCGTCGGCTGCGCCGATGTCGACCCCTTCGTCGACGATATCCATGCATCTCTGACGGCCCGCGCTGACGGTGCCTTGGATCGTGGTCGGCCAGCGCGACTGCCCTGACGCTCGGCCCGAGGATTTCGACTCCGCGACCGGCTTCGGTGTAGACTCCGCCGCGCCGGAAGGACCGGTGTCCGACGCGGTCGCCGCGGCCGGCGAGGAGGTCAGCCTGCCGAACACGGCCACAGTTACCGAGTCGAGCGGTCTGCCCGCGGCGTCGTTGCTGGAACGCATCCTCGACAGCCTGGTCGACGGCATCATCGCCGTCGACGGGTCGGGCACCGTCATCTCGGCCAACCGCCGGACCGCCGAGCTGATCGACGTGCCGCCTGGCGGACTCCGCCCCGGCGTCCGGTTCTTCGATGTGCTGCTGGCGCGGGCCCGGGCCGGCGCCTTCGGCCCCGGCGATCCCGTCGCCCAGGCGCATGAGCGCCTGGCCGCGAAGATGCAGCCCGGCGGCGCGCCGCTGCGTTCGCTCGGGAAGGGCGGCCGCGTGCTCGAATTCCGCCGCGGCGAGCTCGGCGGCGGCTTCGTCGCCATTTACACCGACGTCACCGAGCGCGACCGCCTGGAGCGCGAGGAGCACAGCAGCGAGCAGCGCATGCGCGAGCTCGTCGAGGCCAATCCCCTGCCGATGACCATCACCATGGTCGAGGATGGGCGCATCGTCTACGCCAACCAGCGCGCGGCCGACATGATGCGCACGCCCCTCTCGGAGCTGCTGGGCATGTGCTCGACCGATTTCTACGCCGATGCCGACGACCGCGACCGGATGGTGGCGCTGCTGCGGAACGAGGGTTTTGTCGATTCGCTCGAGGTGCGGTTCCGCCGCGCCGGCGCCGGCGAGTTCTGGCTGGCGCTCACCTGCCGGCCGATCCTCTACAACGGCCGGCCGGCGATCGTCTCCGGCTTCCACGACCTCAGCGAACGCCGCCAGGCCATGGTCGAGTTGGCCCGCCGCACCAACATGCTCGACGCCGTCTCCTATGCGGCGACCCGGATCGTCGGCGGCGCCAACTGGCGCGACGGCATCCAGGAACTTCTCAATCGCCTCGGCGTGGCGGCGGAGGTCGACCGCGTCACGTTGTTCGAGACCCACCCCGGTCCGGACGGCCGGCTGGTCGAGAGCTGCCGCTACGACTGGGCGGCGGCGAACCTGTCGCGGCTCGCCGACGATCCGCGCTACCAGAGCATGTCGCTGGCCGGCGAGGGCGGTGAGGAGCTCGACGATTGGGCGCGCCGGCGCCAGCGCGGCGAGGTCGTCCAGGCGATGCTGAGCGAGACGACCGGCTATACGCGCCAGGTCTTCGAGGAGCAGGGCACGCGCTCCTTCGTCTCGGTGCCGATCATGGTCAAGGGGACGTGGTGGGGCTTCCTCGGCTTCGACGACTGCCGGACCGAGCGGGTCTGGACCGACCTCGAGGTCGACGTGCTCAAGAGCGCCGCGGCGCTGGTGGCGGCGGCGATCGAGCGCGCCCAGGTCGACGAGCGCCTGCGGCTCAGCGAGGAACGCTATGCCCTCGCCGCGCGCGGCGCCAATGACGGCCTGTGGGACTGGGACGTGACCAACCAGCGCGCCTACTACTCGCCGCGCCTGCACGAGATCCTCGGCGTGCCGCAGGGCGCCCTCGAATCGACGCCGCAGGCGCTGATCGAGCGGATCGTCGCCGAGGACCGCGTCGCGGCGAGCGACTACCTGGCGCGGCGCTTCGCGCGCAAGCGGCACAAGTTCGCCGTCGAGTGCCGCCTGCAATATCCGGGGGAGCCGCGCTGGATGGCGTTGCGCGGCATGATCGTCTACGAGGGCGAGCGCCCGGCGCGCGTGGTCGGCTCGCTGCAGGACATCCACGAGCGCAAGATGGCGGAGGCGGCCCTGCGGGAGCGCGAGGAACGGCTGCGCATCCTCACCGACGATGCGCCGGTCCTGCTGTCGATGGTCGATCCGGACGACACGCTGGTCTTCGCCAACAGCCGGTTCCTGTCCTTCTTCGGACGCACGCTCGCGGACATGGCGGCGCATCGGTGGGACTGGACCGAGGACGTGCATCCCGACGACCTGCCGGAAACGAAGCGCGTCTATTTCGAGGCCCTGCGTCGGCAGGAGTCGGTCGAAATGGAGCATCGCGTCCGGCGCTATGACGGCGCCTACCGCTGGGTGCGCGAGACCCAGGTGGCGCGGTTCGAGCCGGACGGCGCCTTTGCCGGCTTCGTCGGCGCGCTCGTCGACATCACCGACCGCAAGCGCGCCGAGGAGGAGCTGGCGCGCCAGCGCGAGGCGCTCCACCAGAGCGAGAAGCTGACCGCGCTCGGCTCGCTCCTGGCCGGCGTGGCCCACGAGCTCAACAACCCGCTTTCGGTCGTGGTCGGCCAGGCCACCATGCTCGCGGACGCCGCGGAGGACCCGAAGACCGCCCAGCGGGCGGAGAAGATCCGCCGCGCCGCCGACCGCTGCGCCCGCATCGTCCGCAGCTTCCTGTCGCTCGCCCGGCGCAAGACTCCGGAGATGACCGCCGTCCAGCTCAACACGGTCGTCGAGATGGCCGTCGAACTGCTCGCCTATCAGCTGCGGACGGCGGACGTGATCCTCTCCCTGGATCTCGCGGCGCAGCTCCCGCCGGTCCTCGCGGATGCCGATCAGTTGAACCAGGTCGTCACCAACCTCGCTCACAACGCCCTGCAGGCGCTCAGCGAATCGGCCCGGCCGCGCCGCCTGACGATCTCGACGCGGGGCGACGGACCGGGGGCGCTGCGCCTGGTTGTCGCCGACAACGGGCCCGGCGTGGCCGCCGATCTGCATACACGCATCTTCGAGCCGTTCTTCACGACGAAGTCGCCGGGGGCCGGCACCGGCATCGGCCTGTCGCTCTGCCTCGGCATCGTCGCCTCCCATGGCGGCACCATCCGGGTCGAGGACACGCCGGGCGGCGGCGCCACCTTCGTCGTCGAACTGCCCTTGCGCGGCTCCGGCGACGTGCCGGCCGCGGCGGACGCCGCGGTCGCGCCGCAGCCGGCATCGCCGCGCCGGCGCATCCTCGTGGTCGACGACGAGGCGGAGATCGCGGAAACGCTGGCCGAGATGCTGCGCGGCGCCGGACATACGGTCGAGACGGCCGAGAACGGCCGTCAGGCGCTCGATCGCCTGGGGGCCGGCGCCTACGATGTGGTCCTGAGCGATCTGCGCATGCCCGTCATGGACGGTCCGACGCTCTACGGCGCGCTGCGCGCCCGCCATCCGGCGCTGCTGGGCCGCATCGCCTTCGTCACCGGCGACATGCTGTCGCCGCAGATGAAGGAGTTCCTGGCGACCACCGGCGTGCCCCGCATCGAGAAGCCGTTCACGACCGAGTCGGTGAGGGCGCTCGTCGCCCGCCTGTCATGACGTCCGTCGAGAATTCTGACATCCGCTTCCGCGCGCCGCGACTCGGCTGTAATGTGGCCGCGGAGGGGCGGGCGATGGATGCGAAGCGGCACATCATGATCGTCGACGACGATCCGGATCTGCGCGACACCTTTCACGAATATTTCGAGGCCAACGGCTTCCAGGTCTCCTCGGTGGCCGACGGCGAAGGCATGCGCCGTGTGCTCAAGGACGGCCCGGCCGACCTCGTCATCATGGACCTGCATCTGCCGGGCGAGGACGGCCTGGCCTTGACCCGCGAGCTGCGCGGGCGGGGCGGCGAGGTTGGCATCATCATGCTGACCGGAGTCGGCGACATCGTCGACCGCATCGTCGGCCTCGAGGTCGGCGCCGACGACTATCTGAGCAAGCCCGTGGATCTGCGCGAGTTGCTGGCGCGGGTGAAGAGCGTGCTCCGGCGCACGCAGAAGGCCCCCGAGGCCGGCGCCCCGGCGGCCGGAGACACGTGCGAGAAGGTGCGCATGGGCAGCTGCACGCTCGACCTCGCGGCGCACCGGCTCTACGACGCGGCCGGCCAGGAGGTCGCGCTGACGAGCATGGAGTTCGACCTGCTCAGGGCCTTCGCGCAGAATCCCAACCGCGTGCTCAGCCGCGAGCGGCTCCTCGACCTCGCGCACAACCGCGACGGCGACGTCTTCGACCGCAGCATCGACGTCCGCATCACCCGCATCCGCAAGAAGATCGAGGCCGACCCCGAGAAGCCCCAGGTCCTCAAGACCGTGCGCGGCGCCGGCTACATGTTCGTGCGCGACGGCGGGTAGGGGAGAGCGGCCGTTTTTCGCCTTGAAGGCAGACGCCCTATCGGACTAAGCTTAGTCCATGAGCAACATCGTCAACCTTCACGCCGCGAAGACCCACCTGTCACGGCTCGTCGATCGCGCGGCAGCGGGCGAGGAGATCGTCATCGCCCGTGCCGGCAAGCCTGTCGCGCGTCTCGCTCCGTTGGCCATGAAGTTGAAGCCGCCCAAGCGCGGACTGCCGAAGGATAGGGGGCGGGCTGCGGCAGGCGAGGCCGCGCCACCCTCGTCGCAGATCGATGATTTCTGGTCGCGGGCCGCCGCGGTCAGGCGGCGTCTGAAGGGAAGGGTTTTCGAGGACAGCGCGAAGGTCGTCCGCGACGGGCGGGAACGGCAGGCTCGCAAGTTCAAATGACAGCCTACATCGTTGACGCGAGCGTTGCGGTCAAGTGGGTCGTGCCGCAGCCGGATAGCGAAACCGCGCACTTGCTTCGGGGAAAGCGCTTGTCCGCTCCGGATATCCTCCTCGCCGAAGCGGGCAATGCTCTTTGGGTATATGTGCGGGCGCGGGCGCTGAGCAAGCAGGAGGCGATGCTTTGCTTCGCAACCCTGCGGACGGTCCCGCTTCAATGGCTGGATCTCCACGACCTTGCGCCGGAGGCGATGACGCTGTCGATTGATCTCGATCATCCCTTCTATGACTGCGTGTACCTGGCAGCCGCGCTGGTGATGGAAGTTCCGCTTGTGACGGCTGATCGCCGATTGATCAAAGCAGCGCGTCGGAGCCCGGAAATCGGCAAATACCTCGTTCCTTTGTCAGATGTCACAGCCTAGCGTACGTGCCTTCCGGCTGGCCTCTGAGGCGGCGTGCCTACGCCACGACCCTTCCGCCATGCGCCGCTGACCAGCCCTCGGGGTCGTCGAGGAAGGCGCGCACGTTTCCGGCGTCGGCGCTCGACAGCAGGCCGCCGGCTTCCGCCGTCGCCAGCATGTCGCGCCATGTGGCGAGGCCGTGCAGGCGCACGCCCAGCCTGGCCAGCGTCTCCACGCTTTGCGGGAAGATGCCGTAGTGGAAGACCACGAAGGCGTCGCCGACGCGGCCCTCCGCCTCGCGGATCGCGTTGACGAAGTTCACCTTGCTGCCGCCGTCGGTCGCCAGATCCTCGACCAGCAGGCAGCGGCAGCCCGGCGCCATCGCGCCCTCGATCTGCGCGCCGCGGCCGAAGCCCTTCGGCTTCTTGCGCACATAGAGCATGGGCAGGCCGAGCCGGTCGGCGATCCAGGCGGCGAAGGGGATGCCGGCCGTCTCGCCGCCGGCGATGGCGTCCAGCGATTCGAAGCCGATCTCGCGCTCGATCAGCTCCACCGCGAGGTCGATGATCTTCGCCCGCGCCCGTGGGAAGGAGATGATCTTGCGGCAGTCGATATAGACCGGGCTCGCCCGTCCCGAGGTCAGGGTGAAGGGCTGCTGCGGGCGAAAATGCACCGCCTCGATCTCGATCAGGATGCGCGCGACGGTTCGGGCGGCTTCGGCGGCGGCGGTCATTGAAAGTCCTCGATATCGCCGGGATCAGCGCTGTGCGTCCTTCGACAAGCTCGGGATGAGGGCCTTTCTTTGTGCCACCAAGATTGCCCCTCATCCCGAGCTTGTCGAAGAACGCACGGGCGATTAGCCAGCGCATGGTTCGTTCAGCCTAGTACTAGCGGCAATGCCGCCGAGCGACAATGCGGCCCGTTTCGGATTTCGTCGGCGTCCTCTCCTGCTATCTTGCGCGGCCGTTGCCAACCGATCGAGGCCGCTCCCATGTCCGACGTCGTGCTGCTCTCCCGCGAGGCCGATATCGCCACGGTCACGCTCAACCGCCCCGACCGCCTCAACGCGCTGGACAAGGCGATGTGGCAGCGGCTGGCGGCGATCATGGCGGAGGTGGCCGGCGACGGCGCCGTCCGCTGCGTCATCGTCCGGGGCGCCGGTCCCGCCTTCGGCGCCGGCGCCGATGTCGCGGAGTTCGCGACCGAGCGCGACACCCCGGCCAAGGCCGCCGCCTATGCCGAGGTGATGGGCGCGGCGCTGCGGGCGCTGCGCGACTGCGCCGTGCCGACGGTGGCGCAGATCCATGGCGCCTGCGCCGGCGCCGGCCTCGAGATCGCCATCCATTGCGATCTGCGCATCGCCGGCACGGGCAGCCGGTTCGGCGCGCCGGTCCAGCGGCTCGGCCTCACCATGCCCTATCCGGAGATCGCCGCCCTGGTCGAGCTGGTCGGGCACGCGACGGCCCTTGAGATTCTGCTGGAAGGAAGATTGTTCGAGGTACGAGAGGCTTACGAGAAGGGGCTCATCTCTCGCATCGTGCCCGACGCGGCGCTGGCGGAGGAGGTGCGGGCGACGGCCCGGCGGATCGCCGACGGCGCGCCGCTGGTGCATCGCTGGCACAAGCGGTTCGTGCGCCGCCTGCTCGACCCCGCGCCGCTTTCGTCGGCCGAGCTGGCGGAGTCCTACGCCGCCTGCGCCACCGAGGACTATCGCACCGGCCTCGCCGCCTTCCTGGCGAAGGAGACACCCCGCTTCCAGGGGCGCTGAGGGGCTTGACGGGAGGCCAGGGCGATGTTAGAACAAATCACGAACAATATTTCGCGTGGCTCATGCGCCCTGTACATCCCAACCCCGAGCGATCGGTCCGGCTCCAGGAATTGCGCACCCGGCTGCAGGCGCTGGAGCGAGGAGGCGGCGCGGCGCCGGCGGCGCTCGTCCTCGGCCTGCCGGCGCTCGACCGGCATCTGGGCGGCGGGCTGCCGCGCGGCTGCCTGCACGAGGTGGCGGGGGCGGTGGATGACGGTGCCGCCCTCGGCTTCTGCGCCGCTCTCGCCGGGCGCCTGGCCGCCGGCCGGCCGGTGCTCTGGTGCCAGCCGGAGGCCGACCTTTACGCGCCGGGACTGGCGGCCGTCGGCCTCGATCCGGCGCGGCTCATCCTGGCCGTTGTCCCGCGCCCGGCCGACCGCCTCTGGGCGATGGAGGAAGGATTGCGCTGCAAGGACTTGGCGGCCGTGGTCATCGAACTGGACGAGCTCGACGCCACGGCCGGCCGCCGCCTGCAGCTCGCCGCCGAGGCCGGCGGAGTCACCGGCCTCGTCCTGCATCCCGACGGCCTCCGGCGGGCGGCCGCCAGCGTCGCCGTCACCCGCTGGCGGGTGACCTCCGCCGCTGGACATGGGGTCCATCGCTCGTTTTCCGAAGGGCCACTGGACTCGGACATTCCCTCCCCCCTTGAGGGGGAGGGTAGGGTGGGGGGTGCGTTACGAGCGGGGTTCGCTGGACATGGGGTTCATCCCGCGTTTTCGCCGGTGCCGCGGGACGAGCCGGGGAAATGGCTCGGCCCCGCCTGCTGGCAGGTGGAGCTGCTGCGCTGCCGCGGCGGCCGGCCGGGCCGCTGGCTGATCGAGCTCACGGAAGGAGGCTGGCATGACGCGACGGGTGATGTCGCTGTGGCTGCCGCGCTTCGCGACCGACCGGATCCATCGGCGGCGCACGCCTGAGGGCCTGCGCCCCGCCAGGCGGGGGGTAGGGCTCGTCACCGCCGGCGCCGCGGCCGGCCGCGCTCTGGTTGCGGCGGTGGACGATGCGGCGGCGGCCGAGGGCCTCGCGCCCGGCATGCCGCTCGCCGACGCCCGGACCCTGTCGCCCGCCCTGCGGGTCCATCCGGCCGATCCCGCCGGCGACGCCGCGGCCTTGGATCGCCTTGCCGCCTGGTGCACGCGCTATACGCCCTGGACGGCCGTCGAGACCCATGACGGCGGCAACGGCGCCGGCCTGTGGCTCGACCTTACCGGCTGCGCCCATCTCTTCGGCGGTGAGGCGGCGCTCCTCGGCGACCTCCTCGCCCGCCTCCGCCGCTTCGGCCATGCGGCCCGCGCCGCCGTCGCCGACAGCCCCGGCGCCGCCTGGGCCGCCGCGCGCTTCATCGACGATCCGCGGCGCACGGGCATCGTCATGACCGCCGCGGAGACGCGCGACCGGCTGATCCCGCTGCCCGTCGCCGCCCTGCGTCTGCCGGCGGCCACGGCCGCGGAGCTGCACCGTCTCGGCCTGCGTCGCATCGGCGACCTGCTGCCGATGCCGCGGGCCGCGCTCGCCCGCCGCTTCGGCAGCCTGCCCGCCGACCGGCTGGATCAGGCGCTGGGCCTGCGGGCGGAGCCGCTCTCGCCGCGCCGGCCCGTGGCGCCGCATGAAGCGCGCCTCGTCCTGGCCGAGCCGCTGCTGACCGTCGAGGCCGTCGCCGAGGGCCTGCGGCGGCTGCTCGGCCAACTCTGCCGGCAGCTCGAGGCCGGGCAGCTCGGCGCGCGGCGGCTCGTGCTGACGCTCTACCGCGTCGATGGCGCGGTGCAGCAGGCGGCGGTCGGCACCAGCCGGCCCAACCGCGAGCCGCAGGCGCTCGCGCGGCTGTTCGCGGAGCATCTCGATACCATCGATCCGGGCTTCGGCATCGACGCGCTGGCGCTTGCGGCCGCTCGGGTCGAACCGCTCGCCGCGCTGCAGATGCGGCTGGCGCGGACGCCGTCCTCGCCCCGGCGGCAGGATGCGGGCCTCGCCGCTCTCGTCGACCGTCTCGGCAACCGTCTCGGCTTCGCCAGCCTGCGCCGCCTCGTGCCGCGGGAGAGCTATATCCCGGAGCGCGCCGTCGCGAGCGCTCCGCCGCTTGCGCCGGCGAAGCCGGGTGCCGGCTGGCCGACGCTGCCGCCGCGGCCGCTGCGCCTCTTCGCCCGGCCGCAGCCGATCGAGGCGACCGCGCTGCTGCCCGACCATCCGCCGGTGATGTTCCGCTGGCACGCGCGGCTCCACCGCGTGCGCCGCGCCGAGGGGCCCGAACGCATCGCGCCGGAATGGTGGCGTCCGGAAAGCGGCGCCCGGCCGCGCGACTACTTCCGCGTCGAGGACGAGTCCGGTCGTCGCTTCTGGCTCTGCCGCGACGGCCAGCCGCCGGAGGGCGGCCGGTGGTACCTGCACGGGTTATTCGGATAGGAATCGGACCATGAGAAAAGAAACCCACAATGTTGTAGGGGCGGGTCTAAGACCCGCCCAAACGGCGGCAGTAGACAGACTTAAAAATCTGCGTCGTAAACCCCTCCGCTTCCACGGTTACGACTACAGCCAACACGGCGCATACTTCGTCACGACCTGCACCCACGACCGGAGATGTTTATTCGGCCAAATCGTCGATGGGCGGATGCAGCTGAACAGATTCGGATCTGTGGTCGACGCGTGTTGGCATGCTCTTACCCAACACTACTCTCATGTCGACCTCGATGGCTTCGTCGTCATGCCTAATCATATTCACGGAATTATCTGCCTGACGGATGGCGCAGCTATCGACGAGCGAGGTAAGCCACGTCATGGCCTACCCGAAGTCATCAGGGCATTTAAGGCTTTTTCCTCTCGGCAAATAAATGCACTCCGACACCGGAATGAACCAGTGTGGCAGCGCAACTATTACGAGCACATCATCCGCAACGAGGAGTCGCTGAATCAGATTCGTGAATACATCGAGACCAATCCGGCTCGTTGGCATCTCGATCGCGAAAATCCTGAAATCATGCGAGCCGATGCAGGGGCGGGTCTGAGACCCGCCCCTACAAGGGGTAATTCCGATCTCCCGTCGTTTCTCCGGTGATGCATGTGACCGCCTACGCCGAGCTCCAGGTCACCACCAACTTCAGCTTCCTGCGCGGGGCGTCACATCCGCCGGAGCTGGTGGCTGCGGCGTCGGCCCTCGGCCTGAAGGCCATCGCCGTCACCGACCGCAACACGCTGGCCGGCGTAGTGCGGGGGCATGCGGCGGCGAGGAGCACCGGCATCGGCTTCGTCGTCGGCGCGCGGCTCGATCTGCAGGACGCGCCCAGCCTGCTGATCTATCCGACCGACCGCGCCGCCTATGGTCGCCTGTCACGGCTGCTCACCCTGGGCAAGCGCCGCGCGCCCAAGGGGGAATGCCGTCTGACGCTCGCGGACGTGCTGGCGCAGGCCGAAGGTCTGGTGGCCGTGGCGCTGCCGCCGGCGCTGCAAGCGGATTTTACCGCCGTCCTCCGCATGCTCGCCGAGGCCTTCCCGCGCCGCGCCTACCTTGCCGGCCATTGCCTCTATCGCGGCGACGATGCGCGACGGCTGGCGCAACTGGCGGCGCTCGCCCAGGCCTGCGGCACGCCGCTGGTCGCCACCAACGATGTGCACTACCACGCGCCGGAGCGGCGGCCGCTGCAGGACGTGCTCACCTGCATCCGCGAACATTGCACCATCGACCAAGCCGGCTGGCGCCTGCTGGCCAATGCCGAGCGGCATCTGAAGCCGCCACCGGAGATGGCGCGCCTGTTCGCCGACCATCCCGAGGCCATCGCCCGCACGATGGAGATCGTCGGGCAATGCCGCTTCGATCTGAGGGAATTGCGCTACGAATATCCGGACGAGCTCACCCGCGAGGGTCGCACGCCGCAGGAGGAGCTGACGGTGCTGACCTGGGAGGGCGCCCGCCGGCGCTACCCAGCCGGCGTGCCGGACAAGGTGAGTTGCCTGATCGAGCGCGAACTTGCGTTGATCGCGCAGCGCGACTTCGCCCCCTATTTCCTCACCGTCCACGACATCATGCAGTTCGCGCGCAGGCAAGATATCCTCTGCCAGGGGCGCGGCTCGGCCGCCAACTCGGCCGTCTGCTATTGCCTGTACATCACCCCCATCGACCCCGAGCATCACGAACTGCTGTTCGAGCGCTTCGTCAGCATCGCCCGCCAGGAGCCACCGGACATCGACGTCGATTTCGAGCATGAGCGCCGCGAGGAGGTGATCCAGTACATCTACGAGAAGTACGGCCGGGACCGCGCCGGCCTCGCCGCCACCGTGATCTGCTATCGCGGTCGCTCCGCCGTGCGCGAGGTCGGCAAGGCCATGGGCCTGTCGCTCGATACCGTGGGGGCGCTCGCCGGCCAGCTCTGGGGTTGGAGCAGTCAGGGCGTAGCCGAGGCGCAGGCGCGCGAGCTCGGCCTCGACCCCGGCGAGCCGCGCCTGGCCCATACGCTGGAGCTTACCCGCCAGCTCATCGGCTTCCCGCGCCATCTCTCCCAGCATGTCGGCGGCTTCGTCATGACGCGCGGGCGGCTCGACGAGCTGGTGCCGATCGAGAACGCGGCGATGGCGGAACGCACCGTCATCGAATGGGACAAGGACGATATCGACGAGCTGAAAATCCTGAAGGTCGACGTGCTGGCGCTGGGGATGCTCACCTGCCTCGCCAAGGGCTTCAAGCTGATCAAGGAGCATTATGGTCAGGCCTACAGCTTTGAAACCGTGCCGCAGGAGGACCCTGCCGTCTACGAGATGCTTTGCCGCGCCGATGCGATCGGCGTGTTCCAGGTCGAGAGCCGCGCGCAGATGTCGATGCTGCCGCGCCTGAAGCCGGAATGTCTCTACGACCTCGTCATCGAAATCGCGATCGTGCGGCCCGGCCCGATCCAGGGAAAGATGGTCCATCCCTATCTCCGGCGCCGCGAGAAGAAGGAGCTTGTCACTTATCCCTCGAAGGAGCTGGAGGAGGTGCTGCACAGAACGAAGGGCGTGCCGTTGTTCCAGGAACAGGCGATGCGTATCGCCATCGTCGCCGCCGGCTTCACGCCCGAGGAGGCGGACCAACTGCGCCGCGCCATGGCGACCTTCCGCCATGCCGGCACCATCCACACTCTCCGCGACAAGTTCATCGGCGGCATGGTCACAAAGGGATATGACCGTGGATTCGCCGAGCGCTGTTTCGACCAGATCAGAGGCTTCGGCGAGTATGGCTTCCCGGAGAGCCATGCGGCGAGCTTCGCGTTGCTTGCCTATGTCTCGGCCTGGATGAAGTGCCGCTATCCGGCCGTGTTCGCGTGTGCGCTGCTCAACAGCCAGCCCATGGGATTCTATCAGCCGGCGCAGATCGTGCGCGATGCCCGCGACCACGGCGTGACCGTGCGGCCGCCCGACGTGAACGACAGCGACTGGGACTGTACGCTGGAGCCAGCCGACCATGGGCACGCCCTCCGCCTCGGCCTCCGGCAGATCAAGGGCTTCTCCGCTGAGGATGCCGATCGGTTGGTGGAGGCGCGCGCCAACGGCTATGCCGATCCGCTGGCGCTGTGGCGCCGGAGCAAGCTGGATGCTGCAGCGTTAGAAGCTTTAGCGCGCGCCGATGCCTTCGGCTCCATGGGCCTCGATCGGCGCGAGGCGCTGTGGGCGGTGAAGGGCCTGCCGGCCGCGCCGCTGCCGCTGTTCGCCGCGGCGGGCGAGGAGGACCAGGGCGCGGAGCCGGCCGTCGCGCTGCCGGCGATGCCGATCGGCGCCCAGGTGATCGAGGATTATCGGACCCTGCGTCTCACCCTGAAGCGGCACCCGCTGGCGCTGCTGCGCGACGCCTTGACGCGCGGGGGTTATGTGCCCTCGCAGCGGTTCTCCAAGATGGTCAATGGCCAGCCCGTGAAGGTCGCCGGGCTCGTGCTGATGCGCCAGCGGCCCGGTACGGCCAACGGCATCATCTTCGCGACGCTCGAGGATGAAACGGGTGTCGCCAACATCGTGATCTGGCCGAAGCTCTTCGAGCGCTATCGCCGGATCGTGCTGACATCGACCCTGCTCGGCGTCGTCGGCAGGCTGCAGTGCGAAGGCATCGTCATCCATGTCGTCGCCGAGCGGCTGGTCGACCTCTCGCGCCATCTGCGCGGCCTGGCCGACGGCGACAATGACAGGTCATTCACCGATAGGCGCCCGGCCGTTCGCGATCCGGCATTTCCGTCGCGCGATTTCCACTGATGTGTCTATCGGCTCCGGGCAAGGTGCGCCATGATGGCGCTGAAATCGCCGCCGGGCGCCAGCTTGGCGACGTGCAACGGCGGCTTCGTCCCGTTCTTCAGCCGCGGGTCGGCGACGGGATCGCCGAAGACCTGGCGGATCGGCACCACGCCCGCCCAGACCGCCAGATCGTAGTCCTCCTCATCGTCCTTGGGCGGGCCGGTGCGGATCTTGGCCGAGGCCTCTTCGATGGTCATGCCGAGCACGGTCGTCGCCTTCAGCTCCTGGCTGGTGATCGGCCGCAGCTCGCGATTGCGGCCGGGCAGGAAGCGCTCGACATAGGCCTCCAGCGCCGTGCGCTTCTCCTCCGGGTCCTCCAGCTTCGCGGCCTGGCCGAACGCCATGACCGAGCGGTAGTTGACCGAGTGGTGGAAGCCGGAGCGGGCCAGCACCAGGCCGTCGACGATCGTCACGGTGAAGCAGACAGGGATACCGACGCTCTGCGCGCGCAGCATTCGGCTGGCCGACGAGCCGTGCCAGTAGAGCCGGTCGCCGACGCGCCAGTATCCCGTCGGCGTCACATAGGGCTGCCCGTCGATCACATAGCCGATGTGGCAGAACAGAGTAGCGTCGAGAACGGCGAAGACGGACTCGCGGTCGTAGTGGCCGCGCTCGTGCAGGCGGCGGACCTTCGAGCGGGCGGTGGGCGCATAGGCATCCATGGCGGGTCGCTCCGGAATTGCGGCGCCTCCGGTATAGCCTGTAGAGTGGCTCCTCCGCATGGACCACTTCCGGGCATTACATAGAACCACTTGGCGGATGTCGTGATCCGAGCCGCCGCCGTCTCGCCTGCTCCCGTTCATGTCGACCGTACGGCAGCGGAGCCGCTGCATCGCCAGGTCTATCGCGATCTGGTGCAGCTGATCCTGTCGGGCCGGTTGCGGCCGGGCGCACGGGTGCCGTCGAGCCGCACGCTGGCGGCCGAGCTCGGCATCGCCCGCAACACGGCGCTGCTCGCGCTCGAGCAGGCGGCGAGCGAGGGATATCTGGAGGCGCGCCACGGCTCCGGCACCTATGTGTCGAGCGAGCTGCCGGATGTGCCCCCGGTCGCGTTCCATGGGCGGGTAGCGCCGGGCGGTCGACAGCCGCGGCTGTCGACCCGCGCACGCTCTCTGCTGGCGCTCACCAACCAGCCGCTGGCGACACCGGGCTTGCTGCGGCCGGGCGAGCCGGACTGCACCGATTTCCCGTTCGGCATGTGGGCGCGGCTGATGGCGGAGGGATGGCGCGCGCCCGATCGCGGCATCCTCCTGGGCGACGGCGGCGCCGGCCACGCGCGGCTGCGCGAGGCGATCAGCGACTATCTTGCCGCCGCGCGCGGCGTCGGCAGCACCGCCGGGCAGACGGTCATCGTTTCCGGCATCCGCCAGGCGCTGGCGGTGGTCGCCCGTCTCCTGCTCGATCCGGGCGACGTGGTCTGGCTGGAGAATCCCGGCTATCCCGGCCTGCGCGGACCGCTGGTCGCGACCGGCGCCAAGCTGGCGGCGGTCGAGGTCGACGGCGAGGGGCTGTCGTTGCGCGCCGGCCGGCGGCTGGCGCCGCGGCCCAAGCTGATCTGCGTCGCGCCCTCGCATCAATATCCTCTGGGCATGACGATGAGCGTGGCGCGGCGCCTGGCGCTCCTCGACTATGCGCGGCAGGTCAACGCCTGGATCTTCGAAGACGATTACGACAGCGAGTGGCGCTATTCCGGACGGCCGCTGGCCGCGATGCAGGGCCTCGACCGCGACGGCCGCGTGCTCTATGCGGGCACGTTCTCGAAGATCCTCTTTCCGTCGATCCGGCTCGGCTACATCGTCCTGCCGCCGCAGCTGGTGGCGCCGTTTCTTGCCGCGCGCCGGGCGTTGGACGACCAGCCGGCCGTGCTGGCGCAGCCGGCGCTGGCGGAGTTCATCGCCGGCGGCCATCTCGCCGCCCATCTGCGCCGGCAGCGCCGACGGTACAAGGCGAAGCAGGAGCGGATGCTGGCGGCGGCCGACCGGCATCTGCGCGGCCTGCTCGAGGTGGCGGCGGACGCCGGCGGGATGCATCTCGTCGGCTATCTGCAGGACGATCTCGCCCGGCGGATGAGCGATGTCGAGGCGAGCCGCCGCGCCGCGGCCGCCGGCATCGCCGCGCCGCCTCTGTCGGACCATTGGATCGGCCGCCCCCGGCGACAGGGCTTGTTGCTGGGCTATACGGCGCCGCCGGAGCGACAGATCGACGCCATCGTCGCCCGCCTGGCCAGGGCTCTCGTCGACCGAGATGGCGGATCTTCCGGATGGCAGGAATCCGGGCGGGCGAGCCGCTCGCATGCGGTCCGGCGAATCGCGCTACCATGACGGCGGCGAAGTGAATGCGTATCGCCGCGGCGAAGGGATTGCTGGTAGCATGTCTTCCCTGAAGGCTATGATCTTCGTCACACCGCCCGTTCCGCCTAATCCTCTGCGCCAGCGGCTGCGCGCGGCCTATCGCGCCGACGAGACGGCCTCCGTCGATGCGCTGCTGTCCGAGGCCGAGCTGCCGGCCGAGATGCTGGACCGTATCGCCCTGCGGGCGCGGGCGCTGGTGCAGGGCGTGCGCGCGGCGCGGCTCGGGCAGGGCGGCCTCGACGCCTTCCTGCACGAGTATCAGCTGAGCAGCCGCGAGGGCGTGGTGCTGATGTGCCTCGCCGAGGCGCTGCTGCGCATTCCCGACGCCGACACGGCCGACGCGCTGATCAAGGACAAGCTCGGCAGCGCCGACTGGGAGCGGCATATCGGCACCTCCGAGTCGCTGCTCGTCAACGCCTCCACCTGGGCCCTGATGCTCACCGGCCGGATCGTCAAGTTCGGCGGCGACGAGACGCGCGACCTGGCGGGCGTGCTGCGGCGCCTGGTGGGGCGGAGCGGCGAGCCGGTGATCCGCCAGGCGGTGACGCAGGCGATGCGCATCCTCGGCCGCCAGTTCGTCATGGGCCGCAACATCGAGGAGGCGCTCGATCGCGCCCGCGCCCTGGAGAAGCACGGCTACCGCTACTCTTACGACATGCTGGGCGAGGCGGCGCGCACCATGCGCGATGCCGACCGCTACGACCGCGCCTATCACGCCGCCATCGTCGCCATCGGCGCGGCCGCAGGCAAGCGCGGGCCGGTCGAGAGCCCGGGGATATCGGTGAAGCTGTCGGCGCTGCATCCGCGCTACGAGTTCGCCCAGCGCGCCCGCGTCATGGAGGAGCTGGTGCCGCGGCTGAAGGCGCTGGCCATGGCGGCCCGGCGGGTCGATATCGGCTTCACCGTCGATGCCGAGGAGGCCGACCGGCTCGACCTCTCGCTCGACGTCATCGAGGCGGTATCGGGCGATCCGGACTTGGCGAACTGGGCCGGATTCGGCCTGGCGATCCAGGCCTACCAGAAGCGCTGTCTCCCGCTGATCGACTGGCTCGGCGACATGGCGCACCGGCACAAGCGGCGGCTGATGGTGCGGCTGGTCAAGGGCGCCTACTGGGACAGCGAGATCAAGTGGAGCCAGGAGCGGGGCCTGCCGGGCTATCCCGTATTCACGCGCAAGCTGTCGACCGACGTGTCCTACCTCGCCTGCGCCAGGAAGCTGCTGGCGGATCCGGCGGCCTTCTATCCGCAGTTCGCCACTCACAACGCGCACACCCTGGCTGCCGTGCTGGAGATGGCCGGCAACCGGCGCGACTTCGAGTTCCAGCGACTGCACGGCATGGGCGAGGCGCTCTACGAGCAGGTCGTGGGGCCCGAGGCGCTGGGGCTGGCGGCGCGCATCTACGCGCCGGTCGGCAGCCACGAGGATCTGCTGGCCTATCTCGTGCGCCGGCTGCTGGAGAACGGGGCCAACACCTCCTTCGTCAACCGCATCGTCGACGAGAAGGCGCCGATCGAGGAGCTGATCGCCGATCCGGTGGTCAAGCTGCGGCGCCTGCCGCACAAGCCGCATCCGCACATCCCGTTGCCGGTCGATCTCTATGGCGAGGGGCGCAAGAACGCCCGCGGCATCGATCTGACGGACCTGACGGAGTTGGAGCCGCTGGCCGGGGCCATGGATGCGGCCGCGGCGAGCGATTGGTCGGCGGCGCCGCTGATCGGCGGCGTGGCGCGCGTCGGCACGGCGAAGCCGGTGACCAATCCGGCCGACCGGCGGCAGACCGTCGGGCAGGTGATCGAGGCGGGCAAGGCCGAGGTCGAGGAGGCGCTGAGCCGGGCCGCGCGGGCGGCCGAGGATTGGAACGCGACCCCTGCGGCCGAGCGCGCGGCCTGCCTGGAGCGCGCGGCCGACCTGCTGGAGCGGGACCGGGCGACGCTGATGGCGATGTGCGTGCGCGAGGCCGGCAAGACCATTCCCGACGCGCTGGCCGAGGTGCGCGAGGCCGTCGATTTCTGCCGCTACTACGCGCAGCGCGCGCGGGCGGACTTCGCGGCGCCGCTGGCGCTGCCGGGGCCGACGGGCGAGCGCAACCAGATCGCGCTGCAGGGACGCGGCGTGTTCGCCTGCATCTCGCCCTGGAACTTCCCGCTGGCCATCTTCACCGGACAGGTGAGCGCGGCGCTGGCGGCCGGCAATGCGGTCGTGGCCAAGCCGGCCGAGCAGACGCCGCTGGTCGCCGCGGCGGCCGTGCGCACCCTGCACGATGCGGGCGTGCCGCCGGACGCGCTGCACCTGCTGCCCGGCGACGGGCCGACGGTCGGCGCGCCGCTGGTGGCCGATCCGCGCATCGCAGGCGTCTCCTTCACCGGGTCGACCGAGACGGCGCGGGCCATCAACCAGTCGCTCGCCGCGCGGTCGGGGCCGATCGTGCCGCTGATCGCGGAGACCGGCGGGCAGAACGTGATGATCGTCGATTCCTCGGCGCTGCCGGAGCAGGTGGTGCGCGACGTGCTGATCTCCTCGTTCCAGAGCGCGGGCCAGCGCTGCTCGGCCCTCCGGGTGCTGTTCGTGCAGGAGGACATCGCCGAGAGGCTGGAGGAGATGCTGGTCGGCGCCATGGCCGAGCTGACGGTCGGCGATCCGGCGCTGCTGTCCACCGACGTCGGGCCGGTCATCGACGAGGCGGCGAAGGAGACGCTGGAGGCGCATGCGCAGCGCATGGCGCACGAGGGCGAGCTGCTGCATTGCGTGCAGCCCGGCCCCGGCACCGAGCATGGCAGCTTCGTCGCGCCGCGCGCCTTCCGCATCGACCGGCTGGCGCGCCTGGAGCGCGAGGTGTTCGGGCCGATCCTGCATGTGATCCGCTGGCAGGCCGATCGGCTGGACCAGGTGCTGGAGGCGGTGAACGCGACCGGCTACGGCCTCACCCTCGGCATCCACAGCCGCATCGATTCGACGGTCGCCTACATCCACGAGCGGCTGCGGGTGGGCAATGCCTACGTCAACCGCAACATGATCGGCGCCGTGGTCGGCGTGCAGCCCTTCGGCGGCGAGGGCCTGTCGGGCACCGGGCCGAAGGCGGGCGGGCCGCACTATCTCCACCGCTTCGCCACCGAGCGCACGCTGACCATCGACACGACGGCGGCGGGCGGCAATGCGTCCCTGCTCAGCCTGCAGGAGGAGGGGGCGTGAGCGGGCAATAGGTCAGCTCTCCTGACGTAGCTTCGGAAATCTGAACAACGAGCCCATGTAAAGGAAGTTAACGCAGGTCCGATTGGGTGAATCATGCGTGAAGTGCGTAGCAGAGGCATAAGCCGGGGCCTGAAATCCATCACCGACAGATGCATGGAAAAATCGTCGGATCGTGAAAACCGGTCGCTGGAGATAGTATGTTTTGACGGGACCCCTGTCAAGAACAATAAAGGAACAATGAGGTAAAAATTGATCGGTTGCGTAAGCAGGCCGGAGCGCGCGGGGGCATGACCACGCTCGAGATTCCCCCACGCGGCGGCGCGGCCGTGCTGGTGGCGCGGGGGCAGCGCCTGCGGATCGTCACGCCCAGAGGCGCGCAGGCGGCAGACTTCTTCGCCTACGCCGCCGACAATGTGCGGGAGTGGCTGTCGCCGATGCACACGTGGGTGACGACGCGGTCGATCAAGCCGCGTCCGGGCGATACGTTCCTGTCGCGGTTCCGCCGGCCGATGCTGGACTTCCTCGAGGACGGCGCCGGCGGCATGCACGACATGATGATCGCCGCCTGCGACCAGGGGCGCTACGAGCAGTTCGGGTTCGTCGGGCCGCATGCGAGCTGCTCGGAGAACCTGCGCAGCGCCATGGCGCGGCTCGGGCATCAGATCGACGTGGTGCCGCAACCCGTGAATTTCTTCACCAACACGGTCGTCGAGACCGACGGCAAGCTGGTCTCGCCGCCCAACACGGTGCCGCCCGGCGGCTATGTCGAGCTGGCGGCGCGCATGGACCTGCTCTGCGTCGTCTCCTCCTGTCCGTTCGACCTGCCGATCCCCGGCTGGACGATCAACGCGCCGGGCGGGCCAACGGAGCTGGTGGTGGAGTTGGGTTAACGTTTATATCAATTAATCTTCTTGTGTATTGACTAATTCATCATTTCGTATATTCTTAAAGTCGTGAGAATTCAGCTCGACACATCGGGGGAATTATCCCCTCGACGCTTCATCGAGGCGGTGCTCGAATTTGCCAAAGGCTGCCATATCGATCAGGCGACATTGGCGACGCAGGCAGGCATTGCTCCAGAGGCGCTGTCGCGGCTCAAAAAGGCCGGCAACTGCCGGCTTGCAACTGCACTTGGACTGGCGAGGGCGGCCGGCCTGACGCGTATCATCCTCGAACCGGGCCCGGCGGATGTCGCTGCGCCTGCGGATCGCTCCGCGGCGACGGTCAGCGCGCGCAAGCTGAGCGCCGGCCGACGAGTTCCGATCACCGCCGACGAACTGGTCGCCGCGCTTCGCGCCGACGAGGTTCCGGCGCGCCATCGAGCCCATGTGTTCGGCTTCTTCGAGGAACTGCCGATCGACGCGGTGCATGAGGTCATCCTGGACGAGAGACTCGATTTTCCGCATCTGGCGCAAGCGGCGAGACGCCTCGGGGCGGAGGGCAAGACGGTTGAGTGGATCGAAGACATGGCCGGCGACGGCGTGGCGACGGCTGCTTGAATCGGCGCTGCCGGTTCTCGACGAAGCCGGAGCCGGCACAGGATGGACTCTCGGCGGCGGGACGGCGCTGGCGCTGCGGCTGGAACACCGGATCAGCTATGACATCGACATCTTCCTGGAATTCTCGACGGTGCTGCGGGCCGTGTCGCCGAACAGGAACATGGCGGCACGCGCCATTACGAGCCACTGGCAGGAGCCGGGTCACTACGTGAAGCTGGAATGCGAGGACGGCGCGATCGACTTCATCGTCGCATCGCGGCAGACGGACGTTCCGCCCTGGCGCTATGACTTCAAGGACCGCGCGGTCCTGGTCGAGGAGCCGGCGGAGATCCTGGCGAAGAAGCTGCGCTATCGTGGGTCGCAGCTGGTGCCGCGCGATGTCTTTGATTTGCTGGTGGCCGCCCGGTTCGATCCGACGTCGGTGGCAACGGCCGTGCAGGCCGCGCCGCGCGCGGCGCGGCTAGCGATCGATCGTATCGAGCGGATCAGCCGACGGTATCGTGACGCTATCGGCGACGAGGTGAATCCGACCACGCGGGGCGCCGAACTGCTCGAAGCCGATCCGCTGCATGCCGCGGCGGTTCTGCGGGAACAGCTGGAACGGGTGGCCTCAGGCGAACGCGGAGACTGAAGGCGGGCAGGGTCGGCCATCGAGGCGGCGTACGCTCCCGAGGTACGTGCGGATCGGATGGGTCAACCACGAAGACACAAAGCATGAGAAAGGGCGACCACACGGGGTCGCCCTACGTCATCCTTCGTATCCTTGCGGTCAGCCCAGACCTACAGCCGCCCCTCGATGCTGGCGACGAACATCTGCTTCATCTCGGGCACGCCGGCGGGGACGGGGTTGCCGCCGGTGGAGGGGTCGTCGAAGGCGGCCTGGCTCAGCTCGTCGAGCTTGTCGGTGCCTACGCCGAGGTCCTTCAGGGTGTGGGGGATGCCGATCTCCCGGCGCAGGGTGAGGACCCAGTCCAGCACGGCCTGGTACGAGTGGGACTTCAGGCCGAGCCAGGCGGCGAGGCGCTGCATCTTCTCGTCGATGGCCTTGCGGTTGAACTGCATGACGTAGGGCATGACCACGGCGTTGGTGAGGCCGTGGTGGGTGTCGTAGACGGCACCCAACGGGTGGCTGAGCGAATGGATCGCGCCGAGGCCTTTCTGGAAGGCGGTCGCGCCCATGGTGGCCGCGCACAGCATATTGGCGCGCGCGACCAGGTTCTTGCCGTCCTTCACGGCGACCGGAAGATTTTCCTTGATCAGCCGCATGCCTTCGACGGCGATGCCCTCGGCCATCGGGTGGTAGCCGGGCGCGCAATAGGCCTCGAAGCAGTGGGCGAGCGCATCCATGCCGGTGGCGGCGGTGATCTTCGGCGGCAGGCCGACGGTGAGGGCGGGATCGGAGATGACGATCGAGGGCTGCACCTTCGGGTGGAAGATCAGCTTCTTCTGGTGCGTCTTCTCGTTGGTGATGACGGAGACGCGGCCGACCTCCGATCCGGTGCCGGCGGTCGTGGGCACGGCGATGATCGGCGCGACGCCCGCGGGATCGACGCGCGTCCAGTTGTCGCCGACGTCCTCGAAATCCCAGATCGGACGTTTCTGGCCGGTCATCAGGGCAATCGCCTTGCCGGCGTCGAGCGCGCTGCCGCCGCCGAAGGCGACGACGCCGTCATGCTTGCCGGCGCGGTAGACGGCGAGACCGTCCTCCACGTTCTTCCCGATCGGGTTGCCCTTGATGTCGCTGAAGACGGCGGCGCCGAGGCCGGCGGCCGTGAGAGCGGCGAGCGCGTCCTTGATCATGGGCAGGCCGGCGAGGCCGGGATCGGTGGCGATCAGCGGCCGTTTGAGGCCGAGCTCCCGGCAGACGGCGGGCAACTCGGCGATGCGGCCGATGCCGAAGCGGATCTTGGTCGGATAGTTCCAGTTACCGCGGAGCGAGGAGGCGTCGGTGGTCATGATGGATTCCGGGTTCGATGTTTCACACTCCCCTCCATTGTCACCCCCGCGAAAGCGGGGGTCCAGGGGGAGTGATGGTGCGGTTGCCCTGGACCCCCGCTTCTCGCGCTATCGCTTGCACACATCTCTGCAGAATCATCGTGCGTCCTTCGACAAGCTCGGGATGAGAAAAAATCTTACTGGCACGAAGAAAATCCCTCATCCTGAGCTTGTCGAAGGACGCACGTCGGCAATCCCAGTCTCCTGCAAGCAATTGATTCGACTCGCGGCCTTGTGCGAATACGATAGCGCTTTCGCGGGGTGACACGTGGGGAGAGCGATCGCATAGCGCAGCCGCTAGGCCACTGTCCGCAGGTGGAACGACTTCGGGCGGGTCAGGACCTCGTAGCCGACGCGGGAGAGGGTGCAGCCGCGACCGGAATCCTTCACGCCGACCCAGCCGAGGGCGGGATCGAGATAGTCGCAGCGGTTCATGAACCAGGTGCCGGTGTCGACGCGGTCGCCGATGGCGAGGGCGGCCTTCTCGTCGGAGGTCCAGATGGCGGCGGTGAGCCCGAAGGCGCTGTCGTTCATGTGGCGGATGGCCTCCTCGTCGCTGCGCACCTTCATGATGCCGGCGACCGGGCCGAAGCATTCCTCCTGCATGACGGAATTGCGGTTGCTGTCGACCTTGAACACCTGCGGCGCGACATAGGCGGTGCCCTTCTTGTCGGCGGCGAAGCGCTTGGCGTCGATGAGCGGCTTCGCGCCCTGGCGCGCCGCTTTGGCGACCTGCTTGCGAATCTCGTCGGCGGCCTTGGCGCGCACGACCGGGCCGAGGTTGGTGCCGCTCTCCAGCGGGTTGCCGAGGCGATACCGGTTGGCGAGGTCGACGAAGCCCTCCAGGAACGGCTTGTAGACGTCCTGGTGGACGTAGACGCGCTGGATGCCGCAGCAGGACTGGCCGGAATTGAACATGGCGCCGTCCACCAGATTCTCGATGGCGTGCGGCAGGTTGGCGTCGGCGCGCACATAGGCCGGGTCGCAGCCGCCGAGCTCCAGGCCGAGGCCGATAAAGCGGCCGGCGGCGGCCTGCACGACGGCGTGGCCGGCCGGCACGCTGCCGGTGAAGTTGACGTAGTCGATGCCGTCGGTGCCGATGAGCTTCAGCGTGTCGTCGTGCGACAGGTGCAGGTGCTGGAACAGGCCCCTGGGCAGGCCGGCGGCCTTGAAGGCGGCGGCGAAGCGTTCGGCGCAGAGAGGGGTCTGCGCCGAATGCTTGAGGATGACCGTGTTGCCGGCCATGAGCGCGGGCACGACGCCGTTGACGGCGGTGAGATAGGGATAGTTCCAGGGTGCAATGATGAAGACGGTGCCGAGCGGCTCGCGGCGGACGAAGCGGGTAAAGCCGGCCTTCGGCCCGGCGTCGATGTCGGCGAGCGCCTCGGCTGCGACCTCGATCATGTAGCGGGCGCGCTCCTCGAAGCCGCGCATCTCGCCAGGCGATTGCGCGATGGGCCGGCCGATCTGGCGCGTCAGCTCCTCGGCGATCTTGTCCTTGTGGGCGACGAAGTAGTCGACGGCCTTGCCGACGATCCTGCCGCGCTCGGCGACCGGCACATGCTTCCAGGCCGCCTGCGCCTTGCGGGCGCCCTGCAGCGCCTTGGCGATCTCGGGCCGGGTCGCCAGCTTGCGCTCGACATAGACGCTGCCGTCGATCGGGCTGACGGTTTTCTGCGTTGCGGCAGGCATGAAGGCTCCTCCCCAAGATTGATTGGCGGCAATTTATTTGGATTGTCATTCCCGCGAAAGCGGGAATCCAGGGCAACGGCTCGTCGCTCGCTCTGGACCCCCGCCTTCGCGCTATCGCATGCACACATCTCTGCACAACCATCCTGCGTCCTTCGACAAGCTCAGGATGAGGGAAAATTTTACTGGCACGAAGAAAACCCCTCATCCTGAGAGCTTGTGAATGTTTGGGGTGGGAGTGACGATTTTTTGGATTGCACCGGAATTGCCATGGTGATTCCGTCGACCAGCGATTGTCTGACGGAGGGTGCGATGGGGTGCGAGGGATT
>JBFXDS010000020.1:0-54155 GCA_050180895.1 Dongiaceae bacterium
CGGCGGTCGCCAAACCGCCCCAGCTCGAAAACCGCTTCCACACGCCCCCCTCCGCGACGAATCACTTCCATCAGGGAGTCAGCCTTCACAATTCCGGTCAACAAAGATGTGTGCATGTGATAGCGGCGAAAGCCGGAGTGACATGCGAGGAGAGCGAAGCCTAGCCATGGCCGAGGGTGGACACGGCCGCGTCGGCGGCCTGCGCAGCTTCACCGATCCGGATGCGGCGCTCGGCGCCGTCACCGAGATCTACGAGGCGGGCCGGCAGCTGATCCGCGCGCGCTTCGAGCGATTCCTCGCCGGCGAACGCGTCGGCGAGGACACGGGCGCCGCCTGCTATCCCTATCTCGGCATCACCGTCGAGCTGAGCAACCTGCTGGATGAGGGCCGCCCGGCCTTCGGCAGCGTGCCCTACCCCGGCACCTACGGCACCACGCTGACGCGGCCCGACCTCTTCGCCGACTACTACCGCGAGCAGATCGACCTGCTGCTGCGCTATCACAAGGTGCCCGTGCAGGTCGGCGTCAGCCGGCGCCGCATTCCGCTGCCCTTCGTCATCGAGCAGGCGACCGCCGCCCTCACGACCGGCGACCTGCAGGCGATGGAGGCGGTGTTCACGCTGCCCGACCTCGCGGCCATGGACGATTCGATCGCTAACGGCACCTATGCGCAGACGCCGGGCGATCCGCTGCCGCTGGCGCTGTTCACGGCCGAGCGCGTCGATTTCGCGCTGCAGCGCATCTTCCACTACACCGGCACCGATCCGGAGCATTTCCAGCGCTTCATGCTCTTCACCAACTACCAGCGCTATGTCGACGAGTTCGTCGCCCTCGGCCGCAAGCAGGCGCGCTCGGGCGACGAATACGCCGCCTTCGTCGAGCCCGGCAACGTCGTCTGGCCGAACCCCCGTTTCGGCGGCGCCGAGGTGAGCGGCGAGCCGCCGCGCCATCTGCCGCAGATGCCGGCCTATCATCTGAAGCGCGCCGACCGCCTGGGCATCACCCTGGTCAACATCGGCATCGGCCCCTCCAACGCCAAGACCATCACCGACCACATCGCCGTGCTGCGCCCGCATTGCTGGCTGATGATCGGCCATTGCGGCGGCCTCAGGCGCTCGCAGAAGCTCGGCGACTATGCCCTCGCCCACGCCTACATCCGCGAGGATCACGTGCTCGACCAGGACTTGCCGCTCTGGGTGCCGGTGCCACCCATCGCCGAGATCCAGGTCGCGCTGCAGGAGGCGGTGGCCCGCATCACCGGCCTCAAGGGCCCGGACCTGAAGATCCGCATGCGCACGGGCACCGTCGCCTCCACCGACAACCGCAACTGGGAGCTGCGCTACGACGAGCTGTACCGCCGCTTCAGCCAGTCGCGCGCCATCGCCATCGACATGGAGAGCGCCACCATCGCCGCCAACGGCTTCCGCCTGCGCGTCCCCTACGGCACCCTGCTCTGCGTCTCCGACAAGCCGCTGCATGGCGAGATCAAGCTGTCGAGCATGGCCAACGCCTTCTACCGCGGCAGCGTCAAGCAGCACCTGCGGATCGGCCTCGAGGCCATCCGCATCCTGCGCGAGGCCGGCACCGACCAGCTCCATTCCCGCAAGCTCAGGAGCTTCGATGAGCCGGGCTTCCGCTGAGCCGCGCCAGCCGCCGTTCGCGGTAGGCCACATAGAGTCCGGCGGCGACGATGATGACGGCGCCGCCGATGGTCCAACCGTCCGGCAGGTGGCCGAAGGCGGCATAGCCGATCAGGCTGGCGCCGACGAGTTGCGCATAGTTGTAGGGCGCCAGCACGGCGGCGGGAGCCAGCGCGAAGGCGCGCGTGACCAGGTAGTGGGCAAGGCCGTGCAGCAGCCCGGATGCCGCCATCATCGCCCAGCCCATGGCGTCCGGCGTTCGCCAGACGAACGGCAGCGCCAGGGACGAGACCACCGTGCCGACCACGACCATGTAGACGAAGGTGGTCGGTGCCGGCGTGCTGCGGCTCAGGACGCGCGTCGCGATCTGATAGAGCGCGTAGAGGAAGGCCGTCACCAGCGGCAGCAGCGCCGCCCATTGCATGGTCTCGCCGCCGGGCCGGACGATGACCAGCACGCCCAGGAACCCGACGACCACGGCCGTCCACCGATGGAGTCCGACCCGTTCCTTCAGCAGCGGCACGGCCAGCGCCGTCAGCATGAGCGGCGAGACGAACAGGAGCGCCGTGGCATCGGCGAGCGGCATGACCTTGAGCGCCAGGACGATGGCGCCGCCGGCGACGACGGGGATCAGGCCGCGCGCAACCTGCAGGCCGGGCCGGTCGGTGCGCCACAGCTCCGGCCAGCGGCTGCCCACGAACAGCGGCAGCAGCGGCAGCGCGAAGGCAAACCGCGACCAGATGATCTGCAGCACGTCCATGTCCTGCACCATCACCTTCGCCAGGGCGTCGATGACCGCGTAGAGCGTAACGGCCGCGATGACCAGCAGGATGGGAAGCATCGGGGCCGTGGAAGAGTTGGTTGTGCGTACGTGGGCGGCTGCGGGCCGCAGACTCGCATGCCGACGCGGAACTGACCAATGCGCAAATCGCCTATCGCACCTGCCGAAGTGGATGCAAGAGACGTGTCGGTGCGGGTCCGTCCCGCCCGCGCCGACGAGGCGGAGATCCTGACTGATCTCAGCCTGCGTTCGAAGGCCTACTGGGGCTATGACGCAGCCTTCCTGGCGCGCTGCCGGGCCGTCATGACGCTCAAGGCGGGCAACATCGAATCGCGTCCGCACTACGTGGCCGAGCTGGACGGCCGCGTCGTGGGCTTCTATGGCTTCGAGCCGGAGGCCGATGGTGTGGGGCTCGACTATCTGTTCGTCGATGACGACCGGGTCGGTCGCGGCATCGGCCGGGCCCTCTGGACTCATGCCGTCGCCACGGCGCGCGACCTGGGCTATGCGGCGCTGATCGTGGTCAGCGACCCGCATGCGGAAGGCTTCTACCTGAAGATGGGCGCGCGGCGTATCGGCAGCCGATCATCCGACCTCGAGCCCGGTCGGCAATTGCCGGTCTTGCGCTTCGCGCTCCGGTAGATCACCTATCTCGGTGCAGCAGAGAGAGCGAGGAGTACATGGCCGCCCGCAAGACCGCGCGTAGGAAGACCGCGCCGCGCCGCGCGACATCCGCCGGGAAACCACGCCCGCCGTCCCGCAAGGCAGCGGCGCGGAAATCCCCCGCGAAGACGATCGCGAGGAAAAAATCGGCCGCGAAGAAGACAGCGGTCAAGAAGGCCGCAGTCGTGAAAGCCAAGCCGAAGACTGCGCGTCGGCCTGCCGCCAGGGTTGCCGCAAAGACGCCGCCGTCGCCACGGCGACGCCCGACGCCACGGAGCGCAGCGATGGCGCCAGCGCCGCTCCCATCGGCCGGTGCCGCCGCCACGCTGCTTGGTGACTTGATCGCCCGCGCGCGCAAGGCCGGCGCCGACGCCGCCGACGCGGTGCTGGTCGAGAGCGCGGCGGTGTCCGTGGCGCAGCGGCTCGGCAAGCCGGAGAAGCTGGAGCGCGCGGAGAGTCGCGATCTCGGCCTGCGCGTCTTCATCGGAAAGCGGCAGGCGATCGTCTCGACCACCGACACGGCGCCCGCCACGCTGGCCGACCTTGTCGAGCGCGCCGTCGCAATGGCGCGGATCGTGCCGGACGATCCATTCTGCGGCCTCGCCGATCCTGCCGAGTTGAGCCGCCGCAGTCCGGTGATCGACCTGAGCGACCCGCAGGAGCCGGCCATCGACTTGCTGAAGGAGCGCGCGAAATCCGTCGAGGCCGCCGCCCTCGCCGTTCCCGGCGTGACCAATTCCGAAGGCGCGGAAGCCGATTGGAGCCGCTCCACCATCACCCTCGTCGGCTCGAACGGCTTTCACGGCACCTATTCCCGATCGCATCATGGCGTCGGCGTCTCCGTGCTGGCCGGCGAAGGCACCGGCATGGAACGCGACTACGACCACGCCAGCGCCGTTTACGGCGCCGACCTCGAGGACCCGGCCGCCGTCGGCAAGCGCGCCGGCGAGAAGGCCGTGAAGCGGCTCAATCCGCGCAAGACCGCCACCGCCAAGGTGCCGATCCTCTTCGATCCGCGCGTCTCCCGCGGCCTGCTCGGCCATCTCGCGAGCGCCATCAACGGCGCCGCGATCGCGCGCGGCACGAGCTTCCTCAAGGACAAGCTGGGCCAGCGCGTCTTCGCCGCCGACGTGACGATCATCGACGATCCGCATCGGCCGCGCGGCCCGAACTCGAAGCCGTTCGACGGCGAAGGTATCGCCAACCGCCGGCGCGCCATCATCGAGAAGGGCGTGCTGACGACCTGGGTGCTCGATCTGCGGTCGGCGCGCCAGCTCGGGCTCAAGAGCACCGGCCATGCGGCCCGCGGCACCTCATCGCCGCCTTCGCCCTCGCTGACGAACCTCTACATGGAGGCCGGCCGGCTGTCCCCGAAGGAGATGATCGGCGGCATTCTCTCCGGCTTCTACGTCACCGAGCTCATGGGCATGGGCGTGAACGGCATCACCGGCGACTACAGCCGCGGCGCCGCCGGCTTCTGGATCGATCATGGCGAGATCGCCTATCCCGTGAGCGAGGTGACCATCGCCGGCAACCTCGCCGACATGTTCCTCAACCTGACGCCGGCGAGCGACCTGGAATTCCGCTACGGGACCGACGCGCCGACCATCCGCCTCGACGGCATGACGGTAGCCGGCTTGTAGATCAGGAAATCGTTCCTACATTCCGGTGGCGCGCCGGTTCTCGCCGCGCAGCAGGTCGCTCCAGCCGCAGGCCGACAGCAGGCTCCGGCGGTGGAAGTAGATCGTCTGCGCCAGCGCGCGCAGCGGCGCGGTGCCGAGCGCGGCGTCGATCAGCCGATTCGGCGGCCCGGCGTCGAGCAGCCGGCGCAACCCGCGCTTCCAGGCGAAGCGCGGGTAGGCGTCGCCGATCACGCAGTGCGGTGGCGGCGCGCCGTCGAGCAGGTGATCGGCGACGGCATGGGCGGCGCGCCAGCCGGAGTCGAGCGCCGTGTGGATGCCGCCGGCGGTGAGCGGCGAGACGATGCCGGCCGCGTCGCCGACGAGCAGGACCCGGTCGCCCGCGAACGGCGCGACCCGTCCGCCGACCGGGATGAGGCCGCCGCGCCGGCCGACAATGGTGATGTCGCCGGTGTCGCAGCAGCGGGCCAGCTTGGCGAGGAACGCCTGCAGGTCCGGCCGGGCCGGGCGGCGGCAGGCAAGACCGACCTGGGCGATGCCGCCGACGCCCATGAAGGCCCAGCCGATATAGCCGGGGATCAGCGCCGAATCGAGGAAGCAGTGCAGCCGGTCGGGATCGAGGCCGCGCAGCCCGACGACCTCCGCCTCGACCCCCAGCAGGAAGGCGCGGTTGCGGCCGAGCCCGAGATCGCGCGCCACGGCCGAACGGGCGCCGTCGGCGCCGACCAGGAAGCGCGTCCGCGCGCCGCAGCCGCGCAGTTCGATCCGGTCATCGGCGCGCTCGGCGCCGCGGAACGGAACGCCGAACCGCAGGCTGGCGCCGGCCCGGCCGGCCTCCCGTGCGAACCAGGCCATGAGCCGTGCCGTGTCGGTAGCGAGGAAGTAGTAGCCGGGTGAATCGAGGTCGATGAAGGACAGCGACGGGCCGTAGAGCCGCACGCCGCGGATGCGCCGGGTGCAGCGCGGCGGCACCTCCCAGCGCTCGGCCACCTCCTTGACCAGCAGTCCCGTGGTGCGGATGCGGTGCCCCGGCGCCGGCTGCGTCTCCAGCACCAGCGTGCGCAGGCCGCGCAGGGCCGCCGAGCGGGCGCAGACCAGGCCGGCGAAACTGCCGCCGACGATCGCCAGGTCATAGCTGCCGGTCATGTCGCTCTCCCGTCCCGCGCCGGCCAGGAGCCTCGCTTGCGGCCATGGCGGAACCGCAGCGCCGCCGTGGCGCAATTGCGGCAGCGTCAGCCGGTGCGGTCGGGCTCCAGCGGAACGATCAGGCGGAGCGGCTGGGGGGCGATCTCGATGCGCGCCGGCAGGCGGGCGATGACGTCGCCGTCACCCTGGACGGGATCGCCCGGTGGCCCCTCGATCGTCACCGACCGGCCGGGAACGATGCGGAAGTCGGCGAGTCGCGGCAGGCGCCCGAGCGCCAGGGCCAGGGCATAGCGGATCGCATTCCAGCGCCCCCCGCGCTCGAACAGGCAGACATGGAACTCCGGCCGGTCGAGGCGCGCCGCGGGCGCGCAGACATAGCGGCCGGCATAATAGTGCCCCTTGGCGACGATGACCGAGGCCGCCTCGAAGGCTTGCCCGTCGACCGTCACGCGATAGCGCGGGAAGCGGAAGCGGAACAGCTGGCGGATCGACTCCAGCACGTAGGCGCCCTTGCCGAGCCGACGCTTCAGCCGGAGGTCGACGTTGGCGACGACATGGGCGTCGAAGCCGACGCCGGCCATGGCGGTGAAGCAGCGGCCGTTGGCCATGCCGACATAGGCGGGGGCGGTTTCTCCCCGCGCGATGGTGCGGGCGACGACGGCCGGCGATGTGGCCAGGCCGATCTCCGCCGCGAGGACGTTAGCCGTGCCCAACGGCACCAAAGCCAGGGGTGCGGACGCGCCGCCGTTCGACAGCAGGCCGTTGACCGCCTCGTTGATGGTGCCGTCGCCGCCGGCGACGACCAGCAGGTCCGCGGCCGCCGGCGCGCTGCCGAAGTGGCGCGCGATCGTCTCCGCGTCGCCGCGCGCGGCCGTGGCGCACACCGCCACCTCGCAGCCGGCCGCGCGCAGCAGCGTCAGCGTCCGCTCGAGCCGGACGCGGCGGCGCCCGCCTGCCGTCGGATTGAAGACGACGGTCATGCGGCGGGGAGAGGGTGCAGATGACGCTTCGGTGTGGCGCAACAACACGGTGCTTTCGCTGAACATGACGACGGATCGGCGGTCGGTGACAGTGGCGTGAATATTCAATGTACCGCCAGTTAAGTTTTCATGAATTCTTTAGAGTTCTAACCGGATTTCAATGCACTGCGGTTGATTCTTCAGGAGATGTTGATGTAGCTCGACTCATCCTGTGGATAACTTCGCGCAGATCATGGAATCCATCGCCGTAAATCGCTACCGGGCCATCTGGATCTCCGATGTGCATCTCGGCACCCGCGGCTGCAAGGCGGAGTTTCTCCTCGATTTCCTTAGACATAATGAATCGGACTATCTCTACCTCGTCGGCGACATCATCGATTGCTGGCGGCTGCGGCGCAGCTGGTTCTGGGCGCAGAGCCACAACGACTTCGTCCAGAAGGTCCTGCGCAAGGCCCGCAAGGGCACCAAGGTCGTCTATGTGCCGGGCAACCACGACGAGCCGCTGCGCGACTACGCCGACATGCAGTTCGGCGGCGTGACGGTGGCGAACGAGGCGATCCACGAGACCGCCGACGGCCGCCGCTTCCTGATCCTGCATGGCGACTCCTTCGACGGCGTCGTCCGCTATGCCCGCTGGCTCGCCTTCCTGGGCGACCGCGCCTATCACATCCTGTTGATGGTGAACCACTGGTACAACGTCACCCGCCGCTGGTTCGGCTATCCCTACTGGTCGCTTTCCGCGCATCTGAAGCAGCGGGTCAAGAACGCGGTCGAGTACATCAGCAACTTCGAGCAGGCCGTCGCCGAGGAGGCGAAGAAGCGCGGCGTCGACGGCGTCATCTGCGGCCACATCCACAAGGCCGAGATGCGGCAGATCGGATCGGTGCTCTACTGCAACGACGGCGACTGGGTCGAGAGTTGCACCGCGCTGGTCGAGCACCGCGACGGCCGGCTCGAGATCATCGACTGGCCGGCGGTGCGCAAGCTGTCCATGTTCGACATTCATCAGAAGCTCGCCGCCGCCGAGTGATGCGCATCCTCATCGTGACCGACGCCTGGGCGCCGCAGATCAACGGCGTCGTCCGCACCCTGCTGCGCACGCGCCAGGAACTCGAGGAGCTGGGTCACGAGCTGCGCGTGATCTCGCCCGATCTCTTCGCCAACCTGCCCTGCCCGACCTATCCCGAGATCCGCCTGGCGGTGCTGCCGGGCCGGCGGTTGCCAAAGCTGATCGACTCCTTCCAGCCCTGCGCCATCCATATCGCGACGGAGGGGCCGTTGGGCCAGGCCGCGCGCCGCTACTGCATGCGCCGCCGCCTGCCCTTCACCACCGCCTATCACACGCGCTTTCCCGAATATATCCGCGCGCGCACCAAGATCCCGGTCGCGGCGACCTACCGCCTGATGCGACGCTTCCACCGGCCGTCCTCGGGCGTGATGGTGGCGACGCGGTCGATGGAGCGGGAGCTGGCGGGGCGCGGCTTCCGCAACATCCGGCGCTGGTCTCGCGGCGTCGACACCGAACTGTTCCGGCCGCGCGGCAAGGGCTTCGACGGTCTGCCGCGGCCGATCCATCTCTATGTCGGCCGCATCGCCGTGGAGAAGAACATCGAGGACTTCCTCCGTCTCGACCTGTCCGGCAGCAAGCTGGTGGTGGGCGACGGGCCGCAGCTGCCGGAGCTGCGCCGCAAGTACCCCGACGCCCGCTTCGTCGGCGCCAAGCTCGGCGAGGAGCTGGCCGCGCACTATGCCGCCGCCGACCTCTTCGTCTTTCCCAGCCGCACCGACACCTTCGGCCTGGTGCTGCTGGAGGCGCTGGCCTCGGGCCTGCCGGTCGCCGCCTATCCGGTGCCGGGACCGCTCGACATCGTCGACGGCACCGGTGTGGGCGTGCTCGACGAGGACCTGGCGGCGGCGGCGCGGCGGGCGCTCGCGATTCCGCCGGAGCGCTGCCGCGAGCTGGCCTTGCAATATTCCTGGCGGCGCGCCGCCGAGCAGTTCCTCCACAACCTGCAGCCGTTCTGCTGAGCGTTAAACCGGCATCGGCGGCGCCAGGAGCTGCGGATCGAGCGGCGTGCCGAACAGGTACATGCCCCAATGCAGATGCGGGCCGGTGGCGCGGCCGGTGCCGCCGAGGGTGCCGGCGACGTCGCCCTTCGCGAGCTTGTCCCCCTCCCTCACCGTCACCGTTTGCATGTGGGCGAAGATCGAGCACAGGCCGCGGCCGTGATCGATCATGACCGTGCCGCCGGTGAAGAACAGGTCGGCGTCGGCGAGCGAGACGATGCCGCCGGCCGGCGCCTTGAGCGGCGTGCCGACGGGGGCGGCGACATCGACCCCGAAATGCGGCCGGCGCGGCTCGCCGTTGAGGATGCGCTGGCTGCCATAGACGCCGCTGATCGGGCCGATGGCCGGCCACTCGAATCCGTCGAAGGCGTGCGGCAGATCGGTGTCGCGCGCCCGCGCGGCGTTGATGCGCGCCTGCTCGGCCTTGATGCGCTTGAGCTCGTCCGCGCCCGGCTCGACCTGGTTCTGCGGCAACCCGTCGATGCGCTGGATGTCGTAGCTGCGCTGGGCGATCGCCAGTTGCCGCGACTCCGTCCGGCCGTCGGCCTGCGTGACGGCCAGCGACGCCTGCGGCGGGTGATCGCGGCCGAAGCCGAGCAGGAAGCGGCCATCGCCGCCGACGCGGACGGATTCGCCGTCGAGCGTGACGCGGCTGCCGGCGGCGGCGCGGCCGAAGACGAGGCCGCCCTGCGTGAAGTGGCCGTCGACCTCCGCAGCCCTGGCGCGGCGCGCGACTCCGAGGCCGGCGAGCAGCGGCACCAGGGCGATAGCGGCGCGACGGCTGAGGGTCACGGTACCATCCTCACTTTGCCTCTCCCTTCAGTGTCATGCCCGCGAAAGCAGGCAGGAGACTGGGATTATCGACGTGCGTCCTTCGACAAGCTCAGGATGAGGGATTTTCTTCGTGCCGGTAAGATTTTCCCTCATCCTGAGCTTGTCGAAGGACGCAGGATGGGTCTGCAGAGACGTGTGCATGCGATAGCGCGGGGCGACAGGAAAAGGGATGGAGTCAGGCGAGAGCGGCGCGGTCACAGGAGGTTCCCCTGGCGCGGATCGCGCGTCTTCGAGGCGCGCGGCCGGGTCTTCTGCACGTGGCGGCCGGCGGTGGCCGCGACCTCGCCGTCGCCGAACTGGATGGTCAGGCCGTCGCCGAGAGTCACCGCAGTCGCGGTCGTCACCGGGCGGTCGGCGATGTCGCGCACGAGGGCGAAGCCGCGGGCCAGCACGTTCTCGTAGGAATAGCTGTCGAGCAGGTTGCCGAGCGAATCGACCTGGAGGTAGCCGCGGGAGATGCGCTGCTCGATCGACTCGCGGCGCAGATGCGCGGCCGTGCGCTCGAAGGCATGCCGCTTGCCGGTGAGGAGGGCCTGCACGGACTGGATCAGATCGGCGGCGCAGTGCTCGAGGGTCTGGGCGGCGCGCGCGAGCTGCTGCTTCGGCGTCGGCAGCGCGGCGGAAAGATGCGCCAGGCGGTCGAAGCGGCTGCCGAAATAGGCGCGGGGGGCGTTGAACAGCCGCTCGGTCCAGACGTCGAGGCGCTGCGCCATCTCCTCGATCAGCCGCTGCGGCTGGCCGAGACCGCGGGCGAGGCCCTCCAGGCGGACGCGGCGCTCCTCGACCAGGCGCAGCAGGGCGCCGATCAGGCGGCGGCCATGGTCGAGGGTCTCGGTGAGCAGCTCGGTGCGCACGGGCACGGCCATCTCGGCGGCGGCGGTCGGCGTCGGCGCGCGGCGGTCGGCGGCGAAGTCGATGAGGGTGGTGTCGGTCTCGTGGCCGACGGCCGAGATGAGGGGGATGGCGCTGGCGGCGGCGGCGCGCACCACCTCCTCTTCGTTGAAGGGCATGAGGTCTTCGAGGCTGCCGCCGCCGCGCGCGACGATGAGGAGGTCGGGGCGCGGGACCTTAATCTCCCCCGGGCCGCCGGCGAGCAGCGCGTTGAAGCCGCGGATGGCGGCGGCGACCTGGGCGGCCGCGTCGTCGCCCTGGACCTTGACCGGCCACAGAATGACGCGGCGGGGGAAGCGATCGGCCAGGCGGTGCAGGATGTCGCGGATGACGGCGCCGGTCGGCGAGGTGATGACGCCGATCACCTCCGGCAGGAAGGGCAGCGGCTTCTTGCGGGCGGCATCGAACAGGCCCTCGGCGGCGAGGCGCTTGCGGCGGTCCTCCAGCATCTTGAGGAGGGCGCCCTCGCCGGCCAGCTCCACGGAGTCGATGACGATCTGGTACTTGGAGCTGCCGGGATAGCTGCTGACGCGGCCGGTGACCACGACCTCCATGCCGTGCTCCAGCCGCAGCTTCAGGCGAGCGACGGTGGAGCGCCAGGCGCAGGCGTCGATGACGGCGTTCTCGTCCTTGAGGCTGAAATAGAGGTGGCCGGAGCCGTGATAGTTGGGCTTCGACACCTCGCCGCGCACGCGCACCCGCTCGAAGGTGCCCTCGAGGGTGCGCTTCACCGCGGCGCTGATCTCGCTGACGGTGAATTCCGGCAGGTTGTGGGCGACGGGGAGCGGCGCGGCCATGGGTTTGGGCATCATAGATCAGGTCCAGAGGCGGCGCAGCCCGCGGACGAGGGGCGCAAAGCCGAAAAATGAACGAAGCACCCCATGCCCAGCGGGATTCGGCGGTGAAATTCCGGGTGATGCCGGACGGACATCGGCGGCGGGACGGGGTGCCGGGGCGACTCCGCGTGGCCGCCCGCCGGTATGGCGGCTCGGGCGGCCGGAGGGGCGCGCCCCGACGCCGGATCGGAAATGTGAACGAGGCACCCCATGCCCAGCGGGCCGGCCATTGGCGAGGCCGACCAGAAACCGGACGCGGCGGAGGTGGAGGCGGGCCTGGCGGCGCAGGGCGGCGACCTGGGCCGAGCGGGCGCCATGCTTCCAGGGCGCACGACGGCAGCGCTCGCGGCCGGCCGCCGTGCGCGCCCCGGTGCTGAGGCCGCCATGCAGGCGGCAACGGCCGTTGCGCATGGCCGGCTGCCGGCAGGCGCAGCCCGCCCGGGTCTTGGCTCCGCAACGCGGCGCGGCCAGGAAATCGCCGGCGGGATTGCCGTTGTTGAGGCGGCCGCGACGGTCGGGCGGGAGGACGGTGGCGGTCGATGGATTGGACACGGATTCGGCTCCGGACGGCCTGTTGGATGGGGCTGTAACGAGTTCGTCAAATGTTCTAGTATAAGAACGAACCATCGAGTTGTCAAGATGTTCTGCCTATCAACATTGTGATAAGGTCAACCTCAAGCGAGAGCGCGATAAGGGTTTGTGGCGACGCTGACAGGGACGCGACCGATCACCGTCGAGGAGTATCTCGAAGGCGAGAGGGTCGGTGATGTCCGGCACGCGTTCACCGGAGACGACTCCTAAACCATGCTGGCGGAGACGGCACCTCACAACCTGATTGCCGGAGCGTTCATGGCTGCGCTGCATGGGCATCTGGGAGGAACCGGCTGCCGCGTGTTTACCAGCATGATGAAGCTCCGGGTCGGCGACGACTTCTATTACCCCGACGTGTTCGTCGCCTGCGACCGCAGCGATGCCGAACCCTACTTCAAGCGGCGGCCGCTGCTGATTGTCGAGGTGCTGTCGCCGGAGACGGCCGCGCGCGACACCCAGGACAAGCTCGTCGCCCATCAGGCGATCGATTCACTGCGCGAACACGTCTTGGCCGAGCAGCATCGGCAGGAGGTGGGATCAATCGCCGCGTCGAGGATGGATGCGAGAGCGTCACATACACGGATGCCGACGCGCTTACCCTGGAGTCCGTGAATAACTCGATCTCTCTAGACGAGATCTATAGGGATGTCGTGTCGAGATCCGAGCGCCAATCCTTATAGCGTCCCACAACCAGCGGATTGGCCGAACAATCATCTCCCGCACGACTGCGCCGTTCTAGATCAGCCAGTGATAGCCTATCTAACCCCATTATTTTCCGACCCGAAACGGACCGTGGGAGTTCCGTTATCTCACAGCCGCAGATCACCACGTCAACACTCCGCTCAAGCAACTGAGGGCTATGGGCTCGTCATCGATCTGCCGAAAATTGATCTGCTATGCTCTTCAGGCTACGTGTACGTGCGTCAAACGTCGGAGGTGCGCACCCTGGAGGCCGATGAAAGAAGCTCCTGTCATGATGAGCTGCGCCCCCTGATACTCATCCCGACTCAGTAGGTCGATGAATGGCTGGACAATAAAATTCTCCTTATCCTCGACAGCCTCGCCCGCGAACTCTCCCGGTAGGTCGATGATGGCTAGGCCAGGATAGTGGCGCCCTACCTTGTCGCTGAGTGTGAGTAGGCCGTAGTGATACGCCATCAGGAAGTAAAGGGTATCAGTTCCGCCGAGCACGGCATTCCACCGGCGGCGGCCCACCCTAATCGTGAAACCTGATCTTGATATGTCGACGTTTACCTGGCTGTGACGCCAAACATCTGGGCGTTGCGAGTTTATGCCATTGAGGTAATCGTTCATGCCGTCTTCGAGAAGGCTGGCTGCAGCGTCGAAGTCGGTCGCGTTAAGGATTTGCTCGACTCGTTCTTGTAGAGGTTCGATTTGCTTTTCGAGAGCATCGATCTTCTTGGTGAGATCGGAGCCGACCTCAAGCGCCGCAGAAATTCTTCTGATCTGGCGCTCGCGTTCGCTGGCTTGGCCAAGGGCAACGTCAATGGCGCTGACATCTTCCTGCACAAAGGCAGCTACCGCTTGTCTTGCAGGTGCAAGTTCCCGTTCGATTAGGCGAAGTGTCTCCTCTGCGTCCGACACTTCTCTGCTCAACTTGCCGTGCTCCCGGCGCAACACATCCAATAGTTCGTCCGCCTCTTTAAGCTCGCCGGACAGCCGCTCGCTTTCAAAGCGCAAGCGTACTGACCCGAGTTCCTCGATCACGGGCTCCTCCGGCAAGCGCCGACGACAGAGGAAACAGTATTCCGAATCGGCCCTTCTCTCCGCGATAGCTTGATCACATGCAGGACAGTGGGTGATCCGAAGATCGGCGAGCACCGTACCGGCATCCTCTGTGCGGGCGATGCGATCTAACTCATCAGTGAGATCGCCACGATAGCGGCGCATTTCGTCAATGCGATCTGCAGCGGATTTTAGCTTGCGGCGATCCTCCTCTAGCTTGACCACAACGTTGGCTCGCTCCTCGCCCAGCCCTTCAACGTGCCCTCGGTGTTCCGGCGCAAGCGCCTGTTGGCTACCAGCGGCTAAGATTTCATTTCGGCGCTCTTGCAGGTCCTCGACTTTGCGGTTAAGGCGGTCCAACGCCGCTTTTATCGACCCCGCGGTTACGCTGACGGTTATTCCGGGCTCTCCGAGTATGTCGCGGGCCAATTCCTCAAGGGTCTGGCTATACTGCTCCCGTCGGGCCTTCAGTTTTTCAGCTTGCATCTTCAGGTCGATCAGCTGCCCGTACTCTTCGGTGTAAATCCGCTCGGCTAACCCGAGAAACTGTAGTAGACAAGCGTGCTGCTCCCCTTCCGGTTGCTGGTCCGCGATGCCACCCCAGAACCGCTGCTGCCGATAGATATGCCGGAGGAGCATCCGGAAGCTGAGCTCTGGCCAAGTCTGGCCGGACATCGGATTACCTTTCGGAAAATGGAGCAATGGAATGTTCAACTGGTCCATGAGCCAGTGCTGAAAATCGCGCGCCGGCATACCCTCGCCGTCAACGAAGACCTTCGACTTGGAACCCGGCTCTCGCCATCGGCGCTCGACACGGATCTGTTTCTCACCGATCACCAGATGGACGGCTGCGGCGTCGTACTTGTCGGCTAAGCCCGCTTCCTCCGCGCCCTCAAATGGGTTTTCACCGGTGTCCCCGAGCAGGAAATCGAGTGTCTGCAGCCACTTGGTTTTCCCCGTATTGGGACGGCCGACCAACAGATTGACGCCTTCCTCGAAGGTCAACTCCTCAGTATTTCCGTTCGAGAAGCGACGCTCCAGGCGAGAGAGGGACAGGTACGATGGACTCATCGGGTGATCCTCTCTCCCATCGGACGCTCCCCGACCTCTTTGTCGAAAAGGCGATAAATTAGGTCTTTCAGGAAGGTGCCTGTCTTGCTGCCAAACGTCTTCTTCACATCACGCATTCGCTTCACGAGAGGAGCGAATGACGGCCGCGCAGCGAGTGCAGTTGCCCGTTCATTGCCGAGTGGCGTGAGCGCGATCCTGTAAGATCTCCCCTCTTTGGTCACTGTAATCAGCCGCTTGGCCTCAAGGTGCGCAAGCACGTGGTAGTATCTCTTGTCCCACGGCCCGTAGCGGTGCCGGACCATTGCCGACTCCACGCGTTCGTCGGCTTTGACCTCGTCCGATGCTCCACCGTCCTCTCGAGAAGTTACGGACCGCGCAGCTTCGAAGAAGTCTGGGTAACGGGCGAAGAAGTCGAGCTTCGCCATCTTGGTCAGGCCATCTATCCGGCCTTTGACTCCGCAGATGTGCATCAGAAGCATAAGTCGGGCGGCATGGAACTCGACGATATCATCAGCCAACAATGGCAAGCTGACTGGCTGAGTGCCGACGCGGTTGAGCGACCTCATCACATCCGCCTCGTGAATCTAAGGAGACAGCGATCGGCGATGTCGTACATGCACCCTTTTAAGAAAGCCGATTGATCGTGCACCGCCGGGTCACGCTCCGCGTTCACCGCGTCCATGCGGTCGAGGCAAACGGCATGGAAGCGGGACGCATCAAAATCGATCTGACCGGCAACGAATAAGGCGCGGAGTGACGACACTTCGGCCTGCACGCGTCGTCGTAGGCGCTCCGCATCGTCTGCCTCCAAATAGCGGGGTGCCCTTGTCTCAGCCGCATAGTCGCGACGCAACTCGACGGCCAAGGCGATTTGATCATCTGAAAGTCCTGCGTCCTCCATCTTGGCAGCAAGCTTGCCACCTGACTTTGCGGCGGCTCCTTCGGTGAGTTCGCACATCCGACACTCCCACCATGCGCGGAGCGCGTCTCGCGTGATGATCTTCTTGTCTCGGTCCGGTTCCCATTTGGCATCGCCGGCGGCCTTCGCTAGCGCTCGCAACTCGTCCAGTATCACCTCAGCGGGTTCAACTAGTAAGGGTCGACCCTCGTCTGCGCTCAGACGGATCAGTCGGAGAAGGTTGTCCTTTCGGACAGCTTCCTCGCTATGACGCTGATCCCAGAAGCAGTTCTTCAGCCAGAAGTCGACTCCATTGCCCTTGGGCGAGACGATGTCTGGAAAGCGCATTTCCAATTCGGAGCAGAGTGCCTTCATGACATCAGTATCGAGGGCGCGGCTCTGTGAAGAGCGCTCATAGCTAAGAGGTTCCAGTGCGTTCACAATGGGCCTGAGTGTCACCAAGCGGAATGACGACGCTTCTCGATGTTTGTCTCGCCCGAGTGAAATCTCGAAGATCGAGGTGCCGGCGTTCTTCTTCTTCCGCTGGCACAGATCGGCAACTGACCAGAGTTTCTCCTGCTCGCTGGCTTTGACCTGAACGTACTCGGCCCATCTGCCATTTTGGCCGAGGCTTGCGCGGATCAGTACGATGTCGTCGTGCGTCTCGCAATGCACCTTAACGAGCATCGGGTCTCCAAGCATCTCTATGAGAAAGCTGACCGCGATCTCGTCCTGGTAGTTGAATCCCTTCCGAGCGACTGGCCCACCTTCCTCGTCAGGTTTGACGTCGTCGATCGACGGCCATGACACAGGCGCTGACGGGGCTGCGGTGCCTGCCTCAGTCATTCAGTGCACCTCGCACAGGAGAGATTCCGAGCGCTTGGCGAATACTGCGGACGATGTCTGTGGGATCAGATGGTATCTGGCTCGATAGAACCTAGTCTGCAGCCCGTCTAGTTTGTGCATTGCTGCCCCTCTCCCATCATGAAGTAGGCTGCTTCAACATTTAACTGCAATGCACCGATACAAGTCTAGGCGTCAAATCCCAACTGTGGGACGGCCAGTCCAGTCTCGCGATAAGCCGGAATGGATCGAGTCGCTTGAGATGAGTCGACAGCATAGCCCGAAAGTGGGAGAGGACTGTGGCGTGCCGGCCAAGTGTGATTCAGTGCGCTCATCGACTGCGCCGATTTCACCGACCTGAACGACCTCGCTGCCCATCGGCGCGGCGTGGGAGTGGCAGCGCCAGCATGTGACGGCCTTCTCGCCACTGCATCGGCAATGCCGCGCTGTGGATGGACGGGCAGCCGCCGGCCGCCCCTACATTTGTGCGGGAATCCAGAGGAAACAGTGGAGCGCAATGCTGATGCCGGGTGCGCGGTCGCCCCTACACTGCGACGTGTGTTTGCGGGCAGGGCGGCTGATTGGGTGTCGAAGTCGTGGTCCGCTTTCCGGCAAAGCACATCACCCCGCCACATGAACCGCCGGGCGGCGCTCGCGCCAGGGCAGGGCCTGCTCCAGGGCGGCGGCGAGGCGGAACAGCGCGGCCTCGTCGCCGAAGCGGCCGACGAGCTGCATGCCGATGGGCAGGCCGGCCCGCGACCAATGGAGCGGCAGGGACAGCGCGGGCTGGCCGGTGGCGTTGAAGAGGGCGGTGAAGGTCTCGATCGGCGCGAGGTGATCGAACAGGTCGCGGACCGTGGCGCCGGGGGCGTTCAGGTCGTGCCGGTCGAGCGGCAGCGGCAGCGCGGTGTTGGTCGGCGTCAGCAGGACGTCGTGACGGCGGAAGAACGGCGCGACGGCGCGGGTGACCTCGTTATAGACGGCCTCGGCGGCCAGGAACCGGCTCGCGGACATCTCCTTGCCCGCCCGATAGACGGCCCAGGTGGTCGTCTCCAGGTTGGCCTCCGACGGCGCGCGGCCGAGCGCGCGGGCGACGGCGTCGATGCTGGCCGCCGTGTGCGCGCACCACAGGTCGATCTGCGCCGCCAGGAACGCGTCGTAGTCGAAGGCCGGCGCGGCCTCCGTCACCGCGAGGCCGAGACGCTCGCAGGCCGCCGCCGTCGCGGCGGTCGCCCGCGCGACCTCGGGGTCCACCGGGAGGCCCGACCAGGCCCTGGCGGTGAAGGCGAGGCGCAAGCGGCCGGCGGGCCTTGCGGTCTCTTCGAGCCAGGGACGCGCGGGCGCGGGAATCTCGAAGGGATCGCCGACGGCCGGGCCGGCGACGGCATCGAGCAGCGCGGCGCAGTCGCGCACGCTGCGGGTGAGGGCGAAGACCACGGTCATCCCGCTGTAGGGATAGCCCTCGTCGGGCGCCAGGGAGATGCGGCCCCGGCTCGGCTTCAGCCCGACGAGGCCGCAGAACGAGGCCGGGTTGCGGATCGAGCCGCCGCCGTCGCCGCCCTGCGCGATCGGCACGATGCCGGCGGCGACGGCCGCCGCGGCGCCGCCGCTGGACCCGGCGGTCGAGCGCGCGGGGTCCCAGGGGTTGCGGGTGATGCCGGCGTGGACGGACGCGGTGAGGGCGGCCAGGCCCAGCTCGGAGGCGGCGGTGCGGCCGAGGTTGACGAGGCCGGCGACGCGCAGGCGCGTCATGATCTCCGAATCGCGGTCGGGCGCGAACCCGGCGGCCAGGCGCGAGCCCATCTCGCCGCGCACGCCCGCCTCGATCGGAAAATCCTTCACCAGGAAGGGCACGCCGGCGAAGGGGCCGGGCGGAACGTCGTCCGAGGCCGGGACCCGCTCGGGGAACGTCTCGATCACGGCGTTGAGCCGCGGATTGACGGCGGCGACGCCGTCGAGCGCCAGCCGGCAGAGCTCGCGCGGGGACACCTCCCGCTTGCGCACGAGCGCGGCGAGGCCGAGGCCGTCATGGCGCGCGTAGTCCCCGAGGTTCATCGCCCGCTCCCCGCATCCATATGGACCCGAGCGTTTGGACCAGCACCCAGGATCAGCAGTGTGCGTCCTTCGACAAGCTCAGGATGAGGATCTTTCTTCGTGCCAGAAAAACTGCCCCTCTTCCTGAGCTTGTCGAAGGACGCATGCTTTTCGTTCAGCAATACGGCGCACAAGTTATCCTGATATCAGTTGACCGTCCAATGTTACGCCACTATCCTTTGCGGCGAGAGGCAAGCCCCGTTGAACGACCTGTCCGCCCGACTTCGCTCGCCGGACGCGCCCTGGAGCGGCGCGCAGGCGGTGCTGGCGCGCTTCTTCGACACGCATCAGACGGAACTGCCCTACGAGACCGCGGCGTCGATCGCCCGGCGGCTGAACCTCTCGCCGATGACGGTCGGCCGCTTCCTGCGCCGGCTGGGCTACCAGGACATCGACGACCTGAAGACGGCGCTGCGGCGAAGCGCGACGGCGGCGTGGCGCATGAAGGACTCCGCGGTCGACCGCCTGAGCGAGGTGGACCAGGGCGATCTCCTGGCGCGCGCGCTGCGCAGCCAGATCGAGGGCCTGGAGCGCGTCTTCCAGACGGCGAAGTCCGCGGCCTTCCGCGAGGTCGTGAAGCTGCTGTCGGAGAGCGAGCGCGTCTATGTGGCCGGCTTCCAGAGCCTGCGCGGCATGGCCATCTACTTCGCCTCGCAGCTGGAATATGCGCGGCCGGGCGTGCAGATGCTCGACGGCCTGAACGGAACCTTCGCCGAGTTGCTGGAGCCGGGGCGCGGCCGCCGCTGCCTCGTCGCGATCGACACGCGCCGCTATGCGCGCAAGATCAAGCCGCTGATCGAGCGCGCCGCTTCGCTCGGCATCAGGACGGTCGCCATCGCCGACGTGCATCTTCCAGGCTCCGTCGGCGCGGACCATGTGCTGACCCTGCCCGAAGGCGACGACCCGCTGTGGGACAGCGACGTCGATACGGTCGCCCTGCTCGACCTGCTGCTCAACGGCGTGGCGGTGCATCTCGGCCCCAAGGCGCGGCGGCGCGTGGAGGTGTTGGCGGACGCCCAGGATTTCTTCGAGGATTTCGACGTGCGGTGACCGGAGGCGCGAAGGCGCGGAGTCGCCGCGAATGACCGGCGTGGTGCAACGACAAATCACAGGGAGAGACCAGATGGACAAGTTCGAACGCAAGAGGCTGGCCGCGCGGCACGGATGGCAGCGGGCGGCGACACGGCGCGACGTTCTGCGAGGCAGCGCCCTCCTCGCCGCGGGCGCAGTGGCGGGGCTCGCCGGCGCGCCGCGCCGGGCCTGGGGCCAGGATGTCGAGGACCAGCTCAACATGATGGGCTGGGCGGACTACATCAGCCCGGACAACATCAGCGCCTGGGAGGAGATGACCGGCTCCAAGCTGGTCTACGACTCCTATGCCAGCAACGACGAGATGTACTCCAAGCTACAGCTCGCCGGCGGCAACAGCGGCTACGACCTCGGCATGAACACGGACTTCATGATCGCGCTGCTGATCAAGGGCGGGCTGATCGAGAAGCTCGACAAGTCGCTGGTGCCGAATGCCGGCAACGTGCGGCCGGAGATCGCGAACCCGGAGTTCGACCCGGGGAACGAATACACGCTCCCCAAGTCCTGGGGCTCCGAAGGGTTCATCTACGACAAGAGCGTCATCACCCGCGAGCTCAAGACCTGGGGCGATTTCCTCAGCGCCGTGCGGGAGGAGGCCAGCGGCCGGGCCTCCCTGCTCGACGACCCGCTCGCCATCGCGCCGCTGTTCTGGTCGAACGGCGTGTCGTGGAACACCACCGAGGACGCGGCGCTGAAGGACGCCGAGGCCGCGGTGGAGGCGCTGGGCAAGCACATCAAGACGTTCAACTCCTATCCCGTGCAGGACGTGGCCTCGGGCACCGTGATCCTGGCGCAGTGCTGGAACGGCAACGCGCGGCAGGCGATCGACCAGTCGCAGAACCCGAACCTGGTGTTCGTCTACGGCGCGCCGATCACCGAGGCCTGGCTCGACAGCTACCACCTGCCGGTCGGGGGCCAGCATCGGAAGGCGGCGCATTCCTGGATCAACTACGTGCTCGACCCGAAGGTCGCCGCGCAGGAGATCACCTATACGGGCTTCCTGTCCCCGGTCACCGGCGCCGAGCAGCACCTGACGGAGAAGGTGGGGACCGACTCGCTGATCTTCCCGCCGGAGGACGTGATGAAGCGCGGCGAGCGCACCCTGCGCAACGAGACCTATGACCGGCGCATCCAGATCCTGACCAAGCTGAAGGCCGCGGCGGCCTTGTGAGCGCCTCCCGGACGCGGTCCGGGCGCGCGCTCTTGCGCATCGCCCCGGCTGTCGCGCCGCGGCGGCCGGGGATGGGGGCGGGGTCCAGGGTCACGCGACGTTCGCGGCCGCCCTGGACTTCCGCGCGCGCGGCAATGACGCGGCGACCGCGTGCGCAGCCGCGAATTTCTGCTTAGATATGCCGAGGCGATGCGGGAGCTGCGCGCGATGGCCGGGGATGTCGAACTGCAGGACGTGACGAAGGCCTTCGGCGACTTCCGGGCCGTCGACGCGGTCTCGCTCGCGATCCGGGCGGGCGACTTCGTGGCGCTGCTGGGACCCTCCGGCGCCGGCAAGTCGACGGTGCTGCGCATGATCGGCGGCTTCGAGCTGCCCGACGCCGGCAGCATCCGCATCGGCGGCCGCGACGTGACGGAGCTGCCGCCCTATCGGCGCGACGTCAACACGGTGTTCCAGAGCTACGCGCTCTTCCCGCATATGAGCGTGGCGGAGAACGTCGCCTACGGGCTGCGGCAGGACGGCGTCCCCCGGCGCGAGCGCCAGTCGCGGGTGCGCGACGCGCTGGAGATGGTGCAGCTGCTGGCGCTGGCGCAGCGCAGCCCGACGCAGCTTTCGGGCGGCCAGCAGCAGCGCGTCGCCCTGGCCCGGGCGCTCGTCAAGCGTCCCTCGGTGCTGCTCCTCGACGAGCCGCTCGGCGCGCTCGACCGCAAGCTCCGCCAGCAGATGCAGGTCGAGCTGAAGCTGCTGCAGCAGGAGCTGGGGACGACGTTCATCTTCGTGACCCACGACCAGGAAGAAGCGCTGGCGATGTCGGACGTGATCGCCGTGATGCGCAACGGCCGCGTCGAGCAGGTGGGGACGCCCACCGAGCTCTACGATCGGCCGCGCACGGCGTTCGTCGCCGGCTTCATCGGCTCGCAGAACTTCTTTCCCGGCCGGATCGACGGCGACAGCCGCCTGACGGCCGAGGCAGGCATGGTCGTCGACGCCGCGCGCTGCGCCGGGGACCTGCCGCCGGGCGCCCGCGGGCTCGCCGCCGTGCGGCCCGAGCATATCGGCGTGTCGCGGCGGGAGCCCGACTCGCGCGCGAACAGCGCGGAGGGCCGGGTCGTCGCCATCGTCATGCTGGGCGACTCGCAGGAGTATGTCGTGCGGCTGGCCGACGGGCAGGAGGTCTTCAGCCGGGTGCCGCGAACGGCGGCCGACGCGCCTGGCGACGGCGAGCGCGTCTGGGTGTCGTGGTCGCGCGATCATGTCACGCTCTATCCCTACGAGGAGCTGACGGCGGGCGTTCAGGCGATCGGCCGCCGGCGCGGCAATGGCGCGCGTGCAGCATCGTGAGGCCGTGCGGCCGCTCGCCGCGGCGCCCGCGATGAGGCGGCGCGCACGGCTGCCGCGGTGGTGGATGGCGGGTCCGTCGCTCGCCTGGTGGGGCTTCTTCTTCGTCATCCCGATCGCGTGGATCGCCCTCTACAGCCTGGGAACGAAGCCGGCGGACGTCGCGCGCGGAGCGGTCTCGCTCGACGTCCTGTCGCTCGGCAACTACGTCGCGGCGACGTCGGAGATCTTCCTCCGCGTGTTCTGGATCACCGTGCGGACGGCGGGCATCGGCACGCTGCTCTGCGCGCTGGTCGGATTCCCCGTCGCCTACGCGCTGGCCAATCACGTCGCGCCGCGCTGGCAGGCGGGGCTCCTGTTCCTGCTCGTCCTGCCGTACTGGACCAGCTTCCTGCTGCGCACCTTCGCCTGGCGGATCATCCTGGCGCCGGAGGGCGCGCTGTCGGACGCGCTGCGCTCGATCGGCGTCCTGACGCAGCCGCTGTCGATGCTCGACACGAACGCGGCTGTGCAGCTCGGCATCATCTACAACTATCTGCCGCTGATGATCCTGCCGATCTACGTGGCGCTGGAGCGGATCGATCCGCACCTGCGCCAGGCGAGCATGGACCTCGGCGCGGGGCATCTGCGGACCTTCCTGTCGATCACCCTGCCACTCGCCTGGCCCGGACTCGCCGGCGGCATGCTCCTCACCTTCATCCTGGCCGCGGGCGACTACGTCGTGCCGGCGATCCTCGGCGGCGCCAAGGGGCTGATGGTCGGCAACCTCGTGGCGACCCAGATCCTGGCGTCGCAGAACCTGCCGATCGGCGCGGCGATGGCGATCATCCTGATCGTGCTGCTCGCGATCGTCGTGCTTCTCGCCTTGTTTGCATTGATCCTGGCGCGGACGGCGTTGCGCCTGGCGCGCGGACCCGCGGTGTAAGCGGCATGGCGGCGACAATGACGGCTGCGCGGCGCAGGGGCGGAACGGCAAGGGTCCTGTTCCTCACCTGGACGGCGCTCGTCTTCCTGTTCCTGTTCCTGCCGATCCTGGTCGTCGTGATCTACTCCTTCAACGGCGGCCGCAACCTCTACATCTGGACCGAGTTCTCGACCGACTGGTACGGCCGGGCGCTGGCCAGCCCGCGGGTGGTCAGCGCGCTCACCGTTTCCCTGCAGTCCGCGGCCATCAACGCGGTGATCGCGGTCGCGCTCGGCGTGCCCGCGGGAATCGCCCTGGCGCGCCGGAAGGGCCGCTGGACGGCGCCGTTCCTGGCGCTGCTGTTCGTCATCCTCGGCACGCCCGAGCTGGTGTCGGCCATCGGGCAGATGATCTGGTTCGACCGCATCGGCCTCTATGACGGCCTGCTGCGACTCGCCGTGGGGCATTCGCTCTTCAACATCGCCGTCGTCGCCCTCATCGTGCGCGCGCGGGCGGAAGGGCTGGGCGAGGCGCTGGAGGAAGCGGCGGCCGACCTGGGCGCGCGGCCCTGGCGGCACTTCCTCGACATCACGCTGCCGCTGATGTTCCCCGCGGTGCTCGCCGGCGTGCTGCTGGCCTTCACCTTCTCGTTCGACGACGTGATCATCTCGCTGTTCGTCCAGCGGCCGGGCACCTCGACATTGCCGATCTACATCCTCTCCTCGTTCAAGCCGGGCCTGAAGGGCGACGTCGCCGCGATCGTCGTCATCACGCTCGCCGTCAGCCTGGCCGGCGTGCTCGCCGCCGCGGCGCTGCTGATGTGGCAGAAGGGTCGCAGCCGTCGGCTCGGCGGAATGCTGGGGTAGAATTGACGCGATGCTGATCGACCGCGCCGATTTCGCCGACCTCGCCGACCTCGCCGCGCACCGGCAGCGCTGCTGGGAGCGGCAGCGCGACTACGTCGCCACCGCTTCGCCGCTGCATCGGCGGGCGTGGGGCGGCGCCGCGCCGCCGCGGCGGCTGGAGGCCCTGGCCGAGCTGCCGCTCGTCGACAAGGAGATGCTGCGCGAGAGCCAGCGGGCGCATCCGCCGTTCGGCGACTACCTGGCGGCGCCGGCGGAGAGGATCGCGCGCATCCACCGCACCTCCGGCACGACGGGCACGGCGATGAACCTGGCGCTCTCCGCCCGCGACGCGCAGGAGACCGCCATGGTCGGGGCGCGGGCGCAGGCGGCGAGCGGGCTCGGCCCCGGCCACCGCGTCGCGCACTGCCTCAACTACCGGCTGTGGATGGGCGGCTATACCGACCATGCGACCCTGGAGGCGACGGGCGCCGCGGTCGTGCCGTTCGGAGTCGGCGACACCGAGCTGCTGATCCGCACCATCCGGGAGCTGGGGATCACGGCGATCTCCTGCACGCCCTCCTATCCCGCGGTGCTGGAGCAGGTGATGGCCGAGCGCTTCCCGAGCTTAAGGCCGCGCGACCTCGGGCTGCGGCTCGGCCTCTTCGGCGGCGAGAGCGGGCTGGACGATCCGGAATTCCGCCAGCGCCTGGAGGAGACCTGGGGCCTGGCGGCGCGCAACGCCAACTACGGCGTGACCGACGTGATGTGCAACCTCGCGGGGCAGAGCGAGCTGGACAACGACCTCCACTTCATGGCGCTGGACGTGCTGCATCCCGAGCTGATCGAGCCCGGGAGCGGCCAAGTGCTGCCCTGGCGCGCGGGCGAGCGCGGCGAGCTGGTGCTGACGCATGCGAGCCGCGAGTGCCAGCCGCTGGTGCGCTTCCGCACCGGCGACATCATCCTACTGACCGAGACCGGGCGCGCGGCCTGCGGGCGCACGGCGCCGCGCTTCCGCGTCGTCGGCCGCAGCGACGACATGGTGGTCGTCCGCGGCATCAACGCCTTTCCGGCGCAGGTGGCCGCGGTCATCAACCGCAACGCGGCGCTCTCCGGCGAGTATCGCATCCTGCTCGAGGGCCGCGGGCCGTATGACCTGCTGCCGATCGAGGCGGAGCTGGCGCAGGCGATCTCCGCCAGCCCGCCGGCAGGGCTGGCCGAGACGGTCGCCGCGGCGATCAAGCGCGACCTCGGCATCAGCGCACGGATCACCTTGCTGCCGTTCGGCGCGCTGCCGCGGACCGAGGGCAAGACGCGGCGCGTCATCAGAAAGGATCGGCCATGACGGAAACGGTGCTGACGGAGGAGGCCGGCGACGGCGTGCGCGTGATCACGCTCAACCGGCCGCAGCGGCTGAACGCCATCGTGCCGGCGCTGCTGGAGGACCTGATCGCGGCGCTGCAGGCCGCGGACCGCGATGCCGACATCCGCGCGGTGGTGCTGACCGGCGCCGGCCGCGCCTTCTGCGCCGGCGACGACCTGAAGGAATTCGGGTCACAGTCGAAGGACGCGGCGACGACGCGGGCCTATATCGAGCGCATCCAGGATGTGACGCGGGCGATGCTGCTGGGCGACACGCCGGTGATCGGCGCGATCCGCGGCTGGGCCGTGGGCGGCGGGTTGGAATGGGTGATCAACTGCGACTTCGCCATCGCGGCCGAGGGCACGCGCTTCTTCTTCCCGGAGATCGCGCTGGGCGTGTTCGTCACCGGCGGGGTGACCGAGCTGCTGCCGCGGCTCGTCGGGCTGCAGCGGGCGCGCGAGCTGATCCTGCTCGGCGAGCGCTTCGACGCGGCGCAGGCGCGCGACTGGGGGCTGATCCGGACGGTGGTGCCGGACGCCGCGCTGATGCCCGAGGCGCTGGCGCTCGCCCGCCGCATCGCCGCCCTGCCGCCGGGACCGGTGCGCGACCTGCGGCGCATCCTGGCGCGCCGCCACGGCGCCGGACTGGAGGCCGCGCTGGCGGCGGAGACCGAGGCGACGGTGCGCGGCTTCCTCGACCCCGAGACGGCGGCACGGGTGGCGGCGTTCAAATAGGGACGGAGTAGAGACCTCGCCGCTCGAAGAAGTTCTTTCACGCGGAGGCGCGGAGGTTCAGAGATGTCGTGTAGGGGCGGCCGGCCACCTGTGACATCGTCCTCCGCGGCTCCGCGTGAAAGAATCCTTTGCGCGCTACCGGGGAAGATACGATCCAGAGACGGCGAAGATACGATCCAGAGACCGCGAAGCGTGACGAGATTCGCATAGGAGACAGAGTAGAACTGCCTGCGACCCAAGATGAGCGAATCTGACACCTTGACATTGTATCGTCCCGTGGGACCGGCGGAGCTGGCGCTGATCCGCGAGACCGGCTTTCGCGCCTTTCCGCCGCGCCTGCCGGAACAGCCGATCTTCTACCCGGTGCTGACGGAGGAATATGCGGCGAGGATCGCGCGCGACTGGAACGTGAAAGATTCAGGGTCCGGTTATGTCCTGCGTTTTTCCGTGCGGAAGGATTTTCTCGACCGCTATCAGGTGCAGACCGCCGGCGGTTCGCAGTACCGGGAATACTGGATACCGGCGGAAGACCTGCCGCTATTCAACCGGAACATCATCGGCACGATCGAGGTCATCGCCGAGTTCCGCGCCGAGGACAGCGGCGACGGGTAAAAAGGGCCAAGCTCCGCGTCCCATCAACGCACCAGAACCGGGACCGTGTGGATCGCGTTGCGGGCGCCGTCGGGCGGCTGGCCGGCGCCGGCGGCCTCGATGGCGCGGACGCTGAGGACGGTCTCGCCGCGCTTGTCGGGCCGCCAGGGCAGCGCGAAGCGCTGCCAGGCCCAGCCGCGGCGCGGCGCGAGGACGGCGCGGCGGAAGCCGGCGCCGCCGTCGGTGCTGATCTCGACGGCGGCGATGCCGCGGAACGACCACGCCCAGCCCCGGATCTCCGTGGGCTCGCCCGCCGGGACGACCGCGTCGGGCGCCGGCGCCACGATGACCGACTCCGGCGCGATGGCCCAGACCGGCCGCCGCGACGGCGGGCCGGCCGCGACATCCCCGGCGCCGAGATCATCGTTGTAGAACCTGGTGGTGAAGGGTCCGTCGGCCCGGCGGTCGGCGAGGTGCAGCCGCCATAGCCACTTGACGCTGTTGGTGCCGTAGTAGCCCGGCACGACGAGGCGCAGCGGAAAGCCGTGCTCGGCGGGCAGCGGTGCGCCGTTCAGCTCGTCGGCGAGCAGCACGTCGCCGGCGGCCAGGCGCGCCAGTGGCAGATCCTTGACGTACCAGTCGCAGGACGCGCCGGCGAACTCGCCGCCGTCGAGGCCGTAGGACCAGAGGAACCGCGCCCGCGGATCGACGCCGAGCTCGTCGAGCAACGCGGCGAGATCGACGCCGCCCCAGCGGACATTGGCGACGCGGCGGGTCGGCACGGTCGGCTCGAGCGGACTGCCGCAGCATTGGTGCACCGCCTCCACCGTTTTTCGCGGGCGCGCTTTCAGCTCGTCGAGACCGAAGCTGTGGGCGCCGCGGACCAGCCCGTCGACGCGGAGCGACCAGTGCGCGGGGTCGATGCGGGGAACGCCGAGATGGGCGAGGACGAAGAGGTCCGCGGTCGCGGTCACGGCCGCCGTCATCTCCTGCGGGCGCAGCTTCATGCGACGGATGCCGCTGGCGGGATCCATCGGCGGCCGGATCGGCATCGGCGGGCCGGACATGGCGGTCATGATCGGCCTGGCTGTAGGGTCGGGCGCGGACGGCAATCGCCACCGCGGGATGTCCTTACAGGTAAGGACCGCCGGCGTCGCGGCGCTGTGCACAGATTGTGTTTTCGTGGCCGGCGGTGAATTCAGCGCTGCAGAACCACCCTGCGTCCTTCGACAAGCTCAGGATGAGGGGCAGTTTTCGTGGCACAAAGAATGCGCCTCGTCTTGAGCCTAGTACCTACTTCCACAGGAAGGTGAAGCGCCCTCACCCTATCCCTCTCCCGCCAGCGGGAGAGGGGACTCGACCGAGCAGCCCGGAAAATCGAGTCCCCTCTCCCACGAAAGTGGGAGAGGGCCAGGGTGAGGGTGTATCAGCCAACTGTGCTTCCGGGGTATGTGCGAAGGACGCACGACGCCGATCCCGCTCTTGGGAGCGGCCTATGGCGATGCGGAGGCGCCGGCATCGCCGGCCTGCATCACCAGGAAGACATAGCCGTAGTAGGCGGCATAGCGGCGGTACGTCTCGATCTCGGTTCGATGGTCCTGCGCGATTGCGTCCCAGAGCGCATGGCCGGCGTAGGTCGACAGCTGCGCCAGCCGTGCCTGTAGCGGCTCGTAGTACTCGTCCCACCAGGCGCTCTCCGGCAGGACGAAATCGCCGAGCAGGATGTAGCCGCAATCGCGGACGCGCCGGCGGCAGGTCTCCACGTCGCCCATGGCCGGATAGCCCGCCGACCACCAGCGGCGCAGCTCCTCGGGCGGGTCGGGCCGCAGCCACACGGCCTCGCTGAGGGCGAGCTTGCCGCCCGGCTTCAGCAGCGGACGCCACGCCCGCAGCGCGGTCTCGACGCCGATGATATAGGCGGCGCCCTCGCACCAGATCAGGTCGAAGCTGCCGGGCGGACAGGGTATCGCGGCCATGTCCGCGCGCAAGGTGGCCACACGGCCATCGACGCCGCGTTCGACCGCGCGCCGCTCGAGCTCGGCGAGGAAGGGGGCGTGATTGTCGAGGGCGACGATGCCGGCGTGAGGCAGCAGCGCCGCGAGATCCATCGTCTGCATGCCGGGACCGCAGGCGATATCGAGGATGCGCGGCGCCGCCGGCAGGGCGCCGGCCATCGCCAGGGCGCGCGCCGTGCAGGCGCGGCTTCCCGGCCCCTCCCGCGGCAACCCGTCATGCAGGGCGAAGAAGAGCCGCTGCACCTCGGGGTCGTCATAATCCATGCCGCCTCACACCGCGCTCATTCCGGCCCGCACGATATCATCACGGCCCGTGCCATTCGACCCAGCGGCCGTGATGGTCGGCGCGGGCCAGCTCACGGTCGGCGCCGCCGGGCCAGGTGACGAGGCGCAAGCTTGCGCCGGGGCCCCGGCCGTCGTCTTCGAAGCGCAGCCAGGCGAGCGGCGCCTCCGGCGTCGCCCGTGCGCCGGCAGCAAACAGCAGGACCTCGCCGGCTTGCCGGGCCGCCTCGGGAAAATACTGCCAGGCGATGGAATGGTAGACGACATGGATCGCGCCTGCGCGCGGCGTGGCCAAGCGACGTGCCAGCCAGTCGACGGCATCGGCCCGCTCGACGCGCACCGGGAAGCGATCGCGCATCTCCAGCGCGGCGCGGGCGAGGGCAAGCCGGTCGGCCTGGTCCGCCCAGATGTAGGAGAGGAGGCACAGGCGGTCGTCCGGCGCGCTGGCATCCAGGGGATTGAGGTCGCAGCCCGCCTTCTCGGCGACGGAGACCGCGGCGGCCGGTGCGGGCACCGGTTTGCCGCGCCACTCCGGCGCCAGGAGGACGGGGCTGTCCGCCGCGCCCCAGGCGAGATCGCCGAGCCTGTAGCGGTAGCGGTCCCAGTTCATGTTGAGGCCCGCGCTCGCTCCCAGCTCCGACGCAATGAGCGGCCGTCCAGGATATTGCCGCGCGATCTCCAGGAACCCCGGCAGGAGGACGGCGGCGCGGCGGACCTCGTTGGTCTGCGGCGGACTCGCGAGGCGCGCCAGGATCGCCGGCGCATGGGCGCGCGCAGCCGCGGCGACGGCCTGCCACAGCGACTCGTCACCGGCGCCGTTCGGCGGATAGGCCTGCGCCAGCGCGGCATCCCGCCCGGCGAGCACGAGGCCGTGCAGCGCGCCGCACAAACGCAGCGGCAGCGAATCGGCGCGCAGCGACGGGTCGCCCGGCCAGGACAGGACCCGCGCGAACACCGCGGCGGTATCGTCCATCCGCTCCGCCAGCAGATTGCACAGGCGCTGCGTGAAGGGCGAGCCGAGCCGCGCGCAGGCGTCGGCCTGATCGCGGAACGCGCGGCGGACCCCCTCGGCCTTGTCGGACAGGGCGTTCATGCTCAGGTTACGCCGGGCTATCTCGCCCCGCCGGCCGGGCCGATGCAAGCGGCCCCGTCGAGTCGACAGGCAGGGTCCCCGGGTCGAGAACGTGTCAAATCACAAAAAGGACTTGGCACGCGGAGCCGCGGAGGGCATCGAATCCACTGCGGCGCCTCTTTCCATGTCTTGCAGGTCCGACGGTGCGTCCTTCGACAAGCTCAGGATGAGGTGGAATCTTTGTGGCACGAAGAAATGCCCTCATCCTGAGCTTGTCGAAGGACGCACTCTCTCGATCCCAGCGCTCGTTCGACTCGCGCGACCAAGCCTGTTCGTTCTGCTAGAACGCGACGCATCGACGCAAGCCATCATCTTCATGGAGGTCGACATGACGAATCATCCGGCCCTGCAAGCCGGCCGCGCCGCCGTCATCACCGGCGCCGCGAGCGGCATCGGCCTGGCGGCGGCGAAGCGCTTCGCCTCGCTCGGCATGAAGCTGTGCCTGGCCGACCTGCCGGGCGAGGCGCTCGACCGCACCGCGGCCGCGGTGGCGGGCAGCGCCGCCGGCGGCGCGCGGGACGTGTGCGCGGTGCCGACCGACGTGAGCCGCATGGAGGAGGTGCAGCGGCTGAAGGAGACGGCGTACCGGGAGTTCGGCGAGGTGGCGTTGCTGATGAACAACGCCGGCATCGGCGACGGCGGCGGGCCGTGGCAGAACTACGACCGCTGGCGGCGGCTGATCGACGTGAACCTGTGGGGCGTGATCCACGGCGTGCAGGCCTTCGCGCCGGCGATGATCGCGCAGGGCACGGACGCGGCCATCGTCAACACCGGCTCCAAGCAGGGCATCACCACGCCGCCGGGCGACACCGCCTACAACGTCACCAAGGCCGGCGTGAAGGTGCTGACCGAGGCGACGGCGCACGCGCTGCGCGAGATCCCCGGCTGCCGCGTGACCGCGCATCTGCTGATTCCCGGCTTCACCTTCACCGGCATCACCGGCCGCAGCGAGAAGCCGGCCGACGCCTGGACGGCGGAGCAGGTGATCGACTTCCTCCTGCCGCGCCTCGCCGCCGGCGACTTCTACATCCTCTGCCCGGACAACGCGGTGACGCGGGACATGGACAACCGGCGCATGCGCTGGGCCATGGAGGACATCATCCAGAACCGGCCGGCGCTGTCGCGCTGGCACGCGGACCACAAAGACGCCTTCGCCGCGTTCATGCGCGCGGGCAACGACTGACCGCTCCCGCCTCCCAGAACGGCTTCGCCGCCTCGCGCTCGGCGACCTCGCGGGCCATGCCGATGTCGCGCAGCAGACGCTCGTCGAGCACGGCGATGGCGCGCCGCTCGACGAAGCGCCGGCGCCAGAGCGACAAGGTATCGAGAACGTTGGCGACGCGCTGTTGCGGCTTGATGTCGGGCAAGGCGGGGCGGCATTGCAATTGTTTCGGAGCCGCATCGGGCCGCTCGCCTGCATCGCCTCCCGTTCCGCAGCGCCGATTCGTTGCGGAAAGGAACTTGGACAAACGCCGTGCGTCCTTCGACAAGCTCAGGATGAGGGTTCTTCTTTCTGCCACGAAGATTTCCCCTCATCCCGAGCTTGTCGAAGGACGCACTCCGGTCATGCCATCGCGACGCTGGCCCTCGCCCGCCGCATGCGATAGGAAACGCCGATGCGGATCCTGGTTGTCGGCGCCGGCGGGCGCGAGCATGCGCTGTGCTGGTCGATCGCGGCCTCGCCGCTGACGCACAAGCTGTTCTGCGCGCCGGGCAACGCCGGCATCGCGCAGGAGGCGGAGTGCGTGGCGATCGCCGTGGACGACCTGGCGGGGATCGTCGCGTTCGCCCGGCGCGAGCGCATCGACTTCGTCGTCGTCGGGCCGGAGCTGCCGCTGGTGCTGGGGCTGGTCGACCGGCTGGCCGAAGCCGGCATCAAGGCGTTCGGCCCGCGCGCGGCGGCCGCGGCGCTCGAAGGCTCGAAGGCCTTCATGAAGGACCTCTGCGCGAAGCACGGGATTCCGACGGCGGCCTATGGCCGCTTCCGCGACGCCGTGGCGGCGAAGCGGTTCGTCCGCGCACGCGGCGCGCCCATCGTCGTCAAGGCCGACGGGCTGGCGGCCGGCAAGGGCGTGATCGTGGCGGCGACCGCGGCGGAGGCGGAGGTGGCGATCGACGGCATGCTGACCGCCGGGCAGTTCGGCGATGCGGGTGCCGAGATCGTGGTCGAGGAATTCCTCGAGGGCGAGGAGGCCAGCTTCTTCGCCCTCACCGACGGTGCCGCCGCCCTGCCGCTGGCCTCGGCGCAGGACCACAAGCGCGCGCAGGACGGCGACCAGGGTCCCAACACGGGCGGCATGGGCGCCTATTCGCCGGCGCCGGCCGTCACCGAAGCGATGGCCGCCGACATCATGGCCCGCATCATCCGGCCGACCATTACGGCGATGGCGGCGGAGGGACGGCCGTTCCAGGGCGTGCTCTATGCCGGGCTGATGCTGACGGCGGACGGGCCGAAGCTGCTGGAATACAACGTCCGCTTCGGCGATCCCGAATGCCAGGCGCTGTGCGTGCGGCTGATGTCGGACCTGCTGCCGGCGCTGATCGCCGCGGCGGACGGGCAGCTCGGAAACTTCCACCTGCGCTGGCACGACAAGGCGGCGCTGACCGTGGTGATGGCGGCGCGCGGCTATCCCGATGCCTACCGCAAGGGCACGGAGATCCGCGGGCTGGAGCGGGCGGCGGCGCTGCCCGACGTCACCGTCTTCCATGCCGGCACGACGCGCGGCGCCGACGGCCGCATCTTGGCCAACGGCGGGCGCGTGCTGAACGTCACGGCGACGGGCAGGACGATCGCGGCGGCGAAGGCGAGCGCCTATGCGGCGGTGGACCTGATCGACTGGCCGGACGGATTCTGCCGGCGCGACATCGGCTGGCGGGCGATCGCCGGCTGACAACCCGACGCGGCCGTTGGACCCCGCCACCGCCAGGCGCCTGATCGCGGCGCAGTTTCCGGAGCTGTCGCCGCGGCGGGCGGAGCTGCTGGGTGAGGGCAGCGACTTCCACGCCTATCTCGTCGACGAGCGCTGGGTGTTCCGCTTCCCCAAGGGCGCCTATGGCGCCGCCCGCCTGCGGCCGGAGATCGCCCTGCTGCCGGCGCTGGCCGCGGCCCTGCCGCTGCCGGTGCCGGACTATCGGTTCGTGGGCGCGCCCACGGCCGACTTCGACCGACCCTTTGCCGGCTATCCCCGGCTGCCGGGCGTGCCGGCGACGCGGGTGACGCTGTCGCCGGGAGCGAAGGCCGCGGCGGCCAGCGCCCTGGGCATCTTCCTCGCCTGCCTGCATCGTCAGGACAGGGCGGCGGCGATGGCGGCCGGGGCACGGCGGGGCGCGGCCGACGGCCGCATGGCCCAGCTGCGCGATCGGGCGCTGACGAACCTGGCGGCGGTGTGGGCGACGCTGCCGCCGCGGATCCGGCGCCGCTGCCGCCGCTTCCTCCATGACCGCGGCCGGCTGCCGGCGGATCACGACGGGCCCGGGCGGCTGATCCATGCCGACCTTGCCGCGGAGCATGTGCTGATCGATGCGCGCGGCGCCATCACCGGCGTCATCGACTGGACCGACATGCGCATCGACGACGTCGCGTTCGATTTCGCCGGGCTGTGGTATTGGCAGGGCGAGCGCGGCCTTGCCATCGCGCTGCGGCGCTATGGCGGCGACAGCGATCCGCACCTCCGGCAGCGCGCCCGCCACATCGGCCTCGCGAAGGCGCTGGAAGACATCCGCTATGGCTGCGCGGCGAACGATCCGGCCTACGCCGCCGCCGGCCGGCGCTGCCTGGCGCGGATGTTCGGCCGCGCGGCGCGCCGGCCACCGGCCGGGCTGCTCAGCGCCACTCGTTCGCCGCAGCGGTAGAGTGTCGGGGCGATTGGCAGGTCGCCCGCGCAGTGGACAAACCGGATTGATATGACAAAGCCCGGTACGACCGAGAGGCGGGCGACCTGTCGGTCGCCCCGACAAGAAACCGACGAACCTCGGCACCGTCCCGTAGGCTGCTGCTCGCCCCAGTCACTCCCAGCGGTTCGCTTCGGCGGCGAAGTTGGCGCGCACCGGGCGGTCGACGCAGAAGCGTTGGCCGGTCGGCGCCTCCATCACCCACCAGGTGCCGATCTGCTTCACGCGCTTGGCGCCGAGCCCTTCGAGCCGACGCACCTCCGCCTCGATGTCGTCGGTCTCGATATCCAGGTGGACGCGGCTCGGATGGTCGACCTTCTGCACCTCGACTTGCAGGTCGTTCGGCTTCGTCTGCAGCAGTTCGTAGCCGGCACCCTCGGGTGCGGTCGAGCTGCGCCGCGGCAGACCGAGGGCCCGGCTCCAGAATGTCACGGCGGCATCCAGGTCGTCGGTCTGGCAGTCGATGACGAGACCAGCCAACTGACTACGATGCATGCGCTCCGCTCCTCTTTGTCGCGGAGCGGTGGTAGCATCGCGCCACGGCACGATCAACCTCGCAGCCTGTCGGCGGTCGGGCCGCGCGGCGCGCCGCTGAAACAACCGCAATACAACGCAGCCGCGCCAGAAATTTCCGCGCAACAGATCCCGGCTAAGGTCCGCGCGCTTCGCAGGGAGGCGGTCGCAACCGCGGCGCCCGGCGGAACGGAGACATTGCCGGCAACGGAGAGACAAAATGGCCGATAAGGAAATCCCCTTCTACAACGTCAGCAGCGCGGTGGGACCCGGCTGCCCCAACAAGCGCACCGACGTGATGCTCGTGCAATTCTTCCTGCACCAGATCTATTCGCACCCGACCAAGCTCAACAAGCCGGCGGGACCGAAGATCGCCATCAACGGCAGCTTCGACGGCACGACCGCGGCCTGGATCAAGCACTATCAGAACGACGTCAAGAATCAGGGAAGGCCGATCTATCCCGACGGCCGCATCGATCGCGCCAAGGGCGAGCAATACAGCTTCTCCTCGCTCAGCAAGACCGGCTACACCATCACCTTCCTGAACTTCGGCCATTGCGAGCGGTATCGGCGGGAGCATGACCGCCTGGAGCAGCATGTGCTGATGCCCGGCGAACTGAAGGCCGAACTCGCCCGCGGCGAGCCGCTGCCGCTGTAAGCGGACCGGGCGGCTCAACGCCACTCGTTCGCCGTAGCGGCGAAGTCGGCGCTCCCGGCGCTGACGACACAGAAACGCTGGCCGGTGGGCGCCTCCAGCACCCACCAGTCATGCACCTGCCTGATCCGCTTGGCGCCGAGCGCCTCGAGCCGGCGCACCTCGGCCTCGACGTCGTCGGTCTCGATGTCCAGATGCACGCGGCTCGGGTGGTCGACCTTCTGGACCTCGATGTCGAGGCCGCCAGGGCCGGCGGCCAGCAAGGCGTAACCAGCATCTTCCGGCTTCTCCGACGCGCGGCGCGGCAGGCCGAGCGTGCGGCTCCAGAACGCCGCCGCCGCCTCCAGGTCTTCCGTCCGGCAATCGATGATGAGGCCGCCCAACCGGCTGCGATGCATGGTTTCCTCCGCTGCTTCGAGGGGCCGACATAGCATATCCGGTTGACTTTCGCGCCCCGGACGCGTAGCCTTGAAACCAGCGCCGATTTGAGCTTCCAGCTTGCGGGCGCTTTATAAATGCGGCTAAAGCGGCGACAGTCCCGTCCCGGCGATCGCTGCGGCGGGGCTTTGATTTTGTGGGCCTGGTCCTCCCTGACGGACCCGCGGGATTTGATGGGGCAGCTTGCGCCCGCGTCACCAAGCGCTAAAGCGCCACGGACGTCCTCCGTGGGCCCGACATTTCGGCATGGAGGCGTTCATGAACTACTTTCCGGCTTTCTTCGACCTCAGGGATCGGCCGGCGCTGATCGTCGGCGGCGGCGCGGCGGCGGCGCGGCGGCTGCGGCTGCTGCGCAAGGCCGGCGCCCGCGTGACGGTGGTGGCGCCGCGGGTCGGCGCGGAGATCGCGAGCGCCCTTGCCGACGGCATGGTTAACCTGCGCCAGCGCGGCTTCGTCGCCGGCGACGTGACCGGCCAGACCGCGGTGTTCGCCGCCACCGGCCTGGCCGAGGTGGATGCGCGCGTGGCCGAGGCGGCGCGCGCGGCAGGGGTGCCCGTGAACGTCGCCGACCGGGCCGAGTTGTCGAGCTTCATCGTTCCGGCCATCGTCGAACGCGATCCGGTGGTCATCGGCATCTCGACCGGCGGCGCGGCGCCGGTGCTGGCCAGCCGGCTGCGCGAGGCGATCGAGCGGCTGCTGCCGGCGCGGGTGGGCAAGCTGGCCGATTTCGCCGACAGCTTCCGCAGCGCGGTGAAGGCGACGGTGCCGGGCGCGACGGCGCGCTTCCGCTTCTGGGACCGCTTCTTCGACGGGCCGGTCGCCGACCAGGTGCTGGCCGGCAACGAGACCGGCGCGCGCGAGCGGATGCTCACCCTGGTCAACCGCCGCGGCGCCGGCGAGCCGCCGCGCGGCGGCGTCGCCATCGTCGGCGCCGGGCCGGGCGACCCGGACCTGCTGACCCTGCGGGCGCTGCGGCTGATCCAGCGCGCCGACGTGGTGATCTACGACAAGCTGGTGGGGCCGGGGGTGCTCGACCTCGTGCGGCGCGACGCCGAGCGCATCTATGTCGGCAAGAGCCGCGGCGACCACAGCAAGAGCCAGGACGAGATCAACGCGCTGACCGCCGCCCAGGCGCTGGCCGGCCGGCGCGTCGTGCGGCTCAAGGGCGGCGATCCCTTCATCTTCGGCCGCGGCGGCGAGGAGCTGGATTATCTCCGCCGGCGCGGCATCGCGGCCGAGGTCGTGCCGGGCATCACCGCGGCGCTCGGCTGCGCCGCCGCCGTCGGCATCCCCCTCACCCACCGCGATCACGCGCAGGCCGTGACGCTGGCCACGGGCCAGGGCAAGGACGGCGAGCCGGAACTGGACTGGGCGACCTTGGCGCAGCTCGACCAGACGCTCGTCATCTACATGGGCGTCGGCACGGCGGGACACATCGCGGCGCGGCTGATCGAGCACGGGCTCGACGCGGCGACGCCGGTGGCGGTGATCGAGAACGGCACGCTGCCGAGCCAGAAGGCGGCCTATGGCCGGCTTTCGGGCCTGAGCCGGCTGGTGCGCCAGTCCGGCATCGCCGGGCCGGCGCTCATCGTCATCGGCCGGGTCGCGGCCCTGGCCGACGCGGCGACGCCGGCGATCGAGGGCGCGGCAACGCGGGCCATAGCGGTTTGAAGAAACGACAGATGAACAGAGACAAACACGAATGCGGTGCCAGCACATGTAGGGGCGGGTCTAAGACCCGCCTGTCATGCCGCCGCGCCGAAGCGGGCGGGTCTAAGACCCGCCCCGACAGCGACTATTATCTGTGGCCATCCACGAGGGCGAACCGCTGATGGGATCGCAGGTGGTCACCGCGAACCGGCTGGGCGACGGACGCGTGGTCTTCCTCGCGCCGGGCGACCTGTGGGTGGAGGAGATCGGCCGCGCCCGCATCGCCGAGACGGAAGACGCGGGGAAGGCGCTCGTCGCCATCGCGGAGAAGGCGGTCACCGACCGCATCGTCGTCGCGCCCTACCTGATCGAGGTCAAGGCGGAGAACGACCGCGTGACGCCGACGCGGTATCGCGAGGTGTTGCGTGCGCTCGGCCCGAGCAGCCATCCCGAGTTCGGCCGCCCCGCCGCGGCGACGGCGGCGCAGAGGTGACGCATGTATCGCTATGACGACTACGACCGGACATTGGTCGACGAGCGGGTCGAGCAGTTCCGCGACCAGGTGCAGCGGCGCGTCGCCGGCGAGCTGAGCGACGACGAGTTCAAGCCGCTGCGGCTGATGAACGGGCTCTACCTGCAGCTGCATGCCTACATGCTGCGCATCGCCATTCCCTACGGCACGCTGTCCTCTGAGCAGCTGCGCAAGCTGGCGCATATCGCGCGGCGCTACGACAAGGGCTACGGCCACTTCACCACGCGGCAGAACCTGCAATTCAACTGGATCCGGCTAGAGGACACGCCGGACATCCTGGCCGAGCTGGCGACGGTGGAGATGCATGCCATCCAGACGAGCGGCAACTGCATCCGCAACGTCACCGCCGATCATTTCGCCGGCGTCGCCGCCGACGAGATCGAGGATCCTCGCATCTATTGCGAGATCATCCGGCAATGGTCGACCTTCCATCCGGAGTTCTCGTTCCTGCCGCGCAAGTTCAAGATCGCGGTGACCGGCGCGCCGCATGACCGCGCCGCGGTGAAGGTGCACGACATCGGCCTGCGCATGCACAGGAACGAGGCCGGCGAGATCGGCTTCGAGGTGCTGGTCGGCGGCGGCCAGGGCCGTACGCCCGTCATCGCCAAGGCGATCCGGCCGTTCCTGCCGAAGCGGCACCTGCTCTCATACCTGGAAGCGATCCTGCGCATCTACAACCAGCTCGGGCGGCGCGACAACCTCTACAAGGCGCGCATCAAGATCCTGGTCGACAGCGTCGGGGCCGACCGCTTCACGCAGCTCGTCGAGGAGGAGTGGCAGCAGATCCGCGACGGCTATCTCGACCTGCCGGCCGCCGAGATCGAGCGCATCCGCGCGCATTTCGCGCCGCCGCCCTACGAGACTCTCGCCGACGACGCCGAGTACGCGGCACAGCTGCGCCGCGATCCGCTGTTCGCGCGCTGGGCGCGCACGAACGTGACGCGGCACAAGCGGCCGGGCTATGCCGTGGTGACGCTGTCGCTGAAACCCACGGGCGGCGTGCCGGGCGACGCCACCGACGCGCAGATGGACGCCGTCGCCGATCTCGCCGACCGCTACGGCTTCGGCGAGATCCGTGTCAGCCACGAGCAGAACCTGGTGCTGCCCGACGTGGAGCAGGCCGATCTCTACGAGCTGTGGCCGAAGCTCGACTCGCTCGGCCTCGCGACCCCGAACGTCGGGCTCGCCGGCGACATCATCGCCTGCCCCGGCCTCGATTACTGCGCGCTGGCCAATGCGCGCTCGATCCCGGTGGCGCAGCAGATCAGCAAGCAGCTGGGCGACCTGACCCGGCTGCTCGACATCGGCGAATTGAAGATCAAGATCTCCGGCTGCATCAACGCCTGCGGCCATCATCATGTCGGCCATATCGGCATCCTCGGCGTCGACAAGCACGGCGCCGAGTTCTACCAGATCACGCTCGGCGGCAGCGCCGACGAGCAGGCCTCGATCGGCGACATCGTCGGCCCGTCCTTCGGCGCCGACAAGGTGGTGGGCGCGGTCGAGACGATCATCGACACCTATTTGCAAGTGCGCCAGGACAAGGAGCGCTTCCTCGACACCTATCGCCGCGTCGGCCTGAAGCCCTTCAAGGAGAAGCTCTATGCCCCTCATTAGGGCGACCGGCGTCGTCGACGACCCCTGGCTTTTCGTCAGGGACGAGGAGTCGCTGCCGGAGAGCGGCGCCGTCATCGTCACCCTGCTGCGCTGGCAATCGAACCGCGACCAGCTTCTGGCGCGGCCGACACCGCTGGGCCTGCGGCTCAAGAGCGACCAGGCGCCGTCGCTGATCGCCGGCGACATCGAGCGCTTCGACGTCATCGCGCTCGAGTTCCCCAAATTCACCGACGGCCGCGCCTACAGCCATGCGCGGCTGCTGCGCGAGCGCTACGGCTACCGCGGCGAGCTGCGCGCCGTCGGCAGCGTGCTGCGCGACCAGCTCGCCTTCATGCGCCGCTGCGGCTTCGACAGCTACGAGATCAAGGACGGCGTCGACGCCGACGCCTGGATCAAGGCGCTGGGCGGCATCTCCGTCGTCTATCAGCCGGCGACGGACGGGCGCGCCTCCGCGCTCGCCCTGCGGCACGGCATCGGCAGGAACTCCCGCGCTGACGTGGAACCCTCACCCTATCCCTCTCCCGCAAGCGGGAGAGGGGACTCGATCGAGCAAGTTGCACAGCCGAGTCCCCTCTCCCACAAAGTGGGAGAGGGTTAGGGTGAGGGTTCCATCAGAACGCAGATAGACAGGGGCAATGGACGCGAAACGACCGGGTTCGTCGAAACGGTGGCGGCCGCAGACGCGGCTGGTGCGGGGCGGGCTGGCGCGCAGCGAATTCGGCGAGACGGCCGAGGCGATCTATCTGACCTCCGGCTATGTCTATGCCGACGCCGAGCAGGCCGAGGCCCGGTTCAAGAACCGGGACCCCGGCTACATCTACAGCCGCTACGGAAATCCCACCGTGACGATGCTCGAGGAACGGATGTGCCTGCTCGAAGGCGCGGCGGCGGCGCGCGCCGTGGCCAGCGGCATGGCGGCAGTCAACGCGGCGCTCATGTGCCAGGTGCGCGCCGGCGACCGCGTGGTCGCCTCGCGGGCGCTGTTCGGCTCCTGCCGCTACATCATCGAGGAACTGCTGCCGCGCTATGGCGTGACCACGGCGCTGGTCGACGGGCCGGACCTCAATCAGTGGCGGACGGCGCTGAAGCCGGGCGCGCGGTGCGTCTTCATCGAGACGCCGGCCAACCCGACGTTGGAGCTGATCGACATCGCCGCCGTGGCCGAGCTGTGCCACGCCGCCGGCGCGCGCTTCATCGTCGACAACGTGTTCGCGACCCCGGTGCTGCAGAAACCGCTGCCGCTCGGCACGGACATCGTCGTGTACTCGACGACCAAGCATATCGACGGTCAGGGCCGCTGCCTCGGCGGCGTCGTGCTCGGCAGCGAGAGTTTCATCAACGACGAGCTGCAACCCTATCTGCGCCATACCGGGCCGTCGCTGTCGCCGTTCAACGCCTGGGTCATGCTGAAGGGACTGGAGACACTGGAATTGCGCGTACAGCAGCATTGCCGGAATGCCGCGCTGGTCGCCGACTTCCTGGCCGCGCACCCGGCCGTGACCCGGCTGCTCTATCCGTCCCGCGGCGATTTCCCGCAGGCCGCATTGGCGCGGACGCAGATGACCGGCGGCGGCTCCGTGGTGACGTTCGATCTCAGGGGCGACAAGGCGCGCGCCTTCCGCTTCCTCAACGCGCTCGGCCTCGTCGACATCTCCAACAACCTGGGCGACGCCAAGAGCCTGATCACCCATCCGGCGACGACCACCCACCAGCGCCTGTCGCCCGAGGCCCGCGCCGAACTCGGCATCACCGACAGCATGGTGCGCCTCTCCGTCGGCCTCGAAGATCCGGCCGACATCATCGAAGACCTGGAGCAGGCCCTTTCCGCCTGAGCAGCGGCAAGCAGGAAGTTCCGCTCGTCACCACCACTCCCCGTCACCCCGGCGAAAACCAATATCGTATTCACACAAGTTCGCGAGTCGAATCAATTGCTTGCAGGAGACTAGGACTATCGACGTGCGTCCTTCGACAAGCTCAGGATGAGGGATTTTCTTCGTGCCAGTAAGATTCTCCCTCATCCTGAGCTTGTCGAAGGACGCAGGATGGTTCTGCAGAGATGTATGCATGCGATAGCGGCGAAAACCGGGGTCCATACACGCCGGCCTCTGGAATATGGACCCCGGCTTTCACCTGGCGAAAGCCGGGGTGACAACCGAGGTTATGGCTCCAGAGTTTCGCGACCTTCGTGTCTTCGTGGTGCACGCCTTCGTCCGATCGGCCATACTCGCGGCCATGGCACAACAATTCGACGCCATCGTCATCGGGGCGGGGCATAACGGGCTGACGGCGGCGGGATATCTGGCCAAGGCCGGCCGCAAGGTGCTGGTGCTGGAGCGGCGGTCCGTCGTGGGCGGCGCGGCGGTGACCGAGGAATTTCATCCGGGCTACCGCTGTTCCACCGCCTCCTACGTGGTCAGCCTGCTGCGCGACGAAGTCGTGCGCGACCTCGAGCTGAAGCGGCACGGCTACGCCACTATTCCGATGCACAATACGTTTGCGCCGCTGCCGGACGGCCGCTCGCTGCTGCTGACCGGCGACGCCGCGCACGACCAGGCGGAAGTGGCAAAATTCTCCAACCGCGACTTTGCGGCGATGGCGGAGTTCGACCGGCGGCTGGCGCGGGCGGCCGATGTGCTGCGGGCGGAGATGCTGCGGGCACCGCCTGCGCTCGCCGACGGCGGGTTCTCCGGCGTGCTGTCGATGCTGCGTCTCGGCAACGGCTTTCGCCGGCTCGATTCGGACGAGCGGCACTTCCTGCTGCAGCTCTTCACCACGCCGGTCGGCGACCTGCTCGACCGCTGGTTCGACAGCGAGATCGTCAAGATCAAGTACGCGGCCTCGGCGACGGCCGGGAGCTTCGTCGGCCTCGAGCAGCCGGGCTCGGCCGTGAACCTGCTGCATCTGAGCATCGGCGAGATCGATGGCGTGCGCGGCGGCTGGGCCCTGGCCAAGGGCGGCATGGGCGCCATCACCCAGGCGATGGCGGCGGCGGCGCGTTCGTTCGGCGCAGACATTCGCACCGACGCGCCGGTGACGCGCGTACTGGTCGAGCAGGGCCGCGCGACGGGCGTTCGCCTGGAAAGCGGCGAGGAGATCCGCGCCCGCGCGGTGCTGTCGAACGCCGACCCCAAGCGTACCTTCCTCGGGCTGGTCGGCGAGGCGCAGCTCGACGAGGACTTCGCCCGCGACATCCAGGCCTATCGCATGGGCACCGGCTGCTTCCGCATGAACGTCGCGCTGGCGGCCGTGCCGGAGTTCGCCGCGCGACCGGGCGGCGACATCGGTCCACATCACCGGGCCTTCATCCGCCTCAACGGCGCGCTCGCGGAGTTCGATGCGGCGTGGCTGGCGGCGCGCCGCGGCGAGCTGCCGTCGGTACCGATCGTGGATGCGGTGATCCCGACGGCGCTCGACGACAGCCTGGCGCCGCCGGGCTGCCATGTGCTGAGCATCCTGGCGCAGCACTATCCCTACATGCTCGCCGACGGCCGCTCCTGGGACGAGCTGCGCGAACCGGCGGCGCAGGGGATCATCGACGCCGTCGCCCGCTACATCCCGGACATCCGCCGCATCATGGTCGGCTACCAGGCGCTGTCGCCGCTCGACCTCGAGCGGGTGTTCGGGCTGACCGCCGGCGACGTCTATCACGGCCGGCTCGACCTCGATCAGCTGTTCTCCCTGCGCCCGCACCCGCGGGCGGCGCAGTACGCGACGCCGGTTCCCGGCCTCTATCTCTGCGGCGCCGGCGCCCACCCCGGCGGCGGCGTCTCCGGCGCGCCGGGCCACAATTGCGCGAAGCGGGTGCTGCGGGACCTGAGATAGGGCGGCCTATGCCGCCGACCCGCAATCGGCCCGGTCTTGCAGGGACTCGGCTTCGGCCAGACGCGGCAGCCACACGGTCGCGGTGGCGCCGGCACCCGCCGCGCCCTCGACGTCGATGGTGCCGCCATGCTGCTCGAGGATCTGGCGCACCGTGGGCAAGCCGAGGCCGACACCGAAACTCTTCGTGGTGAACAGGGGCTCGAAGATATGCGGCAGCACCGCGGCGGCGATGCCGGGGCCGCTGTCGGCGATCGAGAGGCGGACATGCGGGCCGGCGCGCTCCGTGCGAACGGTGATGCGCCGGGGATGGCCGGCGTGAGGCCGCCAAGCGGGGTCGTTCAACGCCTGCACGGCGTTGTCGACGAGGTTGACGACGACCTGCCGGAACCGCTCGCGGTCGATCACCACCTCGCTTTCGGCATGCAGCTCGCAGGCGACGGCGATGTCCGCGGGAATCCGGCACTGCGTCATCGCGTCGCCGAGCCAAGAATCGATCGCCGTCGGCGTCCGGGCGACATCCCGCTTGAGGGTGAATTCGAGGAGAGCCGCGATGATGGTGGCGCAACGGGCGATGTTGCGATCGGCGCGCTCGAGGGCGCGCTCGACGCCAAGCTCCTTGCCGGCGGTGAGCCGGTGCACCAGCGCCATCGAGTTGCGGATGGCGCCCAACGGGTTGCGCAACTCGTGGCTGACGGTGGCGGCGACCCGGCCGATGGTCGCCAGCCGCTCGCTGCTCGCCAGCCTGTCCATCGCCGCCGTCAGGCTTTCGTTGGCGTCGCGCAGCTCCAGCTCGACCCTGCGGCGCTCGGTGACGTCGGTGATGACGCCGACGATGTAGCGCGCGCCGTCGGGCGTCGCGATCAGGGATTTGCGGGTGACGATCCAGTGCTGCTTGCCCGCGGCGTCCGTCAGCGCCTCCTCGTTCTCGTCCGGCACGCCGGTCTGCAACACGACCCTGTCCTTGGCCTGGAAGATGCAGGCCTCCTCGGCCGGCACGAAATCAAAATCGGTACGGCCGAGCAACGCCGCCCGCGCGCTGCCGAGGAAGGCGCAGAACGCGTCGTTGACGAAGACGAAGCGGTGCTGGGCGTCCTTCACGAAGACGGGGTTGGTGATGGCGTCGACGATGCGGGCGAGAACGCCCTGCGCGCCGCCTAGGTCGGGCAGGGAGACGGTGGCCGCGTCGCTGCCGACCGGGGATTCTGACAGCGGATTCATCCGGCGGATGCTGGCAGATTAGGGTTAATTTTGCCTTTAGATGCGCCGGCGGTCAGCTGCCGTACATGTGCACGCCCAGGACGAAGCGGTCGCCGCGGGTGACGGGCATGACCTCGTGCAGGAGCGCGGCGGACCAGATGACGGCGGTGCCGCGCTCGACCTCGTAGAGGTGGTCGCCATATTCGCGGAAGCGGAGCGCGCCGCCCTCGTAGTCGCCGGCATTCAGGTTGATGGTCATGGTGAAGCGGCGGTGCGCGGTCTCCTTGGTCGAGTTGTCGCGGTGCGCGTGGAGCACGCCGCCCGACGCCGAATCGTAGCGCACGATGCGGTAGGGCTCGCGCTGCGACACGCCGGTCTGGAACGCCTTGCGCATCTCCGGCGCGACGCGGCGGCCGAAGCGCTGGTCGAGGAAGCGCTGCACGGCCGCATCGCGCACCACATACTCCGTCAGCTGGCCGTAGACGCCGGCGTGGCCGACCTTGAAGTCGCCCTGCTCCCGCGTGTGCCCCTCGCTGCGGAAGCCGTCGGTCGAGGGCCAGAGATTGACCGGCCGGTACCACAGCTCGATCAGACGGGCGCAATCCGCATCGCCGAGCACGCGCGGCAGCAGCAGGACCGGCGCCTGGGCCGTCACGCGCGCACGCCGCGGCGGCAGGGCTTCGCGCAGATAGGCAAGCGCGGCCTCGGCCATCGGCGCGGTCGCGGTATCGCGGATGATCCGCGCGATCCGGTGATTGGGATCGAGGATCGCGACCGTGGCCGCGGCCTCGGCGCCATAGGCGCGGAACACGTCGCCCGTGGCGTCGGCCAGCAGCTTGAAGGGCAGCCCGAGCGCCGTATGCGCAGCGCGATTGGCCTCGACTGGCTGGCGGCTCAAGGCATAGATGGAGGCTTCGAGCGCCTGGAACGCGGCATGGGCATCGCGGAAGGCGGCCAGCAGCGGCGCCGGCAGGTCGCCGCCGGGGCAGAACAGCAGCACCAGCGGCCTGCCGACGACCAAGTCGGCATGGCTGTAGGCGGGCGTGCCGTCCTGGTCGAGCGCGACCACGCGCGGCGCCGGATCGCCGGCCTCGAGCGGGCGCGGCGGGGATGCTGCCGCTTCGGCTCGAACATCATCTGCAGGCATGAGGAATGCTCCCCGATCCTAGAAATCATATCCCACGCGACCCATCATGTCATCGATCAGGGCATCGGTCGGCGACCGTCCCGCGAAGTCGCAATAGTAGCCGCTGATGAGATGGCGATAGCCGGTGGTGCCGGCGACATGTCCGGAGAAGCGGGTGAAGCCGAAGCAGGCCGCCTGCATGCCGGCCAGCCGGGCATCGAAGCGCCGGACGGTGAAGGCACCGCGCTTCGTTTCGTCGCCCCAGCCGTCGGTCGTCTCGAATACCGGATGGTTCTGGATCACGTCCTTGACCTCCAGGCGGACCAGATAGGTGCGGTGGCCGACGGATGCATGCGACACGACGAACACGAAGGTCGACCCGAGCACCTGGACGACCTCACGCGACCCGGTGCCCTGATCTCCGCCGCCGCCGATGTTCCGGCTCCCGCATTCCGTCGAGACCGCCTCCGGTACATCCTCCACCCGGATCGACAGGCCGGCGCATTCCCCGGCGCTCAGGGCCGTCGCCTCGATCGGCGACAGCATTGCGCCCGCCGCCAACAGCAGCGCCGCGCCCCGACACGTCGGTTCCATCGTTCCCCGCTCCCTGCCCGTTCGGGCTTCCACCGCACCCCCGCATTCTCCGCCCGCGGGAGCGGCCTGTCCACAGCCGCGCCGGCATGGACGGGCGAACCGAGTTCGGACATGATCCGCTGCCGATTCGCCCAAGGTTTCACGAGAAATGGCGCCGCACTCGCCGCTGTTCGCACCGGACTACAAGGACCTGCCCTATTGGTGGGAGGCGACGCCGCGACCGCAACTGCCCGCGGGCGACCTGCCGGCCCGCGCCGACGTGCTGATCGTCGGCTCCGGCTATACCGGCCTGTGCGCCGCGCTGGCCACGGCGCGTGGCGGGCGCCACAGCGTGGTGATCGATGCCGAAGACGCCGGCTGGGGCTGCAGCAGCCGCAATGGCGGCCAGATCAGCACCAGCATCAAGCCGAGCTATGACGAGCTGGCCGCGCTCCACGGCGCCGAGCGTGCCTTCCGGATCGCCAAGGAGGGTCACAATGCCCTCGCCTGGATCGCCGAGTTCATCGCGGCGGAGGGCATCGACTGCCGGTTCGAGCGCGTCGGCCGCTTCCACGCCGCGCACAACCCTGCCCAGTACGAGATTCTCGCCCGCAAGCTCGCGCATCAGCCGAAGGGGCTGGAGGTGGAGGCGCATATGGTGCCGCGGGCCGAACAGCATGGCGAACTCGGCACCGACGCCTATCATGGCGGCGCCGTCTACGCGCAGCACGCGGCGCTCGACCCGGGGCGCTATCACCAGGGCCTGCTGCAGCGTACGCTCGCGGCCGGCGCGACGGTCGTGGCGCGCTGCCCGGCGACGGATATCGCGCGCGACGGCGACGGATTCCGCGTCGCCACGCCGCGCGGCACGATCCAGGCGCGCAACATCGTCATCGCCACCAACGGCTACACCGGCCCGCTGACGCCGTGGCACCGGCGGCGGGTCATCCCGATCGGCAGCTACATCATCGCCACCGAGCCGCTGGCGCCCGAGCTGATGGCAAAGCTGATGCCGCGGTCGCGGGTGGTCAGCGACACGCGCAAGCTGATCTACTACTACCGCGCCTCGCCGGACCGCACGCGCATCCTGTTCGGCGGCCGCGTCGCCTACAAGGAGACCGATCCGCGGGTGAGCGCGCCGCGGCTGCATGCCGAGCTGTGCAACATCTTTCCCGAATTGCAGGGCACGCGCATCAGCCACTCCTGGGTCGGCTTCGTCGCCTACACCTTCGACACCCTGCCGCATCTCGGCTGCCAGGACGGTCTGTACTACGCCATGGGCTACTGCGGCTCCGGCATCTCGCTGGCCAGCTATTTCGGCACCCGCATCGGCCAGCAGGTGCTGGGCCTGGCCGAGGGCCGGACGGCGCTCGACGGGCTGACGTTCCAGACGCGGCCGCTCTACTACGGCGACCCCTGGTTCCTGGCCGCCTCGATCATGTACTACCGCTGGCGCGACCGGCAGAACCGGTAGCATCATCGCGCATCGATTCGCGACCGGAGCGTATGAACGATCACGCCGACAATCGGACCTGGGTCGGGCCCGAGGATGCCCTCGACGAACTGGCGCGCCGCACGGCGATGCTGGACGCGGTCGGCTATGCCGCGACCCGCATCGTCGTCGGCGACGACTGGCGCGGCGGCATCCAGGAGCTGCTCAACCGCCTCGGCCGCGCCACCGAGTCCAGCCGCGTCAGCCTGTTCGAGATCCATCCCGGTCCGGACGGACGGCTGGCCGAGAGCTGCCGCTACGACTGGACGGAGCCGGGCCAGCCGCCGATGAGCGGCGACCCGCGCTACCAGGACATGCCGCTGGTCGACGCCGCCGGCGTCGTCGACGAGTGGACGCTGCGGCGCCAGCGCGGCGAGGTGGTGCAGGCCATGCTGCGCGACCTGACCGGCTACAACCGCCAGGTCTTCGAGGAGACCTCCACCCTCTCCTTCATCTCCGTGCCGATCATGCTGCGCGGCGGCTGCTGGGGCTTCCTCGCCTTCGACGACTGCCACCGCGAGCGCGAGTGGACGCCGGTGGAGATCGAGGTGCTGCGCACGGCGGCCTCGCTGATCGGCGGCGCCATCGAGCGGGCGAGGGCCGACGAGCGGCTGCGGCTCTCGGAGGAACGCTATGCCCTGGCGGCGCGCGGCGCCGCCGACGGGCTGTGGGACTGGGACGTCGCCGCCGACCGCGCTTATTTCTCGCCGCGGCTGCACGAGATCCTCGGCCTCGGCGAGGGCGCCCTCGGCGAGGCCATGTCCAGGCTCTTCGATTGCTTCGATGCCGCGGACGCGGCGCGCCTGCGCGACTACTTCCGCATCCGCTTCGGCGAGCGCAAGCGCAAGTTCCGCTTCGAAGTGTGCGCGCGCGAACCAGCCGACCACCCGCGCTGGTTCGTCGCCCGCGGCATGATCGTCTATGAGGGCGAGCGGCCGACCCGCGTCGTCGGCTCGATGCGCGACATCACCGACATCAAGGACGCCGAGGCGAAGCTGCGCACGCTGACGGACGACGCGCCCGTGCTGCTCTGCATGATCGATCCGGAGGACCGGCTGGTCTTCGCCAACAACCGCTTCCTCACCTTCTTCGGGCGCACGCTGGAGGATCTCGTCGACGGCCGCTGGGAATGGACCTCGGACGTCCATCCCGAGGACCTGCCGGAGACCCAGCGCCGCTGGACCGAGGCGCTCAACCGCCGGGAATCGGTGCAGTTCGAGCATCGCGTGCGGCGCCAGGACGGCGAGTACCGCTGGGTGCAGGAGACCCAGGTGGCGCGGTTCACGCCGGAGGGGAGCTTCGCCGGATTCGTCGGCGCCCTCGTCGATATCACCGGCCGGAAGCAGGCCGAGGCCGCCGTCCGCGCCAGCGAGGCGCGCGCGAGCGCCATCCTCGATACCGCCCTCGACGCCATCATCAGCATCGACGAGGCCGGCCGGATCGTGGAGTTCAACCAGGCCGCCTCGCGCATCTTCGGATACAGCCGCGACATGGCGCTGGGACAGCCCCTCGGCGACCTGATCGTTCCGGCAAGCCTCCGCCAGAAGCACAAGGACGGCCTGCACCACTATGTGACGACCGGGGAGGCCCATATCTTCGGCCGCCTGATCGAGGTCGAGGGGCAGCGGGCCGACGGCAGCGCGGTGCCGGTCGAACTCGCCATCGCCGAAGTCCGTCTGCCGCAGGGCCGCCTGTTCACGGGAATCCTGCGCGACATCTCCGAGCGCCGACGCTTCCAGGCCGAGCTGTCGGACATCGAACGGCGGCGCGCCGTGCTCGCCCGGCATTTCTCGCCCAACATGGTCGACGAGCTGATGCGCACCGGCGGCGAGCTCGACGCGGTGCGCACGCAGCCGATCGCCGTGATGTTCGCCGACCTGTTCGGCTTCACCGCCCTGTCGGCCTCGATGGCGACGACGGACGTGGTCGGGCTGCTGCGCCGCTTCCACGCGCTGGTCGAGGAGGCCGTGTTCGGCAACCAGGGGACGCTGGACAAGTATATCGGCGACGGCGTCATGGCGACCTTCGGCACGCCGCTGCCGGGCACGCGCGACGCCACCAACGCGCTGGCCGGCGCGCGCGCCATCCTCAAGGGCATCAACCGCTGGAACCGCGAGCGCGAGGCGGCCGGCCTGCGGCCGATCCGCATCGGCATCGGCCTGCACTACGGCGAAGCGACGCTCGGCAACGTCGGCAGCGCGCGGCGCTTCGAGCACACGGTGGTCGGCGAGACGGTCAACCTGGCGAGCCGCATCGAGCAGCTGACGCGCATGCTCGACATCGCCCTCCTGGTCAGCGATTCCCTCGTCGCCACGGTGAAGCGCGAGGGCGGTGACCACGTCCTGGACAGGCTCCAGGAGGTGGGCACGCACGCGATCCGCGGCCACAAAGCGCCGGTCGGCCTATGGGGGGTGACGGCGGAGTCGCTCGGCGTCGACTGACTACACGTCGCGGTGACCCCCTCGCTACCGCCGCACCCGGAAGAACTGCCGCAGCAGCTCGCCCGCCCGAATCTCGGCGATGCCGCCATAGACCTCGGGCCGGTGATGGCAGGTCGGCTGCGCGAAGATGCGCGGCCCATGATCGACGCCGCCGCCCTTGGGATCGTAGGCGCCGAAGTAGAGCCGGCGGAGGCGGGCAAAGGCGATGGCCTGGGCGCACATCGGACAGGGCTCGAGGGTGACGTAGAGATCGCAGCCCGGCAGCCGCTTAGCCGCGCCGGCCGCCGCCGCGGCGCGGATGACCAGCAGCTCAGCATGGGCGGTCGGGTCCTGCAGCTCCTCGACCCGGTTGCCGCCGCGCGCGAGGACGGCGCCGCTGGCGCCATCGACGAGGACAGCGCCGACCGGCACCTCGCCGCGCGCGCCCGCCGCCTCGGCCTCGGCGAGAGCGAGGGACATCGCACGCTGCGAATCCACCGAGTCGCTCACGGCTCGTCCTCGACCCATAGCACATGCGATGCGACGGGATCACCCCGGACCGCGTTGTAGAGCTTCCCGTCGGCGGTGACCAACCGACAATCGAGATGCTCGGCAAGGGTCAAGTAGGCGCCGTCATAGAATGTCCGGCCCAACCTCACCGCAGTTTCGAGCGCAGCCTCCAGCAGCGGGGCCACGGGTTCGGTCTTGATCGAGACGCGCTTCAGTTCGCCGACAATCTCATGCGCGACATCGGCGGTCAGATCGCCACGTCGCAGCTTCTTCCACAGGATATTGCCGAACTCGGACCACAACAGATCCGGCACGATGAGCTCGAAGCGCGCATCGAGGAACCGTGATGCCGCCGAGGTGTGCACCTCATGCACGTACCATTTTACGGCAACGCTGGCGTCGACGACGATACGCACTACCGATCGCGATCCTCGCGTATCAGGTCGACGCTGTCGCTCTTGTTGGTGCGGGCCGTCCGCTTCTGCAGGCGGAGGGCCGCCGCCCGTGCTTCCTCCATCGTATAAGCCGAGGCGGCCTGCTCGAGAATCGCCTTCGCTTCGCCCTGCAGCGACCGGTTGTGCTGCCGCGCCCGCTCCTTCAGCCGCTTGACCGTTGCGGGATTGAGATCCCGGACAAGAACCTCTGCCACGTCCTTCTCCACATGAGATAGCAATTTGCTAGCACACGCCGCACCGATACGGCAAGCGCAAATCCGGCAATTCGGCTCTCGCGGCTGAGCTCGTTGAGACGAAGCCATATTTGTTTGCAGCCGGTTAACCACGGTGGTGTAGATTGCCGTCCCGATCCTATGGTGCGATCGACCGCATGACCGAAGTTCCGCAACTGCTCCTGCCCGAAGGCCGCCCCGCCCTCCTCGACGGCGGCATGGGCCGCGAGCTGCGCGCGCGCGGCGTGCCGATCCTCAACACCATCTGGTCGGCCAACGCGCTGCTCGTCGCCAAGGATGTCGTGCTCCAGGTGCACAAGGACTATATCGCGGCCGGCGCCGACATCATCACGACGAACACCTACGGCGTCATCAAGGACGACCTGAAGAAGGAAGGCATCGAGGACCGCTTCGCCGAGCTCAACCGCCTGGCCGGCAAGCTCGCCATCCAGGCCTCGCGCAGCGCCGAGGAGGCGGTGGCCGTGGCCGCCTCGCTGCCGCCGCTGCACGGCAGCTACCGGCCCGACCCGGTCGGCGCGGTCGACGAGCTCGTGCCGCTCTATCGCGAGCAGTGCGAGACGCTGGAGCCCTATTGCGACCTGTTCCTGTGCGAAACCATGTCGAGCGGCGACGAGGCGCTGGCGGCGGCCACCGCGGCCTGCGAGTTCGACAAGCCGGTGTGGGTCTCCTGGACGCTGGACGAGGACGCCTCGGGCAAGCTGCGCAGCGGCGAGACCATCGCCGCGGCGGCGGCGAAGATCGCGCATCTGCCGGTCTCCGGCTTCCTCGCCAATTGCTGCGCGCCGGAAGCGATCGACGCCGCCATGCCGCAGTTGGCGGCACTGAACAGGGGCATTGCCGGCGGCTATGCCAATACCTTCAAGCCGGTGCCGAAGGACTGGGAATTGGACGGCGAGAAATCCAGCGACGGCCTGCTGCCCACCCGCGACGATCTCGATCCCGAACGCTATGCGGCGCATGCGCAGACATGGCTCCAGGCCGGCGCGCGCGTCATCGGCGGCTGCTGCGGCACCGGCCCGCAGCACATCGCGCGCCTGAAGCAGCTGATCGGGAGCGGCAAGTGAACGTCTCCTCGGAATTGTGGCATCGCAGCAGTACCCCCCACCCTGGCCCTCCCCCTCAAGGGGGGAGGGAATACTATCCTACGCCGGCCAAATGTCCCTCCCCCCTTGAGGGGGAGGGTAGGATGGGGGGTGCTCTCGCCACGCGTTCTTGTGCCCAGAGGTCGGCATGAGCCAGCCCCTCATTGGAGTCACGCTCGATTCGGAGCAGCCAGGCGGCTATTCGAAGCAGCCCTGGTATGCGCTGCGGCAGAACTACAGCGAGTCTGTCGTGCGCGCTGGCGGCCTGCCGGTGCTGCTGCCACACGAGCCGGAGCAGGCCGACGCCTATCTCGAGAAGATCGACGGACTGATCATCACCGGCGGCGCCTTCGACGTCGACCCCGCCATGTTCGGCGCGACGTCGCGCCATGCCACGGTCACGACCAAGGACCGGCGCACCGCCTTCGAGCTGGCGATCGCCAAGGGCGCGCTGGCGCGCGACAAGGCGGTGCTTGGCATCTGCGGCGGCCAGCAGCTCCTCAACGTCATCCTCGGCGGCACGCTGATCCAGCATATCCCCGACGAGGTCGGCGCCGCGCTCGCCCATGAGCAGCCCAACCCGCGCACCGAGCCGGGCCACAGCATCCGGGTGGTGAAGGGCACGCTGCTGCACCGCATCTGCGGCGCCGACGAGCTGCAGGTCAACAGCGCGCACCACCAGGCGGCCAAGGACATCGGGGACGGCGTGGTGGTCGACGCCCGCGCCGAGGACGGCGTGATCGAGGGCATCGAGCACCCGCAGTACCGCTTTTGCCTGGGCGTGCAGTGGCACCCCGAATATGCGATCAGCGCCGGCGACACGAAGATCTTCGACGCCTTCATCGCGGCGTCCCGGCGATAAGGACGCGCGCGGCGCACGCCAAGCCGCATGAGCGAACGCATTGCCAAGGTGCTGGCGCGTGCGGGCCTGTGCTCGCGGCGCGACGCGGAGCGCTGGATCGCGGACGGCCGGGTTGCCGTCAACGGCACGCGACTAACGTCGCCGGCCGTCACGGTCACCGAGAGCGATCGCGTTACCGTCGACGGCAAGCCGATCCCGGCCAGACCGACGACGCGACTGTGGCGCTATCACAAACCGCGCGGACGCATCACGACCGCGCGCGACCCGCAAGGTCGGCCGACGGTGTTCGACGACCTGCCGGCGGACATGCCGCGAGTGGTCACCGTCGGGCGGCTCGACCTCGACTCCGAAGGGCTGCTCCTGCTCACCAACGACGGCGCGCTGAAGCGCCGGCTCGAGCTGCCGGCGACCGGCTGGACGCGGCGCTATCGCGTGCACGTGCGCGGCCGAGTGGAGCCGACGGCCCTCGCCGCGCTGGCCGACGGCCTCACCGTCGACGGCGTCCGCTACGGCCCGGTGCGCGCCGCGCTGGAACGGCAGGAGGGCGGCCAGGCCTGGCTGATCATGAGCCTGACCGAGGGCAAGAACCGCGAGGTGCGGCGCATCTGCGAGCATCTGGGCTGGCCGGTGGCGCGGCTGATCCGTATCGCCTACGGCCCGTTCCAGATCGGCAGCCTGCCGCCGGGCGCCGTCGGCGAAGTGCCGGCCAAAGTGCTGCGCGAGCAGTTGGGTGTGTTTCGGTAGCACTGTTCAAAGCAAGTCTGCCGGCACGACAAGAGTGCGTCCTTCGACAGGCTCAGCGACTGTGTTGCGGGTCAAGCGGGTCGCCATGGGGTTCGATCGCGAAGGATGGCGTTGAGGATGGTGAGGAGCTTGCGCATGCAGGCGACTATGACGACCATCTTG
>JBFXDS010000021.1:0-37307 GCA_050180895.1 Dongiaceae bacterium
ACATCCCGGTGTCAGCCGAGGGGCGAGACGGTCTCGGCCGGCCCGTTCCCGGGACTCAAACGGTCCCGGGAACGGGCCTCACTCTGTCATGATTCACACAGACAAGGGGCGAGCGGCGCTCGCCCTCCTGCCCGCCGACCCGCTCACGGTCCTGCACCACCGCCATCGGGCGAGCGCCGCTCGCCCCTACAGACGGTCCGGTCCGGCTATTTCCCCGCTGGGCATGGGGTCCATCGCTCAATTTCGAACCCGAGCGCCTGTAGGGGCGGGTCTAAGACCCGCCCATCGTGCCACGGCACGGGCGAAGGGCGGGTTTGAAACCCGCCCCGACACGCGATCCGGCTGGGTCACGCCCCGCTGGGCATGGGGTCCTTCGGTCAAAAGCCCCGGGCGAGAACGATGTCGAAGACGCCGCGGCGGCCCTCGCCGTCCTGCGTCAGGTCGATCGCCAGGGTCTGCTTGTGACCGGCCCAGGGGTCGTCGGCGAGGAAGGGGTCGTCCTTGAAATAGAGCTGCGTCGTGAGCGGGACGTGCAGAGAGTCCATCACCCGGAAGTGGATATGCGCGGGCCGCGTCAAGCCCGCGTATTTCTCCAGCCCCGGGAGGTTCGGCGGGATCGGATAGCGGCCGGGCACGATCGTCTCGATCTCGTACTGCCCGGTCTCGTCCGTCTGCAGCATGCCCCGCAGGTGGAACTGCGAGACCTCGGTGAAATTGCCGGGCGTGTTCGTGTCGTACAGGCCGGCATTGTTCGCCTGCCACACCTCGATCAAGGCGCCCGGCACGGGCGTCCGGCAGTCCGCGCTGAACACCGTGCCGGTCAGCCGGAGCTTGTCGCCGGCCTCGTCGGGCGCCGCCAGCCGGGTCTGGGACGGCGCGCCGAACCGATAAAACGGTCCCAGGATGTCGGCCTCGGTGATCCGGCACTCCTGCGCGGCGGCGTAGCCGGGGCCGGCCAACAGCGCGCCCCCGAGCACCGCAGCGCTCCCCCGCGCAAACGCCCGCCGTGACAGGGCGCACCTTGCCCCGGAAATCGGAGTCCTGCTCATGCTTACCTCCCCCTCGAGATTGCCGACGGTCTTTCTTGACCGAGACCGCTGCCTGGACTTGAGTCGACGTCCGTCGAAGACGCTCAGGCGCTCACGACTCAGGCGGACCGCATCATAGCACAAAGCAGAAGGGCTACTCCGCCGCCTGCGCCTCCGACGCCCCCGCCGGCCGCATGCGCTCCCGCGCCAGGCGGATCGGCAGCTGCCGGCGGATCTCGGCGTCCACCGCCTCCGGCACATGGGCCGGGAAGTGGCCGCCCAGGATCTCCCGCACCTTCTTGATCGCCTTGTCGACGATGTCGGTGCGGCCCTGCTCGACCCATTCCTTCGGGCTCGTGCGGTCGCCCACCGCCGGGTAGATGTACTCCCGCTGCATCAGTGCCAGGGTCTGGTCCGAGCCCAGATAGTGCCCGGGCCCGCCGATGCAGGCGGCGCGGATGGTCTCGATCGACAGCGAATCCTCGCTCACCTCGATGCCCTTGATGATGCGCTGCACGGCGCCGATGGTGTCGTTGTCGATCACCAGGCTCTCGAGCGAGAAGCCGAGCAGGCTGGCATGCATGCCCGCCGATTCGTAGATCAGGTTGGCGCCGGCATTGCCGACCATCGCGTGGTTGTAGGCCTTCTCCGCCCCGGCCTGGGCGTCCGGCACCTTGGAGTCGCTGATGCCGGAGGAGGTGCCGCCGGTCAGGTCGTAGAAATGCGCCATCTGCCCGCAGGCGGATGAGAGCAGCGCCTGCTCCGGGCTGCCGCCGGACATCGCGCCCGTACGCAAATCGGAGACGAAGGGCCAGAGCCCGAAGATTGCGGGATGTCCTGGCTTGATCGCGTTGACATAGGCGAGGCCCGCCAGCACCTCCGCCGTCTCCTGCACCAGCGCCCCGGCCAGCGCCGCCGGCGCCGTCGCCCCGGCCTGGCCCGCGGAGAGCAGCAGCACGGGCATGCCGCCGCGCACCGCCGTCTCCAGGCAGCGGCACGCGTCGGTCGCGAACTTGAGGGGCGGCACGACGAAGCAGTTGGATTGGCTGACGAACGGCCGCTTGCGCCAGGCCTCCTCGCTGCCGGCGATGGCGTGCAGCATCTTGAACGACGCGTCGAGATGGTCGGGATGCACCCAGCTCGTGCCGACATGCTTGCTCGTCCCGCTGACGCTCAGATAGCAGGTGTTGATGTCCATCTCCGCCGGGTCGGGCACGTCGCGCGGCACGACCGAGCGCTGGTAGAAATGGATATGTTCCATGACGTCGACGATGCGCGCGATGTCGTAGGCGTCCTGGGCCAGCGACTCCCGGTACTCGCCGGTCAGCGGGTCGACCATGTGCACCGCCGCCCCCGCGGTGCCGAAATAGACCTTCTTGCCCCAGGGCTCCATGTCGTGCTTCGGGTCCTGCCCGTGCAGCACGAAGCGCCGCGCCGCCATGGCGACGGTGTCCTCGATCAGCCCGCGCGGGAACAGCAGCCGCCCCTCGTCGCTGAGCGTGCAGCCCTTGGCCGTCAGCACCTCGACGCAGGAGGGGATCGCGTCCGCCAGCCCGATCTCCTCCAGCACCCGCAGCGCCGCGCGGTGCACCTTCAGCAGTTCCGCCTCGGTCAGCGGCAGGTAGCGCCCGCCTTCGAGACCCGCCCGCACCGGCGGTTCCGCCAGCGGCGCCGCCCGCAGCGCCTTCCGCGCCGCCCGCCCCCCGCGCCGCCCGCCCGTCTCGTGAATATCGCTCATGCTTTCAGCCCTGGTGGAAGTTCGCCTGATTGCAGGACCGCCCTGCGTCCTTCGACAAGCTCAGGATGAGGGAAAATCTTTGTGGCACAAAGAAAATTCCTCATCCTGAGCTTGTCGAAGGACGCACGGTGCCCGTCCCAGCGTCCCGCATTCTGAGCAGGTCGGATGCAAAACATCAAAGGATTGAATTTCACGATTAGATGAGAGAATTTCATCTATGCCTCTGCCCTCCCTCACCGCCCTGCGCGCCTTCGAGAGCGCCGCCCGGCATCTGAGCTTCCGCGCTGCCGCCGAGGAGCTGGCGGTCACCCAGTCGGCTGTCAGCCACCAGGTCGCCGACCTTGAAAAGAGCCTCGGCGTCGCCCTCTTCCGGCGCGAGGCCCGCCGCGTCGCCCTCACCGAGTCCGGCCTGCTCTACTATCCCTTCCTGCGCGACGCCTTCGAGCGCATCGCCCAGGGCACCGCCCTCGTCACCCGCACGAGCGCCGCCGGCGAACTCAACGTCCAGGTCTACATCACCGTCGCCGTGCGCTGGCTGATCCCGCGCCTGCCGCAGTTCCAGTCGGCCCATCCGGACATCCTCGTCCGCTTCAGCGCCAGCCATGTCGACTGGGAGTTCGACGAGACCGCCGCCGATCTCGGCATCGTCTGCACCGCCGCCGCCGACCGGCCGCCCCTGCATTATACGCATCTGTTCGATGCCCGCCTGGTCGCGGTCTGCAGCCCGGCCGCCGCGCAGGCCGGCCTCGGCCTGCGTCAGCCCGCCGACCTCGTGAACCACGCCCTGCTGCAGCTCTATACGGCCGTGGACGAATGGCAGGTCTGGCTGAAGGCGGCGGGCGTGCCGGAGGTCAGGGGCCGGGCGGCGCCGAAGTTCGACAGCTATCTGCTGGCGCTGGAGGCGGCGATGGAGGGGCAGGGGGTGGCAGTGGCGCCGCGCTTCCTGGTGGCCGGCGACCTGCGGACCGGCCGCCTCGTGCAGCCCTTCGCGCTCGAGGTGCCGCAGTCGCGCCGCTGGTACCTCGCCTGCCGCAAGGAGCGTCGCGGCGAGCCGCGCATCGCCCGCTTCCGCGACTGGCTCGTCGCGCAGATCGCCGCCGATCCGGCGATGCGTTGATCAGTGGCTTGAACGGAGGGGAGGGGAGTCTCTCCGGGGCAGTCGGACGCCGCCCCGGTTACGCAATCGAAGAGCGAGCGATCAGCGGTCGCCGACGGCCGCCGCCAGGATCTGGCGCGCTTCCAGCATATGGGCGTGGCTGGCGGCGAGGCGGCGGTCGATGACCGTCGGGTCGTCGTCGGAGCGGCAGATCAGCTTGCACAGCGCCATGATCATGCCGCGATAGACGTCGACGCCGGTCTCGCCCGACGAGTGCATGGTGACGGCTTGCTTGAGGAATTCTTCCGACAGCCGCTCGACATTGACGGTCTCGCTGACGACGACCGGCTGCGGTCGCGGCTGCGGCTGGCGGGGGAACTGGATGACGTTGTCTCTCATCTTGATTGCTCTTGCGGCCATGTGCTTCGAAGCTCCCGATTATTCCGGCTGTTTCTTAACGACGGTCTAACAGGGTGTTGAGATTCGGCTAAAACACGACCTGTTAAGCATGATAGGAACGTAGGCACGGGATCGGCGCCGGTAAGTGATGCAAGTCACAGGACGACGTGATTGTCGGCGGGACGATTTCAGGGATCGAAGCAGGAGGTCGTGCCGCGGTGGCAGGTCGGGCCGTGCGGCCGCGCCAGCACCAGCAGCGCGTCGCTGTCGCAGTCCGGCGCGATGCTGACGAGATCGAGCGTGTGGCCGGAGGTCTCGCCCTTCTGCCAGAGCCTCTGCCTGCTGCGGCTGTAGAAGGTGACGCGGCCGGTGCGCAGCGTCGCCGCCAGCGCCGCGCGGTCCATGTAGCCGAGCATCAGCACCTGCCGCGTCTCGGCGTCCTGCACGATGGCGGGGAGCAGGCCGCCCTCCTTCTCCCAGTCCAGCTTGTCGATGTCGAGATCGCTCACAGCCGCACCTCGATTCCTTCGCCGGCGAGATAGCGCTTGAGGTCGGGAATCGCGATCACCCCCTTGTGGAACACGCTCGCGGCCAGCGCCCCGTCGACGCGGGCCTGCGCGAACACGTCGCGGAAATGCTCGGCCATGCCGGCCCCGCCGGAGGCGATGAGCGGCACCCGCACCGCCGCGCGCACCGCCGCAAGCTGCGCGATGTCGTAGCCCTGGCGCATGCCGTCCTGGTTCATGCAGTTGAGCACGATCTCGCCGGCGCCGCGGGCCGCCGCCTCGGTCGCCCAGTCGACCGTGCGCCGCTTCGCCGCCCGCGTCTTCGCGGGATCGCCGGTGTACTGGTAGACATGCCAGGCGCCGTCCTCATGCCGGCTGTCGATGCCGACCACGACCGCCTGGCTGCCGAAGGCGGCGGCCATCTCGGCGATCAGCTCCGGCCGCTCCAGGGCCGGCGAGTTGATGGAGATCTTGTCGGCGCCGCCGTTCAGGACCGCGCGTCCATCCTCCACCGTGCGGATGCCGCCGGCGACGCAGAAGGGAATGTCGATGACACGGGCGATGCGCTCGATCCAGCTCCGGTCGACGGTGCGCCGGTCGCTCGAGGCGGTGATGTCGTAGAACACCAGCTCGTCGGCATCCGCCTCGCAGTAGCGGCGCGCCAGCGCGACGATATCGCCGACGACCTCGTGGTCGCGGAACTGGACGCCCTTGACGACGCGCCCGTCCTTCACGTCGAGGCAGGGGATGATGCGCCGACTCAGCATGCGAGCGCCTCGGCCAGCGTGAGCCTGCCTTCGTAGAGCGCCTTGCCGACGACGACGCCGGCCGCGCCCGTCGCCTTCACCGCCCGCAGGTCCTCCAGCCCGGCGACGCCGCCCGAGGCCTGTACCTGCAGCTTCGGATAACGCTGGGCCAGCGCCCGGTAGAGCTCGATGTTGGGGCCGGCCAGCAGCCCGTCGCGCGCCACGTCGGTGCACAGCACATGCCGCATGTAGTCGGCGCCGTACTCGTCGATCACGTCGAACACGGTCTTGCCCGAGTCCTTCTGCCAGCCGTGGGTCGCCACCGGCCAGGAGCCGTCCTCCGCCGGCTTCACGTCGAGCGCCAGGACGATGCGGTCGCGGCCGAAGCGGTCGAGCCAGGTGGCGACCAGCCCCGGATTGGTCAGCACCAGGCTGCCGATCACCACCCGCGCGATGCCGCCGGCGAAGCAGGTTTCGATCTGCGTCTCGCTGCGGATGCCGCCGCCGGTCTGCACCGCCAAGCCGCTGTCGGCGGCGATGCGCAGGATCAGCTCGGTCTGCGCGGCATTGCCGTCCTTGGCGCCGTCGAGGTCGACGACATGCAGCCACGACGCGCCGGCCGCGGCGAAGCCGCGCGCCACCGCCAGGGGATCGTCGGCATAGGTCGTCGCCCGGTCGAAGCGGCCCTGGCTCAGCCGCACGCACTTGCCCTGGCGGAGGTCGATGGCGGGATAGACGATCATCGCAGGCCGAGGAAGTTGGCGAGCAGCCGCCGGCCGGTATGCCGCGACTTCTCCGGGTGGAACTGGCAGCCGAACACGTTGCCGCGGTTGACGACGGCCGACAACGGCACGCCGTAGTCGGTGCGGGCGATGCTGGCGTCCGACAGCGGCGCGTAGAAGCTGTTGGCATAGAACGCCCAGTCGCCGGTCTTCAGCCCGTCGAGAAGTGGGTTGCTGTCGTCGAGCAGGGTGAGCCGGTTCCAACCCATATGCGGCACCGGCAGGTCGGGCGCATCGGGCAGCGCCTCGACCCGGCCCGGAAGCAGACCGAGGCAGGGCACGTCGCCTTCGGCCGATCGCTCGAACAGCAGCTGCATGCCGACGCAGATGCCGAGCACCGGCCGTTGCAAATCGCGCAGGCAGTCGATCAGCCCATGTGTCTGCAGCTTCGCCATCGCTGGCGGCGCCGCGCCCACGCCCATCAGGATGACGCGTTCAGCCGAAGCGACCGTTGCCGCGTCCAAGGTGAGAACCGGCCGGACGCCGAGCCGCTCGAGCGCGTAGAGCACCGAGTTCACGTTCTCGCCGCCGCCGGGCACGACGGCAATGGAAGCCTTGGACGTGGCCATCGCTCACCTGCCGCCTCAGTCCATCATCTTCTCGATGGGCAGCACGAGGATGGCGCTGGCGCCGGCCGCCTTCAGCTGCTCCATCGTCTCCCAGAACACGCTCTCGCGGCTGACCGCGTGCAGGGCCACCTTGTCCGGCCGCCCTTCGAGCGGCAGCACCGTGGGCGTCTCGGCGCCGGGCAGGATCTTGGCGATCGCCGGCAGGGCCGAGCGCGGCGCATGCAGCATGATGTACTTGCTCTCCCCCGCCTTGAGCGCGCCGCGCAGCCGTTGCATCAGGCGTTCGACCGTGGCCGCCTTCGGCCCGTTCAGCCGGTCCGCGCGGCCGATGAGCAGCGCCTGGCTTTCGAGCAGGGTGTGCACCGGCTTGAGGCCGTTGGCCTCCAGCGTCGCGCCGGTCTGCACGAGGTCGCAGATGGCGTCGGCGATGTGCAGCCGCGGCGCCACCTCGACCGATCCGGTCATGACGACGGTCTCGGCCTCGACCTTGGCGGCGCCGAGCAGGGCGCCGAGGCTGGCCGGATAGGAGGTGGCGATCTTCCGCCCCTTGAGGTCCGCGAGGTCGCGGAACGGCATCTGTTCCGGCACCGCCAGCACCAGCTTGCAGCGCGCGTAGCCCAGCGGCAGCACGGTGTCGGTCACCAGCGGCCGCTTCGCCGCCAGCTTCTGCTCCTGCAGCACGTTCTCGCCGACGATCCCGAGGTCGCATACGCCTTCCTCGACGAAGCCGGGGATGTCGTCGTCGCGCACCAGCAGCAGGTCGATGGGCAGCTCCTGGACGCGGCAGAACAGCTCCGTCCGGCTGCGGGCGATATGCAGGCCGCATTTCGACAACAGCTCGAAGCTGGCGTCGGACAGCCGTCCGGAGCGCTGCATGGCCAGTCTGAGGCGATCGCTATCCATGCCGCTCTATGAGCACAGGCGCAGCCGCCGGGCAAGGGGCTGGCTGGCGCAGACGCCGTCGCCGACCAGCCGCGGCCAGGGCCATCGGTGGCGATCGACCGCTGACGACGAGAACGATTCGAACGTGATCGGCGCTTGCGAACATTTTGGCGTATGGCCCGCCTGCCACTTGGGGTTAGTCTCGTGGCCATGTCCGCGGCCGAGGGAAGAGGGGAGATGCGGGACTCGATCCGCATCGGCGTCGATTGCGGCGGTACCAAGCTCGAGATCATCGCGCTTGCCGCCGACGGTCGCGAGCTCTTCCGCAAGCGGGTGCCGACGCCGCCCGGCGACTACGCAGGCCAGATCGCGGCGATCGTCGAGCTGGTGGCCGAGCTCGAGCAGGCGGTCGGGGCCACGGGCACGGTCGGCGTGGGCATCCCCGGCGCCATCTCGCCAGCGACGGGCCGCGTCAAGAATGCCAATTCCACCTGGCTCATCGGTCGGACGCTCGATCGCGATCTGGCGGCGGCGTTGGGCCGTTCGGTGCGCTTGCAGAACGACGCCAACTGCCTGGCGGTCTCCGAGGCGACCGACGGCGCTGCGGCCGGCGCGGATGTCGTCTTCGCCGTCATCCTCGGCACCGGCGTCGGCGCCGGGATCGTCGTCCATGGCCGCCCGCTGACCGGCCGCAACGCCATTGCCGGCGAGTGGGGCCACAACCAGCTGCCGTGGATGCGCGACGACGAGCGGCCCGGCCACGCCTGCTATTGCGGCCGTCACGGCTGCATCGAGACGGTTCTCTCCGGCCCCGGCCTGGCGCGTGACCATCGGCAAGCGACAGGCCGGGATGTCACGGCCGTGCAGGTGGCGGAGCTCGCCGCCCAGGGCGACGCCGCGGCGGAGGCGAGCCTGCGCCGCTATGAAGATCGCCTCGCGCGTGGCCTCGCCCACGTGATCAACATCCTCGATCCGGATGTCATCGTGCTCGGCGGCGGGCTGTCGAATCTGGATCGGCTCTATGCCAGCGTGCCTGCGATCTGGCATCAATGGGTCTTCTCGGACCGCGTGGACACGAAGCTGCGCAAGGCCAAGCATGGCGACTCCAGCGGCGTGCGCGGCGCCGCCTGGCTGTGGCCGCCGACCGCATGAGAACATGCCGACCTGGGATCCCCGACAGTATCTGAAATTCGCCGATCACCGTCTGCGGCCGGCGCTGGATCTCCTGGCGCAGATTCAGCTCGACGATCCGCGCCTCGTCTTCGATCTCGGCTGCGGTCCCGGCAATATCACCCATCTGCTGGCGGAGCGCTGGCCCGGCGCTCAGGTGGTGGGCATCGATTCGTCCGCCGACATGCTGGCCAAGGCGCGCCGGGAGGCGCCGTCCGTCACCTTCGTCGAGGGCGACATCAACGGCTGGACGGCGCCGCGACCGCCGCAGCTCCTGTTCTCCAACGCCGCGCTGCAGTGGCTCGACGGCCATGCCGAGCTGTTGCCGCGCCTCCTGCGTCAGTTGGCGCCCAGGGGCCTGCTCGCCGTGCAGATGCCATACAATAAAGGCGCGCCGTCACACCTGTTGATGGACGAGGCCGCCGGTGACGGGCCCTGGCGGGCGCGACTCGCGAAGGTGCGCGGTGCTATGCGGTCCATCGAACCCGCCGACGCCTACTACCGAATCCTTTCGCCTATCGCGCGTCGGGTCGACATCTGGGAGACGCAGTACCTGCATGTGCTGGAGGGCGACAATCCCGTGGTGGAGTGGACGAAAGGCACCGGGCTCCGGCCCTACCTCGATGCCCTCGATGAATCGGCGCGCGGCGGTTTCCTCGCCGCCTATGCCGCGCGCGTCGCCGCCGCCTATCCGAAGCAGGCGGACGGCCGCACGCTGCTGCCGTTCCGGCGCATCTTCTTCGTCGCCCAGGTGTGAGCCGCTCCGGCCGCCTGCTTCAGCCCGACCCAGAGACGGCGCGTCTGTCGTCATTGACCTGGCGCGGAAGGCCGCGCAGAGTCCGCCGCCGCTCGTCTCCCCATCGGAGTCACGGCCATGCGACGAAACCGTACCGTCCCCACCGGCGAGCTCCGCTCCCTCACGATCGAAAGCCGGGTGCTGCAGGGCAACCTCCTGGGCGATCCCTGGGTGCGCGAGCTGCGCGTCTATCTGCCGGCCGGCTATGACGAGGCCGGGCGCTATCCGCTGCTGGTCGATCTCGTCGGCTTCACCGGCTCCGGGCAGTCGCACACCAATTGGCGCCCCTTCAACGAGAACGTGCCGGAGCGCCTCGATCGCCTGATCGGCACCGGCGACATGCCGCCGGTCGTCGTCGCCTTTCCCGACTGCTTCACCCGCCTCGGCGGCAACCAGTACATCAACAGCGCGGCCATGGGCCGCTACGAGGACTACCTCGTCGACGAGGTGGTGCCGCTCGTCGAGGGGCAGATGGCCTGCGGCGGCGTCGGCCGGCGCGGCGTGTTCGGCAAGTCCTCTGGCGGCTACGGCGCCATCGTCCACGGCATGCGCCGGCCCGATGTCTGGTCGGCGCTCGCCTGCCACTCCGGCGACATGGCCTTCGAGCTCTGTTACCTCGTGGACATGCCGAACACGCTCAACGAGCTCGCCAAGCACGACCGCTCGATCGAGAAGTTCATCGCCCATTTCGAAGCGGCCAAGAAGCCGAAGGACAAGGAGACCCACGCCCTGATGAACCTGGCCATGGCGGCGACCTACGATCCCGATCCGGACCGTTTCCTCGGCATCCGCCTGCCGGTGGATCTGGAGACCTGCGAGCTGATCCCGGAGCGCTGGCAGAACTGGCTCGCCCACGATCCGGTGCGCATGGTCGACGCCTGCGCCGAGAATCTGCGGCGGCTCAAGGCCATCTACATCGACTGCGGCAGCGAGGATCAGTTTCACCTGCACTACGGCGCCCGCCAGCTCAACCGCGCGCTCAATCGGCTCGGCATCGGCCACGCCTACGAGGAGTTTGCCGACAATCACTCCGATATCGACTATCGGCAGGACATCAGCCTGCCGTTGCTGGCGCGGGCCCTGGCGTAAGAGCGCGGACGCTCAGCCGGTCAGGATCTCGCGCAGCTTGCCGGCCAGATCCTCCCGTCGATAGGGCTTGCCGAGCATGTGTTCGGTCCGCTCGCGGGCGCGGGCGTCGCCGGCCTTGTCCGGGAATCCCGACGTGAGCAGGATTCGGATGTCCGGCCGCTTGCGCCGGGTTGCGGCCGCCAGCTGTCGCCCCGACATGCCGCCGGGCATCACGATATCGCTGAACAGCAGGTCGATGCGCGGATCGCTCTCGAGGATGGCAAGCGCCTCCTGTCCGTCCGCCGCCTCGAGGGTGCGGTATCCCAGCTGTTGCAGCAGCGTCACTGCCGACCGACGGACCAGGGCATTGTCTTCCACTACCAGGATCATTTCGCCGGCGGCCGCGGTCGCACCGCTGCTGCCGGTTCCGGCGGGCGCCGACTCCGCCGGCCGCATCGTGCGCGGCAGGTACAGGTGCACGGAGGTACCGGCATCGACCTCGCTCTCGATATCGATGTGGCCGTGCGACTGCTTGGCGAAGCCGTAGATCATGCTCAGGCCGAGCCCGCTGCCTTTGCCGGTCTCCTTGGTGGTGAAGAAGGGTTCGAACACGCGGTCGATGATCGCCGGCGGAATTCCCGATCCGGTGTCGGTGACCGTCAGCATGACGTAGTCGCCGGGCTTGAGATCGCCGTTCGCGGTTGCGCGGCCGACGGCGAGATGCACGTTCTCGGTGGCGATCGCCAAGCGTCCGCCCGCCGGCATGGCGTCGCGTGCGTTGATCGCGAGATTCGTCAGCGCCGCTTCCAGCTGCACCGGATCGCTTTCGATCAGCCACAGGTCCGGCGCCAGCCTCATCTCGATGTCGACGACCTCCCCCAGCGCGCGGCGCAGGAGCCCGACGCTGCGGGTCACCAGCGCGTTCAGGTCGATGGGCACCGACTGCAGGGGCTGCTTGCGCGCGAAGGTCAGCAGCTGCTTGGTCAGCTCGGCGCCGTCCAGGCCGGCATTGAGGGCCGCCTCGGCCAACTCCTGCGCCAGAGTGTCGGCGGCGTTCAGGCGCGGCAGCAGCAGGTCGAGATTGCCGATCACGATCATCAGCAGGTTGTTGAAGTCGTGCGCGATGCCGCTGGTCAGCTGTCCGACCGCCTCCATCTTCTGCGCCTGCTGCAGTTCGTCGTCGCGCAGCTTGCTGTCGGTCACGTCGACGACGGTGCCGTAGCCGACCTTGCGCCCGGTCTGTTCGGTTTCGATCTTGACGATCTCGCGCACCCAGGCGGTCCGGCCGTCGGGCCGCAGCAGACGGTATTCCACGCTGGAGTCGTGCAGGTTCTCGTCGGAATCCGGCATCCAGGCCGCCACGCGGTCGCGGTCGTCCGGATGCACCATCTCCATCCAGGTCGCCTGATCGGTCCATTGCTCCGCGGAGAGGCCGAAGAGTTGCTCGATCTGGGGGCCGACGTAGCTGTAGCTCTGGGCCGTGATATCCCAGGTGTAGGGCAGGACGCCCGCGGACTCGACGAGATGCCGCATCCGGCGCTCGCTCTCGCGCAGCTTTTCCTCGGTCAGCTTCCGTTCGGTGACGTCGCGGCCGACCGACTGATATTCGAGCGGGCGGCCCTCGGCGTCGAACCGGGCGGTATCCGACCATTGCAGCCATCGAATCTGGCCGTCGGCCATGACGATGCGGTGCTCGATGCTCCCGGTCGAGCTGTCCGGCGTCAGCGACTCCAGGAACCGGCGGACCGCGGCGCGATCGTCCGCGTGCACATGCGACAGCCAAGGCTGTCCCAGCAGATCCTGCGAGGTCCGGCCATGGTAGCGGCAGAACGCCGGGTTGACGAAGGTCAAGGTGGTATCCGGCAGGAAGCGCGTGATCAGCTCGGTCTGCGTCTCCACCAGCCGGCGGTAGTCGCGCTCGCTCGCCGCCAGCGCCCGTTCCGCCTGCTTGCGCTGGGTGATGTCCAGGGCGACGCTGACGACGTACTTGACTGCACCGGCGTCGTCGCGCAGGGGCGTCGACGTCGCCAGCCAGGTGGTGACGCGGCCGTCGCGCTCGACGAAATCCTCTTCATGCAGTTCCAGCGCTTCGCCGGCGGCGATGACCTTCGCGTCCCGCGCCAGGATCTCCGCGGCGTAGGACGGCGCGTAGAAGTCGCTGACGCTCTTGCCGACGAACGCGTCGACCGGCAGACCGTGATAGTTCGCGATCGCCTCGTTGACGAACACGTAGCGCAGGTTGTGGTCCTTGACGTGGATGACCGCCGGCACGGCGTCGATGACGGCGCGGAACAGCGCGCGGCTCTCGCGCAACGCCTCCTCGGCGCGCTTGCGCTGGGTGATGTCGAGGCTGACGTTGAGCACGTACTTCACCGCGCCGGTGTCGTCGCTCAGCGGCACCACCGTGCTGATCCACGTCGTGGTCCGGCCATCGGCGTCGACGTAGTCCTGCTCGTACGGTCCGATCGGCTTCGCCGTCGCGATGACCCTGGCGTCGCGCGCGCGCACGGTGGCCGCATAGGACGCGGGATAGAAGTCGGCGGTGCCCTTGCCGGGAAATGCAGTGACGGGATGCCGGAGGAAGTTTGCCGTGGCCGTGTTCACCAGGACATAGCGCCCGTCGCGGTCCTTGACGTTGATGGTCGCCGGCACGGCGTCGATGACGGCGCGCAGCAGGGCGCGGCTCTCGAATAGAGCCAGCTCCGCCCGCTTCTGCTCGGTGATGTCGCGGCCGACGGCTTGATACTCCAGCAGCCGACCGTCGGCGTCGTAGAGGGCGCGATAGGTCCACTGGTGCCAGCGCACGCTTCCGTCTTGCCGCACCTCGCGCTGTTCGGTCGTGACCATCGGATTTGCGGCCGACAGGGCGGCGACGGGTGCCAGGACCGCCGCGTGATCCGTATTCACAAACAGGCCGGAGAACGGCGTTCCGATGAGGTCTTCCGCCCTGCGGCCGACATGCCGGCAGCCGGCTTCGTTGACGAAGCTGAGGTTGCCGCCCGGACGGAAGCGGCAGACGAGGTCGGTCTGATCTTCGACGATCGCCCGGTATCTCGCCTCGCTCGCCCGCACGGCGCCGGTCATGTCGCGCGCCAGCCGCACGACTGCGCTGCGCGTGTCCTTCGCCGCCCACATCAGGACCATGAAGGTGAGGCTCAGCGCGAGACCCGCGATCAGGACGGCGCTCGATTTCCAACGTCCGACGGCGGCCTCGAACTCGGGCAGGGCGGCGGTGCGCAGGGTCCAGGTCCGTCCATACAACTGGATCTGCTGGGTCCGGCTGATATGCCCGTCCTCGACCGTTCGTCGGCTCCTGTACAGGAGGGACGCCCCGGCGGCCGCGGCGCCGTCGCGCACGTCGAACGCCAGGTCGCTTTCGTAGCCGCCGAGAGTCTCGCGCATCAGGTCGTCGACGCGGACGGGGGCATACACGAATCCAGCAACCGCAGAGCCGCTATCCCTCGGCCCGTCTTGTCGGTAGACCGGCAGAACCATGAGCACGCCGGCCCGCGACATGATGTCGTTGTTCACCAGCGTGACCGGGGCGGAGAGGGCGCCGGCGCCGGTGTCCCGCGCGCGCTGAATGGCGTCGCGTCGGGCCGGTTCGGACAACAGGTCGAAACCGAGGGCGCGGGGGTTGAAGTCGCCGAAGCGCTCGGCGTAGGCGACCGGAGCGTACTCGGCCCGCTCGCCCTGCGGCCATATCTGGTAGCCGTCCGCGCCGTCCGCTAGCATGCGCTCGACATATGCGCCCCGTTCCGGTGCGGCCACCAGCGGCGCGAATCCCATGCCGAGAATGCCGGGATAGCCTTCCGCGATCGTCAGGGCGCGCACATAGGCGCGCCACTCGTCACGAGTCACCGCTCGGCTGGCATGAAAGAGGCCGACCGCGCCGCGCAGCACCTGCTCGTAGGCGGCCATGCGCTCGGCGATCGACGAGGCCGCCGTCTCGGCGGACGTGTCGAAGCGCGCCTGCGCGTGCTGCGCTTCGATCGAGCGCACGGAATGCCACGCGTACCACGTGATGCCCAGCGTCAGCACGCCGATGACACCCATCCCGAGCAGGCTGAACAGACTCGTGAGCCGTCCGACCGAGGCCGCCTCGCCCCGCGTCTTGAGAGCGGCGCCGTCGAGGGTCGTCATCGCGGTTCCGTATCGCGCGGCCGAATGTGGCGTCTAGTGCCGCGGATGCATGCGGTCGGGTGACTGTCGAACGAGATCTGGGTCAACGCACGCTGCTCGTGTCGGTCGATACGGATTCGTATCCGGGAGACACGGCTCCAATGTACCGGCATTTCGGACCGATCCGCAAAGTTATCGCTGCCGGGGCCGCCCACCCGACGGCAGCGCTCGGCCCCGCCGTGACGAAGGCCTGGGCCAGCTTGTCGAACGATGGTTAACGATCGGTTTATGCGGACGGGACGACGCGGCGGCGAGCGTGCGCGCCAGGCGGCCGGTCGAGGGGCGTCAAGTGATCTCGGCATCCGGACTGGCGCCGGAACCGCAGGCGCGGCATTCTGCCGCCGGCGGGTCCGGCCGTCTTCTGTGGACTTGGCCGAAGTGGCGAGCGGGGCGCGATCTCGGTCGCAGCCGACCCGCCGGCGACGGCTTGTGATTTTTCGTCCCGCCGCTTAATATTCGTTAAATAGACTCGTGTAATCTGCAGATAATTCATGGATGTAGTGCGATATAATGAAATAAAAAAGGAATAGGATAATATGAAACCATGGAATTATTCATATAGAGCGCAAATTCAACCGACCCGAATCGACAGTGAAAATCGCGCCGGCTCGGCGCTTGCACAGGAATGACGTCCAGAGGAGACAGCCGCTGTGTCCGCACCACAGTCTCTGCGAGTCGTCATCGCCGACGACCATGCCTTGATCCGCGAGTTGCTGGAGCGGCAGATCGCCGAGCTTTCCGATGACGTACGCGTCCTGCATGCGGCCAGCCTGCAGCAGGTGCTCGATCTGGCGGGCGCGGCCGAGCCGCTCGACCTGATCCTGCTGGACCTCCGCATGCCCGGCATGAACGGCTTCGCCGGATTGCAGGCTGTTCGCAAGGCGCGGCCCGACGTGCCCGTGGCCATCCTGTCGGGCCAGGTCGACCCGCAGACGATTCGCGAAGCCCTGCAGGCGGGTGCCGCCGGGTACCTGCCGAAGACCATGCGCGCCGCGGGGATGCTGAACGCCTTGCGGCTGATTCTGGCGGGAGAGCGCTATATTCCCGACACGGCGCTCGCCGCTGGCGAGCTGTCGGCCGCCGAAGGAGCCGGCTCCGGCGATCTGTCGCGACGGGAGCAGGATGTGGTCAAGCTGCTGCTGCGCGGCGACACCAACAAGGAGATCGCCCGCGGCCTCGCCATCGAGGAGGTGACGGTGGCGCTGCATCTGCGCTCCATCTATCGCAAGCTCGGCGTGCGCAACCGCACCCAGGCCGTCCGCCTGCTGCTCGAGCGCGGCTGGGAAGCATAGACCGCCGCCGGTCGATGGAGATCCGCAGCATCGGCCCCGGGGACGCGGCATGGGTTAGCGGCGCCCTGGTCGAGCACTTCGCGTCGCCGCGCATCGTCTCCCGCGGAGTCTTGCATCAGGCCGATACGCTGCCGGGACTGGTGGCGGTCGCGGCCACGGATCCGGTCGGCTTCCTGCTCTACGAGCGCCGTGCCGACGCCTGCGAGGTCGTGGCTCTCGTCTCCCTGCGCGAAGGCCGGGGCGTGGCGACGGCCCTGTTGGACGCCGTCAGGCGGACGGCGCAGGCGGCCGGTTGCCGGCGGTTGTGGCTGACCACCACGAACGACAACGTCGCGGCCATCGCCTTCTATGAGCGCCGCGGCTGGACCAGGTGCGCCACGCGCAAAGGGGCCATGGTCGAGGCGCGCAAGCTGAAGCCGGAACTGCCGGAGCGCGGCCACGGCGGCGTGCCGATCCGCGACGAGATCGAGTTCGAGCTGCGGCTCGGTCCCTGATGCAAACGATCCGCTAGCGTCCGGGAGTTTCCGATCATCGCGGGTAGCATCCGGCCTCTCGCGCCCTCTGGATCGCCAGCGCCAGCACCGCGTCGATGAAGGGGGTGTCGACGCCGACGAGGTCGCCCATCTCCGCCACTGCGGTCACCAGGGCGTCGATCTCCATCGGCCGGCCCCGCTCCAGGTCCTGCAGCATGGAGGTGCGGTGCTCGCCGATATCGGCGGCCCACCCGATGCGGGTCTCGATGTCGACGCCGAACTTGACGCCGAGGGCGGTGCCGACCGCTTCCGCCTCCGCCATCATCCGGCGCACGACCGCGCGCGTGCCGGGGTCGCCGGCGATGGCGGCGAGGGTGGCGGTGGTCAGCGCGCTCACCGGGTTGAACGACAGGTTGCCCCACAGCTTCACCCAGATGTCGTCGCGGATGCGCGGCCGCACCGGCGCCTTGAAGCCGGCCCGCGTCAGGGCGTCCGAGAGCCTTGTCGCCCGTCCGGACTTGCTGCCGTCGGGCTCGCCCAGCATGAAGCGGTTGCCGTAGTAGTGCTCGACGACCCCCGGCGACGCGACCTCGGCGGCCGGATAGACCACGCAGCCGATGCAGCGCTCCGGCGGGACGAGCCGCCACAGCGCGCCGTCGGGATCGACGCTCCTGATCCGGCGGTCCTCATAGGGGCCGGCCAGCTTGTAGAAGTACCACCAGGGCACGCCGTTCATGGCGGTGACCACGGCGGTGCTCCCGCCGAGCAGGGGCTGCATTGCGGTTGCCACGGCCCGCACCGAATGGGCCTTCAGCGTCACCAGCACATAGTCCTGTGGTCCGGCCTCCTTGGGGTCGCTTGTGACGCGCGGGCGGGCGACCAGTTGCTGGCCCTCGCTGCGCAGCTTGAGCCCGTCGGCCTGCATGGCCTGGAGATGCGGCCCGCGCGCGATGAGCGTCACCTCCTCGCCGGCAAGCGCCAAACGCGCGCCGAGCAGCCCGCCGATGGCGCCGGCGCCGTAGATACAGATCTTCATGCCGTCAGCCCGAGCTTGGCCGCGAGGCCGATGCGCTGCGGCTTGCCGGTCGCCCCCTTCGGGATCTCCGCCAGGAACACGACCTTGCGCGGCACCTTGAAGTCGGCAAGGCGGGCCGAGACGAAGTCGCGCAGCTCGCACTCGGTTGCGCTCTTGCCCGCGCGCAGCACGATGGCGGCGGCCACCTCTTCGCCAAGCTTGTCGTGCGGTAGGGCGAAGGTGACGGCCTGGGCCACCGCCGGATGGCTCATCAGCAGGTCGTCGACCTCGCGCGGCGAGATCTTCTCGCCGCCGCGGTTGATCAGCTCCTTCAGCCGGCCGGTGATGGTCAGGTAGCCGTCCGCGTCCAGCACGCCCTGATCGCCGGTGCGGAACCAGCCATCGGTGAAGGCGGCGGCATTGGCCGCCGGGTTGGCGACATAGCCGGCGGTGACATTGGGTCCGCGGACAGCGACCTCGCCGACTGCGCCCGCCGGCAGCGGCCGTCCGTCCTCGTCGAGGACCGCCACGTCGGGTCCGGCCGCCAGGCCTACGGTGCCCGCGCGGCGCGTCTGCGGCGGCAGCGGGTTGCTGGTCATCTGGTGCGATGTCTCGGTCATGCCGTAGGACTCGATCACCGGGCAGCCGAACACCGCCTCGAGTTCGGCCATGACGGGGGACGGCAGCGGGGCGGAGGAGGAGCGGATCAGCCGCAGGCGCCGGCGGGCGATGATCTCGCGGTTGCGCTCGGCCCGCGCCAGGATCGCCTGGTGCATGGTCGGCACGGCGCTGTACCAGTTCGCCGCCGCCTCGTCGAGCCAGGCGAAGAACCTGAGGGCGTTGAAGCCGGACGTGCAGACGACGCTGCCGCCCGCCGCCAGCGAGGACAGCACGGCGCCGATCAGCCCGTGGATGTGGAACAGGGGCATGATGTTGAGGCAGCGGTCTGCCGGGGTCAGCGCCAGCGTCGCCCCGATATGGCGGGCGGAGCTGGTGATGTTGCGCTGCGACAGCGGCACCAGCTTCAGCCGCGACGTTGTGCCGGAGGTGTGCAGCAGCAGCGCGATGTCGTCGGGCGCGGCCATGCCGCCGGCGGCAGGCGTCCCGGCCGCGGCGTCGGTGGTCAGGCCGAACCAGCCCGCCGGCTTGCCGGCGTCCGGCCGCAGTTCGATGATGGGAATGCCGCGCCGCCCGGCCGCCGTCCGCGCCGGGTTGTCCATCCCGGCTTCGATGACCAGCGCCTTCGGCGCCAGGTCGCTGAGGTAGAGGTCGAACTCCTCCTCGCGATAGTCGGGGTTGAGCGGTGCGGTGACGGCGCCGGCGCCGATCGCCAGGAACGCGGCGGCCATCTCCGGACCGTTCGGCAGCACGATCGCCACCCGGTCGCCGCGGCCGATGCCGCGCGCGTTGAGCGCGGCGACCGTGTCGCGGATCAGGGTCCTGAGGTCGCCATGACTGAGCGGCGGCCGACCGGGAGCGGCGAGGGCGGTCGCCGCATCCGGGCGGGCCGCGAGCGCGGACCAGAGCGTCCCCTGAGCGGTCATGGGCCTGTGGATATTCCCTATGGGTTCGCGCCGCGCCGCGGCGTCAGGGATCTTGGATTCACGAATTATTCCATGCCCTTAAGGATAAGATCGATAGCACATGGCGGGGCTTGGCGAAAAGCCGCCAGGATGGCCGGGTTCAGGTTTTCTTAACATCCCACGCCTATCGTTTGAGCAGCGGTCGGTGCGACCGGAGGAGATCAGAGAGCCGTCGGGAGCGTACAATTATGCGGAATATTATCGAAAGGGCCGCAGAAAACGGCCAGTTCGACTGGCTCCAGCGCGCCATCGAGGCCGCCGGCGACTTGCTCTACGACTGGGATCTGTCGAGCGACCTCATTTCCTGGATCGGCTCGGGGGCCGACATCTTCGGCGTTGCGGACCTCCGGGGCGTGGCGACCGGGGACAGCTTCGTCGGCCGCATCAACCCGGAAGATATGCCGGTCCGGCTCAAGGCGCTCTCCGACCATTTCGCCGACGGCACGTCGTATGATTGCGAGTATCGCATCCGCGGCGAGAACGGCGCGTTCTGCTGGGTCCATGACCGCGGCCGCGCGCAGCGCACGGCGACCGCAGTCCCCGGCCGCATGATCGGCAGCCTGCGCCTGGTCAACGCCCGCAAGCAGCACGAGGCCCGCCTCGAGCGTCTGGCCAGCTTCGATGAGCTGACCGGCCACCTGAACCAGATCCGGCTGCGCGAGGCCCTGGAGCATGCGCTGTCCTACAGTCGGCGCTCGGAGGTGCCCGGCGGCTATCTCGTCATCGGCGTCGATAAGCTGTCGATCGTCAACAACAGCCTCGGCCACGAGGTGGGCGATTCCATCCTCATCGAGATCGGTCAGCGCCTCGATCGCTGCCTGCGGGCCAGCGACGTGGTCGGCCGCATCGGCATGGACCGTTTCGGCGTGGTCCTCGGCCAGTGCTCGGAGGGCCAGATGGCGCGCGCCGCCGAACGCATCCTGCAGGCGGTGCGCGAGACCGTCTTTGCAGCCGATGGCACGGACTCCCACATGTCGGTCTCGATTGGGGGTGTGCCGTTCACCGAATTCTGCAATACTGCCTACGACGTGATGGCCAAGGCCGAGACGGCGCTGAAGCAGGCCAAGCGCGACGGCCGCGACCGCTTCGTCGTGTATCGGGTGTCGCAGCAGCAGAGCGAAATGCACCGCCGCAACCTCGCCGTCGGGAACAAGGTCAAGAGCGCGCTGCGCGACCGTCGCCTGCAATTCGCCTTCCAGCCGGTCGTCCGCGCCGGCAACCAGCAGGCCGTGTTCCACGAGTGCCTGCTGCGCATGCGCGACGAGAACGGCGAGATCATCCCCGCGGGCGTCTTCGTGCCGATCATCGAGCAGCTCGGCCTCGTCCGCCTCATCGACCGCTATGTGCTCGATCTCGCGGTCCAGGCCCTGACGGACCATCCGACCCTGACCCTGGCGATCAACATCTCCGGGCTCACCTCGAGCGACCAGTCCTGGCTGCGGACCCTCTCGGCGCTGGTGAAGAACAAGCCCGACGTCGCGCGCCGGCTCATCATCGAGCTGACGGAGACCTCGGCGCTCACCGACATCGAGGAATCGGCCCGCTTCCTGGCGGCGATCCGCGAGCTCGGCTGCCGCGTGGCGGTCGACGATTTCGGCGCCGGCTTCACCTCCTTCCGCCATCTGAAGAGCCTGACCCTCGACATCGTCAAGATCGACGGCTCCTTCGTGCGCAACCTCTCCGACAACGTCGACAACCAGCTGTTCATCCGCAATCTCCTCGGCCTCGCCGAGGTCTACGGGATGGAAACCGTCGCCGAGTGTGTCGAGACGCAGGAAGACGCGCGCTTCCTCACCGGCGAAGGGGTGAAGTATCTCCAGGGCTATTATTTCGGCCGTCCGTCAATGGAGACGCCGGCTGCGGTCCCCATCGAGATGCCGCCGTCGGTGGTGCAGTCCGCCGGATAGTGGCCGCTCGACCCGGCCCGCGCCGCAGCCTCGCCGGCGTCCCCCTTGGCGTGACGGCCGCGCTGCCATTTTCTTGGCATGAAGTTCGGGCAGCTTCGCCGCTCAGTTGCATATCGGGTGTATTTCAAGCTTGTTCGTCATCTGCCGCCGCGTCGCGCTGTTCCCCGGCCGCCGGGGAGATCGGCCCAGCTTCCGAACCCCCACCCTCCGTCCGGCGTCGCGCCAGGGCGTGACGAAGCGCCTGGGCCTCTTCGCCGTCATTGGCGCCGGGCTGCTCCTGCTCGCCGGTATCGCTCCCGCAGCAGCGGAATCGACGCCCGATGCGGTCGCCGAAGCGGTCCGCGAGGTCTACGACTCCGGCCGCTATCAAACGGAGATGCCGCAGGAGCAGGTTCCCATTGAATTCGAACCGCTGAGGATTCCGGATCTGGTCAAGGAGATCATCCGGATCGTCTTCTACACGCTGCTGATCGTCGGCGGCCTGCTTCTGTTGTTCTACCTCGTCACCGGGCTTCCCTCGTTGCGCGAGGCGCTCAGGCGCCGCGCCGCCGTCGACGATGGCGTCAGCGTCGGGCCGCTCGTCGCCGATGCCGCCCGCGACCAGCTCGACATCGCGCTGGCGGAGGCCGATCGCCTGTCCCGGCAAGGCGCCCACGGCGAGGCTCTGCATCTGCTGCTGCTCTATTGCCTCGGCGAGCTGCGCCGCCGCTTCGGCCTCGGCCTGACGCCGGCGCTGACCAGCCGCGAGATTCTCGGCCTCTCGGCGTTGCCGGAGATTCGGCGCACCGGCCTCTCGGTCATCGTGTCGGCGGTCGAGATCAGCCATTTCGGCGGCCGGCCGGTCGACGAGGCGACCTACCGGTCGTGCCGCCAGCGCTGCGAGGATGTCGTGCTGGGCGGCGCCGCGGCATGACGACGTCGCCGGTCTTCGCGCAGCGGACGGTCGTCTGGCTCCTCGCGGTCGGCAGCCTCTCGTTCGTCTGCGCCATGGTGTTGATCCTGTTCGGGGAGGATCTGCTGCCCACGAGCACCGTCGAGGCGAACGCCTATTCCGAATCGGCGATCGGCCACAAGGCGTTCGTCGAGACGCTGCAGCGTCTCGGCATTCCGGTCCTCGTCAGCCGCAGCGATTCGCTGATGAAGGCCGGCCCCCGCGATCTGCTGGTGGTCGCCGAGCCTCCGCCGGAGAAGGCGGAGGACGAGTATCTGCTCGGCCTGCTGGACGCGGACCGCGTGCTGCTCGTACTGCCGAAATGGCGTGCGATGGCGGACCTGACGAATCGCCGCTGGGCCGGGCAGGTGGTCCGCACGCCGGCGTCTGCGGCCGAGGAGGTCTTGCGGATCGTCGTGCCGGGAGCACGGACGAAGGCTCTCGAGGGGGACCTCGAGTGGAGCACGAACCGCTTCGGCGGCAACGCGGTTCTCGCCCGGCCGCAGCTGATGGAATCGGATCGGCTGACGCCGGTGATCGACGGCGGTTCGGGCCTGCTGCTCGGCGAGGTCGAAGGCAGCGGCGGTCGCGTCTGGGTTCTCTCCGATCCGGACCTGATCTCGAACCACGGGCTGCATCGGGGCGACAATGCCCGCGTCGCCGTCGGCATGATCCAGGCGCTGCTGCCCCGGGACGGCACGGTGATCGTCGACGAGGTCATCCACGGCTTCCGCCGCGACCCGAGCGTGTGGCGCGCGCTGTTCGAGTTCCCGATCATCGTCATCACCGTCAACGCGCTGGCGGCGGCGATCGTCCTGATCTGGGTGGCGGCCGGTCGGTTCGGCTCGCCCGCGCCCGTCGAGCCGCCGCTCAAGGCGGGCAAGGCGACGCTGATCGGCAATGCCGCCGACCTGCTCCGGTTCGGCGGACATGCCGGCGAGATGCTCGGCCGTTATCTCGCGGTGACGTTCGGCGATGTGGCGCGCCGGGTCCACGCGCCGGCGCAGATCGCCGATGCCGCGCTCGACCAATGGCTCGATCGCATCGGCAAGGCGCGACGCGCCCAGGCCGCGGCGGCGACGCTGCGTCGCGAGGCCGAGCTCGCCGTCGGCCGCGGGCGGGCCGATGAACGCCGCCTGCTGCATGTCGCGCGCGACCTCTATCGCTGGAAACAGGAGATGCTGCATGGAACTGGAGACGATTCGCGCGGCCGGTGATCGGCTGAAGCAGCAGGTGCGCAAGGTCGTCGTCGGTCAGGACGCGGCCATCGACCTGCTGCTGGTGAGCCTGCTGTCCGACGGGCACGTCCTGCTGGAAGGCGTCCCCGGCGTCGCCAAGACCCTGCTCGCGCGCACCTTCGCCGCCGCGCTGTCGCTGAAGTTCGGCCGCATCCAGTTCACGCCCGACCTGATGCCCGGCGACATCGTCGGCACCAACCTGTTCAATTTCCAGACCAACCAGTTCACGCTGACGCGCGGCCCGATCTTCACGCAGCTTCTGCTGGCCGACGAGATCAACCGCACGCCGCCCAAGACGCAGGCGGCCCTGCTCCAGTCGATGCACGAGCGCACGGTGACGATCGACGGGCAGACCCACGATCTCGGCGCCGGCTTCATGGTCATCGCCACGCAGAACCCGATCGAGCATCAGGGCACCTATCCGCTCCCCGAGGCGCAGCTCGACCGCTTCCTGTTCAAGCACGTGCTGCCCTATCCCTCGCGCGACGAGGAACGGTCCATCGTCGCCCAGCACGGGCATCGCACGACCATGCCGACGCCGGCGCAGTTCGGCGTCGAGCCCGTCGCGACCCTGGACGACCTGGTCGCCATGCGCGCCGCCATCGCGCGGGTCCGCCTGTCGGACGACATCGTCGCCTACATCGTCGACATCGTGCGGGCGACGCGCGAGCATCCGGCGCTGCAGTTCGGCGCCTCGCCGCGCGCCGCCAACATGCTGGCCTCGGCCGGCCGCGCCTTCGCCGCCCTCGGCGGCCGCGACTACGTCATTCCCGACGACATCAAGCTGCTGGCGCCGCCCACCCTGCGGCACCGCCTGGTGTTGGCGCCGGGTGCCGAGATCGAAGGCGCGGACGCCGACAGGATCGTCGCCCAGATCCTCGAGCAGGTGCCGGCCCCCCGATGATCCGCCCGACCGTCCGCGCCGTCGCGCTGTTCGGCTTGGGCGTGCCCGTCGCCCTGGTGGCGGTCCTGCTCGACGAGCGCTTCTGGCCGATCGGCCTGACGTTCCTCGCCGGCGCGGCGCTGCTGACGGGCGCCGATGCCATCCTGGCGCCGTCGGCGCGGGCGCTGCGCCGCGCGGTCCACCTGCCGAACATGCTGTATATCGGCGGCGCCGACGCGCTGACGCTGGACGTCGGACTGCCGGCCGGGCGCTTCGCCACCCGCATCGAGGCCCGCTGCGACGTCGGCGAACTGCTGGCGCCGCCCCCGGAGCGGGCCGCTACGGTGGCGCCGGGCCAGGCGGCGCGCATCGAGTTCCCGCTGCTGCCGCGGCGGCGCGGCCAGGCCGTTATCGAGCGGCTGTGGCTGCGCTGGCGCGGTCCGTTCGGGCTGGTGGCCAGGCTGCATATCGAGGCCTTGGCCAAGACCGTGCCGACGGTTCCCAACATCCGCGCCGTCAGCGCCACCGCCGCCCGCTTCTTCTCGCCCGATGCCCTCTTCGGCATCAAGACGCAGAATCAGCAGGGCGAAGGGTCGGAGTTCGATGCGCTGCGCGCCTATGTTCCCGGCCTCGATCACCGCGCGATCGACTGGAAGCAGTCGGCGCGCCATCGTTCGCTCGTCTGCAAGGAGTTCCGCACCGAGCGCAACCACCAGATCGTCCTCGCCTTCGATACCGGCTATCTCATGAGCGAGCCGATGGCCGGCATTCCCAAGCTGGATCACGCCATCAATGCCGGCCTGCTGCTGGCCTTCATGTCGCTGAAGGGCGGCGACCAGGTCGGCCTCTTCGCCTTCGATTCGGCCGTCCGCCGGTTCTCTGCCACCGGCGGCGGCACGCGCCACTTCGCCCGTCTGCAGCACCTGACGTCCGACCTCGCCTATCGGCACGAGGAGTCCAACTTCACCCTCGGGCTGACCGATCTCCTCGGCCGCCTGAATCGCCGCTCGCTCGTCATCCTGATGACGGATTTCGTCGATACCATCACCGCGGAGCTGATGGTCGAGAACTTGTCGCGCCTGGCCGCGCGGCATCTCGTGGTCTGCGTCACGCTGCAGGATCCGCAGCTCCATGCCATCGCCGAGGCGCCGCCGCATACGCTGGACGACATGGCGCGGTCGGTGGTGGCCGACGGCTTCATCCGTGAACGCGCGGTCGTGTTCGAGCGCCTGCGCCGGTTCGGCGTCCATTGCCTGGACGTGCCGCCGCAGGCCGTCGGCATGGAGCTGCTCAACCGCTACCTGCTGATCAAGCAGCGCGAATTGATCTGAGGATCCGGCATGACCGAGTTCCGGCTCAAGAGCTTCCACTTCCGGCGCGAGCGCGAGGCGACCTGGCGCGCGCTCGAGGAGGTGGTCGACCGCGCCGAGAAGCGGGGCGTCCAGGCGCTGTCGTCGGCGGAGCTCGTGCGGCTGCCGAGCCTCTATGCGGCGACTCTCAGCTCGCTGTCCGTCGCCCGCAGCATCTCGCTCGACCGCAACGTCGTCGAGTATCTGGAGAGCCTGGCCGGACGCGCCTATTTCCTCGTCTACGGCGCCCGCACCAATTTCTGGGAGGCCATGGCGGAGTTCCTCGCCTGGCGGCTGCCGGCGGCGGTGCGCCTGTTGAAGCTGCCGTTCGCGATCGCGCTGACCGCCTTCCTCGCCGGCGTCGCCGCCGGCTACATCCTGACGGCCGCCAATGCGGACTGGTTCTACAGCTTCGTCGATGAGGATCTCGCGGGCGGGCGCACGCCCACCGCCTCGACGGAGTTTCTGCGCGACGGGCTGTTCGACGAGGACTCGGGCGATGCCTCGGCCCTGTCGTTCTTCGCCACCTATCTGTTCACCCACAACGCGAAGATCGGCATGCTGTGCTTCGCGCTCGGCTTCGCGCTCGGCCTGCCGACCATCATCCTCCTGGTGCAGAACGGCCTGATGCTCGGCGCCTTCTACGCGCTCTATGTCAGCCGCGGGCTCGGCCTCGAGCTCGGCGGCTGGCTCTTCATCCACGGCGTCACCGAGCTTCTCGCCATCGTCCTGTGCGGTGCCGCCGGGCTGGCCCTGGGCGGCGCCGTCGCCTTTCCCGGCGCGCACAGCCGGCTGGCCAATCTGGCGGCGACCGGCCGCCTGGCGGCGCGAGTGGTGCTCGGCGCCGTCGGGCTGCTGCTGATCGCCGGCCTGCTCGAAGGCCTCGGCCGCCAGCTCGTCACGGATACGTCGGTGCGCTATGCCATCGCCGCCACGACCGCGGTGGCCTGGTGCCTCTATTTCGGCTTTGCCGGCCGGGACCGGGCGCATGACGATCGCTAGGCTTCACGGCGTGCTCGGCGAGACCGACGAGGCGGCGCGCCGCCATATCGTCACCCCCGAGGGCGTCGCCCTGCCGGTCGAGCTGGCCGGCCGCAGCGAGCGCGCCGCCGCCTTCCTCATCGATCTCCTGATCATGGTCGGCTGCTTCGTCGGCCTCGGGCTGCTGGCCTGGATGGCTGGCCTGACGGCGGCCGTATCGGACAGCGGCGCGGGCCGGGGCATCGCCGCCTGGGTGTGGATCGCCCTGCTTCTCGGCTGGTTCATCGTCCGCAGCTTCTACTTCGCCTTGTTCGAGCTGCGCTGGCGCGGTTCGACGCCGGGAAAGCGCGTCTTCCGCCTGCGCGTCGTCGACCGGTCCGGCGGCGCCCTCACCGCCGACGCCGTGCTCGCCCGCAACCTGATGCGCGAGGTCGAGGTCTTCCTGCCGGTCACCTTGATCGTGGTGGGGCTGGCGACCGACATGCCCAGCCTGCTTCTGCTGGCGATGCTCGGCTGGATGCTGATCCTCACCTTCATGCCGCTGTTCAACCGCGACCGCCTGCGGGTCGGCGACATGGTCGGCGGCACCTGGGTGATCGTCGCGCCGAAGGCCGCGCTGCTGCCCGACCTGGCCGCGGCCGGCGGCCAGGAAATCCGGGCAGACCCGACGTCGTCGTCCTGCCGGTTCTCGAGCGAACAGCTCGACGCCTACGGCATCTTCGAGCTGCAGGCGCTGGAACAGGTCCTGCGGCAACAGGGGCCGAACGCGGCCGGCGTGCGCGAGGAGGTCGCCCGCCGCATCCAGCGCAAGATCGGCTGGGAGCCGCCGGACATTCCGGTCGACGCGCATGCCTTCCTGCAGGCCTTCTACAGGGCGCAACGCGGCCGCCTCGAAGCGCAGGTCCTGCTCGGCCGTCGCCGCAAGGACAAGCACGACCGCGGGACGCCGGCGCCGCGCTGACCAGTCGGCGATCGAGGACGGGCTCGATCCGCCCGTCCGGCCGTCGAAGCGGTCAATCGAACACGCGGGCGATGTCGCCCAGGTCCGCTCCTTCCTTGGTCGCGCGGAGCTTGTAGTAGCCGACGGCGACCAGCACGGCGGTGAAGATGCCGAGCGCGGCGTACAGGACCGCCAGGACGATCATCCCGACCACTAGGCCCAGGAAATTGAAGATCATGGCCACGATCATTGCGGCGATGCTGATCGCGATCACCAGGAGGAAGATGCCGAGGATCTTCCAGCGATGCCCTTCCGTCAGCGCGACGCTGCGCTTCAGGCTGGCCACGGGGCCCGGCCGCTCGATGACGGCGACCGGAATGACGACCCAGAAGATGATGTAGAGAAAGACGAACATCACCACCGTCGCGATCTGCCCGATGATCGGAATGAATTGCAGGATGGCGGCGACGATGGCCGCGACGAGGAAGATCCCGATGACGAGCAGGAAGGTGGTGATCGCCGGGCCGACCAGGGCGATCGAGCTCTGGATCAGCGTGCCGATGCCCACGGCGTTGCCGCGAAGATCCTGGAACGTGCCGTAGGTGATGGCTGTCATGAAGCCCAGATAGACGGCCAGCGCCAGCAGCTCGAAGACGAGGAACCCGATGAAGAAGCCGGCGCCGATCTCCGGCGCGGCCACCCCGGGCTCCATCATGCCCGGCTCCATCGGCATCACAGACAGCCCGAAGATGCTGCTGACCAGCGTGTAGATCACGAACATGATCGCCGCCGCGATGATCGCGAGGATCCCGAACGGGACGATGTTGCGCCATGTGGTCTGAAAGCTCTGTCCGATGACGTCGCCGACGCGGAATTGCGGATTGGAGGTGAATGTCATTCCAGTCCCCCTCTGACTGTACGACGCGATATCGCCGGCCGACAGGCCCCCTCGGCGTCACCGGCGCAGGCCGACGGTTTCCTCGATCGGGTCGAGGCGGAACGAGTCGGCCATCCAGTGTGAATCGCCGCGCGACCGGCTTCAAGAAGCATTATGCGTGGAGAGCCGCCGGAACCGGCAGCCAGGCCAGACAAGCGGCGAAGCCGAGGCGGCCGCTACTTCCCCTTGTCGCCCTTCTGCCGGCTCAGGGAATCGATGCGTTTTTGCAGCGCGTCGAGCTGGCTCTTCAGGTCGGCGAGGGCGGGGGCGTCGGCGCCGGAGTTGGCGGCCGGCTCGGGCCGCTCCGGTTCACGCCCTTCGCCCTGGAAGGGCGTGAACATCTTCAGCGCCCGCTCGAAGAAGGCGATGTTCTGCTTGCCCATCTCCTCGAAGCGGCCGAACGGGAACATGCCGCCGAAGGTGTCGCGCATGTAGTTGCGCATCTGCTCCTGGTTGCGGGCGAAATACTCCATCGTGTGTTCGAGGTAGCGCGGCAGCAGGAACTGCAGGTTGTCGCCGTAGAAGCTGATGAGCTGGCGCAGGAAGTTGATGGGCAGGAGGTTCTGGCCCTTGGATTCCTCCTCGACGATGATCTGCGTCAGGACCGAGCGGGTGATGTCCTCGCCGGACTTGGCGTCGTAGACGGCGAAGTCGATGCCGTCCTTGACCATCTGGCACAGGTGGTCGAGCGTCACATAGCTGCTGGTCGCGGTGTTGTAGAGCCGCCGGTTGGCATACTTCTTGATGACGACGGTGGCCTTGTCCGTGCCGGTCTCCGCCATAAGATCCCGTCCCGCTTGGCGTTGGTTAAAGGCAGCATAGCAGGAAATATCCCCCTTTGTGCAATGCATAACAAACCGTGCTGCGCCGCGATAGCTCCGGCCGGGGTCTTTCCCTATAGTGGCGTCATGGCCGATTCGCCCGAGCTGGACGCGCTGGCGCGCCGCTATCTCGATCTCTGGGAGGAGCAGATGGCTGCCTGGGCCTCGGACGCGGCCTTGGCGGATATCCTACGCCTGTGGCTGGGCATGGCGGGATTGGATCGATATGGCGCGACCGCCCGCGGCGGCGGAAGGAGCGCGGGGGATGGTGGCGATGGAACAGCAGGCCCTGCCGGGGGCGGCGGCCGGGACGCGGCTGGGGCCGCGGCCGCTGCCGCTGCATCTGGCGATCGCGGCCACGACCTGGCTCGGCTCGCGCAACGCCTTGCCGGTCTGGAACAGCGCCTTGCCGCTGTGGAGGCGCGAGTTCCGGCCGCAGATTCAGCAGCTGGAGGCCGCCCTCTCGGACGTCCCGCCACAGGCGTTCGCAACCGCGCTCGACGGCGCGATTAGGCAGCGGTTCGAGCGTCTGGCGGCCGGCATCGAGCGCTATCGCCGGCATCCCTACCGGCGTGCCCTCGAGGAGCCGCCGGTCCTCTGGCAGGAGGGGACGGCCCGGCTGCTCGACTACCGCGCGGACGGGGCGGGCGCCGGCGGCCCGGTCGTGCTCGTCATCCCCTCGCTCGTCAACCGCGCCTATATCCTGGATCTGACGCCGGAGCGCAGCCTGCTGCGCGTGCTGGCCGCGGCCGGTACCCGACCGCTCCTCCTCGACTGGGGCGGGCCGGGCGAGCGGGAGCGCGGGTTCACCCTCACCGACTACATCGCCGGCCGGCTCGAACAGGCGCTCGATGCGGCGCTCGCCGGGGTCGGCGGACCCGTCGTCGCGCTCGGCTACTGCATGGGCGGATTGCTGGCGGTGGCGCTGGCCGCCCGGCGGCGTTCGGCCCTGGCCGGGTTGGTTTGCCTCGCCACGCCCTGGGATTTCCATGCCGATCGGCCGTCCCAGGCCAAGCTCCTGGGCGCCGCGGCGACGCTGCTCGACCCGCTGCTGCGGCAACTCGGCGAATTGCCGGTGGATGCGATCCAGGCCCTCTTTGCCGGGCTCGATCCGCTGCAGGTGGTGCGCAAGTTCGTCGCCTTCGGCGACATGGAGGCCGACTCGCCGCGCGCCGAGATCTTCGTCGCCGTGGAGGACTGGCTCAATGACGGCGTGCCGCTGGCCGCGCCGGTCGCGCGCGAATGCCTGGCCGGCTGGTATGGAGCGAACACGCCGGGGCGCGGCGACTGGCGCGTCGCCGGCGAAGCCGTGCAGCCGTCGACGCTCGATCTGCCGACGCTCGTGGTCCTGCCCGATCAGGACCGCATCGTGCCGCCGGCGTCGGCAGAGGCGCTGGCGGCGGCGCTGCCCCGGGCGGAGCGGCTGCGGCCGGCGGCCGGCCATATCGGCATGATCGTCGGCGGCGGAACCGCCGAACTGCTCCACCGTCCGCTGATCGACTGGTTGCGGCGACTTGATCCGGATCAAGGACGCCGCCGCCGCTGACCTGGGACAAGGCACCGCTTGTCCCCGTCCGACAGCGGCAGCATATTCTACCGAGAAGCAATCCCAGCCAGAGGAGCAGTCCCATGACCGATGTCGTGATCGTCGGCGCCGCGCGCACGCCGGTTGGCGCGTTCAGCGGCGGCCTCAGCAGCGTGCCCGCCCACTATCTCGGTCAGGTGGCGATCGCCGAGGCGCTGAAGCGCGCCAAGGTCGAGCCCGGCGATGTCACGGAGGTGATCATGGGCCAGATCCTCACCGCCGGGGCCGGCCAGAACCCGGCCCGCCAGGCGGCGATCGCCGCCGGCATTCCGGCCGAGAAGACGGCCTATGCCATCAACCAGCTCTGCGGCTCCGGCCTGCGCGCCGTTGCCCTCGGCTCCCAGGCGATCGGCCTCGGCGACAGCGACATCGTCGTCGCCGGCGGCCAGGAGAGCATGAGCCAGGCGCCGCACTGCATGCATCTGCGCAACGGCGTGAAGATGGGCGACGCGCAGATGGTCGACACCATGATCAAGGACGGGCTGTGGGACGCCTTCAACGGCTACCACATGGGCAATACGGCGGAGAACGTCGCCCAGAAGTGGCAGATCACGCGCGAGCAGCAGGACCAGTTCGCCGCCGCCTCGCAGCAGAAGGCCGAAGCCGCGCAGAAGGCCGGCAGGTTCAAGGACGAGATCGTCCCGGTCACCATCAAGACCCGCAAGGGCGATGTCGTCGTCGATGCGGACGAGTATCCGAAGCACGGCACGACCGTCGAAACCCTGGCCAAGCTGCGGCCGGCCTTCGACAAGAACGGCACCGTGACCGCGGGCAACGCCTCCGGCATCAATGACGGCGCCGCCGCGCTCGTGCTGATGACGGCCAAGCAGGCCGACAAGCGCGGGCTGAAGCCGCTCGCCCGCATCGTCTCCTGGGCCACGGCCGGCGTCGATCCCGCGATCATGGGCAGCGGGCCCATCCCGGCCAGCCGCGCCGCGCTGAAGAAGGCCGGCTGGAGCCATCAGGACCTCGATCTCATCGAGGCCAACGAGGCCTTCGCCGCTCAGGCCTGCGCCGTGAACAAGGACCTCGGCTGGGATGCCGCCAAGGTGAACGTCAACGGCGGCGCCATCGCCATCGGCCATCCCATCGGCGCCTCCGGCGCCCGCGTACTGGTCACGCTGCTGCACGAGATGCAGAAGCGCGGCGCGCACAAGGGATTGGCCACGCTCTGCATCGGCGGCGGCATGGGCATCGCCATGTGCGTCGAACGCTGAACGACAAACGACAAATCGGACCAGGGAGGACAGACCATGGCACGCGTAGCAGTGGTGACCGGCGGAACCCGCGGCATCGGCAAGGCGATCTCCGTGGCGTTGAAGAATGCCGGCTACAAGGTGGCGGCGACCTATCACGGCAACGAGGCGGCGGCGAAGGCCTGCGCGCAGGAGGCGGGCATCGCGACCTACAAGTTCGATGTCGCCGATTTCGCCCAATGCGAGGCCGGGGTGAAGAAGATCGCGGCCGAGCTGGGGCCGATCGACATCCTCGTCAACAATGCCGGCATCACCCGCGACGGCACCATCCACAAGATGACGCCGCAGCAGTGGAACGAGGTGATCCAGACCAACCTCACCTCCTGCTTCAATATGTGCCGCTGCGTCATCGACGGCATGCGCGAGCGCAGCTTCGGCCGCATCGTCAACATCGGCTCGATCAACGGCCAGGCCGGCCAGTACGGCCAGGTGAACTATGCCGCCGCCAAGTCCGGCATCCACGGCTTCACCAAGGCGCTGGCCCAGGAGGGCGCCGCCAAGGGCATCACCGTCAACGCCATCGCGCCCGGCTACATCGACACCGAGATGGTGCGTGCCGTGCCCGAGGAGGTGCTGAAGAAAATCGTCGCCCGCATCCCTGTCGGCCGCCTCGGCAAGGCCGAGGAGATCGCCCGCGGCGTGCTGTTCCTGGTGGCCGACGACGGCGGTTTCATCACGGGATCGACGCTGTCGATCAACGGCGGCCAGCACATGTATTAGCGGCCGGCAGCCGCCGCGGCGGTCGGGTCCGGTCACTCGCCCCGCTCTCCAGCGAACCCCCGTGCCCACCCCGGCCGGCGCCCATGTCCAACAGTCACTCTACTGGCACGAGCGCCGGAGCGCCTTTGTTCTTGATCAAGAACACCAGGAATTTCGCCGGCTCGGTCGTACTTGCGTTCCGGTCGACGAGATGAACATCGTCGGGGCCTTCATAGAAGCTCTGTCCCGGCGTCAGCGTTACCTCTTCTCCCCCTTTCAACTGCATCACGACAGAGCCCTCCAGGACGTAGACAAACGCCTGGGCATCGTGGCGGTGGATCGCGCTCGACCCGCCGGGCACATGCTCGACCGTTATCATCAGAGCTTCCTTGCCAGGATCGTCGGCAAGATCTTTCGTCATGAGCGGCGTGACCTTCGGCTCCTCGGCCATCGCCGTCCCGGCCGTCAGGCATAGCAGAGCCAACGCAGCGAGTTTGGTCGTCATGGTCGCCCCCTTGCTTCGGTTGGTGGATGCGGATTCAGGCTCTTGCCTGTGAGCGGCGGAGCCCAGGTCGTGTGCTCATAGATCGGCGGAGCCGTATGAGGCGCGTTTGATGTCCGCTTTCGCGCCGCTGTTGGGGGACAAGCGGACATCAAACGCATGCGGTCGCCTAGTTCGGCCCTAACCCGACAAGCGGTCAGCGCGCCCAAAGTAGGCCGGTACCCAACGAAAGACGTCGCGGGTCACCGCCACCCGGCCGGCGGCCGGGAACGCCACGTGAGTGGGCACCAGCGGCTGGCCGGTCGACGCGAGCTCGCGCAAGAGACCGACCCGGACGCGGACTGTCTCCTCGGGCTCTTGGTCGAAGCCGTTGTGCCAGTGGGGGCAGTCGAACCCGGGCGGGAACACGGAGTCGCCGCCGAACATCAGCCGGTCGCCGCCAGACTCCAGGCGGACCACGCTGTGCCCCGGTGTGTGGCCGCCGGTGCGACTGACGAGCACCCCCGGCGCCACCTCGTGTTCCTTCTCGAACGGCTGCAGCCGGGTGTGGTACTCGTCCAAGAACCGCTTGGCGACCGCCCGAAGCGACTCCGGCACCCCCGGCGGCATGCTGGCGCGCGACAAATCGGCTCTCCCCGCCCAGAACTCGGCCTCGGCGGCCGCCACATGGATCCGCAGGTCCGGCCGCAGCCGACCCCTCAAGCCGAGCAGCCCGCCAATGTGGTCCATGTGCATGTGGGTGAGCACCACGTCGGTCAGGGATTCGAGACCGATGCCGGCGGCCTCCAGTCGCCGGGTCAACTGCCCGGCCCCTGCAAACTCCGGGAACTCGGCCCCTATCCCGGCGTCGATGAGTACGGTCCGGCCGCCGCTACGCACTACGCCCACGTTCAGCGGCCACCCGAACCTCGCCGGCAGGAACATGCCGTCCAGCCAGGCCCCGAGGTCGGCCGGGGCGGCGTTGACCGCCAACACCGAGGCCGGTATCGACATCGTCCCATCGCTGACCACCAGCGCGTCGATCTCGCCGACCCGCAGCGCGTAGCCCGACCGAATCGACTCGCCGGGCCCCGGTCTATCGGGCTGTGAGGTCTTGTCCAGATTTGGTGTGAGCATATGAGTTCTCCTCCAGGATAGGGGGCTGAGCGACCTACTGCCGAGCCGACGATTGGCTGAGCCAGGTTTCGAACGATGTGGCGCCGATGTGCGGATTGTCGCCGGGCGTCAAGGACTTGTCGTTCAGCTCCGTGCCGAAGTAGCGCGCGTGGATGTCGGCGACCACTCTGCGGGTATCGTGCTTGGCTGCGAGATAGCGGCGGACGAGATCGTCGAGACCGATGCGTTCCGGCCCGGCCACTTCGATCACGCCGTTCGCCGGCGCCATCGTTGCCACCTTGGTCACCAAGGCGGCGACGTCGTCGGACGCGACGGGCTGCAGATGAGCCGGCGACAGGCGAACGGTCTGGCCGTCGGTTGCGGACTGGGCGATGCCGCCGAGGAACTCGAAGAACTGGGTCGAGCGGATGATCGTATAGGGGATCGCGGATGCCTTGATCAGCTCTTCCTGGGCGACCTTCGCACGGAGGTAGCCGCTGTCCGGCAGCCGGTCGCTGCCGACCACCGAAAGAGCGATGTGATGCCGTATGCCGGCGTCGGCCTCCGCGGCAAGGAGGTTGCGGCCGGACGTCTTGAAGAACGTCATGACGGCCTCGTCCGCGAACGACGGTGAATTTGCCACGTCGATGACGATCTGCGCGCCCGCAAGAGCTTCGGCGAGCCCTTCGCCGGTGATGGTGTTGACGCCCGTGTTGGGCGCCGCTGCGATGACCTCATGGCCCTGCTGACGCAGGTTCGACACGACCTTGCTGCCGATGAGGCCGGTTCCGCCGATGACAACGATCTTCACGGTTGCTCCTCCATCCAGTGAGTTGATGGACGGAGGATGATCGGTCACACGTGGAAAGACTTTGTCGCGACGTCCAAATTATCTTGGGTTCTTGTCCAAAGATGCCCGAGGCGGCGGTGGTAACTTGCCTTCGGTTTTTGTCCAAAACCGTCGGCACTCGCGCTAGTATCTCCTGCCGAGCGATTGGCCCGCCTAAGTCCCCTGGTTTCAACCACGTCTTGGACTCGTGCATTGACTCGCCCGCGGTACGGAGCGCCCTCGTGAAGATTGTCTTCGGAGAGCACGTGCTCGATCCGGATCGGCGGGAGCTCACCCGTGGATCCGAGGCGATCGCGCTCGGGCCGCAAGTGTTCGATTTGCTGGTTCATCTGGTGCGCAACCGCGAGCGCGTGGTGACGAAAGACAACCTGATCGATGCGATCTGGGGCGGCCGGATCGTCTCGGAATCCACTCTCACCAGCCATATTAACGCGGTGCGCAAGGCGATCGGAGACACCGGTGAGGATCAGCGCCTGGTTCGCACGATCGCGCGCAAGGGCTATCGGTTCGTGGGCGAAGTGCGGGAATCCGATACTTCGGAAAGTACGGATCCTGCCAAGCCCCATGAGCCGCTCGCGCCGGCACTGGCTCCGGATCGCCCATCGATTGCCGTCTTGCCGTTCCTCAATCTCAGCGGCGATCCCACCCAGGATTACTTCGTCGATGGCGTGGTGGAGGACATCATCGCCGCGCTGTCGCGCATGAGCTGGCTGTTCGTCATCGCGCGGAACTCGAGCTTCACCTATAAGGGCCGGGCGGTCGACGAGAAGCAAGTGGGCCGGGAGCTGGGGGTGCGCTACGTGCTGGAAGGCAGCTTGCGCAAAGAGGCGAGCCGCGTTCGGATCACGGGGCAGCTCATCGATGCCACCACGGGTACGAATCTTTGGGCGGATCGGTTCGAAGGAACGATCGACAACATCTTCGAGCTGCAAGATCAGATGACCGCCAGCGTCGTCGGCGCAATCGCGCCGCGGCTGGAACGCGCCGAAATCGAGCGCGCCAAGCACAAGCCGACCGAAAGTCTCGACGCCTACGATTACTATCTTCGCGCGATGGCGAACCTGCACTTTGGGACCAGGGAGGCCGCCGACGAGGCGCTGCGCCTGCTCTATAGGGCGATCGAGCGCGACTCGGAATACGCGCCGGCCTATGCCATGGCGGCCTGGTGTCACGTCTGGCGCAAGGTCAATGGTTGGATGAATGACCGCGCGCGGGAGATGGCCGAGGGAACGCGCCTGGCCCGACGCACCGTCGAGTTGGGCAAGGACGATGCGGTCGCCCTCACGCGCGCCGGCCACGCCCTCGCCCATCTGGCCGGCGACCTCGATGGCGGCCTCGCCTTGCTCGACCGGGCAAAGATGCTCAATCCCAATCTGGCGGCCGCCTGGTTCCTCGGCGGGTTCGTCCGGGTCTGGCGCGGCGATCCGGATGGCGCGATCGCACACTTCACGCAGGCGATGCGTCTCAGCCCGCTGGACCCGGAAATGTACCGCATGCAGGCCGGAATGGCGGCAGCGCATCTGTTTGCCAGGCGCTTCGACGAAGCCTCATCGTGGGCCGCGAAGTCGTTCCGGGACCTGCCGACCTTTCTGATGGTGGTCGCCTTCATCGCGGCAAGCCACGCGCTGGCCGGGCGGACCGACGAAGCACGACGGGCAATGCAGCACCTGCGCCAGCTCGATCCCACCCTCCGCATCTCGAACCTTACGGATTATCTGCCGATCTGCCGGCCGCAAGATCTCGCCACCTTCGCGGATGGACTGCGCAAGGCCGGGCTGCCGGAGTAAGGGTCGCCGGATGACACCTCACCCTGTCCCTCTCCGCAAAGCGGGGAGAGGGGTTCCATCGAGAAGGGCGGCACCCACCGAGTCCCCTCTCCCACGAAGTGGGAGCTTTGCGGAATGAGGTGTGCAGGAGTGGAGTATGCGAATGAGGGCGCAGGACGGAAGCTTGAGCAGGCTCGATGTCTACGAGCAGACGGTCGTGGCCTTGGTCGAGCGAGGATGTC
>JBFXDS010000022.1:0-32559 GCA_050180895.1 Dongiaceae bacterium
CACATGCACGTCCACCCGATCCTTCGACACATCGATCCCGACATAGATCGCGTCCATCGCAACCCTTCCTTGCTTAACCGGGCTCGCGCTGCGGCCCACACGACTGTCCGGGTTCGATGGATCGGCAATGGGGGAGCCAAGCTGAGCCACGGGCTTCCGTGCCCTCGGATGAGACGGACTCCCCACTGCCACCGCACCTCCTACTCTACTCGATGCGGACGATCTCAACTTACAAGGATGAGGACCTTATCTTCGTGCCACCAAGAACGCCCCTCATCCTGAGCCTGTCGAAGGACGCACGATGCGGGTCCCATAAATTGTCGGCGTTTTCCGGCTTTAACGAATCCTAAGCCCTGCCGGCGCTATCACTGCGCCCATGCAACAAGCTCCCTACGGACGCAAGCTGGCGCTCCTCACCCGCCGGGTATCGGCGGTCGGCGCCGAAACCGTCCAGCTCGAGACGGGCATCCTCGCCTTCACCCAGTGCGAGCTGCTGCTCGACCGAGGGTTGCACAAACGCCCCGTCCGCCTGCGCTCCGACTGGATGAGCCGGGTCGAGCCCATCGACCGCGACATGCGGCGAAGCCTGGGCGACGCCGACGTGATGCTCTCCCTGAGCGATGCCGAGCTGTCGGAGCAGGAGCGCGTCACGCTCCTCTGACCCCCGGCCCGAACCCCTGGTTCCTTGCGCCGGGCGATCACATATACTCTTCAGCCGGACTGGTCTGGAGAGCCTCATGGACGACAAGACACGCACCGAACTCGAAGCCGCCGCCTTCCGCCGCCTGGTGCAACATTTGCGCGAGCGCACGGACGTGCAGAACATCGATCTGATGAATCTGGTCGGCTTCTGCCGCAACTGCCTGTCGAAATGGTACCGCGCCGCCGCCGAGGAGCGCGGCCTGGCCCTCAGCGACCCTGCGGCGCGCGAGATCGTCTACGGCATGCCCTATGACGAGTGGAAGGCGAAGTTCCAGAAGGAATCGACGCCCGACCAGCAGAAACAGCCCGCCGCCCAGCACAAGCACTGACGCCGCGCCGCTCGCTCACCAACTTGTGATGGGGGATGGGGCGATAATCTCGCCCGGAGCGGCGGCTTCCATATATATTGATAGCTTACTAATTATGAGTATGTGATTTAATCGGCGCTGTTCCGAGTACGGCATCCTTTTCGAGGGCGGTCTTGTCCGACGTCTCCTTGCGGCGACTCGTATCCGATCGCGCCGATCCCGGCCGGACGCCGATCCCGCCGACAGCGCCCGCCACCTTCATCCAGGGTTACCCCGCAGCGTTGCCGAGATCGACCTGCGAGGACATCGTCTCCCGCTTCGAGGCGGATCCGCGCAAGTTCCCCAGCCGGACCGCCACGCGGCAGACTCCGCTGATCCGGTCGGGAACCATGCTGGAGATCCCGCGCTACCCGGAGTGGGCGGACGTCTGCGACCTCGTCACGCAGGTGACGCGCCGATGCATCGACGACTATGTGAAGCGCTACCCCAGCCTGCAGTTCCTGGCGAGCCCGCAGGCCAGCATGATCACGCCGCCGATCATCGAGCGGATCGCGCCGGGCCAGGGCTACGGCTATCACGTCGACGCCGGTGCCGGCGGCACCCACGACCGCATCCTCTCGGGTCTCTTCTATCTGCGGGACATCGCCGAGGGCGGCGAAACCGAGTTCCCGTTCCAGCTCCTGCGGATACGGCCGCAGGCCGGCATGCTTCTGCTCTTCCCGCCCTTCTGGACGCATCTCCACCAGGGCGTGAGTCCGGTATCGGCGGTCAAGTACAACATCACGAACTTCGTGATCCTGCGGCCCCCGGCTCCGCGCCCGGCCTGAACCGTCTGCTCAGCCCTTCGCGCTCGGGCGCCGCCTTGTCGACGTGGCGGCCTGCTTCGCGGCGCCGAGCGCCTCGATCGACCGTTGCACCTCGTCGAGGACCCGGATCGCCGCAACCAACCGGCTGTCCGGGACGCCGCCCAGCAGGTGGTCTCGGGTTTCGGCGACGACCGCTTCGATCTTTCGCTGCAGCGTCTCGCCGCGCGGCGTCAGCCGGATGGTCTTGGTGCGGCGGTCGCTGTCGGCGCAACGGACGATATATCCGTCGCGCTCGAGCGTATCGAGCAGCCGCACGAGCGACGGACCTTCGATGCCGAGGGATTCTGCGAGATCGGTCTGTCGGGGCGGCCCCGGTAGCTTCGAGAGATGCAGCAGCGGCCGCCACGTGGCGTCGGTCAGTCCGAACACCTTCAGTCGTGTATCGACCAGCGCGCGCCAGCGCCGTGCCACTTGCCCGAGCTTCACCCCAAAGGCGGCGCGTAGATCGGTGCCGTGAAGTGACGCCGGCTGCCGCCCGGCGCTTCTCTCTCTCATCCGCTCATCCGGCTTGCCTCGCCGCAGCGATGACTGCTCGCCGGTCCCCCGCCCCCGAATCTCCCCCAGACTATGGGCCAGCGCGGCGCCAGACAATAGCCATGCCGCTTGCGACCCCTGGGAGCCGCAGATATTGTCCGCCCTTCGTTTTGGGGAGCGGTCATGAAGAAACCCGGCGGCATCGCGGCAGATCGGCTGCGCTCGTTCCTCGAACGCATCGAGCGGCTGGAAGAGGAGAAGGCGGGCCTGACCGCCGATATCCGCGAGGTCTATGCCGAGGCCAAGGGCGGCGGCTTCGACACCAAGGTCATGCGCCAGATCGTCCGTCTGCGGAAGATGGACGATGCCGCCCGCCAGGAGCAGGAAGCGCTGCTCGACGTCTACCGCCGCGCCATCGGCCTCGACTGATCCCGCGGGCCCGGCCGTGGCGCCGCCGCGGAGTTCCCTGGCGCCGATCCTCGTCGCCGCGCTGATCATGGTGATCTGGGGCGCCACGCCGGTGGCGACGCGCCTCGCCGTCGCCGATCTCGATCCGCTTCATGTCGGTCTGCTGCGGACCGTCTTCGCCGGCGCGCTCGCCCTGCCTGTCGCGCTCGCCCTCCACCAGAGCCTGCCGAAGGACGGCCGCCGCTGGCTGCTGCTGGTGATTTCCGGCGCCTCCGGCTTCATCATCTTTCCGCTGCTCTACAGCTTCGGGCAGCGCGATACCTCGGCCATGCACGGCGGCATGATCCTGGCGGCGCTGCCGGTCTTCACCGGCAGTTACGCCGCGCTCGTGGAGCGGCGGCGGCCCTCGGCGCGCTGGATCCTCGGCTGCATCATCGCGCTGGCCGGGGAGGGCGCGCTCATCGCCTTTCGCGCCGGCAGCGGCGGGGCGGAGCCGACCCTGGGCGGCGATCTGCTCGTGCTGCTGTCGGCGCTGCTGGTGGCGGCGGGCTATGTCGCCGGCGCGCGGCTGAGCCAGACCGGCTACAGCAGCCGGGCGACGACGCTCTGGGGCGTGACGCTGGGCGCCGTCGTCTCCGCGGTCATTACGGCCGTCGTGGTTGCCGGCAGCGGTTGGCCGTCGGCGGGCTGGGTCTCCTGGAGCGCCGTGCTCTATCTCGCGAGCATCACCACGATTCTCGGCTATGTCGGCTGGTATTGGGCGCTGGCCAGGGGCGGCATCGCCCGGATCGCCACGATCCAGTTCTTCCAGCCAGTGTCCGGCCTGATGCTGGCTGCCTTGTTGCTGGGCGAGCGCATGACGTTGCCGCTGCTGGCGGCGACGGTGGTGATCCTGGCCGGCGTGTGGATCGCGCAGCGGCCCTGATCCTCCGCCCTCATTCGTTCCAATGGTGGCAGGCGACCTGGTGACCTTGCTCGATGAATTCCAGCGGCGGCATCTCACGCGCGCAGATGTCCGTCGCCTTGGGACAGCGGGTGCGGAAGATGCAGCCCGAGGGCGGCTTCAGGGGCGAGGGCAGGTCGCCCGTCAGCACCAGGCGCCGGCGGTTCCGCTCGACGTCGGGATCCGGGATCGGCACCGCCGAGATCAGCGCCTGCGTATAGGGGTGGCGCGGGTTCCGGTACAGCGTGTCGCGGTCGGCCAATTCCGCCACGCGGCCCAGATACAGCACCATGATGCGGTGGCTGATATGCCGCACTACCGACAGGTTGTGCGAGATGAAGATCAGCGCCATGCCGGTGTCGCGCTGCAGGTCCATCAGCAGGTTGACGATCTGCGCCTGGATCGAAACATCGAGGGCCGAGACCGGCTCGTCGCAGACGATCAGCTTGGGATTGTTGATCATCGCCCGCGCGATGCCGATGCGCTGGCATTGGCCGCCGGAGAATTCGTGCGGATAGCGGTTGATCTGGTTCGGCAGCAGACCGACCTTTGCCATCATCTCCTGCACGCGCCGCTTGACCTCGGCCTTCGCCACGTCCGGCTGGAAGGTCCGCAGCGGCTCGGCGATGATCTCGCCGACGGTCATGCGCGGATTGAGCGAGGCCAGCGGGTCCTGGAAGATGATCTGCATCTCCTGCCGCTTCTGCCGCATCGCCTCGTGCGACAGCCGCGCGAGATCCTGGCCCAGCCAGACGACCCGGCCGCCGGCATGCGGCAGGAGGCGGAGCACGGCGCGCCCGAGCGTCGACTTGCCGCAGCCGGATTCGCCGACCAGGCCGAGCGTCTCGCCCGGCCGCAGGTCGAAGGTCACGCCGTCGACGGCCCGCAGCGTCGCCGCCGGCTGGCGGGCGAGAAAGCCGCCGCCGATCGTGAAGTGCACCTTCAGATCGTGGACCGAGAGCAGCGGCGCGCGGCCTAGAGGCGCGGCAGGTGGCACGCCTTGCTCCTTTCCTCGGCGATCGCGCGCAGCGGCGGCACCTCGGCGGCGCAGACCTCGATGCGGCGGTCGCAGCGCGTGCGGAAGGCGCAGCCCGCCGGTAGCCGCTGCAGGTTGGGCGGCTGTCCGGAGATCGTCGTCAGCCGGTCGTGCATGACCTCGTCCAGCCGCGGCATCGAGCGCAGCAGCCCGGCGGTATAGGGATGCTGCGGATCGTGGAACAGCTCGCGCACCGGCGCCGCCTCCACCACGCGGCCGGCATACATCACCATCACGCGGTCGCAGAGGCCGGCGATCACGCCCATGTCGTGGGTGATGAGGATCAGCGCCATATTGCTCTGCCGGCGCAGCTCCGCGATCAGCTCCAGGATCTGCGCCTGCACCGTGACGTCGAGCGCGGTCGTCGGCTCGTCGGCGATAAGCAGCTCGGGCTGGCAGAGCAGGGCCATCGCGATCATCACCCGCTGGCGCATCCCGCCGGAGAACTCGTGCGGATACATGTCGATGCGGCGTGCCGCTTCCGGGATCTGCACCCGGTCCAGCATGGCGACGGCGGCCGTGCGCGCGTCGCGCTCGCTCATCCCCTTGTGGGTGACCAGCACCTCCGTCAGCTGCCGGTGGACGGTGAGGTAGGGATTGAGCGACGTCATCGGATCCTGGAAGATCATCGACATGCGCTCGCCGCGGATGCGGTTGAGCTGCGTCGGGGGGAGATTGAGGATCTCCTCGCCGTGGAAGCGGACGCTGCCGGTGGCGCGGCCATTGGCCGCCAGCAGCCCCATGACCGACATGAAGATCTGGCTCTTGCCCGAGCCGGACTCGCCGACGACGCCGAGCGACTCGCCGGGGCGCACCTGGAAGCTGATCTTGTTGACCGCTTTGACCGTGCCGTCCGGCGTGTCGAAGGTCGTCTCGAGGGTGTCGACCGCGAGCGCCGGAGGATGGCTGTTCGAGCCGGCAGCCATGGCGCTCAGCGGTCCTTGGGGTCGAGGGCGTCGCGTAGCCCGTCGCCGATGAAATTGAAGCTGAACAGCGTGACCGCCAGGAAAATGGCTGGGAAGATCAGGCTCCACCAGGCCGTCTCCATCACGTCCGCGCCTTCGGCGATGAGCACGCCCCAGCTCGTGGCCGGCTCCTGCACGCCGAGGCCCAGGAAGCTCAGGAACGATTCGTAGAGGATCACCTGCGGCACCGTCAGCGTCACATAGACGACGACCGGTCCGAGGGTGTTGGGGATGATGTGGCGGCGGATGATGTTGAAGGTGGAGACGCCGGCGGCGTGCGCCGCCTCGACGAACTCCTTGCGCTTCAGGCTCAGGGTCTGGCCGCGCACGATCCGCGCCATGTCCAGCCAGGAGATGGCCCCGATGGCGATGAAGATGAGCAGGATGTCGCGCCCGAACACGACCAGAAGGATGATGACGAAGAAGATGAACGGGATGGAATAGAGGATGTCGACGATGCGCATCATCACGGCATCGATCCGGCCGCCGATGAAGCCGGCCGTGGCGCCCCAGGCGACCCCGATGATCAGGCTGACGACCGTGGCTGCCAGTCCGACCATCAGCGAGACCCGGCCGCCATAGAGCGTGCGCACGAACTGGTCGCGTCCGTTCTGATCGGTGCCGAAATAGTGGGCGTTGGCGAAGTCGGGCGGCGCGGCGATCGCGTCCCAGAAGACCTCGTCATAGGCGTGGGGGCTGAGGTAGGGCGCAAAGATCGCCGACAGCGAGATGATCACGAGAATGATGCCGCTGACGACGGCGGCGTGGTTGCGCAGCAGGCGCCGCCAGGCGTCGACCCACAGGCTTCGGCCGCGGATCTCTTCCGCGACGGCGGTTCCGGGCAGCAGCGTCAGATCGGCCATGGCGTGTCAGTCATAGCGGATCTTCGGGTCGAGCAGGCCGTAGACGATGTCGACGATCAGATTGCAGAGGATGATGAGGATGCCGAAGAAGATCGTGACGCCCATCACCAGCGTGTAGTCGCGGTTGAGCGATCCCTGGACGAAATAGCGGCCGATGCCGGGGATGCTGAAGATCTGCTCGATGACGACGGATCCCGTGATGATCGCCGCGAAGGCGGGGCCGAGATAGGAAACCACCGGCAGGATCGCCGCCTTGAGGGAGTGGCGCGTGATGGTGACGCGCTCCGAGAGGCCCTTGGCGCGCGCGGTGCGCACATAGTTGCTGCGCAGCACCTCGATCATGCTGCCGCGCGTGAGCCGCGCGATGTAGGCGATCTGCGGCAGGCACAGCGCGATGATCGGCGCGATCCAGTATGCGGTCTGGCCGGCGCCCCAGCCGCCGACGGGAATCCAGCCGAGCATCAGTCCGAAGATCAGCGTCAGGACCGGCCCGACGACGAAATTGGGGACGGCAATGCCGGTCATGGCCGTCGCCATCACCGCGTGATCGACGTCGCTGTTCTGGCGCAGGGCGGCCACGGTGCCCAAGCCGACGCCGATGACGACGGCGAGCGCGATGGCGATGCCGCCGAGGCGCGCCGAGACGGGAAAGCCGCCCCAGAGCAGCTCGTTGACGGTGAAATCCTTGTACTTGAACGACGGACCGAAATCGCCGCGCAGCACGTTGCCGAGATAGCGCACGTACTGCATCGGCAGCGGCTCGTCCATGTGGTAGGCGCGCTCGAGGTTGGCCAGAACCTCCGGCGGCACCCTCTTCTCGGAGCTGAAGGGTCCGCCCGGTGCCACGCGGATCATGAAGAAGGCGAGGGTGATGATGATGAACAGCGTCGGCACCGCGCCGAGCAGACGCTTGACTATGTACCGTAGCACGCCGTCGTCTCTCTATGACGAAAGCCGTCGTTCCGCCGCCCGCTCGCTCGCCGGGCGAGCGGCGCCGCCGAGCGCCTGCCGGAACGATGTCCGGCGGGCGCTCGGCGGCGGCCGATCGGGGTCATGCGGGCTTCTGCGCTAGCCCTTGATCGACATGTACCGCGCCAGGTGGAAGTCGAGGACGTTGTCTTTCCACCCCTCGACCTTCTGGCTGATCATGTGCTGGGTCGTATAGGTGTAGATCGGGATCAGCGGCAGGTCCTCGAGGAAGATGTGCTCGGCCTCCTCCAGCAGCTTCGACCGCGCCGCGAGGTCCGAGGTCTGCGCCGCCTGCTTCAGGAGGTCGTCGTACTTCGCGTTGTTGTAGCCGGCATCGTTGCGCTCGCCGGCCGTCGAGATGAACAGGTCGAGGAAGTTCACCGCATCGACATAGTCGCCGATCCAGCCGGCGCGTGCGATCTGGTACTGCTTCTGGTCGCGCGTCTCCAGATAGACCTTCCACTCCTGGTTCACCGGGTTGGCCTTCACGCCCAGCACCTGCTTCCACATCGCCGCGATGGCCACGGCGATCTTCTTGTGGTTGTCGCTGGTGTTGTAGAGCAGCTCGATCTCGAGCGGCTTGTCCGGCCCGTAACCCGCCTCGGCCAGCAGCTTCTTCGCCTCTTCGTTGCGCTGCTCCTGGGTCATGTCCTTGAACGAGGCGTATTGCGGCGTGTAGCCCGGAATCCCCGGCGGCACCCAGGAATAGCCCGGCAACTCGCCGCCCTGCGTGATCTTCTCGGTCAGCGTCTCGCGATCGATGGCGAGGGCCAGCGCCTTGCGCAGGCGGACGTCGCTGAGCGGTTCGCGCGTCAGGTTGACGACATAGTAATAGGTGCCGAAGTAGGGCGTGTTGTGCAGCTCGTTCGGCATGTTCTGCTCCGCCCATTTGATCTGGTCGGAGGGAACGTCGTAGGTGATGTCCAACTCGCCGGCGCGGAACCGCTTCAGCTCCTCGGCGATATCCTCGGTCGGATAGAAGACGATCTTATCGATCTTCACGTTCGCCGCGTCGTGGAACGTCGGGTTCTTGACCAGCGTCACGCTCGCCTGCGGAGTCCATTCCGCGATCGTGTAGGCGCCGTTGCCGACGGCGTTGCCCGGCCGCGTCCACTGGTCGCCGAACTTCTCCACCGTCGCCCGGTGCACGGGATAGGCGATGTGGTGGCGCACCAGGCCGATGAAGTAGGGCGTCGGTCCGTTCAGCGTGACCTTGAGCGTATGCGCGTCGACGGCTTCGACGCCGAGCTGATCGGGCGGCACCTTGCCGGCGATGATGTCTTCGGCGTTATTGATCGGCGCCAGCACCGGCGCGTAGTCGGAGGCGGTCACCGGATCGACGGCGCGGCGCAGCGAATAGACGAAGTCCTCGGCCGTGACCGGATCGCCGTTCGACCACTTCGAGTCCTCGCGCAGATGGAAGACATATGTCAGGCCGTCGTCGCTGATGTCCCAGCTTGTCGCCACGCCCGGCGTGATCTCGCCGTTGACGTCGTAGGTCACCAGTCCTTCCAGGTAATCATAGATGATGTTGGCTTCGGGAATGCCGGTCGACTTGTGCGGGTCCAAGGTCTCCGGCTCCGCGCCGTTGCCGCGATTCAATACGGTTTCCGCGTGGGCAGCGGAGGCGACGCCAAGAGCGAGCGTCGTCGCCAGCGCTGCAAGTCGCAGACGCGCAAACGCCTTTGTCATGATAGATCTCCCAAGGTCTATTGTGCATGTCAGCCGATTGGTGCTTCTTGCTGGACGCCACCAATTCGCTGCATGAGCGCGATAGTGGTGGAAAAACAGAGGCGCTTCAAATGCTTTGTTGCTTAGGCCGCGCCGGTGTCGGCATCGGAGCGCAGCCGGCAAGAAGATGTTGAGTTCCACCGGTCCCGGCGAAATCTTCTATCGCGATGTGCCGTGGCTCGATGCGGCGGGTGATCGCATCCTCGGTGCCGCCTTGCGCCGATTCGCCGGCGCGGGCTTGGTCGCCGATCGCCTGGCCTTGACGCTTCTCGTCCCCGTTCGCGGCGCCGCGCCGCTCGGCTGGGGGCATCGCGGCGACCGCCCGATTTACCCGGCAAGTGTTATCAAATTGTTCTATCTGGTGGCCGCCCAGGCCTGGCGGGCAAAGGGCCGCCTGCGCGCCGGCCGCGAGCTCGATCGCGCCCTGTCGGCCATGATCCGCCGGTCGAGCAACGACGCGACCAACTACGTCATCGATCTTCTGTCGGGCGCCGTCGGCGGGCCGGCGCTGCCGCCGCCCGCGTTCGCCCGCTGGATCGCCCGGCGTCAGGCGGTCAACCGCTACTTCCGCAGCTGGCGCTGGCCCGAGTTCGCCGGCATCAACGTCTTGCAGAAGACGTGGGAGGACGGCCCTTACGGCCGCGAGCGGCAGGCGCGCACGCGCTTTCGCCGTGGCCGCAACCTGCTGACGACGGATGCGACCGCGCGCCTGCTGTGGGCGATCGACCGCGGCGCCGTCGTCTCGCCCGCCGCCTGCCGCGCCATGCTGGCGCTGCTCGAACGCCGGCCCGTCGGGGATGCGGTTGCCGAAGGCGACAACCAGATCGCCGGCTTCTTCGGCGACGGTTTGCCGCCGGGGTCGCGCCTATGGTCGAAGGCCGGCTGGACGAGCGAGACGCGCCACGACGCCGCCATCGTGGCGTTGCCGAACGGCCGCCGCTTCATCCTCGTCGCCTTCACCGAAGGCCGCGCCCAGGCGGAGAATGCGAAGCTGTTGCCGTTCCTCGCCCGGCGCGCCGCCGCGGAGCTGGGCCTCCGAGCACCGGAGAATCGGATCGACATTGTGCGTCCTTCGACAGGCTCAGGATGAGGTCTTTCTTCGTGCCACCAAGACTTTTCCTCATCCTGAGCCTGTCGAAGGACGCACAGGCGGGCCTGCCACGCATCGGCCTCCGCGAGACATTCTCACGAGTCGTCGGCGGGTGCTCCCGACAAGCGAAAGGGGCCCCTGCGGGCCCCTTTCTGCTGCGGGAAACGATGCCGGGGTCACGGCGCCTGCTGGCCCTCCACCTCGAGCAGAATCTCGATCTCGTCGCCGATGGCGGGCGCGAAGGTGCTCATGCCGAAGTCGGAGCGCAGGATCTTGGTGCGGCCCGAGAAGCCGGCGACCAGCACGCCGTTGTACTGCGGCAGCGGGTGCGGCGCCTTCTGGTTGAAGGTCACGTCGAGCGTCACCGGCTTGGTGACGCCGAGCAGGGTCAGCTCGCCGGTGATCCTGCCGGTGTTGTCGCCGGTGCGCTCGATCGCCGTGCTGACGAAGGTGATCTCCGGGAACTCGGCCGCGTTGAAGAAATCGGGCGAGCGCAGGTGATCGTCGCGCGCCTGGTCGTCGGTGTCGATGCTGGCCGCGCTGATGGTCACCGCCACCGCGCTGCCCTCGACCGCCTGCTCGTCGAAGGTGAACTCGCCGGTGAATTCCTGGAACTGGCCGACCATGCGGGAATAGCCGAGATGGCCGACCAGGAACAGGATGTTCGAATGCGAGGGGTCGATGGCGAATCGCTCCGCCGCGGGGGCTGCCGTGGCGAGTGATGCGATGCAGGCGGCAAGTCCGATTGCTCCGGCCAGTCTCATCGATGGTCTCCTTCTTCCGGTTGCGGTGAAGTGGTCTGTCAGAACGCCGGCGCCTCGCCGGACGACAGATAGGCGATGCCGATGGCGGCGAGCGCGGGAATCGCGGCGACGGCGGCGTGCACCACAGGGGAAAGGATGCGTTCGGTCGGTCCGCTGCCGAGACGGATGCGCCGCGCCGCCGGCTCGCTGAACGGCACTAGCAGGATGCCGACCAGCGCGAGGCGGCTCGCCGTTGGCGTGAACAGCACCAGGAGGGCGCAGATGGCGGCGAGGCCGCCCGCCGCGGCCAGCAGCGCCATCCGCCCGAACCCGTGGCTCGATCCGCCGATGATGCTCGCCGCGTAGTTCCACAGGGCCAGCGCGCCGGCCGCGGCAGCGATGGCGCCGCTCAGCAGCGACAATGTTGCCGTCCGGCCGAGCAGCGCGACCACGGCCGTGCCGGTGGCGGCGACGATCAGCAGCGCGGGACCGGTCACGCCCGCGCCCCTGTCGCTCGCGTCCGCCAACCGCCAGAGCGCCGCCGTCATGCCCGCCCACAGCAGTCCCAGCGTGACCAGCAGCGGGATCTCCGGTCCCGCATTGAGCTGCCGCCACGCCAGCCAGACCAGGGCGACGGCCGGAAGCGCGACGACCGCCAGGCGGTCGAGCAGCGGCGGCCGGCCGGCGGCGTCGACCACGAGACCGAGGAGGCCGCCGAGCGCGATCAGATAGAACAGCTTCTGCGTCGAGGCCGGCGGCGGAAACCGCGGCACGCCCGCCAGCAGCGCATAGCCGACGAGGACGGCGAGGGCCACGCCGAGGCCGGCGAAAATCTGTCCGCGCCTGCCGCCGGCGAGCTGCGATATGGCGACCACCGCAAGGGCGACGGCAAAGGGGGCGATGACCGTCTGGAAGACGGGATCGTCTGTGCTCATCTCGTCGCTCTCGACTCCGAACGGCGCAGGAATGTGGGGGCTTGCGGCGCGGGCGGACCCTTCACGATCGGCACGGCCGGGTCAAGTAGGCACCGTGGAGTAACGACCCTCGCGGCCGCACGGCGCCGGCGGATATGCGGCGGCCGCCCGCGGCGCGCTCTCTCGGCGGGCTGCGCCTGCGCGACTCCGACCCTGATATTGCGGGCAGAACGGGCGCAGCGGCAAGTCGTCGCAGTTCAGCGCGTCAGCGGCTTGTACTTGATGCGGTGCGGCTGGTCGGCGTCGGCGCCGAGGCGGCGGTGGCGGTCGGCCTCGTAGTCCTGGTAGTTGCCCTCGAACCACACCACCTCGCTGTCGCCCTCGAAAGCCAGCATGTGGGTGGCGATGCGGTCGAGGAACCAGCGGTCGTGGCTGATCACGACGACGCAGCCGGCGAAGCCCAGCACCGCCTCCTCCAGGTTGCGCAGGGTGTCGACGTCGAGATCGTTGGTCGGCTCGTCCAGCAGCAGCACGTTGGCGCCGGACTTCAGCATCTTCGCCAGATGCACGCGGTTGCGCTCGCCGCCCGAGAGCTGGCCCACCTTCTTCTGCTGGTCGGCGCCGCGGAAGTTGAAGCCGGCGACATAGCCGCGGCTCTGCACCTTGCGCTTGCCCAGCTCGATCTCGTCGAGCCCGCCGGAGATCTCCTCCCACACGCTCTTGTCGGGGTTCAGCGTATCGCGCGACTGGTCGACATAGCCGAGCGTCACCGTCGGTCCCAGGCGCAGGCTGCCGCCGTCCGGCTGCTCCTGCCCGGTGATCATGCGGAACAGCGTCGTCTTGCCGGCGCCGTTCGGGCCGATGACGCCGACGATGCCGCCCGGCGGCAGCTTGAAGGAGAGGTCGTCGATCAGCAGCCGGTCGCCGAAGCCCTTCTTCAGATGCGCGGCCTCGATGACGAGGTCGCCCAGCCGCGGTCCCGGCGGGATGGTGATCTGGCCGGCCTCGGGCGCCCGGTCGGCGTTCTCCGCCAGCAGCGACTCGTAGGCCTGGATGCGGGCCTTGCTCTTGGCCTGCCGCGCGCGCGGCGACTGCCGGATCCATTCCAGCTCGTGCGCCAGGGTGCGCTGCCGCGCCTGCTCCTGCTTCTCCTCCTGCGCCAGCCGCTGCTGCTTCTGCTCCAGCCAGGAGGAATAGTTTCCTTCCCAGGGGATGCCGCGGCCGCGGTCCAGCTCCAGGATCCAGCCGGCGACGTTGTCGAGGAAGTAGCGGTCGTGGGTCACCGCCACGACCGTGCCCGGGTAGTCGTGCAGGAAGCGCTCGAGCCAGGCCACCGATTCCGCGTCCAGATGGTTGGTCGGCTCGTCCAGCAGCAGCAGGTCCGGCTTCTGCAGCAGCAGCCGGCAGAGCGCCACGCGCCGACGCTCGCCGCCCGAGAGCTTGCTCACCTCGGCGTCGCCCGGCGGGCAGCGCAGCGCGTCCATGGCGATGTCGATGGTGCGCTGCAGGTCCCAGGCGCCGGCCGCGTCGATCTTCTCCTGCAGCTCGGCCTGCTCCGTGATCAGCTGCTCCATCTCCTCGGCCGTGATGTCCTCGCCCAGCCGCGCGCTGACGTCGTCGTAGCGGTCGAGCAGGGCGACGGTGGAGGCCATGCCTTCGAGCACGTTGCCCTGCACGTCCTTGTTGGGATCGAGCTGCGGCTCCTGGTGCAGGTAGCCGACCGAGACGCCCTCGGCCGCCCAGTTCTCGCCGGCCACATCCTTGTCGAGTCCGGCCATGATCTTCAGCAGCGTCGACTTGCCGGCGCCGTTGAGGCCGAGCACCCCGATCTTGGCGCCCGGGAAGAAGGACAGCCAGATGTTGTCCAGGACCTTCCGCCCGCCCGGATAGATCTTGGTCAAGCCCTTCATCACGTAGATGTACTGATAGGCGGCCATCGGCGGCTCCGGCGATTGCAGGGGGCGCTGTTCTAGCGAAAGGCACCGGCTCCCGCAACGATCGCCGGTCAGACGGCCGTCAGCGAGTCGCGGACGGTCCAGTCGACCTGCGCGATGCGCCGCAGCGCCTGGCGCAGCCTGCTTCGCACGATCTTGTCCAGCCGCGCGACGACGATCCGGGCCGACGGCGCGATCCCGGCCCCGATGTCCGCGATCTGCTGCTTGAGGATGAGCCGCAGCAGCAGTTCGTGGGCCTCCGTGAGCTGGGTCTCGTCGTCCGGACTCAGGTGGCCGGCCGCGACGGCCGCGGCGAGACGGCCGCCGGTGTCGAGTGCGGCGCTGCGGTTGTGCAGGGCCATGACGCGGGCCGCCGAGACGAGCGGCAGAAGTCCGCCCCGCTTGAGATCGACCCGTCCCTCCTCGGTGCGGAAGCCGCCGAGCAGCCCGAGCGGCGTTCCCATGTCCGATACCGCCGCGCCGAGCATGGCCAGGAAGGGCGGCGACTGCGCCGCCTCCAGCGCCAGTTCGCGCAGTCGCCCGGCCAGCGCAAAGCTTCCATGGACCGGCCGGAAGTCGAAGAAGATGTCGGCGTTGAGGAGGTTGGCGCCATCCGGCCGCTCGACCCAGCCGGCGATGCGCTTCCGCCAGCCCGCGAGGCTGTGCCGGAAGTCCCTGTTCATGGCCATGACGCCGCCGCGGCAGTAGAGGATGCCGGCCCGGTCGAGAAAGTCGGCCGCGCGCTTGCCGACCTCGGCGAACCAGGGATCGTCCTCCGCGGCGTCATGCACGATGGCGTTGTCCTGATCGGGGGCCAGCAGGCTTTCGCCGCGGCCGCCCGAGCCCAGCACGAGGAAGCACCAGGCGGCCGGCGCCGGTCCCGCCATCGCGCCTTCGGCCAATGCCGCCGCGCGGGCGCTGATGTCGCGCAACACGGCGCTGAGCACCGCCGCGGTCGCGACGGCCGTGAGGCCGTCCTGCAGGAGGTCTGCGGCCAGGTCCGGCAGCCGGCGATAGAGATCCGCCATGGCCGCGGCGCGGTCGATGACGGCGATCTCGTCGCCGAGCGCCAGCGCCTTCTGCGCGCGCTGCTGCAGGAGGGCGCGGGCGCTGACGACGCCGACGAGCGCGCCGGTCGCCGGATCGACGACGGCGAGGTGGCGAATCTTCAGGCGGTCCATGCGCGCTATTGCGGTGAACAGATAGTCGTCGGCGGTCACCGCATGGACCGGACTCTGAGCGAAAGCCGAGATCGGCTTCGCCAGCGCCGCTGCACCCTGCGCCGCCACGGCGGCCAGAAGATCCCGCTCGGTCAGGATGCCGCGCGGCCGGCCGCTGTCGTCGACGGAGAGGAGGGCGCCGATGCCGGCCTCCTGCATCCGTCGCGCGGCATCGACCAGCGTCATCTCCGGCGCGGCGGTGATCGGCGGGCGCGACATGATGTCGGCCACACGATGCCGGTAGGGATAGCTGTCGATACCTGCGCGCAGCGGAGAGTCCATGTCGCGAACTCGGCGATGCGGCGGCTCAAGGCCGCGGCGGGACGCCGGCGATCAGCCGGCGGGCCAGGCCGGCCGGATCCTCGACGGCCCGGCCGAGCGTGTCGGAGAATGCGACCATCCCGAACCGCACGCTGTTGATCACGGTCTCCTGGTCGTCGATCCGCACCGATGGATGGAGCGGCAGCAGGTCGAAGACCCGCGCGCCGCTGGTCCGCGCGATTTCGCCGGGGTGATGCACCGCAGCCATCTGCGCGCGGGCCAGCCGGGCGGCGAGTTCGTCGGGCAGACCGCGCCAATCGGCGCGCGCAGCGTCGGGAGCCGGCGAAGATTCGAGGACTTCCGCGAACAGGGTCGAGGCGAGCGCCGGCATGAGCCGCGGGGCATCCGTGCCGAGATGCGGCCGAAGGAACCCTTCCGTCACGACGATCATATCGGCGAGCACCGCGGCCATCGCCTGCCAGCGGCAGGCATCCAGGGCGGCGGTGAACTGGGGTTCCGACACGAGCTTCGGCCAAGCCAGGCCGGCGCGCGCCCGGCAATAGTCGATGGTCGTTTTTTGGGACAGGTAGGTCGCCTCGGCTGTCAGCAGTTCGCGGAGCTCCTCGACGGTGGCGACGCGGCGGCGGCGCCAGAAACTCGTAAGCCGCTCCAGCATGGAGATCGCCTTTCCCGGGGCCGTGTCTTCAGCCGGCAGTCTGCGCCGCGTCCTCGGCCGCCATTGTGGTCGACCCGCGGAAGGGCGGCAAGGCACGCTGCGCGCAGGCGGATCGCTCGCACAGGCGGCATGTGGTCCCCACCGGCACCGCCGCGCCGCGGCGCGACATACCGATCCCATCGGCATAGACGATGTCCCGCGCGAACGAAGCGTCGCATCCCAGTTCGATCGCGTGGAAGCGCGGCGAACCGACGATCTCCGGCGAGTCGGCCGGGATCGCCCGCGCGACGGAGATATAGGTCGCCCCGTCCGGCATGCGCGACAGCTGCACGCGCGTGACGCCCGGCGTAAGGAAGGCCGAATGCACGTTCCACAGCGCACAGGTCCCGCCGTGGCGCGGAATCCGAAATCCCGAACTGCCGAGACGCCAGGTCACGTTGCCGGCCATGTCCACCCGCACCAGGTGGAACGGGATGCCTTTCGCGCCGGGACGCTTCAGCGTCGTCAATCGTCGGCAGGCCTGCTCGAAGTCGACGCAGAACCGCCGCATCAATCGCTCGATATCGTGGCGAAGCTCGCGCGCCGCCGCCAGGAACCGGTCATAGGGCATCACGACGGCCGCCGCGACATAGTCGGTCAGGGCGTCGCGCGCCAAATCCCGGGCCTCCGGCGTTGCCCAGCGGACGGTGCCGAGACGGTGCGTGATCGCGTCACCGCAGGCAGCGGCGGCGAGGCCCTTGGCAACCGCAAGAAGACGCGCTTCGGGCGGCAATGACTCCGGGATATCGAGCCGCTTCCGTCCGGCCTCCGGCTCGGCCCTATCCTGCGGCGGCATGTCGGGAACGATGCGGCAGACGAGGCCGTGGTCCTGTTCCAGGCATGCCGCCAGCCGTTCGTAGGTACAGGCCGCATCGATGCCCGTCGCTGCGCGAATCACCGCGGCCGCATCCTCCAGTTCCGCGAAATAGCCGTCGTTGGCATGCAGGAATTCGGCCACATCTTCGGTCGGCGGGTGCCCGTCGATGTCGGCCGCCATATCGGCGCCTCCCTCGAGTAGATCGCCGAACAGCGGGACGAGCCGCTTGCTGTCTTCGACGATGATGTCGAGAAAGCGCCGGCGCTGGTCGAGATCGATGTCCGGGTTGTCGGTCAGGATTTCCGCGAAGGAGCGGATGGTCGTGACGAGCGTGCGGAACTCATAGTTGATGCTGGCCGGGGCTTCGCGCTGTCGCAGCGCTTCGCCGAGTTCGCTGGCTCTGTCGCGCTGCCTGCAATAGGCGCGATAGAGGTTCGCCATCGCCCTGGCCGTCGCCGGAGAGGCCCGCAGGGTCGCGGCGGCTTCCGACCGGTCGATCGCGTCGGCGTCGAAGACGGGATCGGCGAGCGCGTCGACGAGCTCGGCGGCGATGTCGCTCCGGCCGCCGTTGGACAGCGCTTCGGCGTCGATATCGAGGACCTCCCGGAACCGCAGGAGGAGCTTGGCCGTCACAGGCCGTTGATCGTGCTCGAGCAGATTGAGATAGCTCGCGGACAGGTCCAGGCGTCGTGCCATTTCGACCTGGGTCAGGCCGAGGCGGCGGCGCGCCTGCCGTATCCTGCTTCCGATTGCCGAGGTCATCGCCATCTCGGGTCGTGATCTTTACAAGATTTACAACAGGATAATTTCCATAGACAAAAATTTACAAAATGTCTATTGGTAACAATATATTATTGACAGTCTCGCGGGCTGTGTGAAATTTTTACAAGCAGGGCGGCGGCGCTTGCCTTCGGACAGCCTGGCCGACGATCGTCGCGGCGCAGGAAACGCGAAAGAACATCGTTCGAGGCGAACCTCGCACCGTCGTCGTCTCAGGCGGCAATAGTGCCGCCTGTAGGCTAGAGGGAGGGTCGGCTATGGCCGCGGAGCAACTATCGCCGGAGCGGGCGACTGCGCATTGGCGGAAGACGAGTTCGCTGATGTGGATCTGTCTCGCGATCTGGGTCTTTTTCAGCTTCATCATTCATCTGTTCGCGACATCGCTCAATTCGATCGTCATCTTCGGCTTTCCGCTCGGCTTCTACATGGCCGCGCAGGGCTCGCTCATCGCCTTCGTCATCCTGATCTTCTGGTACGCCAGTCGTCAGAACAGTATCGACGAAGAATTCGGTGTCGACGAGGACCGCTGAGGGGGGACGGACGATGGCAACGGCAAGAAGCTCCTTCATCGACAATCTCGGGAAGATTTACGGCATCTATACCGGCGGCTTTGCCGCATTCGTGATCGTGCTCGCCATCCTCGAGCAGATCGGCGTCCCCGATGTGATCATCGGCTATCTGTTCGTGTTCATGACGATCGGCATCTACGCGCTGATCGGCATCCTGTCGCGGACGGCGCAGATCTCCGAGTACTATGTCGCGGGCCGCGTCGTGCCGGCGTTCTATAACGGGATGGCGACCGGCGCGGACTGGATGAGTGCGGCGTCCTTCATCGGCATGGCCGGCACCCTCTATGCGCTCGGCTACGACGGACTGGCGTTCGTGCTCGGCTGGACCGGCGGCTATGTGCTGGTGGCCGTTCTGCTCGCCCCGTATCTGCGCAAGTTCGGCCAGTACACGGTGCCGGATTTCCTCGGCGCCCGCTACGGCGGCAACGTTGCGCGCTTCATCGGCATCCTCGTGCTGCTGGCGGCGTCCTTCACCTATGTCGTCGCGCAGATCTACGGCGTCGGCATCATCGCCGGGCGCTTCCTCGGCATTCCCTTCGAGGTCGCCGTCTTCGTCGGCCTGCTGGGCATTCTGGTCTGCTCGATGCTGGGCGGCATGCGGGCCGTGACCTGGACCCAGGTGGCGCAGTACATCATCCTGATCGTCGCCTATCTGATTCCGGTCATTCTTCTCTCCGTGCAGTTGACCGGCGTGCCGATTCCGCAATTGATGTACGGGCAGGCGCTGCAGAGGATCGCCGAGTTCGAACAGGAGCATGGGATCCTCAAGGCCCATGCGGCGGCCTTCGCCGGCAGCGATGGCGCGTTCAGCGGCGTGGCGATGCTGAACTACTTCGCGCTGATCTTCTGCCTGATGGTCGGCACGGCATCGCTGCCGCATATCCTGATGCGGTACTTCACCACGCCCAACGTCCGCCAGGCGCGTCAGTCGGTCGGCTGGAGCCTGTTCTTCATCTTCCTGCTGTACTTCACGGCGCCGTCCTATGCGGCGTTCGCGAAGCTTGAAGTGTACACCAACGTCATCGGCCAACCGATCGACCAGCTCCCGGCCTGGGTCGCCTCCTGGGGCCGTGCGGGCCTCGATCTCGTCGGCGTCTGCGATGCGGCGAATGCGGCGGAGATCTTCAAGATGTGCGCCGGCGTCGTCGGCAATGCCGATGGCATCCTCCAGGTCGGCGAGTTCAAGATCAACAACGACGCCATCGTGCTGGCAACGCCGGAGATCGCCGGCCTGCCGTACGTCATCGCGGGCCTCGTCGCGGCCGGCGGTTTGGCGGCCGCTCTCAGCACGGCCGACGGCCTGCTGCTGGCGATCGCCAACGCCCTCAGCCACGACGTCTACTACCGCATGATCGATCCGAAGGCCGATACGAAGCGTCGGTTGATCGTGGCGCGCGTCCTGCTGATCGGCGTGGCGATCATCGCCGCCTACGTCGCCAGCACGGCGCCGGCGGGGATCCTGTCGATGGTGGCCTGGGCGTTCTCGATCGCCGCGTCGGGATTGTTCCCGGCGCTGGTGATGGGGATCTGGTGGAAGCGCACGACGAGTGCCGGCGCCTGTGCCGGCATGGTCGCCGGCTTCGGCCTCTGTCTGTTCTATCTGATCGGCACGCAGTATTTCGGCATGCCGCTTTGGTGGGGCATCAAGAACATCTCTTGTGGCCTGTTCGGCATCCCTGCCGCCTTCATCGTTACCTGGGTGGTCAGCCTGATGACTCCGGCGCCGTCCCGGGAGATGCAGGACTTCATCGACTCGATCCGCGTTCCGCGCGGCGGCGTCGCCCTGGCCGGCAGCCAGAGCGCCGTCGACTAGACCGGCGGATATCGGCAATACTGTGCGGGGCCCTTGACGGGCCCCGCCCTTTTTGTGCGGTTCCTGAGCCACGACGGCGCCTGCCGATGACCGGAAATCCGTTCTGGGACTTTTGGTACTTTCATATTCCCAACTACCTCGCGGCCGTCGTCACCTACACGCTGGTCGGCCGTTTCGTGCTGTCGCTGTTCCTGCCGCCGGATTCGCCGAACTATATCTGGCGCTTCTTCCGGCTGATCTCCGACTGGGCCGTTGGCGGCGCCCGCGCCATCACGCCCGGATACGTGCTGCCGCTGTTCCTGCCGCTGATCGCGGCGTTCTGGCTGTTCGTCCTGCGGCACGCCTATTTCCTCCTGCTGGCGAATGCCGGCCTGGCGCCGACCGTCGGGACGTCGTGACGCCCCGCGGCCTCTTCATCGGCACGCTCGGCGTGAGCCTGTTCAACGGGCTCGCATCGCCCGCCCTGCCGCTGCTCTTCTTCCTTGCGCCGATCTGGATGCCGGAGTTCGTGCCGGCGACCAACGAGGCCAGATTCTACGCCGCATCGCTGGTCGTGTCGTTCGGCACGCTTCTCGTCGCCGGGATTCCGGCGGCGGTGTTCGAGCGCGTGACCGGGCGGCGGTCGAGCGACACGACCTCGATGCTGGTGTGGCTGGCCTGCGCCGTGGTTCTGTCGCTGCCGGCGCTGCAGCAGATCATGGGCGCGTCCGCGGGCTAGCGCCGTCTCGACGCGCTGCCGCCGCCTGTCCTATCATCGACCGTCGGCGCGGCCAGCGGGCCGTGTTCTCGCGGAGTCCGGGACCGTGGAGCGAATCCGTCAGCTGGCCGTTTTCTCCGTGCGCCGCGGTTGCGGGTTCGCTGCGTTGGCGATTTGCACGACGATGTTCGCTCTCATCGACCAGCCGGTGCTGGCCTTCCGGACCGGGGCCGTTCTCTGCTGTCTGGCGGCGGTCATCCTGTTCTGGAGGGCGCGCCATGCGCGCACGCGCAATCACCGCGACACGGAAGTGTGGATGCTTCTCGGTCGCGATGCCGGGCTGCCCGACGCCCAGGCCGGCCGGGTGATCAACGCCGTGCTGAGCGAGGTGTATATGTGGCACGCGGAAGGAGCGGCCGCCGTCGCCTTCGGGCTTTGGCTGTTCTCGCTCGTGACCGGATGAGCCCGCCCTGACCGCCTGCGGTCAGCGGCGCGACAGCAGGCTCTCGGTCCGGGCGCGCGCCCTGCCGTCGACCTCCCGCAGATGATCGAGCGAGGCCAGCGGTTCGGCCGGGATCGCGTCCAGCGTGCGCTCGACCGTCGCGGTGATGTCGAGGAAGCCGATGCGGCCGTCGAGGAAGGCGCCGACCGCCACCTCGTTCGCGGCGTTCAGCACCGCCGGCGCCGTGCCGCCGGCCCTGAGGGCGGCGCGCGCCAGGCGCAGCGCCGGGAAGCGCACGGGGTCCGGCGCCTCGAAGGTGAGCGCGCCGATGGCCGCGAGGTCGAGCCGCTTGGCCGGCGTCGGGATGCGCTTCGGCCAGGCCAGCGCATAGGCAATCGGCGTGCGCATGTCCGGGCTGCCGAGCTGCGCCAGCACGGAGCCGTCCATATAGGCCACCAGGCTGTGCACCACCGACTGCGGGTGGACGACGATCTCGATCTGCGCCTCCGGCAACCCGAACAGATGATGGGCCTCGATCAGCTCGAGGCCCTTGTTCATCATCGTCGCCGAGTCGACGGAGATCTTCGCCCCCATGTCCCAATTGGGATGGGCGACCGCCTGGGCCGGCGTCACCGTCGCCATGGCCTCGCGCGGCGCCGTCCGGAACGGCCCGCCGGAGGCGGTCAGGATGATCTTCTCGACCGACTCGGGATGCGTGAAATCGAAGACCTGATAGATCGCGCTGTGCTCGGAGTCGACCGGCAGCAGGGTGGCCCCGTGCCGCGCGATCTCCGCCAGGATGAGCGAGCCGGCGCAGACCAGCGTCTCCTTGTTGGCGAGCGCCACCACGGCGCCGCGGCGCACCGCGGCCAGCGTCGCCTCCAGCCCGGCGGCGCCGACGATCGCCGCCATCACCCATTCGGCCGGCCGGCTGCCGGCCTCGGCCACGGCCGAGGTGCCTGCCGCCGCCTCGATGCCGCTGCCGCTCAGCGCCTCCTTGAGCTCGAAATACTTGCCGGCGTCGCCGACCACCGCGCAGCGCGCGCGCAGCCGCCGCGCCTGCTCGGCCAGCAGCTTGACGTTGCTGTAGGCGGTGAGCGCCTCGACCTCGAAGGCGCCGGAGTTGCGGGCGAGGAGATCGATGGTGTTGCAGCCGACCGAGCCGGTGGAGCCCAGCACGGTGACGCGCCGCGGAACGGCTTCGAGTCTCGCTGCCACCTGCTGCATCGACGGCCGGTCCCCCTGATCAGACTCGCTGCGTCGTCCGCGACATGCTGCGCCTGCCCAAATATGCCTGTCAACGCCGCAGAGCTTAACCGCCCGGCCCCTGGGCTCGCGCGGCGGCCTGTCGCTACCCGGAAGCGTCCGCCGATGCAAGCCCGTCATCACGTCATTGCCCTCGCCGATCCGCCATGACATCTAGGCGGCCATGCTGACATGGCTTGCCCTCGCAGCCGCCCTGTCGCTGGCGGCATGGTTGTACCTGGTCTTCCTGCACGGAGGGTTCTGGCGCTGCGGCGAGCGGTTGCCCGCGGACGGCGCCGCGCCCGACGCCTGGCCGGCCGTCGCCGCCGTGGTGCCGGCGCGCAACGAGGAGGACACAATCGCCGCGGTGCTCGCCGGCCTCGCGGCCCAGGACTATCCCGGGCGGCTGTCCGTGACGCTGGTCGACGACCGCAGCACCGATGCCACCCGCGCGCGGGCCGAGGCCGCGCGCGCCGCCGCGCCCGGCCGCGCCGCGCCGACGATCCTCCCGGGCGACGCGCTGCCGCCGGGCTGGTCCGGCAAGCTGTGGGCGCTGCATCAGGGCATCGCGCAGGCGCTGCGCGACGATGCGGCCGTCGAGTTCGTTTTCCTATCGGATGCCGATATCGTCCACGCGCCTGATGCGCTGCGCCGGCTGATCGGCAAGGCGGTGGCCGAGCGGCGGGACCTGGTGTCGCTGATGGCGCGGCTCAACTGCGAGACGGCGTGGGAGCGGCTGCTGGTCCCGCCCTTCGTCTTCTTCTTCCAGAAGCTCTACCCGTTCCCGCGCGCCAACGACGACCGCGCCGCGACGGCCGCCGCGGCCGGCGGCTGCGTGCTGATCCGCCGCGGCATGCTGGAGAAGATCGGCGGCATCGCCGCCATCCGTGGCGCGCTGATCGACGATTGCAGCCTGGCGCGCGCGGTGAAGCGCGCCGGCGGCCGCCTGTGGCTCGGCCTCGCCGACGATACGCGCAGCCTGCGCGTCTATCGCGAGCTCGCGCCGATCTGGATGATGGTGGCGCGCTCTGCCTTCACCCAGCTCCGCTACTCGGCGCTGCTGCTGCTCGGCACCGTGCTCGGCATGGCACTGCTCTACCTGCTGCCGCCGCTGCTGCTGCTGACCGCCCCCGTGCACGGCGATGCCGCCGCCGCGGTCCTCGCGGCCCTCGCCTGGCTGCTCATGGCCGTCGCCTACCTGCCGACCCTGCGCTACTACCGGCAGCCGGCCTGGCTGGCGCTGACGCTGCCGGCCGCCGCGCTACTCTATCTCGGCATGACCCTGGATTCGGCGCGCCGGCACTGGTGGGGCCGCGGCAGCCGCTGGAAGGGCCGCGACTACGGCCGGCAGGAGGCGGCGGGATGACGGCCGCGGTCGAGACGCCCTCCGGCAAGTCGACGGCGAGCGAGAATTTCCCCGTCGGCTCGTTCCTGCTGCCGGCGCGCCTGCGCCCGCATGTCGCCACCTTCTATGCCTTCGCCCGCGCCATCGACGACATCGCCGACAACCCCGCGCTGGCGCCGGCCGACAAGATCGTCCGGCTCGACGGCTTCGCCGCGGCGCTCACCGGCGCAGCGCCCGGCCCGGGCTACGAGAAGGCGGAACGGCTGCGGGAGAGCCTCGCCGCGACCGGCGTGCCGGCGCAGCACGGCCTCGACCTGATCGCCGCCTTCAAGCTCGACGCGGTGAAGCTGCGCTATGCCGACTGGCGCGAGCTGATCGAGGGCTACTGCATGCTGTCGGCGGCGCCGGTCGGCCGCTACCTGCTCGACCTGCACGGCGAATCGCGCGGCGGCTGGCCCGCGTCGGACGCGCTGTGCAACGCGCTCCAGGTGCTCAACCACCTGCAGGACTGCCGGGACGACTACCGGCAGCTCGACCGCGTCTACCTGCCGCAGGACTGGCTTGCCGCCGCCGGCGTCGGGGTCGAGGCGCTCGACGCGCCGGCCGCGAACCCCGGCCTGCGCCGCGTGATCGACCGCTGCCTCGACGGCACGGACGAGCTCATCGTCCTCGCCCGGCGGCTGCCGGGCCAGCTCCGCAGCCGCCGGCTGGCCATGGAGTCGGCGGTGATCGTCGGCATCGCCGAGCGGCTGAGCCGGCTGCTGCGCCAACGCGATCCGCTGGCCGGCCGCGTCAAGCTGTCGGGCCCGCAGTTCCTCGCCTGCGGCTTCGCCGGCGTCGCTAGCGGCCTGCTGCGCCGCCGCTGAATCGGCCGACTAACCCAGCGAGCCGATGATCGAGCGGTACTCCGCCTCGGCAAAGGCCTTCAGCGTCTTCGTCCGCACATTGCCGGCGGTGCCCGTCCGCAGCGCGAACTTGGCGACGGCCTCGTCGTTCGGCGCCTCGACGACGAGGACCATGTCGTGGTCGCCCATGGTCATGTAGAACTCCGCGACCTCGACGCCGAGGCTCTTGGCGGCGCTGCGCGCCGCGTCCAGCCGCTTCGGCGACTCCTTCACGTTGCGGATGCCTTGATCGGTCCAGTTCACAAGCAGGATATAGCGGGCCATCGTGTTTCCTCCCTCCGCTGGATTGTTCTTGGACATCGAATTCTCGCACAGTCCGGTCCCGGCGGCGAAAGAATCTGGATGCATGGCATGTCCGCCCGTGCGTCCTTCGACAGGCTCAGGATGAGGGCGAATTTTTATGGCAGAAAGAAAAATCCTCATCCTGAGCCTGTCGAAGGACGCACGGAGGCCGATCCAAGCCTCAGCCGCCGCCGAACCGGCGAGGCTGCGCGAGACCACAACGGCTGCCATAATGGCGGCATGGCCGATCCCGCCGCGCTTCTCGCCGCCAGCCGCTGGCTTGCCGAGTCGGCGCTCGCCGGCGCCGCCGAGGCGGCGCTGCTCGAGGGCCTGTGCCGGCGGATGCAGGAGATCGGACTCGGCCTCAGCCGCGTCTCCGTCGGCATCGACACGCTGCATCCCGTGGTCGGCGCCCGCGGCTTCGTCTGGCGGCGCGGCGTCGCCGTCGATCCGCGCGAGATTCGCCGCTCGGACGCGAGCATCGACGACCGCTGGCAGCGCAGCCCGCACTATCATCTGCTGCAGACCGGCGAGCGCTGGCTGCGCCACCGCATCGATCCGCGCGGCGCGTCCCCGCGCCCGTTTCCCGTGCTCGATGACGTCGCCGCCGACGGCGCCACCGATTACGTCGCCTTCCTCACGCGCTTCGGCGAGAGCGCCACCATCGGCGAGATGGACTCCGTCTACACCTCCTGGACCACGGACCGGCCGGGCGGCTTCCGCGACGACGACATCGAGGCCATCGATTGCCTCGTCTCCTACCTCGCCGCCGCGATGCGGCAGTTGACCGTGGCGCGCATCGCCGAGACGTTGGTCGAGACCTATCTCGGCCGCGACGCCGGCCGCCGCGTCCTCAGGGGCGCCATCGCCCGCGGCACCGCCGACAAGATCCGCGCCGTGCTGTGGTTCAGCGACCTCAAGGGCTTCACCCGCCTGGTCGATACCCAGCCGCCGAAATCGATCATCCCGCTGCTCAACGACTACGCCGACGTCCTCGTCTCCGCCGTGCACCGGCAGGGCGGACAGGTCCTGAAGTTCATCGGCGACGGCCTGCTCGGCACCTTCGAGACCGGCGAGTCGGTCGAGGACTGCCGGCGGGCGCTGGCCGCCGCCGAGGACGCCTTCGCCCGCGTCGCCGCGCTCAACGCCCGCCGCGCCGCCGCCGGCCTGCCGGCCACCGGCTTCTATCTGGCCCTCAGCATCGGCGACGTCTTCTACGGCAACGTCGGCAGCGACGATCGCCTCGACTTCACCGTGATCGGCCCGGCCGTCAACGAGGTGACGCGCATCAACGGCATGTGCCGGGCGCTCGATCAGGACCTCGTCGTCTCCGCCGCCTTCGCCGAGGCCGCCGGCCCGGCCCGCGCCCGCCTCCTCGGCCTCGGCCGCTATGCGTTGCGCGGCGTCGCCCGGCCGCAGGAGCTGTTCACGCTGGAGCGCGGCGGGGAGGGACCGACCTGACGCGCCCGCGCAGGGCTGCCATGCCGCGATGCCCCATTCACCGGGGGCGCCCGTTGATCCATATCAATGGCAGCGGCCGTCTCGCGCGGTAGCGAGACGGTGCGGCGTTTCCACGGCTTGGCAAGGGGATATCGTCCGATGGCGATCAAGGACGTTCTGGTTCACGTCGACGGCGGCAATGCGGCGCCGGCGCGCCTCGCGGCCGCCATCGATCTGGCGCAGCGCCACGGCGCCCACCTCACCGGCCTCTGCCTGGCGGTGGAGCCGCGGATGCCCTCGACGATCCTGGGCATGATCCCGCCCGATCTGATGACCGAGCGGCGAAACGCGGTCCTCGGGCAGGCCGAGACGGCCGTCGCGCAGTTCCGGGTTGCCGTCGAGGCGGCCGGCCTGCCGGGCGAGGGCCGCATCGTGCAGGTGCTCGACATCGATGCCGCCGAGACGTTCATCCAGCACGCCCGCCATGCCGATCTCGCGATCCTCAGCCAGCCCGACCCGCAGGAGCAGCCGGTCCTCGGCAGCCAGTTCGCCACCAGCATCCTCATCGGCAACGGCCGGCCGACGCTCCTCATTCCCTATATCGGTCCGGCCGCGACCCTCGGTCAGCGCGTGCTCGTCGCCTGGGATGGCGGCCGCGAGGCCACCCGCGCGCTCCATGACGCGCTCCCCCTCCTGACGCGCGCGCGCTCGGTCACCGTCCTGTCCGTCAATCCCGATGTCTCGTCGAACGGCGGCCGCCGCGAGCCCGGCGCCGATATCTCGCTGCATCTCGCCCGTCACGGCGTGAGCGTCACCGCGGACCGCACCGTCACGGGCGAGGTCTCGGCCGGCGACGCCATCCTCGCCGACATCGCCGACAACGGCATCGATCTGCTGGTGATGGGCGCCTACGGCCATTCGCGGCTGCGCGAATTCGTCCTCGGCGGCGTGACGCGCTATATGCTCGAGCACATGACGGTGCCGGTGCTGATGTCGCATTGACCGGCGCGCCGTCGCCCTCACCCCCACCCTCTCCCGCTGCGCGGGCGAGGGGGCGACCGAAACTGGCCCCATCCACAGCGTCCCCTCTCCCGCCCGGCGGGAGAGGGCTAGGGTGAGGGTGACTTCCCTTCTGTGATGGCGGGTATCTAGCCGTCCCGGCCTTTGCTGCTCTTCGGTCTCCGAGAGCGGACGGGACGGGCGCTGGCTCGCACCGACATGTTCAGCGCCACGGCGGCGCGAATGAGCGCCGTCAATGCCGTTTCGTCGATCCTGTCGCCCTCGTGGACATCGATGGCACGCCGGGTGTTGCCGTCGAGGCTGGCGTTGAAGAGGTCTGACGGGTCCTCCAGCGAGGCGCCCTTGGCGAAGGTCATCTTCACGACGTTCTTGTAGGTCTCGCCGGTGCAGATGATTCCGGCGTGCGACCACACCGGAACCCCTCGCCACTTCCACTCCTCGACCGCGTCGGGGTCGGCCTGCTTGATGAGACGTCGGATGCGGGCGAGCGTCTCGCCCCGCCAATCGCCCAGCTCCTCGATTCTCGCATCGATCAGCCGAGAGGGAGAGTCGCCGCCCTTTCCTTCCGTCGAACCGCTCTTCATCTTCATGGTTGTCGTCGGTTTCTTCATGGCAGATCCGGCCGCGTGAGACGTCGCCGGATATCGTGATAGGCGGCAACGATCAAGTCGCTCAAAGCCTCACCGTCCAGTTCTTTGCCCGGGCGCAGCTTCACATGACGCATGCGCTTGCCCTCGCCTTCGAGCAGGCCGGCGGGGTCTGCGAGCATTGCGCCATAGTAGAAGCCGACATTCGCATGAGCCTTGAACGCGTTGACATACCCGAACGGCGCGTCCTCCACACAGGCGACCGGACATCCGTCGTGCAGGAGTTCACGGACATCCGCGCCGCAGCACCGCATGCGCTCGAACCATGTCCGCGCGGTCAATCGGTGCGGATCGGCGAAGTCTGCAAACCAAGCCTCGATCCGAGGATCTCGTCGGACCGCGCCGGGGAACCGCAGTAGATCGTTCATCATCGGCCGCTCTGCCCGCTCACATGCGTTCGCCGGGCAATCGGCTGGCTTGCGTCACCCAGGCGGCGAGCTGCGCTTCGTCGAGCGGATCGTCCTCATGGATGTCGAGGTAGCGCACGTCCTTGTGCTTGGCCTCGCCAGGCAGGACAGGGCGCAGCGACGCGCCGCGGAAGAACGCCACTTTGACGTACGTCGCGAAGCAATAAAAGCTGAGGAACCAGCCCTGGCCCTCGATGCCGTAGAAGGGCGAGTTCCATTTCACTGCCTTGTGCACTTCGGGGACGGTGCGCGCGACGACCGCGTCGAGCCGGCGCCCGACATCACGTTTCCAGCCCGGCATAGCCGCGATGTAGGCCTGCACGGGGGCGTCGCCGTAGCCCTTCGCGATCTGCGGGTTGCCGCCCGCGAGGAGGGTCGGCTTCGCGGCCGCTGCGGGACGCTTGCGGGCCGATGACGTGGCAGCCGCCTTGCGCGGTTTGGCTGCCTTCGCCGCGACCCGCTTCCTTTGTGGCTTTGTGGTGAAGCTCCTCACGGCACGGACACCTCCCGCGCGACGCGCGAGCTCCAGGGGCACCACTGGCGGTTCGGCAGGAACGCGCCGCCGACCTCCGGGAGATGCTGATCCACATAGGAGGTGGCGGCGTCGCAGACTTCGATGGCGAACGCGAAGAAGTCGATCGACGCCGGGTCCAGGTGGAACTGCCAGGGGGCGTTGTAGCTTTCGGCACGGCTGACGACGGTTCCCATCACATGCGCGCCGGACGTGCCCGCGCCGGCGACCATCGCCCGCGCCGCGGCGATCTTCGCCGGGTCGGTGAGCTTGATCACGAAGCCGTCTTCGGGCCGCCCCATCTCGACCGCGAAATAGGCGGCGCCGTCGCCGGGCGGCTCGGGCGCGCAGCCGGCGAGCAGCGCCGCCGTCGCGACACCGATGCCGACAGTTTGCCGAAGGCCGCGTCGACACGACCGCGTCATCGATCCGGGAACTCCAGCCCCAGGACCGGGCGGACGGGATCGTCGCGGACGACGGCGAAGCCCGCCGCCCGGAACATGGCTTCCGGCCGTTCCACAGATCGCCGTCGTCGAGGTCCGGGCCGCGCTTCGGAAACACTTCGATCCGCGCCGCGCCGCGCCGGCGGAGGTCGGCGACGACCTCGCGCAGCAGGCGGCCGGCGAAACCTTGCCGGCGATGGCGCGGGGCGATGAGGAAGCAGGTGATCGCCCAGACCGCCGGATCCGGCGGCAGGTCGAACTGCCGCGCCAGCTTGGCGAGGCGGCCGCGCTCCAGCGCCTGGCACCAGCCGACGACCTCGCCGTCTCCATACAGCAGGTAGCCGTCGGCCACGCCGTCGTCGAAGAGACCCTCGCGGATGCGCCGGTTCTCCGCCGCGGTCCGCTGCGACCAGCCCTCCCAGGTCGGCACCCACCAGGCCGCGCAGCGGCACCAGCCGGCGCCGCACGCCTCGCTGTGCAGCCGATAGAAGTCGTCGCGGCGCGACGCATCGAGACGAACGACGGCGCTTCGCATGGATGAGCGCATGGGAACCCCGCTAAGGCGAGCCGACTCTACGCCGTCCGATCGACGGGGGCGAGGTTGCGTTTCGACTGTCCGAGCCGAGTCGATGAACCAGGAATGAATGGCATCTTCAGTTTGCGTTCAGCGGAAACCCGCAGAATGAGTCGCCCTGTGCGTGGATCAGGATCGGTTGCGTCATGCGCATCTTCCTCGCCGCGCTGGCCACGATGGCGCTCTCGGGTTGCCTGGAGCATGGCTCGCAGGGCGCCGCGGCGTCCGCGCCGAAGATCACGTTCAGGCTCGACAGCCTTGCGGAATTCGAGCAGGCCGGTCGCCGTGCGGCCGACTGGTGCCGCCAGTATCATGGCCGCGACGCCCGCTTCGTCGAATCGAAGGCTGCGCACGACAACGATGCCGTGACGTTCGAGTGCGGGGGTGACTGATGGCCCGGTTGCCTATGAGGCATCGATGGAACTCGCCTGCCTGGCCAAGTGTTTTTCTGTTCGTGCGATGAAGGAGGAACTGTTCATGCGACTTGCCATGGTCCTCTTGACGGCCGCTGTCGCCCTCGGCGGCTGTGTCGCGAGCGGCCCGCAGCGTGTCGATGCTTCCGGACCGACGGTGTCGTACAGGGTCGATAGCCAGCGGGAATTCGATCAGGCGGCGGAGCGCGCCGACGAATGGTGCTACGAGAACTATCGTGCCCGCGCCCGCCTGGCCGACGCGGGCGGCGACTACAACCGCAACGTGGTCACGTTCGAGTGCGAATGACCGGCGCCGCGGCTAGCGGCGTCCTTCGACAAGCTCAGGATGAGGGAGAATCTTGGTGGCACGAAGAAAGACCCTCATCCTGAGCTTGTCGAAGGACGCACGGCGCTGACCCCAAGCTCATCGGCGATATTCCAAGATCCTGCCGCTCAGCGCGTCGCCGTGATCACGTGGGCCTGGATCTTGCTGTCGATCGGGCCGGGGCCGAAACGCGCGGCGACGGCGTCGGCCGCCGCCGCCGTGGCCTCCTCGAGCCGGCCCGCGTCGCGCGCCTCGATCTCGCCGCGCAGCGGGCTGCCCTGGCAGAATCCCGCGGCGGGATCGCGCGGGGAAGGGGCGCGGCCGCGCTTCTCCACCGTCTCGATCTCGATGCGGCCGAACCCGGCCTGCCGGAGCTGTTCGCGGATCACCGCGACATCGTGATGCCCGTGCGGCGTGCGCGCCAGGAAGCGCGGCGGGTCCGCCGGGAACAGGGCCGCCACCGCCTCCGTCACCACGCGGCTGACCTCGTTGTCTTCGATGCGGTCCCAGACGTTGAACAGGAACGTCCCGCCGGGCCGCAGCACGCGCCGCGCCTCGCGATAGCCGGCGACCTTGTGGGGGAAGAACATGACCCCGAACTGGCACACCACGGCGTCGTAGGCGCCGTCCGCGAAGGGCAGGGCGAGGGCGTCCGCCTGGCGCCAGGTCACGTTGGTCGCCTCGGTGCGAGTCGCCGCGTAGTCGACCATCGCCTGGTTGAGGTCGCTCGCGGTGATCGAGGCCTCGCCCGGCAGGGCGCGCGCCATCGCCCGCGTGACGATCCCCGTCCCCGCCGCGGTCTCCAGCACGTCCCGTGGCGCCAGCCGGGCGACCCGCGCCGCCATGTCCTCGGCATAGGGCTCGAAGATGAAGGGGCCGAGATAGCGGTCATAGAGCGCCGGTATCGAACCGACGAAGAGCGTGTCTGCCTGTGTCATGACGATGCCTCCCGCTCCGGGCGCCGCTGAAATGATACGTCCACGGCCGATGGCGGGCGAGGCGGAAACCGCTCTTGACATGTTCTCTTTTTGTTCGTAACATGCCGCTTCAAGCCGGCCGAGCGAAAATCTCGATCCGAGGAGATCGTCGCGCGGCCGGGGCCGATATTTGACATCGTGGATATGGTCGTCGTTCCCGGCCGCCACTTCGCCGCCGGGTCCGGCTGCCGATTGCCCCCGACATAAACGCGAGCCGGTCGATCCCGCTGGGCATGGGGTCCATCGCTCGATTTCGATGGCGTCGGGGCGAGCGGCGCTCGCCCTCGTGCCGCCAACCGTCCGCCGCGTCTCGGCCGACCTGCCCCGGCGAGCGCCGCTCGCCCCTACGCGGCCAACGTCACTCCCCGCTGGGCATGGGGTCCTTCGTTCATTTCTGCGACGAGGAGGGTTCACGCGGAGACGCGAAGGCGCGGAGGGCCTAACGGCAGGCACGACCCGGACGCGGCCTCACGCCAATTCTGCTCCGCGCCTCCGCGGCTCCGCGTGAATCGAATCCGCTGTCCCGCTGGGCATGGGGTCCTTCGCTCGATTTGAATGGAGTAGGGGCGAGCGGCGCTCGCCCTCGCGCCGCCAACCGTCCGCCGCGTCTCGACCGCCCCCGCCCCGGGCGAGCGCCACTCGCCCCTTGTCTGTGTGAATCATGACAGAGTGAGGCCCGTTCCCGGGACCGTTTGAGTCCCGGGAACGGGCCGGCCGAGACCGTCTCGCCCCTCGGCTGACACCGGGATGTAGCAAGGTCCGGCC
>JBFXDS010000023.1:0-24403 GCA_050180895.1 Dongiaceae bacterium
CCCGCAAAGCTCGCCCTCATGGCCGTCCTGCGCAAACTCCTCTGCAGCCTCAACGCCATGATCCGAGATCAACGCGACTGGAGCGAACCCCTCACACACACAGCTTGAACAACACAGTTGCTACAACGAATGGCAGCGAGTTGGTAGGGTGGGGCATGGCGGGATCGATGGACCCATTGGCGGCGCTGCGCTGGCTGGTCGAGGCGGGAGCGGACGAGGCGATCGGCGAGGCCCCGGTCGACCGCTATGCGGCGAGCGCCCTGCCCGCCCGGCCGGCCGTGCCGCCGCCGCCCGCGCGGCCGGGCGCGCCGGCGGCGCCTGTCGCGCGCCCGGCCCCCGCGGCCGCGCCGCTGCCGGGGTCACCGGGTTCAACCCGGGGATCGGCGGCGGTGCAGTCGGCGCGTGACCTGGCGGCGGCGGCGCGCAACGTGGCCGAGCTGGCGGAGGCGCTGGCGGCCTTCGACGGCTGCCCGCTGAAGCGGACGGCGACCAATTTGGTCTTCGCCGACGGCAACCCGGAGGCGCGGATCATGCTGATCGGCGAGGCGCCGGGGGGAGACGAGGACCGGCTGGGGCGGCCGTTCGTCGGCGTCAGCGGCCAGCTCCTCGACCGCATGCTGGCCTGCATCGGGCTCGACCGCCGCGCGGCCTACATCACCAACGTCATCTTCTGGCGGCCGCCGGGCAACCGGCCGCCGACGGCGGCCGAGGTCGCCGCCTGCCTGCCCTTCGTCGAGCGGCACATCGAGCTGGTGGCCCCGGACCTGCTGGTGCTGCTGGGTGCCGCCGCGGCGCAGACCCTGCTCGCCCGCAGCGACGGAATCTCGCGGCTGCGCGGCCGGTGGTTCCCCTATGAGAGCGCCGGCATGGTGCGTCCGGTGCCGGCCATGCCGACCTATCACCCAGCTTTTCTGTTAAGGCAGCCGGCGCAGAAAAGGGCCGCCTGGCGCGACTGGCTGGCCATCCTGGCGCGCCTCAAAAATGACACGGGACCCCCTATTAGTAGTAGTCACTAAAAGTGAAATTCATATAAATTGCGTGTACACATTCCTGACAGCGGTTGTCCGGGCACGACCGCATCAGGTAGTTGTGATGCATGCAAGTGTTTACGGAATGTTTACCTTTTCGTGCCCGGAGCGCCTGCGCCGGGCTGCTCGCCTGCCTCACCCTGGCCATGCCGGCGGCGGCCGGCGCGGAAGACGCGGGAGCGATCACCGCCGCGCTGCCGCCGCCCGATCTGCAGATCGATGCGGCCAGCGGCCTGCCGCGGCCGCTCGACGCGGCCGACGCCGACCGCTACGCGGCGATCTTCCGCCTGCAGCGGGACGGCAACTGGCGGGCCGCCGACGCGATCATCGGCCGGCTGACCGACCAGCGCCTGCTCGGCCACGCCCTCGCCCAGCGCTACCTGCACCCGAAATACCGCTCGGCCTACCCCGAGCTGCAGGCCTGGCTGGCCCGCTATGACGACCATCCGCAGGCGCAGCGCATCTACCGCCTGGCCATGGTGCGCAAGCCGGCCGACGCGGCGGCGCCGGAGATGCCGGACACCGTCGTCAACCGGGTCGGCAATCCCGACCGCGGCGGCGAGCCCGCGAGCCTCAACTGGCTGTCCGGGCTGGCCGCCTGGCGCGTAAAGGCGATGGGCGAGGCGGCGCGGCAGTTCGAGATCGTGGCCCGCGACGAAGACGGCTCCGACTGGGCGCGCGCGGCCGGCGCCTTCTGGGCCGCCCGCAGCCACCTGCGCAACCGCCAGCCGGAGACGGCCTCGCGCTGGCTGAGGACCGCCGCCGACTATCCGCGCACCTTCTACGGCCAGCTCGCCCGCCGCGCCCTCGGGCTGGAGGGCGGGCTGACCTGGACGAGCGCCGCCCGCAGCGACACGCCGCTGAAGCCGGTGACGCGCACCCGCGGCGGCAGCCGCGCCCTCGCCCTGCTGCAGGTCGGCCTCGTCGACCTGGCGGAGGACGAATTCTACCTGCTGCTGCGGCGCGGCGGGGACCCGAGCCTGACGCCGGCGGTGCTGAAGATCGCGCAGCGGGCCGGCCTGCCCTCGGTGTCGATGCGCATCGCGCTGGCCTTCCAGCGGAAATCCGGCAATCTGCTGGACGCCGCGCTCTACCCGGTCCCGGCCTGGAAGCCGGAGGGCGGCTTCACCGTCGACCCGGCGCTGCTGTTCGCGCTGATGCGGCAGGAATCGGCCTTCAACCCGCGGGCGGAGAGCCCGGCCGGCGCCGCCGGCCTGATGCAGCTGATGCCGGCCACGGCGATGGCGCTGGCCGAGGCCGGCCTCGACCTCGCCGGCGCCGACAAGAAGGCGCTGTTCGACCCGGTGTTCAACCTGACCCTGGCGCAGCGCTACGTCGCCCGCCTGCTCAAGGACCCCAATGTGCGCGGCGACCTGCTGATGCTGGCGGTCGCCTACAACGCCGGCCCCGGCAACCTCGCCAGGTACCGCGCCCAGCCCGGACAGGATTCCGACCCGCTGCTGTTCATCGAGAGCATCCCCGGGCGGGAGACCCGGCAGTTCGTCGAGCGGGTGCTGACAAACTACTGGATCTACCAGCAGCGGCTGGCGCAGGCGACGCCGTCGCTCGACGCCCTCGCCGCCGGCGACTGGCCCGGCTACACTGGCGCCGGCAAGATCCAGCAGGCGGCCGCGTCGAATGGCACCTATTGACGAGAGCAGGCCCTTCCTTCCGGTCAACATCGCGGTCCTGACCGTCTCCGACACGCGCACCGAGGCCGACGACAAGTCCGGGCGGACCCTGGCCGAGCTGATCACGCGCGACGGCCACCGGGTCGCCGCCCGCACGATCGTGCGCGACGACGTCGCCGCCATCACCGCGCAGCTCCGCGCCTGGATCGCCGACCCGCATGTCGACGTGGTGATCTCCACCGGCGGCACCGGGGTGACCGGCCGCGACGTGACGCCGGAGGCCTTCCGCCGGGTCTACGAGAAGGAGATCGAGGGCTTCGGCGAGCTGTTCCGCATGCTCTCCTACGCCAAGGTGAAGAGCTCGACGATGCAGAGCCGCGCCACCGGCGGGGTGGCCGGCGGCACCTATCTCTTCGCCCTGCCCGGCTCGCCCGGCGCCTGCCGTGACGGCTGGGAAGAGATTCTCAGGTGGCAGCTCGACAGCCGCTTCCGCCCCTGCAACCTGGTCGAGCTGATGCCGCGGCTGCAGGAGCATCTGACGGCGGGCGGGTAGAATGAATTGTTGCCGGAGCGGAACTTCAACTTCGACGCCGCTCATTGGCTGGCAGGCACGGTTACAACCGGCGCAGACCCGCGCGCGCCGGTTTCCGAAATCGAAAACAGCAGCATCATGAAGCCGAACGTGTACTTGGAGCCGATGTCGGTGTCGGCGATCCAGAACCAGCGCTTCTTATAGGGCACCGCGACGTAGGCGTCAGGTGGCGGCGCGTCTCCGCTGACAATCTGCAGCGCGATGGAAGCCCGAGGTTCGCCGGCTTCATCGGCGACAGCGCCGGGTGTTGCCCTGCCTTCTAAAACGTCCGACGCGGGCACCCGCACGATGGCGGCAAGCTCAAGCATGAGCTCCAGCATCGAGCGCGTAATCATCGGGATTTCATCGTTCTTGCCCGAGTAGCCGCCGTAGTAGACCTTGAACTCCCGCAGGTCTGGCTTCAGACCCAGGATGCTTCTGATCTCCCGGCTCTTGGCCACGATTTCCGGATCCTCGCTCGCTCCGAGCACGATCAGGGAGGTCTCCGAACCGTCCGCCGCTCGCTCGACACGCATCTGGATCGCGCCCGCCAGCTGCAGGTCGCGAATGAGTTGGGCGAGACGGAGGAACTGCTGATCTCCGGGGCGCTCCATGCTACGTTTGGACTCGTTGCTGATGCCCCTGATCGAATCAAGCGTGATCGGCATGACGAGGTCGGCGGCATATCCGGACTGCAGCAGAAACAGCAGGGCGCTCGGCGGGATCGGGGTCATCAGTCTCTTGAGAAAGTCCGTTCCGGTGAGAGGAGCGTAGATGAGAGTCGGGCGATCGGTGTACTTGCCTTCCGCGGCCACGCTCCCCCCGGTTGTGAACGCTCCCGCAATTCCCGTGTTGTTCGCGGCGTTGAAGCCCGCGCTGAGGGTGCTTTCAAGCTGATAATTCGCGATCACCTGCGCAATCTCGAGGAAGATCGGCATGTCCCCATAGCGAAGCTTCACGATATTGAGCAACGTCTGTTGCTTCCAGGAATCGCCGATCGCTGTCGCATAGTCGATCCGGTCCCGCGGCACGGAACCGGGCCCGACGCTGCTGCACCCGCAAACGACGAGTGCGACGAGCGTGCAGCCGATTCCCGTCAATATTCGGCGTGCGCTCATTCAAGACCTTCTCTCTTCGCGTGCCAAGCGCCATGCTTACAGTGGGAACAGGAGATCATCACAGTACGCCCAGCAAGAATTCGAACAGCTCGTCGATGGGCACGAGCATTGCAACCCACGGCGCGAACGGGACAAGCGTCGCCAGCACCAGCGGGATGACGGTGGTCTTGAGGTCGAAGGGAGCCAGCCGCATCCGGCGCACGACATCGAAGCTGTTGCCGAGATCGGCCAGGGACTGGATATCGGCGCTGCCGATGATGGCCTCGGAGTCCGCCGCCTCCCGCTTTACCCACTTTCGGTGGAACAGCCAGACGTACTCATGGGCGAGATTGCCGTACTCCAGAAGCCCCTTGGTCTTCACCGCGAACAGCTTGGTCGAGAAGATGAAGAGGGGACCGACGAAGACGATCAGCACGAGTGCGACATATCCGATCAGAATGTACCGGTAGTCGCCGAAGACGGCGCGGCCGAGAAAGAAGGTGGTGGCGCCGTTGGCGGACAGTATCGCGGAAAAGGCGGCGATGACGGCCCAGAACTTCGTCTGGGCGATGCTCAGGAAACCGAGCCCTGCCGCGCCGTCAGGATGCGTCGGGAAGAGCCTCAGGTCCATGCGCGACATGCGCCAGAGGAACCAGCACCAGATCAAGTACCGCCAGAGCCAGCGCGCGAGCAGAAATTGAAAGATCGGTATGCTGACGATGACATCCCACCAGCCGGCGAGGCTGCGCTGCGGCCCGGCGTTCGTGTCGACGAACTGCCAGCTGGACAGCGTGCTCGAGACGTCCAGCTTCAGGTACAGCACGCCGACGATGACGAGCAGCACGATCGCCACTTCCGCGAGGACGGAGTTCCTCATGGAGGCGACCTGCCGGAGGATGCGGCCGAATTCAAGGTAGTCCCGCTTCCTGACCAGGCTGGACTCGATGAAGTTGCGAGCGACCACCATGCTGCGTGCCTCGACCACCCTTTCGGCAATCACGAGCATGGGAACGCTGATGAGAAAACGGATCGCGGTTGTGACGTCGTACAGGAACGGAATCCCGCGTGCGACACCGAGAACGCTGCCTTCAAGGATCGAAAGGAGCAGGAGAGGGAGCCACGCGATTGCCGCCAGGACCGCGGCCCGGTGGATCTCGCGAGAGAGATCGGGCCGCATCAGATGGGCGAGCGTCATCAGTCGATCGTATGGCCCGCCCTTCAGAAGCGAGAACTCGCCGACGGTTACGGAAGAGGTGTCGCTCATCCGCTGGGCGTCGCGCGCTCGGGAGCGCTCATGACGCTATTCGTTGCTGCCATTTGCCGTAGATCGTCGCGGCCAGGATAGCGATGACGATGCAGGGAGCGAGGGTTTGCAGCGGATGTGCCTCCGGAAAATTCAGGTTCCCGATGAGCAGCGCCAATCCCGGATTGCGCATCGCCGCCTCCACCGCCAAACAGACCCGCATTCCCGGTTCGCGCGGGGCCGACAGGTGGCCGATGCTGAGGGCCGCCACGGGCATGGCAACGACCGCGAGATAGGAAAGCGGATCCAGGCCGAGGAACGCGGCATAGAGAAACACCATCACGATGGCGATCGTTGCCAGGAGAACCAGGCCGGCGAGCCGCACCAGCTTGCGGCCCCACGGCTCCAGTTGGGGCAGCTTGGCATGGATCAGAACGCCCAGCGTGATCGGCAGGAACTGCATGACGAAGACTTGCTGGGCGACTCGCAGGGGATTGATCGTGGCCTCGAAGTCGAGCACCTGCTGTAGAATCGTCAGCGTCAGCGGCGTCGTGACGGGAGCCAGCAGCGCGACCAGGAGCTGCAGGTTGGCGGCATAGATCATCGCGCCGCCGGAACCATGCGCCTTGCCCATGGCCAGGGGTGCGGCCGGCGCCGCCGCGAGCACGGCGAGAGCGACCGCAACGGGCCGTGCCGGCTGCAGGAGCAAGTCGATCGCAACGACGGCAAGCGGGATCAGAACGACCACCACGGCGAGCGATCGAAGCATCAGGCCAGGATGGTCGAGGGTGAAACGGAGGTTCCGCGGCGCCATGTTCAAGCCGAGGCCGAACATGCTGACGAACACCGATGCGACCAATCCGTACTTGACGATCGTCAGGATGATCTCGGGCATTCCGGCTCTCTTTTCAGCAAGGCCTGCTCCCTGTCGGCTACGGTCGCCGGATCAACCGGCTTCGCTCGCCGATCCCGGCTCGCCGCCCCGCGCCGGTTCGCGATACTTCTCGATGTCCTTCTCGAGGAAGACGTTGAGGAAGGTCCGGATGGCGGCAATGGCGGCCAGCTGCCCGATCTCAGCCCAGGTGGGCGAGATCGCGCTGCGCACGATGTCCGCCGCAAGGGCAAACTGCAGCCCGAGCAGCAGCCACATGCCGAAGTCGACCCAGACCGCCTTGCGCCAGCCATGGACCCCCCTCAGGCCGACGACGTGGCGGAGCGAGTGGACGAACGCCTCTATCGCCCCATACGCCACCACGCCGACGGCGGCAATCTCGACCGCCAACGCGGTGTAGGCGGCCAGTTGCTTGAGGATCTCCTCCATCCTCTTTTATCCCAACCACTGCGTCCGTCAGCGATTCTGCAGGCGAAATTCGGGCGGCTTCAGGGACAGAGCGCAGCCGCCCGAACTCCACCGCCCTCGCCGCCGCGGCTACCTGTTCGGCAACGCGAGCGCGACGTGAGCCGATCGAGTCATGGTCGCGGCAGCCGCTCCTCACGCGCTGCCTATGCCCTCCGTCAGCTTCGCCATCACCTGATCGACGGTGAAGCTTGCAGCCTTCTGACGCGGCGGGAACTCCTTGAATGTCGCCAGGAACTCGCCGACGATTTGCTGCGCCGGCACGAGCAAGTACGCATGGTCAAAGATCCAGTCGTAGTAAGTGTTCGAAGTAATGTCCGCGCGCTCGTAAGGATCGGTGCGCAGGTTGAAGATTTTGGGCAGGCGCAGCGCGACAAACGGCTCCGCCCAGATTTTCAGCGTCCCCGTCGCGCGCTGCTCCATGAAGACGATCTTCCAGTTGTCATAGCGCATGGCCGTCAGGTCGCCGTCGTCGGAGAAGTAGAAGAAGGCGTTACGCGGCCCCTTGCTCTCCTTGCCGGTCAGATAGGGCAGAAGGTTGTAGCCGTCCAGGTGGACTTTGAAGGTCTTGTTACCGATCTTGTGTCCTTTTATCAGCTTCCCGCCGATGTCCGTTTCACCCGCCGCGGCAAGCAATGTCGGCAGCCAATCCATGTGACTGGCGATCTCGTTGGAAACCGAGCCCGCCTTGATTTTTCCCGGCCAGCGCACCATGCAGGGCACGCGGTAGGCGCCTTCCCAGTTCGAGTTCTTCTCGTTGCGGAACGGAGTCATGCCGCCGTCGGGCCAAGTGTTCATGTGCGGCCCGTTGTCCGTGCTGTACATGACGAAGGTGTTGTCGGCGATGCCCAACTCGTCCAGCAGGCTGAGCATCTCCCCGACATGCTTGTCGTGATCGATCATCACGTCGTGATACTCCGATTGCCAGCGGCCGGATTGCCCCAAGCTTTCCGGCTTCGCGTGCGTCCGGAGGTGCATATGTGTCGTGTTGAACCACACGAAGAACGGCGTCCCGGCTTTGTGCTGGCGCTTGATGAAGTCCTTGGCCGCCGCGAGAAATTCCTCGTCGACTGTCTCCATGCGCTTCTTGGTCAGTGGGCCGGTATTCTCGATCTTCTGACCGCCCTTGCCGTCTGCCCAGCAATGCAGCACACCGCGTGGGCCGAACTTCTTCCTGAATTCGGGGTAGTCCTTGGCCGGCGGATAGTCCCGCAACTCGGGTTCCTCCTCCGCGTTCAGGTGGTAGAGGTTGCCGAAGAACTCGTCGAAGCCGTGCATCGTCGGCAGGTGCTCGTCGCGGTCGCCAAGATGGTTCTTGCCGAATTGCCCGGTGGCGTAGCCGTGCGGCTTTAACAGTTCCGCTATCGTCGGATCCTCGGCCTTCATGCCGGCCGCGGCTCCCGGCAATCCGACCTTGCTCAGGCCGGAACGGAATACGCTCTGCCCCATGATGAAGGCGGCACGGCCGGCCGTGCAGCTCTGTTCCGCATAGTAGTCGGTGAAGACCATTCCTTCATTGGCGATGCGGTCGATGTTGGGCGTGCGATAGCCCATCATGCCCTTCGAATAGACGCTGAGATTCGACTGGCCGATGTCATCGCCCCAGAAGATGAGGATGTTGGGTTTGTCTTGCTTGGCCATGTGTCGCTCCTGTGGATGAAAAAATTCGCTCAAGGTTGTTGCGTAGCAACCGCACTAGACATATCGAAAAAGAACAGCGCCAAAGGCAAAGAGCCCGATCAGTATTAGGATGATCGTCACAGCCAGCAGGGGCGTCCAGTCCGACATTCCTGGAATACCCGCGATTGGCACAAAGTTCGACCGCCGGAGATATCGGGTGAGTCGTTGATACTGGTAGATCGAGACGAGCAGTCCGATCACGCCGGAACCGATAAGCGCAAGACCCAGGTAACGTGGTGCCTGCGGCCGCAGCGCCTCCTGTACTCCCTCCATTGCTCCGAAGCGCTCGAAGAACTGGACGATCGTGAACCCGAAGCCGATCAGCGCGACTGCCGTGCGCGCCCACGCCATCAGCGTCCGCTCCAGACCAAGGCGCGTACGAATCCACGAGAAATGACTGTCCGACGTGACTCGGACTTCGAGGCTGTCGGGATCGGCGGCGGTTTGTCGGGCGATCATCCGCTCCCTCCGACTGCATTGGCCTCCGATCGCTGTGCGCGCATTTCGAACATCTCCCCGCTTGGCGTCGCGGATGTTTTAGAAAGCAGCCGTGCTTGATCACAATTGGACCTTGGTTTAGGAGCCTTGGTGGACGCTGCTTCCGGTGCGTCCTCGCTCAAGCTTGCCCGAGGCCCACAACTGCGGCTTATCGAAGGCAATCGGCCATCGGCGAGAGTGCCGGAAAGCGTGGCGACCCGCCGCCGGCGACTCGCAGACGCACGTCGACCCGGTGACAATCACGCTACAGAGAAGCCGTCCAGACAGCATCCTGGCCGTTAGGGCGACTTTCTCCGACTGCCGATCGCGGCCTCAATGGCGGCGAACAATAAGGAGTTCCGAAAGGGTTTCGAAAAATAGGCTACGGCGCCAACAGACTCGCAATGCTCGCGTACTGTTGCATCCCCGTGGGCGGTGATGACGATAGCCGGGACCTGAATATCCTTGCGCTTCAGATCCCGAAGAAGTTCCAGGCCGGTCATCCCGGGCATTTCCAGATCGAGGATCAGGCAGTCGGGTAGCCCTTCGGGCAACGTCGCGAGGAACTCTTGCGCCGAACCATATGTCTTGCTTTGGACACCGCGAACGCGCAGCGACCGCTTCAAGGCCTTCAACACGGACGGGTCGTCGTCCACAATGGCGATCCAACCGGGACCTTCCGCCATGACGAAGATATGCGGCAGCCGCCGTGTGCTGTCCACCTAGTCTTTGGTTCAATGGCGCAAGATGGCCTGCCTACTTCGCAACGCGCATCCTTTCCACCATGCGGACCAGATCCGCGACCGTGCGTACCCCCAGCTTCTTCATCACCGCACTGCGGTGAAACTTGACCGTTTGCTCAACCAGTCCAAGATCGCCGGCAATCTGCTTGTTAAGCCGCCCGGCAACAACATAGGCAAGGACTTCGCGTTCTCGTGGGGTCAGGGTCGCGATCCTCGCCTCGATGGGCGCCAATTCGGCGCGAGTGCCGCGAGCCTTAGTGTCTTGCTCTTCGGCCCGGGCTATTGCGTCGAGCAAGTCTTGATTGCTCATGGGCTTGGTCAAGAAATCGATGGCGCCGGCCTTCATCGCACGCACGCTCGTGGGAACATCGCCCTTCCCGGTGATGAAAATGATCGGCCGATGGCATCCCTCGGCTGCGAGTGCCTGCTGCAATTCAAGACCGTCGAGACCGGGCATCGAGACGTCCAGCACGGCGCACCCGGGCACCGTTGCGTCGTGCGATATGAGAAACTCCTGCGGTGACGTATACGATCGGACATCGTAGCCCTTCACATGCAGCAGCCGCGACAATGCGTTGATCACTCCAGGGTCGTCATCGACAAGAAACACCGTGAACATCGCGTCATCACTTGGCCGCGGCGAGCTTCTCGCGGGCTGCCAGCGAGAGTCTTGCAACGGCTCCACCAGCATCGTCATTCGCCAGCGCAAGCGTTCCGCCGTGCGCCTGGACGATCGTTGAACAGATCGTCAAGCCAAGACCGAGGCCACGCGCCTTGGTCGTGTAAAACGGCTCGAACAGCCGGCTCTGCTCCGCGGGGTGGATGCCGGTTCCGCGGTCCGCCACAAGCACCTCAACCACTCCGGTCGGCGTCTCGCGCGTGCAGATCGTGACGAGCCTTTCCGGAATGGACGTCGTGGTCATAGCATCCATAGCGTTCATCACAAGATTGAGCACGACCTGCTGCAATTGGACTGAATCGCCCAGCGTCGCAGGCAGCGTGCTCGCCAGATCAAGCTTCACCTTGATCCTGCGGCTGATCAACTCGCTGTTAAGCAAGGCGATGGTCGACTTCACCAGCTCATTGACGTCGACGGGTTCGGATTTCTTCTCGCTCTTTCGCATCAGGTTGCGGAGCCGTTCGATGACCTCGCTGGCTCGGCGGTTGTCGTAAACGATGTCTTCAAAAACGTCGCGAACCTCGGCGAGATCCGGCGAACTCTCCGCGAGAAGAACCAGCCCCGTTTCCGCGTTTGACTGAACCGCAGTGAGCGGCTGGTTGATCTCATGTGCGATGGCACCAGAAAGCTCGCCCAGCACGGAGACACGCATCAGATGCGTGATCTCCTGGCGCTGCAGTGCGGCATCGGCTTCCGCTACCTTCTGTTCGGTGATATCGACGAAGACTCCGCGTAACTGTTGCGGGGCACCCTGGTCATCGGGATGCGCACGAGCCCGAGCTCTGATCCAGCGGACTTTGTCGTCCGGCAGCACAACCCGAAAGTCGTAAACGGCGGACTGGTCCGCATTCCGGGGATCCCGAAGCGACGACATGGCAATCTCACGATCCTCCGGATGGATTGCCGCGAGGATGGTGTCGCGCGTGAGGGGAACATCACTCTTGAGGCCGAACAGGGCGCGACAATGCTCGGTCGCCCACAACTGCTCAGCATCCGGGTCGACTTGCCAAAGCCCGACGTTCGCCGAGGCGGCGGTGAGCGTCATGCGTTCTTCGCTCTCTTTGAGCAAAGCCTCAGCCGCTCGACGTCTGCGGCTCTGAAAAACGACGTAGGCAATGAGTAGCGTCTGCGCCAACAGTGCCGCTGCGACAACCGCTATCTGCCAGCGATATTGCTGCCACACCGGCGGCGTCCAGTTCTCGATGACAGTGCCATCGGGGAGATTCGCAAACGACAGCGACAGGCGTTCCAGCACGGACCCATCCACCACATTCTTATGGGTGTCTCCGATATAAGGAGGGATGCGCGAGGCCTCCTCACCGCCAAGCACTCGCAGCGCAAGTCGTGCGGTCTCCCGTCCTACCGCTTCAAACCGGTCGGCATAGACACCGGCGATGCCGACGCCAACGAAGGAATCGTAGATGCTGAAGATCGGTGTCGGCGAAGATTCGGCCAGCACCCGGGCGACGTCGCGAGGTATGAACTGCTCACCCCTTCCGTCCTCGAAGACGCTGAGGTAAATGACGATGGCATCAGGCGGCAATGCTTTGATCCTGTCGATCAACTCTCCGAAGGGAAGCCCAGCGAGGTAGGTCAGTTGATAGTGCTGCTCGAGCGGCTTGAGTACTTCGCGCGCGGTTCTCTCCCAGTAGCGGTCGAAGGCGGCAGCGCCGGTCACCACGACGACGTCTCTCGCGCCGGGCAATAGCCGCTTCGCCAGCTCGAATGATTTCAGGATGTCGAAATGGCTGTAGATTCCGGTGCTGTTCGCAAGGTCCTTAATGGGCGGATCTTGTGGGGAGACATTGTTGAAGATGATAGGTGCCGCGGGCGCAAGCACGCTACGATCCGCCCTGAGCAGCGCAACTGCATCGTCTCCGACTCCAATCATCAAATCTATCGTCAAACCGCGGTACTTGTCGCGAAGGTAGCGGGAGAAACTGCCGGAGCTCCATTGCTCCGGGAAGCGAACTTCATCGAAATGCTCCGTGTAGAGACGGACCGCCTTGCTCTCCGCGAACCCCGATCTCAGGCCCCGCGCGATGAGCTGGACGGCGGGCAATTCGGGGTCGTTCGAATACAAGACGAGAACGTTGGACGGATGCCGATCGTCCTCAGCAAGAGCCTCGATGGCCGCCAGCCAGCCGAGCCCAATAGCAAGGGCAAGCACTACCGCCCCGCGAGCGGCGTTATCGAACGTGCGCCACAGGAGGACGCCCCATGATAGGAATGCAAACATCAGCAGAAAGAGAACGCCGCACGTCCCACAACGGGCGTTCCACGGCAAAGGCAAATGATGACTGGAAGTCATCATGTTTCACAGCCGAGCTCAACTTACAGCCGATCTTATCATACGCGAGCATGCTACGGAGATAAACACAAGGATGGATGCGAAGGTGAAGCGCCACCGGCGGGGTGGCCGGCGGCACCTACCTGTTCTCCCTGCCCGGCTCGCCCGGCGCATGCCGCGACGGCTGGGAGGATATTCTCAAACGGCAGCGCGACAGCCGCTTCCGCCCCTGCAACCAGATCGAGCTGATGCCGCGGCTGCAGGAGCACCTGACGGCGGGCGGCTGAGGGCCGACCTCGACCCTGCGGGCTCCACGCCCCCTCAGACGACCCGGTGGTCGCGGAGGGTCCGGATGCAGCTTTCGAAGACGGCGAGGTGGCGCTCGACGTCGCTCGCGGCGACGTCCGGCGACATCAGGACCATGTTGTGGAACGGCGCCATCAGCACGCCGCGGTTGAGCGTGAAGAGCTGCACGAAGCGTTCGATCTCCGGCGCATCGCCGGCGATGGCCTCGCCGCCGCTGCGCATGGGCGGCTGGAAGCGGTACTCGGCGCGGGCGCCGAGCCGCGTCACGTGCCAGGGAAGCTGGTAGCTCGTCATGACCGCGGCGATCCCGGCCTCCCAGCGCTCGGCCTGCGCGATCATGCGGGCATAGGCCGCCTCGCTCATGACGGTTTCGAGCACGACCCGCATCGCGTGGACCGACAGGGCGTTGGCCGCCAGCGTCCCGCCGATGCCGTCGACATGGTCGAGTCGCTCGAATAGGCGCTCAAGCTGCGCCGCCACCTCGTCCGAGCAGCCATAGGCGCCGGTCGGCACGCCGCCGGCGATCACCTTGCCGATGGTGAGGATGTCCGGATCGAGGCCGTCGCGCCGCGTGCAGCCGCCGGGGCCGGCGCAGATGGTGTGCGTCTCGTCGATCACGAGCAGCGTACCGTGCCGGCGCGTCAGGCGGCGCAGCGCGTCGTGGAATCCCGGCTCCGGCAGGACGATGCCGATGTTGGTGAGCGCGGGCTCGGCCAGCACGCAGGCCACGTCGCCGTGCGCCAGGGCCGCCTCCAGCGCCGGCACGTCGTTGAACTCCACGACGCGGGTGGTGAGCGCCGGATCCACGCCCGGCCCGATGCTGCTGCCCTTCGGGACGGCGCGCCCGTCCTTCAGCCTGACGACGGCCTCATCGACGGTGCCGTGATAGCAGCCGTTGAAGACCAGCACCTTGGGCCGGCCGGTGAGCGCCCGCGCGAGCCGGACGACGGAGCGGTTGGCGTCGGTGGCCGTCACCGTGAACTGCCAATGACGGACGCCGAAGCGGCGCGTCAGCTCCTCGGCGACGGCGATGCCGTCCTCGGTCGGCAGCATGAAGGTCAGGCCGCGCTCGGCCTGCTCGGCCAAAGCCCGCACGGCGGCGGCCGGTGCGTGGCCGAACATGGCGCCGGAATCGCCGAGGCAGAAATCGATGTACTCGTTGCCGTCGACGTCCCAGAGGCGCGCGCCCTTCGCCCGCGCCGCGAACACCGGAAACGGCGACGGCCACTCGATCATGAAGGGCATCGGCACGCCGGCCAGCAGCCTGCCCCGCGCGCGCTCGGCCAGCAGCTTGGACTGCGGATGGGCGTCGACGAACCGGCGCCGCTCCGCCGCCATCAGCTCCGCCAGCCGTGCCGACCACTCGGCGTCCATGGCGCGCGCGGGAGTCACGGCTTGCATGTGCCTCTTCCTAAGAATTCTTACCTAGTATCCGGCATCGCAATTTGCCGATGTCCCCTCACCCTATCCCTCTCCCACTTCGCGGGAGAGGGGACTCTGTCGTGCGATCCACTCGAACGAGTCCCCTCTTCCGCTTGCGGGGGAGGGTTATGGTGAGGGCGAATCCTCCGTGCCCCTACTTCAGCAGGTTGGTCCAGATGCGGTCGTACATCCGGATCGTTTCGTCCTCGCAGGGCGGCACGAACTCCGGGGCCGGCGCGCCGGCCGGCGGATTGACTTCCGGCGCCGCAACCAGCTCGGCATCGAGATACGGCTCGACGCCCTTGATGCCGGCGGTGTAGCGGGCGAAGTTCGTCAGCGCCGCGGCGTTCTGCGGGTCCATCATGAAGTTCTGGAACTTCTTCGCGTTCTCCAGGTTGGGCGCGCCCTTGAGCACGACGATATTATCCATCCAGCCGGTCATCCCCTCCTTGGGGTAGGCGTATTTCAGGGTCGGCTTCTCCAGGCGCGCCCGCATGGCGAAGCCGTTCCAGTTCATGCCGGCGGCGGCGTCGCCGGAAACGAGCACCTCCTTGGCGCCGTCGGAGTTGAAGCTCATCCAGTGCTGCTTGCCGTTCTGCATGAGGTCGTTGAGCGCCCTGAGCTGCTCCGGGTCGCTGTTGCAGCGGGGGAAGCCCAGATAGCGCAGGCCCGCGTTCAGGACGTCATTGACGTCCCGCAGCATGTTGATCTTGCCGGACAGCTCCGGCGGCGGATCGAACAGGATCTTCAGCGTATCGATATCGCCCTTGTAGACGGCGGTGTCGACGGCGAACGAGGTCGTGCCCCACTGGTAGGGGATGGAGTAGTGCCGACCCTGGTCCCAATAGACGTCGACCCACCGCTCATCCATGTTCTTGAAGTTCTCCATCGCGTTGGGCTCGGTCTTCTCGAGCAGGCCTTCGCTGATCAGGATGGCCACCATGTAGTCGCCGGGCACGGCGACGTCGTAGCCCGTGGCGCCCGCCTTGAGACGCGCCAGCAGGGTCTCGTTCGAATCGTAGGTATCCAGCGTCACCTCGACGTCGTGCTCCTTGGCGAACTTGTCGAGCAGCTCCTGGGGGATGTAGTCGAACCAGTTGTAGACGTTGAGCTTGCCTTCGGCCTCGGCCCGCTCCGGCGCGAAGGCGAAAAGCGCCAGCGCCAATGCGGCGACGGTGCCCGCGAATCTCCTTGTCATCTTGGCGTCTCCCTTTCCGTTGGTTGTCGTTCGTGGTCAAGCACGGCCGCCCTTGCGGCCGATCAGATAGGACAGCGTGACGAACAGCATGGACACGCCCAGCAGCAGCGTCGAGATGGCGTTGATCTCCGGCGTCAGTCCGGTGCGCACCATGCCGTAGATCGCCAGGGGCAGCGTCGTTGCTCCCGGCCCGGTGACCATGTTCGTGATGATGAAATCGTCGAGCGAGATGATGAAGGCCAGCATGAAGCCGGCGACGACGCCGGGGAACAGCAGCGGCAGGGTCACGTAGCGGAAGGCCTGCCAGCCGTCCGCATAGAGGTCGCGCGCCGCCTCCTCGTACATCGGCTCGATCCCCTCCAGGCGCGCGGCGATTGGCAGGTAGGCGAAGGGGATGCAGAAGACGACATGCGCCAGCATGACGGACGTCATGCCCAGCGTGATCCCGATCGCGACGAAGAACAGGAGCGTCGCCACCGCGGAGATGATCTCCGGCACCAGCAGCGGCAGGTTGATGAGGCTGAACGCCATCTCCTGGCCGCGGAAGCGGCGGCCGCGGACCATCGCCAACGCGGCGGCGGTGGCGAACAGCGTGGCCACGATCGAGGCGACGACGGCCACGGTCAGCGAGTTGACGGTCGCCTGCTGGATGGCGGCGTTGCCGATCGCCTTGGCGTACCAGTCGAAGCTGAACCCGCCCCAGGTCGTGATGGAGCGGATCTTGTTGAAGGAGTAGATCGCCATCACCAGGATCGGCGCGTAGAGAAAGACCAGGCAGACCCAGGTCAGCGTCCCGAAGCCGGGATAGCGGCGGAGATCGCGCCGCCGCGCTGGCCGGGCGCTCACGACAGCCTCGACCTGGCGCGCAGCTGCTGGCGCGCATAGACCATCAGCGCCACCAGCACGATGCTCATCAGGATGATCGCCGCGGCGGAGCCGAACGGCCAGTTGCGCGAGCTCTGGAACTGCAGCGCGATCATGTTGCCGACCATGAGGTTCCGGCCGCCGCCCAGCAGATCGGGCGCGATGAAGGCGCCGATGCTGGGGATGAACACCAGCAGCGCGCCGGCGACGATTCCGGGCCTGGCCAGCGGCAGGATGATCTCGCGCAGGATCGTCCAGCGGTCGGCGTAGAGGTCGTAGGCCGCTTCCATCAGGCGGAAGTCGAAACGCTCGATGGCCGCGTAGATCGGCAGCACCATGAACGGCAGGTAGCTGTAGACCAGCCCGATGCCGACGCCGACGTTCGTGTAGGCGATGCGCACGGGGCCGTCGACGACGCCCAGCGACAGCAGGGCATGGTTCAGCGGGCCCTCGTCGCGGACCAGGAACAGCATCGAGATCGTGCGGATCAGCAGGTTCACCCAGTACGGCACCGTGATCAGCAGGATCCAGGCGTTGCGCTGCCGGACCGGGCGGGTGGCGATGAAATAGGCGGTCGGAAAGCCGACGAGGAAGCAGGCGAGCGTCGCGAACGACGCCTGCAGGAACGAGCGGCCGAAGATCTCCAGATAGGCGGTTGAGAAGACCAGCGAGTCGTCGAAGATGTCGCGCTCGAAGAGGAACTGGACGTAGGCGCCGCCGGAGAGCTCCCAGATCACGCCGCCGAAGGTCGCCGGCGTGAGGAACGAATAGACGAGGACGATGCCGAGCGGCAGCACCAGCAGGCCGAATATGGTGAGCAGGGCCGGAGACAGAAGAGCCGCCCGCAGCAGGCCGCGGCGGCGGGCACGCTGGCGCCCCGATACGGCGATCTCGGGAAGCGCGGTGGCGGTATCCATCTGTCGCGGCCCTCACTCGATCAGCATGCGCGCGGCATCGCCGTCGAAGCTGAGCGCGACCCGGTCGCCCCGCGCAAACGGGGCCTCGGCCGCGTGCCCGTTCTGCACCCGCACGCGAAGCGCGAGCGCATCATCCAGGCGGACGGTGAAGCGCGTATCGGTGCCGAGATAGGTGAGCGCCGCGACCTCGCCGGTCAGCGCGCAGCCGTTGTCCGGCCGCCGCAACGCGATCTTCTCGGGCCGGATCGAGACGCTGACGGTCTGGCCCGCCGCGCATCCGGGCACGGCGTCGCACAGGAACTCCTGCCGCCGCGCGGCGACGCAGCGCGCCTTGCCGCCGACGACCTCCGCGATCTCGACCGGGATGATGTTGGTCTCGCCGATGAAATCGGCGACGAACCGGTTGACCGGACGATCATAGACCGCATGGGCGGTGCCGACCTGCTGCACGCGCCCGTTCGACATCACGGCGATGCGGTCGCTCATCGTCAGCGCCTCCTCCTGGTCGTGCGTGACGAAGATGAAGGTGATGCCAGTCTCCTGCTGGATCTGCTTCAGCTCGTTGCGCATCTCCTGGCGCAGCTTGAGGTCGAGGGCGGAGAGCGGCTCGTCCAGCAGCAGGACCTTCGGCCGCGTCGCCAGCGCCCGCGCGAGGGCGACTCGCTGCTGCTGCCCGCCGGACAGCTGGTTGGGGCGGCGGCCGGCGAACCGCTCCAGCTTCACCAGCGCCAGCATGCGCTGCACGACCGCCGCGGTTTCCCCCCGCGGCCGCTTCAGCATGCGCAGGCTGAAGGCGACGTTCTCCGCCACGGTCATATGGGGAAAGAGCGCGTAATGCTGGAACACCGTGTTGACGGGCCGCTTGTTCGGCGGCAGGTCTTCGATCTCCTCGCCGAACAGCAGGATCGCTCCGTCGCTGACCTCCTCGAAGCCGGCGATGAGCCGCAGCAACGTGGTCTTGCCGCAGCCGGACGGGCCGAGCAGCGTGAAGAACTCGTTGTCGCGGATCTCCAGGGACACGTCGTCGAGCGCCATCACCGCCCCGGCGCCTTGTCCAAAGAGCTTTGTGACGCGACTGATCTCGACGGCCTTGGTGCTCGGCCGGTTCGCCAATCCGCCTCCCATGTCCCGTTTTTGTGACTGCGCGGGTCGCTTGAGGCGATGATGCCGCACACTTCGCGACAGGGTCAAGCCGGACTCGCAGCGACCGCGCGCCGAGCCGGAATTCCAGGCGACGGGACAGGCGCTCCCTTGTCTCTCGCCCGCGATGGCCGCCCGGCAGCATAGTCCGGAGCCGGCCGGAGGTCTCGTGTACTCCAGAGCCGAAAATCACCGGTTCCCGCGATATATAGGAATATATACTTAGAAGATCGACAGCCGCTGCCGTTCCCCTGCTAACTCGCTGGGCTGAATGCTGCGGCTACCGGACCGTCCGACGGCGAGCGGGAGCGGGCGCTCCGGTCCCGAGGAGCGCCAGGCATGATTTGCGAATGATTCTCGTTAGCATTATCATTCCCCCGCGGACCTCGAGTTCGCGCCGTCAAACGTCACGCCGTCCCATGGTCCCAGGTTTCGTCGAGCATCTTGCGCGCGGGGGCGACGCGCCGGCCCTCCTGTTCCCGGGCGGCTGGTCGATCGGCTATGCGGAGCTTGCCCGCCGCGTCGACCGGCAGGCGCGGCTGTTCGGCAGCCGCAAGCGGCTGGTGGCGGTGGAGGCCCGCGCTTCCGAGCACGCGATCATCGCCTACCTGGCGGCGCTCAAGGGCGGACACGCCGTCGCCCTCCTGCCGCCGGACGATGCGGACGCCGCGGCGCGGTTCGAGGCCGATTTCCGGCCCGACTGCACCTGCCGGACGGTCGACGGCCGCTGGCGCACGGCGGCTGCCGCGGGCCCGCCGGCGGGCGACCCGCATCCCGACCTCGCGCTCCTTCTCTCCACCTCCGGGAGCACGGGGCTCAGCCGCTGGGTGCGGCTTTCGGCCGGCAACCTCGCGGCGAACGCCGACGCCATCGCGGCATATCTGGGCCTCGGGCACGGCGAGCGCGGCGCGCTCATCCTGCCGCTGCATTACTGCTACGGCCTGTCGGTCCTGAACGCGCACCTGGCGGCCGGCGCCGCCGTCTTCGTCGCCGGCAAGTCCATCCTCGATCCGGCGTTCCTCGACGACCTGCGCCGCAACCGCTGCACCAATCTCGCCGGCGTCCCCTATTCCTACGAGCTGCTCGAGCAGACCGGGTTCTGCGACGCCGCGCTTCCGGACCTGCGGTTCATGACGGTGGCCGGCGGCCGGCTGTCGCCCGAGCTGGTGCGCCGCTACCATGCCCACCTGTCGCGGCGCGGCGGGCGGCTCTTCGTCATGTACGGCCAGACGGAGGCGACCGCGCGGATCGCCTTCGTGCCGCCGGACCGGCTGGCCGGCAACGAGGACAGGATCGGCGTCGCCATCCCCGGCGGCGCGCTTTGCCTCGTCGGCGAGGACGGACGGACGATCGACGCGGCGGAGACGGCGGGCGAACTCGTCTATCGCGGCCCGAACGTGATGATGGGCTATGCCGGCGGCCGCGCCGACCTCGGACGCGGCGCGGAGATCGCCGAACTCAGGACCGGCGACCTGGCGATGCGCGACCGCCACGGCCTGTACCGGATCGTCGGCCGGTTGCGGCGCATGTCGAAGATCGCCGGGCTGCGCGTCGCGCACGATGCCCTCGAACAGGCCCTGGCCGCGCACGGCATCGCGGCCGCGGTGGTCGGCGACGACCGCGCCGTCCTGGCGGCCTATACGTCGGCGCAGCCCGAGCGCGAGGTGCGGCGACGACTGGCCGCGGCGAGCGGCCTGGCGCCGTTCCACGTCAGGGCCAAGGCCGTCGCGGTCCTGCCGCGCCTGGCCTCCGGCAAGATCGACTACGAGCGGCTGGGACGCCACCTCGCCGAGGAACCGGCGCAACGCGCCGACAGCATCCAGGACGTCTTCCGCCACGCCTTCTTTCCGCACGCCGTGCGGGGCAGCGACAGTTTCGCCTCGCTGGCCGGGGACTCGCTGCGCCATGTCCAACTCTCGCTGGGGCTGGAGCGCGTCCTCGGGCACATCCCGAAGGACTGGGAGCAGATGCCGGTCGCGCACCTCGCGGCGCTGCGGCAGGAGACGCGCGGGATGCAGACCGTGGGCACGGACCTGATCCTCCGCGCCCTGGCGATCCTGCTCGTCGTCGTGCAGCACGCCACGCTGTGGCCGGTCCCCGGCGGCGCCGCCGCCATGGTCATGCTGATCGGCTTCAGCCTGGCGCGCTTCCAGAGCAGCGCGCTGTTCGCCGGCGACCATCCGCGGCTGCTGCGCCCGCTGGCGGCCGTCCTCGTCCCCTACTACCTGATCCTGGCCGGCTACGGCATCGCCTGGGGCGAGGTTCCCTGGGCCTCGGTCTTCCTGGTCGGGAACTTCGGCTTCGCCGACCCGGCGGACCACTCGATGCTCCCGTTCCTCTATTGGTTCGTCGAGGCCTACGTGCAGATGCTCCTGGTTTGGATCGGGCTGTTCCTGGCGCCGCCGGTCCGGCGCTTCGCGCGGCGCGCGCCGTTCGCCTTCGGGCTGGCGTTCCTCGCCGCCGCCATGGCGGCCCGCATCGTCGGCCCCGAGCTGTGGCCGCTCGGCGAGCGCGAGCTCTTCACCCTGCCCTGGATCCTCTACCTCGCCGCCTTCGGATGGTGCGTCTGCTTCGCCGATACGCCGGCGAAGAAGCTGGCGCTGCTCGCCGCCGGCGCCGCCGTCTTCCCCCTCGTGGCCTATCTCGGCGGCAACTGGGTGGGCTCCTGGATCAAGTACATGCTGCAGTTCCTGTGCCTGGCCGCGCTCCTGTTCGCGCCGCGCATCCGCCTGCCGCGGACCGTCATCGGCCTGGCGCTGCCGGTGTCGGCGGCGAGCTATCACATCTATCTCTTCCACCGGTTCGCGCCCGAGCTGATCCTGCAGCCGCTGCAGGCCGCGCTGCCGGAGCCGGTCTTCACCGCTGCCGCGATCGCCGGCGGCGTCGCCATCGGACTTCTGACCTGCGAGATCCAGAAGAGCGCGGTCCAGCGCCTGGCCGCGGCGAGCGCCGCGCCGAAGGGCGCGAGCTGGTCCGGCTCCACGGCGTGAGCGGTCACCGGCGGATCCGCCCACGATCCGGCGCGAACGGCCCCCCCACCCGGCAGGGAACCCGCCGGCCTATCAGGTGTTTCTTCAACGGCTGTCGCTCCGCGCGGGTCCGCAACCCGTGGTTGCCGAGAGACGGCGGCCGGTGAGATCGGAGGGAGGGCACCGTGATCAACTTCATCGTATGGCTGATCCTGGGCGGCGTCATCGGCTGGCTGGCCAGCCTGGTCATGCGGACCGACGCGCAGCAGGGCATATTCCTGAACATCGTGGTCGGCATCGTCGGCGCCATCATCGGCGGGCTGCTGATCTCGCCGCTGCTCGGCGCCGCCACCATCAACCAGAACGACTTCAGCATCGCCGGCCTCGTCGTCTCCTTCGTCGGCGCGATCATCCTGCTCGCCATCGTGAACCTGTTCCGCCGCGGCCGGGTCCGCTAGGTCCGGAGTCCGTCCCGGCAAGGCTGCACGCCGCGCGGTCTTCCGGCCGCGCGGCGCCGATCCCCGCGGGCGCGCGGCGGTCGCCGGCGTTTGGGTTGCGGGCAGCGGGCCTGTATGCTCGCGCTCCGGGAGATCGCATGACGCAAAGCGGGCGGACATGAAGACGCTGTTCATCGCCGGCATCGGCGCGGGCGACGGTTGAGATCGCAGCGGATCGGTGCGGCATGTTCCCGCCGGAGCGGATCGTCTGCCTGACCGAGGAGACCGTCGAGACGCTCTATCTCCTGGGCGAGCAGCGGCGCATCGTCGGCATCTCCGGCTATTGCGTGCGCCCGCCGCAAGCGCGGCGGGAGAAGCCGCGGGTTTCCGCCTTCGTCTCGGCCGACATCCCCAAGATCCTGGCGCTGGCGCCGGACCTGGTGCTGGCCTTCTCCGACCTGCAGGCCGACATCGTCGCCGCGCTCGTGCGCGAGGGCGTCGCCGTGCATGCGTTCAACCAGCGCAGCATCGCCGGAATCCTCGAGATGGTGCGGCTGCTGGGCGCGCTGGTCGGCGCCGGGGCGCGGGCCGAGCGCCTGGCCGCCGAGCTCGCGGCCGGCGTCGCGGCAGCGCAGCGCCGCGGCGACGCGCTGTCACGCCGGCCGCGGGTGTATTTCGAGGAATGGGACGCGCCGATGATCGCGGGCATCGGCTGGGTGTCTGAGCTGGTCGAGGCCGCCGGCGGCACCGACGTCTTCGCCGACCGCGCCGGCCGCAAGGCGGCGACGGAGCGGATCGTGACGCCGGCGGAGGTCGTCGCCCGCGCGCCCGACATCATCCTCGGCTCCTGGTGCGGGAAGAAGTTCCGGCCGGAGAGGCTGGCGGCCCGGCCGGGCTTCGACCGCATCCCCGCGGTGCGGCAGGGCGCGCTGCACGAGATCAAATCGCCGCTGATCCTGCAGCCGGGGCCGGCGGCCCTGACCGATGGGCTGGCGGCGCTGCAGGCGGTCATCGCGGACTGGCGGCCGCCCGAGGGCTGAGCGCGGGGCTCTACCGAAGAGCGCCGCGACAAAGTTCTTGAAATGTTCTGGACACTGGGATAGGCTGTCCACATGGCCTCTATCCCTCCAGACCCGACCGACGAGAGCCTGCCCGACCAGCCGGTGAAGGGGCGCGGCGCCGTCAGCAACCGGGTGAGCCGCTACTTCCGGGAGGAGCGGGCGCGTACGAGCGACGGCTGGGACAGCCCGGCGGACGAGGACCTGCCGCCGCTACGCACCACGGTCATGCGCGACAGCACGCGCACGATCATCGCCCGCAACGAGTCGCCGGACATCGGCTTCGACCGCTCGATCAATCCTTATCGCGGCTGCGAGCATGGCTGCATCTACTGCTTCGCGCGGCCGACCCACGCCTATCTCGGGCTGTCGCCGGGGCTCGATTTCGAGACCAAGCTGCTGATGAAGCCGGACGCGGCGCGGCTGCTCGCGGCCGAGCTGCGCAAGCCCGGCTACAAGCCCGACGTCATCGCCATGGGCACCAACACCGATCCCTACCAGCCGATCGAGCGGCAGCACCGGATCACCCGCGGCATCCTGGAGGTGCTGCGCGACTTCAACCATCCCGTGGGCATCGTCACCAAATCGGCGCTGATCCGGCGCGACATCGACATCCTGGCGCCGATGGCGGAGAAGCGGCTGGCGCACGCCTTCGTCTCCATCACCACGCTCGACCGCGAGCTGGCGCGCAAGATGGAGCCGCGGGCGGCGACGCCGCCGCGCCGGCTGGAGACGATCCGCGCCCTGGCCGAGGCCGGCATCCCCGTGGGCGTGATGGCGGCACCGATGATCCCGGCGCTCAACGACCAGGAGATGGAGAGCATCCTGGAGGCGGCGGCGGCGGCCGGCGCCAGCGCCGCCGGCTACACGGCGCTGCGGCTGCCGCTGGAGATCAAGGACCTGTTCACCGAGTGGCTGGAAGCGCACGCGCCGGGCCGGGCCAAGCACGTGCTGGACCTGATCCGGCAGATGCGCGGCGGCGCCCTCAACGACGCGACCTGGGGCAAGCGCATGCGCGGCGAAGGGCCCTATGCCGAGCTGCTGAAGCAGCGCTTCCACATCGCGCGCAAGCGGCTGGGCCTCGAGCGCAGCAAGGAGCGCTGGGAGTTCGATCTGACGCTGTTCAAGCCGCCGCCGCGGGCGGGGGACCAGCTGCGCTTGTTGTAAGCAAGAGGGCGAGCGCCGCTCGCCCCTTGTCTGTGTGAATCATGACAGAGTGAGGCCCGTTCCCGGGACCGTTTGAGTCCCGGGAACGGGCCGGCCGAGACCGTCTCGCCCCTCGGCTGACACCGGGAT
>JBFXDS010000024.1:0-23263 GCA_050180895.1 Dongiaceae bacterium
CGCGGATGCATCAGCGCTTCCGCCAAACTCAGCTGCTCATCCGTTCGATGCCCCATCTCCCCCTCTCCCGCCTCGCCGCTCTCCTTGCCAGAGAATCATATGCGATGATTTCTGCAAAGCTCCCGCGTAGCGGGAGAGGGCTAGGGTGAGGGTGACGATAACATCACAACTGCACCCCCACCTTCAGCCCCTCGAGCACCGCCTCCTCCGCCGTGCGCGGCGTCAGGGCGTCGCCGATGACCCAGACCTCGCCGGGAAAATCCTCGAGCTCCGCGGCCAGCGTGGCGACGCGGTCGTGGCCCTGGCTCAAGACGAGCGTATTCACCTCGCTGACGACGATCGGCTCGCCGCTGGCGGCATGCTGGAAATAGACCGAATCGGCGTCGGCGCCGAACAGGCGCGCATAGGGGATGATCTCGACGCCGAGCTTGTGAAGGATTCCGTTCCAGCTGTCGCGCACATACCAGGGCAGGCGCTGGCCGGAGACGAGGCCGTCGACGCAGAGCCGCACGCGGCAGCCGTCGCGCGCCAGCTTCTCGGCAAGCCCGAGGCCGATCCAGTCGCAGCGCCAGTCCGCGACCACCACGGATTGTCCGACATTGGCCTCGCCCCGCAGCACCTGCCAGGCATCGACGACATGCATCTCCTCTTGCCCGTCGAACTGCGGGCGGCGCGGCTTGGCGCCCGTGGCGATGACGACGGCATCGGGCTTCTGCTGCCGCACGAAGGCGGCGTCGACAGGCTTGTTCTTCACCACCTCCACGCCCGCCAGCGCGATCTCGCGCGCCAGGTTGGTGGCGATGCCCCCGAACTCGGCGCGGCCAGGCAGCAGCTGCGCCAGCAGCGCCTGGCCGCCGAGCTGAGCCTTCGCCTCGTAGAGCGTGACGCGGTGGCCGCGCTCGGCCAGCACCGCCGCGGCCTTCATGCCGCCGGGCCCGCCGCCGACGACCATGATCGACTTCGGGGACGGCGCTGGCTTGTATGTGCCGTAGGCCAGCTCACGCCCGGTCTCCGGATGCTGGATGCAGGAGATCGGATAGCCCATGTGGAAATGGCCGATGCAGGCCTGGTTGCAGGCGATGCAGGCGCGGATGTCGTCGGTGCGGCCGGCCTCCGCCTTCCGCGCCATGTCGGGATCGGCGATCATCGCGCGGGTCATGCCGCACATGTCGGCCTGGCCCGAGGCGATCACCTGTTCGGCCGTCTGCGGCTGGTTGATGCGGCCGGCGACGAACACCGGCTTCGACACCACCGCCTTCATCGCCTTGGCGAAGGGCGCGACATAGGCGGTCTCCACGATCATCGGCGGCACGATGTGCACGGCGCCGGCCAGCGAAGCCGAGGTGCCGGCGATGACGTTGTAGTAGTCGGGCCTGGCCGCGTCGCCGTCCAGCATCTTGCAGAACTGCAGCACCTCGCTTGCTTCGATGGAATCGGCATCCTTCTCGTCGCCGGTGATGCGCAGGCCGACGACGAAATCCTCGCCCACCTTGCCGCGGATGTCCGCGACGACCTCGCGCAGGAAGCGCAGCCGGTTCTCCATGCTGCCGCCATATTCGTCCTCGCGCCGGTTCACGTGCGGATGCAGGAACTGCAGCGGCAGGTAGCCGTGGCTGGCGACGATCTCGCAGCCGTCGAGCCCGGCGCGCTTCATGCGCAGCGCTGCGTCGCCATAGCCGGCGACGATCTCGCGGATCAGCCGCCGCGACATCGGCACGGGCATGACATGAAAGCGCTCGTTCGGCACCGCCGAGGGCGCGTAGGCCGCGGGGATGCTGCCGTCGGTCCCCTCCATGATCTCGCGACCGGGATGGAAGATCTGGCCGAAGACCTTGCAATCATGGGCGTGCAGCGCCTCGGCCAGCCGGCGGTAGCCGGGGATACAGTCGTCGGTCGTCGCCATCAGGCTGTGCTGCGTGTAGCGCGCCGTCTCGTGCACGCCCGCCACCTGCGCGACGATCAGCCCCGCCCCGCCCACCGCCCGCGCCGTGTGGTAGGCGACCAGTTCGTCGCCGACCGCGTAGTTGCGCGCCAGCAGCGTGTCGTGCCCGGTCGAGAGGATGCGGTTCTTGACGGTGACGGAGCCGATTTCGAGCGGGGAGAAGAGATGGGGGAACTTGGCATTGGGCATGAACGCGCTTCCGGCCGTTATGGATCGTCCCGATCCGCCAGTCTATCCTGCCCCCTCCCCTCCGCGACAAGGGCGCCGTTTCAGCGGCTGTGGACACGCCCCGCAGCGCCATAGCTTGCCGTGCCGGCAGAACCGCGATTTATATAGTCCGGCGGCAGGCGTTCACAGCGAAGAAGAAAGCGGTCATGCGCACCAGCATCGATATCGACGAAGCTCTATTGCAGCGCGCCACGCGCGCGACCGGGCTCGCCACAAGAAGGCCGTGATCGAAGAGGGGCTGCGCGTCCTGGTAAGGCTGCATCGCCAGAAAGCCCTGATTACCTTGAGCAAGGCCGCCCTGCCGAGCGACCCGGAGATCCGGCGCGGGGGGCCACAGCGCGATAGCCGCCGATAGCGATCCGGGCGTGGCCGGCCGCTGGCGCGGGCCTAGGCCGTCCCGATCCGCTCGCCGCTCGCCGCGTCGAAGAGATGCACGGCGTTCGGCTGCGGCATGAGGCGGATCGGCTGGCCGGGGGTGAAGCCGTGGCGCTCGCGGAACAACCCGCAGAGCGGCGCGCCGGCGAAGCGCGCGAACACCAGCAGGTCGATGCCGGTCTGCTCCACCACCTCGACGGTGGCGGCGATCGCCTCCGGCGCGTCCGAGAGCAGGAGATGCTCCGGCCGCACGCCGTAGGCCACCCTCCGCCCCTCCGCGCCGGCCGCCGCCGGCGGCACCGGCAGGCGCTCGCCGCCGTCCGTCTCCACCCAGGCGGCGCCGTTGGCGCGCTTCAGCGTGCCGGTCACCACGTTCATCGCCGGCGAGCCGATGAAGCCGGCGACGAACAGGTTGGCCGGCCGGTCGTACAGCTCGATCGGCGCGCCGATCTGCGAGACGCGGCCGGCATTGAGCACGACGATGCGGTCGGCCATGGTCATCGCCTCGACCTGGTCGTGGGTGACGTAGACCGAGGTCGTGCGCAGCCGCTGGTGCAGGGCGCGGATCTCCGTGCGCATCTGCACGCGCAGCTTGGCGTCGAGGTTGGACAGCGGCTCGTCGAACAGGAACACCTGCGGGTCGCGCACGATGGCGCGGCCCATGGCGACGCGCTGGCGCTGGCCGCCGGAGAGCTGGCGCGGATAGCGGTCGAGCAGGTCGGCGAGGCCGAGGATGTCGGCGGCGCGCCGCACCCGCTCGCCGATCACCGCCTTGTCGGCGCCGCGCAGCTTGAGGCCGAAGCCCATGTTGTCGAACACGGTCTTGTGCGGATAGAGCGCGTAGTTCTGGAACACCATGGCGACGTCGCGGTCGCGCGGCGTCACGTCGTTGACGACGCGCCCGCCGATGTCGATCTGCCCGGCGCTGATCTCCTCCAGCCCGGCGATCATGCGCAGCAGGGTCGACTTGCCGCAGCCCGACGGCCCGACCAGGACGACGAATTCCTCGTCGCCGATCTCCACGTCGATGCCGTGGATGACCTTGATCGGCCCGTAGAGCTTCTCGACGCCGCGCATGGTGACCGATGCCATGGCATTCCCTCCCTGAGGCGGCCGTGTCGGCAGGGCAGCTTATACGCAGAGCTCCGCCAGGATAAAGAGGGTCGGAACGACGGCCGTCCTTGCGCCGAGCAATGTCGCTTGACAGCCTTTCGGGCCGCCCGCACGATCACCGGCAAAAATCCGGCGTGCTGTCGATCGCGTCAGGCCATGCCGCCCGCTTGCAGCGCGGCAAATTCGGGAGGAGAAACGCTCATGGCATATCCGAGGACGATCATGCTTTCCGCGGCGCTCGCGCTGTCGGTCGCGATGCCCGCCGCCGCCCAGGACACCAAGCACGTCAAGTGGAACGACGACGGCACGGTCGAGCTGTCCATGGACCCCGAATATGGCGGGGTGATCAAGACGACGCGCGAGGAGCTGGGCGCCCTCTTCGGCCCCGGCGAGAAGCCGTTCGAGGGCCAGGAGGTCACCGTCCTCAGCCTCGATTCCGGGCCCAAGGGCGGCATCTCCGGCCCGCTCTACGCCTTCCGGCCGATCTGGGAGGAGCTGTCGGGCGCCAAGCTCAACATCGCGCTGACGCCGATCTCCGAGCTCTACACCAAGACCTTCCTCGATCTGCGCAACGGCACCGGCGAGTACGATGCCGTCATCGTCGGCGCCTTCTTCTACGGCGACCTCCTCGCCGGCAACTACATCCTGCCGATCGACGACTGGTACAACAGCGGCGACTACCCGAAATGGACGTACGACGACATGCCCGCGTCGCTGCGCAACATCTACACCTGGGGCGGCGTCGGCTACGGCGTGCTGAGCGACGCCGACGGGCAGATCCTCTACTACCGCCGCGACATGCTGACCGATCCTCAGCACCAGGCGGCGTTCAAGGCCGAGGCCGGCTACGACATGCCGGTGCCGCCGACCACGCTGCAGCAGCTCCGCGACATCGCCAAGTACTTCAACGGCAAGAACTTCGATGCCAACGACGCCGAGCCGGACACCGGCGCGGTGCTGCACCTCAAGGTCCGCGAGCAGGGCCTCTATCACTTCACCACCCTGGCGACCTCCTTCGCCATGACGCCGGGGCCGGAGCTGACCCGCACCACCAACGTCTACTGGTTCGACCCCGAGGACATGACCCCGCTGATCAACAGCCCCGGCCACGTCAAGGCGCTCGAGTTCCTCAAGGAGCTGGCGCAGTACGGCCCGCCGGCGCAGGTAAGCTGGAGCCTCGGCGAGGCGTGGGACTACTTCCTGCGCGGCAAGGCGATCTTCAACTTCTCCTATGGCGACGTGTCGCCGCTGGCGCAGGACGAGACGCGCTCGAAGATCAAGGGCAAGGTCGGCGCCGCCATCCTGCCGGCGTCCGACACCTACTGGGACATGAACAAGAAGGAGTTCGTCACCACCCAGGAGGTGCGCAAGGTCGGCAACGTCACCGGCGGCTCGTGGCACGGCGTGGTCTCCTCGCTCGGCGACGCGCCGGAAGCGGCCTATTCCTTCCTGTCGCTGATGGCGATCAAGCCGGCCTCCAAGTGGCTCGCCACCTACGGCTGGGACGGCGTCGACCCCGGCTACAAGTACCAGTTCCTGGAGCCGCTCGGCGAGGCCAAGCTGGAGGACTACACCGCCGCTGGCTGGGACGCGACCGACGTGACGGAGTATCTCCAGGCCTATTACGACAACTTCAACGCGCCGACCCTGCTGCCCTATCTGCGCATCACCGGTACGCAGGAATATTACGACGCGCTCGACAGCAACCTGTCGGCGGCGATGAGCGGCTCGAAGACTCCGCAGCAGGCGCTCGACGACACGGCCGTCGCCTGGCAGGGCATCACCGACCGCCTCGGCCGCGACAAGCAGCTCCAGGCCTATCAGGAGGCCATCGGCTGGAAGAAGTAGTGAGGGCCGGCCGGCCCCGCTGAGGCGGGACCGGCCCTTTCGCTGGGAAACGCCGGCATGCGCTGGACCGGCCGCGTCCGGTTCCTGTTCCTCGCCCCCGCGGTGGCGTGGGTGCTGCTGTTCACCGTCTTCCCGCTGCTCTACTCGCTCTATGCCAGCCTGCACACCGTCACCAACGAGACGGTGGTGGAGCGCGCCCAGGTGCCGATGCTGAAGGCGGACGGCACGCCCGTGCTCAAGGCCGACGGCACGCCGCGTACCAAGACCGAGGTCAAGCGCGAGACCGTGACGAAGTGGGAGTTCGCCGGGCTCGACAACTTCGCCCGCGTGTTCCGCGATCCCCAGGTCGGCGAGGCCGTGCGCGTCACCGCCATCTTCGTGGTCGTCGCGGTCAGCGCCGAGATGGGGCTCGGGCTGCTGCTCGCCTTCCTGTTCAACCGCAACCTGCCGGTGCGGTCGATCCTCCGCACCCTGATGATCCTGCCGATCTTCGCCACGCCGGTGGCGGCCGGCTATCTCTTCTTCACCATCTTCTACGAGGAGGGCGGCCCGCTCGGCTGGACGGGCATCCCCTGGCTGTCGAATCCCAACTGGGCGCTGGTGTCGATCATCATCGTCGACATCTGGCAGTGGACGCCGTTCTGCTTCCTGGTCTTCCTGGCGGCGCTGCAGAGCATCCCCGACGACATGATCGAGGCGGCGCATCTCGACACCAACTCCCCGGTCAAGGTGTGGACGCAGGTCGTCCTGCCGTTCCTGCAGCCGGTGATCGTCATCGTCCTGCTGCTGCGGCTGGCCGAAGCCATGAAGGTCTTCGACGTCGTCGCCTCGCTCACCGTCGGCGGTCCCGGCAACGCGACGCAGTCGGTCTCCTACCTGGCCTTCCGGACCGGCCTGCGGTTCTTCGACGTCGGCTACGCCTCGGCGCTTGCCTATCTGCTGCTGGCCGCGATGATGGTCGTCGTCACCTTCTTCTTCAAGCGGATGCGCACCGTCTATGCGTGAGCGGGCGAAGCGCGGCAATCCGCTGGCCAACACGCTGTGGGCGCTGCTGGCCATCGGCTGCACCCTGCTGTTCGTGTTCCCGCTCTACTGGGCGGTGTCGACGGCGCTGCGCAACCCGGCCGACACCTTCACCGTCGCCGGCATCGGCGTCCCCTGGCTCGACTTCCGGCCGACGCTCGACAATTTCCGCACCGAGCTCAGCACGCCGGAGGGCCTGCGCGCGCTGCGCACCAGCATCATCGTGTCCGTCACTGCGGTGTTCGCCGCCCTCGCCCTCGGCCTGCCGGCGGCCTACGCCCTCGCCCGCTTCCGCTTCTTCGTCTGGAAGAATGCCGACATCACCATCTGGTTCCTGTCGCAGCGCGTGCTGCCGCCGGTGGCGACCCTGCTGCCCTTCTACATCATCTTCCGTTCGTTCGGCCTGCTCGACACCAAGCTGGCGCTGATCCTGATCAACGCCACCTTCATCCTGCCGTTCGTCGTCGTCATCCTGCGCCAGACCTTCCTCGATCTGCCCGTCGAGCTGGAGGAGGCTGCGCTTGTCGACGGCGCCAGCCATTTCGGCGCCTTCTTCCGCGTGGCGCTGCCGCTGGCCATGCCGGCCGTCGCAGCCACCGGCCTCATCATCTTCGCCTTCGTCTGGAACGAATTCCTGTTCGCCTCCAGCCTCGGCATCACCGAGACCAAGACCATGCCGGCGCACATGGCGGGCGCCGTCGACACCCGCGGCGTGCAGTTCTGGTTCATGGCGACGCGGGCCCTGATCGCCATGATCCCGCCCGTGCTGCTGGCCCTGTTCGCCCAACGCTACATCGTCCGCGGCCTCACCCTCGGGGCGGTCAAGGGCTGAACGCGGCGGCCTCTGTCGCCCTGTTGCCGACAGAGGCCGCCGCCGGTAACAATGCGGCCGTGGAGCGCAGCATGGCTACTGACGCGACGAGAACGACGGCGACAGCCCGCTCCCGCGAGGAGGCAATCGCGGCGTTGCTTGACCATGAGCGGGAAATTCGGGCCCGCGGCGTGACGCGACTCGCCCTGTTCGGCTCTTTCGCGCGCAACGAGCCCACGGCAGACAGTGATGTCGATATTCTCGTCGATATCGACCGCCGTCGCGTGTTCTCGCTGATCGATTTCATCGATCTGCAAGATTACATGGCCGCTATCCTCGGCCGTCCGGTCGATCTGATGGAGCGGGACGCCCTCGGCCGTCCGCGCCTGCGTGATGCCGTCCTGCGCGATGTCGTCCAGGTCTTTGCATGACGAAACCCGATGTTCTCGATCGCCTGGAGGACATTTCCGCGGCCATCGAAAGGATCGGGCGGTATAGGGCGGGCAAGTCCTTCGGCGACTATCAAAGCAATTCGATGCTGCGCGATGCCGTCGAACGGAACATCGAACGCATCTCGGAAGCAAGCCGCCATCTGCCCGATGACCTCAAGAGCGCTCATCCGGAAATACCCTGGCGACAGATCGCCGACATCGGAAACGTGCTGCGTCATGCCTATCGCACGATCAGCGATCGGACGATCTGGGATACAATCGACCAGCACCTGGCGCCGCTGGCGGATGTTGTCCGCCGCTGCATGGCGGAATGGAAGCAAGGCGGCAGCACGACGCGATAGGCCCGAACGGCCTGTCGACGACGATAAGCCTTCAATGCACGAAGCCGGGAGTCTCTGCCTCCGGCATGATTCGCGTCATCCACCGCCCTTCGGCGTGTGGATGACGTAGAATTTCTTCACCGGCTCGACCGTCTCCCACACGCCCTTGAAGCCCCTCGGAATCACGAAGGCATCGCCGGCCTTGTAGTCCTCGGCCTTGCCCGCCGAATCGGTCAACCGCACCTTGCCCTCGAGGATGTAGCAGAATTCGTCCTCGGTGTAGGTCACCTCCGACTTGTAGGGCTTCGAGGCCCAGAAGCCCGAGGCGAGCACGCCGGAGGGATCCTCGTACCAGTTGTGCGTCGTCGTCGGCGTCGCGGCGTCGACAGGGGCGTCGCGATCGAAGCGGATCGAGCGGATGGTCGTCATCGGTGCCTCCGGCAGGTCGGACTCGGGCGCAGCCCTAGCATGTCCGGGCCGCTCCGTTCCAGAGCGGAACGCGGAGAGCCGCCGGGTCGTTGTTTCCCGAGATACGTCCCGGGAGGCCCAGAATGGACACCGCCGCGGTCACCACCAGCTACCTGCTCTATGTCGTGCTGCCGCTGTGGCTCGCGGTCGGCGTCGCCGACTGGTTCTGCCACCGCGCCACGCGCATCGAGACGACCAGCGGCGCCGAGGAATCCCTGATCCATCTGCTCATGCTGGCCGAGGTCGGCGTCGGCGTCCTGCTCGGGCTGTTCCTGGAGATCAACGCGCTGGCCATCGCCGTCATGGCCGCCTGCTTCGTCGCTCACGAGGTCACCGCCCACTGGGACCTGCGCTACGCCGCCGGCCGGCGCGAGATCACGCCGGTCGAGCAGCATGTGCACAACTATCTCGGCGCGCTGCCCTTCATGGCCCTCTCCTTCATCGTCGTCCTGCACTGGCCGCAGGCCCTGGCGCTGCTCGGGCTCGGACCGGAGCCGGCCGATCTCTCCCTGCGGCCGAAGACGGCCCCGCTGCCGCTCCCTTACGTCGCGACGCTGATCGTCCTCATCGCCCTGTTCGAGGTGCTGCCCTATCTCGAGGAACTCTGGCGCGGCTTCGCCGCCCGCCGGCGTCCCGCACCGAAGCGGCACGGCAATACCCTGTGAGCCGATGGGTTTTGCACGACGAGGATGCGTCCTTCGACAAGCTCAGGATGAGGGGAAATCTTGGTGGCAGAAGGAAAATCCCTCATCCTGAGCTTCCTCATCCCGAGCCTGTCGAGGGACGAAGGACGCACGGCGCTGATCCCGGCCCCTGACAGGCTGGAGACATGTGTTATACAGGGGCGCCCGCAGACGAGAGCGTGACGCGCCGATGATCCCCCGCTACAGCCGACCCGAGATGGCCCGGATCTGGGAGCCGGAGAACCGCTTCCGCATCTGGTTCGAGATCGAGGCCCATGCCTGCGACGCCATGGCCGAGCTGGGCCTGATTCCGAAATCCGCCGCCGCGGCGCTGTGGGAGAAAGGCAAGTTCGACGTCGCCCGCATCGACGAGATCGAGCGCGAGGTGAAGCACGACGTCATCGCCTTCCTCACCAACCTCTCCGAGCATGTCGGCGAGCCTGCGCGCTTCGTGCATCAGGGCCTGACCTCCTCCGACGTGCTCGACACCTGCCTCGCCGTGCAGTCGTCGCAGGCGGCCGACATCCTGCTCGCCGATCTCGACGCGCTGCTCGCCGCGCTGAAGCGGCGCGCGATCGAGCACAAGCTGACACCCTGCGTCGGCCGCAGCCACGGCATCCATGCCGAGCCCACCACCTTCGGCCTCAAGCTCGCCGGTCACTACGCCGCCTTCGCCCGCGCCAGGGCGCGGCTGGCGGCGGCGCGCGCCGAGATCGCCACCTGCGCCATCTCCGGCCCGGTCGGCACCTTCGCCACCATCGATCCGCGCGTCGAGGCGTATGTCGCCGCGAAACTCGGGCTGACGCCGGAGCCGGTCTCCACCCAGATCATCCCGCGCGACCGCCACGCCATGTTCTTCGCCACCCTCGGCGTCGTCGCCGCCTCGGTGGAGAACCTGGCCATCGAGATCCGCCACCTGCAGCGCACGGAGGTGCGCGAGGCCGAGGAGTATTTCGCGCCGGGCCAGAAGGGCTCGTCGTCCATGCCGCACAAGCGCAATCCCGTGCTGTCGGAGAACCTGACCGGCCTGGCCCGCCTCGTCCGCGCCGCCGTCACCCCGGCGCTGGAGAACGTCGCCCTCTGGCACGAGCGCGACATCTCGCATTCCGCGGTCGAGCGCGTGATCGCCCCGGACGCGAGCATCGCGCTCGATTTCGCGCTGGCGCGGCTGACCGGGGTGATCGACAAGCTGATCGTCTATCCCGAGGCGATGCGCCGCAACCTCGACCGGCTCGGCGGCCTCGTCCATTCGCAGCGCGTGCTGCTGGCGCTGACCCAGGCCGGCATGAGCCGCGAGGACGCCTACCGCGCGGTGCAGCGCAACGCCATGGCGGCATGGGAGTCGGGTGGCGATTTCCTCGCCCTGCTGAAGGCCGACAAGGACGTGGTCAAGCACCTCGCGGCCAACGACCTCGCCGCCCAGTTCGACCTCGCCTACCACACCAAGCACGTCGACACGATCTTCCGACGCGTTTTCGGATGAGCGGCAGAATCTCTGATGGTTCGTTTGGAACGAGCCTTCCGGATCGATGTATCGCATGCCTGCCTGTGCGTCCTTCGACAAGCTCAGGATGAGGGGCCAACCTTTGTGGCACGAAGAATGACCCTCATCCTGGAGACCTTTGCACGGTGGAGTCCAAACCGCAGACGTTTCGGAATCGGATGTGTACAAAGCCGAATCGAAACGGGCACAAATTCCATCCGTGCAAAGGTCTCCATCCTGAGCTTGTCGAAGGACGCACGAAGCTGATCCAAGCTGCCAGCAGGGACCAGCATGCGGGGGCTCCCCGCGCCACGACCCGACGAAGCGCCGCTACTGCCCGGAGGCGTTGAGGCCCCACCACTTGTCGCGCACTTCGCGGTAGTGCCTGTCGGGATCGTAGAGCTCGACGTCGAGCCGGAGGTCGAGTGCCGTCAGCTTGCCGATGGCGGCCAGCGTCTGGTAGGCGGCGACCAGGTGATCGCGCCGCGCCACCACGAGGTTCACCTCCGCCTGCAGGACCTCCTGCTGCGCGTCCAGCACGTCGAGCACCGTCCGCAGGCCCACCTGCTGCTCCTGCCGGACGCCGTCGAGCGCCGTCCGGTTCGATTCGACCGCCGCCCGGAACGACTCGATCTGCGCGCCGGCCGTCTCCAGGGCCTGCCACGCGGTCGTCGCGTCCTGGACGGTCTGGCGCCGTGCCTCGTCCAGCTGCTGGCGGCGCTGCCCGGTCAGCTGCTTGCTTTCGCGCACGCGGCTTTCGACATTGCCGGCCTGGTAGAGCGGGATCACCACGCGCGCGAAGATCGAGGCGCCGCTGGAGCTCAGATCCTCGTTGGAGATTTGGTCGTTGGTGCCCACCTCGCCCACGATGGACACGGTCGGCAGCAGCTCGCCGAACACGACGTCGGTGCCGTCGCGGGCCGCCCGTTCCAGGAATACCGCCTGCGTCACCGCCGGATTGTTTTCCGAAAGGGCGATGACCTCCTCCACGTTGGTCGGCAGCCCGCTGGGGAGATCGGGGACGGTCAGGTTGCCCGGCAGCGTGCCGATGATCTGCCGATAGACGGCGCGCGACGAGCTCAGGTTCCCATCGGCCTGCGTGCGGTCTGCCATCGCCTGCGACAACCGCGCCTCCGCCTGCGAGACGTCGGTCCGTGTCACCTCGCCGACATCGAAGCGTTCGCGCGTCGCGTTCAGCTGCTCGGTGATCACGTCCTGGTTGTTCTTCGTCAGATCGACCACGGCGATGTCGCGCAGCACGTCGACATAGGCGGTCACCGCCTGGAGCAGGACCAGCTGCTCGGCCGTCAGCAGCTGCGCCCGCCCGGCGCGGACGAGGTTCTCGGCCTGGTCGCGCTGGGCCACGGTGCGGCCGCCGCGGTAAATCGGCTGCGTGACGTCGAGCGCGACGGACTTCGGTTCGCGGCCGCCGCTGTCGTCGGGCCCGCCGTCGACCACGTCGTCGTCCCAGGCCGCGCCGACATCGCCTTCCACCGTGACGGTCGGCCGCCAGTTCGACAGCGCCTGCGGCACCAGCTCGTCGGTCTGGCGCAGCTGGGCGCGCGCCGACTGCAGCGTCGGATTGCTGGCATAAGCCGTCGCCAGCGCGTCCCGTAGCGATTCGGCCGCGGCGGTCCCGGCGCCGAAGGACCACGCCAGCGCGACGGCCACTGCCGCGGCGGCTCGACTCGTCGAACGTGCCATGTCTCGTTCCCCTGCCCCCCGGAGAAGGCCGTGCCCGGCCGGCGCGAAACCGGCGAGCCGGCGGCTCGCGATATCCGCTACTTCAGTTCGCCCATCACCTGCTGGCGCGCGGCGTCGAGCAGTTCGGCCATGTGCTTGCGCACGCGATGTTCGCTGATCTCGATGCCCTTCTGCTTGAAATCGCCGACGACCTTCTCGACCACGTCATCGTCGCCCGGCTTCTCGAAATCGGCCATGACGACCGACTTGGCATAGGCTTCCGCCTCGCTGTCCGGCAGTCCCAGCTCCTTCGCCGCCCATAGGCCCAGAAGCCTGTTGCGTCGGGCGTTGATCTTGAACTGGAGTTCCTTGTCGTGCTTGTACTTCTGCTCGAACCCCTTTTGCCGGTCCTCGAACGTTGCCATGCTGCTGTCACTCCCCGATGCCGCCTTCAACTGAATGCTATGTGGCCCCGCCGATGGGCCGATCAAGGTTATAGCGGACAGGAACAAAGCTGGGCAAACCCCGGATGTGCAGTGTCGTCATCCTCAGTCGACCCGATCATCCCTGGCCGCTCATCCTCGGCGCCAACAGGGACGAGATGGCGGACCGGCCGTCGGCGCCGCCGGCGCGTCACTGGCCGGATCGGCCGAACGTCGTCGCGGGCCTCGACCGCCTCGCCGGCGGCAGCTGGCTCGGGCTGAACGACGCGGGCGTCGTGGCCTGCATCATGAATCGCATGAACACGCTGGGGCCGGCGCCCGGCCGCCGCAGCCGTGGCGAACTGGTGCTGGAGGCGCTGGACCACAGCGACTCAGCTGCTGCCGCTGCCGCGCTCGAGGCGCTCGATCCCGGCGCCTATCGCGCCTTCAACATGATCGTCGCCGACAATCGCAATGCCTATTGGTTGCGCAGCCTTGGCCATGCGCAGGGCTGGGTCGAGATCCAGCCGCTGCCGTCCGGCCTCTCCATGGTCACCGCCCATGACCGCAACGACACGGCGAGGAGCTCGCGGATGCGCGCCTATCTGCCGCGCTTCGAGCAAGCCGCCGCACCCGATCCGGAGACGGGCGACTGGCGGGCTTGGGAATCCTTGCTCGGCAGCAGCGAGGCCGAAGCCGGTGCCCTCGCGATCGACGCCATGTCCTTCACCACGGAGAGCGGCTTCGCGACGGTGTCGAGCTCCCTGCTGGCGCTGCCGGCGGCGGGCAGCCAGCGCCGGCCGATCTGGCGATTCGCACCGGGCCGGCCGGACCTACATCCGTTCATCGACGTTGATCTCGGCTAGTGGTTCGATCGCAATGGATGGTTCCCATCCGTTGCGTGAATCGAACCACTAGCACATTGATCTGGTGGGCTGATTCACCTGACGCTTGGGAACCAAGCGTCAGGATCAGACCACTAGCATCCGCCGCTCCATACCGCGTTGTCATTCCCGCGAAAGCGGGAACCCAGGGGCAATTGACGCGCGGCGGCCCTGGATTCCCGCTTCCGCGGGAACGACGCTCGCGGGAACGACGAAAATTCCATTCGAGCGCGACCGACGTAACCCATTGAAGGACTTGTCTTAGCCCGTCACCAGCCCTGTCATTGTTTTGCCCTGATCGACCTGCTATATGCAGGTCATCCGTTGGTGGTGGACGTTCGTTCCCGATTGATTCCACGGACCACTGTCCTCGGGAGGGCCCCATGTCCCGCCGCCGCCGTATCTACGAAGGAAAAGCCAAGGTTTTGTTCGAGGGGCCGGAGCCGGGCACCCTGGTGCAGTATTTCAAGGACGACGCCACCGCCTTCAACAACCAGAAGCGCGGCACCATCACCGGCAAGGGCGTCCTCAACAACCGCATCTCCGAATATCTGATGCAGCGCCTCAACGAGGCCGGCGTGCCCACGCACTTCCTGCGCCGCCTCAACATGCGCGAGCAGCTGGTGCGCGAGGTGGAGATCATCCCGCTCGAGATCGTCGTGCGCAACGTCGCCGCCGGCTCGCTGGCCAAGCGCTTCGGCCTCGCCGAGGGCACGCAGCTGCCGCGCTCGATCGTCGAGTTCTATTACAAGTCCGACGAGCTCGGCGACCCCATGGTTTCCGAGGAGCACATCACCGCCTTCGGCTGGGCCAACCCGCAGGACATCGACGACGTGATGGCGCTGTCCCTGCGCATCAATGATTTCCTCTCCGGCCTGTTCCTGGGCGTCGGGCTGAAGCTCGTCGACTTCAAGCTGGAGTTCGGCCGTCTCTACGAGAACGACGAGATGCGCATCATCCTGGCCGACGAGATCAGCCCCGACAATTGCCGGCTGTGGGACGTGAAGACCAACGAGAAGCTCGACAAGGACCGTTTCCGCCAGGACCTCGGCAAGGTCGCCGAGGCCTACCAGGAGGTCGCCCGCCGCCTCGGCATCCTGCCCGAGGCGGGCCTGCGCGACATGCAGGGCCCGGACACGGTGCAGTGAAGGCCCCCCTTTGAAAGCTAAGGTCCATATCACGCTGAAGCCCGGCGTGCTCGACCCGCAGGGCCGCGCCATCCAGCATGCGCTCGCCTCGCTCGGCTTCGCCGGCGTCGGCGACGTGCGCCAGGGCAAGTACATCGAGCTCGACCTCGGCGAGACCGACCAGGCCAAGGCGCGCGAGACCGTCGACGCCATGTGCCAGAAGCTCCTCGCCAACACCGTGATCGAGAACTACTCGGTCGAGATCGGATAGGCCGCTGGGATCAGCGCCGTGCGTGCTTCGACAGGCTCAGCATGAGGGCTTTTCTTGGTGCCATGAAGAATCTCCCTCATCCTGAGCCTGTCGAAGGACGCACAACGTTCGTGCAAGGCTCATGAAATCCGCCATCGTCGTCTTCCCCGGCTCCAACCGCGAGCAGGACGCGCGCGCCGCGCTCCGGCAGGCGACCGGCCGCGAGCCGGCCGTCGTCTGGCACCGCGACACCGAGCTGCCGGACGTCGACCTGGTCCTGATCCCCGGCGGCTTCTCCTACGGCGACTATCTGCGCTGCGGCGCCATGGCCGCGCATTCGCCGATCATGCGCGAGGTGGCCGAGCGGGCGAAGAAGGGCGTGGCCGTGCTCGGCGTCTGCAACGGCTTCCAGGTCCTGACCGAGGCCGGCCTCTTGCCCGGCGTGCTCCTGCGCAACGCCAGCCTCAAGTTCGTCTGCCGCAACGTCACGCTGAAGGTGGAGAACAGCCAGACGTTGTTCACCAGCGGCTACGAGGCGGGCCAGACCCTCAGCGTCCCCGTCGCCCACGGCGACGGCAACTACTTCGCCGAGGAGGCCACGCTCGACCGCCTGGAGGAGCGCGGCCAAGTCGCCTTCCGCTACGTCGGCGCCAATCCCAACGGCTCGGCCCGCGACATCGCCGGCATCTTCAACGAGAGCAAGAACGTGCTGGGCATGATGCCGCATCCGGAGAACGCGATCGATCCGCTGCAGGGCTCGACCGACGGCCGCCCGCTCTTCGACGGCCTTGTGCAGGCACTGTCCTGAGCCGGCGCGATCTGGGGTCGGAGTCAGGAGAGCCTGCCCGGCGGCGGACGGGCCGCTAACCATTCTCGAAGCGGCCAGGCGGCTCTTCTTGAAAAATCCGGCCGCGCCTCCTTAACCATAATCATGCCACGCTTTTCCCACAGAACCCGACGCCGTCTGCGCGCCATTGTGGTATAGTATGTCCGCTGACGCGTCGCCCTGTCGGGTCGGCGCAGCGGCCAACGCACTGAAAATCCTGGGTGGAGGAAGATGATGCAACTCGAGCAGGCGGCCTCGGGCCGGGGCTTTGCGCTTTCCGCGGCGGGGCTCGGCGGTCTCGGCACCGTCCATTGGAACCTCGGCGCGCCCGAGCTCTATGAGCAGGTGCTGCGCCGCGGCGAGGCACTGCTGGCGCGCGACGGCGCGCTCGTCGCCACCACCGGCGGGCGCACCGGCCGCTCGCCGCAGGACCGCTTCATCGTCGAGGACTCCACCACCGCGGCCGAGGTCTGGTGGGGCGACGTCAACCGTCCCGTCAGCAAGGACGTGTTCGACGGCCTGCATATGCGCGTCGCCGCCTATCTGCGCGGCCGCGACGTCTTCGTCCAGGATCTGTTCGCCGGCGCCGATCCGAACCATCGGCTGCCCGTGCGCGTCGTCACCGAGCAAGCCTGGCACAGCCTGTTCGCCCGCAACATGTTCATCCGCCCGCAGCCGGAGGAGCGTCGCGGCTTCACGCCCCGCTTCACCGTCATCCACGCGCCCGAGTTCCGCGCCGATCCCGCGCGCGACGGCACCCGCTCCGAGACCTTCGTCATCCTCAACTTCGCCGAGCGGCTGGTGCTGATCGGCGGCACCGCTTATGCCGGCGAGATCAAGAAGTCGATCTTCTCGGTGATGAACTTCCTGCTGCCGCCGAAGGGCGTGCTGCCCATGCACTGCTCGGCCAACATCGGCCCGCGCGGCGACACCGCCGTGTTCTTCGGCCTCTCCGGCACCGGCAAGACGACCTTGTCGGCCGAGCGCGGCCGCACCCTCATCGGCGACGACGAGCATGGCTGGAGCAGCCATTCCGTGTTCAACTTCGAGGGCGGCTGCTACGCCAAGGTCATCCGCCTCGACCTCGCGGCCGAGCCGGAGATCTACGCCACAACCCGCCGCTTCGGCACCGTCCTCGAGAACGTCGTCATGAACGAGGCGCGCGAACTCGATCTCGACGACGACAGCCTGACCGAGAACACGCGCGCCTCCTACCCCATCGATTTCATTCCCAACGCCAGCCCCACCGGCATCGGCGGTCTGCCGGAGAACGTGGTCATGCTGACGGCCGACGCCTTCGGCGTGCTGCCGCCGCTGAGCCGGCTGACGCCGGAGCAGGCGATGTACCATTTCCTCTCCGGCTACACCGCGCGCGTCGCCGGCACCGAGGCCGGTGTGCGCGAGCCGCAGGCGACCTTCTCCACCTGCTTCGGCGCGCCCTTCATGCCGCGCCACCCCGCCGTCTACGCCACCATGCTGCGCGACCGCATCGCCGACCGCGGCGTGCGCTGCTGGCTGGTCAACACCGGCTGGAGCGGCGGCGCCTACGGCACGGGCCAGCGCATGTCGATCGCCCATACGCGTGCTCTGCTCAAGGCGGCGCTCGACGGCGCCCTCGAGCGGGTGGCGCAGCGGCCGGATCCCGCCTTCGGCCTGCTCGTGCCCGAGGCTTGCCCGGACGTGCCGCGCGAGGTGCTGCAGCCACGCAACGCCTGGCGCGACAAGCGCGCCTATGACGCGACGGCCGCCGAGGTGGCCCGCCGCTTCGAGGCCAACTTCGCCCAGTTCGCCGGCAAGGTCGACGAGGGCGTCCGCGCCGCCGGCATCCGCCCGGCCGCGTGAGCAGGAAAAAAGGGAAACCAGGGACGCGGATGAACGCAGATCGGAAGGGATGACGAGGATCGCCCTTGCGCGCTGAGCGCGACATCCTGTCTGCGTTCATCTGCGACCAGTTGCCCCTCACCCAGTTCATCCTACTCGGTAGAGTCCCCTCTCCCGCAAAAGCGGGAAAGGGTGAGGGTGTCTATCGCTTCACCCGGCTCGACGGCGCGCACCCGCGCCGCCGCCGCGCGCTGCTTCGGGCGTGTCGCGTGCAGCGGCGACTGCGTCTTCTCCCCGCTCCGTGGGGACCGCTACGGCAACGGCTCCTTGCCCCTGTAGGCCTCCGCCAGCTCGGCACGGAAGGCCGCCTCGCCGGCGAAGATCAGGCGGCTCTTCGCATCGGTGAGGCCGTGATAGCGCAGCTGGCTGGCGGTGGTGAAGACGTTCGACGGCGGCAGATAGTGGGCGGCCCAATCGGTGATCGCCTTCTTCGATTCGGCCAGCGCCTCCGGCTTGAGGCGGTGGCCGGCGAAACCCGCCGACAGGGCGAAGCGGTTAGGCGGCGTGCCCTTGATGGTGACGTTCCGGTGCTCCTTGATCCACTTTTGCCAGAAGTTCTGATCGTTGATGATGCGCCCGTAGTTGATTTCGCCGAAGCTGTCGAGCATCTTGGGCGCGCAGAACGTGTTGCAGTTGAAGAAAACCTGCAGCCGACTCAACGTATCGGCGCTCTTCCCGGTATCGCAGGAGCGCACGTCGACCCGGTCGAGGCCCAGCGCCTGCACCTTGCGGATCAGCGCCTTCAGGTCTTTGAGGACGCCCGGCTTCAGCATCAGGATCTGCTCGGTGTTGGCGTCCGTCTCGCGGCCTTCCAGGTTCTGCCGGATCGCACGCAGGGCATCGGTCTCCAGGAAGACGTCGCGCGAGGTGTCGCCGACGTAGAAACGCAGCCCGCGGTTGTTGCCGTGGCAGACGATCAGCACGTTGCTGCCCGCCGCGGCATTGTCGGCGATGAGCTTGAGCAACTCGCTCAGAGTCTGGGACTTGAGCCGGATGTGCTTCGCGTCGGTCTGGAGCCAATTGGCGGCGCTGTCGGAGGGTGTCGGTTCAACTGGAAACAGGTTGTAGTACGGGCTCGCGGCGTTGGCGAGTGTCGGATCGAGGAAGAGCTTGGCCGTGGGCATGATCGTGGCCTCGTTGCGGAGATATCTGACGTCTAGCGGCCACAGTCGCAGCCGGGATCATGCGGCGGCCGGACGCTCGAGGGGCCGATCCTGCCCGAACGGCTGGCTGGGCTTCTGTGACCGCGGTCACGTCGCCGCTTGCGGCCACCTTGTCCGAGCCGTGCCCGCCATCGCTTCTTCCCCATCCGCAGGGAGGATTTCCTATCGCTTCGCCCGTCTCGGCTCGCTGATCCGCGCCGCCGCCGCGCGCTGCTTCGGCCGCGCCGCCATCATCGTGGCGCCGTGGCGGATCTCCGTGCCCAGCACCTCCAGGCAGAGCCGCATGAAGGCGGCGAGGCCCGGCCAGCCCTTGGCGGTCACCATGTTGCCGTCGCGCGTCGCGCCTTCCGGCGGCACGTCCACATAGATGCCGCGCGCGAGGCGCACCTCCGGCTCGCAATACTGCAGCGCCGCCACCTTGCGGCCGTCGATGACCTCGGCCGCCATCAGCACCTGGACGCCGTGGCAGATGCTGAAGATCGGCTTGCCCGCGGCGTGGAACTCGCGGATCAGCTCGATCACCCGCGGGTAGATGCGGATATATTCCGGCCCGCGCCCGCCGGCGACGTAGACGGCGTCGTAGTCCTTCTCGCGCGCCTCCTTGAACGTCTTGTTGAGCGCGAAGAAGTGGCCGAGCTTCTCGGTATAGGTCTGGTCGCCCTCGAAGTCGTGCAGGCTGGTCTTGATGACGTCGCCTTTCTTCTTGTCCGGGCAGACTACGTGGACCGTGTGGCCCACCGCCTCCATCGCCTGCTGAAAGACGAAGATCTCGTACTCCTCGCTGAACTCGCCGACCAGCATCAGGATCTTCTTGCCGGGCATTCCGTCCTCCCTCGTTCGCGTGCTGCCGTCCATGGTAGCATCTCCGCTTCGACGGACGCGCACAAGGGGGAGGACGAGCCATGATGCGCACCGCCGCCTGTTCCTGCGGCCAGCTCACCGTCGCCGTGACCGGCGCGCCGGACTACGTCGCCGCCTGCTCCTGCCTGGAATGCCAGAAGAGCACGGGCAGCGTGTTCGGCGTCTCCACCTACTGGCCGAAGTCCGCGGTCGTCGCCATCGCGGGCGCCAGCACCTGTTGGCGCCGCACCTCCTGGCGGGGACGCTGGCTCGACAGCTATTTCTGCCCGGTCTGCGGCAGCACGCTCTACTGGTACGCCGAGTCCGCGCCCGACTCGATCGGCATCTCCGCCGGAAACTTCGCCGATCCCGCCTTCCCCGCCCCGCAATACGCCGTGTGGTGCGAGAGCAAGCACCCCTGGGTCCGGTTCCCCGAGGGCTGCCGGCAGCATCCGCGCCAGTCGGGCTGACCGGTCAGCCGTTCCAGGGCGTGCCGCCCGGCAGCTCGTTCTTCCCGCGGCCGACCATGTCCTTGACCATGTCGCCGACCCCGCCGCGGCAGAAGCAGCAGCGGATGTCCGCGTACTTGTAGCCGTTCTGCCACAGCGCCTTGATCACCTCGGACAGCGTCGGATCGGCCCAGCCGGCGCGGTTCCGGATGGTGACGATGTCGTTCTTGCCGGCCACCTCCGGCGTCGTGTCGAGATACCCCTTCACATGGTCATAGGACACATGGTCGTAGCGGCCGACATTCAATCCGCCATGCGCCTTGTGCTGCTTCGACAGCACGTAGTCCGGGCACTTCTTGGGGGCGTAGACCAGCTCCACGTCCTTCACCTTCCGGCGGGCGATGTCGTCGACCGCGTCGACATAGTAGACGCCGTTGGCCACCTGCTCGCCCGCGATCAGGAAGGCGCCGCGGCTGACGTAGAAGCGGACGTTGACGCCCTGCGGCAGGTCGAAGTGCGGCTTGGTGATCGCCGGGCGGCCGTGGCAGTCGATGACGCAGTTGGGCACCTTGCCCCAGCCGGGCCCGGCGCTCGCCGTGAACACGTAGATGGAATGCCCCACCGCTTCCTGCCGCGCCATCGCTGCCCCCTCGCTTCCCTTGTCGACGCCGCCCCGCTGGGAAACGGCGCCGGAACGCGGCGTCGAGCCGCCGCAGGGGACAGGGTAGCCGCCGGTGCGCGGCGCCGGCAATAGGCGTAACGGAACCTGGCTTGGCCGGCTCAGTCGGCGACCGCCAGCTCGACCGCCGCGTTGACGACGCAGATGTTGCCGCCGTCGCCTTGTCCGTTCGGCACGAGCAGGCCGCCCGGAGCGACCTCGACCGTCGCCCGGCCGTGCGGCAGCGCCGCGCGCACGGCCGCTTCATCGAGCGTGCCCGCGGCCGGCGGCGCGCCCAGCCGCACGAGGATATCCAAGCGCTTGCCGCCGCCAAGGAAGGCGCGCAGCCCCGGCGCGTAGATGCGGCCGATGGCGTCGCGCACCGCCTTCACCGCCGCCTTGGTCACGTCCTGCCCCTGCAGGTCCACGCCCATGCCGAGCTCGATCAGGATGACTTGCCGCATCGCCCCTCCCCTCGTCGTTGTGCCGCCGCCCCTGCTCACGACATTCGCCGTCGCCGCGACGGCCGCGCGCGACGCATTCTTAGCACGCGGAGACGCGACGGCGTGCATCAAACATCCGGCTTGCCGACCGGCGCGACCCTCACATGCGATCGATCTGGCCCTCGGCCGGGCTGTCGCGATACAGCAGGATCACCGCCTCGGCGTCGCTGAGGTCGCGCACGCGGCTGCGCTTGATGATCGGCGCCGCCGGCGGCTTGTCCACGGTCGCCGGCCGGAACACGGCGATGGGCGCGTTGACGCCGCGCAGCGATTCGCGGCCGAGCGCCGCCCAGTCGCCGCCGCAATAGCCGGTGAACTCCTCCGAGGCGACGATCGGCGTGGCGAACTTCTTGGTCAGCGTCTCCAGCCGCGCCACCTCGTTGACCGCCGCGCCGAACACCGAGAAGGCCAGCCGCTCCGCCAGCCCGACATTGCCGAACATGACGTTGCCGATATGCAGGCCGAGGCCGTAGCCGAGCAGCGGCTCGCCCGCCGCCGCGCGCTGCCGATTGGTCTCGGCCATCCGGTGCGTCGCCTCGAGCGCCGCCGAGAGCGCCAGCTTGCACGCCTCGCTCGAGTCCTTCTGGTTGCGGCCGCAGGGGAAGACGGCGAGGAAGCCGTCGCCGATGAAGCTGAGGATCTCGCCGCCGGCGTCGGCCACCGCACCGGCCGTGGCGTCGAAGAAGGCGTTGAGGTTGTCGATGTAGGTCTGCCGGCCGGTCTCCGCCATCCCCGTCGAGTTGCGCAGGTCGCCCCAGACGATGGCGGCGCGCGTCGTCTCGCCGTCGCCGCGCTTGATCTGGCCGGAGAGCACGCGCTCGCCGGCCTGGGCGCCGAGATAGGTGGAGAGCGCGCTCTTCGCCACGCCCGAGCGCGCCGCCATCTTGCAGGCCACCGCCAGCGTGTCCTGGATGCCCAGCAGCGCCTCGATCTCGCCGTCGGTGAAGCCGCCGCGCTGGTCGGTCGCCCAGGAGCCGAGCATGCCCTGCCCCTTGTCCAGCTCGAAGCTGCTGGTGAAGGCGAGGTAGTCGGTCAGCCCCTCCTGGCGCAGGTCGTCGAAGATGGGAAACTCGGCCGCGCCGCCCATGTCGAGCCGGCGGCGCAGATGGTCGAGGCTGTGGCGCTTCAGGTGATAGTAGGGGCTCTTCAGCCAGCGGTCGGGCGTCGTGTTGCCGGGCGTGTGCCGGTAGGCGTCGACCTGCAGCCCCTGCCCGCGCCGCCAAGTGAAGCCGATAGCGCGATAGAGCGGATGCAGCATGGAGAAGGAGAGCTGCGCCCGCGCGATCGGCACGCCCGCCGCATGCAGCCGCTCGCAGCAGCCGCGCACGACCGTTTCGAGATCGGCGTCCTTCAGCGCCTGCGCCATCAGCCACTCGGCCGCGCGCTCGACCAGTGCGCGCGACGCCGCGCTCGCGGTTTCGCCCATGTAACCTCCGCCCGGAAGAATTGAGGTGCCGACCTTATCTAGGCACGGCCCGGCGGATCATCAACGCCGCCCGCCCGCACCCTCCTGACATCACGCTGTCAGCAGGATGTCTTGCATGAGCGTGGGGCCAGGCGCCGTGCGTCCTTCGACAAGCTCAGGAAGAGGAGCGTTCTTCGTGCCACCAAGATTTTTTCTCTTCCTGAGCTTGTCGAAGGACGCACGGCGGACATGCCGGCTGGCAGGGCAAGGTTTGCACGCGGAGCCGCGGAGGACACCGAGTCTCCGGCATGCATGCCGATACCTGCAAGCCCTGTGGGATGGCCTTCCTGGCGTGCAAAGGTCGGCGACCTCCGCGTCTCCGCGTCTCCGCGTGCAAGATTCGCCTCCCCTGGCCGGCGCCCACCG
>JBFXDS010000025.1:0-20277 GCA_050180895.1 Dongiaceae bacterium
AGCCGCGGATGCATCAGCGCTTCCGCCAAACTCAGCTGCTCATCCGTTCGATGCCCCATCTCCCCCTCTCCCGCCTCGCCGCTCTCCTTGCCAGAGAATCATATGCGATGATTTCTGCAAAGCTCCCACGAAGTGGGAGAGGGCTAGGGTGAGGGTATTTCAGGCAATCGTGATTGCGGGTGCTAGCTGCCGCTCTCCCTGCGGTGGAGGTCGGCGAGCGCGCCGAGGCTCGTCACCTGCCAGTCCGGTGTCACGGACTCGTCGGGGGCGCGGGTGGCGCCGAAGCTGCCCTTGCCGGCGCGGCGGTTCACCCAGCAGGTGGCGAGGCCGAAGCGCTTGGCCGGCACATGGTCGTGGAACAGGCTCTCGGCCGTGTGCAGCACGCGTGCCTTCGGCACGCCGAGCGCCGCCAGCCGCTCCAGCAGCACCTCGAAGTTGCGCGGCGTCGGCTTGTAGGACCCGACGTCCTGCGCGGTGACGACCAGATCGAACTCGACGCCGAGCCGGCGGTTGCTGTGGGCGAAGGAGGCGCGGTCCACGTTCGACAGGATCGCCAGCTTGTAGTGCCGCTTGAGATAGGCGAGGGCGTCGGCGCTGTCGGGAAAGGCCGGCCAGTCCTTGACGGATTGTCCGAACGCGCCGGCTTCGTCGTCGCTCACGGCGCGGCCGAAACGCCGGCCGAGCGCATGAAAGGTCCCGGCGAGGACGTCGGGATAGAGCGTGGCCGGGCGGGCCGCCTGCAACGCTGGCTCGATCCGGCTGAACTCGGCCAGCAGCGCATCGTCGCCGATGCCCAGGCCGTGGCGGTCGGCCCAGGGCCGCAGCGTCGCCAGGATGCCGGTCTCCCAATCGATCAGCGTGCCGTAGCAATCGAAGCTGAGCGCGGCGAAGTCGGTGAGGCGCATGGGTTCCTCCGGCATTCCTGCGGGACTATCGGAGAATACTCTACGCGCCGGGTAGGGCGGCCGTCTTGACCGGGACTCCGGACTCCTTGGCCGCGGCTACGCTGTTCCGCCGAAGCGGCCGGCCCAGGCACGGCGGCGGCACTCCGCCGGCGTCAGTCCGCGGCGGCGCTTCATGCTGCGGGTGAGCACGCTCTGGTCGGCATGGCCGGTGCGGAGTGCGATGGCGCTGATCGGGTCGTCGCCTGCGGCCAACAGGGACATCGCCCGCTCCAGCCGGACCTCCGCCACATGATCCATGGGCGAGGTGGCGAGATGGCGCTGAAACAGGGCATGCAGTTGACTGGTGCTGCAGTAGGCGGCGCGGGCGATCTCCGCGACGCCGAGGCGCCGGTCGCTATGGGCGTGGATGTAGGCGATGGCGCGGGCGATCTGTCGCGGGCAGGCTGGCCGGGCAGCCGTGCGCGCGGCCATGGCCGACAGCAGCAACGCGCCCCATCCGCGCCCGCGCGCGGCCGGACGGTCGCGCAGTTCGCAGCCGAGAAAGCTCACGAGGTGCTGCAGGCCCGGGTCATAGGCCAGAAACGGGCGGCTCTCGGCGAGGTCCAGCAGACGCGCCGACTCCGCATCCTGGGCATCATCCATTGTCCAGTCCAGGACCACGAAGCAATTGTCCCCGGCCGCCTCGCAGCTATGGTCCTCGCCCGCGGGGATCAGCGCGGCCTGGCAGCTCGCGACCCGCCCGCCCTTGCCTGCGATCTCCATCTCCAGCACGCCCGCGACCGGCAGCACGATCTGGTGATGGGTGTGGCTGTGGCGCAGCGTCTGCGATGCGTAGGAGCGCAGCGACAGATCGAGCGCGCGTGCCATGGCCTTGTCTCCTGTTCCGGTCGCCGTCAGCCGGGCTGCCAGCCGGCCGGCGCCATCTCGAAGTCGCTGAACTCGAAGGCCGGCGCGACGATGCAGGACACCAGCGTCCAGTCGCCGAGACTGCGGGCCGTCTGCCAGCAGCCGATCGGCACGACCGCCTGCGGCCGCTCGCCGTCGGCGATTCCCGGGCCGAGGCGGCAGGGCGCGATATGCCGGCCATCCGCGGACAGAGTCAACGCCAGCGGCGCCCCGGCATGGTAGGCCCAGATCTCGACCGCGTCGGTCACCCGGTGCCAGCGCGATTCCTCGCCGGCGCGCAGCAGGTAGTAGATGGCGGTCGCCAGGCCGCGGCCGCCGCCCTCCGGCGCATGGCGATAGGTCTCGCTGAAATGGCCGCCCTCGGGATGCGGCCGCAGGCCGAGCCGGGCGATGATCGCCGCGGCCGCGTCGCTCACGTCATGTCCTTCGGCACGGTCGCCGCCATGGACGGCCGCTTGGCGAAGCCCTCGTACCAGCGCGCCAGCTTGGGGCGGCCCTCGCGCCACGCGTCCGCGGCGAAGCGGAAGTCGAGATAGCCGAGGGCGCAGCCGATGGCGATCTGTCCGACATCGACGGGGCCGGCCGGATCGCCGAGCCGGTCGGCCTCCGCCTCCAGCGCGTCGAGCGCGCGGGCGATCACCGCCTTCTGCTTGTCGTGCCACCCCGGCGACTGCTCGTCGGCCGGCCGCGCCGACTCGTAGCGGCGCAGCAGGGCGGCGTCGAGTAGGCCGTCGGCCAGGGCCTGGCGGCGCAGCGCCGTCCAGCGCGCCGGGCCGGCCGGCGGCAGGAACCTACCGCCGCCGTGCAGGCTGTCGAGATATTCGCAGATCACCGGCGAGTCGAAGAGGACCTGGCCGTCGTCGGTGGCGAGCGCCGGGATCTTGCCGAGCGGGTTGTCGTTGGCGAGGCCGCTGCAGGGATCGGCGGCCACCGTCGGCACCAGGTCGATGCGGCCGGCCAGACCGGCCTCGTGGGCCAGGGCCAGGCACTTGCGGACATAGGGGCTGGCGGGCGAGTAACGCAGTTTCATGGAGACGTCTCCGCTCGTTCGATTAGCTCTACGCCCTTCAATAGAATCCCCTCTCCCCTTGGGGGAGAGGGGGTGAGGGGTCTGGCGCCGGCAGGCGCCGATGAAATCCCGGGCAGATGGTGCACAGGAAATGGAGTACCGCACCCAGTGTCTGGATTTTCGCGTGCCGATTTGAACAAGGTCTCTTCGCGCTGCCGCGCGCGACCCCTCACCCTGTCCCTCTCCCCCAAGGGGAGAGGGGACTCTGTTGAGACGCCTTGCGTCAAAACGCGACAGATATAGACATATCCAAACGCTTTCGCGGGGGTGACGCCGGAGAAGATTATAGGATCGGCAAGCTCCAACGCCGCGCATCAGAAGCTGTCCTTGCGGCGGCGCACCTCGGCGAACACGCTCACCGGGTCGGCGCCGGCCAAGCCGACCGCGGCGGCGACCGCGGGCTCGTCGGCGCGCAGGAACGGGTTGGCGGCGCGCTCCTCCGCGATGGTCGAGGGGATGGTCGGCCGTCCGGCGGCGCGCGCCGCGTCGACTTGGCGCGCCTTCGCCGCCAGGTCGGCGTTGTCGGGCTCGATGGTCAGGGCGAAGCGGGCGTTGGCCTGGGTGTATTCGTGGCCGCAATAGACGCGTGTCTCCGGCGGCAGCCTGCGCAGCTTGTCGAGCGAGGACCACATCTGCGCCGGCGTGCCCTCGAACAGCCGGCCGCAGCCGAGCGAGAACAGGGTGTCGCCGCACAGCAGCGCCGCCTCGCCCGGAAACCAGTAGGCGATGTGGCCGCGCGTGTGGCCGGGGATGAACAGGATCTCGGCCACCGCCGCACCGAGCGCGAAGCGGTCGCCCTCCTCGACGCCGGCGTCGATGCCGGGGATGCGGTCCTGGTCGTAGCCGGGGCCGATGACCATGCAGTTGCTGGCCTGCTTGATCTCCAGGTTGCCGCCGGTGTGGTCCCAGTGATGGTGGGTGCTGAGCACGTGGCTGATCTTCCAGCCGTGCGCCCGCGCCGCCGCCAGCGCCGGCCGCGCCTCCGAGGGGTCGACGACCGCCGTCGCCCCCGTCGCCGCGTCGTGCAGCAGATAGGCGTAGTTGTCCTTCAGCAGCGGAACCAGTTCGATTTGCATGGAGAAGCTCTCAGCAGTCAGCGTTCAGCTATCAGCCAGAGCAGGGCTGGCGTCAAGCGCGGCCGTTAACGAATTTTCACCAGGCTGATAGCTGACGGCTGACAGCTTTCTGCTATGCTACGGCCGTCATGTGGAACGACGTCGTCGATCTGCGCGACTTCTACGAGACCCGGCTCGGTCAGGTGACGCGGCACCTGATCCGCCGGCGCATCCGCGCGCTCTGGCCGGACCTCGGCGGCCAGTCGCTGCTCGGCGTCGGCTACGCGACGCCCTATCTGCGGCAGTACCGCGACGAGGCCGAGCGGGTGCTGGCGATCATGCCGGCGGGGCAGGGGGTGATGCCCTGGCCGCCGGAGGAGCCGAACGCTGTCGCCTTGGCCGACGAGACCGAGCTGCCGCTGCCGGACCTGTCGATCGATCGCGTGCTGCTGGTCCACGGCCTCGAATGCGGCGAGCATGTGCGCGACATGCTGCGCGAGATCTGGCGTGTGCTCTCCGGCAGCGGCCGGCTGCTGATCGTGGTGCCGAACCGGCGCGGCATCTGGGCGCAGACCGACCGCACGCCCTTCGGCCAGGGCCACCCCTATTCGCCGCCGCAGCTCTCGCGCCTGCTGCGCGACAACCTGTTCACGCCGACCAATGCGAGCCAGGCGCTGTTCATCCCGCCGGTCCGCTCGCGCACGCTGCTGCGCACCGCCCCGGCCTGGGAGCGCATCTGCGGGCGCTGGCTGGCGCGCTTCGGCGGCGTCGTGCTGATGGAGGCGGGCAAGCAGATCTACGCCGTCCCCGGCGTGCGCGCGAAGCGCAGGCGGCGGCCGGTCATCGTTCCCTTCCCGCAGCCCGCCGCCGGCCGCTCGATCGAGCGCACGCGCACCTGATCGTCGACACGGCGGAAGAGTGATTCGCGGTCGCGGCGGCCGGTTTCGGTCGCCCCCTCGCCCGCGCCGCGGGGGAGGGCGGGGGTGAGGGCGATCCGCTATCCCCGCCGCAGCAGGAACAGCGCCTGCTCGCCGAAGAGGTTGGCGAGGGCGGCGGAGCGGATCGGGCTCGGCGTCCCGCTGCGGCTGATCACCAGGCCCTTCTCGAGGACGATGCCGAGCGTGTCGCACAGCCCGACGAAGTCGAGGATCGTGCACAGATGGATGTTCGGCGTGTCGAACCATTGCAGCGGCATGGTGTCGGTCACCGGCATGCGCCCGCGGGTCAGCAGGTTCCAGCGCACGCGCCAGTGCCCGAAGTTGGGGAACGAGACGACGGCGTGGCGGCCGATGCGCACGAGCTGTCGCAGCACCTGGTGCGGCTTGCGGGTCGCCGGCAGCGTCTGGCTCAGCACCACGTAGTCGAAGGCGTCGGAGGGATAGTCCTGCAGGTCGGTGTCGGCGTTGCCCTGGATGACCGAGAGGCCGTGGGCGACGCTGGCGTTGACGCCGGCCTGGCTGATCTCCATGCCGCGGCCGTCCACCTCCTTGGCATGCACGAGATGGTCGAGCAGCGCGCCGTCGCCGCAGCCGACGTCGAGCACGCGCGAGCGCGGCGCGATCATGTCGGCGATCAGCTGCAGGTCGATGCGGATGCCGGCGTCGGTCGTCGGCAGCCTCTCCGCCGCCATCTGGCGCGCCGCCACGGCGGCGGCGTCGGTCATGGCAATTCTCCTTCCGACGGCGTGGCTAGGCTGACAGAAAGGTCGAACCGCAGAGGCGCAGAGGCGCGGAGGTTCATTGCGAACGGCCTAGCACCAAGCGCTTGATGCCCTCCCTGAGAACGGGTGCATGGAAGTTGAGTATCAATCCCGTCGTCATTCCGCTGAGTCGCAGATATGTGAGCAATTGTGCCTCGTGCACAGGGAGTATTCGTTCGACCGTCTTTAGCTCGGCGACCAGGAGGCCCTCGATCACAATATCCATTCGATAGGCGCAGTCCAAGCGTACGGACTTGTAGACGACCGGCAGCGACACCTGCCGATTGAAGCGGACTCCATGGGACGTCAGTTCGAAGCAGAGGCATTCCTCATTGGCTGATTCGAGCAAGCCCGGTCCCAGCGCGCGGTGAACTTCGATCGCCAAGCCGATCACGCGGCTGGTGAGCGCGTCGGGTGCGTCGGCCATCTCGGTATCTCTGCGCCTCTGCGTCTCTGCGGTGATTCTTAGTCTTCACAGCCCGCGGTGCTCGGCGCAGCCGTCGAGGAAGCCGCGCAGGGTGGCGAAGAACTCCGGCTCGTCGAGCAGGAAGGCGTCGTGCCCCTTGTCGCTGTCGATCTCGACGAAGCTGACGTTGGCGGCCACCGCGTTGAGGGCGTGGACGAGGGCGCGGCTCTCGCTGGTCGGGAACAGCCAGTCGCTGGTGAAGGAGACGAGGCAGAAGCGCACCGGCGTGGCGCGGAACGCGTCGGCCACCGAGCCGAACTCGGCGGCGAGGTCGAAATAATCCATCGCCCGCGTGATGTAGAGGTAGGTGTTGGCGTCGAACCGCTCGACGAAGGACGACCCCTGGTAGCGCAGGTAGCTCTCCACCTGGAAATCGGCGTCGAAGCCGTAGGTCACCGCGCTGCGGTCCTGCAGGTTGCGGCCGAACTTGCGGTGCAGCGCCGGCTCCGAGAGATAGGTGATGTGCGCCGCCATGCGGGCCACGGCGAGCCCGCGGCTGGGGTTGCGCCCCTCCACCTGGTAGTTGCCGCCGCACCAGTCGGGATCGGCCATGATCGCCTGGCGGCCCACCTCGTGGAAGGCGATGTTCTGCGCCGTGTGCCGCGCCGCCCCGGCGATCGGCACGCAGGCGAACACCGACTGCGGGTAGGCCGCCGCCCATTGCAGCGCCTGCATGGCGCCCATCGAGCCGCCGGTGACGCAGAACAGCCGCTCGATGCCGAGATGGTCGATCAGCAGCTTCTGCGCCCGCACCATGTCGCCGACGGTGATCACCGGGAAGCTCAGGCCGTAGGGCTTGCCGGTCGCGGGGTTGATCTCCTTCGGCCCGGTGGTGCCCATGCAGCCGCCGATCACGTTGGAGCAGATGACGAAGTAGCGGTCGGTGTCGAACGGCAGGCCCGGCCCGACCGCCAGTTCCCACCAGCCGGGCTTCGCCGTCACCGGATGGATGCCGGCCGCATACTGGTCGCCCGACAGCGCGTGGCAGAGCAGGATGGCGTTGGAGCGCTCGCGGTTGAGCGTGCCGTAGGTCTGGTAGGCGATGGTGAACGGACCGAAGGCGATGCCGGAATCCAGCCGCATCGGCTGGTCGGCGCCGAAGGTGACGCGGTGCCCGGGCAGCTCGGCGCGGGCGGGGTGGCTCCTGGACAACGCGGTCATCGCTGGGGTCGACGCGGCGGACTGGCCCTTAAGTCATTGGCGATACCTAGGTATTCGCGCTCGGCGCTGTCAATGTTTTCTTTGCTTTTGGCCGGGGCTCCGACTATCACTGGCGGGAGACTGACTTACCCTCACCCTGGCCCTCTCCCGCAAGCGGGAGAGGGGACTCGCGCGAGCAAGCGGCACGTCTGAGTCCCCTCTCCCGCTTGCGGGAGAGGGATAGGGTGAGGGTGTCTCAGCCGATTGTGACTCTGGTACTGGCGCCTCGCATCGACCACTTTCATCATGCCGTCCGCCGACTCCGCGATCGACGATCTGCGCCGACGAATCGACGAGATCGACACCACCCTGCATGACCTGCTGATGCGCCGCTCCGCCGTCGTCGCCGAGATCGGCGCGCTCAAGGGCAACGGCGGCGGCCCGCGCAACGGCTTCTTCCGGCCGGGCCGCGAGGCGCTCATCATCCGCCGGCTGGTCGAGCGCCACCGCGGCTCGCTGCCGCGCGCCACCGTCGTGCGCATGTGGCGCGAGATGCTCTCGGCCACCCTGCGGCAGCAGGGCCCCTTCGCCGTCGCCGTCTACGCGCCGGAGGAGGGCGGCGGCTACTGGGACCTGGCGCGCGACCATTTCGGCAGCCTGACGCCGGCCGCCGCGCATGAGAAGGCCGGGCAGGTGCTGCGCGCCGTCATCGACGGGTCGGCCGCCGTCGGCGTGCTGCCGCTGCCGCAGGAGGGCGACGCGGAGCCCTGGTGGCCCTTCCTCGTCAGCCGCGACGACACCCAGCCGCGCGTCATCGCGCGGCTTCCTTTTGGGGCCCCCGGCAACCTGCGCGGCGGCGCCGTGGAGGCGCTGGTCGTCGGCCGCGCGCCGCAGGAGCCGACCGGCCGCGACTGCAGCCTGTTCGTCCTCGAGGCGTCGGCCGAGATCAGCCGCGGCGGCCTGCGCGACGCCCTCGCCGGCGTGGCGCTGCCGCCGCTGGCGGTCCAGTTCTGGCGCGACCCCAACGAGGCGGCGCGCCGCCTCCACCTGATCGAGGTCGAGGGCTGCGTCGCGCCCGACGATGCCCGCTTCCTCCGCCTGGCCCGCCAGCGCGCCGACATCGCCGCCGTCTGGCCCGTCGGCGGCTACGCCCTCCCGCTCACGGCGGCCGAGCTGGATTAGGCAGGGAGTCTCGATGCGGGAAACAATTGCCCTCGAAGGCAACCGCTCGGCGCGCGCGGAGATGTTTGCGCGCGGAGCCGCGGGAAACCCTTGTAGGGGCGGCCGGCGGCCGCCCGTCTGGCCGATGCACGATGCGTCCAGGTTTCGCCTGGTGTCGGCCGCGCGGGCGGCCGCCGGCCGCCCCTACGAAGATCCTCCGCGTCCTCCGCGGCTCCGCGTGCCAATATCCTTTTGCGTCGTGGCACGATGCTCAATGCCGGCAAAGAGCGTGCGAATTGATCGAATCATCTCGGAGAGCGTGTGAAGCGGAATGAGACAGGCACCATGCTGACGCCGCGCCCGGGCATCATGGACATCGCGCCCTACCGCGGCGGCGACGCTTCGCTGCCCGGCCAGGCGCGGGTGATCCGCCTCGCCTCCAACGAGAGCGCGCTCGGCCCCTCGCCGCTGGCCGTGCGCGCCTATCGCCGGCTGTCCGACGAGCTGCACCGCTACCCCGACGGCGGCGCCGAGGCGCTGCGCGCCGCCATCGCCGCGCGGCACGGCCTGCCGGCCGATCAGATCGTCTGCGGCGCCGGCTCCGACGAGCTGATCGCCCTCCTGGTCCGCGCCTATGCCGGCCCGGGCGACGAGGTGCTCTACAGCGAATACGGCTTCCTCATGTACGCGCTGGCCGCCAAGGGCGCCGGCGCCACGCCCGTGGCGGCGCCCGAGCGCGACCTCGCCGCCGACATCGACGCCCTGCTGGCGCGGGTCACGCCGCGCACCCGCATCCTCCTGCTCGCCAACCCCAACAACCCCACCGGCGCCCTGCTGCCGGCCGCGGCGGTGCGGCGGCTGCAGGCCGGCCTGCCGCCCGACGTGCTGCTGGTGCTCGATTCCGCCTATGCCGAATATGTCGGCGCGGCCGGCTACGAGGACGGTGCTGGCCTGGTCGCCGCCCACGGCAACGTCGTCATGCTCCGCACCTTCTCCAAGATCTACGGCCTGGCGGCGCTGCGCATCGGCTGGGCCTACGCCCCGCCGGCCGTCGTCGACGTGCTCCACCGCCTGCGCGGCCCGTTCAACACCGCCGCGCCGGCGCAGGCCGCCGCCCTCGCCGCGCTCGAGGACCAGGCCCATCTGGCGGCGGCCAAGGCGCACAACGATCGCTGGCTGCCCTGGTTCCGCGAGCGCGTCCTCGCCGCCGGCTTCGCCGCGCCGCCCGGCGCCGGCAACTTCCTGCTCGTGCGCTTCCCGCGCGGCGCGGCGGGCGACGCCGACGCCGCGGCCTCGTTCCTCAACGCGCGCGGCATCCTCCCGCGCAAGCTCGGGCCTTACGGCCTCGGCGACTGCCTGCGCATCACCGTCGGCCGCGAGGACGAGATGGCGCTGGTCGCCGACGCCCTCGACGCCTTCGCCGCGATCGGCCACGACCTCAAGCGCCGCGCCGCCGAGGCCTAGGAGGGAGCCCGCCATGCCGCCCACGCATCTCGCCGGACAACTCTGCCACGCGGAGCCGCGGAGGCGCGGAGTCCTTGTAGGGGCGGCCGGCGGCCGCCCGTCCATCAACAGCATCATGCACGGGCGCCTCGACCGGGACCGTCAGCCGCACGGGCGGCCACCGGCCGCCCCTACGAGAAATTTCCGCGTCTCCGCGCCTCCGCGTGCAAAAATCCTTCTGCCGCGCGAGACCCTCACCCTAACCCTCTCCCGCTGCGCGGGCGAGGGGGCTATCGAGATCGGCCAACCCAACAGCGTCCCCTCTCCCGCAAGGCGGGAGAGGGCTAGAGCCTGCCCCGGACTTGATCCGGGGGTGAGGGTGGGGCTCCCGGTCGCGCGAAAAGGCCCACGGCCATGACCGCCCCGCTGTTCGAGCGCGTCGCGCTCATCGGCATCGGCCTCATCGGCTCGTCGCTGGCCCGCGCCATGCGGCGGCACAAGCTCGCCGGCCACATCGCCGGCCACGCGCAGAGCGCGCGCACGCGCGACAAGGCGCTTGCGCTCGGCCTCGTCGACAGCATCCACGCCGACGCCCCGGCCGCCGTCGCCGGCGCCGACCTCTCGATCGTCTGCACGCCGCTCGGCGCCTACGCCGCCATCGGCGCCGCCATCGGCCCGCATCTGAAGCCCGGATCGATCCTCACCGACGTCGGCTCGGTGAAGCAGGCCGTCATCCGCGATCTCGGCCCGCACGTGCCCGAGCATGTGCATTTCGTGCCCGGCCACCCCGTCGCCGGCACCGAGCATTCGGGGCCGGAGTCGGGCTTCGCCGAGCTGTTCCAGGGCCGCTGGTGCATCCTCACCCCGCCGGCCGGCACCGACGACAAGGCGGTGGAGAAGCTGGCGGAGATGTGGCGCCGCTGCGGCAGCATGATCGAGATCATGGAGGCGGCGCATCACGACCAGGTGCTGGCCATCACCTCGCACCTGCCGCACCTCATCGCCTACTGCATCGTCGGCACGGTGACCGGCGTGGAGGAGGCGACGCAGAAGGAGGTCGTCAAGTTCTCGGCCAGCGGCTTCCGCGACTTCACGCGCATCGCCGCCTCCGATCCCGTGATGTGGCGCGACGTGTTCCTCAACAATCGAGAGGCCGTGCTGGAGATGCTCGGCCGCTTCAGCGAGGACCTCGCCGCCCTCCAGCGCAACATCCGCTGGGGCGAGGGCGACAAGCTCCAGGACCTCTTCACCCGCACCCGCACGATCCGCAAAGGCATCATCGACGCCAAGCAGGCGTAGCGAGGGCGTCGGTTTGCGGTGACTCACGCTCGCCCAGGAACATTCGTGGCCCCTCTGTTTGGGAGGAGCGTAGCGCTTCAAGAGGCCCTAGAAGATCGGCGATGATCGCTCCTAAGCTATTCGTCTCCTACAGCTGGACCACACCGGACTACGAGGCGCGGGTGCTGGAACTTGCGACGCAGCTTGTCGAGTCGGGCGTGGACGTCATCATCGACAAGTGGAACCTCAAAGAAGGGCACGACGCCGACAAATTTATGGAGCGGATGGTCACCGACTCGGAAATCAAGAAGGTCATCCTGGTCTGTGACAAGGCTTATGCCGACAAGGCTGACCGTCGAGCCGGAGGCGTCGGCACCGAGGCGCAGATAATCTCGCGCAAAATCTACGAACAGCAGGACGAGAACAAGTTCGTCGCCGTCGTGATGGAGCGAGACGAAGGGGGCAAGGCGTACCTGCCTGCCTATTACAAGTCGCGGGTCTACATCGACTACACCGACCCTGCGAAGATCGCCGAGAACTTCGAGCAACTTATCCGGTGGATATATGACAAGCCGCTTCATGTCCGGCCGCCATTGGGTAAGAAGCCGGGCTTCCTGGAGGACAACGCTGGTCCCGCTCTCGCCACGTCAGTCTCGCATCGTCGGGCTGTGGACGCCGTGAGGAACCACCGCGACCACGCCGTACCAGCGGTCACCGAGTACTTCGCCCTCTTCGCGAGCGAGATGGAGAAGCTCCGTCTCGAATTCAAGGTTGAGCCCTTCGATGATGCCGTCGTGGAGAGCATCGAGTCCTTCACGCCGTACCGGAACGAGGTTGTAGAGCTGTACATCGCACTCGCGATGTACGGGGACACTCTGGAGACGCGAACCGCCTTGCACCGATTCTTCGAGCAGCTAATCCCCTACCTGGATCGGCCGGAAGGCGCTCGTAGCTGGCACAACTGGGGGTTCGACAACTTCAGATTCGTGGTCCACGAGCTTTTTCTATATGGGCTGGCGTGTCTCATTCGACACGAGAGGTTCGACTCTGCCGCGTATCTGATGGCCAACGAGTACTACGTTGCAGGGCGGTCAGAGTATGGCCGTGATGCTATGGTGCAGTTCGACGTCTTTCAGAATCACATCGACTCACTTGATGTCCGTAACAAGCGGCTGGACTTGCGTCGGCTGTCTCTTCAGGCGGATCTCCTCCACCAGCGCTGCAAAGGCGTCGGCCTCGAATTCAGACATATCATGCAGGCAGATTTCGTGCTGTTCCTACGTTCCCATCTTCATCATCAGGCGTGGAACTGGTGGCCGGAAACCCTCCTGTACGCGGACAGACATTCCGCAGCCTTCGAGGTATTCGCTCGGTCACGGTCAGCCAGCTTCTTCGATCGCTCCAAGGTGCTCCTGGGGGTCGAGAGTAAGGAAGCTCTTAGTCCTCTTATGGATGGCTTTGCGGCTCACCGGGAGCGGGTTCCAAGGTGGCAGTTTGACACATTCAATCCAGCTCGATTGCTGGGATTCGACGAGCTTGCGACCAAGCCATAGCCGATGAGCGTGGTCCTTTCAACCGAGGCACAGTGTTGGCATGTGGCGATTGATGAGATGACGGCCTGCGTGGAAAAGCATGGGAATATGAAGGGTTGATTGTATTTCCCGGAAGGTCCGTTACAGGACCATTGGCGAGACCCTAGCATCGCGGAGTGGGGTCTCCAAACTCGATCTCGCGGGGGTCAGATACCGATTTCTCGGTGAGGGCCATAGGACCCTCACCCGTGTGGTCCCTTCACTCCCGCTAGTGGCACATGTCGGGTGCCGAATCGCTGAAGTCGCAAACAGGAACGGGAGCTCTCATGGAAAACGTTTGGCTCATCGGCGGCGTCATCGGAGGGATCGTTTGTATTGTCGTGCTTGGTTGTACGGTTTGGATCATCAGGAGCCTGAAGCCAAAATCTTCCGGAGATATCCAAGCGCTGGTGGAAAACTTCAATCGAGCGGCGACAGCGGCCAAGGCAAGAGCGAAGGCCAATACGGAGGGCCTGCTGGAAGCCCAGAAAGACATCGCCGACAAACTCGAAGAGCAAATCAAGAAAGCTAACCAACTCAAAAGTGCAGCTGGCGTAGCAATTTCCGAAGCCGATGCCGACAGACTCAAGTCGTGGGCAAGCTACGCCGCACATAGCGCATTCGCACGTGCGGCGGAATCGCCGGATCCTGCCGTTAAGGCCGCAGGAGTTGGTGCGACCTCGGACCTGACTACCTCGGGCTTCCAGGCGTTGATCCTAATCAATGGCGGCGCGGTTATCGCGGTCCTGGCGCTATTGGGTGATGTGTTTGGGACAGCACCCGGCGGCGGAACGAGCGGGCTCTCCGCGGATCTCGACTGGATCAAGGGGGGTATTTTTGTATTCGCAATTGGCCTCGTGTTTGCGATTGGAGGGATCGGCGCGGCATTCTGGGCGCAGGTCGCTATTCAGAAGGGTTGGCCGGACAAGGTCGCCGACAACGCGAGGAAGCTGTCTTTTGTCCTGGGTGTCGTGAGCCTACTGGTGTTTGTCGGCGGAGCGTACACAACGGTGAGTGCCTTCAGCGATCCTTCGACCGCAACCGGGCAGAAATTGCCCGAAGGAGGAAAGCGGGACGATCCCGCAGCACCGGGAGCGCCGCCTCCTGCGAATCAGGGGGATACGTCAACACAGGGCCAGCAGGGCGGATGACATACTGGGCCGCAAAAGAGAGAGAAGAGATAAGCCAGCCGGTCCCGCTAGCAGGGTGCCGGAGCCGCGAGACACCTGGCGGCTTCGTCTGCCGGGCAGTTCTCGAGGACCTTCAGCCGCGCCGCTTGCACCTCGTTCTCCCTGTTCCCGACCTCATTCTGCTTGGTGACCACCGCCAATGCGGCGCCGAGCCACACGGCATAGAGAGTGACCGCCGTGCCCATCGCGGTGAGGGCGGCCGCGGAAAGCGTCGCCGCGATCGCGCCCCCGAAGAACGGAATGAACGCAGCCGCCACGGAGGCGGCCGTCAGCGCCGCGGCTGTGGCCAGGGCCGCGAGCCAGGCATTCCAGCACGAGTTTGCAAACGCCCTTGCCGCAGCCAGGTTGCTCAGAGCCCCGCAGAGGGCGGCGCGCGATCTTTCCCATGCCATACAAAAGTCCGCGCACGTGTTCGGGTCGCCGCCGGCGGGCGATCTGATTTCTCCAGGGCTTGAGACGGCGAGTCCGATGATGTAGCCGGTCGCAACGACCGCGAGTGCCCCGACGATGATTAACGCAGCCCAACCCATGACAGCCTCCTTCGATTTCTACGACCCGTCGCCCGAGTCCGGCTCGATCCTGCGCGGCGCCGGCGCGCGCAGGGAGCGCAGGCCGGAGACGACCGCCTCGGTCTCGAAGCGCGCGCCGCTCCTCCGCATCGCCGCTTCGAGCTCGGATTTGAAGTCGGTCCGCGCATCGGGCAGGCGCGTCACGCGGAAGGTGAAGCTGTAGTCGGGCAGGAACCAGCCGGCGCACGCCCCGAAATTGTCGCCGCAGGCAAACAGGACCACGGTCTGCACGAGCTCGGCGCCGACCTGGGGCAGCGCCGCCTCGAGCTCCTGCGCCGACAGCTCGATCCGGGCGCGGCCGAGGAAGTCGTCGCCCTCGCCGTCGTTCGCGCAGTGCGGCCCGGCATGGCCCCCCGCAGAAGGCGGCAGCACCTTGCAATCGAGGCCGGCGCCCGGGAAGACGGTGATGCCGTCGTCCTTCTCCCACATCTCGACCATGAAGCGCAGCGGCGCCGGCGCGCCGATTTCGTCGCACACGGAGGTCTTGCCGAGCAGGGCGACGCCGGGGCGCACGGCCAAAACGCAGCTCACGGCCGGGTCGAATTCGTGCGTGTCGCCCGAATCGATGTCGCCGATCTCCTCGGAGACGGTCCAGCCGTCGGGATTGCCCTCGGGATCCTGGGTCGTGACCATCACTTCGTCGCTGCCGGGCCAGTCGGCGCCGGATTCGTCCCGCGCCTTGAAGCGAAGCGCCTCGATCTTGTAGCGCGGCTCGGTCCAATCGACGACGATGGTGTCCCACGGGACATCGCGCGGCAGCGCCTCGATGCCCGTGCCGGTCGCCTCGGGCTGGGCCGGCGCCGGAGGCTCCTCTGCCCCCGCCACGGCGGCGCAACATATCCACGCGGTCAAACCGACAAGGCGGCGGCTCCATGACGTCATCGTCGATGCCTCCTTCGAAGCGCCACGGCTCGCGAGCCAGCGGCGGCCTGGTTGGATGTCCCAGCTCGGGTCGCTTGTATCTCGGATGGCAGCGGCCGACTGTGTTGCGCCTCACAGTTGGAGGCGGTTGCTCGGGTGTCCTAGGGCACTCGGAGACACCAGGGTCGGAGAAATGGGGTTAGAGAAACGGGTTGAGCAGGAGCCGTGAAAAGGGGTCGTCGCAGACGTTCGACGCAGGCGGAAATGGCCCTGTTCCGCGATCTTCCGACTCGGGCCGGGCGTCGGCTGTTCTTGGGCTCGAATCGCTGTAGCATATTGGAGTTCCGGCAACGGGGAGGGGAACTTGGCGAGCCCCGCAGATGCGACGAGGTTGGGACTCGCGATGCTGCTCGCGATGTCCACGACCATTGCAGCCGCTCCCCTCGTCGCCGAATTGAGCAGCGCGAAGACCGTGGCCGCGACCGGCGGTAGGATTATCGGTGCTGCAGTGGCATGTGAGCTCGACGCCCGCCGGATCATGGAGACGTCGAAGGCAGTCTATCGAGAGATCGACGAACGAGCTGTCGACAAGGACGATTCCGCGGGCGCCCGCATCGCGTTTGCACTCGCGTTCGACTCCGGCGGCGACGAAGTATCCTCGGGGCGAACCAGCTGCGCCGACGTACGCGACGCGTTTCGATCTCTGGAGCAGGAGCTGGCTGCCGAATAGGCGACGGTGGCCAACCGATACCGCAGGCGAAAATGCGGTCGCACGCCTCCCGCGGGGGGCTGCCTAAGGCAGCTTGGCATCGTCCATGTCGTTGGTGAAGTTGAACTGATTGACTTCCCAGCCGGTGCCGCGCTTCCGAAAGCGGAGGCTCACGACCAGGACCTTGGTCTCGAAGTCCAGGTAGTACCAGTACATGACGAGCGACTTGCCCCACTCCCGCTGGGCGATCAGGTCGGTCGACACGATGTCACCGGCCGTCGGCAGCAATTCCCAGAGCTGCCCCAGTTCGACCTTGAGGTTTGCCTTCTTTTCCGCACTCGTGGCTGCCCCCAAGGTGTTCAGAATGTCGTCCGCGTTCCGGGTCGTGATGATACGGATGATGTTGTCAGCCCAGGCTTTGGGATCCTGGATCGTTTCAGCTGCCTTGGCTTGGATTGAAGACTGCCAGAGCAGGAGACCCGTCATGGCAAGTATGACGAACCGACGCCAGCGCCGGCCGCTCCGGTCTGGACGGAACATGATGCTGCCCCCGCTGTTTCGTCGAAGCCAACGCCCGTCGGCGTAGGTCGATCGTCCCATCCTGCGCCAAGGTCGCCGGAAAGACCAGCAGCCGTTTTCCGACTGGGAAAAACGGGATCGTAGCAGACATTGTTCACGCCCTGCCAAGCGGCCTCAGAGGCCGATGGTGACGACACGGTTCTGCGCCTTGGGCGTGCCGTCGGGAGTCGGTACCGGCAGCTCCCTCTCGCCGTGCCAGTCGATCGTGATGCGGTCCCGCAGGACACCGTTCGCCACGAGTTCCGCAGCCACCGCTTGCGCGCGACGCCGCGACAGTCGCTCGTTGCCGGCCGCCGATCCCAGAGCATCGGCATAGCCCACGACGCGGATATGCGTGACGTTCCTCTCCTTGGCCGAGATGGCCGCGGCGTGGATCGTGCTCCGCGCCTCCCGCGTCAGCCGGGCGCTGCCGAGGGCGAAATGCACGGCGCTGCTCGGCGGCCCGGCCCCGGGCGCGATGTCCCGCTCTTCGAGAAGTTCAGCGGCGATGTCCTGTTGGGCATTGCATCCGGCCACCCCCGACGCTGCCAAGCATAGGATGAGGACTGCGCGACATGTCGACGAGAATATCATCGCACGCTCACGACGGGACGAGTCCAGGATCTCCGAATCTTATGCGACAGGAATGGCCTCTGACACAATTGGCCCTTGGTCCAACTCGCCGCGGCCAAGGCGCCGAAACCTGATGACGTCATGCTCGGCCAAGCCCATGGCGCATCGCCGTTCTCCTTCTCCGCGATCGATCGCGCGCGTTCCGGGCCAAAGACTGTGTTGCACCTCACAACTAGGAGAGTGCCTCGATTGACATTTGAAGGCCGCGCCGTCTTGGCCCAAGACTCGTCGGCGCATCGCCCCGATGCCGGATCGCCAGGGAGGTTGCCGCCATGTCGACAGAGAAACCCGCGCCGCCGAAGCCGATATCCTCGAACGACGTCGCCTGGACCGACGTGTCCGACGTTCCGCGCTTCGCCTCCCGCTACCGCCACCTCACCCTCGCCGCCGTCGGCGCGGACTATCGCGTCGGCGTGTCGATCGAGGAGCTGCCGCCGGGCAGGCAGAGCGCGCCCGCGCACTACCACATCTTCGAGGAAGAGCATGTCTACGTCCTCGAGGGCGCGCTCACCGCGCGCGTCGGCGCCGAGAGTTACGCGATGAAAGCGGGCGATTACGTCTGCTTCCCGGCCGGGCAGAAGGCTGGCCACTGCCTCGTCAACGACAGCGGCGCCGCCTGCCGCTACGTGATCGTCGGCGAGCGCAACCCGAACGAGGTGGTGGTCTATACCGATTCCAACAAGGTGCTGGTGCGCGCGCTGGGCCGGCGCGCGATCTTCGATCTCGCCGCCGCGCGCGGCTATTGGGACGGCGAGGACACGGGCCTCCCGCCGGGCGAGCGGCCGCCGTCCGATGCCGCGGCCGCCGCGCCCGAGGCGCCGGCCACGCCAAAGCCGCCGATCGCGTCGCGCGACGTGGAATGGAACGAGGAAGGGCCGGGCGAGGGCACGCGGTTCGGCGGCCGCTCGAGGCATCTCACCCGCGCGGCCGTCGGCGCGGCCTATCGCGTCGGCCTGCTGATCGAGTCGCCGGCACCCGGCCGGCGCCTGTGCCCCCTGCACTATCACATGCTGGAGGAGGAGCACGCCTTGATCCTCGACGGGCAGGTGACGCTGCTCCTCGGCGACGCGCGCTACGAGATGAAAGCGGGCGACTATGTCTGCTTCCCGGCCGGGCAGAAGGTCGGCCATTCCTTCCTCAACAGCGGCCCCGGCCCCTGCAGCTACCTGATGATCGGCGAGCGCAACCCCAACGAGGTCTGCGTCTATCCCGACTCGAACAAGATGGCGGTCGGCGCCCTCCGCTCGATGGACGACATCTTCGACATGTCCGGCCTGCGCCGCTACTGGGACGGCGAGCAGACGCGCTAGCCGGACTCGCCGTATTCCCCCGCCCCTTGTGGGCGGGGCCAGGGGGCGGGGTCTCGCGCCGGCAGGCGCGAAAAAGAGCGGCGTCGGCGTTGGCGCTATGACTGACGAGCACATTAAAATCTTCCGCGATTGCACGGCGAGTTTCGACGACCACTGATTCTTTGGCCGCGCTGCCGCGCGCAAAACCCCGCCCCCTCATCCCAAGGCGTTTACCCAAAGTGTGGTTAATGACACGACGGCAGATGCGCCGGTGATCGCGATGCCCCGGCTGGCTCGCGACGACTCGGGGAACGTCACGACGCAGCTATTCCCTTGCCGTCGGTCCTGTAAAATGGTGTGCGGGTGAGTTGGAGCCGTGGCAAGTGCACAAATGAGAATAGTCAGGAACATCGTCGCGGGACTGCTCTTCGGCTATGGCTTGGCGTCGTTCTCCTGTTTCATTGCTCTGACCACCATGTGGACTCGCAGCGCTCCTCGTGAGCCGAATGAAAGCCTCGGCCTCATCTACGCGCACAACGAGCATGGGACCTACACGTACTTCTCAGCGTTTCAGGCGACAACCTCCTGGCTGATGTTCACGACGTCCATTCCGCTCGCGTTCGTGGGCATATTGATCGCACCCAGAAAGAACGTCACCGGCGACGTTCGCTGGTACAGCTTCAGCTTCAAATGGGACATGGACGATCCTGGAGGCCTCCTGAAGTGGGCCGCGATCGCCAGCGCTGCGGCGACACCGTTCTTCGTGTTCCTGATCGGGCCCTTCATCATTCGCGGTCTGAATGACGTCGGTTTTGTAATGAACCTGTGACGATGTGCCTGAGACCTGATACGCGGGCGCGCCAATCATATTCGAACGCTGGCAGATCGCGGCCAGCTCTTGTTATCGCGGCAATACAATGGGAACGAGTGGGATGCGAGCGCGGCGGCTGACGCTCGCTATCTCGGAAAAATCTTCGACATGATCAGCACCGGCAAAAGCCGGAATCATGCTGCTCGTTCATGCCGAATTCCGGTTAAAGCCACACTTTAGGTAAACTCCTTGCCCTCACCCCCGCCCACAAGGGGCGGGGGAATAAAGCGATGCCCCGCCGACGTCGGCAGGGTTAACCGTCCGTTAAGCCGCGGCGGCGCATCCTGGCGTCCCGCTGCTCCCGGAGGCCCGCCATGTGGACGCGGATTGGCCGCTTCGCCGAGCGCGCCATCTTGATCGGCGCCTATGCCTGTCTCCTGCTGACCGTGGCGGTCCTGGCCGGCTGGGCGATCGGCGGCATCCCCGACACCTGCACCCGCTATCCCGACCTGTGCGCGACGGCCGTCACCGTCGGCGACTGGCTCATGTGGGCCGGCGCCGCCCTCCTGGTCCTGATGCTCGGCTTGATGTTCCGCGTCCGCCGCTGACGGCGACGCCCGGGCCGCAAAGGCCGGTTGACAAGTTCCTATTTTGTTCGTATCATTCGCCTCTGCTTCCGGCGCGGCGATCGCCGCGTCCGGCGGCGCCGATGTTTGACATCGTATATACGCCCAGCATCGCCCGCGCCCGAACACTCCGGCCGACCGGTTTCGTTCGTCCCTTGAACCACCATCCGTTCGCTCCGCTGGACATGGGGTCCATCGCTCGATTTCGATGGTGTAGCAACTGTGTTGTTCAAGCTGTGTGTGTGAGGGGTTCGCTCCAGTCGCGTTGATCTCGGATCATGGCGTTGAGGCTGCAGAGGAGTTTGCGCAGGACGGCCATGAGGGCGAGCTTTGCGGGT
>JBFXDS010000026.1:0-12477 GCA_050180895.1 Dongiaceae bacterium
TGGACTGGCTACTATGGAAAGCCAGGGCCCGAAGTCATGCGCCATGGTCTCGATCGCTTCCATGCCATCAAACTCGGCGCTCAGGTGGCCAAAGATGTGTGAATCCGATAGCGGCGAAAGCCGGGGTGACAACGGAGAGCAAGTCCCTTGGGGTTGGTTTCACGGCCTCGCAGGTCGACGCAGTTGGTGGGAGCTTTGTGGTGAGTCCTTCTTTGGCCGCCGCCGCATTTGCCCGCCGTGCCCGTGCATGGGTATTGTGCGGCCATGCCCGATCCTGCAGGCATAGGCGGCTACCACGCGCACGTTTACTACGCGCCCGAGACCCGCGCGGTCGCCTAGTCGCTGCGCGCCGCGCTCGGCGCCGGCTTCGCGGTGCAGCTCGGCCGCTGGCACGACCGGCCGGTCGGCCCGCACCCGACCGCCATGTACCAGGTCGCCTTCGCGGTCGAGGAATTTCCCCGCCTCGTCCCCTGGCTCATGCTCAACCGCCGGGATCTCAGCGTCCTCGTCCACCCGCTGACCGGCGACGATGTCGCCGACCATTCCGCCCACGCCCTCTGGCTCGGCCCGCCGCTGCCCCTGCGGCTGGAGGCGCTGCGCGAAAACACCTGACGTGCCGGCCCCTCCTGTTATGCTGCCGCTCGGTATGAGCATGCTGCAGGGAGGACTCCAATGTCCGACATCGGTCAGAGCCTGAAACGGCTGTGCGACGCCTTCAACGCGCACGATCTCGACCGCATCATGGATTTTTTCGCCGATGACTGCGTGTTGGAAATGCCCAGAGGAAGCCGGCCCTGGGGGGCGCGGTTCGAAGGCAAGGAGAATGTGCGGACGGCCCTGGCTGGACGATTCGAAGGGCTCCCCGATGTCCACTACGGGAACGAGCAGCATTTCGTCGACGATGCGGCCGGCAGCGGCATATCGAAATGGACGCTGACCGGCACCCGTCGCGATGGACAGCGGGTAGAGGTGTGGGGTTGTGATTTCTACACGTTTCGGGATGGGAAGGTGACGCGCAAGGATTCCTATTGGAAGATCGTGGAATAGGGTGGGTGGACACCTCTCCTTGCCGTCTACTATCCTCTTGAGAAAGAGAGGGAGGACGACTGTGCGGCGGCGCCGCGGCACGTCCTGCGCCGCCGTGCCGATGACGTTGTCGTGCTCATGACCCTGTGCCCGGGGGCGCTGAGGTGTCCGAGCTTCGCTCCGATCTCACCCGCGTGACGCTTGCGGTCCTCTTCATCGGGGGATTGATCGGCACGTCGTTGTGGATCCTTCGCCCGTTCCTGCCGGCCGTCGTCTGGGCGGCGATGCTGGTGATCGCGACCTGGCCGCTCATGCGCAAGGTGCAGGCGGGGCTGTGGAACAGCCGCGCCCTGGCTGTCGCGGCAATGACCGTCATGCTCCTGCTCGTGTTCGTCGCGCCGCTCTGGCTGGCGATCGGCACGATCGTCGACAATGCCGGCCTCATCGTTCAGCGGGCGGAATCCCTTGCCGCCTCGGGCCTGCCGCCGCCGCCGACCTGGCTCGCGGATTTGCCCCTCGTCGGGACGAGGGCCGCGAGCGCCTGGCAGGAGGCAGGCGATGCCGGCGTTCGCGAGCTCCTGCAGAAGGCGTTGCCCTATGCCGGCACGATAACGCAATGGTTCGTGGCGGCGGTCGGCAGCTTCGGCATGGTCCTCGTCCAGTTCCTGCTCACGGTTGCCGTCGCCGCGATCATGTATGCGAAGGGCGAACGCGTGGCGGCGACCGTCATCCGCTTCGGGGTGCGTCTGGCCGGCGCGCGCGGCGAGCAGGCCGTGCTCCTGGCCGGTCAGGCCATCCGCGGGGTTGCGCTTGGCGTGGTCGTCACCGCGCTCGTGCAGTCGGCCGTCGGCGGCATCGGCCTGGCGGTCGCCGGCGTCCCCTTCGCGTCGGTTCTCTCGGCCGTCATGTTCATGCTATGCATCGCCCAGATCGGGCCTGCTCTGGTGCTGGTGCCGGCCGTCGTCTGGATGTTCGCCGTGGGCGATCCCGGTTGGGCCGTCTTTCTTTTGATCTGCACGATTCTGGCCGTCGGCCTGGACAATATCCTCCGCCCCGTCCTGATCCGCAGGGGCGCCGATCTGCCGCTGCTCCTCATCCTGGCCGGCGTCATCGGCGGGCTGATCGCGTTCGGGCTGATCGGCATCTTCCTCGGTCCCGTGATCCTCGCGGTCGGCTATACGCTCCTCGACGCCTGGATGGCGGAGGGCGACGCAGGACCCTCGGCCGCCTGAAGGAACGGCGGCGGCGTCCGACCCCGAAGCCGCCATGGTCGGCGGCCAAGGCGCGCATGGGATGGCGGTTTGCAGGCGAGCCGGTTCCGGACGCGGCCGGTTATCTCCGGCCGTCCTCGCGCAGCAGGCGCACCGACAGCAGGATGAGCACGAGCGAGGCGACGACGATGATGCTGCCGATCGCGTTGATTTCCGGCGTGATGCCGCGGCGCAGGGTCGAATAGATGTACATGGGCAGCGTATTGTCGCGGCCGGTGAGAAAGAAGGTCACGGGGATCTCGTCGAAGGAGAGGGTGAAGGCCAGCAGGGCGCTGCCGATGACCGCCGAGCGGATGTTGGGCAGCGTGACGTGCAGAAAGGTCTGCCACGGCCGCGCGCCGAGATCGTCGGAGGCCTCCTCGAGCCGGCGGTCGAAGCGCTGGAGCCGGGCGTAGACCTGGGTGAGCACGATCGCCATGAGCGCCGTGCCGTGGCCGAGAATGACCGTGTTGAGGCTCAGGTTGAAGCCCAGCATGCGGAACAGGTTGAGCATCGAGATGCCGGTGATGATGCCGGGCAGCGTCAGAGGCAGCACGACGATGCGGCGGAACGCCGCCTTGCCCGGGAAGCGCGCCCGGTCCAAGGCGAAGGCCGCCGGCACGCCGATGAGCAGGGTCAGGCCGGTGGCGAGGCTCGCCACGTAGAAGGAGTTGCCGATCGCGGCGAGCATGTCGCGGTTGGCCAGCAGCTGCTCGTACCAGCGCAGCGTGAAGTTGCGCAGCGGCAGCGTGGTCACCGTGTTGTCGTTGAAGCTGAAGACGATCAGCACCACCACCGGCAGATAGAGGAAGAGCAGGACGAGCCCGGCGAAGGCGCCGAGCGCGACTGCCGCCTTGTCGCGTCGCCGGCGCCGGCGCGGGATCGCCGTTGCGGGCTCCGCCGCGGGTATGGCGACCGCGGTCATCGTCTCAGGCCAGGTCCAGGCGGCCGGCGCGCTCGAACCGGTCGCTGAGCGAGATGATGGCGATGACGATGGCCAGCATCACGATCGACAGCGCCGCGCCCAGCGGCCAGTTGAAGGCGATGCCGAACTGCGCCTGGACGGTGTTGGCCACCATGGTTCCGGTCGGCCCGCCGACCAGGAACGGCGCGATGAAGTCGCCGAAGGTGAGGCAGAAGGTGAAGGTCACGCCGGCCAGCACGCCCGGCACCGAGAGGGGCAGGGTGATGCGCAGGAAGGTGCGCGCCGGCCCGACGCCGAGGTCGCCGGACGCCTCGATCAGGCTGCGCGGGATCTTCTCGAGCGCCGTGTAGATCGGCATCACCATGAAGGGAATGAAGATGTAGGTGAGGGTGAGCACCATCGAGAACTGGTTGTAGAGGAAGAGCGGGGTCGGCTCCGAAAGGATGCCCGTCCACACCAGGAAGGAGTTGAGCACGCCCTCGCTGCCGAGGATCGTCTTCCACGTGTAGGCGCGCAGCAGGTAGGAGACCCACAAGGGCACGATCACCGCCATGTAAAGAAACAGGCGGAGCCGCGCGGAGCGGACCTTGAAGACCAGAAAGTAGGCCAGGGGATAGGCGAGGGCCAATGCGGCCGCCGACACCATCAGCGCGATCTTGAGCGTGCGCAGGAGGACTTGGCTGTACTGGCGGTCCAGGAGCAGGGCGAGATAGTTGCCGAGGTTGAGGTCGGGCACGAACGCCAGCGACTCTTTGCGGTAGAGGCTGTAGGCGAACATGATCGCATAGGGCACGATCATGAAGACGAGCGTCCAGGCGAGCGGCGGCGCGAGCACCGCCAATGTGCCGAGACGGCGGCGGGTTGCCAGCCTCATGCCGGCCGTTCCGCCGGGAAGACGATGACGTTGGCCGGATCGACGCTCAGCGCGAGCACGGCGCCGGCCGACGGCGGACGGACCTGTTCGAGCGTCGAGCGCAGCGGCAGGTCGACGATGAAGGGCGCGCCGTCGCGCACGTCCAGCTTGAGCCGCAGCGCGTTGCCCTGGAACAGCGTCTCGACGACCGTGCCCGTGAAGCCGCCGCCGTCGCTCCGCCCCTCGTCCAGCAGCACCTTCTCCGGCCGGATCGCCAGCAGCACCGCCGTCCCCGGAGCGTAGCTGCGCGCCGGGCGCGCATGGATCCGCGCATCCCCGACGGCCGCCACCAGCACGTCGCCCTCCGCGCCGACGACCGTCGCGGGCAGGAGGTTGGCGGTGCCGATGAAATCCGCCACGTAGGGGCTGGCCGGGCGCTCGTAGAGCTCGCTGGGGGTGCCGCTCTGCACGATGCGCCCCCGGTCCACGACCATGACCCGGTCGGACATGGCCAGCGCCTCCTTCTGGTCGTGCGTGACGAGGATGAAGGTGATGCGCAGCTTCTGATGCAGATGGCGCAGCTCGACCTGCATCGCCTCGCGCAGCTTGACGTCGAGCGCCGACAGCGGCTCGTCGAGCAGCAGCACCTTCGGGCGGCGGATGATGGCACGGGCGAGGGCGACGCGCTGGCGCTGCCCGCCGGAGAGCTGCGCCGGGGTCGCGTTGGCCTTGCCGAGGAGGTCGACGGTGGCGAGCGCGTCCTGCACGCGGCGGGCGACGTCGGCGCGCGCCACGCCGGCGATGCGCAGCCCGTAGCCCACGTTCTCGGCGACGTTCATGTGCGGGAACAGCGCATAGTCCTGGAAGACCGTATTGACCTGGCGCCGGTAGGGCGGGTCGTCGGTCACGTCGCGTCCGCCGAGGAGAATGCGTCCGGCATCCGGCGACTCGAAGCCGGCAATGAGCCGGAGCATCGTCGTCTTGCCGCAGCCGGAGGGTCCGAGCAGCGTGACGAACTCGCCCTCGGCCAGCGCGAACGAGACGTCGTCGACGGCCGTTATGCCGCCGGCGAACACCTTGGTCAGGCGCTCGACCTCGAGGACCGTCACGGCCGCCATCGCCCGGCGGCCTCCGCCGCGCGCGGATCCGGCGCGCGGCGAAGGCGCTGAAGGCTATTCCGCCGCTTTGACGGCATTCCAGGTGTTCGTGTAGATGTCGAGCCGCGCGGGCGCTTCCCACATCACCAGGCTATCGACGTAGCCGATGTCGTCCTGGTGCTTAGCCGTATATTCTTCGGCCGACATGCATTCCTTCGCCGCGACCGGATTGGCGGCGGAATAGCCGGTCACGCTGGACACGCCGCATTGGCCGCGCGGCGACAGCATGAAGTTGATGTACTTGTAGGCGCAGTCGGCGTTGGGCGTGCCTTTGACGATCTGCCAGTTGTCGACCCAGCCGTCGGCCTTTTCCTTGGGCAGGAACTCCTTCACCGGGATGCCCTGTTTCTGCAGTTCGGCCACCTGGAAGCCGCCCCAGGTGTTCGAGATCCATACCTCGCCGGAGGCATAGAGATTCACGAGCTCGCCGGCCGTGGTCCAGTATTTGCGCAGCAGCGGCTTCTGTTCGACGAGCTTGTTCTTCACGGCTTCGAGCTGCTCGTCGCTGAGGTCGTAGACATTGCCGTAGCCGAGCAGGCGCGCGGTGTTGTAGAGCCCGCTCTTGTCGTCCCACAGGGCGATGCGGCCCTTGTACTTCTCGTCCCACAGCGCGGCGTAGGAATCGGGCGCCTCGCTGATCTTGTCGGTGCGGTACATCAGCGGGATCGATCCCCAGGTGAGCGGCACGCCCCAGACCTTGCCGTCGACGTTGATCGCCTTGGCAGTGCGGAACAGGGGATAGATCTCGTCGAAGCGCTCGACGCGCGAGACATCGATCGGCTCCACCAGGCCGGCGGCCACGAGCACGCCGGCGGCGTCGGCCGAGACCGAGACGAGATCATAGACGCCGCCGCCGGCGGCGAGCTTGGGCGCAAAGTCGTCGTTCGAGCCGACATAGGTGGCCGTGACCTTGCAGTCGCTCTCCGTCTCGAAATCGGCGACGAAGCTCTGATCGGCGTAGCCTTCCCAGCCGAGGAAGCTCAACTCGCCGGCCGCGACGGTCGTCGAGGCCCCGGCGATCGCGATCATCGATGCACATATCCATCCCGCGGCTCGTGTTTTCATCGTCTCCTCCTGCGTTGACGTTTCAGATGATACCGCCCCGTCAATAGCTCGGCGGGGTGATGGCCCAGACCACGACGGTCTCCGCTTTTCCCGGATTGCCGTAACGGTGGGGAAGGTTGCTGGCGAAGGTGAAGCTGTCTCCCTGCGACAGCATGAAATGCTTGTCGCCGATCCACAGTTCGAGCCGGCCGGCCAGGACGAGGCCGCCTTCCTCGCCGTCATGCGTGTATGGCTGCGCGCCGCTCATCGAGCCCGGCGGCAGGCGGCTCAGCAGCAGCTCGAGCCGGCCGTCCAGGTTGGGCGACAGCAGTTCGTCGACGGCGCCGGCCTCGAACGCCACCTTGCGTCGACGCGCGGCGCGGACGACGAAGTCGCGTTCGCTGTCCGGCCCGGTGTGGCCGTCGGCGAAGAAGAAGCTGATGTTGACGCCGAGCGCGCGGCTGATCTCGTAGAGGGCGACGACCGAGGGGCTGGAGAGGCTGCGCTCGACTTGACTGACATAGCTCACCGACATGCCGGTGCGGCGAGCGAGCGCCGCCAGCGTCATGCGGCGCGCCTTGCGCAGCTCTCGGATACGCATGCCGAGCGCGCGGAGCAGCGCGCCGCCCGATGCAACCTCCGCAGGACGCCCGATCGGCTCCCGCCGGCGTGCCGCAACCCCCGTCATTCGACCCTGTCCAGGATTTTCTTATTCGTGAAATATTAGCCCGCTGTTTCACGACCGTGCAATAGGCAGTCCCGGCTCGGGCACCCTGACGAGCGGCGTTCACTGCGGACCGTCTTGAACAGGTCCGGCATGGTCCTCTCGATCTTCTGCCAGATGCTGCCCTCGAAATAGGTGTTGCCCGGCGACACCGTGTTGACGCGGATGTGCTTCGCCGCCAGCGTGCTCGTCAGGCGCGAGGCGTAGTGGATGGGCGCCACCTCCACTGTGCGCGAGGGGTCATGCGTCATGTCGATTGCGAACGAATGCCGCGACGCCTTCGCGGTGCGCTCCGTTTATCGACCCTCGCCAACGACGCCCGGCCGGCGGCGCGCATCGTCCCGAGCGCCCGCATCACCGCGCTCGGCTCGCGCGCGATCACCGTTAGGAATGCCCGCGCGGCGCCGGAGGGCCGCGCGGCGCCCTGCTCCCACTTCTGGAGGTTGCGTACGCTGAAGCCGAAGCGGTCGGCGAACTCGCTCTGCGATAGTTCCAGGCGTTCGCGCGCAGCCTTGATCTCGCCGGGCGGGATCTCCCACACCCGCATGCCTCTGGCGCGGCGTCCTTCGACGTAGGCGATGGCCTCCCGCAAGCCGGTCGCGAGTTCATCCGCCACCTTCTTACTCATTGCATGTCTCTCCGGCTGCGCTGACGTTTCATGCTGTCCTTCAACTGCTGTGCCAACTTGCCCATGGCATTGCGCTCCGCCGCGGTCAGATCCGCCTTCTCTTTCTTGGTGTAGAGCTGCAAAAGGAACACAGGCCAACCTTCGTCATAAAAGTAGTAGATGACCCGAACGCCGCCGCTCTTGCCGCGTGCCCCGACTGCGTAGCGCCACTTCCGCACGCCATGCGTACCTGGAATCACGGCGCCGGCCCAAGGGTTCCTGGCAAGGCCGTCGACGATGCCATCCCGCTCAAGCTCGCTCAAGCGCTTGCCGGCCTTGGCCGCAAACAGCGATGACTCGACGACAGTATGCCATTTCCCCACCTCGACATCTATACCCAATTTGGGTATGGGCGGCAACCGCTCATGATTGCCCTTTGGTGAAGGTCATGCCCCTCAGTACTGCACCCTGTTCGTCAGCGCCCCGTCCACCACCAGGTTCACGCCGGTGATGAAGCTCGCGCGCGGGCTCGCCAGGAATACCGCCGCGTTCGCCACCTCCAGGTCGGTCGCCATGCGGCCCCAGGGGTTCTTCGCCAGCGCGGTCTTGAACAGGTCGGGCATGTTCTTCTCGATCTTCTGCCAGATGCCGCCCTCGAAATAGGTGTTGCCGGGCGACACCGTGTTTACCCGGATATGCTTGGGCGCCAGCGTGCTCGCCAGGCGCGAGGCGTAGTGGATGAGCGCCGCTTTGAAGGTGCCGTAGGCCGGGCTGGTGAAGTCGAACTCCAGGCCGGAGACCGAGGCGATCATCAGGATCGCGCCGGCGTCGGATTTCTCGATGAAGGGAAGCGCCGCTTCCACCGTGCGCACGCTGTGCAGCATGTCGATCTCGAACTCGTTCTGCCAAGCGCTCTCGCTCCGGTCCATGTCGAGCGCGCTCACGTTGGCGACGGCGATGTCGATGCCGCCGAGCGCCTCGCCCGCGCGCTTCACCCAGCCGGCGAGCGCCGTCCCGTCGCGCACGTCGAAGGCCTCGCCCGTGGCCTTCACCCCCTTGCCCTTCAGCGCCGCCACGGCCGCTTCCACCTCGCCCGCGTTGCGCGCGCAGATGGCGACGTAGCAGCCCTCCTCGGCCAGCATGTCGGCGATCGCCCGCCCGATTCCCTTGCTGCCGCCGGTGATGATGGCCTTGCGGCCCTTCAGCTTCAGATCCATGGCTGGTCCTCCCCGGAAGATCGTTGCCGCGCCAAGCCTAGCGCCGAATCGCGCCCGCCGCTACGCCGCGCCGCGCGGATGCATCGACGTGAGCAGATCCCGCTTGCGCGACGGGCGAGTCTGGCGGCGTCGCCGGCCTGCGCCGCGAGGCTCGCGAATATCGGCGTTCATCTGCGTTCATCTGCGGTTCAAGCATCTTTCGGCGCTACTGCGCTTGGACCGCGCGGCGCGGCCAGATAGTCCATCGCCGCCTGGGCGCCGCCCGTCCGGTGCGGCACGCCGGCGAGGCTCAGGCCCATCTCGACCCCGCACAACGTTCCCATCAGCATCAGGTCGTTGAAGCTGCCGAGATGGCCGATGCGGAACACCTTGCCCGCCAGCTTCGATAGCCCCGCGCCGAGCGACAGGTCGAAAGCCGCCAGCGCCGCTTTCCGGAAGGCGTCGGCATCGTGGCCGGCGGGCATCAGGACCGCGGTCAGCGTGCTCGAATATTCCGCGGGATCGGCGCACAGAATCTCGAGCCCCCAGGCCCGGACGGCCCGCCGCGTCGCCTCGGCGTGGCGGTCGTGTCGCGCGAAGACGTTGTCGAGGCCCTCCTCCGTCAGCATCGCCAGCGCCTCGTGCAGGCCGTAGAGCAGGTTGGTCGCCGGCGTGTAGGGGAAGAAGCCGGCCTTGTTGGCGGCCAGCATGGGCGCCCAGTCCCAGTAGCTGCGCGGCAGCCGGGCGGTCTTCTGGCTCGCCAGCGCCTTGGCGCTGATGGCGTTGAACGACAGCCCCGGTGGCAGCATCAAGCCCTTCTGCGAGCCGGCCACCGTAACGTCGACGCCCCAGTCGTCGTGGCGATAGTCGATCGACGCCAGCGAGGAAATGGTATCGACCATGAACAGCGCCGGATGGCGGGCCGCGTCGATCGCCCGCCGGATGGCGGCGATGCGGCTGGTCACGCCGGTGGAGGTCTCGTTGTGTACCACCGCCACGGCCTTGATCGCGTGCGCCCGGTCCTCGGCCAGCCGCGCTTCGACGGCGGCGGGGTCGACGCCGTGGCGCCAGTCGCCGGCGATGAACGCCGCCTGGAGCCCGAGCCGCTGGGCCAGGTCGCGCCACAGCGCGGCGAAATGGCCGGTCTCGGCCATGAGGACCCGATCGCCGGCCGACAGCGTGTTGACCAGGGCCGCCTCCCACGCGCCGGTGCCGGAGGCGGGATAGATCACCACGTCCCCGCTCGTCTTGAAGACGGTCTTGAGCCCGGCCAGGATCGCGCGGCACAACGCGCCGAATTCCGGCCCGCGATGGTCGATGGTGGGGTGGTCGATGGCGCGGAGGATCCGGTCCGGAACGTTCGTCGGACCGGGGATCTGAAGAAAGTGCCGGCCGCTCGGCGCGTTGCTGAATCGGATCATGGGCATCCTCCCGCCTGGGCTCGTGCATCGGGCGGACTATACCCGGCACCCGGATGAGGCCGCACCGATACCAGGTCTTCTCGTCTCACGTCGCTGATTCCAGTTGACGTCGGCACAGAATGTTCTTATTTTGTTCGAAGCAGGCCACCCCTTCGGTCTGCGACGGCGAGGTTCCTGCGCGGACGGCGCGTGCCCTCGTTCGGGCTTTTTGACATCGTGGATCGGACTATTGCGAAACCCGCCGGCGGCGATGGCATCGGCGCGCCCTCCCGCCGGCATACGGAGACGATGGGCCTCCTGGCGGTCACGCAATCTACCACAGGGTTGAATTTCGAGTTTTCGATGTCGAGGGTACCTCCCGCCACGACCGGTCCGGGCACCGCCGCATCCCAGCCGCCCCGCTGGGCATGGGGTCCATCGCGCGGTTTTCAATGCGTAGGGGCGAGCGGCGCTCGCCCTTGTGCCCCGAAACCGAAACCCGCTCATCGGGACTCTTTGCCAACCGTTACCGGGCGAGCGCCGCTCGCCCCTACGAGCCGCCCCGGCGCAGCCTTTTCTCGCTGGACAAGGGGTTCATCCGCCGCTTTTGGGGTTCGCCCCGGCGATCGCCGGAAACCCGTCTCCGGTCGGCCCTTGCCGGCCGGCCCGCCTTCGGCAACAACAGCCCTTCAGCAACCGAGGTAACGCACGCATGAACGAGCGCATGAGCCGCCGGCGCATCCTGCTGGCATCCGCCTGTCTCGCCGCCGTCGCCGGGCTCGGCACGGCCGCGTCCCCGGCGCGGGCCCAGGAGGTCCGCGTCGCCCAGCAGGAGCAGACCGCCGTCGCCGTCACCATCTACAACGAGAACCTGGCCCTGGTGAAGGACCGCCGCCGCGTCGCCCTGGAGCCGGGCATCCAGAGCCTGGCCTTCATCGACGTCAGCGCGCAGATGCGGCCGGAGACGGCGCTGCTGCACAGCGCGGGCGGCCAGGTCAGCGTGCTCGAGCAGAACTTCGAGTTCGACCTGCTCACCCCGGAGAAGTTGCTGGAGGAGTCGGTCGGCGAGACCGTCCGGGTCATCAAGACGAATCCGGAGACCGGCGCCGAGACGGTCGAGGAGGCGCGCATCCTCAGCGTCGTCGGCGGCCTCGTGCTCCGCATCGGCGATCGCATCGAGACCGCCTATCCCGGCCGAGTCGTCTTCGACCGGGTGCCGTCGCGCCTGCGCGCCCGCCCCACCCTGGTGCTGGAGCTGCAGAACACCAATCCCAGCGAACAGCAGGTCGAGCTCAGCTATCTCACCGGCGGCCTCGCCTGGAAGGCCGACTATGTCGCCCAGCTCGCGGCCGACGAGAAGACCCTGGATCTCGACGGCTGGGTCACCCTCACCAACACCAGCGGCACCGAGTACCGCGACGCGCGGCTGCAGCTCGTCGCCGGCGACGTCAACCAAGTGCAGCCGATGCTGCGCCGCGAGGCCATGACCATGGCGGCCGACGCCGCCGGCGCGCCGCCGCCGATGGCCCAGGAGGAGCTGTTCGAATACCACCTCTACACGCTGGGACGGCCCACCACCATCGCCGACAACCAGACCAAGCAGGTGGCGCTGCTCGCCGGCGACGGCATCCCCGTCACCAAGGAATACCGCTTCGTCAATGTCGGCACGGCCTACAACTACCGGGTCGGCGACCTGGCCCGCGTCAACCCGACCGTGCGCATCGCCTTCGACAACGAGGAGGCCGATCATCTCGGCGTGCCGCTGCCCAAGGGCATCATCCGCGTCTACAAGAACGACACCAGCGGCCAGGCCCTCTTCGTCGGCGAGGACTCGGTCGACCACACGCCCAAGGGCGAGACCGTGCATCTCGATCTCGGCCAGGCCTTCGACGTCACGGCGCAACCGCGGCAGACGGAGTTCGAGCAGCTCTCCGACCGCGTCTTCGAGGCCGCCTTCGAGATCGAGGTCAAGAACGCCAAGACGGAGGCGGTGACGGTGACGGTGGCCGAGCAGTTCCCGGCCGAGTGGCGGATCGTCAGCGAGAGCCACCCGCACGAGAAGGTCCAGGCCTTCCAGGCCGAATGGCAGGTCCCCGTCCCCGCCGAGGGCAGCGCGGTCCTCGCCTACCGCGTCCGCGTCACCTTCTGAGAAGCAGCTGGAATCGACGTCCTGCGTCCTTCGACAGGCTCAGGATGAGGGCCTGTCTTCGTGCCACCAAGATTCCCCCTCATCCTTGTAAGTTGAGATCGTCCGCATCGAGTAGAGTAGGAGGTGCGGTGGCAGTGGGGAGTCCG
>JBFXDS010000027.1:0-4429 GCA_050180895.1 Dongiaceae bacterium
CCTTCGCCTACGTCAAGCCGAAAGTGCTCGACCGCGCCGCGGCCTGAGAACATCGCTTACACTTGATCGGTTGATCGGTCGTCTTGAGACCTTCCTCGCTAGCAGGAACGCCCCCTCGACGACGATCGCGTGCTGAACGACGGCCGAGAAGTCGAGTCAGCTTCACCTGCGTTCGTCGCAACGCGCACATGCGAGTGAGCATGCAGCAGGCTGGAATGATACGAATCTATTGATCAGGACACTAGATGGGCCGGCGGATACCTTGAACAGTCCAGGCGATCCCATACCAGACATCAGAGGTGCCTGACGAACGACGAATCTTGATTGTGTAAATCTCACCGACTTGGGCGGCGAACTCAGCAATTTCATAGCTGTTGTCCCAGGAGCCGGCCGGACGGTGGCAACGAAAGAGGCGGCGAACAGGATCGCCGCCACGATGGCGACATTGACCAGGATGGCAAACGGGATCGCCCCGACCAAGCGAAAGCCGATGGCCGTCAGGATGAAGCTCAGCCGCCCCGTCGGATCGTGAAAATCGACGTGCTGCACATGACCGGCATGGACGTGCCAGGCACCGGCGAGATTGAAGAGCAGGTCCTGTGTCATCGCCTTCGACAGGATGACCGGCGTCGTCAGCAGGGCCCCTGCCGCGGCAAGCACAGGCAGGCCCGCAACTGCCAGCAGCAGGCCCGGCGAAAGGCGCGCGCCGCGTACCGATGTGACGACGAACCGCCGTACAGGCGTGCCGGCCGATCCTTCAACGAGCAGGCTCATGCGCTTCGGGCCTTCCAGCTCCGACCGAAGCTCGGGGAGCACGGTCGATGGCTCGAAAGCTAGCAGCGCTGTGATCACCAACCTGTGATTTCGTGCAATCTCGCCTCTGCGGCGGCAGTTTTTTTGCGGTTATTGCAACGCCCGCGACTGTGATCTTGTTGAGATCGGAGGAGAGGTGCCGCGGAGGATTCGCAAACTACGCATCGCGCCGTTCACGATCCACCCCGCGGGCGTGAACGCTACACCGGCGCTCGCGGGAAGGAAAGAAAGACGCCGAGACCGCCGAGCTCGGAGCGCGAGAATTCCAGCGCGCCGCCGTTGACCTCGACCAGGTCGGCGACGATAGCGAGGCCGAGCCCCCATCCGGGAGCTCTTTCATCGAGCCGCTTGCCGCGACCGACGAGAGCGGCGGCCTGCTCGGCCGTCATCCCTGGCCCGTCATCCTCGACCGCGAGGACAAGCGCCCCGCCCTGCTCGCGCGCCGCAACCTTCACCCGGCGCCTCGCCCACTTGCAGGCATTTTCCATCAGATTGCCCAAGATCTCCTCGAGATCCTCGCGATCACCGCGGAACACGGCCCGCGGATCGACGTCGATGTCGAAGGCGAGATCGCGCTCGGCATGGACCTTGGCGAGGACCTGCGACACGCCCTCCACCACGGCGGAGACAACCGTCTTCGCGCCCAACGACCGGCCACTCCCCGCCAATGCCGCGGCGCGGCCGAGCTGGTGCTCGATCAGGCGCCGCATCGCGGCGAGCTGCTCTGTCAGCACGGTCTTGTCGGCGGCGCCCTGCAGCTCGGCCGCCATCACCGCCAGCGGCGTCTTCAGGACATGCGCCAGATTGCCGGCATGGGTGCGCGCCCGCTCGATCAGCGCGGCGTCCCTGTCGAGCACGCCATTCATGGCCTCGGCGAGCGGAGCGACTTCCGACGGATAGCGGCCAGCGAGACGCGGCGCGTCGCCCTCGCGCACCGCCCTCAGATCGGCGAGCATGGCTCGCAGCGGCCCGAGACCGAAGCGGACCTGCAGCACGATCGCCACGATCATGCCGAGGCCGAGCAGCCCCAGCGCCTCGACCAGCAGGATGTCGAAGCGGCGCACGCCGCCGCTCACCTCGCGCAGGTCTCCAGCCACGAGGACATGAACAAGCCCCGGCTGGCCAGGGAACTGCAGGTCGCGCTCGACGACCAGCAGCGGCTCTCCCCTGGGTCCTTCGGTACGCTGGGTGTGCATCTCGGCGCCGCCCGGCGCGACATCGATCGCGGCATCCCATAGCGATCGCGAGCGCAGCGCGCTTCCGTCGGTCGGCGTCACCTGCCAGTACCAGCCCGAGTAGAGCAGGTCGAAGCGCGGATCGCCGAGCGGCCGCCTCATCGTCAGCCCGCCGCCCGGCGCCGTTTCCACCGAGGCGACGATCGTCTTCAAGACGGCGTCCAGGCGATAGCTGAACTCCTGCTCGACGGAGCTGCGGAACGCCAGCGCGAGGACGACGCCGCCCGCCGCCAACAACATCACGAGCCAGACCAGGGCCGCCGCGACCAGACGGAGGGTCAGTGACGTCCCCGGTCGCACGGGCTCCCGGGAGGCACTCACGCCGGCGCCCCGGCGGAAAGCATGTAGCCCTGCCCGCGGATGGTGCGGATCAGGTCGGGCCCGATCTTGCGGCGGATGCGTCCGACCAGCACCTCGAGCACGTTCGAATCGGAGTCGAAATGGCGATCGTAGACATGCTCCATCAGCTCGGTGCGGCTGACGATGCGGCCGGGATGATGGAGGAGATAGGACAGGATGCGGAATTCCTGGGCGGTCAGCTGGACCGGCGCCTCGTTCACACTGACGCGTCCCGAGTTGGTGTCGAGCCGCAGCGGCCCACAGACCAGCTCGGGCTGGGCATGGCCGGAGGCGCGGCGAATCAGGGCGCGCAGGCGATAGGCGACCTCATCGAGCTCGAACGGCTTGGTGACGTAGTCGTCGGCGCCGGCATTGAAGCCGGCCATCTTCTCCGACCACCGGCTGCGCGCCGTGAGAATCAATACCGGCGTCGTGCGTCCCGCCTTGCGCCAGCGCTGCAGGACGGTGACCCCGTCGATCCGGGGCAACCCGAGATCGAGCACGATCGCATCGTAGGGCTCGGTGTCGCCGAGATGCCATCCCTCTTCGCCGTCATAGGCGACGTCGACGGCGAAGTCGGCCGCCTCCAGGGCGCGCTGCAGGCGCAGCGCGAGCTGCGGCTCGTCCTCGACCACGAGCACCCTCATCGACCGCCATCCCGCGCCCGCGGCGTCACGAGAGCGCCGGTGCGCGCATCGTAGCGCACCTTCAGCACGCGCCCGTCGCGCGTGACGACCTTCAGTTCGTAGAGCGGCCCGCCGCCCTCGTCCTCGAGCTCGGCCTTGACGACCTGCCCGTCGAACGCCGCCTCGGCGCGCACCACGATGTCGCGCAACGGCAGCATGCGGCCCTGCTCGACGGCACGCCGCACGCGGTCATGGTCTTGCCCGCTGTCGGCCAGCGCGCCACCCGCGCCGGCGACCAGCGCCGCCACGACAAGAATCGGAATTCGTCGCATCGCCCAAGCTACCTCGCCGATCCTGAACCGAGGCTGAACGAACGAGTCAGCCTTCGTTCAGGCGACGGTCGCTAGCGTAGCAGCCGTCCACGAACGAAGGAGGACGAAATGCTGAGGAAGATGGTGCTTCAAGGGATGGTGGCGGCGCTGTTCATCGGCGGCGCGGCACTGGTCTACGCCCAGGCGCAGGACAACGGCTACCTCTCGGCACCGGCTGGGATCAGGTCCGACAGCGGCAAGATCGACAAGGACTCGCGCCACGGCGAGCACGGCCACAAGGCCGAGGGCCAGCACGTCAGCCGGCATGGCGACCGCCATCACGGCGGCGACCACGATTGAGGACGACTGCGATGTCGAACCCGGGCGCCGGCAAGACACAGATGACGCTCCTGATGGCGTGGCATGCGTGGCTCGCCGGCGCCTTTCTCGTCGCCTACCTGTCGGCCGGCGAGGATGGCTACGCCGTCCACCAGTTCGCCGGCTATGCGGTGCTGGCTGCGATCGCCGCGCGCCTCGCGGCGGGATTGGTCGCCTCGACGGGGAGCCCGTGGCGCCTGCCCCGGGTGAGCTGGCTGGCGGCGCGGGCCTGGCTGTCGACCCGCAAGGGCCGTCATCCGCTATTCGCGGCGCTCGCGGCGGTACTGCTGTCGGTCGTCGGGCTCGTCGCGGTGTCGGGCGCGCTGGCCGACGGCACGACCTGGCTGGAGGATCCGCACGAAGCCGTCGCCGAGACCTCGCTGTGGCTGGTCGCAGCGCACATCGTCTTCGTGACCTACATGTACGCCGGCAGGAAGTGGCTGGCCGGGCTCGGCCGCCGCGTCGCAACCGGCCGGAACGGTAGTGCGCGATGAACCGGCGCGCCGTGCTGCTCGCGACCCTCGCCCTCCTGCCCGTCGCGGCGTGGGCTGGCGATCCCTTGCGCGATGCGCTGATCGCAACCTACGCGGCCGAGGCCAGGCGCCTCGATCGGGCCTTCACAACCTTCTCGGCGCAGCGCGGCGAGGCCCTGTACCGCACCAGCTGGAGTGGCGGCGATCCGCGCACCACGAGCTGCACCGCCTGCCACACCGCGAACCCGCGGCAG